>CP070771.1:0-35070 GCA_020345785.1 Desulfobacterales bacterium
GCCGGGCGAAGCAGATGCTTTGAATGGCGGCCGGCCGGAGATCGGAGCTGTTGCCGTTTGGCAGGGAACGCCAATCACGACCGAAATTGGAGCTCAACCACACGGCCTTCGTGCCGAAGGCCAGCATGTTGTCATTGCCGGAAAGGCAGCGCATGAGCGGCGGGTAGAACAGTGGATCATCGTTTTCGAGTCCATTGATGGACCTTACAAGATCGCCATCATCCCAGATACCGCCGTGGTCCGCGCCCCGGATGACGTATTCGTTGTATGTGATGATATATGAATGCGGATCGGACTGGTTGACAACCGGATGGCCCCCATCGCCGGGTGTCACGTGAAGCCATGTCTCATCACCCGTGTAACGCAGGCCGCCATTGTCCTGGCTGCCGGCAAAAAGAACATTTTCAGAGGTGGGATGTTTATCGATGGCGTTGATTTCAAGCGACTGAATGCCCGTGTTACGGTCGACAAAGACATGATCACCGGTCGCAGCCGCATCTGCTGCGAAAAAAATGCCGCCATCACAGCCACACCACAATTCGTTGGGGTTGTTGGGAGGATGGGCAAGGCTGTGGATATCGGCGTGGACCGAATTTCCGATGAAATCCGCCCGGCTCACACGATCACCGCTGATGTGCAGTCGATACAGCCCGCCCCCCCAAACACCGTGGGACAGTTTGGACTTACCCCCGATAACAACAATATTCGGATCCGCCGGGGATATGGCGATGGCCTGGTTATACCAGCCCTGGTTGTTGGGAAAATCCGATGGGATGCCGTCAATGGTCAGCCAGGCGCCCCACGCACCACCGCTATGTTCTGCACGATGAACCCTGCCCTTGTTGTCAAGGGCATACACCCTGCTGATATCATCCGGCTGGACAGCAAGTGTAATGCGCTCGTATTCGTCATGCCGGGGAAAGCCCGGTATCTCGGTCCATGCGTTGCCATCGGCAGAAAAATATACGTGCCCCCGCATGCCTGAAGGACCAGGGGCTGCCGTATGATAGTGATTCCTGGCGGCAAAAAACCGTGTTACGCCGCCTTGCCGCGCGACCACCACATGGGTTGCCCGGTCTCCAGCAAAGACCGGTCCGTTGAAGTTTGTTTTGCGATCCCAGATAAAGGTTCCCGCCGGATGCCCATGTCCTGCCGGTTGTCTTCTGAACACGCCGATTGTTGTGGCCGCAACAACTACGTCCGGATTGCCAGGATCAACTGCCAATCCAAAAAAGCCCTGTCCGGTGAGGCCAGGCGATGTTGGTTCGGGTGCGGACCAGGTGCGACCGCCATCGTTGGTCACTGTGGGTCCCACTCCCATATAACCGTGGTGCCCTTCACCGGTGCCCACATAAAGCCGGTCCGGATTGGTCGGGTGAAGGGCGATGGCACCGATGGCCAGGCTGTGCAGGCCATTGGTAACCCAGTGACCACCGACGTTTGCCGGATCGTAGTCAAAGCTCTGAGCCATCAGAGACCGCCAGTTGAGTCCCTTGTCATCGCTGCGCCAAATCCCGGCATTACCCGTGGCAATGTAGATGCGCATCCCCCCGGGCGCGATGGCAATGTCGGGAACGCGGCCGGAAACCGGAGAACGTGTGGGCACTTGCCCCCTTCGGGCGCCGGTCGGACCGATCGGCTTCCATCTGTTGGGGATCATGTGGGCTGGAACCGCGTGTGCCGGGTGCAAATCGGCCGTCGTTATTTTTCTGACGGTGGCTTTGGATTCATCCCGGACAAGCGTTGCGATGGCCCGCTCGGTCGCTTCGAAGGGATCATCCGGATGATGGGTGAGACAAAGCAGCATGAATTGATCGCCGGCCGACAGCGGGCCGAGGGTTTCAAGCAATTCGGACGACAATTCGAACCGGGCCACAGCCGGCACGCCGGCGCGCACGTCATTCAGTGCAGCCAGGCCGACCGTTTTCCAGCCACCGGCATCGGTTTCGGATCCGCGCTGCAGATTGAGCTGGTAATCGTTAGGCAGGTCCGGTGGGTTGCCCCCGTCGATGCGCGCCACCATCAGAGCCACGCGCACATCATGGGCCCATGTTGCACCCCGGTTGTGCACCTGCACATATATCCGCGTAACCACGCGCGTCGGATCGATCGCCACTGTGGCCGATTCATCCGTCAGCTCGGACTCGAACGTGAGATAGTCGATGCAGGCGTCATCGGAGATCTGGTAGTGAATGTTCACATCGGGCGCATCGGCTTTGATATCCGGGCTCTGGGCGTCGGTATCGGTGATTTGGCGCCGTGCAGCCGGCGCGGCGTTAGCGTCGGTAGGATCATCCAGCGGCAGGCCGTAGTTTGTCCGCAGCCCGACATCGAGCCGGTGGTCTCGCAGAAAAAGTTTGACGTCCGGCGTATCGTCGTCCAGATGCAGTTCGTATACGCCGCGACCGCGGGTGGCGGCCCGCAAAAGGCGTCGCGGCCCATGGACCAGGAGTTGATGGACCGGGACTTCCGGCAAACCTTCGTTGAAGGGGTCCCAATTGGCGCCGCTGTCGGTGGAATGCCAGACACCGATATCGGTGCCGACGTAAAGATTGGCCGGCGTTGTCGGATCGATTGTCACGGATAGGGCCTGAGTCTGCGGCAGCTGGCGGATGGCCGGTGCCGCCGGGTTGTGCCGTGAGGCCCACGCAGCGCCGTCGTAAAACCACAACCGATCATAGACACCGCGTCCGCCGAATGTCATGTATATGCGATCCGGATTGCCCGGATCGACCGCCAGGCTGGTAACGGGTTGACTTATTTTGCCTGCCCCGGCCGGCAGCCCCGGTTGGGTGTCGAGCCGGGTGGCCGTCCATGAGCCGGCTGCATGATCGAACCGATACACCTGCCCCTGCATGCAGCCGACATAAACTCGCGTAAAGGACGCGAAGGCGATGCTGCGGATATGGCTTTCCAGAAGTGCACCGGCTTTGCCCCAGTTGCTGCCGAAATCATCGCTGATCCACAATTGACGCGTGCCGAAAGCGACACGGTCGGCCTCGACGGCGTTGCCGGTTACATGCGGATTGGCGACCAGCGGTGAGTGGGACTCGACGGTGTCACCCACATCAAGTGCCACGACAATCTCATCGGCCTCCGGTGGATCGGGGTTGTCACCGCCGTCGGACCGCTTGATGAAAAGCGCGACGGTTTTGGGCGTCGCGCTGGTCGTGTGTACTTTGTTGCTCGATGGGGATACCGCCATCAAAACCTGGTAAGGATCATGCCAATTGATCGCCGTGGACTGCACGTCCCCCAGGTGAACCGCCGAATCGCGATGATAGCGTGTATCGGCATTGTACGCCGCGCGCCAGAGTTGATCACCGACATAACGGATGCAACCGTTGCCCTCGGTTCCGCAGAGCAGCACGCTTTCCTGGGTCGGATGCATGGCCATCGACTGCATGCGCTGGGCGATCAGACCGGAATTCTTTGAAGTGAAGATCTCGCCGGCGCCGCCGGGTTGGTCTGTAGTGAATATGCCGCTGTCGCCTGCAACCCATAGTTTGGTCGGTTCATCGATCGGAAATGCAACTGCATTGACATAAGGCGGTACCGATCTCCCGATGTTCACGGGCGCCATCTGAGGTGATCCGCCGACCATGCCGATGTCGGCCCGGTAAAGCGCCGCAGACCAGGCGGCAACACCCGCACTTGCGCTGTGAGACCGACCGCCGCCGAAAAAAACGCGATTGCGGTTGGAGGGATCGACGGCGATTGCCTGGTGAATCTCCCCCTCGGCGCCGCCGAAACTGCCGTTGGCTGTGGACGGAAAACCGCTGACCACCTGCCAGGCCGGGGCGGCGGCAGTAAGATCAGCCCGCAGGAGATGTCCTGAGCTCACCAGGGCGTATAACATGCGGGCATCATCGTGCTTAACGGCCAGTGACAGGATGTCGTCGGTGTTGACCGCCAGATCGGTTGCCACCGGTTGCCAGGTTGAACCGTGATCCTGGGAGCGGTAGACCTCATCGCCGCGCTGGGCGATGAACCAGGTGGTCGTGCCGCCGGTTCGAGCGGCAACAACCGAGGTCGTGTGTTCACGCAGTCCATCTCCAGCGTCGCCGGCACTGTGGATCCGGCGTTGCTCCCATTGATAACCGCCTGCCCCATCCGAGGTTCGCCGGTACAAACCGCGCGAGGTGGCTGCCATAACCCGGTTGCCGTCTCCCGGATCGATGGTCATGGCGTAAACAATGGCGCCGTCCAGGGAATCATGACCGGCAGCGATATTCTCCGTTTCCCAGCTTCGGCCGCCATTGCGGGAGCTAAGAATACCCACTCCGCGGTATCCTCGACTGACAGCCGTAAATTCGCCCGTGCCGACAAACACCCTGTCGGAATCATTGGCCACACAGGCGACGGCGCCACAGGCCAACGCATTGGCACCCTGCTCGTCTCCGGCAAGATCCAGATCCACGATTTCCGGATAGTGGGGAGACAGCCGGACATCGTCCATCAGCGGCCGCCACGAAACGCCCGCATCGTTCGAGCCCCATATGCCGCCGCCCGCTGTCGCCGCGTAGACCTTGTTACCGTCCCGGGACAGGGCAAGTGCGGTTATGCGGCCGCCCACAATCGGATTGTTGGCTGCCTGTCCGTTGAGGGAGGCCGAGGGCCCGATGTTGATCCACTTACGTGACATGATCTCCGCTTTCCGGATCGATCTCGCGCACGTCGCTGATCGTCACCGCCTCCTGCACGATGGTATTCCACCTGGCGGCAGCGGCCACCTTTTCACATGCCCTTGCAGCGATCAGGAAATTCGCCGGCGCTTCTTCCCCGTCGGCGACCCGCCGGGCAGCCTCGTCCAGGGCCGTTTCGTCCATCTCTTCGGGGGCGGGCTCGACACCCCTGACATCCGGCGGTGGCAATTCGGGATGGCGTTGAAGCAGAAACAGGTTGATCCGTTTTTGGGCGTTGGATACTTCACCGCGGACCTCGGCCTCTGAGGTTTCTAAATACGGTTGTTCATCATTGGACATCGTCTAATCCTTAAGCCGGAAGATCGAGCAAAAAGCGCATTGCTTCGGTCAATTCGGCATTTTTCGGCTGTCGGGCCGGGGTGTTGTCCGCCCGATAGAAAGGCGCCCGCGCGTGCCTCGATTGAGACGAACTGTCGGCATGCCGATCGGTTGCCATGGCCTTCCAAGCCTTGACCAGCGGAACCCAACCCAGACCATGGGCCACCGTTTCGCCGGCGGGCGCGGGGTTGGCATTTCCGCTCGGCCGCGGACGCGTGGCGTTGGCATCCGCGTCGGCCCCACCGGACACCAGCATTTTCCATTCGTTGATGCGGCGCTCGTCGAGGTTCCAATGACGAAAGACTTCGTACACTTTCGGCAGTTGGGGATTGGCAGCGACGCCGGCCACGTTGATGGCCGCCCCGTTGACGCTCGGCACCGCGCCCATGCACAAAAGGCTTGCCAAATCGGCCGCCATGTCGACCGCCGTGCCGTCAAAGTTGCCCGTGGCACTGCGCGGCAGCAAATCGATGAAGTCATCGTGGCTGCTGGCGGTGCCGCTTTTACCCAGCCGGGTGATCATGGCGCTGCGGGGCGCATGCCGCAGCAGATAGGGATGATCTTCATCGGTGCTGAGGGCCACGAAATCGTCACTTTTGGCATCGTGGGTCGCCATGGTTGACTCTGAATCTCCCGGATCCGCCAGCATGTCCGGCGCCGGCAGCGGGTATGACGGATCTTCGGCCTCGTACACTTCCGCAAGTACACCGTCAACAGCCGCCAATGCATCGGCGATTTGCTGCGGGGTCAGCGGGCCGTTGAGCGGCACATCGGTTTCATCGGCACCGCGCTTGATCACGACGTGATCGCGGTCATGCTTGATGTGCATGTCATCATGCTCGGCCCGGAGTTTAATGATGGCGCGCTTGCCGGAAGGATAGCGCTTGTTTGCGAGGGCACTGCCGCCCTGCTCCCACAACAGACTGTCGTCGAAGACAGCGGCACGCGAACGCGCCAAGGTGAAGAGAGCCCTGGGATCCATCGACCCTAAGTCCGGGCGATCGGGATCCACACGGTTGCGGAACAATCTGAGAAGGCCGCCCCCGCGTTCGATGCCGATGGCCGTGGGAATGCCTGCCCCCAGCCACACGCCGAGAGTATAGATAACCCACAAAACCCAGAATACCCAATTCTCTTTACGGTTGATCTTGAAAGTCGTCAGGGCAAAGAGCAGGTTGGAGGCAGCGGTCATCAGCGAAAAAGCCTGGAGCCACCACAGGCGTGCATCGCCCTGGTTGCCCTTGGCCGCACTCACGATGGTGCGGACCAGATAGTACACATCGAAGGAGGTCGGAAATGTAAACTGAACCCCCCAGCGAACAGCGGGCTTCGCGTCGGTTGTGGCAAACGCCGCGATCCCGAAGGCAAAGCGGGTCAGACCGAAAAGGAGCGCCTGGACACCATAGGACGTGCTCTTCGGCAGAATCCCCCACAACACCATGCCATAAATGAAAGGGAACAGGCTGCCGAGCGCCATACTGGTCAAATAGAGCTCATACCAGGCGCGCTCGTCAGGTTCAGTATCGCTCACAGTCAGAAGATGTTTCGCGTTCGGCATCGCCAGTGCGATCAGCAATGATATGCCGGGCATAAGCAAAAACGGGCTCAAAATCAGAAACCAGATGCCGGCGCCCATCCCGCCGGTCTGGGCGTTCAGATACAATCGATAGCCGTCGGCGATGTCATCGGCCGACGGCAGCGAATTTGCAGTGTCGCCCTTGAGTGCGTCGGCAAATACCTGTCCCAGCAGGCTCTCCGGATTATACACTTCGCGCAGCGCTTCGGCGAAGCCTTCAAACAGCTGATCCGGTACTTCGCTGCGATCCGGCCACCAATTGCGCCAGTCACCGCCCGCCGGGATATCGTTCAGCAGGTTTTTGGATATCCACAGACTGACGGCATAGTCATCAATCCCGATGCGATTGTGATCCCAGTCGATGGTATTGCGACCGGCGGCCATTCCCCGCAATATGGGGTTGCAGACCACCTGGGCTGCCAGCGTCGCCAGCATGCCCATGGTGAAGGCCTGGATTTTTTGCCGGTCTTGGCTTTTGGAGACCTTGCTGACGGCAATTTCGCCGGCGCGAATGGCAAATTGGCTCGAAGCGACCAGGACCTTGCTCAAGTGAGCGTCCGGCGTCCCCCGCCGCATGACATCCCCAGCCCAGCCCACATTCGGTGAGAGGATATCCCCGAAATCGACCAGGTCCCATGCCAGGGTGCCCATGAAGGCAAACTTGGAAAAATTCTGCGCAAAATCGATGCCCGCCGGCGCATTGACCTGTGCGCCGGCCGCGAACATATCGGCCGCGCGGTGCGCCATTTCCCGAATGCGCCGTTCCGTGTCCTTGAACGGAGCACCGGCGGTACCCATCTTCAGCTGCAAGTCGCCGTCAAGGTCGCGCAGCTTTTGGTTGGTGAGCATGGCGACAATGACCGACAGCAAATTCGGTGTGTAAGACGGCAGTCTTTCCGCCGGCCGCGGCAATGTGCCGGTGAACCGCTCCACCGTGATGGTCTTGTAGGCAAACTGACGATGATTGTTGCACAGGGTCTGGACATTTACCGCCGTGCCGAGCAGCGGGTCCCACCGCCGCTGGTACACGATGGCCAAAAGTCCGCGCCGCTGTTGCTGCGCAGGCAATTGATCCCAGGTCGGCAGATGGGCCGAGGTGAGATCGAACCGCACCACCCGCGGCAGCCCGGCGCGCACGCCGCTCACCGATTGGCTCCCGACGGTTTTCCAATCCGCGGTATTGATCTGCCCGCCGCTGAGAATCGTAGCCTTCCAATCGGCCGGTAAATTCGCCGGCACATTGGCCGCCGTGCGGGTGCCGATCAACAGGACCACCTGGACATCGTCGGCCGGCACAATGCCCCGATTATGGACCTGAAGGTACACCCGGTTGACAATCGGCTGACGGTGCACCACGGCTTTGGCCGCGGCGGTGGGAATGGGTAATTGGTCCACAAACTGAACAAAGGTGGGTGTGTGGAGGTCGTCGAAGATGTAAGCGCCGTTATTGTCGGGAATATTTATTTTTATGTCGGGGCTCGATCCGAAGGTCGTATTGGCCGGCGGCGTGCCGGTATCGAGCGGATCGGCCCAGCCGGCGCCATACTGGGTGGCCACGCCTTCACGACCGCCGCCAAGCTGGCTGTGCCGCAGGTAAAGTTCAACGGCGTTGACGTTATTGACCGCCGCTCCGCCGGATGAGATCAGGTATTCCCAGACCCCCGAGCCGTAAGTGCTGGCCCGCAGCAACTGGATGCCGCCGCCCTGATGCCACTCCAAATCCCTGACTGTGGTATCCGGCAGGCGGTTGGAAAAGGGTCGCCATGTCGCGCCCCCATCGGTGGACCGCCAGACCCCGATATCGGTCCCGACATAGATGTGGTTGTTATTGGATGGATCGACCGTAACAACGGTGGCCGTGCTGTTGGGCAGCGCATTCGGTGCGGCACCGGTTCGCGCGCCCCAGGTACCGGTGGCGGCGTTGAAATGCCAAAGCCTTTGAGCTGCAGGTACATTTCCACCTAAGGTGACGTAGATCGAGTTGTTGCTGGCGTCGGCCGGGTCCACGAAAATGGAAGTGATCGGATTTCCTCGCGAAATCGTCGTGAAGGGATTTCCCGACGCCGCATCGTTGCTGGTGTGCAATTGCGTCGGCGCGGCCCATGGGGCCGCAGGACCCGGGCGTGTGTAACGTAGCACTTGGCCATCCAGTGTGCCGGCATATACCATCGTAGGCGATACGACCCGCAGGCTTCGGATCCGCGATCCAGCCAAATTGGCAGGAATAAGCGGTGCGAGCAGAGGGTTCGAATTCCAAGCGCCGCCGAAGTTGGCGCTGACCCATAGGGCCCGCGAGCCGTAGGCCAGGAACTGCGAGTTACCGGATGATGCCACTTCGAGTGGCGCGTAGAAGAGCTGTTGATCACCGCCGGCCGGGTGTGCTGGAACGACGACGGTTGGATCGAGCGCTGAATCCCAGACCCGTCCCACACTGGAACCACGCATGACTCGATTGTTATAGGTGATCAAATAGTTGTGCGGATTGTTGCGGTCGACAACTGCATGTCCGCCGTCGCCCGGCGTGACGTGCAGCCAGGTTTCCTCGCCGGTATACCGCAAGCCGCCGTTGTCCTGGGTGCCCACAAATAAAACCGCCTCGCTGCGTGGATGGACGCCGAGATGCTGGGTTTCCAGGGATTGGATGCCCGTGTTTTTGTGCACGAACACATTGTTGCCGGAGGCGTTGGCATCGGCCGCGTAGTATACACCGCCGTCACAGCCCAGCCATAATTCCCGCGACGAGCCCGGACGGAACCGCAGGCGGTGGACGTCGGCATGGGTCGAAGCTCCCAGCCAGTTGGTATTGGTTACGTTTGTCCCGGTAAGCTGCAGACGAAACGTGGCCGCCGACCAGGGATCGCCGGCCGCAGCCTGTGTTGTGGAGCTTGCGATGAACAGCGTATTGACATTGGCCGGGGAAACCTCCAAGGCCATATCGTACCACAGTTGATCTTGCGGCAGGTTGGGAGGCGGGCCGGCCGCCGTGGGCACATTCGTGACGGCATTCCATCCGGTCCAGGCCGCAGCCGCATTGGGACGGGTGTTGACATGGACATTGCCCAGCTCATTGAACGCGAAGAGCGTGTTGATATTCCCTCGCTGAACCGCCAGCATCACTCGATTGGTGTTGGCCGGCGTGGGGTAAGCGGGAACACGCAACCAGGCGTGGCCGTTGATCGATTCATAGATGTCGCCGCCGTGCCGCGCCGCAAAAAAGCTGGTTTGGCCGCCTTGTCGGGCCACCACCATCGAGGTGAACAGATTGGCAGCCCCCGGCACGGCGGGGGGGCCGGGAACCGCTTTGCGTACCCAATGATATACCGATGAACCGGCATCGATCGGCTCGCGCCGAAAGATGCCGTTGGTGGTGGCGGCCACGGCGCGCTCCGGGTCGGCCGGATCGACCGCTATGGCATAAAAGCCGAATCCCATCAGCGGCGCATCCGATCGTTCGCGCCGCCATGTTAGGCCGCCGTCATCGGAAACTAGCGGACCGGTTCCCAGATAGCCGTGGAAGGCCTCCCCGGTGCCGACATACACACGGTCCGGATTATTCTCATCAATGGCCACGGCGCCAATGGCCATGGTGTCGACCGCACCTCTCCCAGCCGGCATCTCGGGATCGAGGTCGAATCCCTTCATGGTCGAATACCAATGCTCGCCGCGGTCATCGGATCGCCATACGCCGGCGTTCGATGTCGCGGCGTAAATACGCCGTCCGTCGGGCGCAATCGCTAGATCGGGCACCCGGCCGCTGACCACGGGACTCGTGAATCCCTGCCCCCGGCGGGCGGTGGCAGGACCGATGGGCTTCCAGCTGTTGACCCGCGCAGGCGCAGTCGGCACTGGCCCCGCAACGAGGGTGGCCGCCGTAATGGTCTTGCCCGCAGCCTTGGCTTCCGCGACGGCCAGGGTTTCCGGATTGCGCTCCTCGGCGTTGAAAACGTCATCTTCATGGGTGAGGAGGGCCAGCAACCGGTACTGCGTCCCCGCTGCGACTGTGCCTATCTTTACCAGAAAATCCGAAGAAAGGTCAAAGCGCACCGCCGCCGGGGCACCCGGCCGCACGTCGTCCAGCACATGCTGTCCGACCGTGTGCCAACCGTTGCCGCTGACGAGTTCACCGCGCTGAAATTCAAGCTGATAGTCGTTCGGCAGATCCGGCACTCCGCCGTCCATGCGCGCAATGAGGAGTGCGGCACGCACGCGGTGCGCCCAGGCCGTTCCCTTGTTGTGCACCTGCAGGTACACCCGCGACACGATATTCATGATGGCCGGATCGCCCGGCACCCCGACACTGGCGGCATCATCGGGAATCACCCCGCTAAAGCCGGCGAAATCGATGCCGTCGTCCTCCTCAATGACATACGCCAGGTTGGCATCGGGGGTGTCGACTTTGATATCCGGGCTGGTGTTGGCCGTCACCTGACGGCGTGCGCCGGGATTGGCGTTGTCATCGGTGGGATCGTCCTGGGGCAGCACAAAGTCGGTGCGGTAGCCGGAATCGACCTGGTGGTCACGCACCAGAAGTTTGACCTCCGCAGTGTCCTCCACAGCCAACCGGCGCTCGTAGACCCCGCGTCCCAGCGTCGCGGCCCGCAGAAGCCTGCTGCCGCTATGAAACAGCAAATGCAGCACGGGAACTTCCGGCAGGCCTTCGTTGAAGGCCGCCCAGTTTCCTCCCGAGTCGGTGGACTGCCAGATGCCCAGATCGGTGCCGACGTACACATTCGTCGGGTTGTCGGGATCGACAACGACCGCATTGGCCTGGGTCTGCGGCAGCTGATTGGCGGCCGGGGCCGCCGGATTCTGGCGCGAGGCCCAGTTGGCGCCGTCATAGAACCACAGGCGGTCGTGGACGCCGGCGCCGCCGAAGGCAATATAAATTCGATCGGCATTGCCCGGGTCGACCGCAATGGCGGTCACCGGGTGCTGAATCTTGGCGGCACCGCTCGGAAGCCCGGGCTGGGTGTCGAGGCGGGTTGCCGCCCAGGCGGCGCCGCCGTGGTCAAAACGGTAGACTTCGCCCTGCATGGTGCCGACATAGATCCGCGTAAAGGAGGCGAACGTAATGCTGCGAATATGGCTTGACAGGATCCCGCCGGCTTTGTTCCAGGAACCCGCATCGCCGAAGCTGTCGCTGACCCATAGCTGGCGGGTGCCGAAAGCCGCACGGTCTGCTTCGGCGGCGTTGCCGGTCACGTGCGGGTTGGCTGCCAAGGGTGAATACCGCTGCACGCTGTCCCCGGCATCCAAGGTCACGATTTCTTCCCGGTGCGCCGGTGGATCGGGGTTGGCGCCGCCGTTTGAGGTCTGGATGATCAGGGCTTTGGGCCTGCCCGGTGGCGCGGCTCCAGTGAGCGTCGTCGAGGAGGGCGCCGCCATGACCAGGATGCGGTAAGGGTTGTGCCAGTTAACGGCCGCATACCCCGCGTCGCCCAGATGGACATTGCTCACATGGCTGTATTGATCGTCGGCATTGTAGGCGGCCGACCAAGCCTCGGAACCTGTGTAGCGCAGGCTGCCGTTGCCGTCGGTGCCGCCTAGCAGAACCGTTTCCTCGCGCGGGTGCTGCGCCAGCGAACGGATGGTATGGTTCCCCAAAGAACCGTTTCTTTGCTCGAATATCAGGGGGTCGATCGAGCCCGGTTTGTCGGAGTAGAACACACCGGAATCGGTTCCGACCCAGAGTTCGGCTTCACGATGGGGCGAAAAGCATATGGCATTGACGTAGGCCGGAACCGCACGCCCGATGTTCACCTGCGTCATGGTAGGGACGCCGCCGACAACGGCAATATCCGCCCGATAGAGGGCTGCCTGCCAGGCGGTGACGCCGCCGACGGTTGTGCGTGATCGGGCGCCGCCGAAGAACACCTGGTTTTGGTCATGCGGATGGATCACCAGGGTTTGATGAAATTCGCCTTCACCGCCGCCAAAGCTCCCATTGGCCGTGGAGGGGAAGTTGCCCACGTCGGCCCAGGCCGGCGCACCGGCTGTCAGGTCCGACCGCAACAGCCGACCAGTGCTCACCAGGGCATAAAAAATCGTTGGGTTATTGATATCAACGGCCAATGTCAGCCGGTCGCCGGGATTGACAAACCCGCCGAGGCCGCCCACCACCACCCCCCAGGCCACCCCGTAGTTTTGCGATCGATAAACCTCTCCGCCCTGCTGGGCAATAAACCAGGAAGTCGTTGCACCGCTGCGCGATACCACTACGGATGTGGTGTGCTCGCGGAGGCCGTTATCGGCACCGGCAACCGGGTGAATCCGCCGCTGTTCCCAGTGAAAGCCACCGGCACCGTCCGGCTGGCGGCGGTACAATCCCCGCGACGTCGCCGCCATGGCCTGTTCCCGGTTGCCGGGATCAATTGCCATTGCATACACCATCGCACCGTCCAGGTTATCACTTCCTCCGGCAATGGCCTCGCGCTGCCAATTTTCGCCGCCGTCGTCGGACATGAGTATGCCGACGCCGCGATAGCCGCGATTAACCGCCGCAAAATCGCCGGTTCCCGCATACACCCGGTCAGGGTTCTCAACGTCGCACACAACTGCACCGCAAGCGATGGGACTTACCCCGGTGTCGGGTGCGCCGTTGTCGACGGTCTGGAAGGCGGGGTATGTCGGCCCAAGACGGAATCCATCGAGCAACGGCCGCCAGGATTTCCCCTTGTTGTCACTGCGCCAAATGCCGCCTTCAGTAGCAAGATAGATCCTGCGGCTTTGCGACGCAACGGCGATATCCGTCACGCGTCCGGCCACAATGGGATTGACCGCGCCGTGCCCGTTGACCCCGGCGCCCGGTCCGATGTTGATCCACCTGGTAGGCATGCTATTCTTCCTTTTCCTGCACCTGACTGAATTCTTCGGCTTGCTGGCGCTTCATACGCCAGTGCAAATCGGCCATGAGTAATTGTCGGGCGGCGCCGGCAACTGTTGCATTTTCAGGCTGCCGGGAGCCGTCGATGACCTCCCGGGCCTCGGCGGCAAGCGCATCAGGTTCGGGATCGGCGGCGGTAGCGCGCAGATGGACATAGTCCTCGTCATCGATCTGAGGAAATCGGTCACCCAGAAAATATTCCAAACGGCGCTGCGGACCGGGTTTGCGATGCCGGCTTTCGGCCTCAAAGGTTTCCGGTTGTGAATCGCTCATGTTGGGTCTCCGATAAGTTTAAGGTTCAAGGTTTAAAATACATGGATCAGTTCTCAAGGCCGGCGCATATCAAAATCACAAATTCCAAATTTCAAATCTCAAACAAATTACAATGATCAAAATTCAAATACCCAAACGCGACTTCATTTGTACTGATCCTCACCTCAGATTAATAAACGATCCTATATCACGAAAGCTTGCAAGCTTTAAAAAACAGCTGGACTTTCTTGGTTTGGCCCGTTTTGGTCATTGAATATTGTGATTTGAGATTTATTTGTTATTTGGTGCTTGGAATTTGGAATTTATACCCATTCGCTGCAGCGTCCGGGCTGAGTAGTGCGACATGCTCAGTCCTCAGCACTCGTCACTATTTCCGATCACCCCACCATCAACCAGGTCGCAAAAATCCCTCCGGGAGGATAGCCGTCAAGCTTTTGTCCTAACAGAAAAGCCGCCGATCCACTCACCAGCCTGCCGTTTTCATCCATGATGTAATCGCACAGCAAATCAATCAAGGCGGTTCCCTGCTCGCCGATTTGTTCGAGTAACATCTGATCATCGAATGCCCCCTGCCATACAATCGTGTCCGGCTGCGCCAGCCGAGCCTGCCCGGGAATCCCAAATAACTGCAAATTCTTCGTACCATCCCCCTGTATCGCCACTCTGACGATTCCGGGCGCTGCCCGCTTTACCGTCGCTGGATCCAAGGGTCTGGAAAATCTGAATATCATTTGCCGCAGGATTTCAATAAACTGGCCCAGTCCGACCCGACCGAATGGGTCCCAGTTGATTTCCTGGATGATGGTAGCGTCCGGATCAAGACCTATTCCCGGAGGACCTGCCGGTCCGGTAGCACCCCGTGGGCCGCGCGGCCCCTCTGGTCCGACCGGCCCTTCCGGTCCCACCGGGCCGATGGGCCCTTCCGGGCCGGCAGGGCCGGCATCACCCTGGTCGCCTTTGTCACCCTTGGCTCCGGCAGGGCCTCGGGGGCCAGCCGGGCCCGGCTCACCCTGGGGTCCCACCAGGCCGACGGGCCCTTCCGGGCCGGCATCACCCTGGTCACCTTTATCGCCCTTGGCTCCGGCAGGGCCTCGGGGGCCAGCCGGGCCCGGTTCACCCTGGGGTCCGGCCGGACCGATGGGCCCTTCTGGGCCGGCAGGGCCGGCATCACCCTGGTCACCTTTGTCACCCTTGGCCCCAGTAAGGCCAGCCGGTCCCGGCTCACCCTGGGGTCCGGGTTCACCTTGGGGACCCGGCGGTCCGACCGGACCTTGCTCCCCCGCCACTCCGACATCACCTTGGGGGCCCGGTTCACCCTGGGGACCTGGGGGTCCTTGAGGTCCGGTTTCACCCGGCGGTCCCTGCAGACCGATCGGCCCCGCGGGGCCTTCGGGACCCGGAGGGCCTTGAGGGCCGGCGGGGCCCGGTGGACCCTGATCGCCTTGGGGGCCCTGATCGCCGGAATCTCCCTTTTCGCCTTGCGGACCTGGCGGGCCGACCGGTCCCTCCGGACCGACGGGCCCGGGATCTCCTTGCGGACCCGGGTCGCCTTGCGGCCCCGGCGGACCGGTCACCAGTTCGACTTCCGGACCGTCGTAACGCCAGACACCGTCATCGTCCACGTAGTGATCCCCACTGTGCGTGTGGCTGGACGAACTCACAAACAGCTCCGGCGGTTGTTCGACCGCCAGACCCTCTACCGTCGTGTCAATGGTGCCGACTACCAGGCCGCCCTCTGGTGTTTCTGCTTCGTTGTCAAGGAGCAGGATATTTGTTTCACTGTAGATAATCGTTGACAAATCATCCAGCCGAGAGAGCGGATCATCAGAATTTTCCGCTACGAGAACAACCTTGACGAGATCTACATCAGGCGGAAGCTCCAACTCGGTGACCTCATCAACAAACAGCCGGAGTCCCGCTTCACTGAATGCCACTCCGGGATGCAGCGAAGCAGTACCGCCTTCATTTGTCAGGCGCAGTCCGAAAGCTACCGCGCCGGCGCCGATGGTATGCCGCAAATCCAAAACCGCCTGCTGAAGGGCCGATTGTAAATGCATGAGATGCTGCGGTGTCACCCGCAGCCCCTCCATAAATACCGTTTGGGAATCTGTCGTCATGATGCCTCCCCGGAAATACTGAAACCTGATTTGTTTGAAATTTAAAACGCTCGGTTTAGATGGAACCGATTGTATAGAATACGGTAACGTCGCTGATCCGGTACGAACCCGGGGTTCGCACCTGGAGTGCGATTAAAAGTGAATCATCGGATATGCTGCCGGTAGCCGCGGTGGCCGGCACGTCCGGTGCCAGCCGTACAGGCGTCCCTTTGCTGTCGGGTGTGAAGGCGGCAAATTCCTGGGCAATACCTTCTATGCCGGGAGCCACGGCGGGTATGCCGGCGGCCTTAAACGGTGTGCCTTTGATACGCACGAAACTTGCGACCGTGAATGCCGAACCGTTGACATCAGCCCGGAAATCTTCATACGGGCCGCCCGCTACGCCGCGTCGCACAATCACGGATTCATCCACCGCCACGGACGCGGCAGCCAAGGGCAGGCGGACGCGTCCCCGCGACACATTGACCTCGAGCCACAACTCCTGCTCACCGTCCACCGTGAGGGCATCGCTCAGGGAAAGCTCGGTCCATTGATAGCCGGTTGAAACCGCGAGGGTTTGAGGCTCAACGGCAACGGGCGCCGTTTCGCCGGAGGGTCCCGTCTCATCTCCCAGGTAGAGAACGCCGGCGATCTCCACATTCCCTTCCCAGGCATCGAGCGAAAGCTGGACTGCTTCGAGCGTGCGAAATTGTTTTCTGAGCGCTGGGGGAATTCTTAGAATCACAACATGGTCTTTATCGAGCAATAGCTGCGCGTCGGCGGATGCTTCGAGGCCGGCGGCCGGCAACACCCGGCTGGCAGGGATGTCTGCCCCGACCGTCATCTCAACTGCATGTACCTGCCAATCCGTGTTACCCGCCGGCAGCGGAATTTCGACAATTTGGGTGCCCACTTGGTCGGCCCCGACCAGAATGCTCCCGCCGGAAAGCTCGGCAATGTGTTTGCGCTGGAAAGTAATTTGGTTGGCGAGCTGCAGGATTCCGGGAACCGAGGCGTTGAGACTGATCGTGATCGGCCACGCACCGCTGGCGAGGGCCTTTGTCAGGTCCGCCGTAATATCCACGTTCTCGGTAAATACACCGGTTGCATCGAGCTTCACGGCACGGGGATGCGCCCATACGGTCAGGTCGTCGATCTTCAGTTCCAGATCTGCCGGCGGGCTGGGAAGATTTGCCGTGCCGTTCAGGCGAACCATGTCGGCAGTCAATCCGCCTGCCGCAGCGAAGGTAATACTCACCCGTTCCGTCAGCCTTTCGGAAAATCGCATTTGATGTTTGTTCGTGGTCGCCGGATTGTTCTCCTTATCGCCGAATTCGGTGCCGGTCCAAACCTTGATGGATTCTATTGTGGGAGCAATCGTGTCGCCGGGCGGCTTGTTGTAGGCGATGCCCGTCACCGTGCGCATGGCCTGGAAGTCAACGATGAATTCTGCCGGGTCATTTCCTTCACGCACTTCGGCGGCATCGCTGAGCTTGATCCAGCCGGCCGGGCTCACGGTGATCGTCGACTGGGCATCCTCGATGTAGGCGCCTTTCAGGGCTTCATTGAGCGATTGACTGACGCTGGACGTCGCACCCTCGGCCGGCGTACTGGGATCGGAGGCCGCCGCGGGAGGCTTGGCCGGCCCGGTGGTCAGATCTCCCATGATCTCAGTCCCCTTTTGCAGAGCAAGATCGACCATTTCAAAACCACCGAGATTTAAGAAAGCAGCCATTATAACACCGGTTTCCCAAGGGTGAGAGCGGCCGACACCGTGTTCATGGCCGCGTTAAAATCTTTCGTGCGATCGCCCGCCACAACAGTGATACCTTTCTCAGCAAAGACGTTGTTCATCAACGTTTCGTCTTCGACCGTCAGGGTAAGCCCCTTCGAATACTTGTCCACCACTTCGACAGCCGTATCGTTTCCTTCGAGGACGTCCGCATACACCTGAACCAGCTTCTGGGATCCAAGATCCGCATGGGTGGCGTCGACCATTCCCACTGTCGCCGATTCCTGCTGCACCAGGATGATATCGACGGCGGTACCCCGCTGGACCAGGGTGCCCGCTTTTGGATTTTGCGAAAACACCTTGTCCTGCTGCGGCTGAAATATCGGCGCCGCTTTAATGGCGTCCAACGTGCCCAGCTGCACAATTTTGGGCGCCTCCTCGGTCGGCAGATAGGCGACCTTCGTTCCTTTTGAAGTGCCCGCATATTCGAAAAGGTTGTCATTAATGACGGTGCTGGATTTAAACGTCAGGCCACCGCTGATAGTCGCCTTGGCTCCCGTCAAATCAGAATCCGATAAAATAGCCATGATTGCTCTCCTTCCAAGCCGGTTTCAGGTTTCAGTGTTCAGGTTTCAGGGGCAGCATTTCTGGTGTTTGACACCTTTTATGAAACTTCAGTTTATTTTTCGATGAAACTGGCCGCCAAGGACGGGGCTGACACCTGACAGCCGACACCTGAAACCATTTGGACCGGCAACAAATTTACTATTAGGCAGAATTGAAATATTGCTTTGGAAGCACTTTGCTAGGCGTCCGGGTTCTTCTGTTCCGAAAAGTATCCCACCGTTCCGATCTCAAGCCCGGCCAATTTCAGCAGCTCGGTTGCTTCGTCGAGGGTCCGCCCCTTCACATCCGGTACTGCCACCAGTTCGGTCTGGGCGATCTGCGCACTGATTACCAGGTTGGCGCGCTCCTGCTTTGGATTCAGCAGGGTTTTCGCGGCGGGCAGCTGATATAAAATGCGCGCGGCGCTGTTTTTATCCCGCAGAGAGCTGCGGGCGATTTCGTTGCCGGCAATGTCGAATACAAGATTCAGTTCGATGCCCGCGGCGTCCAGTTCATTCACGGCTTCTTTAGCCGTCAGGCCGAACAGGCTCGGCATTTCCACCGAGCCGTCACTCTCCAGGGCCATCGCCAGAATATCATCCGTCGGCATGGTCAGCGTCTGTTCTTTTGTCGCCAAACCGGGTGCACTGGCGCGCACCGTCCATTCCCCTGCGGTCAATCCGTTCAGGATATAATGGTCGGTCCCTCCCAACGGCGCTACTCCCTGCACCGCAAATGTGCCGTTGGACGCCACCACGACGGCATGGGTGAGCGCCTGTCCGTCATGGGTGAGGGAAACGCGCAGAACGGTTCCACGGTCAATCGATAACAGAAAATCGTAGAGGCCCTCAATTGCGGCCAACTGATCATTCCATGCCTGTGCCGTCACCGGCTGCCCGGGACTGACATCGGCAAGAGGTGGTTTCACGAGGTCCATAAGGCAATCCTTTACTATGTTGGTTCGTCGGTTATTATCTGCGGCGTGCCGTCGGGCCACAACGTCGTTCCCAGAAGCGCCGTTCCAATGGCTTCGGTCGAATCGGCAGCACGAATCACACCCTCTGACAAGGTCCATTTATCGGAGGTATAGCGGACAACCAGTTTAATACCGGCCGCACGATGGCGATCGAGCAAATCTTCGAGTCGCTCGGCGACGGTGGGCTGATCCTCGATGTCAAGCACGGCAAAGCGGTCCGGTATCCATACAATCAGCGAAAACGCTTCGCGCTCCTTCCAAGAAAAACCAACCTTTGCGACAATAGGTGTTTTACCCAGTTCCGCAAAAACAGATGCGCCGAAAATTCCGGCGCTAAAGATGGGCACGGCGATACGCGGGTCCTCAGCAGACGAGCCGGCCGATCCGTAATGCGCCTCCTGGACAAATATCCGCCAGCGACTGGTGCCCACGGCAGCGGTCGGATTTTTCAGAAGTCCCGGTCCGTGGGGCACTGTGCGATCGATTGAAAATCCACCCGGTTCCGGATGCGTCTCCGCAAAGGCCGCTGAACGTTCTTCCTGCTCGGCCTCGCCGACGGCCTCGTCTCCAAACACAAAATCATGCGATTCGTCGAGTGCATCCGCGTCTGCAAAAACCGCCCCCTTAAAGGAGTAGGCCGAGTCCGAAACATCCACGCCCTCAAGCGTTACCACGCCGTCGGCGGAAAATACCAACTCCTGACCGTCGGGAACCACCCCGGCGAACCAAACGCCTTCCCCGGTCCACTGATTGACGACCATCGGGTTCACGGTTGTTTCACCGCAGCCGACGACATGCACCGCAACCGTCACTTCGTCGAAGCCGTTGCGGTCAATGGTAAAGAGTTGACCGTGGCTGCGTTCAACCGCTTCACGCTCGGAGTCGACGAGCGGATTCTCCTCAATCGCTACAAAGTCGGCCTTCGTCGGGAAGGCATAGGCCGGCAACGGTGCATCACCGGAAACCTCCGGCAAGGAGATGGCATAGGGGTCGAAACACGTGCACAGGTGCCAATATCCATCGCTGCTGTGGGTAACCGGACCCGGTTCCAGATAGAGATAGGCGGCGGTTGCGCCCAGCAGGGCCGCAATGGTTCCATTGCCGTGACGGTGGACATCGATGAGGCTGCGCACCTGCCGCCGTATGGCGTCAAGTTCTTCCCTGAAGCCGGTTGTCTTCTTGATTGCCTCGGCCAAACGGCTGTGGTAGCCCGCTGCAGGATCAGGATCGTCTTCCCGCGGCGCAAGGTCCTGCTGCGAGACTGCAATAAGCAGAGACAGCAGTTGACGGGCTTCCTCATATCCTGCGGCATCCAGCGTATCGTCGGCAAGTGTTGCAGCGTTCTCCTGCAATGCCCGGCGACGGCGATCATTGATTGCAAGGTGCTTGGCGGTGATTGCATGCAATCCGGCAAGGAGCAGAATGTCGCGGCGCTCCTCCGCAAATCGAAGCCGGTGGGCGTGACGCACGCGTCCGGAATGGGTCGACTTGACTTCAAGCTCCAGAGCCAGCGATTCGACAACCGTGTTAAATACCTTGCCGGCCCCGTCGGCTTCCCAGTGCCGTGGAAATCTATTGATGATCCGAGAAACTCGTGCTGCCAGCGCCATCAGTCTGCCCCTTGCACCTCTGCGATTTTAAGCGTTCGAAGCCACGGCTGCTGATCGGCATCCAATGCCAGGGTCGGGTTGTCCACCAGCAACACCAAGCCCTGCTCGACAAATTCGGCATTGTAGGTTAGATCGGTGACCTCATAATCATCATTGGGCGGCAATTGCCCCAATAGGAGGGACTGCTCGATGGTGGCTTGGCCCAGGCCCAACCACGCGCCCAGTTTGGTCGAAATATCATCCCGCGCAAAGGCCACGGCTTGATCCTCATCCTGCAGCAGAAGCCTGCCCTTCAGTTGAATATCGGCCGAAAGATCCAGGGCGACCAGCGCACCGATGGTTGCGGCGCTCAAGTCCGCAGAATCGAGCCGTGCTCTGCTGGTCTGGGGAATGATGATGTTGCTGCGACCGCTTCCGGCACCTTGTGGAAAGACTTCAAGAAATACGTCTTTTACACCGTCCTGCGACATGGCCACGGCCACCAGCGCGTTGTAAATAACCGGATCGCCGATGCCGAGCTCGCCGACGGCCCCGGCGACGGCAGCCGCCACCTTGTCGCTCAAGGTTTTCTTTTCTTCCGTCGTCAAGGCCGCAACGGTTGGAATCACCTTGATTCTCATTGCCAGGGGGAACCAGACATCTTCACTGGTGCCGGCGGCGGGCGCCTCCTCGGCCGGACCGGAATCCTCGTCGAGGAGAGCGGGAACGCTGACGGCAGGCGTCGTCTTGAGATTGTGCAGCACCTTGATTCCGGCCGGCCTGGATTCGTTGATCAGTTCCTCGGCGCGAACCGCCTGGGCCGTTGTCAGTTCTGATGCGATGGTGATTTTTATCAGCCCCGGATGATTGACATGATCCTCGGTAACCTTGACGTCCTGCTCACGCAGCCCCTCGATGGTCGTCAGAGCGGCAACGATCGCGTTGATGGTGCTTGCGCCGCTGCCCTCAAGCGCGCGGGCAGCGCGTTTTCTAAGTCCCTCATCGGTTTCATTCTGGCCCACAAATCCCAGATCAAGTGGATTGGTAACACGTTGTATTCCGAGAATCGGTCGATGGATGACCGTCAGAGAATCCGCCAGCGCTTTGCCTGCGGTTCCCTCAATGGTCGCACGCACCGGGACGGCTTCGGAAAGAGATCCCGCCCGCAGGGTGCGTGCTTCACTCGTCTCGACGGTCACCGGAGGAACGTCGCTGGTCGATATCAGTGTTCCGGCCGGAATATTGATATCGGCCGGTGCCGGCGTATCTCGGCTGAAGACGACCTCTCCGCTGGCGTACTGCTGCGTTCGACGGTTGACTCCCACCAGGGCGACGACCTGGTCCAAATCGCGATCGACGGCCGTCGCAAGAAATCCGCCCCGGTATACCGTTTCCATTTGTTTCGATATGACCGCGAATTCACGTGCAAAACTTTCGGCCAGTGTCCGCAGAACACTACCCGGATTGCGATCCGTCAAGAGGGGTGCGTGACGGGTTTCGGGTTTGCGCTCGTAGGAGACATAAAATCGGCTTCCCCGGTCGGGCCGGCGGGCGTCGACCTCGTCGGCCGCATTGTCATCGGCGATCCAGCTGATGAATCCCTGCGTATCGACCTTAAAATCCCGATCGCGCTCGAATCGCGTATAGGCCCCATCGACAATCCCCTGAATGCGAACCGTCTTGGGAAGGTGATCTTCCCGGAATGCCAATTGCCATTCACTTCCAGGATTCGGGTAGCGAAATTCCTCCCGTGTCACGCCTCCGGTGAGGCTCGACACCAGATCGTCGACAAATACTCCATATGGTTCAGCTGCAAAACTCATTGGGTTGACTCCAGCATAAACGGCACCACCAGGTTGCGCGGCGCGTTTTCTTCGATCAGCTTGACTGTGATTTCGATGCGAACAAGGTCGCGCGGCGGATCGTGCGCCGCTGCCACCGTGCACGCCAGAACTTTTTCAATCCGCGGCTCGTGGGATAAGGCTTCAAGAACATACAGCTTTACCAAGCGGCGCGTGCGTTCCACATTCGGTTCTCCGATCAGCGTGTGATGTCGTGAACCGTATTCAGGATGCCCCAGGGATGTCAACTCGCCCTGGTGGGTTTTCAACCGACTGATCAACATTTGATCGGCCGCATCGAGTTTCTCGACAATCGCCAGATCTCGATCTCGGCCCTGACGACGTCTGTTGACTGCCAGATCGCCGTCCTCCCACCAACCGGAAGGCCCGGGATAAAACAGCGCCAGATCCCGGCCCAATCGCTTCATTCTGACATCACGGATTTCGCTTGGTGTCGCAGCCAAATTAATTTCTCCCTTGGGCTTTTAGTAATATTTTTGGCATTAAAAACCAGTATTGAGATTTTTTCCCTATCCTGAAACGATTGAATATTTTCGATTGAATATTGAATATTTGAGGTATTCTTTCGATTTTAAAAAGGACGGAGCGCAGCGATATCAACAAATATTCAATTTTCAATCTTCAATTTTCAATTTCCCTTCTCAGGGCGCTCCCTTATCCGTTATAAACGGCGCCGCCGGAGGGCCAAGAATGGTCATCACTCCCGGACCGGATGGTATTTTGTCTCCCACGCGCACCAGTCCTTGACCCATGATCGTTACCGACGTCGACATGCCGGCCGAACCGATGGGCAGCGGATACGGTGCACCGCTGACGGAATTGATCATCTGGCAGATGGACCCGGCGGTCGCCAGCGGCATGCCCCCGGCGGTGGCCGTGGTCTGCAGGACGGTCGTGATGATTCCCGTGTCGGGCGGACCCGCCGCACCGGGGCTCAGCATCACGTTGCATCCTATGGTTACCGGGTTGCCCGGCATCTTACACCTCCCGTATCAGCCTTGCATCGTCCGTCAAGCGGGAGAAAAGTCCGTCGTCCCCGCAATGGTGGTTGTCGCACCTTTGAGCTTGGCTGATGATTGTCCCTCGATGGTCGTATTCATCCCCTTGATGGTTGCGTCCCCGGTCGCTTCGATCGACACGTTGCCCTTTGCGGCAAGGGTGATATCCCCATCCGAGTTCAGCTCCATATTCCCGGCGGTGGTCAGGGCGATCGCACCATCGGCCTCAACGGTAATGGTTGTGCCGCCCATAATGATTTCGATATTGGCATCCGTCACGGAAAGGGAGTTGCCGTTCGGCATTTCCATGTACAGGCGCCGGGCACTCTCTTTCTCTTCATCCGGCACGACATATACGATTTCATCCGGTGCGGCGTCCGGCGGCGGAGCACTTTCATCATAGAGAATCCCCATGGCGATCGGGGCATTGAGATTTCCATCGATGAATCCCACGATAATCAGATCGTCCACCCGGGGCACCATGGACAGGCCGTGCCTGCCCACCGACACCGGCACTTTTTGCAGTTCAAGCGCGCTGCCGCGAATGCGCGCATTTACGACCAGATGGTGGTCGCCGCCGCCACCTTCATTGGTAAACACCTCGGTCACTTGTGCCAACGCGAGACCTCGCTGGCGCAGCATCTCCTGGCGCACGATTGCCTGAATTACCGGAACCACCGCGCTCATAGCGTGGCCTCCAAAAGCAGGTGGGTTGCAAATCCCACATCCGGGGAAACAGCATGGCACACCGACCGACAGCGAAATGTCAAATCACCACCCGTGGGAAGATCGACCATTTCGACAACATCACCGGCGCGCAGCGTCGGGGCTCCCGTCACGATTGCCCGTCCGTAAAGTCCACGGCGGGTTTTGCGCGATTCCCCGGCCTGCGAATACGCATCCGCGGATTCACGATCCCGCGCGGCCGGCAATACGATCGTCGGCGCGTCGGGGCTCCCGCCGGTCGGATCTTTAAGAAGGATATGCCATTTTTCGCTTCCTTCTTCGCTTCCGGCACCATGCGGTACCGCCTTGAATGCAGTTTCTTCGGCCAGCCGCGGTCCGGCCTGCCATAAGAGGAGTTCCGCGCCGTAGCGTAAGGTGCTTGTCACCGGACTCGTTTTTGGTTCACGCATTTCAAGGGCACCCTCGGCGCTGGTCGTCAGACTCAAATCCCCAATACTCGACAGCTCGACAATATGCGACCATACCGCTCGTCGCTCATCCACATGGTAGGCGGCCAGTGACTGTGCTGCTTCAATAGTTCCCGTAGATACCCCCGCCTGGCCGGCAAGATCAGACACAATGTCGCCGATCGTCTGCTGGACATATGATCCCGCATGGTAAAAGCGCGCCAGAGCGGATGTTGCCGCCTCTACCTCTATGGCAACCATCCTTGGATTGTAGTCAATCGCGCTCACCTTGCCGCTGAGAACAGTGGCGGATTCATCGTCTTCATATCCCAGCCCGATCGTGAAATCATCACCGACGGAAACATCCACCAGGGGAGAATGCGGGGCACATACGACGACTGCGAAATCCATCGCTGCACCCACGGTCAGGTCGCATTGGACGCTGACAGCGGCGGCTTCGGGACCGGACAAGCCGGAGCCCCCGGCGGTTAATTCAATCAAAGGACGACGGATGCTCATTGATCCTCCACCACGATACCGTGCCGGCGGCTTTCACAAAGCAGCACGTTTTCCAGTCGCCGCACGAAGTCCATGTCTGAGACCGCCGAGGTGGCCAATTCTACGGAGGGCGGACCAAACGGCAACGACGCCCCAGCGACAGGCGATCGCGTTGATTCACGGACCGACACCTCCCGGGATGAATCGTTTTTTGCCGTGTGCCATTGCTTCACTAGACGCCCCAGGGGACTCGAATGTGCATCCGGGATGCCGCGCCCCCCGAACCCTGGAGGGGCGCCGTCGGTTCCCTCTTTGGGCTGGGTCATTTTGTTGTTTGCGGCATCCTGCTCGAAGACAACCGCTCTGCCATCGGTCGGCTTTGGGGATCGCGCCTGGGAAGGCGCGACCGGCCAGCGCTCGGCACCGTATGCCCATGAGGAAAGCCAGTCAGCCGCAACCGTTCCGTTGAATTCGACGGGAGCCGACAACCCGCTGCGTGACATGGGCGTTTTACCCAGGACGGCCTGGATATCATCGTTTGGGTGTATGCGCTGGGGACGTGGGAGTCGGTTGCCATTTGTTGCCTTAGCTGAATGCAGCGCTATGCGCCGTGAATCGTTTTCGATTTCTGCCGAATCCCTTGTTTTCCCGCCGGCCGCCCCGCCCCGCTCAGCCATATGGGTGTTCCTGCTCTGCCAAAGTTCGCCGGAAGCCGCCGGGGGGGCGTGCCGCCGATAGGAAACGACAACGAAATCCGTCTTTGCTGGTGCAACCGAATTCGCACGGCCGGGTGTAGCGGGGGAAGACATGCCAACGGTTTGCCGCTTCTTCAGGGCTTCCGGATCCACTATCTCGCCGGCACTTTCACCCCTTTCGGAGAACCGGGAATGGCGGGCGAGAATCCGCGCCACCGCACCGGATAGTTCACCTTGAGATGATTCGGATTGCGACCCTGGGCGCATCCTGTCCCCGGGCACTGCGTTCCACTCGGATTGGCGGTCAGCCGGACGTCTTAAGAGACCGACCTTGGATGCGACGCCGGCCGCCCCAATCCCACCCGGCAGGGTTAGAGCATCATCCCGCTTGGCCGAGCCCTGCGGCCGCCATGAACCCCTATGTTTACGGCGCTTTTCTTCCGGCGACTGCTGTTCAGGTGCGCCGGGTTCGCCGGCAGTTTCAAGGAGCCGGTCGACCGCCGATTCAAGCAAACGATCGGAGCGTCCGGTGAGACTTTCAGCAAGAGCGGCCAGGGGATCATAGCCCAGGGGAGACGCCGCCCATTGAAACCGCATGGGTCCGAGTGAAGCTTCGGCGAGCGTATCCAGCGCGGCGAGCACACGCCGCAGCTTATCTGAAGTTCCCGATTTATATGGCATCCTCAATACCCTCGCTTTTCTTTCCGAGCATCTCCAAATACACCAACACCTGACCGAGGGTAAGACCCGCACATTGCTCCGGGGTCCAACCGAATTCGCGCGCCAGCACAAAACATGCCCGCGCCAGCGGGGCCTGAACCGTATTCTCCAACTCATCGGCGCTCATACTGATCCCGCTGATTCGATTGACTTCCTGCAAGAGGAATTGAACCAATCCCACATGCATTTTGTTGACCTGGTCGATAGAGACCTTGGGTTCAACCAAAGACTGCTGAACCATGACCACACTTGCCAGATGATCGTTGTCCTTGGCCGCCTTTTGCACTCGTACCAGATCAGCCAAGCGCAAGGGTCGCAGGGTTACCGCCGTTGCACCCGCTTCGTCTTCTGTCCCGGCGCCGTTTGCCGGACGGAGGATGCTGGCAGGAATATTCACCGTGAAAACGGTGTCGGCTCCCGCAATAAGCATATCGGCACTGATTGTCTGCATTACGCCTCCGTATCTTCGGTACTGATCCACAGGGCTTTAAATCCGACTTCTTCCAACACAAAATCATCCTCCGGCATGTCGAACCGCCATGCATCCAGCTTGACACCATGCACGGTAATTGTTGAGCTGTTCCCCGGAAGGGCGTTGTTCTCCATGCGCAGACTCAGGTTGAAAGTCGGGCTGATAAACCCGCCGGCAGGCCGGCTGGGCCCCGCACCATCACCGAGCATCAATTTCAGCAGCGCGCCGTTGATGTGTGCCCGTTGTATGGTTCCGGAAATATTGACATTGCCGGGACGCAGCTCAGTGGCATAACGCTGGCCGATTTCGTGAAAGGGGCGCATATCGGAGTCGACCTGAATCGAAACACCGGTTGCCCGCCCTATTTGAGAAACGGAAAAAGTTTCACTGATATCCTTTGCCAGATCGCCCTCGGGCCCTGATTCCACCGCCAAACCCAGCGATCCGTCAAGGCCGGTATATACGTTTGTGTTCGGCATGATAACTCCTCTTTCTCATTGGTGAATGTTTTTAATCCTGGTATTATACACAGCGACATCATTAATTCCGTGATCGCCTTTTTGGGGCTGGTTTTCAATCCACCCTCCGGAGTCGAATAGACCCAACCCTGTGTATGCATGCAAAATGATTTATGTCGTTAAAAATAAAATGGCCCGGCACCTTACTGCAGGTTCATGGTCACGCGGATGAAATCGATTGAGAAAGTCGGCATCAATGTCATGATGACCACCGCGATACCCTGTATTTCCTGGGCACGGGTGGCGGTGACCTCAAGCGAATACTGCACCAGCATTTCATCCTGTACCATCTGCGAAAGAAATCCGTCGAGCGTGGCCTTGAGTGCGGC
This sequence comes from Desulfobacterales bacterium, assembly GCA_020345785.1. Next base: position 27,981 of record CP070771.1, read on the forward strand.
GCGCACGCGCGTGTTGTTGAGCCGGCCGATATACGGGTTCGACCCTGAACGCACGCCGGCCTTGGCGTAGTCCACGACCCGCCGAATGCTGATCTGTTTGAATGCGCCGGTATCGGTGGTGATACCCTTGACAACCTGAAACCCGAATCTTTGCCGCACGAGAAGGACCCGCTTTTGCAGCAGATTCTTGTACACCGTCGAAGAGTAATGGGTGTCAAGATCATCAACGGCAACCGTCTTGTTGGTCAAGCTGACATGCGGCGCAAGGGTGCTGAGTCTACCAGCCACAACTGCGGCCAGGTATGGCGGCGGCAGTTCGACGACCGCGTCCGAAACCGCATCGACCGTCTTGAGTCCCGGTGCGACAAGGACAATGCGCGGCGAAGCCAGCGCATCGGCCTCGGTTTCAACCGTAGTGCTCGTGCTGGCACTCGCGCCCAGGATGGCGATGCGTTCACGTCCCTCGTTCTCGGTCGCTTCGAGATGGGCCGTCACCGATCCGCGCGCCACGTCCGATCCGAATCCGCCCACAATAAGGATATTGACGGGCTGATCCTCCAGCGCGGCGAGCCCTTCGGCCAGGTCGGCCGCCGATACATCGGCATGATCCACGCCGCCGGTCAAATTTTCCGCCGGGTCGACTTCGGCCAGCGCCTTGGTTCCATCAACCGGATCGGCCGCATCGACCAACACGGATTGGGCGGCGACCAGGGCGTGGACATCACCGACGGTCGCACCGACATAATTTTCCGTCACTTGCTTGTAGGTAATCGTCAGTTTAAATGACGGATCCGCAACCGACCCTTCGTTGACCACCGTGTAGGCAATGTCATTGCCGTAGCTGCCGGCATCCTTGGCGGTAATGGTAAAACCGGCGTCATCAATACTCTCGACGTCCGCCGATGCCTTGGTCGGATCGCCGTTGGCGATTCTGACCGCAAAGACATTCTTGGCCCCCCCGCGAAAGGCCTGCTCAAGTGTTCGAATGAGCGTGAGGGGATTGTCCGCTAACGTCGGCGACGTGAAACTGTCATAGTTGCCAAAGACATCGATCGCCTCAGAATAGCTCCCGACAAGTTTGACCGTGTTACGCGGCCCTCTCGATGCCGTTCCGACGACCCCCACATTGCCGGTGGAAATCTGCCCAACACCGATCAGTCCTTCTGCCCGAACTTCTATGTAAGTTCCCGGCAGCACCATTTCACTAATTGATTCGCTCATGATATGAACTCCTCCTTCATTGACTGGAATCGCAGAATTTTCCCAGGATTCCAAAATGTTCTGCCCGTGAAATACATTGCGTATCGGACAGCGTCTGGTTAATTGATAAGTTCATTTTCCACTCCCTGACCGCTCTGCAGTTGTGACGTGAAATCTACGCCGCTGATGACACCGCCGCCCGTGGGTATGCGCGGCGTTGCATGTTCGTAGGTGAATTCAAAACTGATCCGTCGCGTTCTGGTGTTGCCCGTCGGCCTGACCGGTGCATCAATGGTCGACATGGCGGTAACTCCGATTTTTCGCAAGCCGGTAATCGAATGCTTCGCAAGCAGTGCGAAAACCTGCTGGGTCAGATCTTCAACGGATGCAATGGTTCGTATGAATAAATCCATATGAAGAACTCCGCTCAGTCGCACCGTTTCCACCTCCCAGCGCCCAACGAAGTAGGTTGCGTTTAATGCTCCCACGGCAGGAAACGGATCACCTACCGCAATGAGGCCGGCATCTTTATCGATGCTGAATTCCCCGGCCGATGGTGAACCCGGGACAAAAGTCAGAGGTGCGCCGTCAATGCCGATTGTAATGTCAGCGGCCTCAAGGGGAGCGCTGTCGGCGCCGTCGGCCTTGACCAGCGGCCCGTGGGGAACGTGCAACGAAAGCCTGTCACCGCTCATTAGATCAACCGTTTCGGAAGGGAATCGCAGGACCGGGTCCGCGAGGTCAATGGTACTCGTAATCGGCAGCGCACCCACCATGACACTGGTGGCGTTGGCCCCCACTCCCGCCCCGGAAACGGTGACATTGTCCATCGACATTGCAATGGCAGGAACCTCCTCAGCGAGTCGGGGGAGCCCCCCGCCGATACTCAACATGGGTGGATCCAGTCGCGGACCAAGGAAATCCGCGATCGCTGTCTGGAGTTTATCGAGTGCCACAGGTTTGTCTTCCTTTTTAGCGTCTCATGTTCGATCAAACTGGCTGCTTCAGCAGCCAGCGGCTGGGTTGAATTTACGGCAATGCATCCTGCAACTTCTTAAGCGCCGCTGCACTTCGCTCCAGGCCTTCGTCCAACTGCCCGGAGATGCCTTCAAGCTCGTCGAGCAGCGGCTTGAGCATGTCACGGATATTGAGCTCTCCGGCAGCGGCCAGTATATCGTCATAGGTTGCCAGGAGAGAGCCGAGCATCACCGTGGGGCGCAGCGGACTCGCTTCGCCGGCCACCTCCTCGACGGCAGCCTTGAATGCATCGATGGTGGTACGAACCGGCGACAATGGATCGTAAGCTGCAATCGTCGCCTGCAATTCCTCGAATTCGGTGAGCGGCTCTCCTAAAAGCGCGCTGGGACGAAGGGCGTTTATTTCGTCACGCAGGGCGCTGTGAACCGCTGCAATTTCATTGACGATGGGGTTGATGTCGATATTGTCGATGAGTGACTGCAGTTCGACAACACCGCTTTTGACCGGATCAATGAGGCCGGTCTCGACCAACTCGACAACCTTGGCCTTGAGAGCATCCACCAGCCCCTGAAGAGGGCCCAAAAGAATTGCCGGTCGCAACGTCCCGAAAATATCCGCTATGATTTCCAGGGCCGTTTTACCGGCTGGATCGACACCGAACTGACGGAGCAATTCAGCGAACCGCTGTTTGACTTCGACCAGAGGGCGCAACCCATCGCGCAGTGCTTCCGCAACGGTCGTTACCTGACTGAATCCGGATGTGGCAAGGGACTGAATTTCCGCCAGACGTGCACGGAGCTCATCATTATAGCGCGGCCCATAGGCCAAGATGGGTGCAAAGAACGCCTGCGGATTGTGAGCATTTACCAGCAAGGCCACCTGTCCGTGCAAGGCCGTTCCGCTCTTGCCTTCGATGGCGGAAACCAGTGAGCGGTGCCAGCTTGACGCTTGGGACACAACGCCTTCGACGCCCAGCTCGGCAATGCCGTCGGCAACTCTGTTCAGGCGCCCGACAGCTTCGGTGAGTCCGGTAATAACCCGTTCCGCCCCCGGCTCCCCCTTGAGCCATTCGGCAACTTCATCGAACGCGGAAACACGGACGCCGTCTCCCGAGAGCGCAGCGACCAGATTGCCGGCAATGGGGTTGGCACTCGGCTGACTGCGTAAATGGATCAAAAGGGTGTCGAATTGCGCCTCGATTTTGGGCACCCAGTTTGCGAGGTCGACATTGTCGAGAACACCCTTGAGCTGGTCGACGATGCTGTCAAGATGCTCGGTCCAAGACTCGATGCCGGTCAGCTCTTTGATGTCACCGCGTACCGCATCGATTCGATCGGTGACGGGGGCAAACAGCGCTGTCGGGTCAAGCTGGTCGTAGTACGCCAGTATTTCGTCAAAAACGCCGTCGACTTCCTCCAAAATATCCGCTCGTAAATCGATCGAGGCAATCGCCGCCTTGGCTTGATCGATGACATCGGCAATCGGCTGGAGGATCACGTCCGGATCGACCGCACGCAAACGAGCCAGGAATTCATCGAAAACCGTCGCCTCGAGGTCCTCGATCGGACCGCGCGGATTGTTGTCCTGCAGAAACGCGATGATGTCCTGATAGATGGCATCTATCTCTCCTAAAACATCCTCATCAAAGCTGGTCCGTATTTCGGTCAAGGCGGAGATGAGGGTGTTCTTGACTTCTTCAAAATCGATGGCCTTGACCGGCTTGACCGCTTCCTGAAGATCGGCTTCCACATCGTCCGGCAAGATGTCGATGGGCACTGCATCGATAACCGTTGCCGCGGTTTCCATCACATCCACGCTGGTATCGAAATAGGGCGTGAGGTCGATCTTTTTCAGGGTATCGGCCACACTTTGTATCCCATCCTCTACCTGTCCGAGAACCCCGGGGAGTTTGTCGAGCACCGTGTCGAGTTCCGAGGCAATATTGTCGAAAGCCCCCTTGACTGTCTCTGCCTCGGCCAGCACGGCGGTTTTGGCGGCGGTTATCGCAGCAGTCGCTGTGGTCATCGCCGTTTCAATGGCAGTCAGGGAATCACCCAGAAGGCCGTCCAGCGTATCAATTACCTCGGCCACAGGACGGATTACCGTGCGAATCGTTTCGGCAACTCCCTGAAGATTGAGGCCCTCGATCAGGTCGCGGACCACCGTCATCGCGCTGCGAATGGCGCCGGCAACAGCTTCCATCGCATTGTTGATTTCGGCAATGATATCCGTCACCTGATTGATGGCGCTTGAAACCGGACGGGTGAGGGATTGCACATCGAAGTCATTTACCGTTGCAACCAGATCATCGATCAGCGTTCCAAAACGGTCGGTCAACTCATCGATCGGGGTATCAATTGACGACCAGTCCGAAGGAAGTCGCGACAGGAGCCATTCCTGGATTGTGACCGTTAGGTTGCGAATCGGCTCCGCCACCTGGTAACTTTGAAGCATCCGCCCGGCATCGCCGATTCGGGCGACCGCATCGGCCAGATCGGCATGGACAAGGGTGGCTTCGCCGAAGCCAAGTGCCTTTTGCAAATGGGAATGATACGCCCGGATGGCCGCTACATATTCTTGGATAATTGCCGTGAGCTCGCCCACTGTGGCGACATCATCCCCATCGGCGCTCTCGATCCTTTGAATCAGGTCGTTGTTGGTAAACCAGGCTGTCAGCTGATCCCGTACCAGGCCGATATCTTCGGTCGGCAAAAGCGCCTCCAGGCGCTCAGCCGTCTCGGAGATATGTTGAACCTGGGACCAGATTGCCGTCAAGCCCGCCAGGGATCCGACGATTTGGGTGAGAGCAGACGTCTTGCCGGTAATGGACGGCAGGGTTGATGATACATCGACTGCTCCGCCGGAAAGGGTCGATACGAGCTCGGTGGCCAGATTGACCGTACTGTCGGAGGTGAAGTTTTGCACTTGCTGCAAGGCGTTGTTCAGGAAATCCAATCCCGACTGATTGCCTTCCCGCTCACCTGTTTGGTTTTGCAGACGGTCCAGAAGGGCGCGGGGGTCGCTTGACTGAAATGAATCAGCGCGGTCCAGGATACCTGTCAAGGGCGTCAAAAGACCGGATACATCGGCCAGGGTGCCGAGTCCCGACTGTCCCTGCTGCACCACCGTTGTAAGCGAGGCGGTGATCGGTCCCAAGTTGATTCCGCCAAGCGGTCCGGCAGCCTGGGCAAGTCCATCCGTGTCGATGGCCGGCGCATCCGGGGAAACGCTGTTTAACTCGGTCGTAATCCCATCGAGAGAAAAGGAAAATCCGTCCTGCAGGCGATCTAGCAGTCCCATCAGTCAAACAATCCCTTCAATTCATCGATCATAGCGTTGACCGGCTCGGTGGCGGACGCGACACCGTCCAGCGCGGGAAGTATGGGCGCGACGGGGTCACCCAGTGTGGGTACATCGACGAGAAGTCCCGGTAGCTCGAATCCGTCAAGCGAGAGAGCGGCCTCGAGATCCAGCTCGGCATCGATCCCCAGATCGGCCCCGAGGTCATCAAAACCGGCCGCCGGTTCAGGCGGCTCCACGTACTCTCGCAGCACAATACGATACTGAAAACGGCGGGCCCAATCGTTGGATTCGGTTACCCGGAGGTCCTCGATGATCACCAGTTCAAGTTCGGTGGCGGAGACGATGTCCGCCGTAAAAGACACCGGCTCACCCTCCTGGAATTTGGCTCGAATGTTCGTGAAGAAATCATCCCGCATTTCTTCTTCGTGAAGCGATCCGACGATTTCCACCGCAATACTCTCAGTGCCGAGATCCTGGTGCAATGTCCCGTGAAGACCGGGTACCAAAAGCGGTGCCAGGCGACGGTGCTCAACTGCGGCAATTTTCTCTATGCGGGGAATCTCCCAATCATCCAACATGGGTACGAGTGCCATTGGAGGTTCTCATTTCAAAATTCGATTTTTCAGAAATTGCGGCAATTTAGTATTCTAGAATATAGGGGCCCAACCCGGAACCAAAAGGAAATTAATCACGAAAGCACGAAAGGACGAAAACACGAAAAGGAGAAAAAATAAATTTCGTGCTTTCGTGATGATCCGCCTGAGGCGGATTTCATAAAATGCAAAGAAATAACAAATAAGCTGCTAATCGGAGATGTCTCCATAGGTTGTTTCGAAGGCTTCCACGGTCTCCTGGAGCACTTTCAAAAATGCTTTGGCATAGATGGGAGAGGTAATGATTCGGAAATACAGCTCCGCATGGTCGCTTTCGAAATACGATTGGCCGAAATCAAAGATAAACTCGCATTGACCATAGCCTACAGCAAAATGATTGGCATATCTTCCCTCAAGTATTTTGTGCTTGTGAGAAGAATCAGAACATGGGTCCATCGTTGTCCTCGTCATGTAAGATATTGTCCTGTCGCTGGTGACATTAGCAATCGGACCCTTCTACTTGTCGGCAGAGCAAAAGAGGTGCCAGGTCGCCAACCGGGGTAGGGATTTTTTTTTAATCTCTTGATATTATGTCTAAATTAAATAAAAAAAATCTGCCTCCTGAGGAATGTATCGCGTTCAATTTTAGTAACGTGTTACGTCGCAAAACGGCTCAGCCGATATCCTGCGACGAAGGACCGATGATGGGCTTTCAACAATTTATATAAAAAAATCAGCTGGTTGAAGTTGGAGATGCAATGGCTTCATCCTGAAATTCAAAGGTAACTTTGGGGTGTTACGTTATGTTGTGACGTGTTACGTGGATTAGATGATGGGAAATTGGCCAGAAGGCTTGGAGGCTGGGACGCTGGGAGGGGGAGAAGGTGGGAAGGTGAGTAAAATAAAGGACTGAGGACTGAGGGATGAGGACTGAGGACTGAGGGATGAGGACTGAGGACTGAGGGATGAGGACTGAGGACTGAGGGATGAGGACTGAGGACTGAGGGATGAGGACT
>CP070771.1:35170-67689 GCA_020345785.1 Desulfobacterales bacterium
TTTTATGAAAGCTGCTAAGATGATCGGCTACTACCCCCTAAACACCTTATCCATTGAACTGAATCAATTACCTGAAAAGCTGGCTCGGAGATTGCCAAAGCATCCATTGCCCGCCGCTCTGATCGGCAGATTGGCGGTCAACAATCCTGCCCAGGTACAAGGGGTTGAAAAAATGTTGCCGGCCGATGTAATCAAGCGCACGCTGGCGGTCAGTGACCAAATTGCAATCTAGGCCATGGTTGTAAGCCCTGTTAACGACGACACCAGAGAATTCTACGAACAGTATGGTTTTGCTCGCCTTAGCGATAATAGTCCAAGGCGATTCCTGCCTCTGAAATCTATTGATCTCTAATTTATCCGCCTGATGTTCATTCAAACAAACTTCTTCAGTCTCGGATGAACGTATTACCATCATGAACCCACAATTTTACGGGGCGGAGAAATTAGACGTTAAACCGGAAATTAATGATATCGCCGTCCTTTACTTCGTAGGTTTTGCCCTCCAGTCTGACGGTTCCTTTTTTACGGGCCTCCGCATAGGAGCCCGCTTCCATCAAATCATCATAGGCCAGGACCTCCGCCCGGATAAACCCCTTTTCCATATCCGAATGCACCGCCCCGGCGGCCTCAACCGCCGGCGTGTTTCGTTTAATCGTCCAGGCCCTGATTTCGTCTTTTCCGACAGTAAAAAAAGAAATCAGTCCCAACAGGTCGTAAGATCTTCTAATGACCCGGTCCATGGCGGATTCGCCGATATTAAATTCGTTTAAAAATTCAGCGGCCTCTTCGGCCGGCATCTGGGCAAGCTCCTGTTCGAGTTTGCCTTTGACCACCAAGCAGTTTTCGGTTTCGATGAGATCGCCCACATCCGGCAAGCGGTCGTCATCTTCGTCGTTGTTGAAAAGAACCAGCAGCGGTTTGGCGGATAGCAGGGCAAAACCTCTTAGTTTGGGGGCGGATGCAAGGTCGGCTATCCTTCGCAATGGGATTTCATTTTCAAGGGTTTGGCGGCAATCGATTAAGAGCGCATGCTCCTCAGGATCCATTTTTTTGCCGCGTTTGTGGTCCAGCTCAATGCGCTCCAAACGTTTTTCCACCGCCACCAGATCCGCCAGAATCAATTCCTGCTGAAGGTGTAAAAAATCTTTGTCGGGTGATTTTTCTTCAAATCCGGCGCCGCTATGGTTGCGGATAACCTGAATCAAGGCGTCACAATCCCGAGCCGCCATCCAGATGCTTTGCTCACCGGTTTGTTCCTTTTTGGCCCGGGCGCTGGCCGGCAAATAATATTCCACCTGGGCATAAATGGTCTTTTGCGGGGCATACATTTCACTTAGGGTATCAAGGCGGCTGTCCGGCACCCGGATGGTGCCGATCCGATCTTCACCTTTGTGGGCGGTTTCGGAAATATTTTTCGTCAAGGCTTCGAAAATCGTAAATTTACCTGACTGCGGCAGACCGATGATGCCAAGTTTCATAGGTGAATCCTGTGGGTCGGGTTATGATGGTTTCGATCGTTGAGTTCGTTATGAACGTTGAGATGATCCGTTAGCGGACCCGACGACGACGTCGGAAGAAAAATCGGCGGTATTCGCTTTGGGCGCGGCTGCATTTTCGGGCTTCGAATTCATGTGCCCGTCAATGCGATCGGGCAATTTGTCCGACATGCTTACTTTTTCAACTCCTCGGAACCGGTCAGGGTCAGCTGCCCTTCGGACTCAAACGGTAAAGTAGCCGCCGGGGCATTATCCGCGGCCACCCGGAGTTTGCCTTTCAAGGTGTACGTCAACTGCTCTGCTTTTTGTAGTCCCTGAACACTCTTAAAAATGTCGATGACTGATGAATATACCGTGACCGGCACGAGCCGGGTTTCAAAGGATGGTATTTGCACTCCGGCTTTAGAAACCCCGGTGGCAAAAGGTTTGCCGTTGATCGCCAGGTCGGCTTCGATGCCCTTGACGTCTAGACCGACGTCATTGGTGTTGAAGACCCGGAGCTTGATTTGAAACACGGTCTCAAACCCGGTAAACTCCTGCACCTGGATATTGGCCAGGGAGATGCGCGGCGGCTCCAGTCGCTTGCCAATGCCCGCACAGTTTGTTAGCAGGACAATGCTGAAAATAAAACAGCCGGCCGGCAGAAGGATTCGACAAATTTTTATCATCGTCATTCCGTTAAATAGAAGAAATAAAGGGCTCCGAATCTATTCATTTAGGTCTCCAACTTTTCTTTCACATTGCAAATTAAATCTCAAATGACAAAACTCAAATTCCAAACAAATCACAAATTACAATGAACCAAATCCCAAACTTTTGAATTTTTGGAGCTTGGAATCCTCTCGATTCAAACACGCGGCTAAATTAAGCTGGATCAATTTTAGCACGGCACTAATCTCCTAACAAACCTTTCAGGGCATCCTTGGCGCTTTTTTCAAGCGGTTTGAGTTCCTCTTTGTCAAGCAGTTTCTGGGCTTCTTTGGATTCAAAAATTTGTTTTTCGATCTTTTCTTTGGCAGCGGCACTCAAATCGGGGCGAAATTTGGGCTCAGAGAAGGTGCCGGATACCAGCACCGGCACCATGATGCCCGAACGCTGGGCTTCATCCCCCTGCCCTTTGATGGAGGCAACCGCCTTGGGCGCTACGCGAAAGTCAAGGGTTTCTTTCACCAAATCAGCGGTTCCGGTGGCGATAATGCGGATAAAGGGCGATTTGAGGCTGGTCTCAGGGGTGTTGGCAACTCCGTTTTTGATGGTAAAGGGCACGGCCAGTTCGGTGAAATCCGTTCGCGGACGTTTTTCACCTTTTTGGGCGAGACCAAAGGCCGATCCAATATTACGCGCCATTGATGCCAGGTCGATACCGACGATGGCACCGTCGTTGAACCGCAGGTCACCTTTGCCGGTTAGGGTTTTTTTGACCTGATCCGGCTGATCCCCGACCATGGACAACTGGATGTCGGCATTGGTGTTCCCCTCCAAAAAGTCTTTTGCGAGAACGTCCTTCAGCAGGGGGTTCACCTGAATACCATTGATCTTCAGATTCAGATCACTCTTGGGCGTGTCACCGGCAACATTCAGGATTACTTTACCGTCTGTGCTGCCCTGGTACATTTTCAGCTGCATGGGATCCAGCTGGATGATGCCGTCTTTGGCTTTTATCTGCAGCAATACATCCTGAATCCGGGCCTTGCTGACGGTAAGGTTTCCTACTTTTGCTTTGCCGTCCAGAATCATGCGGCGCAACGGGGTGTAATCGATTTTCTGCCCGGCGGGTTTTCCGGGTCCGGCGCCTTTCTCAGGCGGCGGTTGTTCGCTTGGCGGCGGCAGGTAGCGATCCAGATCGATCTGATCCAGATCGAGGTCGAACTTCAGGTTCGGACGCGAAAATTCTGCGGCGGTGGCCGAAAAAGTAAGATTGGATTGATCCAGTTTTATCGTTCCATTTGATATCGACACCTTGCGGGCATCGGCTTTGACATGGCTTTTCAGTGCAACGCTGCTCAGGGCTTTGGGATCGGATGTTTTTAGCGGAAATTCCTGCCCCAATTCGGCCACAAGCTTCCGGGGTGAAAATTCTGTGACTTCGATGTCCATATCGACACCGGGATTTATGAGCGGATTTTGCAGCGAACCCTTGAGCCGCAGGGCCAGCTGTTTGAGCGCATTCAAAGATAAATCGACGGGAATGTTGGGGGCCATGAAACCCTGTCCCAGTGGTCCAATGGTACCTTCCATTGATACGGGCTTTTGATCGAGCAAGGCCGAGAAGGTCATTTTGACGGGCCGCTCCATCGACACATCCGCCAGCGTCAAATTGAGGTCCAAGATTTCCTGGCGGGTGCCGCTGGCATGATCCACCCAGATCAGCGATCCATTATTTACGGCGAGATTACCAACAGTGAGGGCTTTGATGGGAATATCCAGACCGCCGGCAGGGGTTTTTTCCTCCTTTTTTGTCGGAGTCTCTTTGGATGGCTGCTTGGGCTGTTCCCAGTTCGTGCGACCGTCCTTATTTTTAACCAATACGATGTGCGGCGCGTTCAATACGAAGCGTTTGATTTGAACATCTTTGCTGAGAAGCGGCAGCAGTTTGATGCGAACCTCAAAGGACTTGACGGTGACAAATTCCTTTTCCGAGAATCCGGCCGGGTTGCCTAAACGCAGGTCAGAAAAAGAAACTCCGGCCCAAGGAAACAAGGACAGTTGAAGATCGTCCCCGACTGAAAAAGGTCGGCCGGTCGCCTCGGAAACCTTGCTTTCAAGCAGGGGTTTGTATTTTTGCACATCGACAAACATGGGAATCAGCAAAAGAGCGGCAATGATGACTACCACCAGACAGCCGATGATGATTGCCCCCCATTTAATAAAGTTTTTCATGACTTTCCTCCTTTCGAGGAGTCCCCCTTAGGGAAAGGTTGCGTTCACGCGTCAAAAAAATATTCTCTCCCATCGTCCGCCGAAAAAGCGGAGAGTTTCTAGTTTCTACCGGTATAAGATTCCAATGCTCCGCTTTGGCTTTATTAAGCTAGTTACCATGGATATATGTGTCAAGCAAGGAGAAGAAGAAATTAAATTGAGTTAAACCTTAATTGCTCATGGGTATATTGTGGGCTGTCGTCCGTTGAATAAGAATTTTAACAACAGGCAACAGACCACGGACAACCGACATGGAGCGCTTTGACTCAATCATTAGGGAGACAGCTTGATTGCTTCTCGGTGTGTGTTAACTGCAGTGGTCACGTATGGATAAATATGGTCAACAATCTTGCGGTATCCTTCGGCGGTCGGGTGAATTCCGTCGGACTGGTTGAGCCCGGGGTCTGCCGCCACTCCCTCCAGAAAAAATGGGATGAAAATGACATTTTCCGACTCGGCAACCTCCGGATAGACTGCGGCAAAGGCGCTGGTGTAGTCCCGGCCCAGGTTCTGGACGATTTTCATGCCTCCCAGCACAACGACGACGTTTTGGGCTTTCAGCGCCTCAATAATCCGGCGGATGTTGCTTTCGATTAAGGCAGGATCGATGCCGCGAAAACCGTCATTGGCACCAGTAACCAGGACGACGATATCGGGTTTTAAAGTCAGCACCCAGTTTATGCGCGAGAGGGTTCCGCTGGAAGTTTCGCCGCTGATGCCGGCATTAATGACCCGGTACTGATACCCCTGGTCCTTTAATTTTCTCTCCAGTGCTGCTGGATAGGCGAATTCTTCCTCTACTCCCAGCCCTTCGGTAAGACTGTCGCCGACGGCCACGATGGTCCCCTCTATTTTTTTTTCAGCTTGAGCCTGAAGTGAAGTGGATTCCTCGCCGCATCCCGGAAGCATTAACAAAATCAGTAGCGTCGAGAAAAAAAAATAGTTTAGCTTTTTCAATTAATTCTTCCTACTTTGAAAATAAGATTCCAAGTTTGATTTCAATCCGTGATCACACATCCGAAATGCGCCATCGGCGGTTTCTGCATTCTGCATTCCCAATGCCGAATTCCTCATCTGTCTTTCGGCCTCTGCTCATATGAAACTTCGAAAGGTCGGGCCAGTTAACGGTTTGAACGTCGAACATCGAACGTTGAACATCGAACCTCCAATCTGGATGGGGCTGCGCTTTATCTATTTTAAAAAGAGTGAACAGAAGCTTGCAACGTGCTGCGCCGAGTCGGATTTCGACTGGTCGATTCGACCGCATAGAGCAGGCGCTCCCGCAGCGCCAGCGCTTGCGCGGCGTGTGCGCAGCGTGTTCTTCAGTATTTTTTTTATTGACGAAATTCCGTATTCGATGTTGGACGTTGGACGTTCGATGTTCGACGTTCATTAGTTTCTTTTTTTATCAGACCGGCCGTCCTTTTGGCCGACGGCTGGGCTGACACGTGATTTCCGCCCTCCAGTCCGCAATCGAATCACTCCTGTGTTTGCTCTCTTAAAAATGCAACCGGTTTTTTTCGCAGAATGGATATCGACGGCAGTAAACCGACCGTCACCACCAGCAAAACGGTGGCGATAATCAGCACGATGCTTTCCAGGATAAACGGCCGATAAGAAATATGCAGCACTTTTAGGCATATCAGCCAGCTGCCTACTTGGGATATCAGCAGTGCGAGGGTGGCACTCACCAGACCCAGAGCAAGATTTTCCAGCGTAAAAACGTTTACCACAAAATTGCTTCTGGCCCCCAGAATTTTATAATAGACAGCCTCCTGAATCCTCGCGTAACGGGTAGCCAATATCGAGCTGAGAATAATTAAAATGCCGGCCGCCATGCTGAATGCGGCAAAAAATCGGATAATCAGCGACAGCTTTTTGACTACCGCGGTGAAGACCGTCAGCAATTCAGTCGTATCAATCACGCTTACGTTCGGAAACTTTTCGACAATTTTTGTTTGCAGGGGCGATATTTGCTGTTTGTCAACCCTGACGGCCGTAAAGATGGTCTGCGGCGCATCGGTCAGGGCGTTTTCGGGGAATACAAAATAGAAAAACGGGCTGATCGATTCATGGGTGCGGGAGCGGATACTTGAAATCCGGGCCTGCAGCGGCACGCCCTGGATTTTAAAGGTGATGCGGTCTCCGATCTTCATTCGCCTGATGTCGGCTACTGTATCCATAACGGAGACCTGGAGTTCGTCCCAGTCTTCTCGGAACAGACTCCTACCTTTTACAATGGCTTCATCGTCCAGCAGGTAATTGCGATAGGTAAGATTAAACGTGCGGGCCAGATTGTCGCCGCGTCGCCGTCGCTCCTCCTTTCGGTTTATTTTTTCACCGTTGACAGACAATATCTTGGCCCGGATAATCGGATAAAACTCCGTCTCGATACCTATTGTTTTTTTAAACTCAACCAGCTGCGACGGTTGAATGTCGAGAAAGAAGACATTCGGGGCGTCTTCCGGGTAAGACCGGATGAAGTTTGCATCCAGGTTTTGCTCGATTATATATATGGAAAAAATTACGGCCAACGAGGCGGTGAGGGTAATAATGATCGGCCGGGTAGCGTTTTTCGGCCGAAACAATCCTTTGATCGCCTGCCGAATCAAAAGGGAGCGCACCCTTGTGCGTTTGAAGATCAACAAAACCACCCCCGTCAAGAGGGCGGTGATGACGATCAGCAAAACTACTCCCAGAACAAAATACAGCGCAGTTTTCAGTTCTTTTACCTGCCAGAATACCAGCAGCAGAAAAAAGCCGAATATTAAAAAAGCACTCAGAAAAACGGGCCATCCTGCTTTGGAGCGAATACGCTCCTTGCGGAAGATCGTAACCGGTTTAATGTCTTTTAATCGATGCAGGGGTATAAAAGAAAACAGACCGACCACCAGCACGCCCAGGCAAATTCCCTCCAAAACGGCCCGCCAGGAAATCATCAGGGATACATTTGCCGGTAAAAGACCTTTGAATAGAAATTCCAGCGCATACTGGAGCAAAAGACCGGAGAGAAGTCCGATAAGCGTTCCTGCCAGACCCAAGATAGAGAGGATAAAGATGTAATGACGGGTAATGAAACTGCTCCGTGCACCCACAGTTTTCATGACGGCAATGGTTTTTTCTTTATCCTTCAAAAAGGCGGTCAGTGTACTCTGGATGCCAATGCCGGCTAAGAGCAGTGTAAAAATGCTGATAAGACTCAGGAAAAAAAAGAGATTGTCAAAAAACCGTTTAATGCGGGAGCGCGCCGTGCGGTAGGTTTCTACTCGTTCCTGATCCGGATCGGCTGCAATCTCCAACCGCTCTGTAATCTGCCGAAATTTGTCTTCATCCAGCACTTTGATCAGCCAGCGGTATTCAACCCGGCTTCCTTTTTTGACCAGATCCAACGCTTCGAGATCATCGGCCGCAATAAAAATACGGGGGCCCAGTAAGAAAAGATTGACCGGCTGGTCCGGCTCCTGCAGGACAACATCTTTGATTGTCAGCGTCGCACTGCCGATATGCAATGCGTCTCCCACCTGCAAATTGAGGCGATCGAGCAGGCCCCGGGCCACGATAACGCTGCCTGGCGATAGAAC
Source organism: Desulfobacterales bacterium (assembly GCA_020345785.1). Next base: position 43,167 of record CP070771.1, read on the forward strand.
GCTCTCAAAATCGCGCCCGGATGCCAGCACTACTTTACCATAAAACGGATATCCCGGCTGTACAAGTTTGAGCTTGGCCAGCAATGAATTCCGGCTTTTTTGACTGCGCACGACGGAATAAAACTCCCAAACCCGGTTGCTAAGAATCAGATTTTGATCCTTAAGCTGCTCAACCAGATTGATTACAGACGGTGAAAGGTCGAAATAGGATCTGATAATAATGTCGGCGGCATGCAGGGTTTTGGCATCATGGAGCATGGAAGAGTTGACGCTGGCGGAAAATCCGTTCAAGGATATGAGGGTAACGATGGACAGGGCCACACACAGCAAAAATACCGTCGCCTGGCGGCGGGAGCGAGCGATTTGGCGGACAATGAAATGTCGATGCAGAAATCCGTTGGGCATATCGATGCTTTCAGGCGCTTGGCCTTGCTTGAACTCCCATGATTATGAAAAAATTATCAGACAACAGGTGAATATCCGATTGGGGTTTTCAGGTTTTATTCCAGCCGCTGGCCGGAAGAGAAAACATTTAAAAAGCGAATATCGAATGTCGAATAATGAATATCGAATGTCGAAGGGAGGTATTCTGTCTTTTCTATAAAAAGAGACTGAGCAACGCGAAACCACCCTTCGACATTCTGCGGTTCGATATTCGATATTCTGCGGATCGCTGTTCCGTTTAGGTGAAGTTTCATATGACCTCTGAGGTCGCATCTTTGCCCGCGATGACTTAAAACCAATAATCTACTATAGTGCGCCATTTATCCATATGACGTTAACCGCATAGCAAGCGTCTATTCACATCAGGCAATCCGTCCGTCTTCGAGAACAACCATGCGGTCCGCAATCTTGGCGATATCGATGCTGTGGGTTACCAGAATCAGCGTGGTCCGGCGTTCCTTTTGAAATTCGAGCAGCAAGTCCAGCACCGCTTTGCCGTTTTCGGTATCTAGGTTGCCGGTGGGCTCATCGGCAAAAATAATCTTGGGATTGTTGATAACCGCCCGGCACATGGCCACGCGCTGCATTTCACCGCCGGATAGCTGGTGGGGATAGTTATCACTGCGTTGCTGCAAGCCGACCCGTTTCAACAGATCCGAAGCCTTCTCATAAGCCCGGGGATCATGCTTGAGTTCGGCCGGGAACATAACATTTTCCAGGGCCGTTAAAGATGGCACCAGATGGAAGGATTGGAAGACAAAACCGATGGATTCATTTCTCAGCGGGGCGAGGTCATCCTCAGTGATATCGGTGATATCCTTATCCTCAAGAAACACTCGACCGGACGAGGGCTTGTCCAGCCCCGACAGCAAGCTTAACAAGGTTGTCTTGCCGCTGCCGCTGCTGCCCTCCACCACTAAAAATTCTCCTTCTTCCACGGAAAGCGAGACATTGTCCAGGACGCAAATCTTCCGATCACCGATGGTGTAAGTTTTGGTGATATTTTTAGCCTCGACAACAGCAGCCATAGTGTCAAACCTCAAAAGAAAAGCAGAGTGAAGCGCTCTCTTCCCAATTCCTTCTCCGTGTTATTCGCGACTCGACGATTCGGATTTGACGTGAACCTCTGGATCTTGAATCGCAGATGGCATAAATAGTAAGCACGCATCTTAAACCGATCAACCCTAATAGATCGCTGGAATATTTCCTAACATTGAAGCACATAACCCTATTGTTATTTTTTGCGTCTTGTGGGCTGTTGATTCGGCGTGTGCCGAAGAAGCGGTGGCACAGATGAACCTGAACGGCAGTGCGGATGTGGGCAATACTATTTGTGCGGGCAGAGCGTCGGACAGCGCTATGGAACTCTGTTCATGCCCGAAATAAATGGCCTGGCTCCCGGCTTACACGGGTTTCATGATCATCAAAATCCAAGCTGTGATCTCCGGAAGATGGACGGCCGGCCGCTGATGATCCATGCCGGAGGAGACATTTGCTCCATTCATAAGCCACCCCGATCTATCGGGATAAGAATTGAAAAGGTCACGCGTTAGCCGGAAAAAATTTTGCTGTAGCCAAAATTCTCTATATTCCTCAGCGACCCGCGACTGAGCGTGGTCCCGCCACCTTCCAGGGGCCTTCCCTGGATCCCCGGCTCTGCTGGTGGTCGCTGATCCGGATTGCCGTTAGTCATTTTTCTTGCGGGTAATTGCCTGCGACAGCTTTTCACCCAGTGATCCTATGGCGGAGCTGTCATCACCGGCAAATTTTTGCCAGTTTCGCTCATCCTCTGTGTTGCCTGGAGTCAGCGTTATTTTACGTTTAACGGTGTCGATGGCTTCAATGATCACCGGGATTGAGTCGCCCTCCTTCAGTTTTTCGAGCTCTGACGATTTCTGCCCTCGGCTGATTTTTGATTTGGGGAGCAGACCGGTGATGCCGGGTGCCAGGGTGATAAAAAAACCGAATTTTTCCTTTTTTTCAAGCACACCTTGAAGGCCCTGGCCGATAGAAAATTTTTCTTCAACATCTATCCAGGGATCGCCTGCGGCATCCCGAATGCTCAAAGACAGGCGTCTTTTCTCCATGTCAACTTCTTTGATGATGACCGATACGGTCTCACCGACACTGACAATGTCCTCGGGTTTCAATACCCGTTTCATGTAGCTCATCTCACTGATGTGGACCAGGCCCTCGATGCCGGGGGCGACTTCAACAAAAGCTCCGAAATTGGCACAGCGAGTGACTTTTCCCAGAATTTTATCCCCTTCGCGAAAATGCCGATCGGCACTGTCCCAGGGATCTTCGGTGAGCTGTTTCATCGACAAGCTGATTTTCAGCAAACCGGGTTTCTTATTCGGTTCGATGCCGATGACTTTTATTCGGACAGTATCACCAATTTTGACCACCTTTTCCGGCTTGTCGACCTTCGACCAGCCAAGTTCGGATACATGCACCATGCCTTCCACGCCGTCCGAGAGCTTCACAAAAACGCCGTAAGGCATTATTCTGGTGACCCGGCCCTCCATGACGCTGTCCACTGTCAAATTTTTATAAAACTCTTTGCGGGACTTTTCCTGTTGTCTCGCCAGCAGAGCACGGCGCGATAAAACAATATTTTTGCCCTTTTCTTCCAGTGTCGTAATTAAAAACTCCATAGTTTGGCCGACGAACTCGGATGGATCCTCGACAAAATTGATGTCCACTTGACTTATCGGGCAAAATGCTTTTCTTTGCAGTACTTCCACCCGGAAACCACCTTTGCACGTCTCGGTGATTTTACCCTCAACGGGGACCGCCTTGGCATAGGCCTCCTTTAGCATTTCAATGCCGCCGATTCCCGAAATGGCTTTTGACAGCCGGATTTCGTCTTCGGTTACTGCAACAACATACAGTTCCAGCATATCGCCTTCTTCATAGCTCAGCTGCTGATCCTCATCAAGTAATTCGGCCTTGTCCACCACGCCGTCAATCTTGGTGCCAGTGTCGACAAAGACGGAATCCTTGCCAATGGTAATAATCTTTCCGTTGATTTTGTCACCGACGCGAATATCAGCTTTCATGCCGGGACCATAGGCTTCCAACAGGGCGGCAAAGCTCTCTTCTTTTTCTTCCGCGTTATTATGATCATTTATATTTTCGGTCATTTTTTGGGCTCCTTCTTACAGACAATATATTGATACTTAATGGGATTAGCAGGGGCATTTATTATTTTCAAGAAGATATTACAACAATTATTTTTCAAGCAAATTTTTATATCATCGGCGCATATAAGATTGACAAATTGACGGTCCTATTATAAATTTCATTTTAATTCGAACAGTTATCATCCACTATTTTGCTTCAACATTGAAGACGGGTCCATTTGGGCGAAGATGAATAAATTGACACTATCGGTAACTATTTTTTTCCGACTACCATCCGATTACCAGGAGTTAGAATGATACTCGACCGTGGCTATTTGATGGAAGGTGACGACGAGGCCTTGCGACTGGATATCAAGACGGATGCCGCGCTGGTAGAAGAGCAGGCCTTATGGGCCGGCATCAAACCCGGCATGCGGATTGCCGATCTGGGATGCGGTGCCGGCAAGACCACTTTCCACTTGAACCAATTGGTGCAACCGGACGGACAAACCGTCGGTGTCGATATCGGCGAACAGCGAATTGAATATGCCAAAAAACATTACAACGAAGCAGGCATTGAGTATGTGACCGGTGATATCCGCCAACCGCTCGATCAACTGGGTCTTTTTGATTTTATCTGGATCCGCTTTGTGCTCGAATACTATTTAAAAGAGAGCTTTGATATTGTGAAAAACATTTCCCAAAACCTCAAACCCGGTGGAATCCTGTGCTTGATTGATCTGGATTGTAACTGCCTGCGAAATTTCGGACTCTCACGGCGATTGGAAAACGCCATGGTCCAAATTATGAAAAAACTGGAAATCGATTTTAATTTTGACCCCTATGTCGGTTTAAAACTTTATTCTTATGTTTTCGATCTGGGTTATGAAGAAATTGATGTCAAGGTTACACCTCATAACCTCATTTACGGGGATTTGAGGGAAAAAGATTCTTTCAATTGGACCAAAAAGGTCGAAATTGCCGCCCGGCAGTCCGGGTTCAAATTTGATGAATTTGAAGGCGGTTATGAGGAATTTTTTGAGGAGTTTAAGGAATATTTTTCCAGTCAACGGCGGTTCACCTACACCCCGATGATCTGGTGTCGGGGATGCCGGTCCTAGTCCCCAGGCGTTCTGTTCAAGCCGGTTTTAAACAAACCGCAGCAGGCGTCTCAAATATCTGAAGTACTCATCAGAATACTGCAGACTGCAGACCCAAAGATTATAAATCTTGTCGTAAGCGATTTCCTGTTCATCGGCCAAGGCGGTCGGATAGATCAACGCTGGAAAATCATTCTTCCCGGCAATCCGGGCTACGGAACATATCGCCGCCTTCAATAGGTCGGCATTTAACTCTTCTGAATCCGTAACGAAAACCTTGACGCAATTTGTGATGTCGGACAGATTCAAGCCGACATCTGAGGTGTTCACCATGAAGATCGCCTTCAAGTTGCCGTTTTGCTTTAACGAGTAAAGTTGGCGCTGCCTGGTTAACCCCGCCTGCTTGTAATCTCGTCCGAGATTGTCGCAATCTAATTTGTCCGGCGTTAAGTCGATTGCATCCAGCATGAGTCCGCCTGAAGTATGGTCGTAAAAGTCGGCCAGTTCAATAAGATCGTCAGGCTGGGTTTCAACTATCTGCCAGCCTGCAGGCAAATCAAACGTTGCGCCTGCAGGCGGCCTGAAGTGAAAATACGCAAACCTGTCCAGGGAACAGCCCTTGGGGTCTTTTATGCTTTTGGCGGCGCCGCCGAAAACCCGGGCGGGAAATTTGTTGTCCGGCCGGTAGTAGCAGATCATATAATCCATATGCAGAGAATAGAGACGATGGGAGTCATTGATCATGCGTCCGATCTGGTCCAGAACGATAAGACCGGCCTTGTTTGGGGCTGACTTTCGGGCGGCATGATGATGAATCATCCAGGCGCTTTCGTAAAAGCGTATCATGGCCATGTGGCCGTAGATGGTTCCCTTGTCCCGGTAGATAAAATGGCGGGCAATGTGGGGATTGCGGGTATAAATTTTGGCGTAGGTTTCTTTTATCTGCTTTTTATTCTTCTGGATTGCGACATACTTATCGGGGTAGATAAATCCGGTCTCAAAAAAGAAATCCCAGAGCGCGTCGAGATCGACATCGTTGCAAATATAGGAATTTTTATCTTTGGTCTGATGAAGCAGGGAGATGAGCTTCAGATGATCCTGAATATTCATATCCAAGAGGGCCAAGCCGCATTTTACCCACTTTTGACCGTTGGGTGCCATGATGGATTTACGAAAAACTACCTGGGCGCTGCATTTGATTTTGTAGCTTTCTGCAAAACTCAGCTCCAGTTCCGGTAAAATCATGCCCGGCAGCAACGCCGTATTGCTTTCATCTTCTTCTACCGAAAAGCCGGATCCGGATAAATCCACTACCTTGAGATCGATTCTCGCTTTGGTAAATGGATGTTGAAATACGAGGTTGGGAGAAGGCGTTAATTCATATCGCTCGCTGCGGAACTCCTTTTGTCTGAATCGCTGAATTTCCTTCTTGAGGGGCTCGAGAATATAGTTTCTGGTGTTGTTGCCGCGGGTATATCTGATGACTTTACATTCGCCCGAGTAGTAGGTAAAGCTCAGGTCCGACAGCACAATGTTCATCGGTTGGTCCGGATTCATCCAATCAAATGTCTGAGGCGGGACAGCCGTCAGTTTAACCCGAAACGAAAAGCCGTTGAAATCCATGAGAACGCCGCAGAAAACTGTGCTGTTCTGCATTAGCTGCACGTTGATGCCCTGACAGGTATGGCGTCTGACTTTGCGGGAGCTGATCTCATAGCATTCTTCCGGCAACAGGAGACTGATGCTTTCATTGTCCATTCTGACCAATTCTGCTTCGACCTTCAGCAGCCTGCGACCGTTGGTAATCATCAGATTACTGAACGCGTAAGACTGAATTATTTGGCTGATGTTTTTGTCTTCGGACCACAGGCAGTCGACGAGATCTCCCACGCAGGGCTGGGGTGTGGCTTTGACGGTAATGGTTTTATCGTATTTAAGATGGTTGAAATTAATCAGGACGGTGCCGTCTTGGAAATTAATGTAATTTAGTTTGTTGATGAGCTGGGCTTTGCTGACCAGTTTCCATCTATCGGGTATCTCACTTGCGGGTAGTTGATGGACGACGGCAGGAGAAACTTCTATTTCCCGCATGCGGGCTGTTTGGGCGGCAAAAGCTGCAATCGGTACGCTTGAATTTTCCCGGCGGCTAACGTCGGGGTTTATTTCGATGACATTGGGGTTTTTCTTTGCGCTCTCCATTTTTCAACCTCGCGGGCTGGGGTTAACTGCAGCGGATGGCGAAATTAAGTTTCCGAATGTTAGCGTTTTCGATCAGGAATAATTGCTTGGTAATACCGCTCAATTGTAGGATCAGAATCACACTTTATGCCAATTCCAAGGTCTACATAGCTATTTATCTTCACGATTGCATGTAGAATATAAAAAAACGCATGTCAACAAAAAATTTCTAAAAACCTGAAATTATTTACTAAATTGAATTTAGTAAATAATTTCAGCTGAGGCCCCGAGTTGCGTGATTAAATGAATATTATTTAGCGACTGAATGAAATACTTCGCCATGGTTTGCGATATGATAAGTCATTGTACCGATTCGGCTGACTTCAATTCAGTCACTGAAAATTGGAATTGACTCCATTCATAAGCCACCGGCTATGCCGCTGAGAATTGAAAAGGTTTTACCGTTGTCTTTTTATATTTCGGATTTATCTTTTAGGCCTGAACGAAACACCAATACAATGCCAATGAAAAATGCACCGGTCGATGAATCCGACACGATAATTTTCAAACAAAAACGGAAGGAATTCAATTGATGGGAAATCAGATCCGTACGACAATTTTACTGGCACTTTTGACGGCTCTCATACTGTGGGTTGGTCAGGCGCTGGGTGGTCGCCAGGGCATGATCATCGCCCTGATTTTTGCCGCCGGTATGAATTTTTTCAGTTACTGGTATTCCGACAAGTTGGTACTGAAAATGTATCGGGCCAGTGAAGTCACACCCAATCAAGCGCCCGAGTTGTATGAAATGGTTCAACGCCTTACGCAACAGGCCGGTCTTCCCATGCCGAAGCTGTATATCATTCCCCAGCAAGCCCCGAATGCCTTTGCCACCGGGAGAAATCCGGAGCATGCCGTTGTGGCCGTCACGGAAGGGCTGCTGAAAATTATGGATCGCGACGAGATAACGGGTGTTTTGGCGCATGAACTGGCTCACGTGAAAAATCGGGATATCCTCATCGGGAGCATCGCGGCGACAATGGCCGGCGCCATTATGATGCTGGCGACGATGGCCCGATGGTCGGCGATATTCGGCGGCGTCGGCAGTAACGACGACGAGGGCGGCGGTGCCGGTTTTATAGGTCTGATTGTGATGTCCATCATCGGCCCGATGGCAGCCATGATTATCCAGATGGCCATATCCCGCTCACGTGAATACCTGGCGGATGCGACCGGCGCCGGTTTTGCCGGACATCCGGAGGGCCTTGCCAAAGCCCTTGAAAAGCTGGGAGCTTACGCCAAACGGTTGCCGATGGACGCCAACCCGGCCACAGCCCATATGTTCATTGTCAATCCATTGTCCGGCAGGAGTGTTATGAGCCTGTTTTCAACACACCCCCCGCTCGAAGAACGGATTGCGCGACTGCGGGGTGTTCGGCCACCGTCTTCCGGACGAAAAACCGCATCCGGCCAGGACACCAAAGAAGCGAGAGCCAGAGCAGCTTGGGATCGGCTTTCGGGTTAGCAGCATTTCACCCCGCCGCAGGCGGCCGCCTCCTTGCCCCTGATCCAGGTCTTGATGATATAAGAGGCGCAGCCGACACCCGGGGTAACGTGGATGGCCTCGGTCGGACAATTCAAGGCACACGCCCCGCACTCCATGCAGCCGTCCCGATCACAGATGGCGGCTTTTTTTCCTTCCATCTGAAAAACCCCATGGGGACAGACACTTTCACACATGCCGCAGCCCACGCACGCCTCGGTTTCAAGCTGCAGCGTCGTCACCCCCGCTAGATATCTGAAGTCGTCCATTTTTATCCTGTAAATGCCGCGCCTATCCAGGCAGCCGCCGCAATCAAAGCTGCAGCTGCCTGCAGCGGGATGGCCCGGCGCATTTCTTTTTCGACTCCCGAGGGGGAGGTGAAGGGCGTCGAGCCGGTAAAATTCATGGTCAGGTAGGAGCTGATCGCCACGGTAATCAGAAGCAGCGCAACGTCCTCCAGCCAGATGATATTGTTTCTAAAGATGGCAACTACGGCCAGACCCGCAATGCCCCCGGTCAGTGCACCTTTTAGTGCAAAAGCGCGTCCCGGTATCCAGGGCAGCAACACGGGTGCGGCCACCGCACCGGCCAGGATGCCGGCGATAGAAGCCGTTGCGACCATCAACCCCCGATTCCAGGCATCACCGAACGAAAAAAAGTGTGTTCCAATACCTGACAGCAAAAACACAGCCAGCAGAATCCAAAGCGTTGATTTCGGCAGGTGGGATAGCTCCACCGGCACCAGTACCACGCGCTCCGGCAACGTAAAAGTCACCCGGCGCATCGATTTGTCAGCTTTACATCCGTCTGCGATATACTGTTGAACATTGCGGGCCTGGATCGGGCCCCAGAGAACCGTGAAACCACTTTCTTTTTTTACACGCACTGCCGATACGCCCGTGGCGGCCAGCTGCGGCAAGATAAGCCGGTCATGTCGTACCAGTTTTTTCAGACCGGTTTGTTGGACGCGATGCACCACCTCCCGGGTGGAGAAAAGCGCTTTACCGGCAGCACACCAGACGTTGATGCCGCGCGTATCGATCACCAGGATCCAGGCATTCAATGAGGTTAACTCCCGGCGCAGAGAATCGAAGCTGAGCTTATAATTGGCGGTAACCAAAACCGGTGAGTCCTGATCCGGTGCCCCCACACAATACAGTCCGGGGGCGATTTTATATTGATCTCTTTTTATTCCAAGACGGACGGCTAAGGTGCCCACCCGATCAGATCGTTCGAGTCGGGTTTTAACCCGGGGAACCGGGCCAACCGGCGTTTCAATAAAGGTGTCGACAAAGTCCAGCAGCCTGTAACCGGGTTGTTCATACCGACTGCTCTGCGGCCCTGGTGGAGATCCGCAGCACACCTCCCCGGCGGAAGGCGACATGACAAAGGGTTGCAGAGTGGTTGGTTGCTGCGTTGAACAGGAACCCTCGTCACGTAGACAGCATTCATTTTTTTGCGGGCTCAATTCATCCATGTCTTCAATCTTCGAGTATAAAAACTCTCAATATTGTATCTTTCGGCGCTATTGTATACCAATCTGCCGCCGCATTCAACCGGAGTCGATTATTTTTTTAAGGGCAGGGAGGGGACGACGACCGTTGCACTGGTTGAGGCAAACCCGACAGCGATCGTCACTGCAATTTTGGCAGGCAAAACAGTCCTTGCAGGGGTTTTTTTTGACGCACTTGTCCGACTGCTGAGGCACATACACTTTACCCTTCAAGCCGGGAACTGTTACAAAGGCCACGCGCAATCTCCCATGTCAAAATCTGCTAAAGGTTGCGATCGATTACTCATTGGGCAATGTTGAGCGTCATATTGTTTATACATGACAACCTGTGGGTCGATATACACATCACCCTCTTGCTCGGAAGAGACCGTTTTGCCTTTCAGTTGGTCGGCTGCGTCGCCGAAGAAGGCTTTTAGGATGGCCGTCAGCTGGCTGCGCAACACCGAGTAGGAGTAATGCCGGGCGGCAATCTGATAATTGTTGTCGACCATTTTTTTTCTGCGTCGGGACGACTCCAGCACTTCGACGACATTGTTTACGGTATTTTTAGATAGGTAGCCATCCATCACTGCCAGGTCAAACCCCAACGGCTCTATATCCCGCACAAACGTGGCATAGCGATTAATCAGGATGGGCTTTTTGAAATATACACCCTCCAGAAACGCATTGCCGAACCCTTCGTACAGACTGGGAAAGGTGATGAAATCCGCGTAGGGATAGACATCCCAGAGAGAATATTTTGCCTTGCCGTTGCCCTTGCGGCTCAGCGGATCGGCAATCCGAATCGATACAAGTCGCAGATCGACCCCATGTTCGCAGGCATATTCCTTCAGCCATTCTGCATATTCCCTTCCTTCATCACCGGCTTCATGAGATATGACCAACTTGTTGCGGCGGTCTTTGAGTTCCTTGACCAGTTCGATGGCAAATTCGATACCTTTGCGCTGAATAATCCGGGTGGGCTGCAGCATCATTCTGTCATCCGGGGTAAGTCCAATGGATTCGCGAAAAATTAGCGTTCTTTTTTGGCTTACCCGCGGAGGGTTTTCAAAATCCAGGACATTGGGAATTATGGTTGAGGAAATACCGGCACGTAATGCCAGCTGTTCCTGGGCTTCGGAATTTATCACCACATGCCTGATATTGGATAAATTCGGTGGAAATGCCATACGGATGTAATCGCTGACGGCATTTATTGAAAAACGTACCCGTTCCCAGTTAAAATCATGATGGTGGGCAATGGTGGGTATCTGAGTTTCTGAAATGGTTTCAGTTAAAGCCAAACCGAGCGGCACGTGCAATGGAATGGTCAGGGCATTTTCAGCAATTAGCAGACCAATGTCAAATTTTTTGACAAATTCATGGAGCTTGGATTTCAAAAACGAGCGAATTTTGTGGATGGCACGGGTTACAGACTGCGGGCGTCGCTTTTGTCCGAATACCCGGTTGTTTATCCATCGGATCTGTTCATGCTGAAAGTGTGCCTCGGGCACTGAAAATGTTTTGCCGGGCTCCCGATCCAATTCGCCCGCAAACCAGAAACAGCGAAGTCCATTTTGCTGGAAAACATCCGCCCATTTACTGAATTCCAAGGATACACCGTCCGTTCCGGCAAATCGAGTAGAAACAAATCCGATATTTTTTGTCATGGTGCTTATACTTTTATCGCGGTAGTTTTCAATTTAAACTCATTTCGAGGTATCATAAATCACCGTTGAACCGCTGCCCCAGCATATCGCCGATGACTACACATTCCAGGCCGAATGGAAGATAACCGGCATAGCCCAGCAGCGGCATTTCAAAAATTTGAAAGCGATCAACCAGAGGAATGGTGTATTGCCACTTTGCCAGGCTAAAATAATTCCACATTTCCCAGAACCCGCCGCAAACCAAAGCCGCCAAAGCCGCCGCGACGGCTCCGCTCCAGTCTCCGGCGGCCATCTGTGAGAGGCTGTGCCGATCTTTCATCAAGGTTTGCAGTCCGACGAGGATCAAAAGGGGCGACACCCAGAGCAGAGGGAATAAATAGTTCGGCCAGACTCCAATGCCGGCAAGGCCGGCCGCCGAAAGCAGCAGACAACCGGCTGCCAGCCGAACCGGGTGGGACAGCTTGATCGGCCTGGTTCGAGCATAGCAACGGTTGATCCAGGCGACACCGAGCAGATAGTGCCGGGTGCTTAACACAGCCGGCAACACCGTGGAAAAAGGCAGGGTGGCATACCAGAAATATGCCCAAGGACCGAACTGCACGCCCGTGTAGTACCAATTTTGGACGAAACGGTTCAGGTATTCAAATAACCACCAGAAGGCAGCGCTGGCCGGGAAAAGCAGCAGAAAAAATCCGGGCCGGTCTGTCATCAGGCTGTGACCGCTGCGGCGCCAACAAAGGGCATTGACCACCAAGATATATGAAAACCATAGCGGACTGAAGGTGTGTGGTTGAAAGGCTGCAAACCAGGAAAAGCGGGTCCAGGCCAGAATCCAGGCGATTGCCCCGGAAGTGACGCCGACCCATCCCCACCAGGGAAAGCGCAAAGAGGCCGAAGCAGCGGTGGTTGGAAGACTTTTACGATATGATTGAACGCCGGCGGCTGCCAGCGGATAAACCGACCCTGCAATCAGCAAGACGAAGATGAAAAACGCCGGCCATGAAAACGGGGCATGCTGGACATAGCGGCTTTGGGGAGGAAATTCAAGATAGCGGTCAACCGGAAAACCGGCGATCAGCACCCCTGCGAGCGGCAGTCCCAGCAACATGACTGCCGCGAATAAAAATTTGAGCAAAAAACGTTGGGGGAAAGACATGGCTGTGTTTGATGCGCGGGCCGGTTACCAATAATGTCTTTTTTCAATAATTCAAATATCTTCAAGCCATCAGAAAATTCGAAATTCTAATATCGAAATACGAAACACATCCGAAATCATAATGACAAAGATCCAAAACGATGATGCTATTGCTTTAAACTTAGACTAGCAATCGCTGCCAAAGTTTAGAATTTTTGACCATTTGTAATTTGATATTGTCACGAGATTCGAATTTCTCAACGAGCTTAAGACTTCCAGCGTAAGTTCTCGGAGTTTTCAAATATGATGCTTATTTCCTTGGTTTAACACGGCTATGACGCCACATCCTGCAGTTGTTCAGGCAATTCACATACCTCAGATGTTTTGCGGGTTTCGACGTAGTGGGCGGCCGCCAGTGCGGCTGTGCAGCCGTCGGCGGCGGACAAAACTATTTGTCGGGCGTATTTTTCGCGCAAATCGCCGATGACATAAATTCCGGGGCTATTGGTCTCGCATTTATCGTCGGTAACCACATAACCATCGGCATTCATTTTGGTCCCGGCCGGCACCAGTTGATTATTGGGATTAAAACCGATGAAAATGAAAACACCGTCGGTGGCCAGCTCGCGTTGTTCCCCGGTCAGGGTATCTTTTAGATCCACCGCCGTAACGCCGGCGTCATCCGCCTTGATGGCGGTGACCACCGAATTCCAAATAATTTCGATTTTGCACTCGGCTTTCACACGCTGTTGTAAAAGCGCACCGGCTCTGAGGGCATCTCGTCGGTGGACAATATAAACCTGCTTGGCCAGTTTTGCCAGGTAGAGGGATTCTTCAGCAGCTGTATCACCGCCGCCGACGACCACCACAGTTTTGTTGCGGAAGAAAAATCCATCGCACACCGCACAATAGGAAACCCCTTTGCCGTACAATTCTTCTTCACCGGGAACATCGAGTTTGCGGGGGTTTCCACCGGTTGCCAGAATGACTGCATGGGCTTGCAGTGTGCTGCCGCCGGTAAGTTTGACCGTGTGGAGATCAAGGCCCGGCTCCAACTCCAGCACTTCAGCCGAGCGAATTTCAAGACCATAGGACTGGGCGTGCAATGCAAATTTCATGGCCAGCTCGGCGCCGCTGATATGTTCGTCGCCGGGCCAATTTTCAACGGAATCGGAGTTGTTTACCTGCCCGCCGGGTGCTGCCATTTCAATCAGAACCGTTTTTAATGCTGCACGCATTGCATAAATACCGGCGGTCAGTCCGCCCGGACCTCCCCCGATAATGATGACATCGTAGACATCGGATTCGGACATGCTTGCCTCCCCTCTGGGTTGCCGTATTGTAAGTGAAATAATATAATGACCGAAATAAATGGACACAAGGTTGTAATTTAAAATAAAAAGAATGGATCTACAACCCCAAAGTGGTAATTCACTTTGAAGGCTTTCGATGGACGATATCCAATTTCAAAAGCTGCTGGATTTCCTGGGGTACTCATGGCCGGGTTATCGCAAGGTTAGAAAAGCTGTGAAAAAGCGGATTCGCAGGCATATGCAGCGGCTGGGCTGTGTGGATATCAATGCATATTTGAACATCCTGGCGCATCGGACCGACAGCCGACAGGAATGCGAACTGCTGATGACGGTATCCATCAGTCGTTTTTTTCGTGACCGGCCTTTGTGGGAGATGCTTGAACACCGATGGCTGCCGGATATCATTGCTAAAAATCCTACGTCAATGAGGGTGTGGTCGGCAGGCTGTGCCTGCGGTGAAGAGGTTTACAGCTTTAAGATTATCTGGGAGAATGTGAGAAAAAAGCTTGGATCATTACCCCCCCTTGAAGTTTTGGCCAGCGACAGACATCCCCAATATATTGGACGGGCACAAAGCGGGATTTACAACCGCAGCAGTTTAAGGGAGGTTGCGGCTGAGGTGGCCGTCGTATTTTTTGAGCGCCGCAAGGGTTCCAAACAGATTGTGATCAAAGATGACCTTAAAAGCAATATCCGCTGGGAAATTCGCCATCTGCTCGGCGATCCGCCCGAATCGGTCTTTCAACTCATATTCCTGCGGAATAACATCTTGACTTATTGTCGGCAAAAGAATCAAATCCGGGCTTTAATCGGCATCGTTGAGCGTCTGGAGTCGGGCGGTTTGTTCATCATCGGGTGCCGTGAAAGCCTGCCGTCTGGAGTTGTAAACCTCGTTCCGACGGCTGAATTGCCGTATGTGTTTCAAAAATTGTAGCTGCCGGATATTGGATGCTGGATAGCGGATGCCGGATGCTCGCTGGGCTCCGTCATATAAACGAACAATTAGCTGATGTTGTGAATTTCGACCATCAATTTTGGAGGTGTGCCGATGTTTTCACTGGAGTCATTTTACCAAACGTACGAGACCGACACCACCGAGCTGACGATACATGGGCGCAAATTTCAAATGCTGCTGCCCAAAGATCTGTCCCCTTTTATTCATACCCAGGATCTGCTGTCTGAATTTCCCCTGTGGGCCAAGATCTGGCAGGCGTCCTGGGTCCTGGCCGACTTTCTGGCCGAGATGCCGGTGGTGGCGGGGAAAAACTTTTTAGAAATCGGTGCCGGAGCGGGATTGGTCGGTGTCGTTGCGGCCTCCTTCGGCCACCGCATTACCATGACCGAATTCAATCCCGACGCCCTCCAGTTTGCGCATGCGAATGCCGTCATCAACGGCTGCCCGCGGCTACCCATCCGCAAACTGGACTGGAATCAACCCAAGCTGGCGGAAACCTTCGATTATATCGTGGCATCTGAGGTAACCTATAAAAAAGAACATGTGCCCTCCCTGGTAAAGCTTTTTAAAAAATATCTGAAACCTGGCGGCGCGGTCTATCTGGCCGGCGAGATGCGAAGGGTCAGCCGAGATTTTTATCAACAATTGGAAACCGCTTTTGACATCAGGGTTCAGAAAAAAATCTTGAGATCCGACGGCGAGGAGACCGTTGTTTTTTTGTTTCAGATGACCAGAAAAGCGAATCATGGTCCATAAGGTGCTGTGCTTCGACCGAGACTTGGCTCGGTAGAAGTGGCCCCTTGCAGGGCAGCAGAATCGCTCGTTATACAGCGACACAAAGTTTAGGTTTCAGGTTTCACGGTGTCAGGTGTCAGACTTCTGGTGTAGAGCGCCTGGAAGAGGGCATATGATTGAAGGTATGAGGCATGTCTCCATTTCAATCAAATTGAACACCCTCCAAGGCGGGTAAACTTCGGCTGACACCTCGTATGAAACTTCACGAGGTTTGAAAAGCGAACCGAAAAATATCGAACAAGAAACCGCAGAATTTCGAAGGATGGTTTCGCGTCGCTCAGTCTTTTTATAAAAGACAGAATACATCCCTTCGACATTCGACATTCCTTGTTCGATACTCGATATTCGCTTTTCAGCGGTTTCTTTTATCGATCAAACTGGTCCTCCGCGGCCAGCGGTCGGGCTGACACCTGACACCTGAAACCTTTAAAAAGTCAAGGCACTCGGCAACATCGACAATAAATTGTCGATATCGCGCAACTAAGCGCCTAAACTTTTTTCACAAAGTGTCGATATCAGCTATATCACAAACACGCAAGATTGCGCCCAATCGATTACTTAAATTCATAAGGTTATTGTTAAATGAACCCCATAGATTCGCTTCCCAACGAATGCCCGTTGTCAGAGGCTGCCGGCGGCAAGAGTCAGATCGTGGAGCTTCTGGTGCGGGAAAAAATTTTGACCGCCAAGCAGGTCGAGTATGCATCGCGTGTGCTCGGCAAAATTGAGACTTCCCGGTCGATGCTGGAAGTATTGAAGGAACTCAACTTCGTTGACGATGATCAAATAAAAGATACGGTTCGCAACAGCCACGTGCCCATGTGTATCGGCAACCTGCTGGTGGAGCTGGGATACATTGCTTACGAAGACCTTCAGCGGGCCCTTAATATTCAGAGCGAAGACCAGAAAAACAAAAAACTCGGTGAAATCCTGCTGGATCACCGCCTGATCGATGAGCGTTCACTGATCGAGGTGCTTTCCCTGCAAATGGGATTTCCGCACATTGAACCCGAATTCAGTGAAATCGATCAGAAACTTTTCAGCAGTGTGAATCCCAAGTGGTACGAAAAATATGATGTCATACCGATTCGCAAAGAGGACGGCGGTATCCTGGTGGCGTTTGCCGATCCGTTGGATCGCAGAGACCTCGAGGCCGTCAAGCTGGTATTCGGGGACAAGTTCATTCCGGCCATCGCGCGCAAAAGTTCCATCAAGCATGCCGTCAGAAGATGCCTGACCGGCGCTGTCAGGCAAAAGATATCCCCGTCGGATGAAAACTCCATCATCAAACTGGTCGACGACATCCTGCTGGCTGCAATCGAGCGGGACGCCAGCGACATTCACATCGAACCCCTGAAGGAAAATATGCGGGTTCGTTTTCGTCAGGACGGCGTGCTGATCAACTTCCAGGATTTTCAGGTAGACATCATGCCGGCCCTCACCAACCGGATCAAGGTGATGTGTGATGTGGACATCACCGAAAAGCGGCGTCACCAGGGGGGGCGATTCTATTTCGATTATCCGGGGGGGCAGGTGGACCTGCGTGTCTCTTTTTATGTGACCGTGCATGGAGAGAAGATCGTATTGCGATTATTGAACCGCAAAGGCGTGCTGATCAATATCGATGAGATCGGCTTGTCGCCGCGCATGCTGGAGCGCTTCAAGGAGGATGCGCTTTATCTGCCCAGCGGCGTAATCCTTATTACGGGGCCCACCGGCTCGGGCAAAACCACCACGGTATACAGCTGCATTAACCACATCAATAATCCCGAAACCAGCATCATCACGGCCGAGGAACCGGTGGAATACGTCATTGACGGGATTGCGCAATGCTCCATAAACCCCAGAATCAATCTGACCTTCGAGGAAACCCTGCGGCACATTGTGCGCCAGGACCCCGATGTTATCGTGATTGGAGAAATACGGGATAGATTTTCGGCCGAAGTCGCCGTGCAGGCGGCGTTAACGGGACATAAAGTTCTGACAACCTTCCATACCGAGGACAGCATCGGCGGCCTCGTGCGGCTGTTGAATATGAACATTGAAGCTTTTTTGATTTCCTCGACCGTGGTCAGTGTGATGGCCCAGCGACTGTTGCGCAAAATTTGTCCGAAATGTGCCGTGGCTTACAAGCCGAAACCGGCTGATCTGCAACGCATCGGTTATGCGCCCGGCGATATCAAGGGCGCGGAATTCCGCAAAGGGTACGGCTGCGCCCAGTGCCAGTACACCGGCTACCGTGGACGGGTCGGCGTATTCGAGCTGCTCATTCTGGACGAAGAAGTCCGCGGTGCGATTATCGAGCAGAAAACCAGCCAGGAAATTCGGACTATCAGTATTGAGTACACCGGCCTTGTCACCCTGCTTGAGGATGGGATCATCAAGGCGGCCGCCGGCTTGACGACCATCGATGAGTTGCTTCGCAGTTTGCCGCGTTTACAAAAACCAAGACCCCTGACGGAACTTCGCCGTCTTCTGGAAGGATAATTATGCCGCAACAGCAATCCTTTATTGAGATTATCGACAAACAGTTAACATCCAGCAACGCCCGGCTGCCGGTATTTAATGCCACAGCCCTGCGGATACAGCAGGAAATTGCCAAAGCAGAACCTGATATCCGCTATATAGAAAAACTGATTGTCAGTGATCAATCCCTGACAGCGAAGGTGTTGAGCATTTCCAACTCTTCTTTTTACAAGGGCCTGACTCAGGTGGACACGGTGCGCAATGCGATTGTACGCCTCGGTATCAATGAAGTATCCAATATCGTTATGCTGGTGACCCACGAGAACAATTTTCGCTCCAAAGATCCGTTTGTGCACGGCATTATGCGCAAACTCTGGCGGCATTCGGTCGGTTGCGGCATGGGATGCAACTGGCTGGCCAAAAAATGCGGCCTGCACGGTCTGGCACGTGAAGCCTTCTTTGCCGGGCTGCTGCATGATGTCGGCAAACTTTTTATTTTAACCGTGATCGATGATCTCAAACATTCTGATGATTTTGATCTTCAGCCTTCCGATGCCCTGCTGATCGAAGCCATGGACAGCCTGCACGGAAGTCATGGATACTCGCTGATGGTGCAATGGAACCTGCCGGAAAAGTACTGCCAGGTCGTGCGGGATCACCATCGGGAGCCTTTCGATCCCAAGGACATGCTGCTGACCCTGGTACGGCTGTCAGACAAAGCCTGTCTGAAACTGGGAATCGGGCTGGTCGCGGATCCGGCGCTGATACTGGCAGCAACACCGGAGGCCGACGCGTTACACTTATCTGAAGTGGACCTGGCGCAGTTGGAGATAATGCTGGAAGACTCGCAGGTGTTTGAAGCAGGAGGTTAGAAATTTGAGATTTGTTATTTCCAGCTTCGCCCGGTTTGGCTCAGGCCGAAAATACTTGAATCGGCGGATCACCCCGGACGCGGTACTCACTCTTTGGCACCGGACTCCATCAATATCTTAAAAAGGGCCAGATCGCGCTTCTTCAGGGCGTAGGCCAGGGCCGTCATTCCCGACTTATCTTTCGCATTCACATCAGCCCCTTTTTCGATTAACAATTGAACGACCTCGGTGCGGTCATCCGGGGCACTGGCAGCAGAAATCAGCGCAGTCTGTCCGTCTTTGGTACGGCTGTTCACCTGGGCTCCTTCGGCGATCAGCATGGCTGCGATATCCGTTTTACCCTTCATGGCCGCCACCATCAACGGTGTCTCGCCCATCGAAAAGCCTTTCACATTTCCGGCATTCACGTCGGCGCCGCTTGAAATCAGGAGCCTGACGATTTTCTCCTGCCCTTCGATGATCGCCTCTATCAGCGCCGTGTGTCCGGCATTGTTGACCTTTGTTAAATCCGCTCCTGCCTTTAACAGGGTTTGAACCGTGTCGACATGCCCATTCATGCTGGCTTCATGCAAGGCGGTTGACTTCCACTGGGAAGCGGCATTGACATCGGCGCCCTTGGCCAGCAAAAGCGTAACAACTGCTGTGTGTCCGCTTTGAGCGGCATTCATCAAGGCGGTTCTATGGGCCAGATCGGCCGCATTGACATCGGCTTTTTCGGCGAGCAGCAGTTTGACCATTTCAAGATGACCCTGTTCGGCTGCCAGCATCAAGCCGGATTCACCGAATTCATTTCTGGCATCGACATTCATGCCGATTGACAGAAACCAGCCGACCACCTCCATATTTCCCTGTTCAATGTGGCTGATCATTGCATCAGCTGTGTAGGGGATGTTTTCCTGGGCCAGCTCTTTGCGGGCGGCTTCCGGAGTGACGGCAAAACCCGGATGGCCGGTCAGAATGAGGAAAAAAACAATTAACCATACCAATTGCTTCATCACAGGACCTCGCTGTTTATTCTAAGATTGAAAGCCTGGTCCTCTGGGCCAGGATTCTTTACTTGTCTTTTCACAAAACGATATAAATTGTTGCGCACCCATACACAGCATTTTGCATGTTTGACCATACTTGTCGCCTAAAATCAAAGACGCCGTTGGCGAATACGTAGTTGATTAGGCTGCTGTGTATAGAAAGTATAAAAAACGGTTAGTTAGATGTCAAAACAAAAACGTTTTACGGGGGTGGCGGTCGGTGCCGGGATACATGTTCTGCATGGTCGCCGGGCTGGACCGGCAGGCGGGGCTAAATAGAACTGAAAACAAAACCACAGATGACTTTAGGCCAGAAGTGGGTTGATTTTTGAGGCAGCGTGCAGCCGCTGCCGCATACTTTTTTTACATCCTCAATCGACACCTCATTGGTTATCAGCGCCAATTGACAATCGCCTTTCATCACCCGGGACAAACATGCTGTAAAACTTCTTTCATATTCGATACAATCCGAAGCGCTTTGATCTTTGCCTTGTATTCCTAAAATTTGCTGGATGATAAAATAATGCAATACCGTCAGATCCAGGTGTTTGATTTCCTCCGGAAAATTCCATTTCATGGTGTGATGAACTTCCGGTTTCAGGCTGACCTGAAAGGCATCTTCCTGGAAGATGAGGCCGAAGGTCCATTTTTTACCCGCAATAATTTCATTCATATAATCGGAATTGGAAACCGGTTTGACAGTGAAATATTTTTCAAATCGTTTAACGACGGTATTTACATCAAAATCAGAGAGGTTTTTAATAAGGCGATGGGTCGGCAGAATTTTCAAATCCTCAGCTTCCGTATTGGTCAGCCACATCAAATGATAGTTATAACGCTCTGTGCCCTCATGGGCCGGATTGGCAGCCATCTGTTGCTTCATGTAAGCCAACGATCCGGCATAGCGGTGGTGGCCGTCTGCTAAAATCACCTTTTTTTCAGTCATCAGGTTTACGAAGCGCTGGATTGTCCGCTCGTCGCGGATGACACTCAATACATCCCGGGTGCCCTGGTAGTCTTCTGTTTCGCAAAGGGGCTGCTGCATGCTTTCATCCATGTATTTTTCGAGCTCAAAAAATTTGTCGGTATAAAGACCATGGGTTGGGCTCACGTTTAAACGGGTTGCGGCCAGTAATTCCACCTGTTCATTGACCGATCCGGGCATGGTGTTCTCGTGGCGCAAGATCACATTTTGATCCCAGTCATAAATTCTAATTTTACAAATAAATCCCTTGCGGCAATATTGCCTGGGGTCGGCGGGCAGTCGAAAATTTTGGTAGTAAACATAAATTCCGGGGGCGGGATCTCGCAGAATGCTGCCTTCAGCCTGCCATTTTTGCAATGTCCTGGAAGCGCTCTCCGGAGGGCACTCACCCCAGGGAATCGAAAGGTGGATGCTGTTGTATGGGTTGGCATAGAGTGCGATCTTTTGTTTTTCGGACGCCACATCAAAAAGCGGCGACGTCAAATCGCCAATATTTTCCAGCAGCCTATCATTATATCGCCAGGCTCTAAATGGGAGGATTTTTGCCATATTGCCATGAATCTATTTTTTACAAATTTTTCAAGCCGAAAAATAGCTGTTTGCGAGGGCCCTCGGCGCGGATGACGCCGAATTCAGGTTAAAATCCTTCTGCCGGACCCATCGGATTGACACTTTTTAGTATCATACAATGACTTGTTTTTTCAATTTGATTTTAGTCGGCTTTCTTTGACGGATTCTGCCGATTTCTTTGATCAAGAATATCTTAAAATTACCGATATACAGGGTAACAGGTGAAGGAATGTGAACATCATACGCGGATCTGACAAAAAGGGATACCGGTCTTGCCAGCCACCAACAATTTTAATTTATCACATAATAACAACGGGTTATGGATAATTTCCGAAGGTCGATTTTCAGATATTGACCTAAGCCGGGTAGTCGACGGCCATGTGGACGGGCCCCACAAGGAATATAAAATATCGGACATCGGCCGCTATCTGCTCAATCCGCGCGCGATTGAGGTCAAAAAGAAAATGATCGGGGGTGAAATCCACTACAAGCAGGGGGGCTTAAAAAAAATCCGCCGGGCCTTGCGCAAAACCCTTCCGACCAGGTCCAAAGATCCCAAAAAAAATTCAGGGCTTTCGCCGGAAGTGATCGTTTCGCGCTTTAAACTGCGCATCCCTGCCATGCAGGATCCAGATCTCGAGTCCTATTTAAACAGAATTTATGACCAGTTGAAAACATACGATTCTTTTGCCAAAAGATTAGCCCAGTTGGATCCGGACAGTATCCTGCAGATTGTCGGCATCTGCGAGGATGTGGGCGGTAATTACTCTTACTTAAAGCTGCAGGGCAGCATCGACGAAAAAATCAAATACCTGAATAATTTCATTTCCAAAGACGTAGGCGTCATTCTCAACAAAGCATATATCTCAGAGGGGTTGTTCGAGCTGAGAGGGTATGATTTCAGATCTTATAGCCCTGCCAAATCCTATCGTCTTTTTTCTTATAACAGCGGCGGAGAGCAGAAGGCTTGTGTTCTGACGGGTCATAACAAGGTTGAATTTTACCTGAACGATTATCATCTCATCAAATATATGCATCTTTTCGAGCAGGCCCTGAGAGTCGACCCCGGTTTATACGAAGCCTTGGGCCGGTGCCTCGAAGGTCAGGTCCAGCCGATCAAGCTGTTTTTTGATAAAAAGCTGGAAATCGACTACGCCAAGTCACCGCTGCCTGCCATTTACCAGGATGTGTTTCAAACGCTCAATGTGACCTTAAATCAAAGGAATTTGATTAAACCGATTCTAAATTATCTGCAGATCGGTGTATCGCTGAATTATATGTTTGCTGACGATTTGCGAGATGACCGCATGTTCACCCACATTTCGGTTTTGCATGATTGCAGGGCGCTCGAACCGCTGCGTAAAAATTTGCCAAAAGTGTTCACCACGGTATTGAAACATGCATTCGCATCGGAAGCCGGCCGATATTACCTGCTGGACTCCATCAACGGATTTAATGATGCCGAACAATGACTATAAAGATATTGACTACCTCTGGATTAAGGAGCTGTTGGACTACCCGACGAACCTGGAGAAACATCTGGGCAGTTTTACAGATACGTCTCAAATAAAACTGCCGCAGGATCCCATTGACTGTGTCATTTTCCAGGAGCGTGCCAAAAGAGCTATCCGAAAAATTGCTCAGAATAAAGGGCACATTCTCATGGTAGGAAGGCCGGGAACCGGAAAATCCATGCTGGCCAATATGTTCAAGGAGGTGCTGGAAAAATCCCTCGGCGATTACCTCAGATCCAAAGAAGCCATCGTGGGATATCCGGGCAAGGATCGCAACCACATTCGTTTTGCCTATGAAAATCCTGCCAGAATAGATAAGGTATTGGCGGATATCGAGTCGGCCATTGAAGTTGCCAGAAACAGCCTGGATGAATTCAGCCTGGCCGATCAGATTCAATCGGCCAGAAAAGTTAAAATCGCGCTGATCTGTGCCACGGCCATGGGAGTGGCTGCCGGGTTTATTTTTCCGCCCGCGTTTATTGCCGCCGGGCTTACCGGCATGGGGTCCATATTCATGTACATGCAGGAAAACAACCACCGGGCCCAGGAAAAAATACAGCAGCAAGCCAATGCCGGCTCCCAGAACGATGTCAAATACCTGCAGGATATGGTCCCCGAAGTGTTATACGATCCGCGCCAGGACCGGGACATGATGTCCAGAGTATCCGAGCCCAGCGCCCGCAATATGAAAGGCGGGTTCCGGCATGACCCCTACCAGTCGGGCAATCTCCAAACACCGTGCCACAAGCGGGCCTATTTGGGGGCCCATGCCAAATCCCCGATCATTTATATCGACGAGTTGAAAACAATGGTCAAAGTCGGCTACATGGCGGATTTGCTGGAGATCATGCAAAACAAGAAATACATTCTTGAAGGCGGTCGCAGCACCGGAAGCGGAGCGGCGGATCGGTCGGAGAACCACCTGAGAGCCGACAACATTATCGTGGCCTGCTGCAACCATGACACCCTCCAATTTCTGCAGGAAGAAGGCGACGGTGCTTTTCTAAGCAGGATTGAAGACAAGGGTGAAATCATTCATATGGACAGCGCCGTGCCTGAGACGCCGGAAAACGTTAAGCAGATTGCCCAGTACGTCAAACAGGAAATCAACAACCTGGCCGCAGAATTCAAGGAAGCCTGGGGAGAGGTTATTGAAAAAGAAGGTTATGAAAGCGTCAGGAAAAGAAGCGAGCACATTTACGGCCGTGAGCTGCCGGAGAATTTCAAGCTTACCGTGCGGGAATTTTCCAGAGCTGCCGTGCTGGAAATTGCCAAGGAGATGCGCTGTCGGGCCTCGGACGGAAAGCTCAGCAGTATCCTGCGGCCGATCAACGGCAT
>CP070771.1:67789-95220 GCA_020345785.1 Desulfobacterales bacterium
CCGATGCATATCGGCCATGAGTTTGTCGGCGTCATTGCCGAAATCGGCGACAACGTGCATGACTTTAAACCCGGCGATATCGTTTCCGGCGAGGGGCATCTGGTCTGCGGACGCTGCCGCAATTGTTTAGCGGGGCGCCGCCACCTTTGCATGAAAACCAGCGGGGTGGGTGTGAATCGTCCTGGGGCCTTTGCCGAATATTTGAGGATTCCGGTGACCAACGTCTGGTACTGCGACCCCAATATTCCTCTGGACATTCTTTCCTGCTTTGATCCGCTGGGAAACGCGACCCACACAGCCCTCTCCTTTGATGTGCTGGGTGAAGACGTTCTGATCACCGGTGCGGGACCCATTGGGTGTATGGCTGCCGCCATCGCCAAACATGCCGGTGCACGATATGTCGTAGTGACCGATGTCAATCCCTATCGTTTGAAACTGGCCCAAAAAATGGGAGCTACCCTGGCCCTGGATGTTCGTCATAAAAAAATAGAGGATGCACAGAAAAAATTGGGTATGAAAGAAGGCTTTGACGTGGGCATGGAAATGTCCGGCAATCCCGATGCGTTGCGCTCGATGCTGCCCAACATGTGCCACGGTGCCAAGATAGCGCTGCTGGGAATCCTGCCACCGGCTACCGCCATTGACTGGGACTATGTCGTCTTCAACGGGCTGACTATCAAGGGAATCTACGGACGTGAAATGTACGAAACCTGGTATAAAATGACGGTCATGATCCAGACCGGACTGGATATCAATCCCGTCATTACCCATCGCTTCCACTATACCGAGTATGAGGAAGGTTTTAAGGTGATGCGGTCGGGCAAGTCCGGCAAGGTTATTTTAAGCTGGGTGGATGACTAGGCGCTTAGCAGTGCGGTATTGAAAATCCCGCCTGCAATGCCAGGCACGAGCGGGCAGGTTGTTGTCGATTGCTAAGAGAGGTTTCAGGTGTCAGGTTTCTGGTGTCAGCGGCGCTTCAAGAGCCAGTTTGATCGATAAAATAAACTATCGAACATCGAACGTCCAACTTTGAACATACAATATTGATGGCGCTGCGCTTTTTCTATTAAATTATACGAAAAACATCCTACAGCAAGCTCCCCTCGACATGCTCGGGGCCTGCGCTTGTCGAAGGCAGCCGAGCGAATCCTTCATGGCAGATCCGCCAGCGGCGGACCGCAGGATCGATTCGCCCTGCTTGTTATTTTTTTAAATTGACAAAATTCCTTATTCGATGTTGGTCGTTGGACGTTCGATGTTCGACGTTCAAACTTTTCACTATTTCGAACACTTGAAGTTTCATAAGAGGTTTCACGTGTCAGTCCATTGCCGTCGCAATGCCCAATTTGATCAACTGAAACCCATTCAAATGACCTTTTGATAAATTTGTAATCCTGCGCCGTCACTTAGCCCAAGACTCGTCTCGGAAGGATCACTTTTACTTTTTCCTATGAAAATCGACAATTTCTGCGACGGCTTCTATGGCAGCTCTGATGTGGTCCTCCGTATTGAAAGGGCCGATACCCATCCGGACCGATCCTCCGATCTTATCGGTACCCAGTTGTTCGTGCACCAGGGGCGCGCAGTGCAGCCCTGTGCGGCAGGCAATATTATACTCGCCGTCCAGGAGGGTGCCCGTATCGAGGGCTTCCATTCCGTCGATATTGAAGGCGACGACTGCGATATGATCACTAAGATCCTCCTGACAATATAGTGACACGCCTTCCAGTTCGCCGAGCCCGTCTACCAGCATACGGGCCAGATTCATTTCATGCCGATGGATGTTATCGATACCTTTGCCCTCGATCCACTTCAGACCGGCGTGCAGTCCGGCAATGCCCATGACATTGCCGGTACCGTACTCAAGTCGATAGGGATACTCGTCCAGGTGCAAGCGATCGCCCGACCGAACCCCCGTTCCGCCGGCACGGGTATGCCGAATCTCGATTCCCTCCCTGACATAAAGTCCCCCGATGCCGGTCGGCCCCAACAGGGATTTGTGGCCGGTAAAGGCCACAATATCAACGTTTAATTTATCGATGTCGATCGGTACCTTCCCGGCGGACTGAGAGGCATCAATGGCAAACGGAACACCCTGCTCGCGGCAGATGCGCCCGATCGTCCCGATCGGTTGAAGCGTTCCGATGACATTGGAGGCATGGTTTGCAATGACCAGACGGGTATTGGACTTGATCTTTTGCTTGATATCGTCCGGGTCCACAAATCCGTTGGCATCGAAAGGAGCGTAGTCAATCTCGACCCCGTTGAATTTGTTCTGGTGATAGAGGGGCCGCAGGACGGAATTGTGCTCAAGCGTTGTTGTGACGGCATGATCGCCCCGTTGCAGCATCCCGAAAATTATAAGGTTAAGGGCGTCGGTGGAGTTATACGAAAAGCACAGCCGATTGGGATCATGGCCACTAAAAAAGTCGGCCAGCATCCTGCGGGTGTTGTCCACCAATGCCCCGGTTTGCATGCAGAGGTCATAGCCGGAACGTCCCGGGTTGACCCCGAAGTTACGGTAAAACGAATCCATAAAAGTATACACTTCATTCGGTTTGGGATACGAGGTGGCGCCATTGTCAAGATATATCAAGTTTTCCATTACAGAAACTCCAGGTTTTAGTAAAGATCATGTTCGGTTTACCGCCCGGCTTCCGTCTCCGCTTCCAGCCCGACTCCGTCCGTCAGGGGACTGCTCCCCGCAGGACAGGGTCGACTATCTGGTTTCCGGCTCGTAGCGCCTACAGCCCGAAAAGAGGGAGGACCGGGTTTTTTACGTTTGATTAAAGTTGGGTAACATATGTAAATCCTCACAATTTTGCAAGAACAAATAATTAGAAATTTGGCTTTACTTTGAAACATCTATATCGGATAATAATTGAATGAATTCAAATCATTCTAAAAAATTCGGGCATCTACTGGTTGATTTCATTAATGCCGACAGTACCGAAAAGGCGCTCCATTCCTTTCTTTATAATCTTCAGCAACACTTCTCTTTTTCAACGGATTTTTATGAAAGGATAAAGAATCTGTTTCCATCCATCAATATCTTTGCCGCCTCCCTGAATAATGACGAATATAGGCTCTTGGAATTGATATTAATGA
Source organism: Desulfobacterales bacterium (assembly GCA_020345785.1). The sequence continues at coordinate 70,898 of CP070771.1, forward strand.
AAAAAGGGATCGTTGAAAAGCTGAATGACCAGTTCAAATTAATCAACTACAGTATCGAAAATTATGATCCGTTTTCCAGGACGATCAGTCTGATAAGCCTTGAATGGAATCGTGATTCGGCCGGCAAGGAGGAGAAGGAAGGACAAATGGGTGCGCCTGAACCGGACGGCGGCGGTTTTTTGCAGACGTTAAACCTGCTGGGACTTTCGATCGTTGATGGGCCTGTCAGCATAAAGGTCGACGCCATCAGAAGCGAAATCGAAGAACTCTTGGGACCGCTGGCGGCAGGTCAAATTAACAATCTTATCGAAGCGGGACATGCTATCGAAGAATTGATTCGCGGACTACCCGCCAGAAAATATGAAGCACTGCAATCCCTGGCAGAAGAACATCGGGAGCTTATAAATTTTCATAAAAAAGTCGGCGGTATTCAATCCGACTGCGAAGAGACCCTAAGAATGCTTATGGGCGGAAGGCCTTATCATGATATTCCTCCTCTCATTGCATTCCTGGAAAAATACAACACGGCTGAATATCAACGATTAATTATTGCCGATAACAATCGCCTGGTGGCTGTATTCCCAATCGACGAACGCAAATATTTTGCAATCAGGGAAATAGAGGGTTGGCTGGACGCATTGCAAAAAGTCATTGCCTATTGCCTGATTGAATTTTTGAAATCTGCAAAAAACATAAATTATCTAAAAAAATGCCGGGCGTGCAGCCGTTATTTCATCGCTCGCCAGCCCAAAAGACAAAAGTTTTGCCGTAAAGCGTGTCGCGAAAAGCGGCAGCCGCCCGCCATATCAACACCGTATACCGAAGTAAAGAATCCTGACCCAAAGGCCCTGCCTCTAAGAGGGGTTTGACTTCACCGGCCAATTTAATTTGACATATTTCTTAAATTCCCGTTATATAACATGAGCCGGACGAACCGGTCATAACGCACCGGAGAGCCCGCTCCCGAGGTTGGAGCAAAGCGGAAATCCCGATGTGACGGGGAACCCGGCAGGTGAACATTGCAGTAACTTGTGATAGCTCGCTGCAGCCTGTTTGAATAATGGGTCGATAATCGAAATAGGCCCAATCAGCGACCACCAGCAGAGCTGGGGGTACAAGGAAGGCCCCTGGAAGGGGCCGGAACCACCTCCATTTATAGGCCAGCGGCATGGTGTAAGTTTAGACTACCAAAAAATACTTTCGCGGGAACGCCAAAACCTTTTCAATTCTCATCCCGCGATAGAGCGGGATGGCTTGTGAATGGAGTCAGGAAGGTGAAGAAAGTGACCTCAACGTCCTCTAAAGGTAAATCTGCCAATAAGCCAAAGCCGTCTCCTACAACAAACAGAGCCTTGAATATGGCCAAAGTGGCGCTGCGGGAAGTTGAAGAAAAAGTCCAGGCGATCATTGATAATATCGAAGACGGTTATTACGAGGTGGACCTGGCCGGAAATTTCACGTTTTTCAACAACGCCATGGCCAAAATTACCGGCTATGCCCGCGATGAATTAATGGGAATGAATAACCGCAAAATCATGGACGAATATACCGCCCGGCAGGTTTATAAAATTTTTAACAAGGTCTATCAAACCGGTATGGCAACCAAGGCGTTTGACTGGGAACTGACAACAAAAGACGGTTCCAGACGCATCATCGAAGTATCGGTTACCTTGAAAAAAGATCTGAATGCCAATCCGATCGGCTTTATGGGAATCGCCCGCGATATCACCGAACGCCGAAGGTATGTCGAAACCCTGGAAGCCAGGGAAAAAGAACTGGAGAACAAAACCAGCCTCAGACCCCACCTGTTGTCCCTCGGCTAGACTATTGAATATTGAAGAATGAAGATTGACGATTTATGGCATGCTGTCGATTTCAAATTTAGGCACCAGATATTCTTAAATGAGCCACTATTGCAGTCAATTCTTCAGTGTTCAATATTTCCAGACATACAATTGTGTAGCGATTAGACCAAATCCTGAAATAAAAACGACAGAATACCTTAAATATTCAATCTTAAATATTCAATCTTCAATGATCACCTCCCCGTAGACCGTCTAAGTGATTTTTACGTGATTTAAGGGGGTTGACCTTACCGTCATTAACGGTTTTAGTGTAACCTGTCAGAAATAACGTCTGTTGTTTTTCAGAAGGGATTAATTTGCAGAAAGGCGGCGGCAATGGATGCATTCAAAAAGCTGACAGATTTAAAGACCCTGCTCATCGACGATAACGAAATAATCCGTGATACCCTGACAATGGTTTTTGCATATAAAAAATGCTTTATTAAGGCGGTCGCAAGCGCCGAGGAAGGGTTGTGCGCCCTTGAAGGGGAGCGCTTTGATATCATCATCTGTGATTTCAGGTTACCCGGCATCAATGGGACTGAGTTTTTCAGGCGCGTGATGGCTTCTTACCCGAACACCGTACGGATGATTCTCATTTCCGGTTATGCAGGCGAAAATGAGGTTGCTGAGGCTCTTGAAATGGGCGTGGATGCATTCATTAAAAAGCCCTTCTCACTTTTTGCTTTGCTGGAACAATTGAAACCACTGGTAGAAAAATACCGGGCCGCAAAACACGATCACCATCATCCATCCAAAAAAAAACCACAATTAAAATCAAAAAGCAGATGATTAAAGGCACGGACTCAAACGTTTCTTCAGCCTATTACCAGGGTATCGGCTGACGATCGCGGAAAAAGCCGCCGGTGGGCCCGCCATCCGACAGCGTGGCCAGCCATACCGGGGTATCAGCGCCCTGCTCCGGCGACAGCGGTGCCTGATTTCCGCCCATATCCGTGCGCACCCATCCCGGGCAGGCGGAATTAATCAGAATGTTGGTGCCGCGCATCTCCGCTGCAAGCAAAACTGTAATTCCGTTGAGCACTGTTTTTGACAGACGGTAGGCGGGTGAGCGGACTTCGGCATGAGGAGAATCCGGACTGGCAATATCGGTCAAAGATCCCAGGGTGCTGGATATGTTGACGATGCGGCCGTAGTTGTTGGCTTTCATCAGGGGAATGCAGGTCTGGCTCAGGAGCAAAGGGCCAAAGGCGTTGGTCTCGAGCGTATTTTGAAAAATTGTGATATTCAACTCTCTGATGCCGGCCTGTGAATCAATCATGATGCCGGCGTTATTGACTAGAATATCCAGCCGCTTAAACTCATCTTTGATCCTGCCGACGGCGGCCTGAATGGACAGAGAATCCGTTACATCGAGGAGAATGGAGCGCAAATCCAGGCCATGGGACATCAATTTTTCCTGCGCTTTTAAACCTTTCTCCCGGTCGCGGGCACCAATCAATACGGTTGTTTCCCTGATCGCAAGTTGGCGGGCAATCTCAAATCCGATGCCCTTGCTGGCACCGGTTACCAAAGCAACCCGTTTTTTTGAATCGTGCATGCCATCTTACTCCTGATAAAATTTAAGGTTTTCCCGTTACAGCGGAAGTACTTATCGGTGGTCCAAACTTAAACGATGTCGGTGGCATATGATAGAGATAGGTCCGCTGGGTTTCGATCCCAGCTTCGAGCACACCGACGGTTTGGAACATTTGAATTTCAGCTATTAGCTATTGTTTCGGATTTCGTGCTCCGGATTTATAACCATTGGCATCATTATGCAGCGCCAATTACCTCTGACCCGGCCCAGATGGCCAGAATTTCTGCACTGCATTAGACAAATTAATAAGGATGGATGGAATCGAGGTCAAGCAATTGCTCCAGGCTTGTGATTACGGGCACAGGCGTTTGAATCTCCGGCCAGTTGCGGCGCACGCTGTGATGTTGCAGCCATATGGGATGCAATCCGGCATCCCGCGCCCCGCAAATGTCGATGCGATAGTCATCCCCTACATAAACCGCCTCTGAGGCTTTAATTTGAAGTTTCTCAAGACATATACGGAAAGGTTCCGCATCTGGTTTGGGAGGAATTCCGCCTTCACCGGCCACGATGATTACACTAAAATATTTGTCGAGTTCAGGGAATAAACTGATGCGATGGTTGCCGGCCGTTTTCTGCCCCTGGGTGTTGGTAATCAACGCAACCTTATATTTTTTGTTAAGGGAGTCGAGCACCTGCCGTGCCTCGGGAAACAGAGATGTGCGCGTCTTCACCGTTTCCCAGTATTCGGCTTCCCACATATCAAGCGATTTTTCATCCGGCGCGAGACAGTAGTAAAAATAAATTTCATGAAACAGTGATTTTCTCGAAAAATTGGATTGCTCGTGAAACGCCTTTCGCAGTCGCCGGTAGACATTCATAAAATCTTCCCGGATCGTGAGGCCAAGATTTGAAAAAAGCTTGTCCTGGGCCTTCTTTTCGGCCGTGCGAAAACCGTTGGCCGAATCCACCAGGGTCTGTCCGAAATCGAAAATAATTGCTTTGATCATCGTAAGTATCAGTTGTTTGGTGTTTTGTTCTTAGTTTTAGGCGTTGAGCGCAGCCTCCTCAAGTTCGCCGAAGATCGGACGCTCCTCGAGGCCGCACACCGCTCCTCTAGCGAAGCGCTCCCTTTGTCCTTTATCCTTTAACCTTTTGCCTTTAACCTCAGTCCTCCTCCAATTTCCGACTTCGATAATGCCTCCCGGCATCCCGGTTTTCCAGCCTCCTGGCCTTCTCGCCTTATCGTGCCAGCGAAATAAGAAACCCTCCGCTGAATATGATCAACGCACCGGCCAGTCGAATCCCCCTGTGCTTTTCTTTGAGAAAGTGACTTCCCATGAGAACGGCAAAAACAATGCTGGTTTGTCGCAGCCCCACGATGTAGCTGACCCGCTCGATGGTGAACGCAATCAAAATCAGCGCGTATCCGGTGATACCGATGCCGCCCGCCATGATAACCTTTACGTGGCCCGAATTCCATTCTTTTCTGATCAAATCAGCATTTTTGGTGAGCATGATATAGGGGGTATAGTAGCACATTCCGAAGAAAAGATGAAAAAAGGCAAAAAGGATGGGGTGGATGATTGCGACCGCCATTTTGTCCACGATCGAATAAAGGGCCACTGAAATCAACGTCAAAAACGCAAACTGAGTGGAGCGATCATGGGCAATGGATTTGATGGGTGCGAGCAATTCTTTCACGGAAATCTGCTTCATATTAATGCAATATACGCCCACAGCCACCAGCAGTATACCGGCAACTCCCTGAATCGATACTTGCTCGCCAAGAAAAAGGACGGCAATTACCAACACCAGGGCCGGTGATGAGCGCATGATCGGATAAACATGCGAGAGATCCCCTTCTTTGTAGGAATGGGTTAAAAAAATCCAGTATAAAAAGTGAATAAAACCGGAGCCCGCACACCAGGCATAAGCCTCGGCATTCGTGATACCGACGCGAAAAAGAAAATACACAAATAATGGTAGGAAAAAAATGAGTGCGAAGATTGAGTATAACCACAGAAAAACCTGCTTGTCCCCGGATTCCTTGGTAAACAGACTCCGAAGGGCATGGAATACAGCTGAGAGCAGTACGAGGGCAATGGCAAGGGTGCTCATGGGTCACCGTCGAAATTTACTGATAAAAATAAAAGCATCTTTTACATGAATTTACCGCCTTTTGCCAGTCTAAAAACCTGTATTTGTCTAAGATGAAGGTACAATCAATAATGCCAATTATTTTCGACGGAACAGACTGTGTCTGGGGCAATATTTTATGGAATTATAGCGTTAATTAAGGTAACCGTTGACAAGCAAAAATCTTGTGCTAATATTCCTACCGTTCTGGTCTGGTATAGCCGATATTTGTTTGACCGAATCTGCTGCCGACGGCCAGATAAAAGGTGATGCAGCCGCAGGCGGCGACCACCTATAAAGGTGAGAGGATTCGTCCTGCACTTGGCCCGCCGCTTTCCTCTGTATGAAAATGCCAATTTTTCCTCCCAAGCCCTGAGGGGAGTCTTAGAGAGGTTGGAGGATGTCATTTGTTATTTGATTATGCCAACGTTTTCATTTTCATCATCCTGGGATTTCTGATGACCTTTATGATCATCATGCTTTCCCGGCTGCTTGCTCCCCGTAAGCAAGACGTTTCCGACAAATTCACCACCTATGAATGCGGCGAACGCCCGGTAGGGCCAGCCTGGATTCTTTTCAATTTCAGGTTTTATGCGGTCGCACTGGCTTTTTTGATCTTCGATATCGAGTTGGCGCTGGTTTTTCCTTGCGTCAGCGTTTTTAGAAAGTGGCTTCAGGAGGGCCGGGGTCTGCTTGTTTTGAGCGAAATCCTTATATTTGTGGGAATCCTGTTTATGGGCCTGGTCTATATGTGGAACCGCGGTGATCTTAAATGGAGCAAAGAAGTTCCGGAAAAATCGGCCAGGGAAAACCTGCTGGAAGAAGAAAAACCGGTCGTTTTTTAAGCAACAGGCAAAAATCGATGCGCCCTATTTACAATACGATGCCGTCGGAAGGGTTTCTGGGAGCGGTTTTCACCAGGTTGGATCAAGCGCTCAACTGGTGCCGGCTGTCTTCGGTCTGGTATCTTCTTTTTGGCTTGGCCTGCTGAGCGATTGAACTGATGCAGACCGGCGGTCCGCGAACCGATATCGATCGAATTGGCTCCGTGTTTCGGGCAACCCCGCGTCAATCGGACCTGATGATCGTGGCCGGGACCCTCACCTACAAAATGGCCTCCCGGCTGCGCCTGCTCTACGATCAGATGGCGGAGCCCAAGTATGTCATTGCCATGGGAAGCTGTGCCAATTGCGGCGGTCTTTTTCAGCCGACCTATTCCGTGGTCAAAGGGGTGGACAAAATAGTACCTGTCGATGTTTATGTCCCCGGATGCCCTCCCAGACCTGAGGCCCTGACGGAGGCTATCTTGAAACTGCAGGAAAAGATCAGACGGGAGCGTTTTTTGGTTAAAAAGAGCTGATGCATATCCCGGACATTCTTACAAAAATCAGGCAGCAATTCGGCGAAACCGATATGGATTGGATCGCCGATGGAGGAGCAGATCCCTACCTGGTGATTCCCCGGGCAAGCCTGCGGCCTTTGGCCGCTTTCTTAAAGGAAGATCCGCAGCTTTTCTTCGATACCCTCATGAGCCTTAGCGGAGTCCACCAGATCGGTGAGCCGGAAACACTGGAAGTGGTCTATCACCTCTATTCGATTCGCCACCGGCATCGTTTCATTTTCAAAGTCCGGTTGGAGGGCTCCCTCGGTTTGCCTCATTTCCAACTGCGGGTGGATACCCTCTCGGATATCTGGCCGGCAGCCGGCTGGATGGAAAGAGAAGTTTATGACATGTTCGGCATTCATTTTACAGAGCATGCAGATTTTCGCCGGCTGCTGCTTCCTCCCGACTGGGAAGGTCACCCGTTGCTGAAAGATTATCAGGAGCCGGCAACCTATCAGGGCATCAGTACCAGCCGCGAGGAGGTCGACCCCTGTGCGAAACTTTACGAGGTTTGAACAGCGAACCGCAGAATGTCGAAGGGTGGTTTCGCCTTGCTCAGTCTTTTTTGCAAAATAGATTGAATACCTTCCTTCGACATTCGATAATTCGCGCCTTGGCGTGATTCGATATTCGATATTTATCCGCCTCTGGTGGATTCGCTTTTTTTTAGAGTTTCCTTTCCGATCAAACTGGCCGCCCTCCCAAAGTGGGTAAAATTCGGCCGTCAGCGGGGGTACTGACACCTGAAACCTTACGTTTCTGACGACATGTTGTTAGATAAAATGACCTAAGCGCCAAAGCCTCAGAAATAACTGCACCTGAACCGAACTGGAAGATCGATAGATGCCGCTGACCACCGAAGAAATGATTCTCAACATGGGTCCGCACCATCCCAGTACCCATGGCGTACTGCGCTTTATTCTGCGCACGGATGGCGAGGTGATCTACAGTTGCCTTCCGGATGTGGGGTTCCTGCATCGCGGCCTTGAAAAAATCGCTGAGAAAGTCAGCTATGCTCAATTCATGCCTTACACGGACCGCATCGATTACCTGGCGGCCATGAACTGCAACCTGGGATATGCCATTACGGTGGAGCGGTTGGCCGGGATCGAAGTACCCCTGCGGGCAGAATACATCCGGGTGATGGTGGCGGAGCTGAACCGCATCATCAGCCATCTGATTTCAGTTGGAACCTTTGCCCTCGACATCGGAGCCGTCACCCCCTTTACCCATGCCTTGCGGGAAAGGGAGCGGGTCAATGACCTGTTCGAAGAGCTCTGCGGGGCACGACTCACCTACAACTACGTTCGCTTCGGCGGGGTGGCGTTTGATCTGCCCGCAGGATTTCTGGAAGGTGTCAACCGTTTCCTGGACTACTTTCTGCCGCGCCTGACGCAATTCAACCGTTTGATCTCCAAAAACAAAATTTTCAAAGAACGCCTGTCGGGGGTGGGTGTCATCAGCGCCGCAGATGCGCTCGGTTACGCGCTGGCTGGACCCAATTTGCGGGCATCCGGCGTCGACTGGGACCTCCGGCGCGATGAGCCCTATTCCATATATGCTGATTTGGACTTCGAAGTGCCTGTTGGAAGCGCTGAATTCGGACAGATAGGGGACTGTTACAATCGCTATTGGCTGCGCATCCGGGAAATGGAGCAAAGTGTCCGCATTCTGCGCCAGTGTGTCGCCGCTATGCCCGACGGTGCCTTTTGGAACCGGTCCAAAAAAAAATTAAAATTGCCGCCCGGCGAAATTTACGTGCGCACCGAGGCACCGCGGGGCGAGTTGGGCTTCTACCTCATCAGCCGGGGAGACGACCGCCCCTACCGGCTGAAAATACGCACCGGCTCCTTTACGGCCATGAGCATTGTTGAAAAAATATCTCCGGGACTGATGGTCGCCGACCTGGTGGCCCTGATCGCCAGCCTGGATGTGATCGCGCCGGAAATTGATCGCTAAAGGTCCTAATAGTGGAAAGCTTTATCAATTATCTTTTTCTTAAGTTCGGGATTTTTCAGCAAGTGGGCTATGTGCCCACCGCAGCAGTCGTGATGCTGGTCTTCTGCCTGTTGGTTCTCAATTTTTTCGGCTTGGTGTCGGGGTTTCTGACCTTCTTCGAGCGCAAACTCGCCGGATGGACCAACTCGCGGCGCGGCCCCAACAGGGTGGGACCTTACGGGCTGATGCAATTCGTGGCCGACGGTGTAAAGCTAATCCTGAAAGAAGACATCATTCCCGCCGCCGCAGATCGAAATTACTTCAAGTTTGCGCCTTACCTGGTCCTGCTGGGCACCGCGCTTTCCTTTGTGGTTATTCCCTTCGGTCCCCAATGGATTATCAGCGATCTGAATGTTGGGATTTTCTACCTGATTGCCACCGGCTCTTTCACCGTGGTGGGACTGATCATGGCCGGCTGGGCCTCCAACAACAAATGGTCCCTGCTGGGAGGCATGCGTTCGGCCGCCCAGATCATCAGCTACGAAATTCCCAACGCACTGGCCGTTCTGGTGGTGGTGCTCACCGCCGGGACCATGAGCGTCCAGGGCATCATTCAGGCCCAGTCCGGAGGCGTTCATCACTGGCTGCTTTTCAGCAGTCCCTTCAGCTTCCTGGCTTTCTTTATCTACAGCATCTCCTCTATTGCCGAAATCAACCGCATCCCCTTTGATATCCCTGAGGCCGAATCCGAGCTGGTCGCCGGCTATAACATCGAGTACAGCGGGATGCGCTTCGGTGCTTTTTTTGCGGCAGAGTTCGGCAATATCTACGTGGTCAGCGCGGTGGCGACAACTTGCTTCCTTGGCGGCTGGCAGATTCCGCTGGTTGAAAAAGGGGAGATGCTCGATCCCATCGGCCGGGCCGTGGGAGGGTTCCTGAGCCGCCCGCCTGTTCTGGTGGTTCTGCTGCTGGGTGCGCTGCCGTTCATGTACCTGGCGTTTAAGGCCCTGCGGGCTTTTATCCGGGACCTGCGCTACAAGCGCGATTATTTTGGAAGTCGCTTCGTGCGCCTTAATTCCGAACTTCTCATTCTGGGACTGCTTTTTGGCGCCAACGCCCTGATCATGGTCTTGCACGTACCCCTACGGGGTCTGCTGCCGGAAATTTATCGTCTGATGTTCCAGTATCTGCTGCCCTTTTTGTCCTTCTTTCTAAAAGCAATGCTGATCTCGTTCGTGGTGCTCTGGTTGCGCTGGACCCTCCCCCGGCTGCGGGTGGACCAATTGATGGGCGTATGCTGGAGATATCTGATACCCTTGGGATTCTTCTGCCTGATCGGTCAGGGTGTGTGGATGTGTTTGTTCGAAGCCTAGAATCTTAATAGCGAATTCTTTGTATGTTATGAATAACTTTTTTCATCATGAAAGCACGAAAGGCAGAAAACACGAAAAAGAGAATAACCAGATTTCGTGCTTTCTAAATTTCGTGCTTTCGTGATTAATTTTTTGGATCCCACGCCATCTGAATTATGGATTGAAAAGTGAAATTTCCTCATGACATAAGCAACTATTTTCGCAATATCTACGAAAGTGTCACCACAATTGCTTCGGGCATGTGGATTACATACAAAACCGCAATGTTCGAACGCAAGGTAACGTTGCAGTATCCTTCGCATGATCCGGTGGAAGGCAGACTCAAAGACCAGGAACTTTTCCCGGCGGGCAGCCCCAAGCCGCCTTTTGAACACCTGCTGGGGGCCGGCCAAAGCTACAAAGGACCCCTGCGTCCCCGTCTGTCTGAACGCTACCGGGGGCTTCTGGGCTACGATGAACCCAAGTGCATCTCCTGTCTGCTGTGCGCCCAAATCTGCCCCATCGATGTGATCACAGTGAAAGGGATTAAAATTGAAGGCCGCAAAACCAAGGCGCCCGTGACCTATACAATCAATTATGCCAAGTGTATGTTTTGCGGTCTTTGTGTGGAGATTTGCCCCACGGACGCCGTTTTCTTTACCCGCCGGTTTGAAGGGGCGACTTTTAATTTTCGCTCCCTGGTCACAGAATTCATCAGCGCCGAGTTGCGGCGTGAACGCCTCGAGCTGGCCGCGGAGGCCAAACAAAAAGCCGCACAGAACAACAAGGGGAAGGACATTGGTGAAACAGGTAATTTTTAACGTTTTTATATTGATAACGATTATTCCTTCATTTTGGGTAGCGCTCTCCAGCAATATCGTCCATGCCGCCTTTTCTCTGCTGTTCACCTTTTTCGGGATTGCCGGTCTTTACGTGCTGCTGGGGGCCGACTTCATCGGCGTCGTCCAGGTAATCATCTACATCGGCGGGATTCTGGTTCTGATTGTATTCGGTGTCATGATGACCCAACGGGGCCGGGTACTGTCGCTATCGGTCCAACTGCCGGGCAGAATTTTAGGAGCCGTCCTTTCCGCGATCATCCTGGCGGCTCTTTTTTTTGCGGCCGCCAATTCCCTGTGGCCGCTGGGACCGTCAGGCAATGAGCTTGGTCCCACCTCGGCCGCCATCGGCGACCTCTTGCTGGGCAAGTACCTGATCCCGTTTGAGGCGGCCTCGCTCCTGCTGCTGGCAGCGCTTGTCGGAGCGCTTCTGATCGTCCGCAAAAGTGTCAAAGGAGAGAAGTAATGCCGTACAACCTAACCAGTTTCTTGCTGGTCAGTTCACTGCTTTTCTGTCTGGGAGTGTTCACGGTGCTGACGCGTCGCAATGCCATCGGAATTCTCATGGGCATCGAACTGGTCCTGAATGCCGCCGGCCTTAATTTTGTGGCCTTTTCCCGATTCGGGAACGCATTAAACTTGAGCAATCCATTGAGCGGTCAGGTTTTTACTCTGTTCGTGATTGCGATTGCCGCGGCCGAAGTCGCCGTGGCCCTGGCGATCGTCCTGTCGCTCTACAGCCGGGTAAAGACCATTGATGTGGCCGAGTTTAAAGACCTGCAAAGATGAAATGGATACTCTCTTGAACGCACAGATCATCCAAAAATCACTCTGGCTGATTCCCTGTCTCCCACTGGCAGGCGGAGTTATCAATGGGTTGCTGGGGCGGCGGTTTTCCGGCCGTCTCATTCATTGGATCGGCTGCACCAGTGTGTTTTTGGCCTTTGCGATCACAGCGGCGGGACTTTTCACGCTGGTCGCCATTAAAGAGCCGTCGCAGCGGCTGCTGATCCAGCCGCTGTATCAGTGGCTGCTCACCGTCTGGCCCCAGGGACAATTCAGCCTGGAGGCAGCCCTGCGGCTGGATCCGCTCTCGGTGGTCCTGTGCCTGGTGGTGACCGGCGTCGGATTTCTCATCCACCTTTATTCCGTGGGCTACATGGCGGGCGACCCGAGCCAGGCCCGTTACTTTGCCTACCTGAACCTGTTTACCTTTGCCATGCTGCTGCTCGTGCTGGCCGACAACCTGCTGCTGATGTTTGTGGGATGGGAAGGAGTGGGGCTGTGCTCCTATCTGCTCATCGGCTTCTGGTTCAGCGACCTGGAAAAGGCCCGGGCCGGAATGAAGGCGTTTATCGTCAACCGCGTGGGAGATTTTGGTTTCTTTGTGGGCTTGATGCTTCTGTTTTGGTCGCTTTATGCGGCCGGGGGCGGGGGGATCAGCGGCCTTGATTTTAATCAGCTGAAGGCGGCCGTACCGTTGCTGACCTCGGCGGATCCCATCGGCGGGGTCGACATCACGACCTGGGTGGCGCTGCTGCTGTTTGTAGGCGCCACCGGCAAATCGGCCCAAATCCCCCTTTATGTCTGGCTGCCCGACGCCATGGCCGGCCCGACCCCTGTCAGTGCCTTTATCCACGCGGCCACTATGGTGACGGCCGGCGCGTATATGATCGTTCGGCTCAATTTTCTCTATCTGGCCGCCCCGGCTGCTCTGGCGGTCGTGGCCACGGTGGGATGTCTCACTGCGGTCTATGCCGCCGTGATCGCCATGACGCAGAACGATATCAAGCGGGTTCTGGCTTACTCCACCATCAGTCAGTTAGGCTACATGTTTCTGGCGATCGGTCTGGCGGCTTTCGACACCGGCATTTTTCATCTGGTCACCCACGCTTTTTTCAAGGCCCTGCTCTTTCTGGGGGCCGGCAGCATCATTCACGCCGTCCACCACAACGACCTGCAGGCCATGGGCGGGCTTCGCAAATATATGCCCCTGACGTTCGGCACGTTCCTGGTCGCCTACCTGGCCATTGCCGGGGTCCCGCCGTTTGCGGGTTTTTTCAGCAAAGACGAGATCCTCTGGGAAGCTTTCAATCGTCAGCTCGCGGTGCCGGGACTGAATATGGCGTTGTATATCCTGGGCCTGCTGGGAGCGGGCATCACGGCGTTTTATATGACCCGTCTCATGGTACTTGCCTTTGCCGGCACCTTCCGGGGCGATGCACAACAGGCCCAACATCTGCATGAATCCCCGGCGGTCATGACGCTGCCCCTTGTTGTTTTGGCGCTGCTTTCGGCGGTCGGCGGCGTCATCGGCCTGCCCGCGTTGACCCACCTGCCCAAATTGCTGCACCGCTTCTTAAGCCCCGTCCTGGGTGCGGCTGAAGCTTCGCACCCTGCGACCGGCGCCAATGCATTGGAGCTGCTCCTGATTCTAATTTCGATTGCCGTGGCCTTCGGCGGCATTTTTCTGGGTTGGCTTTTTTATGTAATACGGCCGGGCCTTCCCGGTCTGGTAACCGCCCGCTTCAACGGAATATACCGGTTGATTGCGCAAAAGTTCTATGTGGATGAGATCTACCACGCGCTCTTTGTGCGCCCAGTTTTAAAACTTGTGGCGCTGAGCGGCCGTTTTGACCTAAGCGGCATCGATGCGGCCGTCAACCTTTCTTCACGGCTCACCGCCAAACTGGCCTTTGTGGTGGGCTGGGAGGATCTGCAGATTCTGGATGGCGCGGTGAACGGATTGTCAGCGGTGGTCCAAAAGTGGGGCGCCGGACTGCAGCGCCTGCAGACGGGAAAAGTCCAGCACTACCTGTATTCGGTGGTGCTGGGGCTGTTCGTGCTTTACGTGATCATGCAGCTGACTTAGCGATGCGGGCATCAGAGTACGGCTGCAAACCGCTTGAAGAGAAAATCGACCTAATTCTCGAGCCCTTAAAACAGAGGAGGTTTTGTCGATGTTACCGGAGCACCTATTGAGTTGGATGATATTCTTTCCGGTGATTGGCGCCTGTCTGATATTGGTGGTGCCGAAGAAATACCCCGCCTTGATGAAATTTACGGCACTGGCTGCAACCATCCCGCCTCTCGGCTGGGCGGTGCAGCTTTTTGTTCAGTTTGACCGCTGGGACACGGGATTTCAGTATGTGGAAAAGGTTCCCTGGATCAGGGCTTTCAACATTCACTACTTCATCGGAATCGACGGCATCAGCATCCCCATGGTCCTGCTGACGGCATTGCTCGCCTTTATCTGCGTCATTGCCTCCTGGAACATCAATCAATACGTGCGGGGCTACTTTGCCCTGTTTCTTTTGCTGGATACCAGCATGATGGGAGTCTTCTGTTCGCTGGACTTTTTCCTGTTCTATGTCTTCTGGGAATTGATGCTGTTGCCCATGTATTTTTTGATCGGGGTCTGGGGCGGTCCGCGCAAGGAATATGCCGCCATCAAGTTTTTCCTGTTCACCCTGGTGGGCAGCGTTCTGATGCTGGTGGTCATGCTGGTGTTCTATTTCGGTTCAGCGGAGCCGGTTACCGGCCTGCACTCCTTTGATCTTACCGTTTTAGCCGATCAGGGGGCGCACCTGTCTCTGCTGCAAACCAATATCGTCCGCTGGCTGAGTTATCTGGCACTGCTGATCGGCTTTGCCATCAAGATTCCCGTGGTGCCCTTTCACACCTGGCTGCCGGACGCCCACGTCGAAGCACCCACTGCCATCAGCGTCATCCTGGCCGGTGTGCTGTTGAAGATGGGAACTTACGGAATCCTGCGAATCTCTTATCCACTGCTGCCGGATATGGTGCTGCGGTTTGCGCCGTACGTGGCCTTTTTCGGTCTGCTCAGCATCATCTATGGTGCCCTGTGCGCCATGGCACAAAAAGATTTAAAAAAGCTGATTGCCTATTCCAGCATCAGCCACATGGGATTTGTGGTGCTGGGCATGTCGGTATTTACCAATACCACCGCCATCAACGGAGCCGTGCTGCAGATGTTCAACCACGGGACGGTCACGGCCATGCTGTTTCTGCTGGTGGGAGTCATATATGATCGTGCTCACCACCGGGACATTGACGGCTTCGGCGGGCTTGCCAAGATCATGCCGGTTTACGCGGGCTACACGGGGCTGGCATTTTTTGCCGCTCTGGGACTGCCGGGACTCTCCAGCTTTATCAGTGAAGCCCTGGTTCTGCTGGGCTCCTTTCAGCAGTACCGGGCGTTTACCATTGTTGCCACCACCGGCATCATACTGACCGCCGGCTACTTTCTGTGGACCATGCAGCGGGTGTTCCTGGGTCCGACCAACGAGCAGTACGCTAAGCTGCCCGAAATCAGTCTCCGCGAAGTATTTACCCTGACCCCGCTGGCAGTGATTGTAATTGTGCTGGGATTCTATCCCATGCCGGTGTTGAACCTGATTGCAACCACGCTGCAGCAAACCGTGGCCTTGGTGGCCCGTTAAACCCTTAAGTTGCATAGTTGGATTAAAATGGATCTGAGATCGTGATTCCTGACACCTTTATACACAGCAATCTTCAGAAACTTGCCTTTATCGGACCGGAGATGATTCTCACCTTGGCGATTTTAATTTTGCTGGGTGTGGGCATGATTTTCTCCCTCCAGCGCCAGCGGCTGCTGTGCACGCTTCTGGCGGTGGCCGCGTTGGCCGGATCGCTGCTGACCCTGCTGCGGTTGCCGGCGCCCGCAGCGAATCTCGGCTATCTCTCCGAGCTTTTTGTTTGGGATTGGTTGTCCTGCTTTTTTAAGATATTTTTCGGCGTGGCGGCGGCTTTCACCATTCTGCTGACCCAGGCAAGCCGGAGCGAAATCGGCGACACCGAGTACAATGAAAGCATTCTTCTGATTCTGGCCGTTACTACCGGCATGATGCTCCTGGTGGCTGCCAACGACCTGTTGATGATCTACCTGGCATTTGAAACCATGGGGATATTAAGCTATTTGCTGGTTGGGATCAGGGGCGACGACGCACGCAGCGGCGAAGCCGCGCTGAAATATGTTCTTTATGGTGCCTTTACTTCGGGCACCATGCTGTTTGGTTTCTCCCTGCTCTTCGGGCTGGCGGGAAGCACCGATCTGCCCGCCGTAAGCCGGCAGGTGGCGGCCGCGGCCTTGCTTCCTCAGGACCATCTGCTGCTGGTTTTAGCGATGCTGTTTCTCCTGGCTGGGTTGCTCTATAAAACCGCTTCATTCCCGTTCCACTTCTGGTGCCCGGACGTTTATGAGGGAGCGCCCACGCCCGTCACTGCCTTTCTCAGTGTGAGTCCGAAGGCGGCGGGATTTGGTCTCTTTATCCGGCTGTTTTATCCCCTCTTTGCTACCGGTCCGGTATCCGACACCTATGCCGCCGTTGCAGGGTTGAACTGGCCGCAGATCCTGGCCTGGGTTTCCGCCATTACGATGACCCTGGGAAACTTGAGCGCGATCCACCAGAAAAATATTAAAAGACTCCTGGCGTATTCCAGCATCGCGCATGCCGGCTATCTGTTTATGGGAATATGCAGCTTGAGTAATTTGGGCCTGAGGGCGGTGGTTTTTTATCTGGTGATTTATCTTTTCATGAACCTGGGCGCCTTTACCGTTGTGGCCGCTGTGGCCGAAGCAGGGGGAACCGAAGAAATTCAGTCCTACCGCGGTCTGGGCAGCAAAACCCCGTTCACCTGCCTGGTCATGACTGTTTTTTTGTTTTCCCTGATCGGAATTCCTCCGTTTGCGGGCTTTGTGGGCAAAATCTACCTTTTTGCGGCCGTCATTTCCCAAAAGCTTTACTGGCTG
This sequence comes from Desulfobacterales bacterium, assembly GCA_020345785.1. The sequence continues at coordinate 87,728 of CP070771.1, forward strand.
GCGATCGTGGCCGCTCTCAATACTGTGGTATCCCTCTATTATTACCTGCGAATTGTAAAAGCCATGTTTTTGGAAACGGCCGCCGATGCCTTCCAGCCCCAGGTTGCCCCGGGTTCGCAAATCCTGCTGACCGTGCTGCTGATACCCACCCTGGGGCTCGGCATCTACTGGCAACCCCTGGCCAATCTGGCCGGGCTGGTTTTCTAAACCTTTTTTCCAATGCTGAACGCCCGGCCCACAATCTCGCCCAGGCGACAGTATTGCTGGCTTCCGGTAACGTAGATAAGCGGATTGATTTTGGCGGCATCCGGCTGTCCGTCGGTGATGCAGTCGCTGCGAACATAGCTTTCGACGATCTCTCCCACAATCAGGCGGTGGCTCTTCAGATCCAGCACATGCAACACCTGGCACTCCATATTCACCGGGCATTCCCGAACCAGCGGCGCAGTTTGCAAAACGCCGTAATCCACTTGAAACAGGCCGGATTTGTCGTGCTTATGGCCGGAATAGATCCCACAATAGTCCACCACTTTTGCCATGTCGGCTGAAGGCACGTTGATGGAAAAGGTGCCGGCGGCCTGGATTCCTGCAAGCGTGAAACGCGCCGGGCGCAGCGCAACGGTCACAGCCGGCGGCGCAGAGGCTGCGATCCCGCACCAGGCTGCGGTCATGAAGTTCGCGGTTTCATTCACGCGGGCTCCGACCAGCACGGCCGGCATCGGGAAGAGCAGGGTCTGAGCTCCAAGTTTGGTTTTTTCCATGACTTACCTCCCCAAAAAATACGATTGCGGCAACGCCGATAATTATAAACAGCCCGCCGATCAGGGTGCGAATATCGGGTCGCTCACCTAAAAATAGGACGGCACCCAATATCGACGAAACCGGGAGCAGCAAGAGAAAGGGCATCACCTGGTTAACGTCATACTTTTTTAGAAGATGATACCAGATCGCGTAACCAAGCGCCGTCATAACGATCCCCATGTAAATGACGGTTCCCCATCCGACGATGGTGGCGTTTTTAAGTGCGCTGATGTGCCCTTTCTCCAATATTAACGACGAGAAAAACATCTGCGGACCCGCAAAAACGGCAACCCAGGTAATGAGTTGAAAACCGGTGGCCGTCACCATCTTTTTTATCATCACCTGGCCGAGAGACCAGGTTAAGGCACCGGACATCACCAAAAATGCAGAAAACAATTGTTTGCGCAAGTTCGGGGCTCCGGCGATCAGGCTGACGCCGAAAAATGCCAGAGCCATTCCCAAAGTGCGTTTCCAACCGAGTTTGTCATTTAAAAAAAGGGCCGCTAAAAGCGCACCGAAAGGAACCTCCAACTGTACCAGCAAGACAGCAGTCGAGGCATCCAGTCCTGCAAGACCGGTAAACGTCAGACCGTATTGGATCGTAGCGCTGACCAGCGCAACACTGAAAATTGCCCGCAGCTGCCCGACAGGGGGTGGGAAGAACCAGCACAACAACAGCGCTGAAAGGCTGAAACGCATGCTCATCAAAAAAAGCGGCGGGAATTCACCTAAACCCGCCTTGGCCAACGTAAACCCCATGCCCCAATTGATGGGTAGCGAGATCGCCAAAAAGATGTCTTTAATAGTGATGCGCATTTTGATCGTGCAGCTATGCCAGATTGTCTGAAAGGTGTCAATAATTGACTTGAAATGGAAACTTGCCCTTAAGTAAAGAATCCTGTCCCAAAGGACCAGGTTTTCAATCTTAGAATAAATCCAGCCGCCGGCATACCGCCGGGGAATGCTCTAATTTACCGAAGTTCTCAATTCCAGTCCAAAAAAATTAATATTGACAATTCAGCCCGCTTTCGTTATCCGCTTGTAAAAAAGCCCCCTGTGATCAATTCCAGCGAGGGGGAATCAGAACATCTGGTGGGCACCCTTCCCTTTAAGGCTGAACATAATACCAAGGTCATTGGGCTTTGATAAACGGAGGATACTATGGCCGAAACGGCTGAAGTCAAACCGAACGTGGCCGGACGATTGGTAAATAAGGTTTCAGCCGCCGGCGTCCCTATTGATATCCTATACATCGACCCGCTCTTGTACCCACTTGCGGCCAACATGAAACCGGCTTTAGCCACTTTAGAAGCTATTGAACAGATTATGAAGGAGTTACCGGGCGTTCATACCGCCTTTGGATAAGCTTGCCGGCAGGTAAAGCTATTGGGGGGGAATTGGCTTAAACAAATGAAAGAAGGGAGGTAATCTCATGGAAAATAACAGAAGAGAATTTCTGAAGATGGCCGGCGTCGGCGTTTTAGGGGCTGGTGCAGCAGCAGTTTTAGGGACTCATGAAGTTTTCGCGGCTCCTGCTAAAGGGGTTCCGCAGGATCCTGTAAAAATCGGGGTCCTGGCGGCTCAGGCCGGCGTGATGGCCGTGCCCGGAACCGCGGCCATGCACGCCTGCGAGATGTGGGCTGAACAGGTCAACAACTCGGGCGGCATCCTGGGACGAACGGTTGAATTGCTCATTGAAGAGGAGACCAATGCCAAGGAGACGGTTGAAAAATTTAGAAAGCTCACCATCAAGGACCGCTGCGACATGGTCACGGGCATTGTCTCTACGGGAAACGGACAGGCTGTAGGAATGGAATGCACCAAGCTCAAACAGATCTGGCTGGCTTGGGACGGCACGACTCAGAAGGGTCTCATAGAAACCCAACCCGATATGTTCTGGGGCTTTCGAAGTGTGGACAACGAACTGGAAGCCATCGCCGGCGCCTTGACCACTGCGCGGCTGTTCCCGGACATCAAAAGGGTCGCCGGCTTGGGAAATGACTATTCCTATGGAAGAAACTGCTGGGATGCCTATCAGAGGGTCCTCTCCATGTACAATCCGAATGTCCAATATGAAGAGGGCCTCTTCACCAAACTGGGCGAAACCGACTTCTCAGCAGCCATTGACGCGTTGCAGGCCAAAAAGCCGGACCTGATCATGAACAGTTTCTGGTCCGGGGATGCGACGGTCTTCATGAAACAGGCCGCAGCCAAAAATCTTTTCCAGGACATAAAAGGTTGCTTCACCACGGCCGGAGGCGTCCATGACACCTTGAAGAAGGAATTTACCCCTGAAGGCCTGATCCTCGGCTATAACTCCTATTATTTCAGGGCAACGGACAGCTGGCCCTTGAGCAATGAATTCTGCCAGACATTCTATGACAGATACAAGACCTATCCGGTCTATGAGTGTGATCATGCCTACTTCACACTCCAGGCCTACAAGGCGGCCGTGGAGAAGTGTTATGCCCTCACCGGCAAATGGCCGAGCAAAAATGATGTGATTGCAGCCCTGAGGGGGATCAGCGTACCATCCCTGAGCGGCTACAGGGGTTACCGGGAAGACAACAAGCAGGAATGCTGCTTCTATATGGGCATAACGACCCACGATAATCCCTATGATTTTGTTACCATTAAGCAAATGCAAATTCTTCCTTCGGTTTATATACAAAAGCCGGTGGACTACACCTTTGATCAGTGGATGGATGCTTGGGCCAAGCAGGCCAAGCTCGGGAAATAGATTGGATGGCAAGGGGCGGCAGGCCGCGGCCCGACGTCCCTGTAAAGTTGTGTCGCCGTCCGGGGGTGGCCGCTCAAGAAAGCGATCGCGCCTTGCCGGGAGAAGACCATCCCCGGGCGGACCTTTAAAGGCCCGGGTATTCAAAGCCGAAATGAAACACGGAATACCGAGAGAATCATGCTAGCAAACATTGTCAACATTCTTTCGAGCGGGATTTATCATGCCGCGGTCCTCTTCTTGGTGGCCGCCGGGCTGCAGCTCGTATTCGGTGTGCAGAAGATCTTCAACCTGGCATGCGGGAGTTTTTACGCCCTCGGCGCCTACCTGGGCATCGTTTTCGTTAAAGCTTTTTTATCCATGGGAGGCCCGGCCGTCTTATCCTTCCTCCCGCTCCTTGCGGCCGGATTTGTGCTGGCCGCTATTGGTCCGGTCATTGAAAGAGGCGTGCTGCGATTCGTCTATGGTCGGGATGAGCATTTCCAGCTTCTCTTGACCTTCGCTCTGGTCCTGATCATTGAAGACATCATAAAGCTGATCTGGTCCACCTATCCCCAGTCCACCAAAGGCGTGTATGTCGCCTTCGGTACACTGAACATCCTTGGAGGAACGGTTCCTGTCTATAACCTGGTTGTCATCCTCGCCTCAATCATTATCGCCGGCATCATGGCGTACATCCTGACCCATACCCGTTTCGGCAGAACGGTGCGCGCCACGGCCGACAATGATGATGTTGCGCAGGCTATGGGCATTAATGTCCAAGGAATTTATATGAAAGTGTTCACGCTCGGCACGGTTCTGGGAACCATCGGAGGCGCGCTCGTAATTCCTTCGACGGCAGCCATGAGCGGGATGGCCGTGGACCTCATCGTGCTGGCCTTTGCCGTTGTCGTCATCGGAGGCCTCGGCAGTATGAAAGGCGCCTTTGTCGGTGCTCTCCTTGTGGGCATCCTGAAATCCCTTGCCTTTGCCGTTTATCCTGAACTGGAAATGCTGCTGATTTATCTCATTGTAATTGCGGTCTTGGTCTTCAAACCGCAGGGGCTGTTCGGGGTTGCAACTCATTAAATCAGCCCAAAAAAAGATCCCGAGATCAGGGCGCCACTATTTTTAAGGATAGGCCTATGGAAAAACCCCAAATCATTCTGATATGCGTCATCCTGGCCTTCCTATTGGTCTGGCCGTTTATCGGACCGGAGTACCAGATCTACTTGACCCTTTCCATCTTCGGTTACTCCGTGGCCCTCCTGGGCCTTAATCTCCTGTTTAACTATACGGGGCTTCTCTCCTTCGGGCATGCCCTGTTTATCGGTTTCGGAGGATATACGGCCGCCTTCCTCACATCGAAGTATCACATCTTCCATATGGAAATCGCTTTGCTTGCCGCGATTGTGCTGGCTGCAGTCATCGGAACGCTTATTGGAATGATTTGTGTCCGCTATATCAAGATTTATTTTGCCATGCTGACCTTGGCCTTCGGCATGCTCTTTCATTCCTTTCTCATCAAGACCTACTATCTCACGGGTGGAGATGAAGGCATGCCCGTTTTGCAGCCCAGTCTGCTGGGAATGGATTTCAGCAGTATGGATCCCACGACCTTTTTAATCCGGCCCTTCTATTTTTACAGCCTCGGCATTCTCGTACTCGCCTCCATTGTGATGTGGCGCATTGTCCACTCCCCTTTCGGGCTTTGCATTCAATCCATCCGGGACAATCCGGATAAGGCAAAGTACCTGGGTGTCGGGATTAGAAAATACCGGCTGTTTGCTTTTGTCATTTCCGGGTGCTTTACCGCCGTGGGCGGCGTCCTTCTGGCACCGGTCACCGGGCATATGGACCCCGGCATGGTCTTTTGGACCCATTCGGGCGAAATGGTCTTCATGACCCTCCTTGGCGGATTTACCAATTTTTTCGGCCCCATGCTCGGGTCGGTTGTCTTTATTTTTTTGCGGGATGAGATCAGCTCCGTCACCCAGTACTGGCGGCTGATCTTTGGAGCGCTCTTGGCGGCTATCGTCATCCTCGCCCCGGGCGGCATCATTGAGGTCATTTGGAAATCCTTCGGCTTCCTAAAGAAAAAAGTCCAAGCAGGAGACTAGGCGTGGTCATTCTCGAAGCAACGAATATCCAGAAATATTATGGGGACTTCTGTGCCCTGGCCGGTGTGGATATCCGCATCCATGAGGGTGAATTTATGTCGGTCATCGGGCCCAACGGGGCCGGCAAAACGACCCTGATTAATTGCCTGACCGGCTTCCTGAAACCGGATACCGGTCAGGTGAAATTTAAGGGGCAGGACATCGCCGGGATGGGCCCTGAAAAATTAAGCAAAATGGGCATTGCGCGAAGCTTCCAACTCGTAAATATCTTCCCGGAATTATCCCTCATCGATACCCTCAAGGTGGCCATTATTTCCCGCGAGGGAAAAGGGGGAAGAATTTTTGCAAGCCTCTCCAAGGACAAGGCCCTTCATCAACAGGCGTTGGAGGTTGCCGAACTCTTCGGTCTAAGCGATCGACTGAAAGAGACGTCCAAAAATTGTCCCCAAGGTATCAAAAAGCTGCTGGATGTGGCCTCGGCCTTTGCCCTTCATCCGGAGATTATCCTCCTGGATGAACCGACAAGCGGCGTGAGCACCAGCGATAAGAACAAAATTATGCAGGTACTGCTGGACGCCTCGGAAAAAATTGGCATTAAGACCATCCTCCAGGTCGAACATGATATGGATATCGTCTTCGCCTATTCAGACCGGATCATTGCCGTTCAACAGGGTAAGATATTGGCCGACGGTCTGCCGGGCGAAATAGAACGAAACGAAGATGTGATCTGTAATGTAGTGGGCCAGAAGGAGTGTTTTCAGACCTTTAGCCGCATCATGGACGCGGCTCGATAGCTAAAGACATACATGATGATATTACAAGTTGAATCGATTGAGGTGTTCATAAAGGCGAGCCGCATTTTGCGGAATGTCTCCTTGGAAGTCGGCGAGGGTGAAGTGGTCTGCCTGATCGGTCGGAACGGCGCGGGCAAAACGACCACCCTGAGATCCATCATGGGCTACCTGAGACCGGAAAAGGGACGCATCCTCTTTCAGGGACAAGATATTACCGATAAAAAGCCCTTTGAGATCGGCCGCATGGGAATCGGCCATGCCCCGGAAGACAGCGGCATATTCCCTGACCTGACGATCCACGAAAATATAGAGATTTCGACCTGGAACCGGCAGACCAACCGCTCTGTTTCTGAAAGGCTGGCGCTTGCCTATAAGGTGTTTCCGGTCCTCACAAAATACAAAGCCCGCAAAGGGACCCAGGTGAGCGGCGGGGAGCGTAAGATGCTTTCCATTGCCAGGTCCCTGGCGCTCGATCCGGAGCTGTTCATCCTGGACGAACCTTTTGAAGGTCTGGCCCCGGCCATTGTTACCGAAGTGGCGAACAGCATCCAGGAGATTACCAAGATGGGACCTTCCATCGTCATAGCGGAGTCAAACATCTATCACGTGCCGGACTTTGCGGATCGTCTATACGTAATCGAAAGAGGAGAAATCATTTTTTCGGGCAAATTGGAGGAGGTTGCTCGGGAAAGAGATATTTTAAGGATAATTGCGGGAACAACGTGATGTAAAGATAGAACTGAGTTCGCTTCGCTCACAATTGAAATAATGGAATAGAGGAATAATGGAATGATGGGCTGATTTTATTATCTAATGCGTGCCATCCATATAAAAACAGATCGCATTCCGCCAAACCCATTATTCCAACATTCCAGTGTTCTACCATTCCATGAGGATGGTAAAAAAATGGCGTCGTTAAAAGCTATATGATTTCATTAGGTTGTAGAATTTCGGGCACGTTGATCCTTCCAAGTGCGAGGATATTGACGTACGCATCGCTTTGGAGTAAAATCCCTCGCCCTTCACACCCATGGGTCATATTATGAAATCCATCATCCAAAC
>CP070771.1:95320-122449 GCA_020345785.1 Desulfobacterales bacterium
CGCCCTTTAATGGGCGACCCAATGCTATTAACTTAACATAATTTTCCTGTGGGAAAGGCTTCCAGCCACGAAAAAAAGTCGCCCCGAAGCGTTAATCGCGGCTGGAAGCCGCTCCCACAAAGATACACCGGATCCTTAAGTTAACGGCATTGGGCCCGACCCCAAACGAACACTGCTGGACAATTTCAACTGCAATGACGGCACCAGGCCATCGGCAAAGACGCGCTCGTCACCGTAAACATCCGCATGGCGCTTTAAAATATCCTCGTTGCTGTGCGTTCTGCCAGTAGAATTATATACGTTTCAAATAAAGATAATCTCACTTCACGTATTGCCAAAATGTAGCTACAATATTCGCATGGATTTCGAATGGGATGATACAAAACGCAAATTAAATATAAACAAGCATGGAATAGATCTTATCAACGCCTCAAAGCCATTTGATAGTTATACTCTCACAATCAAGGATGATCGTTTCGATTATCAGAGGCTACTCTTCCAATGATTCAGCTGAAAGATATGAATCCACCAAATGTTTTAGCTTCTCAGAATGAACGATCTCTTCGAATTGGGGAAATGTGATCAGGCGATCCAGGTAGGGTTGGGCGCTTTCTTCGGCTTTCAGTAATTTTAATACATCCATCATTCCTTTTGCTGCAGCGTATAAGGCTGTTAACCCGAAAAACACGATTTTAAATCCCATGCTCTCGGCCTCTCTGACGGAGAACAGCGGTGTTTTGCCGCCTTCAATGAGGTTCAGGGCCAAGGGCGCTTGTGAATCTTTTATTGCTTTTTTGATCTGATCGACGTTTTCATAGGCCTCAATAAAGGCCAGATCTGCGCCTGCTTCACGGCACAGATTGACGCGTTCGATGGCGTCATCCAGTCCATTGACGGCAAGGGCATCGGTTCGCGCCATCAGGACGAAATCAGGATCTTCCTCGTTTCTCGCGTCCGAAGCCGCCTTGATCTTTACGACAAATTCATGCTTGGAGATCGTCTCCTTGCCGAACATGTGACCGCACTTTTTGGGCCAGATCTGGTCTTCAATAAACATTCCTGCCGCTCCCGCCCAGATATACTCCTTGACGGTTCTGAAAACATTGATGGCATTCCCATAACCCGTATCGCCGTCGGCAAAGGTCGGAATTTCAACCGATCGGGCAATATACCGGACACGGTCGCACATTTCTCGAAAGTTGACGAGACCGATATCGGGCTGGGCCAGGAGGCTGGCGGCAGTGCCGTAACCCGAGTGAATAAGGGCTTTAAAACCTGACATCTCAATGATTCTGGCACTCAAGGCATCATAGGCGCCCGGCAGGATCAGAATTTGGGGACGGCTCAGTAGCTCTCTCAGTTTCTCACTTTTTTTCATAGGGTATTTAAATCGTAAGAAGGTGTTTGGGAAAAGCGCCCGTTATGGGTCAATCCAGGTTTTAAGGTCCTACTGCGGCCAGAGTATTTCATGTTCAGCGCCGATATGCTGTGACATTGCCTGATGTATTTTGTCGGGATCCTTGCTGCGAATGGCCGCAAGCACATCAACATTCACCATATATAGTTTATTGAGGATCTTCCTGTCCAGATCTTTGAGCAGGTCGCGGTAATACCTGAAAATAAGGTCGGCAAAGGCATTCCAGATGGCAAAAAAGATCGGGTTATGAGTTGCACGGGCCATCACGCTGTGAAACTCAATGCCTTTTTCAAGATAGGCATTAACATCATTTGTGCAGGACTTCATATCGTCCAGAATGGTTTGCATTTCCTTCAACTGTTTTTTTGTGGCTCTTTCGGCAGCCAAAAGGGCAATCCGGGTCTCCAGGCCATCCCGAACTTCAGCCAGCTGCTGCAGCGTGGTTCGCTCAATTTGAATCATCCAACCCATCTGTTCTCTGAGCGATTCCATATAGGTGTCCAGCTCGGGGTTTTTGATCGTCGTGCCTTTGTGACCGGAAAAGACCTCAACCAATCCCATCAGCTCCAGCGTTCGAATGGCCTCTCTGACGGTTGGACGACCGACATTGAACCGTTCAGCCAAATCCCTTTCCGACGGCAGTTTGTCCGAAGGTTTTAGCCGGCCGTCTACGATAAGTTCTTTGATGTAGTCGACGATCTCTTCGGAAAGTCGAGCTTTCTTCAACGGCTTGAACAAATTTTCAGTCATTACATTGATCTCGTGGCTGGTGAGTGTTTATTAAAAGTTGGTTATTTGGTAATACCATATTGCCAATCTGTCAAGGAAAAAAGGATGTTTGCGGGTTAATCCTTCATCCTCTCGGTGCTTTTTATGTTTTCCAACATGAAGTTTAAGATGAGAGTCAGATTTGAAACCGCGGGGAAAAATGAAATACCAACGAGGCGGTCGGATGAAAGGGTGACGTGTTCACTGGAGGGATTCCAGCGCTTCAATCAGATCGGCAATTTTGTCGGAATTCGTCTTTAATTGCTTTAGAATCTGCTGCTTTTGCTGGCGTCGAACCTTTTCAATAGGTTGTTTTTCCGTTTCAACCGACTTTACGTGCGATCCATTCGGCCGGCAGAGGCCGTTTTCCAGGAGATCGATAAATTGAGCGGCTATTTCATCCGGCGTAAATGAACTTTTGCCGGGTTTATACCATCTGAATAACCAGTTGCACATGCCAATAATGGCATTGGCCTGCAGCCTGACGTTCACTTCACGAAAATAGCCCTGGGCGATTCCCTCTTCGATAATTTTCTCTACGACACGGGTGAATTTGCGCTTCTCAGTTCGAATTTTCTGAAAATCCTCTTCGGGCAACTGGTTCTCCTCACTGAAAAAAACGGTGAACATGGCCAAATTCTCAATGACGATGTTATGAAGATGGCGGCGAACAAAGACCCTCAGTTTTTCCGGGGGTGACAGATCCATACCGGTGATTTCGTAAATAATGGCAAAAAAGCGCTCCAGCGCCTTAAGATAAATCAGGGAAAGAAGATTCTCCTTGGATGATACATAGTGGTAAAGCGCCGGCCGGGTTAAGCCGAGTTCATTGGCCACATCATCGAGGGTTGCGGAGCGATAGCCTTTTTGATGAAAGACTTTGATGGCGGCGTTAATGATCATTTTTTTTCTCAGGCTTTTATCCTGATTTTTGAATTCGGTACTCTCATTCATCGCAGACCTCAATTAAAGGCTTGACTTTTGATCTTTAAAAAGTTATTAACTTACTTGTAAGCAAAATTTTCTTTCGAGTAAATAACATATTTGGCTCTCCAGTGCAAGCCTTAAAAGCGATTAAATCACCGCACTAAAAAAATGACATTATGACACAGGCTAGCCGGTGGAGAGAATAATGCCAACCCAAACCAAATTGCAACGTTCAATCTAATTCAGCCTGCCATTCAGGTCTGGATGGCGGGCAAGGGGGGTATATGAGTCAATTCGCCAAGAACCCAAAAAATGTGGAATGCAGCGGGGAGACGATCTGGGAAGATTACTTGTCCAATTATTATGAAAAACCCCAAAGTACCCGAACCTGGTCCGGATATGATGTCAAAGAGATCTATACCCCCCGAGACAGGCAAAATGAAGACTATGCCAAAAACATCGGCGATGCGGGAGAATATCCTTTCACGCGGGGTATCCATCGCAATATGTTCAGGGGCCGATACTGGACCCGACGCGAAGTTGTCGGAATCGGCTCACCGGCCGACACCCACCGCAGGGCTGCCTATTGTTTCGAACAGGGGGGCACAGGATTGAACACCATCGCCGATGTGACCTATGAGATGGGTTTGGATCCGGACCATCCCTACGCTCAAAACGAGGTCGGGCTGACCGGCGTCAATATCTCCTCGATCAAAGACATGCAGGTCCTGGTCGGCGATATACCTCTGGACAAGGTCAGTTGGTCGCTGATCACCGCCTCTACCGTGGCGGCGGTGACCATGGCCCAGTATGTCGCGGTTGCCCGAGACAAGGGTTACGATATCAGCAGGCTGCGCGGTTCGGTTCAAAATGATCCCATTCATTTCCGCTATTGTGGATTTCGGCCGGCCTGTCCTTTGGATCTTTCCATCAAGCTCGGAACCGATGTCATGGAATTCTGTACTCGCAACATGCCCAAATGGTATTACACCACCGTCAATATGTATGATCTCAGGGAACAGGGCATCACCGCCGCCCAGGAAGTGGCCTTCGGATTTGGAATTGCAAAATGTTATATCGATGAGTTGCTGCGTCGCGGTTTGGACATCGACGAATTTGCGCCCCGATTTACTTTCTATGTGTCGAGTCACATCGATTTCTTTGAAGAAATTGCCAAAATACGGGCGGCGCGGCGCATGTGGGCCAAATTATTGAAGGAGACTTACGGGGCGAAAGACCCGCGATCCATGCAGTTTCGCTTTGCGGTTCACACTTCCGGTTGTTCGCTGATTCCGCAACAGCCGCTGAACAATCTCGTCCGTATCTCTTACCAGGCCCTGGCAGCCGTTTTAGCGGGAGTTCAGTCGCTGCATTGTTGCTCGTATGATGAGCCCATGTGCCTGCCGACCGAAAGGGGACATCTGCAAGCCCTCAGAACCCAGCAAATCATTGCATATGAGACCGGTGTGACGAACGTGGCCGATCCATTGGGGGGGTCTTATTATGTTGAAAGCCTGACCGACAAGCTGGAGGAAGACGCCCTGCGCATTATGCAGCAGGTTGAAGACATCGGCGGCATGGCGGAGGCCATCCGGACCGAATGGCTGGATCGCCAGTTCGAAAAGGAAGCCGTCAAACGTCAAAAGGAGATCGACAACCGAGACAAACTCATCGTGGGGGTCAACATTTTTACCGGCGAACCGGAGACTTCCACGCCCCTGGGCGTGCAGCGTATTCCTGAACAGTCCGCCCGCCAGCAAATCGAGGATACCAAACAGCTCAAAAAGAGCCGCGATTTCAAGAAACTGACCGAATCCATCAAACGTCTGCGGGAAGACGCTGAAGCGGGTCGCAACACCATTTCGGCTATGATCGAGGCGACCCGAAACTTTGCGACCACGGCAGAACTGATGGGCACCGTCCGCCAGGCCTATGGTTATCCCTATGATCCCCTAAACATTATTGAATCACCATTTGATTAATGTCTTGCAATAGGAGCAAGGAGAATGAACGACAAGCGCATCAAAGTGATCATCAGCAAAGTGGGTTTGGATGGCCATGACCGAGGGGCCAAAGTGGTGGCGTCCTTGCTCAAAGAAGCCGGCATGGAGGTCGTGTACCTGGGAATGTATCAGAGTCCCGAGGCCATCGTTCAGGCCGCCATTGACGAGGATGCGCAGGTGATCGGCGTCAGCTATCTATCCGGTGAACATCTCGTCTACACGCCCAAGATCGTGGCAGCGATGAAAAAAAACGATCTGGAGGACGTCCTCTTTGTAGTGGGCGGATCCTTCCCGCCGGAAGACATACCGGTCATGAAAAAGATGGGGGTGGATGAAGTCTTTCGGGGGGGCTCGCTGACCGCGGCCTTTGTTAATTATATTCGTGATAACGTGCGCTTGTAGGACGACCGCCATGGACCCTGACCGCCATGACAATCCGGAAGTAATGGTTCGGCAGCTGCTGGACGGCAACCGCCGGGCGGCGGGACGCTTGATCTCAATGGTTGAGAACGGCGCCGCCGATGCCAAAGAATTAATGAAGCAGGTATACCCCCGAAGCGGCAAATCCATGATAATCGGCCTAACCGGTTCAAGCGGCAGCGGGAAATCGAGTTTAATCAACCATCTCATCAAAAGTTTTCGCCGCATGGGCCACAAGGTCGGTGTCGTCGCGGTCGACCCCAGCAGCCCGTTTTCAGGCGGTGCCATTTTGGGTGACCGCATCCGGTTTCAGCAGCATTCACTGGATGACGGTGTTTTCATCCGGTCGATGGGTTCGCGGGGCTATTTAGGGGGATTGGCGCGCGCAACCGCCGATGCAGTCCGGATCATGGAAGCGATGGGCAATGAGGTCATCATTATCGAGACGTTGGGCGTCGGCCAGGATGAAATCGACATCATTCACCTTGCCCAGACCTGCCTGCTGGTTTTGACGCCCGGCATGGGGGATGATATTCAGGCCATGAAGGCCGGTATCATGGAAATCGCCGACCTCATCGTACTGAACAAGGCCGACCTGCAAGGCGCTGACGTTCTTTTGCGCAGCCTGGAAGCCACCGTGTTTGTCGCCGCAGCCGAGGCGGAGGGAGCGTGGCGTCCGCTCATTATCCCCACCGTTGCCGTGGCCCCCAAATCAAAGGATATCGAAGGCATCGATACGCTGGTAAAGGCCGTCATGGACCACCAAACCTATATTCGGGATCATCAGGTCATCAAAGACTTGCACGCCCAGCGCATCGAGCAGGAACTGGGTCTGATCTTTAAGGATGAAATCGAAAAATTAGTTTTTGCCGGACTCAAAGGCACCGGCAAAAAGCGCCAATACATCGAAGTCATTATGCAAGGACGCAATGACCCGTATTCCGTGGTTCAAGAGGTGCTGGAAAATTTTCTTTCGGCTAATCGGTCCTGATCTTTACATCATAGGTGTCTTGCCGGCGTTTCAGGCCCCTCCTGGCCGGGTTTCTTCGAGGGCTTTTACCAAATAAGACATGATTTGATTGATGGGTGTCTGGATGCCGATTTTCTGACCTTCCCTGACCACGGCGCCGCTGATGAAATCAATCTCCGTTTTCTTGCCTTTAAACATATCCTGTACCATGGAACTGAAGCTGTCGGCGTTCTTTTCAGCCAAATCATAGGCTGCCTGCAGCATATCTTCGTAAAGTAATCGAATTCCTTTGGCTGCGGCCACTCTCAGGGCTTCTTCAACTATCAGTTTCATGGTTGCCCTGGACGGCTCATTATCAATGAGTTTACGGCATTTAGCCCGCAGAATCGCACCCAGGGGATTGATGCCCAGGTTGAAAATAAGTTTGGTCCAGATCAAGCCCATGACGTTGTCCGAAGCGTAAGTTTTAAAACCGCCCGCCTTGAACAAACTGACAATCTTTTCCACCCGCTCGGTGATCCGTCCATCGGCCTCCCCGATATAAATATTGCCGTGGGCCGTGTGCCGGATCCGGCCCGGTTCAATAACCGTGGCGGCCGCATCTGAAGTGCCTGCCAGAACCCTTTGGCTGCCGAAAACTCTTTCCAGGATCTCCACGTTGCCAAGTCCGTTTTGCAGGGTCAGCACGGTTGTCTCTTCGGCGGCAATTTTAACGGCCGCCTCCGCGGCGGCTTTGGTGTCATAGGATTTCACGCAGAGGATGATGAGATCCGCCGGACCTAAATCTTCAATGGCGTCTGTGGCCTCGATGGGTACGATCCGTTCTCCGCCGATGCCCTCTAGCAGTAGGCCGTCTGTTCTGATCCTTGCGATATGCTCTTTATTGGTGCTGTATAGACAGACGTCCTTGCCGGCCTCCTTCAGCAAGCCTCCGGTCATGGAACCCATGGCACCCGCACCCACAATAGCAATTTTCATGCGTCTCTCCTTTCGACCTGCATTAAGACAACGCTTTTAGGTTTTCATACCCCATCCGCGCCGCCTTCCGGTTGATCTCGATTTTGTCGTCCGGGAAAAAATCAGGGAGGGCTTTGTAAATCGACTCAAGGGAGACATCCCCTGCGGCTGCACAGTATGCACCAATCAAAATGACATTGGTGATGGGAATCGTGGTTTTGCCGTAGGTCTCATGGGCGATCAACGTCGCATCAATGCTAAAAAGACGTTCAACGTTGCCGGTGAGCTCACGAAGCTTGGCGATATTATCGTCAGTGCAGTTGATAATGGCCGTTCCATCAGACTTAAGGCCGGCCAACGGCTTGGCCATCTTAAAAAGATTGAAGTCCATCACAATGACGACATCCGGTGTATACACTTTGCTCCGGATCGCTATTTGCTCATCAGCCAACCTCAAATAAGCGATGACCGGTGCTCCTCGCCGTTCCGCGCCGAACTGGGGAAAAGATTGGGCCCAATATCCCTCGAGAAAGGCCGCTGTTGCCAATATCTGCGCACCGGTCACGGCCCCTTGACCCCCCCGGCCTAAAATCTTAATTTCCTTCATGTGCCTTTCCTTTAAGTGTCGTGGACGGGTTGAATAAGCTCTGACGTTGCATAAATTGACAACGGTTTTCATAACAAAAATCTGAATCCAAGAGAACATGTTATGCAATTTAAAGGTACGCGCCCCGCCGGCTGAGACAATTAGCCCTGATTATTCACGCTTCAAGAATAATCAGGGCCAAGACGCCGTTCGTGAATCGACTCGCTCTTTTCCATATTACTTTTTATAGGGAACGATTTTGCCTTCCTTGATCGTCCAGACCTCAAACGTTCCGGCCACGTCGCCGTACTGGTCGAAAGTCTTATCCCCGGTGACACCGGGGTAGTTTTGGCCTACCTTTTTTAAACCATCTTTGATCCCGGGACCTGTATATCCACCTACCTCGATCGCCTTGGCAATCATGTTGAGGGCATCATAGGCAAAATCCGAGAAGATCGGCGGCTCTTCTTTATATTTGGCCATGTAATCCTTGCGAAAGTCCTTGTAGAGAGATGTTTCAGTGTCCACTTTTGGAGACATGACCAAAATTCCCTCGGCGGCATCGCCGGCTAATTTTATCGTCTCATCGCTCTTGATGCCCTCAGAGGCCAACCATTGAACATCAATACCGATCTCTTTGGCTTGCTTAAAAATGATGGATGCTTCTGCCGGATGACCAACGACCATGACGGCTCCCGCCTTGGATGTTTTGACCTTCAATAGCTCGGTCCTGAAATCATTACCCTCTTTTTCAAATGCAATGCTGGCAAGGGCATTACCGCCTTTTTTCTCAAAGGCGTTGACGAAGGCATCGTTTAATCCCCGGCCGTAGTCGCTGTTTACGAACATTACAGCAGCCTTCTTGTATCCCAGATCCCAGAATACGTCCGCCATGACGACCCCTTGATAAGAGTCCGAGGCAATGACGCGGAAAGTGAAATCGCCGCATTTCGTCGTGATATCAGGAGAAGTAGAAGGCGGCGCGACAAGGACAACTTGGTTTTCCTCCGCGACGGGGCAGGCCGCCAGGGTCGCGGTGCTCGTAGCGGCGCCGATCACGGCGGGAACTTTGTCAACCGTTACCAGCTTTTTCATGGCCGAGACCGTCTTGGCAGGGTCGGCGATGTTGTCTTCATACACCATAACAATTTTTTTGCCGTTTATCCCACCCGCAGCGTTTAGCCGTTCCACCGCCAGATCGACACCCTTTTGAATGTTCAGCCCGTATACCGCCAGATTACCGCTCAAGGGTTCGATCAACCCGATCTTGTAGACATCTTCAGCAAGGCTGTTGCCTCCCAAAGCAAATAGACCAAATCCAATTACCACACACAGCGTTAGCAAAGCTTTTACTTTCATGACCTTCTCCTTTCAAAATATATTTTAAACCGCGTTCAGAGCACGCCTTACGAATCCTATCACACCTCACTTTCATTTGATTATTTTCCGCCATGAATCTAGCCCCCCATATATAACCTGACGACGTCCTGATTTTCAAGAAGGTTCTGACCGCTGTCGGTCATCTTATTTCGGCCGAGTTCGAGTACATAACCGCGATGCGATATTTGCAACGCCCCGTAGGCATTTTGTTCAACCAGAATAACCGGAGTCCCCTCTCTGTTAATTTCCATGATTTTCTCGAAAATCATTTGACGAAACATCGGCGCCAATCCCAAGGTGGGCTCGTCAAGAAGCAACAGCTTAGGATGCAGAATCAGCGCCCGCCCGATCACCAGAAGCTGCTGCTCCCCCCCACTGAGCGTCGCGGCATTCTGCTTGCGCCTTTCCGCGAGAATGGGGAATCGTTGGTAAATCTCGGCGATATCTTTTTTAACTTCGGCTTTGTCATCCCGGATAAAAGCTCCCATTTCCAAATTCTCTTCTACGGTAAGGGAAGGAAACACACTCCTTCCTTGAGGAACAAAGCAGATTCCGCTTTTAACAACCTCGTCCGGCCGCCGGCCGCCGATATCCTGCCCCAGAAATTTGATCGTCCCCGACATGGGGTTGAGGATACCGGATATCGATCTGAGCACGGTGGACTTGCCTGCCCCATTGGGTCCGATGATGCATATAATTTCTGAGGCATCCACTTGAAGGGATACATTGCGCAGGACTTTGATCCTGCCGTAACCCGCGTGCAGCCTGTTAATTTCCAAAATCATACGTCGTCCCTAAATAGGCCTTCACGACATTTTTATCTTTTTGTACGAATTCCGGGGGTCCTTCTGAAATTTTTGCGCCAAAGTCCAATACGAACACATTTTCGCAAATGCTCATGACAAACTGCATATCGTGCTCAATGATGAGAAAGGTTTTGCCCTCCCGATGGAGGTCCAAGATGACCTTTTTCATCTTGTTGATCATGGTGGGGTTGATTCCGGCCGCCGGCTCATCCAGCATTATCAATTCCGGCGATGTCAAAAGCGACCTTCCCAATTCAAGAAGCTTTTTCTGGCCATAGGAGAGATTGGCGGCATATTCCCTGTGCAGCTCATCCAGCCCGACCAGTTCAAGCAGTTCCATCGCTTTTTGGCGGTTGACCTCCTCCTGCTTGCGTATCGGTCCTATTTGAAAAAGCGCCCGCAGAAAGCTTTCGCCCAATTGCTGTTTCGGAGCATAGAGCATATTCTCCATTACAGTCATTCCGGAAAATACACGTGTGATCTGGAAGGTTCGCACGATGCCCTCCTGGGCAATCTCATACGGCCTCAAACGTGTGATTTCGCGATCTTTAAAATATATCACTCCATCGTCAGCCCGGTAAAATCCGGTGATGACATTAAAAAGGCTGGTCTTCCCGGAGCCGTTCGGTCCAATGAGTCCCGTAATCGAGTTATCTTTTACATCGAACGAACAGCCGTTCAGGGCCACAACCCCACCGAAGGCCTTTCTGATATTATCAATCCTCAAGATCGCCATAGACCTTTTCAAACCTTTCAACCCGACTTTTTTCCCGACCCAGGATTCCTCTTGGGCGAAAGAGCATCAGCAGAATCAGCATCACGCTGAATATCATCTGCTTCAGGGGCCCTGTAACGCGTCCCGGCAGTTCCAAAAGGCGCAGGAGCTCCGGAATTAAAATGATGATCACGGCTCCCAAAACTGCGCCAAAGTTGTTGCCCATTCCACCCAGCACGACCATAATCAGGATAAAAATTGTTTGTTGGATGGTAAATGAAGATGGATCAATGAAGCTGATGTAATGGGCGTAAAGGCTGCCGGCCATGCCGGCAAAAAAACAGCCCAGGAAAAGGGCACGCAGTTTAAATCGATAGACATCTTTGCCCAATGCCTGGGCGGCAAACTCATCTTCTCGAATTCCTTTCAGAACCCGTCCGTACGGAGAGCGGAACAACTTCTCCATAATCAGAAACGTAATCAGAAAGAAAATAAGCGCAAATACTAAATAGGATTCCGTGCTGGTTATATGAAGCGAAAAGATTTTTGGTTTCGGTATTCCCGGCAGGCCCATAGGACCGCGGGTAAGGCCCATCCAGTTATTGAATACCGATTTGATGGATTCCCCCAGTCCTAAAGTCGCGATGGCCAGATAGTCTCCTTTTAGTTTGAGTGTCGGAATGCCGATAAAATACCCGATCATTCCGGCCAGCAGCGCGCCCAGAAAAAGGCAGGCCAGAAAGGGGAAGCCCTGGAATGCCAAAAGGGCGGAGCAGTACGCTCCGATTCCGAAAAAGGCGATATGGCCCAGGTTGAACATTCCGGTCAAGCCCACAATCATATTCATGCTCAATGAGAGCATGGAGTAAATACAGAAAAAAATGACGATGTGAAAAACATAGTTCATTGTTTGAATTCTTCTTCCGGCTTTATGCCAAATATACCCGACGGTCTGAGGAGAAGGACCAAAACCAGAATGACAAAGGCCACTGAATTCTTATAACCCGTGGGGATATACCAAATCCCAAAATTCTCGGCAAACCCGATAATGAATCCTCCCACCATCGCCCCTCGAATCGATCCGATCCCTCCGACAACCGCGGCAGCAAACGCCTTGATACCTAAAATAAAACCCATTACAGGGTTTAAATTGGTCTCAAATGCGATGAGGATTCCGGCCACCGCAGCCAGGGAGGAACCGATACCGAAAACATAGGAGATAACCCGGTCAACTTGGATACCGACGACCGAAGCAATGGTCATTTCATCGGCGGTGGCGCGCATGGCCTTGCCCAGCTTGGCGTTTTTTAAATACAGATTCAAAAGGATCATCAGCAGGATGGAGGTCAGAACAATGACAATCTGAATCGGTGTGATGTAGGCCCCCAGGAACAACAGCCCTTTAGCGGAAACTATCCTCAGCGTTTTTGTTCGGGCGCCAAAGAGAAGCATAACCGCGCTTTGGAGAAAGATCGATACGGCGATCGCCGTGATCAGAGGGGCCAAACGGGGCGCATCTCTGAGGGGTTTGTAGGCAATTTTTTCGATCAGAATACCTAACGCCGCCACCGTTATGACGGCAATCCCGATGGAAGGTAAAATTGGCAGACCCACATATTGAATTAAAAAGTACGTAATATATGCCCCCACCATGGCCAGGTCCCCGTGGGCAAAGTTGATGAACTTGAGTACGCCGTAGACCATGGTGTAACCAATGGCCACCAGGGTATATATACCGCCTGCAATAATAGAGTTAACTAAAAGCTGGAAAAATAAATCCATCACACACCGCTTTCCGCAAGAACATTAAGACATCTTCACAGGTAAGATGAGCGTGCGACATCAGGCAATCACCGCTATCCAGCCATAGGGATCGGGCGCCAATCCGTACTGGAGATCGGTCAACCTTTTAAAAAGGGTTTGGGCAAGCTCTCCGGTTTGCCCGTCTGCGACGGTCACATCCTCCCCTTTGTAGCCAAAGCTTGCCACGGGCGATATAACTGCAGCAGTGCCCACGCCGAAGGCCTCTGCCAGTTCACCGGACTTTGCCTTGTCAATGACTTCATCAATGGCCACCGGGCGCTCATTGACCGTAAGTCCCATATCGCGACACATGGTCAGGATGGAATCGCGGGTGATGCCGGGCAGGATCGTTCCCGCCAGCGGCGGTGTCACAAGCTCGTCCTTGAACTTGAAACAGATATTCATGGTTCCCACTTCTTCCACATATCGCCGCTCCACGGCGTCCAGCCAGAGAACCTGAGTGTATCCTTTCGCATGGGCTTCCACCTGGGCCTTGAGGCTGGCCGCATAGTTGGCGGAAGTTTTGGCCTGACCGAGGCCGCCGGGAGCGGCTCTGACATAAGTTTCTTCCACCAGGATCGTCACCGGATTGAATCCCTCCGGGTAGTAAGCGCCGACCGGACCGGTGATGATGTAAAAAATGTACTCATGGGCCGGTCGGACGCCAAGGAAAGCTTCATTTGCAATAATGGTCGGACGCACATAAAGGGAGGTTCCCGGTGCGGCAGGAACCCAGTCCTTGTCTACCTGGATGAGCTTTTTCATCCCTTCGTATACCAGGTCGGTGGGAAATCCCGGTATACACAACCGTTCGCAGGATTGCTGCATTCGCTTCAGGTTGTCCTGCGCTCTAAAAAGTGCGATCCGATTGTCGGGGTGGCGGTAGGCCTTGTGTCCATCAAAAACCTCCTGACCGTAATGGAGCACAACCGCCGCCGGATCCAGAATAAATGGCGCGTAAGGTACGATCCTGGGAGAATGCCATCCTTTTTTGATTTCGTAATCCAGGATGAACATATGGTTGGAAAAGTAAATCCCAAATCCAAGCTGGGATTCGTCGGCCGGCTTCTGCCGTGCCATGCCGGCCCGAACCAGAGTAATCGGAATGTCCATGGATCAACTCCTTTCGGTATAATTTGCAACTGGCATTTCCACTCGCTTGACTTCCAGATCGAATCGAGCGTTCCGGAGTTGTATTGGATTTGCTCATAAATGCAAGGATGAATGGCGTCACCTTCCAGGCGGCATCTGAGGAATCACTCAGACCATTTCCATGCCATCCTCGGCTTTAAATTGATGGGCCGCATTGGCCGGCACGTAGACCGCGTCACCGGGCTTGACCTGGATTTGCTTCCCGTCTATCTCGACGCTTCCCTGGCCTTTGAACACATAGATTTCATGCTCATAATCATGGCTGTGGTTAGGGCTTTGCCCTCCGGGTGCAAAGCTGATAACGCGCATATCAAAATTCGGGGCACCGTCTTTTTTCCCGATGACCGTACGCAGTGTGACGTCTCTGGCCCCGGCCGCGGTAATCTCTTCCGGCTTTTCATCCTGATAGTTGATATGTTTCATCAATAACCTCCTTCTCAAGTTAGGGGTTTCGCCCCCATTTACACTGCCACCGCCTCTTTTTTCCCGGTCTCCAATTCCCGCTGAACTTTGCGCAGGCGAAGCTCTTCGGCAATTAAGGACGGCATGCCGCACAGGTAACAGTCATTGGGAAGCCCGGCCGGATCAAATGCATCCACCCCGTGCTTGAGACGAATGTCGGCAATCTTTTTGACCATCTCCACAAACCAATCGGCATTGGGGGCCCGAAATTTGGAGTATTTGGTACCCTCAACTGGACTCCAGATCAACGGAATACTGCCGATCCCCCGTTCCGACATCCACTCGACACCCTCGAGCAGGCTCTCCGCCGGTTCCATAAACCCCGTCACAAAATGGGTGCTCACCCTTCCGGGACCGTAGACCTCCGTGGCCACCTCCAGTGCTCTCAACCAGTGATCCCGGCCCTGAACCTTGGCTTTGCCCGGACAGTATTTTTCGAACAGAACCGGATCCCAGATCTCTAAATTGTAAGCCACCGAAAACGCCCCTTGGGCCTTATGCTGCTCGATACTCTTGAGGTCCTTGTCTTCCGGCGCCGTGCGAATCACGTTGACCGGAATGTCATCCCGTTGCAGGGCTTCCTGCATCGCGCGAATCACACTCAAAACCATCTCGTCTTCGCGGTCCACGATTTCGCCGGCTTTGTTTTTGCCGCGGGTTAAATAACCGCCGGTCAGCAGGATGTGCTTGACGCAGCCTTCATCAAAGGCCGCCTTGGTGGTTTTGAGAATTTGGTCGTAGGAGCGCTTGGAAACCTGCAGATCATCCTTGGTCCAGTTCATGTTCGGCACAATGTTGCAAAAGTCACATCCGTTGCCCCCAGTCCAGTACATACAAAAAGTGGCATAGTTCAAAACCAGACAGTCCTGACCACGCTTGGGGGCAATGCGGCGCATGATGATATCCGGTGATGCCTCCAGGCTATAATACCGGGGTCTGGGGATATGGCGGCATTCGATCACAAATTCCCCGTCACGCTTGAGCATCATCACTCCGTCTTCGACCGTGCACAGCCACCGGGAATCTCTGTTTTCCCTGACCTGCACAATGCTGTCCATGGGCAAAAGCAACTCCTCCGGCAGATAGTAGGTATGCTCGCCGATATTCCAGTCAAATAGCCAACGGGACTGCTCGCGGTAGACATCACAGATACCTTCCAAGGCCGATTCATCAAATCGCACCCCATCGGTCAGCAGACTGGCTTTGACCCAAATTTCCTTCTCCAACCCCTCCGGCGTCGGATCCAGCGGCGGGGTCACCAGCGGTGCCCTGGGGTCCTCCGCCCAATAGGTCGCCTTGTACCAATCCTCCCATTTTTGGTTGATGTCTGAAAACAGCTTCTGGGTCTCTGCTCGGCTAAGATCGTCGGTAATCATGATTCTTCTCTCCTGTTTTTGGTGTTCTTTTGAGTTAAGCTACCTGGATAAAAAGCCTCATTTCCTTTTCGGGGCGAATTCTTCCCTTATTTTCAACAAAAAATGCTGAATTTGGAGGCAAGCTTATATCATCCCCCAATCTCATTCCATCGCTCGTCGACCCACTTTTGCAGAGCCTGAATGCCCTCCTCAGAAAGCCCTTTAAATCGTCCCTGGGCTCTAAGATATGCATCCACGGGCCTTCTTTTTTCCGGTCGGCAATTAATGGTTAAGGAACCATTTTCTATTTCGTAGAGCACCCAGAACCCCGTTTCGACTGCAAGACGGGCTATGTGAATAGTCTCTTTTTCCGGAAACCGCCAGCCCGGCGGGCACGGCGCGAGAATATGGAAATATTTAAAACCGGGCTCCATGTCTCTGGCTTTCTCAATCTTTTTAATGAAATCCTCGGGATGCGCAATCGAAACGGTGGTCACATAAGGAATATCATGGGCCGCCATGATCCGAGGCAAATCCTTTTTCTTTTGCGGTTTGCCGCTCAGGGTCGAGGTGGTCCAGCTAAAGGCCGGGGTTGAGCCACTGCGCTGAATTCCCGTATTCATGTAGGCTTCGTTATCAAAGCAAAAAAATATGCCGTCATCGTTGCGCTCAGCGGCACCCGAAAGACTCGCCATGCCGATATCTCCCGCTGAGCCGTCGCCCGACATGACAAAGACATTAATTTTGCGGTCCGCCGGGATGCGTCCCTTGCGCTTCAAAACCCGGATAGCGGCGCTGATGCCAGTAAGCCCGGCCGGTGAGGGCGCCATGGCAATATAGAGAGAGGGAATTTCAAGAGAATGCGGATAAACCATGGCCGGCAGGGCAACACAGGAGGCCGACAGGGTGCAGATGGAATTCCGCCCCAGGACCTTGGTGACCCAGCGCATGATCACGCCTCCGGGGCAGCCCGGACAAAAGGGATGTCCCGGATGAAACAATTCCTCTTTGGGCAAGCTTTCGGCTAACGTACTCATCACAAACCCCTAACTTGAGACCAACGAACCGGATTGGAAACGCTGTTTGAATCTCTGTTTTCATAAAGGTTCAATCCGATTTCTCGGATATCTTCGATTGTCACATCTCTTCCCCCGAGGCCAAGTATGTAGTCGATAATAAGCGGCCTGGGTTTTCTATCCCCATTCAAAATGCGGGCGAGCTCTGTGTAAATGATCCCTGCCGCCCCAATCGATACATCTCTTTCGAGCACGGCAACGGCTTTCATATCGCAAAGATATTTTTTGAGGTCTCGATCAGGGAAGGGTCTCACGGCCCGCAGTTTGATCAACCCGATAGGAATACCCGCCGCCTCTCTCAGGGTTTTGACCACCGCTCTGGCGGTTGAAGTCAAACTCCCCAGTGTCAGAAGCGCAATCTCGGCGTCTTCCATGCCTTCTGCCGCAATCAGTCCGCCATAGTGTCTGCCGAATGTATCGCCAAAAGTAGCGTCCACCGCCTGGATCACTCTCTGGGCATTATCCATGGCTTCCTGCTGCTGGTAGCGATACTCTGTGTAATAGGAATCATCCATGACGATCTGGCCCACCGCCATGGGTCTGTCCGGATCGAGAATGACATGCTTCGGTTCGTAGGGCTTTAAAAACTGATCTACTTTCTGCTGGTCGAGAATTTCGACCGGCTCCATGTAGTGTGATATGATGATCCCTTCAAAACAAATCGCCACGGGCAAAAGAACCTGTTGGTCTTCCGCGATGCGGTAGGCCTGCACGATCATATCATGGGCTTCTTGCGCGCTTTCCACATAGATTTGAATCCAGCCCGTATCCCGCTGGTCTAATGAATCGGAAAGGTCCGGCCAGATGGTGTTGGGTGCACCCAGGGCGCGGTTGACAATCGCCATGACAATGGGCAGTCTGAGGCCTGAAGCAACAAAGAGGTTTTCATGCATGTAGACCAGCCCCTGGGCGGAAGTCGCCGTAAAGGTTCGCGCCCCGGTCGCCTGCGCCGCGATGGCGACTGCCATTGCCGTGTGCTCGGACTCGACCGGCACAAATTCGGCATCCAGCTCACCCTTCTCGATGAATTCCGCCATTTTTTCCATAATGTGCGTCTGGGGTGTAATTGGATAAACCGGTACCACCTCCGCGCGAGCCAGCCGCGCGCCATGCGCGGCGGCGTAATTGCCGGTCAACATCTTGCGATTCGCAGCCATCATCTCTCCTCTTCCGTCTTGACGCAGATGGTCCCCACAGGGCACTCTCTGAAGCAGATGCCGCAGCCCTTGCAATAATCATAATTGATGATATATTGCGCAACCGTCGGATCAAATTCAATGGCGCCGTCGGGACAGAAAAGATAGCAATTTCCGCACATCCTGCATACCCCGCAGCTGAGGCAGCGTCGGGCCTCCTCGACGGCCGATGTCGTCTCCAGGCCGCAGTCAACCTCACTGAAATCGCAAATGCGCTCATCAACCGGCATTTTTTCAGAAGTATGACTCGGTAACGCACAGGTGTGCGCCAGGTTTAAATCCTGGAAATCTGCGAGTTCCTGCGCATCTGACGCTGGCGCCGCCTCGATTCCGAGATGGACCCGCATGGTCTTGGCGATCTCACCCTGCCCGATGAGCGCTTGCAGATCATCGCCCCTCAGATAGTGATCAATGCCAATCGCCGCCCGTTTGGCCGATCCGATGGCGGCCGCAACGGTCCACGGTTGACCGGCAATGTCGCCGCCGGCGAAAACCTTCTCGATGCTCGTTTGTCCGGTTGCATTGACCTGAACCAAACCGTCGGACACTTGAACATCGTTCGGCAGATAGGAGAGATCCGGTATTTCTCCGGTGGCCAGGATAATTTGATCCGCTTCAAAAAATTCGGCTTCGCCAGCCAAAGGAGCGACCTGGGGCCGTCCGTCCGGACCCGTCCCTGTAAGTTTCATTTTGGTGCATTCCAGCGATATCCCTCCACTTTTTGAGGATCTGACGGATGTCGGGGCCAGAAGATATTGACATTGGAGGCCTTCGTCTTCGGCATCACAGATTTCATCATGATGGGCGGGCATTTCATTGCGGGTTCTGCGGTAAAGCAGGGCGGGGGCGCACCCCCGACGAATGAGAGTCCGACAAACATCGATGGCGACGTTGCCGCCACCGATAACCAGCACCTTTTTCGCTAATTCCGGCGGCTGCCCAAGGTTATTTTGAGCAAGAAAATCAAGTCCCTGGTAAATGTTCTCCTGAGTTAAGATCGGAATATCCAGTCGGGCTGCGCGGTGGGCCCCTGTGGCCAAAAAAACGGCATCATAGGCAAGCAACTCTTTGAACGGCAAGTCCTTACCGATGCGCCGGCCCTTTCTGACCTCGACCCCTAAGGCAAGGATATCATTGATTTCTTTGTCCAGAATCTGTTTGGGGAGTCGGTATCTTGGAATCCCAATCTGCGGCATGCCTCCCAGTTCGTTGTTGGCCTCATAAACAATCGTTTCATATCCCATCATGATCAAAAAATAGGCACAGGCCAGTCCGGCCGGTCCTGAACCCACAATCGCGACCTTTTTGTGTTGTTTTTCGCGGATTAGCGGCGGCGTCAGGGGTTGCTGAAAAAAATGGTCGGCTAAATATCTTTCTGCTGAGTGAATAGCAGTCGCCCCGTCCAATTCTTGTCGATTACAGGATAATTCACATGGATGATAGCAAACCCGCCCGCAAAGACCGGGAAACGGATTCTCAAGCGTCAGCGCTTCCCATGCGTCATCGAATTGCTCAGCACCCGTTTTAGCGATAAATTTCTGAATCCAGTTCCCTGCAGGGCAGGCATGCTGGCAGGGAGGGACTTTGACCCGGAAAAGCGGTTTGGTATAGCGCCACAATCCGGTGGAACGGCCCGGTGGCAGACCGATGGCGGTGGCACCGATGGGCAACTCATAGTATGTATACAATTGCTGGATATCCGGGCCTAAAGCTTTTGGCTGGGTCATAATACCCCTCGAGTTTGCGATTGGATGCTTTGGTACATTGGTATTACCATAATTCCGATCTGTCAAGAAGAAAATTTTCAGCAACATCTGCTTTGGAACATTTAAAGGAAAGTGGACACAATCAGGCAGAAAATTAGAGATGGTCAAAGATCAAGCTCAGCTCAAAAATAGGGGCCAAACCGAAAACCGATCAAAACGCTGCTGAAGCTGAAGCAGGGGGAATCTTGGATGTCCCCATTATCCGGTATTAGACTCTGGTTGCGCTGCTAAATAATAAGGGCCGTTCGGGGCAGCCCCATGCCCCCCCATCAAGGGTCGGTTGGGTGGTTCAAGCTGATGATCCTTGATTATGAAAGGAGGCTAAATACCATCAAGGCTTACATTTACCCGAAACACCACGTTGAAGAGGCCAGCGAGAGGTCAGTGAGGGTCTGACCCAATGCTGTCAACTTAACCTCATTTTGCTGTGGGAGTGGCTTCCAGCCACGAAGTTAACGGCATTGGGCCCGACCCCAGAGATTTCACACCCACCCCGATAAAAGGCACGGCAGTTTTATCATGCTGGCGCTCCCGCCAAAAACAGATCTTCTCAGCTTGCCGCTGCAGGCGGGCAACCGGCTAAGCGATGAAAATGCCGACGATGTGGTGCTCAACCAGATTTCCCGCTCGTTGTTGCCCGGTGTTGGCATCGGCGATTGTATCTCGCTTTCCATCGGAAATACACCCCACAAGTGGCGGATTGTTGGTTTTGTCGAAGATGTTGCATCACCGGCGACGGCCTTTTTCCCGTTGAACACTTTTAAAAAAGTCACGCATACGGGCAGCCTGGCCAACATGATTCGCATTTCTTTTCAAAATCGTGGCTTCAAAAACGCCCGGATGAAAACAATCGAAATCGAAAATCTCCTTTCGCGAGAAAGGATTTCTGTCAACCAGAGCATCCCTGTTTCTTTGCTGGACAATGCCATGGCCAAACATATGGGTGTTTTGGTGAACTCCCTGCTGGCCATATCCATTTTGATGGGACGGGTCGGCGCCCTCGGTTTGATGTCGGCGATGAGTATGAATGTTAGCGAGCGAACGCGGGTAACAGGCGTGTTGCGAGCTATCGGTGCCACGCCGAAAAAAATCCGCCGCCTTATGATAAACGAAGGGCTGCTCAGTGGTATCATCAGTATTCTCACCGCTTTTGGCCTGTCCTTGCTTCTATCGTTTTATATGGGGCAGTTGATCGGGATCATGGCCTTGCGCGCGCCTTTGCCCCTGTCTGTTTCGTCTGTTGCGATGATGATTTGGGTGCTAATAAGAGTGGCCGGTTCGATTGCAGCCACCATGCACCCGGCTGGGCGCGCTGAAAAAATAACCACAAGACAAGCTTTGAGTTATGAATAGTCTTGTTGATTTTTGGGTGCCTTACCGCAAATAACTTATGCCGTAATGAACGAAGGTTATAAAAACCCGATATGGTGGAGGGTAATTATCGTCAGGCCGCAATTTGAAAGGAATCCGCCCCGTTCGCGACCGTCAATAAGATCGAGTCTGTCTGCCCAAAAGCCTGCCGGATAATCGGTCTGTCTCTGGGTTCCCGTTTCGATCTCAGCTGAGTATATGCGTAGTTTTCTGTTAAAAACTTGAAATTGAACCAATGGAATGGTATCGGCGTTCGTATAGCAATTTCCGGTTATGTGTGACCTGTCATATCTGATAGCTATATCCAGTTGTATCTGGTTTTCTGGCAAGACATTGCATTTTGGCACAGATAACATTACGAGGGTGATGATATCCGGACCTTTAAAATCACGTGTTTCGTTCTAAGAAAATGATCGGTGAAAAATGTTTGGGGAGCTTGAAAAAATAAACACACGCCCTAAGCCGTTTGAGTTCTATTCGGCAAGTGAACTGTGGACGGAGGAACATACATCAAAGCAAATGCTCTCTTTCCACCTGAACGGGGAAATCGATGTTTCGTCCCGTAATGCTGCATTCATCGACCGCTCCGTCGAGTGGATAGCCACCCCAACAGCTCTAGTCTTTGTGTTCGTCTAACACATTGCCGATCTACTCTTACCAGACGGCTTAAATGTGAAAAACCAGTCGGGTGAAAGCGGAGGATGATACGTCTTCTTTCATCAGATTTTGACTACCGTTGCAAAAGCCTGAGGGATTGAGAATCAGGGCGCCACCGAAAGCTATAAAATAGGCAGATCATTCTCTTTTAATTCCTGTGCCAGCTGGGAAAGTCCGATCCTTTCGAGGGTTTCCGCCTTCTGCAGACCTGTCTCAGAGTCCCAGCCCCGCAGTTCATAGAATTCTTTGCGCATTGCCTCGAATACTCTGCGATCCAGGGTTCCGCCTTTGCGGCTGATCATTTCATCAGCCGGACCGGGTATGATTACTTCCGGGTTCATAAAGACCGATTGGACCGGGTCTGTAAAATTGAATTCTCCCGGGTGATCATCTTTTTTAGGACGCCGGCCTTCGCGCAAAAGAATCCCCCTCTGAAGGTTGAATATTCGCTCACCATATCTGCTGAGACTGGCGTCATCGGCTTCGATGCCGGTTACCGCGGTGAACAGGCGACTTTCCAATTCCGGGTCTCCGACGCGGTCCGGTGTGTTCCACGAAACCATCAGCGGCCAGGCGGAATCGCACAGCAGCAGGCTGTCCTTGACAACCGTTCGATCCATTATTTTGATCGCGGCCTGGGCCTTGCCGGCATGGGTTGTCAAATCCCAGGCCTGATCGTTTCCCCAAAATCTGCTGGCGGCGGCCCGAAATACCTCAGAGGTGACCGGTGAAGATTTGGGGTCCGCTCTGTTCATGACCCAAAGTCCGATCAAGCGGCTTACTTCATGGAGCATGGCAATCGGCTGTCTGGGTTCGAACGCATACAACAACCCGTTCGTAATATATTCTCGGGCCGAGTAAGTCGCACCGTCACCGACACCGGACACCTCATTGGAAAAATGAGCCCGGGCCTCCTCACCGAGCTTTTCTCCGGTTCTCAAGAGACCCTCGGCCAATAGATCGCCGAATCCTTCTCGACGGGCGATCATATTGGCAAGGTTTTCAAAAAACTCGAGCGTTCCCAGCTTTGAAATATCGAGGCCGGTATCCGTATCGCTCAGATATCCCGCCTTATAGCAGGTGTCCAGCCACTGGATAATATTGGTCATTTCCATTGTGCAGATCGACAGATCGTTGCATATCCCGGTCGCAGCCACGGCCGTTTCCGCAGACTCCCCGGCCCTTCCCATTACCCATGGAAAGTAGACGAACATGGCTTGGCATTTTCGGACAAATTCCCGGCCGGATGCGGTGCGCAGCGTATTTCGCATAATGCAGTCAAGACCGCATTGATAACAGGAGGCCTTGCCGGTACGACGGACCTGCTCCGGCGGAAACGGAAGAAACAGAGGGTCGCGTTGGTTTAAATGAATCACCCGTCTGTTGAGCTCTTTCAATCGTCCGGGATCAGCCACCGCTGGCCATCCGGTGCCCATAACCGCAAGCGCCTTGAGGTTTTTCGATCCCATCACCGCTCCGAATCCACCAGTGGCGCTGCCTTCGTTGTCCGTCATCAAGTTGGCGCTGCGGCACATGTTTTCACCGGCCACGCCCGTCGTTACGAATCGGACGCCTTTTCCATGGGTTCGTTTCAGGATATCCCCGGCAGCATAGACACCTTTGCCCCAAATATTGGAGGCATTTAGAATTTCAACTTTCCCATCATCAATCCACAGATACACCGGTTTTGGAGATCGTCCCGAGATGACAATGCCGTCGTACCCGGCTCTTTTGAGCCCGGGGCCGAAAAATCCGCCCAAGTTCCCGTAGCAGAACCCCTCCTGCAACAGCATTGGCGACTTTCCAGCAACAACGAATCGCGAAGCTCCCTGAGCCCCGGTCGCCCCCAACGGCCCGCTCATGAGAATCAGGCGGTTTGCGGGATCGAATGCAGCCACATCAGGTTCGACCTCATCCCAATAGATTTTAGTAGCAATTCCGCGGCCGCCGAGAAAACGGTCCGCATAGTTCATGGTATCCAGTTCGGATATTTCTGAATCTGTTAAATCGACTTTCAATATCCTACCGCACCATCCGAAAATATTGGCTGTCATATTCTTCTCCTAAATGCATTGGCCTCCATTCATATGCCAGCGGCATGATGTAAGTTTGGACTACCAAAAAATACGCCCGCTGTATCGGTAAAACCTTTTCAATTCTCATCCCGCTGGAGCGGGATGGCTTATGAATGGAGTTAAGAGACAACTTCAAAACTATGCAACTCATTAGTGCGTAAGAAAAAGATATAGTTACGGTTTGAATATTTGTATCCGGTTTGAAGGTCATATTCAATCATATTTTTTTAACAAATGGTCTTCTCTGATCTGATTGTGGAATCAAAAATGGCCTAAATTTATACAATGATCTTTCGGGTTTGTCGAGCAAACCGATAATCCAAGAAAATTGCACATTTCCCCTATCCAATCCACACCTTGTGGCAAGTGTGTAAAACGTGCCTCAATAAAATCCGACCAATACGCTGATTCTATGATGTATTCGTTTCAGTAACCTCAAGTTATACGTCCCATTTTCTCAATAGAGAGCAAAACTTCCTGAGAGCTTTGAATTTTATACGCGGCCTATAGCCGATTTTGAAGTAGGATTAAGATAGAAAAAATGGGCTGGTTAAAAACGATTGCTTGCTTCAAGATATTTTTTGTATATCTTAATGCTTAACACATTGATATAATTTTAGATAGCAGATGTCGTCACCGGCACCCCAAAAAGTGGGAACGATGATATCTTAAACTTCAATGGCCACTGATGATTTCAGCTTTGTTGGAGTTATGTTGTTTTTGAAGGGGCCTTTCACTGTTGATAAAACAGCAGTATAAAAATCTAAGCACAGTTATGAAGGGCGGCTATACATCCATGGGTTCAGCCCTAAAATTAAATTCTCTAAATGGGCCAACAAACATATGAAAGTATCCCCGCCCTTTTTGGTTAGGCGCAAGCCGTGGCGAGACTCCATATAATTATTTATTCGGAACTTGTAAATTAGGGGATTTTTTTTATTTCAATCAGATTGATTCAGGAAAAATTGATACGGCAGGCCTGAAGAAGGCGCCCCCTGCATTAAAAAAAGTGTTTATGTGCTTGAAATCCTATATTAAATCAATTATGGGCGAAAACGCCCGAATCGGGCTATTTCATCTCAAACCTCTTTGTATTTTCATACCCGAGGAGCGAATCTGCCCGCCGACAAATGCAAGGATGGAGCGATAAGGGTTGTCCGGCAGTTGCCGATCAAATCAAATATCAAGCAAATAATTTGGAAGAACAGTCGACCGCCGATCAGTGATACCGGAAGTGAAGCACAAAAGGTCTGCTTTAATTTACCGTCATCTAAAAGTCAGGGTTTTGGGCTGTTCAAAAAGAGAGGGGGGGGACAAAACCATCATAGATTTGACGGCGATATCCCGCTTGACATATAAACCTCATTCTTCTAATGTTTTCAGAAGGCAGACCAAGTACTTCTTATATCTTGTAAGCGACCCGGGATGAAATAAACCTTCAGATCGGATTGTTGTAGGTAATCGCCCATGTTGTTTTTGTTTCGAAAATTTCTGTCTTCATGCCATCCGTTTGAGCCGCTTTATCCCGTCCGTTTTGCATTAAGCGCTCTGATCTTCGGCTGCTTTTTCCTCGGTTTTGCGCTTCGCCTGAGCTGGGCGCATCCCTTGGGCAATTTTTCGCTGAACCACTACAACTCCCTTGAAATACATCCCGACGGCATTATAACGCAGCATGTGCTTGATTTCGCAGAAATTCCTTCCTACAACGAGCTGTCTCGCGTGGATACGGATGGAGATAATAAAGTTACGCCGCAAGAGATGCGGCAGTACAAAGAGACCCTGCGCAGCCGACTCCTTCCCGGTTGGATCCTGCTCTTAAAGCAAGGCGACGAAACAGCCAAGCAGCTCACACCAGAGGTGATTCGCGACGAGGTGATCCTTTCGCAGGGAGAAGGCGGATTAACCTGTTTGCAGATCCAAATGACCTGCATATATCAAGCCGACGAATTGAGCCGTTTGGGAAGGCATCGGATCGCTTTTCAAGACCGCAACCTGACCCAGATGGGAGGCGTGCATGAGATTCGCCTTAAAAATTACCCGGGTGTCGTCTTTTCACCGGGTAAAATCGTTACCTCGGACCGTTCGATTCCGATTCCTTTGGCAAAAGACCTGTATCTCCTAAGCGGATTGGAAGTGACAGTGGCATATACCAGTGAACGAGCGGAGGACCAATCCAGACCGGTTTTAACCGATACGATGTCGTTGATCAATCCGGCTTCCATCCCCCAGATCCCTCTTTTTCCCGATGAAGATGAAAATTACCAAATCCTGAAATCCCCAATTCAGCCGCGTGCAGAGACCCCGTCCAAGAGCTCGATTTCGCAGCGGCGGAATGAGTTGGATAACACCCCCACGCTTTTTGCCAATGAGCCGGCCGCAACCGACGAGAGCACTGTGCCGTCCGACCAAAAGTTGTCCGGGGGAGAAGATTCCGCCTATTCGCGATCCTCCACAGATACGAATTGGACGAATCTCATCGGTACGAAAGATTTAAATCCGGCCTTTGTTTTGTTGGCCGTCGGTTTGTCCATTCTATTCGGAGCATCCCATGCGCTTTCTCCCGGCCATGGCAAGACGGTTGTGGCGGCTTACCTGGTCGGTTCGCGCGGAACGATCAAACATGCGATTTTTCTAGGGCTGGTGGTGACGCTCACCCATGTTTCCAGTGTCTTTCTTTTGGGCGCAGTTACCCTTTACTTCTCGCAATATATTGTCCCCGACAAATTGTATCCAATCATTGAATCCGGTTCCGGCTTGTTAATCATTGGAATTGGAATGGTGCTCTTTCTAAAACGTTATGCGGCGTATCAAAAATTACGCTTTGCCGAGAGTCTGGGAGTTAAACTCGTGCACCAGCTCCATCACCACCACGATCATGTTCACCCGCATAACCATGATCATGACCACGCTCAGGCGCATCACCACGTGCACGGACCCGGCACCCATACGCATGAGATCCCCGCCGATGCTACCTTCAAGGATCTTTTGATTTTGGGCATTACCGGCGGAATCGTTCCTTGCCCCTCCGCCATTGTGGTCTTGGTGGCGGCAATTGCGTTGCATCGGATTGTGTTCGGCCTGGCTTTGATTGTTTTCTTCAGCGTTGGACTTGCCGCCGTACTCATCGCAATCGGTATTTTGATGGTGACGGCCAAACGGGTATTCGACCGTTTCCGGAATCAAGGAAAAACGATCCGTTGGTTACAAATCATCTCTCCGGTTCTGGTGATGCTGGTGGGCTTTGCGATCTTCATTCGCGGGCTGCAA
>CP070771.1:122549-143807 GCA_020345785.1 Desulfobacterales bacterium
CCATGTCCATCGAGGTGATGATAAGACGAACAATCAAACAAGGACCCCAGGCCAGGCAACTGGTTCCGCTTATTTTACAGCTCAGAGCGCTGGCCACCTATCAGTCGGGTTACATATCCGGCAGGACTTTATACAATGTGGAGAATCCGGAAGACTGCCTGGTCGTCAGTGAATGGCAATCGCTGGAGGATTGGTATAACTGGATGAAAAGCCCGCAAAGAAAGGAGATCCAGGATAAAATTGACGTTCTGTCCGGCGGGCAGACCGAATACAGCATTTATGCACCCATGGTCGGAAAAGAGAGCTGAACGCTGACTATTTTAAAATGGATATTATCCTTTATGAATCAACATTCCAGTATTCCACTATTCTATTATTCCATGATCGTGGCAAGAATCCAGGTCGGAAAAAACATCACATGCTTTCAATAAGTTGTAGAAATTCCGAAATGAAAACTTAATTATCGAGGGATACCGAAAAATGAGTATATCAACATCAGGCATCACCCGCAGGGAATTTATAAAATATTCCGGTGCCGTCGGCGGAACCTTAATATTCGGCGGACCAGGAGGTCTAGCGATGGAAAATTCCAATAAAAGTAAAGTGGCACTTGTCAGCACCCAGGATCGCAAAATCGGCGTCGCATCATCCATTCAGGCGCTGGGGATGCATCCGGTGAAGAACAAAGACGTTCTCATTAAACCCAATTTCAATACGGCCGACCATGTGCCGGGGTCCACCCACAACGACACCCTGGTGGCCCTGATCGAAGAGATCTGGAAGATGGGTGCCAAAACGGTGCGCCTGGGTGAGCGCAGCTATCCGCTGACCCGCGAAGTCATGGCGCAAAAAGGGGTTATACCGCTGCTGGCAAAGCTGGATGTCGGCATCGTGGATTTCGACGATCTGCCCGAAAAGGATTGGGTCAAGGTGGACGCCGAGAAATCTCACTGGCGGGACGGATTTCGGGTGGCCCGGCCGATTCTGGAAAGCGAATGTCTGATTTCCACATGTTGCCTTAAAACACACCAGTTCGGCGGGGTGTTTACCATGTCATTAAAAAATCACGTGGGCGTGGTTCCCACGACCCGGCACGGCTACGACTATATGAGGGAGCTGCACTCATCGCCCCACCAGCGCCGGCTGATTGCCGAAATAAACGCCCCATTCAAGCCGGATCTTGTCGTGCTGGACGGCATCGAGGCTTTTGTGGACGGCGGTCCGGCCAACGGCAAAAGAGCCAACGGCAATGTCTTTTTGGCGTCCGCCGATCGGGTGGCGATCGATGCCGTCGGTGTGGCGATTTTAAAATCGCTGGGCAGCAATGCCAGGATCATGAACACCAGGATTTTCGAGCAGGAGCAGATTGCCCGGGCCGTGGATTTAGGGCTGGGTGCATCCTCTCCCTCGGACATCGATCTGATACCGGCTGATGACGCAAGCCGAGAATACCGTGATCGGATTGTCGCGATACTGGGTGAGGGCTGAAGGGAAAGAAGATAACCGTTTATGAATATGCGTCAACAGAATTCGCTCTTTTTTTGGGTATATTTTTGGGTCGATGGATACCCATCTTCTTCATCCTGAATGTCAAGGTGGAGGGATGAATATCCAGCAGTTCAGCCGCACCTCCCGGACCTCGAATTTTCCATCCTGTTTTATTAACCGCCCACAGGATATGCCGCCTTTCGTTTTCTTCAAGCGTAGCATTTCTGCCGGCGTCGCAATAGGACTTGGAATATAAATTCAGCTCAGGGACCTTAAATTTGGTTCCGGAACTCAATATGGTGCCTCTTTCTATGATATTTTCAAGCTCTCTGACATTTCCTGGCCATTCGTATTGTATCAGCCGGTTCATTTCCTCATCGGGGATTACTTTCAGCAGCTTTCGCATTTTGGTGCTGTATATTTTTAAGAAATAATAAGCCAGAAGCGGGATATCCTCCTTTCTCTCACGCAGAGGCGGAACGTAGATGGGAAAAACATTCAACCGATAATAGAGGTCGGCCCGGAATTCTCCCTGGTCGATCAGCTTTTGAAGATCCTGATTGGTAGCTACCAGGAGGCGGAAGTCGGACCGTATGGTTTCACTACCGCCGACCCGCTCAAACTCCTTGAATTGGAGCACCTGCAGCAGCCGGATTTGAATATCTAAAGAAAGTTCTCCAACTTCGTCCAGAAAAAGCGTACCGGAGTCTGCCAGCTCAAACCGGCCCACTCGCCTGGAAATTGCACCGGTGAAAGCGCCCTTTTCATGACCGAACAATTCGCTGGAAATGAGGCTTTCCGGGTATGAACTGCAATTTAGACGAATAAACGGCTTGTCTCCGCGATCGCTGAGCCGATGGATAGCCCTGGCCATCAGTTCTTTGCCCACGCCGGTTTCCCCTAAAATAAGGACCGTCGTATCGGTCTTGGCTACCTGGTTGACCTGCACCAGCACATTTTTTATGATCGTACTTTCCCCGACAATATCTTCGAAATGCAGGCTTTCCTGATGTTCTTCCTCGTAATACTGCTTCTCTTCCTGAAGTTTTTCGTTCAACCGTTGGACCTCTTCGCAGGCCCTGACCTTCTCAAGAGCAAACCCGGCAAAGGTCGCAAAATAAGCAAGCAGCTCTAAGTCGGATTCTTTAAAGGCGCTGCACAGAAAGCAATTGTCGTGGTAGAGAACCCCGATCACCCTATCCTGAAGAATCATCGGCACGCAGATTTTCGATCGAATGACTTCATTTGGGGTGGCGCAAGTCTTGGCCTGTGAATTGATTTCCTCAACGCGCCCTTTTCCTGTATCGGCTACCTCCTGTATCAACTTCATGCTTGATTCAAAGCTTGGATTGTAAATCTGGTCCATGGTGAGATTCTTCGAAGCTCTCAGCTGTAATTTGGAACCGCCTGCATTGTCCTCCAGCAAAAAAATAGCTCCCCGTTCCGCACCGGTTATGCGATTGACAGTCGATATAATCTGTTGGACCAGTTCCTTGTCATTGCGTATGGTAACCACTTCCCGACCCAGCATTAGTATTTCTTTGAACAGTCTTTCATTGTGGTGCTGCGTTTTAACCAGCGACCTGAGGTCATCCGGAAAAAGTTTGTCGCTGAATGTCGACAGAATTTGATACCCATTTTGGGCCGCCTTTTCGGCCTTTTTTGGGTTGTCGAGCGATAGATGCAACCTAGCCGATTCGATTAAGGATCGGGCCAACTGGATTTCGTGGCCGGACTCTTCCAGGCATTTGATCGAGGTGTTGATAGAATTTATCAGCTTTTCAGGAGGCATTCCCTCTTTCCTTTGAAGCAGTACTTTGAACCTATAGGCGACGCCTCGCATGAATATATTGTCATTTCGTATCATTTGGCGGAGAACCTTTTCAAACGACAGGCCGGAAATCCGGGGAAAGTTGCCTTCCTCCATCAACCACAGGATTGCCAGCAAATAAGGATAAGGCTGCACGGATATCTTGACGTCCTCACGCAAAGAGAGAAATTCTTTTAAATATTTAACTGCCTTGTCATTCTCACCTTTCAGACAATAACCGTAAGCAAAGAGCAGCTTGCTGGATATCAGAACAAGATTGTTGGCGCCTAGGGATGCCTCTTTTGATGCAGTTTCAAAATATTGAAGCGCTCGGTCTGTTTCTCCGATCTCAAACATTACTTTGCCAATGTTTAGACTCGCTCTGGCGGCGGCGAAAAAATTATCTTTATCCGCGCAATATTCATGAATTGAGTTGAGCAGGCCCAGACCCTGGGTGATTTGTCCGGTCAGGCAGTAACAGTAAGCCGCTAATGATGCCGCAATCAAAGGATAGTTGCCCTTGGGATATTTTTCTACATCCGGGACCGATTTATCATAACTTTCAACAACCTCTCGAAAGCGACCCTGCCAGTAGAGAAAAAACGAGCTAAATGTCTTGGCCGAACGCAGGAGTTTGGGGTCATCCAGCTTTTTGGCGATGTTCCATCCTTGACCAAAATGCTTCAAGGCACTCTTATATTTTGATAGAAGCCATTTGTTTTTTGCAATGTGCATTTCAAGCAGGGATTCACAAGAGTGCTTATTCCATTTCTTGGCCCGCCTCAGGGCGTCATGCAAATAATCAAGAATCTTTTCGGTATCGTCGCTGCCGATTGATATTTTGGAGTATCTGACGGCAGCTTGAACAAAGATGAAATCGATATTTTCGCCATGCAGGTCGGTCAGTTCAGCAAGAATCTTTTTGTAGCATTGAAGGGCTTCTTCATTGCGAAAGTTTTTCAGGTGGATATCGCCTGCCCGCAACAGCCACCGGGAATTTTCAAAATTGTTGGGGATCTGCAGCAAGTGCGGGGCCAATGTCAGCGCTTTGTGCCCGTCATCCGGAAATTCGCGCATAAGAAGATCAGCAACATGGCGATGGCCCTGTTCCCTTTCTGCCGGGCTCATATGCTCAAGCAACTCTTTGCGGCGTTCGGTATTAAATGTGTAAATACCGGCGGCTTTTTTCAGTAAAACGCCTTTTTGGATTTCTTCCTCCAGAATTTCCAGGGTGTCGGAGATTTTTCTATTCATCAATTCAACTGCCCAGTCGATTGAAAATTCTTTTTCAAACAAAGCTATCGGATAGAGAGGATGTCTGTTGTTTGCGATCTGGGCCGGTAGGGAAGGGGTGGATAGAGGATTCATGGTGCGTCCTTTCTTTCAGGTTCGCATCACCATACGACGAACGGAATTCAATTTCAAGAGTTACGATCAAAATTTAAATCTTAAAGTGCAATATGTTGAGCGTAACGATTGACCGGTATCTGATGAATATCTCCAACTTATTGTA
This sequence comes from Desulfobacterales bacterium, assembly GCA_020345785.1. The sequence continues at coordinate 127,361 of CP070771.1, forward strand.
ATCAGAGCAAATTTTTAAGTATAAATATTCGGCATATCTCTTGCTTCATTTTGAAATAATAAGGTCGTTTGGTGCTGCTTTTTTGCGGTTAAACTACGGACATCGGATTGATCAGACCACATATCCTCAAGTTGCATAAAATGTTTTCTTGGATTTTGGCCGTTGCGATAAAAATCGTTGGAAATATGACGTGATCCTGGATGCTGGATGTTTCCGGCTCATACCCGCAGCGCATTTCTGAATATCCAGCATCGTCCCAGTAAAATCGACTGTCTTATTTATACCCCACATGAAGAGAAAAACAGATTTATGCAACGCGAATAAAACCGGACTGAGAGAATTGCGGTGAACAATGAGAAATACCCGATATTAAGATGTGAAGAAGTCAGTCTCCAATTCGGAGGGCTCAGTGCACTTTCCGATATCAGTTTTGAGGTAGAAGCGGGTGAATTGTTGAGCATTATCGGCCCGAACGGAGCAGGGAAGACCTGTCTGATCAACAGTATCACTGGTTTTTACAAGCCGTCGAGCGGCATAATTTATTATGAGCAGCTGCCGCTGACGGACCTGCCGCCTTATAAAATAGCAAAATCAGGTATTGCCAGAACCTTTCAGAACATAGAGCTTTTCACCGGCTTGACGGTTCTGGATAATCTGCTGGCGGCACGCCATATGTTTTTAAAACCCAATCTTTTCACCAGCGCCCTCTATTTCGGTCGGGCTCAAAGGCGGGAAATCAGAGAACGAGAATTTGTAGAGAACATCATCGATTTCCTGGAAATTCAATCGATTCGACACGTTGAAGTGGGAAGCCTTCCGTACGGACTCCGTAAAAGGGTGGAATTGGGCAGAGCACTGGCTTTGGAACCTAGAATCATTTTGCTGGATGAGCCGACGGCGGGCATGAATGTGGAAGAAAAAGAGGATATGGTTCGATTTACCCTGGATGTGCTGGAGGAGACGAACGCAACAATTATACTCATAGAGCATGACATGGACATTGTGATGGATATATCCGACCGAATCATCGTATTTGATTTCGGCGTCAAAATCGCCGAAGGTACTCCCCTTGAAATCAAGCAAAATGAAAAAGTTATAAAAGCATATCTGGGTGAGAAATAGAGGATCTCATGATGTCGGAGCTCGACACCTATCCAAAATATTTAATCCGCAACAATCAAATTTGGGGCAGCGAGGTTGCAATCCGCAGAAAGCGTTTCGGGATCTGGCAGACGTATACGTGGCATGATTTCTACCAGCAAGCCAAATTAGCCGGCCTTGGTCTATTAGCAACCGGATTAAAGCCCGGGGAGAAAGTCGCCATCATCGGCGACGACGAACCCGAAGGTATGTGGGCGGAATGCGCCGTTCAGGCAGTGGGCGGAATCGTGGTGGCGCTCTGGAGTGATTCGATAGCCTCCGAGGCGGCCTATATCATCAACCATTCGGACGCCGAGTATGCTTTGGCCGAGGATCAGGAACAAGTCGACAAGCTTCTTGAGATAAAATCCGAGATTCCGAAAGTCAAAAAAATCATTTATTGGGACCCGAAAGGAATGCGCAAATATGACGATCCGCTCTTACTCAGCTTCGAATCTTTAAAAGAAATAGGAGCGGATTACGAGCGGTCTCACCAGGGCATCTTTGAACAATTGATCGCTGAAAGAAATGGCGATGACATCGCAGTGCTTTGCTACACTTCTGGAACGACGAGCTTGCCCAAAGGGGCGATGATAACAAGTAAGGCCATCATCCATTCCGCCAAAACCATGCATGAATTTGTCGACCTCAAGCTGGGCGATGATGTCTTTTCCACCTTTGCGGCCGCGTCAATTTTTCACCACTGGTTTCTCGGCTTTCTCTATCTGAAGGGGGTCATCATCAACATGCCCGAAGAGCCTGAAACCATTATGCAGGATTACAGGGAGATTGCGCCGAAATTTATGCTCCTGGCGCCGCGCCAGTGGCAGAGTCTGGTTTCAAATACCCAGATACGGGTCAATGACGGAGGATTTTTAAAACGGTCTGTATATGGGGTTTTTTTGAATATCGGCTACCGGATGGTGGCATATCATGCGGCCTGCCGTAAGCCGCCCGTCCACTGGAAGCTGCTATATAAGTTGGGCGAATCCCTGGTCTACCGGCCGTTGCGGGACAAACTCGGTCTAACCAACACGCGCTATCCGGCCACGGGCAGCGCCTTTCTCAGCCCGGATTTCTTTAAATTTTTTCATGCCATCGGTCTGAATCTTATCCAGTGCTACGGCAGCACGGAAGCCGGTTTTGTCAGCAGTCATCAACAGCACGATATCAACGTCGACAGCGTGGGCTGTGCGGGGTGTGATGTAAAGGTTCAGGTGACGGACGACCAGGAGATCCTTGTGGGCGGCGGCGGCATTTTTTGTGGATATTATAAAGATGAATGCCAAACAGCAGAGGTTATGAAAGATGGCTGGTTTTATACGGGAGATGCTGCTTATATAGACCAAAACGAACATATTTATTACCAGGACCGGATAAAAAACCTCGAAGAGCTCAGCAGCGGTTATAAGTACGCACCTGCTTACATAGAGGGTAAATTGCAGTTCAGCAAATATATCACGGATGCCATGCTCGTCGGCGGAAGCAATCGGGATTATACTTCGGCCGTCATCGCTATCAATTTCGATACCATCGGAAAGTGGGCGGAGGAAAATCATATTCCATACACCACCTTCGTCGCTCTTTCCCAGATGAAGGAGGTTGGTGAGCTGATAAAAGAGGATATCCGCGGGGTGAACAAAACCATCCCGGAAGAAACAAGATTAAGAAAGTTCGTATTACTCCATAAGGAGTTTGATCCCGACGACGCGGAACTCACCAGGACGAGAAAACTGAGGCGCTCATTTCTTCAGGACCGTTACAAGGATCTGATCGATGCGATTTACAATGACGTTGAGGAAATGCCGGTGGAAGCAGACGTAAAATACAGGGACGGCAGAACGGGTAAGGTAAAGACCAACATCAGGATCTGGACGGTGGATTAGCAAGCGGTCGAAAGCAGGCGTCTACCTGTCGGCAGGAAGCCGGAATATTCCCTGGTCCAAAGAAAGCAAGAGAAAAGTGCTGAATTTAGCAAATGTTGAAGTGATGTACGCGAATTCGATTTTGGTGCTTCGAGGAATTTCTCTGGATCTCGAAGAAGGTGCCGTCGTCTGCCTTTTGGGGAGTAACGGCGCCGGCAAAACCACGACACTCAAGGCGATATCGGGACTACTTCATACGGAGTTAGGAGAAGTAACCGCCGGCAGTATCGAGTACAACGGCAAGCGCATCGAAAAAATGGGTCCTGAAGAGATTGCCCGGATGGGGATTCTTCAGGTTATGGAGGGCCGATCCGTTCTTGAGCATCTAACGGTCGAGGAAAATCTCATTTTAGGCGGATACACTCAAAAACAGAAGAATACCAAAGCGGATTTGATGAAGGTTTATGATTATTTTCCCAAATTAAAAGCGCTTGAAAACAGCGTCAGCGGCTATTTATCGGGCGGTGAACAGAGAATGTTGGTGATCGGACGTGCCATGATGGGACACCCGAAGATTATGTTACTGGATGAACCATCTTTGGGGTTGGCGCCTATCGTTGTAGAAGAGATTTTTGAAATCATTCAAAGATTACACGCTGAGGAAAATACCAGTATTCTGCTGGTTGAGCAGAACGCCAAGGCTGCGCTTGCCGTTGCCGATTACGGTTACGTGATGGAAAACGGCAGGATTGTCCTGGATGGAGATGCATCCGAACTGGCTCAAAACGAAGACATCAAGGAGTTTTATCTCGGCCTCAGTGCAATGGGTAAAAAGAAAAGCTACCGCGATGTCCGGCATTATAAAAGAAGGAAGCGATGGCTATAAACGGCACCGGCTGGGTATTCCGGGCGGAGCAAGGGTAGACTCGCCGCATCCGGCGGCAGCTCGGATCAGGGCGCGTGACGGAGGAACTTCAATGGAGATTTTCGTACAACTCCTCATTTCAGGGTTGGTAAACGGTGCCATCTACGGCCTCATCGCAATCGGGTTTGTCCTGATATACAAGTGCTCGGCGGTTCTTAATTTCGCCCAGGGGAACATGGTGTTGATCGGGGCGTATATCTTTTGGTTTTTCAAGGGACCCATGGGTTTCGATCTGTTTCCGGCGCTTCTTTTTTGCATTTTCTTCTCTTTTCTTTTCGGGATGATCATCGAACGTCTGACCCTCAGGCCTTTGGTGGGACAATCCCTTCTTTCCATGATTACGGTTACCATATTCCTTTCTTTAGTGATCGAAGGTGTGGCCTGCATCATATGGGGCAGCAGCCCCCTGAGCAAGGTAGCAATATTTCCGAAGGGAAGCATTCAGGTCGCTTCCTTCAATTTAATGACCGACAATATCATTTCATTCTGTTTTGCCTTCCTCGTCATGATCATACTGATTTTATTTTTTAAGCGAACACGATTGGGTCTGGCGATGCGGGGTGTGGCTGAAGGCCACCATATCGTGCAGAGCTTTGGCGTAAACGTGAAGCGGATTCTGACGATATCCTGGGGAATTGCAGGCGTTGCCGGGGCATTGGGCGGCATTGTTTTGGCGGACAAAATTGGTTTCGAATTAGGCCTGAGCCACATCGGGATCGCTGCAATTCCGGCGGCATTTATCGGGGGACTAGAGTCTCTTTTCGGCGCGATCATCGGTGGACTCATCATCGGTCTTATTGAAAGTGTTGTATCCGGTTATCTGGGGAACGCGGCGGGAACGCCGGCCGTATACCTGTTGCTGGTCATCGTCATGCTTTTTAAACCTTACGGGCTTTTCGGTTTAACGAGAATAGAGAGGGTTTAGAACAATGGGCAGCGGTAGCTATTATCCGCCGAGCGGAGTCTATTCCGACAGTTATAAAAAGGACATGCGGATTATCAAAACCAAGAAACAAGCCCTATTGACAATCGGTGCGCTGGCGGTCCTTTTTCTTATCCCGCTCATTCCGGGGATCAACAGCCCTTACATGTTAAGATTAATGATCGGCGTCGGCATTGCCGCCATTATCTGTCTCGGACTTAACCTTTTAACCGGCTATTGCGGACAACTCAACATCGGCCAGTCGGCTTTCATTATGGTGGGCGCATTTACAGCAGGGCTATTGAATTACCACCTGGGCTGGCCTTTCTGGGTCAACATTATTCCTGCAGGACTCACGGCCGCTGCGTTGGGGGTGATTTTCGGCATCCCCTCAGTGCGGTTAAAGGGGCTGTACTTGGCTCTGACCACCCTGGCGGCCCAAATTATTCTGACCTGGATCGCCCTCAATTATATATCGCTGGCATCCGCCGGGTTTGTCGTGGACCCCCCGGCCATCGGCGACTTCTATTTCGACACACCGGCCAAATTTTATTACATCGCCCTGGTCTTTACCATCGGCATGAGTTTTTTTGCCAAAGGAATCGCAAGATCGGGAATCGGTCGTGCTTTCATGGCCATTCGGGACAACGATCTTGCTGCGGAAGCTATGGGGATCAACATCTTTAAATACAAGCTTCTCGCATTTTTGATTTGCACCTTTTATGCCGGTGTCGGGGGCGCCATATTTGCCCATTTCATGATGTGGGTCCAGTTGGAGTCGTTCACTTTGACGGATTCGGTCTGGTATGTGGTCATGATCATTGTCGGGGGGCTGGGCAGCATCGAGGGGACATTTTTCGGCGTGATATTCGTGGTCGTGCTAAAAGAAATCATTTCAGTATTCGGGCCCGTGGTCGAGGGCAGCATGACATTTTTACCCACCGGAGCAGGCAGCGGGTTTCTATTGGTAGGGATCGGCGGAGTTGCGATTCTCTTTTTGCTGCTGGAACCCCGGGGTCTCGCTCACCGTTGGAAGATATTCAAAACGTATTACCGGTTATGGCCATTTGGATACTAAATAATGGTCTTTTCAGTTCAATGTGAGGGAATTTCATAATTTGAGGCAGAAGCATAACATCCAAACAAACTTAAGCAAAGGAGGTAGGTTATGAAAAAAATGAATGGCATGATCATGGCATTGAGCATGGTACTGGTTTTTATTCTTATTACCCCTACGGCCTTTGGTGCGGCGGATAACGAGGTTGTCGTCGGAGAAATTTGCGCCCTGACCGGCCCCACCAGCGTCACGCACCTGATGTGCTATTCCGGTTCAAAGGATTATATGGAATATATCAATGATCAGGGGGGTATTGAAGGTAAAAAGGGCAAGGTCAAAATAAAGGTGCTCAGCTATGATTCTCAATACCAGGCGGCCAAGGCCAAGGACGGATTCGCCCGGCTTCGGGGAGAAGGAATGATCGTTTTAACCCACTGCGCGGCAGGCCATTCCGACGCTCTGCTGGCGGATCACGAAAGAGCAAAAATTCCACTGGTTACCGGTTCACTCGGAGTGGCGAGCATGTGGTCGGAATGGGTTTATGCCAATTACCATCCGGGGATTGCAAACATGATCAGGACCTGGGCCATGTGGGTGAAAAGTGAATGGGAAAAGGCCGGCAAACCCGGCGGGCAATTGATTCTTGGTGCGATAGAATCCGATGAGCCGTGGGCGCCGTTATCCCTATGGGACATTGATGCTTTTACCAAAGAGCAAGGCATAACCATCGTAACGGAAAAGATGCCGAAAGGAACGACCGATGCCATACCGCAGCTGAGCCGACTGCAGAAAGCGGGTGCAAGGGAAATCTTCGTTCTATCTTCGGCGACGGGCTCCGTTGTCGTGTTAAAATCGGCAAAATCCATGGGTTTGGATATTCCGCTCACCCAATGTGCGGCTTCCAACATAGGAGATGTGGTCGATCTGGGCGGTGCGGAGCTGGCGGAAGGCTACCGGGGGTCCTATTATTACGAGCCGATTTCCAAGAATCCCAGCCTTCCGGATAGCGAAGGCATGAAGCTGGCGAAAATGCTGTGGGAAAAAAATCATGCGGGCGAAAAGCCGCGCGACATGTACGTCAACGGCCTGCTGTCAGGGATGATTATTGTGGAAGCTATAAAACTCGCCCTGGATGAGGTACCCCCTGAAAAACTCGATGGAGAAGCCTTGAAGGAATACGGCTTGGACCGCATCAGAAATTTTGACGCGATGGGGTTAACCACGCCCATCTCCTATATTCCGGGGGATCTGGATTCGCATATCGGACAAAGACATGTGAAATATTGGGTTGTCAAAGGCGGGTATGCCAATCCGATTACCGATCAATGGATGCCCACGACAACTTACAGGATTCCCAAGAAAAAATAAATGGATGCAAATCAGCGCCTATCGCACAAAGGAAACCTTGTAAGCAATTGATGACCGTCCTCCTCGCCCCTTCTTCAATTAGAGGACGGTTGCCGGGCATTAAAATTGAAGTCGGAAAATTTCAGGCGGGGAGGGCGGATTCCTGACAACAGCCCCTGTTACTCAACAACTTTTAGCATACCCATTGGAGCCTTCGATTCGGAAGGTATAGACTGCTGACAAAAATCGGGAGATAAAATGAGAACAGTAAAATTTTTTGCTCAAGTCGACGAGCAAAAGTGTACGGGTTGCGGTACATGCCAGATTGTATGCCCAACAGAAGCGGTTAAGGTGATCAAGAAGAAGGCGGTTGTGGATGTGGAAAAATGCTTGTCGTGCCCAAATTGCAGCGATAGCTGTCCGGAGAGTGCAATTGCATTGATTCGCAGGTCGGTGCCGAAAAAGCTGTACGTCGATCCCTCGGAAGTGGATCAGAACGAAATCAGGCAACTGTGTCTCAAAGCCAAGCTGCACCCCCACCAATGGGGATGCATGTGTAATGCAACGCGGGTGCGGGAAGTCGCGGCCGCTGTCCTGAAAGGAGCCAAAACGCTGGAGGAGATTGCCCTTATGACGGGTATTCGCTCCGGTTGCACCGCATATTGTGTCCAGCACATGCTGCGCCTGCTCAAAGCCAACGGCGTGGCGGTTAAAGAACCCAAAGGCCACCGATGGTACGATTCGACGCAAACAATCTGGGATCTTCCCCAAAAGGTCCAGCAGAAACACCCCGGGCATTTTTTTGAGGAGGATAAAAAAGTGTTCCGGAAATTTTAACTAGTTTCAAGGAGAAGAAAATATGCCTGCGGTACAAAAATCAGTGACGCCGCCGTTCATAAGAAAATCGAAATACGGGCCCTCTGTGGGGAAAAGAGCCGTAGAGCTGCCGGAAATCGTTTCGTTGCGTATGAGCGATCTTTTCCCGGACATCCCCGACACGATATATACGGAAGGCGAATGTATTTCCAGCATCAGGAAGGCGACCCAAAATGCGCTAAACGCCGTTAATATGGATATGATCAAGGCCGGGGACAGCGTTAATATCCTGAGTTCGCAGTATGGTTTTCAGCTCATGGGGGGAGATGCATATGCCGAAATGCTGAGGACGATCAAAGATGTGGTTGAGCAGAAGACGGGCTGCAGGAAGATCAGGTTGAGGGTTGCCACGGGCTTCCGGATCAAAGAGCCCGATGAGATCATCGAACATTACCAGCTGGATGCCTGTTTCAACGGTGAAGCTTGCAGTGTGACTTGCCTGGACAAAGGGGTGCCCATTGACACCGAAATCGGAACGCTGTACGGCATTGCTTCCATTTACGATGCGGATTGGATCATCCACGCCCACCATGGTGAACTCCGGGAGTTGGACATGCATCGAATGATCAATCGGGCGGTCAAGCCCTTTGCCATGTCCTATGCGAGATTGGAAACACGGGGGGTGGCGCATATCAATTTCGGCCCGCGCAGTGCCAACTTCATTCAGAAAGCCATTTTCTACTCCCCATTTGTACAGCAGAAATTTGCCTTCGGATGCTTTCTGATGACTTCGCCGGCCGGGATAACAGGCGTGGAGGCGAGCCGTGATCTGGAAACACTGGACCGCAAAATGCTGCTGTTCAATATAAAGCCCTATGGAAAGGTCCGGCAAATCCTCAGTAAAATCGATGACTGCGTCGTCATTTTGGACGGATCCGGCGAACCGCGCTATATGCTGGGCGGCGGGATCAGTTTCGGGAATTTCACCGAAGCAGAACTCGATCTGTTCGATTTGGACGTTATTCCCGTCAGTTTGGGTTACAATCTCTATGAGCGTCCACCCGGTCCGCGGACGCCATCCGTCAATCCGGCGATCAAGGCCCTGGTGATAAACCATATGTGGCTCGGCGTACCGCAGATGGAGTTGCCCGGCCACATTCCGACCATTGTCGTCGGACGGGAGATGGAGGATATTATCGATAGAGATCCTATGAATACCGAATTCATGAACTACGCCGTGACCGCCCAGAGTCTTGAAGCAGCCGTGAAATTTGCCAAGAAAATCGCCGGAACAGACAGAATTCTTGTGTTCGACGGCAGTTTCGGAAACTTGCATCTGAGCGAAAGCCTGGCGGAATTTTTAATTGAAGTTGCGCCCGAGGTAAGCCGTGAAGTCGAGCAGGAGCTCCTTCCAAAATGGTTGCACCAGCGGGATATTGAATTGCACGAGATTTAAAGCCTCGGCAATAGCTATTTTTCAACCACGGTTTATCCAAGGTAAGAAATGCAGGATTTAAAAGACACCATTTTCAAAAATTTAAATGGAAAAGCGGCCGAAGCCGTCATTATTACCGAAAGCAACGGCATCATTGCCGGGACCGATCGCGCCAATCAGGTGGCAGACCAGATGCGTCTGACGGTAACGCGTATTGTCAAAGAGGGCAGCTGCGTTAACAAAGGCGACATCATTGCGGCTGTTCAAGGAGATGTGAAACAGGTGATCACCGGTGAAGAGCGGTTGATGGGGTGCATCAGCAAACCCTCTGGTGTCGCCACCTCGGCGCATCAATTCATCCGCGCGGCTGCGGGCAAATCCAGAATCGTCAGCGGTGCCTGGAAAAAAATGCCTATGGAGTTGAAGGAAATGATTCGAGCAGCGGTGTTAACCGGAGGCGCCCACATTCGGATATGCGACGAGCCGTTCATCTATCTGGATAAAAATTACATCTCGGTTTTCGGAGGCATTCCAGAAACGCTGGAAGGTGTATCCCATTTGCGGGGCTATTTAAAAGTCATTCAGCTGAAGGGCAAATACAAAGACATCGGCTCGGAGGCCGAGGAAGCCGCACGACTGGGTGCAGATATCCTTTTTGTCGACACCGGCAATGTCGCCGACATCCATTCCGTCGTTGAGCGCTTAAACGAAGCAGGGAAAAGAGAGCGGGTGCAAATTGCGTTCGGCGGCGGCGTTCAGATCGAGGACATGGATGAGATAAAGGGGCTGGACGTTGACATCCTGGACATCGGGCAGGCGATCATCGATGCCCCTTTATTGGATCTCAAATATGAAGTCAAAACGATTGGATAAGGGTAAACAAAATGGAACATATTCGCAATTAGGAGGAATTATGGAAGCGTCATTGCTGGAAAAATTGGGCTGGAAAAAATACATCGGCATGGAGACGGAAACCAAAACCGGAGAACCGGTGCAGGCCAGAGATATCCGTCGCTATGCACTGGCCATAGATGAAAGCAATCCGGAATATTACGACGAAAAGGCGGCCAAAGCGGGCAAGTACGGCAAACTTGCCGCACCGCCGGGGTTCATTTGCTGGTCGATTCAAGACCCGAAACTGGAGAAAAGGTACGATGAACTCGGTGAGGACGGGCTTTCGAATTTCCTGGGGGTGCCGGAGTTTCCGGATGCCTGGTCGTTGGGATGGGTCAGGGCCGGTGAAGAATATGAATTTTTCAAGCCCGTTTTTGTCGGGGATACAATCTCCGTGAAATTGAAGCTTTTAGATGTCTACGAAAAGCAGGGAAGAAGCGGTCATCTCATTTTTACCACCTCGGAAGCCCGGTACACCAACCAGGACGGAGAATTGCTGGCCACTCAAAAAATCATCATGATCGCCACTCCGAGAAAGGGGGAAACCAATGACTGAACAAGTCTATTTTGACGACATCGCGCAAAACCAGGAAATCCCCCCATTGAATAAGCGGGTTACCACCATCAACATCTTGATGTATCTGTCGACGGTGTGGCTGATGGACCGGATCCATTTTGACCATCCATTCGCCACAAAACGGCGGGGGTTGCCCGATATTGTGGCGCCCGGCAACATGGCCATCGACTATTATGCCGAGCTTTTGACCCGCTGGGCGGGCGGGAAGGGAAACCTTCGCAAACTGTCTACCCAGTACCGCAGCTTTATGCTTCCCGGAACGATTTTAGAATGCGGCGGCAAAATCACCGGCAAATATATGAAGGATGAAAAAGGGTATGCCGAATTGGAGCTCTGGCTTAAAAATGAGGATGGAACCAATTGCGTGCCCGGCAAGGCAGTCGTCGAACTTCCAGTCAAGTAACCATCTAAAAGGACTTCGTTCGGCATAGCGCGACGGCCCGAACGCTGTAGGTTTCCCGGAGCGTCTCAGCGGAACCGCGGGTTTTGCGGTTTGCGGCAAACAGCATTGCGGGCAGGTTTCGCCCTGCAGGCAAAAAGCATTCCCTGTTAACGCCACGTGCACTTGGTTTGCCGGGGAGTTGGACGCCTATCCGAACGGGGCAAATATGCGTACTCGGACCCGATTGAAGGGAGAAATTGTATGAAAAAGTATGGCAAAGAACAGTTGGTGGATTTTTACACGAAGATGCTGAGAATTCGAAGAGTGGAAGAAACACTGGTAGATGTTTTTTCAAAAGGAGAAATACCCGGCTTCATCCATGTGTGTATCGGACAGGAAGCCGCACCTGCGGCTGTTTGCAGCCACTTAACCGATTCGGATTACATGGCGACCACCCACCGAGGGCACGGCCATGCGCTGGCCAAAGGGATCGATCTTAAACTTTTCATGGCCGAGCTTTTTGGGAAAAAGAACGGTGTCTGCCGCGGTCGTTCGGGTTCGATGCATGTGGCAGATCGGAATCTGGGGATCCTTGGGGCTAACGGAATCGTGGGTGGAGGCATTCCCCTTGCATTAGGCGCCGCCTTTGCTTCCCGGTACAAAAAAACCGATCAGGTGACGGCATGCTTTTTTGGGGATGGGGCAGTGGATGAAGGAACTTTTCACGAGTCGCTCAATCTTGCTTCGCTTTTAAAGCTGCCGATCGTGTTTGTCTGTGAAAACAACGGCTGGTCGCAGTTTACGTCCCAGAGCGTTCACACGCCTGTTCAGGATGTATCGAAGCGCGCCGCAGCGTACGGCATACCCGGCATAGACGTCTCAAATGATTTTATAAAGATTTACGAGGAAGCCGGAAAAGCAATCAGCAGCGCCAGGAGCGCAGAAGGACCGAGCCTGTTGGAGGTCAAATGCAAACGCTGGCAGGGTCATTTTGTAGGGGATCAGCAGAAATACCGCCCGGAAGATGATATCAAAGCGGCCCTGAAAAATGACTGCATCACGAGTTTCAGGGAAATGCTGCTGAAAACGAAGGTCTTGGCCAAGTCGGCGCTTGAAAAGATTGACGCAGAAATTCAAAGTGAGATCGATGATGCCGTCAATTTTGCCAGAGAAAGCGACTTGCCTTCTGATTCGGAGCTTATGGAAAATTTGTACGTTTAATGACAATAAAGGAGTGCGGCATGAAGGATATCAGATATATTTGGGCAATTAATGAAGCGATCCGGGAAGAAATGGAGAGGGACGAGACGGTTTTTCTCATCGGAGAGGACGTGGGCCGCTCCGGCGGAGCATTTGGCGCAAGCCGGGGTCTTTACGAAAAATTCGGGGCGGAACGCGTCGTTGAAACGCCCATCAGCGAGGCTGCCATTATGGGACTGGCCGGCGGCGCGGCGGCTTGCGGACTCAGACCGATCGTCGAAATCATGTTCATTGATTTTTTGACGATATGCATGGACGGCATTGTCAATCAAATTGCAAAGCTGCGCTATATGTTCGGCAGTCAATATACGGTGCCGGTTGTTATCAGAACACCTGCCGGAGGGGGGTTGAATGCCGGTCCCCAGCACTCCCAGTGTCTGGAAGCATGGTTTGCGCACGTACCTGGTTTGAAGGTGGTCATGCCGGCCACTCCCTATGATGCCAAAGGGCTCCTCAAATCCGCGGTGCGGGACGATAATCCCGTAATTGTGGTTGAGAACAAAAAGCTGCATGCGCTGAAAGGTCAAATCCCGGAAGAAGAGTACCTGGTTCCCATCGGCCAAGCCGACGTTAAAAGACAGGGAGCCGATGTGACCGTCGTCGCCACCTCGCGGATGGTTCACGAGTCCCTCAAGGCAGCCGATCGTCTGGCCGAGGAAGATATCGATGTCGAGGTCATAGACCTGCTGTCGATTTCGCCGTGGGACAAAGAGACCGTTTTCAACTCCGTATCGAAAACGCACCGGCTGGTCATTGCCCACGAGGCCGTTAAAAGCTTCGGAGTTGGTGCTGAGATCTCCGCCACCGTAGCCGAGGAGATTCTCGACGAACTCGATGCGCCTGTCACGCGGGTGGCTGCGCCATTTGTCCCTGTACCGTTCAGCCTTGAGAAAACCTATCTCCCCGACGCAGATGATGTTTTCTCAGCCGTCAAAAAAACGCTTGATAGCGCCCTATAGCAGTGAAAAGGACCAAATTTTTTAGTGCAAAATGACGCCGGAAGATAATCTGAAATGAAAGTGAAAGCAGGGTGCTTTAATGCCAGTTGAAATAACGATACCGAAGTTCGGCCTGACGATGACCGAAGCCCGGATCCTGGAATGGAAAAAGAAGGAGGGGGATGACGTCAAAAAGGGCGAAGTTCTGTTTCTATTGGAAACCGAAAAAATAATCTATGAATTCGAAGCCCCGGAGGACGGCCGACTCGCGAAAATTCTTGTTCCCGAAGATGAAACGGTATCTGTGGGGACCGTCGTGGCCTGCTTGCTGCGCAGCGGTGAAAGTCTCCAGGATTTGAAATCTTTCCTTATCGCAGAGAAATTGATTGCGGAGGCGGCTGAAAAATCCAGGCCGCGGGAAACGGCCGCATCTGAAGCCGGCCATACTGCATCCGCCTCCGGTAACGGAGGGATTCGCGTAAAAGCCTCTCCTAAAGCAAAAAAGGCGGCAAGGCTTCTTAATGTTGACCTTAAAATGGTAACCGGTACCGGCCCGGGAGGCCGTATCCTCGAAGAGGATGTGCAAAAGGCCGCCGAATCGGCAAGCGCTGTGATTGTGTCAAAGGAATCCGACGGGGTGCCGGTGCACGATATCTTACCGCTCTCCGGCATGAGACTGACGATTGCCAAAAAAATGCTGGCGAGCAAGACCACCACCGCTCAAACCTATATGACCCATTCGGTGGATGCCGGACAGATCCTCGCCTTTCGCGAAAATGTCCTCCCTTTGATTGAGCAGACGCATGGCGTCCGTGTCACGATCACCGATATTCTGATGAAAATTACGGCGGTAGCGATAAAAGAGCATCCGGTCATCAACACGCGTTGGACGGACGAGGGAATCATGATTTTCAAAGACGTTCACATGGGAATGGCCATGGCCCTTGAAGACGGGCTCATCGTCCCGGTTATACGTGACATTGATGAAATGGACCTGCCCCAAGTGGCTTTAAAACGGCAGGCCCTTGTCGAGATGGGAAAAAGCAGGAAATTTCTGCCGGATGATATTTCCGGCAGTACTTTTACCTTATCCACTCTGGGCATGTTTGATGTAGATCATTTCACCGCCAACATCAACCTGCCGGAAACCGCAATTCTTGCAGTAGGCGCCATCAAGGACAAACCTGTGGCGATTGACAAAGAGGTGGTCATCAGGCCCATGATGAATGTGACCCTTTCCTATGACCACCGTGTGATTGACGGTGCGGTCGCAGCCAAGTTTATGAAAACCCTCAGAACATCCATTGAAAATCCGGTCTCCGTTTTCGAAAGCACGCCGAGGGTCGAAGCCGCTCCGGCGGAAAAGCGGGTGACCGTGATCGGCGGCGGCGTGGCAGGTTATTCGGCGGCGATCGTTGCGGCAAGATTGGGCGCGAAAGTCACCTTGATCGAGAAAGATCACCTGGGAGGGGTCTGTCTAAACCGGGGGTGCATACCCACCAAGTCCATGCTTCACGCCTGTGAAATCACCAAGACCCTGGAGGCGGCGGCTGATTTTGGTATAATGTGTGACAGTTTTCGATTTGATTTCAAAAAAATTATGAATCGGAAGAATTCGGTGACCGGCCAATTGCGAAGCGGTGTTGAAAAATTGCTGGCCGCCAGGAAGGTGCGGGTGGTTAATGCAGCTGCTGTGCTGGTTGATGCATCAACGGTGGAAATCCCCGATACCCGCGGAAAAATTTGCTCCGACGCCATTATCATTGCCACAGGATCGACACCGCGAAGGCTGAACATCGAAGGCGCCGATATTGACAGGGTCTGGGATAGCAATGATTTTCTCAAAATGAAACGTCTTCCCAAAAGTGCGGCCATCATCGGCGGCGGCTATATCGGTGTCGAGTTTGCCCAGATACTGCACGGGCTGGGTGTGGATGTCACCATATTGGAATATATGGAAAATCTCGTTCCGGGAGTCGACACTGAAATTGCTCTGGCACTTGAGCAGAGCATGCTCAAGGAAGGTATCAAGGTCTTTGCCGGTGCCCGGGTCGAAAAGATCCGCCACACCAAAGGAAAAAGTACGGTCCATTTCACATGGCAAAGCAAGCAGAAGAAATGTGTTGTGGGAAGAGTCATTTCAGCGGTGGGTCGCCAGCCTGATCTTGCATGGCTTGATCCGGACAAGATCGGCCTGGCCCGGAAAAATGGCGCTTTGTTTGTCAATGAGCGGATGGAAACCAACATCCGGGGGATCTATGCTGCGGGAGACGCCGTCGGCGGCATCATGCTGGCCCACGTTGCCGCTGCCGAAGGAGAATGTGCGGCTAAAAACATTATGGGGCAAAAGAATACGGTCAATTACAAGGCGGTCCCCGCTTGTATCTATACCACTCCTGAGGTGGCTTCTGTAGGACTCACAGAAGCGGCGGCCCGTCAAAAATGCGATATCCGGATCGGTCGATTTCCATTTATGACCTGCGGAAAGGCGCTGATTTTAAACCAGACTTACGGTATGGTAAAAATTATTTGTGAAGCGGCATCAGGTAAGGTTTTGGGTGTTCATATCATCGGGCCTCACGCCACAAACTTAATTGGTGAGGCGGTGTTGGGCATGTCCATGAACATGAACGTTGAGCAGCTTGCCCGCGGCATTCATCCACATCCAAGTCTGTCGGAGGCGGTTATGGAGGCGGCAATGTCGCTGTGCGAAGGCGCGATCCACTTGCCTTGAAAACGCCCTGGCGCCAGATTTTTTGGAGACTAAGCCGGATGCTTCATATTGCAGTCACTTAACGCTTAAGTTGCACAAAATGTTTTCTTGGATTTAGACCGATGTTATTAAAATCATTGGCAATATGACGTGATCCTGGATACTGGTTTCTGGAT
>CP070771.1:143907-164555 GCA_020345785.1 Desulfobacterales bacterium
CGGTTCGAATTGTGAGCTCATAATGAGGATAAAACTTGTTCCAGTTTGTTCTCGGTTATGGAGGAAAGGATATTTGTTTATAGGCCTGCCATGCCGCACACAACCGACACATTGCCCTAGGCATCTAATAATCGCCGCTGCAACAGCGACTGCATGTCACGGCGGCCATCAACAATAAGCAGAACATAGACCTTTTTATCCATGATCTGGATAATTTCATGAGAAGACCTCTATTTCTTAAGCATGACTAAACATAGTCCATAAACAGGTCATGTGTCAAAACTGTATTCAATTTCGATGAAGATAATAGACGATCTTAGCTCCTTATGATATAAGATCCAAATATTTTACCCTTCATCGAGCCATAATGCTCGATGAGGGAGTCTGTTGATTGCGGCTTGTTGTTAAAATTAAGGATGGCATCAAATCCATATCTCGCCCGCTGAAGCATTATAATATACCGCTTGTCATCCTTTAAAAATTACAACTGACAACCTACAACTCGCAACATCCATCGCGGGCCTTAGTTCAATCTGGCCAGCAGCGTCTAATATCAAAGGTTTCCGAATCAACCCTTACACACCAAAAGCGAGGTTAATACCATGGCCAAAACAAGAACCATACGGAAGGTTTACAAGAGTCAACCGACCATCGAGGGAGCGGGCGTTCATCTGAAAAGGGCTTTCGGCTTTCGGGAAGTCACGGCATTCGACCCGTTCCTGTTGTTCGACGACTTTCGCTCTGACATCCCGGAGCATTATCTCAAAGGATTCCCCTGGCATCCGCACCGCGGGATCGAGACCATCACCTATGTGATCGACGGAATGGTAGAACACGGCGACAGCATGGGCAATAAAGGCGTCATCGGCTCAGGGGATGTCCAGTGGATGACCGCGGGCAGCGGAATCATCCATCAGGAAATGCCGGAGGGCAATCCGGCCGGCGTGATGGGCGGATTTCAATTGTGGGCCAATCTGCCGGCATCTCATAAAATGATGGCGCCCCGCTATCAGGAGTTTAAAAGCGACTCGATCCCGACGATTGCTCTCGACAACGGTGTGATGGTAAGACTTATCTGCGGGCAAATAGAGGACCAGCGGGGGCCTGTCGAGAATGTCGTTATTAATCCTGAATATCTCGATATCGCGGTCCCGGAAGGTGCGGAATTTACCCACCCTACCCCGCCGGGGCATACGGTGATTGCGTATGTGATCGGGGGGCAGGGCTACTTCTGCCGGGAAAAAAAGCCGTTTACCTATGAGATCGCGGGCAGCAATTATTTCGACATGAAGCAGGAGCCCTATCTGGACAATGAGACCCTGGTCCTCTTTGAGGACGGCGACGAGGTTTTTGTCTCGACCACAGATGAATCCGTCAGACTGCTGCTTTTCAGCGGCAAGCCGATCAAAGAGCCGATCGCCTGGTACGGCCCCATCGTGATGAATACCCAGGAGGAGCTGCGCATTGCGTTTGAGGAGTATCAGAAGGGCACCTTCATAAAATAACCGATCAGGGGTTCAGAGTTCAAAGGTTCAGGGTTTGGGGCTCCGCCCCGAAAAATAGTGTGTCTTTATTTTCATATGGCTGATTTGAAATAAAAAAGAAAAATATGCGTAGCATTAAGAAATTAATCGGCCGACCTTCGATCCAGCGACTTTTTTTATTTTCAATAAACAATTCACAACCCTGAATTTGCTATCTTTAAGGGCGGATTAATTACCGACTATTTTAAACACTTTATCTCCTTCTCTTACTCTTTCAGATACTTTTATACCAACGCTGTCACCTTTTTTTGCCTCTGTTACAGCATTGTGCTCGATCTGCATCGAGTGCACTGTGGACTCAAAATCTGTCGTGTGCCCGAAAAAATGCAGCGTATCTCCTACTGACAATGTTCCGTCCGTTATATCGACGGCAGCGACAGATATTTTGCTGAAGTAATTGGAAACGAAACCGATTTTTTCCTCTTTCATAGCTACACCCTCGCAGTTAAATGTTAGAAAATTAAATTCAAATTAGTATCTCCAATTTCTCTATTCGCATGCAATTTGGAAAAACGAGTTTACTGAATTTATGGTCATTTGACCAAACCGTCGATTCTTTACATTAGCCTAAAGAATGCAGTCGTTCTGTTGCAGATAGAGCGTGCGCGCAAGGAATGCAGAAGAAGAGTTCCGGAAGAGATGACGGAATGATATCGAAAAGGAGCAAAAAGGTCAACACGAATTCGGCAGTTTGAATGCGGAAGTCGGAATCAGCGGCCACCCGCTGAGGAGGGAGCTTGCCTTTTCAGCCGTAGGCCAATAAGGCAATAGGACGTCAGAAAGCTTAACGTTTAACTTGCAATCCCGCCCCGGCGCATACGCGTCAACTTATCGATTTAGTCCTTAGAGAAACCCTGTCCAAAACAAAGGGGGCCAGGTCCCAAATTATTGAGGCAATTATGGAGGGACGGGGGTTATCCTCGCCCATTAGGCTCGCGCAGAAGCAATCAGTCCTTTGCTCGCCATTTGCTCGCAATGAATATCAGCGCCCAATCCGTGCCCGGCTGGCGGGGATAAACCCCGCCCCTACAAACTCAGTGCTTATAGTCTTTCTTAAGTTGAAGCGTATGCGCCCCGGCAGGATGCGGAGCTCCCGGCATGTATGGCAAGAATCAAATCAGAATTGCTTCAAAGTGAATCACTAACCTGCGTCCCCCCACCGGGTCGTAAGCCTATGGCTCCCGGCGCGCAGAGCCAACAGCTCGGATAGGCTTTAGGCTGCGAATTCCGAGCTGAATACAACATTTAAATCACAGCGGACAGTGTAAAAAATAATTATTGCCGCTTTGCGGAAAAATTGATCAGCGCAGCGTCGCAACCAGGCTGTAAAAATATCCAGCCAAAACAGCACCCACCAAGGAAAATGAGACATACAGCACAAATACCCGGCGTGACACCAAAGGCCAAACGGCCGCCATGGCCGGCAAGGTTGTGGTGGGTCCGGCAACCAGAAAGGCGATGGCCGCGGCCGGGTTCATCCCCTGGGTCAGTAAGCCGCTTATCAGCGGCAGGGCCGTTAAACTCGTCGTATAAGCCGGGACACCCAGCAAAGCCGCCGCCAAAATTGCCAGCGGGGATTGGGAACCCAACGAACCGGAAATCCAGCTTGCAGGAACATAAAGCGTAATCAGCCCCTCCAGCAGGAACGCCAGGGCCATGAATTTGCCGACCATCCAAGTCGCGCTCAACGATTCTTTAACCAGCCGGACCTTAATGGAAGTCGGACCGTCACAACAACTGCTGCCATCAGTTCGGCTGCTGCAACCTTCACTTGCGACCGTGTTTTGATTTACATTCTGCGGGATTTGCCCGATAGGCATCAGGTCGGCGGCGGATGAACAGGTCCGGCAAACAGGTGCTCCGGCAGGTGTCTTCGCAACACTTGAGGTCTGCAATATCGGCATCAGCAGCCTAAAAGGGTCGGCATTGGATCCGGTCGAAGCATCCGGATACGCTGCCGGCCGCAGCCTGCGCACACCGGCTTTTAACTGATTCCAGCCCTTCTTTAAAATTTCAAATGTGCTTTGCACCGGATCAACTTTCCGGGTGCGCAGGATCGACGACCCCAGCCAGCCTTTTTGCATGATAACATGGGTCAGAAGACCGGCACCAAAGCTTAGAATAAGGGTCGCAGCCAGGCGCCAGACGGCCAGCTCCCAGCCGATCATCCCCACACTCAGGAAAAAAATTTCCGGATCCATGGATGGTGATGCAATCCAGAACGACATGACCGGCGCCAGGGGCACCCCGCTGATGAGAAGCGATGCAATCACCGGGATGACGCCGCAGGAGCAAAATGGGCTGAACGCCCCCACCACCGTTGCCAGGATGATGGCGCTGAAGGGCTGGGCCGCAAAGGCACGCTTAATGTATTTCGAAGCCCCCGACATTTGAATGGCCACCGCCAGGGGGATGGTCACCAGCAGGTAAGGCCAGATGTGCAAAAAAGAATTGAGGATAAAATTGCCGATTTTTAAAATTTCATCATAAAACATGTTTCTTACCTCCTCGTCCGGACGAGCCGGAATTGAAAATTGAAGATTGTCCGCCTCCGGCGGAAATATTTGCGGATGCCGCTCGCGCAGCGCCGGCGCTTGCGCCGCGGGTCGCGCCGTCCTAATTTATAATGGGACACCCCGGTGAAATAGGTGCCGCATTTCACGGGTCAGGCGCATTAGCAAAAATTTTTCCGGATTTTTAATTAATCGTATTTTTACGATATTTAACGCCAAAAAAAATTGGCGATCTTACATGCTAAATTTACGAATACTCATATTTATCGTAATATTACGATATTTAAGGCCAAAAAAATTTTGCAGCCCCGTAATTCTTTAGGAATACTCTATAATTCACCTGCCGTGCCGATCCTGCTATATTTCACTGGCGAACGTTTGTATCAACAGCGTAAGACCGCCACGCCGGATAAAGTCCCACCGAGAACCGAACAAAATTTATCCTCAATCAGACTTTTCGCGCTTTGCACGGTTTCCTCTCCCATCGCAGCAAGAAGTTCACAGATGACGACACACCGCTTGGATGCCCTGGTTATTTTGCCCTTTTCGGCCTGTCTCCAGAGAAAATGCCGGGTCAATATATCCACATCATCAGCGTATACAATTTCTCCCACCGTGGTCTCCTCCTGCGGTCCACCGCCAAGCGGGGTGAATGGTTCAGGCTGTTCACATGCCCGCAATGCGAGCGAACCGTCAAGCTGCGCAAGGTCGAATGCGCCGAATGGCAGCACCAACTCCATTGAAAGAGCATTGTACGTGTCCACAATGGGGTTGATGGAAAACGGCGAATCGCTTTTGGTTGTCCGCTTCGCAATCGCTTCAATGGACGGCGGACACTTCTTCAGCGGTACTCCTGCGCTGCGGAGCGCCGCGCGCCAGATTTCAATATGAGGATGTGTTTTAACACCGTGCTCACGCACAGCGTTGCCGAGTTTTTGCCAGGAAGATGTCAGGTAACGCGATACCTGTGCAGTCTGGGGTGTCTCCACCTCGAGAATTCCCGCAAGGATGACAAGCCCTGGGATCCTTTCGGTGACCGTTTCGGAAATATGCAATAACGGCTCGTCCATTCCACCTCCGCAAAATATTTTTCAAATCGAGTTGGACTTCTTTGAAAACCTCTGAGTCAACAAACAATATCCAACAGACAACGCACAACACACAATTTACACCCTCATCGAGCATCTTCTGGCTCGATGAGGGTCAAAAAATTTCCCCCACGACCGACCTAAACCAGGTTATACTTTTCTCATCCAGCTGGTAGCAGGTTGACGTCCCCTCTATGATTCCCGAAATCCAGCCGGCCTCCTTGAGAACCTTTAGGTGCTGGGATACCGTAGCCTGGGCGATGGGCAAGTGCTTGACAATGTCTCCGGTGATGCAGCCGGGATGGGTTACCAGAAACTTAATAATTTCAAGGCGCACGGGATTGCCCAGCGCCTTGAACATGGCGACCAGCCGCGCCTGGGCCTTGCCGGAAATATTGAGCGTACAACATTGAGGCGGGATTCCCGATTTTGTTTGTTTCATAAATCCATTTCCGATTAATCGTATTTTTACGATTAATAATACCCACCCGACATCCCTTTGTCAACCCCATATTTTCAAAAAAGGATTTATTTGTCTGCGAGTGCTTGTCGAGCCGCAGCAAGAACGAAGGTCGGTCTGCGGTTTAAATAATTAATTGCATTGATAGGATGGGTTGGGCTACAATTTAGTGAAATGAAGCAATTTACCGGGTAAGTTGTCGAATAAAATTATGATGAAGCGCTTCCGATTCAAAGCCTGCCGATATGTGCCAAACCTTATTGCTATCCTTGTCCTTCTGGCTGCACCCACACTTTTCAACTGCCAGCGAGTTTCAGCGAAATTCATCGGTGTTCAAATCATCAGCGCTGAAGACCTCCATAAAGCGCTCGCCGAGCCAACGCCGCCCATCGTCATCGACATGCGCGAAGATCCCGCCTATCGCCGAAATCACATTCCCGGCGCTATTCACCTGAATCCGGAAAGTATCGACGGTTATGCAGTCAAGGGCAGTATCCCGCGCGACAGCCGAATTGTCGTGGTTTGTTCAAGCGGCTGGGATTCCCAGATCGCAGCGGCGACATTGATGGCCTATGGCTACCGCAAGGTCTACAGCCTTGCAGGAGGCATGCATCGCTGGCAAGAGCAGGGTTATACGTTACAAGTGGGTTATGGCAGCTCCGTCGACAAAGGCATGCTGGCGCCGCCGGTCGTCGCAATCTCACTGCTTTCACAGCTTGCCATGACGGTGGCGGCGTTTGTGGTCAAGCCGGCTTATATCGTTATGTCGGCGCTGGTCTTTTTGCTGTTGTGGCGCAAAAATTCCGGGGATTTAGTTTTGATTCGCAATGCCATGCTGGTATTTTTTATCGGCGAAAATGCCTGCACCCTGAATTACCTGGTTGCGGCAAATACAAGTATCCGGCTGGAATTCTTGCACGGTCTGGGAATGGTGGGGATGTTCTTCCTGCTTTTCTGGGGATTGGTGCGGTTCTTTGACCAACGCGTTTTTCATTATATCGAGCCCGATAAAACGTGCGCGTTGCAACGTCATTGCCGGCATTGCTGGAAGAAAGAGCCGGTGTCCTGCGGACTTCATCGGCTGGCCCTGTGGCTGCTGCCGGCCCTGGCCTTTGTTGCGTTGACGCCCGTCACGATGCCTTTGCGTCCTTTCAGGATTGTCATGCCCGTTTTCTTATCGGATGTTGTCTGGCTTAAAGATTTCTGGAATCTTTTTATTGAATTTCGGCTGTATCCGATTTTAGGCGCCGCTTGCTTTATGATGGCCTTTTTATGGTTGCGCCGGGGGAAAAGCGGGCTGCTGAAATCGCAGCTGCCCTTTTTTCTGGCGCTGGGTTTTACCAGCTATTCATTTTTCCGTTTTGGCCTGCTGTTGACGTTTAGTGAAAATCAGGCCTGGGCCGACTGGTGGGAAGAATCGACCGAATTCATCATGGTTGCGATGGTGGTTCTGCTGCTGGTGGTATTCAAGAAACAACTCGAGCTGGAGGACACCTGGCTTTATCGAAAATTAAAATTTCTCCGCACTTGTTAAATTTCTATTTAGTGATTGAACGAAAACCCGTCCAAAGACTGTGTTGGGTTTCGCCCTCAGGAGTCCATATCGGCTTAAAAGCTTAACTTTCGTAGGTTGGGTAGAGGGACGAAACCCAACATTATCGGTCGGGCTCAACCCAACCTACCCGAAATCATGACTTTTCGTTCAGCCACTATTTAGTTTTATCGAACTCTTGCTTGAAATCGCCGCACAATGAGCTCCAGCGTCCAGAAGGAAACGGCGGCGATGCCCAACAGCATGACGACATACCAGAAATAAGATGGAAATGTTTCCTCCCATCCCTGCCACACGGCAAAAGACAGGTTGACATTGGCATGCCGCGGCGTAGCCAGCCTGCTGAAAGCTCCCAACACGACCAATCCCACTGTTGCCGCTGCCCACGAGTATCGAGGCATTGTTTCAAACCTGAGGCCGTAAATAGCGATAATGATGCCGCCAATGTGGCTGAGGGTGGAGGTCAGCATGAAGTCGCGGCTGGTGATAATATTTAACAGCCACAGCGGCACCCCCATGGTCAGCCAGAAAAAGCCGACGGCATGCAGCCAAGGCAGCCGCATCAACAAAGCAATACCGACCATCAGGCAAGCCAGATGGCAGGACCAGAGAATGTGATAAGGCTCTCCGGCATGCACGATCACAGCAGCATGAATTAAGAAAAAAACAATGGCCAGTATGCCGGCTGTCATGCGAGATTTTTTTTCGTTCATAATACGCTCTACTTTGTCACATTATCTGATCAAAATATGTTATCCGAATTTCAAAAGGTTGTAATTTTAATTGGGAAAATGAACTAAAATTTTGGTATTCTGTCAATCTTAAAGAAAGAAAAAGAGCGCATCGTTTCCTTAATTTTAGGCATTTTAGGCAATAGTATTGCGTGCCATTTTCAATCCGGCAGGCCTGAGTAATTTCTTGTGTTTGAAGCGGATTGCCTTCATGTTTGCCGGAGGCTGACCGGCTGAAATACTCATTGGATCGGTCATCCTGATTGCGTGGGGCCTCTCATCGACATATGCAAAAAATAATTACTCTGCGTTCTCCGCGAGCTCTGCGGTTCATACAACATTAGTTGACATACGACACCGAAACGGGATAAAGTTCACAGGATAAAAACTTGACCAACATATCTAAGATCATAATTAAAAACGAAAAGGAGGCTTTATGGCAGCAGACGAAAGCAAAAAAAAAGAACCCGCGGCAGCAGCAGCGACGCAAACTGTGGGACAAACCAAGATCGTGTGGGATGATTCCAACATGCGCAGCGTGTATGCCAACGTCTCGAATGTGGCCGGCGGGCGCGAGGAGATCGTTCTTCTGTTCGGCATGAACCAGGCATGGCATGCCGGTCAATCGGAAGTAAAAGTGCAGTTGACCGACCGGATCGTATTGAGCCCGTTTGCCGCCAAACGGCTTGCGGTGCTCCTCAACAACGTCGTCGCCGACTACGAAAGGAAATTCGGCAAACTTGAAATCGGGGTCGAACGTCCGGCCGGCGCCCCGGTGCAGTAAATATGGATTCACCGCCCGAGCTTGCATCCCGCGTCGCGGGGCTTCAGGCTTCGCTCTTTGGGCTTCGCTTTCAGCTTCGACCCGACAAGTAGCTTAAGGCGCCAAGGACGCAATCCGCGGATTTCATTTTCTGCTGACCTGCCGTCGCTAAAGCCTCCGACTTCGCTAAAAGCTTCGACGGGACGAGATGGCAAGGTAGAGAGGGCAGAAATTTAAAACCACGCGCCCTTCGGGCATCATTTTCGTGTGGTATTTATAATTTAGATTAAACAATGCTGGAAAAAGACGGCTGGTCTTCGGCTTCTGCCTGTTCAGCATGGTGTCGGCAGCAGCCAAGGGGCCGGTGGCGTTCAATGTGGATATCCCGCCCGAAACCCGCAAGGCGGTCAGATTGAGAAACCTGCCGCGGGATGCCATGGTGGACGTGGCGGTGGTCAGCAGCGGTGAAATCGTGGTGGCCATTGTGAATTCCGCCGGCTATAAAAGTTATCCCACCGGATCGCGACCACTTTTTTTGGGACAGGTCGATGACCACCTGACGTTTTCGATTATAATCCCGGCAACCGATCACTACTATCTGGTGCTGCAAAACCGTTCCCCAATAGACTCACGGAGCGTCACGATCATGATCCGAGCGGCCCGCGGGGAGGAGGCGGTTCAACTCGAAGCGGCCGACCGGATCCTGGAGGGATTTGAACGCCAGCTTCACCAATTGTTTGTCTTTGATCCTTTGCCCATCGAGGTCAAGCGCTGCGGCACCCATCAGATGTTCGGCAGCCCGCCGGGAATCGTGCTGTGTGCCGAATCGGCTCAGGGATTGTACAGCATTCTAGGAGAGAAAACCCTGGCCGGCAACACCATGGGATTTGCCATCTTCCATATCGTGGCCTCCGAACTGCTGGATCAGTGGCGGCCCTCCCGGGATCCTGAAGAGCAGGAAGCCAAGGCTGACGAGATGGCCACGGTTTTTTCCCTGATGCTCAACCGCGAAGATCAGCTGAAATCCGTGGCAACCTACCTGGTTGAAAATCCAACGGTTACGGATGCCATGACTAAATTTTTCGACAACGACCCACACCTGTTTACCGTTGCGCGGGCTAAAACCGTGCTGCGCCGGCTCGATGATCTGGACCTGGTCCTACGGTGGCAGAAGGTCCTGGTCCCCCACATGCAGACTGCTGTGCTGCAAAAGCTGCAGCAGCATCCCACCGCCAGGACGGACGTTTCCATGGTCGAAAAAGAACTTGCAAACCGCAGGTAAGCCTCTCCGAGCCGTCCCTGGAAGTGACATCTCAAACGACATCTTTTCCGTATTTAAATTATCTCCTTTTGATAGGCCTGATAGAAAAATAATGAAATTGGGAGTCTAATTTCATAAGTTTAGGTAATTAACTTCCCAAAGCCGTTTGCATCGACCTGTCCGGATCAATTCATATCCGATAACGGATTGATATTTATAATCAATTTTTAGTAAGTCAAATCCATCAACAGGTATGTTTTTTGCACTCTTTGCATTTGGATTCAGACCGGCCTTCATCAATTAACTACAAGAAATAAATGCGGCCCGGTCTGGCCCGGATATTTCGTCACCTGCGGATAGGATGAAGGTCCGAAGGTTTCATCAGCAACAGGGTAATTCTTGACTATTTTCATGAAATTTGATTTAAAGAGATCATACAACAACCATTCCATAGACCTCCCACACACTAAAACGGCGCTTCCCGGAAAGTGGGGAAATCTCCAGGGGCCTTGAGATCCTGGAAGCGTTAAAGCATAACAACCTGCAATTTTCTGAAAAAGGGAGGTGCGCGCTCGAGCAGGATTTAGGTGATTAGCATCAGGACCAGTTGTTTAAGCAGGTCTTGAACTGTATTTCGTGATCACCGGTCTGATCGGGCCGGCTTTCATTCTTTTTTCCCAAATATAATTAGTGAATTATTTGATTTATCGTTTCATACGGTTAAATTTCGGTTTGGTTTTTACCGCCGGTATCGGGAGAGGTGATGTGTGCGCGGTGATCGGTGTCGGAATTAACTTAACATATTAATTATTGCCCGTTTATAAAAGCATAGCGCGTGCGTTCTTTACACGGCTTGCCGACAATAGAGGAAACCAAAAAACTAATCTTTTCTGGTTATGGGGAGGCCATTATGAGTCTAACCAGAAGACTGCGCAAGCGACTGCTGAAGAAGCAGTCATCCGCCAAAAAGGTCCGTCAGGTCCATTTTGAAACCCTCGAGCCCCGCATCCTGCTTTCCAACGATCCCCTATCCTACTCGGCGGCGGCCGGCACGGCCGTCGATCTGACCCTGCGACTGGAGCAAATTAACGGAACGGATATGCTGCAGTTGATTGATACCGGCAGCCAATCGGTATTGCAAAGTCAGGCCTTGGAAGACACCGGTGGGGTCGAAATCATCGGGTCGGACCAGGAAGATACGTTCCGGATCGATCTTGATTTTGACGATCTGCTCGACACCCTGCTGCTGACATTCGACGGCGGCGACGGCGGCGATGCACTCTGGGGACCCGACACCGACAACACCTGGCGCCTGACGGCCGCCAATGAGGGCACCCTCAATTCCCGCCTGAGTTTCACTGGAATCGAAAACCTTACCGGGGGTCTTCAGCAGGACACCTTCGACTTCGATGACGGGGCCGGCGTCGACGGTATGATCAACGGAGGGCTGGGCGTCAACACGTTGGATTACAGTGCCTACACCACTGGAGTCACCATTGACCTCGGGACCGGGGCAGCCACGGGAACCGGAACCGCTGCTTTCATTCATGACTTTATCGGCGGGACAGGGGAGGACACGCTTGTTGGATCAAGTGCTCCCAATACATGGACCATCACCGATACCGGCGAAGGGACGATCAATGATGAGATCACCTTTAGCGGATTTGAGAATTTGAGGGGTACTTCGAACAACGAAGACGCCTTTGTTTTAGGGGCTGAGGGAAGCATAACCGGCACGATTGAAGGTGGAGAGGGCGGCTATGACAGCCTTGTGATCCAGACCGATGGAGGTGAGACCGTCGTTGTCGTAACGGACAACACCGGTGCCGGCACAGCCAATTACGGTAGCAGGACGATTACTTACTCGGGCTTGGAGCCTTTCATTGATGTGACAGTCCCTGAAAATGCCGTTATTAACGCCACGGTGCTTGATGATCACCTTGTGCTGGAAGACGAAGATCCTGATCCTGTCATGACGGGCAAGCTGCGGGTTCGGAGCGCCAGTTATGATTTCCTTCTCAGCGATGGCTCTTCGAGCGACAGTCTTTCCTTTGATAATCCGGCAACTTCCTTGACGGTTAATCTGAAGTCCGGCGACGACCTGCTCACCCTTGGGGATTTTGATCCCGCCTTTGGCGCGTCTTTGTCCATTGCCGGTGATTCGGGTGACGATACCCTGGTGGGCCCTGAAGCTATTAATGCGTGGGAGATCACCGGCCAGGATGAAGGGACGCTCAACATTCAGATCAGCTTTGCCGGTGTACAGAACCTGATAGGCGGCGGCGCGGCCGACACGTTCGCTTTGCTGGCCGGGGCCAGCCTGAGTGGAGCGATCACCGGTGGGGGCGGCTCTGATGAACTGGTCGGACCCGATGCCGACAGCATCTGGGAGGTCACAGGGGCCGATGTGGGCGAACTCAAAGACATGGCCTCAGGAGAGCGGCTCGCGAACTTTATTGAAATTGGGAATCTGACCGGTGGTTCCGATAACGAGGATGCCTTTGTTTTAGGGGCCGATGGGAGCATAACCGGCACGATTGGAGGTGGAGAGGGCGGTTATGACAGCCTTGTGATCCAGAGCGATGGGGGGGAGACCGTTGTTATCGTACCGGATAACACCGGTGCCGGTGCGGCCAGTTACGATGGTAAGACGAGTAATTACGCCGGTTTGGAGCCCTTTGTCGACGTGTCCGATCCTGATAATGTCGTCATCAGAGGGACCGTCCTGGATGACAAGATCATTCTGGAAGATGAAGATGCTGATCCTGCCATTACCGGGTCCATGCAGGTTCGCAGTGCGGACCCAAGCTATAAGTTCCTTATTGGCGGTTCTCCGGAAGACACCATTCCTTTCACCAATCCAATGACATCCCTTACCGTTCATTTGAAGTCCGGCCACAACACCCTTACGCTCGGTCAGTTTGATCCGGGGTTCAATGCATCGCTCTACATCCAGGACTTCGGGCCGAGCGAAGTTCAGGTGGCCCAGCCGATCGTGTTGCCTGGAAGGGATGTTGCCATTTCTGCTGAAGCCATCAACATTGCCCCAGAGGTGGCCATCTCCACCCGTCAGGTCTCCGGCAGCGATCACGCCAACGCCCCGTCTACCGGCGATTCAGGAAACATCGCCCTCAGCGGGCAAAGCATCATCATCGGCAGCGGTGCACAGCTACTGGCCCACGTTGAAGACGGAAGTGCATACACGGCGGGCGACATACAGCTTATCGCGAGCAACACGGCTGTCACCCCCCTGATCCAGATAGGTGAAAGTTCCAGAGATGCCACCATAACCATTGGTCCTTCGGCCGTTCTCAAGGGAGGAGACATCCGGTTGAGTGCCGAGGCAGGCGACGAAGCACCTGAAGAAACCGACAGCAAGGCCCTGGCCATCTTCGAAAACTTCACCATCGAAGCACTGAAAACGATTCTGACCGATAACTACTCACTTCCTGTGGCCGCGATGATCAAACGCACGGATGCCCTGGTCCAGGTTGGTAAATATGCCCAGATCATCGGCAGCGGAGACGTGAATATCGAGGCGGGTGCCACAGCAGATGGCACGGTGAAAGCCATCAGCGGCGGGTTCAATCCCTTTACCCTAATCCCGGTCGTAAATTTCAGTGTCGCATACAGCGAGGCGGAGGCTACCGCCAAGGCGCTGATCGATCAGGGGGCGATCCTAGCAGCCGGCGGAAATGTCATTATCGATTCCAATGCCAAGGCAACAGCCAGCGCTACGGCTCGCACTTCGCAAAACCTGGGGACAGGATTCACCTGTCGAAACAGTATTGCCATTTCCGTTGCTGTCGCCGACTCCGAAACCACCGCCCACACGATCGTCTCTCAGGGTGCGGTCATTACGGCCGGAGAAAATGTCAGCATCCATGCCAAGGGAACCAGCGAAAACACCGCCAGCGCCGAAACCGGCACCTATGACAGCGGCCTGGCAGGCATAGCGGTCGGTCTCGGGTTTTCAGACACGGACATCCAAGCTTTGGTCAACGGGACGGTGATCGCGACCGGCCTGGAAAACGACCTCGATCTGGTGCCGGGTATCGGTGTTATCGCTGAACTGGAGAGCAAAGAAGTTGCCAGCGCAGTCTCCGGCCTCAGAGGTGATCCCCTGGTTAAGGACGCTTTGCTTAAGGGCGAGATCGGGCCTTTCCTGCCCGCCATTATGAAAGGCAGCATGGATTCACTGAGAGAAAATTCTCCCGAAATCGACTGGGACTGGCCCCTGAGTATTGCCGGGACCGTCGCCTACTCGAATGCGGATAACGACGTCATCGCCAAGGTGGATAGCGGCGGTGTGCTGAAATCACAAAAGGACATCAGCATTCAGGCCCGGCTGACGGATAAAGTCCAAACCGTGGCGGAGAGCGTGATCAACCAGCCGGATGATAAGGACAACACCATTAGCATGGCTGTCATTGTCGGCCTGTATGAAAATAGGGCCACCGCTAGCATCGAAAGCGGCGCAAGTTTGGATGCAGGCCGTGCCATATCGGTACGCTCCTCGATTTGTTACCCCTTCCTCACCGAACCCAAGGAGCTTTACGGCCCTGAAGACTTTGCCAGCCCCACGGCCATCGGTACCCTGCTCGATCAGAAGCTTGGCATCCAGAGCAAGCTCTTCAACTCCTGGGCCCGCAGCGTGGGTGTGGGCGGGGACACTTTTGGAATTGCCGGTTCGGTGGATTACCTGGATTTCACCAATCACTCCGAAGCCAGTATCCGCTCGGGAGCGAATATCAACCAGGACCAGAACTACTGGTCTGATTTGCAATCCGTCTCTGTCACTGCCACAACGGAAATGGAACTGGTCAACCTGGCAGGGATTTTCGACATCAACCTCCAGGCCTCGACGCTCGAAGAACTCAAGAAGAAAAAGGATCCTCTGGAGTCGTTGAATCCCATGGGATCCGGCAGTGAGAAGGGCGGCTTCGGCGGCTCGGCCCTGGTGATGCTCTTTGACAACCAGGCTATCGCGGAGATTCAGGGCGGTGCAAGAGTCCACACCGGGGCCATAGACGGCCTGAGCGTCACTGCGGAGACCGACATCCTCAGTATTGCCCTCGCGCAATCAGGATCCAAGGCAGGCACCTTCGGCATCAGCGGCACCTTTTCCTACACCGATCTTGAGAACCTGACCCTTGCTCAGATCGGAAGCGGGGCCATGATTACAGGAGGTCCTGTCACGATCTTTGCCCACGACGACACCATGCACTTCAATCTCGTGGGCGGGGTGATGAAAGGCAACAACCTCGGGATCGGCGCCAGCGTGGGGATCAACGAGATCAATCGTACCACAGCTGCCGGCATCGGCAACCTGTTGGGCGGCCCGAGTGAAACTTCCACCGTAGATGTGAATATCAGCGGAGATTTGACCGTCATCGCCAAAGCGGAGGGGGACATCAAGGTTTTCTCACTGGCTTCCGCGATCATGACGGAAAAAAAGATCGAGAAGAAAAAAGAAGAGGGTGAGGGGGACCAGACCGAAGGCCCGCCGAATACCCTCGTGCCGGGAGACCCTCTCGATGGTTTCTCCCTGCCTGAGATGTTCGGGGATGCCAAAGGCACTCCCACCGATGAAGATGACCCCGCCAACCCGGGGGAGAAGAAGAAATCCGAGGGACAGGGCAAGACCGGGGTCGGGATCGCCGGCGACGTTTCCATCAATACGGCTACTGATGCGGCCCTGGCCTACATCAACGATAGGGGCACCATCAAAGCCGCGGCGGTCGGTCTGACGAGCACCAATGAGACCGATCTGATTGCGGCGGCCGGCTCGGCAGCCATCACGGCAGTAGGTGAGAAGCTGTCGCTAGGCATTGCCGGCTCCTTCAGCAAAAATGAGCTGGATGGAACCACGAAAGCCTTCGTCAGCGGCGCCGCCATCGAGATGGGCGGGCTTGCCCTGAGTGCAACCCGCACCGGGGACCTCTTTGCGCTTACGGCCGGAGGAGCCCTGGCCCCCGAGAAAAAGGGGATTGCCATTGCCGGTTCGGTTTCCCTCAACCGGATCGAGAATGAAACGGAAACCTATCTTGATCAAGTCCACGCAACCGTCAAAGCCGGTGCCTCTTTGCCGGGCGACATCAGCCTATCGTCTCTGGATACATCAGGGATGCTCGTCATTGCCGGGTCCCTGAGCTATGGCGGCAAGGTCGGCATCGGTGCTTCCGTGGCTTACAACAAAATTGATAACAGCACCAGGGCCATGATCAAAGGATCGATCCTGGAGCATGACGGCACACTGACCCTTACAGCAGTGAATGATAATGAGATCACGTCAGCCGCTGCAGGGATTGCAGCCTCAAAAAACACACTAGGAGCATCGGGCACCGTTGCACTGAATTTCATCGAAAATGAAGTCGAAGCATCGATTTCCAATTCATCGAATAGGGTGAATCCCCTTGCTACCAATGGATCGATCTTGCTTTTGGCTAAAGATGACTCGCTGATCGAGTCCCTTTCGGGTGCCGTTGCTGGGGCCAAGAAGGGCGGATTCGGCGGCGGCCTGGCCTACAACTCCATCGAGAACACCATTGAAGCCTTCGTCGACAGTTCCCAACTGGCAACGTTGGGCAGCCTGAGCGTGCTCGCCCAGTCCAATGAAAAAATCAAGACCATCGCGGCCGGTGGCGCCGGCGCTGAAAAGCTGGCCCTGGCCGGCGGGGTGGCCCTGAATTTCATCGAGAGCACGATCGACGCCCATGTTTCCAACAGTCCGGATATCACTGTATCCGGATCCATCAGCGTCCTGGCCACCGACATTTCGACGATTCGCTCCCTGGCCGGATCGGTTGCCGGTGCGGGCAAAACCGCCCTGGGGGCATCCGTGGGCTATAACGACATTGAAAATGATATCAAGGCCTACATTGCCCAATCCAATGTGACGTCGTCCCTGGGCGATATCTCCGTTACGGCCGGCGAATCGGCGACCGTCACCTCCATTGCCGCCGGCGGATATGGGGCAGGAAAATGGGCCGTTGGCGGCTCGGTCTCCATCAACGAGATGGCCAATACGACCAAGGCATATATCACCGGCGGTTCCGTGGTCTCCTTCGGAACCGTGCTTGTTTCCGCCTTCGACAAGGTGAACATGGACATCATTTCCGGGAGTGCCGCCGGCGCCGGCAAGGCCGCCATCGGAGTGGCCAATTCCACGGTGATCACCGATAACGTCGTAGAGGCTTACGTCGGAACCGGAACACTAGTGAAAGCACTGAAAGGGCTTTCGGTCACGGCCACATCCGCTGAGGACATTCTGACGATCGCGGCGGCCGGAGCCGGTGCGGGGAAGGCCGGCATTGCAGGCTCTGCAACGGTTACTGTTTTGGAAGAAAAAACGTGGGCCCACATTGACGGGAGTGCCCGGATCAACGAGGACAACACCGGTGCCGATCCGGGGCAGAGTGTCACGGTGTTCGCCTCGGATACGACGGATATACTGGCCGTTGCCGGAGCTATCGCCGGTGGTGGGAAGGCCGGCGTGGGTGCAGGGGCTGACGTCGGGGTGATCACAAAGGACACGCAAGCCTTTATCGGGCCTGCAGCCATTGTCCAGGCGAATAACGACGTCACGGTCCTGGCCGTCTCCACGGAAGACATCCTTTCCATCTCGGCTTCCGCGAGCGGCGGAGGCTGGGGGGCCATTGCAGGTTCAGCCAGTGTCTATACCATGGACAACACGACCCGGGCCTTCATCGCCGGTGGTGCAACCATCACGGATGGTGCCACTGTGAGCGCCGGGGACAGCGTGCTCGTCTCGGCATTCAATGACACGGAGATCGACCTCATTGCCGGCAACATCTCGGGCGCCGGTACTCTCGCCATCGGCGCCTCCGCAGGGGTTACGGTCATTGACAAGCTAACGGAGTCTTTTATCGGTCAGAACACCCGCGTGACGGCGGAGGGCTCGGGGGACGGGGTGACGGCGAATACGGGGCAGTTCAATGTCGGGACGGATACGGATTCTGGCTCGGAAGACTTTCTGGATGTCAGCCCGGCAGCGTTCGACCGGTCTGCGGTCAACGACGACGAAAACACAATCCAGTTGAATAGCGGTCACGGGTTCACCACCGGCCAGGCTGTCGTCTACTGGAGCGGCGAGGGTGAGAGCATCGGCGGTCTGGTGGACGGCGAAACCTAC
This sequence comes from Desulfobacterales bacterium, assembly GCA_020345785.1. Next base: position 161,975 of record CP070771.1, read on the forward strand.
TACGCCATCGTGGATGGCAACAAGGTCGGACTGGCTGAGACGAGAGAAAATGCGCAACTTGGGCTCGCCATCAATCTCGATCCCTCCGTCGGCTCGGACACGGGCCACACCCTTGAGCCGGATGCGGCCGATGCGGCGCGCAAGATGACCGCCGATGTCACCGCACCGGGCAGACAGGATGGAGACTTCACGGAAGACGGCAAGAACGATGTGGAGGATCCGTCCCTGACTGCACAGAGGACGGCGACCGCAGCCACAACGAGCGTGTGGGGCGTGGCTGTAACCGCGGTCAACATAGACGACATTGAAACCATCGCGGTGAGCGGCAGCGGCGCCGGAACCGTGGCCGTCAATGTGAGCGGGGCCGTCAATGTGCTCGATACGAAGACCTATGCGTACATTGACGACGGCGCCCAAGTGGAGACGGATCGGTCGGTTCTCGTGGCAGCAGGCAATGACTTCTATGAAATGGCCATTGCCGCCGCCGCTTCTTTTGCGGGCACCGTGGGTGCCACTCCGGGCGCCAACGTGACGGTGGTCGAGAACACCACCCTCGCTTTTGTAGACGACGGCGCCGTGATCGATGCCGGGGGAGACATCCAGATCCTCGCCCGCGCCAGCGAAGACATCCTCGCCATCACGGCCGGGGCTGCCGTGAGCGGAACCTTCGCTCTGGCCGGTGCAGTCTCCTATGTCTCCATCGACAATCGCACCTATGCCTTTATCGGCGACAACGACGGTGCCGATCAATCGGGGGCCACGATCCATGCGGCCGGGAACATCCTGGTCTCAGCCGCGGATGATACGGAGACCTTCTTGATCGGCGGGGGTCTGGGTGTGGGCTTCGGCCTGGGCGGCGTGGGAGCCGGAGTCGGCTTAACCATGATCGAGAAAGACACCCAAGCCTTTGTGGGGCCTTATTCTTCGATCCACGCCGAGGGCAAGAACAGCACCTTGACGGTTTTTTCCGATCTGAATTCCCTGGGAGCGCTGGTCACGGATACCACCTTCAAGGGTCTTGCCGTCCAGGCCTCCTCCAGCGAGGATGTCTTTACGGTCGCGGCAGCGGCCGCAGGGGGTACCTACTTTGGGCTTGCCGGCGGGGTGGCCGTCGAGGTCATCGATTCGGATACGAAGGCCTTCATTGGGGGTTACGCTGAGATCACCAGCGAAGAGAACGTGAACGTCTCGGCGGTCAACGACGTGGACGTATTCTCCATCGGCGGGGGCGCGGGCTTTGGCGCGGCGGGCATAGGGGGAGGCGTCGATGTCGGGACGCTCCGGAACGATACGTCCGCTTATATCGGAAACGGCGCAGAGGTCAGCGCCGGGAAGAACATAGACGTCAATGCCCTTGCCATCAAGGAAGTGGACACCATTGCCGTCAGCGCGGCCGTGGGTGTGGTGGGTATTGCAGGATCCGTGTCGGTCTGGACCATCGGTACAAAGGCCGACGGGAACTATTCCGTGGACGATGAATCAGAGGACAGTCTCCACAGGGATGCAGAGTTCAAAGACACGGCCGATACGGCGGACACCCGTACCGATGAGTTCAACAGCCTCCTTGGCGGCTACGCGGAACCGGATCCCAATGCCCCCGAGAGCGGGGTTCCCGAGAACACGGAACTGATCAAGACCCACACCGCTGAGGCGAATGCCGACATTGATGCGTCAGAAACCCAGACGAGAGGAAAGGCGTACAGCGCGGTAAGCGCTCAGGAGCCGGAGGTCACCGGCACGGTCGCGTACGTGGGCAATGGAGCCGTTGTCACAGCCGGGGATGACGTGAGCCTCCGGGCCAAGGAGGACATCGATTTCTATGTGGTGACCGGGAGCATCTCCGGAGGCGTGGTCGGTATCGGCGGGTCTGTGGCGATTGCGAATATTCAGAGCAGCACTGCGGCTTACATCGGTGCGGCCGCCACGGTCAGCGCCGGACCGGACCTCAGCGACGACATCCTGGTTCATGCCAGGCTGCACGATGCGGTGGAAGGACTTGCCTTTGCCGGCCAGGCAGGATTGGTGTCCATAGGGGCGCAGGTCGTCGTTTTCGACGACGCGAGCACCCAGACCGCCTTCATAGCGGACGGCGCCATGATTCCCCAGGCCGGTGGAACGCTCCAGATCCTGGCCGAGGCGGACCGTAATGTGAAGGCGAATGCCAGTGGTGGCCAGATCGGGGCCGTCACCGCGGGGGCCTCCGTCGCCGTGGTGGACATGGGGGGGGCGACCGTCGCCTCCCTGGGCGGAGCAAAAGTGGGTCAGGAATCCGGTAAGACAGTAGGGAACATCCGGGTCACCGCCGCTTCGACAGCCGTTGGTAATGCGGATACCCTTGCTGTTTCAGGAGGGATATTGGTCGGGGCCAGCGCTTCCGTGGCCATGACAGACGTCCAACCCTTGATTCAGGCATCTATAGGGGATGGTGCGGATATCAAGGTGGCCAGGGGGATTGCTGTTGAATCCCGATCCCTGGGTGATGCCAATGCGGATGCCTTCGGCATCACGGTGGCAGGAGGGGCGTCGATCGGCGTCTCCATCGCGGAGGCTCATCTGACTCCGACAGTGTTGACCTTCCTAG
>CP070771.1:164655-184367 GCA_020345785.1 Desulfobacterales bacterium
GTCATGCTCCGCACCGATTACAAAAATGGGGCAGCGAATCTTTGAGCGATCGATCCCTACGTCCCCGGCGCTGTAATGATTCATCACCGAAACAGACTCCGGTACCAGCTGTTGATAAATCGCATTAAAAGATTGGTCGTCAATTTTGTAGAACCAAATCTTTCTGGCCTGCTCGGGAGAAAACATAAAGGTTTTATCAGGCGGCAGGGGATCACGAATCGCCCCCAGCTGCCCGGGTCCGACGGAAGCCAATAATATTAAAGCCCGCAGGTTTGCCTGCTCTGCTGCTTTTTGAACGGTAATTCTGCCCATGCTGTGCCCAATCAATATGGCCGGCTGATCAATCCAGGTCAAAACTTTAGGACATCTTCTGCGTAGTCGTCAACCGCCAATTTCAGATATTTCTCCTCTGGCACCGAATATGAACCGCTATGATTTCGCAGGGACATCGAATAAACCCTCCATCCTGCAGCTGCATAAAACGGCAGCCATTTGTGATAGGCCCACCAGCCATGACAGGCGCCGTGCACCATCAGGATGGGTGTCTTCAGGCATGTCGGCTCAATTCTTGAGATTCCCTTAACGAAGAGTCCATCTACAGTGTAGTCAGTCTCGTTAAAACGAATTGGTTCAATTGTTTTCATGGCATTGCTTATATCCGAAAACCTCAAAAAGGTGCAAGCCTGAACCGATAAAAAATGGATTCAAAAGGCAAGCAGGTGAATGAGATTTTGGTGGATAAGCTCAATGGAAACGTCAAGTTTCTTCGACGATAAACCAACTCCATTCATATGCCACCGGCTATGCCGTTGAGAATTGAAACGGTTTTACCGTTACAGCGAAAGTTTTTTTTAGTTGTCCAAACTTACACCATGCCGCTGGCATATGAATGGAGATAGAAAAAACAATTTTGGCTTATTCTTTATGATCTCGTTGTGTCTGCTGGGGTAGCAACTATTAGTGTATCGGGCTGAACAACACAAGATGCCTGTGAATGACGAATCGATCAAATACACGTCAAAGCAGACAGATCAGCGCCAAGGGTGATCAAAATATGCTATAAAATTTTACCGGGACAAGCTAGACGAAATACGCACAATATATCCAAAATTTTTTATATAAATCAGCGGCTACCAGCAGAACGCGGCCCTGCCCCCTTCCAGGGGCCTTTCCTATTCCCCCAGTTCCGCAAGTATCCGCTGATTTATTCCTGCTGAAATTGCTTGAGCTTGCGCCACAACGCTGCCCGGCTGATGCCCAACAGCTCAACGGCTTTGGATTTATTGCCGCCGGTTGCATCCAGGACCTCGAGAATGTATTGCTTTTCCATCTCGGCCAGGGTCGTGAATTTTCGACCGGCGCTTAAAGGGGAGGGATCGGAGGTCTGAAAACGACCGGGAAGATGTTTGGGTTCGATGGTGTTGCCGTCGGCGAGGATGACGGCCCGTTCGATGATGTGTTCAAGCTCCCGGACATTGCCGGGGAAATCATATGACATGAAGATTTTGATGACATCCTCCGAGATAAATTCAACCGCCTTGTTAAATTCTCCGGCAAACTTGGCCAGAAAGTAGCCGCATAAAGGCGGGATGTCATCTGTGCGCTCTCTTAAGGGCGGGATATAAAGCTCGATCACATTCAAACGATAGTAAAGCTCTTCTCTGAATTTTCCCTCCGCGACCAGCTTTCCCAGCTTATGACGGCTGGCGGCCAGGATGCGAACATCGAGCGGAAAATTATGACTGCCGCCGGCCGAAGATATGTTTTTGCTGTCGATAATCTTCAACATCGAAAGCTGCATCTTGGGGGACAAATCCTCGATCTGATCCAGCAGGATGGTGGCCCCCGTATCGGAACCGATGCCGGCGCCCGTTCTCTGAACACCGGCGGTGGAAATGCTGTTGACGGGTCTGAACAACTCTTCGATGAGCAGATCGTTGCTGAAACAACCGCAGTTGACCGCCATAAAGCGGTTTTGACTTCGGGGGCTTAAGTCGTGGATCATCCTGGCAGTCAATTGCTTGCCGGTACCCGTTTCGCCGCGTATGATCACGGGGCAATCCAGGCCGGCCACGCGCTCGATGTTTCTTCGCAGTTCCTGCATGGCCAGGGTTTCGCCGATCATCCGCAGGTGCACCGGCGTACCGGTTTGCGTCGATTTTGGGCCGGTCACGGAGGGCGGCACGATATCTTTGACTTTCTGACCATCGGAACGCCGCTGATTGGACGGCGGCTCGGACATCTTGAATGAAGATGGGTTGATGAATATGATGTTGCTTTTTTGGCTGCTGTTTTTAATCATATCCCAGAAATCCGCCATGCGGTCCTTTTCGACGTAAGCTGCGTTGAGAGCCTCAGTGGCTTGTTTTACTTTTTCGCTGCCGTGGCCGGTCAGCAGAACCGTTTTTACATCGGGGTAGATTTCCTTTAACTTGGTGATGGTCACCAGCCCGTCCATACCGGGCATTTTGTAATCCACGATCGCCAGATCGATGCGGCCGGTTTGGGCCAGTTCCAGCGCCTGCGCGCCGCTTGACGCTTTGAGGGGATTAAAGCCCAGCAGTTTCAGACGCTCCGCGAGGGAATTTAAAAATTTCTGCTCATCGTCTACCAGCAGGATTTTGGGAAGGGTATCGGTCATTTGGTTTTATTCTAACAGACAAACCCTGGCGGGGCCTCCGGGTCAGGATTATTTTCTATTTTTCTTGACCGGATGCGATTCGATGTCGACGGCATCCTCCAGATCGCCGCCGGTGGCCATTCCCGCTGCCGCCATGGACGTTTCCAGGCTTTGCAGCGCCTTTTTAACAAAGCGCCAGAATTTGCTCATGTCCTCTTTTTCAAAATAGGCCGTGTTGAGCGCTTCGGTAGCCTCTTTCAGTTTTTCATCGCCATGGCCGGTCAAAAGTAAGGTTTTGATGTCCGCATCAATTTCCTTAAGCTTGGTGATCACCACCAACCCATCCATGTCGGGCATTCTCTGATCCACGACCGCCATATGGATTTTGGTGGTCTTCGTGATTTCGATGGCTTCACGGCCGTTTAAGGCGGTGTAAGGATCGTATCCTTTCAGCCGAATCCGCTCTGCCAGTGTGTCGAGGAATTTCTTGTTGTCGTCAACCAAAAGAATATTGATATTTCCCAAGGGCAGATTCGATAGAAACGTCCAGAACCGGCTCATATCCTGCTTGTCAAAATATGTCGAATTGAGGGCTTCACTGGCCTGTTTGAGTTTTTCGTCGCCATGGCCCGTCAACAGGATCGTTTTGATATCCGGCGTAATCCCTTTCAGTTTCGTGATGACGACCAAGCCCTCCATATCCGGCATTTTCTGATCGACCACAGCCACATGGATAAGCTGCTTTTGGGCGATGTCAAGTGCCTGCTGACCATTGGCCGCCGTGAAAACATTAAATCCTTTCAACTTGGTTCTTTCAGCGATGGACTTCAGGAATTTTTCGTTGTCATCGACCAGGAGGATATTTATTTTTTTTGCTTTCATGGTTCACCTTTCTTCGATTTTCGATGGGGTGGCCTGACTATGATCGTTTCCATAATCAACGTCGGGAATCGATTAAATTTGGGATCAGGTGTTTGGCCGGCTTTTATTCCGATGGCCTTTCAATGACCCCCGCCGCCCAAAATACCGGAAGCTGCCACGGACAGTACGACGATTTCCAGCACAGCGATAACCGTGAAAATCCAATTCTTTTGGCGGATGTATCCTCTGACTAAAACCAGGTAACACGCAATCGTCATCAGAGCCAGTAACGCAAAACCGATGTAGTTGAGAAAGTCCCCTTTGGCCAGCAAGGGCACCCATCCCCACCCGTGGGGCGAATGGGTAATTTCCAGAAATTCGTTGACGCCCTTGCCCCACACCTTGGGAATGGCGGATATGTCGATGTGAGAGGGCAGTATGCCGGTCAGATAGATTGCGTATGTCGTAACAAGTATGATAATACCGAGCCACACCCCGATAATCAAGAGGTTGGCGTAAATAATCTGCTCGCGTGTTGGTTTGAGGGCTTCACTATTTTTGGTGTCCATAATACGTCGCTCCATTTTTCTTTACAGTCGTTTCGTTATCCTAACAGCCCGAGACCGAATCCTTTGTCGATGGCTTTAAGACCGGCAAAAAACAGCACGCCGATGACCATGTATCGAATCAGTTTCGGTTTGGCCACGGCCAAAATCTTGACCCCGATCAGGGATCCCAGCATCAGGCCGACGATGGAGGGTACGCCGATCAGCGGAATGACACAGCCCCGGTTCATATAAATCCAGGCTGCCGACGTGTCGGTGATGGACAATAAAAACTTGCTCGTTGCCACAGATACTTTCAGGGGAACGCCCATCAATAGGTTGAACAACGGCACATTCGCCCAGCCGGCGCCAAGCCCGAACATGCCGGCCATAAGTCCGACCAGAATAAACAGCAACAGGCCAGCCAGGGTCCGATGGGTTTTCCATTCGACGCTTTCCCGGGCGCCGTCGTCCCAATATGCCCCTCTCAACCCCAACGCCAGTCCGATGGCGTCCTGGTTGGTGACCACCGGTTTTTCCGTGTTTTTTGAAAGCAGCAGCAGCAGCGCGATGCCGACGATGGTCATTCCCAGGCAGACCTGGATGATGTTGGGATTCAAGGACGACAGGTATAGCCCCAGCATGGCTCCCGCAATGGAGCAGGTGGACGCGATCAGGGCTACCGGCAGGGCCAGCCGCAGATTGGCCAGGTTGCGCCGCAGCAGGCCGGGTCCTGCAGCCAGCGCACCGGCGAGGGCCACCATCAGTCCGATCCCTCTAACGAAGTCAATGTGGAAAGGAAAAAAACCGCTGACCAGCGGAACATAAAGGACGCCGCCCCCGACGCCGGCCATGACGGCCAGAACGCCGAGAACCAGGCAGAAAAAAAATAAAATGATGGGCCAGAACCACCAGGGTTTGCCTGCGGCGCCGACTGCCGCCTGTTCCGCAGCAGCGGCTGCGGCGGGGCTGCTCAAGATGAAAATTATTACGGATCCCAACCACCAACCTACTGAACGCGCTCCAGTGTTTAGCATTTAATCAACCTTTCGAAAAAGTGTTTACAAATGAAACCAAATGATTTATATATAACGCTAATAAAACAAAAATTTAAAACAGTCAATAGAAAAATGTAACAAAATGAAACATACTTCGGTGTTGATTGTGGATGACGAAAAGCGGTTTGCCGACATGCTGGCCAAGCGGTTGAGCTTGAGAGGCTGTCGTTGCGAGGTTTGCTACAACGGTCGACAGGCCATCGACCTGGTCGGGCGAAAAAAATTCTCCCTTGTTTTGCTCGATCTTCATCTGCCGGACATCTATGGTGTGGAAGTGTTGAAGGGGATCAAGGCAATTTCTTCGACGACTCCCGTAGTAATCGTGACGGGACATGGTACGGAGGATGACCGACGGGCATGCATGCAGCAGGATGCCTATGATTTTATGCACAAACCCGTGGGAATCGATGAGCTGATGACTATTTTGGCAAAGGTAGGGGAAAGTTCGCAATGATTGAACGAATCCGCAAAGCTTTCGGGACGATATGGCCCGAGTTTTACCAACAGGACACCGGGCACCTGAATCCTTACCTGACATTTAAGAATTATCGTAAGATCTGGGCGATCGGTATCTTTGTGTTGGTTGCCACTGCCCTGGTGCCGCTCATCGTCCTCACCGTCATTCATTACCAACTGTTTCAACAGTCCGTGGATTCGGAATTGAGGCTGCGCTCCGAGCGACTGACCTCCAACGCCCGGCGAGCGGTGACCTTTTTCCTGGAGGAGCGGCTGAATGCCTTGCGATTCACCGTGAATGAGATCGGCTATGAGCGCTTGACCAACCCCGATCATTTTATGGAGATTTTGCGCAATCTCAAACTTGGATTCGGCGGTCTGACGGATCTCAGTGTCATTGACCATGAGGGCAACCAGATTGCCTATGCCGGGCCTTTCAACCTCGAGGGCCGAAACTACAGCAATCAGAACTGGTTTATTGAATGCCAGAAACACCATTTTTATGTCAGTGAAATTTTTCGCGGATATCGTGATGTGCCGCATATCATCATTGCCGTCAAATCATTTCGGCTCGACGGCTCGTTTTATATCCTGCGGGCAACCCTCGACACGGCACGACTGAGACAAACCCTGGCCTCATACGAAACCGGTGCCCATGCGCATGTTTTCCTTGTCAATCGGTCCGGCGTCGTCCAGACTCCTTCCAAACTCCACGGCGACATTTTTCAAAAGATGTCCTTGCCGGTGCCGGAGTATTCCCAGAGAACTCAAGTAATCCTGGCGGAAGATGATCAGAGGCAATCCCTTATCGTAGGTTATGCGTATATCGCCACCCAAATTGCCGACACCCCGTTTATCCTCATGGTGATCAAACACAAAGCCGGGATGATGAAAGTCTGGCAGCAATTGCGCTCGAACATCAACTGGTTTGTCGGCTCCGGCATCCTAATCATCCTGATCGTTATCATTGTGACCTGCTCGTATATGGTCAACAAACTTTATCAGGCGGACCTGGCCAAGGCCGAGACCATGGCAATTATGGAGCAAAGCAACCAGCTGGCTTCGATCGGCCAGCTGGCGGCCGGAGTGGCCCATGAGATCAACAATCCCCTGGCGCTGATCAACGAGACCGCCGGGTATGTCAAAGATCTCTTTGTTATCAAGCAGCAGTATCGCGAAGATGAGGAATTGATCGGCTGCATCGACGACATTCTGGATGCCGTCGAACGCTGCGGCACAATTACCCGGCAACTTCTCGGGTTTGCCCGCCGATTTGAGGTCAAGATCAAAAAGGTGCATTTGAAAGAAATTATTTCAGATGCCCTTGTTTTTCACAATAAAGAGGCAGACTATCGGAATATAAAGGTCTATGTGGATGTGCCGGAAGATATGCCCCCGATTGAAACCGATCGGGGCAAGCTGCAGCAGATTCTGGTGAATCTGGTAAACAACGCTTTTCAGGCGGTCGACGACGGGTGCATCCTGGATATCACCGCGTCGCCCGATGGAAGTGATAAAGTCCGCATCGTTATCAGCGATAACGGCTGCGGCATGCCGGAGGAGAACTTGCCCAAAATTTTTGAACCTTTTTTTACGACCAAAGAAGGCAACAAAGGAACGGGATTGGGACTTACCATTACCTACGGTCTGGTCAAAAAGCTTCACGGGGACATTACTGTAAAAAGCAAACTTGATGAAGGCACGACATTTACGATCACGTTGCCGACCCGGATTCAAGAGGAGGTCATTGAACATGAAGGTTTTATTGGTAGATGACGAAAAAAAGTTTGCAACCATGCTGGCCAAAAGACTCGCATTGCGGGGAATCGACGTCGACTATGTCCACACGGGTGAAGATGCCATCGCAAAGTCTGAGACGGACCGTTACGATGTGGCCATTCTCGATGTCAAAATGCCCGGCATCGGGGGGATTGAACTGGAGCGGAGATTGAAAGGATTGGCCCCCGGTATGAAAATTATTTTCCTGACCGGTCACGGCTCTAAACACGACTTCGAAACCGGATCGGCGGAGGCGGCGCGCTATCTCGTCAAGCCGGTTCAAATTGATGAACTGATAAAGATCCTGCAAGAGGTCGCCGGCTAGATGGACCGGCTGACCTTCAGAAAGTTGCGCAGCAAGAATAATTAAGCCGCCAGACCTTCGATCTTACGACTTTCTTCAATTTTGAAGAACAATTCACAACCCTGAAGGCACCATTTTTCAGGGCGGATTAATTATGGGAGGCGCCATGAACAGTATCGATTTTAGAAATAATGACGACCTGGCTTTTTTCGGCAAAGTTAATGCCAGCATTTCACATGAGCTCAAAAACATCCTGGCCATCATTTCAGAGGCAGCGGGTCTTTTGCAGGATCTGACTGAAATCGCGGCCAAGGGGCAAAAGACTGATCTGGAGATGCTCAAGACATGCAGCCAGGATATTGTCGAGGAAATTCAACGGGGCTTCGTCACTATCAAGCAAATGAATAAATTTTCCCATAGCGTGGACGAGCCCGTCAGAAAGGTGAATCTGGTCGACGTCGTCGAACTGATGATGGCGCTTGCCAAATTTTTAAGCTATGCCAGCAAGATCCGGTTTGACCCGCCGCCTGAGACAGGGCCGACGGTTCTGACATGCCCATTCCGACTGCAAAATCTTATATATCAGGCGCTTGTTTTTGCATTTGAGTCGGCCGGTCCGGACGGAGAGATTCGGGTGGCGATCCAACCGCAACCCAACGGCAGCGCCCACATTACCTTTTCAGGTTGCGACCCAGGCAATGACCGGACTTTTGCATCCGGCCAAACGAAAAAAATTGCAGCCTCGATCGGAGTTGATATTCATGAAGCGGCTGATTCACAGAGCTTCGACCTGATTGTGCCTGAGAATTTCGAAGCTTTGCCACAACCTTAAACTTAATTCCATTCATAAGCCAACCCGACCTATCGGGGTGAGAACTGAAACGGCTTTAACATTACAGCGGGCGCATGTTTCGATGGTGCAAACTTAAACGATGCCGGTCGCCTATGAATGGAGATAATAGGGGTATGCGTCCGGCACCAAATGCCAAACACTAGTGCCGGAAGCTTTTCACAAAGAATATTACCCTTTTAATTTCAAAGAACACGGAGGACGTCATGAGCGCTGAAAACAAAATAAAGATTCTTTTGGTTGATGACGAGGTGAAATTCTTAGATTCAATTTCCAAAAGGCTTGAGCTAAAAAACTTTGAAGTCACAACGGCATCAGACGGTCAGAATGCGATTGCCGAGGCTGAAAAAGGCCTTTTCGATGTGGCGGTTGTTGACTTTAAGATGCCGGGGATGGATGGCACTCAGGTACTGAAAACATTGAAAGAAAACCACAAGTATCTTGAAATCATCATGCTGACGGGTCATGCCACCATTGATTCGGCGGTGGAGTGCACCAAACTGGGCGCTTTTAAGTACCTGGAAAAACCTTATGACTTTGAAAAACTCGTTGAGGTTATCAAGGAGGCCTATGAGGCCAGGCTGAAAAAGAAATTCGAGCATAACCAGAAGCGAATCGCAGAAATTCAGAAACTGTCGATGGGTGCATCGCCTCTGGGGTTGCTGAGAGCCCTGGCGCGGCTGGATAACGAGGAAAAGTAGACTGCCGGTCGATGTCATGAAACTTCGGGTCGGCAAGGGCCGGCCGGCGGTCTTTCGCTGCGCCGTTTGAATAGCATGCATGTAGCGCCCTATTTTTCGGCTGATTTTTGAACACACTCAGCATGGCAACAGTCCAGGTAAATGAGAGGAGCACAATATGGGTATCATTACAATTTCCAGAGGATCTTACAGCAGAGGCAAGGAGACGGCAGAGAGGCTGGCGCGGCAATTGGGGTATGAATGTGTTTCTAGAGATATCCTCCTGGAAGCGTCAACCCATTTCAATATTCCCGAAGTTAAGCTGGTGCGCGCAATTCATGATGCCCCTTCTTTTTTCGAGCGCTTCCAACATGGGAAAGAAAAGTATATTCTCTTTCTTCGGGAAGCATTTTTAGAGCACATTCAAAAGGACAATGTGGTCTATCACGGACTGGCCGGCCATTTTTTTATCAAAGGAATCCCCAACATTTTAAAGGTCAGAATCATCGCCAATATCGAAGATCGAATCAAGGAAGAAATGAAACGCGAAAAAATTTCTGAAAAGGAGGCCCGCTATATCCTGAAAAAAGATGATGATGAAAGACGCCAATGGAGTATGCACCTTTACGGGATCGATACCCACGACCCCAGTCTTTACGATATTGTGTTGCATATCGATAATATGAAAACAAATGACGCGGTTGACATCCTGGCGGACCTTGCCGGACGGCCCTGTTTTCAGACCACCCCGGAAACATTGATGAAGGTCAAAGATTCCTACCTGGCCGCTAAAGCGCATGCCGCCATATTCGACCGCTTTCCGGCTGCAGAAGTAAAATGCCGAAACCATGTTGTCAGCATAAAGTTAGAGACGGCACTTTCTCTGGAGGAAGAAGCCACTGAAACGGTCAAAAACGCCCTTAAGAATATCGATGACATAAAAGACGTTCGCGTTCATGTTATTCCATTTGAAACCGGAGATTGATTTAATTTCATGGAGGCTGAATCTTGAATACGTCTTACATACCCCGGCGCCGATGGATCGGCCGGGCGGCCCGCAGGGCCTCCGGCTTTTGTGTCGTCGCGATTGGACTGATTTTATTCTGTTCGCCGGGCTTTTTTTCGGCGCATGCCGGCGATCGGGGTGTGTTTGAAATGGAGGCAGACGGTGCTTACACCATGCGGGAAGGGGACACGAAGGCGCTTTGTAGAAATCTGGCCGTTTTCCAAGCAAAGCGCACGGTGGTCGAGGCGGCTGAAAAATATTTCTCGAGAAGAGAACGCATTGCCCTTTTCGGCAGGAAGAGAGATGAGATCGTTAATTACACCGCTGACCGCATTGCATTCAATGTCCTGCAGGAAAAATGGCTTATCAACGGTTCGTCAACCGCTTATCAAGTGCGGCTGAAAATGTTGGTGGAACCTTCCGATTTCATTGAAAGCGAAATTGAAAGCCTTCTTCTGGAAAAAAAAGAAATGGGTGAATCGTTACATGAAGAGATGGAGCCTTCGATTTCCGCCGAGTCCCCGCCGGGTTATGACATCGCCAGAGCTTACCGCTTAATTCGAATCGGCAAATTGCGGCCGGCAATCATTTACCTGGATCGATTGCAGCTTAAGTATCCAAATTGGTATGAAATTTATGAGGTCAAAGCGCTCGCCTACGAGCTGCATGACGAAACTTCAAATATGAAAAAGGCCCTCCAACAAGCCTGTGAACTGGGAAGCCCAAGCAGTTGCGCCGATTTGAATATACCTGCGCCCGAGGGAGATTGATAGCGGCTAACCTTTTGCGCCAAAAAATGGTCGGGCCCATGCGGCGGTTTGCTCCGGCGCGACAAAGGTGGCCATATCACCGAGCATGACTTCGTATCCGGTATAGTCGCTGCGAACCCAGGTGGCGTAGTTTGAACGGACAACCATGACAGCGCGCAGCTCCAGGTGACTGGCGGGAGTTTCCACCGCCAATACGCCGAGATTGTACCCGTTGCGGCAGAGGCTGCGATAAAAGCGCTGAATGCTGATAACGCCCCGGGCCAGATCCTGCCAGTCGGCGGCCGCCACTGCCTGAAACGAAGTAATTCCGGGCAGAATGCACCAGATCTCAAAGAAACCTTCCGGGGCAAAGGCCGCCATCCATTCCCATCTGCCGGTTTTGCCGATGTAGCGGGACCCTTCTGTTTTTTCATGCTCAAGGTACCTGGAAAATAAAAATTTCCCGTTTTGCCGGTGGAATTCATCGGCTTTTTGCAGCAAAAAGCGATGATGATTTGCGGCAATCCGGTCGGCGTTGATTTGCAGGTGAGGGTGAACCAGAGACCCGCCGGCCGAAGGCAGGTGGTTCTGTGTGACGGCCGTGTAGACGGCCTGCGGGTCGTGATCAAGTACTTTTTTCAGATATCCGGCCGAATTTATGAAACTGTCGGTGTAGGATGAAACAGAGGCCATACCGATTTCGACAAAGTGCTCGTCGTTGAACAGGCTGACGGCCGAATAGCTGCCGTAGGGAAACAGGTTCGGAAAAAGGAGTGATTCGCCCTGCACCATACGGCCGTCGTCGGCCAGATCGGGATGAATTTGAGGGGTACTGGAGGTTACCCGCGGCCGGCAAAAAGGGCACTGCGATGTATCGGCGGCATCCGGCGGCGGCTGGGGCAGCGAATCGGTTCCGGCTTCCTTCTCGTTGATGCGGCTGAAGGCGATGCGGCAGGTGCGTCCGGTAATGGGATGAGTGCGGATTTCGATGAACTTTTCGGCAGTTTGCCCGGCGGGATCGATGAATTTGGCAGATATGGTTTGACGCTCGAAATTCAGAACGGATCGTTCAGCCGTCGGCATGCGGATACCCTTGTTTGATTTCGGCCCAGTCGCTGGCGGCAGAGCGGCCAGTTTGATCTAATGAGGAAACTTTAAAAAAGCGAATATCGAATAACGAATATCGAATATCGAATGTCGAAGGAAGGAATTCTATCTTTTTTATGAAATAAAAATGGACTGAGCGGAGCGAAACCACCCTTCGACATTCTGCTGTTCGTTATTCTGCTGTTCTGCGGTTCGCTGTTCCGTTTAGGTGAAGTGTCATAAGAGGGGTCCGTTGTTTGGGGTTTGTTGTCACTCGTGATTCCTGTGATCTGACCAGCGAATCTCAGAACCACAAAACAGCGAACCGCAGCATATCGAATTCTGAATACCCTATTTTTCAGGGCGGATTAATTAGCGGGGACCCCGAAAACCGAAAACAGCACCACATATAACAATCCCTGCACCAGCGCACTGAGAATCCAGCTGACAATGCTGACGCCCAGCGCACGAGGGGTGTTTTGATAATTCAGCGCTTTTTTCAGCGCTACCGTTGCAGCGGCGACCATCCAGACCGAGGATACCAGTACCGCCACGCCGCCCAGACCCGGCACGAAACCCAACAAGCGGGCCAAACCGGGTGCGGCGGCGAAGCCCATCGCTCGAACAACGGCTTTTCTTTCGGTTTTTGTTTCCGCTTCGGGCAATAATCTAGCGCCGATAATATAGGCCATAAAAGCCCAGACGTACCATCCCAGCAAGGTGGTAATTATGCCGATATTGATACCGGTTGTTCCCGTCCGACCGAAGCTTCCGAAGGCGGTCGCCATGCCGTAAATAAAAACGACGATCAGGGCCTGGTTCATTGCTCCGGCGTCTGCAACTATCTCTTCATATAGACTGGCGTCCAGTTTTACGGCGCGAAAAAACCGTTCCAGGAAAAGATTCATGGGCATCCTGCTGCGCTTGTAGTTATTGACGTTTTGAGTTTCGGATGATGAGCTATTTGAGCAGCGAACAAATTCCTGAATCTTGCATGAAAATTAATGAGATGGTTATTTTATACTTTCAATACCTGTTTTCAGCAAATTTCGATCCTGAAAGCGCTATTTTTCAGGGCGGAGTAATCAGAAATACCGGCTATCACGTTGTCGCCGGTGTGTCAATAAGACGTCCAAGCTTTTCGGTGGAAGCCGGATGCCGGAGGCCGCGATGCGCTCGGCTTGATCGATTAGAGAGACGGCAGTTTTGCACTG
This sequence comes from Desulfobacterales bacterium, assembly GCA_020345785.1. The sequence goes on from CP070771.1 coordinate 177,864, forward strand.
TCTCATACGAGCTGTAAATGAGTCTTGCCATACAAATCCCGCCGGGATCCGCAGAGGCGGACAAGTTCAACGATAAGCGCACTGACGTCCTTTTGCCTTTCCCCGCCTGTTGGCGGGATAATTCAAGCCATCCCGTGCTTTGCACGGGGTGGTCCTTGCCTCAGATGTAAGCGCGTTTTTCGGTCAAAAAAAATCCGATCTGCAGGCCGTCACAGAATCGGATTTTTTTGGTACTTGATGTTTTAAGAGCCTAAAACTATTTATAATTTAGTCGTTATGTTTTTGTTTTGCTGATTGTCGTTGACCAAATATTTGTGTATCAATCAGATTTTTTGCTGCTTTTTGATCCGTTGGATGAATATCCGTCTGCATACCACCCGCCGCCTTTTAATTCGAATGAGCACTGAGATATAATTTTCTTTGCTTTTTTGCTGCATTTAGAACATTTGGTGGTTTTCGTTCCCATCCGAACGAGCTCCTCCGTGATGTGGCCATCTGCACATTCAAATTCGTAAACCGGCATATTTTTTCCTCCTGAAACGGCTATTTTTTTTCGCTATCTTTTTGCATTTAATGATATCAGATTTTTGGTCTTTTGGGTCTAATTTTTGAAGCAATGGTACGCACTTTTTTTGTTTTGTCAAGAGAGCAATTAGACCGGCGCTGCAGCGTTTTAAGATTCATCGCTCGCGGCGATATCTCCTGCCGCAACCTGCATTTTTTTCTGTACAAGTCGCAAAATATTCAAGACATTGAATTAAATCTTGACAGAGGCCATTGGGGGCAATATAGAAATTCTAAATATTTTGATACGTTAGGGGGGCGATATAAATTAGCGACCATCGGCAGAGCGTGTTCTGGCCCCTTGCGGCGGACTTTCTCGAATCCAAGTTCTGCTCCTGGTCGCTGATCCTGGATGCCGAAATCGGCGACAATGACGATAAACATGCCGGATATCTCGAATTATTTGCATAGGGTTCTGCCTCCGGGCGGCAGGCTTTTCAGCCTCCGGGGTGCGGCGCCTCCGGCTCGGAGAGGCCGGAAGCAGGGGCAGGCTTCTTTAATCATCAACTGCGGCATTTTAGCGTCTTTGTGATCACGGAGGAATTACCGGCCCGCTTCACCCGTCAGTGGCTGTGCATTTTCTCAATCGACAGGCGATAGGTGGCATGACGAACCGACCTAGGGTGAAAAATCTATCGATATTGGCTCGGCTGAAAACCAACGAGCATACCATTATGGCCGTTCTGGCGGTAAGTGTGGGTGTGGCCGGAGGATTCGGTGCCGTCGTTTTTCGTCTTCTCATTAATTTCTTTCAAACAATTGCCTACGGCTCCCCTTCGGAACTGCTTGCAGTGATCGATACGATCCCCTGGTATTATAAAGTGTGGATTCCTGCCTTGGGTGGGTTGGTCGTCGGTCCGCTGGTTTATTTTCTGGCGCGGGAAGCCAAAGGCCACGGTGTACCCGAAGTGATGGAGGCCGTTGCCCTGAAAGGCGGTGTTATTCGCAAAAGAGTGGTAATCGTGAAAACGTTGGCTTCTGCGATCAGCATCAGCACCGGCGGGTCCGTGGGTCGGGAAGGTCCTATCGTTCAAATCGGATCCGCCATCGGGTCCACCCTTGGACAGGCGTTAAAAGTTTCAGCGGATCGAATGCGGACGCTGGTCGGATGCGGAGCTGCCGCGGGTATCGCCGCCACCTTCAATGCCCCGATCGCCGGTTCCATGTTTGCTTTGGAGGTTGTCCTGGGAGATTTCGGACTGGCCACGTTCAGCCCGATTGTGATCTCATCCGTGGTCGCCACCGTCGTTTCGCGAGCTTATCTCGGGGATACCCCGGCGTTTATTGTTCCGGCATATGAATTGGTGAGTGCCTGGGAATTTCCAATGTATCTGGTGCTCGGTTTTTTTTGTGCGGCAGTGGGTGTAACCTTTACCAAAACCCTCTATCGAATCGAGGATTTGTTCGACAGTTTCAAGTTTCCCGAGTATCTCAAGGCAGTTATCGGTGGATTGATTCTGGGGGTGCTTGGCTTGTTTTTCCCCCAAGTTCTGGGAGTCGGATACGGTGCTATCGATCAGGCCCTGATGCAGCAGTTGGCCTGGTGGCTCATGCTGGTCCTGGTGTTTGTCAAAATTTTCGCCACATCCATTACCATTGGTTCGGGCGGATCGGGGGGAATATTTGCGCCATCACTGGTTATGGGAGCCATGGCCGGCGGATTTTTTGGTGGAGTGGTACATGATTTGTTCCCTCACGTGACCGCATCCCCGGGCGCTTACAGCATTGTCGGCATGGGAGCGGTCGTCAGCGCAACCACTCATGGCCCGTTGACCGCTATTTTGATTCTCTTTGAAATGACCGGTGATTATAAAATCATTCTGCCGCTCATGTTTTCCTGCATTGTCGGAACCATAGCTAGTGGTCAGTTGCTGAGAGACTCGATTTACACGTTGAAATTGGCCAGACGGGGAATCGATATCAAAGAAGGCAAAGAGGTCAATGTCTTAAAGTCCCTGTTCGTTAAAGATGTCATGAGTCGTCAGGTCGAAACCATCCCGGAGGGATTGCCCCTGGAGGCCATGTCTGATAAAATTTCCAAGAGTAAATTCAACAGCTTTCCCGTGCTCAATGCCGACGATAAGCTTTGCGGTATTATTTCTTTCATCGATTACAGTGAAGCAATATTTGATGAAGACCTGAAGCATCTCGTGGTGGCCAAAGATCTTGCGACTTCCAATGTTGTCACGGTCTCCTCGGATGACAATCTTTACGCCGCGTTGGAAAAAATCAGCCGCCAGGACTTTGCTACACTGCCGGTGGTATCCCCCGATGATCCCGGACAATTGGTCGGCGTTATCTCCCGGCGGGATATTATCGGCGCCTATGACAAAGCGGTGCTCAAAAAATCACTGTTTAAAAATTAGGTCTCTCCTCCTGAATCATCACCTTATCTAATTGCATCATTTTTCTGATAAAAAGGTAGCGAGTTGCCCCAAGATGTGATTAAATAGCGGGCGTCCCGATGGGAACGGTGGGTGGGGTTAAATTAAAATTTTCAGATAAGATCCGCAAGAGATCAAGCTGATTATGATTCAAGATGATACCGGTAATATTCGGTGTTTGCGCGTCCCGTCTGACAAGCCGGGTGAAGATAGTGAAGTCACCGTTGTTGAAGAGGAAGCCGAAGACCTGGCCCCTGAAGAAGAGGAATATATACTTTGTCGCCAGTGCCACCAGGCGATCACCAGGCCGGCCGACCGTATTGCAATGCAGGGGTCTCACCGGCATACCTTTGCCAATCCCCACGGACTTGTTTTTGAGATTGGTTGTTTTAAAAATGTTAAAGGTTGCGGATATGCCGGAGCGGCAACCGACGAATTCACCTGGTTTGCGGGCTACAGCTGGCGGGTTTGTTATTGTGCCATGTGTTTAACGCATTTGGGATGGATTTTCAGTTCAACGGGAGGTAATTTTTTTCACGGGTTGATATTGGATCGGCTAATCGAACCCGGATGATTTCCGGGTGTAACGTCGAATTAATTTATAAACCAGTTGCACCAGAGAGTTTTGTAAGACGATTAATTTCCAAATCTCAAGCACCAAATTACAAATAAATCTCAAATTTCAATCTGCAATGACCAAAACATTCATCCCAGTTTTATCGCCCTGCTTCGCATACTTTGGTCTGCCGGTGATGATGCCCTTAGATAAGACGGAAGAAGAATTTTTTGTTTGGAATTTTGAATTTGGGTCGTTGGGATTTGTTTGGGATTTGGTTATTGGAGCTTGGAATTTTCATGATTTTCATCAGGCAGGTAGTTTTCCTAAAATCAGCAAACACCCTGTTTGAATAACGGAGGAGCAAAAACCGCATGGGCGAAATAAAAAGCACATTAGATCTTGTGATGGAAAAAACCAAAAATTTGTCATTAAGCGACGAAGAGAAGCGGGCGCAGAAGCAAAAAGAAACTGAAAGCCGCATCAAAGGGTTGCTGCAGAAATATCTAGACGGGTTGTTAGCTAAAAATCAGCTGAGAATAGATTACGAAAGCCTTAAAAAGGAATTCGACCTGTCAGATGATGCATCCATGATCGATGAAATTTTGCGCCGCCTCGATCCCAACCAGGACAATCAGCTCCTGCTGGAGATACTCGAGGAATGCTGCCGTGTCAACCCGGCAGTCATCAGCAGCATTATCGATGACTTTCGACGCGCGTATGACGAGGCTGCCGGCGAGAGGATGACACAGCTTAAAGAAGACCTTGCCCGAAAATATGCCATCTCAGGCTCGGCTGTGGTTCCCAACCTGGATGCGGATGAACAATGGCGCCGCCTGGAAGAGCATCTGCGCCTCCGATTTGAAGACCTATTGAATCAGGCGAAGGGCAAACTGTTAGTTGATTGACCTGATATCCATCAATAATGATGTCTGTATTTTGGCCAAATATTGAATATTATCAATGTATTACCAAACCCGTAATGGTCGGCAAAAACCGTTTTAACTATCCATAACAATTGCGAACAGAATTGAGTTTTATTAGTGGCGCAATTTCTTGAAGGTTGGAAAAAACGAGCAAGGCAGCTAAAGATAGAAGTCTTCACTATATATTTGGCTTACAAGGACCCACGAGTTTCCTGGTATGCTCGGATTTTCGCAGCTTGTGTGGTTGGATATGTCTTTAGCCCAATTGATCTGATACCCGACCCAATTCCTATTCTTGGATATCTGGACGACCTCATTTTAGTCCCATTGGGCATCGCGCTTGCGTTGAAAATGATACCTAAAGAAGTTTTGCTTGAATGCCGTGAGCAAGCCCAAAAAATAATGCTTCAGGGCAAACCCGTAAATCGAATAGCCGCAATGGTAATTATAGCGATATGGGTCATATTGCTAGTACTCACAGCTGGATTTACTTTAAAATATTTTAAAACTGAGTAGTCCATTTGCGATTTGCCCAAATTTTCTATGAGCTGTCAACCAGGAACTTTGCGCTAATTCATTCCGCCTTCCGTTCAATACTCCCGGCCTCCCAGCTTCTTATCCGCTGTCCTCCGTCTTCCGTCCTCTATGCGCTACACGTAAGCAAAATAAAAGGATTCGATCTCTTCGAAATTTTTTCTCACATTTTCGGCGCCGGTGATAATGTCGCCGTGTCCCGGCAGCAGCCACTCCACATCCAGGGTCATCAGCCGTTTGATGCTTTCCTTGAGCTTTGATCCGTCGCCGCCGGGAAGATCCGTGCGGCCGACCCCTTCCTTGAACACGAGATCACCGGTAAACAGTGCTTTTTGCAAAGGCCAGTACAGGGTAACTGAACCGGGTGAATGACCGGGCGTGTGAATGATATTCAGCTCGAGACCATCCAGTGAAAGATCACCCTGCTTTAGAAAGAAATCAGGACGGAAGTCGGCCACATCGATTCCAAGGGCGGCATGCATTTGCCTGCCGATGGCGGCCACCCAGTGCCATTCCTCTTCGTGTAAGGTGAATAATGCGGGTTTGTTCTTAAACAACGGAACCGCTTCCAGATGATCCGGGTGGCCGTGGGTGCATATGATCAGGTCAATGTCATCGATTGTCAATTCCAGCTGCCTGAGACCTATTTGAACATGCTCAAACAGGACGCGATGACCGGGATCAATCAATATCCGGCTGGGGCCGTCAATGAGATAGGCATTACAGTTATTGGTTGTCATGGATTGCCATGTGAAGGCGTGTAAATTATTGGTGACTTGCATAACGAATATCCTTCCTCAATTTTTTCGCAAAATTGCCGATACCAAATAGGTAATCTTTGTGTTGAAAAAACAAATAATAAGCACTCAAATTAAAGATTAAACAACCAACGTTTAAGAAAGGCATTGGGCAACATGAAAAGGTATTTTGGTTTATTAATGGTTTCAGTAATGCTTTTAGCGACCGGCTGCACAGCGGCATTGATCGGGGGGGCAGCCGGCGGAGGTTATGCGGTTGCGACAGATGAGAGACAGACCGATCGCATGGTGGATGATTCGACCATCACGACCAGAATCAATAACGCGATGATTAAAGACGATGTTGTGAAGGCCCATCAAATTGATGTGGACACGGTCGGTGGGCACGTTACGTTGACCGGCGTTGTGAAGACGTCCGAAGAAGCCCAACGGGCGGTTCAAATCGCCAGGCGTGAGGCCGGCGTAAAATCAGTCCGAAATAATCTTCAGATCGGTGAAAAAAGCTGGGGTGAGGCGTTCAACGACAAATGGCTGGGCAGCAAAATCAAATCCAAACTGATTGCCGAGCCGGAGATTCGATCGCTCAATATTGATGTGGACGTGGATAAAGGTATTGTAACGCTGACCGGAATCGTGGGCAACCGGTATCAGAAAAAGCGGGCCATTGAAATTGCCAAAGCCACGGAGGGAACTGTCCGGGTGGTCGACAACCTCAAGGTTAAGTGACGGGTTGCGGGGTGCGGGTTACGGGTCATTCGATTGCGGATTGCAGATTTCGGATT
>CP070771.1:184467-203095 GCA_020345785.1 Desulfobacterales bacterium
CCGCGGAGAACGCAGCGCATCGGACAAAGGGCCATTTCCGGATGGAAACTAATTAGCAACCATGGACCGGTAGTAATCATTGGATTCAAGGAGCGAGTGGTGGGTTCCGCTATCGATGACTTGTTCCTCATTCAGCAAAAGAACTCGATTCGCATCTTTTAAGATTGAAGGACGATGCGAAGCGACAAATAAAGTCTTGTTTTTAATCAGCTTTGATAATTCGCTAAAAATAGATTTTTCTGTTTCGCTGTCCAGGACAGCTGCAGGTTCGTCAAGAATGAGAATATCAGGATTCTTGACCAATGTTCGCGCAATCGAAATTCTTTGTTTTTGACCCTCTGATAAACTGAAACCATTTTCTCCGATTCTGGTGCCATATCCTTCAGGCAGACTTTCGATGAAGTCATGAATACCTGCTGCTTTAGCGGCCTGCTTCACATGATCGATGTCAGCACCCGGGTTTCCGTAAGAGAGATTTCCGAAAATGGTATCAGTCAGAAGTCTGGGTTGCTGGGCAACATATCCAATCCGTTTCCTCAGGGAGTTGACTTCGTAGACCGACGCCGGCAATCCATCAAACAAAATTTGTCCTGATGTCGGATTATAAAAGCGCAACATCAGACTCAGCAGAGTCGTTTTGCCCACCCCACTGGGTCCCACAATGGCGACACGCTCGCCGGGATAAATGTGCAGATCGAGATTTTTGAGCACCGGCGCATATCCGTTGTAACTGAATGATACGTTGTCAAATTTTATCTCGCCCTTCAGTTTGGCAACCTTCTTCCCGGTACCGATGTTGTCTTCCGTGACAATGTCCAAAATTGCTGAAACACGCTTTAGGGAGGCCAGAGCTTTTTGAAGCTGAAAGTTGGATGATGCCAGGATCTGTAACGGTCCAAATACATACGCCAGGTAAGCCTGAAAGGCCAACAGGGAACCAATGCTCCATCGCCCTTTGACTATCCAAAAAGCACCGAAAGCCAATACAATCAAACGCGCTAGGCCGGGCATGGCATGAATCACAAGATTGGCCAGCGAAATTATGGTTGTTTGCTCTAGGGATATCTGCATAACTCTCTTTAAAGAGGAAACCAGGCGCCTTCTTGTCCGTTTCTCTGAAGCATAGGCTTTTATCAAGCTGGCGTCGGATAAAGACTCCTGGATGCGGCCGGAAACCTTGGCCTTCTGCTCCATGTTTTGATGGCTTAGAATGTGTATCCGAGAGGCAAAGAATCGCATACAGTAAACAAGGCCCGGTAGAAGCAACAGTACCGCAATAGAAAGTTTCCATTCCAGGTAGAATAAAAAGGCGATACCCCCTGCAAAACGAAAAGTGTTACTGAGGATATGGACAACAGTGCCGGAAAAAAACCAGCGCAGCCCTTCTACATCTTCCGTAAGACGGGATTGTAAATACCCGCTTTGATTATTGTCGAAAAAGGATTTGGGAGACCTTAGGACCCGATCGATCAGATCGGATTGAATATCAAGCGTTACCTCCTGCTCTAGACGCGCAAAATAAAATTCTTCCAACACGCGGGCCAGCTTCTCTATGATTAAACAGCCAACCAATAGAAGTATGGCACCGAAAAGAAGTTCAAGCCGGCTCGCCAGAATAATTTCGTCGACTATATATCGCGTAATAAGGGGCGGTGGGAAAGCGCATAGAGAGCCTACCGCGATAAGCAGAATACCGGTCAAGCCTCTATGCCAATGCCTTTTAATGTAAGGATACAAGTTTTGTAGGCTGGCACTCGCAGTTTTGTGTTCGGTATCCCCTGCAAGACGATCTGCGGGCATCCGCCGCGATAGCCCTTGTTTTAAAAATGCAAACCAGGCGTTCATATAATCACTGTCCGGGCACAGAGGACTGGGTTTTAGTTTTTCAAATAATTTCCTGAATCTTGCATGAAAATTAATGAGATGGTTGTTTTATACTTTCAATACCTGTTTTCAGCAAAATTTTCAGTTTCGAGTTTTGTACTTATCGGTTAAATCGAAATATAGTCTATTTTATCTCATTAATTTTCACCCTTCGGGCAATCCGGAAGCTATCACCTGCTGCGTTATTAAGGGTTCGGCATCCGCCTCAGGCGGATCGCCTCACCCTTAAGTGCCTCGCATATGAAAGCCTCCGACTCGTGCAAAATTCAGGAATTTACTCCTATTGTTAGAAAGTGCTCAGGTGTTAATCTTGACATCTTGGTCGGAGGGCTGAGACTTTTCTCTCTGGGTTACCTGATTCTCGAGCACCTTGTCGGTTGGAAGCTTGCAGTGTAAATCTTGAAGCGGGTGGTGGGATTTTAATAATTCTTGATATAAATTGTCTATTTTCTCAACCATTTTTTCTATGCTGAATTGTTCACAGAGCTCCTGGCCCCGTCGACCCATTAATGTCGCTTTTTCAGGTTCATTGATAAGTTGCATGATGGCGGCCGCCAGCGCTTTTTCGTCCGCAGGCGGTACCAGCAGTCCGTTTTCATTGTGTTGCACCAGATCAGGAATCCCACCGACATTACTTGCTACCAAAGGTTTTCCGGCGGCCATGGCTTCGACCAAAACTCGTCCCATGCCCTCGTTTAACGAGGGCAGCGCCAAAATATCAAAAACCGGTATAATTTCGTCGACATCATCCCGCCACCCCAAAAATTTGACCCGGCCGTTTCCGCTCCCGTTTAGCGCCGCCGTCCTGAGATCGATATCGAGATCGCCTTTGCCGATGAATACCAACTGAACATCCGGCACGTCTTGCCAGACGACTTCCATGGCTTTGAGCAAATGCATGGGACCCTTTATCGGAAGCAGCCAGCCGATAAAACCGACCACAGCTCCGTTCTGACCCAGCCCCAACGTGCGTTTCTTTTCAACCGTGTCAACTTGTACGGTCTTGAATTTTGCAATATCCACCCCGCTGTGAATCTTCTGAAGCTTTCCCGTTGGACAGACTTTCAGGGCAATATAGTCGTTCATTTCGCCATCCGTCAGAGCCACCAATCGATGGGTAAACGAGGCAAATAGTTTTTCTATCCAAAGAAAAAAACGGGAGCGCCATCTCCCAAAGTGACCGTAAAAAACATGACCGTGAGGTGTATGCACAATGAAACCAGCTTTAGCGATTTTGGCGCTCAAACGCCCGAGAAAGCCGGCTTTCGATGTGTGGGTGTGAACAATATCCGGCTTCTCCTTTAATATTAATCGCACAAGAGACCAAAGGGCGTGCAGGTCATTCATCAAGCTGATGCGGCGCACCAGAGAAGGAATCATTTCAATCCGCACGCCATTCCCGCGAGCCATATCAATTCCCCTTGCAACCGCCAGCCTTTCGGACTCAGTCATATGTGACTCCTGCGAAAGGCCGCAGCCCAGCAACACCTCGTATGTTCGGCCTAACTGTGTGCAGGTTAACAGAGTATTTTGGGCCGATCCGCCCATGTCCATTCGGGTAATGATGTGAAGGATTTTTTTGGCAGGTGAAGGCATTTAAAGGTTAATTGAATTGGAGGAAGTTAAATATTAAAGAAAATAATTTTCGTACCAGCTCTGGAATACAATTATATTCCAAAGCATCCAGGATGTATCCGTGTTGCCGCTCAAGTGATTTCCAACCAGCTGTTTGATAATTCCTGGATCAAATATACCTTGATTTTGGATTCTGTCTTCGGCGAGATATTGGTCAAGTAGGAGTTTTAGCTCTTTTTTCAACCACCGACTGATTGGTACTTCAAAACCGGCCTTTGATCGACGGTATATGATTGGAGGAAGGAGATCCTTAAATGTTTCCTTGAGGATATATTTCGTCTTGCCATTTTTCAGTTTCAAGCAGCCCGGCATTTTAAATGCCAGATCCACTAAACGATGATCAAGAAAGGGTACCCGCACTTCAAGGGAATTTATCATGCTCATCCAATCAACTTTTGTAAGCATATCGCCCGGTAGGGAGTCTGCCAGATCAGAGTAAAGGATACAATTTAATCTATCGTCCTGATAGTAATCTAATAATCTTGCAACCCACTTCAGCGCCGGATCGTCCAATGATTCGTCATTGTTCTGCCGGAATTCTAAAAGAATTTCCTGTCGGATATTTTTCGGAAAAATCTCTTTTAAAGATAGAACTCTTTCAGGAAAAGATCCTTTTGTTCCCTGAATAAACTTTTTTATGCGTCTCAGATATTCCAGCCGCCGATCATCTCTTGAATCCGGGAGTTTGTTTATCAACCTTTCAATCAATCCTTTGCGAAACATACGCGGAATCATCAAATACTTTGCTAACCAATATTCTGCCAGATAGGACCGATATCCGGCAAAAAGTTCGTCTCCGCCATCGCCGGATAAAGCAACGGTGACATATTTCCTGGTTTCCATGGAAACAATGAACGTCGGAATGGCAGACGAATCCGCAAAAGGTTCATCGAAAAAAGAAACGATTCTCGGAAGTGCATTCAGCATATCTTTGTAGCTGAGCTTAAACTCATAGTGATCGGTACTGTAGAGCTTGGCTACTTTCCTGGCATAAGCTGTTTCATCATAAAGCTTATCGTCCGTATAACCAATAGAAAAGGTCTTGACCTGTTTGGCAGAGTTTTGAACCATCAGCGCTACAATAATACTGGAATCGATCCCGCCGCTTAAAAATGCACCCAAAGGAACATCAGCGATCATGCGGGAATTGACTGCGTCGTTCAGGCATTCATATAGCTTATTCTTGTAATATACCTCTTGCTCCACCAATGGTAACGTTGAAACATGCGAATCGACGGTTCGGGGTGGTTCCCAGTACTTTTTAACCGTCAGATTGCCTTGCTCAAATATGACGTAATGAGCGGGTTCAAGCTTATGGATAGCTTTATAGATAGTGTGGGGTGCCGGAATATAATTAAATGCTAAGTACAGACAAAGCGCTTCATAATTCAATTCTCTGGGAATTGAAGGATCAGTTAAAAGCGCTTTGATTTCCGAAGCAAATATCAGTTGGTCGCCATCCCAGTAGTAGACCAGCGGTTTAATGCCGAGCCGATCGCGACACAGACATAGTCTCCCGGCATTCTCGTCAAATAGAGCAAAAGCAAACATACCGTTGCATTTTTCGACAGCACCAATTCCTTCTTCCTCATATAGATGAACAATAACCTCAGTGTCAGAACCGCTTTTGAATGTATGGCCTTTGAGCTCCAACTCGGCTCTTAATTCCTGATAATTGTAAATCTCACCGTTATAGGAAATCCATACGGTGCCATCCTCATTCGACATGGGTTGATGGGCTGAAGGCGACAGATCAATAACTGCCAGTCTCTGGTGCCCCATTCCTACATGAAATGAGAAGCCGTTTAGTTTTCCCTTTCTTCTCAAATAGATGCCTTCGTCGTCAGGTCCGCGGTGGGAAAGAGACCGGCACATCGTTCTCAGGAGTTTTTCTTCAACAGGTTGACTGCCGCTGCTAATTTTACCGCAAATTCCACACATTAGTTCTAGAGGCGTTTTTTAGGATTAGGTTGAGTAAATAAGTTTATCTGAAAACACTTAATTTGAGGTTAATAAAATTTTTTCAAGGGAATCTATATTCTTTTCCCAGGAATAATTGGCCTCGACAAATTTCCGACAATTGCAAGAAATTTTTTGCCATTTTTCAGGGTTATCTTTAATTTGGCGGTAGTTATCCAAAATGGAGGCTGCCATGCTATCAGAATCTATATTTTCAAATAAAAAGCTTGAATCGAATTTACCGAGGATCTCTTTCGTCCCTCCAACCGGAGTTCCCAGAACCGGAATTCCCGAAGCCATAGCTTCAAGGGTAACCAGTCCGAATCCTTCCAGCTCGCGTGTCGGTAAAATAAATAGGTCAGCCATGCGGTAATATTCGGGAAGCTGTTTTTCAGGAATGAAACCTTCAAAACTTATGAAATCTTCCAATCCGAAGTTCTCTGATAGTACAGTAAGGTCCTCTTTTAAAGGTCCTTCTCCACCTAGAACCAAATAGATGTCGGGAGCTTTATGCACGACCTTTTTAAAAGCCTTGAGTAGATTTTCCAGACCCATTCTCGGCACCAGGTTCCGCACTGAAAATACAATCACTTTGCCATCAGGCATATTAAGACGCCTTCTTATTATTTGCTTATCCTTTGCAGGCTGAAACCTGCTTAAATCAATTCCTCCAGGAACAATTGAAATATTTTGCGGTGGAATGTGGTATACATCCCATAACCTTTCCCGGGTATATTGGCTTAGAACGACAATCTTATCGCAGCTCCTTAAGGCTCTATTCTCAATCCATTTTCGGGTATGGATATTAATTAGGTATTTGTATTTTTGAAGCAAACCATCCTTGCAGGTATTCCTTGATATAAATTCTTCAAATGAAAAAGAAAAGCAGGTGTATATTTTTCTAATTTTTTTTCCCAGCGGGGACCGAATTACGCCCAAACCGGAAAATGGTTGATAGATAATGATAAGATCAAAGTTATGGTCTTTATGCAGCTTCTCAAAAAGATTTCGGCCTTTGCGATAGGTAGCCATTAAAAATGCACCGGCACTTTTTTGGATATCAGCTTCGTACCGCCATTCTGTTACCCCCTGTATGACTTCATGATCAGTTGCATGACGCTCCAACCGCCGGGTTAAAATATGTACGTCGTAACCACGGCGGGTCAAACGGGTACTTTGTTCAAACAATACCCGCTCGGCGCCCCCGAGTACTTTGGCTATGGATACGTCGGCTATGAGAAGGATTTTCACGTTCGCAATCCTAATTCAGCTTAAGCGCTGTTCCTCTCCTGTGTTCTACATACATTTGCCGGTTTCAAAGGTTATTGAAAAGTTTTAACATGCTCCCTTGCACCAAGTCACTATTTCGAATACCATTCAATATCGCTTTTCACCATTTCTTGGACCATACTTTCGAACGAAATTGTAGGTAACCACTCTAATTTTCTGAGTGCTTTGGATGCGTCTCCTTGAAGAATTTGTACTTCAGAGGGACGATAAAGATTTTCATCAATTCTCAGATACTCTTTATAATCCAAATCAACAAAATTAAAAGCAACCTCAAGAAGGTCCTGCACTGAATATGATTTGCCCGTTGCGATGACATAATCCTCTGGTTCATCTTGTTGCAGCATGAGCCACATCGCCTTGACATAGTCTTTAGCATGTCCCCAATCTCGCTTGGCCCGCAGATTACCCAAGCGAATTTCGTTATCTAATCCCAGTTTTATTTTGGCGGCGCTGGAAGAGACCTTCCGGGTGACAAACTCACCGCCTCTTCTCGGAGACTCATGGTTAAATAAAATGCCGGATAGGGCATACATTCCATAGCCTTCTCTGTAATTTCGCGTTAATTCGAACCCGGCCATTTTGGAGATGCCATAAGGCGAACGTGGATGAAATGGAGTATCTTCATTTTGAGGTGTTTCTTTTACTTTACCAAACATCTCGCTGGACGCGGCAAAATAGAAACGGCAATCGGGAGTTTGCCGTTTTAATGCGGAAAGAACATAATGCGTTCCATTTAAATTAGTATTGATCGTTGAAAACTCATCTTCAAAGGAATAAGAGACATAACTTTGGGCGGCTAAATGGTAACATTCATCCGGCTTGATTTCGGAAATGATATTGAAAATGCTGGCGTAACTTTCCATGGAGGCGCTGTGAATGTAAAGCCGGTCAAGCAAGTGTCTTATTCGCCACATGCGTGCCTGCGGATGCTCGAGCGCGACTCGCCTTACAATACCATGAACCTCGTATCCCTTTTCTAGTAACAGTTCTGAAAGGTAACTGCCGTCTTGTCCGGTAATTCCGGTTATTAAAGCTTTTTTCATTTTTATCTCCTAAAAGCTCATGAGATGTTCATAATATTCACATGTCAGAATTCGCTTTTTTCCGAAAGACCCAGAAATAGTCGTAATAAAGTCCCTCGAAAGTAAAAAAGGCTTCGGTTAATTTCAGAATCCCAATTTTATCAAAACACCACAGATGACGATCGATATTTTTCCACTCGGGATTCTTTCCGGTAAATTCTGATTTGGGGAAGGTGAGTACGAGTTTGCCATCTTCAGTCAGATGATTGGCGGCAGATTGAATCAATTTTGCGGGGTCTAAAACGTGCTCAATGACTTCGACACACCAGACCACATCGAAATCCCTCGGCAGGTGCTCCGGCGGATTGATTACGTCACCTAAAATTGCATTGGCTTCTCCCAGATTTTTCTTCGCCTGTCTGATAAATTCCGGGCAAAAATCGATTCCAATTACGCATTTCGAATACGGTATCATCAGTTTGCCCAACAGCCCTCGGCCGCAGCCAAAATCCAAAACCTTTTTATTATCTCCGATGATCTCCTGAATCCATATCTTCCATTCGTCGGGTAAATTGAATCGATCGGCTTTGTGCTTCTGATAGGCTTCGGATGAATAGTGTTCTACTAGCTTACCCCTGGAGGGCCAAAAAGGTCCGACACCGAATTTATAAAGTATGTTTAACAAATTAAAACGGTAAAACCGACTCAGATATGTTCGTATTTTCAACATCGCGCTCTGCTTATCTCCAGAAGGTACTTGACATCAAATTTAAGCTCTTTTTTTTCTAGCAGGTGAATAATGAAAATATATGCCAGGCTGACGATTCCTAATTTGATAAAAAAATTCGCATACGGGTTCACAACCAAGGATGCGCTGCTGTACAATACGAGTGTCAGGAAACTAAAACCTGCCGCCAAAGCAGACGGTGCCAGCAGTTTAATAAATTGGACATCGACAATTCTCTTACAAAGAAAACACCCCACAACCGTACCCTGCAATACCATCATGTCAACGGAGACCGCCAGCCCATTGAGGCCGAATTGTGAGGTCAAATAAAATCCGCCACCGACAATCATTGGCATCATCGACGCCATTTCGATGAGAACATATTTCGGCCGTCCCACGGCAGTATAAAGAACGCCAAATTCATTGATCAACGGTCTCAGCCAGGCATAAACAAAAAGGATTCGTAATATCGGCACCAGGCCGAGCCACTGATCCCCCAGCACGATTAAAACGAATTCCGTCGCAACACTTGGCAAAATCAGGGCAAACAGACCGCTCACGCGCACAATATTGCGCGTGGTATAGGCAAAGGCTTTCGAAAGTTCTTGCCGGTCGTTCTGCAGCTTGGCGTATGTGGGACCCGCCACTCTGGAAACAATGCTCGATATGAACTGAAGCGGTATCAAAGAAAAGCTGTAGGCTTTGGCGTATAAACCCAGAGCCATCAGCCCGCACAATGTTCCGGCAAGGTAGTCATCAAATTTCAGGAAAAACAAGGTCAAGGGGGCCGAGGGCAGCATAGTTGCCCCGTATCTGAAAAACCATTTTATCGTGGCCATGTCGGTTTTAAGAGAGAGTCGCCACGGGGATATGAACCACACGAAAACCGACGGCAAAAGACTGGCCGAAATGCGCCAAATAAGAAGCGCATACAGGTTTGGTTGGCACCAGGCGAAGCCTAAGGCGACAAGTGTCGACAATATCGTGCTGACGATCTCAGTGATCGCAATCGCTCGGAACCGAAGATTTTTTTCCAGATAGATTCTGGGCGTCCCTCCGATAGCTTGCAGAATACCTAAAAAGGCCAAAATTCGTATGACCATTACAACGTCATGATAATTTTGTGGCTGCTCCAGCAGGTGGGGTGAAAACTTCACCAGAATCAACGGACTGCTAACAAAGACCACCAGAAAAGTAAGTACCGCCATTGTCGTGGTGAGTAGAAAATGACCCGCAAAAGCCTGCTCTAATTTTTCTTTTCTATGGATGAGCGCAAAATTGAATCCCCAGGAATGTATGATGCCGAAAAAATACAGATAAAAAGTGGCCAAAGACAAAACGCCGAAATACTCGGGAATGAGCAGACGGGCCAAAACAAGGGACCGGAAAAAATCGATTGTCTGCACGGCATAACTGCTGAACGCCACGTGCAGCGTACCGGAAATGGCCCTTTGTGCAATTCCCAGAGGTGTTTCCTCTCTTCTCATGAGCCGACCAGGGTCTCCATGGTATTCAAAATCCGTTCAATGTTGGGCCCGGTCTCAAATTTGCGGACCCGCTGCAGTCCTTCTTCAATGCAGCGTTTTCGATCTTCCTGCGAGCTTAACAACTTTGCCATCAGGGCCGTAAGGGCCTTATTGTCGTGCGGTTCGAAGAACTCGGCTGCCTCTCCCAGAATCTCAACCATGGCGGGCCTATTGGATGCGATCACCGGAATTCCGTACGCCATTGCCTCCAAGGGGGGCAGCCCGAAACCCTCGTACAGAGAGGGAAAAACAAACAGTCCTGCTCCTTCGTAAACGGCCGGCAGGTCACTTTCGTCAATATGTCCGGGAAAAACGACGCCTTCGAGAGTTTTTCCCTCAGTCAGGGCTTCCGGCCGACCTCCGGCAATGACAAGATCCCATTTTTGTCTTAAGCCGGCGGGAAGCAGAGAATATGCTCGAATCAGCGCTGCAATATTCTTATGGGGATTAAAATTCCCTACATAGAGAACATATCCCTTACGGATGCCGTAACGCGCTAAAATGGCCTGTTTTTTATCCCTTCCGACCGGCTTTCGTTGAACTGAATTGTAGCTGACGACGATCTTTTCCCAGGGGAGCCTCAGAATGCGACAAACATCTTCCCGGCTGCTCTGTGATACGGTTACAATGCGATCCGCTTTTCGCAGGCATAACTTCACCATCCAGCGATATAAGAAATCTCGGCGGTAATCCGGCAGGATAAACTCGATCAAATCGTGGACGGTAACGATGGTCTTGACGTTGTTCAACAAAGGACACTTATAGTATGGTGAAAAATAGATGTCCGGCCGTTCTTTCTGGCTGACGACCAAAGATTGAATTTGATCCCACCACAGACGCCCCTTTTCTGCGACAACCCGCTCAGTAAGGTTGTGGCTTGCAATGAAGCTGCAGGAGTATTGGTTTCCCAGAAGAACAAAAGACCAATCGGGTCTGAAATTTACCGCATACTCCAAAAAATTTCGCAGGAATCTGCCGATACCGGTGATTCGATTTTCAATCAGCTCCCGACCATCGATAAGTATCTTCAAAATGGCGTTCCGTTACTTTCTCACAATTCCAAAATAGGGCATTTTTTTGCTGTAACACCCGTTTTCTGCTGCCAGTTCATCAAAGGAGCGGTTGTGGTCGATGTCATCGGAGATCAGCAATCCTCCCGGGCGAACAGAGGGGAACGCGGTTTCAAACTCAAATTTCATGTTTTCATAGGAGTGATCACTATCATGGATGAACCAATCGATGGTATGCAGTTTATTCAACAACGGCTTTAACGTATTGCCGGTGTTGCCGCAGATGATCGTTTGCCTCTCTTTGAGCCGGTCCGGAACGATCCAGCCGGTCTGCATTCCCCTGGGAAGTTCCTTATGCCATGGGAAATCATTGGAAAACTCCGACAGCCTTTTCGGCGTTTCAGGAGGCGGCAGGTCCAGGGTATAAAGACAACCGCAATCATTTTCAGCCATTGCCTGCAGGATAAAGGCCGAGCTTTTGCCCGGTGTGCCTCCTGTTTCAACCACACATTCCGGTCGTAACAGACGCACCAGCAAATACAGCGTCACGCAGTTAAAAAACATGGTCCCCGCTCTTTTGCTCAGTTCAAAATCGCCCCGATTGAACTTCCGAATCGCATATTTTTCTGCCAGGGCTTTCACGAAAGGACTTTCGAGACCCACTTGTTTGATTAGCTGGTCGACACGCGGGCCTTCGCAACCGGTGAGAAGGCAAACCAATTTTTTGCGTTCACGGCAGTATTTGAGCTGTTGACAGGTTCTCACAACAAATTGCGCCACCCTCAAGGGATTGGCTGCTTTTTTCAGATCGGCGACCACCATGGCATTCTCCCCGCGTTAATTTATTCTACGACCTTTAGCGATCAAATGAATGCCCCATCTTTGGCGTAACCACTTCGGACGGGGCAGCATCTTGTCGCATGCTATCGCAAATACTTCGAAAAGTCTGTTCCTCGGCCATAGATTGAGGGACTTATACGGATCAAGGCCGTCGACTTCGACCTGAATCAATCCGGCAGCCTCCATTTCATGCTTAAGGCGGGAAGCACCGTAAAAATACCAGGCTGGAACCAATTCGTCGAAATAGCCCGGATAGCCGAACATCTTCCAAATCTTCATAAAGGGGTGCCTTCCATTCGGCACCGCAACCCCGACGACGCCGCCTGGGCGCGTTACTCTCTTCATCTCTGAAATTGATTTGATCCGCTCCCGGGCCCTCAGGCTATGTTCCACGACGCCTTCGTTGAAAACCACATCGAAGCTCTGATCCTTGATACACAGAGACTGGATATCCCCCTGCAGGATTTGCAGCCGTATATCTCTTCCGCCGTTTTCGGACCGGGTACGGTACTCATAGACAATGCGCAGACTCTCGGCGGCAAAATCAAGGGCCACGACCTTATGCCCCGCATTTGCCAGAGAGGCACTGAACTTGCCGCTGCCGCATCCAGCTTCCAAAATACGAAGACCTGAGGAGCTTCTAAAACCGTCGAGAAAAAATCTTAGGATCGGCGAATGATATACTGCCTCCAGATCGTCCGGCTGCAAAATGCGGGGCCGGTGGCTGGAGAAAACTTTGTTCCAGGCGGATCTATCTTTCTGACTCAAGCAGGGCGGTCCTTTGACAAGCGATGATGGATTTTACAGTAATGGTAAAGGCGGCTGACATGGGTAACGTAATACGACAGGATCGAAAGCCCGACCAACTTGACGGCTTTCGAAAAGCCGAGCCTGTCGATCCCCGTTAACTTTCGATACCGTTGAAGATCTTCTCGAATCATTTTGGGAGTGAGCACAATGATAAATTCCCTGAAAGGAAGTTGATCGTGCTTGATTTGATAAAGAATAACACCGAGGCCGCGTTTCCAATGTGTACGGATGAAAGAGGCCATGGTATCGTTCTTGAGATGGGTCACCCGAATTAACGGGTTTTTGACGATTTTAAATTGATTTCGCAGGATTCGAGAGGTTAAATCATAGTCGGCACCATTGATGAAATGCTCATCGAAAAACCCGGTCCGGTCGAAAACCTCGCGGCGAAAGCTGACATTCATGCTAGAAATAGCCTGACCGTTCCAGCCGGCATCGCCCTCGATGACGATGCGGTTTGCAAACTCGTCCACATAACGGCTGGAAACGAAGATTGCCAGCAGGTTGTCGATAATAATATGCTCCCATCCGCCCACCACGGCAACGGTTTCGTCTCGGTATTCGGCCAAGTGGGCATTTATCCAATCCGGATCAACAAGGGCATCGTCGTCCGTCGAAAATATCAATTTCCCCTTTGCATGCCTAAGGCCGATGTTGGCGGCCGCCGGTCGACCTCTTTTTTCGCACCGCAGCCATTTGAAATTTTCCCTTTGAACCTGCAGTTCTTGGAGATAGGCCTGGGTGCCGTCTCTGGATCCATTGTCCACCACGATGACCTCCAAACAATTCTGGGGATAATCGAGGCGAAAGATATTCCTGAGACAGCGCTTTAGTTGACTGATGCGGTTGAATGTCGGAATAACAACGGATACAAAGGGCGACCCGTTGTTCATTCCAAATTTATTCTCTTCTCTTTCAACAAACAGGTCGAACATTTTTCCGCCATTCCTTAAATCAAATCAGCTGACTCAAAATGGTGCGCATCAGTTCACCACACGACTCAATTCAAACGCGACCATTTCCTCCAAAATGTCATACAACGATTGGGTACAATCCCATTTTGGAAAACAGGTTTTAATCTTTCTTAAATTGGAAATATAGCAAATATGATCGCCGCGTCGCGCCTGGTCGGAATATGAGCGAATCATTTTGCGGCCGGTCATATGTTCTGCTTTTTCAATGGCCTCAAGTACTGAGATGCTGTTGGCTCTGCCGCCTCCCACGTTGAAGGCCTCACCACTGGTCGGATTCTGATAAAATTCATTAAATAGTCGGACGAGATCGCCGCTGTGGA
Source organism: Desulfobacterales bacterium (assembly GCA_020345785.1). The sequence continues at coordinate 198,465 of CP070771.1, forward strand.
TGTTATCGCGAACCTGTTTGCCCTTGTAACCATAAATCGTATATGGTTTGCCGTGGACAACCGCCTTAACCAGGTACGACAGAAAACCGTGCAACGGCACGGCGCTGTGTCTCGGCCCGGTCACGCATCCGGCCCTAAAAATTCCTATTGGCATTCCGAAATAGCGGCCGTACTCCTGGGCGACCATATCCGCGGCCGCCTTGGACGCGCCGAACAGACTGTGCAGCACGCCGTCGATTGCGCACGTCTCGTCAATACCGTCATAATCTTCAGGCTCAGCATAATCGTAGCGCGTATTTAACTCGACAAGCGGCAGGCGATTAGGGGCATCTCCATAGACTTTGTTGGTGCTCATCACGATAAAGGGCGCTTCAGCGCAATGCCGACGCGTGGCCTCCAATAAATTAATTGTCCCGGTGGCATTCACATCCCAGTCATCGAAAGGTTTGCTGGCAGCCAGATCATGGCTTGGTTGGGCCGCACAGTGAATGATAAAATTCACTTTATGATCCTTGAACAGCTCCAAAACCTTTTGACGATTGCGGATGTCCACGTCAAGATGCGTGAATTCGGGTATGTTTTCTTTCAGCAATTTAAGGTTCCAGGTCGTATCACCCTCAGGGCCGAAAAAGTCAGCACGCAAGTTGTTGTCAACGCCAAGAACATGCCAGCCCAACTTCCCAAAATAGATGACGGCTTCCGAGCCGATCAAGCCGCTGCTTCCTGTAATTAACACACGTTTCATAGGTTACTCCCTATTTTGGATTAAACCGATCGAAGCGTTCTTAAGTTTCGGCGGATATCCACCGGACTGAACGATGTCGAGTATCTCTTCCATCCGCTTTTGGTAAGTATGGTCCGTGATGGAACGCAACCTGCCGCGCTCGGCAATCGTTTTTCGCTCCGTTTCATTTTTCAGATAGTGATCTACTTTCTTTTTCAACTCACCCGGTGTTTGAAAGGTCTGCAGCTCTTCTCCGACCGCAAAAAGCGTTTCTAGGTCTTGGCGCCATTCAGCCAAAAGCATAATTCCGCAGCCGGTCGCCTCAAACGTCCGCATGACCGTGCTATGTGCAATTCCATCATACTCCCTCTGTATGTTGACAGTGATCTTGGAAGCGCTGTAAAGTTTGATAAGTTCCTCTCCGAAAATCCCGCTCCCCTGATATTTTTTTCTTAGGGGGGAATCTTTAGATACTTGGTGCCAGCCCGGTCCCCAGATCTTCAGGTCGTAGTCCGCCAATGCATTCAAAAACGCCTCCCGCTTTGGATACCAGGTCCCTGCAAAGGACACGTCGCATCCATACTGCCGGATATCGGCCGGTTCCAGCACGATCGGCCGGTGTAGCGCGGGATCGCAGGCAAACGGCAAAAAGCGGCAATTGACAGCGCCCATCTCCCGGTAGGTGTCGGCCCAATAGGAATCAAAATGGAAAAAGTAGTCATAAGATCTTGCAAGCTTTTCTGCTGTTTCGGGCTGGTGAATTTCACCCCACCAGCAAACCGTCGTGACGTCATGGTGATCCGAGATGGCCCGGAGGATTTTCGGAAAAAGTATTTCTCCCTGGATGACAAACATCATATCGGGTTTTTCACCGGCGACGCAATTTATCAGCTTGCTATTAATACATTTATTGCGCAGCGCACTTATAAAGGGTGTCAGCTTATACAGTTTCGGCAACTTGCGGAAAAAGTGTTCGAGCGACACCGCTTTTCGATAGTCAAAAGGGACCGTCTGATGCCCCATCTCATCAAACACTTTTTTGCAAATAGAGATCTGTCTTCGATAGTCTCCCTGGGAGTGGAATTGAAAATCTCCCACCAACAGTATCTTCATGGAGTCACAACCTGCCTTTTTTGGTAGATACAACATAGCAGCCGCTGTACCGGGAACGGTTCAGCAGGGGCAATTGAATCACGCCCAAGCAAAAGTCTACTACCGTGGCGACCTTTAGAATGGTTTGTCTGAACCTTTCCAGTTTCAGCTTGAGGATCGCTGGTCCCATAATGTGCGCCCAGGTGATAATTCCCCCTCTCAGGATTACCCGTTTAACCGTCAACCCTTGACGGGTTAGCAGGCGTTTGGCCGCTAGGGGTGAGTAACCGCGGACATGATCGTGTTTGCCGCCGGTGACCCGCGGTACCGTCAATATCAGTCGACCCCCCGGCTGAAGGACCCGTCGGACTTCTCCGATTGCCGCATGGTCGTCGACGATATGTTCCAAACATTCAGCCATCACCACGCTTGCGAAGACCGCGTCTTTGAACGGTAACTTTGTGGCATTGCCCTGAACGGAATCCGGCCAGACAGTGCCGCAGGCGTACTCTTGATCCATAAAATCGATGTCCAGTGAAACCACGTGGAGTCCTTGCTGCGAGAGAAAAATGGTATCCCGTCCCCAGGAACATCCCACATTCAGCACCGGACCACGCGTGCCGACATATTTATGGATGATTCGGCAGGCTTCAAATTCCCTCAGATCCGACAATCGCTCTTGGAAAACCGAAGGTACCCGCAGGTTCATGACGCCTCCCGACTTACGGATTCGCGATAAACATCCACGAGCGCCCGGCCGTATCTCTGCCACGTATATTCTGCGATTCGTTTCCGGCCGGAGGCGCCCATCTCCAACCCACGTTCCGGATTGCGGTACAAAAATTCGACTTTTTCCATGATGGCTTCAACGTCTCGAATAGGGATGATAAATCCATCCTCGCCATCAACCGCAAAGGAACCCGTATTTGTGCTCAATATTACGGGAAGTCCGCTCGCCATAGCCTCATAGGTCACCATGGCACTTCCTTCTTCCAGAGAAGGAAAGAGAAAAACAGAAGCGCGGCGGTATATATCCGCCAGTTCGGGCATCAGTCCGGTCAGTTGTATATTTTGAAGATGGCGATAACGGCTCAGCAGCTTCTCGCCCCCTTGCTGGATCGGACCGACCAGAATAAGTTCGGCATCTTTTAGTCGCAGCCGGTCCCAGGCTTCCAGTACGTATTGGAGACCTTTACGGGGGCCTAAAGTGCCGATAAAGAGCACCCGGAATTTTTCCGGAGGCTTATCAGCCGGGTAAAATTTCCGGATATCGACTCCAAAGGGAACCATGCGAATCTTCGCGCAGTCGAAACCTTTCTCCAGAAAGGTGTCTAAGACAAATTGAGACGGAACGATAATCACATCCGTCTCATGCAGCTCATCCATGCAGCGGGCAACCGAAGCTGCAAGGGGACCGGAATCGAGACCATATTTTTCGAATTCCTCCGCGAGGACTTCCAGAGAAAAAACTGGATGGGTGGATGCCCGATCAATCACCGTCACCGCCCCCCGCTTTTTGGCTTTCCGCATCGATCGCAGAGAATAATGATTCCATCCGTGAAAGACGTCGCAACCGGCAATCAACCCGGAGGCCAAATAGTCAAAAGCCTGCTCTCGCTTGCGGGAGTCTTTGATGAGCCATAGCAATTTACAGGAAGAAATCAAATGCGCGGGAATTTCCGTTGGGGCATAGGAAATTGCGATAAGCTTTTTCAAAAATCCGGCCGCATAAATCCCTCTGACAGCATGATACGCAATCTGGCCGATGCCCAGGTCGGCAAATCGCACACCGATGGAATAGATGACGTTGAGGTTTCTCACTGCCCACAGCCTCCCATCCCAAGTGCACGGCATCCGGGAGCCTTGGAGAAAATTTCGTTTCTGATGACCCCGATGCCGGCCCACTGCTGTTTGCAATAATTGACGATTTCCTCACCATCATAGCGCGGCTTGATTTCATGCCAGAATCGGTCGACGCCGCATTGGTAGTGCTCTGGATGCGGCACCACGTCATGAAATGCGATTAGACCACCGTTTTTCACAAGGGGTTGATACATCTCAAAATCTTGTTTCACCCCTTCATAGGTATGATCACCATCAATAAAGAGAAAATCTATTTTTTGGTCGTTCAAAATGCGTTTGACCTCCTGCAGGGTCGAGACTTTATGCGAATCTGCTCGAATCAGATGAAGCTTCTGATTCTTGGCGGGAAACATTTTATACAACGGTGCACGCCACAACGGATATCCTTCTCCATAGCGACCTCCCGGCAGATCGATACTGATAATACAAGCATCTTCTGCGGCCATCCGACAGAACAAAAACAGGTTGCCCCCGATGGCCGTGCCGATTTCAAGGACAACTTTTGGTGTCAGTTTCTCCAATGACTTCAGCAGCTGAAAAATTTCAGCTCTGATCTGAAAAGGTCTGATCAGTCCTGAACAGCCCTCATAGGCAAAATCCACCCATCGGGATAGTCTTTGCGCCCCGCTGATTTTCTTGATGGTTCTCAAATGAAACGGGAAGCGGGCGTACAACAGCATTTTTTTCGTCATGCCGACCGGGCCTTGTTCGCGAAAAATTCGTCTCAAATTTTTCAATTCAAATTGCATCAAAATCGTCTAGACCTTTAATCGTGATGGCAGGCCAGAGACCCCATTGGGAGTTTCAGGGTTATAAATACGGCGATAGGCTTCGCCAATCCGCACCCAATCCATTTGAGATTTGACCCTTGATATGATGCTTTCCGGTTTGTCAAAGGTTGCCTCGCGGGCCGCCTCCAAGGACGCTTTCAAGTCCCTATCTATGGAATCGT
>CP070771.1:203195-221187 GCA_020345785.1 Desulfobacterales bacterium
CCAGTCACCGATCCAGTAAGACCCTCCAAACATGACATCATACGGTGTTTGACCGGTTTGCAGGGGAACCATTGTTTTTTGAAATAAGTCTCCGAAAGGCGTATGCACAACGTTTACTTTCGCCCCGGTCAGCTTGGCAAATTGCTCTGCATGCAGCGCAGTTGGTTCTCCCATAACCGGTACAGCATGGGTGCTGATGTTTAATGTCCTGCCTTGGTAATTCTTTTTAGACATAGCTTCGTAGGAACATTCACCTGGAATATCTCCTGTTTTGGCAATGTGTGGGAATTGGTCCCCCCATTTGTCAGCGAAAGCTGCGTTGCTAACCAGAACGACCATTGCTGCTATCAATGCTACGATGTGTAATCTCATAATGAACTCCCTCCTTTTCTATTTTAATTTAGTAAAACATAGATCCGAATTATCTCTTCATTTCTCTGCATGCACAAATGAAGCGTGAAAGAATCGCCCGCCCCCGCCTTGTAATCGCAAGGGGTTTAAAATGATTTCAAAGAAACCAGGCAAAATCATTCCTCTGCATATGGGATCAAGGGATTAAGACCGCCCGGCCCTTTATCTTACCTGCATTAAGGTCGGTCAGAGCTTGATTTGCTTCACTCAAGCGCTGTTCTTTTGTTGAGAGGTTGACTAATCCGCGATCGGCAAGCTCCATCAATTCGACGAATTCCGGATAAGTGCCTAACAGGCTTCCGGCAATAGTTTTTTCGCTGAATTTTGTCAGACTATATCCCGTCTTTTTTCATGTCAAGTCTAAATTTTAATCTCGTTTTCAGCTTTTGCCAGCTCTACAAACTGCTCATAATCGTATCTTGGCCCGTCACTCCAGACAACGGTGACTTCTCTCGGATTGTTTGTTAACTTGAAATTGTAGGTTCCTGGCACCCGCAGAACACGGCTGATATCATTGGTTCCGGTGTCTCCACTGAGTTCGCGAATCAGCGCCCTATTCACGCCTTCAAGACGAAGGGGGTCAAGTCTACGATTAACCTTTGTCATCAGCTTGGATACTTTTGAAACATGTCGCGCCCCTAAAGAATAAAATACCCGTAAGGCGGGCTCCATGTAATGAAACATGTCCGGAAGTGTAACGGTTTATCACGCAGATGGCGGGTTATCAGCGATTGATCGATTGTTTTCAACAATTGAGTGCAACGCCGTGAAAGGTCAAACGGAGATTTGACCCCATTTCCCTTGAAGAAATTAAGTACCGCTTCATCGTCTCCTCCTTATTTGTTAAACGTTATGGGTTTAAGGAATTAGGACCGACCGACCGTAATTCCTGCCTTCTTTAAGGTCCCGCAGGGCCTTGTTCGCCTCACTCAGAGGGTATTCCCGGGTTGTCAACGTCACCAGGCCGCGATCAACCATGGTGACCAGCTCCCGCAGCTCCGGCAGGGTTCCGCCCAGAATGCCCACGATGGTCTTCTGGGACCGAACCATCTCCAGAGTGGAAATCGACAGCTGCCCCCCGTAACCTACCAGATAGTAGTAGCCGCCGCGCCGGGTGATTGAAAAACCGCGTTCAACCGACCCGTTTTTGCCCACGAAGTCGATCACCACGTCAACCCCCCGCCCGCCGGTCAATGCCATAATTTTAGCGGAATATTGCTCGTCGGCTATAAACGTGTAATGCGCCCCGACCCTGCGGGCCAGATCAAGAGCAGCCTCCGATTTGTCCACCACGATAATCTCGCTCGCGCTGAGGGTCCGCAAAACCTGGATGCCCACATGCCCAAGCCCCCCGGCACCAAGTACCAGGGTATAGTGACCGGGTGCCAGGTGTTCAGCAGCCTTGCGAACCGCACTGTAGGCCGTCAATCCCGCGTCGGCCAGCGGCGCGATGTCCATGGGCGAAAGATGGGACGGCAGCCGTACCAGCATCCGCTCTTCGGTCAGCATATATTCCGCAAATCCGCCATTGCGGTTGAACCCAGGGTAAAAGGGCCGTTCGTCCTGACGCCGGTCGGTTCCCGGGTCGGAGCCCGCCAGGTCTGCCCCCCCTATGGGATGAACGATAACCGGATCGCCCACTTTGACGGCTTCGACCGCCGAACCGACCTCTTCCACCCAGCCGGCATTTTCATGCCCCAGAATCATCGGCAGTTCAATGCGCATGTGGTTGCGCCAGTTGCCTTTGATCAGTTCCAGATCCGTGCCGCAGACGCCAGCGCCCCCTATCCGGACGATGACATCGGTGGGCTTTTCGATGACCGGTTCGCAAACGTCCTCGTAAACCAGCCACTCCGAGCCGTTCAGTAATTCATCGAACTGGTATAACTGTGCGGCCTTCATGCTCCCTCTTTCCAAAAACGCGCTGGGTTTTGAATTGACTGCTGCGTCGGTGCCGATTCCAAACCGTTGGATCACGGCGGATCGGAATTTAGATGACAACCTTCAGAAGTGAAGCACGCAATTTTTATACCAGGTTTTGATCAAAACTCAGAGATTCAAGCCAGCGTGACGATTACTGAAAGCGTCTGGATCAATCCACCACGATGTGTCACTCAAATTGTTAAGAAAATGAACACCCACGCATGGACAATCGTTAAGAAACTGAACACTTTCGAAAGGCAGAGGGACATTTCAATTTTTTGGGGACTTGACAATTCTCCTTGAAAGTTTTACTAATCATGACAAATATTTTATGCAGAATTAAGAAAAATAAACGCCATTCATTTGCTTGATTCCGACCCCTTAGGACGACGCACATGCGGTAGGGCTGATGTGGGGAACGAACCTGACTGCATGAAAATTCCTCTTGCCCCGTCCTGGATGCCTAGACTCGCAACTGTTAAGCGGTTTCCGTTACCTGGAGAAAAGACCGATGAGGGAAGACGCACGCACTTTGTTGACCCGTGAGGGAATTGTACCGATGGGATCTTTCAACCCTGAAATCCGAGCATCGTGGCAGCGCTGTTTCGACCATGGTCTTGATCCGTTCGGCCATCCCGAGCAGATCCAAATCAGCAACGCCGATCTGAACAAACGCCGCGAGGAAAACGGCCTGGTGCGCCGATTGGCAAAAATGGAGATGGAAAACCTCCACCGCCAGATCGCCGGTTCGAAATTCATCATCATTTTTGCCGACCACGACGGAGTAATCCTCGATCGCATCGTGGACGGATCCACCGACACCCACAACTCCGGCTGGACGATGCCGGGCTTCACGTGGCAGGAAGAAGTCAACGGCACCAATGCCTTGGGTCTGGTAGCCGCCATCCGGCAGCCGGCCATTGTTCACGGCGGCGAACATTATTTTAAAGCTTATGGCGGCCTCACCTGTGCGGCGTCACCGATTTTCGGACGCAACGGCAAATTGGTCGGCATCATTGACGCAACCTCCGACTGCCGATCACGTCAACGCCACACCCTGGCCCTGGTCGGAATGTCGTGTGTGACCATCGAAAACGGTTTGTTCAGAGACCGCCACAAGGGCAACCTCATTTTCGAACTCCACAACCGCAGCGAGTTTCTGGGAACTCTCCAATCCGCCATGCTGGCTTTCGACGGAGACGGTTTTCTCGAAGAATCCAACCGTCAGGCCAAACAATTGCTGCCGGACCTGCCGCCCCGGGCGAGGATCCATTTCGATCAGATTTTCCGGATACCTTTCAGGAATTTTCTTGACCGGTTGCCGGGCGCCCGCTCGATTTATCTCACCGACACCGAGGGCAGTTCTTTTGCCGTCAGAGCGTTTAATTACCGCGCCCGCAAACTGACGGAAAAACCGATACCGGTGCCTGCTTTCAGCAGGGCGCCACGGGAAATACCTATGGTCAGCGAAGATCCTGCGGTCAGGTCCGCCATGCACCTGGTAAGGCGGGCGGTTGAATTAAATGTACCGATTCTTATTCGCGGCGAGACCGGAACGGGAAAAGAACTGATGGCCCGTTATGCCCACGCCATCAGCAACCGCGAGGGCGAGTTTGTGGCCGTCAACTGCGCAGCGCTACCGGAAACCCTGATCGAATCCGAGCTTTTCGGCCACCAGGACGGGTCTTTCACCGGCGCGACCCGCGGCGGGTGGAAGGGTCTTGTGCGTCAGGCCAACCGGGGCACTCTCTTCCTTGACGAAATCGGAACCATGCCGGCGCAGGTTCAGGCCAAACTGCTGCGCTTTCTGGACCGCATGGAAATCCGCCCGATCGGCAACGCCAAGGAGATTCAGCTGGATATTCAATTAATTTCAGCAACCAATACCGTCTTGAAAGGCATGGAAAGGACGGATGAGTTTCGCCCGGACCTGCTCTACCGCATCAACACCATGGAGGTTTGCTTGCCGGCCCTGCGGCAGCGGCGGGATCTTCGCGCCATCATAGGCGCCATCATCGAAACTTTCCAGCAACCCCTGGAGCTGGAGCCGGCTGCCCTGCGCCTTTTGGAAGCCTACAGCTGGCCGGGAAATATCAGGGAGCTCAAAGGGTTGCTGACCCGCCTGCTGATCACCTGTGAAAGCGGCAAGGCAAGCGCCGAAGATGTCCAAAAAATCCTCGCCGTTACCGCCGTCGACACCGCGGCCGAGCCGCAGCCGAAAAACCTGGCCGATCAGGAACTAGCAATCATTCAGGCTGCCTATGAACGGAATAGCGGCAATATTTCTGCAATAGCGCGCGAACTCGGCATTTCCAGAAACACAGTATACAAGAAGTTGAAAGAAGCCCGTCTGACGCGACCGAAATTTTAGCCATTGACGGAAGTAAACGATGACTACCAAAAAAATGCCCCGTTACGAAAGTCCTTGTGCCAAATACATCTATGATCCGGAAGCGGGCGACTACGAGCGCAATATTCCCCCGGGAACGGCTTTTGAGGACTTGCCCGAGGATTGGTGTTGCCCCAAATGCGGTGCCGAGAAAGAATTTTTTGAAGAACTTGAGGACTAATGGCATCTGAATCTGAAGTAACGTGGCCCTGTCCATCGCCGAAGGCGGAGGAACATCTGATGTGTCTTAAAGATTCAGAGGTGAAGTTATGAAACCGCGCAGAAGAATTCTATTCTTGATTTTAATCATGTCCTCGATAGTTCTCGTTGTCGAGGCAATTACCATTGCTATTCTCTATCAAACTGCAATTGCAGAAGAAAAAACACGTCTGGAGGAGACAGCCAAGAGTCAAGCCCGCTTGATTGAAGCGGTGGCCCGTTTCGACAAAGTTTACAATAAAAATTTCCCCTACGGGGCACGACAAGCAACGCTCCATCAAATAAAAGATGCGCATTCCAAATATCGAGGATTTGGTAAAACAGGAGAATTTACACTCTCAAAAAGGGAAAACGATCAAATTGTTTTTGTGTTGAGTCACCGTCACCACGACCTCCGAGAACCCATGCCGATTCCATGGAATTCCGACTTGGCAGAACCTATGCGACTGGCACTATCAGGAAAATCAGGCACAATCATCGGACTGGACTATCGAGGAGAGAAAGTATTGGCGGCTTATGAACCGGTGGCTGAACTAAACCTGGGAATTGTAGCCAAACTTGACCTATCGGAAATCAGGGCGCCGTTTGTTAAGGCCGCCTTTATAAGCGGACTTTCTGCGATAGTTGTCATTGTGTCGGGGGCGGGTTTTTTCATTAAAATAACAGATCCTATTCTAAAACGTTTACAGAAGACCGTGGCAAAGTTGGAAAAGGCTTTAGCGGAAGTAAAAACGCTCCGAGGGATTCTTCCAATTTGCTCATTCTGTAAAAAAATTCGCGACGATGATGGTTATTGGAACCAGGTTGAAGTCTATGTAAAAGAACGATCAGCTGCAGATTTTAGTCATGGTATTTGCCCTGATTGCATGAAAGAATATTACCCCGAAGAATACGATGCAATTGATGACAAAAATTTGATCCTCTGATTGACATCCCACAAAAGTGACCCTAGCTTACCACTTAGTCTTGGAAATTCATAGATATTGTTAGCCTTAACTTTGCATAAATTTGTATACTTACAAGAAGTGTGGGCGATAGACCGATGCTTTTACGAGGTCGATGCTGGATGCTCGATACTGGATATACAGGAATGCACCGGGAATGGAATTCCTAGACATTCAGTATCCTGAAACCAGTATCCAGGATCAATCAATAATGCCAATGGTTTTCGTCGGAACAGTCTGAATCCGATGCGATAATTTATGCAATTATAGGGTTAATGTTGGACGTATGCGCCGTTTATTTTTTCACGTTTGGTTGCTCCTGATTTTGACAGTCGCAACTCCCTTTCTTCTTTCCAAGGTCGCCGCTGCAAATCCTTCGATTCTGAGCCAAGCAACGGAATATTTCCGGTCAGGACGTTATTCCGAAGCGCTGAGCCTGTTTCAGAGGACCGACGGAGCCGATTTGATCCCGGGTGTCATCGGTGCCGCCCGCACATGGATGATGACCGGTCAATACTCCGAAGCGGAAGCGATCTGCCGCAAGACGTTGGTTCAGCGACCCGGAGAGATGCGTCTGATCAGCCAGCTCGCGGAAATCCTTGCATTGACGGGACGATCGGACCAAGCCCTGGAGATTCTGGAACCGGTGGTTTACAATTCCACACCGTCCCCGCGCTGCCTGGTGCAATATGGTGAACTGCTGCGGATGCGCGGCCGGCGAGACGAAGCGGCGGGGGTCTTTCAACGGGCAATCTCACAGTACAATAACGGCCGGATCATCGACTCGGAGGGTCTTGCCATGGTCGGTGTCGCCAGCCGGTATCTTGAAAGATTTCACGACGCAAACCGTCTGTTCCGTGAAGCGCTGCGGACAGACACCGAAAACCTGGAGGCTCAGGTCCTCTGGGGGGATCTTTTCCGGGAAAAATATAACGATGCGGAAGCCGGCAAATCGTATAGCGATGTACTGCAACGAAATGAGCGGCACGTGCCCGCCCTCCTCGGCATGGCAGCAACGCTGGGCGGTCGCGCAGCCCAAAAGATATTGGAAACGGCCTTAGAGATCAATGCGCGCTCTGAATCCGCCCTGGAGGCATTGGCGGAAATGGCAATTGAAGATGATCGAATGGATGCTGCCGAGGCGTATCTGGCCAGAATCCTTGAGACGAACCGCGAGTCCGTCAATGCCCGGACCTTGCTTGCCGCCATCGCCTACCTTAGAGACAAAACCGGGGAATATGAAGATATCCGAAGGGCGCTCGCGCAGTTCAGCCCCGGAAACGGCCGTTTTTACGCCCGGATTGCAGAAATCTGCGGACGAAAATACCGATTTGAGGAAGCCGTCGAAATGGCACGCCTGGCGGTGATGACCGATCCGGATCACTGGAACGCATACACCGTCCTGGGCATGAACCTCCTGCGGCTGGGCCGTGAGAATGAGGGGCGCGCTTATCTCGAACAGGCGTTTGAGAGTGACCCCTTCAATTTCTGGACCATGAACATGCTGCGGGTTCTTGATTTGCTGGATGGTTTCGAAACCCGCCGGAATGCACATTTCATCGTCCGGATGCATCCCTCGGATGCCGACACCCTCTGGCCCTACCTGAACCCTCTGCTCGAAGAAAGCTGGCAAACCCTCACGGCCAAGTATGAATTTGTACCTCAAGGCCCTATTCTGGTGGAGGTTTTTCAGGATCACGAAGACTTCGCCGTGCGCACCTCCGGATTGCCGTACATTGGGCCGATTGTAGGGGTCTGCTTTGGGGGAGTCATCACCTTGGATTCTCCCAGCGCTCTGAAACCGCCGCGCTCAATGAACTGGCAGGAAATTGTCTGGCACGAATTCACCCACGTGATCACCCTGCAGATGGCCCGCAACCGGCTGCCGCGCTGGTTGTCTGAGGGGATTTCCGTCTACGAGGAAAAATCCGGGCGACCCGAGTGGGGCCGCCGACAGGATCTGGAACTCGTGAAGGCGGTTCAGGACGACCGGATACTGCCGATAAGAACGCTGAACGAGGGCTTCTCCAAAGCCGAGTCCACCCAGGATCTGAGTTTTGCCTATTACCAGTCTTCTCTAGTGGTGGAGTACATCGCAGAGCGGTACGGATTGCAGTCCTTAAAAAACCTTGTTTTCCAGCACAGGAGCCCCAAGGACATGGAAGTTATTTTCATGGACGTGTTTCATGCATCTCTGGCATCATTTGAAACGGGCTTCCGCGCGTGGCTCAATGAACGCGTCCAGCGGATCAATGTTTATGTTCATCCAGACCTCCCCGGAGCCCGGGGTATGAAATCCGAGGATGAGACCAAAATTTTGCCCCTGCCCTCTATTCCTCAAGCCTCGGAAATTGAAGCCCTGGCGGAAGCCCTGCGCCAACGCATTGCGTTACAGCCCCGCGATTTTCAGGCGCATTTTCAACTGGGCATGATGCTTTACAAGAACGAGGAATACGAAGACGCCATTCGACATTTGGAGATTGCGCGCGACCTGCTGCCGGAATACGGGGGCGACCCGAATCCGCGCCAGATCCTGGCTGATCTCTACGCGGTGCAGGGGGATGAGACCGCCATGCTGCGGGAACTGGAGGCGCTGGTCAAATACCAGCAGCATGCCTTCGACGCCTGCTACAAATTGGCCAGGGCATACCAAGAACGGGATGATTATGCCAAAGTGGTCTACTTTCTGGAGCGGGCCATTGCCGTGGATCCCTATCACCCGGATGTGCACAAGCTTCTGGCGCGTGCGGCATTTGAGAAGGCCGATTACGAAAAAGCGATCAGGGAATACAAAATCCTCACGACGCTGGATGACACCGACCCTGTAAACGCCCATACGGATCTGGCACACGCCTATCTGTCCGGCGGTAAAAAAGAAGAAGCCAAAAAATCCGCGCTCTTGGCCCTTGAAATTGCGCCGACCTTTGAACGGGCCCAAAATATTTTGCTTGATTCACTGGAACCTGAAATGATTTCAAGGTAGCCGATCATGAGAAGATATATCTTAACGACGGTCCTTTGCCTGCTGATACCCGCCGCGCATGCCACCGGGCCGGAGGAATCCATGATCCCGGAGGCATGGAATGAACCGGCGGATGATCGTCCCGGCCAACACGAATTTACCTTTGTCCGCGGCAAGTACACCAGCTACCCCGGCAGCGGGGGGCCCGGTTATGGTTACGGCGGCGTCAGGCGCCAGTGGTGGGAGACGGATTTCGATGACGCCGACCGCAACCTCTTGCGGGGCGTGCAACGCTACACGACGATCGATGCCACCAGCACTGGATATAAAGCCATGTCCCTGACGGACCCGGCGCTGTTTGAATATCCCTTTTTGTACATCAACATGAAGCGCATTCCCCTTTTCTCCGGCAACGGTCCCGACTTCAATCCGGAAGAAGCGGCAGCCCTTCGGGAGTATATGCTGCGGGGCGGTTTTGTGATGCTCGACGACTTCTGGGGTCCGGACCACTGGCAGGATTTTTTGCTGGAACTGGCGAAGATTTTTCCCGACCGCCGGCCTGAAAAATTGGAGATCGACCATCCGATTTTTCATTGCTTTTTTGACATCGATGAAATCAAGCAGGTGCCCGGCCGCGGGGTGACGTGGGGCTTCGGCATGGGGTTCATTTTGGACAGCGCCGACTACCCGACAGCGGTGCACGGGGTTTTCGATGATGAGGGTCGGCTGATGATGGTGGTCAATTTTAATACCGACCTCGGCGACGGTTGGGAGCATACATTCGATGAGTTCTACCCGACGCGCTACTGCAACGCGGCGTATAAAATCGGTATTAATACCATTATTTATGCCTTGAGTCATTGAGCCTTGCGACCATTATTTTGACAACGTGTCGTCAGCGACGGTTCGCGGTTCCGATCAGGTGAAGTTCCTGTAAGGTAGCGGGGCGGGCAGCAATACATCGATGGAACCGGGGGAAAAAATGAGAGCGGTAGTTTTATTTTTAGCGTTTATTTTCTGCGGCATTCCGGACGTTGCCCTGGCGCAGCCGCCGTCAGAGGAGATCAGCCCGGCCGGGGATGCATTCACCTTTGTCCGAATCCAGTACGACAACGCCGGCGGCGGGGCCCGTGATGACTGGGGCTGGGGGCGCTGGGGAACTTGGAGCATCGACTACCCGGACGCCGATTTCAACTTTTTGCGCGGCGTGACGCGGCTGACCAACATTCATATCAATAGCAGCCCGGCGGTTTTGAGACTGGACGATGATCGCATATTTGAATACCCTTTTCTGTACATGCTCGAACTGGGTCGCAACGGCGGGCCCCGTTTCACCGAGAAAGAGGTTCAAAACCTCCGCGAATACCTTTTGAGGGGCGGATTCCTCTTCATCGACGATTTTTGGGGAACGCTGGAGTGGGACACCTTTTACCAGGCCTTTACAAGGGTTTTCCCGGACCGGCCGATGGTTGAGTTGGAAAAGGATCATCAGATCTTTCATTGTTTTTATGATATCGATGGTCCCCAGATGATTCCCGCCGTTTGGAATATTCAAAACTATGCCGAACAGGACGTTGATCGCGCTTTCAACCGCGCAGTCCTCGACGACGAGGGTCGGGTAATGGTGTTGATCAACTGGAACTCGGACATCGGCGACGGATGGGAGCACACCTATCACCCCGCCTATCCGACAAAATACGCAAATCTTGCCTATGAACTGGGCATAAACTATTTGATTTATGCCATGACACATTGAATTGACAGGTGAAAGTATGACAACAAAATCAGCAGAGCTAATCGATCTAAGCGTACCGCATACCACGAAACCGTCCGGCAGTGCGGATGACCTCGCCATCGTCGCACGCCTGAAAGAAAGCCGGGAGAAGATGCTTTTTGAATTGAAAAAAGTGATTGTCGGTCAGGATCAGGTTATCGAGGAGGTACTCATTGCGCTCTTCGCCGGCGGACATTGTCTGATTACGGGTGTGCCCGGCCTGGCCAAGACCCTTCTCATCAAAACCATCGCAGACATCCTGCAATTGCGATTCAACCGGATCCAGTTTACGCCCGATCTGATGCCGGCCGACGTGATTGGGACGGAAGTGGTGCAGCGCGATCAATCGACGGGGCGACGAACATTGAGTTTCGTGAAGGGGCCGATTTTCGCGAACATCCTGCTGGCCGATGAGATCAATCGAACACCGCCAAAGACCCAGGCCGCCTTACTGGAGGCCATGGAAGAACAACAGGTGACCACGGGGGGCGTCACCCATGACCTCGACAAACCCTTTTTCGTGCTGGCAACCCAAAACCCCATTGAGCTCGAAGGGACCTATCCTCTGCCCGAAGCCCAATTGGATCGATTCATGTTTAAGATTTTAATCGACTACCTGCCCGAAGATCAGGAGGTAGAGGTGGTCAACAACACGACCCGGGTCATGGACGATACGTTAGAAAACATCCTCACCGGACAGGACATCATAGATTTCCAGCGCCTTGCGCGTCAGGTGCCCGTCGCAGCCGCGGTGACGCGCTATGCTGTGAGGCTTGCGGGGGCGAGTCGGCCGGGTAATGCGAATGCGCCGGATTTTATAAAGGACTGGGTAAGCTGGGGTGCCGGGCTGCGCGCCTCACAGAACCTGATACTCGGCGGCAAGGTTCGGGCGCTGCTCCACGGACGGTACAATGTATCCTATGGGGACATTCGGGCCCTTGCACACCCGGTGTTGCGCCATCGGATCCTGTTGAATTTTCATGCCGAGGCCGAGCGCGTCACTGTGACACAGCTGATTGACAGACTTCTGGAGGCGGTCCCGGAGCCGTCTTCGGGATGATGATAAAATGATACAAGAAATCAGTTTTTTAGATCCCAGGGTTCTGGCGAGCATATCCAACCTTGAGCTTCGTGCCAAAACCGCCGTCGAAGGGTTTGTCAGCGGGCTTCATAAAAGTCCGCACCGCGGATTCAGTGTGGAATTTACGGAGTACCGGCACTACCACCCCGGAGACGACTTGCGACACATTGACTGGAAAGTCTATGCGCGTTCCGGCGAGTATCACATTAAACAATATCAGGATGAAACCAATGTCCGCTGTCACATCCTGCTGGATTGCAGCGCATCCATGGCATACGGCTCCGATGGCATGACAAAACTGGAATATGGACGCACCCTGGCCGCCGCACTCTCCTATTTCATGTTCGGTCAGCGGGATGCGGTCGGTCTGACCGCATTCGACGACAAAGTCCGGGAATATCTGCCCTCCCGATACCGGCGGGGGCACCTGATACAGATTCTGCGGGCACTGGCCCACCTGCAGCCTGGTCAGGGAACCAATATTGCTCGGCCGATTTCCGACCTGGCCTTCGGATTAAACCGCAAGAGCATGGCCATTGTCATCAGTGATCTGCTCGACGATGAAAAAACCATTGTCAAGGGATTGCAGCATCTGCGTTTCAAAGGCAATGATGTGATTGTATTTCATGTCATGGACAACGCCGAGCTGACCTTTCCCTTTGAGCGAATCGCGGAATTCGAGGACGCGGAGAATCGTGAAACCCTGGCTGTCGCGCCGCAGTCGATCAGAAAAACCTACCTTGAGGCGTTGGAAAAATTTTGCGACTTTTACCGGCAAAAATGCGGGGCCAGCGGGATCGACTACTGTTTGCTGAATACAGCCAAGCCATTGGACATCGCCTTGTCGTCGTACTTGTCGAAACGGTCGAAAAGCTTTTAAGCTGGTGGAAATCGGCAGTGTAATCTCGGAACTCTCTTAGGAAAATTCACCTAAACGCAACAGCGAACCGCAGAATATCGAATATCGAACCGCAGAATGTCGAAGGGTGGTTTCGCGTTGCTCAGTCTCTTTTTATAAAAAAGACAGAATACCTCCCTTCGATCCGCCTCCGGCGGAATATTCATTATTCGATATTCGATATTCGCTTTTTTGGAGTTTCTTTTTTCGATCAGACCGGCCGTTGTTTTGGTCGGTTGTTGGGCTGAACCCTAAATCCCGCCCAGGCGGGAAACCGATCACTTTTAGTAAAACTCATGTCATTTTTATCCCCATGGTTTCTGTTGGGTCTGCTGGGAGTTGGCATTCCCCTGGCAGTCCACCTGAGTCGCAGGGAAAAGGCTGAAAAAATCGTCTTCAGCACCATCCGGTTTCTGAAGCGAGCGCCGCAGAAGATGATCCTTTTTCAGCGGATCCAACAATGGCTGCTGCTGGTGACGCGGGCCGCCTTGATCGCTCTGCTGGCCGTCGCCTTTGCGCGCCCCTTCATCACGGGAAGTTTGTCCGAAACAGCGGGATGGTCTCCCCGGTCGGTGGTGATTCTGCTGGACACGTCCATGAGCATGGCATACGGCGACACCTTCGACCGGGCCAAAAAGGCCGTACTGGAAATCCTGCAAGCGCTGCATTCGGGGGATGAAGCAGCCCTTGTGACATTTTCGGACGGCCCGGGAGGGGTTGCGGAGCTGACAACGGATCTTGCCCGGGTTGCAGCGTTCGTGCGTCATCTCGAAGCGCCGGGTTTCCGCGCCACCGCGTACCTGCCGGCGCTGCGGCTGGCGGACCGGATGCTGAAATCGGCGCGACACCGGGATCATACCGTGTATCTGGTTTCCGATTACCAGCGACGGGCGGTCGACAACCTTGACTCCCGCTGGCAATTGAGCTCCGGTGTCGCATTCAAAGGAATCAAGATCGGAGACGAAAAAACGACGAACCTAGCCGTGACGGAAGTAAAATCGCCCGCCCGCCTCATCCGGGATCAGGAGGAACATATCGTTCTAGGACGGGTGCGAAATCTGGGTGCCCGGTCTCCGTCCGAGGCTCGAACATCACTGATCATCGATGGGAAAACCGTCGAGACCCAAAACGTCGATTTAACCGACCGGTCCGAGGCCGTGGTGAAATTTCGCACAACGTTCAGGAAGCGGGGTGTATATCGCGGCGCGGTGACAGTGGAAGATGATTCCTTTGCCCCGGACAATACGTTTTATTTTACGGTCGATGTTTCCCGGCCCCTGGCAGTTGTGAGCGTCATCGACGACGCGTCGGCCATAGCGCATGCGGATGAGGCCTACTGGCTTGAATCCGCCCTCGGCAAGCCGCCGGGATCTCCGTTCCGACTGGATGTCATACGACCCGTGGAGATTACCAAAGACGTGGTGGCGCGCTATGACGTCGTGGCGCTGCCCGATGTCGGAGACCTGACACCGGCGCAGGTAACGGCGCTTAAATCCTATGTCGAAAGCGGCGGCAGCCTGTTGATCGCACCGGCGAATCGCGTGGAGGCCGAAACCTTTAACCGTCTTTTCCGTGGACTGGCACCCGCCGCCCTTGATGAAAAACATACCGGTGCGAGTGCTGATTTTTTGAGAATCGCGGAGATAAACCGGCGGCATTCGCTGATCAAATCAATGGGACTCGGTGAAAGCGGTGATTTTGGTGTCGCGCGTTTTCACGGGCACTGGTTCACGACGCCGGCGGAAGGCAGCGACGTCATCATGCGCTTCGACAATGGGGCGGCCGCTCTCCTGGAGGGAAGGATCGGTCGGGGCCGCGTGCTGCTGTTTACTTCCTCGCTGGACACGGAATGGAACAATCTTCCCCGGCAGGGACTGTATGTACCTTTCATCCACGAAATGCTGCGCTATCTCGTGCACCGGGAGGAGAAAAAACAATCCTACACCGTCGGCGAGCCGGTGCGCCTGATCATGCCGCCTGACAGCGCCGTGCGGGTCATCGGACCCCATGGCAGCGAGAAAATCCTGACATCCATCGCCGACGACGATGTATTTTACCGTGAAACCCTGAGGCCCGGTTTCTACGAGATCCGCGGCCCTGGTATTCACGACTTTCTGGCAGTGAACGTATCCCCGCTGGAATCGGACCTTTCGTTCGCAGATCCCCCTGAAATCGGCGACCACCGGATCGACAGGAACACTCGGATGCCGTCGCCCGAGGAATCGGGTACGTTAGCACTTGAGGCCGCGGCCGAAAAATCACAGCGTTTCTGGTGGTGGATGTTGCTGTGTGTCCTTTTTTTAGGGCTGGGCGAGACGCTTTTAGCGAATCGCACGTATCGCTAGCCGCTCGACAGGCCCGTCCGCGGGGCTGTTTAAAATCGATTGAACCGAGGCAGCTATGTCTACAACCTCGATTGAAATACTAAGAGAAGATATCCACAGGGTACAGCGCCGTAGAAACCGCCGATTGACCCTGCGGGAGATCAGTTTGGGTCTTGCCGTCACGGCGGCGATGTTTATGGCACTCGGGCTGCTGGAGATGGCGTTTCAGCTTCCGCCCGCAGGCCGCATGGCGTTGATGGGCTTTCTGGCGCTTGCGGTCAGTGTGCTGGTATGGCGCCGGTTTGACATCCATCGGCAAATGCGCTTCGACGACCGACGCATCGCCCATTACATTGAGGAACACTTTCCGGAGCTCGAACAAAGGCTTATAACCTCGATGGAATTCGGTGAGACCGGCAAGAGGGCCGAATCATCTTTGCTGGTGGAAAAATTATGGCAGGATACGGCGGCACGTCTGGAGACGATCGATATTGCAAGGGTTGCAACCGTGCGCACTGTCTGGCCCGCCGCCGGCGCCGCCGTCCTGATGATCTGTGCGCTGACGTTCGCAATCTGGAGCTGGGGCGATTTTTCGCGCGCCGGCCGGCGCCTCCTCATGCCCTGGGACCGGTCGGGTGAAACAGAGGCCCTGCCGGTAGGGCTGACGGTGCAACCGGGTACCATACGGGTTCAGCGCGGAAACGATGTCATGTTGATTGCAAGCATCGAAAATACCCTTCCAAAGCAGGTGGAACTTTATCTTAAAAGCAATCCGGCCGACTGGCGCCGGATCCCGATGACGCGCGAGGGCACTGACCAGACGTATGTGTATTTTCTTCCATCCGTAGCAGATGACATGACCTACTATGTCGATATCGGCGTGGCACGCTCCAACGAGTACAAGCTATCGGTTTTTGACATGCCGCGAATCGAGCAGATTGACGTTGACTATGTCTATCCGGAATATACCGGCATGCCAAACAAGACCGTCCGGAATCGCGGCGACGTGACCGCACCGGAAGGAACCCGAATCACATTGCATGCCGTCTTCAACAAAGCCGTGGCAAGGGCGACGATCCAATTCGGCGACGGCACACAGCTTGCTCTCGAGCCGGACGGGACAGCGCGCACATCGGCCAGCGGCACTTTCGTCGTCACGAAAGATTTGACTTACACCATCAAATTGACCGATACCGAAACACTCGAAAACGAGGATCCCTACGAGTATCTTGTAGACTCCATTCCAGACTCCCCACCGGTATTGACACCTATCCGACCCGGTCGCGACAGACAGGTCATGTCCCTGGAGGAGGTCGCGATTGCTGCCACCGCCGAAGACGACTACGGTTTGGTGAGATTCGGATTGAATTACATGGTGGCCGGCAGTGAAAATCGTGAAATTTCTTTTATCACAGCACCGATGCAGCAGTTGAATGTCAGCGTTCATGGTGAGACCAACATCTATCTGGAAGATCTCGGCGTGGTGCCGGGTGATTTTGTTGTCTATTATCTGACTGCACTGGACAACAACCCGCAGGAGAGCGCCTCCGAAGTGACGTCCGACATCTACTTTCTCGAAGTCATTCCAACCGACGAGCAGTTTCGGCGCGCCCCGCAGATGGGTGGCGGAGGCGGTTCCGGCGGCCGTGGTGGTAGATCGTCCAGCGCGCTGATCGAAAACCAGAAGAATATCATCGCCGGCACCTGGAAACTGTTGAAACAGCGCAAGATGATGAGCTCAGCGAAGTTTGCCGAAAATCTCAAAACGCTCATTGAGTCGCAGCAGGAGGTCATGCAGCGCACGCAGTTGTCGCTCAGCCGTTTGCTGGAGCGGGTTTTATTCTCAGATGAAAGTTATAACCGCGCCGTTGAAAATCTAAAACAGGCCGTCGTCCATATGGAGAGCGCCATCGAAAAACTGACGTCGCAGCAAATAAAGGATGCACTCGGCCCGGAACAATCGGCGCTGCAGGAGATCATGAAGGCCGAATCCGAAAGCCGCCAAACAATGATTCAAATGGCGCGCAGTCGCGGCGCAGGCGGGGGAAGCCGTCAGCAAAGCGAGCGGGAAGATCTAAAGGAGCTCTTTGAAATGGAAATGGGTCGCCTGGAAAATCGCTATGAGATGCCGCGGCAGGCCGCGGGCATTCAGCAGGAGGGCGAAAAAGAAGACACCCTGGCACGGCTGCGGGAGCTCGCTCGTCGCCAGGAGCGCTTAAACCGGAATCAGAAGGACCTGACCCGCCGCCGGGATCATTTGACCGCCGAACAGCAAAAACGCCATTTGGAGGAGCTGCGCCGTGAACAGGAAGAATTGAGACGTCAGGCAGAGGAATTGTCCCGGCAAATGTCACGGCTGGCTCAGCGGGACGGATTCAGACAATGGTCCGATCGCCAGCGGCAGCTGGAAGAGGCCGCCCGCCGGATGCAGGAGTCCGCGCAAGGTCTCGGGCGGCAGGAAACGGAAACCGCCCTCTCCCAAGGCCAACAGGCCCTTGAACATCTCCGCAATCAGGAACAGGAGCTGAGCCTTGATCATCAAGCGACCGTTTCCAGCCTGATAAATGCCTTGAAAAGAAAAGCCCAGGACCTGAAGTCGCGGGAAAAACAGATCCTCAATGACCTGGAGGGCGTCAAACGCGGATTCGACAGCGGGGCCCAAGCTGAGGACGAATTGTTGCGTGCCATAAAATCGGTTATTGTCGACAAGGTTAAGATGCAAAGCGAGCTGGCCGAAGCCGAGGCCATGCTGCAGACCGTGGGCAAAAAGGGGCGGCAGGATCAACCGGAAATTGCCGACCGGGCCGTGGATGCCATGCAGGCCATGAAAACCGAAGGGATCAAAGCACGGATCGAGGAAAGCCGCCAGATGCTCGAAGCCGGTTGGTTGAGTCTTTCCATGGATGCCGAAAAGAAGATCGAGCAGTCCGTCGACCGTGTTGCCAAAAGACTTCAGGATCTTGACCGCGCTGCACCCCGCACCCGGGAAGAACAGCTCCGACAGGCGGCGGCCGACGTCGAAGGTCTGCGCCGGGAGCTCGAAAATCTCAAAAAACAAATCGAAACG
>CP070771.1:221287-238041 GCA_020345785.1 Desulfobacterales bacterium
GTTAAGCAAACTATCGTAGGGGCGGGCTTTACGCCCGCCTGGACTGGGTGCAAGAACCTAAAAATCGATCAATTTAGGTTTTTGTAAGTTACTGAAACCTGCAACCTGCAACCTGCAACCTGCAACCTTTGAAATATTAAGGCACCACGGATAAACAAAAAGAATGAACCCGAAGGTTTTCAAAAAAATATTGGTGGCCAATCGTGGGGAGATCGCCCTCAGGGTCATCCGTGCCTGCAAAGAGCTCGGAATTCAAAGCGTTGCCGTTTACTCGGAAGCCGACGACAAGTCCTTACACTTGACGCTGGCAGATGAACAAATTTGTATCGGCCCACCCATCAGCGCCAATAGTTATCTGAATATCGACAGTATCATAAAGGCCGCCGTACAATCCGGAGCCGATGCCATTCACCCCGGTTATGGGTATCTGGCTGAAAAGGATGAATTTGCCCAGGCTTGTGAAGACCAGGGTATCACATTTATCGGCCCCTCCCCTGCCAACCTGAAGCAGGCCGGTGATAAAATGGCGGCCAAAAAGATAATGCAAAAAGCCGGGGTGCCGGTAATTCCCAGCAGCCCAACCGGCACCTGCCGTCTGGATGAAGCGGTACATTTTTGCAACACCATCGGATATCCGGTAATGATAAAAGCTTCGGGCGGCGGCGGCGGCCGGGGTATCAGAATATGTGCCGACGAAGCAATGCTGCGTGAGGATTTCCCCATAGCCAAAGCCGAAGCCGCAGCGGCCTTTGGAAACGATACGCTTTATATCGAAAAATGTATTCAACGACCTCGGCACATCGAATTTCAAATCTTGGCCGACAAATTCGGCAATGTTACTCATCTGGGCGAGCGGGAGTGCACCATCCAAAGACGCTATCAGAAGCTTATTGAAGAAGCCCCTTCTCCCGGGCTTTCTGCCGAACTTAGAAAGACCATGGGAAATGTCGCCATCAGGGCCGCCGCAGCGCTGAATTATTTTAACGCCGGTACGATTGAATTTCTATTGGCCCCGGACGGCAACTTTTATTTTATGGAAGTGAATGCCCGCATCCAGGTGGAACATCCGGTAACCGAATTAACCACCGGCATAGATCTGGTCAAGGAACAGATACGCCTTTCGGCGGATGGTAAAATCGACTATTCATTTGATGATCTGAATAAACGCGGCTGGGCCATTGAATGCCGTATCAATGCCGAAGACCCGGACCGTAATTTCTTACCTTCTCCCGGAACCGTGGAGCAATACCGGCCGCCGGGTGGTTATGGCGTGCGGCTGGACAGCCATTTGTACCAGGGATATGAACTTCCGATTTTCTATGACTCACTCATTGCAAAGCTGGTGTCTTTCGATATCAGCCGCGATGGCGCCATTGCGGTAATGAAAAGAGCGCTGGAAGAATTCATTATCTTCCCGTTGAAAACGAGCATACCGCTCTATCGCAAAATCATGGATGACCCCTCCTTCCGCAAAGGGGATTTCGACACGGGGTTTATAAGTAAATTCGTAACGGAAGAAGGTGAGAATGACTAATCAACATTTACTCTTCAATATCGCAGATAATATAGCAACCCTGACCATCAACCGTGAAGCCCGACGCAATGCCATCAGCGTTGAAACCATCAACCTGTTTTTACAATACCTGGACCAGGCCGAAAAAGATCTCGACGTGCGGGTGATTCTGATCACAGGCGCCGGCGACAAAGCCTTTTGTGCCGGTGCCGATCTGGGGGGTGAAGCCGGCGGCAGGATTGAAGAAGGCTTTAAAATCTACGCTCGACTTTTAAAAAGATTGTCAGGTTTCCCGAAACCGGTGGTTGCCAGGGTCAACGGCGCCTGCATGGCCGGCGGCATGGGATTGATGCTGGCCTGCGACATTGTTATCGCTCGCAATAATGCCAAATTCGGCACACCGGAAGTCAATGTCGGCCTCTGGCCGATGATGATCGGCGCTTTGATTTACCGCAATACGCTTCGCAAAAAAGCCATGGAAATGGTGCTCCTGGGGGAACGGGTAACCGCGGATCAGGCGCTTGAAATGGGACTGATCACCCGTGCGGTCCCGCCCGACAAACTGGACGAGGAGGTCAATGGTGTCTTGCAGAGCCTGGCGGGAAAAAGCCCGATCGGAATGAAAATGGGCAAGGAAGCTTTTTACGCCATGGCGGACATGCCTTTTGAAGATGCGGTGGATTTCCTGTCGGAAAAAATTGCCGAAATTGCCGCCACCGAAGATGCTCGGGAAGGTATTATGGCGTTTATAGAGAAGAGAAAGCCGGTTTTTAAGGGAAAATAAACTCGCTGCTGGATGCTCGATAATGGATGATAGTTGCTTCTGGCCGCTGGTTATTGGGTGCTGGTCTCCTATAGGGTAAAAGGTAAAGGTTAAAGACCGAAGGCTTTAGGGTGTAAGGTTTAAGGCGTAAGGTATAAGGTATTTGATCGGGGGGACGGTTTGAGGATATTGTTCTACCAATAGCCTTCAACCCTGAACCCTGAACCCTGAACCTTGAACCCTGAACCTTGAACCATATACCTTAAAATTTAAACCATCGAAATTTCAACAGCCGGCTAATAGAAAAGGGAGTTAAACATGAGTACAAGCGACAAAGTCGTCGTCACCTGTGCGTTGACCGGTGTTTTGACTGATCCGGCTAAATTTAATGTGCCCGTAACGCCGGAGGAAATGGCAAAGGCAGCCGAACAGTCATTTAATGCCGGCGCTTCGGTGCTGCATTGCCATTTCAGGGATCAAAGAGAAGCTATGGGTGCTTTGCCTAGCTGGGACGTAAAGAGCGTCGGTGACATCCTGGCTGCCATAAAGGCGAAAGTCCCGGATATCATTATCTGCATGAGTACCGGAGTTCTCGGCGATGATATCTCCGGACCGGTTAGGTGTCTCGAAGCCTTTAAACCCGAAATGGCCGCCTGCAATGCCGGCTCGCTGAATTACTTGAAAATTCGCAAAGACGGCAACTGGGCCTGGCCGCCGGCGCTTTTCGACAATCCAGTGGAGAAAGTTAAAAAATTTCTGGATGTCATGACAGCCAATAAAATCATACCGGAATTCGAATGTTTTGATACCGGCATTGTGCGCAGTGTCGGTATGTACAAAACCGCCGGTATGTTTGAAGGGGATCCGCATGTCTCGTTTGTGATGGGTGTCGACAGCGGCATGCCGGCCAACCCTGATCTTCTTCCGATTCTCAAAGCTGAATTGCCCGCAAATTCTCACTGGCAGGTCATCGCCACGGGACCCGGCAGGGAAAAGATCTGGAACCTTCATCGGCGCTGTCTGGAACTGGGGGGGGATGTGAGAACCGGTCTGGAGGATACCTTTTATCTTCCCAATGGCGAGCGCGCCGCGGACAACGGTCAGCTGGTAGAAGCACTGGTAAAAATCGTGCGCGAAGTGGGCAAAGAACCGGCAACACCGGCCGAGGCACGGGAGATTTTAGGAATTCTAAGGTAGGTATATAATTGTTTCAGGATAGGTTGAATAGTTACACAAAAGTTCATAATTGTTCAGACATTGATTCACCGCCCGCTTCGCTCGAGCCGCAGAGATCGCAGAGGAACCTTTCTTTTAACTTTCTGGTGAGAGGCCAGAAAGTTAAAAATACCAAGCCCTTCGGGCAATAGTGTCGTGTTCAAACTGCATAATTCCAAGCCTAAATATTTTATTGCATTTGAGGCGAATTGTCCTTTATATTTGCCGCCCTCTCAACGACAAACATAAAATAAAAATTCTTTGCGCACTTTGCGGCTCTGCGGTGAACAAAATATTAAATCTCTATATAAAATTTCTAGACTATTATGGCCGCGTTAGTAAAAAGTAGAATTGTCAATTGACAAAATTGATTTAAATCCTTTTCCTAATAACCTATTCAACTAATCAACTTTTCAACTAAACCAAGGGGGGAGAATCGCAACATGGCAAGAAAATTTAAAACCAAAATAACCGATATGCTGGGTATCGAACATCCGATCCTTTGCGGGGGTATGCAGTGGATCAGCCGGGCGGAGATTGTGGCCGCGGTCGCCAACGCCGGAGGAATCGGTTTTATCACGGCCGAAAGTCTTGAAACACCGGAGGATCTCAGGGAAGAAATAAAAAAAATTCGCGATCTCACCGATAAACCTTTCGGCGTTAACCTTTCCATGGTACCTGAATTCGGCCTGCCGGAAAGAACCCTCAAATTCTGTGATGTGGTCGTCGAGGAAGGCGTAAAAGTCGTTGAAACCGCCGGCCGGAGTCCGGAGCCGTTGATGCCCAAGCTGAAAGAAGGCGGCATTAAAGTCATCCACAAGCTGACATCGGTAAAACATGCTCTCAGCGCCCAGCGGCTGGGGGTCGACGCCGTCACCATGATCGGGTTCGGTTCCGGTGGTCATATCGGCAACGACAATGTGGCATCATTCATCTTGCTGCCGAAGGCGGTTGCCACCCTTGACATACCGGTCATCGCCGGCGGCGGGATCTGCAACGGCAGGGGGTTTTTAGCAGCCTTGGCCATGGGTGCAGAGGCGGTGTTGATGGGAACGGCCTTCATGATGACGACCGAATGCAAGATTCATCAGAATATTAAAGACCGTCTCCTTGCGACCAAGGAGACGGACACAGCCTTGCTTCTGACCACCATCATGAACCCGATCCGCTGTATGAAAAACAAACTGGCTGACGAATGCCTGGCCATAGAAGCCGAAGGCGCTGATTTCGAACGGATAATTAAAGCCGTGGCCGGCGGTAAAGGCCAGATCGCCTATGACAGCGGCGATCCTGACGGAGCGCCGATCGCCTGCGGTCAGATTGCCGGACTGATTGATGAGATTAAACCGGTACGGCGGGTCATAGAGGATATTTTATCAGAAGCTGATGAACTTCTTGAACGGCTGAATGGATTGGTGGTCGATTGAGTTGACTAGGTTGATTGAGTTGAGTGGGTTGATGGGTAAAGACAGTTGATATTTTGATTCGTTGAGAAGCTGATTAGGTTGAAAAGATTAAAGGAAGCCTGGCTGATAAGTTTAAAAGCTCATTGGTTAATTAGAATAGAAGTTGAAATGTTTTTTGGCAGATTATTTTTTTGAGGTAAATTGAGAACATCTATCTAAGCCAAAGAGCTTAAATTTTCAACTTAATTAACTCAGTCAACCTAATCAACACAATCAACTTAATAAACCCAATCAACTCAATCAACTAATCAACCTAATCAACAAGTCAACTATTCAACCAATCAACCAAAAAGGACGGGAGGGGGAGAAATGGAAGACAAATTCTGGCACAAATCATACGCTTCTGGCGTAAAAACAGCCCTGGATTATGAAAAGATTACCATCCCTGCGGCACTGACACGATCGGCCCAAAAATTCCCCAACCACACCGCTTTAAATTACATGGGAAAGAG
The DNA here is from genome assembly GCA_020345785.1 of Desulfobacterales bacterium. The sequence continues at coordinate 226,697 of CP070771.1, forward strand.
AATTAGCTATTTGGAGCTTGACAGACTGGTCAACCGCTTTGCCGGAGCCCTGCTGGACCACGGCATTAAACCGGGGGATAAAGTCGCCGTCTGCCTGCCGAACATTCCCCAGGTCATCATCGCCAACCTGGCCGTCCTTCGCATCGGCGCAGTGGCTGTTCAAAACAATCCCCTTTACACGGAAAGAGAGCTCACGTATCAGCTGAACGACTCCGGTTCCAAAATGATGATTACCCTGACCCTTCTGATTCCGCGAATCCAGAAGATCAAGCCCAAGACCAAAATCGACAAAATTGTCGGCTGTCATATTCACACCTATCTCCCCTTTCCCAAGAAACAACTCTTTCCCTTTGTCAAAAAAGACATGTACCGCAAGGTCGAATCTAATGAAGAGGTTATGGTTTTCGATGATTTGATCGCCGGATTTTCCCCGGAGCCCGTCGCGGAGGCGAGCCAATGGGAGGAACTGGCCGCATTATTGTATACCGGCGGCACCACCGGCGTCAGCAAGGGGGTCATGCTCAGCCACGCCAACCTGAGCTACAACGCCCAGCAGTTTGCGGGCTGGTTTCCGGATATCAAACCCGGTGAAGAGCGGCTGATGGGCAATTTCCCGGTTTTTCACATCGCCGGTTTTGCAGCCATACAAAATTTAATCACGTGGCAGGCATGGGAAAACATCATGGTGCCGAGGCCGGAGCCTAAAATCAACATCGATTTGATCAAAAAGTATAAGCCCACTTTTCTGCCGGGAGTTCCGACCATTTTTGTAGGCCTGCTGGCGGAACCGGCTTTCAAGCAACTGGACTTTTCAGCCATGAAGGGATTTTTTTCAGGTGCGGCTCCACTGGCAGCCGACACCATCAAGGATCTGAAAAATCTCACCGGCGCCACGATGTGTGAGGTTTACGGATCGACAGAGACCACTGCCGTCGTTTCGATTACCCCCTGGGGTGGCCGCATAAAGCCCGGAACAGTAGGGGTTCCGGTAGCAGACACCGACGTCAAAATTGTTGAAACAGATAATCCCGAAAAAGAACTTGCAATCGGTGAAACCGGTGAAATAGCCGTCAAAGGCCCTCAGATCATGATGGGTTACTATAACAAACCCGAAGAAACCAAACAGGCCCTGAGGGACGGCTGGTTTTTAACCGGTGATATCGGCAAGTTTGACGAAGAGGGGTACCTGACAATTGTCGACCGCAAAAAAGATATGATCATTGCCGGCGGGTACAACATCTACCCGGTGGAGCTCGATGATGTGCTCATGGGACACCCGAAAATACTTGAAGCCTGCACCATCGGTATTCCCCATGAATACCGCGGCGAAACTGTTAAAGCTTTTATCGTCGTTAAGGATGGTCAGAAGTTGACGGAAGAAGAAGTTGTTGCTTACTGCAAAGAAAATCTTGCGGCTTACAAGGTACCTAAAATCATCGAATTTATCGATGAATTGCCCAAAAGCGCCGTGGGCAAAATTTTGCGGCGCAAATTGAAAGATATGGAGGGGGATTAAAAAAAGCATTCAACCATTTGACCTTCATTTCAATTCCATATATAAAAGTCCCGTTCGAATATTTTGTCTGGTAGCGGCAAGGTTATGTATCATTAGATTTGATGAATACTCAATTATAGAGGATTTCTCGGCTTATCAACTATTAACCGATAACGAATAAATCCCGATTGGTTATTGCTCAATTGGGTCTATTCTTAGACTTTGGGGAGACAACCATGACAGATGTTAGTTTACTTAAGGGCAAAAAAATTCTCGTAGTGGATGATGAACCCGATATTCTGGCTGTCCTTGAAGAGTTGCTGGACATGTGTGAAATTGTGACGGCCGCCACCTTTGAGGAAGCCAAAAGGCATTTGGAATCCCAAAAATTTGATGTCGCCGTCCTGGATATTATGGGAGTGGACGGTTATGGTCTGCTGGAAATTGCCAGGCAGAAAAACATCCCGGCTCTCATGCTGACCGCTCATGCATTTACACCGGAAAATCTGGTAAAGTCCATCAAGGAAGGTGCCGCCTCCTATATTCCCAAAGAAGAAATATCGGAAATCGCCGCATATCTCGTCGATGTGTTGAAGGCCAAAAAGGAGGGCAAAAACCCCTGGGAGTCCTGGGAGGAAAAGCTGCCGTCCTCTTATTTTGAACGAAGGTGGGGAGCAGCCTGGAAAGACACCGATAAAGAATTCTGGGATACATTCCGGGCCAGCCTTAAATCCAGAAAAGCTAAAAAATAAGGGATTCACAAAGGTCTCGTTCTCGAATTGGAAACCAACCCATGCCTATCTTTTCGCAGTAAGTTTCGCGCGCAGGCAGCGGTTGGCTCCAGGCAGTTTATGATTGTGTCCGAAAAAAGGTTATCGTCGCGGGAAATATTCGGTCAGTTTGATCAATTAAATCAGGCCCTGATTGATGCATCCTCGATCATTTACGCCGAGAAGGCTGATTTTCTGGAGATACTTGCAGGCTCGGTTAAATTATTTTCCATTCCGGAAATACTATCTGAGACGGGCCCGGTTCCGGACAGCATCAAAACGCTTCCCTACAAAAAAGCATGTTTATCAAACGATGAGAAATTGGTTTCGTGCGCCTTGCATTACGACCTTCCGGTAATTTCCGAAGACAAAAATATTCTGACGGCCATGAGACGCGCACGCAGACCCTACTTCAATGCCTTGATGATGTTGAACTTTTTGCTTTATCATCAAAAAATTAACAGCCGGCAATATTTAAAATTTCATCTGGCTTTGAAAAAATTTGCCAGGTACAGCGAGGATATTTGGCAATATGGTTCGAAAGTCCACGCCGCGATCGATGCGTTGATTTGACCGAATATGACCGTGAAACCGGCAAAAAGCGACTGCCCGTCAACAATTTCAGAACATTTTCTACAAAGGAGTTCGCCATGCATAAAGACTCGTTTACCGCTGGTTGCGCCTATATCGACGGAGAATATTTGCCGATCGCCGCAGCGCGCATCCCGATTCTCGACACAGGATTTACACGCTCAGACCTGACCTATGATGTGGTTGCGGTTTGGAAAGGAAAATTTTTCCGCCTGGCTGATCATCTGGCCCGCTTCGAGAAGGGCTGGAAACATCTGCGAATGTCGCCCGCATTAACCCCGGCGGAGATGCGGGAAATTCTGTTTGAATGCGTTCGCCGCTCCGGTCTGCGCGATGCCTACGTTAAAATGATCCTCTCGCGCGGGGTCGACGAAGCCGGCGTGCGCGACCCCCGCCTTTTTCGCAACCGCTTTTATGCTTACGCCGTACCTTACAGCTGGATTGTCACACCGGAAAAGCAGAAGGTCGGGATACATCTGGTGATTTCTGAAAAGACGATTCGTATACCGCCCGAAGCCGTCGATCCCAAGGTTAAAAACTTTCATTGGGGCGATCTGATACGCGGAATTTATGAAGCTTATGATCGGGGCGGTTACACGACCGTGCTGCCCGATTGGGAAGGGAACATCACCGAAGGACCGGGATTCAATGTCTTTGTATATTACGAAAATAAACTGCTGACACCCGCCGGCGGTGTCCTGGAAGGTATTACCCGTAAGACCGTCCTCGACCTGGCCGCAGAGCAGGACATTCCGGCCAGACAGACCATGTTCGACGCGAAAGTGTTGGAAAACGCTGAAGAAGTTTTCATTACCAGCACCGCCGGCGGTGTAATGCCTGTAACCACGGTCAACGGCAAATCAATTGGTGACGGCAAACCCGGCAAGGTCACCACCCTGCTCCAAAAACGCTACTGGGAAGCTCACGACGAGGACCGCTGGACAACGCCCGTCGATTATTAAGTTGACTGGAAAAACTTGGAGTTGATTAAGTTGACAGGTTGATTAAGTGAAATGACTCTGTCTATTATATCATCCCAATCAACTCAACCAACTTAATCAACTTAATTAACCAATCAACGATTCAACGAAGCATGAGCCATGGACATCCCGCAGGAAGTAATAGCCGCCGAAAAACGGATCCGTCCGCATATCAGAGAAACGATACTTGATTATTCCCCTTACTACAGCAGACTCACAGGGGCCAATATTTACTTCAAGCTCGAGAACCTCCAGCATACCGCATCGTTTAAAGTAAGGGGTGCAATGAATAAAGTGCTGTCCTTGACACCGGCCGAACTGGAGCGGGGTGTGGTGACCGCCTCAACCGGCAACCATGGTGCTGCGACGGCTTTCAGTCTCGCAAAACTCGGTGCCGGCGGTATCGTTTTCGTGCCGGATAACGCTTCCGACGCTAAAGTACAGGCGATCGAACGGCTGGGTGCCGAGGTCCGCCGTTTCGGCGACGATGCGGCGGTTACCGAAGCCCATGCCCGTCAATATGCCCGTGACAATAGGTTGACCTATATCCCGCCGTACAACGATTTGCAGGTCATCGGCGGTCAGGGCACTATTGCCGTCGAGCTTGCCAGACAACTGGATCGGATCGATGCCGTCTTTGTAGCGCTGGGTGGCGGCGGACTGATTTCAGGTATCGCCGGGTATCTCAAGTCAATTTATCCGGATGTGAAAATTATCGGCTGCTCCCCGCAGAATTCACAGGTGATGATTCAATCAATAAGGGCCGGAAAAATACTGGATTTGCCGTCTCTGCCGACAATTTCCGACAGCACTGCCGGCGGGGTTGAACCGGGCTCCATCACTTTTGAATTATGCAGGGCTCTGGTGAATGCGTATGAAGTCGTAACGGAGGATGAAATCAAAAACAGCCTGAGGCAATATTTACAAATCCATCACATGTTGATTGAAGGGGCGGCGGCCGCAGCTGTTGCGGCCTGCGTCAAATTGGGCAACCATTTTGCCGGCAAAAATGTAGTCGTTGTTCTCTGCGGTGCCAACATCAGCCTCGAAACTTTAAAAACAGTGTTATAATCTGAATTTTTCACGTAAATCGCGTCTTCAAAATTTGAAGCTAAATTATCCGGATTGTCTTAAAGCGATGTTGGGTGTTTAAAAATTCAGATATAAATTTTTAAAATGTTTGTAGGCTAAAATTACCCTCCCGCTGAGTGCTTTCAGCATAGCATAATGTATTTGTTTTGCTGTGCAGGAAATTTTTTTCACAACTTATTGGCAAACCAATTCCATACGGTCAATTGGTTTAAGCGATCTTTAATTTCTTAGCCCTTTATTTTGGAAAAGCATGATGTCCAATGAACAAATTGTCCAAATATTTTTCGAAGTTTTTAATAACCGCGATATGGACAAAATGGGGAACCTGCTCAATTCGGATGCTGAATTTTTCTTTCCCAAAACGCAGCCGCTCATCGGCAGAGAACGCATCCTGAAATTTCTTAAAATCCTTTTCCGCCAGTATCCTGAGCTGTCCTTTACGATTCAGCGGGTGATTCAGCAGGGTGATCAAGCCGCCGTGCATTGGACCAATCACGGGTTGAATCGGCGTGAAGAGCCCTATGAGAACGAAGGGGTTACCATACTGGAGATGCAAAACGGCAAAATCAGTTATATCAGTGATTTTTTTAAAAACACGGATTTTTCAAAATGAAAAACATCCACGAACACATCAAAGAAACCAGACGTACCGGGGAAATCGAATTTTTTATTGAAGAGCGCAGCGAGGATTGTGTGGTCAGCAGAATGCCGACATCCACAGGGGCACTCAATCCCTTTGGAACCATCCACGCCGGGGCCATGCTCTGGCTGGCCGATGTCACGGCCACTGTGTTGGCCATCGGCAACACCCAAATCGGTGAAAAAGGCCAGGGGTTTCCGCTGGCCATTAACTTGAACGCCAACTTGCTGAGCAACCAGCGCGGCGGGGAGATCCGGGCCGAAGCACGTTTTGTCCGCAAAGGCAAGCGAGTGACGGTGGTCAGGACTCTGGTTACCGGGGACAGCGGCAAGCTTCTGGCGGAAATAACAACCAACCATGTCCCGGCTATTTGAGAAAAAATTTGATGGTACCGTGAGGCGGGCAACAGCCTTAGATGCAGATCTGCTCACGAAGCTTGGAAAACAGTCTTTTTATGAGGCATTTTCCGAAGTGACGGCCCCGGATGATATGAAGGCCTATCTGAAATCCACCTTTAACAAGGCGGAAATAGAAAAACAGATAAAGAATGAACGCTCATTATTTTTTATTGCTGAAGTTAATTCCGTTCCAGCCGGCTATGCATATTCCTATCCAACTATCCCCCCGGACTGCATAAAAGATGACGCTGCGATCCAGCTCGTTAGACTCTATCTGCGGAAACAATATTATGGTCGGGCGATGGGTGATGCTTTAATGCAAGCCAGCATTGACGAATCCCGTTCCCGCGGTTATCATAGGCTCTGGCTGAGCTCATGGGAGTTAAACGACCGCGCCAATGCATTCTATAAAAAGTGGAAATTCAAAGTTGTCGGCCGTCAAAAATTTACTGTCGGCAGCGATATACAAAACGATTTAATTCTCAGCCGCCAAATATAGTTGGGGCCATTACTAAAAGATCATTAGTGTTTAGGCATTTATTCACCGCCCGCTTCGCTCGAGTCGTAAAGATCGCAGAGGCACTTTTCTTTTAACTTTCTGCTGACCTGGCGTCGCTAAAGCTATGCCAAGGCAGGGAGGCCAGAAAGTTAAAAACATGCATCTTTCGGGTAATAGTATCGCGAGCTATATTCAAACCTTTATGCACAAGTTATTTTTTGCGCTTAAAGCGGATTTTTCTTTATGTTTGCCGGAGACCGACCGCTTTAAATACTCAATAGATCGGTCATCCCCACCCAAGGCGGGGCCTCTCAACGGCAAACATAAAATAAATATTCTCTGCGCACTTTGCGGCTCTGCGGTGAATAAGATAAATCTTAATGAAAAACGCCTAAATAATTATTGCCGCGCTAGTAGCTACATCTCCTTGCCGATCATCGCGGCCAGATCGACCATGCGATGAGAGTAGCCCGACTCATTATCGTACCAGGAGAGCACTTTTACCATGTTGTCGATGACGTAGGTGGTGGGTGCATCCACCACCGAAGACAGGGTCGATCCGTTGAAATCCGTTGAAACCAGCGGTGCATCGCTGTAACCCAGGATGCCGGCCAGTGATTCTTCGGAAGCCTGTTTCAAGGCTTCGTTTATATCCGAGACCGTGACCTCTGATTTTTCAACCGTTGCCACCAGATCCACCAGCGACACGTTGGGCGTGGGAACCCGGATGGCAAGACCGTTGAGTCTGCCGGATAATTCAGGCAGCACCAGCGCGACGGCTTTGGCGGCGCCGGTGGTCGTGGGGATCATGGAAAGCGCCGCCGCCCGGGCCCGGCGAAAATCCTTGTGGGGGAAATCCAGCAAGCGCTGGTCTCCGGTATAGGCATGGATGGTGGTCATCAGACCGCGCTGCAGCCCGAAGTTTTCAAGCAGCACCTTGGCCACCGGCGCCAGGCAATTGGTGGTGCAGGAAGCATTTGAAATGATATGGTGCTGCCTGGGATCATACTGATTGGAGTTCACCCCCATGACGATCGTAATATCCGGGTTGCCGGCCGGCGCCGAGATGATCACCTTGCGGGCCCCGGCCGCCAAATGTTTCGATGCCCCTTCGCGATCCCGAAAAATACCGGTGCACTCGGCCGCGATATCCACCCCAAAATCGCCCCAGCCGATGCTTTCCGGATCTTTCACGGAGCGAATGGCAATTTTTTGGTCACCGACTTGGATGCTGTCGTTTTGGGCCTTGACGTCCAAATCCAGCCGTCCGTGAACCGAGTCATATTTTAAAAGATAGGCCATCGTTTCAGAATCGGTCAGATCGTTGATCGCGACCACATCCACATCCGGATGTTTCAAAGCGGCTCGCAAGACCATGCGGCCGATTCTGCCAAAACCATTAATTCCAAGTTTGATACTCATAATTCCTCCTTCAGATTTTTCATCATCACAAGCGCGTCTTCTTTCGAATCCGTATAATAGTTATGTCGACACCCGACCACCTTGAATCCGAGTTTCTGATAAAGTTCAACCGCAGGCGTGTTTGACGGGCGAACCTCCAGATGCGCCGAGGTTGCCCCCCGCTCTTTGCCCAGTTTTAAACACTGCTCGGTGAGCCGGGTGGCGATTCCCCGTCTTCGCCAGGCGGCGGTGACGGCGATTTTTAAAATGTGCAGTTCATCTGCTGCCAGCCGAAAAAAGGCGTAGGCAATCACCTGTTCGTTGCTGCCGTTTTCAGATGATTTGACGACTAGGTTGCAGGCATTGCGGCAGGACAGCTCGCCCTCAAATGAAAGGCGGCCCCAGGGCCACGTAAACGAATGCCGCTCAATTGCCAGAATGGGCTCGAGTTCGTCGGTGTCGCTGATGGTGTCAAGCTGCCAGCTGTTCAATGTCTAGCTCCGCTTGTTGCCTTTTAAAATTCCGCTGGCCAGTGATATGCTCTTTTTACCGAAAACTTCCAGATCCGCTGCCAGTCGGCCGAGCTCGATTTTCTTATCCCGCAGGTTCGCAGCCTGGATCAGGATTGGAAGGTTTACACCGGATAAGACCTCAATGCGGCCTTCCTCCAGAAATGAATAGCTCAAATTCGAGGGGGTTCCCCCGAACATGTCCGTTAGAATGAGAACACCTTCCTGCCCTTTGACCGTTTTGATACCCTGGGCAATTTTGGCGCGCAGTTTCTCTGCGTTTTCGCTCAAGTCAATCGAAATCGATTCAATGGCCTCCGGCCTCCGGCCGATTATAAATTCAGCCGCTCCGATCAAGGCCTCGCCGAGTTGGCCGTGTGTGACAATAACAATACCGATCATAAATCACCCTGTAAAAAATAACTTAAGCCTTAAATGATCGTAAACAAAATGGGATAGTTTCTTAACTTTATGATTTTACTGTGATTGTTCATAATTTGGACTCAATTTTTAACTCTTCTAATGGTGAGTTGTAAATGTCCATTTTTAAATCCCATTTTGTTTACCCTAATTGGGTCCAGTCGGCCAACACGCGATCACATCCATGCGTCCAATGCCTCTTGGAGCCCGTCCGATCTGAACTGGATCGTCTGATGTTACGTCCTGGATGAATATTCTCTCTTTGCTTGTTACTGGATTGTTGAACTATCTCTGATCTACGAAGGCTGGGTGCGGTCGCGGTCGCGGTGATTGAGTTCCACCGTTTTTCCCATGGCGCTGATGTGCTCGTAAATATTCCTGGCAATCGTAACCGAACGATGCCGACCTCCGGTGCATCCGAACGCAATAGTTAAATAGGCCTTTCCCTCTTTTTCATACAACGGAATTAAAAAGTCAAGAAGATCCAGATACTTGTCAAGGAAGATGCGAGTGTCATCATGATCAAGCACAAAATCCTTTATTTGCTGTGTTTCCCCGTCAAGATCTTTTAAGTCTGGATTAAAATAAGGATTTGCCATAAAACGCACATCCATAATCAGGTCGGCATCGTAAGGAATCCCGTACTTGAAACCGAACGAGACAACGTTTATGCGCATCTGCACATTGTTTTTACTTTTCTGGGCAATGTCCAGAATTTTCGACTTGAGCTGGTGGACGTTAAACTTGGAGGTATTGATCACCAGATCTGCTGCTGACCGCAAGCCTTCCAGCTGTTTTTTTTCCTCCCGGATCCCGACCAGCAGACTTTTGCCTGTCGACAACGGGTGCTGTCTGCGTGTTTCGCTGTAACGCTGAACTAAAATCTCTTCTTCGGATTCAAGAAACAGGATCTTTAAGTGGTAGCCTTTTTGCTTGAGCTCATTGAAGACCGCGTTGTATTTGGTCAGAAAGCCTCTTTCGCGCAAATCCATTACCAGTGCAACGCCGGCAATTCCAGAATCGCGCTCTACCGGCATTTCCAGAAACTTGGGCAGCAAATCCACCGGCATGTTGTCGATGCAGTAAAAACCGGAATCCTCCAGGGCGGCCAGCGCCGTGCTCTTTCCCGATCCTGAAAGGCCCGTGATTATGAATATGACCGTGTTTTTCACTTTACATCATAAATTCAGTTAAAACTCTTCATCCTCCTCTTTGATAATGTCGAATATTTCATCCCCATCCGAGGCATTTAATAGTCTGTTCTTAAAAGGCTCGTTTTTTAGGATCCTGGAAATCCGCGCCAACAGCTTCAGGTGCAAACCGGTAGAGTTTTCCGGCGTGACCAGCAGAAAAAAGATATGGGTCGGTTTGCCGTCCAGTGATTCGAAATCGACACCCTTGCGGCTCAGGCCAAATCCCAACACCAGCGATTTGAGATCTTTCATTTTGCCGTGGGGAATTCCGATCCCGCCGCCGATGCCCGTGCTGCCAAGCCGCTCTCTTTCCATAAGGACCTTGACGAGATCCTCCTGGTTGACGTTGGCAACCTCGGCTACCGGCTTCACAAGTTCTTCCAGGATGCCCTTTTTGTTTTGGGCCTTTAGATCGCCCAGAATCGTTTTCTTATGTAAAACATCGCATATTTTCATATCATCATAACCATGCAACTATCCGGTTCGACCAAAAGGCGATCGAACCGGATAATCGAAGATACTCACATGGAGTGGCTAATAGTAATCACGAACTGGGCTGAATCAAGCCGTAGTGACCGTCCCGGCGTCGATATAACACGTTTATCTGATCGGATTTGGCGTTGGTGAACACCAGAAAGTTATCTTCAATCAGATCCATCTGCAAAACAGCCTCATCGACATCCATCGGCTTGTATTCGATGTGTGTAACTTTTATTTGTCTTTCGTTGTCATCTTCCGGCAGAATTCCCTCATCTTCAAGCATTGAGCGATTGCGGTTTTTAGATGAGGTTCTGCGTTCTCTTATCTTTTGCTTGTTTTTTTTAATTTGTTTTTCAAGTTTGTCAAGGACCATATCAATGGCCGAATACATATCGTTTGTTTCTTCTTTGCCGTTTATACTAAGTCTGTCACCGGCGATGTTTATTTCTGCAATGTGTCTAAATTTTTCGACCGTAAGCACCACGTTGGCCTCGGCCGGATTATCAAGATATCTGTCTAAACGATCCAATTTATCACCAACATAGGATTTCAAATGATCAGAAGAATCGAGATTCTTGAATGTAACGGATGTCTGCATACTTTTAGACCCCCTTATATTTGTTTGCGTTTATTGGATGGTAATACTCTTAACATCTCCCGATATTTGGCAACCGTCCTGCGGGCAATATGGATTTCATCTTTTTTCAAAAGCTGTGCGATCTTATCGTCACTGTAAGGTTTTTTAGGATCTTCACTTAATATGATTTGTCTGATTTTATCCTGAACGCTGGCCGAAGCAATGGCTCCGCCATGGGCGCGCCGGATGGAGCTGTTGAAAAAATATTTCAGCTCGAAAATTCCCTGAGGGGTGAATGCA
>CP070771.1:238141-254496 GCA_020345785.1 Desulfobacterales bacterium
GCGAAACCACCCTTCGACATTCTGCGGTTCGATATTCGATATTCTGTCCGCCGCGGCGGACTGTTCCGTTTAGGTGAAGTTTCACACGAGAGATTGGATTCACATGAAATCCTAAAATCGCAGCTGCCCCTCTTTTGCTCCAGCCGTCATATCACTATACGTGGCCGGCGCCCGCCAAATGGCAGGCAGGGAAAACTTGATAATGCCATTGTATGGTGTTAAAAGATTAGAAGCTATCTCAAAAAAGTCTTTTCTCCCAAACTCTTTGTTGGTGACTCGTTTTAAATCCTCGAAATACGGATGTATTCCTGCGGTTTAAAACTCGGCCCCGCCGCGATTCTTGTCCGCCTCTGGAGGGTTGAACCAAAATCCTTTTTTTGAGATGGCTTCTAAAAAAAATCTTTCATAAGATTTTATTTTTAGTGCTGGAGCTATGAGAGTAAAGTGAAATATATCGGTAAATACAAGATCCGCGGTCTGCTCGGACGCGGCCGCATGGGTAGAATCTTTAAAGTCGAACATCCGCTCATCGGGAAAATTTTCGCTCTGAAGCTGCTGGATCCCGATCCGGTCCTTGTCAGTCTGATCGGCGGAAGTAAAATTCTGGCAATGTTCAAGACCGAAGCCGTTACCATTGCCGGATTGCGGCACCCGAATATAGTTGAAATACTGGATTATCATGAATCGGACGACAAACCATTTTATTTAATGGAATACTATGTGAACAATCTGGGGGTGATGATCGGTGAATCCTTTCGCGCGGAAGAGGCTTCACGCACCATTAAGATAGAAAAAGTAATTCGCTACATATCCCAGACCCTGGCCGCCCTGAACTGCATGCATCATGCCGGCATCATTCACCGCGATGTCAAGCCCCACAACCTCTTGGTGACGGATCACGATACCATTAAGATTTGTGATTTCGGCCTCTCAAAATTACGGGGGGAAGAATTTGACGGTCCGCCCACGCTGAAGTTTGGCTCGCCCTTTTATGCTCCGCCGGAACAGGAAGACGATCCCAACAGGGTCGATTTCAGTGCCGATCTGTATGCGGTGGGCATCACCATTTATCGCCTGCTGACAGGGAATTTACCGGAAGATACCTACGAGCCTGTCGGTCGCTTCAATCCAGACCTGGATGCAACCTGGGATGATTTTATCAAGAAAGCAATTGCCCCCCGCCCCGTAAACCGCTATCTTACCGCTGCAGAAATGCTGGCCGACCTGCAACGGCTGAAGGCGGCCTGGGAAGCAAAAAAAGAGCAGATATGCCTTCTGCCTCAAGCGGAGAAATCCAACAAGGCCGAAGCGGCAGCAACCCGCATGACACCTCGCAGCAGCTGCATCAAAATCGGTCCCCGCCAGGCAAAAAAGACATTCGGCCTGGATGATCTCTGGCGACCCGCACGCTTTCTGAAGAACAAATTTGAGATCAACCCCGATAAAACGATTACCGACAGTGCAACCGGTCTTGTCTGGCAGCAGTCGGGGTCCGACTTTCCCATAACCTGGGCGCAGGCAAAGGTTTTCATCGAATCCCTCAATTCAGCCCGATTCGCGGCAAGCAGCGCCTGGCGGCTGCCGACAATCGACGAATTGATAACGTTGCTTACCGAATTTCCCCACGGCGAAGATTACTGCATCGAACCCATCTTCGACCAGACGCAGAAATCGATCTGGAGCTGCGATCGGCGCTCCTTTGTCGCAGCCTGGTATGTCAGCGTTGATATGGGGTATGTGGCCTGGCAGGATTTTACCGGCTATTACCATGCGCGGGCCGTACGCCACATATAGTCAAATGGCAATAGTTTTCGACAGCGACCATAGGTATTTACCGGAGGATTTTTAGGATGAAGTTATCACGAAATTGCATTGATTTTTCAGCAATCACTCTATTCCTTATTTTAATTTCAGCCGTTTTGCCATCCTGCGCCCTTCTAATGCCGGCACCGTCTCAGATGGAATTAAAAAAGGCCTATGCGAATGCGGTTAGCGATGCGGAATTTGCCGAACCTGAAGAGATTTCGAAGAACCTTACGGCGATTGTTGCCTATAACAAAAATCTGCAGTGGAAAGGCCCGGCCGGCAAATCGCATGTTTTGGTTGCAACCTGGACAGATTACAGAGGCTATTTAGAAATAGAGGGTCAGGACTATACCACCCCTGAAGGCATGGATATCTGGGTAACAGCCGTGCCGGAGCTGCGGAATTTTTGCCAAGCCCAGCATCTTTCCTCCGAAAGACTTATTCTGCGGCTCAAGCAGCTGTTGGGTTTGCCCCCTGGCAGCCGCAAGATCTGGTTTGTCGAATTATGGGTGGATCCTGCAGACCTTTTTCGCCCCTCACCGGATCCGGAGATTACCGACCATGAAGCTGAACTGGAATTTCCCGTTTCCAGTAAATTTGTGACCGTCAGTGACGAGCATGTTCAATGGTTTAACGGTATGAAAAAAAAATCATATAAATATTCAAATGACGGTTATCCTTGGACAAGACTGGGATACACTTACGATTGGGGAAATTCAGAAAGTGAGATTGGGCTGAGTGAGTTCGTCATCAAAGGTGGGGCGAACGTAATTATCGAAAAGGCATACATCGTTGAGGAATACTGCAGTCGCCCGGAGTGAGACACTGATTGTCATGTCCCACAAATACCAAATGATTCTTCCGGCCTCTTTGCCGAAAAGCTGACACTTGGTGTCGGTAACTCTGACATTTTTCGAATATCCTGCCGGTCCCACCACCTCCGAAACAAAAGTTAACATTTTGGATTTATACGGAATTTGATCTTTCAAATACCATGGCACATCTATTGCAAAACTCGGCCAATAAATTTCATCACTAACATGTTTCTGGAAAGGATCGATATACAAATGAAAAATGCTTCGGGTGTGATTGTTTTAACTGTCGTACTACTATACGCATTCATTAGTATACCTGCATTCGCCACAGTGGAAAAGGAACCCAACAACACGCCGGAGGAGGGCAACTCGATCCAGGTCGGTGAAACGGTCGAAGGCTTGCTGCAGGACGGATTTGATTACTTTGCGATCACGCTGCCGGCCACAGGTAAAACCACGGTCACCCTGACAGGCTGCCCGCGCGGCGGTCAGGTTCAAATCGGTGCTAAAAATTTCGGGTATACCGGCTGGCAGGACAGCAACGGCGCAGAGACAGTCAGCCTGACTTTTGATGCTCAAAAAACCAGCGGGGTCATCTGGGTGATGCCGATCTTTGCCGGCTCCGTGTGCGGCAGTGATTGGTGTGCTTCGCAATTCGTTGCCGGGGGACCCTATCACATTACCAAAGATTCGCCCAATGTACCCGGCTCGCATGAGGACAAGCGCATTCTGGAGCCGCTGGCATATAAATTGACGGTCAGACAAGCCGTGGCCCAAAGCCAATCCAACCCCTCTGACACCGCACCGACTGCGCCGGCGAAAACCTCAACTTCTGAGGATTCCGCCACACTTGGCAGATATACCATGAAACGTTTGCATGAAAACAACTTTGGGTTTTCATTCGAGCTGCCGGATTACTGGATATGGGAACTGTTGCCTGACAATGGCGGCTATCTGCTGTCGGGTCCGGCCGATACCGAGGAAAATGAAGTGATCATCGTCGTGCAGGCTGTTCAAAAAGCCACCAACCCGGGCAGTTCGGTCGTCAAGCAGTTGCAGGAAGCCAGGGCTCAAATCGAGGGGGTTTCCGGAGCTGAAATCCGCTCCGAAGACATGGTCGACGTCTCCGGCCGGCAGGTTCCTTTCTTTTTGGCGCTTTATCCCGGGCAAACGGCCAAACATGAGCCGACTACCTTTGCCCACGTACAGCTGGTTCTGGAAAGCGGCCTATACTACTTCTGGGTTTCCTATGCGGCTCCCACCGAATATTTCGAAAAATACCAGGAATTGTTTGCCAACATGCTCACAACGTTTCAAATCGTAGAAACCGGCGCGAACAGCCGGAGCATGGCACCGCAGGCATCAAGGCTGGCAGATGCCCGGATAACGGTGCAAGCGTTTAATGCCGGCAGCGGCAGTATGTTTGCCCCGCGGGTAAAGGTCAAGGCCCAAGGGTTCGGCAGCGGCGCCAAACTGTTAAAGCTGTATGCGGTTTCCGCAGACGGCAAACTCAAGGAATTGCAGTCCCGCTCGTGCTCCGACGGGGCGACCGTCGACTTTGATGCCGTCTACAACCGACTGGAAACGAAATCTTTTGAGCTGCGCTTGTATGATGCCCAGCAGACGGTGATTGCCCGTCTCAAGCGCGACAACGCCTGATTCCTGCCATGCATCCCGTGCGACGCCGCATCCCGCTGCGCCGGGGTTGCCGGTTCATCGACAAGCACACCGACTCCATTCATAAGCCACGGGGGATGCCGTTGAGAATTGAAAAGGTTTTACCGCTACAGCGGGAGTATTTTTCGGTGGTCACAACTTAAACGATGCCGGTGGCTGATGACTGGAGGTAAAATAAAAAATTTTAGCGTATTTTTTTCGATCTCGCTGGGTCTGCCGCTGGTCGCTGATTTAGCTGAATTCCCTGTAGACAATGCTGTTTTTCCCTACCTTTTTGACGTCGTACATGAGGTTGTCGGCGAGTTTTATTGCCTCGTCGACGCTTGAGGGCGGCTTGGCGAGAACTGCAACCCCGATGCTGAAGCCGATTCGCCAGTTGTGCGCTCCAACTTCCTCGGTAAGCTTCTCGTGGATTTTTGCTATCACTGTCTGTGCCTGTGACAGGTTGGTATCCGGCAGAATCACTGCGAACTCGTCTCCACCCAGGCGTCCCACCAGATCAGTATTGCGCACACTTTTCGCCAGTATGGTGCCGACAAGCTTCAGCACTGAATCACCTTCCGTATGGCCGAGGGAGTCGTTTACCGCCTTGAAATTGTCGAGATCAATATAGGCCAGGGTCGCCGGCCGTCCGATTCGCCTACAAAGATCAAAAAGTTTTCGGGCTCCCTCCCGAAAGGCGCGCCCGTTAAGCAGGTTTGTAAGACCGTCAGTTTGCGCCGCCCTCTGCTCCATTATCAGGCGGGTATGCAATGTTGAAAGCAGGAGTGAAATCATAATAAAGAATCCGAGGCGAACTGCTGCATTCCAAAAGGGTATTGTCGGATGGCTGTATGTATTTGCTGATGCAAGATCAACAATGAGCCAGATTGCTGTTGAGAGACCACAAAAAACAAGGCCCGGCACTCGACCCACGTACCATGATACGACGGCTATCGGAACGACATAAAAAACCGCAAAAGATAATTCATAGCCGGTTATGTGATCCAGCAAACCCAGAAGCAGGGCCGCAGAGATAGCGGGCAGAATTAGTTGCGAGGCCGACAGGCCGGATAGAAGAGAATTGATCGACTTTTTCAAATTATGGGTCATGTTGGGTTGGGTCAGCGGGTCTGGACGGCAAAATGGCAGATTGGCCTTACTAAATTTTAAGACATCCGGTCGATGTCATTAACCACAGCCGAAGCATCAATAATAATATCATAAGTCTTGTTGAATTGATAGAAATTCGATTTCAGTTGTATCTGCCGGTGGTCGCTAATTTTCCAAGATGTGCCGGCCGATGGAGGGGTTGCATATTACAAAAAAATGAGCATTTTTTCGTAATTAATTTATCTATTTGAGTTCCCGGTTCATCCGGCTTGGGATATTGTACAGACAAGGAAAAAATGAGCGCAGCCAAAAAAACCGGCGTCATCCAGGATCCGCGTTACGCAGACCACTGCACGGGCGCCGCCAACCCGGAATGTTCCGATCGGGTGGCGGTGCTTTACGACATGCTGCAGGAGTCCGACATGCGGGGTAATTTTCAGGACATTACCCCTCGACCCGCTGAAAAAGAGGAGCTTCTGCAGGTCCATTCCCCGGAGTACATACAGCGCTTGGAAGACACCCAGGGCCAGGCTTACACGTACCTGGACCCGGACACGCAGGCCTCTCCGTTTTCGCATGAGACGGCCCTACTTGCCGCAGGAGGCCTTTGCCGGGCGATCGAACTGGTCCATGCCGGGAAACTGGACAATGCCATGGCCCTGGTCCGGCCGCCCGGACATCATGCCGAGCGATCGAGAGCCATGGGTTTTTGTCTCTACAACAACGTGGCCGTCGGGGTTCGCTATGCTCAAAGCCGCCTGGGCCTGGGCCGCATTCTGTTGGTGGACTGGGATCTTCATCACGGCAACGGCACCCAGCACTGTTTTGAGGACGACCCGTCGGTGCTGTTTTTTTCGGTTCACCAGTCAGCTGCCTATCCCGGCAGTGGAAGATTCGGGGAAGTCGGCAAGGGTCGGGGCAAAGGGCGAACAGTCAATATTCCGCTGCGCCGCGGTTGCGGTGACGCCGAATACGTCAGCATCCTGGAAAAAATCCTGCGGCCCATCGCTCTTGACTTCAAGCCGGAGCTGATTCTGGTCAGCGCCGGTTTCGACATCCACCATAACGACCCCCTCGGCGGCATGGGTGTGACGCCCCAAGGATTTGCCGGGCTGACCCGCTCTGTTCTTACCACCGCCGATCTTTGCTGCGAGGGCAAGGTGGTCATGACCCTTGAAGGCGGCTACGACCTCGATGGACTTAAGGATTCGGTCAAGGCGGTCCTGCGGGAAATGGCCGGTTTGCAAGCAACCGATATTGAAAAAATCACTGCCGGGGTCGACGCCAAAATGATTACGTATCTGCTTTGGCGGGTCAGGCGTATCCATGGCCGGTATTACGGGAGCTTAAGGCCTTCGCCGGGCAACGGTGCGAACCCGGCTCCCACATTTTTAGAGCGCCTGAGAGAAACTTCGGCACGCATCATGGATTATCTCAAAAATTGAGAGGCATAGACATATCGCGACATCGGTTCGAGGATATTTTAGCGATGAGTGCTGAGGACTGAGGGCTGAGCATGTGGCGATTTCCATCGTCCGAATTTTCTTTAACCTCAGTCCTCAGTCCTCGTTACTCAGTCCTGATAAGTTTGTTCCTTAAAACCAGCCGGCCTCCCAAGGAGGGTAAACTTCGGAGCTTGGAAATCCCGTCCGCGGCGGACGGAACACATGAAACCAAAGCAAATGAATTTATATGACTTCTTAAACGCTTATTTTAAAGACAATGCCTCCTTTCAGAGAATCTATACGGCGGATCGCTCAGGGCATGCAGTCCTGTGAGGAGTGGCTCGAGTTGATCCGGGACCTGGACGAACCTGTGCGCAGCGGCAAGAAATCCGCCGGTCTTCATATGCGCTGGGCCCGCAAGGATGATCTTTTTGCCATCAATGCCCTGGAAGGATTCGTAAAAGAGACCGAATTCATGGAAGAATCCCTCCGCAAGGGCGATCGCTGTCTCCTGCTGGAAGATGACAAGGGGATACGCGCCTTCGCCTGGGTCACTTTCAGAGATTTCAAGCTGGCCCTCTGGTACACGCTGAAACTTCCCCCCGGCTGGTCTTACCTGGTCTATATTTTCGTACATCCGGCCTACTCGCGGCAAGGAGTTGCCTCCCATCTGCTGGGCTCATTGATGGAGTCCCTGCGCGAGATGGACTGCCGTCGGATCGTCTCCGGCATGTACAGCAACTGGGAGGCATCCATCGGCCTGCACAAAAAAATGGGTTTTCGCATCCACCGCCGGTTGGCCCAGTGCAAAATTCTGAACATCTTTCCCACCCCGCCCAAGGAAGCATCACAGGATGCGGAAATCACCGATTCGTCGCAGATTGATTGATGGCTGAATTTTGCACGTAAATCGCATCTACAAAGTTCGAAGTTAATTATCAGGATTGACTTCGAGCGATGGTGGGTGTGAAAAAATTCAGGTATATATTTTTTCAAATTTCAAATAACAGGGCAGCCGCGGTGGGCTGCCCTGGCAGGAGATGACATTTCCTCCCTGAAAACGGTTTCCGAAGACAAATGACTGCTTACGGTCGGAACACCGTTATGCTTGTGCCGTTGCTGTCTCCATCCGGATCGTGGTTGTCGGCCGGCTCGTAATCCAGGTCCACGTGGTAGACGTCGGTTGTTGTGAATGTCAGGGCATTCAGGAACCATTGGTAGCCTTGGACGCTGCAGTGGCCGTTGGTGCCGGTCGTACATTGAAAGACCGAGGAACCGTCACTGAAAACGCCGTACACCGTCGCAGCGGGAACGGGATTGTGATCGGTGTCGTGAACGGTTATGGTTACCGTGGCGGCCCAGATCGACCAAAACAGGTTCCGGCTGCTGCCGTCCAGATCGCCGATGTGGACGGTATTTGGAAGGCCCTGCTCTCTGACTTCCACTTCGACCGCCATGTCATTATTTGAGGCTTTGTCATCCGTGAATTCCACTGCGGCAGTCAGAGTATATAAACCTGCCTGGACGCCCGCCGTGTTCCATTCAAATGTCAGGTCGACGCTTTGCCCGGCTGGCAAACCATTGATAGGCTGCGGAATGAATGTAACAACATCTTCGATAGCGAGGCTGACTTCAAATGTAGAAACAACATCGTAGATACCCACATTTTTCACAGTTACCGTGATATTGACGGTTTCACCCACCATGACCGTATCCGGTGCCTCTATCGCAGCCAGGCTGAGATCGGTAATCGGCTCGGCGGATCCGGCGTATCCCAATCGTTCCGGATTCTTATCCGGATCACTGGACACGGCCAATCCTTCGGCAACATCCTGGTCAATACCGGCATCGATCAGCGCCTGTCGGACGGCATAAACGCCATTTGCATCGGCGGGTCGGCCGTTTTGCGCGATATAGAGGGCGGCCAGGCCCGCAGCATGGGGAGAGGCCATGCTGGTGCCGCTGAAGGTGGCATATTGGCCGTTGCGATAGGTGGAAAAAATATTCACCCCGGGGCACAGCAGATCGATGGCAGCCCCCGGGGAGGAAACCGGATTGCCGGCCGTCACGCTGCGGCTGAAGTTGCTGAACGTCGCAAAAGAGTCGTCGGGTCCATACGAAGTGGCCGGACCCATGCCGCCGGCGTTGCCGTCGGAATCGGCGAGGGCCGAAATTGCCGCCACTTCAGGGTAGGCCGCCGGAACGAAGTCGTCGCTGGTGCCGAACCTGCCGTCCGAGCCGTATACATCCTGGGAGTTGTTGCCTGCCGCGACTATATACACAACACCCTGAGCCACTGATTCCCGGATGGCTTCGCGCATGGCGCTGCTGAATCCCTGGCCGCCCAGACTCATATTGGCGACCTCAATGGTGCCGGCATGCTCGGTGACCCAGTCGATGCCGGCGATGATCCATGAGGTCCAGCCGCTGCCGTTGTTATCCAGCACGCGAACCGCCCACAGGCGAGCACCGGGTGCGACGCCCACGACACCGAAGTCGTTATTCATGGCCGCTGCGATGCCGGCCACATGGGTGCCGTGACCGTGGCCGTCATTGCCCCCACCGTCCAGGCACCCGCCGAAAAGCGCACAGTTGGTCGAACCCGCCACATTGAGATCGGGATGAGTTAAATCGATCCCGGTATCAATGATTGCGATGTCCGCATCGACGTCACTACTGGTAAATTCGGGTCCGGCATCCATGCGGTCGACCCCGGTCGGCAGCGTTTGCGCAATTGCGTAATATTTTCGATCCGGTTCGATGTACGCGACGTCAGGATGACGTTCAAGAATCCGTGCCACAGCCTGGGGCATTCGGGCAGAAAATCCCCTGAGCACCCTGCGGTAAACGTGCCCCACCGCAAATCGGTGGCGTCTTGCCAAATCATGGGCAGCAGCCGGGGGATCCTGAACATAATCCCGTAATCGGACAATGTACCGATCCGGGGCAACGACCTGTTCGGTTATTTGCCGCGGTTTATCCCGCTGGGCAATTGATAGAGATGCGGTCAAGAGCCCGATTGAGATAACAATCGCGATCCAGCAGCAAAATCGGCATGATGTCTGGCTGATTCGATCCTTTTTTAATTTCATGATTATCCTCCTTTCGTTGATTGGTAGGTCCTGCCAAATGTTGAAAGAAAAGATCTTGATTCAAGCACGAACCAGCTTACAAAATTTGAGCATCATAGATTCCCAGGCAACGAGCGCTTGATTTACAGTGGAGATTTTCAGCTTGAGCCGGAGAGATGGCGAGAGGATCCGTGTAGCGTCGTGTATCGAGATATCAGCAATCGTAAATTTCTAGTATTGAAATGAAATAAAGAAATCAACAGATTTTGCGATGCTTGACGAAAAAAATTCGTCCTGAAAACCATGCCCTGTCTTTAAGGATGGGTCTCGTTTTTGAGTGGAAAAAAACTCAACTGGATGCGGCCGGGGTGTCACGCAAAGGAATATCGCCCTCGGCCTGTGAAGATGTGAGGTTTTTTCTATTAAAGGACGCCGATCAGAAGGCCGATAATACTCTGAGTCGGCTCAAATCGGCCGGCTGACGACCATACATGACGAGCGTCGACAACGGATTTTCGGCGCTTTCACACGTCGATCCAGTCGTCCTGCCCAGTTTAATATTCCATCAGGCCGACAGCATGGCATCCAATGATGTTTGGAGACGCAAAGGATTCAACTTTTTTTTCAGAGAAGGAGAAGACATCGGGTATGAATAGAAACTCAACGCGGTTGAGGGAATATGTCGCTGTTTATGTTCTGTTGGGTCTGGTTCTGTCATTTGCCGGACATGTCGGTGCTGACGCGGCCCAGAATCACTGGGTTACCTTTGTGCTGCAGGATGAAAAAACAAAGGCCTCGTTGACCGGTGTCAATTTCAGTTTTTCGGGCCCGGGCTTTAATAAGACTGGGGTTGCCAATGGTTCGGTGAGGTTGGGACCGCTGGCTGCCGGACGCTACATGGTGTCGTTCAATAAGTGGGGTTACTTCGATTTCAACTCCGGTTTGGATGTCAGCGCAAACCGTTCGTTCACCATTACAATGGCCAAACAGGCCGATGTCAAAGCCGTTGTTCCTCCCAAAAGCCTGTTGACGATCTGGCCGCTGGCTGAAAATGGCCGGGCCGATTTGAGCGGGGCCAATGTGACGGTAAACGGTCCGTCCGGGCAAAAATCGATTACCGTAACCAAACAAAACTTTGTCGCCAATTTTTACGATCTGAAACCGGGCCGCTATTCCTACACGGTCTCCCACTCCGCCTATCAGCCGACCTCCGGCACAGTGGATATGGACTCCACCAGCAAAAAAACCCTGAAGGTAAACCTGAGTGCCCAGGCGATCCCGGTGACGGTGCGGGTGACGCTGCCAAACGGCCAGGCCGCTGCCAACGCCAACGTCGTCGCGAGCGGGACCAGACAGATTCAGGCGGCGACAGACACCAGCGGCGTGGCCCGGCTCAACCTGGGACCCGGCACCTGGGAGATCCAGGCCTATCGCAGCGGTCTTCAGCCGGCCGTCCTGCGGGACATCAAGCTGCCGGGCCAAACCAGTTTTAACCTCAGGCTTACATCACCCACGGGCAGTCTGAGCGTCAGGGTCATAAACAGTTCTACCAACGGGGCCGTCGAATCTGCCATTGTTTCTATTTCCGGCCCAAACGGCACCTTTAAGGCCTGGACAAACATGTCGGGGGTCGCCAACTTCAAAGGCATTCCCCAGGGCGACTATACCTGCAGGATCGATAAAGCAACTTACCAGGGCAGTAACTACCGCATTCGATTGGCGACCGTGGATACCCTGCACCAGACCTTCAAGCTCACGCGGATGTCGGGTGATCTGAATGTCAAGGTGATCGATGCCAGGACACGCCAACCGGTGTCCGGTGCAGTGATCAATGCAAAATGGAATCTGCCGGGGGTTGGCTTTAACCGCGGCAGGGAGAAATCCTCTGCGGCCGAAACAGCTTCCAACGGGTCTGCGCTGTTAATGCTTGAACCCGCCTCCACCATCCAGTCCATCGTTGTAACAGCTGACGGCTATAAGCCCGCCACGCTTACATCTGCCCCGGTGCCTGGAAATCTCGAAGTTGCCCTGCAGCGAGCGGTGGCCGTTAAATCCGGCAAAAAAGGACTGGAAGTCCAGGTGCTTGACGGCCGCACCAATCAGCCGCTACCCAACGCCACGGTGTCGCTGCCGGTCAATGGCCGATTCCAGAGTGTAAAGACAGCAGCCAATGGGATCGCTGAATTTCGCGACCTGCCATCCGGCAGATACCATTTTATTGCCAGCAAAACCGGATACGGAGACTTTAGGTGGTGGGTTGAAATTAAAAAGGACGATTTGGTTCGTCAAACGGCCAGAATTTCGGCCAAGGCCACCACCTTTGAGGTCACCCTGGTTGACCAAAAAGGGCGGCCGGTTTCCGGTGCACGGGTAAACGTGAAGTGGCGCGACAGCAGCATGCGCCGCGACAAGTATGATACGGCCATCTCCGGCTCCGATGGTGTGGCGCTTCTATATGAAGTGCCAAGGGCCATGCGTGTTTATGTCAGTGCCGCAAAACAAGGTTTTAAATCGGCCTATTGGTCCCTGCCCCTCTCCTACCGAAGCCCGCCCGGCAAACTGAAACTGACATTGGCCTCCGCCAAGTAGCTTGCCAAAAGCCCGGGCGCCGCTGCATCTTTTTGCGTTATTGTCATTTTGTCCGACCCAAAAACCCCGGTCTCCTGTCGGAGCCGGGGTTTTCCTTTTATCCTTCAGCAGTTTTTGGGTTGTATTTTTTTTCTTTTCCTTATAAGGAATTTTGTATCTCACCTGCGTGATCATCAGTTACTCTGGGATTGAAAACCTGGTCCGCTGGGCCAGGATTCTTTACCTGAATGTGGGATATTTGAATTTTTCGGACAACCGTCGGCGAATTGAAAAAATCTTTTTGATACGAATTGTTAAACATCAGGCGGCAAAAGTGAAACCCTTCGACCAATTTCCTTCTGAAACGTGCAGGCAAATTCGCTATATCCTGACAGACATTGACGATACCCTTACCGTAAACGGCCGCCTGCCCGCCGCTGTTTTTGTTGCCATGGAACAGCTCAAAGATGCAAACATCCGCAGCATTCCGATTACCGGAAGGCCGGCCGGATGGTGCGACCACATTGCGCGGATGTGGCCGGTGGACGGTTTGGTGGGTGAAAACGGTGCCTTTTATTTCCGCTATGATGAGTCGACCCGCAAAATGGTGCGCCGCTATTTCAAGCCGGAAAGCGAGCGCCGGGCGGATCGTCTGAAATTAGCCGATCTAAAATTGGAAATTCTGAAGAAAGTACCAGGAGCGGACGTTGCGGCAGACCAAACCTACCGCGAGGCGGATCTGGCGATAGACTATTGTGAAGACATTCCGCCGCTGTCCACCGAGGCCGTCAACCAGATTGTCGAATTGTTCAAAAAAGCCGGCGCTGAAGCCAAAGTCAGCTCGATCCACGTCAATGGCTGGTTTGGTGAGTACGATAAGCTGACCATGACCCGCTTTTTATTCGAAGAAGTTTTTCACGAGATTTTAGAAGACGTCAAAGAGGACGTCATTTACATCGGGGACTCCCCTAACGATGCGCCGATGTTTACCTACTTTCCCCACTCCGTCGGAGTGGCCAATGTTTTGCAATTTGAAGGCCGAATGCCTTGCAATCCGGCCTGGATTACCCGCAAGGAGGGCGGACATGGATTTGCCGAGATGGTGGATCAACTTCTTGCCCTTTCTACATAACGGCATAAATCATTTTTCATACATACACAGCGTTCAGCCGATTTGATCATGTGCGGCAGTTTAAATATCCAACATAATAAGGGCGAATGCAGTATTATTTATGAAGCTGTGTATAATCTTAAAAAAAGGAGGGTGAAAATGATCAAAGACATCGAAGAAAAAAATGGAAGGCTGGAGAAAGCGTTTGACAAGCCGCTGACGCGGCGTTCATTTCTCAAAAAAAGTGCGACGGGTGCGGCCGTTGCGTTTACGGCAGCCAGTATGGGACCATTCGTTCGAACCTCGAAAGCGGCCAAGCTGGAGCTGCGCTGGCTGGGTTGGGAACACTATAACGTGAAAAAGCTTACCGCCAAATTTGAAAAGGAATATGATTGCAAAGTCAGCGCCGGTTTCTTCGACGGGAACTCGGAGGCATACAACAAACTGCGCGGCGGGGGCGTGAAGGACTTCGACCTGGTGATGGCCGACGGCTTCTGGCCCCGGCTGTATGCCAAACAGGGCCTCACCCAACCGGTCGACTACGGCAAAATCTCGAACATGCAATATGTGTTTCCGGTTTTCATGCCGCCCAATTACATGCTGCTCAAGGAGGAGGAGGGTAATAACATGATCGCCGCGCCCAATTGCTGGGGCGGCTACGGCATTACCATCAATATGGACAAGGTGGCTGAAGAAGACTCGGATTCCATCTATCTGCTATACAATCCGAAATACAAAGGGCATCTGTGCGTCAGCGCCCGCTTCGAGGAAAATATCGCCTTAACCGGTATCCTGGTTTGCCACCGCATGGGAACAAAGGATAAAACGCGTCCGGACGGCAAGCCCTTCAACCCCTACGTGCTGTATGACAATGAGCTCGAGGAATGTAAAAAACTCCTCATCGAGCAGAAAAAATACCTGCTTACCCGCTGGAATGACGAGGCGACGCTGGAAAGACTGCTTCGCGCCCAGGCCGTCTGGGCTGCTCCTGAATGGTCCGGCGTCTACCGCTTGATCCACTTCGACTACCTGGACGGCAAATCCAAACTGCGGATGAAACATTTACTGCATCCCAAAGAAGGTGGACTGGGATGGGTGGATACCTGGTGTGTGACCTCCGGGGTCAAAGGCAGTGAAAAAATGGAGCTGGCTCACGAGTGGATCAATTTCCGGTTGAAACCCGAAAACATGGTGGTTGTGGCTGAAGAGATCGGCTGGGCGCCCACGGTAGACGTACGAAAAATGATCCCGCAGCGCTACGTCGACACCCTCTTCCTGAACAACACAGATGCCATCAAGGGCTTGTACCAATTCGACGCGCCATCGTCGCCGGAAAAATGGGAGCGCATCTGGTCGGATGTCGAGGCTTCGTAAGCCACCGCTGATTAACGAGTGCCCATCCGGAAATTAAAAGGGGCACAATTAAGTTTCCAATTTGGTCCGTCGAGGCGGGATACATCGGAATCCGCCTTGGCGGACCGGATGGAAACTAACTTGTATGGTGATTCCGAAATGACTGAGCCTGCTTTAAAACTGGATCAAGTTGAAAAAACATTCGACCACGTTCGGGCAGTCGACAAAGTCAGCCTCGACGTCGGTCAGGGCGAATTTTTCTCACTTCTGGGACCCAGCGGTTCCGGCAAGACGACGCTGCTGCGAATTATTGCCGGACTGGAAACACCGGGCAACGGCACGGTGCACATCGGCGGCCGCGACGTCACCCGGCTTCCCCCCTATGCACGCGGTATCGGCATGGTATTTCAGGATTTTCTGCTCTTTCCCCATAAAATCGTCACCGAAAACATCACCTTCCCGCTCAAGATGCAGAAATTGCCGGCCAGCCGACAAAAAGAACAACTCGACTGGGTGCTTGCGCTGGTTCGGATGGAAGGATACGAGAGTCGATTTCCCCATCAGTTGTCGGGCGGACAAAAACAACGCGTCGCCCTGGCCCGGGGATTGGTCGCCAGACCTGATATTCTGCTGTTGGATGAACCGTTGGCTAACCTGGACCTTGAGTTGCGCAAAGAGATGGAAGTGGAGATGCGGCGATTCCAGGCCGAACTGGATATACCGTTTATCTATGTCACCCACAATCAGGAGGAAGCCTTGACGCTGAGCTCCCGCATGGCCGTGATGCATAATGGCAAATTTGAGCAGGTCGGCGCCAAACTTGACCTTTACAACAACCCGCAAACCCGTTTTGTCGCATCGTTTCTGGGATCACCCAACCATATCCAGGGGCGGGTAAAGCGCGTGGAGAGCCATATCGCCGTCCTGGATTGGAAGGGGCTTGATTTGCGAGTTCCGGCGCCTTCCAACGTCAAGAGCGGCGATAAAGTCGATTATTTCCTGAAACATGAAAAAATCCTGATTCAACCACCGCAGGCGGTCGATTCGGTCCAGGGCGAAAACCGAATAACAGGCACCTTGAGAGATATCATCTTCAAAGGGCAGCACTCAGATTATTTTGTCATATTAAAAAACGGTGAAGAGCTGGTCGGCAGCGCCGCCGTCGAGACGGAATCACTTGCCATCCGGCGGGCCGTTGAGGTATCCTGGCTTCCGCAAGCCGGTGATGCCTTCTTGGCGGAGGAAAACAAAAAATGAAGCTCCTCTGGAAATGGCGGCAGAATAAAAATTTCCGCTTTGCAATGCTGACGCTCCCGGGCGCGCTTTTTTTGCTCATTTTCTTAATTCTACCCCTGATCTCCATCGTGATCTTCAGTTTCTGGCGAACCGAAAGCTACGAACTGATTGCCGATTGGAA
>CP070771.1:254596-270847 GCA_020345785.1 Desulfobacterales bacterium
AAGCATGAGCTTGGCCGGCTTCATACTCTTCGTTATCATCGGCGCTGCGCTGAGCTGGAAAACAGCCATCGGTTTTTTGATCGGTGCGATTGCCTCGTTTGCGGCCGGTTACATTGGAATGCGGGTATCGGTGATTGC
Source organism: Desulfobacterales bacterium (assembly GCA_020345785.1). The sequence continues at coordinate 254,735 of CP070771.1, forward strand.
CAACGTGCGAACCGCTGAAGCAGCCAAGGGCGGGCTGGCCAAAGGCCTGGCGATTGCATTTAAAGGCGGATCGGTGACGGGTATGATCGTGGCCGGTCTGGCGCTGACGGCGGTTGCCGGTTGCTACACGGTGCTGATTGCCAGCGGAACTGAATCCAGAGAAGCGGTCATTGCCCTGGTAGCTCTTGGTTTTGGCGGCAGTCTGATTTCTATTTTTGCACGACTGGGCGGCGGCATCTTCACCAAGGGCGCGGATGTCGGCGCCGACCTGGTGGGGAAAGTTGAAGCCGGCATACCGGAAGACGATCCGCGGAACCCGGCGGTTATCGCCGACAACGTCGGGGACAATGTCGGTGATTGTGCCGGCATGGCAGCCGATTTGTTTGAAACCTACGCCGTTACCGCAGTTGCCGCCATGCTGCTGGGAAACCTGCTTTTCCCCGCCTTGTCGATTGCAACCGAATTTCCTCTGGTGCTGGGCGCCATTTCAATTGTGGCTTCCATGATCGCCATCTTTTTTGTCAAACTCGGCAAAAATGAATACATCATGGGTGCGCTTTACAAAGGCATGTTCGGTTCCGCCGCCCTGGCGGCCATCGCATTTTTAGTGGCCTGTGTCACCATGTTTAGCGGCGTGGCGGAGCTTCATGGCATGCGGATCTTTGTGGCGGCGCTCGTCGGGTTGGTTCTGACCGTCGTGATCGTGGTCATCACCGAATATTACACCGGTATCCGTAAGCCGGTTAAATTCGTGGCAGATGCCTCCACCACCGGCCACGGCACCAATATCATCGCCGGTCTGGCCGTCAGCATGGAATCCACGGCACTGCCGGTGTTGGCCATCTGTTGTGCCATCGGTATCGCCAATTGGGCGGCGGGCTTGTACGGAATTGCCATGGCGGCCATGTCCATGCTTTCCATGACCGGTATGGTCATTGCCATTGATGCCTACGGCCCGATTACCGACAATGCCGGCGGAATTGCTGAAATGGCCGAAATGGATGAAAGTGTGCGCGCGGTCACCGACCCGCTGGACGCCGTGGGCAATACCACCAAAGCGGTCACCAAGGGCTATGCCATCGGTTCGGCCGGTCTGGCGGCGCTGGTGCTGTTTGCCGCCTACACCCAGGAATTCGAGCTCCACGGCGGTGCCGGGAACCTGCGCTTTGATCTGAGCAACGTGAGGGTCATCGTCGGTCTTTTCATCGGCGGATTGCTGCCGTTCCTGTTTGCTTCGATTGCCATGCGGGCGGTCGGCAAGGCCGGCGGGGCCGTGGTGGATGAAGTCAGACGCCAATTCCGGGAGATTCCGGGTATCATGGAAGGAACCGGCAAACCGGATTACGCCCGTTGTGTGGATATCGTCACCCGCTTTGCGCTGAAAGAAATGATCGTACCGGCCTTGTTGCCCGTGGTGACCCCGGTTCTGGTCGGTCTGATTCTCGGCAAAATCGCCCTGGGCGGACTTCTTATCGGCAGTATCGTTACCGGCCTATTTCTGGCCATTTCCATGACCACCGGCGGCGCGGCCTGGGATAATGCCAAGAAATACATCGAAGACGGCCATCTGGGCGGCAAAGGCAGCGATGCCCACAAGGCGGCCGTAACCGGCGATACCGTCGGCGATCCTTATAAAGATACCGCCGGGCCGGCAATTAACCCGATGATTAAGATTCTTAATGTCGTTGCGCTGTTGCTGGTGCCTTTCTTGCTGTAGACACTCATCTTAATCTCGAAAAAACCCAAAGGATTGGCGTGGCAGGTACGCCAATCCTTTTTTATTGATTGTTGGCAAAAGGTATGCTATTAGATACGGTACCCTGAGGATCAACTTTAAATGGTGTTTATAAAACAGGTGATCGGTGGAATATGACAGAAAAAAAAGTCAACGAAAGCACACAGAGTATGAAACTAAAAGCCCGGCATTTCCAGGTCGGCGACCTGGCTGTATATCCCGCGCACGGTGTCGGAGAGATCCAGGCCATTGAAAGCCGCGTGGTCAACGGTGAAAAGCATGATTTTTACATCATGAAAGTTCTCGAAAACGGCATGGTGATCATGATTCCCATCAGCAACGTCGAGTCCGTCGGGTTAAGAGAAATCATCGATAAAAAGGAGATCCCCAAGGTATATGAAGTCATGAAATCCCGCAAGGATGGACTGCCGGACAACCAGACCTGGAATCGGCGTTACCGCGAGTATATGGACAAAATTAAAACCGGCTCGCTTTATGATGTGGCCGAGGTGTTCCGGGATCTATTTCTGCTCAAACTCACCAAAGATCTTTCATTTGGTGAGCGTAAACTATATGATACCGCCCAGGTTCTATTGGTAAGAGAGTTGTCGACCGCCAAGAAAACGGACGAAGACACAATCATTTCAGAGATAGAATCTTTGTTTGTTGCGGATAGCTCTGAAAATTAATCCTGCCCTAGCAGCATGTCTGTGAATGGTGCCTTTACCATTATTGCCGGCGAATCAGATGCAGGCCGACGGCTGGATACCGCTGTTGCCTTGCACATTTCTGAATGTTCCCGTTCGCTGGCGGCCAATTTAATTGTCAACCAGCGCATTCTTGTCGATGGTCAGCCCAGAAAACCGGGTTATCGGGTCAAATCCGGTGAAACCATCGAGGTGCGAATTCCGTCCCCCGCACCTGTCGACTTCGAGCCCGAACCCATCCCAATAAAAATAATCTACCAGGATGAGCAGATTGCCGTTATTAACAAACAGCCGGGAATCGTGGTGCATCCGGCGCCCGGCCACAGCGGCGGCACATTGGTCAATGCGCTGCTCTATCATTGCCCTGATCTTGGGGCTATCGGCGGTGAAGTCCGGCCGGGGATTGTCCACCGGCTGGATAAGGATACCTCCGGAACCATGGTAATCGCCAAAAATTCGAATGCGCATGAAGAGCTTTCGCGCCAGTTTAAGGCCCGTGAAGTGCAAAAAAAATATCTGGCCCTTGTATACGGAGACCTCCATCCGGAAACGGGGTCCATTGAGCTGCCCATCGGTCGGCACCCGGCGGATCGCAAGCGAATGTCGACAACCACCCGTCAGGGACGTGCTGCCGAGACAATCTGGAAGGTTCGCGAGCGATTTACCGGCATCACCCTGCTCGAGTTAAATTTAAAAACCGGCCGAACCCATCAAATTCGCGTGCATTGTGCCGCCATGGGCCATCCGGTTGTGGGTGATCCTGTTTATCGCCCGCGCAAGTTGTTCGCCACTTTGAAAAATAGACTGCCGAACCTTCCGCCGGCGGTCATCGCCGAGCTCAAATCGGTATCCCGTCAGATGTTGCATGCCTGGCAACTTGGCTTCATCCATCCCGTGGAAAAAAGATTTCTAATCTTTGAATCACCCCTACCACCGGACATGGCTGACGTGATTAATTTCCTGAGACGTGCAAATCAATGACTGCTACCCTTATTTTCCATGTGTCTTTGTCTTGCAGATTGATATGCGGTAAAAAATTGCCAAACAGGCTTAAGCGCTCGGGGTAGGCTTCATATATTCTTGAGGCGTTGGAATTACCCGGCGGCGCCGACGGTTGCGTTAATCCCTTTACCCTGTCCATTTTTTCTGTTATGCGATTTTTCTCGTATTATCATCTGCTGCCTCCGGATTTCAGGTTCAAATACGCGGTCTGCGATTTTTTTTATATCATTAAAATTCACTGAGGATCGGGAGAGACAACAATGCCAAAAGACATATTTCGTTTAATTGGCGATGAAACCATTCTGCAGAATTTTGTCCATGGGTTGCCGGTCATTGTTTTGATCGGGATTATTGTTGTCTGTATTATCATGTTGTCCAAGGGGGCCGACTGGATGATTGACGGCGTTGTGCATCTGGCGCGACGTACCGGCTTGCCGCGAATTGTTATCGGAGCAACGATTGTTTCACTTGGAACGACCACGCCGGAGGCGGTGGTCTCGGTGATGGCCGCCTGGATGGGCAACCCCGGATTGGCCCTCGGCAATGGCGTGGGATCTATCATCGCCGATACCGGCCTTATATTCGGGCTGACATGCATGTTAACCGTCGTGCCGGTCAACCGTTTTATTCTCAACCGAACGGGTTGGGTGCAGGTAGGCACCGCAACGCTGCTTGTTTGCATTTCATTGCTGGCCTTGGTCATGATGCCCGAGGGGCCGATTCTGCAAAGATGGGTCGGGTTTTTATTTCTCGCATTACTGGCAGGCTATATGTACATCACCTACCTTTGGGCCAGGCAAGGTTCGGAGGCAGCTCTGGTGGAAGAGTCGGCGGATGCTTCTGAATTGCTTGGATTGGGAAAATGCTGGCTGATGCTGCTGGGCGGATTGATCCTGGTTGTTCTCAGCGCCCGCATTCTGGTCCCCAGTGCGGCAGAGATCGCCTATCGGATGGGCGTTCCTGAGGACGTGGTCGCAGCCACCATGGTAGCTTTCGGTACCTCTTTACCCGAGCTTATGACTGCCATAGCAGCTGTGCGCAAGGGGCATCCTGAGATCATGGTGGGCAACATTGTCGGTGCCGATGTATTAAACTGCCTTTTTGTAATCGGTGCTGCCGCCGTAGCTCGACCGCTGGAAATTCCAGCCAATTTTTTTAGCTTCCACTTTCCGGCGATGATTCTGATCCTTTACTCATTCCGAGGCTTTATCTTCATGAACAAGGATGGTCGATTCAGGAGATGGCAGGGTGTCTGGCTGTTTGGCATTTATCTGATTTACCTGATTCTGCAGTATGCTTTTAATATCGGAACCGTCGCGGGTTAGAAAAATATCAGTCAATTCAGCAGCGCTAGTAAATTTACTTGATTTTCAGCTGATTTTGGTCGGGAGAGCTCTTTATCCCGTGGGAATTTTATTAACATAATGCATCAATCAGCCTGAAAAAACAATTTTCCTTGCTTTTCCACACCTTACTTTATAAGTATTTAGATGAAGCTTCATGAAGGAGGAGGATAAAACGCTAAATGGAGTTAAATTATTAGGCGAAAGGAGGTTAAATTTAGGATTTCTCTTATTGAGGAGGAGAAAACGGTGAAAGACAAGTCTCCCACTTCATTTGGAGAGGTTCAAACTCATAGTTTCTCAAGCTAAATCCAATACGAAGGAGGCGATTATCATGAGCAACGGAAATGAAAGACCATCAGTCCTGAAAAGTGAGGACTGGTGGGCGTGTTTTCTGGGATGGGCCATTTTAGTGCTGGCCATCATTGGGCTGAACGAAGCTGAAGCCGGCAAATGGGTTGTTGGGCTGTTACCCCATGGCCCCAAAATCGGCAAATGGACAAGCTTGGCGGCGGCCTTTCCCAAAGGTATCGGTACCCTTTGGTCTACCATCGGTCTCTTTGTTTTTATGCTGGTTCTCACGGGAATTGGCGGCGCCTTCATGAAATATGATTTTAAGCGGTATATACCCGGTTTCATCATTATTTTTTTCCTGGCATTTCTTGCCATGGTTTTATCCAAACAGGCATTTTTTGCCAAATGGGGTATAGAATACGTTATCTTCGCGCTGATTTTTGGCCTGATCATAAGCAATATCTTCAATGTTCCCGAAATTATGAGGGCTGCCGGACAAACGGAGTACTTTATAAAGATTGGCCTGGTGTGTATGGGGGCCGGCATCCTTTTCTCAGATGTTCTCAGGGGCGGATTTATGGGTCTTGTCCAGGCCGTTTTGGTGGCGACGGCGGTTTGGTTCATGACATACTGGATTTGCCGGAAGTTTCAGGTTTCCGAGCGTTTCAGCGCCATCATCGCGTCGGCCAATGCCATCTGCGGTGTATCGGCGACCATTGCCGCCGGCGGCGCCATCCAGGGCAACAAAAAGGAAGTTAGTTATATGGTGGCCTGGGTTCTGGTGTGCGCGGTGGTGCTGATCCTTATCATGCCGCCCATTGCCAAATCGTTGAATCTTCCCAATAACTGGGCCGGTGCTTGGGTCGGCGGTGTGATCGACAATACCGGGGCCGTTGTGGCGGCCGGAGGGATCATCGGCGGAGATGCGGCCTATAAAACCGCTGCCATGGTCAAAATGGCGCAAAATGTGCTGATCGGGGTGGCGGCATTTTTGATGGCCCTCTGGGCGACCATGAGCCTGGACCGTAAAGAGTCGGGCGCTGTTGAAAGGCCCTCGTTCATGGAAATCTGGTATCGGTTTCCCAAGTTTGTCCTCGGGTTTGTGGTGGCTTCCATCGTGGTTTCGGTGTTTGTCGAACCGGTATCGGGGCTAAAGGCGGTCAAGGCCATCGGCAGTGCAACCAAGACCTACCGGGATTGGTTCTTTGCACTGTGCTTTGTTTCCATAGGCCTGGAAACCAACTTTAAGGAATTGGTCTCGGTAGGCGGCGGCCGACCGGCAATTGCTTACTGGATTTCTCAGACCGCCAATGCCGTCTGGACCTTCTTCATCACATGGATTTTGTGGTCCAGTACTTTTTTCCCGGCAGTCATTCCGCCCGATTGATCCGATTAACTCGTTTACAACTTCGCAGTTCTTGTGATAGGCGCCCTGATAAAAGGGCGCCTTTCTTTATTCAATTGTTTGACAGATGAAGTGATTCGATGTTATGCATGCCATCAGGGATGGGGGCCCATGAGCAAATACGAAATGATTTTAGCTGCCGAGAAGCAGTTTGCCAGGGAAGTTACTCTGGGTGTCATTGTTCAGCAACCGCTATCGGTGTGGCACTATTTGATACCCGGCATGTTCATTTTCGACTTTTTACGCCGGACGTCGGCGATCAGTCGCTACACCAAGCACTTCATGTTTCCCCGCCAACTGGCGATTGATGCGGCCCAGCATCTTCTGCAGGGCTATGAACAATCAGCCGTCAATTCGCGCATGGCCGCGGACATCGAAACCTGGCTCAACTCGCTCAAACTTTACTCCCCACAGCTGGCCCAGGCCCAACGGCGCGCCGTTGATCTACTGATCGCCCATTACAGCAAGCTGCTCAGGGCCGAGGGAAACAGCCATCTCGAGTTAATTGAAAATGCTTACAGCTCCCAAGAGGACTATGAAGCGCATGTTCGCGAACTCACATCGGCCGAAGCGGAAATCGACCTGGCCATATTGGAAAAAACGGGAAGCAACGAAAAGCTAAAGGAAAAGTTGCATCTGGAAGCCCAACAAGTTGAATTACGGCGCAACAAAATTTTGGAAAATATTTTTTAAGTGGTCGCCGCTGCGAAACAGGAGCAAATTTGTCGTACAAATTGAAAAAAAAATTTAATGTCATCCTTGCCCGGGAAAGTCGGATGGCCAAATCCGTTGCCTTGCAAGCGATCAAGCCGAAGCCCTTTTCCGTCTGGGAGGTGTTGATACCGGTTATCTTCATTTTAAGTTTCATGCGGTCAAAAGAACAGCGTGAAATATTTAGCCAGAATTTGATGTTCACCAAAAAAATGGCTCTGGAAGCCGCCTTTGAGATGCTCAATAAGGAGCAGGCAAAAGAAGCGGTCATGCGTCGCATTGCGTCCGAAACGCAAAGGCTGCTGTCGGCCGTCCCCAATGGGGTATACTCCGATGCGATCCGGCAAAAACAGCTAAAGGAGATCGATTTGCTGATTGATCATTACTGCAAGCTGATGCGGGCTGAGGGAGGTGATTATGTCACGCTCGTCGCCAACGCCTATCAGACAAAGGAAAAGTATGCGGTTTTCCAGGATAAGCTGACGTCCGCCGAACGGGCGGTAACCCAGGCTGCGCGCGAAACCCTGGGCGATCAGACCGACGATCAAATGGCCGCCAGAATCGAGGCGGCCAGCGGCAAATTCAGAAGGCAAGAGGTCGAAACGATTTTCAGTCCCCATGCACAGCACTAAAGATGCTCAGCAAAGAAGAACGCCATCGTATTCACCGGCAAGCCTATATACCCGAACACCTTCCGGACTATGTCACAGCGATTTCCGGTGCCAAGCCTTACCTTATTGAAAATCATCTTTGCTTCTGTCACCGCCGCCACATGATGTTCATTGGTTTTCCATTGGGCGATTCGCCCAGCGATACCGGCCAGGCCTATCTTTCAGCCTGCGAGAGATGCAAACCCGTCACGGTTTCAATCATTGCTCCTGAGATCTGGCTTGCGGAGGATGATTATGAAAAACAGCCGCCGGACAGCTTTTATCGGCTCAAGCTGCCTCTGAACGCGATTCAGGCCGAGGTTGCCTACATGGTACGGCGGGCGCAGAGAGATCTCACGATCAGCCGCGGCAAATTCGGCCGTGAACATAAGCGAATCGTCAAAGAATTCTTAAAAGCTCGTCAACTCACGCCGGAGCAAATTTATCTCTTCGAACACCTTCGCCATTATTTGAAACTTTCACCTTCAGCAGTGCTGCTGGATGCCAGAAAAGGCAGTGAGCTTGTGGCATTCACCGTCCTGGACCTTGGTGCGGCCGATTATGCATTTTATCTCTTCAACTTCCGCTCATTAAAATTTAATATTCCGGGGGCTTCGGACCTTCTATTTCGTGAAATGGCGAATATCGCCCAATCTGACGGCAAAAAAGCCATTAATCTTGGGCTGGCAATTAATGCGGGCATTCGCCGTTTTAAGGAAAAGTGGGGCGGCGTTCCATTTTTGTCCTATAACGCGGCGCTGGTTTACCGGGAGACACCGGATTTAGACGAATTGGCCCGGAAATTATGATTCAACTACTTTTTTCTTTAGATTCACAACCCGGCGCTCGCACCATCAAGACCGGACAGCAGGAATTCCGAAGGATTCGGTCCGCGACGCTTCCCATGACCCAGCGACTGATACCCGACCGCCCATGGCTTGCAATCAGTATCAGATCAACATCTTTTTTTGCCGTATAGTCGACAAGACTTTCGGCAACTTTCCCGACGAGAATCTCCGATTCAACTTTAACCCAATTGTAATTAAGCCGAGATATCAGCTGGGTGAGATAATCTTCAGCGAGGGTGGTGCGGTGTTTTTCCAATTGTTCCAAATCTGTCCTGCGCAAGCCGAATTCACTGCTGGTTGGCCAACTATCCGGCGGCAGGCCGGGGTCAACCACCCGGACAAACACGACCGTGCTTATCCTGCATCCCCGAGCAATAGTCACCAGGTGAGGCAACACACACTCAGCCAATTCCGAACCGTCCAGCGGCACCATGATTTTGTTATACATAATTTTTTGTTCCTTCCTAACCCGGACAAACCGGAACCAAAAAAGAAATTAATCATAAAAGGACGAAAACACGAAAAGGAGAAAATAAAAGTTTCATGTTTTCTAAATTTTGTGTTTTCGTGATGGAAAAAAAATTCATAAAATGCAAAAAAATAACAATTAAGATTCTAAAAGATGTCAATCCATTGACTGCAAATTTCAGATTTCGGATTGCAGATTGAAGGCGCATGGAGCAGAGGGCATGGCGCATAGCGTCACGAATGAAGAGGGTAGCAAGGATGGTGGAAAATGCAGAGGAGGTTTCAGGTGTTCCGCCGCCGCCGGCCAGGCTGTCTGCTTCCCTATGAGCTACGAGCTATTACCTGAATCTTGCATGAAAATTAATGAGATGGTTGTTTTATACTTTCAATGTTTGTTTTAGCAAATTTTTCAGTTTCGAGTATTGTACTTATCGGTTAAATCGGAATATATTCTATTTTATCTCATTAATTTTCACCCTGCGGGCAAGTCGGAGGCTTTTATCTGCTGCGTTATTAAGGGTTCGGCATCCGCCTCAGGCGGATCGCCTCACCCTTAAGTGCCTTGCATATAAAAGCCTCCGACTCGTGCAAAATTCAAGTATTAGCTGGCGCGTCAGCGCCTCTGCTTCACGGCCTTCCAGCTTCCCAGCCTGAATACTATGAGCTGTCTTATACCATCCCTTTGAAGGCAAAAAAGGTCAGCGATAGAATCCCGGCCGTTACCAGGGCGATGGAGGTGTCCTGCAGGGGACGGGGAACCCGGGCGAGAAGAATTTTTTCCCGAACACCGGCGAAAAGAATCAGGGCCAGGCCGAAACCCACCGCGTAGCTGAAGGATGCCACCAGGGCTTGCATGAAATTATACTCTTCGTTGACATTGATCAGACACACGCCCATAACAGCGCAGTTGGTAGTGATCAGGGGAAGGAAGATTCCCAGTCCTGCGTACAGGGCGGGGATACTCTTTTTTAAAAACATCTCAACGAACTGGACAAGAGAGGCAATCACTAAAATAAACGCCACGGTCCGCAAGTATTCGAGGTCGAATTTAACCAGGAAAAACGTGTTGGTTAACCAGGTGATGACGCCGGCCAGCACCAGGACGAAGACCACTGCCATGGCCATGCCGATGGCGGTTTCCATTTTCTTGGAGGTTCCCAGAAAGGGGCAGTTGCCCAGGTACTGGGCCAGTAGGATATTGTTTATGAGAATACAGCTGATGGCAAGGACAAATAAATCACCCATGTTCGTCTCCTATTTTTTGCCGGCCAGATTCATGAGGCACAGCATCAAACCCAGGGCCATGAAGGCACCGGGGGCCTCGACCATAAATGAAAACGGTTTAAATGAAGGTCCGAAGATCTGAATCGGTGTCACCCAGAATGTGAGCGCGCCGGTTCCGAGCAATTCCCGCACGGCAGCCAGGGCAATCAGAGCCAACGTAAACCCGACCCCGATACCAAGACCGTCCAACAATGATCGAAACACGCCGTTTTTAGAGGCGAAAGCTTCGGCCCGGCCCAGTACAATGCAGTTTACCACGATCAACGGTATGAATATGCCGAGCTTGAGAAACAGCGGGTAGGCGTACGCCTGCATGAGCAGTTCCACAACGGTGACAAAGGTGGCGATGATCACGATGTAGCAGGCGATGCGGACTTTTGAGGGTATGAGTTTGCGCAATGCCGACACCAGTACGTTGGAACCCACCAGAACAAAGGTTGTCGCAACTCCCATTCCGATCCCATTTTCTATGGATTTGGTTACGGCAAGGGTCGGGCAGAGGCCCAGCACCAACCGAAACGGCGGCACTTCATCCCAGAGGCCCTTAACAAATTCCTGAGTAAGAGATTTCGCCATAAAGTTCCCCTTATTTTTTAAAGCCCTTTAATTTATCATCGATCTCAGATTTGAGTTTTTCATATATTTTTTCGGCGTCCGTAGTCGCCGCCGATACGGCGCGTGAGGTGATGGTCGCCCCGCTGATGGCATTGATGGAACCGCCGTCCGCTGTCACTTTTAGAGGTTCTTTTGCTGACAGATCCTTAAATTGGGCCACAAAGTTCGGATCGGTTTTGGCCTTGGCGCCCATGCCGGGTGTTTCGCTGTGGGTGGTTACCCCGACGCCCAGCAGTTTATCATCTTTGACGTCGATGCCGACCATTACCCCGACATCGCCGCCGAAGCCCTTGCCTGAAGTTTCAAAGGCAATACCCCGAGGTTCACCATCGAGGACACCGACAAAAAACGTTCTCTCAACATCCCCGTCCTTTAGGGTGAAACGGTCGGCGATGGGATTATTGCCGGCCCCCTCGAAAATGGTCCGGACCGCAGGGCCTTTGACGAACTCCAGCACCTGATTGTCGATCCGTTCCTGGGTGCTGTTGCGCAGGTAGGCGAGTACGCCCCCCGAAAAGCAGCTCAGAATGGTGAGAACGATGACCATTTTTATCATTTCACGCATGTTAAACAACCTTTCCCAAAGCTTTTGGTCTAATTTTGTCCAGCAGGGGATTGATGAGATTGATGACCAGGATGGCCAGGATCACGCCGTCAACATAGGCGCCGATGTTGCGAATCAATACCGTCATGATACCACCGGCGGCGCCATAGATGAGCATGGGAACAAACCAGACCGGTGAAGACGAATCATCGGTGGCCAGGAAAAAAGCTCCGATCAGGGTATAACCCGTAAAAAGATGAAATCCGGGACCGGCGAAACGGGCCGGATCAATGATGTTGAACAAGAGGGCGGTAAGATACACGCCGGCGATAAACGTCAGAGAAATTTCCCAGCGAATGAAGCCGCGGATCATCAGATATACTCCCCCGATGATCAGACCGAGCCCGAAGGTCGATCCGATGGCGCCCGTTTGCCGTCCCATCATCAAATCGCCCAAGTTAAATGAGTCAATGGAAGACGTTCCGAAATTTTTGACTGCCGTCAGGGGATATACCGCATCGAAATTAAAATCATAGTTCAACAGCATGCCGTTAAAATCGAACAGATCCTTCCAGGAAACCATCATGATCGCCACGGTAAGGGCCACCGGATTAAAGGCATTGCTGCCGATGCCGCCAAAAATATGCTTGCCGACGACGATGGCGATAAACGTACCGGTAATGACGGCCCACCACGGCATTGTAGCAGGCAGTACCATTGCCAGGAGCAAACCGATCAGGGCGGCATGGCCGTCGCCGATGGTGGGTGCTTTTTTCATCACTTTATTGATGGCCAGTTCCCAGATCATCGCCGAGGCCACAGACAGACTGACAACTCCAATGACCGGTACGCCGTAGTAAACGATCCCGGCGATTATCGCAGGCAGGCAGGCCAGCATCGTGTGATAGCTGCGTTCGGTGACTCTGCTGCCGTTGTGCCAGAAAGGGGCGTGTGATACGATTAATTTTTTTTGCTCAAGCATCCGTTGCCTCCGCGGTTTTAGCCCGGCTCAGTTCATATTTGGCTAACCTGATGTACTGGAATATCGGTATCTTGGATACGCAGACATAGCTGCACAGTCCGCATTCGACACAGGAATACAGATCGTAGCTGTCGGCAGCTTCTTCATATTGTCCGGCTTCTAAAAATCTAACCAGCATGTTGACGGCGATTTGAGCAGGACAGGCCCGCACGCAATCGCCGCAATTGATGCAGGGATAATCGGATGTGTAGGCGGCCTTGGCCCGATCCAGCACCAGAATGGCATCCGTGTCGGGCAAAACCGGCTGATCCAGTGAATACACCGCCGAACCCGTCATGGGGCCGCCGAATATCACACGGTCTGCTTCGTTGATGGTGACGTCATACGCTGAGAGAATATCTTTGATGGGAGTTCCAATCGTTGTTTGAATGATGCGCTGATGTTCTTCTTTTGTGGTCAGGGTCATGATTTTGCGAACCGGGATGTGACCGCTCTGGTAAGCGTCGCCGATCGAAACCACCGCTTCGACGCTTATAAAACAGACGCCCAGATCTTCACAGCTTTTGCCGGCCGGCACAATTTTTCCCAGGACATTCTTCATGATCATTTGGGGCAGGGCCGCCGGGTAAGTGGTGTCTATGCTTTTGCCGTCCGCTCCGATGTGACCGAAGCCCTGAAGTGCATCACGGGCCGTGACCAGAATAATGCGTTCGACGCCGGTGATTTGTTTCAGGATCTTGATGCCGGCTTTTAAATCAGCGACGCGGGTTTTGGTAATATACTGCCGTGTGCCGACAAGCAGATCGCTGTCGACGCCTGTAATAACAATGGTTTTTATCGGGTTGTCAGAGGCGGCCGCCAGTGCGGCCAGCGGGGGGCTGCCCGGTATGAATGCCAGGTAGTCAAGGGTACTGGCCAGTGTGGGGGATTGGCATTGCGCTGCAAACTGATCGTCCAAGCTTTCATTTTTATCAATATTGATGGTGACGGCGCTGTAGGTTTTGCCGAAATCGCCGGTGTGCGGCGAGATGGCAGAGATGGTGCCGCCGGCACTGGCAATGACATAGGCCGGGTCGTCCGCAAACAGCGAAATTTTCTGGCCGGCTCTGACCTTGTCGCCCACCTGGAAGGAGAAAGGCGCCTTCTGATCAGATTTTTTTGGATGCAGCAGCGTGACCGTTTTTGATGCCGTCACCGTTTCAGGCTCAGGCAGTCGCGTAGGTAGCAGCTGGTATTCAAATTGCGGAATGAACAGACCGAGGAACGATTTCTTAAGCATAGCTCACCCTTTTTGTAATGCTGCGAGATAAGACATCCGTGCCGCAAGCAGCAGCAACTTCATTTTGCGATTTATCTGACATGGCATATGGTGCATTCACTTTCAAGCGGTCCGGCACCATATGACTCGTGACAGCCGCCACACTGCTTATGAAAGGCGTCCGCTAGTTTCGGCACTTCTTCATCGCCCTCATCCGGTTCATGACATTCACTGCACGATCCGGCATCATCATACTCATCTTCAGCAAGCGTATGATGGCAGTCACCGCATGACAACCCGTATCCGTCGGCCGAATGATGCTTTTTGTGGTCGAATATTACATTTCCCGCCGTAACCTCATACTTTATGCGAATCGGCTCATGGGGCTTTTGGGGTGGAAACGCCGCATAACACAAAACGCCGACGAAAAGAAAATAAATGATCAGACCGTATGCCAGTTTCAGCTCGTTTTTTGAAAACATATCCTGTCCATACCTTGATTCTAATCTTGAAATTCTCGTCCTCTGGGTTAGAATTCTTTGTTTAGCGTCTCAAAGTTACTGCGCCGCCGCCAGCAAAAAATTCACAGTTCGACTACCACAATGCTCTAAAGCTTTCAAGAAGTTTTTTATGAGACGTGCAATCACGTCTTGCAGCCGTTCGGGTCAGGCGGGCTCGGATTCGGTGCGCAAGTCCTGAATCATCGCCTGATCCGCATAGGCCTTGTCCGGGTTGTAGCAGGTGAGACAGCAATACAGACACCGGTTGCTTTCCCCCTGGGCGGCTTCCTCGGATAAAACCTGGTCGACTTCGACAAAAGAATGAATCCGTTCGGCAACCGGCAGTTCCGGCATGGGGGCCCTTCGGTTTTTAACGACTCCCGGTACCTGGTCGAAAATGGTTTCAGCTATCAGATCCTTGGCCAATTCCTTTGGATCCGCACTGACCGGTTGTCCCATGACGTACTGATGAATCGAGCGGGCGGCCCGTCGTCCACCGCCGATGGCAGTTACCACCAGGCTTGGGCCGGTGGCCGCATCCCCCGCGGCGAACAGATGGGGAATATTGGACTGCAGGGTTGCAGGATCGACTTCGATGGTATTCCAGCGGGTGGTTTTAAGTTCCATGACCTGTTCCATGATGCCTTCGGTGAAGGCAACCTCCGGGGATTGGCCGATGGCGGTGATCACCATGTCCGTTTCGATCAGGGTCTCCGAACCTTCAATGGGGACGGGTCTTCTCCTGCCGCTGGCATCCGGTTCGCCCAACTCCATTTTTAAATATTCAAGATGGGTGACATTGCCGTTATCATCTCCGATGACGCGAACCGGAGCCGCCAAAAACTGAAATTTGACACCTTCCTCCTCAGCGGCATCGATTTCCACCTCGTTGGCCGGCATTTCATTGCGGGTCCGGCGATAGACGATGTAAACATTTTCGACTCCCAGCCGGAGCAGATTGCGGGTACAGTCAATGGCCGTATTGCCGCCGCCGATAATAACGGCTGAGCGGCCGACCGGTATTTTTTCACCGCCGGCCAGACGCGATAAAAAGTCAATGCCTGTGTAGCACCCTTTCAAATCCTCACCTTCCACCCGCAGTTTTGAATCCTGCCAGGCGCCGATACCCAGAAAAACGGCATCATAGCCTTTGGCTGCCAGGGATGCCAGGTCAAAATCGCGGCCGAATTTCATATTGGTGTGCGCTTCGATGCCAAGATTGAGGATGCCTTCGATTTCCCAATCCAGCACCTTTTTGGGCAGCCGGTATTCGGGAATGCCGTAGCGCAGCATGCCGCCCAATTTCGGCATGGCTTCATATATGGTTACATCGTGTCCCAGTCTTTTCAAAAAGAAAGCACAGGTCAGCCCGGCCGGGCCGCCGCCGACAACCGCCACATGCTTGCCCGTGGAGGGCGCCACCGGTACCGGCAATCGTTTGCCGGCGTTCATTTCATAATCCGCAGCAAAGCGTTTCAGCTGGTTGATGGAGACCGGATCGTCTTCGATTCCCCTTCGGCAATTCTCCTCGCAGGGATGCGGACACACCCGGCCGCACGCCAGCAGCAAAGGATTGCGCTCCCGGATCGTGCTGACGGCACCCTCATAGTCGCCCCCCCGAATTTGAGCGATGTATTTAGGGATATCGATTTCCGCCGGGCAGGTTTGCCGGCAGGGTGCCAGTCGATCATCGGATTGGTTGAAATGCAGAATACGCTGGGATGCCGTCGTTACATTCATGACACCTTTGGGGCAGATCTGCTCGCA
>CP070771.1:270947-286971 GCA_020345785.1 Desulfobacterales bacterium
GGTATTTTTAATGACTTTTATCGTCCAAAGGGAGCAGGATTCTCTGAACACTCTGGCGCTGGCCGCCTTGGTAATTCTGGCGACGGATCCACCGTCGCTTTTTTCAATATCGTTTCAGCTTTCATTTGCGGCCGTGTTTGCCATAATTTATGGCTTTTCCTGTTTGCGGGACCGTCCGACGGAGCCAAAGGAACAGCGGGAAGACAATTGGCCTATACGTTTCAGAAGTAAGTTGGTATCATTTTTTCTTGTCTCTTTTTTCGCCATCTGCGGCAGTCTGCCTCTGGTGGCATACTACTTCAATCAGATCTCCCTGGTCGGCCTGGCCGCCAATATGATTGTCGTTCCGCTGGTCGGATTTATTTCGATCCCCATCGGACTGGTGGCGCTTTTTACGATGCCGTTCAATAGTCTTTTCGCCTCCTGGTGCATTAATGCCGGTACCATGGTTTTGTCATTTGCGTTGGGTATCGTCAAATTTTTTGCGGATTTGCCCTTTGCGGCAGTCAAAATCGTCACCCCCGGTTTTATTGAAATCGCATGTTTTTACATGTTAGGCTGGGCTTTGCTAAATCTGTATCGCCGTAGGCCGAATGAGACAGCAGCACCGCAAAATACCGGTGCAGCCGACCATATCATACCCGGCGATCGAGATGAATCACGCCGGACCGGCAGATCCGGTTTGCGTCCGTCGCTCGAGATGCTCGCCGGAAGGAAAATCACAAGGTTTTCAGCCAGCAGCCTGGCAAAAATAACCGTAGTGCTGGTGTTATTCACGCTGGCGGCTGACACATGCTACTGGCTGTATCAGCGGTTTTGGCACCAAGACCTCAGAGTAACGGTGGTCGATGTCGGCAATGGCGCCGCCTCGCTGCTGGAATTGCCCGGCGGATATACCATTTTGATCGATGGTGGCGGATTTTCGGATAATGCCGCTTTTGATATGGGCGAGAGAGTACTGGCGCCATTCTTATGGAGTAAAAAAATTCGGACCGTTGATACCTTAATTCTTTCACACCCCAACAGTGATCATCTGAACGGTCTTATATACATCGCCGATAATTTTCATGTCAAAAATATCTGGACCAACAACGAGCCCGGCAATACGCTGGCCTACGCAATGCTCATGAGCGTTGTCGCGAACAGGGGAATATCACTGCCGGTATTTGAATATATGCCCCGCCGGCACCAAATCGAAGATGTCGAGTTTGATTTTTTATACCCGCCGTCTGATTTCCTGAAAAGGAAGAATTCTGAAAAATGGCGCAATCCGAACAACAATTCACTGGTGGTCAAAGTATCATTGGGCTCGATCTCATTTCTTTTTCCCGGTGATATCATGGCAGAGGCCGAAGGCGAAATCGTGCGTATGGTTGGCAACAAATTAACCAGCACCGTTTTGATTGCCCCTCACCATGGCAGCCGAACCTCGAGCAGCGAAATATTTCTGGATGAAGTAAATCCCGAGGTCGTCATTATATCTACCGGGCGGAACAGTCGATTCCAACTGCCGCATCGCACGGTTTTAAAGAGGTATCAAGAGCGGGGCTGCACCATCTGGCGGACCGACATCAACGGAGCAATTCGTATGGCTACCGACGGTGAGCATCTGGAAGTAAAACCATTTGTAAGGTGATTATCTATCAGCGACCGGTGACAGAGCGTGTTTTTGGCCCCCTCCCGGGGCCTTCCTCATACCCCGGCTCTGCTGCTGGTCGCTGATGACATAAATCATTGTGCATACATACACAGCGCTCTTTCTATTTGGCCCGGTACGGTAGGTTATAAACCAACTACAAAAAGGCGAATACGGCACAAATTATGACCCTGTGTATAAATCGTTCAATATAATGAAAAAATTTGCTATAATAATTTTAATAGCACTGGCGCATTTCGGGCTGAGTGTTCTGGTCGTCGCAGGCGCAATGTCTGTTGCGACCGACGGCAATACGGTGCAGCCGGAACTGTCGCCGGTGTTTCGAATACTTGTTGCGGCGACCCGGGTTTTACATTTTCCGATTATTTCTCTTTCGCTGTATTCCAGACATTGGTTTCCGGGAAACTTGATTTACGTGCCCATTTTAATAAACAGTTTTTTGTGGTCGACTGGAATATATTTGTTATTTTTACTGCTTAAAAAGATTAGAGAGAAGAGCAAAAATGGAAAAGGAAACCATTGAAATTTTGTCGGACGCTATGAAGGAGTATTACGGCGATTACGAGCTCGCGGAACTTTGCTCGCGGTTCGGTCTGAAAATCGAATATGAGGGAGCTCATCCGAACCACAGAAAGCTCGTCACTCATTTGGTCACCCAGAAACATCGCGAAAACCACCATAGATTTCTTGAGACAATTTTACCCAAGCTATTAAAGCGCTGTGAAGAGCGGATACTTAATACGACCTGGGAAGTCAATGTCTTTGATGAAGATATGCTGCCTCAACTGGAAAGGCTTCAGAATTTTTTCGACGGCCAAAATCAGTTCGATACCGAAAAGCAATCCACGAACCGCTTTTTCACCGGCAGGGCACGGCTGGCCGAATTTCTCGGGAGTGCCAAGACAGCGCTTTCGATCGTCGACACGCGGGTAGACCAAACGACGTTTGACTGTATTCAGGGGGTTCGGAAGCCCATTCGATTGCTTATCGGTCAGCGTGAGAAGGATATCATCGATAATATTGGCAACAGCCTTGATGAGATTCGTGCCCGGGGGCATGAGATTGAAATCCGGCGGCATCCGAAGATCAATGATCGATTTCTTATTTTTAACGGCCGGTGTTGGATGGCCAGCTGTTCGCTGACTGATGTAGATCAGGTCACTTTGAGTATTATTGAATGTGTCGACACGAAAGCCGTTGTTGTTAAAGAAATCGGGCGCAAATGGCGTGAAGGCAAGGTGTTTCTGAAATGAAGATTGAAGATCGAAGATTGAATATTTGAGGCAGTCGCTGCGCTCCGTCTAAATAAAAAAGTGATGAGTGCTGAGGACTGAGTTAGTGAGAGTTCGGGCGATTGAAACAGGAAAACACTCAGTCCTCAGTTCTGACGAATATCTTTACTTCGATCCGACCGATGCTGATTCGCTTGTGATTTTGCAACCTCTGAACCCAGAACCTCTGAACGGTTGCAACCTCCTTAGTCCATCGCCGCCAGCACTTCATAGCCCTTCTTTTCAAGGGCCTCTCTGATAACCCCTGTTTCGCAGGCTGCCAGCCTGAAGTAATATATTCGCTTGCCGGTTTGCTGCGTGGTCATACCGACATTGACAATGTCCCCGCCCTTGTCATTAATAATCTGCAACGCCTTTTTTAAACTATTCGCTTTATCGCCGATGACCACATCGATGCGGGAGGTAGACGAAAGAATACCCATCATATCAATAAAGGTTCTTAAAATATCCGATGCCGTAATAATACCCACCAGTTGCTTGCCCTTTACCACCGGCATACCACCGATTTTATTTTTGTATATGAGTTGAGCGGCGATTTCAATTTCGTCATCCGGACTCACTGTGATTGGATCTTTTATCATTAAGTCCTGCAGTGTCAGATCTCCCAGCATTGAAGGGATAAGGCCCTGTTTCAAATCGGCCAGTGTTAAGAAGCCTATCAGCACCTTGCCTTCTGCAACCACCGGAAGATGTCGAATCGAATTGATCTTCATCAGTTCGATGGCCTCACTGATCGATGCATTCGCCGTAATAGTAATGGGATCAGGAATCATCAACGAATGGATTTTCATGACAGGTTCCTCTTCTGAATGTCGAATGTCGAATGAATAATGTCAAATGAAGGAATTCTATCTATTTTAAGAACCGGAGCGACACGCGGCGCAAGCGCCTACGCTGCGCGAGCGACATCCACGATTCGTAATTTGTCAATCGACACTCGTCATTCTTAGGCTTTGCGGGGTAAATAACTACAAAGGGGTTCTTCCGCAAGGTAATCCCCTGTGGCCTCGTAGGCTCTCGCCCGGCAGCCGCCGCATACCCGTTTGAATTCACAGGGATTGCATTTGCCCTTTAACTTATCATAATTGCGTAAATTCGTTAATACTTCGGCGTGATACCAGATATCAGCAAAGGATTGTTGCCGCACATTGCCGCAGTTTGCGTTCAGAAATCCGCACGGCTGGACATCGCCGCGATGGGAGACAAAGCAAAAACCAATGCCGCCCAGGCATCCCCGTGTGACGGCATCCAGTCCATGGGTGTTAAATGACACCGATTTTCCCTCTTTGCCGGCCCTTTGCCTAAGAATGCGGTAGTAGTGCGGCGCACAGGTGGCTTTGAGCTCCAGGGGCGTTTTTTCCCGCTGGTCATAAAACCAGTTTAAGGTTTCTTCATACTCGGTGGCGTTTATTTCTTTATCGACGATATATTTGCCGCGACCGGTGGGAACCAGCAGAAAAATATGATGGGCTACAGCACCAAGCTTAACGGCCAGTTGCTGGATTTTGGGGATTTCTTCCAGGTTGGTTTTAGTGATGGTGGTATTTACCTGGAAATCCAATCCTACCTTTTTGGCAATCTTCATGGCGGTAACCGCGCCTTCAAAGGCGCCGTCGACCTTCCTGAAATTGTCGTGGCTTTGCGGTGTTGCCCCATCCAGGCTGATGCTGATCCGCTTGATGCCGGAATCGATCAGCTTTTTGGCAACAGATTCCGTGACCAGCGTACCGTTGGGAGCCATCACCATTCTCAAACCTTTTTCGGTTCCGTAGGCGGCAATATCAAAGATATCATCCCGCAGCAGTGGCTCACCGCCGGTCAGGATCACGATGGGATTGCCAACTTCAGCGATCTGATCCAAAAGCTGAAAGGCCTCGGCGGTGTCTAGTTCTCCGCTGTGAGGGCCTGTAGTGGCCGAGGCGCGGCAATGAATACAGGCAAGATTGCAGTTGCGCGTGGTTTCCCAGGCAACAAGACGCAGAGCGGAACGTTCCTCTTTTTGGTGGGAATGGGGGGGGTGATTTTCTGATTTTGGATGTTGTTGTTTCATGATAATACTTTGGCAGCTTCAACTGCGAAATAGGTTAGGATAAGATCCGCGCCGGCGCGTTTGATGGCCGTGAGCGTCTCCATCATTACTCTGGTGCCGTCTATCCAGCCCATTTTTTCGGCGGCTTTAATCATGGAAAATTCACCGCTGACATTGTAGGCGGCCACCGGGAGGTCGATTTCTTCACGCACCCGATAGATTATGTCCAGATAGGCCAGGGCGGGTTTGACCATGATTATATCCGCACCCTCTTCGATGTCCATGGTGACTTCCCGAATCGCCTCCAAAGCATTGGCCGGATCCATCTGATACGTTCGGCGATCGCCGAACTTGGGTGCCGAATCGGCGGCACTGCGAAACGGTCCGTAGTATGCAGAGCAATACTTGGCAGCGTAAGACATAATCGCCACCCCACTGAAGTTGCTTTCATCGAGGATTTCACGGATTTCTGCAACCCGGCCGTCCATCATGTCCGAGGGTGCGACCATATCGGCCCCAGCTTTGGCATGGGACAGGGCCGTGCGTCCAAGTAAGTCCAGGGTGGCATCATTATCGATACTGTCACCCTCCACGATACCGCAATGCCCGTGATCCGTATATTGACAGAGGCAAACGTCGGTGATGACGACCAGGTCTGGGAATTTATCTTTAGCCGCTTTAACTGCTTTCTGAACAATGCCGTTATCGGCGTAGGCCATCGTGCCCAGCGCATCTTTTTTTTCAGGGATGCCGAAGATGATTATCGCGGGAATCCCGGCATTAACGGCCTCCTGCGCTGTTTTAAGAAAATTGTCAATGGACAGTTGAAAATGTCCCGGCATGGATGGAATCGGGTTTTTAACATCGTTGCCGTCAATGACGAAAAGCGGCAGGATCAGGTCGTCAACCGTCAGGTTGGTTTCACGAATCATGCGACGCAAGCCTTCACTTTGCCGTAATCGTCTCGGTCTATAATCGGGAAATAACATATGACCGTCCTTTTACGATTAAAATTTGTTGGGTAATCATAAACTAGTGCACTGCAGCTAAATCGAGATAAGCCGGAGATTCCAGATCACAAATCTCAAATTACAAATAATATCCAATGACCCAAAATCCAAATCTCAAATATAAGGATGTGACATTGAATAGCAGGCAGTTTTGGTCATTGTGGTTTTGAATTTGGAATTTATTTGATATTTGGTGCTTGTAATTTGATTTTTTGCATTAATAGGTAAAATTCTAATATCTAGTCTAATATACTATTCACAGTGATTGGGGTCATGAGCCAGGGCAATCTCTTCATCGGTTAGATAACAGGCCGGGTCCGGTGCCCAAACATCACCGCTAACCGCTTCGGCCCGAACTCTGAAATTTCCGCCGCAAACATCCAGCCAGCGGCACGTGGCACAACGCCCCTTGACGTGTTGTTTTTTATCCTTTAGCTTTCCCATCAGCGGCTCGGTGATGTCGGTCCAGATTTCCGAAAAGGGTCGGTCTTTAACGTTGCCGAAACTGTAGTGACGCCAGAATTGATCGGCGTGAACCGCGCCATCCCAGCTGACGCATCCAATTCCCCGACCGGAATTGTTGCCCTCATTCCACTTTAATAGCTCCAGTACCTCCTCCGCTCGTTTGGGATCCTCCTTCAGAAGCCTCAAGTAGACATAGGGGCCATCGGCATGATTATCTACCGTCAGTACCTCTTTGGGTTTGCCCTTGGCAAATAAGCGCTTGGTTTCGTCAATGATGAGATCAACTGCTTTGCGGGTTTCTTCATGAGATAGATCATCTTTTACCAGCTCTGATCCGCGTCCGGCATAAACCAAGTGGTAAAAGCATACGCGGGGGATATCCATCTCTTCGAGAAGTTGGAAGATTTTCGGAATTTCGTTGACGTTGAATTTATTGACTGTAAAACGAAGTCCGACTTTTATTCCCGCTTCCTGACTGTTCTTTATTCCTTCCAGTGCCGATTGAAAAGCGCCTTTGACACCCCTGAAGCGATCGTTGATTTCCTGCATTCCATCCAGGCTGATGCCGACATATGATAACCCGATTTCCTTCAATGTGCGGGCCATTGACCGTGTGATCAGGGTGCCGTTGGTGGAAATTACAGCGCGCATTCCTCTTTCCACAGCGTAGGCAGCCAACTCGGGTAAATCCTTGCGGACGAGCGGTTCGCCACCGGAAAACAGCATCACCGGCGAACCGAATTCGGCCAAATCGTTTATGAGTGCTTTGCCCTGTTCGGTGGTCAACTCGTTATCAAAAGCGATATTTTTCGCGTGGGCATAACAGTGGACACATTTTAAATTACAGCGGCGCGTCACATTCCAGACCACAACGGGACGCTTGTCCTCAGAAAATTGCAGCAAGTGGGAGGGCAGTTGAGATGAGTCACGTCCATAGCGCAGCGCATCTGAAGGTTCCACGGTTCCGCAGTATAATTTCGATATTCCAATCATAATATTCGTTCCATTTCATCATAGCGCCGTTCCACCGTTCCAATTGGTTTTATGAAACTACCTCCTGGGTTGAGATCAAGGCCGGGTGTTTTGCGTCCCGTTATTTGATTTTCCACTCGATATCCGGGCTAAGATGGTGTTTTGATAACATCCTTAATCAAATTGGCGATATATTTTTCAGGATCCAAAAGGGCTTGCCGGGTTATAAAAAACCGGTTGCGATTGGTTTTTTCACGTGCCAGCTTAAGGCCGTACTTAAAATCCTCGTCTATTTTTTTGTAGATAAGTTTCAGATCAAGGGATGCCTCTATCAGCTGTTCAATGATGAAATCGATGGCATCTTCTTCGAGAACAATATTAATATCATGGTTTTTGAAAAAGTACAGCTCAATCTTCTTAATTTCATCATAATATGATTTAATCTTGGTGATGATGTGACCGATGTCCAGCGTGTTTCTGCTGTAGCATGTGGCAACGAGATCGATGCGGGTTGCCGTCATGGTCAGACTGTATTTTTCGGTAAGATTGTTTTTGTTCTCCTTCAAATATTCGGTAATATTCTTTTTTTCTTCCTGCATCAGTTCTTCAAAGATTGCATCTATTTTTTGCTGCTGAGGAGCATCTGCCAGCGATTGAATGGACGCTGACGGTGCGGCGATGAAAGCGGCTGTTGCCGGAAACTTTTTGAGGCGGGTTGAGGGCAGCTTCTTTTCAAACTCAATCAAGTCCCTTTCTACTGCGCTGACCAGGCCCCTGGCACCGGTATTTTCAGCGAAGGCATCTTTGGCGAGTTTACGCAATAGCTGGTCTTCAAACTTTACCTCAATACCGTAGGCGGCGAAATCTAGCTTTTTACCAAGGATGATGGGATTGTTGGGATTTTTTAGAATATGATAAAGATCATCTTCAGATAGATGCTCAAAAACAGCCCTTACCGGCAGCCGTCCAACAAATTCCGACTCAAAGCCAAATTCGGTCAGGTCTTCAGACCTGACATGTTTTAAGATATCGATTTCCTCTGTCGCTCTGCGAATGCGCGCACCGAACCCGATATCCTGTTTGGAAAGTCGTTTCTGGATGATCGGCACCAGGTCATTGAAGGCGCCGCTCATGATGAACAGTATGTTGCCGGTGTTGACCGAACGTTTTTCCCGCTTGCCGGTTTTCCGAAACTGCTCGATTTCCTGAATCATGGAAATAGGATCATGGGGGACTTTTAAATCAACTTCGGTTTCTTCCATCGGCTTTAGCAGTGCACGCTGCACACCGGTGCGCGAAACGTCCGCTCCGATCAAATTGTGGCTGGAGGCTATTTTATCGATTTCGTCGATGTAAATGATGCCGTATTGGGCCAGCTCGATGTCGTCATTGGCCTCTCTGACCAGATCCCTGACCAGGTCTTCCACGTCACCGCCAACGTATCCGGTTTCGCTGAATTTGGTGGCATCACCTTTGACAAACGGTACGCCGATTTTTTTGGCAATTAATTTGATGATATACGTTTTTCCGACACCGGTCGGGCCGATCATCAGCACATTGTTTTTAATGCTGCCGACCATTGAGCCGAGCGGATCCTCGGATTCCACGGAGCGCTTGATCCGGTTGAAGTGAGTGCAGATCTTGGTGGCCAGAATGGCTTTGGCATTGTCCTGCTTGACGACGTACTGATCCAAGTAGGCAATGAGCTCCTCCGGCTTCATGTCAAAATTGATTTTAGTTTTGGGTTTGTCGGTTTCTGCAGTTTTATCCAGCCGCGCCTCTTGGGGCATGACGATCGGTGATACAATTTTCACATTTTCACCGAACTTCTTGGCTAGAAACTCACTGATTTCCTTTTCAAGTTCCTTGGGATTGGGTATTTTTTCATTGTGCGCTTTCATAACATTAGAACTATAAACATATCCTGCTTAAAATGCAAGAGAGCATCCGGAATTGAACGATATGAGATCAAGATGAGGATTTATTGAAATTTCGTGGTAATATGTGTCAATAAAAATTAAAGTTTTATGGTTTTGCTGGCGATATAGTATATGTCGCAGAGAAATTCGATTCGTGTGGCTGAGCAGGTTCTCAATACTGAAAAACCTTAATATTGTTGCAGGAACTGTCTATGGTCAGAGCCTTATTAAATCGAGTTAAAAAGCGCATAAAAGGCGCGGATAATTTTTCCGAAAATTCCCCATCGTCGGCAGGTTCGACCATTGGTCCACTATCGAGTATGCTGGGTCCTTCAGGAAGAATAACCCTGGCATCACTGAAATGGTTTATGAATGAGTCCGGCAGGGATGATTTCATCGAGTTTGTTCAAAATCCCGTATTGGCCGGCTCTGCCCTGAACAAGGAGAGTATAGCGGCGCTGGAGCATCCGGATGATGAGCTGGCGGACAAGACCCAGATGATAAAAATCAATAAGACCCAGTTAGTTAATTTAGACGACCACCTATCCAAAAGATCAGGACCCGGTGCGAGTTTGCCGTATGCCATTTATCCATTGATGAAGCGACCTGACTCAGAATCACCCGCCAATATTTTTACGATTGGTCGGACGCGCAATAAAGATATGAGTATGAAGGATATGGCAATTTCCAAAGCGCATGCCGTTATTCGTATGTCGAAGGGGTCTTTTTTCCTTGAAGACTGTGGATCAACCAACGGCACAAAACTCAATGGCAGGCGCCTTGCAGACCAACCGGTATTGCTTCACGACAAAGATGTAATTGCACTGGGAAATTATGAATTTACCTTCCTGTATCCCTCCTCCCTGCACGATTTGCTGAGTAAATTATAAACGCTTTTCCTCAGCCATCCGGCGCTATAACCGTTGAATCAAATAGAGAAAAGTGGGCAGCCGACTCAAGCTTTTAAGTTCAAAAAAAGTGCGCAACAGGTCCCGATTGTTCCGCCCGGTGTCCAACGGTGATAAGTAAATGCCGCCTTTGCTGTAGAAACGATCAAGCCGGTCGCGAACCAGTTCGATAACCGATCCGTAGTGATCCGGCGGGAGCCGGTCGCCGATCAGGAAATTGGCGGTGATTTCGATGTTAAAATAGTTGCGGTTAACATCGATCATCTTCAAGAAAGCCGCCTTAATTTTGCTGTTTTCCAGCGGTTTACGGAGATATGACAAAGTGGCGCCATCTGCAGATTCGAGCCCGATATTGATGTACGTATAGAAAGGCGTTCGGTTGAGCGCTTCGAAAAGCTTGTTGTTGGCACTCAGCAATGAATCCACGCTGCCAAATAAAAAAAGTCTGGGTTCACTGATATGTGCCTTTTCGAAATTAAACGCTTTATAAACCTCGATGGCAGTCCGGCGGATATGCTCGTCTCCTGCAGCAAGGGCATCATGATTGCCTAAAAAAACAGCGTTATAATTTTTCAGATTGGCGCCATAGAACGACTTCAGGGCTCGAATTTGTTGCCTGACATTAGGCTTGGACCGCGGCATAAAACGCTGTCCAGATTTGACCCGGCAGAAGCTGCAGTTATATAAGCACCCGTCGGCGATTATGAGCGGAATCACCTCATAATCAACATGACGAGTGTCGGGGGGCAGGACCGACACCCGGCCGCCGATAATTTTGTGCAGCTTTTCGGATTTCGCCTGCAGGGCGCCTGCATCGTGGTGGGCAACCAGATCAAGGAAATTTTTAAATCTTGAAGAAAGGCCTTCCGTATTTATCGTGCGAAGTTGCGCCTGCAATTGTGACCAACCTGCCAGGGCATTTTGAACATTGCAATCACCAAAAGGATTATAGGCCCAGATGGAATTGCTGGCGTAAGGTAGACACGGCAGATAATATTCGCCGAGTGAATCGAAAATTCTGTGGTACCCGGCGATAGAGTAAAAAACCCAATCATTGCCATCGGTTCGCTTCAACCACTCGGCCGGATGGGGCCAATTCTTGGTAACTCCCCGAATATACTTGATCTCACCGTTTAAATTGAGCTGAAAGAGGTAATCGGGAGATTTAATTTCGCAGAACCTTCCGTAGCGGATCGGATAACTCGCTTTTGTGTATCGGTTGGCTCCTTGCTTATTGAGGGTAATGTCAAGATTTTTCAACCGGCAGGAATTCACTGGCAGTCCTGGTATGAACTCCATTCATTACCACCGGCTATGTCGGTAAGAACTGAAAAGGTTTTACAGTTACAGCGGGAGTATTTTTTGGTTGTCCAAACTTACACATTGCCGCTGGCATATGAATGGAGATAGAACAAAGTAATTTGGCTTATTTTATTATGATATCGTTGTATCTGCTGGCGTAGCAACCATTACCGCATCGGGCCGAACAACAAAATATGCATGTCAATGATGAATCGCTCAAATACACGTCAAACCAGACAGATCAGCGCCAAGGACGATCAAAATTTTTTATATACATCAGCGACCAGTGGCAGAGCGTGGTTCCGGCTCCTTCCAGGGGCCTTTCTCATACCCCCAACTCTGTCGCTGTCGGGAGGTCGCTGATTTTAACACAACCCATCGATTTAATCGATTGATTTTTTTTGGGTTTGTTGCTATCTTGACATGATTAAAAATGTGTTCTTGACCTGCGGTTTATCAGAAAGCAAACGCGTCAAAAAGGCTCAGAAATTGGGAGGCGACGCTTATATTCGAAAACCATACACGACGGAAAAGCTTGCCCGGCCGCTGTAAAATCAGCTAAGGAATTGAAATTTTTCAAATAGTAATTAATCCGCCGGGCCTTCGATCTAAAGACTTTCTTCATTTTTCAAAGAATAGTTCTTAACCACGAATATGCTATTTTTCAGGGCGGATTAATTAGGGTAACGGTATTTCTATTAGGCGGGGAGAACATGCTGTTTGCGATGCCGAGTTATGAGGTTAAGTATCATGGTAAGACCGAGTGGGAAGCGATATCTGAAGTCAAAGTTCTGGTAAAGCTTCAGGAAGCCTATGATAAGGTCACTCCCGTGATTCAGGACTTGATAGACGGCAAACAGGTGCCGACGCCTCAAGCTGTTTTCCGCATCAGAGGCTATAATGAGGTTGAATATGGTTGATTTTTCCCTCATCTAATAGTCATCTTCATTAAATAAATTCAATATGATAGCAGGATCGATTCATCCGCCGGCCGACCTGAGGTACCTGAATCTCTTGACATCTCTGATGACGCCTGATAAGCGTACGGGAAAATTGATCTGGTCACAACATATCTGATCTTTCGTGTATGTTTACCCGAATCAAAAGAGGTGCCCATGGATGCAACCATTCCCTATGTGTATATCAATGACGATGAAATAGAACTAAAGCAAATTTTAATTATATACGGCAAGTTAAAAAAGCAGAGGAAATTTACGGTCAGTGAGGCTGAGAAAAGGGGATTGGTGCGTGTGGAATCGATGCCGCATGCCGTAGCTGACGATAATTTCTCTAAATCAATTGCAATTCTTGATCAAAAAGTAAGGCTCTGCCTATCGACCAAAGGTGCTGCATCCTGATCATCCCGTATTGAAAAGTCTCTTTAAACTTCGACCTCGATTTTACGCCGTTCTGATCTCATGCAATACGGTTGTTAAAATCGAGGAGGCCCGTTAGAGAATTGCATGCCTGAGGATTATTTTAATTTAATTCTTACCCAAAGCAAATCCAATTTTAAGCAGATCAATAATCCGCCAAAAGTTGTTTACAACCCAAAAAAGAAAACCGTCTCTGTGAAATATGACTTTGCCTTAGGACTTATAGAAAAGGTTAAAATCATTGCGCCCTGCAGCGTGTGGCTGGATTTGTGGCGCCGGCGCGAGACGGAGCATATTTCATTTGAAGTACTGGCCCCCTGTCTTTATCGACTCTCCAAAGAGAAAAAGAAAGCCCTGATACTGTATTCCAAAAATTATCCGGGCAGTTTTTCAGCTGATGTTTTAGACTGTGTTAAATGGTCACATACTAAAAACCCACTAATTATACACAGCGTTATAAGTAATTGCGTATTCGCAATTTGAATCGTTGATTTCAATCCACCGGAGAGGATCAAAAATGCAAAACGCTGTGTATGTGTGCGCAAGGATTTATGTCGTTCTGTGTAGAAATCAAGTTGTGATTAAAACCTATCTGTCTGATAGTCTTAAAAATTTTTTGAATTATATGGAAAGAAGATCACAAAAGCGGGAAAAGGCGAAGGACTGCTATCATGCCGAGATCCGACTGATCGGTGTGCCGATATATGAGGTCAAATTAAAAGACCTGTCCTCGAACGGTGCATCTATCCTTGTCAGCGAGGCCTCTTTGTTGCTGAATCATTTAGGGATCGGGAAAACAATATCCGTAAAATATTATCTCGGGGACCGCTCAAAGGCAGTCGGTCCGTTCAAGGCAAATATCATGCATTTAACAAAAATTGAGGAGGACCGATTCAAAGGGCATTTTGCGGCCGGCTTGTCAATTGTCAGCATTTGACTCAGACGCGGAGCGACAGGGTTATTCATGAAATAAACTTAAACACAAAGCCGAATCACGAAAACACGTAAATAGGAAAGCCCGAAATAAAATATAAAATAAACCGTCCCTTTTCCCTGATAGGAAAATGACCGGCATCTAAATTTACCCCTCAGGTGATTTTGTGGACGACAATTTAAACAAAAAGATGTATCTTGACTTCCTTTTTTACTTCTGCTAAAGATCCGTCCCCGGTTTTACCATGTTGATGTTTGCCCCTAAGGGGCGGCATTTTGCACTTTTAAAAACTAGAGCACTCGAAGAGTTTTCCGCGAAAAAGATCCACATTTTTGCGAAGCCCGGGAATCGGCAATTTCGCAAACGAGTTAACCGGATGCCGGCTTCCCGGCTTCGTGGATACAACCAAAAAACCTCGACCCCTTACATCATTGACAATATCGATGAAGTTTTCCGGATGTGCGGAAAACTTTTTTTTATGGGAGCGTTTCGTTATGACAACCCACTGCTATCAATGTTCCCAAAACGGCACCTCCTGCTGCAAGGGCACCCAAATTTTGTTAACCACCGGAGATGTCCGGCGGATCGCGCGATTTTTAGGCGCCTTCCATTTTTTTACCTTTGAAGTGCCGGATCCTATTTACACGGACCCCGGCGACGATCCGGTCTGGTTGACGCTGACGATCCGTCCGGACGGTCGGCGACGCGTTTTAAAAAGGACGGCGGACAAGCGCTGCACCATGCTGGCAGAAAACGGCTGTCTTTTGCCGATAACCGTCCGGCCGTTGATATGCCGGCTGCACCCTTACTCATTTACGGAAGCAGAGGTTTCAGGTGTGGACCCGACCTGTCCGATGTCACGCGAGGGAAACTGGCCGGTACTGCTGGAGAAGCTGGGAATGGCAATGTTTGAAGCCCGCCAATGGCACCGGCTGCTCTATTGCGAGCTGCGCGAAGAAAAACCGGCAGGTGGCGGGGATGACGGCCCGGGGGCAATGCCGGTGTTGGAAGAATTGCCGGACTGCGGCGAGAGAAAGGCGGAAGTGCTGAATATGCCTCACAATCCGTGTTTAACTTGCGGCGCCTGCTGTGCCTTTTATCGCGCGTCATTTTACTGGACCGAAGCTGCGGATGCCACCCCCGGCGGCGTTCCTGCGCAGATGACCGAAAAGCTGAACGACTTTCGCCTGGCCATGAAAGGAACCGGCGGCAGCAACCCCCGCTGCATTGCACTCAACGGTTCTATCGGGCAGGCTGTCGCCTGCAGCATTTATGAGCGGCGCGCATCGGTCTGCCGTGAGTTTGAGCCTTCCTGGCGAAACAATGCCGCCAACCCGCGCTGCGACAGAGCGCGTGCGGCCTGGGGGCTGGCGGCCCTGAAGCCCGAATCATGGGTTGATCCCCGCAATTTTCCCAAAGCCGCCTAGAACCGACGGTCGCGCAGAAAATCGGGCTGCAATTGAAACTCATTGATTCGCCTGCAAATAGTGTTTGGGAATTTCAGCGCCCGCCACATAATTGAGTTTGCCGATTTTGCACATCTGGTAAACATTTATTCTTGAATCCGGACATGTGCTAATCAGACAATAGGAATCTTTAGGGGTGAAATTGTATTCTGAAATCATCCATTCCATTAAGTTAATGACGGCTTTCTCCACAGCCATTTCCAGAGGACGATAAGCATAGATAGAAATGATCGTGTCAGGCTTTTCTATTCTCATCCAGGGGATGGTTTGTTTTTTTAATACATCCAGCTTTAGACGCACGGTCGCCTTCGTTTCGGCTGCTGTTCCGGTAAACTCTGTATCTCCCTGGCTTGAATGTACATCTCCAATGTATAGCAAACCTCCTGAATGAAAAATTGGAAGATATATGCGATTTCCAGGCGCGACATCACGGATATCCAGGTTGCCGCCCCATTCTCCTTGACCATCGAGGCTGGTGGTGACTTCCCGGTCAGGGGCGACCCCCAATGTTCCGATGAAAGGGGTAACAGGCCATGAGATATGCTCGTTAAAGTGTAAAATGCCGTCGCGTAAAGTTCCACTTTGCCCTGGTGTATGCTTAAAGATCATGGTCGTGTAATCGCCGGACAACTCCGGCCAACGGGTTGACTCTCCCAGAGGTCCTCGGCCGGGGCCGATGGCGGTCCATGAATAG
>CP070771.1:287071-303048 GCA_020345785.1 Desulfobacterales bacterium
CACCCGCAAAGGCATCCGCATGGCCGGCGCCGCAGAGATGCACTACGGCTCGGCGGTGCTGCCCGGCGCCATGTTTTTGGTGGCTTACATCGGAGACGTGCCGTTGCTGGGGGTGCCGGCCTGCGGTCTGTATCACCGCATCACGGTGCTGGACCTGGTATTGCCCAGAATTCTGGCCGGGGAAAAAGTCGGCAAAGCTGAACTGGCCTTTTTAGGACATGGCGGGCTCTGCAAAGACTGCCCGGAATGCAGTTATCCGCATTGCCCCTTTGGAAAATGTATTTAAGGGAATGGATATTCAAACCCCGCTGTGACTAAATCCGATAAAATTGCCGAAAAGCAAAAATCGCAGTAGATTTTGCAATCGACTATTACTATCTTGGAATCAATATGGATTTACTGCAGGTTATATTCCCGGTCGCAGGCATAAAAACCTATCTATTTATTCCGCCGGCGGTTGCGTTCATTATCTCTTTTTTCACCTCCATGGCCGGAATTTCCGGGGCCTTTTTATTGCTCCCCTTTCAGATGAGCGTTCTGGGTTTCACCGCCCCATCGGTAACTTCCACGAATTTTCTGTTCAATGTGGTCGGCACACCAGGCGGCGTATACCGCTATGCCAGAGAGGGTCGGTTCGTGTCGCCGTTAGCGATTTTGATCGTGAGCGGCATTATTCCCGGAGTCCTTATCGGTTATTACCTTCGTATTATCTATCTGCCGGATCCAAAAACGTTCCAGTTTTTTATCGGCTGTGTCTTGTTGCTGATTGTCTTCAAGCTTCTAAAAGAAGCAACGAACAACAAGGCTTCGAAAACTATAGATAATCGCTCTCGCAACTATCGGGTCGATGGGGCGTCAATCGAAATGAAGACTGCCAGTTTTACTTTCAAAGGCAGATTGTATTCTTTTGCAACCGCCAAGCTGCTCGGATTAGCCCTGGTGGTGGGTGTTATCGGCGGTGTTTACGGTATCGGCGGAGGTTCAATAATCGCGCCTTTTTTGATCACATTTTTCAGGCTGCCGGTACACGCCGTTGCCGGTGCCGTATTACTGGGAACTTTTGTCTCTTCGCTGGCTGGTGTGGCCTTTTACAGCCTCATACCGATCAATGGCGCGGTGGCCGCTCCGGACTGGCTGTTAGGCATGCTGTTTGGCATAGGGGGGCTGATGGGGATGTACCTGGGAGCCAGGGTGCAAAAACATGCATCTGAACGCTGGATCAAACTGATTCTGGCAGGCGTAATTATTGTCGTGGCATTAAAATATATTCTGCGCTTTTTGGGCATATAAATCAGCGACCACCAGCAGAGCTGAGGGTATGAGAAAGGCCCCTGGAAGGGGCCGGAACCAAGCTCTGTCACTGGTCGCTGATGTATATAAAGAATTTTGACGGCATCAAAGGTGTTTCAAACGAAAGCTTGTCCTTTTTAATTCTCGCCCCGCCGAAGCGGGATGACTTATGAATGGAGTTACTTTGGAGAAGTTTCACTCCCTCCGACCGCCACCCATGCAGGCGCTTCGCTTGCTTGGAAAAAATCGTTGAAATTAATTTGGACCGGGTATAATGAAGATAAGGTTGGAATACACCTGTCCCCAGAATGGCGGCAATAATCCTATCACCCTCTTCATTAACCCTTTTCCGAAAGGAGCCGACATGTATCTCCCCAAAGTCTACGAAAAGTTTTCAAGCCAATTCCCGGATGTTTTTAAAGATTTTAACACCCTAGGGAAGACCTGCCGGGCTGCTGGTCCTTTGGACCCCAAATGCCAGGACCTTATCAAACTAGGTATCGCCATCGGCGCAAACTCGAGGGGAGCGGTCATGTCCAGCACCCGTAAGGCGTTGGAATCTGGTGCCACCAAGGAAGAAGTTGTCCACGCCGTTTTGCTGTCTTTAACGACCACCGGTTTTCCCAATATGATCGCCGCCCTGCAATGGGTGGACTCCGTGCTGGAGGAAGCCTGACTTTAGCAATGAATATTGAAGATTGAAAATTGAATATTTATTGAAGTCGCTGCGCTCTGCTTTTTTATAACTGATTATAGAACAGGTAAAGCCCTAAAAGCTAAAAAAAGTATGCGAAGCACAAACTAATTTATCCGCCGAGCGTTGGGTTTAACGATTTTCTGTAAGGGGCTGAAAATATTAGTGGACCTGTATCAGCTAGTTATCAGGGCGGAGAAATTAAAAAACAAACTCCGCTCCAGGAAATCCTGGAGCGGAGTTTTGCTTAAGTGAGCCTATCAGGGAAAAAGTCCCCGGTTATTCGGGAAAAATCTCTACCGGCCGCTTGGTATTGCCGGTGGCATTGGGATAGGGACTCCAGATATAGGCCTTCTCGCCGGTTTTGAGTAAATGATTGGCTTCTTCCATAAAAGCGTTGAAGCGATTTTTAACCTCGTAAAAACCATGCCACCAGGCATAGTCCGGAGCCATCATCATCGCACCCATGCGGGCCCGTCGGC
Source organism: Desulfobacterales bacterium (assembly GCA_020345785.1). The sequence continues at coordinate 289,538 of CP070771.1, forward strand.
CCTCGTGGTGCCAGATCTCGTAGTACTGCAGCTCCAGATGCTCGTCGAAGAACGTCTTCTTGTCCAGCAGCCCTTTCTCGTAAAGCTCGTCCAGTTTGGCCTTGACCGGTTTGAAATAGATCTCGTTGTATTCTTCCACCGCTTTGTCAAAGCCGTTGTAGAAGTCGTTGATCCAGGAGTCGCCGTGACACTGCTGGCAGATGGCTTTCATTTTGTCCCGCTCCGTCTTCCAATCTGATTTGGCCGGAAACGGTTTGAAATCCTGCGGACGAACGGTCAGCGGTGCCTGGGTTTCCCAGGAAAGCCGCTCGGTGACGTCATGACTGGTGAAGACCTTACCGGAGCCCGAAATGTGACAGGCCGCGCAGGTGGGCGCCCGATAGTCAACACCGGCCGTCCAGGTGCCGCCGGCCGCGTTAAAATTGTATTCGCGCTTGTAGGCGTGATATATGGTCCCGTGCTTGGACTCCTCATAAATTTCAATCTGGGGATGATCGGGACCCAGATGACACTGGTCGCAGGCTTCCGGCATGCGGGCTTCCGCCACCGAAAAGCGATGACGTGTATGGCAGGAGGTGCAGGCACCCTTGCTGCCATCGACGTTGAGGCGGCCGACACCGGCGTTGGGCCAGGTGTTGGGATCGATGTCGCCGTTTTCGTCGATTTTTATCACCGTACCGTGACAGTTGAAGCATCCGGTCTTGCGTTCGTTGTCGGAGTTCATGCCCTTGTTCAGCCAGGGATCCAGCTTCCACATGATCTCGATCGTGTTGGCATGCTTGGAGCGGCTGTACTGGGCGGCCTCGTCGGGATGGCAGCGCGAGCAGTCCTTGGGCGTCACGATGGAAGCGATAGGCACCTTGTACTTGTCCTCCCCATAGGGCAGGTCCGATCGGCTGTAGTACTTCTCGTGTCCCTTGGCGATATCCGTATCGCCGGGCTGCACTAGGTGGCAGTCCAAACAGGATATATTGGCGTTTGCATGGCGGCTTTTGGCCCAATCAGCAAACAGTCCCGGTGTGGTGGCACGATGACACTCGATACAGGCAACCGCCGCCGGCGGGACGCTGCGCTCAATGCGATATTCTTTTACTGTGGGAAAATTGGCCTGCTGGGCCGGCACCGTCGCGGGTGCGGCGCACAGCAATGACAATATGACCATCGCCTCGACTATCCGTATGAGTGGCATCTTTTCCATTTACCAACCTCCTTTCGGGTTTACGGTAGAATCAAACCGGTGGAATTCAACCGGACAAGTTTATAAGGTTTGCCCTTCTGATCTATGGCCTGGATTTCGATCTGGATGCAGTTTCAAAATTTTATGCCAAGCGCCTCCACCCGCAGGCCCTTGGCCTGGTAAGGCAGTTTGCGGTATTGACGGTACATGACGATAGTTTTGTCGTTGTGGACCAGGTCATAATGGCAGTCCACGCACTTTTTCTCGTAGCCCGGCCGGGCGTACAGTACTGAACGATGGGCCAGCATTGCCCCGCGGCTGTTGGGCATGTTCAGCAGATTGCGATGGCATTTCTGGCACTGGTCGTTGTCTGAAGCAGCATAGGCCGACTGGCGGGCCTTTTCACGATCGTAAGGCTCACCTAAGAAATGAAGCACGACATCTTTGAGGCCGTGGTAGGTTTTGGCGAAGAAGAAATCAAGTGTATCCTGGGGTGCCGGCAGGTGACAGTCCATGCAGTCCACCACAACGCCCACCGCGTTGTTGGTATGGGTGGACGCACGCCAGGCCCTCACCGCCGGCTTGATTTCGTGACACAAGGCACAGAAGTCGGGCGTCGAGGTGCGGACCATGGAGTAATAGCTGATGCTGAACAACGGAAAGGCGATCAGGATACCGATTACGATGAAAAGGACGGATTTTATGATGCTTCCCCTGAAAGGCTTTTTCCCCTTGGCTGCAGTGCCGTCCTCTTTCATAGCCCCTCCTAAGCGGTAGGTCCATTCCAACGGTGAAACAACCGGGTCATGGCTTTCACCAACTGAAATTTTACCAAAATGGCGGTAACAAGTTAACGGTTGATGCCATCATGTCATTACCCGGAATTGATAATTAAAAACGATGGCATCCGTCAAGCATCAGAATTGTAAAAGTTGTAACATCCCAATTGAGCGAAAAGACGGCTCAATTGGGAGTAAATTTTTATTTGCCCGTTAGGCAAATAAAAATTCCATCGGGGTTATCGGAGAAGTCCAAGAATGGACATTTTTAGAAACGCTCAATTAATCGAACATTGTGTTGAATATATTATCGTCCGAGGCCATACATCTTTTTTCTAAAAGCCTGTATTTTTCCAACAGTTCCTTGCCATAGCGGGTAAGGCGGGTACCCTCTTTGCGATCAGCATGCACGATTTTTTTGTCCAGGTGTTTTTCGGTGGCTTTTATCTTGCTCCAGACACCTTTGTAGGACATTTTCATGACTTTGGCGGCCTGGTTAATGGAGCCGGTCTTTTCAATGTTCTCCAGAATTTCCGCCCGACCTTTGCCGATGATGATATTGCCATCCTCGTCTACTATCCAATGGCTTGACCTAAGTTTGAGTTTGGCCATGGTTACCCTTTTGAAAAGCGAACCGCAGAATATTGAATACCCGCCTGCCATGCATAGTGCTTTGGGATGACATACGTTTTAATTATCAATCGGAGTCTAACCTTTGCCCCGGACGAGATTCAAGGCATTGCGGGCAGGTCGAATATCGAAGGAATGTATCCTGTCCATTTTATTAAAAAGCGTTCCACCCTCTGCCGTCTGCCTTTGATAAATTTCCTACATCTTACCCCCCTATGCCATGCGCCATGGGCACGCCTGATCCAGCATCCTTCATTTTAGAATCGTGCCTCACAACTCGCAACCCGCGACCGATTCAAATGACAATTGACAATTGACTATCGACTAATTATGGAAGTCGCTTTGCTCAGTCTTTTGATAACATTTTAAAAAAGATAGAATTCCTTCATTCGACATTCGTCACTCGTCATTCGTCAATGCGTTAGCCTATCACCCCGCAACACGTAACACGTAACACGCACCCAGCATCTACCCCGCTTGAAACTTATACCCCACCCCGGCCACCGTGACAATGTACTCCGGTTGGTCGACTTCGGTCTCGATCTTTTTTCTCAGCCGCTGCACGTGCACATCGACGGCACGGCTGGTTTGATACAGCTGGGAATCACGCCAGATCTGCTGCTGAATGAAATCGCGCGAAAGCACTTCACCGGGATAGGAAACAAACAGCGCCAGCAGTTCAAATTCAGTTTTGGTCAACTTAACATCGACACCGCGCACCTTCAGGGTACGTGATTTGAAGTTTATGGCAAGGTCCTCGAACTCGTAATGATCCTTAACGAGGCTTCTTTCGACACGCTTAAAGATGGATTTGATGCGGGCGGACAGCTCCAAAAAATTAAACGGTTTGACAATGTAATCGTCGGCCCCGCATTCCAGCCCCAGCACCTTGTCCGACACGCCGTCCCGAGCCGTCAGCATGATAATCGGGAAATCAAATTCACGCCGCATGATCTGACAGGCTTTGATTCCGTCAATGTCCGGCAGGTTTAAATCAAGGATAATTAAATCCGGTCTTTGCTCTCTGGCCAATTGCAAACAGGTGCGGCCGTCCAGGGCAGTCAGCACCTCATATCCGTCAAGTTCCAGATTCCCCCTGATGGTCTGGACGATATCTTTATCATCATCAACGACAAGGATGCGATATTTAGCGGGTTGGGTAACCTTCGGCATCATAGGGTGTATACAATTTGTTAAATTCGAACATCCCGGCCTTTAACTCATCCGCCCTGAAAAATGGCATGTTCAGAGTTTTACATTGGCACTACGGCGCCTTGTGTGCAAGGAAATTTTCGATATGCAATTAAATTGTTACAGATTTAACATCGCTTTTACAATACGAACTATTGACACTCCAGGGTTTATTCCGTGATGTCCTTGTCGCCTCCAACCTAAGGTTGGTCCGGACAAAATCCGGTCGGAAAATCAGCAATCACCAGCAGAGTTGGGGGTATGAGGAAGGCCAATGGTTATGGGTTTGCCCGATCCTGCGCCAAGGCTTGAATATTTAATACTGCAACGGTATTTTTCGATTTTTTTTGATACTAATTGATTATAACTCCACGGCCAATAATCGTTGGCCGTATGAATATGGTTTGCCAATAAGTTGTGCAAGAAACTTCTTTCACGTCGCCAATAATTTGAATTTATTAGATTATTTAAATCAGATAGTATTTTGTAGAATCTGAACAAAATCATTTAAAAAATAACTATTACCTGAATTTTTAAAACCAAACATCGCTCGAAGTTATTCCTTATAATGTGGCTTCGAACGCTGTAAATGAGATTTACGTGCAAAATTCAGGTAATAGGCTGAAAAGATTGACGCCGTGATTAAAATCGCGTATGCGTATTTAGAAGGCGTCAAACGGCACACCTTTCAAATCACACTCAAACCTTGTTCACACATACAGACAATATGTCCCCGCGATTTCTTTCGCGATCTTCCGGGAGGTCTAAACGTGCAAAAACTTCATATATCCCTCCAATGGAAATTCTTTCTGTGCATTGCACTGATGGTTATCCCCATCTTAGGCATAATAATCACCTGGAACGCCATTCAGCATGAAAACCAGTCCAATGTCCAGATGGTTAATCAGGCCAGGATTTTATCCAGACAAATCATACTAACCCGGCAATGGATCACCGACTGCGGTGGCGTGTTTGTGAATCTTGACAGCCGGGGAGCGAGGGATATCCAGTGTTTTTTTGACGATAAACTGGAAACCGGCAAGGGAGCATACCAGCGATTTACGCCTTCGATGGTCACCCGCAAACTATCCCAGTATTCAGCCCGCCAGGATTTGTACCGCTTTCGATTGGCCAGCTTAACCCCCCTGAATCCGGAAAACCAGCCTGACGACTTTGAGAGGGAGGCGCTAACTTTATTTCAGGAAAAACGTTTAGACGAAACATACCGATTTGCCGGCTATGACGGCCGGCAGTATTTCCAGTACATTGTCCCGCTTTATATGGAACAACAATGCCTCAAATGCCATACCCGCAAGGAAGATTCCGTTAATGCCATCGGCGGTGGTCTCAGCGTATTTCTGCCCATTGACAAATTGCTATCCGCTACTCGAAAAAACCATCTGAAACTGGCGGCTGCCGGCACCGGTTTGATATTCATGACCATCTTCACCCTGTTCGTACTGATGCGGCGCTTCGTAATCAAACCATTAAAAAGCCTGGAAGAGATGGCCGACGAAATCGGAAAAGGCAATTTGGATGCCCGCGTGACCATTAAAACCGGTGACGAATTCGAAAAATTGGGTCATCGGTTTAACACCATGGCACAACGGCTCTCAAAAGGGCGCGTTCACCTGGAAGAGCAGATTGCCCAGGCAACCAAAGAGCTATCGGATGCCAACCGGGAACTGCAAACCCTGGATAAACTGAAATCGGATTTTCTGGCCAACATGTCTCACGAGTTGCGCACGCCGCTGACGGTGATCCGCGGCGGCATCGACTACCTGAACCGGACGATAAAAAAAGAAGATAATCGCAATTATCTTGAAATTATTGATAAAAACCTGGCGCGGCTGATTCACCTGGTATCGGATCTGTTTGATTACACCAAGATCGAGGCTCAAAAAACGGATTGGTTGTTTGACCAGGCCAATCTGAGCGTACTCATCGAGGAAGTCATTGAAATCATCAGCCCCTTGTCAATGGACAAAAACATCACCCTAGAGTACGTAAACCCGGGTGATATTCTGGTAGAAATGGATCTGGAACGCATCGAGCAGGTCCTGGTGAACCTCATCGATAATGCCATCAAATTTTCCGCCCAGGATACGCAAATCCAAATTAAGCTTGAAGAAGACCTGTCCCATGTAACCGTATCCGTCAGGGACCAGGGCGTTGGGATACCGTCCGAAAATTTAAAAACCATATTTAACAAATTTTCCACCGTGCCTTCGGCCGGCATTACCAAACCTGAGGGGACCGGCTTGGGACTGGCGATCTGCAAAGCCATCATCGAAGCCCATGACGGTCGGATCTGGGCGGAAAGCGTCAAAGGGGAATCCAGCACCTTTTATTTTTCCCTGCTAAAAAAGAGGCCCTAATTAATCCACCCCCTAAAAAATGGCCTTTTCGGGATTGCGAAATGCTTTTCGAAAATTGCAGAAAGTCGTTGGCTTGAAGGTTCGGTGGATTAATTATTTTATGCTGCGCATATATTTTATATTTATTCATTCTTGATTTCATACCAGCGGGACAGATAAAATTGTGCCATTAAACGAGGTTGCTCTTGACTTTTTAGCTTTTTTGCCCCATTTGTTATGTTAAACCTAACATAAGGTAACGTGTTTTATTCGCGACTGAGCATTGCATAAATGGTTGCCTCTGATCCACAGGGCCAGGTTAACGAAAAAATGCCTAAAATGCGCTAAAATGACTAAACTGTCTAAAATTAAGGCGTTATATCGTTATTTATTAAAGATAGTATTCCAATATTGGGAACATCCAGGATCAAGCATCGAGTATCCAGTATCGGGCACGTGTAAGCAGACTTGAAATCCAGTTAAATTACACGACTTAATTCTATACGCTCAAAAGCTCAGAATATAATGTAAGTATGCAAGATTTCGAATCACTTTTAAAAAGCTCGGCCGCAGCCCACGGGCACCTCTGCCCGGGACAGGTGGTCGGGGTGCGCATGGCCATGCTGGGCTGCAAACTCATTGGATTGGATGAACCCACCCGTCGCGACCAGATCAAAAAGCTCATCGTGTATGTCGAGATGGACCGCTGCACGGCCGACGCCGTGGCCCACGTTACGGGCGTCAAATTGGGACGCCGCTCCCTGAAATTTATGGACTATGGCATCATGGCGGCCACCTTTTTGAATCTTGAAACCGGTAAAGCCTTTAGGGTGATTTCCACCGAAGAGGCCCGCAGCCTGGCACCGGCTTACGCACCGGAAATAGAACCGAAGTACCCTCAACAACTTGAAGCCTACAAGCGCATGCCGGACAGCGTGTTATTTCGGGTGCAGCAAGTGAACGTGACCATCGATGAGTTTGATCTGCCCGGTCCTACCCGCTGCAAGGTGGTCTGCGATCATTGCGGCCAGGTAGTACGGGACCACCGCGAGGTGATCAAAGATGGCCGCAAGCTCTGCAAGCCTTGCGCCGCAGGCGCCTATTATTCAGATGCTCGTGAAGTCACCTGGCCGGACATGAATTGGGCGCCCGAGAAAATCAGCCAAGCTGCGCCCGACGGCGATCGGCAAGAAAAGCAGTCGCCAAAAGCCGAGAGCTCTTGTTGGTTTGAAAATGAGTTGGATAGTTGACTGGTTGATTAGTTGACAAGTGGATGGAATTAAATCGATATAGCGATAGGGATTCGGCGGTGGTCTTACAGCTCTATGCTCCGAGCGCTATGCCCTATGCCCTGTGCTTTTCGTACTATGCCCGAGAAGGAGTCTCAGAATCGTGCTAAAAAAAATAAAGCTAAAAGATGCCGTCGGAACCAAACTGGCCCATGATATTACCGAGATTCGCCCCGGCGAGTTCAAAGGGCCGGCCTTTTTAAAAGGCTACACCGTTTGTGATGATGATCTGTGCCACCTGCAAAAGCTGGGTAAGAATCATCTTTATCAGCTTGACCTGGCTGAGGACGAAATTCATGAAGACGAGGCCGCGGCCATTTTAGCCGCCGGATTGGCCGGAGAAGGAATTGTCTGGCAGGATGCGCCCCGGGAAGGCAAGATCAAGCTTCTGGCAGAAAGAGACGGTCTTTTCATCGTCAATACCACATCGCTGGCGGCGTTTAATATGGTCGATGAAGTGATGTGTGCCACCCTGCATAATCACACCCTGGTCAAAGCGGGACAGTTGGTGGCCGCCACCCGGGCTATACCCCTGATAATGAAGCGCGCGCCGATTGAACGGGCGGCCGCCATCGCGAAGCAGAACGGCGCCACCCTGTCCGTCAAAGCCCTGCGACCGGCCAAAGTGGGGTTAGTGATTACCGGCAACGAGGTTTATCACGGTCTGATTGAAGACCGGTTTGCTCCGATTCTTAGTGAAAAAGTGACTGCCCTGAACAGCACGGTGGGAGCGCTGGCGTTTGCCCCGGATGATCCTGAAATCATCAGCGAGGCCATTCGAACCCAATTGGAGCGCGGCTGTGATTTACTGATGTTGAGCGGCGGCATGAGCGTAGACCCGGATGATGTCACCCGCAAAGGCATCCGCATGGCCGGCGCCGCAGAGATGCACTACGGCTCGGCGGTGCTGCCCGGCGCCATGTTTTTGGTGGCTTACATCGGAGATGTGCCGTTGCTGGGGGTACCAGCCTGCGGTTTGTATCACCGGATCACGGTGCTGGACCTCGTATTGCCCAGAATTCTGGCCGGGGAAAAAATCGGTAAGGCGGAGCTGGCGTTTTTGGGTCACGGGGGACTTTGCAAGGATTGTGAGGAGTGTGTATATCCACATTGCCCGTTTGGTAAGGGCGCCTGAATTTTGAATCGGAGAAATGCGGAACCGGTGAAGCGGTGAAAAAGATAGCTGCGGCAGAGAAGATGGTGCCGGTTAAAGGCCGAATAAGCATCATTTTGCATATGCCCCTATCCCTATATTCATGAAAATTATATTTAAGCTAAAGATCAACGCGAAAGGAGGCGCAAAATGGCGGTATCAAGCAAGTACGGCAAAATTGATATTCCGAAAATAGGCAAAGACGAACCCGTCTTTATTCTGAGGGCACAGGACAAGCTGACCGAGGCAGCCATCGAGATGTATAAGAGCCTCGCGACTTCCCATGGTTCGCCGGTAGCCGATCAGCTCGAAAATGAGATCGAGCGGTTTCGCAAGTGGACGGGTACCAGGAAGATACCGGATTAGCGACGCGTCGTTCGATCGAAATATCTATCTCTAGTCCAATTTTTTTTCTGCCAATACTCGCTTTTCAAAGTCTTTTGCATGAAAATAGCTCAGCTGTAAAACTCTATTCAGAACCCTCCCATCGATGACCATGAGGCCCAGAAATATGCATCCCATACCTGCATATTCCAGAAGGTGGATGACTTCAGCCAGCACTCCCACTCTCAAAAGGAGCGCGCTGACCGGCATCAGAAAGGTCACCAGCAATACGTTGGTTGCTCCGGCAGCGGCCAGAATCCGAAAATAGAGCAAGTAGGCCATGGCGGTACTCACGGTCGCCAGGCCGAAGACTGCCGCGACGGGTGCTGCGGATGGCTGAGATAGGCCCAAAGCGCCGGTCACAAGGACCAGCGGAAGCATGATCACACTGGAACAAATCAGCATACCCGCTGAGTTTACTACCGGTGCTGTTTTTTTAAGGTACACCACGGCTGTTAATATGAGTGCCGCCAAAACCACGCGCAGGAAGACGATGGCAAAGGGCTGAAAGCCGCGCAGTGCAACTTCCACAAAAAAGAAGGAGCCGCCCCAGAAAACTGAAAGCACCACCAGCATCGCCCACTCGAATGGTTTCATTGAACTCATGTATCACTTTTCACTTTCAGCTCAAATTGTTTGAGTTTTAACTCTTAGATTTTGAGGGAAATATAGTGACAATTGAAAGACCTGGCCACCCGATTCTTGCTATGTCAAAAAGAACGTAAGTTATTACCTGAATTTTGCACGTATTCTTAACAACAATGAAAAAGGCGCGTTGCTAGGAGGTGCTCCGCAGCTCAGTTCGCTGGAAAAAATTCAGGTATCTGTTATTTTTTTACCGACCTATATACAAAATTAAGGCCAAAGGGCAACCGACCGCGATAGGTCCGTTGGGTTTCGATCCTGGTATCGAATCTGCGACAATGGACAGTTTTTAGTAGGTTGGGTAGAGGAACGAAAACCAACAAAAAACGCCCGGATCTCAACCCAACCTACCATCGAGGCAAAAATACGGCTTAATTGAAACATCCTTATTTTTGTACCTAGAACCGTTTTTCTATGTTTATTTCGCAAAAACAAAAATTACCCGGATGGTAACAACCCTGAAAAGCAGAAGTCCGAAAAAGGCCTCTGGTTACGGATTGGCCCGATCTAGTGCCAAGGCTTGAATAATCAATACTTCAACGGTAATTTTTCGAATTTTTTTGATGCCAATTGATTCTAACTCCACAGTCAATTATCGTTGGCCGCATGAATAAAGATTCATTTTCAATTTAAAATATGATCGGTTTAGTAAAAAAACTACGATTGGAGACGGCTAGGGGTTTTTGCCAGCAGGCAAAATACGGCGTGCGGTCCAATAATACTTGCGCCAGTAATTGTCATCGATTTTGGAAATGGTGACGCCTTTGGTTTTGGAGGCATGCACAAATTGGGAACGGTTTAAAAATATACCTACGTGGCGTGGATAATTCGGCGGGGTAAAAAAAACGAGGTCTCCGGGCCTGAGATCGCCCAAGGCTACCGGTTTTCCCTCTCGTACCTGTGCGGTTGTTGTACGCGGCAAACTGATATTAAAGGCATCTTTGTAAACCGCTTTCACAAACCCGGAGCAATCGATGCCTTCCCTGCCGGTTCCACCAAGTTGATGGCCGGTTCCTTTCCAGCGCTGATATTCTTCAAGAATGCGCTGCTCCACGTGATTGGTTTGAGGTTGCCCTTCAACTTTTGCCGCCCGACTCAAATCAGGAGCGGCGGCAGCAGGTTTTTTCTGATTTGTCGTGCAAGATGTTGTATATACTGATAAAGTCAGGACCGTTATGCTGAATCCAAACAATAATAACTGCCGACAAGCTGTTATCAATGAACTCGACATAAATTATTTATCGGAAATTAGGCAAAAAACTTAAGATTTCAAATCCTGGTTGATACTAGAAGTATTGCTGGTTTAGACAGATTCATGAGGGGTTTGCAAAATAAAGCTCATTAATAATAAATTTCTCTTGAAAAACAGAAATATGAAATGAAGTGCGCTCGTTCATTGGGTAAGCGTGACGGGAGCAGTCTAAAAACCACGATGGAAGACGGTGTGATCCACCAGGGTCGATTCCTTTACTTTGGTGATCGCGAGTTTGATGTTGCCGAAGGCATACGTGCTGTCAACATAGAAAAGTTCCTCCAAGATCGGCTCTCAGACAATGTTGATTGAGTGCCTTCGAAACAATTAAATCAGAAGAAAAATTTTTAGCTCGACGGGAACTTCCAGAGCTTATTGAAGCGATCGCCACGCATTTGGACACTGATGTTTGGCAGGAAGTCAGTATTATACAAGCTCCTTCCGCTCTCGAGTATCCGGCAATATTTGGGCGGACATATATCATCGAGAGATTTGATGAATCGAGCGGCAAGGTCTTGAATTCGTGTGATAAGTTGCTGATCTGCAGTCGATTTGTCAAAGCCGGGAGCGGATAGAATTCGAAGGCGCCGAATAACTTCACCCAGTGTATTTAAAAGGTGTCAAGGAAGGCTTTTTAACTCCGGACCGGGATGCTCTGAGGGTTATAACTCCGCCATATTAAGCCGCGCTTTGCAAAAATACAGTATCCATATTTCCAAAATACGTATTTTGCCCTATTTTTATATTCTATAAAAATTTGATATGAAATTTTTTAAATTTGACTTAAGTCAAAGAATTAATTCTATTTCGCAGGTATGAATTGATCTACTCCATAATTATCACCTTCCGTACGAGGACTCGTCTTGCGAAATGTACATATTCTTTAACTGCTTCCAGAAAATTTGCCGGCCCGGCATCGGGTGCGGATTAATTTCAAATTCAACCATATCATCAAGGAGAATCAATGCCCGTTTTCAGTTACCTGGCTTACCCTAAAAAGGGAGCGAAAAGGCAACTGCTCAATGATTTGGCGGCCCTCGAATATTGTGAGGCTACTGCGTCCGAAAATGAAAATATCCTGATCCTTGTAACCGAAACGCCGGACGAGGAGACCGAAAAGCAACTACAGAAAAAACTTAAAAAATTAAAAACGTTGGAATCTCTTGGCATGACCTTTGGCCATACGGACGAGTAAAGAATTTATATTCTACCAGGCCAAAATCTTAAAAGGACCCATCAAAGGAGTGGCAAATGGATATTACCCGAAGAGCATTCATTAAATCCGCAGCTGCCCAAAGTGCACTTGCTGCAGCGACCGTCCTGTTTCCGGGAATCAGTTTCGGCGCCTGGAAAAATTTAGATTCATCTGCGGGGGGTATTGAATGGAAGAAAACGCCATGCCGATTTTGCGGCACGGGGTGCGGTCTTCTGGTCGGTGTTTCCGGCGACCGGGCCGTGGCCGTCAAAGGCGATCCTAATTGTTCGGTCAACAAAGGGCTGTGCTGTGTCAAAGGCTACCATTCCGTACAGATCCTTTATGGTAAGGACCGAGTCAAAGAAGCCCTGGTCCGCAAAAACGGCAAACTGGTCGAAGTGCCCCTCCAGGAAGCCCTCGACCTGGTGGCCGCAAAAATGAAAGAGACGATTCAGAGCCACGGCAAGGATGCGGTTGCCATCTATGGATCCGGACAATGGTCGATTCCCGACGGCTATGTGGCATCCAAGCTGTTTAAAGGCTGTATCGGCACCAACAATGTGGAAGCCAATGCCCGTCTTTGCATGGCCAGCGCAGTGACGGGATTCCTTACCAGCTTCGGCTTGGATGAACCTATGGGATGCTATGACGACATCGACCACGCCGATGTCTTTATTACCTGGGGTAACAACATGGCTGAAATGCACCCGGTGCTCTTTTCGCGAATGCTCGCCAACCGCAAGAGCAAGGGCCATGTTAAGATTATCGACTTTGCCACCCGCACGACCCGCACCAGCCAGGCCGCCGACCGATCGATTCTTTTCAAACCCCAGACAGATCTGGCCGTGGCCAATGCCATCTGCTACGAGATTATCCGCAACGACTGGGTCAACTGGGAATTTGTCAAAAATCACGTTTCGTTTCACAAAGGCAAAACCAACATCGGCTACGGCACCGAAGACCATTTCAAATTCCAGGACAAAGCGGAAACTGTTGATTTTTGGTCCTATAAAGAGTTTCTGCAGGATTACACACCGGAAAAGGTCGAAAAAATATCCGGGGTGCCGGCCAAAGACATCAGATATTTAGCCTCTCTTTACGGGGACCCGGACAAGAAGGTGACCTCCTTCTGGTGCATGGGCATGAATCAGCACACCCGGGGAACCTGGATCAACAACCTGGTCTACAATTGTCATCTGCTGGTGGGCAAAATCTCCACTCCCGGCAACAGTCCGTTCTCGCTGACCGGCCAGCCGAGCGCCTGCGGCACGGTGCGCGAGGTGGGAACCCTGACCCACAAGCTTCCTCACGGCGTCGTCATGAATGAAGAGCACCGCCAGCTGGCCGCTAAAATCTGGAATGTGCCGGTGGAAAACATCGATCCCAAACCGACCTATCACACGGTCGAAATGTTCCGGGCCCTGGACCGGGGAGATATCCGGTTCATGTGGGTGCAGGT
>CP070771.1:303148-319045 GCA_020345785.1 Desulfobacterales bacterium
GTTCGATGTTCGATGTTCGATGTTCATTAGATTTTTTTTAATCAAACTGGCCACCCCGGCGGTCATCGTCAGCGCCGACACCTGACACCAGAAACCATCAGTTTCCAAGAGGTCTACTGCCTCCCAAAGTAGACGAATGCCAACCCGAGCAACATGAGCACAAGTCCGAACCTGCGCAAGGATCCTTCCGGAGTCCCGGCTATTTTTTTGATCCAGAATTTCATTTTTTCCGGAAAGGCAAAATACGGCAATCCTTCAATGATCATAACCATTCCAATTACGCAGAGAAAAAACTTCATCCTTTTCAGACCTGTCCGATTTCAATTCTGTAATAATAGGGCTGAATATAGTCTTTTGAACTGAGTTTTGTCAAAGCAAACATCGGGTGCTTTGAAATTTCATTATTTGGACGACAATTTCAGCAATTCCAATCCGATTGCTGAATATATGGCGTGGTGCCAGGATCAATGTGTTATTCGACCGCTTCTTTCACTTTGATGACCACTAGCGTGATATCATCAGATTTTTTTTGTAGGGGATAACGAAAATCATCCAGTGCCGCAGTCACCGCATCAATAATTTGCCGGGCGCTTTTTTGTGCCTGGTCGCGGATGATCTTTTTCAGCCTTTCTTTGCCGAACATCTCGCCCTGGGAATTATGGGTTTCCCAAATTCCGTCCGTACCGATCGCAATGATCTGATCCGGCTTTATTTCCCATTGAAGTTGCTCGTATTCAGCGTCTGCAGTGACCCCCAGAGGCAGACCGCTTCCACCAAGCTCCGTAAAAAAATCCGATTGGCTGTCAAAGAAAAAGGCGGCATCATGCCCGGCGCGCACCCAGCAGAACATTTTTTCCTGCAGATTGATCTCGCCGTAGAAAAGGGTCATAAACTGACCGGATTCCTTTGTATCCTCTGTCAGCCGTCGATTCACATCGGTGACAATTTCCTTGATGCTGCCGGACATGGCAGTGCGTTGACGCAACAAAGCGCGGGCGGTGGTCATCAAAAGGGCCGAAGAAATACCGTGGCCGGATACATCACCGACCACTACACTAATTTTATCCTTGGTCGCCCCAAGATAATCAAAATAATCACCGCCCGTCTCCTCACAATAATCGCTTGCTCCCGCTATATCCAGACCTTCGACCTGCGGATCGAATCTTGGCAAAAGATTCTGCTGAACCTCCATAGCCAGATCCAACGATTTTAGCAATTGATAGTGTTCCTCCAGCCGAGGTCCGACGCTGTTGAATACCCGCGCCATATCGCCAAATTCATCCCGGGAGCGGATGTCCACCCGGGTGTCGAGCTGTCCCTGCGCAAGACGCCGAGCGCCGTCAGCCAATATCTGCATCGGCTTGGTGACGGATCGTGAAAATACCAGCGCCAGAATAACAATAATAACGAAAATTCCGGCAATCGTGTAGCTGGTGAGCGTCAGCAGTTTCCGAATCTGGGATTGAATATATTCTTCAGCCTGCAGGGCGGGTTTGATAATTTCGGTGTACGGCGTAATCAGCATCAGAAAGCTTTGCTGATGAATCGGTCCGTAAACCCAGAGGCAATCACAGCCGCTGTAGCGCATTCTGCGGATATTACCGATTCCCTTTTCAAGATCCTGCAGCATCGCTTGATACTGGGTATCGTCATCGGCAACCAGCCAGTCCTCCTGCAAAGGGATGTGCCAGCTTCGATGCTCAAGATCGGCCGGATCTTCCCGGGCAATCACCCGGATGCCGTTTTTACCGGTGCCGGGCCGGGTGGCCAGGTAGACCACAAAAGAGCGGGTTTGGTCAGGAATATGCCTTAAAAGCAGACGGCGTTCCAGAAGATTGCGAATGGGAATTATCAGGGCGGTGACGCCCGTAATCTTTCCATCGGGACCCGTTATGGGACGAGACACGGCGATTACCCTCTGACGCGTAACCGCATCCACAAACTGGTCCGTCCAGAAGCTGTCAAGATTCAAAGCCTCTGTGTACCAGCGCTGCTTTCTCGGATCATACCCTTCGGGAAATCCGCCGTGACCGGGATAGGCGGTGTACAACCCGTTATCCAGCGCGATGTATTGCCAGAGCACCAGCTCTTTGAGGTACGATGACAAGCCCAGATAGATCGAAGTCAGAGGCGATAAACGTTCAATATCGCCTTTAACTTCCGACGGATGAATACCCGCCACCCAATTGAAAACCTGGGCCGAATAGGTAACTTGCATCAATTCCCTTTTATCTTCCGAGATGAATCGATAGTGGCTGGGGGAGGTCGCCAGATCTTGGGGCAAATTGCGTTTAGCATCAAAATCTTCGGCAAAATAAATGGTTGCAGGTTCCAAACTTTTTTGAGCCAGAAAACGTTGTATCTCTCCGGACTGATAAACCAGCGCAATCTCAAGCGACTCTCTTTTCTGGGAAAGCATTTGCGAATAAGATTCGACCACAAACTTCAGCCGGTTTTTGGTGTTTACATTAAGATTCTCTCTGGAGCGGGAGACCAGTTCGTCTGCCAGCGCGCGCACGCTGCGCTTTCCAAAAAATCGCATGGACATCATGGGCACGAGAGCAATCAATAAAAGCAACATCGTCAGTTTCCAGCGAAATCGCATCAACAAACCTCCCTAAAGTTGTTATTCATCCGCCCGGACCACGTTGAACATTCTCATCAGGTTCAACTGGAGGCAGCCGACCGGGCCCGGGTTGCAAATAAGCATTCAGTGGTTACGTTTATGCTCACGAATTTATCCTTGTCATACCTACTCATTAATAGTAATAATTACGAATTCATAGAATGGCCGAAACCCGAAAGTTATCCCCTGATTACGTAATTTCATATTCAAAAGGGTGAAGGAGCCTGCCATGGCTAAAGCTGAACTTCCTATCGTCAAACGTTCCCTGTTTTCCTGGATATTCGACGGTAATCTTAAATTTCAATTACTGCTCTTGCTTATCATCGTCGTGATGGTTTTTGCCAGGGTTTTGCCCCTTGAAATGCAAAAGCGCATCGTCAACGAAGCCATCAAGCTGAGAAGCATCGATATACTACTTTTATACAGCGGCGTCTACCTGGCAGCGGTGGTTTTCTTCAGTCTACTGAAATACCTGACCAATATCATTCAAACCCTTATCACCCAGCGGACCACCGCCCGCATGCGCAAAGCGCTGTACAGTCACATCTTGACCCTGCCGTTGAACTATTTCAGAAGAACCCAACCCGGGACCGTTGTCAATGCCCTCACGACGGAGTTGACCATGCCCGGCAATTTCGTCGGAATGGCGGTGTCAGCACCCGTCACCAACGTTTTGACCCTGCTGGCTTTTGCCGGCTACCTGTTTTGGCTCAATCCGCTGTTGGCTGCCGTATCATTGAGTATTTATCCGTTCGTCGTTTTTTTGTTGCCGCTGCTGCAAAGGGGTGTCAATAAGGCCAATAAAAAACGCGTGGACACGGCCCGGACGTTTTCGGCCCGAATTGCGGAATCCATTTCCGGGATTCATGAAATCCACGGTAACGGCTCCTATAGGTTGGAACGCCGTAAATACAACAAACTGGTCGACCGGTTGCTGAAAATCAGGATCGTTTGGAGCCTGTATCGATTCGGCGTCAAAACGCTCAATGGTTTTTTCACCGGGCTGGGGCCTTTTCTGGTGTTCTTACTGGGAGGGTATCTGACCATCAAGGGCCGGCTGGAACTGGGAGCACTGGTTGCATTTTTGTCGGCCCAGGAACGTTTATTTGATCCCTGGAAAGAACTTATCGAGTTTTATCAGGTATACCAGGACGGCAGGATCAACTACGACCGCACCATGGAATATTTCGACGTTGAACCGGAGCACGAGCTGGAGCCCCGTGGCCGCGAACCGCTGGAGTTGGATGGCAGCGTGGAGGTAAAGGATTTGTCTTTCGTAACCGACAGCGGTATTCCCCTGCTCGACGGCATCAACATGTCTTTGAAGCCGGGCGAGCACTTGGCGCTGGTGGGATTTTCCGGCAGCGGCAAAAGCACGCTGGCGCTGTGTATCGGGCAGCTTTATAAATACACCGGCGGAAGCGTAATGATCGGCGACAAGGAAGTTTCAGGACTCACCAAAAAAGACATCATATACAATATGGGTTTCGTGGCCCAGAGCCCGTTCATATTTGAAGGTTCGATCGAAGAAAATATTCTCTACTCCTGTCGGGCCAAAACCGGAGATAACGGTCAGGGGGAGGGGAAAAACGGCATGCCCTCCCTGGACGACATTATTGCCGTCCTCCATCAAACCGGCATTTTCGTCGACGTGCTGCGATTCGGTCTTAACGCTATTTTGACCCATGATCAGCATAAGGAACTGGTCGACGCGATTATTCGCATCCGCAAGAACTTCCAGCAGGATTACGGCGAAGAACTGGCGGATTTTGTCGAATTTTTTGATGAAAACCAATATCTTTACTACTCCAGCGTGGCTGAAAATCTGACCTTCGGTGCCCCCAACAAGCCTGAATTTGCCGGTG
This sequence comes from Desulfobacterales bacterium, assembly GCA_020345785.1. The sequence continues at coordinate 307,640 of CP070771.1, forward strand.
AAAATTTGGCTAAAAGCAAATATTTTTTGGAGTTTCTGGACACCGCCGACCTGACCCGACCGCTGCTTAGCCTGGGTGCCAATCTCTGCCGGCAAACGGTTGATATTCTGGGTGGTCTGCCGCCGGATGCCGTTTTTTTTCAGCAAAGTCCACTAAACCCGGAGGAGCTGGAAGAGTTCAAAGTTCTGGAAGAACATTTGAAGAAAAAGAGACTGCACGAACTGGATGATGAGGATCGCCAAAAACTGCTGGAATTGGGCTTGCGGTTTACACCCGGTATTCATAAGATGGCTGCGTTGCCGGAAATTCTGGAGATGTTGATTCTTGAAAGCCGGGCGCTGTTTCACGATAAAATTGCCGAAGACGACCCGGAGGCATTTACTTTTTATCAAATGTCGGAGTACATATATTCTCAGACAATTTTGAACAATATCTTTTTCGGTAAAACGAAGACTGCCAATCCCCAGGCCCAGGAAAGAATCGACCAGAGCATTATTCAGCTTTTAATTGAGGAAGATTTTCTGGAAACCATCATCGAAATCGGCATGCATTATCAGGTGGGCACCAAGGGAGACAAATTGTCCGGTGGGCAGCAGCAGAAGCTGGCAATAGCCAGAATATTTCTCAAGGCGCCGCGGATTTTGATAATGGACGAAGCAACGTCGGCGCTTGACAACAAATCCCAGACCCGCATTCAAAACCTGTTGGAAACCCGCTGGAAGAAGAAAAGCACCGTGGTTTCCGTTGTTCACCGGCTGGATACCATCAAAAATTATGACAAGGTCGCGGTCATGAAGGCCGGCAAAATTCTTGAAATGGGCACATATGATGAACTGATGGCCCGGAAAGGGATGCTCTATGAGCTTGTCGGAAAAAAATAAGCAAAACCCTTCAAGTGAATTCCAGGAAAATCTGGAAATCTTGAGACAAACCTACTTTTTCTCAGGACTTCCACTTGAAACCCTAAAAATTTTCGCTTATCTTTGTACGAGAGAAAAATTCAGACAGGGCGAGCATATTTTTCGCCAGGACGAGGACGACGGCCAGGCGTTCTATATTATCGATGGTAAAGCCAGACTTGAGCGCACAAACAACGGCGAAATATCTGAAGTTCGCGACTGTGGGACCGGGGATTTTCTGGGAGGCTTGACGTTACTGGGCGAAACGGGCCGGTTATTTTCGCTGAAATCAGTTACGGATACAACCTGCCTCGTTTTGAGCCGGGAGAAGTTTGCCAAAACCATGGAGCAGTTTCCCGGTTTGATGATGAAGATATGTAAAGCCGTGGCCCAGCATATAGATAACTGGGAAAAGCGGTTTCTTGCTGATCGAGGGGATCAATGTGGTGAATGTATGAGGAGACTGGGGGTAACCCTCATCTGAGCTGCGACAGCAGGGCAAGATTTCAATAGGAGTGTGGGGGAACAGCAAGATCAGGGTCGCTGTACCCGGATCCTCGAAAGGTGGTCGCTTTATGGCGAAGAAAGCGTATTCATTTGAACTCAAGAGCAGCCTTTCCGAACTAGATAACTTGTGCATGAATCTGGAAACTGTTGGCGAAAAACTCGGATTATCAAAGAAACTGATATTTGAGATAAACCTGGCCTTGGACGAATTGTTCACCAACATCATCTCATACGGATTCAGTGACGATGACGAGCATATTATTAAGGTGACCATTACACCGCAGAAAGAGGAAATTTGCCTGTGCATCGAGGATGACGGCCTTCCGTTTAATCCGATCGAATTTGCAACCCCTGATGTCGCTTGCTCGGTTGAGGATTGCAAAATAGGCGGACTGGGAATTCACATCATACGCAAACTGATGGATGACATATGCTATGAACGCTGCGGGGATAAAAATGTTTTAACGCTCAAAAAAAATCTCTCGGAAGATGAATCTTAGTTCAAAAAATATAGCGACACAAAAATTCACGAATCGATTTTAACATACGTGTCAACTGGGAGGATGGCAATGGAAATTATCGAGGAAAAACAAAGCGGCATCAACATCTTTAGACTTAACGGTCGCCTGGATTCAAATACATCACAGGGGTTTGAGCAAAAAATTTTTCAGGCGATATCCGATGGGTCGAAAAATATGGTTGTTGATTTTAAGGATCTAGACTACATTTCGAGTGCCGGTTTGCGCGTCATCTTAAAAGCAACTAAAGCCATCAAGCGCGAAGACGGCCGGATCATGCTCTGCTCCATGCAGGATTATGTCAAGGAAGTCTTCGAAATCGCAGGGTTTGATTCATTCTTGCCGATCGTTGCCAACATGGACGATGCGCTCAAGGCATTTTAAGCGTTAATCAGCGACCACCAGCACTGCTTGGGATATGAGGAAGGCTACCCGGGAAGGGGCCGGGACCACGCTCTGCCGGTGGTCGCTGATGTATATAAAGAATTTTTGCTGCATAACGCTTTTTTCCGGCTAAAGCCTACCTTGCTCCCGCCAAAAATCATCGCAGGCCGAGGAGACCGCGCTGTCCCAGTTGTTTGATAAAACTGGTCACGGAAACCTCGGCCTCCTTTTTTTCCAAACGATGGGTTTCGGCAAAAATCTGGACAATGCGGCGTACGGAACGCTTCCCATCCACCAGATCCCAAACTGCGGTCCCCAAAGCATCCAATTGAAGCTTTTTGGTATAAACCCGATCCGTGGGTCTTCCAAAGCGTTTGGCCATGGCAGCCATCCACGGCCTTACCGTCAGCGGATATTCCAAGAGCACCTCCCCGGTCTCTAGCCGCATTTCTGAAATATGAAGGCTTTTGGCCGGGCGGTAATCAAGTGCCTGGCTGCGGGATAGGGGACTTTTTCGGTGCCTGTCTCTAAAGACTTTCATAATCTGAGCAAATCTGACCTAAGAGGTGAAAATCAAGCGCGCGTTTGCTTTCGGCCCGAACACCAAGAATACGGTTTTTATCTTCCAGATGCCACAGGCGAAACCAGAAAAATGACGGTTTTGCCTTCAAGCGGCTGATGGCTCGCCGCCAGTCGCCGGCGGGTGAAAAGCATCCTTCTATTGCAGCGCATCCGTCAATGGTCGTCACTTCCGGTTGCCCGGCGGCAAATTCAGGAATCGTCCCGCAAAACCAGATGAGATCCCGCCCGCCCAGTATGGCAGCCGCCGGTGCCCAGCGGTAAAATCGGAGGTTTTGCCGGCCATCGGTAAATAAGAGCTCGTATTTGCCGGTCTCAAACCGGTAGCGCGTCAACCTTAATGCAGCGGGAAGTTTCAACCGGATGTCGAAAACCGTCCAGAGTACCACGTTTGCCGATAGGTGGTCCCGCAAAGATTTTAGAACGGCCAGCAGTACCTTTTCGCGCTCCAGCCAACTATCTCCAAAAAATTGAATCAGAGTTGCATTGCGGCAAACAGGACAAAACAGAATGGCTCCGCGACCGCTTGTATTTTTACTTTGCCACACAAAGCCGCTGGTCTTGTAATCAGCCAGTGCCTTTTCCCAGGGCGGCGGCAGGAACCATTCAGCAATGCTGCCTTTATTGATTCTGGATTGTGAAGCAGAGAGTCGTTTCAGGTGGGCTCTATGTGAAAAACTGCCTTTCACAGGTCCCCACTTTACTTCCATCACGGGTCCCGATTCATCTTCCAATATCAGATGACGGATACCGATCTGGCCGATCTCCCATTCAGGCGGGGCCTTAAACCGGATACCGTTCCAGGCGACTTGTTTCCAGTGATCAGTCAATTCTTGGCTTCGTGAAAGCTAAATAGTGATTGAAAGAAAACCCGTCAAAAAGGCTGTGTTGGGTTTTGCCCTTAGGAATCCATATCGGCGTAAGAGCTTGATTCTCGTAGATCATGTTGGGTTGAGGGACGAAACCCAACATGATCGGTCGGGCTCAACCCAACCTACTCGAAATCATCACTTTTCTTTCAGACACTAAATAGAATTTTCCTTATTCCTCGTTCAACGATTTGCAGTTGTCGCGTAAAGGGGTAATGAAAAAAATAATCCTTTTACCCAATACTCCAATACGCTATTACTCCGATACTCCAATTTAATCTACCGCGGCACATATAGATTCCAGCCGGTCAACCCCGTCGTTATCGTCTTCCATTCCCGCTGGCGTAGCTTTTCCCGTTGATCAAGAGCCTTGACGGCGTAACAGCGTTGATCCTCGTCGATAAGGTTGGTCATGGTAAGCTTAACGGCATTGCCCATTTTTTCCTCGGTATCCATGGTGTTGTGCTGTAGGGTCATACTGATTCGGTTGCCGTCCTTGTCGACAAAGGACCATTTCCAGCTGATGAGAATGTGAAAAGGATCACCACGATATTCATCCGGCTCACCGAATCTCTCTTTAAACTTTGCAAAAAGTTTTTCATAGAAATTTTTAGTCGAATCACTATACTTGAGCTTTATTCTGACGATATGACCCGGCGCCGTGCAGGTGGCATAAGCGATCAAGCCGCTTTTAATGCCCTCCATCGGCTTTATCTCCACCTCTTCAATGTTTTCCATATACCGGATGGGCAAAGCGGTTTCCATGATGACATAATCCTTGACAGCTGCGATATCGGTATTTAATTTGAAAACCGCCACCTGATGAGGCGCATCGGCAGCCGGACAAACATTGGCAATCCATAATAGTGCTGCGCCGGTAGCTAAAACAAGTATCTTTTTCATACTGCGCTCCCCCCTTTACATTGAAGATTGAAAATTGAATATTGTATATTTAAGGTGTTTCGCCAATCAATTGAAGATTGAAAATTGAATATTCAAGGTGTTCCGTCTTTTTATGATATTCGACCAGTTATTCCCTAAATAAGCTAAAAAGACCATAATTATTCAATCTACAATATTCAAATTAAAAGGAGGCTAAAAATGATAGAACACCATAAATATTCAATCTGCAATCTTCAATTTTCAATTCTTAGTATGCCAATCGCTCCAGGGACTTGAGAATCAGTGTAACCCCCATCGCAAACATACCGGTCAATCCCATCCCGCAGGAAAAACCGGCCAGGAGCACCGGGGCATATTGCCGCCACATGGCGCCGTAACGCTTCAAAAAGAAAAAGCGCCCCAGCAAGGCTCCGACAACTTCCAGAATAAGTCCGTGTGGCGTGCTCTGTCCCAGCCCACGCACCATTCCGTAGACAAGCATAATCGGCAAACCGAACAGGGTTAAGATCACGTAGGTGACAACCCCCAGCCCCATGCCCGCCATCACATAAACTCCGCTGAGGGCCTGGTAGAAAAGAGAATTACCCTCCAGGGTGGACGTCTGCATCAACAGCGTGTTCAACGCCTGCAAATGCCACAACTCCTGGGCATAAGGGTAGGCACTGGACGGAATCGGAGCCAGACGCCAGATGAATTGGGAAAACAGCAGGCTGGCCACCATCACGATCGGAAAAACCACAATTTCAGATTTGATGATTCCGCGAATGCTCGTACCGGTCAGTTCGATCTCACGAAAACTGACCGTCGCCTGGCCGTAATTGTGGATCGGTATGGGTGCATACCAGATCTCAATGCCCTGATAACCAAAATACTTGGCACCGGCAATGAAGCTGGCTTCACGCACCAGTGGCAAGCTAACAAACTGCCCGGCGATACCTTCCATTCGCGCGGTAATATAGGAGACAACCGGGGTGTAGATAAATCCGTAAGCCAGAAAGAACATCACCGGGAAGTTGGGAACCAGCCAGACGCACAACAGCACGTATGACGTGGTTGAAAAAACATAGATCCCGATCGAAATCCAGAAATTAAAATCCCCGCGGCCCTTGGGCGGGCGAAAAAGATCCTGCAACGTTCCGCGCTGGGCCGCATTGCTTTTGCCGAAAGATCGCAGCACATGCCAGACGCCGATCAGAGCAATCGCCAATCCCAGGCCGATGCCGAAGCTCAGGTAGAAATCGAAATTATTGGCAAAGACGGTATCGACCGTCCCCATTCCCGGATGCCAGCGAGTCAGGATTCCATGGTGGTACAAAATCGGATTTGCTATAATGGTGATGATCAGCCCCACCAAACCGCCGATGACCGCCCAAAAAGGCAAGACCATGCCGATGAAAACCAAACCGAGATCAAATTGAATGCCGGTGGCCACCGCAGGGAGAATATCCTCGGTGTGGCCGGTCAATTCAACCCACGGTATGGGAATCAGTCGAATCGGCTCCAATAGAATAAGCCCGGATACGGTGGGCAGCAAAACATAGATCCCTCCGAAAGCCAGACCGATCACTCCGCCGATGGAAAACACGCGCCATTTCCAGCTTTTCTCTTTTTCCTCGGTGGACTCAGCCAGCGCCATGGTTCCCAGAGCCGCCACCGGGGCCATCGGAAACGGCAGTTTTTCGACGTCGGAGGTGACTCGATAAAGTGCGTAGCCCAATCCGAACTGGTCGATCCGCTGGATAATCTGGGTTCCAATGAGCAGCAGGATGGGAATCAACCAATCGCGATGATAAAAAGTCCGCTCCACCAAAGCAGAAGAGTCCGGCGGCGGTGCCACCCAGGTGGGAATAAAATCCGTCAGACCCAACATTCGTGCCGCATCGGATTGTACAAGGTATTGGTTCCACAACAGACCTTGAAACGGCGTGTGCAGGGCTGCGCCGGCCATGTAAAACAGCAAGAAAATTTCCTGCTGCTTCAGCTCACTGTAAGAACGCTTGGCCAATTCGGCGAAAAGAATAATGGTCACCCAACGCGCTGCCGGCCCGATTCCCGTCCCGATTACCAGCTGCAGATACATGCTGCCCGGCATCATGAGAAAGCCGATAAAAATCGCTCCCACAATAGTCTTCCAGTCAAACCCCTCCTCAAAATGATCCGGGGTCTTTAAAAGATCTCTATATTCCTGGAGTTCTTTGTCTTCGTACATACTCGTTGCCCAAAAACCGTATTTTCAGTTTATTTAAATGCAGCTTGACAAAAATTTACTTCATTACCAGCGGCATAGCGCAAAGTGCATGGCATAGAGCGATTTTGCCTTGCACCAACTTGGCCCAGCCTTTGCCCTTTGCTCTATGCGCTCTGCCCTCTGCCCGCTAGTTCGGCAGCACGAGGTAGCTCGAATAACTGAACAATCCGTAAATGGCCCAGGAACCGGCCATCAGGAAATCGCCGATGATCAGACCGATAAAAAAATTGCGCATTTTTTTAAACAACCCGACCCCGCCGTAGCGCATACACAAGGCATTACAAAGCCATCCGACGAAAAAGCTGAACCACAGAATTCTCATAGCCGAACTGTATGCGGTTAAATAGCCGATGGGATGTATCGGCCACCAGTAAAACCGATGGTAGCAAATCACTAGAATCAGCATCACGAAGGCACCGGCCAGGGTAAATATGGTCACCCACTTGCTGGTTTCGATCGGCGATTCGATCAGGCTGTAAAGGTTGTCGTAAACCGCCACAGTCGTTCGGGTGGCCCAATCAAGCTCGAGCTCACGCACACCGAATTTGTAACACAGAGCGAGCATGGCAAGAAACGAAACAACTATTCCGGCGATCAAAACCAGAATGATAAAGTAAAATATCCGGTGATTGTTTGTGGTTTTGTCCGTCACCTTGCGGGCATGCAGCAGTGACGGCATAAGAGACTCCCGCAAATCAACAAATAATAACTTTTGAACGACACCTGCAACAACAAGGCCGACGCCGGTAAAAAACCGGGTGCCGAAAAAAGCTATGATACCGTCCAGCGGTGCTGCAGTCAGTGTAAAATACGCTATCCCGCCCTGGCAAATCACCCGGGTGGCCACCAGGGTAAAAAGTAAAAAGGCGCCAACCACCACAAAAGAGAAAAGGAACGGGATACCGAAATAGTGGCACCACATCACAATTGCAAATCCGCCGCCGACGGCTCCCCAAAAGGCCAGTCGGGTGGAAAGCCACTCCTTTTCTAAATTTTCATCCTTCTTAAAACCTAAGCCTTTTTGCAGTACCTCCAGCAAATGAAACCGGGCCAGCCAGGCCAGAAACACGAAAAACACCAGATAGGCGCCGATCATCTGAGTTTCTTCGGGCCGCGCGATGGTCGGGCCGAAGGTTACACCCAGGGCCGCCTCCGGAATATTTAGACCCAGGATGTAAAGGATGCCGAAGAGCAGGGCTCCGCCAATATAGAACACCCAAAATGAAAAGGATATCTGTTTGGATGTTAAAAAGGCGAATCCAATAAATGCCGGATAAATGTAAATTTTAAGTTTATAAAATCCTGAAAAAAGACCCTGCTTGGGAAAATAGTTCCCCGCCAGAATCAAGGTGGGAATCGACGGAACCGATGGATTGTAAAAATTCAGCCCGTTGATCAAGTGCAGACATATCGGGATTAAAATACCGGCCAACAGAAAACGGTTGGTTAAAAAGCCGCCCAGCTGATGATTGTCAAAGGCTTCCTGCATCAGCAGCGGCACCCGCAGCAAAGGAAAATTCATCCGTTCGTTGTAAAGTCCTTGTTTACTCAACAGGCTGACAATGGAGACAAACACGATATAGCAGAGCAAAACAAACCCCGCCCAACCGAGCAGCGGCCCCAGCCAGGCATCCCAGGGAATGTTTCTCAGAACCTCCAGCCACCCCATCTGCCTGCCGCCGGTCAATCCGTTGTAAAATTCTTCAATGGCCTCCGGACTTTGAGGATACCAGCTTTTTGGCAGCAGGGGCTGCAATACTTCTTCCCAGCGGTTTTCAACCGTAGCGAAGTGATAGGGTGCGGTGAAATTGATAAAAAACGTGCGCGCCAGACCGGTCCAGGCGATGCCCGATAACAACACCATCAGGGACCAGGAAACCAGCAGCTCCTTTCCGGTCAGCAAGTTCCGGCCTTTGAATAATGCCCGAATGATGGCGGTGAAGATCATCAACCAGATCAGAAAATAAAACGGTGCCAAAGGGAAATGTCCCCCGCCCAGCGGGGTTCCCTGCCGGTAGGCATTGTTGAAAGGTGTAATAATACAAATCGCAAGGGCAAGACAGGATCCCAGCAATAAGGCGCGAAACCGGATCTTGTGGCCGGGTGCCGCATCAATGTCTGTAGGTTTCGCTTCCTTGTTCGGAGAGCTGTTTCGGCTTTCGATCATGAATCCTTCTTTTTGGTTTCAGGTTTCCCTTCTTCGCCTTTCAGGCTGCGCAGGGCAGGCAGCGGCGCCGCTGGACGCCTGAGGCGACCAATTTGATCGAAGAAAAACTCTAAAGCGCAAACAAAGATTCCGGATCCGGCTTCCAGCCTCTCTGAGCTGTAAGCTCTAGGAGCCGGAAGCCGCAGGCCTATAGCCCGGAGGAACGACCCGGGGCTTCTTAGTTTGAACAAATGGGGGAACAATGAAAGGTCATGTCGCAGGCAACATTCACCATTCCGGGCACCAACCGTTAACCAATAAGTATCAACGCCTCGCCCCCAATTCTTTTTCCGCACTGATTAACAGCCGTTCGTAGTGAACTTTCGTTCGGTCATCAAAGGAGCGCCATATCAATAATTGCTTGCGAACATCATGCAAAAAGGCTTTGTTGATCCGGTGCCAGGCATTGGCTTCACCCGCCTCACGAATGAGTTGGACGGATATTTCTAGAAATCCGGCCTCATTTGCAGCCGGTCTGAATTTAAGCACCACCCGCTGCATAATTCCGAAATCAAAGGGCGCCAACCAAACCCGCGTTTTTATCTGAAGGCACTGATCATACTCACAGGCGCCTTCCGGGCAGTCATACCATTCTTCAGTCATACCGGGCGGTTTCTCGCAGACAAAATCGAACTCAATATTGGCGGTGGAAAACATGCCATGCGAAATATCCTGGTGTCCCTCAAAATATTCATATAGAAACCCCCCGATACTGCGGTGCTCCTTGTAAGTCATTAGAAACGGCAGCGTCATTTCCAGTTCATTTCCTCGAGCCTGGGGCAGTGACCAGGAGCGGTTTACATCGGGCATCGCAATCTCGCCGGCCACTTTGGAGGGATAAATTACCGATATCAGCACCACGACGATAACCAGAATCATGGCGGCGACACCTGACATCGAGGAGTAGTTCACGGTGATTCCCGACCACAGAGAAGTCTCGGCAAAAAGTTTGGCGGTGGTTTGTGCCAGCAGATATCCGAACACCACACTTAAAACGGCAAATGCCAGGGCCTCGGCAATGAAAAGAAAGGATACATGAGATGGTGCCAATCCCACCGAAGTATAGATCCCGATTTCACGCTTGCGCTCATAGACGCTGCCGATCATGGTGTTCAGGACAATAAAAATAGAAATAATCAGCGGAATAATAATGTTGGGCACACCGCTGTAGCTCATGCTGTCGCTGGCATGGTAAAGGTAGTTGCCGTCCGGTTCTCCGCTGAACAAAGACAGTCCAAAGCGATCATTCAAGGACTGGGCCACAGCCTCGATCAATTTTCCCGGGGAGGGGCGCACGGCGACTGCTTTTAAATGTCCGCCGGCCGCCATAAGAAATCGGTACGGTACGATGATGGTTAAATCGCCGTCAACATGTTGATACCGGCTTTGAAATTCCCGCACTTCATCACCGGATTCCAATGCTTCTTCTTCCACTTCGGACAGCTCGGAAGACATTTCCCGTGGAAAGGTGACCGGTGTCAGGGGTTCGCCGTCTAGATCGATGGTTTCCTGCAATTTCTTGCCGGAAAAAATACCGACTACCTGAAACGGCATGCCCCAAAGAGATACGGTATGGTTTTGCGGCCGGGTAAGATCAATTTCCAATTGATCGGCCATTCGCTCGGGCAGGAGAACGGCCTGCGCATCGCTTGGAAGCAGCCAGCGTCCCGCCACAAGAATTTTATCGAGACCCGATACCCGCGGTTCTTCGGCAGAAAGTCCTACCATTCCTTGGGCCTCATAAACACGGCCGAAGTGTTCAACGGGAATGCGTGTGGTGCGCGTCCGATCTTCGTCTTCCAACCACACCCGGGGTACGGCAACCGCTTGATCGTCAAAGGCGTTTGCAATTTTGCCGAAAGCTTCCGGCGGCAAACTTCTCCAATTGACGTTTTTTAGCAGAAAGCCCTGGTAGGGTGTCCGGCTGTCATATAAAACGCGAAAATGTCGCCGCATGGATTTAGCAGAAGTAAAACTCATTATCGTAAAGGTCAGAATGATCAGTGTGGCACAGGTCAAAGCCGTACGCAGGCGGCGACGTCTCAAATTGCTGACCCCCAGTAGAAAAGCAGCCACAAATGCTTTCCAGCGGCCGATTTCACCGGACTGAACCAACTGGGCCCGGGTCTGAAGGCGCGTCATTTCTTCTTCAAAGCGGAAGAAAATAATCAGGGTTACGATAAAGGAAAGTCCCATTATAAAGAACGCCAGAATGACGACCATGGGGCTATAGGCCAGTTGGAAAGCAGGATGGACATTGTAGATAACAAGGATCAATAAAAGCAGGATGCTG
>CP070771.1:319145-335017 GCA_020345785.1 Desulfobacterales bacterium
TTTTTGTAAATTACACTGCTACAATTCTCCGTTTTTAGGCATTGCAAACTCATCAACATCAGAGGGCATATCCTGGTTTAGCTGCATTGCATTCAAGGTGCCCATTACATACTGCATCATGGCAAAATATTCCGTTTGGGCGATGTCGAGCGCAAGCAGAAACTCGGTTTTGGGGATTTCTTCCCGTTTGTCTGCTTGAAGGTTTTTCGCAAGCAAAGCGTAATGCCCTTTCCTTTCAAGACAGGATCTGAGGATCCCCTGCAGAGCCACATAGCAGGGGGCGGTAATGCTCTTGCGCCGCTCCATTATATACATTGTCACAGCGACAACAGCCACAAGCCAGGATATGACCTCATGAATCGAAACATTGATATTCATCCGGTTTTCCTCCCTGCTGAGAGTTAACGTGGACCCCATGAAATTGCGGTCAAATCTTGAGCGGGGTCGCTGATTTATTCCATGTCAAATTCTTTGAAATCAAACCAATAGCCGGTCTTGCTCAGGTAATCCAATTCGAACTGTACGGCCTTTATGTGATTATTTTCAATTTCTAAAAAACGCGCAAACAGCGCCTGGCCTTCGGCAGGCAACGTATCAACTATTTTTCGGTAGAAATCGCTGGTTTCAATTTCCGCTTCAAGCGCTTTGCTCAGCATCTGCCGTCTGATACCGAGAAAATCCTTGTCCATCAGCGATTTGATCCTGGCGGATTCCCGGTCAACGGTTTCCGCGGAAGGAACGGCTGAATCAAGTCTTTCGACCTCGATCTTCCCGGTCTTTTTCAACTGCGCCAGTTTATGCTCAAGGTAATCGATATGATGCTGCTCATCATTACCTAAAGTATCAAAGACGCGTCGGCCGACTTCGTCCGCTACAGACGCTTGAGCCTGCCGATAAATATCACGAATCCTGATTTCATACTCAATGGCCGTCTTGATAGCTTCTTCGATTGTCATAATCCCCCCTCATCGTTAAAGAACCGGATGTAAGTGCAGAGGCCCACGCTGATGGTTCATCGATTTTGTTCTCGTTACCCATCGTCTACCTGGTAACATAATATTAAACGCCGTTAGAATCAACTCGGATATCTCCCGCAACGGTGTTCACCCCTGTTCACAAAAAGATAACAGCCTGTCCACTGTACGACAAATATATGAAAAACTGTATTCATGCAACCCCCCGGATTTTGCCTAACCATAAGATAATTCTCCTAATTCCAACAGATACGATTGGATGGTATGGATTTTGCTAATCAACAGACGCAACATGAGCCCGATTCAGCGAATCACATTTTTAACTGAACCCTGAGGCGGCAAAAGCTGTTCAGGCAGCCTCCGGGTGAGCTTTGGGAGGAGAAAATATGCAAAACAACTTCTGTATCAAGATGGCAGTACTTCTGGTGAGCTTAATTCTGGTGTTGTCCGTTTCATGTGCAAAAAAGACTGTGACAACGGAAGATGGATCCGGTCCGGCAGCAAGTGGAGATAACCTTGCAAAGTCCGGGGTAGATAAATTTTCCGTGGAAGAAGAAAACAGGGATTCAGCCGCATCAATCCAGGAGAGCGAGTCCGGTAGAACGAGCGGCATTGTCCTGCAGGAAGCTATCTATTTCGAATTCGACAAAGCCACGCTTACGCCGGCAGCAAGGGAGATCCTGATAGAAAACGGCCAATGGTTGAGAAAAAACCGCGATGTAGAAATAACAATCGAAGGTCATTGTGATGAGCGGGGCACCAACGAATACAATCTTGCACTGGGTGACAGACGCGCTGAAACCGTCAAAACGTTTCTGGCCGATCTTGGTATACATGCCGCGCGGCTGTCAACCGTCAGCTATGGGGAAGAAAAACCAGTCGACCCGAGCCACACTGAACTTGCCTGGGCCAAAAACCGGCGCGCGCACTTTTTAATCCGATAGTTCGGGACCTTGGTGTCGGCCGTTTTATGATATGGCTCTGCGCCTTATTATTTCCCGGTAACCCCTCTTTCTTTAATTCCGGCAATTGGCTCTGAAACTTGCGGTTCGATGTTTTTGACCTCGCTCCGGTTCGGAGGCTTATACCGGAATCTGACGAGATTGATATTTTTGTTTTGCTTGGAATCAGCGACCACCAGCAGAGCTGGGGTTATAAAGAAGGCCCCTGGAAGGGGCCGGGATCATGCTCTGCCGGTGGTTGCTGACAGAAAACCTGGGCGCTGACACCAATTTCTGCCCAGGCGGCTCGTCAAACCTCAGGAGGTGGTGTGAAAAACACGATGATCCGATACCATTTCAGCAAAACAGATAACTCTCGGGAAGACTTCAAATTTGAACTGTCCGCCGCCAGTCTTGAGCTGATCAGCAATATTCCTGATCATCCGCCCATCTGGACCGAACTGGATTTTCATCAATGTTCGAACTGTCCGCTCGATGTGGCGAGTCACCCTCACTGTCCCCTGGCTGTCAATATGGTAAATATCGTGAATCGATTTGAAGACCTGATTTCATATGACAAAATCAGGGTGGACGTCACAACAGAAGAACGGTGCATATCCCAGATCACAACAGCCCAACTGGGAATCAGTTCCATGCTGGGATTGGTAATTGCCACCTGCGGATGTCCTCATGCTGCTTTTTTCAGGCCGATGGCGCGTTTCCATCTGCCCTTAGCCAGCAAAGAAGAGACTATATTTCGCGCAACGTCCATGTACATGCTGGCGCAGTATTTTTTGAAAAAGGCCGGGCAATTCGCGGATTTCGAACTCCACGGGTTGACCAGTATCTACGATAACATGCAAATCGTTAATATCGCTATTGTCGCGCGCCTGCGAGCTGCGACCAAAACCGATTCATCAATTAATGCGATCGTCATCTTGGACAACTATGCGAAGTATTTGCCGTATGCTATCGAAAAATCTTTGCAAGATATACGATATCTTTTTTCACGCTTTCTGAGTAATTGAAGGCGGGGTCCGGTATTGCACTTGGAAGAAGACAATCCAGCTTCTATTCGTTATTCTTTGGTGCCTGCGATAATTGATGAAAGCGCTTTTTTTGTTCTTCCCGAAAATTTTCCAGCTCCTTTACCAACGGGTTTGATCCCGGCAATGCGGCCGATATATTGGCTATATGTTCATCCATTGCGGCTAAATATTTGTTGCCTCTTTTAATATACTCAGCTGTTACGCCCTGGGATTCCATGCCAAGGCATGTCTCATAGACGTCGTAGTAGGCGTTGTTGAATAGCAACAGCTCCCTGGCAACCGCCGGGCCGTATTGTCGGCAGAGTACTTTCCACAGGGAAAGTTCCGGATTATAGGCGGCGGTGTTCCATTCATAATCAGCCACGGTGGCGTATTTAATCCTATAGACTTCACTGGAGGCAGCACCGTTGGTGTACATTTGGCGGCCGTCGTTGTAATTTTGAAAATTATCCGGCCGGTAGGTATCAAAGGGCTCAAAGAGATTGCACAGCTTCACTTTGCCGGGGTAGTGGGCCGGATATCCCCCGTAGCGCCTGCTCTTTAAGTTTCTTGCATACAGCGTGTTGTCCCATATCATCGGCCATCGGCCGATGAACTGTTTGTAACGGTAGAGATCGGCCATATCAATCGACAATGACCTTATGGTCGGTCCGGTCCATACAACCGCAACTTCCCGGGGAATTTGAAAAGCCAGGTCTTTGAAATATTGTTCAGCTTGGCCCTGGCTGCGGTCGACATGCTCATTTGAATACCAGGGCGGGCAAAACTCCATGCGGGTTCCCGGATACTCCCTATCAAGCCATTGTTTCAGCTGCGTAATTACATGAGCCTGAGCATTTTGAAGATTGATGAAGCGTTTTTTGTCTTCCTCCGTATAGAGCGAATAATTTTGGCGGTTGCGGCCGATGTGCGGCACCGAATCATCTGCCTGAAGCATAATCGTATCTGCGCCCGCATCCAGCGCGACTCGGTAGATATTCTTGAGCATATCCAGGCTCTGCGGGCTGTCGTGCGTGAAGGTATATCTTAATAACTTGTTGAGGTGTTCGGCTGAGGGCTGAAAACCAAGATGGGAGTAAGGATTTACCATCATTGCCAGGCTGATGACACCGTTTTCCCGGCACCAGTTGCCCGCATCTTCGATTCCCTTGAGATACAGCGCATCGATATGGTACCAGCTTCGGCCGTTGCGGTTATAGCCCAGATAGACTTTATTTAATTTATAGAGACTCATCCTTCCCATTGCGCTGATGTCATTTTCCAGCTCCAGGGTGTTGGCCCATTTCTTAAATACATATGAGCGGCCCAAAAAATCCGGATAGTCGATGACGGTGGCATTGTGATAGACACATTTGTTATTTTCGAAGAGTTGAACAGCCGTGGCTGCCGCGTAGTATGTTCCTAAGGGTGTTTCACCGTTTAAGAAGACCACCGGGGTGTTGCCGATTTTTTCAGCTTTGATGACATAGCCCTGTTGTTTATCCTGGATGGATTGCAAGGGTAGATCGGGTTGAATTTGTTGCAAGAGGCTGTTCCGGCCGATACTGAAGATCAGCCTGACATTGACCAAATCATTGTCGGTCAATTCCTTTTTGAGGATGCGGACCTGCAATCTTTCTGTTTTTTCAGCCGGAACAGCGGTGCATATCACATCCTGGATTTTTTGCTGCAGTATTTTTGCCGCCGCCCGCTCGGCTGCCGCCGGGTTTTCCGGAAGCACAATCAGCGGAGGGCTCAGTCCGCTTTGCGGATCGTAAAAGACAATATCGTTTAACTTTTGAATATGTTTGGGTGTGGGGACAATGCTTTCTTCCAGCGACAGCGGTCGGTCAAAATAGGGCTTAAAACGCTCCAGTGCCGTAAAATTCCACTTCGAGTAGCGAAAGACGATATCATCAAGCCACATGGCGCCGCTGCCCTTCAATCCCAGGAACAGACGCACATAGCGGGTCCTGTCGGGAACATCTCCTTCAGCGTATGGATAATTATAAGTTCTTCCCCTTACCCTGCTCCAGGGGAAGTCATTAACGGTCCAATAATTGGAAAAAGAATACCCCTTGTCCGAGCTGTCAATGTCTGTTTGACTGACCGGGTTCATGTCTGCTGGATTGACCGGTTGCTTTTCGCCGTCAAAGAAAAGAACCTTTATAACGAGGGCATCCTGCAATGGAACTCCCTGCCGGTATTTGTGGCTGATGAGGCGTTTCAATCTGACTTTGTAGGAAAAATAGTAGTTTCCCGGAATCACGGAAATATAATCGCTGATAATCCCTTCGGCATCATCCAGTTCGCCGGCTTTTTTCCTGAGAATTTTAACGGCGTGCTTGCCGGTGCTCACTTCGTCCGCGGCATAGGCACCCGAATCCCGATCGGTCCACTCAACGTTCTGCCCGACCTTTTGCCATCCTTGGAGCGTGAAAGTGTTTGCCGGATCGTCTGTTGTCACCCGTCCCTCTTCAAATGACGGGTTGGGGACAAGATTACCCCGCTTAAATTGTCTCAGTCGATTCTCGTAAGGGATGCTCGATGGCTTCGAACCGGACCACTCGGCAGGACCGTACTTTGTGATTTCACGGTCAATGGCGGCACAGCCGCTCAAGACGGTGGTGCCGGCCAGAAGCAAAAACAAAACTGATCTCATCATTCGTCGCATAAAGACATTCTATCACAAGATATCAGCGACATCAAAAGTCGGCGAACCTTTTGCCTGCGGTTTACTCCCGGCACCGTTCATGTCTGCGGGCAGGGCTTGCTGTCGAGGCTGCTCGACCCACGTTGCGGTAACGGATAGAGTGTCTTTTTGCTTCAGCGGCTTTTGTTGCTGCTCGAATTTCGCAAGGAAGGTTTGGGCGATATTGGAAGAATAGACAATGATTTGTTTCATAAGGTCCATCAGCTCGAGGTGAACGGCGTGGGTTTCAAGGGATTCTCGGCGCTGATGCCGGATGCGTTCCAGATGCAGGATGCGATACTGTGATTCCAGGTCCAGGTATTTGCGCTCCTTGGCCATTATTAAACGGGCTTTTGCGGGATTTCTTTCGGCCAGGGCCTTTTTCAATAAGTGAAGCTGCTTGCAGACCTTCTCATGATAGATGAGAAGTTCTTCTTTGCCTTCATGGGAAAAATCAGATTTGAGTGCATGCTTCTTCGGAATCATGGGGATCATGTTGCGATCGATGATGTCACCGATACTCTCAATATCTTTTACAATTGATATCATTTCATAAACTTCATTCGATTGTTCCTCCGACAGCTCCTGCTTGGCCACCTGCAGTAAATATTCCGTTATTTTTTTCTCGAGAAAATTGATTTTTGCTTCCCGCATTTTGATCCCCTCGAGCAAAGAAAGCTGCGGGAAAAAATCATCACGCCGAGGCTCCTCCGATAAAAAGGGAACGATAATTGCGCGCTGCATTCTTCCCAGCAGCTTGGCCATCCTGGAAATTTCCGCACGCGAGAGATCAATTGCCACCGCCGGGGTCGAAATCTGGCTGTCGTCGAGGTGCCAGGTTGCCGGTTTGAGGTCCATGTCTGTCTTTCTGTCCGGCAGGATCCTCGTCACCAGCTTTGCAAATACCATTGTGCAGGGGAGAAAAAACAGTCCGAGACTGACATTGAAGATGGTATGGGCATTGGCTATCTGGCGGGCAGTGCCGGAACCGAAACTGTTCGCCAGGGCCCGGATCACATCTGCAAATGCGGGAATCCAGAAAAAAAACAGGGCGACCCCTGCAACTTTGAAAATCACGTGGGCCAGGGCCACCCGTTTGGCCTCGCGCGATGTTCCGATGCTGGCGAGACCTGCGGTAATACAAGTGCCGATGTTGGCGCCAAAGATCAAGGGAATACCGGCCTCCAGCGAAATGAGGCCTTGCTGGGCCAGTACGATCAAAATTCCCGTAAAGGCGGAGCTGCTCTGGATAAGGGCTGTGAACACCGCTCCGATCAGCAGACCCAGGACAGGATTTTCAAGACCTTCTAAAAGGTTGATAAAATTTGAATACGTTCGCAGGGGCTTCATGGCATCGCTCATGAGCTTCATGCCGTAAAACAGAATGCCGAATCCCAGAACGACTTCGCCGATGTTTTTGAGATTTTCACTTTTTGCGAACATTCGCATACCGACCCCGACGGCAATCATCAGCATGGCGTAATCGGTGAGTTTAAAAGCGATTAACTGGGCGGTTATCGTTGTTCCGATATCAGCCCCCAGAATCACCCCCAATGACTGGGCAAAACTGACCAGTCCCGCTTGGACAAAGCTTACCAGCATGACGGTTGTGGCGCTGCTTGACTGAATGACCATTGTAACAAATGCCCCCACCAGGAGTCCGATTACCCGGTTTTTGGTTAGAGCGGCCAGCACCGATCGCATTTTGTTGCCGGCGGATTTTTTCATTCCCTCACTCATTTTCTCCATCCCGTAAAGAAAAAGAGCCAAACCGCCGAAAACTCCGACGATTAAAAATCCCCAGGATATTTTTTCAGGTGCCGCATCAGCCGCAAATAAAATATCAGCCGGCACAAACGCCAATACCAGTGTGAAAAATGCCGTTTTACAAAGTCCCGTGCGCATATTTGCGTCTAGCCCCTATTTGTGAGTTTCACGCGATCCAAAAGAACCTCAGATTCCGAGAGTTTATTTATAATTTATCGGCCGGCGCTTAAAAAAATTAAATGGAAAATCTCCAACGGATCCAACTGGTGCTAAAGGTTATATACCGGGAATATGTGATGGGAAATTGGAAAAAAATGATCGCGCAAATCAGGCAGCTGCCGGGCTGGTTTATTCTTTAAAACATGTTGCCCGGCCCAGGGGGCTGTTAATTGGCTTCACTTAAAAGTTCCGTCATGTTAAAATTGATTTCATAATTTTTTGGAAAATTGGTCTAAACATAACGGAGGATCAAATGGTGGTAAAAGGGAGCCGTTTGTGGTGGCTTGCAGGTTATGTGATACTTGCTCTTTTGACGCTAACTGCTTGCGGAACCACTGAATCTGTAATCACCGATAATGAAGAAACCGATGCCCGGATTCAGATGGAAAAGAAAGCGCCTGCCGATAAGGGGCACGCCTATAATATTCCGCCCGAATACATGCCGCCGCCCGGCAAATGCCGGATTTGGTTTCCAGGCCGTCCGCCGGAATACCAGCCGCCGCCCGGCGAATGTGCGGATCTCGAACGTCAGTTGCCTCTGAATACCTGGCTGTTGCGTGGGGCCAAAGAATAGATTGCCTTATCTTAACTCCATTCATAAGCCACCCCGACCTGTCGGGATGAGAATTGAAAAGGTTTTACCGTTACTGCGGGAGTATTTTTTGGTAGTCCAAACTTAAACGATGCCTGTTTTAAAAAAATAGGCATCTATAATTTGAATTTTTTTGGTTTAATAAATACGAAAAAACCCCAAAACAGCAAAATGAACAGGATTACGGAACTTCCGACCAGCAGCGTTAATGGATCGATCTGCGAACCTAACTTGCCGCCCAGTCCGAAAAAAGAGAATCCCATCATGATCAGCAACCAAATGATGAAACTCAATGCGATATCTGCCAAAATTGCGCTGATAAAAGCCAGGGTCAATCGGCGTTTAAAAATTACTTTGCGGCTGCCGGGGTTTTTATCCAAGGTAAAATTGTGCGTCTTATCTTTGTGAGCATATTCCTTCCAGCTGCATTTTCTCCAATCCCCGTTCAGAAAACGGTCCAATGTATTCATCGGCCTTGGCTGCCACCGACCGTTGTATGGCGGTAAAAAAGTAAACCCCAATAGATTGGATTTTCTCACGCGGTCCACGTAGTCGCGACGACTCATGATATAGTTTATTGCCGAACTGATCTCTTCTTCGGGCTTTTCGGCCTCCGGTACGGCCGCAAAAGAGATCAACAATCCTCCTAATAAATCCATGATGCTTTCCTTCGCAATAGCAGATTGTTGCACTACTGGTAAACGATTCAAATTTAGATAAAATATAAGCATCCGCTTTTCAATTTCCACCACCGGTGAGTAAATAAAGCCCGCCTAATTACACATTTTCATAAATACGATGACATAAAAAAACTCACCGCGGAGCACGCAGAGAGCGCTGAGAAATTATAAAGTCTACTAATCATGATGATCTCTGTGGTTTCGGCGAACTCTGCGGTTAATTTAAAACGCCCCGGAAAATGTAACAATATTCGTGAATACCTGCACTAACGGACACTTGCGCTGATAGCGACCCATAGGGGCGTGGTAACGCAAAACCTTGACTTCAAAAAGGCATCGATGGTACCCTCACGGTACTTCACACCATGACCAGAAGGGTCGCCAAAAGTATCCATCATTCTATGCTAAAATTGAAAACCTGGTCCTTTGGGCCAGGATTCTTTACTTAGAGAAAAAAAGCGAATGCGTCTGGAAGGCTGCTGCCGGCAACTTCCGGGGGGCTTTGTCATCGAACCTTCAACCTTTTACGGGTTTTTGTTGAGGATTTAGTGAATTATGAAAAAGAGATCCTCCGTCAACTGGGGCAAATGGCTGCGCGAACCCAAGCAGGACCGATGGATAATTGAAGAGATGCAAAGGGTCTCAAAGCTGTCCAAATTTTGGGCGTCCGCCGCAGTCATCGTAATTGTCCTTTCAGTATCCACCGGACTTCTCTTGAACCATTTAGCAGGGCTTAAAACGTCCGCGAAAATTGATGCGTCCACCCGTCAGATGTTAGATATAAATAAAGAATTTATCCAACAATCGCTCAATGCAATGAATCCGAATGATTTTATCTTCAAACCTTTTGAAGATAGCGAATGGTATGTGCCGACGCCGGTCAATGATTACGTAAAGCTCAATATCCTACCGGTGCCGAGCAAGAAAATAACCCTGAATTTTTCAATTAAAAACAAATCCGAGTTTCCGGCCCGCGATGTATATTGCATGATCTTTTTTTCCAGCAAAGAATTTGTCGAAACAGGAGATGATGTCGTCAAGAAATTAAAGGGTCTTGGCGGCTTAAATGTGTACACAGTAAACTCCCCGGATGATTATCTTAATGAAGCGGCCGCCTTCGAGTGGCTCAGCATACCGCCGAAAACGCAAAAGACCGTGACAAGGAATGTTGACTTGACCATGAGAGGCAACACCGGCCGGTTAACCTTCAAAATAAATTCGGTAAACAGGCTCGCATTTGAATTCAGGCTGCAGGAAACAAAAGAGGAATAAATCGTTCTAAAAGTCCTGCAACCGCAGCGCGAGTTCGACGATTTCACGGCCATCGGACAGCCCGTCGATGAACCGCTGTGGGATACCCGAGAGTCCCACCTGGGCCCCCGCCAGCACGCCGGTGAGCAGCGCCCGGGACATGTTCTGGCCGCCGCCGTTGACGGCATGCAGAACAGCCAGCTCGAAATCTTCCCGGAAACATGCGGCCAGATAGTAGGCGGCCGGAAGCATGCACTGGATCGAGCAGGGCATGCCTTAGACCAGAGATACTTTCCAGGATAAAATCAGGCTCGTCATATCCTTCTTTTTTTATAACCGATCGAAGCAGCTCCAGGGTGATCAGGCCGGTCTGAGACGGATCACCTGCTTTGAGGCCCTCATGATACCGGCCCGGTTTGGGATCGGTATAGCCTTGGATCCAGGGGCCGAAATGGGCTCTCATCTGAACAAGGTCATAGTACCAGTGCGGTTCCCAGACCGAGCGCATCCCCGATCAAAGCCCCCACGACGGCGCCTGCCGCGCGGTCCTTAACTGTATTTTTATCCATTCACTATCACCTCTTGAAATAGTCTAAACCAATGCGCCATTGGAAATTCGTCAATGAATGGGAGCGCCGTAAAAATTAGGCAATTCATTACACAAAATGTGAATTCAAGCCCATGATTTTCGGCATTTCTTTTCATATCATTATTCATTTTACCGCCCGTCGAATGTCATAACATTCCGATATCTATCTTAAACAGGTTATCATCCATGTGCTGGCACAGGTTTTGAAATGTCACCGGGATAATCAGATCGGGGGTGTTGTATGACCAACAAAGAAAGGCTGGCGCTGGCTAAGCGGGTTCAGAAAAATCTTCAAAAAAAACTGCCGCAGTACAGAATTTTTGCCAGAAAAGAAAAGATCGAAGAAGAGTTTAATCGCGAAGAGAAAGACGTACGATCTTGAACTTTTGTCCGGCGTTATTGCGGTTAAGAAAGGAGCTTAACATGAAGCTTTGTAAAATCCCGGCCATTGCTCTTGTACTCTTTTTGGCACTTGCAACAGGTGCCTATTGTGGTGAGACCTGGACGGCCAAATTAGAGGGCCGCGGTATCGTTAAGGGGGGGCATCTGCCGGCATACGGTGTGATTGAAACCGATCTTGATTGGCGCTTTGAGTTCGATGAGAATACAGGCAAGGTACAAGGCCGGGTGAACCTTGTCGAGAAATTATCGGACGGCGGTGTTCGCCGGCTTAAGCTCTCTGGTTCTGAAGTCTATGAAGTTGGTGATCCCACGAAAAGAAACATTCTCTTTGATTGCGACAATTACGAAGTGCGCGTCCAGGGCATTGATGACCAGGGCCGGGAGATAGCGGTGCATTTTCGCAGTAAGGACAATATCACAGTGCCCAATACCATATGGTACTGGGCAAAAGCGCAGCCGGATGGCGACTATATTGTCAATACAGATGCCGGATTATCCGTCAGCAATCTGTTTTGGATGGACTGCCGCTATTGAACCCGTGCACGTTATTATCCATTTTTCCAATATCCTTGACTCCCATCGGCTAATTTAATATAGATCGAATTGAACCGGCAGTAAGTTATTTTTAATGAACATTGAGGTCTGAAATGGGGTCAAATGGGAATGTCATAGGGATTGTCGGAAGCCCCAACCGTGCAGGAAGAACCAATCAGCTGGTTGCGGCTGCCCTGGAAGGTGCCGTGCTGAACGGCGCTGCAACAGAGCTGATCCAATTGGCCGATCATGTTGTGTCAGCCTGCAAAGACTGCCTGCCCTGGGTTTGCAAGGATAACTTGGAGTGTACATACGAGGATGAGGAATTCGAATACCTAAGCCGCAAGATTTTGAACTGCGGTGCTCTGGTTTTGGGCACACCGGTTTACTGGTGGGACACCAGCGGATTGGTAAAGTACTTAATCCTGAAAATGTTTCGGATCTATGCGCGATCTGCGCCCCTGCAGGGACTGCCGGCATTTGGAATTGCCATTGCGGGAGGTACCGGAAATGGTCTTGTATCCGGACTTCGTCCGGTGTACCATTTTTTCCAGATGCTGCAAATGCGCGCGATAGAGCCGCTTCCTGCGACACGCTTCAATTTCGATGCTGCTGTTGAGCGCGCCGGAGAGCTCGGTGAAAAGATTGCTGTCATGGCCGGACGGCGTCTGCCTTTTGCCGGTCTTGAAGAGCGGCTGCTCTGGTATGATCAACTTCCCTATCTCGGTCTGAGCCGGGCTGCTGAACGGCGTCTGCTGGCCGACCTTGCGATTCAGGCTTTGCCCTCAAGCCATAACACTGCCATGATGGCATTGGGTCTTGCCCGGGCCGATGAACTGTCGGCAGCAGGCAAGCCGTCGGAGGCTTTATCGGAGATTACCGGGGTATACGAGGCGGGCGTCAAGGCCTTCGAGGAACAGGAATAAGAACTGGAGGTCATCTCTTTTCAAGCTTGTGCGCCGACACGATTTCGTAGACATCCGATACCCTCTATTGCCACTTCAACCGTATCACCCGGCTGCATGGGTGCAATCCCCTTTGGTGTGCCGGTGGTTACAATATCTCCCGGAAGAAGCGTGATATATCTGGAGATGTAGCTGAGAACCTGCTGGATGCTGAAGACACAATTTTGGGTGTTGTCCTGCTGCTTGAGCTCGCCGTTGAGAAACGTTTTCAGCATGAGACGGTTCGGATCCAGGTCCGTGACAATATAGGGGCCGCAGGGGCCGAAAGTGTCGACTCCCTTTGACAGACTCAACAGGAAAGGGTTGTTTCCAACCATGCTTCTTTCGGTGACATCGTTGAAGCAGGAGTACCCCAGCACGAAAGTTAACGCGTCAGTTTCATTTACGTTTTTCATTTTATGTTTGATAACGATCGCCAGCTCGCCCTCATAATCAACACGCTCAGCGTCCGCAGGATAAATGATGGGATGCTCGTGACCGATGAGGCAAGACGGCGGCTTAAAAAAAATGATAGGTTCTTTTGGAACGGGCAGACCGAGCTCTTCAATATGTCCCAGATAGTTCTGGCCGACACAAACGATCTTGGTCGGAAGTCCGGGGGGCAAAAAACTGACTTCTGAAATATTATACTTCTGCCCGGTCACTTCATAATCATTCCAAAAAGAACCCTTTATAACAGTGACTTCCTCTGCTTCCGCCATCCCGTTATAGATCTTTCCATTGACTTCAAATCGTGCAAATTTCACGGTTTTTTATACCTCCCCATGTTAAATACGCTTATTTTAGCTGCTTTTTTTTAATTATCAAGCAGTTATTCCAGCTTAAGTCTAGTAATTTTAACTTTGACCGCAACCCGCCGGTGTGATAGCTGATCACCATCCGATATGTTTGGAATGAAAAACCTCGGCCGGCGTATTCTGCATGGACAGCAAGGCCGGCCGGACAAAGGATAAGATGAACTCGATTAACTGGAAAACAAATCTTGCCGTGATCTGGGTCTCCCAGCTGCTATCCCTTGCAGGATTCTTCTTCGCGCTGCCGTTCGGGCCATATTACATTCAGGAACTGGGGGTGCACGATCCGGCGCGGATCAAATTTTGGGTGGCCCTGTTCGGGGCCGGACCGCCCCTGACCCTTGCCATTTTTTCCCCCATCTGGGGATTTCTGGCCGATCGTTTCGGCAGACGCCTGATGCTCCTGAGAGCCAACTTCGGTGCCGCCGTCGTTCTTTGTGCCATGAGTCTGGTGCCCAATGTCGAGACTTTGATCATCCTGCGATTGCTCCAGGGGGCGCTGGCGGGTACTATCGTCGCCGCCCAGGCGATGGTGGCTGCATATACGCCGGCCAAACGCAGCGGCATGGCATTGGGCTCCTTGAGCGCAGCCGTGTATTCGGGGGGTATGGCCGGCACCTTTCTGGGAGGCATGTGCGCCGAGTATTTCGGCTATCGGCTCGTCTTTTTTGCTTCAGCCGTCCTTTTGTTGACAGCGGGACTTCTGATCTTTCTGGGAACCAAAGAAGATTTTATCCGGCCGCCTTCCGGACAGGCGCCATCCGGCAAGGCGCGCCAAAACCCGTTTTCCGCCCTGAGACATGTGTGGCCCATTTTGATCCTCGTCGCAGCCATGGGCTTTACCAGGCAGTTCGAATCCTCTTTTTTTCCGCTGCTGATTCAGCAGATGCTGGGGTCTTTGCAGGGCGCAGCATTCTGGACCGGGGCCTTGTCGGCCATTGCCAGTGCGGCCGGATTTCTGGCCGGCATTGTTTTTGGACGTCTGGCCGATCATTTTCGACCGCCCAGAATTGCCCAGTTCTCCGCCGTGGTTGCCGGCCTTTTTATGATTTTCCACGGGCTGGCCCGGACATTTCTATTTATCTCAATTGCCCGTTTCGGCATGACCTTCTGCGCCGGCGGGCTGGACCCTCTCTTCCAGACCTGGCTGGCAAAGGAGACGCCGCCGGAAAAGCGCGGCGCGGTTTTCGGGTGGTCGGCTACGGCCCGCGCGACGGGCTGGTTTCTGGCACCGCTCGCGAGCGGACTGGTGGCAGCGGGTTTCGGAATTCGCGCCATCTATTTTGTCGGTGTGTTTCTATATGTCGGGCTTCTGCCCCTGCTGGCGTGGGTTGTAAAGCAGCTGGCGGCAGATGATATCTCGCAGCCAGGCCGCTGAACCCGGTCCGGACAAGCCGGGACCAGACAAGCACGCTTGCAATATCCATGGATAACCCCATTCATAAGCCACCCCGACCTGTCGGGATGAGAATTGAAAAGGTTTTACCGTTACAGGGGGAGTATTGAGTATTGTTGGGTAGTCCAAACTTAAACGATGCCGGTAGCATATGAATGGAGATAGCAGGCAACCTCTGGGAATGTTGGGATGCCGGAATCAAAAAGATGTTAAAAATTTTGTCGTTATTTGATATCTAGGCTGTGATCATCTTGTCATCTATTTCGGATCGTTTCAGTGTGTTTTGAGGCGAAGGAGGCTGTCATGTCGGATTATGAGATTTATGCCCTGAAATATGCGGGTCCGTTCGTTAGAACCGGAGCCCATGTGTTATGGTACCAGGATTGGGATAAAATTGAAAAGATAAATTATTATATCTGGTGCATCAAGGGGGCGGGCGCAACCGTCGTCGTGGATACCGGCGTCACGCCGGAGCTGGCCCAAGACAGGCAGCTTGACGGTTACGTAAACCCCGCTGACGTTCTTGCCCGGATAGATGTCAGGGCGGATGAAGTTCGTCATGTTGTTATCACTCACATGCACTTTGATCACGCCAACGGCGCCGGCCTTTTTCCGGCGGCCACATTCTATATTCAGGAAGATGAATATCGGTTCTGGCTGGAGGACCCGGTTGCCGCACGACCGCCGTTCAGGCATGTTTCGGATCCGGCTTCCACTGCCTACCTGGCTTCACTGGAAGGTACCAACCGTCTGGTCCTGCTGAAAGGCGATCAGCAGATTTTACCCGGCATAGAATGCCTCCTGTCGCCCGGACATACCGTCGCCCTGCAAACGGTGGCAGTGAAAACCGCTGCTGGTACGGCCGTCATTGGCTCCGATTGCGCCCATATCTTCCGCAACTACCGGGAGGACTGGCCAAGTGCTCTGATTGTTGATCTGGTCGGCTGGATGAAAACATATGATAAACTGCGCCAAAAGGCATCATCGCCTGACCTGCTGTTTCCGGGACATGACCGGCTGCTGCTGGAGAATTATCCGGCAGTCGCCA
>CP070771.1:335117-350861 GCA_020345785.1 Desulfobacterales bacterium
TATTGTCTTTGGTACTTCTTTTAAACGGTAAACTTTACGCTGCACCTTTATTTCCAAACCTTCGGCCGTAATGAAGTCTTCAAGGGTGAAGTAATCCAGGTAGGCATTAAAGTAGATGGGGCCGCGGCCGGCTTTTTTGAGTGTCAGGGTATGGGTTCCGGTGCGGATGTCTGCTCCTTCGAGGATGAATTTGTTGTCGAATGTGAAAAGATTTTCCGCATCGATGGCAACCGTTTTCTTCTTGATACCGTCAAAATAAATATCCAGGGTCAAATCCGGCCGATCTTCGCCGCTGGCACCGAGGTATTCCGCAAAGGCTTCCACGACGACGGCCGTATCTCTGGTACTTTTCCAGTAAGTGGCGTGCTTACGGTTGTTGAGCAGATATTTGACCAGCCGTGAAGCCTTTTCACTCCGCGGCTCTGTGCGGCTCAAAAGTTTAAGGTAATACCCATGGGCCTCGTATTCACTGCCGTACCAGTACCACCAATAATTACTATTGGGCAGATTCAGGTAAGCGGTCTGGTTTTCATCATCCTGCACCAGGTACTGTTCGATGTTCTGTAAAATCATGCCAAGTTTTGCCGTATCTTCAACTTTGTGCAATGCCATTCCGTACATTGCCTTGGCATATACCGCCAGCTGGTTGCGGTCGCGGTAAAGGTAGTCACGCATTTGCGTTTGATCCAAATCCTCATCCACCAGCACCATGTAGACAAAGGCATCCAGATTATCGGCGTGGCGCTTGCCGTCTCTTTGTGTCGCATCCCAGCGTTGAAGCCGTTTTATTTCATTGTCCTGATAGTTTTGCAGCCACCGAATGCCTTGCTCAATCAAGCCGGCCGCCACGCTAACATCGTTGGCCCGGGCAATTTGCAGTCCGTGCACCACATAAGCGGTCGTGTGCGGGTAAGATTTTTCGCCATAGCCGCTGAACCAACCCCAGCCGCCGTCGGAAAGCTGCATATCGGCCAGCCGTTTGACGCCTTCCCGGACCATATCCGCCACAGTTGCTTCATCAAAAACCGGGTTGTGGCCATAACGCAGCCATTGTTCGGCCCTTTGCCGATCATCACCGATTTCCTGGGAATTTAAATTGGTCCGCTTTGCTTTGATGGCATCTAAATCAAGCTCCATTTTCAACAGAATCTGCTGGGTGATGACGGTCGGCAGAAAACGATTTAAGGTCTGCTCGGTGCAGCCGTAAGGATAACTCGTCAAATAGGGCAGGGCATCCACCATGGCACCGGCCAGCGATGGCGAGAAACGCAGTTCCAATCTTGACTCGGCCACCCGGCGTTGGGCCGGAACGTCAAACAAAACCGATGCCTCAGATGCTTCAGGTCGAATAACGCCGCTGCGGGCAACCTGCTTGGTCATGCCGTGAACGTACACCGGGAAATTCATCTGGACGGCGTCCGACTCTTCGTCGGTCAGCGCCAGCATGCGGACAACCGCTTCGCCTTCTTTGACGACCGCCACCCGCCAATCCACCCGTTTTTCACCATCGGAATCAATAACCACGGTTTTTGTGCCGGATTCTCCATTGAGCAGCGCCAGGCAGTTCCCTTCAAATTCCAGCTTGACCCGGGCGGTTTTCTGATTCGGCAGATAATTGTGGACGTTGGCCGACAGCACCACTTCGTCGGTTTCTACAAAAAAACGCGGTGCCTGCAGACGCAGAATTAAATCTTTGCGGGTCACAACCTCGACCGATCCCTCGCCTACCTTGGTGCCGTGTCCCATGGACCACACCACGGCTTTCCAGCCGGTAAGGTTTTCCGGCATCGTAAATTCAACTTCAGCCATACCAGCGCTGTCCGTCAGGATGGCGCCGGCCCAAAAGGCGGTGTCGGCAAATTGGGTGCGCACATCGGCTTTAACAAGATCCTCCGGGACGCCGGATCCCTTGGCCGGCTCGGCGGCGTCCGCGTCCATTTTTCCCGCGCCAACGCTTTCGGCCTCTGTTTTTTGCAGCTCGGCCGGCTCGCCGGCGGCTTTGAATTCAGCCGCTGCCGGCGCCATAACTGCTCGCGCCGACTTTTCCGCCCTGATCTCATCGCGCACGGCCCCTTCTTTATCTGCTATATCCTGCTCCATGAGATGCCCGAACACGCCGATGCTGCGCATGGGGACTTCGTTTTTCTTTAACAGATTGTAGAACCGGCGGGCGAGGCTCGATTCGGTCTGGGGGTGATGCTGGCGCCGCCATTTCCAGAAAAAGCTGCGGATTTCAGGCACATTGGACCCACCGGATATATACTCTACGGCCCGGTCATAGACGGTCATTACGGCGGCGCCCTGAAAGGGTTCGCCGTCATAATCGGTAAGCTTGATCTTAAAGCCGGCTTTTTCGCCCGGCCGGTACGCTTTCTGAGAGGGCGTGACGGCGACGTTCAGCACCCGCTTTTCCGGCGGTACAATAATTTCACGAATCTCACTGTGCAGCCGGCCGTCATAAACCGTAAAAGCCTCCACGAAAAAGTTGGGCATGTCTTTTTGCGTCACCGAAATTTCTTCAATCGCGCTTTTGCCGGTCATATGAATGACTTTGGGCGGCAGGTAAATGCCATTGGCCGGGCGCACGAACAACACCACTGCGGCACCCGGATAATCGGTGTTGATCAGAAGCCTGACACGATCCCCCGGCGCATACTCACGGGCGTCCGGAACCAGTTCGATTTTGGCAAAGCGATATTGAGCGCCGTCATCTTCCTCACCGCGCACGGTGAAAATGTAGCCGCCTTCAATGGTGTGATCCTTGGCGTCAGTAACCTGGAAGGACAGACGATACTGTCCGGCCCGCGAAGCCTGGAGCTGAATCCGGGCCTCGCCGCGTTCATTTGTATCCAGTTTCCATTGGTCCACCAGGGTCTCCTGCGGCGCATTATCCCGGTAAGTGAGGCGCAGCAATCGCAGTAAACCCGAACCCTGAACCGGTATTTGATCCAGACTCTGGGCTTTGAAACCCGCCTGGATGGTATCCCCCACCCGATAATGTCCGCGGTCGACCCAGGCATAGACTTTAAACGGCCGGCGGGCCGCCAGCACCTTGCCCTGGCCGACAATCGTGCGGCGGGACTGATCGCGCACTTCGGCGCTGATGGTGTAGCGATGGTCGGTATCACCGTGGATTAATCTGGCCAGTTCGGTATCGATCTCGATGCGGACGGTGCCGTCTGCGCCGATTCGGACCTCACCGTCAGCCACCACCTCCGGCGGTTGCTGCTGCCATGCCTGCCGCCAGCTAAAGAACGGTTTACGGCAGCCCCAGAGGCGCCAGCCGGGATACCAGGCATAATCATAACCGTACCACCAGTATCCGGGACCGTAGAACCAATCCCAGTAAAAAGCAGGATACCAGCGGTCGTCGTGCTCGGTGCGATAAACCTTGTATTTTACAGTGGCTTCGGTCACCGGTGAGCCGAAGTAGTAGTCGGCCCTGACGATTGCCGTAATTTTTTCGCCCAGCATCACCGGTTCGCTCGGCGCTTCCACCTTTACCTCGAATTCGGGCTTTTTATATTCTTCCACCCGGAAAGTGGCACCGCCGAAGACAGTTCCCGCACCGTGGGCGATGCGATAGACACCGAGCGGTGCATCCGGCGCGATATCGAATTCGCCTTCCAGGCCGCCATAGTCATCGGCTCGGATGGTGTGCGAATAAACCTGTTCATTTTGAGGGTTGTAAATCACCACCCCAAAAGACTGACCGGCATATGTGGATGTATCCGCCTGATCATATTTGGCATGCCGCACCCAAAGTTTAAATCGGACTTTCTGTTTGGGGCGGTAGACGGGGCGATCGGTCATGACGAAGGTTTTGGTCTGGTTGTATTCGTGATCGTAATAGTTTGGATACCAGATACCGGAAAAGCCTGTGAACGCCAGCCGATTGTCATCACTGAGGATTGCCAGCCATTGATAATTTTGTTGCATTTCCGAGGGGTCAAGGATGATCCGGCCATCTTTGTCGGTTCGACGTAAAAATTCCTTGTAGAGGATTTGATAGCGATTTTTGCCCTTGAGCTGCCTGGTGCGGTAGCCGAAAAATTCAACGTCAGTGCCGCCCAGCGGGTTGCCGTTGACCGCATCGGCAGCATAATACAACACCTGCTTGTCGAGGGGCTTTTTTATGAGGGCCGTGTTGCTGACCCAGACAATGATGCGGGCAGCATTGCCGCCGCGAATTTTACCGATCAGCAAATAGGCGCCGGCCTGATCCAGGGGTTCGGGAAGATTGACGGTGACACGCCGGTCCCAGTGTCTTTCATCCGGCTCCAGTTCGATATCCCAGTCAGCTACTTTGGTGCCGATATAGCGGGTCTGATTTTCATGGACCAGACGCCAGCCGATGTCGTCGATCCTGACTTTATTCCAGTCCAAGCGCCACGGATTGGAGCGGATATAGGCTTTTACATCTTTAAGCAGTGATTTGACCCGTATGCGGTAGGCTTTAAAATTTACCAATGTGCCGTTGCGGAAACGATATTCCACGGTGGGATTGCTGCCCGCAGGCTGGGTTTCGGCGGGTTCAAATGTGCCCCAGCTTGCGGTAATTTGATCGATTTGCTGTCGGGCCTCCGATTCATTGTATTTTTTATATTGGTCCCAGAATTCGACAGCCCGGCCATATAAGCGGCGGTTTTCATATATGCGGGCCAGGCTCCTGATGGCATCGGCCGCATAGCCGCGGTCCGGCTGGCCGGCAATTTCGTTGTATAACCGGATATAATTATACTCCTCGGGCAGTTCAAACCGTTTGACACCGTCGGCCAATCGGGCCAGCGTCTCATTGTCCTCTAACGTGTGAACCTCATAAGGCCGCAATTCTTCTTGACTTGATTGCGTATCCGGCACCGATCGCGCCACGGCAAAGTACTGACGATACGCCGCCAGGGTCTGAACACCGAATTGGTGATGCAGAAAGGATGCAAAGGTATATTTTGTCTGGTTCGCAAGATCAGGATTCAACTCGGCAGCCTGGGACAGCAACCAGCGCCAGCGCTCACCGTCTGACTGTGCCGATGTAAAATCCGCCGGAATTTTGTGAAATACAGGACGGCCTTGACGGTCGACCGGCGCTCCCTGGGTTTCGGTGCCGTATTCATAGCCTTGGCCGGGTTCATAATCGGGCAGTGTTGCCAGATCGGTTAGATATTGAAGACGCCAGGCCTGGTTGTAACCGCCGTATTGAAATATGATGCGGGCAAATTCCAGATGTAAATTGGCAACTTCGCGGCGGTGCGGCTCGGCGGCCGCAAGTTCCAAAGCGCGGTTCATCAACTGCAGCGCTCTTACGCGGTCACGCTGAATGGCATTTACATAGCGACCCCCGCCGCGGTGTGAACCGCGGTAAAATTCGCCGGCCACCATATATCCCCAGTGGTTATTATGACTGTAGCTTTGGGCGGCGGCCTGCAACAGGCGCCAGTTATCGAAGTGCCTTTCTATCACATCTTCGCGAAAGGCATCCAATTCATTCAGGCGATTCAGGTTTCGCAGGCAATACCAGGCCTGCATAAGATCGCTGCCGACCATTTTCGGGTCGTTGGCCGCCTCAAGACATAATTGTTGATACAACAGATAGGCATCTTTCCAATTGCCGTCTTTAAAAGCCTTAAGGGCTTCTTTGCGCAGTTGCGTATGCTCCTGCTGGGCGGTCCAGCCAAAGGAGGCCGCCCCAGCCATTATGAATATCATGATCAGGATTTTTGTCATTTTCATTCGGGGTCTCCTCAATTTTGAGAACCAAAAGCTTCCAAAAAGTTTTTCTACCTAACAGTTTATAAAGATAGTGGTTTGACTGTCAACAACCAGCAAAAGCTTTTACATAAGTTTTACATCATGAAAATTCCAATCTTGACGTTCACCTAAAATCGCGATAATCTATTGTAATTAGGGAAAAAATTGTTACCCGAAGCGATCGGGCGGCTGTTTGCCATTGCTGAAGTCGATCGCGATTTTAGCGAGAAAGGAACCCCGTATGAAAAAACCTCAAATAAAAACTTCACTGCCCGGACCGCGGGCCAAGAAACTGGTCAAGCTGGATAAAACCTATGTCTCCCCTTCTTACACCCGTGTTTATCCGCTCGTTGTGGACAAAGCTCAAGGCCTTTGGGTCCATGATGTAGACGGCAACATCTTTCTTGATTTTACCTCCGGCATTGCCGTCAACGCCACGGGACACTGCCACCCTCAGGTTGTCAAAGCGATCCGGAACCAGGCCGAGCGTTTGCTGCATATGTCCGGTACGGATTTTTACTACACCCCCCAGATCATTCTGGCAGAAAAATTGGCGTCATTGCTGCCCGGCCGAGGAGCGAAACGGGTTTATTTCGGCAATTCCGGTGCTGAAGCCGTGGAAGCTGCATTTAAGCTGGCGCGCTGGCACACCAAACGTGAGTTGAACATTGCGTTTTTTGGTGCCTTTCATGGTCGCACCATGGGGGCGCTTTCTCTGACCGCCAGCAAAACCGTGCAGAAAAAACACTATAACCCCTTTGTGCCGGGCATCACCCATATCCCCTATGCTTATTGCTACCGCTGTGCTTACAACCTTACTTATCCCAAATGTGGTTTGTACTGTGTGCATTGGGTTGAGGATACACTTTTTCGCACGACGGTGCCGGCCGATGAAGTTGCGGCCATTTTCGTGGAGCCGATTCAGGGAGAGGGGGGGTACATTGTACCGCCGCCGGAATTTCACAAGGAACTGAAAAAGATCGCCGAAAAGTACGGTATTCTTTATGTTGCCGATGAAGTTCAGTCAGGCATGGGTCGCACCGGCAAGATGTTTGCAATGCAGCATTTCGGGGTTGCGGCGGATATTGTAGCGGTGGCCAAGGGTATTGCCTCCGGATTACCCCTGGGCGCCATGATCGCTGCGGCAAGAATCATGAATTGGGAGGCGGGTTCCCACGCTTCAACCTTCGGCGGCAATCCTCTTTCCTGCCAGGCGGCCATGGTGACTATTGAACTGTTAGAGAATAATTTGATGAAAAACGCTATCGAGCAGGGCGATCGGCTTATAAACGGCCTCGTTGAACTGCAAAAATCCTATGAATGTATGGGCGATGTGCGCGGTAAAGGCTTGATGGTCGCGGTTGAACTGGTAAAGGATCGCATGACCAAGAAGCCGGCAACCGATTGGCGGGGCCGGATACTTAAAAAAGCATTTGAGAAGGGGTTGCTGGTGTTGGGCTGCGGTGAAAACAGCATCCGGTTCTGCCCTGCTTTAACCGTAAGTTCAGATGAGATAGATGTTTGCTTGTCCATATTTGAGGAAGCCGTCAAGGAGGTGGCGGGATGATTCGATTGCGGATTGCGGATTTCGGATTGCAGAATTATTAGGTTGCGGGGTGCGGGTTACGGGTTGCGAGGTGCGTGTTGCGAGTTGCGGGGTACGGGTTTGAGAGCAGAGCGCATAGGGCAAAGCGCATAGGGTAAAACGAGCAAATCCACTCACCATGCTGTGCCGTATGCGCTATACCCTATGCTCTGTGCGATATGTTTTATCTTCCCACCTTCTCACCTTCCCAACCTCACAACCTCACAACCTCACAGCCTCCCAGCTTCCCAGCCTTTCTGCTATCAACTATCAACGATCAAATTAACAAACTCAATCAACTCAATAAACCCCATTATCTGGCACTGAAAGTGCCCCTCAGCCATCGTTCGGCTGCTTCAGCTACGCCGCCGTTGTTATTCGAAGCCACGGCGGTAAAGCGCCGCTTGAGATCCGCCGGTGCATTATCGACCACATAGCTGATGTCGGTCCATTCCAGCAGGTCCAGGTCGTTGTAATCGTTTCCCACCGAAACGATCCGCTGTTTATCAATTTGCAGCTGGTCAGCCAGCCAGGCCGCCGTCAGGCTTTTAGAGACCGTGTGCGGGAAAATTTCGATCCAGGTGGATTTGCCGTCCAGCGGCGAGGTGGTTTGTATGACGCTGAAATCAGGCAACTCGCTGCGAATTTCTGCGAGTACGGCGTTGCTGCCACCGGCCGGAACCACCGCCAGCAGCTGGGTTGCAAGGTCGAACCCATTGGAGATATCCGTTAAGGGCTCCGCATAGTGATTGTAGAGCATCAAACGTCTTTCAAAATCATCATTTTTTCTGTTCGATCTGAAATAGGCGAACAGGTGATTGTCGGGAATCGCTCGATGAATCATAAAATCAAGTCGGCAGGCGATAAGTACGCCACATGCGCGCTCAACTTCATGAGGTTCGAGGCTTGCCTGACGGACGATTTTACCGCCGCTATATTGCAGAATTCCGGCGCCCATTGAAAAAATAACGAAGTCCATCGGCAGATTCGAAACCGAGGCGTTGTTAAATGAGAACAATGACCTTCCGGTGGCGATGGTCCGAACGATTCCCAATTCACCAAGCTGCTGCAGGGCGTCGAGGTCTATGTCCGCAAAAGTCCGGTCTGAACGCAGCAGAGTGCCGTCGAAATCCATAATAAAAAGTCCGCTCGGTTTAATGCCGCCAAGCGGATTGGTTATTTGATGGTTTTGCGAAATTATCATTTGACGGTATCCAGAACAAAAAAATAATAGATGAGCAAGTCTATAAGTGTCAATTGAAAATCTATCGGTGCCCGATGATCGGCTCGATTGTAACAAAATAGCAAAAATTAGCCAACGGGATTCTTGCACGTCTCTTCAATTTTCAAAGACCCATTTCAGTGTTTATGCGCCTTTAGGCGCATATTTATCAGGATAGAGATATTCGTCTCAGGAACTATTGCTAAAGAAAACCTGTCAGGTGACGATATATAGGTATCGGGCAGCTATTTTGCCAAAGGATCGTATTAGATGCAGCCATCGTTAAATTAAATATTATTTCAAATTGTTATGAACTTTCAGATTGATTTGGACTCTGTTGCAAAGGAGATAAAGTTGGTATCGGAGGCAAACTGGGAAATGGAAAAGGAAACGATCATATTCTTTGATAAATTGGGGTTTGGTTGGGTGCTTGACAATGTGATGGTCAAAGAGATGAGATTAAACCATTTTAAAGAGGATTGCACCTACAATAAATCCCTGATTAAAATCCTTGAAAATTTATTGGAAAATCCGGGTGTGTGACAAGGTCAAGAAAAAAACCTTTCTAGAGCGGTCCCTGCTTTAAATCTTGGCGCATCAGGACCGCCCGGCCCTGATCTTTCCCTGATGGTCTGGTGCTGCTGCAGCACCTGCGCACATGTTTCAGGAATCACATCCGCGATTTTGCTGGATTTCTGATTTAAAAGCACAACATCCTCACATGTCCCAATATTTCTTGCATAATTATAGTTTCTGCTGGATGATGATACAAAAACCCCGAAAGCCCGCTGATTGAATTTTGAAAAACAATGATAATATTAAAAGCTCTCGCTATGATGATAAAATATCAGAGCGCTTCCAGGATGCCTCGTCCCGCTGGCAGGCGGACCTTCGCACTTGCACTTTGTCTGCTTTAACCGGGGGAGGGGCCTGATTCCACTGCAATCGAAAAAACCTGACATCTGATACCTGAACAAAGATCGTAAACTATGCCAAGAACTTCAACCAACAACCATATTTTCCGCGGACTCTTGCAATCACAAGACGGCCTGATTTCCAAAGTTCTCGATGTGAATAAACAATCGATATCTTTCGAGGCCACCTTCGGACTCAGCGAAGAGTTGATCGAGCAAATTCAGAACCAACCGGAACATATCGTATTCAGCGAGCGGTCCAGAATCGCGCGTCTTGGAATACAGATCAAGTGTGATCCCCCCAGTGCGGACAGCCTGACGGCCGGTGAGATTACCCTGACCTTGGTGGCGTCAGCTATGATTTCCGGGTATCCCGGTTTAAACGAGATAAAAGATTTTTTCACCCTGGGTCTGCCGGTAGGGCGTCTGGTTTTCTGTGATCCCGAAGCCCTGCTGAGCTCCGATGAGGTCCTGGAGGCGATCGAACGCGCCGAACTCAAGCTGCCGGCTTCGACCACCATCTCAAGCGATGGCAGTATCGTCATCGCACCTCATAAAGTTGTATGCCGCTTCAGAGAACCATTGGATAAAAAGACATTGGGTCGAATTTTGCTCCGGGAGGATGGGCGGGAGCTGCTCAACCGTTATCAGGTTCGCTACGCGGTACCGTCGGTGAATATTGCAGCCGGTGAAGGCGTTGTGACCACCTGTTCCATGTATCTCAACGAGCACTTCGTGGTCTTGCAGAGCGGATTTACCACGGGCCGAAATTTGCCGGCCACTGTCTTGGATCCCATTAAAACCCGGGGTATCCGAATTTATCTGGAGATTGTCAATCAGAGCGAACATCCCATCGTCAATCCATTAATATCGGCCAAGGTATACAATGCCGCCAAATCACGCGACGGTGTGCGGAAGAAAAAGGCCACCACAGCCGGCAATTTTTATTCCTACCGTCAGATGCGCGAATTCGAAAAGCGCTTTGCAGCCGGAGACAATTCCACCTGTCATTTCATCGATAAGCCGGTTGCGGTTATCCAGGGAAATATGGATGCGCTGGAAAAGGCCAAAATTTTCTTGAACGGACCCGGCCGGGCTTGCGAAGTGACGAAGTCCATGTGTGCTTTGGCCCGACGTGATTTTTCGCCGCACAGCGAATGCGCCCACCTGTATGCAACTGCCCGGATTCAGGAGGCCTTCCTGGATTCTCCGGCCGTTTTGGCGGTGAAATATTTTCCCAACATCATCGAACATCGCGATATCATAAACCTGACTTGTGAAGGTAAATTAAAGGCTCTGTATTTTTACGAACCGTCCTGCGAGCACGGTCCGTTTTTATCGCAGCAGGATCACCATCGCCTGGAGGAATACCATGCCTTCGGGCTGGAAGTATACTGGGTGTCGGGTCTGAACAGACGTCTCATGAAACACACCATGCGCGACGGCATGGGATATTTTGTAGCACCCGAACGGCTGGCGGATTTTCATAAATCCATGCTGTTTGCATTTTACGGCTCCAACCAGAAGCTGTCGTCTAAGGGTGAAGCCCGACTCGGGACGCTCATGGATGCCCTGATCGACTTCTGGGGTAAGCGTATCGGCATCGTCACCGGAGGCGGCAGCGGTGTCATGGAACAGGCCAATACCCTGGCCAGAAAACGCGGAATTCTATCCGGCGCCAACTTTTTGGATATCACCGACCAGTCGATGACAACCGATGTCGACTTCTGCCAGGTTTTTCAGGCCACCTGTCGCCACAGCCGCCAGAAATGGTTCGAGATCGCCTCTTTTCCGATATTTAATGTCGGTGGATTGGGTTCCCTGGAAGAGCTGGGCATTACCTTGTGCAACATGAAGCTGTCTATTTTGGATCCGGTGCCGGTAATTTTATTCGATACTGAAGGGGGCGGTAATTTTTGGATGGGTATTGATAATCAGATCAATGAAATGGTCAAGCGGGGCAGAGCGCCTGCTTGGATCAAGGACAACATCTTCATAACGGATGACCCGCAAACGGTCACCGAAGTCTATCGTCAACGGCTTCAACTATTTTAACGCGGTGTTCTGCAATCTCTTAAACTGATAGGCGACCCTGAAAAGATAACATTGTTTACACTAAAGCGCACCTTATATCCGCTGCTTATACCCACGGTTCTGATTCTTCTCTCATCAGCGACCATCGTCAAATGGCCGGATCTGGAAAGGCTAATCAATGATATTAGGGAACTGCGGGCGGTGATGGTGATTATGCCGTTTGTGCCTTACATGGTTTTGGTGCTGGGTTTTGCCATGGGGTGGCGGTATGCCAGTGCCGGCTTGATACTGGGTACTCTGACGCTGGCCTTTTCCTATTACGGTTTAAGTTATTTCCTATTCCCCGATCTGCCTCGGGATGTGTCCGCCGGACAGACCGCAACGGGCGCAGTGGCATTTTTATTGCCTTTGAATCTGTCCGTTGGCAGCGTCCTGATCAGACGTCGACCCCTGACTTCAGCCGGTATTCTGGCCGCGCTTTTATTGATCGTTCAGCTTGCCGCGATCTTCGCTTTCTGTCATCCCCAGGGATATTTATCATTGCTGGCCAAGGCAAAATTAGGGTCTCTGTCGCCGGCGGCAGCCGATAAACTGGTCGATTTCTCCAGACGGCTGAGTTACGTGCTTTCCGATCACTCAGTTTTCAAGCTCAATCAAATCCCCACAGTGGCGGTCGTGACCTTCGGGCTGTCGCTAACATTCACGCTGATACATTTTGTAAAAAGCGGTGACATTCGCATCGGTGGATTTTTCTTTGCAATAATTGCCGCATTGCTGGGTATCACAGCCGGTCACCCCGAGCCGGCCGTCATTTTTTATTTTATTGCCGCCGGGTTGATTCTGCTCGTCTCCACCATAGAGGCCTCCTTTTCCATGGCCTATATAGACGAGTTGACCCGTTTGCCCGGGCGTAGAAGCCTCAATGAGACGCTGCTCAATCTGGGCAAAAGATACACCATTGCGATGGTTGACGTAGATCGCTTCAAAAAGTTCAATGATACCTACGGTCATAAAACCGGCGATCAGGTGTTGAAGATGATTGCCGGCCGGCTCGGAAAAATTTCCGGCGGGGCAAAAACATTTCGTTACGGGGGAGAGGAGTTTACCGCCATTTTTGCCGGCAAGCTCGTTGAAGAAGCCTTCCCACATGTTGAAGATTTCAGAAAGGCAGTTGAATCGACACCTTTTATTGTTCGCGGAATGGAGCGTCGGCGAAATAGTGCGCGCAGCCGCGGCAAAAAGAGCGGTTTTACCCGCAAGCAGGTAAAGGTTACCGTCAGCATTGGCCTGGCCGCATCGGAGGGACAGACGACGACTCCGCAGAAAGTAATCAAAGCGGCAGACAAGAAGCTTTATCAGGCCAAAAGAGGCGGGCGCAACCGGACGGTGTGCTAATTCGGGGGCATTGGCGCAAAACTTGTATTGGAGGCAAGAGGCTTCAGGATTATAAATTATCAGTTGATAGATGCAAAAATCCGCTGCGGACGATACCCAAAGCCCCTTTAGAAAGGAGAGCGCTCGGCAGCCCCTGCCGAGGATATCCGAGCGGGCTATAGCTCATCGGCATGCTTTGATAGAAAATCCGCCACGCCCTCCGCTGTGGGTTTCATCCCCTCCTCGCCTTTGTTCCAGCCCGCCGGGCAGACCTCTCCGTATTGCTCGGTAAACTGCAGCGCGTCGACGACGCGAATCATCTCATCGACATTGCGTCCCAACGGCAGGTTGTTTACAACCTGGTGCTGAACAATGCCCTGTTTGTCAATCAGAAAAGAAGCTCTCAAAGCAACGCCGTCGGGATGCTCGATGCCATAGGCCCGTGTAATCTCGTGTTTCACATCCGCAACAATCGGAAAATCCACTTCTCCGATGCCGCCGTTTTCGACAGCGGTGCTGCGCCAGGCAAAGTGGGTGAACTGGGAATCGATGGAAATTCCGACCACCTCAACATTGCGCGCTTTGAACTGTTCCATTCGTTTGTGGTGGGCAATGATTTCAGTCGGGCATACAAAGGTGAAATCCAAAGGCCAGAAAAACAACACCACATATTTTCCCCTCAAGTCCGAGAGCTTGAAATCCTCTTTGATGATACCTTCCGGCATGACAGCCGGCGCCACAAAATCAGGTGCTTCCTTTGCTACCAGTACACTCATGGTGATGTTCCTTTCGGAATTTTAGGTTTATATTCGTCTGATAGGATGAGTCCTTGGCCCAACCTAAAATTACATAACAAATCAACTCGTTTAATATGATAATTAAATCGGATTTTTCAATACCCTGAAAACGAACTTGTCAGCATTTCTGTGGACAGGACCCCCCCCCCGTTGCTTCAGGGTGCGGGTTTGTATCAACCCCGCATCTTCCGGGGATTAAAAAAAATATGTATCGCTTTTCAGCCTCTACCGTGAGCCGCGCATATCAGTGGCGGCAAAGCCTTTCAAAAACTTAAGACTGAGTCTTTCGCAAATGGCATGCTCAAAAACATGACCTTCGGGTGTTACACCTCTTATCTTACCATCAGCCAAAAACCTTGCCAGTAACTGCTTGCCGGTTTCAATCCGGTCAGCGGCATCATTTATGCGGATTTCAGCCGATGAGGCTTCCGGCAGGCAGATTCCTTGATCTAAAAGGGATTTCATGAAATTAATAATGCGTGCCAGGCGCAGCAGCGTGACGGCTTCTTTTCTGGTGGTTGTGTGGGACAGCGGCAGCGCACTTGATCGCATGCACGCGAAATCACTGGGGAGAAGTTTCAGTCTTGCACACAAGTCATAATCCTGACTGCCCGGCGATGGATAAAAGATGGATACGCCGGCTAAAACCCTGCGGCGGGACAGATACAGCAGGTCTGATATGGAATCCTGTGCATGTTGAAAAGGCGCACCGCAAATTATGTAACCAACAGCGTTCAGGTGATAGTCCTTCGCAAGTTCTAATGCACGGTTAAAAGAATCGCGGACATCAGGCCTGTTGAAGCGCCCAAGCTGCTCTTTTGAGGTAGCGCCGAGTGAAAGATTCAGAGTCTTGAATCCGGCCGACTTCATTGTTCGAATGACTTCTTCGTCCAGGGATGGTGGATACAGACCGTTCATGGCTCTTAACTCCAGTCTGTCTCCGAAACGGCTTTTGATTGCCTGCAGCAGCCTTAGAAACCAGCGGCGATTAAAAGACAGATTTTCATCTTCAAAATCGATGAAGCCGACCTCGCAAGTATCAACGGCTTGCTCGATTTCCCGCATCACCGAATCGACACTTCTTTGACGGTAAGCCAGCGGGGAATGCGCCCCGACACTGCAATACGAACACGCCAACGGACATCCGCGGCCGGCAACGATGACCATGCTGCCGCCGTTTCGACGGCGGTAGAAATGCCGGTTGATAAGCTCTGCAGCCGGCAACGGATAGATGTCCGGATGCCGCATTTGGGCTGCAGAATTGATGTGCAGCGAGCCGTCTTCGCGTCTGAACACCAGCCCCGGAATGGTGTCAAATTGTCCGCCCTCAGAAAGTGCCCTGGCAAGCAGCGGCATCGGCACTTCGCCCTCGCCGCGCACGACAAAATCCACCGCTGCAGATTCCATCACGGCGTGCGGCAAAGCCGTCGGATGGTGGCCGCCCATTACAACTTTGCAATCCGGGTGGTAGGCTTTGACCGTTTCAGCGGTCTGAACAGCCTCCTGCGCATAGGGCGTAAATAAAGATGAGATGCCGATTAAAAACGCTCCCGATTCTCTGGCTTTTCTGCCGATATGGTCAAAACTGTAGCCGAAATGTTTATACTGGTTAAACAGGGCAAACGGTGAGCAATCGGGTTGCCCGTAATATTCCCGTAAATAGCTCATTTCCCGCGGCAGCTCGCGCAGCCGCGATTTCGAGGTGGCCAAACCATCCAGAATTTCCACTGTAAAACCGCATTCGGTCAGAGTCGATGCAATGCAGGCCAAACCATAAGGAATGGTTCGTTTGGCGGTGAGATAGAAGTCTCTGATCGGCGGCTGAATGAGAAGAATGTCGGGCATGCTGTCTAAATTGAATATTGAAGATTGCCTATTGAATATTGGTGGCATTCTATCGTTTTTAGTTTTTTTAAGACTTAAATACTAATCTTCTTGTCTTCAATTTTCAATCCTCAATCTTCAACCCGCTAAGCGCCTTCCGACTTCAGAATTCGAGCGGTCGTCAGCCCTCATTACTCAGTCCTCAGCACTCAGTCCTGAGTCCTTTTTACACAAGCGCAGCGCTCCTCC
>CP070771.1:350961-366380 GCA_020345785.1 Desulfobacterales bacterium
GTACCAGTTTCGAGTACCGTCCGAAATGGTCACGGGAGAGAAGGCAATATGTCCAATCACACGGCCATCCACTTCTGCGACGAGCGATATCGTGAGGGCCTTGGCGACGCGTAGTGCAGCTATTATAAACTGCTCAGTGTGATTGCTGATCTCCAGGGTCC
This sequence comes from Desulfobacterales bacterium, assembly GCA_020345785.1. Next base: position 351,123 of record CP070771.1, read on the forward strand.
TAAATGCAGCGACAGTCACCTCGGTTATTGCGCTCACATCGGCATCGGTTTCGCTCCTGATTACGATCTTCAGATTCATTGGTTTCTTCTTTCTCCTCTTTGCTGGCTAACGCTCTGGTTAACGGGCGGGCGGCGCTGAGCGACACCAGCCGATAAACCAAAATTGTTTGTAAAGTTTTACCGGATGAAATTGCTCCGTTTTAGCCCGTCCCAGTTCAACCAGTTGTTCTGCAAATTAGTATTCGATTAAGTATCCATCTGGATACTCCCCAAATCAACTACATGGCAGCTTCCCATTTTTAAGGGAATCAATAGTCAAGTTGAAAAACCTTGGAACACCCCAAGAAACATATGTCTCTTCTATCATAAAAGAAATAATATTCCATGTGACTGATTGTATGACCGTTTTATCGAAGCCTTTGATATTAGCAGCATCTGTAAGAGTTTGATTTTTTACCTTAAAAAATTTTACCGTTTTGAAATTGTCAATGCAACAAAAACCTGTTTTCAACAACTATTCACTATTCAATCTTTGTCTGCCTTCCCTTGAAATTCAACCTTCCGCCGCATAGACGCGCGGCGGGTGCCTATACTGCAGACCGGCAAACCGTTATTAAAAAAATTAATACTTTTTAAACATCTTTATAGTTCAGGACGGTGCGGATCCTTTGAGACCAGGTTGCCGACTCAACGGCAGGGATGGACCATTTTCGGTCTAACTTTTAACATATTTAAATCATTATATATATTGTTAACCGCGATCCGTGTTGACTGCCGTGCTCTTGGAGCCGTTTTTCTGAAGGGAAATGGTACACTAATTGCAGAGTTTAAGACGGAGGAGATGCGAGTATGCAAAAAACCAATTCAATCGGATACAATGAGAGAGGCTCGATCGCAGTTGTTGCCCTGGCAATGCTGACCATTCTGACCATCATCAGCTTTTCCGCTTCCAACACGGCGACTACGGAGATGCATTTGTCTACGAATACCCTGCTCTACGAAAGGGCATTTTATGCCGCCGAATCCGGGATGGAGCATGCCGTCGGGCTTCTGAGAATTCCTTTTATCCAACAGAATAACGTCAGTCTGGCCACCGGCAGCATCCCGGACTGGGATTTTGCACTTGTCGGGGCCACCGACAGTTTTCCAACAGATGCCGACGGCAATCCAGTTCCGGACGGGGTCGGTGACTTTGAGGGCGGGGTGACCTGGCTGGCTTCGGAGATTGACGGCATTTCTTACAGCGTTACCCTGTGGAACAACAATGACGGTGGAAGTCCGACAGACGATACCGACGGGATTATATTTGCCAGGTCTGTCGCCGTGGGACCACGCGGCGCCGTCTGTCGAATAGAAACGATGCTCAACGGCAATGCGACCGGCCAGGCGATCACCGGTTATACGGCCCAGGAAGGGGCCGGCTCGGGAAAGAGTTACACGTCCAATGACAGCGAAGCCATGAGCGACTTCGGGGATCAACTGGGCAGCCCCTGATTTCAAATGCCTTAACCGTTGAAGGTCAGCGGCCTGCTGCGTGATTGGAGCCGATCATTGGAAAACGTTTTAAAAAGAATATGGGAGACGCCGTCACGAACCGGTGGCGGTTATCAAAAGCCGGTGCAGTCAATACCGGCCCAGCGGAGGGAAAGTTAGGTGATTCATATAAAGCAAAGAAAATTATCAGTCGACAGGTTAAGGGTCGGCCTAATTGTGGGTTTGACAGCCTGGCTCGTGGCCGTTTCGGCCGCTGCGGATTCGGACCAGGTCTTTTGCCCGGACACCGGGCACTACTACCAGAGAATCGACACAGCCAGGACGTGGGATGCCGCCAAGGCCTATTGCGAAACCCTCGTGAGTCCCGACGGCAAAAGCAACGGATATCTGGCAACCATCACTTCTGACGAGGAGGACCAATTCGTTAGTCATTTGACCAGCCGCGGCTCGAATGCGTGGCTCGGCGGCAGTGACGACTATGACGAAGGCACCTGGCGGTGGGAAACCGGGCCCGAGGCCGGTCAGCAATTCTGGGAAGGACGCGGCAGTGGTAACGGAGGTTATGCTGTTAACGGGATGTATACGGGCTGGATGGACAACACAGAACCCAATGACTATAACGGCAGCGAAGATCATCTTCAGATGGTGCGCAGCAGACGGTACGGTGACGACGGGTGGAACGATATGGTGGGAACCGCCACATTGTCGTTTATTTGTGAATTTGACAGCAGCATCTATTACACCATCACGGCTACGGCCGGTGAAAACGGCAGCATCGATCCGGCCGGTGATGCCCTGGGAAAGGTCAACGTGGAAGCAGGAATCGACCAGACGTTTACTTTCGTCCCGGATGCCGGTTACAAAGTCGATACGGTGCTGGTGGACGGCGGGTTGGTGATTCCGGTCAACAACCAGTATACCATTCAAGACGTCGCCGCCGACCACACCATTGAGATCACCTTTGCTTTGAACACCCACACCTTGAGCGCCACCGCCGGCGCCAACGGCAGCATCTCGCCCGCCGGGGGAATAACCGTGCAGGACGGCGCCGACAAAACGTTTACCGTTACCGCCGCCAGCGGTTACCAGGTCAGTCAATTGCTGGTGGACGGCGCAGCGGCGGAGCTGCTGGCCGGGCAATATACCTTTACCAATGTAAAAGCGGACCATTCAATCGCGGTCTCATTTGAGGCGGTTCCGACGGAGGAGGACCCGGTTTTAGATGGCGTCGTTCCCGGCTGTATGGCCAATACCACTACGGACTACAACGGCAGTTTCAATGCCGGTGATTTAAACCTTCTCAACACATATGTTGAAGACGGTCAGCTCGTCTTGAAAACGGGCATCCAGGCCATCGATCCGGAAAACATCGTCGTTCCGTTTACCCAGCAGGTCGCTGTCAACTTTCTCTACGAAGGGGGAGGGTTCGAATTGACAAATTTCGGTTGGATGCTGGCCGAAGAAGGCGTCGGCGGCACAAAGCATGAAATTTATCATGAGGTCAACGACAACAACGATAACGGTGTGTTGGATGTTTCCAAAAACGACAACTCCGACCGCTTCGGCGACACCAACGGAGACGGTGTGGTCGATGTACTCGACAACCGGGTGGTGCTGGGAACTTTCGACGGCGGCACCGAACTGGTTTTTTACATCCAGTGCCCGAACCAAAACAAAACCTATTATACCAAGACCGCCTGGAACGAGGATGTATATGATTCCAGGAGCGGGGAATGCGATGCGAACGAATTCAGCAAAACCTATTATCTCGGACTGCCGATGGAAGTACAGACCAGCTGCACTTACGAAAGCAACTGGATGGATTCTTCAGCTTTAGCCCGCGTTGAAGACCTTATGGGATTGGATTTCACCACTGATGACACCGCCACCCTGAATGTCAAGCGGGGTGAAAGATTTCCCCACGTGATCGTCGGCGCTCCGACCAGCAGACCCAATGAATGGATCCTGGGCTGGGAGGATTTAAAAGGCGGCGGCGATATGGACCACAACGACCTGGTATTTCAAATCGAGCGTCAAACCGGCGGCACGGCCCAGTTGACGGCTGAAAACGCTATTACGCCCGGCGCTGAAGAAGCTTACTTCACCGGCGTGACCCTGCAAGTGTATGACAGCATGCCCTGCCCGGGCAAGACCGATATCACCTATTATCTGTCGATTGATTACGGCCTCAACTGGACTGAAATCACGGCTTGGGACGAGGTCTATGCCTTTTCAGTGAATGCCGAAGGGGGCCTCGACCTGGGCGACAAGATCGACAACTGGACACCGGGAAATCCGGTCGATACCTATCGGACCATCCGGGTGGATTTTGCCAGCATGGGCATTGCCGGTAGGGGACTGCTCTGGAAGGCCGAGCTGAAAAGCGAGGACGAAGACTGCCAGCCCAAAATCGTTGATCTGCAGCTGGATACCAGTATCGCCACCCATGGCTCCTTCTCACGCAGCTCACCGGTAGTCAAAGGCAACGTGATTTACTCGGGCAGTTATGAGACCCCGGCCTTCAGCTGGACGGACAAGGTCATGCGGGGCCATCTGACGGCCACCCGGCTATACGATCCCATCGATCCCGGGGCAACCGAGGAGCTGCTGCTCTGGGATGCCGGCGAGGCTTTGAGTACCAGGTCTCCCGCCTCCCGGGTCATTTACTTCCCGCATATTACAAGCGGTGCGGTGGCCGATGAAACCCTCGGCACCGGTGACGGCACCACCCGAACCTTTAGCGGAACCCTGGCCCATAATCCGATTTCGGCCACCACCTTGGTCATCACCGACCAGCGCGAATCATTTCAGGACAAGCACACGGATGTTCTGGTTGGCAGCCTGGGAGGCAGCGGAACCATCAACCGCTTCACCGGAGAATATCAAATTACGTTTAACACGGCTCCCGGCAACAATGTTGTGATCAAGGCCGCTTATGATTATTATGCCACGTCGAGCACCTTAATGCCGTTTACGGCCGCCAACGTCACCAATTCGATGCTGGGTATCGACGCCAGAGAGCTGGTACCGACCGGCTACGTGTATGATTTCAATGAAGACAACCAGATCGACGAAACCGACGGTGACTGGCTGGTCAATTGGGTTCGGGGCTACAAGGACGGAGCGGGCATCTCCAAAGAATGGCTGCTGGGACCCGTTGACCACTCGGTTCCGGCCGTGGCCTCGCCCCCTGGACTGCCGGCCTGGTACTTCGGGTCGGCCACCACCGAGGAAGAGCGCGAAAGCTACACGGCCTTCAAGAACCAGTATGCCGACCGACAGACATCAGTCTACGTGGGGTCCCGCGACGGCATGCTGCACGCCTTTGATGCCGGAAAATTCCGCCACGGCGACAACCCGGCGACCACCACGGTGAAAGAAGAAAGAGGCTATTTCGAATGGGAAGACCGCTCGGCGGACTGTCCGGATTATTGCAGCGCCGATTGCTCGAACTGCCCCGATTACGGCACGGGTGAAGAACTGTGGGCCTTTATCCCGGCCAATCTCATGCCCCGGCTGAAAAACAACCGGCTGGAACTCGACGATCAGGCCTACGTCGATGCGTCTCCGGCTCTGGCCGATGTGAGAATCAACGGTACCTGGAAAACCGTGCTTCTGTCGGCGGAGGGCAACGGAGGGGACACCATTTTCTGCCTGGATGTCACCAATCCGACCTCCCCGTCGTTTATGTGGGAATTTGCCGATCCGGATCTGTTCCGCAGCCGGTCGTCCCCGTCGGTGGCTAAAATCGGCCGAATTCTGGTGAACGGATCCGCCCAGTGGGTCGCCTTCTTTGTTTCGGGCAAGACCTACGACGCGAGCCTTTATCCATCCATCTACATCATTGCAATCGCCGACGGCAGTGTGGTGGAGCGGATCTTTTTGGATGCCGAGACCGACGGAGTGGGCGGCGTGCCCAGCGGACAGCCCACCGTAGTCGATTCGGACGGCAACGGGTATGTGGACCGGCTGTATATCGGCACGGATAAGGGATTCCTTTACAAGGTCAATATTCCCGACGACCCCGACACGGCGAAATATCCCATCAGTCATTGTGTCATCAACCGAGATTACATGGACGACGACGACAATATCCTGCCGATGGATCGACGCACGCAACCGATCTACGGTTCTCCCGTGGCAGTGGTCGAAAACGGCATCACCCGCAACGGCGAGCTGTTATACAACATCATGATCTTTTTCGGCACCGGGGACAGCCCCTATTACGATGAGGACATCAACACGGCGGCCACCCGCTACAACTTCTTCGCCTATCGGGACGCGACCCGCAAGGGACAGTGCGACGAAAATACCGTGTTCCTGGACTGGTTTTATGAGCTGCCCGAGGGGCACCGGGTCTTTGCTTCTGCCTTCGCGTCAGCCGGAAACATTTATTTCGGCACCTCGACCTCGGAGACCGAGGATCCGTGCGAAGGGGGCGGCAGCGTGGACAGCAACCAGGGGAAAATCTACGCTTTTACAACCCAAGGCGTGCCGGTTGTTGAAAAAACCGTCGGCAACGTCGTGCTCTCACCCCTGGTAGAAGATGAGCACCTTTACATCAAAACCCAGAAATCCGGTCTGCGATCCTTTGGCAGCGGCCAATACAACAACCATAGCCTGCTCGGGGGACTGCCCGAAATTCGGCGCCAGTTGTGGCGGGAATTGAATTAAAACGCTATTTTTGTTTCATAACGAAGCTGCTCAGGGTCGGCGCTTTTTTCCGTCGTCCCTCGCAGCAGGAGGATCAGGAAGTATCTGGTTCGAGCGATCTCGCCCAACGGATGGCCTTCTCATAGTCCCGAAAAACTCGAAACTCTGTGCGTGAATCCTGGCGAAAGACCTCGAACACGCGAGCCATCCCGAAATCGACATCACGCTGGGTGACGAAAGCTATTTTTAAAGGAGGTGTCGCGGGCTGGTTGCAAAGAATGAATCGAGCGATTTCTTGGGTATCTGAGAAGGAAACATCAAACTGTGCTTCTCGGAAATCCCAGACCGCAGACCTTCCTAACCAACCTGGAGTTTTCCAAAGCGCTGATGCCCCTTCTTGAGCGTCGCTGAGCCGAAGAATTCCTGAGCAGGAAGCAATAGCCAAACCAGTTTCCGGCTCAATTTGAATCGATATGGCCATTATCTCTCCAGTTTTGCCTGACGCCGCAAATCACCGGCGGGAAAAAACCAAGACGAGAAATGATCGTCGCTTTCTGACGTCCGAGTGAATTTGCCTTGTTAAGCGATTTCTTCTGCCATCGCATCTAAGAAATCCTCCACCTCAGGAGAATCAAGATTCTTGTTTCGTAATTGACGAAAGTCCTTCATGTGTATATTTCTCACCTCTTGGGATGCTTTGTTCAGCTTTTTGTTGAAATCGGCTTCTACTCCATCCTCCTTGAAAGTGCTCTTAAATTCTTTACACGTTCTGAAGTAAATAGGCAAAATCTTCTTGCCGTCTGCGCATGCCATTTGCAACTCAAATATGCACATCCTGCTATTGAAGTAGGAGGGAGTCAAAATCGCTAAAAAACAATCAGATTCTTTAATCAAGCGCTCAATCTCTTTTCTCCAATCAGCTCCCCATCTCAGTGATAACGTATCGAAATATATCTCACAGTCTTTCCCAATAACCTGTGACATCACAATCTTAAAAGCCTGTCGCAGATTAGTTACCTTATTCGCAGGTGATTGGTCATCAAGCCGTGCATAACTCCAGAAAATCTTCATTCTTCAATCTCCACTCGCTATCGACCCAACGTTGCGCCTCAGCGGCGCTGCTTCTCCGCGTCCGTCTGCAAGCTCATGGGTAGGCGGCATTATCAGATTTGCCAGCGGGATAGGAAGGGCGAAATCCCCGTGGCAACAACATAGGCACCTTTGCTTGGTAATCACGATAGGCATCCCCAAAATCGACTGTAAGGTCCCGTTCCTCCAGGACTGTTGCCACAACAACCCATATTGTCCACAATACGTTAAAGAGCAACCGGTCAGTTGTCAGTATCGGACAGGACCAAAATAGTACGATCATGAACAGGTAAAGAGGATGTCTTACCCAGCGGTAAGGACCTCGAATGGTGAAAGGAATTTCTTGTGTTGGCGTGGTACGAATATACTTAAGAATGGGATCTAGACCAAACATGTCGATTGAACGTAATGCCCACAAGCCCCAGAACATTCCAAGAATTGATAAAAAGAATAGTACGCGAAAGATACCTCGGAACGGCCCATCCGCCTCAAACAAGATTGTGTCAGTACCCTGCCAGAAAGTAACAAATACTAACAAGATAACACCTGAAGCCACGGTGTACGTTGCCCCTTGATAGTGGGATGGAATGAAACTCGATAAACATTTTCGAAAAGACCGCCGGATCATACCACTATGTTGAAGGAAAAAAACCAAACATAATACTCCATTTAGCATAAGATTTTCAGATTCGCTCAAATTCAGTTTTATCCAATCCAGAGAACCCGCATATAGAAAGAATAGAAAAGATATGAAGGATACGTAACCAATAGCACCAGCAATTAATAGAATAATAAGAGCGAAAAATTTATGAATCAGTGTAAACATGCTGTTTTCTGAAATGGCCTATCGTCCCGGGAAGAGCTGCAGGCCACCATACTTTGAGAAACTGAGAACTTTACGCAAACCGCACAGTTTTCCCTGCCGTGCCTCGGCGAAGCCTTGCGAAGTCGGGTCAGCTCCGTCCCGCTTGATATGTTTCACCTTTTGATATATTGCAGATTTCGCATAGTATCCCGAATACAATATATTGGTAATCACCGCGTTTACAGTAGACACAATGACTCTACGAAGCTACTAGATTCTCAAATCATAAAAACTTCATGAGCTAGGAAAATCGAAAAAGAATTTCTTCAAAATTCTTTACTCTTCCGCCGTGGAACTCAATCCCTTCGTTTCTAAGCATTTTTATTTTTTCCTGTATGGCTGCTCCCGATGTCTTCCCCTTAAATCCCCCAATCCGACCGGATGTGGCAACAACCCGGTGTCAGGGAACCTCGGGCGCATAGGGGTTTCTTTTCATGGCCTGGCCGACCCCGCTATATGCTCTGGTTCCCAGGGCATGGGCAATTTCTTTATACTTCGTTACACGCCCTTTAGGCACCTTACTTAAAAGATCGTACGCCTTATCGGAAAAGGTTTTCATTCCCCCCCTTTTTCTCTCTTTGATAAGTTTAATAGATCATAAATTACAATTGCTTATTAAAATATAACTAGTGAGTATACGAAATTTTTTCCACCATATTGAGCGATTGTGGAAAAAACCTGCTATATTAGGAAAATCTGAAGACTGCAGAATAACAACTTAAAAGCATTGAAAGGTAATCAGAGGCTTAACCAAGCAAGGCCTCGTCTTTGAGATCGGCACCGAATTTGCGGACAACCTCTTCGACGCTAAGGGCCTTTTTGGCATCGCCCTCGACCTTATAGATGACTCTGCCCTCATGCAGCATGATCATGCTGTTGCCGTAGCGAATCGCCTGGTTCATATTGTGGGTAACCATAATGGTGGTCAAATTGTTTTCTCTGATGATCCGATCGGTAAGCTCCATGACGCGCTGGGCCGTCTTCGGGTCCAGGGCGGCGGTGTGCTCATCCAACAGCAGCAGTTTGGGCAGAGAGAGGGTGGCCATCAGAAGCGTCAATGATTGGCGCTGGCCGCCCGATAAAAGACTGACCGATTCCTTCAGTCGGTTTTCTAAACCAAGCTCCAGCATTTTAAGCCGATCCTGGTAAAAATCCCGCCGCGTTTTGGCCACCCCCCAGCGCAGGCCGCGGGGCTGACCGCGCAGATCAGCCATCGCCAGATTTTCTTCGATGGTCATGGCGGCGGCCGTTCCCAGAAGGGGATCTTGAAAGATCCGGCCGAGGTACTTAGAGCGCTTGTGTTCGGGAAGCCGAGTCACCTGGTTGCCGTCGAGGTAGATTTCACCGGCATCCGGCTCGACAGTTCCGGAAATAAGGTTGAGCAGGGTGGACTTGCCCGCGCCATTGCTTCCGATAACAGTAACAAAGTCTCCCTCCGGAATGTGCAGATCTATTCCATTGATGGCGATCTTTTCATCGATCGTCCCGGCTTTGAATGTTTTTCGGATGCCCTCTAGCTTAATCATGACTACACGCCCCGCAAATGCAGTTTGCCCTCTTTTTTCTTTTTGAGCGCCGGAAATCCAAGCGCTAAAATGACCATTGCCCCCGTGGCCAGTTTCAAATCGGTAGGGGCCAGGCCCAGTCTGAGTCCGACGGCGATAATGAGCTTGTAAATGATTGAGCCGATAATCGCAGCCAGCGTCATCCGCTGCACCGAGCTTTTGCCGATGAGGGTTTCGCCGATAATAATGGCCGCCAGACCGGCCACGATCATGCCGATGCCCATCCCGATATCGGAAAACCCCTGATCCTGGGCGACCAGGGATCCGGACAACGCCACGAAAGCATTGGAAATACCGAGTCCCAGCACCGTCATGTTATCGGTATTGACCCCTAAGGTCCGAATCATCTGCTCGTTGTCGCCGGTCGCCCGCATGGCAAACCCTATCTGGGTGCGAAAAAACATATCGGTTAAAAACTTGATAAAGAACGTCACCAGGAAAAAAAAGGCAATGATGGGGATAAACCGGCTGACGTCCATGTTTTCCAGTGGCGTCAGAATCGTATCGACGGTCAACAGCTGGATGTTGGAACGCCCCATGATCCTAAGGTTGACCGAATACAGGATGGTCATCATTAAAATGCCGGCCAGCAGGCTGTTGATCTTCAATCGCGTATTCAAAAACCCCGTGCAGCATCCGGCCAGAAACCCGCACAGCACCGCCAGCAGGATGCCGTACATGGGCGGCAAGCCTTCTGAAATCAGGCGCGCAACGACGGCGCCGCCCAGAGCAAAACTCCCGTCGACGGTCAGATCGGGAAACGCCAGAATACGGAAACTGATAACAATCCCCACGGCCACCAGCGCATAGGCCAAGCCCTGCTCCAGTGAGATGGGGATGGTTCGCCAAAATCCATAAAGCATCATTGAATCACCTAAAATTGACCGGGGAAGGGGATCTTACGCCCCCTCCCCCGATCTTTTCGGTATCTTGCTTATTTACCCTTAACGACGTTGCCGTTTTGATCCCAGAGTTTATCGGCCGCTTTTTCAACCAGCGTCATCGGCAGTTTGGCGCCTTGCTCGTCGGCGGCTTTCAAATTCACCCACAGGCTGTAGCCGGAGGCCAGACCTGCCGGGACCTCACCGGGAGCTTCACCTTTTAAAATTCTGGCGGCTTTTTTGCCGGCGGTGTAACCGACCATGAAATAGTCCAGGCCATATGCGGCAACGGCCCCGCGCGGCACACTGTCCCGGTCACCCGCAAACAGGGGAATGTTGTTTTCATTGCAGACTTTGACGAGGGCTTCGAAAGCGGAGACGACCGTGTTGTCGGAAGTAATGTGGATGGCATCCACCCGACCGACCAGGCTCTGGGCAGCCTGCATCACCTCCGAACTGTTTGAGATATGGGCTTCGATAAGTTTCCCGCCCATCGCTTCAACGGCCTCTTTCATCTCCTTGATGTGAAAGGTGACATTGACGTCACCGGGGTTGTAAATGGTGCCCCATCTTTTGGCGTTGGGTACCAAATCCTGGTACATCTTGCATTGCAGCTCAATCGGCCAGCGGTCGCTCACACCGGTGACATTCGTTCCGGTTTTTCCCATCCTCGGCGCTATTCCTGTTTTGACCGGATCCGTTACCGATGAAAAGACGACCGGTATGGTGCTGGTGAGTTTGACCGTGGCCTGGGCGTTGGGCGTGCTGATGGCGTGGATCAGGTCCACTTGATCGTCCACGAATTTGCGGGCGATAATCGCACAGTTGGGCTGTTCGCCCTGGGCGTTTTGACGGTCAAAGACGACATTTTGGCCTTCAATGAATCCTTCTTCTTCCAGGGCCACCTTAAATCCCTTGGAATCGTTATCCAGGGCTGGATGGGCAACGATTTGGTGTTCGCCGATTCGAATCATTTTCGCTGCAAGCCCACTTCCGAAGATAAGACCTAACGACAATAGGACAGCTAAAACCATCATCACTCTTTTCATGGGAAAACCTCCTTTCAGTTGCGTTGAATGGTTGATGGGTTAAACAATCTAATCAGTTATCTCCCCCACGAGAGCCTGAATAAAACCAGGCGTCGTACCGCAGCATCCACCGAGCATATCTGCACCGGCCGCTTTGATCTTCACAGCATCCGCAGCAAATTCAGACGGTGATTGTTCATAATAAGTAACCCCCTTGCGCATAACCGGCTTGCCGGCGTTGGGCTGGATTAATATCGGCCTGCCGGTGGATGCTCGAATTTCCTTGGTCACGTCGACAATGTCCCGGCTGTTAAGTGTGCAGTTTGCTCCGATCATATCCACACCGGCGTTTTCGAGGGACGCAGTGCACTGGGCGACATCTTCTCCCATTATGGTAAAAAACCCGTTTTTGGTTAGCGTGTAGGTCATAGAGGCCAGCAGCAGGATATCGCCTGCCCGTTTCACGCCTTTTACCGCCGCCAGCATCTCTTCAAGCGAGTACATGGTCTCTATGATGATCAGATCGACCCCGGCGTCAATCAGCACCCCGGCCTGCAAAAAAAAATTCTTCTCCATGTCTTGCGGTGAGATGTCGCCGAGAGGTTGGAGCATTTTACCGCTCGGTCCCATATCACCGGCAACAAATTTACCGTCGGGACAGGACTTGCGAGCCAGCATTGCGCCCTGCCGGTTGAGCAATTCCATTTGTTGATCAAGTCCGTCGGCGGACAGCTTCAGCGGATTGCCGCCAAATGTATTGGAGATAACAACATCTGTGCCCGCCTCATAATATCGTTTGTGGATAGCAGTTACCAGGTCCGGCTGCTCTGTATTGAGCAGTATCGGACTCCTGGTGGAAGCCTGGCCGGATTCCATCAGCATGGTCCCCATGGCGCCATCAAAGATAATGGTCTTCTGCTTGAGTGTTGCTAGAAAATCTTTTTGCAATGGGTTTCAGCTCCCGGTAAGTTCCCGGGCCCTGGCCACGGCTTGACGGGCATCCACACCATAGCCGTCGGCGCCGATTTCGCGGCAGTACTCCAGGGATACGGGCGCTCCGCCGATTAAAATCCGTGATGATAAAACCTTTTCATTTTTCAGGGCCACCACATCGGCCATGCTGGTCATGGTCGTGGTTAAAAGGGCGGAGATGGCAATGATGTCGGCTTCCTTTTCAGCAGCGGTTTCCACAAAGACTGCCGGTGCCACATCCACACCCAGATCGACAACTTCAAAACCGGCACCTTCCAGCATCATGGCGACCAATTGTTTTCCGATATCATGGATATCACCCTGGGCCGTTCCAATAATAATCCTGGCACTTTTTTTCCGGCTGCCTTCGGTAAAATGCGGTTTGAGCAGTTCTACCCCCGCCCGCATCGCCTTGGCCGACCACAGCACCTGGGGGATGAATATCTCTCCTTCGCCGAACCGCTCTCCAACCAGATCCATGGCGGCTAAAAGACCTTTTTTCAGGATTTCATCGACTTCCATTCCATCCTGCAATCCCTTTTCCACACCGGCGGCGGCATCCTCCACCTTCCCATTTATGACCGCATTGTAGACATCTTCTAATACTCCCAACGTTCTCTCCTTTAATCCGGCTTACTTTTATTTTTCGATTCTAAATAAAGAGTTCTAAATTTTAAAAAGGGTGATCGCCAAAGCGTCGTGATCATAACTTATTGGGAAAATAGGGTCAAGCAATCATTACGAAAGCGGGTTTTTAAAAAAAATTTTCGACGGCGGCAATACAGTAGGGCCTCATTTTGGCAGGGCCGGAAAAAGCCCGGCCCTGCCGCCATGATTTAACGTTTCATAAACAACGCGAACAAAGAATATTATGATGGTATCTGGATTTTTGGTTTGCTTTATCTCCATTCATATGCCGGCGGCATGGTTTTAAGTTTGGACCACCAAAAAAACTTCCGCTGTAGCGGTAAAACCTTTTCAACTCTCAATGGTATCGCTGGTGGCTTATGAATGGAGGTTAATACGCCATGTCATCCTGTTTTACCTTCCCTTTGAACAGATGGTAAGCCCAGGCCTGGTAAATCAGTACGATCGGGACAAACATAATTACCACTACCAGCATAATTTTCAGCGTCAGATCGCTGGAAGCGGAATTGTGCGCCGTCAGGCTGTAGGCGGCATCGATATTGGATGGGAACATGTTGGGGTATAATCCGATAACGCCGTAAAAGGTTGCGGCAACGATGGTCAGCGCTGATGAGAACCAAGCCTTGAACAGCGCTTTTTTAGCCAGAAAAAACTTGATTCCAAGCAACCCCGCCACTGCCAGCAGGATGATTAAAAATAATACCGGATAGGCAAGATAGTTGTCATACAGCCGGGTGGCAAAAAGACTCGCAATCAGAAAGATGACGGCAAGGCCAAGCTCCACCGGCCATAGTTTATGGGCAGTTGCCATCGCCCGCTGCTGGAGGTCGCCCTCTGATTTGATAGACAGCCACAGGGCGCCGTGCACCAGGAACAGGAGCAGGAACAGAATGCCGCCGATCAGGCCGTATGGATTTAACAGCGTAAACAAGGTGCCCTGATAAACCCCGTCGCCATCAATGGGAATTCCCCGGAATATGTTGGCAAACGCTACGCCAAACAAAATGGCGGGCGCGATACTGCCGATGAAAACGCACACATCCCAGATTTTGCGCCATTGCGGGCTATCGACTTTGCCGCGAAATTCAAAGGCCACCCCCCGCACGATCAACGCAAAAAGGATCAACATCAGGGCGGAATACAGGGATGAAAACATCACGGCATACACCTTTGGAAAAGCCGCAAAGGTCACTCCGCCGGCGGTCAGCAGCCAGACTTCATTGCCGTCCCACAGCGGTCCCATGGCATTGACCATTACCTTTTTGTCTGCTTCGCTTTTACCGAGAACCGGCAGCAGGCTGCCGATACCCAGGTCAAATCCGTCGGTCATAAAATAAATGGCCCATAAAAGGCCCCAGAGAAAAAACCATACAGACTCTAAACCCATTTCTACCTCCCTTTAGCCGGAAAATCCCGTCCGCCTGGCCGGCATGGCTTATTGGACGGACCGAATATCCAAAGCTCGAAGTTCGAAATTCGAAACTGAAATATCATCGTAAAATTTCTCAAATCGGTTTTGGATGCTGCTCATTAGATTTTAAATTTGTTTCGGGTGTCGTGCTTCGGATTTCGAATTTATATTGTTGTTTATTTTCAATTTGGCCTTATCAACCCCATGCAATCCGCCATCGAGTGAATTCTAGGCGACTGCATCCGGACCTTTCACCGCATATCTGAATATCAGAAAATACCCGAGAGCGCCGAGCAGTCCATACACTCCAAGGAAAGCCACCAGTGAAACGGCCACCTGGGACACAGCTATCTGCGAAACCGCGTCCGCTGTTTTCATCAATCCGTAGACAATCCAGGGCTGCCTCCCCAACTCCGCCAGAAGCCAGCCCATTTCGATGGCAATAAAAGGCAGTGGAATGGAAAACAGCATCAGTTTCAGATACCAGGGATTTTCCAAAAGACGATTGCGAAAATAGACACCGATTAAGGTCACCAGGGGGAAATACATTCCCAGGGCTACCATGGTCCTGAAAGAGAGAAATGTGAGCAAAACCGGAGGTCGCTCATCTATGGGAAAATCCTTTAAGCCCTTGACTTCGGCATTAAAATTG
>CP070771.1:366480-381821 GCA_020345785.1 Desulfobacterales bacterium
AACGTCGAACATCGAACATTGAACGTCCAACATCGAATATTGTATTCTGTCTATTTTAAAAAAACTGAATAATGCGCAACATGTCTGCCGGGCGTGCTAATCCTCCATTCGAAATTGAGCGGCTTCACTTGCTTTAAAAAAAATCAAGCGCAGCGCCATCATTATTGGACGTTCGACGTTGGACGTTCGATGTTCAACCTGTTGGCTTTTTTTAAACACGTGAAGTTTCATAAGAGTATAGAAGATAACGCAGGAAGAAGATAAAATGAAAATCCTAAAAGAACTGATCACCTTTACGCGGGATGTCGTTACCTGGAGTCTGTCAGGCGGAATCATCTATCAATTGTATCTTTGCTGCCTGGCGGCCTTGATGGTATTGGGTGTTTATGCCTATTTCGTGCAGATCAAAGTCGGTCTTGCCGCCACGAACATGTCCAATATCGTCAGCTGGGGATTTTACATCGCCAACTTCACGTTTCTGGTGGGAGTGGCTGCCGCTGCTGTTATGATCATCTTGCCTTCCTACATCTTCAAGGACAAAGATCTTCACAAAGTCGTGATCGTCGGCGAAGTCGTGGCCATCGGTGCGCTGGTCATGTGCCTGATGTTCGTTTTCGTGGACCTCGGCGCCCCCTGGAACGCGTGGCATCTGATACCGATCATCGGTCTTTTCAACTGGCCGACCTCACTGCTGACCTGGGACGTGCTCGTGCTCAACGGCTATCTGGTCTTAAATCTGGTGGTCCCGGCCTATATTCTGTTTTGTCACTACCACCACCGCCAACCCGATGCCAAAAAGTACCTGCCCTTGGTTTTTCTCTCCATTTTCTGGGCCTTTGGAATCCACCTGGTGACGGCCTTCCTGTACCAGGGCCTGCCCGCCCGGCCGTTCTGGAACAATCCCCTAATGGGCCCCCGGTTTCTGGCATCCGCCTTTGCGGCCGGCCCGGCGCTGATTACGATTCTACTAATTGTTATTCAATCCACCACCACCTTTAAAGTAGAGGACCGGGTCTTCAACAAAATCAGACGCATCGTTGTGGTTGCCGCCATCATCAATCTGATCATGCTCTTCTCCGAGGTATTCAAGGAATTCTACCTTCCCACCCATCACAGTCAGCCGGCCATCTACCTCTATTTCGGCCTCAAGGGCCACAATGCCCTGGTCCCGTGGATCTGGACGGCCATTGCAATGAATGTCTTGGGCACCCTGACATTGGCCTTTAACCCGGGCCGGAATAAGCCGGCGGTTCTGGTTCCGGCGTGCATCCTGCTCTTTGTCGGCATCTGGATCGAAAAAGGCATCGGGTTGATCGTGCCGGGTCTGGTACCCTCCCCCATGGGGGAGGTCGTCAGTTACGCACCCAGCTGGGTGGAGGTCAGCGTGACCCTCGGCATCCTGGCTCTTGGTATCTTTGTGGTCTCCGTGCTGCTCAAACCGGCGCTGATCATTGAGCAGCGCTACGAAGCACAGGAGAATTAAACCAACTTCAACTGACTTTATCGTTTTCATACCGCAACCCCCTGCCCCTGTTAGGGCGCAGCGCACCACTCGCGTTGACAGCGCCGGATGCAGAGGTCTGCCGCGACAAACCGTCAATCCGCAAAACCACCTTCATGTCCTTGATTTTTCCGATGATTTCAGGCACGAAGCTATACTATACAAAAATAGTAGACTTTAGCGCGGCTTTGCGATAACATTATTCTAAACACCTTCAAAACAAATAAATTCTGTGTTTCCGAATGCATCGCGCTATGCATCTATCTCTCATCAGTCGCATAAATTACATCTTGAGCATAATATTCATAAGCCTCCTTTCAGGGAGTTGCACGGGGGAGCCGGATGCCATCTTTGTTGATTTTTCCAACCCAATGGTGGTGGAACGTTCCGGCAATGGGAGTCGGAACCATCCATACTTTGAAGTGGCGGTGGGGTCGATAATCTCAGCACGGGAAACTGTCGTTCACTACCATGAATTATTAGAATATATTGCCGCCAAGTTGGGCCGCGAAATCAAGCTTGTTCAGCGCAAAACATACAGTGAAATCAATCAGCTCATCAGTGCCGGACGAATAGATCTGGCCTTCATCTGCTCAGGACCCTACGCCAGCGGACGGGAAAAATTCGGCTTTGAAGCGTTGGCAATGCCGCGGGTTCGCGGCTCGCATCTTTATCAGTCTTATCTGATCGTCAATAAAGATAGTCCGATTCAAACGCTGGCGGATCTCAGGGGCAAGGTTTTTGCCTTCACCGATCCGGAATCGAATACGGGAAAACTCGTTCCCATCTACTGGCTCGGTTTGGCGGGTAATAAACCGGAGAAATTCTTCGGCAAAACAATCTATACCTACAGTCATGACAATTCGATTATGGCCGTGGCCAGGTCACTGGTGGACGGCGCGGCGGTCAATGGACAGGTCTGGGAATATTATCATCGCAGGGATCCGGTATTTACGGCCAAGACCCGCATCATCAGAAAATCAGAGCCCTTTGGCAATCCCCCGGTCGTCGCTTCGTCGCGTCTGCCTTCCGAAACGAAAGAACGCATGCGCGACCTGCTTTTTAACATGCACCAGAACCCCGAAGGCAGGAGGATACTCAAAAAACTGCTGATTGACCGCTTCATACCTCCCATTGAAGAATCCTACGACCCGATTCGGGCGATGAAAAAAAATGTTGCGCCTGAGGTGGGAATGCAATGAGATTGCATAGCCTAAGAAGCAAATTGGTGATTTCAGTTTCCGTGCTGGTGATCGGCAGCGGCGTGGGCATTTCGCTGCTGGAAACCAAACGCTTCAGCAACAACCTGCGTCAAGCCGCCATCACTCAAGGCGAATATATTTCCAAGGAATTAGCGCTTGAAACGACCAATAAAATCCTCACCAATGATCTGATTACCCTGCGAACCATCTTGGATAATCACCTGTTGACCATCCCTTCTTTGGCGTATCTTTTTATTGTTCGCGAAGGTCAAATACTGGCACATACATTCTCTGAAGGCGTTCCAAAAGGTTTAATTGGGGCCAATGAAACAAACGACAGTGAAAGCGGTAATTTTAAGCGCATTGTCAACGATAAGGGTGAACACTATCTGGATATCGCCTGGCCTATTTTCTCAGACAAGGCGGGGGTTCTGCGCGTTGGACTTTCTGAAAGACATTACAGAACTGAGATAACGAAGTTATGGCTCCAGATGACCGCCATCACCTTGGGAATTCTCCTGCTGGCCTTAGCCGCCAGTTTCCTGTTCATCAATCGCATCACACGACCCCTTTCCGCTCTGGCGCAAGCGGCCGAAAATGTCAGCGAGAAAAATCTTGAACTCGAGCTCGAGCTTACCGGACGGGATGAGGTTGGCCGTTTGACAGCCTCGTTCAATCGGATGATCGGGCGGATAAAGGATCACACCCAACGAATTGAGAAACACAGCCTTGCGCTGGACCACGCCTACCACCAAACCAGAAGCTCATTTGAAATTATCCAAAAAATTGGCGCTCAAACCAAGCTGAGGGATGTTTTCGCCTATTTGATCATGAAATTTCGGGAGCTTGTATCCTGCAGCGATCTTGTGCTGCTTATTCTCAGCAGTGACAAGAACACGCTTTTTGTGTATTCTGAAAATGAATTTAAGACCTGTAAAAAAGACGAATTTGAAACGGTCCTTCCCGCTCTGATGAAGATGGAAGGGATTACCTTTGTCGGAAAGCATCTTTTCAATGCCGCTTTAGCACCGCAAGCAACTGAATTTGCCGATAAAATTGCAGTCTTCCCCGTTAGTCATGAGAATCAATTCCTGGGAACGTTGCTGGTGTCTTGCCCCGGCAACTGCCAATGTGATACCAAAGAGCTGGAAGTGATTGACCTTATCCTGAATCATTCATCCGGCGTCATCATGCGGGCGCTTGCCCATGAAGAAGAAATGCTTCAGATTCAAAGCCGCCTGGAGGTCACTAAAGACTACAGCGGAATTGTCGGAAAAGATCCCAAAATGCAGGCCATTTACAAGCTGATCGAGGATATCGCTCCCGCCGACACCACAGTCCTTATCCAGGGCGAGAGCGGAACTGGAAAAGAGCTGGTCGCCAATGCCATCCATCAAAAAAGCTTGCGCAAGGACAAACCGTTTGTCGTCATCAATTGTTCCGCCTATCCGGCCACGCTGCTTGAAAGCGAACTTTTCGGCCACGAAAAGGGGGCCTTCACCGGTGCGGTTCGCCAAAAAATCGGACGGTTTGAAAAGGCCCACGGCGGAACCGTTTTTCTTGACGAGATCGGCGAAGTACCGCCTTCAGCCCAGATCAAGTTGCTGCGGGTCCTTCAGACTCAGAAATTTGAACGGGTAGGCGGCGAACACACCTTGGCGGTGGATGTCCGGATCCTGGCAGCCACCAACAAAAACCTCCTGGAGGAGGTAAAGGAAGGCAACTTCCGCGAGGATCTTTATTATCGACTCAATGTTATTCCGATCCATTTGCCGCCGCTTCGAAAGCGTCGAAACGACGTCCCTTTGCTGGCCCGGCATTTCCTGAGGCGTTGCGCGGCCGAGCAAGGCAAAGACGTCAGAGAGTTCACCCCGCACGCCATGCGCCGGCTTCTGGACTATCCTTGGCCGGGAAATGTTCGCGAACTTGAAAACAGCATTGAGCATGCGACGGTCCTGGCGAACGGTAAACGGATCGAGGTTTCAGATTTTCCATCCGCCCTTCATCACCATGCATCTGATTCCGAAAAGGTCGACTCCCAGGGCACGATCATGGAAAACGAAAGCAGGCTGCTGAAAGAGGTGCTCGAAGACTGCAACTGGAACAAAAAGCATGCTGCCCGCCTGCTGGGAATCAGTCGCAACACGCTTTACCGGAAACTCAAAAAATACCAACTCGCCCCTCCCACCATTCACTAGAGGCCCTTCCGGAACGTATCATCTGCCGAATACGTGTGCCATTTTTGCGCACACCTAACTATAAGAAATAAATTACAATACAAACTATTTGAAATTCAGTGTGCCGCATCGGCGCATTTTACTGCAAAATCACATCACATCAGATACCGCAATTCCGGTCATGATTCAACGACAAGAGCTGCTGTCAGACCTGATGCGCGGGATGACAAAATCATCTGCAATTATATCAATTTCAATGGGTTAAAATATAAATGGTCAAATATTTTTTCTTTTCAGCAGCGATTGGCGTCTTAATGACTAATAATGGCATAAAATTTGCGTAGCTCCTGCAGTCTCGGCATCGGTTCATAACGGAAAACTGAAAAAACAGGTAAAGGAGCATCCGGCGCGCTGATGAAAAAAGAGGTTTTAGTACTGGATCCTGATGAACGGCAAAGCCAAAACCTGTGTGGAATGTTGACAGCGAACGAATATACGCCGATTGCGATGAAATCTTTGGTTGATATGCGTCGATATATTGAGGAAAACGATTGCCATGCCATAATTTTGAATCTGGATATGGTGACGGTGACCAATAAAGGTTTTAAAGAATTCAAAAGAAAAAATCCTCTGCTGAATATAATTGCCCTCTCTGAGCGTCAATTTCATCCCGAGTTGGAAGAGGCCTTCAGGGAGTACATCTCCGTTTGTCTGGCCAAGCCGTTGGACACGGATGATCTGGTTTACTGGCTGAAAACCATTTTTGAAAATGATCAAACCGGGTGTGGATAATTCAATTGTCGGCACGGATTTTTCTGTAATTTTGACATATTTTTTTAAACGCAAAAAGTTTTAAAAGTATCATTAAGAGCAGATACCATAACCAAGGAGAAAAACATGAAACTAAAAAATCTCGCAACAATTTTCATCATGGGCCTAGTGATGGTAATGTTAGCGGCCTGCGGCGGTGATCAGCCGATCGATGTTGCGGCTATCACGGCCCAGCCGAAAGCATTTGTCGGCTCCGACACCTGTAAGATGTGCCACCTGGAACATTATGACTCCTGGAAAATGACGCTGCACAGCCGCATGCTCCAGGATGCCAAAAAGAATGAGGATGTGATCATCGTCCCCATCGACGAAAAGCATATTCGTGAGGATCTGGCCAAGCTGGAGGATAAGCTCAAAGTGCCGTCTGATAAAATTTATGTGCCAAAGAAGGACGAAATTCTTTATACCATCGGCAGCCAGTGGAAACAGCGTTTTCTGGTAGAAAAGGACGACTCCCTGTACATTGCGCCGACCCAGTACAACGCCGATACCCACCGCTGGGTCAATTACCACGAGAACGACTGGGATAAACGACCGTGGTTGTTGAAGTGCGGTGGTTGCCATGCCACCGGTGCGGATCTTGAGAAAAATACGTTCAGCGAGCCGGGAGTTTCCTGTGAAGCCTGCCATGGCAAGGGTTCCTGGCATGCAGCCCTCCCCAAGACGGCTATTTTCGAAAAGCGCCAGACCATCGTCAATCCGGCCAAGCTGACCATGGGCGTGGCAGTCCAAATCTGCGGTTCCTGTCACAACCGCGGTAAAGCTACCCAGCACAAGGGTGCCGGCTGGCCCGTGGGTTATGAACCTGGCAAAGCTCTGGAGGCCTACTACCAATCAACCTCTTTTGAAGCTGGCGACGTCAAACACGTCTATGCCAACGAATTTTCCAAGGGGCACCACCAGCAGTACATTGATTGGCAGCAGTCCAAGCATGCCACCGAGGGAGTCACCTGTACCTCCTGCCATTATGTCCACCAGGTAGGGGTGCCGCCAACCCGTTCACAGACCTATACGGCCGGCTCCGGCCAGTGTTTCGAATGTCATGTGCAGATCAACATGAACATGGCCCACTCGATACATTCTTTTGCCAACTGTGTAGGCTGCCACATGCCCAGGATCGCCAAGAGCGCCGAATCCGGTGATATTCACAGCCACGTCTTCGTCGCCCTGCTGCCCGAGGACACGTTGAAAAATCCGGATGTACCCAACTCCTGTCAGACATGTCACAAGCACAAAAACGACGGCCTGAACAAACTCAACGAACAATGGAAAGCCCTGGCAAAACTTCCCAAACCCTTGGGACAGGCCATCGAGCCCATCGGGTACCAACGAGCCAAATAGTCAGGAGTCTGATATGAAAAAAAAGACAGCCATCCGCGCGGTGCTTTTCCTCTGTGCAGCCTTGCTTGCGTTGGGCGTTATGCTCCTGCCGCCTTCGGCTGACGCCCAGGAGGAGGTTGCCTCCGCAATCCGTCGTTACAAGAATCGCGAGGTCAGCACCGGTTATTATGAGGAATATGAGGTCAAACCCCGCCGGGAGCGGCCGTTCGTCGAAATTCCCGGTGTCAGCCGGGGTATTTTTCGCTACAGCCCGGCCGCGGCCCATGTGCGGATTCGCACGCGTCTGGCCGATTCCCACCGGGGAATCAAATTCTACAACAACCGCCGCTGTGAGGAATGCCATGTCGAACAGACAAGGGACCTTCATACCGTACGCGGTAATTTAACCTGTCGACAATGCCACGGCGGGGAGCCGATTGCCAGCATTGATCATTACTACTCACCCATGAACCCGATCCGCCGCCATGCCTATGTCTGCGCCAAGTGTCACGAAGGCTCCAGTGCCGCTTATGCCGCTTATGTGGTGCACGAACCCAATCCGGCCCTGGCCAGCACCTTTAAGAATTTCCCGGTACTGGCCGTGGCTTTTTGGATCATGGTGGTCATTGCGGTGGGCACTTTCGTGCTGTTTTTACCGCACACCATCATGTGGGGTATACGGGAACTTTTCATAAAAAAAGGAGAAAAAACCAGTGAGTCCGACAGCCAAGAAAATGATTAAAAGGTTTACACCCCTGCAGCGACTGTTTCACCTGCTGCTGATGCTCTCCTTTCTGATCCAGAGCGCCACCGGATTGGCCCGGATGTATAATAAGACACCCTGGGGTTATAACCTGGGAGCATTATTCGGCGGTTACGATGCAGCCCGCACGGTTCACATCTACGTCGGAATTTTTATGATCTGCGGACTGGCGGTGCATGCGCTGTATGTGCTGTTTAAAATCAACTGGCGCACCTTTCCCGGCAGCCTGTTCGGGCCGGATTCGCTGCTGCCGCGGCCGGCCGATATCAAGCAGTTTTTCCAGCATATTGCCTGGTTTTTAGGCTTCGGCAAAGCGCCGGAGTTTGACCGCTGGGGTTACTGGGAAAAGTTTGACTACTGGGCCGTCTTCTGGGGCATGACGATTATCGGCGTCACCGGGCTGCTCATGGCCTATCCTTATGTCTCCACCCGCTACATGCCGGGTTGGGGGTTAAATGTGGCCTTCTGGATCCACCGCATCGAAGCCATCCTGGCCATGGGGCACCTCTTTATCATTCATTTTTTCATCGCCCATCTGAGGCGTCACAATTTCCCAATGGACCGCACCATGTTTGAGGGTAGCGCCGATCTGGAAGCCGCTCGGCATGAAAGACCGGCCTGGATTGCTCGGCTCAAACAAAGCGGTGAGCTGGAGGGAGTTCTGGTCTCCGAAGCGATGCCGCTGCAGCGAGTGGTGTTCTATGTATTCGGGTTTGCAGCGGTAGCCGCCGGCCTGTTTCTGCTGGTCGGCGCCCTGATCAACGTCCGCTATATCTCATGGTAACAGACAAGGGGTGCCCCGACACAAATGGAGGTTAATTTAATATAGCGCTTGTATCTCCCTGGAAATGATAAATTCCTGATTTTAAAAAAAGGCGGGTTAGATATCGACCCTGCCTTTTTTATTTGAAGGCACTGCCGCCAACTTGACCTAAGTCAAGATGCGGAGAAGATCTTTTTGTCATGTTATCCTGTGGGGTGCAGAGGCCGGCGGTTTTTCGACTCCGCCGGCCGCATTAATTACGTACAGGGAATTAAATTCGGTGCGCATCGATCCTGAAAAATTCGACATTTTTTATCTGATCCTGGTGGTCATCGTCATTATAGGATTGCCATTCGGCATCCGGGCCTATGACCAATTCCTGAAACCGGTTCAATCCACTGAAGGCACGCGGGAATTTATCCTCACCGGAACAGCCTCCCGCGGGTGGGTACTGGGCGAAGTCCGGGCCAACGACATTGTATCTTTGTGGCAGGATGAAAGGCTGCCGGTAAAGCCGGTAATCGAGGTCTCACAGGGCGATCAGGTCATCCTCAAACTGCGCAGCGCTGATGTAACCCATGGATTCAGCCTGAAAGCCTATGGGATTTATATCGCCCAGGGTATTCAACCGGGCAAGACGGTATATGTGTCCTTTACGGCCGACAAATTCGGCCGCTTTATTTTTATGTGCACGGTCTTTTGCGGTGATATCCATCAGCACATGGAGGGAACGCTGATCGTCAGGGAAAAAACATGAGTAAGAAAAAAGCCTTTTTCCTGATTCTGTTCAGTCTTGAGCTGGCCCTGCTGATTCCTTTGGGCATTTCCCAGCTCCCGCGGACGGCCGCCACCAGACACGTTGCTATTGATGCCCGCCGGTTCGGCTATGCACCTTCACGCATTGTAGTGAACAAGGGAGACACCGTGATCTTGCAGTTCTCCACCTCGGATGTCACCCATGGTCTGCAGCTGGACGGCTACCCCATTGAACTGATTGCCAGAAAAGGCACGACTTTCCGCAAGCATGGCTGGATGGAGGACAAGGGCCATCTGCACACCAACTGGAGCCGGGTGTCTTCCGTCAAATTCAGGGCGCTGCGGGCGGGAAAATTTATCTTTCGCTGTACCGAAACCTGCGGCAATCTGCACCCCTTCATGACCGGTGAGCTGATCGTCAGACCCAACACCCCGTATCATTTTTACCTGGCGCTCTCTGTCTGGCTCGTATTGGCCGCCTTTGTCCTGATGCGGTTTAAAAACCCGGACAGCACGGTTGGATTCAAACGGATCAACCTTCTGGCAGTCGTACCGTGGTTAAAAAGGCTGGTGAGTCGGCGCGGTTTTCAATTCTGGTTTATCCTGCCCAATTTCGTTGTCTTTTACCTGTTTATTCTCAGCAGTCTGTGGGGCAGCCCGGTCGGCAACCGCAATATTGCCATCGTCTTTGTGTGGATTTTATGGTGGTTCATCCTTAAGACGGTTCTGGTGCCCATCGGCGGAAGGCTGTGGTGCCTGATGTGTCCCCTGCCGGCTCCGGCCGAATGGCTATCCCGCAAAAGACTGACAGCCGTCAGGTATCTGGAAAAACCCTTTCGCGGGCTGCATCACCGCTACCTGGGTCTGCAGAGAGATTGGCCCCTTAAGCTGCGCAATATCTGGCTGCAGAACATTTTTTTTCTGGCCCTGATCTCCTTCGGTATGATTCTAATCACCCGGCCGCTGGCAACCGCACTGCTGTTTTTGCTGATTTTGGTCTGCACGTTGATTTTGATGCTGGTTTTCCGCCACCGGGTATTCTGCCTGTACCTGTGCCCGGTGGGCGGCTTCCTGGGCACCTATTCCATGGCATCCATGACCGAAGTTCGCGCCGTCGACCCGGAGGTTTGCCGCCGGCACAAAGACAAATCCTGTCTCACCGGCGGCCCCGGCGGATGGGCCTGCTCCTGGAACCAGTATGTCGGCAATATGCGCCGCAACAACTACTGCGGTCTGTGCACCGAATGCATCAAAAGCTGTCCCAAGGACAATGTCGGTGTGTTCCTACGACCCTTTGGCTCCGACAAAAATTTGCATGGCTACGATGAAATGTTCAATGTCATCACCATGCTGGTGGTGGCCGTGGTCTTCAGCATCGTCATGCTGGGCCCTTGGGGCTTCATCAAGGATGCCGCCAACGTGACCGAAAGTAGACAGCTCATCCCCTTTTTAATCTACCTAGCTGCCATTTGGAGTGCCGCCCTGCTGGTCATTCCGGGCTTCTTTATCTTGGTCGCCAGAGGAGCCCGCCGCCTTGCGGGAGCCGACATAAACAGTCGGTTGTTGGCCCTGCGGCTGGCCTATATTCTGATACCCGTCGGCATCTGTGCCTGGATTGCCTTCAGCCTGCCGACCATTATGGTTAACTACGGATACATTGTCTCGGTGTTTTCCGATCCGCTGGGTTTGGGGTGGGACCTGTTGGGAACCGCCGATGCTCATTTTGGGGCGCTCATACCGGATTGGATTCCGGTAATTCAAGGCGTTGTACTACTGGCAGGGTTATATCTCGGGGTCAGCCGCGGCTTCTTTGCTCTCAGGGATCTGCTGCCCGACACCAAGTCCCAAATCCGGGCCATGCTTCTTCCTTCGATATTTGCGCTTTTGATGGTAAACCTGCTGCTGAAACTTTATCTAGGCTGATATTTTAATTCCAGATCAATTCTTATTTAAACCAATCCAATTCCCAGAGCAATTGCGAGCAAAAACAACATGACCCCCACCATGGTTTGTATCGCGCGCATGGTGATTTTTTTCAGCAGCCTTGAACCGATGAAGGCACCCAGAAAAGCAGCCAGCGAACCGGCAAGAACGAGTCCGATGCCGCCCCCCGCTCTTAAAATCATAAAATCCCTGCCAAAGAAGGTGCTGCCGTAAACAATCAGGCGTGATATATCCACCACAACCGCCGATACCACCATTGAGCCGACAAAGACTTCTTTCTGTAAACCCGCCCGGATCAAAAAGGCTGTCCGCAATGCTCCCTGGTGGCCGGACAAGCCGCCGAAGAATCCTGACAAGGCACCCCCGACAGGAATATTTTTGGGATCAAACGAAAGCTTTTCAAGCTGAGGAACGAATTCCGAAATGGCAAACAGCAGGATCAGGCCGGCAATGACCAGTTTTACGGTGGTGATCATGCAGCTTCGGCCCCATAAGCTGTAGCTGGCAATGGGATCGACCGCCGCAATGTAATTCAGCATCAGCGCTCCAACCATAGCTGCAATCGCTGCCGGAAGGGCAAACTTAAATACAATCTTAAAATCCGCCTTGCGCCCCACCAGTGCCACCTTGAAGATATTGTTGGCCAGATGAACGGCGGCTGTGGCTGCAACAGCCACCTCCACCGGGAAAAACAGGGCAAAGGCCGGCATCAGCAAAGTTCCCAAGCCGAAACCGGAAAAGAGGGTGAGCCCCGAGACAAACAAAGCTACGCTGCAAATGACTAAATAACTCATGTATAGATGCGGCTCGAATCGGCGCAAATAGGCGGAGGGGCCATGGCGGGGAGCGCATCACCCGGACCGGACCGCTGCGATACTTTTGGCTTCTTGGATACAGGTTATTGCTTTAGCGGTGCCTGAGCATTCAAGGCCCAGTCGTACTCGAGGTATCCGATCTTGGGATCGCTCTCCATAAATTGCCGGACTTCTTTATCCATGTAAGGCCGCATGAACGCCATGACGGAGCCGGATTTTTTAATGAAATCATCGCCAAACCATTCGAAGAGCTTGGACACATATAAGGTATTTTCAGCACGATCGATTCGGGTGCCTCTGGATGAGTTGATGTATGCGCGTGTCTCCTCTTCCAACCGTTGCTGGACATTTTCTTCCGTGTAGGCGATCCTGGGAAGCGGCGGACAGCCCTTGGATGCGCAGATGATGGCAAAATGAATCCTCGGATCGTTGAACTGCTTGCGCAGGATATCATGTTCAATATTGTCCTGGCTCAACTTACGACCGGCCACCATATGGTCTTGCGTGGTAAAAAATTTGGTTGCCGTCCAAAGCCCGGGAATAAGGGTCTCGCGCACGCTCTTCTCAGGCTTCCACTTGATCACCTTGTCAATGGTAACCGCATTGTAGGCGTTAATCCAAAAAGCGAGTTGGCCGTCCCGGGAAAACGCTTCCGCCTTTGCATTCTTCAGCGCTTGCATATACTCGGAAAAGCGTTCGTCTTTGGCGATCCCATTATAGTCCACCAACCCTTTCTCATCTGCGTATTCCTTAAGAATGCGGTCGAATTTGGAATGGTCAAAACCGTCGGCCCTCACCGCTGGAATCGTATAAAGCATCGCAACCGATAACAACAAACAGATACCGATGGTTGTTTTCATGACTCATACTCCTTCAACGAGCAAATTTTGAACTCACCATAGGCATCATATTATTTTTTGTCAATGCAATGAGCTGTAAAAAATAATAAATTTAAATACTTGTATAATTATGCGGTTTCAACGGATGGTACACTGTAGCAGCTGTTCGGCATTCAAAGAATATCATCTGGTCCAATAATCTTCGCCGGCATCAAAGGAAAGAATCCTGGCCCAGAGGACCAGGATTCTTTCCTTTAATAATTTTCATCGAGAACCTGCCTGAGAGTTTCGGAAAATTCAACAATCGTAAAGGGCTTGTTCAAAAAACCTTTGATCCCGATCGCTTTGGCCCGAACCGCCTCTATCTTGTCACTGTAGCCCGTGCAGATAATAACGGGTATATCGGCTCTTATTTTCATCAATTCTTCGGCCAGTCGGTCGCCGGTCATATGGGGCATGGTCATATCGGATACCACAAGGTCGAATCTATCCGGTTCCGCCTCAAAAGTACTGATGGCTTCAATCGGACCGGTGCAGGTCACCACCCGATACCCCAGTTTTTGCAGCATTCTTCTCGCCAGTTTGATCAGGGATGGCTCATCATCGATGAACAAAATGCATTCATTGCCTGTTGAAACCGATTTTATTTTCTCAGTGTCGGGTTGAATTTTTCGATTTACTATCGGAAAAAAAATATCTACCCGGGTTCCTTTGTTTTCGGCGCTCTCTATGGTGATCGCGCCGCCGTGGCCCCTGACAATGCCGTGGACAACCGCCAATCCCATACCGGTGCCTTTGCCGAGTGCTTTGGTTGTAAAATAAGGATCAAATACACGTTTTAGAGTTGAAGCATCCATACCGTGGCCCGTGTCTTCTACGGTAAGCATTAAATAGCTGCCGGCTTTAAGTTCCGGATTGCGGGAGGCCGCTTCCGCCCCCATGGTGGTGCTGTTTAAACTGACCTTCAGAACACCGCCGGCTGCTTCCATCGCATGGGCGGCATTTGTGCAAAGATTCATCAGCACCTGGTGAATCTGGGTCGGATCGGCGAAAATAACTCCCGAATTCGGGTTAATATCATGCTTTATCTCGATGGTTGTGGGCAGCGAAGCGCGCAGTAAGCCTAATGCTTCTTTAATAATGGGATTTAGTGAAAAAACTTTTTTGTCCAGCTCACTTTTGCGGCTGAAGGCCACGATTTGTTTTACCAGGTCTTTGGCGCGATGTCCTGCCTTCAGGACCTGCTCCATGTTGTAGCGTTCCATCGAACCTGCGGTCGTGTCGAATAGGGCCATTTCCGTAAAGCCGATAATGGCCCCAAGAATGTTGTTGAAGTCGTGGGCGATGCCGCCGGCCAGGGTGCCGATGGCCTCCATCTTATGAGCCTGGATCAGCTGCGCTTTCAGTCTTTCCCGCTCTTGCTGGGCGGCCTTTAATTCGCTGATATCCCGCGTGATGGTCAGGATGTGCGGCCGATCTTTCAGGTTTATCAAAACCGCCGACATCAGGGCTGTAATCACGCCCCTGTTTTTGAGCTTGAATTCGGCTTCTAAATTTTCGATTCGGCCGTGTTCGGCAATACCGGCTGTCAGATTTTCGCGGTCCTCAGGATTGTGCCAAATATCCAGATCAGCCGAGGTTTTGCCAATGACCTCATCGCGCTGCAAACCCGTCAGGCGCGTAAAGGCACTGTTGACGTCAACACACCGTCTGTCATCCGCCTGGATAATGGTGACGGGATCCGGAAACGTCTCAAAAACGGTTCGCAGGCGTTCCTCGCTTTCTTCGAGGGCCTGGCGGGTTTTTTGGTTATCCAATGCATTGGCGAACACGTGGCCCACGATCTTTAAAAGAGAATTGGTGTCCTCCGCCCACATCTTTTCTTCTCTGACCGAAACCAGCCCGATAAATCCGATCACCCTGCCGCCTGAGGCCATCGGCACAGCTAATACCGATTGAATACGTTGTCTCTCCAATTCACGCTTTTCATTGGTCGCCTCAGGGGGCAAGTCGGGGACACGGGGGACGACAAGCATTTCTCCATCCAGGAATTTTCCAATGGACCAGGGAAAAGTCACCAGCGAAACATTTTGTAAACGCTCAATGGCCGGTTCTAGTTCCTCCGCGCACCATTCATGGGTGCATGATACGAATTTTTGATTATCAGAGAATTGAAAGACATAACTGCGATCCGCGGCGGCGAATTCTCCGATCTGTTGGAGGGTGTCCATAAACTCATCGTCTATTTGAGTAGGATCCAGGTTAATAAACCGGCTGGAGATATGGGTGATGAGATGCTGGAATTTCAGTCGATATCGCAGTTCTTCTTCGGCCCGTTTGCGCTCGGTGATATCGGTCACGATGCCGAGAATCGCTGTTTCACCCTCATAGTCGATCAGCCTGGTCGTAATGATCGACTCAATTTTTTCC
>CP070771.1:381921-397145 GCA_020345785.1 Desulfobacterales bacterium
AGCCTCTTTATAAGCGGCAAACAGGGATGGGGATGGATTTGTCTCGGTCTGCTGCTGGTGGTGCTGCTCGCCGCTTTATTTGTCGTGCGCAAAACTTTAAAACACATGCCAGGCAACAACAGCAGCTCGTGGAGTTCCGGCGGATTGGGTGGTTTTGGCGGCGGCTTTTCAGGCGGCGGCGGTGCTACCGGCAGCTGGTAAGGATGTCTTATGAAATGTCCAAAGTGCAAAAATTCAGAACTAAAAGAAAACAAGGTCAAAGGGGATAATATTCTGGTGGATTTGTGCCGGGTTTGCAAAGGAATCTGGTTGGACAGAAATGAGCTTGAATCGCTTTTAAAAATATCTGTTAAAGCTATAAAAATTCCCTCCCATGCACGCAAACAACCGCTTCATTGTCCCAGGTGCCGGAAGCCGCTTTACGCATTTAGTTATCCTCGCACCATGGTGATCGTCGATATGTGTCCGCAATGTGAAGGTATCTGGCTCGACGCTAATGAATACAAAGAAATAAAATTTGTTTACGCTACCGTGGAAAACATTGCAAAACCAAGCGCTAATATCACGTGTCCCAAATGCGGTCATACCCAGCGTGATTCGAATGAATGTAAAAAATGCGGCATTATCTTCTCAAAATATCATGAAACCCGGACACCGAGACAATTGCCGCGGGCAAGAACTGCAGAACCTGCAAAATCGGTAACCCCAGATTCAATCAAGGCAAAGCTTCTGGGTTTCATTGATAAAAGCATGGAAGTGCTTTGGGCCTGAGATGCATGGTCTTATTTAAATTCTTCACATAGATTAAAATTTCTATTTCCACCATCAATGATGAGCCCTCATCGCCCGGCGCGGATGATCCGCCTTCGCTTCTGTTGCTTCGGCGCTACGAGCTACCTGATCGATGTGCAGTACCCGATTGAATCCTACCTTTAAAATAAAAAATTCCAACCGCAGGAACACCGGTGAGTCCAGCCAGCGGCGGGACTCAAATCGGCTTGAATTTTCAATTCCATCGCAAAAAATCAAATCTCGACAATAAAGCCTGCTTTCGTTACCGAAACTGTTATTGGTTCCGTTTAATTGACGCTTCAATATGTGGAGCCAAAGCTGATGCCGATACACAATGAACCATTTTCGATTCATCCACTCTGAAAAAGCAACTTCTTATCTTTAGCGGGCGACGGAACTGGCCGCGGATCGTGGTGACGAGACGAACGACAAAATCTACCTCACCGCTCAACTCTTACTTATTATGCTACAGGTCTTTTGAAATAATGCCAGGTCCAGTCAGTTGCAAACCGCCTCCCAACCGTCTCTGCCATAGTCATTTAGAATTCTGGTGGTTTTTTTCTTTACCGCCCCAATTAAAGCGCAATTGTATCCGATTCTGGTCATCTAATTGATCCCTTTTTTGCATAAAAAAGATACCATAGCAGTTGTCATCAATTACTGTCACCTTGAATCCTTATGAGGGCCACCTTTGTCTGCTATGGCCCAAATCGGAACAAATTTGTGAGGATCGCTATAATTGCTAAAGTTATCTGGTGGTTAGCCGATAAACCGCTTAGAAATAAATAGATTCAGATCCCGGCAGGCAGATATCATTGAACAATCGTTAAAAATTCTCTACTCCAAAGGAGTAAATCTTGAAACAAATTACAGATATTCAATGCCCGGCGTGTAAGACGACTTTTAAAGTTGATGCAACTAAAATTCCTGAAAAGGGATGTCGAGTGAGCTGCAAAAAATGCAAAAAGCCCTTTTTTGTTGCAAAACCGCCGACACCCGGGGACGCACCGACTCCGGGCGCGCCCAGAAAAGTAAGTTATAAACCTGCAGTCAAGCCCGCCAAAAAAACTGTCCCCGCCAGGCAAAAACCGGAACAAAAAGCAGCCCCTGTCAAAAAAGCACCCGCTAAAAAAGCAGTACCCGTCAAACCTAAACCGGCCAGTATAGCACCCAAACCGCAACCATCAGCAGCGGGTAAAAAGAAGAGTTTCATGCTTATCGGCGGTTTAGCGGTATTATTTCTGCTGATTTGCGGCGGAGCTGTTTTTTTTCTCATGCAAAAATACAACTTTAAGGTCACGGCTAAAAACGATAACAGGCCTGCGGTCAACGAAACCATACCGGATGATACCGAGCCCCCTGAAGCTGTTCAGACCGTGGTTGTCACTTCCCCGGAGCCTTTATCAACCACCGATAATACGGATGTCAGTATCGGAGAGCTGTTCAACAGGGTCAATCCGGCGGTTGCCACGGTCATAACCTATGACACTGGAAATAATCTATTCAAGCAGGGAAGCGGTTTTTTTATCAACCGGCAAGGTGACTTTATTACCAATTATCATGTCCTCAAAGGTGCATACTCCGCCGTCATTAAGTTTCACAATGATGCAGAGTACAAGGTGGATTTTGTTTTAGCCGCAAATGAAAAAAAAGATCTTGTCAAGCTGGCTATAAGTGTTCCGGGGGGTATCCTCGAGCCCGGGGCATGGCTTGAAATTGACCCCAACCCACCTCGCATTGCCGATAAAGTGATTGTGATCGGCACCCCGATGGGGCTGGGGCGGACGGTCAGTGACGGAATTATTTCAGCTATTCGGGAAGTTCCGGAAAGAGGGACTGCTTTTCAAATGACGGCACCGATTTCAAGCGGGTCGAGCGGCAGTCCCGTAATTGATATGAATGGTAAAGTTATTGGTGTGGCTACCTTTCAGCTGGTTACCGGCCAGAATTTAAATTTCGCCATCCCGGCCGATAATATACTTGCCATGGAGGACAGCGAGCCCTTAAGAGTTGCTGCCTGGACCGAGAAAAACAGTGAAGATAGAAATGAAACTCTCGCGTCACTTCAAAAAGATATTATCAAACATATCAAACACGATAAATCAGATGATAAAATAGACGAGGGCCAACCCGCACAGCCGACCAATGAAATTTTAAAAGCCAAGCTGGCTGCTGAAATCATAAAAGAATCCGGTGTATCGAAGCAGACCGATAGTTTAACCGAAATGACATTAGCGTCATTTGAAGAGAAATATAAAGAAGCCGATACCTCAAAAATCCCGGGATTCGAGGAAAAAATAGAGCGGTTCAAAGACGTTATCAAGCTGGCAACAAATTCGCAACGGATGGATGATTATATCCAGAAGAATATTGCTGCGAGCTTAACGATACCTGAACTGGAGCAGGTTTTGAAGTGGTATCAGTCACCACTGGGAAAAAAGATAGCCGAAATAGAATTCAGCTCTTATTCCGAAAAAAAGGAGCATGTGAACACCCTGCGTCTTGCTTTCAGACTTACCCAATACCAGGACACAGACCGGGCGAATATTTTCTCGAGGCTGGACGAGGCGACTTCTTCTACGGAAGCGATGGTTGAATTGCAGACCAATCTCGTCGTTCAGAATCAGATTCTGGGCCTGGTTCTGTCAAATCCCAATGAAGTGGATCAGGCGAAAATAGATGAAATTATAAAGAATTTTGAGACCGAAATCGATCCGTACCTGGATATGTTTGCAGCCCAGTATGTATTTGCCGGATTTGTTTATACCTACCGTGGATTAACCGAGCCCGAGCTGGAAAAATATCTATCATTTTCTGAAACCGAAGCCGGACGAAAATACTATTCGGTTTTAAAGAAAAAAGCGAATACCGCGCTGCTGGACAGCAACAAAAAAATTCTGACCTCCATAATCAGAGTGATTAATGAAGACTCATGGGTGAATATCCAGAAAGATCTCAATAAACCGATTCAAGAGACTTAGAAACTGAATTTTGCTCGTATTTTTCTATCTATAGGCCCTATATCCATCAACGCGCGGAATATTTTGCCGGAAGGATCGGCAGCTGAGAGAGGAGAAAAATGGTAAAATATACTTGACAGTCAATCTCGTAAACCTTCTGCCCGCCATCCACGAACGTCAGGATAGAAATTCCGTTTTCATTGAAGCCCGCATGTTGCACATAATCGTCAATGCGCCATGGCTTGAGAACCCGCTGCCCTGCACAGATAGAATGTTTAGTTTCATCTTGGATTCAGGTAGGAACCCTTAGCCATTTGTTTTATAGAACTTTCTGACCACTCCTGCGAAACCGATCAGGCCGCTGGCCAGAAGCCAAACTGAACCTGGCAACGGAACCGTTTCAATCTCAATTCTGAGCTTCGCCGAGTCAAATCTTAAATCCGGCGGTCCGTCGCTTCCCCAATCCCGCCATTCGTCTATTTGATCAACATACAATTCATGAGGATATGCAGGTTCATAAAGGGTGGCAAAGCCTATTTGAATATTGTCTATATTGTCCAAATTTGGATTTATTGTACTTGTAGAGAAAATATAACCGTTTTCGATGGGACCTAATACCCGTGAGAAACCAATGCTAATATGGATTTTGAAGAAGGGGAGTGCTTATTTAGGCCGGAAATCATGGTGCCGAGCGACAGAATTTTAGAGGCCTCTGGCGACCGAATGCGTCTGAAGTTTACCCGCCGGAGGGTTAACCCGCCTAGGAGAGCGCACAAGCTGCCGACACGGGGATTTTCAGACCCAATTTTTGAAAATCCAAAAATGTTATAATCACAAGCAGTTGATTCTATTCCAATTTTTCAGGCTATTTTGGGTTTTGTTTGGAACTGTTTGGAAATGTTTAACCTTGATGGGCACAATTTGGGCACCATCCTATTTTAGTATGGCCCCTAGCCAATCTCCACTTCACCACAATCTAATTCGGCATGTTCTTCTGTATCATCAAATCTAATCTGCTATTCAAAAAACAAAAATTGTCAATGGTGGTTTAGATCCTCAGCTCTAAGGACTCGTGGGGAGAAGAGCGTTCTTCATACTTAAAAGTTCGTGGCAGAAAAGTACCAGTCTACTAAGTCTAAGTCGCTGCCTTTACATCAGACAGGGCTTCCTCAACGGCTTCAAGAACGGCCCTAAGATCTTCATCTGTGTGTCTGTGAGCAATGTAACCGTGGTGGTTTGGTCCAATCAAAATCCGGTTTCGAATGAGTGATGTGTAGAAAATATCCCTTAGTTTTCGGTCCGTAGTCTCGTCACCACTGTGAAACGTAAAATATGGCATGAAAGGCTTTCCCGAATAGAGGCAGGGCACCTCACTTTTTTCAATCAATGATTCCAAGCACTCTCCAAATGTATTACCTTTTTCTCTAAGAGCCTGAGGGACATTCTCACGTTCGAGGATCTCGATGGTTTTCAGCGAAGCCAGCTGCGCCAATCCATCGGAAAAGTAAGTGGCGCTGATATAAACATCATCGACAACCGCCTGCATGTATTCTTTTGCTCCCACCAAAGCGCTGATAGCGAATCCGTTTGCAAGCGCTTTGCCGAAGGTGCTCAGGTGAGGAGTGACGCCGTACCATGCCTGAGCACCGCCCAGGTGGTAGCGAAAGCCGGTACGTATCTCATCGAAAATTAATAGGGCTCCGAATTTTTCAGCCAGATTTTTTACTTCCTCAAGGTAACCGGGGTCAGGGTTCTTTACAGGAATGTTGAGTTCATGCTCCACCGGCGTGATGATAATCGCAGCTGTATCATGTCCGTGCGCCTTCATCAAGTCTTCCAGTGTTTCTAGTTCACCATGAGGAAAAGCCAGAATGTCCTCGTAAACTTTGGAAAGAATGCCTGCCTTGCCGTCAACACACCAGTCATGCCAGCCATGGTATCCGCAACGGAGAACTTTGCTCCGTTTCGTTACGTGGCGGGCGATTCGGATCGCGGCAGTGGTAACATCGGAGCCGGTTTTAGCAAAAAGGCACATCTCGGCACACGGGATGATCTCCGTTAGCTTTTGCGCAAGCTTAAATTGCATCTCGTTGGTCAGTGCAAAGCAATAGCCGTCGGTTTTCAGCTTTTCGATTACCGCATTATCGATTTCCTTTTCCTGATGTCCCAGAATGAGCGGACCGTATCCGCAAATCAAATCGATGTATTCGTTGCCGTCCACATCGCGAACCCGACCCCCATTTCCGCTCTCAAGAAACAGAGGATATTCTGCGTCGATATAAAATTGAGGTCTCCGCACACCCAAGCTGTGGCCCGGAATTAATTCCAGAGACTTTTGATAAAGTTCGTAGCTTTTGCCGAGGATGAGTTTGTCTTTCATAATTACTCACCAATTTCAAATATTTGTAGATTGGCACTTGAATCAAGGGATACCTAGTACCTTGGATAACACAGCTCCGAAAGGCTACTCGGGATGGTTAACAAGCATTAATTAATTGGAGCTACCTTCGAGCATCAATTCTTCTTCACGAGAATGGCTTCTTCTGCCATTACTGCCTCTATTACCCCTAGATTTTTGAAGACTCGGTCGACAAATTTTTAACCGGCCAATCAGCTAGCCCATTCAACCACCGGAGGCTGGACAAGTTTAGAATAATGCTCTTTTTTTATCTTGAACGGAGCAATCGTTGTAAATCAGCCCATATTTTCTACTTTAATCCCACCTCAAAATCCAGCTATAAATGTCAGTAGACAATTTCAAACGCTGCTTTATTCATGGGCACAGGTAGTGAAAATCCCCCTGTCTTCAACAAAATTTAACATGATATCATCAGGTTAAATTTACACCCAATGGGAATGGTGCCCGTTTTGGGGCCCGTTCAAACAAAAAAAGCACCTACGAAAAATTTCGTAAGTGCCTGAAATTCTGGTGCCGAGGAACAGAATTTTATGCGCCTGAGGTTTACCCGCCTTAGTTTTTTCCACTGAGAGGATGAGCACATCATTTGTGGTGTCCGAGTCAAAAGTCTTGACATCAGATGAGATATGATTGATTGATGAACTCGAAAAAGTCGATCTGAAAATTGCTTAAATCGCGGAAGGTCATTTGACTTTGAAAAGCAAGCCCATGGCAACTTGATGCAAAAAGACTGGCTCAGTGCCAGATTTGAAAAAGGAGGATGAAGCGATGTATGAATTCAAGGTTCCAACCCGAGTCATTTACGGCCGCGATTCCGGCGCGCGAATCGGCGAGATCGCTGCCGGCCTGCAGCTCAAAAAGGCACTGCTGGTCACCGACAGCGGCGTGGCTAAGTCGGGCGTTGTCGACTGCCTGCTGGCCCCTTTGAAAGCAGCCGGGGTGACGGCCAGCGTTTTCGATCAGGTGGAATACAATCCAACCATCAAAACCGCTGACAAGGCCTTCAGCCAATACTCCCATGACGGCTGTGACGGTGTGATCGGGGTCGGCGGCGGCAGTCCCATGGATGTGGGCAAATGCGTAGGTACACTGGCTACCAACGGCGGAAGCGCAGCCGACTACCTGGGGATGGACAAAGTCAAGAATCCAGCCGCCCCGGTGATCTGTGTGCCGACAACCGCCGGCACCGCAGCAGAAATCACGGATGTGGCCGTGCTGACGGATCCCGCCAAGCAACTGAAGATCGGCCTGCGCAGTCCCCACGTTACACCCGCTGTGGCGTTACTGGATCCGATGCTGACCCTTTCCCTGCCGCCGGCACCGACACGTGATTCCGGACTGGATGCCCTCACCCATGCCATTGAATCCTACATCTGTATCAACGCCTGGCCGGCCACCGACGCCCTGACGCTCAAGGCCATCGAACTGATTGGGCGCCATCTTCGCACTGCTGTGCACAACGGCAAAAACATTGATGCCCGCGACGGCATGCTGACGGCCAGTCTGCTGGCCGGACTTGGATTTCATCATACAAAGCTGTGTCTGGTGCATGCCATTACCATTCCGCTTGGCGGAGTCTACAACATGCCCCACGGCGTCAGCAACGCCATCGTACTGCCCCACGCCATGGAGTTCATGTTGCCGGGAGCCATCTCCAAGTACGCGGATATCGCGGTGGCACTGGGAGAAGATGTGTCGGGCTTGTCGGAACGGGTGGCGGCCGAGCAAGCCGTCGAAGCCGTGAGGCAATTGTGCTGGGATGTGGACCTGCCAAAGGGTCTCTCGGTCTACGGTGCTAAGGAAGAGGATCTGTCCAAGATCGCCGAAGCCGCCCATCCGCTTTATCTGGTGCAGCTGGCACCGAGGGTGGCCACGGTCAAGGATATCGAAGAGATTTGCAGGAAAGCATTGTAGTTCGTTCTGAAGAACGCCATTGGATTGTTGCAAGTTTTGCTGCACACCACAAGCCAGGCAAGTGTAGGGGCCGGAATAGCGAAATATTGAATAAGAGGAGCCATCCATTATTGGAGGCGGTGAGTATACAGCAAGGATGCAGGCGGCAAAGCGCTGAGCGGTTTGGGAATTAGGGTAAATTGACCGGCTGCAGATCGAGTCTGTCGGCAAAATGGCAGGATACAAAGTGCTCAGCACCCAGATTGCGGTAGGCAGGAGTTTCTTTTGCACAGATTTCCTTACGATACCGGCAGCGCGGATGAAAATAACATCCCTCCGGCGGAGTGAGCGGGCTCGGAACGTCGCCCTTCAGAATGATTTGCGTCATTTTGTACTCGGGATCCGGAACAGGTACCGCTGAAATGAGAGCTTCGGTGTAAGGATGTTTGGGATTCGAAAAAAGTGTCCCGGTCTCGGCCAATTCTGCAATTTTACCAAGGTACATGACGGCAACACGGTTGCTGATATGCTTCACCACGGAAAGATCGTGCGCGATGAATAAATATGTAAGCCTCAACTGATCTTGGAGATCTTCGAGCAAATTGATCACCTGGGCCTGGATGGATACATCCAGGGCCGAAACCGGCTCGTCGGCCACCACCAACTGAGGATCAAGGGCCAAGGCGCGGGCAATGCCGATGCGTTGTCTTTGGCCGCCGGAGAATTCGTGGGGATAGCGTTTCATGTAGTCGGCGTTGAGGCCAACGCGCTCGAGTAACTGCGCAACCCGATCCTCCTTCT
Organism: Desulfobacterales bacterium; assembly: GCA_020345785.1. The sequence continues at coordinate 390,787 of CP070771.1, forward strand.
CCCTGCCCCTGCAGACGCCGTGAACGACGAGGGGTTCACCCACAAAGGCACCCACCGTCATTCGCGGGTCAAGGGATGAGTAGGGATCCTGAAAGATGATTTGCATGTCACGGCGCAGCTTCTTCATTTCCTTGAAGGAGGCCTTGCGGATATCAATCGGTCGGTACTTATCGGTTTTTCCCGCAAGTCTCCTGCTATTGAAAGTTATTTCCCCCGCCGTGGGTTCGATCAATCTCAGGATAGATCGAGCCGCCGTAGTTTTCCCGCAGCCGCTTTCTCCGACCAGTCCGAGGGTCTCTCCCTCGTGGATATGCAGGTCGATGTCATCCACGGCTTTTACCTGCCCCTTAACACGCCCCAATATGCCGGCATGAACCGGAAAATACGTTTTCAAACCCTTGACTTCCAGCAGTCGATCCGTTCTCCCCATCCCCATGTCCCCTCTTTCAGTCATTGTAAAGCCAGCATGCCACGAAATGCCCCTCCTGCAAGGCACCCAGCAGAGGGACTCTCTTTTTGCACACTTTTTTAGCCTCCGAACATCTCGGCTCAAACCCGCAGCCTGCAGGAATATCATACAAGTCGGGTACCACGCCCTTGATGGGTATGAGACGCTGCTTGCGGGTGGTCGCCATGGAAGGAATCGATCTCATGAGCCCCTTTGTATAGGGATGCAGCGGATCGCGAAAAATTTGTCGCACGCTGCCGCTTTCCACCACCTTCCCCATATACATCACCATGACGTCATCTGCCATGTGTGCGATAACACCCAAATCGTGGGTAATAAACATGATGGCGGTATCAAACTGACTGCGCAGCTCGTTCATCAGCGCCAGGACCTGCGCCTGAATGGTGACATCCAGAGCGGTGGTGGGTTCGTCTGCGATAAGCAGCAACGGATTGCAGGAAAGAGCCATGGCGATCATGATCCGCTGCCGCATTCCGCCCGATAATTGATGCGGATATTCCTTGATCCGCTCTCTCGGCGACGGGATTCCCACGGCCGCCAGCATTTCCATGGCCTTGTCACGCGCATTCCTTTTGGACAGGCGTTGATGCAGCATGACGGCCTCCATGATCTGGTTTCCGATGGTGTAAACCGGATTTAAGGATGTCATCGGTTCCTGGAAGATCATGGCAATTTCATTGCCGCGGATGGAGCGGATTTCCGGTCCGGATGGATCCAGTTTAAGAAGATCGACGATTTCCTTTTCCCGGTGAAAGCATATTTGGCCGGCCTCGATTCGTCCCGGCGGAGATTGAATAAGCCGCATGATCGACAGGGCAGTCACCGATTTCCCGCATCCGCTTTCCCCGACGATCCCGATGGTTTTGTCGGGCTCGATGTTGAAACTCACATCGTCTACCGCGACGATGACACCATCATCCATATGAAAACTGGTTGTAAGATTCTTAACCTCAATCAGTGGCACCTTGCTTCACTCCTCGGCGTGTGTGCGCTGAAACGCCTGACCGGTCGAATTCCTCTTTCTATACATCCCGGAATTTACTATCAAGCCCCTTGTTTTTTTTCGTCTCTATCCTGCAATTGCCGAATTCTCGGTCCAGCCCCGAGGGAGCGTCATCAGTCTGCCGAACGGGCCATGCCGGAGGATGAAAAGCGCGGATAATTTTTACGACCGCATAATTTGGGTGCAATCCAACCGATATACGCCCTCGAATTCTCAAGCATCGTCGTTTTCACCGTGCATAGAGCTTCGGGTCGATGATATCCCGCAATCCATCGCCGAGGAGGTTGAATCCTAAAACGATGACGAGGATCGCCAGCCCGGCGAATACGGAAATCCATGGCGCCGGGGCCAGATAGTCAACACCCACCCGCACCATGTTGCCCAGGGTGGGCGTCGGGGGCGGGACACCGACCCCCAAAAAGCTTAGACTCGCCTCCAGGCGGATGGCGGTTCCCAGCCATAAAGTTCCGACGACCAGGATTTCTCCGAAAATATTCGGCAGGATATGCCGCACGATGGTCCGGAAGTGGCCGGCCCCGATGGCTTTGGTGGAAGTGATGAAATCCATTTCCTTTAGGGCCAGTGTGGGGGCGTGCCCCAATCGAGCGAAACGCGGCACCATAAGTATGGTAATGGCTAGAATGACGTTCTGAATTCCCGGCCCCAAGACAATCATCACCATGACCCCGAATACCTCGTCGGGGAACGACATCAGAATATCCTGGAGCCGCATCAGCAGGACCTCCATTTTGCCACCAAAATATCCGGCCACCATCCCCATGATCGTACCGAGAATCAGGGCCAGCCCGATGGAAGTTATCCCCACGAAGAGAGATATTCTTGTTCCGTAGAGGATTCGGGTAAACACATCCCTCCCGTAAAGGTCGGTGCCTAAGAGATTGCTGGGCTCCGGAGGAGTCAACCGGTAGTAGACATTTTGCTTCAAGGGATCATGGGGGGATATCATCGGGGCGGTTATCGCCAACAGTATCATGAATGTTGATATGATGGCCCCGAACAAGGAGGTTTTGTTTCTGAGGAAGGTCTTTACGATCTTCTGCCATTGGCTCTGTCGTTTCATCATACTCCTTCGCGCAAAATCTCACTTATACCGGACTCTCGGATCGACAAGACCATAAATCAAGTCTGTCAAAAGGTTGATGATAACCACTATCCCCGCAAAAGTAGTCATCACGGCCTGAAGCGTCGTATAATCCCTTTGTTTGAGAGCGCCGATCATCATCCTTCCCAACCCGGGGCGCGAAAAGACGATTTCAACCATAACCGATCCGCCGGTCAGGACAATCGCATAGACCCCCAGCAGCGCAGTAATCGACAAGAGGGCATTTCTTAGCAGATGTTTATAGATGACTTTCCGTTCGGACAGCCCCTTCGCCCGAGCAGTACGCACATAGTCCTCGTTGAGTGAATTCAGGACCGAGGACCGGGCAACTCGGGTCACATAGGCCGTCATGATCAGCCCCAGCGTCATTCCGGGAAGAACGAGATGATACAGGTTGTCGCCGAGGTCCCCGAGATCGCCGCCTCCGACGACGGGAAAAAGAGGCAGTTTTATCGAAAAAACGAGCATCAATAAAATACCCAGATAAAATCCGGGTATTGAAAGACCTGCGAGGGAAAAGGTTCTTCCGATGTAATCCATCGAGGTGTTTCGCTTGAGTGCGCTGTATACACCCAGGGGAATTCCGAAAAACGTACCGAATATGATTCCTGCGAGGCTCAGCTCCAGGGTATAGGGGAGCGCTCTCATTAGATCACCTGAAATCGGTCTGCCGTTGAGCATCGATTTCCCGAAATCCAACCTGAATAAACCGACGAGTGCATCGATGTATTGGACTGCCATCGGTTTGTCCAGTCCCATTTCCTTTCGCAGAGCCGCTACCGACTCTTTCGATGCATAGTCACCCAGTCTGACTTCCGCCGGGTCACCCGGCGCAATGCGAACCAGCACGAAAGTAATGGTGAGAACGATAAAAAGCGTGGGGATCGCAATGAGAATTCTTCTCACTGTATAGGAAAACATCCGGTCCTCTTTTCGACGAAAGGCGGAAGACGCAGTGGCCGCGTCTCCCGCCGATCTCGATTTCGATGATTATTTGAAATAGCCAAGTTCGTTGATCACCGGCGCATTGAAGATAACGGTATCAAGGGTATAGCCCCACTCGAATTTATCGGTTCGTGCAAATGTCCACTGTTTCACGAATAGGGGATACGAGGAACACCAGTCGAGCAGTTTCAGCACCGCCGATTTCCATGTTGCGTTCTGGCGTGCGCTATCCAGCTCGTCCCGGGCAGTCTCTATTAAATTGTCGATGCTGTCGATCTTGCCGTCTCCGTCCGCATCGACGGCCCCGACATGGGAAAAGTTGGTGATGGGTGCCTTTCCCGATTTTACGATGGAGCTCGAATGCTGAAAATGCGTGAGACGGACATCGCTCGTCGGCCGAATGCAATTATAGAGCACCAGTGAGCACGTATCGGCCCTGATCCGATTGTGCCATGTTGTGTGGTCGATCATCTTGAACTTGGCATTGATCCCTGCTTCCCGGAGTTGTGCCTGAATATTCTGCATGGGAACCATATACTCTCCCCGCTCCGTCTGAAAGAATTCGAGGGTAATGCCGTCGGGATAACCGGCTTCTTTCAGGAGTTCCTTGGAACGCTCCTTGTCGCATTCGTAGATATAGTCCTTGCCGTCCCTTTCGCCGTATTTCTTTAGCTCTTCCTTCGACATCCAACCGCCCTGAGGTCTCTGGGTATGGCTATAAGCGGGGGTTCCGATGGTCCCCCCGATGGATGCGGCCACTTCATCGCGGCAGAGCGCATAGGCGATTGCCCGGCGAACCCGGATATCGTTCAAGGGCGGCATCGTCATATTGAAATGAAGGACACCTTCTTCCCCGGGACCGAATATATCGACCACCACCCGGGGTAATGCCTTCATTTCATCGACCCACGGCTGAGAAGGCGGCCCCTCGATCACATCCAGTTCGCCGCTTTGCAGACCGAATTTTCTGCTGCTTAGGTCGGGCATGTAATAAACCTCAATGCCGTCCAATTTTGGTTTTCCCCTGTAAAATTTGTCGTTTGCGACCGCGATGACCTTTTCTTTGGGAAGATATTTCTGAAATATGAAGGGACCGGTTCCCACCGGATGTTTTCTGAAACCCTCACCGAGTTCTTCGGCGGGTTTTTTGGGAATGAGAAATCCGGCGGAATAGTCGGCAAACTTCGGCAGGAAGAGGCTTTCAGACATCGGCTTGTCCAAGGTAACCTTAAACACATATGGACCATCCATTTCGAAGGTCATTCCCACGTACTCGGCAGCGCGGGATGAACGGGCGGGATTGGCGGCCGATTGGAAGGAATAGACGACGTCCTCCGCGGTCAATTCGTAGCCGGGATTCCCGTTCCAGGGATGGACCATTACGCCTTTTCTCAGGTTGAAGGTCCAGGTTCGTCCATCGGCGGACTTTTCCCATTTTTCGGCCACATCGGGTAAAAATTGAGAAATATCGCCGGGTTTATAGCGGACCAGACCGCTGAAAAATAGCTGGACGGTTCCCCGATCCTGCGTCGCCTGCGCGAAATGCGGATGCAGATCGATCAGGTCGGCGGCATCGAAGGCAATTCGAAGGGTGTTATCGGCAGCGACGGCAGTGGGAGCGCTCGACAAGAAAAAGATACCGGATAAAAGAAAAAACGTGCACATTATCCTTAATTTATTCATTTTTGTTCCTCCTTTTTTGAAGGTTGAAAAAAGGTGGATAAACTCCATGCCAAAGTAATGAAATTCTACCAAACACCTCCTTTCCTTGACCGAACAGCCGGCCTTCCGATGAAGGCGGGCTCAATTCGACGGCACATCCCGGCGGGATGATGAAAATCAAACCTCGGGATGCCCAATCGTTTCTCCTTTCCCCGGGCGGGCGCCGTACTTTTTATGCAGCGCAAAGGTGAGGTTGAACGATCGCCAATTTTTCGGGAAATCCCGAGCCTGATTCGATTGGAGAATATCGCCTCTTAACCCGGCAAGTTTTATGCCGGGTCCGGGGAAGACTTTGCTTTATCCTAGCTTACAACTTATGAAATTGTCGGCCAGCCTTGTCAAGAAATTTTCTTTGATCATCTTTTTGCGAGACTGAGCAATTTTGGGACAATGACTTAAAACATGGCTTTATTAGTATTTTTATAGTGCTTTTAAAACTTTTTTCTATTATGATTTCAATATATAATATGTACTTTAGACTTGTCACAAATAAATTCTTTTATAATTTGGGGCAAAAAAAATTTATGCACAAAAAAAACAAGGGAGCCAGACATGCCAAGAGCTCAGCGGATGATCATTGATGATCAAAGCACCGTTTATCACGCCTGGGATGTGGAAACCAATCACCAGTCTGCGCCTCGATTTAACCCCTTCTTACCATGATATAAATTTATAGATTCCCCCCTACATTTTGCTTTTCCAGTGTCCTGATGTCTCGAACTGCCTTGGGCCGGCTTTCCCTTGGGCGATGTTGAAACCCCAGTTAAATTCGCTTCGCTATTATTAATCATAAATTTAACGGGGTAAAAGGGTTTTATAATGGATCTAATCCGGCGGTATGCGGCGTTGTATTTGGTTGAAATTTTCGGATTTTGCTCTAAACAGTTAAATATCTTGAAGAAGAATGTATTACACTTATGTCCTGCAGAGTGAATTAGACAATCAGTTTTATGTCGGATACAGCAAGGATCTAAAGCTAAGATTTGAGAATTAATAGCGATGCGTCTGCATGTGAGGTCAAAAATGAAAAAAGGATATCGAACTTCGCCTGATATCCTTTAATTTGGTGCCGAGGGACAGAATCGAATGCGCCTGAG
>CP070771.1:397245-412435 GCA_020345785.1 Desulfobacterales bacterium
AGCAATGCATTTTTCATCCATCTGGGATTCTCCACGATTCTGGGTACGGGTGGAATGGCCCTAATTGCCCAGGCCTTCGGAAGAAGGGATTATGATCATGCAGCCGATGTGTTCAAGCAAAGCATTCTTTTGGCCTTAATTACCGGTGCTATGGAGGCAGCAGCCGGACTGCTGATTGCACCGGCCTACATTAAATTTTTTGGCGGCGCCGGAAAATCACTCCTATGGGGGATTCAATATTTTCAAATTTTCGCCATTTCATTTTTATTCATGATTTTGCTGTATACGGTCGGCAACTGTTACCGGGGAATGGGAGACACCAAAACCCCCATGATCATTATGCTGCAGGCCAATTTGCTCAACATTTTATTGGATCCCGTTCTCATCTTCGGCTGGCTGGGCCTGCCGGCCATGGGCGTGCGCGGAGCTGCTCTGGCTTCTTTGATTTCTCACATATATGCCGTAGGTGTCTATGGTTATCTTATTTTTGTCAAAGGCTCTCACATTGATATAAGGGGAAAATGGCGACTGAGCGCCGGCATCACCAGAAAATGCTTATTTATTGGAATACCATCGGGTATGAATCATTTTTTGCTGGCAGCCAATTTGCTCATCACCTATCGTGTCATCAGTGAATATGGAACGGCGGCAATCGCTTCGATCGGAATAGGGTTTCGCATACTTCAGGCCATTTACATACCGGTCATCGCGCTTGCATCGGCCATGGCCGCGATTGTCGGCCAGAATTACGGTGCCGGCAATTACGATAGAATTACCGCCACCTTCAAGCGGACCTGGACAATTTCCATGATATTTATGATTTTCTGTACGCTGATTTGTCGCCTGTTTCCCGAAACCATCATCGGCACATTCAGCAACGATTCCGAAGTTATCCGTTTCGGTATAATTTATTTAATGATATTTTCACTGGGAAATGTCATGGTAGGAACAATCATGGTTACCGGGGCGGCCTTTCAGGGTTTAGGCAAAACGTATCCCAGCCTTGCGGGTGCTGTGCTGGATAACGCCCTGTTTGCCGGCCTGGTGTTTACCTTACCGGTATATTTCAACTGGGGAATTCAATCAATCTGGTGGATTAAAGTAGCAACCGCCGCCTTTGAATCGCTGGTGGTGGCGGTATGGCTGAAAGCTGAGTTGCAGCGGATTCGCTCGCGCATGTCACTGATTACCTCGCCCTGAAAAACAGCGATGTCCGTTGCAGCGGAAACATATTTTTTCCATAGAACCTGATAAAAATATTTTGATAAAGCATAAAAAAATGTGCAGTATAATATAATTAATCCGCGGACCTTCAATCTAACAATTTTCTTCAGTTTAGAAAAAGCAATTTATAATCCTGAATGTACTATTTTTCAGGGCGGATTAATTCGGGAGATTTTCTTATGCATCTTAAAACAGTCATTTTAAACCCTGAAAAATACCCAACTCGTGACCACTATCCATTTAACTTGGACTTGTTTCAAAAAACGCGGCGCATCACATTTGAGACACCGGTCACTTTTTTTGCGGGCGAAAACGGTTCCGGCAAATCGACCTTGCTGGAGGCCATTACCCGAAAGTGCGGTATTTACATATGGCAGGGCATGCATCGGCCGCGTTTTAACGCAAGTCCCTATGAGAAAAGCCTTTACAAAACCATTGATATCGAGTGGAGCAACGGCCAAAAAGTGCAGGGGTCCTTTTTCGGTTCACAGATATTCAACAATTTTGCCCAAATTTTAGATGAATGGCTGACCATGGACCCGGGATTGCTCGATTATTTCGGCGGAAAATCTCTAATGGCCCAATCTCACGGTCAATCTTTGATGGCCTTTTTTCAATCACGTTTCAAAATCAAGGGACTCTACTTGCTGGATGAGCCGGAGACGGCCCTGTCTCCCAAAACGCAGCTGCAGCTCTTGAGTCTATTGGCAGCCGTGACCCGCACTGGCAAGGCGCAGTTCATTATCGCGACGCATTCACCGATTTTGCTGGCCTGTTCCGGTGCAAAGATTTTAAGTTTCGACAAGAGTCCTGTGAAAAAAATTGATTATAAGGACACAGATCATTATCGGATCTACAAAGATTTCATGGCGGATCCCGCTAAATTTCTGATCGGGGGGTATCCATGCCAATCCTAAAAAGGCTTTTTCTGCTTCTGGCTCCTTACTGGAAGACCATTATCATCAGCGCGATCTTGCTCGTTGGACGCGCGGGTCTGGAGCTGGTGCCGCCGCTTTTTCAGAAAGAAATTATCGATGAGATCATCACGGCCCGCAACCTGACTTATCTGGGAGTCGTCATCACGGCGCTAATTATTGTCTATGCCTTGAATCAACTGGTTCAAATCGGTGACAACTACGTGCGCCATGCGCTGGGGGAAAAATTTATTTTCGATCTGCGCGTTCGCCTGTATGCCTACCTGCAAAAAATGTCCCTGTCTTTTTTCGAGCGTACTTCAACCGGCGAGTTGATGTCCCGCGTTACCAATGACCTTAGTGCCCTGGAACATTTTGTCACCCATGGCTCGGCCCTGACAGCCGTTGACCTTTTGCGCCTGGTCGGAGGAATGATCATTCTTTTTGTGCTGGATTATCGCCTGGCCGCCCTGGTCATGATTCCGGTACCGATCCTGGCCCTGGCGTTTCGTAATTACAATACCAAGATACGGCCTATTTATCGCCGGGTGCGGGCGCGCCTGGGAGACATCAATGCCAAACTGCAGGACAACCTTTCGGGTATTCGAGTTATCCAGGCCTTCGCCCGTGAAGACCTGGAATATCAGCGCTTTTCCAAAGAGAGTGAGCGTTACTACCATGCCCGGGTAAAAGGTATCCGGTACTGGTCCATTTTCTTTCCGGCAATCAGGTTTTTTAGCGCAATGGGAATCGTAATTGTATTGGGGGTCGGATCTATCATGGTCGTCAAGGATCAGCTGACATTAGGAACCCTGGTGGCCTTTCTTGCTTACATCACCTCAATTTATGACCCTATCAATCGTCTGACGGAGGTGGATAATATATTTCAGGAAGCCATCGCCGCCGGTGAACGCATCTTCGAACTGCTGGATGAAACGACGGAGGTCAAAGACGCACCCGATGCAATCGAATTGCCTGCCGTGCGGGGTGAGATGGTTTTCGAACACGTTCATTTTCAATACGGCAGCGGCGACCAGGTTCTGAAAGCCATCAGCTTTACAATGGCACCAGGTGAAATGGTGGCCCTGGTAGGCCCCAGCGGAGCAGGTAAAACCAGCATCGCCAATCTGATCTGCCGGTTTTATGACCCCTGCCAGGGGACCGTGTCAGTTGATGGTTACGATCTTCGCCATATTAGGCTGGCTTCGTTGCGGCGTCAGGTGGCGGTGGTGCTGCAGGATTCGTTCCTGTTTAACAATACCGTGGCCGAAAACCTGTTATACGGCAAACCGGATGCCACCGATGATGAATTGGCAGCCGCCGCCAGGGCCGCCAATGCCCATGACTTCATCATGCAGCTGCCGGATGGATATAACACCGAAATCGGTGAACGGGGCGTCAAATTAAGCGGTGGTCAAAAACAGCGCCTCGCCCTGGCGAGGGCGATTCTGGCCGACCCGCGCATCCTGATCCTGGATGAGGCAACGTCGTCAGTGGATGCCGAGGCCGAGTACCTGATACAGCAGGCCCTGGAAAGAGTGCTTGAAGGACGCACCGCGCTGGTCATCGCCCACCGCCTGAGCACGATTCGCAACGCCGATAAAATCATCGTGCTGGACCGAGGCCGGATCGCCGAAGTCGGCAATCACGAAAAATTAATGCAGCGCGGCGGGCTTTACAGCCAGCTCTATCGACGGCAGATGGAGATGGCGACGGTTTAATTAATCCGCCCTATATATTGCTGTTAGAGGGTTGTAGATTGCTCTTTGCAAACTGAAGAAGGCTGCTAAATTGAAGGGCTGGCGGATTAATTATTTTATGCTTCGCATTTTTCAGGCTACAGTAATTAAACAATTTTCCGGCCAGTCAAAAAAATCAGCTTCACGATAAATACCACCCCGAAAGGTGATTGTGTAAATAAAGCATTGATTGCTAAGCGATTCTACCAACACTTTTGCCGGGGCAAGTCGCACGAGCATAAATAATTTATTGTCCGCGAATTGTCTGCGTGTGTCTGTAGTCTAAGTATTGACCCAATCAACCAGTCAACTAATTAACTATTCAACCCAACTTTGCCACCGGGTTTTTAAAACTACAGGGTACGAGCGCTGCACATTTGCCGCAAACATGGGTGCTTTCCGGAAGATCGGAAAAGTAATCCAGGGTCCTGCGATTATCATTAAGCCTATCCCAGCAAATTCGCCGGTCGAAGCCGTTCTCGCTGAGTGCCTCCACCGGACAGGCTTTTATGCACTTACCGCATTCCTTGCCGGCTTTAAGCAGACAGGCTTCTTCGGTTTGGATCAGCCGATGATCTCCCAGCTCCGCTTCGCTCACGAGACTTCCCAGCCGACCCGTGCAACCCACGGGTGTAATCAACAGATGATTGACTCCAAAACGTCCCAAGTTCACCAGGTGAGCCAAATGTTTATGGGACCAGCGCGCCATCAGCTTGACATCATCAAAGTTGTGGGTTGCCGGTGTTAAACCTGATTGATATCCATGTTCATTTAAAAAATTTCCCAAGGCCTGGCTTAACCGGCCGATGAGATCGTTCGTTTGAACATATGCGACGCCCCATTCGCGACAGGGATGCTCGCCTGTTTTGTTTGCTTTAACCAGCTCTTTTTTAAACGGGATATAAAACACGATGACAGACTTTGCCGTCGGCAGAAGATCCCGCGGGAGAAGATGATCATCCGCCGCAATCTGCGGCAATTGATCAAACCTTGCATCAATCGGTGCCGCAGTCAGCAGCGGCGTCTGCCACCAGCCGTCGGTTCCCAGGCGATAAGGTTCTTCATCTACATATTGTTTGGCAAATTCTCTTAATTGATCGACGGTAATTGTGTTGGTCATGATTGCAAAGTTCTCCTTCTTCAGGAATCAATTTTTTTTAAGGCTAAAGCGCTAGTCTCATCTCATTAGAATTCTGTAATCAACAATTACGGGTAAATCTTTGGGGTCAGCTTTTCTGATATTATACACGATAAAATCCTCTGCAACTGAAATTGCCCGAGAGACGATTGTCCAATATTCTGTTATTCCCGCATTCCGTTTTTTAGATCAGCGATATTAGATTGGCAATTTATATCTTATATCATTCGAAATTCAATATAATTTCATTTTTTTCTTGATTAAAGGCAATTTCTAAGTTACAGAAAATAAATACCACAATGTGCCAAAGCATTTGAAGACGATAAGAATCAATCAGAGGGGCGGCTGGGGACCAGTCATCATTCTTACTTTATTTTATATTTCACGCAACTCAATTCAATAAAAGGCAGTGACATAAAAATTTTCTCTCTCATCTTACGACTACTTCAGATCTGTATCTGACATCGTCTGAATGATCGGACCGGCATTCTGACTTCAATCTCGAAGAATTCTCTATTCTGACTGCCTTTACTCATATTTTAATTAATCTGGCTTTCTGTGAACTTTGAGGCTTGAGATGAATGTAGCTAACGATTTATTTCCTGATCAAAATTTCACCAAAACTCTGGTGGATGCCTTTCCTTGCGGCTTGCTCGTTGTTGACGAACAGGGTCGCATCCGGATAGTAAACGACCTTCTTGAACGGGCCTTAAAAATTGACAGGAAAGCGTCAATCGGCAAAGCCACCGGGAATGTACTGGGATGTCTGCATGCATCTGAACATCCAAAAGGATGCGGATTTTCAGAGTGCTGTGAATTCTGCGAGGTTCTGAAACTCACTTTTCAGGTGCTCACAACAAAGCAAAAGCAAACCGGGAGAGCCAATATGCAGCTTGTCATCAACGGACGATTGAGAGATTTGGCACTCATGCTCAGTGCTTTCCCGTTTACAATCAACAATAAATCATATTGTCTTCTTGCTATAGAAAACCACTACGCCCTGAAGTACTCCAATTCGGAAGATACAAAAGAAGGATTTAGAGGCATTATTGGCAACAGCAGCAATATGCAGGATTTGTTTGACACCATTCGGCAGGTTGCCCCAACGGACGCGGCGGTGCTGATCCAGGGTGAAAGTGGAACCGGCAAAGAACTAGTTGCATTGGCAACGCACAGGGAGAGCCCCCGCGCAAACAAACACTTTGTTCCGGTTAATTGCGGGGCTTTGCCTGAAGGGTTACTTGAATCAGAGCTTTTCGGACATATCAAAGGCGCTTTTACCGGAGCACACCGTGATAGAAAGGGACGGTTTGAGCTGGCTGACGGCGGGACGGTTTTTCTAGATGAAATAGGCGAGTTGAGCTCTGCCATGCAGGTCAAGCTATTACGCGTGCTTCAAGATGGGTCTTTCGAGCCGGTCGGAAGTGAACGTACGGTAAAAGTCAATATAAGAGTCATCAGCGCAACGAACAAAAATTTAGATGATGAGGTGCTGGCCGGACGATTTCGCAAAGACTTATATTACCGGCTGTGCGTAATGCCCATTACAGTTATTCCTCTACGGGAACGAAGAGAGGATATTCCTTTTCTAATCGATCATTTTCTAAACCGCTACGCTGAAGAAAGTCCGGCGAAAAAGATCAGACTTTCCCCGTCAGCGCTATCCATACTAATGAAACATTCCTGGCCCGGCAATGTGCGTGAACTGCAGAATGTGATTCAATTCGCGCTGGTTAAATCCAGGGGGACCGTTATCAAACCCGAGCATCTTCCGCCGGTTCTCCAGGCTTATATGGCAAATACACGCCTGCCGCGGCATCATGAGCCAAGTCTCAAAGAGGCCGAGGTCTTTAAGGCACTGGTAAAAACCAATGGCAATCGGCTGCGAGCTGCTGAACTTTTAGGCGTTTCCCGGTCAACATTGTATCGATTTTTTTCAGACCATTGTAAAAACTCTATCGACTCCTGCCCTTAATCTCACCTATCTTCCCTCCTGTTACCAAGTTTGCCTCATTCTCATTTCGACAAAAATAAAATAAAGCCCGGCAAAATGGAGCCGGCATGCGATTAGTGTTTCATCAACTGTGTCATCGTGTCGCATTGAACAATGACGCGATAAAAATAGGTCATTAAGCATCATTTCTCCGTCAACCATCTGAAATTAAATCAATAAATAAATCATACCGCTGATCTTGATCGTCTAGTGGTGTTTCATCCAAGAACCTTGCCTGATAAGTTTCGGATAATAATGGACCCCGCCCCAACGATATAAAGTCATATAATTTCAATAGATTATCGTATCTGCCAAAAGTAATTACTACTTTCGGCACATATATTGCTCTCAATTTAGACATGTTGTGATAAAAATTTAACGATAACAAAAAAGGAGGATAAAATGACTGCAATTGCTACCACACTGGGAATTACCTTGTTTTTAACCCTGCTGGGTTGGATGATCTTGCGCTTTATTCAAAATAGAATTGAATAAAGGTAACTGTAGTTTTCTACGAAAGGGTAATTAATCCGCCCCGATAACATCCGATTATTCTCATCAGTTTCAATCAGACCACTATCTTTTATCCAAACCCGGTTTTGCTATTTTTCAGGGCGGAGTAATTACACACAGCGTCATAATAAATTCTGCATTCGCCTTCTTATGGTTGGTTTTTATACTATCATAAGGGGTTAAATTGGTGGAACGCTGTGTATGTAAGCACAATGATTTATGTGGTTATGTATAATTTCCATTTTTGACTTGATTTGAGCAACTTTTTAACCTAAAGACTATATACCACGATGTGGCAAATAGCTTAAGCCGTTGCAGACCACTACAAGGCGTTAACGGTTTATGAATCAATTCTCTATGCCTTGCTCCTACTCTTGATCTGAAAAGCGATTTTACCAGAATTCTCACTACAGAAGCAAAGCCGCTATTCGGACAATTTTTCATATACCGTCTGCCTTTTTTAATTCAATTTCAATATCTATAGGCAATTCCGATTCCGGTCTATTATATGCAAAAGCCAGGGCGACCTGGATCGAATTGAAATCAAAAGGAGGCAATTCAAATGATTGAAGTGAATACAACCTGGGATCTTTTTCCGGATGCTAACCAGGAGGCCTACGGTGAGTTTGCCAAAAAAGCGATCGGCGCAATACTGAAGGCTCCCGGGCTAATTGAATTTCGTGCCAGCCGCAACATGTTGGGCTCACCTCAGGTGCGGACAACGTCTGTCTTTCGAACATTGTCCGATTGGGCCGGCTTTACCGATTCCAACGAATGGCGGGGGCTTGAAGCTGAGCTCCGAAACTATGCCGATAATATTCGCGTCGAAATCTGGGGTCCGTCCCCGGTGCTGCCCGAGCCGGTGCGTCCAGGCTGAAAATTTGTAAAATCTTGACATCTCTGCCTTCGATCCCCATTGTTCTTTTTGTGGTACCCTACATCACAGGCTTGCAGAATTTCGCTGCGCTCAACTTGCTCATCTGTGGTAATCCACCTGAGGCGGATCAAACCTCGATAATCTCACAATTAAGGTGCCAAGCAGGTGTTTCTTACAGGTGTCCGCCACAATCCGGAACCGTACCGAATGCTGGCCACAGTCATGTTCATTGATATTGCCGACTCCACCGAGCGGGCCGTTGCATTGGGTGAGCGTCAATGGCGCGATCTGCTGGAACACCATCGCCGCCTTGTACGCAGTGAGCTGCATCGTTTTCTGGGCCGTGAGGTCGATACGGCCGGAGACGGTTTCTTCGCGACGTTTGATGGACCGGCACGTGCGATTGAAAGCGCCTGTGCCGTCCAAAAGGCCATTGCAAAGATCGGGCTTGACATCCGGGTGGGATTACATACAGGCGAAGGTGAGGTAATGGATGACAAAATCAGCGGTATTGCTGTGCATATCGGCGCACGAGTGATGGCGGAAGCCCGACCGGGAGAGGTTATGGTCTCCAGCACCGTCAGGGACTTGTTAGCCGGCTCCGGATTGCGCTTCGTTGATCGCGGGATGCACAACTTGAAAGGAATTTCCGGTGAATGGCATCTGTTCACTGTTGAGCACTGCATGTTGTTTGAAAGGATTTCCGATGGATAAGGTTCTTAAATTGTGCATACCGCGCTCCTGGCAGAATATCAGTATTCTGGCGGGAGCCTATGATTTACTTTCCATTACGGCCACCTAAACCAATCATCCATAAAGGAGGTGCAAAATGGCGAAATATATTTCTCTGGTTAAATACACAGGCAAGGGCATTGAAAATGTCAAGCAAAGTCCAAGTCGGCTTGACGACTTTAAAAAACTATGTGAATCCATGGGCGCAAAGGTGGAAGGTTTTTATCTGACCATGGGTCGCTGTGACATGCTGGTGATTTTGGATGCGCCAAACCCCGAAACTGTGGCCAAAATTATTCTGGCCACGTCGTCACGGGGCGCTATAAGTACCGAAACCCTTCAGGCTTTCTCCGAAGCTGAATATCGCAAAATCATCTCTGAATTGCCCTAAAAGTTATCCCACGCTAGCTTTTGGGGTCGAATTGAATAAATGAGGTCGCATCAGGGCAGGGTCACATGACGCTGCCCTGATTTCGACATCTTAGGAGACCATAGGCGCTTAATTGTGTTTTTTTTCATTTTTTGACACGCTGATTTCATCACGAAAACACGAAATCTAAAAAGCACGAAATTTATCTCGTCTCCTTTTCGTGTTTTTCCCGCCGCGGCAGGATGGTTTCGTGATTAATTTGTTCTTTTTGGTTCTCTCCGAACCGGGAGCTCTATGGGCCGGAGGCTGGCTTGTCTGGTTCAGTCCTTTTCGTTTCAGGATTTTGATTCAAGCTTTTACCGGCGACATTTCCGGAAAATTGCTGCTTCCTTGATTCCAGCTCCTCGAGTGTGCGGGGCCAATCTTTTTTCAGCAAACGGGATAGGGCCCGATCCGCCAACAATTTGCCACCGGTTTGACACGTTGGACAGTAATTGGTTTCATTGGCAGCATAACGAATCCGCTGGACCGGCGTTCCGCACTCCGGGCAGGGTTTTCGATAGCGTCCGTGAACAGCCATGCCGCCGCGAAATGCGGTGACTCTCTCCGGGAAATCATCGCCCACCTCATCCCGCAAGCGCTGCGTCCATTCTTTTAGTGTGTCGCGGGTTGCATGATATAGACGTTCGATCTGATCTTCTGCAAGTTTCTCGGTGAGTAAGATCGGAGACAGTCGGGCTCGGTGAAGAATTTCATCAGAGTAGGAGTTGCCGATACCACTGAATATGTGGGGATCCGTCAAAGATCGTTTAAGGGTGTGATTCTCTGCAAGAAGCGCACTTCGGAATTCTTCCAGGGATACCTCAAAAACTTCAAGACCGCCGGGATCGAGGCCGGCAAGATCAGCGCGACCATTGATGAAATGAAGCGATGCACGTTTTTTAGTTCCCGCTTCGGTGATTAGCAGGGAACCGTTGGGAAAATCAAACACGGCCAATCCGATTTTGCCGGGGATTTTACATGCTTTTTTCCGCCAGTGCAAACGTGCGGCGATCATCAGATGAATCACTAGAAACATTTCCCTATCAAATACAAAAACAATCCGCTTGCCCATACGCTCAATACCGCGAACCATTCTACCATGAATATTTTTAATCGATGGTTGTGCGGTACGCAGAAAAAACGGGCTGGCAAAACGTATTTGCTCGAGAAGTTGTCCGCCGACAAGCGCCACGAGACGCTCAATGTAGATGGTTATGTCGGGATATTCCGGCATATGGTTGTGTCTGCCCTAAATTGAAATTTATAAAAACTATTTTTGCTGAGGGACAATTTGAATCTTCGATGATGCGTCATATATTTTAGCTATGAAAAAACTATTTACCATGAAATTCATTGCATGTATGGCTTGCGCGATTACGTCGATCGGCGCGTCTGACCTAATTGCGGCGAAAAACTATCTAATGGCGGCAAGGGCCAAAAATCCCGGAACAACGTGCGAACCGACGCCATCGGATTATCTGGGCCCTTTTTACAAAGCGAATGCCCCGGTACGCTCAAGTGTCGGCGAGGGATATAAATTGATGGGGGTAGTCACATCCTCGGCAAATTGCGTTCCCATCTCAAATGCACGAATTGAACTATGGTTGACGAATCCGAACGGATCTTATGACGACGATCATCGCGCAACAATATATTCCGATGAAACAGGCGAGTACAGCTTTAATAGCAATTTTCCACCCGGTTATTCCGGCCGCCCTCCCCATATCCATATTCGCATCAGCGCCGAAGGCTTCAAAACTCTGACAACTCAACATTATCCCACCCGCGGTCAAACCACCGGAGAATTTGATATTGTGCTAGTTCCTATCGAATAAATATTACAGGTAGGTGGAGATGACTATTAGCCACGATCATCGGTATCTGTCCGAACGAGTTAATCGCGGCTGGAAGCCGCCCCACTATCAAACTCACTCAGGATCTTAGAGAAATTTCATATGTAATCAATCTATCCGCTTAGACGGCCGGCGGCCGGGCTGAACCCTGCTTGTGAGGGCGAAGCCCCGAACTTTTGAACGCTGAATCCTTGCACCCTTAAAGGCTGAACCTTTTATTGCTCAAACCCGAATAGCTATCTATTTATTCCATATCGACTATTCCGTATTCAATTGCAGATATCACTGCTCCCTTGGGGATCCTGTAGCACTGACAACCGGCCGACATTCGGGATATCGGTCGGTGAAGCGTGGATCTTTCATAATATCCTCCTGTTTTTTATCACATCGGTCTCTTACAAGACTAATCATCATAATAAGATCAATCAACAACCTACAGCAGGCAGCGCTTTCTTTCCGGCATTCGAGCCAATTGCGAAGGCGTTCGACGGACACCATTGAATGCAGGATCACCAAAATAGGGTTTGACATTGGGTCGGAACTTATTGGATAAGATTTTTAACTGATACTTTCCCGAGAATCAATGTGAACTTGAAAGGAGGTTGATAAATTTAAAACCCTAGGTCAAATTAGAAGAATTTTGGCCTAAAGCAAAAAAAGGAGGGTACCATGAAGTCCAGAAAATCATTGTTTTGCTTCCTTATTGTTTTGGCAGTTGCCGTCTCATTTGTGTTAATTAACGCCGAAACTTCCAGCGCCAAATCCATGACCTTGAAAATTTCACATCAATTCGCAGCCGGCGATGTCCGGGATAAGATGGGTATTGTATTTGGCGAAATGGTCACCAAACGAACCAATGGCGAAATTCAATTCCGCAACTACCCCGCCCAGTCGTTGTTCAAAGCGCGGGAACAATGGGACGCCATGCGCAAAGGGGGCCTGGACATGTCGGTGTTTCCCTTGGATTATGCATCCGGCAAAGTACCCCAACTGTCCATCACGTTAATGCCCTGTTCGGTGGCCAACATCAAGCAGGGGCTCTCCTGGAGAAACAAACCCATCGGGCAAAAAATTGACGCTCTGATGCAGGCCAACGGGGTTCGCAATCTGGTATGGGCCTGGTTTGACGGCGGGCTCGGCAGCAAAATAAGGCAGATAAAAGTACCGGCCGATGTGAAGGGAACCAAACTGCGGGCCGCCGGGAAAAAGTTTGAATACATGCTGCGCGAGGCCGGTGCCTCGATTACCAGCATGCCGTCATCGGAAACCTATCATGCGCTGTCCACCGGTGTCATCGATACCATGCTGACATCTTCTGCTTCTTTTGTCTCCTACCGGCTTTACGAGGTGCTCAGTTATATAAACGCCCCCAGGGATTACTCCATCTGGTATATGGCGGAGAATCTGTGTATCTCGGAAAAAACCTGGGCGCGGCTGACGCCGGAACAGCAAAAAATCTTTATGGAAGTCGCGGAGTGGATGCATGAAAACTGGATCTACCAGAACTTCAAAAGCCTGGTGGACGAACTGGTGGCCGAATACACAAAGGCCGGTGTCGACATCCATTATATGAATGAAGCCGAATTTAATACCTGGCTGAAATTTGCCCAGGAGACGGCCTGGAAAAACTATGCGGAAACCGTCGACGGCGGACAGGAGCTGCTCGATCTGGCCACGGAAGCCATGAAATGACCGAGCCATTCGGCTCGATGTCCGTCCCGATGAAATGCTCCTGAGGCGCACAAGTACGCTTCGCTGTCATTGGCATGAATTTCATGGGATAAATAGTTCGTAGTTGGTTGTCTGTTGTTAAAGAACGCAAATTATCTTTTTTAGTAGGGGCGGGATTTATTCCCGCCCAAAGAACGTTTTACAAGCCGTCAAAACCTTTTGCCGGTTTATTTTGCGAACCGCAATGGACAGCTGACCCGCCCGATGCGGATGATTTAACAATCCGAAGCTTCACTGCCCAGATACATTTGCTGATCATCATTTTAGATCGATCAAACCTTTAAACATTCAAATTGCAATCGAAAATATTCAATAATCTGCAGATGGAGCCGGCATCATGAAATTGCTTGGTAGAATTTTAACTCGGATAATCGATGGTTTAACCTACATAACCGGCTGGACCGCTGCTTTATGCCTGGTCAGCGCAGCGATTATTGTTACGGAAGCAGTGATTGTCAGGAAAATATTGGGTATTTCCACCATCTGGCAAATCGAAGCATCGGTCTTCATGCTGATATTCACGGTTTTTGCCGGTGCTCCGTTTGTCCAGAAAAATGAACATCATCTCAACGTGGATTTGCTGATCATCCATTTGTCTCCCAGAACCCGGGAAATTACCTTAATTGTCGTTTCCGTAATATCCTGCATTTTTGCCGCCATCCTTGCATGGTATGCATGGCCCATGTGGTGGGAATCCGTTGCAGGAAATGAGCATTCGGAATCACTCTGGGGACCGCCCCTGTGGATTCCGTATTTTTTTCTTCCGCTTGGGATGACCCTGCTCTTTTTACAGTATATTGTATACATCCGGGACAAAATAGTGAATCTGAAAAAAGGTGACTTGGGAACGGCAGCCGAACGATTTGAGCTAAAAGACATTGAAGTATCCAAAGCTAAAACAGACCCGAAAGAAGATTGAGCTTTTAGCAAGGCCTGTCGACTCGTGATGAACAGGCAAGGGGGAAAGGAAGACCTGCGATGAATGAAATTGTCCTGGCGATTCTGCTGTTTGGCAGCGCATTTGCACTGTTGATTTCAGGTATTCCCATCTGGGCTGGATTGGCCGGTATTTCGATCATATTTATTCTCATCTTCTCCCCGCACCTGTTGGAGACGGTTCCCTATGTGCTGCACGGCAGCATGGATAGCTTCGCCCTCTTGGCAATACCGCTGTTTATTCTTCTTAGCGCTCCCATTGCTGAATCGGATGCGAGTAAAGATTTGTATGAAACTTTACACAAATGGCTTTATAAGATTCCCGGAGGCCTTGGTATCGCCAACATGATCGGCTGCGGAATATTCGCGGCGCTCTGCGGTTCCAGCCCGGCCACTGCGGCTGCCATCGGCGGCATCGGAATCCCGGAAATGAGAAAGCGCGGCTATTCACCCGCCCTGAGTACAGGATTAATCGCCCATGCCGGAACCTTCGGCATCCTGATTCCGCCCAGTGTTACCATGATCCTCTATGGCGTGGCCACCGAGACATCTATCGGCAAGTGTTTTATTGCCGGCGTTATCCCGGGCATTCTCGAAATTCTTCTCAGCTGTATCTGGGTCGGGGGTGTATTCTTTTACCGCAAACTGGTACCGGCGAGACCCGGTGACATGTATTACATCAAGGACCAGGCCCAGGTAGAATCTTTTTCCTGGAAAGATCGGTTTGCCTCCCTGATCAAGGTCCTGCCGTTTGTCTTAATCATTATCGGAATCATGGGATCCCTGTATGGGGGATGGGCAACGCCCAGTGAAGCCGGAGGGGTGGGCGCAGTGCTCTCCCTGATTTTTGTGATGACCATCTATAAAATCTGGCGGCCCCGACAGCTCTGGAAGATATTCATAAAAGCCTTAAACGAAAGCAGCATGATATTGATGATCATGGCCGCCGCACTTTTGTTCGCCTACGTTTCTTCGGATCTGTATGCGACCCAAACCCTGGGAGCGCTGATTTTAAAACTTCCGCTGGGAAAATGGGGGATTATCATCCTGATAAATATTTTGCTGCTGGTTTTGGGATGCTTTATTCCCCCGGCAGCCGTTATCTTAATGGTGGCGCCGCTTTTGCTG
>CP070771.1:412535-427658 GCA_020345785.1 Desulfobacterales bacterium
ACAAAAAAGTCGAGCATGTCTTTAAAGGCATGCGGCTGGATACCCAGGTGGTTGCCGGTGCGGTAACAATTGGCCACCGGCGTCGCAATCCAGTCGATGTTGAGACCGATCAGATTCAACAACTCCCGGCCCATGATGGTTATCTCGGCGGTGTCGATCCCATAGGGACAGAAAACCGAACAGCGCCGGCACTCCGAGCACTGGAACATGTAGTACCACCACTCTTTGAGCACATCCAGTGACATCGGCCGAGCGCCGTTGATTTTACCCAGAATTTTACCGACCCGGGTAAAATCATTGCGATAAACGGAGCGCAAAAGCTCAGCCCTGACCACCGGCATGTTTTTGGGATCGCCGGTGCCGATAAAATAGTGGCATTTGTCGGCACAGGCCCCACAGCGCACGCAAATATCCATGAAAACCTTAAACGATCGAAATCGATCAAGGCGTTCTTTAAAACCGTTGTGGATGATCTCCTGCCAATTTTCAGGCAGCTTCCAGTCGTCTTCGACCGGATTCCAGGCCCTGGCATTGGGAAGCCCAACATATTCAACGCTTTTCGGATTCGATGCGTAGCAATACATCCCTTTACGGATGTTGATCGGAGTTTGCATCCAGTCCGTATTCGGTGGTCGGTGGTCGATCTGGATAAGTTCTTCGGGTTTGGGTGTTTCGTCTGCCATAATTTACTCCTTGTTATTCCGCCGACTTTTCTTCTTCCGCCGGTGCTTCCGCCGGATCTGCAGCAGGGGCTTCCTCGGGCATCTTTTCAACAGGCAGCCCAGCCTCTATCATTTTATCTCTGAATTCATCTTCATATTCTTCGTAAGTGTGAACCGGAACCGGATAGTTCCAAGGATTCACGTGCCGCTTGGCCCGTGTGTCCGTTGTCAGGTTGCGGGTGGGACTTAAAAAGATTCCCCCCAAGTGCATCAATTTGCTGAAGGGGAAATACGCCAGCAAAACGCTGACGAAGAAAAGATGAATATAAAAAACCGCGCCGACACCCTGGGGAATGGCGGGACGAAATGTAACCAGCCCCATGGTGAGTTCCTTGGCGGCAGTAACGTCGATTTTAACGACGTAACGCATGAGGATACCGGTCAGCGCAATGCCGAATATCAGAAACAACGGAAAATAGTCGCTCGCCAACGAGATATATCGTACCTGTCGGATAAAAAGCCGTCTTGAAAACAGATAGGCAGCGGCGGCTAACAGCACGATGCCGGATAAAAAGACCCCCGGCAGGCCAAACTGGACGCCCGGATACAAGATTTCTAATCTGAAAAAACTGTCCACGTTTTCAACCAGGGTGACAAGAAAAGGTACCGGATCCGTAAAAAAACGCAGGTGGCGGATCAGAACCGCCAGAAAGGCATAATGGAAAGCCAGAGCCCCCACCCACAAAAAAATCTCCAGCTGATAGGAGAGTTTTCCGCCTTCTTTTAATCGCATGCGCGTATTACGAAACAGGGACCGGAAGGTCAATATTTCCAGCGCCATGCGTGCAACGACCTGCCATCTGGTGGCGGGGCAGTCCAACTGGGAGTGTTTAATCCAGGGCAGTGATTTTTGCTGGCCACCGGTGGTGGGAATTCGGAATGGGACCGCCGAACGCGACCAACCGACGACTTTGTAGGCAAAACCCACCAGAAAAGTGAGCAATGCCAAGTAGGGGATGATAATTCCGAAAACAACTTGCAGTCCTATCGCCGTGCCCGCCCACGCAATTAAAAACAGCACAATAACAGCGATGAGTGAAAACATGTACCTTGCATTCATTGGCCAGAACCTCACATGAAGGCTTCCGATATTTAATTCCCGTCTGTCACAGAAGCCTCAATCTATAAATTAACTCCACGAAAGTGCCGCCCTAAAACTTCGATAATTTCCGGCGGCCTACGAATGGCTGCAAAAAAAATAAAAGGAATCTGTAGATGTTTAATATTCTCTAACGTAAACAGTCTAATTACGGAATTTATGAATCATATGTTCGATATAGCGGAGCAAGGCGACCACCACAAATCGTCCAATTTCAATCTTCAATATCCGTTCCTCAGGGTCCTTCCGCTGTCCGCGAAATCAAACCGGCTCGCTCAAACGCCCTAAATGTTCGGTTTCTTGTTTCGTTTGCACTAATTTGAAAGATCTTTTCCCTGCACTGCATATATATATCAAACGCCATCAGACAAAGTTGGTCAATTTTAGACTCGACGATGACAAATTCAGCGGCAATTCGACTGTCACGAAGCTCTTTTGCCAGATTCTCTCGCAGAATCTTCTTTAAAGATAGGATGAATGCGGTAGCTTGAGAGGGAGTGAAATTTTGGACGGCCCGAATCCGGATGATCGGATCCAGGTGGGAGGTAATAGTTTCAACATCCATGCGGTGTATGAGTTGATCCAGCAACACCTTGAGACCGTTCAGCATGACGCCGCCAACCGGATTGGCAAACGGATCGGTGTTGTTTTTAATGAATTCGGCGGTATCCGGGGCATAGGTCTTGGCGGTTAATTCGAACCATTTTTTTTCTATCACCGATTTTCTCTGTTCCAATATTTTGTCTAAACCATTGCCCATAAAAACTCCTGCCAACCTGATCGCTAATTCGATACCGCCGTACGATAATATCATTGTAGTCAATTGATCAGGCCGAAGGGCATACGTATAGACGACTTGGCTCTATCTGTCAAGGGTAAATGATTTGATAACAAGCCAAACTCAAAGTATATTCTAAACCAATGGCATCAGAAGGTTTTATTTTATAGGAGAATAAAATCCCAAATCTCAAGCACCAAATTACAAACAACTTTCAAATTACAATATTCAATGACCAATACATTGTCCGCGGACATATCTCATTGATTCGCAAAGCCCGATTTTCCGGTGTTGAGTATACCGGGAATATGTGCCGGCTAATCATTTGTTTGGGATTTTGAATTTGGGACCCTGGGATTTGTTTGGAATTTGTTATTCGGTGCTTGGAATTTTTATTGAATTCCACCAGGCAGGCAGTTTTATACATCACGACATAAATCAGTTGGAATCTTGGGTTGAAAAGCGCGCCGCGCCGATTCAAACCTTTAGGCGACGATACCCAGCAAAAGGGCCTGGTCATCATCGGGGGGGTTTCCGCCGGCAAACTTTTTGACATCCGCCATAATCGCGTCGATAACTTCCTGGGGCGCAGCGGCAGGCTCGGTGGCAAGCGGCTGAAGCAGACGCTCCTCACCGTAGCTCTCGCCGCCTGAATTGAATCGCTCGGTAAGTCCGTCTGTATATACGAGAAAACGATCTCCCGGCTCAAGTTTGATTTCCTCCACCGGGATATCTATTTCATAGGGTTCGATTCCGAGGGGATAGACACCTGAACATTCAACCTCGAATGCTTTTTTTTCCGATGAACGGTAGATCATCGGCAGCGGATGACCGGCCCGGGAAATACGCATTATTTGAAGTTTGGCATCGTAAACCGCATAGAGGGCCGTCATAAAACTCGGATCGGCAACCTTGCACAAATGCTGGTTGAGATAGTGCAAAACGGCGGCAGGATCAGCGGGAAGATTGGGATAGGCTCTAAAAAGCGCACATGTCATGGCCATCAGGACCGCCGCAGGCGCGCTGTGGCCTTCGGCATCGGCAATTAAAAAACCCCAACGGTTTTCAGATAATCCGATGATGTCATAATAATCCCCGCCTGCATAGCGGCTGGTTTCATAGTGTGCGGCCAGTTTGAATCCGTCAATGTCCGGCAGCTTTTTGGGCAGGAGACGGCGCTGCACCTCAGAGACCACTTCAAGTTCATGCTCGAGTTGATCTTTTTTGATCTCAACTTCACGTTTAAGCCGATGAATGGTCAGGTGCGTGTCAACCCGGGCGATCACCTCGTCGGGCTGAAAGGGTTTTGTGATATAATCGACGGCACCCAGGTGAAATCCTTTGACTTTGTCTTCGGTATCACCTAAGGCGGAGAGAAAAATCACCGGGATGTCCGCCGTGGCGGGATTCGACTTTAATTTGCGGCAAACCTCATAGCCATCAATATCAGGCATCATGATATCCAGCAAAATCAGATCTGGCAGCGCCTTGCCTGCAATGGAAAGTGCGCCTTGTCCGTTTTTGGCAATCAAAAGCTTGCACCCGGCACCCTCAAGGGTCTGAAAAAGGATCTGCAGGTTCGCCGGATTGTCGTCAACCAGCAATATGGATTCGGTATCTGAGTTTTTGTTTTCCATCCAGTAGATCCTCGATGCAATGCCGCTGATTTCCTCGCTTCAATCAGCCCGGCAGGACATGCCGCAGTTTAATGTTATGAAAGAACTGTCATTCCTGATTCGACGGATTCGGCTATCGGAATCAGAGACTGGAAACCGCTGACTTCAAAAATTTCCTTGACAAATTCATTCAGGCAGCAGAGGACAATTTTACCGTCTCGGCGTCTCATTTCTTTGGCGGCACTCAACAGAACTCTGAGGCCGGCGCTGCTGAGATATTCCAAGGCGTCTAGATTAAACAATATGCGGGTGGTTTGCCCCTCAAGTGCCTCTTTGACTACCTTTTCGGCTTCTGGAGCAGAATCTGCGTCCAATCGTCCTGTAATAGAAATAGAGACAATCCCGTTTTCCTCTTTCTGCGTAATTTCCATTTCCCGATCCTTTGTTGAACGAATTAATAGTTTCTTGCTTTTTTTCTAGGTTAAATTAATATTAATAAATCATTTGTCGCCTTAAATCAATATTGATTTTGAATGTCAAAGGTATTCTGCTGAGGAGGAAAACATGTATTTCGACAAACCCGGCAAAGAAAACACGGATCAAACCCTGGCATATGCTGCCGAACGCGGAAAAGATTTGGGTTTGAGGGAAGTGGTTGTGGCATCTTCAACCGGCAAAACGGCCTACAAGGCCATGGAAGTATTAGAGGGCTTCCGGCTGACGGTGGTTACCTATCATTGCGGCTTTAAAGAGCCGTTTAAAAATCGGATGGCCGATGATGTCAGAAAGGACATCGAGAGCAAAGGCGTACGGGTGATAGCCTCCAGTCATGCGCTTTCCGGGGTGGAACGCTCAGTGGCCCAAAAACACTCGGGTGTTTATCCCGTGCTGCTGATCGCCGATACCCTGCGTCTTTTCGGGCAAGGTACCAAGGTGGCCGTGGAAGTTGCAATTATGGCAGCTGATGCCGGTGCACTTTCCGGCAACGATATCATCTCCATCGGCGGCTCCGGCAGCGGGGCAGATTCCGCCCTGGTCTTGAAGCCGGCCCATCAGAACAACTTTTTCGATCTGCGGATTCGAGAGATTATCTGCAAGCCAAGACAATTCTGAATGGATTCACCGCCCGCTTCGCTCGAGACGCAAAGAGCGCAAGGGACTTATCTTTTAACTTTCTGGTGAGAGGCCCCGCATGGGCGGGATGACCATTCTATTTCAAAGATTTAAAGGTTGGCCTCCAGAAAGTTAAAAACAAAAGTCCTTCGGGCATTAGTTTTGAGTGCCATTTTCAATGCATCACGCATAGGTGATTCTTTTGTATAAAGCAGATTATCCTTTATGTTTGGCGTCCTCTCAACGGCAAACATAGAACAAATATTCTCTGCGGACTTTGCGGCTCTGCGGTGAATATTAAAGCATAATAATGAGAGATTTAGAATAAAAAAAATGCGCAGCATTAAGCAGTTAAGCCGCCGGACCTTCGAGTCAACAATTTTCTTCAGTATTCAAAGAACATTCTACAACCCTAAAAGCGCTATTTTTCAGAGCTGATTAATGCGGATTAAAGAAATTGCAAATCGGCCGATTAAAGAGTAAGATAAATTTATGTTCTTTTTTATTGGCGGTATAACGCCGAAAACAAGGAAAATAGACGAAAATCCCCGACGGTGTCCCGACTGCGGTCTTTACCAGGCCTATCAGATGCGGGTTGATCATTATCTTAATTTGTTTTTCATCCCCGTCATGAGGGTAAAAATGGGCGAACCGTTCATCATGTGTGAACGCTGCCATAAGGTCACTAATGAATTCAGCCGGGACTTCTCACCCTATCGGGAAGAAACCGGTCTTTTATGCAAATTTTGCGGCAACCCGATACACAAGGGGTTTTTCTACTGCCCGTACTGCGGTAAGAAACTGTAGTTTAGTTGATTGGTTGACTGGGCTGATTCGTAAAATAGTTAAATGAAAATTTCCATTTCCCTATTCAACTAATCATCCAGTCAACTATTTAATTTGTCCCTTAACACCTCAAGACTAACTATTTACAACAGATTTGAGTAGGAACCACCTTCACAATAGCAGCCACAAAACAGAGCGCCACGTTGTCTTGCTGCATCCAGAAATCCACTGGAATACCGGAAATATCGGCCGTACCTGCCTGGCAACAGATGCCTTCCTGCACCTTATCAAACCCCTCGGCTTTTCACTTGATAGCCGCGAGCTGAAAAGGGCCGGTCTGGATTACTGGGAAAACGTCAAACTGTGGGTTTGGGATGATTTTGAAGTCTTCCTGGACGAAATGGCGCCTCAGAACGGTGAGGTGGCGGTGTTCTCAAAAAGAGGAGCCAAACCTTTCTGGTCGATGGTTTCTCCCCAGCGGCTGTTTCTTGTCTTCGGATCTGAAACCCGCGGTCTTCCCGAAGACATCCTGCAACAATATGCCGACGCGACCTATCACATACCCATCACATCTGAAATCCGTTCGCTGAATCTTTCCACAGCCGCCGGTATTGCCCTGTATGAGAGTCTGCGCTTAGCAGAGCCTTTTCATGCCTGGACCCGATAGAAGGCGGATGGCTTTCTTTGCGGTCTAAATCCGTATCTAATCTGATGCGAACTGGGCACAAATCAGAACGCTGCGGCAGCGGCCCTTTCCTTTAGCTCGTCCATAACATTCCCATTGCCGTCTAATTCCGAGAGCACGGCATCCAGCCCGGCGGCCAGATCCGTCTTAAATCCCTGCAAGGCCAGGGCCCGGCTGATGGCGGGAATAAAAAAGAGAACGTTGTCGGCCGAAGACGAATATCCCATCAAGCCAACGCGCCATACTTTCCCTTTTAAGCGTCCGAATCCGCCCCCGATATCCAGTTTGAATTTTTCCAGCAGGTAACGCCTTAATTTAATATCGTCTACGCCTTCGGGTATCACAACCGTATTCAATGTCGGCAAGCGATACTGCGGACTCACCAGCATCTTGAGTCCCAGGGCTTCTACGCCTGCCACCAGGGCTTTATGATTCTTGAGGTGGCGTGCAATCCGGTTCGCTAAACCTTCTTCGTGGATCAATAGCAGCGCTTCCAATAACGCGTAATTCAACGTGCTCGAACTCGTGTGATGGTAAACTCGTTCGGTGCCCCAGTATTTTTCAATCAGAGATATATCCAGATACCAGCTTCGCACGGGATTTTTGCGCTTTTTTACGACTTCAAGGGCTCGTTCGCTGAAGGTGATAGGGGACAAGCCGGCCGGACACCCGATGCACTTTTGTGAGCAGCTGAAGCAACCGTCGATGCCCCATTCATCCACCTTGACTTCGATACCGCCCAGCGAGGAAACCGTGTCCAGCATAATCATGGTGCCGGTTTCTTCCGCCAGACGGGCGATATCCTCGATGGGCTGCAGGACACCCGTGGATGTTTCGGCATGCACCAGGGCCACCAGCTTGTAATCTTTCTGTTTTAGCGCTAGCGCTACGCGTTCCGGCTCGATGGGTTTGCCCCATTCTTCTTCGATAACCGTGATCTCAGCCTCCTGGCGTTCCGCCATCTGCCGGATGCGATCGCCGAAAAATCCGTTCACACAGACCAGGACCCGGTCTCCCGGCTCGATCAAATTTGCCACGCAGGCCTCCATGCCGGATGAACCGGTTCCAGGCATAGCATTGGTGAGCCTGTTTTGGGTACCGAAAACCGGCGGCAGCAATTCACCGATTCGGTCTAAAACTCTAAGATAAACCGGATCCAAATATCCAATGACCGGTGAGGACATGGCCTTGTAAACCCGGGGGTGGACATCCAGCGGTCCCGGTCCCATCAATCTGCGCAAAGGTGCTTCCTGTCGTTGTAAGTTCAATGCATCCATGTATTACGTTTCCCCTTTTCCAAATATTTTTGCTCAATTTGATTCAGCAATCAAAATGGGTATCTATATTTCAAACTAATAATTGTGTCAAGCAATTGAGGAAAAAGGCGGGCAGGTAAATATGCAAATGTCCTTACGTTGCATGGGGTGAACGCTGGCGGATTTCGCAATCTCTTTTGACGTGATTTAAGAGCAGCACGGCGCTGTCTTTTATGGGCTGGTGCCAGAATTTTACGATGCGTTGTGCGATCCGGACCATGTTTTGCGCCGCCACACTGCTGTGATAATTGGGCAAGAAGCAGTGGCGTTTTCTAATTGACGCTAAAACGGAACTGTCTTTGAACACAAAGCCAAAATAATCGGCTTCGATGGAAAGAATCTCCCCCAAGGTCTTGCTGATTTTAATTGCCATTTTCGAGTCATCCGGGTTTTCTCCCATGTTGATGACAATACGGGGCCGACACTGCTGATAAATTTTGCTCACGGCCTCGCCTGCTGCGGGATCTTCAGCAATAATTTTTTGATGCACATCTTTGATGGACGGGGCTTGCTCGCCCATCGGACGTTTGAACAAATCTTGCAGAATTTGCCGCACGGCAGGGTGGCGAACCAATTCTCTTTCGATTGAACGCAACAGAAAATTCTTTAAAAATACAAGCATCCCCATGATTGCGGTGGGCTCGGGTGTCGTGACCAATAAACCATTTGAAGAGAGGCGAAAGAAATCGAGCGTATTGTAGGAAGAGCCGGCACCAAGATCCAGCAGGATGTATTCGGCCGGCAGCTGGCGGATGTATGTCATGAGTCTGATTTTTTGCGCATAGGCCATGTTGGCCATAAACGGCGTTTTGCCGTCTCCCGGCAAGAAAAAGAGATTGGGAGTCCTGCAGGGGACCAGCAGCTCTACCAGTTCTGCACTGCGGGCTTTAAGAAAATCGCCGATACCGGGATGACGGTTGGAAAGACCTAAAAAGGAATGCAAATTCGCGCCGCCGAAATCCAAATCCGCCGCAATAACGCGATGACCATCTTCGGCCAGGGCCATCGCCAGATTTGCTGCTAAAAAAGTCTTGCCGACACCGCCTTTGCCGGAGGCAACCGGAATGATGACGGCGCCCGAATTTTTCGCTTGATTATTTTCCTGCTTCAAAATCCCAAATGAATCCATGTCAACAGCTTGACACCGTTTTAATCGAATATCATTTCTCCGCTCTTAAAAATCGCGTATTTGGGTTTCCAAATAGTTTATTTAGCGGTCTATCTTTTAGCTTACAACTTACACCTTATACCTTAAACCTTTTATCCTTCTATTTCCAACAACCAGCATCCGGTAGCCAGCAGCCACGATACAGTATCCAGCAACCAGCAAACAGCAACCAGAACAGTTTGACAGAACAGAGAATGTGGTTATTTTTTTGCTGCAATTTTTAGACCAATAAACCATAGGAAGCGTGTTTTTATTGAGGAGAAATTATGCGCTTTGACAAATTTACCATTAAATCTCAGGAATTAATTCAGAATTCCCAGGCGCTCGCATCCCAGCGAGGCCACCAGCAAATTGAGCCCGAGCATCTGCTGGCTGCGATGCTGCATGAGCAGGATGGTATTGCCGGTGCCATGCTGCGCAAACTGGGTGTTGCTCCGGCTGACATAAACCGCCAAGTCACGACCGCATTGGAAAAATTACCACAAATCAGCGGCGGCGGAATCGGCGAGGCCTATCTGTCACCCAGGGCAAAAGCGGTTCTAGAAGCGGCATTTGCCGAAGCCACGAAAATGAAAGATGAATACGTCAGTATTGAACACATCTTTCTGGCAATTGCCGAAGAGAAAAAGAGCGAGGCTGCCGGAATTCTCTCACGGGCCGGTGTCACCCGGGATTCGATTCTGAAAGTACTGCTGGAAATTCGGGGCACCCAACGCATTACCGACCCGAATCCCGAAGAAAAGTACCAGGCGCTGGAACGATTCAGCCGAGACCTCACCGATCTGGCGCGTCGCGGCAAGCTTGATCCGGTCATCGGAAGGGATGACGAAATCCGTCGCGTGGTGCAGGTCCTTTCCAGAAGAACCAAAAACAACCCGGTGCTAATTGGTGAGCCGGGCGTCGGAAAAACTGCCATTATTGAAGGACTAGCGGGGCGTATTGTGGCCGGTGATGTTTCCGAGAGCCTGAAAAACAGACGTCTGGTGGCCCTTGATATGGGTGCACTGATCGCCGGGGCAAAATACAGAGGAGAATTTGAAGATCGCCTCAAGGCGGTTTTAAAGGAGGTGGAAAGTGCCGAGGGTGAGATCATTCTTTTTATTGATGAGCTTCATACCGTGGTGGGGGCCGGTGCCGCCGAAGGCGCCGTGGATGCCTCCAACATGCTCAAACCGGCCCTTGCCAGGGGTACCCTGCGTTGTGTGGGGGCTACGACCATAAACGAATATCGCAAGTATATCGAAAAAGATGCTGCGCTGGAAAGACGGTTTCAACCGGTCCTGGTCAAAGAACCCTCCGTGGAAGATACCATATCGATTCTGCGAGGGTTAAAAGAAAAATATGAGGTGCACCATGGCGTTCGAATCAAGGATTCAGCCATTGTGGCCGCAGCCACCCTCTCAGAACGGTATATCGCGGATCGCTTTTTGCCGGATAAGGCCATTGATCTAATAGATGAGTGTGCTTCCAAACTGCGTATCGAAATCGACAGTATGCCTGCCGAAATAGATGAAATCCAACGAAAAATTACCCAGGTGGAAATTGAACGCCAGGCGCTGAAAAAAGAAACCGATGCGGCCTCCCGAGAACGGCTTAAGAAATTGGATATCGATCTGGCCAACATGAATGATGAGCTGAAGCAAATGAAGGGACACTGGCAAAATGAAAAGGACACCATTGAGACCATCCGCAAGATCAAAGAGGAACAAGAACAGCTGAACCAAGAGGCGCAGCTGGCGGAACGGGAAGGTAATCTGGCCAAAGTTGCCGAGATTCGCTACGGCAAGTCCACAGAACTTTCCAGGCGCCTGGAGGATGCCAATCAAAAACTCGCCGAACTTCAGGCCGACCGCAAAATGCTCAAAGAAGAGGTCGATGATGAGGACGTCGCCGAGGTGATTTCGCGGTGGACGGGAATCCCGGTCAGCAGAATGTTGGAAGGTGAAAGGGAAAAACTGGTGCGCATGGAAGAACGGCTCCACCGGCGGATGATTGGACAAGATGAAGCGGTGGAAGCCGTCTCCAATGCCGTGCGTCGTGCCCGCTCCGGACTGCAGGACCCCAACCGCCCGATCGGATCCTTCATCTTTATGGGTCCGACCGGAGTGGGTAAGACTGAACTGGCCAAGGCACTGGCTGCCTTTATCTTTGACAGTGAGCAGGCCATGGTCCGAATTGATATGTCGGAATTTATGGAAAAGCATTCCGTTGCCCGACTCATCGGCGCCCCGCCGGGTTACGTCGGATACGAGGAAGGCGGCTACCTTACCGAGGCAGTGCGCCGGCGTCCTTATTCAGTGGTGCTCTTTGACGAAATTGAAAAAGCCCATCCGGAAATTTTCAACGTTTTACTTCAAATTCTGGATGACGGGCGCATGACCGACGGTCAGGGCCGCACGGTGGATTTTAAAAACACCATCGTTATCATGACCTCGAACGTGGGCAGCCAGTGGATTCAGGAACTGGCGGCCACCAACCGGCCCGAAATGGAACGGCGGGTCACAGAAGCGCTGCGGGCGCATTTTAAGCCCGAATTTTTAAATCGCATTGATGAAACGATTATTTTTCAGAACCTGTCGCAGGAACAAATCGTTGAAATTGTTGAAATTCAAGTTAATAAACTGCGTGCCCGGTTAACCGCTCAAAATATCGAGCTTAATTTATCCAACGGCGCCTTGGCATTCATTGCTGAAAAGGGATATGACCCCGTATACGGCGCCCGGCCGTTAAAACGGGTGATACAGCATTACATCGAAAACCCTCTTTCCCTGGAAATTTTAAAGGGCAATATTGCAGCAGGTGACAAGGTAAATGCGGATGTTGGCGACGCGCAGATAATATTTAAGACCATCTAAAAAAGTAATGACGCATAGAAGCCCGGCTTTTGGGAGGCCGGGCTTCCGTTTTTGCATCAGGATTTGTATTTCAGGCCTTCCAAATTTTTGGCACTTTTTATATTGTAATATATATGAACTCATCGTAATATCCCACGAATAAAATCGGGATCTTGCTTGTATGACACTTTCAGCCTCTGAAAAACTGCGCCGTTTCTACGATCAATTTTTGGGCATGGACCATGTTCTCATCGTGATCAATGCAGATCCGGATTCCATCGCCAGCGCTATGGCGGTCAGCCGCTTGCTGTGGCGAAAAGTATCAAACATCACCATATCCCATGTTAATGCGATCAATCGCCCCGATAATCTGGCAATGCTGCGGCTTCTTAGCGTCAGCGTCGTTCCTCATACGGTTCTCAATACCGCTCAGTACAGCAAAGTTGTCATCGTTGATTCCCAGCCCAACCATAATGAATTCATGGCACAACTCAACCCGGCTGTTATCATTGATCATCACCCCGAAACGAATGCCAAAGCAGCCTATTTGGATATCCGACCCAATTATGGTGCCACGGCCTCAATCCTGACCGAATACCTGCAAGCGGCCATAATAAAGCCTTCGGTAAAGCTGGCCACCGGCCTGTTCTACGCCATTAAAACTGATACCAACACCTTCAAAGGCAAGACGCTGATCGAAGATGTTCGTGCTTTTCAGTATCTTTTCCGATACGTCAATATTCATCTGGCCCGTAAAATCGAACAAGCCGACCTGAGACTCGAATTTCTAAAATATTTTAAAACCGCCCTGCAGACCATGCGCTTGCGAAAAGGCAGGGTCTTTGTTCATCTGGGACCGGTAATCAATCCGGATGTATGTGTAATAATAGCTGATTTTTTTATGAGAATTGTTTCCGTCACCTGGAGCATTGTATCCGGAACATGTGATAAAAAACTCATCGTTATTTTTCGAAACGACGGTATTCGAAAAAATGCCGGCAATGTGGCCAAAGAAAGTTTCGGTCAACTGGGCTCGGCGGGGGGGCACAAGAACATGGCGCGGGCTGAAATTGCATTGTCCGACCTGACTCAGCAAGTTGACAGCAAGGATGAAAAGAAGCTTTTGAGATGGCTGATCAATCGGGTGGAAAAACGCGCCGGAAAGAAGTAAAGAAAAAAATGTCATCAAATAAATCCGGCATAACCGTAACCATACTCGGCTCAGGAACCTGTGTGCCTTCGCTGCAGCGCAGTTCATGTTCAGTTTTAATGCAAATCAGCAACACCCGGCTTCTCTTTGACTCGGGCCCGGGCACCATGCGAAGGCTGCTTGAGGCTGGTACAACTATTTTTGACCTTAATTATATCTTCTACAGTCATTTTCACCCGGACCACTCCGCGGAATTGGTTCCCTTGATTTTCGCCACCAAATATCCGGACGGCAATCGAAGGCAATCACCGCTGACGATCACAGCCGGGAGGGGATTTGCTGATTTCTTTGAAAGGCTCAAAGCCGCATATGGAAAATGGATCGAACTTGCGCCGAATTTGCTTCATTTTGTAGAGCTGGATAACAAATCAAAGGATTCAAGGAATTTCCACGATTTTGCCGTTGGATCGGCTCCAGTAGAGCACAATCCGGAAAGCATCGCCTACCGGATCACGAGTTCCGATGGGAGCTCGGTTGTTTACAGCGGTGATACGGACTACAGCGAAAATCTAATCGAATTGGCCGCGGGAGCGGATCTTATGATTTGCGAATCAGCCCAGCCGGACGACCTGCAGGTAAAAGGGCATCTGACACCATCGATGGCAGGTGAGATAGCAACCCGTGCCGGTGTGCGCAAACTTGTGCTTACGCACTTTTATCCAGATTGTGAGAATGTCGACCTGGCCCAGGAATGCCGCAAAACCTATGACGGCCCGTTAATCCTGGCCGAGGATTTGATGCAGATAAAAGTGGGCACTTGATACTGGTTGCTGGAAATGAAAGGGTATCAGGCTGAAGGTGTAAGATATAGGGATAGCGGCATTCGGCGCACGGTATTCGGTACTGGGCGGTACCGCCTGGCAAAAGGATCAGATGCCTGTGTCTGCCTTCAAGGATCCAGAATCCAGTATCCAGCATCCAGAGGCCAATAACTAATAATCAAAACAATGCGCTATTACCCCATACACTTAGATATTCAAGACAGAAACTGCCTGGTAGTTGGCGGCGGGGGCGTGGGAACGCGCAAAGTAATGGCACTGCTAAATTGCGGCGCCAACGTCACCGTTGTCAGTCCCAATATATCGGAAAAGCTGCGTGATCTTGCAGGATCCCCATCCCTAAAGCTGAAGCAGCGGCCATATCAATCAAGCGATCTTGACGGCATGTTTTTGGTCATCGGGGCTACCGATGATGAGACGCTAAACCGCCGAATCAGCAGTGACGCCGAACGGCGCAGCACCTTGTGCAACATCGCCGATCGTCCCGAAGTATGTAATTTTATTTTACCCTCGATCGTTCAAAGAGATGATTTAGTCATCACTATTTCCACTTCCGGCAGGAGTCCGGCCCTGGCAAAAAAACTGCGCCAATCGCTTGAAACCCAGTTCGGTGAGGAATATGGCGTCTTTCTGAGGCTCATGGGAGGCATACGCAAAAAGTTATTGAGCCAATCCCACGAACCCGAAGCCCATAAACCCATTTTTGAGCAGCTGATAAACAGTGATCTGACCTTACTGATCAAGCAGGGCAAAACCGTCGAGATCGACGCCCTGTTGTTTAACATATTAGGTGAAGGCTATAAATTTGATGAATTAATTAATCCGCCCTGAAAATAGCACATTCAGAGTTGGATATGGTGCTATGGAAACTGAATAAACTTATTTGACCAGAGGCCCGGCGGATTAATTACCTTATGCTGCGCATATTGTTTTTATTTCAATCAACCATATGAAACTAAAGAGACATCGTCTGGATTAACAAACTGAAATATCTGACTTCGATCAAACCGGCCGCCT
>CP070771.1:427758-442612 GCA_020345785.1 Desulfobacterales bacterium
GAACAGATAGGATTCAAACCAGCTCCCCCCTATGGTTTCATTGTGCCGGTACGCGGCGACTGGTATCAGCCAGAATACACAAGAGAAATTTTCAAAATCCAAAATCATTCAAATTTAATTCGAATGAAGCAGGAATCTGGCCGCATTGAGCTAAGAGGCTGCTATTGCTCGATCTATGAACAATGC
Organism: Desulfobacterales bacterium; assembly: GCA_020345785.1. The sequence continues at coordinate 427,945 of CP070771.1, forward strand.
TATATTTTTAGCAGGTCACAATTGGAAGCGGGAGAAGTGGATAGCTGTGAACCAATACCAGAGATCACGTTGAAGGCACCTCTTCCTCGGCACTAGAAGTAACACCTTCTAACCTGCGCATTAAGTGGATGGCGAAGACCATGCGCCCACTGATGCGCTCCGTTCGAAGACAATTTATGCCCATATCAAAACGAAAAAAGAAAAGGAATAGTCACAGATCTCCTAAACGCAATCGACTTAGACGAGAAAATAGGCTGCGGGCTGCCAAAGAATGGATTCCCACCTACAAAGGCAAAAATCTAGTGCGAGGTTATGCCAGGTGGTATGGTGTAGATCTACTTTGTTCCATTATAGAGCTTCGAATGCTTGGTATCCAGGTTGATGCGATTTATGAGGCAAATGTGCGGCGATCAATCGACGACAGGGCTGAGCAGAGAAAACAACGGCGTCTCGCTCGAATGGAGGAAAAATTCTACGACCTTTATCCGGAGTCGGAAGAAACTTTTGCTTATATTGCTGGCTACACTTCGTGGGGATTCCCCTATGGGGTGAACTGGGAGGAAACTGGTGAACAACCACCATGGATTGATGATGAGAATATCGAACAGGACGGATGAACCAGGCGGGAAAAGGCTATGCGGTTTTCCATTCTTAAATCGGTTGACGCTAATCACCGTCGCCTGGATAATAAGGTGATCGAGCCAAAAAAGGACGACATATCGAGGGATACCAACCAATTGGGAGAAGAACTAAATATTTTTCAAGTGTCATAGAAAAGGACTATCATGCTTATCGATCTACATATTCATACGGCACCGCTCTCGGCCTGCAGCTATATCGATCCCCATGAGTTGGTTCAAGAAGCGCGGCGTTTGAAGCTGGATGGGATATGTCTCACCGAGCATCAGGTCGTATGGAATCCCGAAGAGGTGGACAATCTTGCCCGCGAAGGGGGCATCAAGATCTTCCGGGGAAACGAGTATACTACCAATCAGGGTGATGTTCTGGTCTTTGGCTTCTACGAAGACATCAAGGAGCTGATGCTCATTCAGGAGCTGCGTGAAGAGGTAAAAAAGGCCGGCGGCTTCATGATCGCGGCTCATCCCTTCCGGGGTTTTAAAACCTTCGGCATCGGCCAGCTCCAGATGACGGTGGATCAGGCCTGCAAACGCAGGGTATTTGAATATGTCGACGCCATTGAAATTGGCAACGGCAAATTGGCGGAAGATGAAAACGACATGGCCCGCAAGGTCGCTGAAAAACTGGGACTTCCCGGAACCGGCGGCAGTGATGCCCACCGGGTCGATGAAATTGCTACCTGGGTGACGGTCTTTGAAAAAGACATCCAGAATGAAGTTCAACTGGTGGAAGAGCTGCATGCGGAAAGTTTCAGGGCGGTTAAAGAAAGATGAGAGAGGACGGAGGACAGATGACAGATAATTGAATTCGGAAGTGGCAAGGCGGAAGTCGGAAAGTCAGCGCATAGGGCAAAGCGCACAGCGTAGAAGCGGACCAACCGAACTAAACAAACTAAACGATCCAAACGTTCTAAACCATCTAAACGAATAATAGAGGAATTTTTGTAATGGCGGAAAAAGCAGTTCAGGATTTTTACCCGGATGACATCGCTGTATGCTATGGATGCGGCAAGTTGAACGAACACGGACATCAAATCAAAAGCTACTGGGAAGGTGAAGAGACCGTCTGCCGGTTTCAACCCAAACCCTATCATACCGCTTTTCCCGGTTATGTTTACGGCGGTTTGATCGCCTCTTTAATCGATTGCCACGCAACGGGAACCGCTGCCTCTGCTAAATTTCTCCAGCAGGGCAAGCCCCTGGGCAGCGCAACGCTGGAACGTTTTGTGACGGTGTCCTTGCACGTCGACTATGTGGCACCGACGCCTATTGATAAAATGCTGGAGCTGCGGGGCCGCGTAAAAGAGAGCAAAGGCCGCAAAATGGTGATTTCCGTAGCGCTGTACGCCGAAGGTAAAGAAACTGCTCGCGGAGAGGTGGTGGCCCTGCAGATGCCCGAGGATTTTCTCTCAAAAAATAAATAATATCCCAATTGAAAAACACACGATTGGGATATTATTTCGGAGAATTTTATCGATGGACAAGAGACCTCTGGTTGGGATTGCCGTTATCGTCATCAAGGATCAACGGGTCCTGCTGGGCAAGCGCAAAAGCTCACACGGCGCCGACACCTGGGCATTTCCCGGCGGCCATCTGGAGTTTAATGAATCCATCGAAGCCTGTGCCGTCAGGGAGGTGTTGGAAGAGACCGGTGTTCGCATCAAAAACTTAAAATGCGGGCCGTACACCAACGATATCTTCGAGGCCGAAGGCAAGCATTACGTGACATTGTTTGTGATAGCCGATTATGATTCCGGCACGCCGGAGGTAAAAGAGCCCCATAAATGTGAAAAATGGGAATGGTCGGAATGGCCGCCGAATTTGCAGCCGCACTTCTTACCGATTAAGAATCTACTCAAGCAGAAATTCAGAATTCCAGAATAAAGAATAAGCATGGCGTATATGCAATTTGCAGTGACACTGTGCATGCCGCGCATAACTTGACAAAAGCGAAAACAGTTAACAATAATAAATCATTGAGTCAGAATCCCTAACCTGCGGTGCCCCGCAGAGCGGAATTAGAGACGCGCAACACGAAACTCGTAACCCGCAACGCGTAACCCGCAACCCGAAACGCGCAACTCGCAACCCGTAACACGCAATACGAAATCCTCTCCACCACAATTGAGGAGGTAACGATGTCAGAAAAATTTAAAGCCGACATTCCATCCCATAACCCTACCCCGCCGGAGGTGTTTTTTTCCCGTCGAAAATTTATGACGACCGTGGCCAAGGGGATTTTGTTGAGTCCGGCAATATATCTTGCTGGGGGCGCTAAAGACAGCCATGCCGGTCTGCTGGATGAACCGATAAAAAGACCGGATGTCTTCCCTACCAAGCGCAATGAAACCATCAACCTGCCGCAGGGTCTAAAAACGGATCTCACCCCCAGGGAGGTGGCGGCCAGTCACAACAACTTTTATGAATTTTTGCCCGGTCAGGGCGGCCCGGTATGGAAATATACGGACAAATTTGAAGTCGATCCCTGGCAAATTGAAATTACCGGGCTGTGCAGCAATCCCATGACGCTTGATCTGGACGATCTGTTTAAAATCGAACACGAAGAGCGGCTCTATCATTTCCGCTGCGTGGAAACGTGGGCCATGAATGTCCCCTGGAGCGGATTCTCGCTGAACAAGCTCATCGGGAAGGCCGGGCCGAAAGCTGCAGCCAAATACGTCCGATTTATATCCGCCCACAAGCCAAAACAAATGCCGGGTGTACAACAAATACCGGCATACCCGTGGCCGTACCACGAGGCTTTAAGAATAGACGAAGCCATGCACGATCTGACAATGGCGGTCACTGGGGTTTACGGCAAACCGCTGCTCAAGCAGCACGGCGCACCGATCCGCATCATCGTCCCCTGGAAGTACGGCTACAAGAGTCCCAAGTCCGTTGTCAAAATTGAACTCGTCGCTGAACAGCCAAAAATTTTCTGGGGAATCCAGCCCCATGAATACGGGTTTCTATCCAACGTCAATCCCAATATTCCGCATCCGCGTTGGAGCCAGGAAACATCATTCTGGTTGGATACGCGTGAAACCTTCCCGACACCCATTTTTAACGGATACGATAAGTATGTCGGGAAGTTGTATCCCGACGAACCGCGAACTCCTCAAATCCCTTTAAGCGAAGGCCAGATCGCAAGATGAACGCGCATGGGCATCGACACCGTTAAAAAGACCCTGAAATACATCTTTGGATTGCTGTTTGCCCTTATACTGCTCATCGGGATGCTTCGTTTGCTGGCCGACCCGGCCCCGGACCATCCATACTTCAACCCGGACAAGTTTTTGGTGATCGCCCACCGCGGCGGCCGCAGTCTGGGGCCCGAAAATACGCTTTATACCTTCCAGCGGGCGGTGGATCTGGGAGTCGATGTGCTGGAAATGGATGTCCACCGCACCCAAGACAACCAACTGGCTGTTATCCACGATAAAACCGTCGATCGAACTACAAATGGTTCCGGCACGGTCGAAAGTTATAAACTAGCTGATTTGCAGAAACTTGATGCCGGTTATCGCTGGTCGGCAGACAAAGGCAACCCCTATCCGTTACGCGGCAAAGGAATTAAAATTCCGAGCCTGGCCGAGGTTTTTCAGGCATTTCCTCAGATGCGAATAAACATTGAAATCAAGGATCTCAAGCCTGCCGCGATCACTTCACTTTGCCAAACGATACAGGATCAAAACATGTCGCATAAAGTGATGATTGCATCCTTTGATGCCGGGGCCTTAAAAAAATTTCGCGCGATATGCCCCGCCGTTGCGACTTCGGCCGGCACCTCGGAAGCCTTGTTGTTTTATACGCTGCAGAAAATGCACCTGGAATCAGCTTATTCACCCGTTGCCCAGGCATTGCAGGTACCGCAGGTATACGGTGACCTTCAGGTCGTGACGAAAAGATTTGTGAAAGCCGCCCACGCCCGCAATCTAAAGGTACACGTATGGACGGTCAACGGCGTTGAATCCATGAAAGAACTTATGAGGCTTGGCGTGGACGGAATCATGACGGATTACCCCCAGCGCCTGCTGGAGATGACAAAAAAGTAAAGATCGATGACCCCAAAAGAAGGGAATTCATCATGAAGGGTTTCAATTTATTTCGGAGTATTGAGGGATGATAAAGATTGAGGCAGACAAACACGAAAAAATTCATACCCGCCGGATCGAGGTCGCAACCTATGACTGCGGTGAGCATGGCATCATCGTGGAAGGCAGACTGAAAGACGATCGTCTACAGGCAATCTGCCGCCCCGCTGGAGAGCTTGTTCCACCCGGCAGGGTTCACCACATGATCATTCGCATGCAGGTCCGCGGGCCGAATTTAACCATTGAGGACATCGAGGTGGAAATGCCGACGGTTCCCTACCAAGAATGCATCGAAACCCTGACATCCCTTGAACCGATCAAAGGCATGCAGATTGCCTCCGGCTTTACCAACGAGGTTAAAGAACTGGTCGGCGGCGCCAAGGGGTGCGCCCACCTGGTTGCCCTTCTGGTCAGCATGGCCTCGGCCGCGGTCCAGGGCGCCTGGACCGCGGTTTCACGCCGGCCGAGTGAACAATCGGGTTACCGTGAGCGGGCGATGAAAGCCATTGTCGACACCTGCAGGGTCTGGCGCAAAGACGGACCGAAGTTTAGAATCCATCTGAAATAGTTTGAAATTTTTTGATAATTTCCAAATTTCCGGAGTCCGGTTGAGCGATCAAATTTAATGCTTATACTAAGTTTGGTTGCTTTTGCCGGTAAAAAAATTCACCGGCTAAATTGGCCAAGGTCACTTAACCTTATCAAGGAAGATAAAGTCTAACTACCAACCAATCTTAGACTTCTAAGATTGCAAATATACTTGGAGGAAATTACTATGTCTCATAAGTTACCCGAGCTTCCTTACGCATACAATGCGTTGGAACCGTATATTGATGCTCAAACAATGGAAATTCACCATACAAAACATCATCAAACCTACGTTGACAAACTGAATGCCGCTTTGGAAGGCCACGCTGATCTGCATAATAAGAGTGTTGAAGATCTGCTGCGAGATCTCAATGCCGTGCCGGAAAGCATCCGAACGGCGGTCAGAAATCACGGTGGTGGCCACTTCAACCACTCCTTTTTCTGGCCCATGCTGAGAAAAGAAACCTCTTACGGCGGTGCGGTGGCCGATGCAATTAATTTCACGTTTGGCGGCTTCGACAAATTCAAGGAGCAGTTTTCAAACGCCGCGGCGTTGCTGTTCGGCAGTGGCTGGGCCTGGCTGGTCTGGAGCAACAATGAATTGCAGATTGCGACCACACCAAACCAGGACAATCCGATAAGCCAGGGCAAAACGCCGATTCTCGGAATCGACGTTTGGGAGCATGCCTACTATCTTAAATACCAGAATCGCAGACCCGAATACATCAGTGCGTTTTTCAACGTGATTAATTGGGATAAGGTCAATGAGTATTTTAAAGCGGCAAAAGGATAATAGAGAAGCCGCGGTTTCTTAATTCAATCTAAAAGGGCAGGTTCTAATGAACCTGCCTTTTTAAGCTTTAGCGGACGCCGCATTTAAGTCGCTGGACGGGTGCGATTATTCGTTCTTTGTTTTTATACAATAGCTGATTAATCATTACTTGTGCAAGGTTTGACTGTGAAGGCAATGCTCTGTTTCAAGCTGAAACACGTATCGGTCTCCTGCAGGTCACTGGTTTTTTTTCTCCTACTGATCATTTTTTTCGCCAGCAACATCCAATGTGATCGTAAACAAGATATAACTTCCGCAATCAGTTCGGCCGCGTCACAGCAGATACGTCCGGAATCTTTCAAGCACATTATCCTGACCTGGAGAGAAGAACCGGTCAACTCTCAGGCAGTCACATGGAAATCAGACGTTCCGCTGCATCAGGCCGTGGCAGAAATTGCACTCTCCGACCCCACACCTGATTTCAGTAGAAACAGCCGCCGGTATCATGCTGAAACCACCGTGTTGGAAACCGACACGGGAACAGCCCATTATTATTCGGTCAACTTCACGAATCTGCAATCGGACACTTTATATGCTTACCGCGTCGGTGACGGTGAATTCTGGAGCGAGTGGTTCCAGTTTCGAACGGCCGCTGAAACGCCCAAGCCGTTTTCGTTCGTCTATTTCGGAGATGCCCAGCACCGTACATATTCTCTCTGGTCGCGCACCATACGCGCCGCCTTTCTTGAGGCGCCCAAAGCCCGATTTATGATTTATACCGGTGATCTGGTGGATCGCCGTAATTCAGCAAGTCAATGGGATGAGTGGCACAAAGCCGGAGGCTGGATGATGGCGATGATTCCCAGCATTCCCGCAGCCGGCAATCATGAATATAGTGAGTCCGGACTAGGTAAGCCCACCCTCTCCAAATATTGGAAACCCCAGTTCGAGCTCCCGAAATTGGGACGCGAAGATCTTGATGAAACCGTTTACCATGTTGATTTCCAAGGGGTGCGAGTCGTCGTGCTTAATTCGAACCTGGAAATCAAGGATCAGGCAAAATGGCTGGAAAATTTGCTGGCGAATAATCCGAATAATTGGACTATAATTGCTTTTCATCATCCCATCTACTCCTCTGCCAAAGGACGAGAAAACAAGGAACTTATTAAATACTGGAAGCCTGTTTTCGAAAAACACGAAGTGGATCTGGTACTTCAAGGGCATGACCATGTTTATGCGCGCGGCCGCGATTCTTGCTCTGAGAGCAATCACTGCCGGGGTCCGATCTATATTACCTCTGTCAGCGGGCCGGGAATGTATCAGCTTGATCGAACGGACTGGATGGAGCGGGCGGCAGAAAACACCCAGCTTTTTCAGGTAATTTCAATAGCGCCCAGCACCCTCAAATACAAAGCAATGACTGCAACCGGTGAGGTTTATGATGCGTTCGATTTAGTGAAAAATGAAGGCCGAGAGCGCACCTTGATTAACAAAATTCCTCCCAACGCACCGGATTATCGCTTTTAGCAGGCGCAGTTATCGGTACTGGGATTTTTAACACCAAACATCGCTCGCAGTCAATTCTGACAACGTGGCTTTGAACGCTGTAGATGAGATTTACGTGCAAAATTCAGGTACTAAGTAAAACTCACATAAATTACAGGAGACATATTATGCAAACAAAATTACTCATCGGCGGTGATTTCATCACCGGTGAAGGACAGGATCTGGCAATTCTCGATCCGGCCGGGGGCAATACCATCGCCAACATCTCCCGAACAGATCTCCCGTGCCGTCGAGGCTGCCTCGACCGCGTTTTCAAAATGGTCCTGCACCACACCCCGCGATCGGGCCGGCATGCTGCAAAAGCTCGCTGAGCACATCGAAGAAAATGCCGAGGAATTCGCCCGCATTGAATCGCACAACTGCGGCAAGCCCTATCAGCTGGCACTCGAAGACGAGATCCCCGCGATTGTAGACTGCTTTCGCTTTTTTCGCCGGGGCGGCCCGGTGCTTGAGCGGCAGGAAGACGAGATTGTGCGCCGTGAAGTTTTCGGACCGGTAGTATCGGTGACCCGCTTTCGCGACGCCGAAGATGCGATCGCATGGGCCAAGGATTCCGACTACGGACTGGCATCATCTGTGTGGACCAGAGATATTGGCCGCGCCATGCAAGTTGCCAGTCGCCTGCAATATGGCTGCACGTGAATCAACACCCACTTTATGCTGGCCAACGAAATGCCGCACGGCGGCATGAAGATTTCAGGCTACGGCAAGGACATGTCCATGTACGGCCTTGAGGATTACACCACTGTTCGACATGTCATGGTCAAGCTGGATTGACCGCATCCGGCATGTAGAGCCTGCAATCCGGAGGGAAGGCAAGCTTTGGATTTTGATCAGAATCATAGATCCCAAGGCAGAGCCATAAATCTCTCCCCTGGTCAAAATGACAAATGGTTCCGTATTAGAGTAAATATGCCGTTGATATAATCTAATTTTCGGGGTATATTATCTGCAAAAGCTTCCAACCATCAATCACAAGCAGTTGAAAAGGCTCTAAACCGGATTGACGCCGAATACCAGGGAGGATAAATTAATACCGAAAGAATCCTGCCGGCGCGAAGCGTATCCAGGCGTCAACTTAAGAAAACCGTTCGTTGTAAAATGACGGGCTGCCATGCCCGCCGGGTGGGGGGCGGTACGCTGACCGACTCTGATACCCGATCAGATGTTGCCAGTGTTAGAATTGTACGACAAGATCAAAAATATAAATTTCAAAAAAATCGGGAACGGATCAAATCCGACCCCGATTTTTTTTAGTTGTCGGCAGAGTAGAAAACTCTTTTTGTAATTCTTTTGCTGCTATCAGGAGGTGGCCATTAAAGACTACAGTCTGTTTGAAAATATTCCCAGAAGCAGTTATGACGCATCATCGTTAGAAGTATTAAAGGGACTGGATCCGGTCAGGCGTCGGCCCGGCATGTATACCGATACCTCGCGGCCGAACCATCTGGCCCAGGAAGTTATCGACAATGCCGTTGATGAGGCGATCGCCGGCTTTGCCAAACGGATCGATGTCGTGTATCACGAAGACGGCTCACTGGAGGTAAGTGATGACGGACGCGGGATGCCGGTCGACCAGCATCCCGAGGAAAAGATGACCGGCGTTGAGGTCATCATGACCAAGCTGCATGCCGGCGCTAAATTCGGTAATAAAAACTACCGCTTTTCAGGCGGTCTGCATGGCGTCGGCGTTTCGGTCGTAAATGCGCTGTCGGCCAGGCTCGAGGTGGAAATTAAACGGGGCGGCAACCGGTATGCCATTTTCTTTGAAGACGGCAAAAAAGCATCCAGTCTTGAAAAAATCGGAACAGTAGGCCTACGCAATACGGGTTCGACGGTTCGATTCTGGCCCAATGAACAGTATTTCGATACGGTTAAATTTTCTGTGCGCAGGTTAAAACACGTCCTGCGCGCCAAAGCTGTTTTGTGCCCGCGCTTGACGGTTACTTTCACTAACAAGCAAACCGGTGAAACTGATTCCTGGTATTTTGAAGATGGTCTGAGGGACTACCTGCTTGAAAACCTGAAGGAATTCGATCGGATTCCTGAGGAACCTTTCATTGGTGAGCAGGAAGGCAAAGAGGAAATGGTGACCTGGGCAGTTATCTGGCTGCCGGAACCGGGACAGATAATCGCTGAAAGTTATGTCAACCTCATTCCGACCTCGCAAGGCGGCACCCATGTATCCGGCTTTCGCAGCGGCCTTCTGGCGGCCGTGAAAGAATTTTGCGAGTTTCGCAATCTTATTCCCCGGGGCGTCAAACTGGCGCCGGACGATATCTGGGATAAATGCAACTATGTTCTGTCGGCCAAGTTGAACGATCCTCAATTTTCGGGACAAACCAAAGAGCGCCTCGGCTCACGTCAATTTGCAACGTTTGTTTCGAATGTGGTCAGAGATACGTTCGCGATTTGGCTCAACCATCACACCGAAGTGGGTGAAAGACTTGCCGAGTTGGCCATTGATAGTGCCCGCCGCCGACTTAATGCCGCTAAAAAGGTTGTGCGGAAAAAAATTGGCAGCGGCCCCACACTGCCCGGCAAACTTGCCGACTGCATCTCCCAGGACCCCGCCGAAACCGAACTTTTCCTGGTGGAGGGTGACTCGGCGGGCGGGTCCGCCAAGCAGGCCCGCGATAAACAGACCCAGGCGGTGCTTCCGCTAAGGGGTAAAATACTAAATACCTGGGAAGTGGATACTGCCGGTATATTAAAATCATCTGCAATTAATGATATCGCGGTGGCCGTCGGTGTTGATCCGGATAGTAGCGACCTTTCGGGGCTGCGCTATCGGAAAATCATCATCTTAGCCGATGCCGACTCAGACGGGCTTCACATCGCAACGCTTCTATGTGCCCTGTTTTTAAAACATTTCAACCCGCTGGTCAAAGCGGGCAATATTTTCGTTGCAATGCCTCCCCTCTATCGAATCGATCAGGGCAAGGAGGTTTACTACGCCCTGGACGAAACGGAAAAGGACGATATCTTGAGACGGCTGAACGGTTCGCAAAAAAAGGGCAAACCTAATGTTCAGCGTTTTAAGGGGCTTGGCGAGATGAATCCGTCTCAACTGCGCGAAACCACCATGCTTGCCGACACCCGACGATTGGTCCAGCTGACCCTCGATGGTGAGAAGAAAATCGTCGAAACCATGGATATGCTCCTGGCCAAAAAAAGATCGCAGGACCGCAAGCAATGGCTTGAAAAAGAGGGCGACCTGGCGGATCCGGAGGTGGTCTGAGGTCAATTGAAGATTGAAGATTGCATATTGAATATTTAAGGTGTTCCGTCTGTTCAATTAATGAAGCTGCTATTTCCGAAAGAGGCTAGCAACGCCAGCTATTTTCTAAAAGAGACTTTATGGCCTGCCAACCTTAGAAAAAAGACTAAAAACGAGAGTATTCCATAAATCTTCAATCTTCAATTTTCAATTATAACCCTGAACCCTGAACCTCTGAACCTTGAACTCTGAACCCTGAACCTCTGAACCTCTAAACCTTGACTACATTGGAGCAACAACAACATGTCCGAAAACGATTTGATATCTTATGAGGGAATTGAACAGCTTTCACTTGACGCTTTTGTCAAGCCCTCCTATTTGAACTATGCCATGTATGTCATCAATGACCGGGCCTTGCCCTTTGTCGGCGACGGTTTCAAGCCCGTCCAGCGTCGGATCGTATATGCAATGAGCGAGCTTGGCCTGCGCGCGGCGGCGAAGCACAAAAAATCGGCTCGCACCGTCGGCGACGTACTGGGTAAATTCCATCCGCACGGCGATGCTGCCTGCTACGAGGCGATGGTTCTGATGGCTCAGGATTTTTCTTATCGCTATCCGCTTATCGACGGTCAGGGCAACTGGGGATCGAACGCTGCACCCAAAGAATTTGCCGCCATGCGATACACGGAAGCGCGCCTGTCCACCTATGCCGAGGCATTTCTCAACGAGCTTTCGATGGGCACGGTTGATTGGGTGCCTAATTTTGACGGCACGCTCAGCGAGCCGCGCATGCTGCCCGCCAGGCTGCCGAATGTCATTTTAAACGGCGCCACCGGGATTGCAGTGGGTATGGCAACCGACATTCCGCCGCACAACCTTCCCGAAATCGTTGATGCCTGTATCCATTTGATCGATAACCCCAGGGCTTCCCTCGAAGAAATTTGCCAAATCATCCAGGGTCCCGACTTTCCGACCGGCGCCGAAATCATTACCTCAAAGGAAGAAATCATAAACATTTATCGGTCCGGTCAAGGCCTGATTCGAATGCGGGCCACCTACGAGTACGAAAATGGGGATATCATCATCACATCCCTGCCTTATCAGGTATCGCCTGCCAGGATTATCGAGCAGGTGGCCTTGCAGATGCGGGAAAAAAAGCTTTCAATGATTTCCGATATCCGCGACTTGTCCGACCAGGAGGAACCCACCCGCCTGATGATCATGCCGCGGTCCAACCGTGTGGACAAAGAAGCCCTGATCAGCCATCTGTTTGCGACCACCGATCTTGAAAAGAGCTACAAAATCAACATGACCGTCATCGGTCTGAACCGCAAGCCGCAAACGCTCGGATTGCTGGAAATATTAGGGCAATGGCTTAGATTCCGCCGGCAAACGGTGATTCGCCGGCTGGAATTTCGCTTAAATAAAATCCTGGAACGGCTGCACATCCTCGATGGACTTTTGGTCGCCTATCTTAATCTCGATGAGGTTATTCGGATTATCCGTGAAAATGACGAGCCCAAGCCGATCTTGATGAAAACATTCAATCTGAGCGACGCGCAGGCGGAAGCGATACTGCAGATAAGGCTGCGCCAGCTGGCCAAACTGGAAGAGATCAAAATCAAAAAGGAAAAAAGGGAGCTGGAGAAAGAAAAAGACTGGATCGATAAAACGCTGGCATCCAAGCAGCGCCTGAAAAGCCTTATGAAAAAGGAGCTCACCGAAGATGCCGCAAAGTACGGCGACGAACGTCGGACCCTGATCGTAGAGCGCAAGGAAGCCCAGGCAATCAGGGAAGTAGAACTTACCGCGGTCGAGCCCGTAACCGTCGTTCTTTCTACCGGTGGGTGGGTGCGCGCGGCCAGGGGACACGAAATCGATCCCGCCAGTCTCAATTATAAAGCCGGCGATGAATTTTTAAGTGTCGCCCGCGGCAAAACTATTCAACCGGCCGTTTTTCTGGATACAAGGGGCCGGTCCTATTCCCTGCCGGCTCATACCCTGCCCTCCGCCCGGGGGCACGGTGAACCGCTGACCGGTCGGCTGTCGCTTTCCAACGGGGCAAAATTTCTGGCGGTGGTCATGGGACCATCCGACCGCAAGGTGCTGCTTGCCAGTGATGCCGGGTACGGCTTTGTTGCGGAAATTTCCAATATGGTGACCAAAAACACCAAGGGTAAGGCAATGCTCAGCGTCGCAAAAGATTCCGAGCCGTTGACACCCGTCTATGTGAATAACTATGCAACCGACTACCTGGCCACAATTACCACGGAAGGTTACATGCTGGTGATTCCCGTCAGCGCTTTGCCGGAACTTCCCAAGGGCAAGGGCAACAAAATCATTCAAATTCCGCCGGCCCGGCTCAAAAAACGCGAAGAGTATGTCAAATTAATAGAGGTCATACCGGAAGGCGCGTCGATAAAGATCCACGCCGGCAGACAATCCGTGCGTTTTACACCGGGCAACATTTCCTCTTTTATCGGCGAGCGCGGCCGCCGCGGCAAAAAACTGCCCCGGGGCTTCAGGAAGGCGGATCAGATAGAAATCATTCCGGTGGAGGAAGAGGTGGCAGAGGTGGCAACCGAGTAAACCCTTAAGTTGCATAAAATATTTTCAGGTTTGGAATTTTTTATTTGGATCATTGTGATTTGTTTGAGCCCGCCCTGTTGCGACTTTAGTTGGCTCAAGGCATCATTCGTTTCCACTATATGGGTGAATGGAATCAGTACGGTAAGTTCCAATTCGGTCTGGGCCAGGGATTTGATATTTGTGCTTGGAATTTTCTTAATTTATGAATTCAGCCATGCCTAAATACTCACCATGAGTTTTGCGATAGGCGAATTACCGAAGAGGTGCTCTCATTTTGCGCCAGCCCTCATCGCTGAACCTCTTTTCACGATTCAAGCCCCATTTTTTCATGGCTTTGTAATAGGCCAGAATATCTGTCTTGGCCAGCTTTTGTATCTCATCGCGTTCCTGATTTCGGCGCTCGGTGTCATCGGGGGTGATTCCGACCCAGGTGGCATAGCCTTCATCGAAGACCCGATTCGCTGTAATTTCTTCTGGTGCTATACCCATGGATCCGGCATACAGCCTCACCGCGTCCATGTTCATCTCAAGCACCCAACCGTTATCCCACACCCGGTCGTCCCGGTCGATATCTATATTTTGGCTGCACTGCGGGCAATACACCTCTTCAATGGCGGTTTCGTTTAAAATACATTTACCGAAAAAAATTTCGGCGGTGTTTTTTTGACAGGTGCAGGGCACTTTATAGCTTTGACACATGGCTGATCTCCCTTCGCAATATTTTTCAAGCAGAGGTCGAATTAACAACCTGTTGTTGTTAATCTTGGAGCTTACTATGCAAATTAATATTTTAGCGACCGAAACGCATTGACTTAAGTCAATAAAAACAGTTTTAGGCCTTCAGGGTTCATAGGTTTGGAGCTTCGTGCTCCGCACTTCGGCCCCACAGGCAGAGGTTAGGGGACGATGCACAAACAGAGGTAGGGACGTAAAGGTTTCGGCTCCAGGTTTCAGTGATCAGCAGTCAACTACCCTGACCCATACTTGAATTGATAGCATCGAAAGGCAAGTCAAAACTTCGATTGACAGTATGATACAAGCACCCTATCGTATCAGGGATAATTATTATTGAGCGCCGTAAATGGATAAGGGTGATCCTGCGATCGGATACATAATTTTTAGATTTCCGATCCCGTGTTTACCTTGTGGCATTTGCCGGACAGGTGATATAAAAGTGATTATCCTATACTGAAATCGAATT
>CP070771.1:442712-457452 GCA_020345785.1 Desulfobacterales bacterium
CCCAACAGGTAAAGCAATGTCTTGTAGGGGCGGGCTTTACGCCCGCCCGGATTGGTTGTCGGAATCTGGAAATCGCTCAGATTAGGTTATAGTTAAAGTCAGGCAACCCAGTTCTGTACCTTCAAACCGGGTATTATCAATTTGTGCTTTTTGATGATGTACACGGAAAAAAAGCGGATTAATTCGTCTGTGTTGCTTCAAATCCTCCTAGCAACCCAAAAACCAGAGCGAAAAGGGCGATCTGGACAATCCAACCGATAATACAGACGCCGACTGCGCGCCAGGTACTTTTATAATCCAGCGCTTGCCTGACAGCAATGACCATCGCCACCAGCATCCAGATGCCGACAACGAAATTGACGATGACTGCCAGCATCGGGATGATTCCCAAAATGCGCAGGAGTCCGGGGGAACTGGAGAATCCGATGGTACGCAGCAACTCCCCATAGTCTGCTTTTGTTTGAGGTTCAGGTAACAGCCTTGTTCCAATAAAATATGTCAGAAACGCCCAGAAAAACCATGCCACCAGGGCAGTTATGGTCCCGAGCACAAGTCCCTTTAACCCCGTTGTTCCGATGGTTCCAACCCCGGCCGCAATACTGGAAAGTATGACCACGCCCATGGCCTGACCCATGGCGTTTTTATCAGCTTCGACCTCTTCATAGAGATTAACATCCAGTTTTGCGGCTCGTATCATCCGTTGTGTGAAGGATGCCATGTCTACCTCCTTTTACTGACCCGATTAAAATAATTTTACTTTACAATAATTGCAAATCTTTTAAAAATTCGTTAGCGGAAAGCATTCTGGCGGAGTCTTTTGATTTTTTGCGTTTAAGGCTGTAAACAACCTGGAAAGGTGTTGCTTTTCTTAATTTGTCATGAAAACGAAACAATGAGGGAGAAAAACTATCATCGCTTAATTTCACTTCAATCATGCATCGCGGACGGTTATCGACAACAGCCAGAAAATCAACTTCATTCTTTTCTTTGTCTCTGAGAAAGTGCAGGGCTACCCGGCTTCCGGTTGTGTCTTCGATCAGATGAAGTTCGCGCAGCAAAGCGCATGCGACTGTATTTTCAACCTTTGCCCCGAGGTCTCCCTCGACAGCCCCGGTATCATACAGATAATATTTCGACTCTTTCAAAAGGCTGCGCGCTATATTTTTGTGGTACGGTCTGACCGGAAAAACGATATACAGATTTTCCAAAATCTGCAGCCAGTGTTTAACCGTGTGAATGGATACCTGAAGATCATTTGCAAGCGCCGTATAAGACGTGGTGGATCCGACCCGGGTTCTCAACAGGTCGATCAGGATCTCGATAGACTTGATATCCCGCACGTTTTCCAGATCCAAAAGATCCTCTCTGATAATTGTGTCCGTATGAATCCTTCTGAAGCGTTTCGCAAAAGTTTCACTGTTTCTTAAATACGGTTCCGGAAATCCACCGACTTTAAGTAATTTGTCCAGTGCCGTCTCAGCGCTTTCCCCAAGGTAGCCGCATATCTCTTTAACTGTCAATGGATGCAGACGATAGTAGAAAAAGCGGCCGGCCAAAGATTCCCCGCCTTTTCTATAAGTATCCAATCTGGCTGAGCCCGTTACAAGCAGAGCCGGCGATATGCCCTCGGTATCATAAATGCCCTTGATCCATGATTTCCATTTTTTCATTTTATTGAGCTCATCAAAGATCACAAGTTCGGCACTTCTATCCCATTCTTGAGCACCAATGATTCGCCGGTCCGAAGCAGCGTCATAATTTAAATAAACATGCGAGGGGGTCAACTGCTTTGACAATGTCGTTTTGCCGACTTGTCTCGGCCCTGAAAGGAGCACGATTTTTTCATTCAGGTCTTGGCGGATGTAGTTTTCTAAATACCGTTGCATATGGCTATTATGAACCATACTTCAAGAAAGTCAAGACTATTATGAAGTTGGCTTCAAAATAGTCGAATAGTCGGCCCCACCGTCATTGCGAACGGGCACGCCATGAGCCGACGGTTGGTACCGTTCAGCGGCGCCAAGATTTGATGGGAATTTTGTATAAAATGTTATGGAAACTCTGAGAAGTTAATCTTTTTTCATTTTGAATTGTATTTTTAGCATTTAAATCAGACAAAACCTTTTAAAAGATGATCAAAATCGGCAACAATATGTTGCCAGTTTTCGGTAATCTGCTTTTCCTGCCGCGCGATCCATCCAAGCTCATGCTCACCGATCAAACCGCTCCGGACACATTCCTGCACCTCGTCCCGATCGAGAATCTCAAGCCGACCCCGGGCGTCGATCCAGATATCCAGCAGCAGATCCAGATAGGTCACCCGGTCTGTTTCCACCTGCAGATCACGGCAAATGTGAAACAGGTATCCTTCCAGCACATCCAGCGGATTCATCATCTTCCAGACAACATAGCCCATCGCCTCCCGGTAATAGGCATAGGTGGTCGAACCCGTGTCAAAGAAAACCGCGCCGACACTGCCGGGCCGATCATTGACATATTTTATGATAATATAACCTTGGCCGCGTTTGAGCAGATCACACAGAAAGGATTGGTCCGGTTTGTTGATATGACGTTTTATCTCCAGTACTTTCATACAAAATCAGGCAGAACGTGCACCATTTTCTGCCCTCCATAAGGCCGGCAAGTTTGGTTTGCGCCATCCCTTTTCTGAGAGCCGCAAATTTTCACTTCGTAACAAATACGGTTATAGCTGCATTTGCCACCACAATTTGATCGCAGGCCGGTGCAAACTGCGGCACACAGAGCCCCCGGGCCGTCATTCCGCCCTGCACCGCAACGGCGCTTTTGCGGCCGATAGGAACTTCGGCCATCACTTTTTCAAGATCCACTTTTTCGGGATTCGGAGATGCGACCTGTATTTCCACGACGACATCCTCAAGATTATTGATTTCTAAAATTTCCAAAAGTCCGCACAGACAGCTTCGGGAAACCGCATCTTTGACAGCGCGGCAGGCTGCTTTGGTGACATTTTCCCCGTGAATATCGATACCGGTTCCAATTTCAACGATAAAGCGTTTACGTTTTTCATTCATGGCCGATTTCCTTTTTCATCCTGGCACCGCGCAGGGTGTAGCGCTTGTGGGCCGACAGGACGGCCTTGCGCATGCGCACCGATCGGGGGGTGACTTCCACGAGTTCGTCCTCCCGGATAAAGCTGATGGTCTGCTCCAGCGTGAGGGGTTTGATGGGCGTAAGGATGACGTTCTCGTCCTTGCCGGCGGCCCGCATATTGGTCAGCTTTTTTTCCTTGCAGGCATTGACGTTGATATCCTGGCTGCGGTTGTGCTCGCCGATGATCATCCCTTCGTATACCGGATCACCGGGAACGATAAAAAGCCGCCCCCGGGGCTCCAGGTTGAACAGGGCATAGGCGACGGCACGGCCGCTGCGATCGGCCACGATGGAGCCGGTAAACCGGCTGGGGCACTCCCCCCGGAATTGACTGTAGCCGTCAAAAAGGTGGTTCATAATCCCGGTCCCTCGGGTGTCGGTCAGAAACTCGTCGCGGTATCCGATCAGCGTCCGCGCCGGTATCGAAAATTCGATCCGCACCCTGCCTTTGCCGTTATTGATCAGGTTGGTCATTTTTCCCTTGCGCAGCGAAAGCTTTTCCGTGACCACACCCAGAAAGCGTTCTTCGCAGTCGATCAGCAAACGCTCCATGGGCTCGCGCTTTTCGCCGTTTTCAAAGCGGTAGATCACCTCAGGCCGGCCGACACAAAATTCATAGCCCTCCCGGCGCATGGTTTCGATCAGAATTGCCAGCTGAAATTCACCCCGGCCCTTGACCAGAACGCTGTCCCGCTCAGCGGTTTTTTCCACTTCAATGGCCACGTTGACGAGGTCCTCTTTCATCAGCCGCTCCCTGAGGCGGCTGGACTGCACGTATTTTCCTTCTTTACCGGCAAACGGGGAGTTGTTGATGGTAAATTTCATGGAAACCGTGGGTTCATCCACCCGGATGCGGGGCAGGGCCCGGGGAGCCTGCTGATTGCAGATGGTGTCGCCGATTTCGACGTCGTCGATACCCGCCAGCACCACGATGTCTCCGGTCTGAACTTCGCCGGCGTCTTTTAATTGCATGCCTTCGTATACCTGGAGTTTGGATACTTTGAGGGGAGTGGGAGTCGCGTTTTTATCCAGGCACACCAGACTGTCGTTGGAACGGGCGGTTCCGTTGAATATTTTGCCAACGGCCAATCGGCCCAAATAGTCCGAGTAGCCCAGATCCGATACCAGCATCTGAAAAGGAGCGTCGCCATCGTGCGCCGGTCCGGGGATCGTATCAATAATGGTATCGAAAAGAAGGTTAAGGTTTTCACCCTCCTCGTAAGGATCTTTGACGGCGATGCCCTCCCGACCGATGGCGTACAACAGCGGGAACTCGAGCTGCGCTTCAGTGGCATCCAGATCTATCAGCAAATCGTATATCTCGTCCAGGACCTGCTCCGGTCGCGCGTCACTGCGGTCGATTTTGTTGATAACCACCACAATTTTAAGGCCGGCCTCCAGGGCCTTTTTGAGGACAAACCGGGTTTGGGGCAAAGGCCCCTCGGAAGCGTCCACCAGCAAAATCGCCCCATCCGCCATCGAAAGCGCTCTCTCGACTTCACCCCCGAAATCAGCGTGCCCGGGCGTATCGATGATATTGATGCGAACGCCCTTCCACATCACCGAACAGTTCTTGGCAGCAATGGTGATGCCACGCTCTTTTTCGAGATCCAGCGTATCCATGAGTCGTTCGTCGATCTGCTGGTCGGCCCTGAAAAGACCGCTTTGCCTGAACATGGCATCCACCAGGGTGGTCTTGCCGTGGTCGACATGCGAGATGATGGCAATGTTCCGAATACTGTCGTTGGTCATTAAGTCGCGCATCGTTGGTGTTTATCCTTATAGAATCCTTTTGCCGGTCGAACCGGAAGATGAAATATAACCATCGAAGTCCCAATTACAAGAGCCTTCCGCCATTTGAAAAGGTTCTGCAAGGCCGCTGCTTTTTCCCTGAACTTGGCATCTTTTTCAATTCTCTGAAAAGAGGTTGAATTTCACGTCGTCAGAGAATATGATGAACCACAGCCGCTTTGCGGCATGCATGGCCCTGATTCTATATGCGGTTATTACTAGGGAGTTCATTAGTGATTAGATATGGATTTACCGCCCGAGCTTGCATCCCGCACCGCGGGGCTTCGCTCGAGACGCAAAGATCGCAGAGGAACTTTTCTTTTAACTTTCTGGTGACCTGTCGTCGCTAAAGCTATGCCAAGGCAGGGAGGCCAGAAAGTTAACAATGCACGCCTCTCGGGTAATAGTTTCGCCGGCGGTTTCAAGCCGTTACGCTTAGATGGTTTTCTTCGTTTAAGGCGGATTGCTCTTTATGTTTGCCGGAGGCCGACCGCTTAAAATACTCAACAGATCGGTCATCCCGTCCATGCGGGGCCTCTCAACGGCAAACATAAAATGAATATTCTCTGCGCACTCTGCGGCTCTGCGGTGAAAGTTGAATCCTAAATGTCTAAATAATTATTGCCGCACTAGTAAAGGGTGGACAGAAATTATTTCAGCATCTACTTGAGCTGGAACGAGAACGTGAAGCATTCAGGAACACGTCGATATGCGTGGCAATAAACGTAAAACGTCAGAAGTCCATATACCGACCGAAGCGATCCTCGAGAGCATTTCGGACGGTGTCTTTACAGTGGACATGCAATGGCGGATCACCTCGTTTAACCGTGCGGCCGAGGAGATCACAGGCGTGCCGCGCCGGGAGGCGATCGGCCGGCACTGCTCGGATGTGTTTCGCTCCAGCATGTGCGGGACCTCATGCGCGCTGCAACAGACCTTGAAGACGGGCAAACCCATCATCGGCCAATCCTGCTACATCATCGATGCGGACGGAAATCGCATTCCCATCAGTATTTCAACTGCCGTGCTGGGGATGCCGAGGGAGGGAAAAAGAGGGGACGTCCTCAAATAACTCAATTGACAAACTCAAATCAAACTGGTAACCAAATACCCATGCCCAGATCAGCCAGATTAGACGCTCCTGGCGTTTTGCATCACGTGATGATCCGCGGGATTGAGCGCCGCAAAATTTTTTGGACCAACCGTGACCGAGATGAATTTTTGGAGCGCTTTGGTACACTATTGACTGAGACCAAGACACAGTGTTTTGCCTGGGTGCTCATGCCCAATCATGCCCATTTTTTATTACGCAGTGGGAGCACCGGATTACCGACATTAATGCGCAGGCTTTTGACCGGATACGTCGTTAGCTTCAACCTGAGACACAAGCGGCATGGCCTTCTGTTTCAAAATCGCTATAAGTCGATCATCTGCCAGGAGGACAAGTATTTTAAAGAGTTGGTTAGATACATCCACCTCAATCCTTTGCGGGGCAATATTGTTAAGGATATTTTCGAGTTAGGTGATTTTTCCTATTGTGGCCACGGGGTGTTGTTGGACAAGATGAATGTATCCTGGCAGAATGTTGATTATGTCCTCGGATATTTCGGCAATTCCAAGCGCGAAGCCAAGCGCCGTTATCTTTCCTATGTGGAGGCTGGAATCACCCAAGGTCGCAGGGATGACCTTGTCGGCGGAGGGCTGATTCGAAGCCTGGGGGGGTGGGATGCAGTCAAACGTGCTAAAAATCGAGGTGCCCAGCGCATCAAAGGGGATGAACGCATTCTGGGCGACAGCGATTTTGTGCAAAGCATTTTAGCTAAAGCCGATGAACGCTTAAACCGCAAGTATGAATTAAAACAGCTCGGGTACGATTTGGACAAGATTGCAGAGAGGGTTTGCAGCATTTACGAATTGGATTCCGCGTATTTGTTTTCCAAGGGCCGCCAAAAAAAAAGAGTGGCTGCCCGAAGTTTATTTTGTTACTGGGCGTCACGGAAATTGGGAATTTCGCTGACGGATTTGGCCAGAAAGCTAGACATTAGTCCAACTGCCGTTGGATATGCCGTTATCAGAGGGGAAGCGATCGTAAGTAAATACAATTTTCAATTAATCGAAAATAATTGAGTTTCTTGAGGACGTCCCCTTCTAACTTCTAAGGAGTTTATCATGATCAAACCGATTTACCTGGATTACAATGGTACGACGCCCCACGACCCGGAAGTGATCGAAGCCATGCGGCCGTTTCTCGAAACCGAATTCGGCAACCCCTCCAGCTCCCACTGGTACGGCATTAAACCCAAACAGGCCGTAGAATCTGCCCGCAGGCAGGTGGCCGGCATTCTTAACTGCAGCCCGACCGAGGTTTTCTTTACCAGCGGCGGCACGGAATCCAACAATCACGCCATCCGCGGTGTGGCGCGGCGGTTCAGGGAAAAGGGAAATCATATCATCACCAGCAGTTTCGAACATCCGGCGGTGCTCGAGGTCTGCCGCTACCTTGAATCGGACGGAGTCGAAACCACCTACCTGCCGGTCAGCCAAGACGGCCTGGTCGACCCGGCCGATGTGGCAAGCGCCCTGCGTCCCACGACCATTCTGATCACCATTATGCACGCCAACAACGAAGTCGGGACCGTGCAGCCGATCGCCGAAATCAGCCGCATTGCAAGACAACACGGCATCGTCATGCACACCGACGCCGCGCAATCGGTAGGAAAAATCCCGACCGATGTCGAACAACTCGGGGTGGATTTACTCTCGGTGGCCGGCCACAAGGTGTATGCGCCCAAGGGCATCGGTGCATTGTATGTGCGCCCGCCGTTGACGCCTGAAAAATTTTGCTTCGGTGCCGGACAGGAAATGGGCTGGCGATCCGGAACTGAGAATGTAATGGAAATCGTCGGACTGGGAAAAGCTTGCGAAATCGCACAACGGGATCTTGGCAAAAATATGGCCCATATGAAGTTTCTGCGCGATCGCCTGCACGAGGGGCTTTTAGGCCGGCTGGCCAACATTCGACTTAACGGACACCCCGAGTATCGCCTTCCGAATACGCTGAATATCTCTTTTAAAGGGCAGGAAGCCAATCGCATTCTGGAAGATATCGGACTCGAGGTAGCCGCATCCGCCGGCGCAGCGTGCCACTCCGATGCCGTGAAAATCTCCCATGTACTGGAAGCCATGAACGTTCCCATGGAATGGGCCAAGGGAACCCTGCGGTTCAGTGTTGGTCGGATGACGACTGAAGCGGAGATCGACCAAACAATTCGTGTGATGGCCGAACTATTAAGCTAATCGAATTAGGCTGGATACAAAGAACCGCTATTAGCCCGATGACAATTACATCCGATTCCGTTGTTTCCGTGTATTGATCAACACCATGAAGGAAGGAGAAAGAAGATGGCGATACGGGTACTGATGAGAAGAAAGTATTCGGAAGACAAGGCAGAGACCCTGCGGGAGCTCACCGGCAGAATGCGTATACTGGCCATGGACCAGGCCGGCTATGTCTCCGGTGAAACGCTCATACGAATCGACCGACCGGGGGTAAGTCTGGTCATCAGCAAATGGAAATCGCGGGAGGCATGGGAGAACTGGCTGAAGACGCCGGAGCGGGAATCCGTTCAGAAAGAAATCGACGAACTCCTGGGAGTGGAGACGGAGTACGAAATCTACGACTACGATTAGCTATCTCGCAATCGACAGTACCTTGCAATCGAGTGCCGCCGCGATATCGCCGGGAGCCATTTTGAGCATGACACCCCGCTGTCCGGCGTTGATGAGGATCTCTTCGTTGTTCAGGATGCTGCTTTCCATGACGGTCTCCAGCGGCTGCTGCGTGCCGAAAGGGCTGATTCCCCCGACAAGGTACCCTGTCAGCCGTTCGGCGGTTTTGATATCGACCATCGCGGTGCGCTTGACGCCGCAATGAGAAGCCAGTTTCTTGAGGTCCAGTTCCTTATGGCCGGGCAGGAGCGCCAGGCAGTAACTTTTGCGCTCCAGTTCAACCACCAGCGTCTTTACGGTGCGTTCAAGGGGATAGCCGGTGGCCCTGGCAGCAAATTCGGCGCCTTTCGCTTCATGTTCGTATTTGACGACTTGGTAGGGAATCTTTTTTTTCTTCAAATATGAAATCGCGCGGGTGGACACAGTGACTCGCTGGTCGTGAATTTGCGTTTGACTGTTTTCCTTTGTTTATTTCATTTTGACTGCATGTTTAGCAAAATGGCAGACGACAGGCAACTGCATTCTTTAACTGTCCTTTAATTTTCAAATACCACGCGCTGACTTGTGAGTTCCCGGCCCGCTGGCATGTCAAAGCTGATGAAGTATTCAAAAAGGGGAAATGCGGTCGTGGCCTTTTAATTTTTGTATGCCATTCGATGCGGTCAATTAGCGACCATTCGATGACCGCCGAATTCTGATCATGGAGAAATCCCTACCATAACCGCCAGACAATTCGATCGCCTTGTTTTTCGGCTCTGGCCTTCTCCATGTGCCGGAGTGCGGCGAATTGCCGTTCCAGTTCCTTTCGGTTCAGTTTGCAGCTGAGCTGCTGCAGCAAAGCAGAAGGTTCGATACCTCCGCTTTCTTTTAGGATGGCGAGGATTTCCGATTGGAGCGGCGTCAGGGTCGCTGCACCACCCGCATTTTTTTCAAAGGATTTCGCACTGTGCACGGCCCAGGGATCGCAGGTTCGAACGGGCGAAAGGGCGTCCATGTAACAATCTTCACAAAATGGTTAGTCGATTACAGCATACAAAATGTAAAAAGGTAGGAAACCCTTCAGCGGGGTGAGACGGTATCGATCGTTTTTCTGAACACGATAACCAAGAGAACTCCAGCGATATTTCTCAGGCCGGTCAGCAAAGATTGACAATAAAGCCGAAGTTGGTTAATTTTATAACTATTGTTTCCGTTTAATTAACACCTCAATATGTTTGACCGCAGCTGAAGCCGATACACAATTCACCCTTTTCGATTCATCCGTTTCGAAAAGCAACTTCTTATCTTTCAATAAATCTTTCACATCGGATGGGATTTTCGAATGGAGACTCATCTGAAATTGTGCATTTAACTCCCGTCAGCATGTTCTATTGCTGGCGGGAGTCAACGACCGCCTGCGGAGCAGGTGGCTTGCCTTTTCGGCCATAGGCCGAAAAGGCAAGAGGACGTCAGTACTCTTATCGTTGAACTTGTCTGCCTCTGGCGGACCGCGGCGGGGTTTGTATGGCAAGAATCAAAAATAAGTTTCACATTCGTCAAAGATTCAGCAAAATCTGAAGCTTTTTAGGTTTTTAAATAATTTTGAGGCGGAGTGTTTTCTTCGTCATGCTTGCGAAGGCGGCATCCAGTCGGCGCGCCACCGAATTTTCTGGTTTCCTGCCTACGGAGAAATGACGGTCCGAAGCGCGATAAACTCTCCGACTGCTCAAATAATTTTTAAGATGGAAGGAGGAACCGATGCTTCTCAATTTTATCCGCACATTAAATAGGCAAAAGGGCATCATTGTGGCGGGCGTCATTGCCGCAATGATTTTCATTCCTTCTACGACATTAGGTTTCAGTTCAAAGACGCTTGGAGTACCAGGCGTTCGAGGAGGTGTCGTGACGACCAGCGAACCGGTTGCAGCCCAGGTGGGGGCTGAGATTTTGAAGCAGGGCGGAAATGCCGTTGATGCGGCAGCGGCGGTCGCATTTGCTTTAAATGTGCTGGAACCGCAGTCATCTGGAATCGGCGGCGGGGGGTTTATGATGATTCACATGAAAAAGAAAAACCAGACCTTTGTGATCGACTCTCGCGAAACCGCCCCGGCTGCAGCAACTCCCGATATGTTCTTGCAAACTTCAGGGTCGCCTTTTGCGTTTGCCACACGCTCAACCAGCGGTATCGCGGTTGGTGTGCCCGGTATGCTGCGGGGCATCGAACTGGCTCTTAAACAATGGGGAACGATAACACTGGCGGATGCCCTTTCTCCAGCTATTGATTTGGCTGAAAACGGAATCCGGGTCAGTTCCCGTCTCGCCCAAAGCATTCCAAGTTCGCGCCTCTCCAATGAACCGGGCGATCCTGCTTACGACGAGGCCCGCAATGTATTTCGCCCGGGAGGATTTCCCTTGGAAGAAGGCCAATTGCTCATACAGCCTGATCTGGCTTATACCTTCAAAATTCTGGCAGAAGAGGGGGCAGATGCTTTTTACGGCGGTGATATCGCCGAGGCCATCGTAGAAACCCAGCTCAACACCCGCAGTCAGTCGGATCCGGCCAATCAAGCCAAACTGGTCGGAAGGATGACGCTTTCCGATTTGGAGAATTATCAAGCGGCGATTCGCAAGCCGGTCGCGGATGACTATCGCGGTTATCGTATCGTTTCCATGCCGCCGCCTTCCTCCGGCGGACTCACCGTTATCCAGATTCTGAAACTGATCGAACGCTTCCCCATTGGAGACAAGAGTGCGGGGTTCGGATTCGGGCAGACCCGGACGCTGAACGTTATGATTGAGGCTATGCGGCTTGCATTTGCCGACCGCGCCATATGGATGGGGGACGATGACTTCGTAGATGTGCCGTCGACAGGGCTGCTCAACGATAAGTACATCGCCATGCGCAGCGCATTGATCGATCCTGATGGTCGTCAGTCACTCGTCGAAGCCGGAGATCCACGGCCGTACGATAATCCTAGACACAAAAAAAGAGGCAGGTTGTCACACGGACCTTGGTTCGACGAGGAAGGTCTTAACACGACGCATTTTTCCATCGTTGATCGTTACGGCAATATCGTTACGTATACCAATACGATCGAGTCCGCCTGGGGAACGGGGCTGATGGTTCCCGGCTACGGCTTCATGCTCAACAATGAATTGACCGACTTCAACTCGATCCCGACCTACAATCCCGACCCCGACAACTTCAATCCGGGCGCAAACGACGCAGCGCCAGGCAAGCGCCCGAGAAGCAGCATGTCACCCACAATTATTTTCAGAAACAACAAGCCATTAGTAGCCTACGGCTCTCCAGGGGGATCCACAATCATCAATACGGTAGTGAACATTGGATTGAATCTAATTGACCACGATAAAGTCATCCAGGAGGCCGTTGATGCTCCCAGAATTTCCCAGACATCTACAACTGGTTCTGCGAGTTATGAGTCGGGCTTTTCAGACATGGTCTTGAAGGAATTACGAGATTTGGGACACACTCTGTCAGGCCCAGCAGAAATCGGTTCCGTGCAGGCGGTTGTGATCGACCAGCGAGACAAACGTTTTTATGGGGCCGCTGACAAGCGCAGAATCGGAGGCATCGTATCCGTGCGTAGTGGCGAGATCGTGGACTGGTAAATGTTCTTATCTGATTGATAGTCAACCGCTCAAATGTTAAGGATTCGAACTGATTTTCAAGACGTCATTCCTTGACGGGCAACACATGAATGGCCTTGATGATCAGTTCGATTTCATCGCCTTGTTTAATATTCAGGTGGTCGACGGATTCCGTCGTCAGGACGGATGCCATCTCATGCGGATCGGTGACGGTAAATTTTACCAGGGACATGATGTCCCCCTTTTTGATACTAGAAGCTATCTCAAAAAAGTCTTTTGGCCCAAACTCTTTGTTGGTGCCTCGTTTTAAATCCTCGAAATACTGATGTATTCCTGCGGTTTAAAACTCCGCTCCGCCGCGATTTTGAACCAAAATCCTTTTTTTGAGATGGCTTCTACTGACCTTGGCACGGATTCGGTTGCGGGCGCCGTATTTCATGGTGTCCTCCTTTGTGCAATCCGTATAACTCACTTTCGACACCCTTTTTCGACGGGTTTAGAAGAATTTATTTTGCAATAAAGCCAAAATGTTACATACGCCGCAACTTATTGATATAACAACAAATATTTAGGACTAGACATTGTCAATAATATCTGATACTTATGCCCTCACACGATCAGACCAAACGCTGGGAGGGCGAAATGACAAAGCTGCTACCGGAGAATCTGACATTTTCCGAGGTCGGTCATCTGCCGATCGTTAAGGACTTTACCAAAAAGATCAAGCTGGTTGAGACCATTGACGTTATGGTCGACAGCCAAATGGAACTTTCACCGGGGATAACGGTGCAGGCCATGGTTTTGGATACGCTATCAGGAAGAACCCCACTGTATCGGCTTGAGGAGTTTTTCCAAGAAAAGGACACCGAATTGATTTTGGGCCACGATGTCAATCCGGAGCTTTTCTGTGACTATAATGTCGGCCGCGTGTTGGATAAGCTATTCGATGCCGGCACTCAAAGGATTTTTTCGCAGATTGCTCAAAACGCCATTGGTGTATTTGACGTAGATCCAAACCGTGTGCATTTTGACACAACCTCTATCTCTGTTTTCGGGGATTATGATTTTATCGATCCGCCGCTGAATATCACTTATGGCCACAGCAAGGACAAACGTGCGGACCTGAAGCAGTTTCTCATCTCGATGCTATGTGTGGATCGGAATATTCCCATTCTTGGAACCACAGAGGACGGTAATGCCTCGGATAAGACCTTGAACAACGAACTCTTGGGCAGTATTTCACGACATATGGCCAGGCACGGCATCGAGCCCGGGGCGTTTGTGTATGTGGCAGACTCAGCCTTTGTAACCCCCAAGAATCTCAAACGGTCAAAAGACAATGATGTAAAATTTCTGACTCGGTTGCCGGCCACCTATAAAGAGTGCGCCCGGGCCATTTCCGATGCCGTTGCTGCCGACAGATGGATCGATTTTGGAACACTGAATCATACCCTCGCAACAAAAAAGCGCCCTGCGGCCTATTATCGGGGCTATGAAACCACAGTTGAGATTGATGGTGAGCCTTACCGTGCTATCGTTGTTCACTCTTCAGCCCATGACAGACGGCGGCATAAGCGCATTGATCGGTTGCTTGAGCAAAAACGAAGAGATCTTGAGACAAATTGCAAGAAAATCAACTCAGGCCCCTTTTTTTGCAGGGCTGATGCTGAAGCTGCAGCCGATAAGATCAGCAGAGCCGCTGCAAACAGTTACCACCGGCTCCAGTTGGAAGTCAGAAAAGAGGCCAAATATCGCCGGGGAAGACCTGCCAAGGGAAAGGCGCGCACACCAATCGGTTATGAATATATTCTCGATGTCAAGATCGATGTGGATGCCGATGTGGTTTCTCCTTTGCGTCTTGAGGCCGGCTGCTTTGTATTAATATGCAACCTATCCAGCAAGCAGCAGCGAAGTCAGTGGACGGGCGCCTCGCTTTTAGAGCTATATAAAAATCAAAGCGGTATTGAGCAAAACTTTGGATTCTTGAAGGATCCGGTTATCGTCAACAGCATCTTTCTGAAGAAACCGAGTCGCATTGAAGTGCTCGGGTTGGTGCTTCTCATCGCACTACTCATATGGCGTTTAATGGAGCGCTGTATGCGCCGTTATATAGATGAAACTGAAAGCGAAATTACCGGTTGGAAAAATCGGCCTACCAAACGGCCTACTTCTTTCATGATGACAACAAAGTTTCTAAGCATATTAGTAGCAAAATCAGGAAGAGAAAGACAACTGGTCAGGCAGTTAAGGCCTGTTCAATTGGAATATCTACAGGCGCTGGGTGTTAATCCGGAAGTATTCGTTAATCCATGAGGACTCCATACGCCAAAAAATGAATAAAAACGCACTAAAAAGGGTGTCGAAAATACGATATATGGAAAAGATCGTTATAACGGAGTCAGCGATTTCTCAACGGTTTCTAAGAATCTTCAAACAGTCAGCCCCGATTCAATCGAAAGGGCTTCGGATCTTTTTTAAGATCGATTGTTTCTAAAAT
>CP070771.1:457552-472173 GCA_020345785.1 Desulfobacterales bacterium
CAGGCCCAGAAACTCGGCTGCCCGCTGTCCGAGTATGCGCCGCGTGCGGCGCACCGCCGATCGCCGATGGCCAGCGATCGCTGTACGGTTTTTATGGAAAGAGATCTTAATCATTATCTGAATGAGGGCTACCCGGTGGAGGACATGCTGGCTGCGGTGCTGCACTCCGTGTGTGAGAACTATCTGACCAAGGTGGCCGATGAAGGAAGCATCGGCAGCGTCATCTCCTTTCAGGGCGCTACTGCCAAAAACAAGGCCCTGGTGGCTGCTTTTGAAAAACGACTCGGCAAGGCAATTAAGGTATCCCGCTATTGTCATCTGACCGGCGCTCTGGGGACCGCTCTGATGCTGTTCGACCAGGCCGTCGGCACCACCCGGTTCAGGGGTCTGGATCTCTATAACAAACCGATTCCGCTGCGCGCTGAAACCTGCGACCTGTGCACCAATCACTGCAAATTGACGGTGGCCGAAATTGACAGCGCACAGGTGGCGTATGGATTTCTATGCGGCAGGGATTACGATACCCGACACTATGTAAACAACAACCGCACCGGTTTTGATCTCCTGAAGGAGCGGCGCAGGGTATTTGCATGCAATACCGCCGGTGAAATTAAAGAACAATTTACCATCGGCCTGCCTGCCGCCTTGCATCTGCTGGAAGACCTGCCGTTCTGGCAATACTTTTTTAATACCCTGGGCATTCAGACCGTAACGAGTGAGAGCTGCCGGGACAGCCTCAAGGACGGCAAGCGCATCGCCGGAGCGGAATTTTGTGCACCCATGACCGACTTGCATGGTCACGTCCATGCCTTGATGCAGCGCGCGGATTACATCTTTTTACCGTTTTATCTTGATAAAAAAGGGCGGGAAAAGGGGCCGCGGCGGCAATACTGCTATTATACCCAGTTCGCCCCCAGCCTGACATCCTTGGCCGGTGCTGCCGGGGATCGCAAAAAATTTCTTTTGCCGGTGGTGCATTATCTTTACAGCAGTTTTCACACCAAAGCCCAGCTGTACCGGATGCTCAAGGAACTGTGTGCCCGGCGCCTCAGCTACTTTGAGGTCTCATCCGCCTATGACCGGGCCCGGGAGTTCATGGATGCCTGCCGGTTACGCTGGCAGGCGGCTTATCAGCGACACACCGAGGGAAGCGCCGACCTGCACGCGGTGCTGCTGGGCCGCCCCTATACCGTGCTTTCCGCTGCCATGCACAAAGGTATCCCGAATATTCTGGCCGCCTTGGGCGTCAAAACCTTTTTTCACGACATGCTCTCGTATTCCCGGCAGGATGTCGCGTCGATTGCGCCCCTGCTCAATGAGCTGCATTGGCATTATGCCGCTAAAATTCTGGAGGCGGCCGAGGTAATCGCAAAAGCGCCCGGCGCCTATCCAATTCTAATGACCGCCTTTAAGTGCTCCCCGGATTCTTTTGTCATCGATTATTTCAAAAAAATTATGGCGTCCCATGACAAACCGTATTTGATATTGCAGCTCGATGACCACGATTCTGCGGGCGGCTACGAGACCCGGCTCGAGTCCGCCGTCCGCGCCTTTCGCAACCATCACACCACCCGACCGACCGCCGCCTTCGCCACAGCGATGACGCCGCTGGTCGTTCGCAGATCCAAAGACCTTTTGAATAAAACCCTGATTTTGCCGAACTGGGATCCGATCACCCTCAACCTGTTGGCGGCCAATCTCAACCGGGCCGGAGTCGATGCGCGTTGCCTTGAGGAATCGCCCTCCGGTATCCAGCGCAGCATGCGCTTCAACAGCGGGCAATGTATTCCGCTTAACATCATCGCCCAGGAATTTATTGACTACGTGCAGACCCATGGGCTGGATCCGGCTCGCACGGCGTTGTGGATGCCGGCGGGGGAAATCGCCTGCAACCTCAAACTGTATCCCCACCATATCAAAAGCATTCTGAATTCCTACGGCAACGGAATGGAACGTGCGGATGTCTATTTGGGGCAGCTGTCGATGATGGATATTTCCGTTACTTTGCCCGTCAACAATTACTTTGCCTACATGTTCGGCGGCATGCTCCGCAAGATCGGGTGCAAGATCAGACCCTATGAACGCCGGAAAGGCGAAACCGATCAGGTGATCGCTCAAGCCCTCGATATATTGCGGGATGCCTTTTTAGGGAATCGTTCCAAGGAGCAGGCGGTTGCCGAAGTGGTCGCCAATTTGGCAGGGATTAAAACCGTCGATCGTACCGGACAGCCGCCCAGACCGCAGGTGGCGGTCTTCGGTGATCTCTACGCCCGGGACAATAACGTGATCAACCAGGATCTGATTCACTTCATCGAGGACAACGGCGGGGAGGTCGTCACGACGCCTTACAGCGAATACCTGAAGATGATTTCAAGGCCCTATCTCAGAAAGTGGCTAATCGAGGGGCATTATTTAAGTGCGCTTTCTTCCCAGGCCCTGATGGCCACCTTAAAAATGAAGGAGAAAATTTACTACAGCTATTTTGAACGCGTTTTAAATGAGCCGGAGCCGGAATATGATGAACCGGCTAGAGACATACTGGCACGCTACAACGTGCGCCTGGAAAACACGGGTGAAACCATGGATAATATTCTAAAAATCCATTATATCCAAAAACACCATCCGGAGATTGCCCTGTTTGTGCAGACCAGCCCGGCCTTCTGCTGTCCGGCTTTGATTACTGAGGCCATGGCCGATGAAATCGAGCGCCAAACCAACGTCCCCGTTGTTTCGATCACCTACGACGGCACCGGCGGCTGCAAAAACGACGTGATCATCCCGTATCTCAAGTATCCCCGCCAGGAGCGTCGGAAAGAGGGACGCGAATTCCAACGCCGTCTGGGATGATACATGAATTTCGGTATCATCATCGCCTAGACCATAGAGCAGCGAGCTAAGCGTTGAAGGATAGGTAAACCGGACGATTGCCCAATCGCCCCATGCGCTATGCATAAATCCTAATGTTTTAATGTACCCTGCGCTGTATTTGATTTAACAGTTGAAATCATATGATTATGAGATTTCAACTTTTTTGCACTGAAATTTTTATAAATATCCATTAAAAATCTTTAAATAACATAGAGTTGCGATTGAGGCACGAAGTCCAATCACAAAATTAACTAATAACGAATAGCTGATAATTTCCAAATAAATTCATTTATTCTGGTTAATCAACTTCCATTCGCTTTCTGCTGCCCTAATATTTGATTCCGTTATTGTAGACCTTGTACTGCTTGGAAAATAGAGTTTGCTGCTAATGACTTTAAATAAATATGGATTTCCACGATCAACCTGACCGTCTGCTACACCACCTGGTCAGTTACCGTCAAATTGGGGGGCAAAGCGCAGCGGATCCGCTGCAAATAAATCCCTGTTTTCAGCGCTTTTAAAATACCACCTGGCATCATTCCACTGGTAGGAGAACTCTTTTTTTCCCTTCACAGCGCGATTTTCGGTATGAAAGGCAACCACGTCAAGCCCCCTGATGGCAACACCGGATTTTGATTTGAAAACCTTATCAGCGGCGATTGCGGGTGAGATTTCTATCGTCAGAAAAGCAAGAGCCACAATCCCCATAAAACACCATTTTTTCATCTTTGCCGTAAATTTTAGCATACTGAGCCTCCTTTTCGTTGAACCAAAATGGAATGGCAGCTTGGCGGATTCTACGAATCGGACTTTCATCAAGGTGGTTTATTGCAGTACCCGCAAAAAGAGGGTCGATCTCGTGTCAGGCAGATTCAAGCCGCTTATTTCAATTGGGCCGGGTCGCTGAGTTCAGTATTCGGAAGTGCATTCAAGTCTAGATTCTAGATTGGAGGAAATCCTTTCGGACACCACCCAATCGTGAATTGCCACAATGTGACATGAATGTCAAGGGGTTCCTGAGGCGATTGTTTATGTTTTCAAGCGGTGACAATCGCCTTCAAAATATCCACGGTGTCAGGTGGTGGGGACGGCCGCTCTTTAGCCGGGGGCTGTTCCGGGACACCCGCAATTCGAAGTCCCTCACGCAGCAGTTCGATATCCTTGCGCTCTTTGAAAGGCCAAAGATCGATCCATTGCAGTGAAATATTGAGGCTTGCTCCAGATTTGGTCATCCGCTCATTAAAGGCTTTGATGGCGGCCTTCGCCTCCTGTTCACGACCCAGCTGTCCATAGGCGGCAGCCAGATAAAAAAACGTCCAGTCGTAATCCGGAAAGCGCCGTTTGACTTCTTCCAGCGTTGCAAGCGCATCGTCATATCGCCCCATAAAGAACCGGGCTTTACCCAGTTGATATAAATAATCAGGCGGGGAATGCGGGTCAAGTCGCATTGCTTTTTTGATAAATTCGGCGCCATCGACCGGATTGCCGGCCCAGATCAGGGCACTGGCCATTGCATAATAACCGATGGGGTCATTGGCATCCAAGGCGATGGCCCGCGCGGCTTCCGTGATTGCTTCCTGATGTCGCCGAAAGGACCTATGCATGTCGGAGGTGATATAGTGGGCAAGGGGTGTCGGATCTCGCATGGCTTCCGCCAGGTAAATATTTGCCGTCAGATCAGCTTCAGGCCGGGACATATCCAGGTGACTTTCGTAACGGTAGCGGGAGCTTTCCCAATAGACGGCGGCGAGTGCAGCATAAGCCCTGCTGTAGTTTGGGTCGCGCTCGACCGCTTCATCCAAATAGGGAATCGCCTTGGCGAAATCCTGCGGCGTTCTGCGCCAAAAATGCGCTATTCCTTTCAGATAGGCATCGTAGGCTGCCGGATCGCTGGTTTCCCGGAGGCCGGCCTGTTTCTCCTCAGCGGCCGTCAGGGTCACCTGCAGCGCCGCCACGATCTGCTGGGTAATCTTATCCTGCCAAGCAAAGATGTTTTCCATCATCCCGTCGTAGCGTTCGGCCCACAAGTGGACGCCGGTGGTGGCATCGATGAGCTGGACATTGATCCGCACCTGGTTCTCGGACCGGCGCACGCTGCCTTCGAGCACATAGCGCACACCGAGTTCCTCCGCCACCTGGCTGATTTTCACATATTTATCTTTGTAGGTAAAAACCGAGTTGCGGGCGATGACAAAAAGTTGACTGATTTTGGATAGATCCGTGATCAGGTCATCGGTCAAACCGTCGCTGAAATACTCCTGGGCTGGATCGTCGCTCAGGTTGCGGAAAGGCAATACCGCAATTGACGGTTTGCCGGGCAGAGCAAACGCCATCTTCTCCACCGAAGCCACCTGAAGTTGCGGCGCTAATAAATTGTATTGCCAGGCTGCAAAGATTGCAGCGCCCACGATTATTGCGATCAGGGCCAACAGCACGGGCCACGGCCACCTGTTTGGTACTGCTCTCAGCCATCTCCCTTGCCGGGGCGGTGGTAACTCGGCCTCTTTAAGTTCGCCATGGGCACGCTCGGGTATCGACCCCTCCTCTAAATGTTCTTTGAGATGCGCGATAAAGCCTTCCCAAGCATCCTCATTTGCCATTGCCGCCGAATGTTCCCCATAAACAATGATGACATCATCCAAACTTGCTCCCAGTCGGTCGATTGAAAACCGCAATCTTACCTGTTCATGACTCCCCTTGTACTCGAAGAGGTTCGCCCAGCTGTCCTTTACCCTCTCACCAAATCCATAAACCTTGTCCATCGACTCATCGTATCTTTTTTTTCTGCCGACGATCTTGAAAAGCGGGGCGTTTTCCAGGTCGGGTAGGGCATCTTTCCACTTTCGATAGATTCTGGGAATCAAAAGCTCCTTTTTTGATGACCCGGCTGATGCGCCAATTGTTTTGTTGAGCAATGCAAGCACGTCGAGTTGTCCCTGAAGGGGTATGGAAGTGATTTTTCCTCGTTTTTTCATCTCGTGGACGATGAGACCGATTACCGTCAGATAAAACCTTCGTGATGGAGAGTCGAAGCGGAGGGTCAATTCAGCTTCTGGTTTGAGATAAAGATGGAGTTTGAATTGATTGAGGTCGATCTTGATGAACTTTGTGGTTTCCGCGGCCATCGCCTTAGCCCCACGAGCTTTTTTTTAAAAAAAAAGGGGGAAATAAACAGAAAATGTGACGGTCCGGACCATCACCGGAAAATAAATTGGATTAATGTCATTAAAGAAAGCTTCAGTCAATCATTTCTTTTAACCTTTCCAAAACCTTAGAGCTTCACAAGAAAGGGGGAACCTATGAAAACGAGGCGATGGATCAGCGTGTTCATGGTCGTGTTGGTAAGTGTGACCCTGCTTTTTTTTAACGTAGACGATGGCATGGCGTTAAAGGTCGGAGATAAAGCACCGGATTTCACGCTTCCCAGCACGACGGGCGATAAGATCAGTCTAAGCCAATTTCGGGGTCAGAAACCAGTGGTGCTGTTCTTTTATCTCTTTGCCTTTGGAGGGGCCTGAACGAACCAAGCCAACTCCTTCGAACGGGACTATTCCAAGTTTGAGGAGGCCAACGCCCAGGTGCTGGGCGTAAGCGTGGACCTAGGTCGGGCGAATAATGCATTTGCAGGGGCGCACAGCTTCTCTTTTCCCCTGTTGAGCGATACCAACCGCGTTACTGCCAAAGCCTATGGCGTGCTCTACGATGATCCCGCGGACAGTGTTCTCTACCGGCGTGCCAAACGCTCGTGGTTTGTGATCGATAAAAGCGGCATCATTCGCTATGCGGAGACGACCGGCCCCGGTGAAGTCGACCGCAACGAGGAAGTCCTGAAGGTGCTAAATGAGTTGAAGTAAGATTGGAGGCGTGATGAAAAAGACAGGTTTGATTTTGCTGATATTGGCATTATTGGTTAGTTGTGCTTCTACTGCGCAATCTCCAGAGCCATCTCTGAAGGTGGGCGAGAATGCTCCGGATTTCAGTCTCATCGATGTTTCCGGGAAACCGGTGAGATTGAGTGATTTTAAAGAGAAGAAGAACATCATTCTCATATTTTATACTGATTTCAGGGAGGGCGGTAATCCGAATTGACCGACTTGCAGTGTGCAACTCGGTGAGCTGCAAGAACGACTATCCGAAATCGAAAAACTAAATGCCGAAGTCATAGCGATATCGAGTAAGGGGGATCAGCGAGATGTCGAGAAAATGAAAAGACATCTCGGGCTCACCTTCACGCTAATTCCTGAACCCAATAGGAAGGTCGCGGAGAATTTTGGCGTATGGAACAGAAATAGAAACAGAGCCGTTGCGACGATCGTTATTGATACAAAAGGTCGTATTCGTTTTTTAGAGGTTTCCAATTCCGACTATCGGACCAGTGCTTCTAAAATCATCAAAGAACTTCAACGCCTTTAGTGCATGGATTTTTGAGCAACAATCCGCTCCCCAGGTTCGTTGCGGTAGCTTAACCTCGGATTACACGTGGAGTTATATTCGTGAAAATTCTTGTAATCATTCTTGATAAGGCGGAGTCAAAAGACTCTGCCTTTTGAATTCAAAAAATTGATGGATTTCATTCCTTAAATAGCCAAAAGTGAAAGGAGCTATTATACTAATCCTTGGTCGACATCCCCGAATATTTATAATCTCCGAACTTGTTGAGGGTGGCGTTTGAGATCAGCTAAAGCAATAAGCAAATTCTAAAACTTGCAGATTTCGGCCATTATTGTGAAATCCTGCAACACTTAACAATACAGGATGAAATCTCAACTCTGGCAAAATTACAAATAGCATAAATGCTGGTTGTCAAAGTCAAATAAATCTTAAGTTTAATTATTTTAAAACATCTCCGCCCACCGACAAGCAGCCAATCAACTATATCAACCCAATCAACTTTATCAACTTAATCAACCCAACCAATTCAAGGACTCAGCCAACCCCATTGGCTTTGATGATGACCAGGGTAATATCATCCTCGGTTTTTTGACCTCTGGTAAATAAATTGAGCTCGGTGTAAACGGCATTTAAAATGTCGCCGGCGCCTGCATCGACGTATTTCCGGATAACATTTTTAAGCCGTTCCTTGCCGAACATTTCACCTTCTTTGTTGACCGCCTCCCAGATGCCGTCCGTCCCCACAGCTATAATCTGACCTTTCGCCAGGCCGCTGCGATGGTTTTGCTCGTAGTTAAAGTCATCGTTGACTCCCAGCGCAACCCCGCTGCCTTTCAATTCATCAAATTCGTCCCGCTCCGGGTCATAAATCAGGGCCGGATCATGCCCGGCCCGAACCCACTCAAGGCGCTTTTTCGCGGGATCGATTGTCAGGTAAAAAAGCGTCATGAATCGGCCGGATTCAAGCACATCGCGGGTGAGATGGCTGTTCATAGCTGTAACAATTTCGGCAATGGTTCCGGGCTGAGAGGCGCGCATGCGCAAAAACGCCCGGGCGGTGGTCATCAGCAGGGCAGAATCCACCCCGTGACCGGAGATGTCACCCACAACGACGCTGAACGGACCTTTCCTGGAATCCCGCCGCCAGAGAAAATCAAAGTAATCACCGCCGATCTCATCGCAGGAAACGTTTCTTCCGGCAATATCTAGCCCCTTTACGTGGGGTTGCTCTTGGGGCAGCAGGCTTTTCTGGACTTCACCCGCCAGCGCCAGGGCCTTTTTATGTTCGGTCATATCCGTTATGAAGGCCATGTTGCCGATCACGTTGCCCTGATCATCCCGGAGGGTGCTTCCGTGAACTAGGATTGGAACGATACGGCCGTCTTTGGCCACACTACTGCCTTCAAACTCCCGATATTCCATGGCAAGAATCGTTTCCCGATTGTTCAGCATCCATTGTTTAAACTCATTGGTGGCCAGATCATAGGGGGTTTTACCGATCAATTCTTCCCGGCTGTATCCGAGCATCCGGCAATAGGCGTCGTTGACGGCCACAATCGCCAGATCTTCGTCCATCAGAATAAACCCTTCGCCGGCGGTTTCTACAATCCGGCGAAATTTCTCCTCGCTTTTGCGCAGTTCTTCCTCGGCCCGCCTGCGCTCGGTGATATCCACCAGAATGCCTTGATTATGAATTTTGTTGCCGTGTTCATCCCGAACAACCGATGTCTGGTCTTCAACCCACCGGATATCGCCGTCCTTAGTAATACAGCGATAATACTGGGTGTATTCTTCCACATCCTTTTCTGCATATGCTTGTATTTCCGCCCTAACCCGATCCATGTCGTCAGGATGCAAGATATCTCTGAAGTGAATCCGGTCGCTTAGAAACTCTTCCGCCGTATGCCCCATTTGACGAATGTTGTCGGATACGTAGATCAGTCGCGGATCTTCGCCGGCCAGGCGCCGGAAAAGGATCACCGGACTTCGGTCGACAATCACCTCCGCCATGCGCAGCGCTTCTTCGGTCTGATCGCGCTGGGTACATTCTTTGGTAAATTCCTCGGTTCGTTCTTCGTAGCGATTTTGAAGCTCGGTGTAAGATTTTTGAACCTCTTCCAGGCGCCGGCGCAATTCTTCGGCCTCGGCAGCCCTTCGCCTGAGATAACTTAGCTCTTCAACGAGCTCATTTTTTGTCTTTTCTGAGTCAGGTTTCATTTTACATTTTCCTAATCCATACAAACTGTAATCAGCGATATTAACTTAATCGCGAAAGCTTGAAAAAGGCTTGAATGCTGGGAAGCTGGAAAGCTGAAAAAGCGATGACTTATACCCGGTATCAAGCATCCAGTATCAAGCATCCAGCAGCACAGCCTCCCGGCTTCATAGCTTCCCGGCCTCCCGGCTTCCAAGCCTTCGTCATTTGTCACTCGTCATTCGTCATTTTTTATTTAGGATATGGGTGGCACTGCCCAAAAACATTTCAGCCGCCTCCCCTTCGGTCTCGGACAAGGTGGGATGCGGATGAATACTCATCGCCATATCTTCGGCCAAGGCGCCCATTTCCACAGCCAGCACGCCTTCGGAGATCAACCCCTCGGTATCACGCCCGGTTATCCCCACTCCCAAAATACGCCGGGTTTCCGGCTCAACAATGATTTTGGTCAATCCTTCGGGAGCCCCCATGGTTGCGGCCCTGCCGGAAAACTTCCATGGAAAGCGCTGCACTTTTATGGCCCGATTTTCTCGGCGGGCTTGTTCCTCGGTCAGACCGCACCAGGCAATTTGAGGATCGGTGTAGACAACCGCGGGAATTGCCCGTGCGTCAAAGGCCGAAGCTTCTCCGGCGATAACCTCGGCCGCGATTTTGCCTTCACGCGTGGCTTTGTGAGCCAGCATCATACCGCCGGCCACATCGCCCACGGCAAAAATTTTTTTATCCGTTGTCCGCATCTGTTCGTCGATGATCACAAAACCTTTATCATCCAGTTTAACTTTGGTATTTTCAAGACCCAGCCCCTGCGATGCCGGACGGCGTCCGATGGCAACCAGCACCCGGTCAAATGTCTGCGGCGCGCTATCGACTTCTCCTTCCAGCTTTACTTCCACGCCGCCGTCGTGCTCATCAAGTGAAACCACTTTGGTTCTTAAATGAATACCGGCAAAGATACCCTTGAGCTTGCGATGCAGGGGTTCCACCAGGTCCTGATCGACACCCGGCAGGAGCCGATCCATGTATTCAACCAGGGTGATTTGTGATCCCAGCGCCGCATAAACGGTCCCCAGTTCCAGACCGACGTATCCGCCGCCCAACACCAGCAGTCGTTGTGGAATGTCCGCCAGGGCCAGTGCCCCGGTGGAGCTCATTATTCTGCCGCCGGCCTTGAAATCAGATCCAGCAAAAGGGATCGGCCGGGAACCTGTCGCTATGATCGCATGCCGGAATTTTATTCGGCTGACTTCAGAATCATGTATCCGAACCGTGTCGGCGCTTTCGAAGACTGCCCGTCCGTTAATAAGCTGCACCCCTCGCCGATTGCTGAGACTAACCAGCCCATCGGCCATTTTATCGATCACCCGGCCCTTCCAGTTGCGCAAGCCCTCTAAATCAATTTGCGGTTTACCAAAGGAAATCCCCATTGATGCGGCTTTATCAGCATCATAGATAAGTTCCGCCAGATATAAAAATGTTTTGGAAGGAATACACCCTTTAAACAAGCACACGCCGCCGGGACGCCGGGCCGTATCTACCATGGTCACGTCCATGCCCAGATCCGCTGCTCTGAACGCAGCGGCATATCCTCCCGGTCCGTTGCCGATCACCAGCA
This sequence comes from Desulfobacterales bacterium, assembly GCA_020345785.1. Next base: position 468,640 of record CP070771.1, read on the forward strand.
GTTCCGCCTCCTGCATAAGCTCACCCATGACCATAGAAAAACCTCCGGTTTTTGTGAGTTGTCAGTTGTCCGTTGTCTGTTGTCCGTTGTCTGTTGTCTGTTGTCTGTTGTGCGTTTCAGCCTTTGATGTTTTCAACTTCAGAATACTGTGCGCAAATCAAGCAGACTCGCAGTGTTGAGTGATGAGGTGATGGAAAAAACCCAGTAATCCGGTACTCCATCACTCCATTACCTCGCTTCATTTTAAGCACCTAACAATTCAAAATCATTCTCTTACAACTGACAACGGACAACTGACAACTCACATTTTCTATACCATACTCATAAGCAGCTCATCCGGGTCCTCCAGCGTTTCCACCAGAACCTTGAGGAACTTAATTGCATCCGCCCCGTCCAGCACCCGGTGGTCGATGCATAACACGATCGGCATCATCAGCCGCGGAACGATAATGTAATCGCCTTTTTCCTTTTCCCTGACAACCGGCTGCATACGCGCTTGGCCCATGCCCAGGATGGCGACCTCGGGGTAATTGATAATCGGTGCAAAAAAACCGCCTCCCATAGCTCCGGCGTTGGTGATCGTAAAAGTGCCGCCCTGCATTTCCTCGACGGTCGTCTTGCGCTCTCTGGTCCGCTGCACCAAGTCGGTTAATTCCAGCGTCAGCTCCTTGATGCTCTTGCGATCCACATCTCGAACCACCGGAACAATCAGCCCGCTGTCGGTGTTCACGGCCACGCCGACATTGTAATAGTGTTTGATGATGATTTCGTTGTTTTTGGTATCCAGCGTCGCATTAAAATTCGGATAAGTTTTCAAAGCTGTGGCAACCGCTTTAAGGGCAAATACGGTTATGGTCAATTTCCCGCCGACAGCTTCAATTTCTTTTTTATGCTTTTGGCGAAAGGCCTCCAGTTTGGTAACATCGATAACATCCTGGCTGTTGACGTGGGGTATTTGTGACCAGGCCAGGGACATTTGTCGGGCGGTCGCCCGGCGGATGGAACGAAATGGAATTCTTTCAACATGACCCCACCTGCTAAAATCGGGCAGCGGCGGAATGGAAATATCGACCGGCTGCGGCTCAGCGGCTGCGGACTGTCCTGCGGGCCGCGCCTCTGCCGCCGGCCGATGATTTTTGGCAAAGCCGCGCACATCCTCGGCCGTCACCAGGCCCTCAGGGCCGGTGGGTGCCACCAAGTGAAGGTCAACGCCCAATTCGCGAGCCAGCCGTCTTGTGGACGGCGAGGCCGGAACCGGACCTTTTTTACGCACCGGCTTCTCCTGACCGGCAGCAGAAGGTGCATCAGCCGGAGCGCTCGGCTTCTCCGGCTGCTTCTTTTCTTCGACCGGTTGGGTCTCTTCACCATTGGAGAAGGTCATCATCACATCACCGACTTTAACAATATCGCCCGGTTTGACAAATATATCCTGAATCCGGCCGGTAAACGGCGACGGAATTTCCACTGCCGCCTTATCCGTTTCTACTTCCAGGATGATATCACCCTCTTTTACTTCCTGCCCGGCCTCAACCGGGACGGCAAGTACTTCTCCTTCATGGATGCCTTCTCCGAGATCCGGCAGTTTAAACGACCTGGACATTCAGACCCCCCTTAACTCATTCATACTGTTTGCTTTAGCTTCTCAATTAAAATTGTAATATCCAAGCGCAGCCTACGTATTGAAGATTGAAGATTGTAAATTGAATATTGGAAGGAATGCTATCTTTTTTAGTGTTAGGTTATGCAGTCTCAAATTACAGACGGAGTGAAACGACATCCGCAAATATTCAATATTCAATTTTCACTATTCAATTCTTTAGCACCTTTCTTGCCGCTCTAATGATCCGCTGTGCATTTGGTATATAGGCGTTCTCGCGACTAAACAACGGCGCGATGAGATCAAAACCGGTCACGCGCGCAATGGGGACTTCCAGATAGTAAAAAGCCTTCTCCATGATGCGGCTGACGATTTCCGCCCCCGGACCGAAGCTGCGGGGGGCTTCGTGAATGACCATGGCGCGGCCTGTTTTAGTTACGGACCGGACAAAAAGTTCATCATCCAGCGGAGAAACCGTCAGGAGATCGATGACTTCGGCTTCGATCCCGTCTTCATCTTCGAGCACGGCAGCAGCTTCAAGCGTTGGACGCATCATGGCACCGTAAGATATCAAGGTCAAATCCTTGCCTTCCCGCACCATCTGCGATCTGCCGATGGGCATGGTTTCCTCTTCTTCGGGTACTTCTTCACGAAAGGCCCGGTAAAGGGCCTTAGATTCATAAAAGATCACCGGGTCAGGATCCCGTATGGCACTGACCAGCAGCGCCCGGGCATTGCGCGGACCGGAGGGAATAACCATCTTCAAACCCGGTGTGTGTGCCCAGTAGGCTTCACGGCTTTCGGAATGATGCTCAAGTGCCCGCACGCCGCCGCCATATGGGGTCCGAAGCACCATGGGCACGTGGTATCGACCTTGGGACCGCAATCGCAACCTTGCCGCGTGGTTTTCAATCTGGTGAAAGGTATGATAGCTGAAACCTGAGAATTGGATCTCACAGACCGGTTTGAGACCATAGACAGCCATGCCGATTGACATACCCGCTATAGCGGATTCCGCCAGAGGCGTGTCCAGCACCCGCTCCTCGCCAAACTGACTGATAAGCCCGTCGGTGACGCGAAAAACACCGCCGTCCAAGCCGACGTCTTCACCAAGCACAATAACCCCGTCATCCTTCCCCATTTCCTGGCGCAGGGCGAGGTTGAGGGCCTGAACCATCGTCATCTTAGCCATTTTGCCCCTCCTTTTCCGATGCGGCCATTTCTCTGATCAATTCTTCTTTTTGTTCTTTGAGGGAGGGATGCATCTCGCCATAATGATGTTTGAACATATCCACAGGATCGCCCAGGATTTTCATCTTTTCTTCGGCCCTGTCGACGGCTGATTGAATCTCATCCAGAACAGTGCTTTCAATCTCGGCAATTTTTTCTTCTGCAAGAAGCCCTCTGTCAAGCAAGTACTTCTGAAACCGTTTTAGCGGGTCCCGCTGTTTCCATAGTTCCACCTCCTGCTCCGAACGATATCGCCGCGGATCGTCGGCAGTCGTGTGCATCATCAACCTATAGGTAACGGTCTCAATCAATGTAGGGCCGCCTCCGGAGCGGGCTCGCTGGACGGCTTCATGCGCCGCTGCATAGGATGCCAGGATGTCATTGCCGTCGATTTGAATGCCCGGCATGCCGTATGCCAGGGCCTTCTGCGCGAGTGTTTCGGATCTTGTCTGTTTTGAGCGCGGGATCGATATGGCCCATTGATTGTTCTGGCAGACAAAAATCGTCGGGGTCTGAAACACACCGGCAAAATTGAGCCCCTCGTGAAAATCGCCCTGTGATGTGGCCCCGTCGCCAAAAAATACCATCGCAACCCGATCTGTTTTGCGGTATTTAGCGGCCCAGGCCAAGCCGACCGCATGCAGAATTTGAGATCCTACGGGAACGGATAAGGGGAGATCATTGCTGTCCCGCGGTATTTCAGAACC
>CP070771.1:472273-486733 GCA_020345785.1 Desulfobacterales bacterium
GCATCCACAATATTGATAACGACCTCCGGTTTCTGGTCGACCAGAAAATCCCTGGCGACCACTTCTTCCAGGGAATAGGCCGTCAGCGAGTAAGTACCGGGCAAATCGACTATGTGCAGCTGAAAATTATGACTGGTGTAAAGGCCTTCTTTTTTCTCGACCGTCACACCCGGATAGTTGCCGACATGCTGGCGGGCACCGGTCAATTCATTAAAAAGGGTGGTTTTGCCGGAGTTCGGATTACCGGCCAGAGCAACAGTTGCCTGCATCATTCGTTGACCTCCACTTCAATAAAGTCGGCTTCATTATTCCTCAAAGTAAGGGTGGCTCCTCGAACTCTCAATGCCACCGGATCATAAAGCGGGGCCCGGCCTTGAATCTTGATTTCCGTTCCCGGAACCAGACCCATATCCCGGATGCGCCGGCCCAGGTCACCCGCCACTTTGACCGCAGCAATCGTTCCGGCTTGATTATCGCTCATATGACGCATATTTATCCGCATTCTCCAAAATGCCTCCTTGCATTCCACCCCTGATATTTCATAAATTACCAGGGATCCCGCAAATTGTTTCTATAAACCTAAAAATGTTAGTTATAACAAACTTTATACGGTGTCAATAAAATAATTACCAGATTCAAACTTTTTTACATTTTTCCCGCATCCGCTTCGCTCTTCGGATCGCCTTTTTTTTCTCGCTCCTGTTGGTCAAGTCCTTGGCTGCCTACCTGCCAGCGAAAAAAATATCGATTAACTTCTAACCATTGGACCGTTTATTTTTCAGAATGAATGATTACTTTGCTGAATAACACAATGTGGCATGACACTTGCTGGTTACAGAAAAAAATCCAAATGAATTCAAACAGCCTGGTTGACAGGTTTTCAATATTTGACTGACAAGGTGGGTATTATGAAGAATTTACAATTGCTGCGTCCGCTTACCAACAGAACGCTCACAACATCAACGGCATTGTTTGCCGTCATCATCACGGCAGCCCTGGCTTTGGCTCACGGGGGTAAGCATGCCGACCAGTTCACACACCTGAACGCACTGCAAAAGTCAACCCAGCTCTTCGACCAGCTGGTCACCGAGGGCAAACTGGATCAAAGCTGGGAGACCGGCCTGCAAAACGTGTCCATTTCAAAAAGAGACAATAACGGCAAAGATGAAATTGCAGTTGCTTTCAAGCGCGCGACAGGCGAACCGACGCATGTATACATTTTCTTCACGGCGGAGGGCAAATACGCCGGGTCCAACTTCACCGGGAAGTAACAGGTGCGCTTGCAAGGTCAATGGGAGCATCCCAAGATTGGCCTTGGGATCGCGAAAGGAGTCTGCATCAATTGAACACGCAAAATGTAGAAGGACAACACACGGACTGGCCCAAACTCAAGACGTTTCCATTGCCGGCCAAAGCACTGATCTCAGCAGTTATTCTAACCATGGCCCTGGCAATGACCGGTGCCATGGGCCAGATCATCGTGCATGATATTGTGCCGACCTTCTTTTCCGCTTCCCATTCCCGGGAGGGCGGAAGTAGTTCGATGCCTGCCATGCAATCCGACGCTGCTCAAGGAGAAGACCTAACTTCACGCGGAGACCTTTTCTCCGAGGAGCCGGTCAAGGTGGTCGAAGAGAAACCTTCATTTTTTAAGTCGGAACAGTTCGTCTGGACGTTGAAATGGACGCACATTCATTTGTTCGGTATGAACATGATCTTCATCATTATGGGGGGAGTGTGCGTCTTTTTGGATCTTGGCCTCAGAGCCCGCGCGTGGCTGATCGTTTTGCCGTTTGTGGGCGTTTTTATCGATATTACCGCCATGTGGCTGAAGGCCTTTGTTTCTCCGGCATTTTTCTGGCTCCATATCCCCGGCGGAGGGTTGTTCGGCGTGGTTTTCATTTATGTCGGCATCCGGGCCATGGTTGACATGTGGGGAACCAAAGTTAACCGCCAAAGATAATTACTGTCAAATCGCATGGGAATTCGCTCGGGATTCGTCGGCGGCGATGCTAAGAACGAATATGCGAAAAATTTGCGCACCGCTCATTTTCGGACCAAACGCGCCGCGACAAGTCAAAACTGCTCAGGAACGCGGGCAGAGGGGTCAACGCAAAAACGGGGTTTAAAAACATGAAAATATCCAACATGACTTTCTTGAGAGCTTTAGCTGTTCTGTCAACCGGTCTGATGATCGGCGCATGTGCAACGACGCAGATCGACATCGAGCTTTCGCCAAACCATCCGGCTAATTCCGCTGCCGAGGCGGCTGCCTTCGTTCCACCCCCCAATCCTTTTGAAATGAAGGTTCTTGATGCGCAAACGGTTCCGCCGGCGGGCACCGCCGGTGATCATCCCAAACATAACGATCATCCGAAAAACCCGGAGGGTGCCGGGCATGACCACGGGATGCAGAAGATGAAGCCGCCAACCAATGCGCAGGCAGGCGGTTCGGAAAAAGGCACCGAACATCAGCATTAGGAGACGTTGTCGTGAAACGAAAATTCATACTACTGCCGGCAAGTCTTCTGATTCTGCCGGTCTTGCTCTTCAGCTGTGCCCAGGTGCCCAAAGAGGCCGGATTCGGTGATGTCCAGGGACTGGTGGGACAGCGCATGGATCATCATCTACACTGGAACCAGGGAACCGAGGCCGATGCCGATGTGGAAACGATGATCTCCCGGCTGCTCGAAACTGAATTGACCCTGGATGCGGTTGTCCAGATCGCCCTGTTGAACAATCCCCGTCTCCAGGCAACCTACGAAGAGCTGGGTGTCACCCAGGCGGATGTTGTCGAAGCCGGTCTGCTGAAAAATCCGGTATTTTTCGGCCAGGCCCGGTTTCCGGACCGGTATCCCCGCATGACCAATCTTGAATTCGGCATTACCCAGAATTTTCTCACACTGTTAATGCTGCCGGCTCGCAAAAAATTGGCGACCATTCAATTCGAACGCGCCAAGTTGCGGGTCGCCGATGAGGTCATTGCGTTAGCTGCCGACGTTCAAAAGAGCTACTATGAAGTTCTGGCTGCCAAGCAGGTCAACCAAATGCGTAAGCTGATTACCGAGGCGGCGCAACATTCTTACGAGATGGCCGGCCGGCTGCATGGGGCCGGCAACATCAGTGCGCTGGCACTGGTCAATGAGCAGGGACAATTCGAGCAAACCCGCATTGCGCTGGCCGAAAGCGAAACCAAACTGCTGACTGCCCGCGAAAGATTGACCGGGTTGATGGGCCTGTGGGGGAGACAGACATCCTGGAAGATACCCGGCCAACTGCCGGATCTGCCGCCGGAAGAACATCATCTTGAAGACCTGGAAGCATTCGCAATCGCCAACCGGCTGGATATCGCGGCTTCCCGTAAGGAGATGGAAGCCCTGGCCCAGGCCCTTGGTATTACCATTGACTGGCGCTATTTCGGCAGTGTGGAGGTCGGTGTCAGCGCCGAACGCGACACCGACGGCCAGTGGGTTGTGGGTCCGGAGTTAGCCCTGGAACTGCCGATTTTCAATCAGCAGCAGGCTGATATCGCCCGGCTGGAATCTCAATTGCGGCAGAGCCAGAAGCGATTGAAAGCTCAGGCCATTGAAACCAGATCCGAAATCCGATCGCTGCGCAATCAGTTGCTGATGACCCGCAACCTGATAGACCACTATCGCAGGGTCATATTGCCGCTCAGAGAGCGGATCGTGCACCTGACCCTGCAAAAATACAACTACATGCTGGTGGGGGCCTCTGATCTGTTGATAGCCAAGCAGCAAGAATTTGATGATTATCAAAAATACATCTGGGCGGTGCGCGATTACTGGATCATTCGGACCGAATTAACGCGGGCCGCCGGAGGCAGGTTGCCGTCGGCGATGGAGACCGGCGGATAACACGACGATTTCATCCGACGGCATCGGTTCGAAAGAGCCGCCCGCGCCGACGACTGCCCGTGATAACAGTTTGTCCGCGACACCCCCCTAAAAAAAACGGACCTATAAACAATATTAAGGTGTTAGAACCTTTTCAGAAGGCCTTGGAAGTCTCGATTGTGGACTACTGGAGTGATGGAGTATTGGAGTATTGAAAAGAAAGATATCAAACCTTTAACCATTACTCCAACACTCCATGATTCCAACACCCCATGGCATTCATTTACGGCAAAGCCAATCTTTTCTGACCTGACCCAGAGGAACCAGGTTTTCAATCTCAGAATAAATAAGGAGACAGCTCATGATAACGCGACGTGAGGTGATTTTGTCCGGTCTTACGGCCATAGCCGGCAGTACGGCACTGCTGAAAAAGTCCCATGGAGCCGGGTCGAATCACAAGACATCACATCAGCACAGTGCCCATGCAGCCCCTGCAACCGTCAGAGGTCAAACGAATTTAACAGCAGTGGTAACGCCCAACGGCAGTAACCTGCCCTATAGGATGAAAAACGGTGTCAAAGAATTTCACCTGGTCGCCGAACCGGTCGAAAGGGAATTTGCACCGGGAATGACGCTCAAATGCTGGGGCTACAACGGTCAGACCCCGGGCCCGACCATAGAGGCGGTCGAAGGCGACCGGGTGCGCATTCTGGTTACCAACAAATTGCCGGAACACACCACCATCCACTGGCACGGCATATATCTTCCCAATGGCATGGATGGAGTCGGCGGGTTGAACCAACCCCACATCAAGCCGGGCGAGACCTATGTCTACGAATTTACGCTGCGTCAGCACGGCACCTTCATGTATCATCCGCACGCCGATGAAATGCTTCAGCTGGCTGTCGGGATGATGGGCTTTTTTATCATTCATCCCCAAAATCCGCAGACGCCCAAAATCGATCGGGATTTTGCCATCATGCTCCACGCCTGGGCGATCCATCCCGGCACCTATCGTCCGGACCCGGCGGTCATGCTGGACTTTAACATCTTTACCTTCAACAGCAAAGTGTTTCCGGCCATCGATCATTTGGTGGTCAAAACCGGAGATCGCGTGCGCCTTCGCTTCGCCAATCTCAGCATGGATGAGCACCCGATCCATATTCACGGCCACGCCTTTAAGATAACCGCCACCGACGGCGGTCGCATACCAGAAGCCGGCCAGTGGCCGGAAACCACGATCCTGGTTCCGGTGGGTGCCACGCGTGATGTCGAATTCATTGCCGATGCACCCGGGGATTGGGCACTGCACTGCCACAAATCCCATCACACCATGAACGCAATGGGGCACACCCTGCCAAACACTCTGGGAGTGAACCAAAAAGGCCTGGAAGAAAATATACGCAAACTGATCCCCGGATATATGGCCATGGGGGAGACGGGAATGGCCGAGCATGCCGACCATATCGACCATCTAAGCGGGCCCAAGAACACGCTGCCGATGATGATGGGCAAAGGGCCTTTCGGCAATATCGAGATGGGTGGTATGTTTACAGTGGTCAAGGTGCGTGACCGCCTGGCGTCCTACGACAAAGATCCCGGCTGGTACAGACATCCGGCCGGCACGGTAGCCTACCGGCTGACCTGAGCATATAATTAATCCGCCGAACCTTCGATCGAACGACTTGCTTCAATTTTCAATTGACTCTATCCAACCCTGAATATCATGATTTTCAAGGCGGATTAATCCCATACTCTTTTAATTTGAGCTGCAGGGTGCGACGGCTGATGCCCAAAATGTTCGCCGCATGGGTGCGGTTGCCGCCGGTTTCAGCCAGCGTCCTGAGGATCATTTCTTTTTCCACTTCCTTCAAGGATCGACCGGCTGAGAGGTTCAGGATCGGCTCTTTGAGTTCCCCATCGAGTTCTTTCAAATTTTCGGGAAACTCCAGGGGTGTGATCATCTCTCCCCGCGCCATGATAACCGCCCGCTCAACAACGTTTTCGAGTTCTCTCACGTTGCCCGACCAGTCATAGCGCATTAACAAATCCATTGCGCGCGGCGTAAAGCCTTTGATCACCCGCCGATTCTTTTCCGCAAACCGTTTGAGAAAAAAATCCGCCAACAGCGGGATATCTTCCTGACGGTCCCTTAACGCCGGTAACTGGATGGTAACCACATTAATTCGATAAAAGAGATCCTCCCGGAACCGACCTTTTTTGATTTCATCCTCCAGGTTTTTATTGGTGGCGGCGATGACCCGGGTGTCGACTTTGATCGTCTGGGTGCTGCCGATGGGTTCAAACTCCCTTTCCTGAAGTACTCTTAGAATCTTCGCCTGGGTGGTGGGCGACATTTCGCCGATTTCGTCCAATAGAATCGAGCTGTTATGGGCCAGCTGAAAGCGCCCTTGTTTGCGCGCCGTGGCACCGGTGAAAGCGCCTTTTTCATGGCCGAACAATTCACTTTCCAGCAACGTCTCGGGCAGGGCGGCACAATTGACTTTGATAAAAGGACGCTGCGCTCGGCTACTGTTCTGGTGGATCGCGTTGGCTATCAGTTCCTTGCCGGTGCCGCTTTCTCCGACAATCAGCACGGTCGCCTCAGATGGAGCTACCAGCGCCATGGTTTCAAATAACTGCTTCATCGCGGGGCTGCGGCCGATGATTTTGGAGAAATCAAAGCGATTGTTCAGCTGCTCTTTGAGGTAGATGTTCTCCTGTTCAAGCTTTTGAAACCGCAATGCCTTGGCCACCAGTATCTTGAGTTCTTCAATGTCAAGCGGTTTGGTCAGATAGTCGTAGGCGCCTGATTTGAGTGCTTCGATGGCCGTATTCACGGATGCGTAGGCCGTCATGATGATAACCGGAATCCCCGGGCTGATGTCTTTGATTTTCTGCAGCGCCTCAATTCCGCTGAGTCCCGGCATACGGATATCCATTAAAATCAGATCATAAAATTTTTCTTCAACCGCTTTGACCGCCTGATTACCGTCGGCGGCCTCTCTGATTTCATAGCCTTCGGCGGACAAAACCGCTTTTATCATCTGACGGTGGGACGATTCATCATCCACTACGAGTATTTTTGGTTTCATGGCTCAATTATTCCAAACTTTGTATGGGTCTGTTTAGTAATGAATTCATTAGTGTTAAGACATGGATTCACCGCCCGCTTCGGTCTTCGCTCTGCGAGCTACGCCCCGACACGTCGCTCGAGCCGCAAAGATCGCAAAGGGATTTTTTTCTTTTAACTTTCTGTTGAGAGGCCAGAAAGTTAAAAACATAAGCGCTTCGCGCAATGGTTTCCCGTGCGATTTTCAGGCTGTCACGCTTATATGATTTCGTCGGTTAAGACGGATTGCCCTTTATGTTTGCCGTCCTTTCAACGACAAACATAAAATAAATAATCTCTGCGTACTTTGCGGCTCTGCGGTGAATATTAAAAAAAAATAAGTATGTCTAAATAATTATTGCCGCATTAGTAAATCGTTATTTGTGGTAGCAAAAAGACAGTCGATTTTACTGGGACGATCCTTTCTCAGATTCTCTTGCGGGATTTATGGGTGATGTTCGTCGGTATGATCATGGTAAATCGACACCCTTTAATTCTTCCGGCAGGCGGGCTTTCAATTTTTATCTCGCCCTGGTGGTTTTCCACGATTTTATGAACAATCGCCAGCCCCAGACCGGTGCCCTTTTCCCGCGTGGTAAAAAAAGGCTCGAATATTTTTTCCCTTTGATCCGGCGCAATGCCGGCACCGTTGTCTGCGACCCATAAGTGGAGACATGATTCATCGGCATTCAAGTCGGCACCTATTTCGATGCGTCCTCCGTGGTCCACCGCTTGAAGCGCGTTTAAAAGAAGGTTGAGCAGCGCCTGGGTCATCTGGTTGGCATCCAGCGGCAGTCTGCTGACGTCTGCAATCTGTGTTTGAACTGAGACATCGCGTGAATCCGCGTCAGCAGCCACCAGACGCACAGTATGTTCGATCAGGTCCGTTATATCCGTCGGTACCAGTTCAGCCTCCATGGGTCGGGCGAAAGTCAGCAGGTCGGTCACCACCCGGTTAATTCGATCTACTTCGCTTACCATAGTGGCGGCGTATACTTGCTCCTGAGGTTTATCCTTCAGGGCGTGACGCAGAAACTGGGCGAAACCGCGGATCGAGCTCAAGGGATTGCGGATCTCATGGGCGATACCGGCAGCGAGCTCCCCGATGGCGGCCAGTTTTTCCGACCGCCTGACTTTCTCCTGTAATTTTTTTATTTCACTCAAATCGCGCAACACGATCACCGCCCCCTGGCATGTGCCGGCTTCGTTTTGAATCGGGGTTGCACTTATGGCCAGGGGAATGACTTCGCCGTTTTTTTTTCGGTGCTGAATTTCCTGGTCCAAGACGGGAATATAATCCGTGATGGTGCGGCGAATACCGGAATCGGTGAAATTAATAACAGAACTCAAATCTTTGCCTTTGGCATCGGATTCCTCGAGATCGAGCAGATCGAGTGCCGGCTGGTTGTAAGAGGCTATCTTGCCGTCGGTATCAATGCCCAGCAAGCCGTTGGCCATGCTGGCAATGACTTGCCGGGTGTAGTCCTTCGTCTGTTTGAGAGTCTTGTCGACCAGGTAGTAATTCTGAATAACGAAGATAAAAAAAAGGGCGCCGGAACCCAGTACCAGAATGATGGCGGCCATAATGAAGGCGTGTTGCAAGTCGGCCCGCCGGGCCTGGGCGATGGATTCCATTTTCATACCCAGGACGATGATATCTCCGCTATGTGCGTGCGGCGGCGTGCGCTCTTCGAATAGCATTTTGGAATTTTGATGCCGACTCATGGACGGTTCGTACATGGGAGCAAAAAGCTTGGCGAGTTCATAAATCTGATGAGCTTTCCCGGACTTAACAATTCGGGTGGCAATCTGATCCGCTTCATTTATTTTCGGGTTCCAATCAGATACTGATCCCTGTTTGGACGGATCTGAGTGATGAACGATTTTGCCGTATCCGTCTACCAGATAAACGTAGGCGATGTCATGGTCTTTCGCGGTCTCCTGCATCAGGCTACCCAGGGAGATTTCCTGCCACATCAGTGATTTCATCCCCGTTCGGGCACTGGCCTCAAGCGACCGGATCAGCGCGACCCCCTGCCGGTAAAGAAAATGCAAGGCCATGGATTTTTCACGATCCAGGTTGCGGTAGGTGGAAATGCTAATCAAAATGAGCAGAAGAAATACTACCGCCACGATGGAAAGCGCTGGTAAGTACATCTTTTTGATCGGAAAAATTCGCATAGGCTCTTTTTAAAACCGGAGACGGAAGCAGGCAAACGGAGTATAAAGCGGCAATCTATCCTGCTTGATATCACCATGCCGGTTGAAAAGCAAACAATGTCTGATAAGCAACTCAGCGTTTCAATTTATCTTTCGGAAAATGAACGGCGCCGTTTAATTTGTCGACAAGAAGCCTTGCGACTACCTTTCCCGGAGGTTCAACGATTTTTGCAATATAGTATCTTCCTTGATTCTGTAATTCCTTAATATCGTATTGATCTAAGTAATTTTCCGGGAGATTTCTTTCGATAACGATACGCGCCGTCGCAGAGCTCATGCCTTCCAGGAAATCTGCAGCGGGCGATTCGTTTGTATCTGATGCTCCTTTCGAGCGTGATGGCTCGCAGTTTGTCTCCTTATTTTTCGAATTTCTTTTTCTATAAGATGATGATTTCTTTATCGGCGTTATTAAATCGATAATAGATGCTTTGAGATTCACTATTGTCTCCTTTCCGTTATGGCTGTGATTGGTCCTCTTGCCATGGCATTTCATCATTCAATTTAATCTTTCAAATTTTATGCCACGATCGTAACAATCTTTGTGGCGTAAAGATCAACCGCACAATTCGGCCTTTTTGAGGCTTGCCGGCGGCGAACAAAGCAAATCGCAGTGTTGCTGATAATCCATTTTGAGCGATGACCATGTTTTTAATTGAGAAATTTTTTCGCAGTTTCAATTCTGTTGATTACCTGCTGGGTATTTTGTACCCGGTTTGGGACGTTTGTATGCCGGGTGAAACCCTAAAGTTAAAAAAACTATCCCATTTTGTTTACGATCATTTAGGGTAAAATTGATGATCATGGGATCGAGGTTGGTTGGTTTTGCCTGAAGTGGTGCTTTGAGATTATCATAGGATATCCCTGAAATGAAGAAGAGAGATGAAGGAACAAACGGCTGGAGACGGGTAAATAAGGAAAAAAAGTATTCCGGCTACTAAAGCGACGGGGATCGTAATATTTTTTGGGAATGTCATGGCCTCACTAAAATCCAAGGTTTCGCCAAATGTTGCAGCAATAGACGGATCAACGTAAAAGTGCCTTCGTTTGCTCCATCGCGCGGTCCTAATGCAACTCCTGATATATAGCCCTCCCGGTCGATCAGATGGGTGGTGGAAATTACCCTAACCCCTGATTTTCAAAATGATTCCTTTTGATTCAGCGCAAAGAGCACCATTAACCCGGCATCGGCCAAAAAGACGGGAACGACCGCCCTCAAGTTCAACTTTTCTGTTTCCACGTCCAGGCCCATTTTTAGCTCGGTCCTTTTTTTTCATTCTTGTTTTGATCGACAAGAAATTGGATAAGATTTCGGCTCTCAGTACTCGACCATTCTCTTGCTCCCAGTGCACTTCCAATCAATTCTCCGTGTCTGTTTATCAGAAAATGGGCGGGGTGGGCTCGGATGCCATATTCAAAAGAAACCTTACCATTGATATCCAGCAGCACAGGAAAAGGTAATTTTTCTTTCTCGACATACTTTTTCACAATTTCTCGGGTCTCCTGGACATCAATAGCCAGAATTACAAACTCGCGGTTCTTAAACTCGTGGTATAACTTTGCCAAGGAAGGCATCTCCTTCCTGCACCAAGTTCACCATGTCGTCCAAAAATTCAGTAAGATAACCTTACCCCTAAAGTCTTGCAGCTTGACGGATCTTCCCGCAACATCCTCTAGGGAAAAGGTTGGAGCAAAAATTCCCCTGTTGAATTCAGCCACACCCGCGGCCGCCATCAGATCCACGCCAGCTTTGCCGATTGCCCCGGGAGCGAGAATGGCCCAGGTTCCAAAAATAATTAGAAGGACAAAAACCTTTTTCATTTTAGACTCCTTGTTTTGCTGCCCCCCGCAATAGCAGCAAAATTAAATATTTGATTCTTTCCCATCAAAATCTTCTTTTCGGTCCTCTACGGTTATAGGCGAAATTTTATTCTGCACTTCGAATTTATTAACACCTGAAAATATAAAAAGGGGACAAATCGTGAAACTTTCAGGCGGTCTGAGCCAATATGAAATTATTCAGGTAAATCGAATTGGTCGTGATTGTTTAACGGGAAAACCGTGGGGGTTTAAAGAGGGGCCAATAGACTCCCCGCGGTATGAATTGCCTGTCCCTAAAAAGAAAAACACCTGCAAGCGGTAAAACAGAAAGAGCTGAGGACAAAGTGACAATCTGGACAAATGAATGGAATGAAAAGGGGCACCTACTTGCCACGTTAGAATAGAGGCCGAGATTGCTTGAGACACAATAAAATGAGCACCATATGATAACCGGAATGCCGGCCATAAGAGTGCCGATGATGATAAACAGAATGAAATTTTTTCGGGTAAGATTCATATGCTTTATACCACTCTGTTAAAAGGTATTATATATCACATTGTAACATTAAATCAAGAACATAATGACATTCGCCTTTCTATATTCTTTCTATATTCGATTCCCGTCGTATACCCAATTTCACCGTATTTTTCATCCTGTTTTCAGGCAAAACATAGCCGAGGAGACACCGTCATTTGATGGTCATTGAAACAAGCACTTTTTCCTTAGGATTTTAAATTCCTCTCCAAATTCCTTTTAGAGTTTTTTAAAATTTAAAAAATAATTTTTTTCCTTGACCTGTACTTTAGTTCGGCTTGTATGTTATAGATGATGTCTAAAATTATGTGAATCAGCAACTGGCTAATACAATATATATAGAACAATTAACGAGTCGCAAGAATGTCGCTTAACTCCACCATCCCCGCCGCTGAACACGCGCGGGACCGCCGCAGATTTTTGCTGAAACTTTCTTGGACCGGGTTCGGTCTTTTCTTAACAACTTTTTTGGCCGCCGTATTGAAGTTTTTTTGGCCGCGGGTTTCTAACCGGCCCGCCAGGTCCGTTCAAGTCGGTTACCCGGACGATTATCAGCCCGGTCAGGTGACCTACCACCGCGGAGGGAAATTCTTTATCGCGCGCGATGATAAGGGGTTTTTCTCTCTTTCCGCCCGCTGTACACACCTGAGCTGTATGGTGGTCTGGAACAGGGATCACCAAATGTTTTTGTGCCCATGCCATGGCGGGAAATACGATGCCGAGGGGCGAAATGTGGAGGGGCCCCCACCCCGTCCACTGGAGCTATTGGCCCTCAGACTTGATGATAACGGATTTCTGGTTGTAGATCAGGATAATGTCATAAAACGAGGAAAAGGCCCTGTACCCCGTTTTCGACCCGGAGCAACGTAATAGCTGAATTTTTTCCATTGAACTTCGCGTAAGAGAACGTTCAGATACACAGTCTTCTGCATTCCCGGCGAGAATAATTGCAAAATTCAGACAAGGGCAATCATAAAGCTCCACCTAACCCGGACAAGCCGGAACCAAAAAAGAAATTAATCACGAAAGCACGAAAAGGATAAAATAAAAGTTCCGTGTTTTCTAAATTTCGTGTTTTCGTGATGAAAAAATTTCTCCATAAAATGCAAAAAATAACAGTAAAGACTCAACAGCAACCACTGGCAGAGCCGGGAGTATGATGAAGGCCCCTGGAAGGGACCGGAACCACGCTCTGTCACTGGTCGCTGATGTACAGATTGCGAATTGCAGATGATGACCATGAAGCGACCCCCGGAATTTAAGCGCAAAATTTTCAGACGGGGCCTGCCCCGCACTCCGGCCGAAGAGTTACAAGCAGTGCGCCGGACGGTTTTCTTGCACCTTCATCCAACCCGGATATCGGCTGACAGGATGAAGATCAGTTTCACCTGGTGCCTCGGTGGATTGAGCTTCCTGCTATTTCTGGTAACGGTCTTCACCGGAGCCCTTTTAATGATCTATTACCGGCCGACCCTGGAAAATGCCTATTCCGATATCTTGGACCTACGTTATACCGTCTTTCTAGGCGGGTTTTTGCGTAACGTTCATCGTTGGGCCGGGCATGGCATTGTGATCACCGTCGTACTGCATATGCTGCGTGTTTTTTACACGGGCTCCTACAAGCCGCCGCGGGAATTCAACTGGATTGTCGGCGTTTGCCTGCTTCTGATTGTATTGGCTTTTGCGTTTACGGGCTATCTGCTGCCGTGGGATCAGATCTCATACTGGGGAACCCGGGTGGGCACGAATCTGCTTCATTCGACGCCACTACTCGGGGCTGATGGGCCCTTCGGCCGGGAGCTTGGACTCAGTTACGATCGTGATATAACCGTTTTTCTGTTGGGAGATTCAGATCTCGGCCCCGGGGCCTTGATCCGGTTTTACAGCCTGCATGTCTATATTTTACCGCTGCTGGCGGGCATCTTATTAATGGTGCATTTCTGGCGCATTCGCAAGGACGGCCAACTGGCAGCAAGGCTTTAAGGTAGCTGCCTTGCCGGTCAACCTTCGTACGTAATAAAAGATTGCGGATTACTGATAACACCGGTTGTCATAAATATTTTCCATCGGATCAAAAAACTGCCGGTATCGTCATGTTATTGTGACAAACGCTCAAATCTCAAGGAGGTCGATTGTCAAAGGACCTGCCGAAAAACAGGACCGATGAGGCAAACCAGGAGGATCATTCCCTCAAGTTGCCGGTCTACCCTGGTTTTGTATTCAAAGAATTTTTGGCGGCACTTGCGTGTTTACTGGTTTTGGCCTGGCTGGGACTGATGATTGAAGCCCCTTTAGATGTGGCTGCGGACCCGGATTTTACGCCAAACCCCGCCAAGGCGCCTTGGTATTTTCTCGGATTTCAGGAAATGCTCCTCTACTTTGATCCTTGGCTGGCAGGCGTCGTTATCCCTTTGCTGATCACAGCTGGTTTGATTTTGATTCCCCTGCTCGATACCGACCCGCGAGGTGAGGGGTATTATTCCTTCCGAGGTCGAATCTGCGCCACTTTGCCGTTTACCGCCGGTCTACTGTTTTTGGCTGTACTCACAATAATGGCAGCCTGGTTCCGTGGATCCAACTGGGACTGGTACTGGCCCTGGCAGGACTGGAGCATGGCAAGGCCGGCGCGACCAAACTTTCACAACCTGCCGAATTGGCTGGGCGGATCCCTATTAGGCATCTATTACCTCACGGGAATGCTCCTGCCCTATGCCTTCTGGCGTCGCCGTTTCGAGAAATGGGGACGTGTTCGTTACGCAGTTTACTTTTTTCTGGTTTTGACCATAGTGGCGGTTGTAATTAAGGTTTTACTGCGCCTGCTCCTGAATGTTAGATATATCCTCCAAACACCATGGTTTAATATCTGAGTCATATGGCGCCAATCATTTTGCATTAATTTGCCGACTAGGCTTCCTGTA
>CP070771.1:486833-501242 GCA_020345785.1 Desulfobacterales bacterium
GTCTATTTTATAAAAAAGACTGAGCAAGCCTACTTCGCCAGATTGGCTACGAAGGCCGCGAGCGAAACGACCTGGAACTCCCCCTTTCCTAAAGGGGGCCGGGGGGATTTTCTAAATTCTGCGGTTCGATATTCGGGTCGCAGATCACGTCTTCAGCGTGATTCGCTGTGCCGTTTAGGTGAAGTTTCATAAGAGGTTTCAGGTAGGAGCTATAAGATTGCTTACCACCAGCAAGGCCATTGATTCGATTTTTAAGGCCAAATCCATTGCCGTGGTCGGCGCTTCTGCCGATCCTCTGAAATTCGGCTATATGACCATGAGCTCTCTGGTAAAGGGAGGCTATGAGGGGCGCTTGTATCCGGTCAACCCCAAAGCAAAAGAAATTATGGGATTGAAGGCTTATGCCTCGGTCAGCGAGGTGCCCGACGAACTCGATTGTGTGGTCATCATCGTACCGGCCAAATTCGTGGCCGGCATTCTGCATGAGGCCGCACAGAAAGGGGCCAAAGGAGCGATCATCCAATCAGCCGGATTCAGGGAGGCCGGCAGACCGGACTTAGAGGAAGAAATCTTTTGTACTGCCCAAAAACTCGGATTGCGCTTAATGGGGCCGAATATCCAGGGTGTCAATTATCTGCCCAATAAGATGTGCGCGATGTTCTTTCCCGTCATCGACCTTAAGGGTCCGTTGGCGGTCGTCACCCAGAGTGGAACGGTCACCACTGCTTTAGGGGAGTGGGCTGCAGATGATGGCTTAGGCATTTCAGCGGCGGTTAACCTGGGAAATCAGGTTGATATATGTGAAGCTGATTACATCGATTACTTTGCCCAGGATGCAAACACCGGCGCCATTGCCATGTATGTGGAAAGTTTAAAAAACGGGCCGCGATTTCTGGACTCCCTGGGAAAAGCAGCCTTGCAAAAGCCGGTCGCGATTCTGAAAGCCGGGCGAACCCCGGTCGGCGCTCAATCGGCAGCCTCTCACACGGGTGCCATCGCCGGCCGGCACCCGGTTTTTAAAGCGGCCTGCCGACAATTTGGCGCTGTGATCGCCGAAGACCTGCCGACCCTTTATGATCAGGCCAAGGCCTTAGCCACCTTAGCGCCCCCTCAAGGCAACCGGATAGTGATCATCTCAACCTCCGGAGGTGCCGCAACCCTGGCTTCGGACGAGGGCGAAACAAGGGGTCTGAGGTTTCCCGAGTTGCCGCCGGCCCTACGGGCGGAGCTGGAAAATTTGAACCTGCCGCCGCTTGCACATTTAAACAATCCGATCGACCTGGTTTCATTGGATGCCGCGCATTTTCAGCAGGTGGCTCAACTCGTCGATCGATATGCGATTGCCGATATCATCCTCATTAGTTTCGGCGATCCTGTCGCCGGCGGGGACGAGGTCGTTAAATTTCTGGCTGCGACAAACAGAGCCAGTCTATGCGTCAGCTATATGGGCGGCGGTGAAGAAGAGACCCGCAGCAGATTTTCCATCCATCGGGCCGGCATACCGGTTTTCCCCTCGCCGGAGAGAGCGATGCGAGGTATTGCAGCTGCGGTCTGGAAAGCAGAATTCTGTCGCCGGAAAGGCATCACTTAGTGCTCCTATTCGTAATTACAGTTACGTATTAGCAATAATTTTTTTTCACCGCAGAGGCGCAAAGCGCGCAGAGATAACTTTTCTTTTCATTTGCCTTTGAGAGGAAGGCAAATGAAAAACAATCAGCCGATGGCGCAAAATAAATCGATCACTAATAAATCGTAAGGTCAACATATTATTCTTATGAATACCAAATCGAGTGCTACAAAGATCAGATTTCTATTTTACCCGCAGGGTTTGAGTCTTTTTATTTGCCGTCCTCTCAACGGCAAATAAAAAATAAACACTCTCTGCGACCTCAGCGTCTCTGCGGTGAAATTTATAAATATTTATCTGTTGTGAGGTCAAATTGCTGTAAAGTCATCCATTGACTATACCTCACTGTATTTATGAAACTATGTACTTAGTACTCAAATGATGAAAACCCGGTGGCTTCGAATGTTCGAATAAATAGAGGCGGCTTATGATTCTAACCCATGACGAACAGGAAATTCTAAACGGGAAACAAGGCCCGACGCTTCAAAAAATAATGAGAACCATGGTGCTGTATGGTGAAGCGTTGGAGGCCGAAAAATTCGTTGATATCGACTGGTCCGGACATTTTTCCATCCCATTCGCATTGCCCGGTGTCGGACCGCGGCTGGAGATGCTCGACGAGTTGGCGGCAGCGGGGCTCAAAACGAAACATCCATTCACCCTGGATCCCCGGGCCCCCACCGATTTTGAAACACTGGGGGTCACCCCGGAGCAAAAAAGGTTGTTTATGGAAATGCTGCGCGACCAGCCCGCCTACGATGAGCGCATGCTGCAACTGGGTCTGCGGGACAAAGATGCATACACGTGCACGCCTTATTTTCCCGAGGTGGGCAATATCCCGCCGCGCGGCTCGATTTTGGCATGGTCCGAATCCTCTTGCGTGGTATATGCAAACTCGGTCCTGGGCGCCCGGACCAACCGGAATTCTTCCATCCTGGACATTCTATCCAATATTATCGGAAAAACGCCGCTGACCGGGTTGCTGACCGATGAGGGTCGCCGGGCGAATTGGCTGGTCGAGGTCAAGACAAATAAGCGCCCGAATCCTCAATTGCTGGGGGCCGCCATTGGAATGAAGGTGCTGGAGGACGTTCCATTCATCATCGGTCTTGAACGCTTTTTGACGCCCCGGTTGGATGAAGAAACCATTGATTTTCTAAAGGAGATGGGCGCCGCCTGCGCCGCCATCGGGGCCGTCGGGCTTTATCATGTAGATCAGATAACCCCGGAGGCGACTGATGACGGTCATAAGTTACTCAAACCCGATTACAGGACATACACCATCAATGACCGGGAGCTCGATGCGCTTTTTTCATCTTATCCGGTGATGTGGGCGGACAAACACGCCGAGCCGCGCAAATGCATGATCGGATGCCCCCATCTGAGCTTGAGTGAGTTATACCGGTGGACGGAAAATATCTGTGAGGGATTGCAGGCGGCCGGACGGGACAAGGTCACCGTGGAAACCATCTTGTGCGCCGCGCCGCAGATTATAAAAAAATTTCAAGCGGATGAAAAAGCGTTCCGTCGGCTCAAGCGCGCCGGTGTGAAACTGACAGATACATGTCCGGAAGCGTACATGAACAACCAGCTGTGTGCGCGCGAGGCGATGATTACGAATTCCAACAAGTTTCGAGCCTTCACCACGGCCAGGATGTATTTGGACCATGACCTCATCCGGGTTATTGTCGGCGGCAAAATGTAGCGGGGAGATAAAATGGCAAGAGTATTCAAGGGCCGGTCGGTATTGCCGGACGAAATCAAGGGTGAGGCGGTTGTAACCCATACCGGATTTAATACGCTGGCCTGCTACTATAAAAGCATCCTTACCAACGCGACCACGGCCATTTGTGGGGATCAGGGCAACCCGGAACTCTTTGGCCGGGATCTCACGGACAAGATCCTGTGCCTGCCCAAGAGCATCGGCTCAACATCTGCCGGAGCAGCCTGGGATAGAATCGCCAAGATGGGGATCGCACCACGTGCGATGCTTTTTGCGGAGCATATCGATTCTCTCAGTGCAGCCGGATTAGTGTTGGCGGAGGTTTGGGCCGGCATCCGCATCTGTGCGGTTGACCAGCTGGGAGATGAGTTTTTAAATTATGTCAAGACCGGTCAAAAGATCCGTATCAAACCGGATGGCACGGTTACAGTCGGATAACCGGATGGACGGGGAGGTCTGGCAATGGAAATATCCCGCATCGCCGTTATCGGCGCCGGAACCATGGGAACCAAAATCTCGCATCGTTGTATCGTCTCCGGTTTAGAGACCATGTTGTATGACAAGTTTCCCGATGCACTACAAAGAGCGGTGGCGCAAATTGAAGACTGGCTGAAGGAGAGAATTCAACAGGGCCACATGACCGCGGAACAGACGCAGGCCGCCAGAGCCAAACTGCATCCCTGCGACGGTTTAGCAGAGTGCGTCGGTGCGGCAGATCTAATCATTGAAACGGTGCCCGAGAACCTGGAATTAAAGCGTGGGGTATTGGCCGAAATCGATGAATTATTGCCTTCAAAAGCGTATGTCTGTACCAACTCATCGTCGTTGCCATGCTCTAAAATAGCAGGTTCCCTCAGCCGACCGGAACGATTCTTCAACATTAATTTTTCGATGCCCCAGGAACCGACCGATAAACTGGTGGAGTTAATGCGAGGTGCGCAGACCGCGGATGAAGCCATGGTGGCGGGAGAGAAATTTGTTCGTATGCTGGACATGGTTCCCATTGTCACCTACCGCGAGATCATGGGCTTTTCCTTTAACCGCGTCTGGCGGGCAATCAAACGGGAAGTATTGCATCTGGTCGATCAAGGCTACTCTGACTACCAGGACATCGATCGCGCCTGGATGATGGAATTCGGCACACCTTTCGGGCCATTCGGATTGATGGACATCATCGGACTTGATGTGGTGCGGGATATAGAAAAACAATACTATCTTGACAGCGGAGAAGAAAGAGACAGGCCTCCCGGGCTGCTGGACGATATGATTTCCCAGGGCAAGCTGGGCGTCAAAAGCGGCCAGGGTTTTTACAAGCATCCGAACCCGGCCTACAAGGAGAAGGAATGGCTGCACAAGCAGGGCAAGTACGATGAGGACATTAAAACTAAGCTGCAAATTATTTAAGCCGTTAAGCTTAATGCTACTATTCGTAATTCCGGTGACGTATAAACTGATTTTTTCACCGCAGAGGCGCAGAGTGCGCAGAGAAAACTTTTCGTTTCATTTGCCTTTGAGAGGAAGGCAAATGAAAAACAATCAGCCGATGGCAGAAAACAAATCGGCAGCTAATAAATCTTAAGGCAAACATTAAATTCATACGAATATGAAACAGGACAATTCGAAGATCAGATTTTTGTTTTGCCCGCAGGGTTTGAGTCTTTTTTATTTGCCGTCCTCTCAACGGCAAATAAAAGATAATCGCTCTCTGCGACCTTCGCGCCTCTGCGGTGAAATTTATTAGTTTTCTGTGGTAGGGTCAAATTGCCGGCAGGACATCAATTGATTATACAGCACTGTTTCTATGAAGCTGTGTATAGAAGGAGGAAATCATGCTTAAAGAGTCCGATTACATATGGAATTATGCCGATTCGTACGAATTCATGGAAAAAGTCCAGCAAGGCATGCCGCCTCTGATTATATGTGTCGCATGCAATGGCGGGGTCCAGGGAAAGGAGTACAATGAGAATTTGCCGGAAACAGCCGATGAAATTGCCGATTCCGTTTACGGGGCCTATCAGGCGGGAGCCTCCATGGTCCATATTCATGCCCGCGATCCGAACAATTTAGCCAGCTGCGCCCGGACCACCGAGGTATGGCATGAGGTCAACCAAAAAGTAAGAGAACGATGCCCCGATATCATAATTAATAATACGACGGGCGGGGGCCTGGATATGACCATGGAGGAAAGATTATCCTGTTTGGATGCCATGCCGGAGGTCGCATCTTTGAATCTGACGCCTGACATGAGCAAATTTAAACTCAAGGAGCGCAAAGCGCCCCTGCCGCACCCTCACCCTGCAATAGATTATGACGATTGTCTGCCATTTTCATACAAATGGGTCACCCGCTTTGCATCAGAGATGAAGAAACGCAACATAAAAGCTGAGCTGGAAACTTATCATTCCGGTGGTGCATGGGTTATCCGCGATTTGATCGATCAGGGCTTAATCGATAAACCTTACTGGATACAGACGGTGATGGGTTACCAGACTTCAAGTTTTCCCGCCGTCCAAAATGTCGTGTCTCTTTTGAGCGAGTTCCCAAAGGACTCCTTGTGGCTTTGCTCCGGAATCAGCATTTTTCAGCTGCCGATGACGACGCTTGCAATTCTCTTGGGCGGTCATGCCAGGGTAGGTATGGAAGACAATATCTACTATCGCCGCGGCGAAAAATTGAGCAGCAATGCCCAGGTGGTGGAGCGAACCGTCAGAATTGCACACGAACTAAACCGCGAGATCGCAACCCCCGTTCAGGCTCGGAAAATGCTGGGATTATCGGAGACGCCCACAAGCTATTCATGAGTTGATCTTAACCGCGCAAGCAATCGAAGTAGTTTCAAGGAAGATTTAACATGACGAAAGCCAGTGCTGCCGACCGATGTGTCGAGAAGATAAGGCAAACATATTGCCGACGCACAGCCAGATCCAAAGTGTTGTTTGACAAAGCCACAAGCTATCTGCCCGGAGGAGATACCCGCACGGCCGTTTTCTTTGAACCCTACCCGACATTCATCGTCCGCGGTCAGGACTGCCGGGTATATGATGCCGATGATAATGAGTATATCGATCATCTGAATAATTACACCGTTCAACTGCTGGGACATAACCATCCGGACATCCGGTCGGCTTCCATCGAACAACTTAACATGGGGATGAACTTCGCCGCGCCTCATGAAGGCCAGATCATGCTGGCTGAAGAACTTTGCCGGCGCATTCCCTGCTTTGAACAAGTGCGGTTTTGCAACAGCGGAACCGAAGCCACGATGTTTGCGATAAGGGCTGCACGCGCTTTTACGGGCCGCGATAAGGTTCTTAAAATGGAAGGGATCTATCACGGAACCCACGATATGGTGGAAATCAGTGTCTTTCCCTCTCTGAGTGAGGCGGGCGACGAAAGAAGCCCCCGCCCGGTGCCGTCGTCGGCCGGTATACCGGCGAATGTTTTTCAAAACATGATCGTCGCGCCGTTCAACGACATCGACGCCACCAAGGCGCTCATTGAAGCGAATCGCAATGATTTAGCGGCGGTCATCATCGAACCGGTGATGACGGCAGCCGGCGTCATTCCGGCCACGCAAGAATATCTGGCTTATTTGAGAGAGGTGACCCATAGGCTTGGAATTGTGCTGATCTTCGATGAAGTCGTTACATTTCGTCTGGCTCCCGGAGGAGCCCAGCAGTTTTACGGAATAACCCCTGATCTGACGTGCATCGGAAAATTGATCGGCGGTGGATTCGCTGTCGGCGCCTTCGGAGGACGTCGCGAAATCATATCACAATTTTCTCCCGTGAATGGCAAGCTCAGGCATTCAGGCACCTTCAACGGGCATCCTGTCACCATGGCAGCGGGATTGGCGGCCCTGAGGCTGTTGACACCCGCGGTCTACCATCAAATAAATGAACTCGGTGATTACTTTCGCCGGGAGATAAACACCAAGGTTTTTGAGGAGCTGGCGCTTAATGCACACATGTCGGGCGTCGGGTCGCTTTCCTTTGTACATTACACACGGGAAGGACTTCATAATTACCGCGACGCCAGAAGCGCCATGGAAAACGCGGGCAATCTGCCGACCATTGTCCACCTATGCCACTTGAATAACGGCATCTGGATTGCCGAGCGCGGAGAATATGCCTTATCTACGCCGATGACGCAAGCTGTCATCGATCAAACCGTCGCAGGTTTTCGCAAATCTTTCACCGAAGTTCTGCCTGTCATCGAGGAATATCATCCTCAACTCATCTTAAAGTGAGTCAACCTTCTTTACTTTGGCCCTTAACTCTCTCTTCAAGATTTTGCCGGTGGGACCTTGGGGCAGCGACTTTACAAATTCTACCATTCTTGGGGCTTTAAATTTGGCAATTTTGGTTCTCACAAATTCGATGATCTCATCTTCGGTTGCATGCATGCCCTCTTTTAAAACAATATAGGCCTTGGCCAGTTCCCCTTTGACTTCGTCGGGTATTCCGATCACCGCTGCCAGAGCTACGGCCGGATGGGTATAGAGTACTTCTTCAACTTCCACCGGATAGATATTGGCGCCGCCGGTGATGATGAGATCCTGCTTGCGGTCGACGACATAAAGGTAGCCGTCCTGGTCAAGGTAGCCGAGGTCCCCGCTGCGGAACCAGCCTTCTTTGTAAACTTCCCTGTTTATTTCCGGCCGATTCCAGTAGCCGTGAATGGAGAAGACATCGCCTTTTTCCACAATTTCGCCGACCTCGCCGGTCGGCAGTTCCCTTAAATCGTCGTCCACAATTTTAATCCAGACATTGGCGATGGGGACACCCACCGACTCAAGTTTGCGAACGCCGACGATGGGGTTGAGCGTTGTAAAACCGCAACCTTCGGTTTGGCCGTAGCCGTCCAGGAAAACAACGTGAAATGTCTTTTCGACATCTTTGATTAATGTGGCCGGACAATGGGCGCCGCCGGAGTTGACGACCCTCATGGCAGTAACGTCATGTTTGGCGGGATCATAGGATTGCAGAAGATAGACATACATGGTGGGTGTGCCCGCGAAATAGGTGGCCCTGTGTTCGGTGATGTGCCCCAGCACCTTTTGGGCTTCAAACCTGTCAACCAGGATGAGCGGGACACCCAGATAAAAGGCGGACATCATGACCACATTGAGCGCAAAATTGTTAAACAGGGGCAGGGCGCACAGCAGTCGGTCTTCCTGGTTGAATTTATTAAAATTGCACAGCGAGGAAACATTGGACAGGATGGATCGATGGGTCTGGGTGGCCCCTTTGGGTCGCCCGGTGGTGCCGGAGGTATAGATAATGCTGACGATATCATCATAACCGGCTTCCAGGTGATCAAAGTGTTCGGTTGAATCCGCAACCACATCCTGCAATCGGTGGCAGCCTTTAAAAACCGCATCGTCGGTCAGGATAATATGTTTCAAATCGGGTAATGCCGCATAGTCTCTTTGCAGCCGAAGATAAAACTTGCTGTCGGTAATAACCGCGCCGGCCCCCGTATCACGTCCGATATAGACGATTTCGTGGGCAACATACATGACGTTGAGGGGGACGACAATGGCGCCGGCCTTGATGAGGGCGTAATGGGCCATGATGATCTCAGGGCCGTTGGCCAGCTGCACCAGTACCCGGTCACCTTTGCGAATACCGAGTTTTTGCAGGCCGCAGGCCAAACGGTTTACCTTTTCATTGAGCTCGCCGAAGGTCAGGGTTGAACTTTCAAAAATAATCGCCGCTCTGTCCGGATGCGCCCTGGCGGCACTGTTTATCAACTCGCTGATCAGTTGCATGTCGGGTTCCTTTTTATAAAATAGACAGAATACACTAATTGGGCGTTCGATGTTCGACGTTCGATGTTCGATGTTCATTTTGTCGATACGACGCTGCTGTGCGCCTACCCCCCCTTGGGCAGGTGTATCACCAGAACCGGTTTGCGGCATCGCCGTATGACACGCCTCGATACACTGCCCATAACGGCGTCGGCGATGACACCATGTCCATGGGCGCCCATGACTACCATATCATAATCGTTCTTGTTCACTTCCCGGATAATTTCTTCAACCGGGTTGCCGATTTTTATAATAACTTCTTCCATCATGAAGGGACATGAAGGCAGGGCGGCCTTTGTTTCTTCACAGAAATTTTCCAGGCGCCGCCGGACTTTCTCGACGATTTCAGTTTTGCTGCGATCAAGAAGCTCTCTCCATTTATTTTTGCCAAGGACGTTTGTTACCAGGCTTTCAGAAGTGGGCACTGCGTCTTTTAAAACATGCAAAATGGTGATGACGGCATCGTAACGGTCTGCAAGGCTGGCTGCATAGCTGAATGCAAAGTTGGAGGTCTCGGACAAGTCGGTGGTGTAAAGGATTTTTTTGATTTCAGGAACCATTTTTAATTTCCTTTTTTCTGTTTGGCCGCACTCCATCAAAGACTTTACCCGTGTGACCAAACATGTTATGGTATATCCCGGCTTTTACAAGAAAACAAAATATTATAATGCCGTATCCTGAAGGTATCAAGGTATTATGCCTGAAACAGGTGAACTGATCATAAGCATTCTTCTGCTGGTGGCTGCGCTTATTTTGAGTCGACATTTTCATGCCTGGAAGATAAAAAAAGCGTACCTGCGGATCATTGAAGATCTAAAAAGCCGGGAGGCGTTTACTCCCGAATCGGCGATTGTTCTGCCTTATGCCAACCGATCTTTTCTCAGAATTGGATTGAAAGATCATCGTCCAACGGCGCTCAAAAGCCTGATAGCCGAACACATTGTCGGCATGACGGAGGACGGCCGTTACTTTATGCTGGATAAGAGGGTCTGAGGACCCCCCGTCGCCCTTCGGGCTTCCAGCTTCGCTGAAGCTGCGCCGGACATGTCCGACTTCGTCACGCTTGCAGCGTGACTACGACGGGACAGGATGGCGCGGCAAGCAGAGGGCAGAGCATAGGGCATGGAGCATGGGGCATAGCACAGAGATAGAAGGCAGAGGACAATTACGAGGTCGGAAAAACGGCAATGATTCCTTCTACAGCCTCACAGCTTCCAGGCCTCCCAGCCTTCTCGCCTCTTTGAATACAAATGACAGAGGTCAGAAGTAAAGAAAAAGTTATCGTTATTGGTTATTGGTTTGAGAGGAATGAGATAATCGTCTGCGGATTTGGGACTAATAAAGCGTAGGGCAGGCTCCGGCCTTTCCGACCTGCAGGCTCTGGCCTAAATTCTAACCATACCAAAACCCGGATTCATACATTTTTATCTTTTAGATAGTATTTCCCGTCATCCGTAACACCGACAATACTGTCTTGGACCAAATGCTCAAGCGCTATGGGCCGGACATCTCGCAGTCCAACCCGAAACATGGGGCTCCGGGCATACGATAGGTTTACCGCAGTTTGCGAATCGAATGCCTTTTTCGCCCTGATTTCCTTCACAATGCTGAAGTATGCCCGTTTTATCTTCCAGGCGTGAAACTTTTTTGTCAGCATCAAAACAACGAATAGAACACTCATAGCGATGAACATCTTAATGTAGTCATTCATAATTACCACCTTGGCGGAAAAATAATTAATCACTCGAAGGGTCGGAAAATTTTTTAGAGCTGAGGCGCGGCGTGGATAATCGCCACCGAAACCGCCTGAACTCGACCATAAGGGTTCGTATTGAATGAGGAGAATATTAAATAATAACAAGTTATTGAGCTTGACTTTGGCACCTATCTTTCAAGAAAGGCCGCGTCGTTAAGCTGTTCATTCAAAATGAATCTTATGAAAAGCGGTCACGGCAATATTATATGAACGAGCGATAGAAGCAACAGGAAAGATGGCATTTGCATTTAACAATCCTGCGTGCTAAACGTCAATTCATCGATCATATACGTTGACTTGGAATTTAAAGGGTGTTGTATCATTAATCCTGGTCAATGGGGTGCGTCTTTGCCCCATGGATGTGGAATGATAGCCGGATTAAGCAGTTTCAATGGTTAACGCCTTTAAAGGTTATTTACATTGGACAGCAAACATAAGGAGAAATGAAATGGACCCGAGGAAATTATTAGAGGGGAAAAAGATTCTCATTGTGGATGATGAGCCGGATGTCCTTGAATCGTTAATTGAACTTTTGGATATGTGCAGGGTAGACACTGCATCCTCATTTGAGGAAGGCAAGCGGCTCCTGGAGGAACAGAAGTACGCTATTGCCATCCTGGATATAATGGGCGTGCAGGGCTTTGAGCTGCTTGAAATTGCAAATAGACAGAAAATACCGGCGCTGATGCTCACCGCCCATGCCTTATCCGAAGAGAGCCTCAAAAAATCTGCTGAGAGTGGGGCTGCTTATTTTGCCCCTAAGGATAAGATTTATGAAATTGAGCTTTTCGTCGCAGATGTGCTGGATGCTCTGGAGAAGAAAAAGAGCCCCTGGGTCAAGTGGTTCGAAAGGCTCGGGGGATTTTATGACAAAAGATTTCACGGTCCGAACTGGAGAGAGCAGGAACGAAAATTCTGGGAAGAGAAGCTGAAGAAACAACCGGAGCTCTAATTCATCCGCCCCTGAAAAATTGCGTTATCAGGTAGGGATAAAAATAGTCGTCCGATTGAAAATGACGAGAATGTTCATTGTTATCCGGGGTAGATGAATTAGAGGATAATGGATTAAGACCACCCATCCAAATCATCCTTCAAAATCAGCAATACCATAATTCTAAAATTTTGGATCGGTCAGGTATCCGTTGATTTGTGATTCTTGCCATACAAATCCCGCCTTGGCGGGACTCCGCATACCGCCTTGGCGGGATTGCAAGTTCAACGATACGAGTACCGACGTCCTCTTGCCTTATCGGCCTATGGCCGAAAACCCGCCAGAGGCGGATAAATTCAAGCCACCTGCTCCGCGGGTGGTCGTTGACTTCAGGTGCCGAGGGTGAATGAAATTTTGCTTGACAATCGATCTGTGTTGTATTAATCGTCCTTGAATAGCTAAATATTGATCATTAACTAAATAGAATTTTGTTCATGGTCTAAATACTGCAAAAATTTTGACCCGACATTAAGGAGTTTGCCATGCGAAGGATGTTGCGGACGATGCCGGTTTAAGAGCCTCTGAGGGACTGCCTTTACTCTTGGAGGCTTTTTATCTTTTTACGGTTTTTTTATTTTTCATTATCCCCCTGCTGTAACGTCACCTATTATGATGTGCATTTTGCCCACAATCGAAAGGAGGTAGAACATGAGAATCAAAGTTTTGCGTAATGGATGGATCGCCCTTATCGTCTTGACGGTGGCTGTGATACTTTTCGTGCAGCCCCAGTCAACCCTTGCTCAGGAGAAGTTCAAGCTGAAATTCCAGGCCACCTGGACAGCAGGATCGACGCTGTACGAAAACTTTCTGATGTTCGCCGATCAGGTGAAGAAGATGTCAGGGGGCAGGCTCGAGATAGAGACCCTTCCCGCCGGGGCCGTCGTGCCGCCGTTCGAAGTTCTGGATGCCGTTTCCAGAGGTGTCATTGACGGCGGCCATGCCTGGGCCTCTTACTGGGCCGGAAAGGACAAAACCGCGGTGTTGTTCACCGGGGGCCCGGGGGGCACCTTCGGCATGGACTTTACCGACTATCTCGGTTGGATGTTTGAAGGCGGTGGCCTCGAGCTCTATAACGAATTTTATCAGAAACAATTGAAACTGAATGTGGTTCCCTACCCCATCATGTTTGCCGGACCCCAGTCGCTTGGCTGGTTCAAGAAACCCATCAAAAACTGGGACGACTTCAAGGGCGTGAAGTACCGCGTCGGGGGAATGGCCGGCGAGGTCTTTTCGAAGGCCGGAGCGAGCGTGGTTAACCTGCCCGGTGGAGAGATCCTTCCCGCGGGTGAGCGCGGCGTCATCGATGCTGCGGAGTGGGTCACCCCCGGTGAGGATATGAAGATGGGCTTGCATGAAGTCTGGAAAAATTACTACCTGCCAGGGATGCACGAAAACGTCACCGTCGCAGAGTTGCTGGTTAACACGGATGTCTGGAACAAGCTTCCGGAGGATCTCCAGGCAATTGTAGAATCGGCCTGTATTTACACATTCATCCGCTGGCAGGCCAAGTTTAACAAGTATAATGCCGAAGCCCTCAAAACGCTGCGGGAGGAGCACGGTGTCACCATAAACAAGACCCCCGAGGATATTCTGATCACCTTCCTGAAGACCTGGGATAAGATCGCGGCCGAAGAATCCGCCAAGAATCCCTTCTTCAAGAAAACGTTGGAATCCCAGAAGGCGTTCGCCAGCGTTCTCGTCCCCGCGCGGAGTTTTATGTTCCCCCCTTACTCGTTCGCGGCCGAGTACTACTGGGGCAAGCAATAGAAGGGTCTGTCGTATAATGCCTTTTCACAAGAGGGGTTGGCGGGAGCTAACCCCTCTGTTTCAAATTGACTCTGATGAGAATTGGTGCTGAGTAATGGATGAATTGATTGATGAGGAGTTTGTTCCCAAAAAGGAAGCAGAACCCGAAGGAGAGCCACCTCCCAAGGCCCTGGCAACCGTCATCCGCTTGATTGATACCTATGTCGGGGAACTGTCGGGTAAGATATTCATGCTGATGATATTTCCCCTGGTCGGCGGGTCGACTTACGAGGTCATTGCGCGCTATGTCTTCAACGCCCCCACCAAATGGGCCTATGATACATCCTACATGCTTTACGGGAGCCATTTCATGCTGGGGGCGGCTTACTGCCTTTACAAGAAAGGCCACATCCGCACCGACGTTTTCTATGAAAAATTCTCTGTCCGCAGGCAGGGATGGCTTGATGCCGCCCTCTACATCTTCTTTTTCTTTCCGGGCATGCTCCTATTTTTCTGGTTTTCAAGCATAGAAGCCCTCCACTCCTGGGAAATTCTGGAGGAATCTGTCGTCAGTCCCTGGCGTCCTCCCCTGTATCCCTTCAAAACGGTCATTCCGGTTGCAGCTGCTCTGCTCATGATTCAAGGGGTCTCTGAATTGTTAAAAAGCCTGTATGCAGGTACGCGAGGGAGGTGGTTATGAGTCCGGAACATCTTGGTCTGGTCCTTTTGGGAGCGCTGCTTACAGGTATTTTTA
>CP070771.1:501342-515634 GCA_020345785.1 Desulfobacterales bacterium
ACATCATAGCCGCGCAATGATTCGGCCAGCTTGAAAAATTGCTCCTCGTGCAAGAGGGCTAAAAAATTCTGCACATTGGCATCAAAAAAACGTTCTTTAAAAATCATCAGGTCATAGCGCTCCCAGCGCAGCGGCACAAAATCGAGATTCAGCAAGCCGGCAACCGCATGGATGCCGAGGCCGGCATCCGCTCGTCCGGCCAATATCTCGAGTCCGACATCCAGGTGACGGTGGACTTCGCGGCTGTAACCATCAATTTTATCGCCGCGCACGGCCGCTTTTTTCAGTTCCTGATCCAACAGCAGCCGCGTGCCGGTTCCCAGGGGACGATTCACCATGCAGATACCCGGTCGGGCAAGGTCGGAAACCGTTTTGATTTTTTTGGGATTGCCTTTTTGTACCAGAATGCCCTGCTCGCGTTTGCAGAAATTCACGATCGCCGGCATGCGGTCAAGCTCCCGGCTGGCAAATTCAAAATTGTAATCGTCGCCATTTTCCTGGAGCAAGTGGCTGGAAGCGATGTGGCAGAAACTCTGTCGCAGTGCCTGCAATCCGCCCATGCTGCCCAGATTGCCAAATACGGCGATATTTCCGGGGAAATGCGTATTGTAAAGAGATATCACTTTATCCAGCAATAAATCGTTGCTGCCGGTTATGATAAGGACCGCCCGGGAAACAGAAGGGCTTTCAGCCGTTTGAGGATAATTTATGGTATTGGTCTCGATCCACTGCTCCACCAGATTTTTTGGAAACAACCACTTGCCGGTGACTTTGGATGCGGGCAGTCCTTTTTCAGAAACAAGACTGTAGACCAACTTTTCATTAATATTCAGAAATTCGGAAACCTGTTTGGTGGTTAGTAATTGGCTCATTGGAATGTTCCTGGCGTTGCATACATGAGACGGCAAACATTTATTATAACCTAAGTTGAGCGTTTCAAATTTTAGGAATGCTGGGTTTACATTTATTTTCAGATGATTCTATCTATTTGAATTCCTAAAATTTGAAACCTCATGGGATTGCCGATCTTACCGCATCTACGTCGTCAGATGATCCACCGCATAGTCCACTATAGCGGAACAGCATCTTCCTTGTAGCTACGGCAACCTCGACAATCGCTCAAATTAGGTCCAACATTGTATTCCTGGCCCTTCCTCTCTCCGAGCTGGAGGCTATTCGAGCCGGAAGCTGGGCCGGGATTCTTTAATCACCCACAACGTTACTTCGAGAGCGTCAGGTTGCATGGTACATCCAACATCGGCACCCGATCCCTGTGTTCATTAGATAATTGGGAATCTATTGTCAATATTTATTGATGTTTTTTGAAAATACTTACTTATAGAAACTAATAATTACAAATAATAGTGCGTCATTGTGAGTCCCTAGACGCCCGCCACGTGCCTGGGGTCAATGAGCGTATTGCTGGGCGTAGGCCGCATCATTATAAAGTCCCTCGCCGCACTCTTTTCCCCGTAGCTGCGAATGAGTTGTTGGCCTTCTTCCGAGACAATGCAATCAATGAAGTTTACGGCATACGCTTGTCCGGCCGTCGCACCTTCAGGCTGGCAAAGGGTATGGTAAGTGTTAATGAGAAAAGGATCGCCCCGGAAGAGAATTTTGATCATTTTGTTCCTCCAATCCTCATTTTTCCGTAGAGTGAGAAGAAACATGGGCGGTTTTAGCGATAAAAACCACCCATCTATAAAAGTAAACGACGGGAGTTCGTTTACAAAACGGCATATAACAATATTCTTTTTAATGTGTCAATATTGATATAATCATTTTTTGATAATTTTTGTAAAAATAAGATAATAGTAATATTATATAAACTAATAATAACTAAAAAGAACAGATTTAAGCCAGACTTCGGTCTCTCAATAATGGAATCCGGTGGCCTGAGGGGGATCAAGGAACATGCTTTGCGGAAAAGAGATCGGTATCGCAATAATCCGTTCGCTTGACACACGATACTTTTTTTGCCATATATGGGCCATCACGCAGAAAAAACGCCTATTTTGCCTGTTCACCCCACGTTGTCCCGAAACATCCGATTGGACTCGTCCCGATTCGAGAGGCGGTGAAACGTGATTTGGGTAAAAACAATAATTTTTACCATATTGGCGCCCGGCACGGTAACAATACTGCTTCCTTACTGCCTGTTGCGCATTCATCAGAACCCGCCGCCGATTCACTCTGTCATATCTGCCGTTATCGGTCCGTCCCTGATAGGGTTGGGACTCGTCATATATCTGCTGTGCGCCTGGGACTTTGCTTCGACGGGGAAAGGTACACCGGCGCCGCTGGAGCCACCTAAAAACCTGGTTGTCGGAAGCCTTTACCGCGTCAGCCGCAACCCGATGTATATCGGTATCGTGAGCATCTTAATCGGGGAGAGCGTTTTCTTTCAGTCGGCAATCCTGGGCGGATATACAGTTTTGGTCTTTATCTGTTTTCACATTTTTGTGCGCTATTATGAGGAGCCGACCCTGGCCGCACAATTTGGCGCAGAATATATTCGGTATTGCCGTAGAGTACCGCGCTGGTTGATACGCCGGTCGTCATGCGACCGTTCGGCTGAAGCGCGGCGCTTGCCGGAGGATTGAAAGGGTGATTATTAAATTTTTTAAGCTGGCAATTCGCAACCTATCCCTGTACCGGCGCAGATCTCTTTTGACGGGATCGATCATGGCGGTGTCGGTGTCGGCGATCATCTTTGCAGCGGCCATGGGGGAAGCCTTTTATCACCAATTGGTCAATGTCGGCATCAGAACCACCACCGGCCACATTCAGGTGTTTGCCAAAGGCTGGGACTTCGATATCATCATGCCCATGAGTGGCAACATTCCCAAAATAAGCAACAGCGTGCCGGTTGAAGAGTTGATCGCGCAGGCGCCCTTCTATAAAGCCCATGGGAAAGAAATATTGTATCAGATGCTGTTGTACGACCGCACCGACAGCAACTATTTCGCCATCATTGTCGGGGTGGAACCCGACAAGGTGGAGGAAACGCTGTCCGGTTTGAAACTCGTCAAAGGCAGCCGGATTTCCGAAGATGTGGTCGAAGGGGTGTTGATCAGCGCCAACATGGAACGGTTTTTCCAGCCGTCCCTAAACGACATGATGTACATCATCACCGGCGGCCCTTACGGCATGATGGAAGGCGTCAAGGCCCGCTACCGGGGCGTGGTGCGATCCATGCCGCTGTTTGCGGACCGCGTCAGTTTCACGGACATCCGTCGGCTCCAAAAGCTTTTGAACTGGCGGTCCAACGAGTGCTCCAGCATTAAATTGTTTTTAACGGACAAGGAAAAGGCCGATCAAGCGGCCCAGTGGCTGCGGCGCCGTTTCTCAGAGCAGGGATGGAACCTGGAGGTGAAGACCTGGAAAGACCTGGGTGGTTTTTATTACCATATTGCCTTGTTGGGACGGGTTCTGGTTTTTTTCCTGCTGCTCATCCTGGCGGCCATCACCGCGATTTCGGTTTCCAATACCATGTTGATGAGCGTCAAGGAAAGGACCCGGGAGATCGGGACCATTATGGCCATGGGGTTAAGGCGCAAAGGGGTTCTGGGGCTATTTTTACTGGAATCGTTTTCACTTTCGCTCCTGTCCTCGGCCATAGGAGTGCTGTTGGGCATCGGCATCACCGAGTGGTTTGCGCAGCGCGGTATCGTTGAGGGATTGGCGCTGGTTTTGGAGGGCAAGTTGTATCCCATTCTCGAATTGCAGCCGGTCATCATTTCGTTTCTGTGGATTTTGGTGGTTGGAACCGCCGGTGGATTGTATCCGGCCCGCAAGGCCGCTAATCTGGATCCGATTGAAGCGTTGAGATACGTATGAAAAAGCAATTTATCATTCTGGCCTTTCGTAATCTGGCTAAATACCGTACCAGGAATCTTTTGACCGGGATTTCCATCGCCATCGGGACCGCCGGGATCATTGTGGGCCTGGCCCTGACGGATGGAATTATCCGGCAGACGATTATCGGCTTCACCGGCACCATCGTCGAGGATGTGATGGTTTTTCCGCCTAAGACAACACTTCCTGACAGCGGCAAGCTTGTCGTCAACCAGATCGGCGAAGAGCTTGAAAAAGAAAAGATGGTCTTCCTGGATTTGCTCTTTCGCAACAAAGACCCGGTATTAAGACAATATCGGAAGATAGAGCGGGCGATCTATGAGATTGACGGCATTGACTATGTGACCCGCAAAGTTCAATTCCAGGGAGCGATTTTTTCCGAGACCTCGTCGTTAAACTGCATGATCATGGGAATGGAGCCCGAGGGTATCCGGCGCAAGACCAACCTGAAAATGGAAAAAGGTCGCTATCTCACCGAAGACGATCGTTCAGCAATCATGATCAGCCAGAAACTGGCGCGTCGGCTCCAGGTGGATGTGGGAGATAAGCTGGCCCTGGTCGTCAACATGCCCAACGGCGGCACAAATGCCGGAGACTTGAGAATAGAGGGCATTTTCAGTATTATCACCGGGCTGCAATTTGTGAATCACTTGATGTACATCAGCCTGTGGGATGCGCAGGCGCTTATGGGCATCCCTGGCACGCAGGTGTTCAATCTGGGGGTTTACTTAAAAGACGTGGATGCAGTTGATCGGTTTGAAAGCAAAATCAGCACCCAGCTGGAGAAAATGCGCCTTCCGTGCCAGGTGCTATCCTGGAAAAAGGTCATGATGGGTATTTTGGCCCAGTATTATTTCATTAAATATATTGTTCTGATTTTTACCATTGTCCTTTTGCTGATTGTCTGTGTCGGGGTGATCAACGCCGTCTTTTTATCGGTCAGCGAAAGGACCCGGGAAATCGGAACAATGATGGCGATGGGCGCCAAGAAAAAATCGATTATCACATTATTCATGCTGGAAGGCACGCTTCTCAGCGTGTTGTCCAGCTTATCCGGGGCCGCAGCAGGCGTAGCTATTTCTCTGTTCTTTGAGAAGATCGGCTTCGAGGCACCGACAGAGGGTGCCGCCAATCTGTTCGGCGGAACGCACCTTTATCCGTATTTGAGCTACCCACCGGTGGTATTTTCGCTGGTTTTTGTGGTCGTGATGACATTGCTTGGTATCGGCTATCCGATTATCAAGGCCTCGCGCATGGAGCCGACTGAGGCGCTGCGGTATATATAGTCTGATCTGGATGGGGCCGGATATGTCCCAAACCAGTCCGGTTGAGCTATAAGCCATGACTGAAATGACTAAAATGAAAATTGACTAAAATTAAGGCAGCGCTATGCGAAGTGTAATCTGGCTGTTGACTGCAATCTGTTTGATGGCTGCAAGCGGCCTGAATGCTGCGGAGCTGACCGGCGACGAAATCGTGCGCCGGGCCGATCAGGTCATGATCGGTGATTCGGCCGAATATGAAAGCGTGATGGTGATCGAGCGGCCGGAAGCCGAAGACCTGGTATCAAAATATATCACCTATTTTAAAGAAAGAGGCCACAAGGTTCTGCTGCGAATTCTGTATCCGCCGCGGGAGGTGGGCAAGGATCTTTTGTTGATCGGCGATAATATGTGGCAATATATCCCCAACGTGGAAAGATCCGTTCGAATTGCGGGGACCCAGCGATTTATGGGCGGTGATTTCAACAATTCCGATCTTCTGAAAGTCAGTCTCGTGCATGACTATAAGGCCCGATTAATTGGGCAGGTCGAGGTCGAAGGTATCGCGTGCTACTTTCTTGCGCTCAAGGCCAGCAAAGTCGACACTACCTACGACCAGGTCAATTACTGGGTCAGAACCGACGGCTTCATTCCCTTTCGTGAGGAATATGTGACCCTTTCCGGCAAAAAGATGAAGTCGCTGACGTATACGGATATCGGACAGCTGGGCAATCGCACCCGGCCCACCAAATTAACCATGGTAAACAGTTTGCGGCCGACCCATCGCACCATCGTCAACATCCTAAGGGCCGAGTATGACAAAAAACTGCCGGATACCCTGTTTACTAGAACCAATCTGGAAAGAGAGCGGCATCACTAGGCGCCTAGCGGCGGTGATTTGCGTGTTGTGCATTGTGCATTGTGCGTTGTGAGTTGTGTGTTGCGAGTTGCGGGGTGCGGGTCGCGGGATATGGCAGAGCGCTTTGAGCATAGGGCAGAGTGCATAGGGTAAAGGATAAAGGTGTGAGGTAAAAGGCAATTTAGGCATTCATATGCGATTTCTTTTTGTCGATAAAATCTTGGAGCTGGAAAAAGGCAAGCGCGCCGTGATGGTGAAAAACGTGTCCAACAGCGAGGACTACTTCACCCATCATTTTCCTGATTTTCCGGTCATGCCGGGCGCCCTGATGGTGGAAGCACTGGAGCAGGCTGCGGGTATTCTGATTTCATATTCACTGGACTTTAAAGCGCTGGCTGTCCTGTTGCAGGTCGAAAACGCCAAGTTCAGAGGCGT
Organism: Desulfobacterales bacterium; assembly: GCA_020345785.1. The sequence continues at coordinate 507,757 of CP070771.1, forward strand.
CATAAGACCCGGCGATCAATTGTTGCTGGAAGTCGTCCTCAGGGAAATGACCGAAACATCCGCGACCGTTGCCGCTAAAATTCGTCTGGAAAACAAGTCGGCGGCAACCATGAAGTTTTTATTTTCTTTAATGCACGCAGCGGATGCGGACAGTGCCGCGGCAATCGAAAAAATAAAATATCTATATGATCTGCTGACCCAAAGAATTTATCAGCAATCGTTTAATTAATCCGCCCTGAAAAATTGGATGTTCAGGATTGTGTAGTCAGAATATATGCCAAAGTGGTGCTCGAAAATCAGGCTGGCGTATTAATTAGGGCTTAAAATGAAGAAGAAGCAGCGTGTGGTAGTCTCCGGGATGGGGGTGGTGACGCCCATCGGCATCGGATTGGAAAATTATTGGGATGCCAGCCTTGCCGGTAAATCCGGCGTAGGAATAATTACATCTTTCGATGCCTCCACCTGTCCGACGAAGTTTGCCGCCGAGATCAAGTCGGAAGCTTGTGAACTGCAGACTTATGCGCCCCACAATGATAAATTGCACTTGATGCCCAAAGGCGTGCAGTTCGGCTTGGCTGCCGTCGGGATGGCCATGATGGATGCGGGTTTTACGAAAAAAATTCCAAATCCCAATCGGACAGGGCTGGTGTTGGGCGTCACAGAGGATTTGGACGACTATACCGACAAGTTGAGCCGGCTTGTATACCTTACCTGCGAAAGCATCGGTGCGCAAAAGCAGGTCAACACCCGAAGATATCTTGAGTACTTCCAAAGTTCGCAGGATTTTCAAACCAAGCTCCTAAGCTGCATGCCGAATTATGTTATTGCCGAAATCGCATCGGCCTATGACATATGTGGACCGTGCTTTGCTGTCAATACCGCCTGTTCATCCGGTTCCCAGGCCATTGGTGATGCCTTTCGCGCCATCCAGTTCGACGAGGCTGATGTAATGATTTGTGGTGGTACGCAGTCCTTTGGCGGCCCCGCGCTGTTGATGACCTTCAGTATGTTGAATACGCTTTCAACCCGCAATGAGGCGCCGGAAACAGCCAGCCGTCCATTTGATGCCAGGCGCGACGGTTTTGTGCTGGGCGAAGGCGCTGGAATTTTGATTTTAGAAAGCCTGGAACATGCTTTAAATCGCGGAGCGGAAATCCATGGGGAAGTTATCGGTTTCGGCGCTGCATGTGATGCATACCGGGTGACCGATGAACATCCGGACGGCAGGGGCGCCGTTCAGAGTATGAAAAACGCCCTGCGCGATGCCGGCCTGCAGCCTGCCAACGTGGACTACATCAATGCTCATGGCACTTCCACCCCCATGAACGATCGTATAGAGACGCAAGCGATCAAGCAAACTTTTGGGGAGCGGGCGTACCGGATTCCCGTCAGCTCATCGAAATCAATGCTCGGCCATTTAATTGCCGCGGGGGGCGCCGTCGAATTGATCACATGCCTGCTGGCGATCCGCGATCGCATCGTTCCGCCGACCATAAACCATCACCACCCCGATCCGGATTGTGACCTGGATTATGTCCCCAATCAAAGCCGCGAAGCCAGGGTTGATATCGCGCTGTCGAACTCCTTCGGCTTCGGCGGCCAATGCAACAGCATAATTGTCGGCCGGTTTGATGGTTAGACCCTACAGTTAAATCCGGGAAAATCCGGCAGGAGATTGCCCATCGCCGGCTTCAGGCCGTAAAGGTCTGTATAAGGTTTCAGGTTCAGGTGTCAGCCCAGCCGCTGGCCGCCGAAGATTAGTCGCCTGAGGTTTCAGCCCAGCCGCGCGCCAAAACAAGAGTCGGTCTGATATAAAAAGAATTTATTAGGAAACCTGGAGCTGGGTCTGAAGAGTGTAGGAGCGGTTTGTAACCGCGATGAACTTGGTCGAGCCAATATCCATATCAAATGATATTATTTCAGAATGTTAGCTCATTTCAGTCATTTTAAATTTTAGTTCATTTATTACAAGTATGAAATCTTTGGAACTGCTGTTCACGCCGATCAAAATCAACACCATGGAAGTCGGCAATCGCATCATTCTGGCGCCGATGGGAACCAGCCTGGCGGATCGCAGCGGGGCCATTACCGATGAATTTATCTCTTACTACCGGGAGCGGGCGGCGGGCGGTGCCGGCTACGTCACCGTCGGAAACGCCTGTATTCATCCCTCCGGCAGGGCCACAGAAAGAATGGTGCGCATCGATGATGACATCCATATGGCCGGTTTTGCAGAACTGGCCGGAGCGATACACGCCGTGGGCGGCAAAATCGTTGTACAACTCAATCATGCCGGCCGGCAGACCTCTTCTTCCGTCACCGGCCAAAAACCGGTGGCCCCTTCGGCCATTGCCTGTAAAATCATGCGAGAAATACCCCGGGCGCTGTCCCGGGAGGAAATTTGGAATCTCATAGACGCGTTCGCAGCGGCTGCTGTTAGAATTAAGCGGGCCGGATGTGACGGGGTCGAGTTCCATATGGCCCACGGGTATCTGATTTGTCAGTTTCTGTCACCCTATACCAATCACCGGGAAGATGAGTTCGGCGGCGATACGGAGCGTCGGACGCACTTTGCCCGAGAAATCGTCGCGCGGACCCGCCAAAAAGTGGGGCCGGGATTTCCCTTAATCTGCCGCATCAGCGCCGACGAAATGGTTGACGGCGGTTTGCGGATCGAAGAAGCGCAGGTCATCGCAAGCCATCTGGTGGAGGCCGGTGCGGATGCCATTCATGTATCGGCCTGCAATTATGAATCCTATGCCTACAACATGCCCTGTTACTACCAGAGAGAAGGCTGCTTTATTCCCCTGGCGGCCGGGATAAAATCCGTGATCGACGTTCCGGTCATTGCTGTCGGCCGAATTATGACACCGTTCATGGCCGAGGACATCCTGCAAGAGGGCAGGGCGGATCTGATTGCCATGGGCCGAGCGCTGGTTGCCGATCCGCATCTTGTGCAAAAAGCCCGTCAAGGTAATATGGCCGGGATCCGGCCGTGTCTTGCCTGCAATCAGTGTGTGGAGAGCATATCCCGCGATCGGCTGCAATGCACCGTCAATCCCGACATCGGATCGGAAGCTGGGCGGTCGCGCCAAAACACCGCGAGGGCTCAAAAGGTGCTGGTCATCGGCGCCGGACCCGGCGGCATGGAGGCCGCCAGAGTTGCCGCCCAAAGGGGCCATGCGGTGACCCTCTATGAAGCCGGCGTCCGGCTCGGCGGACAGCTTTTCAGCGCTGCCCTGCCGCCGATGAAAGGCGGCTTCCGGCAGCTCATCGACTATTACATCAAGGAGATTTCGGGACTTGGTGTCAAGATTGTGTTGAACACCGTCTGCACAGCCGACATTGTCAAAGCGCAGAATCCCGATGCCGTCATCATCGCCACTGGTTCCCATTGCTGTGCCTTCAATGTCGACCCGGCATGCAGCAACGTCATGAACTACGCCCGGGCCTTGAACGACATCGGACACGTCGGTCATAACGTCATCATCGTGGGCGGCGGTCCTCGCGGGGCGGAACTGGCGGACTACCTCGCGGGTGAAAAAAAGCGGGTGACCATTGTGGAAAAAAGAAGAATAGTCGGCTTCGGACTTCCGACCGGCATCCGTTTTCATCTCGAAAACCGACTCAAAGCGGCTGCTGTCAGAATGCTGACCAGAACGGTCGTTCAGGATGTGACTGAAAAGCGTATTACAGTGAAATCAAAAGGCTCCGTAACGGAACTCACCGGATTTGACACGGTCATCATGGCTGTTGGAGATACATCCAACAACGACCTGGCGGGGGAATTGCGAAACTTCAATCGGCCGGTATATGTGATCGGCGATGCAAAAGAGCCTCGGGGAATTAAGGCGGCCATTGCGGAAGGCGCTGCTGCCGCAAGGGGAATCTAGTTTGATCCAAACCCCCCGCTTCTATCAGTGGTGCCAAAAAAGTTATACCGATCCGGGGAGCAATAAACAGCCTTTAAAAATGCGAAATACGAAGCACGAAATTCGAAACAAATACAAAATCACAATATTCAAATGATCAAAACAAATAAAAATAGAACTCAGCGGGTGATGAACCGTGTTAAAGCGCCAAATGGGTAGTGGCGGGGTCTATCTCCGCCTGAACGGGGGATCACACCATTTTTCAAAGATGAACCAGCAGAACGCCTGGCGAAGACAATCTCCAGTTCGCTTTTTTTACAATGTATTTCTATGACGCAACCCCAGCATCGGATGTCAATCGTTTCCGGAACAATCAATAATCACCTGGTGTGCAGGTTCCTATGCCAAGCCGCCGTCGATGCGGATGACCTGGCCGGTGATGTAGCCGGCCTCGTCGGATGCCAGAAAGGCGACCAGTGCGGCTACTTCCTCGGCGCGGCCGAATCGACCCATTGCGATATATTTTTCAACCTGTTCTCCGATTTTGTCCCGGATGGTTCTGCTCATATCCGTCTGGATCAGGCCCGGTGCCACGGCATTGACCGTGATTCCCTTTGAACCCAGCTCAAAAGCCATCGCGCGGGTAAAGGCGTTGACGGCTCCCTTTGACGCTGCGTAATTGCTGTGTCCTTTGCCGGCCCTTTCACCGGCAATGGATGAAATGTTGATGATCCGGCCGCTCCTTTGCAGCATCATGGTTTTGGTGACGGCCCGGGTGCAGTTGAACACTCCGCCGAAATTGGTGTTCATGACCGACTGCAGGTCGCGGTCATCCATGGTCAGCAGCAGGGAATCTTTCGCAATCCCTGCGTTGTTGACCAGGATATCGATGCGATCGAATTGCTCCAGGACGGCCGCCACCATTTGATCCACTTCATCCGAATTGCCGACATCCGCTTTGATGATGAGCGACGTGCCACCGCTTGCCTCGATCATACGCCCGGTTTCTGCGGCGGCGTTCTCGGCGCACCGGTAATTGATGATCACCGTTGCGCCGTCTTGCGCCAGTCTCTGGCAGATCGCCCTGCCGATCCCGCGGGATCCGCCGGTGACGAGGGCAATTTTATCTTTGAGCATCATTTTATCTTCCCTCTTGAAGCTGCTTGAATCATCAAATAGAGTTTCTTGCAACGGTATCCGGATCGCGGTATTTTTCAACGATCAGGCTGGCGCTTTGTCCAAACCAGCCCATGGAATTGGATAAAACGATATTGAGTTCACGTTCCCTGGCGTGATTCGGCACATAGTCCAGATCGCACTCCGGGTCCGGGTATTCGTAGTTGATGGTCGGAGGGATGATATTGTCGCGCAGCGCCAGCAGGGATGCGATCAGCTCCACCGCGCCGGAGGCCGGAAGCAGGTGCCCTGTCATTGATTTCGTCGAACTGATGGGAATCCGGTAGGCGTGGTCGCCAAAAGTCCTTTTGATTGCCGTCGTTTCCAGGCGGTCGCCCATGATGGTCGAGTCCCCGTTGGCGTTGATATAATCCACCTGCGAGGCATCGATGCCGGCATCTTCCAGGGCTTTTTGCATCGCAAATCCGGTGGTCGAAATTGTTTTCGGTGCGTCCGTCGTCCGGCAACCGTAGGAAAGTCCATAGCCTTTCAGCCGGCCGTAAATTTTAGCACCGCGCTGACGGGCGGTTTTTAGATTTTCCAAAACAACGACACCGGCGCCTTCTCCCGGTACAAATCCGCGACGCCGGACGTCAAAAGGGCGGCAGACCGCCCTCGTCGATACCAACTCGCCGGAAGCTACTGGAAAAAGCAGGAAGAAGTCGATCAAGCACTGGCGGAAGATGCTGCCTTCAGCACCGCCGGCAAGCATGACGTCGGCCTCCCCCCGCTGAATTGCCCGGTATGCGCTTCCGATGGCTTGCGCAGCGGCGGTGCAGGTATCGATAAACGTATTGACGGAACCCCGGGCGTCATGGGCAATAGCGATTTGGCAGGCAATCAGGTTGGTAATATTTTTGAGGTTGTCGATGGGATTGACATGTTCGGCAAAATAGATACCATACTTGGCTGGATCCATTGTACCGGGCGTATTTGCGGATTCGGCTGCAAAAATAACATCCAGATTGTCTTTGACCGACGGTTGACCGAAAAGGGTGCCAAGATAGACCCCCATGCGATTCGGATCAATGGCATGGCGGGAAAGCCGGGCGTCGTCGACGGCCATCTTGGCTGCCGCCATGGCAAATTGGGAATGGCGGGTTAAGAGCTTTAATTGTTTGTTGCGCGTGAGATAGCGTATGGGCTCAAATTCGGCCGGATCCACCTCAGCCGCATACTTGATGGGTTCCAAGACAGGATCGTAGGGCGTGACGGGTTTTATGCCGGATACGCCGGCCCTAAGATTGCGCCAAAACGGTGCCACCCCCACACCGATAGGAGTGACCACCCCGAGACCGGTGACCACCACACTTGTCTCTTCCAAGGTTGACCCCCCTCTAATTTTATTGTCTTTTAGAACCCTAAGCCGGATGAACCGGAACCGATCCGCCTCGGCGGACTCGCAAAGTCACTCAGAATACAAATTTAGCTCAATAATTTATAGCGGCTTTGCCTACAATTTCAAATAGCCGTCCGGGGCTAGGCTGGTGGCCAGCATCACGCTGTTAATATCCTGATGTTCTGTCCAGCTTGCAGCTGTCCTATTTTGGGGATCAAGCCAAAATTTCTCGATTGCCTCACCCAAACAGGCAAAGCGCCGCAGGTGTCTGATCTGCGAATAAATGGAGTGTTTATTATCGAACATATTCGGCTCTTCCCCGATCAATCCTTCGATTCTTTCGACCGCGTGGAGTCCGATGGACAGTCCTAATTCCCGAAATGCCAGTCGGCGGCCGGCCGGGAATTCTAAAAAAGGACTTAACATGAAGGCGTCCAAACCTGCCAGCGAGGATGCCAGCAAATCCTTTAATAAGACGTCCTCATTAAATCGACCCTGGTCCATTAATTGAACAATTGTATATGCATGGCACAGGAGACCGCCGAGCCCGAGGGGATCATCCGTAGCCCAATTTTTTCCTTGGCAGAGCGAAGCCATATCGGCGATTTCTGAATCGAGCTCCGGCCTGGATGCATTAAAAAGCGCAACTGCCGTTGCCTGAATCTGGGTGTATGTGATTAAACCATCGAGTGGATCGTGATGTCCCATGGAGGATACCAAAGGATAGGAAAGATCAATACTCATCTTCCAGTACACGCGTTTCGATCCGAAATCCAGAGCACGGACAAAGCCGGCATGGGCGGCTTTTGCAAGCTCTATGGCCCAGAGGTTGAAGCTTGCGTCACCGGTAGACCTGCTAACCCGGTTGAGAGCATGCATCCACTTGGTCAAGTAATGATAGTATTGCCCATCCCGATCCCACTCCAGTTGATTGTCGTATGGATCATCAGGCTTGCGTTCGTTCTGCTGCTTGCCGATTCGCAATCCACCGGCTGTGGGATGTCTTTTACCTTCTTCCTCGCTGAGACCGCTGATCCAGCCGGCTCGGGGATCGTCTTCACGATGCCGTCCAAGTATATAGTGAACCTGATCTACCAGGTGAAAGGCCAAATTCCGCCAGCTTTCGTCCCCTGTCCGGTCGTAAAGTTCAAGAAAGTTACAAACGGCAAAGGCATCCGTCCAAAGATACCGCCGTGGGGGGTTTTCTGCTGTTGCAAGCCCGGTAGCATCGGAAAATTCGGCCATGATCCCCTTAACAATAGAAATGTTTGTCTGCGGTTCCATCTTAAATCAAATCCTTTTTCAAGCAGAGCTTTCTGAAGTTCGAAACGGTGCTTTGACGGCGCATTTGTCTGGTTGTCATTCATTATCCTATTCACCTATTTGAGCTACTGCCCTATTCGGATCTTGCCAGACATGTTCCGACTGTCAATGATATTTCAAGGTTCAATAAACCAAAACGCAAAATCATACTCCCCGAAAACCAGAGAG
>CP070771.1:515734-529182 GCA_020345785.1 Desulfobacterales bacterium
GGGGTCAAGGACACGCTTAGGCACAAATTTATCGTGCTCAGATGCAGCATCATCGGGGTCATCGTCGGCTTTTTGCCCGGTCTGGGGGGATCGGTTGTGGACTGGATCGCCTACGGACACATCATTCAGACCTCGAGGGATCGCGAAAAATTCGGTAAAGGAGATATCAGGGGCGTCATCGCACCGGAGAGCGCCAACAACGCCAAGGAAGGCGGCGGCCTGATCCCCACCTTTCTCTTCGGCATCCCGGGTTCGGGATCCATGGCGGTGTTTCTAGGGGGGTTACTGATCCTGGGCATACAACCCGGTCCTTCCATGGTGACCGAAAATGTGGACCTGATCTACACGGCTATCTGGAGCCTCGCACTGGCCAATGTTATCGGTGCCTCTCTCAGTATCGCCCTGTCCAAGCCAATCACGCGATTGACCGTGATTCCCTTCAGCTATCTGGCGCCGTTTATGGTGCTGATCATCACTTTTGCCTGCTATCAGGCCACCCGCAGCTGGGGGGATCTGATTGCCCTGCTGCTGATGGGGATACTGGGCTGGGTGATGAAACAGTATGGCTGGCCGCGCCCGGCGGCCTTGATCGGCTTTGTTCTTTCGGACAATCTCGAAACGTATCTTTTCATCTCTGTTCAGCGCTATGGTATTGACTGGCTGACGCGAACCGGTGTCATTGTTTTGGCCGTTATTATTTTTGTTTCCGTAGCCATGGGTATTTTCTTTCAGGCCAAAAGAACCGTTGCCTCGTCCGGAGGGCGGCATGATAAAAAATCTTCTTAGCATTCGAATCCTTTTTGCCGCAGCGATCACCCTGGGCTTTGCTTATGGCGTTTACGAAGCACGCAGCTATGCCTATCTTGCCAAAATCTTCCCATTTTATGTCAGCCTGGTGCTTTTTTTTCTGGCGCTCATCAATCTGGTGCAGGAAATCCGGAAAACATTGCATGGCACGGCCGAGGCCGAGGCCGGCGGCACCGCCGATCTTGAAGTCAAGTGGGACATCGAGATGTCGGAAGTCTTAATGAAATTTCTATTATTCGTGGTGGTCATTATCATTTTGTACGGCTTCATCTGGCTGATCGGATATCCTCTGAGTGTCACGATTTTTATTATTGTTCTGTATCGATACCTGTCGGGTGCCAAATGGATTTGGGCGCTGATCGCCGGACTGGCCGGCCTGGGCTTCCTGGTACTTGTCTCAAAGCTGCTCTATATGGACTGGCCCGAAGGCGTTTTCAAACTTCCGTGGCCGCTGGGTTAAAATAGGCTGAAATACCGCGTCTTTTTAGAATTCGAAAATATTGACAGGGTCTTTGGATTGCTTTACTAGGACGGAGTAGTTAGGCGCTTAGACCTTTTTTGTAACAGCATGTTGTCTGAATAATAGGTTTCAGGTGTCAGAAATATCAAAATTCCAAATTCCAAGCACCAAATAACAAATAAATCCCAAATCACAATAATCAATGACCGAAACAGGCCTAACCAAGAAAATGCAGCTGTTCTATTTTTTGTGTTTTAGAGCTTTCATGCTTTAGTAATAAACGATTGCGTATTTAGCTGAAGCGATCACCAAAACAGATTGAGTCCCGTTTGGAATTTTGAATTTTGGTGATTGTAATTTGTTTGAGATTTGTGATTTGGAATTTGTGATTTTGATTTGCACCAGCCCTGAGAAAAAAATGGCCGACGCCATAGCTATGCAAACATTTCTAGGAGGATATCATGAAAAAAGATGACTACATTCGTCAGCTAAAAGTTGGCCAGAAACAGTACGATATGTTTAACATCCTGCAGCTTGAGGCCGCCGGTGTGGCTGACATCCAGCGGCTGCCTTTCTCGATTCGCATCCTGGTGGAGAATCTTTTGCGAAAAATGGACGGCCGGATCGTTAAAGCAGAGGACCTGGAAAACATCGCCCGCTGGCAGAAGACCTACGATGATCCGGTTGAAATCCCATATCATCCGGCCCGTGTGCTGATGCAGGATTTCACCGGCGTGCCGGCCGTCGTCGACCTGGCAGCCATGCGCGACGCGATGCAGGCAATGGGAGGCAATCCCGAGAAGGTCAATCCGCTGGTGCCGGTGGATCTCATCGTGGACCACTCCGTGCAGGTGGACTGTTACGGGACCGAAACGGCCGTGGTTCGCAACGTTGAAAAGGAATACGAAAGAAACGGCGAGCGCTATGCACTGCTCAAGTGGGCCCAGAGGAGCTTCAACAACTTCAAAGTGGTGCCGCCCCGCTCGGGCATCTGTCACCAGGTGAACCTCGAGTATCTCGGCCGCGTCGTGATTGCCGACGAAATGAACGGCAGGACGGTCGCCTACCCGGATACACTGGTGGGACTCGACTCCCACACGACGATGATTGACGCCATCGGCGTTATGGGATGGGGAGTGGGCGGGATCGAGGCCGAAGCCGTCATGCTGGGGCAACCCTATTATATGTCCATTCCGCAGGTGATCGGCGTGAAGTTCACCGGCCGACTCCAGCCAGGGGTCACCGCCACCGATCTGGTGCTGACAGTGACCGAAATGCTCAGAAACTACGGGGTCGTCGAAAAGTTTGTCGAATTCTTCGGGCCGGGTCTCAAAACGCTTACGGTTCCAGATCGCGCCACCATCTCCAACATGTCGCCCGAGTACGGGGCGACCATGGGATTTTTCCCGGTGGATGAGAAAACCATCGACTACCTCCGGATGACCAGCCGTGAGGAGCAGGCCGCACTGGTGGCAGCCTACACTAAAGAAAACGGCCTTTTTTTCACCGGGTCGGAGCAGCCCGAATACACCGACGTGCTGGAACTCGACCTTGCCTCGGTGCAACCGTGCGTGTCCGGTCCGGCCAGGCCCCAGGATCGAATCGTGCTGACGGATTTGAAAAAGAAGTTTGCCGATATCCTGGTCTGCGAGTACTCGCGCGACGAAGAATTGAAGCGCATTTCACAGTTCCATGAAGATTCCGGCACCCAAACCAGGCGGGCTGCCAAATGTAAGCCGCTGACCGAATACAGCTGTGATATCGAATTCAATGGAATGCCGATTCGGATCGGCAATGGCAGCGTCGTGATTGCCGCCATTACTTCCTGTACCAACACCTCCAACCCGTTTGTGCTGCTCGGTGCGGGACTCTTGGCCCGCAATGCCGTGCGGCGGGGCCTGAAAGTTCCGCCCTTTGTGAAGACGTCGCTGGCCCCGGGCTCCAAAGTCGTGATCCAGTACCTTGAAGACGCGGGGCTGATGCCTTATCTGGAGGCCCTCGGTTTCCACCTGGCCGGATTCGGCTGCACGACCTGTATCGGCAACAGCGGCCCGCTGCACCCGGCGATCGAAAAAGCCGTCGTTGACAACGATCTGAACGTGGCGGCGGTGCTCTCGGGAAACCGTAACTTCGAGGCCCGGATCCACCAACGAGTCAAGTCCAACTTCCTGGCCTCTCCCATGCTGGTGGTCGCCTTTGCCCTGGCCGGGCACATTGATGTGGATCTGACCTATGAACCCCTGGGGCTCGACCCGAACGGTGAGCCGGTTTACCTGGACGACATCTGGCCGAAAAATGAAGAGATCGCGGAATTGATTGCGGCCCATGTGAAGCAAGAGTTCTTCGAGCTGGAATACGGACGTATCTTCGACGGCGACGAGTTCTGGCGGGGCTTGCCGGATGTGGCCAGTATCACTTATGCCTGGGATGAAATGTCCACCTATATCAAAAACCCGCCGTATTTCGAAAAATTCAGCCTGGCGCCCGATGCGATCCGCAATATCGAAAAGGCGCGGGTGCTGGCAGTGGTCGGCGACACTATTACCACGGACCACATCTCACCGGCCGGTGCCATCCCCAAAGATTATCCCGCCGGACAGTATCTGATCTCCAAAGGCGTCGATCCGGCGGATTTCAACTCCTACGGTTCGCGACGCGGGAATCATGAAGTCATGATGCGCGGCACGTTCGGCAACATCCGGTTGAAAAACCGGCTTGTCCCCGGCAAAGAGGGCAGTTACACTTTGAAGCTTCCTGAAAAGGAGGAACGTTACATCTACGATGCCGCCATGGCCTACAAAGACGCGAACGAACCGCTGGTGGTCCTCGCCGGTAAAGAATACGGTGCCGGCTCCTCGCGCGACTGGGCGGCCAAGGGGTCCAACCTATTGGGGGTCAAGGCGGTGATCGCCCAATCTTTCGAACGGATTCACCGCAGCAATCTGGTGGGGATGGGGGTGCTGCCGCTGGTATTCCAGGGCGATGACAGCGTGGAAAGTCTTGGACTCGACGGCACGGAAACTTACTCCATCAGCGGTATCGAAGACATCACGCCCCGCAAGGAGCTTAAGGTTAAAGCCGTAAAGGCGGACGGCGGCGAAGTCGATTTCACGGTCGGCACCCGACTGGATTCGGAGATCGAAGTCGATTACTTCAGACACGGCGGCATCCTGCCATACGTGCTCAGAAAGATGGTGCAACAATAAAAATCGTTGCACGATTTTTATGAAGACAAATTGGATCGCGTCTTCATTTGTGATTCGTGAAACCAAATCATCACTGAGCGAGATTCAACATGATTTCTGCTCATGATATGACGTTGTCAGATAACCTTGGCCCTGATCCGTGCGCCGGTATAGTCAGTTATAACGACCAGCGCGACAATTGCTATCAAAACCATTGACGTCGTCTGATAGTCAAACAGCCTTATGCTGGAAATCAAATGGAAACCGATTCCCCCGGCACCAACGAGTCCGAGAACCGTAGCGGCCCGGATACTCACTTCGAAGCGATATAAACTATAGGTAATAAAGTGGGGAATGGTCTGCGGTATGATTGAATAAACGATCGTTTGCGACCATCTTGCGCCGGTTGCCGTCACCGCCTCAACCGGGCCCGTATCAACAGCTTCTATGGCCTCCGCATAAAATTTTCCGAGCATCCCTGCATTATGCAGCGCGAGGGCCAGTACGCCCGGGAATGGCCCCAACCCGACGGCAGAGACGAAAATAAGCGCAAATACAAGCTCTGATACACCCCGCAGCGCATTTAAGACAAGTCTTGCAGTGTCGTAGATAAGCCGATGGGGCGCTATGTTGCGGGCCGCCAGGAACCCCAGTGGAATGGCCAGGAAGAAACTGAGAAGGGTCCCCCAAATAGCGATTTCTACCGTTTCGATGGTTGGCTTCCAAATAACCTCGGCATATTCCCAGTCAGGAGGTATCATCCTGGATATATAATCGATAATGGCGGGTATGCCTTGAACAAATTTGGTTGTACTTATATCGGTGTCCCTGCCGGACCAAAATAAGACAATGGCAACCGCTAAAAGAATCGCTATCTGAGAGGCAAGGCGACGGTACTTCTTCTCCGGACTGATTGCTTTTTCCAGCAGTTCTTTTAAATGATCGGGATAGTCGATATCCGGCCCTTGTTTGGATAAAGCATTAGATTTCATCGTAGGTCTCCTCAGGTGCTCCGCCGTAGATGCCGCGGAGGATTTCATCGGTCAAATTTTCCAGATCACCATCATATTCAACCACACCTTTGGCAAGACCGATGACACGCCGGCCAATTTCACGGGCATAGTTCACCTGATGGATATTTAGTAATACCGTGATCCCCAGTTGTTTATTGATTTGCCGCAGATAATTTAAGACGGTGCGTGCTATCGTCGGATCCAGGCTTGCTACCGGCTCATCGGCCAGCAACAGGACGGGATTTTGGTTCAATGCCCGAGCGATGGCAACCCGCTGCTGCTCGCCACCTGAAAGTGTGTCAGCGCGTTGGTAGGCCTTGTGGACAATATCAACCTGGTCAAGACACGCCAAGGCCCGCAATTTTTCATCCCTGCTGTAAATATGGCATAAAGACGGAAGCAACGACTTATACCCCAAAGAGCCGGCGAGTACATTTTTAATTACCGAGAGGCGTTTAACCAGATTAAATTGCTGAAAAATCATGCCAATACTGCGCCGGTGAAGACGCAATTGCTCTTTTTTGCCGCTTAAAACTTTACCCTGGAATACGATCTGGCCGGCCGTCGGATTGACCAACCGGTTTATACAGCGCATCAGGGTGGATTTTCCGGCGCCGCTTCTGCCAAGAACAACGATAAATTCACCTTCCTTAACGTTGAAGTTTATATCTTTAAGTGCAACGTTTGATCCGAACTCTTTCCGCAATCCCTTTATTTCCAATATATTTGGTCTCTCGGATGCCATCATTTGCATAACCTCGGGGGTAACAATTTTCGGGTGTTCCAACCCTCATCTTGCAGGGAATGGACATTGCCGCCGACCGTTGCCGCGCAACCCGTCGCCAAGTGCTCAAAGGGCACAGGCTGTTTTTTAAATTTATTGTTTTAATCGTTTCTTCAAAGGAACCAGTTTACGGACAATATCATAGTCTTCGTCTTTTGCAGGGTCCATCGCAATGATCATGCCGAGTTTTCCGAAACGAACGTTTTTTATCTCCAGCAATCCCTTTTTCAATTTACGCTGCAACTCGCTCGGCAAATTGGTGCGGATGACAAAGGGCGATCCCGGAATCCAATCCGATTTAAAAATAATCCTAAAATCTGATTGTTTCATATGCCCTTTTTTGATGGCAAGGGTATAAACCTCCTCAGCAACTGCGGCCGCATCTACCTTTCTTTCTTTGACGGCGATCAGGGAGGCCTGATGCGTTCCGGTATAATACACGGCGCTAAAATCTCTTTCCGGATCAATCCCATTTTCACCGAAGATAAAGCGCGGCACAAAGTTGCCCGACGTTGAGGCGGGATCGACGAACGCAAATGATTTACCTTTCAGATCGTCAAGCGTTTTTATTGGACTGTTTTGGTGCGTAATAATAAACGATCGGTAAGAGGATTTGCCGGTTATCTCCATGATCCCGCGCGCAACGGCTTCGATGGGGCATTTTACCTTATCTTTTGCCAAGACATAGGAAGCAGGCCCGAGAAAAGCGACTTCAAGCTGGTTGGTTCGCAAAGCCTCCACCACCGCAGCGTAATCCATCGCCACAAAAGGTTTAATCGGCAATCCGATTTTCTTTTCAAAAACATCGATAAAAGGCTTGGATTCGGACAATAATTTATGAGCCTCTTCGGAAGGGATCAGACCGAACCCGATAACCTTGATATCCTCAGCAAAACCGGATGTTGTTTGACAAAATACAAATACGGCCAGAATCCAAATCATCGATCGCCATATCTTATTTTGCATGAATGAATCCTTCTAATCCTTTTTGGCGGCCTTGGCTTTCTCTTTTAATGCCACCAATGTTCTGACAATATCATAATCGGCATCAGTTGCCGGATCCATTTCGTTGACGACTCCCAGCTTTCCGAAGCGCACGCCTTTCAGATCCAAAAAACCCTTTCTAAGTTTATCCTGCAATTCCTGCGGCAGGTTTGTGCGCACGACAAACGGTGATCCGGGTATGGGCTGGGACCTGTAAAAAACTCTTACATCAGACTCCTTCATTTGGCCGCGTTCGATGGCAAGATCATAAACTTCCGAAGCAATACAGCCGGCATCCACTTTACCTTCCTTTACCGCAATCAGGCTGGCCTGATGGGTTCCGGAGTAATAGATACTCTTGAAATCTTTTTCCGGATCGATATGATTTCTGCTAAAAACGTAACGCGGCATGAAGTTGCCGGAAGTAGATGCAGGGTCAACAAAGGCAAAGGTTCTTCCTTTCAGATCCTGCATGTCATATATGTTACTTTTGGGTTGGGTGATCAGATACATCTGATAAGAAGACTTGCCCGTCTGTGCCATAACACCGCGAGCAACGGCGTCGATCGGGCATCCGACCTTGTCTTTGGCCAACACGTATGAAGCTGGACCCAGAAAGGCGATCTCGAGCTGGTTTGACTTCAATGCTTCAATCACGGCACTATAGTCAATTGCGACATACGGCTTAATCGGCAAACCGATATTTTTCTCCAGCTCTTTTATAAACGGTTGTGAATCGGCGATGAGTTTATCGGCATCTTCAGATGGAATCAAACCAAAGCGGATTTGGGTAATTTCCTCGGCAGCCGATGCATTGGCCGGGATTATAAACAGAATGGCCAAACAAAAAATGGAAAAAATCATCCTAAAAGTTTTAAACTTCATTTTTTCCTCCTCTCAAGAGTTTGTGCAATTATATTGCGGTTTGTCTTTCGGTTTTATCATGGCTTTCCATAAATCCAATTGCAGCGGATATTGCATCTTTGGGTATCCCGTTTGCTGGTAGAGCAATCCGTATGCCAATCAACAAAATCTTTGGTAAGCGTTCTAAATTGCAGCGAATATGAAGAATTTCGGCGGGTGACCTTGGATAACCGTTTGTCGACTTGTGTGCCGGATGTGACACGGAAATATGGTCGGATTAAATGGTATCTATTAGTAATTATTATTTAATTTTAAATATGAGCCGATTGTGGCTCATTCCGGGTCTAAATAAGCCCGAACTCATTGAGTTTTCGAAAAAAAGTCCTGCGAGGCAATCCCAGCGCCGCCGCCGCCTTCGCCTTGTGCCAGCGGTTTTTTTCCAGCGCTTTTAAAATTAGATTTTTTTCAAATTTTTGAACAGCGCCTCTAAAATCAAGTAATTCCCCTTCAACGGCTGAATTCAGGTTTTGATCTTTTTCCTTTTGAATTCCTGCCGGACCCAGAAAATCAAGATCAGAAGGGCCTTTGAACTGCAGGTCGTTGACGGCAATAAATCGTTGGAGCACATTTTGAAGTTCGCGTACATTACCCGACCAGTCATAATTGCAAAGTGCATCCATGATTTTTTTCGGGATGGTTTTCCTCTTTGCACTGCCGGCGTAGGATTTTAACAGGTGATCGACTAAAAGGGGGATATCTTCCTTGCGCTCTTTCAGGGGCGGAACAGTGATGGGTATCACATGTATCCGGTAGAAAAAATCCTCTCGCATCAGCCCATTTTTAACTTCCTCCGCCAGATTTTTGTTCGTTGCTGCAATAACCCGTACATCGGCTTGTTGAATTTTATGCCCCCCGATCGGCGTGTAGCCGCCGCCTTCGATTGCGCGCAACAATTTTGCCTGCATATTCAGCGTCAGCTCAGCGACCTCATCCAGAAATAATGTGCCCCGATGAGCGAGGTCAAAAAAGCCGGGTTTATCCGCAAAAGCCCCCGTAAAGGCACCTTTGCGGTGGCCAAAAAACTCGCTTTCGAAAAGGGCTTCAGGAATAGCACCGCAATTCACCGGTACATAGGCGTGTTCATGACGGTCGCTCATCTCGTGTATGGTTCTGGCGATCAATTCCTTGCCGGTGCCGGTTTCGCCATAGATAATCACACCGGCATCCGAGGCGGCTGCCTGCAGGATGAGGCTGTATATCTCCCTCATCGATGGGCTCTTACCAACGATTTCACCGAATTTATATCTATCTTTGAGGGTAGCCCTGAGTTTTAAGTTCTCATTGCGAAGATTTTCAGCATCCTTTTCCATTAAAATTTCCCGGGTCTTTGCCTCTGTGATGTCCCTTGCAGTTACCAACACCGCCGGATCGCCTCCCCATTGAAGAACATTGTATCGACCCTCCATCCAAAATTTGCGGCCTTTTGCAGTGGTGCACGGCGCCTGCCATTTTTTTGCTTGTAATTTTCCGCTGAGAAGGGCTGTGTACATTTCCTCAAACGGCTGTCTGTAATCGTTTTCAAACAAGGGGGCTGCCTCTCGGTCGATCAATTGATTCGGATCGGAGTAATCGAACATGGAACTGAACGCTTTGTTTGCGTAACGAAGCTTTCCATTTTGAATCAGAATGACGCCGTCGGCGACATGTTCAGACAGAATACGGTATCTTTCTTCGCTCTGGCGTATTGACGCTTCGGCCTGTTTACGCGCTGTTTCATCGCTATAGACAGAGACAATTTCACCTGACGGAAGTCGATATACAAAATGCTCGCGCCAGCCGCAAATTCTGGCATCCTGATAGAGGGCCGCAGGAAATTGCTCTGGTTTTCCGGTCGCCCAAACTCTTTGCAATACATCAAAGAGCCCATATTCTTTGACTGCGGGCAATATTTTACATATGCTTTTTCCCAGAATCAATTCCCGCTGTAATTTTTCTATTTTTTGGGCAGCTGTGTTAATATCAATAACGATGAAGTTCTTGCCGCCATGAATCGCCTTTAAAACGATAACCCCATTTTTGGTGTTTTCAAATATTCCCCGATAGCGTGCTTCACTCACCTGCAATGCATCCTCAGTTATGCGACTTTCCAAATGGGCTCTAACGCTGGATAGCCCGCAGGTTAGATTCTGCGATAAGATTTCAAGGAGCTGGACTTCCAGCGGATCAAAGGCATATGGTTCTTCAGAATAAATGTTTAATGCCCCGAGAACCTGTCCGTTGTTTAACAGCGGCAATGCAATCGAGGAGGCATAACCGTGCCCTGAGGCATCTGTGCGCCACGGTTCATAGCTTGGATCGACCGGTATATCCTTAGCGACCCTTGTAGACCCGCTTCGAACGGCATTGCCCGTGGGTCCTTGACTATATATCGAATTGAACCCGGTGAAATCGACATTTTCAAAATAGCCGTCTTCAAATCCCGCCTGGGCAACCGGACAAACCCTTTTGTCCGAATCCTGCATTGCAAATCCAATCCAGGCTAGCCGATATTTCCCAACCTGCACGATGAGGTTGCAAATTTTATTTAGTAATTCCCTCTCCCTCAAAGTTCTAATTATGGTTCGATTACATTCCATCAACAGTTTAAAAGCACGGTTATGCCGTTCCGAGCCATATTCTATGAGTCCATAATTATGAAGTTTCATGTTTGCCTCCAAGGCGGGGACGCCAGACGGTTAAAAAAAAAGCGAGTTCTTAGAATAAAACCCAAGGATGTATCCCCCCTTTTATCCGCCGCCTGCCAGGGGAATGATGCTCAAACTGCATGGATGGTGGATGGTCGTTTTTGCGAATTGCTGCGGTGAAATCAACTGTTTGTCCAGTACGACGGCATAGCCGGCATGCAGATTGCCCTGGCGGTCGGTAACGGCCCGACGAAAGTTGTCGCCCTGGCGCGCGGTTAACGCAGCGATGATTTCCGCAACCGTGGCGCCGGCCGCTATCTGAAGATCAAATTCGGCTTCGGCTGCCAATCTGGTGAGAAAATCAGAGAGCTTTACGTGCACCGTGACATGCGTGCCGGATTTGTTCGCGGAGTTCTTTTGGGAGCGTCTCAATCTTTGAATATTCCTTGTTTTTCAAGCATAGTCGCCACCCAGTCCAATCCGAGTTCATACAGCTTCCAGCGTTTGGGAGCTGCGGACTGTTGCTCCCAGCCGAGTATGTCATAGATCAGGTTGCGGGTCTCGTAAAACTGCTGACGATCGATGGCCTGGCCTTCCAGGGTGCCGCCCTGCAGCGGCTCGAAGCACCGCTCCGGCAAATCATCGTCCTTTGGGGTAAAGCCTTGCAGGGCGTTAAAGGCCCGCGCCATGCTGATGGAGCGCTCCGATACTTTCATCAGCTCCCAGCTGGAGACGTTCCAACCGGTAACCGCTTTGACCAGCGAGACAATCTGATCCAGACTGTACGGCATGAAGGCGCACACACAGGCATTGTTGCTGACAGACCGGCTGAGCATCATGTAGGTCCACATGCGCGCCTTGGCCGGACCGAGTTCTGTGCTCTCCAGGGGCTCCAGTATCCCCAGGTTTTGGGCAGCGGCAAACGTCGGGGCTTCCTCGGAGGCATACATGTTGTCGTGGATATTGGTCATATGCTCGGCACCGGTTGAAGAAAGCGCATAGCCGATGCCCATACCGGCCTTCCAGCGGGGTTCATGCAATGGGAAAGGCTGCCCCTTGACATGCATGAAACAAGATGCTGCCTCGGCACCCAACTCGGCGGCAATTTTATGGGGGCCTTCAGCCAGAATATCCCCCAGCCCTTCACGGGTGATGATCTGATTTAACAAATCCAGCATGCCGCGGGCTGAACCGAATTTGAGATCAAGATCCTTCGTGAAATTTGCAGGCAACAGTCCCCGTTCGGCACACTCCATGGCACCGGATATCATCACACCGGCTGCGATCGTGTCGATCGTGTGGGCGTCGCAGATTTCGTTTGCTCTGGCGATGGCCTTGAGATCGTTGACCCCGCAATTGGAGCCGAAGGCGCCGATGGTTTCATATTCGGGTCCGCCGTATCGGCGGCTGACCGTCATGCCTGCCTCATCGACCTCCACCACCCGCTTGCAGTGCACCGGGCAGGCATAGCAGCTTGAGCGGTCCACCAGAATATTATCCGTCATGTAACGACCGCTGATCGCCGCGGCATGCTCAAAGCTTCCCTCGCGAAAATTCCGGGTGGGAAGACCGCCGGCGGCATTAAAAAATTCTAGTCCCCGGGCGGTGCCCATTTCGGTCATGGTGCCCAGGGAGGCCTCATAATTGTCCCGCATCCAGCGCGCAATATCAGCGATTCCTTCTTTATCGGCGACTGCCGGACGCGTATTTCCGTTCACGGCGATGGCCTTTAATTTTTTGGCGCCCATCACGGCGCCCAGTCCGGACCGACCGATGTAGTCGTGCAGGTCAAGGCCGATGCAGGCAAATCGAATGAGGCGTTCTCCGCCCGGGCCGATCATGGCGCAGGCGGCCTTTTCATCCCCGACTTGTTGGCGAATGGCCTGCCGGGTTTCAAAGGTTTCCAGACCCCACAAGGAAGAGGCATCCCGCAGCTCGGCGGAACCGTTGTTAATCCACAGATACACCGGTTTATCGGAACGGCCGGTGACCACGACACCATCATATCCGGCCCAACGCAGTCTGACGCCCCAATGTCCGCCGCCCTCGCCTTCGCCGTAACCCCCGGTGAGAGGGGACTTCGCACCCGCACTGTTGCGTGCGGCCCCTGGGGCGGCGGTGCCGGTCAGCACACCGGCGGCGAAAACCAGAATGTTGTCCGGCCCGAGCGGATCACAGTCCGGCGGTATCTCTTTCAGCAGATAATGGGCGACGATGCCTTTGCCGCCTAAATAGGTGCGGTAAAATTTTTCATCATGTTCATCGACGCTGATTTCCCGGGTGCTTAAATTGACCCGCAGTATCTTTCCCCAATAACCGTCAGCCATGGATTGCCTCCTGTCGGTGGAATTAGGATCACATGTTTCAAGCCCTTAGACAATTTCTTTTAACAACATGTTGTCAGAAAGTAAAGGCTTCAGGTGTCAGCCCAGCCGCTGACCGCGGAGCGGTCAGTTTGATCGAAAAAAGAAACTCTAAAAAAGCGAATATCGAATATCGAATATCGAATATCGAATAATGAATATTCCGCCGGAGGCGGATCGAAGGGAGGCATTCTGTCTATTTTATAAAAAAGACTGAGCACAGCGAAACCACCCTTCGACATTCTGCGGTTCGATATTCGATATTCTGTCCGCCGCGGCGGACTGTTCCGTTTAGGTGAAGTTT
>CP070771.1:529282-542455 GCA_020345785.1 Desulfobacterales bacterium
TCTCTTGTCATTCAAGGTTATCTGGGTAACTACTCCCATGTTTACGCCCTTCTATTCTACAAGCTAAAATTCTTGGGAGTCCTGCCGGAAAATGCCGGCAGTTTGCCCTTTGAGGCAAAGGCCATGTGGACATCGGCCTTTGTCAGCCCGCAACTGATCGAATTGCCGCTGATGCTGGCATCCAGCCTTGTCTTCGGGCCGATCGGCGCCGGCATTATTTTACTTCGGTGGTTTAAAAAAGAAGCTCGCAGCTATGAATTGATGATAGCGCTTTTGGCATCGTGGATGTTTATCTTTTTTCTTCTGATTCATCGCATGAGCGTATTTGCCGTCTTCTTTCTGGCACTATCCATGGGGGCTTTAACCCTTGTCAAAAAAAAGCAGATCAGATACGCACTATTTGCCGTGTTGGGTGCGGCTTTGTTAATTCAAATTTACTTACAGCCTTCATTCGGGCTGCATGCGTTTCGACCGCATCAATCTGATGTCAACGATCTGATGTCTTTTATAGCAGCGCAGACCGAAAAAGATGCAGCCGTGCTTACAACCTTCGAGTTGGGCCCGGCAGTTGCAGCCTACACCGGACGACCGGTGATTCTCCATTCGAAATTTGAGTCCAAGCTTCTGCGGGATAAAGTCAAACAGGTATATTCAACCCTCTATCAAGGCGAACAGCAATTTTTCGAGCTTTGCCGCCTTCTCAAAGCCGACCTTTTTGTCTATCAGGTAAACATGGTTCTAAGCAGCGCGCCCGGAAGTATGCGCTATCTTGCCAACGCCATTCCCCTTGAAAGCGGCAGTGCTGCCTTCATGTTTCATTTTTTACCTGATCGACTGAAGCATTTCAGTCTGGTTTACCAGAATCCGACTTACCGCCTGTATCGTCTTGCCGCGCCGACGGCATCGGCCGGCCCGCCTCATCTTCAGTACGAACCGGTTTACGATCTTACGATTTTTTCAGCCGAAGAGGATCCCGGTCGTCTCATCAACGATGAAATTATAAAAGATGGTTTAAGTAAGCTGCGATATGCGGATACGCATTTGAAGGTCGGTGATCGCTTTTTTGCATCCAAAGATTACCAGACCGCTGCGCGGCAGTATCAAAACGCCTTGACGCTGGACCCCGGAAACAAACGGGCAGCGTGGTCTTTTGCCGGAGCCCTGATCCTGGCGGGCGAGGCAGAAAAATCAGAAGAGGTTCTCAGGGCAGCGGTGACCATGGATCCGAATTATGACACTGAAGCTCTAGATATCTCCGATGCGGATGCCTTGATCTTTCTCGGCCGTGAAGCGCTGCAAAGCAAGCAATTTATAAAATCACAGATCCTGTTTGAAAAAGCGCTCGTAGATCAGCCCGGCTCCGAGGAGGCGCATTTCGGACTGGGTTTGGCATTATGGAGGGACAATAAACTTGCCGCAGCTGAATCGGCTTTTCAAAAAGTTGTTGCAATAAACCCCGAGAGTCATCAAGCCTTTGAATACCTCGGCAAAATATATGCCGCGCGAGACGACCTGGTCAATGCGGTGGCCTGTGTTAAAAAATCGTTGGAACTGAACCCGTCTCAAGCGGACCTGGAAAAAATCTACCATCTTCTCCAAAATCGCCTCGCAAACAAAAAAGATACCGAAGATAGGTTTGAATTCTACTTTAAATC
The DNA here is from genome assembly GCA_020345785.1 of Desulfobacterales bacterium. The sequence goes on from CP070771.1 coordinate 530,938, forward strand.
CGGCATCCTTAAAGCGAAAGACGGTGAACTGCAGGAAGCATTGGACATGTTTTTAATTGCTGCCGAAGTGAAGAAGACCGCCTCGTTACTGTATAATATGGGCCTGGTAAGTCATCGCATGCAAAAAAATGACGACGCCGCTGCGTATCTAAAAGAATCGCTGGCGATAAACCCCACCGACATAAATTCAAAATCACTCCTAAAATATATTTTGGGCCGTCAGATGAATGTAGTCATCGGCGATGTTGAGTCGAAAGCCGATTAAACCGGCCACTAGCTTCGTTCATATCCAAACAAGGTCTGCGATCAAATTTAACCTGTCCGTGTAATGCGTTAATTGAATAATGGCACCGGTTTTAGGCGCTTAATTGTTATTTCTTTGCATTTTATGATCCGCCTGAGGCGGATTTCATCACGAAAACACGAAATTTAGAAAACACGAAACTTTTATTTTCTCATTTTCGTGTTTTTGTCCTCTCGTGCTTTCGTGATGAATTTCTTTTTTGTTCCTGCTTGTCCGGGTTAGGCTTATAGGAGCAACACAACAACCCCTTTGACATCTATTGGTTGTTCTTCTATATTACCCTGACATTTTAGCATTAATTAGTGCCCATCCGGAAATAAAAAGAGGCACAATTAAGTTTCCAATTTGGAACCATTTGTAGGTTGGGTTGAGGTCGGCTGATCCCGCCGCGGCGGGATTGGGTTTCCCCCGCCGGCGGCGGGGTCAACCCAACCTACCTAAATTGAAGCTATCGAGCGTTTAATGGCCGCCGGCCGAAACCCAACATAAATGTATCCTTTCTTTGGGTTATAGATCCGTATTTTTTTTAAAAAACAAACCACCCACAACCAACAACAGACACGACAATAGAACTTTAGAGCCTAGTATGGCTTTTGTCCTTTGAACTTAAAAAAACTTATAGTGAGTGCCTATATGAATCGCTGGTTGAAAATAAGCTTGATCGGTGTCGCAGTGATTTTGATAGCGCTTGTTGTTGCCTTGGGCTGGTTTTTAAGCAATGCGCTTCCCGTCGGGGCAGGTTTTACCGCGAAATACCTTTGTTCAAGCACCTTTATTTCAGAACGGAATCCGGAAATCGTTTTTCAGGAGGATGTTGCCCCGATAGATCCGTTGCTTAAGCCTGTTGATTGGCAGGTGAACCGCGAACAAAAATCCGTCAGCGCAAATTATTTCGGCTTTTTTAGCGCTACGGCTATCTACCGTGAAGGTTGCGGGTGTTCTCTGGTTATCGGAACCACGCAAGAAAAAATGCGCCAACAAACTTTTTATAAGCAGGCCGCTGAAGATGTCCAACCCGCTCGACGGGATGATCTACTCTGGCCCGAAGGCAGCCGGGGGGCGGTGGATCCCGCCTCTATGGGCATTGATCCCGGTAAATTACAAAAAGCCCTGGATGCAGCCTTTGCCGAGCCGCGACCCGCCAGGCCGAGAAAAACCCGGGCCGTCCTCGTGGTATATGACGGCCGGCTGGTGGCCGAAAGATACGCCACTAAATTCCATAAAGATATGCCTTTGCTGGGTTGGTCGATGAGCAAAAGTGTGACCAATGCGCTGGTCGGAATTCAAGTAAAAAACCGGCAACTGGACATCAAAGCGCCGGCGCCGGTAGCGGAATGGCAAAGCGAAAGCGACCCCCGCCGGGAGATTACTCTCGATCAACTGCTGCGTATGAGCGCCGGGCTTGAATTCGAAGAGAGTTACCTGCCACCTGATGACATTACGCGAATGTTATACGAAAGCTATGATTTTGCGGCTTACGCCGCCGAAAAACTTCTGACGGCAAAACCCGACGCCCAATGGAATTATTCGGGCGGCACAGCCAATATTATCGCCCGTGTCGTCCGGCAGACCGCTGAAAAAAACTACCGGCAGTATTATACCTTTATGCGCGAGGAATTGTTTCGTAAAATCGGCATGCAAAGCGCGGTTATGGAACCTGACGCTTCCGGCACCTTTGTGGGATCGTCTTACACCTTTGCAACGCCACGGGACTGGGCCAGATTTGGCCTGCTGTATCTTCAAGACGGCATCTGGCAGGGCGAACGGATTCTCCCGCATGGCTGGGTGAAATATTCCACCACTCCCACGCCGCAGGCCCCTCGGGGAGAGTACGGCGCTCTTTTCTGGCTGAACGCCGGATCACCATCCGATCCCGGAGATCGAAGGTGGCCCAGCGCGCCGCAGGATACTTTTGCAGCATTAGGATTTCAAGAGCAGAAAGTTATCATAATACCCTCCAAAAAGCTCGTGTTAGTGAGGTTTGGCGCCACTGCCGACCGTAAGGCGTGGAATTCGGATGAATTTATCGCCAACGTGCTGGCGGCATTGCCGAATTAGTTGAGCTTATTGGGTTGATTGAGTTGATTAAGTTGAATGAGTGGGGTTTGGTTGCCGGCCAAGATATAAGGTTTCTGGTGTTCCGCAGGCGGACCGCTGGCTGCCGGAGCCGGCCAGTTTGATCTAAAAAAGAAACTCTGAAAAAGCGAATATCGAATAATGAATATCGAATGTCGAAGGAAGGTATTCTATCTATTTTATAAAAAGACTGAGCAAGCCTACTTCGCCAAATTGGCTACGAAGGCACGCGCGAAACCACTAGGAACTCCCCCTTTCCTAAAGGGGGTTGGGGGGATTTTTAAAATTCTGCGGTTCGCTGTTCCGTTCAGGTAAAGTAGGATATAAGGTGTAAGGCATAGGGTAACTGTTGAAGGGCAAAGAAAAATGTAAGTTCAAACATCACTGCCAGCAGGCGTCATCTGACTTCTGATTGCCTTGTATGAAACTTCATGATTTCCATTTTAATTCTAAGCAGGGTTAATGGTTGGTGGGAGTGGCTTGTAGCCACGATTATCAGGATATTTCAGACCGACGTAATCAAGGCTACCCCCCTTTAAAACCGCGGGATGCAAACAAAAGCCGCTCGCAAAAGTAGGATCCTGGAATAAGCGTCGTCAATTGCAAAAATTTTCACTGAAGAAAACTGCAGGGCCGAATGATCCTAAAACGGCCGTTGATTTTCTGGCCAAGTACAGCGGCATTTCGAAAGTTCGAATCAAAGATGCCATGAACAAGGGGGCTGTCTGGTTACAGAAGAGCAAGAGGAAAGGACATAGAGTCCGGCGGGCAACCACGGTTATAAAACGGGGAGATCAGCTCTCGTTTTATTATGATGAGGAATTGCTGGCCTTAAAACCTCCCGCGGCGGAATGCATCAGCGATCAAACCCGCTACAGTGTGTGGTTCAAGCCGGCCGGCATGATGACCCAGGGCACCCGATATGGAGATCACTGCTCGCTGCTGCGCGGGGTAGAACTCTTTTTCAAAAATAAGCGCCAAGTTTTTTTGATCCACCGCCTGGATCGAGAAGCAGCCGGGATCGTGCTGGTGGCCCATGATAAAGGAGCTGCCGCCAAACTGTCAGGTCTGTTTAAGAACCGATTCATCGTCAAACACTACCGGGCCCAGGTGCTCGGAAACCTGGCTGAAAAAAAACCAAAAGACACCATTCAAATCCCGCTGGACGGCAAACCCGCCGAAACCGAGTATACGGCCGGTGATTATGATCAAACGTCCAATACTACAAAGGTCGATGTGATTATCCGCACAGGCCGCAAGCATCAGATCCGCCGTCATTTTGAAATGATCGGCTTCCCGGTGATGGGCGATCCGCGCTATGGTACGGGCAACAAAAAAACTGCGGGCATGAGACTCACCGCAACTGCCCTGGAATTTGAGTGTCCGATCAGTGGCAGATATAGAGTATTTAACCTAATTTTAAGTGGTTCTGAACTTAGATGATTATCAAGGACTCTGCAAAAAGATAAAGCCTTGAGGCGCCTCAAAGCAAACCTCAAATTACTATATGTAACTAGGTTTGCCCGAAAGAAATACTTTCCCGATGTATTTGTAGGTTTCGGTTTAAAAGTGGACCGTAATGCATGGGATCTGCATTAAATTTATGGTTGGTTTCCAGCCGGAAACGGCCCTTTTTAATTTTCGGATGGGCGATAGTTAGGTGGTTTGATGATGACGTCCAATAAGATTTTAATATTTTGTCTTCTCTTTCTTGCCGCAACCATAGGGTGCGCAGAGATTCCATGTTACCCGCCTGATCACTACGCACCTGAAGTAGATGCACCCTATACCGCTGAAGAAGTAAGAATCCCAACATCAAAAGGGCATGTTTTAGCAGGCACGCTTGCACTTCCATCTGGTTCAGCGCCTCCATATCCGGCGGTCGTGATGATAACGGGCTCAAGTCCTCAGGATCGTGATCATCTGCAGACCAGGAGGAAACCGGTTAGCTATTATAAACCCTTCCGACAGATAGCAGACGCAATATCGCGCAATGGTATTGCTGTTTTACGTATGGATGATCAGGGCGTCGGATGTTCAGAGGGTGGTCCGCTTAAAAAGGTTACCATACAAGAAAGAGCCGATGATAACCGATCGGGAATCGAGTATCTTTTAAGTAGAAAGGAAATCAATAAGGAACGGATTGGTATAGTCGGCTTAAGTGAAGGTGGTAATATTGGACCTATGATTGCCGCCTCTGATCCATCAATTCGTGCGTTAGTTGTGATGGCCGGATCCGCGACTAATGGTTTTGAAATCATAGAATATCAACGTCGCCTCAAAATATATGAACGTCCAGATTTAACTGAGCCTGAAAAAGAGCAAGAACTGGCTAAGTCAATCGAAGGATTAAATCAGGCTTTTTCCAAAGGAGAAGGTAGCCCATGGATCAGGTCCTTCTTGACTTATAACCCGCTTCATACGGCTAAAAAGGTTTCCTGTCCCGTGTTAATTCTCCACGGGGATAAGGATGCACATGTGCCGGTTGACCACGCGCATCTTTTAGCTAAAGCAATGCGTATGGGCGGCAACAATGACGTTACAGTGAAAATCTTTACAAATCATAACCATCTATTCTTAAAAGATCCAGACGGCAGAATGAGCGGGTATATGACTTTGTTATGGCACACAAATAAGCTGTCTGAGGATGTGTTAAAAACAATTACCGAATGGCTTTCCAAGCACCTAGCTGCAAATTGAATACTAATTAATCCGCCCTGAAAGATAGCAATACCAGGTTTGGATAAAAAATAGTCGTCTCCTTTAACGTGATGAGAAGGTCCAATATTGTCCGGGCGGATTAATTACCAAGTGGTCATTTATTTCGGATACAGTTTGTATCAGGAGTCAATTAGAACGTGCGCCTCGGGCACGTTTGATATATTTATAAAAAATTATTACTAACGGTTTTCAAATATGAACAACTTCGATGTACTGGTTATCGGCCGCAGTTGTCTCGATATCATTGCTGTGGTCAATCAATTTCCCATAGAGAATCAGAAACTGCCGCTGGAGTTCCGCTTGACCGAAGGCGGCGGTCAGGGTAGCACGGGCTCCTGCTGCATATCGCGATTAGGCGGCAAGGTTGCTTATGTAGGCAAGCTCGGCGATGATGATGAAGGCAAATTATGCTTAAAACGCCTGGAGGACTTCGGCGTGACCACGGAATTTGTTGAAATTGTTAAGGGCGGCAAAACACCGGTGGCTTATGTATTTATTACCGCCGGCAGCGGCGCCCGCAGCATCATATACGAACGCAACACCTTGCCGAACATAGATTTAGACCCTATCCTTGAAAACTTGATCCGGCGGACACGTGTTGCGCTGCTCGACCCGCAGGTCACCTACCTTGGCGGGCAATTAAAAATGTTTGCGGGGAGTGATATCTGCCTCGTTTATGATTGCGAGAGGTGGCGGACAGGTATCGAGGATATCATGCAAACCGCCGACTATTTTATCCCTTCATCTGAGTTTCTGGCCGCCGACGAGCTGGGTTTTGATGACATTTCTTTCGAGCAAAAAATCATGAAATTAAACCGTATGGTGGCCGGCAGCCTGATCGTGACCCACGGTGAAGACGGCGCGTACTATATTACGGCCGACACCCTTTACCACGTGCCCGTCCCGCATGTGCAAGTCGTGGACACCGTCGGTGCCGGCGATAATTTTCATGCGGCCTTTGCTCTGGCCCTGACTCGCGGCTTTGACCTTCATCAGGCGGTAAAGTTTTCCGTTGCAGTGGCCTCTTTGTCCTGCCGGGAATACGGCGGCCGCAATGGGGTTCCGACCTGGGAGCAGGCCCTGGAAGTTGCCGGCACCCTGACAGAAAGGAGCGTAGCCTCATTATCCGGTTAACGAATTGCAATAATTCACCGCAGAGACGCCAAGAACGCTGAGGTTAAACAGGTTGGTTCGCTTCGCTCACAATTGGAATGATGGAATATTGGAATTGGCAGGTACTGGGACAATGGAATGGTGGGTTACAAAGACCTCTGAAGACCGGGTTGGACTGTGCCTCCAACTACCGAATAACAGCCAAAAATTTCGGTTTCTTAATCCCAACCAGGTCTATTTATCCTCATGTGGGTGATATAAAATATAAAAAGAAAAAATGCGCAGCATTAAGTAATTAATCCGCCGTGCCTTGGATTTAACCTCTTTTTTCAGCCGTCAAAGAGCAAATTTCAACTCTGAATGAGCTATTTCTAAGGGCGGATTAATTAAGGAAAATCCATCTTCCCTTTGCGTACTTTGCGTCTGCGGTGAACTAATATAAAAATAGCGATATGACGGCAAAAAAGCAATTTACATTCAGCGGAACAAATGCACCTGCGCCGGTCAGGTGGTTGAACCGTCTCACACGGAGATCGAAGCCTGCATTTGGCAGACTGGTATCATTGCAAGAAAAAAATTTGTTTGAGACAGCCGAACGCCAAACCGGTGTACAGGACTGGGGAGATGCCCGGTTTAAAGATGCACTGGCCGCCTTGTTGGATTCGGTCAATCAGGAAGGAAGGCTCACGGTCTTCGGCCGCTTCACCTTCAGACAGTTTTTGACTGAAAACCTTTGCAGCCGGTTGCGTGTGATTGAAGTGCTGAAGCGCTTTCCGGAAATTCGACAGCAAAACATTCAAAGACCGATTTTCATTACCGGCTGGTATCGCACCGGCACCACCTATCTTCAAAACCTGCTGGCATCTCATCCCAACGTGCGGGTGCCGCTTTTCTGGGAGCTGCGCCATCCCTGCCCCACCTTCGATCCCCGCTCCGCGGATCCCCGCCGTCAAATTCGCAGGGTTCATATGGAGAGCCGGATTCACCGCTGGCTGGCGCCCGGCTTTGGTGACGCCCATTCCATGGCTGCTGAAAAACCGGAAGAGTGCCTGCATCTGTTCGATAAAGCCTGCGCCGGTACGACGGCTTTTTTTATTACCGAAGCCAAATCATTTGCCTGGTGGCTGGTGAATGAAGGCATCGAGTACGGCTACGATTTTTTTAAAATCCAGCTCCAGCTGCTGAACTGGCTGCGCCCCGGTCGGCAATGGGTGCTGAAGTGGCCTTATCACCTCTGGCACCTGGATACGTTATTGAAAACATTTCCGGACGCCGCTGTCATTCAGCTTCATCGTGATCCCAGTGAAGCGATCCCGTCCGTCTGCAGCCTGGCCGCGGCAGCGCGGGCGCCCTTTTGTGAAGGCATCGACGATAAGGCACTGGGAAAATTCTGGCTGGATTATTGCGAAGCAGGTCTGCAGCGAGGATTAGCGGCTCGCGAAAAGGCCGCTGAAAATCGAGTTATCGATATTCGCTACCCGGATCTGAAACAAAATCCCCTGTCAGCCATTCATCAAATACAGGAGAAAATCAATTCAGATGAGTCGGAAGCCTGGATAAAATCTTTACAGACCAAGTTAAAGACCCTGGATAGGAAAGTGCCGGGGAATCATCACTATTCCCCGGATCAGTTTGGACTCGACGCCGCTACAATCCGCGAGCGGTTCACGAAATACATCGAAGATTACGATTTATCCACCCAATGAATTGACGAAGGTCTAATTTCTAGGGAAGCTTTGTATAATTCGTTGACAAACGAAAAAATCGGGTTAAACTTGATGCTTTGGCAATTCTGCGAATCCGCCTGAAAAGGTTTAACTGGTCGAAAATTATCTTGTTTTTCTCGTGTTTTTCCCGCCGCGCCGGGATGCTTTCGTGATTAATTTGTATTTTTTGTTCTCTCCGGCTTGCCCGGATTAGGTTTGAATATGATGAAACCGCTTCAACCGATACCCCAGTGCATCGACTGTTTGATGTCGCTGGCAAAAAACGTGGTCGCTCTGGCAGATCCTGAAAATCAGGGCCTCATTGAAAAAGCTGAGCGCATTTCCCGTAATGTCTTGGCAGAGGCCGTGCATAACGAATCGAGCTCACCGCAGATTGCCAATCGAATTCTCAGAGAAATCAGTCAACTCACCGGCATCGCCGACCCCTATGCGGATTTTAAAGCCCGGGAAATGGATCAGGCCCGTAAAATATTTTCTCAACTCCAGGCGCGCGTGGGAGAAGATCTGAGATCGCGCGTCAAATTAGCGGCGCTTGGAAACAGTCTGGATTTTTTTAAAAATCCTGCACGGGCGCTGGCCGAAATCCCGCATCAATTCGACAACGGCATCTCATTTTATTACGACAATATTGATCAGCTCGAAGCCTGTCTTGCAAAATCGCCGCAGAAGGCTTTATACCTGACCGACAATGCGGGTGAAATCTATTTTGATTTACCCCTTTACGAATACCTCAAGCAATGTTGTCGGAAAATTTATCTGGTGGTAAAAGGGGGGCCATCTCTGAACGATTTCACCCGGGTTGAACTGAAATCAGCCGAATTGGAAGACAAATTCGACTTCGTGGCCGACACCGGCAGCGACGGCGCCGGTATTGATTGGGAAAATGTCTCCGGGGAATTCCGGGATCTGCTGGACTCCGCCGACCTAATTGTATCAAAGGGTATGGCAAATTTTGAAACCCTCTATCCGAAAAGCATATCGGCTCCAGGCTTCTATCTGTTCAAAGTTAAGTGCGAGCCCATTCAAAACTATGTTCAGGCACCGGTCGACAGTTTCCTGGCCATCTGGAAAGGCGGCGAATGAATGAGGCGCCTAAAAAAAGTTAATCCAATTTTATTCAACTAGTTGCAAAGACTCCGAGACTTAAAATTTTATGGAATCTTTACTCACAAAACCGGCTGTTGAACTGGTGAAACTAATATGTTCCGGCGATCTTTCACCTGTGGAATTGATTGAGGCAACCCTGCGCAGAATCGAGACGGTAAACCCGCAACTCAATGCCTTTGTGGCCGTGCGGGCCGATGACGCGCTGGCGGAAGCCAGGGATTTGGCGGAAGACATCGCTGCCGGCGCGGATCCCGGTCCGCTGGCCGGTATACCCATTGCCGTCAAAGACATGGAAGACACGAGCGGTATGGTGACCAGCTTTGGTTCCATACCCTTCAAAAACAATTTCGTTCGCAACGACTCGGTCCAGGTGGCCCGGCTCAAGGAAGCCGGAGCCATTGTGGTGGGCAAAACCAACACGCCGGAGTTTGGTTTTACCGGATTTACCAAGAACCGGCTTTACGGCATAACCCGAAACCCTTGGAATCCGGAGCGCACACCGGGCGGATCCAGCGGGGGTGCCGCAGCCGCGGTCGCCGGTTGCATGGTTCCGATAGCCACCGGATCGGATGCCGGCGGCTCCATCCGGATTCCAGCCAGCTACTGCGGGTGTTTTGGTATCAAACCTTCCTACGGTCGGATCCCTCTGGGGCCGCTGCCGGCATTGCCCATGTCGCGCACCTGGCATATGGGTCCACTGAGCCGCACCGTTGCCGATGCAGCCCTCTATCTGGATTGCGTCGCGGGATATCACTCGGCGGATCCGGATTCTTTACCGCAGCCAAACCTGTCCTATGTGGATTGCCTGGCAAAATTGCCTGCCGGTATGAAAATCGGTTTCAGCCCCGACCTGGGTTACGCACGGGTGCAAAAGGAGGTCGCAGCCGTTGTGGATCAGGCGCTGAAGGCCTTCGAAGACCTGGGACACACTGTGGATATCTGGCAGGGAAAAATCCCCAGAGTGGATGAAGCCTGGTCCAAACTGATGATTTACGAGCTGTACGCAATGGTTCACCATCAGCTGGATGATATCCGGGCGGAAATGGGAAAAACGCTGGTCAATTCGCTGGATCTGGCTAAAAAGCTGCGCGTGCATGACTTTATTGCAATCCAGAACGCCCGTAATGATCTGAACGATACCCTGGCCGAGTTTTTCACCGAATTCGATCTCCTGTTAACCCCGACCATGCCAACCGAGGCCTTTGCGGCTGCGGGACCGCCGCCGGCCGAAATCGACGGGCATCCGATTGCCCTCCTGGATGCCGTGGCGTTTACCTACCCCTTTAATTTAGCGGGCCATCCGGCGGCCACTGTCCGGGCCGGGTTAACCGCCAGCGGGCTTCCGGCAGGTCTGCAGATCATCGGGCCCAGACACCGCGACGAACGGGTGCTCCAGGCGGCTTACGCATATGAGCAAATACGCCCCTGGAACGATGCGTGGCCGAGCCTGTAAGAATTCACAATGCCAGATTCAAACCTTCTCATGATCCACCAGGGCGCCCTGGGGGATTTCATCCTGACCTTTCCGGCCGTTATCCGGCTGCGGGGGTATTATCCGTCTATTGATGTGCTCTGCCAGAATCAGCTGGGAAAGCTGGCCGGGGCGCTGGGGCTGGCAGAAAATTGTTATCCTCTGGAAAGCGCGTGCTGGGCTTCGCTTTTCAACGATCGAATAGATCCGAAAATAAAAACGCTGCTGGCGAAGTATGGGAAAATCATATTATTTTCAATATCCGGTCAACTCGAAGCGTCTATTGAACGGATAACGGGAAAACCCATTTGCCGGATTCCTCCCAGACCGCCGGTCGATGAGCGCATCCATGTGGCAAGGTTCGTATTGGATAATATTTGTAATTGCGGCCTGATAAAGAAAGCAGAGACAAAGCTTGACGACATCCCGCTCCCGTTTGGAAGGGGCGGCCCGCGACACTCCCGTAAAATATTGTTGCACCCCGGCGCCGGCAGCGTCCGCAAACGCTGGCCGGTTTCAAATTTTCTTCAGGTGGAAGCCGCGTTGAAGGCTGACGGCTTGGAGCCGGAATTCGTCCTGGGTCCGGCTGAAGAAAATCTGGCGAATGAACTGCAGCACTCAAACCGATTAGTTCATGTACTACACGACCTGCAGGACCTGACGGCTCTGCTTAAATCCGCCGGCGGATACATCGGCAACGATTCCGGTGCCAGCCACCTGGCGGCCTATATCGGCCTGCCGACAACCGTCATATTCGGTCCGGCCGATCCCCAGCGATGGACACCGATCGGCCGGGCGGTAAGAATCGTACGTCCCGAACTGCCATGCCGACCGTGTTTTGAAACGGATGATGTCAATTGCAATGATCCGCAGTGTTTGGAGGGTATCCGCCCACAAGAAGTCCTCGAGGCGTTCTACAAGGTATATCAAACCTAAAATGAGCGATTCCAGTAAGAAGATTGCAACAATGACCCGATCTGTGCGGGCGGGGATAAACCC
>CP070771.1:542555-555596 GCA_020345785.1 Desulfobacterales bacterium
GTGTTCATTTGCGCCGCAGCGGTGCAGGCTGCGCCACCTGGATGAGCCCAGGGCGTCCATGAGGCAGCCGCCGACAAGATATATCAGGAGCACAACTATCAGGATTACTTCCCGCGGGACGTCGAGGGAAGACGCCCAGTCGGCCAGTTCGAAAGGCAGCCGTGTGACGGTCAGGAACCTGCCGAAGATTACGGCGCCCGTTATCAGCAAGACAACCATCGCTGATATCCGGATTGTCTCCGCAATTGCGCTGACAAACTCTTTTCTCGAAAGCTTTCTTCTGCTCAGCCCGATCAGAAAAGCGCCGAAAGATCCGGCCGCCCCCGCTTCAGTGGGGGTGAACCATCCGGCATAAAGTCCGCCGATTACCAGCAGGAACAGAATCATCGCCTCAACGGCCCCTGTCAAAGATATCAATTTCTCCCGCATGGAAGTCCGTGGTCCCGGCGGGCCCAGGCTGGTATTTCTCAGGCACATCAAAAAAACAGTCGCTAGAAATAAGACGGTGAGAAAGACGCCCGGCACAATGCTGGCAAAGAACAGCTGGGTGATGGATTGCTCGGTTTGGACCGCAATGATGATGAGAACGACGCTTGGCGGAATGACAACCCCCAGGGTGCCCCCGATGGCCACACTCCCGGTGCTCAACGCCTGGTCATAATTATATTTTTTCATTTCGGGCAGGGCAATGGTACCCATGGTTGCTGAAGTTGCGGAATTTGAGCCGCAGATCGCCGCAAAACCCGCGCTGGACAAAATGGTCGTCCCCGCCAGTCCTCCCGGCAGCCTGCCCACCCACTTGTAAGCGGCATTGTAGAGCCTTTCTGTAATACCGGAGTGGTAGGCCAACTGACCCATGAAAACAAACAGCGGAATGACGCTCAGCCCGTAGGATGAAAACTGGTCCCACACATTGGTGGTCAGCATGTAAATGGCCGCATCGGTGGAGATCATGTAGGCGTTGCCCAGAAACCCGGCCAGAATCATGGCGAAAGAGACGGGCATTCGCAGGGCCATTAACACGAAAAGCAGAATCAGACCCAGGATGGCAGCAGTGTTAGGACTCATCTTTTCCCTTTAGGCCATTTGGCCATTTTTTTAACAACATGGCGTCAGAAATTTAGGTGTCAGGTTCAAGCCCAGCCACTGGCCGGCGGAGGTGGCCAGTTTGTTCGAAAAAAGAAACTCAAAAAAGCGACTATCGACTATCGAATAATGAATATTCCGGAGGCGGATCGAAGGAAGGTATTCCGTCAATTTTATAAAAAAGAATGAGCGTAGCGAAACCATCCTTCGAAATTCTGCGGTTCATTATTCTGCTGTTCTGCGGTTCTCTGTTCCGTTTAGGTGAAGTTTCATGCGAGATGGCAGAATCGGCTATCCCTCATCGACACCTCCGGTAAAGGCTTTGCGACAGGATTTCAAAAAATCCACCAGCAGTGCCAGCGTCAGCCCCGCGCAACCCAGGGAGACCAGGTAAACCCATGGATAGACGATAACTTTCATGGTCTCTGACAGCGAGCCCGTCTCCCGGAGAACGCCTGCGTAGCGAAACACATTCCAGGTCACAATCACAAACAACGCGGCCGAGATCAGGTTTACAAGCATGCTCACTGCAACCTGCGATCGTGATCCGAGTCGCCTGGTAAAAAGGTCGATCGAAACGTGACCCTGATGGACCTGGGTGTAGCCTAGGGCGAACGCTGTTGTCACCGCGGCCAGCCAGCCGATGGTTTCAATGGTGCCTGCCATGGGTCTGCCGAACATCCGCAACACCATTTCTCCCACCGTGACCAGTACCATGGCGACCATGGAAAATCCCGCAACAAAGGCAAGCCACCTGTTCAGTATCGAGCTATATCGATCTAATAGACCCACAATATATCTCCCGCATCTTTCAGGTCGTCAACCAACCGTTGGGTATCCCGGCCGACCCGGCGTCAACCGGAGGTCTTTCCCCGCGCCATTCTTTTCTCCTCAAACAGATTGGAAGCGCAAAACAGGGTACCGGCGACGATGACACGACCGATTTACCCGCTATTTGTATTCCTGGACGTACTTGTCTCGTATCTGCCGCAGACGCTCGAGAAATTTTTCCGCCGGCAGACCTTTGGCTGCCATCTCTTTTAGCCAGGCGTCTACCATCGGCGCCAGTCGGGCATCCCATTGCGCTTTTTCAGCGTCCGACAGCTTGTGGATCTGAAGGTTGTAATTTTTCTGCGACCAGGCCAGCGCTTCTCCCACGTTCTGTTGGTCGTGATACTGCCCCGTCCATAGGGCCATCTCGCGCGCAAGGTCGTCGATGACCTTTTTTACCGAAGCGGGAAGGCGGTCCCATTTTTTCTTGTCCATCACCGCGGCAAATGTCACGACCACGGTGGGATATTCCGTCACGTGGTGCAGGAGTTCGGCGAGTTTGAAGTCTTTTAACACCTCGCGGGATGTCATGGTTCCGTCGATGACCCCGGTCTGGACCGATTCCGGCACCTGGGGCATGGGCATCCCGACAGGCGCCGCGCCCAGGGCCTTCAAAACAGGCACACCCGTGCCGGCCGCCCGCAGTTTCATGCCTTTTAGATCCTCCAGATTTTCCACTGGATCCCTGGATTGGATATGCCCGGGCTCCGTCGTAAACATGGTGATGATTTTAAATTTGTCGTATTCGGCGGGTTGGAATTCCATCATCAGATCGAGCAGCGTAAGGCTGGCAACGGTGGCACTCGGGAACTTTACGGGCAGGGCGACTCCTGAGGTGAGGGGGAATCGACCCGGGTCGTACGAGGGGGAGCCCAGGCCGATATCGGCTACCCCGCTCAATACACCGTCATACATATCTCTGGCTCCCAGGAGGGTACCTCCGGGGAAGGTCTGGACCTTGACCAGTCCATTCGTGCGTTTTTCGATTTCCATGGCCCACTGCGCCATCTGCTTGCCGGGGAACGTAATGGCCGGGGCAAAAAATGCATAAGTGAGTTTGATAGGTTTATCCTTGGCGTGGGCCTGCTGCCCAAAACCGGCGCTGCATACAAGGGCTGCAGCGACCCCTATGACTACAATAAGCGATATCCGGCGTTTGGTTTTCATGGCATCTCCTTTCTTATGGGTGGGGTATTAGTTACTGAAAAATTGAAGCCCCACGGTCTGGGGGATAAAGATTTGTGACTCTGCTTTATGATTTAAGACACTGATCAAAATCCGAAGCACGAAATCCGAATTTCGAATTTACGAAAATCTGTTGTTAAGTTACCCCTTCCAGGGTTATTCCAAAGTCTTGTCTTCCGGGCCAGGCTTCTTTACTCCTGCGGTTTGCTACCTCCAATTCCACCGGCGAAATTTAAATATTTGGATCGCCCGTACAGGCGCAGCAGTTCAACGAATCCCATGTATTTAGTATTGAACAGGGCGCGGGTGTCGACATCTGTGTAATCATAGAATCCTTTGCCCGTCCTGGGTCCCGTTTCGGCCCTGTCCATTTTCTCTCCAACCAGACGGGGCGGTTTGAAATGCTCGCCGCCCAGTTTTTTATGGAGGTACTCACCGGCGTGGAAGAGGATGTCGACACCGCCCAGGTCCACGAACTCGATCAGGCCCATAACGCCCAGACGAAATCCGAATCCGGCCTTGATGGCCGTATCGATTTCCTCCGCAGCCGTCACGCCTTCCTCCAGGATGCGAATCGCCTCGTTCATGGCCGCGGCCTGAATTCTCGGCACGATGAACCCGGGACTTGTCCTCATCTTTACCGGTATTTTCCCGATGTCCCGCAGGAAGTCGCACATCCTGACAGGCGCCCAGGCGTGGGTTTGCTCGCCGTGGGCGACCTCCACCAGGGGGATCAGAAAAGCCGGGTTCAACCAATGGGCGCACACGACGTTGCCGGGTCTGGAGCAGACCTCCCAGAAAACATCGAGGTGAAACGTCGATGTGGCGGATGCGATGACAGCCTGTTCATTCATGAGGGGGCCGATTGACCGGTAAAACTCCTGTTTTATTGCAACCTTCTCCGGGAGCGCTTCAAACACGAACGAACACCCGGCAATGGCCTCATTCAGGCCGCTTACAAGCTCGAGGTCTCCGATAAGCGATGCGGCATCTCCAGCAAGCATCCCGAGCCCGTCCAATAGTTCCAGGTTCGCTCCGACTTCGTGGCGCGCACCCTCCAGACGCGCGGTCTCTTGGCCGGGTGGCCGTTTTTTCGTATCGATCAGGTTGACCGTGTGACCTTGATTTGCCATCAGCACTGCAGTTGCAATGCCGACGCCCATCCGGCCCGGACCTATGATGGCGATTGAGTCTGCTGTCATGCTTGCACCCCCAAAATTTTTGCGCAATCAGGGTCTTACAAAACCATGCTCCGGTCCGTCATCGAAGCCCTGCCACACTAGGGTGGTCAGCTCCTCGACCGACAGATCACCAACACCCAAAGTTTCAAGTGTTCGACCGGTTTTTCTGAAATCCTCCCCGCAAATGGCGCCGATAAGGGTCAGCAATGCATCCGCAATAGGGGTCTCCATGCGGCATAAATCTCCGACGGAGGCCATCAGGGCGAGGTTACACTTTACGTCTTCCACAATGTAACGGTGTTCGAAATTTAAACTTTCCCGCCACTTTTCGCTCTTTACCAGATCGGTGTGAGCCTTTTTTCCATACATCCATTCTGCGTCGCCGGCAGGATTGTAGTGATCTTCAAAGGGATAATGGTGAGAGTCATATCCCAGTATCTTCCTGAGTGCTATGCGCTCGGCGTCATGGGCGAGTACAAGCTTTTTCACGGACTGGGTCGTACCCTCGTTATGGATATCCCACGCAGGAAAATGCTCAATCGCTCCGGTATTAAGAAGAAACAGGACGGAGTGGATGATGGGGCCGACGTTGAGAAGTGCAACCGACAGGGCGTTTTCAACAGGGTGGGCTGCCGGATAAAGGCCGGTTAGCCGTTCTAAAACCTGTTTGGTGTTGCGCGCCGGGAATACGCCTACCGGCAAATGGGCGGCCAAACCGCTCACCTGAACCTTTGTGGGTTCCACCTTGCGGGTGAGATACGGCAAGGTACCCGGTTCTGCATAACTGAGGTCGGTCCGCCGGCCTTCGGCACGCAACGTTTTTTCAAACACAAGCGGGCCAAGTGATCCCGGCGAGAGGAATACCACCTGGCCATTTTCCAGGTGCGCTGCTAACACCGAGGCCCGTTTGGCCTGGGTGTAGGCCGGATCAGTGCATAATATCACCTCGGCCCCTTTTACGACTTCGGCCGGATCATCCGATACCAGTTCCAGCCGGGCTTCTCCGGTTCTACCTAACCCCTCTAGGAGGATGGTGCCCTGGCGATATAACTCGGCGTGCTTTTGCTTTACACCAGGCCACATCCTGACGCTGTGTCCGGCGAGCGCGCAATCACCCGCCATGGTGTACGATCCATTACCACCTCCGACGACCGCTATCTTCATTCTGTGCACATGCCATCCTTTCGCTGACACATCTCATTTTGTCCGATCAAAAAGGGACTCATTTGTGATAAGTGAACTGGTTATCGGTTGTCAAGGAATTAATGCGCGGCAGACTCGGCCATTTGGCTCATAATTCAAAACATCGAAAGTAGTCTTTGACGAACTCGTTGGCCGGATGGTTTTGTATCTCCGAGGGGCTGTCGACCTGGATGATTTTGCCGTCCTGCATGATGGCGATTCTATCTGCCATGGAAAAAGCCTCGGACAAGTTGTGGCTCACATAAAGGGTGATCGATTCCATTTTTTCATGGTATTCCTTCAGTTCACGCCGAAGCGTGAGACGGCGCGGAGGATCCACATGTGCGAAAGGCTCGTCCAGCAATAATATCCTGGGTATGATGGTCAACGCTCTGCCGATGCCGACCATTTGCTTTTGACCGACGGACAACTGATCCGGCTTGCGGGGAAACAGATTCTTTGCAATGCCTAATCGTTTGGCAATGAGGTCGGCGGTTTCTTCAATGGATTGCGGTAATTGTTTGCGAAGTCGCATGCCGAAACTCAGGTTGCTCGACATATTCCTGTGAAAAACCCGCATGTGCGGCCAGAGCGCGTGTTCCTGAAAAACCATGCGCACGCCTCGTTTCGACGGTTCCACATCATCCATACAATTGCCCTGGATGTAGATGTGGCCTTCATCCAACTTCTCGACACCGGCGACTAACCGCAGCAAGGTCGTTTTGCCGCATCCGGAGGGGCCCACTATTGCTATGAATTCCCGATTTTCGACCTCCAGACTCACACGGTTAACTGCAATGATCGAGTCATACCTTTTGGTGACCCCATCCAAAATAAGCGCTTTTTGGTGGAAGATATTCGTTCGTCGCATTTTGATAAGCGTGAATAAAGTTGGGCAATACACAACACAAGTTGCGTGATGTGCCAGGAGGCCCACAAGTGTTGAAGCACACACTTCCCAGGACTGAGTAACGAAGATCGGTCTTCGTTAAGACTTCGGCGCGGCTGACTGAGAATAGAATCGGGACGATGATAGCAGTATCAAGCTCAGTCCCCAGTCCTCAGCACTTTTTCCTATTTTTACGCAATTTGATCGCAAATGTCCAGTACCGGATTCATCGGACCTGGGAACAATTGTTTTTTTCACAGGCAAATGGTATAAAGTTCGACATATGGCAAATTGTTCTGACTTCATTCATAAGCCACCCCGACCTGTCGGGGTGAGAATTGAAAAGGTTTTACCATTACCGTGGGCGCATGTTTCGTTGGTCCAAACTTAAACGATGCCGGTCGCTTATGAATGGAGCAGTCATCAACACAGGAACAACCCGATGGTATCAGACTCCGATATACGTCCCAAACGGCCTGAAGATCTTTCCGCATGCCGCGTACTGGTAACCCCCACCTCGTTCGCCAAAGGGAACCCGGATCTTAAATCCATCCTGGAGAAAACTGTCGGCGAGGTGATCTTTAATCCGTCCAGCCGACCCCTCGCATCCGCCGAACTGGCGGAACTTTTAAAAGACGCCGATGGTTTTATCGCCGGGCTCGATCAAATCGACGCATCGGCACTGGCAGCGGCCAAGCGATTGAAAGTGATCGCACGCTACGGGGTGGGGGTGGATCGGGTGGATGTCGCGGCTGCGACCAGGCGCGGCATTGTCGTAACAAACACGCCGGGGGCCAATTCGGCAGCCGTGGCCGAGCTGGCTGTCGGATTGATGCTGGCGCTGTGCCGATATATTTGTCAGGCGGATCAGGCGACGCGCCGCGGAGAATGGCCGCGCTACGCCGGAATTGGTTTGCGAGGCAAAACCGTGGGGTTGGTGGGCTACGGGGCGATCGGCAGGGAGGTTGCCCTGAGATTGAAGGCATTCGGCTGCCGGCTGCTGGCCTCGGACCCCTATGTGAAGCCGGATACTGCGGCCGGGTGCCCAGTCAGCCTTGTGCCCCTCGATGAACTGCTGGCATCCTCCGACGTTGTTTCCCTGCACACGGCGGTAACCTCTGCAAACGCCGGCATGGTTAACGCCGGATTTCTGCATAAAATGAAACAGGGCGCCTTGCTGATAAACACCGCCCGGGGTGAACTGATCGATGAAGCAGCCCTGCGGCAGGCGCTTGCAGAAAAACATCTGGCGGGTGCAGCACTGGATTGTTTTTGCAAGGAACCACCGGGGCCGGACCATCCGCTGCTGCGGATGCCTCAGGTTATTGTGACGCCTCACATGGGGGCGCACACGGATGAAGCTGTAAACACCATGGGGCGGATGTCGCTCGATGCCTGCCTGGCGGTCCTCGGAGGCGAGCGTCCCGCCCACATCGTCAACCCGGAAGTGTACGAACAGCAACGGCTGGTAACAAAATGACAGACTCAGCATGGTTTATCGGAATCGATCTGGGAACAGGCAGCTGTAAAAGCGTCGTGATCGATGAAAACGCCGGTATCCTCGGCTTCGGGGTCGGGGAGTATGCCGGCAGCGATGCCCATGATCGATGGCAGGAGCAGAATCCCCGGGTGCTGCTGAAGGCGGCGATCGCTTCGGTCAGAAATGCGATGGCCAGGGCCGGCGTCGATGCGGACGAATGTGCCGGTTTGAGCATCGGGGGGGCGCTTCACAGCCTGTTGGCGCTCGACCGGCACGGCGAACCGTTGACCGGCGTGATTACCTGGGCGGACGGACGGGCCGTGGATCAGGCTGAAGCCGTGCGAAAACAGCCGCTGGCTGCCCGTCTTTACGAGCAGACCGGATGTCCATCCCACGGTATGTATCCCCTGTACAAAATCATGTGGCTGCGCCAAAACAGGCCGGAGGTTTTCGCGAACGCCTGGCGGTACGTAACCGCCAAGGAATATGTTTTCGCCCGCCTGACCGGAGAATACCTGCTGGATTACTGCCTGGCGGCCGGATCCGGTTTGCTGAACACCCATTCGCTCTCCTGGGAGCCTTTGTGCCTCGATACAGCGGGTATCCGCCGGGATCAGCTGGCAGTACCGGGCTCTCCGCTGACGGTTCATCAGGGACTGGTTCCGGACGCGGCCCGGCAAATGGGTATCCGCCGGGATGTGCCGGTCGTGCTCGGTTCCTCGGATGCCGCCAATTCAAACCTGGGGGCCGGGGCGGTGTTGCCATGGCAGGCGACCTGCATGGTCGGAACCAGCGGGGCATTGCGCGTGCTGTGCCCGCAACCGATTCTTGATCGACAGGCCCGCAGCTGGTGCTACGTCGTTGATCAAGCACACTGGCTCGTCGGTGGAGCCATTAACAACGGTGGAGTGGCGCTGTCCTGGCTCAGGGACTGTCTGAATCAGGCGCTTCCCGATTCCGCTGGCGCAACCCCTTTGTCCTTTGAAGACGTCTTGGCACTGGCGAGCCGGTCCCCGGCCGGTTCCGGCGGCGTCATCTGCCTGCCTTTTTTTGCCGGGGAGCGCAGCCCTAATTGGAATCTAAATGCCCGCGCAGCCTTCTTCGGCATGGGCCTTTCACACGGTGTGACCCATCTCAGCCGCGCGTTGGTTGAAGGTATTGCATTTCGTTTCAAGAGCTTGAGCGATGTTTTGGAAGACGTCGGCGTCGAGGTGAGACAGATCATTGCTTCCGGCGGGTTCATCCAATCGGATTTCTGGCTGCAGGTGGTCACCGATGTCCTGAATCGGGAAATGGTTGTCCCGCACTGGGGCGAGACCTCCTGCCTGGGTGCGGCGTTTTGGGCCATGCTCGGCACCGGCTGGGTCGAATCCCTCGAAAGCCTTAAGGATCTCGTGAAACCGGGCAGAGCATGTCTCCCCCGGAAGGAGGATGCCGCCCTCTACCAGAGGATCTACCCGCTGTATCTCAGGCTCTATCGGGCTGTTAGCGGAAATTTTGAGGATATTGCCCGGCTGCAGCAGGAACTCGTATCGTTACCTTAAACGTTGCAACATTGGGGTTTAGTTTGTCATGTTTATCTTTGCACAAGTACCCTTTTATCGCAGAGTGATATAACGTAATAAAGAAGTGCCTAATCCCGCTTGCAGCGGGACTAAATTACCTAAAATGACTAAAATTTAAGGAAACGCTGCGTAATTTCCTTCCGTCTACAGACGGGAAACGAGTCGCCCAATGAAGATTAAAGACATCCAATGCGACCTTTACCGAATTCCGTTGTCCGTGGTACTGTCGGACGCAACCCACGGGGAAATGGCATATTTCGAACTGATCACCGTCCGGATCGGCACCCATTCAGGGTTGGACGGCGTCGGCTACACTTATACCGTCGGTTCGGGAGGGTCGGCCGTTCAAGCCTTGATCCGGCATGATATCCGGCCGCTGCTGCTTGGCGCAGACGCCCGCTGTATCGAACAGCTGTGGGAAAAGATGTGGTGGAAGCTGCACTGGGTCGGACGGGGAGGTGTCGCTGTTTTTGCCATATCCGCCGTCGATGTTGCCCTGTGGGATTTGAAAGGTAAGCTTCACCGGGAACCCTTATGGCGGCTGCTGGGCGGACACACCGATCGTGTCCGGGCCTATGCCGGCGGAGTCGACCTAAATCATCCGCTGGACCAGCTTTTGGAACAGACCCGCGAACATCTGGCAAACGGTTTTCGTGCTGTCAAAATGAAAGTGGGACGCGCCCGGCTGGCGGAAGATGTTGAGCGGGTTTCAGCGATGCGTCAGCTTATTGGACCGGACGTGGACCTCATGGTGGATGCCAATATGCAATGGCGCGTGGATCAAGCCGTCCGCGCCTGCCGGGCCTTGCGGGATTTTGACGTGATGTGGTTGGAGGAGCCTACGATTCCGGATGACGTTGCCGGGCATGTACGCATCGCGCGGCTGGGCGGTCTGCCGATAGCCGCCGGCGAAAATTTACACACCATCTATGAATTTCAAACCATGATAACCAGTGGATGTTTAAGCTTTCCCGAACCGGATCTCTCCAACATGGGCGGTGTTACAGCCTGGTTGAAAGTGGCGCAAATGGCTCAGGCACATAATCTGCCGGTAACCTCCCACGGCGTCCACGATCTGCACGTTCATCTCCTGGCAGCTGTGCCGAACGGGTCCTATTTAGAGGTTCACGGATTCGGTTTGGAGCGATTCATCATGCACCCGCTTGAGCTCCAAAACGGGGATGCCCTTGCTCCGGTAGGTCCGGGACATGGGGTGGTCTTCAACTGGCAGGATCTGGCTGAACACCGGGTCGCCTAGCAATCCGACTGCACCGCCCAGCCCTGCAGCATGACCCGCTGAGAATTTTATACAGAACGACATTAAATCAGCGATCAAAGGGGGATCAGGCAATTAAACCGCAGTGCTGTATTTAAACGCGAAAAAAAGAGACGCATTCGATGGAATTTAAATTCGGGATCATCGGCGGGGGACTGACCGGCACCTCGATGCTTTGTCAGTTCGTTCAGCGACTGCAGCAGCAGAAAGGGCGGGACCGGCTGCAGTTCAGCAAAATAGAAATTCGAATTTTTGAAAAGCAGGAAGTCTTCGGCCCCGGTCTTCCTCATAACGACCGATATGTGATGCCGTATCATATTACCAATATGTGTGCCCGGGATATGGGTATCCTGGCCGGCAATCCAGCAGATTTTCAGCAATGGGTTGAAAACAACCGCAACATTCTTCAAGATAAATTCCCCCATTTCGATGGAGCGGTCTCCCCATCGAATTCCATGCGGGATCAGTGCAATCACTACCCGCGCGCCGTCATGGGAGAGTATCTGAAGGCGCGATTTCAGGAAGCCGTTCACATCGCCCGGGATTTGGGCCTGAAAGTGAAGTTGCATCCGGGCACCGAGATTACACGCCTTTTAGCGATGGGGGATAAGGTTCATCTCGGTGGCAAGGATCTGATCTCCGGCAAACGCATTACATATGACGCAGATCGCGTATTGCTTGCGACCGGGCATTGGTTTGAAGAATCCCGTCGGGGCAATTATTTCACTTCCCCCTGGCCTGCCAAAAGTCTGCTGGAAAATATACCGCCGGGTGCAACCGTCGGCGTTATCGGTACCAGCCTCAGCGCCATTGAAACGGTGCTGACGCTCACCTCGGATGGAAAGTTTGTGCGAAAGGCATCAAAAGATCTCCTTTATATTCCTTCCAACCGGCCGCGCCAAATTGCACTCTACTCGCGGCGGGGAATGCTTCCAAAGGTTAGAGGCCGGATAGGTAAGTACCGCAACAGAATTTTTACCCTAGAAAAAATTCAACGGCTTCTCCTGAAAAACGATGGTTTCATAACTCTCAAACAAATATTTCAGCTGTTGGATTCTGAGCTGGCGGCCGCCTACGGCCGGCCATTTGACTGGGATGCCATCCTAAACCCGACCGGTACTCACGCAGAACTGCTGCAGCAATATATGAGCGATGCAGAAGTAGGAGATGGTCCGGATGGGGAGCTCATCTGGCAAAGCGTCTTTTATCAAACCTTTCCTTTGGTCAGAGAACTCTATCTGTGTCTTACTATGGAGGAGAGAAAACTCTTTGACAGGGAGTACTCGACCCTGTTCTTCATGCATGCCGCGACGCAACCCCACATCAATGCCGAAAAGCTTCTGGCCCTCATAAAGTTCGGGAGTGTCAGGGTTCACAGACTGGGAGCAAACTATCGTTTCTATAAAGATGATCACAAAAATTGCTATGTATTTAAATATGAAGCGAATGAAGGACAACCCCGGCAGGATACTTTTCAGTATGTCGTCGACGCACGGGGTCAGCCAAGATCACTGGCAACCAACCCTTCAGAACTGGCCAAAAATATGCTCAACTCAGGGACCTATCAAATCGAGGAATTTCAGCATACTGATCCGGCGGCCAATTCAAACAAAAGCGCGGCGAGCCGGCGGAATTCAGGAGACGTCAGTTATGAGACTGGTAGCATCCGGATCGATCCCGCAACTCATCGGGTTATGCGAAAAGGGCCTGATGGAGGGGCGGCAACCCCTTCTCATCCAATCTATGCTGTCGGAGCTATGACAAGAGGGCAGATAATAGATGCCAGCATGGCCCATGGAATTGCCCTGTCAACTGCTCAAATTGCAGGAGATTTAGTCGATCACCTGACCCAATGACTATCCTCCGAGCCGTTCGCAGCGCAGGGGAGGTTCCGTTCACCGGGGGGGGTGAAACGAAGAATAGATTCGAAAAGTTTTTTGTCCGGCATTGTCTTTGCCTGCCGTTAATGTCTCCTTACGCTTTAGAAAATCCGGCATTTCTTTATTATTTATCTAATTCGATTGACAAATCACTAAAAAATGTGGATATTTGCGAAACAATACACATTACCCGAAATATGTTAATGCTAAGACTTATCAGTAGTGAGCATAAGTTATAATTGAATTTAAAGAAGGAGGTTAGAATGAAAGAAGTACAAAGCTTGTTAAAAATAGTGTCGGATGGTCTCAAAACTCTGGCCCAGGGAGTAGAAGCAATTGCCGACAAATTAGACGAAGCCGCCGAACCCAAAGGTCCGGCCAAACCTGCACGCAGAAAGAAGGCGCCGGCTGTTAAAAAAACAACCAGGGTAAAAAAGGCGGCACCCGCGGCAGCAAAAAAGAAAGCTGCCAAGCCACCGACAGCCG
>CP070771.1:555696-568671 GCA_020345785.1 Desulfobacterales bacterium
CGCATAAAAATATCCTATGGCTCCGGTGGCATCCTGCAGTTCAAGATTGGTTACACCGGGTTGAACCACAGCGTAACGGCTTTCGGGATAGATTCCCAGAATTCGGTTCAGACGGGAAAGACAGATGATCAATCCTTGGTCGGCCACAATGGTGCCGCCCGACAGGTTGGTTCCAAATCCGCGCGGCACAAAGGCAACTCCTGCGCGGCGGGCAGCGCGCACGACCCGGGCAACTTCATTGCCGTTGGCGGGAAAAACCACTACGCCGGGTTTACCCCTGGCCAAAGAGGCATCATAGGAGTACAGTTCCGAGATGGTTCGAGACATCGAAACATGCGCTTTGCCGACAATGCTTTCCATCTCGCGAATAAGAGTATCCGATATCATTTCGCTCACTTTGTTCTATTATTGTCTGTTCAGGTTGATAATAAGACCAAAATTTACTATGCATAAAAAAAGTCCACCCCCACCCTCCGGCTTTTGCCAACATCATAGCGGCACAAGGCACAAGGCGCAGGGTGCAAGGAAAATAAGCCTGCAAAACCGGCAACGTGCTGCTTAATCGAGTTCAGGGCTTCACCCATCTGGCAGCTAATAAGGCACCTGTCGCCAGGTTTCTTTTTTGCCCTTCTATTTCAATTTCAGATGCCCGGCCGGGATCATCGTCCTTTTGAAAATGGATCGCCGTCTTCACCTCGGCATCGGCGCACGCGAGCGCACGCATTTCATCCGATGACCTGAAAATCATTTTCCGAAACAAGCGAAAAGTCTTCCCGGGGTGTCTTGCTGAGCAGACATATAATTATGCCATCCTGCCTTTCTGCAGTTGTTGATAATAAAACAACGATTTCGGAAGCCGTGCGCGGCTGCCGTTAATCGGCCGGATGGGCCTTGCAGCTATTCCATCACAATCAGAACAGCATCTGCTTCCACTGCATCACCTTTTTTGCAGTTCACCTCTTTTACCGTACCGGATTCCTCGGCGACTATGGGCAACTCCATTTTCATGGCCTCGATGATGACAACTTCTTCACCTTCTTGGACACTGTCACCTACATTTACCTTAACATCAATAACCTTTCCACCCATCGGCGATTTAACTTCACTCACGGCTGATTCCTCCTTCATCTTTATTAGTATTTTACAGCTAAGATACTACGCTTTTTCCGAGTCTGCACTCGGAAAAAGTTGCCCCTGGGGGGCAGTAAATTTATCGCAAAGTCACCTAAATGAGGGGTCGGGGTGTTTTTCTCGTCATGCCCGCGGAGGCGGGCATCCAGTCCACTCGGTACCGAATTTTCCGGATTCCTGCCTTCGCAGAAATGACGGTCGATAGCGAATAAACTCCCCGACTGCTCAATTAAATAGATTTTCCGCCGCAGGCGGATCAGGTTTCAGGTGTCAGCTGATGGCCGCTCAAGTTTACCCGCCTTTGGAGGGTGCTCAGTTTGATCGAAATGGAGTCATGCCTGATACCTTAAACCTTATGCCCTAAACCAAGTTCCTTGCACCAGAAATCTGACACCTGACACCTGAAACCTTAAAAAAATCAAAGCAATCGGCAACATCGACAACAAATTGTCGATACGGCGCTACTAAGCGCTTAGGCTTAGCCAAATTTAACCTTTCAGGCTTTTGCCGCCGTCTCTTTCTCTTCTAATTTCTTGACGGATCGCGAAATGATCGCCCCTGAGATGGACATGCCGATCAGAAGAAAAAGAAGCACGACAAAGACGCCAATATACCGCAATATAAGCGTTCCGATGATCCAGGTCCAATTGTCCTTTACAATGACGACCACGGCGCCGTTCGCATCATCCTTGGAAATCGTGATGGAATGCCACTTCAGGCCTCCATCGTCCTCGATATAGGTGGCATCTTTCCAATTGCGGTATTTGATATCATTCAGTTGCGCTAGGGCCTCTTTATAGAACCGGAGAACCTCGTCATGGGTCTTCTTGGAGTTCAGCTCCAATCTTTTCTTGGTTTTACTGATCGGCTCTCCACCCGGAATGACCGGCGCACCTAAAAAGTCATCTGCCCGGGACCATCCGGATACAGATAAAAGCCAACATACAATGAGCGTTAACAATATGATCTTTTTCATTTTTTATGCCTTGTTGCTTTAGCGGCTGAACTTTTACAATGGCTGTTAGTCAAACATGGCAATAAACATGCCGGCCGCGGCAGCCGATCCAATAACACCGGCCAGATTGGGCCCCATGGCATGCATGAGCAAATGGTTTGTCTTATCGTATTTCAAACCCTGAAGTTGGGATACCCGGGCTGCCATGGGAACGGCGGAAACTCCGGCCGAACCGATCAAGGGGTTGATCTTTTCTTTTAGGAAGAGATTCATGATCTTCACCGTGGCAATACCGCCGACGGTGCAGACGGCAAAGTCAATCAAGCCCAGACCGAAAATGAAAAGCGGTTTCCAGCTGAGGAAATTGTCGGCATGCATGGTCGCGCCGACCGAAACCCCCAGAAATATGGTCACAATGTTCATTAATGCCCCCTGAGCCGTCTCGGTGAGCCGGCCGACAACCCCGCTTTCCTTCATCAGGTTGCCCAGCATGAACATGCCCATCAACGGCATGACGGAGGGCACCAGGAGCGCAATAATGCCGGCCGTCACGAGGGGAAACAGGATTTTTTCCTGTCGGGAGACGGGCCGCAGCTGACGCATTCGGATCTTTCGTTCCTGGGGAGAAGTCATCCACTTCATGATGGCGGGCTGGATCAGAGGCACCATGGCCATGTAGGAATACGCCGCCAGCGCATTCGGGCCGAGCAACTGGGGCGCCAGGTGCTGGGTCAGATAGATGGTCGTGGGGCCGTCAGCACCGCCGATGATGCCCACCGATGCTGCTTCCTTGAGGGTAAAGCCGGCCAGCACTGTGCCTGTAAAGGTAATGAAAACACCTAATTGGGCGCCGGCGCCGACGATCAGCGTTTTGGGATTGGCAATCAGCGGACCAAAATCGGTCATGGCACCCAGTCCCAGGAAAATGACACAGGGAATCACCTCCCACTCCAGCCCGTAGTGATAAAAGATCTGCAGCAAATAGGCGTGGCCTTCGCGGGAGTGTCCCATCAAGGGCACAAGGGGAAAGTTGACGAGAAAAATCCCAAATCCAATGGGCAGCAGCAACAGGGGTTCATATTTTTTGGCGATGGCCAAATAGATAAAAAACGAGGCCACCGCCCACATGATGATGATTTTCCACTGGAAGTTGAATACTCCGGTCGTATAGAGGATGCCATTTAGCATATCCAATATTTCATTCGCGGTCATTGCGATACCTTATCCTTCTTACATGGTCATGCATACCTGCTCGATGGCGGCTGCCATGGCCTCATCTTCTTTACGGATATCTTCCAGGGTTTTGGGTTTAACCGCCTGCGGCTTTTCTTCCAGACCGTATTTCCACTTAAGGAACTGCTCGCCGGTTGAAGGATAAAGCGCATAGATAAGCAGGTCAAAATCGTCTTTGGCCAAATCGCTGATCTTCTTCTTGTCTGCTTCCAGCTCGGGTTCCAAGTAATCGGCCGCCCGGCCCGTGACCGGTGTCTCGCCTCGTTTATAGCCTTTGAGCACCTTTTTGCGCACTTCGGGATCCACCGGCGTGGGTGTTTTGCCATAAAGACCGTACACCAGATCCTTGACCTCGTTGGTCACCATTTTATACTTGCCGAAAAGCACATTGAGCACCGCCTGAACGCCTACAATTTGGCTGGTCGGCGTGACCAGCGGCGGGGTTCCCAGCTCTGTGCGCGTCACCGCCACTTCTCTGAATACCTCCGGCAGCCGATCAAGGGCTTTGGCCTCTTTGAGTTGGTTCACCAGATTGGAGAGCATTCCGCCGGGAACCTGATGGGCCAACACCCCGGTGTCGATGACCGACATTTTGTGCTTAGCCAAATAATCCCGATACTTGGGAGCGATGGTTTCGATGAAATCTCCCAATTCGAGCAGCAGACCGAGGTCAAAACCAGGATCGCGCTTTGTTCCGTATAAGGTCGCCACAATCGGCTCGATGGCAGGCTGTGAGGTCCTCAACGCAAAGGGCGCCAGGCAGGTGTCGACAATGTCCACGCCGGCTTTAATAGCCTCCAGATAAATCATGGAAGCCATGCCGCTGGTGTAATGGGTATGCAAATGGATCGGAATCGTGATCTCTTTTTTCAATTCCGTAATAATCTTGGCGATATCAAAGGGGGACATGATGCCAGCCATATCCTTTAAGCAAAGCGAATCGGCTCCCATCGCCTGTATCTCTTTGGCCTTGGTCTTGTAGTACTCAAGGTTGAACACCTCTCCGCCCATTCGTCTCTCGGTCAGAGAATAACAGATGGTGCCCTGGAAATGCTTCCCATTGGCCTTGATCCGCTCCACCACGGTCTCAAAATTTCGAAAATCATTGAGCGCATCAAATACCCTAAAAACGTCTATTCCGACCTCGCATGCTTTATCCACGAACAACCTGGCCACATCATCCGCATAGTTGCGATACCCCACCAGATTTTGCCCTCTTAAAAGCATGGAGAACGGGGTTTTTTTGATATGGTTCTTCAAGGTGCGCACGCGCTCAAAGGGGTCCTCCGCCAAAAAACGATGCATCGAATCAAAGGTAGCTCCGCCCCAAACCTCCATGGCCCAGAATCCGACAGAATCCATCTTTTCCGCAATGGGAAGCATATCCTCGGTCCTCATCCTTGTTGCCAACAAGGACTGATGACCATCTCTAAATGTGTTGTCTTGGATCTTAATGGGATTTTGGGGTCCCTCTTCCAGAAAATCATTCATGGTGCACCTCCATTATACTTAGGGTATATAGTTTCATATTGCCCGGAGAAATTGATTGATGCGTCTACTTAACTGAATTGCGTTTGCTCTGTATGGTGGCCTCTTTATCTCTTCGGTCATCCACCTTCAGATCAATGGTAATCCTCCGGGCGCCTTCATCAAGATGAGCCTGATGTACTTTTTTTACCAGGAGGAACAAAGCGTCCAAATCGGGAACTTCAATACAGGTGGACATCCCACCGATCTCATAATGATAACCGGATTCCTTGATGACCTCAATGCCCTTCTTGACCAACCGGCTTAAGCTGGTGCCATCACCTATGGGAAATACCGATAGTTGTGCGAGGATCATAGATATTCTCCAATAATCATGCCTTTTAAAAATAAATTGTAATCATTCTGGAATTTAGAATTCTTACAATCAAATTCAAAATGCCTAAAGTGCCTAAAATGCCTAAAATTAAGGAATCCTATCTAATTTAAAACTGATGGAGCGAAGCGACTTCAATAAATATTCAATTTTCAATAGTCAATAGTCATTTCCGGCTTCGCCGGTTTACGTACCAAACCGCATGCCCACCTTCAATTCTATTTCATCAGCCAATTTATCGGCATCCAGTTTAGCACCCTTTTCTGCCTTCATCTTGCCGATTTTCAGCGCCCCGCCGTTGAGAGCGACGACCACCTCTCCTCTACCGATTCTGATTACCTCCCCAGGTACACTTTCATGGACTGCCTCGATCAACTGCCCTTGGTAAAATTTAACATTCTGGCCTGCGAAGGTCGAATGTGCTCCCGGCTGAGGGTCACACCCCCGGATCAGATTATAGACCTCCCGGGCCGGTTTTGACCAATCAATCCCGGCATGTCGGTCGTCGCAGGGCGGCTCATACGTCGCCAGTGCCTCATCCTGGGAGATTTTGGGGGCCTTGCCGTTTTTAATGAGATCTACTGCTTCGACAATGGCATCGATACCCATCGGAAACAGCTTATTGAAGTAAAGCGAACCCGTGGTGTCATCCGGTGCAATTTCTACTTCCTCCTGCAGAAGAATTGGACCGGTATCGATACCTTTGTCTACCCACAGGATTGTCAGCCCCGTGCGGGTGTCGCCTTGGATAATGGCCCAATTGATTCCACTGGCTCCCCGATGTTTCGGCAGCAGTGAAGGGTGGTAACAGATGGTACCGATGGAAGGAATTTCTAAAAGACTGTCCGGTATAATGTCGGTTACGAAGGCAAGAATAACCAGATTCGGCTTTAAGTTTAGGAATGCCTGCCGCACCTCATCATCCTTCATGTGGTTGGGCTGAAAAACGGTCTTGCCTGAATTTTCGGCCAGGCTTTTCATGGCCTCACCCCGTTTGTCTTGCGGGCAGAAGACCCCGACGATGTCCTCGCCTTTTTGGATAAGGGCATCCAAGGTCTTTTCCCCGAAAGGACCCTGACCAACCAGAATTATTCTCATTATCCCTCCTACTTCCTCTCCAAACCGCTAAGATCACCAAAACAGTCATTAATCCGGTTTTCTATTACTG
Organism: Desulfobacterales bacterium; assembly: GCA_020345785.1. The sequence goes on from CP070771.1 coordinate 562,045, forward strand.
CTAGGCGATAGCAAAAGAGGCACAAAGAATTTCCAATCTTTATGCCTCCTGATCAAGGACTTATGATAGCCACCGCGTTTCCCATGGTGCAGTCCATCAAAACCCTGCCAGGTTTGCAGACTGCCCCTGAATTACTTTGTTTTGGACTCCGCAGCTTTGATTTCTTCCATGGTTCGCAGGATCTGCAGCGCATTTTCGTAGACCGGGGTGTCCACCATTTTACCCTTGTAGGAAACCGCGGCGGACCCCTTGGCAATACCCTCTTCTTCAAAGACCTTCTTGACGCCCTCGGCCCACTCGACATCTGCGGCAGACGGGGTGTAGATCTCATGGGAAGGCCCAATCTGGCTCGGGTGGATCAGCATCCTGCCTTCATAGCCCATCTGACGGCCTTCCCGGGTACTCTTTTTGAATGCTTCCACGTCGCTGATGTTCACAAAGGGACAATCGATAGCCACACATCCGGCAGCGCGGGCTGCAACAGCCGTGTGAAACCTGGCATACAACTGTTCCTGCCCTTCGGAAGTGAGGGTTACGCGCATATCCTTGGTAAAATCCACGGCCCCGAAAATAAGAGAGTTGACCCGCGGACTGGCACAGGCGGCAGGATAGGCGTTCATCACACCTTTGGCTGTTTCAATCAGCAATTGGATGGCCACACTGCCCACCTTCATGCCTCTCCTCTGCTCCAGTTCTTCCAGCTTCCAGTCCAGACGTTTGACATTATCAGCATCACCGCATTTTGCCAGACACACGCCGTCAAGGCCGGGATGCACAATAGCTTCCAGATCATCGTTGGTCATCTGGGTTTCCCAGTTATTGACGCGAACATAAAGGGAAGGGGCAAGCTGTTTTTCCCGGTTGGCTTTCAGATACGCTTGTATCATTACCCGGCCTTTGGGCTTTTCCGCCGGCGGTACGGAGTCCTCCAAATCCAGGGTCAGGATATCACACAAAATTTCCGGGGCCTTGCCGACCATCTTTTCATTATTGCTGGGTGTGTAAAACACCGATCTCATAACTGGCATGATAGGATCCTCCTCCTTCTAATTGGAAAGTTGGAATTCTATTTTCCCGAATAGCTGTTTAAATATCGACACTACAAATTAATGAGTTCTTTAATTTTGGGGGCAATTTCCTCGGGACTGTCAACGACATGGGCCTTGGCCTCGGTCAAGGCCTTGATTTTGCCCTGGGCGGTACCCCGACCACGCTCCACAATACTGCTGGCATGGGAAAATCGCATTCCCTCCGGGGCCCACGCACCAGCTATATAGACAACCAGCGGCTTTGTAAACTCACCTTTGGCAACGGTCTCGGCCGCTTCTTCTTCCAAGGTTCCGCCGATTTCACCAAATATAGCAACTGCTTTGGTCTGTTCATCTTTTTCGAACAGCTTAAGCACATCGGACATGGTGAGACCCAAAACCGGCTCTGTCCCGATATGCATGGCGGTGCTGATACCAAGGCCGGCCACTTTCAGGGCCCAAGGCACTGTTCCTGATTGACCGCCGCTGCGGGATATGACACCGATTGGTCCCGGCTCGAAAAGCATGCTGGCCCAATCGACGCTGCCGCCCAGCCAGCCCATGGCGGCTTTGCCGGGACTGATAATTCCAAGGCTACCAGGGCCCAGTATTTTGGCGCCATTATTCATCGCATAGTGGACCATGGCAATCACATCATGAACCGGGATACGCTCCACCGGCGAGACCACGAATTTGATTCCCGCGTCGATGGCCTCATAAACAGCACTTTTTAGCGCCGGGCCGGGAATAAATGTCACCGTGGCATCCACCATACCCTCATTATTAATGGCTTGCTGAACGGTGTCGTATACCGGCAGGCCATGAACCTCTCCCCCGCCGCGCCCCGGGGTCACGCCGGCGACGACCTTGGTTCCGTACTCTTTCATAAACTCGGTCCGCAGGGATCCTTCCCTGCCTGTCATTCCCTGCACAATGACTCTGGTATTTTCGTCTAACAGTATTGACATTTCATCCCCCTGCTATTGTGTTCCGTGCTTTTTCCTGTAGTCTGCCAGCCCCTCAATCGGGACCTCGATGGTGATGGCCGAATTGCCCCTGAACCAGCATTCGTATTCACAGGCAAGACATTCAGTGCCTTTGCGCGCCAGTTCCTCGGCAGATCCTTCAACCGCCGGCTTGCCGCCTTTCAGGATCAGGATGCCGCGACTGTAGGTCTTACAGGCCTCTACACAGGCATGGGTTTTACAGCCTTCACATTTTTCGTCATCAATGATGACCTTGATCGTTCTCTCGTTAAACTCCATAAGACCCCCTTCTTGTGATTTGATATTTTCAATTGAATAATGATTATTTGAGGTTCGCCTGTGGCCGCTCATTAAAAAATGGCGGAGCGCAGCGACATCCACAAATATTCAATTTTCAATATTCAATATTCAATCCTTTTCTTTCCGGTATTCATCGACCAGGGCTCTAACCCTGCCGCCGATGAATTTGGCATCGTAAACATGCTCCCGATCATAGATTTCAATCCTGGCATTGAGATCCGCCAAACCCTCTTTTAGAATCTGCTGGGATTCGGCTTCCTTGTTGCCGCAAAGCAGAAGAACCACTGGAAAACCCGGGCGTTTGGGAAGTTCTTCCCTCAAGGCCTTTACAATGCCGTGGGCATGATGCCACTGTTCCTGATTCGCCATCATAAATCCGGCCAAAAAATAGGCCTCAATGCCCGGGATCGACATAATAAGCTTCACGACCCGGTAAACCTTGGAGGCCGTCGGATTGCCGCTGGTGTCGGCGTAATCGGCAACCTTCAAATCCACCTTATTAAGCGCATCCATGCCGAGCATGGCCGCGCCGCCGCCGATACCGTGGTAGCCGACATAACCGCCTTTGGCCACCTCCTGCGGATCGGCCATCTGGGCCACATAGCTGGTGCCGCGAAAATCGCTCTCTTCAAACGACCAGGCGATGAGATCAAACTCGGTGGGCTCTTTGAGAAACTCACGGCCGATTTTGATCCCCAGATCGGGGTGTCTGAAAAGTGCCTGGTCATCGATCGCCATACGGCAGTCGGCTGCCAGAACTTTGCCGTCGCCGGTCAGCACGAGCGGGTTAATTTCCAATGTCCGGCAATCCATCTGCTGGAAAGCCTTGAAAAGTTTGAAAACGACATCGGCAATCGGTCTGAGGGTCTTGCCCTTTACTCCCATTGAAGAGACCAGATTCAAGGTATCATAAGGCATGATTCCCTTGATGACATCTACATTCATGACAGCGATTTTATCCTGGGGCACTGATTCGATGTCCACACCTCCCTCAGGGCTGAACATCAACACCGGCCCTCTGACCTCCTGGGCGGAGTTGATAATCACACCGGCATAAAACTCCTGAGCGATATCCAGCTTTTCCTCAACGAGAACCTGTTTAACTTCAAGCCCTTTGACCTGCATGCCCAGAATCGCGTCGGCTGCCGCTTCGGCCTCAGCAGGTGTGTCGGCAAATTTTACCGCTCCGGATTTTCCCCTGCCGCCGGCCCACACTTGCGCTTTAACCACGACGGGCTTTGCCAACTTTTCTGCCGCCTGCCTGGCCTCTTGCGGGGATTTCACCACCATCCCTTCAGGGATCGGGATACCCGCTTTCTTAAATATTTCCTTTCCCTGATACTCGAAAAATTTTGCCATCTTGCCTCCAAGAACATCGTTTAGCGTTTATTTTGTTCGATTTAACACTGGTAGGACCATCCATGCATAAACCATATATGTGCTTGACTGTCAAGTATATTTTTGTTCCGGCAGCAATGCAGATCGATAAGTGACACGAAGTCGCAATTTGTAAGAAACCCTTTAAATATATATACTTATCGGGTCTTTTACTTGTCTGCTTTTTCTAGGTTGACAAACCGCATTGATCCTGTTAGCTAAAATGTAAGCAGACAATCAGTCATAATTTGTTGAGGTAATATGGTCAGACCAAGCTTTCAGCCCATCAAACAGGAAAAAATCTCCGCTAAAATCGCTGGACAAATAAAATCTCTCATCGCAAAGGGTGAATTGAAGCCCGGAGATGTCTTACCCCCGGAAAGAGAACTCGTCAAGGTCTTTAAAGTAAGTCGGGCCTCACTGCGGGAAGCTCTGAAATCACTGACCGGAATGGGTTTTTTAGAGATCACTCATACGCATCGAACCATTGTAAAATCTCTGGCCGCCGGCCGGATCACCGAACCGCTTGACCATCTCATCAGGGAGGACATCCATACCGTCTTTGAGCTGATCGAAGTCAGGAAGGCGATCGAGACCTGGAATGCGTATTATGCAGCAGTAAGGGCTGACGATGAGGATGTCGCGCGACTCGAGAGCAGCATCGGATCAATGCGGCAAAAAATTGATCAGCACAGCAGTGCAGTGGAAGACGATGCCAATTTTCATATTGCCGTCTCACAGGCTGCACACAACAAAATACAGACCCATCTGATGTTCTCCATATATGACCTGCTCAAAGAATCCATTGCAAACTACTTCGACAACTTTAAACTAAATTACATACTTGATCAGCACTATCGGGTGGTCGAGGCCATAAAAAAGAACGATCCGGTTTTGGCCAGCAGAAGAATGCGTGAACACCTTGACTATGTCGAATCCGTGGTAAAAGAACATGCCGTTGCCGATCATAGCCAGCCCGACTGGATAAGTTCAGCACATGCGACAGTTGGAAGAAACTCGGAAAACACGCTGCCCGGATAGCAAATTACGGGCTGAAGCTTGTCGAGTGGACGTAAACTGAGGGATATATTGGGATAGTAAAGAAGCCTGGCCCAGCGGACCAGGCTTTCAATGTTAGAATAAAAAGGGGATGCCGCTGGGCAAGCCCCTATTTAGTCTTATACGACAGTTTTATATGTTTAGCAGAAAAATATATTTTAATTGAAAGATGAGGCTACCGTAATCCCGCTTTTAGCGGGCCTAAAATTACAAAATGTCTAAAAGGCCTAAAATACTGGATACGACTTGTTTAATCGTTTGGAAACGTGTTTTCGAATCCTTTAATAAGCCCATAGATAATGAAACCAATCATTCCGACCACAAGGGCAAGACAGATTAGGGTAATAACATTTGGCCAGAGTACAAACATATTCTTCCTCCCTGATACACGTATGCAAGATTGTATTCTCAATAATATTTGACTCAAAATTACAGCACTTCACCGAATTCGTCAACCTGAAATTTGTTAGTGCTTGCAGGATGCTCATACACCTTTAAACTTCATTTCCCGGTTGATTAACCTCATCTTCTTCAGCACCTGCTGGAGCTCGTCGTCAGTAATACGGCAAAACAGGTATGCTTTTTCACGCTCCAGGCGAAACCTGATAAAACTGTACGGTATAAGGGCCAACCGCGGACCTTCCACCAGAGAAATAGCGTCGGCCCTGACGCTGAGCACCCTCCTGAAACTGGTTAATTCAATCGTTCCCTTATCATCAATGTAAATCCTGTATGAAATTCCCAGTGAAAAAAACCAGGTGTACCCCAGCACGAATGCGATCATGAGCAGCTGAAACAGCGGCCACCCGGCGCTGAGAGTCTTTGATCCGATCATCACAATGCATACAACCGTCCACACCAGCAAAAGCACATAAAAAAGCCCCACAAAAAAAATTGGGGCCTGGTATAGGTAGTCTTTTTTAGAGATCCTGTCTTTTTTCATGATTGCATCGCTTCAGCACTCACGCAGGTGTCCCGCGATCAACGAAACACCTGCCGTAAAATATCATCGGAAGCAATAAAATCATCTAGTACAGGATGTTGGGCAACCATAGTATGATTTTGGGGAAGTACATCACCAGAGCCACCCCGACAACCTGCAGGCCGATGAAGGGGGCCGAAGACTTCCAGATATCCGTCGTCGAAACCTCGGGTGGTGCCACACCCTTCAAATAGAAGAGCGCATATCCGAAAGGCGGCGAAAGAAAGGAGATTTGCAAATTGGTGGCAAACAGCACGCCAAACCACACCGGATCAAAGCCCAGCTGTCGGATAATGGGGCCGAAAATGGGGACGCACAGCATGATGATGCCGACCCAGTCAATGAAACATCCCAGGAAAACCAGAATCAGCTGCATGACAATGATGATGCCCCATTTTCCCAGTCCGGAGCCCAGGAGCATCTGGGTAACAAATTCGCCGCCGCCCACCATGACGTATAAACCGACAAAGATATTGGCGCCAAAAATGGTCCACATAACCATGGCGGAAGATTTCAGCGTATTTTCAGCGGCCTGAACGACGCCTTTCCATTTCAGCTTGCCCTGCAAAGCGGTAAGTATAATGGCACCGGCGGCACCCACGCCGGCCGCCTCGGTGGGCGCCGCGATACCGGTAAATATGGTCCCCAGCACCAGGAAAATAAGAATGGCAGGCGCGACGATCCGCACCAGCAGTCCCAGTCTGTCTTTAAGGGGCAAGCGTTCCTCCGGCGGGACCGGCGGGCCCAAGGTGGGATTAATATAACATCGAATCGTAACATATGCGATAAACAAGGCCGACAGCATAATCCCGGGCAGGATGGCCCCGGCGTAAAGCCGGCCGATGGAGCTGTTATCCACCAGACCGTAAACGATCAGCATGACGCTGGGCGGAAT
>CP070771.1:568771-581104 GCA_020345785.1 Desulfobacterales bacterium
CACACCTTAATCCTGGCTGGCATTTGGGGGAGTATTTCGAGTTTGTCAACTTTAAATCTTCCAAAAGAGGAGACCAACTTTATTGTCACGATCCACTTTTATGAACCTTTATTGTTTACTCACCAAGGTGCGGGATGGATACCGAAAGAATATGGCACTGTCGGTGTCATTTGGCCCGGTCCTCCAGAAACGAAGTTGCATCCAATACTCGAAGCAAGCTCAGTAGATTGGGTACAAGAGTGGTTTATTCGCTATAATTGCGATTTTCCTGATATCAATCCAGCAGGCCCGAGGCCAATTATGGAAGCCCTGGACAATGCTGTTGCGTGGAGTGAAAAGCACGGTGGTGTGCCATTGTGGATCGGGGAGTTCGGTGCATATAAAAAAGCTGATATGCAATCTCGGGTTAAATGGACAAAATTTGTGCGGGAGCAAGCTGAGGTTCGAAATATTCCGTGGGCGTATTGGGAGTTTGGCGCAGAATTTGGGGTCTATGACCGCAAGGTGCAAGACTGGAACAAAGGCTTGCTCGAAGCTCTGATTCCAATTGAAAGGAAAGATCATATGACACTCTTTCAGCGCTCAGAATCGCTAATCGACCAAAGTGAGGATTTATGCCTTAAATCGCAAATTGAATTCGTTGAATAATAGTTGCAATTTCGATATGAATTTATAGATTCGAAACTCGATGTAACTGCTATCTATCTTAAATGGCGATGACCAAGAATGCCTGAAGATATTCAAGACGTATCACAATTAGATCAATAAAATAGAGCCCTGTCAGAGGATTTTGGCAGGGCTTTCTTAAACGAACGTAAGAATCTCGAAAATACGATTTAACCCTAATGTCTGTATTTTCAAGCACTGGCGTTGATGAATTCGTCGTATTCCCTAAGTCCTTAGCAGGGTTTGTAAGGAAAGCAGTCCATTCGCCGGCATGAAAAATGGCCGGTTTGATTGAAAGAGTAAACTTTAGCCCTGTGATGATAACGCAGGGTCGGCCTCTGCTTGGCGCGGCGAAGTCACGCTGCAAGCGTGACGAAGACGGGTGACGACCCATCCCGGCGGGCACGGCGGCCCGCCCTACATCAGCGGTGGGAAGAAACGAGCTTTCACGCAAGTTGTCAGATGTCGGTAATGGACAAAGGCGAAAGGATTATAGTGAAAGGCCGCTGCAACAAATATTAGGGTAGAGGCACGGATTAGAAATCTCGCTTTCCAGCTTCCAGGCATCCTAGCCTCTAATCTCTGTCATCTGTCTTCTGTCATCTGTCTTCCGACCTCTGTCATTTGCCCGTGGCCGCCTTCACGCTGGCAAGGTGTTCAGTTGCCGATTGCACGATAATATTATCGATAACCTGCTGGGTACTGATCGCACCTCCGGCGAGGGCGAGATGGCCGGTGCGGTCTAAATCGGCGTCATCCAGTGCGGCGACATAATCAGCTATGGCCGAACCGTTTTTCCGCAGTAACCCCAACACTTCCTCCTTTGTGCAGCCGGCATGCTTTTCTGCATGCTGCGCATTGGCCTGGTCGATGCCTTCTCGGCTGAGTTCAGGCAACTCTTTGCCCTCGACAATCATTTTGGCCAATCCAAGCGCACGGTAATGGCCTGCTGCGAGATGCCGGGCGATCACGCCGACCGGCCAATTTTCTCCCGGACATACCTTGGTCCAATCTTCGTCCGAACAGCTTTCAACAAACGCAATGAGCTCATTGTTAAAGTTCGTAAATCGTTTCGCTATCTCTTCAGCTCTTTGGCTCATAATAATCCTCCTTTGTAAATCAGTTCTTACAGCAAAAATCATTTCACCACCCGCTTCGCTCAAGGCGCAAAGATCGCAGAGGAGCTTTTTTATTTAACTTTCTGCTGACCAGACGTCGCTAAAGCTATGCCATGGCATGGAGGCCCCGCATGGCGGGATGACCATTCTATTTCAAAGATTTAAAGGTTGGCCTCCAGAAAGTTAAAAGCTCAGGCCCTTCGGGCAATAGTTTTGCGTTGCTTTCCACGGCGTTAGATCTATTCGGACTGCCCTTTATGCTTGTCGACCTCTCAACGGCAGGCATAAAATACATAGTCTCTGCGCACTTTGCGGCTCTGCGGTGAGTATTTAATTTCGTCTTAGCAGCTGCAGAACACCACCGACAACCAGGACTGAGCCAGCTATCTGGCTCATGGTCAGCCGTTCTCCCAGAAAAAGGTAGGCATAAAAGACCGCAAAAGCAATCTCCGACATCAGCAAAATGCTGGCAATACTGGCCTGTAGCCTTCCGATTCCGACGGCATATAAAAAAAAGGCAGCCATAGAGGATATGGCGATCAGCCCGGCAAACCACAGCCAGGTCAGCGGTTGAATGGGCCATGGCTGGGTTATGAAAAACTGCAGCGGCAAGAGCAGGGCCGAGGCAATACCGAAGGCAAAAATCAGGACCACCAATGAGCCATACTGCAAACGCAATGTTTTGCCGAAAATGTTCCAGGCGGCATACAGGCCGGGTACGCAGAAACCGATCAGCAGCCCGGAGAATGTAAAACCACTTGATTTAAGATCAGCCAGGCCGGCCACCAGCACGGTTCCGGCAAATGCCATAAGCAGTGCCAGGATTTTGCGGCTGGTTAAAGTCTCCTGCCACAGATATCGGGCCGAAATTGTTACGATAGCCGGCATAACCGCCTGCTGCACGGTTGTGACCGCCGCTCCATTGAGCATGATGCCGACATTATAGAAAAGGTGAAACAGGCCCAGGCTCGCGCCCATACCGGCCGCCAAACCCCAGTCCGACCGTTGAATCCATATCTTGCCGGGAATGACCATCAGCCCCACGATCAGCAGACAAATGAAAGTCGCAAAATCCCGCCAGAATGCCAGCGCCGTGGCCGACACCGCGGCGTTGTTCGCTATGAGTTTCACAAATACTCCGGAGGCACCCCAGAAGGCGGCAGCCGTAATGACGGACGCATAACCGGTAATGGTCGAAGAACTTGTATGTTGCGACTTTCGTTGCATTGAACAATTATTCCAACACTGAAAATCTGGTTTCCCCTCACTTCGGGCTGTAGGCTCTACCGGCCGGGACGAAGTCCCCTGCGGGACGGAGTCGAGTTGGAAGCCGGGCTGCATGCCCTGCGGGCCGGAAGCTGGGCCAGGATTCTTTACTCGCAGCCGAGCTATACTTTGTGACCGGCACTTATATCATGAAATGCGGCTGAACCCGAAGTCCGTTTTCATTCTGTTATATATTCGGTTTTATGGCCACATTTCTCGTGATTTATACAACTGCGAGGTCAATAATTACAATACTTCTTCAAGCCGACATGTCGTTCCGAAACACTTGACAATTTATACATTGTTACAAATATTCATATAAATTGAAATTTTACGGGCCTATATACCAAATTAAGGCTAACTGTTAACTGATCGAGATAGGTCCGTTGGGTTTCGATCCTGGTAAAGAATCTGTGAGACAGCTTTTAGTAGGTTGGGTAGAGGAACGAAACCCAACAAAAGACTCTCGGATCTCAACCCAACCTACAAGCGATGCAATAATAATGGCTTAATTGAACCATCGTTATTTTTTTACATAGAACCGAAATTTTATAAGAAAATAAATCACAGCTCGCCCGAATCTCTCAACAAACTATAGTACCACAAATAAAAGGAGCGCAACCCATGCCCATCTATATGGATCGTCACGACATGGAAGGTGCGACTGCCAGGGCCGTGGCAGATGCGCATCAAAAAGATCTTAAGCTTCAGGAAAAATACGGTGTTAAGATACTGACATACTGGTTTGATGAAGGCCGGGGATCGGCATTTTGCTTAGTCGATGCACCCGCCAAAGAAAAAGTTACCCAACTGCACGCAGAAGCCCATGGCGCTATTCCGAGCAAGATAATCGAAGTCGATCCGCATACTGTAGAGACTTTTTTAGGTAGAATTGAAGACCCCCAGGTGAACCATGAATCCGACGCATTTTCAAACGGAGATGTATTTGATTCCGCCTTTCGCACGATCATGTTTACCGACATGAAAGACTCAACGGCGATGACAACCCGTCTCGGCGACGCCCGGGCGCTGGAGCTGTTCCGCACCCACAACGGCATTACGCGCGAGGCGCTGCGCCAGTATCATGGGAGAGAAATCCAGCACACCGGTGACGGCTTCATGGTATCCTTCAATTCAGCCTCCAACGCGGTCGCGTGTGCCATCGGCGTCCAGCGGTCCTTCGCATCTCACAACGAAACTCATCCCGATACCCCGATTCATGTGCGCATCGGAATTTGTGCCGGTGAGCCGGTCGAAGAAGATCAGCGTCTGTTTGGGTCCACAGTCCAATTGACCTCCCGCATCTGCGACCAAGCCGCACCCGATCAGATTTTAGTCGCTGCGGTCATTCGGGATCTCTGCCTGGGAAAACAATTTGTTTTCGGCGATCGGGGCGAAGCGAAGTTGAAAGGCTTCGACCAGCCTCAAAAAATTTATGAAGTTCAATGGCAGTAGAGTCATTGCCACGGGAGCGGGATCTCCGTTGCGCGAAGACCGGCTTGTCCGAGTTGGATGTTGCAAAGACGCCACAAATTGCCTCGAACTATTACGAAATTAAGTTTTCGCGACAGGGTCCCCTGCCTTTGACGATAGGCATAATTCGTGGCTATTCGTGTAAATTCGTGGCTAAATAATTTTTAAGAAACTGAAATCCTATTCAATTAGGAAGACACGCGAACCGGGAAGCATAAAATCCCAAGGACTAAACATGGCCTCAATATTTAAAACGCTTCATCAAAACTTCACTAAACTGCCGGAGAATTTACCACTCCAATACTCTGAATCCACCTATTTTCGCTATCTGGTGACCGCCAATTACGGCTACCTTTCCAGTGCGATTATTCATTCTCTCCTGATTGTGTTATTTTTTGTGATCGGGGTAAACTCTTTAGCGCTTTATAATATCGCCAGCGCATGTTTCTGGGGCCTGGTGATAAAAATTAATCTTAAAGGGTACTGGAAGACGGCTTTGCTCCTCGCCTACATTGAGGTCTTAATTCATTCGGTGCTGTGTACGGTTATCATCGGCTGGGCTTCAAACTTTCATTATTTCCTTTTGATATTTCCAGTCGTGGTATTTCTGGCACCTCTCAGCACAAAGATAAAAGCGCTTTCGGCCGGTGCCAGCACCCTTGTATATACGGTGCTGAGCCAGCTCTCTCAGTCCTTCACGCCCTTGAAAGCATTGGATCCCTCTTTATTATCGACGCTTCACATCGCCAATATCTTCTCTTTTTGCTTTGTTCTGTCCTATGTGGCCTACTATTATTCGCTGTCCGCCAGCCAGGCCGAGGAAAAACTCGAACAGGCTCACCGGAAAACAAATTCGGCATTGGTGGAGCGAAACAAGGCATTAATAAGGCTCAATAAAGAATTGACGGAAGCCGCAGACTATGTCAAGACCATGCTCCCGCGGCCGATAAAAGAAGGCCCGGTGCGCACCGACTGGAAATTTATTCCCTCCAGTTCACTTGGCGGCGATGCTTTTGGATACCATTGGCTGGACGGTGAAAACTTCGCTGTCTATTTGCTTGACGTCAGCGGGCACGGCGTCGGAGCAGCCCTTTTATCGGTATCGGTCATGAACGCGCTGCGTTCCGAAACCCTGTTGGACACAAATTTTTGTGATCCGGAGCAGGTATTGACAGCCTTGAATAGCGCGTTTCCGAGCGAGAAAAACAATGATATGTTTTTTACCATCTGGTACGGTGTCTACAACAAATCATCCCAAAGCCTGACCTACGCCAGCGGAGGCCATCCGCCGGCCCTTCTGTTCGGCGGAACGCCGTCTGAGAAGTCCGAGATGACCATGCTCGGAACCAAAAACCATGTGATTGGCGGAGTGTCCGACCTTGCGTACAAGCAAGGAACGCAAAAAGTTGATAATCCAAGCTGCATGTACATCTTCTCCGACGGCGTGTATGAAATTCCCAAGGTTGACGGAAGCATGTGGCGGCTCAAGGAGTTTGCAGAATTTGTGAAACAATCGAATAGGACAGGGAACTCGGACATAGAACGGATTTATAAGTACGCCAGGAATTTAAATCGATACGACGCTTTTGAGGATGATTTTACTTTAGTCGAGGTGGTTTTTACTGATGGGGCAATAATCATTTAGATATTACAGAATGCAATTTAGATATTGTATTCATGGCAGAGAAGAAGATATTGAACAAAAATATAAAACCATAAAAAACGGTTCTATGTACCAAAATAAGGATGGTTCGATTAAGCCCTATTTTTGCCTCGATTGTAGGTTGGGTTGAAATCCGGGAGTCTTATGTTGGGTTTCGTTCCTCTACCCAACCTACTAAAAACTGTCCATTGTCGCAGATTCGATACTAGGATCGAAACCCAACGGCCCTATCTCGGTCGGTTAACCTTCAGCCTTAATTTGTATAGAGATCCGTAAAAAAATGCCTGGCAAAAAGTAATTAATCCGCTGGACTTTCGATCTGACAACTTTCTTCAGTTTTCAAAGCACAATTTACAGCTGCGAATATGCTATTTCTCAGGGCGGATTAATTATATGGGGAAAATCGTACGAAACAAACTTCCAATGCCGGATCTGGTGAGCACCTCTATTTTGCCATTATGATTGCGAACAATGCGATCCACTACCATCAAACCCAGGCCGGTGCCATTATCTCCCTTGGTTGAGTAGAATTCTTTGAACAAGTTCTCTTCGGTAACCTCATCCATTCCGGCTGCATTATCCTCAACCTCAAACATATAATGATCTTTATTATAATAATCGGCTCTGACAAAAACCGAGTTGTAAGCTTTGCGATTATCCTTTTCGCAGGCTTCCAGAGCATTCCAGATCAAATTGCTTAACATCCGGGTAATGCTGGATGAGTCCAATGTTGTAGAGGGTAATGTCGGATTCAACTGGCTCATCAGCTGTACCTTCAGCACAGATGCCTTTTCCTGAAATAATTCGACTGTCCGGCGCGCGATTTCATGCGGTTTTACCTTTTGAAACTGCGGCGTTCTTTTCTTGGAAGAGTATAATATGTTCTGGGTGACACGGGAAATTTCGGTGATATTTTTTCCAACAATGTGCCAGCCTTTGCCGGTTAATTCCCAATCCTTATCTTTAATGCCCTCATTGACCACATAGGCGCCGCCTTCAAGACCTTCGAGCATGTTCTTTAAATCATGGGTCAATACGGCAAATGACTGCCCCAGGGTCACGAGTTCCTTCTGCACATCTTTAATCATATTAACGTTGGTTAATATTTTTATTACGGCGGAAACGTTGCCGACCAGGTCAAGCAGCGGAGCTGAATAAACGATCATCTGGTTGACCGTGCCGTCGCCCAGCAAGATGGTTTCCTCTGCAATGTGAACTTTTTTATCAATAAACGTTTTTTGCACGGGACATTCACGGCACTTGTGTTCGTTGCCCTGAAAAACCTTGTAGCAAGGCCGCCCGACCCCATTGCCGAAATCTTCCACAAAGGTTTGATTCACAAAAAGGATATTCAGGTCGGCATCTTGAATGGTCAAGTAGCAGGGCAGGGCATCCAAGACACTTTTGAACGTTAAATCGTGGAACCGCGAGAGATTAGCCTTATTCATTCCTGATTTATATTCCAAAACTTGGCTGAACATGTTTTTGTATCACCACTACCTCACATGGGGCAAACTTGGAGACATTGGCAGCCGTTCTAACCTGGGTCGAGCGGTCTTTTTCCGGAATTCCCAGCGCTCCCATGATGATCATGTCAATGTTATTTTTTTTGGCATATCCAACAATGACAACATCCGGCGAGCCTACTTTGACGACGAACTCATAATCCGGAATCGAACCGTTCAACGCTTCGGAATATTTTAATTTCAAAGCCCCGACCGCCTGCTGCACCAGGTCATTGATCGATTCGACAGATCCGGTCGAATTTGCCGGCGGTTCCGGATTCGGTGATTTTGAATTGCCACATGGATCAGACGGCATGATCGCGTGGAATATATGCAGTTTCGCATCGTATTTCCGGGCCTGGTCCAACGCATGATCAAAGGCCGTGTTGGCATGTTCGGAGAAATCTGTGCAAAAAAGAATGTTGAATTTTTTTGACATAAGCTTAAAAGGTTCGGGGTCCCGCCCCAGCCGGATAACTATTCCAACACGGAAAACCTGGTCCTCCCTGCGGGCTTGAAGCGCAAGCCAGCCTGTAAACCCTGTCGGTTGGAAACGTGGTTGGCGTCGGGCCGGAAACTGAGCCAGGACTCTTTAGAATAATGCACGGCAGCGCGAAAAATCCGTTGACGCGTTTAAATCATAGCAAATTAATAGACTAAAATCAAAGCAATAAATTGTTGAAAAAATAACTTATATTTTGGGCAGAATCAGTTATAGAAATGTGACGGGAATGTCAAGAAGTTCAGCTGTTCAGGGAAAGAGAGTTTACTATACGGGGGGTGAATTGAAGCCTAATTTTGAGCAGGTGCTTAGAAGCCATCTCAAAAAAAAGATTTTGGTTCAAAATCGCGGCGGGAGTGCAAGTTCAACGGTAAGAGTACTGACGTTCTCTTGCCTTTCCTCGCCTGTCGGCAGGATAATTCAAGTCATCCTGTGCTTTGTGCGGGGTGGTCGTTGCCTCAGCCCGGTCTGGCGCGGTTGAACCAGACCGGGCCGTGCGCGTGACGGTCTGAACGAACCGCTAAGCTTTCATTTTTTCATTCTGAGGGTCATACAGCGGCATGTTCACCACCTCGGCCGGCAGTTTCTTGCCGAGCACTTCGACCTCCAATCGGGTGCCGGGCTCAGCCAACTCGGGTTTGACATAACCCAGGGCGATGCTCTTGTTCGCCCGGTGGCCGTAGCCGCCGGAGGAGGTCATGCCGACGTACTCCTCGCCTTTATAAATGGGGTTGTAGCCCCAGGGGTCGGAATCTTCCGCCTCCACGACCATGCAGGCCAGTTTCAGGTGAGCGCCTTCGGCCTTGATTTTTTCCAGAGCCGCTTTGCCGATAAAATCCTTGTCCCACTTCACCGTCCAATCCACATTGGTCTCCAGGGGCGTGTGGTGGACGTTCATTTCGGCTTTCCAGGCCAGGTAACCTTTTTCCAGCCGCATGGACTCCATGGCATACATGCCGAACATTTTCAGGTCAAACGCCGCTCCGGCGTTCATGAGCGTCCGGAATAGCGGAATCTGGCTCTCGATGGGGTGAAAAATCTCGAAGCCGAGCTCGCCGACATAATTCAGACGGTTGACCCTGCATCTGATCCGGCCGACGAAAAACTCCCGACTGCTGCCGAAGGCAAAGGCCTCATTGGACACATCGGCGTAGGCCACGCTCGCCAGCAGGTCGCGCGCCTTGGGACCGGCAATGATAAAGCAGCCCATACGGTAGGTCAGATCTTCCATCTGCACCGAGCCGTCGTCGGGCAGGTTCAGCAGGAGCCAGTGCTGGTCATGGCGCTTGCCGACGCTGGCGGTTACGCAAAAAAACTCGCCGTCTCCGATTTTGGTAACGGTCATATCGCTTTTGAAGGCACCGTTTCCGTCCAGCATGGGACACAGCCCAATCCGGCCCTCCGTCACCGGAACCTTCTGGCAGGTCATCTTATTCAACCAGGCTTCGGCACCCGGCCCGCTGATTTTGGTCTTGGCGAAGCGGGTCAGGTCCAGCAGCCCTACGTGCTTTGCGACATGATTGCATTCGGCGGCCACATATTTAAAGGAATTGTTGCGACGCCAGCTCGGGGTCTCGCTGCGATCGGTTTCCTTGTCAGCAAAGTAGTTGGGGCATTCCCAGCCATAGTAATCTCCAAAGGACGCACCGGCCTGCTTCTGATACTCGTAGATGGGACTGGTGCGGTTGGGCCGGGCGGCATCCCGCCATTCATTGGGATAGATGATACCGTAAAGACGCGGGTAGGTATCTTCGATTTTTTCGTGATTATAGGACCAGTTGGCGTAGGAACCGTAACGTCGGCTGTCCACCGACCAAAGGTCGATTTCCGGCTCGCCGTTCATCATCCAGCCGGCAATGTAGTGGCCGATGCCGCCGGCCTGGGTGATTCCGAAGCTGTAACCGCAGGCCAGAAAGTAGCCTTTGAGCGGGTAGGCGGGGCCCACCAGGGGGTTTCCATTGGGTGTGTAGGTAATCGGGCCGACGGTAACATGCTTGAAGCCGCTCTCGCCCATGATCGGAAAGCGGTAAATACCGTTCTCGATAAAATCGGCCACATGGTCGATGTCGGGCTGCAGTTCACTCTGGGCATACTCCCAGGGCACACCTTCGGGATACCATTGTTTCACTTTACTTTCATAAAGGCCCAAAATCAAACTGTCCATTTCCTGGCGCACGTAGATGGAGCGGTCGGGGTCGCGCACCAGCGGCAGCATGGTGCCGCGCTCAACTACCGCGTCGATGGTCTCGAATAGAATATGGGTGTGTTCCCCGGCAATGGAGGGTATCTCCAGTCCTGCCATCGCTGCCACCTGGGGTGCCCACAGGCCGCCGGCATTGACCACCCATTGGCAGGTAATGTCCCCTTTATCCGTGTGGACGATCCATTCGCTGTTCTTTTTCTGGGTCAGTCCCGTCACCCGGGTGTGTTGATAAATTTCAGCTCCGAATTTTTTGGCAGCCAGACCCATGGCCTGGGTGATGCCGCTGGGGTCGACGTCGCCGTCGTCCGGCCAGTACAGCCCGCCCAACAGACCTTCCACATTCATCATAGGGTGCAGTTTGGCGATCTCAGCGGGAGTCACCCACTCTACGTTCAGCCCCAGGCATCGATTCATGCTGTACATGTAACCCAACTCGTCCATGCGATCCGGATTGTCGGCGGTGCGAATGGAGCCGGTGGTGTGCCACCCGGGATCCTGGCCGGTTTCGGCTTCAAGCTGCTGGTAGATTTCGATACTTTTCATGTTCACCCGGGTACAGTAGTAATTGCTGTGAAAGAACGAACAGTTGCCCGCCGCCATCCAGGTGGATCCGGAAGTCAATTCGTGTTTTTCAACCAGTACGACGTCCTGCCATCCGTATTTAGCCAGGTGATACAATACCGCCACGCCAATGGCGCCGCCTCCTATTACAACAACTCTTGATTGTGTTTTCATAACAATACACTCCTTGGGTGTTGTGATATTTGGAAGATTACAATTTAATTCAAGCCGGAGATAGTTGGCTGAACCGCAAACACACGCTGTGGAATGATGGATTACTGGAATGTTGGAATAGTGGGTACAGTAAGGATATGACCTTTTTTACAATGCATTAGGTAAGTCATATATTAAAATCAAGATATTTTCCATTTCGGTTCCCAGTATTCCATTATTCCACTATTCCAATATTCCATGCAATGTCAACGGCAAATGCCACGCTCCCCAGCAGGAAACCAAAGCCGGTTTCACTGGGCTGGGATTCTCTATTTTTTGTCTACATATTTCCTGAGATCCCGCTCAAGACCTTGGGGTAATTCGGGTTCGGTGTAATTTGCCAGAATCTCCTTCCACTTCGCATTGGCTCTTTTTTCCATTGTCAGGGCACCCCCCTTGTGCCAGGCTGCAAAACTGCTGCGCTCTTCTATCGCGGGTTGATAAAGCTCGCTTCTGAAGTTGCGGAACGTGTGATTTTGGGTCAGATACTCGCCGCCCGGTCCGACCCGGCAGATTAAATCCACGGCCAGCCTTTCATCGGTTATATGTTCGCCGTGCCTGATGCGTTTGCACATTCCGCAGATTTCATCATCCAGGATGAATTTTTCGTAGGAAGCGACCAGGTAAGTTTCAAGTATTCCGGCCGAATGAAGTACGAAATTGATGCCGCTCAGGGTTGCCATAAGCTGGTTCATCATCGATTCCGAACCTGACTGGCCGTCACAGATTTTTGAATCCGTCAGGGCGCCGCCGCTGCGGGAGGGAAGTCCGTAAAATCGTGCCATCTGGGCCGTGGCCGCGGTATTGATGGCCATCTCCGGCGCCCCGATGCTCAGGGTGCCGTATCGCATGGCGGCACTGCTGGACTGGCCGGCAAATACCACCGGAGTTCCTTCCCGCACAAGCTGGGTCAATATGATTCCCGCCAAAATTTCCGCGTTTTGCACCACGAGCGTGCCTTCCATGGTGACGGGACTGGTGGCACCGGCAATGCAAAGCGATGAAATCAGCTGGGGCATTCCGGCGCGGGCGTAGGTCATCATAGCACTTAGCATTCGATCGTCATAGGATAAAGGGGAAAGAGAGCAGATAATGCTGATAAAAGGCGGCCGCTCGGCCATTTCTTTGATGCTGCCGAACACCCTCGCGGCCGCTTCGATTGT
>CP070771.1:581204-593518 GCA_020345785.1 Desulfobacterales bacterium
GGGCCTACAGATGATGTCAGATCAAGAATATCTCAATAAAGTAAACAGCTCCAGCCATGTTTTTATTCCTGGCAGTGTAAAAGACGTTGTAATGAGATTGATCGAAACTTAACCGATGCCAAGCCGGGGAGATCAACTTTTTCATCTTCCCGGCACGTAAATAAGCCTTACCACCTCAATTGGGGTTATACCAAACACATGATCAATTCGACATTTTACGTACTCATCATTATTCGTTACGCAAGCTTTTTTTCCCGATCCTCCTCCTCAAGAACCAGCAGGCGTGCAGGGTTGGCGGCGGTCATTTTCTTGAGATCCTCATCGCCCACACCGGCTTCTCCCAACCGCTCGAGAAACTCCGACATGCCTGCAATGGGCCACCCGGCGTTTTTCAGACCCAGATCCGAACTCAAAACGATCTTGTCGACATCGAGGGCTTTGATAAGATGGGCGACATCTTCAACCGGGCGGCAGTAGATCGGGGAGGATGGTAGAGAAATGACGGCCGTAAACTCCACATAAGCTCCCAGGGCCTGCCAGGTTTGCATATCATCCGCATTCGCATCGACGAGAAAATGGGGGTGGGTGACCAGCACGCGATTGACTCCCATCTGCGCGCAGCCGCGCACCACGGCATCGACTTCCTCACGGCTGAGGTGTCCGGTGGCCAGGACAACATCCGGATGGTCCGCCAGTAGGTTCAATACGTCGACGGTCTCAGGCGTTAGCGTCCCGTCGGTGCCGATTACCCGGAGCGGTGTGTCGACGACCGATTCTTTCTTCATCAGGACCGGAAACTTGGTACCCGGCGCGCGGTGTTTGTTGCTGTGATTTGCTGCGGATATTGTGGGCATCCAGATGACTTTCGCACCGAAACCAATCGCGACCTCAACTGCTTTGGGATTGATGCCCCCCACCGAATTGTTGAGGGTGAGACTGCCGAAAAATTTCGGACCCGTGCTGCCGAGCTTCTCCTGCAACGCGCGGGCAATCGGCACCGTCGGGATGAAATGGTCCTTGAGCACCACGGCGGCAAAGCCGCCTTTGCCGGCTTCTTCCATCAGCTGCCAGACGCTGAACTCCCGCGCGGTAAGCGTGGGCCCGGCATGGATATGGGTGTCGACAAAATCCTGCAAAAGTGATTTCATGTCGGTCACGTTTCATCCTTCTTTCATGTAGAAACATACAATGAGAAGAAACGACTGGTATCCGTTTATCCAAGGCGGGTTTGGTTGTCAAGGAGAACCTTTAGGCGCGGGTGGTGACATTTTGGGCTCGTTTGAGTCCTTCTACGAAGGATTTACCTGCGGCTTTATTTTTCTTGGCTAAGCGTATATAGGCGTTTCAGAATGAACGTGATGTGTTCCATGGCCAGTTCAACCCTTTGCAAAAAATCGAAGAATTTCGTATGGTATATTCACATTATGGTAAACTTGGTTTTATACGGATTCGTATGACATTTCAGGTCCGATTTGATATCAGGTGTTAGAATCAAATGTCATAATGACCGATACGATACAAACGGCGCCACCAATTGGGTACTCCCATGACGGTTTGCTAATCAGAAGCCAAACATGAAACGGCCAGCTGACCTTAATGATCCAAAAAAGGGTGGAAGAGACGGATCTAAACCCATTCGCTATTCCATTCGCTTAAAAATCTTCATTGTCAGTTTACTGCCGACATTGGCCCTTTTGGCGGCCGCATTGCTTAATCACCAATATCTGAGCTCACTTGGAGAAAGTGCGGACCAGATCCTCTCCCAGAACTACAAGTCCATCAGGGCCGCCCAGCAGGCCCGCAAAATGCTTGAGGAGACGCGCAATCAACTTCTGGAGCAAATGTCACTGCGCCAAAAACCTGCTTTGACGCCAGATGAAATTTTAAAAAACCTGTCCGACCCTTTACTGGTTTGCCGCGACAACATTACCGAATCCGGTGAACAGGAATTGACCGAACTTTTGCTCAAAGATTATGGTCGCTACGAAAAAGTTGTCCGCTCTTTTTCCAAAGCGGATGTCGGACTGTGGGCAAATGAGCGCTTTGCAGAATTTCTGACCCTTACGGCTGACATGGTTGCCCGTTTCGATGATCTGGTGGCCATCAACGAGGAGGCCATGGAAAGCGCCGAGCAGAAGACCCGCCAATTGGCCAGCCGTGCTCAACGGAATGCGGTTGTATTGTTCACCATTGTCATCGTGGTCATTTTGGCTTTGAGCTACTTTCTATCCTATCGCATCGCCAAGCCGATGATGACCCTTGCGCGAAGCCTTTCCAACGCCAAGGAAGGAAGCGGCATCTATCCACAAATAAATCAACAGTCAAATGATGAAATCGGATTTTTGACCGATTCATTCAACAGATTATTCAACCGTCTCGAACTCTATGACCGCCACCGTGACGATATTATAGCATCCGAAAAAGAAAAGGTCCGCCGCAGCGAGGAGGCCAAGGGCAGGTTCATTGCCGATATTTCCCATCAATTGAAGACCCCGATGACATCTCTTGCCATGAGCATAGGATTGCTCCATGACAGAGGTGAGCGTCTCACTGGAGAAAAGCGGTCCAAGTTGCTGGAAACGGCTCAGCAAGACTGCATGCGGCTGTCCAGCCTGATTAACGAATTGGTGGATATTTCCAGGCTCGAAGCAATGTCGCGCCCCCGTCCCAAGGAAACCCTTGATGTCGCCGTCGTCATAAGAGAATGCCTGGCACCACTGCTGAAGCAGGCCGAGCAAAAAGGCGTTACGCTTCAGATCGAAGTGCCGGAAGGCTTGCCGAAGCTGACCATTGATTCTTTCCGCTTTCCATGGGTAATCACGAATCTTGTCGGCAACGCCCTGCGCTACACGGACAGCGGCGGGCGCATCCAACTCAGCGCCAACAAAAGCGGATCACGATTTTACTTCAAATGCAGTGACACCGGCAGCGGTATTGCACCACACTACCTGCCGCATATCTTTGACCGCTTCACGCAATTTTCCGAGCGCGGCAAAAGCGGAACCATCGGATTGGGTTTGGCCATCGTCAAAGACATTATCGAGCAGCACGGAGGGGATATAAGGGTGGAGAGCAGCCCTGGCAAAGGCACCACATTTGTTTTCTGGATACCTGCCGAGGAGGACGAGAATTATGAAAAAAACATTGATCGTTGACGATGACCGGAACATCCTGACTACCTTGGAGGTGTATCTCGAAGACAAGGGCTTTGAAGTTTCCACCGCAACGTCGGGGGCCAAGGGTTTGGCGCTTTTTCAACAGGAAAGACCCGATCTCGTTCTACTGGATATGAGACTGCCGGATCACGACGGGCTGGATGTGCTGAAAGAAATCATCGCCAGCGGCATCAGAACGCAGGTTTTGATGATCACCGCCTATGCCAGCATCGAGACCGCCGTCAGCGCTGTAAAAATGGGTGCTTTCGACTACCTGCCGAAGCCATTTGTACCGGGTCAGTTGGATCTTGTCCTGGAGAGGCTTAAACGTTTCGACAGCCTGGAGGAGGAGGTCGCCAAACTCAGAGGCATCTTTTCCGAAGGCGGCATTTTAACGCGCAACCGCAAAATGAGAAGAATACTCCAAACTGCGCGCCAGGCTGCCGAATCCAACGCCATCATCCTGATTTCCGGTGAAAGCGGCACCGGCAAAGAACTGATTGCCACCAGCATCCATGAAAACAGCGAACGCGATGACAAACCCTTTATCAAACTTAATTGTGCTGCCATACCGGCCGATTTGCTTGAAAGTGAGCTGTTCGGCCACGAAAAAGGCGCATTTACCGGCGCCACCAAGTTTAAGCCGGGAAAATTCGATATGGCTGATGGCGGGACCATCTTCCTCGACGAAATCGGTGACATGCCGTTGAATCTGCAGGCCAAAATCTTGCGCGTCCTTCAGGAGCAGGAGTTTTATCGGGTCGGCGGCAGCCGTACCATCAAGGTGGATGTTCGCATCATTGCCTCAACGAATAAAAACCTTGAAAAGATGGTCCAGGAAGGAACCTTTCGGGAGGATTTGTTCTATCGTTTAAATGTTTTTACCCTCCATCTGCCGCCCCTGCGGGAACGCAAGGAGGATATTCCCCTTTTGGTCGACTATTTTTTGCAAAATGCACCCCGGCAAGTGGATATTTCCTCCGTGGCCCTGCAGATGTTGATTGCCTATTCATGGCCCGGAAACATTCGTGAGCTGAAGAACACGATTGATAGCGCTGCGGTGATCGCCGAAAACGGATACATCGAGCCTGCCCAGCTTTCAAATAAAATAACCGGGATTTTCGATAATTCCGATCGAACGGATGTCAAGCTGCCGGTCAACATTCCACTCGACGAACGCTTGCGGGAAATTGAAAAAAGCATGATCATCGAAGCCCTTAGAAAAACAGGCGGCGTTCAGGTGAGGGCCACCGAGTTGCTGGGGATCAACCAACGCAGCCTCTGGCATCGTATCAAGAAGCACAACATTGATGTTAAGAGCATAAAAAGTAACGAAATTTGAAGAAAATGGGGCGAAAAAACCTACATTAAATGTAGTAATTAAATCGAAAATCCGAAAGCAACTTGGCAGTCTCTTTTTTTCACTTTATTTATTTATCTGAAATATATATGAATAATTAAATTTTTCAAATTTTTTCTTAAACTTGGCATTGAATGTGCAGGTCCAAGATGCTAACGAATATATTCGCATGGCTATGACCTGGTTTTTGGTTGATAAATCATGATGAATTTATCTGAAACGCAAACCAGGAGATAAGATTACCAAATACCATTATGCCATTAGAAAAAGAAACTTTAATTTTGAACAAAAGTACCTGCAAAAATTAAATTATTAACTAGGAAGGGGTTAGCACAATGAAAAAACAAAATCCATTACGAAATCAAGAAGGTTTCACGCTGGTCGAGATTATCGCGGTTCTCATCATCCTCGGGATTCTGGCGGCCGTCGCCGTGCCGCGCTACATTGATCTGGAAACCAGTGCCAAAAAGAGAGCTGTCGATGCCGCGGTGGCGGAACTCAACGGTCGCGAAAGCTTAATCTGGGCCGATATAAAGATTTCCTACACCGGTTATTCAAGTGATGATTATGTATGGGGGAAAATTCAAAATGAAACAGATCTCGGCGAAAGTTACATATGGGATTCAGCACCTGGACAGACGGGCGGTTCTTTGAAATTCAAAGGCGGTGATTCAGTAACCATGGCCCGGACAGCGTCTACTCCAACAACTCCCGGCAATTGGAAGCGAACAGATGAATAGGAGCGACTATTCGTTTTTATGCCAGTGACCGTGCTATCTGATAAAACATGAAATACGACAGCTCCGGTATCCGCCCGAATCCCGGCCAGGGATATGGAGGGGAGGATTGCGGTCCGATTGAACCGGGGGGGAACCTTGAGCTTTAGAGGAAGCGATACAGTTATACTGATTCGTGAGCCTTCCACGAATCTAAATCCGGCCAAATGGATACGGTTATCCTGATTCGGCTGACGGTATTCAAATTTTTCATCTCATTAAACAGGAGAGTAGCGAACCGCCGCTGCCCTCCTGTTTTCGTCAGACATTTGCCAACGCTTTTGCTCTTGCCCGCCCAATTTCCTGTGTTATATTGCTGAATAATACAGCGTTGATTGGTTGAATTGTTGATTGGGACACCGGTTTAAAATCTGATGGGAGACAGCCGCACCAAGTTGATCGGCCATTTCATTGCGTCAATCCAAACAACCAATTTTCGCTATGGCATCGTTAAGGCTCTGAAAATCAAAGCGATCCAGGAAGGATTCATACATGAAGCTCGCAGTCAGCGGTAAGGGTGGCGTCGGCAAAACAACCTTTTCATCTTTATTGGTTCGCACCTTCAATCAAATGGGAAAACGGGTTTTGGCCATAGACGCCGATCCGGATGCCAATCTGGCCGCCGCTCTCGGTATTGATAATTCCGAAAGCATCGTTCCCATCTCGGAGATGAAAGAGCTTGTTTTTGAAAGGACCGGTGCCCAGCCCGGCAGTATCGGCGGCTTTTTCAAGCTGAATCCCAGGGTGGACGATCTGCCGGATGCGCTCTCAGCAACCTTCGAAAACATCAAGCTCATGCGCCTGGGAGGCGTAAAAAAGGGCGGGGCAGGGTGTATCTGCCCGGAAAGTGCCCTGTTGCGCGCTCTGGTTATGCATGTGGTGCTGGCCAGAGATGAAGTCGTGGTAATGGATATGGAAGCCGGTATCGAACACCTCGGGCGGGCGACTGCCAAGGCAGTTGATAAGCTTATCGTCGTGGTGGAGCCGGGAAGGCGCAGCATCGATACCGCTGAACATATCCGGCAACTGGCAAAAGAAATCGGGCTGGAGGCCATTGCCGTTGTCGGCAACAAAATACGAGGTCCCAAAGACCAGGAATTTCTCCAGAATCATCTGGGCGACTTTGAATTTATTGGCTTTCTCCCTTACGACGACGCCTTGATCGAGGCAGATCTGAATGGTATATCACCCTTTGACGTGGATTCGGAGTCCAAGGCCCGGATCGGATCGATGATCGCTAAACTTTAATGTCAGATACCGCCGGAACATCGTTAACTCCATTCATAAGCGACCGGCATCGTTTAAGTGTGGACCATCGAACATGCTCACGCTGCAACGGTGAAAGCTTTTCACTTCTCACCCCGATAGGTCGGGGTGGCTTATGAATGAAGTCATCAACCATTCAACCAATCAACGAAAACTGAATGTCGAGGCACAAGCAGCATTTTCCAAAATCAAAGCGCCGTATTCCCAAAAAGCGTGAGCATTCCAACCTGAAGCCCGGTGCGGACGTCCGGTTGAAGAGAGTTTTTGCCGCCATTGGGGTTCCGCCAACCCGGGTCTTTACCCCGGATCCCTTTCAAATTAAAGCTTTAAATGCGGTTGAACATACCGATTGTCTGGTGACGGCTCCCACCGGCGCCGGTAAAACATGGATTGCCGTTCAGGCAATTGACCGCATCCGAAAACAACATGGCCGAGCCTGGTATGCATGCCCCTTAAAGGCATTGAGCAATGCCAAGTACGCCGAATTTTCGGATATATTCGGATCCGCCAACGTCGGAATTCTCACCGGTGATCACCGGGAAAATACGAATGCACCGATCATCGTCGGTACAACAGAAATTTTGCGCAATCAGCTTTATGATGCCATGCACCGAGGTGAATCCTTACCTGCCGACTTTGTCGTCCTTGACGAAGCCCATTTTCTCGGCGATGAGGAGCGCGGTGTGGTTTGGGAAGAGATCATGATCTATCTGCCGGCCCGAATTCCGCTTCTGCTGTTATCAGCGACCATTGGTAACGCCGGTCAGATTGCCGATTGGCTTGAATCTATTCGGTCGACTGATTGTGCGGTCGTTGAAGAGACCACCCGACCGGTTTCGTTGTTCCCGCTGTTGCTTCACCCTTCCGGTACCGTGCTGCCGTTGATCGCTCCAGCCAAATCCGGCCGCCGGCCCCAGTTGGATAAAAAGGTTCAGCACATCCTTAAAAGCAGGTCTCGGCATCGCATAAAAACCAATTCCGGATCATCACCGTTTGGCGAGATTTTGCGGGTCATGAAAAAATATGATCTGCTGCCTGCGATTTTTTTTCTTAAATCCCGGGCTGACTGTGATCGGGCGCTGGATTCCTGTCGGGACAATCTGATCAGCGATCCATCACGGCAGGCGCGGATCAGACAAGAAGTTGCCGGATATGTTCAGCAAATGCCGCACCTCGCTACCCATCGCCAGCTGTGGCATCTGGAACACCTGGCGGTTGGTGCCCATCACGCCGGTCAACTGCCTTCATGGAAGCTGATGCTGGAAGGGCTGATGACCCGGGGCTTGCTGGATGCGGTATTTGCGACCTCGACGGTGGCCGCCGGGGTCAACTTTCCGGCCCGGACAGTTGTATTTTTGAATTCGGATCGCTTTAACGGCAAACAATTTTTGCCCCTCACCGCCACTGAATTTCACCAGATGACGGGCAGGGCCGGCCGCCGGGGAATGGACAATATCGGTTTTGCGCTTTTGATACCCGATAAATTCATGGATGTCAGACTGATGGCACGATTGCTCCATGAACCGCCGTCCGATGTTGTCAGCCAGATTAAAATTAATTTTTCAATGGTGCTGAATTTATTGCTTTCCCATACACCGACTCAGATCGAAGAGTTGCTGAGAAAATCATTTGCCAATTATTTAATCCGACATTCCAGGCAAAAAAAAGGCAGCCTGCAAAGCCATGAGTATCTATGGCGGGATTTTTTGCGGCATCTGAATTTCCTGAAGACTACCGGCTATGTCACCCAGGAAAATGAATTGACCCCGGACGGCAGATGGGCATCCCAACTGAGAGTCGACCAGCCGCTGTTGATTGCCGAAGGTTTTAGACGCGGAATTTTTCCGCAGTCGGATCCCGATATTTTGGCCGCTATCATTGCCTGCTTCGTCAGTGAACGTGACGCCGACGATCGCATCAGCAAAAAACTGATTCCTGATGCACTGGCAATTGCCTTTTCAAAGGTAACCAGAGGCTTAACCACCTTTGCCGGTAAGATGATTCAACGAAATTTTGAAGTGCGACCCTTGTTGCTGCGTCCTGCCGCGACTGTCTGCGCATGGGCCCGGGAACAATCCTGGGAGAGTGTATTGCGAATTGCTGAAATCGAGGAGGGGGATCTGGCCACGCTGATTTTAAGAACCGCAGACAACCTGAGGCATATTTGTAATCTTAAGGATGTCTTCCCTGAGGCCGCAGCAACTGCTGTTAAGTCGATCGAGAAGATTTTACGGGAACCGGTGGCGAATAATTATTGAATCTTCAATCTTCAATTTTCATTATTCAATCTCTTTTCCCTGGTCGGCGAGAATTTTCCGAATCTTTTCAGCGAGCTGGTTCATGTTAAATGGTTTTTGAATAAAGCCGTCGCAGCCGCGCCGTAGGATATTGGTTGCCTGCCCGTCAATGCTGTATCCGCTGGATAGCAAAATCTTTGCACCCGGATTGATTTCTTTCAGACGATCAAAGGTCTCACTGCCGCTCAAACCCGGCATTATCATATCCATGATAATCAGATCGACTTTATTCCGGTTTTTTTCAAAAAGGTCAATCGCCTCCTGACCGCTCGTGACGGGTAAGACCGTATAACCCAGTTCTTCCAGCAGTTCACGACCGACATCCAGGATCATCTTCTCATCATCGATCAAAAGAATCGTGCCGCTGCCTTTGATGATGGCATCCGACACCTCTTCATCTTCCAAGGCTTCTTTCCCTGAAGCCGGCAGATAGATCGTAAATGTCGTTCCCAGATCTAGCTCGCTGTAAACATTGATATAGCCCCCATGGCTTTTTATGATTCCATATACAGATGCCAAACCCAGTCCTGTTCCCCGTCCCATTTCCTTGGTGGTGAAGAACGGCTCGAATATCCGCTTCTGAGTTTGCTTGTCGATGCCTACTCCGGTATCGGTAACCGAAATTTTAACGTAGCGGCCGGGCTCTACTTTATACGGTTTTACATAGCTGCCATCGAGAATGATGTTTTCCGTGTTGAGATAAAGATCGCCGCCATCGGGCATAGCCTGCCAAGCGTTGACGTAAAGGTTTAGCAGAACCTGTTCAATCTGTCCCCGATCTACTTCTGCAGACCAGATAGCTTTGAACAGGTTGGTATGAACCCGAATTTCCTTTCTGGTTCTGGCAAACAATGAAGAAGATTTATCAATGATCTCGTTAAGATCAGTGGCTCTAACGAGGTACTTTCCGCGACGGGCAAAGCCGAGCAGTTGTTTGGTTAAGGCGGTACCATTCTGGACATATTGTTCGATGTTTTTAATCTTTTCGTAGTTTGGATGTTCCGAATCGATTTTAAGCAGCATCAAAGATGCATTACCCTGAATTCCCATCAGAATGTTGTTGAAATCATGGGCGATACCACCGGCCAGGGTTCCAATGGATTCCATTTTTTGAGCTTGTTGGAGCTGGGTTTCAAGCTTATGTTTTTCCTCATCCGCCTTTTTGCGTTCGGAAACGTCTCGCAGCACGCCCCTGAATCCTATCGGCTTTCCCTCAGGATCTTTTCGCAATGAAAATGAAAGCTCCAGCAATACTTTATCCCCTGTCGGACGGATGACATCATAATCCGTTGCGTTTTCGGGGGTACCATTTTCGTGGAGGCGTTTGGCCATTTGTTCCATTCGCTCTGTAGTTTCAGGCGTCGTATACTGCCGGGTATTCATGCCCATCAATTCACTGCTGGGATAGCCAACAATTTTGCAGAAGGGATTGTTGAAAAAGGTTAAATTCCCTTCAAGGTCGGTTTCAAAATAGCCTTCTTCGATACTTTCGAGGATGGTTCGATATTTCTCCTCGCTTTCCCGCAAAGCTTGATCCGCTTCGCGGCGCTTACTGACCGTGTATTGGACATGAGAGCCGAATATGGCAAACAGACACAGAACTAAAAGCCGTGTCCAGGTCTGGAAGGTATCCGGTCCGAAAAGATGTTGAATAAAATTAGCTTCCGGTTTTAGAAAGAAATACATGAAGGATTCGCAGACCCAGTAAAAGCAGGCCAAGCAAATGCCGGTCACGACCATCGAATCCATCATGGTATTTTGAAAATTTTTTTTATTCTTCATTTTGCTTACCATTGATAACTCTATTCATAAGCTATCCCGACCTATCAGGGTAAGAATTTAAAAGGTGTTACGGTTATAGCGGGATCCTATTTCGTTGGTTCAAACTTAAACAGTGCCGGTGGCTTATGAATCGAATTAAAAAAGGATATTAGAAAACCACGCGGCTGTCAAATTCTATTTGCCTCCCTAAGATTGCATTTTATTCAAATTTCCAGTATTATTAAATAAATTTAAGAATTTGAATTCTACTAGATGAAGATATTAAAGCTTGGCATATACCTGACGACATTACCGCTGATACTTTGTCTGCTTTTGCCCCACCAGACAATGGCTCAAGAGGACTGGTTTAAAAAAGGTCTGATACTTATCAAAGAGCAACAATATCATGCGGCCATAAAAGCTTTTTCGACCGCAATTGAAATGATCCCCAGTGATTTTGAGGCCTATAACTACAGGGGGCTTGCCAGAACTTACCTGGCAGATTATGAGGGTGCTATCGTCGATTACACCATGGCGCTGCAAATCAGGGCCGAATACGCCGAGGCTTTTAATAATCGTGGATTTGCCTGGTTTAGAAAAGGAAATCTCAAACAGGCCCTTGACGATTTTAGCCGGGCGATTGAGATTAAACCGGCTTTGCTGGATGCTTACAACAGCAAGGCCTGGATACTGGCCACAAGTTCACAGGAGACGTATCGCAACAGCGCTGAAGCGTTGGCACTAGCGAAAAAAGCAGTTGAGATTAACGCCGGTATTGATTCTCTGGATACCCTGGCCGCTGCTTATGCGGCTGACGGACAATTTGACGAAGCCGTCGCCACCCAAAAAAGGGTTGTTCATCTGCTGATCCAGCAGGAGCGGACAGACGAGCTTTCCGTTTACATAGATCGTCTTAAGATCTACAAAGCCCGCAGGCCTCTGCGGATTGAATACCCCAGTCAAAACCCGCCTGTCGAAGCCGAGGCATTTAATTTGCCCTCTAAACCGGTCGTCACTCAGAAGCCGCCTCCTGTTGTGCAGACCCAAAACGAGAACCCTTTGACCGTGACGTATCCTTACACCATTCAAGTCAGTGCTTACCGAGATCCGGTTAAATCTTTTCGCGTCGCAACATCGCTGTCGGCAAAAGGCGATCCGGCCTTTGCCTGTCCAGTGAATATTCCCGGCAAAGGCAGCTGGAACAGAGTCTTTGTTGGTTCTTATCGATTTTTAGACGAGGCCCGGGAATCTGCAGTTAAATTAAAAAAGAGAAAATTTAGCTATATTCAGGTGACTCGCAAGCCCTATGCCGTGCAGGTCGGGCTGGTTGATTCCAAAACGGCGGTGCTTGAGTTTATCACCCGCCTGCGCACCAAAGGCTATACTGCATACAGTCTTCCCGATCCCAACGTGCCTGAGAAAAGCAGAATATTGACCGGTGCCTATGAAAGCTATGATGCTGCCAGACTGCTCGCCGAGCAGCTTGCCAAAGACGGATTTACGCCCCGGATTCTGCCGAGATAGGTGCGGGTTGGCCCTAAATGGAGGAAGGTATAGGGTATAGGGTTTAAGGCGCACGGCGAAGGGTGATAAGTGTATAGCGCATGGAGCATAGGGCATAGAGCAGAGCGTAAGGAAAAGGAAAAGATCCGAGTCTTAGCCTCCCGGCTTCCTCGCTTCCCAGCCTCCCAGCTTCTTG
>CP070771.1:593618-605595 GCA_020345785.1 Desulfobacterales bacterium
TCAATCCCCTTGGCCCGGACAGCCGTTTTTTGAATTTCACCCAGAAAATTCATAAAAACCGCGCCCTTTTTCATGCCGATTTTGCGGGCCAGAAGGTCCATGGCCTGGATGCCGCTGGTACCTTCATAAATTGAGGTTATTTTGCAGTCCCTGGCATATTGTTCCACCAGGTAGTCCCGGGTGTATCCCGCGCCGCCGAAAACCTGTATGGCCTGAATGCAAACTTCATGGCCTTTGACGGCCATATAATCTTTGACGATTGGGGTCAGCATCGAAAAAAGATCGTTGCTGTACTCACGTTTTTCTTCCGTCTCTGCAGTCATGGAGGTCGTTGCTTGGCGGGTCATGAAGTAAAAGAAGCTGCGCATCCCATCGACATACGACTTCATCCACAAAAGATTGCGGCGCACATCGGGATGTTTGATAATTGCAACCGAGGGCGCACTGTGATCCATAAAATTTTCAAGGTCGCGCCCCTGGATGCGCTCTCGGGCATAGTTGACCGCCAGCAGATAGGCCGAAGAAGCATAACTCATTGCCTGCAGTCCCGTACTCATGCGGGCGCCGTTAATCATGTTGAACATGATCTTCATGCCCTCGCGCTCATTACCGAGCAAATATCCGATGCACTTGCCTTTGCTGCCCAGCGTCATACTGCAGGTTGCGCTGGCATGAATGCCGTGTTTCTCCTCTACCCCGGAACAGACAATATCATTGCGTTCTCCCAGGCTGCCGTCCTCGTTGACGAAATACTTTGGGACGATGAAAAGCGATATCCCCTTTGTGCCGGGGGGATCTCCCTCGATACGGGCTAAAACCGGATGGATAATGTTTTCCACCAGATCATGCTCGCCGTTGGTGATAAAAATTTTATTTCCCGCCAGCAGAAAAGTTCCGTCGTCGTTTCTTACCGCCGTGGTCGTGAGCGCGCCGACGTCGGATCCGGCCTCGGGTTCGGTCAGCAGCATCGTACCGCCCCATTCGGCAGCAGTCAACTTTTCAAGATAGGTCTTTTTCTGCTCTTCGGTGCCGTATAAGTTGATCAAACGGGCCGTACCGTTGCCCATGCTTGCATAGCAATACAGCGGCCAGTTGGCTCCCAGAAAGTACTCGGCAGCCGCGGCACCTAAAAAGGCGGGCGCACCCTGACCGCCCATCTCGACCGGCACACTCAGGTTGTTCCACTCACCTTCTTTGATCAATTTAAAAACCCGGTGGAAACTTTCAGGTACTTTTACCGTGCCGCTTTCAAATCTGACCCCCTGTTGATCCCCTGCGGCCAGTATGGGAAGCAATTCCCGGATAGCAAGGGTCCTGGCTTCGCTGATAATCATTTCACATGTCTTTTTATTGAATTCACTGTATGTTTCGTTCTCAAGAATTTCCTCACAATTTATCTGTTCCCAAATAACAAAATCCTGGTCTCTTCTGTCTGCGACTTGCTGTGGCATCGTCTAAAACTCCTTAGTTGCGTGGTAATTAATCCTTCTTGAAAATCAGTACACTCATGCTTGTAATTTTCTCCTCGACAACCGAAGAAACTTATTAAATCATAGGTCCGGCGGATTAATTACTTAATGCTGCGCATTTTATTTTTTTTATATTTTTATATTTCTTATCAGCCAAATGAGAATAAAAAGACATGGCCAATATCAGGAACCTGAAATTTATGACTATTTTTCAATTTTTAAAATTTAAATACGGTCTTTAACTGCCTTTGTAAACCCATCATTATTTAACCTAAATTGAGCGATTTCCGTGAACTTGCACACGTCCTGGCGGGCATAAAGCCCGCCCCTACAATACGTTGCTTAACCTGTTAGGTAGGGGCGAGGTTTATCGGACTCAGGCGGATTTATCCTCACCGGCACAGCGCGGGACATTGTTCCATTCTTGGTATTGGAATCGCTCAACCTAAGTTTAAATAAGGTAATTAATCCGCCCTCAAAATTAGTCTATTCAGAGTCTTTATTTGGTCCTTGATGACTGGAACCACTTGCTAAATCCAAAGGCCTGCGGATTAATTACGTGCAACACAATACATGATCAGCATGCAATACATTACACACGAATTCCATTTATAATATTATAAATATTTGTCAATAATAAAATTTTTAAATTTCTTCTTGACAATTTTTTGAGCATTAGTTTATGAGAAAATGTCAACTCCTTAACGATATTGTTCGATCATTTGCCTCACCATTCCATCCGAGGTAACAATGAAGATTAGCCAACTGGTCAAACGAACCGGGGTTCCCAAAGAAACAATCCACTTTTACATCCGCGAGGGGCTGCTGCGCAAGCCGCGCAAATCAGGGGTAAATACAGCCGAATATAATGAAAGTTATGTGGACCAGATTCGACTGATCAAAAACCTTAGGGATAATTATTACCTGCCGATACCTGAAATCAAAAAAATCGTCAAAGATTTCAAAAAGCAGTCCCGTTCAGATCAGGCCGTCTCTCAGTTTTACAGCCGATTTTTTCGGCCGGCAGACCGTCTGCTCGCCAGAGAGGTCGTCGGAAGAGATGCGTTCCGCGAAGCATCCGGCCTGGGCTGGAAATGGATCGATAAAGCGGAAGAATGGGGTGTCATCACGCCTGAAATCCGCGACGGTGAGGTGATTTACTCCCCGGACGACCTGGCAATCGCTAAATTGATGGTGGATATGGATCGGCTTGGCTTCGGTCATAAAGACGGGTTTGATCCCGAAGATCTTCGTCATATCGCCGAATTTGTCAAAAAATACGTGGTTACCGCCTTCAAGAAATACTACCAGAATAATCTGGAAAAATTGACGTCAAAAGAATACGTTGAGAGGGCCAGCCAGTTTCACGAGGCCATCAGCTTGTTTTTCTATCATCTCTATCGCAAATTTGCCCGGGAAGCGACCAGGAGCCTGCTTGAAACCCGGGCTACACGGGATACAAAGGAAGATAATCCGGACCGGCTTGCAACTTAATCAATTTTGATGAGGTATTTAATTCATGCGTCAAGGCTTGAAAAAGTTGTTCTCTCGCAGAGCTCACGGAGAACGCTAAGATTTTCGCAATTTTAATAGCGCGTCTCTCCTCTCCATCAATATACGACATTCCAGATGCGAAACTATGCACTTGGCATTGCCATGATGAAAGGAGGTGAATTAATCAACTTTGAAATTGGATCAAGACGATCCATTCGTTGAGTTCACCAATGTCCACAACTAGAGGAGGCCAATTATGAACCGAACGAATAATTTCCTCTTGGTAACTGTTATATTTACCTGTTTATTCTTCTTAGCTCTTCCCCAGGCACTGGCGGCGAATGCCTTTTTTGACCCTGACAAGATGGGTGACATGTCCGATTTCGATCCCAGCAATCCGGTTATTCCCACCGGAGATACGATCAAAATTGCCATCGTCGCCTCGTTCTCAGGACCGGCTGCCGCGGTAGGCGATATTTACTTTGCGTCTGTCCAGTCGGTGGCCCATGATTACAATAAGCGCGGCGGGATCCTTGTCGACGGCAAGAAAAAATTAGTCCAGGTTATCAAGGCTAATCATGAATCCAAAGTCCCCATCGCCAAGAAAGTTTCTGAAAGGATGGTGCTGCAGGAGAAGGTTGACGTATTGTGGGGTACCAACGGCAGCCATCTGATGAAAGTGATCAACCAGGTTGCCGATAAATACAAAACGATTGCCGTTTCCGCAGCGGCGGTATCCGATGAACTCTATGACGCACAGAACTTCACGCGTTATTCGTTCATGACCTCTTTTTCAACCCAGCAGATCGGCCGCGGCATAGCGTATTATTACGGCCAAATGAGAAAGAAGGAAAAGAAATTTTATATCCTGTGCCAGGACTACCTGTTCGGCCACTCCCTGGCAGAGGGATTTAAAGAAGGTTTGAAGGAATACTACCCCGATGGGGAATTGGTGGGCGAGGACTATCACAAGTTATTCCTGACGGACTTTGCGCCTTACCTGACCAAGATAAAAGCCACCGGCGCCGAGGTCGTCTACACCGGAGACTGGATCCCGGACGCAGCCAACCTCCTTGTGCAGGCGCGTCAGATGGGACTCGATCTGCCTTTTGCCAACATATTCATCAACAACCCTCCTTTTCTGCACGAGGTCGGCGTTGAGGGCACCAAGGGACTGGTTCATCTTGAGCAGTTCGGCAGCGAGGGCGAGACCTTCAAAACACCCGGACAGATCAAGTACTATAAAGCCTGGAGAGACCAATCTCCGAAGTGGGGAGCGCCCTTCGACACCACAACGTATACGCATGGGACAGGGACTATCGGGGCTTACCGGATGCAGACCTACTGGCTCATGAGCGTCATCGAAAGGGCCGGAAGTACGGACCCGGAAAAGATCATTAAAGTCTGGGAAAATGACACCTGGGCGGATGTCAGCGGGAATGTCTATACGATGCGGGCCATCGACCACAAGGCGGAGCGTGATCTTTTTATCGAAATTTATGCTCCGCCCGAGGAACAAAAGCAGTCAATGAACATTGAACCCTATTACTGGTTCAAGGGTGCTTCCTTCCCGGGGCCGGTATACAAGTTACCCGCAGCAAAGGTCCTGCCGAAGCTGGATCCGGAATTGAAGAACATACGCAAAGGCTATTGAATTCACAGGTTATTTGACTGCCTGCAGGTAACGACGAAGATGTCTTAGAAGAAACTACAACATCCATTATGGCCCGGTTTCCGCTCACATCGGAACCGGGCCATAATGACAAATAAAAGAGTGCCTAAAATGAGCCAACGATGGGTTTTCGTGTCTTAATTGTGACTTCTTTTAATTTTGTGAACAATTTTTTTTAACACGAAAACACGAAATCTAGAAAACACGAAATTTATCTTTTCTTCTTCTCGTGTTTTTCCCGCCGCGGCGGGATGCTTTCGTGATTAATTTCTTTTTTGGTTCCCCGATTAATCGGAATTTCCGTTTCACTCCAACCGGCCTATCCGGGTTAGGGGCTCTGCTGGTAAATTGGCTCATTTTAGCCATTTTTTTTATTCTAAAATCCAATGGAGGTGAATCGAATGGATCCAGTAACCGCCATGTATATTGCCCAGGGTATCCATGGCCTGGCCTACGGCATGATTTTGTTCCTGTTGGCTTCCGGCCTGACCCTGATTTTCGGTATGATGGGAATTTTGAACCTGGCCCATGCCGCTTTCTTTATGCTTTCGGCCTATTTCTGCTATCAGGTTTTATTCATGACAGGCAGTTTCTGGCTGGCCCTGCTGATAGCGCCGGTCGCTGCCGGTTTAATTGGCGTTCTGCTGGAACGATTTCTCCTGAGACGGGTGCACGCCTTTGGCCACATTGGAGAATTGATTTTAACGGTGGGTGTCTCGCTGGTTATCTTGGAAGGTGTTAAGGTCTTCTGGGGTACCGAGAGCCTGCCGGTTACTGTACCGGAATATCTCGAAGGGCTGATTTCAATTGCCGGATTAGAGTATCCGATTTATCGCCTTTTCATTATCGGATTATCCTTTTTTGTTTTAGGCATCTTAGCCCTCGTTCTCTACAAAACGAGACTGGGGATGGTGGTGCGCGCAGCCGTTTCCGACGCCGATATGGTTAATGCCCTGGGGATTAATGTGCCGCTGGTATTTATGTTTGTTTTCGGCACGGGCACCTGGCTGGCCGGGGTGGCCGGGGTGGCCATCGCACCCATTTTGACCGTCTTTCCCGGATTGGGCGATCAAGTGGGTCTGGATGCTTTCATGGTGGTAGTTGTGGGAGGATTCGGGAGTCTCGGAGGCGCCTTTTTGGTCTCCATCATATTCGGTCTGTTGAATTCTTACGGTGTCCAGTTTGTCTCCCAGCTGGCACCGGTATTGATGTTTATCTTCATGGCGATCGTATTGGTCATTAAACCGATGGGTTTATTTGGAGAGAGGGAATAATGCGCAGCGCAATTAAAACGATCTTTGGGGCAGTCCTGATCACTATCATCGTATTTTACCCGAGGTTTTTTGGTATTTACTACACCAATGTCTTTGTAACGTTCGCGATCTTTGCCCTGTTTGCAGTTACGTTTAACCTCCTGTTGGGCTTTACCGGGCTGCTCAGTTTCGGTCACGCGATGTTTTTCGGAATCGGCGCCTATGGCACGGCCCTGGCTCTAGAACATATCGGGGGGTGCCCTCTGCTGGTGGCGCTTCTGATAGGCTTCTTGTCTGCGACCGCCCTGGCTTTGATTTTGTCCCCGATCATGGTCCGGGTCAGCGGCACGGCCTTTGCGATGCTCCATCTGGCCTTCGGCCAGCTCATGTATGTGCTGGCCCTGAAGTTAAGAGGTATCACCGGCGGTGAAGACGGCATCGGCGGATTTCCCATACCGCCTTTAAATATTCCGGGAATCGTTTCCATTGACATGGCCGATCCTTTAAACTTTTATTATTTTGCCATCGTCGTTCTGGGCCTGAGCCTCTGGATGTTGTGGTTTTTTACCAAAACCCCTTTCGGCAGCATCATGATCAGCGTGCGGGACAATGCCAACCGGGTCGACTACATGGGATTCAAAGTGCCCCAAACCAAGGCCGTCATTTACATGTTCGCCGGCGGTTTCGCAGGCGTGGCCGGATCGATTTATGCATTATTTCAAAACCTGATCTCCGCCGAGGACGGGTTTCACATTTTTGTTTCTTTTGGCCCGATTATGATGACCATGGTGGGGGGAATCGGCAGCTTTTTCGGTCCGGTCATGGGTTCAGCTATTTTCGGCATTATCGAAGAGCTCACCAGCCGCTATACGGAGCGGGTTGAGCTGGTGATGGGTCTGATTCTCATCCTGGTTATCATGTATGCCCCCATGGGGTTTCTCGGAATTATACAGATTTTAAAGGCAAAATGGTTCGGCAGCCTGCCCCAAAAAGCTGAGATGCAGGAGGTTTCATGAATATTCTGGAAACCAAGGCGCTTTATCATGACTTTAGTGGATTAAAAGTGTTGTTCGATGTCAACCTCAAGGTGAAAGAAGGGGAGCGACACGCCATCATCGGACCCAACGGGGCCGGAAAAACTACACTTTTTAACGTCATTACCGGTACTTATAAGCCGAGTAAAGGCCAGGTCTTCTTTAAAGGCAAGGAGATTACCGGGTTTCCGCCGCACAAATTGGTACGCCGGGGTATGGGGCGCTCGTTTCAAATCACCAGCACCTTTTTCAGACTGACGGCGTTTCAAAACATCCGGATGGGAATTCTGTCCAAGCGGGGCATCCGCTTCAACATGTTCCGCTTTCTGGATAAAATGGATAGTGTCACGCGGGAAACCGACAACGTCCTCAAACGGATAAATCTGGATGGTGAGCGCGACATTCCCGCCAGGGCATTGTCCTACGGCAAAAGCCGTTCTTTGGAGATCAGCATGGCCCTGGCTACCGACCCTGAGTTGGTGATGCTGGATGAGCCCACCGCCGGAATGTCCGTGGATGAAACCCGCACCGCAGTTGAGCTGATTCGCAAACTTACGGAAGGCAAAACCATGGTCATTATCGAGCATGACATGGACGTGGTCTTCTCGCTGGCTAACCGTATTACCGTGCTTCACCTCGGGTCGATCATGGCCACCGGCACGCCCGAGGAAATCAAGGATAATCAGGCGGTCAAGGATGCGTACCTGGGTGAATTGGAGGTGTAAGGATGCTTCTTGAAGTCAAAGATTTAAACACATATTACGGCGACAGCCATGCGCTGCAGAATATGTCTTTGGAGGTCGAAGACGGGGAAATCGTAGCGCTTTTAGGGCGCAACGGCATGGGCAAAACCACGACCTTAAAGTCCGTTATGGGCCTGCTCAAACCAAAATCCGGAACCGTCATATTTCAAGGGAAAAACATCACGGGATTTGCGCCGTATAAAGTTGCCAAAGCCGGTATCGGATATGTACCCGAGGAACGCCGCATTTTTCCTACCCTGTCAGTGCAGGAAAACCTCAAGATGGGGATTAAGCATGGTAAAGAATTTAGGAACGGCGGACGGAACCAATGGACATTTGAGCGGATTTTTAAACATTTTCGATTCATGAAAGAACGCTCCAATCAGAAGGGGGCGCTGCTTTCCGGCGGCGAGCAGCAGATGCTGACCATTGCACGCACGTTGATGGGCAACCCAGAATTGCTGCTGGTCGACGAGCCCACCGAGGGTCTGGCGCCGGTGATGGTGGAGGAAGTGCGTGGGGTGCTTGCGGAAATCAACAAGGCCGGGGTTTCGATTCTTCTAGTCGAACACAACCTCAAGGTGGCCCTTTCACTGGCAAATCGCGTGTATTTGATGGGCAAAGCCCATCTGGGATTTGCGGGAACTGTCAAGGAGCTTGAAGCCCAGCCGGATATTCGGGCTAAATATCTGGAAGTGTAGCGGGCATAGGGCATAGCGCATGGAGCATAGCGTAAGAGCTGAACGAGCACCTCGCTTAAGGAGTGCTGACGCTTGATAGATGCTTTGCGGCAAAAGGACGTAGGAAATAAGCAATAAAGAGAATATAGCTAAATTCAAATAATACTCAGCCCTCAGTCCTTCACAATATGCCCTATTCACTTTACGCTCTGCTCTATGCCCTTTGCCCTTTGCCTTTTCAGTCCGCAATCTGCATTCCGCAATCCGCAATCAAAAAAGGGGGGGTATTCTTTATGGGAGAGGTCAAATTTCGCAATATCGGCGACATCGAAGCGTTTGAAAAAATACCGATTGAGAAGCGACTGGATGTTTTCAATACCTATGACCTGCTTCAAAAAGGTGCGGCGATTAACCCGGACGCACCGGCCATCAGCTTTTTCCTTGCGGGCGACAAGTATGATCAGCCGATGCGGGTGAGCTACCGGGATTTGATGGCCAATATCAACCGGACAGCCAATTTATTTCATGATCTGGGAGTCGGCCCCGGTGATGTTATATCGTATCTTCTGCCCAATTTGCCCCAGACCCACTACGTACTGTGGGGCGGGGAAGCTGCCGGCATCGTCAACCCGATCAACCCGCTGCTGGAGCCTGCCACTATAGCCGAAATCTGCCAGGCCGCCGGAACCAAAGTACTGGTCGCTTTGACCGAATTCCCCGGATCGGACATCTGGGAAAAGGCCATGGCCGTTCGCAAGAAATTGCCCGACCTCAAGGCCGTCATCCGGGTAATGGGCCCGGGCGATGAAAAAGAAGGGATATACGGCTACGATGAAATCATCGGCCGCTATAACGGGGAAAAGCTGGATTCAAATCGCAAGATTGATCCTCAGGACATTGCCTCGATGTATCACACCGGCGGAACCACCGGCACGCCCAAGCTGGCGCCGCACACCCATTTCAATGAAACCGCCATGGCTTATATGATTGCTGCTGCGGCCGAGCTCAATACCGGAGAAGCAGCGCTGTGCGGCCTGCCGCTGTTTCACGTCAACGGGACCACGGTCACCGGTTCAACCCCATTTTCGATCGGCGCCCATGTCGTTCTGCTGGGTCCCCGCGGCTACCGGGACCCATCGGTGATGCAAAATTTTTATAAGATCGTGGATCACTA
Organism: Desulfobacterales bacterium; assembly: GCA_020345785.1. The sequence goes on from CP070771.1 coordinate 603,138, forward strand.
CAAGGCCGTCACCTTTTCATCGGTTCCGACGGTGCTGTCTGTGCTGCTGGACATTCCCAAAGGTGATGCCGATATCTCATCGCTGCGCTATGCCATTTGCGGTGCTGCCCCGCTCTCGGTGGAGCTTTTCAAGCGTTTTGAAGCTCACAGCGGCATGAAAATACTGGAGGGCTACGGCCTCACGGAAGGGACCTGCGCATCCTCTTTTAACCCCTATTACGGTCAGCAGAAAATCGGCTCAATTGGACTGCGCCTGCCGTATATGCAGATGAAAATCTTTATAGTGGATGACGAAGGCAAATTCGTACGGGAGGCTGAGACCGATGAAATCGGCTCGGTGTGCATCAGCGGTCCGAATGTTTTCAACGGATATCGAGACAATGCGCATAATCGCGGTATCTGGCCCAAAAAAGGCTGGCTGAACACCGGCGATTTAGGTCGCAAGGACGCGGACGGCTATTTCTGGCTGACCGGCCGAACCAAGGAGCTTATCATCCGCGGCGGCCACAACATCGATCCGGCCATTATTGAAGATCCCCTTTATCGGCTGCCGGGAGTACAGGTGGCGGCCGCCGTCGGACGGCCGGACGCGCATGCCGGTGAAGTCCCGGTCGCCTATGTCCAGCTGCAGGAAAATGCGAATCTGACCGAAGCTCACATTTTGGAATATCTGACGCAAGAGATTGGTGAGCGGGCGGCTGTCCCCAAGGAAGTTTATATCGTGGATGAGATTCCCCTGACACCGGTCGGCAAGATATTTAAACCGTCACTCCGTTGGCAGTCCATCCGGAGGGTTTATGAGACCGAACTGCAGGCTCTCGGTGATGTGGCGGAAAGGGTTGAGGTTGCAGTAAACGAAGACAAGATTCACGGCTCAATCGCTGAAATAACCATAAAAGCCGCGCAGGGGGTGTCTGCGGATGACATCAAACAAAAGGTGGAAGATATTCTGGCCCGGTATACAGTTGCTTATAGGCTTAAAATTCAACCGAACTAGGCCAAGATGATTGAAGCTTGTCGGAAAGTTTGATCAGGGAGTTATGGAGTGATGGAGTATCCTGGGATCGGGATTTCATTCAACCGAGAAGGTAGATAACATTTTGCCCCCCTCCCTCAATCCCTCCCTCCAGGGGAGGGAAGATATGCTCCTCCCCCTTGACGGGGGAGGTCGGGTGGGGGTGAAATAAAATAGATAAATTCCTTGCCCATAATATTTAATATAGGCCCGTATTTTTTTAAGAATAATTTAAAGGAAAGGACATGATTAATGTCTGAGCGAGAAGTAGTTATTGTGGATGCAGCTCGCACCGCATTCGGGCGCATAGGGGGCACCCTGAAGGAGATTTTTGCCTCAAAACTGGCCGGTATCGGAATACGTGGCCTGCTTGATAAAACCGGCATACAGCAAAAAGCGCATGTGGACAGTGTATTTCTGGGAACCGCCCTCGGATGTTCGCAGTCGGGAAATCCGGCCCGCTGGGCGCTGTTGGATTCAGGTTTGGGCTACGAAACGTCGGCGTCCTACGTGGAAATGCAGTGCGGCAGTGCCATCGACTCCATCAATCATGCAGCCTGGAAGATACTGGCCAATCAGGCCGAGATCATTATTGCCGGCGGTATGGAGTCCTACAGCCAGGCCTTCTGTAAATTTTCGATGGCCACCACTCCCTACCGGCTCAATCCCCCACGGCCGATTGCACAACAGCTTTCACCGATCGCTGATGAGCAGATCGGAATGGGACTGACGGCCGAGAATCTGCAGCAGATGTATGACATCCCCCGCGAGGAAATAGATGAATTTGCCTACAACAGCCAGATGCGTGCCAAAAGGGCCATGGAAAACGGTTTTTTTATGGACGAAATCGTGCCGGTGACCATTCCGGGAACCCGCAAAACTCCCGAAATCGTATTTGACGTCGATGAGCATCCACGCCCCGATACCACACTGGAAGGGCTTGCCAAACTGCCGCCGGCATTTGTCGAAAACGGGACTGTTACAGCCGGCAATGCCTCCGGCCGTAATGACGGGTCGGCATTCGTTCTTATGATGAGCGCCGTGAAAGCGGCCGAGCTCGGGTATCAGCCCATGGCGAAGTGGCTATCCGGTGCCGATTACGGCTGTGATCCCAAAATCATGGGCATCGGACCGGCCTATGCCGTGCCGATTGCAATCAAACGCGCCGGTTTAACTCTCGCCGATATGGATGTCATGGAGTGCAATGAGGCTTTCGCCGTTCAGAATCTGGCTGTTATCAGAGAACTCGAAAAACAGACCGGCCATAAAATAGATATGCAAAAATGGAATCCCAACGGCGGCGCCATCGCCTTCGGCCACCCCAACGGCGCATCGGGTGCTCGCATCTGCATGTTTGCCATGCGCGAACTGATTCGCAGGGGCGGCCGCTACGCCTTTTTTTCTTCATGCTGCGGCGGCGGACTGGGGGTTGCGACGGTAATT
>CP070771.1:605695-617638 GCA_020345785.1 Desulfobacterales bacterium
ATCCGGGTTAGGTTAGGGAGCAAAATAACATGATCATAAATCCCAGAATACGGCAAAACATATGCACCAACGCGCACCCGGCGGGATGCGCAGCCCAGGTCGCAGCCCAGATAAATTATGTCAGGCAGCGCGCAAAAATTAAGGGGCCCCAAAAGGTGCTGGTTATCGGCGCATCCAACGGTTATGGTCTGGCGGCCAGAATTGTGTCGGCGTTTGCATCTGATGCCGCAACGATAGGTCTGGCGTACGAAAAGCCCGGCAGTACCAACCGGACCGCAACGGCCGGTTGGTATAACATCGAAGCATTCAGGCACGAAGCGGAAGCCGCGGGGCTGCCGGCGTGGAATGTCAATGGCGATGCTTTTGCCGATGAAACCAAATCAGAAGTCACGGCGATCGTCAAAGACATGCTGGGCAAAATTGATTTTCTGGTTTACAGCATTGCGGCTCCGAGGCGGATCGATCAGGCCACCGGTGAAATTTATTCTTCGGTCATCAAACCGATCGGCAAGCCCTTTACAGCCAAAACAGTTGATTTTCTGAGCGGTGTCGTCGGTGAAGTTACCGCCGAGCCGGCCACCGAGGCCCAGATTACCCATACCATAAAAGTGATGGGCGGCGAAGATTGGATGCTGTGGGTCGACCGACTGCTTTCCAAAAACCTGCTCGCCCGGGGCTTTCAGACGGTTGCGTTTTCTTATATCGGCTCGGAGCAAACCCGTCCCTTGTATCGTGACGGCACAATTGGTGCCGCCAAGAAAGACCTGGAGCAAAAGGCTCAGGATATCAACGCCATGCTGGCCGCTATCGATGGAAAAGCGCTGATCAGTGTTAACAAGGCGTTGATTACCCGTGCCAGCGCCGTCATCCCCGCGGTCCCGCTGTATATCGCCTTGCTGTACCGGGTTATGAAGGCGAAAAAACTGCATGAGGGCTGCATTCAGCAAATCCATCGTCTTTACCGTGATTTCCTGTTCGGAGGCGATGTTCTCCAAGTGGATGCCCGGGGTCGAATCCGGCTCGATGACTGGGAAATGCGTCCGGATGTCCAGGATGAGATCCGAAAACTCTGGCAGCAGGTCGATCAGGACACCATCAGCGAGGTCGCGGATATCAAGGGGTTGAGGGAGGAATTTTTAAGACACCACGGTTTCGGGATGCCGGGTGTCGACTATTCCCTGGATGTGCAGCCGAATGTTTTCTGAACTGGGTGCAAGCACGCAGAAACCGCTCACCTTAGGTAATATCTGAATTTTTACACACCGAACATCACTCGAGGTTACCCATGAAAATATCACCTTTCAAAGCAGTGTTCTCCCGCGTGTGGATAGCATATCACTTTAGTTTGTCCTATTTTCCAATCCTGCCATGGATTCGAGTAGTTTTTAAGATGTAGTAGCATTGCGATAGAAAACTCTCTCCCTAAAATGCGATGTATTGATGTCTATTGAACGATGCTCGGCTTGGTATCTGCGTGACGAACTTGTCCTCTGAAAGCCGGCTTTGATGTTACCCTGCATCCCGAAAGAAATTTCCGCAATGGGGCCAATTTAGTATTTTTGAGCGATCCACAAGGTCCCAAAGCCGGCACGGTGCAGATTATCGACAAGCCGGCTGAGTGAAATGCGAGATACAGATCAATTCTGCTGGATTTAGGTCATCTGGCCAAGCGCCTGTGCTGCAAATTCATCGCTGATGGAAAGCTGCGCTTTGAGGGTATCGAACATCTTCTTTTTATCCTCGGTTAAGTCTTTTTCCGGAAGTGCCACTTCCACGGCCAGCTCGAAACCGATATTCTTCTGTTCCCGGGTCAGGGCATCGGCGGCAGCTTCCAATGCTTTCTCCGGATCGTTTGCTTTCATCGCGTTCACATACTTGTTTATCAGTGAAAAAATCTCTTTCTTTCTGGCAACAAACATCGGATGGCGTTCCAAAATCGCTTCAATGCGGATGACATCTGCCTCACAATTTTCATAATCCATCTGGGCAGCATAGACGGCGATGATGGTCAATGCCCCTTGTAATTTAACATCATCAAACGGTCCCGCTTGGTATGCCGCCATTTCTTTTTCTTCTTTATCAATCATGGCAATTTTTCACCTTTTTCAAATTTTAGATCCGCTATTCTATCTGGATTGAGCAATTCCCCTCTCAAAAATTCTTTTTTATTCATGAAGGATAGCGAGCTAATGGATCGAGGTTCGCTTGCCAGACCGAATGTTGCTACTTACACATACCATTTCCACCGCTCCGTTTAAATAGGGTGAATCGTGTATTTTCCGGTAACAGGCTCAGTATTTGTAGGTTGAGCTAGGAAACTCAATCTCCGCGGCGGGATTGCAAGTTCAACGGTGTGAGTAACCACGGCTTTTGGCCTTTTTTCGTTTGGAGGTGGAACAGCCGTCGAATCTTCGATGGGTAGCGGCTCATGCACCATGATATCCACAATCCGGGTCTCGTCCGCAGGCGCTTCTTCGGTGATATGCATTTCACCCCTCTCGTCGGTCCAAAGATAGATGGTGGCGACAAAAATCTGCAGCGGCCAGAAAAAAAGGGGCAAGAAATAAGATTGGTTTGAATATTTTTGTCATCTTCCAAAGGTTCAGGATTCAGGGTTCAGGGTGTTTAAGGAGCGCTTCGCTTAAGGAGCGGCCGATAGCCTCGAAGAGCGCTGCGCTTGAGATTGTGTCGATCCTCTTCCGGAATCTACTCCGTCGCCCCCAGCGCACGACCCCGCGGGATAATGGATACTTTCTGAAGCGGATCTGCACCCGGCAGCATTTCGGCCAGCAGAGCGTGTCCGGCTTCATGATAAGCGATCATTTTCTTTTCTTCTTCGTTGATCACGTCTTCGCGTTCAATTCCCATTAGAATTTTATCCCGCGCCTGGTCGAAGTCTTCGTCGGCTACCTGATCTTTTTCTTTGCGGGCGGCCAGCAGCGCCACAGTCAGGGAAGCCAGGAATTCTTTTAAGAAGATGCAATCGCAACCGAATTTGCCGCCGTTTGTGATGCTGACCGGGGCGGGCTTGGAAAAACTTGCCGTGGAATCACTTCAGGCAGGGATTCATGATTATGTTGTCAAGGACACCCAGTTGGGGTATTTAAATCTGCTGCCGGTGGTCTTGACTGCGGCTGTGAAGCGGCACGCAAACGACCTGGCGCGTCGGTCAGCTGAAACGGCTTTGATAAAAGCACATGCTGAACTGGAGAGCAAAGTTCGCGAACGAACCGCCGGTTTGGCTGTGATAGTTCAAGCTCTGGAAAATGAGATTGAAGAACACCGTCAAACTGAGGTTGCGCTGCGACAATCCCAAGAACGGCTGCGTGAATTATCACGCAAGATTCTGGATGCGCAGGAAAACGAACGCAAACTGATCGCCCAAGAAATCCACGATAGTATCAGCGGCAGCCTGGCAGCCATCAAGCTGGCGCTGGAAGAAAAACTCGCCGCCTTTGAGCGGAATCCGGCGGCGGACGTTATTTCGCTGGAGAAAATCATATCCCATGTCGAGGTAATCATCAAAGAATCCCGCAGGATTTCGGCACACCTGCGCCCGTCTCTGCTGGATGACTTGGGATTGCTGGCAACCATATCCTGGCTTTGCCGTGAATTCGAGCAGCTGCATCCGAATCTACAAATTGAGCAGCAGCTGGATGTTACTGAAGATGAAATTCCTGAGATGTTGAAAGTGGTCGTCTACCGTGTGTTGCAGGAAGCGATGAACAACGTGGTTAAACACAGCGGTGCTACTAAAGTTCGCTTGCTTTTGACCGCAGGGAACAATCGCCTGGAACTCACCGTTGCGGATAACGGCTGCGGATTCGATCCCGCAGAAAAATCTTCCGAACAATCGGCGGTCAGCGGATTTGGAATCTCAGGCATGCTGGATCGAACCCAGCTCTGCGACGGCAAGTTTGAGATTTCTTCGCAAAAGGGCAAGGGCACGACCGTGCACATCTCTTTGCCTTGCAGCGATCCGTGCGGTGCTGAATCGATCAGCGATTCGATTCCAAACGCTTCAGCTGATAACAACGCCGGACCCTGCCAGTCCGAATGACACCGGGCAACCTCCCAGCGTGAGTCTATGGGACCTGGCTGCGTTTATATGAGGTTTCAGGTTTCGGTGTTCAGGTGTCGGCAAGACCAATTCCCGCCGAAATTTACCAGCCTCCAGAGGGTGGCCGCTTTAATCTTGTGGTGTCGGACGCAATGCCGGCCAAAATCGGCGAGCACGGAGGCTCGCCTCTTGTGCCGCTCGGAGACCCCTCTTCATTGAAATTCTCAAATTCCACAATTTCATTTTCTGATGCCGAGTCCGCCAAAATACATTTGTACCTCATTGCGAATACGGGATATACCTTATTTCCCTGAAATTCGCATTGTGCGCCGGTTCGAAATCGAAGAAGATGATGTTACCGAAAAACTGAAGGTCCTTATTTACAGGATTTTGCAGGAGGCCATGAACATTGTGGCCAGACACAGTGAAGCCGATCGGATGCAGATAAGTTTGGTGAAATCCGGCAATGAATTAAAACTGAGCGTTGAGGACAACGGCCGTGGATTGGATTTTGAAAGCATCAGCTACAATCCCGATCCCATGAGCGAATTCGGCCTGGCCAATATGCGGGACCGTGCTGAAATCTGCGGTGGTAAAATGGGGATTACATCAGGGACGGAAACCGGCACAACCATTCATCTGACGTTTCCGCGCCGCTGAATGTCACTGGTCGGTCGGATTCCGGTTCAGGCGGCTGGAAGGCTGGGAAGCTTGTCAATTGAAGATTGAAAAATGAATCTTGAATATTTGTGATTTCGCTTTTCTCTATCTTAATGAAAAAGCGATGAGTGCTCAGGGTTGAGGACTGAGCGTGTGGCTGTTTCCCTCATCCGATCATAAAATTCAAATCTCGAAGCATCCCGCTTTCAGCGGGAAAACAAGTTCCGATATCCAATGATGATAATTTCGTAAAAAGTCCTCGAAGCGTCATGCCGGACTTGATCCGGCATCCAGAACTAACTGAATTTACTGGATTCCTCCCGGACTCGATCCGGGATCTGCGGCAATGACGGCAAAACGGAAAATTGCACTTTTTACGAGTTCATCAATTAATTTTCTGATCTATATCTCACCTTCTCAAGTTCTCAATTACCCAACTTCCCAGCTTCCCTGCTTCTCAACTTCTCACCTTCCCAGCTCGGCCCTCTGCCCTACGTCATATTTTCTCTGTTTCTTGACACACCCGATCCTTAGCACCTTCTCTCAGCGATTTCGATAAGCGGCGATGCGCCTTGAAAAGTTCCGGATCCAGTTCCAGTGCCCGTTTGAAATCCGCGATGGCCCGGTCAACATGCCCCTTTTCCAGCCAGGCGACCCCGCGGTTGTTGTACACCACTGCCACATCCCCCTTTATCGTCAGTACCCTGTCATATTTGGCGATTGCGTCTTTCAACTCGCCCTCCCGACGAAAGGCGACTCCCTGATCGTTATGTTCCCGAATGAAATAGTATTCCCTATCATCCAATTCATCCGGGAGCGAGAGGCCCTGTTGATTCAATTCCATAAAATAAAGTTTCTCCATTCCCGCAACCGATCAGCCCTTTTTCGACACCAGACCATGCTCGATGGCATACGCCGTCAATGCGGCGGCATTGTGCAGATCCAGCTTGTTCATAATATTGGCCCGGTGTTTTTCGACCGTTTTGACACTGATATGCAACATATCGGAGATTTCTTTATTCTGAAAACCTTCTCCCAGCAGTTTCAAGACCTCCCTTTCGCGCTGGGTGATGGTGTCCCAGGATGTTTTAGATTTCAGCTTTCTGCGGCCGGTCAGGTAGCCTTCCAGGACGTTGTCCGAAATCGACGGGCTGATGTAGCGCCTTCCCTGCAGTACGCTGTCAATGGCCATCATCAGCTCATTGCGTCCGGCATCCTTCAGGCAGTAGCCATCTGCACCGGCCTCAAAAGATTCCAATACGTACTGGTCTGATTCGTGGATTGTCAGCGCCATGATTTTTATTTCCGGAAATAGAAGTTTGATTTCTCTCATCACTGAAATGCCATTCATTTTAGGCATCGAAAGGTCCAGCAGCATAAAGTCCGGCCGGCACTTCTTGACGGTCCGGATCGCTTCCAGACCGTCGCCGGCTTCTCCTACCACTTCCAGGTCGGCCTTGCCGGAGAGTATGGATTTCAATCCTTCGCGGAACAATTTGTGGTCTTCTACAATGATGACTTTGGTCTTATTTTTAGCCATATAACGCCTCCTCACTAAATAAAAACTAGCATTGGCTTCCGCCATGCTTCTTTCGGATTTGGTGTCCACTGAGTCGGTCAGAGTGGCAATACCGTTTTCAACTGTGACTATGATTTTATTTGTACGAAGGCTGGTCATCGTTACGCAGTCTTAATTGTACATTCGTCATCTAACAGTCAAAAAATTTAAATTACAATAGGGTATAGAATGTAGTTGCAGGATGAAGAAGCAGTATTTAATCCATTTGCTTTGCTGCGCTCTGAAGCTTTAGCTCGAATCCCGCCGTATTGAAGTAATAGAAAAATCAAAAATTTTTTTGATATTTCGCGGTTACGCGGATTGCTGTTCAACCCGATCGATTCAGCTACCGTATTATTATTTTCAAAATACAGTCGATGCAGTATGGCTCCAGGCATTTTAATGGTTTATTTTTATATGAAACCGCACATAATTAGTCCGGCCTGAAAAATAACGATACCGGATTTGGATAAAACATAGCCTTCCAATTGAGACTGATGAGAGTGTTCAATGTTGTCCGGACCGATCGAATAATCCATGCTGGACAATCAAGCGAGCAGGCAGTTTTGAGGTATGAAAAAACTTCATAGCAACCCGGTAAAGCCGGTCGTTTTTCCTGGAGCACATCCGAAAAAAGACCGGAATAAAAACGTAGCACAAGCGCGAGCTGCTGCAAAAGATGCATACAATGGCCTCGAAATAATCGTGCGGGAACGCACCATGCAGCTGGAAACAACCGTGACGGCCCTGGAAAAAGAAATGCAGGCCCGCAAAGATCTGGAAAACCAGCTGCGGCAGTGGTCACGGGTATTTATGGACGCCGCCGATCCGATCATCATTGAGAACCTGTCCGGTATCATCATCGATATGAACCGGGAGGCGGAAAGAAAGTACGGATGGAAGCGTCATGAGTTGATCGGCAAATCCATCCGCAGCCTGATCCCTGCCGCCCGGCATCATCGGGCAAAGCGCCTGCGCGAGCGCTGCCGCCGCGGAGAGGAGGTGCGCAACTGGGAGGGTCGGCGCCAGGACCGGAGGGGGCGGATTTTTTCGGTGTTGCTGACCGCGTTTCCCCTGCTGGATGAGTCCGCCAAGGTTGTTTCCGTGGCGACCATTGCCAAAGACATCACGGGGCGCAAGCAGATGGAAAAGGAACTGGTAATTTCCCGAAAGTATCTGCAAAAGTTGTCGCGCAAGAGTATCGAGGTCCTCGAAAACGACCGCCGTACGACCGCCAAGGAACTGCACGACAGTATCGGCGCCAGCCTGGCGGCCATTAAATTTCGGTTGGAAGATATTCGCGATGAGATTTTCCAAAAACCCGAGAACGCCGCCGCTTGCCTCGACGAAACGATTTTCTTCCTGCAGGCGGCCATCAAAGAAACCAAACAGATTTCTGCCAGCTTGCGACCCGCCATACTCGATGACCTCGGCCTTTTATCCACCCTCATGTGGTATACGAGACACTTCGCAAAACAATTCGGCGATATTCAATTGATCCCCCAAATAGCGCTCCGGGAAGAGGATATTCCCGAAACCCTCAAAATCGTTATTTATCGCGTGCTGCAGGAATCACTGCACAATGCCGCCAAACACGGAAGGGCCACCGAGATCTCCATCGGCCTGAATGGCGACGCGCATCGGATCACATTAGAAGTTGCCGACAATGGCTGCGGCTTTGATGTTCAGGAAACACTCCGCCGGCAGGATCCCCTGAGCGGATATGGTCTGGCGAGCATGCGGGAGCGTGCTGAGATTGTCGGTGGCTCTCTTACGATTAATTCCTCTCCCGGAAAGGGTACGCGCATCAAGATGATACTTATCTCCGCTCCCCCTTAGCAGCAAAAGTTCTTCTAGATGAAACAAAGGCGAACCCGAAGAAAGGCGCGGTGTAGATTTCGGACGGCTAAGTCCGAAGCCAATCCACCTGCTTCGGCGTTGGAAGGATACTTCTTATAGGGAATAGCTAGTCAATCTTTCCGGGAGGGGCGCTCCAAATTTCCCGTGCGGCCGTCGTCGCAGGGCTCATCGTCGTCATGCAGACGAGAATGCTCCGCCCACTCTGGGGCCTTCTGACAGATATTGTCTTGCGGCATGGTCGCGCCGGATCCTCCTTCAATAGATTTGGGAATAGATTTGGGTTTCTCGGATTTTTCTTTTAACGAGAACTCCCGACCGGAACCGGGCGGCAGCTCATAGGTCTTGTCGTAAACACCTATTTTCAGGGGTTCTTCGCCGCCCCGAATGGTGCTGACTCTCAGCATGTCAGTCGTCATTTCGATATCCAGAAAGTGGGATCGGTATCTAATTTTTAATTTCAAGCGGCTTAGATCTTCCGGCAGACAGGGGTTGAAATACAGCACGTCGCCGCGCGTCACGATGCCGGTATAGCCCCGCTGGAGCTGATCTACGGTGCCGGCCATGGCGCCGAGGTGGATGCCTTCCGGTGTGGTTCCACCCTGGATGTCAGACACATCGCTTTGCAGGGCCTCACAGAAAAGTTTCCAGGAACGGGACCGGTCACTGCGCGCCAGCACCCATGAATGAACCACCCGGCTCAGGGTCGATCCGTGTGAGGTGCGCTGCAGGTAATAGTCGATATTTTTGGGAATCGTTTCGTAGTCAAAGGAGTAGCCCAGCTGTTCGAAGATTTCTTTCAATTCTTCGGCGGACAGAAGATAAAACAGCATCAGCACATCGGCCTGCTTGGAGGCTTTGTAACGGTTGGGCGTATCGTCTTCGGCTTCCAGAATCCGGTCCAGCCGCTGAATATCATCGTACTTTCGCCGGTAGCCTTCCCAGTCGAATTCAGCGAGTTGATCGTATCCCTCAAACTGGCTGATAATGCCCTCGTCGTGAAAGACCAACCGCATCTTGCGGCTGATGTCTTCCCAGAGCCGGAATTCCTCGGCTGCAAGGTCCAGTTTGCCGCACACCTCCCGCCGCACATCCTCCGGCAGAAGATCAAGTACCTCGCGGGTGCGATTGAGCACCCAGACGACCATAATATTGGTATAGGCGTTGTTGTCCATACCGGGACGTTCCGAATCCGGATAGGCGTCGTGGTATTCGTCGGGCCCCATGACACCGAGAATTTCGTAGCGATCCAGCTCAGAGTTGTAGCTGGCGAGGTTGGCCAGAAAACGGGCGATTTCCAGCATCATTTCCGCCCCATAGAAGGCCATAAATTCCATATCGCGGGTCACCTGGAAGTAATGGTACAAATTGTAGGCAATGGCGGCATTGACGTGCCGCTGCAGATGGCTGTTGTCCGGAATCCAGCGGCCTGATTTCGGATTGAGGTGGACTTTCTGGCTTTCTTCACGTCCGCTGCTGCCGCTTTGCCAGGGGAACATAGCACCGCGGAAGCCGGCCTGACGGGCATTGACCCGGGCTGCATCGAGCCGCCGATAGCGGTACATCAGCAGCTGCCGGGTGATTTCCGGCAGTCGCAAATTGATCAGCGGGAAAATGAACAGCTCGTCCCAGAAGATATGTCCACGATAGGCTTCGCCGTGCCAGCCCCGCGAAGGAACCCCGACATCAAGATCCATATTCATGGTGTTCATGGAAGTGCACTGCAACAGGTGAAAAATGTATAAATGGACGATCATGCCAATGCGGTTTCCCTGCTGCTGGTTGTGGTTCTCCAGCTCGATGCCGAAGCGCTGCCAGAGATGTTCCCAGGCCTGGGCGTGGCTCTGCAGCAGACGGTTGAATGGTTCGGCCGAACGGGTCGCGTTGCGGGCCTCCAGACCGCACTCGGATACGGCCGGATCCCGCGATGTATAGAAACTGGCGATTTTTTCGACCGTGACGGTTTGGTTCACCTCGATCGGAACGTCGAAAAGCTGGGCGACAAAGCCGGTTTCCTGCAGCGTGCGGCGGTCCACGGGCACCGGACGGCCTTCGCTGAAAACCTGCGTTCTGGCAGCCAGAGCCACCCGCAATTCGGACTGATTGGTTTCCATTTTCAAAAAGACGGTGTCGTTCGCCGGCTGTGCGGTTTCCAGCGGTGTGAGGTGAAGGTTGTTCAGGTCCCGATAGCGTTTGACACCGTTATTGACGATGCGGCCGTCGAGGATCGAGCGAAACTCGACGCGTCCCGACCAATTTTCAGCGATAAGTGTCATTTCCAGGCCGGCCAGATGGGCCCGGCTCATGTGGACGAACCGGCGTTCGATCAGACGGGTCACGCGGCGGTGGTCATCGCTGAAGCAGATGGTGCGCAGCAGGATACCGTTGCGGATATCCAGCTCCTGGCAATATTCCAGCACCTCAACCTTGGAAAGATCGAACCAGTCGCTGTGTTCGAATCGGAAATTCAACGGCAGCCAGTTGGGCATATTGACCAGATCTTCGTTTTCAATAATTCTGCCGACCTTTTCCGTCTTAAGCCGATTGTAGCCGCCTGCCAGATAAGTACCGGGATAGTGAATCCCATCATCTTCGGATTCCGGACCCGCGCCGCGGGTGGCAAAATAGCCGTTTCCCAGTGTGCACAGCGCCTCCCGCAATTTTTCCTCTTCAGGTTCGAAGCCGTTGTAGATCAGTCGCCAGGCGCGCAAATCCGCTGCCTGCTGAAGTTTGTCCGCCAGTTTGCGTAAAAAGTGCTTTACTTCCTGCGGATCTCGCAGTCGATAGCGCGCGGCGCTGTCGTTTGCATCCGTGTCGTCGACCAGAATGCCGATACCGTCGCTGCGAATCTCTTGAAACGCATCTTCATCTGTGACATCGTCGCCGATGTAAACCGGCATCGCGGCACTGCACGCCGGCTTGAGGGCATCCTTCATAAGCCAGCGCACCGCCCGGCCTTTGTGCCAGTCCACGTCCGGCTGCAGCTCAAATATCTTTTTGCCGCCGGACAGCCGCAAGCCGGATCGATGGGCGTGAATCTCCCGCACGGCCTCTTCCACGGCGGGTGCATCCTCCTCCGCCACTTCGCGGTAGTGAACAGCAACAGCAAACTTCTTGCGTTCGACCCGACAACCGTCGATGGCCGACAGCCGTTTTTGGAGGGCTTCTTCGGCGCGGTCGATTTCCGGCAGCAACCGGCGGCCCTCGGGGTGCTCCCGCCGTTTTCCGCCGGGGCCGGCGATATCAAAGCCGTGACTGCCGGCGTAATACAGTTCATCGATGCCGACCCGCTGTTGAACGTCCTGCAGATCGCGTCCGCTGACAATCGCCACCGGGCAATTGGCCGCCAGCTTGCGGATGATCTGTTGCATGCTTCTGCTAAGCTCGGCATCCTCGGGACGCCGCACAATCGGGGTCAGCGTACCGTCGTAGTCGAGAAAAACGGCCATTATGCGTCCGGCCAGGCGGCCGTAGATTTCGTTGGCGTGCTGCAGAGCGGAAGGCAAACCCTTTTCGGCCTCTGCAGCGGGCGGCTGCTCATCGATGCCGATTTCGCAGAGGTCGGACACGACCACATCGGCCCCGTGTTCTGCCAGGGCAGCGCTTTGATTGTTGCGATTCACGCCAATGACGCAGGCAAAATGGCCGAGCTTGCCGGCTTGGACGCCCGCCAGCGCGTCTTCCACGACCGCGGCGCGCTCCGGTCGCACACCCAGCTGTCGTGCGGCCGCCAGAAATATGTCCGGCGCCGGTTTGCCGTCCAGGTTGTGTTCGGCAGCATCCCGGCCGTCGACGATGACGTCGAACA
>CP070771.1:617738-629509 GCA_020345785.1 Desulfobacterales bacterium
AATATTGCCAATGCTTTTCATCACAACGGCCTAAATTCAAAAAACATTTTATGCAACTTAGGGGGGAATGCTGATTTTTGTTTTATTCTCAAGCAAGGCGCTCCTCAAGGTCGTCAAGGCCGCTCTTCGAGCAAAGCGCTCCTAATCCGTGCCCACTCAGTCCTCATACCTCAGTCCTCAACTTTTATGGGCCCTGCCCTGCGCTCCGTGCCCTGAGCTGTCCGCAGGCTGCCGATATGTCCTGCCCTTTACTGCGGCGGATAATGACCGTGTAATTTTTGGCGAACAGGATGTCGTAAAACGCTTTGATCGCCGTTTCGGCCGGCCGAACGAAGTCACAGCCTTCATGAGGGTTAAACGGAATCAGGTTGATCTTGGACCGGATCGGCTGAAGCATTTTCGCCAGGCGTCTGGCGTCTTCCTCCGAATCGTTGAGTCCCTTGATGAGAATGTATTCAAACGTGATTCTGCGGCCGGGCTGCAGCGGAAACTGCCGACAGGCTTCCAGCAGGGCTTCCAGGGGATAGGTGCGGTTGATGGGCATCAGGCGGCTGCGGGTTTCATTGTCGGCTGCATTGAGGGAGACTGCCAGATTCACCTTTGTATCCCGGCCCAGGGCGGGAATTTTGGGGGCCAAACCGGCGGTAGAGACCGTCACCCGACGGCCGGCAAAGCGCAGTCCCGCGTTGTTGTCGGTGATGGCGCCGATGGCACTCACCAGATGTTTGTAGTTGGCCAGGGGTTCGCCCATCCCCATAAAAACGATATTGCTCAAGCGCTCGGGGTCGTCTAATTCTTTTTTGATATCGCGCACCTGGGCAATTATCTCGGCCCGGGTCAGATTGCGCTCGAAACCGCCGGTTGCCGTCAGGCAGAACAGGCACCCCTGGGCGCAACCCACCTGGCTCGACACGCAAAGGGTATAATGATCCCTTTCCGGGATGAGGACCGTTTCAATGTGTCGGCCGTCGTTTAATCTGAAAAGGTATTTGCGCGATCCGTCCCGGGATTTTTCAATGCGCTCGACACCCAGCCGACCGACCACGAAATGCCGTGACAGCAGGCCCCGGATCTCTTTGGAAATATCGGTCATACGATCAAAGTCGTCAACCTGGCGCATATAGATCCACTTTTGAATCTGGTCGGCGCGATAGGCGGCAATATCCCGTTCGGTCAGCCAGTCGACCAGCTGTTCACGCGTGAATTCAAGGATATCTGTCTTTTTATTGGTATCGAATTCATGCATTTTGATCATGACCCTTGTCGGGTTCATTCCGGCAATATGTTGTCAGAAACTGAAGGCTTCAGGGGATAGAAGCTGGGAGGCTGGAAGGCCAGGAGGCTGGGAAGCCAGGTCTCGGAGCCGTATCAATTTTATTGAATCCCACGCTTTCTTTGCTGATACCTCGAATGAAACTTCATGAAACCCCAACAAATAATTTGAGAGTTTGAAGTTTATCACTAATTAATTTCGGAATACACGCTTTAGTAACATGATGTCTGCTCTCGGTCTCATTATTCGGTTATTTTAGACTCCTGGTGAATAAGAAATTAATTACTTGACATAGCACCATTGAAATTATATTTTCAAGAATTTTAGAAACCAGATCGGTAAAATTATGTTTGAAAATTTAAGCGACAAACTCGATGCCGTTTTTCGCAAGCTCAAAGGGCACGGCAAATTAACGGAAAAAAACATCGAGGAGGGGTTGAAAGAAGTTCGCCTGGCCCTCCTGGAGGCTGATGTTCATTATCGGGTCGTCAAACAGTTCATCGCCGCCGTCAGACAACGGGCAGTGGGTCAGGAAGTCCTGTCAAGCCTGACACCCGGTCAGCAGGTCATCAAAATCGTCAACGACGAGCTGACGGCGCTGATGGGGTCCCAGCACGAAGGATTAAACCTGTCCGGAGCAAGCCCGGTGGCGGTGATGCTGGCCGGGCTTCAGGGGTCCGGTAAAACGACGACGGCCGGCAAACTGGCGGTTTACCTGCGCAGCAAAGGTAAAAAGCCCTTCCTGGTGCCGGCGGATGTGTATCGCCCCGCTGCCATCGATCAGCTCAAGAAACTGGGTTCGCAGCTCGATGTACCGGTGTTTCCCTCCAGCGTGGAAATGGATCCTGTAGAGATTTGTCGGGAGGCCAAAACAACCGCCCATCGGCAGGGTTGTGATACGCTGCTGCTGGACACCGCCGGACGCCTTCATATTGATGAAGCGCTGATGGATGAACTCAGTCGCATCAAAAAGGAAGTGAAGCCGTCCGACATCCTGCTGGTGGCCGATGCCATGACCGGCCAAGACGCCGTCAACATCGCCAAATCATTTGACGAAAAGCTTGACATCGGCGGTGTTGTCCTCACTAAAATGGATGGCGATGCCCGCGGCGGCGCGGCCCTCTCCATCAAATCGATTACCGGCAAACCGATCAAGTTCATCGGCGTCGGCGAAAAATTAAACGAACTGGAGCCCTTTCATCCGGACAGACTCGCTTCAAGCATTCTGGGTATGGGAGACGTTCTCACCCTGATCGAAAAAGCCCAGGAAGCAGTTGATGAGAAAAAGGCTGCCGAGCTCGAGAAAAAACTCAGGAAGAGTCAGTTTAGCCTGGAGGATTTTCGCGACCAAATGGTTCAAATTCGCAAGATGGGGTCGCTGGGAGATCTTATGAAGATGATCCCCGGCATGGGCAAGCTCAAACAGATGAAAAACCTGGAAGTCGACGAAAAAGAGTTTGTCAGAATTGAGGCCATCATCAATTCAATGACGCCGCGGGAACGCCAACAGCATACCATCATCAACGGCAGTCGCCGCAGAAGAATTGCCACGGGCAGCGGCACCCGGGTCCAGGATGTCAATCGCTTATTAAAAAATTACACCCAAATGCTGAAAATGCTGAAAAAAATCAATAAAGGCGGTATGCGCGGAATGCCGCAGGGAATGCTGCCGTTTTAAAGGAGAAAAAAACTATGGCTGTAAAAATCAGATTGGCCAGACATGGAGCAAAGAAGAAACCGTTTTATCGAATTGTCGTTGCCGACAGCGAAAGCCCCCGTGACGGCCGCTACCTGGAAAATGTCGGCACTTATGATCCATTGTTCGACCCGGCCAAGGTGAGCCTGAAATCAGAGAGAATAAAATACTGGATGGATCAGGGCGCCAAGCCCTCCGACACGGTGCGAAGCCTTTTGAAAAAAGAAGGCTTTTATGCCTCAAATGCCTAACCCGGACAAGCCGCGATTAATTGCAGTTGAACATGTCTGTGGAAAAGAAAGGCTATGTGCTCATCGGAGAGATCATCGGCACCCACGGCATAAAGGGGGCCCACAAAATCCGTTCATATGCCGAATCAACGGAAGTGTTTGAGCCGGGCCGCTCTATTCTTGTCCGAGAAAGCAGCGGTCGGGAAACACACCGTGAAATAAACTGGGTTAACCCTCACAAGCGGACCCCTCTTTTGTCATTTAAAGGAATAGATGACCGCAATCAGGCCCAGTTGCTGGCCGGCGCGGCGCTATTCATCCCGAAAGCAGAACTTCCGCAACTGGAGAATGGCAGCTTTTACTGGATCGATCTGATTGGAATGGAAGTTTATACGACCGCTGATGAATATCTCGGCCGGCTCGAGTCGATCATCGAGACCGGCAGCAACGACGTGTATGTCGTCCAAGACAAGAAAAAGGAAGTACTGATTCCCGCGCTCGAATCGGTAGTTGTGGACATCGATCTGGAACAAAAACGGATGCGGGTCGATCTGCCCGAAGGGCTCATTTAGTTGATTAGGTTCATTAGTTGAGTAGTTGATGAGGTAAAACTGATTTTATCCACTCACTATTCAGCCCGTCAACCTATCAACCATTCAACGAATGCCATGGATTTTGCCGTACTGACGATTTTCCCTGAAATGTTTGAACCATTCTGGGAGCATGGAATTATCCGCAGGGCGATCGAGCAGAAGATCATTAGGGCGTCGGGCGTGAATATTCGAAATTTTGCCGCGGATAGGCACCAGGTAACCGATGACAGACCTTACGGCGGCGGCAGCGGAATGGTAATGAAACCCGAACCTCTGGCAGCCGCCATTCGGGAGACGGCGAAAACGATGCCCGGGGCAAAGACCGTCTTGCTGACGCCCCAGGGGCGAATGTTCAACCAGCGGATAGCCCGCGAGCTCGCAACATGCGTTGGCTTAATTCTGGTCTGCGGCCGCTATGAAGGTGTCGATGAGCGAATCTGCCATGATCTGATCGATGATGAAATTTCGATCGGAGATTATGTCCTCACCGGAGGCGAACTGGCGGCAATGGTTATCATTGATGCCGTCACCCGGCTGATTCCCGGCGCTCTCGGCGGTGAGGATGCGGCCGAAAAAGACTCATTTTCAGATGGTCTGCTGGAACACGCTCACTTTACGCGGCCGGCAGATTTTGAAGGCCAGGAGGTTCCCGAGGTTTTATTGTCCGGCCATCATCAAGAAATTGAAAAATGGCGGCTTGAGTCTGCTGTGATGCGCACCCTATTAAAACGGCCGGATCTTCTGCAAAATAAGAACTTAACCCTGCAGGAACGCGAAATTTTAAAAAAATGGCGTCAGGTAATTGAAAAGATATTAGACTTTCGTGAGAGCCGAATAAAGGGATCTTGAGCGGATACATATTGCGAGGTCCTATGTGATAACCAAGCAGGGTTGGCCCGTTAGCCCGTATGACCGAATCTGCAAAAGCGGCTGACCGGCGAACGGGTTAAGCGGAAAACAGGTATGCCCAGGCTTTATGTGGCGTTGACACATTTCCCCGTGGTGAATAAGCGGGGCGACACCATCGCTTCGGCGGTGACGAATCTGGATTTACACGACATATCGCGGGCGGCGAAGACATATGGGGCAAAGAGTTTCTATGTGGTCACCCCGCTTGCTGATCAGAAAAGCCTGATCAAAAAGATTATTTCACATTGGACAGAGGGCGTCGGCGCTGCATATAATCCGGCCAGGCGCAGCGCTCTTGATCTGATCAGGATTAAAGATTCTATCGCTGATGCAGCTGAAGAAATCGAAAGCATTGAGAAAGTTTACCCGAAAACAGTAGTCACCTGTGCTCGCAGGCATCCGTCGAGCATCCGCTTTGAAGAGTTTCGTGATGTTCTGCAGCTCGGCCGGCCGCACCTGCTGGTCTTTGGAACCGCGTGGGGCTTAGCCGAATCGTTTATCAGTGAAGCGGACTATATTCTGGAACCGATTTTGGGCCGCACCGACTACAACCATCTATCGGTCCGATCCGCTGCCGGTATCGTTCTTGACAGGCTGTTGGGGACCAGATAAAAAAATTTGGAGGGAAAAATGGAAAAAATTGAACAACTCGAAAAAGAAAATATTCGCTTGGACTTGCCCAACTTTAAGCCCGGCGATACCGTCAAAGTCCATGTAAAAATAAAAGAAGGTGAAAAGGAGCGCATCCAAGCCTTCCAGGGCGTTGTCATCAGCAAACACAAGGGCTCGACGAATGCTACTTTTACCGTGCGCAAAGTTTCATACGGTATTGGCGTCGAACGTATTTTCCCGCTGCATTCACCCGTCATTGACAGAATAGAGGTCGTCACCAAGGGTCGGGTAAGACGCGCCAAAATCTACTATCTGCGCAAACTCAGAGGCAAAGCCGCCAGGATCAAGGAGAAGCGGTTTAATTAATCCGCCTTTTAATTTCCGACTTCCACATTCGGAATGCCGAATTCCCAAATGGATTTGTGGCACTACGAAAAAGAAGCCACCCGCAATGGATGCCGGGGCATCGCAGGCATCGACGAGGCCGGCCGGGGTCCTCTGGCCGGCCCGGTTGTCTCGGCCGCTGTTATTCTACCGATGACATTTGATGTTCCCGATGTTACCGACTCCAAAAAATTGACGGCCCGCAAACGGGACCGTTTGTATGAGACGATTTACGCTCAGGCGGTGGCAGTGGGCATCGGCATTGTGGATCCGCTGGAAATAGATCGAATTAACATCTTGCAGGCGTCTTTGCTGGCCATGGCCATGGCGGTAAAAAACCTCAACCCCCGGCCGGATTTCCTATTGATAGACGGCACCTTTCGAATCGCTGCCGATCTGCCCCAAATGGCGATTCCAAAAGGCGACGCTTTAAGCATCTCCATTGCGGCAGCTTCCATCATTGCCAAGGTCACCCGGGACCGCCTCATGCAGACCTACCATCAATACTATCCCCAGTTTGACTTTCCGCGACACAAAGGCTATCCGACCAAAGCCCACAAGGAGGCCATTCAAAAATACGGCTGCTGCCCCATCCACCGCAAAAGTTTTAGAGGCGTCAAAGAATACAGTTAAACCGAAAAATCCCTAAAATTTCGGTATCGCTGTACGCCATCTTTTTTATCAAATGAAAAAGCTTGTTGCCCCTTGTTCCAACGTGCTAAGATCGTTTCGTGTGAGCGACACAATTCTCATTGTAAATCCGAACATATTGGTGATTATGCCGAGCAAACCACAAATATTGGGGGAAAAGGGGGAATCCCTGGCGGCCTGGTACCTGCGAAAAAACGGCTATAAGATTATCGAGCAGAATTACCGCAGCCATCTGGGTGAAATCGATATCATCGCCAAAGAGAAGAAGACGATTGTATTTGTGGAAGTGAAATCAAGAAAATCGATCCGCTACGGCAGCCCGAAATGGGCGGTTACTCCCAGAAAGCAGCGCAAAATCTCCATGGTGGCACTTCACTACCTGAAAAGCACCCGCCAGACGGATCTCAAAGCCAGATTTGATGTGGTTGCCATTACCGTCAACCGGGACGAACCCCGAATCGAAGTCGTAAAAAATGCCTTCGAACTCGCCTACGAATGAGTCATGATTCGGTAAAGAATCCCGGCCCAGAGGACCCGGCTTTCAATGTTAGAATAACGGAATCGTTTTGAAGAGAGAAAAGACCAAAGAGAACATATCCGGCGATACCCCGGGCACCCTCTATGTTGTCGCGACACCGATCGGCCATCGGGACGACATCACGATCAGGGCGCTGAAAGTCCTGGCTGATGTCGATCTGGTGGCGGCTGAAGACACCCGCAAGACGCGAAAGTTCTTGACGCTGCACGGCATCAGCAACCGCTTGATTTCATATCATGATCACAATGAGACCGAACGCACCCCTCAGCTTATCGCCAAGCTCAAAAGCGGCGCATCGATGGCACTGGTCAGCAACGCCGGCACCCCGACGGTATCGGATCCGGGTTATCGCTTGATTGAAGCAGCTGTCGACAACAACCTAAAGATTATTCCCGTCCCGGGCCCGTGCGCCGCCACCACCGCCTTGAGTGTCGCCGGCCTGCCGACGGACTCGTTTATTTTCATGGGATTTCCGGCCAAAAAGAAAACCAAACGCATACAGCAGCTGAAAGACCTTGCAAGTCAACCCCGCACGCTTATTTTTTACGAGTCGCCCAAACGAATCCTCACGCTTTTAAATGAAATTATCGATGTCATGGGCGATCGCAGGGGCGTGCTGGGCAGAGAAGTAACCAAACTGCACGAAGAAATTTTAAGAGGCCGACTGTCTGACATCGCCGATCAGTTGAAAGACCGCGGTGAGGTTAAAGGCGAATGCACCCTGCTGATCGCGGGCAGCGGCGGCGAAAAACACCCATCCTGGCATCTTGTCAGGCAGCAGATAAGAGCCGCCGTCATCGAAGGACAACGTTCCCTATCGGCGATAGCAAGGGAAATTGCCGCCGCATCCGGTATTGGGAAAAACCGAATATATACCGAGGCATTAAAAATTTCCAAGGAGCTCGACAGTGGATAAACTTGATACCATCTTCCCTGTCATCCTGCCGGTGCCGGCCGAGGTCGCGGAATTCAAACCACGAGACCGTGTCATCTTTCTCAGCCGGCATGCCCGCGCAGCGCTGCAGAAATCAGCCGAAAAGAGCGGCGTCCGTCTCGACGAATTGGTCAAGGACGGAAATGGGGTCCCACAGCCTTTTGACGGCACTTTCTGGTCTGTTACCCACAAAACGCAGTATGTGGCCGGTGTGGCGGCACCGACCCCGACCGGTATTGATATTGAGAGAATCCGCAGTTTTTCAGACGGCCTCTTTCAAAAGACGGCCTCTGACCGGGAATGGGCGCTGGCAGACATGGAAAAAAAAGCGGTGATGACATTTTTCCGCTTCTGGACCGCCAAGGAGGCCGTGTTGAAGGCCACCGGTATCGGCATCAAAGATCTTCTGAAATGCCGGATCCATCAGATTATTGATGATAATCATCTGCGAATTCACTATGAAGGACGGGACTGGCTGATCGAACATTTGGTATTCGACCGGCACATCGCATCCATCGTACAAAACCGGTACCGAATTGATTGGTCCGTGGAGCAGAGATGATAATGGTCTTGCCCGTGCTTGCAAAAAATCTCAAATTCCAAATTTCAAATCTCAAATAAATTACAATGACCAAAATAAAAAATTCCAAACCGAACTCAATCTGTCTTGGTCATCGCTTCAGATAACCAGGCGATCCTTTACATGAATGCACGAGAGTTCTAACACACGAAAAAAGAAAGTTGGGTTTTCCCGGTTTAGCCGTTTTTGGTCATTGATAATTGCGATTTGGGATTTATTTGTTATTTGGTGCTTGGAATTTGGAATTTATACTTTTACCTCCAGGATCACCTTGCCGATGTTGCGATCCTGCCGGACATGGGCGTGTGCAGCCTGCGCCTCTGTAATCGGAAAAATCTTATCGATCACCGGTTTGAGCCTGCCCTCTTCCACGAGCGGCCAGAATCGCTCTTTAAATTTTTGGGTTATGAATATCTTTTGGTTCAGCGGCCGCGCCCGCAAGCGCGTGGCGATGATGCGCAGGCTTTTGCCGAGTATCGTCCCCAGATTCAAATCAGCCGTGCCGCCGCCAAGCAGTCCGATTACCACCAGCCGTCCGTTTGTCTTTAGAAGATTCAAATTCTGATTCAGATAAGGTCCCCCGACCGGATCCAGGATGAGATCGATACCCTCGCCGCCGGTGTCGTCCATTGCTTCTTTGAAGAAGTCCTGTGTTTTGTAGTTGATTGCCAGGCGGGCGCCCAACTCACGGCAGGCCTCCAGCTTGGCCTGATTTCCGGCGGTGACATACACGACCGCGCCGGCTGCGCGGGCCATTTGAATGCCGGCCGTGCCAACCCCGCTGGCACCGGCGTGGAGCATGACCGTCTCACCGGATTTGAGATCGCCCTCCAAGAAGAGATTGCTGAAAGCCGTCAGCCAGACTTCCGGGATGGCGGCCCCTTCAGCAAACGACCAGCTATCCGGCAATCTGATCAGCATTTGAGAGTGCACGGCGACCTGCTGCGCGTAGCCGCCGCCGGGCAGCAGCCCGGCCACGCGATCGCCGATCTGCCAGCCCTCGACCGCATCCCCAACGGCTGCAACCACGCCGGCCATTTCCAGTCCGATAATTTCAGACTCACCGGGCGGCGGCGGGTACGCACCCATCGCCTGCAGCAGATCGGCCCGGTTGACGGCGGTAGCCTTTATGTCGACCAGCACCTCCTCCGGACCATGGGCAACATCGGGCACGGTCTCCCAGACCAGCACAGGTTCTTTGTCCGATTTTTTAACCACAATTGCTTTCATAAAGCTGCCTCCTGTTCAATTCATTTCGATTTATACGTAACTCTTTCAAATCTATCCAAGTAAATTAAGATCAAAAGTTCAAGGTGCAAGGCAGAAGACCGAAGGTGGGAAGGTGGAACTTCAACGCTTAGGGCAAAGAGCATAGCGCAAAGCGTATATGCAGATGATAAAAATCTAAGCCGGGAGGCTGGAAGGCTATGATGCGGGGAGACTTGTGCCGTGCGCCTTCTTCCTTTTGCCGTGAGCCGTGCGCCGTTAGCCTTTAACCTTATACCCTGCACCTTAAACCTTATACCGCTCTTTATCCAGTATCCAGCATCCAGTAACCGAAACAAATGACAATTGAATATTGACTAATTATGGAAGGCGCACGCGCAGCGCAGGCGCTTGCGCCGCGTGTCGCCCGGTCTTTTGATAACTTTATAAGACAGATAGAATTCCTTCAATCGACATTCGACATTCGACATTCGACATTCGTCAATCCGCTATCCCCCGCACCCCGTACCCCGCACCCCGCAACACATTCACCTTCGTCTCAGCGCCTTTACGCTCTGCCCTATGCGCTATGCCCTATGCCCATACCCCGTACCTCGCACCCCGCACCGCGTCTACATCTCCGACAATTCATCCTCGCTGACGGCTTCAATGTCTTCCGGATTGTTTTCTTCATATTCCGTTTCGGATTCTTCCTCATTCTCCGCTATCATTGATCCATTGGCCGCATCCCCCCAGACGTACCGGCCGTACTTGATATAACCCAAGACATTGTTGAGTCTTGGATCCTTGTTGGGATCAACCGGTATGATGTTGCCGATAATCAGGGGCTGGAGATAACTTGCCAGTTCCCGGCACCCGCCGCCGGATAGGATGATCGTATCGATATCCCAGTCGTCCGCCCACAGCCGATCAATTTCGTTCGCAATGGTGCCGGCCAACTGCGAGTAAACCTGATCCCGAATTTTTGAAAATGAGAATCCGTGGCCGCGCATTTTGATTGAGCCTGTCTCAGCTGCTTTGTACAGGCGGAAGAGTTCAACGGCGACGCCGCACTTTTCCCGCAGCTTGTTTGCAATGAAGCTGAAACCTTTCGAGATGCCGCTATCGATGGTCCTGCTGCCGCGGTCAATGTAGCGCAGCCGATCCAGAATAGTAAAGTCTGTTGTCCGAAATCCGATGTCAACCACGCCGATTTTCTGATTGGCAAGTTCCTTGTTTAAGATTTTGCCTCGGTCATCCATCAGAAGGTTTAAAATGCTGCCCATCGGCTGCGGCAGCATCCGCACCTTGTTGATATATATCTCCTTGGTTATCTGGTGGCCATTGTGCGAATGGTAGGTAACCTTGTGATGACCGCTGAGCAGTTCATTGAATCTTTCGTGATTCTGCTTGAAGTAACCGATCGGAAGTCCGGACACCACGTTCACAGGAACATTGATCGGTGCGCCTTTTTTCAGAAACATACCGGCTACCGTCAACGATAGAATTCTGACATAATCCGTAATCAATCTTTCCTGATCCAGGGTAAAGTGCAGAACGCTCGATTGCTGCTCTGCCAGATCGCCTACGAAGTAAGACTTGCCGTCTATGGTCACATGAATGTGATCGGTAGGGGTGTCTTCACCAAAATCGGCCCAGAATTGAATGTCGGCCGCCTCTCCGAAAATAGATTTGAAGATTACCGTGTCTCTGCCATTGGTCGCTTTGGTGAAACCAAAGCCGATATCGATGCCGAGGACTTCCATTTTTTGCCTCCGTATGCATTGCTGTTTATTACAGATTCATTCTATCTCCTAACTAGTGAAAAGTCAAAAAAAACAACAAGGTTACTCCATTCATAAGCCACCGGCTATACAGATGAGAATTAAAAAGGGCTTTACCGTTACAGCGGGAGTATTTTTTGGTTGTCCAAACTTACACATGCCGCTGGCATATGAATGGAGATAGAATAAATTATGTTGGCTTACCTTTCATAATGTCGTTTTGTCAACTGGCGCAGCAACGATTACCCTATCGGGCAGAGCAACACAAGATGCCTGTGAATAATGAATCGATCAAATACACGTCAAACAAGCCAGATCAGCACCAAGGGTGATCAAAATATATAATAAAAAATTACAAGGACAAGCTTTCGTTTGAAACAC
>CP070771.1:629609-641214 GCA_020345785.1 Desulfobacterales bacterium
ATTTCTGCCGGAATAAAGCTGGCGACCCAAATAATTTGCACGCTTCTTGTCGTAAGTTGCGGAATTGTGCTGCGGGTAATTCCGTCTGATTTAGGAATTTTGGCCCAAATTGGCAACGCAGTGCTAACCGTAATCTGGATCATCGGAATTACCAATGCCATGAACTTTTTTGACGGAATGGACGGCCTGGCCGCCGGGCTGGGCGCCTTGATCGCATTTTTTCTCGGTGTGGTCGCGTTCCAGACCTCCCAATCATTTATCGGCTGGGTTGCGGTGGCCATGATGGGAGGCTGTATCGGATTTCTGCCCTATAATTTCAAAATTAAGGGGAATGCCTCCATTTTTCTCGGAGATGCCGGAAGCACCGTCATCGGATTCATCTTGGCCTGCGTTGCCGTTTATGGAGAATGGGCGGAAGGCAACGCAGTTGTCGCGCTGATTTCTCCCCTCTTAATATTTTGGATACTTGTTTTTGACATGGTGCACATTACGGTGGATCGTATTATCAGCGGGAAGGTTCTCAGTTTTCGGCAGTGGATCGAATATGTAGGACAAGACCACCTCCACCACCGATTAGCGCATGCGCTGGGAAGCAAAAAGCGGAGTGTGATCTTCATCTATTTGCTCAGTCTTTGTTTAGGCATCAGTGCCGTTGCACTTCGAAATGCGCGGGTAGTTGATGCGGTTCTACTCATTTTTCAGGCATCCATCTTGGTGGTGCTGATTACTTTTCTGGAAAGAAGGGGACGGCTGCAAAACAGAACATTAGACTCAAATATCCGGCCGGGATGTTGATTGATATTAGCCGATGACGATTATCAAGTGATTGGCCGTGTCGATAATTTTGGCCAAATTTTGTCATAAGACTGCCAATTTGAGGCAAAATCTGTATTTTTGGAAACGTTAAATTATTGAAAATAAAGAAGTCGGCGATATCGTTGGTGGGTCATGGCCCTGGCAGAATTTCGCAATATGGAAAATAAAGCTCAAAAATTAAACAGCCCGAAGGCAAAGCAGGATCTGAAGCTGAGCTTCAGAAAACTTGCTGCTGCCCAAGATAAGCTGTCACCCGCAGGTCGCCCGGCGGTAAAAACCAGCCACAGTCCAAACAACAACCACAACCGCAAAGACCTTTACGATAAAGCCAGCATTTATCTGAACCAGTTGCTCAGCGCTGTTAAAAGCCGCAAGAGTTTTGCATTAGAACCGGGGTTTCGGATATTGCAGAAGATGGCCGA
Source organism: Desulfobacterales bacterium (assembly GCA_020345785.1). The sequence continues at coordinate 630,848 of CP070771.1, forward strand.
GGGGACTCACCCCCGTGACGAGCTGTTCATCATGGCGATTCATCTGGATGATCGATTCAAGTACGTGATTCACCACAGCATTAACGTTGCCATTTATGCCCTCAAGATGGCGGATGATTTAGGATTTGATCCCAAACGGAAACTGGAACTTGGTATGGCGGCCTTGTTGCACGATATCGGCATGGCAGTCATTCCGGATAAAATTCTTTATAAGCAGCAAGAACTCAGCAAGCAGGAAATAAATATCCTTAGGGAACGTCCCAATTACAGTTGCAAAATTTTGCGATCATTTGGTACTGGAATCGCATACCTGGCTGAAAGTGCGGCGCAGGTTTATGAGAGAATCGATGGATCGGGCTATCCAAGGGGGTTAAAAGGAGATGAAATCCATGAGTATGCCCAGATTATAGGGTTGTTGGATATGTATGAAGCTCTTATTCACTCCCGCCCCCAGAGAGATAAATTAACCCATTTTACCGCTGTCAAAGAGGTGATCAATACCTGCAAACACCGATTTCAGCGCAAGCATCTGAAGTCTTTATTGAGCATATTTACAGTGTTTCCAATTCACAGCTATGTTCGTTTGAACTCAAATGCAATCGGCAAGGTCATCGAGACCTATGCCGATCAACCCATGCGCCCCAAGCTTCAGATTATATATGATTCACAGCGACGCCGCGTATTAACGGAAAGAATCGTCGTTCTGCCGGAAAATCCACTTTTGAACATTGTCGATTCGGTATCTGAATCCGAAATTCAGGAACTTACCAAATGATGACGCATTCAATCAAAAATCTGTTAGACTCGGGTTAAGAAAGCAAGACAATACCTTTGGATGGATTGATTTGCTCTGTAGGTTTTGGGACCCTAACTAGAGCAAAGGTGTTTTTATGTATTTAGAGCATTGGGAACTCGAAAAAACGCCTTTTGGCAATGTGCCTTCACGCCGTGCCTTCTACCGGTCGCCTCAACATGAGGAGGCGCTCCGCAGGTTGCTGTATGTGATTGAGCAGCGTAAAGGGGTCGCCATGTTGACCGGCGAGGTCGGTTGCGGCAAGACCACTGTCATCAGAGCCATAGAAGACCATCTCAACAAAGATAAATATCAATTTCAGACGATTTCCAACCCCGCCCTGCAGCCAACCGACCTTATCAAGGCGGTTTTGTTGAAGCTGGGTGGCGGCGCGGAAAACGGCTCCAAGACGGACTTGCTCGATCGGCTTCATCAGCATTTATTTCAAAACGCCGCCAGGGGAATAAACACCGTTCTGGCCATTGATGAAGCCCATGTTATCGGCAATCAGGCCACCCTGGATGAACTGCGGATGCTGCTTAACGTTCAATCCGATGACGAGTTTTTAATTACCCTGATTTTGCTCGGACAGCCACCGCTGTTGAAAAACATATCCGAACTGCAGCCGTTGAAAGAAAGAATCAGCATCAAGTTCAACCTTGAACCGCTGGATATTCAAAACACCCTTAATTATGTTTTGCATCGTTTGAAGTGGGCCGGCGCGTCGCGCGGTATTTTTTCGAGAGAAGCTGTCCAGGCCCTTTATGAATACACTGGCGGACTGCCGCTTCGCATTAATAACCTTTGCGATCGCTGTCTGTTGCTTGGTTTAATGCGCCAGGCCCGGATTGTCGACAGCAAAATTGTGCATGACGCCATTGAAGATATGGAATCATAAACATGAAATTAGCATGCAAAAAATACCGTTTCGGTTATATTTTAAAATTGGTTAAAATCCTGCCTTTACTGGCAGCATGGTCGACCGTCATTTGCATATCCGGTTGTGTCAGGAATGTTGAAGATTCTGCCCCACCGTCGGCTATTCCGAAAGCAGATGGAGTAGCCTCAGCCGGCAAGTTCCGCGCAGTGGCGATAGAGGATATGGATAATGATGGAAAATTGGATATCGTGGGGGGAGCATCATCCCCCGGAATGATAGCTATCAACTACGGAGATGGCAAGGGCGGAATATCCAAGCCCCAGAATGTGACGGTTGTCGGAGATGTTCGGTCCGTGGCAGTGGCGGATATCAATGAAGACGGACTGCCGGATATCGTATTTTCAGTACAAAAGGAATCCTCGGGAATCAGAGTTTTGTTAAATCAGTCCAAGCGCCAATGGAAGCTTGAAAAGGGACCTGTAGAAATAAATAAATATGAGGGTATAAAAACTGCCGACATTAACGGTGACGGCCATTTTGATATTATCGCAGCCAATGCGACTTCCACTACTCAAGGCGGGGTTCAGGTTTGGCTGGGCGACGGCAAGGGAAACTGGCCAATTGAATCGGGTCCCACCATCAGCGGTATTTACATGGATGTTCTGGTGGCGGATCTGAATCAGGACGGCAATCTGGATCTGATCGGATCCGGCTGGGGGACTCATGGCGCTCTAAGGATTTGGCTGGGCGACGGCACCGGCAATTGGTCATCAACCAATCCGCTGGAAAAAGGCAATTACTACGGTTTGAGCATTGGCGACTTGAATAGCGATGGGCACTTTGACATCTTTGCAGGATCCCACAGAAAGGGGGCCCGGATTTTTCTGGGAGACGGATTGGGAGGTTTTCACAGGATATTCAGTCCGGCAGAGGTTCTCGAACGGAGGGTTAAGGTGCAGGCCAAAACCGCAGCCGGTGTCGGTGAATTGCCTCCTCCGGAAAAACACAGGAGTTTCTGGCAGGTCCTTGCGCTTGATCTGGACAAAGACGGGCGCGATGATATTTTAGCCGGTTCACTGGATTCCCAGGGAGTGAGGGCCTGGCGCAATTTAGGGAATAAGGGCTGGAAGACCATGGATGATGTATTTCCATCCAACGGAACCTATTATGGCATGGCAATTGCTGATTTAGACGAAGATGAGAGGATGGATATCTGCGCCGCCAGCTTTGGAGAGGGCATAAAAATATGGTCCGGAAAAGACGGCGGTTTTAAAATAGACCAGCAACAAATTGAACAACTAAAGTCTCCGGATTCTCGTAAATATTCGACAGCGCCGTTTGAAAATGATGTCTATAAGACGATAGAAGGAAGAGACGAATATAAGATCGACCCCGGTGATATCCTGGAAGTAACGTTTTGGGAAGGAACTGCGGCTCAAAAAGAAGAAATTCTGGTTCGTTCGGATGGAAAGATTTCTTTCGGTTTCGTTGAAGATCTTGACATCAAAGGGCTTACCGCGTCTGAACTCGATCGAAAGTTGACCCAATATCTAAATGAATATGTCAAAAATCCGCGGATTGATGTGGTCGTGAAGAAATATAACAGTAAATTTGTCCAAGTTGTAGGTGCTGTCCAATCTCACGGGCAGGGCACCGGGTCTGGCAAATACCATCTGAAAGGTAAATCAACCGTACTTGAGATAATCTCTCAGGCCGGAGGGCCGAGCAGAGATGCCAATTTGAATGATGTCAGAATTCGTCGTAAAAGCGGCCAGATGGTTTCTATAAACCTTTTTAAGACCATCAATCAGGGGGATCTCAGCCAGGATCTGGTGGTCAATGACGGTGACGTGGTATTTATCCCGACTTTAGCCGAAAAAGGTAATCGGGTTTACGTATTCGGTGAGGTCGAAAAACCGGGAGCCTATACATTTACCGGGTCGAATTTTCGTTTGATTGACGCGATTTCCGAAGCCGGCGGGTCGACGTTATTTGCTTCGCCCGAGAGTACCCGGGTGGTCCGCGGCGATCCTACTCGTCCGGAGTTCATTGATGTGAATCTAAAAAGCCTGATTGAAGAGGGAGACCAATCGCAAAATATGGTTCTGGCCAGCGGAGATCTGGTCTATGTGCCGCGCAGCGGGTGGGGGGATATCAACTTTGTAAATCAGCGTGTCAGGCCCCTGTTGGAACTGTTACTTTGGCCGGCTCGCACCATCATAGACTGGCATAACGCGGCTGATATCATTAAAAGTGGCGGTAGTAGTAATGATTAAAGTATATGTATGTGCTATTATCTGTAATTTGGATCCGCCTCAGAGCTGACCAAGTTAAAATTTTATTTTTTTCCTTAATACTCATAATAATACTCGTGATAAGGAATTTTCACGATGGCACAATATGATGTCGACTTAAGAGACTATTGGCGTATCATCAAAAAGAGAAAATCCTCGATCATATTCATGATCCTGTTGGTAGGAATCTGCAGTTACGGATTTGCCAAACTCAAGGAACCGGTACCGCTTTATGAAGCCAGCTCCGCCATCAAGATCGATCGTTTTTCCAACATGGCATCCATATTGACCGGTGAATACTGGCGGCAGTCGGAAAATATGGTAACGCATGCCTATATCATCACAAGCTTCCCGGTTTTGTGCCAGACAGCCAAGCTCCTGGGGTGGATTCCGAAGGATATTTCTGAAGAAGTAATTCAAGACTCCTCCAAGTATCTGTCAATCATCCGGCGCCTGAAGGCCATGGTCGAACCGGAGCATCAGGAAGGCACCAATATCATTAATATCCTGGTCAAGTCGGAAAATGCCCGGGAATCTGCAAAAGTGGCCAACGCCTTTGCGCGGTCTTATCGGGAATACAATATTCAGGAGAAAAATAGAAAAACCTTCGAGACCAAAGCCTTTATCGAAGAACAGCTAGGATTAACCTCCAACCGTCTCAAGCTGGCTGAAAACGATCTTCAGGCCTTCAAAGAAAGCTACGGACTCATCTCTCTGGATGCCCAAACGCAGAATACCTTGAACAGGCTTTATGCGGTTGAAACAGAGTATGAGAAGACCAAAATTAATATGGCCGAAGTTGAGTCTCAGCTGAAGATGATTGGGACCAATAAGATAGGCGCATTCGGTGCATTACATGACAGCTTTTTTTCCGCCTCGCCGGGTTCTCCGGTGTATGGCTTAAAAACCAAACTCAGTGATTTGCTGTTGAGAAGGCAGACGCTTCTCATCAATTTTACAGAAAAGCATCCGAAGGTAAAAGAGATTGATGATCAGGTGAAAGCAGTACTCCACGAAACTGAAAAAGAGCTGCAATCCTTGCTGAACTCATATAAAGCACGGGAAACAGACTTGGCACAAAGAATCAAACAGCTCCGCCGCGAGAATTTAAGCCTGCCGGAAAAGGGATTACAATTGGTACGTCTGCAGCGCGATGTTGAGCTGCAGGAATCTCTTTACTCCCAGTTAAAAGAAAAGTATCAGGAAACCTTAATTCAGGAATCCGGTAAAGTTGAAGAAGTAACCATTGTCAAACCGGCTGTGCCTCCTGAAGAGCCGTTTAATATTCCCTCAAAAATAATGATAGTGGTTACCGGTATTGTGATGGGACTCATTATCGGCGTGGTATTTGCTTTTCTGGCCGAGGTGTTTGACACATCCATGGGAACCATCGAGGATGTGGAGGAATTGCTGAACGTCCCGGTACTGGGTGTGATTCCCCAGCTTGATGATGAGATCAAACGAAAGCGTCGCCCGATTCGAAGATCACCGAAAGAAGACCGGGCGCGGGATCTGGTCACCCATTATGAGCCAAAATCCATGGGGGCGGAGGCGTTTCGGGCGTTGCGGACCAATCTTCAATTTTTGCGCCTGGAGATGAAGGGTAAACTCTTTCTGATTACAAGCTCGTTCGTGCAGGAGGGCAAAACCTTAAATGTCGTAAACCTGGCACTGAGCATGGCCCAGGCAGGCAATAAGGTGCTGCTGGTGGATGCGGATTTACGCAAACCATCAGTCCACAGAGTATTTGGACTGTCAAAAGAACCTGGAATTACGGACTATGTGCTGGGAAATTATCACTGGCAGGAAGTTACCAATACGATTTCCGACGTCATGCTGGGAGATTTTGGAATCGACGACATTTTAAAAACTCCGGGTATGGATAATCTCAATGTAGTCACAGCCGGTACCAAACCGCCCAATCCCACAGAAATATTGAGTTCATCGCGCTTTAAGGAATTTTTAGCTGAAGCCAATAAAGTCTACGATTTTGTATTCGTTGATTCACCGCCCATACTACCGGTAGCAGATGCCGCTGAAATCGCTCCGCTGATGGATGCCGTCTTTTTGGTGTATACAGTTGGCAAGATCGGCCGCGGCGTCCTTAAACGGGCCAAGTCCAACCTGGACAATGTGGATGCCAGGGTTTTGGGTGTTATCCTCAACAACGTCAAACCTGAAGCCGGTCCCGAATATTTTAAGTATCACTCGCAGCATTACTATGGACCGGAAGGCGAGGCAGGCCATCAGAAACGAGAATTTACAAAATGGCTGCAGAAAATAAGATTTTCACTAACCAAAGGTAGAATATTAAGATTTTGTGTGTTGTTCTTTGCCTTGGGATTATTGGCGCTGGGTATTTTCTGGCAGGATTTACATCATTTTACCAACGATTGGCTTGCCACACTTAAGGGGTTGTTCGTTTCGCCCTAAATATATTGCTTATGCCTAACTCGGATAAACCGGAACCGATCCGCCCGAGGCGGACTCGCCAATTCGCAAGCAGACCAAGTTTAAGCGTATTATTCACTTTTGTGGCTTCGCAAGATAAATTTTTTATCACCAAATGCAAACATTTTACTTTTACGACTCCAAAAGGCCCTCTCAACATCATGCCGTATGCTGAATATGAAAATTAGAGGTTAACGGGTGCGAGCATTTTTTTTTGTAATATCATTTCTATTGGTCGCTCTGTTGGCTGGTTTTCTTATCACTCAGTATTCACCGACCTTTCTTATGCTGGGGGTTGTTGCCCTTATTATCTTCACCGTTGCTTTTATAAATATCGAATGGGGTCTCTATATTTTGATTTTTTCTATGTTGCTGTCGCCGGAAATTATGGCCGGTGACACCGGACCAGGGTCTTTGGGCAGGGGCGTCACATTGCGACTGGAAGATTTCCTGCTGGCGATTATCGGGCTCAGCTGGTTTGCCAGAAATGCCGTCGAAAAGGAGCTAGGTCTTTTTCTAAAAACACCATTAAATAAGGCCATACTATTTTATGTTCTGGCCTGTGTAATATCCACCGGATTTGGTATCATGGCCGGCAGGGTGGAATTGAAAACCGGGTCTTTGTACGTATTAAAGTACCTTGAGTACTTTATCGTTTTTTTCATGATGGTCAACCATGTCCGCAACACAGACCAAATCAGGCGGTTTATCATCTGTTTGTTTTTAACATGTTTTATTGCCTCGCTCATTGGTGCCTTTCAAATTCCAGGAGGCGGGCGTGTCAGCGCGCCGTTTGAAGGTGAAGTCGGAGAGCCCAACACCTTCGGGGGATATCTGGTTTTTATGGGCGCCGTCGCATCTGGTTTACTTGCCAAATCGCAGAATTTAAGAACCAAGCAGATTTTGGCCATATTAATATTTTGCATCATCCCGCCTTTGTTATTCACCCAGTCCAGGTCCTCCTACCTAGCAATAATTCCTGCCCTCCTAGTACTGGGCTATTTGACGGAGCGCAGGCTGATTATATTAGGTCTACTTTTGATTGCTCTGATTGTAAGCCCTCTCTTTCTGCCCAAGGCCGTTAAAAATAGAGTTATGTACACCTTTACCCAGCCCGAGGAGCAGGGTCAGATTCATATCGGCCAGCTGCGTCTGGATACCTCAACATCCGCCAGAATAAAAAGTTGGAAAGACGCAATGTCAGATTGGCCCAAACATCCGTTGCTTGGATATGGAGTTACCGGCTATCAATTTGTGGACGCCCAATTTCCCCGGATACTGGTTGAGACAGGAGTTTTAGGTTTGACTGCATTTTTATATCTTCTCTATTCTATATTTAAATTAACACTGAAAAATCTGAAAGAAGTCAAAGCGCCATATTTTCAAGGTCTCGGAATTGGGTTTCTGGCCGGTTTCGTAGGGCTCATCGTGCATTCAATCGGTGCCAATACCTTTATCATCGTGCGTATTATGGAGCCTTTCTGGTTTTTTGTGGGAATTATAGCCGTTTTACCAATGCTTGAAGGACAGCAGGTCGAACAGACGCAGAAAGTTGCGGTGGCAGGCAGAGCGGTAAGCTCAGCCTGATACAGTCGGCGCACGGCTCGCGGCACACGGCAATGGTACAGAGTAGAAGGTGTGAGGGCAAGGTATAAGGTGTAAGGTTGATGGTGATACGAAGTTGGAAGTTTGACTTGCGGTCGCCCTTAAAAGCAATGGCGCAGCAAGCAGGCGGAATTCAGAAAGAATTTATTATTGGTTGAGTCTGCAATCCCCAATACTTCTTTCCTTTTCCATCTGGATTTTATATTATATACTGATATGTTCGGCACAGCGGATTATACGGTTTGTGCATCCGGGCAGCCAGCTTTATTATGGTTTGCTTTAAATTCCTCGATTTTGGTTGTCCAAAAATCGGCGGCTGAGCTGATTATTAATCCCCGGTTACTTGCGCAGCGTCATCGGTAACCATTTTCTTTTAGCCGGTCTATCGCCAGGAAAAGCCCTGCAATGGATTTGGCATCCCGAATTTCTCCCCGTTTAATCATCTCCAGAGCCTGATTGAATTCGAATTCGTGGACATTGATGATTTCATCTTTGTCAAGGTGTTGCCGGGCTGGCTGCAGTCCGCTCGCCAGAAAGACATGAATCCTTTCATTCGAGTATCCGGGTACCGGCGTTATTTCGCCCAATTTCTGCCACTGGTCGGCGGAGTAGCCGGTCTCCTCGATAAGCTCTCTTTTGGCGCAATTCAACACCGATTCCTGCGGATCAAGGGTACCGGCAGGGATTTCCCAGATATATTCTTTAAGTGCATGTCGGTATTGTCTGAGCAGCAGCAGCTTGGATTCATTCAACAACGGGATGACGGCCGTTGCGCCGGGATGCTCCACAAATTCCAGATCGGTGGTGACACCGTTATCCAGAGTGACATTTTCTCTTATCAAATTGAATACTCGGGCCCGGTGGACGATCTGTCGATTATTTACTTTTGCAGTCATAGTTACTCCTATCGTAGTGAGCTTGGAGGCCAGGAAGCTATGAGGCTGGAAAGCTATTAATAGAGTGGACCTTTGGGCCTTGATGAGCGGCCTTACGGCCTCGAGGAGCGTTTCACCCCGGAGGAATCGGCTTCGCATTCCACAGGGTAAACTTGAGGAGCGCTGCGCTGGAGGTCAGGCACACTAAGTATTTTTTCTTAGCTTCTGTGACCTCCTTTCAGTCCTCGGCTCTCAAGCCTGCTCCGGCGTAGTCCGAAGGCGGACGAAGACGAGTCTTTTTTTCCTTCAAGCGCAGCGCTCTTCAAGGCCGACAGGCCGCTCCTTAAGTGAAACGCTCCTTTAACGCAGCGGTCGTCCTCCCGGGGCTTATGCTTACCTGGCGGGAGACCGCATTCGGCTCATTCCTTTTCCCACCTTCGCACCTTCGCATCTTCTCACCTTCATTTTTTAACCGCCTCCAAGCTTCCTAGCTTCCAAGCCTCCCCGCTTCCCCGCTTTTTAACTTTTTTATTTGGGTTTAAATAAAAATGTAGTATATAGATGATAAGTATGCTGTCAACAGGTTTAAAGATGCTGAGAAATAGAAAAATAAGTCGAGGCATTTATCTTTTGGTTGTCTGCCTGGTACCATTTTCCTGTCAGACGATCCGAACGACCTACGATATCACCGAAGCTACCGTCAAAACCACTTACAAGATCTCGAAATTTACCGCCAAGTCTGCCTACGGTGCCGGCAAACTTGTTTATCTTGTAGGCGGTTTTACCTTTGAAGTCGTTACCGCGCCGCTCAGTTGGCCTTTGACGCGGGAAGAGATAGAGACGATTGACGGACTTCCGCCCAAAGAAGCCATCCGCCAAAATAAAGTCAAAAAATCGCCCTACGTCGTCAACGGCCGGCGGTACGTGCCCATGTCCGTAGAGCAGGCGCGCGACTATCGGGAAACGGGCATAGCATCCTGGTATGGCTACGAAACTTATAGACAAAAGGGCGGCCACATGACGGCCAACGGTGAGGCCTTTAATCCGAACGGGCTCAACGCGGCCCATAAATATTTACCTCTGCCGACCTTTGTTAAAGTAACCAATCTTGAAAACCGCCGCAGTATTATTCTGCGGGTTAACGATCGCGGACCCTTCGTAGATGGCCGTATCATTGACCTGAGCGCTGGCGCCGCCCGCAAATTAGGCTTTTATGAGCAAGGAACCGCCAGGGTGCGGGTGGAAACCTTAGAAGCAGAAGGATAGATATTATTCTAGTTGAAATCTGATCGATGTTTTAATGGCAATCAGTGCATCCTAACTAAAATACCGAAATTCGAAGCACGCAATCCGAAACAAATTTTCAGTTAAGTCATTTAGAGTCTTAATTGTTATTTTTTTGCGTATTATGAAGAAATTTTTTCATCACGAAAACACGAAATTTAGAAAACACGAAACTTTTATTTTCT
>CP070771.1:641314-652733 GCA_020345785.1 Desulfobacterales bacterium
ACCGGTCAGGTCGAACTTCTCCAGCATGAAACGGTAAAAACGGTCGTCATCGAGATCCGCGCGCCTGGCGAGAAATTCGTTGCTGAGTGCACCTGCCGCATATACCGCCCGCGGCTTATCCGCAAAAACAGCCTCTTCAATAAGGTCGGCGATCAGCTCCGGACTGCTCGCTGAGCGATTCACAAATATCTTTGCCATGGCCGCTTTGACGGTTTGATAAAACAATTTGTAGTCCTGATCCGTTCTTGCCAGCAGATCACCGGTCATCTTTTCGGCGATTTCACCGAATTCAGTGGCGATGGCGCCCGGCCGGATCGTCACCACCTTGATACCAAAAGGCGCAAGCTCGATGCGCAAGGCGTCCGTTATTCCTTCCACGGCAAATTTCGAAGATGCATAGACACCGCTGCCAGGAAAAGGAAATTTGCCGACAATGGAACTCAGGTTCACGATGACGCCCGCTCGCATCCTGCGCATGCCGGGCACACAGGCCTGGGTCACCCGCATCAGGGAGAACAGGTTTACCTCAAACAGGCGTTTGATTTTCTCCAGCGAAACATCCTCCAGTACTCCCCGGCTGCTATAGCCGGCATTATTGATGAGAATGGACACGGGCTGCTGTAATCCCGCGATGTAGCTGCAAAACGATTCTACGTCGGCAGGATCGGCCAGATCGACTTTTTGGGGCGTGATGTTGCGGTTCTGCTCTGCCATGTCAATGAGGCGTTCCAGTCGCCGTGCCGCTGCGATCACGTTTATGCCCTTGCCGGCCAATCGCAGAGCCGTGACTTTTCCTATTCCACTGCTGGCCCCTGTTACCACGGCGGTTTGTCTTTGGGCGTTCATGCGAACCTCCTGAATAATTTAGTATTTGCTGAGGCGATGCTTTCACCGTTGCGGATAGAAAAAGGCGGCCTGGCAGCCGCCTTTTTAATTAAAGTGAATATTTCAGCTTACCCGCAGATTTGACAATCCTCAAGGCATCGCATGTAATCCCGGTCGCGTTTTTCGTCATCACCGTTATCGTTGACCCCGGGATCACCCCAGTATTTATTTATGCAATTGCTGATACAGCTTTGCTCGTCCTTGCTGATCTCGCGTTCTTTCATGTTGCACCTCACTCATCAAACTTGATAGAGTCAATATCAGGCAATACAGATATCCTAATCATTTTATTTCCGTTGGCAACCGCGTGAATTTCAACCTGACGCCGGCATTTCAGCAAAATCGAGCGTAACATCCTACAGACGGCCGTGTTTTGGTCACGCAAGCCGGTGGAGCGTACCTTCGCCGGACCAGCCGAAATCGGAATGCCGCCGCGCAGATTCGCTCTCCTTTAAAGGTTTCCAATTCACGGAATATTTCCTGAACTTTTTCAGCCAATGCAGCTGTCTTCCATATTCAATCGTTGGGGTCCGGTTGACTCGCATTGAGCGCTTTTAGCTGCGTGAGCACGGCTTCATATTCATCTTCCAATTCGAAAAGCTCGGTCATAATAGGCGGTTTCACAGAATGGGCGGGAAGCCTTTTTTCGGTTTCCTTGATTTTGCGCTCAAGTTCGGCCAGTTTTTTTTCGAGTTTCTGTTTTAGGTCCATTTCATTGCCTCCGTTAATTGACTCTGCTGTGTCATATTATCATATCAAGAAATTTTATTTAAATTTCAAGTGGAATGGTTCTTTGAAAATTGAATAAAGTTTTTAAATCGAAGATCCGGCGGATTAATTATTTTATCTCCATTCATATGCCAGCGGTATCGTTTAAGTTTTGGCCGCCAAAAAATATGCCCGCTGTACCGGTAAAACCTTTTCAATTCTCAATCGCACAGTTGCTTGCTTGTAAACGGAGTAAAAAAAAGTTGGTGGCAAGCTTGCCATATTCTGTTTAGATAGTTATTGTTCCTATTACATCTGATAAGTGGCTGAAAAATGACAGTATTCGTGGTCACAAGCAGGCGCTTCAAGGATGAATAAGAAATCAAAATCCAGGAGGTTACTATGGCTATTCAAGAAGGCAAGGCCGCTCCGGCATTCACTTTGCCCGACGCAAACGGCAAAAAGGTTTCATTGAGCGATTTCAAGGGGAAGAATGTCATCGTTTACTTTTATCCCAAAGACAACACCTCCGGGTGAACCAAGGAAGCCGAGGGATTCCGTGACATGTATGGCGAATTCCAAAAACTTGATACGGTTATCTTGGGAATTTCCCCCGACGATCAAGCATCTCATCAAAAATTCATTGAAGCTACCAAGGTTCGCTTTCCTTTGTTGTGCGACATGGACAAGAAAGTGATGACCAAGTATGAAGCCTTCGGAGAAAAGAAAATGTACGGCAAGGTCACCATGGGTGTCATCCGATCCACCGTGTGGGTAGGACCCGACGGCAAGGTGAAAAAGCACTGGCGCAATGTCGCCAAGGCTGCAGACCATCCCGCCACGGTGCTGGAGACGCTGAAGTCAGAACTTGCCTAAGGCGGTTGTCGACATTTTGCCAGACCCCGTTTTTCGATCGGTTAAACGGGGTTTGGCATGTTATAGTTATATATTTGTCAATCATAGTGGATGAGGGAGGTGTCGATCCAGCCGTAATACTCAACCTCCAGCACCTCACCGGCAAACGGCAGGCGTTGGGTTCTGAGATAAACACCGTTTATTTTCGGATAAAAATGCCGGTATGGGTTCTGCTTGAGGACCTGAACGAGCATTGTGTATATGTCGAAGTGACTAAACTGGCGGGTCAGCGTTGCAACCAACTGTCTGCCGATGCCCCGACGCTGGTAATTTTTCATCACATACAACGTGTAAATTTCACCAGTGTAGATCGCGTCAGCATGCCTCTCGTAGCCGCCGGTCGCAAAACCGACCACGCGGCCGTTGTCTTCGGCGACGCAACTGAGGACCTGTCTGCTATCCAGCTCTTTTAAAAACGCCTGTTCATGTCGGTCCACCGACATGGAGAATAAATAATCAAACGGCAATATATTGAGGTAGGTATCCCGCCATGTTTGCACGTATATACAGGACATGGAATGCGCATCAGATTTTTGGGAGGGTCGAATCTTCATCAATGCCTGCTGCAACCGATTTATATCAATTATTATAATGCTGATTGCAGAAATTGGAAATTATTTTATGCCAATATCATGAACAATAATTCTCAAGTTTCTTTGATAAAATGCCGATGACTGATAATTAGAAAAGCCAGATAAAAATATAGCATTCCCTAAGAGAATAGTGATGCCGACATTAACATTAAAATTTAAAGATAAATGGCTTGGAAATTACACGCTCCAAAAGGGCATCTCATTAAAGATCGGCCGACAACATAAGAATGATGTTGTCATCCAGGACATGGCTGTGTCAGGGCATCATGCAAAAATCGACTCGGTAGGTGATGGGTTTGTACTCATCGACCTGCAAAGCAAAAATGGCTCTTTTGTCAACGAGCAACTTACAAACTCCCACTGGTTGGTAGACGGAGACATTATCAACATCGGAGAGCATTCGCTCATCTTCAACTATTCCGACGGAGAGAACGTACCCGAAAACGAGAACGATCAATTGGAAAGAACCATTATCCTGGATACAAGTCAGTATCGGAATCGGATGAGAAAAAGCAATCCGACCAGAAGTATTATTAACGTTGCAGGTTTTTGGGATAAGCATCCCCATCGCAACCTCAGGGAGGATAAGGGGCCCGGCATTGCAATGCAACCCGCCATCAGAAAGCAAGCACCGATCGGACTCCTAAAATATCTGGCCGGTGGAAGCGGCGAAGTTGATCTTGATAGAAGGTACACCACCATCGGGAAGCATCCGACCTCGGATATTGTGATCAGGGGGCTGTTCGTCGGACAGACCGTGGTCACCATCAAAAAACAACCTGATGGTTTCCACCTGTGCTATGTCGGCGGCTTCACCAAACCAAAGGTCAATCAAAAAGTCATAAAAAAATCAATCCTACTCAAGCATGAGGATGTCATTGATATTGGTTCGACCCGGCTGCAATTTCTAAATGGAAAGGCATCCAAGCAAGAGATCCCACCCGAAAACGGGTGGCATCACTAGGACTCAATGGGCAGCGTAAAAGCAGACGAGCGCCGCCCAATATCACGTGGAAGTTGAAATCGCCCGCGGCGCGAATTAAAGTTTTTCCTTGATATGCAATTCCCCAAAAACGATGATCGTCGAACAACAGGAGTACTGTTTTGAAACCTGCGCTTATTTTAATACCTGCCATTTCGCTTTTAGGTGCGACGGCAGTATATGTTTTAATGTTGTACATAGTTCGAACCTTTTGGAGATCAAAAAAACGAGGTGCTCTTTTTACGCAGGATTTTTTGAGAACACCCGGCCAATCATCCGGTGAAAAAATTGATTGTCTCAATGAAAATACTGGACGCCATGCAGCCTTGCTGATCACGCTGCCCTTGTTCTTATGTTCAATTTATTTTGCGCACCGCTACTTTTACAGAAATGAAATGAATCCCATCCTTGTACAAATCGTTGTACTGACCGGTGTCGGTTTCATGGTCTATTTCCTGGTGCGAACGGTGAAATTGGCCATGGAACGTCGCATTTTGCAGCGGGAATATGAAGGCAGAATGGCCGTCGGTAGAGAACTCGACCAGCTCGTTCCGGAGGGCCATCACGTCTATCATGATGTCCCGGCCGAAAATTCCAACATAGACCATATTGTCGTGGGACGTTCGGGAATTTTTGCTGTTGAAACCAGTACGCGCTCAAAACCCGCCGCCTCGAACCGCACGGAAGATGCCACCGTCGAATATAATGGAAAAATACTTATATTCCCCAATGGCGATGATTGTAACACCATAGCGGAAGCAGAACGTCAGGCCTCCTGGATCTCAGATTGGATCGTCAGAGCTACTGGCGAACAGGTCGCTGCCAGGGCCATTGTCGCGCTGCCCGACTGGTTTGTAAAAAGAACGTCCGCCGACGGCATTTCCGTGGTTAACCCGAAACAGTTCCCATCCCTTTTCAAACATATCAAACCGAGATTCCTCACGGATGAAACGATTAACCGTATCGTGGATCAGCTTGAACAAAAATGTCGCAATGTGAAACCGGCCTCTGAATCACAGGATGAGGAGCTGTCATAAACTCCAACGTACACTCAACGGGGCATGAATGCCGGAAGATCGTCAATACAAAATTGTTTTCTACGGCAGGATTTTAGAAGGATTGGACGTCGGTGAGGTCAAAAAAAGACTGGCCGCACTGCTTAAAGCCGATAGCAAAAAAATCGACCGGCTTTTTACCGAAGCGCCGATAACGATTAAGAAGGACATCGATTACCCGACGGCCAGCAAATTCAAAGAGCAGATGCGCGCGGCCGGCGCTGTCTGCGAAATCGAGCGCACAGCCGGTGAAACTGCTGAAGTCAAACCGCCGCCGCTCGTTTCGCGGAGTCAGCCGCCTGTTTCGGCCGATATTCGAACCGCCGCTGCGGCTTCTGCCGCGCCCACAATCCGCCCCGCAAAGATATGGTATATCATCGCAGTGTTATTGCTTTTCGTCCCCGGGATGGTCGCCGGGATCAAGATGGCTGTCACAATATTCTCGCATTTGACATCCGGGATCGAATTCACGGCGCCGGGTGTGACGGAAGTCACCGTCAGCCGGCCCGACAATTACATTATCTGGTACACCACCGATGACGGAAGGTCTTACCACAGGGAAATACCGCAGGATATTAAAATAACGGTCTATGATCAACGTTTGAAGCGCTTCATTGAAGTAACCCCCCCCAAGTGGGACAGCAAAGAGACGGTGGCCAATGTCAAACGACAGTCAATCGCCGAAATTGTAATCGACCGGCCTGGAATTTACAAAATTGAAGTCAGCGGAAATTTTCCCGAATCCGATCTCATTTGGCGGCGATCACTTCTCGCGGACTTTTTCACGAACTTCGTGTTACCGATTCTGGTCGGCCTTTTGGGCTTTGGCGCCGGCCTGACCATGGCGGTTGTTGTCTTCGTCAAGCGCTCAAAGCATAGATATCGCGCCGATCCGGCGGCGCTGTCAAAAAAAGAAGAACGCCAATGGGCCATGTTCAGCCATATAGGAACGTTTGCGGCCTTCGTGGTACCCTTTGGCAATATCATCGCGCCGTTGATTATCTGGCAGATTAAGAAAGATGAATCTTCCTTCGTGGCTCAGCACAGCAAGGAATCATTGAATTTTCAAATCTCTTTGATGATTTACAGTCTTGCCTCAACCCTGCTGGTGTTGCTCATCATTGGTATTTTTCTGCTGATCGGATTGCTTGTCTTCAACATCATTGCCGTTATCATCGCCGGCGTAGGAGCGAATGAAGGCGAACACTACAGATACCCGATGACGATCCGATTTTTTAAATGATAAACTTTGACCACATCTGGGTTTGATCTGTCTGGTTTGACGCGCATGTGAGCGATTCATCAATCGCATGCATATTGTATTATTCAGCCGGATGGGGTAAGGGTTGCTATGCAGGCAGAGACAAACAGACCATAAAAATAAGCCAAAATTCTTTATTAGCGGTTAAAAATCAAAGGGGTATTTACTAATAATCAGGTTGAGGGAGTCCCGATTCCCCACCCCGACGGGATTTCAGGTTGAAAACCGCTCACCCTTCACATATCAAAGGATTCAAAAAAATTGAAAATCGTTCTCACTAACGATGATGGTATCGATGCAGCGGGCCTTCATATGCTGCATCAATGTGTACAGAATAGCGGGATGATTGTTATCGTCGCTCCCGCGCAGCCCCAGTCCGGCATCGCGCATCGCGTTACCACCCGCTCTACCATACGGGTGGAGCAGCTTGATACAAATAAATTCAGTGTGGACGGCACACCTGCCGATTGCGTCCGCCTGGCCCTTAAAAAAATAGCTCCGGATGCGCGCTGGCTGATCGCTGGGATCAACCCGGGCGCTAATCTCGGATCTGATGTTTACAATTCAGGTACGGTTGCGGCTGCCCGGGAGGCCGCCATACTGGGTTTTCGATCTATTGCCATCTCGCAGTACATCGCCAAAGACCATGAAGTCAACTGGGATATCACAGGACATCACGCCGGGCCGGTTCTGAAGATGTTGATGGCAAAGGATCTTGCAAAATCGCATTTCTGGAATGTCAACCTGCCCCATCCGCTGGTTAAAGATGCTGAAGTCGCTTTTAAATTTTGCGGCCTGGATACCAATCCTCATAAATATGATTTTGTCATAAATGATAATGAATATAGCTATAACGGCAGCATCCATGAACGCCCGCGAGATCCCGGAACAGACGTGGCGGTCTGTTTCGATGAAAAAAAAATCGCAGTAACACGGATTGCAGTAGGTACGGCCAGATTAAAACCAGATGCCTAATTCTTCCGATATGGTTCCTTCAAACGATTCCAAACAAAGGCCGAACGGACGGGAAATAAACAGCCTGGCTGTCCGTCTGGTTGCAGAGCAGACAACGATGACGCTGGCGACCGCCGATAAGGATAAAGCCTGGGCGGCCCCGGTGTATTATGTGTTTTTAAAGTCCGCCTTTTATTTTTTATCCGATCCCAAATCCCGCCACATTCAAGAATCCCTTCGCAGCGGCCAGGCATCCGCGGCTGTACATGCCGCGGCTTCAACGTGGAGGGAAATACGAGGACTGCAGATGACCGGCCGGGTTCAGCCGGTGGAGACCGGCCGGGAGGCGCTTCAAGCTTTGCGTGCGTACCTGAAAAAATATCCATTTACCAACGAGTTATTTGGTAAAAACACCCCGCTGAATTTAGAAAGTTTTAGAGATCGCTTCGGCGTTAGACTTTACAAATTCATACCAACGCTGGTTTACTACCTAGACAACCAAATTCGATTTGCTTTCAGAGAAGAGGTCAAGATTTGAAATTTTGAAACCACTTCTACGCCAAAACGCAAGAAAAAAGGGGTGGTTATCTGCAACCACCCCTTGCTATGAATTTAGTAGTTAAGTTGACAAGTTTTCTAGGACCCTCGCCAGCTGATTCGGCCCCCGATATGTCGTTTTTATATAAAATTACGCACATCCGAGAAGCCGTTAGTTTGTCGCCGCAAACTCTTTTTTAAATAATAACCTTTGGAGGCCTGAGGCCGTCGCATGGTTTATCGTTTTGTGTTAGATTGGGCGACAGGTTAGAAACGATAACTTGAATTTGCAAATAGCGTTCCAATGATGCCCGATTTAACGTGGAATTTAATTTGTTTTAATTTCAAGTACTTAGCGCACCGAGCAAACATGAGCTTTCAAGCAATGTGCTTTAGGGTGATGCAATTTGCCAATTGCAATTGCAAAATGCAAAATGCAAAAATGTCTTTCTTAGATTTACGACTCGGATCCGGCTTCCATCGGCACAAGCGTTAGCCTGTTTAATCTTTGTCCCCGGATGATGGTGATTTCGACCGGCCTGCCGATAGGCCACTCAGACAGGAATCGATGCAGGTCATCAACGCTTTCAACTAACTGCTCATTGACTGCCGTAATTAAATCCCCCACCTGCATGCCTGATCGGGCGGCAGGTCCTTGGGACTCAACCGCCAGGACTTCGAAAGCATAGTCCTTGGAGAGTCCATGGAACCTGATCAGACGTCGATTAAGCGGGCGCTGACGGCCGGCAATTCCCAAAAATCCTCGCCGCACACGACCATGAGTCAACAATTGGGGCACAATCCACTTGGCGGTATTGCTGGGAACAGAAAAGCCGATTCCCTGGGCCATTGCAATGATGGCCGTGTTGATGCCTACAACCTTGCCGCTGGAATCCAGCAACGGCCCGCCTGAGTTGCCCGGATTAAGGGGTGCGGTGTGTTGAATGATATTTTCAATGAGCCGACCCTGGCGGCTTCGCAAGGCGCGCCCGAGGGCACTGACGACGCCGGTGGAGACTGTGGACTGAAAACCAAATGGATTGCCCATGGCGATCACCAGTTGCCCTGCCCGCAGCTGTGCCGAATCTCCCAGGATCGCCGCCGTTAAATAAGAGGCATCCGCCCGGATCACTGCTAAATCCGCCGCCGGATCCTTACCGACCGGGGTTGCCGACAGGCTGGTGCCGTCGGTCAGTTTGACCGTTACATGGCCGGCGTTTTGAACCACATGGTCGTTGGTGAGAATATAGCCGTCCGGGGCGATAACTACACCGGATCCGGTACCGGCCTGCTCGGGTCCCCCCCGCCGGTCCGGTTTGCCGATCGACACGCTGACAACCGATGGGCCGACAGAATCAACCACCGATATGACCGCCCGAGAGTAGGCGTCGAGAAGTTCAAGATCCCCGAGCTCTTTAGATCCGCCGCTGTTGTCGCCATGCAACTCATCGCCTAACGCATCACCGTTCATAAACTGCAGGGTCCGCTCAATGTGAACATCCATTCTTTTCATGCTCCTTAAATTGGAACTGCTTGCCATAAATAAAGTTAAATCCCATTTAACCGAATGCAAGCGAAGTATCATCCGACCGGGTGATGATGGGGAAAAAGCAGCAATATGATAAGGCATCGACACTTTAATTATTAAATTTTGCCGGACGCCTCTTGCATAATCGCAGCCAAATAAATACTATCGGGGTAAAATTATTACTCCACTCAAAATTATAGAGCCGCTTATGAAAACGACTAACAGGATATTGATCTACCTGATCATTTTTGCCATAATCGACACCGTCATACCGATCCCCCTAACGGCACTCCTGTTGATCTATGTTCTGACGGAAAAACCGAAATGGTTTAAAAACCTGGTTGACCGGATTTATAATGCTTAATCCAGTCGGCAGCGTGTCGGAATGGCCTGAATCGCCGTCAATAAAAATTGAGCAGGGTTGTAGATTCACTGAGGAAAAAAACATGGGCGCATTACCGTTGTTACAGCAAGGCAGAAGCCGGCAGGTCTGCATGTCAAACGACGCTTTACCGGACTTCTACATGTCCGACTATTCTGTTATAGGGCTTTTGGTCGACAATCTGGACAAGGCACATCAGGTCCTCGAGGACCATAAGTTTGAAGTGATGAATAAATCGGATCATCTGGAAGTCAGCATCGATCGTGCCGATCAAATGTATGAAATAGCAAATTTGTTGGACCAAAACGGCATTGACTGTGGGGTGGCCGATATCATAGACCAGGTTTATCAGGGCTGATAACCACCCGGCTTGCCGGGACGGCGAGCTTATGATGGTACAGCGAATGAATATTTATATTTCAATGAGAGCGGAGCTTCATAGAATTTTAAAAGCATATGCTGCTTTTGAAACTGAAGTCAGGTGCCAAATTTCAGATTTCTGCGCTCCCTACTGCTCGGTTTGTGAGAGCATTTGCTGTCGACCGGAATATTGCCGTGAAAATATCGACAGCCCTTTTCTGACGCTGTTAAGCTCCAAAGCCCTGCACCATGCAGCGTACAGTACCGGAGCCGGGTGGCTGACATCAACCGGTTGCGCCTTGTCTACAGGCAGACCGCCGGTTTGCTACCAGTTTAGCTGTAAAAAGATCATGGACGCTCTGCCCGACGGTCGACAGCGCTATCTCTTCCAGGTGCTTTCAGAACTTATACACTATATAGGAAAGCGGTCGCTTGGCGACCGACATCTGGTGGAAATCATGGATCCGGCTCAACTCAAGAAGGTCAAACTCAAACGCATTGGCAATCGCCTTATTGAAGCCCGCAGAGCTTTGCATGTCATCCGGTCATTCACCGGCGATAGATGTCTGCCGGATTTAGCACTGGGAGAACTGACACGGATTAAACCCATGCCCAAATCTCCGACCGGCACAATTTGCAAATAATTTTTAGCGGATATCAGAATGGAACAATTGGTTCAGAATGAAGTGAGCGCAGAGAAAAATCAAGGATAACCCAATGTATAAAGCACATCTCAGTTGGCAGCCGATCACCATCCTGTTGATCCTTACCATGATTTGGGGCAGCAACATGGCATTCGTTAAAATTGCGTCGCGTGAAATGGCGCCCATATTCATGGCCGGTCTGCGTTCAGTGATCGCCAGTTTGTGTCTTTTTGTCTGGATGAAAGCCCGCAGAATCACGATTTTTCCCTCCCCAGGAATTGTTTTACACGGCATTGTGGTTGGAATTCTATTCGGTTCCGAGTTTGGTCTGATCTTCGTCGGTCTGGAATATACGCTTGCCTCCCGCGGATATGTGCTGCTTTATGTGGCGCCTTTCTTTGCCGCTTTAGGAGCCCACTTCTTTCTCGTCGATGATCGTTTCAATATCTGGAAGACAGCCGGCTTGCTGGCGGCTTTCTGCGGCGTGGTGGTTTTATTTATGAAAAATGTCGGCTCTTTTTCTTTCGAAGCTTTGCCGGGCGATGTTTTATTTCTCATCGCCGGTGCCGCGTGGGGGGCAACGACCGTCTACATCAAAAAATACCTGGTTCAACA
>CP070771.1:652833-663734 GCA_020345785.1 Desulfobacterales bacterium
ATCTGGCTCGACGCGGCATTTAATTTCTCCTAAAAAAATAAATCACCAACTACATAGCATAAATAAGTCAACTTTGTCCCCTATTACTCATACAGTGGATCAGGTGCTGACAAGCCGCAAGGGGGTGTGCCAGGACTTTGCCCATGTTGTCATCAGTTGCCTGAGGGCATGGGGCTGGCGGCACGTTACGTGAGCGGCTATCTGAAGACCTCGCCGCCGCCGGGGAAACCAAAGCTGATCGGCGCGGATGTATCCCACGCCTGGATCTCCCTGTTCGTACCGGATGTGGGCTGGGTGGATCTGGATCCCACGAACAACCTGATTCCCGCTGAATCCCACATTACCATCGCCTGGGGACGGGATTACGGCGACGTCACTCCGGTAAAAGGCGTTATCATGGGAGGCGGCTCGCACACGCTGTCCGTGGTTGTGAATATAGCGACCGAAGGTTGATAATTTTATATCATTTCAGATTAAGAAAACCCCGTTTTTGCTTGAACTCTATCGCTTCCATAATTGCCAACCAAAACATAATTCAGTTGCTTTGGCGGAACGCCTTAAGCCACTCTGCCAATTTTTCATAGGGATCGAAGCCTAAAAAGGCGGCGGCTTTGGGATGATATGTGGAAACCGGGTTGATATCAAAAAAACATGCCGCCGATCCTGCATTGGGAATCAGATACTCGACGCTGCCCACATCCATGTCGGCAAGTCTGCAGATGCGCGCCAACGCCGAGCGCAGCTCCGTCTCTGGCACATGATCCAAGGTAACAGGAGCGCCAGGCAGCATCCCCGGACAGGAGAAGCTACCAGCTTTCCCTAAACAGTAGTTGAAGCTATCCGGCTTGACAGGCACCCTGGCCCTGTAAAGTACTTCACCGCCCAGCATCTCCACCCGATAAATGACGTTATCCCGGGGTATATATCTTTGCTGCCACACCGCCATGCCGTCAGCCGCAAAAGCCGCCGTCAGAATCGAAGGGGGTACATCTTGGCCGGGGAACTCAGGCGCCCAGACACCTGCGCCAAAGCCGCCCACGTTGGACTTCAGCATGCCATCCGGCATCTGTTCTCGAGCCTTTGTAAGCATGGCCTTGTCGTGCAATACCAAGGTCTTGGGACTCCTCACTCCGGCATGCTTAAAAACCAAAGACTGCAAAGCCTTACTGGAACCCACATGATGGCAGTGGCGGTTGTTGATGATGTGTTTGTCCTGCAATTGGAGGGCCGACAGCAGCTCTCTGACCAGGGTGACTATCCCTGGGGAACCCATGGCGGTGCGGACAGCCACGCGGTTGAAAATCACTTTTGGATAGGCGCTTCCGTCAAATTCCGTAAACGGAGGATGGGGAAAGGGGATAAGTTGGCTTGGAACACCGGCCGCGTCCATCGCCCGCAACAAGGGCTGGATCCAATCTATGTTATCACACAACAGGCCAATGGGCTGCTGCATAACGAGTTCCTTAAGTTCTGAATGATTTTAGATGAAGAAAAGGTAAAAAAGCTGAACTAAGCGATCAGATAACATTGTTGCAAGCCATGCTATTACAGCTTGTGGGTGCCGAGTGAATCTAAAAGAGATATCGTTGATGCAAATTAATGTTTTCTCCAAATCATGTCAACTATGCCGGGTCTGGTTTAGCGAGCTTGAACGGTATTTTGCCGGCCAGAGGGGCAGAAGGAAATTCTATGTTCCCACTCTCGTCCATGTCTTCCAAAAGCATTCCCCAGCCGTATGTTTTAGTTCAATTCAGTCAGCAATGTCCGTTTTTCTCAGTATTTGAAAATTAGGCCTCAAAGGAGAGCTTTTTAACATTTCTCCTTTGAGGCCTTTCGTTGTGCTTCTGCCTTCATTTTGAAGAAAGTCATCTCCTTGCGAACGCGATTTCCTCCCTCAATTATTCAGCCTCAAAAACAAAATTTCCCCCAACCATGGTCTTTAGTGGTTTAATGTTCTTGATTTGTTCTTCCGGGCAGGAGAGAAAATCCGTATCCAGCACAACCAGGTCAGCAAGCTTTCCTGGTTCAATTGAGCCTTTAATCTTTTCTTCATAAGTGAAGTGCGCACTACCCATAGTATAGGCATATAAGGCCTCTTGCCGTGTAATTTTCTGATCTGGCCCCAGCAGCCCGGCTGTTGGAGTCATACGGGTAACAAACCAAGAGAGGGCCAGCCAGGGATCATGAGGGACAACTGGGGAATCAGTGCCTGCACCAACCATTATTCCAGCGTCGAGCAAATCACGCGTCGGCTTAGCATAACTCCCTCGTTCCTCTCCCCAATACCTGACTTGATTAATCCCCAGATAGGTGGCGTGATCTTGAATAGTCGCCCAGATTCCGTGCTCAACCATCATCTGAAGAGCCCATGGTGTGGGTAAGAAGCAATGCATGACTGACCATCGGAGATCTCTGATTGATACACCAGTTTCTTCCTCAACTTCTATATAGGTTCTTACCACTTCGTCGATAGCCCTATCGCCTACCGAATGAACCGACACACTCCAACCCTTTTCCGCTGCAACCAGTAGGCACGCCTTTAGGGTCGCTATCGGGAAAGTGTTGACCCCATAATAGTTTGGATTTTCCTGCTCCCCAGGAACGATCAAATAGGGATCATATAACCAGGCTGTCTCGACCCCCCCATCTACCCCGAATTTGAGTCCTGCTATTCGCAACCAGGTGTCCCCAAAACCGTCAGCAAATTGCAGGCTCTGTATGGCTTCTGGGGTGCGCGTTCTCAACATTATTCCAAGCCTAACGGTAATTTCCCGGTCTCGCCAAAGTTCCATAAAGACTTTAAAATCATCGGAATCAGGAGCCGTGCCACCGTTCCAAATGCTTGTTATCCCAAGGCGATTATACTCCTCCATAATAGCTCTCATACCGTCAACTTTATCCTGATAGGTAGTGACCGGAAGTAGAGGGGTAAAATAGCTCTTAGCAGCATCAAAAAGAAGGCCTGTCAGTTCTCCTGTTACAGGATCCCTTTTGAATTCACCTCCTGGCGGATCGGGGGTATTTTTGTCTACGCCCGCGAGTTCAAAGGCTAAACTATTAACAACCACTGTGTGTCCACCCCGAGCGATATAGACGGGGTTATTAGGGGCAACAGAGTCCAATTCCCAACGGTTCGGGAGTCTTTGTTCGACAAGCTGGCTTTCGTGCCATGCACCCGATGTTCTGATCCATTCGCCAGGCGCTGATGATGAGGCGGCTTCACCAATCGTCATTAGGACGTCATTTACGGTTTTACAATCCTTGAGCTGAACAAGAGACAAACTTACGCCGCTACTCATTATATGGTTATGTGAATCCATTAGGCCCGGTATCACTGTCTTTCCTTTAAGGTTAATCATTTGGGTTCCATTGTCTTTGTGTTTGTAATGGGTTGCATGGCCCTTGTGTTTGCCTTTCCCAGGCTTAGCAAACCGCATCACTTCTCCCTTAGTACCTACAGCAATGAACCTTCCATCTTTAATGGCAACCGAATCGGCGATACTGAAATCCTTGTCTACGGTGATTATTTTGCCGTTATATAGTACAGTATCTGCAATCAAATCCACTTGCGCCCCATACAAAGGCGAAACGAAAATGAAGAGGAAGACTAGTCCAATAAATGGAAAACTGAATTTTCTTGTAACCATTGTGCTCCCCTTTCCTCGGTGTATGCTTTCTGCAAAATATGATTCGATGCTCTCTCTTTTCCATTGCCATCTGGACTGTTAACACGTTAGCTAACAATCTCAGCCTGAGAGCCTCCAAAAGTTCAGGGTTAGCCTCTTGGAGGCATTGTATCGGCAATTTCAGAGGGCTTTCTCTCATGAATTTGAACTTACCTCGATTTAGTGGACATACCGAAGAGCTAAATGTGAACTTTCTCTCTCATCAGCGCGATGTCATAAAGGCATAATCCGCTGACCTTGGAGACATAGGGGTTACTTATCAAAGATAGGAACTTGCTTTCTGGAAGCGATTGTATGGCAAAAGGCTCCTTGTTAGTCAAGCATAAAAACGCAGCAACATATGGTATAGGCCAAAATGGGATTTGCTCTGTCGATAAAAACGGCGGTGGTAATTGCTTCCGCGTCCGTGCCGGAGGTTATGGCGGTCAGCACGCCCCCATGGGTCGCATCGCAGGTGTAATCGGTTTGCCGATAGACCGTGGGGGTGAGAAAAAAGTCACTGTGTTTTTGGTCCAGCCGGACGAAGGCGACGGTGTCCTGCGCAGGATCGGCAAACTCCTTGTCCGAGCTAAAAATGGTTTGCATCAGCAGGGTGCCCTCCGGGTCTTTCAACTCCACCCGGGCTTCCTTGCCCTTGAGGAAGTCATCCTGGTGAAACTGCCGCGTGACGGTGGTGCTGTCCGGATTGGTCTTTTCGCTTGACGCTGCGAGACGGTTCGCGTAAATGATGGTTTCGGATGGCACGGTTGCATGCAAGTTTGTCCATAGCCGTCAGGGCCCGGACGGATAATCCCGGAAGCGAAGATGCAAATATACTCGGGGGAGAGGTGTTTTTGGCATGACAAAAAATTCTGCGGTCAAGGTCGACCATCTGACAAAGATGTTTGATACCGGTGCAGCGGTCGAAGACTTGTCCTTCCAGATTAGAGAGAATGAATTCGTTGCCCTTGTTGGGCCGAGCGGTTGCGGAAAATCCACAACGCTAAAAATCTTATCAGGTCTCATTTCTCCGACAAGGGGCAAGGTTTACATTCGCGACCGGGAAGTCCAGGGACCGATCGAAGACGTCGGAATGGTGTTGCAGTCTCCGGTGCTGCTTCCCTGGAGAAATTCACGTGAAAACGTCTTGTTCACCGCCGAAATGGGGGGCAAAAAGCCGGGCGTATATCGAAATCGGGTTACGGAATTGTTCAAATTGGCCAGCCTCGAAGGCTTCGAGAACAGTTACCCGCATGAGCTTTCCGGAGGAATGCAACAGCGGGTGGCCATCTGCCGGGCGCTGCTGCTCGACCCGTCGCTGCTGCTCATGGACGAACCGTTCGGCGCGCTCGACGTGCTTACCAGGGAGCGGATGGGATTCGAGCTGCAGAGGATCTGGAGCGCGAGCAGAACAACGGTGTTGCTCGTCACGCACAGTATCACCGAAGCGGTTTTGCTGGCGGACACCGTCATCGTCATGACCGCCCGACCCGGCAGAATTAAAGCGGTAATTAAAGTCGATTTAGCGCGTCCCCGGGATACGCATACCCTTCGAGAGCCGAGATTTATTGAACTGACAGGGGCCGTTCGCGACAATATCGAAGCTCAGTGGGGGGAATAGAGGTAATGCCAAGATGATCGCAAAACAATTCCAAAATGTCAGAAGAGCGGCGGAAGCGCCCTTCGCTTTTATCGTAATGCTTGTTTTCTGGGAGTACGGTGCCGGTTTCATCGTCCCGGATTACATACTGCCGGTGCCCACCGTCATCCTTGCTAAATTCTGGCAGACGCTGTCGATTCAGGTTCACCACCTGAGTGTGACTGCCGCGACCACCATGGTCGGGCTTGCCATGGCCCTTTTTATTGGTGTGCTCCTGGCCCTGTCGGTGATCTACATTAGACCCATGAAGGCCATTGTCATGCCCATCTTGGCAGCCTTCAACAGCATACCCAAAATCGCTATCGCTCCGCTGTTCGTTATTTGGTTCGGGCTGGGGATAGAGCCAAAGGTGTTGTTGGCTTTCCTGCTGGGGTTGTTCCCGGTTTTCGTGAACTCGATCACGGGCCTGGGCGAAATCGAACCCGATGTCCTGGATTTGGCGAAACTGGCCGGCGGAAATGAATTCCGAATCTTCGTGAAAGTACGGCTGATGAACGCCGTGCCCTATATTACCGATGCAATCAAAGTGGCTTTCCCGTTGGCCCTTGTCGGCTCCATCGTCGGCGAATTCATCGGCGGCAACCGCGGTGTCGGCTACCTGATTCTATCAGGTCAGTTCAACATGGATACCCCGCTGGTTTTCGCAACCCTCCTGTCAATCACGCTGTTTACGACCATCGTGATCGGGATTGTGGTTATCCTGGAACGGGTGCTGCTGAAGTGGCGACCTTCGCGACGCAAAAGATAAAAGCCCCCTCGCGACCCGCTGTAGAGGTCTTGAGGGGGCGCCTATTACGCTGCCGAAAAGACTAGGGAGAGACAAAACCGGTGGCGAATACATCCTCCGGCGTCAAATTGAGGTCCAGCTTGAAGGCCTCTTTCACCAGGTCGATCGTGCGTTGCGTCCTATCCGGCGTCGCGATTCCGTAACCATGCTGCTTGACGTAAGGCGTGGTGAGCGCCTTGATGGACTGACTCCACTGGGCAAGCGTCGTTTTGTAATCCAGGGTGGGATTATAGCGCACCATGATTTCGGCCGTCTCCTCGGGGTGATCGATTGAGTATTTGACGGCCCTGACCGTGGCCGAGGCAAACGCCTTCACTTCGTCCGGATCTTTGGCGATCTTGTCGGCCCGTGCCACCATGAAGTAACCAAAGACGTCGTAGCCCCAGTCGGCGAATGAGGAGAAGTACACCGTTTTGCCCCTCGGTGTGGCGACTTTCATCAGCGCCG
Source organism: Desulfobacterales bacterium (assembly GCA_020345785.1). Next base: position 659,393 of record CP070771.1, read on the forward strand.
GCACGTCACCATCGATGGACGCCGTAAAAAGATCCACCTTGCCTTCCAGCAAGAGCGGGAAATAAACTCCGGGGTCGGCGGCTTGCCATTTCAGGACGGACGGATCCAACCCTTTCAAGTTGTAAACGATGGGCAAAATTACCCGGGCACTGTCGGTCAGCGAGGCTGCGATGGTTTTATCGGCAAGTGACTCCAGCGTCGGATGAGGCGTTAAGGACGCCAAACCGCTGGTTGAAATGTCCATAAAAACACCGAATCCCTTGACTTGAGCCCCCTTCGCGATCGCCTGGACCACGGAAGTGGATTCGGCAATGCCGTAATCGGCTTTTCCTCCCTCCAGGGCGGACACCACGAAACCACTTCCCGTCGAAGGAGCGATATGAATGTCGAAGCCCGCATCTTTGTAAAAGCCCTTTTCCAGGCCCACAAAGAAAGGAGAATGCCTTCCGTGGAAGACATAGTTGGTCAGGAATACGACCTTTTTCAAAGTGCTGTCGGAAGCAGCGAAGGCAGACGACAGGTTGGCCGCGCTGCAAATGAGTCCGATCACCACAACCCATACTACCAATGACATGTGTTTGCGATTCATCTTCATCACACCTCCTATGTTCTAAGATTGAAAACCTGGTCCTCTGGCCAGGTCAGAGAAGATTGGCTTTGCCGTAAAGGAATGCCATGGGTTATCTCACGGCCAAAACCGCCCCTCTGGGGTGAAGTCAAACCCCGCCTGGGCGGGGCCTCTGGGGCAGGATTCTTTACCTAAGATACGCATTTATGTCCAGCTGAGTCCACATGCTTCTGGGCGGCTCGGCGACCTCGGGAAAAGCGGGGTCCAAAGGTTTGGTGGCGTCGATCCCAAGCCTGGTGCTCAGCAGCCGGTCGCCGTTGCCGGCCGAGTGCCACGGTGCGTAGCCGGTCGGATCGACCCTTGATATGTAAGAGCCGGGTACGACGAAGAAGGAGCGGTCCGCCTGCGTCCTTGTCATCACGGCCCAGAGTACTTTTCCATCATCGAATATGTCCACGTCTTCGTCCACCACGATCGCACATTTGAATCTGTACGCGCCGAGGGCGGCCAGGGCGGTATTGATCCCCAAGCCCTCCATGTCCTTTCGAATTTGAATGTACACCAGGTTGCCGGAACCGGAGACCGGGACATTGATCGCCACCACCTGGGGGACGATGGTCTGCAGCTGAGAAAGAACAACCCCCTCCATCCCCAGCGCGAACAACACCAGGTGCTCAGGTCCGACGTTGAAGACGTCATGAAAGATGGCGTCCCGCCTGTGGGTAATTGCCGTTAGCTCGAAAACGCGGGCCTTCTTTGGGGGCGCGTAATACAACCAGTAGTCTCCGAAAGGACCGTCATCCTCCCAGGCATCCGTCCTGATTCGGCCTTCGATCACAATTTCGCTGTCTGCCGGCACGATCACGTCAACCGTTTCGCACCCGACCACATCCACGGGCTCCCCCAGAAGCCCGCCCATCGTTTCCAGTTCAAAATCACCGATCCGGCCGCGTTGTTGTGAAGCCATGCCCATTGCCGGATGGTGGCCGACAACGATCGCCGCCTCCACGGGCTGATTTTTTTCTTCAGCCTGTTGCACGATCTCCGAGGCATGGCACAAGGGTGCCATATTCAGGGTGAGCCTCGTGGGTGAGAGATAGCGGTTGCGATAAATTCCGGCGTTTAAGGAGCCGGTAACCGGGTCCCGTATGATGGTGACCCCTGATGACAGGTAGGGGCCGGCATCTTTCTCGCAATGGGTAACCAGGGGAAGCTTGCGCAGGTCCGCCTCGTCACCCCGGAGCACGACGTCCTTTACAGGCCCGGTATTCACGGGGTTAGGCTCAAGACGGTGTTTTTGCGCGTCGGTAAATTTGGCGACGACCTGGTCCGGTGATGTCTCCAGCGCCAATGCGAGGTGTTGTTTTGAGGCGAAGAGATTGGTCACAATCGGCATTTCATGGCCGGCGACCTTCCCGAAGACAATGACGGGAAGTTTATTCTCGGCTTCGAGGCGCTTTTGAACGGATGAAAGCTCCCACTTTGGACTGACCTCTTGCTTGACGTGCAGGAGGAATTCTGGTGCGCTTTGCTCCACGCTTTTGAGGAAATACCTAAGATCTTTTTTCACCGCTAGGCACTCCTTCACACCCGGATGGATGGTAAGTAGGAAAAAATGGAATCATACCAGTTAACATATGCATGGTCGGCTGTCAAGAATCGTGCAGAACCAAAATCCACCGCCTAATTTTCAGGTCATTCCATGTGATATCCGGCGGTTTAACACTGGAGGTATGGAGTCGCCCTGTAACAGTTGGCGCGCACTTTTAGGGGCAACCGCGGAGCCGTCTGGCCGGCAGAGCGAAAGCGAACACGAGTATTTTGGTGTAAAATTCAGGTAATGCGAACTGAAAGATAGATCCATGCCGGATCAAAAAGGTAAGATATTGAAATTTTTTATTCTCCCTTGTTTCTAAAGGGAGTTAGAGCGGAGTTTCTCTTCGATTGGTTTGGCCGCATCCGCAGCCGGCGGTTGGGCCGACTCCAGAACCTTTAACCCCTCGACCAAGAACCCTGAACCTCAGAACCTCTCCAGCTAGATCTGCAATTTTGACAGCCGGCTTTCACCGAACCGCATGGGCAGGCTGATGGCCAGGATGCTAAGCCCGAGGGCGGCACCAAAGGACCCGACAATCCACAGCCAGGTTACCGGAGAAAGGATTCTTCCGCGAATGTGCGCCATGAAAATATGGTAAACCGGTCCGGCCTCAATCAGAATGACGGCACCGATATAGCCGGCGCAGATGATCATGAAAATAAGGCCGCCGAAACTGGTTACCGTCTGGGTCGGGTTTTCCGCTTTAAAATTCGGGTAGGCTGCACCAAAACCGATGCCCAAGGCAACAATGCCCGGAACGAGAAAAAAAACGGTGATGGTGGAAAGCGCCATCATAAAGGGGGTGACTTCAAGCAGGATGTTGGTGGCGACGATCAGGATTTCAGTAAGTATCAGCAGCGGCAAATAATAGATAAAAAATTTTATCCATAAAAAGGTCCGCAGTGCCAGCGGAGATGTCTTGACCAACCAGAAAGCTTCTCTTTCCATACTGACGGCCGGATAGGCAAAACGGGCGGATATGGCCGTGAGGACAAAAAGTGCCAGTCCCATATTCAGAAAAGAGAACAAGTTCTGGAGATAGACGGTTTTAATCGGTGATTTTTCGATGGGAAGCACTTTAAAATTGTAGACGTATATAACCACTAAAGCGGCGATCAGAAAAAGCTGGGACCACTGCGTCTGATCGCGCAGAAATGTTTTAATTTCCTTGATGGTAAATGATTTCACCGGTCCCGGCAAAAAATTGAGGTATTGCCGGTCGGAATCCCTTTTTTTGAACAGCCTGGCCGCTGCTGCCTGGGTTTTTGAAAATCCTTTAAAGTAAACCAAATCGGCGACTACAACGATGATAAACACGATGGAACCGGCAAAGCTCCAGGAGAGTCCCGTGTGGAACAACCCGCTGCCAAGCTCTCCGGAAAGACCAGCCCGGATGCTGTCATAGGCCCATGTGCTGGGCAGTATCGGTGATAAAGGGGTCTGCAGGGAGGTGACATACACCATGACGGTGTCAAAAACCTCCGGATCCACCAGCAGCTCCGGTCGTGAAAGGCGGATGGCCAGATAAATTACCACAAAAAATAAGATACCCAAAAAAATAAAAATACTTTTCAAGCGAGTCGCCGGAATCACAATAACGGCCATCATGACCATCAGCGTGCTGACCGCGGACGCGTTGATAACAAGCGACACCATGGCCAGAAGGGTGTTGGCATAATAAAAAGTGCCGGCCCGATAGACCATTCCATAAGACAAAAATACCGGCAGCGTAAAAATGACAACCATCCAGGCACTTTCAACAGTGCTGTCTATCCAGCGTGAGATGAAAATTTTGTAGCTTGAAACCGGCATCGAATGGACCAGCACCAGGTCCCGCGACAGGTAAAGTCTCGACAGCGACGTCAGGATACTGCTGAAAAGCAAAAGGGCAAATGAAATGATCAGAATCATTGACAGCAGTTTGTAGCCAAGAATGTCCCCGATTTCTTCAATGCCTCTGAAATATGTCAGAACGCGCACGGCAACTGCAAATATCGCAATCCAGAAAAGCACACCAATAATAATGAAAAAGCATAGCTTCAGGATTCCGCCGCCTTTGCCTTTGCGAACGCTTCGATTCGTTAAAGGCCAGATTCGGGGTTTTAACAGGGTGAGGATGTCGTTCATTGCACGGGTTTCGGGTTACGGGTTTCGGGTTACGGGTTTCGGGTTACGGG
>CP070771.1:663834-674706 GCA_020345785.1 Desulfobacterales bacterium
CCATTGAAAAAGACAGACCTGCCGTGGTCCGCACGATTTATCCATCGCCTCTGCGAATTCGCCGGGTTCTCGAAGAGCTTGGACCCAGTTTCATCAAGCTGGGCCAGTTGATGAGTACACGGGCCGATATTTTTCCTCCGGAATACATTGAAGAATTCAAAAAATTGCAGGACCAAGTTCCGCCCATTCCTTTCGAGGATATCCAGGCGGTGATTGAAAGAGAACTCAAGCGACCCATATCGGATATCTTTGTCTCCATCGATAAAGAAGCACTGGCCGCGGCTTCGGTTGCTCAGGTGCATATGGCCGAACTGGACGAGGACCGGCGGGTGGTAGTGAAGGTTATTCGGCCCGGCATCAGCAAAAAGGTTCGTGAAGACATCGGGCTGATGTACTACTTCGCGGAGAAAATAGAAAAATCATTTGATATCGCTAAGATCGTCGGCTTTGTAGACCTGGTTAAGGAGTTTGAAAGAAGTATCTTTCGCGAGCTTGACATGTACATCGAAGCCGGCAACATAGAACGGTTTGCTCATAACTTTCAGGACAGCGAAGAGCTTTACATCCCGAAGGTTTACTGGGATTATACTGCAAGATCCGTCCTGGTGATGGAGCATATTGAGGGGATTAAGATGGATCGGGTCGACGACATCATTGCCAACAATATCGACCCCAAAGAAATCGCCATGATCGGCCTGCGGTCCTTTTCCCGACAGCTGATGGAGTTTGGACTGTTCCATGCCGACCCCCATCCCGGCAACACGGTTGTGATGTTGGATGGGCGGGTCAGCCTGTTGGACTTCGGCATCATCGGTTATCTGGATGAAGAGACGATGATGCAACTGGCCAACGTGCTGCTTGGCTATGCGGAGCACGATTACAACATGATCATGGAAGCTCTTGAAGATGCCGGATTGATCAGTGAGGACACCGTCAATCTGAGAAATTTTCGCAATGACTTGAAAGATATCAGTGAACCGTTTTACGGGCGAACGCTGCAAACCATCTCGGTTCGAGATGTCTATGAACAGGTGATGGGGCTGCTGCTCAAATATCGAATCCGTCTGCCGCGTGATTTGATGCTTCTCATGAAGACCTTCATTCAGACGGAAGCGCTCGGAAAAATCCTGGGCAGTGACGCCAGCCTGCTCGAGGTAACCCGGCCTTACGCTAAAAAACTGCTGCAGCGCGGCTACGATGCTCAGAAACTGGTGCACAACATCGGCCGGGAGATTCGATCCACCCACGGCTACCTGAAGGGTATTCCCAAGCTGCTCAGTGATCTCATTAGAGGCCTGGCTTCGGGAAGGCGCCCCATTGAGATCCATCATAATGGATTTCAGGAAATCCCTGTCAGGATGGAAAGAGGCATCAATCGGCTGACGGTCGGTCTGATAATCAGCGCCTCTTTGATTGCCGGTTCACTGGTTCTAAACTCTTCCGAGAAGCTGCTGGAATTCACGGTCGATTTTTACGGCAGCCATACCATATCAATAACCTCCGTACTCGGCCTGCTGGGCTACACACTGGCAACCATACTGGGATTCTGGTTGGTTATCTCCATATTTCGTTCGGGGAAGATGTAAAGGCTGTTTCAAAATCAGTGTTTATAAGCCTTTGGGCGCGCATTTTCCGGGATGGAAAAATCAAAGGGGTGCAAAATATGGGGGAGGGATGAAATTGGATTAAAAGGGTTCTTTCTATCCTGAATCAGGGCCGGGTTTATTTATTCTAAGATTGAAAACCTGGCCCTGTGGGCCAGGATTCTTTATTCCTATCAATACGCTAAATTACGTTTCAGGAGCGCCTCGATCGCAAAACAAGCAAACCTATCAGCCCCCCGGCAAGAAGTATAATGGTTGAAGGTAGTGGAACGGCCGAAATAGAATAAGTATTGGTCGTGTCTTCAAAACTTATGAAAAAATCCGTACCTTCAACAAAGCCTGACGGATCCCCATTTATATCCGATAATATAAAATTATTCAATGAAAGTGAAAAGAGGTCATCGTTAAAATTTAATGTCCCCAGGGTCCCCGTCGTTAAAGGCGTCCCGGCGCCAGTAAAACCTTGTACAGGGCTCGGAAATGAAAATAGAATCCAATCATCAGGTATTATGGAACCTCTGGTAAATGACCAGTTGGGATCGTCTGATTCAACCGCAAATTCAAATCCGAAAACTCCTTCAACGCCTGGATCCAATTTAGTGCCGGGGGTGGCATCAAATGCAACCGTTACTGTAGCTGTATATGCGGGATTTAGCGCAAAAAAGCATATGCCAAATACACCTAATATAAAAATCGCTGTTTTTTTCATTGTAAGTACACTCCTCAGCACGGATTATCAGTAAGAATCACAACTACATCTTAGAGCGGATACATAAATAATCCTGAACGTTTAAAAGCCCATCTTCATTACAATCAGCATAAGCTGGAAAATTGGTCGTACCAATGTAACTTCTCGTTCTCAAATAGTCCTGAACATTAAAGACGCCATCCGCATTCGCATCACCCCGCGCTGCGATACTATAGGGTGGGCTGGCTACATTGATCGGCAGAAAGTTCACACCACTGGAATCCGCAGAATCTATAACGACCCCCTCTTCTCCAGCTGGTGCCCCGGGATCGTATCGCACAAAGTTTTTATAGGTATCGACACCCGCACCCACCGCATATGTGAGCCCTAAGGCAGGTGCGGATGGTATAATATTGCCGGTTACCGGTCTAAACGTCACTTTGGCCAGGAAGACTCTTTCTCCGTTTAGGCCCCCTGTAGGATCGGCTGGATCGAGCTTACCGCCGATGATCACGACCGCGTCGCTGTAATTGGTGTAATCCGGAGCCGGATTGTTTCTATAGGCCGGATCGTCGCCGAGCTCCCAAAGGGCGGGGTTTGATGTGTAAGGCGGGGTACCGCTTGATTCAGGAAAGATGATATTCTTCTCAGCACTAACGACTTCTAACTCTAATGGGTCATACGTCAGTCTAATCCCAAAACTTAAAACTCTTTCAACAGTGATATCGGCATAAATATAAACATCAAGAATGTTTTCAGCCTGATCGGTTGTAAAAGCGCCTTCTGCATAGACATTGATATCTGCAGCCCAGGAGTCGGTCGCAATAAGGGCGCCAATTAACCATACCACCGCCCCAAACCACATAATTTTTCTGGAAAATGCTTTCATCGTTTTCCGGCCTCCCTTACGGTAATGCACGTTTATTCTTTATGAAAGGTGAATCCGGTTATTCTATCGCTCAGCAATCACCTTACGATAGAAAAATATATCGATGATGTCAATTAAATCCTGCCATTCTTTTTATTCTAAGATTGAAAACCTGGTCCGGTGGGCCAGGATTCTTTACTGAAGCCGTCCGCCCCAGTGTGGCGTCCTTTTCAACCACAAGCAGTGCCGAAGAAGATCGTATCAGGGAATCTGTCCAAGGTTGGAGCGTTTGCCAAGCCCCCGTCATTTTAGTGGGATGCCGGCATCGCGCGCTGCATCCTTGATATGCGCGACGAATATTTGAGCAAAATCATCATTGGATCCCAGGCCTTCGAGAACAGGCAGGACTTTAAAACCCTTGGCGGTCAAGACACTTTTCCAGGAATCCTGTTCATTACCGGCCATGTCATTGACGGCATGATCACCGGCAACGATCATAAAGGGTTTGAGAATGATGTTGCCGGAATCAAAATTTGATAGATAGCGGACAACATCATCTATTCCCGGGTAGCCTTCGACGGCCCCGATAAAGGTGACCACATCAGGATACATCTCCCGCATCATCTTTGCGGCTTCGCTGTAAATACCGGTCGGCCAATGCGCGTTGCCGTGAGCCATGTAAACCAGCTTTGCCGTTTGCTTTCTGGCAAGTTCGATATCCGGTGCCAGGGTTCGCAGCGCTTTATCAATGTCTTGATGATAGTCATAGCGCGCTCCCACCGTTCCTAAAGCCGGCCGGCCCAGGGCGATCTTTTCAAAGGGCATCCATTTTTCTTTTATCGTTCTTATCGAACGCATGGCATTTACATATTGGGCCAGATCATGGGATTGTTCCATGAAAAACATATGGGTCGGCTGCACGATAATATTCCGGTAGCCATCTTCAAACAGGTCGCCAAAGCTTGCGATAATATTCTTGACATACAATATATCTGCCGGAATACCCTGATCCAACCATTTTTGAGCCTCGGCCTGCCGCTTTTTCCAGACGGAGCGGATGATGTTTGAAGTAAAGGTGACCCTGACCGGAACATCCGGGAACGCGGTCTGAATTTGGCGTTGAATATTAGTGATCGACTCCAGGGCCGATGGCACCGTCGTGCCGAAGCTGGCGAGCATAATGGCGACTTTTACGCCCTTTTTTTTGGATTCACTTTGGCCGGCGGCAAAAGTATTTAATGAAATTCCGGCCCATATCACAACAGCCATACTGAGACTGGCAATCAGCGCTTTTTTCATCATGACAATCCTCCACCCATAAAAAAACCCTCCAAGCGTTTATGCTTGAAGGGCTGCACCCAGTTTCCTTGACCCTTGAATGTTTTTTGCAGAGCCGTTGATGATCCGCAAAGCGACCGCAGATTTTTTGAGGCAGGTCTTCTGGCTTCCCCTCCCTTTCAATGGCCTTCCCATCCCGATGGTTCGAAACAGTGGCACCCGGTGATTGAAAGGGTTCTCTTCCCTGTGATAGCCGAGAAGAGAAGGGTCACAGCGGCGGGACCGCTCCTGATTTAAACAGGATTCCCTATTAAGCTTGCACACCTCGCGACCTTATTAATTTATAAGAACTCTTGTTGTCAAGAGATTACTTAATCAGGAACCATCACGTCGAGGTCGGCCGTTGCCTGGATATTGCCGCTTTCGACCCTTTGCGTGATTTTAGGCAGCGCCCGGCGCATCTGTCGGAGGGCCTGGCGGGTGCGGTGTTCATTCTCAACCAGAGCAAGCCGCAGATAGTTTTCACCCTCTTCGCCAAATCCTTTGCCGGGGGCAACCGCCACGTTGGCTTCCTGCATCAGCTGTATGGCAAATTGCATAGAACCAATTTTAACGAAAGCGTCCGGCATCTCGACCCACACAAACATGCCGGCCTGCGGCTTGTTGACCGACCAGCCCATTTTTTCCAACCCCTCACACAGAATCTCACGACGCTGCTGATACTTTTCAACCTGTTCATCGACCTCGGCGTCGCAGCCGCGCAAGGCGACAATGCCGGCCGCCTGGATGGCCGCAAAGATGCCGTAGTCATAGTAGCCTTTAATTTTCAGGAAATTTGTTTGAAACCTAATGACATTATGATATATTGCCCCCCCTCTGCGCTGGCGGGTTGCCACTGCATTCGTCCGAAGATGCTCAGCGCTGTCTTTGAGATCAGGGCAGGGAATTTATGGCAAAGTAATTTAAATGGGTTTCAGGTGTCAGCTGATGGCCGTTAAAAAAATCAAAGCAATCGGCAACATCGACAACAAATTGTAGATACGGCGCTAATAAGTGCCTAAGGCAGGTGAAAGAGTGGTCAAATATCGCGTTATGGCAGGTTTTATGCTCATCGCCGCCTTATTGGCGGTTACCGACGAAACGATGGCCGGGCAGGATTATGCCGTCACCGTGTATGCCGGGCGTATGACCGATAGTGACTTCGGCGATACCCTCATCGGGAAAGCCGATTTTGTCGATGCCTATGTTCTGGTCGGCGCCTTTGCATGGACGTTTGCGCGTTTTTATGAAAAGGCGTTGTCCTTTGAGTTGGAAGGGCAGGTGGGGAAATGGTTTGGCGACCAGCATAATTGGGAGTTCAATCTTCCGGTGGCTGTTCGCTGGAGCAAATTCCCCTGGGGTAAATATGTGGCGACCAGCCTGGCCTACGGTATCGGGCCATCCTATGCGGCGAAAGAACCCGAGGAAGAAATCGAACTGAACGATTCCACCAAAAAGTTTTTGGTCTACTGGTTCGGCGAATTGACCCTCGGACCTCCTGAGAGCAACTGGGCGGGGTCGCTGCGCATACACCATCGCTCAGGGGCTTTCGGCCTGGTCGAAGAGCAGGGCAGGGGTGGTTCCAACACGGTCGCCGTCGGCGTTAAATATCGATTTTAGGCGGCCTTAAATCGATATCTCAACGATCATCTCAATTTCAACCGCAATGTTCATCGGCAGCGCATTTGTCCCCACAGCGGAGCGTGCATGCTTACCCTTGTCGCCGAATACTTCGACCAAAAAATCTGAAGCGCCGTTAATGACCTTGGGCTGATCGGTGAAATCCGCCGGGCAGTTGACAAGTCCCAGGAGTTTCACTACGCGTTTGACCTTGTCCAGACTACCGATTTCGGCTTTCAGTGAACCCAGCAGCCCGATGGCGATCCGTCGGGCGGCTTCATAACCCTGGTCGGTTGTTAAATCCGCACCGACCTTGCCGGTAATCAAAGAACCATCTTCTTTGAAGGGACCGTGGCCGGAGAGAAAAACCAGATTTCCGGTGCAAACAGCGGGGACGTAATTGGCCACCGGTGTTACAGCCGGCGGTAGCGTGACCCCCATCTCTTTGAGTCTGGCTTCAATCTGCATTTGAAACTCCTTTCCGGGATTTTTAAAGAACGCTTCACAACCCTGAAAACACTATTTTTCAGGGCGGTTTAATGGGGAGTAATCAGGGATACCCCACATCCCGGTTTGCACCGCCCGAGGCGGTCGCCATTTGAATAAGACATTTTTTTGATGCCCTGGATCCGGGGTATCCTCGATTTTCAACAAGAGTGATACGTTGGGCGGACTATTCGCCGCCACCGTATTTAAATGAGAGGTTAACTCTGGCGCGAAATGCGGTAACCTTCCCCTTTTCGACCTTCATATCCAGCTTGACGACCTCTGCGACACGGAGATCTCTGAGGGTTTGGCCGGCTCTTTCTACTGCATTTTTGGCAGCATCTTCCCAGGAAGTATCGCTGCTGCCCACCAGTTCAATCACTTTGTATACACTATCAGCCATTTTTTCCTCCTTTCTTGTGCCTAAAGACTTCAACACAATTCCGGTTTTAATGCCGGCAGCAGTCCGATGCTGATTTTCCGAACGCTGCCACCCTTACGTCATAGGTGGATCGACGAGATCCGTAAAACCTCCTGATGGGCGCATAGAATTGCCCGGAGGCTTCAAAACGGTTATTTCAGACCGATCGTTTTATCGTTTTTTCCGCAAACTTTTTCCGTCGCCCGGCTGCAGAGCCCCCAAAAAGAAAAATATCTGATTAAATGGATCACGGCGGTTTAGCGCCGAGGCGCGTCCGTTGCGAACGGATTCGAGTTAGGGGTTATCGAAATGGATATACGCCAAAATGAAAAATTGAAAAAATTACAATGGCCTAAACTCTGGAGAGATGAACGTCCAATATTAGTTTGTCAGGTGAAAATCCGGTAGAAGCATCCTAAACAGGCTTAAGCGCAGTCCTTAAACATTTAAACGTTTTTGAGCTTATTCAGTAAATTAAACAAAGAAGTCGGCAAAGTCAAGGTGGAAAATGGTCCCGGGGGAAAACCCTCATTTAGTTCTTGATTATAAACCTGATTCTTTGTAGTTAACCAGATTCACAAAAAGAAAGGTGGGTTCGGATGAAACACGAGATTTCGATTGGCAGACCGGCGGCAGATTATTCTATCGATATTGATGCTATTTGCAGCCTGATTGCAAAAACCCAGTTGAAGACGGGCGAGATCCCGTGGAGTGACGGCCAAAAAACAGATCCTTGGGATCACATTGAAGCCGCCATGGCGCTCAGCACCGGCGGCTACCTGACCCAGGCGCAGCGAGCCTTTGAGTGGTCGGTACGCATGCAGCACGAAGACGGCAGCTGGTATTCGGCTTATATGCAGGGGCTGCCCCAGGACAAAACCCGGGACGCCAACCTGTCCTCATACATCGCGGTAGGGGTGTTTCACTATTATCTTACTACGACCGATCTTTCTTTTGTAAAACAGATGTGGCCCACCGTCGCAGCGGCCATCGATTTCGCCTTGGGTCTTCAAACTGCCAACGGAGAGATCCACTGGGCGATCAGTCCGGCGGGCAACGTCGATCCCATGGCGCTTTTGACCGGCTCGAGCTCCATTTATATGAGCCTGAAATGTGCGCTGGCTCTAGCCAACATACTGGGGCGTCCCGCAGCCGGATGGCATAATGCCTTAATCAAACTGGGAGATGCAATCCGGTACAGGCCCCATTTGTTTAATATGACCAAATCCCGCTATTCCATGTACTGGTTTTATCCGATTCTGGCCGGTGTATTGACCGGAGCTGAAGCCCAAAAGCGGATTGATAAGTACTGGAAAAAGTATGTCATTGAAGAACGCGGTGTTCTTTGCGTTTCCGATGAGCCATGGGTGACCATTGCCGAGACTTCCGAGCTGGTGATGGCCTTGGCGGCCATGGGAAATTTCAAGCTGGCCGAAATCGTTTTCAGCTGGATTGCGGACCGCAAGTATGAGGACGGCTCATTCTGGTGCGGCTTTACCTGTCCCGACATTATTATATGGCCCGAAGACAAAATTACCTGGACCAACGCCGCGGCCATCCTGGCATTTGATGCCATTAACAACCTGACACCGGGCGGTCGACTGTTCAGCCATGAATTCTGGAAGAATTTTGGTATTAAATTGAGTTAAATGGAGGTTTCAGGTGTCCCCCCTTCGCCTTTCAGGCTTCGGAGGGCAAGCAGCGGAGCCGCAAGTTTGATCGAAGACGAGACTCTTTTGGCGCCTGAACATAGTTTAAAGATTCTGTGGGAGCGGTTTCCAACCGCGATGAACTCGATCGGGCCGCCATCTGATATCGTGGTTGCCCCGCTTGAAAAACAGTGGGATGCGAGCAAAAACCACTCCCACCCGGCATTAACTTCAGCCTAAAAATAACTATAGATCAGATGAAGTTTCACACGAGGTGTCAGGCAGAGGCGGTGCTGAAAACTGAATCCTGTTACGTTAGCCCTGGGGTATCTTGAAATTAGATCTCAATATTTTTAATTAACTGATTAAGATCCTCACCTTTTGTTCAGCGCGCTCCTTGGTGAAATAGACAATCTATGGGATGGGAGGATACCCTACGGTACAGCTTTGACAAATGCTGCTGACACCCGAAACCTTCTCTTCTGACCAACAGACAACTGACCAAAAGATACGGACATCGAATATTTATCCTTGATGAGGCCCTCGCTTGCGAAGAGACCACCGCCCATATTTCGTCAAAAAAGCCTACCTGAAATTCCAGGAATTTTATGTCAATCACTACCTGCGCCCCCAGCTGGAATCCCTCGGTGAAGGGTTTACGTTTATGCGCCCCTGGCATGTGGAGATCTTTGGTGCACCCATCGAATTGGGTGATTATGTAAATGTGGTGGCCACATCCGATAAAATTGTCAGATTGGCAATCTGGTCGGAGCAGCCGGGCAAGGGGCGCATTCGAATCGGCAATTACAGTTTGATCTGTCCGGGAGTGAGGATCGGTTCAGCCCACGAAATACTCATTGGTGACAATTGTATGATCGCCAGCAATGCCTATCTCACCGACTCCGATTGGCATGATGTTTACAACCGGATATCCATTGGGAAAACCGCCCCCATAAAAATTGAAAACAATGTATGGGTCGGTGACAGCGCCATCGTCTGCAAGGGAGTTACCATTGGTGAAAACAGTATCGTTGGCGCCGGGGCAGTGGTGGTGGACAGCATCCCGGCCAACTGTGTTGCCGCCGGCAATCCGGCCAAGGTTGTGAAGCAGCTCGATATCAGTGAATCCTTTACAACCCGGGCCCAGTTTTTTGCGGACCCGGAGAGCCTGTTTCGGGAATTCGATAAGACGGATAAAGCGCTATTGCGCGAAAATACACTGATACACTGGCTTCGTTATCTTCTATTTCCGTCAAAAGAGGATTAGAGGGCCCCCCTTCGCCTGATAGGCTTCGCCGCGACAAGCAGAGGGGAGGGGACAGAAGTCAGAGGACCCGCCGTCGCCCTCCGGGCTTCCGACTTCGTCACGCTCGCAGCTTGACTACGACGGGACATGACGGCGCGGCAAGCAGATGACAGAAGGTTGAAGTGGGAAGTCGGAATGCGGAGTGACCAAGCATAGAACAAGGAGCATAACGCATCGTTTTGGGGCGGAATAAGGATAGGCCCTGAACACTTGGGACACACCAATGGATTAAAATTATTTGCCCTGTTGAATAGGGCTCCCTTAGGAAAATTCAATAGGGTAGATTTTCTGGATCAAACGAGCTCAGCTCATACGTAATTCTTTGGATGAAACCTCATATTCAATCAACGCCGGTACGTCATCATTGGTGTTTGACAATCCGATCACGTTGCACTAATCTGAGACTGAAAATTAATCCTGCAAGGAGGAGGAACTGTTCAACGGACGCACAGCAAATGAGCATTCTCATCCGGCATGCAGCCTCTGATAAAGATAGAAACGGCAACTCAAATCCGCTTTCTATCAGCAGCTCTCCGAAATAGCCAAACTTCATCTGAAAATTGCCTCTGAACCGTGCCCGGAAAGCCCATTCCTCTCTTAGTAAAATCTCATTGGACCAGCTTATAACCAATTTTAAACTCGAGTGGAAAGGAGGTCAGCTATGATTCTCAGCGAAACAGAGTTGTTCCGAGATATCGCATCAGAGGTTATGAACAAAATTACCGCTGTTTCAAAGGAAGAAGAACACTCCAAAGGTGCCGTGCTGGGAAATTTGGGGACGGTGTTGTTTTTTTGCGTTACTTAATTTTCAGCCTATGATATGGCTCTTTATATGCCACGCAAAGCTGGTATAGATGCTCCTGGGGCGCTGCACCATGTCATCTGCCGGGGAATTGAAAAAACCAGGATATTT
>CP070771.1:674806-685624 GCA_020345785.1 Desulfobacterales bacterium
ATAAGGACCAGTAAAATTCCAATTACGAATGTTTTGGTGAAAATTGAAAATGCCGAATGGGAGATAATCATATGAAACGCGCAGGCAACTACCCTTGTAAATCCCGTCGTCTAATTGCCAATGCCACGCTGTTTTTCTTTCTTTTTTCGATCATCTTCCCGGGTCTGCCGTTATCTCCGTCTCGGGTCCATGCCCAAAGCGCGGTGGCTTATGTTACGGAGTATACCTATGACCTCAATGGCAATATCCGGATCAGAACAACGCCCGACAATGATACCATTGAATATCAATATGACGGCCTGAATCGCTTGATCAGAAAGATCTACCCCGACTTTTCCGAGGTGGTTTATCAATACGATGCCAATGGAAATCGTATTGAAATGACCGATCCGAGCGGCACCACCTATTATAGTTATGACCGCAACAATCGCCTGCGGGGAGTCCAGTTCCCCGGCATCAATCCGATTTACTACGCATACGATAAAGTCGGCAACCTGACTCAAATCACGTATCCGACCGGTGAAGAAGTTATCTATGCTTATGATGATGACAACCGTCCCGTCAGCGTAACGGATTCAACCGGAACAACCTTGTATACCTACGACAGTCTGACCGGCAACCTGATACAGAAGGTCCTGCCCAATGGCGTCGTTACCGAATTAGAATATGATCTGGCCAAACGCGTGACCGATATGGTGAATAAAAAAGCGGACGGCACGCTGATAACCAGCTATCATTATGAATACGACGAAAACAGCAATCGCAAAAAGGTCATCGAAACAACTCCGACAGGAAGCAAAACCACTGATTATACTTACGACAAATTGAACCGTTTGCTCAGTGCGACTGCTTCGGATGGAACCTATGAAATCTACACCTACGACAGCAGCGGCAACCGCCTGATCAAAGAAACTCAGGACGGTACGATAAACTATATTTACGATCAGGACAACCGTCTCCTGAGCGCAGGGAGTACCTACTTTTTCTACGATCAATCGGGAAATCTAATTCGAAAAATTGCTCCGGATAAAACCATCCAATATACCTACGAATTTGAGAACCGCCTCATTGAATATTTCGACGGTACGAACACCATTACCTTTGAATATGACGGTGATGGAAACCGGATATCGAAAACAGTCAACGGCGTTCAAAAGAAATACATCAATAATATCGCTACGCCAATCACCCAGGTCCTATTCGAGACCACGGATCAAAACCACGTTATCAACCGATACACTTACGGTTTCTCGCGTTTAAATCAGATCAATCAAGGTCTTGTATCTTTTTATTTATATGATAGCCCCGGCAGAAGCGTCACAGCCCTGACAAACAATAGCCAGGATGTCATCAACAGCTATACGTATAGCGGTTTTGGAAATATTTCAGGCGCCAATGAGTTAACCGAAAATAGCTACAAATTCGCTGGCGAGCAGTATGACGAGGAGACCGGCTTGATATATCTGAGGGCCCGTTACTACGATCCTGCCATCGGTCGATTCATCACCAAGGATCCATTTCCCGGAAACACCCCGACACCGCAAACCAGTAACCCCTACCCATACGCCCAAAATAATCCTGTCAATGCAAGCGACCCCGAAGGAAAATATCTTGAATCCTTTCTGGATATCGCATTTATCGCCTATGATATCGTAGAATTAGTCAGGCAGCCCTCCTGGTACACGGCTGCGGCCCTAGGACTTGATATTGGCGGGTTGTTTTTACCGGGGGCCACCGGGTTGGGTGCCGCCTACCGCGCCAGTCGCTTGGCTCCGACCAGAACCTTTTTAACAGAAGCCGCTACCAGAGCCATAAGAAATGTCGACACCACCGGTATGACCGCCCGCAATGCCGGGACGGCCTTGCATCGATACGCTGAAAATTTCGCCGGCAGCCGTAGAACTCTGATTATTGAACAGCCGTACCTGGGCGGCAACCCAATAAACTATCGTGCCTGGGGCAGTAATGTGCCTGACGTTGCAACCGGTACTGCGTTTAACCCGACCGGAATATATGATTTCAAATTCGGTCAACAAGGAATTACGGGCGCTTGGGAAACGAGCCTGCGCAACAATTTGCCTGCATCGAGCTGGAACGTTCCCATCGTTGAAATTCGACCGTACACAGGGGGTTACCAGCGGCTCACCGGCGTGGGTTCACTGTATAATGTGTTGAGCAACGATTATTTTGGCGGCGTTTCCCTTTCCAAAACCGCTGATCTTATGGTCAACATCGATGACATTGCCGGCGCCACATACGATGAAGGTACCGGACAGATAATTCTCTACGGCAAAGAGGACGTGTCGCTGCCGGCCATGGAATTGGACGACCTGGCCGTCGCCGTGCGCTCGGTCTATGGCTATGGCGGCCAGGCGGCGCAGGATCCCGGGGTCTCCATCGGAACCGAACCTTCGGAGGTGGCCGGACAGATGAAAGTGCGCTATGACGGGCAGACGTTTAACACGGAGTTCGGCTGGACGATGTTCGAATCCGACAGAGTCCTGAAGACGCTGATACTCGGGAAGGACAACCTCACGGGTAATCCGGTTTCAAGCGGCGTGCCGGGCTATATGAGTTTGCCAAATCGGTACGTGGCCCAACCGGACAAAATCCCCGGTGATCGTTTTTCAAATCGGATGTGGTTCGTTCCGCAGGAAATCAGTCTGATACAGTCGGATGATGACAGTTCCATGGTTTTCAATACGGTGGAAATGGAGCTCCTTACAGAATCAAAGTTTCAAGATAATGTTGTTGATAACCCGGTCGCCGAGGAATTTGCAGCGCACTTTACGCAGCACTATGATGATTTTGCCGTTGATACTGAGTTTCCCATATTAGCAGAGCTCAAAAGGCTCGGAAAGATAACGTCGGTGGTCAAATGGATACGGGACAACAACATTCCCTTTGATCTGTCATTTTTTGAAAACTATACTCCCACCAATTACGCGACCCCCGAGTATACGCCCGAGACATCGGTGACCGCCGCCTATCCGGGTGGAACCATTACGATGACGGGCGGTGTCAAATACCGGCTGGATGAAAGCAATTTTGCCACCTCCACAGATCCGCTGGCCGATATCCGGAAACAGGCAGCAACAGCGGCCAGGCCGGCTGAGACCCAGTTTAACTGGGACTTTTCGGATGCCGGCGAAGACTTTACAGCCGTCGCCCATTCCATGACCCGCGCCAAAAAAGACGGCAGCACGCGCAGGCATGAATTGGATATGCAATTTCCCGTAGAAGGCAATAATCCTTTAGCATTGATCAGATACTATAATTCATTCAACGACAAAACCTATGGCTTCGGATACGGTTGGAGCCTGACGCCATTCCAACTGAGGTTTACGGCTGATCAGCGGTCCTTTACCTTCGGCGGCCAGAGCCTGACGGTAACAAGCTATTACCAGATCATGCTCACCAAAAACGGCAGTGAATACTTGTATTCTTTGCTGGGTCTCAACGCATCCAATCAGCCACTGTTTGCCCGTGATGGCGGACAGGATATTTTGCGTGACAACCAGGACGGCACCTTTACTTTAGTGGAGAAAAATGGCAGCCGTATTAATTTTGACGCCAACGGACGGCTGCAAAGCGTCAGCGACAACAACGGCATCAGCATCTATTACATTTATAACGCATATGGTCTGGACACCATCACCCACCAGGGGGGGCGGACAATCACCCTGAACTACACGGGCGAGCGGATCACCAGCGCCGTCGGACCCGGCGCCAAGACCATCACCTACGGTTATGATGCCCAAGGCCGTTTGGAAAGCGTCACCAATGAGGAAAACGAAACGGTTACCTACGCCTACGACACGGATCACCGCCTGATCCGCGTCACTGATGCAAGATCGCAGCATGTTTTTCAGGCGAATTTTGACGATTACAATCGTGCCACCAGCCAAACTTTCGGGATCAGCGCGGGTTACGGCGCCGATTTCCGCATGGCCGACCGCCTGTCCACGGTAACCGATCCGAATTCCGTTGTAACGAACCGGATCTTCGATACCGATTACCGCCTGCTGCAGTGGAACGACAGCGAAGGGCGCCAGGTTGACATCTCCTATAACGACACTCCCGGTGCCCAGAACTACGGCCCGCAAACGGTCACCGATCCGGAAGACAACTCCACGACCTATGGATATGACAATGCCGGCAACCTGAACTATATCCGCGACGGTGAGAACAACGAACAGCGCTTTTTATACGACATGAACAACAACCTGGCCGGCGCACGGGATGCCAGGGGATTTGACACCGTCTATATTTATGATGCCGGAAATCGGGTACGCCAAATTCTTCATCACGCCGTGCTGGAAACAGATGCTGATGGTGCCTTTACCGGCAACTATAGTTATGCCCCCGACTATTTCACGCTTTTTAGCTACAATCCTGCCAACGGCAACTTGCTGTCGATCACAGATCCTGAAGGAAGAACGGTATCTCACACCTACGACGCCTTTGGTATGCCGGAGACCACCACCCGAACCAGCGGCTACACGGACGAACGGACCTACGACGCAAGGTCGCGCTTAATCCGGATGGAGAACCAGGGCGGGGAGTATGTGGCCTATGACTATGACGGGGCCGATCGGGTTATCTTGATAACCACGGCGGCCGGCTCCGTGGCATTCGACTATGACCAAAACGGCAATATCAAACGCGTAACGGATGGTCGCAAAAACGAAACCCACTATGACTATGATGAAAACAACAACCTGATCAGGGTGGTTGACGCCGAGCTGGGTCAAACGCTTTACGAATACGACCTCGTCAACAACCTTCTCACCAAAATTACGCTGCCCAACGGCAGCACCAAGGAGATCGAGTACGACGATCTGAATCGCCCCATAAGAATCCGCCACATGATCACCCATCCCACCCCAAACCCGGCGGTCGTGACCGACACCGTTGATGTCGGTACCACCGGCGTGGGTGATTCCACCAGCCACCAGCTAAACCTCTGCAACAACGGCAGCGCGCCGCTTCAAATCACAGATGTTTCCACCGACAATCCGAACTTTGGGGCTGAATTCGCGGCACCGCTTATCATAAATCCAGGAGAATGCATTGATTTGAACTTCACGTTTTCCGGAGCGGTGGTCGGTCAGGATAACGCCATTGCAACCATCACGTTTGCGGACAATTCTTCAATCGCTGTCAATCTAAACGCAGAGGTGACACCGGAATCATTGGGCGCCCGTGCAGTATCGGTTCTTGACGGAATCCGCATCAGCTGGAACCCGTATCCCGGGATGGGCGCCTTTGATCACTACAGCCTATATCGCTCCACTGTTGAAATATCAGACATCAGCGGCCTGACCCCCATCATCACGCTAAGCTCAATCTCCGATACAAGTTATTTGGATACAACACCGGAATATGGAGAGGAATACTACTATTGTGTGGTCGCCTTTGATACGAATTCCAGCATTCTGACTGCCATCGAATCCGTCGGTCCGGTTGCCAAGCTCAACCTGGGTAAAGTGGATGACGTCATCGAGGCGGCCTCATCTTCGCGCGATGAAAAAGCGGTTGATATTGCATACAACTCAGTTGCCGATGAGTATCTGGTGGTTTATGCCTATGATGCCTCGGGTACCGGCGGCAACTGGGATATCTACGGCCAGCGGATCAGCGGCAGCGGCGCAAAAATCGGCGGTGCCTTTGCGATTATGGCGAGCGGATATCATGAGCAGAATCCGCAACTGGCCTATAACGACGCCGAAAATGACTACCTGGTGGTTGCAGAATATGATTCCAATGGCGCCGGCCATTACCAGATCATAGGCCAGCGGGTGTCTGCCGGCGGAACGACCATCGGCGGCCCGATTAATATTCTCGGCACCACGACGTCACAATATTTGCCGTGCATCGCCTATAATCCATTGGATAATCAATATCTGGTGGGTTTTGAAAACGATATTACGGGAGAAGGGTATCGTGATTTTGTCCGCATGGTAGTGAATGCCTCCGGCAGCGTGCTTGCGGGACAGTACAACTCGCTAAATGGCTATCATTTCGCCAAACCCAAGTTGGCCTATAATACCCTTCAAAATGAACAGCTGAGCGTATTTGAACTTACAGACGGCAGCAGTTTTTCCTACATATATGCCCTGCGGCTGGATTCCAACGGGGTGCTGGTACCCGGCACCGATCTCATCCCGATCGCTGCGACCAGCTTTAAATCAACCTATCCGGACGTCGTCCATAACCCTGACCGTGACGAGTACGGTGTAACCTGGCAGTATGATTCCGACGGCACCGCAAACGCCTACGGGGTCTATGTTCGCAAGGTATCCTCGGCGGGTACAGCCGGATCCTATCAGTATTATTCGTCTGCCGGAAACAGTCTTTTATGGCCGGCCATTTCCTATTTTGATTTCCAGGACGAATACCTGCTGAGCTTTTCACTTCTGATTTCAGGCAGCGAGATGGATGTCATGGGTCAACGCCTTGCAGCAAGTGATTTGAGCCTGCTGACGACACATTTGATCGGAATCGCGAGGGAGAGCTCGAAAATAGAACAGAAGAGCCGTCTGGTCTTTAATGACTATAATAACGAGTTTTTCGTCGGCTACGAGTATCATAACGGATCGGACTGGGATGTCAGAGCCCATCGAATCGGGAATTATGCCAAAAACCTGAAGGTTGTTCCGGACAGCCTTGATTTCGGCGCCACTCTCATCAATCAAACGGTCAATGTGACTGAGATCACGGGCAAGACGTATATGTACCTGACGAATTCGACGGATCAGCCATGGCTGTCATTTCCGTCGCGCGTCGATTTGATTAACTTTACCAATCCATCGATCAATCTCGTCGCCTCAGTTGATAGAAGCGGCCTTGCCGTCGGCAATTATTCCGGAACCATCCGCATTGAGTTTGAGGGCATTGCTGAAGTCGTACCGGTGACCATGCAGGTCGTCAATTCCGCACCGAATACCCCGTCCAATCCAACGCCTGCCAGCGGCGCCGAAGACCAGGCGAATCTGGGATCGCCATTGAGGGTTACGATGAGCTGGCTATCTTCCGATCCGGATCCAGGCGATCAACTGACCTATGATGTCTACTTCAGCGATAACCAGAACCTGGTCGATGCGGCCGATGCGTCGGTCCGGGTGTCTGATGATCAAACCGCTACATCTTATCAGTCGCCGACGCTCTTATACAGCAAGACCTATTATTGGAGAGTCATCGCGCGAGACAGTCACAATCAGAGCACGCCGGGACCCGTATGGCAATTCACGACCATCTCCGTACCGGCACCGGTCCTGGTGGAATACAGCCCTGATCCGACCAACAATAAACGGCCGACCCTGAATTGGTCCGCTGTGGCCGATGCTGCAAAATATCGAGTCGTCATCGACGAAAACTCCGATTTTTCATCTCCTATTGTGGATAACAGCAACGTGACATCCAATAGCTATACGTTAAGCTCAGATCTGCCCGACGGCGTTATCTACTGGCACATAGCGAGTATCGACAGCCAGGGGCTTCAGGGTGATTTTTCCGCAAGTGACGACTTCACATTGGATACCGCACCTCCCGCAATCCCCACGCCGCTGGCGTATACGCCCGACCCTACCAAAAACTTAAGGCCGATCTTGACCTGGCCGTCGGTTGCCGAAGCACAGAATTATCACATCCAGATCAGTTCCGTCATCGACTTTCAAACGACGCTCGTTGACACGTACGTTTCGGACACTTTCTATGCGGCGGCCGTTGATCTTCCGGAAGGTGATATCTATTGGCGACTGAGCAGTGTGGATACCCAGGGTAACGAGAGCGCCTTCTCGCCGCCCGACGGTTTCAAGATAGACATCACGGCGCCCGCGCCAATTACGGGTCTTGCCGTGATGCAGGCGAACAATGGTGCGAGATTAACCTGGGGTCCATTTACAGATACGCATGGCGATTTTAACCATTTTAACGTCTACCGCTCACCGTCACCCATCAGCAACGTCAGCTCAATGACCCCGATTTCGCAATCGATTACGAATCCGGCGGCCGGCACATATCTGAATGCCACCGTGGCATTCGGTGAAAACTATTATTTTGCAGTAACCGCTGTAGACCATCTCGGTAATGAAAACAGGGAGGTAACCGCAGTCGGACCTTTCACCATTACTCGGCCCGTGGCTGTGGATGACAATTACACGCTCGATGAAGATGATATGCTTGAAATCGAGGCCCCGGGAATTCTTGCTAATGATATCGAAAATGACGGGGATGCGCTGACTGCGATTTTGGTGGATAATGTAACCAGGGGAACCCTGACACTTACAGATGCCGGTTCGTTCATCTATTCCCCGCATCACAATTATCATGGTACGGATGCGTTTACCTATAAAGCCCATGACGGTTCGCTGGATTCGAATACGGCTACCGTGAACATCAGCATAAATTCGGTGAATGATGCCCCGACGATCTCCGGCACACCTCCTACCTCCGTTAATGAAGATGAAAATTATGGTTTTATCCCGACGGCGGGTGATGCGGATGTCGGCGACAATCTAACCTTCAGCATCGAGAACAAGCCGTCCTGGGCCGATTTTAATCCCGCTACCGGCGCCTTGACCGGCACGCCGGGTAAAACAGATGTGGGTACGACCTCCGGCATTGTGATTAAGGTGACAGACAGTCACGGTGCCAGTGCTTCGCTGCCGGCGTTTGATTTGACGGTTTGGGACGTGTGCCCGGCCGATGTGGATCATGACGGTGATGTGGATGGGTTGGATCTGGTTCTGACGATAAAAAATTTGGGCAGCTCAGGCCTCGAATCTATCGCAGCGGAACTCGGTCGCTTAGACTGCCCGTTGAATCAATAAATAATGAAATTGATTAGAAAGGCGCGATTACCGTTTAATTCAGGCAAGCCGAAAGTTATCGTTCTATTTTTTCACTCCTTTGCTGCCGGTACTTTTCAATCAATTTCTTGGTCTGGTTTATTCGTTTGGTGATCAAGATGGACCTTGGACAACTTTGGGTGCATTTAAAGTGGTTTTGGCAGGGCCAGACGCCATCCGGGTGATCGAGTTCCGGCAGGCGTTTCTCGAATCCCTGGTCGCGCGTGTCGGCCAAAAACCGGTAGGCCTGAACGATGGCTGCCGGTCCTAAGAAGGCTGAATGCTCTTCTGGAATCGGGCAGGCGGAATAGCACGAGGCACACAAAATGCAGTTCGTCGTGTCATCATAGACCATCCGCTCGTCCTGGGATTGGATGCGCTCTTTTTCTTCAGGCAGCTCATCATTGATAAGATACGGCTTGACCGCCCGATATTTATTAAAGAATTCTTCCTGATCCACAATCAGATCACGCTGGACGGGAAAATACCGCAGCGGCTCAATGGCGATGGTATCGCCATCCTGGGCCGCAACGTCCTTAATCAAGGTTTTGCACGCCAGACCATCTTGGCCGTTGATCCGCATCGCATCAGAGCCGCAGACGCCATGCGCACAGCTTTTGCGAAATCCCAGGGTGCCGTCCTGAAAACGCTTGACATACATTAACGCATCCAACAGGCGGTCATTTGGATTGGCTTCAAGGGTGTATTCCTGAAAATAGGGCTTTTCATCAGTTTCGGGGTTAAAGCGTTTTATTTTAAGCGTAATTTTCATGGTCATATCCTTTATATCTATATCAATAAGTCCGCGGTTTGGGTTCCCATATGGATGTATCGACCGCCTTGTATTCGATACGCACTTTGTCACCGTCCAGGTAGGATAGGGTATGTTTCAGCCAGCCGTCATCATCACGTTCAGGAAAATCTTCCCGGCTGTGAGCACCCCGACTCTCCCGGCGATTCAAGGCCGAGGCTGCCGTCAGCAAAGACAAGTCAAGCAGATTGCGCAGTTCGATGAGCTCCAGCAAATCGGTATTAAACGCACGGCTGGTATCCTGTACCCGCACTTTTTGGTAGCGCTCGAGCAGGTTTTGAATCTGATCAACAGCCGCTTGCATGTCCTGTTCTTCGCGGTAGATGCCGACTTTTTCCATCATTACAGTCTGCATTTCCTCCATGATATTCCCGCCATGGGGACCGGCCTGACCATCGGTCAGCTGTTTAATCCAGAGACCGGCCGTGTCGCCGACATCCTTGCTGACGGATGGGAACTCGACTTCTTTGACATATTCACCGATATGCTGGCCGGCCCGCCTCCCGAACACGACCAGGTCAAGCAGGCTATTGGTCCCCAGCCGATTGGCGCCATGCACCGATACACAGGCACATTCGCCGGCCGCATATAACCCTTCGACGATGGTTCCGCGACCGTCTCTGATGACACGGCCGAAGGTGTCGGTCGGAATACCGCCCATCGCGTAGTGTGCCGTGGGCAGCACCGGAATGGGGCTCTCGGCCGGATCGATGCCCAGATAGGTTTGACAAAAACTGGTGATGTCCGGCAGTTTTGTTCGCAGGACTTCAGCACCCAGATGGGTCGCATCAAGGTGGACATAATCATCAATTGCTCGGTCGCCCCGGATGCCTTTGCCGGCCCTAATTTCGGTCAAAATTGACCGCGCGACGATATCCCGTGGGGCCAAATCCAAAAGTGTCGGCGAATAGTGCTCCATGAAGCGCTTGCCATCCCGGTTGCGAAGGATGCCGCCTTCGCCCCGCACGGCTTCAGAGATCAAAATACCCAGGCCCATGATGCCGGTCGGGTGAAATTGGAAAAATTCCATGTCTTCCAGCGGAATGCCGCGCCGGGCGCAAATCGCCGGACCATCACCCGTGTTGGCATGCGCATTGGATGTGATCTTGAAGATGCGCCCGAAGCCGCCGGTGGCAAACAGGACGGCCTTGGCAG
>CP070771.1:685724-696462 GCA_020345785.1 Desulfobacterales bacterium
ATTGATGTCGATCAACTTTATCCGGCTTCCGGGACGCTCGTCAACAACAACAGGCCTGTTATTACGACCGGCTACTCCGATGAGTACAGCCTGATCGATCCGGTTTCGGTACAATTGCTGTTAGACGGCGTCGATGTGACCGGCCAGGCAACAGTGAATCAAGACGACATCGCGTATACGCCCCCAAATCCGCTCTCCGACGGCAGCCATACGCTTACCATCTATATTGCCGACCAATGGGGGTATGCCGCCGATCCTTTCAGCTGGAGCTTTACGGTGGACGCCACGGCCCCGATGGTCACCATTACCTCACCCAGTGATGGTGATTACCTCTATCCAGCGATTCAGACTGTACGCTGGACTATAGATGGGGAGAATCCGGCCAGTCTCATACTTACTGTCAACGGCGGCAGTGAGACGCTCGGGCCAACTGCTACCGAGACCACGGTGGAACTGGAGGCCGGGATGAATACCATTGAACTCTCGGCTTTGGATCAAGCGGGTAATTCCACAACCGCCGCCATCCAGATAACTTTAGATGATGACAGAGACGGTGATGGAATTGGTGACCACTACGACCCTGATAATGACAACGATCTGATGCCCGATAGTTGGGAAGCGGTCAATGGCTTCGATCCGTTTGATCCGTTTGACGCGCGGCTGGATAGCGACGGCGACGGCCATGCCAATCTTACCGAATACAGTGCCGGAACCGATCCGCAGGATTCAGCAAGTTATCCGGCTGTCACACTGGCTGTGGACCACGTCATGGTTACCGATGTGACCTCCGATGGCTTTTCCGTAATCTGGCAGGCCTCCGAACCGAGTACCTGCAGTTTGGAAGTCTATGATGAGACCGGCGCGCTCCTGAGCAATCTTGCCAAAGTTTCCGAGAGCCGGTTGTATCCACCGGCGGAAGATATCGGCGTCATGAAGGTTACGGTGAACGGCTTGGAGGCCGACAGGACCTATTACTTCCAGACCTTAACTATATCCAAGGCCAGCGGCCAAGTCCTTTATACGCCTGTTTACCCACAGGTCTTCGAAGTGATAACCGAATCGGCTGATGCTGCGGTGGTAAACGATCTCATCAAGCAAAAGATCTTTGACGAGAATGGCTATGCGGCAGATGGGGCCTTGCTGGTGGCGTCCGTGACCGGCGGTGATTACCCGGTCACCGCCTGGGTCGGTCAAGATATGGCCAGCCCCTGGGCCCGGGTCGATCTTAACCGGATTTATTCGGAAGTAACCCATGAAAATCTGCAGCTGCTGGGAGATGAGGAACTGACTCTATGGAGTTTCGGTGGGCAATTGGGCAATTATGTAAATATCCAAAAGAGCGCCCAACCAACAGGAGTGGAGCAGATGGCGCTGCCGGATGCCGCTTACCTTAGTAGAGAGTCGGGTTTTACTTTTGATTTGAATATGGATCTAAATTTTGTCTGTCTGCCGGTCTATACGGAAACGTCTTTTTCTGCCCATAGCCTGCTTATCTATTTGGAAGAACAAGCAGCTGGAGATTCCGATGTGGTTGAAAGCATCAAACGTTACAATCAGCAAACAGGGAACTGGGAGATGGCCTCCTGGTTTATGGGAATGCCCGCAGGGCCGGACTTTCCAATCAAACCGGGTGAAGCCTATTACATCTACCTGCAAGAGGATGTAAATAACGTCTGGTTTGAGGGAATCGCCCTGGGAGTGTCAATCGACCTCTTACCCGGCATGAACCCGGTGTGTCTGCCGGCCGCAGGCGACGGCTTTGTATATAACAGTTACCAAATGTTGGAAGATTTAGGTGATGAGGATCAAGTCTCTTATATCGAAAGATTCAACCCGGACGAAGGCTGGCAGAGCACGTCTTGGTTTCTGGGGTCACCCGCCGGGGATGAATATATGACTCGCACAAGCGAGGGCTATATCATTTATATGAACCAAGAAAAATTGGATTGGAGACCGTATTGATGATGATAAAAAGGCTAATATTCGTAATTTTGCCGGCACTCGTGCTGGTGATCGCTGTGAGTGGCGGTGGTCAAGCATTTGTTATTGAAGACAGTTTGATGGTGACCGATGTAACCCCGGTGAAATTTTCGGTGGTGTGGGCGACCTCTGAACCGGCAACCGCTTGGGTGAACGTGTTTCTTGATGCAGACGGCACCATACCCTGTGCAGAAGCCAAAGTTGAATCCGAAAGTGCGGAACATCCTCCCGCAGAGGAACTCGGTGTGATGAAAGTTCAGGTGGGAGGCTTGCAACCGGACACAGACTATTATTTCCAGATTGTAAGCGTTAGCAAAACGGGAAATATTACCTACGTGTCCCCGAGTGCAGCACCGTTTTCGCCGGACCATAGGGTGAGGACTGAAAAAGCAAGTAGGATCGTTCGAAACGACGTCCTGGTTCACAAGGTAAGTGATAGCGGGGATGAACCGTCCGCGGGAATGCTGGTTATAGCTTCAGTTGCCGGTGCTTCCTACCCTGTCAGTGGATGGGTGGGTCAGGGTGTTCCAGACCGGTGGGCCCCAATCGATGCGAACAACTTCTACGACATGCAAAACCATGTCAATCTGGAGCTGGTGGGGGGGGAAAAAATCAATCTGACGCTGTTTGGCGGTCTGCTGGGATTTGTCGAAATTCAAGATACAATCCCTGAAGAGACAGGCGGCATGCAGCAACTCTGAATCACAGCCCATCTGCTAGCCCCGATCTCAGGCTATACCGCGCAAAGGTTCCGGGCCCAAACGACCCTTTTTTTCCTTTCCGGTAAGTCTTTGCCCTTTGCTTCCCGAAATAGGACGCCGCTCTGAAAAGGACGGTTGATTAAGGCCGCCATTCCCTGCTCAGCCGCCGGCGCCAGCAAACTGTTCTCCACGGTGCGGTTGCCGACATTATAAGTGAATTGAATAAAGTTCAAATCCTCGGTTTACATGATTGGCATCAGCTGTGAGTGGAATCTTCCGTGGGAATCCGATAGAACCGAATTAACATTGCTTTTAATCCCATGATGATTACCATCCAACCATGACTGCCCTCGATCTTTAAAAAACAAACATACCCCACGAGGATAGTGCCACGACCCAAAGGTTTCAACCTTTAAGGTAGGCAAAAACTATGATTGACGTAACCACCATCACTGACGCTGAAATGGTTAGCAGAATTAGGACCCATCTTGAATCCATGCCGCACAAATCGAGCTACTCCCATTTCAGTGTGGCACCGCCTCCGACAGAGCCCGCAGCCTACGTACTGATTTTGGGTGCCGGGTTCAGCTACGGGGTTGTGCCGCTGGTGGACGAACTAATGCGGCAGACAATCGTTAGGCCATGAATCGAGACGCCTACAACAAAATTGCCGCGTCATGGAACGAGGCCCGCACAGCATTCGCCGGTCGCGAACGCCACTACCTCGACACGTTTTTGAGCTGCTTGCTCTTTCTCCCTGAGGCGGAATAACCAAACAGCCGACGCGGTTGCTCGATAGAAGTTCATGTGCCCGGATTGACGTCAGGATTTGTTTCGTCTATACTCCCACCCTAAATGATTGCAAACAACGTGGGATGGATTTTTAAAAAAAATTTCATCATGTATCGACCATTCGCAAGGAACGGAAGGTAGCTCATGCCTCCAAAAAATGGCAAATTAAGGACTCAAGAAGGCAAAGAAACGATAGCCTTCGTGGTGCTGTGCCTGGCGATTTTGCTCGGTATCATCGCAGTCGGCGCGTTTTCGATTCAGGCCGATAGTCTAGCGCAAGGATTGTCCGTCTTCGGCTTCGGCCTCCTGGTTTCCGGTGTGGCCTTTCTCATTGGGGTGCTGCTCGGTTTCCTGTTTGCCATACCGCGCTCGCTTCAGCGTGCGACCCCCGGCGAAAGTGGGGAAGCACAAGGGGGCTCAAACGGTGAAACTCAACCGCGATACAAGCCGAACACCAATCTCGAGGATATCTCCGATTGGTTGACCAAGATCCTCGTGGGAGTTGGACTCACGCAAATCAGCGTGCTTCCGAAGAAACTCAACGCAGCAGCCGCGTATCTTGCGGGAGGCCTTGGCGGGTATGACAGCAGCCAAGGATTCGTTCTTTTGATTCTCCTTTACTTTCTGGTAAGCGGCTTTTTGCTCAGCTATTTATGGACGCGCATCTTTCTCCCGGGTCAGCTCACTAGGGCGGAATTCGACGCCATCGCGCCGGTTCGAGAAGGTCTCGACAAGATTGAACAGCTGGTGAGAGCCCTGAAGACAGGCCTGCAAAAAGAGGAATATTTGGAAGAAATCGATCGAATCAGAGAAAAAGAAGAAGGCGAGGGCAAAGGTGTAAGCTTTATCTATGCAGACGTTGACAATTTGAAAAAACACTTGGCCGGCCAATCAAACGCGACACTGCTCCGAGCTGAGGTCCTCGACATCCTTGCGGGGTCGCTCGAAGAAGCCTCTACCGACAAGGGAGAAAAGCACAACATATTCTTCCTCTCCGTAGGAGATCCTGACCGAATCATGCTGATTCGGACATCCAATGCTACAAGCGGCGTCGAAATCGCTGAGGATGCCCGAACCAGGTTTATGGAGAAAACCAGAGGCAGAAGGAACTTCGGCCTCGGCAAGGCCGATTGTTTAACGGCCAGCTTCGGCGTCATATGGTCACGCGACACAAAGGGTGATAGAAAAAAGCTCCATCAGGATGCACTGAAACTGCTCGAAGAGGCCAAAGATTCAGGTAAAAATTGTGTTAAAGAAGACGTTTTCACTCCTTAGTTTTACATTTTTGCAAAAATGAAAGGAAACCGCGTCATGACGGCACAGGAAATACTTGACAGCGATGATTTCAAACGCTGCGCGGAATTCCACGGTCATGTATGCCCCGGTCTTTCGATCGGCTTTAGGGCAGCCCAATCTGCTTTGGCATGGCTGCGGGAAAAACAAGCCGAAGATGAAGAAATCGTCGCTGTCGTGGAAACCGACGCTTGCTCTGCTGATGCCGCACAGGTGCTTACAGGATGTACCTTCGGCAAAGGCAATTTTATATACAAAGACTATGGCAAGATGGCTCTGACGCTTCTGAGCCGAAACACAGGCCGCGGGGTGCGCGTGGCCATGAAGCCCGACGCATTCAAACCGGATGAAGAACACATGGCTTTGATTCAAAAAATCACACGCGGTGATGAGACCGCGGAAGAACACAAACGCTTTGAAGAGCTTCATTTTAACAGAACCTGCGATATATTGGAGGCTTCGGTGGAGAGGCTGTTCACCATCTCGCCCGTGGGGATGGAGCTGCCGGCAAGAGCCCGCATCGAACCGTCTGAACCCTGCGCTCGATGCGGCGAGCCGACGATGCCTTCTAAAATGGAAGCAGTTGATGGTCAAAAAATATGCCGTGGCTGTCTGTAGAATAAAGGATGGAAAGAGGAAACATGTCTAGCCGAACTAGCGAAAAATTGGCAGTATTTCTTGACGCAGACAATACTCAGCCGCCTATTTGGGGGGTTCTTATGGAAAAAAGGACAGTGAGACAGCTGCCGCACTGGCATTCAGTCAAGCCAGAGATGCTGAAGCCTTTCATGCAAAATTATATGAACGCGCCATTTACCATGTGATTAAAAATGAAGTAAAAGCTTATCATGTATGCCAGGTTTGCGGATATGTCGCGGACCAAAAAATTCCCGTTATGTGTCCGATCTGTGGAGCGCCGAAAGAAAAATTCAAGACGATCGAGGGCTGATTTTTAATCCCGAAATTGATCATCCTTAAAATTTTAAGTATTAAAATATGGTCGATTTGATGTTCGTGTGAACTATAATTTAGATAGTGGGTGAACGAAAATCCGTCCAATGGCGGTGTTGGGTTCCGCCCCCATGCGTTTAGTTCGGCGTAAGCGCTTTATTTTCGTAGGTTGGTTTGAGGGACGAATCCCAACTTTATCGGTCGGGCTCAACCCAACCTACCGAAAAACGGGACTTTTTGTTCAGTCACTAGAATAGGTAGCGAAAGGAGTTCCAGATGGAAAAAATAGTCAGGGTCAATGCGGAAGAGTTAAAATCCCTGGATGATGCTAAGTTTGTTCCCAAAGCTGTATACCAGAGCCAGGGGATGAAAGTCGTCCTGGCATATTTTAAGGAAGGCCAGTTTATTCCGGTACATGCTCCGGAGGTTGAACTGGTTTTGTGCATTCTCGATGGGAAGGCTGAGGTGGCAGCAGGCGAAGAGCGGGTGTCCGCGGCCAAAAACGATATAATCATCATTCCCAAAGGGGAAAAAAGGGGAGTCCGGGCTTTGTCCGAGCTGACAGTCTTGCATGTCGTCCACCCGCCTCCTTCTGATATGGACCACAAGGAGGTTCACGCAAGACTGGCTCAAGGCAAATTCGATTAAACCCGGATCGCGCTGTGAGGCTCGATCCGCGAGCTTGTTGTTTTTGCCGATGGTGTGGCGTTGAATTAGAAACGATTGGACAGTTGGCGATCTCCAATTGGCGATCGGGCTGCGGTCTTCCAGGTACAATATATTTTATATACACGGAAAGCAGATGGCATCAAAGAAAAAGCAATTAGACCCGAACGAAATGGACCGGGTTGTAGCCGAGGCTCGGCGCGACCGTTTGCAGCGGGAGCAGGGCTACCGGGAGCAGGCGCTCAAGATGTTTCCGTGGGTCTGCGGGCGGTGCGGACGCGAATTTGAAGGCAAAAGACGCCGTGAGCTGACAGTCCATCATAAGGACCACAACCACGATAACAATCCGCCGGATGGCAGCAACTGGGAGCTGCTCTGTATCTACTGCCACGACAACGAGCACTCACGCTATCTGGATCAGGAATGGTATGACACGTCCGTCTCGGGGGAGGATCAACAGCAGTCATCTGGAATTGATAAACCTTTTGCCAACCTCAAAGACCTGTTGAACAAGAAAAAATGACTTACCAATATTTTCTGAAGTTCTTTTAAGAATGACATGATCATGCCGTCCCAAGAGACAAAACGATGGCCGGTGCCAGTAACGACGGCATTTCTTCTGGTCCTCATCGCAAGCTTTGCGCCCTGGGGTAAGATCCGATACTATTACAGCTGGCAGTTTATGGCGAATCTTGAGCATCCGGGCCTGTGCAACCGAATTCTGACAAGCGACGATCTTTCAGGTCTAAAACCTGGTGCCAAGCTCAACCAAACAGGCTCCGCCTGGCGGGCCGGATTCGATATAATGGGTGTTTTCGTTCCTCATTGGCTGCTGGCGGTGGTGGCCCTTTTTCTATTCGCTTTCGCCATGTTTGGCTACTTTGACTATTTCCTGATAAATCCATCCATCCTGCACATTCTATCCTTCTATGGCTTGATCCATGTTGTTGCATCTGCCTGGGGGTTTTTCAGCCAGGGCGCAGTCGGCTGGGGGCTGATCTTGACCGGCCTCGGGTATTTGATTTTTCTAGTTTCATTTTTGCGCCGGCAGTAAAAAAATAGTTCCCCCTTTTTTGAAATATTAAACACTCATTTTAGGAAAGAGTTGCCCAAAAGTATACAGCCATTGTCCAAAATTGTTCACATCATCCAATATGCTTCTACTATGCTTTGCGTTAACTAAATGAAATCGGGAACAATAAATTTTTAAAGAAGCTTGCACGATATTTGCTCACCTTCATAGTATTGCATCCCCAGAATACATTTATTCGAAAAAGGACGGTAATACATGATGAAATCGACAACAGGCCGACTCGGGTCGTGGCTGATTTATTTTTGCCGGGTGCTTGTTTTGGTTGCCGCATCGCTTGGCTGCGGCGGCGGGGGCGGCTCGTCCGAAGACCGTGCCTCCAATGGCGGAACATTGCAAAACGGCAGTAGCACCGGCGGTGAGCGCAATGTTGTTTGCCAGGCCGGGCAGAGCAGCGGCGAGGTCCAAAGGCCCGAGTTTGTCATGAACCTGGCCGGACAAACAAGCTGGTATGCCTCGCCGGTTGTGGCGGATCTGGACGGCAACGGCGCCAACGAACTTATAGCTGCTTACTACTCGGTTTATGTTTTCGGCAGTGATGGAAACCTGCTGGACCGGGTCGACGGCGGCAGCGGCCGGGTGTATGCTCCCCACGTGGTGGTCGACCTGGAAGGTGACGGCATTGCCGAAGTCGTCTACGGCAGCGGCCATGAAGTGTATGCCTACGAGTGGCGCAGCGGTGGTTTGCAATTAAAAAGCGGTTGGCCGGCGGACACGACCACCGCCGGTGAATCGCCGGAGGTCAGGGGCCTGGCGGCAGCCGACCTCAACGGCGACGGCCTGATCGAAATAGTCGCCACCACAACCCAGACCCAGAGCGCGGCAGACGGCGGGGCCCAGGTGTTTGTGTTTGCCTACGACGGATCTAATTTCCAGCCCCCCGGTCTGAGCTATCCGGCCTGGCCGCGTTATAATCATTTAAGCGGCGACGGCGGCGATGCCGATCGCAACGGCCAGGGCCACAACGGATACGGATGCTACGGACTCAATGTGGGCATCGGCAATATTGATGATGATGACGAACTGGAAATCATCGTCACCTATGATAACCACCACATTCAGGCCTTTGACCCGGACGGTAAGGCCATCGATGCATCCCCTTACTTTTCCAACCGTCAGAGTTCGTATTTCGGCCTGCCCATGACCTGGGGGCAGTTCATCCGCTGGGCCGATCCGCAGGTGGAAGAAAACCATTATCATCTGCATACCGGAGACTGGCCTCATCCCAGTCAACAGGAGTGGCTCCAGTGGACGGCATCGCCGCCCAATATTGTCGACTTGGACGGTGACGGCCGCAATGAGGTGGTCGGCATTCCCAATGTTGAATTCAATGTTCCCTATCAGACCCAGGCCTACGCCGTCATGGTGCTGGAAGGCGCCCACGGCGGCGGCGACCGTTCGGCCATGCGCAAAAGCGGCTGGGAGGAGCTTCCCCGGGGCGATTTCCCCATCACCGTTGACGGCTGGTATCCGCCCAACGGTGTGCCGGCAGCCGCCACGGTCAATATCCAGGGGGATGCGTCACCGGAAATTGTTGTTACGTTAAATGACGGGTTCGTTTACGCCTTCGACGCAGATGCCGACGAGATCTGGCGCTTTAATTTTACCCACGGAAAGGCGGTGATGTATGCCTCCGAGGTGACGGCGGCGGATCTGAATCAGGACGGATCGCCGGAACTGCTGTTTACCACCTATGGTGACCCGGATGTCGCTGATTCGGGCTACCTGTTGATTTTAGGTGCCGACGGCTCCCTGCTGCACGATGTTTCCCTGCCCGATCCCGGCTACAACGGCAATGGCAATGGTGCGCCGGCAGCCCCGGCTGTCGGTGATCTGGATGGCGACGGGCAGCTGGAAATTTTTGTGCAAACCTTCGACCACGGGATGGATGTGTTTACGGTTCCGGGTTCCGCGGGCAATTGCCTGTTGTGGCCCACTGCCCGCGGCGGCCCCTTGCGCATGGGCCGGCCGAACAGCAACAATCTGTAAAAAAGAATAAAAGGTGCGCTTTTTTTGCACGGTTGCCGGCATCATTCGAACAATCCCATCAGCCGTTTCAACCGTTTGACCGCCGGGGGCAGTACTTTGCCGATATTTTCATGAAATCTTAGATGCGCAAATTTATCAAAAGGCGTCTCACCCTTATTTAAAATGACCAGCCTTGCGCCGGCCGCTAAAGCTTCATTCGGCATTTCAGCCGCCGGTGTCACCACCAGGCTGGAGCCTAAAGCGACAAACAAGTCGCAGAGGCGTGAATGTTCAAAGGCCAGCCTTAGATCCTTTGCCGGCAGGGATTGCCCGAAATCCACAACACTCGATACCAAACGCCCGCCGCAAGGGCACGCTGTCGTTCCGGCATCTTTGTCATAGGTCTGCTCGCAACGTTGGCACCGCAATTTGGTCATATTGCCATGCAGTTCGGCGATAAGCTCCGGGCGAATACCAGATTTTAAATGCAGGTTGTCCACATTCTGGGATATTAAAAATTTTAGTTTACCTAATTTCTGCAGCTCTACGATGGCATAATGCCCACTGTTGGGATTCACCTTATCCCAGGGTTTACTCATAGGTCGCGGAGGCAATCCTTTATCCCGCCGGGTCCACACCCCGTCAGGACCTCTGAAATCCGGCAGTCCGGATTCCGTGCTGATACCCGCACCGGTAAACACCACCGGATAACGGGATTCATACAGCCATCGCGCCAAGGTTTGGATTTTTTGGTCTAATTGTTCGTCCATATTTATAATTCATTTTAAAACAGAAGGCTGTTGGCATTTAATATAAAGATGATTAAGAATTATAGCGCAGACGCCTATTTTGATAAAAACAAAAATATGGAACGGGTTCCGGAATAAACCTAAATAACCAGAATGAAAAACCGCTAGAACGGGTTAAATGGCCTATTTCTCGCCTGTTTCATGATTTGTCTCCGACACAGTTAACAACATCGAAAAAGAAGCTTCCATATGGACAACGGGACATTTTTTGTGGTTGTCATTTTTTTGTTGACCTACACGGGTGTGGCCATCGGACGGGTGCCGGGCTTGCTGATCGATCGCACCGGTATCGCCCTGCTCGGGGCCATCGTCATGGTGGTCGGTGGCGCGGTATCGCTTGATAACGCCCTTGCCGCCGTAGACCTGCCGACGATTATCCTGCTGTATGCACTGATGGTCCTCTCAGCCCAGCTGCGGCTGGGCGGTTTTTATACCTGGGTGGGATTTCGCATGACGGCCTTGCTGGCGCATCCCCGGATTTTTCTGGC
>CP070771.1:696562-707199 GCA_020345785.1 Desulfobacterales bacterium
GTTGAGGCCGTCGGTATCGACACTCAGGGGGAGACGGTGATTGCCTGGGACGGCGCAAGCGGCCTGCCCGTTTACAATGCCATTGTCTGGCAGGACCAGCGCACGACCGAATTTATCGAATCGCTCAAAGGCCAGGGCGCGGAACATCTGACCTTGGAGCGGGCGGGCCTTCCGCTGGACCCGTATTTTTCGGCCTCAAAGCTGCGCTGGATCTTAAAAAATGTTCCTCAGGCCGCCAAGCTG
Source organism: Desulfobacterales bacterium (assembly GCA_020345785.1). Next base: position 696,806 of record CP070771.1, read on the forward strand.
TTAAAAATAGGTCAACTGAAACTGGGCACCTCCGACAGTTTTTTCATCTACCGCCTGACCGGCGAATATGCCACGGACGTGACGACGGCCTCCCGCACCAGCTTGATGAACCTCCAAACGTGTAATTGGGACCCGGATCTGTGTGAGATTTTCGAAATTCCGATGGAAATTCTGCCGGAAATCAGACCCACGACTGCCCATTTCGGTGTTTTGAAATCCAAGGGGCGCGAGATACCCCTTACTGCTAGTGTCGTGGATCAACAGGCGGCCCTGATGGGGCACGGATGCTATTCAGCCGGTCAAATTAAGGCGACCTTCGGCACAGGGGTTTTTGCGCTCGCCAATGTGGGCGAAACCGTTCAAAGCGATCATGACCGGGGGATTTTATCAACCGTCGCCTGGCAGCTCAACCACCGAAAACCGGTTTATGCCGTCGATGCCGGCGTTTATAACGCCGGGTCGGCCGTCAATTGGGCTAAAAATCTCGGTCTTTTTGCCGACTTTGGCGACATCAATCACTTCGATAAACCTTGCGCTATTTCGAGAGGACTCGTCTTTGTGCCGGCCTTATCCGGCCTGGCATGCCCCTATTGGGATCGGTCGGCCGCGGGCCTGTGGCTGGGAATGCGCCTTGAGACCACCCGGGAAGACCTGTGCCGGGCGGTCTTGGAGGGAATCGCCCTGCGTACGGCCCAGTTGCTGGATGCGATTTTTCACCTGACCGGCCAACAGGCCAGCCTTTCAGTGGACGGCGGTCTGATCAATAATTCGTATTTCTGCCAATTTCTGGCTGATGTTACGCAATGTAAAATTGTTGTGCCGGTTTCACCGGATATTACGGCTTACGGTACCGGACGCTTTGCACTCATCGGCAGCGGTTTGGTGAAAGATCTTTCCGATTTAGCTCCCGCCGATAAGCCGAAGACAATCATCCATCCCCTTCAAGATTTAACCCATTTCAAAGCACGCTTCGACGACGCTGCAGCTCGTTCCCGAAATTGGCGCTAAGCCCATTATTTCCGCAGCGCAGAAGATCCGGTCAGAGAATGTTTACCGATCGGCTTCATCCATCCGATCGGTAAATCGGATTCCAGTCGAAAATTTATACTTCCAATAACATCTTGTAACATCTTGAAATTAATAATTTTGTTAACTTAATTGAAGATTAAAACGATCTTTTTGACGGAAAAATTTACATTATTATTCTTCTATCCCCAAGGAAGCCTCGGCATGCTTCGTTCAACTTAAAGGCATTTTTAAGCCTAGAAAGCAAGAAATCATAAATAAATTAAACATTTGAAACCCATTTCTGCCTGTCGAAATACTATACACTTGCAATGATTCGCAGTCCTAAAAAATCATAAAACCCTATATAATCAGAGTGTTATACTGAATGGCATATATTTTGCTTTCATGTTGTTGGGGAAGATCCTTATAACCGGAGCAGCGGGATTACTACATACAAGTGGGATTCTTACTCAGACCGTTTGCAACGCATGTTCATGCTGAAATTCCCGTACGCCGGATCATCATCCTCCGAGGTAAAAATTTAGGTGTGGCCAGCCAAATGTAGTCGTTGTGCTATTTTTTTGGACGGGCAATGTTCATTTAACCAAAGGAGGGATAGGAAACTTATAGAAGAGTACTCTTATCAGCTTTCGTCGGTTCGATCTTAACTAACTTCAAAACAGGAGGGTACATGAAAAAAATTTTACTGTTGTTGTTTGTGGCATTTCTAGTTTGTGGAACGATGGGTGCAGCAAATGCCCTCATACTAGATAGTTCCATAGGGACTTGGAGCAATCCAGTTGGTGGATCACCTATCAACTATTTCAGTGTTGCTAACCCGGAGTATAATAACCGTATTGAAAACCAAATTAGGTGGGGCGAGCCTGCCGGAGTTCTTCAAAGTGGATTAGGTTTCACAGGTGTTGCGCCTCCTCCTTATGTGTTCAATGTCGGCGAGGCATTTGAAGTTGGACAGCTACGGCACTTTAACTACCCGACTTTCAATGCCCTGTCAGGTGTCGACCTCGCCATCAGTCTCAGCTTCGCCGATCCTGCCGGATTAAATGGCTCATTTGACTTTACTTTTACCGTCAATGAGACGCCCAATAACACCGGTGGTTCTGGCGATGATGACTTTATTTATTTCCCATCATCGTTCGCCAATGAGACCTTTGATATCGGCGGGGTAGAGTACACCCTGGAGCTGCTCGGTTTTGGGCCTTCCGCCGACAGTCTGGTCGACCAATTTCGGTCTACTGAAGGTCGCACAAATTCTACCTTACTTTGGGGTAAGATCACCACCCCTCCCCCGGTCCCCGAACCTGCTACTATGCTGCTTTTCGGTTTCGGTCTGGTGGGTCTTTTAGGAGTCAGCCGCAAATTCAAGAACTAAAGGGTTGAAAAACATCAAGCAATGATGAGGCGAAGGCAGGGCAGCGAATTGCCCTGCCTTCCATCATATATGGGAATCGTTCTTTGGGTTGAAAACCTCAGGAAAGCGCCGCTATCAATTCCCGACAATAATCCGGAATATCCGCCACTACGCGGCCCCACACCAAATTTCCCTCCCGCAAGGCCGGTTCGTCAACCCATATGGCGCCCGCGTTTTCCATGTCATCCTTGATACCGGTGCTGCCGGTTGCCCGTTTGCCTTTGCAGATGGCCGCGCTGGCTGCCACCCAACCCGCGTGACAGATAAATCCCAGGATTTTGCCCTGGGCATTCATATTTTGCACCAGCTGCAAAATATTCTTATCGCGGCGGAGCTTGTCCGGGGCCCAACCACCGGGCACCAACAGCGCATCCAGTTCGTCGGCGGTGATTTGGCCGGCGGAAAACTGGCTTTCGGCGGTCAGACCGCCGCTTTTGCTGGTATAAGTTTCACCGGCCTTGGTTCCAATCACTTTGACATCGGCGCCTTCTTCATGCATGCGCATATACGGTACCCAGAACTCCAAGTCCTCATATCCGGGTCCGACGAGAATACCGATGGTTTTGCCTTTAAGCCGCATGCGTACCTCCTTTTGCCGTGTATTGGGTTCGATCAACTTCCATAAACAATATCAAAAAGATGCGATCGATACTGTAAACGTCAAGCGGGCGATGGTCACTGTGAGATCAGCCTGGAAATTCCGGCGTGAAACGTTTCAACGGGGGGCAGCAGGCTGACGACCACAATGCCATCTTTATCAAATCCATAAAAATGACCCGGATGAACCAAAGTATGCTCATGTTCCAGCAGCTGCAGAATGCGGTTTTCTTCGGAAATCGCGTCAAAAATTTCAACGACGGCATACCAACCGCCTTCCCGCACCAACGCACGGCAGTTGGAGGTGCGGCTAATTTGCTCTGCCAAGATTCGGCTATTGGCGGCGATGCGGGCCAGGATTTGGCGCTGAATTTCCGGGCGATGACCCAGCAGCTTTGCGGCCGCGTGCTGGACGGGGGTTGAAACGGAAAGATAAAAATCCAGCAGTATTTCCAGGCGATCCTGGGCTGCTTTAGACAGGCCGGGATCGCCGCCGAGGACAACCCAGCCCAACTTCACCTGGGGCAGCCCCAGCATTTTAGAAAAACCGTTCAGGACGAAGGTCAGCGCTTGAGCGCGGTTTGCGACCGTTGGAACCTCCGGCAGCCCTTCAGCCCCATGATAGTCGGAAAATACCTCGTCGACGATCAGGGCCAGGTGGTGGTGGCGGCAAATCTGATCGAGATCCGCCAGTTCCTGCCGTTTGAGGTAGTTGCCGGTCGGGTTGTTGGGGTTGACCACAACAATCGCCCGGCACCTGGGGGTGATGAGCGCCTGCAGCACATCCAGGTCGATCGACCATCCCGCCACCTCGTTGTAGCGCAGCGGGTAAGAGAAGGGCTGCAAACTTTCAAAGCGCGCCAGGTACGAGATCAGGGGATAGCCGGGCCTGGGAATAAGGATCTCGTCTCCCGGGTTTCCCAGCAGCTTGAAGATCATTGAATACGCTTCGCTGGTGCTGGCCGTCAAAAAGACGGCCTCGCTGTGGATGGGCTCGCCCAGCTCAAGGTAGTACCGGGCAATCGCCCGGCGGGCTTTTAGCAAACCGCGCGGATCGGGCTCATACGTCATCGTTTCAGCCTGCGCCAGCGCCGCAAGAATATCATCCGCCTTATATTCCAATCCGGCCTGCGTCGGATTGGACTGCGTCAAATCAAGAATTGGTTCCCCCCGGGATTTCTTGTCCAGGAGAATCAGGCTCAGCGCATTGGGGCTCAGATCCCAATTGAAACGATCTGAAAACATAACATCCAGCCATGTCTCAGTTTGAGACGATTCGCTTGATTGTTTACCGACAGTCATGCCTACTATGGCCTAATGATTTTATCAATATAATTAATTGAGGAGGCGGGGTTTTTTTCTCGTCATGCCCGCGGAGGCGGGCATCCAGTCCACTCGGTACCATATTTTCTGGATTCCTGCCTTCGCAGGAATGACGGTCTATAGCGCAATAAACTCCCCGACTGCTCAATTAATTATACCAATATTAAGTGTTCCTATTCGTAATTACGGCGATGTATTAGTATTATTTTTTTCACCGCAGAGGAGCAAAGAGCACAGAGAGAACTTTTCTTTTCATTCGCTTTTGAGAGGTCTCGCTGAAACGGGTTGCAAGAAAACGCAAATGAAAAACAATCCGCTGACGGCATAACTTAAATCGGCCTATATAGAATCTTATGGCCACCACACAATTTTACGGATACGAACCCAGGCAACTCGAAGATCAGATATCTATTTTGCCCGCAGGGCTTGAAAATTTTTGTTTGCCGTCCTCTCAACGGCAAATAAAAAATAATTACCCTTTGCGCCCTCAGCGCCTCTGCGGTGAATAAAATTTAAATTCACAATTGTACAATCGAAATATTTATTCCCGTTTTAGTAATTTTTGATCCCTTTCCCTGACGGGTAATTTCAGGGACGTCGGCGCCGCTTGGATTTGCTTTTCTTGCGCACGGAAAAACCGAAGGTGCCCAGCAGGCGGCCCAGAGCAAAATAGCGGCCGTGGGCAAAGCAGATGGGGTCGGCGTGGGAAAACCGGAAGGCGCCGCTGCGCGGATGGATCAGCCCCTCTTCGGCGTTGACGGCCACCACTTCGGAGATGAACATGCCATGGCTGCCCAGGGGCAGGACCTGACGGACCCGGCATTCGATGTTCAGGGGCGACTCGGCGATGAGCGGTGCGCGGACCTTCTGGGCTGCGAGGGGGGCAGACCCAACTCTTTGAACTTGTCCACCTGGCGGTCCGATTTGACCCCGCACCAGTCGGTGGCAAAAACCAGCGAGCGGGTGGTGAGTTTGATGACATACTCGCGGTTTTTTTGAATCAACCCGTAGGAGTAGCGTTCCGGGCGCGCCGAGATGTAGCACATGGGCGGTTCGCTGCACAGGGTGCCGGTTCAGGCGAAAGTGATGATGTTGAAGCCCTCCCGGGCATTACCGCAGGAGGACCAGCACGGCCGGCAGCGGATAGAGCATGGTTCCGGGTTTGAAAACGCGTTTGGTCATTGCCCCCTCGCTGTCTAAACATTAGGGAGTCTGGGTATGAGGCCGGCTCGATTCCGTGGTCTTCAGTCGGCAGTTGCCAACGGCCGGAATGACCAGCTGCCCCTGAGCAGCGGCAGCAAGCCCGATATCCGGAAATAAATCATGTGTGCGGAAAGCGACTTACCTTCCCAGCCCGGAGGAGACCGATACAACAGCTGAATTTGCCGCTGCTGGCCCGGACCCAGCGATTCGCCGGAAGCCTTGCAGCAAAAATACAACAGCTCCGACTTGCGACCCTGATCATCTTCGAGATCAAAAAACCGATGCGTCAAATCGAGCAGGATCGGCTGCGCGGTGGTATTGGTCACGGCGACCATGATGTTGAACGCGTTGAAGTCATTGGAGACCCGGCCGAAGGCGACGCGCTCCAGGCTCACCACATCTCCGCGTCCTGGCGGAAAAGATGAGCCGGGGTCCAGGGAATATTCGGTCCTCTCGATCATGTTCGGCGGAAAAACCAGTATGTTCACGAAATTTGACAACGCATCCTTTCGGTTGAACGCTTCCTGACCGCCTCCGATGAAGCGGCGGACCGGCGGATAGAACAAGACGGCAAGGGTGACCAGCACGGCGACGGCTGCAGCGATCAGAACGGGGCCGGATCGCCGAGCCGAACGGCGTAGGTGCGCGGCAATCTCCGCTGCGGCGTTGCCCTGCGGCTCGAAGATCGTCACCCCTTTGAGGAAGGCGGGGATGGTCTCCATATCCGTGGGCTCGAGCAGCACCGGCAGAACGTGCTTCTTGGGGGATGTCCATCTCTCACGGGCCAGTCTGAGCTCGCTGAGGCTGTATGTGCCTTGCCGCACGGAATCCGGCGAGATCAGGAACACGAAAAGGTCTGCGCCGGCGATGCGCGTTCGAATCACGGCGTTGAAGTCTTCACCGCCGGAAAGATCCTCTTTGTCGAAGAACACCTCGTGGCCTTCTGTCTGCAGGGCCAGAGCGATTTCTTCGGCCTTCGTGCGGTTTGCAGAGGAATAGGAGAGAAAAATCTTCATTTTTGTCGTTAATATCGAAACTCAAATAAACTCAGACGGCTGGCAACCGAATAACCAAAGCAGACTGTATTGTCAAATTGATTTTTCGCGCTCACTTGTGGTATTTGCATATCCCATAACTTATAGCTAAAATCCTAATCGAGCGAAGAATTGATTAAAAATTACTGGTTATTTGTTCATGTCTAATGGTTTGCTGAAAATAACTTCCGAGATCATATCGCTGATTTCCAGAGGAAATAAAAAACCCTCACAAACACGCTTGCAATTGACAATGGACAACTAACTACGGACACCCAATTGAATTTTTTGGCTCAATTGGGGTAAAAAAGTTATATTTCCCATCGTGAAACTTCTGAATTCAGATATCCTGCAACGCGGCCTTCCCGTAGAAGCCGTCCTTGCGGATTTGCAAAATACACTGGCAAACAACGCCTGTGCCGTGCTGCAAGCGCCGCCCGGGGCCGGCAAAACAACCTGCATTCCCCTGCATCTGCTCAAGGCACCCTGGCTGGAGAACCGTAAAATCATATTGCTGGCACCTCGCCGGTTGGCGGCCCGGGCGGCTGCCATGCACATGGCCGACCTGCTTAAGGAAAAAGTCGGGCAGACGGTCGGCTACCGTGTCCGTTTGGACAGCCGTGTCGGTGCGGCAACCCGCATCGAAGTGGTCACTGAAGGTGTGTTGACGCGAATGCTGCAAAGTGACCCCTCCTTGGAAGGCGTCGGGTTGGTGATTTTTGATGAGTTTCATGAGCGCAGCCTGGATGCCGATCTGGGATTGGCTTTGTGTCTTGATATGCAGGGGGTGTTGAATAAAAATTTGCGGTTGCTGATCATGTCCGCCACCATTGAAACCCAAGCCCTGGCCGCAATGCTGGCAGGTGCGCCGGTGATTGCCTGCCAAGGTAAAGCCTTTCCGGTTGAAACCCGGTATGTGGGCGGACACACACCTGTATTTTCCGTTGACACCCTGCGCGAAGTGCTGCTTTCCGCTGCCCGCAATGAGTCGGGCAGTATTCTGGTGTTTTTGCCCGGTGCGTCGGAGATTCGTCAGGTGGCTCGGATGCTGGAGACAGCCCTGCCGGATCCGGATTGGATCATTGCCCCACTCTTCGGGAATCTTTCACGCAGCGATCAGGAGCAGGCCATTGCGCCGCCACCCGGCGGAAAACGCAAACTCGTCCTGGCCACTTCCATTGCCGAAACCAGTCTGACAATTGAGGACATCCGGGTAGTGGTGGACAGCGGCCTGCAGAGAGTCCCCCGTTTTGATGTGCGCAGCGGAATGACCCGTCTCGTCACGCTGCCGGTGTCGCGGGCTTCGGCTGACCAGCGGCGGGGGCGGTCCGGGCGAACCGGCCCGGGTGTTTGCCTGCGCCTGTGGTCCCGCAGAATGCACCACACACTGCCCGCAGCCCATCGACCCGAAATTCTCGAGGCCGACCTGGCCGGTCTGGCTCTGGAATTGGCCATCTGGGGAGTGGATGATCCCATTCGGCTGCGCTGGCTTGATCCGCCGCCTGCGGGCACTTTTGAAAGCGCCCGCCAATTGCTCCGGTCTCTTGAAGCTCTGGACGCCGATGCCCGCGCTACTGACCACGGCCGGCAGATGGCGGCCTTGCCTCTGCACCCAAGGCTGGCCCATATGCTGCTTGCTGCAAATAGCCTGGGGCAGGGGGGCGCTGCATGTGATCTGGCGGCCCTGCTCAGCGAACACGACGTGGTCCGCTTTGAACCCGGGCGTTCCGATGCAGACATGCGCATTCGGTTCGATCTGCTGCGGGCTTCACGCAACAGACAACCACTGGCCTATCCGGGCGCAATTGTCGATTTTTCCGCTGTTCGCCGGGCGCTCCGGACAGCGGATCATTTGCGCAGGCGCCTGGGTTGCCATGGCGGTGAAAATGATGCCGCATCCATTGGCCGTTTATTGGCCTGGGCTTATCCGGACCGCATTGCTCGCCGCCGTGAGGATGGGCGGGGCCGATTTTTGCTGGCCAATGGCCGGGGGGCGTATCTTGACCCTGCCGAGGCACTGGCGGCCGAACCATTTCTGATTGCGGTCGAACTGGACGGCGATCGTCGCGACGCGCGAATCTACAGAGCCGCGGCCGGCAGTATGGATATTGTCATGGAGCAGCTCACGGATCGGATCCAGCCGGTGGAAGTCATTGAGTGGGATCCGGAACGCCAGGTTGTTGCAGCCCGGCGCGATCTGAAACTGGACGCGCTCACATTGCGCAGCGATCCGCTTGCGTCTCCCGATCCGCAGCAAATTCTGGCGGCGTTGCTCCAAGGCATCCGGCAGCAGGGGCTCGCATGTTTGCCCTGGAACCGGACCCTGCGGCATTGGCAGGAGCGGGTTTGTTTCTTACGGCGGCTGGCCGAAGATCCGCAGCAGTGGCCGGATGTTTCGGATGACGGCCTGGCGGCAAACCTGTCGCAATGGCTTGCCCCGTTCCTGACCGGAATAACGCGGCTGCGTGATCTGGCGCGGATCGATTTAAAAAAGGCGCTATACAGCATGCTGCCCTATCATCAGCATAAACTGCTTGATGAATTGGCCCCCACGCACCTGACGGTGCCGAGCGGTTCGCGGATTCCCATTGACTACTCGGGTGACATACCCGTGCTGGCCGTGCGTCTGCAGGAGATGTTCGGTCTTGCCCAGACGCCGGCGGTGGCCGGCGGACGTCAGCCGTTGCTGATCCATCTACTTTCGCCGGCCGGTCGTCCGGTGCAAATCACACAGGATCTGGTGGGTTTCTGGCAGATCGGATATCCCGAAGTGAAAAAAGAACTCAAAGGGCGCTATCCCAAACACTACTGGCCGGACGACCCCTTTCAAGCGCAGGCCACTGCGCGGGTGAGGCCGCGGAGTATTACCTGAATTTAAATTTTGGCCAAGACCCGCATTCCCATCAGAACGGCGAGTCTCTCAAATAAATCTGGGTGGGGTCTGTGTGCCTGATTGTCTCAACCTTGGTGAGAGTCCCGGAAGCGATGTCCACCACCGTCTGCAAAAGCCTCGCCCCTGCGTCTGCAATGGTTTCTTCTCCTTCGATGATGGTTCCGGCGTAAAAGTCTATGCTGCTCGCGGCCATGGCCAGAGTCTTGGGGTTGGCAGTGGTCCACATCAAGGGACTGACCACGGCTGTGGACGTATAGAGCAGATCGTTACCCGGCCATCCGCCACCACCGAGCTGAAAAATGACAAGTTGCGCGCCTGAGGCGGCGTAACCGGCGAAGATGGATCCCATGCTCATCCAATTGTCCACGAAATAGAGACCCTTGCCGGCAGGCCGCTCGCCGTATTGCAGAACTCCCTGGATCTTGGTCGACCCGGATTTGTGGATGGCCCCCAAAGACTTCTCTTCCAATGTGGAGATGCCGCCCGCTATGTTGGACGGGACGGGATTAACCGTACGAATGTCCTCACCCGTGGCTTTGGCGCGGTTCTCGGTCTCCTCCGCCGCTTCCAGAATACGTTTGGAGACCTCCGCGTTCACCCCCCGACGGGCAACAATGTGCTCGGCCCCGATGATCTCCGTGGTCTCCCCAAAGAAGGCTGTCCCGCCAGCCTCCACGAGACGGTCGAAGAGATTCCCGATGGCCGGGTTACCGGCCAGACCCGACGTAGTGTCCGACGCGCCGCATTTTACGCCCAGCTTCAAACGGCTCAAATCGCAGGGATGGCGCCTCAGCATTGAGGCCTCGCGTACCATCTCCCGGGCCAAGTTAACTCCCTTCTCGAAAGCGCGCAGGGTCCCACCCTCCTCGGCGACGTCTATCAGCTCTGTGCGCTTTCCCGACTT
>CP070771.1:707299-717915 GCA_020345785.1 Desulfobacterales bacterium
GCCAATGAATCCTTCCAAGGATTGGCGGCTGCCCGGGTGATTATTGAGTCGGCAGGGGGGAAAATTTGTAAATTTGACGGATGTGATTTTCATCTGAATGAATATCTGGACGGACAGAGAATCGATGAGCATCTGTTGGTGGCGTCTCCTGATACTTTTATGCAGGTTAGAGACTGCTTACATCCAACCTCCTAATGTTATAAATCAGCGACCAGGGGCAGAGCGTGGTCTGCCCCTTCCAGGGGCCTCCCTCCTACCTTCAGCGCTGATGGTGGTCGCCGATTTGATGCCAAGCTTTAGCTGATTTTCAAAACTGTATTTGAAGAGATCTATCAGGCATATGGCAGATAATGACCTAAAAATCATTCTACCTGAAAGCGACGATGTCCTAACATGCCCGAAATGCAAGACAGCCAATCCCCTGGAATCCAACTTCTGTCTGAACTGCGGGACAAGACTGCATAGACGTTCCCGCAGCAATTTCAGATGGAGATGGATATTGATCCTGTTGGTTTGTTTTGCCGGTTTGCTGTACTACTTCCGCTATCATCGAACTGCCGAACTTGAGCCTAAAAAATTACCTGCTGAAATTTTGCCCGCCGAGACACCACTTCCCCCAAACGCCGTCGTTGAAGTCCCTAAAGATGTCAAACCCCAAAAAGAGGAGGCTATCGAGCTCAAGACGCCGACCAAAATTAAAATTCCTGTGGGAACGGTGGTCATAAAAGACATTACCGGCAAAATTATAAAAGAGGTGCCGGTGCCGGTGGTTGGCGGAGGCTGGGTGGCTCTGCCGAAGCAGGTATGTCTGGGCGCCGCCGAATGGATTCTTAAGATAGAGCCGGACCTTGAGGTCAGCATTGTCGGTGGAGTTTACAGCGACTACGATCGCATCGGGCTCTGGCGAATAATGGAAGATTTTAGAATTGAGGGGCCGGAGCTACACCCCTGGTCGACTGATGCGCAGTTAGCCTGGCTGCCTCTGACATCGTTAGATTCTCCGGAACCCATAGAAATCGAAAATCCAAACGAGCAGGGTCATTTTATTGAAGGTTCTCTGGCGGGGGATTTCAATGAGAATGGCATTCTGATGCAGCAGGATCGGACTGTTGGATGGACCTTTGGCGACAACGTTGAAGGTGCTTTCCTTTGGAATGGTGATGAGGGTAGGTATCTGAGACCGGAGATTCGGGTTGATGATTTTTACCGAATAACATTTGCCAACGGCAGAGAAGAAGAATTGGTTCGCGCGCTTGCCATGGGTGCCGACTACTCGGATCTGGAGCGGTTGGAAGCCCTCGCGAATGTATTTCGATTTGCCCCGAAGCTTTCTGTCAAAATGACTCCGGCTCATTTGCAAACAACATCTGCTGTCGAAAACATAAAAAAGCTGGCTGAAAAAGCACTAAAATCCGGTATCAACAGAGAAGTAGCTGATATTTTTGATAGTCAGATTTTAATCGAAGCCGCCGATGTGCAATTGCTGATGATCGTGGCTCAGGCAACTGTCCAAAGCTATGGTTTTGAAGGGGCTATTGAACTGACCGAGAATGTGGCTGACGGCCTGTCGGCACTTAACGAACAGGATTTGGCGCTTTTGAATGAGATCTTCTCGGAACTTTATCAAAACTGGATTTCCACCCTTTTTAATCAGGGCAATTTGCAGGCAGCTTGGAGAGCCTATCGATCGGCAGGACGGAAATTGCCGGATGATTTAAACGTACATTTAATGGGGGTGCAGCTGGCCCTGGCTGAAAATAACTGGGCTGAAGCCGAAGAGCTTCTGGCGATGAAAGAATATCCAGCCGAATTAAAGGACAAAATCCAGAATCTGCAGAACCAAATCTCAGAATTAAAAGCGCAGGAAGGAAAAATCGTCATTGAATTTACTCCCGGCTCCCGACAAATCCCCGTTACAGCTGTCCTTAATCGGAACACATATCAAAATTTTATTGTAGACACGGGAGCATCAATGGTGACCATACCCAGAGCCACTGCCCTCGAACTTGGTCTATCTATTGATAGTCGCAATCCTATGCGAAAAATTTTTACCGCCAGTGGCGTGCAATATGCGCCGGAAGTGAATCTATACGCGATTACCATTGAAGGCTGGGAAGTCAATAACATAAAAGCACTGGTTTTAGATATTCCGAATCAACCCGACCTAGGACTGCTGGGACTCAACTACCTGCAGCGATTTCGTATGGATATGAATACGGAAGCGGGAGTTCTGCTACTCGAACCCCGCTAGATCCAATTTGCTGCTTTTGATAGCGGGATACTGTAAAACCATGCATGAAGCAAAGTCACCCTTTATTGAAACGATATGATCGCCGCTCGATATTGCATTCGATCAATGTAATTGTATTTTCTGAGAGTGTCGAGAATCCAGCCGGCTTTCCATTTGAGCCAGCGGTCGTTGCCTGCGGCATTTACTTGAAGCGGTTTTGGAATCACGGCTGTTAATCTGACTATTTCTTCTAAATTTAACTGACCCACATCCTTTTTGAAAAAATGTTGCGAAGCAGCCTGCACACCGAATAAACCCGGACCAAATTCGATTATATTCAAATACAGGTGGAAGATTCGATCCTTATCCAGCTGGTTTTCCAGCCTCATGGAAATGAGCAGCTCTTTAATTTTTCGAGCAATGGTTTTATCGGTGGAAAGGTAAAGGTTTTTGGCCAACTGCTGAGTGATGGTGCTGGCCCCCCGAGCGTACCTGCCTTTTTGCCAGTTTTTCTTTATGGCGGCCTTCAACTCGGAGATATCCACTCCCTGGTGGTGGTAAAAGCCGGCATCTTCAGAAATCCTGATGGTGTCCTTCAAAAGCTTTGGAATTCGCTTGAATGAAACCCATTGCTGCCGGATAATCAGACCTTTACCCTCATTTTGCGCTTGCCGGTATCGCTGAAGCATCAAAGCGGTCGTTCTGGGATTTTTGGTTTGCAAAACAGTCACGTCAGGCAGACCAAGGTATAAATAGGCACAGTAGCCGATGCCGAATATCAGACTGCCGCCCACAAGTGTAAGTACCACTTTTTTCAATTGAGACCACATGACCGATAATTTAGCCGAATCGGCTTCCGTAGAAAAGCCTTAAATGGTAATTGACGAACGAGCGAGACGCAGTTAATTGATTTTATCGTTTTTTCTTCCGTAATCCAAGCCGTGCGGCAAGATTGTGAAGATTGCTGCGATGCATGTTTAAATCCCGTGCTGCCGCGGACCAATTTCCGTCTCTTTTAGCAACCGCTCGCGTAATAACATTTCTTTGAAATTCATCAACCGCCTCCCTCAAAGATCTTCCTGCCGGAAGTGGGGAAGCTGTCTCGGGAATGGATTGTTGGGGATGGATTGTTTCAGCTGCAATATCTCTGCCTAAATGGACGGGTTCAACGACAACCGGCTCTCCTCTGGGGTATTCTATTGATGCCTTGAGGACTGCTCTTGATAAAATGTTTTCAAGTTCCCGCACGTTTCCAGGCCAATAATGTCGGCTTAAAACGTTCATTGTGTCTGTGTTTATTCGCACGGGGCCCGTACCGATTCTTCGTTGGATAAGTTCACAAAAATATCCTGCTAAAAGAGGAATATCTTCCTTTCGTTCGCGTAATGGAGGTATTCTTATCGGGTACACATTCAGACGATGATAAAGGTCGGCTCTGAATCTTCCAGCCGCAACTTCTTGTTCAAGGTTTCGGTTTGTGGCCGCAAGCAACCGTACGTTTACATAAATGGTTTTGTCCGATCCCACCCGTTGGATCTCCCCTTTTTGTATAGCCCTCAATAATTTGGCCTGAATTGAAAGCGGCAGCTCACCAATCTCGTCCAAAAAAAGAGTACCCCCGTCAGCCACTTCGAATTTTCCTGCTCGATCCCTGTTTGCGCCGGTAAAAGCACCCTTGGTGTGGCCGAATAGCTCGCTATCAGCAAGGGTTTCAGGCAAAGCGGCACAGTTGAGGTAAAGCATCGGCATTTCTCTGCGTGCAGAGCCGGCGTGAATTGCACGAACCACCAATTCTTTGCCGACACCGGTTTCTCCCAAAACTAAAACAGTAAAATCCGAGCGTGCGACCAAATCTATTTCCTGCCGGAGATGCTCTACCACGTGGCTGCTGCCGATTATTTGGGTGCCCTGGCGCATTTGTATATCCCGCATCAAATCGCTGGCAATTTGTCCCTGACGAGTGGCACTGTATTCCAGGGCTTCAATCAAATTGGCGGTCTGCATTTGTGCATCGGCTAAAGCGCCAATTGCCGTAAGAAATCGATGTTCGAGATGGTCAAAAGCGTGTTGATTAATAGCGTCGGCAGTGAGTACACCCACCAGCTTATTCTCGACATACAAAGGGCAGCCAAGACATGCATGGATATGTCTTAACGCATCCGCGAAATGCGATTGCCAACTTCTTCTTCTGGACTTCCTGGGCTGCCGCAACCGAACGCCCGAACATGAATGTGACGTACACCAACAATTGGCCGCATGAACCCCTGGTGGACAATCATCCCACTGCTGCCAGCCTTATCTGGTCTTTGATAAGCATTGCATGTTTGATAGCAGGCGTTGGCGCCCTGGTTTGGTATAAGACTTTCCGAGACAATGATGAAGATTTGCCTGAACCGCTAAAAATCGACCCGCTGGATGAAATCGAAACGACACCCTCTATGAAAGCAGCCGAAAAGTATGCCCTGATCGTTATCGCACTCTTTGTGCTCCAGGTTCTTTTAGGGGCTCTGACGGCGCACTATACCGTTGAGGGAGATTCGTTTTTTTGGGATTCCCCTGGCTAAAATCTTCCCTTATTCCATAGCGCGCACGTGGCATATCCAGTTGGCGGGTTTCTGGATAGCGACGGCATTTCTTGCCGCCGGCCTGCATCTGGCACCGGCTGCTATCGGACTTTTCTATGGTGCCGGGCTGTTCTATGGCGCCAAAACTCACCTGTCCATCATGGAATACTGGCGTTGGTGGGTGGTCCATCTTTGGGTTGAAGGTTTTTTTGAGGTTTTCGCCACCGCAGCGCTGGCCTTCATATTTACACGGCTGGGGCGGCTGCGACCAACCAGCGCGACGCGTGCGGTGCTTTTATCTTCGACAATTTACTTGTTTGCAGGAATTCCCGGCACGTTTCATCATCTGTACTTCAGCGGCACACCCATTTCGATAATGGCCATCGGGGCAACTTTTAGTGCGCTGGAGGTGGTGCCTTTAGCACTGATCGGTTACGAGGCCTGGGAAACGTATCGAGTCTCACGCCAGACAGGCTGGATGGAGAAGTACCGCTGGCCGATCCGCTTCTTTATCGGAGTGGCTTTTTGGAATTTGGTAGGAGCCGGAATTTTCGGATTTCTAATCAATCCTCCAATTGCCCTCTATTACATGCAAGGTCTGAATACAACGCCGGTGCACGCCCATGCCGCATTATTCGGAGTATATGGGCTTCTTGCACTGGGATTGGTTCTGATTGTGTTGCGCCGACTCAATCCCGAAGGTATGTGGCGTGAAGCTCCGCTTCGTTTGGCATTTTGGTCAATGAATGCCGAGCTGGCTCTGATGATTGTCCTCAGTCTTCTGCCAATCGGTCTAATGCAGACCATTGCAAGCATAGAACATGGCTTGTGGTACGCCAGAAGCGCTGAATTTCTGCAACAGCCGATTATGGAGACGCTGCGGTGGCTTCGAATGATCGGGGACACGGTATTCATTATTGGGGTCGCAGCGTTGGCCTGGTTTGTCCTAAGGCTTAAGACCGGATGGTCTTATGTTGATAGGAAGAGGGAAAGTAAAGAACCGGCAATGGTTGAGACTCGCAAGAGTCCTATATTAGGCACCAATTAGTGCCTGAACGGAAAGTCCTAATTTCGGGTAGGTTGGGTTGAGTCCCGCCAGCGGCGAGATTGGATCTCCCCCGCCGGCGGGGTCAACCCCACCTACGAAAATCAGGCTTTTACGCCGATATGGATTCCTGAGGGCGAATCCCAACGCAGCCGTTGGACAGGCTTTCCTTCAACCACCAATCAACATTCGAATGTCGTTAACTTCAATTCAGCTATAACAGGAGGCGTATCATGAACCCAATAGAAGAATTAAAAACAGAACACCAGGCAGTCAAGCTGACCTTAAAGATCTTGAATAAAATAAACCAAAAGATCGAAGGCACTGGAAAGCCAGCCAATCCGGATCATATGGAGCAGCTCCTTGAATTCTTTTCGGTCTTCGTCGATACATGCCATCATGGGAAAGAAGAAGATATGCTTTTCCCTGCGATGGAACAGATCGGGTTCAGCAAGGATAATGGGCCTATCGGTATCCTGCTTTATGAACACCAGGTAGGGCGAACGTATGTCGACAGTATGAAAAACGCATTGTCTGATTGCAAAAAGGGAAACGATAAAGCCTTAAAGAAGTTCGTACAAAATGCGAAATGCTACATTGCTCTATTAAACGGGCATATCGATAAAGAGGATAACGTCTTATTTCCGCTTGCAGAAAATAATCTTTCGAAGGAAAAGCAGGCTGAACTATACGAAGGCTTTGAAAAGATAGAAGTTGAAAGGATCGGCGTCGGCAAACATGATGAATTTCATAAGCTTCTAGATCAGTTAGTAAAAATTTATCTTAAGGAAGACGAGGTTGATCTAGAAAACTCAGAAGCAGCATGCCAACTTGCATAAATTTCTGTCCAAGTAGGTTCTTAGAGAGCGGAGTTTTTAACGAGTTTAGGGACGATACATATTTTGGTTCAGGCGGCGGGAGTCGACCCGCCGCCTTTTTATTATCAAACCTGAGACTTAGTTGACTTCTTCGTACTCGGCGTCTACCACCTCATCTTCATTGCCGGATGAGGTCTGTCCGTAAGCGCTGCCGGCATTATTGGCCGATTGCCGTCCGGCCGAGGCACCGGAGCGCTGATGCGCAGCTTGTGCCATCGCATGCGAAGCATGGCTCAGGGTTTCGGTCAGACGTTTGATTTCATCGACATTGTCACCCTGCACCGCCCGTTTCAAGTCCTCGGCGGCTCGTTCGACCTGGGATCTGGTATTGGGATCAATTTTATCACCGAGTTCGGCCAGTGATTTTTCGGTGGTGTAAATCAATCCATCGGCCGCATTGCGGGCATCTACCAGTTCCTTTTTCCTGCGATCATCGGCCGAATGAAGCTCGGCATCCTTGACCAGGCGATCGATTTCCTCCTTGGTCAAACCCGATGAGTGGGTAATCCGAATCGACTGCTGTTTGCCGGTCGCCTGATCCTTGGCTGAAACCTCCACGATGCCGTTGGCGTCGATGTCAAAGGTGACTTCGATCTGAGGCACGCCCCGGGGAGCCGGAGATATTCCGGTCAGTTCAAAACGCCCTAACGTTTTGTTGTCGATTGCCATTTCGCGCTCTCCCTGCAGTACGTGAACCGATACCGCCGGCTGGTTGTCTTCGGCGGTGGTAAAAATCTGGCTCTTTTTCGCCGGAATGGTGGTGTTTTTCTCAATCAGCTTGGTCATCACCCCGCCCAGGGTTTCAATACCCAGCGAGAGGGGCGTTACATCGAGCAACAGAACATCCTGCACATCACCTTTTAACACAGCACCCTGGATCGCTGCTCCCATGGCCACGACCTCGTCCGGATTGACACTTTTGTTGGGCTCTTTGCCGAAAATCTTTTTCACCCGCTCCTGTACCGCCGGCATGCGGGTCATTCCGCCGACCAGAATCACTTCGTTGATGTCGCCGGTTGAAAGACCGGCGTCCTTCAGGGCGGTCCGGCAGGGTGCTTCCAGTTTATCAAGCAAACTTCCCACCAGATTTTCCAGCTTGGCTCTGGTAACTTTAATGGCCAAATGTTTGGGACCGTTGGCATCGGCCGTGATAAACGGCAGATTGATTTCCGTCTGCATGGATGAGGACAATTCGATCTTTGCCTTTTCAGCGGCTTCTTTCAATCGTTGTAACGCCATCTTGTCCTTTCGCAGGTCGATTCCCTGCTCCCTTTTAAATTCATTTGCCAGGTAATCGATCAGAATCAAATCGAAATCCTCGCCGCCCAAATGGGTATCACCGTTGGTGGCTTTGACTTCGAAAACGCCGTCGCCGATTTCGAGGATGGAAACATCAAAGGTCCCGCCGCCCAAATCAAAGACCACAATTTTTTCGTCCTTTTTCTTGTCCAGCCCGTAGGCCAGTGAAGCGGCTGTCGGTTCGTTAATGATTCTCAACACATTGAGACCGGCTATTTTTCCGGCATCTTTGGTGGCCTGCCGCTGGCTGTCGCTAAAGTAGGCCGGTACGGTAATGACGGCATCCGTAATTTTTTCTCCCAGATATTCTTCGGCTGACTTTTTAATGTTGGCCAATATAAAGGATGAAATTTCGGCCGGGCTGTACTGTTTTGAACGCAGGTTGATGCGAACATCGCCGTTGGCAGCCTTCTCGATTTTATACGGCAACACCTTGATGTCGTTTTGAACTTCCTGCGAGTCCCATTTGCGGCCGATAAGGCGTTTAACTCCGAAAACTGTGTTTTCAGGATTTGTAACGGCTTGTCGTTTGGCGATTTGGCCTACCAATCGTTCACCGTTGTCTGTTACCGCGACCATGGAAGGCGTCGTGCGTCCGCCCTCGGAATTGGTGATCACTTTGGCATCCCCGCCCTCCATGATTGCCACACATGAATTGGTCGTTCCAAGATCTATTCCGATAATTTTGCTCATATTTTTTCCTCCTCGTTGAGACGAGACCCCAGCGGGCTGCAGAATTCAAACCGGCCGTTAACTCATCCCTTTTTTACTTAACTATTTTAAATCACTTCAAAAAATCTAATTATTAATTAACGCTCAATTTTCATTACTTTAATTTAATACATTAATTTAGTAATGCAATAAAAAATTAAAAATTAATCTTGACAATATTTAAAAACGGCTTAAATTTAGTTTCAAAAAAGCGTAATTGGTAATAAAAAGCTGCTATTAAAGCTGTAACAGATGAATGAATTTAAACCTATCAAGGAGGTAATTAAAATGATGAACTTAGTAAAATGGAATCCTTGGAGAGAAATGCCGGCATTGCACAGTCGGATCAATCGCATGTTTGACGACCCGTTTTTCCGCATCGGCCGCATGGCTGATGAGGACGGTCTGGGCATGGTGAATCCGGCCGTTGATCTCTATGAAAAAGACGATCACTTTGTAATTAAAGCCGAGCTGCCTGGAATTAAAAAGGATGATATCAAGGTTGATTTGAAGGATCGGGTTCTGACCCTATCCGGTGAGCGTACCTATGACAATGAGGTCAAAGAGGAGAATTACTATCGCAGAGAAAGGTCTTACGGAAAGTTTCAGCGGGCCTTTACATTGCCGGTCGAGGTGGATTCGGAAAAGATCAAGGCCGAGTTTAAGGATGGTGTACTGCAAATAGAGGTTCCGAAACCCGAAGACAAAAAGGCCAAACGGGTAACGGTTCACTGACGAATAAGATCTCTCTAAAAAAATCATTTCACGCGGGGTGACATTTATTGATGTCACCCCTTTTTTTTGCTTCATTACGATATATATTTAGCCTGAAATTTGATACTTATGGTTATCCCGGCGAAAAATAAGTGTTGTTAAATTGTTTCCAAGGCATTGGGTTATGAAAACTTTATTTAAGACTATCCGGTATCTGATCAGCGGCTTTTGGCGCGGGCTCTCAGTCTGCCGTGTCATAGCGGGGAATTTAATATTTTTGGCCCTGATCATCTTTCTAATTGCTATCTTTTTTTATGATGCGGAAAAAGATTTCCCCGATCGGGCTGCTCTGATTTTATCGCTGAGGGGCGATATCGTTGAACAAAAAACCGAAACCGTGCTTTCCAATCAGTTGTTTGGCGAGGCGGCCCGGGAGGAAATGCTGCTCAAAGATATCATCGATGTAATTGATTTCGCTGCAGACGATCAACGCGTTCAAGCCCTGGTGCTTGATTTAAACGATCTGGGTCGGGCCGGAATCAGCAAGGTGAACGATATCGGTGAATCGTTGCAACGTTTTCAGGCCGGCGGGAAAAAAATATATGCGACCGGAGATTTCTACGACCAGCAACGGTACTACCTGGCGGCTTATGCCGATCAGATCAATTTGCACCCCATGGGAGATGTTTTCATAACCGGATTTGGTCTTTACCGTAATTACTTCAAAAGCGCACTGGAAAAATTACTCATTCAGTTTCATGTATTCAGAGTCGGAACCTATAAAACGGCCTTGGAGCCTTTTTTACGCGATAACATGTCCGACTATGCCAAAGAAGCGAATTTAGCCTGGCTGAATGTTTTGTGGGACGCCTACAAAACAAATGTTGCCCAGCTGCGCGGCCTAGCGCCGGAAAGAATCGACGACTACGCGAACAACAGATCCGAACTTCTGGCCCGGGTCGGCGGCGATACGGCTCAGCTTGCGCTGGATTTCGGTTTGGTGGATAGCCTGAATACCAGGGACGCGTTTCGTGAGGATCTGATCCAATTGGTGGGTGAAGACGAAGAAGAAAAAAGCTTTAACCAGATTCAATTTGACGAATACCTGGCCGCTATTAAGCCCAAACGTTCACCGACCCGTCACGATAAACCAAAAATAGGCGTCATCGTTGCCC
>CP070771.1:718015-728394 GCA_020345785.1 Desulfobacterales bacterium
CCCGGCCGCATCGATAATGGCGAACACATCCTGCCATTTGGCGACGATCGGCGGCTTGTCTTCCCAGGTCAGCGGATCGATGGTGGTGGGCACACCGAGCAGTTCGAAATAGGCCGGGTCGCCCCGCATATGGGATGCGCCGATGGGAGAGGTGGCATAGGCCAGCCCCATCCCCTGTTCACCGCGGGGTTCATAACCGGCGAAGTCCTGACCCTTGGCGACCATCGCCAGTTCCGGATGCCCGTACCGGGTGGCAAGGCGCAGGCTGCCTTCGGCCAGCCTGTCGCCGAACCCCTGCCGCAATCCGGTCTGGCGAACCAGCTTTACCAGGGCTTCCGCGTCGCCCCACTTCAACGGCATGCCGACATCGGATTCCGGCAGATATCCTTTCTCAAATAATTCCATGGCACAGGCAATGGTAGAGCCCATGCTGATGGTGTCAATCCCCAGCTCGTTGCACTCATAGTTGGCTTTTGTCAGGGCCGCTAAATCATCCACCTCGCAGTCGGATCCGAGGGCATAGATGGTTTCATATTCCGGACCTTCCCCCTCCCCCTGATAGGGGCCGTCCGGAATTTTGGTCACGCGGCCGCAGGCAATCGGGCAGCTGAAACAGGGTTTGGCCCGCACCAGATATTTTTTGGTCAGGGTCTCACCGTAGATGGACTCCCAGCCATCGAAGGTTCCCTGCTGAAAATTGCGGGTCGGAAAAACCCCGTGGCTCTGGGTGCCGACCACCGTAATGGCCGTACCGTGCAGACGCAGCGGCGGCGGATTGTCTTTGGTGGCTTCTTTAAATTTGTTTCTGAATTTGCTGTTGGCGGCTTTAAATGCCTCGGGATCGAACAGCGAGATCTCTTGGTATCCCTTGACGACGATGCCTTTTAAATTCTTGCTGCCCAGCACTGCACCGACCCCGGAGCGGCCGGCCGCCCGATCCCGATCGTTCATGATGGCTGCGATCCGCGCCAGCTTTTCCCCGGCCGGCCCGATTACGGCGGTTTTGGCTTTGTCATCGGTTTCCCGGCGCAGCGCATCGTCGGTCTCGTGGGTGGTCAGGCCCCACAGGTGTTCGGCGGAACGCAGTTCGGCCCGCTCTCCGTTGATCCACAGATAAACCGGCCGCGGTGATTTGCCTTCCAGAATGATGACATCATGACCACTCTTTTTCAGTTCGGCCGGAAAATTTCCGCCGGAATTCGAACAGCTGATGGCCCCGGTCAACGGCGATTTGGTGGTGACCATGTATCGTGCACCGGTGGGCGCCGCCGTTCCGGTCAAGGGGCCAGTCGCCATGATGACTTTATTGGCAGGTGACAACGGATCGCATGCAGGATCGACCTCCTTTGACAAATAATAGATCCCCAGTCCGCGACCGCCGACATAGGTTTTGGCAACCCCGGGATCCAGCTTCTCCGTGCTGATTTGGCCGCCGGTCAAATCAACCCTCAATACTTTGCCGCACCACCCGTGCATTGCGGTATTTTCCTGCATAAGGCCTCCTTTAGAATTTTTTATTTCCGTCTGAAGCTTGTATTCTGTATAGTGTCTATATTTGATAGATCGGGAAAAAAGACCACACGAATACAGTGAATCTTTTTGGTTGATATATGGACCTATTTTACGGGTATTTGTCAAGATTTTTTATAACATAAATCTTCATCTTCAATTCTCATCCCGATAGATCGGGATGGCTTATGAATGGAGTTAAAGTCAACGACGCTATTGGAGATTAAAAATGGTCGACAAAGAAAGATCTGCCGCAGAAATTGAAAAAGATATGGATCGTCTCGACTGGGAAAATGAGGATCCTAAAATGGTGCTTTCCCGGCTGTATGATTTGACTGTCGAACGGATGCAATCGGAGCAAAACTGGTACGAAAAACTGATCCCGCGTATGAGGTGGGGATCCTATGCTTTGCGCGCATTCAGCCTTGCTTTTCTGATTTTCGGAGTGATTGCGCCGCTGCTGGGCGTGATGAAATTTCCGGCTGGGGATGCAGCCTTGCAGCTCAGGTACAGCTATGCCGGTTATATCGGACTGGCATTGGCCGGCATCTTGTTTTCAATCGATAAATTTTTTGTCGTTTCGAAAACCTGGATGAGGTATATATCCGCGAAGCTGATTATAGCGAAAAAAATGCTGGAGTTTCGCTACAAATGGCAAGACCTTCGTGCCGAGATGAAAGGAACTGATGATATCGATCCCGCTAAGCAAAAATTAATTATTGCGGATTTCCAAAAATTTGTTTGCGACATCATGGATGAAGTCATCAAGGAAACAGGCTCGTGGCGATCGGATCTTGAAGAAGGGCTTAAAGCCCAAAGCGATAAACTCAGCCAAGCCGATCAGAAACTGCGCAATAAATTATCTCAAGAGCGAGCATCCGAGAAAAAATAAAATTTGAAAGGGACCTAATTTCCTATGCAATGATGCATTATAATATTGGATTGGGAACAAAACTTGTTTGTAATATTGGAGGCGCATAATGCATGCAGAAATTGTAATGATCGGCACGGAGCTTTTGTTGGGGGAACTGGTTGATACCAACGCTAACAGATTGGCCAAGGCATTGCGTGAAATCGGGCTTGACCTATATTACAAAACAACCGTCGGCGATAACGAAGCCCGAATCACGGAAGTGCTCAATCTGGCTCTGGATCGCTCGGACGTGATCATAACTTCAGGAGGCATCGGGCCGACCGTTGATGATATGACGCGCCAGGCCGTCGCCCATGCCACGGGGCGCAAGCTGATTTACAGCCCCGACCTGGAAGAGCAAATCGCAGCCCGTTTTCGAAGTTTCGGCCGTGAGATGGCTGAAAACAATAAGCGCCAGGCGTATATTCCGGACGGCGCGCTGCCGCTTTCCAATCCGGTCGGCACGGCGCCCTGCTTCCTTTGCGAGGATATCCGGGGGCGCGGTGTCGTTATCTCTCTGCCCGGGGTTCCGCGTGAGCTGGAGTATATGCTGAGCAAAAAAGTGATTCCGCTGCTGGTTGAGAGAATGGGAGGGGCAAAGGTCACCAAGATTCGCGTTTTGAGAACCTGCGCCGTGGGAGAGAGCAACGTTGATCGGGTTATCGGAGATTTGATGACCACGAATAATCCAACCATCGGGTTGGCTGCCCATGCAGGTCAAACCGATGTCCGTATTACGGCCAAGGCCGACACGGAGGCCGAGGCCGACACCCTCATCACGTCCATTGAAGCCGAAGTTCGAGCGCGGCTTGGCGTCGCCATTTACGGCGTGGAAAAAGAAACCGTGCCTGAGGTGATCGGACGGCTGCTGTCAAAAAAGAATTTAAAGTTGGGTGTGGTCGATACGCTTACCGGCGGACTTCTGGCCCGTGAACTCATCGATGCCGGATTCGGCCACCTGGTTACGGCCAACCTGCACGAAATGGATGTGTCGGCCGCGTTACAAAAGGCCGGTTTGGCTGCTCAGGCTGATGCGTCGGGCGGTGAACACAGCACGCTGGCTATGGGCCTGGCGCAGTTCGCTGCCCCGCCCGACGGTGTCGGTCTTGCGCTGATCGGCCCCTTCGACGATAATTCGACCTTTATTGCGCTTTGTGGACCACACGGGATGCGGCTGGCCAAGGTGGGCCGCAACTATCAGGATTCAGACTATATCCGCAATTGGCTCGCCATCCAGGGCTTGGATTGGATAAGACGGGCGGTGTTGGGCGAGCTCACATCCCCGGCGGATTGGAAGGAGTAGCAACCCGAGATTATATAGTTTCGAATACGCGGCAATGCGGGTTTGTGTGAGACACCCTACCTAGTACGTATTATATTGTTTTCACCGCAGAGGCGCAAAGAACGCAGAGTGACATAATTTTTCTCTGATTTTTTGAGAGGAAAAATCAGCGAAATTAATCAGCCTACGGGTAGACGCATAGTTGCGGAATTCCGATGCCGGGTGTGAAAAGACACCGCAGGACCGACCGTAACTGAATCAGATAACATATTCGGTGTTGCGCTGCGCTTCGAGACTATCGCAGTATGTATCAAAAACAAAATACATACAGGCGTTTTTATAGGTTGATTTTTGATAGAAACGGCAATTTTTTTGCTGCTCCTTGCCACCGGCTGTGCAGACGGAAATAATATCCCGCTTACAAAAACATACTTCGCCAATCTGCACGATATTCACCTCCTACGACAACTATTGCTTTTAATGAGCGTTACTCGATTAAAAGTTTGCTGAGAGACAGACAAGACTACATAGACAACGTTTGTCTTTCGCGGAAAATAGGTATGCAGTTTGCTACATTTGTAGTCAGCAATATTTGTGCCAATCGAAGCCAAGTGGACGGGGCTACCTTAGCTCTGCATCGTTCAGTTCACAAAAACTTAAGATTTCGTCCAGACCAAATATTTATTGGGCGGACTACGGTAGGCAGTACGCCCGCGCATCCCTTGCGACTCAAGGCTCTATGTGCATAGCATACGGGAAAGTGCCGGTTCTGAAGATATCCGCGGTGAGTTATAGGCAATGGGTTTTGCTTTAAGAAAACCGGGTTGCTGAAGTGAAACGCAACCCGTTTATTTCAATTGGCGAGCTGCCTTTGAAGTAATCTTGACAAAATTTTGACGTTCCCGCACTTTATTTAAACAGATAATATTTGACATGCTTATTAATTATTACTAATCTATCGATTGAGTAATACTAAAAATGGAGGTTTTATGAAAGCCTATACCATCACTCCCAAAGGGCAGGTTACCATCCCGGCAGAAATCAGAGAAAAACTGAAATTGTATCCGGGCGATAAAATTACATACGAAGATACGGCCGCAGGTATTCTTATAAAGCCGGCAAAAAAGGATATGATTGCAGATTTTGGCTTCCTTAAGGAGCGCGATCACCCTGAAGATCTTGAAGTAATTAGGAAATCAGTAAGAAAAAAAATTGCTGAAAAAATTCTAAGATGAAAAAAGTCTTTTTTGATACCAATTTTCTCCTGCGATTTTATCTTGATGATATCCCAACTCAGGCTTTAAGAGCGAAAAGGATGGTGCAAGCGGGCAAAGAAGGGGCGCTATTGCTGGTAACGGATCTGATTGTCATCTGTGAAATGGTATGGGTGTTGGACTCATTTTACAATCTTGAAAAAGAATTGATTGCGGAGAAGATCACTAATTTATATCGGACACCCGGTGTTATTGTCTTTAACGGTGATATCTTGCCGGACGCTCTTTCAATTTATGTCAGCAAAAATATTGACTTCACCGATGCCGTAGTGGCAAGCAGTGCAACAAAAAACCATATCGAGTACCTGGCTTCATTTGACAAAAAGCATATGAAGCGACTATCTGATTTGGGAATTAAACGAATTGAGTCGCCGGAAGAGATATTGTGACAGGTTGCGATTGCCAATATTTTTTTGATACGGTCTATGAGCTTCTTCTCGATATGCCGCGGCTAGATTTTCATAGCGCAGCGAAGAATAGGCATTAGAGGGGCTGAGAATGTTTCGTTTGAATTGATAGAATACCTCGATTTAGGCATTTTATTGAGTTGCGATATCATCCAGTATCAAGTATCCAGCATCGAGCATCGGCGACAAACGCCGTTACGGTGCGTCTACTGGGATTTATTATTCAGCAAATGGTTCACAGCGGCCTTCATCATATCCTGCCAAACAGCATTTCCGGTTGAGGATGCATCAATGATGTGATGATAAAACCGTTCATCCTGGGCGGATTGATCTTTTGCGACCATGTAAAATTGCCATTGATTCCATTTTTTTTCTTCCACCAGTTTCCTTAACTTTCCCAGTGGTATAAATTCGTCCTGCTCGTCGATGAAAACCAGTGTGGGGACGTTTAACTTTTGATTAGAATTTTTGTTGAATCTGTCAAGGCCCTCGAAAAGTGCGTTGTAGGCTGCAATGGGGGTTCCCTTTTTATTGGCAAGGTAGGTTTTGGGAGCCATGCTCGGTATCACCAGCCGAGGGAAAGGCGATAACACCCGTTCAAGGTAAATCGTGGCATGCAGTCTTATGGCAGGCGCAAATAGAACTGTCTTATCAAACCGGACGTCCGGATTGGAGGCAAATAATTCCAATCCGACCAGACCGCCTAGTGAAAATGCCGTGAGAAACAGTGGAACCCCTTTTTTTTCGCCTCTTGCTTTAAGCTGCAAATAAGCCAGATATGCCTCATTCATCCACAACTGATAGGATACGTTTTTAAAAGCCTCCAATCTTGCCTGATCTTCACCGATACCATTGCTGTGGGTATAGTTTTCTCCATGTCCGCGCAGTGACAAACCCAAGACATCCATATCGGCTTCGGTCAGCCTTGAAATAATGGTCTGCATCTTTTCGGGCCGCAAATTAAGTCCGTGAATCACCAAGGCAACGCCCTTAAGCTTTCCAGGCGCATCACTGTAAAACCAGCGCGTTGAATGGTCTTCGGATTGCTCCTCTACATATTCATCAACCGCGGTCTTTGAAAAAGCTGAGGAAGCCGGTGAATTCGAAAAACTTTTCTCATCCTTCGGGGTCAAACCACCGGCTGAATCTTCCCGATAAATCAGAGCTATCGAAAGAATAAGGCCAAATATGGCAGCAACCACCAGCTTCGGTTTCATGACATACGCTTTCGTTGAGTCGTCAAATAGTTAAATTGTTAAAGGCTCAAATCCTCATATACTAATCAACCAGTCAACTAATCAACGAATCACTTAATCAACCAGACCCTAATCGCCGACTTTAACAATCATTTTACCAAAATTTTCACCTTTGAAAAGGCCAATAAATGCCCGAGGCGCATTTTCCAGACCGTCGACAATGGTTTCTTTCCATTTAATTTTACCTTCGGCAATCCATTTTCCCATATCGGCATAAAATTGAGCTAACTTGTCGAAGTGATCCGAGACAATAAATCCTTGCATGGTCAGCCTCTTTCCTACTACATAGATCAAGTTGGCTGGTCCTGGTGCCGGTTCTGTCGCATTTAGCAGTGATATCATTCCGCACATGACAATGCGGCCATTCTTGTTCATGTGTTCAAGAGCGGCTTCCAATTGGATGCCACCCACATTTTCATAATAGACATCAATACCAGTTGGACACTTTTTGCCCACTTCGGCAACGATGTTGTCGACCTTTTTATAGTTGAAGGCGGCATCCACCCCGGCCTCTTCCCGGAGCCAGGCAACTTTTTCATCAGTCCCTGCACTTCCAACCGTATGGCATCCTTTGATTTTGGCTATCTGGCAGACAATCGACCCGACCGCACCCGAGGCCGCTGAAACAAACACCGTCTCCCCCTCTTTGGGTTTACCGAAGTAAAGGAGTCCGACATAGGCTGTGAGTCCCGGCATCCCGACGGTGCCCAGATAGGCCTGGATAGGGGCAACTTTGGGATCTATTTTAAAGATTCCGGTGCCGTCGGAAATAAAATACTCTCGCCATCCCAACATTCCCAAAACAAAATCGCCGACCTGAAATTGCTCGTTTTTTGATTCGACCACGCGGCCGACGCAACCACCTTCCAGGGCTTGGTTCAGTTGAAACGGCGGCACGTAGCTCTTGCGGTCCATCATGCGGCTTCGCATGTAAGGATCCACCGACATATAGATATTCTGAACGAGAACCTGATTTTCGCCGACTGGCGGCAGTGTGACTTCGGCAAGTTCAAAATCACTATCGCTCGGCAGTCCGGCAGGACGGTTTTTCAAGCGTATTTCACGACTTATTTGTGAATTCATAATTTGCTCCTTTCATAGATCTATGTGCCTGAGTTTGGTTCTGTTCAACGATCCATAATTTTCTCAGACAATTTCCCGATTCCAGAGGCGAACAACCTCTCGGCATCTTCATGGTTTCTCAAAAATCTAAACGGTTAAATTTTTTTTCTCTGTTTATTGATATGAAGACTGCATTTGCGTATTACTTCGCAGCCACAAATTGGCGACTCCAACAAGCATCAGGAAGGGGATGACCGCTATATTGACAGTTTGCCACCCCAGGGCGTGCTGGACAGCACCGGAGCTGAAGGATGTCAGGGTGACGGTTCCAAATACGATGAAATCGTTCAAGGCCTGAGCTTTTGCCTTTTCATTCGGCGCATAGGTTTCGGTCAGCAGCGTGGTTGCGCCGACGAACAGAAAATTCAAATGTCTTGACCAGTTGGCTAAATTGGGTCCCGCAAATGCCGCAATAACCCCGCCGGCCATTACATACGAGATCGCCCGGCTGCGATAGTCATCTGCGGCAACCTCTGCGGCGGTAAACCGATAATACTGCCCAAACCCGTTGAACACCCCAATCAAGGTGGTGCCGATGCAAAATATGCTGAAATCGGCTTTGAAAACGCCGCCGGTTGCAACAGCGGCGCCGGCCAGGCCGAACATGGAACTTGTCATAAAGCCCAACCGGCGACCCACTCTTGCCATATATAGTGAAGCGGGAATAGTGGTTGCCATCTGGGCTAAGAATAAAAGCGCCAGCGGCAGGGTGGCCAGCGATTTATTACCGGCCAAAGATAAGCCCACAATTGCAGATGATGCCAGCAACAGAGACGTGCCCGTGATGAGCGCCGCCTGGCTCAGTGCAAGCAGCATGACATTACGCTTCGTTTTATACTCACTTTGATACGGCATGATAAATTAATTGAATATTTTCGATTGAATATTGAATATTTGAGGTATTCTTTCGATTTAAAGAATCTAATACTTAATTCAGCGAATAAAAGGCTTAAGCCCGGAATTGGTCCGGTTTAATTTTCTTGACTTCGCATCCGGTTTTTTGGTATCGGAAATGATCACGCTTCAATAACAATGAACTAAAACCATCGGATCTCCTTTCCCAGCTAATTGGAGGATCAGAAATGGTTTAAGTAACTTAGAAACCCCCGTTTCTCAAATTGAGAAAGGGGGTTTTTTTATTTTATTTAACCGATCAACCAATCATCTATTCAGCCAACTGAGGAGGTAGAATTATGGGAGACATTAAAGACACTGCAACCAAGAGCACCGACCCGGCGGTTCAAAAAATGATTGCCAAGGCCGAGACGATGGAGACATCACTGGTCTGGGACCGCTATGGAGCCATGGTGCCGCAATGCGGATTTGGAGACACGGGATTGTGCTGTCGGCATTGTCTGCAAGGCCCCTGTCGGATCGATCCATTTGGGGAAGGCGCCAAGACCGGCATCTGCGGTGCTACGGCCGACACGATGGTGGCCAGAGGCCTTGACCGCGCCATTGCAGCAGGAACTGCAGCCCATTCCGGCCACGCAAAGCACCTGGCGCACACGTTAAAAAAAATGGCCCTGGGGGATGCCGAAGCTTATGCGGTTAAAGATGCGGAAAAACTCAAAGCGGTTGCCGCACGGCTCAATATAGCGATCGATGGACGATCGGATAATGACATCGCCCTGGATGTCGCCAATGCCGCGCTGGCTGATTTTCACGAAAAGGATACCCCTGTTATGTGGGCGGCCACCGTTGTTACTGAGGGGCGCGTAAAGGTGTTGTCGGATTTGGGCCTGGTGCCGAAAGGCATCGACCATGAAGTATCAGAGATCATGCACCGCACGCTGTATGGCGTGGATGCCGACCCTGTGAATTTGTTGCTGGGAGGTCTGCGCTGCGCAGTGGCGGATCTGGCCGGATGTTACATGGGCACCGACCTGGCGGATATCCTTTTTGGAACTCCGACCCCAACCGCTACCGAGGCCAATCTCGGTACGCTGAAAGCGGATGCCGTGAATATCGCGCTCCATGGCCATAATCCCGTGTTATCCGATGTTATGGTTGCTGCCGCTCAGGAAAAAGAAAACGACGCGCGGGCGGCGGGCGCTTCAGGCATTAATCTTGTCGGCATCTGCTGCACCGGCAATGAGGTCATGATGCGCCACGGCATTCCGTCATGCACCCATTCCGTGAGCCAGGAGACGGCCATCATGACCGGCGCGCTGGATGCTATGGTGGTGGATTACCAGTGCATTATGCCGGCGCTGGTGAATGCCGCTGAATGCGTTGGAACGACAGTTATTACCACCATGGATATCAGCAAAATTTCAGGTGCGACCCACATTGATTTCACCGAGGAGGCGGCGGCGACCAAAGCCAATGAAATTTTCGATATTGCCATTGGCAATTTCAAGCGCCGTGCGAACAAACCCGTCAATATACCGGATATTCGAACGCCGGTTGTTTCAGGCTTCTCGGTTGAAGCAATTGTTGCGGCTCTGGCAAAGGTGGATGCAGCCGAACCCCTCAAACCGGTCCTCGACAACATTAAAGCCGGAAATATCCGAGGTGTGTGTTTATTTGCCGGCTGCAACAATGTAAAGGTAACCCAGGATAAGAATTTCATCACCATCGCCCGCAAGCTTCTCAAAGAAAATGTGCTGGTGG
>CP070771.1:728494-738870 GCA_020345785.1 Desulfobacterales bacterium
AAGACTGAGCACAGCGAAACCACCCTTCGACATTCTGCGGTTCGATATTCGATATTCTGTCCGCCGCGGCGGACTGTTCCGTTTAGGTGAAGTTTCATAAGAGGTTTCACCAGGTGTCAGCCCAGCCGCTGGCCGCCGAAATTTATGCACAGTAAGCGGGCAGTCCGTTTGATCAGAAAATAAACCGATGAACATAGAATCACGCCAAGGCGTGAAACATCGAATGGAGGAATTATATCAATTATATTTAAAAAGGAAGAGCGCGACGATACAATTATACTCACCCTTTGTCTGAAGGGGACCGGGGTGATTTTTCATGTCTTCAGTGAAATTCGCACTTGAAAACCTGACACCTGACACCCGAAACCTTTTATTGCGAAGTTTCATACGGGCTTTTAGAAAACATCAATTTTGTAGATCCCTGAACACTTTAATCGGGCTTTTTAAATCCGTTGTCAAGGGTTTTTAAATCAGCTTTGACGCTGCCTTTGAATCAAAGGGATTATCGCTTGACAATACAATATCAAAATGCTAACCACCGGACAAATGGTCTGACCACTTGCCCAACATTTTATACTGATCGTCACCGCCTGCTTTAAACCCTGTCTTCAATATATCTACACGGAGGTGAATGATGGCTTTTGAAAATCTCTTCAGCCCATTTTCCATTGGATCCCTGAAACTGGCAAACCGTCTGGTAATGCCCCCCATGGCGACGAATTACGCTTCAGCAGAAGGCTTTGCAACCCAGCGCCAGATTGACTATTATGTTGAGCGCGCCAGGGGTGGTGTCGGCTATCTTACGGTCGAGCACACCGGTATTTTGCCGCAGGGCAAAGCCAGCCCTAAAATGCTGCTGATAAGCTCCGATGAGCATGCATCTCATATCAAAAATCTGGTTGAAGCGGTGCACGCCGCGGGGGGCAAAATCGTCGTGCAAATCAATCATGCCGGGCGGCAGGCGTTTGCGGCCGTCACGGGTTCTCCCATCGTCGGCCCCTCCCCCATACCCGTTCTGCCGAGCATGGAGACACCCCATGAGCTTTCCGCTGCTGAAATCGAAGCGCTTGTCAACGCCTATACCGCGGCTGCCGAGCGGGTCAAGCAAACGGGTGCCGACGGGGTTGAGATTCACATGGCCCACGGCTACTTGCTGTGCTCCTTTCTATCTCCATTTTCCAATAAAAGGGAAGATCAGTATGGAGGGGATTTAGCGGGTCGGGCTCGCTTTCCGCTGGCAGTTCTGAAATCTGTCCGTGACAATGTCGGTGCCGATTTTCCGATTATTTGCCGATTGAGCGGTGATGAGTATGTCGAGGGCGGATTGAATCTAGAAGAGACGAAACAGATCGCCGGATTTCTGGCAAAGGCGGGGGCCGACGCTCTGCATATATCGGCCTGTAACGCTGCTTCCGGCTACCTCAACCATCCCCCTTATTACGCGCCGGAAGGGGTCTTCGGTCATCTGGCCGAGGGCGTCAAGTCCAAAGTCGATATACCGGTTATCGCCGTCGGCCGGGTGAGAAATCCGGCGATGGCCGACCGTTTCATCCAGGAGGGAAAAGCCGATCTGGTTTCCATGGGACGCGCGCTGATCGCGGACCCGCATATGCCGCAGAAAGCCCGCCAAGGACGACTCGACGATATCATTCCCTGTATTTCCTGTAACAAGTGCATCCAGAGCCTCAGAGTAGATTCGGTTCGGTGTGCCGTAAATCCGGAAACGGGAAATGAGGGTCGATTCAGATTGAAAAAAGCCGAGCACGCCAAAAAGGTTTGGGTTGTGGGAGCCGGTCCGGGCGGACTCAAGGCAGCCGAAATTGCGGCTGTGAGAGGCCATCAGGTAAGAGTTTTCGAAAAAGATACCAAAACCGGCGGACGCATGCGGCTCGGTGCGAATCCGCCCAAGAAAGAAGTTTACAACGAATTTCTCGATTACCTGGAGAAAAGAGTCAGGACCCTGGGTGCAAGCCTTGAGTTGGGCCGGCGGTTTACAGAGGACATGCTGGATGAGCAAAAACCGGATGCCGTGATCGTGGCGACCGGGGCGCGACCGCAGCTGCCGGATTGGAAGGGCATCGCAGAAAGCGGGGCCGTTTCCGTGGATGATGTTCTGTCCGATGTCAGCCGGGTCGGCCGCAAGGTGCTTGTTGTCGGCGGGGGCGGCTCCGGGGCTGAAACCGCTGACTTTCTGTCAGAGATGGGAAAAGAGGTCACTCTGGTGGAGATGTTGGAGACCATAGCCTCGGATTTGGTTTACCATTTGCAGCACTATCTGGGAGACAGACTCAAAGAAAAGGGGGTGACCATCCTTACGTCGACCCGGGTGCTGGAGCTGGGAAAAGGCTATGCCATGGTGGAAGATGCTTCCGGCGTACGAAGACTGAACGGGTTCGATACCATCGTCCTGGCCATGGGCTCAACACCCAATGACGGCATTTACCGGCGTCTCGAAGGCAGGGTGTCGGAATTATATCTGATCGGTGATGCCGTCAAACCGCGTGAGATTCTTGATGCCGTTTTTGAGGCCGAGGAAGTTGCCATAAAAATTTAGGGTTATGAGGTTCAGGGTTCAGAGGTTCAGGGTTCAGAGGTTCGGGGTTCAACCCCTATTCTGCAAAGCAGTCAATCTAATCGATAAAGAAACTTTCCCATAGGCTAGTTTTATAATAGGGGTTAACTAAAAAATGAACATCGAACATCGAACAGTGAACGTCCAACATCGAACACTGCATTCTATCAATTTTAAAAAGATTCTGATCATAGCGAATCGACCTTTCGATCCGCCGGCGGATCCGCGGAGGAGGATTTTACGGTTCACTTGCTTACAAAGATAAAGCGTAGCGCCATCAAAATTGGACATTCAAAGTTGGACGTTCGACGTTCGACGTTCAATTTTGACAAAAAGCTACACACAACAAACAACAAGCATCATGTTTTCTAGCTCGATTATGGTAAAACCTTAACCCTGAACGTTGAACCCTGAACCTTTGAACCCACAATCCTGAACCCTGAACCTTTGAACCCTGAACCCATCGACAAAAAGGGGGTGATAATAAAAGACTCATACACATGAACAACCATCCATTGCTTTTCTCATCTACTGACCTGTCTTTGTCTCAGGTGGGCAATGATTTCAGGCCGATAATCCGGCCTGAGAAACGAAAGGAGGATAGGGAATGAAAATGCAAAAGAAATTAATCATGGTTGTCGGTTTCCTTTGTCTGTTTTCAATGATCTTGGGCGGGACAGCCCTGGCCGCCCAAAAAGTCGTGCACGTCTGGCATACCGAGACCAACCCGCTTTCGCGGGAAGCCATCGCCAACATTGTTGCAAGATTCGAAGCCCTTCATCCGGATATCAAGGTGGAGGCCGAAGCGCTGGCCTGGGGAGATCTTGAAGGCAAAATTATGGCTGCTCTCGCTGCGGGTTCACCGCCGGAACTCTCCCACGGGCAACCGATCACCTGTGCGGCACTGCAGGAGAAAGGGTTGCTCCTGCCGCTGGATGACGTCGTTGCCGCCATCGGCGAAGGAAACATTTGGGATCAGATCAAGAAAGTGGGCAAATTTGGTGATCATTATTACGGGTTGGTGCATGCTGCCGGTACCTCGCTGCTGATCTACCGCAAAGACCTGGCCCAACAAAAAGGTCTGAAGAATCCCAAAACGTGGGATGATCTTCTGCACAACGCCAAAGAGCTGACGATGGATACCAACGGTGACGGGAGTATCGATATTTATGGTTTGACGATACCCGGCGATAATCTTTTTATCAACATTATGATGGGCGAGTTGACCAAGGCCAACGGGGGCATTCTCTTCGATGAAAAAAACCGTCCGCATTTTACGGACAAGAGCATGATCCAGACATTGAATTTCTGGAAAGAACTCACCAATTATCTGCCTCCGGGCTGGGAAGGACATGGCTACCGGGAAACATTTGCCAACATGTACGGTCAAAAAGCAGCCATGATGTTTCAAGGCTACGGCAGGGGAGCGTCATTGATTGAGCAATACGCGCCCGAAAATATGAGGAGCACCGACTACTTTGACGTTTGGATCAAGCCCTATGGACCCTCCGGCACCAAGCCGGCCGCCCAGGTCGATGAAGAGCCCTGGATGCTTTTTAAGGGATGTAAGTACCCGAATGAGGCCAAGGAATTTTTAAAATTCTTCTATCAGGATGACAACTACCTGGAATATATCCAAACCGTACCGATTCATTTTTTTCCCATTACCAAATCTTTAAGGCAGAGCGCGGCCTACAAAGAAACCCCCATGATCCAGAGATGGAAGGGCTGGCTTGATGTGCAGGAATACTACCTGGACAATGATCTCGTCAAACCGACCCTGGTGATTGATTGGATCGACATGACCACCAAACCCTATCTGATGGAAATCCTGGGGTCCGGTATCCTCAAGGATATGGTAATGGAAGTCACCAAAGAGGGAGTAGCGCCCGAGAAGGCGGCTGCCAAAGCGCAAGCAAAAGCAGAGGAGCTCATCAAGGACAAGGGCTATGCCAAGTGGTAGTGCATTTTTCGGGTAGAGAGCTGGCGGCATGTTTGCCGACTGTCATAATTTGAAGTTTGGTTAATCGGTTGTTGGTTGTCAGTTGTCAATGGTCAATGGTTATTTGTCGGTCGTGAGTTGTCAATTGACAAAACCCGGTCCTTTGGGCCCATCGAAGATCCTGTTTGCGGGGTTCAGAGAAGAGTGGCTGTGCCGTAAACCCATTTTTCCCTCCGCCAGAGGCGGATCTTCGACATTCCATTATTTTAGGGGCCTATATACAAAATTAAGGCTAAATGTTAATCGATCGAGATAGGTCCGTTGGGTTTCGATCCTGGTAAAGAATTTGCGAAATCGGAAAGTTATTAGTAGGTTGGGTAGAGGAACGAAACCCAACAAAAGACTCCCGGATCTCAACCCAACCTAGAAACGAAGCAGAAATAAAGCTTAATTGAACCAACCTTATTTTTGTACCTAGAATCCTTATTTTATGGGTTATTTAACGGCAGACAACACACACCTGGGGTGAAGCCATAGCCTGGCCCTTGAGGTCGGGACACGTTGCTTAAAACAACGGACAACTGACAACCGACCACGGACCCATCAATATACTGTCAAGGCTGAATTATGAAGTACAATTCTCAAAAAGCCGGGATATTGCTGATTGCACCTGCGGTTCTCCTGATCTGCTCGCTGCTGGTTTATCCGGTTATCTATGGTATTTGGCTGAGTCTTTTTAAAAAACACTCCTTTTTTCCGGATCAGCGATTTGTCGGTCTCGCCAATTATGCCTATTTGATAAAAAATTCCGATTTCTGGATGAGTGTCTGGTACGGCACGGTCTATTCCGTCAGCACCATCGTTTTACAGATTGTTGTCGGAGTGATTGCGGCCTTGATCGTCAACGAAGCCTTCAAGGGAAGGAACTTCGTGCGGGGGGTTATTCTTTTTCCTTATGTGATTCCGACGGTGGTGGCCATCATTTTATGGAAGTGGCTGCTGAACAACCAGTTCGGGTTGGTCAACTATCTGTTGCTGGCTGTCGGGATAATCGATAATCCCATTTCCTGGATGGGCAAGGACCATATCATGACCTCGCTGATACTTATCAGCGTGTGGGAGTTTTTTCCCTTTGTCGTGCTGAGCGTTCTGGCCCGTATGCAAACAATTCCGCCGGTGCTGTACAAAGCCGCCCAGGTGGACGGTGCCGGCGCTTTCAGACGGTTTATGCATGTCACTCTGCCCCAGTTAAGAAGTGTTCTTTTTGTCGTCATCCTGCTGCGAAGCATTTGGATGTTTACCAAGTTCGACACCGTCTGGCTGCTGACCCAGGGCGGCGGTGCGGAAAAATACATCCGAACGCTGCCGGTATATGCCTACATGCGAACCTTTATGTATTATCAGGCGGGTATGGGCTCGGCGCTGGCCGTGATCATGTTTATCATCCTTGTGGTAGCCACGGCGATTTATTTTAAAATGTTCCGCAGGGAGGAGGAGATTTGACTCCCAAGAATAATTTTTTTTCAATGCGGGGACAGTTTATCTATTGGAGCGCTGCTATTCTGGCGCTATCAACGGCATTTCCCTTTTTCTGGATGGTTTCGACCTCCTTTAAACCTCTGGAGGAGATATTTGTATTTCCGCCGAATTTCTTTCCCGAAGAATTCACGCTGGCCAACTTCAAGCGGCTATTCGAGCAAACTCGATTTCTTGTTTATTTCAGGAACAGCGTGTTTGTCTCCTTTACGACCGTGGTGTTGACGATGATCATCGGAAGTGCCGGTGCTTACAGCCTGACCCGCTTTAAATTCTACGGCCGCGAAAAAATTGCCAGTCTTATTCTCTTTACCTATATGTTTGCCCCCATCATGATTGTCATTCCGTTTTATGTGCTGATAAAAAAACTCGGTCTGGCCAATACCCACGCCGCTCTGATTATGGCCTACACCGCATTTTGTCTGCCTTTCAGCCTGTGGCTTCTCAGGGCCTTTTTCCAAAGTATACCCCTGGCGCTGGAGAAGGCCGCCCTCATCGATGGGGCTTCGCGCCTTGAGGCGGTTATTTATGTGGTTTTGCCCCTGGCGTTGCCGGGCATCATTGCCACCGGCATTTTTACGTTTATTCTGGCATGGAACGATTATATCTTTGTGAGAATATTGATCACATCGGATGAACTCAAAACGCTCTCTGTCGGGATCGCCGACCTTTACAATGCTACTGTGATCGATTGGGGCATGATCATGTCCGGCAGTATGTTGATTACCGTTCCGGTTCTCGTATTTTTCGTTTTCGTCCAGCGATACCTGATCGCCGGTTGGGGGGCCGGTGCGATGAAAGGATGAATAGGGGCTTCGCCCCAATTGGAATGATGGAATGCTGGAACATTGCAATAGTGGGTTTTGGGGTGATGGGATATGGGATTAATGGAATCATCTGTGCCGAAAATTAATTGCAAAATGGATGATATCCTTATTTGAGAGCCAACATTCCAGTATTCCGCTATTCCATTATTCCATGATCGTAGCAAGATCTCACGTATTAAAAAAAAATTTTACAATTCAATAAATTATATAAACTCCGAGACGTCAAATTGGGAGGAATATTTTGGTGCCAAACAAGACGGGAAAAAATTTATTCTCACCGGTAAAAACCAACAAAAAATCCGATGAGGTTTATAATCAGCTGTTTTCTCTGATCAGTAGCGGAAAACTGTCGCCCGGCGATAAAATTCCTTCCGAGCGGGAGCTGGCGGCCGAGCTAAGAATCAGTAGACAGTCCATCCGAGAGGCGCTGAATCGAGCGGAAGTCATGGGGCTGATAAAAGTCCGCCAGGGTGAGGGCAGCTTCATCCTGTCATCCGTCAAGGGCGCTTTGAAACCGCCGTTGACCCTTATCATCGAACAGGAGGCGGCGCGGATATTTGAATTTCTTGAAATCCGCAAACTGGTCGAAGGATGGTGCGCCGAGAAAGCCGCCCTGCAGGCAACCGGCGAAGATCTGCAAAGTATGCGGCAAATTTTATCGAAAATGAAAAAAGTGGCTTCCAAGGACAAGCAATGGGAGGAGCTGGATCTGGCGCTGCACTTGTCTTTTGCCAAAGCCACCCACAACGTCATTGCAGTTCACATCATGGAAGCCTTGAAAGTTAATTTCGGGCCCTTTTTTACATTTACGAAATCCATGCCGAGTTCCGAAAAAATTGAGGTTCTGTGGCAACACCACTACGAAATCTTCAAGGCCATCGAACGCCGCGAGCCGGAGACTGCCAAACGCAAGGTGATCGAACACCTTAATTTTATCGAGGAAAAGCTTAAGGAAGATATGGGAACCATTCGTGAATAATTAAGAGCCGGGAGGTGGATCTATGAGACTTAAGGACAAAAAGGCATTGATCACGGGAGGTGCCAGGGGGATCGGCGCGGCAACGGCGCTGTTGTTTGCCAGGGAAGGTGCCGGCGTCGGGATTGTCGACCTGCGCGCAGACGGCTTGCAGGCGGTGGCCGGCAACGCCAAATCCGAGGGGTTTGCGATCGAGACGTATGTCGGAGACATCACCCGCAAGGACGATGTCGACCGTATCGTTAAAGACTTTGTTCAAAAAATGGGCCGCATCGATATTCTGGTCAACAACGCCGGTGTCGTCATCCCGAGGCCTTTTTTGGAAAAAACCGTCGAAGACTGGGAAAAAACCCTGTCGGTGAACCTGATCGGTTTGTTTCTGTGCTGCCAGGCGGCCGCCAAATATATGTTGCAGCAAAAATCCGGCAAGATCGTCAATATTTCCTCCATCCGGGGGATCGATCATTGCGGACGCGAAGGCGTAATGGATTACAGCGCATCGAAAACCGCCGTGATCGGACTGACCAAAACCATGGCCAAAGAGTTGGCGCCTCATATCAACGTCAATACGGTCGCTCCCGGGCACACAAAAACCGAAATGACCGCGCCGCTGCCCGACGAAATCAAGCAGAACATGATCGAGGGATCATATCTCAAACGTATGGCCGAACCCGAGGACATTGCCAAAGCCATATTATTCATGGCTTCCGGTGATGCCGATTTCATTACCGGTCAGGTACTGCTCGTCGACGGCGGCTTCAGCCTGAAGCGAACATAGACGGGGTGCGGGTTTTTCGATTGCGGATTGCGGATTTCGGATTGCGGAGTGATTAAAGCGGATGGGAAGGGATAGGGTTGCGAGGGATCGGCAAAGGGCGTAGCGCAAAGAGCAGAGTGTGACGGTAATTAGACGGCGGTTTCAGGTGTCAGGTTTCGGGTGTCAGATTTATGGTACAAGGCTCTTGGTAATGAGCATAAGGTTGAAGGTAAAAGGCATTTCTCCATCTGGATCAAGATGGGCATTTCGGGGGTAAACGGCTGACACCTGACACCTGACACCTGACACCTCAAGAGATTCGCAGCACTGGTTAACATCGAAAACAAATAGTCGATACAGATCCGTAAATTGTATACTCAGCGTACGGCGGATAAATTTGGACTGTTTAAAGCAATCGGCGAGGTTGCCGGTATACAATTTGGTTAAGGGAGGTTACAGTTTGGCTAAAGTCGTTTTGGAGAATGTGTGCAAAGATTTCGGCAAGGTAAAGGCGGTATCCTGCTTTTTCCTCGATGTCGAAGACCGGGAATTTTGCGTGCTGCTGGGTCCCAGCGGATGCGGCAAGTCTACCACGCTGCATATGATTGCCGGTCTGGAGGAAATGAACGATGGCAACATCTACATTGGAGATAAGTGCGTCAATGATGTGGGGCCGCGCAATCGCGACATCGCCATGGTTTTTCAGGATTATGCGCTCTATCCGCATATGACGGTGCGCCAGAACATGGCATTTGGTTTGAAGCTGCGCAAATTCTCCAAATCCGAGATCGAAGCGCGGGTGCAGGAAGCCGCCGAAATACTGGGAATCAAAGAATTGCTGGACCGTAAACCCAGAGAACTGTCCGGCGGCCAGCGGCAGCGGGTGGCCCTTGGGCGAGCCATCGTCAGAAAACCGGCTGTTTTTCTTTTCGACGAACCGTTGAGCAACCTGGATGCCAAACTCAGGGCTCAGATGCGAACAGAGATTTCAAAACTGCACGACAGGCTCCAGACGACCATGATTTATGTCACTCACGACCAGGTTGAGGCCATGACCATGGGAACGAAAATTGTGGTTATGAAAGATGGAGAAATGCTGCAGATCGGACCGCCCCTTGAAATTTACAGCTATCCGGTCGACAAGTTCGTGGCGGGATTTATCGGTAGTCCCGCCATGAATTTTGTTGATGTGCAGCTTGTCGAACAGGAATCGGAATTGTGCGCGATTTCAGACGGACTTCAGCTCTCCATCCCGCCCGCCAAAAAAGCGTACCTTAATAACTTCCTGAACGCTCAGGTGATTCTTGGCATCCGGCCCGAACACCTTGAGGACAATTCCTTTGCCGATAAATCGGTATTTACTGAAACGTTCAGCGCCGTCGTCGACGTCGTCGAAACCCTGGGCGCCGAGGTTCAGCTCGACGTTACCGCCGGGAAGCATGCTCTGATTGCCCGTGTGGATGCCCGCTCAGCGGCATCACGACATGCCGCGATCGAGCTTGCCGTCAATATGGATAAAATTCATTTTTTCGAGAAAGATCCGCCCCATTTGCGCATTACCACCGAAAAGCGCTGACTCAAATTTTAATTAATCCGCCCTCAAGAATAGCTCATTCAGGATTGTAATTGGCTCTTTGACAACTGAAGGAAGTTGTTAAATCCACAGTCCGGCGGATTAATTACAGGTATTTGTTCAGTCCCATGTGGTTGTGCAATAGAAAGAATTCGTCTTTGCCCATTTTGAATAACAGCTTAAGATATTGGAA
>CP070771.1:738970-749279 GCA_020345785.1 Desulfobacterales bacterium
AGATTTGTGTTTTGCCCGCAGGGCTTGAGTCTTTTCATTTGCCGTCCTCTCAACGGCAAATAAAAAATAATCGCCCTTTGCGCCCTTCGCGCCTCTGCGGTGGAAAAATATTACTACTAATACGTTACCGTAAATAAGAACAGGAGCACTAAGTTATGCCCGATAGGGATGGAAAAATGAATATGCCGAATTCCAGTAAATTTGATCCGATTACGTTGGAGATTCTTTGGCGCAGGCTGGTTTCGATTGTCGACGAGGCGGATGCTTCCGTGGCCCGCACCGCGTTTTCAAGCCTTTTGCGTGACGCCCATGACTATACCTGCATGTTTACCGACAGCCGCGGCCAGGAACTGGTTCAGGGAACATTCTGTACGCCGGGGCAGGCTGGAGCTATGGCGCTGGGAGTCAAGAAGTTGGTCAACTCCTTTCCCCCGGAAAGGTATCAACCGGGGGATGTTTTCATCGTCAACGACCCCTGGCTTTTGGCCGGCCATCTGAATGATGTCTGCGTGATGAGTCCGATTTTTTACAAAGAGCGGCCGGTTGCGTTTACCGCCTGTGTGTTCCATCATTCCGATATCGGCGGCCGGGTTGCCTCGGACAATCGTCAAGTCTACGAAGAAGGTATTTTTATACCACCGCTGAAACTCTACGATGCCGGCGTGCTCAACGAAGAGGTTCTAAAGCTGATTCGCTGGAACGTAAGAACGCCGGAGGAGGTGACCGGCGACATTCGATCCCAGGTTGCCGCCAATCATGTGTGTGCCCGCAAGGTCGTCGAAATGATGACGGATGAAGGCCTTGATACCCTCGATGATTTGGCGGATGAAATTATAGACCGCACCGAAAAAAGCATGCGCAAGGCTATTTCCCGGATTCCGGACGGCGTGTATCCTTATGAAGGCGTCATCGAGGGTGCCGGCAGACGAAAGGACATCACCATCAAGTTGACGGTGGCAGTTAAGGGCAGTGATATTCATGTTGATTTTGCCGGGACCTCACCTCAGGTGGACTGGGGCGGAAACGTGGTGTACAATTTCACCTATGCTTATGTCTTCATGGCTGTCAAAAGCGCATTCGATCCGGATATCCCGATCAACGAAGGCGCCATTCGGCCGGTCAAGATGACTGCTCCTGAAGGAACAGTGGTCAACTGTAAATTTCCGGCAGCGGTGGCAGCCCGCATGCAAATCGGACATTTTATGACCGAAATGGTTTTCAAGGCACTGGCGCAAGCGACCCCCGACAATATAATTGCCGAAAGCGGCGGCACACCGGCGCAGACCAATATATTTTACGGTAAGCGCCACAATGGAAATCCCTGGTTGACCATGATCATTCGCGGCGGCGGTCTGGGGGCCAGCAGCCGCATGGACGGTCACCAC
Source organism: Desulfobacterales bacterium (assembly GCA_020345785.1). Next base: position 740,356 of record CP070771.1, read on the forward strand.
TGTGCTATTTTCCCGGCCAACGGGGCCAATACACCGGTGGAAATATATGAAAGCGATACACCGCTGATCGTGGAGGAACGCAGTCTGGTCTGCGATTCCGGGGGCCCCGGTAAGATGCGCGGCGGTTTGGGCCGCAAAATGGTCATACGCATTCCGGACGATGAATACGCACCTGAAGGACCCACCTCCATAGCAGTGCAGGCCGGACGCTTCAAATATGCCCCCCAGGGATTGTTCCATGCCAAGCCGGGTTCGATTGCCAAATTTTTAATCAACGGACAGGCCGGCGACCCCAGCGGTTTAACCCTGGTAAACAACGGGGATGTTATCGAATTTCACAGTGCCGGCGGCGGCGGCTATGGTGATCCCCTGCGGCGTGATCCCGAAGCAGTTGAAGCCGATGTGCGCAACGAATATGTCAGCGTTGAAAAGGCCCGGGAAGACTACGGGGTGGTGATTGATCCGGCAACTTTGCGAATGGATCCGGCAGCGACTGAGAAGTTGCGCTCCGAAATGGAATGAAGAGTGACGAATGAAGAATGGCGAATTAAGGAATTCTATCTAAATTTAAATTATTAATTGTGCAAAGGAAAAGAGCGAGTTGATTGAGTTTATTTAGTTAATTGAGTTGATTGAGTTGAATAGGTTGATCGAGTTTATAAAATCAGACTTCATCCTCATTCCCCAACCAACCAACCAATCAACTTATTCAACTAATCAACCAAATTCTGAGGAGCTCAACCATGGCAAAGACTTTCATGCCGTCCTTTAAGAATCTTGCTGAACTGCACGCCCATCAGTTAAAAGGACTCCGATGGACGGTTGATCATGCCTACCGGGGATCATCTTTTTATCGCCAACGTCTTGATGAGACCGGGATTCAGCCTGGAGACATTCAAACTCTGGCCGACATCAGAAAACTGCCGTTCACCACGGCCGATGATCTGCGAGACGGGTACCCTTTTCCGCTGTTATCGGTTCCCGAATCTCAGGTGGTCAGAATTCATGCTTCTTCGGGCACCACAGGCAAGCGGAAGATATTAAGCTATACCCAAAAAGACATTGATGACTGGATTCATTTTTTTGCCAGGTGCTACGAGATGGCCGGGTTGACCGCCGAAGACCGGGTGCAAATTGCGGTGGGGTATGGTGTCTGGACGGCCGGTGTGGGATTCCAACTGGGCTGTGAAAAGTTTGGCGCTATGGCACTTCCGGCCGGCCCCGGAAATGTTGACATGCAATGCGAGTTTCTGGTGGATCTTCAAACAACCGTAATGTGCTGTACGGCCTCCATGGGCCTTTTGATGGCCGAAGAAGTCAACCGCAGAAATCTCAAAGATCAAATTGCCCTTAAAAAGATGATCTTCGGTTCTGAAAGAAGCAGCGAGGCGATGCGGCATAGAATCAAGGAATTGCTGGGCCTGGAAGACATGTTTGATATTCCGGGAATGACGGAACTGTACGGACCGGGCACGGGTCTCGACTGTTCGAGGCATGAGGGGATTCATTATTGGGCGGACTATTATATCCTTGAGATACTGGATCCGGAGACCCTGCAGCCCGTTCCCGCGGGAGAGGTCGGGGAGATGGTGGTGACCACCCTGTGCAAGGAAGCCGCTCCTTTGATTCGTTATCGGACGAGGGATTTGACGCGGGGGATCGAAAAACCGTGCTCCTGCGGCAACATCCTCCCCCTGCATGACCGCCTGCTGGGTCGTTCGGATGATATGATCATCTTCCGGGCGGTGAACATTTATCCGGGACAAATCGACGAAGTGTTGTCCGCGATTCCGAATGCCGGCTGTGAGTACCAGGTTCATCTGGAAAGAAAAGATGACGGTCGAGATTATATGACCATCCGGCTGGAATGCTGCGAAGATTTTGACCCGTCCCGCAAACCCGACCTTGCCGGGATGGTGCAAAAGGAGATAAAAAAGAAAATAATGGTTAGCTGTGAAGTTGATGTGGTCGATTACTGTGCCCTGCCGCGTTCGGAGCGCAAGGCAAAGCGGTTCTTTGATCATCGGCCGGAGTAGAGTCACCGGGAAGTGGTGAGACGGGGAAGTGGGGAAGCGGAGAAGTGGGGAAGTGGGGAAATGGAGAAAAGGCTTTATTCGTATTTGGAATTTGCGAAATTTTAAAGCAAAGGGCAGCGTGCAAAGGGCAAAGAGCATTGCGTAAAGAGCAAAGAGCATAGCGCATAGTGCATAGCGTAAAGAGGGAATTTGGAAATCGGAAGTCGGAATGCGGAAGTGGGAATGCGGAGTTTGGGAGCAGAGAGTATAATGCATAGCCCAGAGCGATAATGCAAAAAACAAAAAGATATTTTCAATATTAATTTTCGTGTTTGTCGCATTATAAAATAAGTCCCAAAATGCAGGGAAGTAATTTTTCAGAGATCATCTGTTTATAAACGATAACGAAAATTAGGAGGACATTGCGATGTTGACGAAAGTGTATATTCCTTACCGGGGTTATTTCAGCTCGCCGTTTGCGCGTTGGCAGGGGAGCATGGCCAATGAGAATGCGATTGTGCTGGCAGCCGAGACAGCGAAACGATGGCTGGCGGAAAAAAACTGGGATCCGAAAATTTTTGATTATCTTTTTCTGGGAATCACCGTTCACCAGCCCCACGGCTTTTACGGCGGCCCCTGGGCCGCGGCGATGATGGGCGCCGCCGGCATACCCGGACTTCTGGTCAGTCAAGCCTGTTCGACCTCGACCATCGCCGTTTATCAAGCCAGTGTCGGGGTTGAGACCGGCATGTACAATACACCCATTTGCCTGATGACGGACCGTTGTTCCAACGGCCCCCACGCCATTTGGCCGAATCCACAGGGACCGGGCGGCCAGGTGATTTCAGAAGACTGGTTGATGGATAACTTCGGCCGGGACCCCTGGGCCGGTGAGGCGATGATAAAAACAGCTGAAAACGTGGCGGCAGAGGCCGGCATCACCCGGGAGAAATGCGATGCGGTCACTTTAAGACGCTACGAACAGTACAAGGACGCGCTGGCCGATGATCGCGCCTTTCAAAAACGCTACATGTATCCTGTAATGCTGAGAGTTTCCAAGAAACAGACTATTATGCTCGAAGCCGACGAAGGTATCATGGAAAGCACGGCCGAGGGTCTGGCTAATCTCAAACCCGTGCTGCCCAATGGGGTTCACACGTTCGGAGCCCAGACCCATCCGGCGGACGGCCATTGTGCCGTTACCGTTACCACTCGTGAAAAAGCAAGAGAACTGTCGGCTGATCCGGATGTTGAAATCCAGGTGGTTTCCTATGGGTATGCCCGCACCAAACCCGCCTTCATGGCTGCAGCGGTGTATCCTGCCGCTCAAATGGCACTGGATAATGCCGGTATTAAAGCGGGCGATGTCAAGGCTGTTAAAACGCACAATCCATTTGCGGCCAACGACATCTATCTGGCCGACAAACTGGGTATCGATGTCAACAGCATGAACAACTATGGCTGCTCTCTGATATTCGGCCATCCCCAAGGGCCCACCGCAGGTCGCCTGATCATCGAAGGGATCGAGGAAGTCGTTATGAACGGCGGTGGCTACTTGCTTTTTGCAGGCTGTGCCGCGGGAGACACGGCAGCCGCGCTGGTGGTGAAAGTGGGGTAGAGGCGGGCTTCTTCGATTGCGGATTGCAGATTTCGGATTGCGGATTGGAAAGGAACAAAGAGAAGTATGAAGATAGGCGTTGCAGGTTGCGCGTTGCGTGTTACAGGTTACGGGGTGCGGGATGCGAGGAGGGGGCATAGGGCATAGAGCAGAGCGCATAGCGAAAAACGACATAAGCGGACTGTCAATTACAGGGAGGCATTTTCAGCGGCGGTTCATAGCTCATAGTTGATAGAAAAAGAGTAGATTAGGTTGATTAAGTTGACTGGTTGATTAGGAAAGAAGGATTAAATCTGATTTTATAAGCTCAATCAATCCTTCCACCCAAATAGTGTTCGTCAGCCGATGAGCTCATACAACTCAATCAACAAATCAACTTAACCAACTAATCAAACAAGGAAACGATCCCAACGATTCTAACGATCCTAACGATCTCAACGAACATAACGAACCAAACGACCATTGCTATGGCGGAAACAGCAGTTCAAAATACTCCGGTCGAAGAAATCAAACCACCTGTAACCGAGGTCGGTGTTATCGGTTGGATTCGGACCAATCTCTTCAAAGGCTGGTTTAATTCCATATTAACTATAATAACGCTTTATCTTTTATGGACCATCATACCCCCTTTGATTCGATGGGCTTTTATTGACAGCCTGTGGTTATCGACAGGGGCAGAATGCCAACAGAGCGATGGTGCCTGTTGGTCTATTATACCCGCCAATATACGATTTATCATTTTCGGATTTTTTCCTTATGATCAGCAATGGCGCCCCTTGCTGGCGATGGGGCTGTTAATCGGCCTGCTATTCTACAGCCGCAATCGAAAGCACTGGAAAAAATCACTGCTTTATGCCTGGCTTTGCGGCCTAGTTGTGATGGGAGTCCTGATGAAAGGCGGGCTCTTCGGTTTATCATCAGTTGAAAGCACGCAATGGGGGGGGCTTCCGTTAACACTGCTGTTATCCGTTTTCGGACTGACCGCCGCCTATCCTTTAGGTGTCGTTATGGCATTGGGGCGCCGGTCGAAAATGTCGGCCGTTAAGATGCTGTGTATTCTTTATATTGAATTGATTCGCGGTGTACCTCTCATCAGTCTGTTGTTCATGTCTTCTGTCGTCTTTCCCTTATTTCTACCCGAGGGAATTACCATCAACAATATTCTAAGAGCCCAGGTCGCCATAATTCTCTTCACTGCAGCATACATCGCCGAAGTCGTTCGCGGGGGATTGCAGGCCATACCCCGCGGGCAATATGAGGCCGCCCATTCTTTAGGATTAAGCTATTATCTGACCATGCGTTTGGTTATTCTTCCCCAGGCACTAAAAATAGTCATACCGCCGACAGTTCAGCAATTGATCTCGGCCTTCAAAGATACTTCCCTGGTTGTTATCATTGCTCTTTTCGATATTTTGAGAACCACACAGACGGTGCTCAGCGATCCAAAGTGGATGGGATTTTCGGCCGAAGCCTATATTTTTGTTGCCTTGATATACTTTTTATGCTGTTTTTTTATGTCCAATTATAGCCGGCGGTTAGAAAAAGAACTGGAAACGGGGTATTAATGTATTAAGCGTTTAGCGCCGCCACATCGATAATTTGTTTTTTATTTTGCCGTGTGCTTTGATATATCAAAGGTTCCTTGTAACATATTATTAGAAAAAATGGCCTGAGGCCTAAGAAAACAATGTGATCGCTATGAATAATCAATTGCCTGAAAAAAACCATGATTCTCTGTCCGATGAAAACATCATCGAAATTATCGGGATGCACAAATGGTTCGGTGAGTTTCACGTATTAAACGACATTGACCTTACGGTAAAAAAGCAGGAGCGGATCGTTATCTGCGGACCGTCCGGTTCCGGTAAGTCGACGCTTATCCGTTGCATCAATCGGCTGGAAGAGCATCAACGGGGAAAGATCATCGTCGACGGTATGGAATTGACCAATGACCTCAAAAATATAGAAAGGATCCGGGCCGAAGTCGGCATGGTCTTTCAGCACTTTAATCTGTTTCCGCATTTAACGATTGTTGAAAACCTGACGTTAGGTCCCATCTGGGTTAGAAAGGTGCCCAAAAAAGAAGCCGAAGACGCGGCCATGCATTATCTGGAAAAAGTTTATATTGCCGACCAGGCACTCAAATACCCGGGACAGCTTTCCGGCGGTCAGCAACAACGAGTGGCCATTGCCCGCAGCCTTTGCATGAATCCCAAAGTAATGCTGTTTGATGAGCCGACCTCCGCCCTGGATCCTGAAATGATCAAAGAAGTTCTGGATGTCATGATAGAACTGGCCCAGGAGGGAATGACCATGATCGTGGTGACCCACGAAATGGGGTTTGCCAAAAGTGTCGCCCATCGGGTGCTTTTTATGGACTATGGTCAAATAGTTGAGGGTAACACGCCCGGGGAATTTTTTGAAAATCCGCAGCACGAACGTACCAAACTTTTTCTCAGCCAGATTTTGCATTAACCTCCCATCCATTTATCTCTCCGAGCCGCCGAACCCACCGTAAGGGGCGTAGTCCCCCTACCCACAAGCCTGGAAGCCCTATGGGCTGAAAGTGGGCGCCGGAGGCCAATACCCCGAAATTAATTGATATTAACATCCCCCGCCAAGGATTGCCTCTCTTTGAATTGCAGATCCGTTTAAATATTCAAGTTTCAATGTTTCTTTGCCGATATATGCCTATATAAATCAATGGGCTAGACATTTTAGCTCATCTCCCCAGGGTTTTCGGATAAGTCTGTTAATTGTGAAGTTTTCGAATTTGTGACCAAAAAGCCCTCGCAAAGACGCAAATTTCGCAAAGGTAAATGATTACGTTAATCTTGACGTCTTGGCGAAGGCGCATCGGTTCCGGTTCATCCGGGTTGGGCAATATGCCTATGAATCTTTACTATGAAGACGGAGGACAGCAGGTAGGGCCCATTGGAAAGGCTGAACTCCAGACACTGATCAAAGCCAAAAAAGTTAATGCCAGTACGTTAGTCTGGCAATCCGGCATGGAAAGCTGGCAGGAATTGGGCGCTTTTATCCGCAACCGGTCGGGTAAAGTTGTGCAAACCAGATCATCCGGGGTTCCTGTGAGAAAGGCAGCCTGTTCGGAATGCGGCCAGGCTTTTGTGGAAGATGATATGATCCGATTTCAGGAATCCTGGGTTTGTGCCGGATGTAAATCGGTATTCATCCAGAAGATTAAAGAAGGCCTGCCCGTTGCCGGGGCCATGAATTATGCCGGTTTCTGGATACGTTTGGCGGCCCTGGCAATTGATGCATTCATCCTGTGGATTTTGAATCTGTTTATATTCATCCCGCTTGGAATTTTCATGCCCAGGTCTCAGGATGACCCGTTTGTGTTTCTTTCGTTTATGCCCCTGATTATGTTGCTCCAGTACGCGCTGCCGGCTGCCTATGATACATGGTTTGTCGGAAAATATGGTGCCACACCCGGCAAAATGGCATGCAGTCTAAAAATAGTGGTCGAGGACGGCAGCCGCGTGAGTTACCTCCGAGCCATGGGCCGGCATTTTGCCAAATGGCTCAGCTCCATGATCCTGGCGATCGGGTTTATCATGGCGGGATTTGATGACCAAAAAAGAACGCTGCATGATCGGATTTGCGAGACAAGAGTGGTAAGGAAATAATCCTGAAATTCGAAGCACGATACACGAAACAATATCAGAATTATAAGTTTCAAATGTTCTAAAGTCGACAGGCAAAATCGATTCAATGACAATACATAAATCATAGTATCATTTTGAATTTCTGACATTTGATATTTGGATTTGTTTCTGATTTCGATATTCGGATTTCGGATTTAATACCGGAAATTCCTATAACAACGAAAACAATCAGGGAGATTTTGTGCTTAGCTGTACCAATTGCAACACCCCGCTGGGGATCGAAGCAGTCAACACCAACTCATTGATCGCCTGTGGTGGTTGCAACGGCCTGATGCGGGCGGATGTTTATCCGGCCCTAAAGAGACCGTTGCCCGCAGGCCAGACAGGCGCAGCGCTGCAAATGGACAAAGAAGCCGGTTGCTTTTATCACCCCCGAAAAAAAGCCGTGGTACCTTGTAACACCTGCGGTCGGTTCCTTTGCGCTCTGTGCGATGTTCCTCTCAACGGTCAGCATCTGTGTCCGGCCTGTCTTGATAAAGCAAAGACCAATCGACATATCAAAAATCTGGAAAATCACCGTACCTGTTATGATACCGTGGCCCTCTTTTTGGCAACCGGTCCGCTTATACTATACTGGTTCACGATTTTTACGGCGCCTGTTGTTATCTATTTGACTGTCAGACACTGGAATTCTCCTTCCAGTATCATACCTCGAACCAAAATTCGTTTTATTTTGGCCTTCATCATAGCGGGAATTCAGATTGCGGCCTGGATCCTGTTTTTTACCAAGCTGGCGCAAACAGCCTAAAAAAGGATTTTTACCAGATCACGGTTAAAAATGGCGAAAAAAGTCAAAGAATATCGAAAACTGCCTGGATTAAAAAAAGGGTTTCTAATCGGCAAGCATACCCTCTGGCAGGGAAAGGATCATTTACTTCACATTTTTTCCCGATTTGGTTCCGAAGATTACAAGCGCTTTTATTTTAGTGATATCCAGGCGATCATCACCCGCAAGACGGTAGTGGGCAAGATCCAAAATACGGTCCTGTGTTGTTTTATCCTGATGTTCCTGCTGCCGGCCTTTTACTTTGACGAAGGATGGTCCATATTTTACGCGGTTGTTTCCGGAATAATGTCTCTGTTTTTGTTAATCAACCTCTACAAAGGCCCTACCTGCGATACAAAACTCCTGACCGCCGTGCAAACCGAGAAATTGCATTCGTTAAACCGATTAAAAACCGCCTGCCGGGTCATGGATCGTTTGCAGCCTTACATCCAGTCGGCCCAAGGAACCCTGAAAGTTGCAGATTTAAATAAGATACCGGTGCGACCGGCAGATCGCAATACACTTTACGGTCACGGGGCCAAAGCCGGGTCGTTGGAAGCAGCCGCCGGATTCGAAAAAGGCCGGATTCATATGATTTTGTTCGGGTTGCTGCTGTTTGACGGTGGGCTGGCAGCGGCGGAGTTTTTTACGACACACGTGGTTCCGACCGTTCTTGGCTCCATCGCCAGTCTTTGCATCGGGATATTTGTCATCATTGCCCTGGTAAAACAACATAATAGTAATTTATCAGGTTCACTCCGGGCCATAACGTGGACCTGTCTTGGTTTGGTTTGTATTACTTTTGCTTTAGGGTATGTCGTCGGCATTGTGTTCGC
>CP070771.1:749379-759666 GCA_020345785.1 Desulfobacterales bacterium
AAACGCTTTGCCCTATGCGCCATGCCCTATGCCTTATCTTGGAGCTATGAGCTTTTTTATCTCTCACCCTCCCATCATCCCAACTTCGCAACTTCCCAGCCTCCCGGCTTCCCAGCCTTTCTTAGGTCTCTGTTTTCAAAATAACCCTCGCATCCACAATCGTAATCCCTTTTTGATGCACGATCACCGGATTGAGGTCCATCTCCTGGATGGCGGGGTAGGCGACAACGATTTCAGAACACAGCATTAAAAATTTGGCGATGGCACTCTTGTCCAGCGGCGGTTTGCCTCTGGCGCCGTTCAGAATGGGATATGACTTGGTTTCCTCGATCATTTTCTTGGCGCCGGTGGGCGTGAGCGGGATGACCCGAAACGCGACGTCTTTTAAAACCTCGACCATGATTCCGCCCAGTCCGTACATGATCACCGGGCCAAACTGGTCATCGTATTTGGTGCCGATAATTACCTCGACGCCTTCGGCTGCCATGGGAGATACCAATACGCCGCGGATATCTGCCTCAGGATTATAGTGCCGTGCATTTCGGATGATTTCCTTATACGCCTGGCGAATTTCTTTTTGCGTGTGAAGCTTGACCCTCACGCCGCCGGCATCGGATTTGTGCAGGATGTCGGGTGAGACAATTTTGAGCACCACATCGCCGCCGGCTTTACCGGCGATCTCGGCGGCCTCGTCGGCGGTTTTGGCCAGCAGATCCTCGGTAACCGGCGCACCGTGCAGGGCAAAAAGCCGTTTGGCCTCAATTTCCAGCAGGGCCCGGCGGCCGTCTTGGCGGACTGCCCTGATAATTGCCTCGCCCTCCGGTTTGGCTTTGGCTCCCCAATTTAACTCAAAGGTGTATTTTGGGTGATAGCTTTTGAGATAGTTGCCGTACTCGGCCAGCGCGCTGATGCATTTCACCGCCACATCCAGGGAGTCGAAAACCGGAATATTGTAGTAACGCAACAGATCCAGCGCGTGCGGTTTTTCAGATGTATAGAGGCTGTGCAGCACGATCGGTTTGTGGCGTGATTTTACCATCTTACCCATTCGGTGGGCCGCATCTTCTTCCATCAGAGACAGGCTTTTGGCGAACCGGATGCCGTAGCCGCCGAAAAGACCGACGATCAACAGCCCGCCTACATTGGGATCTTTTAAAATGATATTCGCGCAATCCGCGAAAACCGATGGATCGGCGTCCGTGCCGCCGGCAACATCCACGGGATTCGGCACGGATGCCGCTTGCGGCAGTATTTTTTTCAAATTTTGCTGGGTTTTTTCACTCAGTTCGGGCAGATTGACACCCAGGTCGGTCAAAAGGTCGGCCGCAATGGTCGCGTGACCACCCCCGTCGGCTAAAATGGCCACCCTGTTGTTTTTAATCGGCGGCAGACTCGACAGCGATTCAGCCACCGGAAACAGTTCGTCGGAATTTTCAATGGCGATAATACCGGCCCGTTTGAACGCTCCCTTGGCCACTTCAGAGATGCCCGCCAGTGCGCCGGTATGTGAGCCCGCGGATTTTTTGCCGGTGGACGTGCGGCCGCTTTTAAGCAGGATAATCGGCTTTTCAAGGGTTGTTTTTTGGGCCTGCTGGATGAATTCGCGGCCGTTGCGCAATCCCTCCACGTACATCAAAATGGCTCGGGTATTCGGTTCCCGGCGGAAAAATTCCAGATATTCGTGGAATTTGATATCGGCCTCGTTGCCGACGCCGACATAGTAGGAAAATCCTTTGCGGCTTTTAATTTTGGCCTCGGTAATCAGAGTCAGCGCCATGTTGCCGCTCTGCGTTAAAAGGGCGATATCGCCCGGGGGTGCATCTTTGAGTCCAACCAAATTCAAATTTTCATGCAGGTTTATCATCCCCGAGGTGTTGGGGCCGATCAAGCGGATGTTGTACTTTTTGGCCACGGCAACCATTGCCTCTTCCAGTTTCCTGCCGTTGGCACCCATCTCGCCGAAGCCTCCCGCTAACACGACCGCGCCTTTTACGCCTTTTTGGCCGCAGTCCTCCAACACAGCCGGCAGCGTTGCGGCCGGGGTGGCCACCAGCGCCACATCCACCGCGGCTTCGATATCAGCGACTCTTTTATAGCATTTAAAGCCGAGGATGCTCTTTTCCTTCGGGTTGACGGGATAGATTCGGCCCGCATAATTTTCGTCCAGCAGCGTCCGGATGGTCTGATATCCGCGTTTGGTTTCATTTTTGGATGCGCCCACTATGGCCACGGATTCGGCATTTAGGATTCTCTCTAAAGACATGTAATTACCTTCCTTAGTTTTGCAGAAAACAGATGACAGAAGTCAGATAACAGAAGAAAAGCCTTAGATATTAGTTATTAGTTATTGGTGTCAGGTGTCAGATAAAAAAGCTCATAGCTGATACAAAGCAGCTGGAATGCCTGGAGGCCGTCAAGCTGTGAAGCCGCGCCTAACAACGGCGGGATGACCGAATCTGTCTTAATTTTATAAAGGTAGGCCTCTGGTAAGTTCGTGAGTTGTTAAGTTCGTTAGCACCAACCCAATCAACTCAATCAGCTGAGTCAACTTTATCAACCGTGCCCCCCGCAACCCGCATTTGCCTTTTACGCTATGCTCCATGCTCTATGCCCTATGCCCATTCCCCGCATCGCGCACCCCGTCACGCGCCCCCCGGCACCGGGCACCCCGCACCCCGCAACTAGGTTCTCTTCCGCTCCTCAAACTCCTTCAGCGATTCCTGCCTTTCCTTGGTGGAGACACACGTCAGGCAGGCTTCGACTTCAAAGTCCATCAATGCGTCCAGGCTGATTTCGCCCCGGGCCATCTGCAATCCTTTTTTAATCATTTTAAGGGAGATGGCCGAGTTGGCGGCGATTTTTGCGGCCAACTGTTGAACCTCTGTTTCCAATTGTGCCAGAGGGACGGCCTTGTTAACCAAGCCGATTCGTTCAGCCTCCCGGCCGTCAATGTATTCCCCGGTAAACAGAAGCTCTTTAGCTTTCCCGGGGCCGATCAGATCCTGAACCAAACGGAAAGCCCCACCGGTAATGGATGAAGTTACTTTGGCCTCCGGAGAGCCGATCTGAGCCTCTTCGGCCGCGATGCGAATATCACAGGCAAGGGCCAGTTCGTAGCCCGAACCCAGGGCATAGCCGTTGATGGCCGCAATCGTCGGCTTTTCAAATCGGATGATTTTGCGTGACGCCTCTTGGAGTTCCTCCAGATAATCGCGGTATTCCTCAATGGTTCTGGTTTTGGATTCTTTTAAATCCGCACCGGTCGAAAAGGCCCGTCCCTCACCGGTGACCACCAGAACTTTTATTTCTGAATCGTTGCCGGCGTCCTCTAAAGCTGCCTGAATGTCAAGCCACATCCGCTTGTTCATGGCGTTCAACACCCGAGGGCGGTTCAATTTAACAGTTGCAATAGCTTGGTGTTTTTCATAATTTATGCACTCAAAGTTCATCTTTTTCTCCGATTGGCCGATAATACGAATATGGTTCATAGTTAACGAAACTATCCGATCTTTGGCATTAAGGTCCAGACAATGATCCACGACCCGGAATCCGGGTCTTTTTCAAGGCAGACAATGCCGCTGTTCTGAAATTTAAATATAGGCTTGTCGGCAGATCCGGTTACCAGGTAGGCGGTCATTCGTTCCATGAAAGGCAGGTGGCCGACCAGCATGGTATCGGCAGTGGCGTCGATAGTGGCGGCAAAGGCCGCTATGTCGTCCAGCGGCTTCAATCCGCTGACTTCTTTAACACCGCCGGCGGGGTTCAGGGCCGCCGCAAAAATCTCAGCCGTTTGGCGCGCTCTTTTCTTGCCGCTCTGCTTGATGTGCGATACGCTTATTTGATAGTCCCGGGCCACTTGGGCGATGCGGGTTGTTTCGGCAGTGCCTTCTTCGGAAAGACCCTGCTCAGGGTCGACGTCTTTTGAAAGGCTTTTACCGTGTTGGACAAGATATAGTGCCATGGCCTGAATACTCCTTGTATATTAGGGCGTTAAATACTATAAAAAAAAAGGTTGCTGACTCGAATTGATATGTCAATAACCGCAAAACATCAATAGATTTTTCGTACGGGTTTTACTTTAGGCGCTTAATTGTGATTTTCTTGCGTTTTATGAAAAATAATTCTCGCCGCCAGGACACAAAGACGCAAAGAGGAATATTAACGAAAGGTTTTACTTTATGTCTTGGTGCCTCTGTGACAATCTTTTCCCCGATAAATCGGGATTTCCGTTTCACGTCAACCGGCTTGTTCAGATTGGGAGTATTTGAATGCGAATTGTAACTAGACCGGATTTTGACGGGATTGTATGCGCCGTCCTGCTTCGCGAAGTGTTTCACATAGAACAGCCGGTGAAGTGGGCCGAGCCGAGCGAATTGCAAAGAGGTCTGGTAGAAATCCGCAAAGGAGACATCATTGCCAACCTGCCGTACGACGACAGTTGTTCCCTCTGGTTTGACCACCATTTTACCAATCGAATCTACCGATCATACAAAGGTGTTTTTAAGATCGCGCCTTCGGCGGCCGGTCTGATCTATGAACATTACAAAGACCGGTATAAACGCGACTACGGAGAACTGGTTGCCGCCACCGATAAAATTGATTCAGCCGATCTTACGCTTGATCAAGTTCTTCACCCTGAAAAATATGGATACGTACTGCTTTCCATGACCGTCTTCGACGGCGATTATGCCTGCGAACTTTACTGGAATAAACTGGTAGATCTCATGGGCAACTATAATTTGACACAGGTATTAGCCGATCCGGAAGTAGAACAGCGCTGCCGGGAAGTTATTAAACAAAATGATCAGTACACGGTTTATCTGAAAGAGTACACCCGCCTTGAGGAAAACGTCTCCATAACCGATTTTCGCACCTTATCCGAAACGCCGGTCGGCAATCGGTTCCTTGTCTATTCATTGTTTCCCGATGCGTACGTGAACATAAGAATCCGCTATGAAGAGCGGAACAAAGAAATGGTCGTCGTCAACGTGGGGCACAGCATATTTAAACCCGGCTGCAACGTAAATGTCGGTCTGTTGCTCGCCGATTTCGAAGGCGGCGGCCATCGCGGGGCCGGCTCAGCCCGGTTTCACAAAAGCAAAGCGCAAGAAAATATTCTCCGTATAATTGATGCCTTGCAAAAAAATGAACATAATGAAAATTGAGTTGAGCGAGAACGCTCAATGTCAGTTGCACGTGGTCCGTGGTCCGTTGTTGATTCGTTGATTCAGTTAAGTGGTTGATTATGGCAGGCGGATTAAATCTGACTCTGTTTGGATCGTTTGGAGCGCTCAGAGCGTTCATCGTCAATGGAAAAATAAATCAGATAGAATTCATCCATCTCAAACCAATAACTAATAACTAAAGCTTTTCTTCTGTCATCTGACATCTGTCTGCTGTCTTTTAACTATAAGCTATGAGCTTTTTTATCTGACACCTGAAACCGATTCTATAACCTCAGTCCTCAGTCTTCAAAGCTCGGTCCTTATTTATTGTCCCTTCCGCATTCCGCTTTCCAGCTTCCGAGCTTCCCAGCCTCCTTTTTTTCCCCCCTCCCACCTTCTTTCCTTCGTCGTCTATCCTCTGTCTTCAGTCCGCCGGTGCCGGTAAATTAATTTCCGTCAGAAGTACACCGATTACTGAAATTATGGTAAAAACAAAAGCCCGCCATATGCCGTTGACGGTGATCTCGGACATTGCGATGGGATTACCGGGGCTGAAGCCGGCTGTAATCATAGCGCTGAACACGCCGACCGCCGTCCCGCACAAGGCAGCCCCTATGACGCGCTGCCGTATGGCGGCGCCACCGGCGCCTAGAGTGACGACCGACCCGCATATCATGGGTACCGCAAGCGCCAACCCCCAGATCTGTTTCAGATCCGGCAGGCTGCCGGACTGATGGAAGTAAAAATAATCAACCATGACAAATAGCGCCGTTGCCGCAATCGCACACAGCGCAACATGCCAGTAGCGAGGCTGCCTGGCAGCCCTTATCTCACTGCGCCGGCGCATGCGGTATCGAATGGTCAGCGGCCAATTATAAAACAGGTTAAATATTTTATGCTCCAGCAATGCGCCTCTTTCCCCGAAAACAGGGACGACATGCACGGCCTCAGTGGCCCAGTGACCAGCCATGAACCGTGCCAGAGCCGGATAGCGATACGTCATCTGGATCGGAAAGGCCAGATACCCGATGTATTTGAAAAATCCCAGAAACACCGCAATATTGTAATCCTTGAAATTTTTCTCCCGGATGACCAGGTACAGGACATAGAGACCTCGCACCAGCGAACCCGGTGAGATCGGCACCACCTGAAAAAATGCGATGATTCCCACACCGATGGCGTAGGCCTGAGTGCGCGGCATCTGGGGGTGGGTGACAACGTAAATAATCGCCAACAGCAACGAGACAACCTGGGTCACCGGCAGGGTGCAGACGTGCACAGCCAGGCTTTTCAAATATTTCTGAATGTAAGGCTCTTTTATTTTTGAGAGGATCACGGCGGCATCTTCATCGTTCAGCAGGTGTTCTTCTTTGCCTTCGCTGACCATATCCCGCAGCCACTGTTCGCGCAGTTCGTTGTTGAAATACAGGCGAACCGGCCGCAATAGATAATAACTTAGCCTTTCTTTGGCATATGGCCAGTCCGTTAGAATTCTGTGAAGGCCGGCGGGAAGCAGTGACAGTGGCCAGTGAAATGCAGCGCGCCAGATTTGGTCGGCTGTTTTCAAGGCGTTCTGGTCATTTAATCGGCCGTCGCGATGCCAGCCGATCAACTTTTCGATAAATTTGGCGCGGATCGATCGCCGTAAATATCGCCTTTGGGTCAACATTTTCCGGTAGTGAGTCCGCCAGAAGGGCTGCCCCCAGATGCGCCTGAAAAAGCGGCCGATGAATGGTATCAGCCCGAGGGCACCGAACAGCAGCGTCAACAGGGTATTGTTTGACAAATGATTGCGACATGAATCGTTGATGAAATTTCTAACTTTCCAGCCGACGATCGCACTTTTGAGCATTGTGGCCCACAGCTGCGAACTGTAAAGCAGGCGCACATGGTTATGGGTGAGATCCGGAATTGAATTGCGATATACCTGCTCCATGGATTCAAGCTCTATGAGCATATCCTGCATACCGTCGAACTCGCTCCGGTGGACCTCAATATATCGCTTTAGTCTGCCGATATCGCCCCGGTCGAACTGAACCAAGCTGCCGCGCAGCAGTCCGGTGATAATCAGCTTAAAATCACCGGGACTCATGGGTAAAAAGGGCAAAAGCGCCAGGCCCGCCCGGAAATCCACAGCCGTCAATCCGGCGGCCGGCGATTCTTCCGCATCGTTTCGTTTAAGGCAATTTGGCTGGCTTTTCCAAGTCGACCACTCGTATTGTCTGGCGAATTCATGTGCACCCATCTGATGCAGGAGTTCGACAAATTGATGCATAAATTCAAACTTCGCACGGTATTCCGGTGAGCCCAATTTCTCACGATCAACTTGTTTGCCTTTCATCCAGCGTTTCAGGGTATCCAGATTGTCGTCTACTTCCAGATGCCAGGTTCGGCCTGCCACCCATTCACTCAGTTCACCGCAGCTGCCCAGCGTTTCATCAACAAAAGTTGCATAAATATCCACCACGGCCGTTTCGCGGCCGAAGGCAATTTTAGCACCGCGTCGGATGAATTTTTGCCACAAGGCACCGGCCCTGGCAGCCGCCGGGTTGACCTGAAGTTGAAAAGGTCCCTGAAAACCGATCCAGTAAAGCGCATTGCGAAACAGGCGAGAGAAACCGGAGGGCGGAATTAAAATCTTTGCTGCGTATATCCCTCCGACCTGAAGATGATCGATCGGGCCTTCTTCAGTTTTTATTTCCAGCACTTTAACCCGGTACACCTGCCCGGCAAATCCACCGCCGACAAAATCTTCCACCACCAAGCGAACTTTGGCCCGGTTGGCTTTTTCGACACCCGTCACCCGGTATTCCAATTCGGTGCCCGCTTCATAGCGCTCAAACCGCATAGGCCGATGCAAGGCCATGGTTTGAAATTTTTCTTCCAGGTTCCGATAAACCCTGACAGCGTCGTCCATTAATATCCTTTCAAATTTGTAGGTTTATGAGGTTCAGGGTTCAGGGTTCAAAGTTGACGGATTCGTAAAAAGGCCTAAAGCTCCCTCTCCCTTGACTCGTGAGGGTTGGGGTGAGGGTGTATTAAACGGAAATTCAATCATTTGTATCCCCCTCCCCTTAATCCCCTCCCACCAGGTAGGGGAAATCTGACTTTTTACAAATTTATCAAAGTTTCAGGATTTAAGGTTTTTATCTATCAAATACTTTGTGGATTGGGACCCGGATGAGGGGTAAAGCCGCGGTACCCTGATAGCGTTACATCTTGTGTGCTTTCATTATAGAGCTAAACTGTAAAACAATAACCCTGAACCCAGAACTTCTGAACCCTGAACCTCTCGGCTCTGAACCTCATAATAACATAAATATAAGATTTTTATTAGAAATAATTGCAATAGGCCGGCTATCTAAACGTGAGGCCAGGGCCCCGTTATTTGAAGAAGCACCTGACTGATTTTGGGAAAATTACCTCCTTAATGAAAACCATGAAAATATCAAGCACCAAAAAGCAAATCTCAAACAAATCTCAATGACCCAAATTCAAAAATCGACTCGACTGAGCTCGTCGCTGACCAAAAAAATGATCCATCTCTCATTGCGCCCAACGGCATCATCCCCGGCCCACTATGGGTTACGAAGCGGTGCGCTACAAATTTGGCGAATGTTTTGGTCATTGAATATTGAGATTTGAGATTTATTTGTAATTTGGTGCTTGAGATTTGAGATTTTATTATCTTATTTTGACATATTGGCTCTTGTTGACATCTCGGTTTTTTCTGTTATAGGCTGATTCACCATAAAGATTGAAAGGAGCATAATATGGGCCTTCTCTCGTGGCTCGTCTTGGGTTTGGTGGTGGGTATCATCGCTAAGTTTTTGATGCCGGGCAAAGATCCGGGAGGATTTGTCATCACCATTATTCTGGGTATCGCCGGTGCTTTTCTCGGGGGATTTATCGGTTCCAAAATCGGCTTCGGTACTGTCAGCGGATTTGATCTGCGCAGTTTACTGATAGCGGTCAGCGGTGCAATAATTCTGCTGGTGATATACCGCGCCGCTAAAAAATAATTCGTTTTCATCCGGAAATGCCCCTTTTTATTTTCGGATGGGCACTAATCAAAAAAATGAAATCCCCTCCCGCTCCGCAGGAAAGGATCTAACTCCATTCATAAGCCATCGGCTATGGCGGTGAGAACTGAAAGGGTTTTACCTTTGCCATGTCATTTATGCAACTACGGGGTAAAGCCGGATCCTTCACTGTTGGACTTCAACAAAAGCGGTTTTCGCGAAAAAGCAATACGGACACTCCTCCGGCGGCTCATCATCGTAATGCACATATCCGCAAATCCGGCAGCGCCAGGCAGTTTTGCCTTCCAGTTGAGCCGGATCCTCTTCCCGATGAATCGGCAATTCCTCCAAAGGCGGCATGACCGGCTGATAGACGTTCATGGCATAACCGGATACGATGTAGCGCTGGATCTCGCTGGTGCCCTCGTAAATTCTGAAAAGCCGTGCGTCCCGCAAAAGCTTTTCTATCGGAAACATTTTGGTATAGCCATAGCCGCCGAATATTTGCAGCGCCTCATTGGCGACTTCCAGCGCTGCTTCGGTGGAGTAGAATTTTGCAATCGAGGCTGAAATTGTGGGGTCCAAGCCGTTGTCGGCTTCCCAGGCGGATTTCCACACCAGCAGCCGGGAAGTTTCCACCTTTTGATACATTTCCGCGATTTTGTGCTGAATAGCCTGGAAATTGGCGATTTTGGTGCCGAAAGCCCGCCGCTTTTTGGCATAATCGATCGCATATTCCATGGCGGAACGGGCGGTGCCGATTGCAAAGGCGCCAATGGCCGGCCGGGTTCGCGCAAAGGTTTGCATGGCCAGCAAAAAGCCTTCACCCGGCGGCGCTAAAATATTATCCCCGGGAACTCTGACGTCCTTAAAATTCAGGCCGACCGTGTTGGAGCCGCGTTGGCCAAGTTTCGGTATTTTCCGACCAATGGAAACCCCTTCCCAGCCTTTTTCCACCAGAAAGGCACACACCCCTTTATGCTGGGAATCCGGATCCACAGTGGCAAATATCGATATGTAGTCGGCAATACCGCCGTTGGTAATCCAGTACTTGGTGCCGTTTAAAATATAGTCCTCACCGTCCCTTTCAGCCCGGCAGC
>CP070771.1:759766-770034 GCA_020345785.1 Desulfobacterales bacterium
ACCTCTTATGAAACTTCACCTGAACGGAACAGTCCGCCGCGGCGGACAGAATATCGAATATCGAACCGCAGAATGTCGAAGGGTGGTTTCGCTTTGCTCAGTCTTTTTATAAAATAGATAGAATACCTCCCTTCGATCCGCCTCCGGCGGAATATTCATTATTCGATATTCGATATTTATCCGCCTTTGGTGGATTCGCTTTTTTGGAGTTTCTTTTATCGATCAAACTGGCCGCTCCGCTGCCAGCGGTTGGGCTGCCTGCCCTCCATAGCCTGAAAGGCGAAGGAGGGACACCTGAAACCTCAAACCCTATCCTGCAACATATTGTCGGATAAAAGGCACTAAGGGTTTATTCTTAATACTTTTTAATACGCAACTGACAACCAACAACTCACAACATCCACTGGGAGCAATTCTCAATTATTACCACAGGTAATGTTGGCCTGAGCGAACCGATGAATAGGGAATTTTATCAATGTGGATAAAAGACCGCCATATGTGGATGGTGTTTATTTTGCCGGGCGTATTACTGCTCGTTTTGGTCCTGGGATGGCCGGCCGTTACGAGCATATTATACAGCTTCGAAACCGAACAAACCGGTGATGCGGTCTACACGCTGGCCAACTATGCCAATCTGCTCAAGGACCCGTTTTTTAAAACCACATTTTGGAACACTGCGGTTTTTGTGTCCTGCAGTGTTTTCCTGCATATGGTTCTCGGTTTGGCCGTTGCCATGATTCTGAACAGCGCCCTGCCGGCCAAACCGCTGTTTCGGATTATTGCGCTGCTGCCCTGGGTTGTGCCGGACGTGGTTGCCGGAATCATATGGAAATGGATGTATAATCCCCTCTATGGTGCCTTGAATGATCTATTGCTTAAATTCGGACTGATTGAAAATCCGGTTGAATGGCTTTCAAGCCCTAAACTGGCGATGTTCAGCGTTATCCTCGTCAACCTCTGGCGGGGCTTTCCGTTTGTCATGCTGATTCTGTTGGCCGGACTCCAGGCAATTCCCAAACATTTATATGAGGCCGCCGAACTAGACGGAGCTCCCTGGCTGCAGCAGCTGATTCACATTACCCTGCCGGGATTAAAGAAAATGATTGTTGTCGCTCTGGCGCTGGACATCGTCTGGGAGGTCAGACGCTTCGGGCTTATTCAGGCAATGACGCAGGGAGGCCCGGGGGTACTGACGGAAGTCCTCTCCACCTACACTTACAAGCAGTATTTCCAGTTTTTCCGATTTGAATATGCGTCGGCAATTTCAGTGGTGATGACAATCGTATTGCTGCTTATCAGTCTGCCTTACATCTGGATGATCAGCCAGGAAGAGTGATATCGATGGTAACTGCAACGTTTTCGGCCGGCAACATCTTATCCAAAACAATCGTGTGGATTTTTTTGCTTGCGGTTTGTATATACTGTTTGGTCCCATTTGCCTGGATGCTGTCGACATCTTTAAAGACGGAAACCGAAGCTTTTCGGATTCCGCCGACATGGGTGCCGCTGAAACCAACGGTGGACAGTTATATCGGCATCTGGGTCCGCAAAAATTTCGATACCTATTTCGTTAACAGCACGATCATCTCCCTGGCGACGGCGGTTTTATCGACATTTATCGGTGCGTTTGCCGGCTATGGCTTCTCCCGGTTCTTCTTTGCCGGACGCCGGTTTTTGATCGGCTTTTTTTTAGCGACCCAGATGCTGCCCGGGGTTCTGCTGGTCGGCCCTTATTTTAAAATTTTGAGCAGAATCGGACTATATGACACCCGCTCCGGACTGATTGTCGCCTTTCTGACGATTTGCCTGCCGTTTTCAACCTGGATGATGAAAGGTTTCATCGACAAGGTTCCGGAGGAGCTCGACCAATCGGCCATGGTAGACGGATGTTCCCGGGTGGGAGTATTTTTTAAAATTGTATTGCCCATCGTCGCCCCCGGAATGGTCGCAACCATTTTGTTTGCCTTTCTGCTGGCCTGGGGTGATCTTCTTTGGGCTCTGTGTTTAACCAGCAGCGAGAAGATGATCACCGTTACTCTGGGCATTGCCCGCACGGTGGGCGAATTTCGCATTATCTGGCCCATGCTGATGGCCGGTTCGTTGGTGGGGGGGATACCGGCGATTCTGCTTTATATCTTTCTGCAACGCCTGCTGGTTCAGGGGTTAACGGCCGGCGCGGTCAAGGAGTGATGAAATGTTTGAAAACAAGGTAGCATTGGTAACCGGCGCCGCCAGAGGTATCGGTCGCGCCGTTGCTGAAGCGTTTGCACACCGGCGGGCCCATGTAATTGTCAACGACATCCTGCCCGAAAATGAGCTGAACGACATCGCAGTTGAAATATCTGCGGAAGGAATAAAATCTATCGGCATTCAGGCCGATGTGACCAGTTTCAAACAGGTCAACGCGATGGTACAGCGGGCAGCCGAGACTTTCGGACGACTGGATATCCTGGTTAACAATGCCGGTATTATTCGAAGGGGATCGATCGAAACCGTCACCGAAGAGGATTGGGATCAGGTCATCGACGTGAATTTAAAGGGCACCTTTAACTGCTGCAAAGCCACCGCCGATCTAATGATAAAGCAACGCTCCGGCAAAATTATCAATATTTCTTCAATCGCGGGTAAAACGGGTGATATTACCTCGGCCCCGGGTTACGGTCCTTCCAAGGCCGCTATTGATGCGCTGACCAAAACCATGGCTCGCCAGTTGGCGGAATACGGCATCAACGTCAACGGGGTGGCACCGCATGCCATCGAAACCGAAATGAGCGCCGAATGGTCCGAGGAAAAACGGCGGTCGATTATCGCTGCGATCCCCTTAAAAAGATTGGGGCAGCCCGAGGAAGTCGCTGAAGCGGTTTTGTTTTTGGCATCCGAAAAAGCCGGCTTTATCACCGGTGAAATTCTGGATATCAACGGTGGATTTCTGATGGATTGACGTGAAAGTCATAGTTTTTTGAGCAGAATCCTTGATCCTGGCATTCAAAAGCAAGGGGGAACCTTGGCAGAAATTGTGCTAAAAGATGTCACCAAAAAATTCGGCGAAAATGCGGTAGTCGATCACATCAATTTGACGGTCGGAGATAGAGAGTTTCTGGTTCTGGTCGGGCCCTCGGGCTGCGGCAAAACGACCACGCTTCGCATGATTGCAGGCCTGGAGGAAGTTAGCGGGGGGGAGATTTACATCGGCAAAAACCGCGTAACCGAGGTTCGGCCAAGAGACCGGGACATTGCAATGGTATTCCAAAATTATGCACTATATCCCCATATGTCGGTTTATAAAAATCTGGCATTCGGACTCAAGCAACGTAAGGTCCCCAAAGCGGAAATTGAGGTGCGGGTCAACGAAGTCGCGGTCATGCTGGGCATCAAGGATCTGCTGGGCAGAAAACCCAAGGAGCTATCCGGCGGTCAGCGACAGCGGGTGGCTATGGGTCGGGCCATTGTGCGCCAGCCGCGGGCGTTTCTTTTCGATGAACCCTTAAGCAATCTGGATGCCAAGCTGAGGGTTCAGATGCGGGCGGAGCTGGCCCGGCTCCACCAGCGCCTGGAGACAACCATTGTCTACGTCACTCACGACCAGATCGAAGCGATGACGCTGGCGGATCGCATCGTTATCATGAATGCGGGTGTCATTATGCAGGAGGGAAGTCCGATGGAGGTATACGCGGATCCAGCCAATCTTTTTGTGGCCGGCTTCATCGGCAGTCCCGCCATGAATTTTATTAAAGTAAAGCTGATCAGCGAAAATGGCCGGCTGAAGGCCGTCGCTGAGAATTTTGCGTTGACCGTTCCGGAAAAACTACACCAACGATTTCAGCATGCTCAAGGCCGGGAAGTGATTATGGGCATTCGACCGGAACACATCTACGATTACGCCATCAAAGGCCCATTTCCCGGCGGTGAACGCCTGAAGGCGTTGATCGAAGTTGTCGAACCGATCGGATCCGAAGTGGTGTTACTGGCCATCTGCGGCGCATCGCAACTGACCGCCCGCGTTGACCCCCAAACCCAAGCCAAACCGCAGATGCAGCTGGAGTTGATTCTGGACATGAACCATATGCACCTCTTCGACAGTGAAACCAAAGAAGCCTATTAACTCCATTCATAAGCCACCGGCTATGCCGTTAAGAATTGAAAAGGTTTTACCATTACAGCGAAAGTATTTTCTGGTTGTCCAAACTTACACCATGCCGCTGGCATATGAATGGAGGCTGATTTTTCTTAGACATACTGCAAGCGCATGGTGGTATGCAATGACAGCTTTGGTGCAGCACCAATTGTTCGGGTTTTAGGTGTCAGCGCGGCTGCTGGGCAGAAATGCGGCCATACCTATCGACGCAATAACTTCTTTGGGTCCTAAAAAATTTAAATGGGATTTGTTTGATATTTGGAATTTGTTATTTATGATTTTCTAACTGCTGAAACCTGAAACCTTTACAATACCAAATCGGTCGGTAGTATTTTGGCAACAAATTATAGCTACGGCACTATCAAGCGTCTTAGTACATAGTTTCATAAATACGGTAACGTATAATTTTTTTAAGCCCTGACGACAATTGGATCTCACCACAGAGGCACAGAGAGCACAGAGATGAATATTTTTTTCGTTTGCCGGAGGCCTACCACTAAATAATATGAACCGACAGGTCATCCCGCCTAGCGGGGGAGACGACGGCAAACGAATAACATCAATGCTGGCGCATAAAGAAAATCTAAGTTTCAATATGCAGTAATGGTTTCACCGAAGATTCAGTTTTTTTGCCCATCGCCGTCTCCCGATGGGCAAAAAGAAATCGGATCTCCGCGTGCTCTGTGTCTCTGTGGTGAAAAAATATCAATGCTAATGCGTTACCGTAATTATGAATAAGAGCAATTAGGAACTCATATCATGACTACAGGACATGGCAGCTCCGATACTGTAATTTCAGAAGATGAGGTCAAGCAGATAATCGAGGCCGGCACACCGGCTGCCCTCTATGAAAATAAAAGGGTTCTGGTGTTGACGCCGGATGCCACCCGCACCTGTCCGCTGCCGATGGTAATCCGAGCCATCCGGGAGGTGATCGGGGAGCGCAGCGCGAAGCTGGACTTTATGGTGGCACTGGGAACCCACAGCCTGCTTCCTGAAAAAGACCTGCTGGCGCTGTACGGCATATCGCCCCTTCAACGGCGCGAAGTATTTGATGGATCAGACTTTTTTAACCATCGCTGGGACCTGCCCGAAACTTTTGCCCGTATCGGCCGCCTTGAAGCAGATGAGATCGCCGAACTTTCCGGGGGATTGTTAAAGGAATCGGTGCCGATTGAAATCAATAAAAAGATATACGATTACGACTTGATCCTTATTCTAGGTCCGGTGTTTCCCCATGAGGTGGTCGGATTTTCGGGCGGCGCCAAGTATCTGTTTCCCGGTATCTCCGGCGGGCCTTTTCTGCACTTTTTCCACTGGCTGGGTGCTTTGATCACCTGCAGCGGGATCATCGGCATCAAGGCCACGCCGGTTAGAAGGGTCATCAACCGGGCCCGCAAAAAAATCGATGTCCCCGTCCACTGCCTTTCCATGGTTGTTGCCGCAAAGAACTCGCTGTGCGGCTTTTATGCCGGCGATGTTGAAAATGCCTGGTCCGCGGCGGCGGATTTATCTTCCAGGATCCATGTGGTTTATAAAGATAAACCCTTTCGGGTTGTTTTCGGCCGGACCCCGAAAATGTATGATGAAATCTGGGTCGGCGGCAAAGTGGCCTACAAGCTGGAACAGGTCGTCGCCGACGGGGGGACGCTGATTATTTATGCTCCGCACATCCGCGAAGTTTCCCGGACGTGGGGACCGTACATCGAAAAAATCGGTTATCATGTGCGGGATTACTTTCTTTCGCAGATGGACAGATTCAAAGACATTCCCCGGGGCGTGCTGGCCCATTCCACCCATGTCCGCGGCACCGGCAGCTTTCAGAACGGTATTGAAAAGCCGCGGATGGAGGTGGTTCTGGCCACTTCCATCCCACGCACAACCTGTGAACAGATGAATCTGGGGTATATGGATCCGGCTGAAATAGATGTGTCGGAATACCGGAACAGGGAAGATGAAGGCATCCTATTTGTGGATCATGCCGGGGAGATACTTTACCGGCTGCGCGCTTAACCCTTTATATTTTAAAAAATCAGTTAGCCACGAATGGACACGAATAACCACGAATTATGGCAAATCGACGTAAAAGACCTTAAGAAGTACTATCAGGTTCATGATAAAGAAGCCGGCTTTCTGGGCTCGCTGCGCAGCTTCGTCCACCGCCGCTATCGGAATGTCAAAGCCGTCGACGGCATCCGCTTTCAAATCGAAGAAGGCGAGATGGTAGGTTTTCTGGGACCCAACGGCGCAGGTAAAACCACCACCCTGAAGGTGCTGTCCGGCCTGCTCCACCCCACGGACGGTTGGGTTCGCATCCTCGGTTTTACGCCTCAGGAAAGAAAACCGCTCTTCCTTAAACAAATTACCCTGATAATGGGTCAGAAGAACCAGCTCAATTGGGACCTGCCGGCCATGGAAAGTTTTATTGTCAATCAGGCCATCTACGACATTTCCCCCGGCGAATTTCGCAGCAGCCTGGCGGAGCTCAGTGATCTTCTCGACTTGCAGCCGCTTCTCAACAAACAGGTACGCAAACTATCCCTCGGCGAGCGTATGAAATGCGAACTGGCCGCAGCCCTGCTCCATCGCCCGAAAGTGCTCTTTCTCGATGAACCGACCATCGGGCTGGATGTCACCATGCAGGCCCGCATCCGACAATTTGTGGCGGAATACAACGCCCGTTATGGGGCTACGGTGATCCTGACAAGCCATTACATGGCCGATGTGACGGCGCTCTGTAACCGGGTGATCGTGATCGACATGGGCCGCATCATCTACGACGGTAACCTGCGTGCCATGGTGGAACAGCTGGCGCCCTACAAGGTATTGAAACTGATCCTGCGAAGACCCCTGGGTTGCGAGGTGCTCGCGCCTTATGGACAGGTGAACGACTGCAATGGTATCAAGGCAACCCTGCGGGTTCCGCGGGAAACGGCAACCGAGGCCGCCGCCAGGCTGCTGACCGCCATCGACGTGGAGGATGTCACGATCGAAGAGCCCCCGATCGAAGAGATCGTTTCCGAAATGTTTAGCCGCGGAGAGGTGATCGCCAATCCGCCGCTGCGGGAGCAGGAGCGCCGCGATGATTCGTAAGTACTGGGTACTTTTAAAATTTAATTGGCAAATACTAATGGAGTACCGGGCCGGCATGGTGATCTGGGTCATTGCCAATACGATGCCCTTGGTGATGCTGGCCGTCTGGATCACGATCGCGAGTTCGGCGCCGGTGGCCGGCTACGGACCCGCCGAATTTGCGGGCTATTATCTGGCGCTGCTTCTGGTCCGGCAGTTGACCACCGTCTGGGTTGCCTGGGAACTCGATTATGATATCCGTCTGGGAGATCTCTCGCCGAAACTTTTGCGGCCCATCAATCCGATCCACAGCCACATTGCCCTGCATCTGGCCGACAAGTTATTTCGGCTGTTCACGGTCGTGCCGCTGGTTCTGCTGGCGATTTTTTGCGTGCCCGGTATTTCTTATCACGTCGACCCAATGACCCTGTCTCTTTTTCTTGTCTCGCTGATTTGGGCGCTGGCCATTCGGTTTATGTCCCAGTACTGCATAGGACTTTTGAGTTTTTGGGTCACCCAGTCGCTTTCCCTGAATGAAATGTGGTATGCCGGAATGCTGATGTTTGGCGGCGTCATCGCGCCCCTCGAACTTTTCCCGCCCTTCATCGCCGAATGGGTCGTGTATCTGCCCTTCCGTTACATGTTGTCCCTACCGGTGGAAATCCTTATGGGAAATATGCCGATCGAGGAAACGGTCAAAGCACTCGGGCTGCAGGCGCTATGGTTAATTCTCTGGATCGGCCTCTTTCGGCTTCTCTGGAAATCGGGCCTCAAACATTACAGCGCGGTGGGAGCGTGAAGTTGCAGAGCAGGCCATATTTAAATAGACTTAAAAGATCCCTCTGCCGATCATCGAATTTGTGCTTGTTAGGAAATGGCTCATGGCACAAGGCTCAAGGCGCAAGGTGAGGGAGAAATTTCTGTGGATCCGAAAGAATTGAAAGAAGTTAAATTTGGCAATTTTGATTGTGGGAGCGGTTTCTAACCGCGATCAACTCGGTTTGATGCATACCGGGAATCGTGGCTGCTAGCAATGCCTCCCAGAAATTACTAAAGCGGCAATAACTATTTAGACATGCTGATTTAATATTCACCGCAGAGGCGCAAAGAGCGCAGAGAGCGATTATTTTTTTATTTGCCGCTGAGAGGACGGCAAATAAAAAGACTCAAGCCCTGCAGGCAATTCAAAAGACCGATCTTCGAATTGCTTTATTTCGTATTTTCATTTGAATTGTATTTTTGTCTCCAAATTTACTATTTGCCTATATATTTTCTGCCGAAGGCTGATTGTGTTTCATTTGCCTTTGCTTGCATCCCGTGCCAGCGGGGCCTCCCTGCCTTGCCATAGTCCTCGCCTTTACAGGACGACGGCAGGTCAAAGGCAAATGAAAGGAAAAGCTTTCTCAGCGCTCTTTGCGCCTTTGCGGTGAAAAATTTTGCTGCTAATAGGTCACTATAATAACGAAAAGGAGCTCGAAGGGTGAGCGTGCACAGAAGGGCAACCATGCGTTATATCAGGCTGCTCGGTATTTTCTATAAAAACTCCCTGTATACGGAAATGGAATACCGGGCCAACTTCATCGTCAATACCATCATGAGCTTGGTCTGGGTGGCCTTTGCGATCCTGGGGCTGAAAATCTTCTTTTTCCACCGGGACCAAATCGGGCAGTGGGGCTATTATGAAGCTATGGTGGTCGTAGGGGTTTATTCGTTTTTCAATGGATTTATCGAAGCGGTGCTGCAGCCGAATATGAGCCGGATCATCGAGCAAATCCGTTTGGGCACGTTTGATTTTGTCTTAATAAAACCGGTCAACAGTCAGTTCATGGCATCGCTGCGCAACCTTTCCATCTGGAAGCTGGCCGATATCCTGGTCGGCGCCGGGATCTGCGTCTACGCGATCGCCAGAATCAAGGCAACACCTACCCTGCCTGATATTGTGCTGGCGCTTTTGTTTATTTTCAGCGGTACAGTGATTGTCTACAGCATCTGGGTGCTGATGGTCACCACGGCCTTCTGGTTTGTCCGCATAGACAATATTACCGAGCTTTTCTCGGCCATTTACGAAACCGGACGCTTTCCCGTCAGCGTCTATCCCGGATGGATGCGGGGCGTTCTGACATTCGTGGTCCCGATTGCCTTCATCACAACCTTTCCGGCGGCCGCCTTGCTGGGACAGGCCAAAATCCGGTTACTACTCGCCTCGTTTCTCATCGCCGCCCTGCTTTTTAACGGCAGTGTGCTTTTCTGGCGTTTGGCGTTGCGACACTACAGCAGCGCCAGCAGTTGAGATCAGTCGCCTACATCGGCTTATTGCAGTAAAGAATCCCGGCCCAGAGGCCCCGCCCGGGCGGGCTTTGACTTCACCCCTGAGGGGTGGTTTTGACCGTCAGACAACCCGTGAGATTCATTTACGGCAAAGCCAATCTTCTCTGCCCCCCGCAAAGCGGGCTCTTCGACGGTCCCAGAGGACCAGGTTTTCAATCTTAGGACAAAATTTGAATTGGCGAATTAATTGACTCACATGCTCATAGATCAGGAAAAGTCGAAGAAATAAGGTGTATAGAAAAGGCATGCAGTCTGAATTACGGTTAATAGAAACTCGAATCACCTTGGACAGTAAATTATCCAGGGTTTCTGATCAGCGGCAACCCGCCAATCGCTGCTGTATGACCAAGAACTCTTGTTTGACTCGGCATCAACGGTTCTGACCGAAAATATGGTTATGCCCGGTTTTACTTTAAAACTATATTCGTTCTCACTCACAGGTTCGGGTTCCTCTTCCCCCTTTTTCAAAAACTCGCCCTCAGCATTCATATCATAATACAGCAACCTAACCTCATATTTATGGTCGGGATCGGCAGACTGATTCCAGGTTACCGTGCACTTTTCTCCGGATGCATAAGAAATCTTCTCCATCTCACCCTTTGTTATCAAAGTACCATTAGGCGATGTCTCGATTTGTGCCGAGGCACATGCCGATAGAAGCAAAAGGATGACAAAAAGAATAAAATTCGGCATCATGCGGACACTGGCGCGAGACGAAAAAATCGACGGTGCT
>CP070771.1:770134-780187 GCA_020345785.1 Desulfobacterales bacterium
GAACGTCCAACATCGAATGTTGAATGGGAAAAAGAGCAAAGGCGCAGGGATAGAAGCTCATAGCTCGTAGCTCATAGTGAGTTGCGGGTTGCAAGTTGCGGGGTGCGGGTTCCGGAGCATGGTATTGACGTTGGAGGTTAGAGGTTGGGGCGCCGTCTCGACCTCCCAACTTACCAGCCTCCTGGCTTCCCAGCCTATTGGCCTTCCAGCTTCTCGCAATGCAGATACCTTTAAACCTCTGAACCCTGAACCCCTCTTTATTTGGGAGAATCGCAATCTATGGATATCCAGGAAATCACGCGCAATGTTGAAAAAGAAGGTTTGGTTTTACGCCAGATCATGGCTGAAGTCGAAAAAATCATCGTCGGTCAGAAGGCACTTCTGGTTCGCATGCTTATCGGGCTTCTCTGCGACGGGCATCTGCTGCTGGAAGGATTGCCGGGGCTGGCGAAAACCACCGCGGTAAAAACGCTGGCCACCGCCATCCGGACATCGTTTCAACGGATCCAGTTTACACCGGATCTCCTGCCGGCGGATATCCTTGGCACGCAAATCTACCGGCCGGACAACGGTTCCTTTGAGATCAAGAAAGGACCAATTTTTCACAACATTATTTTGGCCGACGAGATCAACCGCGCACCGGCCAAGGTTCAAAGCGCTCTTTTGGAGGCGATGCAGGAGCGTCAGGTGACCATCGGCGAGGAGACCTTTTTTCTTGCGAATCCTTTTCTGGTGCTGGCCACTCAAAATCCAATTGAACAGGAAGGCACCTATCCTCTGCCCGAAGCCCAGATCGACCGGTTTATGCTTAAGATTAAAGTCGATTATCCGACGGCCGAGGAAGAAAAAGAAATTATGCAGCGGGTGTATGCTGCGGCGGCCGACAATATTTCCGGAGTGGTGGAAGTATCTGAAATCGAATCCGCCAAAGCGGTGATGCGCACCATTCACATGGAAGAAAAAATCATGGATTACATCGTACGGCTGTCGACTGCCACACGTAATCCTGATAATTTCGGCCTGGACATCGGCTCCATGATCAGTTACGGCGCATCACCCCGGGCCTCCATCTGGCTGGGAATGGCGGCCCGCGCCCATGCCTTCTTAAACGGCCGCGGGTATGTCACGCCCCAGGATGTAAAGTCCATGGCGCCGGATGTGCTGCGCCATCGGATCATCCTGAGCTATGAAGCCGAGGCCGAAGGCAAAACCACAGATGATTTGATCGCCTTGATATTGGAGCGGATTGAAGTACCGTAACGGATTGCGGGGTGCGGGATAAAACGGATAGGCGCACGGCGAACGGCACACGGCGCAAGGACAAAAGCTCGTAGCTCGTAGGTGATAGGTTAAAGGAGAAAGGATTAAAGCTCATAGCTCGTAGCTCATAGCTGGCAGGTTAAAGGAGAAAGACTAGAGGATAAAGGCAGACAAGGATCAAATAATGAACATCGAACATCCAACGTCCAACATCGAATGTTGAATGGGAAAAGGGACAAAGGTACACCGTTGACAGCACAGGGCGGAATGCGTTGGGGGTTAGGCTCAGGGAGTACGGTATTGATGTTGGAGATTTGAGGTTTGGAGGCACCGTCTCAACCTCCCAACTTCCCAGCTTCTCATCTTCCCAGCCTCCTGGCTTCCCAGCTTCCCACCCGTCTGCCTGGCGGTACACCGGGTGGATAGGCAGTGCTGCATTACGAAGACAATGACTTGGGGCGACACCAATAATGCTTTCCGAGGAACTGTATAAAAAAATCCAGGGATTTCATTTCAGAACCCGATACCTGGCAAATGACCTGTTTGCCGGCCAGTATGAAAGTGCTTTCAAAGGCCGGGGGATGGAATTTGCTGAAGTCCGTGAGTACCAGCCCGGTGATGATATCCGCAGCATTGACTGGAACGTTTCGGCGCGCTTCGGGCACCCCTTTGTGAAGGTTTTTCATGAGGAAAGGGAGCTCACGGTGATGCTTTTGCTGGATTTGTCCGGTTCGCATTTATTCGGCACCAAAAGCAAGTTTAAAAGGGAGCTGCTGGCTGAAATTGCCGGGATGCTGGCATTTCTGGCCATCCGCACCAATGATAAGGTGGGTGCCCTTTTATTCAGCTCCCAGGTCGAAAAATATATTCCGCCCCAGAAAGGCGCCTCGCATGTCTGGCGGTTGATCAAAGAGATCTTCAGTTATGAGCCGGAAAAATTGACCACCCATATCGACGGGGTGCTCAGTTACCTCAACCGGGTCGTCAAGCGACATGCGATCGTCTTCTTAATCTCCGACTGCATGGATACGGGGTTTGATCGGTCTTTGAGACTGACCGCCAAAAAACACGATCTCACGGTGATTCGCATCTGTGATCCGGCTGAAGATGGACTGCCCGATCTGGGGCTGATGACCCTGCGGGATCCGGAAACCGGACGACTCGTCACGGTTAACACCCGCAGCAAATCGCTGAGACAAAAATGGTCCGATTATTACAGGCAACACACGGCTGAATTGACCGAGCTCATGCGCAAGGCCGGGGTTGATATGGTTCCCATCTATACCAACGGTTCCGTGGTCGAACCCTTAACACGTTTTTTCGACCGCCGGAGGAAAAAACTATGACGTCGGAGTGCGAAATGCGGAATTCGGGAAAAAGGTGGTCTCTTTTCCGTATACCGTGCGCCGTGCGCCGTGCGCCTATTATCTTATTATTCTTTGTCCTCGCTCCTTGGGTTCTCTGGGCTGCCGGACCTGTTGATCATGACAGCGGAACCCTGTCTGCTTCCCTCGACCGGGAATCGGTCAAGGTCGGCGGTGTTGTCTGGCTTACCCTGGACTACCGCCTGCCGGAGGGCGGCCGTTTGCCGGAAAAACCGGCGGTTAAAGGACTGGATGGTCTCACCATTTTAAAGCAGAGCCTAACCTCCCGGCAGATTCGGATTCAATTGCTGGTGGACCAGGTGGATTCGTGGCAATCGGCGCCCCTCCGCTTGGAATATTTGGATTCAGAGGGCCGGACACAAGTCCTGACGACCGATACGGTTGCACTCCAGGTTGACTCCAATCTCGGTCAAAAGCCCGAAGAAGCCCAGCTGCGCCCCATCCAGGACATTATTGCCGTCCATTCGATATGGCATAGCTACCTGCTGTGGACGACGCTGCTGGCAGCCGTCGTTCTGACAGGGCTTGGCCTGCTCTGGCGGCACAAAAAGCGGC
Organism: Desulfobacterales bacterium; assembly: GCA_020345785.1. Next base: position 773,335 of record CP070771.1, read on the forward strand.
GGAAATCGGCAGTTTCATTGGAGGCCGTGGAGCCGCCCCATGTGCGTGCCCGCAGAGCTATCGAGCAGCTGGAAATGCAAGAATATTTTGAAAAAGGTATGGTAAAAACGCATTATTTTGTATTCTCCGAGATTATAAGACGCTACCTGGCGGCCATTCGCAACTTTCCGGCAGCCGAATATACAACCGAAGAAATTGCGCAGCACATTCGAATAGAGCAGGACCGCCGGCTGCTGCCTCTTCTGCAGCAAGCCGACCTGGTTAAGTTTGCAGATGTCGTGCCGACCGCCGCCCGCAAAGAAGAAGATATCAAAGCTGCTCTGGCCTACATCCAGGAAACCAGCCCGGTGATGGAGACCGTGCCGGCCGATGGGCGCCGGCCGGAGGTGCCGTCATGATGTTCCGCTTTGCCTACCCGATTCTGTTCGTCCTGCTGACGGGGGTGGTCGGTTGGGTACTTTATACGATTTGGCAAAAACCGGTCGGCATCACCCACTCCATCACCGCCAGACTGGCCGAGCTGGCCGGTGGGAGCGGCGGTATGCGGCAGCACATTCTGCCGGCGGTGCGGGCCGCATGTCTTATTCTGTTGGTCTTAACAGCTGCGCGGCCTCAGCTTTACAATGTTTCGCGTGAAATCCGGTCCCCGGGAGTGGACATTATCATGTGCCTCGACACCTCCGGCTCGATGCAGGCCCTGGATTTTAAACTGGATGACGAACCGGTTTCCCGGCTGACGGCGGTCAAAAAAGTTGTCCGTGACTTCATTCAAAAGAGGGAAATCGACCGCATCGGTCTGGTGGTTTTCGGTGAAGAAGCTTTTACCCAGGCGCCCCTGACTTTGGACAAGGGACTGCTGCTGGGTCTGGTGGAAAAGATGACCATCGGCATGGCAGGTGACCGCACCGCTATCGGCTCGGCGCTGGCGATCGGCGGCAAGCGGCTGAAAGATATTAAGGCGGCCTCCAAGATTTTGATCCTGCTGACCGACGGCCGGCACAATGCCGGCGAGTTGTCACCCGAACAGGCAGCCGAAGCCGTGCGGGCGCTGGGGGTCAAAATCTACACCATCGGGGTCGGGGGCAAAGGACCGGCGCCTTTTAAAGTTCAATCCCTGTTCGGAACGCGGATTGTTCATCGCCAGGTCGATCTGGATGAGGCCACCTTAAAAAAGATCGCCGACGTCGGGGGCGGCAAATACTTCCGGGCTACGGATACCGAGGGACTTGCGCAAATCTATGACATCATTGACCGTGCTGAAAAAACCGAGGTCAAAGTCAAGGAATTTTTCCACTACCGGGAGCTTTATCCGTATTTTCTGATACCGGCCCTTATTCTGCTTGGTCTGGAAATCTTATTGAAATCGACTGTTTTGAGAACTGTACCATGATACTGTCCCATTTATGGATCCTGAACCTGCTTTGGCTGCTGCCCCTGGCGGCCGTGGCGCTGATCTTTCAGAGCCGCAAAAAGAAAAGGGCGTTGGAGATGTTTGCCGACGCCCATCTGCTGCAGAGGCTCACGGCTGCTGAAAGCGGCGGGCGAAGATTTTTTAAAGCACTGATGTTGCTCCTAGCGCTGGGCTTGCTGTTGTTTGCGCTGGCCGGCCCCCGCTGGGGAAGCCATTATGAAGAGGTCAGCCAAAAAGGCGTGGATATCATGCTTTTAGTGGATGTGTCGCCCAGCATGCTGGTCGAAGACATTGCACCGAACCGGCTGGAAAGAGCCCGGCGCGAAATTCTGGATTTTTTAAAAAATGTCCAGGGAGATCGGGTGGGTCTGGTGGCCTTTGCCGGTGCGGCGTTTATCCAGTGTCCGCTGACCCTTGATTACGCCGCCCTGGAAATGTTTTTAAATGCTGTTCAGCCCGATTTAATTCCGGTGCCGGGCACAGATCTGGGGGCTGCCATCGAAATGGGTCTCTCCGCTTTTGATGAGGACGCGACCACCGATAAAGTCATTTTGTTGATCACCGACGGGGAGGATAACGAAAAGCGCGGTTTTGAAGCGGCCCGCAAAGCGGCGGCCAAGGGTGCCAAGATTTTTGTTTTCGGAATCGGTGATGCCGGCGGCGGACCGATTCCTGAAACCGGCGGGCAGGGAGGGTTTAAAAAAGACAGCCGGGGGAAGATGATATTATCCAAGCTGGATGAGGAAGGATTGCAGCAAATCGCGTCTTTGACCGGCGGGACTTATGTGCGTTCGGTCGCCGGTGATCTGGATCTGGATATCCTCTATTTTGACGGCATCAAATCTCACACCCGGGCCCAGGAGCTTAAAAGCGGCAAAATCAAAGTATATGAAGAACGCTTTACCTTCTTCGTCTTGGCAGCATTTATGGTCCTGCTGATAGAAGGTTTTATCGATGAAAAAATTCGATCGAGGGCGAGCGGTGGTAGAAAAGCCGCTGCGGTGCGCACCGGCGTGGTGGCTCTGACAACGGCGGCGCTTTGCTTGACGGCCGCCGCCCGGACACTTGCCGCGGAGTCGCCCGATGAGCTTTACCGACGAGGCAGGTTCAGCGAAGCCGAAAAGGGGTATGCCCAGTCGGATATGGATCATCCAAAGGATCTTCGCTATCGCTACAATCGGGGCTGCGCGGCCTATCAAAGCGGTGACTATGAAGCTGCGGCAGCTGCCTTTGCCAGCGCATTGCGGCGCACTGAAGAAGACGAGATCCGCTTTAAAGCGGCCTTTAATCTGGGCAACGCCGCTTATCAACAGGGCGATTTTCAAACTGCGGTCCAAAATTACAAACAGGCACTGGCGTTGGATGCTTCCAGCGAGGACGCGCGCTACAATCTGGAGCTCGCCCTGCGGGCACTGGCAAAGCAAAAGGACCAGCAGGACCGAACGAGCCACGACCAACCACAGCAGGACAGCGGGCAGCAGCAGGAAAAGTCAGCCGGCGATGAGAAACAGGACAATCAAAGCGCGCAGCCTGAAGACAAATCGGCCGAAGGCGAACAGGCTTCCGACCGGCAAAAAGAAGACGAATCTTCCGAAGGAAAAAGCGAAGAAGAAAAGAAGGCTGATGAAACCCGGGACAAACAATCCCAGGCAAATCGGCAACCCAGGCCGACAGATCAACCGGAGCTGTCCGGCGAGCTCAAACCGCGCGCCGCTATGCAGCCGGATAATCGGGACGAAAAAAAAGCACAATCGGCGCTGTCCGCCATGGACAGGAAAAAGGCCGAAGCGCTGCTGAACAATATTCAGGAAGATCGCTCCCTTTTGATCCGGCTGCAAACTTCCAAAGGAGGGCGGCAGGGGGTTGCTTCCGGAAAAGACTGGTAAAAATTTTTGGAATTCCTTTTGCGCAACTTGAGTGGATAAATACTCAGGGTGAGTTTGACAGCGGACAACCTTCGATGCAAAAATTTTTATTATTAATTTAAAGATGAAAACAGCTATAATACAAGACTAAACGTGCATTGTGCCTTATGAGAAAAATTTTCCTCTGCCTGATATTTCTTTTTTCTGTTCTAACAGTACCGTGTGCTGCCTACGCCGAAATTTCGCTGAGTTTGAAAATCGATCGCCCCCAGGCGGTGCTGACGGATTCGGTGCAACTGGTTGTCAGTGTGGCCGGCAGCCGCGACAGCGGATCAGACCCCTTAATTCAGGGACTGGAGGATTTTACCGTCACCCCAGGCGGGACTTCCAGCCGAATCGAATTCATCAACGGCCGAATGAGTTCCGGCATTGAATATACCTATTTCATTCAACCGCGGAAAGTCGGAAGCTTTGCCATCGGTCCGGCCAGCGTTAAGATAGGCGGTAAAACCTATGCCAGCAATCGCACCATCTTGCGGGTTGTCCAACCCGCCGGGGATCAAGGTGCCGCCGATCGGCGCCCCATTTTCCTGGAGGCCGAGCTTTCGACACCCGCCGTATATGTGGAAGAGCAGGCCATTTACACCCTGAAGCTGTATCTGCGCAAAACGGTGAGGGACATCAGCCTGGACCTGCCGGATTCCGAAAATTTTGCTTTCAAACAGCTCGCCAAACCTACGGAATATCGAAGCAACCGGGGTGGCAGGGAATATAATGTGTTGGAGGTGCGCTACGCCCTTGTTCCATCCAAACCGGGTGCCTTTAAAGTCGAACCGGCCAGGATGAGCATGACCGTGATGGAACCGCGCAGCCGATCCAGGAACAGCCCTTTTGGCGATCCGCTTTTCAGGGACCCCTTTTCCTCCTTGTCAACCGGTCGGCCGTTGACGGTTGCCGGTCCTACGCTGCAGCTGGATGTGCGCCCCCTGCCCGAGGCCGGCAAGCCGACGGACTTCAGCGGACTCGTGGGAAGCTTTAAAATGTGGTCGAAACTGGATCCGGTCAGCTTAAAAACCGGAGAATCTGCTACGTTAACCGTGTCGGTGAGCGGCCGCGGCAACGTCAACCGAATCCCGGATCTGAAAATCGCCGAATTGGATCACATCAAAGTTTATGCCGACCAGCCGGTCCTGGAATCGACCCAGGATATTGAAGGATTGCGGGGCACCAAAACCATGAAATGGGCGCTGGTTCCCGAAAAAGACGGCCGTCTGGAAATTCCGCCGGTCGCCGTCAGCTTTTTTGATACCCAAAATCATGTCTACAAAACATTAAGATCTACCGCATACAGCCTGTCCGTCCTGCCCGGTAAAACAGAACAGATTTCGGTTGCCGCAGCCAACGAGGCCTCGACTGTCGGCGAGGGGACGGTCAAACATGCCGTCGAAGAGCTGGGGCGTGATATTTTCCCCATTCATACGGTCATGCGGGATTTCAGAACCGCCGGCCGACTTCAATTGGAGGGATGGCTTTTGACGGCCATGTTCGGCCTGCCGTTTATTGTCTACCTGGGCGCACTTTGCGGGTTGAAACTTCGCCGCGCGACCGCGGCCGGGCGGGCTGATATCGATGCCAAAAAGGCGGCCGCCCGTTTCTATAAACGATACGGCCGGGGCGGTCTTGCCGCCGGCGAACTGCTTGAATTAATCAGAGATTATTTAAACAACCGCTTCGGATTATCCTACGGTTCGCTGACACCGCCGGAAGCCGCCCAGATTTTAAAAACCAGAGGCGTCGGTGTCGACACGGCCGAAAAATTGGAGAACTGGATGCGGCATTGTGAAAATGCCGTTTACAGCGGCAAAGGAGATGAGGTCGTCCGCACCGACGAAGATCTTGTGAAACTGATAAAAAAAATAGAAAAGGAGAGTCGGTGAAGATGCCGGTCGGTTCAGGGTTCAGAGGTTCAGGGGTTAAGGTTAAAGGAGAAAGTTGGAAGGTTTAGGTATAAGGTAAAAGAAGGTTTCAGGGGGCCCCCCTTCGCCTTCCAGGCTGCGGAGGGCAGGCAGCCCAGCCGCTGGCCGCGGTAGGTGGCCGGTTTGATCGGAAAAGAAATTAATGAACGTCGAACATTGAATACGGTGGTCTTTCGATTTAAAAGAATACCATTAAGAGTGAATTGACCTTCCGGCAATTGGTTACCTTGGAAGATTCTGCAGTTCGCTTCTTAAAAAAGATAAAGCGCAGCGTCATCAATATTGGACGTTCGATGTTCGATGTTCGACGTTCAATCTGTTTATCATTCTGCGATGGTAAAAATTATATTCAATATTGTCTCTCTTCAGCATTTCAAACGGAAAAAGGGCATGCGGAAAGAAATCATTAGAACTGAAGTTTCCCCTATGCTGCTGATATTCATACTTGCAATCCTATTTTTTAAAGGAAGTTGTTTCGCTGCCGAAACGCCTTCTGCGGATGAGCTTTTTTTCGAGGCCAATCGAGCCTATAAAGAAGGCCGCTATCAGAATGCCGTCGACGACTATCTGCGTTTGGCACAAAACGGCTTCGCCAACGGGCATCTTTATTATAATCTTGCCAATGCATACTTTCGCTCGGGCCGGCTTGGTCGGGCAATCCTAAACTATAAAAGGGCGCAGGTGCTGATACCGCGTGATGCCGATTTGAATTACAACCTGCGCTTCGCTCTCGACCAAATCCAGGATGAAGTTTCTCCATCTCAAAATTACCTTAATCAAGCTTTTTTCTGGCTGGATGCCATGACGCTGCGGGAGCTTTTGTGGGCTTTTTCGTTGCTGAATGTCATGTTCTGGGGTATTCTGGTGCTGCGGCTTTTCAGTCGGCCGGAGTGGAGCTACTATGTTTTTGTTGTCCTGCTGATTTTTTGGCTGGTGGTCGGGGCATCCATGGGGTTGAAATGGCACCGGCTCAAAACAGATCAGCGCGCCGTGATCCTGGCGCCGGTCGTCGACGTCCTGGCCGGACCTGATGCCAACGACACCGTGCTCTTTAAGCTCCACGAGGGCACTACCGTCCACCGGGAAAGAACTGAAGACGGCTGGTCATTGATCAGGATATCGCAAGACAAAAGGGGCTGGATAGAGTCGAGCACGATCGAAAAAATCCTAATCCGGACGAGCCGGATTGAAAATTGAAGATTGTAAATAGAAAAGTATTGACCTGTAACTAGACCTTGAGGTGTAAAACCAAAATCTTTAAGAAGGGGAGATCGAATGAAAAAAACAGCCACCGTTGCCACCGTATTTTTGCTATTGAGTGCAATTTTCATTGCATCTCTTCAGGCTGAAACCGGGACCGTCGATCAAGTTCAGGCTGAAACCGAGACCGTCGATCAACTTCAGACAGAAGCCGAGATTATCGATCAACTCCCTGATTCAGTTGAGACACCCGGAAGGATCGACGGCTCAGGAACCTATTTTGAGATCACCAACAGCAAGTACCTTAACATCAGCCTGGCAAGTTCGGCCGAAATAAAGCTGACCCTCGAGTCCGTTCCCCGTGTGGTTACGATGGTCATCGAATCGGCCGCGGGCGCCGC
>CP070771.1:780287-790196 GCA_020345785.1 Desulfobacterales bacterium
ATGTGTGCTGTCTTTCCGAGTCGCGCTCCGATGATGATGCCGCCGACAGCCGGCTGCTCGAGGATATAGCGGCAGGCAACATTGGCGATGGAGACCTCATGCCGCCGGGCGATGTCTTCCAGGATATGCAGCAGGCTCTGGAGCGCATCCCAATCGCCGGCCTCTCTGATGAACCGCCCGTATTTCATCTGCGACCAGGTTTCCAGATGGTCCCAATCCGGCTCGGGCTTGTCGATCCAGCGCTCCGTAAGGAAGCCGCCGGCAAGCGTTCCGAACGCCAGCAGCTTGATTCCGTGCTGTTGGCACAGTTCGACCATGCCCCTAGACGCGCGTTGATCAAGGAGGGAGAAACATACCTGGTTGGACACTACCTTGATTCCGCTGTTTACGACGATACGCAGGTGGGCGGTGTCGAAGTTGGTCAGACCGAGATGACGAATGAATCCTTCTTCTTTAAGTTCCTGCAGCCAGAACAGGCAGTCCAGGTAGCCGGGATCGGCATAGTTCCAGGCATGAAACTGCAGCATATCGAGTCGGTCGACTTGCATCCGGTCCAGTGCGCGATGTACCGCCCGGCGAACATCTTCTCGCGAAACGGGGCCGGGTTCCGGAACCCATTTCGTCAGCAGTTGCACCGATTCCGGATCGTGCTGCCGGCGGAACCGCCCCGCGATGATTTCGGCCGAACCGTAATGATCGGCCATGTCAAAGGTAGTGAAGCCCGCTTCCACGTATGGTTTCATGGCTGCAGCGGTCGCGGAAGCATCCAGCGTGCCGCTCTTCCGTTCAATATCCGCTATCTGCCACAATCCCGTCAAGACGCGGGAGATGCTGAAGCCGGGTGCCAATTCACAGCGTTCTGCGTTTGCATTCATAAGCAATTACTCCCTTGGTGTTGATGTGCCGAAGCATTAAGGCAAACGGAAATTCTTATACGGTCGAGTTATTTTGGGTGTTCGTATTGGAACTTAGCTATGGGAGCACAAGCGTCCCCCGGACCGGTTTTCCCGAGAACCGGGGGAGCTCACGTTTCCGATTTTATTCATAGAGCACGGCAACGCCGTCTTTGACTACATACATCAGCATATCTCGAACCATGTCCCCGTTTGCATCAAAGCGGTTTTCCCCCAGTGCCCCCATCACCGGTGGATAATACGTACCGATAGCGGAGAGTGCGGCTGCCAAATTGGTTCGATCCGTGCCTCCCAATTCTATGGCTTTGGCCACCAGGAGAACGCAATCATTGGCCAATCCTTCCACGAGTCCAGGATCATTGCCGAATTTTCTCTTGAAGTCTGCCGCCCACTTCTGGATATAGGGACGTTCGTCTTTCAGCGAGAAATAACCCGAATAGAAGGTACCTTCGGAGGCCTTACCGGCGACCTTGATATATTCGGGATGGCCGATTCCGTCGGTGCCCAGAATTTGAGCATTTATGCCCAATTCCCGGGCCTGCCGGGCGATCAGGGCGCCTTCCTTGTAGTGGCCGGCAATAAACAGGGCATCCGCATTGAGGCTCTTGATTTTGACAAGCTGTACTGAAAAGTCGGTATCATTGGGCAGATAGGCCTCCGAGGCGACGAGCGCTGTTTCAGGCAGGCCCAGTTCCTTCAGGGCTACCGAAAATACTTCGCTCAGCCCCCGGCCGTAGTCATCATTGACGTAAATGGTGGCATACCGGTTCCACTTCCCCTGGTCCGTGGCCCACTTGGCGATATATCGTCCCTGAAAGGCATCCGTGGGTACAACCCGGAAAGAGTAAGGTCCTGCCTGGCTGTAGACCGGAGCCGTTGCTCCGATGGCGACTTGCACGAGACCGTTTTTGTTCAATATGGGTGCTCCGGCGAGGGCTACGGTACTCGTGACGGGGCCGATCATGGCCAGGATTTTTTCGTTATCCACGAAACGCTGGGCAATAGTCGCCCCTTCGCGTGGGTCGTTTTTGTCATCGCCTACCTCGACCAGCTCCAGCATCCGGGGCGTTTCCTCACCTCGGGGTGTGACGCCACCGGCGGCGTTGATCCGTTCAATGGCAAATTTTGTGCCGATTTCCGCCTTTTTGCCCCAGGAGGCCGCCCCCCCGCTCATGGGGGCGCATAGACCCAGGCCAAGCGTGTCCGCGGCCATGGCGGTCGTTCCGAGAATCAGGCCCCAAAACAATACCAGCAACATGCAGGAAAGTTTCTTTTTCATCATATCCTCCTCTCGTTAAGACGTTGAGTAAAGTATCCGGGACCAGAAGACCCGGCTTTGATCTGCCCCTTGAAGGGGCTTAATTGATAGCGACTCCGTTTAATTCCGAATATCGATTTCGAAATCCGAAAAAAATTCCATATTTCCCGCCGCGGCGGGATTCAAATGACCAAAACAAAAGATTGGATTTTGCCACTAAACTTTTAACGGTTTTGTTTATTGTGTTTAGAATTTTGGTCATTAGGGATTGTTTCGACCAATTTTATAAGATCAGGCGTGCTTCGTGATTCGAATTTATCTTTACCAATTTACGGCAGGGCCGTTATTTTTGAACTCCCGGTGGCGGGAGTTTTCTATGCCGGGTTAACGGGCCCTATGCTTCCCCCAAATAGACCTTGATGACATCTTCATTGGCTAAAAGATTCTTGGCCGAATCTTCCAGGACAATCTGCCCGCCGTTTAGGATGTAGCCTCTGTCCGCAATGGAAAGGGCTTTCTTCAGATTCTGTTCGACCACAAAGATGGGAATCCCGATCATGCTGACCTCCTGAATGATGTCGAATACCTCGCCGACCAGTTTTGGAGAGAGTCCCATCGACGGTTCGTCCATAATGATCATTTTCGGTTTGGCCATCAGCGCCCGACCGATGGCCAACATTTGCTGCTCGCCGCCGCTCAACGTCATACCATCCTGATTCAGCCGCTCTTTGAGTCTGGGAAAAAGCTGGCAGACTTTTTCCAGTTCCGCCTGAAAATCGTAGTCCGGATCCCGCCGGTGGATGAAAGCGCCCATTTCAAGGTTTTCCTTTACAGTAAGACGGGCAAATATCCTTCGAGCTTCAGGGACGGGCGAAATGCCTTTGCGAACGATCGCATGGGTCGAACGTCCGTCTATGCGTTCACCCCTGAATTCGACCCGACCGGAGGACGGTTTTACGATACCCAAAATCGTCTTCATGGTGGTCGATTTGCCTGAGGCATTCCCGCCGAGCAGACAGACAATCTCAGTTGCGCCGACTTCAATGTTGACGTCATTTAGGGCCCTGATTGGACCGTAATAGGTTGTAACGTGTTCTAACTTCAACATGATCCAGCGACCTGCTGTAAGGCGTCTCAAAAATGCTGTGCTCTATTTGGGCAGTTTAGGAGCCTTTTAATAAGAGACATTCATCATGAAAATCCGAATAACGAAATTCGAAATCGGAAACAATATCAAAATTCGAATGCTCAAAATTTAAAACAGCAATATTCAATTCCGGCTTGTCCGGGTTAGGCGCTCAATTACGATTTCTTTTTTTCGTGTTTTCGTCTTTTCGTGCTTTCGTGATTAATTTGTTTTTTTTTAGCTTCGGTTCATCCAGGTTAAAATTTATTCATTGCCTTAATCCCGGCCGAGGTATGCCTCGATCACCTCTGGATGATTGCGAACTTCGGCGAAGGTTCCGTCAACGATCTTCACGCCGTAATCCAACGCCACGATCCTTTTACAAAGCTTCTTTATGAAATTCATATCATGTTCGATGACGAATACGGTGATACCCTGCCTGTTGATATTCAAAATGTTTTTCATCAGTTGAAGGGACTCTGCCGGGTTCATACCGGCTGTGGGCTCATCGAGGAGCAGCAGCTTTGGATTCGACATCAAAGCCCTTGCGATTTCCAAGCGCCTTCGGTTGGCATATGAGAGCGTCCAGGCCGGACTGTCCTTCATGGAGATCAGGCGCTCACCGAAAATCTGCATTACCTGGCAGGCCCGCTTCTTCAAGCTTTCGCGGTCCCGGCGAGGGCCGGGAAGATTAAACAGAGCCGACAGAATTCCTCCCCGGGTTCGGCAATGCCCGCCGACCATCAGGTTCTCCATCACCGATAAATTGTTAAAGGGCCTTTGATTCTGAAAGGTCCTGGCAATACCCCGGTAAATAATCTTATGGGTTTTGATATCCAACAGGTTTTCCCCGGTCCCCTCAAGGTATATCTCCCCCTGATCGGCCTTATACATCCCGGTGAGGACGTTAAAAAAAGTGGTTTTGCCGGAGCCGTTGGGGCCGATGATGCCCAAAATTTCTCCGGGTTCAACGTCAATGTCGAAGGAGTTTAAAGCGGTCAAACCGCCGAAGCGTTTGGTAAGCGATCGAACAGATAAAAGTGTCATCGGTTCAAGCCTTATACGTCGGCTGATAGAGCTTCTTTCCAAGCAGCCCTTCCGGCCGGTAAATCATCATCAAAACCATGAACGCCCCGACGGCCACCATCCTGTACTCGCTGGCGGCCCTGAAGATTTCGGGTATGCCGATCATGATCACCGCTCCGACAATCGTGCCGGGGATGCTGCCCAGCCCCCCCAAAATGGGAATTGTAATGATGATCACCGATTCCAGGATGGTAAAACTGTTGGGGCTGACAAAATTTTGAAACACCGAGAAATAACTTCCCGCCAGGGCTCCCAGGGCGGCGGAGAAGGCGAAGGCCATCGTCTTGTAAAATCCAAGATAGATCCCCATCACCGCAGCCACGTCCTCATCCTCCCGAATGGCCATCCATGCCAAACCGACTCTGGAATCCCTCACTCGAATGCACGCATAGACCGTCACCAGCACGAAAAACAGAATCAGATAATAGTAGGAAGTATAGTTATCGATCGTTAGCTGCCATCGATGGAAGCCGATCGTGGGTGAGGGGATGGCGGGAATTCCCCTGGGACCGCGGGTTAATGCCATCCAGTTGTTGGCGATGATATACACAATTTGGCCGAAGCCGAGCGTGACAATGGCCAAGTAGTCATCACGCAGTCTGAGAGTCGGAAACCCGATAATCATGCCGAAGACAACCCCGATGACCATACCAACGGGTACGGTCATCCAGAATGAGACGCCGTATTTGGTCATCAGGATGCCCGTTGTATAGGCGCCTGTGGCATAAAACGCCGCATGGCCGATGTTGAGCAGGCCGGTGAATCCCATGACCACATTCAAGCCCAAGGCAAGAACGATATAAAGGTTGATGTAGATGACAATGCGCATGGCATAGTTGCTTTGGACGACAAGTGGAACCGCCAGGCATGCCATCAGGATCAGGACCTTGATGTACCATTTGGAGGCTGCCAAAAGACCGGACAATCGAATCAGGGGACTCTCCTTATACAGGTTGTCCTGCCGCGTGACCTGGGATCCGCCGTGCAGATCATCTAGCTTTGAGCTTTTCACCCGACTTTCCTTCCCCCAGAATACCCTCCGGTCTGAATATGAGCGCCAAAATCAGCACGGCAAACGCAAACGCATCCCGGTACATGGATGACACATAGGCGGCACCCACGCCTTCGAAGATCCCCAAAAAGATGCCGCCGACCATGGCTCCGTATATGTTCCCGATACCGCCTAATACGGCGGCCGTAAAAGCCTTCATACCGGCGTTGAATCCCATATAGGGATCAATACTGTTATAATTGATCGCAAAAAATATTCCGGCCACTGCGGCCAGTGACGATCCGATGGCGAAATTGAGAATAATCACCATGTTGGCGCTGATCCCCATCATTTCAGCGGCTTCCCAATCAGCAGCGGTCGCCCTCATGGCTTTTCCAAGGTAGGTTCCTTTCACAAAGAGCGCCAGAGCGATCATCAGAACCAGAGAGGCGCTGAATATAAAAACTTTTTTAGATGGGATGATCACATTTCCGATGGACAGCGGCGGTAATCCGAAATCAAAGTCAAAGACCTGGAATTCGGCTCCCCAGGTAATCCGCGCCATGTTTTGAAGGAAGATGGACATTCCTAGGACACTGATGACTACGGCGAACCTCGGCGCATTACGCAGCGGCCGGTAGGCGACGCGCTCCACCGCAATACCCAGCAGCGTCGCCAGTAGGATGCCGATCAGAGCAGCCAGTGGAAATGGAAAGGACAGGGCCGTCATCAGCCACCAGGTAAAGAAGGCCCCGCACATGAAAATTTCGCCGTGCGCAAAGTTGATCAGCTTGATGATGCCGTAGACCATGGTATAGCCGATGGCCAGAAGGGCGTACATGGCACCTAAATTTACCCAGTTTGTGAATTGCTGCCAGAACATCTGACTCTTTACGCTTTTTTCATTAAACGGCGGGGAAAGATTAGGGACAGAACTCGCTATCGATTGAAGGGACTATGGCAAAAGGGGTCGTGTTTGTCAAGCCGGCAAGGGCGTCGCGCAGGGTTCCGTCATTTAAATAAGCATCAGCGACCAGGGGCAGAGCGTGGTTGCGACCCCTTCCAGGGGACTTCCTCATACCCCCAGCTCTGCCGGCGGTCGCTGATTTAATTGAGCCTTTCAAGTTTGGCCGTATAGTGAGTTATGCCGGCTTGTTTAACCGTCATCCAATTCTGGAAGTTACGGTATCCGGGTTTACTAGCCGTCCATTTGTATCTGCCGACCGGCAAACCGCGAATGTGGGCAACTCCGTTTTTTAGAGCGGGTATGTTGTATGTGCGGCCATTGAACTCCAGTGCGACCGTTGCACCGGGAAGAGGCCTTTGGGTTTTTTTATCGATAACCTTAACCTCCACATCCGCACTAACGGTTTTCTTAACCTCACGCGGCTTGAGGGCCACTTCAAGTTTGCCGGGGACCTTGGCCGATTTTAGCGTAACCGGATGATATCCGGCGGCTGATGTGACAATTGAGATAATGGCGCACCCCTGGCCAATCGGCCTGGCCTTTTCCAGCCAATGGCCAAATTGTCAGGTGGTTCTTGGGCGCTGCAACTGGTTTGGAATCGGCCTGCTTGAGCATAGGAATATTAAATGAGCGGTTTGAATCGACCTCCAGGTGGGAGTTAAATGGGATGTAACCGCTTTTACTAAATGAAACAAAGTAGCGCCCGGCGGGCATCGGTCCCAGTTTTACAGAGCCGTTGAGGACACCACTTTTCTTGTAACCGGGTCCCGAGAAACTATAGCTCATGCCGTTAATCGGAGCCCCGGTTTTCTCATCCTGCAGTGAAAACGTTACCCAGTGATTTTTTGCCGCGGCAGCACGGGCAGTGCTTGCAAATGAAAAAACCAGACCTAAAAGGACAAAGATGACGACACTCCTCTGAAGCAGTTTTAAATCTTTCTACATGGCAAATTTACTCATTTCTTGCGGGATGTTAAGGGGAAACATCCTACATTCGATGCTGGTTCGGCGAAATTGCACCGACCAGGATGCACAAAAATCAGACCAAATAAAAAAAGCTTCAAATAATATCGGCACCTTCAGGGAAAAGTTGAACGACTACTGAGCAGACGCAGGAGGTGAGCCGAAGAAAGCATATTGTATCGACACTTGTGGTGAGGTGGGTACGGTGCGGCCACAGCCTGGTAAGCGATCAATTTTTATTGAAGTGGCATGTTGCTTGTTATTGGATATTGGTTTCAGGAGTCAGCCCAGCCGCTGACCGCGGAGCGGCCAATCTAATCGAAAAATAAAAAGATGAACGTCGAACATCGAACGTCAAATCACGCCAAGGCGTGAAACGTCGAATGTGATGAATTCTGTCTATTTTAGAAAAGAGGAGGACGACTTTTTTGGTACTTGAGCACAGTTTAAAGATGTTGTGGGTTCAGTTTGCCGCCCGGAGGGAATGTCAGAAACAACTAGGCGGAGAAAGTAGTCAGATGATGTTAAAGCCGGCCATAGTGGTGTGTGGGAGCGGTTTTTAACCGCGATGAACTCGGTCGGGCCGCCATCTAAAATCGTGGTTGAAAACCACTCCCACCCGGCATTAATTTCAACTTAAAAATAACCCAAGATCAGATGAAGTTTATACGAGATAACCGAAAACCAGATGAAAGATATCAGAAGCATTGGAATTCGGCCTTTAGCCTTTTGCATATCACCATGTGCCGTTCGTCCTGCGCCGAATGCCTTTCCTAATTCCAGAATTTAGATTGCAGTATCCAGCATCCAGTATCAAGAATCAAGCATCCGGCATCCAGCCTATCTTGGAAACACCGCCCCTTTGTCCGCACTGGACACCATGGTAGCATATCGGGCCAGGTAGCCGCTTTTGATCTTCGCCTCAAATTCCGGCAGCTCGGCCAGTCTTTTTTGGATTTCATCTTCCGGCAGCCGCACGTCCAGCTTGTTGTTGGGGATGTCGATCTCAATGATGTCGCCGTCCCTAAGGGCTGCGATGGGCCCTTTGGCGGCGGCTTCCGGGGAGACATGCCCGATGGCGGATCCGCGGCTGGCCCCGGAAAAGCGACCATCGGTAATCAGGGCCACATCCTTGTCCATTCCCATGCCGGCCAGCGCGGCGGTGGGTGAGAGCATCTCCTGCATGCCGGGTCCGCCGCGAGGACCTTCGTAGCGGACAACAATCACTTCGCCCTTTTTGATTTTAGCGTCCATGATGGCCTGAAACGCCGTTTCTTCGGAGTTGAAAATGCGGGCCGGTCCGGAATGTTTGAGCATTTCATCGGCCACAGCGGCCTGTTTGACGATGGCCCCGTCCGGTGCCAGGTTGCCGGTTAGGACGGCCAGACCGCCCGTGGGATGAACCGGGTTTTTCGTCGAACGAATGACCGCCGGGTCCTTAATGCCGGCCCGGGTTTCGTCCAGCATCGTTCCCAGCGGCTTGCCGTAAACCGTCATGGCATTCGCATGGATTAATCCGGCTTGGTTGAGTTCGGCCATGATGGCCGGAATGCCGCCGGCATAAAAAAAGTCCACGACGTGATGGGGGCCGGCCGGCGCAATCGAAGTCAAGTGAGGGATTTTTTTGGAGACTTCTCCGAAGTTTTTAAGAGTCATATCAATTTCGGTATAATAGGCGATGGCCGGGATGTGCAGGGCCGTGTTGGTGGAGCCGCCCAAGGCCATATCGGCCGCAATGGTATTGTAAAAGGCCTCTTTGGTCATGATATCCCTGGGTTTAATTCCGGCTTTTACAAGCTCAACCGCTTTATAACCGGTTTGTTTGGCCAGCCAGACCCTTTCGGCAAACACCGCCGGCGCGCTGCCGTTAAACGGCAGGGCCATGCCCAGTGCTTCCGCCAGGTTGCTCATGGTATTGGCGGTGAACATCCCTGCGCAGGAACCGGCACCCGGGCAGGCCTTGCATTCAATCTCGGTTAATTCCTGCTCGGATATCCTGCCGCTTTTAAACCGGCCGACCGCCTCAAAGACTTTGTCCAGACCGGTGTCCTGACCGTGGACTTTTCCCGGCAGCATGGGACCGCCTGAGAGAAAAATAGAGGGAATATTCAGCCGGGCGGCTGCAATCAGCATGCCCGGTATGATCTTGTCGCAGGAAGACATTAAAACCAGACCGTCAAACGGATGGGAGGTGGCCATAATTTCCAGGGAATCGGCAATCAGTTCCCGGCTGGGAAGCGAGTATTTCATCCCCACGTGATTCATGGCAATACCGTCGCAGACGCCGATGGTGTTGAACACCACCGGGGTGCCGCCGGCGGCGTAAATACCGGCCTTGACGGCCCCCGCCAGCTTGTCCAGGTGCATGTGTCCCGGGATGATTTCGTTAAAGGAATTGGCAATGCCGATCATGGGTCGCTCCATTTCCCAGTCGGTAAATCCTTCGGCGCGCAACAGCGAGCGGTGCGGCGCCCTTTCCGGACCTTTGGTCATCAAATCACTTCGTTTGCTCATTTTCTCTCCTTTTTTTTGGGTCAAGCAACGCGATAGCCTTTTAAAATCTAATATTGACACTCCAAACGTTGTCTGCACTGGTGGTATAAA
>CP070771.1:790296-800177 GCA_020345785.1 Desulfobacterales bacterium
CACTGGTGCCTTGGCCGCTGCTTCTGGCATTGACAACGCCGCCACCGCCGCCGCCCTGGCCAGCGCTCTGGCCGGCGCCGCCGGATGGGTCGCCGCGTCGACCTCCGCCGCCAGCGGTGCCTGCGGCACCCAGCGGGGCAGCACCGGTCTGAGAGGGTCTTTCGCTGTTGACCTCGATCAGAGGCCTTGTCAGTTTCTGGCGCAGACTTTTGATATTAAAAATGGTTTTATAGACATTGGCACTGCGGACGCCGGCGTGCGCCGACTCCGGCCGATTTATCAGGGCTGAAACTTTTTGAATTATTTCCTGCATGTTGTCCGGACTCAGGTCATTTAAGGCGGCCAACATGGTCAGATTGGGATCGGGTTGTTGAGACTCATTTAAAATCGGCATTACAGAGCGTTTGCCGGCGACTGTGTCGAATTCAATGGGAACGTCGTCTGAGACCGCTTTTTTGTACCGGGAGATAATCCGCAGGCAAATCTTCATTCTTTCCAGTTCGTTTTCGGACGACCCCGGAATTTTAAGGAAAATAGTTTCGATACCCTGGCTTGAAAGCACTTCAAAGGCTTTAATCAGTCGCCCCTCTATATGTTTAAGCCGAATTCCCTTGCGCTTGATGAGGGCAGCAGTGGCAGAGACATCCACATTCAAATCACCGAAGCGAATGACATAATCGGCCTTCGAAGACACTTTGGCGCCCTGGGAACCGCGGTATAGTATTTTGACCAGGCCGTCGTGGTTGGGCATCTGGTTGAGGTCGTGCAGGATATTGACGAGTTGTTTGAAGGTGTCTTTCTCCGCTTTTACGCCTTCCCAGTAGTGCGCGTCGCGAAACGAGGCGTTGAGCAGGTAGACCAGATCAACTAAAAGGATACGCCATTGATCCTTTTTTTCCACCGATGGGAGATCCGCACCCCTTTGCCTGGCGGTTTTCCGGGCGGCCGGAGCGGTCCCCTGGTTGGACCCCAATCCGTCCAGTTCTTTAAGAAGTTGATCAGCTGAATCGTTCATCCCGATTTCAATCCATCCTGTCTATTGCCGGAATTCAATTCGGATTTTTGTACCACCGCTTCAGACGTCACCACCCCAAAGGCCGCTTTAGTCGCCGACAGCAATTTTGTCCTTCAATCACAGTGGCTTTTGAAACCATCATGGCTACTATAAGCATAATTGAATCTGGTGTTAGTGTCAATCACACAGGATAAAAACTGCTTAGGAAGTTAGCCTAAATGCCTTTAAACAAAGTGGTTTAGGAGGCATGTTGCTCTTAGCTTTAGAATCGGCAATGGTTTCATGTAGTTGGCATATGGTATCTACCAGTGGGTAAGGGGTTGCGGGTTGCGAGTTACGAGTTGCGGGTTGGGTGTTGCGGGTTGGCTGTTACAATTTGCGGGGTAGAGACGGCGCACGGTATAAGGTATAAGGTTTAGGGTGTAAGGTTTTTCGTTTGCATCGTCCCGGTTAAACAACGGACAAAAAGGTTTAACCCCGGTTAAATAGGCTTCGCATTTAACTGGGCAAGCGGGATAAATTTAGATCGTTTAGATGGTTGAGAGTTGCCGGCTTCTGCTTTTGACTGAATTTATTGAATAAATTATATCAACCAATCAACTTAATCATCTAATCAACCTTATACTAAGAGCTATGAGCTATGAACTTTTTTCCACCTTCTTACCTTCTCAACCTCTCACTTTCCCACCTTCTTATATCTTTCTCTGTCCGGTGCCTTGCGCCGTGTGCCGTGCGCCTCTCCCATCACCTTCCCAGCCTCCTGCTTTCCGCCTTCCGAATTCAAACGCCTTTCAAAACGTCGATCATGGTAAAAATTTTGCCTCGAGCGCCTGCTTTTACTTTCTCGGAAAGAAATGAAAGGGCATCCAGTGTCCCCCGGGCATAGACTTCGCGGCCGTTGACGTTGTGGGTGAATTCAAACCGCACGGTTTTATCTTCGGAAACGAGCGCGTAGGTGTGCCAGCCATGACCGGCAAGATGCGCCTCGGGAATTCCCAGCTGCTCTTTTTGGGTTTCGGGATCCCGCATTTTGATGATCTCATCTTCGGAAAAAGGCACACCCAACCGGTTGAAATAACTGACCATGGCTTTGGCCGTTCCGCTGGTGTCGGCTTTACCCTTTTGATGGCTTTCTTTGATCTGGAGGGTGTAGCCCTTGAATAAACCCGGAAACGTTTCGGCCGCATATTCCATCATGGCCTGAAATCCGACTATCTGCTTGGCCATGTTGGGTGCAACGACGGCTGCAATCGATGATGATAACACGGTTTCTTCAAGCTTTTTGCGGTCCCCGCCGGTTGTTCCCATCACAAACGGCAGCTCGGCGTCACAATAAAATTCGACATTGGGATTGACCGCCGAGGGATGGGTGAAGTCCACGCTCAGAAATCGGCCGCAGTTTTTCTTAATTTCACCGATTTTAGACGTTTTTTCTTCCGGCCCGATGAGCTCCAGGGAGACGGGTCCAATAGCGCATTCGGATTCCGTTATCTCCGGGCCGGTCAATGAATATGGAAGCAATTCAAATCGCGGGTCTTCCTGGATGTGCCGGGCCACTAGCCGGGCCACGTTTCCCGGCAGACCGTTGACCATGACGTTGATGGGATTCATGTCGTTCCTCCGAATTTAGTAGTTAGCATTCCTGCATATAATATCATTGGACTAGATTAGACAAAGCAGAATTAAATCACAAATCACAAAATTCAAATCACAAACAATATCCAATGACCAAAAAAGCAAATACCTGGTTTCGGTCATTGGCGTTTCGAAATTTGAATTTATTTGGAATTAGGTGCTTGAGTTTTGTTTTTTTCCGCTAAAAGCACCGGCAACAATTCTAAGGCACAAACAATATAAGTCTGGGCGCGGAAGCTAAACTATCCTTAATTGGCGGCAGGCGTCCTTGACGACCTCGCTCAACCTCGGAAATTCATTGTGGCCCTTCGCCTTGAGATTTGATCTGAGGGTTCTTACTGCTGCCGGTATATATTCTGCGAATTGCTTTTTACCTTTGACCCGGCTCAAATGGGCGAAGGCGCCGAGGATCTGCAGATTGCGGGTCAAGGTACAATAATGATAGCAGTCCCGGAATTGATCGGGATCCACCGACACAAGCGCTGACAGCATCTCCAGACTGTAGTCCACCAGCCGGCTTTGGATGGACCGTGGTAAATCCACGTATGGATCGATCAGCAAGGAGGCCAAATCATATTGAATCGGGCCGATGCGCCCCCCCTGGAAGTCGATAAAATAAATCCGGCCATCTTTGACCATGATGTTGCGGGATTGCATATCCCGATGCATAAATCCGCAGTGGGGATGCTGCAGCGTTTTGTCGGCCAGCGATGTAAATTCCGCCGCCAGATCTTCGAACCGTATATCGAAGCCGACGTAGGCGGCGAGAAAAGCTTCCTGGAAATATCGGCATTCTCTTTCAAGGATCAGCTCCCGATCATAGTCGGTAGTCTGATATGTCCAGCGCCGGTCAAAATTGGCGGCACCCCGCCGGGAAAGCTGTATTATTTGAACAATGACGGATTCATACAGACGGATCAGCTGTGATGTATCAGTGGTTGATTGAACCATCTGCTGCAGGTGAATATCTCCTAAATCCTCCAGGAAAACCAGGCCGCTGAATGTATCATAAAAATGAATTCGCGGCACCGGCACTCCCTGACGGTAAAGATGCCGTCCCAGATCTACAAATGCATCGACTTCAGAGGTCATCCGGGTTTCTCGGATGCCGTGGTCGACCATAATCAGGGAGCCCCGGTCGGATTTCAACCGGTACCATTGCCTCTGCGAGCCGTCGCCTTTGAGCTTCACCGAGTCGACCTGTCGGCGGCAGGGGGCGGCAAAGGCCTGTTCAAAGGCCTGCGGCACAGCCTTATTAATTGCTGCCTGCCGGTAGCGTTCGGGAGATCCGATATCCTGCCAGCAGTCATTGGAGACCATGAACGCCCTGAGCTTTCTGCCGTCTGCCAGCATCTGCCTGAACGCATCAATACTGCTGTATGGCGTGTTCGGCGGGATAAAATCCAAAACTTCCGGTTCCAGCACTTGAATACCGGTAAATGTGAGCAAACCGCCTGACGCCTGATCGCGATCCCGGGTGGGGCTTTGAAATCCTGTGATCCTTTGATTTTGTTCTACGGCGACACTATTAAAAGCGGGATTGTCGCAGAGAACCAGCGTGGCGGCGGGTTGATGGCGGCAATGTGCGCGGTAGATTTCGGCCAGATCAACCTCTGCAATGATGTCGGCATTGATGACCATAAAAGGTGCATCGTCCCAGAAATCAGCCACGTTTTTGATCGCGCCGCCGGTGCCCAGGATTTGCGGTTCATGGCGCGTCGTGACCTCGATGCCGTATTGCCGGGAAGCAATATACGTCTCGATTTGATGATGCAGGTGATGGGTATTGATGATCACGGCCCGGCAGCCGGCTTTTTGAAGTCTTTCGATGGTCACATCCAGCAACGGGCGGCCGGCGATGGAAAACAACGCTTTAGGGGTGTGATCGGTGAAGGGCCGCAAACGAGTGCCGTAGCCGGCGGCCAGTATCATTGCTTTCATAGCTTAACGGTTCAGAGGTTCAGGGTTCAGAGGTTCAGGGTTCAGAGGTTCAGGGTTCAAGGTTCAGGGTTCAGGGTTCAATCCAGCCGCTGGCAGCCGAAAGTTGCCAGTCTGATCTGAAAGAGAAATTAATGAACATCGAACATCGAACTTCCAACGTCGAACATCGAATACGGAATTTTGTCAATTTAAAAAAATACTGAATCACAAGCGGCGCACATGCCTTGCAAGCGCTGGAGCGGCGGGAACGCCTGGCCTGCGCGATCGAATCGACCAATCGAAATCCGACTCGGCGCAGCGGGTTGCAGGCTTCGATTCAATTTTTTAAAACAGATAAAGCGAAGCGCCATCCACATTGGACGTTCGATGTTCGACGTTCGATGTTCGACGTTAAATTGTTTTTGTTCCAACTTTGTAAAGTTTCATGCGAGAGGTTCAAAGGTTCAAGGTTCATAAGTTGAGGGTTTAGATGTATAAATGTTCAGAGGTTGAGAGGCCGGATTAAAGAGATTCATGGGTCAGGCAGGTGGTGGTCGCTGATTTCTCAACCCGTGAACCTCTGAACCTTTGAACCCTGACCCTTTATATTTACGGCTGCATAAGCTTCAACGCTTTTTGGATGGCGTCCGCGTAATATTCGATTTTATCCGAGTCCTCGGACCCTTTTATTCCTTTACTGGTGAAAAATTCAACGGCATTCTGATAGCTGACTTTGGACAGCGCTTCCTTGCGCTCGATTTCTTTGCGTTTATACATGCGATTGCCCCGGGCGCCGATTTTCTTGAGACGATCTTTGGCTTTGACCGAGTTTTGCGGATTGCGCATGTAGTAGTTGATGACGATCCAATACGACTCCAGAAAAGTTTTAAGAAAAAGGGAAAAAAGGTTCAGCTGGCGCAAACAGGCCGGGGTAATATCATAGGTGTCGGGCAAAGTCGGGTGCGGCAGCACAATTCCATTGTCAATGAAGGCCTTGATACTTTTTCTCACATAATACCCCGGCTCGCTGTCAACATCGTAGGCGAATTCATACCCGAAGAAATCCTGCCAGAAGGCATAGCCGGAGCGCAAATCGGATGCCGAAAACCGAAAGGAATTTTGTTCCAGGATGGTCATGGCTGTATAGGCGGCCGGAATGAAAAAGGCGATACAGGTGTTTTTATAGTATTCCAGGTAAAGCCGCCTATTTTCATTGATGCTGAATTGGGTTTCAACGCTTTTGTCCTCGTTGCTTTTGGCGATCGGCTCGATGAATTTTCGCTGGCAGTAAATATCGATTACCTGCTGGAAAGTTCGTTCATAATCTGAAACAAGTGTGTCGGCAAGTTTGGCCTTCTGGGTCGTCAGATATCTGCGATAGATGTCAAAAACTGACTGCAACTCGCTGATGGAAAATGTGTCTCTGGAAGTATTGAGAATGGCACCGGCCACGATGGCATAAGGTGTCGCGACCGCAACCCGATTGATGGCGTTTATGATACGATAACCCAGGTTGCGGACCAGCGCATTTACTTCTTTGGATTTCATTTCCGCCAGTGGGCGATCATGGCGGCTTAACAGCTGGTTCATGGATATGGGTTCATGGAATTGAATGTAAATTTTGCCGTAGCGCTTTTTGAGAAATTTGCGGGCCTGAATCACCTGCAGAAGGTTTTCGTCTTCTTTCTGACCGCCGCCGAGTTCGTGCAGATAAGACTTTTCCTCTATGATTCTGTCATAGCCGATATAGATCGGTACGATAATCATATCATCACAGGCCCCGTCTTTATATGCGTTTACTAAAATAGAGAGCAGGCCCAGTTTCGGCATCAGCAATTTTCCAGTGCGACTGCGGCCGCCTTCGATAAACTGCTCAATGTTGTAACCTTCCTCCAGCAATTTGTAGATATATTCGGCGAAAACCTTCGAATATAAGACCGCTCCCCCGAATGACCGACGAAGAAAAAAAGCACCGCCGCTGCGAAACAGCGGCCCCATCGGCCAAAACGAAAGATTTTTCCCCGCTGCGATATGAGGCACCGGCATGTTGTTTTGGTATAAAAGGTAATCCAAAATCAGATAATCGATGTGACTTTTGTGACATGGAATCAATACCAGCGGACCTTTGAGCGACATGGCTTTGACCTGGCTGAGAACTTCATAATTGATCGTTACCCCGTCGAACATGGTCCGGACAATCCATCCCACGATGACCGATGCAACCTTTATAAAGGCCGGCTTATAGTTGGCGGCAATTTCTTCCAGATACACATCGGCATCGCGATAAACATGCTGAATGGGGACCTCGCGGTTTTCGGCATAGGTTTTCATAAATTGCTGCAGACGGTCTCTGGTCAGAATGCTTTCTTTCAATTCCTCTTTAGATTTGCGGACGGGGCCGGTAATGCTTTGACGGTGGCGATTAAGCTGAATCAGCAAATCCCGTCGCAGCACCAAAGCCTGATATTCGGTCGATCGTTGCCGGTATTTATCCGACTGCAAATAGCTTTTCAGGCTGACCGGCTCCGACACTTCCACAAAAACCTTGCCGGGATTTTTAAAAAGCGTAAACAGACGTCTGATCCTGCCGGGCTTGTCTTCAGGACCGAACACAATGTCCAACAGGGTAGGGTTTTCGCGTCGGGCGGTTCGGCTGAAAAATATCAGTTGGGGTATAAGATACAGCGGTCGATCAATGGTTTTTTGTATTTCAATCAGGTAATGAATGGGATCGGTGTGGGCCTTGACAAACCTGCGATAGAAGCTCTTCTTTCCGATCAGAGGCAAAAAACCGCTGCGTCCGTCGATCAATTCCTGCTTGATATACCCTCGCGTATATGGATCAGGCAGGGCCTGGTAGCGGAAAAAAAAACCCAGCCGGGCCAGGAAAATTTTCAATAAACGCGATGCCGGTTGGCAGAGATATACTTTGTAGTCAAAGCCGATCTGAGGAAAAGGCAGATGTTGCTGCCGGTAGCGACTGTAGTAAAACAGGTATTCAAAATAGTTTTTAAATTTGGTCACAAATATAATAATGGCATCTTTTTCCAGCTGCCGGATGGTTTCGAGCTGGGCTTTATCCACTTTGATGCCTGAGTAAAACAGTTTTAAAAGCAGGCTGGTGAAACGGCCGATGTCTTCGGGAAGCAGACAGGTATAGTGATCGTAGGATCCGCCCAGCAGCCGACTGAACCATCCGCCCGAAGTGCCGCCTTTGTCCGCCGGTTTTATTTTTTTTTCTGTTGTCATGGCTGGAGTCCCTAAGGAGTCTTTTTATGGTTCAGTTGTCGACGCCGTCAAAGTTTAGCATATCGAATCCCGCCGGGGCGGCAGACTCTTAGTTTGTCTTCAGATTTATCCGGAGTCGGGGGATGTGTGCGTCTGTTAATTATGAGGTTTTTGAATCCTGAATTTTTTTCAGCAAACAGCGCTACGGAGCACCAACTATATGTGCGCTTTTGCATAGTTGTTAAGAATACGTGCAAAATTCCGCTGATGAAATTAACAGAATAGCAGTTGATTTGCAATATTTTATTGGCTTGTACCGGATACTATGTTATGTTAATTTTCAAAATCAGCTTAAATTTATAGGCCTTCGCGGGTTCATATGATTTTTATGATATTTATTTCAAGTGAAAGGAGGTTCAGTTTACATGAAGACATTAATTGGCGGTGCAATCGCAGCGGTGCTGGGGTTGATAGGGATTGTGGCCTGGTTTCCGCAATTTCTGACAGTTGTGGCCGGAACAATCCCTATAATGCTTTTGCTCGGCGGCGCGCTGGCCATCTATCTGGGTGTCGACGAACTTAAGGATACCTGGACCCAGGACGAAGCCGAAACGAGCGGAACCAACACCAGTGAAGAAGTTGAAAAATATAAAAAAGAGATCGGTGAACTCAAAGAAGAGATTGAAACCTTAAAAAAAGAATAAAACTGAAGACAACTCTTAACCTCGCGGGCCCGGCCGTTCGTTTTGCCGGGCTTTTCGCTTTTTTGCCGCCTTTTTTATCGCGGAGGTCGCCAGACGATCGGCCCTTTCGTTTTCTTGCAGGCCGGCATGACCTTTGACCTTCATAATTTTAAGGTCCTTGAATTTGGCCATTGTTTCTTTGATCGAAGCGACAAGCTGCTGGTTTTTGTGGGCCCTCCAGTTCAGCACGAGCAGTCCGTAGGCGTATTTGCTGTCGGTGAACAGTCTGACGGGTTTTGCCGTATTTTTTACAGCCGAAAGTCCGGCCTGAATGGCTTTGAGCTCGGCAATATTGTTGGTGGCATCTCCGATATATTCGCTGATCTCCTTTTCGTGTTTTCCATAGCGCAGCAGCACGCCGATACCGGCAGGTCCCGGATTGCCGGCCGAGGCCCCGTCGGTAAATACGCAAATTTTGTCCTTGCAGGCCGTCTCGTCCCAGGATACACCATCACCGGCGGCATCGTTTGTTTTCGTAATTTTTTTACGATTTTTTCTCTCATGTTGAGACGGCGTTTTCTCCGGCCGAGACTCAATCGGGGCGACCTTGGAACTGTTAACCCAGTATTCGTAATCCTGCTTAAGCTGGTATTTGATCAGGACCTTGCCGTCTTTGATAAGCGGAGCGCCCTTCGAATCAACGGCCATCCAAACCTTGTTGGTCTTGAACCACATGCGCTGCCACTCGCCGGTCTCCGTCTTCGCTTTGCCATTAGACGGTTTTTTTTTGAGTTTCACTGGAGCCTGTTTGCTGCTCACTGGTTTCCTGCCTCTGGATATTTAGTTGATTTAGTTGATTGGGTGATTGAGTATCTTGAGTTCGTTACGTTTGTTAGGATCGTTTTGATGGTTTTGATCGTTAAGATCGTTTTATTCGTTGAGATCGTTGATATCGTCCCAGTTAAACAACGGACAAAAAGGTTTAACCCCGGTTAAATAGGCTTCGCATTTAACTGGGCAAGCGGGATAAATTTTGATCGTTTAATTCGTTATGATCGTTATGATCGTTATGATCGTTAGGTTGATTGCGTTGCTCGCTGACCGTTCACAGTTGATAAAGCACAAAATTAGATACAATTCCTTCCTCTCAACTTCCCAACCTCTCACCTTTTCAACTTCTCAACTTCCCAACTTCGTGCTGTGCCGTGCGCCTTACGCCGTGCACCACTTCCATATCGCCTTCCCACCTTCTTAATCTTTCTCTGTCCAGTGCCTTGCGCCGTGCACCGTAGGCCGTGCGCCGCTCCCATCCCACCTTCCCACCGTCTCACCTTCCTTCCTTTGCTTCTGTCATCTGCTTGCCGCGCCATGGCTCAAAGGGCGACGGCGGGTCATCTGTT
>CP070771.1:800277-810037 GCA_020345785.1 Desulfobacterales bacterium
AACGGAACCCGGTCGCTGATTTGCTGAAAATCATCCAGCGACAGGGGCACACCGACCGAGCGGGCCATGGCGATTAAATGCAGGACGGCATTGGTTGAACCGCCCAGGGCCGTAACGACCACCATGGCATTTTCAAAGGCCTGGCGGGTCATAATATCGCGCGGTTTGATGTCTTTTTCCAGTAAATTACGGATTGTCGCACCGGCTTGAATACATTCTTCAAGTTTTTGCGGTGATTCGGCCGGGGTGCTGGAGCTGTAAGGCAGCGACATGCCCATGGCTTCAATGGCCGAAGCCATGGTATTGGCCGTGTACATACCGCCGCACGCACCGGCTCCGGGACAGCTGTGGCGTACAATGGCGCGGCGCTGGTTTTCATCGATTTTGCCGGCCAGATATTCTCCGTAGCTTTGGAAGGCGGATACGATATCAAGCTTCAGATCGGCATGGTGACCGGCGCGTATGGTTCCACCATAAATCATCAGTGCGGGACGGTTGAGCCGTCCCATGGCCATAACACATCCCGGCATGTTTTTATCACACCCCGGAAGGGCAATATTGGCGTCATACCACTGGGCACGCATCACCGTTTCAATCGAATCGGCAATCAGGTCGCGGGACTGCAGGGAATAGCTCATGCCTTCGGTTCCCATAGAGATGCCGTCACTGACCCCGATGGTGTTAAAGCGCATGCCGATCATGCCGGCCGCTTCCACCCCTTCTTTCACTTTGGCGGCCAGGCTGTTTAAATGCATGTTGCAGGTGTTGCCTTCAAACCACACACTGGCGATACCCACCTGGGCTTTATCCATATCGGTTTCCTGCAGGCCGGTGCCGTAGAGCATTGCCTGGGATGCGCCCTGGGATTTCGGCTGGGTAATCCGGGAGCTGTATTTGTTCAGTTTATCGGTCATTTTGTGCTCCTTATGCACAGCGTCTTGACAAATTCCGTATTTGCCCTTTTTAAATCGTTGAATTCAACACGACCTCTTGGGGCAAGACATGCGGGACGCTGTGTGTGTTTATTCTATCATTTAAAACTCGGTCCATTGGGCCAAGTTGCAGATAATAAGCTTTGCCGTGGTTGAATGCCGTGGGGTATTGGAATATTGGATTATTGGAACCCTGGGTTTGGTGGAATGAGATCTATTTTTATATCCATGGCAGTGATCAGCAAATGAAATCAGATTATTATCCGCTTCCGAATCTCAATATTCCAATTTTCCACTATCCCATTATTCCATAGGTTAACTAACGGCAACGCCCACCCTTATGGGGTGAAGTCAACGCCGGACCCTTTGGGCCAGGATTCTTTAATTAGTATTTTTCCGCAGAAATCTTCGAAACGGAGAAATGAATCCAAAAAAAGTTTATTATTTTACTTGTAAGGTCGATTTCCGTTTCGTCAACCTTCAAACCATATCATACAAATCCAAATCCGGAATGATGCGCAAGCATTTAAACATTGTCCGGTGGTTTGCAGAGTTGTAATGAAATTCAGAGTGCTTATTTTTCACTGAGTTTGTGACCATGACCGATAAACAGGCTGAACCCGGTGGCCATCGAAAATATCGTCCGTCGAAGTCAAACATGAAAAATATTTTCCATGGCTTATGGCCGACAAAGCATGAGGTTTGATATGAAAAAAATACTTTTAATTATACTATCCGTTTTCCTATTTGCATATTCCGCCGGCTGTTCAGACAGCGCCGAAAGCAATTCGAAAGCGGCGCTGCAGGCATCCGGCACGGTGGTGAACGGCTACCGGATTTTGCCCATCCAAAAGTCGGAGGGCAGGCTGAGTCTGACGGTATATCGCGGCGATTATATTAAATTCGAATTTGATGCACTTTCCCAGGAACCGCTTTTATCGATACCGGATCTCTCCATCCGCCGGATGCTGCCGAAAAATCCGGCTGAAGCCCCCTACTTTAAGATGAAGACGCCGGGAACTTTCGCCTTTTCCCTGGGAGAAGTCAACGGTGATATCATCGTAGTTAATTACCAGCAGGCCCGCTACCGGGAGGTTTCAGCCAATGAGGCCGCGCAGCTCATTAACAATGAACACCCTTTAATTTTAGATGTCCGCACGCCCGGCGAGTACAACAGTGGACACCTGCAAAATGCGGTTTTGATTCCGGTGCAGGAACTGCAAGCTCGGATCAAGGAGTTAGTCGCCTACAAAGATCGGGAAATTTTGATTTATTGTGCTACGGGAAACCGCAGTACGGTGGCAGCCAAAATCATGATTGACAACAATTTTAAGCAAATCGCCAACATGCGCCACGGAATTTATGATTGGGTAAAAAAGAATTTTCCGGTGACGCGGTGAGGCAGGGATCCGTTATTTCAAAATAATTTTCGGCTAAAGGAGGAAGGTATATGTTCATGGATTTAATTCGGCAAAGAAGAAGTATTCGCCAGTTTACGGATCAAGAAATCGAAGCAGAGAAGATTGAATTGTTGAGAGAAGTTGCGCTGCGTCCTCCGTCTTCAATGGGACATAATCCCTGGGAGTTCATTTTTGTCACCGACAAACAGCTGCTGGCAAAGCTTGCCAAAGCCAAGCCCCACGGCTCAAGCTTTCTGGCAGGTGCCCGGCTGGGGGTCGTTGTGTGCGTCGATCCTGAAAAATCGACCGTTTGGATCGAAGACGCTTCCATTGCCACCATTTATATTCACCTTGCAGCGACATCACTGGGGCTGGGAAGCTGCTGGATCCAGATAAGAGAAAGGATGCACGACGATATGAAATCCGCCGAGGCTTACATTGCCGAGGTTTTGAACATACCTTCAAATTTAAAAGTGCCAATGATGGTGGGTATCGGATACCCGGCGGAGCAAAAGGCGCCCCGCCAAAGAGATG
Organism: Desulfobacterales bacterium; assembly: GCA_020345785.1. The sequence goes on from CP070771.1 coordinate 803,144, forward strand.
CATTGCAGGATGAGAAGATTTTTCTAAACCGGTATGGCAGTCATTTTGCGGTCGACTAATCGTCAAGGACCGTTTTTCTATAATTCTATAAATAGATCGACAAAAAAGGTTTCAGGTGTCAGGTGTCAGCACTGCCTCCGGCAGCAATGGCGTCTGGTTTGATAGAAGACGAAATTCCCTCTAACTCCCCTTTAGCAAAGGGGAGGACCATTAATTTTTTTGGAACCTGATGACGGTTTAAGGATCTTGTGGGAGCGGTTTCTGCTTGCCTCCCGCTGTTTTTAAACCGGGGCAACCGCGACAAACTCGATTGGCCCCATCCAAAATCGTGGTTGAAAACCACTCCCACCAGGCATTAACTGCAGCCTAAAAATGAGATTGGGTTTCATGAAAATTCATGTGAAGTGTTAAAATTCAGCACCTTTAAGACCTGACACCCGAAACCTCTTATGAAACTTCACCTGAACGGAACAGCGAACCGCAGAATATCGAATATCGAACCGCAGAATGTCGAAGGGTGGTTTCGCTTCGCTCGGTCTTTTTTTTAAAAAAAAGATAGAATACCTTCCTTCGACCTTCGACCTTCGACCTTCGTTATTCGATATTCGCTTTTTGGAGTTTCTTTTTTAGATCAAACTGGCCGCGCAGCGGCCAGCGGCGCCGCTGACACCTGAAACCTCTCTTTGATCATACGGAGTCTCATTCGGGGGGTAGGGCATGGGGTTCAATAGTCGATCCTTCACCGATAGGCCAGTATCGGCCAATCCCTTGCCATGGCAATCTTCCTTAGAGGGCTGGTCGGCTCAACGACGCGGGGAAAACCAACCGACTCAAGCAGCGGCAGATCGGCTTGATGGTTGCCGTAGGCATATGAACGTTCCAGATCGATACCGGTGCTTTGGGCCATTTCTGTGGCGAGACGGCGCTTGGTTTTATCCAGGCACAGGGGGCCTTTGGGTCTTCCGGTGAGCAGGCCATTGGCGCCTTCTTCCAGGTCCGTGCACAGCAGATGTTCGAATCCAAGGTCCTGCGCAACCGGCTCGAGCATGTATCTGATCGAGCCGGAAATGAGCACCATGGAATGCCCCTGATTTCTATGGTAATTGACCTTGGCCAGGATGTTCGGCGCCAGTCTTGGTTTCAGAATTTTTCGGTAGAAATCGTCGGAACCGTTTTTAAAGTCTTCCAGACGCCGGTTGCGGTAAAGTCGGAGCAGTACCTTTGCTGTCTGTTCATCGGAAATCAAATGGCGCCGGTATAAAAGACCAGCCACAAAAGCTTTAAGGATAAAGCCCCGTGAAACGAGACGTCTTTCCCACAAATACTTGATTCCCAGTCTGCTGCTCTCCGTGTCCAGCAAGGTTTCGTCAAAATCAAAAAATGCGCCTATCCGTCCGGTGGTCAATCAGTTACTCCATTTTTTCTCGTTCGTTGAGAACGATGGGGTATTCAGCTGTCAAATCAATTCTAAGGTGAGTATAGATACTCTCCCTGAGTGTCAAGCAATATTCAAAAAAAGAATCGCGGCTGCATTTTGCGCCGGCATTTCCAGCAAGATAATGTTAAGCATTGATTTAATATAAGCAATTGACTTTACAATAAAATCACTATATATTCAATTCGGATTCAAAAAGCGATGTAAATGAAAGACCGGTGATGGGCACTGAAGAAAATCAAAATCTTTCATCGCAGTCGTCCAAGCAGCAGCTCCGCAAACTTGGTGAGCGGGAATTAAAACAGATTCTTGAACATCATCAGCGATGGGCGGAATTGCACCGCGCCGGCCGACAGGCTCAGGAAATGCCGACCGACCTCAGCCGAACGGACCTTACGGGGATAAACTTTGCCGGTGCCGACCTGTCTTACGCCAATCTCCGGGGTGCATGTCTTCGCGGTTCCGACTTGCGCGGCGCCGATCTTCAGGAAGCCGACTTGAGCGGGACGAACCTGCTGGATGCCAGACTTCAGGATGCTAATTTGCAGGATGCCTCTCTCAACGAGGTCGACCTTCTTCTCAGCAAACAGCTGGCCGGGGCCGACGTCGCGGGTGCCCAGCTGCCGGCGTCGATCACCAAATTTGAAGGTCTGGCAGTCGTGGAACAAATTTCACGCAATGCCCGCACCATGATGTTCTCCATGCTGCTGGCATGTGTCTATTCCTGGTTGACCATTGCCACCACCACCGATCCGCTGCTTTTGACCAATTCCATCTCTTCGCCGCTGCCTATCATACGAACCGAAATCCCCATCGCCGGGTTTTTCTGGGTAGCCCCGTTGATCCTGCTCGCCATGTATCTTTATTTTCACATTTATCTGCAACGTCTGTGGGAAACCCTGGCGGATCTGCCGGCCGTATTCCCTGACGGGACGCGACTTGACAAAAGGGCCTATCCCTGGCTGTTGAACGGTCTGGTGATCAGCCATTTCAGACGGCTGCGGGATTCCCGTCCGCGGTTTTCCCGGCTGCAGGCCGGCCTTTCGATTCTGCTGGGATGGTGGACGGTGCCTGCGACTTTGGTCATCTTATGGCTAAGATATTTGCCGCGCCATGATTGGCTGGGGACAACCCTGCAGGTCGGTTTGACAATCGCCGCCATCGGCTCCGGTATTCTTTTTTATCGCGCGGCCATCGCAACCCTGCGCAGGGAAATTGAGCCCGCCATGTCCTGGAAGCAGTTTATGGGAAGTGCAAGGAGCGCCAGGCGGGGGGCATTTGTGTTCGGGGTGTCGGTTGTACTCTTCGGATTTTCTTTTGGAGCCATTCACGGCATTCCAGTTGGCTCCGAGCAAGCCGCCAATATCAATGCTTGGGATTTAAGGCTGTGGGTACCACGCTTAATGGAAATCATGGGAACCAGCTGCTTTGCGGACTTTATCGAAGAAAATCTTTCCACCAAGCCGGATAACTGGGATGAGAAAAAGGAAGATAGGAGCAATTTGGCCTTGATCAAAGGCGCCCGTCTGAAAAATGCCGACCTTGCCTATGCACGGGCCCGCAGCGCTTTTCTGGTAAAGGCCGACCTGCGCCAGGTGAATCTTTTCGGCGCCGATCTGAGAGATGCGGATCTGCGCCAGGCCAACCTGCAGGATGCCAATCTCGATTATGCCGATCTTACCGGAGCGCGGTTGGAGGGTGTTTTACTGCAAGGCGCAACGTTAAAGGCTGTAAAGCTTCAGGGTTATGATTTCGCGAGTAATAATCTTCAGAAAGTTGACTTTCGCGATGCATCTTTACAGAAGTTAAACTTCGAACATGCAAACCTTAAAAGCGCCAATTTCGAAGGCGCCGATCTTTTCAGCGTCAAACTCGATAATGCCGATCTTCAAGGCGCTAATTTTCACGGCGCCAAATTCGATAAGGTCTCCCTGAAACGTGCCAACCTGCTGGGGGCTCATCTGATTGATGTCCAGGGCTTAAACGGGCATGTAATTCGGAACTCAGCCAACTGGATATTTGCCTCCTACAATAAAGAATTACTGGCTGCCCTGGAGTTGCCGGCTGAATTGGCGGCCAGGATGCGGGAAAAGAATCTTTCAGAAATGAAATTGCGGGGGATACTGTTTGACAAAGCCGACCTGCAAGGGTTTAATTTCGCCGGGTCCGATTTGCAGGAAGCGGAATTCGGGCAGGTTAATTTACAGAATGCCGATTTGAGTCAAACAGATTTGAAGAAGGCCAAATTGCTGGGCAACCTCAGTGGCGTCAATTTCTCCGCCGCCGACCTTCGACAGGCTGAAATTAAATGGTCAAACCTCCGTGCGGCCAATCTTCAGAGGGCCGATCTGAGGGGCGCCAGACTTTTGGAATTGGATTTGAGCAACGCTGATCTTGAAAATGCAAATTTAAGCGAAAATACCTTTTGGAACTGGGTTAAAGTTAATGATGCCAATCTAAAAGGCACTGATTTAACATCATCTCACATCATGAATGCCAGAGGCCTTACATGTCGACAAATCCGGCAAGCCATTATCGATGAAAATACGCGCCTGCCGGATTATCTTAAAGACTGCGGCCGGTGATAGCGATGCACGGCGCACAGCAGAACAACGCAATTAAGAATCCCGCTAAAGACGTAATCTGCAAGATGAATTTTGAAAGGTTGTTTCACTTCACCAAGTCTATTGAAAACATTCTGAGGGCCGAGGATTGAAATTTTTGCTGCTGCCATCGTCCCGATTCTAACTAACTCAGTCCTCAGTCCTCGTTACTCAGTCCTGATGAGAATTCCCTGCTTGTAAAAGACGAGTTGATAGACGGATGTTAGATCCTCCTCCAGCTTGTTCATATAAAGAGGCGGTCAAATATTCCGCCAGCGCTTTACATCAAAATCCTGGATCCAGATATCCCTTCCATCCATTCATAACCCAAAAGCCACGATTCCAAGACCTTATGCATCCAGGATCATGCACCGAAGTGCCCCTTAAAATAGCCTTTTGACAATGATGATGGTTGCTAAAGTCATGACGTTTTCGTCCGATATAACTGTTTACATCCATAATTTAGCAATCAATTCAACTCCGGGTTTAAGGAATCCAACAGCGGGATGAAATATCGCGTTATTTTTAGAGGGCAGATTGCCCAAGGCACGGAAATAAACCGGGTCGTTCAGCAGCTTGCATCTGCTCTTAAATCTGATCAAAAAAGGATCCGGCATTTATTTTCCGGCAAGACCTTTGTCATTCTCAAAGACGCAGATCTTAAATCCTGCCAAAAACTGAAAGCTGTTTTCGACAAGGCCGGCGCTCTATGTCGGATTGAGCAGGAGAAACCCTCTGGAAACCGCCAAACTAAGAATTTAGCGCTTTCTGACAGATCGGATTTCAACCCCCCGCCGCTAGCCATCAGCCGGGATGATATAGACCCAACAGACGAAAACAATCCGGAAGAAGATGACCGGTTGTTGGTGCCTTTAAACGAAATGCCGGATCCAGATCCACGGAACTCAGGCTCCCAATCGTATTTGTCTGAGACGAAATTCCTAGTAAATAATTTTCTAGCTAAAATTTCCGGCGAATTAATTGATCCCGAGTATTTTTCTCATTACGGCAATGAATTTGTCAAAAAGATCAAGACTTATTGTTTGACTATCGGCGAAGGCGCGGTTGAACTGATCATCAACCTGGCGGTAATGGTCATGGTTGAAAGAACCTATGACCAACAGGGGCTTGGTGTTTATGCGTATCTGTTGTCACTCTTTTTTATCGTCGGATATTTGTCTGAGTTCGGTGTTCCACGATTTGCGGAGCATGAGATCGCAAAACACCACGACAACCAGTCAACCCAGTTAGAAATTCTGTCTGAGACCTACCGGAGTTTATTGGGGCTGAGCCTTATCTTTGCGGTGCTGTTCTTTTTAACCGCCGGCTGGAATACCGACCACACCCGCATCGGGGAAAGAGCGGCCGCATACCTGATTATCGGGACAACGCTGCCCCTGCGCAACCTCAACCGGCTGAAACTTGCGGCCCTGCACGGTTTTGGTCACCACCAGGCGGTGGCCAAGTTGAAAATGGTTAAACGGCTCATATTTCTGGGGGCTATTTTTATACTCCTGTTAATTGGTATCCCGCCCTCCTTTCTCTTGATCGCCTTTTTGTTAAGTGAAATTACCCTGATGCTGCTGTCTGCCAGAAAATATAAACTTCCGAAAATAAAGTCCTCATGGAAGAGAATTCTTCCGCGGCGTGACATCCTATCACAGGGGTACCGGTTTCTATTTACCGATGAGTCCCTGGATATTGTATTGTACCTGGACTTTTTTATCCTGGGATTATTTGTACCCTCTTGGAAACTGGGTGTCTATGCGGAAGCGTCGATTCTGGCCCGCTTCCTGCTGATTGTTCCGGTCAGCGTCAAACCCATTTTTCGGAGGCAATACTGCATGCTGGCCGCCCGGCAGGATCTCAGACAGGCGTCGGTTTTGTTCCACCGGACAACCAGATTGATGTTCTTTATCCAATCCCTTTTGACGCTATATATACTGCTGCATTTCCCGGATATTTTAAACTTCTTTTTTGATACCCGTGGGGAAGAATTGCTTTCCTATAGAATTTTTGCGGTATTTGCGCCGGGGTTGATCTTTTTTGCAGCCTTTACGTCACAGGAGCCGGTTTATGAAGCCGGCGAGCATTTATCGGCCCTGAAGAAACTGGTCGTGATCGTCGTAGTGGTCAACACCGTGCTGAACATCTATCTGGTCCCATTCGCCGGCGTATTCGGCGCGGCCGCCGCAACGATGATATCAATGCTGGTATATTTTTTTGTGTTTGACCGGTTCTTGACAGAATCTCAGAGAATCAAAAAAGCCCCATATCTAATTGCCGGGGCAGGCGTATATTTACTTTATGCACTGATGCAGGTTTTTAAATTCAACCTCATGATCGATTTTTTTCTGATCCCGCTGGGTTTGTTCGTGATGCTGGTGGTGACGGGGTTTTTTCATTTAGAGCACAGGGAAACATAGATAGAATAATTTTGCAGGAGGTTATAATCATGGAAGATGTTAAGCAGGGAGAGCCGGGACCGTTCAGAAAACAGAAAACCGGTGCTAACTTTCCCGGAATTAAAATCCGCGGATCGCGCAAAATTTCCATTTTGGTCGGCGTGCTGGCATTTATCGTATTTGCCTTCAACATGCTCTTTGTCTACATCAGGCCCAACGAGTACGGCATTAAAGTCGTCAAAATAGGAATGCATCGCGGCGTCCAGGAGCAGATTTACAACTCAGGGCTGAACTTTATCATTCCTTTCGGTGTACAGCAGATGCATCGGCTGCCCAAAGATATTCAGGTCCTGGAACTAACCAATTACGCCGATACGGCCGCAAGGTTCGCCAGACGCGAAAAGGCGGCCCACATCCAGACATCGGACGGATTTTTTGTCGATGTCGATGT
>CP070771.1:810137-819881 GCA_020345785.1 Desulfobacterales bacterium
GGAATCCATCCGTATTTCGAGGATTTAAAACGAGGCACCAACAAAGAGTTTGGGCCAAAAGACTTTTTTGAGATAGCTTTTAGAATCACTCAATCAGCCGGCGGGCGTCAAGATGGATGAAGGTCGCGCCCCGGTCCTTCGCGCGCTGGACCATGTCTTCAGTACCTCCCGAGCCGTCGCCCACCTCACCGTTCCAGAGGGCGATCAGCGTCAGGTTGTCATTTGAAATCGCCAGGGCGCTGTGCAGCATCCACAGATTGGAGCGCTGCCAGATGCTGTAGTTTTTCTTGGCGTGCAGCCAGCGCGGCAGCTCGCCGGATTCGTCCAGGATTGCAGGCTGCTTTTGATCGAACAGGCGCTTGAACCGCTCCACCCACTGGGGACCGCCTTCGGCGACCGAGGCTTTGATGTACTCGTTTTTCGGAAGCACCAGGAACATTCGGGTTGGAATATTGAGTTGCTCGCAAACTTCATGAAAGAGGATGTCACCGCCGCATGCGCCGCCGGAAATGCCGAGGAGGTTGCCCGTTGTTTTTTTCTTCACATCGGTTACGGCTGCCAAAATCATTGCTCGGGCCTTGTCCTCCCTGTCGCGCGGGAAGCGGGGTTTTTGCCTGTCCGACGCATCGATCCGGTGGCCGGTAAACAGAATCACACGCGGTACGGCCTCCGGTTCTTCCTCCTTTTGCTCCACTACCGGGATATTGTCGAAAGCCGCCTGAGTATTTTCCGTGAGGATGCCGAGACGCTGATACAGCGAGAGCTGTTTACGCGCCGAATCGCTGGCAAAGTCCGGGGCACCGGCCAGAGCACTCTTGTAAGCCCGGCCAACCCGATTGGGCTTCGTGGAACTCAGCATAGTAAGGTCCGCGGCACTGATTTCGGCCCAGATATCGGTTTGGTCTTGGCGCGCCAAGGCGGCTCGTTTGGATTCGATGGCCAGCTTAACCCCCGCTGCCAGGTCGGAGCGAAGCTCCTTTAGTCTGCGAAGTTGCAGCGCAGCCTCATCCTCGAAATCGAAATCGTCCTCCCAAACTCCGGGTTGGGCATCCGCAAGCTTGATCCTGACGGTCACCATGGCCAGCGCGTTGAGGCCTGAGTAAAAATGATTGCGGTCTTCAATAAAGCCTTTGCGATACAGGTCGAAAGATTTCTCGAGATGCGGCGAGGCCAGCGCCTCCTTTTGGATATCTGCTAGTTCGTGCAAGTCTTTCCAGTCCGCCTCCCAGAGCGCCTTGGCATTTCGTGCCATAAGCGCCCGAATTTCGGCGCGGTCCCAACTCGATATGCCCCTGTTCTGAAGCGCACGCTCAAGGGCCTGATCCGACCTGACAAGATCATCCAAGCGCTGATAGATGGTTCCAAGAAGCGTGTTGGCTTCCAGATCCATGTCGTCGTATTGCCGCACCGCCTCCCAGGTTACCCTGGCTCCCGGCCAATCCTTGAGCCTGAACTGCGCATTTCCGATCAGGCGCAACCCCATGGTCATCCAGGCAAATCCGTCGACCTCGGCCGACAACAATTGGAGGTAGCCCGGATTTTTCGAGGACTCGGCCCGCTCGACCTCTTCGCGAAAATCGAGCGGAACTACCTGAAACTTGGTCGGGTCTGTCGGCTTCAGACCCGGCAAAAGTTGAAAAACCGGGCTGTCCTGATCTTGGGAATCCAAAGTTGCACTGAGCGCTTCAATCAGGACCGGGAGACTGGCGGCCGGATTTTTGGCATCGTAGGGCAGGTAGCGGTCTGTTTTCAGGTCGAAGGGCACCTCATCGCCCTCGGACTTGATTAGAAAGGTGCGCTTGTCCCGAAACACATGGCGGATTCCCAGCTCGTAAAAGGCATTGGCATTGTGAATCGAGATATCCGCAACCACCAGATCGGCGGTCAACAGCTGCTCGAACATATCGGTGCGAATGTTGCCCTGCTGAATGAACTCGGCGGTTGTGCCGCCGGAAATATTCAGGGCGGCGAAGGCCGGACGGATCAGCTCACGTTCGACACGGTCGAAATCAATGCCCTTTTTGACGCCAAAGGGGCGGACGATGAACGCATGCATGCGCTTCACCTCAAATAGTTAATTGTCAATTATTAATACTCAATTTTAATTCGTCATTTGTCATTCGTCAATCGCCATTCAGATAAAGTGGCCGAAGTGCTCGATCCTGATCTCTTCCGCCACCTTCCGGCCGACACGACGCAGGTCGTCAATGTAGTCAACGGAGTCGAGCTTCTGGACGTGCTTGGGCTTGATGTCGTGCAGACCCATCGCATCCAGACCTTCGCGACTCAAATTTGCATTATAGCGGGCGTAGAGAAACCTGCGGCCGAGATCCCGTTTGAGCGGAATTATTTTTCCTTCGGTATCTCGTGGAATCATGTCACCGACCTCACGGTCCAGAATGGCACCGTGCATGCAGCGGCCGATGGAACGACAAATGTTATCCTGATCGACCATCGCAGCATACATGAGCGCAGTGGGAAGAGCAGCGACATTTCCGAGCAGCCCCCGGTTTGGATCCTCGACGTCTTCCAACATAACCGGCGCTGCTCCGGTACCGACTGATATAACAAGCAGTTTATCTTCGCCGCTGGCCCAATTCAGACGGTATCCCGCCTCGGTCGCCATTCGGTAGAGTAAAAACGCCGGATTGTTGTAAGGCGTCAGACCGCCGTCGACAAAGACAAATGCTTTACTATCATCCTGTGGATCCCACCAAATCACCTCGGGCGGAAAGAAAACCGGTGCCGCCGTGCTGGCGCGCACGATCTGCCAAAGGGGAATTTTGAGGTTGCAGTCCGGTCGTGAAGTATCGTTATATTTGGCCTGCGGGTTGCTGCTGATCGGCCAGGGAGAATCCGTGGTGCGGTTGCGGGTCACCGCCAACAGTAGACACTCCAGATCGTCCGGCTTCAGGGTCGTTTCGGCCCCGAAGACCTTCTGCAGCTCTTTTTTCAAAGGCTCGGATTTGTAAAGCGCGTTCCACCTCTTTAAAATGAACTGCTTGTCAAACATGGTCGGGCCGGTTTTCTGATAGAATTCGAGCAGTTCATTGGCACTCATTCCCCGTGCCAGTCCGGCCGCGATAATCGCGCCGGTGCTGGTTCCGCCTATGTAGTCAAAGAAATGACAGAGTCGAAAACCGGCTCCGCCACCAGTGGCTTCCGCCAGCATTTCTTCCATACGGGCCAGGACCTCGAGGGTCAGGATGCCCCGGATACCACCGCCGTCCAGCGCCAGAATTTTGTGTTTTTCATTTTCTTTGCCTTTATATCTGGATGCGAGTTTTCCCCATCCGCTCATGATGTGCCTCCTGGATTGAATCTCTTATAATTTCAAGACTCGGTTAGGTATTGCTGATAATCGAAACTACCGTTCTCAAGTCGATAACTACCGTCTATTTCCTTCTACACCCCCTCAATTACTTTTTAGCAAAATCGCTGCCACCAAAATTTGTACATCACCTTTTATGGGCAACCGCGAATATCCGTCAGCCACCAAAGCCTTTCATGAAGTTAACGACCACCTGCGGAGCAGGTTGCTTGCCTTTTCAGCCATTGGCCGAAAAGGCAAGCGTACGTCAATACGCTTATCGTTGAAATAGCCACCTCGCCCGGCGGGATGAAAGATCCCGCCATGTGGGTTTGTGTGGCAAGAATCAGCCGTATCAATTTAAGGACTCAGCAAGACCTCACGATCTTTAGTGGTTTTAGCATATTTTTTGTCAATTCTTTTTGCTCTTGTATAAACCATAAAAAATACGATGGCTGCGATAGCCAGGCAGCTGATAACTGAAAAAGGACTGTGGTTGTAAATTGAAAGTAATTTAATTTTTTTTGGAATTTGAAATTCCAATTTTATTAAGAGATAATCTACCATGCTATATGCGGTTAGGTATGCCCAACCGGCAATCACGGTTGAATAAACAAAAAGAGCTGCTCGAGTATTACTCATCCATTTCCTTTTCCATAACGACCTTTTATTCTTCTTCTCTTCGTATTTTCGCTTTTTGATGAGGAAAAAAATTCCTGCTCCGGTGGCAAACGGTAAAAGCGCCAGTAGCTTGGATCTAAAATCCGATAAGGAGCACTTCGTTTGAAGAGCGTCCCTGACGGGACTTGAGGAGCGCTGCTCTCTACGGGAAGGAGGACTGAGGACTGAGTTGTACAGAAATCGGAATTCGGAAGTTGAAAGATAAGAGGGTGATTGTAATTTGTTATTAGAGTCCTAATTGTAATTTTTTTGCATTTTATGCTTGGCCTGCGGAGAATTTTATCACGAAAACACGAAAACTATAAAGCAGGAAATTTACTTTTTTTCCTTTTCGTGTTTTCGTCCTTTCGTGCTTTCGTGATTAATATCCTGTTTGGTTCAGGCTTTTCCGGGTTTGGGTTTGATAGTTTGATACCGGCTCGGTTAAAATTCCCGTGATTGAGTTAATAACGCTCCCTTGCTTTCCAGCTTCCCAGCTTTCATGCCTCCCGGCTTCCCAGCCTGACCATATTCAACCGACGGTCGCAGAATCCATGGGACGGTCGATGGTGCGGCGTTCATCGTGATGCCAGAGGAGTCGGCCGGCCAGAATCATAAGCAGACAAGCGGCAGCGACTGCCGTCCAGGGCGAACCAAACGTTGAAACCAGGAAACCGCCAAGGGCGGGGCCCGTCGCTTTTCCGATGTTGCGATACGATCCCAAAACCCCGAAAGCCGCCCCGCGATGGTTGCTGTCCACCGCATACGCAATGAGCGCCATTACCGACGGCATCACGAGTCCGTCACCGATCCCAAGGATCATGGCCCAGAAGAGACATCCCGCCGGGCTTTGGGTGTGATAGAGGCCGACGACACCGGATGCAAGCAGTATCGCCCCGCTCGACAGCACTGTTCTGGCAGTTGTCCGTGAACCCAGCCAACCAGCCAAAGGCTTGACACAGAGCGAGGTCGCAAACATCAACGATAAAAGGCTCCCGATAAACACCAAATCGAATCGCTCCACCGCCCAGACGACCCAGAACACCTTGGTCCAGCGGGTCATCATGTTGGCAATCAATTCAATTCCGACGATGCCCCGCAAATATGAGTTGCCGGTCAACGTCCGCACGTAGTGGACGACAATCGCGGCCATCGACCTTTGGGAGCGGGCAGCGGCGTTACTTTTGGTAAGCGTCCGCGGCGGCGCAATAAAAAGTGCGGCCGCAGCGGCGCCGATACCAAACATCCCAACGGCAAAGTAAATCTGCCGCGGGTCGGCAAATACCTTGAGCGCCATCCCGCCGAGAAACGGACCGCTGACGTACCCGACCGAACGGAACGTATCGTACCACCCGTAGCGTATGCATCCCTGACCACGATCGGCATACAGGTCGGCCACCAGGGCGGCCATTATCGGCCCGCACACGGCCGTGGCCAAACCGTGCAGGATACGCACCACCATCAGCGAGTGAACTCCGTCCACGAAAACATAGCACCAGGGCACCAGGGCGAACAGCGCGCCGGCAGTCAACAGGAGCGGTCGCCGGCCGATTCGGTCGGAGAGGGCGCCTATCCAGGGCTTCAAAACGACGCCGGTTGCAACCGATGCCCCTGCGATCAGGCCCAGTTCGGCGCTGCCTGCCCCAACGGCCAGCGCCAGTACTGGCAAAACCGGTGACTTCCCCATCTGGTAGCCAGTCCGGGCGATAACGTCCATGGCACCGAGCGCCAAAAAAGATCGGTTGTTTTGTGATGGTGATTTCATAAATCTTCGTCGTTGGTTCGATATCCTGATTCGAGCGGTTTCAGGTTCCAATAAAGTTTCGGCTTCGATCAATCTGGCCGCTCTTCAGGCCAGCGGCCGGGCTGCCTGCGCTCCGTAGCCTGAAAGGCGAAGGGGGGACACCTGAAACCTTCTGTTTCCAACTGGGCTGAACCCTGAACCCGGAACGCTGAACCTTGAACCTACATCTAAGGTAAATCAAAAAGAAAGCGCATGGCATTGGTCAATTCTTGGGCGGTTGCCCGGCGCGGTGGTTGTCCGGGAAGTCGAAGCATGGGTGAAGCACGGTGGGCGCGATCGATCGTCCCATCGGCGCCGGCGTCTGCGCCGATCTCTTTCCAGGCCCGGAATGCGTTCAGCCAGCCCAGGTTCGTGGCAATCGGTTCGCCCTCGGGAGCGCGGGATACATAGTCGTCGGGGGCGGAGCGCATGCCTGAATCGGCCCTTTCCGGGTGATCGCCTTTTTCGCTTCGGGCGCCGCCGGCGATCAGCATTTTCCACTCATTAACGCGCCGCTCGTCAAGGTTCCATTGACGGAATACCTGGTGGACCCTGCCCAGCTTATTGTCGGCGGGAAGTCCGGCGACGGTGATATCCGCAGCGCTGACGCTCGGGGTTGCGCCCAGGCAGAGCATCGCAGCCAGGTCCGCGGCGAAGTCGATGCCGGTGCCGTCGAACGGATCGGTCCCGGATGGCGGGAGCAGGCGTACCTTCTCAGCGCCGTTGCAGGTCTCATCGACGCCGACCGGCGTGCTCAACGCGCTGCGGGGCGAGTGGCGCAGCAGGTAGGCGTTGTCTTCGCTTTTGCCGACCGGCTGAAATTGTGCGCGGGCCGCATCGTGGGCCGCCCAGGTGAGCGCCGTATCGCCCGGATCGGCCAGCATCTGCGGAGCCGGCAGGGCGTAAGCCGGATCGTCGGCGTCAAAGGGAGCTGCTTCGATGCCTGCCAGTCCGGCCTTCAGTTGGTCGGCGATCTGCTGTGGGGTCAAGGGGCCGTCGAGCGCGATCGGCGTTTCCGTAATTCCGTCGCTGAACACGACGGTGTCACGGTCGTGCCGAATGGCCATATCACCGTCACCGGTCCACCAGATCTTTACCACCGCACGGGTTCCGGACGGGTAGCGCTTGTGTTCTAGGGCGGTCCCGCCCTGTTCCCACAACACCTGCTGCTCGAATGCCCGGGCGCGGGTATGGGACATCGGGCGCACCACGGCCGGATCGAGAAAATCAAGGATCTCGGGGTTGTCCGAACGGCGGTTTTTCAACAGACCCACCAAGCCGCCGCCGTTGGAGATCACAGCACCCATGGGCATTCCAAGGCCGAACCACAGCCCCGCCGTGTAAATCGCCCACATGAGCCAGAACTGCCAGTCCTCTTTCCATTTGGTCAGTTGGGGCAGAAGTGCAAAAAGAAATGAACTGCCGGCGGTCAGCAGCGGGAGCCATTGCAGCAGGTACATGTTCGCATAGCCGGGGTGGCCCTGGGCCCACTCAATGATGCCGCGCACAAGGAAGTACACATCAATGCCGGTATGCAAGGTGAAGAACAATCCCCAGCGCAATTCGGGTTTTTCACCGGTTGTCGCCAGGGCCCCGGCTGAGACGGCCGCGCGCACGATGCCGAACACCAGGGCCTGAATGAAGTAGGGATTCTGCCGCGGCACGATTCCCCAGAGGATCATGGCGTAGACAAACGGCATCACGCCGCCCAGGGCCATACTGATCTGGTACAGCTCATACCACGAGCTTTCGTCGGCATCCAGCGGCTGCCCGGCGTCATCGGTCACATTGGCGAACAGGCGTTGGGCGTTGGGCATGGCGTAGCGCGCCAAAATCAATGCCAACGGCCCCATCAGGATGATGGGGCTGAGCAGCAGCCACCAGACGGCCCAATGGGCGCCCGGGCTCATGGACTTGACAAACAGACCGTAGCCTTCCTTGAGATCGCCGCCGGATATGGTGTAGGCGTCGACGGCGCCCGTTTGGCTGTCGGCAAAGCGTTCACTGCGCCGATCGTTCGGCTGGTAGGCTTCGTTGATGGCTTCGGCAAAGCCGTTGAACAGGGCGTCTGGTATGCTGGACGGGTCGGGAAACCAGTTGCGCCAGCGGCTTTGGGCGGGTGCGTCCTTGAGCAGCTCCCGTGAAATCCACCGGTTGGTCAATATATCGTCGATGCACACTCTACGGTGGTCCCAGTCGATACTGCTGCGTTCGGCCTGAAGCCCGCGCAAAATGGGGTTGCAGGTTACCTCGGCCGCCAGCGCGCTCATCAGGCCCATGGTAAAGGCCTGGATTTTTTCCTTCTCGGCGGTCGATGAGGCCTGTGCCATCGCAAGTTCACCGGCCCGGACGACGAACTGACCGGTGGGTACAATGGCTTTGCTGAAATGGGCATCGGGCGCGCCCCGCCTCAGAACATCGGTGATCCAGCCCATCTGGGGCGACAGCAGATCGATATAGTCGGGGAGATTCCAGGCGGTGCTTCCCAAGAGGGCAAATTTTGAAAATCCCTGCGGCAGCGGGGCATCAACAGGGGCATCGACCGCATCGCCCTGATCGAACATCGCGGCGGCCAGCTCGGCCAAGGCGTGAATGCGGCGCTCGGTCGGGCTGATGTCGGCGCCGGCCGTCTCGATTTTGGCTTGCAGGGCATCGCGCAAGCCCGAAATTTTCCTGCGGGTGAGCAGGGCCACCGAGACGGGCAGCAGGTTGGGGACACAGGGCGGCAGTGAGCTGTCCGCGCGCGGAATCCGGCCGCTATACCGCTCAATTTTCAGTGACTTGAATGTTGCCTGCCGGTGGTTGTTGCACAGCTGGGCCACATTGCGCTCATTACCAAGAAATGTGTCGCCGGTTTTTTGATATACAAGTACCAGCAGCCCGCGCCGTGCCGGGTTTTCCAACTCGGACCACCGGGGAAGCAATATCGGCGGCAAGTCGAACCGCACGATTTGGGGCCGGCCGACCTGCACATTGTCGATGGTCTTTTCCCCGACAGTGCTCCAGGCATCGGTATTGACCGGATTGCCGCTTTGGAGGGTGGTCAGGTAGTTGGCCGGGAGGGCTTCAGGTGGGTCGGATCCGAGTAGCACTTGCACCGTTACCTTTTTCCCGGTCACGGATCCACGGTTGTGCACCTGAATGTAAATCCGATTGACAATCGGCTGTTCGGCAACGGCCACATGCTCGGAATTGTCCGACAATTTATCAACGTATTCGACATAGGTCGGTTCATAGTCATTGGCAAATTGAAACTCGCCGTCATCGTTGGGAGCATCGACTTTGACATCGGGGGACTGCCCGAAAGCGGTCGCCGCTTTTGATCTGCTTTTCGGATCCGGATGTTCTTCTCCGTACTGGGGAACCACACCCTCACGGCCACCGTCGAGGGTTGAATTACGCAGGAATAATTCGACCCGCGGCACCGTTGGCGGTCCGATAACATACTCCCAAACGCCAAAGCCATAGGTCGAAGCCCGTAATAACTGAACCGCGCCGTCGTGCCATTCAAAATCCCTAACCGCCGAGTCCGGCAGCCCGATCGAGAAGGGATTCCAGGTCCCCCCGCCATCCTGGGAACGCCATACGCCGTTGTCGGTGCCGACGTAAATGTGGGCGTTGTTGTTCGGATCGAGGATCAAGGCGTTAGCCTGGCTGTTGGGAAGTGGGCCGGCCGCTGTTCCACCGCGATGACGCCAGGGTCTGGGAACCCCTGTGCCGTCATAATGCCACACGCGGGCGAAAACGTGAACTGCCGCCCCGGGGGGTGTCACACGCACCCCTCTTCCCCCGAGCGTGACAAAGATGGAGTTTCCGCTGGCGTCCGTCGGATCGAGTTTGATCTCCCTGACCGGACGGTTGAGGCCACTGAAATTCGGCGGACCGCCATCGGTCTGATCGCTGTCTATCTGCTGAACTGACCATGTTCCCCCCGATTCGGTGTACCGATATACCTCCCCATTCATCAGGCCGGCAAAGATCAGATTGGGCC
>CP070771.1:819981-829684 GCA_020345785.1 Desulfobacterales bacterium
AACAGGCGGGGAAAGGCAAGAGGACGTCAGTACGCTTATCGTTGAACATATAATCCCGCCGCGGCGGGATTTGTATGGCAGGAATCAAACACCCGAGTTGGACAAGACAGCTGACGTGAAGCGAAAATCCCGATTTATCGGAGAAAAGATTGCCACGAAGGCACCAAGACACCAAGCGAAGCCTATGGTTAACATTGCTTTTTGCGTCTTTGTGCCTTGGTGGCGAAAATTTATTCCATGAAATTCAGACTTTTTTGTAATTTTTTGTACAAATCGGCAAGCACGTTTGGAAAAAGGAACTTGTCAATTGTATCAATTATTACAATAAATCATTTTTATTCAAAAGTTCACCAACTACATCCAGCAATTCCTGCAGCGCAAAAGGTTTATCCAGCGTCTGCGCCCCCAGCTTTTTGGCCATATCAAAATCGATGTCCGTGCCATACCACCCCCCGCCGGACATTGCGATCAGTTTCACATCCGGATACGCTTTTTTCAGCTCAATAATGGTTTCAATTCCTTCCTTTTCCGGCATGATGATATCGGTAATTATCATATCGGCCGGTTTCTCATTGAAACACCGGATGCCTTCCGCCCCATTGGAGGCTTCCACCACCTCATATCCAGCAGTTAGCAACACTTGCTTAATAACAGATCGAAACGCCTCTTCGTCATCGATGAGCAAAATGACGGGCGCCCCGCCGCTGGGCCCAGTGTGCCCTGAAATCTTTTGATTCTGCGAGGTGTGATTCATCAACTCGTGACTCTCTGAACCGATGAGAGTCTCTCCTTTTTCAGGCAGGCCTCTTTCGAAAGCTCCTTTTTCCAAATCTTCAAAACCAGCATGTACCCGGTTGGCAGAACATGCACTCGCTGTTACCAGCTCCTCAAAATACTCCATATAATCTCCAAAAACTTAATTTGAATTTATTATTTGCCACAAAGGCCGGTTTTTGATTCAATGTTGCCCGCAGCTTAAATATCTATATGCGGTTTTGCGGCCTTCCCCCCCGGACAATAAAGGCTGTAGTGCTTTCTTCGATACAATTTTTATGCCAGATTAATAGAATTTCTTATTATAAATATTTACGGCAGCTTAGATTAATCGAATACGTCTGATCATTGTAAAATTGACAATAATTGTCATGTTTTATGCCTCTGAACGTCAAACCAAAAATGTACGGACACTCGTAGTTTATTTTTTTGACTTATCAATTCGAGCCGGATGTGATAAAGAAGCCCGTATGACATTTGCTTGGCGATTAGAAAGTCTCGTCGCATCTGATCACTTCGGCATTCACACTACTGAGCCGGCTGCCGCAGGAGGTCGAACCTGAACCAATTATGGAAATTTGAAATCCGATATTGCACCGCAAAACAGATAGGATTAGGTGAAACCGTATGAATGCTTCGACGTTTAAATTGACAAAGGCGCCGTTGGGGCTAAAATCCCTGGCATCAGCGGAAAAGGCAAGGTTTGAGACGAGAGCTAATACTTCAGCGCGAGAGAGCCTGCCCGACAACATGGTTCTGGCCGTGATCTTTCTGGCAACCGTTTACTGGGTGCTGGATTCCGTCTTGAACATATTTTTCTCCAACAAATTCAATCTCATTGCCGAACTCATCGGTCCCGACCTGTACGATATTTATCTGCGTGTGATCGTCTTATGCCTGTTTATAATGTTCGGCTCCCATGCCCAGTCTGTTATTAACAAACTCAGGGAGGCAAAACAAAAGCTAAATGATTCAGAAGAGTTGTGGCGCTCCCTGGTGGCGACCGCACCGGACATGATCACCGCGGTGGATCATAATGGGATTATTCGCTTTATAAATCAGGATATTGCCGAGTTACCGCGGGGAAAGGCTATCGGCAAAAGTTTCTACGACTTCCTGCCTCAGGAATATCGCTATCTGGCGGAGGATTGTATCGAAAACGTCTTTCAGACCGGTGAAACCGAAAGTTTTGAAGTCCGCATGGGAACCCATACGAATCCTAAATGGTATACGTACCGAATCGGTGCTTTGAGACTCGGCAGACGCGTTATTGCCGCCACCATTATTTCGACCAACACTACCGAATTCAAGCAGGCGGAAGAGCTGGTACGGTATAAGGAGTTATTTGACAATGTTGCAGAAGGAGTGTTTCTGTTCAATCCCACAGGTAAGTTTATCGAATCCAACGACCGAATTTTGGAAAGTACCGGCTATACGAAGGATGAGTTATTGAATCAGAAAATCACCAAAATCGTGGAGCCCAAGCAGATAACTTATGTCGAAAACATGCTAAAAAAGGTAATTCAGGAAAATGAGGCCCGATTCGAACTGAATATCAAAACCAAAGACGGTACTCTAATACCAAATGAAGTCAACTGCCGCTATGTTACGTATCTGGGCAAGGCCTGCTTTCTATGCGTGGCAAGGGATATAACCAAAACAAAATTGCTTCAAAATCAATTGCTGCGATCGGAACGACTGGCGGCTACCGGCCAACTGGCAGCATCAATCGCCCATGAAATCAATTCTCCCCTGCAAGGCATTACCGCTTTACTGAGCGTCATCCGAATGAAATATGCCGACGATGAGGATCTATTAAAAAAACTGGATCTGATCAAAAGTGCCTTTGTCAGCATCAGGAACACGGTACGCAATCTCATCGACCTCAACCGGCCGGGTAAAGAAAAAAAGCAACCCATGCAGGTCAATCAGACTATCGAAAACACGGTCGCTTTGATGCGCAGTTATCTGAAAAAAAACACGGTTAACATCAACTTGAGTTTGGCCGCTGAAAAATCCAATATTATTGCATCACCCCAGCAAATCGGTCAGGTAATCATGAACCTGGTTAACAATGCCGTCGACGCCATTATTCATGGGCCGGATTATAATGACAATTTAAAGGAATCCTCCTCGAAGGAAGGTCAAATCAGCATCGAGACGTTTAACCAGGAGGATGCAATTATCATAGCCGTCAAAGACAACGGACCGGGTATTGCCCCCAATGATATTGATCGCATTTTCGATCCTTTTTTCACGCGCAAGAAAACCATGGGAATGGGGGTCGGCCTTTCAATTTGCTACGGCATCGTTGAGGATCATAAGGGAACCATAGCCGCAGATAACCTGCCTGAAGGCGGAGCTGTTTTTACCATCAGGTTGCCGTTGGCATGAGTGCGGCCCCTACTCAAATTCCAAAGTAGGCGCGTATATCTGATTACCGGACTCTGGTTTGCCATCAGGACGGTTTATCTCCACCTCGATGTTTTGAGGAATGATCTGCTTGACTTTCACACCGGCGGGTAAATCTACATTTTTACCTGACAGCATGATCTTGTGCTTGCCTGCCGCTAAACCTTTCAAATCAACATGCACCCGTACCTCTTTGGAATCTAATCCTTTTATCTCACTCTGCCGACCGGAGAGTCTCAACTCCACCGCCGTTGCCAATCCTCGACCTGCCGGCATATCCACCGGGGCATTATCAAAATGAACAGGGGCTCTGAAGCTGATCTCGACTTCCTGCTGACTGGCCAGAAACAGCCAAGCAGCAGCAACAAGTGCGAAGGCGGCCAGTTTTCTTTTCCAATTTTTGGTAAAAAAATCCTCAAAGAAACGCTGAATGGTCGGAACTTGAATTTCGGGCCCGCCCAGCCATTCTCTGAGCTTTTCCTGCAAGGGTTCAGGCTGCGGCCAAACGGTAATTTTACCGCCCTCAACACTGGCCACTTCTGATCTTTCTTCGGAAACCACCAGACACACAGCGTCGGTCATTTCCGAAAGACCGAGGGCCGCGCGATGCCGTGTACCGTATCTCTCCGGCAAATCCTCTTTTTCAGACAGCGGTAAAATACATCCCATGTGCGTTACAATTTGCTGGGATATGATCACCGCACCGTCGTGGGCCGGTGCATGGTGATTGAAGATGCTCTTGATCAGCACCGGATCCGGCAGCGCCATAATTTTTTGACCGGCATGGATGATATCGGAGGGAATATCGTCTCTGGTCAACACCACCAGCGCACCGGTTTTTTCAGCGGCCAGTTCAAACAAAACCCGGGTCAGGTCTTTGGCAATCGATCCCCGCAGAACCCGCCTGCGCGATCGAAGGTATCGCAGCGGACTGACTTTTTCCAAAACCTGTCGAATCTCTGATTGGAACAGGATCAGCAACAATATTAAAAGAACCTGCCACAGGATCTGAAAAACCCAGGTTGTCAGAAAGAGTCCCCACAGTTTGGCCACCGAATAGATTCCCCCCAGTGCAACCAGTCCGATGAGAACTCTGAGGGCACGGGTTTCACGGAACCATTCGTAGAGTTGATACGCAACAAGGGTAAGAAAAAGGATATCGACCAGGTCACGCCAGGTGGGGGTCGGAATGAAATTTAGTAATGGCAAGAAGGACTCCAGTCTTGGGAATGACGAATGACTTTGGAATGTCAAATGACTATTGACGAATGAAGAATTAAGGTATGATACCTATCTTGTGTTAAATCGTCTTCGACAAATTTATGGAAGCAAACTATTTGATTTTAGGCTTTATAAATTGAAGGAGCAAAGCGACATCCACAATTCGACATTCGTCAATAGTCATTCCAAAATCATTCGTCATTTGTCATTCGTCATTCCATAGGTTTGCCGCATTCTTTGCATTTCCCGTCGGGGCCGATGACACCAATACAATTGCCGTCGCTGCACAAAACGCGATTTTCCCAGTCATCAGCCGCCGGGAAATCACCTGCCGCCTTAATTTCGGCTTCTTCGGCCGGCATCTCTTCATCTTCGTCCGCGACCTGATCTTCCTCCTCAACGGCGATTGTCTCCGCCAGCGGACCTTCATATCTTTTACCGCACTCTTTGCAGCACCCGTCGGCCCCGATCACGCCGATACAGTTTCCGTCACTGCATAATATCCGATTATCCCAGTTGATATCGGCATCAGCCGTATCTTCGTTTTCATTCTCCTGCGGTATTTCAGTTTCCATATTCCCCTGCTCCCTGCGGTCATGCCTTTTTAGCGGGCGTTTAAAGGTTCAGTGTTTCCCGCCAAGATTCAAGGATCAATTTCTTGCCAAAAACCAGATTTTTTGAATCGTGACTTTTGAACCGTGAAGGCTACTGCATTTAGGAGGGAAGTTTGATAATTACTCACAAATTCAGCAACCCTTCAAGTTCTTTGAGCGTATCTATATGATGTTCGGATGCCAAATCCCGGTTGCGATAGGCGATCAGCGGAATGCATGCCGCTTTAGCTGCTAACTCATCGACCTGGGAATCTCCGACGTATATCGTCTCATAAGGTGCGAGCTCAAAGTAGTTTAAAACTTTATGCAGCACATCCGGATGGGGTTTGGGCCGCTCAACATCACTGGACGTGACTACCAAATCGAAATACCCATCTAGGTTAAATTCAGCCAGCAGCCGGTCCACGGTGTCGGTCCGATTGGTGGCAACGGCCGTTTTTATCTGCGGCCTGAGCTTTTCAAGCAAGGAGACGAGATGCGGTTCAATCACGAGATATTTTAAATATTTTCGATAATCCATGCTTTTGCGAAATTCATGCGCCGCCTCCCGGGTTTTTTCATCCGGAAATAAATAGTTTATTGATTCGGCCACTGTGTGCATGTGAATAAAGGCAAATTGTTCATCCGACACGGCCGGTCGGCCGAATTGCTTTAGGATACAGCTGTAATAAACGCGGTTGGCCTCTTCGGTATCGAACATGACGCCGTCACAATCAAATACCACTGCTTTGATGTTATTCACTTTTGCGTTCACGCAGGTAACCATAGACCCTTACGTTGAGCTCCGGCCGGATTTTGCTGTCAGTTTTCAAGATAATGGTGTCATAATATCGTCCGCTTTTCTGGCTGAGGTTTTCCACTTTCAATTCATAGGCAGTACCGTTCGATTTTGTTATTTCATCCAGCTGAATATTGATGTTTTGCCCGGATCGGGCTTTGGCATCAAGGATTTTAAATGGATATTTTTTTTCCGGAACAATGGAAACCATCTCTTTGATGGAATCGCCGACATGACCTCTCAAGCTGACATGTTCCGGACGAATCGTGGCGAAATTTTCCACCTGACCGGATATGACGAGATCCTGCTGCGGACGGCTTTTATCATTCGTGTAGATACTCGCCGTTTTCTTCATGGACCTGCCGCCGTATCCTTTGGTGTCGACGCTTAACGTGATTTTTCCCTCGCCGCCGGCGGGGATCTCTCTTGAATAAGAGACAGCAGTACACCCTCAGCCGGTTTTGACTCTTTCGACCTTCAGTGTGCCGGTGCCCTTATTTTGGATGACAAAATCGTGTATGACACTGGTTCCATCCAGCACCGGTGAGAATTCATAGTTGGTTTCCGGGAAAAAAGCCGACGGCTGGGCATCATCCTGGGCGCCGAATCCGACCGCAACAAAAAGCGTCAAAAATAAAGAACAAGCTAATATTGCAATAGCATTGAATCGCATCGCAAACTCCTCCCCCATATATTTAATTAAAGTGTAATTATCT
Organism: Desulfobacterales bacterium; assembly: GCA_020345785.1. Next base: position 826,497 of record CP070771.1, read on the forward strand.
GAATCTTAAAAAAATCTTATGACGCTTGCTGAGGAATGTCAAGGCATAAGCAATGATGAATAATGAGTGCCGAATGTCAAATGAAGGAATTCTATCTATTTTTAAATAAAGTTAGAGCGTCGCGAAACCACCAGGAACTCCCCTTTTTTAAAACGGAGGCTGGGAAGGTGAAAGGGTGGGAGGCTGGAAAGTGGGAGGTTAAACCAATCCGTTCGCTCCTTCTTTGGCCGATTCTTTAATACGATTGAATTCCTTGATTCGTCTTACGACAATCATCATTTGTCAATCCGTTAGTCCCCGCAACCCGTAACACGCAACCCGTAACACGCAACCCGCAACTCGGCCACTTCAACCCAATCAACTCAATCAACAAATTTACATAAGGAAGACAGGATCCACGTCAATCGCCACCTGCACCTGGCGACGCGCAAAGCCGGCCGGTCTTTCAGACATAAGCTGATTGATGAATTGATGAAGCGCCCGGCTGTTGGAACCTTTTAACAGTATTTGCCAGCGGTATCGCCCGGCTATTCTGGTTAAATATGCCTCAATCGGCCCCATAATCTCAACGCTCTGATATTGCCCGGGATTGGTTTGTTTCAGCGTTCGACACAGATCTCCCAGCAGACGGGCATGATTCGCGGTTTCCTGAGGCAATTTGCCGGATATTTTAAGCTGGATCATCCTGGCAAACGGCGGATAATTGAGCGCTTGCCGAAAAGTGATCTCCTGTTGATAGAAGGATTTGAAATCCTGGTTTCTGGCAGCGGAAATACAGAAATTTTCCGGATTATAGGTTTGTAGAATTACTTTGCCGGGTCTGTCCCCCCGCCCTGCCCTTCCGGCAACCTGTGCCAGCAGTTGAAAGGTGCGTTCCCCGGCTCGAAAATCGGGAAAATTCAGGGAAAGATCCGCGCAGATAATACCCACCAGAGTGATGCCCGGAAAATCATGGCCTTTGGCCACCATCTGGGTGCCCACCAGGATATCAATGTTTTTATTCTTAAGCCCTTTCAGCAGTTTTAGGATCGATCCCTTGCGGGTCGTGGTATCCCGGTCCATGCGGGCAACCCGTGCGGGACGAAAAAGCGATGACAGTATATCTTCCAACCTTTCGGTGCCAAGACCCAAATGCTTGATCTTAGAGGAGCCGCAAGTGTCACAGGTGGCTATGGCGGCCCGACTATAACCGCAGTAATGGCAGCGATAGGCATTGGTGCGTTGGTGCAGGGTCAGTGAAATATCGCAGTGTTTGCAGCGCATGGGTTGCCCGCACGCCCCGCAAACCGGAAAACTGGCGTAACCCCGGCGGTTTAAGAAAAGTAACACCTGCTCCTCGCGTTCGAGCGTCTCTTTGATTGCCAACTGAAGTTCGGGGCCAAGAAAGCGATGTATGCCGCGCGCATCTCTGATTTGACGAAGGTCAACAATCTGGATTTCGGGTAAGGGGCGCTTTTCAACACGTTTTTCCAGGATCAGTTCGGTGAATTTTTGAGTGACGACATTATAGTAGGACTGGATCGAAGGGGTGGCCGATCCCAGCAATACAACACATTCATTTTGTTTGGCCCTAACCACCGCCAGATCCCGGGCATTGTAGCGCAGCAACCCTTCCTGCTTATAAGATGAATCGTGTTCTTCGTCGACAATGATCACACCGAGATTGTCAAAGGGGGCAAATATCGCTGAACGGGCCCCAATGCCGATCGTGGCTTCCCCCTGCAAAATACGGGTCCATTGGTCGTAGCGCTCTCCGGCGGATAAGGCGCTGTGCAGCACACAAACACATTCACCAAATCGTGCCCGAAATCGCCGCTCCATCTGGGTAATCAGAGCGATTTCCGGTACCAGAATCAGCACACGGCGCCCCTGTTTTAAAAGCTCATCCGCAACCCTCATGTAAACTTCGGTTTTACCGCTTCCGGTCACACCGTTTAAAAGAAATGGCTTGTATCCTTGATTCAAATTGTCACAGAGGTAGGACACCACCTGGTCCTGCTCCCGATTCAACACGGGAGCCTGATCGGGCTGGATGGATTCACCCAGCGGATCCCGAAAAACTCTTTTGTAATCGATAATCACATACCCGGCGCTTTCAAGTTTTTTAATTAAAGCGGGTGCAGTGGCAACCGTTTCTTTAAGTATTTTAACCGGAACTTCACCTTCGGATTTTAAAATCGCTAATATTTTCTGCCTGGGCGTTGACAGGTGCGCGTCAGGCTGCACCGTGTCTGCCAGGCGGACGACTCGCTCCAGCCTGGCTTTAGTACTGGCCCCTTTGAGCTCCCAAGTTCTTTTTATCCATCCGTTTTGCTCAAAGTTGTACAACAAAGCACGCGGTGTGGTCTGACCAACGATAGTGGTAATTTCTTTCCACCGGCAAGGTGCCGTATTCAACTGTTTTAAAATCTTTATGGCAATCGGTGTCAGCTGAATGTGATTGAGGGCGTGGCGCCCTTTATCGGTAAGGCTGATCAGCGCGGCTTCATGGACATTCAAGCCGCCGGGGAGTGCATTTTTCACCACCTCGCCGATGGGATATTTATAATAGTCGGCAATCCACCGAAAAAAGGGGACCATGGAAGATGGGAAAAGTGGGTGCTCGTCGAGAACATCCAGTACCGGTTTGATCTCTTTGTCGGCAATATGCCGGTTTTGATCAAAAATATAACCGGTGACCCTGCGCCGTCCGAAGGGAACCAGAACGCGTTTTCCCACGGCAACTGAAGCCTGGAAGGATTCGGGAGCACTATAGGTAAAGGTATGATGGACAGGAAGTGCAACGGCCACTTCTATGTAGCTGAGGTCTGTGGACATTTAAGCGCTTAGTTTTACGATATCGGAAATTTGTTTGGATTCAGAGTTTTTAACAAACTTATTGAAATTTACAACTAAAAAGCGTTATAATGATCTCAAGTTCAATCGAATTCAACATATTAGACGGCTGCAATACTACTTAGGTCCTAACAGGTTGTTAGGACTTTGCATCATTTTGATCCAAGTACTAACGCTTGCGTAGGAGGAAAATATGGCTAAAATCGTTAAAAAATCCGTGGTCGTGGTGTTGGTTATATCCCTGCTGCTTATACCATTTGGTACGGCGGCCCTGGCTCAGGAATATTTCGAGACTGAAGACCCCAGCGGTGGCGCCATGATTTTTGATTTTTGTGTGGTTCGACCGGTTGGTC
>CP070771.1:829784-839266 GCA_020345785.1 Desulfobacterales bacterium
AAAATCTGGCACTTCTGATTAACGGAGAAATGGCGTCCATTCCAACTGATGACATTCAGTTGCTGGTCGAGAATCTGAACGAGGTGGTCGAGATTAAAGGTAACACCCTGGATAAACAGATCCTGTTTCAAACCGAGCCGGGATTACGTGGGGATGAACAGGCTTGGCGCTTGAATATCATGGATGCCAGAGGGAAAGTTGTCCGCACCCTGAGTGGCAAGGGTTCGCTGCCAAATACGATCCGTTGGAATGGTTGGCTAGATAATCAGCAAACGGTAAAAGGCGGCGAAATTTACCAGTACCAGATGGTGGTAGAATATGCCGATGGCAGTCAGGCCACCAGTGCCCGCAAGCTTTTCGGCATCAACCAGACGACCGCAATTTTCCTTAATCTCACCGGCGAGGCGTTCATTACCGATTCGGCCGAGCTCAGTCCGAAGGCCAAGGAAATTTTAAAGGAAACTGCAGCCGTTCTGAGAAAATATGCCAAAGAGAAAGTTATTATCGAGGGCCATACGGACTCCGTGGGTAGCGATGAGTATAACATAGATTTATCCCGCAGAAGAGCCGAGTCCGCCTTGACCTATCTCGTAAACGAGGAGCGGTTGCCTCAAGAGCGGTTTGTGGTCCGCTGGTACGGGGAATCCCGTCCGCTGGCAAGCAATGAATACGCTGAGACACGCGCCCTGAATCGCCGCATTGAGATAAAGGGTCAGGTCGATGATCTTAAACGGTCAAAGCTTTACGATCAATATCGCACGAAACCGTCGGTAAAGATCAATGGTGAGCCGGTAAAGGTGGATTCGAATGGGCGATTCTCTCTCGAGGTGGCGGATAAATCGGTCAAACAGTTCGAAATCGAAGTGATCAATGTGCGTGGCCAATCCTATAAAACAACCATTGACGTACCCACTGTTGAAATCTTAAATCGCGAAGATAAAATCCTGCTGCCCTATGGAGGCACCGCAGCTGGATATAAGACCGGCGGGACTTCGACGGCCCAGACGCCGGATGAGCAGAAGCCTTTGGTAACATATGATTTGCTCGCTAAAACCGAGCCGGGCAATTCCGTTGAAATTGACGGCGCGTCGATCCCGGTGATGACCGATGGGACCTTTCAAACGACCCTCTCTCTGAAAAGAGGAAATAATCCCTTCGGCCTTCTGGTTCGCAATCCTGCCGGCATCTCCCGCATCGTCAACCTGATGGTTACCGTAAACGATCAGGATGAAGACGGCAAGCTGCTTCTGGCAACCGGACCCGCTCCCAATTTACTGGTTGAATTGCCTCCGAAGGGGGTTCCGCTAACCAGCCACCAGTTAACCGTTTCAGGAGCAACGGATCTGGAAAATCAGGTTTTTATCAATGATAAACCGGTGAAAGTTGAAATCAATGGGCATTTTTCCACAATGGTAAATTTGCCGAAAGGGAAAAGCCTGCTAAACATTAAAGCCGTCAATCCGGAAGGACACATCAGTGTAATCTCCAGAGAAGTTGAAGTAAAGGATACCCAGTTGTTCTTCCTGGCATTTGTTGACGGAAAAATTGAGAATCTGTGGGGGGATGGTTTCATTGAAGGTGCCGGAATGGATCATGACAGTGAGTTTTTCACCGAAGGAAGAATAGCCTTTTACCTGAAGGGCGTTATCAAGGGCAAATACCTGATTACAGCAGCCTTGGATACCGGAACCGATGAATTTGATAAATTGTTCGAGGATCTGGATGACAGAGAAAATGATCGTCTCTTAACCAACCTTGATCCTGATAAAATTTATCCCGTCTACGGGGACTCCAGTACGGTGGTGTACGATACGGACAGCCAGGGTAAGCTCTACCTGGCGCTGGATAGCGACGATCTGCATCTACTGTTAGGCAATTATGCTTTAAATCTAAATGATACCGAGCTTGCCGCTTATCAGCGAACGCTGTATGGAGCACGGCTATCTTATCAATCCGTCTCGCAAACCCAATATGGTCAACCCAACACCAAAATTGCAATCTTTGGTGCCGAGGTAGATCAGATTCCTATCACTGATGAATTGCGAGCAACCGGTGGCTCGCTGTATTACCTGAGCCATCGTGAAGTCATCGAAGGCAGTGAGCAGGTTACCATCGTTATCCGGGACAAAAATACCGGACTGATTCTGGCGCGCAAGCCGCAAGAACAAAATGTCGACTACACGATTAAATACGACGGCGGCCGCATATTGTTTACGCGGCCGATTTCCAGTTTTGTTGAAGATGATACCCTGATTAATCAGGATCTTTTGCCGGGCAGTAAAGTCTTCATCCAGGTAGACTATGAAGCCCGCGAAGATCTATTTGACAATACCGCCGCGGGTGGCCATATCCGGCAGCAAATCGGAGATCACGTTGCTGTCGGCGGCACTTACGTTAAAGATGAATTGAGTACCGGCGAGTATGAGCTTCAAGCAGTGGATGCCGAGATTCGTCTCGGTAAAAATACGCGTTTGATTGCAGAGTATGCCCGCAGCGACGGCACGGACGCTCAAATATTCGTCAGTGACGACGGCGGTATCACCTTCTCCGAATCTGCGCCTAGCGGATTCCATCAAGGAGATGCATGGAAAGCGGCGGTAGAATTGGATGTCGGTGAATGGTTCGGCTCGCCGGATCGGTACCAGATCGGCGGCTATTATAAGCGACTGGAGCCCGGGTTTTTCACCAGTCGTAATTTCTCGGAGGAAGGAACCGAAAAAAGCGGATTGAATATGTCGCTTGAGCTTACAGCCAAAGATAAGATTCACGCACGGTTTGATCGGCTGGAAACGGATGCCACCAGCTTGAGCGATGAGACCAAAACGGATATCGGCACGCTACAGTGGATCCATGACCACGGCTGGTGGAGCCTGACCGGTGAATACCAGTACCGTGATTCTGAAGACCAAACAACAGATTCCGCCGATTCGGACCAATATGCTGCGGCCAGGCTGACGGTAAACCCGATCGATACCCTGACGGTCAAAGCTGAACACCAACAAACGATAACGGGTGCTGAAAACGACCAAACCACCCTTGGAGTTGAATACCAGATTCATCCGTCTCTGGCCTTAGAGGCCAGCGCTAAGACAGCTACGGATGGCCAAGCAGCCTGGGGTGGCGCAATTCTGACGCTGGGAGATAAGCGTTTTTATCTGACCGAACGCCTGGTCGATGACAAGGCCGGTCGCTCGACGGCCACCGTGCTCGGTGCCGAATCACCGATGGGGGCTTCCGGTAAAGTTTACTCCGAATATCAATGGGAACACTCAGAGAAAAAAGATTTGAACAAATCCGTGCTGGGAGCCCGACAGCAATGGGAAGTTACCGAGGGATTGAAAGTTGATTTGTCTGGCGAATACAGCTCGGCCGATTCAGATCCTGAGGATAGCAGTCATTTAACAATCTCCTCAGGCCTTTCCTATGCTCATCCGGCGGGATTCAAATTCACCACCCGCAATGAGATACGCCAAGAAACCGGTGAGGATGAGTTCACCCAATTTCTGACCAGCAACTTTGCGGAAATAAAATTGAATCCCGACTTTACGGCCCTGGGCAAGTTCCGTTACAGCGAAACCATTGACGATGATACGGATGAAACCGCAGCTGATTTTACTGAATTCAGCATCGGCCTGGCCTTCCGGCCCGTGGCCTATGACAGGTTTAATGCGCTGGCCAAGTATACCCTGCTGTTTCAAGAGGGACCCCAGGAACTTGGTGAAGAGGAAATCTTTAGACCAAAGACCCAGGTGGCCTCCATAGACTTTTCTTTGGATGTTACCCGCTGGCTTGAATGGGTTGAAAAGGGCGCCTTCAAGATCAATGAGGAAGAGATTGCCGGTATGCCAGACCAGACTACCAATACTTATCTTTGGATTAACCGGCTGAATTTCAATATCTGGAAAGATTTCGACCTGGGCGTTGAATACCGCATGCTGTTTCAGCCGGAGGCTGATGATAACCGGCAGGGCTTTCTGACCGAGCTGATGTGGGAACCGGTGGATCATTTTCGAGTCGGTGTCGGATATAACTTCACTGACTTTTCCGACAACGAGTTCTCAAACAATGATTACTCCTCGCATGGATTGTTTATGCGGTTCCAGGCAACGTTTTAAAATTCGTGATATACTAGACAATACCCGTCGTCGAACTATCGATAGGCACAGGCAACGAAAACCATGTTCAGCAGTCGCTTAAAAAAAATAATGAAACGAATCATTGAAGGAATTGTGGCGATTCTTCTCGTGCTGCTTTTCTTCTCGGTTATTCTTTCCCTGCTAAATGCCCTTTTTCCCTCGGGTACCAGTCTCAGGGAAATAATCGTCCGCCAGAAGTCTGCGGGCTCAGTGGACGCGTTCAAGCAAAACAGCCGTGAATTCGAACTCAGCTACAGCAGTGAGGGATCAGATTCAGGGTCATCTGAAGACTCGGCTGCGGTGCTGAGCTGGACACGTAACACAGTGAAAAGCAAGCGGGCTGCCGAGATTGCCTGGGAAGCGGCCAAAGTAGGTAACCTGTTGTATGATCGTGACGCCGTGCAAACGTTCAGTCGGTCTGCAGCAGAAATTCAGTTTGATGAAAACAACACGCTCAGCATGGGACCCAATTCGCTGATGATTATCAAGCGTCTGACACATGATCCGTCGCTTCGCGAAAAACGTTCATTTATGGTTTTGGTGGATGGCGAACTGAGGGGAATGCTGGCACAGTCAGGCCAGGAATCCGTTTATCTGGAAATTGATACCCCCGGCGCAAAGCTGCGTACCCAAAGCGGCCCCGGCGATTCGGCTCCGGTTGATTTCAAATTATCCGTAAACCCGGACAAATCCTCAACAATCGCAGTCTACCAGGGCTCTGCCAAAATCACAGCCCAGGGTCAAACCGTGACGGTCAATGCCAATCAGTCAACCGTCGTGGCCTTAAACCAGGCACCCCTTGACCCCCGAGATTTGCCTGATACAGTTCAACTGAAATCACCGCTGAGTACCAGTCGATTTTACTATCGCGACCTACCACCCAAAATACAATTTGCCTGGCAGACTCAGCCGAATGCGACCGGTTATCATTTTGTTCTGGCAAGAGACTCCTTCTTCCACGACATCATCACGGACGATCATTTTTCAGAATCGCAATTCAGCCATGGCAACCTCAAAGAGGGAATCTATTTCTGGAAAGTCAGCGCAATGCAAGAAACTATCGAGGGTTTATTTAGCGAAAATCGCAGATTCCGGGTTGAACAGGATCAAACCGCCCCGGAGCTTTCCGTTCACTTCCCACCCCGTACGATATACAATGAACTTTATACGCTGCGCGGGAAAACAGAGCCCGGTGCTCGTGTTTTTGTGGGAGGTAAACGCATAAAAACCTCCCAGACCGGAAAATTCGAATACCAATTGAAACTGAGCTTGGGAATTAACGTTATTGTGGTCGAGGCGTATGACGCCGTCAACAACGTTGCCTATCGTTCACAACGCGTCAATCGGAAGATTTAGCGTCAAAAGGAAATGAATATGCTGGATAGAATACGATTTCCAATACGATTCAAAATCTTAATTGCACTGCTGCTGGTAATTACGGCCGTAGTAAGCATCATTACATTTATGATGGCCAATCTGTTTCATAAGGACAAGTCGGCCTACATTCATGACCTCACCTCGGAAATGGCGATGCACACAGCATCAGAGACCCGAGCAATGCTGGTCGGATACCAGGAACGCATCCAGGTATTCACGCGGCTGATGTTCGAAAAGGATTTGGCTCACAACCAAAAAACACGGCTGTTAAAGCAGCTATTTGAGGATTTTCAGGAATTTGTCGCGATCACCCTGTATGTCAATGGCGAGGAGCTGGCTACGGTTTATGATGCAAAAACTCTGGAGACTTCCGGGCAAACAAAAGAAAGCCTGCTTACCCATCGCAGTCAACATCCACTGCCGTTCGATCTCGTTAAGACTAAAGGAATATACGTCGCCAACTCGACGTTATCCAAGCGCCTTCCAACACTTACGCTGGCGATCCCACATATGGTGCAAAATGAAGAAGGCAGCCTTGCGGTGGTGGCTGCAGTGATTCGGATAGACGGTCTCCAGCGCCTGGCCACACGTTCCAAAGTGTTTACCACATTTATCGTGGATGACGCAGGTATTCCTTTAGCCCACAGCGATATGCAAAAGGTCATTGAGCTCAGGCCGGTGGAATGGATTTCAGGCTCAGCACGCCTGCAGGAAAATCAAAGCCACGGAACCACCCTGGAATACGAACAGGATGGCATTCAGATGGTCGGCGGCTTGGCGCGCGTCGAATCCAGTGGTCTGATGGCGGGGGTTGAGATCCCTAAGTCAGCTGCTTATCTGGCGGCACGAGAATTACTGAACAATCTGATCATTGTTTCGCTGGTTCTCCTGATTATCTCGGTAATTCTGAGCATGTTTGGATCCCGCTTAATTACCCGGCCGCTCGAGCGATTGTCCAATGCGACCCAGGTCGTGGCTCAAGGCAAGTTCGATATTCAACTGAGCTCTTCATCACGGGATGAAATCGCGGATTTGTCTCGATCGTTTAATCAAATGGCGTCAGGGCTCGATTCACGAGAAAAAGCACTGAAAAATGCCCAAGCCGCTTTAATTCAATCCGAGAAGATGGCCGCCTTTGGTCAGTTAGGGGCTGGAATCGCCCATGAAGTCAAAAATCCGCTGGCCGGAATCCTCGGGCTTACCCAGCTGTCAATGCGCAAAATTGAGAAAGCCAGTCCCTTATACAAAAATCTAACCATCATTGAAAAAGAAACCAACCGCTGTACAACAATCATTCAAAACCTTTTAAAATTTGCGCGACAGGAGAAAGTGGCCTTCGAGTTGGTAGAAATAAACCGGGTTGCGGAAGATGCCATGGCTATCGTAGAACACCAGTTAGAAATGCATAAGATAAAATTAAACCACGATCTGGCGCCGAAGCTCCCCAAGATAGCCGGCAATCCTAACCAACTTCAGCAGGTGCTGATCAATCTCATGATCAATGCCCAACAGGCAATGCAGGGCTGCTCTGGTGAGGTAACCGTGACGACTTCCAACCAGAATTCCGGGATGATTCACGTCTGTGTCAGAGACACCGGCCCCGGAATACCCGAAGATCTGCAGGCAAAAATATTTGAACCTTTTTTTACCACCAAAGAGGTAGGCAAAGGCACCGGATTGGGGCTTTCAGTGAGCTACGGAATTGTCAAGGAACATAAAGGCAATATTCGTGTGGCAAGCTCACCGGGCAAGGGAACGGAATTTAGGATTAGTTTGCCGGTCGCCAGCCTGAAGGTGGTCTGCCCGAAGTGTGGACAAAAATACAACATTAAGCGAGATTACGTGGGCCATGCAACTAACTGCAAAAAGTGTGGAAGTAATTTTAAGATAGACGATGAGGTATGATGTTATCCGGATCAGAGGACGCCTTAAGAAGTATATATACGAAAGGTAGGTTTTGCTCGTTATGACATCGACAAAGAATATGCCCATATTGGTTGTGGATGATGAGGAAAGCGTTCGGATGGTTCTATCGCAAGTGCTGCAAGAAGACGGTTATTCAGTGACCGAGGCAGCAAGCGCAGAACAGGCATTGGAGCTGATGAATAAAGAAACCTTTTGTCTGGTTATCACAGATATTGTCATGCCAGGAATGACGGGCATTGAGCTCCTAAAAAAAATCAAGCAACTGTACCCTGAGACGCAGGTGATCATCATGACCAGCTATGCTTCCCTGGATACAGCCATCACGGCCTTGCGTTATGGTGCCTACGATTACTTCTTTAAACCCTTTAAAGACATAGAGTTGGTCTCGGCTACGACAGCTCGGGCGATCGAGAAGGTCCGTTTGGTTAAAGAAAATCAAAGATTAATCGAGGAACTAAATACAAAGAATCAAAAACTCAGTAAGGTCAACAGCGTCCTCAAAAATTTGGCCTGCCGTGATGGTCTTACCGGAATATTTAATCATCGTTACTTTCAGGATTCTTTAGAGGCTGAATTGAATCGAGCCGGCCGACATGCGGGAAATTTTTCCCTGGTCTTTCTGGATGTGGATCATTTTAAGCAATATAATGATAAAAACGGCCATCAACAAGGGGATAAAGTGCTGCGTAAACTGGCGCAGATACTGGCAAAATCGATCAGGAAACCTGATATCTTGGCCCGCTATGGAGGAGAGGAGTTTGTTATTATTCTGCCCGAAACACCTAAAGCGAGCGCCCGCATATATGGCGAGAAAGTACGACGGGGTGTGGAAAAATATCCTTTTCCGGGAAAGGAGACACAACCGGGGGGTAATTTGACCATCAGCATCGGAATTTCCACGTTTCCTGAAGACGGCAGGGACCGCTATTCCCTGATAGAGTATGCCGACCAGGCCTTATACCAAGCCAAAAAAGGCGGACGAAACAGGGTGTGCGATTCGATAACCGGTTTGGCGTGAGTGAGGGAAATAAGGAAGATTCATTTCAAAACGCCTTTGGATAGAAACCGCTGAAGCGCGCGCCGCACATCCTGCTCATTTTCAGCCAACGAAACCGCATGCCTGTAAAGGCTGGCAGCTTCCATCGCAGTGCTCACCGAGTCTGCAATCGCCTGCAGAACGACTTCATCACCGGCAGTAAAATCTCCATCTATCTTGTTGAGCACCTGGATGACTCCGGTCACTTTTTTCCGAGAAACCAGCGGTACACACAAAACAGAGCGCGTCTTGAATCCAGTCTGTTTATCTATACCGGCAAAAAAACGGGATGATTTTTGGGCGTCATTCACGACAAGGGATTTGCCTTTAGCGGCAACATAACCGGCGATTCCCTGGCCAATTTTAATTCGGAATTTTTTCATAGACTTAACTTTAATGTTGAAATAAAATGCAACCTTAAGTTCGTCATCGATCTTCAACATCAGGGAACCTGCTTCCACATTCATCATTCTTTGAATCATCTTCACGGCGTACTGGAGAGTTTTGTTGATGTCGAAAGCCCATGACACAGATGCGCGTCCGATCCGTTTAGTTGCATCCAAGGCCTGCTTTGTTTTATCAATTTCGGCAGTCAGGCTGCTACGTTCGTAGATGCAGGAAATCCCGTCTGCGATCAATTGCGCGAACTGCTGAGCGCCGGAAAAAATACCGGGCTTGGTTGCAGCGAACACCAGCAATCCCTGCACGATATCATCCGTCATTAACGGAACCAAAAGACATGAATTCAGGCTATTATCTGCGAAAAACTCTTTTTCAGCGGCTTTAGAAAGTGAGCCGGTTTCATCTAGAACCATTGGAGTCTTTTTTTTCAGGACTTCAGCAAAAATGGAACCCTGGTAATGATAGTAAGCACCTTTGGATATCGTCGAGTTGCCCCTGATCATCAAATCAATAACTTTTAAATAACCTGAGCGGCTTTTTTCTCTAATCATCATGACAGCATGATCGAATGGAACAATTGCCTGAATTTCCTTAAATACGTTATG
>CP070771.1:839366-848804 GCA_020345785.1 Desulfobacterales bacterium
CGCACTTTGTACATAAAATATGATCGATCTCCTGCGTGACTCTATTCAGTTCCTTTGAGCTCTCAAGGGCCTGGTTGATTTCTTTTTCCAAACTCGCGTAATACGAAGACGTCGCTTTGGAAAACTCGATTATATCCTCTTTCCCCGGGCAGGTAATCGAAATTCTCCCTTCAGCGCCCTCTAACTCATAAAAAATCTCTTTGCTGCAACAGCATGGTGGCTCCCATGATAATCGTTAGGACCGGGATGCCGTAGGGCGGTTCCATAAACGGAACGGCGAAATCAAATCGAAACAGTCGATCAGGGGCAGACAGGTCATCAATCCAAAGGAAGAAGGGTGCATGCCGCAGTTCGATGGCCTGATACAGCATCCGATAGAGCGCAAAAAACACCGGAAGTTGAACCACCATGGGAAGACAGCCCCCCAAAGGATTTATCTTATAGGTCCTGTATAGGCTCATGACCTCTTCATTCATCTTTTTCTTGTCGTTTTTGTATTTCTCCCTGATCTCTTTCATCAGTGGCTGGATCTTTTTCATTTCACTCATGGATTTATAGCTTTTGGATCCAAGGGGCCACAAAATAATCTTGATTAAAACCGTTAATATGATGATCGCAATACCGTAATTGGGAATCACACTGTAAAGTTTGTTCATCAACCAAACACAGGGTTTGGCAAGAAAATCAAACCAGCCAAAATTTAAAGCCTTGCCAAGATCATGACCGGCCTCTCCCAGGACTTTCATGCTCTTGGGGCCGAAAAAAAGTAAATAGTGATAGGAATGCTGCGTGCCGGGCGCAATGCCATCCTCCGGCATCAAAAACAGGGCTTCTATCAAATCTTCGCCCTTTAATGTGAGGCGCATGCTGGATTCGCCGGACCGCTCGGGGATGATACTCATCATGAAATACCGATCCTGCAGGGCAACCCATTTGACATTTCCCGTATAGGTGTTTTTGTCGGCGATATCTTTAATCTTGATCTCTTCTACCTTTTTGTCGATCAATACGCTGGGGCCTTCAAATCCATACATCCGCTTATCGTTCGGCACCACGCTATTAAGTGCTACAAACAGCCTGTCCTGAATGGATCGCTCAGAACCGTTGTTAACGGCAATATCAAGCCCGATCAAATAGGAGTCCGGTGAAAATTTATATGTCTTTTGTACCACGACACCCTGGCTGGATTTCCAATAGAACGCAATCTCTTTGGCAGCATCCCTAATATTGATAGTATCAGCATTAAGGTTTGTTGAAAAAACCGCATTGTCAAGGTCGGGCAGGCTATTTCCGGCGAAGCCTGTTAAAACAGTCTCCACGGAATCTTTGCGGGGCAGCAATTCTTTTAAGGGGGAATCTTTCTGAATCGTTTCTCTGTATTTTTTCAAAACAAAGCTGGTAAACCCGGCCCCTTTTTCCGATAGTTTAACGCTGTAATACGGCGTGTCCACGGTAATGGTTCGCGGAATTCTGGCGGGCGTTGAAACCTGTGCTTCAGTGATACCTGTTTTCTCAGGTTCGACAACTTTTTGCTCCGTGAGGTATGGCTTCGCTTCTTTTACCGGCTCCTCTTTTACAGTTGGCTGCTCGGCCTTTTTGGCAGATTTTTGACCGGCCTCTTTATCAACAAAAAAAAGCTGCCACAGTAGAAAGACCAGTACAGACAGGACAATAGCAATTAACAAACGTGCTTGGTCCATTGTCGTCTCCTAATAAATCGCTATAAACTAAAGTTAATGGTTTTGTCCGCCTCTTGTCGAATTCGAATTTATCCGATTAAACGGGGCATGCTCTCTGTGGACTGACCTAAAGGAGGGCTGATAAGAACCGGCATAAATAGGACTCAGTTTTAGAGATCAATTCCTTCACAACGGCATTGACGGGCAATATTACGCTTGGCTGCACGCCTCGTCCAGGTCTGCCGTATGTTGTTCTCACCGTATTCGTTAAGGAACTGGATCAACACCACCAGGATGAAATGGATGGCAGCGCAAAATTCTTTTAACGCCTAAAAGCAAACCGTTTATCGGGCCATGACGTTGAATCGCCTGGTAGGCATACTCGGAGCAGCTGGGATAGAATCGACACGAGGGCCCCAGAAGCGGTGAGAGCGTAAATTGGTATACCCTGATAAAACTAACAAATACGATCTGAAAAAATTTTTTAATGATCACCATAGCTCGAAATGCGGTCGGCGATTTCCTGCAGGGATCGGTAAGCCTCTTCAGAGGAAAGATCGGCAGCCCGTCTTTTAGCAATAATGTTGATGTCCCATTTCCCTGATAAATAATGCCGATTTAATCGAAAAAATTCGCGTACAAGCCGCTTTATTCTGTTTCTTTTGACCGCTCGTCCAACCTTCTTTGTGACGGTTACCCCTATGCGCGATCTGCCTTTCTGACCGGTAGAAAAATAGGCAATGAAATGCTCATTTTGTATCCTCTGACCGAATCTTGACAAGGCGATATACTCGCGCCGCCTTAAAATCCTGTCGGCCTTCGTAAGGGAGAAACACAACGGTCAAGCTTTCCGCATAGCGATTTGAAATTTTTATTCGAGGCGGTTTCAAAACCACTTAAGGATAACGCGATTAATACGCCGTACGGGAATCAGCCCCTCTTCATCCTCCTTGTTCGAACACGACGTCCTAACCGGCCAGACGAACCCTGCCCTTGGCGCGACGCCGGTTGATGATTCTTCTACCCTGCTTGGTAGACATGCGTTTGAGAAAACCATGGTTTCTGGCCCGTTTGATTCTACTGGGCTGAAAGGTTCGCTTCATTGAAAAAATTCCTTATTCGTATTAGAGTAATTCCTGACATACAAGCCGTGTGGTTCTTAAAGGGCTGTATGTTCAACGATAAAAGGTACAGCGGTCTTCTTACCTTTCCGGCGCCAAGCCTATAATTCAGGCCACCCCGTTCAGGGGACGCGCATTGCCCATGTCTGAAGAGAATTTTGCAGAATGTAAGCCTTGACCGTACCCGTCACACGTCAGCTAATGAGAAAAATGATATCCAAAATCGGTGAAATTAATCACAAATTATATGGTATGTCAAGGGTAAATGTAAATACTGCCTGCGGAAAAAATGGATGGATTGATGTCGCCATTTATTGATCGTGAACTTCAAAGATGTCAAATTGTTCCATGTGAAACTCTGGATTGGGGTAAATAACGATCTGTTTGCCGATGCTCCGCTCGAGATTGGCGATCAGTAAATTTTCTTGGCCGAGAAAGAGTTCGGCAATCTGCGGATTCACCCGCAGTGTCAGGCGGGTGCCGTCCATATCATGTGCATCCCGCAGGATTTCGCGATAGATATTATTGCAAATGGATTGTCGGGAGACCAGATACCCTTCTCCTTCGCAGTAAAAGCACGGTTCACAGAGAATCCGCGTCAGAGGCTCCCGGGTTCGCTTGCGGGTCATCTGGATTAGTCCCATTTCAGACATGGGGAGAACATGGGTTTTGCTTTTATCCTTCTTCAGCGCTTCCCTGAGTGCATTAAAGATTTTTTCTTGATTGATTTTTTTCTCCATATCGATGAAATCAATAATGATAATGCCCCCAAGATCTCTGAGCCTGATCTGATAGGCAATTTCTTTGACCGCTTCCAGGTTGGTTTTTAAAATAGTTTCTTCCAGGTTATGCTTCCCGACATAGCGGCCAGTATTGACGTCAATGGCGACCAAGGCCTCGGTGTGCTCGATTAAAATGTAACCGCCGGATTTCAGCCAGACCTTTCTTTTCAGAGCACGGGAAATGTCTCCTTCGAGATTGTAGGCATCAAAAACCGGCTCCGAGCCTTCATATAGCACGACATGGTCTTTCAAGCTGGGCATATAGGTGTCCAGAAAGGATAAAATCGCATGATAGGTGGGTTTTGAGTCGATCACCACTTTCTCTACTTCTTGAATTAAAAGATCCCGCACAGCCCGCAGACTGATGGAAAGTTCCTGGTGCAAAAGGGACGGCGCCGCAGCAGTTTCAAATTTTTTCTGAATGTTCTTCCAAAGATTATTCAAAAATCCCATTTCATAGGCCAGCTTTTCTTCCTGCTCGCCTTCCGCTGCGGTTCTCACAATGTAGCCGTAATTTTCGGTTCTTAATTTTTGCACCAGTTTTTTTAAGCGTTCCCGCTCGGTTTCATCTTCAATACGCCGTGAAATTCCGATATGATCGGTAGTCGGCATTAAAACCAGAAAGCGGCCCGGCATGGATATATAAGAGGAAATGCGGGCGCCTTTGGTTCCCATGGGCGATTTAGCAACCTGAACCAGTATTTCCTGGCTTTCATAAATAAGCTCTTCAATGTTAAATTCGCGCTTCTTCGCAAATTCCTGGCTGGATTCATTTTCCAGATCGTCATCCTCCAACTCGGATTCAACGTTGAATAGCCGCTCATATTCTCTAAAATCATTGTAGTACACATCATCAACGTAAATGAAGGCCGCCTGACTCAACCCGATGTTTACAAAGGCGGCCTGCATGCCTGGCAAAACCCGCAACACTTTGCCTTTGTAAATATTGCCGGCAATATCGGAGTCATCACCGCGGTCGACGTATAGTTCGGCGATGGTGCCGTCTTCCAGCAAAGCCACCCGGGTCTCGTGCTCCGCGACATTGATGATAAGTTGCTTGTACATTCGCTCGCTGCGCTCCAATTGAAAAATGACGATTGCATATTGACGAATTATGGTAGTCGCTTCGCTCCGTCACTTGATAATTTAAAATCGATAAATTTCATTCATTAGTCATTTTTCAGTAGTAATTACTCAATTCTTGAGCTTAACTACCCTGGCCCGTTTAATCTGATCACCTTTAAGATCGAAAATATGGCGCAGGATATATTCGGGTCGAATGGATTTTCCTGGTTCCGATGTCAGCGTCACCTGCAAACGCTTTGAATCAATTAAAGCTATATTTTTTACCATATCCTTTAAATTGACCTTTTTCAACTTTCCTTTTCGATTCGAAAGCAAAATGAAAAAGTCATCACTATTAGAATAAGAGATTAAGTTTTCCTCATGGAAGTCTCCCTGGTCAAGGGAAACCCGATAGGTTCTCGCTGCGGGTGATTGACATCCAATGGACGATGAAACAATTTGACTGGAATTTATGGCCAGCCCCTCCGGCAAATGAAGATTAAGCCGATGGGTGACGGTTTCCGGCTCGACTTGGACCGGTAAGCTTATCATAAAGTGCTCCTGTTCACTTTCAATACCGATCGGCAATGGATCATCAAACGAAATTTTAGGTTTGGGATGATACCCCTGGGTAAATTTAACGGGAATTTTAGCGCGCTTAAGCGCCCGTAAAAAGATGTTGACCATTTCAAGATGGCCGAAGTATTTCGCCCGGCCGTGTTTGGCATAAGATACACACATCGTCTGGTAAGCAACGTCATGATCCTTTTCCGAAACGTCGGATGGTACTGTTGCTGCTTCAAAAGTAGGGTATGTTTTGACCTCTATTTTTTCAAAATCGCAGGTGCCGCACTGGTGGCATAGTCCCTGCCGACAGTCGACGGTCGATATGTTTTCAAGGGCGTTCTGCCATTCGTGCTTTAAAAAGGATTTACTGACCCGGTTATCAATATGATCCCAGGGCAACGGCTCGCTAATATCGCGCATCCGGGCTGAATAAAAATCCGGATCAATATTCTCCTCTTCGAAAGCCGCCTGCCAAAGATCATAGTTGAATTTATCACTCCAGCCGTCAAACTTGCATCCTTTTTTATAGGCAGTAGTCAGCAGGCGGCTCAATCTTCGATCCCCGCGAGCCCATAGACCCTCCAGCCGACTGACCCGCGGGTCCTGCCATTTGAATCGGATTCCGGGAATTTTCAGCCGATCGTGAAGCCAGTTGATTTTAGACCTTGATTCGGTCAGCGAGATTTGGCGCGCCCATTGAAAAGGGGTGTGAGCCTTGGGAATAAAGGTGGCAACACTGACGTTGATCTTGCCCCGTTTCTTGTTGGGGCCTTTTATTTTCGCAAGCTTTTTCACCAGATCCACCAGGGCATGAAGATCGTCATCCGTCTCGGTGGGAAGACCGATCATAAAATAAAGCTTGATCACCTGCCATCCCAGCCTGAAAGCGTCTTGTACCGTGCCGATGATTTCATTTTCACTGATATTTTTATTGATGACGTCACGCAGGCGTTGGCTGCCGGCTTCCGGGGCAATCGTAAAGCCGGTTTTGCGCACCATTTTTATCAGTCGCATCAACTCCGGTGTCAGCGTACCGGCCCGCAGAGAAGGCAGGGAAACCGCAACATTATCCGAGGCAAAGCAAACCATCAGCCGCTCCATCAGCGGCGCAATACAGCCATAATCGCCGGTGCTCAATGACAGCAATGATATGTCTTCATAGCCGGTGGCGCCAAGGGAGCCGGCGGCAAGGGCCATCAGATGTTCGGGCGAACGCTCGCGCACCGGCCGGTAAATCATGCCCGCCTGACAAAAACGACATCCTCTGGTGCAACCTCTGGAGACTTCCAACCGCAGTCGGTCATGCACGGGCTTGCCGTAGGGAACGATGGGTTTGTCCGGAAAGGGCATCCGGTTCAAGTCATCGACAATGGCGCGTTTGACCTGTGTATAGTTTGAAAACTGCGGTTTCAGGGTTTGAAAGCCGCGGTCATCAATACTGAACTTAAAAAAAGATGGAATGTAGACGCCTTCAATCTGCGACCATCTTTGCAGCAGAGACACTTTGTTGGCCTGCCGCTCTTTTTGCCAGTCCAGCCATTCTGCCGCCATTCGCTTGATAACCCTCTCACCGTCACCCACCACCATGGCATCAAACAAATCGGCAATCGGCTCCGGGTTGCAGACACACGGTCCCCCGGCAATAACCACGGGATAAGAATCGTCCCGATCGGCGGCCAAAAACGGAATTTGGCCCAAATCAAGGATGGTCAGGACATTTGTGTAATTCAACTCGTAAAGAAGACTGAATCCGATGATATCAAAACGGTTGATCGGCGCACAGGACTCCAGCGAAAAAAGTGGTTTTCCGGTTTTTCTGAGCGCGGTTTCCATGTCTACGCCGGGAGCAAACACTCTTTCAGCGGCAATGTCGGGATCGTCATTTAAAATATGGTAAAGAATCTGCATGCCGAAATGGGACGAGCCGATCTCATAAAGATCCGGAAAGGCCAGAGCAAAGCGCAGCTGAACCCGATTGAGATCTTTCTTAACGGTGTTGATTTCCGAACCCAGATACCGGCTCGGTTTTTCTACAAACGGCAGTATATCGTCGATATTAAGAAGGGACATGCTGAAAATTCTATTTTGATGATTATAGTTGGTCTGGAAACGACATTATGACGATTTCCCACGTGGCCACGTTTTTCTAACTTTCACCCCAAAAGGCGGCATATGTACAAAAAACACGGATTGGAAAAAGGCGTTTACCTGGTCCTAACAGTTATATCAACATTAGCACTGGGGCTGATGTTTTCGATTAAAAGTTCGGCTCAGGATCTGAATCGGGAAACCCCCGTAGTCAGGGCGGTTCGCAAGATCAGCCCGGCAGTGGTAAACATAAGTTCAGTGTACGAAGTTCGCAAGCGTACCGGCCCATTTTCCGGCTTCGGTCTAAATCCATTTTTCGAGGAGTTTTTCAAGGATTTTTTCGACCCACGCTTTGAGCGCCGACAGCGGTACACCAGCCTGGGATCCGGCGTCATTATCGACGGCAAAAAAGGACTTATTTTGACCAATGCCCACGTCATTCAGAAAACCGGCACCATAAAGGTAATGCTTCAGGATGAAAGGGAATTTGAGGCTAAAATCGTGGGGGCTGATCCGGATTCGGATCTGGCGGTGTTGAAAATTGACTCTGACAATCGGCTGCCTGACGTCACCATGGGCAACAGCGATGATCTGATGATCGGTGAAACCGTCATTGCCATTGGAAATCCCTTCGGATTTTCCCACACCGTGACGACCGGCGTCATCAGTGCCTTAGATCGCAGCATCCGAGCCGAGGATCGCGAGTATCACAACTTCATTCAAATCGATGCATCCATTAATCCCGGCAACAGCGGCGGACCGCTTTTAAACATCAACGGCGATCTGATCGGCATCAACACGGCCATATACGCCAAGGCTCAGGGAATCGGTTTTGCGATTCCCATAAGCAAAGCCCGCAAAATTATCTCGGATCTGATACAGTATGGCGAAGTGAAGCAAGCATGGATCGGTATCATTGTTCAAGACATGGATGAGAAACTGGCCAGTTATCTTAAGGTTGCGGGCAAGAAAGGCGTCATTGTAACAAAGGTGGAAGCACAAAGCCCGGCGGAAGACGCCGGATTGCAGGAAAGTGATATCATTCTTTCAATCGGAAACAAAAGGATAAATTCCGTCGGCGATTATGAATCGGCTGCCAAAACTTTGGCCGCCGGTGACACGCTGCAGGCGGAGGTATGGCGCGGCGGAAATAAGAAAGCCGTCACAATTAAAACAAAGTTGTTTCCCCTGGAACTGGCCGACGATCTGGCCTTCAAACTGCTGGGCATCAGCGTCGACGATTTAACGCCAAAAAATAGACAGACGCATGACATCAGTGCCAGAGAAGGCGTGGTGATTGTCAAAATTAAGAAAAACTCCTATCTTGCCCATATCGGCGCTGAGCCTGGAGATGTGATCCGCCAGATAGATGATTATGCCATCCAGGACAAAGAAGATTTTAAAAAGGCCATTGTCAAATTTCGTGGTAAAAATTCGGTGGTACTGCTGCTGCAACGGGGGGATCAGGGATATTACATAACCATCAATCTGGGATGATGAATTCGTGAAAGCTGAATGCATCATATGTTAACTAATCCTGCGGCAGTCCCAACGCATAATGCTCATGTTCGGTCTGGCCCACCACGTAGGCCCTGAATTCGGCTTCATTGGCCTTGCGAGTCTCGCTAATTTTCCAGGCCTCCCAGTCTTTTCTATTTTGCCACATCGAAATCACCACAACCTGCGAAGGATCATCAAGGCTTCGCATGGTCTCGGAAGAAATATAGCCCGATTGTGTCATTGCGCCTTTGCGGTTGTTGATCAACAATCCTGCGGCTGCCTGCATATTCCCGTCTTTGATTTTGCGTTTAATTAAAATTTCAATGTATTTGACACAACCGCCTTATTTTTCTATATTTCTGCGGAAAAGCACGGGCTTTAAAAATCTTCCGAATTTACTTAAGTATTTTTTCCGAAATTTTTTCGTCTCCCATGGACAAAATTGCCGCATGCTGGATGAAATTTTAAATACGCCCGATCTGGTCAAATATCTCGTCCACTTCAAGTCGGATGATATTATTTTTCTCGAAGGCGATGATTCCCGGGACCTTTATGTCCTGGTGTCCGGTCAGGTGGCGGTATTCAAGGGCGACAAAAAAATACGGGAACTGACCGGGCCGGGATCCTTGTTCGGGG
>CP070771.1:848904-858256 GCA_020345785.1 Desulfobacterales bacterium
TTGGCCCCCTGTCCAAAGCCGCACATCAGAATCCGGTCGCCGGGTTTGGCCTGTTCCAGGGCCGAAATAAACATAATAAACGAGTGAGCGGCGCCTGTTTCACCGCAGACTTCATGCATATTATCCACCAGTTTGTCAGGTCCGGCCCCGAGCCCCCGGGCAATTTTGCCATGATCGCCTTTAAAAAAGCACGGAAACACCAGCTTGTCGACGTCATCCATGGTAATCCCCAGTTTGTCGAAGAGGCCTTTGACGACCTGGGGGATGAAGGTGCCGTAGCCCGCATCCCTGGTCCAGCGTTCTTCCCAGACATAATCGTACTTTTTGTCGGCACCCCGATAGTGGTCGACAAAATCAGCGGACAGGGAGTAAGAACCTTTGTACTCGGCAATCACATCGGTATCCCCCACCAACAGCGAAGCCGCACCGTCGCCGAACCACATTTCATAAAAATAGGCGGTTTTCGTCTCCCGACGGTCGCTGGCCGTCACCAGAATGTTATGTTTCTCGCCGCTTAAAACAGATTCAAACGCCGTAATCAGCGCCGTGGTCGCCGCCTTTTGGGAAGCGGTGTAATCCGCCGTTAAAAATTCATCCCGCAGATTCAGCGCCGCTGAAACAATTCCGGCATTTTGCCGGTCGGCAAACGGCAGCGTGGTGGAAGCCAGATACAGGGCATCCAAGTTTGTTTTGTCCATACCCTTGAGGCAGTCACGGGAGGCCGCCACCGCCATGGTGATTGCATCTTCATCCCAGTTGCACATGGACCGCTCGCCCTGGGCCACCATCATAATCGCCGGTGCAAACCAGCCCATGGCCTGAAAAATGGCCATCCGATCCAACCTCAACCGCGGAATATATGCGCCGTAGGAAGTAATGCCGATCATCATATTTCTCCTTTAGAAAATGGATTTGATGCAACGTTTTCTAAGAGTCCATGAAAAGGCAAGGATTATCCACGCTTCAAATTCGAAGCACGAAATTCGAAACAAATTCAAAATTCTAATTTTCTAATGTTCAAAACATTTAGAAGCAATTTTATCTTTAAGATTCCATTCATTAATAATCGTTTGGATTTTCGGTCATTGGGTATTTCCGCCGAAGGCGGATTTCGAGTTTTGAGATTCGAATTTCGAATTTATAGGATATCCTCTCTCAACGTCAAAATAACGGTTTATTAATTTCATTTAAATTTAAAGAGTTTTTCTATCAGCTGTGACTTCATGATGTCGCCTTCGATTTTAAGCTTGCCCGAGGTGTAAGCCTGCATGGCCGGCAGTTTGCCGTTCATCAGGTCGAGAAAATCCGCATCACCCATTTTCAGGGTACAGCTGGGTTTTTCGTGGGCCCCGGCCTCTACCCGGCAGCTGCCGTCTTTGATGATGCTGAACCACTCGCCGCCGTTGGCGCCGGAGATATTGAATTGAAACACAACGTCCACCCCGGCACCGGCATCCGCCACAAAGGCCCCCGGCATGGCATCAAAGACGTCGGCGGCCGCCGCAAATCCCCCGCCGGTTTTGGCTGCATCTTCCGTCGGTTGGGTAAATGCCGTCAACAGGTCTCCGATTTGCTCGGTCACGTTCTGATATTCTCTGGCTTTCTTCAATGAAGCTATCTTTTCCCATTGTCCCAGAAGCTGCTCCGGTGAGGGAGTCTCCTTGCCGTTTCCAACAACCGCTCCCGGGCCGGTGACAATCGCGGCCCGGTTAATACAACCCATGCCGACATTATAGATATTGCCGCTCACCGGGCATTGCTCCGAGACCAGATACAATGCCATGGGCGCCACCAGCTCCGGTTTTAATTTATCCAGAAAATCCGGCGGTAAAATATCTTCGGTCAGACGCGAGGCGGCCACCGGCGCAATGGTGTTGACCTTGATATTGTATTTCGCTCCCTCCAGCTTGAGTGTATTCATCAGTCCCACCACGCCCATCTTGGCGGCCGTATAGTTGGTCTGGCCGAAGTTGCCGTAAAGACCGGCAGCCGAGGTCGTCATCAGAATACGACCGTAGCCCTTCTCCTTCATGACGGCAAAGGCCGGACGCGACACATGGTAGGCGCCGTTTAGATGCACATCCAGCACGATTTGCCAGTTTTCAGGCTCCATCTTCAAAAAGCTTTTGTCACGCAGGATGCCGGCATTGTTGATCACAATGTCTACGCTGCCGAAGGCCTCCAGGGCAGTTTTGACAATGTTTTCACCGCCCTCGGCCGTGGCCACACTGTCGTAATTGGCCACGGCTTGGCCGCCCAGCGCCTTGATTTCATCGACGACCTTGTCGGCCGGCCCCTGCGATCCCCCTCCGGAGCCATCCCGCGCGCCACCCAGATCATTGACCACGACTTTGGCGCCCCGTTTCGCCAGTTCCAGAGCATAGACACGGCCAAGCCCTGCCCCGGCGCCGGTAACGATCGCCACCCGATCGTCAAAACGAATTTCTTCTTTGGGAATGTCGCCGTACTCAAAAATGCCGTTGTCGATCACCACCTCTTTGGTTTCGACGTTTATCACCTTCCATACCGCTTTTCCTTCCGCAGTTTTCCAGATGACTGTTTTGATCGGCATTCCGGGATACAAGGGTCGTTTAAACCGGCAGTCGAGGCGCCTGGCTTTTTCCGGCTCTCCGGGGACGAAACTGTCAATCAGGGCCCGGCAGGCATATCCGTGGGTGCACAATCCATGCATGATGGGTTTTTCAAACCCTGACATTTCGGCAAACTCCTGGTCGACATGGAGCTGAAAGACATCGCCGGAAAGCCTGTATATCAAGGGTTGATTTTCACCGGGTTTTCCTTCGACCACGAAATCCGGGTCCCGATCCGGAAAATCAACCTCTTTGGCCGGCGCATTCTCGCCGCCAAAACCGCCGTCCAGGCGTGCAAAGACAGTGACAACGCTGGTGAACAATTTCTTTCCGTTGGAGTGAAAGGTTTCAAACTCGGCCACCACCAGAGCGCCTTTTTCCCGGCCCTTGTCATAATAATGCGTAATTTTACCCTCGGTTGTCAGCGTGCCTTCCGAAGGGATGGGGTTGTGAAAGATGAGTTCCTGCTCACCGTGAAGGACTCCGGCCAGGTTGAGATTGCTGGAAGCCGCCAGCTGGGGCATAAAATCGTACATCGTGGTGATGCCGAAGCTGGGTATGACCTTCAGGTTTTTTTCATAACAGTAGTCCAGATCGCTAAACCCCGCCCCGACGCCAAGGGCATAGAGGACGACGTCTTTCCAATTGTATTCCTTGGTGAACGGACCGATCTGTTTACCGATCGCATCAAGGTTGAGCGCCATGTTGTTTCCTCCCTTTGTTCAGTCTTAATTGTGATTTCCGTAAATTTTAATTAATTTTTTTTTCATCACGAAAACACGAAATCTGGAAAGCACGAAATTATACTGTCTCTTTTTCGAGCTTTCGTCCTTTCGTGCTTTCGTGATTAAAATTGGTCCTTTTTGAGTTCCCGATAAAACTGTGACGCTATCGGTTCCCTTATTTGTTTTCCGAAGTAAACGCCGGCACCAGGATAAATTTCAGGGTTTCTTTCACCACCCGCATATAATTTTCATGATCGGTATCCAGCATGGGCCTGAAAAAATTTTCACCGGAAATGAAATTCAACACGGTGTTCCAAACGGCCAGAATCCTTGCTTTCGCGTGGATCGAAACATTCGCTTTATCCCTTGAAAGGCCCATGGCAAAAGCGATGTTGGATACATATTTAGACATCCTGATATCAAGGGTGACACCGTGACGGGTTTTGTTAAAATAGCCAAAAAGTATTAAATTTGAGACCTCCGGATGGGAGAAGAGGTAATCACACATCATGTCGATTGCGATTTCAAGACGGTTGGTCAGCGACAGGCCGCTGACATTCTTCTCCACTTCATTTAACTTTTGCTGGACCTCATCGCTGATTTCCATGATCACCGCTTCATACAGGTCCTGTTTCTCACCCCAGTGATAATAGAGGGTTGAAATGTCGATGCCCACATCCTTGGCGATCATCCGGGTAGTGGTATCGTTGTAGCCGTACTCTCCGAATATCCGGCGCGCAGATGTGAGGATTCTGGCTTTCATTGAAGTGGGATCGTTGCGAGCCCTTTCAAGACGCGAAGGCATAGATGATTTTCCTTTAAAATCGCTTGCCAATTTTTCAATACATTATTTCAAACAAATGTTTCCATCAATTGATGGATAAAGATTATCTTTTCTGTAAACTGATGTCAAGCCTGAATTTAGGGCTTCGCCTCGATTGGAATATTGAATTGGGCCAACCGAGCATGCGGGTGTTTTTAATTAAATAGTTTCCCCATTCTTACTCTATTTATCCTCTATTCAATCTTTAGTTATTCACTCACTCAATCAATAGGTCCTCGATACTTTAAACTTGACAGGGATTTATCGGTATAGTAGCGAACAGTGTTACTTTCATTTCCATTAAACAGCCACCCAACGTACCCTGAAGGAGGTTTGCACATGGACAAAGCCCACCAATTGCACAAAGAATCTATTGTTATCGATGCAACCTGCCCTCTGGCCAGCTTTAGGGACTACTGGCAAAATTATATCCAGGGCGGAGCAACGGCCATAGCCCCAACGGTCAATCGACCACCGGAACTTCTGCGAGACTCCATGCGTCGCGTGGGTATCTGGCTGGAAGCGCTTCGCAAGAATGAAGATCGAATGATCCAAGTCACATCTGTTGAGGACATTTACCGGGCTAAAAAAGAAAACAAGCTGGGCATCATCTTCCATTTCCAAGGCACGACGCCTTTTGAAACGGACCTGAACAACATCGAGATATATTATCGTCTCGGTGTTCGAATGGTCCAATTGACCTACAATGTCAAAGATTTCGTCGGAGACGGATGTGCCGAGCGGACCAACTGCGGCTTGAGCGAATTCGGACTCAGGGTGATCGCCGAGCTGGACCGGCTGGGCATCGTCATCGATTGTTCTCACACCGGTTACCAGACTACCTTGGAGGCAATTGAGGCCTCCAGGAACCCGGTCATCATATCCCACGGCAACGCCCGTGCTGTCTGCGACAACAAACGCAACCTGCCGGACGATGTCATAAAGGCCGTGGCCAAAAACGGCGGCGTGATGGGACTCAACGGCTACCCGGACTTCGTTTCGGAGGAGAAGCCGCGCACCCTGGACAAACTCATCGATCATGCCGAATATTATGCCAAATTGGTCGGGATTGAACACATCTCAGTCGGCATCGATTATTATGAGGGACAAGCCGGAGTAGCTTCCGACGAGGAGGCCATGGCCCTTTACAACAAGTTCGTTGAGGCCGGCATATGGAATCCGCGCGAGTATAGCCCGCCGCCCTTTCTATACCCAGAAGGGATTGAAATGCCGGAGAAGCTCGGTAATTTAACGGCCGGCCTGCTCAGGCGTGGATTCGGCGAAGAAGACGTTAAAAAAATAATGGGGCTTAATCTCATCAGGGTATTCAAGGAAGTGTGGAAGTAAAAGAGACCTTAAGTCATTAGTTGAGCCGTCACTCTCGTATGAAACTTCATGAAATTCAATGTCATTTTTAGGTTGAAGTTAATGCCTGGTGGGAGTGGTTTTTAACTACGATGACAGATTTTTGCCCGGTCGAGTGAATCGCGGTTAGAAACCGCTCCCACAACATCTCAAAAACTGTTTTCAGGTTTCAAAGAAATCTTTCGTCCCCCCCTTTTTAAAAGGGGAGTTAGAGGGGATTTCGTCTTCGATCAAACCGGCTCATCTGATCGGTCCGGGCCGGTTCGGTCACCATCATGTCCGCATTACGCCAATCGGATGCACCGGAAGGTTGGGATCGCTGGTTACAGAGGCTCCGATTTCGGATTCCCCGCTGATCGAAAACGAGCCGTTTCATTTTGAACTTTGCGGACATTACCGCTACGGAGCGCTTTTAAGAAAGCGGGGCCATACTCAGGGCCCCGCGTTGGCAAGAGAACATTGACAAATAAATGATGAACTAAATCCAAGAATTTGGGGGGTCACATGAAAAGGGTGAAATTGTTAATTAAAGGAGACGTTTTAATCGCGGTCTTGGTTGTGTGTGTAGCAATAGCATTGTATTTTGGTTCGGCCGTCCAGGCAGCGGCAGCCGACGAATATGAACATTTAAAAATTGGCCTGCCGCGAAAAATCGCCGGAGTCGATCCGCTCGGCTATCCGCGCCTGAGCCGGGCAGAATTGGATGTGCAAATGGCCTTTTTCGACCACTTATTCCGGCGAAACGAAAAGGGTGAGATTGTCGGACACCTGGCCGAAGGATATAAGTGGATCGATCCCAATACCTTTAGGGTGATGCTGCGTCAGGGAGTCAAATTCCACAACGGCGACGAGTTTACGGCCGAAGATGTCAAGTGGTCGATTGAAGATATGCTCAACCCGGACCGCGGACCGGGTTTGGTGGGGGTCGTGAAAGGCATAACAGAGGTTAGGGTAATCGATAAATACACGGCTGATATTATAACCGAAGCCCCAATCCCGGTCTTGCCTGCGAAGCTCGCCTGTTATACCTTGATGGTCAGCGGCAAAGAGCGCTCGACCAAGTCCCCGCAGGAGTATGAAAATAAGCCTATGGGCACCGGCCCTTTCAAGTTTGTGGAATGGGAGAAGGGCAAGCACGTCATCGCAGTGCGCAACGAGGATTACTTTCTGGGTATGCCCAAGATAAAGAAGGTCACATTTTATCCAATAGACGACTACAATACCAGATTGTCCGCCCTGAAATCCGGCAACATCGATATTGCCATCGACATCAATCCGTCCCAGGCCAAGGAGTTGGAAAAAACTCCCGGCTTCGAAGTCACTGCCACACCCAGCGCCCGCACTGAATGGGTCTGGATCAGAACAGACGTCAAACCATTCGACGACAAGCGCGTTCGGCAGGCGTTGAACTACGCAATCAACAAGCAGGAGTATGTCCAGGCGCTGCTGGAAGGCTACGGTCTGCCCAGCGGCCAGCCGACCCCGCCCTACTTCTTTGGGCACAATCCGAATGTCGGGCTGTATGAATATAATCCTGAAAAGGCCAAACAGTTGCTGGCCGAAGCCGGCGTGCCCAAGAATTTCACCATCGTCTATGAAACCCCGGCCATCTTTGAAGAGCGGGCCCGAGGCGTGGCCGGCTACCTGGAAGCCATCGGATTGAAGGTTAAAGTAGAGAGCAAGGAATTCGGCGCCGCCTATGCCGATTTATTGGAGAGAAAAGCCAGGCCGTTGTTCCATCTCAACTGGGGCAACTGGAGCCTGCTGGATATCGACGGCACCTTGCTGGATTGTTTCGGATGCACCAACAAGGACACCGGCGCCGGACGTTGGTCCTACTACTGTAATCCGCGCATTGACGGGATAATCAAAGACATTCGAACCATCGACGAGGCAAAACGCCTCGAGCTGGCGCATGAGGCCAGCAAAATTATCCATGAGGACGCCGCGGTTATCTTTCTCTTCACCCATTACGATATTCACGGTAAGCGGGAGGGAATCCCCGAATTCAAGGCCAGACTGGATAACACTTTCCGCCTGAAGTGGATGAAAGGCGGAGGCGAATACTAGGCCGTCTCTCAAAAGGTCACCGATCATCCGATATAATTAATTTGGCTGGTCGGTGGCCGCAGAGACCAGTAAAGCTTCACCGAAAATGGAACGAGTCGGAATTTTCAAGATCCCGTCTCCAGTGGGGCTTAAGGGATGGAATGATGGAATAGTGGGTTTTAGAAGGGTACAATTCAATTTTAGCGTTACCGTCAAACCGAGTTCTGCCATTTACCCAATATTCAGGTCATAATAAGGTGTGGTTAAATCTCCATTGGGCCATAAAACATGCTCCGGAAAATATTGAGAAATCCGAAGGCCTTATTCGGATCCACAGTAGTGGTGATTTTCACTTTGGTGGCGATTCTTGCTCCTTTATTGGCCCCGCATGATCCCAACAAACAAATCCTGTCAAACCGTCTCAAACCCCCTGTATGGACCGAGAAAGGCACTTGGGACTATCCGCTGGGAACCGATGCCCTGGGACGAGATCTTCTCAGCCGGCTCATCTTTGGTTCAAGGGTATCTTTGATCGTCGGCTTCTTTGGCGCGCTGGCCTGTGTTGTTGTTGGCCTGCCACTGGCCGTATTGGCCGGTTATTTTCGGGGATGGGTCGACGAGGTTATCATGCGCATTGCCGATGTATTTTTATCCATCCCCGGGCTTTTGCTGGCGATCGCCCTGGTGGCCCTCTTGGACCCAACCATCTTTAGCGTTACGTTTACTTTTACCTTGGCCTCCTGGGCTTGGGCCACCCGCGTCATCCGCAGTCAGGTTCTCAAAATAAGAGAGATGGAGTTTGTCGAGGCGGCGAAAGCGGTGGGCGCAGGCCACCTATACATCATGGTCCGCCATGTCGTTCCCAACACGTTTGCAATCACTATAGTTTTTGCCGCTTTGTATGTGGCGATCATCATATTGTACGAGGCCTCACTGTCGTTTTTAGGATTCAGTGCATCGGACACATCATGGGGGTGGGATTTAGCAAAAGGCAAGGAGTATATATCCACAGCCTGGTGGATATCGACTTTTTCGGGTTTTTCGATTTTTTGCGTTGTTCTGGCCCTTAACTTTTTAGGCGACTGGCTGAGAGATTATTTTGATGTAAGGCTGGATTAACCGATCCGGCGTGTCGAGGGAAAATGAGCACCTATCTTCTTCAACGCAGTATTTACGCCGTCATTACGCTCTTCGGCGTCTCGTTGGTCGCCTTCGGTTTGCTCAACCTGCAGCCCGGTGATCCGGCGGCTCTTTTGCTGGGGCCTTACGCCACAGAGGAGGCGATCCAGCACCTTCATCGGGAACTTCGGTTGGATGAGCCGCTGTGGGCCCAATACCTGGGTTTTATCTCCAACCTTTTTTCCGGCCGGCTCGAGTCTAT
The DNA here is from genome assembly GCA_020345785.1 of Desulfobacterales bacterium. The sequence goes on from CP070771.1 coordinate 857,839, forward strand.
CTTCTACAAGCAACCCGTTGACGACCTTATTTTGCAGCGTTTTCCGGCAACTTTGGAGCTGACAATCGGAGCGCTGCTGATCACGGCGATAATCTCCACCTCAGCCGGGATTCTTTCGGCCATCAAGCGCGATACCGCGTTTGACTACTCCGCCTCGACGGCTTCTCTGTTCGGCATCTCCATGCCGGACTTCTGGTTGGGAACCATGCTTATCCTGCTGTTTGCGGTTAACTGGCAAATTTTTCCGGCATTTGGCTATGGCCAGATGTCCTTCAGCGAGGCGGTGTTTCGGTTGGTAACAAAAGGTGATGTGAACGGGCTGTTGGATTTCCTGCATCATCTTTTTCTACCGGCATTGACTCTCAGCGCTCACATCGTCGGCGTCGTCACGCGTGTCACCAGAACAAGTATGCTAGAT
>CP070771.1:858356-867631 GCA_020345785.1 Desulfobacterales bacterium
GAAAATCAAACCGAATGCCAGTGCAGCGTCGCGCACGGCGATTAAAATTTCCCGTCCTTTGGCTTTGTCCTCGGATCGTTCCAGTGCCGGACCCATTTCCGGTTGGAAATAGCACCTGACGCCGATGTAGATCATAAACATCCCGGACATGATCAGACCGGGAATAATACCGCCCGCAAACATCTTTCCGATGGAGGTATTGGTCACCGAAGCAAAAACGATCATGGGAATGGAGGGCGGGATGAGAATTCCCATGCCGCCGCCGGCCATAACCGAGCCCAGCGCCAGGTGCCTGTTATAGCCGCGCGAGAGCATCGGCGGAATCGCCACCGTCCCGGCAGTCATGATTCCGGCGCCGATGATACCCACCATGGCCCCCATAATCGAACAGACAATGATCACACCGATGGCCAGCCCGCCGCGGATGCGGCCCATGAGCACATGGATGGCGTGGAACATCGCCTCTCCCAAACCGGAGTTCAGCAGGATCTGCCCCATGAAGATAAACAGGGGTAAGGCCAGCAGAATGAAGCTGGAAATACCGCTCATGGCTGTCGGCGGAATGATATTAAATGATTGCGGTCCCCAAGTGAGCAGGCCAAACAACATCGCCACGCCGCCCAAAGCAAAGCCGACCGGCGCCCCCATGGCAAAGATCAGAAGCACCGCTAAAAATAAGAGAATTGTTAACAGCCCGATACTCATGCGTCCAGTTCCCTGTTCGTGACCGCAAGGTAGAGACTCCGAATCCAATTGGCCAGACCTTGAAGAAATAAGAGACCTGCCCCGACGGGAATCATGAGTTTGAAATGGCCGATGGGCGGCCCCCATAAAGTGGCGGTTGCCTCTCCGCCTCTTATGGCATCAATGGCATTCTCCCATCCATAAATGATCACCAGAGCAATGAAAAAGAAGAACAGCAAACCCGTGATGACGTCCAGCACCGCCCTGCCGCGGGGCGACAACCGCGTATAAATCAGATCGACATTGATGTGCTCCTTGTTTCTGAGCGCATACGCCCCGCCCAGCAGACCGGTGTAGCCGAACATAAAGATGGCGGTATCGTAGGCCCATATGGTCGGGTGGTTGAAAACATACCGGGCCACGACCTCAATGGCCAGAACCACCACCATGGCCGGCATCAGAACGCTCACCAAAAGGCCACAGACCTCGCTCAAACGATCCACGGCACGTAGCACGACTTTAAAGAATTGCATTGCTGCGCTATCTATCTTTGATAGAACCGGCTCCGCATGGAGCCGGTTCTTTTGAAAGTATGATCCAAGTAATCAGCGGCCGAGTTTTTTCATGAAAGCATCCTGCGCGTCCAAAAGTTCCTTGGAATATTTATCCTTGGCAGCATACTCCGGCCAAATCTTTTTGCCGGCTTCCTGCCACTTGGCCGCATCTTCAGGCGAGGGAGCAGGACTCCACGTCAAACCGCCGTCGATCATCTCCTGCAGAGCGGCCTTTTCCCACATCAAAGACTTGATTCGCATGTCAACGCCGGCCCAATTGCCGGCCGTCAGAAGGATTTTCTGCAAATCTTCAGGCAGCTTCTTCCATGCGTTCATATTGACGATAAACGGCGCCACCTGGCTGCCGGTGAGCGGTAAGGGATACAGATACTTGGCCTGCTCGTGCCATTTACCGTCTCTGAAGTCGATCAGGTTGGAGCCGCAAGTTGCATCGATAACCCCGGTCGCCAAACTGGTGTACGTCTCGGCAAACGCCATCGTTACCGGAGACATACCGAACTGTTGCATGACTTTGCCGTAAGCCCCCACACCTCTGATTTTCAATCCCTTTAAATCATCCAACGCGTTGATCGGCTTTTTGGTCAGCATGTAGGTGGCAGGTTGGTAGAATGGACTCAGCCAAAAGACACCATAGGCGGCATAGGCATCCCTGAGGACCCTATCCCAGCCCGACTCCTGGAAAAGCGCTACCAGTTCAAGAAACTGGTCAGGCCCCCCGGGAAGGCCGAGTTCTACAATGCCGGCAGGCAATTCACCGGCATGCAGGGCCTGGTAAGGGGAACCCATCTCCACCAAACCCGATCTTGTGGCGGAGAGAACCTCGGTGGCCGGCACCCCTTCACCGTCATAGACCATGGTGATGGTTAATTGGCCCTCTGACATCGCCTTGACATTGTCGCAAAAGGCTTCATAAACTTCACCAAAGGCGGTTCCTCGCGGATACAGGGTTGCCATTCTCCACTTGAACGATTTCTCAGCGGACATAACCGGCATCGCAATGACCGTCATCATGATAACCAGGAAAATCATGACCGATGACCTTAGCAAAATTCTCTTCATTTTTTTTTCCTCCTTTGCTTAGGAATAAAGACAACTAAAATTAAACGCCCCTCGAATCACAAATGATTAAAGATGTTACATCTATATAGTAAAAATTTTGTTTGTCAAGAAAAAATCGATTGATCGTTTCAAATGCTATTGCCGGCGCAGACGGCGAACCGCAAGAGTAAAATTAAGCCGATGATTTTATACAATATATTTTATTCGTTAGCAAGGTCGAACGGCAAAAATTTAAGTTTCATTTTTAAATATTTGTTGAAATAATATTGACATTGAATCGCAACTAAATTATAAATATACATTCTTTTAGCGGTAATTTTCGGAAAATTTACGTTTATGCAAATAAAATATGGCCTACAAATGACAACTAATGATGCCACAGATAATCGAGGAACGAGGCCAATTGCTGATGTGAAAACCGTTGCCAAATTGAGACAGATTCTGCGTGGTAAACCTCGTGATCTTCTCCTGTTTGATCTGGCGATCCAAACCGGCGTGGGCATCAATCATTTAATTAGACTGAAGGTTAAAGACTTGCTGGATTTGGCGGTGGGTGCGCCATTGCCTTTTGCGGATTCCCCAAAGGAGGCTGCAGCGGAACACGTGCTGAATCAGCAGTGCTATGATACTTTCCGCTGGTATTTAAAAATGGTCCATCCGGCCCCGGATGACTATCTGTTCCCCTCCCGTAAAGGGGGTGGACCGCTTAATCTAACCAGCGCCTCTCATATGATTAAAAAATGGTTTAACGATGCCCACATTGAAGGCTTGTCCGGTGCCAGATCATTGAAAAAAACTTGGCAGGTATTTTACCGCACCGGCAGCCAGGTCAACACCGATATTGCCGAGAAAATGGATCCAACCCGAATCCTCAAACCCGTCGAAACAAAGACGGTTCAGGAAGTCGTTTACCAGGAATTGTTTCAGGCAATTATTTCCGGCCGAATACCTCCGGGTGAGAAGCTGGTCACAGATAAAATCGCCAATCGCATGAATGTCAGCCCCATGCCGGTCCGTGACGCCTTATACCGACTTCAGGCGGCTGGCTTTATTTCAACCCGCCGAAAAATAGGAAGCATCGTCAATGAGCTCTCACCGGAAAATCTGGAAGAGATTACCGAAATCCGGCTTGCGCTTGAACCCATGGCAGCCAGCAAAGCTGCCGTGAACCCCGGCAGAAAAACGCTGAAACGTCTGGAAGATTTGCATGCGGCATTCCTCACTGCCAGGGCCGACCACAATATCGAGGCTTTTCTCTCAATTAATCGGGAATTTCACCATACGATATACCGGGAAGCCGATATGCCCATCCTTTTACCCATCATCGATGGGTTATGGGGCAGGATCAGTCCTTATCTGCATATTCTGATGAAGGAACAAGACTATTCAGGTTCGGAATGGGCGATAAAAACCCATGAAGGCATGTTAAACGGGATGAGATCAGGTAAACCGGACAAGGTCGTCAAATATGTTAAAGCCGATCTTACCAAAGCCGCCCAGGCGTTGATGAATATGTTTGCCCGGATGAGAAATTGATGCTTTCCGAATGGTCGTATAAAACTTGGCCTGGACCGGACAGCGAACCGCAGAATATCGAACCGCAGAATGTCGAAGGGTGGTTTCGCATTGCTCAGTCCTGTTGAAATAGTGATGAGTGCTGAGGACTGAGCGTGTTGCCGGTTGGATCGTCCGAATTCTATTCAACTCAGTCCTCAGTTCTCGTTACTCAGTCCTGATGTATGTCATTCCTTCGAAATTCGACATTCGATATTTCACGCCTTGGCGTGATTCGATATTCGCTTTTTTAGAGTTTCTTTTTTAATCAGACCGGCCGTTGTTTTGGCTTGCGGCCGGGCTGCCTGCCCCCCAAAGCCCGAAAGGCGAAGGGGGGACACCTGACATCGCGAGTTTTCGACAGCATGTTCTCAGCCAGAGGCCGCCAGGCGCCTGATGACACGATCAGCGCAGCCTAAGGCCTTATCTACATCTTCTTCGGTTACAGCGGCTGAAATAAACCATCTACCGCCTCTTACCAGTAAAACACCTTCCTCGGCCATTTGTTTTTCAAACCGGCTTTGTATCTTCCAATCTATCTCATGCAGGTCATGAGGCGTATAGGCAACATCTTTGTCGACAACCAAAAAAACAAACACGCCGGTCGGTCCTTGAACCAGCGCAGGCAGTCCATGTTTGCGAGCAATCTGTTTTAAACCATCCATTAATCTCTTTTGAACGGCAATTATTTTTTTATAGACCGCACCATTGTCTCTTTCAAGGATGGTGAGAGTGGCCAATGCAGCTGCCAACCCGACTGGATATCCATTGAAAGTGCCGGCGCCAAGCACCCGCCTTTCGTAGAGCATATCCATGATGGTTCGTTTGCCTGCCACCGCCCCCAAGGGAATTCCGCCGGCCAACGATTTGCCGAAGGTACTGAGGTCGGGCGTTATTCCAAACAACCCCTGAGCGCTGTTGAGTCCCACCCGGAAGCCGGTTTGCACTTCGTCGAAACACAGGACGACGTCGTGCTGTCGGCAGAGATCCCGCACTTTTTCAAGATAACCCGGTCGCGGCGGACAACATCCATAATTTAGAAGAATGGGTTCCATCAGGACCATCGCCACTTCATCGCCATAGGATTCCAAAACCCGGGCCAATGCATCCGCATCGTTCCACGGCAGTTTGAAAGACTCCTCGACGGTGCCGGAGTAGACGCCTTCAGAACCCATAGGGTCTGTATGCGGGCGCAAGGCAAATGGTCTGCCCGCGGGGCTCGGGTCAACGGCACCGCCCAGCACGTTATCCAGCCAGCCGTGGTAGTGTCCGTCGAAGCGGATAAACCGCGGGCGGTTGGTGTAAGCCCGCGCCAACCTGATGGCAAGCTGCACAGCCTCGGTCCCTGCCAGGCAGAAGCGAACCTGCTCGGCGCAGGGAACACACCGGACAAACTTTTCGGCCAGTTCCACCTCGATCGTGGTTCTAAAATCTCCGGTTGAAAGATAAATCAGCTGATCCAGTTGATCCTTCAAAGCCCGACTGTATTCCTGGTTGCCGTGCCCCAGCATGCCGGGACCATAACCGCAAACAAAATCGATATACTCATTACCGTCAACATCCCAAAGTTTTGCACCCTGTCCACGTTCGATAAATAAGGGTTTTACCCGTGCCGGTGCCCTGAGATTGCTGTGAGGCCCCGGCATGTATTGTTGTGCTCGATCGAACAACTTTAGGCTTTTTTCCAGTGAAAACATAATTTGACGCCTCCTCAATTTACCAAGATGAAAATCATGTTTTGAGCTTAAACCCCGCCTTATCCCGGTCCCAGGTTGCTTCACTGACTGTTTTCAAATCTCTCTTGAGAATCTTGGATGTTTCGGTTCTGGGAAACTCATCGATGAATTCCACGTATCTTGGAATCATAAAATAGGCCATCTTATCTTGGCAGAATTCCAGCACTTCCGCCGGCGCAAGCGACATACCGGGCTTTAGTCGCAGCACCACCTTTAAATCTTCATCGCCTAGGTCCGAAGGGATCCCGACAGCGGCACATTCCAGAACTTTGGGATGCGTGTTGATAATTGATTCCACCTCGTGGGAGGAAATGTTTTCTCCCCGTCTTCTAATACAGTCTTTCTTGCGGTCGACAAAATAAAGATAACCGTCTGCATCCAAATAGCCGAAATCGCCGGTGTGAAACCAAAGGTTTCGCCAGGCGTCAACCGTTTCGTGGGGTGCATTGTAGTATTTTTGCATCATGATGTGCGACCTCTTTGGCCGCAAAACGATTTCACCTACTTCGTCAGCCGCCAACTCGCGGTCATTTTCGTCGAAAATCTTTACCTCAACATCTTTCACTGGTCGTCCGCAGGTACCGGGACGACTGTGCCTGTCCTTGGGAGAGCAGCAACTAATCGGCTCGATCTCGGTCATACCATATTCGTCTGTAATGGTAACGTTGAATCTTTTTTCAAAAGCCCGGTGAATGGACTTGGGGGGGTGTCCGACCACAATGCGCCGCAAGCAATTGTCGGCGTCTTTTGGTTGGGGCGCCTGTTTATAAAGCAGTTCAATCATAACTGCGAAACCACCGGTCAGGGTAGCATTATATTTGCTGATGTCGCTCCAAAATGTGCTGAGACTGAATCGCTTGACCAGGGCCATGGCACTGCCGCTTACCAGACAACTCATCAGGATAACGCCGGCACCCACTATATGAAACAGCGGAAACCAGCAGTAAAAAATGTCACCGGGCCGCATATCAAGACTGTCCGCAACGTTTTGTCCGCACCACACATATTGGTTGTTGGGCTGGAGCACTCCCTTGGACATCCCGGTAGTGCCGGAGGTATACATGATTGCCATGGGGTCGTAGGGGTTGATTTTGCAGTCGGGAGCGGATGGTGAACCGCTAAGCAAATTGCGATATGGAATTTTCTCCAGCATCAGATCGGCGGGTTGCTCATCATCGCAGCAAACAATCAGGGTATGGAGCTTTTTTTGCTGAAAATGACTGTTTTTGACGTATTCAACATACCCTTTTTCCGCCACCATCACCTTAGCGTCGGCGGTATCAATCATGTGCGCCAGAACAGGCCCCCGGTGGCTTGTATTGATCGGGACGGCAATGGCACCTATTTTAGATAAACCAAACCATGTGTAAAGCCACTCCAGGCAATTCTCCATAAAGATGATGACGCGATCGCCTTTAATTACCCCCATCTCTAAAAACGAATTGGCTATCCGATTGGCCAACGAGTTCATCTGTTCGAAGCTGACGGTTTGATCTTCGTAGATGACAAAAGGCGTGGAAGCAAATACTCGAGCGGCCCGTTCCAGATACATTGCCACTGTATTTTGATCATTATTGTTTTGATTATTGATAACGCGTCACTCCTTTCAGTTACACCAGCAGGGCTGGGGATAGGAGGAAGGCCCCTGGAAGGGGCCGGTATCAAGTATGAGCCATAAGCTTTTTTTTATAAGATTGAAAACCTGGTTCTCTGGGCCAAGAGTTTTTAATCAGCCTTGGCCTTACGCTGAATCTCCAGCTTCTTCAACTCCCGGCGCATTATTTTGCCGGTGGCGGTCATGGGCAGTTCCTTGACGAATTCGACTTCCCGGGGATATTCGTGGGCGGCCAGCCGCTTCTTGACAAAGGTCTTGATATCTTCGGCAACCTCCGGTCCCGGTGTCACACCCGCTTTGGGCACGACAAAGGCTTTGACAATCTCGGTGCGCACCGCATCCGGACTGCCGATCACCGCCACCATCGCCACGGCCGAATGTTTCATCAGGCAGTCTTCGATTTCAGCCGGTCCGATACGGTAACCAGCACTGGTGATGACATCATCCTTGCGGCCGTGGAACCAGAAATAGCCGTCGCCGTCCTTTTTGGCCAGATCCCCGGTCAACAGCCAATCCCCGATAAATTTTTTGCGCGTGGCCTCCGGGTTGTCCCAGTATTCCAAAAACATCACCGGATCGGGTCGCTTAACGGCGATTTCACCGACCGTTCCTTGCGGCGCCGGATTGCCCTTTTCATCGACAACATCGACGATATGGCCCGGGACCGCGCGGCCCATGGACCCGGGCCGGATTTCCATAATTTCGGCACAGCAGCCCACGATGAGATTGCACTCGGTTTGACCATAGAATTCGTTGATGGTCAGTCCCATCACTTCCCTGCCCCAATCGAGCAGCTCCTCGCCCAGGGTTTCTCCGCCGCTGCCGATACTGCGCATGGCGTAGCTGTGGCGACGTTGCGGATCCTGGACCTGACGCATCAGCTTCAAGGCCGTCGGCGGCATAAAGGCATTGCGAATCCCGTATCGGGCGATAAGATGAAAGGCCTTTTCGGGGTCGAATTTTCTGGCCCGATGGGCCAGCACGGGAATGCCGTGATGCCAGCTGGGGAAAAGGACATCGATGAGTCCGCCGATCCAGGCCCAGTCTGCCGGCGTCCAGAAAAAATCGTCTTCGCGGGGGAAAAAATTATGAGGAAATTCAACCCCCGGTAAATGCCCCAGAAGCGTGCGATGGGCGTGCAGGGCACCTTTGGGAGGGCCGGTGGTACCGGAGGTGTAAATGATAAGGGCCGGATCATCGGCCCTTGTTTTGACCGGCGTAAAATCAGGTGATCCCTTCGCGAGCATCTCTCTGAAATCCAGCACCTTCGAAGGTCTTTCGCCGCCGGTCACCGCAACGATCTGAAGGTGAGGCAAATTGGGCCAGATTTCCAATACTTTTGGCAAATTGGCCTCATCCGTCACAATGGCTTTGGCCTGACTGTTTTCCAGGCGATACGCCAGGGCATCGGTGCCGAAAAGGGTAAACAGCGGAATGGCGATGGCGCCGATTTTATAGGCGGCAATGTGACTGAGGGCGGTTTGAGGACATTGCGGCAGCAGAATCCCGAACCGATCACCCGCATCAAGACCGCAGGCTTTAAGACCATTGGCCAGTCGGTTGGAAAGTCGTTTGAGATCCCAGAACGTGTATTTTTCGACCTGGCCGTTTTCATCCTCGTAAATCAACGCCAGGCGGTAGCGCTGCCGGGCCCATTTATCACATATATCCACGCCGATATTGTAGTCGTCGGGAACTTCCCAGCGAAATGAATCATACACCTCACGATAGTTTCGGCCGGATTTTAACATTCTAGTTCCTCCGCTCTGATTAGGTTAAATGAAAAAATTTTGCCACAAAGGCACAAAGATACAAAGGCTATAACTGAGGCCCTTACTGCTAGTAAGTTCTAAACTTTTTAGACATATTTGGCTCAATTGCGGATGAATATTGCAGCAAAATGATTTCACCACCCGCTGCGCTCGAGGCACAGAGAACCCAGAGGGCGTTTATTCTTTTCCTTTGCCGGGAGACGACGGCAAAGGAAAAATACCGTCGATAGCTGACAAATTTGGGGATTGAACTATTCTGACTGCCCGCAGGACTTAGACT
>CP070771.1:867731-876947 GCA_020345785.1 Desulfobacterales bacterium
GCTTTTTTCATGAACGATCTTCTTGTCAAAACATAGTCGGCAAGAAAACCATTCAGAAAAGATTGGTTTTTGTTTTTTCCATTTTTCATATTTCCTCCCTTGGGTTTAATTAATAAATAAGGATTCGGGTATCAGGCTGTGTTAAAAGCAACCTGGTTGATCTGCGATCTCAGGTGTCCGGAATTTTTTCTTCTTCATAAATACTTTTGATCCAGTACAACAGTTCATCCGGATCAATCGGCTTATTCAGGCAGGCATATATATGGTAGCAGATAGCGTCTTTCAGCTCGGGGTGAAAGCGGTCTTTGGAGGTGCACAGAAAACGCATGCTAGGGTATTTGAGGGTGAGGTCCCGTATTAACAGATTGTCTATTGGCACCGTATCGATATCGACAACAACCGCCAGGTACCGATCGGAAGCAATGAGAACCTCCAGTGATGAGAAGGCCTGAATCTTTTCAACCTGATATTGCCGGGAAGACAGGATTTGAAATAATTTCTGAGAGCTGTCTTTTTCGGCATCCAGAATTATAATTCCTTTTTCCAAATCTTCGTCTTTAGCGAGTTTTCGATTGATTGAATCTGTGAAGATGCATTTGAACATCCATTTTGTACTACATCGTAACAATCCATCTCCAATCTGCATGCAACTTGGGTGCCAATAAAGGATATGATGAATTTATAAGCCTATGGGGGGAATTTTATTGAGGGGTGCGTCTAATGTAAGTATTTGAAATAAAATCGATTTACACAAATATTTGCAGCCTCAGGATTTATCGGGAATTTTTAGTGCTGCGGCCGTGGAGATTTTTTGGAATCGCGGCGCTTTCGTCCCGATTATGCACACAAAAATTTGCGAAATTTACTTTAATCATATTATCAGATAGTTATGGGTGTTCGAAATCCGGACACAAATCAAGCTGATTACACATCTCTCAGGCACGACAGCCTTGCATTCGTGAAAACGCGTCCAAGGTCATCCCATCTCGCAGCTGTGGATTGCTTTTAAAAAAAAAAGAGTGGCTCCTCTCTCAAATGCCAAGACTCTGAGAGAAGAACCACCCTAATTTAGGAGGTACAACTAAAAGTATGGAAGTATTAACGGCGAATAAAGATCTATCACCATAGACAACTTAATGTCAAGAAAAAAATGCTACATTGTGGTAAATTATTTTTAAAGTCCAAAAAGTAAACTACCAAAGGATACGGCCGGCGGAAATTAGAGGAATCCATTCAAGCGTTGGGGGTTGCTAATGGAGGGTCGGCTTCGCGATTTGATACTTTTTAAGTTTATCGTACAGCGTACTGCGACTTATTCCGAGGCGATGGGCGGCGGCTTTTTTATTCCAGCTGCATTCATCTAAAACTTCCAGCAGCAGTTTTCGTTCATTTTCATAAATGGTCCGTTTGGGCGTTGCCGTTATTTCTTCAGGCTCGGCTTGCACGAGTGCTTTGGGCAGGTCTGAGATTTCAATATTTTTACCTTTGGCCAGTACGGCCGCATGTTCGATGCTGTTTTCAAGTTCTCGGACATTGCCGGGCCAATGATAGTCAAGCAGCAAACGCATCGCGTCGGAACTGATTCCTTCAGCCCCGTTGCCCTGTTCAGCTGCGAAGTGCCGTAAAAAATGCCGGGCCAGCAACGGGATGTCGTTGCGGCGATTTCGCAAGGCCGGCATTTGAATGGGAATAACGTTGAGGCGGTAAAAGAGATCTTCCCGGAAATTGCCGATTTTCACCTCTTTCAGAAGTTCCTTGTTGGTGGCTGCCAGAATGCGTACGTCCACCGAAAGCGTTTTTTCACCGCCGAGACGCTCAAATTGCCGGCTTTGAAGAATTCGCAGCATCTTAATCTGGGCTGTGGAAGAAATTTCTCCGATTTCATCCAGAAAGACGGTCCCCCCATCGGCTTGTTCAAATCTTCCCGCCTTTTGACGAACCGCTCCGGTGAATGCGCCTTTTTCGTGGCCGAAAAGTTCACTTTCCAGAAGAGTTGTCGGATAGGCCGAACAATTAATGACCACAAAAGGCTTGTCCCGGCGGAGGCTTTGATTGTGGATCGCGCGGGCTACCAACTCTTTTCCTGTTCCGCTTTCACCCTGGATCAACACGGTTGCATCCGTTGGCGCGACGTCTTCAATCAGTTTGTAGACAACCTGCATTTGGGAATCTTTGCCGATCAAGCCGCCGAATCCGGAAGAAAGCTCTATGCGGGTTTTCAGTTCACGGATTTCTTCCTCATGTGCAGCCGCTCTTCGGATGGCGCTGCAAGACTGGTTTAAAATCATATCGATTACATCCAGTTCAGTAGCGATGCAGTCGCAATCACCAGGGCAGGCGATCATCATGGCCCCTAAAAGCTGGTCTTCATGGCGCATGGGGAATGCGACCAGTTTTTCGGATGACCGCAATGCATCCTGAAAGAGATCGGTCTCAATCGGATTCTTTTGAAGAAAGGCCATCGAGCGAAGCTCGGCCAGTTTTGCATAGGCAGTCTTTGCCGGCTTGCCCTCGAGTGTGCGGGCTTCTTTATCCGAGTGGACAAAAACGGTGTCCTTGTTTTGATTGAATACAAGAACGATCATATCCTTACAGGTGACAATGGCCTGCAGTTTATTTATGAGATAGGAGCAAATGTCCTTCAAATTTGACAATGCGTTGATTTGTTGCGAGATCATAAAGGAAGTGCGGGTTTGCTGGTGGGCTCGATCCAAGGCCTCATTATTATCTTCCAGTCGCCGGGTGTAATCTTTAATCCGCAGAATCATTTTCTGGAAGGAGGTTGCCAGTTTGCCGACTTCATCCTGCGACTCGATTTTGATGCCCGCTTCCAAATGGCCCTCATCAATTTTTTCAACGGTATCTGCCAGGGATGTGAGCGGACGGGTAATATGTCGAATGAATACGAGACCCAGACCAATTGCCGCCAGCAGGATCGCCCCGGTAATGGCGCCAATCTGGATCCACAGTTGGCTAATTTGTTTGCGATAGGATGCATCACTCATCCCTAATCGCAAGGTACCTGCTTTGCCGGACAGAATCGGCCAGGCAATATCCAGGTAGTGCTCACCTTCGGTGGAGATTATCTTCTTCAAAACAACACCTTCACCGGTTTCAATGGTATTCGCACCAATCAGGTCAATCGGAATACCCTTGGAAAATGTGTGGGCCAGAATCTCTCTGTTGCGGGAGATAAAAATGTAAGTGACTTCGGCGTTGCTGTGAAGTTGGTGGTCAAGTGTTTTTTGGAGCGCCACCAGATCATTGATTAAGATCTTGTCCGTTGCTTCCAGCGCTATCGATTGGGCGATATTTTCCGTCCGGGCGGTGGCCGCGCGGTGAAGGCTGCTGCTGTAGCGATCGGTAACGATCAAGGCAATCAGTACGCATGATCCGATCACGAGTGCAAAAATAGTTGCCAATAGCTTGCTTTTAAGACTGTGCGTCTGCATGCGATGTTGTCTCTATCTGTTCCAGGCTCTGTTGCATCATCCGGATAGGTGCATACCATTGTTCTTGGGGCGGAACGAATCGATCAATTAACAATTCGGAGAGGATCTTTTTACCTGCCGGATCCAGGTGCATGGTGTAAAGGGTTTCACGAATTTGCCGTTTTAGAATTTCGGGTATCATGCTCGAGGCGACGAGCGGCGGGCTGCCGAACGGCTCTGATTTTTTTATGACTCTGGTTTTTGAGGTGTAAAGCGGATTCTGCTTGCTGTAATATTCCCACTTATGGCCGTCAACGGCCGCCCCATCCACCAGCGACCGGGCCACCGCCAGAATTGAATTGTCATGGCTGTATGTATAAATTGTTTTGCCGAAAAAAGAATCCGGCGATTCACCGAGTTGTCGGAGCCAGAATTTAGGGACCAAGGCGCCGGAATTTGAGTCGGGATCGGTGAACGCAAAGGTGTGCCCCCTCAAGTCATTCAGATTTTGGTATGGACTTTCGATGTTAACAATCAGATAGGAGTGATAAAAGGGTTCGTTGCGAACGAGGGGGGTTGCCAGGGCTTCCAAACCGTATTTTTGCTTATCGTTGGCATACGGACCGGAGCAGATAAATGCCAGATCGATCTGTTCTTTGTCGATCAGGGTATTGACCTCTTCGTAGGTTTTGCGCTGAACAAGCTGGATATCCTGTCCCAGGCGGACGCCGATATAGTTTAGAAGTTGCTCATAAAATATCAGCGTCTCTTTAGGAGAAATCATGGCGGCCACGGCCACCTTCAGGGTCCCCGATTCCGATACCTGGCCAGCCGGACGCTCGACCTTCAAGGTCTTGGAGAAGTCGACCACAACGGCATCGCTGTCTTTGCCGCAGCCCGAAACCACCACAAGCATTGCGAATAACAAAGAGCCGATTAAAAATTTGACATGTGTCGTCATTGTGCAGGATTACCCTTACAAGTATTCCTAATCCTTTCCTTCTGAAATAATTGCCAAAATAAAAACATGTTCGAAAATCGTACAGACATTATTTTTATACCACCATGTGATATCGAAAGTCAATTGTTGATTCACGTATCATCAAATTCAGTGCCCTTCTATCCTAAGCCATAGCCTTTTGGGAGAATCTCGATCGGATGGTATACCTTGCACGGCAGCAGCTGGTTGAACTGCAATCGGCAGCTCAGGCAATCGGTTATAAGTCGCTCAGAATCAAACTCTTTGATTTTGACCATCAAACGGTTTCCCAGATGAATGGACTTTTCGTGAAATTCCCGTTTGAACCCCATAATCCCACCCATACCGCAACAGTACAATCTGCCGTCCAATGATTCCATATCGATACCCGGCAATAAACCCAGCAGTTCCTGATACGGCCGGCCGATGTTCTGCTCTCTGCGGTGGCAGGGGAGATAATACACCATGCGGCCGGATATTTTGCTGAAATTTGTTTTCAGCTCCCCTGATCGATGCAGATTTGCCAGATATTCGCCAAGGTCATGGGTGTTTTCCGCCACCATGATCGTTTCATGGGGTCGATGGCCGAGAAATAGCCGTCATCTTTGAAAATGCCCTGATACAACTTTCGTTTCAGTAGGCTAAACTTTTTGCCGCCCGGAGTATCGGCTACCTTTTCTGTTGGTATTTTCAGATAGGCTTCATCGGCCCCCGCCGCTTCCTGATATTCCCGTGAATATTAGGGCGCCTGCTTTTAGGACATTTTTCAGCATAAAGCCGCAGGTCGGGCAGGAGCAGACATATCATACCCGTCCTGAATCGCTTCGGCCAGCCGGTCAATATTCAATTGCACGAATCCCAGCGTCAGCTGACGGTCGCCTTCCAGCATTGAGGGCATGCCGCAGCATTTTTGTTCCGGAAAATAGACCTCGATCCCGTTGTGCTGAAAAACCTCAACCGCTGCTTTGGGCACTTCCGGGAAAAATACCGGGCTGTAGACCCCGCAAAATAGGCCACTTTCTTTTTTTTCTTTTGAAGTCCTTTTTGAAAGGAATTTTTTTTCATCCATGTCGAGAAATTTTCTTCAGGGAATCGGATGAGTTTTCGCTTATTATGAATCCCGGTTATACCTTTAACCAATCCACCGATTTGTCGGTTCTGCAAAAGATAGTTTGTCACCTGTGGGAAGATACCGCACGGTTTCCCAATTCGTTCCACATCTTCTAAAAGCCGGATGCTTAACGGAAGACCGTCCCTGTCTATAAAAGCCGTTTTGGCAATCATAATATCCGCCCGGATGTTGGGGCACGGACACACCGCGCAAAAATTACACAGATTCACCAGATGCTTCCGTTATTCGGGAGTTATCTTTTCTCCGGCTTCCTTTTCTTTATCGTAGAGTCGATAGAGTTATGAAGATTTTTATGGTTTGCAGCTTACGTGACAGACACCGGCCGGTGTTTCCACAGCGTAGGGAAAATATTTTTTTCGAAACGACAGCGCCACGTTCACCAGGCTGATGAGAACCGGCACTTCCAACAGCGGTCCGATAACCGTTGCAAAGGCCTGATCGGAATCGATCCCGAAAATGGCTACTGCTACGGCAATGGCCAGCTCAAAGTCATTGCTGCCCGCTGTAAATGCCACCGTGGTGGTCTGGGCGTAATTGGCATCGATCTTGTAAGCGATAAAAAATGTAATAAACCACATAAAAAAGAAGTAAATGCCCAGCGGTATAGCCACCCGGATGACATCCAGGGGCTGCTTTATAATAAACTCGCCTTTAAGCGAAAACATGACAATAATGGTAAAGAGCAGCGCTACCAGCGTTAACGGACTGATTCTTGGAACAAAGACCTCTTCATACCATTCTTTACCTTTTGCTTTTAGCAGGCTGAAACGGGTGATGACCCCGGCAATGAATGGAATGCCTAAGTAAATAAACACGGTTTTAGCAGCTTCCGTTATAGTTATACTGACATTTAACCCTTTGACGAGTCCAAGCCAATTCAGAGCCACGGTGATAAAAAGATAGATGTAAACGGCATAGAACAGGACTTGAAAAATCGCATTGAAGGCCACCAGGCCCACGGCAAGTTCTCGGTCCCCTTCAGCCAACTCGTTCCACACGATGACCATGGCGATACATCTTGCAAGACCCACCAGAATGACGCCGATCATATATCCGGGATAAGCGCGCAAAAATATGATCGCCAGAACAAACATAATGATAGGTCCGAAAACCCAGTTTTGAAGCAAAGAAATAACCAGGAGCTTTTTGTGGGACAAGACCTTGCCCATTTCCTCGTATTTTACCTTGGCCAGGGGAGGGTACATCATTAATATCAATCCGATGGCGATGGGAATTGATGTTGTACCCACTTGAAGGCCGGAAATAAATTCAGTTACCCCAGGTGCAAAATAACCGGTGCCGATTCCGATGCCCATAGCAATGAAAATCCATAGTGTTAAAAACCGATCCAAAAACGAAAGCTGTTTTCCCTGTGCATCAACCATGATTACAATTTCCTCCTTATCTGAAGATTCAGATCTAAAATTTTCAGCCACAAAGGCACGAAGACACAAAAGATATATCTTCTATTCTTTCTTCATGACTTAGTGCATTATTGCTGCACACAAACTCAATACCTAACCCGAACAAGCTCCGCATCAAAATTCCAAATGAAACTGCCCAAGATAACTCGTCAATTGTTCTCTTCTTGTTTCGTCCAGCGGCGGGCAGTCTTCAGGTCCTTTTGCCCCTTCGGCCATCTGGGCGGCAAAGACCATGCAGGTAGGTTGTCCGCATTCCTTGCAATTGGTCTTTGGGAGAAGTTTTAGAATTTCGATAATCTTGGGCTGGGGAGCCGATTCATACAGGGGTTCAATTTTTTCCCTGTTTTCCCAGGCCGAATTAATCTCACGTTTTAACCACTCGATGATCTTGGTCGCCTCTTCTTGGTCCTTGAGCGCATTGATCGCAATTTTTTTAGCATGAACGGTGATCAGTTTACCATGAACCTTGAATGTTACGGACGGCGGGTCTTTGGTAAAGGTAAAGCCTCCGAGCGCGGCATTCAAATAGGGGATCGCCTCACCCACATCCTGATCCAGATGGGCGAAACAATGCACAGCCATGGCACCTGGCTGGCACTCTGAATTGAAAATTTCTTTGGTATAGGATTCCAGTAAGATCTTGAGTCTCCTTGTTGGTAAGATGTTTTAATGATTTATTTTTGAATCATGCTCTGTTTTGAGTCCGGCATAACACCTCAGGATCCAATTTTAATATTTCCTCGATACGTTTGGTATCTTGTTGGATTTTCATATTTTTTGAAAGCGATTTTGAAGTCCAGGCAATGGCTTCTTGTGCTTCATCCGGTGCGTCATCTCCGGATAGACGGTAGTATCGCCAACGGCCGTCCTGACGATTTTCAACCAAGCGCGCAGTGGCAAGAATCGACATGTGCTTGGAAACCGTTGACGGTGCCAGTTCCAAGAGTTCGACGATCTGGCATACACACAGTTCCCGACCTTTAAGCGCCATCAACGTTCGTACCCGGTTTTGATCTGACAGTGCTTTAGTGATCGCCATGAACGTAAGCATAAACACCTCCTCCGGTCCTTAATAAATACGTTAATTCGCCATATGACGAATTATGATGGATGTCAACATTTATGTCAAGCACAATATTGATGTGGGATAATAGATTCTGTAGCGAAAAGAGGGTCACATCTTAAATATTAAATATTGACATTCTAATTTTGTTCCAATATAAAAATCTCATTCTGAAAAACTTCAGAACGCTAAAGTTAAGGTAGGATGAATGGCACGGCCGCTGCGAGTTGAATACCCTGGCGCTTTTTATCACGTAATCAACCGTGGAAATAACCAGGAAAAAATTTTTTTAAACGACCGGGACAAGGAAAAATTTCTGGAGTACCTCGAAAAAGCAAATGAGCGTTTTTCAATTATCATTCATACCTACTGTATAATGAGCAATCATTATCACCTGCTGGTGGAGACCCCGGTGCCGAATTTAAGCGTGGCAATGCAATGGATCAATGTCAGCTACGCCACCTATTTCAATCGCAAGCGAGGAAGGGTCGGTCATTTATTCCAGGGAAGATTTAAGGCGATCCTGATTGACGCTGATCAATACCTCAAGCATCTATCGCGATACATTCATCTGAATCCGGTCAAGGCAAAATTGGTGCCGATGCCATCAAAATATAAATGGAGCAGTTACATCGCCTTCATCGGTAAGGCAAGGCCCCCCGCTTATCTTGAGACCAACCGGTTATTGTCAACTTTTGGCAAGGGAAAAAAAGAGGCGAACCAAAACTACAAGGATTTTGTGGAAAATACGGATATCACGACACTTGAAAATCCAAACAAACGGGTAACCGGGGGCTTTATCCTTGGAGATTTGGATTTTGTAAATTGGATTAAAGATACCTATTTATCAGGGCGGCAAGATGAAAAAGAGATTCCGCAATTAAAGAAACTCAAGCCAAAAGTGCAGTTGGAAAGCATTGTGCATGCAGTTTGTGCGGAATTCGGCTGCAATAGGGATCAGGTAATAACAAAAGGCCGCAAGAAAAACAAAGCCCGTGAAGTGGCGATACATCTGGCAAGAGAATTAAGCGGTATGTCTTGCAAGGATTTAGGTATATATTTCGGCGGCGTAAGCGGCGCACTAATAACCATGATGTACAATCGAGTGACAAAGGAGACAGAAAAAAATAAGCAATTAAAAAGTAAAATTGGTAAAGCTAAAAAGCAAATATTTAATATTTAAGATG
>CP070771.1:877047-886179 GCA_020345785.1 Desulfobacterales bacterium
GCTCGCTTGATGGCTGATTTGTGATTTGCCAAGGGTATTTACTCCTTTCAATATTTTGTTTAAACAAAACTAAATATTAATTTATCCATCTTCTGTCAAGAAATTTCAGCAATTTTTGCTCGATTTATTTTTGGTCCCAAACTTCCGTTTTCCTGGATTTAAATCCAGAGCCCTTTATGGGGCATCTCAAATCCGGGTGCTGTGGTACCGTATTCTCTACTTGCACTGCGAGATGCTGCGATGTCAGAAAATTCCCGGGTGGTAAAAGCCGCCGGCGTTGTGGGAGCGGCAACGCTTTTGAGCCGTATTTTGGGTTTTATTCGCGATGCAGTGATTGCCTGGTATTTTGGAGCCGGTTTTAGTTCCGATGCATTTATTGCAGCTTTTAGAATACCCAATCTGCTTAGAAGGTTGTTCGCCGAAGGTTCCCTTAGTTCTGCCTTTATTCCGATATTTACAGACGTGATCGTCAATAAGGGCCGTCGCGAAGCCTTTCAAATGGCACGTTCAGGCTTCAGGCTGCTGTGCTTGATTTTAATATTTATTGCCGTTGGTGGAATTTTGCTGGCGCCGTTGATTGTCCGGTTTATTGCCCCCGGTTTTGAAACGGAAAAGCTTTCCATTACTGTTACCCTCACCCGCCTGATGTTTCCATATATAATTTTTATCGGCCTGACGGCGCTCTGCATGGGGATACTCAATGTTCTCGGAAATTTTGCAACGCCAGCCTTGGCACCGGCTCTGCTGAATATAGCCATCATCGGATCCGTGCTGTTTATTGCTCCCTCTCTGTCGACACCGGTTCTCGGACTTGCGACGGGAGTTTTGATAGGTGGTATGTTGCAGCTGGCGCTGCAATTGCCGGCTCTCATACGCAAAGGATTTCGCATCTGGGGAAAATCCCGCTGGATACACCCGGCTCTGAAGAGGGTGGGCTCCCTCATTCCACCGGTCATCTTAGGAGGCGCCGTCTACCAAATAAATATCGTTGCCGGCACCCTGCTGGGGTCGCTTCTGTCCGAAGGCAGTGTTACCTACCTTTATTTCGCCGACCGGCTGGTGCAATTCCCCTTAGGGATATTTGCAATTGCTGCGGCAACGGCTGTCTTGCCCAGCCTTTCCCGACAGGCTGCCGCCCGGCAGATTTATGATTTGCGGAATACGTTCGCCCTTTCACTCAGACTGGTTTTTTTTATTTCAATTCCCGCCACCGTAGGACTCATCGTCTTAAGAGAACCCATCGTGGCCCTTTTGTTTCAAAGGGGTGAATTTAATGCCGTAGCAACACAGTTGACGGCCCGGGCTCTTTTATATTATTCTTTAGGTCTGTGGGCCTTTTCGGCCGTAAAAATTGTCACAGCTGTTTTTTTTGCGTTGCAGGACACCAGAACCCCTGTAATGATAGCGGTTATTTCAATCGTCGCCAATATTATCCTGGGAGTTGCCTTAATGAAACCGTTTGCTCACGGCGGACTTGCTCTGGCGACATCTTTGGCGTCCGTTTTAAACCTGGTCTTACTCGTGCGAGCCTTAAGAATAAAATTGGGTTCCCTGGGTTGGAAAAGCATCGCTCTATCTGCTTGCCAAACCCTGATAAGCTCGGTTGCAATGGGATTGATCGTTTGGGCGACCTCCAGGGTCATACTTCCCGTGGAATACGGGACGCTCTCAGAAATGCTGATGGGTGTGGTCGCAAGTATCGCCGTCGGTCTGTGCACATTTGGATTCATTTCCCATGTCGTCAAAAGTCAGGAGCTTAATTATGTTCTGGCTGAAGCCAGGAAAGGCATCGGCAAAAAATGACAAAAAATCAAAGTGTCCTGTTATCAATCACAATTCTCTTTTTGATAGCATTATTCTTCTTCATCATTGTCAGTGAGCACGGCCTGCTTGACCTCAGACTGCTGAAACAGGAAAAGGCCCAACTTGTTCAAGAAAATGTTCGGTTGACTCAGGAAAATCTTGCTAACAGTATTATAATCGATCGTTTGAAGAATGATCCCGCTTACATTGAAAACATAGCCAGGCATGAGCTTGGTATGATCGGGGAGAGTGAAATTATTTTAAAACCCCAGCATTAACCGGATCAGAAGAAATGAACCAGGAAGTCGATATTTACACAGAGACGATGGCAAAAGTTTATGCCGATCAGGGCCATTGGCCTAAAGTTGTTAAAATTTACCGCTACCTACTGGCAAAGGAACCACTAAGAAGGGATCTTGCCGAAGCGCTGGCCGAAGCCGAAAACAAGATGATAGAAATGGGACCGAAGAATCCAGAGCAACTCGTGCCGCTGTTTCAAGAATGGATCGAATTGCTTTTCAAACACGAAAAATTGCGGAAATTAAAGAAATTGAAAGATAGGCATTGAGGGTTCAAAAGCAACCCTGAACGGGGAACCGTGAACCCCGTAACCTTATTCCTTAGGCTTGTCAATCTTGAAGGCATCGGACGGTTTGCTTTCTGAGTAAAACACCGCTTTTATACGCTTGCTCTTGCTTCCTTCTACTTTAATCCGC
Organism: Desulfobacterales bacterium; assembly: GCA_020345785.1. The sequence continues at coordinate 879,567 of CP070771.1, forward strand.
CCATCCTTTTGATAAAAAGTAATTTTGGAGCCGGTGATGGAATTCTTGCCGCTAAATACCTTTGACTCCTCACCGGTAAGGGTAATCGTCATCGATTCCCTGTCATATTCAGCCACTTCGGCATCAGCAGAATATTGTTCTGATCTTATTTTTACATGTCCGGTGGCCACGATTCTCTTTAGCGACTGTTCAGCAGTATTGCTTTTTTCTTCTGAATTTAACAAATCCCCCTCATAATATATTCTCAATTTGTCGGAGGTCATCACCCAATCGGCCTGGATTGCTTTAACGTTTCCGATAAATTCAGCGTATTTTTTTTCATTTTCTGAAATTAGCTGATCGGCGGTAATTTGGATGGGCTCTTCCTGGGTTTGCGTGGCATCTGCCTTGGTCTCTGGTTGACCGGCGGCAAAGGCCGTCATCGCATACGAGGCAGCGGCAGTAAATGCGATTACCTGCAGTAGCTGAATTCGACTTATTTTAGGTATTATATTAAAGAATTTCGGCACGGAACCCCCATACATGCTATTTCCGTTAATTGCAGAATCACTTTATTTAGGGTGAGATTCTTCAGTGTGGTCTATTAAGGGACGAAGTCCTGAATTTTATCAAGATAAATATAGCAGCTGGGCGGTATAATGCAATAGGCAAAGATATTTTTTACAGATGTCCGGCAGATTAATTAAACATTGTGCTTTCGTTCTGTTCTTGAAGGTCGGTGATGATGTCCAAAGCCAATTCCTGGGCATTGGCCAAGTCCGATTCATCCAGAGACTCCAGATCGTCGACGGTATCTCTTAGAGCATCGGCCGCTTTTTGCGATAGATTATTAAATATTCTTAGTTGGGCGGCCCCCCCCATGCATTTCATAGATTTAGCCAGATCCCCGGTATTAATTTCCATAAGAAATTTTTCGATGGCGCCATCATCCAGTTTCATTATGATTTGATCCAACTTTGTTCCTATCGATGAAGACGCCGGTGTGTCTTCGATTTTTCTCAAATATGACTCCAAAGAATCCCTGCTTTCACCCTCGAATTCTTTTTGATAAATTTCATAACTGTCTTCTCCCAAGAAAGATAATAATAACTCTTTGGTAACCTTGGGATGAAGACCTTGTTGGATGGCCGCCACCCCTTCCAGTATCAGGCAACGCTCAAGCAACGCCTTGCCTTCCAGATCACCAGAAAGAATGTAGCTTTCCAGTACGTTTCTTACTACTTGAGGCGTTACCCCATCAACTACCAGCTGCAGGCCCTTGTTTAGCAGAAAAAATGAGCTTTCTTCCGCAAGCTGGACCAGGGAGAGCAATCCGTTGCGCCTTGCCATGATGGACATATTTATCAGATCGGAGATCAGTTTCATGCAGTCGCGCTTTTCATCATCACTGCATTTGATTTTTCGGCTGAATTGCCAATCATATTCCATCCCGTCTGTCTCCTGCAAATCGATCTGTCAATTTATTTGTTTAATATACCACAAATAATCGAAGTTCTTAACAAAAATATGTCGCTTCCAAATCAAATGAGGCTGTCTCTCATTCCAAGATCCGTGGTAAGTTTTTTTCTTGCATCGCAAATAGATATTGAATATAATATTTAGTGTAACATGAAAACGATCTTATATTGGAAAAAAAGCGTATCGCAACCGATCTTTCTTCCGCTAATCTTGTCACTCTGGATGTAAACTCCCTTGGCTGGCAACATGATTAACACTAAACTGCTTGAAATCACCCGACCCTGCTTTTCGGGAGGGTGTTCTTTAAGTCAATTACATATAAGCATAGAAGGCCGCAGTTTGACCCGCGGTTCGGTTTCGTTCTGCAGGAAAGGACCATTTGTCAATTGGACAGCCTGAAGTTTGGAACCGCTAAAACTCTAAAGGAAGGAGGGTGCCAATATGGCCAATGGAATTGTCAAATGGTTTAATGAACGTAAAGGCTATGGCTTTATAGAGCAGGATGAGGGTCCGGATGTATTTGTTCACCATTCGGGCATCAATGCGCCGGGCTTTAAAACGCTCAATGAAGGTGATCGGGTCACTTTTGACATCGAAGAGGGTGGCAAGGGTCCCCGAGCCGTCAATGTCACTGTAGTATAACTTTATGATATTGATAAAAAAAGAGCGTCCCTGTGTGGTGGGGATGCTCTTTTTATTTTTTCTTATAAAACCCGCTGCTTTGGAATGATATCAAAGCCGGGTCCTGCTTTTTGAATATCGATCAGTTCATCCGTTAATAATCCTCTTCCTCATCAAATTGTTTATGATTGACGTTCTGAGCGGAATCACCGCCATCGTACCCGGAATCATCCTCAATTAAATCATCTAAGTCGTCTTCCGACTCGACATCTTTGTCTTCTTCAATCTCCATTATTGAGCCCAATACTTCCGAATCGCCAAGCAGGTCTTCCTTATCGTCGAATATAAGATACTCGTTTCGTTCGCCTTTGGATGCATACATATCAATGACCGTGTCGGCAATGAGTTCCATATACACGCCAATTGGGAAAAAATGCCGATTCCGCAGAAAAAGGATCAATTCATTCTTGCCCTTCGAGGTTGCTTTCTTGACTTTATCGGCCTCATAAGTTTGTTCGCAGAGCAATGAAAAATCGTCATCCTGCATTCCGGGATGCTTTTGTTTTCTGGAATCTGCGGTTAACACAGCATATTCCTGGATATGCAGATTTTTGCCTTTAACATTTTTCCAGAGTCGATATTTTTGCTTCATGGATTACCTACCTTTAATCAGCGACCACCAGCAGAGCTGGGGATATGAGGAAGGCCCCTGGATGGGGCCTGAACCACGCTCTGTCACTGGTCGCTGATTTATATAAAGAATTTTAACGGCATCATACGTGCTTCCTGCGAAAGCGTGCCCATGTAATTTGCTGGAATATGAATGAAGTTATAAAGCAACCGTTGGCCGGTCTTTGATGACAAAGCCTTTGCAGCTCCTCAGGGAGCAGATCCTCCATTTTTTATCGCGAATCACCCGCAATATGTCAAGCAAAAACACATATACAAAATTATAGGTTGAAATTCCGCATCTTTTATGCGACCTTCAAAATCCAGGTGATACTGTGTGGAAATTCCTTGATAAAATACAATATCCGATTTTGATAGGTATGGCAGCCTTTATGCTTCTGGCGCCATTCGCTCCAATGCCCCATGTGTTAGAAAAACTAATCATGCTCAAGAGCGGCACGTTGACAAGACCCATTGATATTTTTGATCTATTTTTTCATTTGATTCCAACCGCAGCATTAGTTTTGAAAATATACCGACAGTACCGCAAAAAAGTTTGAGGCTGCATTTTATGAGCACCGGCCTGATGCGAGAAATCAGAATTTTTTCCTTTTTTACCCCTTATCCTGGCGCAGGGTCTCCCGACCGACACTGTTATCCAACGTGGGGGGCCGGCTGGATGGTTTTAAGGATTCGATTTTTCTAAAAGCGTTTTGCGGCCTTTAGGGAAATTCATCACTCGATGATTTCTAAAACATATCGCTTTCCTGTTTTTCCTGATGCGGCGCTTAAAATTGTCCGTATGGCCTGAGCTGTTCTGCCCTGTCTGCCGATTATTTTCCCCATATCTTTTTTGGCAACATGAAGCTCCAATACCGTGGTATGTTTACCCTCGACTTCGCTCACCGACACCTCCTCCGGGAAATCTACAAGCGCCCTTGCAATGTAACCGATCAGATCTTTCATCGCTCTGCCTCCTTTGGGAATTTTTCAGTAGCGTAGGTGGATAAGATTTATTTCCGATTATTAAAAAGCAAAACCGGCTGCCGATGCTTCTGATATGGTCTGCAGCTGTTCCTCCGCTCGCAGGTGGCTTATTTAGCAGCCTGTTATCGACGATGTCTACCATGTCGGGGGCAGCAGAGCTGTTTCGGGCTGCTAATTGTGGTTTTTTGGTCTTCGTCTATTCAACTCTTATCAGATAGTTTTTGTGAAGTTAAGCTTTTTTTTAGATTCTGGTTTATTGAGACCGGAGGTCATGGTGCGGAAAGATCCTCTCGGGATCACTGAGATGGTGGTGCCCCCGGCAGGAATCGAACCTGCGGCACCCGGATTAGGAATCCGGTGCTCTATCCACTGAGCTACGAGGGCATTAGAGGCGAAACTGAGAGGGTGTATTTATATACTTGAAACCAGTATTCATGTAAAGATCAATTTTGACAGCTTCTTTCAGCACCGATAACATAAACAAACGGAACGATGCTTGGCCTACTGCTTATCTGCGCTGTTGGTGAACCCTTTTGTCAAAATAAGTCGGCCGCCAGCTTTAAAACACTGCCGGCCGTCTTGCAGGGCCAAAGCCAAAATTTATATAAATATCCTAAGGTTGTTGCTAATTTTAGCTAATTTGTGATATAAAATACTAAACTTTGATCGAGACCCTGCCCGGTAGAAGCGACCCCTGCAGGGTAGCAAATTTATCGCAACGCTCAAATAATCGATTCAAAAACAAAACGCACAACAAACATTCATGACCCAAGGAAAAGATATGCATCTTCGAAAAAGAGTTTTGGTGACTGGAGGAGCCGGATTTCTCGGCTCTTTTCTATGCGAACGCCTGTTGGCGGAAGGGTGTGATGTTGTTTGTGTGGATAACTTTTACACCGGCACAAAACGTAATATCATACACCTTTTGGAGAATCCCTATTTTGAGCTCATTCGCCACGATATTACATTTCCCCTCTATCTTGAGGTGGACGAAATATACAACCTGGCGTGTCCGGCTTCCCCGATTCACTATCAGAACGATCCGGTACAAACCACCAAGGTCAATGTCCATGGATCCATTAACATGTTGGGGCTGGCCAAACGGCTGCATGCCAGAATTCTGCAAGCCTCGACCTCGGAAGTCTACGGTGATCCTGCCGTCCATCCCCAGCGCGAGGACTATTGGGGCAATGTGAATTGTATCGGCATCAGATCCTGCTATGACGAGGGAAAACGCTGCGCCGAAACGCTGTTTTTTGATTATCATCGGCAGCACCGTATAAATATTCGTGTCGTACGAATCTTCAATACCTATGGGCCGCGTATGCACCCCAATGATGGGCGGGTAGTGAGCAATTTTATCCTTCAGGCTCTGAACGACCGAGACATCACCGTATACGGAGACGGTTCTCAAAGTCGGTCCTTTTGTTTTGTGGATGACATGATCGATGGATTGATTCGCATGATGAGTGCACCGAATGATTTTACCGGACCCGTAAACATAGGTAATCCCAATGAATTCAGCATTCTCGAACTTGCCGAGAAGGTCATAGCGCTGACCGATTCATCCTCTAAAATTGTTTTTCAGCCGCTTCCCCAAGATGACCCCCTGCAGCGTCAGCCAGACATCGCTTTGGCGAGAAAAAAATTGGGGTGGGAGCCGAAAATACAGCTTGAAGAAGGCCTCAAGCGCACGATCGCATATTTTCGAAATCTGCTATAATACAGAGCTTCAGGAGAAAATCGTATGAAACGAGCGTTGGTTACGGGAGTTACAGGGCAGGACGGCGCCTACCTGGCGGAATTTCTATTGAATAAAGGCTATGTGGTTCATGGCATTAAACGCCGAGCGTCTTCGTTCAATACGGCACGGGTGGATCATCTTTACCGTGATCCTCACGAAGAGGATGTCGGGTTTTTTATGCACTACGGGGATCTCACGGATTCTTCCAATCTTATACGCATTATCCAGGAGGTTCAGCCTGACGAAATCTACAATCTGGCAGCTCAGAGTCATGTGAATGTTTCTTTTGAAACACCCGAATACACAGCCAATGCCGATGCCTTAGGAACGTTACGTATTCTCGAAGCCATAAGAATCTTGAAGCTGGAAGAAAATTGTCGATTTTATCAGGCATCGACCTCCGAGCTTTATGGAAAAGTGCAAGAAGTACCGCAGAGAGAAACGACACCGTTTTATCCACGCTCTCCTTATGCCGTGGCCAAGCTCTACGCCTATTGGATCACGGTAAATTATCGAGAGGCATATGGCATCTATGCCTGCAATGGGATTCTGTTTAACCATGAATCTCCCATCAGAGGCGAGACGTTTGTAACCCGCAAAATTACCCGGGCCCTTGCCCGCATTAAAATCGGCTTGCAGGATATTCTTTATATCGGAAATCTCAATGCACATAGAGACTGGGGGCACGCGCGGGACTACGTGAAAATGCAATGGCTGATGCTGCAGCAGGATAAACCGGAAGACTATGTCATCGCCACCGGCGAGCATCACTCCGTGCGGGAATTCATTGAAGCGGTGGCCCAGCGGCTGGGCATAAGTCTCAAGTGGAAAGGCCGAGGCATTGATGAAAAAGGCGTTAACGCAGAAACCGGCAAAATTATCATTGCCGTTGATCCCCGTTATTTCAGACCCACCGAAGTGGATAAATTGCTGGGCGACGCGAGTAAGGCTCGTCAAAAATTGGGATGGCAACCGCGTGTTTCGTTCAAAGAATTGGTTGCCGAAATGGTTGATGCCGATCTAAAGGAGGCACAAAAAGACTATCTGTGTCTGACGGAAGGATATCAGACTTTTAATCATACCGAAACCTAGTCCGGATTCAATCGAAAATATTCCATTTTTAAAGGGGGGGGG
>CP070771.1:886279-895367 GCA_020345785.1 Desulfobacterales bacterium
GGTCACCTGGAGCGGTTTAATCCGGCCGTTCTGGCGCTTAAAGATATTGTCGACCACCCGATGTTCATAGAATCCCACCGGTTAAGTACCTTCAAAGACCGCTCTACCGATATTAGTGTGGTGCTGGACTTAATGATTCATGATATTGATATTATTATGAACGTGGTCAAGTCCGAAATTCAAAGCATCCATGCAGCAGGTGTCCCGGTTATCTGCAAGCAAGCGGATATCGCCAATGTGAGGCTGCAGTTTGAGAACGGCTGCGTGGCCAATGTTACGGCCAGCAGGATTTCTACCAAGAATCAAAGAAAAATCAGGTTGTTTCAGAAAGATGCCTATATTTCCGTGGATTTTGCCAGCCGCGAAATAGTCCTTATCCGCCGCAATAAGAATCATTCCGACGGTCTGGTGCCCGGTACGGATATTCAGCAGCTGTCTTTTAGGGAGGCCGATGTGCTGGAAGATGAACTGGCTTCCTTTATCCAGGCTGTTTACACCCGCAACCCGCCTGTGGTTTGCGGCCGGACGGGGCGCAAGGCGCTGGCAGTGGCGCTGAGCATCATGGATCAGATTGATACGGCCATTCAGCGGTATCTGCGTTAGTCCGTTGACCTGCTCGCCTAGCGGTGCCGTATCGATAACTTGTTGCTAATGTTGCCGGGTGCTTTGAATTCGCATGAGGTTTCAGGTGTCAGTGTTCAGGTTTCAGCCACCAGCCATTAACTTTAGCCTAAACATAATATCTAAATGATGAAACCTTATATGAATTTTCAAATAGCTACTTATTCTTTCAGACGGGCGGCCCGCGGGCGGCCCGGCGGCCGGCAGTTCGCGGCGGAACTCCTGACACCTGACACCCGAAACCTGAAACCTAATATATGAACCCAATTTCAAATCATCCCTGTGTGGCCATCATCGCCGGTGAGGCGTCGGGCGATCAGCACGGCGCCAATCTGGTCAGCGCCATGCAAAGGAAACTGCCGGACATCTCTTTCTGCGGCATTGGAGGGCCCGCCCTCAGACAAGCCGGGGTGCGCATTGTCGTTGATGCCGCCGAACTGACGGTGGTGGGAATTACCGAGGTTTTGGCGAAAATTCCCACCATCATGAAAGGGCTGGCAAGCATCAAGCGACTTTTAAAAAATCTCAAACCCGATCTCCTCATTCTGATTGATTTTCCCGATTTTAATCTCCACGTGGCGTCCGTCGCAAGGAGGTTGGGCATTCCAGTATTGTACTATATCAGTCCGCAGATATGGGCCTGGCGGCAGGGCCGGGTCAAACGGATCAAAAGGCGCGTCAACCATATGGCGGTCATTCTGCCCTTTGAGGTTCAGTTCTACCGGGAGCACAGTGTGCCGGTGACTTTCGTTGGGCATCCCCTGCTGGACACCCGCCTGCCGGCAGTTGAGCAAGCCTTAAAAGACTACAACCCGGAGAAGCCTATCATCGGCCTGGTACCGGGCTCCCGCGAGAGTGAGATTATCAGACTGCTTCCCACCATGCTGGAAGCAGCCGATATTTTGCGACAGCGGCTAAAACATGTTACATTTATAATTTCACAGGCGCTGACCGTTAAACGGGCGCTGATGGATACCATCATTGGAAAATTTCCGGGATGGGCCGATGTTGAAGTGATATCAGACGGAGTGGAAAAGGTGTTTGAGCGCTGCGACGCCATCATTGCGGCTTCCGGAACCGTTACTCTCCAGGCAGCTATTCACGCTATACCCATGGTTATCATTTATAAGGTGTCTCCGCTAAGCGCCTGGCTGGCAAGGGCGTTGGTTCGGGTACCGCACGTCGGCCTGGTAAACCTGGTCGCCGGCCGACGCCTTGTACCCGAATTGCTGCAGCATCAGGCCACCGGCGCCAATATCGCACGGACAATGGAAGGCATGCTGCAGAGTGCCGATAAATTAAATCAACTAAAGCACGAGTTAATTGCCCTGCGGGATGTGCTCGGTCAGTCCGGGGCTTCGGCCAGGGTGGCGGAGCTGGCGTTGGGGATGATCCATAAGTGATTGAATATTTATGAATTCGTAAAAAACCGAATTCATTTCCGCCTTGCGGGATTTGGTGTTTCGAGCTTGGTGTTTGCTTTGACATATCCACTTTTATATTAATTTGTCAGATCACTAAACACCAAATACTAAACACGATGGTATAAAGGCAATTTAGCCGTTTCAACCGGTTCTTTAAGCGTATCGCTATGGCTATTTTAAAACTACCGAAACTGACTTCGCGGCATATTGAACTGCTGTCATTTATTAAAGACAGCTGGTTCAAGCTGGCGCTGTCCGCCGTATGCTCCGCCGTCGAAGCCGGCATGACCGCATTGTCGGCATGGTTGGTAAAGCCGGTCGTGGAAAAGATATTTGAACAAAAGAACGCCGAGATGCTGATGCTGATTCCTCTGGCGGTGATTGCGGTTTTTGTCATAAAAGGCATTGCGGCCTACGCATCCTACTATCTGATGAATCATGTGGGACAGAGCGTCATCATGCGCTTGAGAAATCGACTTTACAATTATCTGCAGGATCTTCCATTGGCCTTTTTTCAGCGGGAAAAAACCGGCGATCTGATGTCCCGGATCACAAACGACGTTGCCATTATCGCGTCCATGTTCACCTCCGCAATTACCGGTTCTATCAGGGATTGTTTTGCCATCATCGGTTTGCTGTCCGTGACTTTCTTCCTGATCCCAAAACTGGCCATCTATGCGTTCATCGTTTTGCCGCTGGCCGCTTTTCCCATCTTTCATTTCGGCCGCAGGGTTCGACGGGTGCGACGAGGAGCCCAGGAAGCCATGGCTGATCTGAATGCATTTTTGCATGAGACCCTTTTGGGCACCAAAATCGTCAAAGCCTTCGGCATGGAAAATTACGAAAAAAGGCGTTTTGCAGATAAAAGCCGCAAACTCTTCAGACTTGAAATGAAGGAAGCCAGGGTCAGAGCCATGTCCTCGCCGTTAATGGAATTTTTGGGGGGTTTGGGCATTGCGTTCATCATCTGGTACGGCGGCAAGCATGTTATCTCCGGTACTTACTCGTTCGGCACCTTCATGTCATTTTTAACAGCGGTTGCATTATTGTATGAACCGCTTAAAAAACTGAGTAAAGTGAATAATTCCATCCAACGGGGTTTGGCTGCCATCGATCGTATCTTTGATATTCTGGATCGAAAATCCGATATCATTGAAGCGCCGTCACCGGTGCAGATCCTGCCGGGACCGCATCGGATCACGTTCGACAATGTGTCCTTCAAATACGACACAGCCATGGTGCTCAAAAACATCAACCTGACCGTTGAAGCCGGTGAAATCATTGCATTGGCAGGTATGAGCGGCGGGGGCAAAACCTCGCTGGTAAACCTGATTCCCCGGTTTTATGATGTCACGGAGGGCTCCATTTTGATCGACGATGTTGATATCCGGCAGGCCTCGATCAAGGCCTTGCGCCAACAGATCGCCATCGTGACGCAGGAACCCATCCTGTTCAATGACACCATCCGCAACAATATTGCCTACGGCTCTCCGGAAGCCTCCGAACAAAAAATTATTCAAGCGGCGGAAGCCGCCTATGCATATGAGTTTATCGAGGGCTTTGCCGACGGGTTTGAAACATCGATCGGCGAGCTCGGCGGACGACTTTCCGGCGGCCAGAAACAGCGCATCTGCATCGCTCGGGCGCTTTTAAAGGATGCCCCGATATTGATCCTGGATGAAGCAACGTCATCGCTTGATTCCGAGTCTGAAACTCTGGTTCAGAAAGCGCTGGCAAATTTAATGCAAGGCCGCACAACGTTTATCATTGCCCACCGGCTGTCTACCATCGGCTATGCGCACCGCATCCTGGTTATCGTCGAGGGGCGCATTGTGGAAGAAGGATTGCACGAACAGCTGCTCGAACGTCGGGGGGAGTACTATAAACTTCACCAGTTGCAGTTTTCCGCATGATTCTGATGTCAACAAACAATCGTTACATTTTCAGGGAAATGTTGCCGCCCTTTTGCATCAACGTCCTGATATTTTCCTTTCTGTTCATCATGACGAGAACGGTCGAAATCACCAATTGGGTCGTCAACTACAATCTCAATGTCTGGTCGGTGCTGGCCTTTATAGCGTACATGATGTCCTGGTTTTTGATGTTTATCTTTCCGATGTTTGTCATGATGTCCATATTGCTGACCTTTTTGCGGCTGTCCAGCGATAATGAAATTGTCGCTCTGAAGTCCTGTGGTTTAAGCATTTACGGATTACTGCCGCCGGTTATACTCGCCGGAGTGGCGGGTTGTCCTTTAACCGGATTTATGACCCTGTATGGGGTGCCGCAGGCCAAAACCGACTTGGAAGACATGGCCGTAAAGGTGGCGACACCCAATATCGATATCGGTTTGAAGGAGAGGACCTTCAACGACGCCTTTACAGACGTCATGCGGTATGTCAACCGAATTGACCTGAAAGACAAAAAATTGATTGATGTTTTCATCGAAGATAAACGCCGGCCGGACATCATCAGTACCGTGGTCGCTCCGGAGGGGCGCCTATACAGTGAACCTGAAAAATTGACGTACCATCTGGTATTGTTCAACGGAACGATTCACCAGACCAACCACAAAGATCGTTCCGCGAATTCGATCAGCTTCAATACCTATAAATTGAGTCTTGATCTGCAAAAAGAATTTGCCAGTGTTGAAAAGAGACATAAAAGCAGGGAGGAGATGAGCATCGCCGAGCTGCGACGGTTTATGGAAGATCGTCCGGAAAAAGATGAAGATTACTATGATGCCCAGATCATCATGCATCGACGTTTTTCGATTCCGGTTGCCTGTCTGGCGCTATCATTGATTGCCTTTCCGCTGGGGATTCAGTCTAAAACAACCAAGCGTTCCTATGGATTAATTTTGTGTCTTTTCTTCTTTTTGCTCTATTATCTCATGTTGACGGCCGGATATGCCTTCGGGGAAAATGGGGCCTATCCGCCTGCGATCGGCATGTGGGTACCGAACGCAGTCATGGCCGCGCTGGGACTTTACTTCCTCTTTCAAACAGCCAGAGAACGCAATTTAGTGGTAGAACTTTTGGTTCAGCGCGTTCAAAAGTTTTTCGCCCGGTTTAGTCGGTATGAGTAGTTATTCGTTATTTGTTATTAGAAAAATAGAATGATCGTTTTGGCAAGATAAAATTTAAGTCAGGTTTCGACAGCGCCTTAACAAACAGCATAAAGTGACGATTTGAATAGGCCGGATTGAATGAACGAATTTTGGGTTTTTCAACCCGGAATCCCGCTGGGCGGGAAACCCTGAACCTCTCAACCTACACAACAATGTCCATCCTCGATCGGTATTTAATAAAAGAAATTCTAAAGCATTTCGTCGTCGTTTTGGCGGCGGCTGCAGGTATTTATCTGGTAGTTGATTTTTTTGAAAACATTGACAAATTTGTGGACGCCGGTTTGCCGGTTTCCAGAATGATTGAGTTTCTCCAGCTTAAAATACCTTTGATTACGGCCCAGATTACACCGGTCGGCATCCTGATGGCTGTTCTGATTACCTTCGGCCTGATGAACAAAAACAACGAAATTATTGCGTTGAAAAGCAGCGGTATGAGTATATATTACTTCATCAGACCGATTTTCGCCCTTGGGCTATTTTTCACCATATTTCTATTTATATTATCCGAGATTGTGGTGCCGCTTACCATCGGCAAGGCCAATGAGATCTACCGCGTTGAAGTAAAAAAATACACCCAGACCAGGGGTCAAAAGGATATCTGGTTCAAAAGCCGTCGCTGTATCGCCTTTATTTCCTATTTCAACCCCCGCGATAAAACCATTTCCGGTATTGCTCTCAACTATTTTGATGACCGCTTCCGGCTCACCCGACGTATCGATGCCGCCAAAGGCGTCTTTCGAGAGGGACACTGGGTGTTTAATGATATCATGGAGCAGGTGCTGAATCAAAAAACCGGATCCTATGAGGTTAAGTTTCATGAAAAGAAAATCGAAAATATCAACTTTCTGCCGGAAGATCTTCAGCGGGTTGCTAAAAAGTCTGAAGAAATGAGTTTCAGGGAGCTGCTGTACTACATCCAGGACGTTGAAGCCGAGGGTTACGATGCCACCCCTTACCGCGTGGATCTTCACGGCAAATTTGCCTTGCCGCTTTCCAGCCTGATCGTATGCATTATCGGGGCCGGCATTTCAGTTCGAAAAATAACCAAGCACGGTCTTTCGGTGAATATCGCCATGGGAATTGTGGTGGTCTTCCTTTACTATATAAGCTACAGTTTTTGCATTTCACTTGGTTATGGCGGGCTGCTGCCGCCGTTTATTGCCGCCTGGGTGTCAAATTTTATTTTTGCCTGTCTTGCTTTATTCAGTCTTTTAAATGCCGAATAGCCTGAGCCTGTGAACACTTACCTGTGGTTTAAAAAAGTAGTTGAATCCGTCATGAACAGCGAGGGTCGCGCCCCGTTAGTCTCCCTGGCCTCGGTCTTTTACATGATATCCTTATTCTATGGCGCCGGGCAGAAGATCAGGCAGCTGGGTTACCGGCGGAAAATACTACCTGCCAGAGGTCTGCCGTGCAAGGTTGTTTGTGTCGGAAACATTGCCGTGGGCGGCACCGGCAAAACTCCCATGACAATGTATGTGGCCGAAAAGATGAAACAGTTCGGATACCAGCCGGCTATAGTCAGTCGGGGGTATCGGGGCGAGGCCCAAAATCGCGGCGGTGTCGTCAGCGACGGACGTTCGATTTGCATGGGACCGGAACAGGCCGGCGATGAACCCTATCTGCTGGCCGGCCGACTAAAAGACGTGCCGGTTATCGTCGGCAAAGACCGGTATGCCGCCGGTATGCTGGCGTTGAAAAAATTCCAGCCGGATGTAATTGTGCTCGATGATGGTTTTCAGCATTTAAGGCTTCATCGGGATGTCGATCTTGTCCTGCTGGATCACCGGCAACCCTTCGGCAATATGCACCTGCTGCCCAGGGGCATCTTAAGAGAGCCGATTTCCGGCCTGGAGCGGGCCACGGCCTGTATTCTCACCAGATATCGGGCTGATACGGCCGGCAGCGCGGCATCCTCGATTGCGTCGATAAGACAGCATTATCCACAACTTCCTGTATTTACATCGTCATATACGCCTTACTGGTATACCATCAGAAGCGGGGCGCAAATCTCGATTGATGAAAATGCGGAGCGCCTTTCACCGGAAGCTGTTCAAAGATGGATCGGCACGAAGATCTTCGGTTTTTCCGGCATTGCCCGTAACCAGGATTTTCAAAATACGGTAAAGGATCTCGGCTTTAAGACTGCGGGATTTTTTGAGTTTTCCGACCATCACTGCTACACTCCGCATGATTTGAATCAAATTCTTGCGGCAGCTGAAAAAGCGGACGTCAACTGCCTCATAACAACGGAAAAGGATTTGGTTCGACTACCGCCTGATAATCCATTTCACTTAGATCTTATCGTTGTCGGTGTCCGGATTTCCTTTGGTGACGGAGAGCAGAACTTTATCACCTTTCTGAAAAATCAGCTGTCGCAAATCAAAATCACAAATTCCAAATTATAGTGATTTGTGATTTATTTGTTATTTGGTGCTTGGAATTTGGAATTTAAACCTCGCCGGTTGATCTCTTTCCTCAATCCTTTTCCCAGGGCAGGGTGGACCAAGCTTCGCTCAGCATTCCGGTAAGCGAGGATTTGTCCTTTACTTTCCCCACAGCATCATTATCTTACTTGGACTTGTGACCAATTTTGAGATGTGGACAAATTATTTTCGGTGAGGCAGTAGATGAATTTCCTGTATATATCTCCCGAGTTTCCTCCCAATTACGCGCATTTCATTCGGCATTTGCACGCACTGGGTGTTCGGGTCTGGGCCGTCGGTGAAGCGGATTTTTACAGCATGCCTGCGGACTTGCGCTCGGCGCTGGCTTGGTACGTCCGCACGAATTTGAGTAATCCTGATGCTGTTCAGTGGGCAGTGGATCAGCTCTTGGCTCAAATGAACGCTTCAGGGCAGCCGGAAAATTTCGACCTGGTGGAATCTCACAATGAACAGTGGCTGAGCCTGGAGGCTTTTATAAATGAAAAATACAAGATTGACGGTATCAAAACCCACGACCTGAGCCGTTTGAAGAAAAAAACCGCGATGAAACAGCTTTTTAAAAAAATTGGGCTGCCGGCCGCCAAGGGGGCGCGGGTCACGGATTTCAAACAGGCGGTGCAATTGGCTGATACCCTGGGCTATCCGCTGATACTAAAACCGGATGAGGGGGTCGGCGCCGGCGGAATTCACCGGATCGAGAATGAAGCCCAGCTTCAATCGATTCTGACCCGAATCCAGGGTGATTATCTCATCGAGGAATTTATTGAAGCCGGTATCGTCACCTATGACGGTCTGACGGACTACGAAGGCAATGTTGTTTTTGAAAATTCTTTGATCTACGGCGACGGCGTTCTCGAATACGTCCTGGGCAAAGACACCTTTTTCTATGTCCACCGTAACATTGCGGATGAACTGCGCATCGTCGGTCAAAAACTTGTGAGGCTCTTTGATATTCGCAGAAAATTTTTTCATTTTGAATTTTTTAAAATCGGCGAAACCTATATGCCTATCGAAATCAATTGCCGGCCACCGGGCGGGGCCATTGTGGACATGATGAACTACAGTGTCGACGATGATTTGTACCGGGCCTACGCCCGGATGATCGTAGACGGCAAAACGGCCGTGCAGTCGCAAAAGAAATATTACTGTTGCTACATCGGACGCAAAGATAAGAATTATGCATACCGCCATGAAGAAATCCTCGCCGTCTTCGGAAAGTGTCTCGTCGAGCATGACCAAAATCCGCCCCTCTTCCGGCAGGCTATGGGAAACGAAAGGTATATTTTTCGGGCACCAACTGAAGCGGAAATTTTTGATATTGCAGATTTCGTGTTGAAAAAAAAGGTGAAAGGAGAGCGCTATCGCGACAGCTCATAGCTCATAGCTGACAGTTTGAAGGAGAAAGGAAAAAGGTTAAAGGATAAAGGAATCGGGGCGAAGGGCGGACGGTATTGATGTTGGAGATT
>CP070771.1:895467-904497 GCA_020345785.1 Desulfobacterales bacterium
TAGAATGATTCACCGATATCTTGATACCGGCCTCCGGCATTATCTCGGGTGATAATGTGATGCAATTCGCCCGGCACATCTATGCGGGCTCTGAGTGGCATTCTTCTTTCTTGTCATAAGATTTTATATATGTAAATATGACACGGACGTCCCTCTTTTTCCCATAAAAAGAAAAATTTGGTATTTTTCTCTTGACAGAGGGATTATAGGATGTTCCTCTTTCACAAGCTACGGCTCGGCACGCCATCAAAAACAAATAGAGTCACTTTTTTCAAGCGGCTCTTTTTTTATGCCAGCTGCAGATGAGTGTTATCAGTCTGCAGGGCCTTATAGAGAACGTGGCGCGCTAAAGGTCAAAGCGCCTTGATTGTTTTCTGTTTTAGCTGTATTTTTGAATCGTTATTAAAAATTGTTATTTTTTTGTTAATTCTTAATAAGATTCGGTAGATTTATTAAAGAAACGGCAAGAATGGCAAAGATGGCTCACTCAAAAGCGCTATTTTTCGTGTTGACTGCAGGCACATTGTGGTCATTCGGAGCACTGACCATTCGCTACATGGTCGATCCGCAATACTATCGCTGGCAATATCTATTTTTCAGGGGGCTGACGATTGCTGGGATTTTATGCATCTATCTCACGGTCAAGGATGGGAACCGGTTTGTTGACAATTTTAGAAGAATCGGCATGCCAGGTATTATCGGCGCGCTTGGGCTCGTGGGCGCCTTTATCTGCTTTATTTGGTCCATCACTTTGACAACGGCGGCCAATACGCTGTTTTTGTTCGCCACCATCCCTTTTCTTGCGGCATTCATGGGCATTGCGATTCTTAAAGAAAAGATCCCTCCACTTACCTGGGTAGCAATGACCATGGCCCTCATCGGTATTACCGTGATGGTGATTGAAGGTTTGGAAGCCGGCAGCGTGCTTGGAATTATCACAGGATTTGCCGCGGCATGCGGGTTTGCAACTTTTTCGGTCTCCCTGCGGTGTCGTAAGGAAACGCCCCAGTTTGCAACCATCGCACTTGCCGGAATCCTATGTACTATCTTAACCGCCGGTGTTCTATATATGCAAAGCGGCTCGGTATTGATGCCGAATCGTAATATCTTTCTAAGCATTGTCCATGGCTCACTGGTTGGCATTGGCTTAATTCTGTTTTCGATTGGCGCCAAGTATTTCCCGGCGGCTGAACTGAACTTGCTCTCATTGGTGGAGGTTGTCGGCGGGGTTGTTTGGGTTTATCTGCCCATTTTTGGCATTAACGAGGCCCCCAGCGTACTTACCGTAATTGGCGGCTGTATCGTTTCAGGGGCTATCTTACTGGATAGTGTCGGAACAAGATATAGACGGGAAGTGATAAAAATATAATGAAGATATGGGTAGCCTTCAGTAGAATTATTTAGTCAAATTAATCATCCCCTAAATTTCCCAAATTAAAAAAAGAGCCCAAAGACATACCTACTGTTGACAGAGTCCGTTTTTTTAAAGATATTTTATTAGAAAAATTGTTACGAATATAGTAACGGAAATATTAAATAATTCACATCTCTGCTTTCGAGCTCAAAGATAAACGTATTTGGAGAGCACTGATGGCAACCTACCTTAAAAAGGCTAAGCCGCCAATTGAATCACAAAATATCAAAACCAGCCGGATCGTTAAGGAAACGCTGGCCGATATCCGCCTGCGCAAATACTTCCCGGCTGAAAAGTTCGACTTCGATGTGTATAAACAGAAATCTTATGTGTAAGGCTTCACGGCAAGGATAAACCTGAAATGAATGATCAAGTAAAAGAACCATTGCTGTTTACCAAGGAATTCACCCGTCAGGAACCAATACCTCAGGCCGGGATCGATCGTGCGGTGGAGTTGATGCGATCCGGTCGCCTGCACCGATACAATAACGCAGCAGGGGAAGTATCGGATGTCGCCCTCCTGGAAAATGAGTACGCTGACTATGTCGGATCGCGCTATTGCTTGGGCCTTTCCTCCTGCGGCAGTTCAATTTATGTGGCTCTGAAGAGTGCAGGTGTCTTGCCGGGAGACAAAGTCCTGTGCAACGCCTTCACCCTGGCACCGGTGCCCGGGGCGATTGAAAATGCCGCAGCCGAGCCGGTATTCGTTGAGATTACCGATGACTACTTGACCGATCTTAACGATTTAGAAACAAAGGCCAAGCAGTCCAGCGCAAGGTATTTTCTCCTGTCCCACATGCGGGGGCATATTGTTGATATGGACCGTGTGACCGAGATCTGCCGGACATTAGACATCACCCTTATCGAGGACTGCGCCCATACGGTGGGCTGCCGCTGGGGTGATACTTTTACGGGGCGGTTCGGCAAGGTCGGCTGCTATTCTTGCCAGACCTACAAACATATCAATTCAGGTGAAGGCGGACTGCTGGTGACCGATGACGATGATATTATGGCCAAAGCCATTTTATACTCCGGATCGTACATGCTCTTCGACCGTCATATCTCTCGCCCACCCTTGGAAATATTCGAGCGATATAAGAAAATTATCCCCAATTTCAGCCTGCGCATGACCAACTTGACAGCGGCACTGATCCGGCCGCAGTTGGCTGATCTCGATCGCCAATGCCGGCGCTGGAACGAGCGCTACGACTTACTGGAAGCAAAACTGTCTGCAATTCCGCACATCCGTGTTCCCCGAAGACAGAAGAAAGAGGCCTATGTCGGGTCCTCGATTCAGTTTACCTTAACCGATACAACCGTGACCGCGGTAAAGACGTTTTTAACCACCTGCGCGCAACGTGGGGTTGAAATCAAATGGTTTGGTGCCAAGGAGCCCGTCGCCTTCACCAGTTCGTGGGAGAGCTGGCAGTACGTAAAGGTACACCAGCCCCTTCCCAATACAAGAAAGGTTCTAGATTTCATGTGTGATTTCCGAATCCCGTTGACATTCTCCTTGGATGATTGCAACACCATTGCGGCGGTCATCCGTCAGGTGGCCGACGAGGTTTTTTAAACTAAAGCAACGAATTCACCGAGGAGGAAAAAAAGAAAAATCTCGAAATCTTACCGAAGGATCATTTCGACCAACAACGCGCCAGGAGCACTAGGACCCTATTCCCAAGCCGTAAAAACCGACAGCATGGTGTTTGTTTCCGGTTAATTGGCCTGATGCCCTCTACCGGGGACCTGATCAATCAAGACATCCAATCGGCGACCCGCCGGGCCATGAACAATCTCAAGAGCATCCTCGAAGCTGCGGGAAGCAGTCTAGCAAAGGTGGTCAAAACCACATTGTTTATCAAAAAGCCGAATAGTTCAACTGGGAAATGCTCGAGGTAATTTTGTAACCCACCGGTGGCGGTGTCGGAATTATCGGCATTTACAAAGCCTTGATGGAATTGAAGCAGATGGGCTGGGTCGAGGGAAAACTGCCGCCCCTGGTGGCGGTTCAGGCAACCGGCTGTGCACCCATCGTTAAAGCCTTCGAGGAGAAGCGCTCGGATTCGGAATTCTGGAACGGTGCAAAGACCTGTGCCTTCGGCATCACCGTGCCCAAAGCCTTGGGCAACTTCCTGGTGCTGGATGCCATCTACAAGACCGATGGCTGCGCAATTGCCGTAACAGACGATGAATTGCTCAAAGCATCTGCCCTGATGGCCAGGACCGAAGGCACGTTCATCTGTCCCGAGGGTGCAGCTAACTTGAGCGCCGCCATTAAATCAAGGGACTCCGGCTGGATCAAACCGGAGGAGCGCGTCGTGCTGCTCAATACAGGCAGCGGATTGAAATACCCGGAAACTGTTACGGTAACCCCACCGGTGCTTTTACCTGGTGACAAATTGCCGCTGAGGATGCGGCCCTTGATATAATCGGCTACTTGATCGCTATATGTCTGCTTTCGAAAGACGCTCATAAGCATCCATCCCTGCCGGCGGTAGACGTATCAATTTTCAGAAATGTTTTCAATCACGACCCCTGTTTCTCATGGATCAGCCGTTCGAGAGCATCCCGGGCGAACCGGTTCTGCCGTTCGAGAAATGACGCCGCTTCCTCAAGATTTTCGGAACAGGATCTTTATCGCTAGCCCGGTGACGGTCAGATAGTGCATGGCGTCGGTCCTTGTAAAATCCGGAACCAGACACCTTTCTATTGTCGCCCTGGATACGGCCATGGAGAAAACCGCGGCCGTCGCCGGGACAAGCCTACCTCCCGCCGCGATCTCGTGGACAGCGTCGGTCATGTAAATCATGCCCCCCGCGTCCTGACTGACCAGAATCGCCAATTCCCCAATGAGCCGGACTTTTTCGGCTGCCGAACCGGCTTTTTCGATCCGCCGGCCCATTGCAACGATTCGACGGCCGAGGGAGGCCGCGTTGTCGCGCATCTCGCCCGTATGCCTCGGATAGGCGGCATCGGACTGCAGCAGCGGAAGCCCGCATTGCTCAAGGGCGCGGATCAGCGCCTTGCCAACCGCGGGGTTGTCGAATTCCCTGTTGTAGCGAACCCAGAAGGCATCCTCTTCCATGGCGTCGCTGACGGCCGGCACATTGTAAAACAGCAGTATCTGCTCCAACGCCGTCACGATGGCAACGACGAGGAAAATCGAAGACGTGGTCAGCAAGGTACCCCGCAGGACCTGTCAGATCTTTTTCCAGGAAAGCGTTCGCAGGATAAGGCCTTCGGCAACAGGGGAATAGACAACGGCGATAACGCCGGCTTAGGTCGGCGTCGTGAACCTGCCGTAAAACCCCCCAGCACGATGAGCGGTACCATGAGCGCGAAGATGGCGTCTTTCAGTGCTTTGAGTATTTCACCAAAAGTGGCTTTCCTGCCGTCGCCATTGTACCCGTGCTTTTTTGACAGCAGGTGGCCGCAGACCATCAGGAAGGCGCCGATGAGCAAACCGGGAATCCCCCCGGCAATGATTGCCCACCTCCAATTCTTTCGGAGCGACGAGAATGTCGCCCTCCCCTTTTCGAAGTCACGGGCAAAGCGACGGACGATCTTGTTGCCACCCGCTTCGAGCTCATCAAGCATCGACTGTATCGTTGTCCGCACGTCCTCTTGCCCGGTTTCAACCGTGCGGGAGGTCTTCTTGAGATAGGTGATCGACATGTCAACTCCGCTGGGGTCGAATGGGCCTACATCTTGCCTTTCCAGGGAACGACCTTGCGCTCGATGGAACGCATGAGAAGGTCGAACAGATAAGCGATGGCGGCGATGATGACGATGCCCATGATGACGATCGCCGTCTGCAGGAACTGCGAGGCCGACAGCACCATGTAGCCGATACCCCGGGTCGCGGCCACCATCTCGGCGGCCACCAGGGTGGTCCAGCCGAAACCAATGCCGACGCGCATGGCTGTCAGGATCTCGGGCATGGCCGCCGGCAGGATGATGTGCTGCAGGACCTGCCAGCGGGTGGCGCCGAAGGAATAGGCGGCATGGATTTGCTCGATGGCGGCGGAACGCACGCCGGCCCGCGCGCCAAGGGCGACGGGGGCGAACACCGACAGGAAGATCAGCAGCACCTTCGACGTCTCGCCTATGCCGAACCAGATGATCATGAGGGGCAGGTAGGCGAGCGGCGGGATCGGCCGGTAGAACTCGATGGGAGGGTCGAAGATACCTCGGATAAAGGGACTGATGCCCATGGCGAGGCCGAGCGGGATGCCGATGACGCAGGCCAGCAGGAAGGCGCCGAACACCCGTCCGGTCGATATGAGGATGTGACTCCACAGCGGCGTCCCAGTGAACCCCTCGCCCCAGATCACGATGAACTTCTGGACGATGGTCTGGGGCGCTGGCACGAACAGCGGTTTCACCCACCCCATCGCTGTGACGAACCACCAGACGAACAGCAGGATGGCGATCGTCACCAAGCTAAGTGTCATGGTGTCGCCGGACCCCGGAACCCCGTACGTCTCCCCTGGACGCGTCGGTCGTCCCCGCGACAAACGGGCGAACAGACCCGGGCCGTCGCCGTTCTTGGCGTTCTTGGTGGTCATGCGGCCTCCTCGTCCGCGAAAATGATGCCGAGCACCTCCTCGCGGATCTCGATGAATTCGGGCGACGCCTTGACCGACCGCGCGGGGCTTCCCTCCAGGAATCTCCTGGAGAAGGGCAGGTCGAGCCGATGGGTAATCCGGCCAGGACGCGGCGACATCACGATCAGCTTTGTCCCCACGAACAGCGCCTCTTCCACGCTGTGGGTGATGAAGAAGATCGACTTGCCAGTATCGTTCCAGATGTTCAGGATGAGCTCCTGCGCTTTTTCGCGTGTCAGCGCGTCGAGCGCGCCGAGCGGCTCGTCCATCAGCAGCAGCTTGGGGTCGCAGGTCAGCGCCCGCGCGATACCGACGCGCTGCTGCATGCCGCCCGACAGGGCGTAGACGGGCGAGTCCTCGAACCCGCGAAGGCCGAGAAGGTTGATGAAGCGGTCCCCGACGGCGTAGCGCTCATTTTTGGAATGGCCCTGCAGCATCAGTCCGAAGGTCACGTTGTCGCGGACATTCAGCCAGGGAAGCAGGGCATGTTTCTGGAAGACCACGGAGCGGTCGGCCCCCGGTCCCTCCACCCGCGCGCCGTCAACCAGCACCTCGCCGCTGGTCGGAGCGAGGAATCCGGCAATCAGGTTCAGCAACGTCGACTTGCCGCAGCCCGAAGAACCAATGGCGACGACGAAAGCCCCTTCGTCCATCTCGATGTCGATGTCCTGCAGCGCCTCGACCGGCGGCCGGCGGCCGACGCCGGGATATACGACCGACGCCTTGTTGATCTGGAGACCCATTGTGGTGGTTCCTTGCTGTTGGAATGGACCCGGTCCCCTTCCGGAGACCGGGTCCATTCTGGATTGGTGGTCGCCGCCGATCAGCGAACGGCTTCCCTCACATACTCGTCGGTCACGTACTTCGAATAGTCATCCGCGACGTGGTCCAGGCGACCGGCCGACTTCAGGAATTCGGCCGTGTCCTTCGTCGCCTTGGTGATGCCCCCGCCGAGCCATTGCGGTTTCAACTGCTCCGCCAGCGGCAGGAAGGTGTAGCCCAGAAGCGTTTCCGGTACTTGCTTCGGATCCGCGCCCGTCTGCGCAGCGATGGCCCTGACCCCGGCATGGTCCGGTGTCCAGGCAGCCGGGTTGTTGAGATAAGCCTGAAGTGCGTCGTCGTTGGCCTTCATAAACGCGATGAGGGCCTTCTTGTTCTTCTGAGCGAATTCCGTGTTGACGACCCAGACGTTGAAGGTCGGGTAGCCCCAGCCCGCGACCTCGTCGGCACCGACCAGCCGCTTGCCGGTCTGCAGGATTTCGGTCTGCGCCGGCGGCCAGACAAACGCCCCGTCAATGGCCGACTGTTGCCATGCCGCGACAATCTGGTCTGGCGACATGCTCATGATGGTCAGGGCGTGCTCGTCGATGTTGGCGTGTTTCAGAGCCCCCATCAGCGAGAAGTGAGCCGTCGAGCCGACCGGCACGGCAATGCGCTTGCCTTTCAGATCGGCAAGGGTATTGATGCCCGTACCGTTGCGAACAATCAAAGATTCGGACTTGCCGATGACGTAGTCGAGCATGAACGCCTGCAGATCGACGCCCTGCGTGGCGGCGATCGCAAATGGTGATGAGCCGAGTTCCGCCACCTTGATGTCGCCGGAGGCCATTGCCGCGATGACGTCGGTCCCCGAGGCGAACTTGCGCCAATCGACGACCCAGCCGGTCGCGGCCGCGAACTTGCCCTCCTTCGCCGCCATCTGGGTCGGCGTCGGATCACCAAAGGTTCCGATGATCACCTTGTCGGCGGCCTGTCCCGCAGTTATCAGCACCGCCGAAACGGCCAAGATGCCAAGCAACACTTTCAAGTTCTTACCCATTTGAACCCCCTTTCATTGTTTACGTTGAAATCCAGCAAATCGTTAACGATCGCTCCCCGCCGACGTTTGGGCATCGATTTGGGCCGTCGCCGGAACAATCGCCACGGATTTCGTTCGCGCGGACGAGGTATCCGGCGGAGGCCGCTCATCGAACAGCCCTTCGTCCGACAAATTCGTCAAACATGTTACGATGATGCTACTGATGTGCTCGCAATCCTTTAGCGGGAAGGTGAGAGGGATGCGCCTGTCGACAGCCCGGTCCGTTCACCGCACCGCACCGGCGGCGTCCCCCGTCTTGAAACACGTTCAGCTTCCTCGGCACGAACGGGATTTTAGCAAGATTCATGCGGTTTCCTCTGCTTGGATGACGTTGGGCGGCATAAGCGTTTTGTTCGACGCCAGCGGAGTACAATCTCGTTGGATAATATACTTTCGATATTCAAATGTCGTATGTCGACATTCGTCAGATAGCAGTAGGGCGTCTGACTGTCAACCCTTTTTCCCAACCCGAACCGTTTCCGCCCGGGCATGGAACAATTGCGGCATCTGCGAGGCCTTGACGGACACGCCGTTTCATCCCAGGACAAAAGGCATCGAAACGGCCCGCCACCAAGCTGGGCGGTGCAGAAAACACCGTGAACGGGTCTACGATCCAAAAGAGCCACGGAAGCCCGATGCCCCTGCTAAGGGAAAGGCGCCTGCGTGGCTTTTTTATTCGGGAAAGGAAGGGTACGATGAAGGACCACTTTTGGTGATTGAATCAATCTTAAACCCTAGTAAGGGGATCGTTTCCTTGAGTATAGTTTTGATGAGCATGAGTTCTTATTCCAAGTGGATTCGGTTATGTTTTGGCCAACAAAAACCATAATCACTTGAAAGGACTCATGCTTTTTCAATGCTGCCCAAAATTCTCATCAGATAGCGGTTAAATATTGGCCATGTGTCTTTTCATTTCATGATTATCTGATCTTTTGATATAAAGCAGAAATTTAGCGCTTTCCCACACAGCCTTGCTTAATTTTAAAAAGTTATTAATATGTTTATGGTCATCATCCCCGTCCTCATGAACGTCGCCCCCGCGTGCTCAAAAAAGCAATGTTGACAACAAAGCCCGCTTTCGGTATCTGGATGGGTATCGATTCCGGCTAATTGGCGTCCCAACGTGTCGTGCTGCCTTGTCCCGTCGCAGC
>CP070771.1:904597-913580 GCA_020345785.1 Desulfobacterales bacterium
CCTTGATCAGGTGGGCGGTTTCCAGCAGAATTCTTGAATTCTGCTGGGAGTAGGCCAGCGCAGCCTCGCCGGTCAAGGCTTCAATTCTTCTGACCCCGGATGCCACGCTGGATTCTCCGACAATTCTAAAAAGGCCGATGTTTCCGGTTCGATCGGTATGAGTGCCGCCGCAAAGTTCTTTGCTGAAGTCGGTCAGCGAGACAACACGGACCCGATCGCCGTATTTTTCTTCAAACAGGGCGGTAGCACCGGATTTGAAAGCATCTTCGGCGTCCATTTCTACGGTGGTGGTGGGCAGGTTTTCGCGGATACGCTGGTTTACAAGTCTTTCGATGGTTTCCAGGGTATCGGTGTCCACCTGGGAGAAATGGGTGAAATCAAACCGCAGCCGGTCCGGCGCCACCAGCGATCCGGCTTGTTTGACATGATCCCCTAGTACCTGGCGTAAAACAGCGTGCAGAATATGGGTGGCAGTGTGATTCAGGGCCGTGGCTTGCCGCTTGGTGCCGTCCACTGCTAGCGATACGGTCTGCCCTTTTCGAACCCGACCCGCAAGAAGCTTGCCGCGGTGAATAATAAGTCCGGTGGGGTCTTTAACCGTGTCAAGAACTTCCATCTCGAAATCAGATCCCGTTAAGGTGCCGGTGTCGCCGACCTGTCCGCCGGACTCGGCATAAAACGGTGTGCTTTCGGTGACGACTTCAAGCTCCTGGCCTTCAGTTGCCTCGCTGATTTCTTCGCCGTCTGCTACGATCACCAGTATTTTGGATGCTGCGGTCAATGAATCGTAACCCATAAACCGGGGTCTGACGCCGCGGGCTGAAAGATTTTTGTATGCATCGCTGATACGGTCGAACGTGGCCACCGATCTTGACCGGGCCCGCTGCCGGTCCATGGCCCCGTTGAATCCCGCCATATCCAGGCGCATGCCTTCGTCCCGCACGACATCCTGAACAATATCCACCGGAAATCCGTAGGTGTCATACAATTTGAAGATAACATCGCCGGGCACTTCGTCCTGGCCGCGGGCTTTAATTCCGGCCAGGGTGTCGTTTAAAAGTTTCATGCCCGTATCCAGGGTTTCCAGAAACCGCATCTCCTCATTTTTTATCACATTGGTGATAAAGGCGGCGGCATCGGCAAGTTCAGGATATGGCTGTTTCATGATATCGAAAACGACTTTGGCGGTTTGAAAGAGAAAGGGCTTGTGCAATCCAATATTGCGGCCGAAACGGATTGCCCGCCGCATGATGCGCCGCAGAACATATCCCCGTCCTTCGTTGGAAGGCAGGATCCCGTCACCGATGAGAAAAGCGGCGGCCCGGCTGTGATCGGCGATAACTTTCATGGCCACCTCGGTCTCACGGGATTCTCCTATATTTTTCCCAGCCAGGCTTTCGGTTTTTTCAATGATCGGCCGGATGAGGTCCGTGTCGAAATTCGTGGGCACATCCTGAATGACGGACACGATCCGTTCCAGCCCCATACCTGTATCAATGCTGGGTTTTGGCAGGGGCGTCATATTACCGGCTTCATCACGGTTAAACTGCATAAAAACCAGGTTCCAGATTTCCAGATACCGGTCACAGTCACAGCCGGCGGTACATTCCGGCCGGCCGCAGCCGTATTGTTCACCACGGTCAATCAGGATTTCCGAGCAGGGTCCGCACGGTCCGGTATCCCCCATGGACCAGAAATTATCCTCTTCACCGAATCTAACGATGCGGTCCTCCGGCAGACCGACCATTTTGTGCCACAGATCATAGGCGTCATCGTCGTCCAGGTAAACCGAAGCCCACAACTTGTCCTCCGGCAGTCCATAGCCGTTGGTCAAAAGATCCCAAGCAAACTCAATGGCGCCTTCTTTAAAATAATCGCCAAAGGAAAAATTACCGAGCATCTCAAAAAAGGTATGGTGGCGGGCCGTATACCCGACATTTTCCAGGTCATTATGTTTGCCACCGGCCCGTACACATTTCTGTGAGGTCGTGGCCCGCAAATAATCCCTTTTATCTTCGCCCAGAAAAACGCGCTTAAACTGCACCATTCCGGCGTTGATGAAAAGCAGCGTCGGGTCTTCCTGGGGAATGAGGGATGAGCTTCGCACAATCTGGTGATTGCGTTTTTGGAAATATTCAAGAAATTTTCTGCGAGTGTCGTTGCCTGTCATCTATATCTCCGTTTGCGCCCTGCGGGTTCCCATTCCGCGTGGCGCGTTGTACTGTATTTATTGGGTTGGTTATGATCGTCGAGATCGTCCCGGTTAAACAAAAGAAAAAAAATGGTTTAACCCCGGTTAAATAGGCTTCGCATTTAACTGGGCAAGCGGGATAAATTTGCTTCGTTTAGAACGTTTAGATCGTTGCTTAGTTGATTCGTTGATTAAGTTGATTGAGTTGATTAGGTTGACTGGAAACTTACCCAATTTTTGCTCACGAGCTGACCAGCTTCTCGCCCTCTGATCTTCTGATCTTCTAAACTTCTCACCCTCCCAGCCTCCGAACCTCTCACCCTCTCAACTTCTTCATTTGGCCTCCTCCACCGCCGCCTCCGGTTCTTTCTTCACAAATCCCAAGGCTTCTCTGGCTTTCTGATAAATGCTGTCGTAAATATCCTGATTTTCCATCAGAAACCGTTTGACATTTTCACGTCCCTGGCCGATACGTTCTCCGTTGTAAGAATACCAGGAACCGCTTTTGTCGATAATGCCGGCATCTACACCCACATCAACCAGGTCGCCGGTTTTTGAAATTCCTTCCCCGTATGTGATGTCGAATTCCGCTTCGGTAAACGGCGGGGCCATCTTATTTTTGACCACCCGCACCCGGGTTCGGTTTCCCACGATTTCCTGGCCGTCCTTGATGGACCCGATGCGTCGGATGTCGAGTCGAACCGAGGCATAAAATTTTAGTGCATTACCTCCCGTCGTGGTTTCCGGGTTGCCGAAGACCACTCCGATCTTCATACGGATCTGATTAATGAAGATGACGGTGGTCATGGTTTTACCGATGGTACCGGTTAATTTTCTCAGGGCCTGGGACATCAATCTGGCTTGCAGTCCCATGTGAGAATCGCCCATCTCACCCTCTATTTCGGCCCGCGGCACCAGTGCCGCCACCGAATCGATCACAATCACGTCGATGGCTCCGCTTCGCACCAGCATGTCGGCAATTTCGAGGGCCTGTTCGCCGGTATCCGGCTGAGAGACCAGCAGTTCATCACAATTGACGCCCAGTCTTCTGGCATAGCCAACGTCGAGGGCATGCTCGGCATCAATAAAGGCTGCAATCCCCCCCTTTTTCTGTGCTTCTGCCGCGGCATGCAGCGCCAGTGTTGTTTTGCCGGATGCTTCCGGCCCAAAAACTTCCACCACTCGGCCCCGGGGTAATCCTCCGATACCCAGCGCCTTATCCAGAGACAGGGAACTAGTGGAGATAACCGGTACCTCAATTACCTCCTTGCTGCCCAGTTTCATGATGGCCCCTTTGCCGAATTGGCGCTCCACCTGAGCCATGGCTGATTCCAGGGCTCGTTCTTTGTCTGTTAAAGTAGGCATATTTCCTCCTCCCCTTTCGAATGTCGAAGGACGATTGACGAATTAAGGTATCCCATCAAATTAAATTTTTGGAAAAGTTTGAGCACAGCGAATTCCTCAAATATACAATATACATTTTTCAATATTCATTTCTTAGTTCAGCCTGCAGCAGTTGAGAATAAACCGCACCGGTTGGCTTCAAATCACTTTTAAACAGCACGACCCGGTGGGTCGTAAATTCTTGTTTTCCAAAATCTGAATATTCCTGCATGATCTGGCGGATCCTATCGGGATCTGCCCCACCCCTGAAGCGCCCCAAGGTCAAATGTCCTTTGAATGATCTTTTCTCTCTCGGAAAACCGACTGCAGCCAGCCGGTCTTCCAGGTTGCGCTGCAGCGCAAAAAGTTGACCGGTTTGTCCGCCGACGCCGACCCAGATGACACGGGGTCGCTTGATACCCGGAAAAAAACCGAGTCCGCCGACAGTCAGGGTAAAGGGCTCGAAGTCTTTTGCGGCATCCTTCATCGCTCCGCCGATTTTATCGATGTCCCCTGTACTGATATTGCCCAAAAATTTGAGGGTCAGATGGATATTTTGCGGTCGCACCCATCCGACCTCGAGGTGCAAAGACTTCAGATCCTGCTGCACCCTCTCCATCAGAGAGCAGACCGCTTCCGGCAATTCAATCGCGATAAAAGATCGTAAGCTCTGCGACATCGATAACACTATAATGAATATTTTCGATTGAAGATTGAAGATTTAAGGAATTCTGTCTATTTTAATCCCATAACTATTAAAAATCTATTTTAATCCTATAACTATAAAAAAATGATGGAGCGCAGCGATCTCCACAAATATTCAATATTCAATCTTCAGTGTTCAATTTCCTACATCGGCAAATTAAACTGCGCTTCTCCCAACAGGAACTTTCCCTGTGAAATCCTATTTTTCAGAATCTCTGCAATTTCACGCGCTTTTACCAGGCTTGACAAGGGAACCGTTGGAACTTTCTGCCCCTTGATATTAATCCAGCCGCTCTTTAGCTCGGCGTAACTCACCTGACCGTAGCTTTTGGAAATGCCGTTGGGATAGTCGTTCCCGTAGTCGATGACCTGAGTAAAAATCTCGTCATCAGACACGCCTGCGTAGCCGGCGATTTCTTCATTCAATAAAGGAATCGGAATGCCCAAACCGACCGCCAGTGAACATCCGTAACCCTGGATACTCACCCCGACCAGCCATTGCGGACTCATTTGTTTTAGATCCCCCATAACCCATAGGGTCCCGGCCGGTGTCAGAGGAATTCCTTTGGCAGTCCTTTTGACGGCAGGCTTATGTTGGGTGCCATACCAGGTCACATACCCTTCCCCGCCCCCTAAAAAAATCCGGGTGCCGAGCCCGATGGTTTTATAACACGGGTCATTGAACAGAGGGCTTAGCTGACCGGCGGAACAGTAATTCGCATTACCGGCCCTGGGTTTCAGGGTGCCCATGTAAGTGTAAATGGTTTTCTTCGTAAGGTTTACTGCACAGTTGTAGTTCTGATATCCGTTCCTCGGATTGCACAGCGTTGCCTGCGGCAGGGTGCGCAGCGTAATTTCTTTTTCCACCAGGCGGTTTGGATAACAGTCGGTCCCATAGGCCGTGGCCTTCAGATGGATCTTTTTCCCGGCGACCAGATCCTGGATGACATGACCTCCGCCGTAGGAGAATTCTCCGGGATACACTTTGTTCAGCGGATCGTCTTCAACGACTTCGGTCGCCCCGATATAGCAATCCACCGCCGCGACGCCGGCGTAGGCAGGTACGCTGTTCAACCAGACGTTTGAGGCTTTGATCCCGGGAGTTGAATGGCCGAAATTGATAAAAGCCCCGGAAGAACACATGGGGGCGAAAGTCCCCGTGGTGACCACATCCACCCGGCGCGCAGCTTCCACGGGTCCCTCGTTTTTGACAATATCGATGATCTCTTCGGCCGTTACGACGACAACCTCACCGGATTTGATTTTCTGATTGATTTGCTGGATTGTTTTGCTGACTTTATACTTTTTCATGTACCATCACTCCTGCATTAGGATGGTTTTGACCTGCTCAATTTTGGACTGGACGTTGTGGTCGATCCATCTTTCATCCCACCACTCCACCGGGTTGACGAACGTGTTGGTGACGATCATACTGAAGTGCAGGTGATCACCGCCGGCCAGTCCCGTGGCGCCGGTGCGGCCCAGAATGTCGCCGCTGGCCAGTTGATCGCCCGGTTTGACGCCGATGTAGCTTAGATGCGAATACATGCTGAACAGACCGAAGCCGTGATCAACAATCACAGTATCACCGTAAATTCCAAGAGGCCGCGCCAATACAACCACGCCCGCATTGGCAACCGGCACCGGACTGTTGGCGAGTGAGGCCAGATCGATACCCAAGTGCACCTGCCGGTCAATTTCCTTTCCCTGGTAGAAATACGTACGGTGATCCGCAAACCGTGCCCGGCTGGCGGATTTCGGTAATCTTAAAAAAGCCCCCTGCCAATATAATTTATTATTGGAATTGCCGCACACTTCGGCGATTTGCCGGTAATTTGATTTCCGAAGATCACGATTGACGGCCAGGAACTTATCCACCGGCGATAAATTTGCATCCTGAGGGATCTCGGCCGCAAAATCCGGCAGCTTGCTTGCCAAGAAATCATCGGTGATGTTGATGCGATCCTTTCTAAAAACCTTTCGCCGCAGGTGATAATTCAACCCGCCCTGCCCCTCGTTGCCGGCCAGATCGGTGGCTTTTACGTGGATGGCGGTATCGGTTCCCTGATCGTATCCCAGGGCGAAAAACGCTACATAAACGCGCGCATCGTTAAAAAATCCCGGGTGGCCCGGATAAAACCTATCGCCGACCTGAACGCCGCTTTGCGTGCAATCCTCGGAGGTGCGAAAAATCGCCAACCCCGCCCCGCCCTGGTTGACATTATGGGCATGGCTCAGGACCTCAATGGCCGGTGGCCGGGTGTCGATAAGCACTTCTTTTTCAGCATAGGTCCTATTGCCCTTCCACCAATCCCGCCACGAATAGTCCCGCACGACCATGCGCAGCGTGGCCTTGCCGTCGGAATAACCCAAATCTTTGGGAGCCACCGGTATCGTTACCGATGCTTCATGAAAACTGCCGCCTTTCAAAAAACCGCGGGACGGAAAACTTTCATCGTGCAGAACGGTCTCCTTGCCGTCCTTCAGAAGCCCGACCCATAGATTGCGCAGACCGCTTTTGGCATCGGATACGGATACGGTAAACTCCTGAGTGCGGCCCAGATAGGAAGAAAGCCGATCCGTTTCCACGACGGGCGCTTCGCCTTCCAGACGAACCATTAAAATCCAGGCAACGGGCACGATGACGATCAGGCACCCGATGAGTATCAGCCACAATTTGGTATGTGTTTTCTTGTCTTTTTTCATGGGGTCGGTTTTATGCTTATGATCAGTTAAAATTGTTAAAATAACAGTTAACCCGGTGATAATCAAGGCTTGTTTTCGTTTCTTGACTTTTGGCGGACCGCGCGATAAATTGCAGCGATTGCGGGGGATACCGATACTCGATGCTGGAGGCTGTATACTGGATGTTGGAGGCTGGAGGCAAGGGAAAGAAGATGGAATGGGAGCGGCGCACGAGGCACACCACAATTTTTTGAATAGATGTGTCATCCCGCTCAAGCGGGGGCCCACGGTGCAAGGCGCTCGACAGAGAAACATGTGAAAAGCTGGAAAGGTGGGAAGGCGGGAAAAAGCCCATAGATGACAGCTCTTGGTTGATTGGTTGGTAGTTTGGCTGGTATAATAAAAAAACCGGAAACTTAAACCATCTAATTTATCCCGCTTGCCCAGTTAAATGCGAAGCCTATTTAACCGGGGGTAAGCCTTTTTTGTCTCTTTTTTAACCGGGACGATCATAACGATCCTAACGAACAAAATTTATCCCGTTAAACCTTTGTTGTCTTTTGTTTAATCGGGACGAACTCAACAAACCAAACCTATGTCGCACCTAATTAAGACAGGCAACATTGTTATCGGCCAGGGTCTGCCGCTGGTTCTTATTTCAGGCCCTTGTGTGATCGAAAACTACGAAACCACCCGCGAAATCGCGGCTTCTCTCAAAGAGATTACGGCCCGCCTGGAGATACCTTTTATATTTAAAGCTTCCTATGATAAAGCCAACCGCACCTCGGTAAAATCATTCCGGGGGCCGGGATTGGCCGATGGGCTCAACGTTCTGGCCGAAATTAAAAAAGAATTTGACGTCCCCGTTCTTTCTGATGTTCATCGCATCAGCGAAATAGAGCCGGCTGCCCGGGTGCTGGATATTATTCAGATTCCGGCCTTTCTGTGCCGCCAGACCGACGTCATCACCGCAGTGGCTCAAACCGGCAAACCGGTGAACATCAAGAAAGGACAGTTTCTGGCGCCCTGGGATATTTCAAATGTGGTGGAAAAGATCACCTCGACCGGAAACGACCGGATTTTAATTACCGAGCGCGGCACCATGTTCGGCTATAACAACTTGGTGGTGGATTTTCGCGGATTTATGATAATGCGTCGAACCGGCTATCCGGTAATTTTCGACGCCACCCACAGCGTGCAGCTGCCTGGGGGCGCCGGCACCCGCTCAGGAGGACAGCGCGATTTTGCCCCGATGCTGGCCAGAGCGGCCGTGGCGGCAGGGGTGGACGGCATTTTCATGGAGGTCCACGGGAATCCCGACCAGGCCCTGTGTGACGGCCCCAATTCGCTGAAACTCGATACCGTCTATGATCTATTAGCCCAACTTAAATCAATTCACCGGATAATCAACCGCAACCAAGGATCCGACGCTCCAGCCTGATGAGTAATAACAAATAAAATGAAAGGTAAAGCGCCCCGCAAGTTAAAGAATATCCAATTGCTTCTGTTCGATGTGGACGGTGTTCTCACCGACGGCAGGATCATTTACGATGATGGAGGTCGCCAGACTAAAGAATTCAATGTCAGAGACGGTTTTGGCATCAAGCTGGTTATGGCGGCCGGCATCAAGGTCGGTATCGTGACCGGCAGAAAATCGGAAGCTCTGCAACACCGCTGCCGGGATCTTGGAATTCAGTATCTGTATGACGGTGTTCAGCAAAAAGGTCAGCTACTTGAAAGGATCATCGAGCAGACGGGAGTGGACGCCGACCATACGGCCTTCGTCGGCGATGATTTACCCGATATTTGCCTGATGAGGCGGATCGGGTTGCCCATTGCCGTCGCCGATGCCCACGAAATCGTCAAAAATTATGCGGATTGGATCACATCGGCCGCCGGGGGCCGCGGCGCAGTCAGAGAGGTGTGTGAAGCGCTGCTTAAGGTCCGGGGGGATTGGGAAAAGATCATAGCTGAAGCTGAATGCGTTGGTTGAGTTCGTAGAGATCGTCCCGGTTAAAC
>CP070771.1:913680-922647 GCA_020345785.1 Desulfobacterales bacterium
GAACCGACGCTTAACGCCAAAAATATGAAAAAATGCATTGACACCGGCGCCGGCGGCGTCATTGCCAAAACCATGACCGACTCACCGGAAATGCGGGCGCTGACGACCCGTGCCAAATGGCGCTTTTTAAACCAGCGCCACGAGGTCTGTCGCGGGAAAGTTCCCCGCGGTTTCAGTCTCTACAGTCGAAGCGGCCTGGCAATCGAGCCGCCGGAAGACTTTGTCAAGGAAATCAAAGAGACGTTAAAATATGCCGCTGACAAGGATGCGGTTGTCATCGGCAGTATCGGCTCCATCGAGCTCGAGGGTTGGGTGACGCTGGGCAAACAGATGGAAGATGCCGGCGTACCACTGATTGAGCTGAATTTCGGCTGCCCCCATCCGAAGCTGATGCCCGGCGTGCGCACCGGTATGAACGTCGGCCAAGATTTTGACTATGCCTGTGAAATAACGCAGGCCGTCGCAGAAGCTCTGACCGTCCCGATCATGATCAAAGTAACCCCCCAGGTATCGGACCTGGTGGAATTTGCAGGAAGGCTCAAAAAGGCAGGTGCGGCGGCCGTCACCCTGACCAATCGTTTCATCGGATTTGTCCCGGACATTGAGACCGGCAAACCCCTTATATACGGCCAAGCCGGTGTCGGCGGTCCGTGGACCAAGCCGCTGACGCTGCGCTGGATCAATGAAGTCAGAAAGGCTTACGGCCAAGAGATTTTTATCGCGGGAACCAACGGCGCCTATGACTGGCGTGACATCGTCATGTTTATCATGAGCGGGGCTCACATCGTTGAAATGTGCTCGGCGGTCATGTGCTACGGCTACAGCTGGCTGGGCAAGCAGGTTAAAGGCTTGGAGAAATTCATGGATGAGAAAGGCTACCGGACCATCGATGCGATGCTCGGAATTGCATCGGATGCGGCCATGGCTTACTGCGACATGCCTGCTGAAAAAGCACGGGTCATTGAGAAAAGCTGCATCAACTGCAAAATGTGCCTGAAGGTTTGTTTTTCCAACGCCATGCAGGACGGCGAAGAACATACGTGGGTGAAAGCCGACAATTGTATTGGCTGCGGCGGGTGTTACTCGGTGTGTCCGGCCGAAGGCGCCATTGAGATCGAGGTTGTATCCGAATCGGAAAGCTGTGAGCCGATGGTGCAGCATTAGGCGATTGGCGCCACCGTCGGCCTGTATAGCGGCAGATCTGATCGGAAAAGAAACTAATGAACATCGAACATCGAACGTCCAAGTTTGAACATCGAATAATGATGTCGCTGCGCTCCGCAATTCAATTGAAGATTTAGAATTGAATTTGAATTCGAAAATTTATTGTCCAAAATTTTTGGCTGTTTACGACGCTTCAACTTATATCATTCAAAATTCGATGTTGGAGGTTCGATGTTCGACGTTCAATCTGGTCTCTGCTCTATCCAAGTGAAGTTTCCCATGAGGTATCGGCCGCTTGCCGAGTTTTTTCTGACAACGTGTTGTAGGAAAAGGAACCGGGTATGAAACCGCTTATCCAATTTTTGTCTGATCAGGAAGTGGCGCTCCTTCACAAACAAGCATTGCGGATACTAAAAGAGATCGGCATGCGTCTGCCTCACGAAGAAGCGCTTGAGATAATGTCGCAAAACGGGGCTGAAATTTTGGCTGACAATGTGGTTCGAATTCCGGAACAATTGGTCGGCACTGCCATCGATACGGTTCCCAAGCGCAAAGATGTCACCCTGTACGGCCGCGACCCCAAACATGATGTCACCTTTGAAAAGCACGAACCCGCCCTGGCCTGCATGACCATGGCCGTAAATGTCATCGATCCGCATACCCGCCGGAAGCGACCGGCGACCAACGACGATCTGGCGGCATTGACGCGCATTGCCGACCAACTGCAGCACATCCGGGTAAACGGAGGGCTGGTGACACCCCAGGAGGTTCCGGGAAAATTCAACGACTGGTATACCTGGGCCACTACCATTAAAAATACGACCAAACATATTACCGGCGGGATGCTGGGCGCCCGCTGTGTCCAGGACGCTGCCAAAATGGGGGCGATTGCGCTGGGGAATGAGAATCTTTTCCGCGAGCGCCCCTTTATCTCAGGATGGGTGTTGACCCTGCCGCCTTTGGGAATCGATTCGGAGTCCCTGGAAGCACTGATGGAAATGAGCCGACTAAATATACCGGTGATGCTGAGCTCAGGTCCGATCCTGGGGACATCATCGCCGGTGACGATTGCCGGAACTATTGCCCAAACCCATGCCGAAATATTGGGCGGCATTGTTGTCTCCCAGCTGACCAATCCCGGAGCCCCTGTTGTTTACACCAGCTTTGCGCGTGGGGTGGACATGAAAACCGGGAATGTGTCCATGGCCTGTCCTGAATTCGGAATTTTGAAAGTCGGTCTGGCCCAGATGGGCCAATACTTGGATCTACCCGTTCGGATGCCGTCAATGCTCAGGGATGCCAAGGTGTTGGATGCCCAGGCCGGCTTTGAAACCGGAATGATCGGGACGGTAACCGGCTTGATGGCGGATTTAATGGACGCCGGGCAGCTGGACATGGATCTTGTCGTGGATTTCCCGGATCTTATCTTTTGTGACGAATGCATGGCGGGCATCCGCCGAATGGCCAGAGAACTGGTAGTTGATGAAGATTCTCTCGCTCTGGAAATCATCAAGGAGGTGGGCCCCGGCGGTACGTTCCTCACCCACACCCACACCTTCCAGAACTTTCGACAAGAGCTTTGGATGCCAGCCCTGATGGAGCGCAGGAACTGGGAATCCTGGGAAAAAGACGGCGGCCGCGACATTTTCAAGGTTGCCGAAAAAAAAATCCTGGACATATTGGCGGCCAAACCCGCTAAACTGCTTTCAGCAGAAAAAGAGAATCAAATTGACGAGATCGTCGTCAAGGTCCAGAGTAGGGCTTCGGAAAATGGTTTTAGAAAAGCATAAGATCATCACCGCAGATTTTAACCTGCCACCCGGAATGATCGACCTGAGCATCGGCCAGCCCAGTATGTCTTTGCTGCCGCTGGCAGCTTTGGCGCAAGCTGCCGAACATTGCCTCTCGCAGAATAACCCGTATATTTTAGCGTATGGTGCCGAGCAGGGGAACTGGTACTTCCGCAGTGCCTTGGCCGGGTTTCTCAGCGAAGCGTATCATTTCAGGGTGGATCCCGCTTATCTGTTTACAACGACAGGAGCCTCGCAGGGACTGGATTACGTTTGCAGGTTGTTCACCCAACCATGCGATACCGTTTTTGTTGAAAATCCGACCTATTCCCTGGCCCTGGGGATATTTGCCGATCACCGCCTCAATGTGGTGGGACTGCCCATGGATGAAGACGGTCTGATCGTCGAGGCGCTCGAAGAAAGGCTGCCCCATGAGAGGCCCACATTTCTCTATACGATTCCAACCTTCCACAACCCTTCCAGCCGCACGCTATCAGCCGCCCGCAGAGAAAAACTGGTTCAATTAAGTTTGGATTATAACTTTAAAATTGTGGCCGATGAGGTATACCAGTTGCTGGCCTATACCATCACGCCCCCGCCGCCCATGGCAAAATATACCGAATATGGCACCGTGCTTTCTCTGGGGTCATTCTCAAAAATACTTGCACCGGGTTTGCGTTTGGGCTGGATTCAAACCCATCCTGAATTGATGGCAAAACTGATAAATAATGGTTTGATATTCAGCGGCGGCGGCTTGAATCCATTTACCTCGGCGATCGTACAAAGTGCCATCGAACTCGGCCTGCAGGCCAAACAGCTTTCTCATCTAAAAAAAGTATATTTACAGCGGATGAACGCGTTAAATTTCGCCTTGAGAGAACATCTTCGTGATTTGGTCTCCTTCGTTGAACCCGAAGGCGGCTTTTTCACGTGGGTACGCCTCCCGCAGGAAATTGACGCCCGGAAATTACTACCCGGAGCAAATAAACATCATGTTAATTTCCCACCGGGTTCAAATTTTTCTCCCCAGCGGAATTTTAGAAATTATATGCGACTCAGTTTCGCCTATTATGACGCGTCCGAGTTGAAGGAGGCCGTCGAGCGGTTAGCTGATGTTATCCATTGACTGCGCCATGCCTTATATGAAACTACATCTCACACAGAGCGCTCAGAGATCACAGAGGTCTGGGTTTACAGCCGCCTGCGGCAAAAGAAAAATGTTCTCCGCGGTCTCTGTGAGCTCTAACGAAGTGGGTGTGATATAAAATCCACTGTATCCGAGTTGCCAAAAGTTTCTTTTATCGATCAAACTGGCCGCGCAGCGGCCGGCGCCGCCGCTGCCTCCTTAAAAGGTGAGCGGATAAAAAAAGTGGCAAAGGCCGTCTTTATAGCCGAAACGCACGATCATCCTGGTCTTTTACGGTGTCGGCTTCCGCTCCGATTTTCCAGGATGTTTTCTGGGACAGGGCCTTTTTTTCCTGCCAGGGGTATCGAATGCGGGAATGGAAGGACGCTTCCAGTGCATCGACCAGTGTTTGGACGATTTTTGAAAGGTCGCGGGAGGTCAGGTCACATTCACTGAATTGTCCGTCAACGATGCGTTTGACCAGAATAAGACGCACCATTTTTTCGAATTTTTTACGAGTTGGATCCTGCAGGGACCGGGAGGCGGCTTCGACGGCGTCGGCGATCATTAAAATTGCAGCTTCGACGCTCTGAGGTTTTGGTCCCGGATAGCGGAAATCTTCTTCCCGAATTGTGCTTTGCGGATAAGTTTTGGCTGCAATATTGTAGAAGTACTCCATTAATTGGGTGCCATGGTGTTGCAGAAGCAGGTCTACAACGATTTTGGGCACTCCGGACTCCTGACCGATTCGCATGCCGTGTCTGACATGCTTGATGATAATTCGGGCGCTTTCACGGGGTTCTAAAACGTCATGGGGATTTTCACCATTGAATTGATTCTCAATGAAAAACTTAGGATTCATCATCTTGCCGACATCATGATAATACGCCGCGATCCTCAATAAAAGCGTATCGGCTCCGATGGCCTCTCCAACTGATTGCGAAAGATAGGCAACCGTCATGCTATGCTGATAGGTTCCCGGTGCTTTGGACAGAAGTTCTTTCATCAGCGGGCGATTTAGATCCGTATACCGGTTGAGCTTAAATGTTGAAGCGGTCGCCCAGCTTATTTCAAGCAGGGGTAACAGTAAAAGGGCCAGGGGTCCGGCAGCCAGTCCGCCGATCACGGCCCAGGCGATGTCCCATGTCAGTGCACCGTCGACTGCTAGTACCAGGTTGTCAAATTTGAAGGCTTGCCCTGATATAAATTGAGTAATGAGAGCCTGCCAATCCATGTTGAACATGGTGACGGTAAGCGTGTTTATAAATCCCACCAGTAATGAAGGCAGCAGAATTTGCAGGCGTTTTCTCAGTCCCGAAGAGACCAGTACCGCCGCCAGTCCGCCGAATGTCAGAAACAGCATAATCTGATAGGTCGGTCCTGATATAAGGCTGACCAGCACGGCCCCAACCAGAGTCGTGGCGGTTGCGATTATTTTTCCGTGGTTTAAAAAAATTATCAGCATGGGAAGGATACAAAAAGGCAAGCCATAAATCGGAAAGGGCGTAATTACCAGATAGCCTGTGAGAAGAACCACGGTGGTGATCAGCAGTACCTGAACAAAGCGGTAAGGCGGCTGGCTGCGGGATCCGTCCGCCAGAATTTTTGACAGGAAAAAGTTGTAGAATCCCAGCATAAACAGAATGGTAAATAAAATCCACGGCGCCTTCTGATATATCCCGGCAAGTTTGTGCTTCTGATAAGCGGCCAGCAGCAGTACGTCCTTTTCATTTAAAACCTTGCGAAACGGTACCAGCGCATCACCGGACTTGTATTCAACAATCCCGGAGGGAAAATCCCGGTTGATTTTGTCCAATCTCCGCTCGTTTTCTGTTTGATTGTATTCAAGGTTGGGCTGCAGTGTGGCGAGGGAAACCTCTACAACCGGATCCAATACGCTTTTGTCGACCTGCCAAAAAAGCTGCCGGACTTTTTCCTCCAGCAGGAAGCGGGCCTTTTCAACGGTTATCAGATCACTGACCGGATGGGTCACCGTGCCGGCGGAATTAGGGCTCTGGATTTCGATGGCCTGCTTGTCCATAAGGCCTTGGGCATCGCGTATGATTTTGTTCTGCAGAATTGACTCCTCAATGGTGAGAACTCCCTCCAGCAGGTTTTTTAGGTCGCGATACTTGACGATATTGACAATATCGGCTGGTGATAGCTGGACATCGAATTCATCCTGCAGCCGGTTCCGGAGGTTCTCCACCCCTTTTTGTTTTTTTTCCTGAAAAGCGGAAACGGCATTCATAAAAACTTTAAACTTTTCGAGGGAGGCTGCGACACCCTGCGAATCATGGCGGTAGATAGGAGTGTACCGTGACAGCGCATCCTTGCGTTTGACATCTAACGCCGTTCGTTGGTCGAAGCTGAAATTATCGTGCGATCGGATGGTCAGATATATTGCCCGATCAGTTTGAGGCGGCCAAAGATGGAGGTAGATATCCTCAATAAAGCACGCCACAATTGTTATCGAAATTAAAATTATGTTAAGAATGAATCGCATTTAAGTTGTATCCTGAATCGGCTCTGTCGATTTTTATAAAATTGACAGAATACCTCAATTTTAGCTCATTTTAGTGCATTTCAATCCCGCTGAAAGCGGGATTAGATCATTTTCTCAATATAGATCACAACTTTTTGAAGTTCCTATAAAATATTTAGCGTTGATAATGTGACAAAGTAGAATTGATCATCAAAAGATTAACCATAATATAAGGGTGTGAGGCAGGAGTCAATCATATCCGTGTTATTAATGCAGGTAAGAGACCGCCGGTGGTTAAAATGACGTGGTGTAATTACCTAAAGTTATTTAATAAAATATTGATATCTTGCTATTTTAGGCGATATCTGACATAATATTATATTAATTTCGTAAACATTTTAATGAATGCCTTTCAGGGAGACCCGATATGTTCGGTCTGGGTAAGAAACAAAAAAATGATAGTGAGGATAAGTCTGTCGGCGTTAAAGGCGGAGCGGGATCACCGCTCGGCGATATCACCAAAATGCTCAATGCATCGGGCAGAATCCCTCTTCCAACCCTGGAAAAACTCGTAAAGGTGTACCCAAAGAATAAATTTGCAAGATTTATGGAACATCCAGTGCTCGTCGGGTCTTCAATTCAGCCCGGTTCATTGAATTTGCGGAAAAGAGCCAACAAAGAGGAGATGAACAGAACCGTCATTTTTGAAGTCGATGATGGAGAAGAGGCCTCATCGCCTTCGGAAACATTGAAACATGCGATTTACCCCCTGGTAAAAGGCGAATATGCCACCGGACCGGTGAACTCCTTTACAATCGGGAGGGTCGACGGTAATGATTTGATTATGCCCGATTATGCCATCTCAAAACAGCATGCGATTCTCGAAATCAAAAGAGGTACCTACTCAATACGAGACTGCGACTCAACCAACGGGACGATGGTCAACGGAAAACGGCTGGATAAAAAACCCCTGCAGCTCAAGGATAGCGATGTGGTCGGTTTTGCCAGGTATGAATTTACCTTTCTATTCCCTGAATCACTCTACGATATGATCAGCGGATCTTAACTCCATTCCTAAGCCACCGGCTTTGCCGTCGAGAATTGATAAGGGTTCACCGCCAAAATTCTTTATATAAATAAGCGACGACCGGCAGAGCCTGGTCCCGGCCCCTTACAGGGGGGGACTTTCTCCTAATCTCGGTCGCTGCCGGTGGTCGCTGATTTTAGACGGATACGGCAGTTGAGGCCTCGTAAATTGGGTGTGCCGAACTGGCGGCCCAATTTCTTTGTTGAAGTCAGGATGTTAAAATTACAGCGATCCCATCCGAAAAGCGCTTCAAACTTTTCCTCCGGAAACCACCAGCCCGAGGCGGCCACGATCACATCCGGGTGCACGGCGTCGGTTAGATGGGCCATCTGAGAGATTTGACCGTATTCAGTTTCGATGATAATTTCAGTGTTTTCATCGATATCATATTTGGAGGCTGTTTGCGGATGGATCAACGCCTGGGGATGGGGCCGCGCAGTTCTCAGTTTCTCAAGCCAGCGGTAGGAAGAATGCAGGTAATATCGACTTTTGGCGCTGGTCAACAACAGGGGATATTCAGGATCGGGCGGCTCTGGATGCCCTTCGAACTCAGGAAGGGCAGGCACCTTCAATTTTGCTGCCTGGCTCAAAGACAATTCCACCTTGCCGCTTGGCGTTTTAAATCCGTTCGCCTCGTATTTTTTGAACTGATTGCTGCCCTTCAGCATTCCGCGCTCGGCAAATTGGCCAAAGTCCAACCCAGCCGGTGCCAGCAGAGCATCTAAAAGCTGTTCTTGGTTGTCATACCAGTATTGTGCCGGGGTCAGCTTTTTACCCAGTTCGTTTAAAATTTTAATATCCGGCCAGCATTCCGCAGGGGGATCAACCACTTTGGGACGCGCCAGAATGTACCCGTGTCCCAGGCCGTAATGGCCGATGTCGTTGAATTCGAAATGGGTGGCGGCCGGCAATACCACATCGGCCAGCGCTGCGGTGGGTGTCATAATAATATCAGATACGGCCAGGAAGTCGAGCTTCATCAAGGCTTCATAGGTCTGACGACTGTCGGCATAGGCGAGTAAAGGATTTGCGCACTGAACGTAGGCGCCTCCGATCGGATACGGAAAACCCTCAAGCACTGCTTTTCTGAAAAATGCCGGTGGCACGGTCATCATTTTGGGGATGGTGTGGCGATGGGCATGGATCATTTCCCTGGGTTTGGAAGGAAGCAGGTCGGCACGAACAAATCTGCCCAGACTCAAAATTGCAGGCTCATTGGCCTGAATATTGCCGCCGGCAACATCCAGATTACCGCAGACAGCCATTAAACAGATCAACGCGCGGGCGGTATCAAACGAATGAATGGTTTGTTCAA
>CP070771.1:922747-931708 GCA_020345785.1 Desulfobacterales bacterium
AGGTTTTTTTGCCGCGCTGGCCGGGAATGCTCTTTGCCATGATCATCGGAAGCCTGACCTGTTTGCTCCTGAGCGGCAAGCAGCATGGTGTCCATTTGCTGGGTCAAATGCCGGCGCATCTGCCACCGCTTTCGCTGCCCGACTTTTCCTTTGACATCATACGCGAATTGGCGCCAAAAGGACTGGCGGTGGCCCTGCTCGGCCTGATCGAGGCCTTGTCCATAGCGCGTTCCATTTCGATGAAATCACGCCAGCCGATCGACGGCAGCCAGGAGTTCGTCGGCCAGGGCCTGTCCAATATCGTGGGGAGCTTTTTTTCGAGCTATGCCGGCTCCGGCTCCTTCACCCGATCCGGTATCAATTATCAGGCCGGCGCCATGACGCCGCTCTCGGCGGTGTTTTCGGCCATTATTCTGTCCCTGCTGCTGCTGCTCATCGCGCCCCTGACAGCCTATCTGCCCATTGCCGCCATGGGTGGAATCATCTTGCTGGTGGCCTATAATCTCATTGACACTGCTCACATTCGCTCCATTTTCAGGACCAGCTGGGAGGAAACAGCGGTACTGCTGGCGACATTTTTCGCAACCCTGTTTCTCGATCTGGAATTTGCCATCTATGCCGGCGTCCTGCTTTCGCTGATCCTATACCTCAACCGCACAGCCCATCCCAGCATCGCCAATTTGGCACCGAATCCCGATATGCCGGGGTTCCCGCTGGTGGAAGGCGAAGCCGAGTGCCTGAACCTTAAGATTATACGCATCGACGGCCCGCTGTTCTTCGGTGCGGTCAACCATGTGGGGGAGTACCTCCACAACATCGACAAGCATTCCAATTATAAACGGGATGTGTTGATTCTGGGTTGCGGTATCAATTTCATCGATGTGGCCGGGGCGGAGATGCTGGCCCTCGAAGCCCGGCGCTTACGCACGTTGCGGGCAACCCTTTATCTTTGCGAATTCAAACCCGAAGCACAGCAGGTGCTCGAACGGGGCGGCTACATTGATGTCATCGGCGCGGACAACATCTTCGCCACCCAGACTGAAGCCCTGGCCAAGATTCTGCCCGACGTCGACCCTTTGAAATGTCAGAACTGTACGATGCCCCTGTTCAAGGAATGCCGCATGAAGCGAAAAATTAGCCCCTGAAGCCGGGGTGTATTGAAATGCTCATCTGCGGGAGGGTTGATCACCATATTTATATTTGCAACCCATCACCTAATCAACCCATTGACAATATCTTTAGCGACCGATATCCATTTCGATTTTGGTGCCGAAACCCCGCTGGACGGCCTGTTCGACGGCCAAATGGGCGATGGCGGTGTCTTGGACGCCGGTACCCGACAAGTCACAGATCGTTATTTGGTGATCGTTTTGACGGCCGGATCGGCGGCCGGAGGTGATTTCGCCTAACTCGATGACCGGAGATGCGTCGGAAATGATGCCGGCTTTGAAAGCATGCTGAAATTCACCCATCTGAAAGCTTTGGGTCTTGCGGTCGCAAACGAGGATATCGGCTTTGGCAACGGCCTCTGCTTCGAGTTCCTGTTTGCCCGTGAGATCGGCTCCCATGGCGGTAATATGCAGGCCGGGGTGGAGCCATTCGGCTTCAATGTGCGGCCGCC
Source organism: Desulfobacterales bacterium (assembly GCA_020345785.1). Next base: position 924,369 of record CP070771.1, read on the forward strand.
GTGAGGGCGTGCAGGTGACCACAGCCTGACTCCGGCGAATGACGTCTTCGGCACCTATGGCGGGCAGGATCTCCGCGTCTAGAGTAGATTCCATTTCTGCGATGTATCGTTTGACGCGGCTTTCATCCAGATCATAAACTAAAAGCCGTTTGAAATCGCGCACGGTTTTCAAACCCATCATCTGATAGCGGCCCTGGGCACCGGCGCCGATCACACCGGCCGTGGTCACTTCCGAAGGTGCCAGATGCTTGGCGACCACCGCACCGGCGGCTCCGGTTCTGACGTCGGTCAGATAGGCATTATCCAGCAAAATGGCTTCAGCCACGCCGGTTTTGGCACTGATCACAACCATCATGGCCGGGCTGTTGGGCAGCCCCAATTGGTAATTTTGGAAAAATCCCGCTCCGATTTTAACGGCAAAACGGTCCAGTCCGCTGACGTAGGCGGACTTGATATCCACGTCCCCCTGGTATTCGGGTACTTCGATATGCATAATCGGCGGCATGGCGACTTTATTCTCTGCCAACCAGGTGAACGCATCCTCAATTGCCGCAATGGATTGATGGTCCACCTTAACTACCTGTCTTAATTCAGATTCGGTTAATACGATGACTTTCATTGCGGCTCCTATTTTACAAACAACCGTCGGTCCAATTTTACAAACGCCTCGCAACCGGTTTGCGTGACCCGAATCGGCTCACTGCACTCGAATCCAAACTGATCCAACCAAATACCGGGCATGAGATGCAGGGTCATGTTGGGTTTGAGAATATTCTTATCACCCGGCCGCAGGCTGATGGTATGCTCGCCCCAGTCCGGCGGGTAATTCAAGCCGTAGGAATAACCGATGCGGGACTCTTTAACCACGCGACTGCCTGCGATGGCCGAGCGCCACTTTTGTTCAACTTCCTCGGCCGTCACACCCGGCTTGATAAATTCAATGGTTTGGTTCAACCCATCAATGACAATCTTGGCGATATCTTCCAGTTCCTGGGGCGGCTTTCCGATCATGACGGTGCGCGACAACGGCGCATGATAGCGGTGCTTGCAGCCGGACAATTCCAAAAGCACGATTTCGCCGCTCTCATACATGCGATCAGTCCATGAAAGATGCGCTGTCGAGGTTCGAATGCCGGACGGCATGATGGGCATGATGGCACTGTAGTCGCCGGTAAAATCATCGGTTCCGCTGATCTGGGCATATAAGACTTTGGCGGCTGCATCTCCCTCCCGCACACCGGGGGCAATGGCTTCGACGGCGGTTTGCATGACGTTTTCGACAATGCGTGCTGCCATCCTCATATAGTAAATCTCCTGCTCGGATTTGATCACGCGCACCCAGTTGACCAGGCAATTCGCACTACTGATCCGGGCCTGGGGCAGATGGGCTCTGAGTTGCTCCAGGCACATGGCCGTAAAATAGTAATTATCCATCTCAACGCCTACATTGCGTTTCTCCCACTTGTTGGATTCAAGCAGCTGCGCAACAAATTCCATGGGATGTCTTAAATTCGACTGCACGTAGTGATCGGCATAACCGTACACATTTTCCGGTGTCAGCCAGGTCGTCAAGCGGGCACCGTTGCTGTCCTGTTGACGGCCGAACCAGATGGGCTCGTCCTGGTCGATGGCAACGATCACGCCCTGGTGGACGTAAAAGGACCAACCGTCGTAACCGGTTAAGTAATTCATGTTGGCCGGATCGCTGACCAGCAATACTTCCAGCCCTTGATGGTACATGGCCTCCTTTACGCTGCGCACCCGGTCCTGAAATTCTGTTTTTTCAAAATAAAGCATTCTTGCCACCCCCGGAATCATGTGAAATTAAAAATACCGACCCTTTGCCGGTTGTTCGGTCAAAGGGTCGACCGATAACACCTCCTGTCGGTAAAGCCTGATCTTAGATTTTACAACCATTTTTAATCAAATTGATGAATGATAGTCAAGAAAAATGTGATGCTGTCACATATAGTGAACTATTAGAGTACGGACCCTGGTCTGTTCTGGTTCAAAAAAACTGCTTGACAGGCAGCGAATAGTTCGATATGTCTTTCATCGTAAATTAGCGTCACACATTGTGAACATTATTAACTGGATTGCATTCCCGTGCCTGCCAACAAAGAGAAATATTACCAAATCGCCTCCCTGGAGAAGGGCATGCGGGTATTGGAGCTGCTCTCAGCCCAAAACGACCTGACCGTGTCCTCCGTGGCCGCCCAATTAGGATTTAACCGCGCTGCGAGCCACCGATTCTTGGCCACCTTGCGTGATCTCGGTTACGTGGAAAAAAATGAGAACCATCGTTACCACCTAACATTCAAGGTTCTGGAATTGGGAATGAAGGTGGCCAATCGATTTGAAATCCGAACCACAGCCCACAGTTATATGCAGGAGCTTTCAAGAGCGTTTAATGAGACCGTCAACCTCGGTTATTGGAAAGAACAAAAGGTCTTCCATTTGGATAAAATCGACAGCCCCGAAATCCTGCGCATCGATACGCCGCTCGGATCCTGGGCCCCCGCCTACTGTACGGCTCTCGGTAAATCAATATTGGCTTACCTTCCCCAGGATGAGCTTGAGACATACTTGAAGAGTGTAAGACTGGTGTCCCACGGTCCCTACACAATTACGTCCAAGAAAAAATTACGACAGGAGCTTATTAAAATCCTTCAGCAGGGATACGCTGTTGATGATGAAGAACTGTCACCGGGTTTGCGGTGTGTTGCAGCTCCCGTTTTCGACCATACCGGACACGTCCGATATGCCCTGAGTGTATCCGCGCCGTCCAGCCGCATGACCCAAGAAACCATTGAGAGGGTCCAGCAAAAAATCAGAGACGTCTGTCAACGGTTGTCCGCTAAATTAAGATAAAGTAGAACAAATAAGAAAGGGTTATTGCCATGGCCAAGAAAAAATTGACGCGTTTCGATTTACAAAAAATGAAAGAGGCCGGTCAGTCGGCCGTGTGGATTACGGCCTACGATTATTGGACCGCTCAATTTGCCGAGCAGGCAGGCATGGATATGCTTCTGGTCGGCGATTCACTGGGAATGTGTGTGTATGGCTACGAGGGAACCGTGCCCGTGACTATGGACCAGTGTATTTATCACTGTGAGGCGGTGCGCCGGGGTGCTGCCAATACTTTCGTCATCGGGGACATGCCGTTTCTTTCCTACCAGGTCAGCGTCGCAGATGCGGTGCTGAACGCCGGCCGGTTTTATAAAGCGGCCAACATGGATGCCATCAAACTGGAAGGCGGCCGGCGCGTCTGTCCTCAGATAAAGGCGATTGCCGATGCCGGGATGCTGGTGATGGGCCACATCGGCCTGACTCCGCAAAGTTCCGGACAACTCGGCGGATTTAAAGCCCAGGGGCGTACGAAGGAAACAGCGCTGGAGCTGATCGAGGATGCCAAGGCCATCGAGGCGTCCGGTGCCTATGCCCTTCTGGTTGAGGCTGTTCCGCCGGAAGTGTGCGGCGTCATCCGTGAAAGCCTGACCATTCCGGTATACAGCATCGGTGCCGGTATCGAAGCCGACGGACAGCTGATGATTTGCAGTGACGTTCTGGGAATCTTTCAGGCATTTACCCCGAAATTCGTTAAAAAGTATGAAAATCTGGCGGAAAAAACCATCAACGCTTTTACGGCTTATGTCGAAGAGGCGCGCCGGGGTGAATTTCCGCAAGATAAACACAGCTACAAAATGGTCGAAGGCGAGCTGGATAAGTTAAAAGAAGCGCTGGGACGCCAATAATACTCGCAACCCGGTTCTTGCTGTCGCGACCGGACCTTTTCGCACCGGGAATCAGGGCGCAACGGCGATCGGGGATGCTCCCCTGTCAACCAAACCATCAACGGTATCAATGAATAAGGAGTTGTTGTCATGTCAGAAGTGTTGAACAAAATTCGCAATTTCATGGAAAAAGAGGGCATTCCCGGTCGGGATGCTTATGAACTGCCGACATCCCAAAAGACGTTTCCCGACGGCGCCAATTACCGGATCGAAATTGCCGGTGTCGAAAGGGCGTCAACCATGGAAGCCATGATCGATGAAGCGCGTAAAAGAGATCTGGCCGTCCACCGCGTCATCGCCGCCGTCGGCGGTTCGACCTATTGTGATGTCGCGGAGCTCAGGGCCATGGCCCAGATGGCCCGTGAGGAAAAGATCGAGGTGGTGATGACCGTCGGCCATCGCAAGGGCTGGGATGTCGGGGCCAAGGAAAGCGCGACGGCTGAGGGCGCGCTGCAGGCGTTCAGGCTGCGGGGATCGGATCATATTTCCTACCACATCGCCGATATTATGCGCAGCATAGAGGCCGGTCACCGGGGATTTCTGGTTTACGACGAAGGGGTTCTTTATTTGCTGACCAAAATGCGGCAGGAAGGCATTATTCCTCCTGAGACCATCTTCAAGTTCTCGGTCTTCGGCGGGTACTGCAGTGCGGCCGGCGCCAAGGTGGTAGAATCGATGGGCGCCAACTCCATGAACCCGTCCTCGGATGTCTCCCTGCCGATTCTGGGCGGCATTCGCAAAACCGTCGACATTACCCTGGATGTCTACATCATCATCGTCGACTCCTTCGGCGGAATGTTCAGGGCTTACGAGGCCCCTGAAATCGCCCGGATCGCCTCACCCTGTTATTTCAAGTTCGAACCCGGCACTTCGGAGGGTGATATCTACAAACCATGGGTCACAGAGGAATGGCATCAGGGGCTCATTCGCGAAAAGGTTAAAATTGCCTCTATCGTGCAGGAGATCATGCAGCGGCATGCACCGGAGCTGAAAGTGTCGCCGAAAGGACCCGCTGATCTGGTCTTGCCGGTACCTGCTTAAAGAACAGCCTTGACTCTATAAAAGAAAACCTTGTCCCATAAGATAGAATTATCATTTAACTTTCAACACGCTGCTGGAAAATGGATGAATATGGAAAACGCGCTGGCAAAAAGAAGTCATGAGGTGGAATGGTCGGGAATTCGGGTGATGTTCGCTTTGGCGGATGAAATCCCGGGTGTAATCAATCTTGGTATCGGTCAGCCGGATTTTGATACGCCGGCATTTATTCGAGACGCGGCCAAAGAAGCGCTGGACCAGGGTTTTACCCGCTATCCGCCGGCGAAAGGGTTTAGGGATTTAAGAGAGGCCATCGCAAATAAACTCAAGGCCGAAAACAACATCGTCGCCGACCCGGCTTCGGAAATTTTCGTTGCCGTAGGGGCCATGCAGGTCATCTTCAACACGATTCTGCATCTGGTGGAACCCGGCCAAGAAGCCATCGTCATCGATCCCGGTTACGATTATTATTCGCAAATCAGGCTTTTCGGCGGGGTGCCGGTGCCGGTGCCGGCTTACGAGAAAAATCTGTTTAAAGTCGATCCGGCCGACATCGAAGCCGCTGTGTCGCCCGGCACCAAACTCATCATTCTCAATTCGCCCTCCAATCCCACCGGCGCCATGTTAGACGCAGACATTCTGGCTGAAATCGCCCGTATTGCCCGGGATCACGACCTATACGTGCTCTCAGACGAACCTTATGAGCATATTCTTTTTGACGGCCGAAAGCATGTCAGCATCGCGGCATTCGAAGGCATGAAGGAAAGAACCATTTCCGCTTACACCCTGTCCAAGTCCTATGCCATGACCGGCTGGCGGGTGGGGTATGCGGTCGCGCCGAAGGTCCTGATCGATGAGATGGAAAAGCTGATGGAGCACATGGTCTCGGGGGTCACCGCCGTCGCCCAGCGCGCTGCTCTGGCAGCCATTACCGCTCCGCAGGACTGCGTGCGGGAGATGGTGGCCGAATATGACCGCCGAAGAAAAATCATTCATGAAGGTCTGAACGCCATTGACGGCGTATCGTGCATCCGTCCGGAATCCACTTTCTATGCATTTCCAAACATATCCGGCTGCGGATTGAGTTCCTGGGACTTTGCCAAGTATCTTGTCCGGGAGCACAAGGTCGCCGTGGTGCCGGGCAGTATTTTCGGTAAAAGAGGGGAGGGATATGTGCGGGTAAGTTTTGCCGCATCGGTCGAGAGTTTGCAGGAGGCGCTCGCCAGAATCAAGAAAGGCGTGGCCGCGCTGCACGGATAGCGATGGCCGGCCAGCGGCCGTTGACGGATCAACCGCGGCCCGCGAGGCGGCCCAACGGCCCCAGGCAGCAATAACCTTTCGGTTTGAGGCACTCAAACAAATGAGTTTCGTAACCTAAAAAAAGAATGGTGGGCAAAATGGCATTATTTGAAACCGAAGAATACCATGAGAGGATCCGCAAGACCAAAGCTCGCATGGACGAAACCGGCATCGAGATCCTGGTGGTTGCTGATCCGGCCAACATGAATTATCTGACCGGCTACGACGGCTGGTCCTTTTATGTACCCCAGGTGGTAGTGGTCGCCCTGGCCGCGGCGGAGCCGGTCTGGATCGGACGCGGTATGGATGCCAACGGCGCGCGGCATACCACCTTTTTGCAGCCGGAAAACATTGTCGGCTACCCCGATCATTATGTCCAGTCGCCGATCAAACACCCCATGAATTTCGTTGCCGATGAGATCAAGCGCCGGGGTTGGGGTGACAAAACCATCGGGGTGGAAATGGATGCCTATTATTTTAGCGCTCGCGGATATGTGGCGCTGCAGAAAAGCCTTCCCGATGCCAAATTTGAGGATGCCAACCTGCTGGTATCTTGGGTGCGGATCGTCAAATCGCCTCAGGAAATCGCGTATATGCAGCAAGCAGGCAAAATCGTCGAGCGTGTCATGCAGACCGCGATCGATACGGTCGCTCCGGGAGTGCGGGAATGCGATGCCGTGGCGGAAATTTGCCGGACCCAAATCAAAGGCACCGAGACTTTCGGCGGAGATTATACCGCCATTGTTCCGATGATGCCTACCGGCGAAAAAACTGCCACGCCGCATCTGACCTGGACCGACGAGCCTTACGGCCATGAGGTGGCCGTCAATCTTGAACTGGCTGCCTGCCGTCACCGCTATCACAGCCCGCTGGCGCGTACGATGTATCTCGGGCAAAATCCGCCTCCGAAACTAAAGGATACAGCCGAGATCGTCGTCGAGGGTCTCCATACCGCCCTGGAGGCGGTCAAGCCCGGCGTGCGCTGCGAAGAAATTGAGCTGTCATGGCGCAACGTCATCTCCAGAGCCGGACTGGCCAAGGAATCCCGCATCGGTTATTCCATGGGGCTCAATTACCCGCCGGACTGGGGGGAGCACACCGCTAGTTTAAGGCCCGGTGACAAAACGGTTCTGGCGCCCAATATGACCTTTCATATGATTCTTGGAATGTGGATGGATGACTGGGGTTTTGAGTGCAGCGAATCCTTCA
>CP070771.1:931808-940723 GCA_020345785.1 Desulfobacterales bacterium
CCATAGAGAAGTTGTATCCCTCTATTCCCATGAGGGCCGGAACCCCATGCCAATCCCCCAGGGTCTTCTTTCATCTCGGACCAATTGCCTTCAGGAAGCAGCAAAACAGGCCTTCTGTTCCAAACCGGGAGTTTGTCAACAATGTTTATTTAAACTCTATTATTGTGTACATTATCTTTACACCTTTGAAGGATTCGCCATGTTTTCAGGATAAATGATCCGTATTGGTTTGGATATAAGCCATTGAGATCAATAGAATAATTTTTATCAACACCAAAACACCCGATCACAGCCGCCATCTGGAATGAAATTTGCTTTACACTGATTTCAGGAGAATAAAACAGATTACCAGAACCTGAAAAACACCTGCCCGAACGAAACCTAATTTTGAAAAATCCTGTATCCTCCGGTTAGTTGATAGAGACCTACCCCACTGATAAAAGCAAATTCTCCTTCTGCTATCCGAGAAAGGAGGGTGAACCACGATAAATGAAAATGAAATCAAAAAAAGATATCAAAGGATGGCGTGAGTCAAATACTGGCGGAAAAACAACTACCCAAAAAAAATTAATTGGTTGAAATTCTTGGAGTTATATTGACTCTCGTTGTGATTGCCTCCGTCAGTCTGCTGGTTACCTATAAGATCAGTAGGTCTCAAACAAACAATGCCTGGATGATTGCCGATGCCCAGATCGAAAGCGCCCAGAGAATCGCCGAAGCCTAGCAGGAACACAAACGCACGAATTGCCAAAGCTGAATTGGAAGTGCAGCGCCTTAACCAAATTGACGGGATCTTTCCTAAAACCATTGCGGTTGTCCTTTCCAACAAACAACTAAGTCTCATCGGATATCGGGCGAATAGATTCGCGGAGAGCAATTCAGAATAAGTTGGTTGGCAGAGTACTTAAAATAGTTTTACATATAATCAGCGATTTACAGAAAGGTGAGAATGATGTTTAAACGAATTCTCGTTGCATTAAAGTTCACCCCGGCCGGTCTAACTGCACTGGAAAAAGGCCTTGAAATCGCCCGCGAGCATGCGGCGCAACTGCATATTTTTCATGCCCTGGATTTTCGGGTCGGGGAACTGGAGGTCAGCGACCCCAAACGAGTTGAAATAAGCCGGGCAACTGAGCGACGATTCGAAACTGAAGTGAAACCACTTTTGAACGGCTTTAAAAATGCCACATTTGGTTGTCGGCCGGCGGATCCGGCCATGGAAATTTGCAAATTAGCCCGCCACAACAATTATGACCTCATTATCATGGGAAGCCACCAGCAGCCGGGAAAAATGAATTTGGGCCGTATCGATTATGTGGGCAATACCATTCTGGAAAAGGCTCCGTGCCCTGTAATGCTCGTTCCGTCATGAGCTCTTCATCTTGCGAAAATACAAGACGATGCTTTTGCCTAGAAACGGGTTTAACAGATGATCCAGCAGGTGTGTGCTGCGCGGCTGCTTCATGATGTCCCAGGTCAGAAAGCGGTGATAGAGGTTGACCGGCCGGCAATCTTCGCGGCCAGGTCCTACCAGGCATTTCAGCCACCAATAGGGGGTGTGCAGGCTGTGAGCATAATGCCGGGCCCACGCTCTGACACCGGCGGTTTGCAGATCGGCAACCAATTGCGCCTGTGTGAATATGCGCAGGTGACCTCCTTTGGCAGTATGGTAGTCTGTCGACAGCGCCCAGCAGATGCGTTCCGGCCAGTAGCGGGGGACGCTGACCACCAGATTGCACCCCGCTTTCAATACCCTGACGATCTCCCGGATGGCCTGAAAATAGTCTTGAATGTGCTCCAAGACCTCCGAGCAAATAACAAGATCGAAACAATCGTCTTTAAAAGGCAGAGAGACAATATTCGCCGCAGTAAGGCCCCAAACGCCGCCCCCGTGTTCGCCCAGCCGGTCGTGCAGCTTTAGTCGTTCGGAGGCTTCGGTCAGATCTTTGAATTTGAGATCGGCGCCGACGGCGACAACCTTTTTGAACCGATAGGCAGCGGAGGTATGGCGGCCGGAGCCGCATCCGACGTCAAGGATTTTAAATCCGGGTTTCACCGTCAGGCGGCTAAAATCGACGGTAATCACGGATGGCCTCACGGTAAGCGCGGACGGTTTTTTCGGCGGCTTTTTGCCAGGTAAAATGGGCCTGAACCCGCTGATATCCGGCCATACCCAATTCTTTGGCGCGCGCGGGATTTTCCAGCACTTCTCGTATGGCTCGGACCAGGGCTGCCGGATCGGCCGGCGGTACTAAAATCGCGGCATCGCCCGCCACCTCAGGCAGGGCGCCGCCGGTGGTGCTGATGACCGGAACGCCGCATGCCATCGCCTCACCCACCGGCAGGCCGAATCCTTCGTAAACCGACGGCACCACCGCCACCGTTGCCCGGGCATAGTGTTGCACGAATTCGCCGTTGTCGATCCTGCCGGTGAAGTAAACAAGATGACCGATACCCAGTTCTCGGATTAATTTTACAATCGGGCCGTCTTTTTTGGGAGTTCCGACCACGGTGACATTAATGTCATCGGTTTGCGCCAACTCGGCCACCGCTTTGAAAAGAAAAAAGAGACCTTTCAACGGCGTATCCGCGCTGTTGGTTACGATGACGCGGTTTTTTTCTCTTTCGATTTCAGGGATGGGATAAAATAAATTGGTATTGATGCCGTTGGGCACGATGTGAAATTTATCCGGAGGTATGCAAAAATCGCGACTGATGTCATTTTTAGCCGAATTTGAAACAGTAATGATCCGGTTCAGGGATCTGGCCACCCGCTTTTGCATGCCGACAAATGAATACCAGCGCCACTGTTTCATTTTTTGCATGGTGGAAGACTCGGATTGGATGGCTAGTTTGCGGTCGACGGTGATGGGATGATGGATGGTGGCGATAGTCGGGACCTTCTTGCTTATGGCCCAGATCCCGTAGGAAAGGCTTTGATTGTCGTGCACGATATCATAGCCGCGCAACCTGGGGTTCACAAAATGAAACGCTCGGAGTCCGAAGGTGAAGGGTTCGGGAAAACCCATCGTCGATACACCGATCCATTCAAGGAGATTGATCGGATCCATGAGCTCCTTTAAAGCCGGAACTCTAAATGGATCCTGCGGGTTGTAAAGATCCAGTCCCGGCAGTCGGTATAACGAAATATCGTCATCCAGCTGCGGGTCCGGCGGACCGGAGATCACCTCGACCCTATGGCCGAGATCTTTAAGCGCCCGGCTTAAATTTTTAAGGTAAACGCCCTGTCCGCCGCAGTGGGGATTGCTGCGGTAGCTTAAAAGGCAGATTCTTAAAGGGCGCTGATTGGCCGGCATCATCGGGTCCTATTTTTATGCACTAAAGGAAGGGGGCATCCCCATTGGCATCCGGCGTCGACAGGGCCAACTGCCCGGCTTTGCGTACTTAGAGTTTGCAGCTCGGAGAGAGATCAGGTCCTGCGGCTCGGAGATGATATTGGAAGAATCAGATAAAGAATTTCAGCGCTCTTCGTCAAGTTCTTTTTCATTGCCTTTGATTAAATATGTTGAATTTACCGGAATAAAAAAAGCGGGGCGCAATGCCCCGCTTATTGATTCAACTAGATTCTGATAATCAGAATTTATTATTCAACCGGCTTACCCTCGGAATACAATAAATCCACATCCGTGGGTATATCCCCCATTCCATGCTCAACAAAGTCAGGAACCGTCGAAAGATCGACATTCTGACCGGCTGTGATATCGGGAAGACCGGTGGTATCAGCGGTTACCTTTAGAAACTGGCTTGTTTCCAGCGGCTTCAACAGATAGTTTGTCCCGGTTTCCACATCTGTGACCTGCGTGCCGGCCGGCAGATTAATTATCTTATCGGCGATTTCATCCGATATCGTCCAGTCGTTTTTCTCAAGCTCCTGGTACAAGTCGGGCAATCCCATCATCCAACCATCGTACTGCAGGGCGAGGGTTTTCTCAATGCCGGCGCCGTTCAGAGCGGTGATCGTTTCGAAACGCAGCGGATCATCCAGCAGCTTGTAGCTGCCGTTTACATTTTTCAAATAGCTGACGCTGCCCCATCCGCCCTCGGCGCTGTATTCCCAGTTGAATGCCACGGTTTGGCCGTCAATGTCGGCTTCAATGCCCCAGACACTGCCGCCGACGACACCGCCGATTTCAACCCCCTCATTGGGCTGGCCGTTTTGATCCTTATCATTGTCGCCGATGGTTGTGTATACCAGCATCAGATAGTTGTCATCGGCCGGATCCGTTATCAGTTCATAGGTTGAATTGGCATCATTCCACGGATCACTGAACACCGTGCCGTCCGGAACAACGTCGGTGGCATTGCCGGGGGTGACGGCGGTCTGCAGTTCGAGCTTGCAGGTTGCCGCCTGACCGGTTTCTTTGCGGACCACATAATTGGAGCCCTTCATATTGATGTAAAGCTCGCGGTTCTCCGGTAATTTATAGTCCTTATTGTTGTCACCGAATTCCGGAGTCCAGGTCCGTTGATCAAAATTAACCAGTTCTTTTTCGACCCAGCCGGTTTTGCCGCCGCTGGTGTCACCGGTGTATTGAACATAGATCGAGCCGCCGACCCAGATCCACAATTGGGTGACATCGTTAGTATTAAGCAGTTGCCGCGGCGTGTTTGCCGTAACAACCGGACCAAATTCTCCCTCCGTCATCGTGGCTTCATAAAATCCGGCCGTTTCGCCATTGGCGGCACTGGCCAATTCGTAGACATACGTCTTGTTTTCATTATTCGTCTGATCCCAACCGTTAATCATCACCTGTTTTCTGCTATCAGTAGCGCTTTTGGCCAGGGAGGCAAGGCCGATTTCGGCATCAAAATCGACCGGTGTCGTGGCGCATGCCGGCGGGAATGCTTCCCAGTTCATTTGCGGGCAATGGTACCAATTGCCGGCATTATAGGTCAAATTATATGAGGTGTCGACCCACAGCTCTACGGCAATGCCCTTGATGTCGTCCAGGGAGGCGTCAACATATGTTCTTCGTGACAGAACCCCGTTAAATGTTTTGCCTACGGTATAGGTTTCCGGGGTTGAACTCGGGTCGAAGTCTTCCCGGGTTACCTGGGTGCCTTCCGCAACGGGATTCCCGTCCTGGGTCCAGAGCTGATGGCGGCCCTGCCAGGCACCGTAGTAGGCCCGCTTGGTGGACCCGCCGGCCGTGGTCCAGTAGATCGGGAAACCGAACGATTTGGATTTCATAACATCTTCGCCGGTATCGGCATTATAGACGCCGTAGCGATGCGTCATTTCGACGATGTCGAGTCTATCTTTGTATACCGTCGGATCATCCCCGTCTTTGACCGCCAGGTAATCTTCATTATATGCATATGTGGCGAAGATGGGGGTCAATTCGGTGATGTTCGGATCGGCATCCGGTCCCCACAATTCTTCCCAGTCCGGGTACTGCACTTTTCCGTAACCTTCAGTGCCGGAACGGTACATAATGCCCATCATCTCGGCCTCGACTTCAGTTTCACTTGCCGGACCCGACTCCAAGAACTTTTCATGTACCTTTAACACCGTCACGCCGTCGGCATTGACCTCACAGCTTGCCGCAAAAAAATCTTCCGTACCATCCTCACCAAACTTGACGTTCAAATCCCACTCACCGTAGTCGGCATATGATCCGTCTTCGTTCTTGGTGGGCGGCGAATATATCTTGAATTCGGCTTTTATTAATTCATCCTCGCCCTCATCATCCTCTTCAATAATCCAGGCGCGCGCACGCAGGTACTCGGTTCCGTCATCATCCACGACGGCATCCGATTGACACACCCACGCTTCCAGGGATTTTTTGCTGGTTCCCTCCGCTTCGTCCTGAAAAGCGACCATGGCCTTGTAGGGACCATTGCCGATCTCATCCGTGTAATTTGTCTGAGACAGTGCATTTAAGACGCTTTCAAGAATGGCAAACTGCTCAAGGGAATGTTCTTCCACATACTTTCGTGCTTCAGCTTCGCTGTAATCGGTTCCGGCATCTGTTGCGGCTCTCGACAGAGCACGCAGATTTGAAATGAAGGATCGATTAAAGGAGGCCGATGCATCCGCGGCGTCTGTGTCGACGGGAACTGCTGAGATCTCGGTCGGCATCGTGTAACTGGATAAATCGCTAGTACTCGACCCACCGCCGCTGCTTCCGCCGCCGGAGCAGGAAATAAATAAGGCACCGGTAAATAAAAGAGCGAGCAGCAGAACAGACATCTTAATCCTTGGCTGAACGAAATGGGCCATTGGGTTCAATTTGAAACAGTCGTTTTTCTTCGGTTTACGTAAAATTTTGCGCATTTTTGAATCTCCTTAAGGTAGTTGATTTCATTTAGGCAGGTCACAGAAAATCATTACGGTTTTCTGTATTTCTTCGACTTTTTAGAGTTTGTTTTTGCACGGCGGCGCGGCCGGCAACGGATACGCAACCGTACTGCTCCTGTTTGACATTCATCTCGGATTCTACGGGGGAATTCGTGGCTTATATTGGAAACTCATAATAAATTTTTTAATACACCTCCTTTCTTTTTTTTTGCTGCCAAACTGAAATTGGAAAAACCTTTTGCTTTGCAATGAATATGCCACAGGAGGGTCAGCCTTGACTGGGATGAGGTAGTAAGAGATATAATTTTATATTGTCAAACGGTTAGAACGATATTGAAGGATTCTTACATAATGTTTCAGAGAAAATATGGGATCGCAACGACAAGAATTTGTCGTGTGACTGAAAACTCATTGACGTGCCGGCAAATCGAAATCAATGCTCTGGCTGTTTGATAACCTGATTTATTGGTATTCTCGTCTTCCCGCTGCAAGCGGGATGAGCGAAGTGAACGAATTTCATTTCAACCCTAATCCGGCTAAAGTTTTCCCCTGATCTGTCGATATCAAAAATATAGTTTTTCAGAACAAGCTTGTTGATCCAGCCAAAAAGTCTGACCGATTTTGGTCGAATAAAGATATTCAGAACGGATGCTATGGACGGTCGAAATAAAGAAACTATTCTTTTTGTGGATGATGAAGAGAGTATCCTGAAAGTCGTCACTGAATATTTTGAGCGGCAGGGCTACCGAATCTTCACCGCCGGCAACGGGGTGGAGGCGATGCAAATAATTAAAAATGAAAAAGTAGACTGCTGTTTCACCGATATTAATATGCCCGTCATGAACGGGCTTGATCTCGCTGAAAATATCAGGCTGCACGATAACACCATGCCGGTCATCGTAATGACCGGGTATCCATCCCTGGAAAACACGATTCAGACCATAAAAAACGGCGTGGTTGATTTTCTAATTAAACCGGTTAATCTCAAGCAGATGGAACTTTGCATGCAGCGTGTCTTGCGGCAACGCGGACTTTTTATTGAAAATGTCCTTTTAAAAGAGGAGGTTCAAAGCAAGGAACGCCTTGAAAATCTCAATCAGGAATTGCTCTATAAGGTGGAAGAACTTAATATCTTAAACAAAATTATGAGTAATTTCACCAGCATTGTATCCACCGCCGATGTCTTCAAGCGTGCTGTCGATCAGGCACTTGAAATCAGCCAGGCCGATTTCACCAATTTTTATGTAATCAACGAATCCGTCAACCAGCCTTTTGAAGTCGCTTCGGCCAGGGCTAACAGAGTCCAAGGGGACAACAAGGAATCCCCGGTCGATCCGTCGAACCTTCAAAGCATGAACGCTGCAGTGACCGGCGTCGATCCCTCATCTCTTGTTCAATTGATCATGGAGGTTGCATCCGACGAAATACCGCTGCTGATTTCCCAAAATAACGGTGCCGCCGGCCTGCCTAAAGATTTGCTGTCTGTTATGCTCGTGCCGCTGAAAATTCGCGAAAAAGTATTCGGCGTTTTGACGGCCGGCATTTTGGAGGGCCTTGTCCGTTTTAGCGAAAAGGATCTTTACTATCTTTCTTTCATGGCTCAGAGCGCGGCTCAGTCGATTGAGAACCTGGCCCTCTATGAGAACATTTATGAAAATCTGTTCGCGACACTGTATGCATTTGTCAACGCTGTTGAGGCCAGAGATCTTTATACCCGGCAGCATTCCAGCCGTGTTACCGGCATATCGCTGCTTATCGGCCGGCAGCTAGGGTGCACCGGAGAAGAACTTGATATTCTAAATTTTGCCGGACACCTTCACGATATCGGCAAGATCGGCATCCGGGATGATATTCTACTGAAGCCCGGTCGGCTTACCCAGGAGGAATTTGAAAAAATTAAACAACATCCGGCTATCGGTGCCAATATCCTGGAGCAGATGGGCATGTGGGATAAAGAAAGGCAGATTATCCGGTGCCATCATGAACGTTTCGATGGGACCGGTTATCCCGATGGTCTAAAAGAAAAACAGATCCCATTTCTGGCCCGCATCCTGTCGGTGGCAGATGTCTATGATGCCATGGCATCGGATCGAGCCTACCGCAAACGCATGGAAGAAAGAATTATCCTCAAAGTGATTCATGAAGGATCCGGCACGCAATTTGATCCGGTTGTCGTGGCGGCATTTGACGAAGTGTATAAAAAAGGAATCATATCCAACTACATGGAAACCGGACAATTGGAAAACACTGGCCGGCATCCCTTGTCTTTATGAATCACCGCCAAGTCGGCGACCTGCCTGGATAGGTTTATAAGTTATCAATTCGGTTCCAATTTTCTTATTCCCTAACGCCAGAAATCGAGGTTTAATAAAAGCCTTACATAAATGTTCTCCCTGGCTTATTTTTTCCTCCTATTTTCAATGTTCGGTGTGCTATACTGGCAGATATGGGGCGTGGTGAAATCTTATGACTAATATTGGAACAGGTAGGAAACGGATATAAAACAGCGCGACCACCGGCAGAGTGTGGTCGCGGCCCCATCCAGGGGCTCTCCTCATACCCTCAGCTATGCTGGTGGTCGCTGATTGCTCGA
>CP070771.1:940823-949691 GCA_020345785.1 Desulfobacterales bacterium
CTCGAAATCCGAAACAAATTCAAAATTCGAATTTTCTAATGCTCAAAACAACAAAATTATAAAATTATTTGGGCACATATTTACAAAATATAGACCGCTGATTTTACTATTCTCGGATAGTGGGTAAGCTATCCCTTTCCCTCTTTTTCATATAGCGGCTAAAACGCTGCACGTGGTTTTCAGCCAGTCTGCGGGCCCGATCCGCCCGGCCCTCTTCAATGGCTGCAACAATGGCGCACAAATCCTGATAGTTTTCTTGGAGCTCGGGTTCTTCCATGGAAAGAAATCGATCGTAGTACCGATGGATGTTGTCGTGGATTGAGTGCAGCACCGAAATGTAGATGGGATTGCCGGTAATTTCGGCCATTGCCATATGGATTTGTTTGTCAATATCTATAAAGGCATTGCGCCGTGAACGTCCCTTCGCGACACATTTGTGAGCTTTGGCCAGCAGTTGTTTGAGATTTTGAATATCTTTTTTTGCGTGCTTTACGGCCGCATGAGCGGCAATAATGCCCTCCACGTCCTCTCTGAATTGGGCTAAATGATTTAGCGAAACCTGTTGCGAGCGGATTAAAAGGCCCAGGCTTTCACTGACTTGTTCGGTGTCGACCGCTTTGACAACGGATCCGCCGCCGACGCCCAGTTTGATGGCAATCAGCCCTTTTTGTTCCAGGACCCGCAGCGCCTCACGCAGGGTGCCGCGGCTGATATTGAACATCGCCTTCAACTCACGTTCGGCCGGCAGGGTTTGACCGGCTTTTAACCGACCGTCGAAAATCGCCTCCTGAATTTGTGCGACAACATCCTGAAACACTTTGGTTTGTTTGGCGGCTTGGAACATACAGTCCTCTCCCGCTATTTTGGATCAGCGTCGGGCGGCCATATTTTATTGTTAGAATGGTTAGACCATTATAATTATCTCATTTTCGCCAACATGTCAACTCGATCTTGGATATTGTATGCGGTATTGGAGAGAAAGTGGGGAGTGGGGCCGATATTGGCTCGACCGCAAAAGTTCATTTAGGCAAAACTGCCCAAACCATTTTCACAAATTATCTTAATTTTATTGCGGCCGTCTCGTTTGGCGCCGTACAATGCTTGGTCGGCCGCTGTAATCAGAGAATCCGGTTCAATGGTATGGTTAGGAGAGGCTGTGGCCAATCCCATGCTAATGGTGATGGAAAAGGTCTGTCCCGGTATGATGAATAAATCACGGGCAATCGATAATCTGATGCGCTCTGCAACCACTGTGCCGTCTTCTGGATCACATTCAGGCAAAACCACCAAAAATTCTTCGCCGCCTATTCTTCCGGCCGCATCATAGGGCCGAATACAGTCCTTCAGTCTTCTGGCGGTTTCTACTAGAACTGCATCCCCTATGTTGTGCCCGTAAGTGTCATTAATGCTCTTAAAATGATCAATGTCGGCCAAGATAATTGTTATCGGCTTACCCGTCCGTTTGATGCGGGATATTTCCCGCCTTAAGACGTCAAATATGGCTCTGCGGTTCAACAGTTCCGTAAGAGAATCATGAGAGGCCTGATATTCGAGCTTTTTATAAGCCTTGCGCAATTCCGCCGTTCGCATTTCCACCATCGCTTCCAAATTCTGGTTTAGAGCCTGCGTCATTTTTTCGGCTTTCCATCTGGCGGCCAGCGTTGAGGCAAATTGACGGATTTCATAGGGATGAAAGGGCTTTTGAAGATAAAGCAATCGATCCGGAGGTGGCACCCGCTTTTCAATTTCAACCGGGTCAATATCGTCGAATCCGGTAACCATCACCATCTGGATATTGGGGCAAATCGCACGAATATTCTCGGCTGTCCAAATTCCGTCGAAGTCCGGCATTCGGATGTCGATAAAGGCCATGGAAAATAAATCATGGTCGCCAACAGCGGCGCGAACAGCTTCGACTGCATCCTTGCCGTTGTCGCACAGCGTCAAATGATATCGTTGGTTGTTCGATTCTGCTATAGAACCGCTTGCACCTGCTTCATTGTCGATATCCTCTCTTTCGCGATCAATGGCATCAGAGGGGAAATTGAGGGATTTATGAGTCAGTATATTCCGATATAGGTCAAGAATGACTATATCGTTATCAACTATCAGAACTTTAACCGGCCCATTCACAATACCTGACATAATTATTTTTCCCCCGCTGCGAGATCAACTTTTCTTATACTGAAATGTAATTGCATCCATGGCCTGTTGGCGGATATTCAAAACATGCAGTTTGAGTATTATAACTGACACCGGATCGTTATCTGAAATTTAACCTGGCAATTTAATGTAATCGGAACTTTTAAATATTTCTTTAATAATTATTATGGTTATCCGGAAAGACCAAGTTGAATTACTGCTATCTATTTTATCCCCTTCCCTCAATCTCTCTCGCCAGGTAATTATCGGATTTTCCGAGGTTATTGACACATAACTCATCTTTTGCCATAGTACGCCGGGATTTGAACCTAAAATATATTTGCTTGAAATTGGGATTATAGGTGCTTGAGAATGAAAGTATACATTAGTGCCGACATCGAAGGGATCACCGGTGTTACTCATTGGGATGAGGCCGACAGGCTTAAATCCGATTATAACGAATTTCGTGAACAAATGACGGCTGAGGTCTCGGCGGCCTGCGAAGGGGCTTTGCAGGAAGGTGCCTCGGAAATCTGGGTCAAAGACGCGCACGCAACAGCGAGAAATCTCATAGCCTCCAAGTTGCCGAAGGAAACGCGGCTCATCCGGGGCTGGAGCGGTCACCCGTTTTCTATGGTACAGGAGCTTGATGAAAGCTTTCACGCCATACTGATGATCGGTTATCACTCGAAAGCCGGCTCCGCCGCCAATCCACTGGCCCATACCTTTGCGGGAAAAATAGCCGGTCTAAAAATCAACGGGCGCTATGCCTCGGAACTGCAAATGCATGCTTATGCCGCCGCCACCGTCAATGTGCCGCTGGTATTCGTATCGGGTGATGACGGAATTTGTAGAGAAGCCGCATCACTGATTCCAAATATCACCACCCTGGCCGTTAAACAGGGTATGGGAGACGCAACCATCAATATCCATCCCCATCTTGCGGTAGAAAAAATCCGGCAGGCTGTAAAAATCGCACTCCAGGGTGATGTGTCAAAATGCCGCCTGTCGCTGCCCGATCAATTTACGGTTGAAATCACCTACAGGGATCATCCTCTGGCCCTTAAAGCATCATTTTTTCCAGGAGCCGAATCAGTGCAGCCGCACACCATTCGTTTCGAATCGGAGGATTATTTTGAAGTCCTGAGACTGTTCGCCTTTGTTTTATAACGTTAGAGGGTCAGATAGGTCTTGTAGGCCGCTTCATCCTTTTGAAACTCTTCCACTTTTCCCTCGTAACGCACCTCTCCCTTCTCAAGAATATACAGGCGGTCACTGAGATCCAAAGCAAACTTTGTGTTCTGTTCACTGATAAGAATCGTCATTCCTTCATCTTTCAGGATGGAGATCTGTTGTCCCAGATGTTTGATCACTACGGGGGCTAAGCCTTCAGAGGGTTCGTCTAAAAGAAGCAGCTGCGGGTTGCCCATGAGGGCCCGCGCAATGGTCAGCATCTGTTGCTCCCCGCCGCTGAGAAATCCCCCCCGGCGATTGCGAAGCGCCTCGAGCGCCGGAAATAGCTCAAACACTCTTTCTATCGTCCAACCCATGCCTTTTCTCCCGCCAGGTTTGACGGCCACATCCAGATTTTCCCAAACCGTCAGGTCGGAGAAAATCCGTCGATCTTCCCAGACGAACCCAATTCCCATCCGAGCGATTTGGTGAGAGGACTTGCCGGCTATTTCTTCGCCTTTCCACCGGATGGATCCGGTGTAAGGCGGGGTGAGGCCCATAATGGACCTTAAAGTGGTGGTTTTCCCGACGCCGTTTCTGCCCAGCAGACAAACGATCTCACCTTCAGCAACCTTCAGGGAGACCCCGAACAAAATCCGGCTCAACCCGTAGGCGCTGTAAATCTTGTTGACTTCTAAAATCACGGCACTTCTCCCAGATAGGCTCTTTGAACATCAAGATTGCTGCGCACTTCCTCCGGCTTGCCTTCGCAAATTATCTGCCCCTGATGCAAAACTAGAATCCGTTCCGAAATCGAAAAGACCACTGCCATGTCGTGTTCGGTAAACAGCAGCGTGAGTCCTTTTTCACGGGCGATTCGTCCGATCAGTTCGATGGTGGCATTGGTTTCCCTGGCGGACATCCCGGAGGTCGGCTCATCCAAAAGCAGCATTTTAGGCTCACTCGCCAGGGCAATCCCCAGCTCGAGCTGTTTTTGAAATCCATAGGACAGGGAACCACTCATCTCCCGGCTGAGTTCCTGCAAACCGACTTTTTCCAGAATCTCCTCGGTTTCTTCGCGGAAAAGTGATCCTACAGGGGTGAGGAAGTTAAAACCCTGCCGCCGGTACGCCAGGACGGCGGCCTGAATATTTTCAAAAACCGTTAAACGGGGGAAGATATTACTGCGCTGGAAGGAGCGGCCCATCCCGAGCCGGCATATCTTGTAGGCATGCATATGGGAGATGTCGATGCCGTCGAAAACCACTTCTCCTTCATCTAAGGGGAGATGCCCGGTAATAAGGTTGAAAAGGGTGCTTTTCCCGGCTCCGTTAGGACCGATGATGGCGCAGAGCTCTTCTTTTTCGATCCCAAAGCTGACCCCGTTTACCGCCACAAAACCGTCAAAGGATTTCTTGACATTTTCGACGCTCAGGATCATCTCGCACCTCTGATTCGCGCAAGTTGACTTTGCAGAAATCCCATAATGCCTCCGGGAAAGAAAAAAAGGAGCACGGCCAGAAATGTTCCAAGAATAAGCGGCCAATATTGGGTTTGGGAGCCAACCTGCAGTCTTAAATATAACAGAACCGCTGCGCCTACGACAGGTCCGTAGAAGCTGTACATCCCCCCCAGGATGGTCATGATGAGCACCTCGGCGGAAGCCGGCCAGAAAAGAAGGTCCGGAAAGATACTGTGGTTGAAGATTCCGAAGAGCGCCCCCGCAAGCGCCGAGAAGAATCCGGAGATCATAAAAGCAACCAGCTGAAAGAGTTTCACATTGATCCCGATGAACTCGGTGCGTTCCGGGTTTTCCCGGATTGTTGTCAGCATGCGGCCGAAGGGGGCATTGACCATTTTGCGAATAATATACAGACAAAGGGCTACGATGAGGAAGGTAAAGTAGTAAAAACGGACGGGGGTGTCCAGGTATTGGGGGAAGTCAATTCCGATAAAACCGGTGTCGCCACCCGTCAACGAATTCCACTTGAAGACGATCGCCCAGACGATTTGAGAAAAAGCCAGGGTCAGCATGGCAAAATAGATTTTAGTGAGACGGATGCAAAAAAAACCGATGATCAGGGCCGCCACAGCTCCAAAGACGCCGGCGGCGGCAAAAGCCAACCCAAAGACGACAGATGCCTTTTTCATCAGCAGGGCGCAGGTGTAGGCGCCGATGCCGAAAAAGGCGGCGTGTCCGAAGGAAACCAGGCCGGTGTAGCCTAATAATAAATTGAGACTCACGGCAAACAGCCCGACAATCATGATGTCGGTCGTCAAGAAAACATAGAAACGCGACCCGGATAAGGGGATCAGCAGGACAATCAGGATGAAAGGGATCAAAAACCAGTCTTGCTTTGACATTTTTATCTACCGTTGCAAGGGTCTTCCCAACAAACCCCAGGGGCGCAGAATTAAGACCAGGGCCATCAGGACGTAAATAAATACCAACGACAGCCTGGGAAGAACCAGAATACCCAGCGCATATACTTGGCCGACAATGAGGGATCCCAGAAAAGTACCCCAGAAGCTTCCCAATCCGCCGATTACCACCACGATAAACGCATTGACAATGACTTCTACATCCATGCCCGGAACGATTGCAGAAACCGGCGAAACCAGGGCACCCCCTAGCCCGGCCAGCCATGCACCGATAAAAAAAACAATCGTAAACAGCCGGTTCACGTTTACCCCGAGAGCAGCCAGTGCCTCGCGATCCAGAGCCGCCGCCCGAATCGTCCTGCCCCACCGTGTACGCAGCAGAATAAACCAGAAAAGAAACGCTAAACAGGGACCCAGCATGATAACGAAAATGTTATATTTGGGAAAATATATTCCCAAAATCTCAACCGCCCCCTTGAGGATCGCCGGCCGGGAGACGGAAAGCTGGCCGGTTCCCCACAATATCTTGGCAAAGTCGCCGATGATGAGAACCAGCGCGTAGGTAAAAAGAAGCTGATAGAGTTCTTCGCGCTTGTATAAATGGCGGAGAAACACGGTTTCGATGACGACGCCGAGGACGGCCACAATCAAAGATCCTAAAACCACGGCCAGCCAAAAGTTAGCGGGGGTGTCGATGAAATGGGAAACAAGATAGTGGGTGAGATAAGCGCCCACCATGTAAAGGGAGCCGTGAGCAAAATTCAGAATCCCCAGGACCCCTAAAATCAGTGAAAGGCCGGATGCGATCAGAAAAAGAAACATCGCGTAAGTAAGACCGTTCAAAGACTGAACGAGAAGAAAAGAAGGATCAGGAAGGCTCATACCTGCAAATCCCCGAAGATTCCGACAATTCTGCCGCAACCGGCGTTTTCACGATGGTTGAAACAGCCGTAACCAGCCTGCCCGCCCTCTGTTCTGAAAGGCAGGCAGGCGCTTGCATCTGTCTTTTTGCGGGACTAATCCATCAGGTCATCAGCGGGAATATATTCCACCGGTCGTAAGATCGGAAAAGGATATTCCGCGACTTTGGTCGTGGTTCCCCAGAATTGACCGCGTGTGGCCTGGTGATCCTTGGCGCGCATGGTTTGCTTGCCGATGGGGGTCTGAATCGTCAATCCTTCAAGGGCTTTGATCACTGCGAGAGTGTCCGTGGAGCCCGCCTTCTTAATCGCTTCGGCCAGCCACTGTATCCCCGTGTAGCCCGTAATGGCCCAACTCGGGGGATACTCCTCGCCGGTAAAGGCCTTTAAATTTGCCACATAGGCATTGTGCTCGGGGGTGTCGGGATAATAGAACAAATCATAGGAATTTGAAGTAATCCCCAGGGGCAAGTCGTCCTTTAAGGCCATCGCCG
Organism: Desulfobacterales bacterium; assembly: GCA_020345785.1. The sequence goes on from CP070771.1 coordinate 947,935, forward strand.
TTTCCGGACATCCGGCTTCACCGGCGGATACAATCTTCACCTTTTCGAAGAACCCGTAGTCCGCGCTCTGTTTGGCAAAAGTGACAAAGTGACCGCCCCACAGGGAGATAAATGCGGCATCAGGCTTGGCCGCCAGGGCCGGCATGATGAAAGGCGTGTAATCTGTTTCACCCAGTTTGGGCCAACCCTGCCCCACAATTTCGACCTCCGGTTTGATCTTTTTGATCCATTCCACGAAAGCCTTGGTAACCGCCTGGCCGTACTCATAATCCGGGCCAATGGTATAGATTCGCTTCCAGGGATGCTTGGCCATAAAAACGGCGGCACTTCGTCCTTCGGTATTCGTATTCGCCGCTGCTCTGAACATGTAGGGATGAAAATTTTCCGGGTCCGTCATCGTCGTGGTTTTCGAGATGGGTGCGATATAAAGAATCTGCTCCGTTTTGGCGACCTCGGAGATGGCCACGCCCTGAGAACTCGTAAGTCCGCCTACCAGGAAATGCACTTTATCTCTCAGTATGAGCTCTTTGGACACGCGGGTTGCTTCCTGCGGCGTACCGGCGCAATCCCGCACAATCAGTTTCAAAGGTCTTCCCAGTATGCCGCCTTTTTCATTGTACTCTTTTACCGCCATCTCGGCACCTTTAGCGGAGGGCTGGCCAAAGAGGGCTCCTCCCCCTGAAAGAATCATCGGGAAACCGATAACGATGGGTTCTTCGGCCGCCATGGCAGGCGCTGAAAAGACCGTACCGGCCAAGGCGAACACCATACAAAGTATCCAAAACCGTCTCATTTCGGACCTCCTTTTTGTGAAAATGATTAACAAAGTTGGCACTTCTCCTTCTGAAAAGATTTTTCTGAAGATGGAAGTGAACCATTGGCTCACATCTTCATTCTCAATTTCTCCAGGGAATTCCTTTTTCCCCCCTTTCTTTTTAGAGTTTTGACTCCCTTTTGACGCCAGTGGTAAACACTATTGGATTCCGGTCAGCGACTTTCGGGTTTTCCCACGCTATCGAAACCGACCCATGATATCCGCTGGCACAGTGCCACCACTTTGGGCCAAACTTCCGTATGCTCCTTGGAATCAACCCATTTGAGCCGCAGCTGCTCACTGTCGAAGGTGATAATGATCCGGTATTCCCGCAGGGCGTCGCGATTTTTGAGCAGGGTGGTCCGTCGGAAACCTTCCTGAATTCTAATTCCCGGCACGTATTCATTCCGATACAGAGATTCCAGTTCATTTTCCTTTCCATCGTGTGGCTCCAAATGAATATGCAGCTCAATCATGTTAACCTCCCTTCCATGGTTGCCTCCCCGGCGGCTTTGATTAAGGGTTTGTCGCCGGCCGGGAGTCATCCGTTTCAGCATTCAAAACTTTCTCCTGGCTTGAGCCGGACCAACACCACTCCTGGAGCGCGGACTTTCATTTCCGCCTCCAGTTTGTCCAGATTCAGTTGCTGGTCTTCAAAAGTGCCGTGATGGGTGGCAATGAGGTACTCCGGCCAGAGCAACGCGCAGGCGTAGGCTGCCTCGCGGTAGCCCATGTTATATTTTCCGCCGACAGGCATAATGGCCAGGTTGGGGCGATAAAGGTCTCTAATTATTTGCATGTCGGCGCAAACGCCGGTGTCCCCGGAAAAGTAAATCGAATTGCCATTGTCGGTGGCCAAAATAAATCCGACGGCACCCGAACCCGGCTGAATGGGACCGTCCACCCAACCATCGCCCATGATTTCCGAGGTATGCGAGGCCGG
>CP070771.1:949791-958645 GCA_020345785.1 Desulfobacterales bacterium
CTTTTTACGCTATGCTCCATGCGCTATGCCCTATGCCCATCCCCCCGCAACTCGCAACGCGCATTCGGCCTCCAGTCCGGCTCGACTCCCTGTTGACATCCCTTGCAGCGCAGTGCTATGTTCCAAGAATTCAATTCCTGGCCGATACAGTCGGTTTTTCCTAAACAGTCAAAGCATTCAAAGGAGGACATTACTAACCTTTATATCAAGAGGGAGGTGGCTTATGAAAGGCAGAAAGCATCGATTATGCATTTATGGTTTGGTCGTGTTGATGGTCGCGGCTATTCTGGGCTCGCCGGCCATGGCCGGTAAAAAGGACGATACGCTCTATATCGCGCTCGAAAAAGAGCTCGAGAACGTCGACCGCTATTTCAACACGGCCCGGGAGGGAATCGTTTTCGCCCGGCACGTATATGACAACCTGCTGTGGCGCGACCCGGAGACCTACGAGTATAAAGGGCTTTTAGCCAAAACATTCAAATGGGCCAATGACACTGCGCTTGAAATAGAGCTCAGACAGGGCGTGAAGTTCCACAATGGTCAGGAGATGACGGCCGACGACGTCGTGTATACCCTGAACTGGGTCATCGATCCCAACAACGGTGTCCTGCAGCGAAATTATGTGGACTGGATGAAAAACGTCGAAAAGCTGGGGCCCTACAAGGTTCGCATCAACCTGGACAAGCCCTTTCCGGCGGCCTTTGAGTTTTTGTCCGGGGCCAACCCCATTTACCCCAAGGATTACTATTCCCAGGTGGGCCCGAAAGGATTCGGCCTGAAACCTATCGGCACCGGCCCCTACAAGTGCGTCGAGCTGGAGCCCGGCAAGCGCTATGTCTTGGTCAGAAACGAAGACTACTTTAAAGACAGCCCCAAGGGGCGGCCCGCGATCGGCAAAATCGTCTGGCGCACCATTCCGGAAGTCAACACCAAAGTGGCCGAGTTGATGACCGGCGGTCTGGACTGGATCTGGCTCATTCCTCAGGATCAGGCTGTGAAACTCGCCAAAATGCCCAATCTAACGGTGGTGGCTGCCGAAACCATGCGGGTCGGGTTTTTGTTGCTGGATGCCGCCAATCGCTCGGAAGAGCTGCTTGGAATCGACAATCCATACAAGCACCTCAAAGTCAGGCAGGCAATCAACCATGCCATCGATCGCCAGGCCATCAGCAAAAACCTGGTAGGCGGGCAGTCCCGGGTGGTGAACGCTGCTTGTTTTCCATCCCAGTTCGGCTGCACCCAGGATGTCGTGACATATGACTACGATCCGGAAAAGGCCAAAAAGTTACTGGCCGAAGCCGGTTATCCCAATGGCTTTGAGACCACCCTGTACGGCTATCGTGACCGGCCTTATGCCGAAGCCATGGTCGGCTATCTGAGGGATGTTGGTATCAAGGCCAAGCTGGAGATGTTGCAATATTCGGCCCTGAGAGAAAGAAGCCGGGCCGGTAAGGTCCAGCTTAATTTTCAAACCTGGGGATCATACTCCATCAACGACGTTTCAGCCATTACAAGCTACTGGTTCAAATTTCAACCGGATGACATGGCCCGTGATCCCCAGGTACGTGACTGGCTGGATGAAGGTGACTCGACTGTTGATCCCGAAGCCCGTAAAGCGGTTTACAAAAAAGCGCTGCAGCGCATTGCCGAGCAGGCCTACTGGGCACCCATGTTTACCTGGGTTTCCAACAACTGCTTCAATAAAGACCTGGATTTTACACCCTATCCCGATGCGGTACCGCGTTTTTACCGCGCTAAGTGGAAATAAAAACAGGCCCGGCAGAAATTAACGGTCAATCAACGAATAGACTCAAATATGCTGGTTTACACCATTCGCAGACTCGGCCTGGCGGTGTTGGTGACCATTGCCGTCTCCATGGTCAGCTTCATGCTGATTCGCATGTCCGGCGATCCCGCCATTGCTCTGGCCGGTGAGTCGGCTTCGGCCGCCGAGATCGAATACGTCCGCAAGCAGTACGGATTTGACCGGCCGCTCGTTATTCAGTACCTGGACTGGGGATTTCGGGTTCTGCAGGGCGACTTCGGAGAGTCGCCCTATTTCAATCAACCAGTAACCACCGTGATAGGCGACCGCATCGGGGTGACCATGACCCTGGGGTTGTGCGCCCTGACCTTTGCTGTGTTTCTGGCCATTCCCATGGGCGTTCTGGCGGCCACCCGGCCCAACACCTGGATTGACCGGCTGGCGCTGTCGCTTTCGGTCATGGGGCAGGCCATGCCGTCATTCTGGTTCGGTCTGATCATGATCATCTTTTTCGGCGTTTACCTGCGCTGGCTGCCCATATCCGGCAGCGACACCTGGGCCCACTTTGTCATGCCCACGATTGCCCTGGGTTACTACGCCACGCCGGCCTTCATGCGCCTGACACGTTCGGGCATGCTGGAGGTGCTGGCATCGGATCACATTCGTACGGCCCGGGCCAAGGGTCTGCGCTGGCCCAAGATCCTCTTCAAACACGCCCTGCGCAATGCGATTATACCGGTGGTGGCGCTGGCCGCCGTCCAGTTGGGTTTCATGCTGGGCGGCTCCATCGTCATCGAATCGGTTTTTGCGTTCCACGGCATCGGCTACCTGGCCTGGCAATCCATTACCCGCTCGGACCTGCCGGTGGTCCAGGCGCTCTTGCTGTTGCTCTCGCTTATTTATGTGTTTTTGACCTTTTTAAGCGATTTGTTGAATGCTTTTCTAGACCCGCGCATTCGGGTCAGGTAACCCAGGCTGCTGATGAAACGAATTGATTCAACGATTAACACGCAGGTCGCAGATTCCGGTCTGGGGCTGGAGGTGGTTTTTCCAACTCCCGGCCAGATCATGCGCCGACGCATGCTGAAACACAAGGGGTTTCTGTTCGGCGGGGCCGTGCTGATTGCGGTCCTTTTAATGTCCCTCATGGCGCCGGTCATGGCACCCCATGATCCCTATCAGCAGGATCTTACCAAACGGCTGATCCCCCCCGTCTGGGCGGCGAACGGCAGCTGGGAGCATCCCCTGGGCACGGACAATTTGGGACGGGACTACCTCAGCCGCGTGATTTACGGTTGCCGTATCTCGCTTCTGATCGGGTTTGCCTGTGTGCTGATTGCGGCGGTGATCGGCGCCGTGATCGGGTTGGCTGCGGGCTACTTCGGCGGTCGGGTGGATATGGTCGTCAGTTTCATTATCACGGTGCGTCTGGCCTTGCCGGCTGTTCTGGTGGCCGTGGCGGTCGTGGCGCTCATCGGCGGCTCGATGCAGATTGTCATCATAACCCTGGGATGTGTTATTTGGGATCGTTTTGCGGTGGTTCTCAGAGCAACCACCCAGCAGGTGCGGTCCATGGATTACATCCCCGCTGCCCGCGCGGCCGGTTGCTCCACATTCTGGATCCTAAGCCGGGAGATTATGCCCAACCTGCTCAACAACCTGGTAGTGGTGGCCACCCTGGAGGTGGGCCGGGCCATCCTGCTGGAAGCGGCCCTGTCCTTTTTGGGAATGGGCGTCCAGCCTCCCACGCCTTCCTGGGGGCTGATGATTTCCGAAGGCAAGGAATTCATGCTTTTCGATCCTTATCTCATCACCATACCGGGTGCGGCATTGTTTATTCTGGTTTTGGGTATGAACCTGTTGGGCGACGGCCTGCGCGACGTCACTGCGCCGGAGGGCAAAGCATGAGCGCCTTGCTGGAGGTCAAAAATCTTTACGTTGATCTGCCGCTGCCGGCCGGCATGCTCCATGCCGTGCGGGATGTCAGCTTTTCCCTGGAAAAAGGCCAGACCTTGAGCCTGGTGGGCGAGTCGGGGTGCGGCAAATCCATGACGGCTTTGGCCGCCATGAACCTGTTGCCTGCCGGAGCCGTGCGCCGGGCTGAAACCCTGCTTTTCGAGGGTCGTGATCTATTGGCTTCCGGTGAAGGTGATATGCTGGGCATCCGCGGTGCACGCATGGCCATGATCTTTCAGGAGCCGATGACTTCGCTGGATCCCTGCTACACCATCGGCAATCAGCTCGAGGAAGCCCTGCTGGAACACCGCAAAGTTTCGCGAAAGAAGGCGCGCGAACGCGCCGTTTATCTACTGGAAAAGGTCGGTATCACCGCCGCTGCTTCGCGTCTCAAGCAATACCCTCACCAGCTTTCCGGCGGCCTGCGGCAGCGGGTGATGATCGCCATGGGGTTGATGTGCGGACCGAGTCTGATCATCGCCGATGAACCCACCACTGCTCTGGATGTCACCATTCAGGCCCAAATCCTGGCGCTGCTGGCATCGCTCCAGAGTGAATTTGAAATGGGACTCATTCTGATTACCCACGATTTGGGGGTGGTCTCCCGCGTTGCCGATTACCTGGCGGTCATGTACTGCGGGCAGGTCGTTGAGACGGGTCATGCCAAAGAGATCTTTCAAAACCCATCCCATCCCTACACCCGGGGGCTGATGGATTGTATTCCGGCGCCGGGCAAGACCAAACCCGGCGAGGAGCTGGGTTCGATTCCCGGTATGGTACCGACCCCCATCGGCGACCTGCGCGGATGTTCCTTTCGCAACCGCTGCACGCTGGCCCGTGGGATTTGTCGACTGGATGATATCGACCTGGTGGAATTCGCCCCCGGACGCAGTTACCGCTGCGTGCTGACCCTGGAAGAACTGGCGGCCGAGTACGGGAGGATGTGAGATGACAGAGCAGGCCCTGCGCCTTGACGACGTCAGCAAGACTTACATGGTTAGTGCCGGCGTTTTTAAAGGTCAGCGAGTGTTGAAAGCCGTTAACGGCGTCAGTTTGACGGTGCCGAAGGGCTCGGTTCTGGGGCTGGTGGGGGAATCGGGCTGCGGCAAGACAACAGTGGCCAAGCTGGTGCTGGGACTTGAGAAGACGACCGGTGGAAAAATTTACATTGCCGGCCGATCCCTGTCTTCGATCAGCGCCAAGGATGTCGCCCGGCGGGTGCAGCCGGTTTTTCAGGATCCCTACTCTTCGCTGAACCCGCGCAAATCCATTGCCAAAATCATTTCGCTGCCGCTCAGAGCATTGGGTCTGGCCGGCGCGCGCGCGCAGTGGGAGGCAAAAGTCGATGAAATCATGGAGATCGTCGGACTGCCGCCCCGTCTCAAATACAATTACCCCAACCAGCTCTCTGGCGGCCAACGCCAGAGGGTAGCCGTCGCCCGCGCCCTGATCATGCGGCCGGAGGTGGTTCTTTGCGACGAACCCACTTCAGCTTTGGATGTTTCGGTGCAGGCCCAAATCCTGAACCTGCTTTTAAGGTTGCGGCGGGAGCTGAACCTGACCTATGTTATTATTACTCACGATCTGGCGGTGGTGGAACACATTGCCACGCGGGTGGCGGTGATGTACCTGGGCCGCATTGTGGAGGAGGCCGACACCCGGGCCTTATTCGCCCACCCCCGGCATCCTTACACCCGGGCTTTGCTGGCCTCGGTCCTGACGCCCGATCCCGAGCTGGGCCTGCCGGAAACACATCTGGGCATCACCTATCCCAATCCCATTGATCCGCCCCCGGGCTGCACGTTTCATCCGCGCTGCCCCAAGGCCGACGATCGATGTTCAGCGGTCGTTCCCCGGCCGACCATGGAAAAAGACCGGCTGGTGGAGTGCCACTACCCCGGCTAAACCTGGATGGTTTATAAATCTTTTGAGCTGCTCATGCGGGGGTGGATGTAAGACGATCGATAATACTGGAACGATGCTGGATGCTGGATACTTGATGCTGGATGTTCGGAAATGCGCCGGAAGTGAGGTGTGGAAATATCCGGTATCCAGCCTGCCGGGGCGAAGCTCTGAAAGAGCGAAGACTGGAAACCAGTACCCAGTATCAAGTAATATTGGCAATGATTTTAATAAAAACGGACTGAATCTAAAAACCCTGTTTGCAGCTTATAGGAAAATCCAAGGAGAATACCATGAGCCGTGAGCAAGCAATTGCCCGCGCCGAAAAACAATTTGACGATGGCACCTTTTTTGAGCTGCTGGCCGGCTGGGTGCACCACCCAACGGAAAGTCAAAATGAAGCCTGCAAAGAGGCACTCAAAACCTACCTGACCGGCGCCATAACCCCTTATTTGGAAAATATGGGCTTCACCTGCCGCCTGGCAACCAACCCGCTCAACGTCAGACTGCCTTTTCTGATTGGGCAACGAATGGAGGCCGAGGATTTACCCACGGTTCTGATATACGGGCACGGCGACACTGTGCTGGCAATGGACGGCCGCTGGCGCCAGGGACTTGAACCCTGGCGCATGATCCGGGACGGAGATCGCTGGTACGGCCGCGGCGCGGCCGACAACAAGGGTCAGCACGCCATCAACCTGGCGGCCCTGGCCTGTGTCTTGGAGGAAAAAAAACAGCTGGGCTTTAACGTTAAGGTTCTCATCGAGATGGGCGAGGAGATGGGCTCACCCGGTCTGCACAAGATTTGCGCCATGGAGAAACAGGCCCTGGCAGCCGATGTGCTCATCGCCTCGGACGGGCCCCGCATCGATCCGCAGAAACCGACCCTTTTCGGCGGCAGCCGCGCAGTATTTAATTTCGATATGCGTCTGGATCTCAGGGAAGGCGGCCACCACTCCGGCAATTGGGGCGGGCTGCTGGCCAATCCAGGAATCATCCTGGCCCATGCCATTGCTTCCATGGTCGATGCCCGGGGCAAAATTCTGGTTGAAGGGTTGCGGCCCCAAGGCATTCCGCAGTCGGTGAAGCGCGCCCTGTCGGAACTCGAGGTAACCGGCCGGGAAGGACCGGCCATCGACCCCGACTGGGGCGAACCCGGATTCAGCCGGGCCGAGAAAGTCTACGGCTGGAACACGCTGGAGGTGTTGGCTTTTGAGTGCGGCAACCCTGCGGCACCGGTCCATGCCATTCCGCCCAGCGCCTGGGCCCGCATGCACGTGCGTTTCGTGGCCGGCTGCAACCCGGACGATTTCATTCCGGCCGTTCGAAGCCATTTGGACGATTGCGGTTTTGCAATGGTTGATATCATACCACCCCGCGAAACCTGGTATTCAGCCACCCGCATGGATCCGGACAATCCGTGGGCGCAATGGGCCATTTCATCGGTGGAGAAGACCTGCGGGCAAAAGCCGGCCTTTTTACCAAACCTGGGCGGAACCCTGCCCAACGATGCCTTCAGCCAGGTTCTCGATCTGCCCACCATCTGGGTGGCCCATTCTTACGGCGGCTGCTCCCAGCACGCGCCCAACGAACACCTTCTGGCGCCTATCGTCCGGGAGGGGCTGCGAATAATGGCCGGGCTATTCTGGGATCTGGCGCAAAACGCGCCGGAGTCCCTACCTAAATAAACTAATTGAGCTTGCGCGGAAGACCGGAAACACATGCCGGCTTTTGAATAAACATATAATTTTATGAGATACTATGCTGCTTTAACGCTATGACTGCTAAAACGTGAGAAGGTTGGCTTACCTTGAACCGGAAAAGTGTGGCTTCAAAATTCAATTGGTTGATCATTTTATTTGCCGTTGTTTCGATTACGATTTCTTCGGTAACGGTTACTATTTTTTTACTTCACAAATATACCGAGGATGTGATCGAAAAGGACCGGCTGCACATGAAAGGACTTGCCAGCAGCGTTAAAGGATTTATCGATCATGCCTTCAGCCTCAACTACATGCTCTCCATCAATCCTGAAATTGTCGAACACGTGTCGACGGCCAACAAAGACTGGTCGCAACGCGTTGCCGAATACAACCGGCAATACGACACTTCCCTTGAATTCAGAGAGGACAGCGGACTCCCCCTACTGGTGAATACGCAGAAGATCTATGATTTTGTAGAATTGTTCTTTGTGCAGGATGCGTCCGGTGATCAGACCAGCCGCAGCTTCGGTCCGCTGGGCCACCGGGGAGAGCGGTGGTGGTTTCGTAAATTTGTCCGGAACCAAAACTACCGGTCTTTCATGTCAAAATCATACTACTCGATGACCGGCGATAAGCCTGTTGCCTCGGCCTTTCACCCCATTTACAAAGACAATCGATTCATCGGTGTCATGGGTACGGATATCAACTTCGATGTGCTCCAGAGGGTGGTGCAGAACTACCTGGACTCCAAGGATCTGTATGCCGTTGTTATCGATACCGAGGGGGTTATCATCGCCCATCCCGACAAGAATAAGCTGCGCGAACTTTACAACCTGAACAGACTAACCAAAAATATTCTGGTAAGAGATCAGACCGGCGTATCCATTCAGGACAAATCCGGTCATCATCAAACCAAAGAAGTCAAATTGGATTGGGATACGAGTGTATCGCGAATTGTATCAGATGCGCTGAGCGGCAACAGCGGCATGGCTGACAATATCCGGCTGGACGGCCAAAATTCCACCATATATTACGAGCCGATCCGTCTTCCCGGTCAAGACTCCGAAGCCCATTATTCTCTTTTACTCATCCGGGATAATTCCTCCCTGATGAAAGCCAAACTTTCCATCAGCGCATTTGTATTTTTGTTTACCGCTTTGGTCATTTTCATCTTTATTTTCTTTTTCCGGATTCAATTTCGCAAAATCGTCCTCCAGCCCCTGGCCACTCTGGTGGGTTCCATGCAGGAAGCGGAGATCGACAAACACCATGATGTTATTTTGGGGACCAGCGATGAATTCCAGCTGCTGGGGGACACTTACAATAAGATGCGCAACAACCTGGCCAGGGCCAACGAAAAAATGTCGGCAATCAACGAAAGGTTGGAATTGCTCGTCGAGGAGCGTACAACTGAATTAAAGGGAGTTAACCGGCAGCTTTTAGAAGACATTGCCAAGCGCGAGCACATTGAAAAGGCATTGCGCGAAAGTGAAGAACGCTATCGCTCCCTGGTGGAAAATACCTTGGA
>CP070771.1:958745-967547 GCA_020345785.1 Desulfobacterales bacterium
ACATTGGTCTGACCAATCACCAGTCGAAGCGTATAAATGCCATTTAATTTTGTATGAGTTAAATAAAGCTTACCACTGTCATTCAACGATTCCATTAATTGCTGATTCAATCGATTCAAGGTATCCAGGTCCGAAACCCCTTTGGGTTTATACCGGAAACAAATAGTAGCAAAAGGAACAGGCGCCAACAACTCAAAATCCTCAGAAATTTCAATTTCAGCAGCCAATTCCTGCACCCATTGAAGATGATTTCTTACTTTTTCACGAATCCCCGATGCTCCAAAGCTGCGGATGACAAACCAAAGCTTTAAGGCTCGAAAACGCCGCCCCAACTGGATGCCCCAATCCCGGTAATTATTCACCCTGGCCCCTTCCTTGGTTTTCAAATACTCCGGCAGAATCTCCAGGGACCGAATCAATGGTTCCCTATCTCTAACAAAATAAGCAGAACAATCAAAATTGGTAAACATCCACTTGTGCGGGTTAAAGCAGTAACTGTCGGCCATCTCGAGCCCACGGTGAATCCAGCGAAACTCAGGGCACAACGCCGCCGTACCGGCCATAGCGCCATCCACATGCAGCCAGATGTTGTTTTCCCTGCAAATTCGCCCGATATCGGATAAAGGATCGATGCCGCCGGAAGATGTCGTACCCACGGTAGCCGCAACAAAACAGGGCCTTCGACCCGCCTGAAAATCTTCTTCGATCTGCCGGGCAAGAAGATCAGGACGCATAGCGAAATTATCATCAACTGCTATCAGGCGCAAATTCTCCCGGCCGATGCCGGCTATCTTGACGGCTTTTTCAATGGAGGAATGGGCCTGGTCGGAGGCATATGCCGACAGGCGTCCATCAGCGCCATATTCGTTGACGGCAAAGCCGGTAGCACGTTCACGGGCAGCCAGCAGGGCACATAAGGCGGCGCTGGACGCCGTGTCCTGGATAACACCCCCGCCTGGGGAGGTTGAAAGAAATTTATCCGGCAGGTCCAGCATGTCAACCAGCCAGTCGAGCATGTGAGATTCCAGTTCGGTGCAGGCCGGGCTGGTGGCCCACAGCATACCCTGCACACCAAGTCCAGATGAAAGCAGATCACCCAGTATCGCCGGTCCCGATGCATTCGCCGGGAAAAAAGCAAAAAAATTCGGTGACTGCCAGTGGGTCACTCCGGGAAGAATCAGGTCGGTAACATCCTGCAGAATATCTTCAAATGCCTCACCGTTTCGCGGCGGACGACCAGGCAGGGTTGCCCGTATATGCCCCGGTTGAACCCGGGACAACACCGGCAGCGATTCTATTTGCTCATAGTAATCGGCAATCCAATCCACCAGCGCGCGCCCGCAACGCCTGAAATCATCGACGCTCATATGATAGTTCTTCAGTTCCGCCATGGTTTTTCCCTTTTATTCCAACCGGCTTGTTCGGGTTAAACGTTCGTATATATAAAAATGGTATGGTTCAACACCGTCAACGAAGTTGGATTCTACAATCTCAAAGTCGGCTTCAGAAAATTCGGGGAAATACGTATCGCCGCGGATCTCTTTCGGTATCAGCGTCAAATAAATCCTGTCCGCGGTAGAGATCGTCTCGTGGTATAATTGACCTCCTCCGATGATAAAGGCCTCGCTTTCATCGGCGGCACAGGCTTTAATGGCGCTGTCAAGATCATGCACGACTGTGCAGCCCGGAGCAAGGTAATTGGTTTGGCGGGTTACGACAATGTTTGTTCTACCCGGCAGCGGGCGGCCTATTGACTCATAGGTCTTCCGGCCCATGATCATCGTATGCCCTATGGTAATCTTTTTAAACATTTTCTGTTCACCCGGAATTTTCCAGGGAATACCGCCCTTGTTACCGATAACACGATTAGATGCCATGGCAACGATAAGAGAAATAATCATATTTGCCCTCCTTACAGATCCAATTCCAAATAGTTTGGGTTATCAAGGGGGTTATATCGGTAGGCCTCAATATTTTTGAACTGAAGAGAGTAATAAAGGGCGTTTGCTTCCTTCATGGTTTCGATGGTATCCAAACGCATTTTTTCATACCCCAATTCCCGGGCCCTGTCGATCACTGCGCAGGCCAGCAAGCGTCCCATGCCCTGACCGCGGTATTCCGGTTTTACAAAGAGTCTTTTCATCTCGCAAATTTTACTTTTCAAAAATCGCAAACCCACACACCCCACAAATTGTCCGCTCAGCTCAGCCAGCAGCAGGCAACCATGCGGCGGAGCGTAATCGCCGGGAAGCCCGGCCAGTTCCTGAGAGAACCCCTGAAATTCCAGATCAAAATTAAGGGAGTCCGCGTATTGCAAAAACAACTCACGCGTTTTCTGATAATGATCTGCGGTTTGGGCGTTAATTATTCGAATCATGGCAGTTTGATTATAATCTTGCTCTGTTCTTATGGTTTGAGGTGTCCGGGTTCAGGACAGGTATAGGATCAAAACCCTAAGTGAGCGAAAGTCGAGGGTGCCCCAGCTTCAAGGCGTCCAAGGGTGAAGTCCGCCTCCGGCGGATTGCCTACCGTCCGCCTAGGCGGAGTAACGCAGAAGATGGGGTGCCATCGGCTTTCCCGCCTTGTTGGGTCGAAGCTGAAAGCGAAGCCCAAAGGGTAAACAAAATGGGATTTAAAATAGACATTTACAACTCATCGATAGAAGAATTATAGATTACATCGTAACTATGAATATTCATCGTAATATCATAAAGATAAAAGCCTATCCCATTTTGTTTACGCTCAATTAGGGTAAAAGAATAATGCGTCACAATGGTTAAACGTTAACTTACATCATGTTTTTAATCAACGTTAAATAATCGCCCTTGGTCAGCGGGCGCGGGTTGGAGCCGTTGCTGCCGTTTATGGAAGCGTTGGAAGCCAGTTCTTCCATATCCTCGGTCTTCACGCCCAGACTCCTAAAATCCGGCAGCTTGACTTCCCGGGCTATTTTCCTTACGGTCTCAACTGCGCGGCGGGCACCGTCTTGCGGCGTATCGTAGGCGATTCCCATGGCGGCTGCTATCCTGGCATATTTATCGATGCAATAAGCCAGGTTAAATTCCATCACCGCCGGAAGAACCACGGCGTTGCAGACACCATGGGCTGTATCATATTTCCCGCCCAACGCTTCCGCCAGGCAATGAACCGCGGCAACATCAGAATGACTGAAGGAGATGCCCGCCAAAACGCTGCCCAGAAGCATGCCGGCCCTGGCTTCCATGTTACCGCCGTCAAAAACGGCGGGTATAAGATAGGTCGAAATTAACTCAATGGCATACAAGGCGGCGGCATCCGCCAGAGGTTCGCTTGCTGTGGCCGTATATCCCTCAACGGCATGGGTTAAGGCGTCCATCCCGGTAGCAGCCGTCAGATCCGGCGGCATGGTCGCCGTCAATTCAGGATCGAGCAGGGCCATACGGGGTGCTATTTTAGTGTGATGAATGCTGAATTTAAATTTGCGGCGGGAATCGGTAATTACCGAACTGAAAGTTACTTCACTGCCGGTTCCGGCCGTTGTCGGTATGGCAATCAAGGGCAGAACCTCGCCGGTTATCTTTTTCTGATCTTCATATTCCCTGGGTTCGCCCCCGTGGGTTGCCAGAACGGCGATGGCTTTGGCGCAATCAATTGGGCTCCCGCCGCCGACCGCCACCAGACAGTCTGCCTGCAGCCGTTGCGCCAATTTCGTGCCTTCGATGACATTATAATCTTTGGGATTCGGCTCGACCTCGCAGAATATTTCAAAATTCAGCCGGCCTTGTCCCAGCTGGTTTGTAATCCCCGCCAATAAGCCGGCCGCCTCAATGCCTTTATCGCTCACAACTAAAACTTTTTCCGCTTTAAGTTCTTTGAGTGCCTCTGCCAGTTTGCGGGATACACCGATTCCGTATTCGATTTTGGTCGGTAGTTCAAAACTAAAACTATTTAACAGGTTCATCAGATAGTTCTCCTGACCAATAGATTGACCGGCCTTGAAAGTATTTGCTTAATCAGAAAATAATTTATATGCTAAAAGAAAAGATATGGCAAAGGAAATCGAACCGCTGCAAAATAAACAAGCGGCTATGGGAGTATTAGGAATGCCCCTGGAAAGAGCCGGAACTACTTTCTGCCGCTGCTCGCTGATTTATATAAAGAATTTTGGCGGCATTATAGGTCTTTCCGGCTAACGCTTGCCCTTTTCAATTCTCATACCGCGATAGAGCGGGATGGCTTATGAATGGAGTTAATTTGAGATTGTCAAGGGAAGTATATGTCCGCAAGGTCACCTGGATCGGGTTGATTATAAATATATTCCTCTCAGCCCTTAAATTTGCGGCCGGGTATGTCGGTCGAAGTCAGGCGCTGATTGCCGACGCCATTCACAGTCTCACGGATACAACAACCGATATTGCCGTAATCGCCGGTTCTCACTACTGGTCCCTGCCCCCCGATGACTGTCACCCTTATGGACATCGACGCCTGGAAACCCTCATAACCGTCTTCATCGGGTTGATGCTGACCGCGGCCGCTATTGGTATTGGATGGCAGGCGATTGCAACCCTGCACGAAAAGGAGGCATCACCGCCGGGCTGGATAGCCTTAGGTGCCGCCTTGGTCTCGATTCTGGTGAAGGAGGCCCTCTACCGTTGGACGGCAACCGCCGGCAAGCGAATCAAGAGCCCAGCCCTGGCCGCCAATGCCTGGCATCACCGTAGCGATGCGATCAGTTCTCTGCCGGTTTTGGTTGCTGTCGGCGGTGCATTTATTTTCCCTTCCTGGTCTTTTCTGGATCATGTCGGGGCGGTCATCGTCTCTATTTTTATATTGCATGCGGCGATGAAAATTATTTGGCCCGGTCTCACTGAACTTATCGACACCGGAGCACCTGAAGAAATTCAAAAAATGATTGCAGAAATTGCCTGCAGTCACCGGGGAGTGCGACAAGTCCATAAAGTCAGAACCCGCTACATCAGTTCAAGCATTCAGGTTGATATGCATATCGTTGTGGACGGTTCAATCACCGTTCGTGAGGGTCACACCATCGCGGATGAAGTGGAAAGTCATATTATGTCCGAAATTCCGGAGGTTTTAGAAGTTGTGATGCATGTGGACCCGCCGGATGTTCCCGAAGAGAATATTGCCCGGAATCCGTCCGACCCTCGAAACTAGCTGAAAATCCTGTGAAAATTGCATCTTGGGGCATCTTACTTTTCAGTTGCTAATAAGCGGGAATAATTATATTATTACATCTCAGGCCGCCAACGACGATGACAGTGTTTTTTGGGGCATTTTCAGGTTTCACCGGGTTCGGCTTTAAAACTTGAGTTTATATCAATGCATTGGAGAGAAAAGTCTCGCCTGATTTAAAGCGTTAAAACGGTGCTAAATCATGCCGGTATTTGAATACACAGCTCTGGATACCAAGGGTAAAACCACTTCCGGTATTATCGATGCGGAAGGTTCCATGGCAGCCCGTCAAAGGCTTCGTGCCTCGGGAATTTTCCCGGTATCTATCAAAGAGTCCTATGAAGCGGCCCCCAAAAAAGCGTCCAAAAGCTTCGACCTCTCACGCCGGTTCAGCCGGGTAAAACCCGTCGAGGTTGCGATGATGACCCGCCAACTGGCAACACTGATAGGTGCCGGGTTCCCGCTGGTCTCAGCCCTTGATGCTCTGGCACCCCAGACCAAGTCCCATGGTTTCAAAAAAATCCTGACCCAGATCAAAGACTCCATTGTGGAAGGCAACAGTTTTGCCCAGGCGCTTGCAAAATATCCGACAACCTTCTCCTCGCTATACGTCAACATGGTACGCGCCGGTGAAACGTCCGGCACCCTCGAAATCGTGCTGGATCGTCTGGCGGACATCACTGAAAAGCAGCAGGCCCTGATTACCCGCATCCAAACAGCCCTGGCATATCCAATATTTATGCTGGTGTTCGGCACTATCGTATTGTTCATTCTGTTAATTTACATCGTTCCCAGCTTCACTTCAATTTTTGCCGATATGAACCAGACCCTGCCGGCACCGACTCGGATGCTGATTTTCTTAGGTGATTTTTTCAAATCCTTCTGGTGGATGATACTCATTATCCTCGGTACAATATGGTTCCTTTTGAACCGGATCAAAAAAACTGAAAAGGGCCGCTACTGGTTCGATAAAGTGGTTTTGTCGATACCGATTTCGGGCAATTCAGTGAGGAAGCTGGCTGTAGCCCGCTTTGCCCGCACCTTGGGATCACTTCTTGAAAACGGTGTTTCCATGTTGGTGGCCCTAGATATCGTAAAAAATATTGCGGGAAATATCCTGATTTCAGAGGCCATTGAAACCGCGGCCATCGAGGTCGGCAAAGGCCAGGGATTGGGAGCGGCTTTGTCCGGCAGAGGCATTTTCCCTCAATTATCCATCCAAATGATTCAGGTAGGCGAGCAAAGTGGTGAACTGGAAAAAATGCTCACCAAGATTGCCGACGTTTTTGAAAACGAAGTGGAGACCAGCATTTTACGTCTCACATCTTATCTGGAACCGGTCATGATTCTGGTGATGGGACTATGCGTCCTGTTCATTGTTCTATCGATTTGTTTGCCGATTTTTGAAATGAACCAGCTGATCCGGTAGTATTGAATTTTCAAATAATTGAGGGAGGGACGGGATTGATGTCGTCAAAATTAAAACTCGACAGCCGGGGTTTTACCCTGATTGAATTAATGGTTGTCATCATCATACTGGGTATCCTCGCCATGTGGGTAGCCCCCAAGATCATGAGCCGACCCGAGCAGGCCAAACAGGTCAAGACCCAATTGGATATTCAAAACCTTGAAACTGCTTTAAAATTATACAAACTTGACAATGGCATGTATCCAAGCACCGAACAAGGTCTGCAGGCACTGGTTGAGAAACCTGAGACAGGGAATGTACCCAAAAAATGGAAAGATGGCGGGTATCTTGAAAAAGGCAGGGTTCCCAAAGACCCGTGGGGGAACGAATTCGTTTACCTATCGCCAGGTCTCCAGGGAGATTTTGACATTATTTCATATGGTGCAGACGGTGTGCCCGGGGGGGAGAAAGAAAATAAGGATATAAATAATTGGGAAATCGAATAATAAGTGGTCAGTTGTTCGTTGTCGGTTGTCAGTGGGATACGGCCCGAAAACAGGTTCAGCCGCAAAGAGCCCGCCATGATCCGCAAAACAGGGAGATCGATTATTTTCTGAAACACAGTTCAAATCTGCCTCATATGAAATAATTTTCAGTTCGGCACTGTAGCCATCTTTGCTGGCACGGAAATAACTGTAAGTTAAACGGCCATAGTAACTATCGCTCCGCCTGCCCCATTTGGGGTTATACCGTCATGATATCAAAGCCAACAGCAACGATCCCGGGTCCCGACAACAGATCCGCCCCCGGCGGAACAACCCACAACGGACAAGCCGAAGGCTTCACCCTGATCGAGCTGGTTGTTGTCATCGCTCTGCTAGGCTTGATGCTTTTCTTCTCCCTTCCTCGACTGCAAAATAACCCATTCCTCGATGACGGCAAAAAAAGCTCCCGCTGGCTGATCGGCAAAATTCAATCTCTTAAGGAGAGCGCCATCCGGGATCAAAAGCGGTATACCTTACATTTTGATCTGGATAGCGGGTTGGTCTGGGAAACCAATGAGTCGATGTCCCCGGAGGATATCGAGAACGCTGTTTTAAACAGCTATGCATTGCCCGGCGATCTTCGAATCATCGATATCGAGTATCCGACCAAGGGCAAAGTTTATTCCGGCCAGGCGGAAATAGCCTTTTACAAGGCGGGACATACGGATAAAGCCTTGGTTCATATGCAGGACGGTGATACGTATTTGAGTTTTTTGATAGAGCCTTTTCTTCCCAAAGTTCAGTTTTTTGAAAAATACGCGAATTTTGAGGACTGATGCAGGGAACTCAATACTGGATGCCGGATGCTGATCGTTCGATTTCGGCAACCGTCCGGAAATAATTAATAAATTCAATATATTATGAGTCAATTAAATCTAAACAGACTTGTCATTTATATCACTCAGGTGATAACAAACCAACGGCCAAAGGCAGGGGTCTGGACTCATGGTATCAGCAATCGAAGACCGATGATCAAATGTTTCCAACCAGGAAACAGTGACCAGCAGCAGGTTATGAGCATCCCGAGACCAGGATCCAGCATCCGGTATCCGGTATCCAGTATCCGGCATCCAGCAACCAGCAACCAGCAACCAGCGTCCGGCTTCACCCTGCTTGAAGTGCTGATTGCCATGTCCATTATGGCGATCGTGCTGGTCAGCGTTTACAGGATGCATTCCCAAACCCTGAACATGACTGCTGCATCCAGATTCTATACCCAGGCGCCCATGCTGGCGCAAAGCAAAATGTCCCAGTTGGAGGCAAATCCATCGGAGGTGATTGTCGGGGATTCGGGCGATTTCGGCGAACAGTTTCCCGGTTACAGCTGGAGAGTCTCTACGGAGGATGTATCATCGGAAGTCCTGGGGGATACCGCCGGCGACCTGAAACGAATCGATCTAACGGTGGCCCTTAACGAAAATGAGTACGAGTACAGTGTCAGGGCATATCTATTTGTGAGAGAATAAAATTGAATGTGGAATGGCGAATGCGGAGGGCGGAAAATGAAAATGAGAGAAGGCGAGAAGGGCGGAAGGTAAGAGGGTGGGAAGGTGAGAGGGTAAGAAGATGAGAAGGTCAGAATGTGTGAAGCGAGGTTAATAGGTTTAGAGGGGATCTCTAAGGCAAAAAACGCGACGCACTCAATCAGCCCAATCAACTTAATCAACCTAATCAACC
>CP070771.1:967647-976409 GCA_020345785.1 Desulfobacterales bacterium
CTGAACCTTTACCGGCTTGCCCTTGTAGGTAAAGGTGGAATTACGTGCGATTACAAATATTTTTGGTGTCTTGGAAAGGGCGGTAATGATTTCTTCGGCAATCCCATCACTGAAATACTCCTGCTCCGGGTTCCCGCTCATGTTCGTGAAGGGCAGGACGGCAATAGAGGGTTTATCCGGCAAGGGAAATGCCATTTTATCCAACGCAGCCGTCTCTGCCCGCTTGGATTGGCGAAGATAAAAGTTCCAGCCTGCCAATCCTCCTGCAACCACGACCAAAATACTGATGACTGCCACCGCCGTTCTGCGCGAAATCTTTCTCCAAAGCCTTTTCTCACCGATCACTTTGCCGGCTGCCTCAGGTTCCATCAGGATCCGATATACGCGTACCGGCTCTGCGATGTTTTTTACGGTGTGTTCCCCTAAATACTCATATCCAAGCTCTAACTTGTTCTTGACATGATCATAGGCGGTTCTGGAAATGCAAATCCCTCCAGGATCTGCAAGTCCTTCGATGCGGGCAGCAATGTTTACCCCATCGCCGTAAATGCGATCGTCTTCTTCGACCACATCGCCTAGATTAATTCCAATTCGAAACTGCATCTTCCGATTATCGGGTAGATCTGAATCTTTGGCTTTTAGCTCTTTCTGGATCCTGACTGCACATTCGGTGGCGTTCACCACGCTGCCGAACTCAGCCAGCAAATTGTCGCCGGGGGCATCCACAACCCGTCCTTTAAACTGATCGATAAGCTGGCTCATCAAACGTTTGCTTTCCTCTAAAGTTCTAATTGTCGCTGTCTCATCATCTTGCATAAGACGACTGTACCCTACGGCGTCAGCACTCATAAGGCCGCTGAGTTTGCGTTTGGGGCTCTTTTCGTTCATGTTGTAACCCCGACAGAGAGCTAAATAAACGATGGAAATATCAGAAGGCGTATAGATCAAAGAAGTGCGGTATAAAATTCAGAAGATGGTTCAATTTGATAAAAACCACACTTCAGACCAGATTAATAATAGAAGTGCATGTTTTTGTGACAAAACGCCTGCATCAGGTAGCAGTCAACCAATCAACGCGTCAACGACCACCTGCGGAGCAAGTGGCTTTAATTTTCGGCTATAGGCCGAAAAAGCAATAGGACGTCAGTACGCTTATCGTTAAACTTGCAACCCTGCCGCGGCGGGATAAGGTGCAACCGGTTTGTATTGCAAGAATCAACCGGTCATCTTTATCAGGCCGACACCGGCGGTCGACGGTCGGCCCAGGGGTGCGCTTCTTCGAGTTGGGCCGCCAGGCGGAAAAGAGTGGCCTCATCGCCGAACCGACCGATAAAATGGGAACCCAGCGGCAGGTTATCGTCATTCCAGAACAGGGGTACCGACATGGCCGGCTGTCCCGTAATATTGCAAAGCGGAGTGAAGACGACAAACTCCATTGCACGATAAAAACCCGCCAGCGGGTTATCCGGAGGTGAGTCAAAAGTTCCCAGAGGAACGGGCGGCTCTGACACCGTCGGCGTCAGCAGGACATCATAATCCAGAAAGAAGCGGGCTATCTGGCGGCTCACTGCCTGCAGGGTCTGAACGGCCAAAAGGAAATCTGTTGCACTATGCTGAGCACCCATCTCATGCAGCGCCCAGGTAAGCGGTTCAACCAGTTCCCGGCTGCCTCCGAGCAGTTTAACCGACGAAGCGCAACCGGCTGCATACAAGGTCAGAAATGCGTTTACTAGCGGTTCCACAAAAATAGTGGGCACTGATTCCTCAACCTCATGGCCAAGGTCGGCACACAGTTTGGCCGTATTTTCTATTACACGGATACAATCGGTGTGCACCGGAGCATCGTTAAACGCTTTGGTAGTATAGGCAATGTGCAGTTTTCCCGGATCTTTGCCGACTTCTTGCAAAAACGGACGGGCTAAAGGCGGTGCCCAGTAGGGATCGCCCACATCCGGCCCCGAAGTGGCATCCAGTAGAGCCGCGCTGTCACGAACAGAGCGGGTGACGGCGTGCTCGACAATCGTTCCGCCGAGGATATCGCCAAAATCAGGCCCCAAAGGATTGCGGGCCCGGGTCGGCTTCAGCCCGAAAACGCCGCAGCATGAGGCCGGAATGCGTATAGATCCGCCCCCGTCGTTGGCATGGGCCATGGGGACCAGGCCCGCTGCCACCGCCGCAGCCGAGCCCCCGCTGGATCCGCCTGTGGTGCGCGAGGTATCCCAGGGATTTTTGCAAGGACCATAGAGATGCGGCTCGGTGGTTGGCAGGATGCCGAACTCCGGCACATTGGTTCGGCCTAGAATAAGCAGTCCGGCCCGTTTGAGCCTTGCAACGAGCTCGCTGTCGTGATCCGGCACGAAATTTTGCATCAGCTTGGAGCCGTGGGTAATTCTGTGACCGGCAAAAAAGGCGAAAATATCTTTCAGCAGAAAAGGCACACCGATAAAAGGCCCTTCTTGAAGTTTTCCGGCAGCCGCTTCACGCGCATCGTCGTACATGCGCAAAATGACCGCATTGATGGTTGGATTCAAACGTTCAATACGTTCAATCGCGGCCTCTACCAGTTCAATGGATTGAACCTGCTTATTTCGAACCAGTTCAGCCTGGGCCGTCGCATCGAGAAAGGCCAGATCGTCGGGTAAGACCATAACAGCTACCTCCTTGAGAGATCAAATTCCGATGACAACCGCCCATTCGGGTACAAGCAGCTTGACATGGAGACTCTGCTCAATTATACACAGCGTCATAATTAATTCTGGATGCGCCTTTTTGTGATGGTTTATTTTTAAATTGCCGCACTGGGTCAAATAGGCATAACGCTGTGTATGGTTGCACAATGATTTCTGTCGTTATGTATATATTAGAAATCAAAGTTCAGCAAAATTAAATAATCCTACAAAGTGAATAGGAGGTTGTCAATGGCAGAACACAATTATCATCCGGGAGAAAACTATCAATACCCGCTCATCATAAAAAAATTGCTGAAAACCCCCTTGCTCAATTCACCGAACCGGGAAATTGTTTACAGCGACAGGCATCGCTATACGTATAAAGACCTCAATGCGCGCATCGGAAAGCTGGCCAACGCTTTAGCCGGTTTGGGAATACAACAGGGGGATACGGTGGCCGTATTCGATTATGACAGCCACCGTTATCTTGAATGCTTTTTTGCCGTTCCAATGATGGGGGCTGTTTTGCAAACCGTTAATTGGCGGCTTTCTGCCGATCAGATACTATATACGATCAATCATGCCGAAGCCAAAATGATCATGATACATACTGATTTTCTGCCCATCTTGGAGCCCATTTGGGAAAAGTTGGATACTGTTAAAACGCTTGTGACAATTGCTGATGGAGACAAACAGCCTGACACGCGGTTGAAGGTCGAAGCCGAATATGAAGAATTGCTGCAGTCCGCCGCTGCGTCATATGCCTTCGAGGATCTGGATGAAAACACGAAGGCCACCACCTTTTACACCACCGGAACAACCGGTAATCCGAAGGGTGTCTATTTTACGCATCGCCAGCTGGTGTTGCACACCCTCGGGGTGGCGATTTCCACCGGCAGTTTCAACACCATCGGGTGTTTCAGATCGAATGACGTTTACATGCCGTTAACCCCGATGTTTCATGTTCACGCCTGGGGATTCCCCTACGTGGCCACCCTGCTGGGAGTCAAGCAGGTATACCCGGGCCAGTATGAACCGCAAAAGCTGCTGCGCCTGATGCAAAAAGAGAAAGTCACCTATTCGCATTGTGTGCCCACCATCCTGCAAATGCTTTTAACCTGCCCGGCCATAAAAGAGGTGGATCTGTCCAACTGGAAAGTCACCATTGGCGGCGCGCGCTTTCCCAGGGGACTGGCCAAAGCTGCCAAAGATCTTGGGATCGAGATTCATGCCGGTTACGGTATGTCGGAAACCTGTCCGGTCATGAGCACGGCTACCCTCAAAGAACACATGCTGGATTGGGATGAAGAAAGACAGCTGGACGTCCTGATTAAAACCGGCAAACCCATTCCGCTGGCTGAAATTGAGGTCGTAAACGCCGATGACAAAATATTGCCCCATGATGATCAATCAACCGGTGAGGTGGTCATGCGGTCGCCCTGGCTGACCCAGGGCTATTTCAAAGAGCCGGAGAAATCAAAAGACCTGTGGCGCAACGGATGGCTGCACAGCGGGGATGTGGGATACATCGATGAGGAGGGATACCTCCAGATTACGGATCGCATCAAAGACGTCATCAAAAGCGGCGGTGAATGGATATCTTCCCTTGACCTGGAAAATATAATGAGCCAGCACGAGGCTGTTCTCGAATCGGCGGCCATCGGCGTGCCGGATGAAAAATGGGGCGAACGGCCGCTGATGATTATAACCCTAAAACCGGATTTTCATGGTAAGGTTACCCCGGAGGAACTGAAGCAGTTTATGAAACAACAGGCCGCCGAAGGAAAGCTACCCAAATACGGGGTCCCCGAAAAATATCTGTTTATGGATAGTATCCCCAAAACCAGCGTGGGAAAGCTGGACAAAAAGGTGCTCAGGAAAGATTACGGCAAATGACGAGGCGAACCCGTGAACTGTTGAATATTTTAAGGCAAAATTGGCAGGGGTATTTTCGCGGAATTGTTGGAAGTTAGAACCAGCCGACGCCGAACGTAGGGTGCAAAGGTGTGGCTCTCAAATAATTAAAAATTTCAGTAAATTTTTCTTGACTTTAATTCTCTTTAAAATACTTAAAAGTTACCGCAAGTTAGGTACGGCCCGGCGACGAGAAGGTTTTTCGGTATTTGGACTTAGCAACTGCTTTTCACACCCGACGCAAAGGGCAGATATTCACAACTACAACGATGAATGTGCTCAATTTCTCAAAGGAGCTGTCCGGCAATGGGCAAACGATATTGGGAGTGGAAGCCGGTCTTCCGGCTCAATCGCAGTCACGTCTGCTTATTAATCATTGACATGCAGAACGGATTTTTGGAGGAGGGGGCTTTGTTGGAAGTCCCGCAGGCCAGGTCGCAGGTTCCTGCGATAAAACGCTTACTTGACTTTTTCCGCCAAGAGCGTCTTCCGGTCTTGTTCACTCAGTTTTGCGTGACAAACAAATTCAACTATCCATTCTACTGGCACATGGCCGAACAGCGGGGTCTCCGGCTTGCCGAACCCGACCGCCAGTTCTCGCCGGACAAACATGAGACGATGATCGCAACCGCACTCGCACCTCGGCCGGATGAGCCTGTTATAAAGAAAGCCGGCTACGACGCATTTGCCAATACGGAACTTGAGCAGCGTCTGCGGGCCGAAGGTGTGGATCAGATTGTCATCGTTGGCACGGTTGTCAACTGGTGCGTGGATAGTACGGTGCGCAGCGCCTTCCACCGTTTTTACAACGTAATGGTGGCGGCCGACTGCGTCAGCGCCTATGCCCACGCCGGGAGCTCAGCCGAGGACTGGTGGCGGATGGAACTCGATCTCTTTGCGGAAGCTTTCGGCCGGGTGGCCGAGTCACAGGAAATCATCAATGAACTTAGGGTCTAAAATCGGATCAGGACCTGGCCGCATCTAGTGTCAGGGTCAAAATGATGGAGACCTTTAGCCTGCTGTTATTTCTTTTAACCGATGGATTGGTCTGGGGACTGGTTGTAGCGCTTTGCGCCTTAGGACTGACGCTCATCTTCGGCATCATGGGCATCATCAACATGGCCCATGGTGAGCTTTACATGCTTGGCGCTATGGTAGGCGTGATCCTTAGCGGCTGGCTGGGTTCGTTCTGGCCCGCATTTATACTGGCCCCGTTGATCGTAGGAATTGTCGCCCTGCCGGCCGAACGCTGGATCCTGCGGCCCTTTGAGGGCAAGCCCTTGGTCACCATGGTCGGCACCATCGGCCTGTCTTTCATTATCCAACAAACAGCCCTGATCAGCTTCGGGGGTACCCCCAAAATGGTTGTCTTTCCCATATCCGGAGCCATCAACCTTTTCGGCGTGCCCTACCCGATATATCGTCTCTTTGCCGCCGGACTGGGGCTGATTCTGATAATAGGACTCTGGCTATTACTGTATCGGAGCGATCTGGGAATTCTACTCAGGGCCACCATGGAACAACCGGAGATGGCGGACGCCTTAGGCATCAACACCAGCCTGATCCGAATGGGCACGTTCGGCATTGGCGCTTTTCTGGCTGCCGCCGGCGGAGTATTGGCTGCTCCCATCCGGCAGGTGTTTTTTTTAATGGGAACCGATGTCGTCTTGTTCTCATTCATGGTTGTCATTGTGGGAGGTTTGGGAAGTCTGAAGGGGGCTCTCACGGCGGCCCTGATCATGTCGGCTATGGAGGGGCTTTTTTCCTACGTCGTGAACCCGGTGCAGGCCAGAGCCTTGATTATGCTCCTAATGGCTCTGATTTTGGTATTTAAGCCCCGCGGTCTGTTCAGCACTTAGTTAAAAATGATGGAGACAAAATCCGTGCACCGAAAAGCAGCAAGCGGCGGTTCCGGCAAAATGAAATTTATCGGACTGGTCGCGGTTGTTGCCGTGCTGGTCATGGCGGGTTTAGCCGCCTCCGAGGCGGTGAAATCGCTCTTAATGATAATGATGATCTACTCGATTTTCGCCATGTCCTACGATGTCCTTTTGGGGTACGCCAACCAGCCCAGTCTGGGGCAGTCTCTGTTTTTCGGTCTCGGGGCTTACGGGATGATCCTGCCGATCACCCGATGGGAGTGGTCCTTTTGGCCTTCCCTTGCCGCCGGTCTGATACTCGGTTTAATCTCAGCGATGCTGGTCGGTCTTGTCGCGGTGCGATTGGTGGAAGCCTACCATGTCATTTTCACGGCCATCATCGCCTCGGTGACTCACCTGATGGCCAAGAACATGACACCGCTGACCGGCGGCAGCGGCGGCTTACCCACTAAAATTCCGCCCATCTCATTGGGGCCCTATACGCTGTCGGTTTACGATCCTTTATCGAATTACTTCCTTATTCTGGGGTTTAGCCTAGCCGTATTTCTGGTGCTCTCCCGCCTGGTCGAATCGCCGCTGGGAAAAATTTGGACGGCTATTCGTGAAAATGAAACCCGGGTATCTTTTCTAAGCTACAACACCTATTTCTATAAATTGGCCGCTTTCGCTTTGGCCGGATTCATGACCTCCCTGGCCGGAGTTCTCTACGCCGTCAGGATGCGGTATGCCAGCGCGGAATTCTTTGCCTTTGAGTGGTCGCTGCTTCCCTTTATCTGGATTCTCGTCGGTGGAATCGGCACGCTATATGGGGCGATTCTGGGCGTGGCCGTATTTACCTTCTTTCAGTACTACGTCAGCGAGTGGTGGGCTCATTATCTGATCCTATTCGGGCTCCTGATCATTTTCATGCTGCGCTGGGCGCCGAAAGGCATCATAGGAATCTATCGGTCATGGAGACAAACGTGGCGAGCGTAAGCCTTGGCGAACCCGTCCTGGAGACCAGGGATCTGTGGGTCCAGTTCGGAGGTCTGGTGGCTTTGAAACGGGTCAATATCAAAATCAACCGGGGTGAACTGCGGGCGCTCATCGGTCCCAACGGCGCCGGCAAGACCACCTTCTTCAATGCCGTCACGGGTCTCGTGAAACCGACGCGGGGAGAGGTCATTTTCGAAGGTCGGAACATCGTATCTCTGCCGCCCCACAAGATCTGCCGCCAAGGACTCTCCCGCAGCTTCCAGCTGACCAGTGTTTTTCCGGAATTGACGGTTTTTGAAAATGTCTGGTTGGGCCTCAATGCCCGCAACAAAGTGCCCTGGAATCCGCTGACGCGAATCGGAAGCAGGGACGACAGCCGTGAAAAAGTCAAAAGTCTTTGCGAAATGGTGGGGCTGAGACAGAAGCTGGAGACATTGGCCGGAAACATATCGCAGGGTGACCAAAAGCTTGTCGAGTTGGCAATCACGCTGAGCCTTGAACCCCGTCTGGTTCTTCTGGATGAACCAACCCAGGGGGTGAGTCCCCACGAAGTCAAAATGATTATCCAGGTGGTCAGAAACATTGCCAAATCGCGAACCGTCCTGATAATAGACCACAATATGAGTACCATCCGGGAAGTGGCCGAAATCGTCTCTGTCTTGCACTACGGAGAAATAATTGTCGAGGGCACCCCCGAAGAAGTGGTCGAAGATCCCAAAGTTAGAGAGGTCTACCTCGGAACCAGGAATGGCCAGACTAGTTGAACAGGAGAAAAGCGCCGGACATGCTCCTTGAAGTTGAAAATCTCCAGGTCTACTACGGTAAAAGCAATATTTTGGATGACGTCTGTCTTCAAGTCGACCAGGGAGAAATCGTCGCGCTTCTCGGTCGCAACGGCGCCGGGAAAACAACCACCCTGCGAACTATCATGGGCTTGACCAATGTCAAAAACGGTTCTATTCGGTTTTCAGGAACCGAAATCAGCCGCATGCCGGCCCGGCAGCGCTCTCTTGCCGGGATCGGATACGTTCCGCAGGATAAGCTTCTTTTCTCGAAAATGGCGGTGGAGGAAAATCTCAAAGCCGCCTCCAGGAAGCGAAGGTCTCCGCAAGAGTGGGAGATGGTCTATGAACTGTTTCCTGATCTCAGGGAGCGGCGCCAACAGAAGGCCGGTACCTTGAGCGGCGGACAACAACAAATGCTGACCATTGCCCGGGCGCTGTTGACACGACCCAAACTTCTCTTGCTCGATGAGCCCAGCACGGGTTTAATGCCGGCTTTAATCAAGCGAATAGCGGAGGTTATCCGTTTGCTCAACCGTGAG
>CP070771.1:976509-985230 GCA_020345785.1 Desulfobacterales bacterium
ATATTGCAGCGATCCAGGAGTCCCTGGCAAGAATATCAGTGGTTCAGGAAGTCGCACGGGTTCTTGGTTTAGCCGGATCGATGGCGGCTGTCACCGGCTACACGCGCGAGCTGGAAACCGAAGCCGACCTGGTCGGACTTGACCTGATGGCGAAAGCAAACTATGATGTTAGAGAAGCGTTGACGCTTTTTGATCACCTGAAACAGGAAATTGAAGCCGAAGGTGGCAAGGAACCCTTCTTTTTCGGCACCCATCCCAACGTTGAACAGCGCATTGAAAATGCAAAAAACTGGCTGGCCGGAACAAATACTGAAAAAATCAGCACTATCAAAAATACGGAAGAATTTGAATTCAGGCTCCAGAAGATGATCCTGGCCAACGTCCGCCTTGATCTCAGAATGGGCCGATTCGACATTGCCCAAAACACGGCGGCAAAGTACCTGGCGCGGCGACCCAATGATGCCCAGGCCTATTTTTTATACGGTGAAATTTTGAGACAGCGCGACCGCCAGGACGATGCCAGAGCAGCAGTGGATTATTTTAAGAAGTCGATTTCACTGGATCCGTCATTTCCCGACCCTCACAAATCAATGGGATTGATTCTCTATAAGGAGGGGGAAAAGAATCTGGCAAAGAAGTTTTTTGAATCAGGCCTGCTGCTATCGCCAAATGCTTCGGATAGCGCATACATTCGGGGATATCTAAAAAAATGTAACCTCAACGGAGAAGAATCATGAAAAAGCTATGGCCCTTTTTGATTTGTCTATTTCTTTTTTACGGCTGTGCATCCTCGGTAAAAAACAGCAGTCTGGAGAAACTGCCGGATTCCAATTTCTCAGTTGAAATTCCGGACGGTTGGTGGAAACCGGAATACACCAACAAATATCTTATCACCAAAGACGGTCCTTTTCAGCAGTACGTGCTGATTCAACAGCGTCCGATAAGTAAGCCCTTCAAACACACCAGGAAAAAAATCAACAGCGGAATGCTGCCTCAGGAAGCAGCCGGCATCATCATTGACGAGCTGGCATCGGATCGCTATCTGATGAATTTCAGCGTCATTGAAAACGTGCCGGCCGCCATAGACGGCCATGACGGCTTCAAGATTTTATTCTCCTATAAGGACAAAAAGGGAGCAGCCTTCAAAACTTTGTATTACGGGTTTATCGACGGCGATATATTTTATAGTTTACGCTACTGTGCTGAGCTGCAGCATTATTTTGAAAAAGACCTCGCAACCTTTGAACAAATAATCAGCAGCTTCAAATTAATCGACGATAAGGCAAGTTAAAGAAAGTTAAAGAATAGAATACTTTTCTATTGGCTTTAATCCGTATAGACCCGTCAATCCTGAAATCAAAAGCAACAACGCTGAAGGTAAAGGTCCGGCCATACCAGCGACGTCAAACCTAACCTCTTCGACAGCTGCACCGCCCCGGACCATTTCTGGAGAAAAAAGTGAAAAAAATCTTGATTTTTTGTTTTATAAGAGAAATATGGGAACTGGTTTAATAAATTTCAATAAATTCAATATTCCCGCCCCCAAATTCAACCAATGCATCGGCAGCAATTTTTAATCCTTCCTTTAGATGTGATCGACGAATTCCGGGAACGGCATAGGCATAAAAAAGCACATTTTCAGCATCTTCCCCCACCCGGGTTTTTTCATCGGCTCCCTGACAGAGTACGCAGACGATTTCTTTTTCATCGCGCAGGACAATCTCGCCTTGCTTTGTGACAAACTCGCGCCCGCCCATTCCTGCGCAACTTTCACTCTCATCGGCCACATCCAATGTCAGCTTTCCCTCAAACTTCTTGAAATCAGTGACCGCCACCAGGATACCGGCGCACATCTCGGCCATGAAATGGGCATCAACAAATAGAGAATAGCGCGGAAACCCGCTGTTGATGGTTCGTTTGAGATGCATGGTCAGGGGGCAATCGAATCCGAACTGCTGAAAAAAATCAGCGTATGTCTCAATGCGTCCGGAAATTTGCGCCAAAGTCTCACGCTTTCGCATCTTGCGCAACAACTTCCTTTTATACTGGTCGAAGCCCGGGGGATTTGCCGCATCTCGACAACCGGTGATCAACGTAAGGCCGAAGCCTACATCAGGATATGCCGACAGGTAGCGTTGAGACATGGAAAAAGGGCAATCCATAGCCGACCTCCCTTTTATTTAGTTGAAAGGT
The DNA here is from genome assembly GCA_020345785.1 of Desulfobacterales bacterium. The sequence continues at coordinate 978,703 of CP070771.1, forward strand.
TGAGTGGTAGGCTGGTCATTAGTTGATTGGTTGATTCGTTGAATAGTTGATTAATTAAATAGTCAAATGGCTGACTGGTCCATTAGTTGATTGGTTGATTGTTTTATTAATTCTTGTTTCGATCATACCGGCCATGTCGGCGCCGTCGGCGACGCCGACTGAAGCCCGAATCTCAAACTATTCAACCAGTAAACTAATCAACTTTTTAACCAAATTACTAATCGCATTATTGACTCTAAATGTCAATTCCGTGACTGTTGGGAAATAATCCGGCTATTTTGCATCCTGCCAAATTCTAAAGGATCTCTTAACTACCCGTTAATAATAATCAAATTTATAATCGCGCCAATCAAACAAATTGGTATGCTTTTTGCTAAATCCCTTATGGACAATCGCAAACGCAAAAAATAATATATAGAAGGAGATTGAGTCATGTTGAAAAAATGTTTTCTTATTGTCGCGTTGGGAATATTTTTAGTCAGTTGTGCCACTATGCCAAGCAACACGCCGCCGCCCCCCCAGGAAGTCGTTGTAAAAGTTCAAGCTGCGGATCCGACAAATGTAACCGTTCAGGAAGAGCCTAAAGAGCGGGTAAACAAATCCATGGAAGTGCCCAATCCCGAAGGCCGCCTCTCGCAACTGTCTTTTATTTCAAAGGACAAGGCATTTGTCAAAATCTTCTCGGGATTGTCGGTGGCAGATGTCACCAGGCTGTGGAACGATCTTGTTGTCCTGGAAAACAATACGGCGATTCGCGATGTGAACCTTTTCATTAACTCACCCGGCGGCGATGCGTTTTCCGGCCTGGCTCTGGCGGATCAGATCGAGCGGGCCCGCAGGAAAGGCTTTAAGATCACCGCGCATGCCTCCGGCATTATCGCCAGTGCCGCAGTACCGGTTTTTGCGGTTTGCGACGTCCGCCTGGCGGCGCCGGGGACTATTTTCATGGTGCATGAGGCCGCTTTATGGAAATGGCCGGGGCGGGAGACCGCTTCCGATATTAGATCCCAGAATGAATTAATGCATCTTTTGCGGGATCGTTACATCGGTAAACTGGCGATGAATTCCAAACTGGATAAAACCAAATGGGAAATGCTGGAAAACAAGACCACCTGGTTTAGTGCCGAAAAAGCCAAGGATTGGGGACTGGTAGACAGCATAGAATAGGCCCGATAAAGCTGTAAAGTCACAAAGCTGAGTGCCTAACTGACTCAAGTTACTCTCCGGCTATATTTTGAATCTGATTCTCAGCGCGTCGCATTGTTATGTGTAGCAAGGCCGTTAAAGTCAAAAGTACTTTAACGGCCTTTTTTTAGATCGTCTAGATCGTTTGGATCGTTGAGTTCTTTGGGATCGTTAAGGGCCTTTTAGTCGCAGAAGGGTCCCAGCCGGAAATCACCTGCTCTATCAACTAACCATCTCAACCATCTAAACGATCATAACCATCAAAACGATCATAACGACCTCAACCATCTAAACCCTCCATCACGGAAATATCTTGCCGGGATTTAAAATACCGTTGGGATCAAACAATGATTTGACACGCTTCATCCATTCCAGGCTGGAGCCGTGTTCGGCGATCATGTATTTCCTTTTCCCCAGGCCGATACCGTGCTCTCCGGTGGCGGTGCCCCCCAGTTCAAGGGAGCGTGCCACCAGTCGCTCCACGATTTCTTCGATCATCGCCCATTGGCTGCGATCACCCTTTTTACAAAGGATGTTAAAATGCACATTGCCGTTGCCGGCGTGGCTGATGTAATAGGTGGCCAGATGGGTGCCCGTCATTTCTTGATTGATGGTGTTGATCAGATCCGAGTACGCGGTGATGGGCACCGCCACGTCCATCACCAGAACACGGCTGTCCGGATGATTGCGAACGATCATTTCACCCAGCTCGTGGCGTGCTTTAAAGATTCGGTCCCTTTCCGATCTTCCCAACCCCGGCTCGAATTTGCCGCATCCTTGATCGAGACAGAGCTCTTTTGCCATCTCCAGCACTTCCGCCAGCTGGTTGCTGGTGGAGCCGTGGAATTCCATGAATATGGTCGGGGAGATATTTAATCTTAGACCTTCTTCACGGTTCATCAGTTCGATGCATTCCGGTCCCAGCAGCTCCAAGGCTGCCGGATTCAATCCGCCGCGCATAATTTCAAACACGGCTTTCCCGGCCGCTTCAATGGTGGGAAACGTCGCAACGGCAGCTGAAAAATCCACCGGCAGGCCCACCAGTCGCACCGTCGCGCCGACGATAATCCCCAGGGTTCCCTCTGAGCCGACAAACAGACGGATCAGATCATAGCCAGAGGATGTTTTGCTGGCCCGGGTGCCGAGTTCGATGATTTCACCGTTGGCCAGCGCCACTGACAACTGCAGCACATAATCCTTGGTCGAGCCGTAGTAGATCGTGCGGGTCCCGCTGGCATTATTGGAGATCATGCCGCCGAGAGTCGCCCGCGCGCCGGGGTCCGGCGGAAAAAAAAGCCCGGTGTGCCTAAGCCTTTCGTTTAGATCCTGATACACCACGCCCGGTTCAACGTCGGCCTGAAAATCCTCCTCCCGAATATCCCGAATGTGATTCATCCGGGAAAAATCCAGCACGATGCCCCGCTTGATCGGTATCGGGTTACCCTCCAGACTCGATCCCGAACCCCAGCCGGTAACCGGGATCAGATTTTCATTGCCATATTTGAGTATGTCGGCAACCTCCTTAGGGGATGTCGGCCAGATAACGACCTCCGGACGGACGGGCGGGTGTCGAGACTGGTCTTTGGCATGCAGATCAAGAACCGACTCCCCAACCGAAAAACGATCAGCGGCCACCATGGCTTTGAGATGGTTGATATGGGTTTCATTCAGCGAATTGAATTTCAATGTGACCTCCCTGACAGGGTTAAAGAAAAAATATCATCCGTTGCTTTATACCATAACAGCATGCCAGAAAAGCATTTTATTTTCAAAAACCGCCTCAATGACATTTGCATCCTATTCATCATTCAAATACATCTTGTGCTGTTTAGCCGGATGGGGTAATGATTGCTGCGCAGGCATACCCAACTAGGTCATAAAAAAATAAGCCAAAATTCTTTATAATATCTCCATTCATATGCCTCCGGCATCGTTTGAGTTTGGACCACCGAAAAATACCATTGACGTATTGATGACTCAAGCCTTGGCGCTGGATCGCGCAAACCCACGAACAGCGGACTTTTTCCGACCTCTGCTTTCCAAGGTTTTTACCATATGGGTAATTTTTGGTTTTGCAGAATAAACCTAAAAAAATAGCAGATACCTGAATTTTTTCCAGCAAACTGGGCTACGGAGCACCTGCTGCGAACGCATTTTATTCATTGTTGTTATGAATGCGTGCAAAATTCAGGTAGGAAGTTAATTCTTGACTTCATAAGACATCCTAATATAGAGATTAGTTTTAAAATTAATAAATGAATCGTGTTCAGTAGGCGGAGGATTTATTTTCCTTAACCCAAAAAGGGAGGGCGAGATATGAACATCAAAAGATTGACACATGGCAACATCGATCGCAGGACGTTTCTAAAACTCACGGGTGCCGCCGGTCTGGGAGTTACGGTATCCGCCTTTGGGGTTCCCACCTTGTTACGGGCGGAACCGCAACCCATCAAAATTGGATCCATTCAACCGGCAACCGGGCCGCTGGCGGTGATCGGCCAGGGACAGCGCCGCGGCAACCAGATGGCGGTGGATTATATCAACTCAAGAGGGGGTATAAAATCTCTGAACGGCGCCAAACTCGAACTTATTTTAGGCGACAGTGAAAGCAAACCCGAGGTGGGGCGTTCCGAAGCCGACCGCCTGGTCAAAGAAGGTTCGGTGATGCTGGTGGGTGCCTTTCAAAGCGGCGTTTCCATGGCGATTGCGACCCTGGCCGAACAGCGGCAGGTTCCCTTCATGATGGATGTGGCCGCCCTGGACGACATCACAAAGAAAGGCTACAAGTACACCTTCAGAATATTTCCCACCGTCAGCACATTTGGCGAAACCGCCGTCAATTATGTCAGCCAGATCATTAAAGAGAAAAACATCCAGCCCAAACGGGCCGTGGTCACCAACACCGGAGATCCATTCGGCAAAGGCCAGGGCGGCAATTTCATCAAGTGGTTCAATAAAGGCGGACTGGGAATCGAAATTGTAGAGCACATCACTTATCCGCTGGGCATTCATGACCTTTCGGCGGAAGTCGCCAAAATCAAGGCCGCCAAACCGGATCTGCTGTTTCCGGTATGCCGGCCGGGGGATTCCATTATTCTCACGCGCGAGTTGGTCAAGCAGCGTGTCCCCCTGATGGGAATCATCAGCCCTGGAAGTCCCGGGTGGTACGAACCGAAGGTCATTCAGGATCTGGACAAGCTGGTTTATTATGTCATGGACAACGTGCCCTGGGTGTATCCCAAAAGCCCGGTGTACCAGGAGGCCAACGCGCTTTTTCAGAAAAAATACGGCACCTATCTGGACACCAATTCCGGTTATGCCTATGCCGGCATCCTGGTCATGGCCGACGCCCTGGAAAGAGCCGGCAGCACCGAACCGGAAAAAATTCTGGCGGCGCTTAAAACGACGGATTTTAAAAATCACCCCATGGTTGGAGACGCCATCAAATTTGCTGAAAACGGCGACAACATCAATGCGGCCACCGCCATGGTCCAGGTCCTGCCGGATGCTGATGTCAACAAGCGCGTAAAAGTCATTCTACCCAAGAAATTTGCGGAAGCAGATTATGTCTTCCCGGCGCCGCAGCTCTGGGAAAGATGATGATGGATGCAACCCTCGCCCTGCAGCTGATCGTCCAGGGAATTCTGCTGGGAGGGATCTATGGTTTGATCGCCATGGGTCTCTCCCTGATTTTTGGCGTCATGGGAGTTATAAATTTCGCCCATGGTCAGATGATGGTGATGGCCATGTACGTTTCCTACTGGATTTTCGCATTGCTCGGCATCGATCCTTATCTGTCCCTGGTCATTGTGGCGGCCGTCATCTTTGTTCTGGGATATGCAATACAATCCTCACTGGTAAACCGCATCCTGGACTATCCCGAAGCCATGCAGGTCCTGCCTCTGGTTTCACTCGGACTGATCCTGGAAAATATGGCCCTGTTGTTTTGGGGACCGGACCATCGCAGTCCCCAGACAGCCCTGAGCCTGCAAACTTTCTGGATCGGACCCGTTATGATCGATATCTCACGCCTCATCGCCTTTGTTTTGGCCATCGTCATTACGATCCTTATTTTCCTCTTTTTGAAAAAAACCACCTCCGGTAAGCGCATCCGGGCCGCATCCGACAACCGCACCGGGGCCATCCTGGTGGGAATCGATGTCAATCGCATTTACAACATCTCTTTTGCCATCGGGGCGGCCACCACCGGCGCGGCCGGTGTGCTGCTGCTGCCGCTGATGCCGCTTTCACCGCACATGGGTCATGATTTTACCCTGACCGCTTTTATCGTTGTTATCCTCGGCGGCATGGGCAACCTGTTGGGAGCCCTGGTAGGCGGTCTCATTCTGGGTCTGGCGGAGTCCGTGGCCACACTTTTTCTGCCGGCCACCCTTAAACAGGTGGTCAGCTTCGGCTTTCTGGTAATTATCATGCTCTTTAGACCGCAGGGCATCTTCGGGGGTAAAAAATGACCCGATTTTACATATTCATTGCCGCCGTCATGCTGGTTTTGCTGGCACTGCCCCTGATTCTGGATAAATACGCCCTGGGAATATTTGTGATGATATTCTTTTATGCCTACCTGGGTCAGTCATGGAACGTGCTGACGGGTTATACCGGCCATATATCCCTTGGACATGCCCTTTATTTGGGCGTTGGTGCGTATACCTCCACTTACCTGGCACAGTTCGGCATGAGTCCCTGGATCGGAATGTTTCTGGGAGGACTGATTGCGGCGGCAATCTCCCTTTGTCTCGGATATCTGGGTTTTCGATTCGGGGTCAGAGGGGTTTACTTTGTCATTCTGACCATCGCGTTTGCCGAAATTACACGGCTGATTGTATCCCATGTGGAAGCGCTCGGATCATTTTCCGGCATATTCCTCGATTTTAACCCGTCGTTCGTCAACTTTCAGTTTAGAGGGAACTTGCCATATTACTATATCTCGCTCGGGTTCATGGTTTTTTCACTGATAGCGGTCCGCCTGCTGGAAGTCTCAAAATTGGGTCGCTTCATGGTGGCGATCAGAGAAGATGAAGAAGCCGCCCAGTCACTCGGGGTAAACACCTTTAAGTACAATATGATCGCCATCGCCATCAGTGCGTTTATGACCTCTTTAGCTGGCACGTTTTATGCCAACTATATTTTTTATCTGCATCCGAACACCCTGTTTGGTATGTCCACCAGCATCGAACTTATCCTGAGACCGATTGTCGGCGGGTTGGGAACGCTTTTCGGCCCGGTCGTCGGCTCTTTTATTTTAACGCCCCTGTCGGAGATATCACGGGCATATTTCGCCAAGGGCGGCCTTGAAGGAATGCACCTCATCCTTTACGGAATTTT
>CP070771.1:985330-993952 GCA_020345785.1 Desulfobacterales bacterium
CCAATTTTAATGAGTTGGCCGAATACTTCAATGATACCTGAACCTCTCTGATGTTCTTCGGTTCCGTCTCCTCTGGCCAGCAAAAGCCATAGCAGCGCCACCGCAAATGCCGTTGTGCCGTAGACCACAAAGGTGAAGCGCCAGCTGTGATCAACAAGAGGCATGACCAGACTGTTCGTTAGGGCTAAGGCCGTCAGTCCCCCGACCCAGCTGCCGGTCGTGTAGACGCCCATGGCTGTCCCGCGGCTGCGCCCGCGAAACCATAACGAAATGGTTTTCGGTCCGCCCACGGATATCATCGGCCCGCCGACGCCGAACAGCGCCACGGCAGTCAACATGGTAATAAAGCCGACTGTATAATAGCGCAACGCAGCCGAAAGGCCGATGACGATTGCTCCGGCAAAAATGGATTTGCGGACACCCCAGCGGTCGAGAACTGCACCGGCGACAAGGGCTGCGCCGATATATGTCAGCTGCCATGATCCAAGGATAAAGCCCATCTGAGAATAAGAGAGGTTAAGATCTCTGAGAATCGGCGTGACAAGCGGAAAAATTGATCGAGATATAATGCCGAAGGCGGCATAAAGCAGCCACAAAAGAACCAGGATCACCCAGCGATATGGATTTTGATCGGAATCAGGCGGCATAGAAACGTGAAAAAAGTTTTTTTGTAAAATGCATGGATCAGTTTTCAGGCAGGCACCAAACAAAAGCACAAATTACAAATAACAAATTCCAAATAAATTACAATCACCAAAATTCAAAATTCCAAACAGGACATCATAAGTTTTGGTCAGCGCATCTGCGAAAGTAGCAGCCCTTTTCTCACGTAGGCAAGAAAGTTGTTAATGTCGGGTGGGAGTGGTTTTTGCTAGCATTACGCTGTTCTTCAAGCGGGGTAACCACGAGTGCAGATGTGTTAGTCCGACCGAGTGAATCGCGGTTACAAACCGCTCCTACGCACCACTATTTACGGCTTGGGAATCTCCTCTGTCGACTTTTTCCGATAAGTGGAATTTTACCCCTGATTTTATAATCTAAGGTGTTTAAAAAAACGAAGTGTTCAACTTCCCAACTTCCCAACCTCTCAACCTCTAAACTTCTACTATCTGTCATCTGCCTTCTGGCGCTTGTTTACTGACACCTGAAACCTGACACCCGAAACCTTTCTTAAATCCTCAGCCCTCCACGCTATGCGCTTTGCTCCATGCTCTATGCCCTTTCAATCCGCAATCGAACCCCTGAACCTATGAACCCTGAACCTTCGAACGGCGGATATCAATGAATTCCCGCCCGTATCGGCGGCTATACTCAAAAAAATGATCGATGCGGTCCTCGGTTGAATCGAGCGGAATTTCACAGCCGGATGCCAGAATATAACCGCTTTCCGGTGCTGCCGTTTCAATGCATTGACGGATAGAAGCTTCCATTTCTTCTCGGGTTCCGCTGCTGAAAAGTGTAGTGGGAACATTGCCCATGATGACTATTTTGCGGTCCGCCAGTTGGATTAATTTTTGCAGCGATGAACCGGCATCGATACTGAGAAGATAGATTCCGGTTTCGAGAATGTCTTCCATGATCGGATCGATTTTACCGCAGATGTGCAGCGACAGGTAGCGTTTCTTTGACTGAAAATAGAGACCGAGCTCTCTATGATAGGGCTTGATAAATTCCCGGTAGATGCGGGGTGAAATCAGACTGCAGGAAGCCGCCGCTTCACCCAGGGAGGGTGAAAATCCGGCTTCAATCAAAGCATCGCCCATTACTCTTACCACCTCGGTGGTGAATCTCATCACTTCGTGAACGAATAGAGGATCCGTCGCCGTGTCCATCAGAAGGGCTTCGGCACCCCTGAGATGCATGGCGATATTCCATGGGCCGGAGTGCCCCAGTCCCATGGAGGTCGTCTTACGAATCTGACCGGAAACCCGTTGGCAAACTTCCATGAAGTAAGGCAGTCGTCCATCTTTTTCTGGATCGGGCACCTGCAGCCGGGTCAGCTTCGCCTTATCACCGAGCAAGGCGCGCTTCGGATGTGAAATACCGTCCTCGGGAAATTCCAGCTCGCAGCCGACGGCTTCCGCTTCAAGGTAAATGTCATTGTAGACGATGAGACTGTCGGGCTTGAATCGATCATGAAAAGCCAGATGTGCTTCGGCGCTTTTACGGGCATCGGTCAATATCTCCCTTACGCTATATCGTGTCAAGCGGGAGCAGTAAGGGCCTATCAGGACAGTCGTCGGGACCCGATCCATATGCTGCCGCTTCAAAGCCGACAGCATGTAATGTTTGCCGGTTGATTTTTCCATCTTCTGTAAACAATCCTCTATCGTTTGCTGTTTTTTTGCTCAAACCTGAAACCTGACACCTAAAACCTCCTATGAAACTTCACCTGAACGGAACAGCGAACCGCAGAATATCGAACCGCAGAATGTCGAAGGATGGTTTCGCGGTGCTCAGTCTTTTTTATAAAATAGAAAGAATATCTCCATTCGACATTCGATATTCGTTATTCGATATTCAATATTCGCTTTTTAAAGTTTCTTTTTTAGGTCAAACGGGCCGCCTTTGGCTGCCAGCGGCTGGGCCGATACCTGTAACCTTCACTAATAATTCGCCAACGTCCCGCCGTCCACATAAATCGTTTCGCCCGTGATATAGTCGGAAGCTTCCGAACATAGAAAAAGTGCCGCTCCGACAATATCTTCCGGGTTGGCCAGCCGTCCTTTGGGTATTTTGGCAGAAATCATTTTTTCTATTTCCGGATTTTCCCACAGAGCTCGGCTGAATTCGGTTTTGGTCAGGCCGGGCCCGACGGCATTGACGTTGACATTAAGCGGCGCCCATTCTACGGCCATGCATTTTGTCAGCATATTCAATGCGGCTTTACTGGTGTGATATACCGCCATTCCGGCGCCGCCGCGGACGGCACCGACGGTGGAAATATTGATGATCCGACCTCCGCCCTTTTCGGCCATAATTTTGGCGGCTGCCCGGCTCAACAGAAAAACGGCTTTGCAGTTTACACCGAAAATTTTGTCCCACCCGTCCTCCCGGAGATCCATCAGCGGCCGCATGAAACTCCGGGCGGCGTTGTTGATCAATATGTCAATCCGTCCGTAGGCCTTCATGGCGGTTTCCACCAGGGCATTGATCTGTTCATTCAACATGAGATCGGTCGGCTGAGCGACGGCTTCACCACCGCCGGCTTTAATCTCTGCCACGACTCCGTCAAGTTCCACCGCAGTGCGTGATGCCAGAACCACTTTTGCCCCGCAGTTTGCCAGTTTCAGTGCGACGGCGCGGCCGATTCCCCGTCCGCCGCCGGTTATGATCGCCGTTTTCCCGCTGAAGTCATATGTCACCATTTTTGTTCTCCTTTATATTTTTTAAAATTACTTAATTTTAAAAAATGACTCGTCAAATTCCGGTTTACCCTCATATCGCTTCAGAAATTTACCCGGAACCAGGTCCATATTTTCAAAAATAGCCGGGTCAACTTCGATTCCTGCTTTTTTAAGGGCCTTATATACGCTGTCAGGCTTCGGTGGGCATCCTTTAATCGCGATCATTTCTTGGATATCCGGATTGTCTTTGTTCGCCTGATACATACACTTGCCGAAAAGAATGGTTTTCTTTTTGCCGGGATCGGGAGTCATTACTTTTCCGCTCAGAATTTCCACAACATCCCAGGGCTTGCCTTTCCATGCTTTGGCGATCGCTGCCAGTATGGTACTCGTCATCCCCGAACAATAGGTGCACAAACTTAGATCGTATTTGCAATAGGATAATCCCTGGATACCCATGTTCGCCATCGGCAGCGGCAACGTCCGGTCATCATTGTATTCGAAATCGTATTCATGGGGCTTTGCTACGGACTCAACGGATTCTCCCGCTATCTCGATATCGGATAGATCCAACGGTCTTTGCTTTTTGCGGGCGGCATGAACCAGGTGCGGCACCGCCGAGGGTTCGTATCCGAGCAATTTGGCGCCGACCATGTCCGCCGCCAGGACATCGGCTGATGCCACGAGCAGATTGCTGCGATGCATGCGGCCGTCGATATTCGGTCCGCGTTCGGCCGTGTAAATTCCGTCTATCAGCGTGAACATCGGCGGCATTTTATCCGCCAGTCGGGACACCCAGAAATGCAGGTCTTTTGCAGGATGGGTGTTGTGACATTTCTTGCGTGAAGGGATGTCGATCATGCCTTTCAGATTTTTGATGCCCAGACTGACCATGGTCATGGAGTGGGTTTTCATCACCGGCAGGTCCACTACAAAAGCGGAATGTAAAATGTCGGAATTGAATTTTATTTCGACGCCGTCCCCCAGATCTACTTTTTCAAAAGGCCGCTGCCAGATATTGATGTATCTGACCCCGTAACGCTTTTTTAAATTTCCGTAACCCAGTGTCTCGAAAGCATGCAGCTGGGTCTCCATGTCTTTGGGATCTCTCAGCACGGTGCCCTCACCAATGCTGATATCATCGATTCCCCGTTCCTTGAGCAAAACCACCATGTCTGCCACAATTCGGGACGTGGTGACAACGCCGTACTTGGGGAAGTTCGTGGCTTTGGTCCAGAAAACAATATTGGGTTTGATAAACACTTTCGCGCGAGAGGGCAGGTGATTCAGGCCGTGCGAGAGTTCAACTGCTTCGCGGACGGAGTCTAGGGGTTTTTCATACTTGACGATCGAAACTAATTTTTTTTTCATGGATGACCTTTACGATAAATGTACGTTAAAAATTTTGTGGGAGCGGCTTTTAGCCGCGATTAATCCTTGTCCTAAACCGGAAGACCATCGAGGCTGGAAGCTGCTCCCACACCATAATCCATCACATACTAAGGCGGCCATAATTATTTAGACATGAAATGCTAACATTTTAAACGTTGTATTCACCGCAAAGACGCAGAGAACGCTGAGGAATTATTTTTTCATTTGCCGCTGAGATGGCGGCAAATGAAAATCCGCAACCACTTCGTGGTGGGATTTGTATACTGTTCGAACTTTTATGAGCGTCTATTAGCTGATACAATGCTGTTTTGCCCGCAGGGCTGTTGTTTTTCACTTTCTGGCCTCCACGCCACGGCATAGCTTTAGCGACGTCTGGTCAGCAGAAAGTGAAAAGAAAAATCAATTCTGCGTCCTCTGCGTCTCGAGCGTAGCGGGCGGTGAATCCATGTCTAAAGACTAATGAACCTATTAGTATCAGTTGCTAAAGCCCCTGCGGTTCTTTCGGAGGACAGTAATGAACCCTGGGCTTTGTGCCGAATTCCGGCTGGAGGCAGAAGGTCTTGCCGGAACTCAATAATTTTGACACACTGCTCGCGGGATCATTCAAGTCGCCGAAATATATCGCCTGGCCTTCACAGCAAATCACGCAGAAGGGCTCTTGGCCTTGTTCAATTCGATGAGCGCATAAGTTGCACTTTTCAGCTTTATCTTTTTCATGATTGAATATGATGGCGCCATAAGGACAGGCCTCCAGACATGTCCGACACCCATCGCATATTTCTTTATCCAGAAACACGATGCCGTTTTCTTTTTTTGAAATCGCTTCCAGCGGGCAAGCCTCCAAGCAGGGCGGCAGTTCGCAATGATTGCACAAAGCAGGCAAAAATGCCATCCTCAAATTCGGAAATACACCCGCCGGTGTATCCTTGCAGAGTGAATCCTGGGTCGAGACGCGAATGTGTCCCTGGACCCCGTTGTGTTCAATCCTACAGGCCACCGTGCACGCCTCGCAGCCGATGCACCGTTCCTGGTCGATGATTAAAGCGTATTTTCTTTCCAATGTTCACCCTCCGGTATAGTAAGCGCTGCGCTCTCATGAGGACTGGGTCACGAGGACTGAGTGCGATAAGGACTGAGGACTGAGTGCTGAAGACTGAGTTTAACCCGCCGCCGGTTTCCACGAGATCCTTACCATCTAATCCGCAATTCGCATTCCTAATCTGGTTTAAGATTTCCAGCTTCCGAATGCCTTAACTGCTCAGTCCTCAGTCCTCATTTCTCAGTCCTTCACGCTATGCTCTTTGCCCTCTGCTCTATGCCTTCTTTCCGACTTCCGCATTCCCACTTCCAAATTCAATATCCTCACTCCTCACCACCTCCACCGCCACATCATTCATATGCATATTGGGTTCATAAACCTTTTCCTGGACCGGATTGATAACATCATGTGTCAGGTGGTTGACGCTGCCTTCCCTGAATTGATCGATCCACCATCCCTGGCTGATGTTGATCACACCGGGACGAACGCCTTCGGTTAATCTGGCTTTGAGCGTGGTTCGCGCCCGGTCGTTGAAGACCGTGACAATATCGTCGTTGAGAATATTACGCGCGGCAGCGTCCTGCGGGTTAATTTCGACCAACGGTTCCGGATTCATTGCCAGCAGAGATGATACGTTGGCAAACATGGAATGCGTCCGAAAGCGGGTGTGTCCCTGGACGAACGCCAATGGATATTTCTTTTTTTCAGGCTTCAGCGGCGTCTCGAATGGTTCCAAAAACACAGGCAACGCCTGACCTTCCTCCAGAAGGTTTTCAGAGTAAATTTCGATTTTCCCGGAGGCGGTCGAAAATGGAATGTCAATTTCCTGATTCATTTCCGGAATAAAGCCCAACGGCATAGGCCCTTCTTTCAGCTTTTCTCTGGTTATGCCTTTGAGCGAATCATTTTTGGAATCAAGAATCAGGTCAATAAAGCCATTCTGGCCGTCTGCAAAATATTTCCCGAAACCCAGCCGTTCAGCCAAGCCGGCCGCTATATCCACATCTGATTTCGCCTCATAAAGCGGCTCGATGACCTTCTGCTGCAGCTGCACAAACGGATAGGGGTGGGCAATCAGATCCGAAAATTCCAGGTAACTGCATACCGGCAGCAGAATATCTGCATACCGCGCGGTGGGCGTCATGAACAGTTCCGTGTCGACCATAAAATCCAGTTTGGGAAACATTTCTTCGGCAATCTTTCGGCTGTTGGCACACTGGTTCAAAAAGTTAATGAACGAAAACCAGACAGCCTTAATCGGGTAGGGCCGTTCGCGAATCACCGCATCATACAGTTGAAGAATTCCCAAGCGAGAATAAGACGGTCGGGAGGGGTCGGCATGCAGAAACGGTTTCCAGTTCAGAACCGCGGGCAGATGACCGCCCTTGAATGTCGCCTGAACATTGCCGGTCACAGCGGCAACGGTAGCCAACGCTCTGAGTGAAATGTCCCCATGGTAGGTCCGGGTAAATCCCATATGGGGCACCATCAGAGTCGATTTTGCACCTCCAATTCTTGCAGCAAGTTTGACAACCAAATCCGGCGGAACACCAGTAATTTCAGCGACCCGCTGCGGAGAATATTCGGCCGCCAAATCCTGCAGCAGCTGAAAGGCCGGCTTGCATTCAATACCCCTGACGGTATAGCTTCCCGATAGCACCGGTTGTATATCGGCAGAGGATCGGAGCCTGGGAGACCTGCTGATCCGGTCGTAGATGACGTATTCATTTTCCGCCGCTAATCCAAGATCTTTGCCCCTGAGATATTTGCCGGTGTCCGATCTCACCAGATAGGGTCCGACCGAATGCCTTGCAATAAATGCATCATTCTGGAAACCCCGTGCAAAGATGACCTGCAGCAGTCCCAGCGCCAGGGCCGTATCGGTGCCGGGCCTGATGCCTATATATTGATCGGCTTTGGAGGCTGTGACGGTAAAGCGCGGGTCGATTACCACTAGCAGCGCTCCTTTTTTTTTGGCGTCCATGATTGGGCGCATGAGATTCAACGGCTGGGATTCACCCGGGTTTGATCCCCAGACAACGACGATATCAGGCTCAGTCGTGCCGGCCAGCAAACTTCCAAACAAAAGACCATAGGGAAACTGGGTGCCGAATATCACCCGGCTGCCGCAGGGCAGTCCGGCATCGCCGTATCCCCAGGCACTGACTCGTGTCGACTGCGTCAGGCTTGCCAATCGCAGGTAGGCGCCGAACTTGGTTGTCCCGGCACCGGGGCCGCCGAGCACCCAGCCGATGGACGGCCAGCCATATTCGGCGGCAATGTTTTTGAACTTTTCCGCGATTGTATCCAGTGCGTCGTCCCAGGAAATACGCTCGAACTTGCCTTCGCCGCGTTTTCCCGTTCGTCGCATGGGGTATTTCAACCGATCCGGGTGGTAGGTGACATCCAGACTGGATAAACCCCGCAGGCAAATCCGGCGGTACCTCGGATTGGGAAAGTCTGCCGGCTCCACTTTAACGACCCGATCGCCTGCAACATGCGCCAAGATCCCGCAGGCATCAATGCCGCAGTGGGCGGGGCAAACAGTGCGTACGGTTTTTATACCGGTTGTCATTTATTGATGTCCTTCCTTTCGTAGCTGGCTTGCCGAGTGCTGCGGTAAATGGGCGTTTCACTCTAGGAGCGGCCTGACGGCCTTGATGAGCGCTGCGCTCTCATGAGGACTGAGTGCTGAGTTTAACCCACCATATATTCCCTCAGTCCTCGGCGCTATGCACTATCCTCCATGCCTCTTATCCGTCTCTCACCTTCCCAACTTCTGTTAACTATCCTCAGTCGTATGCGGTTTTTTTCTGACACCTGACACCTGACACCTGAAACCTT
>CP070771.1:994052-1002598 GCA_020345785.1 Desulfobacterales bacterium
AGGGGCTTCGCCCCAGTTGGAATTGCTGGAATAATGGAATGATGGGTCTGGGATGACGGGAGGATGAATCTACAAATAGGAAACTACAACTCTTTACATCATGGATTTTTGTGTCTCAATGTTGTACCTTACTGGACCGAAAAAAGAAGATGGATGTCTGACGAGCATCATTAAGAAATTTTTTTAACATTATTTAAGGCCGGACCATTTTCCGCTTTTCATACCCAGTATTCCAATATTCCACTATTCCATCCTTCCACCTGGTTTACAAAACTAGACCGTCGCAAAAAAATATACGATTTCAATGGGTTGTAGAAATTTCGCGACGCTGATTTATCTGCTGCCTTGTTCTCCGAACCAATTGGCCCGGATCCGCTTCAGTTCACCGGATTCCACGAGTTTCAGTATGGCACGATTCAGTTTTTCGCGCAGCGGGCTGCCCTGTGGCACTGCAAGCCCGTAATCCTGCGGTTCAAAAATCTTGCCGACCACCGTAACCTTTCCTCGACCTGCGCCATTTGCGTAATAAAGCAAATTGGGTGCATCATAAACCACCGCCTCCACCTCGCCCTGCAGTAAGGCATTGATAGTATCCTCCACTTTATCGTAAACTGTGAGATAGGACCGCTCTTTTTTCATATAACTATAGCTGGTCGTTCCTTCAACGACGGCCACCCTGCGCCCCCACAAATCCTGCGGCCCGTTGATGTTGGATTTGAGGTTTGCCGTGGTGAGATCGGAGGAAAGCTCGGCAACAAAATAACCAAACAAGGGCAAAGCGATGATGATAATGATGGCCGCTAAAATTCTTCCAATCCAACGATGGGGAACCTTATCGCCGTACCCGATGGTGCTGGCAGTGATCAGTGCCCAGTACATCCCCTCGAACACTCCCGGAAAATACCTTTTATCAAACGTGGTGATACGCCTTTTGGTGCTGCGTTCAACCAGCCAGATGACATTGCCGGCGACGATAATCAAAATCAGCAGGCCGAAAAGAACATAGATCTTATGCCCTTTAAACAGGGAAGACACCAGTCCTAACAATGACGGCCGCTCTGCGCTGGGAATCAGGATATCAAGACCCGTGTGAAAGACCGGATGGGTGAAGTCAAAAACCTCTTCACGCCCTTCAGTGATGGTAATCCCGCCGATAGCAATATCGACGCTGCCTTCCTTCAGACGCTTTAACTTGTCGGCCACTCCCTTGCATTGGACATATTCAAAATCGAGGTTCAATCCGCGGGCCAGGGTTTGCCACAGGTCGATGGACATTCCGGCGGGTTCTCGAGTGGATAGGATTACGAAGGGGGAGAACGGGCTGATACCGACCTTCAGCGTCGAATCGGACTGGGCAACGGCCGCCGGAAGGCCGATCAGGATCAGAATCAACGCTAAAATGGGCAACCTCTTGTTTTGCTTGAAAATCATCAATACTCCTGTTTTTCATTTTGTTTACGATCGATTAGGGATTGATAATACAGCCGTAATTACAAATCAAATATAAATTCTCGCGATGGTGGGCAGTGTCCGGTGGTTGAAACTTTGAAAAATGAATATTTATTCATTTTCTTTCGAGAGCGAATTTTGATGATAGATGTTAAAAATTGGCTTTAAGGCAAAATTTAGTTATTTTATAAATTACCAAAATTATATTATATTAAATTTAAAATGGATCAGATAATTTAGGACTTGACAGATGTCGAGCCACCATATAATATGAATGAACAATCATTCATTAATTTGCATTGCGGATTCTCGGAGTAGGAGGACAAAATTAACAGGAACAATAAAAATAATAAATATCATCTCATTCTGGAAGCGGCTGTCAAAGTATTTGCCCGTCAGGGTTTTTACCAGTCGACTGTCGCTCAGATCGCCAAAGAGGCCGGTGTGGCAGACGGTACCATCTATCTTTATTTCAAAAATAAAGACGACATTCTGGTGCAATTTTTCAGTTACCGAACCAAGCAGGTATTTGATCGTTTCCGGGCCGAGGTTAAAAAAGCGGACAATAGTCTGGATAAACTTCGCAATCTCATCCGGCGGCATTTGACGGAATTTCAACGGGATCGGAATATGGCCGTGGTATATCAGGTAGAAACCCACCAGAACAGCCGCCTGGCCGAATCCCAGATCAGAGAGATGTCGCAGATGTACCAGGACCTGATATCGGAAATCGTGGAACTGGGTCAGCAGGAGGGCAGCATTCGCAAAGATCTCTATGTCGGGCTGGTAAAACGATTTATTCTGGGAGCCGTTGATGAAGTGATCAATACCTGGCTGCATTCGGAAAAAGAATATGATCTGGTTTCCATGGCGGATCCGCTGGTCGACTTGTTTGTGAGGGGTATCGGAACCAGCGGTTCATAATCACAAGCTGCCGCGGAAGTACACGGTGTAGCGCGGAAATTATTCAGTTAAAAGTTTAGCCACAATGACACGAAGACAACAAGACGGGAGATAAGGTCTCAACTTTTTATCAAGAAAAATCCTAAAAATTAAGATTATTCTTGTGACTTTGTGCCTTGGTGGCAAAATATGACAACGGAAATTCATAGGAGAGAAAAAAATGGCACAACAAATTGCAGATCGCAGGGATGTTGACTTTGTCCTCCACGAACAATTGCAGGTTGAGGAATTGAGCAAACATGACATTTATGCCGAATTCAACAGAAAAACCGTCGATCTCATCGTTTCCGAGGCCCGCAACCTGGCTATCAAAGAAATTTTGCCCACGCAGGCAGAGGGGGATCGGCAAGGCACTCACTTTGAAAACGGCCGCGTGACGGTTCCGGAGTCTTTCCACAAGGCCTGGGAGCTTTTCAAAGAGGGCGAATGGTTGGCCATGATCGAAGATCCACAATGGGGCGGTCAGGGGATGCCGCGGACGGTAGCCCTGGCGGCCAGTGACTACATGAACGGCGCCAATTTCGCTTTCATGATGTATGCCGGGTTGACGCACGGGGCCGGTAAACTGGTCGATACCTTCGGCACCGAAAAGCAGAAAGAGCTGTTCCTTAAGAAAATGTATACGGGTGAGTGGACCGGTACCATGCTGTTGACCGAACCTGAGGCAGGATCCGATGTGGGGGCGTTGACCACCACCGCGGTTAAAAATGATGACGGTACCTATTCGATCACCGGCAACAAGATTTTTATTTCCTCCGGCGAGCACGACCTGGCAGAAAACATCATTCATCCGGTACTGGCGCGCATTGAAGGCGCGCCGGTGGGCACCTCGGGCATATCCCTGTTTATTGTGCCCAAGATCTGGGTCAATGACGACGGGGGTCTGGGAGAGTCCAACGATGTGGTCTGCACCGGTGTGGAAGAAAAAATGGGTATTCACGGAAACGCCACCTGTTCCATATCTCTCGGCAGCAAAGGGAAATGCCGGGGATTGCTCCTGGGAGAGGAAAACAAAGGGATGCGATCCATGTTTTTGATGATGAACGAGGCGCGGTTACTGGTGGGAATCCAGGCCTTTGCCTGTGCCAGTGCGGCCTACATGCATGCGGTTAATTACGCCAGACAGCGGGTGCAGGGAAGACACCTGTTAAACATGATGGATAAAAGCGCCCCCTCGGTTCCGATTATTCAACATCCGGATGTCAGACGAATGCTGCTGACAATGAAATCATACGTGGAAGGCATGCGCAGCCTGATATATTATGTCGGTATGTGCGATGACAGAATGCATGTTACGGACAGCGAAGAGGAAAAAGCCAAGTATCAGGGTCTCATCGATCTATTGATACCGGTGGCCAAAGGCTATGTGTCCGACCGGGCCTTGGATGTCTGTAATCTGGGTATTCAGATTTTCGGCGGCTACGGCTATATTAAAGAATACCCCATGGAACAGCTGCTGCGCGACTGCCGGATCACTCCCATTTATGAGGGGACCAACGGTATCCAGGCAATGGATCTTCTGGGCCGCAAACTCGGTATGAACAAGGGCAAACCGATCATGGATTTGATGGCTGAAATCCAAAACACCATCGCAGCCGCCAAGGCCAATTCCCGGGTCGAAGAATTTGCCGGCAAAGTGGAAGCGGCCTTAAACAAACTGGGTGAAGTTGCCCTGCACCTGGGCAAAACCGCCATGTCGCCCCAGGTAATGGCTGCTTTTGCGCATGCCTATCCGTTTATGGAGGTTTCGGGGGATGTGGTCATGGCCTGGTTGCTGTTATGGCGCGCAACCATCGCCGCCGAAAAGCTCAATAACGGTGCCAAGAAAAAAGATGCCGCATTTTATGAGGGGCAGCTGAAAAGCGCCGAGTTTTTTACCAATTGTATATTGCCGGGCACACTGGGCAAGATGGATGCCATTCTTGCCGCCAACAGCGCCGCCGTGGACATCTCGGAGGATGCCTTCGGGGGGAAATGAGAAATGAGCGGCCTTGCAGGCCTAAAGGAGCGCTTCGCTCTAAGAGCACTTCGTTCGAGGAGCGTTCCTTCGGAACTTGAAGCCTTATTGCCTCAAGCGCAGCACTCGTCGAGTGAAACGCTCCTCAAGCGGAGCGCTCTTTAAGACCCGCAGGGTCGCTCATTTATATCCTTGTCTCAAGGATTTAATCATGATAAGCAAGCGCCTTGCGCTCAAACTCAGTTTGACCAAATTTTTAACCGAAGGGGGAACGAAACAATCACATGGATCCTGCATTGATTTCACCGGCTTCGGCCACGATTCTTGGTATTCCCGCAAATATAATATATATCCTGATTCCGCTGATCGGTGTCGGCACATTTGCTTACATTATTACACGGCGACTTCAACCGCTTCTAAATGCCGCCCCGGATGACCGCTTCAATCGGATCCCGGAAAGGATCCGGTCGGTCCTTAAAATTTGGCTGGCTCAATGGCGGCATCCCCGGTATATGCTGGCCGGTGTGGTGCATATTTTTCTTTTTGCCGGATTTTTAACTCTTGGCGCCCGTTCCACGCAACTCGTTTTTTTGGGATTTATAGACGGTTTCCAGCTGCCGGGATTCGGCGGTGCCTTTGGTGATTTCTACAATTTATTGAAAGATTATGCAGCTACATGGGTGCTGATCGCTGTCATCATCGCCGGCGTTCGGCGGGGAATTTTTAAACCGGCCCGTTATGCAGTACCGCCCCGCTACGGACGCGATCATACGTGGGAAGCCCTTTTGGTGCTCGGCCTGATCGCCACCCTGGTGTTGACCGAAAGTATGTTTGAGGCCAGTCTGGTGGCGGCTCAAGTTCAAAAAGGGCTGCATGCGGAGGTTGCCGCCCCTTTAACGCTGGTGTGGTTTTTCAAGCACCTCTTCACTAATGCCTCGCTTTCAATGCTGCAGGGTTTACATTCGACCACCTATTTTATTCATGAAGTCACTTTTTTCTTCTTCCTGTGCTTTTTGCCTATGGGCAAGCATTTTCATGTGATTATTTCCATCTTCAATGTATTTTTCATGCGGCTTGACAGAGGCAATGTTAAACCCGTACGCTATGGGGTTGATGATGAAAAGCTGGACGATCTGGAATCCTTTGGCGTGAAGGTATTTGAGGATTTCACCTGGAAGCACATGCTTGATTTTTACACCTGTGCCGATTGCGGAAGATGCTCCGACCGCTGTCCGGCCAATGCCGTCGGTCGCCCCCTTTCGCCGCGCTTTATTTCGATTAAGGGACGCGACTACGCCTTTAAACACTATCCATGGATCGGAAGCAACGGCGGCGAGCCGAAGCCCTTGATCGGCGATGTCTACGGTGAAGATGAGATCTGGTCCTGCACCACCTGCGGTGCCTGCGAGCAGGAGTGTCCGCTGGGGATCGAGTACATCGATAAAATGGTGGATCTGAGGCGCGGAATGGTGGATGAAGGCATGGTGCCCCAGTCGCTCCAAAAGCCCCTCGGAGCGCTCGAAAAACGCGGCAATCCGTGGGGAAAGATGGAGAAAAAACGGGCGGATTGGACCCAGGAAATTGCCGAAGAATGCCCCGTCAAAGTACTTGAAAAAGGCAAATCAGCCGAGACGCTTTATTTTGTGGACAGTATATCTTCCTTTGATGACCGCATGCAGGAGATCGCCCGGGCAACCGCCGGAATACTCAACGCGGCCGGCATTGATTTCGGCATTCTTGGCAAGGCCGAAAAAGACAGCGGTCACGAAGTGCGAAGATTCGGCGAGGAAATGCTTTTCCAGGATTTAAAGGATCAAAATACGGATGCCATCATGGAGACCGGCGTCAAAAACATTATCACCGCCGACCCGCACGCCTATAATGCTTTGAAAAAGGACTATAAAGACCTCCCACCAGTGGAGCATATCAGCGAGACGATTTTACGCCACGTGAAATCGGGAAGAATCCGCCTTAAGAAACCGGAAGACACCAGCAAGGTTTACGTCTATCACGATCCCTGCTATCTGGGACGCCACAACAGCCTTTATGATGCCCCCCGGGCGGCCATTGATTCAATTCCGGGGTTAAAACGAATCGAGATGGAGGGCAACTGCCGGGATCGATCGTTTTGTTGCGGCGGCGGCGGTCTGATGCTCTTCTATGAGCCTGAAGAAGAGCAGCGCATGGGAGTCCTGCGCGTTGAGATGGCTAAAAAGGCCGGGGCCGATGTGATTGTGACCGCCTGTCCCTTCTGTCTGGTGAACATTGAAGATGCAATTAAAGTCGCCGGGCTTGAGGGCGAACTGGAAGCGATTGACCTTTGCGAGCTGATTGCAGCGCATCTGGTTACAGAAACATAATTTGGTGCCTTCAGAATTTTTAAGGCGAGTTAAATATTGAAAACTCAAAACTCAAGCACCAAATATCAAACAAATTCAAAATTCGAAATTCCAATGACCGAAACGACGTCATTTGAGTCTGAGAAATAACATCCTTGTTTTGAATTTGGGTTTTTGGTCATTGAATATTATTTGTTATTTGGGAATTGTAATTTGACATTTTAGGTTTATTAGGATTGGGGAATTATAGGTCATAGGTGACCCAATAAAATCAAGAAAATGAGTTAGGGGGAAAGTTATGGAAATTCTAGTTTGTGTCAAGAGAGTTCCCGACACCGCCGAAAATGAGATCGAAGTTGCCGGGGACGGCAGTGATATTGAGCGGGATGATCTCGTTTATTCGGTGAACGAATGGGACAATTATGCAGTGGAAGAAGCCATTCAAATTGTGGACAAAGTGGGTGGATCGGTAACGGTGGTATCCGTTGGTGATGAGGAAGCCGAAGAAGTGGTTAGAAGAGAAATGGCGATGGGCGCCAACAATGGGATTCTGCTGACCGATGACGCGTTCGAAGGTTCCGACGGCAAGGGTATTGCAACGCTCCTCAAGGCGGCTGCGCAAAAGGGCAACTATGACTTGATCCTCACCGGTGCCCAGGCCGATGACGGGGCCGGGCAGGTCGGCGGAATGCTGGCCGCCATGCTGGATGTCCCCTATGCTTCGGTTGTTAACTTCGTTGAAGTTCTGGAGGACAAAAAGCTGAAGGTGGGACGCGAAATTGAGGGCGGCAATCAGGAAATGAACGAGATTGACCTCCCTTGTGTGCTTTCGATTCAGACCGGTATCAACGAACCGCGTTATGTCGGAATTCGCGGGATACGCAAAGTTGCATCAGTTGATATACCCATTTGGGGACCTTCCGACCTCGGTCTGGACGCTGCATCGGTAGGAGCGGCCGGTGCCCGCGTGAAACGATTAGACTACTTCGTTCCGGAGCTTGGTGAAGGCGCCGAGATACTGGAAGGCAGCATGGATGAAAAGGCTGAAAAACTGATCGAACTTTTAAAAGCCAAAGGAGGAATAAAATAATGGCCGGACAGGTTTTCGCTTATATTACCCATAAAGATGGCAAGGCCGATGATACCGCCCAGGAGCTGGGAGTTGCGGCCCGAAAAATTTATCCCGATGGCCCGGTTACGGCAGTTGTTACCGGTTCAGGATCCGAACTTGACGCCGTTTGCAGCGAAGTGGCGGCTTTTTATAATGAAGTGTGGAAATTTGATCATGAAGCTCTGGCTTACCCCAATGCTGAAGCCATTCGCAAACTGCTGGTGAACAGTTTGCCCCCGGATGCCGTTTTGCTCCTACCGCATGATACCTTTGGGATGGATCTTGGACCGGGACTTTCGATTAAACTGGATTCGGCTTTTGTATCCGATGTGGCGGATATTGAGGGGGTGGAGGGCGATACGCTCAAAGTGATCCGACAGGAGTACAGCGGACAGGTCAGCACCCATGTCAACTGTAATATTTCCGCCGGGGCGGTCATCAATGTGCGCCCCGGCGTTTTTCAGCCGGATGCAACCGGCGCTGCCGGCGGCCAGGTGGTGGATAAATCATCGGAGGTCGGGGACCTTGCCGTGGGCCGACGTTTTCTGGAAATTGTGCAAGCCGAAGTCGGCGATGTGGACATCACCAAGGAAGATGTTCTGGTTTCGATCGGCAGAGGCATCGAAGATCAGGAAAACATAGAAATTGCCGATGAACTGGCCAAGGTTATGGGTGCAGTGGTATCATGTTCAAGGCCGATTGTGGATGCCAAATGGCTGGAGAAATC
>CP070771.1:1002698-1011228 GCA_020345785.1 Desulfobacterales bacterium
ATCATACGACTGGTGAAGATTGGAATTCAACTGGGCATCTCAAAAGTGCGGGTTACCGGCGGGGAGCCTCTGGTCAGGAAGGGCGTCTACGGATTTTTAAGCAAATTGAGTCGGATCAGCGGGCTGGCAGACCTTTCGTTGACCACCAACGGTGTCGCGCTGAAAGACAACCTGGAAAAAATTAAATCCGCCGGTATAAAGCGCATAAACATCAGCCTGGATACGCTCAACCGCAAAAAATTCGAACAAATCACCGGCCACGATTTCTTTGATCAGGTCTGGCAGGGCATCGAAATGGCAGGGGAAATGGGGTTTCATCCCATTAAGATAAACATTGTCGCCCTAAATGGCGTCAATGAAGATGAGTTGATCGACATGGCGCGCCTGTCATTTGAATATCCGTTTCACATTCGTTTTATTGAATACATGCCTATCGGCGACTCCCAGATGGGCAACGGTCCCCTGTTGCTGGCGCCGGAAATAAAGAAGCGCATCAGTGAACTTGGCAAACTCATCCCCGTCCGCAATACGATAAACGACGGGCCGGCGCAAAGATATCGCTTCGAAGGTGCGCGGGGGGAAGTCGGTTTCATCCATGCCCTGAGTCACCACTTTTGTGACAGCTGCAATCGTCTCAGGTTAACTGCCAGTGGTCAGCTCAGACCCTGCCTGCTGTCCGATCATCATGAGGACATCAAGGGACCTTTGCGAGCGGGATGTTCGGACGAGGATTTGGCAAAGATTTTCTTTCGAGCAGTGCGCCACAAGCCCTCGGACCACAACCTTGCAATCGGGAATTCATCCCGGGTATGCGGCCAGATGCGCGCCATCGGGGGATAGACCGAGAAACTGCGCCCGGAGGGCCGGGTAATGATTTCAGCTCAGAGGGATGGTGTTTGCAGTCAGGTAACTAATGGAATAATTTAATAATGGAATGAAGGACCAGACGTTCAAGGTTGGAAGAAAAAAGCCTGAGCCGCAGCAGTGGGAGGCTACATTTACTCGCACAATCAGCGTAATACGGCCCAGGCTAACGGAAATGCCCATCTTTGAATAACCACTGGTAATCCGGCTCAACGAGAATGGGCATTATAAGATTGGCCCTTTAGCAAGCTAAACGCAACAAATCAAGGCTTTTTTTTATTGGAGATCAATTTTTTGCTAAATGGAGCAAATTATGGAAATCAAAACAGTCAAAATCGAAAATCCGGCTAACTTGAACCTGATCCTGGGGCAATCGCATTTCATCAAAACGGTTGAGGACATCTATGAAGCCATGGTATCGACGGTCCCGATGGCCAAATTCGGCCTTGCCTTTTGTGAAGCCTCGGATGTTTGCCTCGTAAGGCACACCGGCACTGACGACGAATTGCGTGAGCTGGCCAAGCAAAATGCCTACGCGCTTTCAGCCGGTCACAGTTTTATTATATTCATGAAGGACATGTATCCCGTAAACGTCTTGAATGCGATCAAGAATGTGCCGGAAGTATGTCGTATCTTTTGCGCCACCGCCAACCCCGTAGAGGTAATTGTCGCGGAATCGGAACAGGGACGCGGCATTCTGGGCGTCATTGACGGCTACGCTTCCAAGGGAATTGAAACCGAGGAGGACATTGAAGCCCGTAAAAATCTGCTGCGTCAAATCGGTTACAAGCAGTGATACGAGTTTGGTGTTGCATTCTTAGTTTCAGCGCTTTTTTATGAGCACATCAAACTCCGAGCCGACCGCAAAAACAGGCGAAAAAAAACCGCCCACTTAAAACCCGTTGGTTTAAGAATTCGCGATTTTACTTTGACATATGCAATTCAATAATCTACGGTATTCGGCAGGATTAAGCCGCCAGTCGTTTCACTCAAGTTTTTAATAACAGTCTTAAAAGTAATTCAACTTTCCTCATTTTCAAGGCAGGGGAAACATGGCAATTATTCCTGATCTTCGAAACGACCCGCGCATCAAACACAAAGCCGACATTCAATTTGAAAATTATTTCTCGGACGCCCATTACACGGCCCGGATGTATAATTATAGTCTCGGAGGAATGTACTTTGAGGCCGATTATGCACCTTTGCCCGGCACGGAAATTGTCATTGGGATCAAAGATTCGCCGTACGATTCAGGGGCCGATGTGTACCGCGCCCAGGTAAGATGGCGTCGACAATTGACGGCGAAGAGTTCGCCCTATCATTATGGGGTCGGAGTTCGATATTGCCCGACGGACGGCATTTGAAATTCAGGTATTAAAATTTTATCGTAACTACGACCTCATCGTCGCCGTCAATCTCAGCGGTCTCCGCAACAGGTCCAGCGCGGGCACAATTCCGGTGCAAACCACATCGGCGGCTAACAGGGTTTCAATCGCCGCTCCTTCCTCCAGAATAACGGCAATGCCCAACGCCGCTTCTTTGAGCATTAAGCGGTCGTTGCGGCCGTTGCCGATACACACGCTGTGCTGAGCTCCAATTTCATTAACATAAGTCAGTTTGCCGATCTCCTGGTATTCTGCGGCAATTACTGAAACTTCGCAGGGGATATCATCGAGATAGGTGCGAGCCTGACCAAATGTGTCGGCCGTCAGAACATGAATGGAGAGTTCATCGGATAGGGCCCTTAGCCTTTCTTGCACACCAGGTAAGAGTTTTCCATCGCAGGCAAGGGTACCGTTGTAATCCAGCACCAGATGGTTGAGACGCAATATTTTAAAACCCGGAATATCGATTTCAATCATTTTATATCCTCTATTTGTTTTCGAAGCCACGCCAACTGCGACCTCTGAGCTATCAGCCATGAGTTCCTTTTTCTGTCGTCTGTTCTCTGTCTTCTGTTCTCCGTCTTCTGTCTTCTACCGTCTTTGCTGTAAGTTGTGAGCTTTTTTTCTCACCTTCTCACCTTCCCCGCTTCTCACCTTCTTTCCTTTGTCCTCTGTCGTCTGTTTTCCGACGTTCCGCCAGTGCCGCCGCCATTCGGTTGAGCGCTGTTTCAAGCAAGCTCCTGGGGCATCCGAAATTGAGGCGCAAAAAACCGGCGCCGTCAAATTCGATCCCGTCCTGCAGCACCACACCGGCATCTTCGAAAAAGGCGGACGGATTTTTCAAGCCCGCCTCGCGCACGTCGATCCAGGCGAGATAGGTGGCTTCCACCGGAGCCATTGACAGGTGAGGCATCCGGGCAACAGCCCGCTTGACGGCGTCCCGGTTGCCTCGCAAATAGTCAAGCAGCGCGGCCTGCCAATCGGCACAATCTTCAAATGCCGCGCGGGCTGCGGTGTAGCCCATTGCATTGACCTCCGGAACGATACCGGCCATCGCTTTTTTAAATTTTCGCCGCAGGGCCTTCTCCGAAATAACGGCAAAGGCGCAGCCTAAACCGGGAAGATTATAGGTCTTGCTGGGGGCCATCAGGGTAATGGTTCGGGACGCTACTTCCGGATCCAGCGTGGCAGTCGGTATGTGGCGCTTTTTCCGGTCAAGAATCAGGTCGCAGTGAATTTCATCGGAACATATCACGATGTCGTGCTTGCGGCAGACGGCAGCCAGCGCGGCAAGTTCCTCCCGCTTGTAAACACGTCCAACCGGGTTGTGGGGGTTGCAGAGTATGAAAAGTCGGGTTTTGTCCGTGATCGATTGTTCCAGCCGGTCAAAATCAAACTGCCAGCGGTTGTTATCCTCTTTCAAAGGGACTTTGATCAAACTGCGCCGAAAATGGCCGGGAGCGGTTAGAAACGGCGGATAGACCGGCACCGCCGTCATCACATCGTCTCCATCCTCTCCCACGGCCCGACAGGCCACATTGAGTCCGGTAACCATTCCCGGCAGCCAAACCAGCCATTCCGGCTGCACTTTCCAGGCATACTTGGATTCGAGCATCGCCGTCACGACTTCCTTTAATTCATCCGGCGCAACAGTGTAACCGAACACCCCGTAGTCAACCCGTTTCTTCAGAGCACGGATAACGGCCGGCGGCGATCGAAAATCCATGTCAGCCACCCAGAGGGGGATAATATCCCGGCCTTTGTATTTTTCCCATTTCAGGCTGGCGGTTCCGGCCCGCTCCACTGGTGTATCGAAATCAAACCGTTTTTCTGAGTCCATTTTCCCAAATTGATAGTTTTGGCTTATCGTTGTGTCTGCTGGCGTCGCAACCATTACCGTATCGGGCTGAACAACACATGAAAGCTGTGCATGATGAATCGTAAATACACGTCAAACCAAACAGATCAGCGCCAAGAGTGATTAAAATATATTTTAGAAAATTACAAGGGCACGCTTTCACAGGTACCGCGCATGATGCCGCCAAAATTATTTATTTACATCAGCGACCAGTGACAGAGCTTGTTTCCAGCCCCTTCCAGGGGCCTTCCTCATACCTCCTGATCTGCTGGTGGTCGCTGATTTGTAAAGCCGAAGGGATCTTCTAAAGTATGATTCCCCAAAGGTCAAATCTAAAATGATAATTCCTGCATTTTTATTTGAACTCAAAATTTTTATCAAAGAGGTCGGGATCATCAAAATGTTCGCGGCCGATAAACTTGACGGCATGGTGGCCGCGCTGACGCATGCTACCGATATCGGGGATTCCCATGGGGAAAAAGATGAGCGGCTCGATCCTGCCGGAATTTTTTCCGATGCCGTTGGAATTGAAAATGCTTTCGTAAGTTCGATCCTGGCGGGGCAGCATTTCGAGGCGCTCGTAGGGCGCCAGCTCATATGGCACCAATGCGGCTGCGGTTGCGGTGCTGTCAATGTGAGCTACCTGGTGCCAACCCGACATCATCCTTAGCCTCAGGCGCTCCTGCGGGTAAGACGCCGGCAGCCGCCGGGGAACGAAGGCATCGAGTTCATCCGGTAAAGGAATCAATTTGGCGATCTTTTGGCGGCTGGGCAGAAAGAAATGATAGCAGCCGCAGTTGTTCATTATATCCACCATAAAAGGTCGGCCGTCGTTATCCAGTGAGACCCTGACGGTCAGACCGTCCAGCGGCCCTCTTTCAATCCAGGGAGCCAGCGGCCCATTTCTGGCCGAATACCAGAATACGTAGTTAAGCTGCAAGATGGGTTTCCCCTTGAGCAGGGCGTGGGAGCTGTAATAGTAGACCGTCGGCCGGTCCGGATTGATGCCGACCTTGTTGTCATGCCAGACGACTTCACCGATTTTATCATAAGCAGCAGCGATATCCTGATAGACGACGGGCGCAAACATCGCCAGCAATAGCTTCTGATCAGCATCCGAAAGCTGCGGTATTTCAAGCGGATTCTGTCGCGAGCGATCCAGAATAAGACGCACGCTCCGCTCGGAGTATGGCTCACTCCGTAAAGGTCCGTAGGCGGTTAATTCTCCCAGCGTCTCGAGTTGATCGACAGGTACGCGAAGCCGCTTGGTGAATTTATCCTGTACGTTGCGCGTGACGGCGGCGACCGGAATGCAGGTCAGCGGATATATCCCGACAACCCGCATGGCAGTTGAATATTCGCTGGGGCTGGTCACCGCCGCCTGCAGGATCGTGGAAAAATCCGGCCGGCGTTGATCGCCGGTTAAAAGCTGTTCAGAATAAAAGGCCAGCCGGTCGAATAAAATCTTTCTGTCGGCCGGTTCACCGAGTTGGTGGGCAAGATCCGTCAGATCATCGGCGGGAAGGTTTTGAATTTCCTTACGGCGGGCATCGAGATCCAACTGCTGCAACCGTCGTACCCACTGCTCTTTGCGTTCATCGCTGTCCAGATGATCTTTTAAGGCGGTTAAAAAACGGTTCGTGCGCAGGTATGGGAATCCGCCGACCGGAAAATCAGCGGCGTTTCGCACCCCGGTTTCCTTCACCGCTTGATCCAGCAAATTGATAAATCGTATATATTCCGGCGGCCGTTCAAACGCTGCCGACCGCTGATACGTGGCGTAAGTCGCGCAACCCTGACACATAAGGACCAGCAGAGTGAGGATATATTTCAGAGAGAGGTTAATTCGCATGGGCTCATTTTTTTTCCAACAGACTTTAAAAGCAATGGCAATGGAATTCATAAAGTTTCAAATGAGCGCCGCCGCTGATACTTCTTATGAAACTTCACCTGAACGGAACAGTCCGCCGCGGCGGACAGAATAACGAATATCGAACCGCAGAATTTCGAAGGATGGTTTCGCGTTGCTCAGTCCTTTTTCCATAAAAAAAGACAGAAAACCTTCCTTCGACATTCGATATTTCACGCCTCGGCGTGATTCGATATTCGATATTCGCTTTTTGAGGTTTCTTTTTTCGATCAAACATGCCGCTCCGCGGCCGGCGGCTGGGCTGCCTGTCCTCCGACCTGTCCCGTCGTAGTCAAGCTGCAAGCGTGACGAAGTCGGAAGCCTGGTAGGCGAAGGAGGGACACCCGAAACCTGAAACCCGATATCTTACTTGCGCGTCTTCAACAGGGCATGATACGCTTCGGTCAATTTGATGAATTTTTTATGGTTACCGCCCTTATCCGGATGCAGTTGCTGGGCCTTGCGCCGATAGAGCCGGGCAAGTTCTTTGCGACTCATTTTTTTCAGCGCCTCTTTAGATTCGCCGAATATGGCACTCGCATTTTTCAAGGTCAGCGCGGTGCTTTTAAACGGTGGACGATAGTCTCGGCGGCTGTTGATAAACTGCCGCAGGTAATCTTCCATAAAAGAACTGGCCGCATAGTCATAGTCAAAATGCATCAGAACATATCGAATCAGATAATCGTGCAACCGATCGCCGGTTTTCATGCCCCCCCAGAAATTACGATCGGTATTCAAGCGGCAAATCTGCTTGATAAAATGCGCATCAACTTTTTCCTGGCTCAGCATTTCAGGATGGTTTTTGGAGTAGGATTCATAAAAAAATTGCTGCAAATTAAAAATTGTGTAAGTGTAAGTTTTGTATTCGCGGGGGACCAGCGCGGCTTCCATGTCCATGAAACCCTGCTCGATTTCATCCCGGGATTTGTTAAACAATACGCGGAACATTTTTTGCGGCAAACGTTCGATAAAACGCTGATCCGCCCGGCCAAATTTCAGGAAATGTACCCTGCGTTTGTCGAAGATGTGTAGCGGCGTTTCCACCTTTTCCGCCGGAAGTTTTTTTCTTCGATTCGCCCGATGTCGATCCTGCCTTAGACGGAAAGGCTCCAAAACCCTTTTGATTTCAGGCCGGACAAATCGCCAGAAGATATCTTCCAACTCATCCGGGGTCACATCGGTTTCCAGTTCGCTGAGTCGGTCTTCGATGACTTCATCGATGTAAAACGCATTGCCGCCGGGGTAAATGATGTAGCGGGTTGGATCGGGGCCCAGGTCGAAAAGATCCCGGCTCAGGAAGTGTTCTGCCTGCCGGTAGGACTCCCGAATAAAATAGTGGACTTGACCATTTATTTTTTTAGCTGCCAGGTACACGAAAAATGCCTAAAATGGCGAGTTGGGAAATTAGCGGTTATCCCCGTCAATCAGACCTCCCAGGGTGCCCAGCAGCGATCCTTCGCCTTTGCGGGCTCCGCCGGCGGCCGGTGCGTGCTGCAGTATGCGATCGGCCATGCGCGAAAACGGCAAACTTTGCAGCAATACGAGACCCGTACCGCGCAGGGTTGCCAGAAAAAAACCTTCCCCGCCGAAAAACATGGACTTGAGGTTGCCGGCGGATTCAATGCTGTAGTCGATCCCGGTGGTAAAGGCCACCAGGCAGCCCGTATCGACCCGGATCGTGTCGTTTTTAAGCGTCTTTTTGACGACCGTGCCGCCGGCGTGGATAAATGCCATTCCGTCACCGCGCAGACGCTGAAGTATAAATCCCTCACCGCCAAAAAAGCCGGTACCCAGCCGTCTGGTAAAAGCAATTCCTATTTCAGTGCCATGAGCCGCGCACAGAAACGCGTCCTTCTGGCACAGCAGTTCACCGTTGAGCTTGGCCATGTCAATGGGGATGATTTTGCCGGGATACGGGGCGGCAAATGCGGCACTCTTTTTGCCGGAGCCGTTATTGGTGAAATGCGTCATAAAAATAGACTCACCGGTGAGCATGCGTTTGCCTGCGGTCATTAATTTGCCCAACACGCCGGAACCTGCCCGGGAGCCGTCCCCCATCCTGGCTTCAAAGGTGATGCCGTCATCCATGTAATTCATTGCACCTGCTTCGGCGATAACGGTTTCGCCGGGATCAAGCTCGATTTCAACAATCTGCATGTCATCACCGATAATTTTGTAGTCAACTTCATGACATTGCATCCGGCATTCCCTCCCTGTAATCAGTTTTCATTAAAAGACATGATGTTGGCAAAATGAAAATCCCCTATCCGTTGAAACATGCCGGGAGATGGAAGGCAGAGAACAGAGGACAGATGTCAGAAGACAGAGATCAAGTGCCCATATCCTCATCTGTTGTCGATTGCCCTGTGATTTTCCCATCCCAACGCGATGCCCTCTGCGCTATGCCCTTTGCCCTATGCGCTGGGCCATTACCCGCACCCCGCAACCAAATCAAATGACCATTGAATATTGAATATTGAATATTGACGAATTGTGGAAGTCGCTTCGCTCCGT
>CP070771.1:1011328-1019813 GCA_020345785.1 Desulfobacterales bacterium
TAGCCGCAGATCGCCACCCGCCGAATAAGTTTGGGGTTGAAATTAAGGGATTTGAGCAGTGCTTGTATCTGGATGGATGCCTCCCCGGCGCGGATGAAATCTCTGGACTTGATGTGATAGTTTTTTTTTAAGCTAGTCATGGCAAGAAAATGAATATTGAAGATTGAAAAATGAATATTTATGGAATTCTGTCGAATTAATAAATTGCCAAACGACCGGGCGAAACCATCCTCATAATTTTTTCTCTCCACTACGTTAAGTCATTATCGTGGGAGCTCAGCGGCTGCAGTTAAAATCGCTTACGTTAACACCGCCTAGAATTTCTATTTTTCGATGAATTTTCCTCCTTGGGCAAACCGGACTTTTGCGTATTCGGCAGCGCGGCTACCCGCCGTAATTCTAAACGGATAGAACCTTTAAATAAAAAAGATAGCATACCACAAATATTAAATATTCAATCTTCAATATTCAATTCCTTCTCTATCTCCTGCCGTCAAGGCCGGTTAAATTACAGGCGTGCAACCTGCCGCATGAGACAAACATTGAATATGGGCTGGAGATCAGCGGTAACTCCTGTTCTTTGGCCAGATCGATCACCTCTTGCGGCGGTGTTTTACCCCGCACAAAAATTACGGCCCCCACGCCCGCCACCATCGCTGTCCGAATCACCTGGACGGTTGTCAGGCCTGTCAAGAGGATACTGCCCTCGGAAAGCCCCGCTAGAATGTCGCTCATCAAGTCACTCGCGCCGCAGGTGGTGATTTCTTTATCCAAATGATTTCCGCCGTTAAGGACCTTTGCGTCCAATGTCTTGACAATCTCTGATAGTTTCATTTACACCGTCCACAACTGGTTATACACAGCGTCATAATTAATGCTGTATTCGCCTTTTTATGGGTTGGTTTACAACCTACCGTACCGGGTTAAATGGAAAGAACGCTGTGTATGTATGCACAATGATTTATGTCGTTACGTATAGTTTTTTTGAAGTCACGCTTCCTTTTCAGGTTAAATAATTTTTTAGAAACGATCCGGACCCCGGTTGCACCCTAAGCACCAAGATTATCAAAGTATAGAATAGTGGGGTTTGGGTGTCAAGGAAGAGATGCCCGCTTTCGACGCTGCATTATTCAAACAGGAAATTGTTTGGAATAAATAAACCTGACGGTGACGTTTTTACCTGACTCCATTCATAAGCCACCTGCTATGCCGGTGAGAATTGAAAAGGCTTACCGTTCATGGAAATCATTTCCTGTAGCGGGCAAAAAACGTCATGTCCTCGGCGCCATGATAGTTTGCGTTAAAATCCTTTACCGAAACAGCTTTTTTTGCTATCTTCACCAACTATGCCAAGTTCAGGATGATAACCACGATGTGTGAGTCAGAGGAAGGAAACCTTTATGAAGATCGGTGTTATCGGTGGATCCGGATTAGATGATCCTGATATGATAAAAAATTTGCAGAGTCAAAACCGGGCGACGGCCTACGGCGAAATATCGGTTAAATCC
This sequence comes from Desulfobacterales bacterium, assembly GCA_020345785.1. The sequence continues at coordinate 1,012,837 of CP070771.1, forward strand.
GGTAAGCTAAACGATGTCGATATTTTTTTTGTACCCCGTCACGGCAATCGTCATCAGTATAGTCCGACCCATGTGAATTATCGTGCCAATATTCTGGCCTTGAAAGATTTAGCCGTCACCCATATTATTGCGACCAATGCCTGTGGAAGTTTAAAGGCAGAAATTAAAAGGGGTGATTTTGTCATACCTGATCAATTTATAGACTTTACCAAACGCAGAATCAATACCTTCCATGATGATTTCAGTCAGGGTATGTTTCACGAGGTCATGGCGGACCCCTTTGATAAAAACCTAAGCGATCTGCTCTTTTCCGTTGCCCAAAACCTGGGATTCAGGGTTCATAAAAATAAGACCCTGGTAACCATTGAAGGACCCCGATTCTCAACCAGAGCGGAATCGAAAATGTTTATTTCATGGGGCGCGGATATTATCAATATGACCGTCGCAACAGAGGCTGCCCTGGCAAAAGAGGCCCATATCCCCTATGCGGTTATCGCAATGTCGACGGATTACGACTGTTGGAAAGAAGACGAGCATATGCCCGTCTGGCAGGATATTTTAGCCATTTTTAATAAAAATGTTGATAATGTAAAAAAAATACTATTGGAAACCATTCATCAACTATCCCAACAAGAAGGTGCAAAATGAAATCGACGATCTCCTCCTCGGCTCAGAATTATGATTATCAGCGGGCGTGTGATTACATCAAAAGCAAAGTCAGGTCTATCCCGGATTGGCCCATTAAAGGCGTCATCTTCAGAGACATCACAACTTTATTGCAGGATCCCCTGGCGCACCGGGAAATATGTTCTATTTTTTTAAACCGCTATGCCAATGAAAATATCGATAAAATCGTGGGGATCGATGCCCGGGGATTTTTATTTGGGTCCGTGTTGGCATACAATCTGGACGTAGGGTTCGTGCCTGTTCGCAAGAACGGCAAACTGCCCTATAAGACCATCAGCGAATCCTATACATTGGAGTATGGGGAAGAGACGATCGAGATTCATGAGGACGCCATCGAAAAGGGAGAACGTGTGATTATCGTGGATGATTTGATGGCAACCGGAGGCACCATTACAGCGGCCGCGAATCTGGTTGAAAAACTTGGCGGCGTTATTGTTGAATGCGCATTTGTCGTTGAGCTGCCCGATTTAAAAGGCCGAGTGAAACTTGGCAACAGAAAAGTTTTTTCAATAATCGAATTTGAAGGAGAATGACGAGCATAAGAGGGTCGAATGACGATTGACGAATGAAGAATGGTGGAAATCGCTCCGCTCAGTCATTTTAAATCGATAGAATGCCATCATTCGACATTCGTCATTTCTTTCGGCCGTTGACATTTATTTTCGCTTGTGTGATATTGCGGTCTTCAATTTTTTTTGTTCCCCGACCTGTTCATTACTGATCAACCGGAGGTTTTGCATGGCTAATGACAATCATCCCCACCATTCTGATATTCAAGATGATATGTGGACTAAAATCGATGAGATCATCGCCGCCAACCGGGACATACCCGGATCGGTTATCGGCGTTTTGCGGGAATGCCAGGATGTCGTTGGATATCTGCCTGTCGAGCTGATTGATTATATCAGTTACGGACTCAATCTCTCCCGCAGCGAAGTTTACGGGGTGGCCTCGTTTTACGCCCTTTTCTCATTTGAGCCCAAAGGCCGCCATTTAATTAAGGTGTGCATGGGAACGGCGTGTTACGTCAAGGGCATCAAGGAGGTTATCGGCCGCATCGAAAACAAGTATGGCCTGAAAGAGGGCAACATCTCCGAGGATCGGCGATTTTCCCTGGAAGCAGTCAGGTGTTTGGGGGCCTGCGGACTTGCACCGGTGGTGGTGGTGGATCAGGACACCTATGGCGGTGTTAAAGCCGACAAAGTCATAGAGACCCTTGAAAAGTACGAATAGAAATAAAAGGGCATAGAGGACGTGATGTTTCCTGGTAACCGAATTGCAGGAGAAAAGAATGAATAAGGTTAGAACCCAGTTGATGCTGTGTGGCGGCACGGGTTGTCATGCCAGCGGGACAAAACAATTTGAAGAAGCGCTTCAAAAGGAGCTCGAGCGGCAGGGGCTTGCCGAGGAGATCAAGATCATTGAAACAGGCTGCAACGGCTTTTGTGCAGTTGGTCCGGTCATGCTGGTTCAGCCCGAGGGTATCTTTTATCAGAAGCTTAAAGCGGAACATGTTCCCCACCTGGTAGAAGAGCATTTCCTAAAAGGCCGCCCGGTTAAAAAGTTATTTTACCAGGAGCCTGCCTCCAAGGAAACGATCCCGAATATGGATCAAATTCCTTTTTTCGCCAACCAGATGTTCTGGGTGATGCGCAACAAAGGGGTTATCGATCCGGAGGTGATTGAGGAATACATCGCAAGGGACGGCTATTTCGGAGCCGCCAAAGCCCTGCAGGACATGACACCCGAGCAGATCGTAGAAGAGGTAAAGATTTCGGGGCTGAGGGGGCGCGGCGGTGCCGGTTTTCCGACCGGATTAAAATGGGAGTTTGCCCGCAAAAGTCCGGGAGATGTCAAATACGTGCTGTGTAACGCGGATGAAGGTGATCCCGGAGCATTTATGGATCGCAGCGTCCTTGAAGCCGACCCTCATGCAGTTCTCGAAGGGATGATAATTGCCGCCAGGGCGATTGATGCGCGTCAGGGCGTTATCTACGCCAGGACGGAGTATCCCCTGGCAATTCGAAGGCTGGGAATCGCCATCAAACAGGCCAGAGACTATGGACTGCTGGGCAAAGATATTCTGGGGACCGGCTTCGACTTTGACATTGATATTTATCAAGGGGCAGGGGCCTTTGTTTGCGGTGAAGAAACGGCGCTGATGCGCTCAATCGAGGGCAAGCGCGGAATGCCGCGGCCCCGTCCGCCGTTTCCGGCCCATCAAGGGTTATGGGAGAAACCGACCGTCTTAAACAATGTTGAAACGCTGGCCAATATCGGTCAGATTATTTTGAACGGGGGGGCGTGGTACGCCAGTGTGGGTACGGAAAGCAGCAAGGGAACCAAGGTCTTTGCGTTGTCCGGCGATGTCAATAACATCGGCCTGGTAGAAGTGCCGATGGGAACCTCCCTCAGAACCATTGTCTATGATATCGGGGGCGGTATCCCCGGCAAGAAAAAATTCAAGGCGGTTCAGCTCGGCGGTCCGTCCGGCGGCTGCGTTCCGGAGCAATACCTGGATACGCCGGTGGATTATGAAGCCATTGCCAAAGTGGGGGCCATCATGGGCTCCGGCGGCGCCATTGTTATGGATAATAACACCTGCATGGTGGACATGGCCCGCTTTTTCATGGACTTCGTGCAGGATGAATCCTGCGGCAAGTGTACTCCCTGCCGTGAGGGGACACGACGGCTTTTACAGCTGCTGGAAAAAATCTGCGCCGGGCAGGGAAAACCGGAAGATCTGACAACTATGGAGGATCTCTCTGCCACGATCAAGGAAACGGCCCTGTGCGGCCTAGGTCAAACCGGGCCCAACCCGGTGCTTTCCACCCTGCGCTACTTCAGGCACGAATATGAAGCCCATATTTATGAAAAACGATGTCCGGCCAAACGATGTGTGCCCCTTTTGAAATTTGAAGTCAATCCGGATATGTGCACGAAATGCGGGCTCTGCTTCCGGAGTTGCCCGGCCGATGCCATCACCTGGAAAAAGAAGGAAGTTGCCTGGATCGATAAAGAAAAATGTATCGAATGCATGACCTGTTTTGAGAAATGCAAGTTTGACGCCATTTTCTAATCGGGTGCTGCATGCGAATATTGGATACTGGATATTGGATGCTGGACACTGGATTCTCGATACTGGATGCCGGATGCTTGTTTCAGAGAGGCACACGGCGCATGGCGGGTTGCGAGTTGCGGGGGCGAGGTTGATAAGGTTGACTAAGTCGATTGGGTTGGTGCTTACGAACTAAAGAACTCACGAACTTACCAGCATCCCGGCCTCCAAGCATTCCCGCTGCTTTATATCAGCTATGAGCTTTATATCTGATACCTGGCACCAAAAACCAATAACCAATGACGAATAAACAATAACCGGGAGTACAACATGACTACAGCGCTTATTTTGATGGGAGGTATGGGACTGATTATCAGTGCCGTTCTTGCTCTGGCGTCGAAAGTTTTTTACGTGTACGTTGATCCCAAGGTTGAGGCCGTCGAAGGCGAGCTGCCGGGTGCCAACTGAGGCGGCTGCGGGCTGCCGGGTTGCAGCGCCAATGCAGAAGCGATAGTAGCCGGCCTTTCAGCACCGAACTCATGTGTGGCGGCCGGCGCAGAAGTGGCCGAAGCCATCGGCGAAATTATGGGAGTTAAAATCGAGGCCAAAGAGCCGGATATTGCCCGACCGGGCTGCTATTTCGGTGTGCAGGCTGCCGATACGAAATTTGTCTATGACGGTTTGGACGATTGCCGGGCCGCAGCCATACTGGGCGGGGGTATGAAAGTGTGCACCATTGGCTGCCTGGGACTGGGAACCTGCGCCAAAGCCTGCCCCTTTAATGCAATTGTTATGGGTGCTGAAGGATTGCCGGTGGTGATTGAAGATAAATGCACCGGCTGCGGCACCTGTGAACGGGTTTGCCCCAAACACATCATTAACTTGTCCTCTGTCACCCGCCGCATCATGCGGGAGTACACGACCGAAGAATGTACGACGCCCTGCCAGCGCGGCTGTCCGGCCGGCATTAATATTCGTGAATATATCCGGCAAATTTCTCTGGGAAATCATCACCGTGCCGTTCAGGTCATTAAAGAGCGCAATCCTTTTCCGGCGATTATCGGCAGGATTTGTCCCCGTCCCTGTGAACTTGAGTGCCGACGTAACTTTATCGATGAACCCGTGGCGATTAATTATCTCAAACGCTATGCCGCCGACTTTGAAAGAGACAGCGGTGATCGCATACAGCCTTACAAGGCCCCGGCTTCGGGCCGCCGCATTGCCGTCGTCGGCGGTGGCGTGGAGGGCCTGTCCACGGCCTTCTTCACAGCACGCCTGGGCCATGATGTTACCGTATACGAAGCCAGTCCGCACCTCGGCGGATTGTTGCGCAGTGCCATTGCGGCCGAAAGACTGCCCCGCGAGATCTTGGAATGGGATATTGAAGGCATCCTTGAAATGGGGGTCAAAGCGGAAACCGGCAAGGTTATGGGAAAAGATTTTACCGTCGATACGCTGCTCCACGGCGATTTTGAAGCTGTTTTTCTGGCGGCCGGCGGCTGGGACAGTAGAATGGCACGCGGAGCGTTGAGCGAAATAGAGTCCCCCGTGCCCGGCACATATATGATGGTCGATCTTTTGAAATTAAAGGCCGGCAGCGATATTTTTGCCGGTCCGTCGGATGTGGTTATTTTCGGCGGCGGTAAACTGGCACTGAGGGCTGCCGGAATCTGTAAGGAAGCAGGTGCGGAGAAGATTACCATTTTATTCCGCGAGGAGCTGCAAAAGAGTCCGATAACCGATGCCGATGTCAGCGACGCCGGCATCGAGGGCTTGGATATCATTTACAGCGCCGGAATTCGTCGCTTGCGGGGGATTGGAGATCGCCTGTCCCACTTGGAGTATGTTGATACCAAAACGCGGGTAACCACCACCATTTCGGCCCAAACTCTGGTTATCGCCACCGGACGCTTTCCGGAGCTGATCTTTGTCGAGCAAAAACCAGCGGAAGAGGAAGCTGAACGGCCGGCTGATCAGCCTCTGCACTGGGAGGCTATGCCGCCTTACAAACCGCCGGCATTCAAAGACGAAGTCGGGCTATTTTCGTCCGGAGACGTTCTGGCGGATTACAGTGCCGCCATCAAGGCCATCGGTGCCGGAAGAAGAGCGGCGGCATCCTTGCAGCAGATCATGTATGGGATTGAACCCTCCCTGACTGGAGAGGTCATCACACCCCATTCCATTTTGCAGGATGTCGATCACGTCGAAGCGGTTGCAGCCAGTCAGCGCCTGATCATGCCGATTTGCAGCGGTAAGCAGCTTGCAGCATGTGGTGAAATTGAAAGGGGATTCAGCGACGAAATGGCCAAGGCTGAATCTTCAAGGTGTCTGCAATGCGGATTAATATGTTACGAACATCCGGCAGCACCGCCGTCGACAGAGAAAGCCGTCGCCGAAGCCGGGGATTAGGGCCGCGCGGGGAATGCCGAATGTCGCGTGTCGAATTGAGGAAGAATAAGCCAAAAATAAGACAGATGGCATACCACAAGATTTCAATATTCAATTTTCAAGATTCATTCATAAAGAACTTACCAAATGGCCACCGAACAAGGCATTGTCATTAGAACCGATACTGAAGCGGCATGGGTGAAGACCATTAAAACCGGTGCCTGCAAGGGCTGTTCAGCCAGGGGCTCCTGCCATTCTCTGGGCGGCAGTGAGGATATGGAGGTAAAAGCCATCAACGAAGCCGGCGCCAAAGTAGGCGATCGAATCGTTCTTAGTTTTGAAACCGGATCGCTGTTGAAGGCGACATTTCTGCTCTATGTGTTCCCGATATTGCTGCTGATCCTGGGGGCCGTTATCGGACAGGAGGCAGCCTACTATCTTGAGTTGAATCCCTCCGGGTTTGCCGCCGTTGTAGGTTTCTTATTTTTTTTTGCTGCGGTGCTGATAATTAAAATCAAGGCGAATCAGTTGGCAAAAAAAAATGAATACCGCCCCAAGATCATCAAGATTGTTAATTAATCCGCCCCTGATAATACCGTATTCGTGATGTTGATATATGGTTGCTGAAAGTTGAAGAAGGTCGCTCGATCGAAAGTCCGGCGGATTAATTATCGAATGCTGCGCATTGATTTTTTTTAATTCACTCTATTTGCCTGCTTATAAAGAAACATAACAATTACCGGACATCTGTAATTAGCTAAGTAGTCTCCGGCTTTTGGGGACCAGTGGTGGGAAATAATTCTTCAATGTCATGGTTCTTTATTTTTGCCAGGCAATCTTCCAG
>CP070771.1:1019913-1028320 GCA_020345785.1 Desulfobacterales bacterium
ACCCGCAGGTTGATGCAGCAGCTCCCTGAGTGCCGGAAATAGGTTCAGCACCCAGTCCAGGGTCTCCGGGCCCCTGTCTCTCACCAGAAGTCCCATCCGCAGATTCTCCTCTACGGTCAATACCGGGAAGAGTCGGCGGCCTTGGGGCACGTAAGCGATGCCAAGCCTCGGAATTTCATACGGGCTTAGCCGGGTGAGTTCCCGACCATCGACCTGGATGCTTCCCGAACGCGACTTGACCAGACCCATGACTGTCTTGAGCAGCGTCGTCTTGCCCGCACCGTTTCGACCTAACAAGCCGAGGATCTCGCCGGAGGCCAGACGCAAGGACACGTCTTTAAGGACATGAATTTTGTCATAGTAGCAGTTGACTCGTTCCAAGATTAGCATCACTTGCCTAAATACGCTTTCTGAACCTCGCGGTGGCGCTCGATCTCTGCCGGAGAGCCTTCGGCAATGATCTCGCCGTTGTCCATTACGGTGACCATTTCCGCCAGCTCAAGGACCACCGACATATTGTGTTCGATCAAAAGCACGGTCACCTCTGTCAAGAGCGTTCGAAGGAGATCGCAGAATGTCGCAATCTCATCCTGGGTGAGGCCCTGCATCGGCTCGTCGAGAATCAGGAGCTCCGGGCTCAGTGCCAGCGCCATGGCTACTTCCAGTAGCCGCTGATGACCGTACGGCAGCGTGTCGGCCCGCTGATCAACAGCAGCCGACAACCCGACTTTTAGCAAAGCGGCTTGCACCCGGTCGGCAATTTGTCGCTCGCTGAGCACGAGACGATCGATCGCACCGCCCATCAAACGCCGCTGAGCTGCAAGCGCAACGTTCTCATAACAGGTTAGATTATTGAAAACGCTCGTCACCTGAAAGGTGTAGACGATGCCCTTAACCACGCGGTCCCAGGCCTTCAACGTGGTGATGTCTTGACCCTTGAACTTAACCCTCCCGGATGTCGGAGCAATGCGCCCGCTAATCATGTTCACCAGCGTCGTCTTACCGGCCCCGTTGGGCCCGATGATGGCCCGGATCTCCCCGCGCGCCAGACACAGATCGACATTTTTGACCGCATGCAGTCCGCCAAAGCTTTTACCCAGGGCTGCCGTCTCGAGTATCGGATTTAGGGTAGCCACGGCAGCCACCTTGCCCGTATCGCCCCCATAATGCCCTGGGGAGACCAAAGAATCAGCATCACCAGCACCGCCCCCACCACGAGCAGATAGCTCGATGTGAGCCCGCTTGCGATGTCGACGAGATAAAACATGACGCCGGTTCCTATCATCGGACCCAGTGTCGTCCCGGAGCCACCGAGCAGCGTCCACAGCAGCGGATAGATGGAATACAAAATCGACGCGAAGGAAGCACCAACGTACGAGAACAACAAGGCATAGATCGCGCCGGCAGCGCCGGATATCCCGCCCGAGATCACGAGTGACAGGAGTTTGTACTTGAAGGTGTTGTATCCGAGCAGTCGGGTGCGCTCTTCGTTCTCGCGCACGGCAATCAGAACACGTCCGGTGGGTGAGCCCACCAGCACGACACTAAGCAGGAAGCATACGGCAAACAAAAGCAGGGCCAGATTGTATTTCACCGCAGGGTCGGACAATGTCAACCGGACCGAGCCCAGCGCCACGGTTTCAAGGCTTTTGGAAAGAATGAAGCCCTGGTCGCCCAGTGTGATTTTGTTGAAGTTAAGGATCGCAAGGTAACAGGCTTGAGCAAACATCATCGTCACAATAAGAAATGAAACGCCGCTGGTTCGAAGCGCAATAAACCCGAACGCCGTCGAAACCGCCAGGCTCAACAGGACACCAAGGCAGAAACCCTGCCAGGCACCGAATTGCAGGTAATAGATGGGTAGGCCGGCTCCGTACATGCCCGCCGCAAAGAACATCGCGTGCCCTAAACTCATGAGGCCCGTGTAGCCCAACAGCAGGTTGTAGCCTATCGCATAGGTGGCCAATACCATGATACGGGCCACATTGGTGTGGTGGTACGCCGGCAGCAGGAACTGGGCGACAAACAGCAGCGCGAGCATACCCAGGTGGAGCGCAAACACCTTGCCTGCGGATCGCCTGCTCACGATTCTTCCCTCCCGAACAGACCTCCGGGTCTTAGCACCAACACCGTTGCTACCAGAAGCGTCGCGACGATCTTCGCCAGCGTGGGCGAGAAGAAAACGGACACGACCCCGTCACTGATCCCGACAATAAACGCCGCCACCATGGTACCCTGGAGGCTTCCCAGGCCGCCGATTATCACGACAATGAACGATAGGAGCAGCGGGTCGAGCCCCATGAGGTAGTGAGCCTGCTGAATGGGCACCACCAGCACCCCGGCCACAGCCGCCAGCCCGGCGCCCAGAGCAAAGACCGTGGCATAAATCCGCCGGACCGGCACGCCGAAGGCCTGCGCCATCTCTTGGTCCTGCTGGGTTGCCCGCATGTAGAGTCCCAGCTTCGTCCTGGACATCGCCAGCCAGGTCACCCCGAGCAACAGGCCCGATAAGCAGGCCACCACAAGCTTGTAGCCGGAATATCCGAACCAAGGAAACACAACGCGGAAATATACCGGCGGGTCGACCGGCCGGGCATCAGGGCCGTAGAACGTCAGGACCAACTGCTGGATGATGTAAAGCAGCCCAATGGTTGCGACGATGGTACTTTCGGGCTGGTAGCGAATGCGACGCAGAATCAGCTTGTCGGCGGCGACCGCAAAACCGCCGACGAGAATAGGGCTGATGACCACCGCCACGATAAAACCCGTGAGCGGCCCTCCGCCTAACAGCGCCGAGCAGGACCAGGCCAGCACCGCGCCGAGCATAAAGAACTCGCCGTGTGCGATGTTGACGATGCGCATGACCCCAAACACGAGAGACAGCCCCAGGGCGATGAGGGCCAGGACAAAAGCGGTGACCGTGCCCTCGAGCAGCGCCAGGAAGAGATGTGGTCCGAAACTCATAAATAGCGATCCATATTAGAACTGTTCCAATTCACCGAGAGTCTCTTGGGTAGCTTCCTAAGAGCTCGTGCTGAAAGCAGCGACGGACAAAACCCGCGCGAGGCCTTCGTATTTCCGCCCATTCGCGAGGTCCCTTGCCGAGAAATTCCCCTTTGGCCAGCCGGCCTCCCCGGCGGGGGGTAACACCCGAGCTTGCTGAAAATCGACTCAGGAACTTACAGGGCCTGTTTTGTGTAGTCCGTTTTAGACGAATAAATCGAATCTTCGATCTTGGTGCGGTGCACCACCTTGAGTTTGCGGTTTTTGACTTCAGAGATAAACTGCTGGCCGAAGCTCTGGTGCAACTGACCGATGAATTTCTTGTGGCCCTGGGGATGCTCGATGCCCTCGTTGAACCAACGGAAGTTCTCAAGGGTTTCGATCAATGCTTTGTAATCTTTTGGGGTTGGGTTTTGGTACCCGCTCTGTTCAACAGCTTGCTTGATGACAAACAGGGTCTCCCAGCATGAAAACATATGTGCGTAGGTGGAAACGTCTTTCGGATCCTGGATGCTTGCGCCGTCATCGTTGACGCCGACGCTTTTCCGGAAGAACTTCTCATAGGGTGTGGGGTATCCGTCGGCATATCGCGGCAGCCCTTCCCAGAAATAGGTGCCCTCGAGAAACTCCAGCCCCGGGCTCGCGATATCCACGCCCTCCAAAGAGTCGATGAACCCGAAGATCTGGGGACGTCTCGAGCCGAAGTGCTCCCCCATCTCCTTAACGAAAGTAAGCACGGCCGGTCCGACCATTACGTGATATAACACCTCCGTATCAGCTGGGATGCGCGGAAAGTACTTGGTGAACGAAGTTTCGGTGGGCGGGATCGGCAATTGGGCCAGGACTGTGCCGCCCCTCTCTCTGACGGCCCCCCCGAAAAAATCGCGATGGTCATATCCGAATGCATAGTCGGGAAAGATCATCGCCACTTTCTTGCCCAGGTTGTCCATTACCCACGAGGTGATCGCTGTTACCTGTGAGCGAACGTCGGTGATGCCGGGCTGAAACACATACCGATTCAGCGTTCCTGAGGGGACGTGGTACCCCTCACTCGCTACGAATAACGGGATCTTCAGTTCGCCGGCCCGCGGAGCAGAAGCGATCACGACATGCGAAAACAGCGTGCCGTAGACGAAATCCACCTTATGCTGGACGGCAAGCTTCTCCACGACCTCAGCGCCGCGTTTGGGATCGGTTCCGTCATCCTCGGTGACCAACTCAACGGGTCTGCCGGCGATGCCCCCCATTTCATTGATCAGGTTCACCGCCGCTATCGTCGTGCGCTCATACCAGCGGCCGTAAACCGCCCCAATGCCCGTCCGGTGTACCATGAAACCGATTTTGATCGGCTTCGCGCCGGCCGCCGTCGACTGAGCAGCGGCCGGGTGGGTGAATGCGCCCGACACACCGGCGATCCCTGCACCGACAAGAGCCCCCGCGGTCTTAAGGGCCGTCCGCCTGGAGATCGGTCTTGCCGTTGCGCCTGTTTTTTTCGGGTTGTTCTCGTTATTTGCCATTTTTTCTCCTCCCTTCTTTGATAGGATGGAATGACAGGATAAAAACTGGATAGTATTGTAAAATTTCCGGTTTTTATGGGCGAATCATAGAAGCAAGAGGTTTACCTGTCAAGCAAATATGGTTTGTAAAAAGAGGGGTGAATAATATTGAAACTCACCCGGCAACACGCTTGTCCAAGAGCGTTGATCCTTTCGTGTTGTCTTGCCCTTATCTTAACGTGGTGTCGGTTAACTATGGCTTTTTTCCGCTCTTTGAAATCTGTCCCGGCTTTATCTCACCTTTCCACCTTCTGACCTTCTCACCTTCGTTCACCGAACCTCTGTCGTTTGTTTTCGTTACGCTATGCGCTATGCCCTTTGCCCTATGCTTTATCTTTCCACCTTTCACATTTCGCCTCCCAGCTTCCCCGCTTCCCAGCCTCCCAGCTTCTTGTCCATCGCCTACCAAAGATACTTTTTCACGGACGAGATGCCTTTCGGCGCGTAGATCATCACGAAAATCAGCAGAGCGCCGTACATTACCAGGCGCCAGGCACCTAACTCCCGGAAGTACTCCTGAAATCCGATCAGTAGAAAGGCGGCGGCAATCGAACCCCACAGCGTGCCCCTGCCGCCCACATAGGCTACCGTTAAAACTTCGACGGTTCTGGGCACACCGAACTCGGTGGGGTCCGGCGTCAGAATACCGATATAATGACCATAGAAGGCGCCGATCAGACCGGTGAAAAAGCAGGCGGTGGTAAAGTTGATGAGCTTGTATTTGGTGGGACTGAGACCGAGGGTCTCGGTGGCGAGCTGATCTTCGCGAATGGCCCTGAAGGATAGGCCGATTCTAGAATTCACCATCAGAAGCGCCACGCAAAAGATGAAAACCGAGAGTATCAAGAGCAGATAGTAATAGGGCAGCAGCTCGGCCCGCGAAAAATCGAAGCCGAACGCGTCCGGCAGGGGTTTGACAGCCAATCCCAGCATGCCGCGGGTGTAGGCGGGGGTATTTGAGATTGTCAGCCGCAGCATTTCGGCCAGAAACCAGGTGGCCAACCCCACAAAAATCCCCTGCAGTCTGAGGGTGACCACGCCCGTGAGAAAGCCCAAAAGGCCGGCGGCCGTTGCTCCGATGAACATCGAGAACCATGGATTTATCTCGAAATGCCATGCGGCCAGAGCAGATCCATATGCACCGGCACAGATAAATCCGGCAAATCCAAAGTTGATGAGTCCGCCGTAGCCGATTTGAAGATCATACATGACCCCCCAGGCGCCGAACATGAGCGCCGAGATAAAAATGGTCGTGATAAACCGGTTATCCCGCCAGATCCACGGCACGGCGATTAAAAAAGCCAGCACCAAGGCTGTTTTAAGGTAACGGGAGGCATTCATTCCTTTCAGGGGACTTCCGAGTAAGCTCATGGCCGCTCTCCTGCGGGGGCAAAAAGTCCGGCTGGTTTGAATACAAGAACGGCGATGACAATGGAGAAGACAATGACATTCTGCCAGCCGCCGGCTAAGAAGAAAACAGCATAGGCTTCAAGGAGTCCCACCAAAATGCCGGCCGCAATAGCGCCCTTGATGTTGCCCAAGCCGCCGAGAATAACGACGACATAGCTCTTTAATACGGGAGCCATCCCGGCATTGGGATTGGCAGGGAAAAGGGTGATCAAAAGCGCGCCGGATATCCCGGCCAGGGCCGCTCCAATGCCGAAGGCCACGGCATACATCCGGCTGACATCGATACCCAGCGTCTGCGCGGCCTCCGAGTGCTGGGAAGTGGCGCGGATGGCCTTGCCCAGGCTCGTGTATTTGATAAAATACCAGAGCAGACCGACCGTCAACAGCGCCAGGCCCAGGATCACCAGGTGGTCGTATATGAAGACAACCCCTTCGACGACGAGCTGGCCGGCTACCAGATTGGGAATTCCGCGCTGAATGGATCCGAATATGATCAACGCCAGGTTCTGAAATATCACCATCAGGCCGATCGTCAGAACGAAGGAATCCATGAGCCATTCCCGGCCGGCCTTCTTGCGGAGGGTTGAAATCAGCCCCTTCTCCAGAATGATACCCACAATCAAAAGGCCGATCCCGGAAGCCAATATACCCAGCGGAAAAGGCAGACCCAGCATGGCGGCTACAAAATACATGATATAGCAGCCGATCATAAACAATTCGCCGTGGGCAAAGTTGACGATCGCCATGATCCCGAAGATTAGGGAAAGGCCCACGCCCATCAGGGCATACATCGAACCCCTCACCAGACCCAAAACCATCAGTTGGATAAAAATACTCAGATCCATAAGCGCTCCACCTCTCGTTCATTGGCATCTATGCGTATTCTGAGACAGTGTTTGAAATTAGGTTTCAGGTGTCAGGTTTCGGGTGTCAGGAAATCGAATTACTAATCCTGCAACCTTAATGAAACATCACCTAAACGGAACAGCGAACCGCAGAATGCCTTCCTTCGAGATTCGATATTTATCCGTCTTAGGTGGATTCGCCTTTTTTAGAGTATCTTCTACGATCAGACTGGCCGCCTCCGGCGGCCGTGCTGACACCTGACACCGGAAACCTGAAACCTGATCCGTTTCCAAAGCACCTGACAACATTAGCAGCAACTTTCAATATGGTGCCGCTAAACGCTCATATCCATTCTTTAATGATGTCCTCGATACGGTCGGCAAATTCTGCCCTGGGGCCATGATGGCTGTTCTGACCCAAGCGAAGCACATAGATGTAGTCGACCACATCCAGGCACTTGTGAACCTTCTGATCCACCATTAAGATGGTGTATCCCAAATCTTTTAATTTGACGATTTCCTCATAGACCGTGTCAACCAGCTTCGGCATCAACCCCACCGACGGTTCATCGATCAGGATGGCACGGGGATGGGTCATGGTGAGGCGGGCGATCTCGAGTGTCCGCTGCTCACCACCGGAAAGTGCACCGGCCGCCATTTTGCGCTTATTCTTGAGAACGGGATAATGTTGGTAGACTTCATCCAGGGCCTTGTCGAGCGCATTGCGGTCATGTTTGATGATCCAGCCCCCCAGCTCCAGGTTTTCTTCCACCGTCATTGCCGGAAAAACACTGTGTCCCTGGATGAGATGGGCAATGCCCTGGCCCAGCATCTGATTCGGCTTGAGCCCCTTGATCGAACGTCCGTCGTGAAAAACGTCCCCCTGCCTGGGACGCAGGTAACCGTAAATGGTCTTCAGCAGGGTCGACTTGCCTGCTCCGTTGGGCCCGATGATGCCGGTCAGGCGCCCCTCCCTGGCAACCACATTGACATCCGTTAAAATCGGAACCTCTTTCACATAGCCTGAAGTAACATTTTTGACCTCAAGAGTCATAATTAATGCCCCAAATACGCATCGATTACCGCCGGGTCATGCCGGACATTTTCCGACTCTCCCTCGGCGATAGTTGCGCCGGCTGAAAGAACGGTCAGGTTTTTGCACAGTTTCATCACGGAGGGAATATCGTGGCTGATCAAAAGAAATGTCTTTCCCCGGGTTCGGTTCAGTTCAATGGTGACGTCGATCAACCGGTCAATCAAAGCAGGATTGACCCCGGCAAACGGCTCGTCCAACAGAACCACCTCCGGATCCGCCATCATGGTTCGCATGAACTCCAGCAGTTTTTTTTGCCCTCCGGAAATTTCCACGGCCAGCTGCTCCGTGAGATGGCTGAGCCCTGCCATCTCCAGAAGCTCCAAAGCCTTTTTCTCACCCTTCTTCTTCGAAATCCGCCTGGGAATCAGGGGCACCATCATGTTCTCCATCAGGGTCATTTCATTGAAGACCCGGGCAACCTGAAAGGTTCGGCCGATCCCCCTGGAAGCGATTTGATTCGGTTTGAGTCCGGTAATTTCCCGGTTTTTGAAAATGAC
>CP070771.1:1028420-1036776 GCA_020345785.1 Desulfobacterales bacterium
GGTTCGATACCCGGATTGGTATGCAGTATTTCGGAAAGGGATCGGATTGACGTCAGCGGCGTGCGCAATTCATGGGTAACCGTTGATATAAAATCATCTTTGAGCCGGTCCAGTTCCTGCAACCGGGCATTGGCGGCTTTGAGCTCGGCGGTCGCTCTTTCCAGTTCGCGGCTGTAGGCGATCACCTGCCGGGTTTCGTCCAGGATGTTTAATACTTCTTCGATGCCCAGGGGCTCTTCTTTGACAACCGACGATACCATGACGCGGGCCGAGGCTGATCCAATGGCGCCGGTGAGGAGCTTTTCGGCATAGCTGACCAGATCGGCATCAGCCGTCAGATACTCGTTCCAGTTAACATTGCGTCTGCGGGCGTATTCGGTCAATGCATGGTCGGCCCGGTTTCGGCCGAGAAACCGTTGCAGGAGCGACTTCAAAGCCGGGAGACTGGCCGTGCCGCGCCAGAAGAGAGACTCTTCGGTTTCTCCGGCATACTTGAAAACTTCGACGAACAAAGCGGCCTGGGTGTGATCGATGGCATGGGGTCGACTCAGAACGGAAACACCGATGTAAACGCCTGTGTTGAACAGCATGCTCCAGAACACCGAATGGGAAATAGGATTGAAATACTGCAGGCCGAACAGTTGGTAAGGTTTCAGCAGCTCGATGCCGAAGGGTCCTGCACTTATAAAACTTTGGGGGATCAGGCCGGCCTGCACAAGGTACGGCAGCGGCAGGGTGTAGGCCCAGACAATGAATCCGGCAATCAGGCCGCTGAGAGCGCCGGCCCGGGTTCCGCCTTTCCAGAATATGCCGCCGAGCATAGCCGGCGCAAACTGTGCCACAGCTGCAAAAGACAATAAGCCGATGGAGACCAAGGCATAAAATTCAGCGATGTAGTGGAAATAAGAATAGCCCAGCATCAGGACCAACGCGATGCTGGCCCGGCGGATGACCAGCAGCAAACCGCGCAGGTCGCTTTGCCCGGAAAGGGCCGTGATCGGAGAACGGATCAATACCGGCATGACAAGATCGTTGCAGATCATCGTGCTCAGAGCGATGGTTTCAACAATCACCATGCCGGTGGCGGCCGATATACCGCCCAGATACACGAACAGGGCCAGCAGTTGCTGGTGTTCGGCCATCGGCAGCATCAAAACAAACCAGTCGGCATTGGCCGAGCTGCCGGGAAAATGCAATAGTCCGGCCAGAGCAACCGGCAGGACAAAAATATTAATGGCCAACAGATAAAGGGGGAAAAGCCAGATAGCTTTGTTTAAATGCTCTTCATTGACGTTTTCGACCACCATCACCTGAAATTGGCGGGGAAGAAAGAGAATGGCCATCATCGAAAGAAACAGATAAACACTCCAATCGATGTAAGTGGCTTCAGGGGCACTGATGGTCAGAATTTCTTTAAAGAACCCGATCGATCGGTTGTCCGCGATGCCTGCGCTCTGCTTAAGATCGGTGACAGCGCCGGCCTTTTGGAACAGATCGGCAAAACCATTGTGGAGAACATAGGTAACAAAGATTCCAACGGTCAAAAAGGCGGCCAGCTTTACAATGGACTCAAAAGCAATGGCGGCTACGAGCCCTTCGTGTCGTTCGGTTGCATCCAGATGACGCGTACCGAATAAAATAGCAAATATAACAAGAATCACCGCCACGTAGAAAGCCGTATCGCTGAAAACGGGAATGCCGGCAAAATTAAACGACACCGAAACCTGGGGATAGTGGTTGATCAGCAGAAAGCCGGTGGATATGGCCTTCAGCTGCAGGGCGATGTAAGGAACGACGCCCATGACGGCGATAATGGTGACGGCTCCGCCCAGCACCGGGCTTTTGCCGTAGCGGGACGCAATGAAATCGGCAATGGAGGTGATGCGGTGGACCTTGCTGATACGAATGATTTTGCGCAATACCAGCCAGCCCAGGATGCTCATCAGCGTCGGACCGAGATAAATGGTTAAAAATCCCAGACCGCTGCGGGCGGCCATGCCCACACTGCCGTAAAAGGTCCAAGCCGTGCAGTAAACTGCGAGCGAGAGGGTGTAGATGTAAGGGTTGGCAATAACGCTGCGGCCTTCATCGGCCCGTTTGTCGCCCCAGTAGGCGATCGCAAAAAGAAGACCGATATAAAAGAAGGATACAAATAATATGGTTCCGGTATCTAACACGGATGAAGTTCCCGATTATTGCGAATAATCTGTATTTTCCTTCGATCGGCGCATGGTCACCAAGGCCGACAACAGGATTAAAAGACCCCAGATACCAAAAATATAAATGTACAGCAGCGGTAAGCCAAACACGAAAATATCAAGATTAAGCAAAGAAAGGATCGGATAGTTCAGCAGCAAGAAGCCGAGCAGAAATAAAGCGACCAAACGCTTGCTTTTTTTGTTTTCAGGCGTCATTGATCTACTTTAAGGTCTCGCAGAAACTGTGATGTTTCCGAATTTGCCGATTGGGGCAACGCCCCGAGATACGTGCCATGGGTTGAAGAATCGGCAGGTCGATTGTCGTCAGACAGCCTTAGCACAGAGCAATGAAAGTGTCAATTCGCGTGGTATTGAATTTGGATTGGCACACAATTAAGGATATGGTAGTTTATGGATGCTGTCATTCGTTATTGGTTATTGGTCAATAGTTTTAAGAACCAGATTCGGTTCTGATATTTTATCAATCCATAAACTATTAAAATATATAAGTCGATCAGGTTCTGCTAAGTAAATATTGCCTGAACGAAAGTCCAGATTTAGGGTAGGTTGGGTTGAGCTCGATGTATAATGTTGGGTTTCGTCCCTCAACCCAACCTACGAGAATGAAGCTCTTATGCCAATATGGATTCCTGAGGGCGAAACCCAACGCAGCTTTTGAGCTGGTTTTCGTTCAACCACCAACTAAAAGAGCAATTTAGTTTCAGCAATAAATCAAAGCCACTGCGCTGGATTATTATGCTGATAACGAATAGCTATTAGCGACGAATCGCACTTTTTTTCGATTAGGACATCAAATTCAGGTGATATGATGGGAGATAGGATCTACAAGTTCTTGTCCGGATTACCGCTTTTTTCCATGCTGCCGAAAAAAGAGGTGGCCTTTGCCGCCGGTGAAATGTCGGAAATAAAATATCCCAAAACCACCGTTCTATCCGTTCAGGGGCGCACAAAATTGGACTGCGTCTATATTATCAAGGAAGGAACGATGGAGCTGTTTTATGAAACCGACGGCGAAAAACAGATTAAAGGAACACTGGAAACGGGTGAAACATTCGGAGGGGTTTCCATTTTGATGAATGCCGGGATTTCGGTCCGCACGGTCCAGGTGGTCAATGATGCCACACTGTACGTTTTTCCGCAAAAAGCGTTTCTGGAGATATGTACCCGCAACAAGAATTTCTACGAGCATTTTGCCGGTCGTTTTCGCGCTGAAATGACCAATGATTCCTATGCATCCATTGTTGCCGTCGGACAGGCTTTGCATTTTCTTTCCCGGCTGGTGCCGTTCAGCTTTTTGCCGGAAGAAGAGATCAGCAGAATTGCCGCAGCAATATCCATCATCAACTATCCCAAGGATACCTTATTGTTTGTACAGGGGCAGTCCAAGATTCAGTACCTGTACATCATCAAGAAAGGTGCGGCCGAAAGATATTATGAGGAAAATAACAAAAAGACGTTGCGCGGAATACTGAGTGAGGGCGACAGCTACGGCGGCATCTCAATGCTGATGAATAACGGCATCTCCATTCGGACCCTGAGGGTTACGGAAGATTCGTATTTCTATATATTGCCCAAAGAGCTTTTTTTGGAAATTTGTAAAAAGTATGAAGCGTTTTCCGATTTTTATACGGATACCTTCGGCAAACGGATGCTGGATCGGTCCTATGCCGAAATTATTGCCGGTAACCTGAGGCCGGCGGAAATTGCCCCGGAATTTTTTAATCAACCGATTGAAAGTATTGTCAACAAAGAACTGGTTTACTGTGACCAGGAAATGCCGATTCAGGCGGCTGCTGCGGTTATGAGCGGGCACAATGCCAGTTCCATTTTCATATGCGATGCGAACGGTGAATTTGTGGGCGTTGTTACCGACAACGATTTGCGCAAAAAGGTGACGGCCACCGGCTACGACATTTTAAAGCCCGTATACGAGATTATGTCCTCCCCGCTCGTTACGATTTCGTCAAACGCCCTTGTTTTTGAGACCATGATGTTGATGATGCAAAAAAATATCAAACATCTTGCCATCAGGGATTCGACGGACAAAGTTGTGGGCGTCATCACCAACCGCGATCTGTTAAAAGCCCAGGGGCAGTCGCCCTTCTTTATCATGCGCGAGATTGCCCAGGCCCGTTTTATCAATCAGGTCTTCGAGGTTCATCGCCACATTCCCCAGATGCTTCAGTCATTGATCAATACGGGAGCCAAGGCCCAAAACATTACCCGTTTTTTAACGACGGTATCCGATGCGGTTTTACAAAAAATAATCGCTTTTGCGCTTGTGGAAATGGGACCGCCGCCGGCCAGATTCGTATTTATGGTTCTGGGAAGTGAAGGGCGCAAGGAACAGACCCTTAAAACCGACCAGGACAATGCCATCATCTTCGAAGATCTTCCCGCCAAGGCCGGTAAAGCAGCGATGAATTATTTTTTAAACTTCGCGGAAAAAGTCTGCGGTTGGCTGGACGAAGCCGGCTATTCTTTCTGCAAAGGCGGCGTCATGGCTAAAAACCCCAAGTGGTGTCAGCCCTTGCAGACCTGGAAAAGATATTTTACCGATTGGATTCACACAGCCGCCCCCGAGGCACTGCTGCAGGCCAGCATCTTCTTTGATTTCCGGGCCGGCTATGGAGATACCGGTCTTGTTGACGAACTGCGCAGCCACCTTTTCGATTCGCTGGTCGGCTGGCCGGGATTCTTTCGCCACCTGGCGGAGAACGCCCTGTTCTTTACGCCGCCCATCGGCTTTTTCCGTAACTTTCTGGTCGAGTCCAAAGGGGAGCACCGCGACAGTTTTGACATCAAAGCCGCCATGCAGCCGGTGGTCGATTATGCCCGCATCTATGCCCTCAATCATCGGATTGAAGAGACCAATACCCTGGGCCGGCTGAATGAGCTTTTGCGCCAGGAGGAAATTTCCGCCCAGCAATACAATGAGCTCGATACGGTTTACAGCTATTTAATGCAGCAGCGATTTGTGCGCCAGGTCAGAGCGGTCATTGAAGAGAAAGCTGAGCCGGATAACTACATCAATCCCAAAAAACTTTCCCGCATCGAGCAGACTACGCTGAAAGAGATCTTTAAACGCATCGAGAAGTTTCAGTCTAAGCTCAGCTTCGATTTCACCGGCATGACCTAACTCCATTCATAAGCCAACGGCTATGCCGGTGAGAACTGAAAAGGTTCTACCGGTACAGCGGGAGTATTTTTTGTTGGTCCAAACTTAAACGATGCCGCTGGCATATGAATGGAGATAAAATAAAGAATTTTGGTTTATTTTTTATGATTTAATCGTGGAGCAGGCAAAGTCTGAAAACCGATTAAGGACACCCAGCCAGTCACCAATCACCATAGACACCGAGCGGAATCAGCAGATCACGCCAACATAATTTGGAAACACGATGCAATACCCGCCCTCTCACGCCGGTATCCGATAGCGGAATATGGTATCCCTTGACATTTGTTAATATTTTCTGCTATTTATAGCCTACTCATAAAATTTTGAATTATAGCCGACACATTGCCTTCAATCATATGGGAGCAGAAAATGGCTTAAATTACTTTTAAAACCCCGAATCTCAAATCGAGAGAGGGGTTTTCGCATTTAGCCCCAGATCTTTTCAACGGCCTGCAATAATGATTCTTTCACAATAGCCTATTGGTATTAGAAACCCAAATTGGTGGTTTTTTGATTCATCTTTATGGACTTTTTTGTCTGTTAATTACTAGTTATAGTGTTGAAATCAGACACATGAAAAAAGACGAATACGATAAATATTGGGCAATGTCTTCTGAAGAATTATAAAGTATCATTACGGAACGGGAGAGTTCCGAAAGAAAGCACTTGGCAGAGCATATACTTGAACAAAGGCGCATGGAACCATTATTAGGGGCGTCAAAACAATCAGCAAAAGCAGCTAAAATGGCTGCGATTGCAGCAATTATCTCTGCAATTATTGCATTATTTTCCCTTTTCTTTAGCTTTTATAATGTCATAGAAAAAGAGCCAAAACAAATAACCAATACCCAAGAAAGATCGATAAATAGAAACAACAAATGAAGCCATAACAAGACGGATGCACCTGACAGGAACAACTCGCGGGGTTTATCGTAGAAGGGCTTGGATACTCGAAAGCTGTACCGCCTGCAAGTGATCCGCAGCGTTATGGATTTTAAAATCAATAGGAATCATCTATGGATAAATTTGATAAATACTGGAAACTTTCTGAGATGGAAGAACGGTATAATGCTAGCTCTGGAGGTATAAGGACTTTAGCTTCTGCTTGGATATTGGCCGCATTAGGTGCAATTGGTTGGTTATTCAATTCTTATAAGTTTGACAATTGGCCAATACCGTTAGGGTTGCTTGTGGTAATTGTTTCTTTGTTGGCCACTGCAGGTATCACCACCCTCTGGGTTATGGATCAGCTCGTATTTCATCGGCTTCTAAATTCGGTATTTTTAATTGGATTGAAAATGGAAAAGGACGACCCCGACCTGCCACCGATTCGGTCGATGATGTTGAAAACACAAGAAGGGTCAGGAACATCAAAATGGGAACTTCTTTTCTATCTTGCTCCTATTATTACATTTATATTGTTGTCATTTTTAATCATTGCTTTTGGAATGGATAAATTATTTTTGGCGAACAAGGAACTTTTTGCATTTAACGCCAGGTTAATCAGCTGGATATTTTTTGCTATTCAGTTAATTACTTTATTTTGGGTTCTTTTAAACACTAAGACGCTTAAAAAGTTTGCGAAAAGAGCGAGTTGGTTTGAAGATGAAGAGTTTACAAAAATTGTGTCCGATTCTTTATATGAATCAATAATCGCCAAATACACTGATAATGCTAACAAGGCGTGAAGACGGACGGGCTATATCCTGCGGCTATGATGAATTTCGTTGACTTCAACATTTGGTGATTTTTCCATATTCCAGGATTTTAGTCGCCCGCCACTTGTACCCGACGTTGACGTTGTAGATAAATGAAAAACAACTATGATCGCTGAAATAATCCCGGCTGTGATGGACTTCCCAATGGGCTTGATAGAAAACCGGATTGATTTATGAAAGGGAGGTGATTTAGAAATGGCATTGGTTGATTGGAATGAAGATGATTGGCTACCGCTGTTGTTGACGATTCAACAGGGGAACTGTATCCTCATGCTCGGCCCCGATGCATCAACCGAAAAAGTTGACGGCCAGTCCAAGCCGTGCACAGAACTTTTGGCAAATGACCTATCTTCAAAAATAGCGTCGGAGGTTAAAGCATGGAAAATCGATACCAACAATCTCGCGCAGGTTTCGCAGTTTTACTGCATGAAACCAGGCCGGGGCCGAACCGACCTGCTGGCCAAAGTGACCTCTTTCTGCCACAGCAGGCGGCACCTGACCAGCGATCTCCATGAAAAATTAGCGGCCCTGCCATTTAATCTTATAATATCCACAACATCCGACAAGATGCTTTATGAGGCTTTCAAAAAGGAAAAAAAGGATCCCATAATTAAAAGTTACCATTTCAAAGGCACAAGACAGGAAATGGTACCGAAGGCAACCACTGCCAACCCGCTGATTTATCATCTCTACGGCACGATTGATGATCCATCGTCTCTGGTGCTCACCGAAAATGACGTATTGGATTTTATCGTGGCGGTAGTTTCCAAAAACCCTCCTTTGCCGGATAATATTTTAAGCGAAATTCGAAACAGAAACAAAAGCTTTCTGTTCCTGGGTTTCGGCTTCAGAAATTGGTATCTGCGTATCCTGCTTCACGTTTTACGGATAGGGATCAAGGAAAGCCGCTCATTTGCGCTGGAACAGTTCAATCATCCGGACATAGATGAATTTCACCGGACCATGGTTTTTTTTCGAGAGAGCGAATATAAAATTCAAATATGTCGCAAGGAGCTGCATGAATTTGTAACCGAGCTGCAGGATAGATATAAAAAATTTGTGGGCGCAACTTCAGCCGAAAAAAGTGCGATAGAAAACCTGCCCCCGGATGCACCGCAGGTTTTCATATGCCATGCCAGTGAAGACAAAGAATTTGCTTCAGGGCTTTATAATCAGCTTCGCCAGGAAGGTATCCGGCCATGGCTTGATAAAGAAAACCTGAGGGGCGGCGATCAATGGGA
>CP070771.1:1036876-1045220 GCA_020345785.1 Desulfobacterales bacterium
GCGGTTTCTTCAGAATAATCCCTGTGCTGAGCGATTTCCCGTCCAAGAAAGATGTGGTCTTCTTCTTTGGCATACGACAGCGGACCGAGTTCATCGCTCATTCCCCAACTGCGTATCATTTTTTGAGCAATATCGGTTGCCTGTTTAATATCATTGGCAGCACCGGTACTGATACGGTTAAAAACAATTTCTTCGGCAACCCGCCCGCCAAAGGCCACGGACAATTCACTTTCAAGCTGATCCTTATATTTAAAATCGCTCTCTTCAGGTAAAAACCACGTGATACCTGCAGCGCGCCCTCTTGGAATAATGGTGATCTTGTTCACCGCATCAGTGCCCGGCAAAAATCGGGCCACAAGGGCATGTCCGGCTTCATGATATGCCGTTGTTTTTCGGTCTTCTTCCCTGATAACTTTAGACTTTCTCTCCAATCCCATGTAAACTTTGTCTTTTGCATCTTCCAGATCAATCATATCGATCTTTTCTTTATTTCTCTTGGCGCCCAGAAGTGCCGCTTCATTGACAAGGTTTTCCAAATCAGCCCCCGAAAATCCGGGAGTTCCCTTAGACAGTATTGCGGGATCTACATCCGGTGCAATGGGCGTTTTCTTCAAATGAACTTTAAGAATTTTCTCGCGTCCCACAATATCCGGCAGTGGAACAACCACTTGACGGTCAAAACGACCGGGACGCAAGAGTGCCGGATCAAGAACATCAGGACGGTTAGTAGCGGAAATAAGGATTACGCCCTCGTTTGATTCAAATCCGTCCATTTCCACCAGAAGCTGATTTAAGGTCTGTTCTCTTTCGTCATGTCCTCCGCCGAGTCCAGCACCCCTGTGCCTTCCAACAGCATCGATTTCATCGATGAATATGATGCATGGGGCATTCTTTTTGCCCTGAACAAACAGATCTCTCACGCGAGATGCCCCGACACCGACGAACATTTCTACGAAATCTGAGCCACTAATATGAAAAAAAGGTACGTCGGCTTCCCCTGCAATTGCCCGTGCAAGGAGGGTTTTTCCGGTGCCGGGAGATCCCATCAAAAGCACCCCTTTGGGTATCCTTCCCCCAAGACGAGTGAATTTTTTAGGCTCTCTTAAAAACTCGATAATTTCGCCAAGTTCTTCTTTGGCTTCATCGATACCGGCAACATCTTCAAACGTCACTTTTTTCGATTGATCAGATTGCAAACGGGCTCGGCTTTTGCCAAAAGACATGGCTTTACCGCCGCCGGCCTGCATCTGGCGCATAAAGAATATCCATACACCGATCAGTACGATCATTGGAAACCATGACACAAGAACAGACATATACCATGGTGACTCGCTTTCAGGTTTTGCGTTAATGGAAACACCCTTGTCCCGAAGGATTTTGATTAGATCTCCATCCTGGGGCGCAAATACCTTGAAGCGATTTTGATTTGTATCTGTAACATAAAGTTCTTGACCTTGTATAACGACATCAGAAACACGTTCACTATCCACCATGGCCAAAAAGTCAGTATAACTAATGTTTGTTTCAGCCAGATGTTGTTGATTGAAAAGGTTGTAAAGCATGATCATCATCAGCGTGATGACTATCCATAAAGCCAGATTTTTGTAGAAAGGATTCAAAAGTCTTAACCCCCTTAAAAGACAATTAATGATACACTAATATTAATCATCATTGTTGATTAGGCAAGCAAAAGTTCCACCTTCAATACATTTTTGGTTGAAGGCATCACTTTAACAGACTCATCAATTCTATAACCGACTACCCAGATTATTCTTCCCCGGCTCAACAGTATAGGGCACTTTAACCGTTCACTTCGAGGTACTTTTTTATCAATAAAAAATTTTTTTAACTTTTGCGTACCTCCCACTCCCAGTGGTTTGAAAGCGTCTCCCGGCCGAAAATTTCTGATCACCAAAGGAAAACTTAAAATGTCCTTATCAAAAAAACCAATGTGTTGTCCAGTATTACGATAGTCGAACACCTTTTCCATGCGCATTTCAGTAAATTTAATGTAAGCGCCTATTTCTTTTAAAAATACAGATTCAAATTTTTCTATCTGATATTCAAATGTAAACTTGTCAGAATGGCTGTATTTGTTGCTAACATCACGCAACATGTTGTTTTCTTGAAACACACAGAGCGCATCCTGGTTTCTTTGAATTCTAACACCATCAGGAAGGTCCACTTTTCCATAGGCTGACCTTTTCTTTAAAAGGCCGATTACAGAATTGATGTTGACAAACCGAATACGTCTTAAGTCCCCTTTTATTTTTTCAATTGTCATCCTTATGATCCGCCTTTGCAGATCAGGGTGGTATCGATTAAGCATCGAAACAGAAAGAACTATATAATTTCCCTGAACATCTCGTAGGCATTTTTCATAAAAAGGATGGACAAGATCTTCAATCCATTCTTCTTCGGATCTAATAATTGACGAAAGCCGGTTTAGTGTTTCAGGAATCTTAGGATTAAACGCTGTTTTTAACAAAGGAATTAAATCATGACGCACTCTATTCCTAAAGTACTTTGTGTCCATGTTAGATGCGTCAGATATATATTCTAATTTGTTTTTATTTAAAAAATCGATGATTTCGGATCGAGTTAGCTTTATCAGCGGACGGATAATCTTATGGTCTCTTACGGGAGGTATTCCAGAAAGACCCTGTGTTCCACTTCCTCGAAAAAGATTCATCAAAATAAGTTCAGCATTGTCATCAGAATGATGTCCAACTGCAATTTTATTGTACTGCATGGTATTCGCAACATGATCTAAAAAATTGTAGCGAACACGCCGGGCAGCTTCTTCCAAAGAGAGTTTGTTTTCAATCTGATACTTACGAACATCCTTTTTATTCGTATAACAAGGCAAATCATATTTTTTGGCTAAATCTTCAACAAACTGAGCATCTTTATCTGAATCATTGTTGCGGAGGCAGTGATTTAAATGGGCAATACCCAATTTGAGGGAAAAACGGGGCGCAATTAAAAAGAGTATATGAAGCAGAGCAACTGAATCAGGACCTCCGGACACACCAATAACAACAGAATCTTTCGGTTTAAGCATTCCATAAGCTGCTATGGTTTTTTCTATAGTTTGTAATAACTTACTCAAGTTTACCGTCCTGATATGGCTAAAAATTCTTTGAAGCATCAGGCTGAAAGAAATTTTTTAAAGAAAAACACTTTATAGGGACTTAACAAATCATCCTTTTTTATTATTATATTACATTTCAGCAATTTATATATATAATCTATTCAAATTATCATATAGAGGTTTGTGGTTGTCAATAAATAATAGGGTAATATATCTCAGGGGTCGAGGTGCTTTTTTTGTAAATCCCTATGTACTTGTTCACTGGGTTTGCTCTCTCGTTTCACCCTGGTGTCTACGTGGCTGCCGGAGGGGATAGCGGAATGGATACTCTTTTTAAAAACCGTTTACTGTTTGAGTGGTTCAGGGGTCGTTAGAAAGAACAGACGTATGCCAAAACATTTCAACAGAAAGAAAAGGGTTGCTTCAAGACGAACCCATTGTTTTTATATTAATTACTGTTCCTTATTTACGATCCTTTAACCACGAGTTTACACGGTTTGAAAAAAAGCATTATCCATGGAGCGATTTAACAAAAAAAACACCCCGACCCCCCATATATCGAGTCCTTTTTTACCTTGATAAATTTTTTTATCGATTATATTTATGATAACGGTTGTGCTAGGCGGGGAGCTAGCGGTGCCCTATTCCCGAAATCCGCTTCATGCGGGGCTGAATTCCCGCCCGAGGATCCCATACTTGGATAACTCGGAGCATTTTGATCGGACACCGCGCAACAGACGGTCACGAACCTCGTCAGGTCCGGAAGGAAGCAGCGATAAGTGATGCGGTTTGTGTCGCGGATTGATCCCGATCTGCATAATGGTCTGATGCCTCCAAAAAGATTCGACGGTGGGTGCACAACCACTTTTTTGAATTCGGAATGTGGAATACGCAAGTCGGAATTTCGGCGCATAGCGCAAAGGGCATAGCGCATAGCGCACCAAAATGAAGTTTGGAGGAGCGAGGGGAATTGCCGAGCCTGTGGCGGATGTGCTTATATGAACCTACAAGGCAGAAGTTTCTTTCTCGATTAATCTGGCCGTCTTTTTGGCCAGCGGCCCGGCTCTTATGAAACTTCACCTAAACGGAACAGTCCGCCGCGGCGGACAGAACAGCAGAATAACGAACCGCAGAATGTCGAAGCTTAGTAAACCTATCAACCCAATCAACTATTCACCCGCATATTTCCCAATCCGAAATCTGCAATCCGCAATCCGGAATCGAAAGTCCCCGTACTCCGCTCTTGCTTTTTACGCTATGCGCCATGCGCTATGCCCTATGCTCCATCCCCGCAACCCGCACCCCGCAACCCGTACCCCGCAACCCGCACCCCCCATCGAACGGTCTGCCGGGCAAAATTCAGAACCTAAATTTTTGAAAGCAACTGATTCGGTATCGGCAGTTTTTTCTTATAAAACCTTGCTATTACCATCTTGACAACCTTTCAACCCGCCTTATCTTTCCAGTCAATAATTGCAACCTAAAACACCGGGAGAACATATTCAGGAATGTCAGCAAAAAAGACAATTAAAATCCAAACTGACTCCGATTCTGAAGCGCTCGACAAAAAGGAAACAGCTGCAGAAGCGGTCGGCAATGAGAATCAAGAACCGGATATTGAGCCTGAAAAAGCGGAAGAGGATCAAGCACAAGATCCGATAAAGGAACTGGAAGAAAAGCTCACATCCAAAGAGCGGGAGGCTCAGGAAAATTACGACCGCCTTTTGAGGGTTTCGGCTGAGTTCGAAAATTATAAGAAACGTACATCCCGGGAAATGGAGGAGTTCAGAAAATATTCAAACCAGTCCTTGATAAAAGAAATGCTTTCTGTGGTGGATAATTTGGAGTTGGCGATGAATTCGACCGACGGTCAAAAGACCATTGACAAGGGGCTGCTGGAAGGGCTGGAAATGACCCACAAGGAAATACTGAAAGTTTTTGAAAAATTTAACGTCACTCCCATCAGTGCTCAGGGGCAGACGTTTGATCCGACATTTCATGAGGCGGTCATGCAGGAAGAGACAGATGATGTTCCCGAAAATACGGTGGTTAACGAACTGCAGAAAGGCTATTTGATTCATGATAGATTGCTTAGACCTGCCATGGTGGTGGTTGCCAAGTCCAAATCAAAGAAAGATAACAATGATCCCCAGGCAAATCCGGATCAATAAGTTAAATATAAAGATTAAAGTCTGTTGATACAAAGGTAAGGAGGGAAGAGAAATGGCAAAGGTTATCGGAATTGATCTCGGTACCACAAATTCATGCGTGGCGGTTATGGAAGGCGCCGACGCAGCCGTGATCACAAATCCTGAGGGTGGACGGACAACCCCCTCGATCGTGGCGATCAACGAAAGTGGTGAGAGATTGGTAGGCCAAATCGCGAAACGGCAGGCAATCACGAATCCTGAGAACACGGTATTCGGCGTCAAAAGGCTGATTGGTCGTAAATTTGCTTCCAAAGAGGTGCAGGATGACATCAAAATCCTACCTTACAAAATTGAACAGGCCAGCAACGGCGATGTACGCATAAATATAAGAGGAAAACAATACAGTCCCGCGGAGGTATCGTCCTTTATTCTGGCCAACATTAAAAATACCGCCGAGCAATATCTTGGTGAGAAGGTGACCGATGCGGTCATTACGGTACCGGCTTATTTCGACGACAGTCAGCGGCAGGCTACTAAAGATGCCGGCAAAATTGCCGGCCTCAATGTTTTAAGGATCATCAACGAACCGACCGCTGCCTCCTTGGCCTACGGACTGGACAAGAAAAAGGAAGAAAAAATTGCCGTCTTCGATCTCGGCGGCGGCACTTTTGATATATCAATTCTTGAAATCGGCGAAGGGGTATTCGAGGTCAAAGCCACCAACGGGGACACCCATCTGGGCGGCGAGGATTTTGATCTGCGTCTCATCGATTATCTGGCAGATGAATTTAAAAAGGACCAGGGTATTGACTTAAGAGGCGACAAAATGGCGCTGCAGCGTTTGAAGGAAGCTGCAGAAAAAGCCAAAATGGAACTTTCCACCTCAATGGAAACGGATGTCAATCTTCCCTTTATCACCGCCGATGCCAGCGGCCCTAAACATTTAAACATCAAAATCTCCCGGGCTAAACTTGAATCCTTGGTGGGCAGCTTGCTGGACAAACTGGAAAATCCCTGCCGAGTGGCACTTAAAGACGCCGGGTTGTCTGCGCGTGAGATTAATGAAGTTATTCTGGTCGGCGGAATGACGCGCATGCCGGCGGTTCAAGCACGAGTCAAAGCGATTTTTGGCAAGGAGCCGCACAAGGGAGTCAACCCGGATGAAGTGGTTGCCCTCGGTGCCGCTATCCAAGGTGGTGTATTAAGGGGTGACGTCAAAGATGTTCTGTTGCTTGATGTCACACCTCTGTCCCTGGGAATTGAAACCCTGGG
This sequence comes from Desulfobacterales bacterium, assembly GCA_020345785.1. The sequence goes on from CP070771.1 coordinate 1,043,393, forward strand.
CGGTGTCATGACCAAGCTGATTGAAAAGAACACCACCATACCAACCAAAAAAAGCCAGATCTTTTCTACAGCGGCCGACAATCAGCCGGCGGTATCCATCCACGTTTTGCAAGGCGAGCGGGAGATGGCCGCCAACAATAAAACGCTGGGCAGGTTCGAACTGGTCGGTATTCCGCCTGCACCGAGAGGTATTCCTCAAATTGAGGTAACCTTTGACATCGACGCCAATGGTATCGTCAACGTTTCGGCTAAGGATCAAGCCACCGCCAAAGAGCAATCCATTCAGATTACCGCATCATCGGGTTTGTCCAAGGAAGAAATCGACAATCTGGTAAAAGACGCCGAAGTGCATGCAGAAGAGGACAAAAAGAAGCGAGAACTGGTTGAAGCACGCAATTCAGCCGATGCCCTCATTTATTCAACTGAAAAGTCCATTAAAGAACTTGGAGAGAAAGTCGACCGTCAAACGAAGAGCAAGGTAGAAGACGCGATCGCGTCCCTGAAAAGGGCAATGGAAGGCGATGATGCAGCCGAGATTAAACGGCTCGCCGATGAATTGACCAATGCCTCCCATAAACTGGCGGAAGCCATGTATCAACAGGCATCGGCAGCTCAACAACAGGCAGGTGCCGGAGCCGGATCTGCAGGTCACTCGGGTGGTGAAGCCCCGGAGGAAGATGTGGTCGACGCGGATTTTGAGGAAGTGAAAGAAGACGAGAAGAAATAATCTTTCGTCGGCTGAAGATAAAAATCCCGCGACGCCTCCCTGAAGACGCGGGATTTTTTTTAGCAATCAGCGACCAGCAGCAGAGCTGGAGATATGAGGAGGGACCTTGGAAGAGGCCGGCACCGCGATCTGTCACTGGTCGCTGATGTATATAAGGAATTTTGGCGGTAAAACCTTATCAATTCTCATCGGAATCGCTGCTGGCTTATGAATGGAGTTATTGTAATGGAAAGGTTTTAGGGAGTGGAAATGCAAGAAAGGAGAAAATTCCATGGAAGTAAAAAAGGTTCTCTGGCCGACCGATTTTTCAAGCAGTGCCGAAAAAGCGTTGCCCTATGTAACGGATCTGACCCAAAAATATGGCGCCGAAATCCACGTCCTCTATGTCATTGAAGACATCGCCCACCACGAGGCATGGTACGGAGAATTTGATAAAACCCACATTGACAAACTCATGCAATGGGCTGATAAATCAGCTAAAAAACGTCTGGATCAGATCTGCGAAAAATATTTGAACAGCTGCCCTTTGTACGTCAAACATATTGCGGTAGGCGATCCTGCCCAGGAAATCTTGAAGCTGATAAACAAAGAAAAAGTGGACCTGGTGGTGATGGCCAGCCGCGGGGCAAAGGGAAATTTCCGTTTCGGCAGTGTGGCTGAAAAGGTTTTGAAAAATTCACCGGTGCCTGTCACCACGATACCGGTTGAAAATGAATAAAAAATATTGTGAGTTCGAGTTGCGTGTTGCGAGTTGACACCACCTATAACACGTAACGCGCAACGTTAATTCTCTATGAAATCCTGAGTATCAATCTTAAGGATAAAACTATCCATCCTGATATTACCTGAGTAACTTTTATCCCCCCGAGGTCTGAGGAAACGCTGTATTGGCGTACAAATACTCCATTTTTTCCTTGTGTTTCAATTCCTCGTTGGCCATTTTTATCAGCATTGTTTTCAGTTCGCCGTCGGCGTGCATATTCGCAAGTTCCGAGTAGAATTGATGCGATCTGGCCTCACGGTGGGCCGCAACCAGATAAACCTGCTCACTGGAGGAATCTTTGGCAATTTCCGGCTCCTCCAGATATTCAGCAATTTTGT
>CP070771.1:1045320-1053649 GCA_020345785.1 Desulfobacterales bacterium
CTTGATTAAAAATGTTTGGGTCTTCCCATTGCGAAACACCTCGATATTGACCTCCTCACCGACTTTGAGGCCGGCGATCATACTCGTCAGCTGTCGGCTGCTTTCAATTTTCTGGTCATTGACCTCCAGAATAATGTCTTTGGCCTTTATACCGGCCTTGTCCGCAGGATCTCCCTTGAACACATCAGCCACCAACACACCTTTGCGATCCTTGAGTCCGTAATAATCCGCCATCTCACTGGTGAGATCCTGGATAGCAACCCCCAGCCATCCTCGGGTGACCTCACCCTCGGATTTCAGCTGGGCGATAATACCTTTGGCCAGATTGGCGGGAATTGCAAACCCGATTCCCGTTCCGCTGGCAATAATGGCGGTGTTGATTCCGATGACCTCTCCGTCCATGTTCAGCAGCGGGCCGCCGCTGTTGCCGGGATTGATGGAGGCGTCGGTCTGAATAAAATCATCGTAAGGTCCCGAACCTATAACCCGTCCTTTGGCGCTGACGATACCGGCGGTAACCGTGCGCTCCAGGCCGAAAGGGCTGCCGATGGCAACGACCCATTGACCGATTTTAAGTTTGTCGGAATCGCCCATTTGGATAAAGGGCAGTTCCTCTTTCGATTCTACTTTGAGCAGCGCCAGGTCGGTATTAGGATCACGTCCCACAACTTTGGCGTCGAACTCGTGGTCATCATCCAGTTTAACTCGAATTTGATCGGCATCTTCAATCACGTGGTTGTTGGTAACCACATACCCCTCCTTGTCAATGATGAAACCCGAGCCGACACTTGGCTGCTTGAATTCTTTCTGCATATCTTCCCCGAAAAATTTCTCAAAAAAGTCCTTGAAAGGACTTTCACGCCCCCAGGGGTCGCGTTGAAAATGCCGGAAAACCGGACCACCCCCCTTGATCGTTTTAACGATTCGGATGTTGACCACGGCCGGACCTGCTGTTTCGACCAGCTGGCTGAAACTTTTAGGTGCATCAACGGTAGGCGTCGATTTTGCGTATAGCAGCGGACCTGGGCCAAGACCAGTGAACGCAAACAGCCCGCTGAATAAAGTCAGAAAAGTGAGAAAGAAAATCAGTTTTGTTTTACTCCCTGTTATTTCCATCGCGCCCATAATTGTTTTAATCTCCTTTCCTCATATAGATCTCGGTTTAATTGAAGGTGAAACCCGTACGCCGGGCACCGGGTAAAAAATCCGCTTTACAAGACAACAGCTTTGTTATCCGCCCGAAAGGTCGGTTTTCACCTGCGTTTGTTGTACGGAATAGCTGCAAGAACATAAATTTACTCGTAAATTGATATCTTGACAAGGTAATATTCATGCATAATCTTCAAACCACAATTATCTTCGGGAACCATGCCGAGCGCAGCAGCGATTGGTGAACACCATAATAATAAGACAGTTTTCCAGCATTGCTACCCCAATTCTAACAGGAGATGGGTATGATCCAGGTTGAAAATTTAACCAAATATTACCATGACTTTTGTGCGGTGGACGCGATCAGCTTTGACATTCAGAAAGGGGAGATACTCGGATTGCTGGGTCCCAACGGCGCCGGTAAAACGACCACTTTGCGCATGCTGACTGGTTTCTTGCAGCCCACTGCCGGCAGTATTCGCGTGAAGGACTACAGCATTGATGAGCATCCGCTGGAAATAAAAAAGATTCTGGGCTACCTGCCGGAGTCCGCCCCCCTGTACCACGATATGCTGGTTTATGAATACTTGAATTATGTGGCTGAAATCCGGGAAATCGACAAACGCCACAAGCTGGATCGCGTCCGTCAATTAGGCGATTTGTGCGGTATCAACAATGTCATGCACCAGCCGATCGGCGAACTTTCCAAGGGTTATAAGCAACGGGTGGGATTGGCCCATGCCATGATGGACGACCCGGAAATTCTTATCCTGGATGAACCGACCTCCGGTCTGGATCCCAATCAGATCGTTGAAATCCGGCAAATCATCAAACGAATCGGCAAAGAAAAAACCATCATTCTATCCACTCACATATTGAGCGAAGCCGAAGCCACCTGCGACCGGGTGGTGATCATCAACAAGGGTAAAATCGTTGCCGACGACAGCACCGAAAGCCTGAAGGAATCGGCCGGAGACAGGAAATATATCCAACTCAGCTTGCAGAATGCCGACTTTAAATCCGTCGACATGACGCTTTCCGCCATTGAGGGCATCACGGGCGTCACACGCATCGATGAGGCGGACAACCAGCTGGATGTGCGCATCGACTGCCGGTCCGCGGCTGATCCACGTGCGGAAATCTACCAAAGAATCAAACAAACCGATTGGGTGGTGTTGGAATTTCGTCTGAAAACTCAAACTCTTGAAACCATTTTTCGTGAGCTTACCATGGAGAGCAAATAATGCGGCAGGCCATTCAAATTTTCCGGAAAGAATTCAGGTCCTATTTTGTTACGCCAATTGCTTACATTGTCATTGCAATTTTTCTGCTGGTGACGGGCTGGTTCTTTTTCGCAACCTTTTTTTTGTTCGACCAGGCAACATTGAGAAACTTTTTTTCCCTTCTGCCCATCATCTTTTCATTCGTTATACCGGCCGTCACCATGCGGCTGGTTTCCGAAGAATTAAACATCGGGTCCTATGAAATCCTGCTGACGATGCCGGTAACATTCAGCGACGTCGTCATCGGCAAATTTCTGGCGGCGGTGGCATTTGTGGTCGCCATGCTGATACCGACTCTGGCTTACCCGATAACGGTCTCTGTCATAGGACAGCTCGACTGGGGGCCTGTCGCCGGCGGCTACATTGGTGCCGTTCTTCTGGGTGCCGCCTTCTGCGCGATCGGACTGTTTGCATCCACCTTGACCCGCAACCAGATCATCGCCTTTATCATCGGCATGGCGATCTGCTTCGTCCTGACATTGATCGACAAAATGCTTTTTTTCCTGCCGCGGTCCCTGCTGGGAGTTTTGGCCTATCTTGGCGCGGACTATCATTTTCAGAACATTTCAAAAGGAATTATTGATTCCCGCGACATCCTATACTTTTTAAGCGTTTGCTTTATCGGTCTGTATGCGGCTCATCTGGCCTTAAGGGAGAAATACTAAGGAGAGTACCATGGCGGATATCAAAAAATCGGGAAAATACATCAAATTTCTTATTTACCTGATTGTTGTCGTGCTGGTTAATGTGGCCGGGATCACGCTGTTTTTGAGATCGGATTTGACCGCCGACAAAATTTACTCAATTTCCGATGCCAGCCGAGAGGTGGTTGAATCCCTGTCCGAACCATTGACCATCAAGGTCTTTTTTACCAAGGATCTACCCGCACCTTACAACAATAACGAGCGCTACCTCCAGGACCTCCTCCAGGAGTATGCCATATATGCGAACAAATTTTTCAACTACGAGTTTCATAATGTCAGCGCCGAGGAGGGTGAAATTACGGATAGTGCCCGTGAAAACCAGAAGCTGGCCAACAACTACGGAATCCATCCGATTCAAATTCAGGTGGTTGAAAAAGACGAGGTAAAATTTCAAAGAGCCTACATGGGTCTTGTTATGATTCATGGAGATTTGATCGAAACCATTCCAACGGTAACCACGACCGAGGGTCTGGAATACATGCTGACCACCACCATCCAGAAGATGGAAAATAAAATCAGTGCCCTTTTGAGCTTGCCCGAAAATATCAACATCAAGCTTTTTTTGTCCTCCTCCCTCGAAGCCGTCGCACCGCACATGGGTATCCGAAATCTTGCCGACATTCCGGACGAGATCCAGACGGTTGTCAAAAATCTGAATCAAAAAAATTACAATAAACTGCAATACCAGTTTATCAACCCCACCCGGGAGCAAGACCTGAAGACCCTTGCCGACCAATACAACCTCATGACGCTTTCCTGGCCGGCTCTTGGCAAGGGCAAGGTCGCCGCCGGCAAGGGCGCCATCGGTCTGGTTATGGAATATGCCGGTAAATCATTGACGGTTCCTTTATTACAGGTGATCCGTCTGCCGCTTATCGGAACCCAGTACCGTTTAACCGAAATGGAGCAAATGGGGGATATTATCAACAGCAATATCGAACGGCTCATCAACATCAATGAAGATATCGGGTATCTGGCTGACCACGGCACCTTGGACCTTAACGGTGCTGGACCCAACCTTCCCGGCCGACCGCAAAACGATGAGCCGGCCACCAACTTTCGCGCCCTCATCTCTCAGAATTACACCATCAAGAACATCGATTTAAAGGACCAGGACATTCCCGTCGGCCTGAATTGCCTGGTGGTTGCGCGTCCGACGGAAAAATTTTCCGATTACGAGTTGTTTCAAATCGACCAGTTTCTCATGCAGGGCAAAAATCTGGCCCTCGTCCTGGATCGTTTCAACGAAGTCAGGCCTTCCGGCCAGCAAGGCATGAATTTCGGGCAACAATCAATTTTTGTTCCGCTGGATACCGGACTTGAAAAACTGCTGGAGCATTATGGCATCCGCATCCAGCAATCCTATGTGATGGACGAAAACTGCTACCGCCAGGAAATGCCGGCCCAGTTTGGCGGCGGCGAACGGAAAATTTACTATGCACCCTTGATTAAAAATCGCAATATCAACCAGGAGCTGGACTTCATGAGAAATATCAAGGTGCTGGTGGCCTTGAAAATATCACCGTTGGAGTTGATCACCGAGCGTATCACCCAAAATAATTTAAAAACCTACCAACTCTTTGCTTCATCGGAAAAATCCTGGCAGATGCGCGGCCGCATCAATCTGAACCCGATGTTTATTAAACCGCCTGCAGCATCGGACGAGATGCAGAGCTTTCCCCTGGCGTATCTCATTGAAGGTGAATTCCCCAGTTACTTCGCCGACAAACCCATGCCGGTAAAAGAAATAGAGGAACAGCAAGATTCGGAGAAAAAAGACGCGGAGCAGGAGACCGAATCGGAAGAATCCGACAAGAAACCGGAAATCGATTTATCGCGCATCGAGCGCAAAGGGCAGTTTTTGCCCCATGGCAAACCCGGCAAGATTTTCTTAATGGCCTCCGCCGATATGTTGAAAAACAATGTATTGGACGCCGAAGGAAGAGGCTCCAACGCCACCTTGATTCTGAACGTTATCGATTACCTGAACGGCCGCGAAGGCATTGCCGTTATGCGCGGCAAGCGGCAGCAGTTCAACCCTTTGGAGGAAACCCAGCCGGGGGCTAAAACATTTGTTAAAACTTTTAACATTGCCGGTCTTCCGGTAATCGTCGTAATATTCGGCCTGGGCGTGTGGTTCCGCCGCCATTCCCGTAAGAAATATATTCAGATGATGTTCAATAAATAAAAAAACAGGATAGAGGTTCAAAGGTTCAGGGTTCAGGGTTGAAAGCGAAAATTGAATAGCGAATATCGAATAATGAATATTGAATGTTGAAGGAAGGTATTCTGTCTGTTCTAAAAAAGACTGAGCGCAGCGAATCCACCCTTCGACATTCTGCGGTTCGATACTCGATATTCTGCGGTTCGCTGCTCCGTTCAGGTGAGGTTTCATATAGTGGTTTGGGTTTTACAAGCCATTCGGCTTTTTTTGGATTCCGTGCGAATCCGTGTTTCTTTAAAAGACGAAATTGAATGGAAGAAAAATGAAGCTGAAAAAAGAATACATCATTCTGGCCGTTATTATCATTGCCATATCGGTTTATCTTTACAAACGCAGCACTGACCGCACCTTTTACGAGTTGCCGGAAATTCCGCAGGTAAATCAAAAGGATGTCACCAAACTAGAGATCACCAAGGGCGCCTCCTCCATCGTGCTCAACAAGAAAGATGATAAATGGTACATTGAACCGGCTGACTATCCGGCTGATCCCGGCAAAATCAAAAATATGCTCAACGCTCTGGAGAACTTCAGCTTAACGGCGCTGGTTTCCGAATCCAAGAATTATAACCTCTATGAGCTCGACCCGGAGCAAAAGATTAACGTCAAAGCCTGGCAGGGCGACAACCTCAGGCTGGACTTCGATCTAGGCAAAACCGCCTCCTCCTTTCGCCACACCTTCGTGAGGCCTTCCGGGGAGGAGCGAGTTTTTCATGCCCAGGGCAATCTCAAAAACAGCTTTGACGTCAACGTGGATCAACTCAGGGATATGTCGGTCCTGGCCCTCAATCCGGCCGACATTCAGCAGGTACAGATCACCAAAGAACAGCAGTCCCTTGCCTTTACCAGAACTGCGGTTCCCGTGGAAGTCAAAACCCCGGAGACTGAGAAGAAAGAAGCGTCATCGCCCCCGCCCAAACAGCTCGTTTGGCAGGCCGCAAACGGACAGCCGGTCAACGAAACCGCTTTGAACCAATTGCTCAACTCCGTCAGCAACCTGCGTTGTGAGAAGTTTCTCGACGACCGTAAAAAAGAGGATTACACCTCTCCCCTGTTTACCCTCCGATTAAAGGGCGCTGAAGAATACAGCCTTGCCATATATCCCAAGGCCGAAGACAAGGAAACCGGCTACCCGGCCGTTTCTTCGGGCAGCGACTACCCGTTTCAATTAGCCGGCAGTCAGGTTGATCGCATCATGCAAGCGCCCTCCGCCTTTCTGCAAAAATCTGAAGCGGACCAGAAAAAATCCGAACCGCAAAAGCCGGAATCGACGCAGTAATTATTGTCGAACACGCCGGAGGGATTTTTGTTATGGTTAACAGCGATGCAGTCTACGGCATCCTTGCGATTGTCGTTCCAGTGGTGGAGCTCGTCGGTATTCTGGCGGCGTCCATGCGGTGATGAATGCCAGGACCTCCCAGGGTGCGATTGCCTGGGCCATTTCGCTGGTGACCTTTCCATGGGTGGCCCTGGTGTTATATGCAATCTTCGGACGCAACACCTTCAACGGCTATGTCTTGCTGCACAGCTCAAAGAATCTGAATATCCAACATTACATCGAAGATATTCAAACCGAGGCCAGCGCTAAGGAATTGATCCGCGAAAACCTGTCCGAATCTGAAATTGCCCTGACCCGACTGGTCGAAATGCCCATCACGCGTTTTAACAAAAGCCGTCTGCTCATCGACGGCCCTGACACCTTCCGCAGCATATTTGAAGGAATCGAATCTGCCGAGCGGTATATCCTGATTCAATTTAGTTTTGACGAGGTCTGGAATTGGGCCGCCAACCGCATTCCCCAGTTAAACTGGGAGATGCACGGGGCGGCCGGGGGGAATGAAGATATGCTTTTGAAATCACGCTGCTGAATTATAATGATGCTTGCGTTAGAGAAGTCGAAGAGATGCTGTCGCCGAATTTTGCCCGCAGCCGCCCGGTCACCATGGAAGATTACACCCGAAAATCATTTTTCTTCAAACTGGCGGTGCGTTCTGCGCGGCTGCTGGCCCCGATTCTGTAATTTTTTGATGAAAATGCGCCATCAGTGAGTCAGGCTCTTGCTGATAAATGGGGCATCCGTTCCGTCCGGAGATTGTCGAAAATAAGATCAGAGGGCTTTTTTATTTTACCGATTCTAAACGACAAAGGAGGTTTTGCTAAATTAGATATTTAATATGAAAAATTTAGTTTTATTGGATGGCCAATTCCGTTCGCGAGGTTGGCCTTTTTTGTTTCAAAACTACGACACCAAACGGAGGATATTATGAAAATCGGTAATAAAAAATCAAAAGGAAGCTAAAATTGAGGCTTTAATTCGGTGGTGAAGCGGTTTGTCATTCGCAACTTGCGATAAACCGAGCCACCGAAATGTCGAAACGTAAAAAGACTCTGACAAGATCCCCTCAGGTGTCTCATAATTTTAAAAGAAAAAAAATTAAAAAGTATTTTCTATTTGTAAATTTTTGACTTGACATTTTTACTAAATAGATATAATCGGCATAAAAATTATTCCAAATAAAAAATTGAGAGGTCCTGTGGATAAATCAAATCTTGATACGTTGGATAATGAGATCATTCGTCTGCTAACAAAGAACGGAAGAATGCCGATTGGTGAAATAGCCAAAAAACTCGATGTAACATCCCCAACCATTCGCAATAGGATTAAAGATCTTGAGAAAAACGGTATATTTAAAGTTTCAGGGCTGATTGATCCCAGCAAACATCGAGAAATGATAACTGCACTCGTTGCGATGAGCGTCCAATCGAATGGAAAGTTGGATAAAATATTGGATAATATAGCCCAGTTACCGAATGTTGTCTGGGCAGGGGTGGTCACTGGACGTTATGATGTTATCGCAGAGGTTGTTTGTGTAAGGGGAAAGGACGAATTATATCGATTTACCACTGATACGATTCTTAAAATTGGAAATGTGGTTAGAAGTGAAACATTTATTATTATGAAATCCAGACAT
>CP070771.1:1053749-1062036 GCA_020345785.1 Desulfobacterales bacterium
CCTTTCAATTACCCGGTTGAACTCTATGCCCACAAAGGCGCGGCGGCTTTAGCAGCCGGCAATGCGGTCATTGCCAAACCGCCCAGCGACTGTCCCTTAACTTTATTAAAGATTGCCGAAATTATGGAGGCGGCCGGTTTGCCCCCAGCCGCGCACCAGATGATTACCGGGCGCGGCGAGCTGATCGGAGAATACCTCGTCAAAGCACCCGGCATTCAAATGGTGACCGTCACCGGCAGCACCTCCGTCGGAATCAAAATTTCAAAATTAGCGGCCGAAACCCTGAAGAAAGTCCACCTCGAACTGGGTGGCAACGATGCCACCATCATCTGTGAAGATGCCGATTTGGAAAAAGCGGCCGATGCCATAATTTTGGGTCGCCTGGCTCGGGGCAACGGGCAGATCTGTTGTGCCGTCAAAAGGGTCTTCGTGGACGCCGGCGTGCTCGAGCACCTGGCTGAAATACTGACCCGCAAAACAAAAAAATTAAAAATGGGCGATCCGCTCGGTGAAGCCACCGACGTCGGCCCCCTGATTACCGAACAGGCCGCCCGGCAGGTCGAGGAAGTGATCAACGATGCCGTCCGGTCGGGCGCGAAAATATGGACCGGCGGCAAGCGCGACAAGGCCTTTGTCGAGCCGACCGTTCTAACGGATGTTTCACCGGAAGCCAAACTGTTCCGTGAAGAAACCTTCGGCCCGGTGGTGCCCTTGGTTCCGTTCGAAAAGGTCGATGACGCTGTCAAAATGGCCAATGACAGTCCCTATGGGCTGCAGGCCGCCGTTTTTACCCATGACATTTCCCGCGCCTTGGACATAGCCCACAAGCTTGAAGTGGGCGGGGTTATCGTTAATTGGTCTTCCGCCGTCAGGGTCGAGAGCCTGCCCTTTGGCGGCGTCAAGCTCAGTGGTCACGGCCGCGAGGGGCTGCATGATACACTCAATGAGATGACGGAACAAAAAACGATCCTGATACACAACGCCTTATCGTAATCGCCTCCAGGTAAAATGGTGCATCGATGGGAAATCCTGAATTTTTGCAAATGCGGGGAATCCGCAAGAGCTATGACGGTACTCAGGCTCTTAAAGCCGTAGATTTTTCGGCCGCCGCAGGAGAAGTTCACGCCATTGTCGGCGAAAATGGGGCCGGCAAATCGACCTTGATGAAAATTCTGGCCGGCGCCATTCAGCCGGATGCCGGCAATTTCATCCTGGACGGCCAACCCATCCGGCCCCGCACGCCTCACCATGCGTTCGAACTGGGCATCCGCACAGTGTACCAGGAATTCAGCCTCGTTTCGCATTTAAACGTCACGGAAAACATCCTGCTGGGCCAGATGCCCACGGGCCGGTTAAAATGGTGGGTGGATTGGCCCCGGGCGCATCAACGGGCGCAGGAAATTTTTCAGTATCTCGACTTTGGCGGAATTGATGTACGGTCGGCCACGGCCAGCCTCAGCGTTTCCCACCAGCAAATGGTGGAAATTGCCAAGGCCGTCGCCCGCCAACCCCGCATTTTAATTCTCGATGAACCGTCGGCCGCCCTTTCGCGGGAGGAATTAAAACGTCTCTTCGCCCTTATTCAAAGACTTAAGCGCGAATCCACCCTGATCCTTTACATCTCTCATCGGCTGGAGGAAGTATTTGAAATCGCCGACCGGATCACGGTCCTCAAAGACGGCGAAACCGTCGGGACGGTGCGGCCGGCGGAAACCACTGAAAGCCAGCTGGTTAAAATGATGGTCGGCCGTCCCCTCGAGGCGATTTACCCCCAAAGAAAGACCCGACCCGGTGAGACGCTGTTGGAAGTGGAGCGTCTAAGCCGGGCGGATGGCTTTGCAGAGATTTCATTTTCAGTGGCCCGCGGCGAAATCTTGGGCTTTTTCGGCCTCGTCGGCAGCGGCCGCTCGGCGGTTGCCCGCTGCCTATTTGCAGCCGAACGACCGACTTCCGGCAGCATCCGCATGCAAGGCCGGTTGATTAAGCCGAAATCACCCAATGATGCCGTTAGGGCAGGCATTGCGCTTCTAACCGAGGATCGCAAACGCGACGGTTTGGTCTTGAGCTGCTCCATAGCGGACAATGCCTGTCTTGCGACCCTGGACAGCGTCAGCCGTTTCACGTTCATCAGCCGCCGGCAGCAGGAAAATGTGGTGGCAGCCAAGGTCCGGGAGTTGGCTATCCGTCCGGCACGGATTGACAAACTGGTTCGTGAACTCAGCGGCGGTAATCAGCAAAAAGTGGTCCTCGCCAAATGGCTTCTTGCCCGGACCAAAGTGTTGATTCTGGACGAGCCGACGCGGGGGGTGGATGTGGCGACCAAAGTTGAGATTTATCATCTGATCGGCAAGCTTGCCGATGAGGGCGCGGCCATCATCCTGATTTCATCGGAGCTGCCTGAAATATTGGGCATGAGCAACCGTGTGTTGGTCATGCGGGCGGGACACATGGTCGGCGAGTTTACCAAAGAGCAGGCCAGTGAGGAGAATTTGCTGGCCTGTGCCACCGGCGTAAATGTTAATACATAGGCGGCGGTCAATCCTCGCGCTTCAGGCCGGTTAGAGTCTTAATTTCTCTTTCGGCTCCGGTTTGTCCCGGTTAGGAAAGAAGAATGCAAAACCTGGCAGTAAAAACGCTTGGCAGGCGGCAGGATAGAAAGTGGAATTTTCATCTGGCCGATTATGGGTTTATCGCGGCATTTTTCATTTTGCTGCTGATTGCCACCACCATGACGGATGTCTTTTTTACCCAGCGAAATCTGAGCAATCTTTTCCGGCAGATAGTGACCAACGGCCTGCTCAGTTTCGGCCAACTCATCGTGATACTCAGCGGCGGCATCGATCTGTCAATCGGTCCGATTGTGGCTTTGGCCGGAATTATGGCAGCCGGTTTGCAGGCCTATATGTGGTTTCCCTTTGCGATCATCGTCGCCCTGGCCGTTGGAATGACCGTGGGGGCCCTCAATGGTTTTTTAATTGCACGCTTCAAACTGCAGCCTTTTATCGTCACTCTGGCGACAATGGGCGCCATTCGAGGAATCGTTTATGTCTACTCGGAAACCCCGAAAGTCCCGGTGGATCCGATGTTTCGTTCGCTGTTGGGCGGCGGTTTCATCGGACCGGTGCCGGTTCCGGCCCTCATTTTAATCGGCTTTTTTCCATTGGTCTGGATATTTCTCAAACGCACCACACCGGGCCGAGCGATTGTGGCTATTGGGGGAAACGAAGAAACCGTTAGATTGGCCGGCATCAACGTCAAGGCGCATATCATGTTGGCTTATATCAGTTCAGGTTTCTTTGCCGGTATTGCCGGGGTTCTGCTGGCCTCGCGTCTCGGAATCGCACAACCCAGCGTCGGCGTTGGATATGAGCTGGATGCGATTGCCGCAGTTGTCATCGGGGGCGGCATCCTCGGCGGCGGGGGCGGCGGCGCGGTCGGCACCATGGGCGGTGTTCTCGCTCTGGGTCTAATCGATAATTTATTGAACCTTTTCAACGTTCAGTCTTATTATCAGCAAATATTAAAAGGTCTTCTTATCCTGTTTGCCGTGTTGATGCGCAGAAAGGAAAAATAGTTTCTTAAAAGACAGCTATGCAATGTTCAATTCTCCGCCTCCGGCGGATCCGGTTTGGGGGCTGGTTGCCGAAAAAGAACAATATAGAAAGGAGGACCGCATCCAATACCCGAATTAATTCAACGAACGCATGTATCCTTTGAGAAAATGAGCTAAAATTTGAAATGAACTAAAATGAGCTAAATTAGCGGTATTCTGTCAATTTTATAAAAAGAGACAGAGCGAACGTTTCCTTGACTTTAGGCAATTTAGATCACTTTAGGTAATCGTTTCGTCCGTATTATAACAAGATGCTTAAACAAAGTTAATATGGCAAGGTAGGAATCGTCATCAACAACAAAAAGGAGGGCTCGTCATGAAGGTAAAAAGCTTATTAACATTGCTTGTGGTTGTCATTGTCCTGGTAGGCTTTTTTCTGCCCGCAGTTGCTGCCGAAAAACAAATCCGTCTTGGAATGGTCAATTTCTCACAATGCTGCCCATATTTTATCGGCATGTCGAAAGCGGTGGAAGAGGAAGCGGCCGTTTATCCAAACATAAAGCTGTTTATTACCGATGCGGACGGCGATGCGGCCAAATTGACTTCGGATGTTGAAGATGTCCTGGCCCGCAATGTAGACGGAATCATTCTCAGCGGTGCCTGGCTGGAGGCGGCTCCGGCGGCTCTTGATGCCATCAAAAAAGCCGGTGTTCCGGTGGTCATGGTCGACCGGTTTCTGAAGGGCGGCGCCTATACCAGTTGGGTCGGCCCCGATAATTATGCCATCGGTGTCCAGGACGGTCAGTACATCACCGACAGGCTGGGTGGCAAAGGCGTGCTGATCGTGCTGCGCGGCGGTCCGGCCGACAACTCCATCGGGCTTGATCGCACCAACGGTATGGTTTCAGTGGTCGAAAAAAGCAGTATCGAAGTTAATAAAGCGCCTAACTTCGGCGGCTGGAGCTCCGACGGCGGATTCAAACTCATGGAAGACATGCTGGCCCGCTACCATAAAATTGACGCCGTCTTTTGCGAAAACGACTCCATGTGTCTGGGCGCTCAAAAAGCAATCGCCGATGCCGGCCGGAGCAAGGAAATCTTTCTGGTTGGCGTGGATGGAGAGAAGGCGGCCCTGGAAAATATTATGAAACCGGGCAGCAATTATGCCGCCACGGGCCTGAACAATTCCGATCAAATCGGAAGGGCGGCATTTCATCGGATGATGGCCATTTTGGCCGGCGGAAAAGCGCCCGAAAAGACCGTTTTGCCTTCGCCGATTATCACCAAGGAAAATGTCGACAAATACTACAATCCCAATAGTGTTTTCTAAACTCGACTTTATAAGGCGATTCCCTCAGATTATACGTGTTCTGGGGGAACTCGCCCAATTAATCCGCCCTGATAAATAGCCTTTTCAGATTTGGATATGGTTCTTTGGAATTTGAAGCAACTTGTTTGATCGAAGCCCCGGCGGATTAATTAATTTATGCTGCGCATATGTATCTTTTTTTGTTTCCTATAAACCCAACATTCCACAATTCCCACGGGGCGTAAGCTCTGCGGGCCGGAGTCCAATTGGGGCGAAGCCCTAACTTGTATCAAATGATGCAGAATGGCCATTAACTTTTGCTAAAAATGTGCCCAATATTCCCCGCAGGCATGCCCTCCGGTCCGGACCGGTTATTGGGGTTCAGGCCATCAATCCTTGGCGTACGATGTATTCCCATTCATCAAGAAGTTTCTGACGGTTGTCGACAACCCAATCTTTGCCGTTTAATTCAACCAGTTCACGGATTCGGATGCAAAGTTTTTTCAACTCTTCGGCTGATCCTGGAATCTCGCGGGTATTCAAGAGGTCGAATACGTTGTCAAGGGAGAGTTCGTCCATGGACACCTCGGCAGTCAGGCGTTAACACTATTCCTTAAGGTTGGCATATCAGGGCCTTTGACGATGGCCGACCGCTTTGAACTTCCCGGTCAACCGCTGTCCGGTGTTTTGATCAAAAGGCTGCAGAACATAAAACCCTGTCTTTCTTTATGGAAAAACAGGGTTTGGCACAGGTTAACCATCGCATCTCTCTTGTTGCGGGTCTAACATTAATTTTTAATTTAACGCCAATAGCACAGCCGCTTTTGACAAGTCAACCCGCAAGCGTAAATTTCCGATCATTGATTTATTCTATCATTGAGAGCCTGGATCTCCAGCCGGGAGTCTTGGGGCGGCGAATGCTTAAATTACGATTGAAAAAAAACCGATTTTATCTTTTCAATTCACTTGACCATCTAATTTAGATATGATTTTTTAGCCCGAATAATTTATTTTGAACGGATGGAGAGGATGAATGAAAAACGTTACGATTGATTTGGAAAAATGCAACAAGGACGCCATCTGTGTGATGGCCTGTCCGACCCGCGTGATCCAGATGGCTTCGCCGGATGACGTGCCGTCACCGACCCTGGATTTTGAAGACTACTGCCTTAAATGCGGCCATTGCACCGCCGTCTGTCCGACGGGTGCCTTCAGCCTGGATTGGCTCAGCCCCGACCAGTGTCCGCCCATTCACAAGGAACTTGCTCTGTCGGAACAACAAACCGAGCAGTTTCTGCGCGTGCGCCGCTCGATTCGCAATTTTAAGGACAAAGCCGTTGAACGCCAGAAGCTGGAAAAACTTCTGGAAATCGCCTGCTATGCGCCATCGGCCAAAAATTCGCAGCCCTGGCACTGGACGGTGGTGCAGGAGCCGGCCGAAACCCGGCGCCTGGCAGGTATGGTGATTGACTGGATGCGAACGGTAATTAAACAATACCCTAAGCAGGCCGAACTGCGGGGGCTGCCCAGGGTCGTCGCGGCCTGGGATGGCGGTCAAGAGCGCATCTGCCGCGGTGCCCCGCACATTATCGTCGTACATGGAGACAAGACATACGGGTTTGGTGCCGAAGACGGCGCCCTGGCCTTAAGCTATCTGGAGTTGTATGCGCCTGCCATCGGTCTGGGATCTTGCTGGGGTGGCTATTTTTACTCGGCGGTTAATGCCTATCCGCCGCTGTTCGAGGCCCTGGGGCTGCCCGCGGACCATCGGGCCTTCGGGGCAGTCATGGTCGGCTATCGCAAACTCAAGTATCAGCGCCTGCCGCTGAGAAATGCGCCACGGGTCAACTGGCGATGAGGGAGCGGGGCCGTGCAATAAGGCCCCGCTCCCTAAATATGCCGCTGACGCATGCAGTTTTTAACCGTCAGAAAGGCTCATCTTGGGCGTAGTCAATCGCGGCCGGATAGACGGCATTTTCCGCGGCTACCCTCTCGGCCAATGCCAATTTTCCGTCCTTGATTTGTTCAATCCACAGTCCCTTAATGGTTAAATGGTCTTCCCGCCTGAATTGCTTGTTGCCTTCAGGGTGGGCGGCACTTAATTTAAACTGTCGGCCCTCCAATGTGGTGATGAACCTGGGAGTATCGTCCTTACTCTTCCATTGCACTTCTTCAACAACTTCCTTGATGGTATAAATGGATTCCCATGTGGCCCATTGATAGGAGGAGACCAAAAACCTATCGGAGCCCTTTTCCTTTCCGTAGTCATCCATACCGATGGCTTCCCGGTAGAGCTTGTCGAATTCGGTACCGACTGCCTGAGACCATTGAGGGTAGCCTGAAATAACATACAGTCCTTCGGCTGCCGGCCCCAGACTGGTGACGTCATGACCGGAGAGTACGTAATTGCCGCCGATCTTTACCATATCCGGACGGATGTTATAAAGATCGCGGATGAATGCCAAAAAATCCGTGCCGAAGTTGGCAAAATAAACGCCTTTGGCATTTGGGGGCACTTTACCCGCCAAATAGCGCAGCCAATTTCCGGTGCCGATCGGCACCCGGATCGATGCGAGCACTTTGAGGCCGTTTTTTCCGGCAGCCTCTTTGAAGGACTGCTCCTGGTCCCAGCCCCAGGCATAATCCACAACTACCGTCACCCAATCCGTTATCTTGAGGTTCTGAGCGGCGAAATTGGCGGCGACCTGAGTTTCCTGCTTGACATCCGTATTGAAATCAAAAATGTAGCGGTTGCCTTTGCCGGGAACTGTCAGTAATGCTCCGCCGGCGGTGGGAAAATAGACGGTCTTCAGTTCTTTGGCAATCGGGGCTACAGCGAGGACCACCGCCGATGTATTCGAACCTACCACAAAGTCAACTTTACTGCTTTCAATCAGCTGGCGCATTTTAATCGTGGCGACACTGGCGTTGCTCTCCGTATCGGCAACAACGAGTTCTATGGGGTAGCCGGCCACGCCTCCTCCGGCGTTGATTTTTTTGACCACCGCGCGGGCTACCTTTTCATGCGCATAACCGTAGGCGGCCAAAGGCCCTGTTTTGTCCGCCAGCAGACCCACCCTCAAAGATCGGTCAAGCCCGGCAGCGGAAACAAGGGATCGGGTTCCCGAAAACAGTAAAAACAAACCGATCAGGACCACAAGGGTGTAGCAAAAAATCCTGTTGCCCCAAAGCGTTGACTTTCCTTTCTCACATACAATTCTTTTTTTCATGAAGTGTCCTCCTTAATAGAAAATTAAATGTCCGAGCGTTTAACCGCTAATGGACGCCCATGTATTGCCGAATTAGGGTGTTCTGATCCATTGATTCGATCTGTCCGGAAAAGACAACCCTCCCAACATCCATAACATACAGCCGCGAGGCCAGTTCAAAGGCCAGCGGAATTTGCTCTTCCACAATGAGAATGC
>CP070771.1:1062136-1070405 GCA_020345785.1 Desulfobacterales bacterium
CAAAGCAACCCCGGCATTAAACGCCAACCATGCGCTTGAGAGGGACCGGGAAAAGCCGTGCCACTTTTAGAGCGTATTCTTGGCTCGAACATTTTGGTATATTTATAGAATTTCGTTTATCGTTTCCCGGCCCCTCAGCTTACCGTTATCTGCAATCACAATTAGCATGGCAGCAACATTCATAATATTGGGGCTTTCAATTGGAGGTCTTGGATTAATTGTAATCCTATTGTGTTGCAACGTTATTTTTCATGGTTGGAGACTTTACTCTTATGTAAAAAAAATGTATCCCGCAAAATTTGAAAGCTACAAGAACAAATTGGATCCATTTAAGCCAACAAAAATTTCAGAGTTTTTAGACAGCAATGATTTAACACTTAATCGAATAACTAACATGTTGGAAAAGAGAATCAAAATTTTTCTCTATCTTTTTTCAATTTGCATATTATCAATTGTGCTATTGACAGCAAGTGGACTTATTCTTCATGCTTTTAATAAATTTGATTAAACTAAACTATGGCAGGAGATAACCATGCCACTGGAGCAGACGGCGTGAAGATAGCGGTTAAACGTAAAGGCCGTGCAAGGTCGAAACTTATTTAGGCCGCTGCTCAGTGGCGGGCGTTATGTTTGCAACTCTGCATTACACATGAAATCAGACAGCCTCAACACAGAAGATAGAATCTTAATTTATTATATACGCCCTTCACTAATAGCTGGTTCCTTATCAGCAATCACTGTATCTATAGTGGTAATTTTCGAATTGAATATTTCAACCTTTACTGGGATATTATCTTTTGTCATTTTATTATCTTCGATCCCAGGGTACCTTATTCTGCCGGGTATTTTATACCGAACTTTTCTAACAGGTTGGACTTTTACGGCAGATCAAATGATATATTATACATTCACGGTGGTAACTTTAGGACTTGGACCTGCGTTGTTATACTTTATAAAATTTGATCCGACTATAAAAAGAATGTTACTTGAGAAATAGGTAGCAAATTATTGCGCCTAAAGTACAATACATAACCATGCGTTTGCTCTCTGACCGGCTGTATTGTGCGGCTTACAACATTGGTTGGGACTTCCATTTTTCAGCGGTTTCAAAGGTGGCGTTTAAGCCCACCGCCGTCAGGTGAAACGCTCCGTTAGGTTTAAACCCATTAAAGAGGTGAATTATGGAAATTGATGGTGACTCGGTAAGCTATATTTCTGATTTCCGCTATGCACATGAATACACTTATCAAAGAAGACGTCAGATAGTGTGGTTGTTGATTATCATGATAGTCCTAATTGGATTTTTTATTTGTTTGATTTCTTTCGTTCCACCAATTCAGGGAATCCTTAGCAATAAGGAGAAAATATTAGCTTCTCAACTGGAAGGAAGACCTCATAGCTGGGAACATAAGCCGTGAAGCGCATAAGGAGATGGTCGTGACTACTCTTCGGAAGAAGATGGAAATGCCATCCGTTCATGCCAATTCCTATCGACGTTTCTTGGATATAATGGCAACGCAGACAGTGAGCCAGGGTTACCACCGTTTGATAACCACGAATTGGGACTACTTGCTACAGCGCGAAGTTGACACTTGGATTGGTGCAAACCAACCGGGTTACGTACCTGGATTTCTCAAACCAGATGGTATGGTTAGCCACTTAAATGGATCCATTGAGCCAGGAAACTTTCAAAACCGAAGTTCCTTTTTGCTGGAAACTGACAGTGCTGAATTTAGAAAGGCAGCCGTCGAGTCGAATAAAGCTTTCAACAAACTACTATGGTCTAATTTTATAGTGATTGTTGGAATGTCATTCGAATGTGACATCGATAAGGGGCTTTCGGCTGCTTTGAAGACGCATGAAGACAATTTGCCTATTGGCTCAGCACTCTTTGTTGTTGTAGATCCTATGGAGGAATCTCTCGAAAGAACTATTAGCAGGTTAGCGGCGTGCTTCCCACGTGCATGTGGTCTTCGGGTTCAGAAGCGGCTGGAAGAATGGATTGATGAAGGTATGCCAGAACTATTTGGTCGCATTTTCATGTGAAGCAACTTTCAATAAACAGGATTCTTGCCACACTTTGGTCTAACCGTACTAGTAGAGCGGACCAGTCTTCGCTCTTGAGAGCTTCGCCGCGGCACGGCGGCCTAAAGATTGCGGTTCATCGTAAGGACTGTGCAAATTTGACCATAATTTGGGCGCTACTCACCGCCGGACGTTATAAAGCCACCGTAATCCATTTTGAATATTTTTTTCTTGCCAAGTGTGCGTCATTGACGTATAGTCAGATATGTTTTTCATCGAAACGCCAATTTTCACAAAATTAGTTTCTGAGCTCTTACCGGATGATGAGTATCGGAAAATTCAATTGGCTTTGATTTTAAGACCTGAAGCCGGAAAAATTATTCCCGATAGTGGTGGACTCCGTAAAATTCGATGGAAAAGTCACGGCAGCGGTAAAAGGGGAGGCCTTCGGCTTATTTATTTCTGGTATGTTCCGGAGCATACAGTTTATATGCTGTTTATTTACAAAAAAAGCAAGCAAGAGGATCTCACCCCTGATCAACTCAAAACACTCCGCAAGCTGGTAAAGGAGTTGCTAAAATGAAAAAAGATGATTTTAACAACCTTGTTAACAGTCTCAAACAAGCAGGAAAGATCAAAAAAGGGCAATTAAAGCCGGGAAGGACATTTGAATTTAGTCCGTTGGACATCAAATCAATACGCAATCAATTGAACAAATCCCAAAGTGAATTTGCACTTATGATCGGTGTCAGTGTGTCCACTCTCCAGAATTGGGAGCAAGGGCGTCGAAGACCTGATGGACCGGCAAGGGCTCTGTTAAAGGTTGCCTCAGAAAATCCAGAGGCTGTGAGCAAAGCACTGGAAGCTTAAGTTCCAGAGATACCGCTTTATAACAAAAGCATTAAGATGGACAGGCTATATCCTGCGGCTTTAAGGGATTTTGAACTTTTACCCGACCCCGAGTGCTTTCCATAGCCTGCATTGTATTCGTCCGCCGCTTATGCCCAGTGTTAGATCTTAAATCGCCCATCTCATGCTTTATGTTGTCCGGATTGCAATACTACCTATTGCCGATGGAGAAAAAAGTCTAACCGGGAGGAAAAACCAGACCCGTCTCCGCTAAGCTACGCAGAGGAACGGCGGGGAAAAATGATGCAGTTTACTGGAATTGCCCTGTAAGCTTGAAAAGCGTCAGGCCCGCTGTTTATCCGCAAACGCAAGCCGCCCCTGAAACGACGTTAAGAGGTTGAAATGGATTCAGCGGTAAATTTTGCGAACGCAATAAGGCAGATGATCCAGCATGAAGGCACTCTCATGAATCATCGCTTCGGATGGTTCCTCACGTCGGAATCTCTGCTATTTGCAGCTTTGGATTTCTTTTGGGAAAAAGGAATAACAATTGTCCTGCTTCTCAGCGGTGTTGGCTTGGTTACATGTGCGTCGATGTCCTTAGTGCTCCGCTTGCCAGTGTAGTTCAGAAACGTCTTGAACGAGCATGGGTCGATTGGTGCTCTGAAAAAGACATCGATCCTGACTTGCATCCTCCAGTGGCAGGAATGGCCGATTCCGATCACCGTTACCTCGAGAGAATTCTTCTCCCATGGAGATTTCTGCCCTGGGTGTTTGCCGCTGCGTGGATCGTCTTGGGAGTAATACGAGTTTGCGGCTAACAATTCACTTGAGAGGAACGGCTCGTACCTCGCCGCCCATCAATTTATCGTTGAGCAGACTAAAAGTTAATAACGAGGTAAATAAAATTGCAGGTCACCGAACGAATACACGCGATAAAAATCCCGTTTAAAGTCCCTGTTTCTCCAGCGATGTCAGTCGATAGATTTGCTTTTGTCTATTTTTTGGACAAATGGATGATATATTAAAAAGAATCAAAAAAATAGAATTCGAACAAATTAATTATCAGAAACTATCGGATGATTATTTCAATCTAGTCGAAGGAAGAATTCCTCAATTTGAAATCAATGCTGAATACAGGATCATTGAGAGAAAGCCGGACAGTTCACACGCTGATAAAAATTACAAAGCTGAAGGGAAAAAGGTTATCGAATTAATCAATACATTGGAGTCGATGTTAAAAAACATTCAAAAACGCAATTATAGTTTAGCTAGCCAGCTCCGGTTTTTTTAATGTATTTGTGAGCCACAACACTAAGCATTCTCTAATAAGTACGCACGCCTTAACCTCCCGTCTGATTTTTGAATTTTTCATTGAAGGCCGTGGCGACAACTTCGGCGGCGGCCGCCGGACTTTTGAGATAGTCGAAGTTGATGACCAGATCGAACTCGTACGCGGTGGCCTCTTTGCGGCCGAAGGCCTTCTTGAAAAACTCCCGTTGTTCCTTGTCTGATTTTTTCAGCAAACTTGCCGCTGCTTTGGCATCGATGTTCAGAATCCGGGACAGACGGTCTATGCGGTGTTCATCCGAACAGATAAATCGGACTGCCAGCAACCGATCGCGCGGTAATAAAAGATGCGTACCCCTTCCGACAAATATCGTTGAGCCGGTTTCGGCCATGGCAAAGACAGCGCTGATAATATGGCGCATGTAGTCACTCATGATAAAAGACTTTTCACCGAAAAGCATGGCGCCTAATTCAAGCATTTTCCCGGGATAGCGTTCATCGAAAAATGCCACGGTTTTGGCCGCCAGTTTATTATCCGTGGCGATGGTTTCGAGAATTTCCCGATCTGCCACCCGGAATTTAATTTTATCCGACAGGATATCGGCAACTTCAAGGGCGCCGACGCCGATTTTTCGCGAAAAACAAATTGTCGGAGCGATTTCGGTCATAACGGACTTGCGTTCGCCGGCTTTGAGACGTTTTTGCTCCCATTCTCGGATGTACTGCTCGGCCATCTGGGCGGCCCCGGGCCGTTTGCGGGCATAGGTGCCCGGTACATAAGTTGTTGTCTGGACCTTTGTTACCATGATATCCTCCTTTTCCCAACGGTTATTGGGATGCTATGACTTTCGGCCGGCCGCAGGTGGCAGCGGATCTGAAAACGTTTCGAGCAATTCTAAAATCAATGCGGTTGCAGGAGCCACAAGTTCTCTGGTCGTGGCGGAAAGCCTTCGGCCCAACCCGAATCGACACCCCTGAATCGAGAGCAGATGACTGATTGGTTCCTGATCCCACAGGGCCTTCAGGATCCCAAGCAACTGCGCCGGATGCATATGGTGGCTGAACAGCGCCATGCCATCCTCCGGATAAAGACGCGTGCACGCCAGATGCGGCATGTCGGCCGGTACATGCGCATCCACGAAAATCAACCGCTCATAGCGGGCAGCCGTCTCGCTCAACTCGGGCACCAATTGTCGGATAAAGACGGCATCCGTGCGGCGTCCGAGCCGGGACAATCCGTCATCATTCCGGCACAGCGGTTTCTGCGCCAGGTGCCGACGCAAACGGTTGACGACGTGGAAGCCGACCCCGTCGTCCTGCCGTTCCAAGTTTCCGTAGCCGATGACGAGATTGCAAACCATGGTTTTCAACTCATCCGTCAGCGGGCCATTTGCCGCAAAATGGTGCCGTCGGTCCCCAATACCACCACCTGCAGCGGCATGCGGCCGATGGCATGGGTTGAACACGATAAACAGGGGTCGTAGCACCGGATGGAAGCCTCCACGCGATTCAGGATCCCCTCGGTTGGTTGAGTGCCGTTGATATATGCCTTTGCAACGGCGGACACGGCCTGGTTCATGGCCCAGTTGTTGTGGCCGGTGGCCACAATAAGGTTGACGCGCGAAAGCAGACCGTTTTCATCGACCGTGTAATCGTGAATCAGGGTTCCGCGGGGTGCCTCGATTACACCGATTCCCCGGGGATTCAGTTTCCGTGATCCAAGGGCCCGGATGTCGCTTGACAAAATGTCACGGTCTTCCAGCAGGCGGCCCATGGTTTCCAGGGCGAACAGCAATTCGATCATGCGGGCATAGTGGTAGAAAAGGGAGCCCTCGACCGGCTTGCCCTCTGCAACCTGCCTGAACTCGTCCAGTTCCTTGTCGGCCAGGGGGGTGCCCATATTGTCCGCGGTATTCAGGCGTCCCAGCGGACCGACGCGGTATGCGCCCTGGGGCCATCCCTGTTTGCGATAGTATGGAAACTTCAAAAAAGACCACGGTTCGACATGTTCGGCAATGTTATCCAGATACGCCGACGGCGAAAATTGAGCCAGCAGGTCGCCCTGGGCATCCCGGATGCGGATCTGGCCGTCATACAGCTTCAGTTCTCCCTGTGCATCCACCAAGCCCATATAGTTGGAGGGAAAGGCGGCAAAGCTGCGGGCCATTTCTTTGTGCCCGTCGAGCCATTGTTTGGCGAGATCCACGGCTTCCCGCGCAAAATCCAGGTGTCGATTTCGTTCCGCGGCGATGGTGTCGCGATCCTTGAGGGAGAGGGGTGCATTGACGCCGCCGGGAATTGCGAAATTGGGATGGACGCGCTTGCCGCCGAGAATTTCAATGACTTGTTGGCCGAAGCGTCTGAGGTGGACTGCCTTCAGGGCGAGTTGCGGATTGGCCTTGACGATGCCGAACACATTGCGCACCGCCGGATCGGCGTCAAATCCCAACAGCAGATCCGGGGCCGCCAGATGGAAGAAGTGCATGCCGTGGGACTGGACGAACTGGGCCATGTGCATCAGCTCCCGCAGAAGCCGCGCCGGCCGCGGCGGTTCGGCACCCAGAATCGCGTCGCAGGCCTTGACCGACGCCAAATGATGGCTGACCGGACAAATGCCGCAGATGCGCTGGGTAATCTGGGGCATCTCAAAATAGGGGCGGCCTTCGCTGAATTTCTCAAGACCGCGGAACTCATCCACGTGAAAAAACGTCTGATCGACCCCGCCTTCCGGGTTCAGGTGGATGGTGACCCGCGCGTGGCCTTCAATCCGTGTCACAGGCTCAATCGTAATTTTGCGAGCGTTCATAGCTGTTCTCCTACAATCAATCGTACTTGAAATGTTGCGGTGGTAAGACGACCGGAACCCGCCCGGCCAATAATTCGCCGATGGCAAAGTACAAATCATCAGCCCTGGGTGGACACCCCGGAATAAAGACATCCACGGTTACACTGTCGGCAACGCCGGTGACGAAGGGCAGCGGTCGGCCGAGCTCCGGCGAATCGGGAATTATTCCGTCCACGGTGCTCTCGGTCTCCAGGTAAGCCCGGCGCAACGCCGCCTCGGTGCCCACCAGGTTGCGGCAAGCCACAATTCCGCCGAAGGCGGCACAATCGCCCACGGCGACCAGGATTTTACAGCGACTGCGCATCCGCTGGGCAACTTCGATGTTGTGCGTGTTGCTGATGGCGCCGGTCAATATACCTACCGTAACGCCGCTTGCCGGCGGATGTTTCAGATCGGTCACCGGGCTGGAGGTGAACTCCACCAATTCCAGCAGGGGTACAATGCGTTCATCGATGTCCAGCAGGGACATGTGGCAGCCTGCGCAGGCGGCCAGCCAGTCGGTTGCAATCGTTACTTTTGCCATGACGGATTCTCCTTTCCGCAAAATTCTTGCGCCGTGTCACGCAAAATGTGATCCATGGATATCTTCTGCGCGCCGCCTAACATTTCTGTCAGCATACGCAAGATCTCCCAGTCCGGCTTTGATTGGCCCTGCGGGCTTCCGGCCGCCTGCACCGGCTGCTCGATGCCGTCGGTGTTGGTCAGGGTCCCGGATCGCTCCTGCCAGGCAGCCATCGGCAGAACCAGGTCGGCGCGCTCGGTGAGCGCAGATGCGTAGCTCGCCTGAACGACCACGAATGTCTTTTCGGCGATTTTTGCAGCAACTTCTTCAAGCGATTCATTTTGCTTGCCGGCCAGCACGTAAAGCACTTCAAGGGCCGAAAAATCTACCCGCTGGTTCAAACCGAGGGATACGGCCGCATAGGTGTTGACCCCGGGCTGCAGAGCAACAAACACGACATTGTCCAGTTGCTGAAGCAATCTGAGAGTTTTCTTTAAAACGGCATCACCATGCACCACCACCGGGCATTGGGAACGGCGGGCCCAACCGACGGCCTGATTCACTTCACCGGTCTTCAAAACCTGATCGGCATACGACGCCAGGCCGGTCTCCTGATCTTCGATAACGATGAGTCGGCAGCCGCGATCCACCGCCCGCTTGATCAGCATGGAGGCCACCGGATGCGAGACGGCCGGATCCGTTCCGGTCACAATAATGCAATCGCACCGTGACAGATCGGCCAGGGTACCTTTTGCTGC
>CP070771.1:1070505-1078612 GCA_020345785.1 Desulfobacterales bacterium
TCCGAAAGCACTGTCCAGGGCCTTGGATAATTTGATCACGGTACCCAGCTGGGGCTGGGCTTCGTTTTTTTCAAGACTAGATAAAAACGGCACCTCGAAACCGGTCAAGCGGGACAACTCCTCCAGGGAAAGCCCTTTTTCCTCCCTTATTTTGCGAATGCGCTCACCGATGTCTTCCATACCTCGGCGGGGCTCGGTCGGTATCTCGCCGGTTAAATCCTCAAAAAAATCGATGTCAATAAAGGTTTTGCGACTTTTTTCTTCCATATTAAACCCCCTACCCCGGTTAAACCGGAAAGTTTTTTTTATAAACATTTGGCGCCGATATGCCTGGCGATAACGATTCGCTGTACCTCGGAAGTCCCCTCGCCGATGTCCAGCAATTTCTGATCCCTGTAAAATCGCTCCACGTTATACTCCTTCATGAGGCCGTAACCGCCGTGCAGCTGGACGGCGTGGTTGGCACATCGATACATCACCTCCGAGCAATACAGCTTGGCCATGGCCGCTTCCTTGGAAAACGGCCGATCGTTGTCCCTCAGCCAGCAGGCTTTATACAGCAGGAGACGGGCGCATTCGATTTCCATTGCCATATCGGCCAGCTTAAAGGCATTGGCCTGAAAGGTGGCAATGGGTCTGCCGAACTGCTCCCGCTCATTGCTGTATCTGAGCGCCATGTCAAAGCAGCCCTGGGCGCCTCCCAGGCCCATGGCCCCAATGGACAGACGCCCACCGTCCAGGGTCTGCATCATCTGGTGAAACCCATGGCCGCGAGGGCCTAGCAGATTTTCCTTGGGCACCCGACAATCCTCAAAGTAGAGTTCACTGGTATTGGACGCCCGCCACATCATTTTATCGTGCATCACTTTGGCACTATAGCCGGGCGTATCCGCCTCAACTATAATGCAGGAAAGTTCGGGGCGGCCGTCATCACGGACACCCGTGCGGGCCAGCACCGTCACCCCGGCGGATATGTCGGTTGAGGCATTGGTAATGAATATCTTGCTGCCGTTAATCACCCATTCGTTCCCGTCCAGTACCGCGGTGGTTGCGCTGTTGGCGGCATCCGAACCGGCATTCGGTTCGGTCAGGCCGAAACCCCACAGATTTTCACCGCTGCACAGCTTCGGCAGATATTTTTTCTTTTGCGCTTCGTTGCCGAAATAATACAGCGGACCGATGCCCAGAGAGTTTTCGGCAGCCACGGTAGCCGCATGGGAGCCATCCACCCGAGCGATTTCCTCCACAGCGATAATATAAGACAGGTAATCCATCTCCTGGCCGCCGTATTCCTCGGCCACAAAAACGCCGAAAAGACCCAGCTCAGCCATTTTTTGCATGGTATCATAGGAAAACTCTTCTTTTTCGTCCAATTCCTTGGCAACGGGCTTGATTTCATTTTCAGCAAAACTGCGCACTGAATCCCGCAGTATCTCATGATCGGTTGAAAGGCTAAAATCCATGCTTGCTCCTTATGCTTTGGGTTATCTAATAATATTATTTGATGAATATTATTTGACGAAAACAACCGGTCTGTCATATTAATGGGGTACTTTATAGGTAGGTGTCCCAATATTGTCAATGCAAAAGCGGTGACAGAGGGCAGAAGACAGAGGTCAGAGGACAGATCTAAGGTGTCAGGTGTCAGCACAGTTGTCGGCCGTCGAATCGGCCAATTTAATCGAACAAGAGACTATTTAGTTTCATATGAGAGAGTTTTGAAGGCGGAATGAGGATGGAGGTTTGCGAGGTCAAAGTTTCATCTTCTCCTTGAACGTGGTCTTATCATTCCGCAATCCGAAATCGAAGTATCTTTTTAATGGCTTCTTTTATCTGTCCTATGGTTTCGACTCGGCTGTGCGGTTCACTGGCTGACACCCGAAACCTGCAATTAATCATCGGTTCTCTGTCTTCTGACAACTCTCTTCTGTTCTCTGTCATCCGTCATCTGTTATCTGGCTTCTGCCATCTGGATAAAACCATGCCCGAATTGCCTGAAGTTCAAACCATTGTCGACGATCTGAATGCCGCGGCTCTGATCGGTATCCCCATCAGCGCCGCACGGGTCTTCTGGCCGCGCACGATAGCGGAACCCTCAGCTAAATTATTCTGCCAACAGGTAAGGGGGCAGCAATTTGACGCCATCGGGCGCCGTGGGAAATTCATTGTATTTAAATTCAGCAGCGGCAGCTCCCTGCTCCTGCATCTGAGAATGTCCGGTCGGCTTCATCTGGTGTCCGCGGATTCGCCCCGCATGAAGCACGAACACGTCATCCTAAGCTTCAATGACGGTCGACAGTTAAGATTTCACGATACACGCAAATTCGGACGCATACACCTGTTGGAAGATGCGACCAGGATTTTAGACCGCCTGGGACCGGAGCCCCTGAATAAAGGTTTTACAGTAAAAGTGCTGGCTGAACAGCTCAAACGGCACAGGCGACTTTTGAAACCGCTACTGCTGGACCAGTCGTTTATAGCGGGTCTGGGAAATATATACGTTGATGAAGCCCTGTGGGATGCCGGATTGCATCCCAATCGCATTGCTGCTTCCCTGTCGCTGACCGAAATTAGAGCGCTGCATCGGGCCATCCCCAGGGTTCTGAAACGGGGTTTAAAAAATCTTGGAACGTCGCTGGGTACCGGCGAGACCAATTTTTATTCGGTGGCCCGCCATCGAGGGCGCAATAAAGATGAATTGAAGGTTTTTCGCCGCACGGATCTCCCCTGCCCCCGCTGTAAATCACTCATCAAAAGAATCATCGTGGGGCAGCGCAGCACGCATATCTGCCCAAAATGTCAAAAAAATAAACCGGCATAGATGGAATAAATTCCAAATTACAAATTCCAAATCACAAACAAATTCCAATGACGTAAATTCGAAAATCAAAACATGTCTTGATTTTAAAGAAAGAAGTTTTTTATTTGCCAAAGCAGTTTTGGTCATTGAATTTTGAGATTTATTTGGAATTTGGTGCTTGGAATTTGGGATTTACGCATTTCAAAGAGGCCGATTAGAGTTGATTTCTTAAGGATCGTTTCATAAAACCCATGAGGTAAGAGCATGCCCACCGGTGCCTGTGGCATTAACTGCGATGTTTGCAGGCTGAATCTGCTGGGAACCTGCTCTTTCTGCGGTCCGGGAACCAGTCATCAGGCAGGCAGGAAACTGGCTGCTCAGCAACGGCTGTTGGGAAGTACCTGCCCCATCCTGGCCTGTGCCCGGACGAATCAGATCGAATACTGCATGCGCGATTGCAGCCAATTTCCCTGCAGCAATTTTAACGCAGGCCTCTATCCCTTCAGTAAAGGATTTTTGAATATGCAGAAAAGACGATTGAAGCAAAGACCGCCGGCATTTGCTCCCGACGGATCGCGAGTCAGCGTGGCATCCCGATACTGGGATGAACTGCAGCAAAAAGATATGACATCACTGTGCAATTTAACACTTTTCAAACCACTGTCGTCCAATCAGGTGCTTTTTCGCTTTTTGCACGAAGACGTGCTGGTGGATGCAGAGAACCGCTGTCTGAAACGTTCGGGGGAACGCGGGTGGGAGAAAACAGAAGATCCGCTGCTTGAGTTGGTAACCGTTCTGTACCTGATTAATGTCAAAGGTATCTATCCCATCGGCAAGGACATCGTTGGGGTAAAGGATTTGAAGGAAGGTCACTTTTTTCAGGGACCCCATGCCCTCAAGACCGATCCTCTGCTTAAACGTTATGGCAATGATTTAAGAGGCTTCCGGGAAGCGGCCGAATACCTGGCGGGCGAACCGCGGGATATGGCCGATGCCGCCTACAGATTGCTGCCCTTTCCGCGGGTGGCGCTATATTTCCTCCTCTGGCAGGGGGACCAGGAATTTGCGCCGCAAATGACCGTGCTGTTTGATCGATCCATTGAAGAAATCTTTGCAGCGGATGCCATCTGGGCGCTGGTTAACCGTGTATCCACCGCGCTTCTGGATGGGGCCTAGAGCAAAGCGCATAGCGCATAGCGTCGAAAAAGGCAAAGGGCGGAGGAAACTGAAGCCGCGTTTTTTCGGTTTTGGATTTTAACTTGACGATTTAATGTCTCAGCAAAGGCTTCTAACGCTTTGCGCTATGCTCTATGCCCTATGCTCCGTGCTGTTTGCCTTGACCCCGGGTTCCCTTATTATGGATTAAATTACTCTGCTGGCACTTTAATAATTACAAATCCCCGTGTAGTTCTCGGGTGTGATATTCAGCAACTCATCCTTAACCTTACGGGAAACATCCAAGGATTCAATAAATTCGGCGATGGCCTTCTGATCGATAACGG
Source organism: Desulfobacterales bacterium (assembly GCA_020345785.1). The sequence continues at coordinate 1,074,808 of CP070771.1, forward strand.
CATGCGTGCGGGTGAGGGCTTTCAGGGCTTCGTAGGGTTGAGGATAGTTCTCGCGGCGCAGTATCGTCTGGATGGCCTCGGCCACCACGGCCCAGTTTTTTTGCAGATCGGCCCGAATCACATCCGCATTTAAAATCAGTTTGTTTAATCCTCGCACCAATGATTTCAAACCGATAAGGGTGTGTGCAACCGGAACCCCGATGTTACGTGTTACCGTCGAATCGGTCAGGTCCCGCTGTAATCTGGAAATGGGCAGTTTAGCAGCCAGATGCTCTAAAATTGCATTGGCAACCCCCAGATTGCCCTCCGAATTTTCGAAATCAATGGGGTTTACTTTGTGCGGCATCGTAGAAGAGCCGACCTCGCCTTTTTTGATCTTTTGCTTGAAGTAATCCATCGAAATGTATGACCAGATGTCACGGTCCAAATCGATCAGGATGGTGTTGATCCGCTTCAGGTTATCGCAAAAGGCAGCCAAATTGTCATAATGCTCGATTTGGGTGGTTACCCTGGAACGGCTGAGCCCCAGGGTGTTGTTCACCAGTCGGTCGGCAAATGCCGGCCAGTCAATCTGCGGATAGGCAGCGTAATGGGCATTGAAATTGCCGGTGGCGCCGCCAAACTTAGCCGAGAAAGGGATGGTGTTTAACTGAGCGATTTGAACGAGCAGGCGTTCAACAAACACGTAGATTTCCTTGCCCAGCCGGGTGGGCGAGGCCGGCTGGCCGTGGGTGCGGGCCAGCATGGACACATCTTGCCACTCGCGTGCTTTGGACTGAAGGAGCTCAATGACTTCATTGAAAACGGGCTGAACCACTTCGGCCCAGGCCTGTTTCATTGAATAGGGCGTGGCGGTATTGTTGATGTCCTGGGATGTCAATCCGAGGTGGATAAATTCTTTGTATTTCTGCAAATCTAATTCATCGAATTTTTCCTTCAAAAAATATTCAACCGCTTTGACATCATGATTGGTGATTTTTTCGATATCTTTAACCCGCCGGGCATCTTGCGGTGTAAAATCATCGTAAACGGCCCTGAGCGGCGCAAAAAGTTTCTTGTTAAAATGTTTTAATTGCGGCAGCGGCAGTTCGCACAGGGCGATAAAATACTCCACCTCAACCAGCACCCGATATCTGATCAGGGCGCCTTCGGAAAAATAATCCGCCAGTTTTTGAGTTGCCCGTCGGTAGCGGCCGTCGACCGGAGAGATTGCCTCCAAGGATGTAAATTCCATGATATTTGCCTGTCTTTTTGGCCCTTTGGCCCGTTGATCCGTTTGCCCGTTGGCCTGTTGGACTGTTTCAGTATACCGACAAACGGGCAAACCGGCTAACAGATGAGATGTCGGGTGAGTATAGGTGAAGCCGGTTATCGTGTCAAGACGGGAAACCTCAAACACCGAGCAATGTCAAAGTAGCCGTTAACCGCTTCAGACGAAACCAATTCGGCTCAAGCAGTCTAATTGGCGATGCGATGAGGCCCGTCATTATGCATAGCGGTCGTTCAGGCGGCTCTGTGGCCCGTGGCGATACTCATGGACCGGAGACAGGGCTCAAAAGTTCGGCTGTTCAGGTCCCATCTGAACCTTGAACGCATGGCATTAAAAAATAGGCCAAGTTCGGAGGGAAACATGAATCTAACAATTTTGCTTGCCGGCTTGGTTGCCGGTTTCATCACCTTGGGCCACTTTACAGTGGGCCGCAAACGATATCTAAGGCCCATGCTACAGGCTGAATTTGACGCTGTGGCTAGAAAGGTTATTCACTGTGTCTTCCACTACATATCTGCATTTTTAGTTTTGTCTGCCATTTTTCTGCTGTTTATCGGAGCCGGATACCATTTTCAGGCCGATACCTCTTTGCTGGTGAAATTTATATCCATTAATTTTGGAGTTTTCACGGTGGTTCAAATAGTCACAGCGGCCACTTCAAGCATCCGGAATGCGATCATTCGGATGTTTCAGTGGACTCTCTTCGCATTTGTCGCCGTTTTTGCATGGGTGGGAGTGGCCTACCCTGGATAAATCAAGCTCGATGTCATGCTGAGAGGGCGCATCGAATAAAATGCGGCTATTCAAAATAGGCGGTTTTTCATCTTGCAAAATCGTTTTTAATTCCTTAGAAATCTGGCAGCCTGGCAGCTATTCAATTTTGAAATTAAGGGCATCGCCTCAATTGGAATGTTGGAAGAATCGAAAGGTAAATGCAATGCGACTCGCGAAAGCCTTGAATCGAAAAGCAAGAAAAATCCAGGAATTTTTCTATCTCTACACCAGCGGATTAAACCACCGGGAGATAGAGCAGCTGTTAAAGAAAGATGCTGTGGAGGCGTATACGTATCTGAAGGGCAAGACCCGCCTTACCGATCGACCCCCGAAGCGTCTCACGGTGAAGTCGTTATTTTTTATCGGAAAAGAAATATTTATCAGTTTCATGATGCAGCTGACACCGGCCCGCCGTTTTTTCTACGGTCTGGGGGTGGTGGGTTTTTTGGTTGGCTTGTTTCGGGTCGACCTGTTTTACATTCTGGCATCATTTGTCATTCTGAACTTGCTGCTGGTCGTTGAACTTGTCGATAAATTGACGACCCGCGATGAGCTGGAGATTGCCAGAGAGATTCAATTAAGCCTGCAGCCGGTAAAAATCCCCGAAACGCATCTGCTTTCCATTGCCACCTATTCCAAGCCGGCCAAGTTGGTTGGCGGCGACTTTTTTGACATCGTTCAACCCAACAGCGACCGGCTGATCAGCATTGTCGGCGATGTTGCGGACAAAGGCATTTCCGCCGCCCTATATGCCGCATACACCCAAAGCATGTTTCAATCTTTTTCGCAAACGAATATTTCCCCTTCCGCCATCTTTCAAAACGTCAACAATCTTATCTGCAAACGAATGCGCGATGGCGATTTCATCACAGCCGTGATCGCCCTTTTTGATTTAAACGAAAAATCGGTCACCATTGCCCGCGCCGGCCACAACTGGCCCCTTTATTATCGCGCCGACACCCGTACCATTACAGAATTGAAACCAACGGGCATAAGCATCGGCATGTTTGAAAATGTTCAGTTTTCCGACCGGCTGGAAGAACAGAAGATCTATTTGAAACAGGGCGACCTGCTGCTGCTCTACTCGGATGGGGTTACGGAGGCCACCAATCCCGAAAATTCAATTTTTGATGTATCAGGATTAAAAACGGTGATAGCGGAAAGTGCCCATGAATCAAGCGCAATACTCATCGACCGCATTAATTCAAGGTTGCGAAGCTTTGTTAAATCCGATGAACTTCAGGACGATGCCACCATGGTGGCGATTAAAGTGAAATAGAAGCCCCATCAGCGACCACCAGCGGAGCTAGGGGTATGAGGAAAGCCCATAGAGGGGACCTGAACCAGGCTCTGTCACTGGTCGCTGATGCATATAAAGAATTTTGGTAAAATCTTTTCAATTCTCATCCCGATTGATCGGGGTGGCTTATGACTGGAGTTATCCACTGCGTGGGCTCAGAGGACCCGCCTCCGACCGGACACGGCTCAAATTAATCCGTCGGACCTTCGATCGAAAAACCTTCTTCGGTTGTAAAAGAACAACCCTCAACCCTAAATGTGCTATTTTTCAAGGCGAATTAATTGGTGCCCATCCGGAAATAAAAAGGGGCACAATTAGGTTTCCAATTTGGTCCGCCGAGGCGGACACAAGGGTTTACGACGAGGCGTACTCATCGTACGTCGCGGAAGTAAACCCGCGGTTAATCCCGCCGGGGCGGGACGCATCGGAAAAAGGGCCATTTCCGGATGGAAACTAATTAG
>CP070771.1:1078712-1086759 GCA_020345785.1 Desulfobacterales bacterium
CCACCGCCAGTGCCGTCATCAGCGACAGTGGGTGTTGATCTCACATCTCCCCCAGTCGTAAACGGTGGCCACGGTTGGTCAAGCTCGCCGGAGTCGTGGCGGTTGTCGTCGTAGGACGGGTGATCGGCGACCGGTGTTCCGGATAAAGTATAATTGCGGCACGGCATGGCCAGGCTGGTAAACCCCCAGAAAACGTACTGAACGGCGTCCCGATTGCTGTCAAACGGGTCGTTGCGGTTGCTGTTGAGCTTTGTTGTTCCCTGGCAATAATTCAGGGTGTTGTTGTTGGTCCAGGTGTCAAATTCCAGTGCCATTTTCGGCGGATGCAGGCCGGGGCTGGGGGGTGACAGACCGGCTCCGGTGACGTCCAGGAAATCCGTTGTCAGCGTCGGGTCGGCAACCTTGCGGCTGTCGCCTGCGTACCCCAGCAGTTCGCCCATATTCCTATCACCGCCGCTGGAAGATGTGGTGTTGTTGGTGGCATTGATCAGGGCAAACGTCAAACCGTCGGCGGTGCCCGAGTAATCCAGGGTGAAAAAGACCCGCACACCGCGCCCAAATTCGCAGGCGCCTGCCTGACAAACGTTCTGTTTGCCGCCAATGGCCTTATCTGCGTTGAACCAGACCGCGCCGAAATTAGACTGGCCTGTGACGTTGCTCCCGATGTTAATGGTTTTGTTCTGCTCCGAATTGTCCACGGTTATAAAGTTCGACGTCGTAGCAACCGGGGTTAAAGCATTTTCCAGGTCTTCGCGTTTAAAATCGATGTCGGGTTTGCGGGCCATGGCTTTGACGGCCGACAGATCATAAATATTTAAGGCATTTTCGAGGGTGCCTGACACCGTTACCGCGTCCGCGATGCCGGTGGGAATGACGATATGGTTGCGCGGCGACAAAACGATGAAATCTGTTGACGATACGTCTATCTGTGAAGGTGCTCCGACGTTCGGCATGGCCGAGGCGGTGACATTTTCAAGCTTCACCCAGTTGTTGGCCGGCTCGTGAACCATCCGCTTGTAGACGTAGTCGAACCCTTTAATGTTGATGGCGCCGTCATACTCGGGGAAAAAGTCCTTGGCTTCCTCCGCCACATAGAGATTTTCGCCGTCATTTATGGTTTGGTCTGAGGTGGGTCTGACCGCCAGACAAATGCTGTCGTCCTGGTCGACGTTGAAATCGTCGGGGCCCGTTGCCAACGTGATCGTCAGCAACGTATCGTCACCTTCGATAGGTGACCAGCTGGCGACATTCCGGGCAGTTGGTACATCCAAATCGATGGAATCATAATTGACCGCCCAAAGACCGTTTGGATTCTTGGCCATCCACTCATCGGTCAGTTTGCCTTGAGGCACCTTAAGGGTCAGGGTGTCCCCTGTTCCAGCCGGTATATTCTTGGCTTCATTCGCGTCAAACCAGGGACCGAATATGTTAAAGTCAAATTCAAACTTTTCCGTCAGGGAGAGACTATATTTTGTATTGTTGAGCGTGTTTATGACGTCGGGGTCGAAATCTGAATTTCTGAGCTCGCTGAAGGCGTAGCGCATTGCGGATTCTGTCACATAATAGGCCCGCCGAACCTGGTTGGGAGTGGCTGAGCTTGAGGTTGAGGTTGTAAACAGCGAGGTGATGATGACGCCCAGAACTCCGAAGAGCAAAAGCAATACGACAAGATAGACAAGAACGCTGCCGTTGGTTGATGATGGTTTCATTCTTCCTCGACCAGATTTCTGGGAAAGATTTGGGTCCTAAATTCCTTGCCGACGCCCGCCACATTAAATCCAATCTTGATCGCGGCCACCTCATTGGCCGAGGGGTCGTTATTCAGGTCGCGGTAAGTATAATTTAGGCCGAATGATGAAACATTGTCCAGGAGGGGGTAATCCTTCCCGTCGACGCCGATCAGAATCTCGCCTGTTCCTGTGCCGGATTGATATTTAAGTACGCGTGATCCCTGAAGCTGAGGATCTTTCGTTCGGTATGCAACCGAGGCGGCAGTCGGCGTACTGGTAAAATAACTGATGCTTCGCAGCTCCAGCGTCATTCGATCCAGCGCCACTTGGGCCTTGAGCGCACCTTCCAAGGAATTTTTGGCATTTTGATACCCGTTGATGCCCGAGTAGAGGAAAAAACTGGTAAACGATGCGATAAATCCGGTCAACACAATGACCGCGATAAGTTCGATGAGTATGAGGCCTCGTTGATGTTTCATGGCGGTTTAAAATCAGTATCTTACGCTTGGATCTTCGTTTCTTGTCCGGCTTTTTGTCAGTATGGTCGTCAGGTCATTGCCGGGCGAGGTTATCGTGACTTTCAGATTCGTGCTTGTGCCCGAAGCCAGGATGGTTTGGTATCCTCCATCAAACTCAATCCAATCCATAACTACGTTGCTGCCGAAATCATTGTTTTTCACTGCGTCTAGGGCATTGTCCGGATCGTCGTTAATCTTCGAGGTGAAATAGGCGATGATTTCCTCCAGCTTCCCCTCAGCCTCGGCTTCTGCTGCCACTAATTCCACCGATTTCCAGCTTTCAGTCTGGGCCGTGCCCATAAAGTGCACGAAAAAGGCGGCCAGAATGGCCATAACAATGATGGTGGCGATGACCTCGATTAGAGAAAATCCGTTGCAGGGCGTAAATATTGATTTGAAGCAATTCATTATTGTCTTATCAAGCCGGTTTCCGGAGTAATATTAAATACTTTTGACTGCGATCGATCTGAATTTTCGATCGTGATTGCCAAATTCGTATTCAGCGGGTTGTAGCGGTTAAATTCATAAGGTCTACCCGTACCGTCAAAATAAAGTATAAAAGATTCCATGGTAAGATTGAGTTCGGTCAGTGAAATTATTTCCGTTTCGCAGCCGGGCAGAAGCACTCTATTCATCTCATAGTTTGGATCTTTCCATTGAAACAGCCAATATTCATTGCCGGTATTGAAAATACCCCATACTTCGTTGCGCTTCAGGGCCATGGATCGGGCATAGTGGAGATGCGCTATAATTTTATCCGCCTGTCCCACAAAATTTATCCTGTCGGTCGTGATGGAGCGTGTGAAGACCACGGTCGCAATGACGCTGATCAACACCAGAACAACAACAATCTCTAATACCGTGAAGCCGTGATCGTTGCGTTTCATTTCCCTTTGAATTCCATTGGCGGCCTTTAATTTCTTGTTGTGTAACAGATTGTAATTATTATATTATTTTTAAAGATCGAAGTCAAGAAAAAGCTGCATTTGGAAGCTGGTTGCGAAGTTGTTGAAATACTACGATATTAGTGAGCTGTCGGCTTCAGGCGGACAAAAAAAAGAAGGTGGGAAGATGGGAAGGTGTGAAGACGGAATGGTTATAAGCTGGGAGGTTGTAAAACAGTGAACCTCCCGACGTAATCAACTCAATCAACTATTCAACCCAATCAACTAAATCTAATATCCGTAATCGCCGCTCGTAATATCCGTAACGATGCCGTTTTCCAGCCTCAAGTGGTCCACGAAACGGGTGGGTCCATGGTTGTAAGTCCATACTTCCACGACAACCAGTTTCTTTACCCGGAACGGTTTGCCGGGCTCGGTGATGGTCGGACCGAAATCATAGTTATCGTAAATTCCATAGTATCGCGGGTGGTGCTGAAACCTGTAGACGCGTTCCTCCTCCCAGATCTCGACATGATTCGGTGCGCCGCATTCAGCCAGCACCCTGTCCTTATAATCGCCCTCCGCAATGATTCGGACACCGCAGCGAAGGCTGGCGGCGTGGATCCGATCTGGTGTTAATCCTGCGGCGATGACCAATAAAAAAATCGCGATTCCTATTGTTTTCATTTCAGCACTCCCTGATTTCGGCTTTTCGTTTTTGGGACATAGATCGCCACTAATTTGCTAGGGGTTATTCACTGGAAATAGACGTAATTGCGTCTCGGAAAGTCTACAATTCAGCGAAAATAATAGAATCCTTACATGAACATGTCAAATCCGATAGTCTTTTGCATTTCTGTTTGCTGTCAATGTTTCTATAAACACTGGGACGTTTTGTGTCCTTGTGACGTTGCGTCTTGATAAGGAACATGGTAGCCTTAGATACTGCGTGAAAATTATTCCTTTCCGGTGATGGAGGTAGTACATGAATGCCCAAACGAAAACAATCACAGCCGATCAAATTGCCGAAGTGATTGCTGCTAAATTTAAAACCAAAGATGAGGTCACGTGTTATGTAGGATCAAACGCCGCCACCCCGACAGCTTGCCTGGAGGCCCTGACCGCGTCTATCCAGTCCCGTCGTCGGAAACTGCCATTTATCAGAATGGTTCATTTGCTGTTGCAAGGTCCGGTGCCCTATGTTGCAGAAGGCTTGCAGGACCGCGTGATGACCTATTCCATTTTTTCCGGCGGCGAGGTTCGCCGGGCCGCCAATGAAGGCCGGGCATATTATCTGCCCTGTACGCTGGCAAATCTGGACAGTTTAATCGGCAAAGGCCGCCAGTACGAGCCGGATGTCGTATTTATGAAAGTACGTCAAAATGAATATACCGGTGAATACAGTCTGGGGCTTTCCGTGGAAGCCCTGCATACTGCCATCGATCATGCCAAGGTGGTGATCGCGGAGCTTGATGAAAGCATGCCGTTTACCCAGGGGCAAAGTGTCGTGGATGCCCAGTCCATCGACTTTTTAATTACGGAAAATGTCAAACCGGTTTACCATTTTAACGCCCCGGATTTCAACAACTTAACCGCCCAAGAGAGGCGCATCGGTGAACTGATCACCCATCATTTTATCGACGATTGCATCACCCTGCAGGTGGGAATCGGCAAAATCCCGGATGCCGTGATCGGAATCATCAAAGATGCCGGATTTAAGGATCTGGGGGTACAAACCGAGCTTTACGGCGACGGTTTGATGCTTCTGGAAAAACAGGGCATTGTTACCAACCGCAAAAAGAAAGCCAACCTGGGTTACAGCACCACCAGCCTGATTATGGGCTCTCAGGAACTTTATAAATTCGTTCACATGCGGACCGGGGTTCAAATGCGGCCTTCGGCCTACACCAACTCGGCCGAAACCGTGCGCAAAAACAGTCCTTTTATTTCGGTGAACACGGCCATCGGGGTGGATCTGTTCGGCAATGTGTGGGCGGATTTTATCGACCCCCGACGGTATTACAGTGGCGTGGGCGGCCAACCGGATTTTATTCGGGCCCTAAACGACCGCGGATTCGGAACCCCCATTATCGCCATGAGAAGCATAACCGATAAAGGGGAATCCAAAATTACCAGGATGCATCCTCCCGGGATCAGTCTGACGGCCAGTGCGTACGACGGGGTGGTGATCGTTACCGAATATGGCTTTGCCGATCTGAGAGAGATGACCTCCGGGGAAAAAGCCATGGCGATCGCCAGTATTGCGCATCCGAAGTTCCGTGATGACTTCTTGCGCAGTGTGTATGAAGATCCGCTTTTCACCAAACCCATCGGGTTTTATCTGGATAAAAGGCCGCGAGGGGTCCACCTGTATGAGGGGAACATTAAATTGGAAGATTGACCCTTTTCCGGGTTGCATGTTGCGGAGTGCGGGGTGCGTGTTGCGTGTTGCGGGTTGCGGGGAGCAGGGTGCGGGTTTGTGAGCAGAGGGCATAGCGTAAAAGTGGAAGGATAAAGGACAAAGGTTAAAGGATAAAGGAGAAAGACCGGAAGGCGCAATTTTTGGTTATGCGCTTTGCGGCTTTCAAGTTTTATAGCCTCCCAGCCTCCCAGCCTCCCGGCTTCCCGGCGTCCTGCCGGAGTTCATCGGGCTTGGTACAGGACAAGTTTCTGAATACGATGACCTGCAAAAAGCATACACTTAGCTTCATCCTACTTTTTACCGTAATCCTAATTGCGGCCTGTGCATCGCAGCCGCGCGTTTCCATTGAAGTTCTGCCGGACTACAATGCCTTATTCGAAAGGGAAGATGGCTGGACAGGCGCCGATGGTGCTTACACGGTAAAACTCTCGTATAATCGAATCCTATGGTTGTTCGGGGACACCTGGTACGGTGGGACCCGTGGCGGCCGTCATGAAAATGCGATTCTTATAAACAACTCAATCGCCATCCAGCGTGGAATAATTCCCCCCGACGTCTCTGTGAATTTTTATACGGGCAGAGCACATGACGGCGAACCGCGGGCGTTTGTCCGACCCTCTGACAGCCGCGGCTGGTTTTGGATCTACCATGGGATTGAGCTGGATAAGACGCTGTATCTGTATTTAATTCAGGCAGAACGAACCGCAGATCGGAATTCGTTCGGCTTTAAAATCATAGGAACCTGGTTGGGGCGTGTGGCCAATCCCGAGGATTCGCCGAACCGCTGGCGTGTGTCTCAACACCGAATTCCGTGGGAACGCCTGTCCCCCGCCGGCGACACAATTTTCGGTTCCGCAGTGCTGGGGGAGAATAATTTTATCTATATTTATGGCACCACAGAGGACGTTGTCGGCGGAATTCGACACAAATCCATGATCCTGGCAAGGGTACCTGAAACCAAACTTGAACAATTTGATCAGTGGCGCTTTTTTTCGGCGGGGCGCTGGACAACCGATTACAGTAAGTTGTCGCGGCTCGGCGGTGATTTAGCAAATGAGTATTCGGTATCTTACCTGGCAGCCTTGGAAAAATATATTGCAGTGTACACGGCCAAGGGCTTATCAAAAAATATTGTTGCCCGCTTTGCGCCGAATCCCTGGGGCCCCTGGAGTGAACCGGAAGTTCTATATGAATGTCCGGAGGAGAAATGGGGCTCGGATGTTTTCTGTTATGCCGCAAAAGGTCACCCGGAACTTTCGCTTGCGCCGGATGAAATTATCGTAACTTATGTCGCCAGTTCTTTAAATTTTGAAAAATTGGCTTCCGATGCCAGGCTTTACCGGCCACGCTTTTTGCGGGTGAGGTTTCAGGATTAGTTTTTGGTTATTTAACTTCTGCTGCAACCCAATCCAGAAAAGCCTGATTGCCGCCGGATACAGGAATGGTCAAGATACAGGGGCAATCATAACTATGCAGAGCCTTGACTTTATCAATCAGCGCCGGCACGCGATCCTCAGTTGTTTTGGCAATAAGTACCACCTCGGTGTCATCCTGAATTTCCCCCTGCCACATGTAAAATGAGTTCATGTTGTCCAAGATGTTGACGCATGCGGCCAGCCTTGCGACCACCAGTTCTTTTCCGATTTTCCTGGCTTCACCTTTATTGCCGGCGGTCATGTAAATGAAGTTTACTTTCATTTCTCCCTCCTTTTCCACTTATGGTATGGCAAAAAAAAAGTTAACAGAAAATTGTGCAGTGGTAAAGGGTTTACGCAACCGGCGTATCGTATGAAGCCGACAATTTGAGCAAATTCCCCGGCAATCCTGCGAGATAAAAGGCTGTCAGGCGGCCGATTTTCATTTTGAGCAGGAAATGCAGTTGTCTAATATGGCTTCCGCCCGCCTGCTTGACTGCTCAAAGGGATCTATTATGAACTCATGGTTATTTTCCGGTTCAAAGGTCCTATTATCAAAGATAACAAAGTAGAGTGATTGCAATAAAAAGAACATCCAGACCCCGAGGGCCCAGCCATATGCCGTGCCGGGTGTAAATAGGGCCGCCAGGACGACACCGAACACGCAAAGCAGAAATTCAACTGCGAGTCGGATACCCCTTTGTTTCTGAAAACAAATCCCACTGCGTATCCAGCTGATGATTATCAGCACCAGTAGAGAAAATGCGGCAATCGAGTCGGTCAGAAAGACCGCCAAAAGCAGGATCAAAATTGGAAACAAAATGGTTGAAAATTTTTGTCTGCTCCAACGACTCAACACTAGCGCATAGCCTGCGGCAAAAAGCCAGAGCGTCAGGCAGATTGCAGTCGACCCGGACACCACCGCACGCAGCGCCAGGGCGCCGAAGGTCAGGTACATGAGCAGGAACGACAGCGCCCCGCCGAACGGCCAGTCGTTGGCCGACTTGAACTGGCGCTCTATGACGTTGCCGATCAGCTGGCTGTCGGTCCCGCCCAGCAGGTCGGGAATGAAGAACGC
>CP070771.1:1086859-1094870 GCA_020345785.1 Desulfobacterales bacterium
AAAGAATCACAGGTTAAGACCCCTGTTTCTGTTATCTACAACGGGGTAAACTTGGATACGTTTCACCCGTCACCAAAAAGGCGCAAAGATTTTCGTCGAAAATATAAAATTTTCGATGATGAAATAATTATAGGTATTTGCAGCCGGATCGCTCCTGAAAAAGGACATGACACATTTGTTAAAGCAGCGTCACTTGTCGCACCAGAGAATAGAAAAATGCGGTTCATCATTGCAGGCGATTCCGTTTTTGACCGTAACCAGGATTTTAAATACAAAACAATGTTGCTGGCAAAAGAACTGGGTGTGGATTCCAGAATTGTCTGGACGGGTTTTGTTGAGAAAACCGAAGAACTTTATTCCGCTCTGGACATACTGGTTGTAGCATCCAAGGCTGAACCTTTCGGCCGGGTGGCTATCGAGGCCGGTGCCTGCGGTATACCGGTGATCGGAACGGCTTGCGGCGGGATTCCGGAAATTGTTCAACATGATCTTACCGGAATCCTGATACCCGCTGAAAATCCGGTCCCATTGGCGCATGCCATTGAGGAGTTGGCTGAAAACAGAGAAAAAAGGATGAAACTCGGCCGGCAAGCGACGAGATGGATTGCGGCAAATTTCAGCCTGACAAACCATGTGGCTGCTGTCGAGGGATTATACTTTCAATTGCTTGGATCTTAAATGGGAATTTCGGGTGAAAAGGCAAAAGCACAAAGATGTCCAAGTACGCCATTGTTAATGCGACTCACCATGAACGCATTCGGCATTTGATTAATTGGGTACGGATACCGCCGGAAAGTACATTGCTTGTTTCAATTTACTGATGAGGCAAATTGAAAAACTTAAAGACTATCTTCCAAGAAGTTGAAAAGGATTATGTTGGTACAAGGCGGCGTCAAGAGAACTTAAAATTTTTCAGGGGTTGTGACCCGATAGTAGATATCGGCTGCGGCGCAGGCAACTTCCTTGTAAACGATCCGAACCGATGCATCGGTGTGGATTGGAATATGGAGGCCTGCCGACTGGTCTTGAAACGGAATTGTCGAATTGTCCGGGGTCAAGCATGTGAGTTGCCTTTCAAGAATGCTTCCGTGCAGGGAATTCTTTGTTCACAGATTATCGAGCACCTCATACCAGAGGACGTCTACCGGCTGTTGAAAGAAATTAACCGCGTATTGGCGCTCGGCGGTATCCTCGTTTTAGAATCGCCGGCGGCGCACCCGGGTTTTTACGACAACCTTACACATATCAAGCCTTACAATCCGGCCGCCATACTGCGATACCTTTGTTCCGACTTTCCTGCCGGGCAAAGGACCTTTCCCGCCATTGACACCACTTTCAAGCTCAGGCGGCTGAAATGGTACCGAAGGCCGTTTGGATTCAATGGCTATCAATTGGCGACGGTCACCTCAAAAACGAGGTGGCGCTGGATGGTCGCCCTGAACCTGCTGTTAAATTATTTACATCAGTACTATATCCGCAGACCCAGCCGGGTTGCATATACCCTGATTTTAGAGAAAATGCGTTAGTGTGACTATGCCTGCAGCTTTAAAGCCCTTTGGCCGGGCAGCCAAAATAATTCGTTTTTTGGCCGCTCCCGGCTCGGGAGACGCTTTACGTTTTGTCGCCCAACGGCCTCACATCCTAAAGATGGTCTCCGGCCGCGGTGAGATAGCACTTGATTTGGGATGCGGCAGCGGATTCTATGGCAGGGAGTTGGCCAAGTCCCATCGCTGGACCGTTCTTTCGGATGTAAACATGGACAATTTGCTGACCCAGGTGACTGTAAACCCGGTGTGCGCACGGGTACGTCTCTGTATGCCGGACCTGCCATTCAAGTCGGCATGTGCCGATACGATTTTTCTCATCGAGGTCCTAGAGCATATCGAAAAGGACGAGTTGCTGGTTTCCGAGATGAGCCGGATCTTAAAAAAGCGCGGCACCCTCGTCCTCAGCGTACCGCATCCGCCGGAAATAGGGGGAGTGCAAGAGGCCTCTGAAACCGTGGCCTTCGGCCATGTGCGGGGGGGCTATGGATACGAGGATATCAAGGCACTTGTCGAGCGACATGGGTTCCGCGTAATGGATCGGCGATATTGTCTCTTCTATCCCGCCAGAGCCTCTTTGCGCCTGATGTTGTTTTTAAAAAAACTATGGGGGGTGAGGCCCCTGAACCTGTTTTTGATGCCTCTATGGATGCTGGACTTGCTCTTGCCGAGCCGGGCATTCCTCAAACCTTACGATATCATTATTAAGGCGGTTAAAAAATGAAACAGAAACTTATCGAGTTCATCAAATGTCCCCGATGCCGGGGAGTAGATCTCCGACTTAAATCCGTTGAAATGGACCATCGTGAGGTCAGATCCGGCGCTGTATGCTGCAACCAATGTGAGAAATCATATGAAATTCGCAATGGTATTCTATACCTGTATAGCACGCTACCCGAAACGGTTGTCCAGGAAAAAGAACAGACAGCCCTTGCGATTGCCGATCGCATGCAACGCTGCCGGTTTGATTCGGAATGGCTGTTGAAACTGCCTGTTCTTGATGATGATGAATTAGGCCTGGGTCGTCTGTTAACGTTTGAAGAAGCCATAAGTCTAGGCTCTGTCCCAAAGGATGCGGTCGTTTTGGACTTCGGTTGCGGGAGCTGTTGGACTACCTGGAGGCTGGCGGAAATGTCCCGAGTTTGTATTGCCCTCGATACATGCGATCACAGCATGCATGGGTTGGGCACTTTTGACACCTATGCAGAGGCAGGTCGACCCTACTTCGAGAGAGTGGTGGGCGATCTCAATCAGCTTTCCTTTCGCAAAGGCACCTTCGATCTGGTATTCACGAGTTCCTCGGTTCACCATGCTATTTCGGTGCAGGATCTTTTCGAGCGTATTCGTATGCTCCTCAAGCCGGGTGGACGCTTTATCATGATCAATGAACCGGTGTGCAGTATCTTCAAAACGGATACACCCCTTCAGCAGGAGGCCCGCGAGCATTTAGCCAGCATCGAAAAGCCATACAGTATCCTTCAATATCGGCGATTTGCTCGCCGGGCAGGATTCCATGAAACTTCCCATTTTGAATGGTTCAACTATCGGACCAAGACCTTCAACGACCACGGGCACTTTCCGGTGCGTCTGATCAAAAAAGCCGCCGTCTCCCTGTGGAAGCATCCAAGCACGCGCCGAAAGTTTCGTAAGTTTTTGCATGGCTTGGCGATTATGTTCGGGGCCGATTACGGTACCCGGGGCTGGCCGATACTGGGCCGCGTTAATTTCTTTATGATCCTATCCAAACCCAGCTAAGACCCCGATCGAAAGAAAATACTCAATTGAGACATCTGTATTTCGCTGGTTCCGTAATTAGTTAGTTGCAGAAGAAGTTATCATTCGATTTATGTTCGAAATGGAAGTGAGAAATATTGCGCACATTCTTTAGGTTAAACCATCTGCAACAAAAAACGCACAGCCAACTTCCGATCGAATTTTGGCTCATTTGGGATGAGAGCGGGTGCAGAGGCAGGACGTGAAACAAGATTTGGTCTCAGTCATCATCGTCAGCTACAATGCCAGGGATGTTCTCAGAAATTGTCTGGCGTCGATTTACCGGGCCCGGATGACGATACCCTTTGAGGTCATCGTCGTCGATAATGCCTCTACGGATGGCAGCCTGCAAATGGTTGAGACGATGTTTCCCGAGGCCGTGCTGATCGAAAATGAGCGAAATCTTGGATTTGCCAAAGCAAACAATCGGGGTATGCGGATATCTCGCGGGCGCTACCTCTTGCTGCTCAACAGCGATACGGAACTTGAACCTGGAGTAGTCGAGCAACTGGTCGCTTTCATGGAAGCCAACGCCGGGGTAGGCGCAGTAGCCCCCAAGCTTCTGAATACGGACGGTAGCGTCCAGCCCTCGGCAAATCTGTCTTTCCCCGGCCTTTTAGCGTTCGTGGCCGATAAGTTGTTTTTTAGGTTCAAATTACAGCAGTGGTTTTTGAACAGTCGTTTTTTCAGCGCTTATATTTTGAAGAAGTATTCGCTAAAATTCAGTCGGGTACAAAAAGTGGCCTGGGTGGGATGGGCAGCAGTTTTATTGAGGCGCGAGGCGATTTTTGAAATCGGTTTAATGGATGAGAACTATTTCCTTTATCTGGAAGATCTGGATTGCTGCAAGGAGTTTGTCGATGCAGGCTGGGCTGTTTACTATCAGCCGCAAGTGGCCGTTACCCATCACTGGAACAGGTCCATCGGGCAGGAAGCGAGTCTGGCCTTCACGGCGCTGCAGCAAAGCATCAAAATTTATCTGCACAAGCACATGGGGCCCCTGGCGGTGTTTACAATTCGCCTCAGCCTTTTCGCTGAGCTGGCCGTTCGGATCATGCTCTGCAGCTTGGCGATGATTTTCGCACACCCACGCGGGCGCTGGTTCCGCAAGGCCAGCTTGTTTGTTGCAAGCTTGCGAGAAGTCTTTTCGCCCGTGAACTACCGTCGGATGCCCACAAAGAGAGTGGTTATCGACGCCAAGGCTATGTCGGCTTTCAGCGGTGGAATCGGCGTATACGTCGAGGCACTTCTACGGCGGCTGTGCTCAGATGATTCGCTGTCCATTGAGATCGTTACGGACAAGCGCATTCCCGCCGGCCGACTGGGATCTGGTGTCCGCCAGCATGTGATTCCCAAAGGCACCTCCCAGGTTATCTGGACCCACTGGTATTTGCGACGCCGGCTGAAGCGAATCAAACCGGATGTGTACCATGCGACGGACCCCTTCGATGTGCCGGTGATGCCGGGATATCGATGCATGACCACCGTTCAGGACGTTCGGCCGCTGTTGATCGAGGGATTCTTCAGACATTTCGGTGAAAAAATTTACTACCGCCTCAGCCATAAGCTTGCGATTTGTCACTCCTGCCGGATCGTATGTCCGTCTCAATACGCCAAGCAAACCCTCTTGCGCTTCTTCCCAACGAGGCCGGAAAAAATTCGAATCATCCACCATGGTATCGATTTTTGTCGGCGCAATCCCGGCAACACCCTCCCAGTAACGGACCGCTTGCCGCAACAGGTTGCTGGAAATTATGTGGTCTGCCTGGGTCCTTTGGTGGCGCTCAAAAACCAGATCAATGCCCTGCTGGGTGTCTTTGAGTTCAACCGCCGCTATGGAGTCGGCCTGACACTGGTGCAGGCCGGCGAGATGAGCCCATACGGTCTGTCGCTGAAGCAAAAGGCCACAGAAATCGGTATGGGTGACAGATTGATTTTTCTCGGGCATCTTGCCGAGCAGGAGGTTGTAGACGTGATTTCAGGGGCTCAGGCGATGCTATTTCTTTCACTGGAAGAGGGTTTCGGATTTCCAGCCTTGGAGAGCATGGCCTGCGGTACGCCTCTGATCGCGTCGAATCGTTCATGCCTGCCGGAGATTGTTAAAGAGGGAGGGATTTTAGTCGACCCCTTGAATCCGTCGGAAATCGCCGATGCATTGGAAAGCGTGATCTACCATGCGGATTTCAGGAAGGCATTGATTGAACGCGGTTACCGAACCGTGGCCGGCTACACATGGGAAACGTCTGTTGCTGGTCATCTGGACATCTATCGGGATATTTTGTCTGAAACTCAAACGCTGCAGAATCTCGCGAACGGAGATATGCCATGCAGGTGATCTACGCCATTGGCTCACGCTTGGCCAAAGGGGGCATCGGTGAAATTGCCTACCATGCGGTGGAGGGCATCCACAAAAATGGACTGCTTTACAAAGTCGTCACTCTGGATCGAGCCAAAGAAAGGATACATCCGGAAATTCTTAAGTGCCATCACAACGTCCATTTTCCTCTTTACCGGATTGCTTGGCTGTTTCCCCGCCGGCGGTTTTATTTATGGAAAAATTACTACTTTGATCGCGTGACCAAACACCATCTGACGGCCGACGCACATATCTTTCACGGCTGGGCCTGTCAGTGCCTTGAATCTTTAAAAAAAGCCAAAAAGCTTGGGCTGATAACCTTCATCGACCGGGCTTCGATGCATGTCAATGTCTCCGACCGTTTGATTGCAGAAGAGTATGAACAATTTGGCCTCAAAAAAGACCTGCCGCTGAACTATGTTAGAAAACTGAGTCTTGAAGAATATGACCTGGCGGACTTTGTTATCGTTCCCTCGCAGAGTGTTTATGAGAGCTTCCTTGAGGAAGGCTTCGATGAAGGAAAACTGATCCTCATCCCCTTCGGCGTTGATTTAGAAACCTTCCAGCCCAGCAAAAAAGAAGACGATGTCTTCAGATTGGCCTTCGTCGGGCAGGTAGGCATTCGCAAAGGCATTCATTATCTGCTAAGGGCCTGG
This sequence comes from Desulfobacterales bacterium, assembly GCA_020345785.1. Next base: position 1,093,189 of record CP070771.1, read on the forward strand.
AAGGAGCTATGTTTGAAAAATGCCGAATTGGTGCTTGTAGGCGAAGTCGTATCTGATGGCAAACATCTGTTTAGGATGCATTTGGCTGAAGACACGGTAAAAATGGCTGGGCATGTCTCCGACCCGCAGCGCTTTTACTCTCAGTCATCGGTTTTCGTGCTGCCATCCGTGGAGGAGGGCAGTGCCCTGGTCAGCTACGAGGCCATGGCCTGCGGACGGCCGATCATCGTTACGCAAAATGTGGGATCTGTGGCCCGGGACGGAATCGATGGCTTCGTGATTCCCATTCGTAATGTCGAAGCGCTCAAGGAAAAGATCCTCTTCTTCTACGAACATCCGGATAAAATTACGGAGATGGGGATAAATGCGAGAAAAAGGGCAGAGCAATTCAGCTGGCAGTCATACGGTGACAATATCGTTCAAGCCTACGCTAAAGCCGGCAATGCTAAGAACTCAAATCGATTGCTGTTGTCCATGCGATCGCCGACGACTCAAGCGATGAGATGACTCGTTGGGGAGCAAGAAATTGACCGATCATTACTTTTACAATGCTCCTTTTAAAACCCTCTCAAGCGCGTCTGTCGGAGCCGAGGCCAATATGCAGCCTGCAAAGAGATGCCTGATCGTCGGCGGAGGGGGCTTTCTCGGGTCCCATCTGGTAAGCCATTTGACAGCCAAGGGCTTTAAAATTCGTGTGTTTGATCGTAACCGCCTTCACCTTGAGCAAAATCTTGGTGATGTTCAGGGGTTGCAAATCATTTACGGCGATATAGGCAACCAGGACAAGGCGCGAGCGGGTTTGGCCGGGGTTACCGATGTCGTCTATCTGGCCGGCAGCACGGTGCCAGCCAACAGTATGCTGGATGTTGCCTTTGATTTGACATCCAATGCTCTGCCGTTGATCGGTCTGATGCAACTCCTGCGCAAGGCTGAATCGATCCGACGCGTGATTTACTTATCAACGGGTGGAGCGATCTATGGTGATTCCCATCGGCCAAGACCGATCCCTGAAAGCCATCCAACCCGGCCCGTATCAAGCTATGGTTTGACAAAGCTGATCGGAGAGCGTTACCTTGACTTCTTTCTAGCAAACACAGAAATTCGTGGATATGTGCTGCGCCCCTCAAATGCTTATGGCGAAAGGCAAAACCTGCGCCGTCCCCAAGGTGCCGTCGGGCACTTTCTGCAAGCGTTGATGGCCGACAGCGCCATTGTCCTATACGGCGATGTGGTCCGTGATTATGTATACGCCGGTGATGTTGCAGAGGCGATCCGGCTTTGTATCGAGGATACAACGACAGCGCCGGGCAGCGTGCAAACCTTTAATGTCGGTACCGGTCGCGGCGTCTCCCTCACTGAACTCGTTGAGCGAATCCAGAATATTACCGGCAAGACCTTTAACATCGTTCGGCATCCCGGCCGCAGCTTTGACTGCCGATATAATGTATTGGACTGCGGCGTCATTGGCCGTCTTTTGGGGTGGAAACCGCGCGTTGCGCTGGAAGAGGGCATAGACATCACATGGCAGTGGATTCAGCAGACCCAGCAGCGAAAACATTGCCGCTCGATGTATCGGCATGCACCTTCGCGGCCCGCCAGAACGGTGGATCGACGCGTCGGATCCAAAACGTTCGGCCGTCAAGATGTCAACAACCCGTTTCTTCACGGCTGAGTCTCACATA
>CP070771.1:1094970-1102856 GCA_020345785.1 Desulfobacterales bacterium
AGCGACATATTGATGATGTTGGGAAAAACCCAGGACATTAGAAAAATCAAAGCGCTGGTGTAATAAAACAAAAATACTCCCAACAAGGTGCCTTTTCACAGCTTTACATATCTATGGATTGCAGTCAGATCTTTTCAAATCATTGCCCATGCCCTCTTACTGAGGGGGCATTACAGCATGGCTGGACAATCCGGCCAGGCTCTGGAGGCGGCCTTGCGGACGCTCAGCCCTGAAATTTACGGAAGTATGAATGATCCCAAGCGAATAGAGCTGAAGGGCCTGGAATACATCATGGACAGGCTTCCAAGGGGCATCGAACAATGCAGCCGTTTCGTCATGACGGATGAACTTCTGCAGCCCTTGGATACGAGCGGCTCACCGGCAACGCTTAAGGTTCAATCCATCTCTATCATGGGCAAGGCAGGTATATTGCCCGGAAAAAAGGGAGACATCATGCTGGCAACAGCCCATGTTCTCGAGGGACCGGCGCACAACTATATTGTGGACAATGATCTAAGCAGGGAGGATTTTGACGACGACAGCAACATTTATGCGGGTCCAATTGTAACGGTGCTCGGCACCTCTCTACAGAACCGCGACATTCTGGATAAATTTCAGACCACAAGCTGGAAAGCAGTCGGTTTGGAGATGGAAGGCGGTCACTACCAGCGTGCAATAAATGCTGCAATTATCAGAGGCCATATTCCAAAAGACGTCAAAGTCAGGTATGCCTATTACGCCTCGGATAATCCCTTAAAGAGCGTGCAGACGCTGGCGGCCGGCCCGATGGGGCTCGAAGGCATACGTCCGACCTATATGAAAACCAAAGCCATTATCCACAAGATATTAGGGGAACGTCAATGAATCATGATTTTTTATTTCATCTCGTCTTTTGTCTGAACATCTTGAGGCAGGGTGCGATGGTTCGACCACGTCTTAATAGGATATCGGAGTTCTGATTCCACCCGGAATCAGATATCGAGGTTCCTGCCGGCATTTTTCAATTTTTTTATTTCATATCGGATTGTTACATGCATAAGCCTCAGGTCCTGCCGTCCTCAGCGACTGCTTTAGCGAATTGGCGTTTCCTGGCTGATCATCCTTCGAATAAATATTTTATTTAAAATCAGTAGGATACATTCTTGGCCCCTGTTTTGCTTATTTTTTTGAGACCCTGAAACATAAATTTCAACCGCCATCAAGAAAGGACCCGAACATGAACCCGGTAAGCAGAGATGAAATTTTGAAACAGATGGAAAAGCTTCAACCCGGTGGAAAACTGAAGCTGCGTACAAGCCCGACCTTCGGTGAAATGACAGTCATTTTGGAGCTGAACCCGGCCTGGCCGAAAAAAGGCGAAAAGAAATATCTTTTGTGGGTGGGAAAAACCGAGGCCGCCGCCCGCAAGGACAAACCTTTCAATAAATCCGATAAGGCCAAAAAGCTGGCCAGCTGGGCAGCCGAGCGCTGGCCCCAGTGGCTGCCGGAGGAAATACTCACTGAAAAGGCGGCTTAAGCCCCGTATTGGTTCCCGGCACCTTTACGCCGCCCGGCTCAAGACAACCGGCCATCGGAAGGCGCTGAGGCAAGTCGGGGGCGGAACCAGGCGATGGGTTTTGGAAAATAGGCGGATGAAATCATACGTATTTCGATCTTGCTGAGTTGTTCCTCGCCGGATGCTGTCCTCCGGCAACCGCTTCGCCCGCACCTCCGGGTAGGAAAAGCGGGCATCCGGACCCGACGATGTTGATCACGCTCGGCCGGCAAGATGTTTGATCATCGCATTTTGGGCCGCGTCAACCAGGGCTTTTTTTCTGGCCTCCGTCATGTCGAATTCCATGGTGCCGTATTCTTTGGCCGGCAGTCGGCAGATCAAATCGTTGTTGGCGGCGATCAGCTGCTTGTCGTGGGCTTGCATCATGGTGTTCAATAGCCGCGACACACGCCGCACCGTTCGCAGCTTTTTAATATCTCCCGCGACGCCTGCATCATCATCATCGTCTTCAAGGGGGGGCGGTGGTGCGCCCTCTACCTTCAGCGTCTCGTCGATGAGCAGGCCCAACACCGCCTTTCTGTCCGGTGCCGCATCGCCCATGACGGCGCGGACAGACGGTTCATCGGAGGTTAATTTATCAATGGGAAAATTAGAAAGCGCGCCGCCGTCGACAATGGCGTGGCCGGCCAGGCTTACTTCCTTGTGAACAGTTCTGCCGGAAGGATCAAATGTTCGGTAGGGATCCCACCCCGGCTGCCAGATCACCTCATGCCAGGCAAAAGGGATGCTCATGGACATGCGAACCGCCCACGACACGGGGCAGTTGGGTGCCGTGCGATGATTCAAAACCAGCATGTCTTGAGAGACCGTATCGGACGCTACCAGGCTGAGGTCCCTGCCGGTGGCTTCAAAAAACTCCTGCATGGTCATCGCGGCATAGCCTTCTTTGACTTCATCCAGTTTCCGTCGCATCCAATCCAAGAAGGCGTTACCAAGGTAGAGGCCGCCCCTTTCAACGAAGGAGAATAATACCGGATAGGCTCTTAGCTTTAAAAGTCCCTTTAAGATGAGCTCATCCAATTTCTTTTCGACCCTTTCGGGGACAAGCGGGATATCGATACTCTTGAAACACTTCATGGTAACACTGTTTTCGATGTCTTCTGCGGTATAATCTTTCGCTTTCGGGCGGTCCATAAAATTTTCAAATACAGGCCTTCCTTTTTCATCGATTTCTCCCAGAGCATTTTCCATCATACCGGCCGAGTACCCAGCGGCGATGAGGGTGGCGGTAATCGCACCGGCGGAGGTGCCGATCAGTCGCCCGGAGGTATGCCCCTTATCCTCCAGGGCCCTCATTGCTCCGACGAACGCCATTCCCTTTGCGCCGCCGCCTTCAAATACCATATCAAATTTCATGACGCTTCTCCTTTTCGGTTTACGGATTTACGGATCTGTTTACTCGAAATTGACTTCAGTTGTTAAAGAGCAAATTACAGCCCTGAATGAGCTATTTCCCAGGGCGGATTAATTACGGCGATGTGTTTCGGATAAGGACTATATGCGAGCGCTTCTGTGATGTTGCAGCAGTGAAAGCCGGCACAGACAGATTCAGTAGACGTTCAAGTTCAGGGAAGCAGTTGGGTTCATTTGAGCGCGGCTGTGATTCACAAAAAGGCGCTTTGTATGAAGGTTGAAAATGGAATCGGTGCGAATGTAGCCCTCATGAAGCATGAACCTATTGATTGTCTTTGGTTGCCTATTGATCGTTTCGATCGGCGACCGATTCCAACATGTCTTTACATAAGATCTCAAAACAAATTGTCAACGTAATTAATATCATCAGGCGGTGAAAAAAAGCCATTATTCATTTCGAACACCAAAAAAATGAGGTTGATCTATAAAAACATTTCTTTGTATGATATACGACCAGTCAGACATCCAATATCCCCTGCACCCATAGATGGCGCCATAAATATCATGGGTTATTTATTCGAACATCGAAGAAGTGGTCCTTAGATTATCTGACGGCCAAAACCGCCCCTCTGGGGCGAAGTCCAACCCCGCCTTGGCGGGGTTTAGGGGCAAGGCTCCTTTACTGAGGTAACGTCCGGTGGGTAGCTTTATCAACTCTTATTTTTTGCGCATCAGTATTTCGCGCAAACTTTTGCTTGGCTACGGCGTTCTTTTGCTGCTTCTCATCGTTATTTCCGCTTACTCCCTATTTAATCTGCACTGGCTGAATGCGATCAATAACGGGATCTTAAACTCGGATCTTCCGGTAATCAATGCCACGGAAAAAATGATCGGCATTATTTTGGATCAGGAGTTTTATGCTCAGCGGTATCGAATTTTACCCAAAAAGGAAAATTTGGCGCGGTTTCGGCAAAGACAGGCTGAATTTAAACAGATTGCAGATCAGATCGCAAGCCTGCCGAATGATAGAGATTTGATGATTGACCCGATTGTTCAACTGCGCAGCCGATACAGTGAAATTCTGAGTGAAGGGTTGCTCTTGCCGAACGGCGCCGGCGCCTGGATTGCAGAAAACTATGAGCAAAAGATTAAAACGCATCAGGAGAATATCATTACCCTCATCAGGGCCATGGCCACGGATGCCATTCGCGATCAGAAGCAAAAAACCAATATGACGACTTCCATCGGCAATCTGGCATTTAAGGTATCCGCTTCAAAGGGAAGCCAGCAATATATCCAGAAGGATAATCTAAGACTTAAAAAAAGAATCGGCCAATTGCAAAATAAAATTCGGAGTCTGGAAGCATCCAACAATCAATTGAGTAAAACGATCGAGATGTTGAGTACCCTTGATTCGCGGCTCGAAGAAAAGCGCAGTAATTTTATAAAAAACGGTTCAGCTGAAGCAAAGTAAGTTGCTGTCAAAAATCAATCAACTCAATCAGAAGGAGGGTGTCATGAAACGGTTATTCTATATCGCCGTATTCGTTTCGGTAGTGGCTGTGTTTTTTTCCCTGCTCTGCTCGGCAGCCTCGGCGGCGGATGCCATCGTATTGCGTTATGCAACTCAGATGCCCAAAACGCATCACCTGACGGTTGCCGACTATGAGTTCGCCAAAACCGTGGAGGAGAAGACCGGCGGCAAGGTAAAGATTGAGGTGTACCCGGCCGGCCAGCTATACAAGGGCGTTTCCCTCGTAAAAGCTGTGATGTCGGGAGCCATTGATATGGGCATCACCTACGGTGGCGCACTCACCGGGCCGCTACCCATGATCGACGTCTTTGACATCCCGTTTTTGTTTTCCGATTACCAGATGATCCAGCAGCTGTGGGCAGGGAAGGTGGGCGCCCTGATCAAGGACGCCGCCCTCCAGAAAGGAATTGTCATGCTGTCTTTCGGCGCTTACGGTGATAGTTTCTGCATTATCAACAGCAAGCGTCCGATCAAAAGCCCGCCGGATTTGGACGGGCTGAAGATTCGCTGCAATACGCCGATGGCCGCCGAGTCGGTGAAGGTCCTGGGCGCCTCGCCCCTGATGATGTCATCATCTGAGGTCTACGCGGCGCTTCAACGGGGCACCGTGGACGGTGCCACCACCGGCCTCGGCACCGTGGTCAGCCGCAAATGGTATGAGGTTGCCAAATATGCAACCATTACCTCTTCTTCCTATTCGGTCTGGCCGGTGATGATCAACAAGGGGGCGTGGGAAAAGCTCCCCAAGGAATACCAGGAGGTCATCCGGCAGGCCGCTCTCGCAAACCAGCAGCGCATCATCGACAATGTCATCGCCAGTGACGAGAAAAACACGGCTGCCATGCAGGAGAAGATGGCGGTGTATACCCTTTCAGCCGAGGAAAAAGCCCAGTGGCGTCAAAAACTTGAAAAGGTCAGCGACAGTTTTGTGGAGCGCACCGGCAAAGAGGGTGAGCAGATCATCGAACTCATCAAGCAATAACGCTTCTTGCCGGCCTGCAGATGCCGGACGGACCCCTTGAAAAGGGTCCGCCCGGAGCAAGTCTTGCATTACCGATGAAACAAACCCGCATCAGAAAAATAGTGGATGGACTGACATTGTGGGCAGCCGTTCTGGGGGGATTTCTGTTTGTCGTCATTACCCTGATCGTTTTTTATGAAATCGTCGCGCGCTACGTGTTTAACTCCCCCACCACCTGGTCCATCGATGTGTCCATCTATCTGGTCATGTGGGCCACGTTTCTGGGCGCTGCCTACACCCTGAAGGAAGGCGGCCATATTATGGTGGATGTGGTTCTGATGAAATTTTCCCCGCGCCATGTCCGCCTGATCCGGCTTGCAATTTACACGCTCGTTTTAATCTTCTGCCTGGTTTTGTTGTGGCGCGGCACACTGGCCTGCATCGATGCCGTCCGCTACAACGAAGTCACGCTCTCCGCCCACCGGTTTCCCCTGTGGCTGCCCATGTCTGCCATTCCGGCAGGCAGTTTTCTTTTGAGTCTGCAGTCCATTTGCAAAATCATCGACAGCCGGTCCTCCGCAGGTAAGGAAAAACAATGACGGCTGTGCTGTTCATAACCTTTTTTATCCTGCTGGTTTTAGGCTTTCCGGTTGCTTTCGCTCTGGCCATTGCCGGTTTTTCCATGATGCTGGTCATCCACGGATCCCATGCCTTCGCCGCCCTTCCGACCATTGTGTATGACAGCCTGGAGAGTTTCACTTTGATTGCGATTCCCCTTTTTATCCTGATGGCCAACATTTTAATCCAATCCGGCATCAGCCGCGACCTTTATGACATGGTCTTTGACTGGGTCGGACATCTGCCCGGAGGACTGGCCATTACCACCGTCGTGTTTTGCGCCGGCTTTTCCGCCATATCGGGCTCGAGTGTGGCCACGGCCGCGACCATCGGGATGCTGGCCTTACCCGAAATGCTTCATGCCGGCTACGATCGAAAATTTTCATTTGGTATTGTCGCTTCCGGGGGAACCATCGGTATCCTGATCCCCCCCAGTCTGTTCATGATCCTCTATGGCTCGCTGACGGACGAGTCGGTGGGCAAACTGTTCATCGCCGGCATCTTCCCCGGCCTGATTATGATCGGCCTGTTTTTATGTTACACCGTTATATATTCTCGGCTGAAAGGATTTCAAAGCCGCAAAAAAGCCTCCATGCCCAGGCGGTGGGCTTCCACCAGAGCAGGCATCTGGGGCATGGCGCTGCCCGTGATTATTATCGGCGGTATCTACTCGGGAATATTTACGCCCACCGAGGCCGCCGCCGTCGCGGTGGCCTACAGCGGATCTGTCGCCTTCGGTATTAAAAGGATACCGCTGTCCAGACTCAAGACCATCTGCCTGCAGACCCTCCAAACCACATCCATGATTTTTTTCATTATTATCGGCGCATTGATTTTCGGACACATCGTCACCATCCTTCAGGTGCCCCAAAAAATCATCACGTTCCTCGGCCAGGCCGGCATTTCTCCGCTGATGTTCATTATTCTGATCGGGATCATTTTTATCTTCCTGGGAGATTTTTTGGAAGTGGTCTCGATTACCCTCATTACATTGCCGCTTATCTATCCGATTTTGCTGGCGCTCGGCATCGATCCCATCTGGTTTGCAGTGATTATGTGCATCAATATGGAATTTGCGCTGATCACCCCTCCGGTGGGCCTGAACCTTTTCGTCATCAACGGTATTGTCAAAGACGCCGACCTGCTGGAAGTATTCAAAGGCACCCTGCCGTTCATGATCCTCATGCTGCTGACGTTGATCCTCGTCATTGCCTTCCCTTTTCTGAGCACCTGGCTGCCGGGTACCGTCCGATAGAAAAGCGGAACCCCTGCACCAAGCCGTGGCTCGTCTGGAAAACGATAAGAAGCAGACAATACAGTATTTTGGCCAAGTCCAGGTCTCAAAGTTCAGCTGGTTCATTACTGCTCATTCATCAGAAACGCGGAATCCGATTTTCGACGAAAGCGGAATTAGCAGGTCTGATAGAATAATTTAATTTTATTTCAATGGGTTACAGATTAAGGTGCTCAGGTGCTTTTCAAAAGAGAACAGGCAATTCCTGTTGTCCTTGCAACTGACACCATGACGCAGCAGCAAAGACAATGGTTCCCATGGTTTGGCAAGTAAATTGCAATCCTTATTTCGATATTGAAAACCTGGTTCTCTGGGCCAGGCCAAAGCTGATTGGCTGTGCCGTAACCATATGCCGTGGAATGATGGAACACTGGGTTGGCGGAAAAATATCTGTTTTTATTTTTATAAGGATGGCATGGATCCAAAAAATAAAATCAGACCATCGTCCGTTTTTAATTCCCAAAATTCCATTTTTCCACCATTCCATTATTCCATAGGTTATCTGACGGCAGACACCACCCCTGTGGGGTGAAGTCAATCCCCGCGGCGGGCCTCTGGACCAGGATTCTTT
>CP070771.1:1102956-1110813 GCA_020345785.1 Desulfobacterales bacterium
GAGATAGCAGTGAAGACAACAAAAAAGGTACCTCTAATCGTGCAAAAAACTCCTGCAGGAAGCCATGTAGTAATCAACGATCCCGATTCAGTGCCGAAATCTCCTACATACGCCTTATCTTCAGGCTGGTGGTGGGGGGAGGATTCGAACCTCCGTAGGCTTCGCCGACAGATTTACAGTCTGTTCCCTTTGGCCGCTCGGGAACCCCACCTGCTTGTTATTGACAATTGTGGCTTGGCGCTGCAGGCCGCGCAGCGCCCCTCTGCCGGCCATCCAACGCCCTGGCCAGAACCTTTAAAATTGGGAATGGGCGCTCTTGTCTCTGCAATAGTCATTTTCAGCCGACGCCTAAAATGAGCCGTCTGCCGAAATCAAATTTGGAGCCAGCGAAGGGACTCGAACCCCCGGCCCACTGATTACAAATCAGTTGCTCTACCAGCTGAGCTACGCTGGCCTCACAACTTAACTTCTTGATATTAAACCAAAAATGATTGATAACGTCCGAGACAGGCCCCATGCACTTAAAACAAATTTCTTTAACGATCTCTAATGAAAATTGCAAGCCTGAAAATATGCCAAAATTTAGCATTAAAAGCAATTAAAACTTAATAACTGCTTTTTTTTTAATTTAATATCAATTTTCTTAAAAATTCACTTAAATTCTTTAAAAATTATATTGGAACCTTACCAAAGTTAAAAATAACTCACAAATAATACCTTTTAGCGAAAAAGCGGGGAATGGATCATTTCGTCGCGCCATGGATGAGAGTCATTAAGAAAGGTCGCTTTCACTTTATTACATTTTTCTATAAAATTCAATAAGTAAAATAAACCGTCAAAATATTGTCTAAATGTCCGAATCCAAAGGCAGCCAAACCTTTTGGTAATAAATAAATTTAATGATTTCAACGCACCAACCCGTTTGTAATTATACCTGAAATCAACCATCAACTCGCTAAGCAGCCTTTCATTGTAAGCATTATTTTTGATTTGAAAAGGTTCTTTGAATTTTTTGGCACAAAATTAGCATTGCATTTACCGAGCGCATGATATATTTACCGTCAGCCGGATTTTTTTAATTAATTAAGAAAAATTGTATATAAGGCCTTGACAATCTTACTTATTTTTGATTAATGATATTATATAGTGTATTAACATCTGATATCGCCGCCGGTTTCCGAAAGTTGTTATGAATACCTGACTTCCCTGAGGAATTGAATTGATGAATCTTCGCCCATTAATTTCGCCTGTTCTACTGTTGTTTTTGTTAAGTGCATGTTCCCACATCTCATTCAACCATGACGGGTCACCCGATCCAAATTCTCCGGAGAAAGCCGCCGGCTTATCTTCTGCCGAACTCGCTTTGGAAAAAGATAGTAGGCCGGAATCTGCTGGCAACGGCGAGCCGGATCAAACAGATCAAACAGATGCAGCAAGCGCCGTCGCCGACCAAGAGAAGAATGAAGCCGGCCTGGAAGCTGATTCCTCAACCAGTCAAAAGACCCAGACGGATCTTGATGAAGCCCTCGAGTTATGTGAATTATCCCAGGACTACTGGCAGCAGGGTGAACTCGAAAATGCGGTGGAAGCTCTGGACCGGGCCTATGCCTTAATTCTGGGGGTTGATACGACGGATCAACCCAAACTCATCCAGCAAAAAGAAGACTTGCGCTTTATGATCTCAAAACGCATTCTGGAGATCTATGCCTCGCGCAATATCGTGGTCAACGGAAACCACAATGCGATTCCTGTGGACATCAATCGGCACGTACAAGCTGAGATCGATTTATTTACCGTAGGCGGCGAAAGAAATTTTTTTAAGGAGGCCTACCGACGCTCCGGTCGATACCGCGACAATATTGTCTTCGCCCTCAGGGAAGCCGGCTTACCTGAAGAGTTGTCGTGGCTTCCGCTGATTGAAAGCGGATTTAAGGTCAATGCCCTTTCCCGATCCAGAGCCCTTGGCCTGTGGCAATTTATTCCGTCGACCGGTTATAAATTCGGTCTGCATCGCGACAAATTCGTCGACGAGCGTATGGACCCGGCCAAGTCAACCAAGGCCGCCATCGAGTATCTCAAAGAACTGCACAGTATGTTCGGCGACTGGTCGACGGTTCTGGCTGCCTACAATTGCGGCGAAGGGAGAGTTTTACGGGTCATTCGCAGTCAAAATATCAATTACCTGGACAACTTTTGGGATCTGTATGAACGCCTGCCGCGAGAAACCGCTCGCTACGTACCCCGCTTTCTGGCCACGCTGCACGTGTTAAACAACTTGGAAAAGTACGGATTGGATCAGGTCTTCGTCGAGCCGCCCTTGGAATTCGAAACCGTTATTGTCAACAAACAGGTCAGTCTAAAGAGTGTAGCTAAATCCATCAATGTCGACGAACAGATCTTAAAAGAGCTGAATCCGGAGCTGCGTTATCGTATTTTGCCCGGCGACAACTATCAACTCAAAGTCCCGCAAGGTTCCGGCGAATTACTCCTGGCCCAATTGGATCAAATTCCCGTATCCCATCCGCCTCAGCCGGCGTATGTCTATCACCGCGTTCGACACGGCGAGACACTTTCGGTTATTGCACGAAGGTATCGTACAAGCGTGGGCAGGATAATGCAGGCCAACAATTTGCGTCGCTCAAACTTTATAGTTGCCGGCCAACGGTTAAAAATTCCGCAACGTGGTTACATGAATAGCGCCCCTCCGATTGTCCCACAGGCCGCCAATGGAGAATCCGTCATCCATATCGTCCACAAAGGTGATTCATTGTGGACCATCGCCAAACAATACGGTACGACGACGACAAAAGTTCAGGAACTCAACAATCTGACCTCCACCCGTCTTTACAAAGGACAGCGCCTGACGATTTCTGCGGGGTACAAGGCGCCGCCGGTTGTCGATGGGTTGGCCACCTATGAGGTGCGACCGGGCGACACGCCTTTCATAATCGCCAGACGCCACAATATGTCTCTCGACCGCCTTCTCTACTTAAACGAGCTGTATACCGGAAGTAAAATCTATCCCGGACAAAAGCTCTACATCGAATAGAAGCGGACGGCAGAGAACAGAGGTCGGAGAAGAGAAATAATGAGAATATTTTTGTCAGCCTGTAAACCACAACAGTAAAGAATCCTGGCCCAGAGGACCAGGTTTTCAATGTTAAAATTAAAAAACGATTGCGAAATTTCCCCCCTGCCAGCTGTGTAACCCCCGAACATAATCTGAGAATATTCTGACTATATCTATATAAAAGGAGAAATTCATGGCGAAATTGTCTTTTAATCTTGAGGACGAAGTCTTTGTGGTGACAGGCGGCAGCCGGGGCATAGGGTATGAAATCGCCGGACTTTTGTTGAACCAAAGAGCCAAGGTTGTCATTTGCGGCCGAAAACAGGAGGGGCTGGATGCGGCCGCCGCAGCGTTTAGTGCCGGTGATAATTTAAAAATCGTTCAAGCCCATGTCGCCAAAAATGAGGACGTCGACCGGCTGTTCGAGAAAGCTATCGAAGCCTTCGGCCGCATCGACGGTCTCATTAACAATGTCGGTATGAACATTGCGACAGGCCTGGTTGATGCCGATCCCGGACTGTGGAATAAAATCATCGACAGCAATTTAAACGGTGCCTTTCTGTGCTCCCGCAAAGCAGGTCAGGTAATGAAGGATCAGAAAAAAGGCAAGATTGTTAGCATATCGTCGATAGCCGGCCGGCGTTCAGCACCGTTTATGGGCATTTACGGCGTGGCCAAGGCCGGCATCGAGATGATGACCAAAGTTATGGCCCAGGAATTGGCGCCGTTTAACATTCAGGTCAACGCAGTCGCACCCTGCATGGTTCGCACCAAATTTAGTGAGCCGTTCTGGTCGAATGCCGAAATTTATGATCAGATCGTAAAGGGGATTCCCATGGGGAGAATCGCCGAGCCGGCGGATGTAGCCTGGCCGGTTTTGTTTTTATGTTCTGAAGCATCCAATTTTATCACCGGACAGACGATAATGGTAGATGGAGGTGCAAGCGCGATTTAGCCCGCAGTCAAGCCCGTTTAGCTAACGTCCTGATGACCTCGCTTTTTTAACAGAAAGAAGCGATGATCAAAATCTAATAACGAATAACAAATAACAATGAACGCCTAAATGAGCGATTCTCGCTCATTTAGGGTTTAATGTTACGCCCGCCCCGAAATGGCAACAGCCGCGTTGCTGAGCTCAAATCCCAAGTATTGTTTCTCTGAATTCCTCACGGGTTCAATCCCATCCACAACAGCGCAAAATTTTATATTTAATGTGGACATCCGAAATAAAATGAATCTTCTAAGCTATAGATTTAGATACGAATTCGAATTCAGGTCATTGCAAAAAGTTTTAGATTGCCATATGGTTGCTACCGTACTATAGGTCTTCGGCATCAATAACTATGAAAGGGAAATATGCTGAATATGCCATTTTTCAGGGCGGATTAATTAGGAAGAAACCCATGCGCCAGACAAATTGGTATGTCATCACCGGAGCACCCTGTTCGGGAAAAACAGCCGTTATAAATGAGCTTGAGAGGCGGGGATACAGAGTCGTCCACGAGACAGCCAGAGCTTACATCGACCGCCGGTTAAATGAAGGTCTCCAGTTGGAAGCCATCAAAGCCGATGAACGGCAGTTTGAAGGTTGCATTCTGGAAGAAAAATTACGGATTGAATCCAGCCTGCCGCCCAATGAAACCATTTTTTTTGACCGCGGCATACCGGACAGCATTGCGTATTTCAAACTTGCCGGCCTGGATGCCGCCGAACCGTTGAGCAAAAGCAATCTGTCTCGCTATCGCATGATATTCTTTTTTGAAAGACTCGAATTTTTGAAGGACCGCGTCCGCTCGGAAAATGAGAAGACGGCAGACAGACTGAATTCACTGATTCAGGAAAGCTATCGACTGCTTGAATATGAAATTATACCCGTGCCGGCATTTTCGATTGAACAACGCGTAGAGTTCATTTTAAAGCTTCTCTAAAAGGTATTGCGTTTCTTTTTCTGTCAGGTGTCGCCAGTTTCCCAGGGGCAGGCGCCCCAGTTTGACGTTGCCGACCCGAATACGTTTGAGCCGGACCACCTGATTGCCCACTTTTCGAACCATCCGGCGGATTTGGCGGTTTCTGCCCTCCTGCAAAACAATCCGAAATCTTCTATCTGAAATCCGACGGACCCGGGCCGGACGTGTCTTGGTGCCCATCAGCGGCAGACCGGCGGCCAATTTGCGCAGCGCACCATCGGTGATGGTTTGCTGGGTCGTCACGTCATATTCCTTTTCATGGTCGAAGGAAGGGTGGCTGAGCTGATGATGCAGCCGGCCGTCATTGGTTAAAAGCAACAGGCCGGTGGAGTCTTTATCCAGTCTGCCGATCGGATAGACCCGCTGGGGAATATTCACCAGGTCAATGACAATCTTTTCGCCCGGGTGACGGCAGCTGGTGACATAGTCTTTGGGTTTGTTCAGGGCGATATAAATATATGGCTGTGAAGGCCGGACCGTTTTCCCGTCGACCTGCACAAGATCGCTGTCGGGATCAATTTTCGTGCCGAGTTCAGCTACAATTTGGCCGTTGACGGCAACCTGCCCGGCTTTAATGTATTCCTCTCCCTTTCTGCGGGAGCAAATGCCGGCTGCAGAGAGAAACTTTTGAAGACGCATCAAAGGCATAATTTGTGGTTTCTTTAATTTAACAACGGACAACGGACAACAGACCACCGACATTGATCGTTTACGATCAATAGTTTATGTTCTATAATTCGCGTTAATCTTCACATAGTCGATGGAAAAATCGCAGGTGAAAACGCTGGCAGTCCCGCGGCCCATTTTCAGATCAACGGTAATTTCAAACTCCGGCTGCTTGAGAATTCGGGTGGCCTCAGCCTCGACCGCCTTGCCGCAGCCGATACCGTTTTGCACCATCAAAACCGGTCCGAATGCAATGTCGACTTTTTCAGGCACGAGCGGCACCCCCGCCCTACCGGCGGCTGCCAGAATTCTGCCCCAGTTGGCATCTTCGCCGAAAAGCGCCGTCTTGGTCAGATTGGAATTGGCTATCGTGTCGGCGATCCTGTGGGCCTCCTGATCGGATGCGGCGCCCTTGACGACGATTTGCACCAGCTTGGTGGCCCCCTCGCCGTCCTTGATCAGCCACTTGGCCTGGGTGATCAGGACATCATCAAGAACAGATTGAAACGCATGCCGCTGCGTCTGATTCTCGATGGCGATGCCGGACAAACCGTTTGCCATTAAAAGAACCGTATCGTTGGTGCTCGTATCACCATCGACCGTTATCCGGTTCATGGAGCGATCGACGGATGCGACCAGCATCTCATTGAGCACAGCCGCAGAAGCCTGAACATCGGTCATGACAAAACACAGCATGGTAGCCATATCCGGGCGGATCATGCCCGCCCCTTTGGCCACCGCCGCCACGGTAAAAGTTTTTCCCTCCAGTTCTCCTCGCCGGTTAACGACCTTCGGTACGGTATCCGTTGTCATGATCGCCTCGGCGAGATCCAGAATACCTTCTGTATGCATGGCAGCGATCAGGCCCGGGACGGCAGCTTCTATTTTTTCAACAGGCAACGGCTCGCCGATAACGCCGGTAGAGGCCACCAGCATCTCCTCTTCGGCCACCCCGAGGCCGGCAGCGGCCGTTTGGGCCATCCGCAGTGCAGCCTGCATGCCCTGCTCTCCGGTACAGCAGTTGGCATTACCGCTGTTCACAATAAGTCCACGGCACACGCCGGTGGTGACTCGCTGCCGGTCGAGCAGGACCGGTGCCGCCTGCACCAGATTGCGGGTAAACAATCCGGCCACATTGGCCGGCCGTTCCGAATAAAGAAGTCCCAGATCCTTGCGTCCGTTTTTTTTCAGTCCGCAGGCCACCCCTGCGGCCTTGAATCCCTGACATCCTAATTTTGCCATCATCCGACTTCTCCCGATTTTGCGCTTTGGATCGCATGGGTTAGTATCGAAATAAAGCGACCATTTGACAGAATTCACAAATATTGTCAAGCTGCATGATTTGCAGCTTTAAGAACACGGCGAGTACCTTGCAGCGTCAACTAGCACGCCGTGCATCGCCCGGGATGTCTTGAATGATTCCGTATCGATATCGCAAGCTTCTGCGCCAACTCAATTCTACAGCGTCTCCAATTTTTTGACCGAAATTCCGTACTTCCTCATTCGATATTGCAGGGTTTGCCGAGGAACACCCAAAATAGCGGCGGCTCCGTTAGCTCCACCCACGACACCCCCTGTATCCTTGAGGATACTGACGATGTGCTGACGTTCCAATTCTTTCAATGTCATATGCTTTCTGCGGGTGGAAGTGCGCATTCCACTGAGCTGAGTATCTAATTCATTACCTGTTATTGTTTCTCCAGGCCGCAGAATGATTAACCGTTTGACAACATTTTTAAGTTCCCTGACATTGCCTGGCCATGGGTATTGTAACATGACTTTCCGACAGGATTTTGCAAATAACGGTGGCGACAGGTTCCGCTCTGCCGATTGTTGGGCCGCCAACTTTTCCATCAAGACCGGTATATCCTCCGGGCGCTCCCGCAGCGGGGGCACCGTGATTGTCACCGTGTTAATTCGATAATAAAGATCTGAACGAAAGCAATTGTTTTGCACAGCTTGCTCAAGGTCTTTATTCGTAGCCGACAGCAGGCGAAAATCTACAGTTTTCGGACGACTCTCACCCACCCGTTCAATGGTCCTGTCCTGAAGGACTTGAAGCAGCTTTGACTGTAGACCAATATCCAATTCACCGATTTCATCCAGAAAAATAGTGCCTTTGTCAGCCATCTCGAATCGGCCCACCCGGTTCGT
>CP070771.1:1110913-1118708 GCA_020345785.1 Desulfobacterales bacterium
ACCAAGGAGATCAGCGCCACGTTGCCGGGATTTATCATTTTATACGAATGGTATTTTTTCCAAGGATTGAGCCGGCAGTGGGGTTCGCGCCATTTGCTGATTTTGCTGGGTTTCGGCTTGCTTATCCTTTTAATATCAATGATTTACTTCAAAAACGCCCCGCTTGCGCGAATACTGTCCAGCTATGATACCAGAGACTTTACCATGACGCAGCGCGTGCTGACGCAATTTCGGGTTGTTATATTCTACATCAGTCTTCTGATATGGCCCCGCCCGTCAAGATTGAATCTGGACCACGATTTTGCCCTCTCTTATTCCCTGACCGATCCCACGACGACCCTCTTTGCGGCCCTGGCCATCATGGTTTTGATCGTTCTGGCAATCCTGACGGCTCGGCGAGATCCGCTCTTATCCTTTGGTATTCTCTGGTTTTTTGGCAATCTTGCAATTGAGTCTTCGGTAATCGGGCTGGAACTCGTATTCGAACATCGCAACTATTTACCCTCCATGCTGGGCATTATGCTCATGGTCGCCCTGGTGCTCAGGTATATCAAGCCGGTTTGGCTGGGAGTAATCCCGCTGTGTATTGTGGGGACGCTTTTTACGGCGTGGACGTATCAAAGAAACACGGTCTGGGTGGATGAAATTACTCTGTACCAGGACTGTGTCGAAAAGTCTCCTGCCAAAGCGCGGCCGCACAACAACCTGGGAGCGGCTCTCCTCCGTGGCGGCCGGGTGGCAGAGGCTGTCAAACAATTTCGCAGGGCCCTGGATATGAAACACGACTATGCCGATGCCCACTACAACCTGGGATCTGCGTTGGCCCGTCAGGGAGAGCTGGAGCAGGGGATTCGCCATTTCAGCGAAACGCTGCGCCTTCAACCAAAGCATTTAAGAGCCCTCAACGACATGGGGGTGGCACTGGTGCTCCTGGGCCGTTACCGGGAGGCGATGGAGTATCTTGAGGCCGCCCTCAAAATTAACCCTTCAGATGCGGATGTGCACAGTAACCTTGGATTCGCTTTAAAAAGACTTGGCGATCCGGATGGTGCTGTCCGGCATCTATCAAAGGCACTGGCCATCGATCCAGACCACGCCGATGCCCTCAATAATCTCGGACTGGTTCTCAAGGATCAGGGGCAAATCGATGCAGCGTATAAGCTCTTTGCCCGTGCGCTCCAAATTAATCCTAATTTGGAGCAGGCCCGCCGCAATCTGGCAGAAATCGAAAAACAGAGGCAGGATGATGGAAAGCCGGCCGAGTAAGCGGGGCTGCCGCTGAACCTGATGCGCCCAATTCAAAAGGGCACCTTTAGCGGGGTGCCCTTATCTAACTCCATTCATAAGCCACCGGCTATGCCGGTGAGAATTGAAAAGGTTTTACCGTTACAGCGGGAGTATTCTTCGGTGGTCCAGACCTAAACGACGCCGGTGACATATGAATGGAGATAAAATAAAGAATTTTGGCTTATTTTTTTGGTCTCTTTGTGTCTGCCAGCGTAGCCACAATTTCCGCATCCTGCTGAACAACACAAGATGCACGCGAATGATGAGGCGTTCACATGCATGCCAAACCACAAAGGTCAGCGACAAAGGTGATCGAAATATGTTACGGAAATTTACAAAGGCATGCGTTAGCCGGAAAAACTATTGATGCAGCCAAAATTCTTTAAATACGTCAGCGACCAGCGGCAGAACATGGTCCTACGGCCTCTTCCAGGGGCCTTCCTCATACCCCCAGCTCTGCTGGTGGTCGCTGATTGTGGTGCCGGAGGGGAGAATCGAACTCCCACGGCCGCAAGGGCCACTGGATTTTGAGTCCAGCGCGTCTACCAATTTCACCACTCCGGCTTTTGACCTGGTTTTATATGCAAGAATATGTGTAATGTCAAGACATAAGGATTAATTAATCCGCCCTGAAAAATAGCCCATCGAAGGGTGTAAATAGTTCTTTGAAAACTGAAGAAGGTTTTTTGATCATAGCGCCGGCGAATTAATTACTTTATGCTGCGCCTCATTTGTTTGGAATTTTGATTTTGGGTCATTGGGATTTGTTTCAGCCCGCCCTGGTGCGACGTGATTGGTATATACCATTATCCGTTTCAGGCTTGTAGCTTTACTCACTAAATACATCACGAATTTATTCGGTCTGGGCCAGGGATTTGGAATTTGGTGCTTAGAATTTTCATAATATCGGTCAGTTACTTGTTTGAATGACGGAACCCTTATTCATTACAGTTCGACGAGGTTCATAATTTCGTCGGCGGATATTGTTCCTTCCCGCAGAATTCTCGGTTTGCCGGCCGTCACATCAACCACGGTTGAACCGCTGCCCCCTTTTAACGGCCCCGCGTTCAAAATAAGATCCAGCTGCCGGGCAACTTGCGGTACCAGATCTTCGATTCGATGACAACCGGGATCTCCTGAAAGATTGGCGCTGGTGCCTGTGACAGGGCCGGCAACCGCCTTAACCAAAGCGGAAGCTACGGGGTGCCCGGGCAGTCTGATCCCGATTTTGCCGCTGCCACCGGTAAGAACAGGGGGGACGACGTCGCCGGCTTCAAAGACAAGGGTTACCTCACCCGGCCAAAATTTGCGCATAATATCCGCTGCAACCTCTGTTACGTTTTTTACCAGTCGGTCCAACTGCGAAACATCGGCGATTAAGATCAATACCGGTTTTACATCCGGTCGCTGCTTTATGCTAAATATTCGCCGGACGGCCTCGGTGTTGAAAGCATCAGCGCCCAGTCCATACAGACAGCGGGTGGGAAAAGCGATTACCCCACCCGACCGAACAACGCTGGCGGCCTTCATGATTGTCTTGGGGGCTGGGCGTTGCGGATCCACTTGAACTATTTTGCTTTTAAAGCCCATTACTAATAAGTTCAATAATGTTTAGACATGGATTCACCGCAGAGACGCAAAGAACGCAGAGGGTATTTTTCTTATTCCTTTTCGGTGAGAGGCCAAAAAGGAATAAACGCAAGCCCTTCGCGCATTTGTCAGCGATTGTCCCATTGTCTATGCCGCCAAATACAATTTCTTGGTATTGGGGCTAATTGTCCTTTATGTTTACCGTCCCCTCCACGGCAAACATAAAAAAAGAATTCTTTGCGTACCCTGTGCCTCTGCGGTGAATATGAATATTAGCCGGCCTCAACCGCCTTTGCTTTAGCTTCGACCTGTCGGGCCATATCCTGCTTAAAATCTTCGAGCTTTCGGCCAAGCTCAGGATCAGCGGTTGCAATGATTTGCACCGCTAAAATACCGGCATTGCGGGCGCCGGGTTTACCGATTGCCATGGTCGCCACTGGAATACCGGGAGGCATCTGCACCGTTGCCAGCAGTGCATCCAGTCCTTGAAGACATGAAGAGTCAATGGGAACACCGATCACCGGCAGGTGCGTATGGGCGGCCAGAACACCGGCCAGATGGGCGGCGTGACCGGCGCCGGCGATGATCACCTTTAAGCCTCTTTTTAAGGCGGAACCGGCAAATTCGGCCGCCCGCTGCGGACTTCTATGAGCCGAGGCTACCGTCATTTCATACGGTATTTCAAACTTTCTCAAAACAGCTGCCGCTTCATTCATGATGTCCAGGTCGGAATCAGAGCCCATCACGATTCCAACCAGCGGTGTTCCGACACTACCGTTTACATTTTTTTCTCCGGTCATCGAAAATAGTCTCCTTTCAAATATGCGTATTTAGTGTTTGGTGTTCGGTGTTTAGTGCCCGGTGAACTGTCAACTTACTGGGAAATCAAATACATTCTACCAAACACAAAACACCCAACACTAAATCCATGAAAAATTATAGCTATTACAATTTTATCAATTATGAATCCCTTTTCGTGTTTTCTTTCTTTCGTGTTTTCGTGATTAATCATTCCGGTTTGTCCAAACATCGAAAACGATTTGCCAGGGTTGTTAGCAGCAGCTGCTTCTTTCGATTAAGCTCTTTTCTGCTGACTGCAGCTCCCTTTATACCGCCCATGAGTGAAATCTCGGAGAGGTAATGTTCACCGTTGTCCATGATCAGCAAATCAAGATGAGCATAGGGAAATTTGCCCCGTTCCATGGCCGAGCGGCAAAACTGTTGTCCCTTTGCATCAAGAATGAAAGGACGGCTTTTTCCGCCCACACAGAGGTTGTTTCTGAAGTTGTGCTGATTTTTGCGGCTGTAGGCTTCGACGTAATCGCCGACTATGATCACCCGCACGTCGATTAAATTTTCGACACGCGGCTGCAGGACAAAAGGGTAGGGTGATTCAGAAAACGCCAGCGTGTTATAGACAGCATCGATGTTTTCCCAGCGCCGCACACCATGACCGCAATGCATATGGTCTTGTTTGGTTACGACCGAGGTAATTCCCTGTCGGTTATAGTGAGCAATGGCATCAAGCAAATCCGATCGGCGATGGATCGCCAAGGTGTGCGGCAGCATCCAATCCTTGAGGACAAGGGTCTGGGCAGTCTTGGAACCATTTAGAACCTGGGACAGGGCCGAGGGCAGGCAGTGAATTCCCCGTTCGAGGAGGTCTATCAACACCGTTTTTTTCAAGTGCCTGAAAGAAATCAAACCGACAAAGATATCGCCCGGCTTGAGTTGATCATAACGCGCCCGCAATTCCCTGATGCCTGAGATGATCATTGCATCACCTGAAGAATGAAAATTGAAGATTGCAGATTGAATAATTATGGAATCCCATCATTTTTTCTCTTTTCCGTAAAAGGATGAGAGATTAGATAAACTGAAATCCACAATTTTTCAATATTCAATATTCACTCTTCAATAATCTCAACGCTCCTCAAGGCCCAGTTCGATGAGTTTGTCAAGAACCTGACTGAAACTCATGCCGGCCTGTTGAGCGGCCTGGGGGAAAAGACTGGTTGCGGTCATTCCAGGAATCGTGTTGGTTTCCAGCACATACACTTCATCATCTTTCAAGATCATATCGGTTCGGCTGTAGCCCTTGCAAAAAAGAGCCCGATGAGCAATTTTAGCGTATTCTTGTGCTTTTTGCGTCAATTCTTCACTAATGCGCGCCGGACATATTTCCTGGCTAACGCCGGCTGTATATTTGGCCTCATAGTCGAAAAAATCATGGGATTCATCCGGAATTATTTCTATAAGCGGCAATGCTTCCAGCTGTTTGTTGCCGATCACCCCCCCGGTAAGCTCCATGCCATCAATGTGCGATTCTACCAGGACAACAGTGTCATGTTCACGCGCTTTATCTATGGCATGCTGCAGGTCGTCGGCTGACTTCACAATGGACATACCGACACTTGAACCGGCCGCCGCAGGCTTGACAACGAGGGGCATACCGATTTGCGCCACACATTTAGCTGCGTCCACGGTGTCATTTCCTTCATAGACAACATAAGGCGGCACGGTCAGACCGGCCCGTTCATAAAGCTGTTTGGTGACAACTTTGTTCATGGCAAGCGCACTGCCTAGAACACCCGAACCCTGATAGGGGATTTCGAGCAGATCCAGCAGGCCTTGAACCGTCCCATCCTCACCATAAGGTCCGTGCAAAATGATCAGGGCAATATCGATCTTGGAGGCATCTTGCATCAACCGGGCCAAATCGGTTTTGGGATCATACTTTACAATGTTGTATTTGTTCTTATCCAACGCTTCATAAACCTGTTCGCCGCTGTGCAGCGATACTTCACGTTCGGATGAGATACCTCCGGCCAGAAGAGCGACAGTGAGTTTTTTCATAAAATTCTACCTATTATTTTTTCCAGTGGTCTCAAAGCGTTCGACCAGCTTGGCCGAATACTGCTGGGGCACTTCAAATTCAATTGAGATGTTGCGCATGGAGTTTAACTTCATGATAAGAAAGTTTAATTTTTTTAAGGTGCGATATTTTTCGGCCGTATCCTCCAAACCGCTTAGAAGTTCTTCCGTGCGCTCTATTTCTTTTTTTAATTCCACTTCGGGTGGGAGACAATCTGCGTTTTTTAAAATTTTATAGGCCAACCGAAGCTCTTCCGCGATATGGCTGTCATCTTCCAGCGTCAGGGGTTTGCCCGACCCTGCCAGATTTTCGAATTGCCCCTTCTTTTGGGCCATGCGGATACGTTCTTCTACTATTTTACTGAATCCCGGTAACATCGGTTTGATTGCGGATTTCAGAATGCGGTGTGCAGATTGAGAGGCAGGTAATGATCCGATTTACATTCCTGAATCCTGTATTTCTCTCCTTAAGATTATATTAATTATTTATATCATAATTTATGATCTAATAAAATTAGAAAATATTGTGGATGATTTCAGCTCCTTTTTACCAGTACTTAAAGCCCGGCCAATATTCCACCTGCGACATTCGCTTTTTGGTCGTTGCCAAAGTTATAATTGACCCGGCCTGCAACAATCTGGTAAGGGAATGGACCACTACCAATTGAAGATTGAAAAATGAATACTGGATATTGATGAAGGAAAAGAGGAATGAAAAAAATTGCATTTGCCGGAACCGATGGCAGAACGTTGTTAAGTGCGCTGGTGACTGCCACGGCGACCAGCGACATTTACCAAGAAGAATTTAAAGGCGTTGTCATCCGGGGAACGCCTTCAATGCCGAAATTTTGCGAGATAATGAACTGGCCCGTGGAGTTTGTTGCGACCGCCAGTAACTCCGTTGAAGATTATACAACTGCCATCATTACCGCATTGAAAGAAGGTGATATCGATTACGTCATACCCATGCCGGAAGCGCTTCTTTTTGAAGGCCTGGTAGATACCGTTGAGCAGGCCGGTTTCGGTGATCATATCATCGGTTTGGCTAAATCCGGTGCTTTTATCGAGGGTGATAAAATTGAATGCAAAAAACTATGTCGTGATGCCGGTATACCGGTCGCCGACTCCTGGACCGAAGTGGACGCCAAGGATTATCAGAATTTACTGCCCACCTGTTTGAATTACATCCATGCCCATGGCGGTGCCGTGCTGAAATATCCCTACAGTGCCGGTGGAAAAGGTGCCCGCATTATATTGAATTCCTGGGAAATCCGGCAAGTATATGAAACCCTAATCAAGGATTATAAAGACAGTTATAAAAAAATGTTCGGCGGCAAGGGGCGATGGCCGCTTTTGATTGAATCCCTAATGTCGGGTGTTGAAATATCCTTTACGATCTTCGTCGACAGTCATGGGGGATTTCAAATATTGCCCACTGCGATGGATTACCCGGAACGATTTGAGGGACCGGCCAGCAAAAACAATCCGATTACAGGCGGTATGGGTGCGATTTCACCTCATCCGCTGGAAACATCCCTATTGATGGAGATGGCCGGTGACGTGATTGCCCGACCACTGATTAAGATGATGAGAGCGCGGGGAATATTGCGACCATGTGTTCTGTATCCCGGCTGCTTTGTTTCAATGGATGGCGCCGGACGACCGACCGCGATACGGGTATCTGAAATAAACATCCGCCCGGGCGAACCTGAAGCGCAACCGGTCGTTCGCCGGTTAAGAAACCTGGGAGCGCTCATTAAAGCAACGCTGGAAGGTAATTTGAAGGAAACTGAACCGGAGGTAAGAGCTGATCAACTGGCCATATGTTCGGCTTTGGTTACAGGCCCGGGAGGGCCGGACGGTCAAAAAGGATACCCCTGGTCGTGCACCCGGGGAGAATCTGTTGACATTGATTTCAAGTATATGAAACGCAAAGGTATTCAGGTAGTCCCATCTGCCATGATGTGCTCAGCGGAGGACGGCGGATTTAAATCCGACGGCACCCGGGTCGCCTATCTAAACGCGAATGTCACCGTCAAACCCG
>CP070771.1:1118808-1126420 GCA_020345785.1 Desulfobacterales bacterium
ATGAGAAGAAGTTTGGTCATCGATCAAATTGCCTGCCTCGCCGGATGGCGGCGGCGCTGACACGTGAAACCTGACACCCGAAACCTTTGGGGTCTGACACCTGAAACCTTTTCATGGATTGACACCTTTTATCTTTTACAACAAGTTCTTGTAAAAAAACCGGAAATCGCCCAAACAAGGAAATACTGCCATGGACAAACTCCCTTTACATTATCAAACTATCACCGAGCTGGCCGACGCCATCCGCAAGGGTGAATTTTCTTCTACTCAACTGGTGCAAAATTTGCTGGAACGTATCAATCGACTCAATGGCCAGCTGAATGCCTTCCGCTTGACGTGCGCTGAACAGGCCCTGGAACAGGCTTACGCGGCAGACCGGCAATTAAGAGAGGGAAAGGATATCGGGGTCCTGCAGGGTATCCCCTATGCCGTCAAGGACCTATTTGATGTCAAAGGACTGCCCACGGCGGCCGGTTCCAAACTGTTGGATAAAAATACTGCCGTCGAAGATTCCCTGGCCGTCCGTAAGTTATCTCAGGCCGGAATGGTCTTGTCAGGCAAAACCAATACGGTTCAATTTGCTTTCAGCGGTGTCGGGATCAATCACGATCACGGCACACCGCACAATCCTTGGAGCCAAACCCATCATATTCCCGGCGGCTCCAGCAGCGGTTCGGCGGTTGCGGTGGCCGCCGGACTGATTCCTATGGCCTTGGGGACGGACACCGGCGGCTCGGTGCGGGTGCCCGCCGCGCTTTGCGGAACGGTTGGTTTGAAAACAACCGTGGGTCGCATCAGCCGGGCAGGGGTATACCCTTTGAGCTGGACGCTGGATTCGGTCGGTGTCTTTACACGCTCGGTGGAAGATGCGGCCCTGGTTTATCAGTGGCTGCATGGCCCCGATGCCAAGGATGAAATCACCCTGGGTGTAGCACCCCACGATGCACTCAAGCATTTGAAAGAAGGCGCAAAAGGACTTCGGCTGGCCTTCGCAGAATCGGTATTCTGGGAGGATATGGATCCCGAAGTTGCGAAAGCCGTGCGGGAGTGCGGCAAAGTGTTTGAAGACCTGGGCGCCGATGTCGGCAGCCTAGATTTCAACGAAGCTCAGGAAGCCCGTGAATTGAACCCGGGCGGTGTGATCATTGCCAGCGAAGGCTACACGCTGAATAAAAAGTGGCTGGAGGAGCACTTCGATGAGCTGGATCCGGTAGTGGCACACCGCATGATCAAAGGACGGGAAGTGACCGCTGCTCAATATTTGCAGACCAATTACCTTGCCAGGCAACTGCGAGCAAAAACCGGCATTACACTAAAAGAAATGGATGCACTGCTGGTTCCTGCAACTCCGGTTCCCGCTAAACCGGTGGCGGAGGTGGACACCGACATGGATAACTATCTGGCCAATAACATCCGCTATCTGCGTAATACTTCCATTGGAAATATCCTGAATTTATGCGGCTTGAGCGTGCCATGCGGCTTCACCCAAAACGGCCTGCCCATCGGGCTTTTGATTTACGGCAAGCCATTTCAAGAAGATCTGGTGCTGCGAGCCGGTTACGCTTTCCAGCAGGCAACCGACTGGCATAAACATGCCCCGGATTTGTCATGGGTTGTGAATGTTTGAATATTTTAAATAACAAGCAAGTGCTGCTAAATAGAAAGGAGACAATATGCCGCAAGTCATCATCCACATCTCGGAGACCCGGGATCAGGGAGTTAAATCCATGCTGGTAAAAGAAATTCGGCAAGCCATCTCAAAAACGCTGGAGCTGGATACTATTATCGGTCAGGTCATACTTTATGAAAGCCCGGTGGCCAATCGAGAGACGCATGCTGATCGCGATCCAAATTTCGTGTTTGTAGAAGTCTTCATGTATCCCGGGCGCGATCCGGCACTGAAGAAAGAGTTGATGGAGCGATTTTTCATATTGATCAATCGGCATACGGACGTTGACCCGAAAAACATCCATGCCGTCATTCACGAAATTCCGAAGGAAAGCTATTTCGGCGGTATGATGAAACAGCATTGAAATGGGGCCGCATCATCCAGTCGCAGGATGGGGATACAATGTATGTCCCATGCACAGACATCAGCAATCCCGAAGCTTTGAAACTTGAAAAAGACTCGATGCGCACATTTCTCGGGGCATGGCCTATGTAAATCGGATCACAGTCATAAGTTAAATATATAAATAGAACGGATGTCTCTATTTTACTGATGGACAAGCCGATTGCAGCTTAGATGCAGGTAATACAATGATCGAAAAACCTTCCTACCAAGAATTAAAGCAACGCATCAGGGAATTAGAAAAAGAAGCTGCTAAATACAAGCAGATAGAGGAGGCGCTGCGGGAGAGTGAGAGGCGCTACAGAAACATTTATGACAATGCCCAGGTTGGCTTGTATCGTTCACGGTTAAAAGACGGTAAGATGGTGATGGCAAATAACCGGATGGCTGAGATGTTTGGGTATAAAACTGCAGAAGAATGCGTCGCAAAATATGTTGCCATAGACCACTACGTGTATCCGGAGATGAGAGCTAAATTAGTCCAGATTTTGCGTAATCATGGTAAATTCAGCAACTTTGAAGTGCCCATAAGAAAAGATGATGGTTCTATCACTTGGCTTCAGTTTTCCGGTATCCTATCGTCGGAGAAAGGCTACTTTGAGGGGGTCGCTACAGACATTACAAAGAGCAAGCTGGCTGAAAAGAAGCTGCGGGAGAGTGAAAAACGATATCGGAGTTTGTTTAAAAACAATCACTCCATAATGCTTCTTATCGATCCTGAGAACGGCGAGATCGTAGATGCCAATCAAGCAGCAATCTCATTTTATGGTTGGAGTTATAAGGAGCTAACCGGCAAAAAAATTACTGACATAAACACACTCACAAATGAACAAGTGTTCCAGGAAATGGAGCAGGCAAAGAAGGAAAAGCGTCAGCACTTTTTTTTCCGCCACCGTTTGTCGACCGGAGAAATCCGAGAGGTTGAAGTGTACAGCGGCCCCATTACCGTGAAAGACAGAAAACTGCTGTATTCGATTATTCACGATATCACCGAGCGTAAGCAGGCCGAGAAGGCGCTGCGGGATGGCCGGGAAAAACTGGCCAGACTGAAGAAAATGGAATCCCTTGGGTTGTTGGCTGGTGGGGTTGCGCACGACTTAAATAACGTCTTGTCGGGGATTGTGAGCTATCCGGAATTACTTTTGCTGGATTTACCTGAAGACAGCAAACTCAGAAAGCCAATTGAAACGATGCAGAGGTCCGGACACCGTGCAGTCGCCATCGTGCAGGATTTATTAACTGTGGCCAGGGGAGTGGCGACGGTCAGAGAGCCGTTGAACCTGAATGACATCATCAGAGATTATTTAAAATCTCCGGAGTTTCGAAATCTCGAACAATTTCATCCCACAGTTACCGTCGAGACCAGCCTCGATCCGGACTTGCTTAACATTGCCGGCTCTCATGTTCATTTAAGAAAAGTGGTAATGAATCTGGTTTCAAATGCCTCGGAGGCAATCGACGGCAGCGGCCATATCGCCATAGCGACCGTAAATCGTTATATCGATAAACCGCTAAGGGGATACGATAATGTGAGAGCAGGTGAATATGCTGTTCTGGTGGTATCGGACGATGGCTCGGGAATATCATCGGATGATCTTGATAGAATATTCGAACCGTTTTATACAAAAAAAGTGATGGGCAGAAGTGGAACCGGTTTAGGTCTGGCCGTGGTATGGAACGTCGTGCAGGATCACGAAGGCTATATCGATGTTAAAAGTACCAACTATGGGACAACATTTGAAATTTATTTTCCCATCACTAGGCAAGAAATATCGGGCACGAAATTGATCCGGCCGCTTGGAGACTACCGGGGTGCCGGAGAGTCCATCCTGGTAGTTGACGATGTGGAATCACAAAGGGAAATTGCCTGCAATATGTTGGATAAATTGGGTTATAATGCTACTGCCGTTTCCAGCGGTGAGGAAGCAATTGAATACCTGCAAGAGCACAGCGTGGATTTAATTCTGCTGGATATGATCATGGAGCCGGGTATGAGCGGCCGTGAGACATACGAGAGGATAGTCAAGATTCATCCGAATCAAAAGGCCGTCATTGCCAGTGGATACGCTGAAACAGACGAGGTGAAAGAAGCTCAAAAATTAGGCGCAGGCAAATACATCAGAAAGCCGTTGACGTTGGAAAAATTAGGCTTCGCGGTTAAAGAAGAGTTGAAAAAATAATGGATCTCATCGTCAGGGTCAAAGAGATTAAAGGCACCTGTTCTGTCTACAAAGTAGGTGATACGTTTATGCTGAAGGACGGTTGGCGGCTGGTTGCAGATATCCCTCTCTGCATGCATTCGCTTGCAGCGATTCTGCCCCACTATAACGCACTTAGAGTTTCTGAACCAGATCAATGGGGTCTGGCCGGAAAAGATGATAAGACCAAAGCCTACCTTCAGTGTCTCGATCCCTATTCACACACCGATGGCGGGACAGCTGTTTTTGAGATAGAAAGGGTGTTAGAGGGTGAGAAATAGCCACAAGATTAATTTCCTCACATTACCCTTTGTCCTTTTCGACCCGATGATTATGTCCTCAGCATTTAGCAGTCCTTTTTAATGACCATCCTTGACCTCCTAGTAATCTATGCTTAATTATACCTGTATCGAGCGGTTTCCTGTCAAGGCGCCTGGGCGTCCTCTTAAAAAAACTACGAGGACGGGCATGACCATGTAGCGGCGGGGTTTATCCCCGCCAGATTTGCACCAATCATTTTTTCCAGTGCTACATGGGTATTGGCAAAACCGTTATATTCCGGTTGGCGGGGATAAACCCCGCCGCTACACAATTAATCCAGACAGTGAGCTTCGTTAGCATTCTATAACCACCTCTGCTTCACCTCCCGTGTACCAGGGTGGCTTGAATTTTGACTGCGAGGCTGAAGTCCGAAGGGCGGAGCCCTGAACCCGGAACTGAAAGATCTATTCACAAGTTAAATTAGCTATCATCTAACTCTCCCCTTCAACATCGTCTCAAAACCTCGACCCCAGCGGATTAATGCCATGCCCCAAAAAGGCTATAAACGTAAACTCACCGCCATCCTCAGTGCGGATGCCAAGGAATACAGCCGTTTGATGCGAGAGGATGAAGAAGCGACCATTCGAACATTAACCACCTACCGGGAGAAGATGGCGAAGCTTATTCAGCAGTTCAGGGGGCGGGTGGTGGATGCGCCCGGGGACAACCTGCTGGCGGATTTTGCCAGTGTGGTGGATGCCGTCAAATGTGCGGTGGAGATACAGCGTGAGCTGGCCGAACAGAATGCAGCCTTGCCTGCCGAACGCCGGATGGAGTTTCGGATCGGTGTCAATCTCGGGGACGTCGTCGAAGAAGAAGGTCGAATATATGGAGACGGCGTCAATATTGCCGCGCGTGTGGAAAGCATATGCGACGGCGGCAGCGTCTGCATCTCCGGCAGTGCTTATGAGCAGGTGGCGCACAAGCTTGATTTGGAGTACGAGGATCTGGGTGAGCACGAAGTAAAAAACATTCCAACGCCGGTTCAAGTTTACCGGGTATTATCATATCCGGGTGCAGCCGCCCACCGTGTTATCAGCGCGAAAAAGGATACCGGGAGAACCAGGCGCTACAGATTTGCGGTCATAGCGGTAATTTTGCTTGGGGGTTTAGCGGTAGGGATCTGGCAGTTTTACATGCGGCATCCCTCGATTGAACCTGCCGCGGTCGAGGAAATGGCGTATCCACTGCCCGACAAGCCTTCGATTGCCGTGCTGCCCTTTGTCAACATGAGTGATGACCCGGGTCAGGAGTACTTTTGCGACGGAATCACCGAAGACCTGATAACGGATCTGTCAAAAATTTCAGATATCTTCGTCATCGCCCGCAACTCGACCTTCGCTTACAAAGGCAAGCCGGTCAAAATAAAGCAGGTGGCCGAGGAGCTCGGTGTGCGCTACGTGATGGAAGGCAGTGTGCGCAAGGCGGATAAAAAAGTAAGAATAACCGCCCAGCTGATCGATGCCACCACCGGCCATCACCTGTGGGCAGAGCGCTACACCGGTGTCATCGATGACGTGTTTTCCTACCAGGATAAAATTACGCAAAAAATAGTCAATGCCCTGGCTGTAAAACTGAATGTTGCTGAACAGGTCCAACTTGCCAAAAAAGATACGGATAGCATAGCTGCTTATGATCTGTTTCTGAAAGGCTGGGAACACTATCTGCGCTGGACCCCTGAAGATTTTTATAAAGCCATTCCTTTTTTTGAAAAAGCCGTTCAGGTCGACCCGAATTACGGGCGGGCCTATGCGGCGCTTGCAGCCGCGTATTGGCAGGGTTCAAGGCTTCATTATGGCTTGAATCAGTTTGGTGTGTCGAAAGAAGCGGGATTTCTTTTAGCGCGTGAGTATTTGGAAAAAGCCATAAGAAGCTCGACATCGCTGGCTCACTATCTGGCCAGTGAGATGAATTTGAACCGCTATCAATGGCAGGAGGCCCTCGTCGAAGCCGAGCGCGCTATCGTCATGGAGCCGAACAATGCGATTATCAATCTTCAGATGGGTTACGTTTTGATCATGTCCGGCAGCCCGATGAAGGGTGTTGGTTTTATCAAAAATGCCATGCGACTCGATCCGCATAATCCGGCAAGAGCTTTATACTTGCAGGGATTGGCTCATTTTCATATGGAAGAATATGAAAAGACCATCAGCTTGTGCGAAAGCAGCCGCAAATTAAATTCGGAGTTGTATGAAGCGGCAGAGTTGTTAGCAGTCAGCTACGCACTTGTTGGTCGCGATGATGACGCCGGGAGAATAGCAGCCCGGCTTACCGGTAATTTTACAGCTGCATGGCCCCTGGAGATGTTATTGCGATATATCCCTTTCAAAGACCAGAAAATTGTCGATCGTTTAGCTAAAGGAATTGTAAAATCCGGTCTTTCGCGAAGTACGTTATCTGATTACTATGAAATTCTAGATGAGAACAGACTAACCGGACAAGAGATCAAAACATTGATTTTTGGCCGTAGGATAATCGGATTGGAAGGATTGTTCGAGCGCAGCCATGACGGGAACGCAGTTTATCGCGGGCTCATATCCGGTTCGGATAAAGGCCAAAGCTGGATTGAAAATGATCTGCTGTGCGACCAATGGCAGGAGCGCTATGGCGGTCATAAAATTTGCTATCCTGTTTTTCGCAACCCTGATGGCTCCCCCGAAAATCAGGATGAGTATTTTTATATTACGGATTTGCAGATTTTTCCGTTTTCACCTCTGGATAGACTAAATACACCTGAAGCACAGAAAGCACTTGAAGAGTATAAAGAGAAAGAATAGGTGTTGTATTTTGATCAGTGATTAAATTTTCGGGCTAAATCACAAACCGACATGTAATCGCATTCCCGCATATTTCGTAAGGAGAAAAATTATGGGACGAGACACTAATCGCCAGGTTCGCCTGATATCCAGACCGGCAGGCATCCCCGAAGCTGAAAACTTTGAGATTGTTAACGCATCCGTACTGGAGCCAGGTGAAAACGAGGTCCTGGTGCGCAACATTTACCTTTCCGTCGAGCCGGCGA
>CP070771.1:1126520-1134105 GCA_020345785.1 Desulfobacterales bacterium
ATTGACGATCGCGTACATCAGAATTACGGCAGCCGTAAAGATGCACAGCAGAAAATAGTAATAGCCCCCCGATAGAAACTCAAAGCGTTTGACACCTTCATATGATTTGCCGAACATGATCGGCAAATCGATATGAATTCCGTCCGACCCGCCGGTGAGATCATAGAGCTTGACCAACAATGCAAATAAAACCATTGAAAGCGCCAGTGCCAGGATGGAAAAAAATACGCGGGTGTGGCGAACGCAGATAAACCCGAAAATCGCCGATATGATCAAAGAAGCCGCCAGTGCCGCCGGAATCAAAATTTCAATGCGGTAAAGATCCGGGAAGTAGCGGCCCATCATGCCGACCGCATAGGCGCCGGTGGCAAACAAAGCCCCATGACCGAAAGAAAGCAGACCGGTGTAACGCAGCAACAAATTAAATCCCAACCCCATGATGGCAAAGGTCAGTCCGGATTCGATGAGCATCAGCTGATAGACGGGTAAAATTTGCGGCAAAAACAACAAGGCGATAAAGATGCCGGTGCAGATGAAAAATGCGGGTCTTAAAATGAGATTTTTGACATCCATTTACTTTGCTCCAAAAAGTCCTTCGGGTTTAACGACGAGAATAATGACGGCGATAAGAAACAGCAGCGGCAGCTCAATCTCGGGAAAAAAGACGATACCGATCGATCGTGTTTCACCGACAATGAGAGCGCCTATGAGAGCCCCTTTCAAACTTCCCAGTCCCCCCAGTACCACGACTATAAAAGCCAGAATCAACGGGTCCATTCCGATGCCTAACAGGGCCGGCGTTGTCGGCACGATCAGGGCCCCGGCCAATCCGGCCAAAGCCGCCCCCAGTCCAAAAGCCAGGGTATTGAGCCGCCCGATGCGGATCCCCATGGCCTTCGCCATCTCCCGGTCCATGGATATCGCCCTGAGCATGATCCCCAGACGGGTCCTGGACATTATGAACCAGATAACCGCCCCGGCCAGCAGGCTCATGAGAATGGCAAACAGAAAATAAAATGGATACAAATTTTCACCAATTTCGAGGGTTCCCATCACGGTAAAGGGCTTGGAAGCATAATAGGCCGTTCCACCCCAAATCATTTTAATCAAATCCTCAATAAGCAGAAGGGCGCCGAAAGTGATCAGCAATTGATATTCCAGCGCCCTGCGGTACATAGGTCTGATAATGGACGTTTCCAGGATCAGCCCCATCAGGCCGGAGATACCCAAAGCAACCAGCAGGCCGATGAAGAAAACGATGAGGGGCGATTTGTCACCAAAAGACCCGACAATCCAGGCGGCCACAAAGGCGCCAATAGCAAACAGGGAGCCGTGGGCCAGATTTAAAATCCCCATGACCCCCAAAATGATGCTCAAACCCAAGGATGTTAGAAACAGAAAGGAGGCAAAGTAAAGCCCGTTTAAAAGATAGATAATCCAGTTTTCCATTAAGCGGTCCTCTGTCAATTGAAGATTGAAAATTGAAAATTGAATAATTGTGGTATTCTATCTATCTTATTTTCGCGTTCTTCATGATAAAAGTAAGATTATCTATTAAACAGATCCAAATCCTTTAACATTCATTCTTTGTGCTTTCGTGTCTTAGTGGCAGGAATTTTACTCATTTTGATGGAACCGGGACCTACCAAGCAGCCCCGGCTCCAAGCAGCGATTAGGCTTTCCAGCTCTCAATCCAGTCTTCGGTTCGGATTCCGACCGGTGCGTTTACCTGATGTGCCGGAAAGATGGCCATCCGGTCGGGATCCAGGATCGGAAACGGAAATCCCGATACCTTTTTCGAAATGCCGACCAACACGTCCTCACGTCCGTTGTGATCTTCACCAATGATCAGGTTGCCCGACGGCGTCTCGATTGTCATCCCCGCGGCGGTCATGCTGATTTCCTCTTTGGACGGCCATCCCCCGGTCAGAGCAGCCGCCTTTTCCACCGCTGCTTTGTAGGCATAAATGGCCTGATAGGCATGATAGCACGGATAGGTGGGATACTTGTTGTAGCGTTTGTGAAAGTCTTCAACGAACTGTTTGTTCAGCGGCCATTTATCCGTTGGCGGGTAAAGGAAATAGTGGGTCCCGGCGCAGCAGATAATCTGGTCTTCCGGATAGTCCATCCCAACTTCCTGCGGGTATGGCTCTCCGCGAGAATAGGCCATGCGAGCCTTTTTAAACAGCCCCATACCAATGGCCTGCTTGGTAAAAGTGACCGCATCACCGCCCCAGAGGGACGAGTGAACAACATCCGCACCGGATCCGATCAGGGCGCTGATATGGGCTGTATAATCGGTGGTGAACAGTTTGGGCCACAACACTTTCGTCACCTCGACATCCGGCATCAATTTCTTGACGGCGATTTCAAAAATCTTCCAGCTGTCGCGACCCCAGGCATAATCGGGGTTGATACCGGCGACCTTTTTTATTCCGGAAAAATTTTGCTGGATATAGCGTGCCAGACCGATATTGTCGATTCCCAGATGGGCGGAACTGCGAAATCCGAGGGTGTATTTCGGGACCTCGTACGGTGACTGATCCTTTTCCATTAAAACATGCGTGCCGCAGTCGTACGCGATAATCAGTCCTCCCAGCTCATCGCTAAGCGGAAGCACCGCTTTGCAGTTGCCGGAGGAGATATATCCGAGGATAACATCGACTTTATCTTCCAGAATCAGTTTACGGGCCAGTTTCACCTGGGCATCGGCGCCACCGGATTCATCATAACTCTTCATCTCGATCTGGCGTCCGAGGATGCCGCCTTCCTGGTTAATCTTGTCC
Source organism: Desulfobacterales bacterium (assembly GCA_020345785.1). Next base: position 1,129,307 of record CP070771.1, read on the forward strand.
GCGCAAAGCTTGTAGGCGTTATCACCGGGAATGCCGAAAGGTGCTGCCGCCGCCCCGGTCAAAAAGCTGACGGTGGCCACCTTGATGGGTGTCTTCGGTATTGAACGTGTTTGGGCGGCAGTCGCTTTTCTGACTTTCACGGAAGCGCCGACCAGTCCTGCCGCTCCCAACCCTAGGCCGATCTTACCTGCGGATTTAATAAAATCCCTTCTGCCAACTTTGTTTTCAGCCATGTTAACCCCCTTTCGTTTGTATGAAGATATGCCTCACCGAAACAAACAACAATCATTATTTTTCGTCCTGTCTCCTTTCTTTTTAGCTATCACCTCCAATCTGATGGAATTAACCTGTGGATATAAATTGATCTTAAAATTGGTCATGGATTACGGTAACGGCCATGTGAAACAAGGGAGAGCTGAATTTGGATTACCTCATCCGAATCCAATATGTCAAGAGGCCTTGTTATAATTCGGGTTTTTATTCCCCGGTGAATACCGCCTCGCGTTTTTCCAAAAAAGCGGTAAAGCCCTCGACGCGATCCTTGGACGCGCCGACAACGGCGCTGCCCTCTTCTTCAACCTCAAGCCCCCGTTCGAAGCCCTCATACTCGCCGGCGGAGATGGCTTTCAGAACACAGCCTACCGCCAGCGGCGGGCGTTTGACCAGCTTTCCCGCAAATTCAATGGCCGTGTCCATTAATTTATCAGGCGGGGACAGCCGGTTGGCAAGTCCGCATTCAAGGGCCTGCTGGGGCGTGATTCGGGTGCTGAATAAAATCATATCCAGAGCCCTGGCTTTGCCCACAATGCGTGTCAGCCGCTGGGTCCCGCCCCAGCCGGGAATGATGCCGACGTTCAGTTCCGTCAGCCCGATATTTAATTTGGGATCATCCGCCATGATTCTGAAATGACAGCTTAAGGCCAACTCCAGGCCTCCGGCAAGAACATGGCCGTTGATCGCGGCAATGACCGGTTTAGTAAAACGATCCAGCTTCGTCCACAGTTCACGGCCTTTGGGACTCGTTTTGTGGGAATTGGCCGAATCGCTGAGATCAAAGCCGGCTGAAAAGGCTTTCTCACCACCGCCGGTGATAATCAGCACCCGCACGTCTTTATCGTTTTCAACGTCGGCGACCGCCTTTTCAAAATCAGACATCATGCCCCAGTTCCAGGCATTGACCGGGGGGTGGTTGAGGGTGATAATGCAGATGTGGCCCTTTTTGTCTACTATGAGGTTTTCGTAAGTCATAATTCGTTCCTTTTTAAATGGTTAAAGGATTGGATGCTGGAAAGCTTGGAAGCTTGGAGGCCAGGAAGCTCAGAAGGTTTGAGGGCGTCTAATATTCCAGCAACCCAATATTTCAGTTTCTCGATTTGTCTTAATCCATTTATCCGGTAGGGAATGCCCTGTGCACCATACTCTATGCGTTTTTCCGAATTCTATTATTCAAAACCCTTCCAGCCTTATAGCCTTCCAGCTTCCCAGCATCCAAGCCTTATAGCTTCCCAACTTCCCAGCCTCTTCACCGAATCGGCTCCATGCTCTCGATAAACGCCTCCAACCTCGTCTCCACCTGCGCATCCGAATAGGCTCTGGGATCGTTTTGATCGGCTTCGATCACGACGCCGGGTTTGCCCGTCATTTTCGCCAGTTCATCCTGCATCCGGTACATGCCTACGGAATAAGGCTTGCAGGAGCGATTGGAGTGCATGATAAAACCGGTCAGCGAATATTCACCGATCAATCCGGCCAGATACTTCATCCGCTCTTCGAAGCCGGTATTGATGTAGACGTTTAAATAGCTTTTGGCGACGGCCTCATATGGATCGCCGTTTTCATCCACAGGATAATTGCTGTATTGGCCCCAGCTGTTGGCATAGGTGGTAACGACCAAAGTGCATTTTTGCTTTTCGAAGAATTGTTCCAGGCGCCGCATCTTGAACCAGACCGGCAGATTGTCCCAGAGTACGCGGTATTTTTCTTCCGGCAGTGATCCAATTTTTTTTGCGGCCCTTTCGGCAACTTCTTCATACAGCAGCTTGTTATAATCCACACACGCCCGGGTGCCACGCAAGGTGACGATGGGGCCCAAGTGGATAAATGTGTCCAAACTGTTGAAGGGGGAAGGAATCGTCTTGCCGAGTTGGAGCATTTTCTGCCAGTAGCCGGCCGCTTCGCGGCTTAAGAGAAGTACTTCCTTCAACCGGTCGCGGTCAAAAGGCTTACCGGTGAAATCCGCCAGAAATCTTTCAAGATCCTTGAATTGTGAAACCGTGTAGTCTATCAAATCCTGGGTTAGACCGTCATGCAAAAAAGGCGTGTCAACGATAAAAAGCGGCACATCGTATTTGCGGGCAATGACTTCATACCATTTGATTACTGTCTTGCAGATGTTGGTGGAGCACAAAAGAAAGTGCGGCGCCGGCAGGCCGCCTGCCGGACCCCCCTGGGTAATGTCGGCGCCGAAATCGGTGCGGGCATAGGCACAGATATCCTGGGAAAACCCCTGCGCTTCAGCAGCTTCCATCAACTCAATGGATTGATGGTTGGCCGCACACATGGCGGCATAGTTTTCCGGATAAATCGGCAGGACGTCCATGGCGTAGAGAAACTCCACCGGGGCGCCGCTGGTGATCCAGGCAATCGGCTTTTCCCTGGTGGTTTTCGCTTCGATATAATAATTCGTCAACAGCTCTTTCATTTTATGGTAGGCGTTGAATTTGGTCATAACAATTTTACTCCAGGAACAGTTCAATAATTGAGTTGAGACTTACTAATGAGTCCATTAGTCTTTAGACATTGATTCACCGCCCGCTTCGCTCGAGTCGCAAAGGTCGCAGAGGAACTTTTTTTTAACTTTCTGCTGAGAGGCCAGAAAGTTAAAATCACAGGCCCTTCGGGCAATAGTCTTGCGTGGCCTTTGCACAGCGTACCGAATATGCGGATTGCCCTTTATGATTGCCGTCCTCTCAACGGCAACCATAAAACAAATCGTCTCTGCGTTCTTTGCGCCTTTGCGGTGAATATTAAATCGGCATGTCTAAATAATTATTGCCGAATTAGCAAATATAATAAGTCGCAGTCTCAAATTGGCGCAGGGCACAAGGCCAAAGGATAAAATCCGATTTTTAAATCCGAAATCCGCGATCCGAAATCCGCAATCTCAAGCGTTTTCCAGTATTTCACAAAAAGCGTTAATCCTGGTCCTGACGGCATCAAAGTTGGTCATGGTCAGTTCCAGATCAATGAAAGCCACCGGTATACCGGCGTCTTTGAGATGTTTCATCAGCTGGGGTCGGTCAAAGGCGTCCGGTTCGCAAAATTTGATATACCAGAATAAAACCCCGTCGGCACCGGACGCTTTAACCTTATTCATCAGATAAGGATGCCGGTCATTGTCGGGATTGTAAATGCAGCAGCACGGCGCCGGATTGAAAAGGTATTCGGTGATGCCTTCCACCAGGTTATCGGTTTTCAGCGCTTCCTTGGATACGCTGCGCCAACCGTTGGCAAAATCATCATCAACGATCCAGGCCCCTGATTCATCAAAGATTTTATAAATTTCGAGCGGATCGAAAACCATCCCGCAAAGAAGCAGCTTCGGACGGTTGCGCTCCTCTGCGGCCAGGTTTTCCAGCTTGCCCAGCAAATCCTCCAGCATCCGACTGTAAGTATCCGCAGGCAAGAAGAAGCCCGATTTGATCACCGTATAGAAATCATGGTTTTTGACGAGACCGGGTTGTTCGCGCCGGATCCGGTATAAGCGGCGTTGAAGTGTCCGCATACGGCCGTAAATTCCGGCGGCGTTCGCCAACGAATCAGGCGTCATTCGTTTTCCGGTAACCGCCTCCAATCCATCGGTTACGGATTTAACCACACTTTTGAGATAGTTGCGCCGGGCCTCGATAGTGCGGGTTATCGGAATGGAAAGCTCCAAGGTCGGTTTGGTGAAAATCCGGCGATAAATTTCTCTCAGGTTAATCAGCGTGTCGCACAGCGAGGTAAACGCATAGGCCTTTACCATGTGCGCGATACCCCGCAATTCGAGTTCCAGCACCGAGCGCGCCACCGAGCAGCAATAAGACTGAAGATAAGCATCCGCTTTTTCAATCGGCAAATTATTGCCCCACAACTGCACCGGGTAACCCCCGGCGGCTTCGATCAACTCCATGGGGAAATAGGCCGGCATGACGCCGATCACAGGACGGTCCAATTCTTTTTCATATTTCAGGATCGTTTGCGATACGTTTTTGACAACTTCATGGAATTCTTCAAACATATTTTCTGCCATATTTTCTGCCCCTTACGTTGATTCCATTCTGACCCGCAGTAGAGAGATTTTCTGCCCGTCCCGCTGACTTTTTGTGGAGCGGGCAGAAAATATATAAGATATATTTTTTGCCTGTTAAGGAATAAGTTCATGCCCATTCGCGCGGAGTTACTCCGCTTTTCATGTCGATTTCAACCGAAAAGGCAAAAAATATAAATATTAGTAGTCTTCCCTCTCAATGATGGTCGCCACGCCCTGACCGCCGCCGACACAGGCATTGGAACAGCCATAGCGGCCGCCCTTGGCTTCTAAAATTCGCGCCAGCGTGCCGGTCAGACGGACACCGGTCGCTCCCAGCGGATGGCCAATCGCCGTTCCGCCTCCCATCACATTGACGCGCTCCGGATCAAGATCCAATTCTTTGATGCAGTTGAGCGCTACAATGCAAAACGCTTCGTTGATCTCCCAGAAATCGATATCCGAAGCCTTGAGTCCGGCTTTATCCAGAGCCTTCCGGCTGGCCGGCACC
>CP070771.1:1134205-1141779 GCA_020345785.1 Desulfobacterales bacterium
CTGCGGCGCCGGCCTGCGGGAGATGGACCAGGATACGGCCCTTGCCCTGACGCGGCGTAAAATCCAACAGGTGGAAGCGATGGGCGCCAACGCAATTCTGGTGCCCTGCCCCAGCTGTTATCTGCAATTTGAGGCCGGGCAGCGATTGCTGATGCGCTCAGATAACAAAGGGATCAATGGCACCCCCGTTTTTTACCAAACCGAGCTTCTCGCCATCGCCATGGGAGCTGAACCGGAATCCTTTGGAATACAATTTCATATGATTAAGCCTGACCTTAACCTGCTGCAGCGCAAAAAAGCCAATTCCGAAAGGGTCGCGTGATGCCGGCATTGGTATCGGCGGCAAATGGCGTCGTTTTGTCAAATAACTTTTTTTCTCATAAAACAGCCCCGTGCTATTCGCCAGCAACGCCCGCATCATTGCTGATGCGCCGGGCGACAACTGCGGTCATTTCATCCATCAAAACCTTTGGATTTTGGAACAGCTCCCAGACCGGTCCGTCATGAGACGCTTTTGGGGTGGTGTTTACACGTGAAGCGAGACGGATCCGGTCCGCGGGACTCGGGTGTGTGTCATCTTCCGATGTGCGGCGCTCCAGACTCTCGCAGATCAGTTCTTCAAGTTCGGCACCTGTTTGCTCATTTTTGGGAGCCGTCAGTTTGTAAAGGTTGGCGATGGCGCGTTTGTTGTTTACGGCATCGGTGATTTCCGCATTGGCTGCGTAGTTGAAGATAATCGATCGGCGAACGACATGCGTGAGGCCATCCCGGAAGGCGTTAAGGCCGTATTTTTGCACCGCGAGGCGATCGGCAAGCACCTCCTGCATGCGGGTTGCGCCGTGGGTTATGCGCCGAAAAAGCTTGTCGTAAAGTCGCAGAAACTGAAATCCGAGGTTCCACCATACCGCGTAACCGGCCTCGGCAAGCGCCACAGCAAAGCGGTACATGCCGCTTTCAACCCGCAGGGCGACATCGCCGCCCGCAGTGTCACGGTGCGAGAAGTGTCCGTACTCGTGGGCAAGAACGGCCCGCATCTCATCTTGACCGAAGCCGTCCAGCACCCCGGCCCCGATGATCAGGGCACGGCGCGCACGATCGGCCATTCGCTGGCGTAGACTGCCGCGTTCGTATACGGCAAGATCCGTCCCGGGGGTGAGCCAAATCTCATCTACCGGCCGCGTCTTCACTTCCTCCGCTACCTCGCGCACCATGGCCCACAATCCAGGCGCATCGTCTTCGGAGATAGCCCGGCCCGGGTCTCCATCGTCTCGGACGCGAACAAACAAGGATCTTAAGATCGCCCATACGGTGACAAGGGCGCCGATACCGATGATAGCCGCCAGCTTGATTGGAATATGACCAGCTGCATAAAAGGCATATAAGATCGAGCCGGTCAAGACGAGAACCAGCAATGCTACGAACGGAAGCGACAAATAGTAGTACATTCCGGCGAAAGTAATAACGCGGCGGTAGAAATTGCGCAACGCCTTGGTTGCACCGGAAATTTGTCGATTGGGGTCGTCACGCTCAACCGAGGAGAGTGTCAGAACTGATAGCAATTTGCCTACCAGGAATAAAAGTAGGATACCTGCACCCCAGATGGAGAAAGCGACACCGGCGTAACGCGCCCAGCGCCAAACCCGTGCCCGCGTCCCGATCCCGGAGGCAAGGAAATTGTCGACGACACTTTGAGCCAACCCCAACCGGCCGGCTTCAAGGATCTCACGTTCGGCGGTCGACCATTCTTCATCCATCGCCGCACGGATGGCTGCGAGGTAGTGAGTCGGCATGTGGTCCGGATGGTTTCTGAGAAGCACTCCGACAGTTTCACGGAATAGCTTTGCATTGTCAAGCTTGAGGGCAATATGAGCCTTGAGTGACATCGGGTCGGGATCCGTGGGGTCGAGCTGCGCGGCCTCGTCGGCAAGCTCCAGGGCACGGTTCAGAGCTTCCGCCGACGCCTTGTTTTTATCAGCCGGGAATGCCAGGCTGTAGGCAAAGGAGATCAGATTCTCCGGACTTCGTCGGACAGCGATCGACCGCTCATGATGCTTAATGCCTTCATCGTGCTTACCGAGTTGGACTAAGGCAGCACCGGATCGACGCAAAGCGTGATCGCATTCGGGAGCCGCATCGAGCACCCGGGCGAACAAGGCCGAGGCCTTTCCCCAATCCCGGTTGTCCAATGCCTTCGTTGCGGCCACGAAGTCGTTGACTGCTTCCGGCGCCATAGCTTCAAGCTCAGCCACGATCGCAGCTTCTTTTTCCGTGCCACGTCCGGCGTTCGTTGCAGCACCGGCAGAAACCGCCAGCAGCATTGCGCAAAAGATGGTGGTAATGATTGTGAATATACGTTGCATCTTGATCTCCTTCAAGTGATGGCCGGTTATATAGCAAAGAATCCTGGCCCAGAGGGTAATGCTTCGACTTCACCCAAAGGGGGTCGTCTCTGCCGTTAAATAACCCATGGAATAATGGAATGGTGGAAAAATGAAATATTGGGTGATATCAATATCAGAATTTTTCACCTAAATTCATGCATTGGGACAAAGATCGGCATATTTTCCATTAACTTTACCTTAAATTTGAACCGGTCCATATGAGGTGGCAAGATGCAAGTATGAAGACAAGATTGAGGGGAACCATACGATTTAGATATGGGACTTATCCTGTGGGAAGGGCTGTGCTGTGGGCCGCAAATAGTGAATAATTAAGATGTGACCCCTTTCCTCTTCGCTGGCGGATCCGGGTTAGGGGTATCAGGCGTAAACCCATCCCTCCCCCATGTTTTTCACTTCCGGCTTCCATCCGGCTTCGATTTTTTTTCGAGCATTAAACGCCGCTGCCGCCGCAACCAGGCTGTCCAGCGCATCCCCATACCTGTCTTGAATAACAGTCTCTTTTATATCATTGCTTTCGAGCCGCAATGATGCGGCAGAGCATATCTTACTGAGGATTGTTTGCCGGGCTGCATGGCGGCGCTTACCCTTGCCTTTGTAAGGAACATATAGATTAAGCTTTTTCAGGGTGGAAGCAGGGCAGATTTCAACCAGCCAGGATACATTGGACCTCGGCTTCTGCATCGGCAATCCAACCGCCTGGTTGGTCCTGACAAGCGGCCCCAGGATTTGAGTTATCCCGTAATAGGTTTGTTTATATATCCGAAGGTTGTAAGGGGAAAAGGGAGTTTGGCTCAGCAAATCCGTTTCTCTCTTGAGTTCCCTGCCGGCGGCTTTCCTGAACTGGAGACGAAACGTTTCAGGGCTGTCGAATCTATGCGAGAAATCCTCCAAAACCTTTTCCCAAGAGGGCTGTTCGAGGATCTTTGCCGGTAGTCCGAACGGAAAATCAAGTCCGAAGACGGCATCGCTTTGCTTCCCTATGTATTTTTTCAAAGCCCCGTAGCAAGCTTGTCTGGCCTTTGCCAAACCAAACAGATCTTTGGCCGCAATGCAGCGCTGAATCACCAGCGTCCCGCCTTTTATCAATCCCTCGGCAAGCCAGATCTTGCTGCAGGCATCCCGTGCGCCGCTGAAGTCTATGCCGATGATTCGTTTACGCATTTGCGCAGCTTTACCGGCGTCGTATCATGTCGCAACCCTTCACCTAAGTGCTCCTATCCTTAAGTATGATTACGTATGCGCGATAATATTTTTTCACCGCAGAGTCGCAAAGAACGCAGAGAGAAATTCTCTTTTCATTTGCCTCTGAGAGGCCCCGCCGAGACGGGATGACCGATCTGTTTTTTTTAAGTTAAATGGCGGCCTCAGGCAAATGAAAAACAATCACTATGGCAAAATATTTAGGTAATTCACAAATTTTATGGCAACCATACAATTCACATTTATACGAAACCAGGTAATTCGAAGATCAGATTCGCTTTTTGCCCGCAGGGCTTGAGCCTTTTTATTTGTCGTCCTCTCAACGGCAAATAAAAAAGTATTCGCTCTCTGCGCCCTCCGCGCCTCTGCGGTGAATTTTAAAATTATTCCTATGTAGGGACGTCAAGTTGTCGTCAGGATATCAATTGAATATACGTTACTGTATCTATAAAACTATGTATATGGGACAGCGCCACCTAGATCCAACCCGACGCCGTTATCCCGCTTTATTGTTCTTTGACCCAATCTTCAGCATCCTTTAAATTGGAAAAAACCTTGAATTTTTGCGGCAAATCTGCGGCGAGTTTGGTAAAGGCTTCCGCCAAGCTTGTCTGCAGGCTGGATTCGACGACAATGGCGGTTTTGTTAATTTTTGCATCTGCGGGATAGTTTTCTTTAATGATGTCTTTCAGCTTATACAAATCATCGAAGGATAAATTTTCCTGGCCTTCGCGGAAAACCCAAATCCTATTTTGCCGTGGAATCCCTTTCACATAAAATAACCTCGCAACGCCTCGCCGTATTTCTCTAAAATCAGTCCCTTCTTTGGGTTCTATTAAAATATAGTCTTTCTTTATGGTTATTGCTGGCGACATCTTGACTATGGCATTGCTTGGATTTAGGTGGTCATGCTTACCCGCAGAGTGATCTTTCTTGACCTTGATCGACTATAAGCCATCTCAAAAAAAGGATTTTGGTTCAACCCTCCAGAGGCGGACAAGAATCGCGGCGGAGCCGAGTTTCCCCGCATAGCGGGATGACCCGTCTAGACTTGTTTTCTTTGTGGGCCTTAAACCGCAGGAATACATTAGTATTTCGAGGATTTAAAACGAGGCACCAACAAAGAGTTTGGGCCAAAAGACTTTTTTGAGATAGCTTCTAATATCATTAGGTATCATCTGTTGTCAATACAATGATCCAAAAGCGGTGCCGAATGCTCCTTGACTTATATAATTCATCGCCAAGTAGTAATCGGAAAGATCTGGTTGTCAATCCAGCTCTGTAGATTTTCTTAAAAAGTATTCAGCCTTTTTAAAATCAGCGACCACCAGCAGATCTGGGGGTATGAGGTAAAACCTTTTCAATTCTCATCCCGATAGATCGGGATGGCTTATGAATGGAGTCATCTTTAAAAAACCACATCAGCGTCTAAATTATGCCGCTGTAAGTCTTTTTTTGAAAACAGGTTTTTTGGGTGGCATCCCCCCAGCGTTTTTGCCCGGCTATCAGTTGTAAAAAAAGCTCTCCGTCCTTTACCACTCTTCCTCCCACAACATCAACACCGCGGTTAAAAAGCGGGTCCGGGAAATAGCCCGCTGTTGGACCGATGATGGAAACCAAGGCATCCGGTGCACAGTGGCCAAGAATTTCTTCCAGTGAATTATTCAAAATGGTGGTGCTGGTGCATAAAATCTTATTGCACCTCTTCAATTTGGTTGCGTCCAAAGTAACCGGCAGCTCGGGATATTTTTTGATCAACTGCTCTTTTTTTTCAACGACGACCAGCTCCGCGCCTGCTTTCTTAATGTGTTTGATCAGCGGGAAGAATAAACCAACCATGCCGAGTCGGTCTTCGGCGCGGAGCGACAACAGTCCCAGTGAATCGGTGGCAGAGTCAACCGGAAAATCGGCAACCCTCATAACATGCTGGCAAATCGCGTTGATTGCCGCCAGGCTGATCATCTCCTTGACCGGATCGTCACTGCCGAATTCAAGCGCAAATCTCCGCGGGTCTTCTCCGATAAAATCAGGCGGCTGCAAAGCGGTGTAATCTTCTTCTTTTTCATCAGGCAGAAGAACATAGCTGATTCCCGTCGCTCCTCCTGCCAGACTGAGGGCCATAAATTCGGCCTCTGGTGGTTGGCCGCCTTGGTAGAAAGGTGGAAAGAAAATGTTTGCAATCGGCGGAATACTGTATTTTGCCGTTAATTTCGTTATCATCATTCTGAATTCATCTTTTAGAAGCATTCTTTTCTCTCAACTTTTTTTGGGAGGCAAGATAATCCCCTAAGTTGCATAAAATATTTTCTTGAATTTACGCCTTTGTGATGAAAAGCATTGGCAATAACACGAGATCCTGGATACTGGTTTCTGGATACTGGATGTTTCTAAATCTCACTCTCGACGAATTCCCTGAATATCCAGCGTCAAGTATCCAGCATCCAGCATCGCCTCAATAAAATCGACTATCTGCTTCTACCCAACATCAAGAGTTAAACGGATTTATGCGGCGTTAGGGTAATCTTTGAGGTTTTCACCTAATTTACATCAGCGAGCAGTGACAGAGCGTCGTTCCGGCCCTTTCCAGGGGCCTTCCTCATACTCTCAGCTCTACTGGTAGTCGCTGATTCCATCACCCTCTTGCAGCGCATGCTTGTAGATTACGTAGTATTTGTTGACGTTGCTGACGTAGTGGACCGTCTCACGGCCAACCATCTGCAAGACGGCTAGCTCCACGTTCCGGAACCAGCGATTAGGGTCGAGATTCATTGCTGAAGCTTTTTCCCGGGCCTGGAGGATCCTGGCCGGTCCGGCATTGTAAGATGCCAGGGAAAACCTCACGCGGTCACGGGGACGGATGTTTTCATCGCTGAAGTAGCGCTTCCTCAAAAAATCAAGATACTTGACTCCGGCATGGACGTTGTTTTCGAGCTTGGAGATGTCCTGGATGCCCACGTTCGGGTCGGCGGCCGAGGACGGCCGGATCTGCATGAGCCCAACGGCTCCCTTGGGGCTTTTTTTTTGGGGATTGAGCTTCGACTCCTGGTAGGCCATGGCCAAAATCAAGCGCCAGTCGAAGCGGTACTTTTCCGCATATTTTTCAAACAGGGGTCGGAACCGCTCAATCTTTTTGCCGCCGTCGCCTTCGAGCGGATTTTTGACCCACCGTTTTTCCTCGTAATACCTCTTGAAAAAGATGTTTCCCAGCAGCGTCCCTTTACGGTGTTCCCTAGCGAAGCGATCTAAACTCTGTTTAAGCTTGGGATTGTTTTTCCGAACCGCCCAGGCAATCTTGCCTCCCTTGCGAAGCTGGATGTTCTCGTGAGCTCTAATATCATGAAGCACCTCCGACCAAATTTTTGCGAGGTGGCTGTCGGAAACGGTCCGCTCGATGGCGCCGCTGTTGACCAGCTCCAGAATGTCCTCGGTTTCCAGACTTTCGTCGACCTCCACGATCTCTACTGGAGGTATCTTTTTCTTCTTGAGACGCTCATTCAGGGCATTCAGGCTCTCGTAGTAGCTGCTGCTTTTTCGGACAAAGATCCGCTGGCCGGACAGTTCGTCAAGGTTTTCAGGTGCTTTTGCCTTCTTATAGGTGACAAGAATCTCGTCGATGCCGGTCAGGTAGGGCTGGGAGAAGTCGACCATTTCCTGGCGCTTTTCGGTGATCGTCAGGCCGGCGGCCGCAATGTCGCCGTAGCCTTCCATCACACCGGGCAAAAGACGGTCCCGGGAGACCGGTATGAATTCCAGAGTCACCTTTAGCTCCCGGGGACCAATCCCCTTGTTGAGGTGCTTTTCGTACTCTTTGAGCAAGGCGTACTCGAATCCGTGTACTTTCCCGCCGGCCAGGAAGAAATTCGTCCGATTCATGGTGATCAGCACGCGGATATATTTTCTTTCAAGTAAGCCGGGCAAATCATCCATGTAGGTCTCGGAGAGGTGGACGTCCAGCGGATGGTGAACGTCTTC
>CP070771.1:1141879-1149266 GCA_020345785.1 Desulfobacterales bacterium
GTCCAGGGCCCGCAGCGACAAATCCGCATATCCTCCGCTGTAGCGAATTTCGCCGTCGCGCACTCGGCTCAACAGGGATTCGGCATGATGGCCGAATCTGGAAAGCAAATTGAGTTCCAAAAAAGCAGAGGTTCCTTTCACCGTGTGAAATGCACGAAAGACTTTACCAACGGATTCCATATCCTCGGGATCGGTCTCCAAGGACAGCAGAGCTTCTTCGGCGCTGGAGATCAAATCACTGCCCTCGGCAATAAACTCGGCGATCAACTCCGCATCTGCGTCCCGGGGCATATGATCAAAGTCGGAATTGTCCTCGGGGGGTCCGCCGACTGCAGCTTCGGTGGACGCATCAGACAATTCATTGGATGACTCAGCGGTCACACCAACATCATCAGTGGGATTCATGGCTTTTTCAAGGAGGGCCCCCGCTCTGCTGATGGCTTGGTCCGGATCAGCGGCCCGCCCTTCCACTATTTCGCTTATTTTATCAGCCGCCTGTGCAATCAAGTCGCCCCGGTCCTGCCCATCACCACCGTCCGGGATCATTTCGAACAGCGACGCGCGCAGATGCATCAATTCAGCCTGGTTATCAGGCTCGAGCTGAATCAGCAATGCAGCGGCATCATCCAGCGATTCAATCAATGGCAGGGGATAATTACCAGATTCGACTGAAGGTGCATCCGTGACGGAAGGTGGGGGGAGATTGATGGTGTCTTCGAGTTTTTGCCGGATTCCAGCGATCTGTTCTTCACTGCCGGGTCGGCCGCTCAAGCATTGCTCGGCTGAATTCAGCCCCTGCCAGACGGCGTCCACCAGCGCCAGCGGATCATTGGCTGTTTGAGCGCTCATCGTTTTGAGCCCCGCGTGGACCAGATCCAACAGCTCCCTAATATCCTTGCTTTTTTTAGGCACCGCGGTCAGAATACCTTCGAGTTCCCGACCCAATTTATGCCAAGCGCCGGAATCGTTGATACCGACATCTTCAATCTCTTCTGCGATTTTCTTGATGGTTTTGACAACTTTTTGATTTTTTCGAGCCATTGAAGATAGTTAGACTCCTTTTCACGTCTGCTCGCCCGTCAACCATACGACAACTCATGCATTAAATATCGCTGCACACGCTTTTGCCGGTTGTATTTGAGCTGTGAATATTTCCCGTGCGGTAATAGACGGTGTTGGATGAAAGCAGCTCATTGAGCAAATTGAAAGCACCCCGCAAAAGCGCCAGCGAATGTTCAAACAGTTGTTTGGTGCCTTGGCTCGCTTCCTGCACCCGAGACAGCACGGCTGTTAAATCAGCGCTGGCCTGCCGCAACTGCCCGGCAAAAGGCTCGTCCACCAATTGTGAAAGTTTTTTCAGCGTAAGATCCTGGAGCGGATATCCCAGTTCTTCGGCCAGCCATTGCACCAGTCGACGTCGTTGTTCGTCGCTTTGACGAAGCGCCACCAGGAGCGTCTCTTTCTCCGCTTCCGCTTCATTCAGAGCGTTTAGTTCCGAACGAACCGCGGCCTCTTTTTCCTTGTCGATCACGGCCAGCACCGATTGGTAAAGGCCGGTTTCCCGTTTGAGAAGACCTATTAATTCTTCCAGCGCCATATTCAATTTCATTAGTGAATACTCCGGTATAAATACCAATTTTATACGATTGTTATCGGTTGAAAAACCGAAAAACTTTAGGATTTTATCGCGTCCTGCCCCTGTCTCACGGCAGGTCGGATTTCGCTTGGCGGGCTGTTATACGGCTTAATTGTTCCAGCAGCAAAGTGGACAGCCCGATGCCGCCGGCTGCCGATATCTTTCGGGACAGCTCGACATCCAGCATCGATGTAAAAATTTCCTCGGCCCGTCCGCCGCTGATAAAGCCGGATTTGTCAATTGTCGCCCGCATCTCCTGGATAAGATGGTTAATAAACAGCGATTCCATTTCCTTGCAGGCGGCATCCAACTGAGGGTCGGTTTTATTGATCGCAAGACTTTCGGCCGCTTTAAGAGTCTTGTCGATCCTCTGATTGTGGTACTGCCGGTTAAATTGACCGGCGGCCTTTAGAAAAAATAAATGATTATCATCCATCACATGATCTCCAATTCAGCCTGCAGGGCACCGGCTGCTTTGAGGGCCTGGAAAATGGCAATGAGGTCCCGCGGCGAAACGCCCAGCGCATTTAAGGCCTTGACCACCTCGCCGATACTCACGCCGGATTCCACGAGAAATATCGGATTGTTACCCTCTTCCACCAGGACATCCGATTCCGGGGTCACCACGGTCCGGCCGGTTTTAGAAAACGGCAACGGCTGGGAGACTCGCTGATCCTCCTTGATTTCAATGCTCAAATTACCGTGGGCGATGGCGATGGTGGAAATCCTTACATTTTCACCCATAATTACCGTGCCGGTGCGCTCATTGATGACTACCTTCGAAACCGTGTCGGGGGTGACGCCCAAGCGTTCAATCATCGTTACCATTTTGACCGTGTTGCCATGGTATTTTTCAGGAACCGTGACTTCGATGGTGCCGGCATCTTTGGTGCGGGCAATCTGATCATAAAAAGCGATGTTGATGGCTTGGGCCACCCTGGTGGCAGTAGTAAAATCAGGCGCGTGCAGGGTTAGCGTAAGGGATTTTTTCTGATTGAAATCGGTATGAACCTCTTTCTCGATCAAAGCGCCGTTGACGACCCGGCCCACGGTGGGGAAGTTTTTTTGCACGCCCGAGCCTGAGGCGCTGCCGACGACAAACCCCCCGGTGCTGACCGGTCCCTGGGCGATGGCATACACCTGTCCATTGGCCGCTTTCAGGGGGGTAAATAGCAGGGTGCCTCCCTGAAGATTTTCAGCATCCCCAATAGAGCTGACAAGCACATCGATTCTGCTGCCGCTGCGCGCAAATGCAGGCAGATCAGCCGTCACCATGACGGCTGCCACATTATCCACTTCAATGTCTTCCGGTTTTACCGTAACCCCCATCTTTTCCAGCATGCTGGCCATGGACTGGATCGTAAAGATCGCATTATCACTGTCGCCGGTGCCGTTCAACCCGACGACCAGCCCGTAACCGACCAGCTGATTCGGCCGCACACCTTTGATATCGGCGATATCCTTGATGCGCACACCGTGGGCGTGACCGGCCATATACAACAATCCCGCCAGGGCCAGCGCAAGCTTGAAAAATGATGATATCACCGGCTTTTTCAATTTGAATCCAGTCATAAATCGTTTTCCCAAATGTTTAATATGCTGTCAGCCTATTTAAATTTCGGTTGGAGAGAAGTTGACCCCCTTTGCCACGAAAAACTCCGGCATCGGCAATCCTTCACCTCTAAACCTCTGAACCTTAACATAGAACCCGTAACCCTGAACCCTGCCTGTGGGGTCGAAGTGCTGGGCACGAAGCCCCAAACCTCTGAACTAAAACGGCCAAACGCTGTTCAGCAAATTAGCCAGCCATCCCGGGCGCTGACGCTCATCCACAACACCCGAGCCGCTGTACGCTATTTTGGCATCGGAAATAAAGGTTGATAATATGACATTGGTTTCGGAGATATCACGCGGCCGGATAACCCCCGATAAAATGATCATCTGGTTTTCATAATTGACCATTAATTCACGGGTGCCGACAATCTTCAAATTGCCGTTGGGCATGACCGCCACGACCCTGCAGGTGATATAGGCATCGAGGCTGCCGCTGCGTGAAGTTTCGCCATCGCCCGCAAACGAGCTTTTCATAGAGCCTTTGACCGAAGGATCACCGAAAGGGTTTATTTTGGGCAAATCGCTTCCCACATCAGGCAGGACCTCATTTTGCCACCAGTCCTCCACACCGAACAATTTCTGAATTCCGGCTTCGAGACCGGAGGAGCGTTCGGTTTCCGTCTTGGCTTTGTTGCTGGCCTTGGCGGACTCATCAATTTTAACGGTCACAATATCACCGATGTTGCGGGCCTTGGTATCGATAAACATTCCGTTTAAGGAACTGCCGGCCTGCCATAATGATCCATCGTTATCGGCAGGCGGCCGGGGCGCCGCATAAGGGGTCTCCATCTCTTTGGCCGCCATTTTTTCCATCTCATATTGAATGTTGCTGCGATTTCCGGCACATCCGCAGAAGCCGGCCAGCAAGATAATTACCATCATGGCTGTCGCGAAACGATCTGCATAGGTCTGCATAAGTACCTGCCTGCTAAAATCAACGATTTAAAATGTGATAATGTAATTTATGATGACGCTGTGTATATAATGACGTTTCTAGAAATCAACTTTGACCGTATTGGCATCCACCACCCGGGCATAGAGAATTTTTTTGGAGTCAAAATTAATCACCGGAATGCGCTCTCCGATTCTGCCCTTCTTTTTGACTTCTCCCAAGGCCGTAACTTTCAAACCTTCGGTTTCAGCAATAATCACTACCACATCTCCGCGTTTCACCAACGGCGGGAATTCAACCAAATGCGGCCGCAGTACCGTTTGGGCACCGATGGCTCTTCTGGTTCTCTTGCCTAGAACCGCTTCCGGATCAGTGATGACATCGGCGGGCAAATTCGCCAGATCCATCTTTTGCACTTCGATGTCATCTTCGGTAATTGGCTTATACCGCCCGAGGGGTTTTTGGGTAACGACGACATCGCTGAAAACTTCCACGGTGGCGGTGGCCCATACGCGTTTGAAAAATTTTCCGTTGACATCGAAATTGATGGTAAATGGAATTTTTCCCATCGATTCGGCATTACGAGTAGGATTGACGGTATAGCTAATGTGGCCGCCGGGCAATTCAATATCCTCTGCTATTCGAATATCCTTAATCCTGGCATCAGGCAGACCTGCCAGCAAATTATTTGTGATGTAATCCGCAACCAGGGTTTTTATCTTTGCCTGACTCATTACGATTAAGCTGCGTTCTACCACCACCTTCGATGGAGTTCGCAACACCAGCTCATCCGGATCGAATCCGTTTTGCTTCAGGCGTCTGCTCAGGTCGGCAGCCTCAAATTCAAGCGTATTGCCCGGCAGCGGCGCCCGGCCGATTAAAATATTATTAAGCCTTTCAACCAATTGTGGATCATCACCTTCGACCTGCGCGATGTTACCCAAATAAACCGAATCGCCATCAAGCAGTGTTTTAGAGGAAACGCTGATCCGCATCCCGCCGGCGGCAGACGCATCCACGGCCATTGCCTGCCAGAGCATCCCCGCCACAGATACGATTATCAGTAGCCGGAGGCGTATATCTTTGTGAGATTTCAAATGAATACCTCTCAATCTTCAGTGTTAGCGTTTGACATTGTTGGCAATCGCCAGCATTTCATCGGCCGTCTGGATGGATTTGCTGTTGGCCTCATAGGCGCGCTGCGCCGTTATCATGTTGACCATTTCATCCACCACGCTGACATTGGACATCTCTAAAAAGCCCTGGGCAAGGGTTCCCAACCCATCTTCTCCGGCCGTGCCGACGATGGCATCTCCGGTTGCCTCAGAGGTAATGAACAGGTTTTTGCCCATACTGATCAAACCGGATGGATTGACAAAGCGCGTCAATTCAATGGTGCCCACTTCGCTGGGAGTTGTCTCACCGGCCTGCAGCACCGACACCGTGCCGTCCATACCCACGGTAATGGATACGGCATCCGAAGGAATCGTAATTTCCGGTTCCAGCGCAAACCCGTCTCCATTGACGATGCGTCCTTGACTGTCGAGTTTGAAGGCCCCGTCACGGCTGTATGCTGTCTCCCCGTTGGGCAATATAATCTGGAAAAAGCCGGCACCTTCAATGGCCAAATCGAGTTCGTTTTTGGTGTTTTCCAATTCTCCCTGGCTGAATATTTTCAGCACAGTGGACGGGCGGGTACCGCTGCCAAGTTGAATACCGGCCGGTACCTCGGTATCCTGGCTGGACGGCGTTCCCGCCGGCCGCAGGGTTTCGTACAGCAGATCCTGAAATTCAGCCCTGCTTTTTTTAAAGCCCGTGGTGCCCACGTTGGCCAGGTTGTTTGAAATGACATCTAGGTTTAATGCCTGGGCCTGCATGCCGCTTGCTGAAGTCCATAAACTGCGTATCATTTTTCCTCCCGCTATCCACCGATTGTTTTAGGTTACATGTTTTTTGTTATGGGTGAACTGAACACGCGAAACCAATAACTTTTTTAAAGTGTGCCGACCTGATTGATGGCCTTGGAATTGGCATCATCCGCTGCTTGAATGACTTTTTGATACGATTCATAACCCCTTAATACCTCAATCATCTCTGTCAGCATTTTGACGGCGTCAACATTGGACAGTTCGATAAAGCCCTGGCTGACTCTAAAATTCTCAGCCTTGCCCTCGCCGGTACCGGCAGCAGGTGGTTTGAATAACGTATCGCCGGCCTTGGTCAGCCGGTTAAGCTCCGCAATATTGACAATACGCAGGGTGTCCACCTGCCTGCCGTCCACCGACACGTTGCCCTGCTCATCGACGGCAAATTTCGCATATTGATTCGGATTTTCATCGCTCCTCACGGTAATTTCACCGCCTTCTCCCAGTACCGGCCATCCATTGCGGGTAACCAGAACCCCCTCAGCATTGAGAGTGAAATCACCTTTGCGGGTGTAGTGGACACCATCGGGCGTCTGAACGCAGAAAAAACCATCCCCCTCCAAGGCCAGATCAAAGTCGTTGCCGGTCTTTTTCAGAGGCCCACTGCTGTGATCGGTGTAGACATTAAAGTTTGTCCAGAACAAATGCGCCTGCGATTCCAAATTCGTTGCATTCGGGACGACTTGGGACGTCGGATCGTCTGTATCAAACAGTTTAAAATACCCTTGGTCCATTTTAAAGCCGACGGTATTGGCATTGGCAAGATTATTGGAAATTATTTGCAGCCGTTTTTCACACGCCAGTGCACCGGCAGCCGCTAGATAAATGTCTCCGCTCATTTAACTTCCCTTGTTATGGAGTTTTAGAAAATTGATCTTTAACATCGGGCAATAAGTTCGATCACCCGATCCGCCCTGCCTGATTTCATGCAGCATTGCAGCAAACTAATGCAAGAGACATACCAAGGTAGTTACGCCGCCGGGTGCCCGCAAACCTTCAGTTTTCAATGGGAGAGAAGGGACGTAGGCTGTAGGGAAAATTCTCTTTGCCGGGTTGAAACGGTCAGGTAGGAAAATTTTGCCGGTGTTGTTTGAAATCGGCAAGTTTAGGTCGCCGCATTGGTCTTGAGGCTCAAGATGAGTTCAACTTCACCCAACGGGGTTTTAAGCTCTTGGGAAATTTGTTTGGCACTCATGCCCTTGGCGGCAAGTTGCTGGATTCGTTGGTGCAATTCATCAATTTGCGACATGCCATCGGAGACGGAGGATATTTCGTGGGGGTTGGAAGGTTGCAACGGGGATGAGGAGCCGGAAATGCGCA
>CP070771.1:1149366-1156684 GCA_020345785.1 Desulfobacterales bacterium
TCAAGGACTCCAAAAAAATCCGGATGGTGCTGCCGTTTGAACTGGAACCCACCGTCCCTTACCCGGTGGATGATCTGGTAATTGATTTCATTGATCTTGAATCCGCCGGCCAGAGCGATCAGAGTGAGATCATTGCAGTCGCAGTGTCAAGATCTGAACTGTCGCCATATATTGAATCACTGGCCGAATTTAAAATAGACCCCGAAATGATAACCATCAGTGGTTTGCCGGCAGCGATGTGTCTGGCTGAAAAGGCCGATCCGGGCGAAGACCGCCTGTTTTTGGAGATCAGCAATGCATCCAGCAGTCTGTTCATCGTTCGCAATGGTCGATTGCAACTGATCCGATCCTTTCCGCATCCAGTTGCCTCCGACAACCGGGCGTGGACACTGGGAGCCTCTATCCGGCGTACTTTGGCCGCCTACGATGAATTCTGTCAGACTGAGTTCCAGCCACTGGATATGATGGTGACGGGTGCGGGTTTGAATGGTGCAACCTTCGAACATGATGTTTCGGAGATTCTAAATTTTCCGGTCAAACGATTAAACTTCGCCGACCGTCTGAACATCCCGCTTAACAGTGAAAATCTGAAACCCTGGAATCCGGCTTTAATGGACAATGCACTGGCCCTGACCTGGATGGAAATCGAAGGAATCAAGGGGCTTAATTTTCACAAAGGCCAATTCGCTGCCAAAAAAATTTTTCTAAAAAACAAGAAAAATGTCATCAGAACCGGGATACTCGCTGCCGCCGTGCTGGTACTATTATTTTTTTCTGTAATTTCAGAATACTACACATTAAATCGACAATTAGAGCGCGTTAATCAGCAATTGATCGGTATATTTCAAGAAACTTTTCCAGAGGTGAAGCGGATTGTCGACCCTTTCCAGCAAATGCAGGTGAAAGTGCAGGAAGTCAAAAAAAATGCCGTCATCCAAACGGCAACGACACCTCACATCCGCAGTATTGATATTTTAAACAGCATCAGCAAAAGCATTCCGCAGAGCATTACGGTTGATGTAACCCGCATGGTCATCTCGCCGGATACGGTGCTGATTTCGGGTAACACCGACACGTTCAAATCCGTGGATGATATTAAAAGCCGGCTGGAGCAGATTGAATATTTCAAAAAAGTAACCATCAGCTCCTCCAATACTGACCGCTCCGGCAAAGAGGTTCGTTTTCAGTTAAAAGTGGAGTTATAAAATGACGCTGCTGGCAAAATTTAATAAGCTCAACAAGCGCGAACGCTACGCAATCATAGCGGCGGCCGGTGTGATCGGTATTTTTTTGATCGCCCAATTTATTATCGGACCTTTTTTAAGCACAACGGAACAAAAGAAAAAAAACCTCCAAACCAAAACCGTTATGGTGGAGCAAATGCGGCAGTTGCAGGCCGAATATGAGTCTTTGACGCAAAAAGAGAAAATATCAAAGTCCCGCTATCGCAACAGACAAAAAGGGTTTACCCTGTTCTCGTTTCTGGATCGATTGGCCGGAGAGGTCGGCATCAAAGATCGTATCAGTTACATGAAGCCATCCAAAAAGATCGATAAAAATAGTCCATATAAAATTTCCACCGTGGAAATGAAACTGGAAGCAATCACGCTGGAGCAATTGACAAATTATCTGTATGGTGTTGAAACTTCTGAAAACATGGTAGACGTCCAAAAAATTTCCATTTCCAAAAAGGATATCAAGCAGGGGCTGATCACCGCTATCCTGCAGGTGGAAACCGTCGAGCTATAGGTGTCGGGTTTCAGGTGTCAGCGTGGCCGCTGTCTGCCGAAGCCGACCGGTTTGATCGAAAAAGAAACTAATGAACGTCGAACATCGAACATTGAACTTTCAACATCGAATATTGTATACTATCGATTTAAAAAATACTGAACATCAAGCGAAATCGGCCTTGCGCGAGCGAAACCATCTATCGAAATTCGATTCGGCTGCGAACTTTGAGTAAACCTCAGACGAACTCCTCGTGGCAGGCCGGGGGTAGCTTGTTTTAAAATAGATAAAGCGCAGTGCCATCGTTATTGGACGTTCGACGTTGGACGTTCGATGTTCGACGTTTAATCTGTTCACTGTTCCGTCGAAGTGAAGGTACCCAGAAGGCATTCTTTATCAATGAAGCCGTCAAAACGGACATTACTATACACGGCCTACATCATCGGCGTTACCATTTTTTTTCTATGGTATCTTTTTCCGTCCGATACGTTGAAGGCGTATCTGGCTCACCGGTTAAACCAGGTAAATTCAGATGTTACCGTCACCATCGGAAAGGCAAGCCTGGTTTTGCCGCCGGGTATCAAGCTGCAGGAGGTCGTCATTGCACGTAAGACAATGACCTTGATCGATCTGAAAAGTTTAAAAGTAATGCCGGAGCTGCGATCCCTGTTTAGCGACAAAACCACCGTGAACTTCAAGGGAGGTGTTTATGAGGGCAGCCTCGCTGGCCGAATGGAAATAGGCGATGCCCCTCAGGGGCATGAGATAAAAATCGATGGTAATATTGCAGGCATTCAGGTGCAGCAAATATCAAACTTAAAGCAGTTGACCGAACACGAAATTTCGGGCAGTCTGGAGGGAAATTTCACCTATGCCGATACAAAGCCGGGTCAGTCCCTATCGGGAAACCTGACCTTGACGAACTGTCGGATAATCTTGGCCGAACCCGTATTCAACCAAAAATCGTTTGAATTCAAAAATATTAGGACGGATTTGACCTTGCAAAACAATATACTGGTCATCAAACAATTCAGCGCCAAAGGCAACCAACTGGACCTTAACCTGGCCGGCGATATAGGTCTGATAACAGGTGACCCTGCTAAAAACAGGCTGAATCTGACGGGTACCGTGACACCACATCATGTGTTTCTGGCAAAAATCGAAAATGACATTCCGGTTGAGATGTTACGAAACAAAAAGACCGGCAGTACGGCAATCTCGTTTAAGGTTGACGGAACAATGGACGATCCCGGCTTTTCACTCAACTAGACCCTGGCCATTTATGGGGTTAAGGACAAGGAAAATAAACACCATCTGGTGAAAATTCAATGGATATGATTTCGGATGCTGGCCGATGGGACACTTGATTTTTAAATGAATTCTAACTAATTCTATCCAGCATCAAGTATCCAGTATCAAACATCTGGCCCATGTGGCACAAACGATAATTTCAAAACAAATTTTAATGAGTCCGCCTTATTCGGAGCGATGATAATGAATCGCTATTTTACTATCGCCAACTTTTTGCTCATCACAGCGGGCGTATACCTCTGCGTGAGCACGTTTTATACCTTTGTAACAGGACGCTTGGAATACGGAGTTTCCTCCCGCGCGCCGTCCGGCCAGGTATCTTCAGCACCGGCGGCGTTTTCCAAGGCACCGTTAACCGAATATGAAGCGATCACCACCCGCAATATTTTTAATTCGAGCACCGGCGAAGCCGAGTCTGCCCCGGTCGCCGAGAAAGTCGATATCGATAAACTGAAGCAAACCGAACTGAAGTTAAAACTCTGGGGCACAGTCTCCGGGCAGGACGAGCGAGCATATGCGGTGATCGAAGATACCAAGGCCAGGGAGCAAAATCTATACCGCGCCGGTGATTCCATTCAAAATGCAGTTGTCAAACTGATTTTGCGGGAAAAAGTCGTATTGAGGGTCGATGGTCGCGATGAAATTCTGGCCATGGAAGAAATGAGCAGCAGCAGCCGCGGCGGAAGCCGTGTGGGGTTGAACAGAGAGTTCTCTTCAATGAGCACTTCCCCTAAAAAGCTGCCGGTTTCAAGCTATCCTCGTAAAATCAGGTTGCGGGGGGATGAAATTCAACAGGCGATGGAAAATCTGGGTCAACTCATGGAACAGGCGACCCTGAGACCGCATATCGAAAACGGTCAGCCTGCCGGCATTTCTATTACCGGCATAAAACCCAACGCCATTTTCAGAAAGATGCGGTTGAGAAACGGTGACGTCATAACCGGTGTCAACGGAAACTCGATCGAGTCCGTTGAAGATGCCGTCAAGGTTGTCGAGCAGTTATCATCGGGATCGAATATCCAGCTTCAGATAAAACGCCGCGGGCGCGAGCAGACTCTTGATTACAGTATTGAGTAGTAACGAATAACCGATAACCAATAACCCGCTTCTAATCCTGGAACTCACTGGAACTCATATGAAATCGACCAATGTGCCAGCTAAATATATTTTGGTTTCGCTAGTTATCCTGTTAACCGTCGCACTGATGGCTCATTTGAGCCTGGCGCAGACCCCTGAGAAATCCGATAATGCGGCCGGATCCGCCGATAAGAGTGGTTCGCAGCAATTTGTCTCGATTGATTTTAACAATGTGGATATTAATGTGTTTATCAAATTCATGAGCGAGCTGACCGGGACGAACTTTGTGGTGGATCAACGGGTCAAAGGTAAAGTTACCATAATATCGCCTTCGAAAATTTCTCTGCAGGAAGCCTATAAGGTATTTGAATCGGTATTGGAGGTTCACGGCTACGCCACTGTTAAATCCGGCGAGGTGGTAAAAATTATCCCTTCGCCCGACGCGCGCTCGAAAAGCATCGAGACCAAATTGAGGGAAGAAGCTGAGGCCCCCGAGGATAAGATTGTCACCCAGCTGATCCCCTTGAAGTTTGCCGACCCGGTTGAAATCAAACGCCTGTTTACACCGATGGTTTCCAAAAGCAGCGTTATCCTGGCCTACTCGCCGACCAATACCCTGATCATCACGGACGTATATTCAAACATCAAGCGGCTGCTAAAAATCCTCAAGGAAATCGATGTTACCGGCATCGGCCAGCAAATATCAGTGATTCCGCTGGAGTATGCCGAAGCGACCAAGTTGGTCAATTTGTTGAGCACGGTTTTCAAACCGACCCGAAAAAAAGGAAAAGCTGCCGAGGAACAAGACATCACCATGGTGGCGGATGAAAGAACCAACACCATCGTATTGCTGGCCAGTGAAATCGACAGTGCACGGATCAGAAGATTGATCGCCATGGTAGACAAGGAAACCCCGCGCGGTAAGGGCAAAATTCAGGTCTACTACTGCAAGCATGCGACGGCTGAAGAACTGGCCAAAGTCTTGCAGGATTTACCGACCGAGCCGGCGGGCGGCGCTCCCAAGGCGAAACCGGCGCCGGTGGTGGCCGGTAAGGTCAGGATCTCCGCCGACAAGGCCACCAACAGTTTGATCATCATGGCCGACAAGGAAGATTATCTGGTGTTGGAAGACGTCATTAAAAAACTCGATATACCGAGATCCATGGTTTACATCGAATCTTTGATCATGGAAGTCGATATGTCCACAAGCCTGAATATCGGCGTCGACTGGTCTGCCTTTGGCCAGACCACGATTGACGGCAAGGAAGCTGTTTTCGGCGGCGGTTTCAGACAGGGTTTCGTTCAGCCGAGTGAATTATTGCAGGGCGGACTGACGGTAGGCTTGCTGACCGAACCGATTAATATCGCCGGAATCGACGTATCTAATATCACAGCCATCATCAATGCCGTTAAAACCGATGATGATTTTCGCATCCTTTCCACGCCCCAGATACTGACCACCGATAACGAGGAAGCCAGAATCACGGTGGGTGAAAACAGGCCCTTCCAAACCCGATCCACTACCGACGTATCAGGTGGTACCTTTGAGTCATTTGAATACCGGGATGTCGGCAAGATTTTGAAGATTACCCCCCACGTTACCGAAGACCGTCTGGTCCGCATGCAAATCAGCCTGGAGGTTACCGCCATCGATCTACAGGCCACCCTGACGACCTCGACGACGCTGCCGGTGACATTAAAACGGACGGTGGATACCACCGTTATCGTCAAAGACCAGCAGACGGTGGTTATCGGAGGGCTGATTGATGATTCTACGACGCAAAGTGAAAATAAAGTCCCGGTCTTAGGGGATATCCCGCTGCTGGGCTGGCTGTTTAGAAAAAAGCAGGATGATAGCGTAAAAACCAACCTTTACGTATTTCTGACCCCCCGAGTGATCAAAAATCCGGGGGAGGCCTCAGGCATTTATCAGCAAAAGAAAGATCAGATCAATACCATTAAGGAAGGTGAGATTAAGTTCTATGAAAAGCAACCGGGGGAACAGGAAGAGTCAATAACGATTTCCGAGCCGATTCAGCAACCCGGCAGAGATGAGCCCGAATCCCGCCAGTTAAGGAGCCCGGAGCCCAGGTAGAGAAAAAATATGGGAATCCATTTAGCAGAAATTCTTGTCGAAAACTATGGTCTGAGTGAAGACGATCTGGCCGAAGCTCAACGCCTCAGGGAGGAAAAAGGCGGACGCATCGCCGATATTTTAGTCCAGCAGAGAAATATTTCCGAAACCCAGCTGCTGGAAGCCCTCAGTATCCAGTATGATCTTCCCTATTGGCCCAAACTGCCGCTGGAAAATATAGATTCCGATTTTACCGACAAAATCTCCATCCAGTTTTTAAAAAAATACTTTATGGTACCGTTGGAGTACCAGAATCCCATAACCGCCGCTGGTTGCGGACTGATGCCGCCGAATTCGACCGATGCCGAAAAGCAGGTTGCACCCTCCGGATTTGTCATCGCCATAAACGACCCATTAAACTTTCACGCCCTGGACGATCTGGTGCGGTTGCTGAAGTTGACTGATTTCAAACTGGTGCTGGCCGACCGTGAGGCGATCCTATCGGCCATCAATTTGCAATATGACCTGCGGCGGGACTCGGCCCAGCAGCTGGTTCAGGACATGCAAGAAAACGGCAGCGACATCATCAGCGAAATTGAAGAAACCGCCGATCTGCTGGATGACACCAGCGAAGCACCGATAATTAAACTGGTCAACCACATTATTTCCCAATCCATCAAAGCCCGTGCCAGTGATATTCACATCGAACCCTATCAGCAAAGTTTCACCGTGCGCTATCGGGTCGACGGAATCCTGTATGATTTGCTGACCCCGCCCAAATGGATTCAACCGGCTCTGATCTCCAGAATCAAGGTTATGGCCAAAATGAACATTGCGGAAAAGCGCCTGCCGCAGGACGGACGCTTTGAGGTCAAAGTCGGCGACCAGAACATCGATCTTCGCGTGTCGACGATTCCGACCTCATTCGGAGAGCGCGTGGTGCTCAGGCTGCTCAACAAAACCGGATCTCTGCTGGAATTAAAAGATATTGGTTTGAGCCCGTCAAGGCTGAAACTCATAAAAAATTTGGTAACCTCACCCAACGGCATTATCCTGGTTACCGGACCGACCGGAAGCGGTAAAACCACAAGCCTTTACGCAATTTTACAGTCCATCAACAAAGCGGAT
>CP070771.1:1156784-1164100 GCA_020345785.1 Desulfobacterales bacterium
GGAATAGTGGAATAATGGGTTTTTATTTCCTCTTATTGAAAAATATTCCAATCTATGAGACCTGCCCGCCATTGCCCTTGACATTCTGTCATTTATTTGGGCATTATTTATTTTAGAATTTCTTTAGATATCGGCAAAAGTAACCGGCGTTGCGGGCGGGTAACCCTATCATGAAACGAGACAATATCAAGGTGGTTTTGTTTCGTGAGACACTAATGCTTAGAATTCTTATTGAAACATTTTGGATTCGATTGGGGGTCGAATTAAGCAAGTTTCTTAAGGTGGTTCACCACCTGCCTCGCTGAGAATTGTCTCACATGTCATTCAGAAACGTTTCAAACGACTTTCCAAATCATAGAATATAAATTTGTTTAAATAGTTGAAATTATGTTGCTATATTCCAGTTGCCGGGCAGTTGGCATCCTGGCATGGAATTTGTTTATGAATCTTTTTTCATCTTTCGTATCTTAGAAGTTTTATTGATCAAAGCCCGGGTCATTTTGTAATTTTTCACAAGAAAAGGAGGAAATTAATGAGCAAGTCAGAAGAAAATTTGAAACAAGCATTTGCCGGCGAATCCCAGGCCAACCGAAAATACCTTGCCTTTGCCCAGAAAGCGGATAGGGAAGGCTACGCGCAGGTGGCCAAACTTTTCCGTGCTGCCGCAGAAGCCGAAACCGTTCACGCCCACACCCACCTCAGGGCCCTGAAAGGGATCGGCAGCACGGCCGAAAACCTCAAAGAGGCCATTGGCGGCGAAACCTACGAATTTGAAAGCATGTATCCACCCATGATCGAAACGGCCAAAGAGGAGGGCGATAAAGTTGCCGAACGCAGCTTTACCTATGCCAATGAGGTGGAAAAGATCCATGCTGCGCTCTACCAGAAAGCTTTGGATAATATGGACAGCCCGGCGGAAGTTGATTACTATGTTTGCAGCGTCTGCGGATACACTTGTGAAAACGAGCCGCCCGATGAGTGCCCGGTATGCAAAGCAAAGGCAAAAGTGTTCTTTAAAGTAGATTGAAAATGATGAATCCGTGAAAAACCGGATTCATCATGTGTTTGGTGTTTAGTATTTTGGGTTTAACTTCAAATCTGAAAATTTCAGTATTGGTTGGGTCACTAAACACCAAACACTAAATACAATATACTTTTATAATTAAAATCGTTGCCGGTGTTCCAGAGCGCTGACCGCGTGTATTGTTAAAACCGTGGAGAGATACAAATGAAATGTCCTTTGTGTGGTTGCGTAAAATTTTATATTAAGGACCCCGATGATGAATACGAAACCTATGAGTTTGCCTGGCGGGACGGCAATATCGAATTCGATGTGAATGTTGATCCGGCGAGTTGCCCCGAAGTTTGCGATGACTCCGAGATCTTCTGTGACCAGTGTTCATGGCATGGAGGGACCAGAGAACTGAAAGACCACAAAACGTGAAGTTGATTGGTTGACTGAGTTGATTGAGTTGATTGAGTTGACTCCATTCATAAGCCACCGGCTATGCCGCTGAGAATTAAAAAGGTTTTACCAAAATTCTTTATATACATCAGCGACCATTGACAGATCGTGGTCCAGCCCCTTCCAGGGGCCTTCCACATACCCTCCGTTCTGCAGGTGGTCGCTGATATTACCAGTACCAGTAGGGATAGGGATAATAAGGATATCGGTACCAGTAGTATGGATACGGCCAGGGAGGGTAGGGGCGCGGTCGGGTTTCAAATTCCGGCCACAGATAAATTTCACGGTTTATTATTTTTAAATATTGAATCCGGTCGCCGCCGATTTGCTCGTAATCGGACCCGGTCACCTCGCCGGCCACCGTTATGGCTCGGTCCCTGGCGTACACTTCCGGGTCCAGAAAACCATCGTGATAGATTTTAAATCTTCCCTGCGAGCGGTCCTTTAAGTCAGGTTCTTCTCCCCATCTGAAGGGAACCTGCAGAACCTCAATGATTGTTTCAGATTCCAGATTCCTGGTTCCCAGAATGTATCCCCCCAAAATAACAATGCGTCCCCTATATCTGTCTGCTTCGGCAAGCAGTGTTTTGAAAGGCAACGGGGGTTCGGCCTCTTCCCGTACCTGCTCGGAAATGACCGCACAGGACAGCTGCAGCATCAACGTAAACAGGCATAAAATTAACATCCGAAGTTTAATCATAAGTATCTATTCCAAGATCCCTTTCTTGGCCAAATACCGTTGCAACCATTTAATCCTCCTGGCATTTGGTGTGGGGACGGCCGATGCCCGTTCAAGCATTTCCAAAGCCGCGCTGCGATAGCGGGACCGTCGAAGATCAAATTTAGAAGAATTCAGGGACAGGTCGGCATAGGCTCGCGACAGTTTGGCTAATGCATAACAGTTATCCGATTTCAGTTCAACGGCCTTTTCTAATTCTTCGATGGCAGTCTTGTATTTTTTGACGCAGTAGTAAAGATAGCCCAGGTAGTTGCGGCCGAAAACATCATCGGGTCTGAGTTTGACGTACGCAGCAATTTCTTTGATAGCTGTTTCAAACTGGTAAAACGCATCAAGATAAACGATGGCCAGATACTTGTAGGGTTCCGGACTCGCAGGGTTCAGCTGCTTCGCCTTTTTTAAGTATGCAATCCGCTTTTGCGGGCTCAGCGATGTGATCGTGTACAGTCTGCCGAGCTGCATCACGGTCCGAAAATCTTCGGGATTCGCTTTGTAAGCCGCTTCAAGGTCTATAATTTCGTCTGCCAGCGTACGATCGTTTCTGATGCGGTAAATATCATCACCTTCCAGGGGAATGTCCTGGTTCATCCAGAACGGACAGCGTGATAAAAGCTCAACATAAGGATAGTCGGACCTTTCGATGCCCCAATGGGGATTTTTGCCCATGCGCACGTACTTGCGCTGATGGACGATGTCAAACTGCCAGCCGGCTTCGGTGCGGCAAAACAAAAACGGCGCATTGGACCAGCCTTGCTTTTTCCCGAAGAAGATAACCGCGTAAGAACCATCTTGAATGACCTCGTAGGGCTTGTGTTTATAGGTCTGAACATCCTCCTCGTAACGGGAGTCCGGCAGGTTTTGGAAATCCCGATAGGCCAGTCGGGTGATATGCGTGTAAACACCCAGGTTTGGATCGCGCACTTTATCCTCCCAGCTGCGGATCAATGTCTGCCAGGCTTTATCCGGGGTGCGGCCGGCCGGATAATTGTCCCCTGCCGCCGAAACCGTCTCGGGTTGATAGGCGGATAATTGCCTTTTGGCGCCGGCACCGCCGGACAGCAGCTCCCGGTCAAGCTGATCAATGTCGGCAAACGTGTAATCGGCCTGGTGTTTAATCTGAGCCCGCTGCTCAATTTCTTCCAGAACCGCCACCATTCCGATATTCAGTTGGTTGTCTAAAAAATAGGCCTTTAGTTGCTTGTCTTCAATATAACCGCAGAAGATGTCGGTAAAGACATCTTCCAATTCATAAGAAACTTCAATTTTTATAAGCTTTTCTTGGTCTGCTAAAATTAATAATATTCCTCTGCCGCCGGTGGTTTGACCTATTTTCCAGTTACTAAAAAGCGCTGCCGCCAGAGACTCAATGTTATGGTTGGGAGGCAGGTGCGGGATCGTTACAATGACGGCTTCAATCGCGTAGTCGGTTTTGAGGCCGGCCAGGTAACGGCCGGTGGATTCCAGGGTGTCTGTTAGAATGCCGGCATCATCGTAAACATAGACGCCTTTGGCGGCCGGCCTTTTTTGCCAAAAATCGTGTTTTAGAAAATACCGGTTTCTCAGATTCAAACCCAGGTAGACGACGAATGCCAAAACCAGAACCAGCGTCAATCTGATAAATGTCGCTTTTTTTGTTTGTTTCATATCTGATCTGAACCCTGCGTCTATAAACACCGTGAGTTGAACGGTAACATCTAAATTATAAATGAATTTCATCCTGAATTTCAACGATTAACAAAATATCAGCATAAAGATTTCTGCTCAATAGCTCTTAAGTTTTTGGTAAACAAGCCGATAATTTCAAGTGTCGTCGTTGTTTGCCTTTTGAGTTTCCGAATAAGCTAAGATAACCAAAGTTTCGCGAATTAATTGAAATGCAACAATTTTAGTACATGATATAAGGAGATTGGGGGTACCATTAAATGAATATCTCAGGAAAAGCAGTAAAAAAGTATAATACTTCAATACTAAATTTATTTCAGATGATACTGAATTTAAATGAGAACCAGCAGCGTGTACTCCTTGACTGTGCCGAAAAGCTGTTTCTAAAAGAAAAGCGAACCAACCCCCGCAAACCATGCGAAATCCCCATTTATTACGCCACCGATGATCAGGTTTACTCGAGTCATGTCAAAAATATCAGCCGAAGCGGCTTGTTTATCGAAACCCAAAATAAACTGCCGGTTGGAAATATCATTTTAATGACCTTCAGGTTGGAGGGGCTTGATAAACCAATAAAAATTAGAGGTGAAGTTGCCCACACCGGCCCTGCGGGAATCGGTGTCCGGTTCATAGAGCCAAACTCAAGCCTGGAAGCGAAGGTAGATACATTCGTAGAGGGAAATTGAAAGTGAGTTGGTTGTATCGCAGGTCCTTCACCGCGATGTCCTGATATTCGTGAACTCAATTTTCAAACACCTTTCTTCCAAGAATTCTTTTTTTCCTCTTACGTCGGATTGCTTCGCCTGAATATGATAGAGAACATTTAACGGCAGATGTCCGATGCAAAAAATCCACGTTGACAACCAGACCTACCTTCGATATTTGAATGTCTACTGTTCCTGATTCCCGGATGTTGCTTATAACAGGATGATGCCGCTGGGAATCCAATTGCCGTTACTTCTAATCATACCCAGAAATTATTAACCATGACCCACCCCTAACATCAGAACTTTTTTATATTAAGGGAGCCTCCATGAGTAATGATCAGCACCCGTTTGAAAGAATCGCGCTGACTTTGTCGGGCGGCGGGACGCGGGCCGTTGGATTTCATCTCGGCACCCTGTCTTATCTGGACCGCGTCGGCCTGCTTGAAAAGGTGCGGATGTTATCCACAGTGTCGGGCGGCAGTGCCGTCGGAATGGGGTATGCCGTCTATAAAAAGATCAGCAAAGAAGAAAAACCGCTAATGACTCTGTACCGCGAGATGCAAAAGGTCGTCCCCAAATCCCCCGCGGAATTGGTCGGGCTGCTTCAAAAAGCTTCAGCCAAAAACCCGGCGGCGCCCTCCGGTCGCCGGACGCTGATTGCCAATATGGCTGAACTGTACGAGATGATCTTCGATTTTTGCAAGGATAAGCGCTTTGAGCTTCTCTGGGAAGAAGGACGCCTTCACCTGGAGGAAATCATCTTCAATGCAACCGAATTTATGACCGGCCTTGCCTTCCGGTTTCACAAAAGCATTGACAACGGTTTCAGCGGAAGTGAAAGCGTTAAGTTGTCATCGTCGCATGCCCGCGGCGCCCGTCTGGCGGATATTCTGGCTGCATCAACCTGTATTCCGGTCGGATTCGAACCGATCGAGTTCCCAGATGATTTTCGCTGGCCGGATGACAAAATAACGGTGCCGAATGAAGAAACGCGGCGGACCTGCAACGAAATCCGCCGGGAGTTGCCTCGGGATCAGAACCGGCCCGGCCGGCAGAAACAATCGATCACCTTAATGGACGGCGGCGTTTATGATAATCAGGGTGTTTTCAGTATTCTCA
This sequence comes from Desulfobacterales bacterium, assembly GCA_020345785.1. The sequence continues at coordinate 1,162,477 of CP070771.1, forward strand.
ATATCCTGGGGCTCACCTACGACAGCCGCCGTGATCGGCTCAAAAGCCCCTATGTTTACAATCCCAGCGACCCCAATATGTCCGGGATGATCGATGGCGGACATGACCAGGAGCCGCCCGATAATCGTGCTGCCAACATCGACTTGTTTATTGTATCGGATACACCGCTGCGGGATTTTCCTATTTACGAGATTGCCGACAAACCCGGCCGGGCCGGTTTTCTGGACCTTGAAAAACTCAAATGGATCGTCAGCATCACGTTGTTTCTGCTCACCGGTTCAACACTGTTCATGGGATACGCTTACTTCTCACATTTGTTGTCCGACCCCGCGCGCCTTGGAAGCTGGCCGAACTATATCTGGGATTTCTTTATTTACATTATACCGCTGATCATGCTGATGGTGTGTGTATGGGGGGCCTATTTCCTGTCACGGCGCTTAAAAAACTACCTGGGAAATTTGCCCGCATTTACCAACAACCCGGATTTGCCGCCCAAGCTTTGGAACTATTTCAAAAAACGCAAATTTTCAGATCTTGGCTATATGATTCAAGCCCGGGTAAGTTCAGCCTTTGCCATGAGCAGCGACGTTTTCATGAATCGCATCCGTTATCTGGGACTTGCCCGGATTTTGAATTTAACGCCCCTGCGGGGCAAAGTCATTATCAATGTGATTGATACCTTGACACGCGACAAAAAAGCATCGGAATCCTCGGCCAAGGGCACCCACAAACAGGGCGCGAATGGGTTGAATTTGCTTGAAGACGCCCAGACGCTTTGCGACGACACGGTTCCCAAGGCTGCCAAGGTGGGAACCCAGTTTTGGTTGGCGACGGAAGACCTGTATGATCTTCTGGCCTGCGGACAGGCCACCATATGCTACAATCTCTTAAAACACATGCAGGCTATGCGTCTAAGAGACAGCGCCTGGAGCGATGACAGCTCCTTTAATGCACTCTGGGATCGACTTGAAAATGACTGGCGCCGTCTGAAAGCCGAACCCTATGCCTTGGTAAAGGATCCCTACGTGAAGTTGGATTCCTAAGGCGGCCAGTTTGATCGAAAAAAGAAACTAAAGAACATCGAACATCGAACGTCCAACGTCCAACATCGAATGCGGAATTCTGTCAATTTAAAAAATACTGAATAACCCGAGGCGCACACGCCGCGTAAGCGCGGGCGCGGCGGGAACGCCTGGTCTGTGGGATAGAATCGACCAATCAGAATCCGACGCGGCTGCCTTCGACAAGCTCAGGCCCCGAGCACGTCGAGGGGAGCGCGTTGCAGGTTTCGATTCACTTTTTTAAATTTAGATAGCGCGCAGCGTGATCCACATTGGACGTTCGATGTTCGACGTTCGATCTTTTCGCTGTTCCAACTTTGGGAACTATCATAAGAGGCTTCAGGTGTAAGATCAGCCTCTGGGCGTGACCGGTTTTCATGTTTTCGTGATTCGCCATTATTTTTAAGTTTATTTTTCATGAATAACCCGGTCGCGGTGCGTTTGAGTCAGATGCTGACACTTCGTATGAAACTTCACCTAAACGGAACAGTCCGCCGCGGCGGACAGAATATCGAATATCGAACCGCAGAATGTCGAAGGGTGGTTTCGCTGTGCTCAGTCTT
>CP070771.1:1164200-1171475 GCA_020345785.1 Desulfobacterales bacterium
GGATGAATTCAAAAATAAATCGAAAAAACAGTACGAACTGATCAATGAATCCATGCTGAAAATTGGCTTCGAGACCTTTGGAACTGCCATGGTCGCCGATATGGTCAATGTCAAAGGCGGCTACCCCACGCGCAACTGGCAACTCGGTGAATTTGAGAACATCGAAGATATCAATGCCCAGGCCATATCCGATAAGGTTTTGACGTCACGGGTGAATTGTTTTGCCTGCCCGATTGCCTGCGGGCGGGGTTCGGAGATTAAAGAGGGTGAATGGCAAGGCCGTAAAGGTGAAGGCCCCGAATATGAGACGTCCAACACCCTGGGAGCCCAGTGCGCTGTATCAGACATCAACGCCATCACCCAGGCCAATTACCTTTGCAATGAATACGGATTAGATACCATCTCGGCAGGATCGAGCATTGCCTTTGCCATGGAATGTTTTGAAAAAGGCATTTTGACCGGCGAGCAAACCGGCGGTCTGGAGCTTAAATTCGGCGACGGGGATATGGTGGTGGATCTGGTGGGAAAAATCAGCAAAAGAGAGGGCGTCGGAGATCTGCTGGCTGAGGGGACCAAACGAATGGCGGAAAAATTGGGGCAAGGTTCCGAGCACTTTGCCATGAACGTCAAGGGCCTGGAACTTCCGGCTTACGATCCGCGGGCCGCCAAGGTCGTGGGGCTCAGCTATGTCACCGCCAACCGCGGAGGTGATCATGTTACCGGCGTCATTATTGCACCGACGTTCATAGATGCTCCCATTTTGCTGGTGGAAGACAGCCATATTCAGGATCCCTATGAGGCCAATCCACATGATGCCAAAATTTTGGTCGACATGGAAAATGGCGCCACGGTCTTTGACTGCATCGGGGGATGCAAATTTATGGGGTTGCTCTTATATGCCCAGGACTACGTTGATCTGATTGCTGCCGCCACCGGGTGGAATTTTAGTGTGGAAGAATTTCGCAAGAGCGGCGAACGCATTTACAACCTAATCCGCGCCTACTGTGTGCGGGAGGGAATTACCCGGGAAGCGGACGCCTTACCGCAACGTCTGCTGAAAGATCCGCTGCCGGGCGGTTCCGCCGAAGGCATGGTTGTCGATATAGTAGATCTCGAAAAAATGAAAGACGCCTATTATGATTTCCGCGGATGGGATAAAGCGACGGGAAAACCAAGTCCTGAGAAGCTGACGGAACTGGGCCTGGAAGATCAAAAAGCGGATTTGTGGGGATAAAATGGCGTTGCGATTTTAAATAAAGCGGCAAAGCCGCTTAATTTTCAAGTGTTATTTCATCTAAAGTAATAATATTTACTATGTTTCTGGAAGCAGCGTGAAATCCGAAATGAAAGATGGAGAACTATGGTGACTTATGCGGATAAACCGTGGTTGAAGAGTTACAAACTGGGGCCTTACAAATTAAAGAAGAGTATGGCGCCTTATCCGGAAGTGCCCATTTTCAAAGTACTGGACGACGCGGCCGAGAATCACCCCGGCAAGACAGCGTTACTTTTTGAAGGCAGAACCCTCAAATACAGGCAGCTAAGGGACCAGGCCGATCGCCTGGCGGCAGCGCTGGCCAAACTGGGAATCGAGAAAGGGGATCGGGTCAACATATTCCTGCCCAATTGCATGGAGTCTATCATCAGCCCCTGGGGTATCCAGAAAGCCGGCGGCGTCATCGTCCCGACCAGCACCCTGCGTACCGATGAAGGGGTGATCCATGAGGCCGGGAATTCTAAAAGCAAAGGCATCATCTGTCAGGAAAGGGACCTGGAACGCATATTTGGTATCAAAGATCAATGCGCCATTGAACACATCATCGTGACATCCGATGAAGGGTATGATGCCCAACCGATTTCAAAGCCTCTTCCAAAAGGGGTTTATGAATTTAGAAAGCTTTTGGAAGACAACGAACCCAATCCGCCTCAAGTGGATATCGATCCGGTAAACGATATCTGTGAGTTGCCTCACACGGGGGGATCAACCGGTCTGCCCAAGGCCGTCATGATCACGCACTACGGTCGCTATTGCAACCTGATGCAGCTCATGCCCTGGATGATGGCCCCGCTTGCGCCGGGTATTATTGGCAAAGCCTCGGTACTGATTCCATTATCACTGTTCCACGCTTTCGGGCATTATATCCATCAGGCCGCTGTTTTTTGGGGCCTGCGGATTATTTTACTGCCGGATCCGCGTGATACCGAAAAACTGATCAATACCATCAAAGAGTACCGCCCCTTTATGATTCCAGTGGTGCCGACCCAGCTCATGCGGTTGGCCCAGGCCAAAATCGGTCGCCTCAACGCACTGGCATTAAGCGGATCCGCACCCCTTCCGGATGAAGTTCGTCAGGCGGTTCAAAAGGAGATGGGTAATCCGGTCGGTGAAGCATACGGACTGACCGAAACCGGACCCGGAACGCATGCCGATCTTTCCGGGTTTGGCCGTATCACCGGATTCATGTCCAAAGAAAAAAAAAGCGTGGGTGTCCCCCTGCCGGATACGGAGTGCAAGCTCGTAGATCCGGCAAGCGGGCAAGAAGTGCCCTTCGGCGAAGCCGGTGAAATCGTCGTCCGTGGACCACAGATTATGAAGGGCTACTGGCCGGAGACCGGCGACGGCCTCACGGGAGACGGGTGGCTGCATACCGGGGATATCGGACACATGGATGAAGACGGTTATTTTTTCATCAGTGACCGCATTAAAGACATGGTCAATGTCTCGGGCATGAAAGTTTATACCACCACTGTCGATGAGACGCTTTACAAACATCCCGGTGTTCTCATGGCGGCCGCCTTCGGAGTACCGGATCCCAGGAATCCCGGGAGTGAACGGGTCATGGCAGTGATCAAGCTCAAAGATGACTACTATGGAAAAGTTCAGCAAGAGGATATTGTCAGCTTCTGCAAGGAACACCTCGCACCCTATGCTGTGCCGAAATATGTTGAATTCAAAGATGACTTGCCCGTGACCGTAACGGAAAAGCTTTTTAAACGAAAACTGCGAGATGAGGCTATCCGAAACATGAAAGAAAGGGGGGAGATTAATTAGGGATTGAGGGATGTTTCAATTTTGGATTTTGGATTGCGGATTTAAAATAAATCGAGTGAGTTAAGGATTGAGGGAGTGAGGGATTTGAGGTACCGGTTAAATAGATATTAAACCTGATTTGACCGGATAATTTTGATGGATAAGATGAATTATTAAAAAAGGAGGTAAAAACATGGCATGCATTTATCCCAACCCGGAATGGCTTGAAGAGGCTTATAAAGCATTTCAAGCGGACCCCAAGTGGGAAAACAAATTAAAAAAATTGTCAGGACACTTTGCGTATCGAATTCAGGCGGACGAAGCTTTTGGATTGGATAAAGACCTGTACATGTGTATGGTGCTGGATGCAGGTAAATTGACCAAATTGGAACATGTGACTGAAGAAGACGCCAAGAATGAGGCCGATTTTCTCCTGGGGGCGACACCGCAGGTGTGGAAAAGAATTCTACAAAAGCTCGACAAGTTTGTCGGTGCATTTATGGGGAGGAGAATCAAACTCGAAAAAGGAAGTACCGTAGGTGCTTTGGCCCTCGGACCTCATGCCGGCACCCTCGTTGATGTTCTGACGCTGGTTGAGCTCCAGTTCCCGGATGACCTTTCCCCCGATGAACTGGCCGAATTCAAGGCCAAATTGGATGATTTCAGAGCATCAAAGGGTCTTTGATAAGGTTCAGTTCTTAATGCGGGCTTCTACGGTTTAGTTGGATGAGATGGGTACGGATCCGTGCCCATCTTTTCGTCTTGAATGACCATCCATCAGCATAACAGAATAAAAGTGAGGATTTATTAACAATGAAGGAAAATAATGAAGATGCGAAAAAATGTCAGAAGGAATGCCAGGATGGACAGCAGGAAGACGATTTGAAGGAAGACATTTTTTCTGCCGAAGAAATCGTGATCGAGGAATTAGCAATTGACGGAATCTGTGGCGTCTATTGAGAATTCGGAATGCGGAAGGCGGAAACAGAAACTCGCATTTTAGTGAGGTATCGGAAAGGGCAGGTTTGAAACAAATGGTTGAAGTGAAATATAAACTGGCACCAGGCGCGCAGGTGCGGGAAGAGGATTTCGGCCTGCTGTTTTACAACATGCACGGACCGCGGCTATATTTTCTGGCATCGGGCAGTTTGCTGCCGGAAAAATTTTTTGAGGGTCGAATCCCGCTTGATGTCTGGATCGATAAGATTCATCCGAATTCAAGAAATATAGCGATGCGTGTCGCCGGTTTAAAAAAATCGCTTAAAAAGCTGGCAGAGAAAGGAGTCATCATTGAGTGCTAATATGGCCAGAGCAGGCCTGCGGGCTCCGGTGAACCTGACCTGGGAAATAACGTTGCAGTGCAATCTTCGATGCGCTCACTGTCTGTCCGGTTCAGGGATGGCAGCCCCCGATGAACTTTCTTTACAGGAATGTTTGAAACTGCTGGATGAGCTGACTGCCCTGAAGGTGTTTCAGGTCAATATTGGCGGCGGGGAACCGTTTATCCGTAAAGATTTTTTTGATCTGTTAAATTATGCTCACCAAAAAGGCCTAGTGACCTGCGTGAGCACCAATGGGACCGTCATCGATAATGACCTGGCCGGACGTCTGTCAAAGCTGAAAATGCTTTATCTGCAGGTAAGTCTTGACGGTGCCACTGAAGCGGTCAACGATCATATCCGGGGTAAAGGAACCTATAAGAAAATCCTTGGGGCAATCGACTGTCTGGCAAAAAATGATGTGGCCTTCAGCATCAATACCGTCCTGACGCGCTTAAATTACCCTCAGCTGGATAGTCTTCGCGGCCTTGCCCGGGATTTTGGAGCCGAGCTCAGGGTGTCTCGATTCCGGCCTTCAGGCCGGGGGAAAGAAAGTAAATCATATTTAGGACCTGATAAAGATCAGCTGGAAAATTTTGCTGATTGGCTCCAAAAACACGATCTGGTGCGCACCGGTGATTCCTTTTTCTGTCTGACCTCTGAATCGCGTCGCCGCAAAGGACTGGACATGTGCGGTGCGGCTAAAATGACATGCTGCATCTCACCCAATGGTGATGTTTATCCCTGTGCATTCATGCAGGAGAAGCCATTTCTTGTCGGCAACATACGTTCGACTGGCTTAAAAGACATGTGGTATCATTCCCCGGTGTTTACTCAGTTACGAAACTTGAAGGTCGAATCCTGCCAAACTTGCTCACGCTTCGAAAGCTGTCGAGGGGGGTGTCCGGCCATGGCGTATCATTCTTATCATAATTTTGATATGCCGGATCCGGAATGTCTGGTGAATTTGAAAAAGGCTGCTTGATGGTTGATCATCTTTTTACTTTCTTAAAGATAGGCCCGGTGATCCTGCCGAATCGTATTTGCTTTCTTGCCCATCGCACCAATTTTGGGTGTAAGGGACGACTGAACGACCGTCATATCGCCTACTACCGGCGCCGGGCCAGAGGGGGGTGCGGCCTCATCATCCTCGGTGAACTTTCGATCTATCCCAACGACTATCCCTGGGAGGGGATGATCGAGACCTACCATCCGGCCGCTGTTGAAGATTTTCAGAGATTTACCGATACCCTTCACGCATCTGACACCCTCGTTTTTGCCCAGCTTAACCATCACGGTTTTCAAAGCAACGGCGCCCGAACCCGGCGCGAAACCTGGGGACCATCGGCTGTTGCCGATGTGGTCTTCGGTGAGGTTTGTAAGCCGATGGAGCCTGAAGATATTACCGCGGTCGTTGATGCCTTTTCTGATGCCGCGCGGCGGGTGAAAGCCGGCGGCTTCGATGGGATCGAAATCGACATGGGCCCGGAATCGTTGCTGCGGCAGTTTCTATCTCCCATAAGCAATCATCGTCAGGATGATTTCGGCGGCAGTCTGGAAAACCGGATGCGATTTGCCTTTGAAGTTATCAACGCTGTCAGGGGTGCAGTGGGCAGTGATTTCGCCGTGGGGGTTCGGTTGTGTATTGATGAGCGCTTTTGGGGAGGCATTACGCCGGAGGAGTCATTACAAGTTGCCCGGGTCCTTGAAGTTTCCGGACAGGTGGATTTTATTCAGGCTACCCTAGGAACATACTATAATCTTTACCTAATCATGGGCAGTATGCACATCCCCATGGGGTTTACGATAGAGCTGGCGGAGCAACTAAAGAGTAGTGTCAAGCTTCCGGTCATCGCGGGCTATCAGATAGAATTCCCTGATATGGCCGAGAGAATTCTGGCTGATGGAAAGGCGGATGCTACCGGTTTTGTGCGGGCTCTGATATGCGACCCGGACATGGTAAAAAAGATCCGTGAGGGACATCCGGAAGATATCCGGATGTGTGTTAAGGATAACCAGGGCTGCATCGGACGGGTCAACCAGTCCAAAACGATTGGGTGTATCCTGAATCCTCAGGTCGGCAATGAATCAATGACTAAAGGTCAGACTTGCCTTCCAGCTGAAAACAAGAAAAAGGTTATGGTGATCGGAGCGGGGCCGGCCGGCATGGAGGCTGCCCGCGTGGCCCGTGCGCGGGGCCATGAGGTCAGCGTATATGAAAAGAAAAAAATGGTGGGCGGGCAGCTGAATCTGGCCGGCAAAGGCGCCGGCCGTGATGCATTGGAAGGCATCACACGCTATCTCAAACATATGCTGGATAAATTCAATGTACCGGTAATGACGGGTGTGTCGGTGACACCGGATCTGATTGAGGACCAGAAACCGGACGCCGTGGTGGTGGCCACCGGATCCGTTCCTGTGGATCGGCCGTATGACGGAGATTACGGGCCGCCCGATGTTTTAGATGTCCATCAGGTTTTAAGCCAAGATTACACGGTCGGAGAGAAAGTGCTGTTCATAGATGAAAACAGCGGTCATCATGCCACTGCTACGGTGGAATATTTGGCCGAGCAGGGTAAAAAGGTCGACATGGTCACCGCCGAGCTTTTTATCGGAATCGAGCTGGCACCATTAGGAGATCTTTATCTTACGCGCCAGCGGTTGTTGCAAAAAGGGGTAACCTTTACCACGGATGTTAGCGTAGATGAAATTCAGGGTACGACCGTTAAGGCCCACAATATTTATACCCATGAGCCCATTGTATTCGATGACTACGATACGGTGATATTGGGTGCTGGCAATATTGTTAACGACCGGCTTTACCGGGAGTTGAAAGATCGGGTGGCGGAAATTTACCGCATCGGTGATTGTGTCGCCCCGCGGGGTATCGATATGGCTATCCTGGAGGGACGCAGGGTTGGAGAG
>CP070771.1:1171575-1178772 GCA_020345785.1 Desulfobacterales bacterium
GCCTTGCAGGGACCCTCTTTGCAAGGATTGAAAACGTTTTTCCGGTATCTGCAATCGGCCCAGAAGTTAAACCTCGATCTGCGGTTGGAATACATATTGCCGACGATGTTTGATCGCCGAACCCGCCACAGCCAGGAAATTTTCGAGCAGCTTCAGAAATATTTCAACCGGCAGTTATGCGATCCCATTCACTACAATGTGCGTTTGTCCGAAGCTCCGGCCCACGGTCAGAGCATCTTTGAATACGACGCCCGGGCTCAGGGCGCCCAGGATTACCAAAATTTGATCAGGAGGATTGTAAATCATGGCGTCGGGTAGAAAAAAAACACCTGATTTTTTCGATGAAAACGGGTTGGATCCTGTGGAAACCGCCACGGGATATCGACAGCCTTTGATGCAAGATCAAGCCGCGCCATCGGATGCAGCTGCCAATGCCGGTTCGCCCGCTGCAATGACAGCCAAAAAGAAAGCCGGATTTTATCTTTCAGTGGACATCCTCAACCGGTTTACGCACAAGTTTCATGAATTGAAGCTGGCCGGTATTCCCATCGATAACAAGTCCACACTCCTGGAGGCGGCTCTTGGCTATGCGCTGGACGATATGGACAAGGGCGAGAAAAGTCAGGTGCTGAAAAAGCTGGGGAATTAAATAAATATTGCTCCGATGGCGTATCCGGAAAATGTTTTATCCTCTTGGTCCAGTGTTCTGCACCATCGGATTATTGAAGTGAAATTCTTCCGATCGGAATTGAAAAGCGGCCGATCTAATTTTATTATGAGCCGGGTTCCGGGTGTGACGGGTACTTCCGACTCAAAGCACATGCCACCGGCGCTGAAGTTTTTGGCGTCGGCATAAAACCAGTGGCCGGAATTCGGGTTTTCGAGAACCACAGTGGTTCGAATGAGGAAACGCCTGCTTTTTCTAAAATTGTGGCCCACATTGTCATCGGGCGCATCCAACTCAAAAGCTGTAAGGGGTGATTGAAGCGTTGCACGGCCCTTCGCATATTTTTCATTTCCAGACAGGCTTTCTGAATGATCCCGAAGATTGACATTTTGGCCAACCTGCACACAAAGCTGGCATTTACCGCCATTTAACCGGGATTTAATGGTCGCCTGCCATTCATGGCTTTGGCCGCAAATCCACCACACCTTTTTAGGATAAGCAATTTTCACGTTCCTTGGCGTCAGCGGGCCGTTGGACGAAGGGTGCCATTCCTTTACCAACGCTGGAGCAAAATCATAAAGGGTGATGTTTTTTGTAAATCTTCGCATGTGTTAGATCCCGAAAATTTACTAGATGAGAGCATTTATCGAAATAACGTTCCGACAGCGATATCGCCGGATTCATCATTGTCGGTATTGCCGTGGCGTATGAGTCCTGTCAATCTCAGTTTGGCGCTGTCGTAAATAAGCTATGACTGCGCGGGGGTAGTCCTTCTGTCAGGATAGGGTTTAAGTAATTGAAATAAGCACCATAGACACATTCCCGCAAGGGTAGCCTGTTTGAGTTTGTGAATCTGCCAGCATCGAAAAAATTTTCGAGAATGGTGCCGGTCACAACAGATCCCTTTTGAGAAAGTCCTGAGAACTTTTGGTGTCCGGGGAGCAATGCTCCCCGGAGTTTGGCTTTTTAAAATAACCGAGAGAATTATTGCTTTGGCTGATTACTATTTCTTGTTTTTATCTTTTTTCTCTTTCTTGACTTTATCATCATCGTCGTCGTCATCGCCATCGCCGTCATCGTCGTCGGCATAGCTGCCGTCATAATATTTCCACTTGTAGTCGGCTACATCCGGCCAGACAAAGACGCTGTATGCATAAAAGTCTATCAGCCCGATTCCCGCGACATCATCCGGACAGGCTGCCAAACCATAAGCAATAATCCTGTCGCCCGGTTGAATTTCCTTTACGTCGATATTGGGATCCAGATAATCGGGATTATTACCCCATCCTTCCATAAATCTATAGATTCGGGCGCCTTCTGCCACCAGGATCTTTTTTTCCATCCCATTGTCAGTATAATTGATGGTGCCGTCGGCAGGATTCGTGCCTGTGGCCGTTGTCACCAATGTCTCCTGATACACCAGAAGCGCATCGGCCTGATTTGGAACGGTATTGCTCGCGATAATTTCCACTTTACGGGGCTTGCAATCCACCCAGTCTTGAAGTTGAACAATATCCAGATCCGACCCATTGACACCCTCGACTGAAACCGGAGCATCTTCCAGCAGGAAAATCGGATCGGTGAAGCCTTCGAGGAAAAGATTGTAGCCTCCGCCTTCCGGACCATCGATTCTCGTGAGGGTACCCGTCAAATTTTGTTTTTTGACAAGGACAACAAAGGCCCGGAATTTATCGGAGACATATTTACCAAAAACCCTTACCCTAGCGCCGACCGGAACAACCATGCCATCAAACAAAGTGTCGCAGTCGGTCAAAAATAAAGGGTCGCCTGTCAGGTCAATATTCAACAATCCCAGATCATGGTCCAGATCCAGTAAAAAACCTTCCTCAGTGCTGGGAGGCGCTGCCAATCCCTTTTTCATGTCGACGGCGCCTAAGACCACCAGAGAAGCATTTATCTTTCCCTGTTCATCAAGCCGGCCCCTGACCAGTACCTTTTGGCCCGGAATGTTCGCCTTATCCGGATTCGCCAGATCATTGGGCAGAATCGGGTCGCCGTCCATATCAAATATTTTTGCTTCGGATTCAAATTTTACTTCAATTTGTCCCCGGTCATCATAGGGGTCTGCATACCAGCGTTCCTTCAAAAGCATGCTGAAGCCGGTGACATCGTTGGGGTTTGCATCATCTTGCTTCAGCAACTCAGCTATCTCTCCTGCCAGAATCAGCGGACAGCGCTGCTGCGGTTTTTGAACCTTTTCTACATCCACAAATACTACCGGACGGAAAATGCACTGGTCGGATTTACCCGCTGCATGCAGGTCGAAGGATTTTTCTGCGTCGATGTCGAGCTTGATGGCGAGCGTCTCGCCTTTGCGTAGCCAAAAAGGTCCGCTTCTTGGATTAAGGTCAATTTTTTCACTTGGAAGCTTGATAATCTGATTCTCTTTGGCGCATATGCCCTCACCAAAGACCTCGATATCGACGATTTCGAGGCGGATTTTAGAGTACCTTTTAGCTGGCACCCATTTTTTGATGGACAGCAGAAATTCATCCTCGCGCTCCCTTAAGTCTAGCAGATCGACTGGATATCCATCCGGATCTTTTGAATCGAAGATCGGTACTGGCGCTCCACCATCGGTTGGGAGCAGAAACGCTCGCTTGACATACATTATAATGCTCTCGTAGTCATCGGTTGGTCCATCCGTCAAAGACAAGGCTACCGTTCCTGTGTCGGTGGCGGCGCTGCCCACTGCGTCAGCGCCGCCACCGCCGCCACTGCAGCCCCCCAGGATAAGAGCGGCTGCGATTAATGTTATCGAAAAAATTGATCCAGCTGACTTAAGAATTCTGTTCATTTTGCCCTCCTCCTTGTCTATTAATTTTAAAAATCTTAAATCATACAACGTTTCATGCTGACTGAGCCGTTATCCGATTAAGAGCAATATTATAAATATTCACAGATGGATAAATAATTTTATACCCATGATACGCGAATTGGCCGGTCCAGAGCAAAAGAGAAACTATAAAATCATAAATATGCGGAGCATAAATTAATTAATCCGCAGGGCTGATTTTCAAGCACGACTTTAGCATATATTTACACTACACAATTCTGAACATCCTATTTTTCAGGGCGGATTAATTAGAGTTTGAAACGCTCAGTCTGTAATCATTCCTGCAAAAGTTCGATTCCTTGCCAACCAACCAGGCCGCCAACCAAATTCCCATTGGCGCTGACCGTATCTCCTACCGTCACCAGATTAAGGAAATCATTGCGGGAAACCGGGCCTGCTTCAACGGCTTCGAACCCGTCGTCCGGTATTATTTCGGTATGCACTTCGACACTGAATACAGAAATGATAGGACCGTTGATAAGTGTGACGGGACCTTGCAGTTTCACCTTTTCCATCGCTTTTTTTTCGACCTTCACCTGAGCGGCCGCAACTTTATTTTCTCCGGCGACATAGCCAAGGACTTTGACGTGCTGACCTTGCCGGATATCAGTCAACGTCGTTGCATGGCCGAATATTTTGGTGAAGTCGTTGACGCGGATAACCAGGGGGTTGAGTCCGAGGAGCGTGAATTCTTCGGAGCCGTCGTCCACATTTTCAATCTGGCCTTCGATGCTGACTTTATCTCTTGCAGTGACTTCGTCGGCCAACAGGCGGCCTTTCATCAGGGCACCTTTTACCAAAAGTCGGGCACCGGGAACGACGTCGTCGGGTTCTATTCCTTTAAATGAGGTACTCCCATCGGTTTCAACCGCCGTCGTACCCAGGACGAAATCTGCCGGTGATGAAAATTGTGTGACAATGCCTTCGATATCAACGTCGTCGGCATCATCGAGGTCCAGATCGTCTTCAAGTGTAACTTCCTCAGCAACCAACACACCGTTGCCGTCCAAATCTCCCGTGGCGACAACCAACTGGCCCGCCGCCGGGGGTGCATCATCAGGGAACCCCCTGAGGTCGGCCTGCGAGAAATCGACATTCAACTGATTGATGCGCAAATTAGGGACATTCACTTCGCTGACAATACCTTTGACCGTGACCATGTCCCCGTCACCGGTTTCTTCAACTTTGGCGACATATGTGGCCTGGATATTCCCGCCTCCGTTTGCCCAGCCGCTGATTTGAAGGAAATCGCCGATTTTGAAATCGGTGTCTCTGAATTTCGTGCGGTCATCGAGGATGACAATTTGACCCAGCACGACAATTTTTTTAAGCGCCGTATCCAGAGTTTCGATGGCTGTGACGGGCCCCTTTACATTTTCATTGAACACGATGCGATCAGCCTTTCCGGTGCCGTCGTCCAAAAATTTGCCCTCCACCCGCACAACCATTCCCAACGCAAGCTCCTTCAGGACCACTGCGTCCCCGGTACCACGTGATTGACCGTTGACAACCACCTCCGCCTCGCCGGTATCAAACTCGACATCATTGACGATCACACTGCCAAATCCTGAAATCTCACCTATACTGATTCCGGTGCCGCCGATCCCGCCGCCGGCCAGCAAACCTCCGCCGCCGCCATCATTACATGCCGTCAGGATGAAAAACCCCATGATGGTCAAGATAGCCCAGGGAACCCAGCGGGCGATATTTTGGCGTGACCCGGATTTATTTGTCTTTCTCTTCATAAGGTTCCTCAAAATAGTAAATGCCGAGCCCGGCAACATTGCGATCGGTGCCTTTAGCCTTCCGGCCGGTATCCCGATCCCGTTTGGAAAGCCAGCCATCCAGTTTCTCCAATAATTTTTGGGCGGATTCGGCCGACAATTTGCGGAAGATGGGCAGAACATCATCCGGCAGGTTGTCATACATGACTTTGCGTTGATAAAAAGGTCCCCTATCATCCGGCTCCAGGTTGTGACGGATGGATGAGATGAGGTGTGCCACATCCGTGCCGAGAATATGGATTTTCATGCTTTCGTCGCCGGTGGGCAAATAGGCGCGGGCGATAAGATGCACCCGGCCGTCATCCGTTTGGACAGCGGCGCCAACCCGGATAAGTTCGTCCAGCACGGCACGAAAGGGCATATCACCGCTGTAATTTTTAACCAGTGTCTGAAAGGTCGCACCCTCACCGGAGACCGGCAAATCAGCCGGTTTGCCCTTATCGTTTCGAAACATTTTATCCCGGCGCCAGCCGGCGATCACTCGGGCCGCGCGATTGTAACGCTCGCTGCTTGCCTGGTCGTCGGGCGCCGGCAATTCGGACACCCGTTTGACTTCCTTGCGGTTCAAACCGGTGATTACGGATACCCGGGAAATGGTCTGTTTGCGAGCTTCAATGCCAAACTGCCGTTTGGCCACGTCCACAAACAGCCATTTGGCCAGATCAGCGAAGGTGCCGTAGGATATGCCGTTGCGGATAAGGATGTGGATGAGAGGACGCAGAATACGGGCGATCGCCGCGTACAGCACCTGATTTTTTTTGTCTGTCATGAGAAGTGCGACCTCATGTGATTCAATGTTAAATAGTTAACTGGTTGAGTGGTTTTATCGTGGTCGGCATAAGTTTGGTTCTTTATTTTCGACCGATTCATCATTCGGGCACTCAAACCGACACCAGATGAAAAATGAATTTAGACCCGGAGGTGTAAAATACACCCTTGCAGGGTGGAATATTAACGATGTTGGCAAGATATTTGGGAAATATTTCCCAAAATTAATTTTGGTTGTCAAGATAAATTTTGATTTTTCTGACTTTATGCGGGGTTGCGGGTTGCAGGTTGTGGGTTGCGGGTTGCGTGGTGCGGGTGATGGGTATAGAGAATGGAGCATGGAGCGTAGCGTAACAAGCAAGAGCAGGATGCGAGGTGCACGATAGGGCTCAAGGCGCAGGGCGCACGGCGGAAGGCGCACAGGGCAAGGTTCGAGGTTGAAGGTCAAAGGCTAAAGGCTTACGCCTACGGCGCACTGCGCTGGCGCAAGGCATTGATATTGGGGGTTTGAGGTTGGAGGCACCATCTCAACTTCCCAACCTTCAAGCCTCCCAGCCTCCAAGCTTCATAGCCTCTGTTTTCTGCCTGACGCGCCATAACCCGTAGGGCGACGGCGGGTCATCTGTCTTCTGTCCTCTGACCTCTGTCTTCTGGTTGTCAGTTGCGGTTTGCGGGGGATGGGCATAGGGCGTAGCGCAGAGTGCATAGGGTGAAAAGAAAGGAACAGATGGCGAAGCGGCCGCGCCGGTTGATAGGTCACAGCTGATAGTTGATGGTTGATAGGTAAAAGGGTAAAGGAGACCTTAACGTTACATAAATCTGCTTAACTCTTGATGTTGGTTTGAAGCAAACAGTCGTTTTTACTGGGACGATGCTGGGTGCTGGTCGGAGCGGTGTTGAGATCCCGCTTCAGCGGGGATACTTGATTCTGGATATTCAGGAATGCGCCGAGAGTGAGATCCACCTATGCTTTCGGTTGCACAAAACATCCAGTATCCAGCCTGCCGGGGCGAAGCGCTGAAAGAGCGAAGACTGGAAACCAGTATCCAGGATCACGTAATATTGCCAATGCTTTTCATCACAACGGCCTAAATTCAAGAAAACATTTTATGCAACTTAGG
>CP070771.1:1178872-1186067 GCA_020345785.1 Desulfobacterales bacterium
AGGGTTTACGACGAGGCGTACTTTTCGTACGTCGAGGACGTAAAACCGCGGAGAACGCAGTTCATCGGAAAAAGGGCCATTTCAGGATGGAAACTAATTAATCCGTAAAGATGGTTTCTGATGTCAAGCGCTCATATCAAAGATAATTGGATTTGGTCTCCGGCCATTGATATCCTCAAATATCTGCTGCTGGTGACTGCTATTACCTGGTTGATGGTCATCAGCACCAACCAATTGGGATATCACTGGCAATGGTACCGGGTGCCGCGGTATCTATACTCTATGAGAGAGGGACACATTGTCAGCGGCCCCCTGATTGCCGGTTTAATGGTAACCCTGCGCATTACGGGCATCAGCTTGGTACTGGCCTTTGTTTTCGGCCTGATGACGGCGCTTTTGCGGCTTTCCAACTCACTGGTTGGCAAAGTGATCTCCCGCGGGTATTTGGAAGTCATCCGCAATACGCCGTTGCTGGTCCAGTTGTTTTTTATATATTTTGTATTGTCACCGGTTTTTAATATCAGCGCATTTACTTCCGCCGTGCTGGCCTTGAGTCTTTTCGAAGGCGCTTATGCCTCGGAAATATTTCGCGCCGGAATTGTCTCCATCCATCAGGGACAATGGGAAGCCGCTTTCAGTATCGGATTGAACACCCGCCAGACCTACCGGTTGATCATTCTGCCCCAGGCAATTCGACGAATTATTCCACCTCTGACCAGTCAGGCAGTTTCACTGATAAAGGATTCGGCGCTGGTCAGCACCATTGCGATTTATGATCTAACCATGCGCGGTCAAGCCATCATTGCTGAAACGTTTCTGGTTTTTGAAATCTGGTTCACAGTTGCCGCCGTATATCTCATCATTACGCTGATCTTATCCTTAACCGTATTTTATCTGGAAAAAAGATTTAAAGTTGAATATTAAATTCCAAGCACAGATGTTGTTGAATTGGTGAATAGGTTGAATGATTGATTAAGTAAAGTGGAGCTAACTGTCGCCATATAAAAACCCTGAAATCATGAGGTTAAAGTAAAGAATCCTTACCCTGAGGACAGCCTTTCAATCTTAGAATAAGCTAAGCAACGGATCCACTATTTAACTGAATCAACCCAATTAACTAAATCAACCAAAATAAAGGAGGCTGGGAATGAAAAGCATCAAAACAGGGATGGCAGCGATTGTCTTGTTGGTCATTATTATCGGTCCGGCTGTATTTGCACGGGCTGAAAATGTCCACCAGGAATTGATTGAACAAAGCACGGTGGAACAGGTTATCAGACGCGGTATCCTTAAAGTCGGCATGTCTACATTCGTCCCCTGGGCCATGAAAGATAAAACCGGCCAACTGATCGGATTCGAGATCGACGTTGCCAGCCGACTGGCGGAAGACATGGGGGTCAAGGTCGAATTTGTGCCCACCAAATGGGCCGGCATTATTCCGGCGCTTTTGACCGGAAAATTTGACGTTATTATCGGCGGCATGAGTGTTCGACCGGACCGCAACCTGAAAGTAAACTTCAGCATCCCTTATGACTACGCCGGTCAATCACTGGTAGCCAATAAGAAACAGGCTGCGGGATTCGCCAGTCTCGCAGATTTCGATCGGCCCGATGTCGTGATATCCGCCAGGCTCGGTTCAACCGCCGCCGACGCGGCCAATAAATTTATACCCAAGGCTCAAAAGCGTTTTTTTGACGACGAAGCCCAGGTTATCCAGGAAGTGGTCAACGGCAGAGCCCATGCAGCAGTGGCTTCCGCCCCTTTGCCGGCTTTTCAGGCGCTTAAATATCCGGACAAACTTTTTCTACCCTTTCAAGGAACCTTCACCAAGGAACCCATCGGTTTTGCAGTCAGAAAAGCCGATTTTGACACGCTCAATTATTTTAATAACTGGATTCGTGTAACTGAAGCAACAGGATGGCTGGCTGAGCGCAAGCACTATTGGTTTGAAACCAAAGATTGGGAAAATATGCTGCAATAGCTGCAGAGAGGTTTCAGGTGTCCCTCCTACACCTTTCAGGCTTCGGAGAGACATCTGAAACCGCCAATGCACCCGACACCCGCCTGCGCGGATGAGGCCGCTGCGTCGCGGCGAAGACCCGAAACCTGAAACCTAAAAGTTGGACATCGCTTGTTAAAAAGAAAAACAAAACTGACCCCCCTGGACCTCATCCTTTCGCTGTTACTGCTGCTGGCAATTGTTTATATCGTCTATAAGATAAAAATCGGTCTCAGCTACAGGTGGAACTGGAGCGCTATCCCTCAATATTTTTTTCGTTATGACGCAGAGGAAAATAAATGGGTATCGAACATCCTCATGCAGGGATTTTTCACCACCATCCGCTTGAGCTTCTGGGCGACCATCCTGGCAACCTTTGTGGGAACCCTAATGGGGCTTTTTCGGGTGAGTCGAAGTCTATTTCGGAGGTTGATCGGCGGCACTTATGTCGAATTGGTTCGCAACCTGCCGCCTCTGGTGATCATCTTCATTTTCTACTTTTTCGTGGGTGATCAGATCCTTCCGATTTTCGGTGTGGAAGAATTCATCCGCAACAGCAGTGAAAGCACCCAACGAATCGTCACCGTGCTTTTTGCCAGGCCCTCTCTTTTTACAGCTTTCCTGTCGGCTTTGGTTACTCTTTCCATTTTTGAAGGCGCTTATATTACCGAAATCGTCCGGGCTGGAATTCAGTCAATTGAAAAAGGCCAGTGGGAGGCCTGCGCGGCACTGGGTTTTACAAGATGGCAGCAATTGCGCTATGTTATTCTTCCACAGGCCGTTCAACGTATATTGCCTCCTTTGGCCGGCCAGTTTATCTCAACGATCAAGGATTCCGCCATTGTCTCCGTCATCTCGATCCAGGAACTGACCTTCCAGGGAATGGAGCTGATGTCGGCCACTTACCTAACCTTTGAAATCTGGATCACGATTACTGCCATGTATCTGATTCTGACCTTAACCTGCTCACTGGCAGTTGAACGACTTGAAATTTATATGCGTAAAAATTCGGTCTGAGAATGAGGCGTGAGTGGCGTGCCTGGAATGAATTTAATTCCAACAAGAACGGATTGGTTGGCAATCCGAATTTTTATTAAAATTCTTTGAAATTTAATGTTTAGCTTTAAGTTTTGTAGATCAGAGAATGATATCTATATCTTATGTCACCGGTGCCAAAGTTGCAGTGTTCCAACATTCCACAATATTTATCTATTGTGCAGCAGATTGTTAAAGATCCAAGCTCAGAGGAAAGGCTCATGTTTTTAAAAAACCCTGGTTGGAACGAACGAACCAGGGTCAAGGATAAATTCGACCGGTCTTTACTTCACCGCTACAACCGGGCATCCGGCCTGCAGAATAACATATTGCGCCGTAGAACCCATCAAGAGTTTGCCTACTTTTGATCTGCGTTTGACACCGACGATGATTTCATCTACTTCGTTTTCTTTGGCAAACTCGACGAGATCTTCTCCCGGGGCCATACCTCTGATCAACAGATGCGTATTGCATTGAATATTGTTTTCTTCAAACAGGGATTTCGCCCATTCCAGACCGCGCTCGGCCTGCTCAATGTCCTCGCGTTGATCTTCGGTACCTTTTTCCATTGAGGTAACCACATCTACGGTAGCCTCAAATTTTTTGGCATGTATTTTGGCTAAATTTAATGCTTCCTTTGCTGCACTCGTTCCGTCATAGCCGACTAAAATTTTCATGATGATCTCCCCATTCGTTTTCGTTAAAGTTGGAAATGAATTTCAGCGTACTATGTCTTTTACTTATTGACAAATTCTTATAACACACATGCAGTCAAAGCGCTACATAAATAAATCAAAAGCTTCTTATCAGACCGGCCGCTCCGGCAGCCGGCTCCATGAAGTATTCTTGAACGCCGACCCAAATGCGTGGCCGTGCAGCCTGAACGCTGAAATCTCAACCTTCTTTTAAAGTTGCAATAATCGTCCGTAAAAAAGCGGGCAAATCATCGGGTTTCCGGCTGGTAATCAATTTGCCGTCGGCAACGACTTCCTGATCTACCCAGTTCGCGCCGGCATGCACCAGATCGTCTTTTATGGCAAAAAAGGAAGTGACGGTTTTACCCTTGAGGATATCCGCCGAAGCGAGCATCCAGCCTGCATGACAAATGGCAGCGACGACTTTTCCGGCTTCATAGCAATCCCTGACCAGCTGCACCATTTTAGGATAGCGGCGCATCAAATCCGGCGCATATCCTCCCGGAATAACGATGCCGTCAAAATAAGCCGCCGAGACCTGATCGGCGCTGGTATCCACAGTGACTTCCGTCCCCGGCTTGCCGGTGTAGGTTTCCTTGCTGCCTGAACCGACCACAACAACCTCGCATCCCGCTTCTTTGAGTCGATAATACGGATACCAGAATTCATGGGTGTTGAACATCTCTTCGACCGGAATGAGTATTTTTTTGCCTGAAAGTTCCATAGATTGCCTCCTCTACAGTATGAATCGGATATATCAAAAAACATAAACCAACACGTGTTAAATTTGAAGACAATATATGCATCATCCAAAATATGTCCACCTTCCTCAGCGGAGAAAAGGTCCGCCACAAAAGCCAAAAATTCAAAAACCGGTAATAATCAAAGATAGGCGGCACATTTAACGTCGTATCCTAAGAAACCAATTTATTGTGCTGAAATCACATGCGAAACACAACAGAGTGTGTTTTCACGTGAAACCTCATTCATCCGCCTCGAAAAGTAGGAGATCAGGTGTGGATACGCCATATTGGACGTTCGAAATCTGCGGAATCCATTTTGAATTGATTTAGATTAAAGCGAATTCAGTGGAAATACTGAAATCAGAGAATGAACTATTTTAAATAACTAATTGAATTTACACAATTTTTTCTTGACCGAATCGTTTTTATCTGTTAGCTGATTGGTACCGTCCCTGCTTAACCCTCATGCTAATGGGGTCGCTCTGCAACTATGCGGTTCAGAATTGGCTGCTGCAATGTGGCTTGATAATCGCCACGAAAGTAAAGTACAGCAAATGATAACAAAGATACCCGGCCGTATTTTATTCGCTGTGACGTTGGCCTTCTGGTTGCTGTCCGGTTGTGCCCGTATCCAGAAGAATCCAACTGCAGCAAACGGCGTTATTGATCTTTCTGCGTGGGATTTTAATATGAACGGACCGGTTGCGCTTGACGGCCAGTGGGAGTTTTACTGTAAAAGGGGACGTAGGTGAAAACTTGACAAGTGTAATCATTTATGCAATTTAACTTTTCATGCCACGCAAAGCCCGCATAGATGCGCCGGGAGCCCTGCACCACGTAATTTTCCGCGGTATTGAAGGCACGGCCATATTTAAAGATGCCTTAGATTACCGGAATTTCACTGAACGCCTGGGCACCATTTTAGAAGAAACCAACACGCCCTGCTTTGCCTGGGCGCTGCTGACGAACCATGTCCATCTGCTTTTAAGGACCGGCCTTGCTCCCATCTCCACTGTCATGCGCCGCCTGTTAACCGGCTATGCCCAGCAGTTTAACCGACGCCATAAACGCAGCGGACATTTATTTCAAAATCGCTACAAATCATTTTTATGTGAGGAGGAACTTTATTTTCACGAACTCGTCCGCTACATCCATTTGAATCCGATTCGAGCAGGTAATGTCAAGGACGTTAATGCGCTCAATTCGTACCCGAATAGCGGCCATGCAGTGTTAATGGGCAAGATAAGACACGACTGGCAGGACACAGAGTCTGTTTTGGAGCGCTTCGGGGATACGGTCCGCAAAGCCCGGAATTCTTATCTGACGTTTGTCACCAAGGGGCTGGATCAGGGGCGGCGACCAGAGTTGGTCGGCGGCGGTCTGCTTCGATCGCACGGCGGCTGGGCCGCATTAAAAGCCATGCGATCAGTCGGCATGTGGGTGATGGGTGATGAACGCATTTTGGGCAGCAGCGATTTTGTAGAATCGGTTTTAAAAAAGGCCAACGAGCAGTTTGAAAAGAGAACCCTTGCGCTTGCCAAAGGATGGGGTCTGGACGAATTGATCCAAGCCGTAGCCGATCAACTTGAAGTCGATCCAGCTTTGATTAAAAGCTCGAGCCGCCAAAGTGCTTTGGCGCAGGCGCGCTCGATTATATGCAGTTTGGCGCTGGACAGATTGAAAATCAGCGGGGCTGAAGTGGCACGCAAGTTGGAACTGACACCGTCTGCGGTCAGCAAGTTGGCCAATCGAGGACGTCGAGACAAACTTGCGGCGAGGATTGCGGATAATGTATTTAACAATTTTCCACAGACCTATTATCAAACAAAATGAAGGTTATGTTAGACTTAAATTCAACTTTTCACCAACGTCCCTTTTTTACAAATTTCTTGACATAATAATTTTGTACAAGTAGGCTTCACTTAGTCTTTATGTGTCTTTTTTTTAAAATGGAGTTTAGAATTGACGGATCGTTCACGAGATTGGTTGGCACAGGCAGAGAGAGATTTGGAACAGGCAAAGGCCTCCCAGAAAGACGGCCGGCATGAATGGGCCTGCTTCGCCGCCCAGCAATCGGCGGAAAAAGCGGTCAAGGCGCTGCATTTATCGCGTAATCAGGAAGCTTGGGGGCACGTGGTTGCCCGGCTGTTAAACGAGCTGCCCGTTAAAGTCCCACAACGTCTGATTGAAAAGGCAAAGGTTATCGACGGATTTTACATCCCCACCCGGTATGCCAATGGCCATCCGGAAGGTGCGCCTTTCGAGCACTATGGAACCATTCAAAGCACGGATGCAATTAACTATGCCGGTCAAATCATTAAATTCGTCCGTTCTCAAATGGCCTGATCGAAAAACAGTCGATCAAGCGGCCAGATCCTGGGCGGCAGGTGAAGTCCGGAAGCATCCCGTGCTTCTGCGCCTTGGTTATTTCGGCTCCTATGCGCGCGGAGATGCGGGGGTCGGCAGCGATCTTGATTTGATTGCCGTTGTTGAGCAGGCTACAGAACCCTTTGAACGTCGATGCCTGACATGGGATTTGAATGCGCTGCCGGTTCCGGCTGAACTCATCGTCTACACCCGGCGGGAATGGCAGCGACTCCAAAAACAGGGGGGGCGATTTGCACATATGCTGAAAAGCCAGGTTGTCTGGATTTATCCTGAAAAATCTTAGCGGCGTGTTTGGCTGAAGTGACTTATTTTATTTTCCGAATGATAACCAGTGA
>CP070771.1:1186167-1193328 GCA_020345785.1 Desulfobacterales bacterium
ATCGGGGCTACCATCTTTCCTCTTTTCCTGCCCGCTGGTTATAATTCCACGGTCAAAGATTTTGTGGAGGTCATCGATTACTTGGTTAAGATGGTGGGAATCGATCATGTGGCGATCGGTACGGACTTCACGGAGCACCAACCGCGCGCGTTCTTTGATTGGATACTCACCGGCAAAAGCAAGAAGGGCCCTGCCCTTGAGGTGCCATATCCGATCAAAAACCCGCAGGGTATCCAATGCGCTGCTGATTTCCCTAACCTAACAGCAGCACTAGTGCGCCAAGGATATGCTGAATCGGACATCAAGAAAATCATGGGAGAGAACATCCTGCGCCTTTTCAAAGAGGTCTGGGTTGAATGAGTGCAGTTTACATTAGCCGCTTTGAGGCTTTTTCCGGTTTATCCGGGTTGGGAGGCATATGGAAACATTTGAAAATCTAAAAAACCGCTTGGCTCTGACCGAGCAGGATCGATTGATGCTGGAAACCGTCCCGATGCTATTGATGCCCAGATGGTTTTTTGTGGCGATCAAAAAGCAGATCGAATCGCTGGCGGGAAAAGAGATAGCCAGAAAAGTTTACTATGAAGCCGGCTATGAAGGCGCCGCCAAGTGGGCTCAGACCCAGATGAAAGAAGCGGGTTTGTCCGGGCGGGCAGTCATGGAGCAGTATCTGGCAAGCGCCTCGGTGCGCGGCTGGGGACGTTTTGAGATACTGGATTTCGACCAGGAACGGGGCTACGGAAGATTTCGTATCCACCACTCGGCTGTCGCCGAAGAGACGGGGACGGCGAAAGAGGTGGTCTGCGACCATCTACCCGGGTCGCTGGCAGGTGCTTTCCAAACGATCTTGGATCACGCCCGTGTGAGACGGCAGGTCAAGGGACGCGAACTGAAATGCATTTCCAATGAGGATCGCTTTTGCGAGTTTGTAGTGGAGTCCAAGGAGGAATGACCCGGTCGACGGGCGGATGATATAACATCATAATGGTGATCCTGTTCCGCTGTACAATTCCGAAGAGCACGCGATGACCCCTTAGATGGTTACCAAGTAAATCGTGCTCGATCTTGCATATAAAGGTAAGTAGAAAGAGGGACGGTGTTGCTTTTGTGCTTTTCTAGAATTCTGTTTGAGTTTCTGATATCACCCGGCCCAGCCGCTCAAGAAAGCTATCCCGATCTGCGGTATCACGAAATATCCTGGTTTTTTCAATCCCCCGGCAGATGATATGGTGCAGGGCCCCAGGGGCATCTATACGAGATTTGCGTGGCATATAAAAATCATATCACAGGCTGAAAATTAAGTAACGCAAAAAAACAACCCCGTCCCTACGTCCCTAAATTTCCATGGTTTTTCAATTTCATCGTAAAAAATTAACCTTGACAACAAAACCCGCTTTGATTATTCGGTTAATATGGTTTGCGTTGGAGGGCGCTTCAATTTGTTGGACTGTCTTCTCCCGTCGACTTGTGGGGTCCTAGCTGAAAGCGAAGCCCAAAGAGCTAAGTCGGAAGCTGAAACCGACACACAATTAACCATTTTCGATTTATCCACTTTGAAAAAGCAACTTCTTATCTTTAACTTCTTATCTTTTTTTTACCATTTACAGTGTAAGGACAAAAAAGGCTTTTCAGGCCAACGTGGTGGAAACTTGAAAGTTTACGAGTTTCCTTACCTGGATGCAAATCCACCTGCCAGGATTCTGTACGTCGGGAAGGTGAGAGCAGATTTCCAGGATTTGTAAATCTAAGGCAACAGTTGTCCGGGTGAATCTGCGAATATCTGCATCCTATTTCACTTAAAAAAAGGAGGTAACCATGTTCGGGGCAGACAGAGGAAAAACTTGGAATAAACTTGTCGCAATCTTCATGGGCTTGTGCATCCTTGGGCTTTTGCTCCCGTCTATCTGCGTTGGGCAATCAAGGACCCTGAAAATCGGCGTAATCGGGCCATTGACCGGGGGCTTTACCGCCGGTGGTTGGAGCCAGTTGAACGGAGCAAAGCTGAGAGCCAAGGAAATCAACGAAATGGGAGGGGACATTAAGATCGAGATCCTGCCTGAGGATGACCTCAGCGTGTGCAGCCAATCCATCAATGCCGCCAACAAGTTGATCAGTAAAGATGTGATTGCCATCCTCGGTCCGATCAACAGCCCCTGCACGCTGGTTACCGTTCCGGTGACAGCAAAGGCCGAAGTTCCCCAGTTCACTGTCAGTATTGGAACGGCTATCACCCGCCAGGGTTCAAAGTGGATTTTTCGAGTGGCGCTGGCAGCTGATGGACAAACGAGGGAGTTGGCCAATTACGTAGTGAAGGAAAAGGGATTCACCAAATTCGCCGTCATGAATACCAATGACGAATATGGCCAAAGTGCAGCTGACGGGTTTGTCGCGGCCCTGGCAGAACTAGGGGTCAAGCCGGTCATTGTTGAAACGTGGACGAGGGATGACAAGGACTACACCGGGCAGTTAACCCGGATTAAAACTACCGACGCGGAGGCGCTCTTTCTCACCGGGAGTTTTACCGATTCGGCTCTGATTGCAAAACAAACCAGGCAGTTGGGTCTAAATGTGACGCTTCTGGGAGACACGGGCAACGCTACCCCTAAGTACACCGAGCTGGGAGGTGATGCCGTTGAGGGAACGATCCTGGTGGAGCCGTTTACACCCGCTGACCCGGCGCCCGCGATTCAAGAGTTCGTTAAGAAGTTCCGGGCCGAGTATGATAAGGATCCGGATAGCTGGTCGGCTGAGTTCTATGACGCGGTCGGTATCATTTATGAGGCGGCCAAAAAGATTCCCGATCTGGATCGGGCAAAACTCAGAGACTATGCCGCTTCTCTGACAAAGGATAATCCCTATAAAGGAATTATGGGCGAAATTTACTTCGATGAAAAGGGTGATCCCAAGTACAGTCTTTACAAGGTTCTCATTAAAGACGGCCAAAAGGTCATTCTAACGCGCTAGCCCGTGTAACCATGGGGTTTATGAACCACTGCGGGGAAGGCCGAACCGGTGGATGCGAGCCTGATTTTACAGCAGATAGTTGGGGGATTGACGATCGGGGCCGTCTATAGTCTGATCGCCCTCGGTTTCACCATGATGCTTCGCGCCTCAGAGTTGATCAATTTTGCCCAGGGCGAAATGGTCATGCTAGGGGCCTTCTTCGGGTGGACCCTCTATGCCCTTTTTCCAGGCGATCTGCCGTTCTGGTTGATCTTCCTGATTGGGACGGCATTGACCGGTCTGTTTGGCATCCTGGTGGAATGGCTCGCCTTCCGACCCCTGACGAAAAGACATTCACCCCTGCTGAATCTCATCATTGCGACCCTTGGCCTCTTCTATATCCTAAGGAGTCTGGCGATCATAATATGGGGGGCAGATCCGCTGACCTATCCGGCGGTGGTCTCCCAAGAGCCGATTTCGGCGGGCGGGCTGGTGATCCAACCGCTGAACCTATGGATCCTCGGTTTGGGTATTTTGGCCATGGCGGGTCTCCAGACCTTCTTTAAAGGGACCTTAACGGGAATCTCATGGAGAGCCGCTTCACTCGACCAGGAAGCGGCTGCCGCCATGGGGGTGAGCACCAAAAAGACGATCGCCTTGACCTGGGGAATCAGTTCCGCCTTGGGGGGAGCGGCCGGAGTCCTGGTTGCGCCGCTTTATTTCTGTACCTATGACATGGGCTGGATCGCAATCAAGGCCTTTGCCGCAGCTGCCATGGGCGGATTCGGAATTATTGGCTCGATTGCCGGAGGACTGTTTCTAGGGGTGATAGAGACGCTCGCGGCCGGACTCATATCCTCCGGATATAAAGATGCGATCTCTTATGGCATTACGGTCGGGATTCTGGTGTTTTTTTTCAGGAGTGCGGTTCCGAGGGGCAGAAGCTCCGGCGAACGGGTCCGCACCGGCACCATGGGGCTGATTCTGCCCTCACATGAAAAGCGGTTTTCCAAAGAAAGAACTGCGGCGATCGTCGCACTCTTGATATTATGGCTATTCCTGCCGGCCGTTGTGGCGGATGCATACACCCTCCGGATCCTAAACCTTGCCATGATCAACAGTATTGCTGCCATGGGACTTCAGGTGATTATCGGTTACACCGGTCAACTCTCTCTGGCCCAGGCAGCATTTTATGGCATTGGCGCCTATGCTTCGGCCCTGCTGACTTTGCGGGTGGGTCTGCCCTTCTGGCTGGCATTTGTTCTTGCCCCTGTCATAACAGGCTTTGGGGGGTGGTTGGTGGCCCCAGTTCTGCGGCTCAGCGGCCACTATCTGGCTATCGGCACCCTCGCGCTGGGACAGATTATCATGATCCTGATGATCAATCTCAAGGGCATTACGAATGGGGCTTACGGGATCAGCGGGATCATGTCTCCCAGGATAGGACCGTGGGAGTTGGACCAGGACATCACCTTCTACTACCTGGCGACGGGCGTAACCGTTCTGGTTTATGTGGTTATTTTTCGGATGACGGACTCCCGCTTCGGAAGGGCATTGATGGCCATTCGGGACAACGAGTTGGCAGCTCTGGGGGCAGGGATCCACACCTTTAAGTACAAGGAGAAGGCCTTTGTGTTGGGAACGGGTTGCGCCGGTGTTGCCGGGGCCCTTTACGCCCACTTTATGAATTTTATCGATCCCAATGCATTCACCATTCATCAGTCGATCGATATGCTGATAATGGTGGTGATTGGTGGCCTGGGAAGTATTCCCGGGGCCGTCCTTGGTGGATTTTTAGTGACCCTGGCCCCGGAGTATCTCCGATTCCTGGTGGAGTACCGGATGATCGCCTACGGATTGATTCTGGTTGTCTTTATCCGATTTCTTCCTAAGGGTCTATCGGGGTTGGCTAAAAATTCATTTGACTATACGCTGCTCTGGCTGAACAGAAGGCTGGAAACAACTTCAAATCCGAAAAGCGATACCCATGAGTCTGCTTAAAGCGGAAAACATAAGCCTTGATTTCGGCGGCCTACGGGCCTTGAATGGTGTGGACCTCACGATTCAAGAAGGCGAGATTCTCGGCTTAATCGGACCGAATGGATCAGGCAAAACCACCCTGGTTAACGTAATTATGGGTATTTATCGGCCCAATTCGGGGACCATCCGTTTTATGGACCGAGAGATTACAAGGTTTAAAGCGCATGAGAGGGTTGAAACCGGTATCGCCCGGACTTTTCAAGATATTCAGCTTTTTTATGACCTAACGGTTTTGGAAAACGTCATGGTTGGCAACCATTGTCGCCGAGAAGGCGGTATTGTGGCCGCGGTCATAAGATCAAAGGGATTCCGGCGCGAAGAAACCGAGACTCGCCAGAGTGCCCTCCGATGTCTGGAAGCGGTGGGCCTCCAAGGGTTTGCCGGCCGCCTGGCTGCCGACCTATCCTTTGGCCAGCAGCGCATGGTCGAACTTGCCAGATCTCTGGCATCCCAGCCGAAACTACTGCTTCTGGATGAACCCGCTGCCGGACTTAGCTTGAATCGGGCGGACTTTCTGGTGAAACTGTTGCGCAAACTCAGAGATGATAACGGTATTACCATTGTCCTGGTGGAACACGTCATCAAACTGGTGATGGGAATTTCGGACCGGATTGCGGTGCTGGATCAAGGAGAGAAAATCGCAGAAGCCACACCACAGATGGTGAAGCAGGATCCCATGGTGATTGAGGCCTATCTGGGCAAAGGAACGTTCCATGCTCAGGATCTCCAACATTAAAATTTCATATGGCCATGTGAGCGTCCTGAATGGACTATCCCTGGACGTCCATGCAGGAGGAATTGTAAGCTTACTGGGTGGGAACGGCTGCGGAAAGACCACCACCCTAAAAGCGATCATGGGCCTTATCCACCCGGCCGAGGGCAGCATCGAATACGAAGGCCAGGCGATTCACCACCTGCGACCGGCCCAAATCGTCTCCCGGGGGATCGCCCTGGTTCCCCAAGGCCGGCGAATTTTTTCCGATCTAACGGTCATTGAAAATTTGAAAATGGGAACCTTGGCCCGCCGCGATCGGAGAAATATCCGCAATGAGATCAGAGGGATCCTTGCAAGATTCACCAGGCTGGCTGAACGAAGGAAGCAAAAAGGCGGGACTCTCAGTGTCGGAGAACAGCAGTTGGTGGCCTTTGGCCGGGGGTTGATGTCCAGGCCGAAGCTTCTTTTGATGGACGAACCGTCCGCCGGGCTGGCACCCCGGTTGGTCGAGAAGATGTTCCGTATCATTCAGGAGATTAACCGCTCCGGAACAACCATACTTTTGGTTGAACAAAACGTCCATATGGCCCTTTCGCTGTCCCAGTACGGATACATCTTGAGGGATGGGAAGATCGCACTGGCTGATGAGAGCAAGAATCTTATCAATAACGAGGACGTGGTTCGTTCCTATCTGGGCGAGTGAGACGGATGAGGGCCGGGCTGGTGAAAAATGAAAAACTCCAGATTTTGGATTTCAGATTTTAGAACAAGGAGGTCTTCACAGTGGAAGAAATGAGCAGAAAAATTCATGATTCATCAATCATCATAGACTGTCTTGAAATCAGCAAATGGAGTGAAGAAGTCTTTCGGAGCATGCGCTTGGGGGGCCTCACGGCGGCCAACTGTACCATATCGGTCTTAGAGAACTTCCGTGAGACCGTCGCCAACATTGCCTGGTGGCATGAGGCATTTGAAAAGTACACCCATTTAATTATGCCGGTCCATACGACTGCCGACATCCAGGCCGCCAAAGAAACCGGCAAGACGGGAATCATATTCGGCTTCCAGAATACGTCCGCCATTGAAGATGATCTGGACCTGCTCAGCATCTTCCATGCACTCGGTGTTCGGATCATTCAATTGACTTACATGGAGGCGAATCTCGTCGGCCAAGGATGCCTGGAGCGGCTTGATGCGGGTCTGACCGACTTCGGTCTGGAGGTGATCGCGGAGATGAACCGACTGGGAATTTTAATTGACCTCTCCCATGTCGGTTATCGTACGACCATGGAGGCGATCGAAGCCTCCGGTAAACCGGTCGCCTTTACCCACGCCAATCCGAAGAGCCTCTGTGATCATCCCCGCAACAAGCCCGATGATGCGATCAAAGCCCTGGCCAAAAAAGGCGGGGTGATCGGGGCTACCATCTTTCCTCTTTTCCTGCCCGCCGGCTATAATTCCAC
>CP070771.1:1193428-1200588 GCA_020345785.1 Desulfobacterales bacterium
TTATCGACCGGTTTTATCAGGTGGTCTATCCTCAATTCGGGTTTAGAGATCAAGCAGCAAACGATAAGGAGATCCCTCTCCAGGAGCAGGTTTTGATTTTGCATTACATGATGGCCCGGGAAATTCCGTCCCCGGCCGGCCACTGGATATCGTACCGGGAGATTCCCGGTGCAGCGTTTTATTTCGGCGCATTTGTAAAACGGGCGGTGGAGCCCTTCAAAAAGGTATTCAGCAACAATATGGCCGGATTTGCCAAGGCCGCACAGAAGCTGAAGGCGACAGAAATTGATAGCGGTGATGCGGCTTTTGAATTCAGGGTTCTGCCGGCCGTATCCCTGCAGCTGATTCTGTGGGGCGGCGACGATGAATTTCCGGCCGAGGCCAACATTCTATTTGATAAAAACATCGGTCAGATCCTCTCGCCGGAAGATGTGGCATGGCTGGCGGGTATGGTGGTGTATCGGCTGATGGCGCTGGCGCGCTGAGGGAGAATCGGTGGGGTAGCAATTCCAAGGCTTTGTTGTTGGAATATCCGGGGCAAATCAAGCCATAAAAACTCCAAATTCCAAGCACCAAATCTCAAACAAATCCCAATAACCAAAATTCCAAATTTCAAACAGATGATCTTTTCACGATCGTGCCCAATAACCTCATTATCCTCGAATAGGGTCTACGAAGCAATGCGATAGAACTGCCGTGAATGTTTTGGTTATTGAAAATTGGAATTTGAGATTTAATTGTAATTTGGTGCTTGGAATTTGGAATTTTATTGTCTTACGAAAACGTTCGATGCAACTGGTTGAGAGTTTACTTTGATGTTATTCCACCCCGATTGACTGCCTCCACCAACCATTTCCTTGAAAATCCCCTTCAGCTCTGGTATCTTCTTGACATCCGGCATTTTGCTGATGAATATGTGAATACTCGAATTGATTCATTTTAACCCATTTCTGGGATAAACTGACGATAAGATTCTATTCCGGAGGTCGCCACTTTTGAAAGTAAAATCCAAAGCCCTCGAGGTCAACTTGGCCGATTATCATGTTGACGTGACAATTGATGCCAAGTATTCCATCTTGCAGGAGGTAATGTCTAAATATTACGGCTTGTTGGAAGGATTGAATACATTTCTAAAAGAGCTGTCTCATCCCTACCTTAATTGGCGGTTTGTTGTTACGGAGGCCCGTAAATATGCGCTGGAATATTTTCATTTGCTCAAGAAACATCCCGGGGGACCCGAGGCCGCCCGACTGTTGGTCGATATTTTTATCCGAGCATTGGAAGAGTGCAAAGAAGATGAGGTAAAAAGAGATTCGGTCGACAACATCTTGTTGTTTATTCAGAAAGCAATTAACGATTCCGGACGGAGATTTGAAAATTTTCAGCCGATCATCGATGCCGCTCTTGAAAAGATCCACCGTCTCCCAGATCACCTCTTTTCTTTATTTGTAAGAAGCTATTATGGGATTAACCGTTTGGCGCGCGCTTATCTGAGCAGTTCGGGACGGGCCGACACGAATTTCAGAACCTTAAATCTTTTGCTGATCAAATATTATGACCACATTTACGGTTACTGGCTCGAAGTGGAAGATCCCCAGATCTGGTTTGAAAAAGAAACGGATATGAACTTCGCTGGAGACCAATTCGCTGAATTTTTTAAACCTATATCCCATCATCAGCTCAATGAATGGCAGGTCCAGCTTAAATCGAGGATGAAGGATCAGTCGATCGATTCAAGGGAAATGTTGTTACGGTTGCTGGAACTTCCCGGTTTCGGACAGATTGTAGAGACCTACCGCCAAATTCCGCGTCAACTGTTGCGAAAATTTGATAATAAAGGACGTAGTCACCACCTTAAATTAATTTTCCTTTTTCGAATCATGAATCTCAGGGGATTAGCCCTTATCCACGAGGAAACGCTGCGGGATATCAACCAGACCCTGACCTGGATTATCGAGAACGAAAATTATCGCAATATCGAGTACCTGATCCGCAAAACCTTTACCATCCTTAAAGAACAAACCCGCATGTATCCAGCAACAGCATTGAATTGCGTGCTGAACATGGGCAAAGGTGTCTTCAAAACCGATGAAATCGATCTGGTTAATTTTTTTATCAATGGCGTTATCGATCTGGGTTTTCAGGCGCCCATGCTTCAGGGCGTGGATAATGAATGGCAAATTAGAGTCAACAGCACCCATATTCAGAATGTCAGAACCTGGCTGGAGCTGATTGAGGTCAACCCGAAATGGTCAACCCGATTGCTATCCGGCTTGATTATCCATCTTTCGATCTGTGGTGTCTTTATAAAAGATATTGATCTTTTTCCCCGTGATATCACCCGTTTTTTAGACAGCAATATCGAACCGGTTTTTAATCTTGCCAAACAGCTCACCCGGCTTCTTCCGGCTTTCTTTAATGATATCGGTGCCGAAGGAAAATTAAGAGACATATCCACCCGGATCGATGAGATCACGCATCGCCGGGACAGACTTATCCATTTTCTACGAAAACAGAGCCACGTTGAAAGCAGCAACCGGATCGTGTCGTTTATGGAGGCCACCCTGCATTTCTGGCAGACTCGCGACAAAACCCCTTTGGTACCTTATATTCCTCCTTCGATCTATGATGAAATCGATACCAGAGGACCTTTTATCGACGGCGTCCATAAGATTTACTCTCACTTGGCAGATCAAGGCGTCAAACTTCTTCATGATTTACTGACCCTTTCTGAAAAAAAAATAGAAAGCCTGATGGACCAGATTGCCGATGTCCCGGATGTTGATCGGGAACGCGTCTTTTTATCCATTGCGTTTTATAAATTGCTCCATCAAAAATACAGGTTTGATTACCATGAGCTGAAAGGTTATATTACCCAGTTGCGCACCGAAGCCCTGCCGGAATTAAATCGAGTAGAAAAAGCGCTGGCGGAACCTGACATCAAAATCAGGCTATTTATGCTGTTGGATTATCTTGAAAAACTAAAAAATATTATTACCTCCGATCAGTCATTTGAAATTAAAGAAAATATATATAAGAAAAGACATATCACGATTGATATCCCCTCCATGTACGGCAGTTATCACGAGATGAAATTTGACTGCCTGGGGCTCACATTTCGACTGGAAGCCCTGGTGAATGTGCTGCTCGAAGAACTTATTCGAGATATTGATCTGAGCTTGATAACCAAAGCCACCTTTTATCAGATTTACAGCCTTTTGAGGCTGTTTGATAAAGCAATGAAGCTGGACGGGATATCATCGGTTGAATTTGAGCGACAACTGGAATTTTTAGCCCATTCGCTGGAAGTCAAAGGATTTACCCAGACTCAGTATCTGGATATATTTAAAGGCTTCGCCCTGGCGGTCAAAAACATTATCCACGATTATTTTCACAATATTCACGGCCAGAACCTCAACCGCATCCTATCACAGCTTTCCGCCGATCAGATCCTGCCGAAATTTCTTCCCAGAGAGCAGCTGGATGATAGTGAGAAACTGGATCACCGGGTGTCCGAAATGTTTTTCCGGGAGCAAATTGCACTGTCTCTGGGACTGCAGCAACTTGATTTGTTTTTGAGCAAAATCCTGACCACCCTGTTCCAGCAATCCTATAAATTGCCGAAAGATCTCCTGCACCAACTGCTGCTGTACGACCCTCAAAATGCCATGACCCCGATCCACTCCGCCAGGAGTCGGGTGACCGGCATCATTCACCTGGGTAACAAGGGGCTCAACCTGGTCAAATTGAAAAATTTCGGGTTTCCCGTGCCGCCCGGATTTATCATCACGACCGAAGTCTTTCGCTGCCGCCGGGTCATTGCCAGCTATCCGCCGGCGACTGAAAATTTTAAGGAGCAGGTCGCCCAGAATATCGCTAAATTGGAAAAAATAACCGACAAAAAATTTGGCGATCCCAAGAACCCCCTGCTGTTATCGGTGCGCAGCGGCTCTTCGATTTCCCAACCCGGCATGATGGATACCCTGCTGGACGTGGGCAACAACGAAGAAATTACCGCCGGAATCGCCGCCATAACCGGCAACGCCTGGTTTGCCTGGGACAATTACCGCCGGTTTCTGCAATGTTATGGAATGGCATTCGGACTCAAACGCGATGATTTCGATGCGATTATCAGTGAACAGAAAACCAAGCAGGGAATTCCCTACAAAAGAGAATTCACGGGCGAGCAAATGAGGCAGGTGGCTTTGATGTACAAAGCCCTGATTCAGGATTCGGGGGTTGAAATTTTGGAAACCCCGTTTGAACAGCTCTACATGGCGATTAAGAGCGTTTTGGATTCATGGGAATCCGCCAAGGCCGGTGCTTACCGTCAAATTATGGGAATTTCAGACGACTGGGGTACCGCCGTTACGGTTCAGACAATGGTGTACGGTAATATCTCTCAAGAATCCGGCTCCGGGGTCATATTTACCCACAATCCCAGGTGGACTGGAGACACCCTAAAATTGTGGGGCGACTTCACCATCGGCAATCAAGGCGAGGATGTTGTCTCCGGGTTGGTCAGAACCAATCCCGTATCGATATTTCAGCAGGAAATTGAAATGCGGGCTACAGATATCACGCTGGAAACCCATTTCCCGAAAATTTATCATGCCTTAAAAGAATGGGCGCATGATCTCATTGACGAGAAAAAATGGAGTCCTCAGGAAATGGAATTTACCTTTGAAAGCCCGGCGGTAAAAGATTTGTATCTGCTTCAAACCCGTGATCTGGCCATCCGTGAGCGCAAAAAAGCACTGACCTTTGACTTTAAAAATAAAAACGAAGCTGTCTATCTGGGGCATGGGATCGGTGTGAGCGGCGGTGCGATGAGCGGACGACTGGTGTTTAGTCTTAAAGAGATTGAAGAATGGCGCATCAATGAACCGGAAACCAGATTAATACTTGCCAGAGCCGATACCGTGCCGGATGATATTCGAGAAATTCATGCCGCCGACGGATTGCTGACAGCCAAGGGCGGATTGACATCCCACGCGGCTGTGGTGGCACACCGGCTTGGCAAAACCTGTATTGTGGGGTGCGGCGATCTGATTTGTGATGAGCGGAAAAAAAGCTGTTCCTTCAATCAGACAGTTGTCAACTCCGGCGATTATATCAGCATTGACGGCCAGGAAGGATCGGTCTTTGGAGGATTAATCAAGGTGAAGGAAACCTGATGGGTGCCGGGTTGCGGGTTGCGTGTTGCGTGGTTCGGGTTGCGGGTTGCGGGATGCGAGTGTCTTAGGTTGAGGGTTCAGAGGCAAGCTGGAATTGAATAATGAATATTGAAAATTGAATATTTGTGGATGTCGCTCGCGCAGCGCAGGCGCTTGCGCCGCGTGTTGCTCGGTCACTTTTATGAGAGTTGCTATTAAAAAAGATCCGCCAGAGGCTTACCTTAAATATTCAATGGTCAATCTTAAATATTCAATCCTAAGAAGATGGGAGGATGATGGACATGACAAATGCCGGTAGCTCTGGGTTGAAACTTGGCGTCAACGGCTTTGGCCGGATCGGTAAACTGACATTATGGCACCATGTCGCGCGTAAATACTTTCATGAAATCGTTGTCAACATCGGCCGCCAGGTAGGTACATCTATCGAGGATATCGCGCACTATGTTGAGAGAGATTCGACCTATGGTTGGCTGCATGGATATATTTACGGCCACAAAGGGCAGCCGGTTATCAGTGATCTGAATGAAGCCGACGGTTCGATGGTCATTGACGGCACCAAAGTTTGTTTCTTAAGAAAGCATCGGGATCCGGCCGAAATCGGTTGGGATCAACATGATGTGCGGCTGGTGGTCGATACGACCGGTCAATTTCTGGATCCGAACCTGGGATTGGACAACGCGAAGGAAACCATCAGAGGTCATCTGGCCTGCGGGGCGGATAAAGTAATTATTTCCGCCCCCTTTAAGCCCAAGGACAAAAGCGCCCCCACACCGGAGGATGCCGTCACGACCGTGATGGGAATTAATACCAATGATTATGATCCCAGACGTCACAAAATCATATCCAATGCCTCATGTACCACCACCTGTTTGGCACATATGATGAAACCTCTGATTGATGCCTTTGGTCCCAAAAAAATAATGTCTGCATCGATGGCAACAGTGCATGCCGCCACAGGTTCCCAGGAAGTATTGGATCGGCTGCCCAAATCCGGCAAAACCGATTTGCGCAAGAACAGAAGTATTATGAATAACATCATCCTTACCACCACGGGAGCCGCCAGAGCGCTCAGATTGGTTATACCTGAAATGGAAGAAATTGCATTTATTGCTGAATCGGTAAGAATTCCCACCAGCACCGGATCGCTGATTATTCTTGTGATCAATTTACAGGAAGAACCGGGAGGGGAATATGTCCGCAGAGAAACGATCAACGATATCTACCGGCAGGCTGCTGCCGACAGCCCGGAAGGCTATCTGTATTACACGGAGAAACAGAACGTATCCGGAGATATCATCGGCATGCCGCGGGTGGCCGCAACCATTGAAGGTGCCGAAACGCACAGTCGGACCGCCGAGGCAACCATTGATCTTGCCAATATACCGGGGCTGCAGACAAATCTGCATTCTGATTCAGGAGGGACGGTGGTCAGAATACCGGTAACCCAAGCAGTCATATACGGCTGGTACGACAACGAAATGGGAAGTTACGTCAACATGCTTGGCGATCGAACGGTGTCGGTCGCTGAACTTATGTAAGCGTCAATTTTTTGTGACGCTGTCTATCGTCATTCTGAAAATCCGTAATGGAATATTTCGTAGTGAGTCTCCCCGCCCAACAGTGCATCGATTTTCTTCTGAACCTTATTTCGGTCCTCGCTTTGCAGCCATTTTTTCCAGTCCTCCGATGACTGCCATGTGCTGATGACCAGAAATTCTTCAGGATTATCCATACTTCTCAATGTTTCGCCCGTAATGTAGCCTTCCTGTGTCGCAGCGGATGCCCGCATTTGCCGGAAAAGCGGAATCATTTGTCTGGCCTTGTCTTGTGGGACTCTGCGTTTAATTAGAATTTTTACCGCCATGTTGTTCTCCTTTAAAAATGGATCTTATTGAAGATGAAGTTAGCTTATATTAATACCACCGCTACCGATGGTCAAGCTTTAAAATAAGGTTCAGGGTTCAGAGGTTCAGAGGTTCAGGG
>CP070771.1:1200688-1207794 GCA_020345785.1 Desulfobacterales bacterium
TTCGTAATATTCTTTGAGTTCCGGATCCAGCTTCATCAGCGTGATGGAAAACCCTGACATCTCCTGGCAGGTGCAGTGGCTGCCGAGAATCGTATCGTATATATAAATGCCCTTTGCAGCAAGGATCTGATGGGCGCGCCGACTGACAATCAACAGCTCCATATAGGTGGTCGCCCCCAGATCGTTTATCAGCAAACAGACTTCATCGCCGGATTGAAATGGCAGATCGGTTGTGAGCCGCTCGAGCATCTTGTCAACCAGGGCATCTGCCGGCGGCATCTTTTCACGGGATACCCCGGGTTCCCCGTGCAGGCCCATTCCTATCTCGATTTCGTCATCCGGCAGTTCAAAGGTGGGTTCACCGGTTTCGGGAATCGATCCGGCTGCCAGGGCAACGCCCATGGAGCGGGTGTAATCGCGGGCCTTGGACGTGACGCGATACACTTCAGCCAGGTCTTTCACTCTGGCGGAAACTCCCCCGGCGACCTTGATAACAAAAAGATCACCGGCAATCCCCCTTCGATCCTGAATCTTGTCGGGCGGTGCGGACGCCACATCATCCCAAACCCGCACCGTTTTGGTTGTGATGCCTTCTTCAGCAGCCATTTCGGCGGCGATGTCAAAGTTCATGTTGTCGCCGGCATAATTGCCGTACAGATATAAAACGCCGTTGCCCTGGTCGAGAGCGCGCGTGGTCTGCAGGATGATGTCCGGTGTAGGTGCGGCAAATATTTGTCCGCAGGCGGCACCGTCGGCCATGTTTTCACCGATAAAGCCTCCGAAAAGGGGTTCATGCCCGCTGCCGCCGCCGATGAGTAAGCCGACCTTTTTTTCCGGCAGACGCGTTTTTACAACGGCGCCGACACCCTCCAGTTTCATGATCCTGCCATGGCTGGCGGCCACCAACCCGTCGATTAATTCCGGCACGACATCTCTCGGATCATTCAGAACTTTTTTTGCTTTTTTCATGTTTCGCTCCCTAATTAATCCGCCCTGAAAGATAGGATGTTCAGGATTGTGTAGTGTGAATATATGCTAAAGTCGTGCTTGAAAATGAGGCCTGCGGATTAATTAATTTATGCTCCGCAGTTTTATTTTTAGTTTCGTCAGTTTCGCCTGGTTAGCGGCATGCAAGCGAATCATTTTGCATAAGATCTAATCCGCGGTTGCCTTTCACGCCAGTTTGGCTAAAAATTGAAATGCATGCTCGGCCGCCTTGACGGCATTGCGGCTGTGGCGGCTGAGCTCTACATTGACGAGTCCCGTATAGCTAATGTCTTCAAGCGCCTTGAAAACTTCAATAAAGTCCATCTCCCCTTCGCCGAACTGCAGATGCTCGTGGGCACCTTTGCGCATGTCTTCGGCATGAATATTTTTGATATCATCTTTGAACTGCCGGATACAGGCTGCAGGACCTCGGTCTTCGGTCAAATAGGCATGGCCCAGATCCAGGGTCAGGCCCCATAAATGGTGATCGAGGCGCTGCTTCAGGTTTTGGTACTGGGACAGATTTTCGATGAACATACCGGGTTCCGGCTCAAAGGCCAGGGGAATACCATATTGTGCGCTATAATCCAAAAGCTCCCGGCAACCCGCGAGCAGCCATTCCCAGGCATCCGCCTCGGCTGCGTCGTCATGCCGTGTACCCGACCAGAACGAAAGAGCTTCCGCATCGAGCCGGGCGGCAATGTCGAGGGCGCTTTTTAGAAAACTGAGACGGGTTTGTCGGCCGGCCGCATCGGCGGAGATAAGGGTCGGTTCATGCTTGCGCCGGGGATTGAGGAGAAATCGGGCGCCCGTTTCGACCACACAGGCCAGCGCTTTTTTTTTGAGCGTCGCTTTTGTATGCGCCAGTTTGCGGTCCAGATCCGGGTCCCGGGGATTCAACACGTAATTGTCCAGGGTTATGGCAACACCCCGATATCCCAGATCCGAGATGATGTCCAGGGCCGACTCCAGAGAGTGACAATTGAAACCGTTGGTATTGTATCCTAGCCGCAGCATCTTGTTCACCTACTTCGGACGAGCCGGTTCTGTTTCCAAGACCAAGCTCGGAGGAAGAGGCACTTAGAGCGTTATTTGTTATTAGTTATTTGTTAATAGTTTTAGTGAATAGTATTCATTTTTATATTTCACCAGTCGCTGAAATTTAAAATGAGGCCGCGGTGTGATTCTAATAACGAATAACCAATAACTATTAACTTCTAATTGAGAGCGTTTTTTACTCAAGTAGGGAATGACTCTTTATTTCTCGGCCACCAGACGATCAAAGGCCTCCACGGTAACCGCCGGACACGTCGTGAACGCGATACCGGTCAGTTTGCTCAAGGTCACAGACGCTTTCATCGCCTCTTCAATACCGGGTAAGCTAACACAAAATACCAGGTCGTATTCTCCGAGAAGGACATGCATGGCATTGACCTCACCGCCTAACTTTTTGATTTCGCTGACGGCCTGCTCAGTCCTCTCGGCGCTGATTTTCTCGATCGCTTTGGAAGTATATTTGCCGAACATAAAAAATATTGCCATTGTAATATCTCCTTTGTTGTAAGTGGTGATTTTTAGACGGTTACTCGACAATCGCCTCAAAAGTTAGTTCGTATTTGTCACTGCGGTACATGGATTCCTCGCATTCGATGGGTTCGTTGTCTTTTACATAAGTGACGCCTTTGATCAGAAAAACTAGCGAGTTGTCATTGAGCGTCAATAAGGAGGCGGCGTGGCCGGATACGGTGACAATCGTCATGCCCTGGGTATGACGGTTGGGCTTGAGGCCATATTTTTCTTCGAAGACGCGCCACAAGGAAGAAGAAAGTTCTTCCTGCTCGATCGCGGGGCAGAGGTCCGTCCTGATGTACCTTGTTTCCAGCATCATGGGTACATCATCCGCCAGACGCAGTCTCTCCAGCCGGACCACCTTATTCCCTTTTTCGAGTTCCAAGCGTTGGCGCGCGAAGGCATTGGCCGTGACCACCTTTTTGGACAGCACTTTGGTAGTGGGGGTAAGACCCATTTCGGTCATATTCTTGGTGAAGCCAAGCACCTTACGCAGATCGCGCTTTACTCTCCGGCGTTTGACAAATGTGCCTTTGCCGGCTTTGCGCTCCAGAAAATCCTCCTGAACGAGGTCGTTTAAGGCCCGGCGGATAGTGGTTGAGGACAGTTCATAGTTATCGCTGAATTCCCGTTCTGACGGGATCAAATCCCCCTCTTTATATTCCCCGTTAAGAATAATTTGTTTGATTTGTTCCTTTAGCTGGAAATAAAGGGGGACTTTGGATTTAAAATCTATGCTTAGGTTCATGATAATTGACCTCAAAAAATGCCCTGCGGGTATATTGTAGCGGGGGAATCGTTATACATAACGATCTAAATCATTGTGCATACATACCAGCGTTCTGTCCATTAGGTCCGGTACCGATGACGCTGTGTGTAAATAGTACACTATTGCAATATTGTCTTAATAGTCAAGTCAAATTTTACAACCAATCGGGATGGAGTCATAGTGGCGGCTATTCAAGATCATAGGAATTTTTCCTTGACCAATAAAGTAATATTGTAATATTGTACTATTCGTTCTTCCCTCTCGGAATTTACCAGCGTGAAGCTGCCGACTGCAGAACACCGGTTAGACCGTCTAATCAAAACAGGAGGACAAAATGGCGAAGAATTTACCTGCCAAAAAAGGCGTTGCCGAAAAAGCCGCATCACCTCCAGTGGATGAAGCCGTCATGTTGCAGATTTACCGCAACGTTTATGCTACCCGGCAATTTGAACTCAATTGCGCCGAACTTTACCGGGCGGGTT
The DNA here is from genome assembly GCA_020345785.1 of Desulfobacterales bacterium. The sequence continues at coordinate 1,204,496 of CP070771.1, forward strand.
TTATACGCGGTTATCTGCACCCTTATCTGGGCGAGGAGGCCGTTGCCGCCGGCGCCTGCGCTGCAGTCAGGAAAGATGACTACATTGTCAGTACGCACCGCGGACACGGTCACTGCATCAGCAAAGGGGCGGAGTTGCATTTGATGATGGCTGAAATTATGGGCAAGGCCACCGGATATTGCCGGGGTCGCGGTGGTTCCATGCACATTTCGAGCAAGAAAGACAACAATCTGGGCGCCAACGGTATCGTCGGCGGCGGAATTCCCATCGCGGCTGGCGCCGGCATGGGCATTAAAGTAAAGGGCACCGACCAGATGGTTGTCTGCTTTTTCAGTGATGGCGCTTCCAATAACGGGGTTTTTTCCGAGTCGCTGAACTTGGCCGCCGTCTTTAACCTGCCGGTAATCTTTATGTTGGAGAACAACCATTATGCGGTTTCCACGCGGATTGACTGCTCCGCCGGCGATTGCAACCTCGCCGGAAGGGGGCCGGCCTTTGGTGTACCGGGACGATGTATTGACGGCAACGATGCGGTCGCGGTTTATTTAGAGACGAAAAAAGCTGCCGAGCGCGCCAGAAACGGTGAGGGCCCGACCCTGATCGAAGCCGATACTTACCGCCATGGCGGCCATCATGTTAACGATCCCGGGCTTTACATGCCGCGGGACGAATTGGAAGCCTGGAAAGCCAGAGATCCGATCATTGTTCTTCGCAGCCAGATTAACAATGATAAAAAGGTGAAAGCCGTCGAAGAGAAGGTTGATCAGGAAATGGAAGCAGCCATCGATTACGGCAAGAGCAGCCCCGATCCATCCGTTGAAGAATTTTTAGCGTCCATTACAGATCGATAAGAAATCGGTTTCAACAAAACAGGAGACATGCTATGGCAGAGTTAATGTATCGCGAGGCTTTAAACCATGCTCTTTTTGAAGAAATGCGCAGAGATCCGCTCGTATTCGTCATGGGAGAGGGGATTGCGGAGCGCGGTGGATCGTACAAAGTGACCGAGGGGCTTTTAAAGGAATTTGGTCCGGGGCGGGTAATGGACACCCCGATTTCTGAGGCATCATTTACCGGATGCGGAGTGGGTGCCGCCCTCGTCGGAACGCGACCGGTGGTGGAAATTCTGTTTGTGGATTTTACCGGATTGATCATGGACCAGATTATCAATCAGGCGGCCAAGTATGAATTTATGTCCGGCGGGCAGGGCAAAGTTCCCATGGTTTTGAGAACCCAGGGGGGCGCAGGCAACGGTCTGGCCGGACAGCATTCCCAGAGTCTGGAAGCGCTGTTTTATCACATACCCGGCTTAAAGGTCGTCATGCCTTCAACACCCTATGACGCCAAAGGGCTGTTGAAAGCATCAATTCGCGACGACGATCCGACGATATTTATCGAACACAAGTTACTCTACATGACCAAAGGAGAGGTGCCAGAGGATGACTACATTGTCCCCCTGGGGCAGGCAAACATTAAACGTCCGGGAGATGATATCACTCTTGTTACCTATTCCTACATGACCCTCAAATGTTTGGAGGCCGCGGAAGTTTTAGCTCAAGAAGGTATCAGCGTCGAGGTGGTAGACCTGAGGACGCTGACGCCTCTGGACAAAGAGACCGTCCTGGAATCGGTTGAGAAAACCGGCCGCGCTATCGTCGTTCACGAGGCAGTTAAGCGCGGAGGTGTCGGCGGGGACATCGCCTCCGTGATCATGGAGGAAGCCTACGATGATCTGGACGGTCCGGTCAAGCGAATTTGCGGAAAAAACACCACCGTCCCTTACAATCTGGATTTGGAAAAAGTATGCGTCCCTACCGTGGAGGAAATCATCGAGGGGATTTTGGAGATGGTGTGACCAAAGGCGAATAAAGATTGAATATTTAAGGAGCGAAAATGGCTGAAAAAATCATCATGCCCCAGGGCGGTCAGGACATTAAGGAAGGCCGGGTGCTGCGCTGGCACAAGGCCGAAGGTGACCATGTCAAAAAAGATGAGGTCATCTGCGAGGTTGAAACCGAAAAGGCGGTTTTTGAAGTAAAGTCGCCGATAGACGGCATTCTGCTCAAAATTGTCGTGCCCGCAGGAAAGGTGGCCCGCATATTTTCTACCATCGGCTTTGTAGGCCGGCCCGGCGAAAGCATCGAGCTGGAAGACGAGGAGGAAGCGCCTGAGGAGAAAGCGGCAGCCCCGACAGCTAAGAGAGAGGCCGGCGTCGATGTTGCTGCACTGCGACAGAAGGTGGCGGCCCAAAGCAAAGACCAAAAAAAAGGCCGGATTAAAGCTTCGGGGCGGGCTAAAAAGCTCGCCGATCAGCATGGCATTGATATTTCCAGAGTCGAAGGCTCCGGACCGAAGGGCCGGATCATCGAAAAAGACGTTCAGGCTTACATCGATAAAGGACCGGCCGTTTCCGGGGCCGCTCCCATTGTGGGGGCTGCCGAGCCGGCCCCGGTTGCCGCCGCCGCTCTGCGCGGTCAGACTGTGCCGATGAACCGCATACGCAAGGTCATCGCCCGGCGGCTGCAGCAAAGCAAGCAGACGATTCCCCATTTTTATGTCACCGTAAGCGTGGATATGACCGATGCCATTAAGCAGCGGGAGGCATTGAATGTCAAAGCCGATAGGGACAGCAATGTGTCGCTGAACGACATGGTGATCAAAGCGGCCGCGGTTGCTCTGGGTGAATTTCCGCAGGTCAACTGCAAAATTGACGAGGACAATCTGATCTACCTGCAGGACATTAATATCGGCGTGGCCGTCGGCCTGGACGATGGTTTGGTCGTGCCCGTCCTGCCCGAAGTGGAAAATCTTTCGCTGAAAGGCATTGCGAAAAAAACCAAAGAGCTGGTGAATCTTGCCAAGGCCGGCAAGCAGGCCAGCCTGACGCCGGGCACCTTCACCATTTCAAACATGGGAATGCTCGATGTCGATAATTTCGTGGCGATCATCAATCCGCCTGAAACGGCCATCCTGGCGGTTGGTTCGGTGCGCAGGACCCTTGTCGTTGGGGCCGACGATTCTTTCCGGATCCGCGACATGATGTGCATGACGCTGTCGGCCGACCATCGCGCGGTGGACGGGGTTCTGGGTTCGAAATTTATCAACCGGATAAAGTACGTCCTGGAACATCCGCAGACCCTGATCGGATAGCAATAAACGATAATTTGGGAGACATTAATAAAGCTTGCTGCTCATTCGAAACTATTTGTTGATCTCAAGGCAATAAATCTCAAATCTCAAGCACCAAATTACAAATAAATCTCAAATCTCAATATTCAATGACCAAAACATTCGCCAAA
>CP070771.1:1207894-1214984 GCA_020345785.1 Desulfobacterales bacterium
GGAAACGCTGGGAGAAGTTGAAGCCGCCAACGCGGTCGAAGCTGCGGTCAAAGTGGTGACCGGTACCAAGATCAAAAGTCTGTCGGCCGGAAAAATGGGCTACACCACCAGCGAGGTCGGCGATCTGGTAGCCGGGTATATCCAAACTTGAAAACAACCCACGAGAGGAGACGAAAAATGAAGAAGAAATTGGTCTTGATCGGATTGGCAATTTCCATCGTCCTATCCCTATGTATCGGAAATTCCTTGGCGGCCGAATTCGACATCGATGTCAACTGCACTATGAAACCCGGCGGCTCGGAAGAGGCGGCCATTAAAAAATTCAAGGAAATTGTCGAGCAAAAATCCAACGGCCGGATGAACGTTAAAATCTTCATGAGCGGCCAGCTCGGCAAAGAAAAAGCCGTGCTGGAATTGATGAAGATCGGTCAAACCCAAATGGCGCTCACCGGCGGCATTTTCCGTACCATGTTCGCCAAGTCCTATGACCCCATTACCATTCCCTTCTATCTGCCGACATGGGAAGTGGTGCAGGCCTACTTGGAAGGTCCCATGGGGAAAAAGATCGGCCAGTTGGCGGCTGAAAAAGGAGGTGTCTTCGACTTCGGCCCTCAAAAGCGTGCCGCGCGGCACATGACCTCCAACAGAATAATCAAGGGACCCGATGATATCAAAGGCTTGAAAATGCGGCTGCCGGCCATCCCCATCTGGGTGGATGTTTGGAAACAGTTGGGGGCTTTGCCAACCGTCATTCCGGCACCGGAGATCTACCTGGCCATGAAGACCGGACAGGTTGATGCCCACGAAAATTCACTGGTATCCCCCTACTCCCGGAAATTGTGGGAAGTACAAAAGTATATCATCTTAACCGGTCATGTTTACTTCCCCTGGCACTGGGTCGCCAGCAAGAAGTGGTTTGACGGCCTGTCCGCCGAAGATCAGAAGCTCATCAACGATGCTGTTCAGGAAGCACGGGCCTACGGCACCCGGATAGAAGACGAAAAGGATGCTTTCTACGCAGACGAGCTGAAAAAACATGGCATGCAATTTATCACCCCGGACAACAAGGCCATTCGCGCCCAGGCCATGCCGGCCATCCAGCGAGCGGTCGCGGAACTGGCACCTGAAGTGGCCGCCGAGGTGGAACAAATCACCCCCTGACCCGGATCAGCCGGTTGGAGTGAAACGGAAATCCCGATTCATCGGGGAACCAAATAAGAAATTAATCACGAAAGCACGAAAGCACGAAAAGGAGAAAAATCAAATTTCGTGATTTCTATATTTCGTGTTTTCGTGATGAAAAAAATTTTTGTCACCAGATGCAAACACCTTACGCCATTCATACGCCACCAGCTATACCGGTGAGAATCGAAAAGGGTTTACCCTTACAGCGGGAGTCTTTTCTGGTTGTCCACACTTTCACAATGCCGCTGGCATATGAATGGAGATAGAAAAAACAATTTTGGCTTATTTTTTATAATCTCGTTGTGTCTGCCGGCGTAGCGCCCCTTACCGCATCGGTCTGAACACCATAAGATGCAGGTGAATGACGAATCGCTTAAATACACATACACGTCAAACCAGACAGATCAGTGGCGAGGGTGATCAAAACCTATTGCAGAAAATTACATGGGTACGCTTTCGCAGGAAACACCTATGATGCCGCCAAAATTCTTTATATACATCAGCGACCAGTGACAGAGCGTGGTTCCGGCCCCTTCCAGGGGCCCTCCTCATACCCCCAGCTCTGCTGGCGGTCGCTGATTGCGGGAAGACAACACCTTCAACCATCGAACGATATCGTGCCACGCTCCGGCGGAGCACGATATCGATTCGGGAGACCCTATGCGACCCCTGATTAAGGCCTATGACATAGGCGCTCTGATCTGTTTTTGTGCCATGATGGGCTGTGTGTTGCTGGAAGTGGTGGCCCGTAACATTGTCCATTTTCCCACTACCTGGGCCGAAGAGCTGTCCAGGTTTATGTGCGTATGGACCGTCTTTCTGGGCGCGGCCGCTGCCTGGGCCCGCAACACCCATATTGTCATCGATATCCTGCCGCGACGGCTCAAAGACCTGCCTAAACGGTTGCTCACTCTCATGAATCAAACCCTGAGCGGCATTTTTATCCTGTGTGTCTGGGTCGGGGCGATTTCCATCATGATCGCGCAGTACGAGGCCAAAACAACCGCTCTTGAAATCAGCATCAGCTGGTTTTACCTCGGTCTTGCGGTCGGGGCCACCGGCATGCTGATTTTTCATCTGCATCTCATGATCCGCACCGTTCGAAATCCAACAGACCTTGAAACGATGGTGAGTTAGATGGTGAAGGTATGTTGACGCTCGTTTTTTTCATCGGGTTGCTGATTATCCTATTTGTTCTGGGCATCCCGGTGTGCGTTTCCATCGGCCTGACCTGTCTTGCCGTGCTCTGGTTTGAAAACGGGCTGATCAATATACCCCTCTCGCTGCTTCCTTTGAAAATGATGCACGGCGTCAACAGCTTCCCCTTGCTGGCCGTCCCTTTTTTTATTCTGGCTGCAAATGTGATGAACAAAGGAAGTATTACCCCCCGGATTTTCAATTTCGCCAATTCCCTGGTCGGTCATCTGCGCGGCGGGCTCGGTCACGTCAATGTATTGGCCAGCATGATCTTTGCCGGCATGTCGGGAACCGCCGTGGCCGACGCGGCCGGTCTCGGCGCCCTGGAAATCAGAGCCATGCGCGACCAGGGATACCCGCTTAGCTACAGCACGGGTATCACCGGCGCTTCTTCGGTCATCGGCCCCATCATTCCGCCCAGTGTGGCCATGGTGATCTACGGCTGGCTGAGTGACGTCAGTGTCGGGGCGCTTTTTATCGGCGGGCTGATTCCCGGCGTCCTGCTCGGCTTGGCATTGATGATCATGACCTTTGTGCTCTCCTACCGCGTATCCATGCCCATGCAACCCAGGCCGCCCATCACCGAAACCCTGAGGCTGTCCAGACGGGCCCTCCTTTCCCTGATGACACCGGTGATTATCGTAGGGGGCATCTGGTCGGGTATCTTCACCCCCACCGAATCCGGGGCCGTGGCCAGTGCGTATGCCATAGTTCTAGGGACTGTTGTTTATCGAGAAATCGGTGTAAAAGAGCTGTTGGAGGTTTTCAAGCACACCATCGAGTTTACGGCCATCATCCTATTTATCATTTCCATCGCCGGATTGTACGGCTGGCTGCTGGTGCGGCTGCAAATCCCCATGACCCTGGCGGAAGGTGTGGTCAAATTAACCACAAACCCGACGCTCCTGCTTTTGATACTGATGGTCTTCTTTCTGATCATCGGCTGTTTCATGTCGGTGATCGAGTCGGTGCTGATCTTCACACCGATCATGGTGCCCATGGTCAAGATGGTAGGCATCGACCCGCTTTTTTTCGGGGTAATAATGGTGATCTCCCTGTCCGTGGGAGTGATCACACCGCCGTTTGGAAATGTCATCTATGTGCTGGTGGGCATCACCGATCAGTCCTTTGAAGCGGTCGTCAAAGCCCTTGTTCCCTTTCTGGTGCCGATTCTGGTGACGATTCTGGTGTTGATACTGTTTCCCGAACTTGTTACCTATCTGCCGTACACATGGATCAGCAGGTAAGACGAGAAAAAGAGCCATGCATATTCAAAAAGAAAAAACCGCTTCTGCAGCCGATCAGTTAAGGCAGCTGTTGAAACATCCTGAAATCCTTCTGATGGCTGCCTGTTATGACGCGATGTCGGCAAAGCTCGTTGAATCGGCTGGGTTTGCGGCCACATTCATGAGTGGTTTCGGTGTGGCCGCAACCCGGCCGGGACTGCCGGACACAGGCCTGATCTCCTATGGTGAACTGCTGGATCAGGGCCACAACATCTGCCATGCCGTTTCGATACCCGTTCTGGGTGACGGGGATACCGGTTTCGGCAACGAGATGAATGTGAAACGAACCGTGCAGGGCTGCTATCACGCCGGATTTGCATGCGTGATGATCGAGGACCAGGTGATGCCCAAACGCTGCGGGCATACCGCCGGCAAAGCGGTGGTTGAACGAACTGAAGCGCTGCGGCGCATAAAAGCGGCCGTGGATGTCCGTGAAGCGGGCGCCGATATCCTGATCATGGCGAGAACCGACGCCAGGGCAACCCTGGGACTTAAAGAAGCGATTGAACGCTGCAAGGCGTTTGTCGATGCGGGATCGGATATCACTTTTTTAGAGGCGCCCCAAACCGAGGCCGAGATGCGGGCCTATTGTAAAAACGTCTCCGGGTACAAAATGGCCAACCTGATCGAAAACGGCAAAACCCCGCTGCTGCCGATCCGCAACCTGGAGGAGATGGGCTACAAGATCGCGGTCTATGCACTGACCCTGCTCAATGCCTCCATCGGGAGCATGCAGCAGGCCTTGGCCTGTTTAAAGCGGGGCGAACCGGTGCCGGGTTTGATGAATTTTGAGACCTTACGGCAAATTGTCGGTTTTGAAGCCTACGATGCGGGGCTTGACCGGTACCATGCTGAAAAATAAAAAAAGCTATCAATGGGATGCAAGCCAGTACGCGCAACATTCCGGTTCACAGTACGCCTGGGGACTTGAACTGATAAAAAAGCTGAGGTTGACCGGCCATGAAACCGTACTGGATATCGGCTGCGGGGACGGTAAACTGACGGCGATCATTGCCGATCATCTGCCACAGGGAAGCGTCATTGGCATCGACAGCTCAAAGGATATGGTTGATCTGGCAAGACGCCGGCATACCGATTATCCGCATTCGCGGCTGGAATTCGAGCATCTGGATGTGCGCGAACTGGCTGAAAACAATCGCTTTGACCTTGTATTTTCCAACGCCGCCCTGCACTGGATCAAACATCATCCTCCCGTGCTGTTGCGCATTGAAAAGGCCCTGAAAAGCGGCGGGCGTCTCCTTTTTCAAATGGGTGGCAAGGGAAATGCCGAGCAGGTGATAGCAGTACTGGATACCTTGATTAAGCAAAAATGGGCCGCTTACTTTTCAGAATTTTCGTTCCCATATGGTTTCTATGGCCCGCAGACCTATTCACAATGGCTGGTGGATGCGGGATTGAAAGTCGTGCGGGTGGAATTGATTGAAAAGGACATGCGTCACCAAGGAAAAGAAGGTTTTGCCGGCTGGATTAGAAGCACATGGTTGCCTTATTTAGAGCGGGTGCCTCCGCACACCAAAGAATTATTTATTGATGACATCGTTGAATCCTATCTTAAAGATCGTCCCCTTGACGATGACGGCACCGTTCATGTGCGAATGAAGCGCTTGGAAGTGGAAGCGGTGAAACCCTAATTAATCCGCCCGGAAAAATAGACCATTCAGGGGTGTAATTTACTCTTTGACAACTGAAGAAAATTATCAAATTCAAGGTCCGGCGGATTAATTAGTTTATGCTGCGCATTTTTTCTGTTTAACGGGGGTCCTTTCGCCTGCCCCGTTAAACCTTTCATATAAGTTTAACTGGGGTGCTTTCGTGATTAATTTCTTTTTTGGTTTCCCGATATATCGGGATTTCCGTTTCACTCCAACCGACTGGTGCGGGTCAGGGATAGATCACAAAGATCATTAGAAGGTACATTATAACGACCCCGGCAGTTGTTCCACGCGGAAATGGTTTGATTAAAAACTCACAGACAATATAGCTGCACAGGATTGATAGTGTTGAAACAATTCCAAATTTGAGCAACCCTGCCATGTTAGATGTTGTCAACAAAACTAATTGTAACACGATGACAAAAAGATAATGGGCGAGATACATGTTATATGAATTTGAGGCCAGGTTTTGATTAACGGCAGTTGGCCGATTCCAGAACTTAAGCGCCAGTGATGTAGCAAGCCCCAGAGTTGAAATCGTAAGAAAGTTGAGACAAAACCAAAAAAAGACCGGACCAAAGATTTTTTTCAGATCCTCGGATCCATGCAACATCAGATGACGTGCATAAAAAAAAGCGGTTAATATGATCAAAAAACAAATTAGCCAGGTGGAAAAGTGACCGGGAAACTTGCCGCGTTCAATCCATTTTTTTTTGAATGTCAGAATTCCGAAAGTGAAATAAATTACAAACAGCCATATCCTTGATGGCCGAAATTGGATAACATTGCCGAGGGTAAAAAATGGTTCGGGATTGGATAGTTTTGGAATCAGGAAAAACATGGTGTTGATCATAACAGAAGAGCAAAAAAAGGTTAGAAACCCGACGACAGCTAAAATCTTCAGGGTCGATAATACAGACGGTTTCTCCGGTGTTACGGGTTGTTTGAAGGCGTTAAACCAGCTCCTTTTTAAGGAGTAAATTGCGCTGAAAATAAAAAAGAATAAAAGCAATAAGGAAAGAAACCACATATACCGCTGGTAAAATTGATTGTTCTGCATAAGCTCATTCATTGAAAGAATAATTCCAATATTAAACTCAGCCGCATTCTTCATTAACTCTACCCACAAATACCAATAACCCGTTGATAGGGTAAAATTATCGCGCGTGTAATGATAGACTAGCGGCACAATCGGGCAAATAGTCAAAATGCATATCAGCCATGGGACTCCCAGCCTTTTCAGTTTTCCCTTTAAAAAAGCTGCGACGCCTTTTTTATTCATCGTCGGTACGGCAAAATAACCGGCTATATAAAAAAGAAGGGGCATTGCAAATGCATCTATAAAAGCGCTGACCCATTCGGCAAGGATGCTTGTGGTATCATCGGCTACAGGCCACCATATCAGCCGGCTATTATAGGCATTGCTTGAATGTTGAAGAACGACACACAGGACAAACAAAAAGCGCAGATTATCAAAAAAAACCACTCGGTTTTCAGAAACATTCGCAGGAATATTCATACCTATCTTCCTTTCTAACAGTTGAAATATGTTGTCATGTATTTTTGCCATATTTTGTTACTCTAATTTGCCAGCAATTGTCAAGACAAAATTTTCCAGTTTTTAATTATATCTAGATTCGATTGAATTATGACCGGCTTAGTAATTGTTAAAGATCTATCCATTATTTAAATAGCAGTGAGTTTTCCAACTGAAAATATAAGGCAATTTTCTTGACATTTGCCAGAAAC
>CP070771.1:1215084-1222137 GCA_020345785.1 Desulfobacterales bacterium
TCTTTGCGGTCAAGATTTAAATGCTCCGCCACCAGCATGGGATCCCCGATTTCCTTGATCATAATCACATCGGGCCAGAAGGAATAGACGATCATATCATTTTTTTCCTCGCCCATGGCTCTCAGCTGCAGCCGAATCATCAACAGCCGGTCATATAATTCCTGCTGGCTTAACTCTTCCCATTCCTCCGGGTACTCATAGGCCCTTATAAGATACACATCCCGCTTGGGCACGCCCGGCGGGGGTGTTTTGGGCAGTTTGATGGTGAGTTTATATTTCGTCATAAAGCCGATATCCATCATAAAGGAATCCAGGCGTCGTAATCCGGAATCGCTGAAAATACCGGATAGAATCGGTGCATCTTTGATCTCCTCAAACGGTCCGGCCAGATCACGCAAAAAAATTCCGACACCGGAGCAATCATGGCCTTCCCGCATGACATCCAGGGCCTGCAGGGCCACCATGGGAGACAGCGGATCTTTGCTCGTTATTGAAAATAGACGGCACATTTTTTTTAACTCCTTATATGACCGGGCTGGCGGACACAAAGTCCGGCTGCATCCGGAAGTGTTACGCGACAATCCTCGGGGGATTGAAATTTTCAACCGCGTGGCTCAACGTATTGAAATCAGCGATCACCAGAAGAGTTGGGGGTATGAGGAAGGCCACTGCGAGACGCCGGGACCACATTCTGCCGCTGGTGGCTGATTTATACTTATTGCAATTATATTGGTTAGTTGCGGCAAACTTTTCTTAAACCTCGCGGAATGATGGAATACATTTCGTCGGGCATGCGTATAGATGACGCGGGGCATTAATTAGGCTGGAACCCGTCTGACACTGACGGGGCAAAAGGTTGAGTTTTCAATTGCCGACCAACACTGTCTATAATGCCCGTGTGGGCATAGTTTTGGTTAACTTCACAAAAATCTATATTCTCGCCCAATCAAAAAAATTTGATAATTCGACCCTAAGTCTATAACACTTTTTCTGGATAAGGAAAATATCAAAATAAAATAATTTAGCACCCCGTCTTTCCACAGCCGGAAGGCCTTGGTCCCGCCCGATGTTATCATTCTCAGGATGACTATCATGAAGGAAGCAATAGACGTGCCAATACCTTTTCGTTGCGCCTAGGATTTCAAGTAGCACTTCAACGATTTGCAGGGATGGGATATGTCCACGCCCATAGTCCTTTTATCCCGCATAGATTGCCGGGGTTAAACGCCGCCCCCCCAGACGGAAACATCACTCCAGCCGCGACAGTTCGGATTTTATGCTTCTTTCAATTGATGGGCAAAAGCGATGATCGACTCTAAATGCAAATGCTTGCAAAGTCAATTTAAAATTACATTAATGTTTATTAAGCCTCCATCAAGTTACAAAAATGTAATATCTGAACCCTGAACCGCCAAACCCATTTATTTTTTGACATGCCCTACGCTTTATTTTATATTTGCCTAAACCGATTATGGCTCAAAACAAATCGGATTGTCCGGTTTGCAAGGGGAGAACCATGTATATCAAGCAATCAGACCTTCTATTGGGGACCAGCATGGATTTTGTCAAGAAAATCATGGAAATATCTAACATGATATCCCATGAAAAAGGCGATGTGCTGTTCCGCGAAAATGATCCGGCGCAGTTTTTTTACATCCTTCTCAACGGCCGGGTAAAGTTGAGCATCGGGGAAGGCAGCCGGAGGGTATACGATATCGGTCAAAACGGGGAGGCCTTCGGCTGGTCCAGCTTAATCGGACGTGACACATATTCGGCCTCCGCCGAGTGTGTCGAAGAGACCAAATTGCTTGTAACCGACTGCAAAAAGCTTGGCAAAGTACTGCATGAAGATCCGGCCAACGGAATAATTTTCTTCAGGCACCTGGCGGCAACCTTGGGCAATCGTCTGCTTGAAACATACAAAATAATTCCGTCATCATCGGATTAGAGCATCTGGATTAGCTGAACGCCTCATCAACTTACCGGCTTACGAACTATATTTTTATCCGCAATCCGCATCCCAATTTCTGAAATCATTAAGGGGGGGCTATGGCCAACCATCGTGCAACAATTTCTGCTGAAAGAACAATGAACCGCCGGGAATTTCTATGGCTTTCATCGATGCTCGCCGGTGGTTTGGTAATTGGATGCGCAACCGATCCGGTTACCGGCAGAAAACAGTTTATGCTGATGTCCGAAGAAGAAGAAATTCAGCTCGACAAGCAGTTTTCACCGTTGCAATTTTCAGCCGATTATGGCCCGACACAGGATCAGAAGCTTAATGCCTATCTTGATAATGTCGGAAAAAAATTGGCCGCGCGTACGCATCGCCCGCATATGCCTTATTCGTTCCGGGTGGTCAATGCCACCTATGTCAATGCCTATGCATTTCCGGGTGGCAGCATTGCCGCAACCCGCGGAATTTTGCTGAAGCTTGATAACGAAGCCGAATTGGCCGGGTTGCTGGGTCATGAGCTGGGCCATGTGAATGCTCGGCATGCCGCCGAACAGCAATCAAAAGGCAACGTCATACAGTTAGGTGTCGGTTTAGCTTCTATTGCGGCAGCGACTCAAAGCCAGGCGCTTGGCCAGCTAACGTCAGGACTTGGCATGATCGGAGCGGGCGCCTTGCTGTCTTATTACAGTCGGGATAATGAACGTGAGGCGGATGCTTTAGGCATGAAATATATGGTAGTCGCCGATTATGGCGCCGACGGGTTTGTCGGATTGATGGATGTGCTAAACAACCTGTCAAAACGAAAACTCAGCGCTGCTGAATTATTGTTTGCCACCCATCCCATGAGTGACGAACGCTACCAAACCGCCGTCATAGAAGCACAGACAACTTATAAATCCGCACAGAATAAACCATTGTATCGAGAACGATATATGGATTATACGGCTAACCTGCGAGCGAATAAAGAGGCTATTGAGGAGATGCAAAAAGGTGAAGAAACAATGAATCAAAAAAAATTCGGCGAGGCGGAGATGCATTTCAGAAAAGCCTTAAAAAAGGCCCCTAACGATTATGCAGGATTGGTTATGATGTCAAAATGTCAATTGTCCCAAGAAAAAAATGCCGTCGGGCGTGAATACGCTGAGATGGCCAAAAAGACTTATCCACAAGAATCCCAGGCCCATTATCTCAGCGGATTTTCTAAGATCAAGCTGGGGAATTACGAAGCGGCTTATGAAGATTTCGTAACCTATGATAAACTGCAGCCCGGCAATCCTAATACCATTTTCTTTAAGGGCTATGCTCAGGAAGGAATGAAAAATATTCCAGCCGCCGCCAAAGAATATTATCGTTTTACACAAATTGTACGTCAAGGTAATCACTTCAACCATGCTGATCGACGCCTGAGAGAATGGAGAGCCAAGGGGTATATCTAATTAATCCGCCCTGACCTTGGATTTGAAAACTTTCTTCAGCTGTCAAGGAATAATTTACAACCCTGAACGAGCTATTTTTCAGGGCGGATTAATTAGGAATCTTCATCCTATTAATTCAGCTTTAACTGGAATAATTAATGTACAATAATCTGTTGACAATAATTAACACAAACAAAATGACACGCCCTCAATTTCTAGGGATTGCATCAATATTAATATCAGGGCTACTTTTCGGATGCGCAACCGACCCGGTAACCGGTAAACAACAGTTTATGCTGGTATCCGAAGAAGAAGAAATTCAGATCGACAAAAAGTATTCACCGTTTCAATTCTCGGCCGATTATGGTCCGACACAGGATCAGAAGCTCAATGCGTATATTGACCAAATCGGCAAAAAGATTGCCGACATTACCCATCGCCCGCATATGCCCTACTCGTTCCGGGTGGTCAATGCCAGCTATGTCAATGCCTATGCGTTTCCGGGCGGCAGCATTGCCGTAACCCGTGGCATTTTGCTGAAAATCGAAAACGAGGCCGAACTGGCTGGGCTTTTGGGACTAATGTTGGGCCATGTAAATTTGCGCCATTCCGCTAAACAGATGTCCCAAGGCATGCTCACTCAGGCTGCAGTGGGCGGAATGTCTATTTTAGCGGAATCCCAGGGAACCGTCTATGGCTATTCGGCAGTGCAACCGGAATCCACTGGAACAGGCGTGAGACGAAAACCCGATAGCTGGAAAAGCCTGCGTGAGGCGGATGCTTTGGGAATGGAATACATGGTTAAAGCCGGATACGGTCCTGAAGGATATGTCGGGCTGATGGATATGCTCAACAATATCTCAATAAATAGGCCGGCTGCCGATGCTGTGCCATTTCCCACCCAACCCCTGAGTGATGAACGCTATCAAACCGCCGTTCAAGCCTCGCAGACCAAATATAAGTCTGCAAAGAACAGGCCATTGTACGGAGAACGCTATATGGACCATACGGCCAACCTCCGATCAAAGAAGGAGGCGATTGAAGAAATGCAAAAGGGAGAAGATAAAATGGTCCTTAAAAAATATAGCGACGCAGAAAATCATTTTCGCAAAGCTTTAGAAAAAGCACCTAACGATTACGCCGCTCTGGTCATGATGTCCAAATGTCAGCTGGCGCAAAAAAAATGGGCTGTGGGACGCCAATACGCCGAAATAGCCCAGCAGGTGTACCCTCAGGAAGCCCAGGCTTATCATCTGAGCGGGTTTGCCAAAATCCAGCTAAAGGATTATGAGGAAGCGCTGGAAGAATTCAACCGCTATGATCAGGTGCTGGCCGGCAATCCCAACTCCTTTTTCTTCAAGGGCTACTGTTACGAAGGCATGCAGCAATATCCGCAGGCCGGCCGCGAATACCAGCACTATTTGCAGGTCGTCAACCAGGGTGATTACGCTAATCATGCGTATCGGCGGGTGCGGGAATGGCAAGCAAAGGGATACCTATAGTATTTAATCTTCAAGGACCGGAACCGCAGACCGTACATGGAATTTCTTTTTGTATTTAAGATTGTGTGCTAAATTATAAATCCGAAGCACGAAATCCGAAACAAATCATAAATTAGAATGCAAAAATGACCAAAAAAGTAACGCCACAAAACGCGAATTAAATGAACATCTTGTTTATGTCATTTCAATTTTAATCATTGGAATTTGTTTCGAAATTCGAATTTCGGATTTATCATATTTGAACGAAGGACAATTTTTTTAATGAAGTTCTTACTAGTGCCCGTCTTGCGTAGTTCATTAAGAAATTGCTGATAACGGACATTGAACATAAATCTACCCAAATCGCTCGCTGAAGAATTCCAGAACCGGTGGCAGGCCTTTCAAACGGCAGCGGAAGCGGCCGACATCCCCGCCCCTGCCAATCCTGAGATACTCAACAGTATGGAGCCGGTATTTGCTTTCAGCGAATTCGTGTCCAACAGCTGCACCCGGGAGCCAGCCATTTTGGCCGACCTTGTCGAGAGCGGTGATTTAAATCGCAAATTCAAACCCGCCGGGTATCAGCAAAAATTTAAAGAGCTGACGGCGAATGTCAAAAATGAACAGGCGTTGATCAGATTGCTGCGCCGCTGTCGCCGTCGCGAGTTGGTCCGCATTGCCTGGCGGGATCTGGCCGGCTGGGCGGATCTGAGGGAAACCATGACGGATTTGTCTGCTTTTGCGGATGCCTGTCTGGATCAGACGCTCACCATTCTTTATCAATGGCAGTGCGCAGCCTCGGGGGTGCCGACGGCCGCCGACGGCTCACAACAGCATCCGGTCGTTTTAGGTTTGGGCAAGCTGGGCGCTCGTGAGCTGAATTTTTCCTCCGACGTTGATTTGATCTTCACCTACCCGAAAGCCGGTCAAACCCGCGGCACCGGGAGTTCCGTAAGCAATGAGGATTTTTTTTCACGCCTGTGCCGCCGCCTGATAAAGGTCATCGGCCAACTGACGGCCGATGGATTTGTGTTCCGGGTTGATCTGCGTCTGCGCCCTTTCGGCGAAAGCGGTCCCTTGGTGATGGATTTTAACGCCATGGAGCACTATTATCAGGAACAGGGACGGGAATGGGAACGCTATGCCCTGATCAAAGCCAGAACTGTGGCCGGTGACAAAACTGCCGGCGCTTGCTTGCTTGAGCAGCTTCATCCGTTTATTTATCGCAGATATCTGGATTACGGCGCCTTCGAATCGCTGAGGGAAATGAAGCAGATGATTGCTCTGGAAGTAAAACGCAAAGCCATGGCGAATGATATCAAGCTGGGACCGGGCGGTATCCGGGAGATTGAATTTTTCGGTCAGATTTTCCAGCTGATCCGCGGCGGAGTTATTCCCTCTCTTCAGCAGACCGGCATCTTGAATGCTTTAAAAGTGCTGGCCGATGAACAGCATATCCCGCGGGCGGTATGCGATGAGCTGACCGAGGCCTATATTTTTTTGCGCCGCACCGAAAACAGGCTTCAGGAGTATGCCGATCAGCAAACCCACCGGCTGCCGACGGATAAAATCGGCCAGCTGCGCCTGGCGGCGTCCATGGGATTTGATACCGTCGACGCATTTGACTCTGCCTTGAAGAACCACCGAAAAAGCGTTCACGGCCATTTCCAGATGCTACTGGCATCCAGTGACAGCCCGGATCGCCAGAATAAAATAGAGGACCGGCTGGACGGCATCTGGCAAAATCTGATGGATGACCGGCGGGCTCAAAATATTCTTGCCGAACTGGGCTATGATCAACCGGGTGAGGTGCTGAAGCTGCTGGGCCATTTAAAAAACGATCCTGAAACCCGCGCGCTGAGTCCCAGGGGACGCCGGCGGCTTGACAAATTAATACCTCGTTTTTTAAAAGAGATCAGTGCTTGTGAAAATCCGTTGGTCACCCTGCGCCGTATCGTCGATCTGATCAAGACCATTGAGAGGCGCTCAAGCTACCTGGCCCTGTTGCTGGAGAATCCCACCGCACTTTCCCATCTGGTGAAGCTGTCAAATGCCAGTCCCTGGATTGCTTCTTTTCTGGCGCGGCATCCGGTGCTGCTGGATGAATTGCTTGACGCGCGAACCCTGTATCTGCCCCCTGAACACAGCGAAATGAAAATCGGATTGCGCCGGCGACTTGATTTGGTAGCACCTGACGACC
>CP070771.1:1222237-1229254 GCA_020345785.1 Desulfobacterales bacterium
TTCGGGTTTCAGGTGTCAGGTGTCAGAAACCGGATGTCAAATGATAAAAAAATGGATCGCTGATCACGGATGACACCTTCTAACTTTACAGATCTATTGACAAAAACAAGTTTGGGATTAGGAATTGCGGTAATTGTGGTTAGTTTAGTGCTTGTATTTTGTGATTTGATATTTTCTAACTGCTGACACCTGACACCTTAATTAATTACAGCATGTTACTCGCTCATACGGAAGAAGGGGTTCATAGGGCAAGCTGATGGCAAGCTTCGCAAAAATAAAATGGCGGCGTATCCTGTTGGATAAGGGTACGGGCGCCTTATTTTTGACACCGGCCCTTATCCTTCTTTTGGTGTTGCTGGTGGGGCCTTTCAGTTATATGGTCGGTCTTTCCTTCACCGATCTGAGCTTTTCCCAACCGGACCGTGACGGAAATTTCGTTGGATTTACCAACTATCGCAAGCTCATGCAGGACGACCCGATCTTTTGGGAAAGCTTTCTGACCACCATTAAGTTTGTCTTCGCCGCGGTCAGCCTCGAATTCCTGTTCGGTTTATGTCTCGCCCTGCTGCTGTTTCATTTGGTCGGCGGGCAGCGCTTTATTGTAACTCTCATCCTGATGCCGATGATGCTCGCACCGGTAGCGATCGGGCTGATGTGGAAGCTGCTTTTAAACGGTGAGTTCGGCATGCTCACGTACTATTTGCGCCAAATTGATCTAATGGCCGCTCAAACGGCACCGCTTTCCAGCTATGACCTGGTGCTTTGGACCATGGTCGGCATTGATGTCTGGGAATGGACGCCTTTCGTTACGCTGGTTATTCTGGCCGGACTCATGAGTCTGCCCAAGGAGCCCTTTGAGGCGGCCATCATGGACGGCGCCAAACCGCTGCGGGTGTTCTGGGATGTAACCCTGACGCTGTTACGCCCAATCATCGCCCTTGTCATGCTGCTGCGGGGCATCGATGCCTTCAAAGAGTTTGACAAGGTTTTTATTCTGACGGGTGGCGGACCCGGAACGGCGACCGAACTTCTATCCATCTATACCTGGCGCATCAATTTTAGAAATTGGGATTTTGGCTACGGCTCCGTCGTCGCATTCATGGTCTATCTGGTGGTACTCATCATGTGCTCTGTTTTCTATAAAGCAATTACGTGGAAGCAAGGGATGGAGGAGATAAGAGCGTGAACAAAGCATGGCGCAACCTGGGATTCGGGATCATCATGGTCGTGATTATCATCGCCATGACACCATACATCTGGATGTTTCTGACTTCGATTAAAACCCGCGTCGACGCCTTGGCCTCGATTCCTAAATGGGAGTTTTCACCGACCCTCGAGCACTACCCCAAGGTTTTTTTGGACAAAGGCTATCTGCCGCTTTTGGGCAACAGCATTATCGTCGCCCTATCCAGCACCTTGCTGTCACTATTGGTCGGTGTGCCGGCATCTTATGTTTTCGCCCGCGACCGGTTTTCCGGCAAGGAAGATCTTTTTTTCTTCTTTTTAACAACCCGCATGGCACCGGCGATCTCAGTGGTGGTACCGATGTTCATTATATTCGGCAAATTGGGTTTGGTGGACACTTACTACTCCGTCGTCCTGGCCCACAGCTCTTTTAATATTTCGCTGGTGGTCTGGATGATGAGAGGCTTTTTCGAGGAAATTCCTCCTGAAATCGACGAGGCGGCCCAGATGGATGGCAATACCAAGGCCGGAACTTTTTTCAGGATCCTGCTGCCCCTGGCTGCCCCCGGCATATCAGCCACTGCGGTATTGTGTTTCATCCTTTCCTGGAACGAACTTCTCTATGCAATGATTCTGACGGCTTTCGAATCACGTACCTTAACCGTCGGCATACCCGGTCTCGTGCAGCCCCACGGCACGCTGTGGGGCCAGGTGGCCTCGGTGGCCGTGGTGGCGACGCTGCCGATCATTATTTTCACATTCCTGGTGCAAAAACACCTGGTGCGCGGAATGACCTTTGGCGCCATAAAAGGATAGGTGAATCTAAGGAAACGCTATGAGTGTGGCATTCAAGAACGTTACCAAACGCTTTGCCAATGGAACCTTGGCCTTGGACAAACTGGAATTCGAATTTTCCAAGGGTGAGTTTATCATTTTCCTCGGCCCTTCGGGCAGCGGCAAAACCACAGCCTGCCGCTGTTTGGCCGGTTTGGAGAAGATTACCTCAGGCCAGGTTTTAGTGGACGGCAAAGATATCACCCACTTGCCTCCCCGCGAGCGAAATATGAGTATGGTCTTTCAAAACTACGCCTTATACTCACATAAAATTGTTTATGAAAACATTGCATATCCCTTGCGCATCCGTAAATACCCCGGGAAAAAAATCGATCGGATGGTCAAGGATGTCGCCAAACTGCTGCAAATCGATGATTATTTGGGACGCAAACCGCGCCAACTTTCCGGCGGTCAGGCGCAGCGGGTGGCAGTCGCCCGCGCGCTGGTTTGGCAGCCGTCGATCTGCCTGATGGATGAGCCCCTCTCCAATTTGGACGCAATTTTACGCCTCCAAACACGTACCGAGCTCAAACGCCTGCACGAGGAACTCAAATGCACGTTCGTTTTTGTCACCCACGACCAGGAAGAGGCGATGACGTTGGGAACCCGCATCATCGTGCTCAACGACGGCAGGCTTATTCAGTTCGATACACCCAAAAAGATTTACACTGAACCGGCGACCCGCTTTGTGGCAGAATTCATCGGCCGGCCGGCTATGAACACGATTGAGGGTGAAATCAGCAACGGCAAATTCAAGTCCGATCAGCTCGAGTTGCCGATAGAAGGCCGGGCCGCCGGGAAGGTGGTCCTGGGCATCAGACCTGAACACATTGCCCTGCGACGGGAGCCGCAAAGCGATTATATACCTTTCACGCTCGACGTAATGGAATTAGTCCAGCCCGATACCCTGCTCTTTGCGAAGAAGCGCAGGGGCGACCCGGTGTCGGTTGTTGTCAGAGTTATGGAGGATTGCTCGGATCTCAGACCGCGTGATACGATCTATTTGAAATTCCCGCCGGGTAATTTACATTTTTTCGACATCGCCACCGGGGAGAGATTGCCTTGAGCTGGTATATTGGTTTCATACCGATGGTGATAGCGGCGGTTGCCTGGGTCGGATTGGCCCGCGCCAACCGAAAGCTGCGTTGGTTCAGATTGGGCGAGCTCATTTTTTGGGACGCTATCATCTTGGTAATCATTTACCTCGTCTGGCTGCGCTGGTTTTAACTCCATTCATAAGCCACCGGCTATGCCGTTGCAAATTGAAAAGGTTTTACCGCAACAGCGGCAGTATTTTTCGGTGTTCCAAACTTAGACGATGCCGGTGACATATGAATGGAGATAAAATAAAGAATTTTGGTTTATTGTTTAAGATCTAAGTGTGTCTGCAAGTGTAGCAGCCGTTACGCCATTTAGATGAACAGCACAAGATGCACTTGAATGATCAGTAGCTCAAATCCAATCATTCATTTACCGAACATCGGACCCAGGCTTTTGAATAGACGGCCGTAGTCGATATAGACGGCATCGTATAGGCTGGATTTCGCCGGATCAGGATACATGGTTTTCTTAGCGGCATGCTGCGCTTCAGTGTCTGCAACAAGCAGGGCGCATGATTCAAGTGATGGCTGAATGTTGGCCGCCACCGCGGCAAGCATGGCTGCCCCTATCGGCGAGGTATCCAAATGCGGGGGCACTGCTACCGGCACTCCGCTGATATCTGCCCTGATTTGGGCCCACAATCGACTTTTAGCCCCACCGCCCAGCAACAAAATAGAACGGACGGGCACTTCCATCGACCTTAAGCGTTCAAGAACATCACGCATCGCAAAGGCACAGCCCTCAAGCACGGCTCTGGCCAAATGGGCTGTGCCGTGGGCCGGTGTAAGGCCGTAAAAACACCCCCTGGCAGATTCGATCCATTGCGGCGCCATGGCACCTGACAGGGCCGGCAGGAATAGAAGTCCTTCACAGCCTGCCGGAGCCGCTTCCGCCAGAAGGACCATTTCGTCGACTCCCTTCAGCCGGAAGGTACTTACAAACCATTCCAGCGCTCCACCTGACAGCCAACCCGGATTCTCGATAAAATACGATCCGCCAAAATAACGGTGCGTTTCCACCAGGCCTTGATGATCGATCTTGGGACTTGCATCCAGGGCGCCTACGACTTCAGCAGTACCCAGAACACAGGCCATTCGGCCGGGCTCGATAAGTCCTGCACCCAGCGGTGTGGCGTAATCATCACCCGTGCCAACGGCTACCGGAATGCCCTGCGGCAATCCGCTTAACGCGGCACCTTCAGCGTTTATTTCTCCGGCCTGCTCCCAGGCCTCTTTTATTTCAGGTAGTTGGCGGCGGTCGAGGCCGAATACTTTCAACAATCCGGGGTCGTAATCTCCTTTTTCCAAAGAATACAACATGCTGGTAGATGCCAGCGCATGATCGAACACGTGCGATCCGGTCAGGCGAGACACCATATAGGACACCGGCTGGTGGAAGCAAAGGTTTGTTCGGCTGTCGGGGAGGTTGTTAAGGAACCAGCGGATTTTGGCTGCCATATGGCCCGCGTCCATGGTGATGCCGGTGATCCGGCGCAGCTTTTTGGCATCAATGCCGTTTAAGGCTTGCAGTTCACTGTCGGCTCTGCGATCCATCCAAATGAGGCAGTTGGATACGGCTCTGCCGTCAGGACCTACCGGCAGGCAACCGTCAAGCTGACCGGCGATGCCCAGCGCCCGGACTTCAGCAGAAGTAATGCCCGCGTCAGCCAAAGCTGAAGCGACAGCAATTCGCAAGCCTTTTTCCCAGAAAGCCGGATCCTGTTCCGCCCATCCGGGTCGGGGGAAGATGGGCCTGTAAGGACAGGCAGCTTCACCCAAAATCCTTATGCTTTGATCGACGACAACTGCCTTCAGGCTTTGTGTACCGATATCAACGCCAACGATCATTGGTTTTTTTAGCCTCCTTTAAGGCAAACTGCTGGCAGTATTATTGATGAATACTTTAGCCGCTTAACATAACGATATCGACAATTTGTTTTCGATTTTATCAAGTGCTAAGAGCTTCAAATGGTTTCAGGTTTCAGGATTTCTGCTGTGAAGCGCAGAACGAGGTAACAGTGAACCGCCGTAGTACGGACCTCCCTGCCCTCTGATTTTGGTCGGCACTCCTCTTCGCAAATGCTTCGCCGCGCCAAGCGGAGGCCGACTCTACGTTAGCGAAAGACCAGTGCGCTGACACCTGACACCTGACACCTGAAACCCCATTTAAATAACGGTGCACTAAATTTGCCGCCCCGCAGGGGCCCACTTCTGCCGAGCGGAATCTCGGTCGAAGCTTTTTTTTAAACCTTCCCATTAAGGGAAGTCAACCATGAAATTTTCCGATTAGCATCCGTTTGCTTTAGATTGCAAATTGGAAGAGTGATGACTATGTTTGTCGAATTAGTTAAAAATCCTGGCCCAGCTTTCGGCCCGGAGGGCCTTCAACCCGGCTTCCTGATCGGAGCGCTTACAGATAGGAGAGAGGGAAGACCAAGCTTTTAATTTTAGATTAAATCTCGGCAATGATTTTTGTTGGAAATAAAAAAATTATTCGGATATTATCACGATTATGAAAAAGAACCTGATCGTATTTGACATGGACGGTGTTATTATCGACGTGTCCGAATCCTATCGGGATGTGGTTCGGCATACGGCGAGCTTGTTTTTTCAGCCGGCGAAAGGGGCGGATAAATTACCGGAACCGCTTTTTGAGCCGGCCGATCTGGCCGCCGTGAAGCAAAGCGGCGGACTCAATAATGACTGGGATTTGACCTATTTGGTAATAAAGCTGCTGTTCAGCGTGGTGGACATACATACTATCCAGGAAAGCCTGGATCCCTGGACTCGGTATCGTGAAAACATCCGCCGCTGTGATGTGGCACCCCTGGCCGCTTATTTGCGATCCACGGATAACCCGCTGACATCGTTGCTCAAACAGTATGGCAAGCTGGAAAATGAATTTATCAAAAGCCTTCACGTGGGTGATGTCGGCAGCGGCAACATCATCAAACAGGTCTTTCAAGAGATCTACCTCGGAGCCGACCTGTTCCGCTCGACATACCATCTGGACCCTGCTGTATACCGGGGGGAAGGCTTTATATTGAGAGAACGGGTACTTATCGACCGGCAAATTCTGGCTGAGCTTTCAAAAAATAATGTGCTGGCCGTTGCCACCGGCCGGCCGAAAGCCGAAGCGGAATATCCGTTGAAGCATTATCAATTAAATGATTTTTTTTCCCTGACGATAACGCTGGACGACTGTCTCATGGAAGAAAAAAGAATTCTTGCCGAGGAGGGTCGAACCGTATCACTGAGTAAACCCGACCCTTTCATGCTGGATGCAATTGCAAGAGCGCACCGGGAACCATTTGACTGTTGTTATTATATCGGCGACATGCCGGATGACATGCTGGCTGCGGCCCGTTCCGCCTCAAAGTATAAAGGAATCGGTCTGCTTTTAGCGGCACCGGATAAAAGCAGTCTCAAAAAACAGATGATCCGGGCCGGTGCAGATTATGTCGTTGACGATTTTGATGCCCTTAAACAAATTCTCCTTTGACACACGGCAAAACTGTCTTAAATTCTTAAGCAGCCTGATGGTCAGGTCCAGGATAAAAGGAAAAGCATCAAATGATTGCAGTGGCCTATCAGCGCACCAGCGAGCGGTTCGACGTGAAAGCGCCGGTAATGATTGAAGACTTTAGAACAGGCTTCAAATATAACGGCGTCATATACAATTACAGCGCTGATGGTGTTTATCTGGAATCCGATTATGCCCCGCGACCGGGACGTAAATTGCGTCTTCATGTCGACAGCGCCCACGATATTTTTAGCTTCCAATCTTACCTCGCCGAGGTCAGGTGGCGACGGTCATTATTCGAGAATTCTGCCTCACATTCATTCGGCTTCGGACTGAAATACCTTTGGCAAGTACCCCTGTGAACTTCCGGAATGT
>CP070771.1:1229354-1236357 GCA_020345785.1 Desulfobacterales bacterium
ATGAAATCCGCCTCCGGCGGACTGGACGTGGGCAGTCGTCTCGGAAGCAGGCAGCAGGTACCAGCAACCTTTAGACTTTGACCATGTCGCATGTCCTATCCACCCCGCTACAGGGTGGCCTTTGCTTCTTCCGGCATCTCAAAACCGCCGATCCATGGGCTTGCCTTACGGTTAGCTTGCCATGCCTTGCACATGGCGGACAGACGGCTTTTCCACGTTCCTTGTAATTGACCATCATGGGCAACTTAGGCGGACTCTGAACGCCGGTGACTCAACAGTTCTCCGCCTGAGGCGGATTAGCGACCTGCAGCCTCTCCAACACGTGTAAACACTGGGAAACACGTCTTCGACCTGTTAAACCCCGTAGGCCGGTCCTCACTGACGGCGCGTAAAGACCTTTGCCTACTCTCACCATATTGCCCCGATCTTAGCCCATAACCGGACGGGGTTTCCGGATGGGCTTCCACCTCGCGGTTTTCACCCGTTTCGGTACATTGTCCGTGGGGCTTCGCACCCCATCATCAGCGCAGCGGTAGCACGCCCACGTAGAGTACCAGTGGGAACACACTGGGTATTCTACGTAGTAATTACTACTTGAGTACATTCAAACACGCGGCTTCGTGTCGCAAATAACGACAAAGCTCATCGGTGGCAATGGAGCGCAGCGGAATTGGCATCCGGTGCAGCGCCTTGTCATGTGTCTTTTAATAAGTCATCTATATCGCGTTGGCTTGGCATGTCATCTGACTGTGGTGAAATACTGCGTAAATGATCTGTAATTATTTTCAAGTGCCATTTTTGATTCTCCGTATCAGCAACTGTATTAAGAAGTATTTTTAGTAATACTTTCTCTTCTTCTTTTGACAAAGGTTGGTTTTTATTTAGCATCGTAGCGAACACTTTTCCTTCTGTGGGGCTACCAATTTCTTTATCGAGTTTAACAACCTCTTTATTGCCTTCGTTATTTATTAAATCAAGGTAGATTGAACCACCATCCAGTAGAGCCATGCATTTTGATATTTTATAGATGCTCATAATTTATCTCATATAACGATCTAATGTGTGGTGTGAAGCGATTGTACAAAGCGTCGTAAACGATTTTCTTGTCAGGTAGTAACAAGCTTAAAACTCCTGTTAAGTTCAGCGGTTTTTATGGAAAGATTAAAACCCTCATACTTAAAAGCTTTTCTTTCAGCTTCTGGAACAATCTCTTGTTCAATTTTTTCATATTCAAGAGGATCGGCGCTTACTACAAGAGGCTCGTTTTCTCCCTTGTTTACTATCACACGCACTTTTGTACCTTTATTTAATATGCATTTATCACCGCCTGTATAGGGAGCGCTCCAGTGAGTAACATATCGAACCTCAACATCACAAATTGCCTCATAAATTTCTCCATTAACCGGAAATTTAACCCATAGGCGAAGTTGAGACTTTTCATACTCCCTGGCCCAACTCATTTCTTCAGTAGAAATGTACCGATTTTCCGCGATTAAATCACGAGTAGTTTTCGACCATCCTTTTGGAAATTTAGCACTCATAACGCCTCCAGTGAGCAGCGGCCTAATATAAATTCCAAGTTTGCACGGCCTTTACGTGAAACCGCGATTTACACGCCGTCTGCTCCAATGGTTTGTTGGCAAATTTACATTAAGACTTTATCGCTCTAAACCAATTTCTTGTCGCTTCCAGAATCCAATCAGTTAGGCCAGGAAACAAGCGCAAATTTCCCTGGGTCATTTTACCTGCAATCATCTTTAATTCACACTTAGGGTATATATATAGGATGTCGAATCTTGTTCAATGACTAACCGATCTTCTACTATAATCATTAATCAAGATACAACCCCATTGTTCTCAAGGATAGGAGCTTGCCCTCAGCAGGCGGAAACCAAGCGTATCATAGCGGGAGCTCGGACTTATCATCGTTCGGCCAGACAATCGCGCCTCGCTCGGCCTGTAACGCCAGGCACCACCCCGCTTCATCCGCAGACTGCAATCACCCCCCCACGTACCGCCGTCTGCAGGAGCACCCTCGTAGTTGGGATGGTAGCAGTCCTGCACCCACTCCTCGACGTTGCCTGCCATATCGTGCAACCCGAAGGCGTTCGGCGGAAATGAACCCACCGGTGCAGGTTGTTTATGGTCCCAACGGCTTCCACAGCTGGCACAGTTGGCCCGGTTACGTCCAACCTCGTCGCCCCACCAGTAGCGTGTCGTGCTCCCCGCTCGTGCGGCATACTCCCACTCCGCCTCTGTTGGTAAGCGGTACCTCCCGGCACCTTCTTTCTTATTCAGTTTATCAATGAATGCTTGAACATCCTCCCACGAGACCATCTCGACTGGTAGGTTGAGATCACCCCAATCACGATAATTGAAACCGCTGGGATTTTCCCCCATAACAGCTTCCCACTGTCGTTGCGTCACCTCATACTTACCTAAATAAAACGGCTGACTGATCTGCACCAAGTGCCGAGGCAACTCTTTTTTAAGCTCTTGACGCGTATCATCGCCCGAGCTTACCAGGCTGTCTATTTCCTCGGGGGAAATCCCCATCAGAAACTCTCCAGCTGGAATTAGTACAAACTCCATGCCAATTCTGTTAGTAAGCGTTGTTGGCCTTCTCAGGAAGATATATCGCACCGGAGACCAGTACATGATAGCACTTAGCAAAAACAAACTAACAACAAAAGACACAAATAGGATGCTCCTCCGCCGACGAACCGGCCTGGCTTCCTCGCCTCCACTAGTTGCTGGTGTCTCGCGTTGATTAGCCGGTTGCGATACCTTAGGAGTGGGTTGCTGACGTTGTGACAAGCCCGCTCGAATGGCGTTCACAATCCTCTCAAAGCCATCTTTCTCATAGAGATTGCAACAGTGGAGGAAGTCGAACTGTTCAGGGATAACACAGTCATCAAGCCGGATAGGGATCGCGTGAATCATGCCCTCCGGCAACTCTTGAAGCGAGTCCAAAGCCAGTTTGAACTCGCGTTGGACATAGCCGCGTTTGGTCACCGAGTGTTGGGAGAAGAAGATCATGATGAAATCTGAGGCTCTAATCGCTCGGGGAATTTCCTGCTGCCACTGTTGCCCGGGCAGCAAATCGACTTTGTCCATCCAGGGCTGGAAGTCGAGTGCACGCAAGCGGTTATAAACTACTTCCACCTGCGCTTTATCCTCGCTGGCATAGCAGAGAAAAATCCGCGCCCTCATCGCCCCACTTCCTCTCTTCGCAGTCTATCCCATTGTGCTGCACCGTTTCCTGCAGGAATCTTAAAACAAATCTGTCTTAAACGCCAATGTGCAAACATTAGATAAAGCATGCCAATCCTCACCCCCTTTGGAAAACCAGGTGTCAAATTTTGATCAGTGATGTACCGCCCTTCTCATAAAAAAATCGATCATCAATGCAGCTGACTTTTGTCAACCATTATTCACTATTCAAGCTTTGACCCCCTTTTCCTACTACCATATCTTTGAAAACTGACACTCATAACGCTGGGCATAAGTGGCGGGCGGCTAAAACCTCGCGTGATGTAGACGGCATTTATTTTGAAAACAAATCTGATTTATCAGATCCGCAGGATAAAGCCCGCCCATCTTCATGCCTTTGTTATCCATAAGTGCTAAAATGTATTTGACAAAACCGCCCATGATGTGTATAAATACACACATGGATAGCCGGACGATTATCAAAATACTCGGAAATAATGGTTGGTATAAAGCCGATCAATCCGGCTCACACATTCAGTTCCGGCATCCATCGAAAAAGGGTCGGGTTACAGTTCCGCACCCCAAAAAAGATATACCAATTGGCACACTTAAAAGCATTGAACGCCAATCAGGAATTAAGTTTAAATAGGTGATTTACATGGCTAATTATATTGCTGTCGTCCATAAAGATCCAAAGAGTGATTTCGGCGTATCCTTTCCGGATTTTCCGGGATGTGCAACCGCCGGGAGCACAATTGATGAGGCCAAGGATATGGCCCATGATGCTCTTTCTCTGCATTTAAAAGGTATGCTGGAAGACGGTGAGAATATTCCAGCTCCTTCAAAGCTAGAAGACATCATGGATGATCCAGACTATTCGGATGCCATTGCAATTCTCGTAGTTTCAGTATCTGAATCAAAACCTCGATCTGTACGCGTAAATATAACTGTACCGGAAGATATGCTTCGTAAAATCGATAATGTTGCTAAAAAACGAGGTATGTCACGATCATCCTTTTTGGTTCATGCCGCTCAAAACGCTATTTCCGCCAGTCAGGACAGCCATTCACTATAAATTTTTCCTGCCAGGATAACGTTGCTGGTGAGCAGCGGCCTAAATAAATTCCGAACTTGCAAGGCTTTTACGTAAAACCGCGGTCTACACGCAGCCGTGCCGGGGCGTAGCTCGATAGAGCGAAGACTGGTCTGTTCCAGTGGTTTTGTTATGTAATGTCCCTATTGATATCTAAGATTTTGCACAGCCAACGATTAAACCAATTTTGAAAAGGTCGTACATTATCAAAGATTAAATTAAATGATTTTAATAGGAGTCTTTCGTGAATGTAAGGGCCAAAATACAGCCAGGATGGATTAACACGATACTTGTATTCCAATACCTCACGATCATTAGTAACTGGCTGCAAGTATTTTACAATGTGCTCGGAGACTGTACGTAAAAAAAGTGTATTGAAATATCCAACTGAATGTAACCCACAAAAGGCCATGGGTTTCATGCCTATTTCTATTTTTGCAGTTCCTGCCTGTGATGGACAAGAAACATATTTTATGATTTGTTCATCTCTATCGTCAGAAATTACAACCTCAGAGAGACCAACCAAGAATTTACTCGGAACATTACCAAGAATTTTATCCGTTAGTCTTACTGGGTTTGGCCAATAAAATTTTTGGCATTTATTTGTGATTTTGACGTCCATAGAGGTTACAAACTATACATAACGTTTTAGGATGAGCTGCAGGCCACCAAACTTCAAGCGCCTCCCAACTTTGCGCAAACCGCATGCTTATCCCTGTCAGCTCCATCCTACTGGTTAGCCGCCGGCTTTTTTGGACACTCGAGATTCCCACCAATTAGGCAGCTCTGGGTTGATCCATTGCCAACCAAAACCGTGGTACGATGGCTTTAGAATCTGCACAAAAACCACCACCACTGTAGTAAAAAGCGAGACCGACACCGTGACCTGCCACCCGGGTGTGCCCAGCGCGACGGTTGCCGCGGCCAGAACGACAAACACAGCAGCCCATGCAAGCTCAAGAGGCCGCGACATGCGCACAACATTGCAGAACAGGAAGAAATGCCCGAGCACGAAGCCAAACACGAATCCCAACCACCAGACTACAGTTGCAAGCGCGAACGTGGCCGTCAGACCGACGGTGAGGATGGTCATGTCGACCACCGATAGCCGGAAGCCTGGAGCAAAGGCATGCTGTGTATTCGTTTTGAACACAGTCATCAATTTCACCGGAATGTCTATGGCAGGCCGCGCCACCACCAAAGGATACTCAAACCTACAGCCACGGAGAGGACGGTGTACACCAAGGCCAAAATCCGATACCGCCGAATTGCTCGCCGATATACATTTGGTTCAGTGTATGCCCCGCCGTATTCGTCAGCGCCCCACATGTGCAGACTGTAGGCGAGTCGCCAGCCGACGAGAGCAGCAAACACTAGACAGATGGCCACCCATGCCCAACCGAGCCGGGTCTTGAGAGGGAGCCCGGCGAAGGTGCCGAACATGGCTGCGAAGAAAATCGGGCTGCCAAGGAAAGGTACTCCACCGTGTCCGTTCGGCATGGTTTTAAATGACCTCCGAATGTGGCGGCTAACGCCCGCGCATCACCTGCACCCAAAGCTCCGAGCAGCTTGTAAAGGGCAATTTATTACAATTTGCGAATAAAGATTGTGAGCGGCATTGCTTTGAGTGTCAGAGTGCATGCGCATTGTTATGCAATTACTCAGAATTTTGGTTTTCCACACTATCTTTAAAACCAAGCTTAACAAAAATGTCGCCATTTCGAAGCAAATAAAATCCAAGGGCAATCCCAACGATGCTTGGCAGAAAATTAATTGAAGTAAATTGCTTTTGAGTACCTAAATCCCAGACTTGTGGTGCATTTGTGTAGGTAAAATAGCTCGATATCGATTTTATAAAATCAGGGAAATAGTCTGCAATTAGATAAATACCAAGTAATTTTAAGAAAAAGCGAAATTTTACAGTGTCCCTTTCGAAATTATTCTCGTCTGTGGACTTATAAGCAAATGCAAATATTTTCTCACTATTACGAATAAGGTTATATCCAATAGCAACATAGATGATAGGTATAATCCTTGTGGTGATTTTATAAAAGAAAAAGATTTTTTCATAATCGGCACCAGTGCCTTCAATAGGATAAAAGCTAGCCATCGCGTTAATGAAGTGTGGGATGCTTAAAAAAAGACAGTAAACGCCAAACAATTTGCAACCTAAATTAAAATAGTCTCTTATCGCCATATACTCTCCATGAAAAATTTACAGGCATAACGCTGCAAATCAGCCGCGCGGCTTTTTGCGTCGGCTGCATTTGTCTTGTTATGAATCCATTGCTAATTTTTCAGATTTGGACCTAACAATATCTCTGAAGATTAAAATTATCATAACTATTTCTATGAATAGCATAATATATGATGGTAGATAATTTGTTTTCACAATGATTGAACCTGGAGCGTGACTAATTTGAGGAGGTGGATCATAAGTGAAATACACATAATAGTTTGAAATAAAAACTGCCAGTCTATTAATTGTATCAATAATCATTGCGCAAAAGGATAAATAGAATAAATTGAGTTTGTCTTTCTTAATTAACGATACTAATGCACTTGCAACCATCAATAATGGAAGGAAAACTTTATAAAAGATATCGGTGTGAGTTATCCACATCATCTGATCTGGAAGTAAACCCAAATTGTTTCGTGCCAGTGTGTAACCGCCAATAAGTGCAATAAATACTAAAA
>CP070771.1:1236457-1243457 GCA_020345785.1 Desulfobacterales bacterium
TGTACAGCGCTTCGGGGTGGGGGCTGCCGATAACCACTCGCGAGGGTCCGGGGCTACCCATCTCCTGGAACCGGCCCTCAATTTGAAGCTGCAATCCATTCAATTTGTAGATGTCGAACAGGCCTTGGACAATGGCATTGTAGTTGAGCAGGCCGATGACAACCAGCAGGCCGCGCGAGTCCCGGGTGGCCAGCGCCGCCGGTGAATAGCGTGTGCCGTCCTCACCGGAAAACGGGGGCCCCAGCCTGATCTGGTCCGGGTTGTCGACGGCTGTTTTGATGGTTTGGAGAATTTCAGAATGCCGGCTCAAAACCTTATCCGGTGACAATGGCCCCATGGGGTCATTGGTGAATTCAATGGCCCAGTCTGCACCGTCCGCCCGCGGGCGCGCAACGGCCTTGGCGTCGAGAAAAAAGGACGTGCTGCGGGCTTCCAGAGCATCGGTCGCCCCCCGAAACTCGACCTCGGTGACCTCGCGCGAGTTTTCAAAAAGAATCGCCAGACCGGACAGCGGCGAGTAGCTTTCTTCCAGCCAGCCCAATATGGTTCCGGAAAGCCACTGCGCGACCCTGGAGGCCAGCGATTCCCAGGCTTGCCTGGCATCGGTGCGAAATGCTTCACTCAACGCGTAGGATCCGCCGATGCCTCCGACGGCCAGAATAACCAGTAAAATCCAAGTTATTGTTTTTCGCATTGTCAGATACCCCTACATCATTGAAAGAACTGATCCTGGTGGGGAGTCGATTGAGACTGGCGGTTAACAGCAGTCTCTCGTTCTTTGCGCCTCGCATGAAACTTCACCTGGACGGAACAGCAAACGGATTGAACGTCGAATCACGCCAAGGCGTGAAACGTCCAACTTCCAACGTCCAATATTGATGGCGCTGCGCTTTATCAATTTTAGTGCAAGTGAACCCGCCCAATTTCGAATGGAAGATTAGCTCGCGTATCACACATATCGCGTATTGTTCAGTATTTTCTTTAAATAGACAAAATGAAATATTCGATGTTCGACGTTCGATGTTCGATGTTCATAAGTTTCTTTTTTGATCAGACCGGCCGTTGTTTTGGCCGGCTGCTGGGCTGCCTGCCCTCCGTAGCCTGAAAGGCGAAGGGGGGACACCTGAAACCTGACACCTGACACCCAATATGGTTTATCCAAAACACAATCATTTCAGTTTTTACCCATGTTGGTTTATGGGATAGATTACTGATTATTTATGCTGAATATCGGCCGAAACCCTCTTGGCGCCAAGGTCGTCGAGGAATCCCAGCTGCGAATATTGTCGCCGTCCACGACCGTCACCCTGGGGGCAACGTGTTTATAATGATCTCTTTTCTCAATGATGCGCACCATGACATCAACTGCAATGCGCGCCTGCAGTACCGTCAGGTCGCTGGGGGCGGCTGTAATGTCACCCCGGCGGATGCCGCGATGCACTCCCGGGCTGTAATAATACGAAAAAATTTTTATCTTATCTGCCAGTCCGCGTTCCCGCAAAATTTTTACGGCAGCTTCCGCAGTAACGGCCGTGCCCGCGATGCAGTTAAGCTCGTCGGCATACCGGCTGAGCGTCGCCTCGATCAGCTTTGCTTGGACCGCACTGCCGGTGTCGCCATAGCGCGAGTCCAAAATTTCGATCGCGCTCCCCGCGATGGCCTCACGCAGCCCCGCATCACCGGCTATCACCCAGCCGGCACCCTCGGGTCCGGGGAACCACGCCATCTTAAGGGGTTGCCCTCCGTTTTCCTGCAAACGTCGCAGGTAACTACCGGCCTCGTGCCCCATGTCCCAGAAGGATACCGCCGCCCGGGCGGCAATAAGCGGTGAGGAGATGCCGTTAATCAAATCCAGCACCGGAATTCCCAGGTCGGAGGCCTTTTTTACGAGGTCGTTGAGGCCGTCCAGTGATATGGCACCGATAATCAGGCCGTCCGGTTTATCTTTGAGACTTTCCTCGATCTGACGGCGCTGAACCTCGAGCCGGTCATAACCGCCGGCTTCGAATATAGAAAGACTGACCCCCAAACGGCGGGCTTCGTCGATAAGCCCATAGTTGACCCCCAACCAGTAGGCATCTTTAAGATGGGGAATAAAGACCAGAAGGCGCCATTTTTTCTGCGCCTTGTCCAGCGGCGTATATAGCTTTTGTTCACGCTGTCGCTGGTCATTAAATGGGGGGGCCCATACATCGACTTCCACCGGATACCATGCCTTTGGAGCCTGAGCCTGTGCCAAGGATGGTTCTATCACTATAAAAAAGGCAAGTGCACAAAGCACACTCGCACTGTTTTTCAACCAACAGAAAGTCCGTGGATAAATGACATAACGCAGAATTTTCATGTCGGGCACCTCTGTCAATGAATCTTGTATTTATCGGGCAGTCCGTTCGTTTTCAGGATTTCATTGATTTCCTTTTTCAGCTCGATCATCTTTTGTTCACGGCCGATGGCCAGTCGCCTGAACCTGGCCAGCTCATCGAATCGGGCCCGCAGTTCTTTCTCGGCTTCCTTGAGGCTGCTGAGGTCCACCATCCAGGCAAGGATACCGCTCTGACCTTCGTATTCAGTGCTGATG
Source organism: Desulfobacterales bacterium (assembly GCA_020345785.1). The sequence continues at coordinate 1,239,036 of CP070771.1, forward strand.
AACGTCGCCAGTGTCTCCCGGATCTCTCGATTGGGACCATAGGTCTGCAACTCATAATCTCGAACGATTCCCGTTCGCTTAAGCTGTTGGACGATATATTCCCGGTCTTTGGGATCGACGTAAGCATCCTGGGCCGCCTCCCCTTTTCTGCTGTAAAAAAGTTCGGCAAAACGCGGGTTGGCGAAGCGTACCACGCCCTCGGTGGAAATGCCGACACCGACCGGGCTGGTATCGAGTATCTTCTGAAGTCGCTCACGTTCCCGGGTGAGGGTTTCCTCCACGCGCTTGCGGTCGGTAATGTCGGTCGCCAGGCCGCACATTCCATACACAATACCGTCCTTGTCGAAGAGCGGCACCTTGGTGGTGAGGTAGGCATGCAGGCTTCCATCCGGGTGCGGGATTTCCTCCTCGATCGTCTGCATCTTTCCGGAAGACATCACCTCCTCGTCCAGCGCCATGATTTGCCGGGCGGCTTCCGCGGGAAAGATCTCAAGATCGGTCCTGCCGAGTATGTCCTCTTTCTTGACACCGACCGCATTTTCGTAAAATCGGTTGACAAGCAGATGGCGGCCTTGCCGATCCTTCAGAAAGGCCACCGCCTGAATGCTTTCCAGAACAACCTGCAACTGTTCCTGATTGCGACGGACGGCCTCCTCGGCCTTCATGCGCTCGGTAATATCCATGAATGTGACCACGGCACCGACGACCCGGCCGTCCTTTTTTATCGGCATGCTCGTATATTCCGCCGGAAACGCTGAGCCGTCCTTGCGCCAAAGCACCTCATTGGTTACGTGGTGATCGCTTCCATCGGCATAGGACAGGTACATCGGGCACTTTTCCTTTGGATAACTGGAGCCATCCGCCTGGGAATGGTGAATGATTTCATGGACCTTTTGTCCAATGAGTTCATCCGATTCGTATCCCAGCATGCGATTGGCTGCCGGATTGATGAACGCCGCTTTGCCCTCCAGATTGACGCCGAAGATCCCCTCCCCCGCGGAATCCAAAAGCAGGTGGGAACGTTCCACGGCCGCCTCAAGCTGCGTCTGCTTATCCTGCAATTCAGCTGTGCGCTCGTCAACCTTTGCTTCCAAATTATCGCGCGCTTTTATCAGCGCCCGGCTGGTGCGTTCGCCGAGTATCAGAACCAACAAGACCGCCGCGACAGACAGAATCAGGGTAAACCCCAGCACACCGAAAACGGTTCTTCGCACCTGATAATAGGGGGACATGGCTTCCCTTACACCAATTTCGGTCGCCAGACCAAGTCCCAGTTCGGCGTTCCAGAGCCAGGCGCCGAAGACCGGCACCCCGCGATAGTCCCGGTATCCTTTTGTATCGATTTCCATTTTTGAGCGGCCAAAGGTTTGGCCCGTCTTCTCCATATCAAGCTTCAATTGAACGGCGCGGGATGCCATCCGGGTGAGCGGCTGTTGCGATCGTTCGATTTCAGAGCGCTGGCCTTTAACCAGATTAACACCGGGATCTTTAATTTCAATGTTTAAAGCGCTCTTTTGATCGTCAGCGAGCAGCCCGATCCGGCGCAGCTGGTCCTCAAAACGGCTTTCAGAAAGCATTCGGCCCCGTTCGTCAAAGGCATAGGTTTCACCGGTCTTGCGCGTCTCAGACGTCGGCAGGACCCATGAGAATTCTTTGGCAGGGTCCACACCCAACGCCATCAGCGCCAGAATTTGTCCATTGGGTTCCAAAATGGGTCCCATGAAAAATTTCGTGGATGGATTCCCGGCCCCGTCCGCTTGGGGTTCACGCACCGCAGCGTCATCGAGTTGGACGGGCGGCACGAACAGCACTTCGCCCTCAAATGCGCGCCTGATCAGTTCGGGTTTGCGAATTGAAATCACATTTGGCCGACCGAGCGAGGTATCGTGCAGCGACCCGATGGTGGCGTCATTCGCGTTGATGATGAAAAAACCGCTGTTTGAAAAAAACTCCTTGTTATTCTTGAAAAACGAGCGGACATCCTGCAGGGCCTCGGAGGCCCTCAGGTTGTCCTGGTCGGGGGTGACGGCCAGCAGGCGTTTGGTCAGAGTCACCAATTCCGGATCGCGTCCAAGCAGCTTCAGTAAAGATGTTCTTTGCGCCACCCAGAGGTTGAGCCGGTTATCCGCCGTTTTTAGAGTTTGTTTGAGATTTTCGCCGATACCTTTCAGAATTGCTTCCCTATTCTGTTCCAGCGTAAATAAGCCGAGCAGGCAGACAATGATGATAAATAGGCTCAAACCAGCCAAAACGAGCCTGCGAAACCAGCGCGATCCAAAATTGACGGAGATGTTCGCCCTTTGGATCGTTTTGATCAATGTCCATGCCAGCAGACTGAGAATCAAAAAAACTGCGAGGCCGTATAAAGCCAGGCGGCCGTAGGAAATCGACCCGGCGGCGTGTTCTGCGCTTGGCTCGATGTCCACCATCATCCACTTTTGCCGGATTGCATTCATTTCCTGCGGTGTAACGGCGGCCATGGCCTTCATCAGTGCGGAATGCAGCAGCGGCCAGTCATCCCGAACCCCGATGCGTAGATTTGTCAGGTCGGGATCCCCGATGTTCACCTCACCGGAAATTTGCAAGCCGGTCAGCAAATTTTTGTTGATCAGGGTTCGAACAACAGCCGTTTTACCCACGGCGGCCTCAGCCCGTCCAAACATGACCGCCTTGAGGCTGGCCAATGTATTTTCCACCGGCAACCGCTTGATCCGGGGAAAAGATTTGGTCAGCACCTCTTCGTAAAAGAACCCTTCGGGAAAGGCCACCGTTTTTCCGAAAAGCGCCGCCAGCGAATCATAGGGTTTTTCCTGTGAGCTGACGAGGACATTGGGATTTTTCATGTAAGGCTCGGTAAACAGCAAATATTGCGTGCGGTCTTCGGTTTTGACGATGTTGAGCATCACATCCAGGTCTTTGTGTTGGACCATGCCCAAAAATTCGTCCCAGCTGGGCCCGGTGACATATTCGACTTTAATGCCCAGCCGTTCGGCCAGCAGATTCATGTAATCGATGGACAACCCCCGGGGGGTGCCGTATTCAAAATAATTGAACGGCGGCCAATCCTTTTCATTGTGAACCCGAATGACGGGGTGGGCTTCAAGGAAGGCCTTTTCTGATGCGGACAGGCCGATCCGGGTCTCTTTTTCCGACGCAGTGTCCGCCGGTGCCTGGGATATGTCTTTAAAATCCATTACGATCCATTTATTCTCCAACTGCTTTCTTTCGTCGCTGCCAATGGCTTTTAGTCCATCGTTGGCCTGTTGAATCAGTGCCGGATTGCCTTTTTGGGTCGCCGTGTAATACACCTGGGAGTACAGCGGTCGATCGCGATCGTATTCGAAGATGTTGGTCTGAAAATTTTCTCTGAGAAAGTATAAAAGGCTCAGCTCCGTTGCGACAAATACCTTTATCTCACCCTCCAGAGCGGCTCGGAAAAGATCCTGGAACCGGTCATAGACGGCAATTCGGTTTGCAGGCACTTTGGAGCGCACAAATCCTTCCGTATAACCGCCTTTCTGAATGCCGACGATAAGGCCCGCTGTTTTTTCCAGCGATTTGATCGGATATACCGACGGGTGGGTGAAGATGTAGTAGTCGAGTGCCAACAACTCTTCCGAATAATCCAAAAACTTCTCGCGCTCCGGGGTTTTGAAAAGACCGGCATGCAAATCGACCTCGCCGTCTTTGAGCATTTGCAGCGATTGGTCAAAGGAATCCACCCTGACAAATTCAATCTGCTTGCCGGCTTTTTGAGCCCACAGCCGCCATAAATCCGGAAAGAGCCCCGCTGGACGTCCCTCGGGGTCTTCGAACTTAAGCGGCGCGACGCCCACATTATAGACAATCTTAAGCTCATCCGCCGCCGTTGCCCTTAGCGCGGCAGCCAGGGTTAAAAACGCCGCCAAAACAAACATATACCTGCTTAATTTCTGCATCTGACCTTCCCTAACCCGGACAAGCCGGTTGGAGTGAAACGGAGATCCCGAGTTATCGGGGAACCAAAAAAGAAATGCAAGGAAATCACAATTAAGTCTCTAGGCTTCACCCGAGACTGCGCTTGGTAGAAGTGGCCCCTTGCGGGGCAGCAAATTTATCGCAAAGTCATTTAAATAGGTTTCAGGTGTCAGCGTCGTCGCCGGCCGCGGAGCGGCCAGTTTTATCGAAGACGAAACTCTTTTGGCGCCTGAATACGGTTTGAAAATGTTGTGGGAGCGGTTTCCAACCGCGATGAACTCGGTCGGATCGCCATCTAAAATCGTGGTTGAAAACCACTTCCACCCGGCATTAACTTCTACCTAAAAATAACTATAGATCAAAAGTTCATGACCTAAACCAAGTTCCTTGCACCAGAAATCTGAAACCTCTTATGAAACTTCACCTAAACGGAACAGTCCGCCGCGGCGGACAGAATATCGAATA
>CP070771.1:1243557-1250497 GCA_020345785.1 Desulfobacterales bacterium
AGGGCCGGATCAGTAAATGGTATGGCATGCGGCGTACCGGGGCCGCCCGCATGGCAGCCGGTAGCAGAGCCGTCGCTGTTGGTGAAATTCGCCGTAAAGCAGCTTGGCGCATCCGGATGAGAGCCGGGGGCATCCGTCGTCACGTTGTGACAGACGGCACAGGCACTATCCAGTTTACCGGCCGTGCGGTGGCTTGACAGATAGTCGCCGGATGGATCATTGCTGCCCTGCCAGTTGGTCGGGTGGGCCCGCGCATCGGCGTGGCATTCAACCGACGAGCAGGAAGTCGAGGCGATCGCACCGTCAAACTGGATGGTGCCGACGGTACCGTGACACTGCTGGCAGGAAGTCAAATCAGCCTTGGCGTCTGCACCGTGTTGGCTTGCTTCAATATAAGGCAGATTATGCGGGGCCGTGAATCCCGGGCCCTCGGCATGACATCCGGTCGTGATGCCGTCACGGTTGGTAAAACTTGCCGAAAAACAACTCGGCGCATCAGGGCTTGGGCCTGAGCCGGATCCATTGGTTTTGTGACACAGGCTGCAGCTTGCATTGACCGTAGCCAGCGTTATGGATCGGTGGGTGGCGTCATAGGATGGGTCCCGATCATCATTGGTTCCCTGCCAGTTGGTGGGGTGCGCCCGGGCGGCTGGATGGCAGGCTTCGGCCGAACAGGAGCCGTTGGAATTGTTGAAATAGTTTGGATCAGAAACGATACCGCCGTCAAAGTTGTTAAATGCCTCACCGTGACAGCCGCGGCATAGAAGCTGATTTGCTCTGGCAGCCGGCCCATGCTCCTGGGGATCGGTATAAGGCAGGGAATGCACCGTAAAGGGCGGACCGCTCTCATGGCAGGCAAAGCAACCCGGCATCGGGTCGCCGTTACCGGCAAAGTCTGTGCCGTGACAGGTTTTACAGCTTTGTAGATCGACCTCGGCGTCAGCGGCATGCATCAAAACAAAACCCGCCGGATGAGCCTGGTCGCTTCGCGGCGCATCCGTATTTGAGCTTGAACAGCCACCGATATAAAGAATCAAAAATATCGGAAGGAGTTTCATCAACCATGTAATTGTGATTTTTTCTTTCATTATCTCTCATCCATGGCAACGCTTGCAGGTTTGGGCCGATTTAGGATTTCCATGACAGCGGTAGCAGGAAGTCGGGTTGATGCGACCGTCAATGACATGACGGGCAAGGTAATCCCCGCGATGGGGCATACGACGGTAATTTTCAGTCTGATTCTTGATGGAGGGTTTCAGTTCAGTACCGACGCCATGGCAATCACTGCAATAACTCTCACGATGGCAGGCGGCACAAACGGGACCGAATCTGCCGGCCACCGCCCCATGGTTTTCCCCAAAAAACATGCCGTGATTGAATTTTTCATAGGGAATTTCCGCCTCCTCCGTATCATGGCAATCCGTGCAAAAACGCAGATCCTCCCCGTCTTCTTCAGGGTGCCGGGGGGGTGGCGCATAACCGCTTTCGATCGTGGCACAGGCAGCTATCAGCACGACCAGCCAAACACTTACAATGAATCCCCATAATTTCCCATTTTTCATATCTGCCTTCCTGATAGTCAAATTAGGCCTTTCTCCCCAATTGGAATGTTGGAATATTGGAAAAATGGGTCTTGGGATAAAGCAACATTGGGTAAATGGTAACCTTCGTCTTTACTTAAAAGTCAAAATAGATAACATCCTTCAAATACCCACTCTTCCATCATTCCATTATTCCTTCATTGGGGCAGAGACGCGTGCCCCAAAAAAGTCCATTTTATTCAACCAGTTGCAGAAATTCCGAGATAGCCGACGCGTTTATCCGTTCTGAAAAGGTGTTCCTATTTTGCAACCAGTCCTGACCTTTATCCGTTTTGTTAATAGTTGTATTCGATTTTAAGCAGCCCGCGCAGATCCGATTCAAAATAAGGATCATTACTCCAATCTCCCGAAAGCTTGACCTGCAAAGCATCATCGAGAAATCGCCATCCGCCGCCCAGTGAAATCCACAGAGATGAGTCATGTCCATAGATGTTTTCGTCATAAAGGACATAGATGGCGTCGCCGGTGATAGATCCCAGCCGCGACAGGTTGGCCGGCATGTCCCAGTAGAAAAAAGCTCTGGTCATCAAATAGCGGGTCGCATTGGTATCTCCGTTCATACGGCCGAGCTGTCCCCCGATCTGGGTCTGGTCGGTCATATACCAGCTGGCATTGCCTTCAACGTAAAGGGCCGGATCCTCCCTTAGATCATAATCAAAGTAGTTGACTTTGGCGCCCAGATCCACGCGGCTGAATCGACGCCAGATGACCTCACTGCCCAGTATGGATAGGATTTCACCGGTGTCGGCCAGAAGACGAAAGGGATTGGCGCTGTTATCCTTGGTGTTAAAATAGTCTTCATAGCGATAGCGCTCATAGAACGGTCGAAAATAGAGATTGGAAATATCAAAACGAATTTCGTAGGAATGCGCGCCCCAGCCTTTGGTGTCCAGATTGTAAGAGGAAGATCCGATAAAGTTAATTTTGAACGGCAAGGCTGCAACAATGTCCAAGCCCGCCAATTCTTCGTCTTTTTCACTATCGCTGTATTTCTTTTTATAGGAAACTCCGATTTCGTATTCCGCACCCTGGTGGCCCGCAACTCGGCCGCCATAGATGCCGTCCCCCGAGCGGCCTGGCTCCGAAGAAAGTCCCACCGGCGAACCGCCGAATACGGAAAATTTGAAATGGGGCGTCAGAGCGCTTTGAAGCCCGATTCCGTCTATGCTGTTGTTGATGATGCCGGTCATTAAATGCTGGCGTCCGAGTTTTATATTGAGGCCGTAATCCGGCTGGTTGTATTCCAGATAGCCGTATAGCAAATCAGCATCGGGATTATCATCGTAAAAGCCGCTGTGGTTAAAATCGTAACGGCCCCAACCGTAAAAGTGAAAGGATAGTCCCTCTTGATCCAAAGCGCCTAAATCCATCCGCAAGTATTCATAGCCGGCTAAAACGAGAGAATCATTCTCACTGTCCGTATCCCTTCTAAAAGCCCGTATGAAAGTTTCAGAAGATACTTCCACCCTGTACTGTGCTTCATTATCTTCATCTTCATTTTCTTCATTAGTACTTTCTTCAGCGCTATTCTCTTCACCACTATTTGCCGCTTCAGTAGATAGTTCAACATGGCCGGTGTCGTCCTGGGCGTTGACCTGAGAACCGCTGTCTGATGCTTCGCTCGGCGTATCGGTTGTATTTTTCTTTTCTTTTAATTTCTTGAGTAGCTTCTCATACTCTTCTGCTGAAATCAGATTGCCCTTCAGGTCATAATAATAAGTTTGGCCGGCCTGCAGATTGGAAGAATATGCCAACATCCATGTCGCCAAGAGCACGCTGAAACAACCGACTAAAATATTTTCCAATCTCAATTTCTTTATGTTCATCGAACGTCGTTCCTCGTCATCTAAGTCTCAAATCAACCAGAAAAAGGCCTATATCCGACAAATTTTATATGAAATTATATGAAGTCAGCAAAATTTATGCCATTTATTTTTGAGCTGCTATTTCCCGGACCATGGAAAAAATGGGAAATCTAAATAATTCAGCAAGATAAAAATTTAAGCGTTAAAGAATAAAAACGGGACGATTTGGGACGAAAAAAGATCAGATGATGCATTTCCCCGACTGAAAAGACCACTATGTTGTATCTTTTATCAGACATTTCCTCGGTTTTTATGACAGCTTTCAGTTAGCTTTACCTGTCATAACGTTTCAGGAAGCGAATTTTATCCGTGCTAATTTATTTTTTTTAAAAAACGGCCTTACCCATACATCTTCTTAGGGACGGGGGAAACCATTGTCGGCCTGCCGGTCGACACTACTCACGCAGCGTGCAGCGAGGCATCATTGGACGAAATTTGGGTCCCTTGGGATCTGCTGAGTTATTTGGTGGGAATTATGGATACAGATAACTTGACTTTATAACCAGAAATTATGATATATATAACTTAATTTTATAAGGGGGGGGAGTTATCATGGCGGAGGATGTATACCCAATCGAGTTCGATAATTCTGTTGGACGCGCATATGTTAAATTAACCGGTGAGATCAATGCTGCGAAAATTCGTAATACTTTTCTTGCCATAGCAATGAATAAAAGTTGGGCTGACGGCGAGAGGAGTGTACTTTGGCAAACTGAAAATGCATTTTTACCTGAATCATTTGAATTTTCAGATATTCTTAAAACAACACAGATAACCCAAGTTTTTACAAAACCGGGCAAGTCGGCTTTTGTTGTTGAAAAAAGTTCAGAAATGGAAAAAAAGGTAGCGAATTTTTATAAAAGCATTGCATCAACAACGACAGATAGAAAAATCGAAATATTTTTCAGTGAGAAAGAAGCGTTGGTTTGGCTTGATAACTGAATTTCCTTTGCCATTCGACAATGTCGCTGTTTTTTAGAGCAGACCGCGCTCCAATATATATTGATGTAGATGCCTGAATAAGGAAATTGAATTTTTTTTCATTTTGAATTTATGAAAGGATTCTTTATTTTAGTTTGAAAAACGCTGATCAGGAGTTGAGGTGCCGGGGTGATATTTCGGGAATTTAAGAGTTAAAAAGCCAGCTTGATGGCGGATATTAAAGTAGGGCATTAAAAGCCTACGAATCTTTATTGCCGACCAGTTAGCTATCACCGGATTTGACCTCCGGGGTTGCCTCCGATAAAGCAAACCTTCATGGAATGTCAGATTTGCGGTCAGGGATGCAACAGACGGTCAAAAGTGTTTACCGAGGGCAAGAAGTTCCTTGCCTGCCGGAAATGCGTATGCAAGTTGCGCACGCATGAGCTTTTTTACTGCGAATGCTGCACCAAATACCATTTTGACAGGAAACAGCCGCTTGAGGAAACCTACAGCAGGCAATCATTCTTTCCCGGAAATTAAAACAATCGAGGGAATGGGTGGTTTGTAAAAGGGTAATTGCTATTTTATACATAAAATCGGAAAACCTTGCATGTTTCGAACCAAAGAAGCCCCACAGGACTCCAGCTAAAATCAGAAAGATTACAAAATAGCCTAAATTTATATGCAGATTCTTAAAATCGTCTCCGGTCAGAAACATGCCGATTATGCAGCCAACCAATGCCCAATGAAAAATTCTAAATTCAATCTTGAGTATCGATCAGGTTCTCTATTCCCTCTTTCAACACCATCGTAGCTTTGCAATCATCCTCGTTATAAGTAAGCAAGCGCTGGAGTATTTTCTCGTCTTTGGTATCAATGAATTCATTGAACCATTGGATCGACAGCGCTCCGGACGGAGTTTCGTCCTGCCAGCTAAAACCAAGATACTGTGCCAAATCTTTGAGCGAGTAGCTGGATAGCGGCCAGTCGGTATGTTTTTTGACGATGTCATAGAGATCGATTACGTAAGGATGAGCGAAAAACGAATCCAGCTCGGCCTCGCTTATTACTTCCGGATAGATTTTTTGCATCCTCCGGTAGGTGGTTTTTTCGTGGTGGGAATAATAATATACGGCGAAATCATCCGGCGGCAGCGACCGGATAAAGCTCCAGAAATCCTGCCAGGCCTGTCTTTCGGCTTCGCGCGTTAATTCAACCGCAGTGAAGTCCTTGTATTCCTCCCCGTCCGGTCCCTTGATATAGACACCGTGCATGTAAACGAATTCCTGGGTGGGGTCGTCCTCGATATCGAAATAGAGTTCATAGCCTACTCGCGGGAATTGGAAGTTGGCATAAGCTACCGGTTTTTTGGTTTCGACAAGGACTTTAGCCCGCCTTAGGATCTCGACCAGGGTCTTTTCGCCTACGCCGTATAGGAACTCTCTGTTCCTGTCTTTTGCGCGCATAACCTCTTTTATGTCAACGCACAGGATATCGGTAATTTTCTCGATCCCGAGGTCCTTATTGATCCGGTCGCGGCGGTTGCGGCCGAGATAGAATATTTTAGTAAGATCGCCGGATTCATCAACCCATTTTTTGCAGCTTAAGTACCACGGGCACAGTTTGCAGATGCCGACCAGCGCCGGTTTGTTCCTGACCTCGCCGGTTATGAGAAGCTCAACATCGTTTTTTACCTGTTCGTAATGCTGCCATAGTGTCCGGGAATCGCGCCTCCCGAGCGATCGGTTGAGATTGTACTCGACCTCTTCTGTCCGGATATCTATTACCCGGCCTAATCGCCGGTTTTCAAAACCGAGCTTATTCAAAAGCTCCGAATAAAGGGCGATCTGGACCGCGTAGTGTTTTTTCAGCCTGCCGGGGTCGCCCTCCTCCTCGTCCACACCTTCGAAGCCGCGGCCAGACTTGATCTCGATCGGCACATATTGCCCGTCCGGTAAAAGCTTCAAAAGATCGGGGATGCCGACCATGTTTTCATAAATTAAAACCCCCTGGTAAATAAGGGAAGTTTTTTCTTTCATGGCGCTGATTGTTTGCTTGAATCGATCTTCGTACGGGCCCGGCTGCAGATTGAGGAATTCACCCAGATTGGATACGACCTGTTCTTCGTGGGCTATTCCCCGCTCCCACAGGAGTTGGACAAAGGGGTTGGTTTCTTTTATTTTCTCGTCTTGGGGGCCGTATATATCCCGCCAGACGCGGTGCGGGCACTGCGTGTAATCGTAGAGTTTGGCGGCGGTGATGTGTGGGGTCATGGTTTAATGAATTATTGAATCACTTGGATTTGAATTTTTTTCTTTGCTTTTTGGCGGATGGTTATCAGAGTGCATTCGATAGAGATATCTTGCCACAGTACATGCAATTTGGCTGAAGCGCATGTACGTTTCGTGTATCTAAATATTTTTAATGGCGTCAAATCGTTTGATAGAGTCGAGTCGCGCTGGGGAATTTCACCCCAACGCTCTCCAAGAACCGTACGTGACAGTCTCCCGTCATACGGCTCCTACTGTCCAACCGACGGCCGGAAGCCAA
>CP070771.1:1250597-1257536 GCA_020345785.1 Desulfobacterales bacterium
CCATCCATGACGTTTTCACAGGAAAACTTGGCGCCGCCGCCGGATGTATTCAAGTATACCGGCTTGTCCCGCTTGGCCCGTTGATTAAATTCCTGGACTGCCGCTGCGGTGCCCGTGTCCATTACGTCCCACATTCCCATAATCCCACATATGTCCGGATTCGCCTGCAGAATTGTAGCTGTGATGTTACGGGCTTTGGTCGCATCCCAGTCCGCAGCCTGGTCGGCCACGATTTTTATTTCCGGATGCTTGGACAGAACATTCTCGATGCCTTTCCTGGCAAAGCCACTGGCTCCCGAGGTAACAACACCCTGCACAATTGCCACCTTGCCGCTTGTACCCGAGCCTTCGCCGCAGAACTTAACGATTCGTTCCGCCTGCATTTCACCGATCCGTGTATAGTCGGCACCCGCGAATCCGGAACTTCCCATGCTCGATCTCATATTAACCGAGATTATATAAATACCGGCCTTTTCGGCTCTCTGGATGAGCCTGGCATAAGAATTCACATCAGGATTATGAACAACGATAACGTCCGGTTTCTCTGAGATCAGGGAGGTAATCGCCTGGGCTCCGGCATCGATATTCCAATTTGGATCACGTATTGAAAACTCCATTCCCACGTCGGTTGCCAGGCTTCTCAGAGTAGCGGCCCAACCTTCCGTCAAGTCAAAGCCCATGGCAACGGGGACAAACACAATCTTTTTTCCCTTGAGTGCTTTATAATAATCGAGCCGCGCCGGATCTTCAACGCCCGCTGCCATGGCGTTTTGAAGCATCGCCGCACCCATGACGAATGAAATTAATAAGCATAAAATTACCCATCTCTTTTTCATTTTCTTACCTCCTTTGTTTGTGCTGTTGGTTCTTCTGTTAAACATTTTCGCTTCCACCAATGAGTTATATGTCTCCCTGCTATTCGGTTTGCTCATCGCGGGGATTCAATAGGCTGTCGATGATGATGGCAATCAGCAGAATGCGGCTCTTAATGACATTTTGCAGGGTGGATTGAATATCCATGCTGATAAAATACAGAGCCCCGGAGGGCGGAAATTATCACCGCCCGCCTGGGGTTCAGTTTAGTGCCTTATCTGCTATGGAATTAGTCCAAAAGCATCAAAAACAGGTCCGGCTTCTGGGGGAAAACTGGCTCTTGCCTCCTGAATATCTTGGGAATAATTGTCCATGGCCGTGGTGCTCTCCACACTAAGATCATAGGTGGTGAGATTGGCATCGAACACTATCACTTTCGGTTCTCCAACCGCGTTGGACCACTGGGGCCACTCCGGTCGAGGTAAGCCAATCGAGTTGGGATCTCCTGTCCATACAAACGATCCCAGATAATCCATCATTGCACCCTGGAGCGCCTCACGACCGGGCCGATTGGTCTCTGAGAAACCCCAGCCAAAGAGGTCGTCGTCCCAACCGAAGAAGAAAGCAATCTCCGCGGCGTGGCAAGAGTCGACCAGCGTCCTGAAAACTTCTTTCTCCGGATCGCCTCCGCCCCCCCATTGGAAGACATAACTGTAAACCGGATTCTCATCATTTTCGTCCTTGATTGCAGCCGCCGGCTGGTCTGCGCCCCGGTCCCGCCACTGGCGACTCCAAAGACCCCCTATTGTTTCATAAAGATCCTTGTCCTCTGCGGTAGGTAACACGTCATCGAGTGTCAGGTCGCCCGGGTCAAAGACCCTAAATGCATCGCCCCAGGAGTAATCGCCCGATGGAAAACCAAGGGACTTAATATAGGCACCGTAGTATCGCAAATATGCCTTGTACTCGTAACGATTGGTTCCGATCAGCAGGGGCACTCGGTTGTGTTTTCCACTCGCGATTGTGGCATAAAAGCCTTCAGCCGGGACAACGGTGCCATCGAGGAAAGGTGCCGAGCTCGCTCCTGCCGCGATGTGGGCTGCCATGATTTCTTCAGCAGACTTCCATCTGAGGTAATCCTCGATCTCGTCGTTGGTCATGCCTTCCCGATATGCTGCGGCATCCGTCTCATTAACGGCGGTTCCGTCATCAACGAGGAGCCACTCGATCATCGCATTTGTCTTGGGGTCCCCTGTAGTCTTTGTGTTGAAGGTGTGTGAAGGCGGTCCGCCGCTCTCCACGACAGCAGATCTAAAGAGACCCGAAGCCAAGGGCGATATGAGCAGGGTAAGCGTGTCCAGCGCACCTGCCGACTCACCGCCCAGGGTAACACGTTGAGGATTCCCGCCGAATGCACCTATGTTTTCTTTGATCCACTTAAGCGCTTGAATTTGGTCGAGGATGCCGAAATTCCCGGATGCGTCCAGTTCATTTTCGTCATCCCGAAAAGCAGGGTGAGAGAGCCAGCCGAAGGGACCCAGACGGTATTGGACAACCACGACAATGATGTTCTCTCTTTTGGCCAGTGCTGCCCCGTCGTAGCTCTTGGCGCCACCGAAAACATTGGATCCGCCGTGAAGCCATACATAGACGGGAATTTTTTTGTCATCTGTGTCAGGGCGGTAAATATCTACGTAAAGGCAATCCTCACTCCCTACAATCTCCTCCGAGCGAATCCACGTGCGGCTTGTCAACTGTTGAGTGCACTCGCTGCAAGGTTCCGTAGCATCTCTGACGCCCGCCCAATGTTCAGGGTTCTCGGGGGCGGTCCAGCGAAGCTCTCCCAACGGTGGTCTCGCAAATGGGACGCCTTTCCAAACCCAGCTTCCGTTGCTCTCCTGGTAGCCCTTGAGTTTGCCGTATTTAGTCTTTATAATTTTTTTGTTCCATCTATCCTTACGCGCGTGTTTAGGAGGACCCCACGACGGTGGTCTCTTAAATGGGACGCTTTTCCAAACCCAGCTTCCGTTGCTCTCTTGGTAGCCCTTGAGTTGGCCGTATTTAGTCTCTATAATCTTTGTGTTCCAGTTATCATTGCGCGCGTGTTCAGGAGGACCCCAAGACAGTTGCTTCCCCTGTCCTTGACCTGCGATCGCGACGCCACAAGCGAAGAAAAGAAACACTCCGAGAATCGTAATAGCAATGGCCCTTTTCATAGCGTTGCCTCCTTTATAGACTTGATTAGAACCTCCACGTTGGTTTGCCATAGCTCTTTGCGAGCACCGACCTCTGCCTTTTCAATTCGTAGTCCTCGCAAACACTTTACTCATATTTTTTTCCGATCACCCCCTTACTTTCCAGCTACGGGTTCACGCCATGAACGCAAAAAGCCCCGACGGACTTTGTATTTGAAAAGACTGTTGACTCTAAGTGGGCTAATTATATCAGGCTACATCATTTCGAAAGTAAAGGATCAGACAGCACCTGTTCATAAAAGCTTATTATGTTACATCCGAAAATACGGTTAAGGCTCAAATTTAGAATTAGAAAAGATATAGAAATGGAATACGGATTGAACACTATTCTATTATAAAATGGCTGTCAAGATCTAATTGGCAATTAGTATAACTTACCGTAATAAAATAATTTTATAGTTTTTTGTGGACATTTTAAGGTAATTTTTCCTCTATTCAAATTTTATTTTTTCTTGAATATTACTCAAATATGACGAATAATGTTGCCAAATTCAAAAAAAAGGCTATAGATTTATAGTCGTTTTGAAAACCATCCTTTTTACGGCAGGACTTTTTCAAATTGGGTTTACTGATTTTGCAAGAGGAAGTTAATGATGAGCGAAAAGAGGCAAAAAATTCTAGATGCGGCTGAGCGTATTATGTCTGCAAAGGGGCGAGGCGCTACGATTAGTGAAATAAGCGCTGCTTCGGGAGTTACAGATTCTGTGCTCTATCATTATTTCAAAAATAAAGAGGACCTACTTTTCTCTGTCGCACAAGAGCATCTTAGGGATGCACTCGAGAAATTGAATGAACAACTCCAGGGTATCATGGATCCGGTCAATCAGCTTAGTAAGTTGATATGGTTCCAACTGTATTACCATGATGCCCACCCTGACTATGGCAATCTCCTGTTGTTCGAATGTCGCTCAAACAAGAGATTTATGATTCATGAGGCTTACGGATTGATTAAGCGTTGGTCCGCTATCGGAATAGAAATTCTCAACAATGGGATTTCAGATGGTTCTTTCCGTAAAGACCTTGCCCTCCCAATTGTTCGTGACGCAATTTTTGGATTGGTGGACATGGAAAATATTCAGCACCTGACAACCCGGGAGCAGCTGCAGGCACATACGGATCTGGATGCCATTTTGGATCTGGTGCTGCCGATGATTCGACCAGAAGCAGGGGAGAGTGTCATTAAAGGTGACAAGGCTGGCAGAATACTGGAGTCTGCTCTAAAAGTTTTCGCCGCAAAAGGATTTCAGAACGCTACGATACAGGAGATCTCAAAATCGGCCTCTGTCTCTGAGGGAACTATTTACGAATATTTTAACAACAAAGAAGATTTGCTCTATTCCATACTTGAGCGGCAATTTCACAACAACCTGAATTTGCTTGATGAGTTGTTTGAAGTCAGAACCCCGCTGCGCAAATTAAAACGCTTCATGCGCTATCATTTCACGGTCTATCTTACTCAGCCGGCTTTTGTGAAAGTCTTTTTGTTTGATGCGATTTACAATTCCGGATTTTATACCTCAAACGCCTATCAACCCTTAAAGCAATACATCGAAAGCATCGATGAGATTCTTGACGAGGGTAAAGAGGACGGCAGCATACGCCCGGAAATCAACAATCGTGTATTCAGAAATCTTTTTATGGGAATCTTCAGCCACATGGCCTTGAGGTGGCTGTTTACGGAAAAAGGCAGCCAGACTGATAAAAACGAAGAGATTAATGCGGCCATTGCCCTTTTAAGCCGATCCGTTGCAACAACCAGATAGCGTCCATCTCCGTGATTTCATAGCGGCGAATTGAGATAGTAGAGAAAATAGGTAAATTATACTTTATTTGCAGATTATGTTTCGTCGATATGATCTTGGAAAGTCTGTATTGTTATCGCAGCTCGAATATCGGTTTGATTGAGATCGTTTCCTTTGAAAAGCAACGGTTCCCCTGAATATTTGGCCAGAGCATAAGCACAGCAGTCTCCAATGTTTAATCCTGCTGGGTGGTTACCTTTGCCGAATTTCCTCCAGGCAGTCCTTGCCAGTT
Source organism: Desulfobacterales bacterium (assembly GCA_020345785.1). The sequence goes on from CP070771.1 coordinate 1,255,700, forward strand.
CAGCCTGATCAGCATTCATGGCAACGATTTCTATTTGAGCACGATGCAAAAGCAAATCAAGTTCCCGGCCGCCGGCCTCTCCTTTTCTGGCTTCAACGACAATCCCGGTCTCCAAGGCATTGAAGGCACTGATCAATTTTCGCGATTCATCTGCAACTGCTCTGGAAAAAGATAACGCTTCCGGCTCACCAAACAGTATCGCAATCAATGCAGAGGTGTCGATAACCATTATTCTGGAACTCCTTTCGGGCCGTAGCCTAATATTTCGTCGGGGGAACGCTGATCTTGATCGGGTATTTCACTGCAGCGCTTGGAAATTTTCATTATCTCTTCAGCCAGGTCAATGGCCGCGGAACGCCCGCGCAGACGTTGCAGTCTTTCTTCCAGAGCGCGAGTGATCGCCTGCGTAATATTTTCCCCGCTTTCAGCTGCAAGCTCCCGGGCCAGTTTTTCGGCCTTAGAATTTCTTATACTTAGAGCCATTTTTTTCTCCGATTTAATCCGCCGGACCAAAATTGAGCATTCTCAGCAATTTCAATCGAGCTATTATGTTTTACCCAAACTGAGTATCGCTATTTTAAAAACAGAATAATTAGCGTATATATTTTACAAAAAAATATATATTATGCACAAATGATTTGTCAAGCGATTATCAGGGCTCCAAATAGATTGCAGCACGCCAACACGCCGACATTACCAATAAATGTAACTGAAATTTTGGCCGCAAGGGAGCGCACAGGTTTGCTCCTCAGCTCGAATCCTTCGGTTTGAAGGAATTCAATCCTCCGGCGGACAAGTGTCTCAAAAGTAGAAAAGAGCGTATCCGAAGGTATCGCCGGTATGTTTATGAAGCAGGATCATTAAATCAGCCTGAGAGAGGCAGCGTCAAGATCATAAGGAATAAGGTGCTCGAAAAGGAGCGCCTCAGGGAATTTGAACTCAGTCGAAGCGATCGGTTCAGATACCGCACGCGCTATTTTACGGATTCCGGAATTATTGGATCAAAGCAATTTGTGGCTGAAAATTACCAGCGGTTCAGACACCTATTTTTCTCCAAGCATGAAAAGAAGCCAAAACCGATTAAAGGCTTGGATGGGATCTATTCGCTGAAGCGATTGTCTGAATTCGTCTGAAATCATTTCTCGCGGCGATGGACCATTTTACCATAGAAGTCAGCACACAAAGTTTTAATCTGATTCTGTATCAGGCCGCCTTTGACTTTTGTACTTCGACGGCGAGTTTTAGGCCCATACTTTCTAATAGAACAGAAAGACTGCCCAGTTGGGGATTGCCCTTCTCAGACAGAATTCGATACATATTTTCCCGATTTAGTCCGGATTTTTTTGCTAGTTCTGTAATGCCCTTCGCATCAGCCACGTCGCGCAGCGCCAACATGAATACCTCCTGGGAACCATCCTCCAATGCTGCATTGAGATAAGCAGCAGCCTCTTCAGGATCTTTAAGGTCCTTCAGAAGCCCATCTCTATAGCTTATCGAGGTCTTACTCATTTTTTCTCTTCTTATAGTCATTCCAATATTCCTTTGCGAGTTCAATATCTTTCTCTTGATTCTTTTTGGATCCGCCACAAAGCAGCAGGATCAGCTTCTTACCAACTCGACCAAAGTAAACACGATATCCCGGCCCATACTCGATTCGAAATTCACTGACACCACTGCCCACCGACTTACAGTCACCAAAATTACCGAGACGAATTCGATTGAGCCTGACGCGAATTCTGGCACGGGCGTTGATATCTTTCAGAGATTTTAGCCAATTCCTGAAAGGGCACCTGCCGTCTGGCTTCAGATATTCTCTAATTTCCCATTCTTGGGATTC
>CP070771.1:1257636-1264511 GCA_020345785.1 Desulfobacterales bacterium
CCGACAACAACCATTGAGCGGCATTGGTCAATTATCGCTATTCTTTGATAGCTCCGGCAGTAAGGCCTTGGACGACGTATCGCTGCGCGAAAATAAAGAAAATTATTGAGGGCAGGCTCGCGAACACGCCGACAGCACAGAGTCTGGTCCACTCAACCACTTCATCACCCACAAACTCAAAGATCCCGACGGTAAGAGGCATCGATTCTTCCGTCTGAGTGAACGTCAGGGCATAGAGAAATTCATTCCAGGTAAAAAGAAAGGTGATTATCGCTCCGGCAGCGATTGCAGTGACGGTGAGCGGCAGCACAACGTAGAAAAATGTCTCGTTTCGGGTAGCTCCGTCTATTTTTGCCGAATCTATCAGCTGGCTAGGAAAGCGATTAAAGGCGTCTATGAGCAGCCATGTGACGATCGGGTAATTAAGATAAACGTTGAGAATGATGAGGGTAACTTTCTTGTTGATGAGGCCCAGCCCTGCAAAAATTGCGAAAAACGGTATTGTGAGAGAAATAGGAGGGATTATCCTCGTTGCCAGCAATGAGTAAGAGAGAAACCTGCTTCCTCTATATTTGTATCGACTGAAGCCGTACGCGGTAAACGTAGCTGCCACCACTACAACCGCCACTGTCGAAAGGCTAATAATTAAGGAATTCAAAATAGCTAATGGAATGTTGCTGTTAAAGATTACATCCGCGAAAGCGTTGAGGTCGATATCAGCGGGAATTATTGTCGGCGGCCACATTTCTGTTTCTTCCGGCGTTTTGAACGCCGTCAGAAACATGAGCACAAGCGGTGATAAAAGGACAACAAATATTATTCCCAAAACTATGTAGACCGTCATGTAGCTTTCAAGAATACGGTCCAGTGCCCTTAATATGTTTTTTTTCGCTGACATTTACCGAACCTCTTACTGCTCTCTTCTCATCCACGATAACATAACAATAGAAAAGCCGGAGATACATACAAATACGATGATGCCAATCACGGCTGCCTGGCCTAAGTTCATAAGCGAAAGCATCCTATCTAAAATGTAGATACCTATATGGTACGTCGCTTTCCCCGGACCACCGCGCGTCATACTCCAGATCGCGTCGATGGTTCTGAAGGAAAACATGGCCGTTATCAAAACCCCATATAAAATCCCGTTTCGGGCAAGCGGCAGCGTGATATATAAAAATTTCGTTACGGTGGTGGCACCGTCGATCGCGGCTGCTTCGTACAGATTTTCATTGATACCGTCCATTGCTGCGAGAATGAAGATGGTCATGAACGGTATTTTAATCCACGCATCGGCAAGTATGACACCCAGCAGCGCCGTAGTTGAATTGCCAAAGATGTTAATCGGCTCGGACAAAGGTGTTAATTGCACGGCGAGATAATTCATGACGCCGATTGCCGGATCAAGCAGCCACCTCCATATCAAACCGGAAAGAACTAAAGGAACCGCAAAGGGTAAAATCGCCAACGTTCTGTATAAGGTTGACAACCTTCTAGGGCCAAGTCGATGCAGTCCATAAGCTATTGTAAGGGCAAATACCAATGATAGAGAGGTAACTCCCAGGCTATATATTCCGGTTGTTTTTAGAGAGTGTGTGAGAAGCCTGTCCGAGAATATAGTCGAAAAATTTTTAAAGCCCACAAACGCGACTGGAGTTACAAAATTATAGCGAAGAAATGCTAATCCGATTAGAAATATAACGGGTAGGACGATCAAAAGGAAGATCAAAAAAATTCCCGGCATCGATAGCAGTCGACCGTACCACTCGTCGGAAATTTTTGTTTTTGATTTTTTATTCATATTCTTAAAAACAGCAAAAATCCAAATCGGTGAAACAAGGAACAAAGCAAAGGGTCACCGCCTCACGCCGGCGCGACGACCCTTTGCAATAAAGAGCAAATCCGGCCTTAGCTGGTGTGATTTACAGAAATTTCACCTATGGTGAAATTGCCGCTATATCATTTGCAAGGTTTTTCAGGGCTTCTTCTATACTAACTTCTCCGGTAGCTGCCCTTGCCCACCATTCATGTTCGTATTTGATCATCTGATCGCCATTGATCGGCAAAGATTCTCCATATGTTTTCTGGACAGATTCCCGGCTCACTTCAGGTTTGTAAATCGCTTTTTTAATGCTTTCCATGTCGTACATGGCGGGAACGGCGCATTCATTGCCTTCGAATCCAATTTCGTTCCATTGGGATTGAAAACTTCTGTAAAAGTCCAGAAACAAGAACGAGGCAGCTTTCTCTGCTTCGCTGGCGTACTTGTTCACAGACCAAACTACAATTGTGCCGATGCTTGTTATTCCAATATCGCCCTCTTTCCAGGCCAACTGAGGTCTGAAGTCCCAATCGCCTTTTATCGCCTCCGGCGGATTATCTTTAAAACGGGTCGCATTAACAGGCCCCGCAATGAGCATTGCCGCTCTTCCTCTCGCAAACACCTCCGGCGCGTCTGTCCATGACCATCCGAGGGCCTCTTTCGGTATCGCACCCTCCTTTACCAGGTCAACCCAATATCGAAACATTTCCTTGTAGTCAGGTGAAGTCACATCAAATTTCCCGTCTTTAATGAACCTTCCACCCATCGAGTAAAGGGGTCCGCTCATCTGATACCAAATATAACGATGGTCTTTTCCAGGAACAGCCAGACCGTACTTATCGGTTTTTTCTGCCACCATTTTAGCTTTTGTCAGAAGTTCCTGGTAGGTTTTCGGCGGCTCAGGAGAACCGGTAGCTTCCTTCAGAACAGATGGTCTATAAAAGAGGACAAATGGTTTAACGGAAACAAATCCGGAAGCATAGAAGTGGTCGCCTACCTTTGAGGAACTTACTGCGCCGTCGCCATACAGCTTCTGTACCTCTTCGGGCCAGAAGAAATCCATATTCTCAGCCCAGCCGGCCGCAGCGATATGGCTCAAACTGGTGAGAGGTGTGTTATGAAGCAGCTGCGGTACACTTCTTTTAGCTGTCATCGCTGCGACCGTCTTTAACCAAAGCCCCAACTCCTCCATTGCCTGGGCATGGATTTCAATTCCCGTCTTGGCCTCGAAAGCAGCCATTGCAATACCGATTGCCGGGTCGTGGGGAAGTCCCCCAAAGTTAAAGAAGGAAAGCGAATCAACGCCCTTAACAGCCTCTTGCCATCCTTCGGGCCAAATATACCCTCCAACCGCCACCGTTTTCTTGGGCTGGTCTTTTAACCACGGTTCTTTATCAATAAATTCCTGCGGAAGCTGGTCCGCCAGCTCAATTCCCTTTAGACGTTCCGCCCACGGTACAGGCTTGTTCCACTGTATTTGAAGCCATTTTTTTTCACTTGCTCCGGCAACAGAAGTGGTCACCACAAGGACCATAATAATTAAAATTCCGAAAAATGCACTTTTTTTCATTTCAATTGTACCTCCTTTCTTAAATTTTAAGCTCGAAAACGATTCTTGTCTCTTTTACCCCCGTCACTGATTGGAAGAATGCACAAGTCTGGTAATCGTTTTGAATAGAAAATCATGGTAAAAAAAGCTATGGGGTAATAACTGTATTTTTTGTAAAATTACACAGTATCTTGCATGTTCAAAAACGCCGACCTGGCTGAATATAGCAATATCTGATTAGTAGAGAACTCAAAAAATTTCAAGTTAAAAAAGTAAAGAATCCCGGTCCAACTTCCATCCCGGAGGGCCCTACTTCCCGGCTTCCTGCTCTTAGAGCCTATCGCTCAGAGAGAGTGCGGATCAGGTTTTCGAGATTAGAATAAAGTCCCTGTCACTATCTCTTTCTTCCTACCATCAGCGAAAAGTGACAGATCATGGTTCAGGTCCCTTACAGGGGCCTTCCTCATACCCCCAGCCCTGCTGGTGGTCGCTGTTTTAAAGCGCCTATTCCTATCTTTTTTGTGATTTTTGGATCCGCTGATTACTTGCTTACATCACAATGTGGTATTACTCTAACCCATGCGACAGGGATATTTGATAATTTCAAGGAACGGTATTATGCCTTGCTGGAATCGGTGATAATCAAGCCAAATCTTTGTAACTTTTGAAACGTTCATGATTTACCTCCTTCGGCATTTAAATTTGACATTTAAAAACCGGCTGGAATAAACGAACGATAGCTGGTTAAGGACGATTCGATGAAAACGGAATATAAATATATCGTCTTGGGGTGTGGCGGTATCGGCAGTGCCGCAACATATTGGCTGGCCCGCCGGGCGGGCGCCGAGGTGCTGGGGCTGGAGCAGTTTGAATTGGGCCACGTTCATGGCGGCTCGCAGGATCATTCGCGGATTATCCGCCTGACCTATCATTATGAGAATTATACGCGCTTAACCCCTCACACCTACACAGCCTGGGCTGCGCTGGAGGCGGAGTCGGCGGTGCAGGTGGTGACCAAAACCGGCGGCATTGAACTAGCGCTGAAGGACAGTCCTTATCAACGCCTCAGGACCGGCGGTTACGCCTCAAACACGCACGTATGAAGCCGACGAGGCCCGCGAGCATAAAGTTGAGGCATGGCTGAAGAAATACATTCCCGGCTTTTTGGGGCCTAAACTGTATACTAAAACCTGCCTGTACACCATGCCCAAAGACCGTAATTTCGTCATCGACAGGGTGCCGGAGCATCCCCAAATTATTGTCTGCAACGGTGCCGGGCATGCATACAAGTTTGCCGCCTTGCTGGGTGAAATTCTGAGCCAATTGGCCATCAAGGGCCGGACAGAGTATCCCATTGCACCATTTTCGCTCCAGCGCCCGGCCATTAGCGATCCAGACTACCAGGCGACTTTCCACATATAGTGCCTGAACGAAAAGATTTTTTTTCTTGACACTGCTTGAAATCCATTTACGGAATGAATGCCGAAAAAAGAGAGTTGATGTTGAGTAAATATCCTCAATTATCCGGAAACATTTTGAAACACAACAAGTATAGACTTCCCCGTGACCTTCTGCCGGTCCGATCAATGGATCGCTTAAACAAGCTGCCGAAGCATGAAATTACAATACGTCCTTTTCTTGAAAACACGATTCATTTCGGCTTTGAAAATGGGGGTACACATAAAACGCAACAGTACCCCCACAATTCAAAAGTCAGTACTTGCAATCATCATTTGCAGCTTCTTGGCGATTTTCTGTGTCCGGCCCCAAATTGCTTTAGCGGCCGCCGTTACATTCCAGAATGACCTGGAAGGCTTCAATGCAGCAACCGGGACACCGCTTATTACATTAGATTTCGATTTTTTTTCCGGAACAAATATAGCCGGAACCACGATGAATGGTGTTACATTCACGAGTCCATCCGACAACACACTTGACCTGGTTGCGGGGTCATCCACATTCACCCCTTCCGGGTTCTTCGGCGTTATCAATCCCGAAACAAACCGGCTATTTCCATCCTCCGGCACCAATGTTCTTTCCCCCGGATAATCTTCACCGAAACCGATGGCCATGCAATAAACCCTGACGCGAATATCGGGTACGATACGCTGCGTGCTGCGCCTGTCCCCGTCCCGACTGCAATAGTACTTCTGGGATCGGGAATACTTGGATTTCTAGTAATTGGTCGAAAGAAATTTTTCAGAAATTAATCAATGATGCGACATTTCAGCAAGACCCACGCAGCACGAATTCCATCCAGCCATTTTAGCTTTTTTCGGTAATTTAATCATGATATACGGACGGATGGACAGGATCAAGGCCGAAGCGCACCAAAAAAAATTGAAATACATCCTCTTCTTTTACTCCCAACTATCTTTTAGTGGAACCAATTTCGAAAAAAAAATATTAATTTTCTAGACGCTTCAGCGCCCGCCGGACATTTTGAGACAACTTTTTAATATCGAATGGTTTTTGAATAAATCCAACAGAACCGTTTTTTAAAATGTCATTTGCCATCCCGTCCAGACTGTATCCGCTGGAAAAAAGGACCCTGACACGGGGATCTATCTCCTTTAACCGATCATAGGTTTCACCGCCGTTCATTTCAGGCATGATCAGGTCAAGGATAACCAGGTCGATCTCATTCGGATCCTTGCGGTATATCTCAAGCGCTTCACTTCCGCTGCCGGCAACCAACACATGATACCCCAACTTTTGCAACATTGATTTTCCGACATCGAGAATCATCTCCTCATCATCAATCAGCAGGACGGTACCGACCCCCGCAGAGGGCTCTTCCGTTACGTCACGAGCTTCAGTGACAGGCTTGTCCGATGCCGGCAGATAAATGGTAAAGGTTGTACCCTTGCCCTCTTCACTCTGGGCCGTGATAATTCCATCGTGATTTTTTATGATGCCGTAGGCAGAGGCGAGACCTAAACCGGTACCTCTGCCTCTTTCCTTGGTTGTAAAGAAGGGATCAAAAATTCGTTTACGGGTTTCATTATCCATCCCGACGCCGGTATCCGTGACAGATATTTCGACATATTTACCGGGCGCAACGTGATAAGGTTTGACAAATGTATCATCAAGCCGGCGGTTTCTGGTCTGGACAAAGAGATAACCGCCTTCGGGCATGGCCTGCCAGGCGTTTACATATAAATTCAGCAGGACCTGATCGATCTGGTTTTTATCAACCTCCACCGACCAGATGTTTTTCTGGTATTTCGTGTTGATGGTCAACTCTTTCTTAGTACGGGCAAACATTCCGATATTTTCTTCGATTAATTTGTTTAGATCAACCGGTGCCACCTGATATTTTCCGCCCCTCGCAAATCCCAGAAGCTGGTTGGTAAGCGCCACGGCGCGTTTTACGTGATCCTCAATGCCTTTAAGCTGCTCGTAGTACGGATGGCCTTGATAAAGGTCCAGCAACATCAGGGATGTTCGCCCCTGAATCCCCATCAGCAGGTTGTTAAAGTCGTGGGCGATGCCGCCGGCCAG
>CP070771.1:1264611-1271464 GCA_020345785.1 Desulfobacterales bacterium
ATGGGTCGAACACGTCCAGGCCATCAATCAAAATGGATTGCTGATCGAACGGGAAGGCAAAACCCGAACGGTTCGTATCAACGCCACCATGGACCCGGTCCAAATCGGTCCGGCGGAGCTCGTCATCATATTTGTCAAATCAACTCAGACCAAAGTCGCAGTTGAAACCGCTCAGACGATCGCCGGCTCTGGCGGCACGGTCATGACCCTGCAGAACGGGATGGGTAACGCCGACATCATCGCCGAGTATATTGAAGCGGATCGCGTCCTGGCAGGCACCACTTCGCACGGGGCCACCATGCTGGGGGCGGGGCGCATCCGGCATGCCGGCATCGGCGCCACGACCATCGGCAGTTGGGCCGACACCGACCAGGGGCGGCAGCGGGCCAAGCAGTTTGCCGATTTCTTTGACGCCGCAGGTATCGAAACGGAGGCCGTAGCCGACGTCCGCAGTGTGGTCTGGAACAAGCTTCTGATCAACATCGGCATCAATGCCATCACGGCATTGAGCGGGATTAAAAACGGCCAGCTACTGGATCTGGCAATCACCCGCGAATTGAGCCGCAGCGCAGTCGAAGAAGCCATGGCCGTGGCTCGCGCCCAGCACGCGGCGATTAAAGATGACGCGGTGGACGTTGTTTTTAAAGTGGCCCAAGCCACTGCCGCCAATCGATCATCCATGGGGCAGGATGTGGATAACAAACGCCAAACGGAAATTGCCGCCATCAACGGATTCATCGTAAGGGAAGCCAAACGGCTGGGGCTTGAAGCACCGATTAATTTTGCCTTGACGGCGTTGATTGAAACCTTGCAGTCGCATTACTAGCAAGCCACGGTCGGAACGAACACCTGGCCATCCGGTACATCACCGGAGCAATGGATTTTTGAAAATTCCAAATAGCAAATATCAAATAACAAATAATTTCCAATGACCAAACCTTCAAATTCCAAACCAATGTGCAAATTTGAAGAAACGGATCGATCGTTTTCGTTCATTGAAATTTCGAATTTTGAATTTGTTTGAAATTTGGTGCTTGCAATTTGGGATTTTGTGCGGCGGAAAATGTTTTTAACTCGTTAAAGTTAAGGAGAACTAAAATGGGTGATAAAAAAATTACTGTCCTTGATGTTCAACAGGCCAAGAATGAGGGACGTAAACTGACCATGCTGACGGCCTATGACTATCCCCTGGGACTGATGGCCGCCGAATCCGGCGTCGACATTGTCCTGGTGGGTGACTCCCTGGGCATGGTGGTTATGGGTCTGCAGGGAACGGTTGAAGTAACTATGGAAGATATGATCCATCACATCAAAGCCGTGGTCAGGGGATGCAAAAACCCTCTTATTGTCGGCGACATGCCGTTTATGAGTTACAACACCTCCATCCGGGATGCGATTATCAATGCCGGACGGCTGATGAAAGAAGGCGGCTGTGAAGTCGTCAAGCTGGAAGGCGGGGTTGATTTTGCGCCGACGATCAAAGCGATCGTCAAGGCCGGTATTCCCGTGCAGGGGCATATCGGTTTGACGCCGCAAACCGCTTCCGCATTGGGCGGCTTTAAAATGCAGGGTAAAGATGCTGCGGCTGCCAAGCAAATCATCGACGATGCCAAGGCCCTGGAAGATGCCGGTGTATTCTCGATGATTCTGGAGGCCGTACCGGCCCCCCTCGGCAAGCTGGTCGCCGAAGCGGTCAAGGTCCCGGTCATCGGCATCGGTGCCGGACCGGACGTGGACGGTCAGGTACTGGTTTTCCATGACGTTGTGGGTCTCTTTGACCGGTTTGTTCCGAAGTTTGTCAAACAGTACACCAATGTCAGAAAGATAATTCTAGCGGCATTAAAGGAATTTAACCAGGAAGTTATTGAAGGGAAATTCCCGGGGCCGGAACATTCCTTTAAAATGCCGGACGAAGCATTGGACCAGTTGAAGAAGATGATTAAAGAGTAAGGAAAGGTTCACGGTTCCCCGTTCAGGGTTCAGGGTTGACTGCCAGTTGAAAAAGGTTACATTGTGACCCGTCCTGGAATAGCGGCATCATTTGTTAATGTGGATCAAAGGGACAAGGTATCTGAAATTAATATGGTTATCCACCAGACAAAGAAGCGGTTTATACATTCCTGAACCTCTGAATCCCGAACCTTGAACCCTTGCTTGTGGGGTCGTAGCGCGCAGCGCGAAGCCCCAAACCTCTTAACCCATTTCCACCAGGAAATATCATGAACTTCCCCCATCTATTCCAAACGGGCCGTATTGGTGCATGTCATCTCAGAAACAGGATTATTATGCCCCTTTACCCCACCAAATACGCCACAGACGGCAAAGTAAACCCGAAGATGGTGGCGTTCTACCGCACCCGTGCCCGGGGCGGCGCAGCCCTGATTGTACTGGATTGCCCTTGTCTGGATTATCCAAGGGCATACACGGCCCCCCACAAACTGCGCATTGATGCGGATGAATATGTCCATGGCCTGACGGAGTTGCTCAATGCCGTTAAATCCGAGGGCGCCAGGGCATTCATGCAGCTGGATTATCCAAAGGAAAGGGCAGTCAAACAGCCGATTCCGGGCGCCAAGCAAAAAGGGAATGCTTGGATCGCGCCGCTGGCGAACACGATGTCCATTGAAGAAGCTCATGAAATTCTGGCGATCTTGAGCCGGGGTGCGGTCAAAGCCAGGGAAATCGGCTATGACGGCATCGAAATCCAGGCCAGTTACGGGGAGTTGATCTCCCAGCTGCTGTCGCCGCTTTTGAATACACGCACCGACGAAATGGGCGGCAGCTTGGAAAATCGTTCTTATTTTCTGATACAATTGATCCGACAGGTGAAGGAGCGTACCGGCAATGATTTTCCGGTGATGGTCAAGCTGGTTTGCGATGAGTTTGTTGACGGGGGTCTGGCTATCACAGAGGCCCTGAAGCTTGCCCGGTGGGTTGAAAAAGCAGGTGCCGACGCCATTGTGGCCAATGCGGGCAACAAACAAACCAAATTCAGAACAATCCCGCCGCTTGAAAGTGTGCCGGCGCCATTGGCGGATATCGCGGCTCAAATCAAATCCGTGGTCAGCATCCCGGTGGTTGCAATCGGTAAAATCAACAGACCCGCTCTCGCTGATGAAATTATTGCTTCGGGAAAAGCGGATTTCGTGGCGATGGCCCGGGCGCTGGTGGCGGATCCGGATTTGCCCCGCAAGGCCGCAGCAGACGAAATCGATGCGATCCGGCCCTGTGTCGCATGCCTTGAAGACTGTGCCGGCAAGGGTGATGCGGATATCGGCAGATGCTGCACCGTCAACCCGTTTGCCGGGCACGAATATGACTGGGCGATAACACCGGCCCGGACGACGAAAAAAGTGCTGGTCATCGGCGGAGGACCGGGCGGCATCCAGGCCGCGCTAATCGCGGCGCAAAGAGGCCATAAAGTGCAATTATGGGAGCGGTCTGATCGGATTGGCGGTCAGATCAGATTCGCCCACCTCGCACCATTTAAGGAAGAAATGGCAGGCATTTTAAACTACCTCAAAAACGCCCTGCAAAAATCTCCGGTGGCTGTCCGTCTTGGACAGCCGGCTGATGTGTCTGAAATCGTCGCCTTTGGTCCGGACGCGGTGATTGTGGCCACCGGTTCCCGACCGGGTCTGCCGCCAATCCCGGGAATTGACGCCGACCGCGTGGTGCAGGCCCGGACGCTTTATGAGAGCGGGCCGCCTGCCGCCGACAGAGTCTTAATTATCGGCGGCGGCGACATCGGCTGTGAAACCGCTGAATGGCTTGCCGCATCGGCTAAACAGGTTAGCGTGGTTGAAATTGCGCCGCAAGTACTGGCACGAATGAAGAGCATCCCCCGCGAGCGTTTGTTGGCAAGACTTGTTGAAAAAAAAGTTCAATTATTTACGGATACTCAGGTAATCTCGATCGAAGCGCAAAAAGTCTATTTGAAAAGGAAGGACGAAGAACCATTCATGCTGGAAGCCGATCTTGTCGTACTCGGCATCAATGCCCAACCGGAAGATAAATTATTTCACAAGTTAAAGAACAAGGTCAAAGAGGTAATTGCTGTGGGAGACGCCGCCTCGCCGGGCAATCTTGGCCAAGCTTTAAGAAATGCAACCGCAGCAGCCCTGAAGATTTAATAGTATAATATGAGGTTGCGTAGCAGAAAATCTCTCACAGCAAAAAAGGCCGTGCTGAATATCTTCCATAAACCCGGTATATTGATAACTACAATCAGAATGATGAAACCGGCGCCGGTGCGGCCGAGCATCTCATAACGGTTGCGCAGCCAGAAGGGCAGCAAGTATTTGAAAAGATGGCTGCCGTCGAGCGGCGGGATGGGAATCAGATTGAACATCGCCAGCACGATGTTCAGCAGCGCAGTGTGCAACAGCACGTAAACAGCTGTTGAACCGATTAAACTACCCGAAAAGACATGAACAATGTTGAGTAGCAGGATCATTATGACGGCGATCAGGAAATTTACGGCGACGCCGGCGCCCGAGACACATATATCTCCCATGATCGGCCGCCGGTAATTGCGCGGATCAACCGGCACCGGTTTTGCACCGCCGATGATAAATGTGCCGTTGGAAAGAAAATAAGCGACGATGGGTACGGCAATGGTCCATAGCGGGTCGATATGGGGGATGGGGTTAAGCGTGATGCGCCCCTGACGTTGGGCCGTGCGGTCTCCGAAAAGCAGCGCGACGTACCCGTGTGCGATCTCATGGAGCACAATACTTTCCACCAAAAACGCGATGATAAAAATCTTTGCTATCATTTGCTTAAATCATTGATGCGGATCAGTCAATGTATTCGGCGATTGTGCTGTTATTGCGTTTGATCTTGGATATGAGTCTGTCATGGCGGTGCAGTCGTATGATCGATCGGATAATCAAATATGATCCCAATACAACGAGAGCCGCACATAAAATCAGAAGCGGCACAAGCAGATGCATGACGTGAATGATATCGTAATATTTTGAGGTGGCGATAAGGACACTCATAACTGTTAGCGGCAGTGCAATTACGGCGATTCCGGTGCGCATGGCTGCCAGGGAAGTTCTCTTTTCCGCCAGAAGAAGCTGAACCTCATTAATAATTATCGTTTCTGCAACTGTTGTGACCTCTTTGTCCAAAATATTTACCCCTGCTAGATTGTATCGCGTGAGCTCCTCTTTAAACTAAAAGCTTTATCCCTCTATCATTAAAACATTTCCATCAACCGACATTTCGACAAAATGATGCGCGAGTGCAATTTAGCTGTCAGTGATTTGATGGTGGTGCATCATAAATTCAAACATATAGATTTGCAATTCTTTATTTGTAGGATAAAAAACCACAGCCGAAAAAGCCGGTCTCCTACATCATAATGGGAAAAAAACTGGTAAACTATAACCCATGGCGCAAGGTCTGATCGATGATATCGGCTGGAAGACCATAGGAACCTGCAATGATCTGAGGTCAGGCGGGTGGATTTTAATTTGCATTGACATAGAATTTTTTATAAAAGAGGATACTCCGTAATTTTAAAAATCTGACAGGATTCTTCTCGGTAACCCTTTGTTGAGGTAATTACTCCGCCTTGAAAAATAGAAATATGAGGTAGGATAAAACACAATGGATCAGCCGCGCATACTTGTTGTTGATGACGACGATCTGGCTCGCAAGAACCTTGCGCGCCTGCTTCAAAGGGATGGGTTTCATGTCACATCTGCAAATACCGGTTCAGCGGCACTCGAACGCCTCGCCGAGAATTCATATGACCTGGTGATGACAGATCTTGTGATGGCGGATATCAACGGTTTGGAGCTTCTCATCAGAGTAAAAAATCAATTTTCCGACACCGAAGTAATTTTGATAACGGGTTATGCTTCCATTCCGACGGCGATTGAGGCCATAAAAAAAGGGGCCTATCATTATCTCGAAAAACCCGTCAGACCTGATGAAATGTTGAACCTGGCCCGCCAGGCTATCGAGAAGAAGCGACTTCGAGAGCAGGTTGTAAAACTGGAGGCCCGTATAAAAGGTGATTTGGAAGAGCCGATATTAATCGGCCAAAGCCCCAAGATGGTTGAGGCCATCAAGCTGATAAACCAAATTGCCAAGGTGGACTGCAATGTGCTCATTACGGGCGAATCCGGTACGGGCAAAGAATTGGCCGCATCAATGATACACTATCACAGTCCGCGCCGGAACAAGCGTTTTTTGGCGATTAATTGCGGAGGCTTCGCCGAGGAACTGCTGGCCAATGAGCTGTTCGGTCATGAAAAGGACGCATTTACAGGTGCTTCATCGGCCAGGGCCGGGCTGTTGGAAACAGCCAGCGGCGGCACCCTTCTGCTGGATGAGATCGGGGATATGCCGCCAAGTATGCAGGTCAAGTTGCTGCGGGCGATTCAAGAACAGGAAATCATTCGAGTCGGAGGAAATCGTCCGATTCCCATCGATGTCAGAGTTATCTCCGCAACCAACCAGGATTTAAAAAAAGCGGTCAGCGCCGGATTATTTCGCCAGGATCTTTATTACCGCCTCAATGTGGTTTCCATTGAGATGCCTCCGCTGAGAGACCACAAGACGGACATCCCGCTGGTTGCGAATTTTTTCTTGCATCGGTTTGCCAAGCGGTTTCATCGGGAAATCAAAGGATTCTCGGAAGAGACCATGGCGGCGCTCCAAAACTATTATTTTCCCGGAAATGTACGCGAATTGCAAAATATCATCGAACACGCTGTTGCCATGGCGCGCGATGATACCATCAGCTTAAATGATCTGCCGCCGGATTTTTCAGAAATCGGCATTTTTTCATTTGAACAACCGGATACCGAGGTGATGACGCTGCAGGAGATGGAACAAA
>CP070771.1:1271564-1278296 GCA_020345785.1 Desulfobacterales bacterium
TCAAAAACGGCGAGTGGGTATTATATCAACCGTAATAGTCCGTCCCGTATTCACTGATTTTATTAAAAAATAAATTAAAAACGAAAGCACGAAAATGAAACTTTAAAAGAGAGTTTTCGTGCTTTCGTAGTTATACACAGCGTTATAATAAATCGGAACCATAACCAATACAAAGGTAATGTTAAGGTTATCCAAATTTTCGAAAAGTCTCCGAAATTCATTGAAATTGATATTTCCCACAATGGATTACCTTATTTCGGGTTATAGATCCGAAAAAAAATAAGAACCCCATGGACTTTCAAATCCTCTTTGAGCAGTTAATCAACGGAATCACCCAAGGAAGTGTTTACGCCCTGCTGGCGCTGGGATTTACCATGATATTCGGCACGCTGCGCATGGTAACCTTTGCCCATGGGGAAGTTTACATGATAGGGGCTTACGTGGGCTTTGAACTGATAAGACTGTTGCACCCCAGCTTTTTTCTGGCGCTGGCGGTAGCGCTGGTCGCCACGGCCCTGCTGGGCGTCGTCATCGAAATTCTTGCTTTTCATTTCTTGCGTGATGCGCCGCATGCCACCTCATTGCTGGTCACCATCGGTATTTCCATCCTGTTGGTAAACCTGGCCCAGCTGATCTGGGGTCCCGAAACGAAAGCGATCCCCTATTCCCTGTTGGACAAGATGGATTACGGTGAGATTGAAATCGGCGGCATCTATATTACTTTCCTGCAGATGGCGGTGCTCGGGGTGACCGTGCTGCTGATGGCACTTCTGTATATCCTGATTAACAAAACCAAGCTCGGAATGGTTATCAGGGCCACCGCCCAGGACTATGAGGCAGCCTATGCCATGGGGGTCGGCGTAAACGGGATCTTTATGATCGCATTTGCCATCGGTTCCATGCTGGGCGGCGTGGCCGGCGTTCTTATCGGGGTTTATTACAATTTATTCTACCCGACGATGGGAGGGCTTTATGGCTTGAAAGCATTCAGTGCCAGCGTCGTCGGCGGTCTAAACAGTTTGCCGGGAGCGGTGGTGGCCGGGCTCATCATCGGTATCGTCGAGACATTTTCCGTTGAATTTGGCGCGTCCAATTTCCGCCATTTATTTTCCTTCCTGTTCATGATCCTGATCCTGCTCTTTCGACCGGGCGGATTGTTCGGCGGCAGGGAGCTTATTCAGGCCCGGGGTGACTGATGCCAAACGCCTTACGACAGACCCTGGCAAATCTTCCCTATCTCGCCATTGTCGCGATGATGGCCCTGCTGCCCCTGGTCATCAGCAATCTCTATTATATTCAGGTACTGATCTTTATCGGCATCTACATTATCCTGGCCCTTAGCCTGAACCTGTTAAACGGTTACGTGGGTCTGCTTTCCATCGGCCATGCCGCGTTTTACGGCATCGGCGCCTACGCGTCCGCCAAATTGGTCATGGAAGCGGGGCTGCCGTTTCCCCTGGCCATGCTGGGGGCGGGAGCGGTGGCCGGTGTCTTCGGATACTTGATTGCGAAACCAACCCTGCGACTTTCGGGGATTTACATGACGCTGGCCACCCTGGGCTTTAACATGA
This sequence comes from Desulfobacterales bacterium, assembly GCA_020345785.1. The sequence goes on from CP070771.1 coordinate 1,273,136, forward strand.
TCTTCTTTCTGGTTCTGCAAAACTGGATGAGTTTCACCAACGGTCCTCTGGGAATCATGGATATTCCTCCGCCCAGCATTTTCGGTTACGCCATCGAATCCCGCATTCAGTATTACTACCTGATCTATTTTCTGGTGCTGCTGACCATTTTCAGCATGCAACGCCTGATGACCTGCCGATTCGGCCGTGCCCTGGTAAGTATCCGTGAAAACGAGCTGGCGGCCGAAGCCATGGGCATTCACACCACCAGATACAAGATCCAGGCCTTTGTGCTGGCGGCCTTTTATGCCGGTATCGCCGGCAGTTACTATGCGCACTTTGTCAAATTTATCAGTCCGGACAGTTTTTATATATACGAGTCGTTCATTCTGCTTGCCATGCTGGCTTTTGGGGGGCAGGGCAACCTCGTCGGACCGGTGGTCGGAGCCGCCATACTGATTATTATTCCGGAAGTGTTTCGCTTCCTGCAGGAATACCGCATGCTTGTTTACGGCAGTGTTCTCATTATTATGATGCTGGTGCGTCGCCAGGGTCTGCTGGGCGGCAGAAACTACAGCCTGAGGCTGCCCTGGTTTGACGATCAAAAAAAGGAGGTCTTTACCAAGGGCGATAAATTCTTGCCTGAAGATGAAGTTCGTCAATTATAAAAACGATGAATATCTTTAATTTTAGGCATTTTAGATCATTTTAGACGTTTTAGGCAATTTTAATTTGGCGATTAATATCTGGTCTCATGTTCCATACCATTTTGATTTAAATTTGAAAAATTAGAATCATTGCTATGCCTTTGCTGGAAATAACAAATGTCACCAAGGACTTTGGGGGTCTGGAAGCGCTGCACAACGTTTCCCTGCAGATTAATGCGGGGGATATCATCAGCCTGATCGGCCCCAACGGCGCCGGCAAGACCACCCTGTTCAACTGCATTACGGGAACCCTGCCACCGAACTCCGGGTCAATTAAATTTCAGGGCAAAGAACTGGTCGGCCTGCAGCCCCATGAGGTGGCCCGCTGCGGAATTGCGCGTACCTTCCAGCACATCCGCCTTTTTAATCGCATGACGGTCCTGGACAATGTCATGGTTGGGAACGATTATAAAGGTCGAACAGGGATTTTCAGTGCCCTTATGCGTCCTCCCAGAGTCGGCCGGGAGGAGAGGGCTTCAAAGGCAAAATGTCGTGAAGTGCTGTCATTTTTCGGTGAAAGGCTCCTGCCGCGGTTGAATCAGTATGCCGATATGCTATCCTACGCCAACCGCCGACGTCTCGAGATTGCCCGGGCGCTGGTGTCCGAACCGCGTCTGATTTTGCTGGATGAACCGACCGCCGGAATGAATCCCCACGAAACCCAGGGCATCGTCGACCTGATTCGTTTGATCCGGGAACGCGGGCATACCGTGTTGGTCATCGAGCACAAGATGAAGGTCGTGATGACGGTATCCGATTGCATCGTCGTGCTGGATCACGGTGAGAAGATCGCCGAGGGCACGCCGAGTCAAATTGCCGCCAACAAGGATGTCATTGAAGCTTATATGGGAGGACGTCAACGTGCTCAAGCTGAGTAATATCGACACGTTTTACGGGCCTATCCAAGCCTTGCGAAACGTTTCACTGAGCGTTGAAGCGGGTGAAATCGTCTCGCTGCTGGGCGGCAATGCCTGTGGCAAGTCTACCACGATGAAAACCATTTTGGGGTTGGTCAAACCGCGGCGAGGGTCGATCGAATTTCTAGGACAACGAATCGAAAAGCAATCGCCCGCAACGATTGTGCGGGCGGGCATTTCACCGGTGCTTGAAGCACGGCGTCTTTTTCCTTATCTGACGGTTCATGAAAATTTGCGCATGGGCGCCTATGTCCGGGATGATAAAAAAGAAATTCTGCAGGACATTGAGCGTATTTACGATCTTTTCCCGGTCGTCAAAAGTCGCTATAAACAGCTGGCATCCACCCTCAGCGGCGGAGAACAGCAAATGGTTGCCATGGCCAGAGCCCTGATGGCGCGCCCCAAACTGCTGATAATGGACGAACCCTCAATGGGTCTGTCGCCGCTGTTTGTGGATAAGGTTTTTGACATTATTCAACAAATCAACCGATCCCAGGGGGTATCCGTACTTCTGGTGGAACAAAACGCCAACATGGCCCTGTCAATCGCCAGCCGGGGATATGTCCTTCAGACCGGCGAAATAGTGCTGCAAGATACCGCCCAAAATCTTCTGGACAATCCGCTGATGCAAAAGGCCTATCTGGGAGTGGCTTAAAGGAATGTCGATTGACGAATGTTGAATGTCGAATTAAGGAATTCTATCAATTAACATTCGACATTCGTCAATCGGCATTAGACATTCCCAAATCCCTGAACCGTTGAACCCAGAACGCTGAACCAATTAAAGAAAGGATATAATTAATGGACAAAATTGAAAGAGTCGATCGTGTTCTAAACGGAGAAGAGGTGGATCGGCCGCCGGTCACACTCTGGTATCATTTCGGAGTCCAGCATGCCGGCGGGGAACAATTTGCCAGGATAACCCTGGAGTATTTTGATTATTATGACTTTGACTACCTGAAGGTGATGAACGACTATTTTTATCCGCCGCCGGATGGTCTGGATGCGGTGAAGACCAAGGACGATTTGAAACGCATCACCCGCGTTGATGTGGAAAAATGCGACTGGCAGGAACAGTTCAAAGCCCTCAGATACATCAGCAGAGAGCTGAAAGACAAAGCGTATTTCATCGATACGGTTTTTGATCCCTGGCAAAGCCTGCGCCGCAACATGGCGGGCGAAAACATCGAAGCACTGATGGCCAACGAACCGGATGCGATGCTTGCGGCGCTGGACGTAATAGCCGACAACCTGATCGAATACTGCAAAAAATCACTGTCAATCGGAACGACGGGCATTTTCATGTCGCTGTATGCCGGCAAGGATTTGATCAGCCGCGAAAATTTTCTGCGGTTTGTAAAACCGCCGGCCATGAAAGTGTTTTCGGCCATATCCGGGTTGGGCAAAATGAACACCGCTCATATCCACGGCGAAGATTTGTTTTTCGAAGATGTGCTGGATTTTCCGGTAGATATTTTCAATTGGTGGGACCGGGGACCCGAGGGTCCGTCGCTGCAATGGGTCAAAGAGCGCATTTCCGGCTGCGTCATGGGCGGTATCAACCAAAAAATTGTCGCCCGCACGACCCGGGAATTTTTAAGAAACCATGTTAGGGAAGGCATTGAACTCGGCGGGTCAAAGCGGTTTTTTCTGGCCAACGGCTGCAGCAGCGATTCCTGGGGTTACCCCCCTTCAATGCTGGCCATCGTGGAGGCCGCCAAAAAGGGTGGTAAATGAGAGGATGGAATAAGGTCATTTCTGCCCGTTGCGACAAGATCCTGGATGCTGGATAACATGCGGAAGCTATAAAATCTCAAATCTCAAGCACCAAATTACAAATAAATTTCAAATTTCAATAGTCAATGACCAAAACATTTACCGCAATTGCAGCGCATCGCTTCTTAAAACCCTGCTGAGTCGGGGATGACGCCGTTGGACACAATGTTAGAGGGTTCATTTGTTTGGAATTTTGAATTTGGGTCATTGGGTTTTGTTTGAGATTTGGTGATTGGTGCTTGGAATTTTAATGATTTTCATAAAGCAGCTAATTTTCGCAGAATCCGTCCTTTGCTATTTTAAATGACAGAAGTCAAGCCCGGACGAGTCTAAGCGCATGAATTTTTTAGTAATAGATGCCGGTACATCGAGCTGCCGGGCGGCGGCGGTCTCAGACAAAGGTGAAATTTTGTCCCAAAGCCGGCGTCCCACGCGTATCGACCACCCCCGGCCGTCATTTGCCGAAATAAATACCGACCGTGTATGGCATCTGGTTCAAGAAGTTATCGGTGCCGAAATTAAAAAGCATCCCGGCATCAGTTTCGATGCGGTCGGGGTCAGCGCAATGCTGGGGTATGTTTTTCTGGATAAAGCCGGACGGCCCCTCATGCCCGCCATCATCTATGCCGATAACCGTGCAACGGACGAGGCCGAAGAAATTCGGCAACTTTTTTCGGAAGAAAAATACGTTCTGATTACCGGTCGCAAGCCCAGTCCGCTGCTCCTGGCGCCCAAGATTAAATGGCTGGCCAAACATCGACCGGCCGTGGCGCAAAAGATGAGCCACATCATTGGGCTCAAAGATGACATCATTCGACGTCTGACCGGCAATATCCGGACGGACGTCGCGCATCTTGATTATTCCGGGTTGTATAACGTCCACAAGGGAATCCTTGAAGCAGATATTCTGGATGCCCTCGACATCGAAAAGACCTTCTTTCCCGCTGCCGCACCGGCCACGGCTGTGGCCGGCACAGTCAGCACCGAAGCGGCCGGACAACTGGGCTTGCCCGCCGGCATCCCGGTAATCACAGGCAGTTCAGACGGCACTACCGCCATGTGCGGTGCCGGCGTTCTGGATGAGGGCACCGCCGTCCTGGTGTCCGGCACAACCGATGTTTTAATGATGTGCTGTGCGTCGGTACCTAGCGCGGCCGGCCACGCGCTTAGTATCAATACCGGCATGCTGCCGGAAACTTATCTGGTTGGCGGCCCCCTGGGCTTATCGGGCGGCGCTCTGCAATATTTTGAGCATTTGCTGCAGACATCCGTCGCCGCTTTTGAAGAATCGGTAAACGCTTTGCCCCCCGGTTCAAACGGTCTGCTGGTTTTACCGGGTTTAACCGGAGAGCGATCTCCCTATTGGCAGGCGTCTCTGACCGGCGGAATTATCGGGTTGACTCCCGACCACCAAAGCCACCACCTGCTGCGGGCCGTCATGGAAGGTTGTGCCTTGCGCATTTTGAAACTACTCGATATCTTATCACAAAATCGACTACACCCTCGAAAGTTGAACATTGTGGGCGGTGGTGCAAACCTAGATGTATGGAATCAAATTCGATCGGATGTGTCCGGTCTGGAAGTCCAAAAGCCGTCGATCACCGAGGCCACGTGCCTGGGGACAGCAATTTTCTGTAAGGCCGCACTGGATAAAACCCGATCGCTGCAGGACGTCTCCGGCGAATGGATAAAAGTGGCCAAACGATACACGCCCAATCCAGAACGCACGCGGACCTATAAAAAACTGGCGCGGCTGTTCGAAAACTACATTGCAGCCAATGC
>CP070771.1:1278396-1285128 GCA_020345785.1 Desulfobacterales bacterium
GATGCCATGACACTGGCGAATTTATCGTTTAATATTTGCGGGGCAACCCCGCTGACATCCTTGCGGGCCGACGTCACCCGATTGTCTTCAAACCATTTCAGCTCCATTTCTTTGCTGGTGATAAATTTGAGCAGCTCCCAGGCCTCGTTCGGATGCTTGGTGTTGGGGCTCATCACCCAGGAACTCAGCCAGATGGCCGTTGAGGGTTTGGTTTTCACCGGGGCCGGCGCGCAGCGCAACACTTCAAATGCCTTCAAATCGGGATTGATCTTGTTGACAATCGGCGGTGTCCATCCCGAACCCATAATCATGGCCACTTTTTTCTGAGCCAGCTGCGTGCGGACTTCCTGCGGGTTCATGGCGGTCAGCCCCGGGGGGACGACCTTGTATTTGGTGTACAGCTCCACGAAGAAAGCAAATGCCGCCTTGGCTTCAGGTGTGTCGAGCGCGGAATGCTTCATGTCGGGTGTTAGGTAATCTGCGCCGTAACTCCAGATGAACGGTCCGAAACGCAAGGAAAATCCAGGACTTTTGGCACCGACCGTGCCGAAGCCCCATTGATCGACTTTGCCGTCACCGTCGGTGTCGCGTGTCAGTTTCTGGGCATACACCAGAAACTCATCCCATGTTTTGGGAGATTTGTCGGGGTCAAGCCCGGCGGCCTTGAACATTTCGGAGTTGTAGAACAACACCATGGTCATATAATCACCGGGCATCGCATGAATTTTGCCGTTATAGGTCATCAATTCCAGGGGCAGCGGATACCAGGCATCCAGAAAGCCCGCTCCTTCTTTTTCAATAAACGGCGTCAGCTCCTTGGCAAAACCCTTGCTGAAAAACATGGGCAGAGAAAAGGCATGGACGTGAAAAACATCGGGCGCCCGACCGGCGGCAGATTCGACGGTGTATTTCGTTTCTTTCTCCCCGTAGGAGACCGGTTCCATAACGACTTTAATATTTGGATATTTTTGGTGGAACATCGCCATGCCTTCATTCAGTGACTTGTTCCAGACGTCTTCGGTCAGATGCCAATCCGAAAATCGCAGGGTCACCTGATCCGCCATGGCTGAAGTAAAGGAAAACGGCGTTAATACAAAGGTTAAGCAGATAATGAGGGCCAGGTTTTTTTTCATCTTAACAACCTCCTTTCCAACGATGAAGGGTTTAAGATAAGTGTGCTTAAACGTTGCAGGTGTCGACCACCTCCTTTCTTACAATGTCGGATCATGATAACCCAACATTCTTGCGTTTTTGCGGCTACCAGAAACAGTCCAGATTTCAAGTTAGGGGCTTCGCCCCATTGTAAAAATTCCGAAACGTTTAAGTTGTAGAAGTTATGAGTCGTTTTTTAGTGGTGGATCTATTTTCAGGTTTATTCGTTTTATACATAACGACATAAATCATTATGCATACATACACAGCGTTCTTTCTATCTGCTCCGGTACGGTAGATAATGCACCAACCATAAAGAAATCGAATACCGCATTAATTACGACGCTATGTATAGTTTGAAGACGATACGGGTCTTTGAGAAATTAGATTGTTGATTGATATGATTAGAACTGGTTCTTTACTGCAATGCAAAAGTCTGGGTCTCTCGCTGAACGTTGATCATCCATTTAACACAGAATGGTTCAATATGCAAATTGAATAGCCGACGACCCAGGGTACCATCAAAGTAAATTCTGAGCCAGTTGCATTTGAAGTTTTTGTAAGACATTAAAATCTCAAATATCAAGCACCAAATTACAAATAAATCTCAAATCTCAATATTCAATGACCAAAACATTCACTACAATTGTAGTGTATGGCTTCCTAAACCCTGGTGAGCCGGTGATGATGTCGTTGGGTGCAATGGTAGACGGGTCATTTGTTTGGAATTTTGAATTTGGGTCATTGAAATTTGTTTGGGATTTGGTTATTGGTGCTTGGAATTTTCAGGATTTTTGTAAGGCAGCTATTTTTCTCAAAATCATTCAATTGCTTCTTTAAATGACGTGGCCCGGGCCGAGAGCCGATGATCGATGAGCGCCCGCTGTGCGCGGCGGTTCGAGCTTAGATTAACTCCTCAACCGTCTTCATCTCCTCGATTACGGCCTTTTGGGTTTTGTCGATTTGATTTTTATTTAATTTCAGAAGGTGAGTCGACGCCATATTTTCAAGGTCGAGGTCAGGACCATTCTCTGCATTCAGACCGTATCCGATTGATTTTGCCAATATATTTGCAAAATTAACAATCAGCAGCTCCTTTGTAATATTTTCTTCATTCTCATCCCGGCTGTCTTCATCTTGTATCAAATCATCATGGTATAAGGCACTATTGATATAGCTTTCAGAATATTTCCACTTTTCAAGGAGGCGGGCGCCGAATTGGCAATGGTGTTCTTTGATGGTGTCGATCAATTTGCGGTCGGATATGTCGCCGTTCAATTTCCCTTTACGCTCCATATCGGCAATGATCTGCAAAAGGGCCAGTTTGCCGATGTCGTGCAGCAATCCCAGAAAAAACGGATCGGCCGCCAACTGCAGCTTGATCAGATTTGCCGTAATTTCGGAAGCGTAGGCGCAAGCGATGGAGTGTTTCCACAACTTTTCAATCAAATAACGATATTTTTCGGTTTTCATCGAAAAATACTCGCGGCTTGTGAGTTCATCGACGAGTTGTTTAGTGGCGGTGATTCCGAGACGCGAGATGGCCTGCTCCAACGATTTTATTACCATAAAGCCCCTGTAGTAGGCCGAGTTGGATAAACGAATCAGTTCGGCGGAAATGGCCACATCTTTCTTGAGAAGATTCGCCAGCTGCCGGGATACGGCTCCCTTCAGGGTCATTTCACGAAATTTGGCCTGGATTCCGGGCAGCGTCGGCAGATTGATTTTTCTTCGATCGAAGACCGACGAGATGCTGTCGATAAACCGGTCGGCCGCCAAACTTGACGCATAGTCTCCTTCATCAGGCTCTTCCTGGACGCCAAGTTCCCGGATGCCGAACCTGTCCAGCTTTTTTCGGATGATATCGATATCGAACGGCTTTCCGATATAATCGTTGCAGCCGGATTGGACGCTGGCGATAATACGATCCTTATCCCGGTAGGAGGTCGCCATCAAAATTTTTGCTTCATCATCTTTTTTGACCTTGAGATTTTGTTCTACTTCCCTAATCTCGGATAATACTTCAATTCCGTCCATTTCGGGCAAATTGATATCCAGCATAATTAAATCGAAAGGATCCTTGTTATAATGGGCTGCTCGGAACAACGCAACCGCATCTTTGCCGTTATCGACGGCATCACAATCACCAAAATTTTCCATAATCATGGTTAATTTTGTGCGGCTGACAATTTCATCATCAACGATAAGAATCTTCACGTTTTCCCCAAATTGGAATACAAACCTTTTTGTCGCAGAAATCTTTCCAGATGAGAGAATTCTTCTTCAAGCCTTTCGATTAATTTACAAATTTCTTCTGCCTTTTGGCTTTCAGCCGCTTTTTCCAGATCGGAGGCAGCCAGGGATAGTCCACGGGCTGCAAGATTGGCCGCCCCACCTTTTATGCGATGGCCCTCTGATGCAATAGCACGGTAATCGCGCCTGCAACCGGCTTCGCGGAGGACAGTGATCTGGTCTCCGACCTGGTCAATAAATTCTGCCAGAACCGCATACAAAATTTTCTTGTTGCCCATGAATTCATCGACCGCCCGATCAAGATCGAGCGGAAGATTCGTTTCACCCTGTTTTTTGACCGGCGGGTCAATTTCGGTCATTAATCTTTGATCCTGGGTGCAACTGGAAGCAGGATCGGTCCACCGGTTTATTACGGACAAAAGATGCGCCCGCTGCAGCGGTTTGCAGACACAATCATTCATCCCGGGATAGCGCTGCGGATCGAAGCCGCCTTCGGAAGCATCACCGGTCATGGCGATAATGGGAATCCTTTTGATTTCAGATTGTAGATTTCGGATTTCGGATTGAGCTTCTATCCTCTGTCCTTTTTTCTCTGTATTCTGAAATCTGTTCTCTGTTTTCTGTCCTCTGTCATCTGCTCTCAGCTTTGAGCCTTGAGCTTTGAGCTCCCACGCGCGTATTTCTCGCGTGGCCACGTGCCCGTCCATGACCGGCATCTGGATATCCATCAGGATCAAATCATAACTTTTCTGTTTGCACGCTTCTAAGACCTGCTGCCCGTCTGCGACAATGTCAACCTGGTAGCCGGCCTTCTCAAGGATCAGCTGTGCAATCTTCTGATTGACCTCATAGTCCTCTGCCACGAGAATACGTAAATTCTTCGGTGTATTTTTATCTGCATCATGGTTAAACATGGGTTTCTTTGGCCCCGGTCTCTTCAATTTTCCGTTTGCGGGATAAATTCGCCTGTCAAAACTTTCAGCCGGCTACGGGCTGCGGACGACATAAATAGCTGTTAATGGTATCGGCACTTTAGGCGAAAAGTTGAATGTGTAATTAATTCGCCCTGAAACATAGCTCATTCAGGGTTGGAAAATGCTCATTTAAACTGAATGAAGTCGTTGAATCGACGATCCCGCGGATTAATTACTATGTGCTGGGAAAAATTATTTATGCTTTTAGTTGCCAGATTTGTAATTCATGGACTGCCGGTGTATCGGGATGGCCGGCTTCGTCGATGTTGAGGCAAGACAAGTCGAGGGACGGATGTGAGGCGAAGATTAAAATTCAACAATACTGGGTGTATACTCCTGCGGGGGCTCAAAACCTAGAGCTTTCAGGCAGGTTGCGGCTATGCTGCTAATTCCCAAATCGGGATGACCCGCCAGTCTCATCTTCACCCTGCCGGTTGGTTCATATATGTAAACCGGCACCGGATTCAGCGAGTGGGCTGTCTTTGGTTTCGGTTTTCCGGTTTGCTCATCGCGCACTATTTCGCCGGACTTTTTATCCCGCTGATACATGTCATCGGAATTTCCATGGTCTGCCGTAACGATAAGGATTCCGTTTGCCTTTTTTACAGCCTCTAGCAGCCGGGCGACGCACAAATCTACAGTTTCCACCGCGATTTCAACTGCCTCGGGTACGCCGGTATGTCCAACCATATCACCGTTGGCGTAATTGAGCCGGATGAAGTTGTATTTCCCTCCTTGAATGGCTTCAACCACCTTATCGGTTATCTCGGCGGCTTTCATCCAGGGGCGCTCTTCATAGGGAACGATATCAGATGGAATTTCAATATAATCCTCCAATGATTCGTCAAACTTGCCGGACCGGTTGCCATTAAAGAAATAAGTGACATGGCCGAATTTTTGGGTCTCACTGATGGCCAGTTGCTTGATACCCGCGTGGACGAGATACTCCCCCATGGTACGATCGATACCCGGTGGAGGTACCAGATACTTTTTCGGTATCAGCGCATCACCGTCGTATTGCATCATGCCGGCATATTTTACTTTCAGCCTGGGACCGCGAGGAAATTTGTCGAAATCATCATTTTCAAATGCCATGCTCATCTCAATGGCTCTGTCCCCCCGGAAATTGAAATAAATAACGCTGTCGTTTTCAGTTATCGGCCCCAGCGGTTGTCCGTCGCGGGCGATGACAAAGGGAGGGAGATCCTGATCGATAACCTTCGGATTCTCCCGCCGCAACGTGCCGATCGCTTCGTCGGCGCTCCCAAAGTTTCTACCTTCGCCTAAGACATGTGTTTTCCAGCCCAGTTCCACCATTTTCCAATTGGCTTGATAACGGTCCATGGTTATTTTCATGCGGCCGCCGCCGGATGCAATGGCAAAGTCGATGCTGCTGTCTTTTTTCAGCGCTGCCAAAAAATTTTCAAGTCGGTTGACATATTCCAATGCCGACGCAGGTGGTACATCCCTTCCGTCTAAAAGGATGTGCACGTAAGCTCTTTTTACCCCTTGCGCTTTGGCCTCGGTCAAGAGCGCTTCCAGGTGGTCGATATGGCTGTGAACGTTGCCGTCCGACAAAAGACCGATAAAATGAAGACTGGAATCATGACTGTTGACGTTGTCGATCAGTTCCTTCCAGACCGCCCCCTCGAAAAGGGTTCTTTTTTCAATTGCATTATTTACCAGGCTGGCACCCTGCTCAAAAACCCGGCCGCAACCGATGGCATTATGACCAATTTCGCTGTTGCCCATATCATCATCAGTCGGCATACCAACCGCGGTTCCATGTGCTTTCAGCTTGGAAAAAAGGCTATTGCGTGAAAGCCAATCCAAGGTGGGGGTATTTGCTTTGCGAACAATATCGCCTTCTTCATACTTCCCGATTCCGACTCCATCCAGAATGGCCAGAACCACCGGACCCTCCGGACCTGTAAAATTTTTGTTTTTCTTCAACCGTTCCATGGTCTGCTCCTGTAAATAAGATCAGCTTTTTTGTCTGGACATCTAAACCCCGCTTCATATTGGACACGAATGAAACGGTATCGCGGCCGACCGATAATAAAGAATAAATATAGGATGTTTGCTGCGAAAAGCAAATATCAAATTTGAATATTCACCGCATCAGGTTGTTGCGTGCTTTTGAAAATGAGTTATAGTATAACCTAACCAATCAGCTGCAAAAATTCCTTGCAATATCCATTTGAAACATTTAATTTTACTAAATTTTTCCAATCATAAATTCATGCAGCAGCCCCCCGACCGATCGGGGTGAGAATTGAAGAGGACACACCAAATGTATTCGAAACACTTGAAAGTAATCGTATGGGTCGTATTTCTGGTGCTGTGCCTGAGC
>CP070771.1:1285228-1291956 GCA_020345785.1 Desulfobacterales bacterium
CTGACACCTGAAACCTCAAAAAAATCAAAGTACTCGGCAACATCGACAACAAATTGTCGATATCGCGCAAGTAAGCGCATAGCCCAAAGGACCAGGTTTTCAATCATGGAATAAAACCTCTCCACCTGCCTAACGGGATACTTTCCCGAATTGATCACATGGCGCTCGGCCCACCAAGCGCTGCTGACCGTTAAAGCAAACAATCCGGTAATTGTAAACTGAATTTTTAAAGCGCGGAATTACTCGAGGCTGCCTGGGGGGCATGTGGGAAGCATCATTGTTGAGGGCGTGATGCACAATAAACCTTAACGTTGCATAAGTCTGCTAAACTCTTGATGTTGGTTTGCAGCAGACAGTCGTTTTTACCGGGACGATGCTGGTCGGAGCGGTGTGGAGATCCCGCTTCAGCGGGGATACTTGATTCTTGATGCTGGATGTTCGGAAATGCGCCGGAAGTGAGGGGTGAAATATCCGGTATCCAGCCTGCCGGGGCGACGCTCTTAAAAAGCGAAGACTGGAAACCAGTATCCAGGAACACGTAATATTGCCAATGCTTTTCATGACAACGGCCTAAATTCAGGAAAACATTTTATGCAACTTAGGGGGAAAGTCAGACCATCGAATTCAGTCTGATTCATCAGCCCAACCGCAAGGTTTTTAAGTTCATTATTGTCATTTCCTATCCCGTTCAGGGATTGCTGCCTCTGCGCTAAGGATTTTCCTGAATAACTTTTTTCATCGTCAACTTATTTTTGCCCTGCTTTCTTTCATAGGAAATATTATCTATCAATTTTCTGATAATAAGAATTCCCAGCCCGCCGATTTGGGCGCTCTCAACATTAGCGGGAAAATCCGGATCTATTTTTTTAAGTGGATTAAAAGGCATTCCATCGTCTTCAATATGAATGATCATCAAATTGTTGTCTACATTGACAGCGAATTTAATTATATGCTCCAAATCGTCTTCAAAGCCATAGGAGACTATATTTGTAAACAATTCATCTAAGCAGACATTTATCCGTAATATGGAAACTTTCGAGAGTCCGGCGAGACTACCCAAATTAGTTAGATGCTGGTTTAGGGATTTTAGCTCGGAAAGATCATTTTTTAGCTCAAATTCATATTTTTGTGTTGCCATAAACTGTCTTTACTCCGGTTGCTTGATGCCTCATTTAATCACATCAGTTGTTGTCGTCGTCGATTGGGATATCGCACAGTTCAAACTAAAAGCCTTGAGAGCATCGTCGATAGCATCAAGGATTGGCACGAAATAATCAACTCCGCTCATTTTATAGATTTGTCTGAAACTATTGATTTAACGTGTGGTTGTCTGGCTTATATACCAAAATGGAAGAAAGGTACAAGAGAATTATAATATAACCCTACGTGGTGTCTGGGAATTCGCCTGATCTGAGAAAAATTAATAAAAGAAATAGAATCCCGTCTGACGACTCACTCGACGGGACCCATGCGGGCTACTTTGTAATTGGCGATATTTCGGGTTACACCGGATTTCTGACGAATAATGAGCTGGCGCACGCGCATGGGATTCTGGCAGAGATCAGTGACCTTCTCATCGAAAAATTGTCGGCTCCGTTGCGTTTCGTCGAACTTGAAGGCGATGCCGTGTTTGTCTTCGCGCCTGATGTCGCCGTAGAGGATTCCGAACGGCGCGTCGATAATCGAGCGACCTCTCATGGCCGCTGGGGCGTCGGAATGGAGAGCCATTGCGACCATGGCAGCTATCGACTGAATCACCGCATCATCGATTGGCAGCCGTTCGACTATATCTCGACGGATACCGTCTCAGTGGGCACATCTATCGCCAAGCCCCCTAACGGACGCGTCACATTTGCCATGCAGGATCTCCCGGGTGGTCGCTGTAAAGTATCAATGCGCATGCACGCGAACGACCGCGGCATTCTGTCAAAATTGATGTTGTCGCTTTTTGGTTGGCTGCCTAAGAAGCAATGGCGAGATCACTACCGGGTACTGGCTCGCCTTGTTCGCGACGACATGGCGCGCGCCGAGGCCGCGACTGCGGCAGTCGCCCCGCGACCTGCGCAAATAAGCGAGAACGCCGAGCAGGGTGCTACCGACATGCGCTTCACGATGCACAAAGCATGATAAACCAGAAGATTGAAAGGGGGGGCTTCTTGTGCTGTCTCAGGTCAATAAAAAACCCCACCTCTTAATTGGAGAGATGGGGTTTTGAGGCTAATCCACAGACACCTTTAGATATCTATTAGGTGTGATCTAGATATCTATTAGGTGTGATCTACAGCTCAGTTAGCAATTGAAGAAAATCATCTCGCTCTACAGCCGCCATGGTGTGAGTTTGAGCGGTGATCAGGTTGCCTACTTTGGCAGCAACTTTCATGGCTGTGCGATTATCGGGAAACTGGGCTACCGACATAATATCGTAAGCTCCCAAAAGTCCGTAGACATGCAAGATCTCTCCATTCTCAGCGGCGACAATCTCTTGGACCTGTTTAAATCGTTCCGGTCCACCACCTTTAATAGAACCTGTGTACTTATACAAGGTAACATATACTGGCATAACGACCTCCTTTTGTTGAAGTTTAACATTTGGAGTATTCCACTGGGAAATACTTCCAGTGCCATTGCCTGAATGCTCAGTAGGCAAACACCACCCCTAAAAGGGGTGGCTTGATGATCCCCCTGAAAGGGGGGCCGATTTGATATTCATTTTCACCGCAAAGACGCCGAGCACGCAGAGGATATTCTTACTTTTTGCTTTCCGCTGAGAGGCCGGAAAGCAAAAATCAGCAGCCTTTCGGCACTGCATCCTGCTAATACTTTCATAAGTCCTTTGAGTGTCAAGCAAAGCTGAAAGCTTTTCCTTTGCCGGCCTCTCAGCGGCAAAGGAAAAATATTATTCCCTCTGCGATCTCTGCGGCTCGAGCGAAGCGGGCGGTGAGATAATTACATTTAAGAAGCCCATCTATCCGCAAAGCATAGCCTGGACCATCCCGCATAACTTAGCGGAAAGGTTTAATGGTTTGGTTAATCCGCTGACGCTTGGGTCTAACATGAGGCCTCAATTTTCAAAGAACGATCTACCAACCTGGAAGTGCTATTTTTGAGAGCGGATTTATTAGAATTGAAGCGCAGCTCAGCGTGAAGTGGAATAGCGGAAAGAATTGACATTAAGAATGAGAGTCAGATGTAAGATTCAGTTGTCACTGTCAGAAGATCGCATATTGACATTTTGATATTTTAAATCAATTTTAATGTCAAGAGAAATTCTACTGAGGCAGCGATTCTCGGTGAAGAGCGCATTGGGGGCTGCATAGTCTGATATTCAGTATATAACAAAATTGAACACCCTTTTTATTTAGAGAATCGCTGATATTAATGCCTTAAGCAAGAAATAGGTAACCGAAATTGATCAAGCCAAAAAATTTAAGTACTAATGAGGCAATAATTATTTAGACAATGAATGGATTCGTTTATATTTTTTAATTCTTGGACAGGATTTACAGGATTCAATGGATTCTTTTATTCTTTGCTTCCGGAAATTGATGAAGACAAAAAAAACATCCTAATAATCCTGTTTATCCTGTCTGATTTAAAATAATATAATTGATTCCATACCAATAAACCTGATCGTTCGATTAAAAACTCCTTAAAAAGTGGGATATAAACTCGGGGGGGCTAATTTTTGTCTAAACAATAACGAACTTATTAGTATGTTTTCAAAAACACGCTTACGCAAGGGGGACGACCGTCATGGGAGGCAGGTTCGGCAAATACGGTGATTTGAAACGAAAGGCGGCTTTGCGCAAAAGCCGGATAGCAAAAAGGCGCCTGCAAAAGGACATGGTTTTCAAATCCTTAAAAAGACGCAAGGGCAAGCGGGATGTTCCGAAACCCTGAAAATCTGCGTCAGCCAATTAGCGACCACCAGCAGGGCTGGGAGTATGAGGAAGGCCCCTGGAAGGGGCCGGAACCACACATTGCCGATGGTCGCTAATTTATAAGAATTTTGGTAAAACCTTATCAATTCTCATCCCGCGATAGAGCGGGAGGGCTTATGAGTGGAGTCAACAAGCAAAATACGGAAATAAAATGAATTCAAATAATATCCATCGGTTTTTCGATCAATACCCATGCATCCTCGGCGAGGGGGCCGTCATCGAACGACTGCGCCGCAGCGGCTCCGAACTCGACCCCCAAGTGGTCAATTCAGCCTTCATTTACGACGACGACAACCGTTTGGCCATCGAGACGATCTACCGTCAATACTTGGACATCGGATTTGAATATAATTTGCCGCTGGTGCTTTCCACCCCAACCTGGCGCGCCAGCCGAGAGCGGATCGAGACGGCCGGATACGGAAGCCGGGATTTGAACGGCGATAATTTCCGGTTTCTGGATGCGCTGCGAGCAAGCTACGGGCTTTATACCCAAAAGGTCGTGATTTGCGGTCTGTTGAGTTGCCGCGGAAATGCCTACCACCCGGACGAAGCTCTTGGCGCCGAAGAGGCCTGTCTATTTCACGCCTGGCAGGCGGAAAGGTTGGCCGAGGCCGGAGTGGACTTTCTGCTGGCCGCCACCTTGCCGGCGCTCAGCGAAGCGATCGGACTGGCAGCCGCCCTGGCCCGCACCGGAACCCCGTACGTGGTTTCTTTTGTGGTGCGACCGGAAGGCACCCTGCTCGACGGCACGCCCCTTAAACAGGCTTTGGCAGCAATCGAGGATGCCGTGAACCCAGGGCCAATGGCCTTTATGGCCAACTGCACCCATGCTTCATTTTTGAAAAGTGCACTCGTGCACAGGGAGCATTCTTCTTCCCATGTCAGGGAGCGAATCGTCGGCCTGTTCGCCAACACGGCCGCCTTGACACCGGAAGCGCTGGACAACAGTGAAAGCCTGGTCGAAGAGGACCCGGAAGCCTTTGGCCGAGCGGTTGCCGGACTTCATGCGGACTTCGGCTTGAAGGTCTTAGGAGGCTGCTGCGGAACCGACGACCGGCATATCCGCAGTTTAGCGATGCGGCTTGCATCTTGAAAACGAATTCCCGGATTGCCAAGATCGGTCCGATGGTTTCAGATCTCTAACTCTGCTTGGTTGATCCCCTTTTTTTATAAAGAATTCTCAATAATATACCGATATAAGATCTTCCGATTTTTAGGCGGCAACAGGTTAATACCTGAATCTCGCATGAAAATTAATGAGATGGTTGTTTTATACTTACCACACCTGTTTTCAGCAAATTATTCAGTTTCGAGTTTTGTACTTATCGGTTAAATCGGAATAAAGTCTATTTTATCTCATTAATTTTCACCCTTCGGGCGAGCCGGAGGCTTTCTGAAATCTTTTCCTTTCCGGCTCCTAAAATCAATATTGACAATAAAGCCCGCTTTCGTTATCTGGATGACGAATGGTTCCGTTGAATTGATGCCTCAATATGTTGCGCCGCGGTTGATGCCGATACACAATTCGCGATTCTGGATTGATTCCGCTCTGAATAAGCAACTTCCTATTTCGAACACCTCATCGCTCTATCGTTTTTGCGGCTAGTCTAAGGGCGGCGCCTGGAATTTTTCGCTCCCTTCCTCCAATCTCTCCCTCCCACAAGGAAAAAATGCGGGATCTTCGATAGGGAGAAAAGTAAAATCGTTTTTCATTGCAACCGCACAGCTGAAAGGTTATTCTCGCATTGAAAATCGGAACCTCTATGCCGGGTCGAACATCCCGCCCGCGGGATAAGTTGCACCGGGCCGGGATTGCCGTCATTGAAAGCCATGGGAAAGTTGAAAGAAAAGGGCCGTCAAAATGAGCATCAGAAAGAAAACACTGCTTGTGGTCGGGATGACAATTTTTATTTTGCTGGTATCTCTTGCCGTCACTTCACGAATTATGGTGCTGGGAGGATTTACCGAGCTGGAAAAACAGGAAACCCGACTGGATGTCGAACGGGTTCTCAATAATTTTTCAGACATTTTTGCCGGACTGGATGCCACGGCCAAAGATTGGGCCTCCTGGGACGCTTCCTATGCGTTTGTTGAAGACGGCAATCAGCGTTACATCGATGAAAACCTCACAGGCAGCGTCCTGATCAATCTCCGGCTCAACTTCATGCTTTTTTTCGACGAATTCGGTAAGCTCGTGGCCGGCAAAAATATTGATTTGGTGCAGCCAGCAGAAATGCGGCTGCCGCCGGACTTCCTGAAGTTGCCTGCTGACAGGGATTTACTGCTGCAACACCAGGATACCGCCGGCAGTAAAACCGGTTTTGTGATGACAAGCCTCGGACCTGCGATGGTGGCTTCAAGGCCCATTACCAAGAGCGATTACAGCGGCCCTATCCGGGGTGCGCTGGTTATCGGAAGATACTTGGATTCACTCGAAATCAAGCGGATTGCGTCAATGATGAATTTGTCTTTCTCCGTGCACGCGTTCAACGATGATGCAAAGCTATCTGGATTTCGGGCGCTTCTGCCTGTGCTTTACAAGGAAAATGA
This sequence comes from Desulfobacterales bacterium, assembly GCA_020345785.1. The sequence goes on from CP070771.1 coordinate 1,291,720, forward strand.
GATCGCGGTCAAGCCGGTGAATAGCAAATCCATTTCGGGATTAATGCTGCAAAATGATTTCTACGGCAATGCGGCTTTCATCGTGGAAGTGACGGCACCCAGAATCATTTACAATCGAGGGCGAGACACGCTGGTCTACTTCATCATCGCGCTTTTCATCATCGGATTGATTTCTATCGTTTTTATGATGCTGATGCTGGAGATCACTGTGGTTTCTCCATTAAGTCGGCTTAGTAG
>CP070771.1:1292056-1298780 GCA_020345785.1 Desulfobacterales bacterium
CTGAACCTCTGAACCCACCGCTCTAAAAGAACACATCAATCACCCTGCCGTCCGACATCTGGCAGAGCCCGAAGCCGCCGCTGGAAAAACCGATGATCATATCGGTTAATTTAAATCGGCACCCCATTTTGCCGCCCTTACTGCCGGACAAGGTCGCCTTTACGTTTCCGGGAAATGTCTGCAAAGCGGGAAAAGTTGCCGGCTCATCGATGCTGCCGGCAGCGACGGCCGACGTCATTTCCTTGGTCGTGTCGAGTCTTTCAGGCTTGCCCTGTAAACGTTCACCGCTCGGCAGTACTGCAATTAATTCAGCCACCGCAACTCTTGAATCGGTGTAGGTGATCTGGAATCTGGCAGCATCCCGTCGGATGACCCCATCCATCGCACCCGTGCACCCGATCGTTGCTGTCAGAATCAGTGCAGCCAAAGCAAAGATTACTAGTTTTTTCATTTTCCGAATTCTCCTGATTTCTTTTTCGCTTTCAAACTTATTCCCACTACATTGGGTACCGGTCGTGAAATGAGCTTTTTCATATTTCCCTGAAGTTCGATCTCATAATTGCCCACGAATTCATATTCATGCTCTCCAATGTTGATATACAATTGGGCCTGAGGGCCGCCTTCAGTATACATCGCTCTGGCAATGTTGAGGGGCAGTTTTTTAAGGATGTCGATAACGTCGTGGGTGCTGTACGGCGATCCGACATGCATGAACAAAACCCGGTCCCGGTCGTCGACGCCGATGGCCGCTGTACTCCATTTTTGGGGTTGCTGCGTCCACACGTTTTTACCGGTGCAAGAAATCATGCGAATACTTTGGATCACGGTGTCGTATTTTTTGTTCCAGTTCTCGAAATCTTCACATTGCCGGTCAATAATTTTTACCCGGGGAACGTCGGACTGCTTTCTGTCAAAGGCCAGGATCGCCATATCTTTGGAGAGTCGTGGATTATTCACGTGGGCTTTGGTGCGCATCAGAGATACGCTGCTTTTGTAATCGGCCTGGTACATGCTGGCGTTGATGGCGGCCACCAAACCGTTTTGGCGGCTCCATTCTTTGACGGACAGCGGCCGTCCGTCTTCAATAGCCGACGCATTGAGCAATCTAAGCTCGAAGTGCTGCGGGTCAATTCTCAGGATTCGTAGTTTTGAATCGCCGATTTCTGAAGGCAGGGGTGAGTTGAAAATGCCTAATTCAAGACCTTCGGCAAGTTTTTGCCATACGGAATTTTCAGCAGAAGCATTATTTTGGACCTGCTGATCGGTTTCGGCTGCAACCGTGCACAGACTGAAAATGAGAGTCAGGAATATCGTTGTCGCGGCAAATTTCATCATCGATGCACCGTTGTGCGGGAGCCTGTTGGATAAAGATAAACTCATCATTCTAATTCATTCGCTCTCGGAATTTCATAAAATTACTCAAAATTCCATCAATCCTATTGGGTCGGCGCCTCTAACTTGGCCAATTCGGCGAGACCGCCCGAATTAACCCCAAAAAATTTTTCAAGCTTGTCGATCTGACCCGGTGTGGGTATCCTGATCCCCCTTTCCAGTTCAATCAATCTTGATTGCGGAATGCCGGCCTTTTGGCAAACCTCCTTTGCCGCTAAACCGCGCTCCCTTCTCAAGTCAGTTACTTTTTCGCCGAATGCGCTCATCCTTATTGGCTCCTTTCCAACCACAATTAATCTAGAATTCATCCGCCCGCACAACATTGAACATCCGCATCAGGCTCAATTGGACGACGAGGTTTTACTCAAACCTGGTGTCGGTATTTTCCAGGGCGGGTTGGTTATGTTATAAAACAAATGGCGTTGATTTGTAAAGATTTTAACCTGATCTAAGACTGCCAAAATGAAATAAAAAATCCCTTTGCATACATTCACAGGATTATTTAAATAGCTGTCCCGGCCGGCAATCCCATAATCAGCGATTCAACGGGCGAATACCTAATTTATTATGATCCTGATGTATAAATACTAAATAATTGAGAGGTCGGGGGGAATTTTTCGTCATGCCCGCGAAGGCGGGCAGCCAGTCAACCCGATACGGAATTTTCTGGATTCCTGCCTCCGCGGGAATGACACACTAAATCACAATAACTTACCTGACTGATTAAATAATTTACTTAATCGTAAAAAGGATGTATTCCTAATTATTTGCGAGACCATCAAAATCTGTATGGTTCGAAAGGAGATGCTGGATGTCTGATCATAATCGTTCGAAGGATCCGACTTCTGATGGAAAGCCGGTAAAAGAGGACAATCTCAATGCCAGGCTCGGCGTGTTGACCCGGCGTGAAGTCGAGGCCCGCATTCTGGCTCCGGTAATCGATGCCCTGGGTGAGGCGTTCGGCCGCGACGAGGTGCTGGCCGTGGTGCGGGATACCATCGTCCGGGTCGCCCGGGAGCAGGGTCAAGACCTCAGCCGACAGATGGGAGGCAATTCCCTTAGGCATTTTGCAGATTCGCTGCAGTTCTGGACCAAAGACGCTGCCCTCGAAATGGACGTGATCGAAACCTCAGCGGAGGTGTTGTCTTTCAACGTCACCCGCTGCCGCTATGCCGAGCTTTATGAAAGCCTGGGAATACGTGAAATGGGCACCATTTTTTCCTGCACCCGGGATTTTGCCCTGGTCGAGGGATTTAACCCGGCTGTCTCGCTGAAACGGTCCCAGACCATCATGGAGGGCGCGGATTACTGCGATTTTCGCTACCGGCTGAAATAAAAGGCGAGAAGACAAGGCGCTTATTTGTGCGATATCCTAGAATTTGTTGTCGATGCTGACTGGAGGATTGCTTTTTTAGAGGTTTCAGGTGTCAGGTTTCAGCCCATTGCCGCGGAAATGCCTGATTTTATAAAGATTGAGAAATGCCTCATATCTTCAATCTTAAACTTACTACCAGGTGCCTTGCACTAGAAATCCCGCATGAAACTTCACCTAAACCGAACAGTCCGTCGAGGCGGGCAGAATATCGAAAATCCCCCCGGCCCCATTTAGGAAAGGGGAGTTTTATGTGGTTTCGCTTGCGGCCTTCGTAGCCAATTTGGCGAAGTAGGCTTGCTCAGTCTTTTTTATAAAATAGACAGAATTCATTCATTGGATCACGCCAAGGCGTGATTGGACGTTCGATGTTCGAAGTTCATTAGTTTTTTATCGATCAAACTGGCCGCTCCTCGGCCATCGGCTGGGCTGACACCTGAAACCCATTTAAATAAAGTCGCCATAAATTTGCTGCCCTGCAGGGGCCCATCTTCCAAGCTCAATCTCGAAAGATGCGTGGCTGCTTTCTGCAATCCTTACCCTGCCTTTATAGGCGATTATAGTTCCTTATTTTACCCCCGCAGAATTTCCATGGCCTGATCCGGGGTGGCACCCTCGTGAATGATGGACTTGAGGGCGGTAACCATTTTGGCAGGATCTGCGGCCTGAAAGATATTTCGGCCGTATGCGACGCCGAAGGCGCCGGCCCGGATGACATCGTGGGTGACTTTGAAGAAAGATTCGGTGTCTTTCATTTTGGCACCCCCGGCCACCACCACCCGCCCGTGACTGGCATCCACTACCCGGGCAAAAGAGTCGTAATCACCGGTGTACCAGGTTTTGACTACATCGGCGCCGCATTCTACGGCCGCTCTCACCGCGTAGGAGACATGCTCGTAGGCATAGCGCTCTTCGTCTTTGATCATCTCGCCTTTGGGATAGGCATGGACAATCAGCGGCATGCCGCGATCTTCGCACTCGCGCGAGATGCGGCCCATATGCTCAAACATCGCCGGTTGACCCTTGGTGCCGGTCAAAAGACCGATAGAAACCGCGTCCGCGCCCAATTTTTGCACTTCCTCCACCTCGGCGACCGGCACATCCAGGTTGGGATGGTAGGGCGAGAAGGTCGTGCTTTTGATCGCCAGACAGATTCGGGCGGCATGGGGCGCAAAGTACTGTTTTGCCAGGCCCTTGTGCATGGTCATCACGTCCGGGCCGCCGGCGGCGATTTTTTCGATAGCCGATTTTATGTCCTCTATACCCGGCAGCACGCCGCGATGAAAGCCGTGGTCGATGGTGGCGAAAAACACTTTGCCGGATTTCGGGTTGGTCATTCTGTTCATTCTGATAGTTTTGCCTACATTCATTTTTACCTCCAGTTAGTCTCGCTTTACATTTTCCAATCGGTCGAACATTTTTTCGTTGGCGTCATACAAATCGGTATACAGTCGGAATATCTCCCGGTAGCGGTCCGTGACTATGGGATCGGCCATATATTCTTTTTTGGTTTTGCTCATGCGCTTGACCGCAGTGGACGGATCCGGGTCCATACCGGTCGCCGCAGCGGCCAGGGCCATCGCGCCGAAAGAAGCCACGTCTGAAACATCCAGGGTCACCACCCGGATACCGGTGACATCGGCCTTGATCTGATTCCAGAGACCACTGCGCGATCCGCCGCCCAGGGCCCGGATCTCCACCGGCGTGAATCCAATTTCGCGGAAAACCCCCAGGGCGGTTTTCTCTTCGAAGGCGATGCCTTCCATCAGGGCGCGAATGATTTCCTTGTCTTTGTGTGCAAAGGTCAGGCCGAAAAGAACGCCGGCAGCCCGCGGGTTCCAGCGGACGGAACGGGCACCCATGAAAAAGGGCAGAACGATCAGACCGTTCGAACCCGGCGGCACATCGGCCGCCTGGGCTTCGGTCTGTTCAAAATAAGTTTCGTCGCCCCTGAAAAGCTCTCGAAAATACTCCATGGCCAGACCGGAGGTGTTGATGGTCACTTCCATTAAAAGATGATCTGGAATCACGTGGATCGAGCGCACGACCTTGGGGTGATAAGGCATGCCGGTCTGCAACCCGGACAAGGAAACATTGGTTGCCGTTCCGGTTGAATCCATGGCCCGGTTTTCCGACACCGAAGCGCCCAGCGCTTCGCACTGCCGATCTCCCCCTCCCAGAATGACGGGTGTTTCAGGCGGCAATCCAAGTTGACGGGCGACGTCGGGTTGGATCGGCCGCGATGACAGGGCCTCCGCAAGCTCCGGCAAGCGTTCGGTTTTGATCTCGAGCAGGTCAAAAATTGCGTCCCACCAGCGGTAGGTCGCCTGGTCGAAGAGCATAGTTCGCGAAGCCATGGAGTAGTCGGTCAGTATGTCTCCCGTAAGCCGAAAAAATATATAATCTTTGGGCTGCAGAAAGTAAGCGCAGTTTTTAACCTGTTCGGGTTGATGTTTCTTCAGCCAGAGAATCTTGCAGGCCGGGAAAGTCGGTCCTGGAATCATACCGGTTTGACGGTGAACGACAGCCGAGCCGATCTGTGCTGCGATTTCCTCGGACTCTTTTTTGGCCCGGGTGTCCATCCAGAGTATGGCATTTGCCATAGGCTCGCCGTGGCGGTCGGTCGAAATGACGATGTCCCGGCAGGAGGTCAGGGCCACCGCGGCGATGTGAAGATCCCTGTTTTTTGCAAAAGCTTCCTGCAGAGCGGCCCTGGCGGTGTGTTGCGTATTGTCCCACCAGAGTTGCGGTGTTTGTTCAGCCCATCCCGGACGCGGATATATCGGCGGGTTCATGCGCTGGGCCTGGGACAGGACCACGCCGTTTGCATTCCACACCAGTGCTTTACAGAAGGTGGTTCCGGCATCGATGGTTAGGATGGCCTGATTTTTCATCGCAGCGTCGCCAGCCAACTCTGCAGGCCGGGGCTGCCGGTTGCAGATGGATTTACCAGGTTTTCCTGACGGCCGTCTTCCAGGAAGTCAGCCAGGTTTTTGTAAAGAAGCTCCATGGAGAGCCGGTAGGTGTCCTGAGTGACACCGGCCAGATGAGATGTCAGCGTGATGTTGTCCAGCGCCAACAGCGGGCTGTCCTGGGGCAGGGGTTCCAGTTCGTAGACGTCCAGGGCGGCGCCGCCGATGCGCTTTTCCTGGAGCGCTTTGATGAGCGCACCATAATCCACCAGTCCGGCGCGAGCCGTATTGATGAAATAGGCGGAAGGCTTCATTTCAGCGATGAGTTCGGCGTTGACAAGATGGCGGGTTTCGCCGGTTAACCGCGCGTGCAGCGAGATGAAATCGCTTTGTCTGAACAGCTCGCTGATGCCGGCCGTCTCACAGCCGTCTGCAAGTATCATGTCCGCGGGTGCGTAGGGATCATAAACCAAGATACGCACGCCAAACCCCTCGAGTTTGCGCGCGACCAGCCGGCCGATATGGCCGTAGCCCACCAGACCGGCGGTTTTGCCCCGCAGCACACCGGAATAGGGAGTGTTGACAAACTGCTTGCGCCAGCTTCCCTTAAGCAGCGCCACGTGGGACCGGACGATGTTGCGGGATTCGGCCAGCATCAATCCGATGGTAAAATCCGATACCGCTTCGGCATTGCGTCCGGTTACGTTTAAAACCGGCACGCCTCTGCGATTGGCGGCCTCGACGTCGATATTTTCAACGCCCGCCCGGGCGGCGCCAATGATTTTGAGCTCCGGCAGGCCCGCGAGGATTTCATCGGACACCGGCGTAAAATGCACCACCAGGATTTGAGCCTCGGCCGCCTGCTCAAGGATGTGCCGTGGTGCGGGAACCGCCCCGGGGCCTTTTGCTTCGTAAATGCTTCGCAAATGTTGGAGTTGACCCGGATCGCTCACCCCCCAGGAGACTTTCTGAAATTCTCCTTTCAGGCGGCTTTGCTGCCGGAAGATTTCTTCCATGGTGTCCTCCGGAATAACCGGGTCTCCAACGC
>CP070771.1:1298880-1305508 GCA_020345785.1 Desulfobacterales bacterium
AAAGACAGAATTCCTTAAATATTTATTCTTCAATATTCAATTATTTATTACCTATGTTTAGCGATTTCAATACCAAAATTGAAACAATATCCCGTTCTGTGCGGGCGAGGATAAACCTCGCCCCTACCTAACCTAACAGGTTAAGAAACGTTTTGTAGGGGCGGGCTTTACGCCCGCCCGGACTGGGTGCAGGTTCAAGGAAATCGCTCAATTCAGGTATTACTAAGTTTCTTCAGGTACACAAGCGGCAAAGCGGCGTAGAAGGCGGCACAGCGCACGAGGTCGGCCTTCCAGGTCTTTTCATTGGGGGCATGGGCCTCGGACTCTTTGCCTGGACCGAAGCCCACGCAGGGGATGCCGAACATGCCCATGATGGAGACCCCGTTGGTTGAAAAAGTCCACTTGTCCACCCGCGGTTCTTTCTCAAACAGGGATTTGTAGGTCGCCACCGCCGACTGCGTGACCACGTGGTTCTCCGGAATCACCCAGGACGGGAAGTAGCAGTCGGTGGGATAGACCAAGCCGGTAAAGGACGGCTTATCGTAGGTATACATGGAAACCTGGGCATCGGCGGCCTTGGCCGCGGGCAGGTCCCGAATTTGCTGCAGGGCCAGCGCCTTATCCTCACCGGTTGTCAGTCGGCGGTCGATGGAGATGGTGCAGCCATCCGCCACCGCACAGCGCGACGGCGAGGTGTAGAAGATTTCAGAAACCGTCAGGGAGCCTTTACCCAGGAAATCGTCTGTTTTCAGGCGGCCGTGCAGGGCTTCCAGTTCACCCAAGATGCGTCCCATCTTGAAAATGGCATTGTCGCCCCGCTCGGGAGCCGATCCGTGGGAGCTGACCCCTTTGACCGCAACTTTGATCTCCATGCGGCCGCGCTGACCGCGGTAGATGCCCCCGTCGGTCGGTTCGGTGGAAACCACGAATTCGGGCTTCAACCCCGACTCTTTAATGATGTACTGCCAGCATAGCCCGTCACAGTCTTCCTCCTGCACGGTTCCGACCACCACGAGGGTGTAGTCGCCCTCTAGTCCCAGATCCCTGATAATCTTGCCCGCATAAACCAGGGACGCCATGCCGCCCTCCTGGTCGCTGGCGCCGCGGCCGCCGATCACCTCGTCGTCTTCGTAGCCTTCATAGGGATCGAATTTCCAGTTTTCCATGTTGCCGATCCCGACGGTGTCGATGTGAGCATCCATGGCAATCAGATGCCTGCCGTTTCCAATAGTCCCCAGGATGTTGCCCATAGGATCGATATCCACTTTATCGAATCCCACCTTCTCCATTTCAGCCTGGATCCGCTCGATGACCGCCCTTTCCTGACAGCTTTCGCTGGGCAGTCGGATCATGTCGCGCAAAAATCGGGTCATTTCGGGCTGGTATTTCTCGGCCAGTTCCTTAATCTTTGCAAAGTCAGGTAGTGACATCGGCCTGGTTCCTTTTTTGGCGATATAAAATTTGGCGGGAATCGTTATGGATCATGCAACGACGGTATTGATCACGGCCTCGGTGGTTTCAGAAAAGCTTTTGCGTCGCACTCTTTTTGGCTGTATATTCAATTCTTTTGCATGTCAACCTAAAATTTTTTTTGGACCTATATACAAAATTAAGGTTAAATGTTAACCGGTCAAGACAGGTCCGTTGGGTTTCGATTCTGGTATCGAATCAACGACACTGGACAGTTTTTAGTAGGTTGGGTAGAGGAACGAAACCCCAAACCCGCCGCGGCGGGACTCAGCCGGATCTCCACCCAACCTGCAAGCGAAGAAAAAATTCAGCTTAATTAAACCAGCCTTACCTAATTACAACTCAAAGGAAGGATCGATGAAAAATGCATCTAAAAAACAGCGATTAGAGAACCGATCGGGCAAGAAGACCATTAAAGCCGAACATCTCAAAGGGCGTCTGATAAGATCCAAATCACTGCAAGGAATCGTGGATTGGAACGCCAAACTGGAATCCAGCCGCCTGCGGCCCGGACCGGAGGACTGGCTTGTGTACGGTCGGATTTCGGGGCCGGACGGGAAGGGGATATCCGATTTGCGGGTCAGTGTCTTTGATAAAGATCTCTTATTTGACGATCGCCTGGGTGAAGCCGTCACGGATGCAGACGGTGAATTCTATCTTCTTTATCACAGATTCTTTACCAGGATCGAAACCCAACGGACCTTTCTCGATTAGTTAACATTTAGCCTTAATTTGGTATATAGACCCGTAAAATTATAAAAAAATCCTGAAAAGTTCTCCCCCCACATTTTCCTTGTCTTTCATTTATTGACGATCTTTTGATCTTTTTCATTTGATCCTGCCCTATTGTTACGGTAAGGCAGAATTATTTGAGAGAACGGCAGGCTTGAGATTACGGGCTCGCCTTTGCTGTCCCCTTTCAATTTTTTTTCGGACCTATAGCCAAAGAAAGGGATCATTATGTTGGGTTTCGGCATATATAGGCAAACGCGGTATAACTCCAATTTGGTAGGTTGGGTTAAGGTAAGAAATCCAACCTTAACAAATCCGGCCTCAACCCAACCTACGAAAGGCTCCATCTGTAGCTCGGCTGCACGTTGCCTTTTTATTTTTTTTGCTCCGATTTTTTACATGTGTATGTGTGACTCATCAGCGCGAAACCGGGCGGAGGCTGTTAAATGAATACAAAGAGAATTAAAAATTGGGATGGCACCCAAATCTGGACTCCTGAGACGGTATATCGGCCGCAGGACGAAGAACAAACAGCCGCATTGATTCAACGTGCTGTCGAGGATCAAAAACAAATTAAAGCCATTGGCAGCGCACTTTCGTGGTCGGACATCATCGACATGCCGCAGAATGCGATCAGGTTCGACAACATGGATAAGGTGCTCGATGTTGATAGGGATAAACGCCGGGTCCGTGTCCAAGCCGGTGCGCAGTTGAAGGATGTCAATGAGGTATTGGCTGAACATCGGCTTGCGTTCGACAACTTCGGTTCCATCATTCTCCAAACAGCCGCTGGGTATATCGCTACCGGTACCCACGGGACCGGTGCTAAAACGCCGATCCTGTCCACCAGCATCGAAAAGATCCGCCTGGTCGACGGCTTGGGCCAAATCCATGAACTGGACGCAGCGCACGAGCCGGAGCTCTTCTCAGCTTCTCGAGTCAATCTCGGATGTCTTGGAGTGGTCACCGAAATCACATTCAGGTGTGTTGAAGCATTTGATTTGGAAGAGTGCCTGGAACTGGTCGATTTCGACGCCGCCTTGACGAATCTGGACACCTATCTCAACACCAACGATTACTGTAAGTTCTGGTGGCTTCCCTATACCGACAAGATCCAAGTATACACATTCAATAGGACAGACAAACCCAGAGGGGGCGCCGGCTTCACGGGTTTCATGGACCAATCGGGTCTTTCCGGCGTCTTCTTCACGGCCCTGATCGGACTCGGCCGAAACATTCCCCGGGTAATTCCATTTGTGCACAACACGGTCCAGAAAATCCATTACCATCCTCACAGGCGGGTGGACCGCAGTGATCGGGTTATCAAGGTCAGCAGCTCGATTCCGATCCATCAGGAGACGGAGTATGCGATACCCATAGAGAAGGCAGCCAAGGCCATCGACGAAACCAGAAAAATGATCCTTGCGGCGGATGCGGATTATAAGGTGAATTTTCCGATGGAGGTACGTTTCGTGGCTGCGGATGATGTTCCAATGAGCCCGGCGAATGGGCGTGACAGCTGTTATATCGGCGCCTACGTCAGCAGTCTTGGTTGGGCTAAAAACTATTTCAGGGAATTCGAAGCATTGATGAGCGACTTCAAGGGACGTCCGCACTGGGGCAAGAGTTTTTCGCTATACTCCGAAAAGATTCGCGAACTTTATCCGGCCTATGACGACTTCAACCGTCTGCGCCGGAGTTGCGACCCACACGGATTATTTCGCAACAGCTTCATTGATCGCGTGTTTCCAGACACGACAGCCGAAAAGACGCAAAAATAAAAACGAGGGCACCTAAATTTCCCTTTACTTTGCCATATGGCTGTATTAATATTGCAACATGACATAAATTAAAAAGGAGAGGGCACCATGGCGGCAAAAACACAAGCAAAGACCGGATCTTCAAAAGCCGGCCGGAAGATTTCCGCTAAAGATGCAGTGATCGGCATGAATCTAATTAGTACGGAAAAAAATGAACTCATCCAAAATATAAAAAAAGGCCTACCAATATCTGCATTTGAAAAGATCCAAAAGAAATTAGAAGTTTCCGCAGACACTCTGGCATCTACGGTTAACATCGCCAGCCGTACGTTAGCACGCCGCAAGAAAGAAGGGCGGTTTCAACCTGATGAATCAGAGAGAGTCCTCAGAATTGCCACCTTATTTGACAGGGCATTACAGGTTCTTCATACTCAGAACAGGGTAAAAGTATGGTTTAAATCACCCCAAAAAGGCCTCGGCGGTAAAACTCCTTTAGAATATGCCGATACGGAACCCGGCGCTCGAGAAGTTGAAGATTTGCTCGGCCGCCTTGAACACGGTGTTTTTTCATAATGGCTATTGCCTGGCGAATTGCACAGGCGCATGTTGCAGACCGTGCTTTTACCGGTGAAGGCGCACGCCGTTATGGTGGCCGATGGAACAGCAAAGGGGTTGCGGTAGTTTATACATCAAGCTCTATATCGCTGGCCATTTTGGAGGTTCTGGTTCATATACCAAACTATGACGTATTAGAAGAATATGTTGGTTTTCCGGTAGAATTCAGCCGTGATTTCGTTGTGACTTTGGACCCTGACGAACTTCCGCGCAATTGGAGCAGGGATCCCTCGCCTCAGACTGTCAAGCAAATTGGTGATATTTGGGTTGAAAGCCAGGAATCGGTTATTCTAGAGGTCCCCAGCACCATAGTTCCAACCGAGAAAAATTACCTTATCAATCCGGCTCACCCTGATCTTAGGAAGTTAAAATTAGGCAGCCCCACAAAATTTGAATTTGATCCCCGGCTTGTAAAATAAAAAAATCCTGAAAAGTGGTTCCAAACGGGTCTCACTGATCAGGATTTCCTTTAGAATAAACTTTAACTTTGAGCAAGTAAGTGGTCGGGACGGCTGGATTTGAACCAGCGACCCCAGCGTCCCGAACGCTGTGCTCTACCAGACTGAGCCACGTCCCGACAAAATCTGCTTTTAGGATATAGTGTCGAAAATGTCAACCGATATAATGAGATTTTTTATTCGTTATGGTGCGGAAAAAGTTGATTAAGTTGACTGAGTTGATTCGTAGATTAAATTGAATCGGTGAACTCAACGCACTCAATTAACCCCATAAACTCAATCAACCCATTCAACTAATTCGGAATGGATTCTTCAAAACAATGGTCTGATCCCGGTCCGCCCCTACGGATATAATGATGATCGGTGTTTGGGTGAGTTCTGCGATGCGATCGAGATAACTTCTGGTGTTGGCCGGTAAATCCTCCAGTCTCTTTATTCCGGAAATGTTTTCCGACCAGCCCGGCAGTGTTTCATAAACCGGTTTGCACTCCTCCAGAACCTTCAGGCTAGCCGGGAAATTCGTCAGTATTTCTCCATGGTAGTCATAGCCGGTGCATATGTTTAAAGATTCCAGGCCATCGAGCACGTCCAGTTTGGTGATGGCCAGGCCGGTCAAGCCATTGAGGCGGACGGCATTTTTCAATATCACGGTATCCAGCCAGCCGCAGCGGCGTCTTCGACCGGTGGTGGCGCCGAATTCGGCGCCTCGCTCTTGAATTTTATCACCGACAGCGTCAAATAATTCAGAAGGGAAGGGGCCTTTGCCTACCCGGGTTGTGTAGGCTTTTACGATGCCGATAACATCACTAATCTGCTTGGGGCCGACACCGGCACCGCAACAGGCGTTTCCGGCCAGGGTATTGGACGAGGTGACATACGGATATGTGCCGTGATCGATGTCCAGATGGGTTCCCTGGGCGCCTTCAAACATGATCTGTCGGCCGGCTTTAATGGCCTCGTTGATAACAACCGAAATATTGGTTACGTGGGGGGCGAGCCGCTTCGCATAACCAATATACTCATCGATGATTGCGGTCGGATCAAGGGTTGCGGCAGAAAGGTAGTTCTTCAAGTAAAAATTTTTCTCGTCCAGTATGATCTTGACTTTTTCGGCAAAAGTTTCCGGATCCAGCAAATCAATAAATCGAATGCCGCGGCGGGTGGCCTTGTCCTCGTAAGCCGGACCGATTCCGCGTCCGGTGGTTCCTATTTTTTTATCCCCTTTAAATTGTTCGCGGGCGTGATCGACTGCGCGATGATAGGGCATAATCAGATGCGCCTTTTCACATATTTTAAGCCGTGCGGCGCTCACATCAACGCCTCGAGTGCTCAATGCATCGATTTCCTCCAGCAATACTGCCGGATCCACCACGACGCCGTTTCCGATCACACATGTCTTATTCTGTAAAATTCCAGACGGGATGAGATGACAGATAAATTGCTCTCCTCCAACCACCATGGTATGGCCGGCGTTGTTTCCGCCTTGAAACCGAACCACCATATCGGCGTTTTCGGCCAGCAGATCAACGACTTTGCCCTTGCCCTCGTCACCCCACTGGGTTCCAACGATGACTACGTTCGCCACGTTTTTTC
>CP070771.1:1305608-1312171 GCA_020345785.1 Desulfobacterales bacterium
CGGACGTTTTTGAGCATCGGCATCGCCTCGACGTTTATCCTGGCGATGCGCTCTATCTCGTCCCGGTTCGTTCTTTTATCGTATCCTGTCCTGCGCCAACTCGCACCGATGAGAAGGTTCCCAACGGCCTGCTGGCTCATAACAAGTGCACATCCCAATCCTCCCTCTTTGCCGGTGTCTTCTTCCACCATGTAATTACCGCCCATTAGAACATGAAACACACAAGGCGGTAGCTGTTCAGTAACCAATATGGCCATTTGAAAGGGAGAGACCGGCACTTTGATATCAACCATGTCACCGATAAAACTGGCCCAGCTCCCTGCGGCATTTACGACGGTGTTTGTCTTGATTGGCCCCTTATCCGTAACAACTCCTTTGACCTTCCCACCGGTGACCTCAATGCCCCGAACTTCCGTGTAGTGACAAAGGTGCGCACCAAGCTTTTCAGCTCCCAGGTTTAATGCAATGACCAGGTAAATAGGATTTGTCTTTCCATCGATTGAGCTGTATACAGCACCGAGGATTCTCTCCGGCGCGAGATTAGGCTCCAATTCCATAACCTGTTTGGCATCAATCATTTCCAGGGGATATCCGTCGTTGGCTCTGGCCTGAAGGTGAGCTTCTACAAAAGAATGCTGCTTTGGGTCGTCTATTATCATCAAACCGCCGCATTGCTCGTACTCAAAGTCCATTTCCAGCTCTTCCTGAAGCTGCTTGTGTATACTAAAACTGTGCATCGCCAATCTAATATCAATCCCGGGCTTTCTCGTTATTGACCAGACAAAAGCGGCATTGGCTGATGATGCTTCGCCCCCTTTACTGCCTTTCTCGACCAGAACAACATTTTTCCCGGCCTTGGCGAGAAAATAGGCCGTCGCGGAACCCACAACACCGCCTCCAATGACGACGACTTCAGCTTCCCGAGGGACCATGTAATTAACTGCCTTTCATTCTGTATTGACGAGAAATGGTTTCTAAAGGCTGCAGCGAGGGTTACTTCTCCCTATTCTCAGCAGCCAGCACACCGAGAGCAACCGGCTTAATCGTTGGCCGGGGTCCCAAGTATCCCACACTTTCAGCCGGCACATTCAGCCGACGTTTCATAATTTCGATCACAGAAGGTCCGCACATTCGGCCCTCACACTGCCCCATCCCCATGCGTGTCATGCGTTTAAGGTCTTTGACCTTCATCGCGTCATCGGCCATGGCCGCTTTTAATTGCTTGAGGGTCACTTCTTCGCAACGGCATAAGACCGTATCATCCCTTGCCAGCTCATAAAGGCCTGCGCGCGGCGAACTCATAAGATTGATGATCTTTTGGAATCGTTGAATTTTGACAAGCCTTTTTTGGTGAGGTTTTATTCGCTCGGCGCCGGCTGCAGCGGAAAGGTAGCCCAACGAGCTCGCCACACATATCCCGGCAATACAGCCTTCTTCGACAGCGGCTTTTTTCCCGGCGACGCCGGCGCCGTCACCCACGGCATACATACCTGCCACGGTGGTTTCCATGTTGGCGTTGCGAACGGGAATGTAGTCACCCCGTCTCACGTCATAGCGATGTTCACATTCTGCCAGCCGCGTCAGCTCCGTTGAAGATACCAGGCCGTATCCCAAACAGATGGTGTCCACTTTAACGGTGCGGGCGGTATTGGGCTTGGGTCTCCAGTTTTTATCCACCTTTACAATCACCGCCTCTTCGACTTGTCCATTCCCGCGCGCCTCGAGAATGATGTGACTTTGAAGCACGGGAACACCGCCTTTTCGGATGCTGCGCCAATATCTCAAACCTTCTTTCACGTAATCCCAATTGCCCCAAATTCCGACCAGCCCCCGGTGCCAGCTTTTAGCGAAATTACCCGCCTCCAGAATGGCTTCGATCCTGCCGCCGGCTTTTAGAATCTGGTGGGCCAGCACGAATTGTAACGGGCCGGTTCCGGCAAGAAGAATGTTTTCACCAGGCAGCACACGCTCGGATTTGACCAGTTTTTGAGCGCCGCCGGCGGTGAAAACACCGGGCAGTGTCCAGCCGGGAAACGGAACGGGCCGGTCGTAAGCGCCCGTTGCCACGAGAAGGCGCTTGAATTTGATGCTCGATGAGGTCCCATTGCGCGCAAACGCGACGGTGCTGTTTGGGAATATCGCCCACACCAGGGCGTTGTTCAGATAGCGTATTTTGTCTTTCATCAGGTTGAATTGCCGAAGCAATTCCTGCCCGTCCCTATAATCCGGGTCCAGAGGGTCGGGATCCGTCACCTTGAAGCCCTTTTCGAATTGTCGGTAGATTTGGCCCCCGACTCGCATTTTTTCATCCAAAAGTGTGACGTCAACCCCGGCTTTTGCAGCTTCAATGGCGGCCGCCACACCGCCGGGTCCACCGCCGATAATGACAAATTCGGATTCTTTCAATTTTCCGGATTCCCGCTTTTCAAAACTTTTTCTGGGTTTCAACTTGAAGTCCCGGCGCGGCAAGGGTCAGGCAGGCTTGGGTATTGGGCACGCCGTTTATTATCATCCGGCACTCTTGGCAGACGCCAATACCGCAATAAAGGCCCCTGGGCTGCTCAAACTTTTTTGTGTGGCGAAGCGTTTTACGGCCGGAGGCCAGCAGAACCGCC
The DNA here is from genome assembly GCA_020345785.1 of Desulfobacterales bacterium. The sequence goes on from CP070771.1 coordinate 1,308,224, forward strand.
CCTACGGTCTCCCCTTCATATGCAATGATCTTCTCGCCATCCACCTCTATTTCGAATGGCTGCCCTCTCTCGACACCTTTGTAAACCCTTCTTTCATCCCTGGTCATATGCTGATATTCCTTTATTCGATTGTAAAATTTAAAAGCCAACTGGGTTATCTTAATCAACCAAATCGTTAATTGGATGAAATGCGTTTGCGCCCCCTCATTTTATATACGACTCTATGCTTTGAAACAAGCCGGATAAAGAAATCCGGATTTTTTCCATAAAAAAAAGGGGGTTCATTGTGAACCCCCTTAGAGTATTTGGATAAAAATTTACGCCCCCACACCGAATACCTTATTCAGAATTACCACTATGGAAAAGATAATGTATATTCCAGAAGCGATCGCCAAGCCGACCTTAATGAAGGTGCCCGGCTGAATTTCCTTTGGCAGGAATTTCGTGTTCATAAACAGCAACATGGGACTATAGACTGCCATTGTGAAACCACCCAATACGGCGCCCATAAGGAAGAGGATGAAGGGCTGGGTCGGAATCCAAATGGCAAAAGCCGCAAATATCAGCAGGGCGAGAAGAGCACACGTATAAATTCCCCGCAGGGAATACTTTTCATTGAGTCGGGTATGGGTATAAAGAACCTCTGATATCATGCGCGATCCTAAATCCAGCGCCACGAGCTGAGAACTGTACATGATAAAGAAGGACATGGCCAGGAATATAACTCGGCCAAATTCCCCTGCCTTGGAGGCCAATATATTTGCCTGGGTTACTGCAATCTCAGCCCCTTTGGGAACCAAGCCCTGGGGGAAAAGCACCTCCAATGCACCTTGGGCAAGGAGCACGATTCCGATAATATTGGCTATCCAGAAATAGACGGTCACATCTTTGCGCATGATCCGGTACCATTTATTCCATAAGGACAAATTTTCCGGTGTCGTCTCAAACACATTGCCTGCTGTCGGTACAGGCTCTAATTTGCCTGTCAGCGGACTTGTGACCCTGCCAATATGCGTGGCCATTCCCCACTGCTTTTGTTGAACAGCAAAGGTATATGAAAGGTTGCCCAGACTCCCGGCGCCTGCATAGATAACGGCCCCGAACAAGGCAAACAGGTTGATTCCCGGCGGGATCCACCAGTCTCCTCCGACGTTAAACAGAATCCCCTTTGCCATCGAAGCTGCTCCGTGAGGGGTAATAACCAGCGCAATGGATATGAAAAGAATCACCGCCGTCGCTCCCATAAAAAACATGGTGACCTTTTCTACCGAGTTATAAACTATCGGCCCCCCCAAAAGGATGACTGCAGTGAGAAGAAGAGTGACTTCGGCCCACCACCTCCAGTTTTCGCCTGTTCCACCAAATAGCACATCCAAGGCGGTTGCCCCCGTGGCGGCCCACCCGGGCCACATGTAGATGAGGATGGCTGCACCGAACCAAAACCAACCAAAACCTTTCCATGCGCGCGAACAACCGGTAAAAAAAGACTCGCCTGTAGCAAGGGTATAACGGCCGAGCTCTACATTTATGAACCACTGTAACGAAACCCCAAGAATGGCAAGCCACATCAAACCGGCTCCATATTGTGCGGTAAGCCTGGGCCACATAATGAGCTCGCCTCCGCCCAAGGCAATGCCCAACACAATGATACTGGGTCCGAGTTTAAACATTCTTCCAAGGGGTACTCCAGGGATGGCTTTCACGCCTAACGAACCCATTTCGCCCTTGGGAATGCTCCAAACCTCTTCCCCCTTTTTTGAGACGGATTCATCAGCCATAATACTACCCTCCTTTTGAGAATTATTAATCGTAATTAATCAGAAATTCACCTCCTTTCGTAAGTGAGATAAAATCTACTGCGCGTAAATAACCCCCCCCTCGAAAAGCAGTGTTATTTAAGCACAAAAGCTTTTTGACGGTCTTTTAAAAAGAGCCTTAATCGCCATTTTCTTTGTCTCTCTGAAGAAGAGCAACCAGTGGTATAGCAGTATCCTCCGAAGACTTCACCATGAAATCCGTCAAAAAACCGGGCTGTTGATCAGCAATTTTTCGCTGACCGAAACCATCCCTATGTAATAGCAAAATGGTTTTACTGAATAGCCGTGGTGGGGTCCCTTTTCGCATCACGGTTAACTTGGTACCTGATTAATTCGTTTTTTTTGGGGAATCAAATCATCTCTTCAAGAAACACTTTGCATAGGACATGCCAGCGTCTTTTGATTTAAAAGGATATAATGAATATCAATATGTTATGATGATTATAGAAGATCATATCAATTCGCTGAAAATAGAAATTTCGCAAAATTCCGAAAAAGCTTTTCGCAAAATTTCGAAGACAGGTAACTGCTGAATTTATGATCATGCGAGCGGTACACTATAAATCCGGTGTTAATGGATTGCGTTCAAAAATGACTTCAGCCCGGCGATTTATAAATAACTGTTGACAATAAAAATATTGAACAATATGAAAGAATATAATCTCCTAACCTGAAGGCGGTGATAAAATGAAGAGAAAAATAATTATTATTATCCTCTCGGTTATAGCGATTGGAATTGTGGTTGCCACTGCCCTTAGTTTAATCTTTGAAGGTTTTAAACTGCCGGATTATTTCTAGCGTCGGCAAAAAAAGAGACATCGCTTGAGAATAACTATGATATGGTTTGGCTTTGCTGCGCAAGGTTTGTGTAAATACTTTCGGTGCATGACACTGTAGTATCCACTGTTATCTTATCTTTATCAAATTCCAGCTTCAAATGTTCTTGTTCGCCCTTTTCTTGTTTTCGAATATCATTGCATATGGTTTCTTCATCTTATTTGTCATCAGAAACTCCTAGCAAGGTTCTTTATTTTGTATTGTTCATTAATTCAGACACTAATTAATCCGCCCTGAAAAATAAACGATCCGGTGAAATTAAACCTACTTGGCATCTAAAATCTGTCTAATATAATTTGGAACTGCCTCAGGCGGATTAATTAATTTTAAAAATTTTAATTCATACAACGTTTCATGCTGACTGAGCCGTTATCCGATCAAGAGCAACATCATAAATATTCACAGATGGATAAATAATTTTAAATTCATGACACGTGAATAGGCCGGTCCAGAGCAAAAGAGAAACTATAAAATTACAAATATGCGGAGCATAAATTAATTAATCCGCCGGCCTGATTTTCAAGCACGACTTTCGCATATATTCACCCTACACAATCCTGAACATCCTATTTTTCAGGGCGGATTAATTAGGCTCAAAGGAACTAACCATGCGAAGTAAAGAGAAATTGAAGCAGGCAATTTGTGAAGCTGTCGAGCGGCGGCGCGGGGAAATCGAAAAAATCGGAGATCAAATCATGGAAAACCCGGAGCTGGGGTTTAAAGAATATAAGACTGCCAAGCTGGTGGCCGACACCATGAAATCTTTCGGTATTCCCTACGAGACCGGACTTGCCATCACCGGTGTCAAAGGTGTCATCAGAGGAAAACATCCGGGACCGACGGTGGCGCTGATGGGGGAATTGGATTCTTTACTGGTTTCTGACCATCCCCACGCAGATTCGGAAACCGGAGCAGCCCACGCCTGCGGCCACAATGCCCAGATTGCCGGATTAATGGGGGCGATGATAGCGTTGGTGGATACCGGGGCAATGGATGACCTCCGCGGAAACGTCGTTTTTTTTGCCGTCCCGGCCGAAGAATACGTGGAAATCGAGTATCGCCTGGGGTTGGTGAGAGAAGGAAAATTGAGCTTTTTAGGCGGTAAACCGGAGTTGATTCAAAAGGGACATTTTGATGATGTGGATCTGGCGGCAATTATTCATACCCACCGTTCTCCGGAGCTGAAAAAAGCGGCGGTGGTGAAATCATGCAACGGCTGTGTCGTAAAATTGATACGGTATAAGGGCCTGGCCGCCCATGCAGGCAGCTCGCCCCACAAAGGCATCAACGCATT
>CP070771.1:1312271-1318705 GCA_020345785.1 Desulfobacterales bacterium
TTTCGTTCGCACATATGTTTATCCCTGGGCAGGGGATCCGCCGGGGCCGCTTACAAATGCAACGGATGTGGCTGCTTATACGACGTACTGGGCTTGGGGTGAAGGAAAAGTTACGAATGTCTATACCCCTTATCCCGGGGGCAGTGGAGAGACCTACATGGATCCTGCCGCTTTGAATTTGGGCCGCGGGCAATATACGCGATATTGGCCGAACGTCCAAAACAATGAAACAAGTGCGACATTTGGAGGCGGAGGTTTAGGCAGATATGACGATTGCCCGTTTCTGGATTATGATGACCATTGGATGGACATTGATGTCCCGGTGCTTTCCTTTAACGGTGAGCTTACCTGCGAAGGCGGTTGCGAGGGCAAGAGTATTGAATACACGCTGAACAATTTGGCAACCGGCGATGTGACGATTATTTACCTGCCGAATTATGGTCACCTGGACGTGTACTATGGGACACATTCTCGCGAAGATATGAAAGAGCCCATGCTCGAATGGATGAACGCCAGACAATAATAATCAGAAAGGCAGGGCCGGCGAGACCCCGCCTTCTTGCTTATTGGAGTCTTAAAAGTGAATTCTTTGCATTTTATGATCCGCCGGAGGCGGATTTCAGCACGAAACCACGGAATTTAGAATGCGCAGCGCCGGCGCTTGCGCAGCGTGGGCACCGCATGAGCACGAAATTTGTTTTTCCCTTTTTCGTGTTTTCGTTCTTTCGCACTTTCGTGATAAATTTATTTTTGGTTCCCCGATAAATCGGGATTTCCGTTTCACTCCAACCGGCAAAAATCAAAGCCCCGGGTCGAGGATGAGGTTGAGCGCAGTTTCTTCAAGCCACTTTTGTAAGGTCGGAGTTTGGCCGGCGGCGGTTTCGGCGGCAAAACGCATTATTCGGCGACGCTCCGTTTCGCTGAGCCAGGCGTAGGAATTTTCCCAAAGCCCCTGCAGGCGGCTGCCGGCGTCATTTTCCACGGCGATCAGCGTTTTTATCGGCTGAAGCGTTTTCAGCAAAAAGGCGACGGCCATCTTGCGCTGCGGCGCAAGCGCGCGGATCGCATCCCATACACTCTGCTCATCACGGGTGTCTGCGATCATATGTTCGAGCAGAGCGATTTGTCCGGACTCAAATCCGGCTTCGGCAAGCTTGCGGACCACCTCGGCATCTTTAAGAGCGATCGAAATCAGGTACACAAGCTGCTGCAGCAATGGCATGTCAAATCCCACTGTGTGGGCTTCTGCGATAAGATGACGGGAATAGCGAAAGGTATAAAATTCCCGCCTGCCGTGCAATATCGCGTGAGCGAGCTCGTGCTGCACTGCTCCCTGGACAACGATCCCGGAAAGACTCTTTATTTGTTCGGAGCAAATGTGAATGCGTGGATACCCTCTCCAGGCTTCGTGGGTTGCAATGAATTCTGCCTCGCCTTCGCCGGCTATCCCCAGCGCTTCTTTTTCTTGCCGAAAGAACAAGCGCAGCTCATCAATCAGATGGTAGATCCGAATCGACAGCAGCTTCGGTGCTGATTCACCGGACAGGCAGCCGAGGATCTCCTCGGCCCATGAATGAATCTGTTCAGCCAATTTGCGGTCGGTATTTTCCCGGCAATATATTTCGATGGGGATCTGCATGCGTGAGAAAAATTCATTTAAGGAAGACAAATGAGAGATTGGAAAAATTATGCTGCTTCAGACTGTCTGATCAAAACCCAAGTTGGGCAGCTTCCGAGATTGAAGGCGGTATTTCGCTGATTTCAATGCAGAGCACGGTGAAGCCAAAAAATCAGCCCAACACGTCCCCAATGCCGTCTATGGGCTCTATCGCGTGAAAACATCCGGTTGAATGAATTCGACACCAAGCCCAAAAGAAGAAATGGTCCCGCCATCGTCTTCCAATTCCTTACACCAACGTACGATTGAGGTCAGTTTTTTGGATGCATTGGGAAAAACGGGTTTGTCAAATTTGATGATGATCTTTGTTCCCGGCTTGAGCGCTACCTCTGTTTCAAAATACATGCCGTCATTGCTAAAATTATTCATTTGGGCATATATCCAGTACCCGCCGACCTTGTCTTCGAGAATGGCTGTGGCCTTCAATGGGTAGCGGGTGCCGTTCCGAAATTCAGTTTCATAATATGTTTCAGAAAAATCTTCCTCAAAAAAAACGGTCGCGTTGCCTGATATGATGCTGTTGCCTCGAATCGATCCCAACCGGTAACTATCGTTTTCGACCGGTTTAGAACGTTTACGTACGAAGTTGCCTTCGCAGACAGGACATCCATACCCCTTAATTCTGTTTTTAATCGTATCTTTCCATTCATGGCTATTCACGCATACCCACCAAACTTTTTTAAGGTGGTCAGAAAATACATTGCGTGGAGTCAGCGCACCGTTCTTCGTCGGATGCCAGTCTCTGATCAGATCCGGATTTGTCGTTGCCAGATGCCCGGAGTCGTTTTTTTTCCCCTTGTGACAGAAAGGACACCCGCTCCCTCTGCTTCGGCTGTATACAGCCGCCTCCCAGTCATGGCCGGCACCGCATATCCACCAGATCTTCTTGCCTGAGCCGGGCGTCAGGTCGCCGGGCTTCACGCCGATATTTTTGGTGGGATGCCACTCTTTGACAAGAGTTGGGTGAGTCACCAAAAGGTTGTAGTGGGGGGTTGCCTTGGGCATCATTGACCCATAAATAATTTAATTTGAGGTGATGGTTACAGCAGTTGAGCATATTTCAACAGCATTTATTCTATGAACCGTTTTTACAAAACAAGTCAAGTTAAATTTGTAATGAGGATGACCTTGAGAAAGCCGCAGAAAATGCAATTCCCTGATATTCCAGGCAGATCAACTCGACCCTATCTCGAAAAACAGGCTGTTTTCTGATTCATACGCGGCTTATAACAAAGTTGTTTGAGGCTTGAATCTAGCGAAGTCTCCAAAATAAATGAAAGGGATACAGGATATCCCCATAACTTGTTCAATCTCAGCCCCATCCCTGCTCATCGGGAAATATGTTTGTGTACTTCACGGCACTGCGGGGTTCGGCCATCATGTCGGCTACCGTATCACGCCATTTCTGATAGTGGGCGGCCTCTTTGTGCCGGGCAGGATCATCAGATGTGCGGTATACTTCCACCAAAACAAAGCGGGAGGGATCATCCTTTTGTTGAATGACGTCAAATCTGGCAACACCGGGTTCCTTAACGCTCTCCCGTGCATTTTGAATGCTGGCAGCTTTGAAGTCCTCGATGTTCTGGGGTTTTACATGCACAAAAACATGAACGATAAACATCACCAACCTCCTTCCGGTTACAAGGCACGGCAAAAAAATGAGTATTGATTGTGTACCCCATAATTGCATAAATTAAGATATATACTTTAGAAAAACTCCGTGACATCCTGTGGCCTCACTGTCAAGAGAAAATTCAAAGCAAAACGAGCCGCGATATGATAAGTAAGCAATCCTGTCCCGGAGGACCAAGTTTTCAATCTCAGAATAAACCCAAAATCTTTGATCAGAAAAAATTGATGGAAAGGAAAGGAGAGAGAGTGCAATGTATAAAGTCAGCGTTATGTATCCGAATCAAAAAGATGCCCGGTTCGATTTTAACTATTATCAAACAAAACATATGGATCTCGTAAAAAAGCACTTGCAGCCTTTCGGTCTCATAAAAACAGATGTGGATAAGGGTATTTCCGGCGGTGGTGATCAGCCGGCACCATATGTCTGCATTGGAAATCTCTATTTTGAATCCCGGGATGGCTACGACAAAGGAATCGCGGAGGCAGGGCCAATATTGCGTGGGGATATTTCCAATTTTACCGATATCACGCCGGTTCGGCAAATCAGCGAGATACTTGACTGATTTCGGGATAAGAATGAATGCAAAAAGGGGCAACCTCAATTTGCAATCCAACATGGCAGGGCACAATTAAGTTTCCAAGGAAGGACTATGATGATCATCAAACAGATCCCGGTCGGATACATGGACAATTTCTGCTACATCGTCGGCTGCGAAAACACTCGCAAGGCCCTGGTGATCGACCCTGGCCCGGATATAGAAATGATTTTGTCAGAGGCAGATGCAAAAAACCTCGAAATCATAACCATCGTCAATACCCACGGTCACAGCGACCATACCGCCGGCAATGCCGCTTTAAAGAAACGAACGGGGGCAAGGGTTGTCATCCATGGGCTCGATGGCGACAGATATCCCGATGCCGATGTTTTTTTGAGTAATGAAAAAAAACTGCAGGTGGGTGATTTAACCTTTGATGTGATCCACACTCCCGGCCATAGCCCCGGTGGTATCTGCCTGCATGCGCGGGGGAACCTTTTCACAGGCGATACTTTGTTTGTCGGTGACAGCGGTCGCACCGACCTGGCCGGCGGTGACCGGCCCATGCTGGGTAAATCCATCCGCCGCCTGATGGAACTGCCGGACCATACCGTCGTCTGGCCGGGCCATAACTACGGTCCCACACCGTCGTCAACTATCGGCTGGGAAAAGCACAACAATGTCAACGCGAAGGAATATGGCTACTACGTGGCAAACTGAAAATCCCAGATACGATGTCACTGTAATCACCGGTAAGATTCTTTCAATCAAAGGTTAGGGTGTCGGATAATTTTTTCATCCAGCCGTGCGCCTTTTCAGCAAATACATCATATTGCTCAGACTTAATGCCTAATCGGTTGAGTACCGAAGGAGACGGAACGCTATGCTGCGCTTCAGCCGAATCTCTGTCGCTATTGAATTGACACAATAGGTTGGCCAGATAGACTATTTCCGGGTGCAGATTTGAATTCTTTATACCTTCCGGATAGTGATGCCACCGAACCGCGTTAATAAGATCATCGGGAAATTGCCAGTTGCTCAAAATGAGCGCACCAATTTCAGCATGATCCGTTCCAAGGGCATCTTTTTCGGCGATAACAAACGGCACACCCTTGTCAACAAGGTCCTTGATTTTTGGCAGCTTCGCTTTAACAAACTCTCCTAAGACCAATTTCCCCAGATCATGCAGCAGAGCCGGCGTAAAAAAGTCACTGGTTTCAGCCAACTTCCGATTTTTTGCTAAAGCCTCCGCGGTAGTTGAGACGGCGATCGAATGGAGCCAGAGTTCTCCAGGGGACAGTCCGTAACCTTCTACCGCCGTATCCATGGTTTTGTTCACACAGGCGCCAACTGCAATCTGGGCAAACCGCTTGACCCCCAATAAGACAACTGCATGTTTTAAAGTGCTGACTTTAGTGGGTATGCCAAAATAGGCCGAATTAGCCAATCTGAGAACATTTGCGGCAAGTCCCGGATCGTGACGCAAAATTCTCACGATTTCATCAGTCGATACATCCTCTTCTGTGAGCAGGGCCATGAGCTTAATTCCTGCTTTAGGCATGTTCGGAAATCTGGACACTTTCTGAATAATCTTATCCGGTATATCATTATTGGTCTGTTTGCTGTTACCTGAAACGGCCATATCAACCTTTTCCCATCCGTACCCGCGGGATAATCATCGAACCTGGATACGGTCATTCGTTTTGCTTGATATACTAAAATTTCATTTAATTTCAATTATTTGGTAAAATAAGAAGTTTTCCGTCGGCAACGCGTGCTTGGGGGCAGATGTTTTATTATAACATACTTATGAGGGATTTCAATTTGTGGTTCTATGTCCGGCGCTGTACGGTAGATTTTACCAAGGATTGACACCATGTTGGAGCCTCTTTCTATTTCCTCCGAATTCTTGGCGACCTTCAGCAGCCGAGACTTAAGATGTATCCTTGGCCCGCCCGCTAATGGGTGATCCTAAGGTCTCTTCTATTATACCCTCTTCAAGCTTTGAATCCCTGTCTCAAACGTGAAAATAGAACGGACGCACCCATCATTGCCCACGCTGAACCTCAGCCTCATCCCAGTGCCAAGTGGCCGAATGCCCCACACATGTTGTGGTTTCTTTTTCCTTGACTCACATGGGGTGCTTCTCTATATTCGTTGCCTGGAAAAGCAAGTTCTTATCAATTTATTTTTTTCCAGAGGGCGTCAACGACCACCTGCGGAGCAGGTGCTGTGAATTTTCGGCCATCGGCAGAAAAGGCAAGAGGACGTCGGCACGCTTATCGTTGAACTTGTCCGCCTCGGCGGCCCCCTGCGGGACTCCACGTCCGGCCGGGGCGGGATTTGTATGGCAAGACTCAAGGACACTATTTCTGAGTGATTCAGTCGGTGCATTCATTATCGGTAAAAATCATTAAAAAGGAGATTGGAAAATGGCGACAAGCGACGAAACGAAAAAAAAGCCTCTTTGGTTGTCAATCGAGGAGAATATCCTTAAGCTCGATTCGCAGGACCTCTCAAGGGAAAACCTGGAAGCATCGATTCAACGGATTGCGGGTGAACTTGACAATGCGGGTTACAATGTTTCG
>CP070771.1:1318805-1325214 GCA_020345785.1 Desulfobacterales bacterium
CAGCCCAGGCGCTTGCGCCGCGTGTCGCTCCGTCTCTTGATGAGATTTTAAAACACATAGAATTCCTTCATTCGACATTCGTCATTCGTCATTCGTCAATCCGTTAGCCCCGCACCCCGCACCCCGTCTAAGTGAACGCCGAAATCCCGGTGATATCCTTTCCCAGCACCAGCGTGTGCATACCGGCAGTTCCCTCCAGCGTGCTGATGGCCTCCAAGTCGCAAAGGTGACGAATGATGTGATGATCAGCCAGAATGCCCCGCGCGCCTGTGATGTCCCGGGCCATCCTTGCTATCTTGATTGCCTCGCGAATATTATTTAACTTGGCCAGCGAAATCTGGGGCGGTCGGGCCTTGTGGTCATCCAGCATCCGGCCCAGATGAAAATTGACCAATTGGGCCTTGGTGATTTCGATCAGCATCCGGGCCAACTGATCCTGAACCAGCTGGAAAGAAGCCACCGGCCGGTCAAAAACCTGCCGTTTGACGGCAAAATTCCTGGCGGCCTGATAACACGCAATCGAAGATCCGAGTGCACCGCAGGCAACCCCGTAGCGGGCATGATTCAAGCATTGAAAAACGGATTTAAGGCCGCGCGCTTCCGGCAGCATATTGGCTGCCGGGATCTCACATTGTTTTAAATCAATAAAGGCCGTGGGAGAGGTACGGTAGGAAAATTTGCGCTGGATCGGGGTGGCGCGAAATCCAGGCCTGCTGGTCTCCACGATAAACCCCCTGATTTCACCCTCCAGTTTGGCCCAAATTACGGCCGCATCGGCGATCGTTCCGTTGGTGATCCACATCTTTTTGCCGTTAAGGACGTAGTGCTCGCCCTGACGGCGAGCGGTCGTAAGCATACCGGCCGGATTGGAACCGTAATCAGGTTCAGAAAGTCCGAAGCACCCGATGGCTTCTCCCCGGGCCATTTTCGGCAGCCATTTTTGACGCTGTTCTTCGGAACCGAATTTGAATACGGGAAACATCACCAGAGAATTCTGCACCGAATACATGGCCCGCAATCCGCTGTCGCAGCGCCCCAGTTCCTGACATATCAAACCATATTCCATGTGGCTTCGTTTGCGACATCCGTAGCCGTCAACGTGGTTTCCGAAAAGCTCCAGCGACGCCATGCGAGGAATCACTTCCATGGGAAAGGCTCCCCTGTCAAAAAAGTCCGCAATGACCGGCATACATTCTTTGTCGACAAATCCGCGAACTGCATCGCGAATCTTTTTTTCATCTACGCTCAACCATGAATCCAGCCCGTAAAAATCCACATGTTCATCAGTGTCCATAGCGCCTTTCCTCCTTCAGCGCATCCAAAGCTAAAGTTCGTGCATTATGCGATAAGAATTTTTTTACTTCCTTGCAAAACCGATTTTCCAGCGGCTGATGTTCTTCGGTCGTACAAAAAAAGCCTTCCATTACCATCTCGTTTTTTATATGCTTAACCGATATTTCTGTCAACGTTGTCTTTCCACCGATCAGCGGGTAGTCATCAACCCGTGTTTCAGCGATGGTTGCTTCCGACGCAACCCAACCGAGGGATCGTGCTTGTCAATTGTCTCAAAGTGATTAAGTTACGAAAATGAAGAATCGTGGCCCGGAGGGCCAGGTTTTCAATGTCAGTTTAAATGCCGAAAATCTTTCGATACTAAAGAGGGCCGCATGCAGTTTCACACATTGGGTAAATCAGAGCTGAAAATCTCATCCATCATCATGGGTACCTGGCAGGCCGGCAAAGACATGTGGACGGGGATCGACGATACGCAAACCACCGCGGCCATTCGAACCGCCTTTGAAGCCGGCATAACCACCTTTGACACTGCTGAGGCCTACGGAAAAGGCCACTCCGAACGCATTGTCGGCCAGGCACTGGCCGATGTCAGAGACCGGGTCGTGTTGGCCACCAAGGTCTTCGCCAATCACCTGAAGTTTGACCAGGTCATGAATGCCTGCCATAGGTCACTGCAAAATCTGAAAACCGATTGGATTGATCTGTTTCAGATCCACTGGCCGTCGGGTTCCTTTGGCACCCCAACGGTACCGGTGGAGGAAACGATGGCAGCCCTGAATAAGCTCAAGGAGCAGGGTAAAATTCGGGCCATCGGTGTTTCCAATTTTTCAGGTGCCCAGCTGGAGGAAGCTGCCCGCTATGGATCGATCGACAGCCTTCAGCCACCCTACTCCCTTTTCTGGCGCCAGGTTGAAAACGATGCCATGCCCTACTGCATTGATAACAATATCAGCGTCCTGGCCTATTCTCCCATGGCCCAGGGTTTGCTGACCGGAAAATTCGGACCGGACCATGAATTTGAAAAAGGGGATCACCGCGCCAAAAACAGGCTGTTTCAGTCGGAAAATTTTAAGCATGTCCATCAGGCACTGGACCGTTTGCGACCGATGGCAAAGGAGTTGGGCGTCAGTCTGGGGCAGTTGGCCCTGGCGTGGGTTGTTTCACACCCCGGCACCTGTGCAATTGCCGGCGCCCGCAACGGAGAGCAGGCGGCTGCAAATGCACGGGCGGCCGATGTGGCGTTATCGCAAGACGACTTGGCCCGCCTTAATGAAATCGGGCGGTTGGTTACAGATTATCTGGACGGCAACCCCGTCATGTGGAGCTTCTAGCATGTGAATGGGTAGAAGTGGTGATAGCAATACCCCTGGGGATCGCCCCATTGCATTTCGGTATCTATGAGGCACTGCCCGATAGTCTGTTTGGATATTTCCTCATAATCGTCCCGTTTTTCCTCCTCCTTTTTGCAGGCCATACAAATGGCTTCATGATCAATAACGGAGAGGATTCGCGGGTCGGTGGGCGCCAGTTTCCGTTCGCACCGTTGACATTGTATGGCACAAGCTAATTTTTCCGCCCAAGCATCCGTCATGGTTCGGTCCTCCTTTGTGGTTTAAGCGATACTTAGATAAATAAGATTGCGGCGGCGAAAAATCAACCCCAAGCGTCGCAACAACACTATAATTAGAAGAAGGTAATGAGAAAATAGAACTCGAAAAAAGTTAGGAGACAAAATGGATAAACGCGATGTCATTGCAATTGCAGAAGGCCTGAAGCTGATCGAAGAAGGTGTTGAAAAAATTCAGCGCATCATGCGCGAACAGAACATAAAATCAATTAAAGAAGTTGCCGCCGAGCTGATTCCCATGTTGAAAGCAGATGATGATGAAATTAATGATTCCATCATCACGCATCTGGAAAAACGTCTTTAAGGTTCAGAGGTTTAGGGTTCGGGGTTTAGGGTTTTAGCATTTTTGTGGCTGCTCGAACTATTTGAGTCCACCACACCAAATCATCCTCATCTTTAAACTTTTTCAGGTTTTAAAGAAGTCTCTTTTTCGATCAAATCGGTCACTTCCCCGCCCGGCGGCGGAGCTGAACTCTGAACCCAGAACCCAGAACCCTGAACCCCCATCTATTTCTTCTTCAGATCAGAGATTAGATCTTTCATAATGGCGATAACATTGCTGCCTCTCTGGCGGGCGATCTTGTGGGCTTCCTCGACAATTTTAGCCGCCTGACGCGCCAGTTCGGCATCATCGGGGACCGGCGCCCCCAATTTCTGATACTGCCAGGTCAGAAACCGTATTGCCAGCTTCTCTTCCTGCTGTCTGAAAAATCCCATGGTGCAAATCTCCGATTAGAAATCAGATGACAGAGGGCCCAAAACAGAGGGTCGAGAAAAGAAGACTCAAGCTGGGAGGCTGGGATGCTGGGACGCTTTGAGGCTAAATCTTGCAGCCTTATCTAACCAATTTAAAGCTTTCCCCCCGCTCCCTGAGCCTTACGCCGTAAGCCTTTAACACCTTAGACCTTATACCCCATACCTTCCATCTATTGCCTTTTAAAAACAGCTTTCCAGCCTCCCAGCTTTCCAGCCTCTCGGCTTTTTTTAGCCTTTGGCCTTTAACCTTTAACCTTAAACCCTTATCTTATGCCCTCTGCGCTTTGCGCTATGCCCTATCCCACAAGAGTTACGCCTTGCGCCGCGCGCCCTGCACTTTGCAAATTTCCAAAACAACCTTCTCAAGCACCAGTCTGGGGTTCTGACCACCGGATTTGAGCTGTGTATCGGCAGTGTTCAGCGTCTCAAAGGCGTTGATGAGTTCTTCTTTGGAAAATCGCTCCGACTTTTTCAGCAGGAGGTAAATCGGGTACGGGTTGTTCGGATTTTTGGCAATCAGCAGGTCGGTACCTGCTTTGGCTTTCTTTTTTTTTGTTTTTTTTGCCGCAGATGGCGTTGCTTGCGGTGCATCGTCCATGTCCAGCATGGCTTGCCAGCCGTTAAGATGGTCCAACAGATCACGGTCGTATTCGGCGATCGCCGGCATCACTCGTTTTTGAAAGTAATCGTAGGGGCAGGCGGCCTGCCATTCACGGCCATAGGGACTTTCGACGAAATCTTTGACCAAAAGCAGTTTTCTGACCTGGTTGATCAGTGCCGCAAAAACCTGGAGCGAGTGGACTCCGGAGGACAGGACCGAATCCAGAAAAAAAAGGGCCGATTCCGATTGACGGTCCGCCAGCGCATTGGTCAATTCATAGATGGGGTCAACTTTTGTGCGCTGCAGAACCGATTCGACATCCGCTATCGAAATTGCCGAACGATTGCCAACATAGCTTATCAACTTTTCCAGATTGCCGGCGAAGGTGCGCAGATCAAAGCCGGTCAATTCATACAGGGCCATGAAGGCCGCCCGGTCCATGGTTTTGCCGCCCGCTTCGAGCATTGCATTCATCTTCTCAAGCAGAACCGATTCCTGGACGATCCGGTCGGCCCGGCGGTCGCCTTTGGGCACCGAACAGTCAATGACCACCCCCGTGCCGTTCAGGGTCTTAAACAGGGTGCGCCGTTTATCCACGATATCCGTGGTGATAATCAGGTGGTTATTTTGGGGAAAACCCTTCTCGATCGCCAGCTGCAGGGTCTGATCGTCATCGCCGGCAGCGGAAACCGACAGGTTGTGTTCCCGGCAATAGGCAATCAGCTCGTCCAGCCATTCGTCATCCGCTGCCAGCGCAGCGCTCGGACCGAGGCTCTTTTCCCGGCTGGTTTTGCCGATGTCTTCATAGCTAAGATTTAATAGACCCATCAGACGCCGCAAGTGTCCGGCTGCCTTTTGCATATCATCATCATATGCTTTTTTGGCATTTTCGAGCAATCGATCTTTGTCCTGTCCGGCATAAAAGATCCTGGAGTCCCGCAGTGCAATAACTTTGGTACCGGGTATCAGTGAATAGGTGTTGACCTGAGCGATGACCGCGTGAATATTTTCATGGGTCCCGTCCATGGGTTCATAATTGACATTGCGCTGTGACGCCGGAAGCAGGGCATCTAACAACGCGTCGAAAGCGGTCTTAACCAGCATCTCTTCCCCGAAAATCAGGTAAACGGGGGCAAAGGGCCTATCGCCTCGCTCATTTAAATACTTTTCCAAATCTTTGTAGCTGATGGTGGGCATTGTATTTGTCGGTTGTCTGCTGTCCGTTGTCAGTTGTCCGTTGTCTGTCGGGTGTCGTGTGCTATGAAAAGGAAATAGGCGATCTACTTACAAGATTTTTCGTCGTTATAGTTTCCGGCAAGTAGGGCTCTTTGAGATTCTCTGCAAATTTAATCAAAAATATCTTTTACAACAGCAACTGACCACGGACAATTGACCACCGACAACTAGTTTATTTGCGCGATGGATGGGACAGCAACCACTATTCCGGAATAAATAAACCCCGATTCCAGCTCAATTACTCCGGCATTTTCTTAAATATCAGATGGTATATGAAAATAAAAATACCCACGGTAATCGCGCTGTCGGCGATGTTAAAGGCCGGCCAGTGATATTTGCCGATGTAAAAATCCAGGAAGTCAACCACCGTTCCATAGCGAACTCTGTCAATCAGGTTGCCGATGGCGCCTCCGAATATCAGGGCAAAGCCGGTTGCGAGAAATTTATGGGTCTGAGGTGTCTTGTAGTAAAAGTAGAAAATCAATCCCACGGCCATCGAAGAAATAAAAAGAAAAACAATGGTGCGTGCAACCACACTCATATTGGCCATAAGGCCGAAGGCCCCGCCCGGATTGAGTATGTGGGTGATATCAAACACACCGGGAATAACCGGAACGCTATGGTGCAGCGGCAGGTAACTTAGAATGAGCGCCTTTGAAATCTGGTCGGCCACCACGATCGATCCGGCCATGATTGCCAGCCTGGTATATTTGTTTTGAAGCATATGAAACGGCCAATTATTTAAAGAATCTGCACTAACTGATTTGTGCCAGCGCATCCTTACAGCGACCGCAGATTGTCGGCTGCTCGCTATACGTTCCAACCGCGGTATCATGCACCCAGCAGCGTTCACATTTTTCGCCCGGCGCCGGCTCGACCTTAATCAGCAGCCC
>CP070771.1:1325314-1331659 GCA_020345785.1 Desulfobacterales bacterium
CTGGCGCCGGAAATCAGGGTCAATGCCATCGCACCGGGATTTGTTGACACCGGCTTCGTCAACTGGACACCGGAGGTCCTAAAAGATTTGCAAAAACCCACCCGTCTCGGAAGGATAATAGACCGCGAGGATGTGGCGGATGCGGCCGTGTATCTGGCGGCCGATGGGAAATCCACCACCGGCCAAACCATCTTAGTGGATGCCGGCGATACCGCACTCGGCTAATCTGGGACAGCCTGCCCCTGAGCCAATTAGTCTTAGTTGCTATTTCTTTGCTCTTTATGATCCGCCCGGCGGATTTCATCACGAAAACACGAAATTTAGAAAAGACGAAACTTTTATTTTCTCCCATTCGTGTTTTTCCCGCCACGGCGGGATGCTTTCGTGATTAGTTTCTTTATTGGTTACCCGCTGAAACGGGATCTCCGCTGCGCTACGACCGACTTGTCTGGGTTAGGTATATAAGTGAAAAAATGCAAAGTATCTGCATATTTTGCGGATCCAGTACGGGTAGAAATTCATCCAACGATTATTTGGACCTGTTTTTTGACCATATGGTCGCCGAAGGCTTCCTGCTGCCTGCTCATAAAGACATGCTGCTGCTGCGAGATAATCCTGCTGCAATACTGGAAAGCCTGCTTACATTCGAGCTGCCCGTCCTCGACAAGTGGGGCAACTTCAAGAGCTCTTGATATCAACACATAATTACCCGCCCACAATCCTTCCGAAAAATCTATTAATATCTGAATGTTGCACGCAAATAAAAATCATCTACCACCAACAAAGCCGGCGGCTTATGAATGGTGTTACCAGATTCGGTTTGATCCTACTCTAACCCTGCCGAATGCCCCTTGCATCGGGACGAATGAGATCTTACCTTCTTTGGGATGAATCCGGCCGGTTACGGCACCATCGGAAGAACAAAACAGCATACTTTTCCGGGTTTGGCCGGTTTCGGAAATTGACTATTGTGATTTGGAATTTATTTGTAATTTGGTGCTTGGAATTTGGAATTTACTCCCGAGTGTTTTGCACCATAAATCTGACACCTGAAACCCGTAAAAATTACTTTGCGATAAATTTATTGCCCCGCAAGGGCCACTTCTATCGTGCGTAGTCTCGGTCGAAGCGTAAAGACTTAGGCAAAAAAAAACGGGTCCGGATAAGGAAAAAAATCATGCCATTATACGAATATAACTGTGAACAGTGCAATTACCAATTCGACCGTCTGGTCGCTTCCCATAATTCCCAGGTAAAATGTCCCCTTTGTCAGGGTAAAGTGAAAAAACTGATGTCAAGTTTTTCAGTCGGCGCATCCCACGGCTTTACGGGCGGCATCCCGGCGGCAGCCGGACCCAAAATGTGCACCAATTGCGGTCCGTCACCTGCTGCATTTGGTAAAAATTGACACCTGCCAACAGGCCGACTATCAGACGGGACGTAAAGACGGCACGGGCAACTTTTTAAGAAATCATTTAGAATTAATTGGTATTTGGATGAGAGGGGTCTTTGGTAAAGACGCACATCAGCGCGCGGCCTGGGCCGCCGCCGTTTTCATATGGCGGGCCTCGATTTGTTTTAATGCTTTCTGGGCTTCGAGGGCAACCGCCGACTTGCCTTTGGCAAATTTCGTCAAACAGGCGTTGGATTTCTCAGATCCAATTTTTGCCAGGGTGGTAAAGGCGGCAAGCAGGATGGGTGTTTGATCTGTCTTGGGCTGTTGCAACTTCAAACGGTTGATCAGTCCTTTGCCGGAATCACCCGATTTTTGAACGACTTTGAGAATTGCCTCCTCAAGGCGGTCCACGGCCGGAAAGTTGTTTAGAGCCCCCAGTGCTTGAATGAGTTGCGCAATTTTGCGGAAGTGGACTGTCGCCTCCTGCTCGTCATCCGGGGAATCGGAAGTTATGATCTGCAGGATTTGGGCGATGGCGTTTTGGGAAAGACTTTTCAATTTTCCGAGTGCGGTCACGGCCCGCCAGCGCAATTTATCATCCGGATTGGTCAGGCCTTTTAGGATGATCGACTCCAGATCTTCGGCATTAAAACTGATGAGGGTGTGCAAGGATTCTTCCTGAACCTGAGGATCGCTATGGCCCGCATATTTTTTGACCAGCTCGGTATCCGCATTCGCTTTACCCACCTCCCGCAGAATCGCCAGCGCGTTCCTCAGGGTCCCGGCATCCTGCTTGTTTTTCTGGAGGATATTTAAACTCCAGAGGCGGGCTTTTTCGCCCATACTCACAACGGTCTCCATGGCGTCGGTTCGCACCTCGGAATTTTCGCTTTTTATCAGGATCAGATTCAAAATATCCAGGCCCTTGCTTCCCAGCCGGCGAACGATCTGGTCAATCTCCAGACGCGAGGTGGTGGATACCGTCAAATAGGCATTGGATAACATGTCGGACACGTCTTTGAATATAAAATAAAACGGGTTGGGCGGCAGGTTATTTTTGGGTGAATACAGATCGGTTTCGTTTTTAACCTTGTTGACCGCCAGGGTAATTTTGAAGGCCACCTTCCAATTCTGCTCTTCAAGAACGATCGGTATCACCCTGCGAAAGCATTTCAACATGACGGTGGCATCCTCAGGGGTCATCCGCTCGAATACCCAATTAATGTAAACGCTGAGGCGCGCCTTCACATCGCGCACGATTTTCATGGTATTAACCAGATATTGAACATCGGGTGGAAGCTCTTTGAAGGCCAATACGTTGCTGTTATGCATCTCCTCCAGAAATTTTTGCGCGCCTTTTGCTTTCTGCTGAATCAACCTGCGCGACAGGTTTTTGATGATACGTTTAACCCCCTGATGCCGCCGTTGGAAAGCGGCAGTCGGTGCTTCCTTCGTTTTTAGTTCATTGAGTTCCTTGAGATCTTCAAACACATAATGTGAGGTAGGCAGCAGCAAATCCGGCGGCATACCCTCTATGACTACCCCTTCTATTTCCTCGGACTCAATATTTTCAACGTGCTGCGCTATAATATAACAATTGACAAGCAGTTCTTTCAGATATTCACCATATTTCAGAGGTCGGATGATGTCATGGATGATTTTAACCTTCAGGTGGAGAATGGCTTCGTCCGATTTTCCCTTAAACATGGGCAGGATCTTTAAAT
This sequence comes from Desulfobacterales bacterium, assembly GCA_020345785.1. The sequence continues at coordinate 1,328,435 of CP070771.1, forward strand.
CCTTGGTAAGTCGCTGGATGGCCATTTCAACGCGCCAGGGCAGGTTTTTCTCCAAAACGATGATATCGTCCATGAAAATAGTTGAAATTTCACTAATTCCATTTTTCGCCAGGGCCCGCGATAAAAGCTCGCCCATCTTTTTATTTCGGCCCTGATCCGCCCTGGGATCGCTCATAATATCAATGTAACTTTCAAAATGGGCGGCGGTAATTTGCTTCTTGATGGCAAAACTTATCAAGCCCTTGCGGTTAAAAAACTCGGTCAGCTTGGGAACAAAGAGCTCCGCCATGCCGGCTCCCACCAGGGTGCGCACGCTGACCGGTTCATCCAGGATACCCGTGATCAAAATATCTTTCTTCTGGGGAGTTTCCAGGTCTGTGATCATTATTTCCTGGGATTCTCCCAGGCATTTTAAAAACTGCGCATGGAGTCCTTTTTTGGCTTTCTGGGCCCCGGGGTGTTTGGGTGAATAGTAGCCGGAGCGCAGCATGGCCTTTGTCAGATCCATAATGAAATCCGCCACCGGCTTTACCTTGTCGCGCTCCTCCGAAGTGAGGTTTTTTTTGTCCTGGGTAGGCGGCGCTTTGATCTCCGGCGGTGGTGCTTCCTCAATGACGGCCTCTTCCTGGGCAATGGCCTCACGCAGCCATTCAAAGTTCAGTTGGGATTCCTCCTCGCCGGACATCTCAGCCGATTGAGCAGCAGTGCACTTCTGAGCCGGATCCGTGGCTGCGTCTGCCGTGCTCGATTGCTGCCCGTCGCCAACCGTTGGGGGCGATTCCTGGTTCGGCGTCGAAGATGAGACCGACGGGTTCTCACAGGTTGTTGCAGCCTCTTCATCAATGCTGTCATAGGCGATAATTGACCCGGAATCTTGCAGCGTGTCGCAGAGTGCCAGCAGGAACTGGTATTTTTCGTCGGCCAACAGTTTCAGGTCCAACTTATCAAAAATTTTCTCCAGATCATCTTTAACTCCAACCAGCATGCCCGGGGGTTTATCCACCTGTTCCGCAATTTTGCGTCCACGGGTTTTCAATACGATTCCATTGATTTGAAAGGTATAGTCGATTCTGGGCACGGAAAAATTGAGGGCTAACGGCGAATCTTTCGGCACGGGATTTTCAGCCTGCACGAATAGCTTGCCTGCTTTGAGCTGAAGATAATCTTGAAAAAATTTTTCAGCTGAACGATAATTGATGTCGAATGGTATCACTTGCATGCTAACCACTTGGCCTTTTTAAAAAAATTAACTGAACTGTGGTTGGCCTTTTTTTAAAAATCGGCGTTGATTTAATCTTTTTTTTTTCGTCAATTTATATTATCGGTACTTATTGTTTAAACTTAATATTTCTTTTCTTTTTTTTATTTTTACACGTGTCCCGAACCAAGCGCTGCCGGACAATTACCGGACGCCCATTGGGTTCTAAAAATATAATAAAATTATATAATTATATTTGTTGAGGTGCAGTCTTCAACAGCTATAGTTCCCGATAATATTAACCTTGAAAGTCGTCCGGATAAAATTCGTCTTCCGGGCAAGACAACTCCATTCATCAGCCACCGGCATCGTTTAATTTTGGACCAACGAAACCTGCTCCCTCTGTAACACGAAAACCTTATCAATTCTCACCCCGATAGGTCGGGTGGCTTATGAATGAAGATAGAGCGGATTATGCGGCGGCGGAATTTATCCCCCCTTAACGATAGGTTATTTTGAAAATGTTCACACGCAAGTTCAGCTTAGTGCCTATTGAGCGTCGATCCCATTTTTACGGCAATGCAGCCACAGCCTCAATCTCGATCAGCCATTCCTCACGGGCCAGTTGATCGATCACGACGAGTGTGTTGGTGGGATAGCGGCCATTGGGATAGATTTCAGCGAAGATTTCCCTGCGTTTATTATAAAAGGCGCTCAAATCCTGGGATCGAATCAAATAGGTCGTAAATTTCACGATGTTTTCAAAAGATGCACCGGCACTATCGAGAATGCTGCCGAGATTTTTAAACACCTGCTGCATTTGAGCATTGAAATCACCCGGACCGACGAGTTGATTATCTGCATCGATCGCCACCTGGCCGGCAATAAATAACAGCCGGCCGGCACTTACAGATATTGCGTGGTTGTACAACCCTTGCGGTTGGGCGACACCCTGCGTCTCCAGTATTTCAAGTTTCATTTTAGCCTCCTTTGTTGAAGAGCATAAGATCCCGATCCGGCTTCTGTCCCGGAAGAAGAACCCGGCTTTGATTTGTTCCAATAGCTTATAAATTCCAAATCTCAAATCCCAAATTACAGATAAACCTCAAATCACAAATCTCAAATTCGAAAAAACTATTAGCCTTCCGTGAATCAAGTCTATCCGACAATCTCTGATATTCATCATGCCGCCTGTTTTCAAATCGGAGGTGCCAATTGGTTGCAAGGTACAAACTGTTTAGGTCATTGGAGCTTGGAAATTGGATATTGTTTGTCATTTGTCATTTGGTGCTTGGAATTTTTTTATTCAAAAGCTCAACTGTAGGTTATTCAACCAGTTTCACTTTTAAACATAGATATTAGATGCAACAATACAGACTATATTCCAAAACCATAAGTCAGCCTTTGATCAACTTTCCAACAGAGTGTCTTCAACCGTATCCGGAAGCAGGGGATCATGCTCGCAGGTGTTAAAGGCAACCAGAACATTCGGCCGGTCACCGGTATTTTTTATTGCGTGGGGTACTTTGGGCGGCAGGATGAAACGATAGGCCTCTTTGTCTGGGACCTCGATATCGCGTAATTTCCCGTCCTCCCTGATCCTGACCAGGGCCGGTCCCACCACGGCGATTGTTTCAGTGCCCAGCAGGTGAGAGTGGTTGCCGCGTACAACACCTGGCCGGCTGATGACGACATGGGCGTTGCGCTGCGCTGCGATCCTGTCGACCGCGATCGGTTCAAAGACCACCCCCCTTGCATCGCTGTGCACCCGCAACCTATCTATTTTTATCGGCATAATTCGAATTCCTCATATATTCGCATTCTTTCTTTCGCTCCACCTTTTCCACAATCTGAAATCTGATCAATCCATCCACAATCCGCAATCCAAATTTCCGACTTCCGAATGAACTATCTGTCTTCTGCCATCTGCCTTCCGTCTTCTGTCTTCTGACACCTGAAACCTTCTACTCTGTTCTCCGTCACCCGCTCTCTGAACCCTGTGAACCCTGCCTGTGGGGTCGCAGCCC
>CP070771.1:1331759-1338074 GCA_020345785.1 Desulfobacterales bacterium
ATGCTGGAAAGCTTGGAAGCCGGAAAGCTGGAAAGCATTATGGCACCTCACATTCACTTTGCACCATCGTTCTGCCAATCGACCCGTCAACTAATCAACGAAGTTTCAAAGATAACTGATCGGCCCCAAACCCTTGCGCCGGCGCAAGGCTTCCAAGAGCCCCACGGTGCCTGTCATCATATTGTCTCCCAAGGGTGCACCAAATGCGATCTGAAATTTTGATTTTGCCAAAAGGCCTCGCTTGGGCCCGGTTGCAATGATAATGTCAATGTCCTCAAATCCAATGGTTTTGCGCAGATATGCCCCGTGACCACCTTCGGCCAAAATGCGGCGGTGCTCTATTTTTCCATTACACAGTTCAACAAGCAAATCTTCTAAACGTTCGAGGGTGATGTCGGCGGTATGATATTCGAAAAACCCGGCAATTTCATCACCCAACATGCCGGCACCGACGGTATGGGAAGTGGCGACATCCAGAATGACGATGCGCTCCCTGCCGCGAGCAAGAACGTCCATTGATCCGCCCAGAATGGCAGCCATGCCGCTGTCCATGACATAGATTTCTTCAGCCGGAAGGCGGCCGGCAGTTTGGGCAATGGAAGACAGACGATTCATCTCGACAGGAACTTCGCCGTATTTATACAGCAGTACGTGAGGATAGGGAGTTTTAGCCAGCCGCTCCAGAAACATGTTGTGGCGATAATCCAAGTGCGAAACCCCCGCAGGAGGCACGCCATGGTCCTGGGCACAAACGACGACGGCATCAAAAGCAAACGGCACACCAAAACCCTCCACGATTTTTCGCAGCCGCCCGACATCAATATCGCCAAGTACTAGGTGAGAATAACTTGTATCGGACTGCAAATCTTCGGACTTCGCATCTTCGACAATATCGATACCCCAGGAACGCACCTTTTCCGGATCGTGGTGAAGCGTCGCGGCAGCCGACAGCGACATCACAACCTTCGCATGTTGGGCGCGCTGCTTCAGTATGCTGGTTACTGGCCCACCGCCCATTTCACTGCCGGTAACCAGCAGGTTTCCGGTCAATTCGGCTGCCTTTTCGGCTATATATTTCACCGGCGATTTCACGGCCGCCTTGTAGTGCAGTATCGTTTCGGTGTCGTACCACAATACATCCATGGTACCGGCGCCGATATCCACCATTAAGAATCGACTCATGTTTTGGGATCTCCTTGTTTCATCAAAATATTTTTAATTGAATTTAAGTGACGGACGAGGGATTATAAAGTGTCAAGGGGTTTGACCTCGGTATCGTCAGGAGCCCAGAAAAATCCATATTGAATTGCCCCGCCGATTTCACTATTGAAAGTCAACGACCGCCTGCGGAGCAGGTGGCTTGCCTTTTCGGCCATCGGCCGAAAAGGCAAGAGGACGTCTTACTCTTATCTTTGAACTTGCAACCGGGATGCGGAGCACCCGGTTTGTATGGCAAGAATCAACCATTTGGGATTGAACTATTTAGCCTTTTTTGTTTTAACAGATTCTGCAATTTAATTCAGCCTGAATTTTTCAATATTTTTTAACGGACCTGTCTTCAGGCGTTGATGCATTGAGATTCTTGTTATTTGTTTGATTTGCCTTATTTTTTAAGTAAAGAATTTGTAACACCTCATTTGAGAGAAACATTTAAAGGGGAGATGGCATGCTTGCCAGGTTTCATCCATCCGGCATAACACTACTTGTCTTGTCGGCCTTTGTACTTGCAATACCATCCTGTTTGTGGGGCCAGCAAAACCAAAAGGAACCGCCGCCGGCCAATGTGACGGTCGCCATGGCCAAAAGCGGTGTGGTTGCGCCGCAAGCTGAGTTTATCGCCACGGTTTTTTACCAGGAAATATCAGATACGGCAGCGGAGATGAGCGGCCTGGTTGAAGCCGTTCGCTTTGAAGAAGGCCAGAGGGTTCAGGAGAAACAAGTTCTGGTTGAGCTTGGTTCCGAATTACTGCGCAAAAGACTCCAGTCGGCGGTCTCCTCATATGAGCAGGTATTATCCGAGCTGCAAATCGCCAGGATCGATTTGAAAAGAAGAGAAATCCTTTTTAAGAAAAATTCCATATCAGAGCAATCCTATGACGAGAACCGCTTTCGGGTTATCGGACTTGAAAAACGGTCGGCTGCGCTCAAGGCCCAGGTTGAGCAATTTGAAATCGAGCTGAAAAAAAAGCTTATTCGGGCCCCTTTTGACGGGGTGGTTATTAAAAGGCATGTTGACCGTGGAGAGTGGGTTTCGGAAGGCGATACAGTGGCGGTGATCGGTAAAGATGACATGGTTGATATTGTGGCGGAAGTACCGGAAAGATTCATTCCGTTTATTAAAAAAGGCATGGAGGTCAGCGCGACGGTAAATAGCAATGGTCTGAGGGGCAAAGTGATTGCCATCGTCCCCAGGGGTGACGTTGCCACACGAACTTTTCCGATCAAAATAAGAACGGCCAATGATTTTGCATTAATAGAAGGGATGTCCGCCAGGGTCATCCTGCCTACCGCCGAAAGCATGCAAGCGATTATTGTTCCCCGGGATGCGGTCATTAACAAATTCGGACAAAATGTTGTATTCGCAGCCTCCGATTCCCGGGCCAGGATGATTCCGGTAAAGGTTATCGGCTACAGTGGATTGAATGCCGGTGTCGAATCGGATCAATTGAAAGCAGGGATGCTGGTTGTGGTTGAGGGAAACGAACGGCTGAATGATAAGCAGGCGGTGGTATTTCAGAAGACAGAAGACAGAGGGCAGAGGATAGAGCGCAGATGACAGAGGGCAGAGGACAGGGGACAAGGGATTGAGGACAGAGGACGGAGGATGGAAGGTGAGAAGGTGGGAAGGCAAGAAAAGAAACGACATGATTGTGTAATTAATCCGCCCTGAAAAATAGGATGTTCAGGATTGTGTAGTGAGAATATAAGCTAAAGTCGTGCTTGAATATCAGACCTGCGGATTAATTAATCTATGCTCCGCATATTTATGACTTTATATTTTCTCTTTTGCTCTGGGCAGGACCGTTCGCGTATCATGAATATAAAGTTAGCTATCCATCTGTGAATATATATGATTTTGCTCTCGATCGGATAACGGCTCAGTCAGCATGAAACGTTTTATAGTATAAAATTTTCAGAATTAATTAATCCGCTCAAGGCAGTTCCAAATTATATTAGACAGATTTTATATGCCAAATCGGTTTGATTTCACCGGATCGTTTATTTTTCAGGGCGGATTAATTACTTAATACGGGATGCTCTATGTGCTATACAACTGATTTTTTTACCTTTAACCTTTAGCCTTTTACCTTACACCTTAAACCCTATACCATTAACCTTGCGCCGTGTGCCTTTAATCGACAGCCGACAGCAACCAGAAATGCAGCAGCCGGTGACCGGAGACCGGCATCCAGAAACCTATTGAACTCCCAGCTGTTTTTGGAAATCTTTGCGTAATTTTTCGCGCCAAAGCTTATATTCGGACTGGATAGCTTCGTGAAACGGGCCTGAATCGATGTCCGTGGTTTCTCCGGCCACCATCACCGTGAAGCCGGCATGCAGATCCCTGAGATGAATGTTTCTAAGCGGCCTTAAATCAATCTGCATGCCATCTTTTAGGACGTGATGTTTCCATTTGCGGTATTTTTCTGAATCAAACACTTGCGGGTCGATTGAGAAAATATCCCGGCTGCTCCAGCATATGTAGCCGTTTTTATATACCCCCAGCACATATCTTTTATCGGGATATTCCGGGATCTGGAAAACACCGCTGTCATCGGATAGGACCTGGGCGGCACCCAGGGTTTCGGATTCAGAAGACTGCTGCGCGGAATTGTCTTGGTACCACCTGATGGCTACAGCGGCACCTTTTATGGGTTGCCGGGTTTCAGCATCCATGACACGCCCTCTTACCACATATTTTGGACTACAGGAAATGATAGAAATGAACAGAACCAGACAGGTCAGGATGAACCTACCTTTGACAAGATAGTTTTTCACATGTACCCCCTTTGATTACTCGCCTCAATGTTGATGTACCCTGCGGAACTTAGCTTTCAAACAACCTGTCGCCGCTATCGGATTCGATGATGAAGCCGGTTTTTACACTTGAGCCGAGTTCCTCAGGTCAAAAATGCCCTAAGGCAGCACCGGGTTCGGTGCTGCCTATCGCCAGAAATTTCCTCCAAAACCTCCGGGCGATTGCGGGCCATGCCACCGTCCGAATTTATCGAACAGTGGTCTCCTCCGAAATTGAGAAACTTTTCCAAAAATAGTTTGAGATTGAGCGGCAGTCTTCATTCCGGCACCCTTAGCCTGGTCCTATTCTATGGGCCTGAATTTTTTACCGATGCTTTATGCAATCGAGTCAAACAATGGATGCGCAGCCGGAAAAGTTCCTGATAGGCATTATCGGTGTTTTTAAAATAAACTTTAGCATTAAATATTTGCTTGACAGCGTTGGCTTAATATTATGTCGGACAAATATAATCTTATTTATCTCATTTTATCGGGAGGATTTATGCGACTCACCCGGGCCGGAGAATACGCGGTTCGTTGTGTGCTTTACCTTGCATCAGAGGGGGTGGGCGTTGTATGCAACCGCAAACAAATTGCCGCCGAAATGGACATCCCGGATCAGTTTCTGGGTAAAATTGCCCAACAGCTTGCACGCTCTGGTTTTCTCGAAATTGTTCAAGGTGCCAAAGGCGGGTTGAAGCTGGTGGTGTCCCCTGAACACCTATCACTGCTGGATGTGGTTGAGGCCGTCATTGGTGAAATTTTTTTAAATGACTGCGTCATGCGGCCTGAATCATGCCAGCGCAGCAAGGCCTGTTCAGTGCATCAAATCTGGGATAAGGCCCGCAGCCAGTTGCGGGCTACCTTGCGGCAGGCCACCTTCGACAATCTGCTAAAAGAGGACAGCTGTGTGATTCCCTTTGAGCAGGGTTCAGAGGTTCAGGGTTCAGAGTTCAAGGTTTAGGGTTAAAAGTGGGTTTCAGGTGTCAGCCCAGCCGCTGGCCGGGGAGTGACCAGTCCGTTCGGAAATGAAACTTATGAACATCGAACATCGAACTTCCAACATCGAATTTTGAATGATAATAGCGGAAGAAACGGAAACAGTCAAAAATTTTGGACAATAGATTTTCGAATGCAAATTCAATTCTAAATTTTAAATGAAATTGCGGAGCATAGCGACATCATTATTCGATGTTCACTGTTGGACGTTCGATGTTCGACGTTCATCTTTTTATTGTTCGATATTCGTTATCCTGCGGTTCGCTGTTCCGACCAGGTGAAGTTTCATATAAGTTTAATCAGACAGTAAGGAGGCTAATTAATGGACGTATTATTGCTTTCAAGGCTGCAGTTTACCGCCACGACACTGTTCCACTTTTTATTTGTCCCGTTGACATTGGGACTTTCCATTCTGGTGGCCCTCATGGAAACCCAGTATGTCAGAACCGGCAATCAGATCTATCTGAAGATGACCAAATTTTGGGGCAAACTGTTTTTAATTAACTTTGCCGTCGGCATTGTTACCGGCATCACGCTCGAATTTCAGTTTGGAACCAACTGGTCCCGATATTCAGCGTACGTGGGTGACGTCTTCGGCTCGCTGCTTACCATTGAGGCCACGGCAGCCTTTTTTCTGGAATCCACCCTGATCGGGGTCTGGGTGTTCGGCTGGAAAAAACTTTCTGCCAAAGCGCATGCGGCCGTCATGTGGCTTGTTGCCGGCGCCAGCAATTTATCAGCTCTTTGGATTTTAACCGCCAACGGCTGGATGCAGCATCCGGTTGGTTTCGCCATTAAAAATGAGCGGGCCGAACTGCAGGACTTTGCGGCGGTGGTCTTCAACAAATTCAGCATTCTGCAGATTTTACACGTCATTCCGGCCTCCCTGCTGGCAGGCGCTTTTTTTGTCATGGGAATCAGCGCCTATCACCTTCTCAAAAAACAGAACATTGAATTTTTTACCAAATCGTTTCGCCTCGGTTTGGTGTTTGGATTCATTTTTTCGATTTTCGTGGTCCTTGAGGGTGATTTTCACGCCCGCCACGTTACCGAGACGCAGCCCGCCAAACTGGCTGCCATGGAATCCCTGTGGGAAACAACTGATAGGGCTCCTATTTATCTGCTGGCCTTACCGGACGAGAAAAATGAAAAAAATACCGTCCAGCTGGGTGCCATACCCGGACTGCTCAGCTTTCTGGGTCACCACAATTTTAATGCCGAAGTCAAGGGCTTAAAGGATTTTCCATAGATGAGCGACCGCCGGTTTTGCTCACATTTCTCTCTTTCAGGACCATGGTA
>CP070771.1:1338174-1344479 GCA_020345785.1 Desulfobacterales bacterium
ATACGATCAAATTCTGTTTGGGGCTGTTCTGCTCGGGCAATTTTGTGTTCGGCCAAAAACAACAGGAAAAAATCGCCAAGATCGGCGGCTTTCAATTTGACGATGTCAAAAAAATAAACATCAAGGAAGATCTCATTATTCATCTCAACAGCGGCGAAGTCAAAACCATGATGCTGGACGAACTGGAATTCATGAAACGCTTTGCATGCTACTTTTGTCCGGACTATGCGGCCGAGTATGCCGATGTCTCTTTCGGCGGCATTGGGGCCGAGGAAGGCTGGACAACCTTTATTACCCGCACCCCGGTCGGCCGCGCGATTGTGGCTGATGCCAGATCCAAAAAGGCCGTCGAGGACAACCGCCGGGGCGATTATCAGAAGCTGCCGTCGCAAGCGCTCAAGAAAGTAAATTCCTGGTCGCTGAAAAAAAAGGATACCGCGCTTAAAAACAGAAAAACCCTGGGGAATAAATATCCGGGACTAAAGCAGGACCCCTGATTTTATCCGTCCCAGGCCGATTCAATTTAAATCGTACCGGAACATCATTGTCGGGTGTCGAGGGCCGCGAAATCGCCGTCAGAACAAAATTCACCCAAAAAAATGTTTAAATCTTGCTATTTATTTTTTTTGTACTAAGATTATGGCACACGTCCGATCGCGGTTTTTCAATCTGAGAATCAAAGGAGGTTCGTCCCGGTATGAAGCGGTTGATCTTGCAGGAAAGCCCAAGCGGAAAGGGCGTTTTTGCCGGCGAGGTTATTTTTACCGGGGAAGAGATCCTTACGTTTTCGGGACCGCTCATCAGGCGCCGGGATATGCCGGCGATTCGGTGCCAGGAGGAAGACTATTATCTGCAGGTGGACGATAATGTATTCCTCGGTCCATCCGGTGATATCGACGACTATGTCAACCATTCCTGTGATCCCAATTCCGGTGTGATTATTGACGGCGGGAGCCCGAGGCTCATCGCTATTCAAACCATTCGGCGCGGCGAGGAGATACGGTTTGATTACTCCACGACCATGTACAGGCCCGTGCTGGTGATGAACTGTTCGTGCGAATCGGCCATCTGCCGAGGAACGGTGGTGGACTTCATTTATCTGCCTGCGAAAATTCAGGCCAAGTACATCGCGCTCGGTATTGTACCGGATTATATTACCAACAGGATCACGGGAAAAACCAGCCAGATTCATAGGGAATACCCGGCAGCCCGTTTGCGCGGAAGACGAATCTGCTGTTGAACCGTATATTTAAAGATATCTCGACCGCCCGTCCGTGTAAGATAATGTATTCCTGCTTGATTTAGCGCTTCTAATAGAGGATCCTGGCCCGGAAGCCCCGCCGCCCGCGGGGCTTGACTCCACCCAAGAGGGGTTGTTTTGGCCGGCAAGAATCAAAAGCCGATGATTCGAAACCATTTTGCCGAACGCCGGCTCGATTTTGGTAAGGGAGGTGATCGAAAAAACGAATAGAGATTTGAAGTTTGCCGCACTGAACCCATTGAACCCAATAAAAAGGAGGGACCAAAATGAAAACATCTTCAGTTTGTAAAAAGGTTTTGAGCCTCGGATTGCTCATCATGGCGGTCGGCCTGCTGTTTACCGCCGGGTCCGCCGCTGCTGCCGAAAAATTGGCCATTGCCACGGTTTATCCGGGCAATATGACCGACAATGAAGTTTATCCGGCATTGAAATATTTTGAAGCACTGCTGAATGCAAAGACGGGCGGCGCCTATGATGTGGAAATTTTTCCCGGAGGTCAGTTGGGAAGTGAAGTCGAGTTCACGCGCGAATGCCAGGCCGGGGTGACGGTTCAAATGTCGATCGCATCATCAGGTGCGTTTTCCTCTTTTTATAAAAAGTATCAGGCGATTATTTCGCCCTTCCTTTTCCCGGATCGATCAACTGCCTGGGGCTTTTTCGACTCGGATTTTTTTGCCGACTTTATGGGCGAACTGCCGGCCATCGGCCTGCGATATCTGGGCACCATGGATGACGGCGGCGGATTTGTCGTGCTGACCAACAGCCTGAGACCGGTGAACTCGGCGGCGGATTTTAAAGGCATGCGGGTCCGGACCGAAGAAAATCCGGCGCACATGGCCATCATGAATTCCATGGGCGCCTCGGCCGTCCCCATGGCTTGGGGACAGGTCGCGACAGCCCTGGCCACCAAAGCCGCTCACGCGCAATTCAATGCGCCTTCCATTATTACCTGGGCCAAGATGTGGGAGACCCAAAAATATGTCACCTTCCTCAACCATATCTACAACACCAATACCTGGATGGTCAGTGACAAATGGTTCAAAGCCCAAAGCCCGCAAAACCAGCAGGCAATCATAGAAGCGGCCCGCGGGGCCGTTATGTATTCCAGAGGGGTGGCAGCCCATCTTTCCGAGCTGGCGGTAGATGAGTCCAAAAAGCATGGAATGGAATTCAACCATGTCTCGCCTGAAAACCTGGCGGAGCTCAAGAAGATGGCCCAAGCCGGCTATCGCAAATGGGCCGTTGAAGACTTTGGCCTCAAGGCCGAGTTGCTGGATGCCATTCAAAACGAGGTTACCGGCATTCAAAAAATGAACGGCGACAGCCTGATGACCCGTTACGGCAAGTAAGAAATTCTGCCGGTAGGATGGAGGAATTCTTCCCCTATCGGCAGATTTTTATGCACTAAAATGTGATATCTTTGCAGTATATGAGAAAATATTTTCATCACGAAAACACGAAATCTTGAAAGCACGAAATTTGTCTTGTCTTTTTTTCGTGTTTTCGTCTTTTCGTGCTTTCGTAATAAATTTCTTTTTTGGTTCTGCCAGGTCCGGGTCGGGCTTGAATCGACGGGGACGGTGCCATGGACGTGTTGAGAAAAATTAAAGTGGGATGGGATGTCATCAGTGAGAAGGTCGACAGGGTCACAGGCTGGGTGTGCATTGTCTTGATTTTGTTCATGACCGTTGAAGTCATTGTTGCCGTTTTTTTCCGCTATGCCCTCGATGCCCCCATCAAATGGGGGGAGGAGCTCGCACGTTTGGTTATGGTCTGGGCCGGACTTTTGGGCGTCAGCATCGCCCTCAAGCAGGGCGAGCATATTGGTCTGGAGGCCTTTGTGAGCCGATTATCCGGCCGCTCCCTTGCCGGGTGCAATCTGGCCGCCCACAGCCTGGTGGGGATCTTTCTGGTGGTTCTCCTGCTATGGGGGATCAACATTTCGATTGCCGCCTGGGGAACCTTTCTGCCGGCTTTACAAATCAAATGGACCTGGTCCCATCTGGCCGTTCCGGTAACAGCCGCCATTCAATTGATTCACCTCGGTTCCATGATTCTAAACGATCTGATCGCTCTGTCGGGAAAAAAAGCAGCACCGGCAGTAACCGCCGATGCGTAAAGAATCACGGCCCAGCTTCCGGCCTGGAGAGACTGCAACCCGGAGTGAGGACCAGATTTTCAATGTTAGAATAGATACAGGACGTTTGGGGATACCATGACAAACCTCATCTTGGCCTTGATTGTCGTCGTACTGATCATCGGGGTTCCCATGGGCTATATGCTTGGGGTCATTTCAGTAGCCGGTCTATGGGATATGGGCGGGTGGCCTTTTTTGCGAATCATAGCCACCCGGTACCATTCGGCGGTAGAGGAGTTCCTGCTGATCGCCATTCCGTTTTTTATCCTGGCGGCCGTTTTAATGAATCGCTCCGGTTTGACCGATCGCCTGATTCGTTTTGTGAATCTTCTTATCGGGCACTATCCCGGCGGTCTTTCCCACGTCAATATCGGCGGTTCCATCATATTTGCCGGCATGACGGGAGCGGCCGTCACCGATACGGTCGCCATCGGCAATATCCTGATTCCGGCCATGAAAAAAGAGGGGTATTCACCGGATTTTTCAGCCGCCGTAACGGCCGCTTCATCTATAGTGGGCCCCATTATTCCGCCGTCCATCACGATGATCGTATATGCCCATATCACGGGGCTGTCAGTGGGATCCCTTTTTACCGGCGGATTTCTGCCGGGCCTCCTCATGGGGATGTTGCTGCTGGTGGTCAGCGCCATTATCTCGGTGCGCCGCGATTATCCCAGACGGGAGACCCGCGCCAGTTGGAGGGAAATCCTCAAGGGGGCCGGGGATGCCTTTCTAGCGCTGATTATCCCGGTTATTATACTGGGTTCCATTTTAACCGGGGTCGCAACAGTTACCGAGTCCGCAGCGGTTGCGGTGGGTTATGCCTTTTTGGTCGGAAAATTTGTCTTCCGTACGCTAAAATTCAGAGATCTCATACCGGCCGCGCTTTACACGGCCAAACTCAGCGGCGTGATTTTTTTGCTGCTGGCCACCGCCCATACCTTTGGCTGGTATATCACGAGGCTCGGCGTGCCGGCCAAAGTCAGCACGCTGATTTTGGACCTCACCGGCAATAAGCTGATTATTCTGGCGCTGATCAACCTGTTCCTTTTGATCATCGGCATGTTCATGGATATTTTGCCGGCCGTGCTGATCCTGGTGCCGGTGCTGGCTCCCGCCATGCAACAGGTCGGTATCCATCCCCTTCATTTTGCGCTGATCTTGCTGGTGAATCTTAACATCGGTATGATCACGCCGCCGTACGGCATGACGCTGCTGACCGCCGCCCGCATTGCAGACTGCTCCTACGACCGGACAATAAAGGCGGTATTTCCTTTTTTTATTGCAGAGGTGGTATCGCTGGTGATTATTACCTATATTCCGTGGTTTGTTCTGGTTCTGCCGCGGGCGCTGGGGTTTGCGTGAAAAGAATTGACGATTGATGATTGAATATTTGTGGAAGTCGCTTTGCTCTGTCATTTTATTCGTATTGAATTTAAAAAAGGAAAACGGATCATTTGTTTGGATTTTTGAATTTGGGTCATTGGGAGTTGTTTGGAATTTGGATATTAGTGCTCGGAATTTTCACAATTTTGTTATGCAGGTCATATTCGCGAAATCAGTCAATTGCTTCTTTAAATGAAGGGGTCCCTGGAGGTTAGCCGACATGAGCCGTGAATCCATCAACGAAATTGATACCCCCGCCCTTTTAATTGATCTCGATCGGGTGGAAAAAAATCTGCTGCAGATGCAGCAAAAGGCCGATCGGTACGGGGTGACGCTGCGTCCTCATATTAAAACCCACAAAATACCTGAATTGGCCCTAAAGCAGATTCAATTGGGCGCTGGTGGAATTACAGCATCCAAGGTTGCCGAAGCCGAAGTCATGGCCCGGGCGGGTGTCGGGGATATTTTTATCGCCAACCAGATTGTCGCGTCGCAGAAGCTGAAAAGACTTCTGGAGCTCTCCCGGAAGACAAACATCGCCGTGGGGTTGGACAGCCTGGCGGGGGCGCACAGACTCTCCGAAACCTTTTCCGCGGCCGGAGCGACGGTTGACTACCTGATCGAAATCAACAGCGGACTTAACCGGTGCGGGGTTGCGCCGGGTCGAGAGACCATCGAGTTGGTCAAGGCCATTGAAACGCTTCCCGGCCTCAAATTTAAAGGGATTTTTACCCATGCCGGCCAGGTGTACGGCAAAACCTCGCTGGCGGAAGTCAGGAAGACCAGCCAACTTGAAAGCCAAACCATGCATGAGATCGCCGCAGACCTGCAGGCTTTGGGTTGCCACGCCCAAACGGTATCCGTCGGGTCCACGCCGACCATGAAGGTCTGGGAAGGTTGGTCCGGCATCAATGAAATTCGGCCGGGAAATTACATTTTTAATGACGCCATCCAGATCGCTCTGCAGGTTGCCGAACCCGAGGATTGTGCCCTGACCGTGTTGGCGACGGTTGTCAGCCGCCCCGCTTCAGACCGGGCCGTCATCGATGCCGGCAGCAAGGTATTGGCGCTGGACAAAGGGGGCCACGGCATTGAGACGGCCAAGGGTCATGGGTTGGTATTGGGCCGCAAAGCCGTCATTGACCGGCTGTCGGAGGAGCACGGCATCATGGCGGTAGATCCCGCTGAACCATTGACAGTTGGTGATTGTATTCGCATCATCCCCAACCACGCCTGTCCGGTCGTCAACCTTTTTGATTCAGCCTACGGAATGCGCAACGGTGCGGTTGAAACCGTATTTAAAATAGCTGCCAGGGGGATGTCGCAATAAAATGCGTCGGCTTATCTGACGACCCATACGGACCGGTCTTTGACTAAATAGATCACTTTATTGGTAACCCTTCCAATGAAAAAGGATTTGACCTGCGATAAGCCGCGTCTGCCCATCACAATTGTGCCGTAATTTTGCTTTCTGGCTTCATTGACGATGGCCTCCGCTCGCGATTGGACCCCCACAATGAG
>CP070771.1:1344579-1350833 GCA_020345785.1 Desulfobacterales bacterium
ACCCGGCCTTTTTCACCGGTAATGATCAGATTCCGACCGTCTTTTTCGAGTTTTTGATGAAACAGCCGGTTTTTGCGGTTTCCGAGTCCGTAAACGGTAAATTTGTGCGGCGGATCATCCGGTCGGCCCTCCGGCAGCTCAATTTTGCGCGAAGCAAGAAAATCTGCCACTCCGTCACGGCGCGGTTTGCCGTCCACGTAGCGTAAATAATCTTCTTTTTTATCAAACGGCGCCTGTTTGTCGCCGGCCGGATCGGTGATCTCCTCGAGAACCTCATCAAACATTTCCTTCCAGGCGGCGGCATGCAGTGAGGCCGTGTCGGTGACCACGCCGTCAAGATCAAAAATGACGGCGTCAAAACGACGGCTGATCACCACGAACTTCAGTGGCTCAGGGCAATGCACGAATCAGACCTCCCCTCTAATCATCGAAGATTGTAGATTGAATATTGAATATTTAGTCCCCGACATCGGCTTGCTCAACTCAAACTCTTTACTTCTAGGTGGGACGATCAAAGTAATGCGCGACGAAAGATCCTTCGATGCGCAGGCGTCAGCCACTAATATTCAATTTGCAATATTCCATATTCATTTCACAAAAGGTACCACACGCCGATGGCTAGCAGCTAACCGAGGATCAGAACACATAAAGACTTCCAAGACTGCCATAGTGTATTCTATACATTCCATCCACTGAATAAATGGGGTCAATCCAGTATTTTTTTTATGTTACGACAGTATTAGAAATATTTCTAGCGAAAGCAAAAGTTATGAATTTAGAGCAGGTCCGCAGTATTCTCACCGGCCACCATCCGGCCAACATGCTGCTGCTGCGCGGATTCTCCCAACGACCTCATTGGCCCCAACTGCCGGATATCTGCGGCATCCGTGCGGCGGCCATCGCCGGCTATCCGATGTATCGCGGGGTGAGCCGGCTGATCGGTATGGAAATTGTCGAAACAGCGAACGGACTGGAGCAAAAGCTGGACACGCTGGAAAAATACTGGAACGATTTTGATTTCTTTTTTCTGCACATAAAAAAGATCGACAGCGCTGGTGAAGACGGTGATTTTGATCGCAAAGTCAAGCTGATCGAGGAGGTCGATAAAAGGATTCCAAGGGTGCTGAACCTGGGGCCGGACGTGGTTGTGATCACCGGAGACCACTCCACGCCGGCCAACCTGAAATCCCATAGCTGGCATCCAGTTCAGGTATTGCTTCATTCGCGCTACTGTCGACCCGACGGTGTCGATCGTTTTGGAGAACGCACCTGCATGAGCGGTGGTCTGGGCGGCCGGCTGCCGGCAACGGATCTAATGCCGCTGGCGCTGGCCAACGCGCTGCGCCTGAAGAAATTCGGGGCATAGCCTTGGTCATTGAAGATTGAAAATTGAATATTTGCGGTTCGTTATTCTGCTGTTCTGTGGTTCCCTTTTTCCTCCATTTTAACAATACACAACACCGGCCCGGGGCTCGGTTAAGGATTCCTTACTTTAAAACCAGACGGTCGATAATATGACCTTGAGGTGTGCTGTGCCACTTGACGGTCACCCGTTCGCCGATCTTGAAATCGTCCAGACCGACCCTTTGATTATCCTTGATCAGTTTGGCGTCTGCCGCCAGCGGCCCGGCGACGGTGAACATTTTCGACGCTAAGGGAACTTCGATGACAACCGTCTTATAAGACTGGTCGATGGCGGAAATTTTACCCGTCATGATGTATGCTTGACCAAAAACGACAGCGGGCGCCGTTGCCAAAGACGTCAAAACGACAACCATTACAACAACTCTTAAAATTCTCCTTTTTCCATTCATGATTTACCTCCTTTAAGTTGGGTCATTTTTTTGATTCTCTATTGTTGCGCCAACTGCAACAATTCTGTTTTTCATTTTAAAGTGCCCGTCGCAAAAATTGAATAGGGTGAAGACAGTATTTTGACGTCTAAAAAGACGAATACCCCCTGTCACGCATAGCGCATTGGAGGGAGTGAGGGAGGGAGTATTGAGCTGTGAGCCAAATTATTCAAACGGACGCGTTTCGAAGCAAGAAATCCTATTATTTTAAGAGAATATTGTTATCAGCAATCTGAACAACCTCGCCGACCCGAATTTGGTCTTCCAGCAAAATAAAAAATCCTGCCTTACATTGGTCTTCTCATCAACCGCTGGCCCTTGTGCATGATCTTTCGTGCTGATCCATAGGGTGTCGTATGTAATTTTTTATCCCGATAACAAGAAAATTATTATTTTCACGCAGCGCTTATGTTGAAAATATACAGGATTTGCCCTATGTTATTCCTAAATATAGTAAAGGAAAATGGCGAGGCTTTTTGTTTCTTCGGTTTCCCGCATGGTTGAGCAACCGGCAGGCGGCCTTGTGTCGCGGGACAAACGCGGTAGAAAAACAAAAATCCTCTCCGCCCGACACAGCTACCCCACCATTGGATTTTAGGCGCGATGATAGAATCGGAATTACTTGCAAAAATTAGATTACTGGCTCCCGGAACCAGGCTGAGAAAAGCGTTGGACGACATTGTTAATGCAAAGTTGGGGACGATTGTGGTGTTTGCCGATTCGCTGGCGACAGTCAAAGATATCATCCAGGCAGGATTTCAGGTCGATACGCCCTTTACACCCGAAAAATTATATGAACTTTCAAAGATGGACGGCGCTATTATCGTCGACCAGGAGGTCACGAAATTTTATTTTGCCAATGTTCATCTTCTGCCCGATGCCAGCATCCCTTCGAGTGAAACCGGCATCCGACACCGCACGGCCGAACGCGTTGCCCGACAAACCGGCAACCTCGTTGTGGCTGTCTCAAGCAGAAGAAACATTATTACGGCATACTATAAACAGCAGAAGCACGTCATCAATACCATTGGTTACCTGGTTACAAAAATCGGACGCGCATTGAGCGTACTGGAGAAGCATCGCGAAAATCTTGATAAAATAATCAAACAAATTGACAATAATGAATTTAACGACTGCGTGAGCCTGGATGAACTTGCATTTTTGATCATCAAGTTTCTCGGGACCCAAAAAATTCGGGACGAGATAGAACCGTATATTGTCGAAATCGGGGCCGAAGGAAAACTATCCAGCATGCAATTGCAGGAAATTTCAGGAGATTTAGATGAGCAGTTGAAATACATCATTATGGATTATGCGGCCGATAATATAGAAGAATCAAAGGTGATCGAAATTATCGACCGGCTCAGAGATCAAAAAGATATTCATAATCTGGATGTTGCGTCCATTCTCGGCTTCGAAGCCGCTTCTGCCGCACAGATCGATGAGAGGAAGGTTACGCCCCGCGGCTACCGGTTGTTGATTCTCAAAGCCAAGATGCCCATGAATATTTCAAAAAATGTTGTCCAAGCGTTTGGCAATATGTTCCGAATCTGTTCGGCGGATATCGATGCCCTGAAAACCGTCGAGGGCATCGGCGAAAAACGGGCCAACCGCATCTTCGAAAGCATCCGCATGTTGGGACAAGTGTAAAAAGGAGAAACATCAGCATGTCTTCGAAAGAAAATGTGACGACGCCGTTGCTGCAGGTTGGAAAGGCCATGAAATATATGAGGCTTGTATTGACGACCCTGCTTCTGTTGTGGCTGCCGGCATGTTCTCCTGCACGGGTGCAGGAGGGAATTCATCTTGATACAATTAAAATGCCGCCGGGATTCAAGATTTCGCTGTATGCGCGGGTTCCCGGTGCGCGATCCATGACGTTAAGCCCCGGGGGAGTACTGTTTGTGGGAACTCGTAAACAGGGGAGCGTGTATGCGGTCTTGGATCAGGATAAGGATCACACGGCCGATGAGGTGATTGTGGTGGCGGAAGGCCTGCGTATGCCCAACGGGGTGGCTTTTCGCAACGGCGCCCTCTATGTGGCCGAAGTCAACCGGGTGCTGCGGTTCGACAACATCGAAGCCGATCCGAGCGAACCGCCGGATCCCGTGGTGATCAACAGCAGCTTTCCAACGGATGAACATCACGGATGGAAGTACATCGCATTCGGTCCCGACGACAAACTATATATCCCGGTGGGGGCGCCCTGCAACGTCTGCGAGCGGGAAGATCTTAGATATGCGAGCATCATGCGCATGGCCCCCGACGGCAGCGAACTGGAGATCTACGCTCGGGGTGTTCGAAATACGGTGGGATTCGACTGGCATTCGGAAACAAAAGTGCTCTGGTTCACCGACAACGGCCGGGACTGGATGGGGGACGACCTGCCGCCGGATGAGCTCAACCGCGCGCCCGAAAAGGGACTACACTTCGGTTTCCCTTACTGCCATGCGGGGCGGATATCGGATCCGGAGTATGGAGAAAAGAAACCCTGCACTGAATTTCACCCGCCGGCCATTGCGCTGGGAGCTCATGTTGCCGCCCTGGGTATGAAATTTTATACCGGCCGCATGTTTCCGGAGCAATACCGGAATCAGATCTTTATCGCCGAGCACGGATCCTGGAACCGGACGGTTCCGATTGGTTATCGAATTATGCTTGTCCGCTTGGAAGGCAATAATGCCCTGGACTACACGGTATTTGCCCAGGGCTGGCTCCAGCAGGGACGGGCTTGGGGGCGTCCGGTGGATGTTTTGGTTATGCCCGATGGTGCGCTTTTGGTGTCCGACGATCGAGCCGGCGCCATCTACCGGATCCGATATGAGCCCTGACGGTCTCCTGGACTTGCATGCACATCTATAACCCTAAATGATCGTAAACAAAATGGGATAGTTTTTTTAATTTTAAGGTTTTACGGTGATTGTTCATAATTTGGCCGCAATTTTTAACTCTTTTAATGGTGAGTTGTAAATGTCCATTTTTAAATCCCATTTTGTTTACGCCGCGGGAAAGCCGATACCGCCCCATCTTCTGCGTTGCTCCGCCGGAGGCGGACGGTAGGCAATCCGCCGGAGGAGGACTTCACCCTTGGACGCCTTGAAGTTGGGGCACTCTCGACTTTCGTTCAATTAGGGTATAATTCAGGGGTATTGCTTATCAACGAACCGAAGGGCTGTTAAAGGCCTAGTCGATGAGCGGGGTGGTTCCCTTCCCGCCTTGGCCCGGCATGAAGTCATAATTCCTGCGGCCGCACCATCCATCCGGTCGATGGTATGCCGCATGAAAAGGCAGCTATGAATAGAATGCAGACATTGCTGCACATTTTAAAGACGGCGCTGTTGATCGTGATCTGCGGATGCGTCTACCCGATCTCGCAGGAAATGAAAGCCGAAGCCAGACAGGATTTGACCTATCCGGTCGTTGCCCTTGATCCCGTCTCATACCAGGGCGAGACGGTCATTTGGGGCGGCATCGTAATCCGGGTTCGAAATCAGCCCAACCAGACTATTCTCACGGTCCTGGAAACCCCGCTGGACTTCTGGGGGGTGCCGAAGGACGAGGTGTACAGCCGCGGACGATTCATGGCCCGGGTAGCCAAATATCTGGATCCGGAGGTCTACGGCGGGAAAAAGAAGGTGACCCTGGCGGGAGACATCATCGGAGAGGAGATCAAGCCTCTCGATGAAACCCATTATCGCTACCCGGTCGTCCGGGTAAAAGAACTCCACCTGTTTAAAGGAAGGGAATATTATGGCCCTTACCGTCTTTATTACTATCAAGACGGATATGGATATCCCCACGACGATCAAAGCCCGTTTAAGGGGATACGTTGACCAGTCGGATACCCCCGGTGGTCTTTTAACAAAAAGCGAATCCAAGTCGGCCACCTTTGACCTTTCCGAAGCGCTTCGCAACTCGTCCGCCTTGGGTTGATTCTGCGGTTCACTTGTTTTAATATGGATAAAACGCAGCGCCATTCATGTTGGACGTTTCAGGCTTTGGCGTCATTTATTGTTTCGACCACCTGAACGTTGGACCGCTCAACCTATGTTTTAATCATTTCTTTGAGTATGATTCGGGTAAATCAAAACATTGTCCTGGATGAGAGTGAAATTCAGGAGGAATTCGTCCGGGCCTCCGGTCCCGGCGGCCAGAACGTCAACCGGGTGGCAACCGCGGTTCAGCTTCGATTCGACATCGTCAATTCCGCTTCCCTGCCCGAGGATGTTCGCCGGCGGCTATTGCGCTTGGGTGGCAGCCGAATTACCCGGGACGGCGTCCTTATTATCGACGCACGGCGGTTTCGCACCCAGGAAAGAAACCGCAAGGATGCGCTCGAGCGCCTGATCGAGCTGGTGAGAAAGGCGGCGGAAAAACCCAAACCCCGTTACAGGACAAAGC
>CP070771.1:1350933-1357185 GCA_020345785.1 Desulfobacterales bacterium
GTATGAAACTTCACGTGTTCGGAGTAGTGAAAAATTTAAACGTCGAACATCGAACTTCCAACGTCCAATGTCGAATAAGGTATTTTGTCAATTTAAAAAATTCAATCAGGGCAAATCGACCCTTCGGTCCGCCGCTGGCGGATCTGCATGAAGGATTCGACGCGACTGCCTTCGGCAAGCTCAGGCCCCGAGCATGGCGAGGGGAGCTCGCTGCAGGCTGCTTATCGTATAATTCAATAGATTAAGCGCAGCGCCATCAGTATTGGACGTTCAAAGTTGGACGTTCGATGTTTCACGCCTCGGCGTGATTCATTCGTTTCTTTCATCGATCAAACTGGCCGCACTTAAGGCCAGCGGCGCCGCTGACACCTGAAAACTTCATAAAGCATAAAGTTGGCCCATTGAAACGCGAGATTTAGCTGATCGGGCAAAACCCCCTTTCATCTTTATCGGTTACCTTAAAGGGCAGCCGGATAGTAAAGCGGGTTCCCTGGCCGATCCGGCTTTGAACGCTGATTTCGCCGCCGATTTCCTGCACGAGGGCATACGTAATGGCCAGACCGAGGCCGGTTCCGCTTTCACCGGCCTGGGTGTAAAAAAACGGCTCAAAAACGCGCTTGACATCTTCCTGCGGAATTCCACGGCTGTTGTCCGCAAAAGTGATCGTAAGATAGCCCTCATCCGTCAGCTCAGCCTTGACCTCGATATAGCCGCCCTCATTCATGGATGAAAAGCAGTAATTAAACAGATTCAGAATAATCTGTTCTAATTTGCCGCGGTCGCTTTCAAATTGCGGGATGTCGCCGCCGACATCCAGGCGCACGGAAATGCATCGGTATTCCGCCTCCCTGGACAGCATGTTGCTGACCTCATCGATAATTTCCTTGATATCGATGGGTTGGATACTCAGATTGAGGTGGCCGGCAAAGTTTAATAAGCGCCGGGTCACATTTCCGCTTCGTTGCACCATTGCCGTTATGGAGTCGGCAAGGCCGATGAGTTTTTGATCTTTCGCATAGGTTTCGGTCAGGGTGAAGATATCTTTGATGTGTCCCGCTTTTTCCCCGATAATGGCCAACGGATTGTTGATCTCATGCGCGATGCCTGCCGCCAGGCGCCCGAGAGAGGCCATTTTGTTGGCGTATTCGACCTGATGTAACGTCCGGACGCGTTCCTGGTCTGCGGCGTGAATTTGATCTACCAGCCGGGTGGTCACGGCAAGGGTTATGAGCAGGATCACCATGACGCTGGTCACTAAAATTACCGTAAAGGCCCAGGGCGTTTTATACCAGGCCTGCGAGGCGAATATTTTGTGATTGACGATCATCAGAATAAAAGGGGTTTCCGGAATATAGCTGTAACCGATAAGGAGGGTTTTATCTCCGGGAATCCTCTTTTCGAACACCCTTGATCTTGTGGTGCTTTTTGGAACAGGCAAATCAATTTTGTTTAAAACGCCGCCAAATAAACGCGACGGCGTCTGCAGAATTCCCCTTTGGTTGATGATAAACGCATCTCCCTGATCACCGACCTCGAACTGCGCCATCAACTCATTTATTTTTATTGTGTCCAGCGCAGCGCGCAGTATAAAAAATGCGCCACCATTTAAATTGCGCCTGACGGCCAGATGAACGTGCGGTTCCCGGCGAAACCCCAGAACGACTTCGCTGGTGAAAGCATCGCTTGTTGATGCGGTGCCAAACCACGACTGGTCTTTGTAATCGCGGCCTTCCAATCCGTGAGGTCCGGCATAAGCCCGCTGCAGACCGGAGCTGTCAAGAATCCCCAGGTCCGTAAATCCACCAAATCGTTCATTGAGATTGGCCAGGATGCCGTTGAGCCGATCGGGATTGGACAACATTTCGAAGCTGTTGTCGTGAGCGATAAAATCTAATGCGGCCCTGCGTTCGGACAGAAAAAGGGTAACCGACCGGCAGGAACTCGAAATCAGTCGTGACGTGTTTGCCAATAATTCGGATTCCATTGAATCGCGAAATTGTTTGTAACTGAAGAGAGCGGTCAGGACCAGAGGCACAATGGCCACGGTAGCCGTTATTAAAACGGCCCGCTGCCAGATACGCCGGAAGTTGAACAAATGCTTGTACGGGCCGGACGCGACATCTTCATGATCCCAAAATTTTGGCCGAAGCCTTTCTGATTTCTTCATAATTAATCCGCCCTGAAGAATCACGCTTTCAGGGTTGTGAATTGCCATCTGAATATTGAAAAAAGTCGCCAGATCGAAGATCCGGCGGATTAATTATTTTATGCTGCGCATTTTATTCAATTTTCAAATAACAAGGTAAGGGTTTATGTTCCTTTTGTAGCCCATTTCCATGATGGAGCAATTAAAGCGTTTATAGCAGGTTTCCGTTCTTTAATCCGTCTTTTCTTTTTTTTGCCTTAGTTTTTCATTGGCCTTTTGAATTGTTTCACTGAGCACATTGATATCCAGGGGTTTTTGCAAATATGCGAAAGCGCCAAGTTCCATGCATAGTTGGCGGTCTTCTTCGTTGCCGTGTCCGGTGAGTATGATGACCTCGATTTCAGGGCGTGTTTCTTTGACCCGCCGTAAAACTTCTAAACCATCGATGCCTGGCATTTTGAGATCAACAATGATGACCTCGGGTTCATCTTCCTGGATTAGCTTAAGGGCCGACTCGCCGTCATACGCGACCGCCGATCCCATATCCCGCATCAGGAGACGTTCCGACAGGGTTTGAACGAATTCGCGCTCATCATCCACCAGCAGCACTTTAGACGGCATTTGAAAATCGTGTTTGCGATAGATATCCGCCTTGTGAAAGCCTTTGCCGATTTTGGTTTCCACCGAGCGAACGCCGTCAACTTTCTCGGCGATTGATTTGAGTTCGTCCTGCAGCCGGCTGAGCATGAGAACATGCTTGTTAATTGTCAGGGTGACGGCGCCATTGTCGGCGTCAACCTGCACGGTATGGCCTTCCCGGGCCAGAGCCACCTCCGTTTCAGCTGCCAGACGAAAATCCTTGACGGCCTGCAGCGAACTTGCAGTCGGCCGGACAATATCCTTAGCGGCGTTATCAACAATGAGGCCGGCCGCGTCCGAGGGTGTCATCTTGTCTATCGGAATGACGATGTCATAGAGAGAAGCGTCCCACGGATCACGGATATTGAAAAGCGAATCGATCCAAAAAACGCAATCCTCCTCCCGTTTCATAACAAGCTTGGCGGCCTCTTTCTCGGATACCTCCTCCTGCCGTGAAGCAGCAGCAATTCGATGCTTGATGGGTGCAATCAAACACACCCGCAGCGTGTGACTCACCTTTTGGGGAATCAGCTGGCCTGAAAAAAAAGTCAGCAGAATATTTTCGTGGGCGATCATGTCGGCCAGCGCCAGTTTTATATAGGCCAGGGAACGCTCTTTTTCACGAGTGAATTTGTTAAACACGGATGTCCCGGCTGAAAAGGCCCGCCTTATTTTACTTTCGGCCATTGCGGCGCGCCGGCTGGCCTCGGCTACAATTTCCTCGTCGGTAATTTGTCTGTATCCGGTGCGGGAGATGACCTCCCGGACCACGGAATCTTCCTCGCAGAAACTACCGCTAAATAGTGTAATGATAGCCATGTTCCCCCCCCCAATTTAGCCGCGTGGCCGGGAAATTCGAACGACGGTGGTCAACGGGCAATCTTTCTCCGCTCCGCCGCGATGGGTTTTCTCGTGAACAGAGCTGATGGCGCTTTCAATGGTCGGATAGATATGATCCTCTCCGATTTTCACGATCAGATGTGTTTTTCTCATTACTTTCATCACCGATCGGTTGACCGCGCTCAGAGAAATGTCAATACCGGCGCTTCTGACCCTGTCTATGATCAAAGATAATGCTTCCTCACCGGAAGCGTCAATATCGCTGATACTGCCGGCGGAGATGATAATGTGCCTGAGCTCTTTTTTGGACCGCCGACGGTTTCTAATCTGATCTTCGAGGTAGCTGGCGTTGGCAAAAAAAAGCGGACCGTCAAAGCGTACGACATCGATATATCGGCACTGCTGCAAACCGCTGGAGACGGCATCGTGAAGCGTGCGATCGACATCCATGGAAAGATCAACCACGTTCGGCCGCATGCTCTTGAACAGGAAAACAAGGATCGAAAGGGTGGCGCCGACCAGAATACCCCTGTCCAGGTGGGGTGCAAAAGCCAGGGTGCAGATAAAAGTGATAATCGAGATCGCTCCGTCGTACCACTGGGCCTGCCAGGCATGTATAAATCCCCTGACGTTTATCAAGCCTACGACCGCAATCATGATGATGGCCGCCAGCACGGATTGCGGCAGATGGTAGAAGAGCGGGGTCAAAAACAAAAGTGAGACCACTACTGCCAGGCTGGCAAAAACGCTGGACAGGCTTGAAGCTGCTCCGGATTGAAGGTTGACGGCCGAGCGCGAAAAAGACCCGGAAGTCGGATAGCTTTTGGCCATTGATCCTATGATATTGGCCAACCCCTGCCCGATGAGCTCCCGATTGGGATCAAGGCGCTGACCGGTTTTGGCGGCCATGGCTTTGGAAATGGAGATGGCCTCCATAAACCCCAGCAGTGAAATAATGACTGCGAACGGCAACAAATGCAGAACGATGTGATAGTCAATGCGGGGCGGAGACAAAGCGGGCAGACCCCGGGGTACCTTGCCGACAACCTCACCGCCGCCGATCAATTGTAAGCGGTCCACGGCAAGTGCGGAGCTGCCGACTTTAAGTCGCCACACGCGACCGTCTTCTCCATTGCGGTCGGCATTTTCGTTGATCGGATAAAAGGCAAGGCTGCCGTCGTTTGCCCGGACAGCTTTGAGCAGGTAGCCGCGGATCTGATTGCGGTAGTCTTTGGCATCTTCCTTATGCTGCGCGATTCGCAGGACGATGCGCTCCGCCGCGTGCCGGGCTTCAAGCTCGGCATGGGAGTCCATCGCAGTCCTGTTCGCATTGAGATTTTTTATCAGTTCTGACCGTTTTTCGGTAAGCAACGAAACCGACTCTATGCTCTGATTGAATTTTGCAACCGCCTGTGCGACGGGATCTGCATGGATGGCTGAAAGTTCCACAACAGCGTTGTGGTTAAACCCGATGCCCCAGGAGATAGCCGTGGTGACGGCAACGGCCACGAGCACGTTCGGCACCCGTGGTGCCATCCTTTTTAACCCGTACATGATGGCAAACGCCAGCGTTCCCATAAAAAGGGTGGGCCAATGGGTGTAATGCACGGCCGATTTCATCACCTGATAGATTGTTTGATAATGATGCGGGGCCTTCTCGACATAGACACCGAGTAATTTGGGCAGTTGGGATGTAGCGATGATCAGAGCGGCGGCATTGCTGAATCCATTTACCACCGGATGGGAAATGAAGTTGACGACAAGCCCGAGCCTCAGAGCCCCCAGGGAGAATTGAAACACACCGACCAGCAGCGCCAGCAAAATCGCATAGGAAATGTATTGTTGACTGCCGGCGGTGGCCAGCGGTTCCAGCGTTGTGGCAGTGAGAAGTGAAACCACTGCCACCGGTCCGGTTGCCAGCTGACGGCTGGAGCCGAACAATCCCGCCACGATGGGTGGCAGAAAAGAAGCATAAAGCCCGTAATAGGGCGGTAATCCCGCAAGCTCGGCATAGGCCATGGACTGGGGAATAAGCACCAGGGCCACCGTGAGACCGGCAATAATATCCCTTTTCAAACTATTGCTGCTGAAACCTTCGAGCCATTCGAAATATGAGAAAAATAATTTCATGCCGAATCAGTGGGTTGACGTCACGGAGTCGCTGTAATTCTTATTCTAAGATTGAAAACCTGGTCCTCTGGGCCAGGTCAGAGAAGATTGGCTGTGCCGTAAATGAATCCCATGGAGTATCTGACGGCCAAAACCACCCCTCTGGGGTGAAGCCAAAGCCCGGTCCTCCGGGCCAGGATTCTTTACAAAAAAGTATCCGCCCGATGATTATTGCAAAAATGATTACCGTTTTTCGAATTGTCCGGTCAAGAGAAACTTTTTTACCATTCTAGGTTCAGGGTTTAGGGCTTCACCCTCCGGGCTACGACCCCACACGCATGGTTCGGGGGTTGAAGGCGATGGTTGGAGGTTGGAGGATAAAGGATAGCGGAAAAAGTAGTCAGAGGGTGGCCGAAAGCCGGGGATAATGTTGTGTGGGAGCGGTTTATAACCTTGATTCTCCTGCTCGGACCAACTCTACGATCATGGCTATACGGGAAAATCTCGGATCGCCGTCC
>CP070771.1:1357285-1363532 GCA_020345785.1 Desulfobacterales bacterium
ATTTCATTCAGGGCATCGAGAGGGCAGCGGATTCTATTGATTCCGGTAAAGCCAAACAAAAGCTTGATCTGCTGATTGAGTTCACCCAACAGTGCACGCCTTATGTCAGAAAGGCGCTTTAGTCCCGATTGCGCTGAAGCACAATCGGAACTCGGGTTGAGAGGTTTAGGGTTCAACGTTCCGGGTTGATGAAGCACCAATCAGCCCATGCAAACCCAAGCGGTACCTAAATCTGTTTAGCTCTTCATGCGGCTTAGAGGTAAGATAGTCGCTTTTGCTGCCTATATTTTTGGTCATTGGAACATTAGAATTTTTAATTTGTTTCGAATTTCGTGCTTCGGATTTCGAATTTAGCAGACAGGACCAATCGCTAAATACTAGATCCTGTTTGGTTTCGGCTTGGCCATGTTAGGAATCTACCATGCATCAACGATTGGCAGAAATTATTGCAGAAAAGAAACGGGAAGTGGCCCGACTAAAAAAAGCGATGCCGGTTTGCAGCGACCGCAATTTGCCCCCGCTGCGTGATTTCAAGGCGGCCATATCGGCGCCACAACGAATCAACCTGATCGCTGAAATTAAGTTTGCTTCTCCATCCGCCGGCCCCATTCGTTTGAAGACCGATCCGATTCCCATCGGCAGAATCTATGAGGATGCCGGAGCCGCGGCCATCTCTTTGTTGACGGATAAACGCTTTTTCCAGGGAGATTTGAGCCAATTGCCGCGCCTGAAAAAGGCCGTTTCTCTGCCGGTTCTGCGCAAGGATTTTATCATCGATGAGGTGCAGGTTCGCGAAGCTTTTGAGTATGGTGCTGATGCCATCCTCTTAATTGCGCGAATTCTGTCCCAAGCCCAATTCGTCGAATTAATTTCTGTTTGCCGGGAACTGGGTATGGCTTATTTGGCCGAAGTACACGACCGGGACGACCTTGAAAAGGCCATTAATTCCGGGGCAGAAATCATCGGCGTCAACAATCGCGACCTGGACACATTTACCGTTGATATCAATACCACTTTCAAGCTGGCGCCTCTGGTGCCGGACGACCGTATTTTAGTCAGTGAAAGCGGCATCCAAAATGAAGGGGACATTCGATCTTTGAAAGATACAAGGGTTCAGGCGGTTCTGGTGGGCTCAGCCTTGATGAAAAGCGATGATCCAGTGGGGAAGACGGCTGAAATAGTCAGGGCCGGAAATATTAAAAGACCGTAATTGAGTAAACATAAAGATGGCTCTTTCCAACGACTAGGCCTTTGCCAATTTCAAGTGGCAAAAGGCGCACGGGACATGGCGCAAGGCGAAAGGTCAAAGGCCAAAGGATAATTACTGATCTCCGGCCCTGGCCTAAAAAAGTTTACCCTCCTAAGGAGGGCGGGCAGTTTAATCGAATAGGAAACTACTTTGATCCGTAAAATAGTCAATATATGACCATAGAACAGGTTAGTTGTGGGAGCGGTTTGTAACCGCGATGGACTCGGTTAAAGGTATGCCTATAATCGTGGCTGCAAGCCACTCCCACCCACAATAAACTTCAGCCTAAATTTTCTAAGTAATGCTTAAGTTTCTTATGAGGTAGCCCCGGTGAAAGTAAAGATCTGCGGTATTACCGATTGCGAGGATGCCTTGGGGGCTGTCAAGCTGGGTGTTGACGCCCTCGGGTTTATTTTTGCCCCTAGCCCGAGACGAATTGCGCCGGAAATGGCGCGCTTCATCATTAAAGCAATTCCGCCTTTTATCAAGACCGTGGGTGTATTTGTCAATGAGGAAGCTGCGGCAATACGAGAGCACATCAACTACTGTGGACTTGACCTGGTTCAACTTCACGGAGATGAAACGCCGGATTTCTGTAGCAAATTGATTCCCCATACGATCAAGGCTGTCAGGATAAAGGATGAATCAAGCTTGGAAATGTGCTCGGCTTATCAGGAAAATGTGAGGGCTTTGCTCCTTGATACCTATGCTGCAGATAAAGCCGGCGGTACCGGGAAAACCTTTGACTGGCAGCTGGCATTTAAAATTAGGGAGGTCGGGATACCCGTTATTTTGTCCGGCGGGCTGGATCCTTCAAATATCGCTGCGGCTATCAAGACCGTGAGACCCTATGCGGTGGATGTAAACAGCGGCGTGGAGGAGCGTCCGGGCAAGAAAAGTTTTGCGTTGATGAAGGAATTGATGGAAAAGATTGTAGGTATTGAAAAGATGAACGTCAAACATCGAACGTCCAACATAAAACTTTGAAACTTTCAGCTGGGAAGCCGGAAGGCTGGGAAGCTTGGCAGCAGCGAGGGTGAGAAGCCGGGATGCTGGGAGGCCTGAATGCCAAAAGCACACTGTTTTCGAGCCTTCAAGCTTTCCAGCCTTCCAGCGTCGGGCTTTTTTAACCAATAACGAATAACCTCCAATCCGTCTTTGATTGAGGCCGAGGGAAATATACAATGCTTGAAACCCGCTACTACGGAAATTATGGGGGGGCCTATCTGCCGGAGATTCTGGTCTCGACTTTCGAAGAACTTGCCGCCGCATTTCAGGAAGCCCGGGCCGATCCGGAGTTCTGGGAAGAATACAAAAATTTGATGTCCACCTATTCCTGCCGGCCGACACCCTTGACATTTGCTGAAAATCTAACCAAGCATTTTGACGGTCCGCGAATCTATGTCAAGCGTGAAGATCTGAATCACACCGGAGCCCACAAGGCTAACAACGTGATGGGGCAGGGGCTGCTGGTGAAGCGGATGGGAAAACGCAGGGTCATCGCCGAGACCGGCGCCGGTCAGCACGGCGTGGCCACCGCCACCATGGCCGCCAAATTCGGATTCAGTTGCACGATTTACATGGGTGAGTTGGACGTTGCCCGGCAGAGGCCCAATGTATTCTGGATGGAACGTCTTGGCGCGCGTGTGGTGCCGGTGCAAGACGGATCTAAGATATTAAAGGATGCCATCAATGCGGCTTTGCGTGACTGGGCCGCCAACATGGACGAAACCCACTATGTGCTTGGGACTGCTTGCGGGGCCCACCCTTTTCCCGAGATGGTATCCTATTTTCAATCCATCATCGGCCGGGAGGCCCGCCGGCAGATCATGCAAACCGAGGGCCGGCTGCCCGCGCGAGTTTATGCCTGCGTCGGGGGCGGTTCCAATGCCCTGGGAATTTTCAGCGGCTTTTACGATGATGCGACGGAACTGGTTGGAGTTGAGGCCGGCGGCGGGGGCCTGGAAACCGGCCGGCATGCATCACGGTTGGCATCAAAAGACGGTACACCCGGCATTGCACAGGGTTATAAGACCTATTTCCTGCAAAATAACGACGGGCAGATGCAGGATACCCATAGCGTGGCTGCAGGCTTGGATTATGTTGGGGTCTCGCCGATTCTGGCTGCACTCTGGGAAGAAGGCAAGGTGCGGTTTGAAGCGGCAACCGATCGTGAAGTTTTGGATGCCTTCACCCTGACGATGGAAAAAGAGGGCCTGATACCGGCCCTGGAGGCAGCCCATGCCTTCGCCCAGGCCTTCAAAGAAGCGCCTGAACTGGGACCGGATGAAATCATCCTGATCAACCAGTCGGGCAGAGGCGATAAAGATATATTCACAGTGGCTGACGCGTTTTCAGACCAACAATGGCGCAATTTTATCTTAAAGAAAGCCGAGGCGTATCGTGCTGAACGCATATCTTACAAGCAGGCTGGCTGAAAAAGAAATCCTGCTGATGACGCATATTGTACTGGGTTACCCGTCCTTTGAGGCCGGCTTAGAGATGATCGAAACCATGGTGGAAGCCGGTGTGGATCTGATGGAATTGCAAATTCCTTTTTCCGAGCCCACCGCCGACGGCCCTGTGATCGCTCACGCCAACCGGAAAGCTCTGGAGAATGGTGCAACCGTTGAGGATTGTCTTAATTTTGCTTACTTAGCCGCGCGCACATTTGATATCCCGTTTCTCATCATGAGTTATTACAACCTGCCTTTCAAATACGGCCTGAAACGTTTCGTAGCGCTCTTGTCGGATTATGGCCTGCAGGGAGCCATTATTCCCGATATTCCACCGGAAGAAGGCTGGGAGTATCTGGCAGCCATGCAGCGGTGGAATCTTGCGCCGATCCTGATTTATGCGCCAACGACGTCCCTTGCGCGCATGCGGTATATTGCCTCTTTTGCCGGAGGATTTATCTACTGCGTGGCCCGCAAGGGCGTCACCGGAGAGGAGACAAATTTTTCGGATGAACTGGAGGCTTATCTCAAAAAATGCCGGCAGGGCACCAGTCTGCCGCTGGCCCTCGGCTTCGGGATCAAAGGCAGATCGGATATCGATTTTCTGAGAGGCAAGGCGGACATCGCCGTCATCGGTTCACAGACGATACGGGTGGTGGAAGAAGAGGGAATTGAAGCGGTGGGAGAGTTTATTCGCGGCTTGCGATAAATAGCTTTATAAAAATATTTTCAAAAACTTTAAGATTTGCCGTAAATATTCCGATAAAATTAGAAGATCACTTCCAATAGAATCAAAAACATATTCACTAAGAAAGATAAAACTTGGCGGCCCAAATGAGATTGTTTTCAAGCAAAAAAATCAGCCGTCGATCATTCCTCAAGCACGGTGTACGCCTGTCGGCGCTTGCTTTTTTGGGAATTGGCTATGAGAGACGAAACGACTTAAGGACGGAGCATGTGAGCCTTGGTTTCACCAATCTCCCAGATTCATTTCACGGCTTTCGAATCGTACAAATATCAGACTTACACGCAAGCTACTGGGTGGGCAGGGACTATCTGATGGAGGTGGTAAGGGAAATCAATAAACTGAAAAAAGACCTCGTGGTGATTACCGGTGATATCATAACGGGCTCGGTTAACTCCTTTTGGAAGAGATGGCTGCCCGCAATTAAAGGCGACTATCTTTCAATGGTTGTCGACGTTTTGGGAAACTTGGATGAAGGCGACAAAATGGCGGTGCTGGGTAATCATGACCAGTGGGACGGCAAGAAGACAGAGCTGCGCCTGGTGAGCGAATTGGAAAGAATTGGCATTCGGGTTTTGCGCAACAGCTCAGAAAAACTGGTCCGCGGCTTGTCAAGTCTGTATGTCGCGGGAACGGACGACTATTGGTCTTCCTGCAACCTTGAAAAGGCTTTGCGCAACGTCCCACAAAACGAGTTTAAAATACTGCTTTGCCACAGCCCCGACGTGAGGCAGAGCATTAAAAACGGATCAAAAATAGACATCACGCTTTGCGGCCACACGCATGGCGGGCAGGTGGCTATTCCATTTATTTCACACCACTTTATTCCAATCAAGGACCCACTTCGCTATCAGGCAGGGCTGATCAAAGAGCCTTACGGATACACCTATGTCAACCGCGGGATTGGGACGCTGGTGTTTCCCTTTCGGGTCGCGGCTCCGCCGGAAATTAGCTGTTTTACATTACAAAAATTGTGATATCCATGAAGGTATCAGATGGAAATCTGAAGGATTTTAAGATGTTGAATCTTAGGGATACGTTTACATTATCTGTAATTTTGAGTGGAAGTTTTTTTTGGAGATATCATAGAATATCTGCAGTTAGCTGGTATCTATTATTTTGAAAGGCTGATCCATTGCAAATAGAAAATATCAAAACTTGTGAGCTTGGTTGCTTTGAAACCAAGTTAATCGGAGTAAATAATGATAAAAAATCTCATATTTAATCTTGATATTCGCAATTGATGAAATAAGGAGGTAGGCCTCAAAAAACTACAAGACCTATTTCAATCAATGCCTTTTTCTATGAATCTTAATCTAATTCCCATTGTTGAGGCCTGCCTCTTTTACCTTCCGATAAAACTTCTTCTCAATCGATCATGGCTCTGTCACCACCAGCTGGTAAAGGATCTGTGAAAAAACCAATCGCCCAAATCTCTTCATTTTCCGCAGTGCGGATAGAATGGGCTACGCCTCTCGGGCTGGTATGGAAATCGCCAGCCTTAATCGGGGTCCATTGGCCGTTTAAATAAACTTCACCTTGGCCTTTATAAACATAAATAATTTCATCAGCAAGTGTGTGGATATGTCTGCCCAAGGGAGCCCCCTTAATACTTGCAAAACCAACTAGAGCCCGGGGTGATTTAAAAACCATATCCATCCTTATTTGGCCTTTTTCTATGGGATGGTTTTGAAACCACTCATCAACATTTATTAGCAAGGCCTCTTCGGGTTCTGCGTCAAGAAGATGCTTGGCTATTGGTGCCGCTATTACCAGTCCAGCGAAAAGAAATAAAAA
>CP070771.1:1363632-1369878 GCA_020345785.1 Desulfobacterales bacterium
ATCCTTGCATGGGTGCTTGGACCCCTACCCCGGGATGCCTCTCTGGTGCCATTGTCCGTTTCTTCCCAGAAAGTTCCAACCTCACCACAGTTCTACAAAGTTCGGCACATCCAATTATACATCGCAATGCCACTTCAACGATGTCCGGATTTACGAGGCGGCAGTCATTCCTTTATGTTCAGGCTCCCATGCTTGCTAGGCCCCCAGATGGCACCCACCGTGCAGGCTCTAAGTCCTGCAGGCAGCCGGGACGTTTACACCACGCAATGGACTGGAAGTTACCCCCCAGAACTGTGGTATCGCTACATGACCGAATCGGACAATTATCATGGCGGGACTTTCACCCGCTGGATTGCAGCCTTGTCGGCTGCTACCTAGAACCTCTCCGGGTCATCCACAAGGTGGAGGGTTTAAATCACAACGAAATGGATCAGGTCTACCCGCCTGGTCTTTTTTAATGATCATTCCGGGCTGGTAGACCTGATAGGCCATTACATCTCCGCTAACCCTGACCCCGTTAAAAGTTTAAGGCCGCTATTTTAAACCTAATCTGAGCGATTTCCAGCCTTTGGTAACCTCTAACCTGGCGGGCGTAAAGCCCGCCCCTACCCAACAAGGTGGTCAGCGTCTCGTATGGGCGGGCTTTACGCCTGTCCGGACAGAACGGGCAACTCCAACCTTCTCATTGGCATCGCTCAATTCAGATTGAAATAAAGTCGGCCATGTCGCCAAAAGCGCTAGTTCGTTCCCATTTTATCGACTTCGGTATAAATCCGGCTTTCAATTTTTGCTTCGGCAATAAAGGAACGGAAGCCGACGGTTTTGTACATTTTCAGGCCGTCGACGAGCGGGTTGATGACCTGCTCGGCAACCGGCGTGAATTGACGGGCCTTGTCCGGATTGGCATAGGCTGCCATCGAACTGCCCCATCTCATTATTTCAGGAACGGTATCGATCAATTGGTCGAATTTTACAAACGCCAACTGATTGTTTTTATCCGAAAGGCCTTTGTCAATCGCTTTAAATGCGTCGCTGCCGGTAATATTTCGGCCGTTATTCATCGTATCGATATAGGACTTGATCATATTCGTGTTGACAGCCAGAATGCAGTAGCCGTTAATGTAAGCGTAACATGGGCTTAAATCGCTGCCGAAAGGCAGCTGCAGGTATTTTATCCGTTGCGACTTATATTCATCTATCAAAACCGGCATATCACTTTTGCCGACAGCCTGTAGGATGATTTTTTCGGCAACTTCGGGCCGCGCACTCTGAATAAACAGTCCAAGCTCCGGGATCGGAAACATGCCGCCGGTTTTGACGCTGCTCAAGGCCATGCCCCATTGCGGGCCGAAAGCGTCGACCAGCTCGTCTAAAGACACGCCGAATTTTTGCTGCAGGTTGGCGTTGACGGCTTCGATATCTTCGGGTTTGAAATCTTCAGATTGCGTCAAACTGTCATAGTAAAGTCTTAAATCAAGAGTGTTTTGCCAGGTAAAACCGAGGGTATTTTCCGGCAGCATGGCAAGCATCCCCCCGATTTCCGGCTTCACATTCAACATCCTGGCAAATTGCGGCTCCAATGCATCCCGGTCAACCAAAACCACGATCTTCTTTTGTAGGACGGTACTGCCGTCATCATAGGCCGCATATCCGCCGGCAATAAATCCGTTCAGCTGGGTTAACTGCTTTTCGATAAATCCTGCATCCGGGCGGCCGGCCATCTTTTTTGAAAGCAGGACCGTCCCCATCCTATACAACTCATCGATGTTGATAAAGCCAAAAGCTTCCGCCTCCGGTTGGCCCTGAAGTTCGCGCTCGACCGTCTGAAAGTCGGCGTTTTGCATAAGCGAAGTTTCAGGTCGTTGCAGGGTGTCCAGGCATCTCACCACCGGCTCCCGGTTCAGGGCGAGAACCACGAGCCCGTTGGTGACGGTATAGTGCACGTCGACACCCGGCTGCCATTCAAAACGGTTGATTTCCCATTGATGATAGGTTTCGCTGGCAACCTGAATGTCTGCGGTAAACATTTGCTTGAGCCAATCAAGGAGTTTGGCCGGATGTCTGGGGCGCAGGACGATGGCCAGCGCCCTGGCGATTTCTTCTTCTGTTATCTTTGCGGCATCCGTAAAATCGGCAGGCAATACCGCCAGGGTCACCTGTTGTCCGAACAAAGCATCAAACCAGGTGCTGTCAAGGGTCTCTTTGACGCCGGCGATAAAATTTTCAGCTTCTTTAATGGAAGCCGGCGGTGTTCCCAATTCCGTCAATACGGAATTCAGATCAATCTGAGAAACAGCTTGCCCGAGGCGGCCGGAACGAAACTTGTCGATACTTTGCTTGAAATGTTCGAACCGAACTGTTGCCAGGGTTTCGGCCGGCAGCAGCTGTTCGGCGGTATATTTTTCAGAGAAAGACCGGTAATAAAAATAGTACGCGCCGGCGGCCGTCACCATGCATAACAGCACGGTGACGATAATGATTTTTTTCATGCGGGTTTTCCTTCAGTTTTCAGTAATCTATTCACAAGCCCGAAAGTGTTATTTTTCAGGACGGATTAATTGGGATATCGGTTTTTTCATATAAAACTTTACAATTCTTCTTTGTGCCTTAGGCGCTTAGTTGTAGGATATCCACAATTTATTGTCGATGTTGCCGATTGCTATTATTCAAATGACTTGGCGATAAATTTGCTGCCCATCAGGGGCCGCTTCTGCCGGGCGGATAAGCGACTAGACTCTTTAGTCATAGCCTATTTTTGCATTTTAGGGTATGATATGCAAAAATACAAAGTGTAGTATAGCTGAAATCGGCATAAAACAACATACCACACACAACCAACAACAGGCACCCTGATCATTTCAGGTTTAAAGGAGACTGAGGTGAACGCGATTACTCCACTGATCATCATTGCGGCAATCGGAGGTACGGCCATCACGCTGCAGGGCCAGTTTATGGGTTTGATGGACAAGGCCATCGGCACCAAAGAGAGCGTCTTCATCACCTATGCCGGCGGCGGGCTGCTGGCCGGTGTTTTGATGCTGGCAGCGCGCGGCGGCAACCTGAAAGCCTGGCATTCGGTTCCCTGGTATACATTGGGTGCCGGTGCGATCGGTTTGGTTATCGTGGGAACCATCGGCTATACCGTACCGCGTCTAGGCCTCACCAGAGCTTTCACCGTCATCGTCGCCGCCCAGCTTATCGTGGCCGCACTGCTGGACCACTTCGGTCTGCTGGGGGCAGCCACACGCTCTCTGGATTTAAGCCGCTTGCTGGGAATCGGCATCCTTGTTCTGGGTGTCTGGTTGACCACAAGGTAAAGCGGCAAGAAGGTTCCGAGCTTTCAGGAAGCAGTCAAAAACTAAGCCTAAAATGGTCTTTGTGTTTCTCACAGAGAGCGCAGAGTTCCCGGAGTTTATTTAATCTTAATTCCTGAGTGGCAAGGTCAGATCGATTTGCCATTCCGCTTTCAGGCGAGCATTTGGTAGATAGATGAGGCAAGAGCAAAGAAAGGGCAAAAGTTTCTGGAAGCTGCTGACGGCAGCGGCCATCGGAGCCGTCAGTGTGTGCGCAGCACAATTTGGCCTGTGGCTGGTCTTTTTTGCTGTCACCTCGCTGTTGGGAGTTTATCTACTCACCGGAATGTATTTCTTGGCCTGGCCCATAGTTTTTCCCATTTATACGTTTCCCGTGGTATTTGTACTGCTGCTGATCATCATACCAATGTTACGCAAACCTTATCTGGGGGTGTTAAGCGCTTATCATTTCTGGATGATAATTATCCTTCCGGTTGTACTAGTGGCATTCACGGTAATGGTAGCCACCTGCCCCCTGGACATCGGGGGGAATTTGTGGACCAGGGGTTTCGAGGCTTTCGGAACAGATTAGAAGCCATCTCAAAAAAAGGATTTTGGTTCAATCCTCCAGAGGCGGACAAGAATTGCGGCGGGGCCGAGTTTCCCCGCATAGCGGGATGACCCGTCTAATCTTGTTTTCTTTGTGGGTCTTAAACCGCAGGAATACATCAGTATTTCGAGGATTTAAAACGAGGCACCAACAAAAAGTTTGGGCCAAAAGACTTTTTTGAGATAGCTTCTAGTAGAACCCGGCACTTGCATAATTGTTGTCCAAAAAAACCGGCTAAGTTGGCCGAGTAAATAAATACGAGTATATCGGGCAATAGAAGTTGAAATAATGGAGTGTTGGAGTGCTGAAGTATTGGATTTTTTCAATAACTCCACCATTCCACTGCTCCATACCTTTCGCCTTGAGCCTTGAGCCTTTTGCCATTTCGAAAAATGCAACAACCGGGCTGATAGAAGCAGCATGTAAAATATTTTGATAATGATGTTCTTACATTATCTCGGCGTATCCCACATTTTTTGCAGAACTTGGGGTCAAGATCAATATCATTAAGGGGTATCCTCTACCATGACATTTATTCGATTTGCCTGCTTGATTCCCATATTTCTCTGGATCGGGCTGAATGCATATGTTGAACAATTTGAAGGATGGGGTCAGTGGGCGGCCGCGCCGATCCTTCTCATTCCGCTCTTAGCCAGCGCAGTGTTTATATTAATAGGCCTGGCGAGGGTTTGGTCCAATTACCACCGGCAACGAGCCATTTCTAAAGTTGATGTTTTCGCCACGTTCATATCCGGGCTTCCGATAATGATCGTCTGCATTGGAAATTTGATGTAAAAAGGCTACATTCACAAGTACCTCCTCAAGCAATCAGACAGTCGTTTGACTGCCTCGGCAAGCTGGAATTTTGAAGCGTAGGAAAAGTTGATTCTCATATGATTTTTAGCCGCATTTTCTCCGTAGAACACTTCACCCGGAACAAAAGCCACTTTGAATTTAACTGCTTCATAAAATAACTCAAGGGTATCGATTGCTTCGGGTACCGTTGCCCATAGGAAAAGTCCGCCTTGGGGTTTGGTCCAGGTGACACCCATATCTGCCGGGAAATATTCCTGCAGGGCATCCAGAAATAGGGAGAGCTTTTCCCGGTAATAATTCCGGCAGTTTTCCAAATGCGCTTTCCAATCCATTTCCTGCAAAAATGCAGTACACATATCCTGGTTATACTTAGGGGTGTTTAGGGTACTGCCCTCTTTAATATTGATCATTTTTTCGATGACATCCTGCG
Organism: Desulfobacterales bacterium; assembly: GCA_020345785.1. The sequence continues at coordinate 1,368,782 of CP070771.1, forward strand.
GCCCGATATTGAATCCCACCCGCATTCCCGGACAGAACAGCTTTGAAAATGTATAAACCCCGATGACATGGCCGCCGTTTCGATTTTGATCCAGCTCAAAAAGCGAAGGAAGATTATCGCCGTAATAGCGTAGGGTACGGTAGGGACTGTCCTCGACGATCGGGACATTATATTCGTAGCTCAAATCCAGCAGCGCTTCGCGCTTTTCAATACTCATCGATATTCCGGAAGGGTTCTGAAAATCGGGCACCACATATATGAATTTCAGCGGGATGTTTTGATTTTTCAGCATTTCAATTTTTTTGCGAAAACCTTCGATATCGGAACCGTCATCTTCAATATCAACACCTGCAAATACGGGACGCTGCATCTGAAACGCAACGATCGCACCGGCAAAAGTCGGCCGATCGAGAATGACGGCATCACCGGGATTTAAAAAAAGCCGGCCGGTCAGATCCAACCCCTGCTGTCCGGAGGAAGTTATGACAATATTTTCTTTTGAAATGGTGATCCGATCATCTTTCAAGAATTGAATTACGGCTTCGATCAGTTTCATGTCACCGGAGATGTCCGTATACTGCATGATCGTATCGGAGTCTTCCTGCAGTCTTTTTTGCGAAACCTGCTGCAGCTCATCCTTTAAAAATATATCCGGTGACGGCAGTCCGCCTGCTAGGGAAATTATTTCCGGATCGTGCAGTAGTTTAAATAATTTCCCGATAGAGTACCCTTCATAATTTTTGATATTGTCCGCAAATCGGGACATCCAGTCTTTTGGCATGGGATCTCCTTTGATATTGATTCTTGCTCTGCAATTTAGCGTAAAGCGCACATGGACGCAACAAAGAAATATTTAAAATTGGTTGACATTAAGTATATATTTAATATATAAATTATACCATTATGGAATTTGAATTCGATAAACACAAAAGCGAAATTAACCTGAAAAAGCACGGGATCGACTTCATTGAAGCCAAAAATATATGGAATGATCCGGATCGAATTGAAATTCCAGCAAAAACCATTGATGAAGAGAGATTCTTAATAATCGGAAAAATTTCTGATAAATACTGGTCCTGTATTATCACCTACCGCAG
>CP070771.1:1369978-1376169 GCA_020345785.1 Desulfobacterales bacterium
AATTTTAGACATTTTAGGCAATTTAGTTCACTTTAGACATTTCTTTAGTAAGCTGTATATAGCTGCGATAAAAAGGTCTTGAAGCAAAGATAAATATGACGAAGCAGAGTTAATCCGCCCCGAAAAATAAGGACACCATGTCGGGATAAAACACAGTCGCCCATCTGAAACTGCTAGGAGTGTTGAATGTAGTCCGAACGGATTAATTGTCTTATTCAAATAATTGTTGGTTACACAGGCACCTGAATACCAAGTTCAATTTTTAGCAATCGAACAATTTTTAGTCAATATCCGTCACAATCGCGGCAGATTTAACAGTGATACGAAACTTGTTTATAATAATGATGTGAGGTTAAAAGAATTGAGATGGAGTTGGGGGAGGAAGTTTAGTTCCTCCCCCTTTGAGGATTTTGGGGGTGGGGGGGGAAATTAATTTTATTTTAAAATAATTAATTTGTGTTTAAGATTAGCAAGAAGTATTCCAAATTATCATCATGAAATATATTGCATTATATTTCAAATGGTTATAAGATTACCGCCAAATAGAGGTTTTCGGCATGACCGGAAGGGGATTATACTTTTGTATATCCGGGCGTATTGTTTTGTGAACAGTTTTTATATATGCTGCCGGGGATCAGACCGCAGATTTCATCTGGGACGCCGATTTTCCTGCAAGTCAAGGCGGTCTGCAAATCGTGGAACGCTTTTTGCTAATTTATCCGCCCTGAAAATCAGCACATACAAGATTGTAAATAGTTTTTTTGAAAACGAAAGTAAGTTGTTTTATCGAAGGTCAGGCGGATGAATTAGTATATGCTGCGCATTTTCTTTATGCTTTTTTTCTTTTTAATTCTTTTCGGATACTTATGTAAAAACTCGTAGAAATTAGACACACCCAAACCTTCACTTTCCTTCAACCGCAGGGCTGATCAAATCCGAACCAGGCTTAATAGCCAAGTCTTCATGGGTAAATTCTTTGTATGGAGAAATAAAGATGAGAAAAATTTTGCTGTCTTTTCTGATGTTGCTTTTGTATGGCTTAATTACCGGTGATAGTTTTGCCGACGAAGATATCAAAGTTATCGTGCGGGGCCGGAAAGCCATTCTGAATTATCAGGTAATCGATGACGATAGACTGCTGGTATCGGTCCTGAACTCCAATGAGGAACCCATCCGGGGATTAACACCGGAAGATTTTATTGTGGGAAGCGGGATTCAGAAAGCCGAGATACTTTCCGCCGCTCCGCTGGAGACCACCGAAGAAATCGCTTTAAATGTCGTTTTGGTGCTGGACAACTCCTTTTCCATGAAAGAGCGCCGTGCGGTTGCCCCCCTGCTTTCTGCCATGGATGAATTTTTCAAGACCGTGCGCCCCATCGATAATATCCACCTGGTCGTCTTCGACGATCACCCCGTCAGCCAACTCCGGGAATATGGATTACATGCCCGGACATTTCATTCCAGCGACGTCTCAAAACTCCAAAGTTTTTTAGAAGAGTCGTTTGATTACAAATCAACCGGCAAAACCTACCTCTACGAGGCAATGGCAGCCGGTATCGATATTGTTCGCCGGATGCCCGAGAAAGATAATAAATTCATGGTGGTTTTCTCCGATGGCGAGGATATCAACAGCAAAGTTGCCAACGTTTTCATCGAGGAGCAGGCCCAAGGCCTCAAAAATTTCGAGGCCTACTGCGTGGATTATATGCCGGGGGCGAAATTAGACCGTTTTCTAGCATCGTTTGCCAAAAACCATGCGGGACGAATCTGGAAGGCAACCTCCGCCTCCGAACTGCTTCCCATTTTTCAATCATTTACTACGGCCCTGCGGTATCGATACGTTGTGGCCTACCGGATTCTGGAGCCGGTGATCACCGACCCGGCAGAATTTAATTTTGACATCCTGACCCGGGTTGACGGATCACCCATGCCCAACTTCATCTTTTTTGAAACCGGTCAGAGCGTTATCCCGCAGGAGTATGTTCTGATCAAAGATCCGGCCGGGGTGGAATCGTTTGATGCAAATTCGCTGGCCACCGCCCGTGCCCGGTACTTAAATATCTTAAATCTGGTGGGACAAAATCTCAGCCGGAATTCAGCCGCCCGCATTAAAATTGTCGGCTGCAATTCAAACAGCGGCGTCGAAATGGATAATCTTGATCTTTCCCGCCGCAGAGCCGACTCCGTCAAGTCTTATCTGCAGGAAATCTGGGGTGTCGCAGACTCCCGCATGGGCATTGAAGTCCGCAATCTGCCGGACAACGCGACCCCGATGGATCTAGTGGGCGCGCGGCAGGAAAATCAACGGGTAGAAATATTCTATGAATCAGACCAAATGCAAACAGATGCGCCGGGCGATTTTATCGTCGAAACAGGCGGCCGGCGCGACCTCAAGGTCAAAACCAACCTTTTTGCCGCAGACGGCTTCTCTGATTGGCAGTTGACCATTTTCGGCGATGACCAGCCTTTCAAAAATCTGACCGGCCGCGGTGATATACCGCCGGATCAGACGTTTTCCCTGCAGGAGCTGGACAAGGCCAGGCTGTCCAAATTCGGCGCGCTCGGTGTCCAGGCCCAGGTTACTGATTTGCGGGGCGATACCTGGGAAACATCAAAAGTGTTCATACCGATAACGGTTTCGATGGAAAAATGGGACGATGCAATTGTACGCGCGCCCAGTGGATCGTTGACCCTGGAGCCGGCCACAGTTACCATCGAGGAGCTGACCACCATCGACAGCTCCCCGTTTTTAAATTATATCTATTTTAAAACCGGCGAAAGTGAAATCCCGTCCCGCTATGCTATTTTTAAAAGTCAAAGCGAGGCCCAAAGCTTTGATGAAAGCAGCCTAAAAGACACGATGGAAAAGCACCACCACATATTAAATATTATCGGCCGCCGTCTGTTGAATCATCCGGATGCAATCATCCGGATCGTCGGCTGCAATTCAAACCGGGATGAGGAGCACGGCAGAACGGATCTTTCGCGCAGCCGGGCGGAAGCGGTCCGGGCATATCTGAAATACATCTGGGGCATTGAGGGGGCACGCATGCAGGTTGAAGCGCGCAATTTACCCGAAGTCGCAAGTACCAGCAGCCGTATTGAAGGGCGGGAAGAAAATCAGCGGGTTGAAATTTACTCGGAATCTCCCGCCCTGATGGACATCGTCAAGAGCACCTATGTCCAGGAAATCAGCGATGCCGAACAGTTTCTCATTCAGCCCCGGATCCTTTCAGGATACGAAATCGATCAATGGACCCTAAAACTGACCGGCGATGGAACACTCATCGAATCCTTGCAGGGCAGCGGTGATATTGAGCCGGCCTATCGGGTGTCTTTGGCCGATATCGGCCTGCAAAAAATCAGTGCCTATCGAACGGTTACCGCCGGCATCGAGGTCAAAGACCGCAAAGGTCAGACCGTCCATGTCGCAGCAGATGCCAGTATCCGATTCATTAAACGGCAGGAGCGTAAAGCCCAGAAGCAAGGATACCGGGTGCAGGAAAAATATGCGTTGATACTATTTGACTTTGACCGCTCCGACATCAAAGAAAAAAATAAGGAAGTCATCGACCGCATTGTCGCCAGGATCAAGCAGATACCGAGCGTAACCGTGCGCATTGTCGGGCATACGGACACCATCGGCCAGGAAGCCTACAACATAGATTTATCGATCAGGCGCGCCAAAACAGCTTATGACCATATTCTGGCCGGCGGCGTACCGGCCGGTGACAACATCACCTATGCGGGGGTCGGCCCGCATGACGCCCTTTTCGACAACGACCTGCCGGAAGGCCGGGCCCTCAATCGCACCGTGACGGTGACCCTGGAATATGAGCAGACGGATTAGTAGACTGGTTGACTGGTTGATTAGTTGATTAGTTAAGGAAGTTGATTAAGTTTCCCCTTGGGTTGTAAAACCTGCCTATCGTATGGTGGGCATTGCCCACCAAAGAGTACTACATGCTTATGCACTGCGGCGAACCTTTGCAGTATATTCATGCAATTGGAGGGCTTAAACTCCAATCACGTGCGACTAGGCGTTTCTTTCAATTATTTTTGTTAATCTTTGCCCATTCGCGTTCTGCCAGCTTGATCGTTGATGCATTAACGGTGGGTCTTGCACCTGCGGGAAAATAGAGTTTGCCCTCAACAACTTTATAGTAATAAGGATTTCCGCGGGCGACCTGACCGTCGGCCACGGCAACCGGTCAGTAACCGCCGAACTGGGGGGCATAGCGGATCGGATTCGCTGCAAACAGATCCCTGTTTTCAGCACTGTTAAAATACCACGTGGCATCTCTCCATTGGTAGGCAAACTCTTTCTTTCCTTTTATGGCACGTCTTTCCGTATGAAAGGCAACCGTGTCGAACCCCCTGATCGCAACACCGGACTTCGATTTGTTAATCTTATCGAAGGCGAGTCCGGGTGAGGTTCCGATCGCAAGCAGGGCAAGAACCACAATCCCTGCAAAACACCATTTTGTTATCTTTGAAGTGGGTTTTTGCATGCTGAACCTCCTTTTTGTTGACTCAATAAAAATTCCTGGTAATCTACCAAGCCCAAGTAGGAGAGAGTTTCGCTTCCCTCCCCTGGCGGGAGGGACCGACGGAGGGGGATAAAATGGGGATCATTCCTCTAACTTGGTCTTTCTGCATAACCATATAAAAATTTTTAGGCGGCTGGAATACGAATATTTATTTATTAATCCGCCGGACTGCGGATTTAACAATCTTCTTCAGTTGTCAAAGATCAAATGACAACCCTGAAGGAACCATTTTTCAGGGCAGATTAATTAGAATACACAAAAGCAGGGGCTGGCTCGTGATTGGTAGATTCATGCAGCTTTATCAATTCGCCCCATTTCGCTGGGTTCAATATCAGGAAGCGCATAAAAGCTTAGATGGGATAATATCTTTCCGGGCACCACCTAATTGCAAATTGCCACAATGTGGCATGGTTGTCAAGGGGTTTATGAGCGCTTAGTGTAGTTTTTGTGACACTGAGATAACGCTGCCTTGAACAGGTTATGAGCTGTCACACCAGCTCGGCTTTGGGCTCTGCGAGGTCCTTTGATTGCAGCCCTTTAGTTAGCGGGCCGTTCCGGGACACCCGCAATGCGAAGCCCTTCACGCAGGCGTTCGATATCTTTTGGATCTTTGAAAGGCCAAGCATGGATCCATTGCAGTGAAAGGATGAACCTGGATCTAGCTCTTGCCATCCGTTCATTAAACGTTTGAATGGCAGACTTGGCATCTTGCTCACGACCCAGATGTCCATAGCTGGCAGCCAGATAAAAAAACGTCCATGTGTGATCCGCGTAGTTCCGGTTGATTTCCTCCATCGTTGCAGCGGCCTCGTCATATCGTCCCATAAAGAAACGGGCTTTGCCCAAGACATATAAATAAACAGGCGGGTAATGAGGATCGAGTCGCAGCGCTTTTTTGATAAACTCAGCGCCATCGGCCGGATTGCCGGCCCAAATCAGGGCATTGGCCATGGCATAATAACCGATGGGGTCGTTGGCATCCAAGGCGATGGCACGTGCGGCTTCGGTAATTGCTTTCTGATATTGGCGGTCGGCTCTTAGCATATCCGAAGCGATATAGTGGGCAAGGGGTGTCGGATCCTGCATGGCTTCCGCCAGATAAATTCTTGCCATCATATCAGCTTCTTCAGCCCCTGACATATCCACGTTTATCTCCCACCCAGATTTGAGACTTTCCCAGTAGACGGCTGCGAGTGCAGCATAAGCCCGGCTGTAGTTGGGGTCGCGCTCGACGGCTTCATCCAAATAAGGGATCGCCTTGGCTAAATCCTCCGGCGTTCTACGCCGGTAATGGGCTATTCCTTTCAGATAGGCATCGTAAGCTGCCGGATCGGTGGTATCCCGGAGGCCGGCCTGCTTCTCCTCACCGACGGTCAGCGTCACCTCCAAGGCTTCAACGATCCTTTTTGTAATTTTATCCTGTAAGGCGAACACGTTTTCCATTATCCCGTCATAGCGTTCGGCCCACAAATGGCCGCCGGTGGTCGCATCGATGAGCTGGGCATTGATCCGCACCCGGTCTTCTGACCGGCGCACGCTGCCTTCAAGCACATATCGCACACCAAGCTCCTCCGCCACCTGGCTGATTTTGACAGATTTGCCTTTGTAGGCAAAAACCGAGTTGCGGGCGATGACAAAAAG
>CP070771.1:1376269-1382459 GCA_020345785.1 Desulfobacterales bacterium
AACAGAAGACTCAGGGTGGGCAGGATGTAAATAATCAGGGCGCTTTTAAGGACTGCCGTTGAACTAAGGCTGATCGAAACCATATCGCCCACCTCGGCACCGGCCTGGTTTAAGACCCTGGTCTCCATTTTGGAGCAGTCCGCCAAGGAATGACAGAACTGCGCTGACTCGCAATTGCTGCAAGCATCACCTTTCTCAGTAACGACCATTGCCCAGTCGTCTTCGCTGATGCTGGTGACCCGACCTTTTTTTTGTGCCATTTTTTTCTCCCCTTTGATTTAAACTAAAGTATCTATCCTGATACGGTAACTATTCAATTGCTATTCAACTGCTATTTCTATGCCAATAATTATCCATTCAGCCAACACTCTGAAATCATGTATCTTTATCTTATCCGTACTTTAGTTTTTTAAATAATTCGTCTTGGTGCGTCCCATTTCGGGTAATTGCTACCCAGGTATCCAGTTCGGATGCTTAATAATTGCACACTTTTTTCAACTCGACAGAACTGTAAGGCGTTTTTCTACTCCGACGACAAAGCAAATCCCGAAATATTTTACTTAATATCAGGACAATATATTGGTTTTTTAATATTAAGCGATTTTTGGCACACCGCTTGCTAAAAAATCAGGGCAAGAAAAAAATAATCCCGAAAATCAGATCGGGTGAAATGGAAAATGAAAGGCGTGAAGTCAAAGAAAGGAGAAACTACTATGAGTAAGAAGTTAATCACCGTTATTACCGCAATCGCCTTGGTTGGATTTGGAACATTCGCGTATGCACATTGGAACGGAGGATATGGCCATCAGGGATGGATGCACGGCGGGTACGGAATGCACCAGGGATATTACGGAATGCATCAGGGGTATTATGGTAACCAGGGATATGGCTATCGGGGCGATTTGAATGAGGATCAAATCAAATCATTGGAAAAAGAGCAAGCCGAATTCATGAAATCAACGGAAATGATTCGCCAGGATCTTTATTCAAAGCAACTCGCCCTTGAAAGCGAACTTGCCAAGAGCGATCCGGACACCGCCAACGCGACTGCCTTGCAGAAAGAGATATCCGAACTACAGGCTCAACTGGATCAAAAACGCATCGATCACATGATCAAAGTAAGAAAGATCAGTCCCGAGGCCGGCCGCGGATTTGCCGCAATGGGCCCCATGATGGGATACGGCAGTCAATATCCGGAATCCTGCTGGCAGTAATCCGCTCTGAAATCAATCTGCGCCTCCTTCCTGTTTTAAAATGGGGCGGTTCGATGAACCGCCCCATTTATTTTCCAATACAATGCGCTATAGTTTATAATAAGTTATTGCCTTCGTCCTAATTGGAATATTGGGATGCTGGAAAATTGGAAAAATGGGTTTTGGGATATTGTGTGACAGCGCTAATGATAAACTTTGTTTTTGACCCTTAAAAAGAGAGATAATCCTATAAAGAATCATTATTCCATCATTTCAGAATTCCATTATTCCATAATTAAGGTAATAGCTCAGCCTTTAGTGAAAATTCCATACCTTCATTTAGTTATATAAATTCCTAGACATTAACTATCGGAGGCAATCCATGATACATCCAAAAAGTTTGCAGCAGCGGCTATCGATCTTTTTGATTCTACCGGTGGCGCTTTTGCTGATCCTGATGGGAATTGCGGGTTTTATTTATGCCCGCAATCTTTTGCTGTCCCAGTGGCGGGAGGCGTCCGTCCTCAAATTGCAGCGCGCCGCCCATCGGGTTGACATGCGGCTGGCACGCGTGAAGGATTGGATTCGAATTTTTCATCAGACATCCAACGGTCAGGATACCTACGCAATTCACGATTTAACAATCGAGCAGCTCAAACAGCAGGAAGGCGTCGATCACGTTCATTTAACCTGGAACAATCACCAGCCTCCCTCACCTGCTCCTGCCGCTACTCGAATGTCACCCATGAGGCATATGGCCGCCGAACGCCCCCTGATGATGCGAAGGTTTCACAGCGGCCGCATTCGAGAAATCACACCACCGCGTTACGATGATGCAATTAAACATGAAACCGTTTCTTTGATTTCAGATTTGATCGACGAGAGCGGCCAATCTGTTGGACGACTTGAAGTGGCGCTGGATTTTAATGATTTAATTAAAAATGTCCGTGAGTCCGGCTGGTGGCAGAGCAACAAGGCGTTTTTGGTGAATGACACCGGTAATATTTTGACCAGCACGGCAAACGAAAAACGCGAGTCGTTAGCGGACAGCGGCGACCCTCTTGAAAGAGAGACATTAAAAGCAATGGAAACAGGTTCTTACGGCACCATCCTGGGCGACGGCCATCCGCCCGATGAGGTGGTCGGCTTTTATAAACTGCAGGAAGCACCCTGGAGTCTGGTGATGATCGCCCCGGGCAAAGAGATTCTGGCACCCATTGTGCGCTTCCGATTGTATTATTTTGTGATCGGCGCCGCTTTTATTTTTTTTATTGTCGTCTTAATCAGGGTTGTCACCGGCCGAACGGTCGCTGCCATCAAGGAGGTCTCGCAGGCGGCAGAGCGTGTCGCCGGCGGTGACTATGGCAAGCTGCTTGCCGCAAAAACTCAGGACGAGGTGGGTGAATTGATCCGCAGTTTCAACTCCATGGTCCAACAGCTCAAGGAACGAATGGCAATGAAACAGGCCATGAACCTTGCCATGGAAGTTCAGCAGAATCTGCTTCCCAAGAAAATGCCGCGGATAAAAGGACTCGATATCGCCGCGCGCAGTATATATTGCGATGAAACCGGCGGCGATCTGTACGATTTTCTGGAAGTTAATGACGGCAATACCGATCGAATCGGAATCGCGGTCGGTGACGTCAGCGGTCATGGTATTCCGGCCGCCCTGCTGATGGCGACTGTCAGGGCATTTTTGAAAAGCAGGGTTGCGCAACCCGGCAGCACCGCTGAAATTATATCCGACGTGAATCGTCTGGTAACCCATGATACCGGTGATACCGGCCAGTTTATGACCCTTTTTTACGCCTCGATTGATGCCGGTAAAAAAAAATTGAGCTGGGTAAGAGCCGGCCATGATCCGGCGGTTTTGTATGATCCGGTCAAGGATTCTTTCACCGACCTCGGCGGCCGGGGAATGGCGCTTGGCGTTAACCCCGGATATGATTATCGTGAAGGGGGCGTTATCGATTTATCCGGTGGACAGGTTCTTCTGATCGGAACCGACGGCCTGTGGGAGACGCAAAATCCTTTCTACGAAATGTTCGGCAAAAATCGTCTGGAAGCGATTATCCGCCGGCATTCGAAAACTTCCGCCGACACCATTCTCGGGTCGATCATCCATGGAGTGCAGGAATTTCGCGGCTCAGCGAAGCAGGAAGACGATATAACCCTTGCGGTGATCAAGGTGGTCGACTAATCCTGACATCTATCGGTCCTGAAATCCCCGGTTCATTTTTTTATCCGACAACTGAAAATTTTTTACACATCTGCAAACTCCGCATCGTTAAAACCTGGATAGTTCTTTACCACCGTATCCCCCGAATAAGGCTACCAAATTAAATCCCCATACGGCAGTATGCGAAAACAATAAGCAGTAATAGCTAATTGCGACGGCGCGAAGCAAATTGGCACCCAACTTGCACTCACAGATAAAAAAAGCTCGGAGGGTCAAAAATGAAGAACAATGGCGAAAAACGATCCTGCACAATGAATGAATTCACCGAAAATAGAGATCGTAAATGCTGTCAAAGTGAAATACCCGTAAGCTGCAGTTATTTTAATTCAAATCATTATCACCAGGCCAAGATATCCAGCCACAGCAGCGAAGGTCTATGTCTGGATGCGGATTTCTACCTTAAACCGGGAGCCTGTATTTATTTTAGAGTGAAAGGGTATTTAAAAGATAAAACGGCGCCGAAATGCTGTCGATGCCCGGCATTTCGCAGCACAGGACTGGCGCAGGTAAAATGGTGTCGTGAAAATAGCAATGAGGGTGGCTCCCTTTATACGGCCGGTCTCAAATATTATCAAGCGCCGTATTGAAATCGATGCAGCGTATCAACGGCCTTTTGGCCGAGCACATCGCGTTGCAAAATTTGGAGGTATTCAGTTATATCGAACTGATGAATTTGGGCGCTTTAGGTCTGGTGGGCGGACTTTCCTGGCTAAATCATTCCTGTCACCTTCAAAACGAAGCTGCTTCAATTTCTTATGCGCAATAAATTCACATTTTTTTCTTCTCAGGAAATTCTGCTGTGAAAAAAATTTACAATAAAAAGAAATTCCAATAAATCAAGCAGCAATTAAAGCAACTCTTCCGAAAAATTCTTACAAAATCAGACAATCACTTATTTAATCCTAAATTGATCGATTTTTAGGTTCTTGCACCCAGTCCAGGCGGGCGTAAAGCCCGCCCCTACGATAGGTTGCTTAACCTGTTGGGTAGGGGCGAGGTTTATCCTCGCCCACACAGAACGGGTCATTATTCAAATCTTTGTATTGGAATCACTCAACTTGGGTTATTGATAAGATTTGGCATTGTCATTGCAGAAGATATTGCAGAAATCCGGCGAGCGGTGATTTCTAAAATAGAGGCAATTTGCCGAAAGGAGTTGATCAATTATGTCAATGGACTTGGTTTGCGGAATGATGGTGGATGAGGAATCGGCTCCTGCCAAGACAACCTACGAAGGAGACGACTATCATTTCTGCGCTGCCTATTGCAGGGATGTTTTCAACAAAGAGCCTGAAAAATTCATCAACGGCGTCAAAGCGTGGGGAAAGACCACGGATCCGGTTTGCGGCATGCAGGTGGATGCATGCGCCACGGATCTGGTTGCCGAATATAGAGACCGAATGTTTTACTTTTGCGCACATGGATGCCTTCAGGCATTCGAAAAGAATCCTGATAAATATTTTGCGCAAACAACGGTGAAGAAAAAAGGATGGTGGGGAAGATATCTGGACCGGCTGAACAAATCAACCGACGGTAAGGCCATTAAGTGTCACTAGGGGTACAAATTAAAGTTTTGATGAGGGAAAAGATCCATTACCGAACGTAATCGGGTCCTGGGAAATTTGAATAGTTCCATTTCGCACATCGCTGTTGTTGACGGATCGGAATTATCGGACTATGCTTATCATTAAATTTAACCGCTTGAACACAATACGGATTGTATATCCAGACAAAGCGTTCTCCCATGTGACTATTTAAGTGAATGATTAAATGGTTGCTTCGCAGGGGACGCCCCCGCAATTTATAATTACGCTGTGGATGGATTATGGATGAATTTTGGGACTGGTGGCAGCATTTGCCGCAAAATATTAGCCCCGTGATTTTTGAAATCGGCTCCTTCAAGCTCCAATATTACGGCCTGATGTATATTGTGGCCTTTGCCATCACGTTTTTCCTGGTATGCCATCGCGTCAAGCATGAAGACCGGTTTGAAATGACCACCGATCAGGTAAAGGAAGCGATCACATACCTGATCATCGGCCTGATCATCGGCGCCCGTTTGGGTTACGTTATTTTTTACAATCTTTCCTATTATTTCAAACATCCGCTTGAAATCTTTCTGCCGTTCTCATTCTCAAATGGATTCACCTTTACCGGCATCTCCGGCATGTCGTATCACGGCGGTCTCATCGGCGCGACCCTCGCGGGCTGGCTATATGTTCGCAAGGCAAAGTTGGACTGGTGGAGCGGTGTGGATTTATTTGTGCCCGCGATCCCCCTGGGATACACCTTCGGGCGGTTGGGAAATTTTATCAACGGGGAGTTATACGGCCGGGTGACGACATCCTCCCTTGGCATGTATTTTCCCCTGGCCCCCACCAAAGAACTAAGACATCCCTCCCAACTGTACGAAGCTTTCTTTGAAGGCATTTTTCTATTTGCAGTGTTGTGGAACATCCGCAAGCGAAGAGCGCCCAAAGGCGCCATGCTGGCCTTTTATCTGATCGGCTACGGCGTGGCCCGGTTCTGCATCGAATACTTCCGTCAACCCGACGCCCATCTCGGATTCGTCATTTTCTCCTTTTCCATGGGACAAATCCTGTGTGCGCTGATGATTGCCGCCGGCATTGGCTTGTATTTCTATTTACAGACCCGGCAAAAAGCCTAGCAGCCAAATATCCTCCGGTGCGCGTGAGTGCATGGAAGTGTCTAATAGTCTCATCCAAGAGAAAACAAAAAAATGCAAAGCATAAACTAA
>CP070771.1:1382559-1388747 GCA_020345785.1 Desulfobacterales bacterium
GGAATTCGGCATTGACTGCTTGATTGAATTGGTACCTCGAAACACCTTACCTAGAACTACATCTGGAAAGCTATCCCGCTCCGGAGCACGGACAGAGTATCTGAAGCGGATTGCCGCTGAAGATGCCATAGAAGCCGGCGAGGATCTTTACGCCGCAGCGCTCCGTCAGCGGGCCGTCTAACCTGGACTTAATTACCAAGAAGCCATATATAAACAATGAATTATACACTGATCAAATCGTTTAAACTGATCAGTGCAGGATAAGTCTTTGCGAAAATCTGACACAATAGCATTAACAGGGGCAACCGGATTTATCGGTGCCACGCTGGTCCAACGATTGGCAGCCAGCGGTCGTAAAATTCAAGCCCTGATACGCCCTGCTTCAAAACATAAGCGACCACTCGCGGCTGCGGTCAGGTGGGTCGAAGGTGATCTTGAAGACATGGATAGTCTGCATCGTCTGGTTAAAGGAGCCGATGCGGTGATACACTGCGCCGGCACGGTTCGCGGTGCCACCCGAGAGCAGTTCAATCGTGTCAATGCTGATGGATTGGCGCGACTGGTAAACGCGACGAAGCACCAGCACCCGATGCCGCGCTTTTTATTGATATCATCACTGGCAGCCCGGGAACCGCACCTGTCGCATTATGCCGCCAGTAAACGACAGGGGGAAAAGTTGCTGGCTGACAAATCCAACCAACTGTCCTGGACGATCTATCGGCCGTGCGCAGTTTACGGTCCGGGGGATCGGGAGATGCTGCCGATCTTGCGATGGATGACAAGGGGCATCGCTCCGATGCTGGGAGACGGCAGCGGTCGTTTCTCCCTGCTTTATGTAAAAGATCTGGCGGAAGCAGTCGTACAATGGTTGAATTGCAATTGCTGTCAATCAGGCACATATGAGGTGCATGATGGACATCCCGGAGGCTATTCATGGCGCGATGTGATCGACACCGTTGGACAATTGCGTGCCAAATATGTTTTGCGTTTAAAAATACCGTTGGTTCTGGTCAGGCTGGCAGCGGCCTTTAACCTTTTTGGCGCCCGAACTTTCGGTTATGCGCCCATGCTGACCCCCGGCAAAGTGCGCGAACTGTGCCATCCCAACTGGATTTGTGATAACACAGCGCTGAGCGCTGCCACGGGATGGTCGCCACGAATCTCACTGGTGGAAGGATTACAGCAAACATTAAGCTGGAACAAGGCCTGAACCGGGATTCGGCCTTAGATGGGAGCCCATATTCAGTTCGCACTCGGATCCGAGGTTTCTTCTGTCCCTTGACACTTGAAACCTGCCTGCCCTCCGCAGCCTGAAAGGCGTAGGGGGGACACCTGAAACCAATCTGTTAAAAAAGGGAATGTCAGACGCATGCATCTCAACGAAAATATTCTAGAAGAATTAACGAAAATACTAAAACAATTTGTTCCTCAGGGACAGTCGATCAATGCAGAAACGGATCTGGTGGCTGATCTTGGTCTTGATTCATTAAAAGTAATGAAAATTCTGGAATCCGTGGAAGACAGCTTTGATATCTCGATCCCATTAAATGTGCTTCCGGACGTCCGCACGGTGAAAGACTTTGTTCTGCAGATTCAAAAACTTGAAGGGGAAGGATGAAAATGGGCATCTTTGATAAATTCGGGCAGCTGGCGGCAGCCCGCAAGGAGCTGGAGCAAAGCTGCGATAATTTCTTCAATATCATTATAGATGATATCATTTCGGGTACCGAAGCCGTTGTAAACGGGCGCCCGATGATTCTTGCCGGCAGCAATAACTATCTGGGGCTGTCTTTTGATCCGGACTGTATCGACGCCGCCTGCCAAGCCGTCCGCAAGGAGGGCACCGGCACCACTGGATCAAGGATGGCCAACGGAACATTTTCAGGGCATGTGGCGCTGGAGCGGGAGCTGGCGGACTTTTTCAACCGCCAGGGTGCCATTGTCTTTTCGACCGGCTATGTTGCCAACCTGGCCATGCTGTCGACTCTGGTCGGCCCCGGTGAAATCATCCTGCTGGATGCCGATTGCCATGCCAGTATTTATGACGGCTGCCGTCTGGGGGGTGCCGAAGTCCATCGCTTCCGGCACAACGACCCGCAGGATCTTGAAAAGCGGTTGCGGCGGCTTGAAAAGCGCAACACCAATATCCTGGTGGTTGTCGAAGGGCTTTACAGCATGCTGGGCGACCGCGCGACGCTGGCCGAGATCGTCGCCGTCAAAGACAGATACGGCGCCTATCTGCTGGTGGATGAGGCGCATTCCCTGGGTGTGCTGGGTGCCCACGGACGCGGACTGGCCGAAGAGGCCGGCGTAGAGGACGGGGTGGATTTTGTCGTCGGCACTTTCAGCAAAAGCCTGGGGGCCATCGGCGGTTTCTGCGTCAGCAACCATCCCGAGCTCAACCTGGTCCGGTATGCCAGCCGCCCCTACGTTTTCACGGCGTCGTCGTCGCCATCCGTTATTGCCTCCACCCGCGTGGCCCTGCAGATTTTGAAAACCAGATCTGAACTGCGGCAACGCCTCTGGGAAAATGCCAACATGCTGTACCAAAAACTGCAGGACCTGGATTTCCAGGTGGGACCGGAGCCCAGCCCGATTGTGGCGGTCACAATGGAAGACAAAAACGAAGCCTTTGCCCTCTGGAGCGGCCTGCTCGAACGCGGGGTATATGTCAATCTGGTTTTGCCGCCGGCCACACCGGACGGCAACTGCCTGCTGCGCTGCAGTGTGAGTGCCGCGCACACCCCGGCGCAGATGGAGCGAATTTGCGAAGCGTTTGCGGCTGTCAGGCAAGCAACTTCAGTGGCTCAAATCGGTTAAGCACGGATGCGGCAATTCCACTGCCCTTAATTGTACCCATTGGAATGCCGCTGCCGTTTCGATATTCAAGCCATACTGGTTTTGTATTTTTTCAGGCATCTAATCAGCCGGCAAGAAATAGGCGTTAATGCTATATCTTAGATTTTAAAATGCGTCTGCTAACAACATTCATTCGTCGTTACCCCTCACACAGCGCGTTCATGGTGTTCGCACTGTTGGTTTCCGGCGTCCTGGAGGGTATCGGCTTCTCCATGCTGCTGCCGATTTTGAGCATAGCGGCAGGCAAGCAGTTCGGCGGTGATAACGATGCCGCGCTCGCACGCTTGGTTGCCGATGGATTTGCGGCCATCGGAGTCGCTCCCACGGTCGGCAGCTTGCTGCTGGTTCTAATCATCGCAGTTACCCTGAAAAGCATATTGGTGTTACTAGCAAAAAAACAGGTCGGTTACACAGCCGCGCGTGTTGCTACCGACTTGCGGCTGGAGATGCTGCAAGCGCTGCGCAACAGCCGCTGGCAGTATTTCCTCAAGCAGCCTATCGGTCAGTTGGCCAACTCCATGGCCACCGAGGCCGCCCGGGCCTCCAGTTCCTATATGCACGGCGTCATAATGATCGCCGATTTTATCCAATTTTGTGTATACGGCGTCATCGCATTTCTCATATCCTGGCAGGTGACGCTCATCGCGATAACGGCGGGGCTCGTTATCGTCTGCGGCTTGAAATATTTTGTTCGCAAGGCGCGCCGCGCCGGCATGCGTCAAACCGAACTGCTGAAATCATTACTGGTTCTGTTGACGGACACGCTGCAATCCATAAAACCCTTAAAGGCCATGGGCCGGGAAAATGTGTCGGATTTTCTGTTGAAAAAAATGACCAACCGTCTCAACCGGGCGCTGCAAAAACAGGTGCTGAACAAGGAAATATTGAAAACCTTTCAGGAGCAGATGGAAACCATTGTTCTTGCAGCCGGCCTTTACATTATGCTGATATACTGGAAAATGCCGCTGCCCAGTATTATTGTCCTTATTTTACTGGTTTCCAAACTGCTCAAACAGTTGAATAAAGTTCAAACGCGCTATCAGGAGATGGCAATTCTCGAAAGTGCCTACTGGTCGCTGAAAGATTCAATTGAGGTAATGCAGCAGGAGCGTGAAACCCTGGCGGGGAACCGGACACCGGAGTTGAGAAAATCAATCCGTTTGGATCGGGTAAGTTTTGCCTATGATAACAATTATGTTTTGCAGGAGGTCTCGCTTGTTTTTCCAGTGGGCCGCATAACCGCTATTTTAGGCCCTTCAGGATCCGGTAAGACAACCATCGTTGATCTGGTCACCGGTCTGTTAAGACCGCAAAAAGGCAAGGTCTGGATCGATGAAGTGCCGCTGGTCGAACTGGATCTTAAATTTTGGCGCCGCCAGATTGGCTATGTCGTCCAGGAACCGATTTTGTTGCACGATACCGTATTGAACAATATTACGCTCGGGGATCCGGAGCTCAGTGAGAATGATGCCGTAGATGCTCTGCGTGCTGCCGGTGCCTGGCAATTCGTCGCATCGCTGCCCCACGGAATAAAGAGCATCGTCGGCGAGCGCGGCGGTAAGCTCTCGGGCGGCCAACGGCAACGGATCGCCATCGCACGAGCCATCGTACACCGCCCCAAGCTGCTCATCCTTGACGAGGCAACAAGCGCACTCGATCCCCAGAGCGAAGCGGCCGTGTGCGAAACCCTGCAGAATCTGAGCGGGAAGCTGACCATCCTGGCCATATCGCACCAAGCGGCTTTAGTAAAGATAGCGGATATAACCTATCATATTGAAAATGGAATAATTGTATCAACCGAAAAAGATGCCGCAGACCAGCCGGGTGAAGTTGGCATCAAAGCGAATTCTGTTCGCAAGCAGCAAAGGATTTAGGGCGCCGGTGGAGATCTGTCAATAAATAGTCTTCGCCGGCGGCGATATTATATTTAAGTGCGCATAAGGGTTAAGTTTAGCATGGCCCCGGAAAATACATTAGATAGTATCGAAGAAGTCATCCGGCGTATTCGCCTGATCGCCTTTGATTTCGACGGGGTGTTTACCGACAATATGGTTTATGTATTTGAAGATGGCCGCGAGGCCGTGCGGTGCTTTCGAAGCGACGGGATTGGGTTGCACAAGCTAAAAAAATTAGGAATTGAAACCGTGATTATCTCCACCGAAGCCAACCCAGTCGTTTCGGCCCGTGCGCGCAAATTGAATATTCGCTGCATCCAGAACTGTCAGGATAAACGCGCCGCCCTGCAGGAAATTGCTCGGGAAAAAAAGGTTGCTTTAGACCAGGTAGCTTTTGTCGGCAACGATATTAACGACTTAGCCTGTCTCGAATTTGTCGGGCTGCCCATTGTGGTGCAGGATGCCCACCGGGATATTCTGGCAACGGCGCGCTATCAGACGAAAAATCCGGGCGGTCGCGGTGCGGTAAGGGAGGTCTGTGATTTGTTTGAACGAGTACTGGCACAAAAAGGATTGAAGATTGAAAATTGAATATTTGTGATATTCTATCTAATTTATTCTAACCTTCTTCATGCAGAAAACAATGGCAAGAATAAAAAAGACATAGTTCCTTAATTATTCAATTTACAATCTTCAATCTTCAAGTATTAGTTAAAACTAAAGTTATTCTGCTATATGTATTAAGTGTAAATATAAAAAGAAGCCAAAACAACAACCCTTGGGAGGAATAAAAATGCGCAAACTCATACTGGACGGCAAAGTCATTCAGGATAACAGTGATTGCTATGTGATCGCCGAGATCGGGCACAACCATCAGGGCAAGCTCGAAACCGCCAAGGAAATGTTCCGGGTAGCCAAAGAATGTGGGGCTGACGCGGTAAAATTGCAGAAACGAGACAACCGCAGCCTGTTTACCAAGGCCGGCTATGAGAAGCCTTATGACAACCCCAACAGCTACGGAGATACCTACGGCGAACATCGGGAGTATTTAGAGTTCGGCTGGATAGAATATAAAGAACTCCTGGATTACGCCAATGAAATCGGAATTACAATGTTTGCCACCGCCTTTGATTTTAGCAGCGCTGATTTTTTGGAAAAGCTCGATATGCCAATATATAAAATCGCATCGGGTGATCTGAAAAATATTCCCCTGCTCACCCACATTGCCGAATTTCAAAAGCCGATGATACTCAGCACCGGCGGAGGAACCATGGCGGATGTCAACCGGGCCTATGACGCCATCATGCCCATCAACCAGCAGCTGTGCATTCTGCAATGCACGGCAGGCTACCCGGCGGAATTCGAAGAACTCAATCTGAATGTGATCACAACTTTCCGTGAACGGTTTCCCACCACCACCATCGGTTTGTCCTC
>CP070771.1:1388847-1395021 GCA_020345785.1 Desulfobacterales bacterium
CCGGCTTCCAGCTGAATTGGCTTCAAGCCGCACTTGCTGAGCACCTGCCGGCCTGTCATTCTCTGCCCTTTGTAGAATGCCTCACCCAGACCGATCAGAACAAGAGACAGATGGGCCAGCGGCGCCAGGTCTCCGCTGGCACCCACCGATCCCTTGGCCGGGATCACCGGGCAAACGCCCCAGTTATGAAGCGCGATCAGATGCTGGACGGTTTCAAGCCGCACGCCGGAATGTCCTCTGGCGAAATCTTTGATGCGCAGTACCATTGCCGCTCGCACACTTTCCTCATCCAGCGGCTCACCGACACCGGCCGCATGGCTCATGAGAATGTTTTCCTGCAGCCGGCGCGTGTCTTTTTTGGAAATGACGACATCACTTAACGCACCGAATCCGGTAGTAACGCCATAGATTGTTTTTTCTTCCTCAACCCATTTTTCGATCAGTCGGCGGGTTTCACGCAACCTTTGCTCCGAACCTTCGGTTAATTTGACATGCGCTCCCTGCCTGGCAATCTTCACCAGTTTTTCCAGCGTCATGCCCTCCATGCCGATCATAATTGTCTTGGTGCCCAATGGATTCTCCTGTTTATAAGGTTTCAGGTTTCGGGTGTCAGGTGTCAGCCAAACCGCTGGCCGCGGAGCGGCCAGTTTGATCGATAAAAGAAACTAATGAACATCGAACATCGAACGTTCAAAGCTGAACATCGAATACTGATGGCGCTGCGCTTAATCTATTAGATTATACGAAAAGCAGCCTCCAGCGAGCTCAGCCGAGTCAAATCCTTCATGCAGATCCGCCAGCGGCGGACCGAAGGGTCGATTCGCCCTGATTGAATTTTTTAAATCGACAAAATACCTTATTCGACGTTGGAAGTTCGATGTTCGACGTTTAAATTTTTCACTACTCCGAACACGTGAAGTTTCGTACGAGGTGTCAGCAGCTAAGAAAAATCTGATAAATAACAACAATTACCGAAATCGATAGGATTCATTCCTTCGACATTCGACATTCATTATTCGATATTCGATATTCGTTTTTTTATAAACCGCCAGCGGCATCAAGCCAGCTCTTTCTCCCCCCGCTTTTTTATCTCCTCCAGGTTCGCCAGGATTTTATCTCCAAGTGCCGGCGGCCGGTGGGTTTCGAGAATTCGCTGAATCTCTTCCCGAACCCGGGTGGCGGTATCTTTCGCGCCGGTCTCCTGCCACCTTTGGTACTGCTGGCGCGTAAATATCCCGGGGCGCCACAGCTCATGCTGGAAATGCTGCAGGGTATGCTCTGAGTCAAGAAAATTGCCGCCCGGCCCGACGGAGGCGATGAGCTCACGTGCCAGGTTTTGCGGGTTCAGCTCCATGCCGCGCAAAAAACGCTTGGTCATTCCGATAATCTCGTTGCCTAAAATCAGTTGCTCAACCGCACAGACCATTCCCATGTCCATGTAGCCTACGTCATGAATCAGGTTCAGTCCCGCCAGTCCCTGGGCCATGATATGGAAGGCGGCCTCAGCGCCGGCCTGGGCATCGAGAACTTTGGCTTCGGTGGAACCCGCCAGTCCCCAGGTAGGCAGACCGAAGTACTGGGCCACCTCGGCCTGGGCCGCCAGCGCCAGGCTCATTTCGGGCGCGGCCACCCCCATCAAGCCCGTGCCCATGTCGAAAATGCCGAAATTGCATCCCAATCCCACCGGGCTGCCGGGTCGGCGCAACTGAACCAGCACCACCCCCATCAGGGATTCCGCCAGGCCCTGAGCGACCGCACCGGCCATGGTCACGGGGCCGGTGGCACCCGGCTGGATCGCCGGGCCCATCATTTGCGGCAACCCCAGGTCGGCGGCGACAAACATGCGAGCCACCACCTCCGCGGGAAACACAAGCGGTGAAATCGATTCGGGATACAATACCACAAAGGGCTTTTCCTGCAAACGCTCGAGCCCTCCGGCAACTTCGGCGGCCATTTCAAAAACCAACTCCGTTGCGCGCGAAGAATATGTCAAAAAAACAATCGGTTTGACAGTGTTGGCGACTGTTGCAACAAATTCGTGCAGCTCGGCCGCTGTAGCCGGCACATTTTGGCAGGAGCCCATGGGCATCACCCAATCGATGTGCGGCAGATAATCGGCAACCTTGGCGGCCAGCGCGAGGTCGGCCACGGTCGTCGGATGCACCTCGCCGGTCAAGGCGTCCTTGGTGTTGGGACTGGCAGTGGAGGTGCCGTAATAGCTTTTGCGGTTTTCAACCTCCAACGATCGCTGCCCCTCACGATTGTAAATCGTCCACCCCTTGGGGGCGGTGTGGAGGCATTGCCGGACGATAAACTCCGGCACTTTGACCCGATCTTCCGCTACAATGGCGCCGGCCTTCTTGAGCATGTTTCTGGCATCCGGGTGAAGGACTTTGAATCCCACCCTCTCCATCACTTCAAATGCTGCCCGGATGAGTTCATGAACCTGATCCTCGGTCAACATTCTGAAAAACGGGCGCTGTTTTTCCGTCGAGTTGGTCTGAATCATGACGCGCACCTCCAGCGTGAAAGGATTGAAAAGGACTTGATTTGCCACCAATTTGTATAGTTTATAGCTTGACCATTTTCAACATTTTCTTTAAAGTATATTGCCGCACAAGAATGGATTGAGTCCAAGAGCGCCTTGCCCTATTTTTCTATTTTGATCTTAAATGGGTTTTTCGGTTAGCCGGTTTGCCCGTCTAACGGTTTCCCGAAACCGGCCAACGGGTCAGCAGGCCAACCGACCAACAGGCCAACGTACCAAAGGGAACGGCAGTCATGTCCGACGAATCATCCCATCTGACAATCACCGTCGACAAAAGTCATATTCTGAGCCTCGGCGAACGGCTATATGAGCAAAGCATTGAATTGATCCGTGAGTTGGTCAACAATGCCTATGACGCCGATGCCACGCGGGTGGACGTGACGGTTTCCGGCAATGAAATCGTTGTGGCGGACGACGGCGAAGGCATGAACCAGGAAGGTCTTAAGCAGTATTTCAATGTCGGATCCGACGAAAAACTGCTGCATCCCAAATCTCCCCGTTTTGGACGCGACCGAATCGGTCAATTCGGCATCGGCAAATTTGCGAGTCTGGCCGCGGCCTCCCGTTTTGAAATTACAACTCAGAAAAAGGATTTTGCGGCGCAGGTTGTCTTTGACAAAACCCGGTGGCTCGAACAGGGCGAATCCTGGGTAATTCCCTTGGCACGCCTCAGACCCGATCCCGACAGAGCCGATGGGACAACCGTGCGCTTGGTAGACCTCAAACGAGTCTTCAAGCCCGAAGACGTTACCCAAAGGATTGCCGAAGGGGTGCCGATTCGGTCCAAGAATTTTGCGGTTTACGTCAATCGATACCGGGTGACGCCGCGCAAGTGGACCGGCAATCGCATCCCTGTGATGGAAGGCGCCCATTACGGTATCATTCACGGCGAAATCGTTATTCTCCCGGCTTCCCAGGCCTCCACCGAGAATATGGGAATTGAAATCAAGGTGAAGGGCGTCACGGTGCGCCGGGAGCTTTTTAATATCGCCTCCTGGGGCAAGGCGGCCACCCGAATTCGAGGGGAGATCCACGCCGATTTTCTGCCTTTGACCAGCGATCGGTCCGGCTTTATCGAGGACACACCGGAATTTGAATCTTTTCTAAACGGCATGCAAAAAATAATCGCAGACGTCGAAAAGATTTATAAACAGCTGGCCTCCAAGAGGGAAAATCAAAAAGTCAGCCGGGCTCTCAAGGAGGCGTTGCGGCGCGTCCATCAGGCGCTTTCAATGAACCCTGATTTGTCTCCATTTGGCGTTGTCCCATATGCGGAAAAAGGCCGGCGGGGAGTCGGGGAAACCGCCATTGAGGCTGCTACCGCGGCACAGGCCCCTGAGCAGATTCAACCGGAAGACGAGACCCTTCCGGATACAGAAAAAGGGAATGAATCATCTGCAGACGCATCCGAAAAACCCCAAAAAGCGCGCAAACCCTCTCTTAGAGTCGCTACACCGAACGCGGTCGTCAAAAGACTCAAGTTCGGTGACATGGGAGTTACCTGCTGCCTGGACCACCTCGGAGAAGACGGGCCGGAGTGTCTTACGGAGGGAACGATCATTTATATCAATCGGGATCATCCTTTGTACAAGCGGGAGTCAAAGAAAAAAGAAGCCCATATCCTGAACATCGCCCGCCTGATTACCCAGGAGATTTCCCTGATGAAAGATTCAGCCAACCCGCGCGAGGCTTTCAACCGCCAGTCCAAACTTCTACGGGATGCATTCAGAGATGCAGATGATTAATCCCGGCGCAAAATCCGTCATGTCTTGCTACTTTTTTTTTCCTCTGGCAGCACGCAGGCGGTGAAGAATTCGCTTCAATGCCACTCGCAATCGCATAAGAGGCGTGATCCTGCCGCCTTCAAAGCGCAATCTGAGTTCCACATAAAATCTGGATAACGACCTTAGCGTCAGCTTAAACAGGTCATCCCGGCCCTTTGTGTCGCCGCGGCAAACATGGTGATGGCAACCGATGGCAACGGCTTGAACCGGCACAAGCATTTGGATCTTCGAAAGATCATCCAGATCCATCTTTTTCTCTGATGACTCAATCTGCATTGCGGCCGCGCGCACGTCATGCCGGTCCCTGGCATATTCCTTGTAGCGCATGGCGATAAGCTTTTCCCAGACCCGCAGATGTTTGGTCTCGACACCCAGGTTTCTCAAGTAGTCGATGTGGGCTTTGGAAATTTTTTTATTCAGATCGGAAAGATAATCGCGGAATTCCCCGGCAACCCTGAGATCGGGCGCCTCGAGTACCAGCATGATCAGGACAACAGAGGCAACAACCAGCTCATTGAAGATGCGGTCCTGCTCCGTCTGACTCAGCTGCTCGAAGCGTGCCAGGCTTCGGAATTGCTTGTCTTTAAACAGCTGGAATGCAGAACTCCCGGCGGCCTGCACCAAAGCCGCCGCGGTTTCTTCCGCCATTTGATCAAGTGATTCAAACTGCGGTTTTTTCATTATTCCCAAGATTTTTTAAACGTCTTTTCTTTTGTCTCGGATTCTCCATCAGCGTATCACGAAATTTGGACCATTGCATATTCTTTAACGTTTGTAAATATGAAGCCTTTTTGGGCGAGAACGTAATTTCTAAGGTCATAACCACGCGACATCCTGTCAATGCTGATTTCGACATTGTCTGATGCGCACATAAAGGCATTTTTGCTGCACATAAAATAGCTATTCGTTTCCGATATATCAATCGGTAAAATCTCGCGGTTCTCAGGTGCGGCGAAGGCCAGCCTCTTTTTGCTTTGGCCGCTATTTGTGAAATAGGTGATCAATGATGCACTATTTTCAGGCCTTAGTTTGCCCCATTTCAGTATTTTGCCGAACGCACCCGGCACCTGCAGCCTTTGGTTGCAAGGTTTGGTTTCAACCGCGATACCTTCATCGATCCAATATTTCAAACCTGCTTCTGCGGCGAACACCTTGCCGGGCAGGATTTCAAGTTCGATGATTTGAGTTGTATTCGCAAAAACGTAAACTTTGCTGTAAATTCCATTCGTTCCCATGATCATTCCAAACGCCAAATTTTAATAGGATATATCGGTTATTTTGTCATAAAAGTTAAATGGGCTTAAAATTTAAATTGGTGAAAACTGAAGGCGGTCTCTTCATGGATGCGCCGCAATTTAAAAGGCGACATCTCCCTTTTTCATCCTTTTTTCTTTCAATTTAAACGGTTTTGTGCTTAATTTTCTAACAATTGAACGAAAACCCGGTCTCACGATTTTTTGGGTTTCACCCTCTGAAATAATAACTGTGTAAATGCTTGATTTTCGTTCAGGCACTAGAAAGATCCAAGCTGAAAAATCGTCCGGATGATCCGTTTCGTCCTTAATATTCGGGAGGTGCTTCGATGTCCAATAACAATGAGATATCCAAGGCAATGAACATCCACCTTGGAGAAATATTTGATGCTTTGCCTGAATTGCCGCAATTTGTTGAAGGCATTCGCCGCGCACCCGCCAGGCATTTTAACCTCAGTCAAAACGATACCGAACTTGCCCTGAAAAACGCCCTGCGTTACGTCCCTGAAAAATGGCATCAAACCCTGGCGCCCGAGTTTTTGGATGAACTGCTCTCAAGGGGTCGAATCTATGGTTACCGCTTCAGGCC
>CP070771.1:1395121-1401289 GCA_020345785.1 Desulfobacterales bacterium
ATGCTGCTGGACCTGCTTATTTCCTTCAATATCACCTTTGCACTCATTATCCTGCTGGCTTCTATGTATACCCTGCGGCCGTTGGAGTTATCTGCCTTCCCCTCCATATTGCTGCTGGTCACCCTGTTCCGGCTGGCGCTTAATGTCGCCTCCACCCGCTTGATTTTAATGCACGGCCATGAGGGTTCCCTGGCGGCCGGTAAGGTGATCCAAGCTTTCGGCAACTTTGTAGTTGGCGGAAATTACCTGGTAGGGATCATTGTTTTTGTCATTCTGGTGGCCATCAATTTCATGGTGATCACCAAAGGGGCGGGTCGCATTGCTGAGGTTGCGGCCAGATTCACCCTGGATGCAATGCCGGGTAAACAAATGAGCATCGATGCCGATCTAAATGCCGGCTTGATCAATGAACAGGAGGCCCGGGCACGCCGCGAGGAGATTGCGCAGGAAGCCGAATATTACGGCGCCATGGACGGTGCCAATAAATTTGTGCGAGGGGATGCCATCGCCGGCATCATCATCACCCTGGCCAATATTATCGGTGGATTGGCCATCGGGGTCTTCCAGAATAAAATGTCCTTCAGCAATGCCGCTGAGACATACACCCTGCTGACCATCGGCGACGGTCTGGTAACTCAAATTCCGGCGTTGATTGTTTCGACCTCGGCGGGAATAATTGTCAGCCGGGCGGGAGCCGAATCAAATCTGGGAGAGGAAATTACATCTCAAATTTTACTTCAACCGCGAGCGATTGGAATTGCCGCCCTCGTGCTTTTCGGTTTCGGGATCATTCCCGGCCTGCCCCTGGTTCCATTCTGGGTTTTAGCGGCTCTGGCCGGCGGGTTGACCTATATCATCCATCGCGCCACCCGCCGACAGATGCAGATCGAACAGGAAGCCCAGATGTTGGAAGAAAAAGCTGCGCCTGTTGAACATTTGGACGCCCTGCCGCTGCTGGACACGCTGGCAATTGAAGTGGGATATGGTCTTATACCTCTGGTGGATTCGGAACAAAATGGGGAATTGCTGAAGCGGATAAAGTCCATCCGACGCCAGGTCGCCAACGAAATGGGTATTATTGTTCCGCCGATTCACATCCAGGACAATATGCAACTGAAACCGGGGCAGTACTCAATTCTGCTCAAAGGCAACGAAATCGCCGGCGGAAACCTCATGACAAACTATTATCTGGCGATGAACCCGGGCACGACCGACGAAGAGATCGATGGTATTGCGACGACCGAACCGACCTACGGGCTGCCGGCGCTATGGATCAAGGAGAGCGCCAAAGAAAATGCGATGGCCAAGGGATACACGGTCGTTGACTTGGCAACGGTTATGACCACCCATCTTTCTGAAATCGTCAAGCGCCACAGTCCTGAATTTTTAGGCCGGCAGGAAGTCCAGCAGCTATTGGATAATCTTAAGGAAACGCATCCTAAAGTCGTGGATGAGTTGGTTCCCAATCTTCTGTCGCTGGGAGGCGTGGTCAAGGTTCTGCAAAATCTCTTAAGGGAGCAAGTCCCCATTCGAGACCTGCTGGCCATCGTGGAGACCCTTGCCGACTGGGCGCCGTTAACCAAAGACCTGGATCTATTGACCGAATATGTGCGTCAGGCTCTGGCCAGAACCATCACCAGAATTCACTTAAATCACGAGGGCATATTACCTGTTCTGACCATTGATCACAGCGTCGAGTCGGCCGTCGCAGGTGCGATTCAGCCGACGGATCATGGGAGTCTTTTTGCCCTTGATCCGCAGGTAGCGCAAAAAATTATAAACAATCTGGCACAAAACCTGCAAAAGTGCTCCTCATTGAATTATCAGCCGGTTGTGGTTTGTTCGGCCCAAATTAGAGGGCATTTCAAAAAACTTGTGGACCAATTTATACCGAACGTCTCGGTTCTATCCTATGATGAGATCCTAAAAAATGTTGATATTCAATCACTAGGCACATTGGAGCTTACCGATGCAAATAAAGAGGTATGAAGCTAAAAATATGACGACGGCCTTGCGTATGATCAAAGGCGAACTCGGTCCGGAGGCTGTTATTTTGTCGGCCCGGAGTATCAGAAAGGGTAAGGGATTTTTCGGATCCATGAAATATGCGGGCGTGGAGGTTACCGCTGCCATCGATAAACAACGGCTCGATTCGAAAAAAGAACATACGGCGGATATCGATACCGCCCGCGATATCTCGCGAAAAAGTCTGATGGACGTTGAATACCGGGCGGGGCAAGACAAACAGGCACCCACGGCTGCCTATCCGGCGTCGAACGGGAAATATTCCAATAGCTACCTTTCCAAAAATAAAGTTGAAGCGCGCAACAACCGCGCTTTATCTTCCCTGTACCAGCAGATGCTCGCCCAGGAGGTGGATCGCAAACTTGCTTCCGAATTGATTGATGAAATTAGACGTATTCCGGCTTCAGAGGACCTGATCAGCCATGGCACGCTTAAGAGTCACCTGGTTGCCATTCTGGAGGAAATGGGGGTGTGGACGGTCAGAAACTCGTTTGCGCAGGAAAAGCCGAATATCACCGCAATGATCGGCACCAGCGGTGTCGGTAAAACGACAACCCTCGCCAAATTGGCGGCTTTGCAGACCAGCCGGTACAAGAAACGCCTTGCGCTGATTTCAACCGACAATTACAGCATTGCAGCCAATGAACAGCTTAAGACTTATGCGCGCATCATCGGCGTCCCTCTGGAATTGGCGCTCGACTTTTCCGAACTGAATCGGGCCATAAAAAAATTTTCGCATAAGGACTTAATTTTAATCGACACACCCGGCATCAACCCGTCTGATCAAAACCAGATATCGGAGCTTCATTCTTATCTGGCCAAGATACCGAACCTGCAGACGCATCTGGTCGTGAGTGCTACCACCAAAGAAAATGATCTGATTGCAATTTCAGAAGCCTTCAAAGGCATCGGAGTTCAGCGATTGTTGTTCACCAAGATTGATGAAAGCAGCAGCTTTGGTAACATTATCAATGTTCTGATACGCACCGGTCTGCCGCTTTCTTTCCTGTGCTGCGGCCAAAAGGTGCCTGATGATATTGAGGCGGGATCTGTTCAAAAACTGGTGGATCTGCTCTTTAAATCCAAAGATGCCGTTCGGCAACCGTCGATCAACGCCTCAGATATGAATGTTGATAAAACCTCCGCAGTTCATGGGCGGACGAATAAGCCCATGTACTTTGTGGCCAATAAAAATTCCGACGTCTACCACTGTACGGATTGCAAATGGTCGGCAAGAATAAAAGCCGGCAATATTATCCAGTTCAATAGTCGCCGTGAGGCTGAGTCTCAAAATTTTCTGCCCTGCAGGAGCTGTAAACCGGATCGCCTTCACAGCGGTGAAGTCGCCGACGGAATTACGACCCGGCTAAATTTATCAAGCTATACACAGCGTCATAGTTAAGGTCTTATTCGTCTTTTTATGATTGGTTTTTGAACTGCCGTCTATGGTCAAATAGGCAGAACACAGCGTATGTATGCCCAATAATGTATGTCGTTATGTATAATTATAAATGTTGAAAGGTGAGGAGACGAACGATAATGAGCGTGAAGGATCCCTCGAATAAGGTGATCAGCTTATCCCGCAGACGTGAAGCGAGAGACGGTACGTCGGTGGCCAAGACCAAAGGAAAACGCAACGCCAATGCCCGGGTCATCGCCGTTACCAGCGGCAAGGGCGGCGTCGGCAAAACCAGCATTGTCGCCAACCTGGGGTATGCCTTCACTAAATTAGGAAAGAAAGTACTGATTCTAGATGCCGATCTGGGCTTAGGGAACCTGGATGTCCTACTGGGATTGGCACCAAAATATAATTTGTCCCATGTCATTATGGAAGAAAAATCTATTGAAGAAATTCTCATTGAAGGTCCGGGGAATATGAAAATATTGCCGGCCTCATCCGGCATTCAGGAATTAACCCATCTGAGCCGCGAACAAAAAATCCAGATCCTGAGCCAGTTGGACCTGTTAGTTGACAGTGTTGATATTTTATTTATTGATACGGCTGCCGGTATTTCCTCCAATGTAATGGATTTCAATGCCACGGCCCAGGAAATCGTGGTGGTGGTCTCACCGGAGCCGACATCCATTACCGATGCTTACGCTTTGATGAAGGTCCTGTCTCTGAAATATTCAGGAAAGATTTGCAAATTACTCGTGAACATGACCAGCCGACCGGAAGAAGGACGTGAAGTTTTCAGACAGTTACATCTGGTTACGGAGCGGTTTCTAGATATGGAAATCGAATATCTGGGTTGCATTCTGCATGATGAAAAGGTCACCAGAGGAGTAAAAAATCAAAAGATTGTCAGTGAATTATTCCCGGATACGCAGGCCAGCAGATGTTTCAGAGAGTTGGCCCGCAAAATTTCTGCCATGCCGCCGCTGAATCCACCGCGCAACGGCAGTAATTTATTCTGGCAGCATTTGGTTCACAACATCCGATAATCAATGCTTCTATAGTATTTTTTATTATTTCAGATACCTGAATTTTTGAGCAACAATCATCGCCTCAAGCCAATTGCGGTAACTTGATCTCGAATTTGACTTACCGTTATTTGCATGCAAAGTTCAGGTAGTAGAATAGTTTTTGCTCTTTGGGAATTATATCAACTTCACCTAATTGTAGTATTTCCTAGCTGGATAGATATCGTGGAGATATAATTTTATGGCACCGGCACAAAGACCCGCAAAAAATTTAAACAAAAACGACGCTTCTTATCGAGATCAATTGATCACTGAATACCTGCCCTATGTCAAGCGTATTGTTCACCGAATAGCAGTTCATTTGCCTTCAACGATCGACATCGATGATTTAATGAATGTTGGTGTTATCGGACTGATTCAGGCTGTTGACCGCTACGACCCCAAAAGAGACAACAAGTTTATGACCTATGCCGTATTCCGTATCAAAGGTGCGGTGTTAAGCGAGCTTCGGTCTCGGGATTTTCTCTCCAGGTCAAATAGACGAAAAATAAGAGAGCTGGAAAACACCTACCTTAAATTGGAGCAGAAGTTAGGCCGGGAAGTCGACGATGCTGAAGTAGCCGAAGAAATGGGGGTGAGTGTCGAGCAGGTCTATCGCACAAAACAGATATCCAATATATCCTTTATCAGCTTTGAGGAGCTTGGATATTCTTCCAGGGACGAAAAAGATAAGTTGATGAGCTATCTGGTGGAAAATGACTATGATGCGCTCACCTTGACCCGGCTTAAGGAAATAAAGGAAGCGACGGCCAGGGCCATTGAACAGTTGCCGGAAAAGGAGCGCCTGGTAATCTCCCTGTATTATCTCGAAGAGCTTACCATGAAAGAAACCGGCAAGGTTCTGGATATTACCGAATCAAGAGTATCACAAATTCACTCCCAAGCCGTAAGAAGATTGCGGGCGAAGCTGAGAAAAGAAAAGCTGATCGAATGATGTTTGCGGTTAAGATTTGGTAAGCGGGATGTGTTTGTCCGCCTGGATTGAACGCTTTGTCGCATCATTGATTTAGTTAGGCCAACAGGAGGTCGCGTTATGGTGGATAACATTAAATTAAACAAAATATTGCCGTCTTTGTCACCCGCCCCTAAAGTTAAGCGGACAGATCACAGAAAACGCAACGACCAGCAAAGTCCGTTTGAAGAAGTAATTAAACAAAAGCGCAAGAAGAAAAAGAAAAAAGACGCTTCTGAACACGCAGGCATCACCGATAGCGACGATTCAACAGATGACGGACAACACACGCGGCAGACAGACCGAGAAGATGGCGACAAGGGAGAACAATCTACTGATTCCGCACCGAGCAAAATAATTGATATCCGGGTGTAGCTGATGTTAACGAGCTGTGGGGCAAGGAGTTGAGATGGTATTTCAAGTTCCGCAATACTGGGATGTCGCTGTGGACGGCATTCAGATCATGTTATGTTTACTGATCCTTGTTTTTCTAATCCACAACCGCAGAAGGCACAAGTCTTCGACACTAGAACAGGTCATCCGGGAATCGGGGAAAAGTTTCAATGTGCAGGTCCTCAGTCAAACGATCAAACAGCAGATTGACCAGGCGTTTGCAAATATCGCTGATACCATGGCCGCCGAACGACGCAATTTGGAAAGCCTGCTGCCGTTCAACCGGGAGGGCCATGATTCCTTGAGGGTTTCCG
>CP070771.1:1401389-1407500 GCA_020345785.1 Desulfobacterales bacterium
CCGAACCAGAGAATCACCAGAGGGATAAGGGCCAATTTGGGCAGGGGCCTGAAAAATTGTACAAAGGGATCGAGTATCGCGTTGATAACCGGGAAAAATCCCATCAGCAAACCAATGGGAATTCCAATAATTCCTGCCATGGTAAACGCAAAAAGGGCCCGCGCCAGACTGACGAGAAAGTGCATCTGGAGAGAAACCTGCCGATACCCGACTGCCACCAATTCTATGATGGTCTCGATCAGATCCTGAGGTGATGGAAGAAAAAGAGGCTTTATCCATCCCATATACGTCGTCATGAACCACAGAAAGACAGCAAATGCGATGGCAAGCATGCTGATGAAAATTTCTCTTGCGCCCTCAAAGTTTAAAATGCTCCAGACTTTCTTCATCGAATTTTATTCTCCTTAGATGGTGAAGAACTTAGTTCGCGTGGTTTGTAAAGCCAACAACAGGATACAAATTCATAGACGTTAAGTCAGTAAATCCTCGATCGGTTAAAAAATTATCTCCTCTGCAACCTATCTATTCAACTTCCCCATCGGGTCTTTCAAAGATCAGTATCACATATACAGGCCATACAGACAGCTAAATGGTTTTGCTAATATTTAATGAAAAAAATAGCCCTCAGCCAAGCAAGCATCAATTTCCTCTGACAACGCTCTCCATAAATGTCATATTGTTATACGGCCCAAAACTTTTTGGCAGGTCTCTTTTACGAACGTCTCCCAATTCAACCAGAAAAAGACCGACGTCCATCATGGCCTTGGTGATGGCTGCCTGCTCCGTGGTCTTTGAATCTCCTAACCATTTGGTGGTCAATTGCTCTTCAAACGGGGGATATTCCAGTCCGGCCAGAGTATCGGCAGCAGCTTCATATTTCTGATTCAAATAGTCTCCGATAAATCTGGCCCATTTTGCAGGATCGCTTTTGTACGTCTTCACGTTTTCCTGAAAGATTTTCAGAAATTTGACTATTAATTCCGGATGTTTTTCGGCAAACTCTTTTCTCACCACGTAATTGTTCCAGGTGTAATAACCTTCTTTTCGCAGTTCTCCCGTAGCAATTAGCTCATGACCACCGTCCGCTTCCATCTGATGAGAAAAAGGACCCCAAACGTAAGCCGCATCGATGTCTCCCCGCTTCCAGGCAGCGAGCATTTCCGAAGGTTTCAAACTCAGCAGCTTTGTTTTCGCCACATTTACTTTATAAACCTTCAGCGCAGCCAAAAGCGCATAATGGGCTGTAGAGCCTGGAGGATAGCCAATTTTCTTGCCTTCTAGCGCAGGAATATCCGGGATAGTTTTCTTGGAAATCAGCCTTTCACTTCTTGCGATCGCCCCCGCAACTGCGATTTGATAAATTTCCACTCCCCTGGCTATCGCCGCCACCGTCGGGCTGGATCCCAAACGGGTGATATCAACCTCACCGGCTCCCAGTGCAGAAATGGCGGCAGCGCCGGAAGGCCACTGCAGCCATTCGATTTTAGCACCCAACCCCTCTTCGTACATCCCTTTGGCCTTACCGATGATCCAGGGTCTGGGGCCGCCGAACCAGCCCATTTTTACCGTCATGTCCTGGGCCGTTACCATGGGACTCCAAGCCCAGAGAATAAAGAGGCTAACTGATAAGATAAAAAACACGACACGGAACTTTAGCTGCTTTTTCATAATTCATACCTCCTTTCCGTTCTGTTTAGTTGGTGGGGGTAAATACGAAGCTGTGCCATGGTACGGGTGAGGATAGGAACTCTCAATACGGAGAAGGACCCGATGGGAATAACAGATATGAATCAGCGAAAACAGGTTGCAGAGGACTACGAATATTTATCCTCACTTCGTGGATGTTTAATATGTTCAATTTCGATTGTCAATGCATAAAGGTAGGACGTTGTAAATAGCAGAGAGCACAGGGCATGTTTTTTAAATTGAGGACTGATGGTTGAAGAGGTTTGAATTCGAGACCTGCCCTGTGGGATTTCTGGAATCTGATCCGCCCTGATCAAACGAGATCTTTCCGAATTTTGCAGGCATTGATAATTTGATGAATATATGTAAAAAGATTTGAAAATCGAATCTTAAGTGGAAGAGGGTGTTGAATCAAATCCAAACTCTTAAATTACGGGATTCAGTGTCCAAAGAATCCACAGGAGGCATATTATGGTTGAACGAACAATGGCACAGGCATTTGATTTGTCGCATGACCTCGTATTGATAACCGGCGGCGGAACCGGTCTGGGATTTGGTATGGCGCAGTGCATGGGGCAGGCCGGGGCCAAAGTAGTGATTACGGGCCGAAGGGAAGCGGTTCTTCAGGAAGCCGTCAAAGAATTAGGAGATTCTGCGTGGTATCGTGTGCACGATGTCACTGATGTAAATTCGTCAAAAGGCCTAATCGAATCGATTCAATCGGAAATTGGGCCGGTCACAACACTCATTAACAATGCCGGAAACCATGTCAAAAAACCGGTAGAAGAGACGAGCTTCCAGGATTTTGAATCTGTTTTTCAAACCCATGTAATGGGCTCCTTTGCCTTGAGCAAGGCGGTTATTCCCACCATGAAATCAGCCAAGCACGGCAGTATCATTTTTATTGCGTCGATGGCGTCGTTGTTCGGGATACCAAAAGTCGTCGCCTATTCTGCTGTTAAATCGGCATTTCTCGGCATGGTGAGAACCATGGCCGCCGAACTTTCTCAGGATGGCATTCGGGTAAATGCCATCGCTCCGGGATGGATTCATTCCGAAATGATGCATAAGACGGCAGCGTCCGATCCTGAACGTAGGAACCGGATTCTTACAAGAACTCCCATGGGGAAATTCGGACATGCGGAAGACATCGGTTGGGCGGCTGTCTATCTTTGTTCGCCCGCTGCCGGTTTTATCACTGGAACCTGCCTGCCTGTCGACGGCGGTATTTCGATAGGGTTTTAGTCTTTAATAGTCAATGAACATCCCTAAAAAAAGGCTTAAAGACCTTGCAGGAGAGGAATCAGTAGATTATTTTACTCGCCGCACAGGCGTCCTTAGGTGCTGTAAATCAGAACCATATGTCCCTTGACACGAATTCACGGCTACGATAGGGTTCAGCAGCGGATTTCATCTGGTTTCTGCATTTAAGTCCACGGCGTAATCGGAGGTACTGCTCACACTTTCTGAAATACCGCTCTTCAGAGGTAATTCCAGCTTTCAATTCAACCCATTAAAAAAGGAGGGTGCATCATGTTAAAAAAAGGAGTACGTTGGGCGTCTGTTTTTCTGTTTATTGCCGTTTTCGCGTTGTCCGCCGGACCGGTTGAAGCCAAGGAGAAACTTTCCATTTGGCTTGGCTATGGCGAAACTTTACCGGTCTTCGAAATGGTCAAAGGCCAGTTCCAAAAAAAGTATCCGAATTTTGAGGTGGAAATTCTCACGTTCTCCCTTCGCGATTTTGAAGCCAAACTGGCCAGCAGTATGCCGACCGGAGCCGGTCCGGATCTACTGGCCCTGCATGATTTTCTTTTTCCGAGATACTATGACAACGAATATCTGGAACCGCTGCCTCAAGATTTAGCCGCAATTGTCAATGATCCCAAAAAAATGAATAATGTATATACCGCCATCGCCACCCGCGAAGGCACCACCTACGGTGTTCCGTATTGGACCGGCAGGAGCACCTTGTACTATAATCTTGACCACTTCAAAGAAGCCGGTCTGACGCAACCCCCGCAAACAGTCGAGGAGCTTTGGGCGTACGCCGAAAAACTGGTCAAAAAGGACGCAAATGGGGATATCGAAAGAGCGGGTATTACCATGCGCCTGACCGGTCCTTCCGGCGGCATCCAAAAATTCGGGTATCTCTACTACCAGATGGCGGGTGAGCAGGTTTTTGAAAAAGGCAAGAAACCGGGGACGGTAAGGGTCACGCTCAAGGACAATATGGATGTGGCTGTCAAGGCTCTACTGGACCGCATCAATCATTTGCATGGCGATCGTAAAGTGGATGACTGGAAATTAAAACATGACGCACAGGGTTTTGCCTCCGGTGTGGCCTCCATGCTTCTGCGCGAAACCTGGGCAATCGCCTTCATCAAGAAAAATGGTCCGAATATTAATTTTAACACCGCTCTGATGCCGAAAGGCAAAGTCCGAGGAGCATTCAATTACATCGAAATTCTCTCGGTCAGCAACAAGTCCAAAGTTAAAGATCAGACCTGGGAATTCATCCGCATGCTTCAAGAGCAGGAAGCATTAAACCTGCTGTTAAAGGAATCCGGTTACAGTCCCTTGCGCAGGGATCGCGATTTCGCATGGTTTCTGAAAGATAATCCACGCTACAAGGCCGTGATGCAGGATGTTCAGGGCTATAATCAGTATCTGGAACCCCCGAATATCGCCTACGAGGAAATGACAACCCGGGTAGGCGAGGTTCTTCAGACAGCCTATCGGGACGCCTCATTAGTCGATAATCCAGAGGGATGCAAAAAAGTAATTCTTAAAATGCAGAAGGTTGCTGAAGAAATTCTAGAAGATAACGACATTTTATCAGAATAACGGTTACGCCGGCCGGGAGGGAGAACTCCTTCCCGGTCGGAATCGCCGGGCTGAAACGTCTCCCCCGAAAGGATTCCTATGCCTGCCGCGATCCATCAAAAGAATCCCTCAGATAACCTGGCAAACTTGTACCGGAAATTCAAAAATAATAACGGCTTCTGGATCTTAGCCGCCTTGGGTCCGGTATATTTTCTATTCTCCGCCATCCGAATTTACCCTATTTTAGAAACCATTCGGTTATCGTTTTACCGCTACCATATAACTAAGAAACGGAATCCATTCGTTGGGTTACGAAACTATGAACGCCTGCTCAGCGATGATGCCTTTCATACGGCCCTGATCAACACGATCCAATTTACGGTAATGGCGGTGCTGGTCACCCTGTTCCTGGCTCTCTTAATTGCGATTTTGCTGCGCAGTATTGAGCATGTCGCTCCCATCTTTGAAATCATTTTCTATATTCCGGTTGTGACCCCCTGGGTCCCGGCCTCGGTGATTTGGAAATGGCTCTACGATCCCATGTACGGCCTAATCAACTATGTCCTGTCCCTGTTTGGGATTCCCAAACAGGGATGGCTTCAAGAGCCGAACTTGATTATCTATGCCATTGTGGTCGTGGCTGTCTGGAAGATGCTCGGCTATTATATTATCGTATTCAGCGTCGGACTGAAAAATATTCCAACCACGTATCTCGAGGCCGCAGAAGTTGATGGTGCTAGTCCCATCGAACGTTTACGTTTCATCATCCTGCCGATGTTAAAGCCGATCATTCTGTTTGCGGTAGTCATGAGTACAATCCAGTTTTTTAATGTATTTGCGCCGGTATACGTATTGACCGCGTCTGCCCAGGGTGCGCCGGCGTATGATTTAAAAGTTGTGGTTACGGAAATATATCGCAACGGATTCCAATACTACCGGATGGGATACGCAGGGGCTCAATCTGTGGTATTACTTGTTTTTGTCATGATGATGATCACATTGCAGTTCATGGCGTTCAGGAAAGGAAACGATTAGGAGCGCGGAATGTTCAGGGAAAAATGGGTAAAGCTAACCGCCTATATCGTATCCACGGCATTTGCGATCATGGTGATCGTTCCGTTTCTTTGGGTACTGACAACCGCATTAAAAACACCGGCTGAAATCAGTGTCTGGCCGCCTCGTTTTCTACCGAGCCGGCTGACCTTGGAGAATTTTAGCCAAATCCTCGTCAAAGAAGATTTCGTGCGGTACATGTTTAATTCCCTGGTGGTTTCACTGGGATCAATGTTCTGTATCCTTCTGACTTCCAGTCTGGCCGGATTTATCTTTGCCAAATATAAATTCCCTTTGAAAAACTTTTTGTTCACCTTGATTCTCTTCACAGCCATTATTCCCATCCAGGTATACATGATCCCTATTTTTATTATGGTATTCAAGACCAAGATGATGAATACCTATGTCGCCATGATTTTCCCGATGACGATCATGACCTTCGGGGTTTTTTTCCTCAGACAGAACATCATGGCAATTCCGGATACGCTCCTGGATGCCGCTCGCATCGATGGGGCCAGCGAGCTATGGATCTACGTGCGAATTGTAATT
>CP070771.1:1407600-1413651 GCA_020345785.1 Desulfobacterales bacterium
CATACCGCCTGCGAGAGCCGCCCAGCACTTTGATGCAATACAGTACCTTTGCTCCTGAATTGTCAGCCACGGTTAATCGTGTTTCCGCCTGAATCATTTTCTTTTATTCCCTCTATAATCAAACAGCCTTTTCAACGATCCTGACCACCCGCCACCTTTTTGTTTTACTCAGCGGGCGGGACTCCGAAATCAGCACCTTGTCACCAATCTGACAATCATTGCGAGCGTCATGTGCGGCAAATTTGGCGCGTCTTCTTACAATCTTGTGATACATCTGATGCTTGACCAATCGTTCCACCAGTACGGTGGCCGTTTTGTCCGCCTTATTGCTAACGACCGTTCCGATTAACTGTCTTTTCATTCCTCGTTGTTTCATGGCAGCCACTACCCGTTATCTTCCTTTTGCTTTAAAGTAACTTCATTAATAATCGTTTTCAGCCTGGCAATATCATTTTTCGTTTGTTTCATCCGTTGAGGATTTTCCAGCTGGCCGATTTCGTGCTGAAACCGCAAATTAAACAATTCCTCTTCTAAATCAGAAACCTTGCGATGCATCTCGTCCAGGTTCATCTCCCTGATCTCACTGGCTTTCATAAGCTTTCGCTCCTCTCGACGAATTTCGTTCTCACCGCAAGCTTGTGGGACGCCAGCCGCAGAGCTTCTTTCGCCATTTCCTTGGAAACTCCCTGCATCTCATAAAGAATCCTGCCGGGACGAATGACGGCCTCCCATCCTTCCGGTGCGCCTTTTCCCTTACCCATCCTAACTTCAGCGGGTTTTTTGGTAAACGGTTTATCAGGGAAAATCCGAATCCAAATTCGCCCCCCCCTCTTTACATGGCGGGTCATCGCGATACGAGCAGCCTCAATTTGCTTGGCGCTCACCTTCCCGCATTCGGTAGCCTGCAGTCCGTATTCGCCAAAATTCAGGGTACAGCCACGTCGCGCAACACCGCGCATTCTGCCCTTTTGCTGTTTGCGATATTTTACTTTTTTGGGGCTCAGCATAATACTTGCTCCTGTTGCCTAATCCGCGATGCGGGCTGCCTGCAGATAATTTTGCTATATGCGAAGCCAGCCGGCATTGCGTAAGGTGCAACGAATATCAATATTAGAAGTTTAAAAGTTAAAGATGTAAAAGGTCGCAGCGCCGTAATCTTGGAGACGCTATTCGGTATCCATCCCGATCTGGTCTTTTTTCAGTATTTCCCCCTTAAAGATGAACACTTTAACACCAATAATGCCGTAAGTGGTGCGGGCCTCGATGAAGCCGTAATCTATGTCGGCACGCAATGTGTGCAGGGGTACGCGTCCTTCACGATACCATTCGGTGCGGGCCATCTCAGCGCCCCCTAGGCGGCCGGCACAAATGATCTTCACTCCCAATGCACCAAAACGCATGGCCGAAGAAACACCGCGTTTCATGGCGCGACGGAAAGCAACTCTTCTTTCGATCTGCAGGGCTACATTTTCAGCTACAAGTTGGGCCTCTATCTCCGGTTTTCTGACCTCCTGAATATCGATGAGAACTTCGTGGGCGGACATTTTCTCGAGTTCTTTCTTAAGCTGCGATATCTCGGCTCCTTTTTTGCCGATCACGATTCCCGGTCTGGAAGTAAAAATACGCAGCCGAACACGCTTGGAGGATCGTTCGATTTCTATCCGTGAAACACCGGCATGGAAGAGTTTTTGCTTGATAAATTCGCGAAGTTTGTGATCTTCCAGAATGTATTCGGCATACTTCTTACCTCCAAACCAGCGTGATTCCCAGGTTTTCACGATGCCTAATCTTAATCCAATCGGATTTACTTTTTGGCCCAACCTTAACCTCCTTTACGATAACCCCGTTTCTTCTGCTAAGATAACAGTGATATGACTGGTTCTTTTTAAAATGCGCGTACCCCTGCCCCGTGCTCTCGCCTTCCAGCGCTTCAGGGTCGGTCCCTGGTCCGCGGTAACATTTCGTATAACCAGCAAATCGACATCTATATCGGCATTTTGATCTGCATTGGCAACGGCTGAACGAATGGTCTTTTCCAAAATACCCGCCGCCTTTTGAGGCATAAACTTGAGTATCTGCAGCCCGCTTTCCACTGGTTTGCCTTTAATCGCGCCGACCAGTTTGTGCACTTTGCGCGGCGAAATTCGAACATATTTTGAGACGGCTCTAACCTCCATTGTCGTTTTCCCTTTTCCAAAAGTGTTCGGGAGTCAGGCTTCATTGCGTGAGTGCCACCTTCCTGACACCTGAAACCAACTGTCGTGGTTTACCTCTTTAGTTTGGACTTCTTGTCACCGGCATGCCCGTAAAAGGTACGGGTTGGTGAGAATTCGCCCAATTTGTGACCCACCATATTTTCCGATATAAACACCGGCACAAATTTGCGACCGTTATGAACGGCCAGGGTAATACCAACCATTTCCGGAACAATTGTCGAACGCCTGGACCACGTTCTGATGACCCGGCTGCTGCGGGTCTCCTGAGCCACCAGTACTTTATTCAACAACCTCGGTTCAATGTAAGGACCTTTTTTTAACGATCGCGGCATAAATACCCTCACGGACTGGTTATTAGTTATTGGTTATTTTGTGTTGCAGGTTAATCATCAACCTTTGAACTCTGA
This sequence comes from Desulfobacterales bacterium, assembly GCA_020345785.1. The sequence goes on from CP070771.1 coordinate 1,410,224, forward strand.
ACCCTGAACCCTGAACGGCAAATAATAACTATTTCTTACTGCGCCTTTTAACGATCAGACGATCGCTGCTCTTGTTTTTGCGGGTTTTGTAGCCCTTGGTAGGCCACCCCCACGGACTGCAGGGATGACGACCACCGGAAGATCGGCCCTCACCGCCTCCCATGGGATGATCAACGGGATTCATCGCAACACCTCTGACCCTGGGTCTTCTTCCCAGCCAACGTTTGCGTCCGGCTTTGCCCAGATCGATATTCTCGTGGGCCACATTGCCCAACTGACCGATGGTGGCGTTGCATTTCATTAAAACCATGCGCACCTCACCCGAGGGTAATTTAATCAGCGCATATCGATCTTCTTTGGCCATTAATTGAGCATAAGTACCGGCACTCCTTACAATCTGGCCGCCTTTTCCAGGACGCAGCTCAATGTTATGGATCTGGGTACCCAACGGAATACTACTCAAGGGCAGCGAGTTGCCCGGCTTGATATCGGCGTCAGGACCGGATTCGACGACATCGTTGACGGCAAGGTTCAGCGGCGCCAGAATGTAGCGCTTTTCCCCGTCGAGGTAGTGCAGCAGTGCGATTCTGCACGAACGGTTGGGGTCGTATTCGATCGCGGCGACTTTGGCCGGGATACCTATTTTATCGCGTTTAAAGTCAACTATCCGGTAGTGTCGTTTGTTTCCCCCGCCGCGATGTCTGCAAGTTATACGGCCTTTGGCATTGCGTCCGCCTGATTTCTTAATGACTCCCAAAAGCTGTTTTTCAGGCTTCGATTTAGTGACCTCTTCAAACGAGGAGTAAGCTTGAAAGCGTCTCCCCGGAGATGTCGGTTTCACTTTTTTGATTGCCATTGTATTCTCCCAACTGCCCGGCTGTCGCCGATTGATTGAAAATTGAAGATTGAAAATTGAATAATTAAGGAATCCTATCTTTATTAATTTAATCTCGTAGTCAATGCATTATCTAGAAAAGAGTGGAATTGAAATTGAAAAGAATACCACAAATATTCATTCTTCAATCTTCAATCTTCAATTGCTATACTCCTTCAAAAAAATCAATGCGCTCACCGGGCATCAATTTGACGATCGCTTTTTTCCAGTCACGACGCTTGCCGAGAACCCGTCCTCGACGTTTGGTTTTACCCGTGATCTGCATCGTTTTAACACCAGCTACCCTGACATTGAAAATGGTCTCAATTGCCCGCCTGATTTCGATCCGATTGGCCCGTCGATCCACCTCGAAACTCACCTGATTAAACATTTCTTTTTGGATACTGGTCTTTTCCGTGATCAAGGGTCTTATGATAATTTCATGTGCAGTCATGTGCGCAGTCTCCCCTCAATGTTCTTTACCGCAGGTTCCAGCAGCACCAATGTCCGATATTTTAGAATATCATGGACATTTAAGCCTTCGCTCCTAAGTATTTTCACATACGGCACGTTGCGGGATGAAAGTTCCAGGCGCTCGTTCTTTTTTTCGGTTACAAACAGGGCGTTTTCAAGCTTCAACGTTTTCAGGACATTGACGAACGCGCCGGTTTTTATCTCCTCGAGTTCAAACTGATCCAGCACCATCAGCTCATGTTCATGCAATTTGGTGCTCAATGCCATCTTCAAAGCCAGTCTTCTGAGTTTTTTTGAAACTTTATGGGTATAATTTCGGTTATCAGGTCCGAATACAACCCCGCCGCCCCGCAACAGAGGAGATTTGATGTCTCCCCGGCGTGCACGTCCGGTTCCCTTCTGGCGGAAAAGCTTTCTTCGGCTGCCCCTCACGTCACTGCGATGCTTGACCGACGCGGTCCCTGCGCGTCTGTTGGCCAGCTGCATGGTGACGACCTGATGCAAGACGCTGGGTTTTACCGGCACACTAAATACATCATCTGCAAGTTCCACCTGGGATATCTGTTTGCCTTCTATATTTTGAACATCTATGACCGGCATAATCTTCCTCATTTACTTTATCGATCCATATTTCACCGGATCATTTAATCACGTTTGAATTTGGGTTTGTTGACCGCTACCAGGCCCGCTTCGGCTCCTGGAACCGCACCTTTCACCAGAATCAGATTCTCCTCGGAGCGGATGTCGATGATCTCAAGGTTGCGAATCGTTTTGCGATCATTACCGTACTGACCGGGCAATTTCTTGCCTTTGACAACTCTGGAAGGCCAGGCACTGCTGCCGATGGAGCCCGGTGGACGAATATTTTTGCTGCCGTGGGTCATGGGACCCCGATGAAAACCATGGCGTTTAATGACGCCTGAGAAACCGCGCCCCTTTGATTTCCCGACAACATCGACTCTCTCCCCGACCTTGAACATCTCAACGGTGAGTTCCTGACCGAGGTTGTAATCAGCAGGGTTTTCAACCGCAAATTCCCTCACATGTTCAAAGCATCGCTCACCGCTTTTGTTAAAATGACCCTGCTGCGGTTTGTTCACCCGTTCTGTCTTTTTGACGCCGAATCCCAGTTGCAGGGCATCATAGCCGTCCGAAGCCTTGGTCTTGATCTGGGTAACCACGCACGGACCGGCTTCAATAACCGTGGCCGGAATATATCTTCCTTCCGGGGTGAAAAAGCCCGTCATCCCCAATTTTTTTCCTAAAATTCCTCTACTCATAACCCAACACATCCCTTGTGAAAAGGTAGTTTCTTATTTATCGCCTCTGCTGTTAACAGGTTTGATTGCTCAATCTTGACGGGAACCAAGAATTTAGGGGTTCGAAAATGCTCTAATATCATATCACCACCCTTCAAACCCCTAAATAGAGGATGGCAAACTACAGCTTTATCTCTACATCGACACCAGGCGAAAGATCCAGTTTCATCAGCGCATCTACCGTCTGTTGCGTGGGCTCAAGGATATCCAACAGTCTTTTGTGTGTTCGCATTTCAAATTGCTCACGTGATTTTTTATCAATGTGAGGCGAGCGCAAAACACAATACTTGTTGATCCGTGTCGGCAAGGGAATCGGCCCCACCACCTTGGCGCCGGTCTTTGTCGCTGTATCAACAATATCCGAAGCAGACTGATCCAACAATTTGTGGTCGTATGCCTTGAGCCGGATCCTGATCTTGGTATTCGTTATCATTACCCTAAGTCTTTCCTTTTATTCGATAATTTCGCTGACGACCCCTGCGCCCACCGTACGACCACCCTCGCGCACCGCAAAGCGAAGCTCCTTCTCCATGGCGATCGGCGTGATCAACTGCGCCTCGATCGTTACGTTGTCTCCGGGCATCACCATCTCCACGCCCTCCGGCAACGTCAATATCCCCGTCACATCCGTCGTCCGAAAATAAAACTGCGGCCGATAACCACTGAAAAACGGCGTGTGACGCCCGCCTTCCTCCTTGCTCAATACATAAACCTCCGCCTTGAACTTGGTGTGCGGCGTAATCGATCCCGGTACCGCCACC
>CP070771.1:1413751-1419787 GCA_020345785.1 Desulfobacterales bacterium
CAACATACCGAACCGTTACAGATCCTCTTTTACCAGTTGTTTTTTTCGGCGCCGTTTTTACTCATATTCAGCATCATGCTGGAAGACTCCATTTTATGGAGTGTGTCTTTTACCCTGGGCTTTTCTCTGTTCTATCAGTGCATCATTGTTGCCTTTCTCAGCTATCTGGTTTGGTTTGTGCTGGTTTCTCGGTACCCGGTCAGCTTAATGCATGCCTTTTCATTCTTTACGCCGTTGTTTGGAGTTATTTTCAGCGGGCTGCTGATCCTGGGAGAGACGATCAGCCCCAACCTGGTAATAGCATTAGTTCTGGTAAGTCTTGGTATGGTCCTCGTCAATTACCACCCTGCCCCCAAGTAAAAACGCGCGATCCCTCAGTCTGCTTTTTTCTAATCAAATCCGGAATACTGCCGATATTAAAAATAGCTACTACTTGAGACCGGCGGATGTATGCCAATTCGGGTCTAAAAAGTTTGCAGGAAAATTTGGACTGAAGGCGCCAAATATGAACTATCATAAGAACAACCTGAAGCACATTCAGATAAAAATCGGGCTGGCCAAGGACCAAGAGGGGATTGCCACTGGATGCCTAATTGCTATCATCGCTTTTATTTTGATTTTTGTGGCTATCGGCGTCTTTGTTGCTAGAAATTATCAAACCTGGCTCGCCGATGGAATTACGGCGGCAATGCATGCGGTTATTGAAAAATCCGATCTACCACAGGATGATAAATCCCAAATATCAGATATTATTGTCCAGATTAAAGACGGCTACCTGGCGGGAGAAATCTCGATTGCAGAGCTTGGTTCTATCCTGGACAGCCTGGCCGAATGCCCGGCGATTCCTATGGGGCTCGTCCTTCAATTTAAAGAAAGTTACGTCGTAGCGTCGGGGTTGTCCGATGCTGAGAAAACGGCGGCCGATTTGAATCTTAACCGCCTGGCTCGGGGACTTTCCGGCGGGCAAATAGACTGGGAAATTGTCGATGAGATTCTGGCGCCGATCAGCGAGCCGAATGACGAGGGGAATCAGCGTCTTAAGTCCCCAGCTGAAGTATCCGATGACGAAATCCGAGAAGTCATCCTCACCGTTAAAACTGCCGCCGATCAGGCCGGAATTTCGCAAGAAAAGGTTGAGATCGATATTTCAGAAGAGTTTAAAAAATCGGTCGAGGCGGCCCTGGGGCGCTCCATAACATAGAGAATTCAGAGCCTATTATCTGACGGTAAAATCCATATGGGTGCTGATGGGCGCCGTGTCAAACAGAGCGCCGGGATTAAGAATATCATCGGGGTCGAACAGGTTCTTTATTTCGCGCAGATACCTGAAAGCAGGTCCCAGCTCCGGCTCCAGGTAGAGAGAGCGGGACCTCCCGGCATTGTGCTCACCGACCAGGGTCCCGTTATACTTGCGCAGGATGCTGAAGGACTCTTTTGAAACCGTTTCGATTTGCTCGGCCAGATTGTCGGCGGTCGAATCGAAAAAGGGTCTGGCGTGGATGCTGCCAAAACCGAGGTGTCCGTAAAAGCAAATCTCGACACCCAGCCGCTGCATCAGGGCCTGGAGCTCCGGAATAACCCTCCCGAAGTCTTTCAAGTGGATGGCAACGTCATCAATAATCGACGGAAACAGCAACTTATTTTCACGACCATATTTCATGAGCGACGGTTGAATCCGGCGACGATCCTGCCACAGGACGGCCTCTTCCGGGCTGCCGCTGCCAATGTCCCACATCCGCGAGACATTGTAGGCTTCAACGATTTCACGGCCCGCCCGGGCCTGTTCGGCGGAGGCGTCGAATTCCGCCACCAGGGTGCCGACGATGCCTGGGTCTTCCAGATTCAGGATTTGACCGTTGACGTGTCCGGCACACGCGGCATCCGAATATTCCAACGCGGCGGGATCCAGGGCTTTCAAGCGCATGGCCGCCTCGGCAAATTCATCGTAGTCCCTGAAATGCGCCACAAAGGTTCCCATAGAAGGCCGCTTTGGCAGCAATTTCAAGCGGATCTCGGTCACAATCCCCAGCGTACCGACACTGCCCACCAGCAGGTGGGCGGCCAGCTCGCCCATATCGGTATAGCGGGTGAAGGCCTTGAGATTATATCCACCGGCGATAAACGGCCTGCGGTCGACAATGGTGCGGCTGGCGGCATCCGCCAAAAACCTTTGCTGGATTTTGCCCAGGCCGGTTGCGAGGTAATCGGGCAGGCCTTCCGCCGTATCGACCACCTCCCCTCCGGCGGTGATAAAGCGCAGCGATGTTACAAACGCATCCAGGGTGCCGTACTTGGCAGTGCGGGGGCCGGTGGAACGGGTCCCGACGTTTCCGCCCAGGGCGCAGATGGCGCTGCTCGAGGGGACGGCGGGCAGCATCAGATGATGCGCCGAAATCTGTTTGACAAAATGATCCAGGATCATACCCGGCTGGACAACGGTTTCCTCCCCGACCCGGATCAACCGATTGAGATACTTTTTAAAGTTCAATATGATTCCCGGCCCGATGGAGGCACCGCTGAGGTCGCTTCCGCCCGAGCGCGACACAATGCTGAGCCCCTCGTTGCGCGCAAATTGAAGGGTGCTGAGGATATCTTCTTCATTTTTGGGTTCGACCACCAGGGCGGGTACGATGCGATACATGCTCATATCGCGGCTGAATTTCTCCAGGGTTTCGGCGTCAACATGCCGGTCGCCGCTGATATTTAGATTGTCAAGGTCCATTTTGCCACCTGATTTATAAAATATAGCAAATTGAGATACCGGCAGAGAATATGGTTACCGTAGGATATGATGTCAAGAAAGGCGACCGGATAAAGGTTTCGGCAGAATGACCGATACTCTCATCAGAAGCAACCCAATGACGGTAAAGCAGAACGCGATAATTTTAAACCGGAGAAACTGTTGTGAAACGATTTTTGATTTTTTTATTTTGTGTGTCGGTACTGGCAGGCTGTGCCCAGCCCAAAGAAAAAGTTATCATCATCAAGCAGAACCAGTTTTTTCGCTGCGAAACAGATAAGGCCATCAGAATGAAAATGGTGAATCTGATCAACAAGGCCAGATTGAAAAAACGGTATTGCGGATCCAAGCCGTGTCCACCGGCCCGTTCGATTAGATGGAACCCACGGCTGGCACAAGCCGCCTTAAAACACTCCAGAGACATGGCCAAAAACGACTTTTTTGACCACACCGGATCCAATGGCAAAACGGTTGTCGAACGCGTCAACTCTATTGGGTATGGATGGCGTGCTGTCGGCGAAAACATTTTTGCCGGACACGAAAGCTCTGATGACGTCGTGGCGGGCTGGTTGGCCAGCGCCGGACACTGCCAAAACATCATGTCACCAGGTTTTACGGAAATAGGGGCCGCTTGCTTTTGCAACCCTGATTCCGATTATGGGACTTACTGGACCCTGGTGCTGGCTTCGCCGAAGTAAAGCGCATCCGCTTCCGTCATCAGCATAATTTGACAATTCAATCGGCCTGCCGTATATCCAAGTTGTCCTATTCAGCATGTTAAAAGCGGTTTGCATGCGTTTAATTGAACTTACCGCAAGGAGAATTTCGGATGCTCGACAGCCTCAAACACTTCTTCAACAAAGATGCAGCTGAAGGATATCAAAAGGACGACCACCGATCGGCCCACGATGTCCGGGTAGCGGCCTGTGCGCTTTTTGTGGAGATGGCGCGTATCGACGAAAAGTTCACGCCAACGGAGACGGAAACGATCCTTTCCATTTTGCAGGAAAAATACGGCTTAGTCAGGGAACACGCCGACGCCCTGCTGGCCGAAGCCGATCAAGAACTGGAGCAAAGCGTCGATCTCTGGCAATTTGCGAAACTGATCAATGAAAATTATTCCATCGACGAAAAAATGGAGATCATCGAGATCCTCTGGCGAATGGTATTTGTCGACGGAAAAATGGACAGATACGAACACTACCTGATGAACAAGGTTAAAAATCTACTGCGCCTGTCACACGACCAGTTAATCGGCGTCAAGCTCAAAGTCCTTCACCCGAGCTGAATTTTTGAAAAATTACAGTTACAGAGTTTTTCGCACCATTGCCGCGCCGGCAGCAAGGCTGGTGAGTTTGCCGAGTGCAATGTTATAAGGGATTGGCGCCATCCCGCAGTTTGTGCAGGGATAAAGCCTCGGCGCATCCACATGCTTCAGTGCCGCTCGAATGGTGGCGGCCACTTGCTCCGGTGACTCCACGCGGTCTGCGGTGACTGCCACCGCACCAACCAATACATCTTTATCCTTCAGAAGTCCCATGAGTGAGGGAGGTACCCGGGATTCGGCGCACTCCAGGGAAACCTGGTCGATGCGGCTGGTGTTCAGCACCGGAAAAATTTCTTCATACTGCCGCCATTGGCTGCCCAGGGTCTCTTTCCAGCGCAGATTTTCCTCGATGCCGTAACCGTAGCAAATATGAACGGCAGTGGTACAGGCCAACCCCTCGACCGCACGATTTAACGCAGCAATACCCCATTCCTTAACATCATCCATGAAAACATTGAAAGCCGGTTCGTCAAACTGAATCACGTCTACTCCGGCAGAAGACAATTCCCGGGCTTCGATGTTTAAGATCTCGGCAAACGCCATTGCCATCTCCGGTCGGCTGCCGTAATATGCGTTGGCAATCGTGTCACATATGGTCATGGGACCGGGTAAGGTGAATTTCAATTTGCGGCCGGTCCGGGACCTGGTGAAGCGAACCTCATCCAGATGAACGGATAGGGGCCGGGAAACCGGTCCGGTAACGGTCGGCACCTGCACGGTGTACCGGTTGTCGCGGATCCCCATGGAGGTTTTCTTCTCCCAGTCGATACCCTTGATGTGCTCAAGAAAACCGTGTACGAAATGGATGCGGAACTGCTCGCCGTCGGTGACGATATCGATACCCGCCTCTTCCTGGTGTTTCAGCCACTCGGCGGCAGCGCGCTGCTGGGCACGCTTGAGCTCTTCACCCTGAAAGCGCCATCCAGCCCATAGTTTCTCCGGTTCAGCCAGCCATTCCGGCTTGGGCAGGCTGCCCGCAATTGTGGTTTCCAACATATGAATTCTCCTAATTACTCCGCCCTGAGAAAAAGTCGATTTTTAAAAAAACAATTTTGTCTTCAGCAGGCCTTGTAACCCATCAATATTTGAATTTAGGTTGAGATGCTCCTTAATGTAATCATCTTGACTTAAAAATCTAATTTTTATATTGGATCAAACTGATAAAATCAGGTTGCCGCCATCCCGATATCGGTTGATTGAGCCGGACTGAAATTCTACAGCTAAAAGAAAGGATACTAAATGCGTATTGTAAGATTTATCGATGATAAGGGTCGGATTTGTTACGGCCGCAATTATGCTAAAGACGCTGCCGAATTGCTGGAGGGGGATCTATTTACCGGACTTAAGGCAACTGGTGCCCCCTGCGGGGTCAAAAAGCTTCTGGCTCCGGTGATGCCCCCTGCTGTGTTCGGCATCGGTCTGAATTACCATAAACATGCCCAGGAAACCGGCATGGAGCCCCCCAAATATCCGGTGTTGTTCATGAAGAATCCGGCTGCAGTTACCAATCCCGGAGATCCGATCCTGCTGCACCCCTCCTGCATGGAACCGCCGGAGGTTGACTATGAGACCGAACTGGCGGTGGTCATCGGCAGGGCGGCCAGAGACGTTACCATCGCAGAGGCCCTGAATTATGTAATTGGATATACGGCGGCCAACGATGTTTCCGCCCGGCGCTGGCAGGGAAAACGCGGCGCGGGGCAATGGGTACGGGGAAAAAGTTTCGACACCTTCTGCCCGTTGGGGCCGGAGCTCGTGACGGTCGATGAGCTTCCGGATCCTCAGAATCTGCGCCTAACATGTGTGCTCAACGGCCGAGTGATGCAGGATGCCAACACGTCGGATATGATTTTCCCCGTCGCTGAATTGGTTTCTTATCTTTCCACCGGCACCACGCTGCTGCCCGGATCGGTGATTCTTACCGGAACGCCCAGCGGTGTGGGATTCACCCGCAAACCACCCGTTTTTC
>CP070771.1:1419887-1425917 GCA_020345785.1 Desulfobacterales bacterium
TGTCACTGGGGTTTACCGTGGGAACCCAAAAAGTGACGATCGGTCTGATTCTGACCGCTTTGGGCTTGCTTTACGGCGCGTTTCTCGTGTCATGGGCTATTCAGGCGATTCTGATGGAGGACGTTTTTTCGCGGCGCGGATTAGACCCGGGTGCCAGGATGTCGATTGCACGGTTGATACATTATGCACTGGTATTGGTGGGTTTTATACTCGCGCTGTTTGCACTTGGATTTGATCTGAAAAACATCACCATCCTCGGCGGGGCGCTGGGTGTCGGCATCGGATTCGGACTTCAAACCATTGTCAACAATTTCGTCTGCGGTCTGATTATGCTGTTCGAACGACCCGTTAAAGTGGGTGATACGATTGAATTAAACGGGCAGCAGGGTATCATAAAAAAAGTCGGCCTGCGTTCTACCGTCGTTCAGACCTATGACAATTCGGAAATCGTGGTGCCCAACAGCGATCTCATCACCAACCAGGTGACCAACTGGACCTTGGGTGAACGTCTGTCGCGAATAAGAATACCGGTGGGGGTGGCCTATGGATCCGATGTACCGCTCGTGATGAATACGATCCGGGAATGCGCCGCCGACAATCAAACCGTTCTGAAACACCCCGCTCCCAAGGTACTGTTTGTCAATTTCGGCGACAGTTCCCTTGATTTTGAGCTGCGCGTATGGGTCGCGGACTTCGATACGCGCCTGCAGGTGGTCAGTGAGCTTCATCAGGAAATTGACCGCAGGTTCAGAGAGCTGAACATCGAGATCCCTTTTCCCCAGACAGATTTGCACCTGCGCAGCATAGACGCGCCGGCGGCAGCGGCCTTAAACGGCCGGGTGCCCGAACGCGCGACTGCGGTTTCGGGTGGGTAAGCCCCATCCCGGTCAATTCGGACCCAAAAAACAGATTAATCACGAAAGCACGAAAAAGGTTAAACTGGATCTATCGGTGGCAATGAGCTGAAAGTAGAAACCTCTTATGAAACTTCACCTAAAGGGAACAGCGAACCGCAGAATGTCGAAGGGTGGTTTCGTGTTGCTCAGTCCCTTTTTATAAAAAAGAGAGAATACCTCCCTTCGACATTCGTTATTCGATATTCGCTTTTTTTTTGAGCTTCTTTTTTAGAGCAAACCGGCCACCCTCCCAATACGGTTGAATTATGGCGGCCAGTTTGATCGAAAAAAGAAACTTTGGTCCTGCGCCGACCTAAAGTCGGCCTCCGTGCCGACCGATACCGGCGGGCACGGAGGCCCGCCCTACTCCAAATCAAAAATCTCAAATAAATTACGATGATCGAAATACAAAATTCAAAACGGGACTCAATCTGTTTTGGTCATTGCTTTAGATAAATACGCGATTCTCTATCACAAAGACACGAAAGTTTTAAACACGATAAAAATACAGCTGGATTTTCTTGGTCTGGCCGGTTTCGGTCATTGATGATTGTGATTTGGAATTTATTTGTTATTTGGTGCTTGGAATTTGGAATTTACTTCTTGTCCGTTGTCCTCCGCTAATTGACTCCTGAGATTTATCATGACACCCACCTCAACCATTAGTCATCTTCATCGGAAGGAAAGTACACCATCGAAGTCTTCTTGAGTTCCTTGCGGCTGAAAAGAAGCGCATAGTTTTCAACGTCTGCTTCCCGGGACATTTGGCGGGCGGTTTGGCGGCATGATTCTTTAGTATCGGCATGAATCATGGTGTAAAGATTGTAAGGCCAGCTGCCGGTAGGATTGCGGCGGTAGCAGTGGGAAACCTGTTTGAAAGATGCCATCTTGCTGCCGACTTCTTCAACACGGTCTTCATCAACCTGCCAGGCTGCCATGGCATTGGCGGTAAATCCGGTTTTCTGATGACGCAGGGTTGCACCGAACCGACGGATGATTCCCCGGTCGCACAAACTTTGCAGGCTTACCAGCAGGTCATCTTCAGATATCCCCAATTCCTGTGCAATTTTCAGATAGGGGCGTTCGGTTATCGCCATATCCTCCTGTATCGAAGCAATGATTTTCTTTTCCAGATCCGTCAGCATTTCAAATCCTCGTTTATTGGTTGATTAGGTTGCCCCTTAAGTTGCATAATATGTCTTCTTGAATTTAGGCTGTTTTAATGAAAGTCATTGGAAATATTACGTGATCCTGGATACTGGTTTCTGGATGCTGGATGTTTCTGGATCTCACTCTCGGCGCATTCCTGGATATCCAGTATCAAGCATCGAGCATCCAGCATCGACAACGTATAAGCGACGGTTTATCGCCTACACTTCATAGATAGGTGTACAAATTTATGCAACGTTAAGGTAAACTGAATCAACCCGATCAACCAATCAACTCAATCAACTAATTTTTGTCCGGAAACAGCCTGCGTATATCCTCCTCCGAGGCCTTGCAGATTCCCCGCTCGGTAATAAACCCGGTGACATACTTGGCCGGCGTGACATCAAAGGCAAAATTGGCGGCCGGGCTTTCCTTCGGGCAGATCAATACATGCGTGGTTCGATCCTGATCCAGACCGTAAACATATCTTACCTCGTCTGGATTGCGTTGTTCGATGGGGATATCGGTGACGCCGTCTTTGATTCGCCAGTCAAACGTGCTGGAGGGCAGGGCAACATAGAAAGGCACCTGATTGTCCCAGGCGGCCAAGGCTTTTAAGTAGGTGCCGATTTTATTGGCGACATCACCGGAAACTGCAGTTCGATCCGTGCCCACAATCACGATATCCACCATGCCGTGCTGCATAAGATGACCGCCGGCATTGTCGGTAATAATCGTGTGCCTGACGCCGTGTTTGCCAAGCTCCCAGGCGGTCAGGCGGGTGCCCTGGTTGAGGGGTCTGGTCTCATCCACCCAGACGTGGATATCAATGCCGTTGTCAAAGGCGGCGTATATCGGCGCCGTCGCCGTGCCATGTTCAATGCAGGCCAGCCATCCTGCATTGCAGTGCGTGAGCACATTGACGGTTTGCCCTTGCTTTTTGCGGCTGATTTCTTCGATCAGGGTCAAACCGTGCTCACCGATCCGGCGGCAATTTTCCACTTCCTGTTCGGTGACGGCACCGGCGGCTTCTCTGGCCAGGTCAATTTTTGCGGCAGGATCTGGGGTGTTCAACACGGCCGCCAGAACCCTGTCTACCCCCCAGGCAAGGTTGACGGCTGTCGGCCGGGCGGATTTGATGCGTTCAGCTTCCTTTTTTATATGGTCATCATCTATCCGTGCGCCCGACGCGTTCAGAGTGGCTAAATAAACTCCGTAAGCCCCGGTGGCCCCGATAAGAGGTGCGCCCCTGACGTACATTTCCTTGATAGCAGTAACGACGTCGTCCACCGTTCTCAGATCCACAATTTTAAATTCATGGGGCAGTTTACGCTGGTCGATAATTCTTACAAATTTTTCACTCTCGTCGAGCCAGATTGTGCGAATGTCTTTACCGTCGACTTTCATAACGTGGTCCGTTGTATGTTGTCATTTCTATGTTGTCGGTTGTCCATTGCAGGTTGTTAGTAGTGTATTGTCAGTTGTCAGTTGTCCATTGTCCATTGTGGTTCGTATCTTGCGATCTGTTCCGATAACGACGGATTGGTCATCAATACTATAATTTGCAAAAGCAGTCGGTTGATTTAAATCCGTATATGCTGCCGATTGCCGTTCGAGCAGGGTCGATGATTGTTGGAAAATCCAACTGATTGGATTTCTGCTTTAGCAGAATTGACTTAAGACGGCTGATAACCTGCTTTAGTATCAACGGACAATTGACAACGGACAACCGACAATGGACATTTTTACATCTTCGCCAACGCGAAGTCCGTTTGAACTTCCCCCATAAGCACATGGCGTTTGAATACCTGGCGCATCCGGTTGGGCTCCATTTTCTGATAGACGATCGGTTCCCCGTCCTGGATTTCAACCGTCACATTGGGTTCACTGCTGCACATGCCCATGCAACCGGATGTGACTACCCGAATGTCCTGGCGATCGGTCTGGGCCATCTCGTCCATCAGCGCGTTCATTACCTCACGCGCGCCAGCGGCGATACCGCAGGTACCCATGTGAACCGTTATTTTTACATTGGCTTCACCATCACGCAGAGAAGTGCTCTTTGCGGTTTCCTCTTTTATTTTTTTTAAATCGTCAATTGTTAATTTAGCCATGATTTTCCTCCGTTGCTTCGGACGCACCGTTTTTTAATGCCAGCTGTTTAAGAGAATTGCGGATACTGTGGGTTAAATGATGCATTAAAACCGGATCCGCCAGGGAATTATCATCCGAGCCCTCTTTGAGATCCCTGGTGTCCAGCGTGAATTCCCTGGCGTCGATAATGTGGCGGTAGACAAAATCAACTTGCGGATTTCCCATAATCAAGGTCGTGATCGTTGAGGCCATATCCCCGATGGGCGCACGATCGATGTGATTGTGGCGAAAGGTGGCTGTAACCCGGGTTCCGCGGCCGGCTTCAGTCTCAATTTCTATCTTCCCGCCACATCGCTGGGCGGCCGCGGCCAGCAACGAAAGGCCCAGTCCTACCCTGCGGGTCGTGCGGGACGTAATAAACGGATCGGTGGGGTTTTTGAATTTTTCTTCCGGCATACCGCGTCCGTTGTCCTCGATAACAATGAGCAATAAATCCTCTTTGCGATTTTCATTGATCAGGATTTGAATACAATCGGCCCCCGCGGTAATGCCGTTTTCGGCAATATCCAGAATATGAAGTGAAAGCTCGCGCAATCAGACCAGAATCCTCCTTCCGTCCTGTTTTAATATCGACTTGCGGATCTCTTCAATGGTGGGTGCAGCCATCTGGAATACGGTCCACACTTTGCCGATATCGTCTATAAAATGGGCATCGGAGCTGGTAATACAGGAAAACTTTTCAATACCGGATACGGCATTGTGAGCTTCCGCCAGCACCACATGACGAGAAATTTCCACGCCATCCAGATCCAGATCGGGCGGAATAAATCCCAGCTGATTGATGATGCCGTAAGCCGGTCGGTCGACATGGCAGCAGAAGCTCAGTCCTCCCAGGGAGTGGGTTTTGGCGACAATGTCATGCAGTCCCAGCCGGGTCGCACCAATCAACAGGCGCGGATTCTCGCCCAGAACCTCATCTTTTTCGTTGGCCACTACCTGACAGCCGAAGACCTCGGGTTTGTTTTCGCCGGGCAAATTGGCATATACATAAGACTGCATCTCCAGCGCCTGGGACAGTTCGGCGAATAACGCCAGGATATGGACCTCTTCTCTGGAGCAGACTTCCATCCCGGGCAGAACGTGAATGCCCTTTTTCTGGCCCTCGCGCATCGCTACCCCGGCGTTTTCCGCCGTATTATGATCGCAGATCGCAATTAAATCAAGTCCGACTTCCAGACTTTTTTGGATAATCTTCCTGGGACTCATATCCCAATCACCACAAGGCGAAAGACAGCTGTGGATGTGCAGGTCGGCCTTGTATTTTTTTAGTTTCGATTTCCCCATGCCGCAAGTTGATGCAAGGTTTCAGGTTTCGAGTGTCAGATTTTGCGCACCCGACCTTCGCGAGGGCAGGCTTGGCGGGCATGCCGAAAAACGATACCGACCCTTCAAATAGACAGGATACCATCCTTCGATATTCTCTTTTTCACTTCTCCTGATGGTTGCCCACCCCCATGGAATACATTTGCCCTGCAAGTTGATACGCCGAGTCGGAGCTGAGCAGGATTGGTATGCCCTCCTGATTTGCTTTTTGCAGGGTTTCATCGTCCGGTGTCTGGCCGCCGGTTATGATGACGGCGGCCATTTCACGCAGGACAGCGACCGCCACAATGTTTTGATGCCCCTGAATCGTCAGCCAGATACAGCCTTCGGGGGCATTGGCCATTATTTCACTGAGCAGATCACCGCAGTAGCCGTCTTCGACCCGGCGTTCAAGGCCCTTTTCACCGGCAGCAACCTGCAGGCCAAAACTTGCCACGAGATCATTTACCGTCATGTCGCTCATTTCCTTTTTTCTCTTGTATTTGATGTTGCTGCGTGCACTCAACCA
>CP070771.1:1426017-1432000 GCA_020345785.1 Desulfobacterales bacterium
TCCGTTCGATGTCATCTTTTCGGATTTGACCGTCTTGGGGGAAGCTTCGCCGGCAAATGATTATACGGATGCCGTCAGGACTTTTAAAGAACCGAACTTCATGACGGAGGTTGTGGTGCTGGCATCAAAGGAGTCGATCCGACTTGCCGTCAAAGCCGTCAAAGCCGGTGTTCACAACTATCTGACCTATCCCATTGATCCGTACGAAGTTCGGCTGGTGATCGAATCCCTGAACGAATCGCCCACCACCAACTTAGAGTTGGACTATTTACGGGACCATTTCTGGAAATCCGAGTGGCTGGCTGTCATCCACACCAAGACTGCCGGGATGCGGGAAGTGTTCAAAAAGATCCGGGCGGTTGCGCCTACCAAAGCGACCGTGCTGTTGATTGGAGAAACCGGAACGGGCAAGGGGTTGCTGGCCAGAATCATCCATCGGCACAGCAACCGCTGTGATGACCCTTTCATCAGCGTCCACTGCGGTGCGATTCCGGACACCCTGCTGGAAAGTGAATTGTTCGGGCATGAAAAAGGCGCCTTCACGGGGGCGGTGCGCCGAAAGCCGGGTAAGTTCGAAATGGCGCGCGGCGGCACCATTTTTTTGGATGAAATCGGCACCATCACTCCGCCGGCGCAGGTCAAGATGCTGCAGGTCCTGCAGGACGGAACCTTCAGCCGTGTCGGCGGTGAAGATGTCCTGCAAACCGACGCCAGAGTCATCGCCGCCACCAATGCCGATCTATCTGCGATGTGCGACAGAGGGGAATTTCGCAATGATCTTTACTACCGCCTGAACGTATTTGCGGTTGAGGTACCGCCGCTCAGGGATCGTATTGAGGATATTCCATACCTGATTGATGTATTTTTGACAAAATTAAACCAGAAATACGGCAAGAACATCCATACCGTTCATCCTCGGGTTGTCCAGGCCCTGAAAGACTATCCCTGGCCGGGCAACATCCGTGAGCTAGAAAACCTGATGGAGCGCGCCTACATTCTTGAGACAGCGCCGCTGCTGACTTCGGACGGATTCCCTGCCGAGCTTTTTGAATCAGGCGGTCCGGCCGCTGTTTTGCCGGTAAATGTCCACCTTTCTTTGGCCGAGGCCAGGCGCAGAGCCGTCGAAAATTTTGAACGCCAATACCTCCGGGAGCTTTTTGTCCGCAACAAGGGACGGGTAAACAGTGCAGCGCAGGATGCCGGCATCAGTGCCCGTCAACTCAACAAGCTGATGGTGAAGTACGGCATTCAAAAAGAATCTTTCAGAGACTGACTTTACTCACTAGCCATTTTCATCGTCGACTAAATCTTCTAAAACAACAAATTTTTTAACAGCAATATATACACTTCCATCCACGCACTCCCTTTTTCTGCCTCTGACCTCGACTCTGCGGTTGATATGGTTTAATAGCTCCTGCTCCAGGTGGTTGTGTTCCACCACATAGACCTCCTCTTCATTCGTATAAATTGCAATTTGAATGATCTTGCCGTTTTTGTCCCAATTATTCGGCATGATAATGCCGGTGACTTCCGGGATTTGATTTTTTTTCATTATCATGGTCCCAAATCAGCGACCACAAGCAGAATCGGGGTATGAGGAAAGGCCCCTGGAAGGGGCCGGAACCACGCTCTGCCGCTGGTCGCTGATTTATATAAACAAGTTTGACGGCATAATGTGTTTTTCAGGATAGAGCTTGCCCCTGCAAGTTTGCGTAACATATGGCTTATGAATTTAGTTAGTCGGGCAGTATCGGGGGGGTGAAAAAAGTCCCCGACCACAGGACCCAGGCAATAAACAGGGTCCAGACGGCATTGGCCGTCTGTGATAACCAGTATGCAATGGCCGGACGCCCCCCGCCCACAGAGACCAACTCCTTGAAGTTGGTGCTCAGGCCGATGGACACAAAACACAGGGCAAAAAACCAGTTGCGGTAGCCCTTGCAGACCTTGCCCACATTGGCAGCGGCGTCTGAGCCCATTACCGGTTCGACGAAAAAGGAAACGATCAAGGATGCCAGCATAAATCCAATGACAAACTTGGGAAAGCGATACCATACTTCCATCAGCGAGGGTTTTTCCCCGACCTCTTTACGCTCCAGCGACAGGGTGGCCCACAAAGCCATTAAGAATGCAGCCAGGCCGATGAGAACGTTTTGCGCCATTTTAACCATGGCGGCAACCTGCAGCGCCGCCTTGGATTTGAGAACCTCGCCGGCGGCAACCACCGCACCGGTGTTGTCGATGACGCCCCCGATCCAGGCCCCCGCCATGTTGCTCGGCAGACTCAGCAGCTTAGCCAGCGGCGGCATTACGACGATTAAAACCACCGCACACACCAGCACCCAGGCCACCATATAGCTGATCTCTTTCTTGTTGCCCTGGATGGCGCCGCCGGCGGCAATCGTGGCCGAGACACCGCAAATCGAGTTGGCCGAAGCAATGATCGCGCTGAATCTTTCCGAAACCTGGAATTTGCGGCAGATCCAGTAGGTCATAAACCAGACAGTCGTGGCGACCAGAAGTGCCTGGATGACTCCCAGAAAGCCGGCCTTCATCACGACTGAAAACAGGATATCCGCGCCCATGCAAACCAGGCCGATCTTTATGAAGAACTCGGTCTGACCTGCTGCCAGAAGGAATTGCGGCACCTTGAAAAAGTTACTGATAATCAGCCCGAACACCAGTGCCCAGAGGACATACTCGATTCCCCAGTAATTTACGGATTTCTGATCGGCGATGATCAGGGCGAAAAAGCTGAGGATGAAGATCACCAAAAACCCGGGGATGTAGCGTTTCAGGTCGAATTTCAAAAAAATGCCGCCGATGAAGGTCAATATGGCGGTCGTTATGAAACAGATGAGCACTGAGAGGATGGTTCGCCACCCCTGGGGAAAAGCTTCGGCAAGACTGGTCCATTTTGCCAATTTAGGTGTTTGGGGCATCCATCCGATGATTGCCAGCAGCAAAATAAAAAGGCCGATAAACGTGGCCATCCAGTCTTCATTCTGCCAGATGGGCTGCCTTTCTTTTACCTGCTTTATTTCTTGTACCTTTTCCTGATTCATTTCGTACCCCCTTTTCAATAGTTAAAACGACAACCACCGCCCAACGGGTGCATGCCTAGTTGTAGCTATATGCTAGAGCAAAGCGTATGCCATTCTTACGCCCTTTCAAACGCGCTGGTTTTTGGGTCTGGAAGGTTGAAATGGCGGCTGCATCTTTTGGATAAATATCAAGGGGTTTGCATTTCAGGCCGAGGTTGCCTCTTTTACTACTGGAAATCTTTTCTGCAAATCGTAGATGTTTGATGAAATAAGGATCGGATAAAAATCGGAAAATCAGAAAAAAAAGTTCGTATTTTTCGTCTTCATCAGAACTGAGAGTTCTAAATTCGGGGTCATCAGAAACGTATTTAGTGACGCGCGCTTTTTTTCTTCCTCTGCACGTCGACGATGATCATTGATTTGCTAAAAAGAACAGGGATATAGCGCCCGGCGGTGAAATTTCCGGCAGGTCAACGATTGTCTGGCATGTCTGTTGCTCCTCTATGGTGAATGATACAGCTACTTACTTCTTTTGAAATTTGAAAAGCACAAGTTGGACTTGCATACGTTCATAACGGGTTTGCTTGTTTTTGCGGCCCGCATTGCCGATGTGTCGCTGGGAACGGTGCGCGTTATCGTGACGGTTCAGGGCCGGAGCGTCATCGCATTTTTCCTCGGAATTTGTGAACTGCTCATCTGGATAGCAGTGGTGAGCACGGTTATCCATAAAATTAACGCCCAGCCGATTTTAGCCTTCTTTTACGCCTTCGGTTATGCGACCGGCAATGTTGTCGGAATCAGCCTCGAGCGAAAACTGGCCCTGGGTTTTATTGTTCTGCGAGTGATTACCCGCACCGCCGGCAAGTCCTTGGCAGATCGCATCAGAGCCAAGGGACAACCGGTGACCATTTTCAGGGGTGAGGGCATGCGGGGACCGGTAGATGAGCTGTATATTGCCTGTCGCCGTCGGGAACTGAAGCGGATATTGAACATTGTCAAAGCAGAAGATCCCGATGCATTCTACATTACGGAGATGGCGCGGGATGTGAGCAAAGCGACGCGTGCGCCTCATTTTCTATTTAACGGCCGCCGGTCGGCGTTGAAGAGAAAATAAAACTCCTATTTTTCCGTTTTATCCGGTTACAGGCGCGTAGGGCCTTTTATCAAACAGCATGTTGTCGGAAACAGGAGGTTTCAGGTGTCAGCAAAGCCGCTGGTAGCCGAAGGCTATCCCTAAAGGCGGTCAGTTTGATCGATGAAAGAAACTTTGGTCCCGCGCTGACGTAGGGTCGGACTCCGCGCCGACCCATATCGGCGGGCACGGAGGCCTGCCCTGCGTCAGCCCTCTAAATAAATGAAGTTTCATGTGAGATTTCTGATGCAAGGCACTTGGTAGAGGGTATAAAATTTAAGGCATTATGGATGTTTCCATTTCGATCAAACTGCTCATTCTCCGAAAGGCGAGTAAACAAGCCTGAGGCTGGTAAACTTCGGCGGCCAGCAGCTGACACCTGACACCTGACACCTGACACCTGAAATCCGAAACCAACTCGAATGATGCGTTATAAGTCAACAAGTGTTACAAGGGCGAAGGAACGAACCGCAAAGCAAAAAGGGGTGACCCACCGATGATACCTGCAAGCATGGAAGCATATTTACGGGATCATATACCTGAAACAGCCATTTTAAATCGTACCGAGAAGAAAAACGGCAGGTGCTATCTGGAGTTCGGCTACCTGGACGAACTTCTCCTTTCCCGCATTGGAATAAACTGCGACAGACTCGGCCCGCGATTGGTTGCCTGCCTGTGGGATGAAACCTCCAGTTTGGAAATCGGCGGCTACCTGGTGGTGGACAATTTGGCCATGGGCAGCCCCTCGATGGGAGGCATCAGGATACTGCCCGACGTTACCCCGGCGGACATACATAATCTTGCCCGCGGCATGACCCTTAAAAATGCGGCCGCCGATCTTCCCTATGGCGGCGGTAAGGCGGGGATCGTGGCTGAATCCGGAACATCTCCCGAAGTGCGCACTGAAATTGTGCGGGGGTTTGCGCGTTTGATTCACCGATATCGCGACATCTATGTCCCCGGACCGGATGTCGGCACCAATGATGACGACATGAAAACAGTTGCCATCGAAAACGGTATGGACAGCGCGGTTTCAAAGCCTGCCGATATGGGCGGCAACCGTATTGATGAAATCGGGGCCGCAGCCGGAGGTCTGGTGATCGCTCTGGAGAGGCTACTGGAAATCCTGCCGCGTCTGACCGTTCTGCCGCAATTTGCCCGGATCCAGGTGCCGGTTCCGGAGGAGCTGACGGTTATCATTCAAGGATTCGGCGCGGTCGGCGCCCATGCAGCGCGCATATTGAACGAGAGACTTCCCCTGGCCAAGGTCGTCGGTATCAGCGATCTTCATGGATACCTTTACAATAAATCCGGACTGCCGGTGGACGAACTTCTCGATCTGGCCAAGCAAAGCAGTCTGGTTACGCGACGGTACTATGAGAGAGACATTGCCCCCAAAGGTCATCGCCACCCCACCCAATTTTCAACAGATGGCGACAACCTGTTGCGGGAATCTTCTTTTTGCTTCATCCCGGCGGCACCCGTGGCCGACTACCTGGGCGTGCGTCCATCGGATCCGTGTTCCATGAGTGTGAATCAGATGGGAAACTGGTCGGTCATTATCGAAGGGGCCAACACCTACTCACCGGACCCGAATCGCAAAGCTGTCCGGACTCGTATGGAACGGGCCGTCTATCGTCGCAAGGGGGTCATGATTGCCAGTGACTATCTGGTCAACTCCGGCGGCGTCATATTTGCCGCCCAGGAGCACATTATACCGACCCCGCTGCATCTGCAAATTCCCACTGCATTGCTCGGCAAGCGACAGGCTGTCGAACGCTGGCTGGCCGAAAACAAAGCCGAATTG
>CP070771.1:1432100-1438071 GCA_020345785.1 Desulfobacterales bacterium
TAGTAACCTCCAAAAAGACCAACACAACAAAGCATAAAGCCTCCTTTCTAATATAAAATCTATCCTTTAATATTCCCGGCTAGATAATGTCGGATGATTAAAGTTTTATTGGGACTGTATTTTTTCCCTTAAAAACAGCAATTGTTTTTTTAATCTTTTGATTTCTATTGTTTAGCAATTAGCATGCCATATTATGATGGTTAGTATATAACCGCTTTAAATCACTTGTGTTATTTACTTCCATGATTGATGTAAATGCTATTTTCTTGGAATAGGGGCATGGAAATGTGCGTAAAAATTATCCGATCTTAGCATTGGAAGGGTATCCAGGCGCGTAAGAAGTATTCAGCTATAAGTTCTTTCTCTGGCTGTCCAGTTAAGAAAATAAGGTAGGCCTGAATCTGGCCTTTCGTGGTATTGTGGATTATCCCATATATTGTGGTTTGCCCAAAGCTTAAAAATTGCAGATTTATTGAGAGTATCGAGAATTCGGCAAAATTGATGATATCCTCTAAAATTTCCTTTAAATTGGGTCCATCTTCCGCTTCACATTTCTTGCCAGAAGGCCAACTATCAATTTTGCCTGAAATATATCATATATTTTTCGTGTATCTTATTGTTTCATCCAATGTCAAATTATTGTATAAGAATCAGAGGGCGCACCAGTGGCAGATATCTGGTAGAATAGATTTCAAAAATTAAAATGCTCATTGATAATTTCAATTTCTTTTTTTGTAACGTTACTTTCAATATTGAGGCACTCATCAATGACAATCCCATCGCGCTGCAGATCTTAAATCTGAAAAAGGCGAAGTAAAATGCCAGCCGAAATCAATCACGAAGAATATGTTTCCCGGCAAAACAGAGCCCAGAAATTAATGCAGGCAGCGGACATTCAGGCATTATTGGTCACGGATCCCACCAACCTGTTTTATTTTACCGGAGCGTCGTATTTTGGCGAAATGTCCTACCCTAGACCGGCAGCACTGCTTATTCCCCGGGAAAAAGAAGCGATGCTGCTGACCCATGATTTTCATTTGGCCGTTCCCTGGCAGGGCGATGTCCGCGAATACCCGAAAGTCGGCGAACTGCCGGTGGATATGTTAAAGGACATGTTTTCCGATGCCGGGTGTGAGAGCGGAAGGATCGGAATGGAGTTGGGTCGCGAGCAGAGACTGGGCATGTCGTATTCGGATTTTCGGAAAGTCCGGGCCGCCCTTCCCGAAATAATCCCTGTTGATGCCGCCGGCATGATCTGGGACACCAGGATGCAGAAATCGGATGCGGAAATCGCCATTATTCAGCAAGCCTGCAAAATTCATGATGATGTTTTCAAAAAGGTTTTCGATGCCGTAAAAGCCGGTATGACGACCCGCGAGATTGAACAGCTGTTTCGGATGGCAATCGCTGAGAGTGAATCCGATTCCGGCTGGGCAGTGGTCTGTGTGGGTGATTTTGATGAACACCAGGCCTCCGGGCCGACGCATCCGGATAAAGTGTTGCAAGCTGATGCGCTGCTCTGGGTGGACTTGGGCATCGTTCTGCGAGGTTATCATACGGACTACTGCCGCGGCCTGGTGGTGGGTGCGTTATCCGAAACCCGCAAAGAGCTATGGGACAAGGTTCAGCAGGTCCTTCTGGCCGGCATTGAGAGCGTCAAAGCCGGCATCCCTGTATCCGCTGTCTATCAGGCCCAGCTCAGCAAGGCCGAAGAGCTGGGTCTCGATATGCAAACCTGGAAGGCACGCCGGTTTGGACATGGCAGTGGGCTGCACACGACGGAACCGCCCTATATCTCCGGGGATGATCATACGATTTTAAAACAGGGCGTGATTCTGCACATCGAACCCGGCTGTATCCAAAAGGACGGTATCTATGTGCGGGAAGAACAGGTTCTCGTAACGGAAACCGGCTGCAAGGTTCTTTCCAATGCTCCCTGGCAATTGTCAGCATAGACGAACAATTTGCCGACCTTCATTCAGTCTCCGAGTACTGAAGAGATTTCTGCTTATGCAATATTTTATGTGAGTGCAAGGTGATATGACGGAGAGGCAAAGTGACGCTTACAAACCATCAATCGCCGATCGATGCCAATTCCGAAAACGCCCAGCAGTGGCGAACGGTTGTTACCTGCTATTCGGCCGTTGACAGGTTCTTCCCGGCCTGCGGGTTGTTCGACCTGACGGAGGGGATTTATCACGGTAATCCCAAGACACCTTATGAACAGGCCGAGGCTAATCAGCTCGACTACCTGTTGGATCAGATCCGGTGCGAACCAGGCTGTCGTGTGCTGGACCTCGGCTGCGGGTACGGAACGCTCTTGGAGCGAATCCGGCAGCGCGGCGCCATAGGGATCGGAAACACCATTTCGCCCGAACAGCTGAAGTACTGCCGCGAAAAGAACCTCGATGTTTTTCTGATAGACTACCGCGCGATACCAGGCGAATGGGAAAGGACATTCGACGGGGTCATTGCCAACGGATCGATTGAACACTTCGTCCAACCGACCGATGCCGCTGCCGGAAAGCAGGACGACATCTATCGTCACCTGTTCGCCAAAGTCCACCGCCAGATTGATCCCAATTCTAACATGCGCCGCTTTGCGACGACGACGGTTCACTTCGTTCGAAAGCCATCAAATCCACTTGACGTATTTAAAAACCCCCTAACCTTTCGTTGGGGTTCGGATAATTTTCATTGGGCGGTTCTGGAACGCGGCTGGGGCGGCTATTACCCGGAGATCGGTCAATTGCGCCGCTGTGCGGATGGATATTTTGACCTGATCGATGAAGATGACGGGACCGAGGATTATCGTTTTACCTCCGCCGAATGGCTGCGGCGGACACGCCGGGCGTTGTTATCCCTCAAGGTGGTAAAGATTGCGTACCGGTCTTTGCCGGTTTTGGTGCGATCCCCGGGACAGTTCATGACACTGCTCCTGAATCTTTTAAGCAGTGAGTCATGGAATTGGCAATTTCGCCCGCCAAACCCACCGACACGACTGCTGCGACAAACATGGGCGTATTTAGATCGGCACTGACTATTTTGATAAAAAAATGATTCCCATAAGGTTTAGTATGTCAGTCCAGCCGCTGGCCGCCGAAGCTTGCCCGTATTGGGAGGGCGGCCAGTTTGATCTAATGAGGAAACTTTAAAAAAGCGAATATCGAATTATGAATGTCGAATGTCGAAGGAAAGTATTCTATCTTTTTTATAAAAAAGACTGAGCGGAGCGAAACCGCCCTTCGACATTCTACGGTTCGATATTCGATATTCTGTCCGCCGCGGCGGACTGTTCCGTTTAGGTGAAGTTTCATACGAGGAGCACTCGTCACCAGGGCTCCCCGGTCTCATACCTTCTTTGCACATCAGCCAGGGCTGACAATTTCATAATCTCGACCACCTTGGGGTCATGTCCGGTGTGGCTGATAAGGAAGAGATAGGTTTTGATAATCTGTTTTTTGGTATGCTCAAGCTGGATTTCATTCATGGGCTGTGGTTTGATCTGATCGGTATTCATAAAATTTTCTCCTTTCACGGAGAAAATGATATCACACACCCGTGACAGATCCGGTCACAATTTAGCCGAAATCCAGCAAGATATGAATGTATATCAGTTTACCTGAGAATTAGGCGCTTAGTTATTTCTTTGCATTTTATGAAAAAATTTTTTCATCACGAAAACACGAAACTTTTATTTTCACCTTTTCGTGTTTTTGTCCTTTCGTGCTTTCGTGATTATTTTCTTTTTTGGTTCCCCGATGAATCGGGATTTCCGTTTCACCCCAAACGGCTCGTCCGGGATAGAAGATGAAAGAATTGTCAACCGGATACGAACCACTCTGAACCATCACCCTTGCGTCATTATTGCTCAGGCGGCTGCCAAAAAGAACCCAACCCTTTCAACACCCCAATTAATTCCATCAGGTACTCCTGCATACGGGAAACGTAATCCGCGTCCAACCGCCTGGTAAAAAAATTGCCGGAAAAAAGTCCGACAATATCAGACAGTTTATTGATTCCCTCTTCAGTATCAGCCTTAAAACCGCTCCAATTTCGAATATGTTCTTCCGACCGGAAGAGATTCATGGTACTTCAGGCATAAGGCAGGTCGTTGAACCAACGCCTGAACGGAACAGAGGTGTATCCCATTATACTTTCCGGTTCAGCGTTCAGAACTTTTCCATCCTTCATTTCCACTCTGATTGGAGAACCGCAATCCAGACAGGGAGCATGAATTTGTACTGTTTTCCCCGGAAATAGCCAGCTGACCGCCAGCGATTCGAACCCTCATTGGCCGAACCACTTCTGTTGGCCGTCGATAGTGATGCGGTATTGTGTGGGAAGATTGCTAAAAGGAGGAAACGAGCCAATGTAGTCGGTATTGGGAAACAACCAGGCAGGAAAGCCTGGCGAATAAAGCTCATGCAACACTTTGCGAGCTTGCTCCACCGGCACATCCATTTTGGCTGCAATTTCTGTGTAGTGAGGTGCTTGACCGGTTTCCATCATGCGTTTCATGATGATTTGAAAAATTATGTCCAATTGATTTGGTTCACTCATATTGCCTCCTTTTTTTGACTGAATTCGCAAGGGTTGCCTCTCTATGGAATGCGCCGAACCAACAAGGTTAAGGCTTCCAAAATAAAAATTAACGTCCCCTGCCTAAGTTTTAGGTTAAAGTTTAAGGAAAACCCTTGTCGGCCGTGACACGATCTGCGCTTCGAGGGAAAGCGGTACACTCAACGGACGAGCATGAAGAATAGAGAAAGCCGATATAGAGAATGGTTGCCAGATATCATATTCAACGCTAAAGGAGCAAACCGATAGAATCTCAATATTTTTTCAGCAATCTATTGTCAAGAGAAATCTATTAGTCGCCGTGTAAAGGTAAAACCTTTTCAATTGTCATCCCGATAGAGTGGGATGGCTTATGAATGGAGTTAACCGACAAGAGCGGCAAATTGGTCCCAATCAAAAGCCGGGCCGATGTCGTATTTATCCCGGCGGAAATTCTGATGGCTCGCAATTCCGCGAAATTCGGAAAACCAAGCGAGATCACACTCCTCAAGCCTGTCAAAAGGAATGGTTTTTTCGATCTCAAAGGTTTCGCATAAATGTTTCACCAGGTTGCCCACAGCCAGAAATTGTTCGTGTGGGAAAGAGGCATAATAATCACGACCGCGAAAAGACGCCTCGACATATTTGTGGGTTTCGCTGATATGACACCAACGGGTTTTATAGGTCTCAACCCTATTCTCCACTGGCGGCCACCAGTAAAGGACATCGTCGCGTCGTACTAACGGTCCGACATTGGCGATCTCAATTTGAATCGCCCGTTTCTCGTTGCGTTTGTCCGGTTGTCCCTTGATACCCAGAGCATACGCCCAGAAATTCGGGGCAAAGGCTTCATAAATCACACCATCCGTATCCACGATATAGGCGGTTGCTATTCTGTGCGGATCTCTTTCCCAGGTGTTATAGGCACCGCGTGCGTTCCTCCCGGCGGTAAAATGCAAAACGATCAGATTCTTCGGTTTGCTCTCATTCATATATTGACCGTCCGACAGACGCAGCGTCGTTTTGTCGATCGGCAGCTCCGGGGAATCGATGGTCATCATGTCCGTGGTTTCCCCAAGATCCTCAACCTCTCTGGGAATTTTCAGCACCTGCCCGACTTTGATGCGGTCGGGGTTCGAAATATCATTGGCTTCGGCGATTAAAATATATTTCCCCGCATCGCCGTAGAATTTCTTGGCAATCTTGCCCAACGTATCTCCCTGTTTAATTTTGTAAGTTTCCATGGCATCCATCCTCCCCGGAATAAGATTGTTTTGGGTTCGAAGTCATTTGAATGGGTTTTCAGCCGGAGGCGAATCAGCCCAGCCGCTGGCTGCGATTAAAGCGCCCTCCCCTCGACCCCTCAATTAATTCTTGCCAAACATATCCCGCCGCGGCGGGATTGCAAGTT
>CP070771.1:1438171-1444135 GCA_020345785.1 Desulfobacterales bacterium
GACGGCTCAATGTAGTTGATGGGCGTGGGAACCCGCAGGAGCGTCGGGTACTCGGCGCCGATTTCAAAAATCCGATGTACCTCGCCATCAGCCCGACCTTCGCTGGACTCCGCCAGCGCGCGTTTGCCCGGCAAAATCGCAAATTTAACCGGAATTCCTAATTTTTCATACGCAGCCTTGACGATGACCGCGCCAATCGCCTGATCCGGCGTATCGACAATTTGCGTGAATATCAACGGTTGTTGAGCACTGGCAATTCCGATCGATATAAGCGTCAACACCAATCCGAATATGCAACCATTCCGTCTCATATCAGCCTCCTTTTTATTGGCATGTATCCATGCAGATTGACGATGGAGAAATTACTCATGGTTCACATTTCCGATATTCGGCTGAGCCTATTTACCGATGCCATGAACGTTGCACGGATGGGCTTTATTGGCGCCGAGGTTGACAAAGGGCGCCAGCAGTCCTAAAGGGCCGATCGCCAGCGCACTGAGGGCCCTGGCACCCTTCGATAATAAGGAAAGCGTGTCTGGCCGCACCTTAGGATCCATGATCGTGCCGCTGACCCGCAGCTTCGTCCAAAAGTTCATAAGACTCGGATATCGGGGCTCCGGTACGAGCAAGAACTTGACCTGCTCCGTGGCTAGGTTGATGTCACCCTCACCGGTCAGCACACCGGCCTCGGTGTCGAACACAAACGCCCGGCTGGTTGCTATTCCGTTGCTGACATCGAACTGAACGATGGCACACCTGATTTCTCCGCCTTTCTTGTGGCTGCCCCAGAAGTGAATAACCTTCCTTGAAAGACCCACCGAGAGCAAGTCCAGGTATCGGGTCAGGTAGCCTTCGCCCATGACGGCGCCCACGCTGCCGTTCAACCTGGCCATCAGAGTATGCATGGAGCCGCCTTTGCTGTCAACATCGACGGCGATATCCAGCTGGGATCGAACCTCCTCACTGATCCGCAGCTCCCGCAGAAGGCCACCGAGGTCAAAGTCCTGAACGAGAAACTTGGCGGCTATCCGGGGCGGCGATTCGGGATAGAGATGAAAATTGCCGGAAATTCGGGTCTGCTTGTAGGTCGCCTGAAGCGTGTCGATGTCGAGATCACCGTTTTCGAGTGTGAGTATCAGGCGGCCGAATTCAAAGTTCGCATCGCGCGCGCGGACGTTTTTGGCATTCAGGCTGACGTCGGCGTCCACCTGCTTGAGAAGATCAAGGGGCAGCGGATCATTGCTGAATAATCGGCTTTCCAGGCCGCTGGGCACCGAGCCTGCCTCTTTTTCTTCCTTTTCCAGATTTTTCATCAGCGCGGTTATATCCAGCAGCGAAGATTCCAGTACGATGGTGATCTTCGGCCGTTGCCGAACCTCTACTATCGCCCGGCCGTTGAAGTCGCTTTGGTCGACAACCGCCGTCAAATCGCCCAAAGAAAAAGACCGTGCCGACCCGTTGAAATGCCCGCTGAACTCAAAGGGGCCCAGATCGGGGAGGATCGTGCCGACCAGAGGGCCGATCTCGGCAAACTCCTTTCCGCCGGCTTTCAGCCGCAGGTCCATTCCCGTGAGCGCCGTCATGTCTTTGATGGCCCCGGTTGCCTCCAGCTTCAGGCTGCCGCGCCGGGCCCGGCCCCGGGCTTCCTGCAGGGAAAATGACCCGGCTGATCCCGTCAGACGACCCTGCAGGGCAAATGCATCAGTCGGCGGCAGCTTCTGTCCGACAATTGCCTCCGCATGGGCCAGGTCCTTGCCGGTCCCTTTCAGCAGCAAGTTCACACGCCCGAAGGAAACCAGATCACCAATCGCACCTGCTACCGTCAGACTCAGACTGCCGCGCCGGGCCTCGCCATGGACGTCATGCAGCGACAGCTCCCTGCCGGAGCCCGTCAGACGACCCTCCAGAAAAAACTGATCGGTCGGCGGCAGCTTCTTTCCGGTAAGCGGTCCAATCTCTGCCAAATTTTTGCCCGAACCTTGTATGTGCAGATCCAGGCCTCTGAGAGTAAGCAGATTTTTGACTGCACCGCTTAAGTTCAGGTGCAGTCTGCCGCGTCGAGCGGTGGCCTGCGCATTCTTCAGGGAGAGGGCTTTGGTGGAGCCTGACAGCCGGCCTTCAAACGCAAATTCATCCGTGGCCGGCAGCTTCCGGTCGATGATCGCGTCCACTTCGGCCAGATCCCGGCCCGAGCCTTTTGCCACCAGATCCACGCCGCTGAATGCAATCAAATCCTTGACCTCACCGTTTACGGCAACCTTCAAACGGCCTCGCTTGGCACTGCCTCGTGCCGCCAGCAGCGATAAAGTCTTAGCAGAGCCTGTCAATCGACCCTCGACCGTAAATTCGTCCGTCGCCGGCAGCTTTTCGTCGATAATCGCTCCCAGCTCCGATAGATTCTTGCCGGAACCCTTCACGTTCAGATCTGCGCCGCTCAAGTTAAGCAAATCCTTGATCCCGCCGCTTAAAACAATGCTGATACCGCCCCGCCTGGCGCTGCCGTTTGCCGCCTGCAGGGATAATGCATCGGCGGAGCCTGTCAGCCGGCCCTGGACGGCGAATTCGTCCGTTGCCGGCAGCTTGCGATCGATGATCACGCCTATTTCTGCGAGATCTTTGCCCGATCCCTTCAGTTGAAGATCGATGCCGTTGATTGCCATCAGGTCGCCAACATTGCCGCTGAAAGCCAAATTGACGTCGCTTGCCGAAAGATTGCCGCTGAGGTCGTTCAGAGCTAAAGAATCCTTGGAACCCCGCACGTGTCCCGTCAGATCAAATGCGGTTGTCTTTGGAAGCTTGATATTCCTGGCAAGCTTGAGTTTGGCGAGATTTTTACCTGAGGTTTGGACCTTAAGATCGATGCCCTCAAGTTTAAGGACATCATCAACGGCGCCTTCGAGCTTGACGGCGGCATCCGCAAACGCGCCTGACAGTTCGAACGGAAAGCGTTCGGATCCCGATAGCGCGCGAACCAGCCCGGTCTGGCCGGCAAGGGTGAGCGGCTGTCCGTTGTAATCGGCTTTCAGATCAACGGCCAGCCTATCACCGGCTGCCTGTTCGGCCACCTTGAGATCGGCCAGGCTAAAGTGCGTTACCGCCCCTGTCTTGCCATCGCGATATGTCAGGTCAACATTTTCAAAGCGGATATTGTCAGCATTTATTTTGGCTGCCTTAGACGGCCCTGTGCTCTTTACCGGGCTTTCATCAGCAGGAAATTCCCAATTGCCCTGTCCGTCCGGTTTGGTTTCAAGCAGCACTGCACCACCCGCCAATGCGATTTTTTTCAGCTCCACATCTCGGGTCAACAAAGGGAGCAGCCGCACGTGGGCCTGGAGTTTGTCCATCCTGACCATGTGCGGCTGTGAGCCCCATGAGGCGTTGGCAAAAGTGATATCGGTTACCACCAGGGCCGGCGAAAGGCCGATCACAAGATTAATTTCGCCACCGATGTTCAATTCGCGGCCCGTGGCATCCCTGACCATCCGGGCAATGCGCGGTTTGAGTTTGTTATAGTCATAAGTGTACAGGAACACATAAATCGACGCCATCAGCGCGATGATCAGAAAAAAAACGGTTCCCGCAATCCATTTCCAACGCATTTTTAGCTCCTTCGCATATTTGTGAACAAAATCTAAAACCAACCAGAATCACGCCGGATTGTTTTTTATTGGCCGTTATGTTCATTATGAGAGTATCCTTTTTGTGTCATGCAACTGAAGCCATGCTAATAGTCTGTTCCAGGAAACCGAAAAAAACTTTTTGTTCATAGAAGCTTGAGCTTCCCGAAAGAAGGCTTTAATGCAACAAGTGGAATTGTAGAAGCCGTCTTCATTGCCAGGGAATCATAGTAGGCTGCAGCTTCAAATACCTCCATAAAATCCCAGTTTGGTCAAATGTCCATTCTAATGCTGAGCTCAGCCGATTTCCACATCATTCAAATCCCCGCTGGTGTTTAAATAGTTCTATATGAATGGGGTTTTTCGGCCTGCTGCCAGGGCTATTCGCCGAGGGATCCGCCAAGTTCGTGCACGATTGTCTCGTATTCGGCTGACTGGCGCAGCAGCGCGCCAGCAACCTCGCGTAGCCGGTCGATGTCTTCGGCCGGAAGCACGAAGCTCGTGGGCAGGTTCATGAAGTAGGCGCGCTCCTTCGGGTCGGAAATGGCGTCGAAGCTCACGTCGAGCACGTGCAAGGTGACGCTCGGAACGCTCCCTTCCGCCGCCTCCTCGGTCGCTCCCGCAAGACGCGCCTGAGCAACGAGCAGATCGCGGCGCCACTTCCAGATCTCGGCGCGATCCTTCATGGTCTCGACGGTTTCGAAGGAGTAGCGGTCGATTGGAACGCCGGAAGCCTGCAGCAGCTGACTGATGGTTCCAGGAGGCGACTCCCGGCGGTCCCAGTCGGTGCGGGGAGATGAGCGAGCGTTGACGACCAGCAACACGATCCGTCGAATGACACCGAAACCGACCTCACCGCGGAACGCCGCGCTCGCCGCGAGTTCCTCTAACGCTTCCAGGACGCCCCGCACCCCGATGTTGTCCGCCACGCCGCCGTCGACGAGGTGGATGAAGGGCCGATCCTTACTGTTCTGGAAGTCCTGCATCTCACGGTAACGCTGGAGCGCGCGCCCGGCCGGACGGGCCCGGTGTTCTGGGTCGGCTACGCTGCGTACCCAGGCCGGATACTGGTACCCGCAATTTCCGCCATAGTTGTTGAACGTCACCGGAGATAGAACGATCGGGACTGCGGACGATGTGGCCGCTGCGCGCGAGAGCCGAACCGTATTCAGGTCCGAGCAGAGCAGGTCGAAGTCGTTCTGGAAAAACGCCAGTCGCGATCCGGTCGAAAGATCCGTCCCGGTGGCGATCGCAACCGGGCCCTGTCTGTCGAGAAGATCGCCAAAGGCTGCTCCCTCGAACAGGATTTCGTCGTAGTACTCGGCGGCGAGCTCCGAGCGCCCGGCGCTTCCGCCGATAAATTTCCACCAGTTGAACGGATTCAGGGTACGCCAGGTCAAGGCACCCTGCACGTCGCGTTTGAGGAAACGCCCCTCGTACTCGGAAAACAGCCGATCGCCGTAGAGGGCATAGGAGAGCGCTGTGAAGCTCCCACCCGACACGCCTGTAATCACGTCGACTTCGTTAATGAGCCGGCGGCGATGACCGCTGACAATGACCTCGGTGCGGCGCAGCTCCTCTAAAACGCCATATGAGAACGCTGCAGCCCGCGTACCGCCGCCTGAAAACGAAAGGACGAAGAACGTATGCGGGTCGTTGTTCTGGCGCTTCGTCATCAAGAGATGTGGACGGTAGCCGCTATTGGGGTCGACCTGGGCGATTGGTGCGTTGATCGGCCGGCTGGCACACCCTGCAAGTGCTAAAACCACAAGAAACCAGAGCATCAAGCGAACTACAAACATTGCATTCGATGTTCCACCTTTCATCAAAGCCTCCCGCCTTCCAGATGAATCTTCAAGTCTCATTGCTTTTATAGTACATTTCGTGCTTTCAAAATTTCCAAAACTTAAGAGGATTTTAAACAGCAAAACTCAGCGTAGAGTGTAATACCATTATTATATGAGATTGTACATCTTTAGCCAATATGACAGATTCGGACCTACTTAATATTTGAGATTGTGTGTGCGGCCCGGTATCGTTGCGCAGTCGCTCAGTGGAAACGAGATCAAAAGGAATCCGAATAGAATCGTTAACTTTTTGGTTTGCATGCTTGGCCTCATCTGTTCGAAAGTTAAGCACCTCGAATCAAACAAATAAACTCTTAACGGAGATCCCAATTGAGCGTTTTCGTTCAATTGGGGTCGAACTAGAACCGAATAGCTAGCCCCAAGGTTGGCCCGTGTAGGGTTACGTCCCACTGGAACTTGTCTGTTCCGCTGCCATCTGTGTAATCCTGCGAGAGCGCTCGATAGCCGCCGAATACCCGTGCGTTACCGTCGCCGAACAA
>CP070771.1:1444235-1450196 GCA_020345785.1 Desulfobacterales bacterium
TTGGTTGTCCAAACTTACACATGCCGCTGGCATATGAATGGAGTATGATGGCGTCAAAATTCTTTATATACATCAGCGACCAGTGACAGATCTTGGTTCCGGCCCGTTCCAGGGGCCTTCCTCATACCCCCAGCGCTGCTGCTGGTCGCTGATTCCTTTTCACAGCGCTACACATAACGACAAAAATCATTGTGCATACATACACAGCGGTCTTTCTATTTGGCCCGGTACGGTAGGTTATAAACCAACCACAAAAAGGCGAATAGGGCGTTAATTAAGGCGCTGTGTATAATTGATTTTTAAGATGCTTCCAGTCCGAGCCTTGCGCCGTGAGCCCTGCGCCGTGCGACTTTACCGTCATCCAATCACCGAAAAACTGCTGGCGCGATTGATTTTGCGGTTGCGGTGGAAAACGCCCATATCAATGGTGATGCCTAATTTCGGCAGCTTGTACTTCAACGGAGTCGCATCGTGATCGTAGCCCTTCTCAACCTTCTCGATCAGCTCGGCCATCATACCGCCGACCACCGGTGCGGTTTTAAACTGGTTGCCGCTGGTGCCGATGGCCTGGTAGTAGCCCTTTAAATCCGATTTATCATAAATGGGAATCCAGTCGTCGCTGACATCGTAAAGGTCGACGATGCCCGACGGCTGGTTGGGAATCGGCAAATTCGGGATGCGCCGGGCCAGGCGGTAGACCTGCGCTTGCCACTGGCTTTCGGAAACCTGGCGATCGAAATTATCCGGATCCACCCACTCCTGAGGGTCGCATGCCGGATCTACGCTTCCGGTGAGGATCATATTGCCGGCCTCGGGTCGGTAATAGGCTCCTATATCCGCATCATTGGTGTGATAGCCTTCTTCTTCCGGCCGGTAGTTGCCAGGCGGTGCTACGACATGGACCTCGTGACGCAGCGCGCGGGTCCTGATATTATTGCTCTCACTGAGTCCGGCCAATTCGGTGATTTTAAAGGAGTGAGGGCCGCCGACATTGATGACGATCGGCGCATCGATCTGCTCTCCGTTGTCCAGGGTAACCCCCAGGACTTTATTGCCCTCGCGCCGAATTTCGATCACCCGTTGGTTGTATCTGAATGCCGCCCCGCCGGCCCGGGCCGCACATTCCACGTTCTGGGTGGCCAGCTGCGGATCGCCCACATAACCCGACTCGGGGGTGTAACAGGCGCCCTTCAGCCACTCTTTGGACTCAGCATAGAAGTGAGGATCACCCGGCCGCCTGGGAGGGTAGAATGAATGAAAATCGGCAATCGGGATCTTTTTCTGAAGCGTGGACAGATCCCACTCCTCGTATTTGACCCCGATGCTGTCGAAGTTGGCCTTGACTCCGGACCAATCGATCACCTTACTTTTGATGAAGACCGATCCGGTATTGTGATACCGGGCGAAACCGCGAGGATCGTCAACACCGATGTATTGGCGCCAATTGTGCCAGTACCAGGCGCTTTCGTATGCAATGGCCACGCCATCGTGCGTGGAATAGTAAAAGCGCACGTTGCCGCAGGAATTTGAGGTCGATCCCGCACCGGCTGCGGGTTGAAAGTCGATGTTCAACGTGCGGTATCCTTTCCTGGCCAATTCAAAAGCGATACAGCAGCCGATAATGCCGGCACCGATGATGATTGCGTTGTAATCTTTGGACATCGTTGAATCTCCTTGCAGGGGGTTGCAAAACATCGTCATTGGACGTGAGCCGACGTTTTGAGACCAATTATCGTTAAATTCTTTAAAGGTTTATCTATTGGTTGAACGAAAACCAGTCCAGCCGCTATGTTGGGTTTCGCCCTCGGGAATCCATATCGGCGAGGAGCTTGATTCTCGTAGGTTGGGTTGAGTGACGAAACCCAATCCCGCCGGCGGGATTCAACCCAACCTACCCGAAATCAGCACTTTTCATTCAGGTACTATCCACAATTCTGTTCCTGATGGTGTTACTTCTTAATTTTTCGTTTGATGCCGGATGTTCAGGCGATCGGTAAATCCATATATCGTCCCGCACCGTAAAAAAGTCCTCTTTTGGTATACTCATTTACCAGATCCTGCTCAAAATTGCGATCACTGCCATTGAACGCCCGCCGCAATTTTTCCAGCAGCTGATCCGTCTGTCTTTGCCCTAAGAGCCGTCTGCGCAGGGTGCAGCGAAATAAAATTCGATCAGATATTACCTGGGGCGGAAGATCATAGCGTCGTGACCAACGTAACACTTTGGTTACGTAGGCTTTAATCAGTTTAATTTTCTCGGAAATAGTGAAGGGACACTTACCGAAAATACCCGTCATGACGGAATAGGCGACGCCGGTAACACCGCCGACGCCGATGCCTTCGTAGGGGACCACCGGCAGTCCGGCGTCGTGGAACAACCAGGGGCCATGGATTTGAGAAGGGAAAAGGTTGTTGGCCGGCCCGCCGATGGTGCGGACACCGGCTTTTAAAAGCCTTGTCAGGTTGCGCGGGCTGAGTATGTCCCGCAAGGCACAGGGGCAAAAGATATCGGCCGGCGTATCGTAGATGTCATCCGGTTTTTTTAAAAAAAATGCCTGGCCGCTGGAAAAAGCGCTTCGGCAGTCGGCTTTGAACCGGCTGCAGGTCTCAGCATCAGGCTCGGCGATGATCAACTTGGTGCCCTGCTCTAACAGGTGTTGTGCCAGACGATACCCGACCTCACCGATACCCTGGAGCGAAACGGTCAGGCTGCTCAGCGGGGGGGAACCCGGCAAACTTTCCGCCATGGTCAACAGGTGCTGGGAAACCGGTCCATCCGGTTTGGGCGGCAGCGGCACATCCAGAATGCCGGGCGGCGCTTCGCCGCTCAGTTTGGATGTGGCGGTTTTGAAGGTGAGTGCACCTTTGAAAAGAAAGAGCCGATTTTTTTCCCGGAACCAGCCCTTCTCTTCGGCACCATATCCGTAGGCTTCTCTAACAAATTGCCGATCCTCCGCATTCTTATAATCCAGGGAGATGATTTTGCCGTGGGGGACCGTGATGACTCTATAGTCTTTTGTAGGGCGGGAATTTGTTTGCATCGCATAATCCTAAAGCGCCGGATTTGTAATTGAAAATTGAAGATTGCGAATTGAAAATTTGTGGATGTCGCTTCGCTCCGTCATTTTTGAAATCGGAAGAATACCATAAATATTCAATATTCAATCGACAATATTCAATCGTGACAAGATAATGAAAATATCCCAATTTGAATTTTTTGCACAAAAAGCACAAAAATAGCTTTTCAGCGCCTAGAGGATTTGACTTAAAAACTCCTTGGTGCGCGGGTCTTTGGGAGCTTGAAAAAACTCCTTGGGCGGCCCGTGCTCGACAATGACGCCGTTGTCCGTAAAGTACATGTGATCCGCCAACTCCCTGGCAAAGCCCATTTCATGCGTCACCAGCAGACAGGTCATGCCTTCCTCCGCCAGATCCCGGATGGTAACCAGTACTTCCTTGACGGTTTCCGGATCGAGGGCGGCCGTCACTTCGTCAAACAGCATTACTTCCGGGTTCATCGCCAGGGAGCGGGCGATGGCCACGCGCTGCTGCTGACCGCCCGATAATTCACCTGGATAATAATCTTCTTTGCCTTCCAGGCGAACTTTGCGCATCAAACCATACGCACGCGCTTTGACTTCCCCGGCATC
The DNA here is from genome assembly GCA_020345785.1 of Desulfobacterales bacterium. The sequence continues at coordinate 1,447,886 of CP070771.1, forward strand.
CTGTTTCAGTACGTGGATAGGCGCCATCATAATATTTTGCAAGGCTGTTTTGTGGGGGAACAAATTGTATTGCTGAAACACCATACCGACAATCCTGCGCAGTGCGAGTTTGTCGAGGTGGGGGGCATGAACCTCCATGTCCTTTACCTTGATGGAACCTGAATCAATGGTGACCAGACCGTTGATACAGCGCAGCAAAGTGGATTTGCCGGATCCGGAAGGACCGATGATACAGACGACTTCGCCCTTGGCAACATCGAAAGAGATGCCTTTGATAACCTGGTTGTCGCCAAACGACTGGTAAACATTTGCGATACTGACAATGGGATTTTTATTAGAGTTGTCGACCGGCTCTGGCATCAGCATTATCCTTTCAAAGTTTTAGTGCGAATTTTCTTTCGAGGCGGATTGTCCACCGGGCAATCGGATAGCAGTAAGCAAAAAACCATATCAGAACAAAGCTGTAAATGGGCACCAGCAGCTCGGGGCGACCTTCGGCCGCCAGCACCTGTCCGGCCAGAGTCATGACTTCTTCCACGCCCACGATCGAGGCCAGCACGGTGGCCATGGTCAATATGGCATACAGATTCATCCAGGGCGGCAGCATGCGTTTATAACACTGGGGCATGATGATAAGCCAGATTTGCTGGCGACGGGTGAAGGCCAGCGATTCGGACGCCTCCCACTGGCCTGAGGGGATGGAATTAATTGCACCTCTAACAATTTCGGCCACATTGGCCATGACCGGCAATGAGAGACCGATGACGGCTTTGATCCAATCCGGGAACGGAATACGCAGTCCCGCGATCGTGATTTCAAAAGGGAGCATAAACATACAGTAAAACAACAATACCAGCCAGGGAGAGTTCCTGAAAAATTGCGTCACAAATCTCGAGGAAAACCGAATCTGCGGCAGCAGAGAAATTTGCAGAACCCCCAATACGGATCCGATAGCAGTGCCGATGGCCATAGACATAAAACTGATCAGGATATTGAAACCAAAACCTTTTAAGAGAAATGGCGTCCAGATCAAAATGGTCTTTATCAGGGATGGCCGCTCCGCTCCACCCTGTGCTCCGGCGGCAAAAGCGCTGACGCTGAAAATTAAAAGCAGCCACAGCAGGTGAATCGCGCGGATACGGTCGATGGTCAGCCGGCTGAATTTTTTATCCGCATCTGAAGACCGTGTTCCAATGGGTCGAGCCGGCAGCAACACTGCCAGCTCATGTTTGGGATTCAGCGGTGGCGGGCGTGTGATTTTGCGTCTGAACATTTATTGACTCCCATACCCCGGTATTTGCATGGCACGCTCCCAGCGGTTCATGGCCCAAACCAGAATCCCCACCAGCGCCACGTATGCCACCAGCAGAAAAGTCATCATTTCCCTGACGTTGACATTGTCGCTCCAGATCTGGCTGCTGACATAAAGCATTTCAGGAACAGCGATGGCGAAAGCCAGGGTGGTGGCTTTCACCAGATTGACGAGATTATTATTCAGGGCCGGCAGGCAAACCCGGAAGGCCAGGGGCAAAACAATATGGATATAGGCCTTCAAACGGGTGTAGCCCAGTGACTCGGCGGCCTCGATGGTCGATGTGGGGACGGCTTCAATGCCCGAGCGAAATATTTCGACATTAAAAGATCCGGCAAAAAATGAAAGCGATATCACCGCCCAGGCGAAATTGCCCAGAATCGGCTCGTATCCCCCCCAATCATTCGGCACTTTGGGCATTAGACTGCCCAGGGCGAAGTAAAAGAAATAAAGCTGGACCAGCGGCGGTGTGTTTCGGAAAAACTGGATGTAACCCTGAACGATGCGGCGGGTCCACTTCAGGCGCGATCCCTGCAGCCAGGCGCCCACAATGCCGATAATGACTGAAAATACCAGACAGACCGCCGAAAGCCAGATGGTGGTCAAAAAGCCTTTTAGCAAACGGGCTCTGTCAAAGGAATCATATATAAATGTCAGATTGATGCCGGTTTCATTATACAGCCAGCGAAACCAATCAAAAAAGGCTTCCATTGATGGGGTTCCCAGGTTCAGGGTTCAGCGTTATCTCCGGGCATGAAGCAGATAGGGTAGAATTTCTTGTACCGCAGAACACAGGTTCAGGATGGGCCGTTGCGTCCTGTCCGCGGGCAGGATTATCATGCCTCTTGACATATTCAACCCCATCCAACGACATGCTTTTTGCTACACGCCTAACGCAGTTCCGGGATTAGCGGCTTGGGCTAACAGACCAGCAGTTGCTGTTTGGCGTATACCTTGAAAAACTAAACCTTTGAACCCTGAACCCTGAACCCTGAACGG
>CP070771.1:1450296-1456227 GCA_020345785.1 Desulfobacterales bacterium
TAAAGGATAAAGGTTAAAGGTTGGAGGTTGGAGGCAAAGGGAAGAGAAGCGCTTCGCTTGAGGTGAATAAATACTTATGACTAAGGTTAAGAATATCTTTATACCCATAAACCAACACAATATAACCATTTAGTATGAATCGAGGGCAAGGCCATGAGAGAAATTACTTATGCGGAGGCCTTAAACGAGGCTTTGCGGATCTGCTTAACCGAAGATGAAAGGGTCGTGCTGTTGGGTGAAGACATCGGCCGTTACGGCGGCATCTTCCAGGTCACCAAAGGCCTGCAGGAAGAATTCGGGCCGGAGCGGGTAGTGGATACACCCATTTCAGAAGCCGGATTTGTGGGAGCCGGTGTGGGGGCAGCCCTGACCGGCATGCGGCCGGTTGTGGAAATCATGTTTATCGATTTTACCACGGTATGCATGGATATGATCGTCAATCAAATGGCCAAAATGCATTACATGTTCGGCGGCAAGGGCCGCGTACCCATGGTGTTGCGAATCAATATCGGCGCCGGCCGCGGTGCGGCCGCCCAGCACTCCCAAAGTTTTCACTCCTTCTTCATGCATATGCCGGGACTTTATGTGGCGATCCCGGCCACACCGTATGATGCCAAAGGTCTCCTGATTGAAGCGATTAAAAATGAAAATCCGGTGGTATTTGTCGAACACAAGCGGCTGTATGTTACCAAGGGACATGTACCCGAAGAAAGTTACCGCATACCGTTCGGCCAGGCCGAGGTCAGACGCGAAGGCACGGATGTCACCGTGGTGGCCACCCATGCGATGGTCATCGCGGCGCTGGAAGCCGCCGAAGAAGCCGCCGCTGACGGCATCGATGTAGAAGTGGTGGATCCGCGCACGCTGACCCCATTGGACAAGGAGGCCATTTTACGTTCTGTCAAGAAAACCGGGCGATTACTGATCGCGGATGAGGACAACAAAACCTGCGGGGTGGCGGCCGAGATATCCGCCATCGTCGCTGAAGAAGCCGTCTATTATCTCAAGGCGCCGATTCTCAGAAATTGTTCACCGGACACCCCGGTTCCTTTCTCGCCGCCCTTGGAAAAGGCATACCTGTTCGGCAAAGACCGGCTGCTCGAGTCCATCCGTCACTTGACGACCTACGCTTGAGAAAGGAGGCATTTGTGGCCACTGAAATTGTTATCCCCATGCTCGGTATCACGGTCGAAAAGGGCAAAATCCTCGAATGGCTGAAAAATGAAGGAGACCCTGTCGAAAAAGGCGAGAGTATCTTCGTTGTCGAGGCGGATAAAGTGACCACCGAGGTCGAGTCACCGGCGTCCGGGATTCTGGCCAAAATTCTTTTACCCGAGGGTGTCGAAGTCCCGGTGTTAACCGTGGTCGGGGTCATTACCCGACCGGGAGAAGAAGTGCCGGCGAAATACCTGGCCGCGCCGGCAGCGGTCGCCGCGGCGGCACCTTCCGGTGCGGAAATTGCCGTTTCAACACCGCCGGCGCCCGAAACCGCACCCGCAGCCAGAGCCGGCGAGGGCGTCATCCGCATTGTCCCGGCGGCGCGCAAACTGGCCCAGGAAAAAGGGCTTGATCTGGGTGCCCTCACCGGTACCGGCCCCGAAGGTGTTATTCTCTTTAAGGATGTGCAGACCGCGGCAGCAAAGGCCGCTGAACCCGCCCCGAAGGTGTCTACCCTCGCCCGCCGCCATGCCGCCAGGGAGGGCGTCTCTTTGGCAGCAATACAGGGCACCGGTGTGCGCGGCCGGGTCATGCGCGCGGATGTCGAGCGTGTAATTCGGGAAGAGAGAGCGCCCCGGCTCGGCGGGGTCATTGCGATGGACACCATGCGGCAGGTGATTGCCCGCCGTTTGTCCGAGAGTGCATTCAGCGCGCCGCACGTCTATTTTTTCACAGACGTAAAAATGGATCCGCTGCTGGATTTCAGAAAACAAATACTTGCCGACTTTGAAGCCCGTTTTGGCGGGAATATCTCAATCAACGACTTTCTGATCAAAGCCGTTGCATTGAATATCGCTGATTTTCCGATTTTAAACGCCACCATTCGGGACAAAGAAATTCACATCCCCGCCGATATCAATATCAGCCTGGCGGTGGCACTGCCCGACGGGTTGATCGTGCCGGCGGTCGCGCGGGCGGATCACGCCGGCCTTGCGGAAATTGCCCGCCAGCGAACCGACCTGGTAAAGCGTGCACGAGCCGGAAAATTGACCATGGAGGAAATCGAACGCGGGACCTTTACCATTTCCAGCCTGGCGCAATACGACATCACCCAGTTTACCGCCATTATCAATCCGCCCCAAAGCGGGATTCTTGCGGTGGGCAAAACCCGGGAAGAGCTATATTTGTTGGACGGTGAAGTCGCCGGCCGCCAGGTGGCGACCTTCGGACTGGCAGTCGACCACCGGATCATCGATGGCGTGGTGGCAGCGGAATTTTTACAGCACTTGAAACTCAAACTGGAAAAACCGGCGTTTACCTTTCTTCACCTGTAAAGGCAACAGACAATGAAGCTCTTATAACCTAACCCGGACAAGCCGGAACGAATACGAAAAAATTAATCACGAAAGCACGAAAGGACGAAAACACGAAAAAAGACAATATAAATTTCGTGCTTTCTAGTTTTCGTGTTTTCGTGATGAAAAAAAATCTTTTCATAAAATGCAAAGAAATCACAATTAAGAACCTAATTGAGGTGACATGTACGACCTGGCAATCATCGGCGGAGGACCCGGCGGTTATGTAGCAGCCATCACCGGGGCACAAAAGGGTCTCAAGGTTTTGCTGATCGAAAGAGATACCCTCGGCGGCAATTGTCTGGCTCGAGGATGCATTCCGACGAAAAGTCTTTATTATGACTCCAAACTTTTCAAAGCCGCCAGATCATCGCCGGTGCTGACCGGCACGGAAACGCTGTCCATCGACCCCCGAAAAATGAAGGCCCGCAAACAACAACTGGTGCAAACCCTCAGCAGCGGAATCGCGTCGGTCATTGGCAGCAACGGCATAAAGATCGCAGCGGGAACGGGACAGCTGATATCTCCGGGCCGGCTGAGAATGGTCGCCCAAGACGGTACGATCTCGTTGTATGAGGCACACAACATCATTCTGGCCACCGGATCCCGTCCGGCCGTTCCATCCTTTATCGAGGTGGACGGCCACCTGGTGCAAACCACGGACGAGGCGTTGGATGCAGAGGATATCCCGCGCAACGTGATCATTATCGGAGGCGGGGTCATCGGTCTGGAAATGGCGGCAATCTACCTGAACCTGGGAGCGCAGGTAACCATTATCGAAATGCTGCCGGATATCATTTTGACCGAAGATCACGATATTCGCCGGGCCATGCGGCAATTGCTCGCCCGGGAAGGTGCCGCTGTTTTTCTAAAGGCGACGGTGCAGGAAGCGGTCCGGCAGGATAAACGCGTCGCCGTGAGGTTCAAGGATGAAATCGGCGGGATACACACCCTGCATGCGGATCGGCTCCTGATGGCCACCGGCCGCGCCCCGGTTCTCGATGGGATTGAGCCGGATCGACTGGGACTTGCCATGCAGGACGGTTTTGTCAAGGTCAATCACCGCTTTGAAACCAGTCTGGGTGGGGTGTATGCCATCGGCGACGTGGTCGGAGGGATGATGCTGGCCCATAAGGCATCAGCGGAGGCCGAAGCAGCGGTTGCCAACATCTCAGGCACGGACAAAAAGATCAGGCCCGAATGGATTCCCCGCTGTATCTGGGGCTTGGCTGAAATCGGGGCCGCAGGCCTGACCGAAGCGCAGGCTCGTCAGACCGGCCGCAACATCAAGATCGGCAAGTTTCCGCACTCTGCCAGCGGCGCGGCCACAGCCCTGGGAAACCCAGACGGATTTACCAAAATTATCGGCGATGCGGACACCGGTGAGATCCTGGGGGTTCACATTTTCGGTGAACATGCCACTGATTTGATCAGCGAGCCGGTGTCGGCCATGACCATGGAATCCGCCGTCGAAGATCTTTACGAAGCCGTCAAACCGCATCCAACGCTGAGTGAAACCGTCGGCGAAGCAGCGCGGGCCTGGAACAACCTGGCAATTCATTTGCCGGCATCCGGTACTCAAAAAAAAGAACGATGACCAATGACTAATAAATAGTAAAAAGGCAAATGCCTGGTTTAATGAAAGTAGGTTGTTTAATTAAAAAATTTAAATTCCAAGCACCAAAATTCAAATCCCAAACAAATTCCAATGACCAAAATTCAAAATTCAAAACTTATAGAACAACCGCAGACATCGACTCAGTGACTGATATTTTTAAGCATTGGTAAGCCGGCAGAATTGATATCGTTTAAATTTCGTTATGTTAGGAGCATTTTCAGATAAACGGATTGCCTTTAGCTGAAACAGATGGTTGCTGCCGTGAAGATGCAGTGAATCCAGGGAATCAGCGCTTGACTCCTGGATTCCGGTATGAGAATAAAACATAAAGCGGTCTGCAAGAATCACTGCCTTTGGGCTCCGTGCCAACAGGTGATTCAGAAATACAAGCCACAAAGGAGGTGAGAACAACTAAATAATTCTTTGATTGACAAACTGAGCTATGATGCCAACCCGCAGTAAAAAAGGAGGCCAACCGATGAATACAAAAAAATGCACGTGGATTGCACTAATAGCTGTCTTGGCAATTGTCCTGGCGGCCGGCCCGACCCCGGCAGCCAACCGTGATTTTAAAAAAGCCGACACCATTCGTTTCGGCTCCCTGGGACCGGTCCAATTGGTTCCGGGCATCGGTATTCACAATGCCGCAGAAATGGCGGTCGAGGAAATCAATGCCGCCGGCGGAATAGACGGAAAAAAAATTGAGCTCTTCATCGGCGATACCGAAGGGAAGCCGGAGAAGGGCATCACCGCCTTGAAGAAACTCGTCCTGGAGGACAAAGTCGATGTCTTGTTTGGATGCTATTCCAGCGGCGTTGCCCTGGCCCTTCAGCCCTACCTGCCCAGATACAAAATCGTCTATGTTGCCACCGGGACCGCGTCCATTGCACTGACCAACAACGTCAAAAACGACTACAAAAAGTACAAGTACTTTTTCCGGGACATGATCAATTCGGATGTCCGCCAGCAGCAATGGGCCACAAAATTCCTGAAGGAATTCGTTAATGGACAACTGGGCTTCACCAAATTTGCGATCCTTGCTGAAAATACGAAATGGGTGCAGGAATACGGTCCCAATCTTAAAAAAGATCTCGAGGATGCCGGATTGGAAGTGGTCTTTTATGAAATGTTCGATGTCGATATCAAGGACTTCTCACCGACATTCGTCAAGATCAAATCTGCCGGTGCCCAATGGATTGCCCAGATTGTTAGCCACGCCGCCAGTATCCCGCTGAGCAAAGCCTGGCAGGATACCAAGGCCGCACCCATGGGACTTTGCAATGTCGCTGCAATGGATTCCAAGTTCTGGGAAATGACCGGAGGCAAAACCCAGGGAGAGATAACCTATAACTTCATCGCCAGAGCACCGCTTACCGACAGGACCGTCCCCATGTGGGATAAATATGTCAACAAATACGGCACCAACCCGGTATACACCACCGGCTTTACCTACGACACCGTCTACATGCTGGCCGAGGTGATCAAACAGAAGAAATCACTTAAGTCGGAAGACATTATCGACGGTCTGGAAAATATCTCTTACAAGGGCGTGCTGCATCCGGAAATCGGCTTCGACAAACAGACCCATGACCTGCTCGAAGGCCGCTATGTGATGCCGATGGTTCAATGGCAGGCAGGCGGAAAACAGGTCGTGATCTGGCCTGATAGTTTCAAGACCGGCGAATATGTCCCGCCGTTCAAGTAGGATTCGCGTGTAAGTACTTCGAATGCCGCTGGAAAGCACTTGCGGCCCCGTTCCGCTCAAGCGGAACGGGGCTTGCTGTCGATAAGTTAAAGAAT
>CP070771.1:1456327-1462247 GCA_020345785.1 Desulfobacterales bacterium
AGGTGGCGGCCTTGACCCTGATCAGGGCCAGATCATCCGGGCTGGTGCCGTATTTTTCCATGTGAGCACGGGCATACATGGCATAGTAAGCCGGCATCATGGTGCCGAACGGGCTTTCCCATTGGATGTCGGCGCCGCGGCCCATTCGCTCCTGGGATTCGGAAGATGAGATTTCCGACATCTTCTGAAATCCGATAACGGCCACCACATCGTGTAGTCCCGATTTCACGAGCGAATATGCCAGCCTGACTCCCATGCTGCTCGACGAGCATAGGCTTTCCACATAAAACGTGGGTTGCGGATTGAGGCCGAGATATTCGGCAAAAACGCCGGCCGGCGATCGCTGCTTGTCGTACTCGGGAGCCGAACAAATGACGGAGGCACCGATATCTCTGGTTGTTATTTGGGCATCCGCCAAAGATTCTTTGAAGCCTTCGAAAGCAAGCTCCCGAATGGATCCAGGATACGACCGCACAAACGCACTCTGTCCGACACCGATGATACCTACTTTAGCCATCTATAATCTCCTAAATTGAATGAGTCGTCTTTAATTAACTATAGCTGAAATTGAGATAATAAATTCGAAGCACGAAATCCCTGGCCCAGACCGTTTGCACTTAGCTTTGATTTTACGCTATATAATACGCAAGAACTCAGAACAGCAATCTGAAGCCATTATGTCGCGCCAGGGCGGGCCGAAATTCGAAACAAATCCGAAATTAAAATGCTCCAATAATTCAGACCACAATCAGCTTTTCCTGTAAAAAAGACGAAGCGGAGCGACATCTACAAATATTCAATTTTCAATCTTCAATTTTCAATTAAATGTATTGTCCTCCGTCAATCTTTATTACCTCCCCCGTAATGTGTTTGGCTTTATCCGATGCCAGAAACGCGACCAGATATGCCAAATCTTCGGGTTGGCCCACCCGTTTGAGGGCACTTTCACCCATGGCCAGATCGATGATTTTGTCCCGGGCTTCTGATTCTTTCAGCATGGCGGTTTCAATAAGGCCGGGGGCGACGGCATTGACATTCACGCCGAAAGCGCCCAACTCCTTGGCCAGGGCTTTGGTAAAACCGATAATACCGGCCTTGGACGCCGAGTAGTTCGTCTGGCCGAATTTGCCGCGCAGGCCGTTTATCGAAGTGATATTGATGATTTTGCCGTATTTTTGATCTTTGAACAGAGGCGCTACGTGGCGGGTAAAATTGAAATATCCCTTGAGGTTGACCTCCAGGACCCGGTCCCACTGCTCCTCGGTCATTTTCCAGGACACACCGTCCCAGTTCATGCCGGCATTGTTAACCAGTATTTCGAGGCTGCCGAATTCATCGACAGCGGTGCGGACGACCCGCTCGGCATCGGCGAAAGAGGAAATATCACATTGAACCGCCAGGGCTTTGCGGCCCATTTGCTGAATTTCTTCGGCGTACTTTTTAGCTTCTGCCTCATGTTTGCGGTAGGTGAGGCATATATTGGCGCCTTCGCGCGCCAGTTCTAAAGATGCTGCGGCCCCGATCCCCTGGGAACCGCCGGTGACCAATGCATTTTTTCCTTCCAGTAGCATAAATCCTCCATTCAGGATGTGGTTGATTCGTTGATTCGTTGACTGGTTGATTTGTTGATTAGTGAATTCGTCGACAGATATTGAATATTATCACCTTCTCGTTTGATGAATCCACACTGTGCATAATAAAAATTTCTGTTATGCCTTTTTACGAACGACAAATAACCAATAACTATTTAACTAATCTTTGGGTTTGCCTAAAACCGCTGCCATAAACTCGGCATCAAAGGCGGCGCCCTGGGCCTGGCGCCTGCGAAACTCGATAAAATCGATTACATCCTGACCGGTTATCTTTTTGGTATTAAAGGCGTTGAAGCCAAGGTAGGCTTCGGCGTTCATATTTACTGCCAGCCAGTGGCGGTTGATGGTCTTGGCCTGATCCCAGAAAAATTTCTTTTTCATACGGACGCCTTCCACGCTTTTAATGAGACACCCCGGAAACAGGTTGGTGTACGTCCACAGGATTTTGTTGACTTCGGCATCCAGAAGCTCAAAATTCGTCACGGCATTTTTAACATATTCCCGCGCCTTTTTGGCCTTTTCACCGCCTTTGAATTCACCGTAAACGATTTCCCCTTCATCTATATATGTATCCGTGATGACGGCGGGATTGCGCACCCATTTGCCGTTGTCTTTGATGACCGGCACACATTTGGATATCAGGCCCAGGCGCTTCATTTTGTAAGCATTCCACATCTCGCAGGAAACGCAGTTCCATATGGCCAGCTCCATCGGCAGCATCCAGGGCAGAAAATCCGAACTGCCGCCGTCCGGTGCCGATCCGTGCCGGGGACCCGCCTGGCCGAATATGGCCAGATCGCTTGAAATGGTAGTGTCACAGGCCATTCCGATCTCCTGCCCGCCGGCCACCCGCATGCCGTTGACCCGACAGATCGTGGGTTTTTTGCAATTGAGTATGCTGTCGACCATACCGTTGAACAGGTCCATGTAAGCGCCGTATTCCTGCGGCCGGCCCGAGTAGTATTCGGCATATTCTTTGGTATTGCCGCCGGTACAAAAAGCCTTGTCCCCCATGGCGGTAAAGACGGCCGCAACCACAGAATGATCGGCCGAAGCACGCTGAAAACCCGCAATCACACCCTTGACCATTCCGGTGGTGTAAGAATTGTACTGCTGGGGATTGTTTAACGTGATCCAGGCGGAATAGAGATCATCGATTGGATTTCCTTGAGGGTCGAGGATGGGTTTTTTTTCGAAGATGACCCCGGGAGCTTTGTCCGAGAAGTGTTCTTCACCCCACAGAAAATGGTCCTTGATTCCTGACTCTCTTGGCAACCAGCTTAAATCGGCCATCGGTATTCTCCTTTTCTTAGTTAAATTTTATAGATTTTTCAATGTCTTATAACTATTTTAGTTTACCACAGCGACAAATTGGATGATTTACTATATAGCTATATATTAGCTACATCGATGTTTAGTCAAGAAAAAAACTAATTAATCCGCCAGACCATAGATCTCGCGACTTTCTTCAATTATAAAAGGACAATTCACAACACACAATGTGCCATTTTTCAGGGCGGATTAATTAGCTTGACAGCTTTTTTCATGTTGATATCCTGAATCATTCATCAATAATTTGGATCAGGTTCAATCCGGGATCCTATGAGGCAAAATTCCAGCAAAGAAAGCGTGCGGGCGGCTCCATTCGGCGATGTACAAATACGCTCTTTTTGTACACCTGACGATTTAGATGGGCTTGAATTTGACGCCGGGTTCTCCACCGGCACGGGGAATAAATCCCTTTTTACCGGCGGTGAGAGTATCAGACTACAGGCAAAACAGCCCGATACAAACCTTGTGCTTGCCATATCCTGCGACAACCATATCATCGGGTTCGCAATTCTGGCCTATCCCGCGCCCGGTGAAAGATGGGCGGATCTGGGACCCGGGATCATGATGGAAATAAAAGCCATTGAGGTGGTGCGGCGCTGTCGATCTGCCGGTATTGCCGGCGACATGCTGAAGATGCTGCTGGACCATCCCCGGATCGAGGACAAAATCGTTTACATGGTCGGTTTTTCATGGACCTGGGATCTTAGCGGCGCCCGGATGACGGGTGAACAATACCGTCAAATGCTGTTAAATCTCTTTGAACCGCACGGTTTTGAACAGTATCAGACGAATGAACCGAATATCTGTTTAAGGCCTGAAAATTTGTTCATGTGTCGAATCGGGCAAAACATTACGGACGTCATCATCAATCGATTCAAATGGCTGAGATTCGGTCTTTCGCCCTGGCGATGGATGTAAACGGGATTGAGAGGTTCAGTATGGATAGGCGTTTAATTAGGGCCTAAATTAAGTGCTTCGGTTATTAATTATACAGAACGTATTCGCAGTATTTTTTTTTTACCGCAGAGGCGCAGAGAGCGCAAAGAGCGATTATTTTTTATTTGCCGTTGAGAGGACGGACGGCAAATGAAAAGAAAAATTTTCTCTGTGCTCTCTGCGCCTCTGCGGTGATATTTTAAATTATTCCTCTTTCTTGAGGTCAAATTGTCGTTAAGATATCAATTGATTATACGTTACTGTATTTAGAAAACTATTTACTGAGGTTGGGGAGAATAAATATTGGTGCAAAAAGATGCAATCCAAAAGATCATTGAGGGCGACCAGCTGGCCGGGGCCCGGCTGATTCGTCTGCTGGAGGAGGAAGACCCTCGGGGGACCCAAGCGCTCAAACTATTGTATCCTCACGCCGGCCGGGCATTTGTGATCGGCGTCACCGGTCCGCCGGGATCGGGGAAATCAACCCTGGTAAACTGCCTGATCAGCGAATTTCGCACCAGAGATATGAAGGTCGCCGTTGTGGCGATAGATCCTTCCAGCCCGATTTCAGGCGGCGCTTTGCTGGGCGACAGGATTCGGATGCGCCGTCACATTGAAGACGAGGGGGTCTTTATCCGATCGATGGCCACCCGCGGCCATCTCGGCGGTTTAAGCAAGACCACCCGCGAGACGGTGCTGGTGTTCGATGCCATGGGTTATGATGTTGTTATTATTGAAACTGTGGGAGTAGGGCAGGATGAGGTGGAAATAGCGAAGTTTGCCCATACCACGGCTGTTGTCAATCTGCCGGGGATGGGGGATGACATTCAGGCCATGAAAGCCGGATTGCTTGAAATCGGGGATGTGTTTATCGTTAACAAAGCCGATGTCCCCGGAGCGGACGATGTTGTCGAGCAATTGCAGTCCATGCTCGATTTGGGCAACGCATCGGAAAACGACTGGCGTCCGCCGGTGCTCAAAACCGTGGCCATAAAAAGCGAGGGCATATCTCAACTCGCAGATGCCTTCTTGCGCCATCGCCAATATTTGATCGACAGCGGCATGTTTGCCGAACACAACTATAAATGGGAATATAATTTTTTTCGCCAGATGGTCATGGAAATCGCCGTTGAGAGGATTTTTGACGGGTTGAAAGACGCGCCCGCCTTTCATGCGCTGCTTGATGATCTCAAAAACCGCAGAATAGATCCCATATCTGCAGCGGAAAAGATGCTGCAGATGTTTGGCTCCTAACCATTATATCCGTTATTCCGTTTTGGGTGATTCCCTAAATTTTGCCCTTGATTCGATAAAATTCCAAGCACCAATAAACAAATAACAAACAAATACCAAATTCGAAATCCCAAATTTGAAAAACCCCCATTACCGGCTGTTCGATAACTCTTTCTTCCTCTTACGTTGAGATGGGATTGATGGGACGCTGATAAAATAAGTCTATGAGTGCACATTTATTTGATCATCCCCAACCCAACCCATCCTGTCGAGGGGAAGGGATTAGCGGAAATTGAGAGGTTAAGGGACAGGCTGCATGACCCCTTTAAGAACCGTTTGGAATTTGAATTATTGGGATTTGGATTTTATTTGAGATTTGGGTATTGGGATTTGGGATTTAAATAAATTTATACCGCTGATACAAGAATGGTATCTTAAATCTGGCTATCAGAACAATTTTTCAATGACTGAGTTCAGGTAAAAATAGATTTATTTATCAGGCTGGTTTCAACAATTGATACAGCCAGCTGCTGTGCAGGCCGATGGCCTCTTCCGGACACAACTCATGGCAGCAATAGCAGCGGATGCATTTGTCGTCATCGATGTACGCTTTTTCTTTGACAAAGCTGACGGCTTCCATCGGGCAGCCTTCTATGCAGGTGCCGCAGGCGATGCAGCGCTCCCAGACAACCTTGGGCCTGGCCGAGTAGGCATTTTTGAAATAAGGCTGTAAAAGCCGCTGATGCCAGGGCATCGGGTCCAGTCCAAAGTCACCGGGTGCCACCTGGGGCGGTCTGAAGTCCGGTACTTTCACCTCGCCCAGCTCG
>CP070771.1:1462347-1468215 GCA_020345785.1 Desulfobacterales bacterium
GGGAGAGGTTCTGGGACTGATCGGCCCCAACGGTGCGGGTAAGACCACTGTTTTCAACTGTTTGAGTGGTTTTATGCCTCCGGATGAGGGCGATATCTATTTTGAAGAAAAGGTGCTGCGCGGTTTGCAACCCTTTCAAATCAGTCAATTGGGCATGGCCCGGACGTTTCAGATCGTCAAACCGTTTCTGACAATTTCCGTGCTTGATAACGTCATGGTTGGTGCGCTTTCCAGAGAAAAATCGACTGCCGACGCCAAAAAGCTATCCACGAAAATCATCGAATTTGTGGGCCTGTCGAACTGGGTTCAAAAAGAAGCTCAGGGTTTGCCGCTGCCCTTGAGGAAGCGCCTGGAGTTGGCGAGAGCTCTGGCCACCCGCCCGAAAGTGTTGCTGCTGGATGAAGTGATGGCGGGCTTAAATCCCACCGAAGTCGATGCGTTGATCGCTCTTTTAAAGGAAGTCAACCGTCAGGGAATCAGTATATTATTGATCGAACACGTGATGAGAGGCGTCATGGCCCTATCTCAAAGAGTGATCGTCATCAATTACGGCGTCAAAATCGCTGAAGGGGAACCCGAAAAGGTCGTCAAAGACAAAGAAGTTATCGAAGCATATCTGGGTAAGGAGTTTTTGATTGCTCAAAGTTAGTGAAATCGATGTGTATTACGGAGACTTGCAGGCCCTTAGAGGTGTCAGCATCAGCGTCGAGCAGGGCGAGGTCGTATCGGTTATCGGTTCGAATGGTGCCGGTAAATCCTCCCTGTTAAAAACGATTTCAGGCATGTTAAGATCCGGCCGAGGTAATATTACTCTAAACGGAAATGATATTTCGCACGCACCGTCTTCACACATCGTCGAACAGGGCATCAGCCATGTACCGGAAGGCCGACAGATTTTCCCTACCATGACGGTGCTGGAAAATCTGGAGATGGGCGCCCAGTTCCCACGAACCCAAAAAGTACAGCAGGAAACGCTGCAGCAGGTGTTCGATTATTTCCCGAGATTGAAGGAGCGCCTGACTCAGAAAGCCGGTACATTGAGCGGCGGTGAACAGCAGATGCTGGCCATGGGCCGCGGCCTGATGTCGTTGCCAACACTCATGATGCTGGATGAACCTTCCTTGGGCCTTGCGCCGGTTCTGGTGAGCACTATTTTTGAAATCATTGAGAAAATCAACCGGCAGGGAACTTCGATCCTTTTAATCGAACAGAATGTCTTTCACTCGCTGAAAATTTCGCACCGCGGCTATGTGCTGGAAAACGGCCAGGTTGCGCTGAGCGGATCCGGCAGGGAGCTGCTCGAAAATCCTCATATTCGAAAAACATATCTGGGATTGTAGGTCGCGTGGCGGGTCTTTCGATTGCGGATTGCGGATTGTGGATTTCGGATTGAATAGACCAAATGAGTGCCTTGTGGTGGGGGTGTGAAATGCGGGCAAAGGTTTTTGCAAAATAAATTAATAAATGCAGAAATTATGTAATATAAAATCGGCTTATATCATTTTATAAATCCGCAATCTGCATTCTGCAATCCGAAATTCGGTATTACTCCTCCTCTAACAATTCCGGATAAAGGTGTTTTCGGCACTCCGGACAGATCCCGTGGCTGAATTCATGCTCCGTATGCATCATCAGGTAGCGCTCAATTGACAGCCATTCCCCCTTCCCATCGCGTATCCTTTTGCAGGCAGAACATATCGGAATGAAACCTCCAAATGAATCGACCATAATTTTTTCAAGGGCAATAAAACGTCGATAAAGCGTCCGCAGCAATTCGAGCGCAAGGGCCGGGTATTTTTCGATCTCTTCTCGCAGGTTCCAGTGATCCAGGCAAAGCGCCCGGACGTTTCCTTTTGCCACCACGGTTGCTGATCGAAGCATATCGTCGATCAGGGCCATTTCCCCAATATAGCATGGCGCGGTCAGTGTCCGCAGGCGTTTGGCCTTAGGGGTGCGGTAACTTTTGATGACTTCGACCCTGCCGCTGATGAGGATGAAAAGCCGTCCGTCCCGCTCTCCTTCGTTGATGATCACATCGCCTATTTTGAAGAAACACGAGCGGCTCTTTTTCGCAAGGCGCTGCAAATCTTCTTTCCTAAAATTCGAAAACAGGGATACCTCTGCCAAAAAATCCGCCGCGTTCATCGTCGTCGATCCTCCCCTAATTTGTCGAATGCCAAACAACACAGCTCCAGCTAGGCTCAGCAAGGTCCATGCTTTTTATGGTAGCAAGTTCCCTCCCTTAAAACTCGGCTTTTTCCTAATCCGGGCAAGCCGGTTGGAGCGAAGCGTAAATCCCGCTTTAGCGGGGAACCAAAAAAGAAATTATATCCCAATATTGTAGCGCTTGATTTTATTCAGCAGCCCCTGCCGGGTAATTCCCAGCATGCTGGCTGCATGCGATCGGTTGCCCTCGGCTTTATCAAGGGCCTCGTACACCATCTGTTTTTCAATGCGTTCCGTCACCTGCTGCAGTGTACCTCTTTTATCGTATTCCGGGCAAGGCTGGCTCCCTGAGTCAAAAATTTTGTTGGAAAGGTACGCTTCGGTTATCTCTTTATGGCTGCCGGCAAGGGTAAACGCCCTTTCAATCTCATTTTGAAGCTCGCGGACATTACCGGGCCAATTATAACAGGTAAGCAACTCCAGAGCCGTGGAAGTCAGCCGGGGTAAAGGCCTTTTGAATTTATTAGCGAATTCTTTTAAAAAGAAAGCCGCCAGTAACGGAATATCCTCTTTTCGCTCTCGCAGAGGCGGAATGGTGATCGGAAACACATTAATACGATAATAAAGATCCTCACGAAAATTACCTTCAGCCATTTCCTCTTCAAGATTACGATTGGTGCAGGCAATGATTCTGACATTGACCTTGATGTAATGAGAACCGCCGACGGGTCTGAACTTGCCATCCTGCAGGACTCTGAGTAATTTTACTTGCATGGCGCGCGACATTTCCCCGATCTCATCCAACAATACCGTCCCGCCGTCTGCCATTTCAAAAAGTCCCTTTTTATCTGATATGGCCCCGGTGAAGGCGCCTTTTACATGGCCGAAGAGCTCACTTTCCAGCAGGTTCTCCGATAACGCACCGCAGTTTTCGGCAACAAAGGGCTTATCCTTTAACGGACCGTTATAATGGATAACTTTGGCGATCAGTTCCTTGCCGGTGCCAGTCTCCCCCTGAATTAAAACCGTTGTGGTTACATTGATTACCTTTTCAAGCAATGAAAAAAGCTGACGCATCGAAGCGCTTGAGGCAATCAACCCCTGCACTTCAAACCGGCCCTGAACCTCCGACATGAGCCTGCGATTTTCAGCTTCCAAGGAATTCGCATACTGTCTGAGAAGCCCGTAATTCTTTGCACTTTCGACAGCCATGGCCAGGGTTACCGAAAGAATTTCCAGCAACAGCGAATCCTTATTCGTAAAACTTCCTTCCAACTTGTTGATCGCATAAAGGACACCGATAATACCCTTGGGGGTTCTCAGCGGTACACAGATCATGGACCTGGTGGACAAGCCCTTTTGTAAATTAAATTCTTTATAAATTCGTTCATCCTTTGAAGCGTCCGGAATTAAAACTGTCCGGTTATTCCGCAGCACCCAGCCGGCGACGCCAAGATGATCCGCAAAGTGCATTTTCTCAATATCATCGTGCCTCCCATCTTGTTGCATTTCCACGGTTTGAAGGAAATAAAACATCTTCTGATCCGGCTCATGCAGGGCAAGCGACGCACCATCGATTTGAAAAACCTCCTTGATCTTGTGCAAAACCGCCTGCAGCATCTCGTCAAAATCTTTGATGGCGTGGATGGAGGTGGATACCTCATAAAGCAGTTTGAGATCTTCCTTGTTAAAGGCTGTCGACATATCGAGGGGGGTGCTCATAACTATTTCCCCTTTTCGGTTATGAAAAAGCGTAATCGTACGGGCTCCAAAGCGCGGGTCACAGAGGTTGTGGTAAAATTGGATGAATGCCGTATCTAAAGAGGTTAAATCTTCGCATACCTTTTGGGTCTCGTCGTGTCTCTGTGGCTAAAGGTTTACGATAATTTAAGGTGAGTAGCGCGAATGTAAATTACATTTACACTAAAAATTGCATAAGGTAAAGAAAAATCATAGCAGATGTAAACTTCCTTGTCGGCATCATTATAAAATCGCATCTCAACCTAACATGGGAAAAAAATCGAATAGGCATTTTTTGTAATTATATCAAGATAATAAATATACTAATGAAAGACCGTTATCAACTTACAGCCGTTCGGCACAATAATTGCTCTGATGTAAGTTGGGATTAAAAATATCCATGATTATGGACTTATGGATCTATCTCTCAAAATTGGTCAAAGTTCTGAGATTTATGCTTGGTAAAATGGATTACGGGTCTTAAGGGGTACGCCATTTTACTTATATTCGAAAAAAAGGGGGGATCAAAGATGTTAATCCAAATAAATACTCTCAATCAAATGTTTGAGCACAGTCCTGATAAGTCGCATCTCTCTTTTAATGCTCGCTGTCAGAATTGTGGTCGTGAGGTAACCATCGAAATCCACCATCTGTCATCCGGATATGGTCTTTCAGGGGGTGCCATATATGAATCAGGTTTTAATCGGTTGGTTGCAAAGTGCGAAAAATGCTACCAAAACAACCGCGATAGAGAGGAGCGAAAAGAATAACTATAGAATCCTGGCCCAGATAGAGGACCAAGCGTTGACTTCACCCCAGCGGAGTGGTTTTGACCGTCAGATAAACCATGGAATAATGGAATGTCGAAGATCCGCCTTTGGAGGGATGGAAAAATGGAATATTGAATATAGCGGATCAAAAGTGGAACAATTTTGTAACACGCCGTAAAATGCTTTAATCTCGTCTGCCGACCTGCTGTTTATCGGCTAAATCGGCGGCGAAAACGAACATTTCCAGCAAAGCACCGGCTGAGGTGAATTTCTCGGCTTAAAGCCACAGAGCTGAAACTGAAGACTCGTTTGTTTGTCGTTGAACACGCAATCCCGCCTCGGCGGAATACGGAGGCCGGCCGAGGCGGGATTTGTACGGCAAGAATCAATTCTTGACGATCTGATTTACCCACCTCAAAAACCGATTCTCTTCCAACGATAAACCAAGCATTCAACACGCCAAAAAGATCAATTTGTGAGAACAAAACCGTAATTTTATTAAAATATAATACAATTTTGTATTATATGTTATTTAATATAACAAAAATGTCTAATTTTATAATATATCTGTTGGCTTGATAAATAAGATTTTATACATAATTTCAGAATGTTATAATTTAATTTCCGTCCATTTCGAACATGGCATGGTCGTTGCCGACATATCAGACGTGTTCGAAAATCCCGGGAATACCATAAATCGTAATCTGCAGGAGGAAACCGCTAGATGAAAAAAATTGAAGCAGTTATCAAGCCTTTTAAGCTGGTGGAAGTTAAGAGATTGGTATTTATAACGTTGTTTACCGTAATATTTATTTCCCGCACGTGGGCGGGTGATGAACCGCCGACAATAGAATCGAATAGAAACCTGATCGATCTGGTACAGTCCCATGCCGATTATGTCTGGACCCTGGTTGCCGCAGCCTTGGTGTTTTTTATGCAGGCCGGTTTTGCCATGGTGGAAACCGGTTTCACCCGGGCTAAAAATGCCGTCAATATCATGATGAAAAACCTGATGGATTTCTCCATGGGCTCCTTGGCTTTCTGGGCCGTCGGTTTCGGCGTCATGTTCGGAGCATCATCAACCGGCTGGTTCGGAACATCCGGTTTCTTCCTTTCCGACTTTCAGGTCGGCGGCGATCCATGGGTGCTGGCTTTCTGGATGTTCCAGGTCGTATTTTGTGCCACGGCAGCC
>CP070771.1:1468315-1474174 GCA_020345785.1 Desulfobacterales bacterium
CGCAGGGTGCCTGGAAGCTGATGCCGGCTTCGTTGAGCGCCGGATATTCCGGGGACTCCTGGAGCCATGGCAACTGGTTTTGCGGCTTCTGGGTCGGACTTCTGCTGGCGGCTTATCTCTGGAGCGATGATAAGCGCTTTCTGCTTTGGGCGCGGGAGCGTATGAACCTTGTCGTGCCCCGCTGCGAGGACGGCAACACCCATGACATCGGCTTTATTTTTTACAGCAGCGCGTTACCCATGCATCACATGACGGGAGAGGAAGAATACGCCTGTGTTGCCCTGCGTGCTGCAGACCGGCTGCGGGCGCGCTTGATCCCGACCCATGCGGGCGCGTATATATCCAGCTGGGGGCCGCTGTCCGATGATCGGGGCCGGCGCTCTTCAGCCATCGACACCATGGCGAATCTGCCGCTTCTCTACTGGGCGGCAGATTATGCAGACGACGGAAGCTTTCGTGTGGCCGCCGAATGCCATGCCCGCATGACCCGGCAAAACTTTATCCGTGCGGATGACTCGACCTATCATGCGGTTGAATATGATTTGCCCTCCGGAATCCGCAAACGCGGCTACACCTTTCAAGGATATTCCGACGAGTCCTGCTGGTCGAGGGGTCAGGGGTGGGCGATATACGGTTTTACGGCGTCGGCCAAGGCCACCGGCAATCCGGTGTATTTGACCGTTGCCGAGGCGCTGGCGGAATATTACCTTAAACGCCTTGCCGAAGGTGACGCCATGGTGCCGTTCTGGGATTTCGATGACCCCCAAATTCCCCGCGCACTGCGCGATTCATCCACCGCCGCGGTCGTCTCATCGGCCATGCTCGATATGGCAGCCATCCATCCGGATCCCGTGCAGGGGAAGAGATGGCAGCGCTCGG
Source organism: Desulfobacterales bacterium (assembly GCA_020345785.1). The sequence goes on from CP070771.1 coordinate 1,469,195, forward strand.
CCTTGGAGATGCTGCAAGCGCTTTGTCGGGATTATCTCGCCCGGGAATCCGATCATCGGGGCCTGCTCAAGCATGGCTGCTACTCCAAACCGCACAAGGAAGGCACAGACAGCGCCGTATTGTTCGGTGATTTCTACTTTGTGGAAGCGCTTTGCAAAGTGCTCCGGCCGGGAAAGTTTTTGCCGGGGACCGCGAGACTGCGGCCGGCTTCCTGATCGCGTCGTCATTTTAGATTTTAATTCTCAGTTATTCGATATCTTTCCCGCAACAACGACAGCGCCCAGGTGGCGAGCTCAAGGGTCGGATACGTCATGATTCTTTTCCGGGATTCGAATCTTTCTTCAACCTCCTGTGGATTGGGTCCATACGTCCACACAATGACGGGCTTTGTGGGCGGGAATGCCTCCAGGGCCTCATTGAGCGATTCGGAGACGTCCAAAAAGGAAAACTGGGGCAAGGGGGCAATTGCGATACAGAGCACTGCATCAACACCGGTGTCTTGCAACACGGCTTTCAACGCCAGTGTGTAGGCCTTGCGGGCGCCATGGAGCATCACGGCAGGCCAAATATCAAGAGGGTTGGACAGGGGCATCCAACTCGGAGAAAGTTTTGCCACCTGGCTGATCGTTGCGGCAGAAAAGGAGGCCAGTTGCAAGCCGTGTCTTTCCAATCCGTCGCTGACCATAATGCCCGCCCCGCCGCTGTATGTGATGACGCCGACGCGGCTGCCTTTCATTCCGGGCAGATTCAGCAAGGTCTTGACCGCATGGGGCATTTGCCCTCCATCCTCTAAAAATGAAACTCCCGCCTGTTTTAACGCCGCTTTAAGTAGCCGATAATTGCCGGCCAGGCTGCCGGTATGCGACATGGCTGCCCTGGCGCCGGTCCGACTGCTTCCACTTTTGTGCACGACAAGGGGCTTGTCTTTCACAACCTTGGCGGCCAGGGCAAGAAATTCTTTTCCCTGATTGAGGCCTTCCATGTGAATGGCAATGATCTTTATGTTTGGATCATCGGCCAAATACTTCAATGCGTCATAAAAACCGATATCACAGGCGTTACCGAGATCAATACCCTTGCCGAATACACCGCTGAATTTTTGGGGACCCACAAAATAGATCCCTGACTGACAGATCAACCCGACCGGCACTCTCACCTTGGGCACGGGCATAAAAGACGTCGTAAAATTGTTAAAACTGTTGAGAACCCCGAGGGTATTGGGGCCCAGAATCCTGATCCCGTCTGTTCGCGCCATTGCCGTCATCTGTGCCTGCATTTCTTTGCCGCGCCGGTCTGCATCGGTAAAGCCCTGGTTGACGACGATGGCGGCTTTTATTTTTGCAGCTACACAATCTTCGAGAATCCTAAGGGTTGTCTCCCGGGGTGTACTGATAACTGCCAGATCTATTTTCTTTTTGACGGCCCTCACGTTCGGGTAGGCTTTTTTGCCGAGAATTTCAGCGGAATTGGGATTCACCGGAAAAATTTCACCGTCAAAGCCAAATTTGACCATATTTTCCATCAGATTAAATGCACCGGGTCCGCTCTTGCGACTGATGCCGATCAGGGCGACACTTGTCGGTTCCATAAAGTTTTGCACGAATCAATTCCCTTCAAATTTTTGAAAGCTGAAGAGGTCAAAAATGTCACGATATTATTTATTCCCGATGGAGTCAAAGCCAAAATAACTCCAGGACTCCATGTTTCCCATCTGGGGCTGGGTGTATTACGGCTGCTTCCTCCTTGTCAGACCGTCGATAGTGATCTGGCAAATCAAGGTGTTGCTTTTCCTCATCAGAGTCGACCCTTTCTTTCACCTATCGGAGGTCTTGATGATCAGGATCAGCAAAGACAGAAGTGGTGAATAAGTTTTGCAGCGTGGGAGGAACTGAAATGATGAATATCATTCGGCGGTGCCCGCCACCCAGCGGTCGTGGCAGAGGCGAACACTTTCTTCGATCCGGTTGCGCGGCAGCAGCAGGGAGATGCGAAACGAGGTTGTCGTGATGCCGAAAACAGGTATTTCGTTGTCTGCCTGCAGATCGAGCGTCTCTAGAAGGGTTAGATTGTTGCGGTTTAATCCTTCGCCGATCAAAGACAGCGCCGCCAGATCGGTGTCGAATTCGATTCCAGCGCCGATGTTATCGATCAGGGCGGTCTTGATTTGTTCCCAGCCATAGATGTTTTGCGTGGATATCACAAAAGATGCCCTGGATTGCTTGCCGTCGGAACCGGTCTCGGCCACATTGACTTCCTTGATCGGGACTTGCTCGCTTTCCAGATATTCAGCAGCCTGTTTGAATCGGGTACCGGCATCAGTGCCCTGCAGCCGCAGTCGTTCTACTTTTTTTTCGCTGACGACCGCCTGCACGCCGATAACGGCACCAGGTGACAGCCTGCGGATTACAGTTTCGCGGCCGGGGTCAAACGTGCTGCGGGCGTAGATGGCGATGTTCTTTTCTTTGGCAAACTGGACCGCACCGGCATGCAATACCTTGGCCCCGGCCATGCTCATTTCCTGCATCACGGGATAGGAAATTTCCGGCAGGTGAATGGAATCGCCAACGATAGTGGGATCGGCCGAGTAGACGCCGTCCACATCTGAGTAAATTTCACAACGCTCGGCATCCAGCGCTGCCGCCAGCGCTACCGCCGTGGTATCCGAACCGCCGCGCCCCAAAGTTGTGATGTCTCGCTTGTAGCTGACCCCCTGAAAACCACCAATGATCACAACTTTGCCCTTGGCCATTTCATCCTGTACCCGAAACGGCCGTACTTCGATGACCTGGGCGTCATTGTGCCGATCGTTGGTGATGATGCCGGCCTGGGAGCCTGTCAGCGACACCGCATCAATGCCAAGTTCGTTCAGGGCCATGCACAGAAGGGACATGGTGATCCGCTCGCCGGTGGATAGCAGCATGTCCATTTCACGACGCGGCGGTTTCGGTGAAATCTGGCGGGCCATCATCACCAGTTCATCGGTGGTTTTGCCCATGGCCGACACCACCACGGCGATATCTGTGTTTTGACCCCTGGCGTCTGCAATCAGGCCGGCTATTTTTTGCAGCCGGTCTACATCCGCCACACTGCTGCCGCCGTATTTTTGTACGATGCAGGACATTTTTGTTCCAACATTGAAAACTTGGTCCACTGGGACCGTCGAAGATCCCGCTCTGCGGGGGTCAGAGAAGATTGGCTATGCCGCCTCCCAAGGCAGATGTAACACGTTGACGCACGGAGGTGGTTTGCGTCAGACATCTCATAAGTGCAATCTCTTTTCGATACGGCAAGCCGGTTACAGTCTTTCAGGCGATATGGCGATTCCTCTTCCGGGCCTTAGTCACACACACAACCCTGTTTTTCCAGTATCTTTGTGTCTCGATCGTATTCATAAAATATTTTAAGGCGTTTATAGTACATTCTCTTGCTGATCACCTTCACACAATAGCAATGGTCAATTAGTTGATTTCGATTCTTATCAAGCCCGACCATTAAATTTTCTCCACACTCACCAGACCATATTATAGGACCAAGTATCATGCCTCCAAGTGGTTTCCACTCGTCCTGGAGTTGATAAGCCGCAATTGTAAATATCAGCAGGGGTAATGCAATCATTCGCAGGTACATTTTGGCTCCCTTTTAGATTATCAAGGTTTAATATATCCTGTAACGAAAATCAGGCTCCCAGCGCACCGTAATGCACTTTATGCAAATCGAGTGCCAGGGCGGGTATTGATCTTCACGGTTCTCAAAACCGCCTGAAGGCTGATAACTTTATGGTAATACGTACGATATTCTCCATGGAGGGTATTTGCATATTAGCGCGCAAAGGTCGATTCTCGGGAAGTAACACCTTTTTGACCTGTCAATTATTTGACTTCGAGGAAGATTTCCCATATGTCCAGGTGCTTAACGTATTGTTATATTTTTTCCAATATGATACGTTTCCCCTGAATTTTTATCAGCCATCTCTTCTGAGCACCCATAAAAAGAAATCCGTTTAAAATTTCTTTGAGAACTGCTTTAATTTCTTGGAATTTCCTGGTACATCGTTTAAAAATATTTTAGCGCAATTTGGGAATACCCCGGAGCGCATTATCAAAGGCGATGTCTTGGTTTTAGAAGTTCAAATACCATTCTGACCGCCTGGGAAGATGCATTCATCGAAATTCAACCATTCACGGAGGTGGAGCGTGATTCATCAATTTGAAACGATCATTGTGGGATCTGGTGGATCGGGCCTGTATGCGGCCTTGGAAGCCAGTCAACGGTCGCAAACGGCCGTCCTCTCAAAGCTAATTCCTATTCGCAGCCACACAGGGGCGGCTCAGGGAGGCATCAGCGCCGCGCTGGGAAACGTGGAAGAAGACAAGCCGGAATGGCACGCCTTTGACACCGTCAAAGGCGGCGATTATCTGGTCGATCAGCAGGCGGCCAAAATCCTGGCCGAAGAAGCCGTTCAGGCGGTTTATGATCTGGAAAACAGGGGCTTGCCGTTTAACCGGACGCCCGCCGGACGCATCGATCAACGCCGCTTTGGCGGTCATACCCGCAATTTCGGCGAAGCGCCTGTGCGCCGGGCCTGCTATGCCGCCGATCGCACAGGGCATATGATTTTGCAGACACTTTACCAGCAATGTATCAAGAACAATGTGTCTTTTTACGACGAATTCCAGGTAGTTGATTTAATCTTAGATGATCATCGCTGCAAGGGCGTTGTTGCGTTGGAACTGGCCACCGGCGAATTGCATATTTTTGCTGCCAAGGCCGTCCTGTTTGCCACCGGCGGCTTCGGGCGTATCTTCAAAATCACATCCAATGCCCATGCCAACACCGGTGACGGTCCGGCGATATGCGCCCGTCGCGGCATTCCGCTGGAAGATATGGAGTTTTTCCAATTTCACCCCACCGGCATCAAGGGCTTGGGCATTTTGATTTCTGAAGCCGTACGGGGGGAGGGTGGTATCCTGCGCAACCGGG
>CP070771.1:1474274-1480127 GCA_020345785.1 Desulfobacterales bacterium
GACTATACCGCCGTTGGGGATACTACCAACCTGGCAGCCCGTCTGCAGCAGGCGGCAGATCCGGGCCAGATCGTCATTTCCGAGACAACCTATCAAATGATACAGGGATTCTATCACACCCAATTTTTGGGTGAACTGTCTCTTAAAGGTGCGCCCAAACCGATACGTGCCTGGGAGATAATTTCAGACCGCGGTGCCCGCACCCGGCTGGAGATCGAGGCCGAGCGGGGCTTGACACCGTTCGTGGGACGTGAGCAGGAGCTGACCCTTTTGAAGGAATGTTTCGACAAAGCCCGAACCGGGCAAGGTCAAATGGTGTTCATCGTAGGCGAGCCGGGCATCGGCAAATCCCGCCTGCTTCACGAATTTCATCGGCAGCTTGGTGCAGAGGCTGATTGGCTCGAAGGGCACTCCGTTTCCTTTGGCTGGTCGATTGCATACCATCCGCTGATCGACCTGCTCAAACGCGATTTTCATATCGAGGAGAATGATACCGAAGACATCATCATTGTCAAGGTTGAGCGCGGTGTTTTGGATGTCGGCGAAGAGTTGCGGCCAGTGCTGCCTTACCTTCGCTATTTGCTGGCAGTCGACCCGGGTGACGTCAAAGTTAAAGCCATGGATCCCCAGCTGCGCCGCATGGAGATTTTTGATGCCCTGCGGCGTTTGATCCTGCGTGCGGCCGAATTCCGCCCGCAGGTCGTGGTTTTTGAAGATCTTCACTGGATGGATCAGGCCACGGAATTCTACCTGCGCTTTATCACCGACAGCATCCCCGCCGGTCGGGTTTTGTGTATTTTGACCTACCGCCCCGGCTACATCAACCCCATCGAAGATCGAACCTTTCAATCGCGAATTGCGCTGGACAACCTTTCCACGGAGGATAGCTTGAAGATGGCCACGTCGATCCTGTCGATCGACAGGCTGCCGCAAGCGCTGCAGACACTGATCGCGGGCAAAGCAGAGGGAAATCCTTTTTTTGTGGAAGAGGTAGTCAAGACCTTGCGCGAGACCGGCGTTATCCGGCGCTCTGAAGACAGCTGGATTCTGGCAAAAGCCCCGGATGAGGTGCTGATTCCCGATACCATCCAGGATGTGATCATGGCGCGGATCGACCGTCTGGAAGAGGCTCCCAAAAAAACACTCCAGCTGGCGGCCGTCATCGGCCGGACCTTTACTTACCGTCTGCTGGACCGTTTGACGGAAATTCGGGGTAAAACTGAATCTTTTTTGCAGGAACTCAAGGCGCTCGAGCTGATTTATGAAAAGGACATCTTTCCGGAACTGGCTTACATGTTCAAGCATGCCCTCACTCAGGACGTTGCCTACAATTCTCTGCTGGCCCGGCAGCGGCGCCGACTGCACAGGCTGATTGCCCGGGCCATTGAGGATTTATATGCCGATCGCATCGCCGAACAATATGAGGTGCTCGCCTTCCATTTTGCCAACGGGCATGAGTGGGAGAAAGCACTGGAATATTTTTTCAAGGCAGCTCAAAAGGCCGTCCAGTCGTTTGCCAACCGGGAAGCCCTCGACTTTTACGATCAGGCATTAAAAATCGTAGATCATCTCGGCAGCAAGGTGGATCTTAAAACCCGGATCACGATTCACCAGGCCAAATCGGATATCTATCTTCTTTTAAGCGATTTCGGGCGTTCGCGGCGCGAGGGAGAAAGTGCCCTTGACCTGGCACATCAAACCGGCGACCGTATCAGTGAAGGGCAGGCGTTGATCTCCATGGGCCATGCATCTCGTTGGATTCACGAGTTCGATCGTTCTCTATCCTATGCGCGCCAGGCGGTCGAGATTGCAGGACAAATCGATGCCGATTCACTCAAGGCCGGCGGATACTTTATCAGCGGCGCCGTGCACGCAGTTACCGGACACATCGCTGAGAGCAGCGAGGCATTCGACCGCTCCCTGGCTGCCAGCCAATCGGCGGGGGATGCGATCCATGAGTCGTTTTCCCTGAATTTCAAAGGCCTTCTGAAAAATTGGCGGGGGGAATTTTCAGACGGTATCAAATATTTGCGGCAGGGGTTACGGGTCGCGCAAGCACATAACTTACTGGTACCTTATTGCAGCAACCTTTTTTCGAGTGCCATTGCCCTGACTGGAAACGGCGATTACGATCAGGCGTTGACCACGCTGGAGGAAGGATTGGCGGTCACCGAAAAGGCCGGAGCCGAGGTCTATCACCTCCGCATGATGAACACCCTCGGGTGGCTTTACCTGGAATGCGGAGACCTGCCCCAGGCCCTCATCTTTAACCAAAGGGCGGCTGAGGGCGCCCGCAAACGGGGAGACGCCGAATGCATTGCCAACGCCCAGCTCAATCTAGGCGATACGTTGCTGGCGCAAAACGATCTGGGATCCGCAAGGGAGACCTTCGAAGAAATTTATCGGCTGGTACATGATCCAGCCACCAGCGATTGGATGAAATGGCGCTACCGTATGCACCTTTTTGCCAGCTACGGGGAACTTCAGCTGGCGCGCGGCGATTTAACCCGTGCAGGTGAGTTTGCCGAGCACTGTCTGGATGGAGCAACCCGAACAGGCTCGCGTAAATATCTGGTGAAAGGATGGCGGTTGAAAGGCGAGATTGCCGCTGCACGCAGACAATGGGATGAAGCGCAAGCGGCGTTTCGACAGGCGTTAAGCATTGCTGAGAGTATTTCCAATCCAACCCAGTTGTGGAAAACGCATTTTGCCATGGGAAGGTTTTATACCGCAACCGCCAAGCAGGAAAAAGCGCGGGTCGCCTATCGTACGGCGCGCGACGTCATCGATCACGTCAAAGCGGGGCTGCAACATCCCGATCTGCAAAACAGCCTGGCAAGCGATTCTCTGATACGCCGGGTTTATGAATTGAGCAAGATGTGATAGACGTCCTCCAAGGCCGAGCTTATAAAAAATGGCGCCGTTGGCAGCAAATTTACCGCACAGTCATTTGTTTTATTTTAAAGACTCCAGCAATAACGTCGGTCGTCCGCCTTTTAAATTTCTTTCGGCGGCTTGTCGGGCTGTGGCCGAGCTGGCGGCTTCTGATTTAACCTGAATCCCAATGCGGTTGAGATAATATTCGACGTCCTGGGCCAGATCCGACAGGTCCTCGGTATAAACCATGTAAGCACGCAGGCCTTTGACAAGACCGGCTTCGGCCATGAACTTTTTGGACCTTTTTACATCGTAATTGTATTTAGCTGCATCTATTTTATTCTTTCCGAGTGGGAACTCAAAAAGTGTTTGCACCTTGCCGATTCGTTTTGCTGAAATTCCCTCTAGCGGAACACCATACAAGATTGCGTAAATTACGCGTTTGTCATCCAAATAACTCCCGCCGCCTGCCAGAATTATCGTTCCGCCGGACACGGTCGCAGAAACAACAGTAATGGTGACTTTCTGCTGGGTTGACTGCTTCTCGCGGCCCCAGGCCGTGAGGATATAGGTTGTCGTTTCGGCCGGCGAGACCTTCAAGCTTCCTTCCGGCTTCACCCTTCCCAGGGAGGTGATTTCCACCCCTTCGGCACAAGAGGTGTTCCAGCGCAGATAAGTGGCACTGCCCCGATCTATCCTGTCGCTGTCCGCCCAAAATTTATCGATATTTGGCGGGCATCCAACCTCAATGGTGATAGAGCGGTTGACCTTGGCACCAACGGCGCTGGTCGCCACCAGCTCATATGTGGTTGTCTTGTTCGGCGAAACGATTTTGCTGCCGGTGGGGCCGACTTCGCCGAAAGGAATCAGGTCGACCCGCTCGGCGCCGGATGTCCGCCAATGGATGGCGGTCTTGCTATCCGGATCGATGCGCTGCCTGTCGACTGTCAATGATTCAATTTCCAGAGGGACCTCAACCTGGATAGCGATGGTTTCCCGGACCGTTCTGCCGATCCGGTTGGTCGCCACCAGCTCATATGCCATGGTGTCAGCGGGTCGTACCAGGCGTTCACCCGATGCTTCGACGTTTCCCAGCGGGTTCAGACTTACCCTATCGGCGTTGGCAGTTTCCCAGTGCAAGTTCAGCGTTTCACCGCGTGCAATTTTTTGTCGATCGGATCTGAAAACTAAAATTTGCGGGGCGGGAACAGACCCATATGCTTCCCGCAGCTTTTCGGCAAGATACCGCGACGGCAGACCGGTTACAGGCCAGCCGTTATCATTTTGAAAAGCCTCGATGGCAGAGCGGGTTTTTGGACCCGGCAGTCCATCCGCGGTGCCGGCGTCATAGCCCAGCGCTGAAAGCAATTCCTGAATTTCGGCGATTTCGTCCCGGGGCAGGTCTTCGACCATTATGGTAATTGCGCGGCTTTCGGATTGGCCGGATTCATTGATTGCGGACAGACGATAGGTCGTGGTTTGATCCGGTCTTATTTCGATATCACCCCTGGGGTGTACGGGCGCACCGTCAAGCTCTATGCGGGATGCATGGGCTGTTTCCCAGTGCAGCGCGCTGCCGTCGCCCCGGGTCAGAACCTTGTGGTCCGCCTCAAACACTACAATCTGAGGATCAGGTATGGCTGCCGGCGGTGTAACCGTGACGGTTATTTGGGCAACATCAGCTGTTTTTTCCGGCTCTGATCCCTGAGCTTTCAAAAAAAAAGTCGTGGTCGCCCTCGGACGCACGGTCTTTGAGCCCGCCGGTGCGATGCTTTCTCCCGCTGCGTCTTTCTCCGTACTCAGGGTTATCTTCTGCGCATTTTTGGTTTTCCAGCTGATCCTGGCGGAACCGCCTTCTTCAATTTGCGGGGGATCGGCACTAAAATCAATAACTTGAGCAGAAGGTGTCGACTGTTTTCCGGAATTAACCATAGGTTGTACGTAAGGCCAGGCGATCAAAAGCCCGATCGCTATCAGGACGGCCGCCGCCAAAGCATACCATTTGAAATTTTTCCCGCTGGTTGGCGCGGGTTGTGATGGGGCTGCCGTCCCCGATGCCGGCGACGGTTGCGCGGATGTTTCGTCCTTTTTAGACTCGGCAATTAAAGGATGGATATCATTCACCAGCTGGCGAAAAACGGGCGCTGAAGGACTGCCGTCCCATGTACTGAGATCGGCGGTTTGGATTTGTCTGAATATCAGCGGTGGTTTGGCGTCGTCTATGGAGACCGGTACCAGAAGATTGCGCTCACGACCTTCGGCCGCCTCGGCCACGACCCAGTCAGAAGCAACCGAATTTTCGGACCAGATGACGATGACGCAGTCAGCCGCGTCGAGCTCTGTTTCAATGACGCGCTGATATGATTTGCCGACCGCAATTTTACGGTCCCACCAGACAGACCAGCCTTCCTGCTCGAGCCCTTGCGCCAAGCGACGCGCCGATTCACGGTCCTGACTTGAGTAACTGATAAAGATATTGCTCATTTATCCTCCGCTTGCTGAGCTGGCTGGTGCTCAGCCGTTTGCAGCACAGGCGAACGAGACTACTGAAGTATTACGGAAGTGCTTGATAGATAAAAGGTGCAGGATCTTTAGATTACAGTTGTTTTATTGACAATAAGACACTGTTTTCAGATTGTAAACGGAGTACGGCTGTGAATACGGCATTTGATTTTCCGTTGTAATAGGTTTAATTTGCAATAACTTTTAAAATAATGTCTATCAGGAACCATTCATTCAGTCAAGATTTTTGCAATAATTTTAGACTGTTTCTTTCCTTTATGATCTTCGTGATCTTCGAGGTATGATAAAATACGATCGAATTCAACTGGAACTTTCCAGGTAACCGGATTAAAGTCTTAACTGTTATTTTTTCGCCTTTTATGATCCGCATGAGGCGGATTTCATCACGAAAACACGAAATTTAGAAAACACGAAAATTTTATTTTCTCCTTTTCGTGTTTTCGTCCTTTCGTG
>CP070771.1:1480227-1486008 GCA_020345785.1 Desulfobacterales bacterium
ATTGAGCTACCGAGGATCAAATAATTTCTCGATTGCTGCCTCTAATCTCTGGGCCAACCTACAGCCTCGTGGTTAATCCGCCTCCGGCGGACTCTGCCGATTGAGCTACCGAGGATCAATTTGAATCACGTAAATTAATTGAATAATCGGTCGATGTCAAGATAAAATTTTGCGACTGGTCCGGCAGACTACGAGTACGGTTTTTTTACATTACAGACAATTTCAGTTTCAACCGAATTAAGTTGTTACCTGTATTCAGTTATCCTGGCTTGTCTGAATACCGGGTTGCAGTTTCAGGTTCAGCTCTTCCAGCTGCTCCTTGCTGGTGGTTGAGGGGGCCCCGGTCAGCAGGCAGGCGGCCTTCTGGGTTTTGGGAAAGGCGATGACATCCCGTATGGATGCTTCCCCGCACAATAACATGACCAGTCGGTCAAATCCGATGGCAATCCCCCCGTGGGGCGGTGCCCCGGCGTCCAGCGCCGAAAGCAGAAAGCCGAATTTTTCTTCATAGATCTCCGGCTTCATGCCCAGCGCTTTAAATACCCTCTGCTGAACATCGCGTTGATGAATCCGAATGCTGCCACCGCCGATTTCGAAGCCGTTTAACACCAGGTCATAAGCACGGGACTTCACCGCCAAGGGATCATCTTCCAGTTTGACATAGTCTTCTTCCAAAGGTGAGGTAAATGGGTGATGCAAGGCCTGGTAGCGCTTTTCGGTTTCATCGTATTCAAACATAGGAAAACGGGTGACCCATAAAAATCTGAATTCTTTCTCATCGATCAGGTTGAGTTTGCTGCCCAAGTGATTTCTGAGATTCCCCAGGGATTCATTGACCACCTTGGGTTGGTCGGCCACAAAAAAAACAAGATCGCCGGGCACCATTCCGATGCGTTCGGCCAGGGCTCGTTTCTCGTCGTCGGTGAAATATTTCGCAATCGGGCTCTGCCATTCATTTTCTTTGACTTTAATCCAGGCCATGCCTTTGGCGCGATACACGGCGACAAAATCGATCAAATCGTCGATTTCCTTGCGTGAAAAATTAACACATCCCTTGGCATTCAATGCCTTGACGATACCGCCTTTTTTGACGGCCTCGGAAAAGACCTTAAACCCGGAGCCCGCGACAATATCCGAGATATCATTTAATTCAAGATCAAAGCGGGTGTCGGGTTTATCCAGGCCGAAGCGACCCACCGCCTCCTCATATGTCAGCCGTGCAAAAGGGGTCATTATGTCAAGACCCAGCACGTCTTTAAAGACTGAGGTCATCATCCCTTCGGTCAGGTTCATCACATCTTCTTCACCCACAAAGGACATTTCGATATCGATCTGGGTAAACTCCGGTTGTCGGTCGGCCCGGAGATCTTCATCCCGGAAGCAGCGTACAATCTGATAATACCGGTCGAAGCCGGAGATCATAAAAAGCTGCTTGAATATCTGGGGCGACTGAGGCAGCGCATAAAACTGGCCGGGATTGACCCGGCTGGGCACCAGGTAGTCCCGGGCGCCTTCGGGCGTACTGCGCGTCAAAAAGGGAGTTTCCAGATCCAGAAATCCCTGACGGTTCAGATAATTGCGTACTGATGTCGTTGCCCGATGTCTGAGGATAAGATTTTTTTGCATTTGCGGACGCCGCAAATCAAGATGCCGGAATTTAAGTCGAATCATTTCCGACACTTCGATATCGTCCTCAATGACAAAAGCCGGGGTTACAGCAGAGTTTAAAATTTTAAGCTCCGTGACCATCACCTCGATCTCACCGGTTTTCAAGTTGGGATTGACCATACCCTCCGGTCGCGGGTCGACTTTGCCCCGCACCGCCAGCACATATTCATTTCGAATCTCATGAGCCTTGTCATGAACGGCCTGGTCGACCTTGGGGTTGAATACTACCTGAGTGAGGCCTTCACGATCGCGCAGATCTACGAAAATGACCCCGCCGTGGTCCCGCCGCCGCAGAACCCAGCCCATCAAGACCACTTCTTGGCCGACATCTTTGGCGCTCAACTCACAGCAGCTATGCGTTCGTCGCATATCTCCTAGTTGGTCTGGCAATATTTATCTCCTTCCTGACGGTTTCGTGAAAAATCCATCTGCTGCGTTGTGCTGCGTCTTTCGTCATTCCGACGTACTCATCGTACGCGTCCTTCGGACGCCGCGGCAGCGGTATTCCATCAAGATTTGAACGCCCTGCATATAAACGTTTCACGAAACCGTCATCAGAATAGAATTTTTTTACTTTCTGTTGTTGTATCCAATCAAAAAAATCATGGATCCGTTGTTTTAAATCGTAATTTAATAGTGTTCACAATGTTATCTAAAGTAATTGAAACTTGTTCTTTCGTCTGCATATTCCGCAGAACCGCGGCTCCCTCCTGCAATTCATTGTCGCCCAGAATCATAGCGTAGACAGCACCCAGCCGATTGGCCCGCTTCATCTGGCTTTTGAGGCTTTTATCACTGAAATCCATCTCAGCCCGAACACCCTCCATTCCCAGCCTGCAAATCCACTCAAAGGCCAACGCTTGACTTTTAGGGCCTAAAGCCGCCACAAAGATATCCGGTTTTTGGACCGTTGCCGGGGCATACATAGCGGCAAGCTCAGCCAGTCTGTCAAAGCCGACGGCAAATCCGGTGGCCGGGATATCGGGTCCTCCCAGTTCTTTTACCAGATTGTCATAACGACCACCGCCGGCCACCGCGCTCTGGGCACCCAGGGACGTTGTTTGGATCTCAAAGGCGGTGCGGGTGTAATAATCGAGCCCGCGCACCAACTGTCTGTCGATGACATACGTCACTTCGAGTCGGCTTAAAGCCGCCATAACCTGATCGAAATCAGACCGGCAACCCTCACACAGATGATCTATAATGGAAGGCGCACCGGTTAATGCCTCCCGGCAGGAGGGAACTTTACAGTCCAAAACTCTCAACGGGTTGCGGTCCCGCCGGCGAATACAGTCAGGACACAGCCGGTCGCCGAGGGTCAGCAGGAAGTCACTCAGGGCACCTCTAAATTGCGGGCGGCATTGGGGACACCCCAGGGAATTGATGTGGGCTTCAACATCCTGCAGTTTAAGCCGCGTGCAAAGGGTCACCAATAAATATATCAATTGGGCATCCACCAGACCGGATTGTACACCGAAAATCTCGGCATCGATCTGATAAAATTGCCGGTACCTGCCCTTCTGCGGTCGCTCACGCCGGAACATCGGGCCGATCATATAGAGTTTTTGAACCGGATCCTGACTATATAGTTTGTGCTGGATATATGCACGGCAGATGGAGGCCGTGGCTTCCGGTCTCAACGTCACCAACTCCCCACCGCGGTCGGGGAAAGTATACATCTCCTTTTCGACGATATCCGTATCTTCGCCGATGCTGCGTTTAAACAGTTCGGTGCGCTCCATGATCGGAATTCGAATCTCACTGAAGCCGAAATCTTCAAAAAGCTCCCGGGCGACCCTTTCGATCTCCTGCCACAGCTGCACTTCCCCGGGAAGAATGTCTTTAAATCCTCGAATCAACTGTATCATGCGAATATCTTCTCGGTGTTTCTACTATTCGTTGTAATCACTGGATAGAGGTTTCAGGTTTCACCCATATCGACTTGTTGGGATCAACCCGTTACGCATAAATTGGTATTTCTATCCCATTAAACAATTTAAAGTCAATATTAATATTTTCTATTTAAACTTGACACCTTAGGGCGTATTGCTTATAGAAATCAAATTTAATGGTCGAACGATCAGGAGAAGAAGTTGGCAAAACCTGGAAAGCACAATGCCCTGACGGATATCGAAGGGATTCTGGTTGGAAATTATACGGATAAACGGGCGGTCAGCGGTGTAACGGTGGCCGTCTGTCCGCAAGGTGCTGTGGCCGGCGTGGATGTGAGAGGCTCTGCTCCGGGAACCAGAGAAACCGATGTATTGGCACCACACAATCTGGTCGAGCGGGCCCAAGCCGTTGTCCTCGCCGGCGGCTCCGTTTTCGGACTGTCAGCCTGCGATGGGGTGACTCGCTGGCTGGCCGAAGAAGGCTATGGTTTTCCGCTCGATCAGGGATATGTCGCTCCGATTGTCCCTGCTGCCGTGCTCTATGATCTGGGTCGGGGCGAGCAATTTATTCCACCCATCAACGGGGATTGGGGCCGATTTGCCTGTGAAGGCGCCGGTGATTATCCGCTGGAAATGGGCTGTGTCGGTGCCGGAACCGGAGCTGTTGCCGGCAGTATAAAAGGAGGACTGGGTACAGCGAGTCTTTTGTTGGCCAGCGGCATTGCCGTGGCGGCCCTGGTGGCCGTCAATCCCGACGGCTCGGTTATCAACCCCGCTGACGGCCGTCCCTGGGAAATCGGCCGGGAAATCAATGGAGAATTCGGTCGGCAGGGAAAGCGTGCCGTAATAATACCTCCCAAACCGGAGCTCGGTCCCGCACGAAATACCACGATCGGGGTCGTGGCAACGGACGCCGTTCTTACCAAACCCCAGGCGCAAAAAGTCGCTCAGATGGCCCATGACGGTCTGGCCAGGGCAATTCGCCCGTCCCATACCATGTTCGACGGCGATACCATATTCTGCCTGGCAACCGGCACAAAAGAACTGCCAGAAACACCCGGAATTTTTGCCGCCCCCAAGGCCCAGGCCCTCAATGACCTGGGACATGCCGCTGCAGACTGCATGTCGAGAGCCATTATCCACGCCATTATAAATGCGCATTCCATCGCAGGCATCACCGCATTTTGTGATCTGGATGATCGTTAGAATATTATATGTAATATCTTTGCCTTTTATAAAAAAATATTTTCATCACGAAAACACGAAATCTTGAAAGCACGAAATTTAACTTATCTTTTTTCGTGTTTTTCCCGCCGGGCGGGATGCTTTCGTGATTAATTTCTTTTTTGGTTCGGACTTGTCCGGATTAAGAGAAAGTCGACAAATTCAGAAAAGGAGATTGAATGATGAAAAAATTTCTATTGATTTCAATGGTATTGGCCCTCATTGTTCCAGTGCACGGGTCATTGGCCGCTACACCGCAAAAAGGCGGCGACCTGGTCCTTTGCGTAGGCGACGAACCACCGGGCCTGGATCCCACCGCAAGTGCCTCGGCCGCCATCGACCGTGTCGTTTACTCCAACATTATGGAGGGTCTGGTCAAAGTCGACCGCAACGGCCAATTTATACCGGGTTTGGCCACCAAATGGGACGTCTCCCCCGACGGCAAGGTTTACACCTTCCACCTGCGTCAAGGGGTCACCTTCCACAACGGGGAAGCCTTTAATGCCCAGGTGGCCAAGTGGAATCTGGAGCGAGGTGCGGCCGAAGGCACCAAAAATGCCCACCCGGAATTTTTCCGGGTTATTGAAACCATCGAAACCCCCGATGAATATACGCTGAAGCTGACCCTCAAGGATGTAGACGCCCTGTTCATTGTCCACATGGCCGAAGGTGATGCGGTCATGCTGCCGATGAAGGGCTTCGAAAACACCGCTGCCGAGCCGATCGGGACCGGACCCTTCAAGTTTGCCAAATGGACCCGGGGCGACAGCGTTGAGATGGTCAGAAACGAGAAATACTGGAACCCTGCGCTGCCCTATTTGGACAGTGTGACCTACCGCTTTATCAAGGATCCGAGCGCCCAGGTTGCGGCCTTGAAGGCTGGCGACGTCGATCTGATCGGCTGGCTTTTTGCCCCCGAACTGGCGGCGGACATAGCCAAAGACAAACGTTTTAAGGTTAACGCCGGCGCCTCCACTTCAGAGGTCATCATGTCCAC
>CP070771.1:1486108-1491881 GCA_020345785.1 Desulfobacterales bacterium
ACTGAACGTCGAACATCGAACGTCGAACGTCCAATGGGGATGGCGCTACGCTTTATCTGTTTTAAAAAAAAGTGAATCGAATCCTGCAACGCGTTGCGGCGAGCGGATTTTGACTGGTCGATTCGATCGCACAAACCAGGCGCTTGCGCCGTATGTTGTTCAGTATTTTTTTAAATTAACAAAATTCCATATTCGATGTTGGACGTTGGACGTTCGATGTTCGACGTTCATTAGTTTCTTTTTTGATCAGACCAGCCGTTGTCTTGGCAGGCGGCTGAGCTGCCCCCCGCCAGCGCGGACGAAGCCGCTGCGTCGCGGCCAATGACCGAAACCCGAAACTTAAGATTTCTCTTTGGATTCACTATGCAACAAGCTCAAAGAGGATCCCTGTCCCTATCAGCAACACCAGCCATAGAAAAGAGGAGAGCAGCATGATGTCACATGCTTTTTTAATGTGTGCCGGTCTTGTTTGGCCGAAGTGCACGCCGATGAAGGGTTTGTTTACCAGTTTGCCCTGGTAATAATTAGGGCCATTGAGCTTAACCGCCAGCGCACCGGCAAAAGCTGCTTCCGGAAAGCCGGCATTCGGGCTGGAATGATGTGCCCCTTCCGTGAGGGCGGTTTTCAGCGATCGTTTCCCCCAGCCTGAAAGAATCTGGCTGGCCAGGGAAATAACGAAAACGGAGAGCCGCGCCGGAACATAATTTAAGATGTCGTCGATTCTGGCGGAAGCTTTGCCGAACCGGAGGTAAGCCTCATTTTTATAGCCTACCATCGAGTCCAGAGTGTTGGTCATTTTGTACGCCATTGCCAGGGGAGCCCCGCCGATTGCTGCAAAAAGCAACGGCGCTGTAACCCCGTCCACCAGGTTTTCGGCCACTGTCTCAACAACCGCCCGGGCGATTCCACCTGCATCATACTGTGCGACATCCCGGCCGACAACCAGTGCCACTTTATGACGGGCGTCATTTACCCGGTTTTGCACAAGACAATCCCGTATCTCTATAGCCGCCTCCTCCAAAGATCGGGCGGCGATGCAAAAATAAATTATTATGATTTCAATACCGTAACTTAGCCAGGGATGAATTGCAGCACTGAGCGCAACGACCAGATACGTCAACACCCAGGTACCGATGATTAAGGCAGCCGCAAACACGAGGCCCGCAAATGCCAAATTAGATGATATTTTTCTGAAATATGGCTCCAGTTTCGCAATGGCAATTCCCATCCAGCGCACCGGGTGGGGCAATGATTGTGAATCTCCCAGTATCAAGTCCAGAGCAAAAGCTGCTGGCAAAATTAACCATATCGGGTATTGTGCGATCACGAACCGACCCATTGCGCCTCAGCCGCATTTAATAGGGAATCCCCTTGGTTTTTAAAAAAGCGGCTATTGCCACCGCGATCGAAAATCATTGCGCACCTCCGATGGAAGCCGTCAAAAACAGCGCGGCTTCGATTACCTCCGTCATTGCTCCCAGCATATCGCCCGTGATACAGCCTACCCGATTTTTGTAATATTTAATTAAACCCGCAGTCAGGGCGGCAAAGCAAAGATTGAGCCAGATCATTTTCCAGCCGAGCAAAAAAGAGAGCAGCACCGGAACACTTAATCCCCAAAAGGCCGTTGGCTGAATTGGGTCATTAAAGAAGTCCAGCCCTGTGCCCCCTTCGGGCCGACCGTATTTCAAATATCGTATACCGAAGAGCATGCTTGCGCGGGCGTAAGCCGGTACAATAATCAGTAAAACGCTGCGTCCGGAATCCAAACCCGCAATTCCGACCCATTTCATGGATAACCCAAATACGATGGCAACCAGGCCCATCGTCCCCAGGCGGCTGTCCTTCATGATTGCCAGTATCTTTTCTTTGGAGCGTTGTCCCAAAAGACCGTCGGCGGCATCTCCCAAACCATCAATATGAAAAGCACCGGTGAGTACGGCCAGAAAGACAACATCCAGCAGTGAGCCCGCCGGCTTACCCCATAAACGCAGCGCGACGTAATCAAACAACGCCAGCAATAGGCCGAGGGCGACGCCGACAATCGGAAAATAGGGAATCATGCGGGGCGGATCAAAAGATCCGGCCCGACCCCAGGGCAGGATCGTGATGAATCGGATGGCTGAAAAAAAGTCACGCATCGGCCTTCCCCTGTGTTGATTTAATATTTCTCACTTCAGCCGACCCGAAATAGGGTTGAAACACAAACCGCAAAATATCGAATATCCAACCGCAGAATAACGAAGTTAGGCATCGCTGCGCTCTGTTTAAATCAAAAAGCCATGAGTGCTGAGGACTGAGCGTGTGGCTGTTTCCAGCGTCTGAATTCTCTTCAACTCAGTCCTCAGTCCTCAGCACTCAGTCCTAAAACGTTTATGCCTTCGACATTCGATATTCGATATTCATTATTCGAAATTCGCATTATTATGATCATGTGAGACTCCGGTCCGAACACCGGTTATTATCCCTTAATCCTCACCGGAATCCCCGCCACCATCCAAACAACACGGTCTGCACGCTCGGCAACGGCCTGGTTGGCTGCACCGACAAGATCTCTGAATTGCCGGGCAAGCTTATTTTCGGGGACGATTCCGGCCCCTACTTCGTTGGAGACGAGCACCAGCGAACAGCTCACTGACTGCAGGGATTGTGTCAGGCTGAGAATTCGTTTCAGAATTTTTTCCTCATCGCCGGTCTCCATCAAAAGATTGCTGATCCAGAGCGTCAGACAATCGACCAGGAGCACATCGGCCCGCCGGCCGTGTTCAACAATTGCCTGCGGTAAATGGAGGGGAGCCTCAACGGTCTGCCAGTTTGGGCTGCGTTCTCTTTGATGCCGATCGACCCGCTGCTTCATTTCCTCATCACGGGGAATGCAGGTCGCAATAAAGACGCTTTTGTCACTGGCAATGCCCTCGGCCGTTTCCAGCGCCTGGCGACTTTTACCGCTTCTGCAGCCGCCGATGACAAAGACAATTTCTTTCAAAACATGACTCCGAATTCGATATTGAATTTATTATCCATGAAACCTGTCCTGGAAGGAACAGTAAACAGATTCAACATCGAACGTCCAATATTTGTTGCGCTAGGCCTCATTCACTCAAAACAAGCCACCGCAAAAGCCTCCAAGATAGAATACAATATTCGATGTTCGACGTTCAATGTTCGATGTTCGACGTTAATTACCTTCTTTTCAAATTAAATCGGACGCTCTGCCGTCCAGCAGTTCGGCTAACATCCGAAATCTTCGGCCCTAACTCAAGTGCACGAGCCTCATAATGCCCTCGACATCGATATGTTTTTCAAAATGTTCAGCCAACAAATCATACTCTTGGTTTCTGGCTTCCAGGCCTTCCAGCTGTGACACTTCAATATCCCGCAGGCCGATATGCTGCAGCCAGAACCGGGTAATGGTAGGATTGTCAAAAATGCCATGGATGTAAGTGCCCATGCATTTTGAATCCGGGCTGACACACCCGTCATCGTCATGCATCGGGGTTTGGTTGCGTTCGTTGACCTGAAAAAGAGGCATACCGCCGTTGCGGTGGGTCTGGCCCATATGAATCTCATATCCCGCACCGTGAGCACCCTGCCGAGAGAATTTTGTCAGCGTTGTTACCTTGGGAGCCTTTAACACGGTTTCAACCGGCAGCAATCCCAGTCCTTGGGTCGACCCGGGTCGGCCTTCGATGCCATCCGGATCGTGAACATAGCTGCCCATCATCTGATAACCGCCGCAGATTCCCAATGTATGTCCGTTCTGTTGAACATAGGACACTATCTTTTCAGACCATCCCCTCGTATGCAGCCATTGCAGGTCAAAACGCGTGTTTTTGGATCCCGGCAAAATGACAGCACAAAACCGCGTAAGATCCTGAACCTTTTCGAGAAAGAAGACCGACAGCCCTTTGACGGCCGCCAGCGGATCGAAATCATTAAAGTTGGAAATGTGCGGCAGACGAATGACTGCAATGGACGGTTGACTATCTGTTGTTTTAAATACCCCTTTGGGTTTTTCAATTACCACTGAATCTTCAGGTTCAATACGAATATGATCATACCAGGGAAGGACGCCGAAAACGTCCTTACCGGTGCGGCGTTCGATCCACTTGACACCGTCCTCAAACAGACGGATGTCCCCGCGGAAGCGATTGATGATAAAGCCTTTGACCATGTCGCGTTGCGCCGCTTTTAAGCACGCCAGGGTTCCGACAATTTGGGCGAATACCCCGCCGCGATGGATGTCGGCCACCAGAATTACCGGTGCCTGAACATGAGCGGCCATTCGCAAGTTGACGATATCGTTGTGCATCAAATTGACCTCAGCGCACGAGCCGGCTCCCTCCATGACAATCAGATCGAAATGCCGACTCAAGCGATCAAGGGCGGCGGCGGCGATGTCGAAAAGATTTTCTTTTTTGCCATGGTAGTCGGAAGCGGTGGTATTCTCACTGACCTTACCCAGCAAAACAATCTGGGACCCTATTTCACTGGTGGGCTTGAGCAGGACCGGGTTCATATCCACCTGCGGTGCGATGTGGGCCGCTTCGGCCTGGACGATCTGAGCCCGACCCATTTCCAGTCCTTCGGGCGTCACGCCGGAATTATTGGACATGTTCTGGGCTTTAAACGGTGCCACCTTCAGGCCCTTTCTGACGAAATAACGACACAGAGCGGTGACGATAATGCTTTTTCCCACATCGGATCCTGTACCCAGAATGGCGATGCAGGGAGTTTTCAGCCTTAATTTTTCCATGTATGAAACTTCATTAAGTTGGAATATTAAAAAGATTGAAAATCGAACATCGAACGTCCAACTTCGAACGTCCAATATTGATGGCGCTTCGCTTTATCTATTTCATAATAAGCAAATCACGCTGGAGACGTGATCTAAAATCCAAGGCGAATCCGCGGCGAATCGAAAGGTCGATTCGCTCTGCTTGGTATTTTTTTCGTTGACAGAACACATTATTCGATGTTGGACGTTTCACGCCGTGGCGTGATTCGATGTTCGACGTTCATTAGTTTCTTTTCCGATCAAACTGACCTCCGGCCAGGCTGAACCCTGAATCTCCGAACCCTGAACCTCTGAACCTCTCGTCATTTCTCAATCCCAACCCTTGCCTGAACCCCTTTTTCAAAGTAATGCTTTAACGATTTTACTTCTGATACAAGATCTGCCCGTTCAATTATTTCGGGCGCTGCACCGCGGCCGGTAATCACAAGTTCCACACCGTCCGGCTTTCGCGCAATGATTTCGAGCAATTCATCTAAGGAGAACAGTCCGCAGGCCACGGCCACGTTAGCTTCGTCGAGTACGACCAGCTGATGCTCTCCCGCCGCCATGATGGTTTTAATGCGTTGCAGACCCCTGGCGGCGGCTTCAATGTCATCTTTTTGGGGCTTTCCCCTGACGAAACGGCCGAGTCCGAATTGCTCCAGCACAATCCGGTCTGAAAGCCGTGCCAAGGCCTTAATTTCACTGTATTCCCCCTTTTTGAGAAACTGGGCGAAGTAGACGGATAATCCGGCCCCGGCTGCCCTTAGCGCCAGGCCCAGGGCGGCCGTCGTTTTACCCTTCCCGTCACCGGTGTAAACTTGGATGTAGCCCTTCATCGTCGTTTTACATTTCCATAATGTTAGTTCGGACAAGCTGAAATTGAAAATTGAAGATTGTAAATTGAATATTGATGGTGGTCGCTTCGCTCCGTCTTTATTAAAATGGAAAGGATTCCTTAAATATTCAATATTCAATCGAAAATATTCAATCGTT
>CP070771.1:1491981-1497741 GCA_020345785.1 Desulfobacterales bacterium
GGTAGTGGAAAGGGCCTGGCAGGATTCGGATCAGATATGCTTTATTCTGCAGGGATTGAAAGTCAGTATCCCGCAGAGCAAAGTATCGCGCATAGAAAGCGACACCAATCACCCGGAAAAATCCGCTGCTTCTGAAAATAAATTTAACACGGGCACAATAGAATCCGACCCGCAGCCTGCCGTGGAATTTTTGCCCAACCAAATAAAAATAACTGCTGAAACCGTTTCAACGGCGCAACCACAGTCCCCGCCGCCAGGCAAAGCACTCGTTTTACGTCAAGACGGCTTTAGTGATCTGAAGTGGGGGGCCCGGCTGGCTGCTGTGAGAGGTCTGGAGAAGAGACAGACCGATTCGGGGCTGGAGGACGTCATAGAATATGTTCGGCCGGCAGATGTTCTAAAACTCGGTGATGCCGAACTGACAACCGTTGTTTATGCCTTCTGGCGAGATCAGCTCTACACGGTTTCCATCTGGATCCAGGGGCCGGCCAATTACAAGGCCCTGCGTGATGCGGTCTTTAAGCAATTCGGTAAAGGCATGCAAATTGAGAGCGCCGGCGAGAAATATCTGTGGTCCGACAGCCTCACCGACGCGATGCTCAAATATGAAACCGATGATCAGTATGGGATGCTGTGGCTGAGAAGCAAAGACTTGGACCGCAAATTAAAACTGACCGAACTTAGCAGTCCTACCTCATACCTGAAATGGATGAAATCAAGAAAATAATTTTGCAGAATGGGCAATCCTGCCGGATTGGAAGGCAGACCGCTGCCAGAGTAAAAAGCCCGCCGCTAGCGATGTAGGATCTGAACATTGGCGCCCAGCCGAGCTTCCAGCCAGCGTACCATCCATGAAACAATCAGGATAAGAATCAAATACTCAACAACCAGGACCGTATAGATTTCCAGAGGACGGTAGACGGTCACCGTCAGTTCATTGGCTTTGCGGGTCAGCTCCTGCAGGCCGATGATTGAAAGCAGCGATGACATTTTCAGCATGTAAACAAACTGGTTTCCAAGCGGCGGCAGTATTCGTCGGATGGCCTGGGGTAAAACAATGTGCCACATCTTTTGAGGATAATTAAATCCCAGGGCGTCGGCGGCTTCGGTTTGTCCCCTTTCGATGGATTGAATGCCCGCCCGAAAAATTTCGGCCTCAAACGCACTGTCGCTCAAGGCCAATGCAACAATTCCGGCCGCAAAAGGACTCAAAGAAATACCGAGCACCACCGGAAGCCCGTAGTACACCCAGAGTATCATGACCAGTACCGGGACTGATCGAAAAGTTTCCACATATATTCGGTTAAAACCCCGAACATAGCTATTCGTCGACAGACCCGGCAAAGAGATAAACAACCCCGTAACAATCGAAAAAAAAATGGAGACCGAAGACAGCGCGATGGTCAGCCAAATTCCGCTGAACAAAAATTTGAGGTTGCCGGCCCCTTTTTCCGTTGAGGGCAAAATTTCGTACCAACCCCAGTTGTATGCCGCTCCTTCACGGGCACCGACCAGCAAAGGGATTAAAACGAGCGCCATAAGAAATAGAGTTCGCTGATTTTTACTCATAGATGAAAGATCTCCATTCAAGGTCTTCGATGGGATTCACCCAGAATGCGGGCCTGCAATGCAGTTGCCTAATTAACCCGCCCTGAAAAATAAAAAATCCGCTGAAATTAAACCTATTTGGCATCTAAACTCCGTCTAATATAATTTAGAACTGCCTCGGGCGGATTAATTCGTCGGCATCCACTTCGCTTTCAGCCGATCAAAGAAACCACGATTCTGCTTGATGGTAATCCAGTGATTGAGAAAGTTCAGCCAGACCTGATCATCCTGTGCTACGATAAACGCCAGGTCTGCCGGGGTTCGAGATTCTGAAATCGGTACAACGGCAAGCTGAGGGTGCGACTGGATGAGCAATGATGCCTCAAGATTGCTGGTCACGGAAATCTGAGCCCGGCCGGCCAACACTTCCTGGAAATCGCGGGCCGGGGCTTCGACACTGCGAATTTTAGCGTTGGGAAAAAATTGTTTGACCTGCTGCTCCTGGGAGGTACCCAGGGTCACCGCCACGATAACCGATGGTTGATTGATGTCCTCCCAATCCTTGAATTGCCCGAGATTTGATTTGAGCGTCAGCGGAACTGTGCTGACCTGATAGTAGGACTTGGTAAATCCAACGGTTCGGATTCGCTGGGGTGTAACGGAGGCGCTCGTACTCATATCATATTTGTCGGCCACAATGCCGTTGATCAACGTTTTCCATTCCGTCGGAACAAATTCAAGCTTAACCCCCATGTCCTTTGCAAGCTCGTCCATCACATCAATATCAAATCCCTTGTAGCTGTTGCTGGCCGGATCTCTGAGGGTCATGGGATTCCAGTCACCGGTCGTCCCGACTCTTAGTACTCCGGCCTCGAGAATTTTATGTAACCGTGACTTGCTCTGTGCCATGGCTGAATTCGTCAGAAAAGCAGCCAGGATAGTTAAAACAAAAATTTTCTTTATGGGCATGATTACATCTCCTTTCGAAATTTCGCGGTAAGCATGACTTCAAATATAACGCATAAATCTTTGCCAGCAAGGATAGACGGATTCGCAGAAAAACCCCCCGGCGCCCCCTTGAATTTCGGTGATAATGTCGTACTTCTACTAAAAAGGAGCTATAAATATGAAGAACCGACAATCAAATTTTCAACCAATACCGGAAGATGCTGAAAAAAAGGCGTATTCGATTCGGGTGTGGGACATTCCTACCCGGCTTTTTCACTGGCTGCTGGTTGCCTTTGTTGTCTTCTCCTTCATTACGGGAAAAATCGGCGGCACCGCCATGAAATATCACGAATGGAGCGGATTCGCGATTATGGTGTTGGTTGTATTCAGGCTGGTATGGGGTTTTACCGGTGGAGAGCAGTCGCGGTTTTTCACCTTCGTGAAAGGTCCGGCCACGGTAATACGCTACGCATCTTCTCTGCTGCGCAAGGCTACCATGCGCCATATCGGTCACAATCCGCTCGGAGGCTGGTCGATCATTGCCATGCTGATGTCACTTCTTATACAGGCCGGCACCGGTCTTTTTGCCAATGACGACATCCTAACCGAAGGTCCGCTATTCGATTTGGTCAGCAAGAAGACCAGTGACTGGCTGACAGGCATCCACCTCCTGAATCAAAAAGTGCTCCTGGTTCTTGTCGTAATTCACATCTGTGCGGTCTTTTTCTACCTACTCGCAAAGGGTGAGAACTTGATAAAACCGATGATTACCGGATCCAAAATCTGGCACCAAAACCATGATTCATCTTGGGGGAACCCGGTGGTCGCACTTGTCGTAGCTGGAGTGGTGGCGATCGTCGCTTTGGTCGTTGTTTACTAAAGCAGAGGCTGGCGGTTCAGGGTTTCCCGCCCCGGCGGGATTCGGGGTTGAAAAATTATAGATAACTGCTTTTAAGTCGGTAAATGCATTCGGGTAAGCCAAATTTTATGCCCCATGAGCCAGGCTCATATTAGAAAAATTGTCAGCAACGGTAACCCTTAAGTGCATAAAAGGAATTTTTTATATTTAGGTCGTTGTAATAGAAAGCATTGGCAATATTACGTGATCGTGGATACTGGCTACTGGATACTGGATGCTGGGTGTTTCTGGATCTAACTCCCGGTGCATTCCTGGATATCTAGTATCCAGTATCAAGCATCCAGCATCGTCCCAGCATACTGACTCTCTTATTTTTTCCCCGAATGAAGAAATACACAGGTTTATGCAACGTTAGGGGTAATCTACAGCAACCTTTGAACCCTGAACCTGAAGCCGCTAGGATCTACTTTTTGCGGAATTCTTTATGACAACTACTGCAGTATTGGGCAACCGCGCCAAATTGCGCTTTGATGGCGTTGAGATCGCCGCCTCTGGCAGTACCGGCCAACTTCGCGGCGGCAGTTTGGAACGATTCTGATGCTTCTCTAAATTGTTCCTCGTTATCAAACACCGCCGAACTCATGGTGGTATCACCTTTATCGGTTCCCGGTTCCATGGCCGCCTTCCACGGCAGGGTTGACAGCATTTCAACCACCTCCGCGTTGGCAGCGAAATCCTCTTTGTTGTAAGCCGACTTGCCCTGGACGACGGCTCCCATGCGTTTGAAATGTTGCGCAATCAGAAACATGACCGCTTTACGGTATTGGATGGCTTCTTGGGGCTTGGCAAACTGAGCATAGGCAGCACCAAACACAAATACGACGATGAAAACAAAGATGATGACTCTGGCAATTGCTTTCATGTTAGCTCCTTTCATTTGTAAAGGCTTTTTTTTTTAATTATTTTGCCCCAGTTTCTAACATGAATCATCACCGCGCACAACCGTTCTTTTTGGATTTATTGCAGGTCGCATCCTCATCGAGCGCGCTTTAATGACTGGCGGAAAGACGCTTTAAAAAGCAGATCTGCTATCGAAGAAAAGACTTTAATCCGCATAAATCAAGCCGGCTGAGCCGATCGTCTTGACCGCCACCTTTGAAAACCACACGCGGAAATTTTTGTCGGCCCCTTGATGGTTCAGCGAAAGTACCAACGGACCAACCCGGCGGTGATCATCCCAGGAGGCGATCCTGGTTGGAACGGTGGAACCGCCTTTACGATAGATCCATTGGGTTATCCGAAAGCTGTCGTCCAGAAAAAGTTCGTATACATCACCGGGCGTATACCCTCCTTCAGATGGATAGCTCACTACAAGACACCTGGCTTTTCCCCCTCCCATAGGTAAATCTTTCCGGCCGACATCCTCAACCTTCGCCTGCTTGTCCCATGCCATGTGTATCGGAAATAAAAGCCAGTAATTGTCATTGATAAACCAGCCGTCGACCTTTTTCAAATTATCTGGTGCTGCCGCCGAAATTTTTTTGCGACTATAGGTAATCGGCTGCGCATTGATGTCGGCCTTAAAGGTAACCTCATCCACCTTGGGCTGCCAGATCCAGGACCGGCTGACATTTTTATCGCCCAGCTGCACGTTGAATGTATATTGAATCTGCTCGATCTGCCCAAAGGATTGGATGCCGTATGCTTGGGCGACTTTTTGACGAATGTCCGCCCCACCGGACTGCTGATCGACGCCGGAGCATGCCGTCGTAAAAACCAGGACGAAGGCGGTTATTAAATAATTTAGCGGTGATTTCATAGCGATGACCTCCTTATTTTTTCTAAAGTTAAATTGCCGTGGTCAACTGTCAATACGGGTCAGCAAAGATTTTATGCCACAATGTGTTATTTTTCTATTGACATTAACCACGGGTTGGGATAGACAGGAATCAAGCCGACGAACGAATGCTATCATTTTCGTGGGCTTACATTTGATCGGGTGGTTGTCGTTGCCGGACGACCGCCAAGGTTTTATCCCTTCCTTACTACGGGGGCGGCCCTGGTTTTTATCCGACCTCTTTAGAAATTCTGGCCAAATCCGACTTGAACCAGAACAATCCCAAAGGGTCGCTCCTTCCTCTAATTAAGAATCCTGTTCCACAAACCTATTGCTTGAGGGTTTGCATTTCTTTGTCGATGGCTGCCTGGAATCCTTCAAGGCTTCTATTTCTTAAAAGCTTGCCGTTGATGAGGACAGTGGGAGTGCTGTTCACGCCGGCTTTGCGCCCGTCTAAAACATCCCGTCTGATTCTATTCTGTATCTCGGGGTCTCTCATCTTTTTTTCAAACTCCACTTCATTTAAATTCAATGCTAAAGCAATATCTTGAATTTTTTGATCATTTAT
>CP070771.1:1497841-1503601 GCA_020345785.1 Desulfobacterales bacterium
CTAATCTTGTTTTCTTTGTGGCCTTAAACCGCAGGAATACATCCGTATTTCGAGGATTTAAAACGAGGCACCAACAAAGAGTTTGGGCCAAAAGACTTTTTTGAGATAGCTTCTAGTATCTTTGTTGGTAATTTAATATTTTCATTTAGGCTTGAATTTAAAATCTATGATATGTGCTGAAGCAATTGTGAAGAGAAAGACGCCGGGGTGCCTGCCGTGTCCGCTGAGGACTGAAAAGCTATTCGATAGCTTGCACCTACGTATGGCTGTGCTCAGTATCGGCTGATGGTTTTATAAGTTTTCCTGATCATGCTGGTTTTTCAGCGCGGAACAAAACACCTTTGGTTTTGGGGGTACTGTTAAAACCAGTTTTACCTGCGAGTTCAACCTGTTGAAAGCCGACTTTTCCCAATAAGGCCAGGAAATCCTTTCCCCACGCCACAATACGAGGAAGCAACCTCATTTGGGAGTTTTCCGATCAGATTTTTGTCATACTTTCGCGCTTCAAGGCCTTTTATGCCGGTAGGATAATTAAATTGCCCATCCGGACTGATAGCAACTTTAGCATACTTTTCCCGAATACCTTCTTCGATTTTTCTGAGATCTTCCGTAGTGATTTGAGAATACATAGTTTTTTTCCGTTTTGGCAGGCGATTAAAAATTCCTTCTTTTGCGCATAATTTTTTCCTTGTTGATTGATTACTTACGGGGACAATTCGTTTATCCATCGCGTTCGGATTTCATCAAATCAGACATGCGATTCAAAAACTGATCGGGCGGCAAAAAGTCCACCAGTCGCAGGTTGGGAAGCTCTCGCCCCTGTGCATCTAAAAAGACAACGGTGGGTACGCCCTTGATGTCATACTGTTTCAGCAGGCGTTCGTGAACCGGGTTCCCTGCCCGGGTGACGTCCACTTTGATCATTGTAAAATGACTTTCTGCGTGTTTGACCACGTCGGGGTGATGGAAGGTGGCCTCTTCGAGTTCGCGGCAGGGGCTGCACCAGTCAGCATAAAAATCGATGATCACTGGTTTGTTTGCGTTTTTTGATTCCGCTAACAGTTGATTCGAGTAGATATTCCAGGTCACCCCGGGCCCCTGCAGGAACCAGTTCCCAACCAGCAGAGTAGGTATGACAACGGCTGCGATTCCAACAGCAGTC
The DNA here is from genome assembly GCA_020345785.1 of Desulfobacterales bacterium. Next base: position 1,499,004 of record CP070771.1, read on the forward strand.
CTAATCCATTCAAATGCGCGGAAGTTGGCCTTTGTTTTATCGATCCAGCCCAAATGGAGCCCCGCGGCCAAAGCCAGAGCTGCTGAAAAGAAAACGCCGGCCGTTTTTGGTAAAACCGACCCGATAAAATAAACCGCCATTCCCACCAGAACCCAACCCATGAGTTTTCTGACCCAGAACATCCATTCGCCCAAGCGGGGAAGCCTGCTGATGTTTCCCGAAAAGACGGCTAAAAAGAAAAGCGGCAGTCCGAGACCGAGACTTAAGGTAAAGAAGACGATGAAACCAAGCCACGCGCTTCCCAGGCCGGCAACCCAGGTCAACAACCCCAGCACGAAGGGACCGATGCATGGCGCGGCGACAATCCCCATGGTAAGTCCCATGAAAAGGGCGCCCAAATATCCGGCATAGGTTTTTGACGCTGCCTGCATCAGGTTGCCGGGAAGGCGCAGTTGCCACCATCCAAAAAGGCTTGTGGCCATTAGCACCAATATCGCTGCCACAAAGACAAGTACCAAGGGGTTTTGTAGCATTGCCCCCATCAGTCCGCCTGTCAGGGCCGCAACAACTCCCAGAGTCGAATTAGTGATTGATAATCCTGCAATGTAACACAACCCATGGCCGATCAACCGACGCTTACCGCTTCTTCCACCGAAATAGGAAATCGTTACGGGAATCAGGGGATAGACACACGGAGTCAGATTCAGGGCCATGCCGCCAGCGAATATACCCAGCAGCGTCCAGATCATGGCCCAGCCGTATAGCGCTCCCGGTGCTTCCGGCTGTTTTTCCATGCCGGCAAGTCCCGCCGGTGCTGTTTCTACGGGCAGGTTCTTTGCCTGCCACTGGGGGTATCCCAGAGGATCGCGAAAGACATTTTTATAACCAAGCTGCACAGCTGCCCGAGCTGCCGAGTCGCTTCGGACTCATGTCAACCCGGCTCAGTAAAACACGATTGACCGGCCTTTATCCTCGCCCAATAACTTTTCCAGATCCGCCTTTTTACGCCAACGTGCCAGCCAAGTAGGTTCCATGGGAAAGTTAACGGCCCCTTGAATATGGCCGGTTCGGTACTCCCATTCTTGACGGGTATCAACCACAAGCAGACTGCCCCGGCCTTTGTTGTACCGTTTCCATAAATCGTCGGTTGAAATGAGCTGATAGCCGCCTTTTTCCGCTTCAATCACGACGTCTGGCCAAGTCGCCTCTTTGGGGAAGACCGCACGATTGGTCAGCCACAAGACCCCCACGGTCACAGCAATGGCTGCAAGGGCCAGAAGGGTTCGTTTTCCATTTCTCATGAAATGCCTTTCTTGATTGACCCATGATTCGAACCGTTTATCGATGACCGCTTCAATCGCCGATCTCCACCGGCAGACCCATTGCCCGCCAATCCTGAATGCCCTCTTCAAGGCGAATTGCTTTAAAACCCTGTCCGCGCAGCATCTCGACAGCCTCCATAGCAAGCACGCAGTACGGTCCTCGGCAGTAGGCGACAATCTCCTGATCCCTTGGTAATTTGGATAACAGTTCTTTCAAGCGCCCTAATGGAACCGATAGTGCGCCGGGAATATGACCTGCCTTGTATTCATCCACAGGTCGAACATCTAAAACGGTGACGCCGCCCTCGATCACACGCTTCAGCAGGTCGTTTCTATTTACCGGTTCCATACCCTCTCTGCCTTCTAAGAAACGACGTTTGATCATATCTACTTCTGCCAATCGGTGTTCCGCCAACACGCGCATGGTTCGGAAAAACTCGCACACCATCTCATCCGCAAGGCGGTATTTGACGTAGAGACCCTCTTTTTCCGCCTTGACCAGCCGTGCCGCTCTGAGTGTCTGCAGGTGTTGCGATGTATTGGCCAATGTTAGATCGGTTTCCTTTGAAAGGGTTTCAACCGTTTTCTCACCCTGGCAGAGCAGGTCGAGCATTTCTAATCGCTTGGGGCTCGATACTGCTTTACCAATTCTTGCAAATTGTTCGTAAATGGCATCCTTGAATTGTCGGCTTGGGTTTTTCATGACTCCATCCTCAACTAATCAATTAATCGATTGATTATTTATGGGCTAATGAAATCGAATTGTCAATGAATGTTTTCGATTAACCCGTTCCAACCATACTCATGCCACAGCCCCATATGTTGTAATGTAGATTTTTTTTCAAACACCGATCCCTAGCCAGGGTGATGAAAGCTATCATCTCGATTCAGTCTTGTTTTAAGTCTCTATGGGATCAGTCTATGGGCTCCGGTCTTGCATTGTGAATAAAGGCGGGGTCAGATGCTTTTGGACTGCCCCTTTTCGGCACTGGCGGCTAATAACCCGACGACTGAAAAAGGCACGCAGAATAAATCTAAGTGCCTCAAGACATGGTGTCGAAGGTCGGATTTGTCAGATAGTTAATGATTACAAAAAGTTACTAGATTTTATGTCAGTTTGTGTTAGTCTAAACGAATTTTTGTGCGGCTCCGGCTGCATCATCGCATATCAATCGCATATAAAAATAATGTTTCTTAAAACGCCCATTTTACCTCTAAAATGGCGGCACTAAGCACGAAATTAGCCCTCTTTTTTACTCTTGTTCAAGATTATCAATTGCTCGCTTTGGTCCGATCTTCCTGACTCGCAGAACCTTTCCCGCCGTCTCGATACGGGCCGGCTCCACGGCTAGCGTGGGGGAATCGAATTTTATTGGGACCATCGACCCGTCGACCCATGGTAGGCAGGGACCGCCTGTTAAAGTGTCATTGAGGGTTCATTGGCAACATAGTTGACTTATTTGTTAAATGAACAGGCAATAAGCTTGGTTAAATCAAAAGACTAGAATAATTAATTTGACTTATTTATTATAGCGGCCTAATGATGTCAGAATCGAATTGAAAGCTCTTCCGCGATCCTTTGTGATTTTCTGTAGCGGCTCCACTGAGATCGTGCCGACAGACCGTGGAGAATGCGCCGACCGGCGGCAAGGCCCGGAAAGCAGTTAGGGATGTTTGGCCTTGAATTAGCGAGCGGATGCCGGGCAGGACCGGTTTTTGCTCCAGGTGCGGAAGGGCAAACGTTTTTATTGAACCTCTTTGAGATTAAAGGAGAATTCTCATGTTCTATCCCCTTGAGCCACCCCGCCCTACGCCGGGGAAAAAGCAGGCGGCGGCGCTGGTGATTTTGAACCCTGCGCAGTCGCGCAGACTCGTCGCCAAGGGGGCGGTGGCCTGCCCCATCGTCCAAAACGCCTATCGCAACGGCCTGATTATCATTGCCCGAGGCATCACCAATGCTTATGTCATCGAGGAACTCTTCAACATTACCATCGAAAACAAGGCCAATCAGACCGTGGGTTTTGTAGGGCAGGGCATGACCAACGTTTCGGCCACTCCGCCGCCTTCGACCTTGCATGTCATCGAGAGGGGCCATGTCATCGAAGGGGCCGACTCCAATGTGGAGATTCTCAGGTTCAAGAAGGGCGATGTTCTCATAAAGGGGGCGAATGCCATCGACCACACCGGCCTGACTGCCACTTGCGCCTCTTCGCTCAAATGCGGCACTATGGGCATGTCTTGGCCGATCATCACTCCTCGGGGAGGCGAATTTATCATCCCGGTAAGTTTGGAAAAGATGGTTCCCTCCGTCATGACCGCGGCCCAACACACCGGCGTTTATCATTTCAAATACTCGATGGGCCTGCCGGTCAAGCTTGTTCCCCTACTTGAAGCCAAGGCCATTACCGAAATCGAGGCTCTGGCCCTGCTGTGCGGTGTGACCGCCTATCACGTCGGTTCCGGAGGCGTGGCCGGCTCGGAAGGCTCGATCCACTTATCTCTCGAAGGGGATGAAGATAAGATCGAACAGGCCATGGAATTGGTCAGATCTCTTGGTGATGAACCGCCGGTTACCATGCCCGACAAATACAGGATCGCCGATCCGGCGGAATACGATTATGACGCCCAAGCCCAATTGGACGTTTTAGGAGGAATCTGAGCCGAGGAGACGGCCCAAACGGCTATACATAAGAAATCCAAACCACTTTTAGGATCGAGAGAAGATAGAAGCAAATACCAGTCATCAAAGTCAGTGCCGCTATGGCGCGGAAGAAACCGGACGATGAATCCAAGCTCGGGTTCGGTGTTCCCTGAATTATCCTCCTGATTAATTTTATGCTTTAAATATTTGACCAAGGGGTGAATCATCCGGACATTGGAATTTCCCAGCCAAGAACAAAATTATTGCTCAACAATGCGGTACCAGGCCATTTGCACAAATGCCGACAGATATCTGAAAGGGTCCAAATATGGCAAATAGTAAAGTTCAGCGATTCAAATGGGACGATATGCCCAAAGAGAAACTTAACGATCTCATTGACAGGAGAATTATCACCGGTGAAAAGGTTATGCTGACGCATGTCTATTTGAAAAAAGGTGCCGTGGTGCCAATGCATTCGCATGCCAATGAGCAAATCACATATCTCTTAGAGGGAAAGCTCAAGTTCTGGATTGAAAGCGAGGATGCGGATCCCATAACGGTTGGCCCGGGTGAAGTGCTAATCCTGCCGTCTAATCTTTCCCATAAGGCAGAGGCACTTGAGGATACTTTAGACG
>CP070771.1:1503701-1509430 GCA_020345785.1 Desulfobacterales bacterium
CCAAACTTACACCATGCCGCTGGCATATGAATGGAGATAGAAAAAACAATTTTGGCTTATTTTTTATGATCTCCTTGTGTCTGCTGGTGGTCGCTGATTTGGACTTTTGCCGCGGCTGCGTCAACTCGAAAATCGATCACTTGATTATTTGAGAAACGCACTTAGTTTGGTTTGTATGACCATCCGGTTATGTCAGGTCGTTGTTGCAAACCTTTCAAATCAATCCAGAAAGGGGAATGGAATCATACTCTAAATTTTCTGTGTTTAGCGGTAAAAAGAACAGATGCATCCGGGTAATGAGGTATTTACCCTTAACATAATACTGACCAAAGGAGCGAGTGAGATGGGCAAAACAGTTGTTATCGATACCGAAGAATGTATTGGCTGTGAAAGTTGTGTCGAGTTGTGTTCAGAGGTCTTTGCATTTAACGAAGACGAAGAGAAGGCCGAAGTCATCCTGCCCGAAGGCGGGCCCGAGGACTGCATCGAAGAAGCGATGGAAACGTGTCCGGTGGAGTGTATCCACTGGGAAGAAGACTGAAATTTGTCAGTTGTCCGTTGTCAGTGGTGTGTTGTTTCTTGATAGCATACAAGGGGCGGCGCCAAGCAGCAATTGGGAAACGATCATAATCTTCAAATTCTAATTATTACCAAATAAACCGGGTGCCATGCACCCGGTTGCAATTTAAACGAAAAGCACTCAGGCGTGCCATTGCCCTTTCCCTACTCTGGCGGTGGAATTCAAACGACCCGCTTTGCAGGCGGTAATCGACTCCCGTTATTCTAAATTTTCAATGGGCAACCGCTCAATCTACCACAGACAAAATTCGACTCACCACTCACATTGAGCCCCTAGGCTCATTTTTCCTACCTTATTTGTCCCACCGACGTTGTGGTTTGGCCCACCGGAAAGGCTCTTTCTTTTGCCCGGTTCATTGCCAGGCGCATGGTGGCCGAAGATGCCAGGCTGCCGATGGTCAGCCCAACCGGCCCGATCAGCTGCGGCGGTATGTTCAGATTGAGCAGAAAAAAACCGGTGACGATGATTGCGGCCATAAAAACGGCATGTCCGGCGAGCACAGTTGTCGGCTTTTTAAGCCAGGCTGCCAGACCCTCGCTCTGAGCCCGGATGGCGACGCTGATAGGGAAGAAGATCAGAAAAAGGGCTGTCATTTTTACGAGAGAAAGATCCTGGAGACCCAGCTTTTGCAGCCTGACATAATAAAATTCGATCAGTCCGGGCATAATGAAAATTAAAGGCAAAATACCCAGAATGGTACCGGCCGTCAGGGCGAAGCGCAGGGTGCGGCGATCCCGGAGGGAGTGGGGCGGAAAGGTCAGTACGATGGTCTGGATCCGGGTTGCCGCAAAGGCCATCGGATTGGCAAGGCCGAGCGCCAGGTAGTAAATCGGCAGGATACGATCCGGATCGGGTGCCCGGGCGATAAAGCTTGCCAGGATGATGGCGGAGGCCGAAAGAAAATACCCGCCGATCGACAGGGGAAGGTTGAAAAGAAAGATTTCCCCGGCACTCGGCGGGCAGGTCGGGCAAGATTTAAGCAACTTTAAAAATGGCGCGGCGAAAATTCCCGAAGCCAGCACTTCAACAGCAACCGGCAGGCTGAGGCACACCACAGCCCAGATTGGACCGACCAGCTCCAGGAAGCAAAAAAGCAGGGACAGCAGGGCGGTCAGGATGATCCGGCAAATGGTTGCCAAACTGGCAATGCCGGTGGCCCGGCCGCCGTACATAACCACAAAATAGGGAATTCGAAGAAAGAAAAGAAACTGCAGGGGAATCGAACACAGCAGCGTGATATGCGCCGGCTGCTCGATGGTGGACGGTAAACCGATAAGGCGGCCGAAAAGCAGATGAGATACCACCGGAATGCACAAAATGGCCTGGACGCTTATGACCGCCAAACCGGTTATAAGGGTAACCGACCGGAATTTTTCATAGCCTTCGCGGGTTTTGGCATAGACCATGCCTGTTGTTACGGAGCTGATGGCGATCATCCCGATAAAAAACATCACGGTGTTCGATTGTGCCAGTCCGGCCAGGTTCAGGGGGCCGCCGGGTCCTCGCGAGGCAACCATCGCCACCAGCGGATAGCTCAGGGCCTGAGAGACGGCTTGAATTGCCAGGGGGATGAAGAAGCGGGTAAGTTTCCAGACGGAGGGGGATTCAGGATTCAGGGTTCTGGGTTCAAGGTTCATAGGTTCGGAGTTCTGGGTTCAGGGTTCAGAGTTCAAGCTTCAGAAGTTCATAGGTTTGGGGCATCGTCCTGCGGGCTTCCGACTTCGCTCTGCGAGCTTGGGCCTCGCCCTTCGGGCTACGACCCCACAAGACGACGGGGCAAGAGGACCCCACACGCACGGTGCAAAATTCTAAAAAAATGTCCGGAAGAAATTGATGAAATGCAATCCACCGATTTTTTCAAAATTAAAGTAGCAAATTTGTAATAATGAGAGAAAAAAATTAATAATATGCGCAGCATACAGTAATTAAGCCGCACGCGCCCAAGTAAAACATGATGCTTGAGCTTGAAAGAAATCTGCAAATTTGGATGGGCTATTTTTCAGGGCGGATTAATTAAAATTCCCCTATCAGTTTGACCTCACGCTCGAGCCGGACACCGAAACGTTCAAACACTTTTTCTTCAATAAGCCGGATGAGGGCGTAGACATCAGCAGCTGTGGCATTGGCCACATTCAGAATGAATCCGCCATGCTTGCGGCTGACCATGGCGCCGCCGATGCGATCGCCTTTCAGACCGGCTTCTTCAATCAGCGCACCCGCATAATATCCGGCCGGCCGCTTGAAAACGCTGCCGCACGAGGGAAATTTCAGCGGCTGTTTTTTGATCCGCATGGCGAGGATGTCTTCCATCCGTGCTTGCAGCACGGCCGCATCGGATTTTTCAAAGCGCAAGCGGGCGGCGGTAATGATTACATCCTCCAGATCCGGTGCCTTGCGATAGCTGAAATTAATACGACTTCGATCAGCCTGGAAGGGGGATCCGTTGCGTCGAAAGCCGCTGACCGCGGCGGTGACACTTTCAATTTCCTGACCGAATGCACCGGCATTCATGCGCAGCGCACCACCCACGCCGCCGGGAATGCCTGCCAGCAGTTCCATGCCGGCCAGACCTTTTCCCACCGCACTGCGGACCATGTCCATTAATCGAGTTCCGGCTAAAACATCGGCTTCATATTTTTGAAATTCCCAGCCGCTCAGATTTTCACCCAGGTAGAGGGTCACGCCGTGCCAGCCTCTATCAGAGATCAGTACGTTCGATCCCCGACCGAGCACAAACAGCGGAACTTCGTCGGCATAGATGATTTCAAGCACCCGGCCGACGGCCGCCTCGGTTTGCGGGGCTACCCATAGGGCCGTTGGACCACCAATTTTATAAGATGTGTATGGTGCAAGCGATTTATCGGTATGCACCGCCCCCTCCGCCACCGCGGCAAGGCGCGACGCTAATGCAGCGCGATCGATATTCATTTCATTCAAATATGGAAAACCTGGTCCGCTGGGTTTGGATTCTTTACTCGGCCCAATTGGAAATCATCATTTTGTCTTGAAGTCAGTATGCATCAGATTTTTTAAAGATGCAAATAGATCCGTAGATTTTATCCTCCGAACACCGACCGTTTTGTAAGTCATCGGCGACGGTGACGACCAACCTACAGGAAAACCGCAAGGGGAGTTTGGTCGTGATAATTTTGCCTCCGGCCATAAAAAGGGTCGGAAGCAAATGGTGACCCCTGAAGCTGTAAAAACACCTGCCAAAAAGGAGATAAACCATGTCTCGCAAGATATCATTATTATATGTGATCGTTTTGGCGATGATCTTATTTACAATGTCGGTTTCAGTAGAATCAGCTTTTTCCAGGTCGATTCAAGAGAACGGCAAAAGCTATATTGTGGATTTGCAGGGGGAGCGGTGGGATGTGACTCAGGCCAAATCCATCGGTTTCGATCCCGAACGATTCCGGCACGGCATCGGCCGCAATGCATTCACACCGTTAAACGAGTCCGATTTAAAAGATAATAGCAGCAATGCTTCAAACAGCCTGAGGGTTATCGGGATAACCGATGGCAAAGAGGCCCAGGCCTATTCGGTGCCCCGGCTCTATCGCCACGAAGTTGCCAACAGCCTTATTGGCGATCAGCCGATTGCAGCGGCCTACTGACCGCTGGTGGACCTGGCGGCTGTGTACAGCCGCGAGATCGACGGCCGCACCCTTACCCTTATACCCTCGGGATGGACCTATGAGAGCACCTTCGTTCTTTACGACAGAGAAACAGGATCGTTGTGGTATCCATTCGAAAATGGCTTAATGGGCATTCAGGGCGTCTATTTCGAAAGATGGCTGCCCAAACTTGCCTCGGATGACACCCGCTGGGATGAGTGGAAGGCCAAACATCCCCATTCCAGGATCATGGATTAGCAGTTCTTTCAAAACTTCAGATCGCCCCCAAAGACAAGGCGCGAGACGCCGCAGGCGTCCATGTGTAACATATGAGAATGATATCGCTAACTTTCAAAAGACTCCAGGAGTGCAAATAGGTTGGAGAAATCAAAGGTCTCGGGCCAAAATCAATCACCCCAATATATTGTATAGGCTGCAAAGGCATTCATGATGTTAGGATTTGAAAGATAGTCAACTTCCCAAATTGGCTGCCGGTGTAGCTGCCGCCTGCACGAGCAGGCTATGCAATGATATGGTTTTGTTAATACCGCACTGTGGAAAGATTGATACCGTAGAACCGATCCTTTGACCTTTTGAACTTGGGACACCAGTTTCTCATATGCGTAGATGAAGATGAACACCATTGCCCGCAACCATAGTCTTTGCGATCATTCACAACCCTTTTTTTACATGTCGGACAATTTCTTGTTATCTCATCCTTAAAGAATTCAACCATGTTACCGCATGCTTGGCATGTAACCTCAAAGATGGCATCAAAACCCCATTCCTGCCAATTATTTCCGGTGCATTTTCTCATATTTCAATGCCTCATCACTTGAATAATGTTAGTTACATGGCTTTTGAATGAATGGGTCTTAATCTACCTGTATTTTCCCATCACTTCCATTCGCTTTTCCTCCAGCAAGGATTTGACATAGGATTTCCAGCCTGGACACCATCCAATATGCCATTTCCAGATTCTTCCCAACATTGACCGGGGGTTCTGGTCGTATTTGACTCGGAATTTACAGTTTTCGCAATTATTCGATTTAACCTCCCAATTTCCAATCATATGTTATAGGTGACATAGTCATTAGCTACAGCGAGCAAAATCAGTTCTTCCATTTTATCATTCTAATCGATTCCATACCGGGTCATAAGCTGACCCATGCCTCAGAGTTCGTGGCCTGATGAAGAAGCGGAGTGATACGATTTAGTTTAAGTGATATATTGCAAGGCAGATGAAATCGGGGTTGTATACTCATTATACCTTCAGATCGCATGCCTTGGAACACTTTGCAAGAAGTCGATTTGACAGAATCATGGATAGTTTGGACAGCGGCTTCACAACCCAGTACTACCAGAGCTTCATAATGATGTGCGCGTTTTAACAGCTTTTTTCGACGCCTTGCAGTCCACATACAAACAACAAATTGGTGGAGCCATTTACTCTTGAAAACATCTATTTTAACACCCTTTTTTTCCAAATTAGATTTAATAGTTTCTATGAGTTGTTCATAAGAAGCTGT
>CP070771.1:1509530-1515179 GCA_020345785.1 Desulfobacterales bacterium
TTTCATCCGGGCATTTTATGGGTGGTATTTGACTTAACCACCTTGGCCACCTGCAACTTCGTCCGATGCGTCCGGCTGCATTTTGCCGTCATGCAGCCTTACCACGCGGGCGGCGTATTGAATAATCATCCGGTCGTGGGTGGAAAAGATAAAGGTTTTGCCCTTTTCGCGGTTTAACTTCAGCATCAATTTAACGATATTTTCGCCGGTGGCCGAGTCCAGGTTGGCCGTGGGTTCATCGGCCAATATAATATCCGGATCCTTGACCAGGGCCCTGGCAATGGCGACCCGCTGCCGCTGCCCGCCGCTCAGTTCCTCCGGACGGTGATTGGCATGTTCGCGCAGCCCGACTTCTTCTAAAACTTGCATGATTTTACTTTTTCTCAGGCCGGCGGGAATGTTGTCTCCCAACAATAACGGAAACTCTATATTTTCATAAGCCGTCAGAACCGGAATTAGGTTAAACGTCTGGAAGATAAACCCGATTTTTTTATTGCGTATATCCGCAAGTTGATCGCCGCTCAGATCGGAGACGTCACGGCCGGCGATTTCGATTCTGCCCGTGGTGGGTCGGTCCAGGCAGCCGATCAGATTCAAAAGCGTCGTTTTGCCGGAGCCGGAAGGACCGGCGATGGCGATAAATTCGCCGCTTTCAATTTCCAAATCGATATGGTCCAAAGCTCTTATGCGGGTTTTGCCCAAATGGTAAACCTTGCCCACTTCGCTGGTTTTCACGACGATCTGCATTTTCTCACCTAATCCGGACAAGCCGGAATCAAAAAGGAATAGTCAATCACGAAAACACGAAAGTTCGAAAACACGAAAAAATAAAGACAAAACAGGATAAAATAAATTTCGTGCTTTGCCGGTGTAGTAATTTTTTCATCAAATATTATACCGTCATAATCACTCCATCCTGAAGAGTAAGCACATAAAGGATCAGAAATACTGACATTTTTCCTTGAAAATTGATTAAAGTGAAAGCGTGCATATGCTGCTAAACAGACAAAAGCGGTTTAGCGCAAAATAAAATGCGAAGCATAGATTAATTCATCCGTCGGACCTTTGATTTAAAAGCTTTCTTCAGTTTTCAAAGAACTATTTAAAACCCTGAATCTACCATTTGTCAGGGCGAATTAATTAAAAGAAGTATTTAATCTGGAAAAAAGCCCCCCAATCATAGGGCAGGATGCCGAATTCCGTCTCATCCGAGCCCAGGTACAGCTGGCTGTAAAGGGTGAACCGCCAGTCCTGAAAGCCGGTGTATGCCACCAGCGGCCTGATGAAATAGCTGCCGCCGTTGCCGTCGAGCACATCGTCGACATTGGTAATCGTATCGACCCCAAGATCAATCCGGTTGCCGAAACGGTAAGGCCAGTAGGCGGAAAGATGCAAGTAATTTCTGCGCAGCCTGGCAAAATCGTATAAACCGGCCCCCTGTTTCAAAACATATTCCTGGGAGGGAGAATCCGGCAGTGCCAGCATGGGGTTGCGCTCCTGGGCCAGCATCGTGGAGGCAACATCATCTGCATACCGTCCTCCCGCATATTGCAGCAATGATACATAGGTTTCCATGTCCTTTTTGTCGTAGCCGTCCTTGCGATGGTAGTATTCAAAGATGAGGCTCAAATCATTGGTAAAGGTGTACTGCAGACCCAGCAGCATTTTATAATAAGAAGCATCTCTTGTTTCCACGGCAAACTGGGCGGGCAGGATGAAAGAAGTATCGCCGACCGGATCATAGACCGTTTGCCGGGCGGATGTTTGCACAACATATTCCCTCTCGCTGGCACCATGCCAGAAGATGGCTTCCCCGAAGAACTGAATATCGGATATGACCGTGGCAAAAGAGGCCCCGACTCGGGCAGCTTGCTGCTGTTTATCGGATACATACAAGGTTAAATCCGAATCCCACACGAAAAAATCGATCTTGCCGGTCAGCAAACTTGTGTTTCCGTCAAATCCGAATTTGTCCAGGGAGAACGCCGTGCTGTCTGCGTCCGGCACCGCCACCCCCGTCACAGAAACCGTTTTATGGGCAATGTCTGCGCGGTAGGCGACCCGACCTTCTTCGAGGGGCTCGAGTTCGGCCAGATCCTGCTGGGGGTTGATCGTATCCACCGGCGTCCAGAATTTGCCGGTCCCCCATTTGATTCGCTGTTTGCCGATGCTCCAGAATGTCAAAAGCTCCTCTCCGAACCTGAAGGACGCGTATGCCTGATCGAGCGTATTGTCGGAATCGGTTTCCCAATCATGGCTGTTTTTATCGATTTCGTATTGCAGCCGGTCATGTATAAACAACCCAATGTTGTCTAGGATGGTCCCATCGAGCTTCAGCCTGGCCTCTGATAAATTGATGAATTTTGGCGCCCGGAAAATATCATCGGGATTGAGCACCGCATCGTTCCTCAGATGGTTGTAGTTGACCAGGTTCCTCAGATTGCCCCAGAGTCGAAAAGAGAGGTTATCATTCTGCCACACAAGGGGCTGCTTGATGTCCACCGGCTCCTCCGCAGTCCCGGCAGCGCTCCCGTCAGTTTCAGACAATGCGTCTTTTCTTTCATTCGACGGCACCGCAGTTAGAAACGGCGTGCCTGCGGTCTTGCTCCGGACTTGATCCATGCCGGTGCGGTCCCGAGGCGATGGTCCTTCCTCTGCAAAACTTGCGGGAATCGTCAATGCCTGGCAAAAGACAGCCATCAGAATCAATTTTTTAAAGATGTTTTTCAATATTCGATGTTGGATGTTGGACGTTCAATGTCAGATGTTCCTTCGTTTCTAATATCGATCAGACTGGCAACCTTTGGTTGCCAGCGGCTGCACTGCCTTCCCTCCGACCTGTCCCGTCGTAGTCACGCTGCAAGCGTGACGAAGTCGGAAGCCTGAAAGGCGAAGGGGGGCACCTGAAACCCGGACCTATGCTTTTGCGGCAATCTGTTTTCTGCCTCAGGTGGATCCGGCTTGGGATTGTTTGGTTCGCTTCTGGTAAACGAAATCCGCCAGCAGTTGCACCGTGAATCGGTCCATGATCTTGCGCTGGATTTTCTGAGGATTGTCCTCGATCGAAATATGCGAAAAATTTTCAGCTTCCTCATCTGAAATGGAAAATCCAAGTCCGGTGAGATGTTCGATAATTTTGCGGGTGACGATTTTACTGCCCTCAGCAATGTCTTCCGGATCGATCTGGATCCGGTAATCGCTTTGCAATTTTTCGATCACACTGCTCAAATCCAGATCTGCCAGCTCCTGTCTGTCTTCCTCGGAAAGGGTGACATCAAATCGCTGTCTAAGAAGATCTTCAATCACCTCCAGCCGTCTGTCCCGGACGACACTTCCCAGTTGGGCAATTTCCCGCTCTGGAAACTTGAGCCCGAATTCCTTTTCAATCTTGAATGACAAATCCAGAAAATCGATTGATTCCGCACCAAGATCGTCGATCAGCTTCGAATCCGGCGTCACTTCATCATCATCCACGTCAAGAACCTCCATGAGAATCTCCTTGGTTTTTTGAAAGACAGCTTCTCTATCGTTTCTATCCATTGTATGCCTCCTTTAGGCGCTAGCCGTGCCTGCCGCCGGTGTCATTTTCAAGCAGTTGTTTTGGAATCTCGAATGAGGACCTCACCTTTAGAAGCAGCCTCCAGTCTCCAACCACCTGCAGATCGCCGCGTAAAACAGCCAGTAACGGCTCCCTTTTGCCGGTAATGATGTCCAGCATAACATTTTCTGTTTCAAAGATGATCCTGGCATGTTCCCGACCTTCGGCCGAATCACCTGTGTCAACCTTTAAGACGCCGTTTGAAATTCGCACGGTCCATTTTCTGCCATCGCCGAACTCATAGACAACCGTTGCCACCAGGTTATCTGCCGCCTGGGGCTTGAAGCGCTCGGGCATGGTTCGAAACAGTTCGGCAACCGTGTAAGCCATATACCCTCGACAACCATTTGCTGCGAATCATTATAATCTGAATCGAACCACGCAGCCCTTTTGGTGACGATCAACCAGCTTCGATAGTCCCTTAATTTCGCAATTTCAGGCGATCCACCTTGCCGGACGCTGTGCGCGGCAATCTATCCACGATTTTTACCGACTTTGGGACCAGCCGGCCGGGAAGTTCGCTGCGGCAATGTTGGAGAATATCGCGGGGCGAAATCTTGGCCGTACCGTCGGGTTCGACGAAGACTTTGGCCGCCTCGCCGGTAACCGGATCTTCGATCGCGATTGCCGCAGCGTCGCGCACGCCCTTCATTCCGGCAACGATCTGTTCTATCCGGGCCGGATGAATGCTCTCGCCGGCAATCTTGAGCATGTCTTTGCGCCGGCCGGTAATGAAAACATATCCGTTGGCGTTCTGATAGCCGAGATCCCCGGTATGAATCCGGCCCTCCTTAAGAGTGGCGGCGGTTTCCTCGTGATCGCGATAATATTCCCGCATCTGGTGGGCACCGCTGACGACCAGCTCGCCGGTGGAATAGGGCGGCAGCGACGCACCGTCGTCGTCGAGAATTTCAACCGCCACACCCGCCATCGGCCTGCCGACTGAATCGTAGGCGGCTGCCGGGTCCTCTGGGCCCAAAACCGTCACCAGCCCGATTTCAGTGAGACCGTAGGTTTTAAACACCCGCAGGCCCGGAAAACGCTCCTGCAGTGTGCCGATTTTTTCAGCCGAAAACCGGCCGGCGCCGATTCGAATATAGCGCAGCGGCAGGGCATCCAGTACACGGGGCTCACAGCGGGTCAGCATGATATCGATGGCTGCCGGAATCGTCGAAAAGCCGGTAACCCCATGTTTTGCAAAATCGGCGACAATATCGTTCGGCGAGAGGAAATTGTCTGCCAGCACGATGGCGGCGCCGGCGATCAGATGCGCAAACACATAAATTTGGTTCATGCCCATGGTAAGGGGGCCGAACATGGCACCCACGTCATGCTCACCGAGGGCAAGCACATGGCGGATGGTTTGCGCGTTGCGCGGAATATTGTCTTCGGGCAGAACCACGCCCTTGGGAAGTCCCGTAGATCCGGATGTGAATAGCACCGTCGAAGTCGGCGCTTCTTTTGGAGCCGCACGGAAAAGGCTCGCAGCGGCATCTTGCGCGGGACTATCAGGCCAGATTTCCGGCAGGGAGAGCACGTCGGGTATTTTCGAGCCGATCTCATCAGATGCGGCCGAGGACTTGAGATCGGTAATCAAAATGTCCGGCGTGAATTCGTCCGCCAGCCGTGACAAAAGCCGCCAGTCGCTGCCGGCGTGTAGCTGGCCCACCACGTCGGCGGTCGTGTCGGCCGCCAGGCAGGCGACGATGTAAGTCAGCGGATTTTGGACCTGGACGAGTATGCGAAGGCCATTTGAGACCGCTTTGATTTTTCCGGCGAGCACGGCGGTGTATCCGAATAATTCTTCATAGGTGTAGCCGCGCCCGCGAAAAATTACGGCCGTGCGACGCCGCCGGTCTTCTCTCATAAAGCCGGACAGTATGCTCCGTAAATTCACCAATCCCCCCTTTTATTCTAAGATTGAAAACCTGGTCCTCTGGGACCGTCGAAGATCCCGCTTTGCGGGAGCCAGATAAGATTGGCTGTGCCGTAAATGAATGCCATGGGGTATTGGAATAATGGAGTGTTGGAATATTGAAAACACGCGTTTG
>CP070771.1:1515279-1520920 GCA_020345785.1 Desulfobacterales bacterium
TCGCTTGAGGATGCCGTCGCCAATCTGGAGCGGGAGATCATCATCGATGCCCTGAAAAACACCCGGGGTAACATTACAACCGCCGCCAAAATACTACAGACCACGGTTAGAAAGTTTGCCTACAAGGCTCAGAAGTATGGCGTGGACTATAAATATTACCGCTGAAAACGGTATTAAGACCCCTAGCTCCCCTTCCAGACAGCCACTTTGAGGTTTGACCTGATCGTTTCGTCGGCTGTGATAAATCCACCGCCGATCAACGTTTCACTCTCCCTGTTAAATTTAATCGCGACGATGAACTAGTTCGTCTTCTAAGTATTTTTTCATTTTCAATTTTTCAAGGTGCCTGAAAATAGCTTCGCCCAAATGTTCCAGTTTCCAGCCCCTATTTCCCGTGAAAAAGAATCGCAAAACGCGCCAGGGTGAAAAAACTTGGCTATAACAGCTGTAGATTTCCGCAAGCAGCTCGGCCGGTGTCATGTTCTTGGGTTGAAAGACAACCTTGCCGTTGTAATGCTCCCAGTTGCGGTGCAGAATACGATTTTGCATCTCGAGATCCCGGTAAAACCGGGTGCCGGGATAAGGCGTCAGCGGCTGGATCAAGGCGCCCGAAAGCCCGTGCCGTTTAACGAATTCGGCCACCCGGCGCCCATCACCCTTTTGGAATTGATCGTCCCCAAACACAAACAGACCATGCACGTCGATCCCATGGCCCCTGAACTTTTTCAAGGCTGATTCGATATCGGGCAGTGACGATTTTTTATTGAAGCTGTCAAGGCTGGCCTGATCGATGCTTTCGATACCCAGGTAGACCCGGTTCACCCGGGCTTTGTTCATCAACTCTAGAAGTTCATCATCCTG
This sequence comes from Desulfobacterales bacterium, assembly GCA_020345785.1. The sequence continues at coordinate 1,516,141 of CP070771.1, forward strand.
AGCGACATCAATCCGCGCCTGAACAGTAAAACAGTAATTGTGCTTCAGCCGGGCCAATTCCGTCAGAAGATCTTTGGCCCAACGCCGGTCGCTGGCGAAGTTATCATCCGTGATCCATATGATTTTCGGCAGGACAGCCGCCAGCGGGTGCTGGTGGTTGATCTGTGATTGGATGTCGGCGAGGATGGTTCCCACATCTTTTTTCTTGAAATCCGGATAAACCGCCTTAATGGAGCAAAACGTGCAATCTTGTGGGCAGCCGCGCGAGGCATTGACCAAAAGGGGTATTCTCACCAGGCGTTTAAGATTAAATTTGTAGTAATCTCTTACCAGTCCGTAATCGGGAACAACACTGACCGCTTTTGATTCGGTCCGATTATATACGATCCTGCCGTTTTGTTTGTAGACCAGATTCGGAATCTGCTGAATATCGTCGTCTCGGTTGTGGCTCAGCAACCGGGCTAAATCAACAATCGGATAACCGTCGCCCCGGATGACATAATTACCGTAATTCAGGCATTCCTCCGGCATGAGCGACGCATGGAAACCGCCGAAAACCACCGGCTTTTTGATCTGGCGGGCAATATTGAATCCCTTGGAGGCATTGTAGGTTGCAATGGAGATACCGACAAAGTCGGCCTTACGCAGATCTTCAATATTTAACTTGGTAACATACTCGCTGATCACCTCCGCATCATGACCGCTTTGCTTTAACAGGGAAGCAACAACAATCGGGCCCGGGTTGGGCGTCAGGCTTCGGATATCGTAGCTTTCGTTCAGATCATACGGCTCTATTATGATTATTTTCATTTTCTCCGGATAAAAATCAAAAAAATTTCCGGACGCCCAGGACCGCAAGGATAATCAGTAGACCGGATATTACCAAGCATATATAAATAAAGACATATCCATACCTTGTATAAAACGACTGGACCTGTGGCAGCCCAATCTCCTGCGTGGAAATTCCTTCGACAAATATTTTTTTACCCTGGTTTTCAACCCATCCGGTTACCCGTCCGAATTGGTCGATAAAACATGATATCCCCGTGTTGGTGGCGCGGGCAATGGGCAGCCTGTTTTCAACCGACCGAAATATAGTCATCGCAAGCAATTGATAAGGGGCCGCCGTTTCCCCATAGCGCCCCTCATTGGCGATATTGAGCATGAAGCGTGCGCCTCTTCTGGCAAATTTTCTTATCAGATTAGGGAAATGGCTTTCCCAGCATACACTGACACTAAACTTAATCCCATTAAGATCAAATATCTTATAATCTTTACCCGGAATTTCGTAATTGGTTCTTTGGTCTGGAACGATAAATTCCGGCCAGGGCACTTTGCCTTCCAGGGGAATGTACTCCCCAAAGGGTACCAGACGAATCTTGCTGTATCGCCCGACGATCTCCCCTTGCGGAGAAAATAGAACGGCGGTATTACCGGTTCTGATCCCCTTGCTGGTAACCTTGTAAAACTTGGGGTACTCACTGCTTCCCACCAGCAGGTGCGTGTTCGCCTGAGCGGCCAGTTTAGCGATTCTATTCAGCAATCTGCTCCTTTTCGAATTAAAAATAAAACCGGGAGTCGAGGCTTCAGGCCAGGCGATAAGCGCAGGCATTTCCTTCGAGGCCTGCAGGGTGAATCTGGTGTATTTTTCCATAATCGAATTGGCAAAGTTGGGATCCCATTTCTCTTCCTGCGGGATATTGCCCTGAATGACAGACACCTTGATTTTTTCTCCGGCGTCCCCATGGGACAACGCATATTTTCCATAGAGCAAAGCCAATCCTACTGAAAGCAGAGTCACAGAGGTCATGACGACGGCCACGCGCTTCAGCGATGAGTGGAAAGCAGTCGGCCGGGATCCGGCAAACCTTTGAGAAAAGGCGAGGATGACGGCGGCAATCCCTGCATTTGTCATCACAACCAGAAAACTCACGCCGTAAGCGCCAATCAAGGAAGCAAATTGAATCAGCACTATGTTTTGATGCTGGGTGTGGGCCAGCCAGGCGTAGGGAAACGCCAGGAAGAAAAAGTTGGCCCGCAGGTATTCAATCGAAACCCAGATAAAGGGCGTTGCAACCATTGCGGCGGCCAAGCCCAGCCGCCTGGACACAAATCCGATGATCAGACCGAGGAGAGCGAAAAACACAGACAGATAGGAGACGATGATGGTTTGATGAAGCCAGGTATAGCCCCGTACTTCCAGAATCCAGCTGAACAGCCCCGCGAAGGTTATGATTCCGAATACCCAGGCGGTCAGAATACTGTATTTAACATTTCCGCCATAAAGAGCCAGAAACAAGGGAACCAGTGCCACCCATGCCAACCACCACAAATCATATTTTGGGAAAGCCAGGATGACGAATATGCCGGACAGCACCGCTGCGAGTAGACGAATTATGAGACTGGAAAAGTTAACTCTCAAATCTTTTATCTTGCCTAGGCCAGCTTAAAGATTTCCACCGGGTCTTTTTTACCCTTGACCGGGGTCGCACCCAGTTTTTCACCTTTTATAAAAAACGTTAATCTATTCAACGTGGTGGCGCTGATTAATATGTCCGTGTTAAATTCTTTATTCAATGATTGGATTCTAGAGGCCACGTTGACCGTATCACCCACCAGGGCATAAGACAGTCGGTCCTCGCTGCCGATATTGGCAGCCACAACATTGCCGGTGTGAATCCCGATGCCGTGCCTTAGGGGCGTGTAGCCTTTTTTATGCAGCTTTTCGTTGACCGTCACCAGACGTTTGCGCATTTCCATTGCGGCTCGGACGGCATGGGTGGGGTGATCTTCAAGGGGCGAAGGCGCGCCGAAGACCGCTTCGATCTCATCGCCGATAAACTGCAGTACCAGCCCATGATTTTGCCCGATGGCTTCCGCCATTTCGCTGAAATAGCCATTGATAATTTTAACAACTTCCTTGGGATTGGTGGACTCCGTCATGGTGGTAAAGCCCCTGAGATCGGCGAAAAGAACCGTGACATCTTTCAACTCGCCATCCAGGGGAATGCGGCCCTCCAGGATCTGATCCCGCACCTCGCTGGTAACGTACTTGCCAAAGGAGTCCATTATTTTGGTTCTCTGGCGTTCTTTTTCGATGATTTCATCTACCATTCGGGCGTTTTCGATGGCCACCGCACCCTGGTGGGCCAGGGTACGCAAAAGATCGATGTCTTCCCGGTTGAAAGGTTTGCCGGATTTTTTTTCTCCCAGGTTTAACGCGCCGATGACCTTGTTTTGATAAACCAGAGGGACGATCAGGCTGGCCTGCAGCGCCTCAAAGTTGGCCGCAGAACTCCCGGAGAAGTCTTTGTATCTTGGATCTTCAAGGACGTCATATTTGGTTAATTCCATTTTATCTGCTTCAAGAATCCCGATAACAGGTTCATCACGCCCGAGGCGCCTGTTTTCGACCTCTTCCTTTTTTTCTCCGTCTGCCAGGTAAACCTGGTATTGGGTACCATCCGGTGTCATAAGCATTACCGAACCTGTGCTGATGAACATATCATCGATAAATGCTTTAATTAATTGCCGCAAAATCTGGGGCAGTTCCAGCAAAGAGGTCATCGCTCCACCTACTTTTTCGACCAGAGCACCGTAGTCATACTCCTTTCTGAAAAATATGCGATCCACCAGGTTCTGTATTCGGTCCCGCAGGGGATTAAATACCAGGATGACACCCAAAGTAAAAACAATGGGAAACGCCCGGGATTGAGCCAGCTGGTATTGCCCGAGGAAGACATTGAATGAAATCGAAAGCAGTGCATAGGCGCCGATGACAATTGCGGTGACGATAAAATAACCAACCGTTCGCTTGATAATGGTATCGGCGTCGAAAAGATTGTGCCGCACGATTGAATATGCAATGGAGGCCGGGAAGAAAAGAACGAAAAAAACCAGAAAATTCCACGGAAAGTTGATCTGCGCAACCGAGACCGCCAGCATGATAACAACCGGCGGCAAAAACGCAATCGTCATTCCGAAAAGCACCATCCGGGCCCGCTGCCGCGCCGCCGGAGACAAGGCCCTTATCAGGGAATGAACCAGGAACACCGCGACCGCGGCGATACAAACCAGGGTAAACATACGGTTATTTGGGGTTACGGTACTGGGATGGGGGATCCATTGTGGAGGATTTGCGCTGCGGAAAGTAAATAGATAAAGCTCATAGCAAACTGCGATGGCAAGGGCCGGAAGGTAAATCAGAAACTCAAGCACCGGGAAGCGGTTTAATATCTTTTTCTTATCCGGAAATATGAGGGACAGGTGAAAAATCGTCGCCCCCACAAAGGGAATGAAAAAATAATGCAGCTCGACAAAATGATAAGAACTCTGAATTTCAAAGCCGGTCATGACAAACGTGCCCAGGATAAGGCACATGATGAGAAAAACCCAGCTGCTGCGAATATTCGGTTTGAGAAGATATACAATGAAACCGAGAGCAAAAACGACCAGCCCGACGATGAAGGGTGCCAGAAAAATCAGCAAAAAGTCGTTCAAGCCAAACGTGGTGACCGGCAGGGAAATATCGCGGGTTTCGTTTTTTACTTTGACCAGATAACGAACCGGGGTGCCGGGCGGCTTATTTTTGAGCATGTTGACCAGCTCTTGGCCGTCCCGGATCGATTTATCGTCGGCTTTGAGGACATGGTCCATGTATCTCAGGCCGGCCTTGCTGCCGGGCCAATTCCTGCTGCCGTACGAACCCAACTGGGGAAAGTCATACAGAAGAAATCCCGCCATCGGCCTGTTCAGCCATGACAGCGCACTGAACAGGGAG
>CP070771.1:1521020-1526615 GCA_020345785.1 Desulfobacterales bacterium
GGAACCTGGATATCGATCTGTTTCGTCCCGGCTTCTGGCTGGTAGTGCTGGGCCAGTTCTCATTCATTGCGACGCTGGTTACGCTGGTGGTTTCCGCGCGCTTGAAGAAATTCGACCGCACGCTGGAAGAGGCCGCCCTGAACCTGGGTGCCAACCGGTTTGAGGTTATTTGGCATATAACTCTGAAGTTTTTGCGGCCGGCCATTATCGGCGCCGGCGCCGTTGCCTTTCTGATGTCCTTTGAAAACTTCAACACCACCTTGTTTCTGGTGGGTTACCAGGCCACCCTGCCGATTAACCTGTACCTGCAGGTCAGAGACGGCAGCACGCCGGTCATCAATGCCATTTCTTTTCTGCTCATCGTGGGCACATCCCTCATCGCCCTCGCCAATCTCTATTTCAGCAAAAAAGGCGACTAACCTGTCATTGCCTTCCGTCGGCCGAATGGGATTCATGATTTCTGTTATTAAAAATAAAGTGTGGACGTAATTTGCAGAATATATTAAATATATTAAACTTCAAAAAATTTTTTCAATCAAGACTTCTGCGGGAGATTTGCAAAATATGCTGCTAAAAAAGGAAAGAGAGGTCGTTTCCCTGGTGGAAAAGCATCTCGACGAGGTAAAGGAATGGCTCAAAGCATCGTCCGAAGCCCTAAGTTCCTATCTTTCAGATGATCCGGCAAAAATTAAACACCTGGTTTTGAGAAAAGCTGAATTTCATAACTCCTTGGAAGCCGAACGCCAGGAAATCTGGCACAGGCTCTGCCATGGCGCATATTTTCCGATCATCCGGGGTGATTTGTTCAGCATTGTGAAAAGCGTCGGCGGGATTGCCGAGGCGGCGACCGGCTCCTGTGAAACCTTTTTATACCTGCAACCGGAAATGCCGATAAAAATCAAAAATCAGCTTTCATCCCAGGTGCGCAGCGTCTTCCTTGTGTTTCGCCCTATCCATGAAAGTGTTCTTTACTATTTAAGAGGCGACGATGTTTTGAAGGTTATCCGGAAAAATGTCGCTGAGTTTCTAAAAAAAATGGCTGAAGTAAACGCCGCGGCAAGCGATTTGAAAAAGCAAATATATACATCTCCCATGGATCGCTGGCAACAATTACAATTAAATCAGTGCCTGGAAAGTATCGCGGTCATTTCCTCGAAGTCCGTCGAAACAAACGATAGAATTCAGCTGGTTATGGTGAAGATTGTCCCCTAATTAACCCTAATTAATCCGCCCTGAAAAATAGCATATTCAGGACTATGAACTGTTCTGGTAAAATTGGAGAAAGGCGTTAGATCGAAGGACCGGCGGATTAATTAATTTATGCTGCGCATTTTTTTCTTATATGTTCATGCAGAAATCTCAAGTAATACACTTTTAACCACGAAGGGCACGAAGGACCCGAAGAGGCAATGTTAATATGTTCTCTTTTTCCTTTGTGATCTTCGTGGTGAGATAACCTACGATCGAATTCAACTAGAACTTTCCATATAACCGGGTCCTTTTTAATACCATATCGGCAACGGGATTTGAAAATGGATTTTAGAATACTGAAACAAAAGCTTGAAATCGGCAAAAGAATCGACGATTTTCTGGATAATGTGAGCGAATCGGGGTTGCTCTTCAAACTGGGCGTCGATGCTTACCTAAAAGGCAATGTCGAGTCCTTCGAAAAGAAACTTGAAGACATCACTCATACTGAAAACCAGGGGGATTCTCTGCGCCGTTCCCTTGAAGAACAGCTTTATGTAAAGACCCTGATACCCGAATCCAGAGGCGACGTTTTGGAGCTGTTGGAAAATATGGATGCTTTGCTGGATCGATTTAAAGGTGCAATGTGGCGATTTGAAATTGAGTATCCCACCATCCCCGCTGAGTTCCATAACGATTTCGGGGAATTGGTTGCCTGCGTCGTTGATTCGGTTGAGGCCATGGTGCTTTCTGCCAGGGCGTTTTTTAAGGATGTTGCCGCGGTAGACGACCACATGCACAAAGTCTCTTATTGGGAAAAACAGTCGGACAAAGTATCTACCCGTCTTCAGCGGAACATTTTCAGGCAGAATGATCTCCACTTGAGCCATAAACTCCAGCTGCGCGACTTCGTGATGCATGTCGACCAGATTGCAGACCAGGCCGAAGATGTGGCCGACCAACTGAGCATCTATGTCATCAAGCGCTCTTTATAAGAGGCAATCATGATAGTATTTTTTTTGTCCAGCGGACTGTTTCTGGGCTGGTCGCTGGGAGCCAATGACGCCTCCAATGTTTTCGGGACGGCCGTCGGCAGCAAAATGATCCGTTTCAGAACAGCTGCTGTATATTGCAGCATTTTTCTGATCCTGGGAGCGGTTATCAGCGGCGCCGGCGCATCCCACACCCTAGGCAAACTGGGTTCGGTTAATGCCATCGCCGGCGCTTTTATTGTCGCTTTTTCGGCCGGCGCCAGTGTCTACCTTATGACAAAAGCCCGCTATCCCGTGTCTACATCTCAGGCGATCGTAGGGGCCATTATCGGTTGGAATTTTTTTAGTGGATCACTGACCGACTACGATTCCCTGAGCAAAATCGTCTCAACCTGGGTGTTCTGTCCCATCCTGTCCGCCGTCATTGCCATCGTCATTTACAAGCTGGTTGTCTTTTGTATCTATACTTTCAAGTTGCACATGTTCACCCAGGATATCTTAACCCGCTTCGGGCTTCTGCTCGTCGGGGCCTTCGGCTCCTACAGCTTGGGGGCCAACAACATTGCCAATGTGATGGGCGTATTTGTGCCGGTCTCACCGTTTTCAGACATCTCCTTTTTTGGATGGTTTCATCTTTCTTCGGCCCAGCAGCTGTTTTTCGTGGGAGCGGTTGCGATCGGCGTCGGGGTGTTCACCTATTCGCACAAGGTGATGGCGACTGTCGGTGAAGGCATCGTCAAGCTTTCACCGGTAGCCGCCTTTGTTGTTGTCTTTGCCCATTCCGTGGTTTTGTTTCTCTTCGCGTCACAGCGCTTACAGGGCCTGCTGATTCAGCTCGGCTTGCCGCCCTTTCCGCTGGTTCCCGTCTCCAGCTCCCAGGCAATCGTCGGCGCAGTCATTGGTGTCGGACTGCTCAAAGGCGGAAGAGGTATCCGGTGGCGCACCTTGGGAGGAATTACCAGCAGCTGGGTGGTAACCCCTGTCATTGCGGCTATTTTAAGCTTTATCTCTTTGTTTTTTCTGCAAAACGTTTTTGAACAGGAAGTCTACCGGCCAGTCAGGTATGAGCTGACACCGCAAGCCGTAGAGCGGATTCAAAAGTCAGGAATTTCCTTGAACGGGCTTGAATCTTTGTTCGGCAGGGAATTTGCGAATGCAGCTCGATTCAGAAAAGTCCTCGCGAAGCAGGGAAAGCTGACAGATAAAGATTACAATTTTATCATAGCCTCGGCCCAAATTGATAATCTAATAATCACGGCTCAGGGGATTGATGCCATACAGATTAAATGGATCTCCGAAACTCACAAAGAACCACTGCGGGAACTGCAGGGAAAACATTTCAAGCATAAATGGCTGCTTGAAAATGTGCTTGCCGAAAAATCTGCCCTCTGGCGCCGCAGGGTGAATGCCCCCGAATACAACGCCAACTTAAGGAGCAGCATCGATTACATTTGCACTTTGTTTCGCCCGGATGGCGGTTGATTTTAAAATCTGTCTTTTAATTGATCTATAAACTGGTCTTTAGTGAGGCTCTGATATCCGAGGTTTCCGGCCAGACGGGCGTCATCCGGGCCGATGTATCCCCATTCGGCAAAAATAAGGGCCACCTTTTTTTTATCTTTGTTGAAATGCTGGTCTATTTCGAGTAGATTTTTGACGGAATCATCGATGAATGCATAGCTGGAAGCCCTGAATCGCTGAATGATCCGCTTCATGTTGTCGATTTTGGTCGTGCCGTAATCCCCCGGGTATATGTTGTCATTGCTGATCTTGAGGCCATAATGACTGCAAAGGTCCATGGTTGCTTCACGATTCTTATTGGTTAGAATCACTGGTTCGCCGATTTGCCTTTCAATAAGGCAGTTCCATAGAGGCTGCACCGGTTGATTGAGTACTGTCCAGGCCTTGATGTCCGTGGTTTTAAAGCGGCGACGCGTTTCAAAGAAGCGAATTGTCCGGTCGGCCACAGGTTCATCGACTTGACCGATGATGTCATTATACTCCTTGTCGCTCAGCAGTTTTTGCGGCGCCGCCTCGCCGGCCTCAAGACACCATTTCATCAGAACCGGTGCATCGCCGATGGGTTGCACATGAAACCGATTGCGAAGAAACAAATCGAGTGCTTTCTGCGGCAGCTGGTTCAATCGGGTTGCCAAATTGCCCTTCAGCATGTTGTAAGCCGTCACTGCAACCTCGGCTACCGAATCCATCAATACACCATCAAAGTCATATATCAGCATTGATTCCATCTTTCACATAAAGAATTTTGGCTTAATTTCTAAAATATAGTTATCTATGCCGGCGGCGCAACCATCACCCTATCCGGCTGAACAAAACAAGATGCATGCAATACGATTGAACGTTTGATTTTCAGCGTAAAAGGCTTTATTATTAGCTCACTATTATTCCAAAAAAAGGAGGTCAAGCAATGCCTGATGTCGACGAATTGAAAGAAGGGAAAAAATACTGCACGGACATCCCCCAGAAGACCGAGGGGTTTTTCTTGAAAGGATCCAATTCCTTGGATTGGGGCATGAAAAACCGGCTTGGACGGATCTTCAATCCCAAATCCGGGCGGACCGTTATGCTGGCCATTGATCACGGCTATTTTCAGGGGCCGACCACCGGTCTTGAAAGGATCGACCTCAATATTCTGCCTCTGGTGCCGTATGCGGACACCCTGATGTTGACCCGGGGTATCCTCAGAACGATCGTACCGCCATCGATTTCCCAATCGATCGTCATGCGGGTATCGGGCGGAACCAGTATCTTGAAAGAGCTTTCAAACGAGGAAATTGCCATGGATATCGAGGATTCGATTCGCTTGAACGTATGTGCCATGGCCGTGCAGGTGTTCATCGGCGGCGAATATGAGCGGCAGTCCATCATCAACATGACGAAGATGGTGGACCTGGGAACCCGTTACGGGATCCCGACGCTGGCGGTGACGGCGGTGGGCAAAGACATGGCCCGGGATGCGCGTTATTTCAGGCTGGCAACCCGCATATGCGCCGAACTTGGCGCTCACTATGTCAAGTCCTACTACATTGACGAAGGCTTCGAAACGGTCACCGCTTCATGCCCGGTGCCCATCGTCATGGCGGGCGGCAAAAAAATTCCGGAAAAAGATGCGCTTACCATGGCCTACAATGCCGTCCAGCAGGGCGCGGCCGGCGTCGACATGGGACGCAATATCTTTCAGTCCGAATCTCCGGTTGCCATGATTCAAGCTGTTAAAGCTGTGGTCCACGAAAACGAAACTCCGGACAAAGCCTTCGACTTGTACAACACCCTAAAACAGGAGCAATAGTAAATAAGTTAAGTGGAATAATCTCCTTTAGGCGCTAGGGTATTTATATGACAACATATTTTTAGGGACCAAAGGTTTCAGGTGTCGGGTTTCAGGTGTCAGGTA
>CP070771.1:1526715-1532299 GCA_020345785.1 Desulfobacterales bacterium
TTTTAAATCGGACGCCTGAGATCAAAGAGACACTGCCGGTATTTTGAAACCTAAATTTTTGACTGCTCATCGTTATTAAAAAGCTTAAAAAGTAAAATTCGGTCTTCAGCTGCCTTTGCAGCCCATCATTAATTTGAACGAAATAATTAATCCGCCCTGAAAAACAGGCCGCTCAGGGTTTTAATTTGCTCTTTGACAACTGAAGAAAGTTTTTAATTCCAAGGTCCGGCGGATTAATAATAATACTGATTTACTCAAAAGAAAGGCAAAAGACGGGAATCAGGGATGAGGATTGAGTTGTAGAGAATTCGAACGATTGAGAAAGCGATCCGCTCAGTTTTCAGCAATTTTTCAAAAGACCGAGCAAAGTGAACCCATACCTGGAATCTCGGGTCTTGCAGTCACGCCCTTAGCGTGACTTCTTATTTTGCGGTCCGCTTTTCCCCGGCGCTGCGCTAAGCTGATCAATTCATGGATCAGTTAAGAATGTATTTTTCGGGATTTACCGGGAGTCCGTTAAGATGTATTTCGTAATGAACATGCGGGCCGGTGCTGCGACCGGTATTGCCCATCAATGCGATGGGTTCCCACCGTTTCACCTTTTCACCGCGCTTTTTCAAAAATTCATCACAATGGCCGTAGCGGGTGATCATACCGTGACCGTGATCAATTACAATTGTATTGCCCAGCAGCCCTTTTTTTCCGACAAAGGTGACCACGCCATCTGCGGTCGCCAGGATGGGCGTTCCTTTGCGGCTGGATATATCATACCCTTTGTGAAACTCTCGTCGCTGGGTGAATGGAGATTTACGGTATCCGAACCTGGAGGTCACCCAGGATTTCACGCCTCTCGATATGGGACGGATGGCCGGCGTAGACGCCAACAGATTCTGTTGGTCTTCAAGAGATTTGAGCAGAGATTCGAAATCCTCATGCTGATTGGCGGATGCACGGTTGAGCTGCTCAATTTGTTCGTGCATATCGCGCATCAAGCTGTTGTGCTTTTCCTTGATGGGAATTTGTGCGTCAAGGTCTTCGGGTATCGAACCGCCCACACCGAATATATTTTCGGAATCATCGGTCTTTTCGATGTTGGCGATGATGCGAATCTTTTTCTCAAAACTGTTCAACGCAACCAGTTTGTCCTTAAGGGAGTTAATTTCATTGGCAAATTCTTGAATTTGCATGCGTTGATTATGAATTTCTTCAAGCTGGCTGCTAATATACACCTCACGGTTTTGCAGGTGTGAGGTCGTTAGTCTCAAGTTGTAATAGTCATATATAATATAGCCAACTCCAGCAAATAGAGCTACCAGGGCAATTCCAAACAAACGGATCGATGTTTTGGAAGCGCAGATCTGTTTTGCAGGTGCGCCGCTGGTGCCCAATATGACAAAAGAAATTTTCTTTCGCATGATCAATCCACCTTGTAAAGCCCGCAAAAGGCGCTTGGTATTTCAATTACGGAAATGTTTGGCGTATTATAATGACAAACGCCTTTGGGGATGATCACCCAAAGGCGTCACAATTTTAAAAATCGGTAACCTGGCTGTCCTGGCCTTTAACGGCTTTAGATCCATGGTTTTGCGTCGCCATCTTTCGGTGACTTTGCCCTTTCCGTAAACGATTCAGCTTAATTTTAAACTATATTTGGTACCGCTGCGTTTGTCAAGCGATAAAACCATTGTTTACACGACCTTGGCGGTACCCCGCTCGGGACTCCCGGCGAATCAAAATCATTCAAGCAGCACCTTGGCAGTGGCCCTAAAATACTATCCGGAGGTCCCCCCTCTGATGAAAGAGATAGCCATGCCTTTGACTGAATTCTAATCGGTACTGTGGACCATCCAATATATCGGCAAGTTTGAAAAAAAACATTAGGTTTTTTTTAATTTTACCTTCAGGGGGGTCGAATCAGGCGATGCCGAGACTGAATTTCAGCGATTTTAGGGTGTTTACCATCAGCATGGTAACGGTCATCGGACCGACTCCGCCGGGAACCGGTGTAATGTATCCGGCAATTTCCTTGGCTTCATCAAAATCCACATCGCCTTTTAAGATGGCAATCTTTTTACCGGTCTTCTCGCTGATCTTTTCGCCGACCCGGTTGACCCCAACGTCAATAACACAGGCACCCGGTTTAATCCATTGGGGTTTTACCAATCCCGGAACACCGGCGGCAACGATCAGAATATCCGCACGCTTGCAGTGGTTCTCTAAATCTTTGGTTCGGGTATGTACGACGGTCACCGTCGAATTGGCGCCCGGACCTTTTTGCAGCATCATGTTGGCAATCGGCTTGCCGACAATGTTTGAACGACCGACAACCACAACCTCAGCACCACTGGTTTCCACACCCGATCGAACAATCATTTCCTGAATACCAGCCGGAGTGCACGGGGGAAACTTCACCTCAGCGCCGCCGATCATCAAACGGCCCACGTTGACCGGATGAAAACCGTCCACATCTTTATCCGGATCGATGGCATTGAGAACCTTTTTTTCATCAATATGTTTGGGCAATGGCAGCTGAACTAAAATCCCATGGATGCTGTCGTCATTGTTATACTTTTCCACCAGGGCCAAAAGATCCTCTTCCGAAATATCCTCTGGTTGACTGTCTTGGATCTCCTTGAATCCAAGTTGATTGGCTGTTTTGATTTTCAACGTTACATAGGAAATGGAAGCCGGATTTTCACCAACCAGAATTGTAACAAGGCCGGGAACGACGCCATGTTTCTCCTTGATTTCCTCCACCTCTTTCTTGATTTCTTCAAGAATTGCCTCGCGAATTTCCGTTCCCTTAATTAGCTTTGCAGTCATCTTCAACCTCCTTATTTAAAATGTTTGCGCCTTTTTTTAGTCCTTTGGCCCATTTCGCATTTCAATTATGTTAAATTTGCGCATTCTTTAATTCAATTAAATTGAGATGTCAAGAGGTCTTGCGCCTGGATACCGGAGTGGCGTTTTTATTGAGTTTACTGGATTTATTGAATTTATTGGGTTGCAGGAAGCTGGATACCGGTTTCTCGATACTGGATACTGGATGCTCGATACTGATTTACGGCTGACGGCTGAAGTTTTGAGACGAATGGGGGACGGCTTTAAAAGATATACAATCAATTAATAGTCAGCCCCATCCATGCCGAACGATGAACATCTAATAACCAATAACTAATAGCCAATAGCTTCAAGCATCAAATAGGGAACGGCACATTGAGCAGTCCGGCGGTTTCATCAACCCCGAGCATAATGTTCATATTCTGAACAGCTTGACCCGCCGCGCCTTTCACAAGATTATCGATGGCTGAGATGAGAATCAGGCGATTGTTCTTTTTATCCAACTTAAAGCCAATGTCGCAGTAGTTTGTGCCTCGCACGTGCAGCGTATCCGGCAACCTGCCGTCTTGGCACAGGCGAATGAAAGGCCGCCGGGAATATGCATTTTTATAACAGTCGACGATATTCTTTTCCGTCAGATCGGCCGCCGGCGTGGCGTATATGGTGGTCAGCATGCCGCGTGTCATGGGAACCAAATGGGGTACAAAGGTAATGGAGACGGGCCGGCCGGCTTCGCGGCTTAAAACGGCATCCATCTCGGGATTATGACGGTGGACTGCCGCCTTATATGCTTTAAAAGATTCATTGACTTCACAAAAGTGAGAGGTGAGTGACAGGGAGCGTCCGGCGCCGCTGACGCCTGATTTTGAATCCGCCACAAGAGTTGCAGGATCCAACATTTCCTCTTTGAGCAAGGGAATCAGCGGTAAAAGCACACTGGTGGGGTAACATCCCGGGTTGCCGATGAGCCTGGCATTTTTAATCCGATCGGCATAGATTTCACTCAGACCGTAAACCGCCGAATCCAGCAGTTCCTTGGCAGAATGCGGCTGATAGGTTGATTCATAAACATCCGCATCATTGAATCGAAAATCCGCGGAAAGATCAATGACCTTTTTATCATCTCTTAAAATATCCGGCACAAAAGCCATCGGCAACTTGTGGGGAAGCGCCATAAATACCAGATCGGCGTGTTCGCAAACGAGATCCGCCGAGTAGTCCCGGCAAATCAGATCAACCAGCCCGGCCATGGCAGGATATACCTGATCAAATTTAACACCAGCGTGCTGGCGCGATGTTATGATCGTTAGTCGGACCCGGGGGTGGCCCGATAAAATCCTGACAAGCTCTGCACCGGCATATCCGGTGGCTCCCACTACAGCGACACGGGTCATTTCTCTGGGCTCCTTTTTGGCATGAAGCATGCGGAGTTTGTGGTTGGCTCTTATCTGTCTGCTTTAGCGAACATTTAGCGATGCATCATTCGCATGCACCTTGTGCTGTTCAGGAGGCTGCGGCAAGGGGTGCTGCGCCGGCAGACACAACCAGATCATGATAAGTAAACCAAAATTCTTTATTCGATCTCCATTCATATGCCACCGGCATCTTTTAAGTTCGAACCACCGAATAATACTCTCCCGCTGCAACGGTAAGACCTTTTCAATTCTCACTGGCATAGCCGGTGGCGTATGAATGGAGTTTGGATTATTATCAGAGACTGAAGGCAACTGCAAGGAGATTCGGCAGGAGATTTGGCAAACATCATTTGCGCCGGCGGCGTATCAGTCCGCGTAAAATCTTCGCCGCAGGCGCTCAGGCTGTCGGCCCATTCGGCTCACTCATAAACGACGGCACCAGCACAACGATCCATCCGACGACATTATCTTGCATTGTTATCGTCGAAACGGTTGTGCCAATCAAACGGCAACGGAAGTTTACAAAAAAAGAAACCTTCTTTGTATCACCCTGGCGTTTTACCAGTTTGAGACCCCTAATGAGCTCGGCCCGCTCCTCAGCGGAAAGAAGATCGGCTACCGGTCGATTGAGGACGTCAACGGAACTTTTGCCGATGATTTCGAGCGCCGTCGGATTCGCATTGATAATGCGGGTATCATCATCCACGACAATAATTCCCACGGCGGCACAGTTGATCACCGCCTGATGAAAATTCAGCGAATTCATCAATTCCATGGCATCACGTCTTGGATAGACATTGCCGGTGGCCAGGACTTTTTGCTCTGACGGGGGAAAAAGAGACTGGGTTTCCATGTCCGATAGAAATTCGTTGAGGGTTACCGTCAATTTGTCAATCGGACCCTTGGCAATAAAATAATCGGCTCCGATTTCATGCAGTGAGCCGAGCTGTTCAATCATGGTACCCGAAAGGGCCACCATGGGAAAATGGTTTCCATTATGTTTATCGCGAACGAACTTGAAAAACTGTCTTCCATCAACTTTTTGCAGGATCAAATCGGCAAAGAGGATATCAACCGTCTTATTTTCCAGCTGCGCGATACCCTGTTTTCCATTATAGGCTTTGAAAACCTGATAACCTCTTTTTGTCAGCAACCCGCTTAAAAATTCGACGAAGAAAAAATCATTATCTACAACCAGAGCTTTCTTGTGCATGATTGTCACCTACTCCACCGAAACACGGCGCACTTCACGAATATCGGTTAACCCATCGAATACCTTATGGACGCCGTCCTGTTTTAGTCTTGTCATTCCCTGTTTGACGGCCAGT
>CP070771.1:1532399-1537949 GCA_020345785.1 Desulfobacterales bacterium
CCCGCGGTGGTCAACCTGACCTACATCAAGGAAGGCGCGACCATGCTCAAACAGGCGTATGAGTCCAAAGTTGAGGTTCAATGGCTTATGGGTTCGGCCGCCAAGTCACCCAAGCTGGCGGAATTGGCCGGTGTGGCGGCAGAAGGTGTCATCGGAACCTACCCCACCTTTTCCCAGGAAACAAGCCAATATCAAGCCTTTAAAGAGGGATGGGAGACAAAATACCCGGGCCAGAAGACGCCGATCTTCGGGGAGTACAATTATGATATGGTCAAGCTGACGGCCGAGGCCCTGAAAAAGGCCAAGTCGATGTCTTCATCCGACATTCGCAGCGCGCTGATCGAAGCGAGCAAAGGATTTATAGGAGCGACGGGCGACAAAACCTTCGATGAAAACGGCGATGTCGGCGCCACCTATGGCCGCTGGACCGTAAAAGACGGCAAGATCACCGATTACAAGTAAGTTCCGGTATGGAATATTATGCCCAACTTCTTTTAAACGGCATCATCGCCGGCTCTATTTATGCCCTCTTCGCGGTGGGCCTCACCATGGTGTATGGGGTTTTCCGGTTTATCAATTTCGCCCACGGAGAGCTCATTGCCTGGGGGGCCTACCTGGCTCTTTTTTTCACCCGATCACCTTTTTCTTTGCCCATCTATCTCGCTGCCCTGCCGGCACTGGTGATTACCGCTTTGATCGGCCTGGCCCAGGACCGGTTTGTGTTCGCGCCCCTGAGACACGGCAGTCGTATTACGCTTTTGATTGCCTCCATCGGGCTTTCTTATTTTCTGCGAAATTTTATCCGGCTTATTTGGGGTTCGGATTTGCAGACTTACGGGTTGATGCCGACCCGAGGATTTGATTTCGCCGGGCTGAGCGTCACCTCGGCTCAAATAGCCATGATGGCGGCTGCTGTTTTATTTCTAGGAACCCTTTATGTCATCCTTACGCGCACCCTACTGGGAAAAAGCCTGCGGGCGGTAGCCGACAACCTGGATCTGGCCCAGATCATGGGTATCAGCATTCAAAAGGTGAGTGTGGCGGTATGGGTTCTGGCCTCTTTTTTTTCAGCCGTCGGGGGCATCCTGCTGGCCGTCGATACCAACCTGGAGCCCCTGATGGGTCTGACCAACCTGATCAAGGCCTTTGCCGCCGTCCTGCTAGGCGGTGCCGGCAATGTGTGGGGAGCACTGCTGGGCGGGCTTATTATCGGTGTTGCCGAAAATGTAAGCGTGGCCTTTATCTCTCCGGGTTACAAGGACTTTATCTCGTTTGCCTTGATTATCCTGATGCTTCTTTTTCGTCCCCGGGGAATTTTCGGAATATTGGGAGGGGTTCGCTAGGCGATGGACTATTTGCTGCATATTTTTATCGTGTCCTTGATTTATGGCATCTTTGCCATATCCCTGAACCTGGAACTCGGGTATGCGGGGCTTTACAATTTCGGGCATGTGGCTTTTTTCGGAATCGGCGCATATACTTCTGCACTGCTGAGTCTTGCCGGCTATCCGGTTATCCTGGGAATGGTTTGTGGCATGATCGTATCCGGGGGGACGGGAGCACTGCTGGCCGTACCGGCGCTCCGGTTGTCGGGGGATTACTTCGGCATTGCCACCCTTTCCTTCGGTGAAATTATCAGGCTTTTTTTCCTCAACGAACGCTGGCTGACAAAAGGACCTATGGGACTTCCCGGAATTTCCCGCCCGGCCTGGATTGGTGAGGGCGTCGCCGGACTTCCCCGGTTTTTGATATTTTGCACGCTGCTGACCGTAATGGTTTTCCTAGTGGTGCGCCACCTTGCCCGGTCCCCTTTCGGACGGGCGCTCAAGGTGATCCGAGAGGATGAATATGTCGCCCAGGCCCTTGGTAAAAATACACTGTCTTTTAAGATCCGGGCCGTGACCGTCGGATCAATCCTGGCAGGACTGGCCGGAAGCCTTTGGGCTCATTATATTTCCTACATCAGCCCGGCCGACTTTACCCTTACCGAGACGATTCTGGTCCTGCTTTGTGTGGTGCTGGGAGGGCGGGGTACCCATTGGGGTCCGATACTGGGTGCATTTGTGGTCATTTTCTTTCAGGAAATTATCCGGTTTCTTCCGATCCCTGCTGATTTCGATCGATTTGTGGCCCCTGTTCAGGGGATGGTATACGGCGCGGTTCTCATCATTCTCATGCTGAAGCGGCCGGAAGGACTTTTACCCGAATACAAAGCGTAGAAAATGCTTGAAATAGAAAATGTTACAAAAAGTTTCGGCGGCCTGACGGCAGTCCATGATGTTACCTTTCAGCTCGGTGATACGGGGGTTACAGGATTGGTGGGTCCCAACGGCAGCGGCAAAACGACCCTGTTCCATCTCATCACAGGCTTTTACAAGCTGGACAGGGGACACATCCATTTTAACGACAAGCGGATCAGTGGGCTGGCTCCGCACGTCATCAGCCGAATGGGGCTTGTCCGTACATTTCAGCAAACCCGGGTTCTGCCATTCTTATCCGTGCTGGAGAATTTGATGGCGGCATCCCCCGAACAGACCGGCGAACGCCTCTCTTCTGTATTTTTTCAACCGCGCAGGGTGAAGCTGGAGGAAAGCGAAAACAGAGAGCGGGCCATGCAAATCCTGGAGCTTTTAAAGCTTAAACCCTTCGAGCGGCATCTTGCCGGTCGGTTAAGCTTTGGCCAGCAGAAGCTTATTGAACTGGGAAAGGTGCTCATGGCCAAACCCAAAATGATCCTTCTTGACGAGCCTACCGCCGGGGTCAATCCAACCCTTATCCGACAGCTGGTGGATGTCATCAGGAAACTTGACCGCAGGGGCATACAGGTTTTTCTGATCGAACATAACATGCCCCTGGTGGCGGAGATTTGCGAAAAAGTTTTCGTGATGGACGCAGGAAGTCTTATATTCGCCGGCACACCATCTGAAACCCGACAAAACCCCCGGGTCATCGAAGCGTATCTGGGAAGCGAAGACCATGTTGCTTGAGCTGAAAAAGATCACTGCTGGATACGGGCCTCTCACCGTTGTGTACGATGTCAGTCTTGACGTTGACCAAGGGGAGATCGTTTGTCTAATTGGTCCCAACGGAGCGGGAAAATCCACCGTATTGAGATCGGTTGCAGGTCAGATTAGGCCTGCATCTGGAAAGGTCCTGTTCAATGGAGAAGACCTTACCTGCGCCAGCATCGCGGAGAAGGGCCACAAGGGACTGATATTCATACCCCAGGGTGATAACATTTTTCCCAATCTAACGGTGCTGGAAAATCTGGAAATGGCCGGTTTAATCCTGCAGGATCATGAAAAACTTCACCGGTCCATTGAAAAGGCGCTGGAAAAATTTCCTGCCATTAAGGAAATGAAAACCCGTCCTGCGCGGGAACTTTCCGGCGGGCAGCGCCAAATGGTGGCGCTTAGCCGTATTCTTCTCCTCCGGCCGCAACTTGTCTTGCTGGATGAACCTTCCCTCGGACTATCGCCCATGGTGGTTGACCTTATCTTCAAAGAGATTCGGGAAATGAACAAAGAGGGCATATCCTTTCTGCTTGTCGAGCAAAACGCCCGCAAAGCGCTCTCGGTTTCCCACAGGGGGTATGTCCTGGAATTGGGCCGCAACCGGCTGACGGGGACCGGCCAGCAACTTTTAGACAATTCAGATGTCCAACAGCTTTATTTGGGCGGATGAATTAACGCTAAGGTCGGAAAAGTCGGGGATCCTGCTCATGCTCCCGGTATAGAGGTGCAACATTCAACCATCAATAGTAACGGTCTCGTAAAAAGTCGGAAACGCGATCTTTTTACGAGAGTGTTTAGTGTTCAGTATTTTGTGTTTAGTGACCTAACTCCCTGATCTGGAGCTGAATATTTGACGCCAAACACCAAACACATGATTAAATCGACTTTTTGCGATTTCATCAATAGTGAGGGTAGAAACCCAGATCAAATATTTCATACTCGGTCTTGCCTTCAAGAAATTCAGCGAACTTTTGCTCAGTGGATTTCCGTTTTTCATTCTCCATCCACTCGTTCCAACTTGCTATATTTCGCCAATTTGAAGCTACGACAACGCGAGATGGATTTTCATGATCCCACATGGTTTCAGAGGACATGTAACCTTCCTGGTCCAAGGCAACATAACGGATCTCCTTGAGCATCTGCTTAATTTCATTAACACGCCCTTCTTTGAATTGTCGCTTTATTAATACCCTAATCGGCATGATGACCTCCTTACAATGCATAAACTTTAGAAAAAACCCATTCTCGCATTCATTTTCAGCTAGCTTCCAATTTAATGCTCGGGAAATATACGATTTATTATCAAAGAATAACAGCCCATCACCAAAGACACCGGAAGGGTAATCGGCCAAAACGAACCTGTTAATACTTGATATTCAATACTCCAAGTATAGTTTTTATCCCAGACCAAAGCAAATGTAAAAATTCGATAAATAATTTTTACAGCGATTGAAGCAAAGATTGGATATAGCAATGAAACAATGAGACCAAAGACGATGCCTTTAAAAAAGCCATAAGAACTGACGGCCAGAACATAAAATGACGCTAAACCGACAAGAACGGATATTGCACCTAATAGGACTTTATATTCTCGGGCTTTACTTTTACTTGTTGGCATGACTATTTTTCACTACTTGATCGAATCACAAAAAAATCAGATGATGGATTACTGCAAATACCGTTGAGTTATAATTAATCCGCCCTGAAAAATAGCAGATTCAGGACTATGAACTGTTCCTGTAAAATTAAGGATAGTCGTTAGATCGAAGGTCCGGCGGATTAACTAGTTATCCCCCCAAATTTCCCGCACGGTTTTGACCACCAACTCCAGCTTGGCCCACTGTTCCGCCTCGGTTATCTCATTGCCGTGAACGGTGCTTGAAAATCCGCACTGTGGGCTCAAACAGAGATTTTCAAGCGGTATATACTTTGCGGCTTCCTCGACGCGCTGCATCAGATCCGCACACGGCTCCAGCGCACCCACTTTGCTGGTAACCAGCCCAAGGACCACCATTTTATTGTCCGGCACCAAACGAAGCGGTGCAAAATCTCCCGAGCGTTCGTCGTCATACTCCAGGAAATAAGCATCGACATTCATCTCATTGAACAGCACCTCGGCCACCGGTTCATAACCACCTTCTGCGACCCAGGCGCTGCGAAAATTTCCTCGGCACAGGTGAACCGCGACAGTTAAATCTGTCGGCCGACCATCAACCACCCTGTTGATAAGTTCGGCGTAGGTTCTGGGAAGCTCGTCGGGATCGTCGCCGCGAGCTTTGGCACCTTCCCGCAACTTCGGGTCACACAAATAGGCCAGATTAGTGTCATCCATCTGAATATATCGACAGCCGCTCTGATAGAGGGCGTTGATTTCATCCCGGTAGCATTTGGCCAAATCTTCGAAGAACACATTCATATCGGGATAGGCCTCAATATCAATCGCTTGGCGCCCCCCGCGAAAATGGACCATTGTCGGTGACGGAATGGCCACTTTAGGGGTCTGACCGGTAATTGATTTGAGATACTCAAAGTCTGC
>CP070771.1:1538049-1543496 GCA_020345785.1 Desulfobacterales bacterium
TAAATGAATGCCATGGGGTATTGGAATAATGGAGTGTTGGAATATTGAAAACACGCGTTTGGTGGAATGAGATCTTTTATTATAGGGTTGATTTAGGGTTGGCAGAGATCAAAAAGTAAAATCAGACCCATATCCGTTTTTTGATTCCCAATATTCCATTTTTCCATCCCTCCAGAGGCGGATCTTCGACATTCCATTATTCCATGGGTTATTAGACGGCCAAAATGACCCCTTTGGGGTGAAGTCAAAGCCTGGTCCTCTGGGCCAGGATTCTTTACTCTTTCAATTATTTCAATATCGGTGCAATTTAAAAAATTCTTGAGCTGAAAATTTGCCAACCACTCGGGATGATTTGATGTCAGAGGGCAGATGACCCGCCGTCGCCCTGCGGGCTTTGGTGCGGCAGGCAGAGAACAGAAGACCCGTCTTCGCTCTTCGAGCTTCGCCGTGGCAAGCAGAGGGCAGAAGCGAAGAAGTTGGGAAGGTTGGAACGGGAGAAGGTGAACTGGCACGTGAATACCGAAAGCTGAAATCAGAGGACAGAAAAGATTAAAGTGAATCGTTGCGATCATTTAGATGGTCCCGATGAAATCCGCTTCGCTGATACTGCGTATATTTCATGGGATAAATTTGGATCGTTGGGATCGTTGAGATGGTTGAGATCGTTAGGATCGTTTAGATCGTTTAGATGGTCCCAGTTAAACAAAAGACAAAAAAGGTTCAAAGGGATAAATTTGGATCGTTTGGATCGCTGAGTATGTCGTGCAACCGAAAAGTTCCGTCTTCATCGCCTCCAAGCTTTCCAGCTTTCCAGCCTCCCGGCCTGATAGCCTTATAGCTGCAGGTCCTGCTTCAGTTTCTGCAGGGTTTCCGGCGGCAGGTCGAGGGTTGCCAGCGAGGCTTCGAATTTATCGGCGTTTTGCAATACGGCCCGAAAGCCGCAACCGGCAAAGAAGACCGGGGTGGGGGAATCAAGCTGATTGCGCGGATAATCACGGCACATCCCGGGACGGCTGCTATAGGCGTCGCACAGCCGCGTGACGGGGTCCCAGTGGGTGCAACGGAATACCAGGCATTTATCCCGGCGGCTCGCCCAGAGAAACACAAAACCGTTGATGTGGCGCTGCCACGTGATAACCGCCCAGCGCACACTTTTCAGGTAAAAAAACAAGGGGAATATGCGGATCATCGGTGTTTCGCAGCACTTTCCGCAGTGCAGGCAGGAACCGGCCAAGCGAAACAGGTCATGATTGCGGCCGGCTTTCATCAGACGGGTCAGCTTGAGGTCGGCGGCATAGCGCAGCCGGACAATGAATTTTATCGATTTTCTTAAGATGCCGTCTTTCAGGGTATCGTCCTCCGTATATTTGCTGGCATCGAAAACCCGGACCCCCTTGCGGGCCGTAAGCTAAACCAAATATGAGATAAAAGGCCTCGGGGTAAATGCATAGCCCGGATTCCTTACCTATTGCAAAAGAACCGTCTATTTACTAAGGTGATCCGACCTTAAAACCTTTTGCGAAGGAGTGCTGCCAATGATTCATGTAATTGCCACCATCCGGTTGAAACCCGACTGTCGTGAAAACTATCTTAAAATTTTAGTTGAAAACGTTCCCAAAGTAAAGGGGGAAGAAGGCTGCCTGGCATACGAACCTGCGGTTGACGTGGATTCCGGTCTGCCCGTGCAGAGCCCAATCCGGCCGGACGTGGTCACCATCGTTGAAGCCTGGCAAAGCCTGGATGCTCTGCGCGCACACCTAAAGACCGCCCACATGGCAGCTTATCGGGAAGCGGTGAAAGACTACGTGCTGGACCTGAAAGTGCAGGTATTGGAGTCGGTCTAATTTCGTTTATTACCTGAATTTTGCACGTATTCTTAACAACAATGAAAAAGGCACGTTTCTAGTAGGTGCTGCGTCGCTCAGTTTGCTGGAAAAAATTCAGGTATTAGGTTGACAGAGTTGATTGAGTTGAGGGGTCTGGCGGTTATGACCGGGTAAGCGGTCGTCTTTGCGTGGGTTCCTCATTGATTGAGCTTAGGGAGAGAAGTGGTTCTAAATACGGCCTATTTACTGTTCACAAACCAGTCGATCAGGTGCCTGGCAATGGTGATCCGGGGAGGTATGGAAGGCAGGTTGTCGGCTCTAAACCACGCGGCATCGACGATTTCAGACCGGTCGATGGTGATTTCTCCGCCCGCATAATCCGCAACAAATGCCACCATAAGAGAGTTGGGGAAGGGCCAGGGCTGACTGCCGAAATAGCGAATATTTTTTACACTGATGCCGACTTCTTCCATGATTTCCCGGGCGACACACTGTTCAAGATTTTCACCCGGTTCGACAAAGCCGGCCAGCACACTGTAATATCCCGGCCTGAATCGTTTGTTGCTGGCAAGCAGCAGCCGGTCGCCTCTGACAACCGCTGCAATTATTGCCGGCGAAAGACGCGGGTAGTTGACCAGGCCGCATACGGGGCAGATTTTAGCTCGCTCTTCCAATTTGTCCCCTGTCGGTTGTCCGCACTGCCCGCAAAACAGGTGGTTGCGGTTCCAGTCCACCAGTTGATTGGCCCGGCCGGCGATCCAAATCAACTCCTCTTCCAGTTGGCCGAATGTTTCCCGCAATCCCTGCAAAATCATCCCATCGGCCAGGGCTGGGGTATCCGGCATTTCGGCGGCATAACACTGCCGACCATCCAGTGCACCCAGGTACTGTCTGCGAATCGGTAACAAATTGAGTTTCGCCAGATCATGTGAACAGGGAACGAGACAGCCATTATCGTTTGATTTCAGCAGCAGCCGGTCCTTTTCAAACACAAACCACAAGGCCTGGGCGGCCTCTTTCGCTGGTAATTTGAAATCGGGTTCAAAGGGCATGGTTTCTTCAAGTTTCCTGATTCGGCTCAATCTTTTTTGATAAAGTAGCTTTCCCTGATGCGTCGCGGAAGCTTAGGGTTGAAGTTTTCCATCAGAAATTCCTGCAAATGTCTAAGGGTGTCGATGCGTCCCTGCTGGAGGCTTTTATCCGCTGAACCTTCGGCCTTTTCCAGTGCCTCGGATGCATCGGCAAGTCTTCTTTCGATAAATTTGTACATTTCCAGCAGGTACACATACGCCATAATCCCGCCGCTTCTCCTGTTACACTTTTTTAATCCAAATCCTCAAACAGTATTCACCACAGTTTACCATCCGAACTGTTGGAGTTTTGGCGTGAACCTAAAACCCCACAAACTTTTACAGAACCTCAACCAACGCCGGCTCTTCCGGTTCTGAATGCCGGAATTAAAAATATTTCTGTGTCTTCAGATCGATCTTTTCCGCCAGGTACTGCCGGATGGTCTCTAGCTCCTGCAGCTGTCCCTGCCAGTAATGTAATGACGTCAAGTCGTTTTGCTGTTCTGCGGTTTTTTTATTTTTTTCGGCCGCGGCAATCTTGTCGCTGATGTAACTGTGGATCGCAACTAAATATTCATTGGCCATATTGCAATGCCTACCGGCTAACCTCCATCGATTTTGCTAGTGTGGCAGAAAGTCGGAATATCGATTTTTCTCCGAGAAAAACCAAATCCCACAAGGCGGGCATGAATTCGGCTTTTTCGAATTCATCATTCTTTGTTTTCGTACTTTTCGGCGATCAGCCGAAATCGCCGGGATTCCTCCTCATTGCCCTGGGCGGCATAAATCCTGCTGATTTTATTGTAATAATCCGCCGCATTCTGAGGAATTTCGCGGGCTAAAGAGAGATACATTTCCAGCACTTCGGAGGTATTCAAACCGGAAGCCAAACTGAGGTCGGCGAATTTCTGCTTTATTTCCGGATCGATGCGGGTGTGGCAGCTGCGGCAATGATTCATGATCTCGCCGTATATATAGCGGGCGTTGGTCCTTTCACCCAGCGCCTCGTGGGTTTTGGCCAGCGCACGGGCGACGGTTTCATGCCATTCGTATTTTTTTAAAAAATTGCGGTAAAATTCCTTGGCTTCGGCATATTTTTCGGCCTGATAAAGGTTTTCTCCGCGCAACACATAAGCGGCCACTGACTCTGTCAATTCCTCCGGCAAAGAAGACAGCAGCGCGTCGGTCCGATCGAAGGCTTTTGTTTCCCAGAAAATTTCACATAACAGTTGGTAGGCCGGCAGGGCATCCGGCCGGTATTTCAGAAAGGATTCCGCCAGGCGGCATGCCTCGTCATATTGACCTAAATTGAGGTGGGCCGTTGCCAACTCGAGCTGAATGTAGCTTTGCGGCTCGGCATGTTCCTGCATGGCCTGGGATAGATCCTTTGCCGCCTGCTCGAAGTCTCCACGGTTCAATGCCAGGTATCCGGTTTTAAATACCTCCGGGTAACTCAGGTAGGATTCCTGCACCTCTTCGGGCAGCGTGCCGACCAAGGCCGCAAAATATTCGTCATCCTGCCCCGGGTCGTCCGGTGCTTCCGGCGGTTGATCATCTTGCTCAGATACATCAAAATTCGGCAGGGTTGTTTGAAATGCTTTTCTGGCCTGTTTTTCCAGGTTTTGCAGGTGCTGATCAAGGTTGGATTTTAATCGCGGATCCCGGGTCAGCTCCTGCGCCAGTTCAATATACTGCCGGGCGTCATCATTATGGCCGGCCTCCATCAGCTCCTCGGCTGTTTTCTCATGCGCCAGCGCCAGTTTTTCTCTGCTGGTGCTGATTTTTTCCCGCAGACTGTTGCGGTAACCATCATCCCAGGGTGATGTCTTTTCCAGCCTGGCGAGAGCCTGCTCATATTCTACGATGGCTTTCCCGTAAGCTTCGGCCTCAAAGAACGCATCTCCCTTTTGTTCGTAGTCCTCGGGATCTTTTTTTGAGAAAAAGTCTAGAATTCCCATCTTGCTATTTATGCCCAATCGGTTCCAATTATACACAGCGTCATAATATAAGTCGTGTATGCAATTTTCTTGTTAATTTAAATTCTGCCGCAATAGTCGCTAACAGGCAAAACGCTGTATATTCAAATACAATGATTTATGTCGTTATGTTTAGTTGTAAAAAATGCGATGCATTAGACTATCTTCCAGGGATAATAATGCCCGAATTCGGTTTTTGAATGCGGGAACGCTCCTGTTCCTGGTATTTTTTGACCTCTTCAATTAATTGGTCCATGGCCTGACCCATCACCTCGGGGAATTTTTTAATGGCCTGCTGTAAATCTTTGGCCGGAATGCCGTTTTGAATCGGCAGGGGGCCGTTGGGAGTAAGGATGCTGGTGTGCCCGACAAATTTCGTTTTGCGACTTTTGTCCTCCGATCCGTCGGCTTTAACCGGTGTGAGACGTTTAATCGTGCCGGTTTTCAGGTCGCTGAACGATTCCTCCCGATACAGGTTTGATCGGTCGATTTTAAATTCAATGTTATTTTGCTGTTCTTCGGTCATAAAATGCAATCTCCTTCTCTTTGCCTTCGTGTCTTGGCGGCTCGACTTT
>CP070771.1:1543596-1548986 GCA_020345785.1 Desulfobacterales bacterium
CCCGCATCACCGGCGGCCTGGAGCGCGAAATCCACGTTGAGTTCGACATGGATCGGGTGGCGGCCTATAACGTCCCGTTTTCGAGTATTATCAACTCGGTGACCCGGGGCAACGTCAATATGCCCGGCGGCAGCATGGATATCGGCGAAGCCAAATACCTGGTGCGGGTGCCGGAAGACTTCAAACACCCCTCGGAAATTTTTTCCATCGTGGCCTTTGCGCGGGACGGCAAAGCGGTTTATTTACGCGATGTTGCCAACATCCGGGATGCCTTCAAAGACCCGTTGACCCGCAGCCGGATCAACCGGGAAAAGAGTGTTACCATTGCTGTGTCCAAGCGCAGCGGCGAAAACATCGTGCGGGTCACCGATGAAGTTAAAAAAATTATTGAGGAGATGCGGCCCCAGCTGCCGCAAACCCTTAAAATCGACTTGACTGCCGACATGTCCGGCGACGTGCGGCTCATGGTGGCCGATCTGGAGAACAACATCATTTCCGGACTGATCCTGGTGCTCTGTGTCATTTTCGTATTCATCGGCGGCCAGTCCGCCGTTTTTGTAGCCTTGGCGATTCCTTATTCCATGTTTATTACCTTTGCCCTGCTGACCGGCTTTGATGTGACCATGAATATGGTGGTGCTGTTTTCGCTCATTCTGGCCCTGGGCATGCTGGTGGACAACGGCATCGTGATCGTGGAAAATATCTACCGGCACATGCAGCAGGGCAAACCCCGGCAGGAGGCGGCCCGGGTCGGTGCCGATCAGGTGGCTTGGCCGGTGATCACCTCAACCCTGACCACCTTAGGGGCGTTTGCACCGATGATGTTCTGGCCGGGTATCATGGGTGAATTCATGGGCTATCTGCCGATGACGTTGATCATGGCCTTGAGCGCTTCGTTGTTTGTGGCCTTGATCATCAATCCTGTACTTTCCGCCCGTTACCAGAAAGTTAAAACGGCGAATCCGGGCAAACAGAACAATCCGAAAGAACCCATCGTCAAACGCGTATACCTTTATATTCTGCGCTGGTGCCTGCGTCATCGATGGGTTGTGATGCTGTCTTCTTTTGTCACGCTCATTGCGGCGATAACGGCCTTTAACTTGTTCGGCAAGGGTGCTGAATTTTTCCCGGAAACTGAACCCAAGCGTGCCTATGTCAACATCAAGGCGCCGGAAGGCACCAACCTGGACACCTCCGACAAGCTGGTGGGCCAGGTGGAAGAGATTTTATCGGAATATAAAGATATTCGTTACGTCATCTCCAATATCGGGGCGCTGGGCGGAGACCCTTTTTCCCAGGGCGGCACCGGCACCCATATCAGCCGGGTGGTATTGGACTTCAAAGACTTTCACGACCGCTCACGACCGTCTTCAGACATCGTTAATGAAGTGCGGCAGCGAATATTAAAAACCATTCGAGGGGCCGAGGTGCAGGTTGAAAAGGAAGAAGAAGGTCCGCCCACCGGCCCCCCCATAAACATCGAAATTTCCGGTGAAGATATTCTCCTGCTGGGCGAGCTGGCCGCGAAGGTGCGCAAGGAAATCAGAGACATTCCCGGACTGGTGGATCTGAAAGATAATTTTGTGAAAGGCAAACCGGAGATCCGGGTGCGGGTAGACAAGGAGAAAGCCGCTCTGCTGGGGCTGGATACGTTTACCATTGCGTACACCGTAAAAGCCGCCATCAATGGGGTTAAGGCGGGTGTTTATCGGGAGGGCAAGGATGAATATGACATTATCGCAAGACTGCCGGAACGCGACCGCCGCTCCATTGAAAGTCTGAAAAGGATTACGGTTTCCGGATCCCAGGGCGAGCCCATCCCCCTGACATCTCTGGCCGAAGTTTCTTTGGGCAGCGGTATCGGCGCCATCATGCGGCTGGATCAGAAACGCGTGGTTACCATATCGGGAGATGTGTCCGGACGCTTGGCCAACGACGTCATTAAAGATATTGATGTCCGGCTGAAAAAAAATCTACAATGGCCTCGCGGTTATGCCTATCGTTTCAGCGGCGAACAGGAGGAGCAGGCCAAGGCCCAGGCTTTCCTGAGCAAAGCTTTTTTTTCCGCTATTGCCATCATTTTGCTGATACTGATGACCCAGTTCAACTCATTTATCACGCCCTTTATCATTATCACCTCCGTCGTCCTCTCCCTGATCGGTGTTTTTGTAGGGCTTCTGATCACCGGAACCGCTTTCGGCATCATCATGACCGGCATCGGCGTCATCAGCCTGGCAGGGGTGGTGGTCAACAACGCCATCGTCCTTATTGACTACTACAACCAACTTTTGGCCAAGGGACTCACATCTTTTGATGCACTGATGCGCGCCGGATCGGTCCGTTTCCGTCCGGTGATGCTGACCGCCATCACGACGATTCTGGGGCTATTGCCCATGGCCACCGGCGTCAGTTTCGATTTCCGAAAAATGGCCCTGGATATCGGCGGAGAGTCTTCCCAATGGTGGGGCCCCATGGCGGTGGCCGTGATCTTCGGATTGGGGTTTGCCACATTGCTCACACTGATCGTTGTGCCGGTTCTCTGTTCTCTGGTCGACAGCGTGAAAACCCGCAAGGTGCATACTCAAGAGGCAGCGAAAATTTAAGACTGCCTGATTCTTCGTCATAATTAACAGACTGGAAGCCTTGACAATAATGCCACGATGTAACACTTTTCGTCTGTGAGCTCAATTCAGATAGAATGATAATTCCTCCATCACCAGGGTGGCATACATGAAATTTTGAATCTTCTAATTGAAACTTCTTACTGACACACGGATCTACCGTATTTCAGCTCCTCAATTTAAAACGGCTTTTTTATCGTTATCCTGCTGTTAAAAATCTGCTGGTGGTCGCTGATTTTCAAAATGTCTACTAACTATATAGGTATTGTCTAAAGTGTAAATCAAGTAGATAAATAATCATAATTCATTCGCTGATGCCAAGTGCCGTTGGTACACTTTCTCATGAAAATTTATATTAAAATTCAGTGGGGTATAAGATTTATGTTCATAGATCCTGCGATCAATTCAAGTCTGGCACTAAATTTGAATTACAGTTTTTAATATGAGCAAAAATGCAGCTAGCAGGAAATTTACAGTTGCCATTTATTGATATACTGAAAGACTACCATCATAAATCCGGCAAACATACTGGCACACGCGGCCATTGGGAATACAAGCTATTGATGGACGCCGATGTTGTTTTGAGGATGACTCTGCAAATTTTTCCTGACCGACGTTTAATAAGAATTGGAAGAGTAATTGCAAACGATCAGCACTAAATCAAAGCTTATGAAAACCTAATCAAAATATCCTTCAGCCTGTGATTGTTTGTGAGTTTCCAAAGTCTTCAAACATCCGTCCGACACTCCAACCTGACTGCTGACTGATCAATGCCATCGCCGGTTTTCCTGGTTGAAAGGAGGAAGATACCGTGGAAACATCGGAGATTCTTATATTAGGAAAAGATGAGATTGGTGGGCAAATTCTCAAAGACCGGTTTGGAGGCCATGCTTTTAAAATCATTGAAACTTTGGATCAAAGCGAAGCTTTTCAAATCGTAAAAAAACATCCGCCCGCCATTGTGATTATCACATCCGTCGCAAATGATAATAAAGACGGCTTACATTCCGTTAGGCAAATTCGCCGAATCAATGGTACCATTCCCATCATCATGATATCGCATCACAGCTCTGAAGATAGAGTTATCTCTGCTTTCAGGGCCGGTGTGAACGATTATTTCAACGTGCCGTTTCAATGCGAAGACGTGATGGAACGTATTCGCAAATGCCTGAACGGTCATTCACTTCCACCATCGTGTGGTTTCAAAAGAAATGGTTCCGCCCGGCCGTCAAATCGGGAGATGATCGGCGACAGCAAACCAATGCGGGAAATCAGAAGCTACCTTCAGCAGGTTGCCGCAACCGACACCACCGTCTTGATTACCGGTGAGACCGGTACCGGCAAGGAACTGGCAGCAGAGTTGATCCATAAATACAGTTCGAGATACCAGAGGCCTTTCGTCTCGGTTAATTGTGCCGCCTTACCGGAAACCCTCGTAGAAAGCGAGTTGTTCGGGTATGACCGCGGCGCCTTCACCGGAGCGCTGGCCACCAAACAGGGGAAATTTGAACTGGCGGCCGGCGGAAGTGTTTTTTTGGATGAGATCGGCGATATGAGCGCTTTTTCCCAGGCCAAGATTCTGAGAATAATTGAGAATAAAATGATCATCAGATTGGGTGGAAAGAAAGATATCCCTTTGAAAGTCAGGATCATCGCCGCCACCAATAAAGATCCGGAGCAACTGGTCTCGCTTGGAAAATTCCGTGAAGATCTTTATTATCGACTCAACGTGGTGCGGGTGCATCTTCCTCCCTTGCGCGAGCGTAAGGAGGATATACTTGATTTGGCTGATTATATCATCGAGACATTAAATCGACGTTACAATCTGGATATTCAAGGATTGACAGAAGCGGCGCTGGCGGCTTTGATGCGCTATGATTGGCCTGGAAATGTGCGGGAGTTAATCAACCTTTTTGAAGCTGTTTATGTAAATCCCCCCCAGAAACAAATTGACTTTTCGAATCTGCCGCGGCAGTTTCGCCGCAAACTCAGAAAAAACGATTCAACTACTGATAATGAACGAGAATACATCGTTTCTGCATTAATTTCAACCAACTGGAAAAAAGCCGAAGCGGCCAGTAAACTTAACTGGTCACGGATGACGCTCTATCGCAAGATCATAAAATACAATATCGTCGAGCACCGTAATCCGCCGAGATAGGAATTAGCTCATAGATCATAGGACAACGCTTGGAGGCTGGGAAGCTTGAAAGCTGGAAGACCAGCTGTCAAAGGTTAAAGCGTCTGCTCACTTGTAGTTGGACGGAGATGGTTTTACGATAATCAAAACGAAGGTGCACATGATTTGAAAACCGCCGATGACGATATTTGCATTTCCACCAGGGTTGGAATATCATCTACGTATATGTACTTGGTTGATTTTCCATGTATTCCCAATGTATCTAAAATTCCTACAACATCAAAAATCTATTTACACCCAAGCATTTAAACCTTGAACCTATCTGAAATTTCATCTAATCCAAATTGACACTATGTGGTATCTGTTTATATTAGATTTATAATTTCTTTCAGCATCTGACCAAATGCCTGTTTTATTAGCAGAATCGAGCCCGCACAGACATCTCAATTCCTGTATTCTGACTACAATTTAGTATAGAGCTTTCAATAACCACAAAAGTGAGAGAATCCTATGGGACTAGAGGATTATAAACGCAAACTTACCGCTATCCTCAGCGCCGATGCCGTCGGCTACAGCCGTCTTATGGCTGAAGACGAGGCGGAAACTGTAAAGACAATAGCTTCCTACCG
>CP070771.1:1549086-1554399 GCA_020345785.1 Desulfobacterales bacterium
TAAGTTTTCAAAGAACTGGCGATCAAATCAATGCATTTGGATCGCTAAATGTATAATATGAAAGCCTGTTGGTTGCGGGACAAATTGTAAAGCCCGCCCCTACAAGACATGGCTTAACCTGTTGGGTGAGGGCGGAGTTTATCCGCCTGAGGAGGATTAATTCCCGCCGCACCGAACGGGCCAATGTTCCAACCTTCTTATCGGAATCGCGCAATTTAGCAATAAAATAGAATCGTTTTCTTCGGCGGAACATCATAGGGGAATGGATGCGGTGATGACAATAAATGAGATAATGATTAACGTGTGGGTCATGTTAAGCTGCAAATCAAATAATGAGCGTTATAATCATGACCCGCAGACAATTTATAAAAAAACTACTGATAACATCATTACAAAGTATGTCGATTATAAGTCTTATGCCTAAATTATCCTCATCTTCCGTTTCCCCTGATTCCGTAGCAGGATCATTGCACTATAAACCTTTAAATGGGCGCAGTTTGCGTGATATTGCCCGCGCAAAAGAACACCACAATTCAGGAAGCTATGTGAATCCTGTAGGGTTGGCGCGCGACGGCCGGTTCTGGGAGCTTATGAAGTGGAAGCTTTTCAGTGAGAACCAATTCAAAAAATTCTTCGACGAAGAACAGGTGATTCCCGTATCCATCGACTGGCAGCCGATTCGAGAACACAGCGGCCGCTCGATAACTTTTCTGAAACATGCCAGTGTGCTGATCAAAGACGTGGACCGCTACATCCTCGTCGATCCGGTGTTTTCTGATATCTTCTGGTTTATAAAAGATTTTTCTCCGCTGGCCTTTAATCCCGGGGATATGCCCGCCCCGCGGCATGTTCTCATAACCCATGGCCACTATGATCACCTCGACACATCGTCGCTGTCGACCTTAAATAAAAATACGCATGTCATTTCTCCCCTCGGTTACAATGAAATTTTCGGCGATCTTGGCATGAAAAACCGAACACGCCTGGATTGGTATGATTCGTACAACGATGGAAGAATGCAAATTATTCTTTTGCCCTGCAATCACTGGACCATGCGCAGCCCGCTGACAGGTCCCAACCTCTCCCTGTGGGGATCTTACCTGATCAGGACCTCCAGCGGATACACTATTTATATTTCCGGTGACACCGCTTACTTTGACGGGTTTGAACAGCTGGGTCGAGAATTTAATATCGACCTGGCCGTTTTTAACGTGGGCGCTTACGAACCCCGGTGGTTCATGGCGCAAAGTCATATGAATCCTCGAGAAACGGTGCAGGCGTTTAAAGAGTTAAATGCCCGCCAACTGATGATTGTCCACTGGGGGACCTTTCGTCTGGGAAACGAACCGGTGCATTTCCCACCCATGCAGGTAAAAGAAGAGTTAAAAAAAGAAGGACTTCTCGACAAGCTGGTTGATCTGAAGCATGGGGAGACACTGTTTCTGGATGTCTAAACCCGATATAACTAGTGCCTAAAATGTGCTAAAATGACTAAATTGCCTAAAATTATGGCTGATAGTGGTTTAACTATACATAGCGTCATTAATTAATGCAGTATTCGCATTTTTGTAGTTGATTTATACCCTCCGTACCGGTCCAAATAGAGAGAACGCTGTGTATTTATGCACAATGATTTATGTCGTCATGTATAAAAATGAAGGAGGTCCGATTGCAGGATACCCCCAAGCTACATCCGCTGGTTTCGATGTTGAGCACTTCCGCTTGCTGACACCCGAAACCTGACACCTAGAAACCTTCAGATTATTAATAACGTTTTGCCAAAATAACGGCAGGTGGTGTTAGAATACGGTTTCTCCATCATGTCCTCAACCATTCTTATCATAGACGATGACGCGAAGCTGAATAAACTTCTGACGGAATTTCTGGGCGATTTCGGCTTTAACACGCTGAGTGCGGTCCACCCCCACGACGGCTTAAAAAAGCTGAAGCAAAAATCGCCGGACCTCGTCATACTGGATGTGATGCTGCCCGGGATGGATGGGTTTGAAGTATGCAAGGCCATTCGCCAAAATTCGTCCGTACCCATTATCATGCTTACTGCCAGAGGTGAGTTGATGGATAAAGTCGTGGGTCTCGAACTGGGAGCCGATGATTACCTGCCCAAACCCTTTGAACCTCGGGAACTGGTGGCCCGCATTCATTCCGTTTTACGCCGCACGCGGAAAATAGACATCACCCGCCCCCAGGCATTCGGCCGGTTGAAGATTGATTTTACCAAACACATTGTAAGGCTTAATGAAGAAAATGTGGAATTGACGACCAACGAATTTGCGGCACTGGCGTTGCTTGCCGGAAACCCGGGAAAAGTATTCAATCGCGACGAAATACTACAGGAACTGCGCGGTATGGACTGTGACGCCTTTAACCGGTCGGTAGATATTACCATGAGCCGGCTGCGTCAGAAATTAAACGACGATCCCAAATCACCTACATTTATCAAAACCGTTTGGGGTACCGGGTATGTGTTTATTGGTGGTGGGGACGAGGGAAAAATGGTCTAAAGGTTTCAGGTGCCCCCAGTTCGCCTTCCGGGCTTCCGACTTCGTCACGCTTGCAGCGTGACTCCGACGGGACAGGTCGGAGGTCAGGCAGTGCAGCTGCCGCCGAAAACAACGACCGTTCTGATTAACAAAGAAACTAATGAACGTCGAACATCGAACGACCAACATCGAATATTGAATTCTGTCAATTTGATAAAGAACTTGGCAACAAGTGATGTTTGCACTGAGCGATCGAATTTCCTATTCGAAACTTGTCTGCCTCAGGAGGATTGGGCGGGGTTCATCTGTTTAAAATAGATAAAGCGTAGCGTCATCCGTATTGGACGTTCGAAGTTGGACGTTTCACGCCTTGGCGTGATTCGGCGTTCAATCTGATCACAATTTCGGCAAGGTGAAAAGTAATAACAGGCTTTTTAAGTTTGATGCCCCATTTTGGATTTGTACCTTTGAAATGGCTTCGAAAAATCTTCCGATCGGTCTTTACCAAACTGCTGGCGGTGATTGTTTTAACCGGCCTTTGCATAAACTTTGTCGTGGGCGGTTTCTTCTGGATCCATCGCGGTGCCGCCGGTCGGCCGCTTCATAAAAATATCTCACAGTATTTAAACTATATCATCGACGATTTAGGGAGTCCGCCCGACCTCGCGCGTGCCGAGGAAATCGGCAGACAGGCTTCTCTTCAGATTTACTATGAAGGCTCGAACACGCGCTGGTCTACCGCCGGTAATTTTTCAGATGTTCAAAAAGTGCACTGGCGTGACTGGAGCAAAAACCCGTTGATTCGCATCGGCCGGTATCACGGCCGTCATTTCGTTGAACTCACCCATGATGCCGGGCGATTTGTATTCGGGCTGGACAAAGGCTTTGAGCTTGATCCGGAGCGACGGCGCCTGGTAATCATCTTACTTTCACTGTTAACCCTGATACTTGCGGGGGCGTTTCTGTCCATCCGCTGGATCCTCAAGCCGGTGAAATGGCTGAATATAGGTGTGCGGGAAGTCGGCCGGGGAAATTTGAAGCACCGGGTGCCCGAGAAACGCTCTGATGAGTTAAGAGATCTTGCTGTTGCCTTCAATGACATGACGGATCGCATCCGGGACATGCTCCACACGAAAGAAAAGCTTCTGCTGGATGTCAGCCATGAACTGCGCTCACCGCTGACGCGGGTTAAGGTTGCGCTGGAGTTTTTGCCGGATGGTAATGCGAAAGAAAGCATTGCGGGTGATATCGAGGAGATGGAGAGAATGATCCATGAAATTCTGGCAACAGCCCGCATGCATCACCTCCATGGCCGACTTAATTTAAAACGGATTTTTCTGGCAGATCCCATAAAGGAGGTGATAACTGAATTAGAACATCAACCGCCGGGAATCCGGGCCGATGATATTGCAATTGATCTCGCAATCACGGTGGACCCGGAGCAGATAAAAACCGTTTTTAAAAATGTATTGACGAATGCCGTCAAATACTCCCTCCCAGACAGTCGGCCGGTTGTAATTTCTGTCAACACCCAGCCATCTTATATTGTTGTGAAAATCGCCGATAATGGAATCGGGATCCCGGCCGATGAGCTGCCCTTTATTTTCGAGCCCTTCTACCGGGTGGATAAATCCCGCACCAAGGATACCGGTGGATTTGGTCTGGGCCTAAACCTCTGCAAAACGATCATGGAAGCCCATGACGGCCGAATTGAAGTTGAAAGTACGCCGGATATCGGCACCACCGTTTCCCTGTATTTTCCGATCGAACCCGACTCACGTACCTAGTCCTCCTCTTTTTTTTGCTTTTCAATCCGATCCAAATATGCCTCAAAAGCAGCCTTCCCCTCTGCCTGCCAGTATTGAGTGTAGGTTTTCCAGTCTCTGGTGTTCGCTGTGGAAAAAATCGGCAATGCGTTCTTTCTGATATCGTTTGCTCATCTATCCATTATGACGTAAATTGAGGCTGTTTATTGCAATATAATCGGGCGTACACGTTCAATGACCGTTGTCAATCGTCTGTTGTCAATTGGCAAATACATGGGTTTATAGGTAAGGCGGTATGCCGGTTCGCCGGTTTAGCCGTTTGCCAGTTTATCAAAACTAGCGAACGGGCCAACAGGTCAACGGGCTAACGGGGCAACTGGCAACGGAACACGGACCTTGTTTGACATTTCCCGGCTGCATTTTTATAATACATTATTGTACCGCTGCATGATCGTCAATTCGAGTAAAGGAAACTCACGATATGAATGTCAACCATCTCAGACGCATCTGGCTTATCTCTTTGAGTTTTATTATATTTTTTGCCAACGCCGTTCCGGCATCTGAAATCATCAACTGGCGCTCCTACGAAGAGGGCATGGTGTTGAGCAAAATCGAGAAAAAAAAAGTGTTCCTCCACTTTTATGCCGACTGGTGCGGTTTCTGCCGGAAAATGGCAAAAGATACGTTTCAGGATGCTTCGGTGGTTGCCTATTTGAACAGCAACTTTATACCTGTCAGAGTAAACACCGATAATGAACGACAGACAGCCGCCAACTATGGGGTGGCTGGACTTCCATTTAACGTGTTTCTCACGGACCGCGGTGAACCCATTGTCAGCGTACCCGGCTATATTCCGGCGGACACCATGCTGTTGATGCTGAAGGAGATAAATGGGATCGAGGCGGGCGGCTGACAAGTAAAAAGACCGTCATCCAGTATACCTAAAAATAGTTTTTTACATACATCAGCGACCAGTGACAGATCGTGGTTGCTGCTCCTTCCAGGGGCCTCCTCATACTCCCCGCTCTGCCGCTGGTCGCTGATTT
>CP070771.1:1554499-1559798 GCA_020345785.1 Desulfobacterales bacterium
GGCGATCTGAACCTCCAGGCGTTTGACCCGGGCCAGGCTCGGTTCCGCGCTCCAGGCGGCATTCTGAAAGCTGACATCTTCAACCACCAGAGTGGGTCTGAGGCCGAGATCGAATTCGATATTGCCTGCGATTGTCAGGTCGCGCCCCGTGGCATCCTTCACGGTCTTGGCAATCATGGGCTTTAATTTGTTGAAATCGTAGAAAGCCAGAAACCCGTAGATCGCAACGATCAATAGTAAAAACAACAGGGCTACTGCGATTAGTATTTTTTTCCAGCGTGACATGTTGATCCCGATTGTCTAATTATTTTGCATGCGCCTCGCATAATATGAAAAAGTTAAACATCATTTCCATTAAAACAATCCGCCCCAGCGGACCACGCCCTCTTTTCCGCCCGGAAGCTGTTGCAGCGGCTACCGGCGGCAACTACACTTTATCCTTGGACGTTTTGGTAGATCGGGATGGAAATCCCGCGGCCGGGTAAGCGGGACGAAATTTTCTCGCCGTCAAATCTCAAAGCCTGATTGATCTACATTCGGGATCTCAACGGTGCTGCGTTCGAATTCCGCAATGACCTGCGCTCCCAGAAGGAGCACGATGACCGCGATTTCGATGCTCAGCAGGGCGACGACCGCAGTCGCCAGAGAGCCGTATATCACGTTGACCAGTGATAGCGTTGAGTAGTACCAAACCAGGATGTGACGGATGATCTCCCAGAGAACCGTGGCCGTGATCCCGCCGGCCAGGGCGTATCGAATTGAAACGCGGCCGACGGGCATGACAAGATACAGGGAAGTCAACATGGCCACCATGCCGAATACGCCCGAAAAATAGAGCGCAATCCGGGAAGTGTATTCCATGCTCAGATCGAGGCCGAACAAGATAAGGTGTTTGTCCGCCAGTGCGTCCAGAGCACCTGCGACCAGGGTTATCACAAACAATCCCACCCCCATTAAGAAGATGTAGACATAGGGAATGATGGCCGAGATCAGAAAATGCCGGCGATGTCGACGGGCGCGGTGCGAAAATATGACAGCCATGGCGTTTTCAAGAACGGTAAATGCCATGGAGCTGAAAAACAGCATAAATAGAATTCCGAAAACCCCTACCAGTTGGCGGCGGGCGAGAAAACCCCACACCTGTCCGGCGACCATTTCCGCGTGGGCGGGGATGACCAGCTGCAAATTTGTCAGTATGGTGTTGTAAAGCTTCTCCTCATTGATAAAGTGCGAAAAACCCACGAGAATCAGCGCCAGCATGGGTATGATGGATAAAAGCGTGTAATAGGCAACAGCCCCGGCAAGAAGTAGGCCCTGGTTGCGCTTAAAACCGCTCAACACTCGCAGAGAAAATTTTCCGAACCGCTTCAGCGGCGATCGGACAAGAGTTGTTTTCTTTTCCATGTCATGTTTTTCTCGGCCTGAAGTTTTTTAGAGCTGCGAACTTGCTGCCGGACAAGCGACGGGAACAGCCGCAATCCACGGCGTTCAGATCTGCGCCGCATTGCGGACAAAGCCCCCGGCAGGTTTCACTGCAAAGTGCCCTGAGGGGAAACGCCATGATGACCTGTTCCTGGATAGCATCCCGCAGGTTGATTGTTTCGCCCTGGAAATAGATGCGATTTATTTGTTCGGGGTGAAGTTCAACCTCATCCTGCTCGGTCATACCTTCCACTTCCTCCCTGCGGGTCGTATATGTAAGGGCAAAATGGGATTTGAGTGAAGTTTCAAATGATTTCAGGCAGCGTCCGCATGGCAGGCGAACGGCTGTCCGGACGTCGCCTTCCACTTCGACCCTATCGGCGATGCGTATCACTCTAAGGGAGGTCTTTATCGGTGCAGAAAATTCACATTCGCCCTGGTTGATCATTTCCGCCAGAACAGGAAAGTCCTGCGGAGTTTCTTCAAATTGAAGGTCGAGACCTCTCGCCGCTATCTGCTCAATATGGATATCCATCATTTCCATACCTCCCGTCCTGCTGCAAGCGCCTATCGGAATGCCTGACCAATAGTCGCCACCAATATAACTATCTGTCATGATAACGCAACTTCTCGAAAAAAGAAAACAGAATCACCGTCGAAAGAAGTGTTGCGCAAAAGACGTATTTCTGTATAAAGGGTCTATGACCGAGCAACTTCAAGCCATCCTTAAAAATGTCTTCGGATACGATGAATTCAGGCCGTTTCAGGCTGAAATCATTGGAAATATTCTGGCCCAAAAAGACGTGCTGGTGGTCATGCCGACGGGCGGCGGAAAATCCCTCTGTTATCAAATTCCGGCCCTGGTTTTTGAAGGATTGACGATTGTCATATCCCCTCTGATTTCTTTGATGAAAGACCAGGTGGCGCAATTGACACAATCCGGCGTGGCAGCTGCCGTTTTAAACAGCTCGCTGTCGCGGGCTGAATATCGAAACAATGTCAGGCTGTTAAAGCAGAAGAAAGCCAAATTACTCTACCTGGCTCCAGAAGCTCTACTGAAATCCAATATGCTCGAGCTGTTGTCATCGGTCAAGGTTGAATGTCTGGCGATTGATGAAGCTCACTGCATTTCACAATGGGGGCACGATTTTAGGCCGGAATACCGCCAGCTGATCAAAGCCCGCGCGAGTTTTCCCACGGCCGTTTGCGTGGCTTTGACAGCCACGGCAACCCCCAGAGTCCGCGAAGACATTAAAGCCAGCCTGCAGATGGACGGCGGCCGTGAATTTGTGGCCAGCTTCAACCGCGAAAACCTCTTTATCCAGTTTGTTCCCAAAAATAACCCCGTGAGGCAAACGCTGCAGTTCATTCAGAAATTCGAAAATCAATCCGGCATCATTTATTGTCATTCCCGCAAGCAGGTGGAAAATCTTCATGAAATTATCAGCAATAACGGATTTTCGGCCGCACCTTACCATGCCGGACTCAGCGACATAGAGCGCAATCGGAACCAGGAAGCATTTATTCGGGATGATGTGCAGATTATTGTCGCCACCATTGCCTTCGGCATGGGTATTGATAAACCTAACGTGCGGTTTGTTTTGCATTTTGATCTCCCCAAAAATATAGAAAGCTACTATCAGGAAATCGGGCGGGCCGGCCGGGATGGATTGAGATCCCACTGCCTGTTATTATTCAGTTACGCCGATGTTCAAAAAATCAAATACTTCATTGATCAAAAAGAGCCTGCTGAAAAGCGGGTGGCCAACATCCATCTGAGCGCACTGCTGCGATTTGCCGAAACTGAAATCTGCCGCCGGATCCCCCTGCTTAATTATTTCGGGGAAGCCTATACGACGGACAAATGCCACATGTGCGATAACTGTCTGTCAGAAGAAAAAGAGAAGGTGGATCTGACCGTCGCCGCCCAGAAATTTCTCTCCTGTGTTAAGCGAACCGGCGAAAAATTCGGCAGCCTTCATATCATCGATGTCCTGCGGGGATCAAAGGCCGGCAAGGTGCTGAAATTCGGCCATCACAAGCTGTCGACTTACGGTATCGGGCAGGAGTATTCCAAAAAACAGTGGCAACAGATGTTCCGGCAGTTTCTGCATCAGGGGTTCATGGCTCAGGACATGGAATTCGGCGGTTTGAAGTTGACGGACAAGGGATGGGATGTTCTCAAAGGCAACCTGAAAGTTCGGGGACGGCCGGCACAAGAACAGGCAGTTGGCGAACTTGTTGAAGATTCGCGCCAGGCCGAGGATCTGGCCGTCAATCAGCCCTTATTTGAACTCTTGCGCAAGGAACGCAAGCAACTGGCAGATGCATCCGGGGTGCCCCCGTATGTCATTTTTTCGGATAAAACACTGTTGGAGATGGCGACCTTTTTTCCAAGATCCAGGGATCGTCTGCTGGATATACACGGGGTCGGTGCTGTTAAATGTGAGAAATTCGGCGCAACATTTCTGAATCTCATCGACCGATACTGCCGGGAAAATGAAATTCAGGAACGGCCCAAAAAAACCCGCCAATCTTCAGCCGGCAGACCGAAAAAAAGCACCCCGGCAACATCCGGCAAACCCAAACACCTCCATGTCGGCGATATCTTCAATACCGGCCGATCCGTCCGGGAGATCATGGAAATTTTCAACATTAAACAGACCACGGTCATCGATAACTTGTACAAATATGTGATGGAAGGCTTCGCCCTGCGCTGCGAGGAGATTTTTGCCCTTTCAACCCTGCCGTTGGCGCAAAAAAATGTCGTTCTCAAAGCCTTTGACAACTTTGGCAGCGAATATCTAAAACCCGCATTCGACGCTCTCAACGGCGAAGTTTCATACGATGATTTGAAAATCCTTCGCCTATATTATCTTGGTAAGAAAAACGGCACTCGGAACAATTGATATCGAGAGGGTTCGTGGGATACTTATGAGAAAAATTTCTGGCCTTGCTGACACCAGAAACCTTAAGTTTCTGACAACCTGTTGTTTGAAAAAAAAAGTCTAAGGGCCTAAAGGAGACTAAAGAATTCAATTGACAGAAAATTCCCCGCAATCATCTTCCGGTACTTCCACTCGCGCCTGTGTCCGCTGCGGCACCTGCTGCGAAAAGGGCGGGCCCGCCTTTCATCGGGATGATCGCATGCTGATTGAAAAAGGCTTGATACCGTCCAAATATCTTTACACCATCCGCAGAGGAGAATTTGCCCATGATAATGTCAGGGGGCGCCTGATGCCGGTCGATTCGGATATCATTAAGATCAAGGGCAAAGAGGATACCTGGACCTGTGTTTTTTTTGACGAAGCCGAAAAGTCCTGCACCATATATAAAGACCGGCCGCAGGAATGCCGGGCCCTTAAATGCTGGGACACCCAAGAACTTGAAAAAATATACGCCGGCAGGCGGTTGACGCGCCAAGATCTCATGTCAGGAGTTGTAGGGTTGTGGGATTTAATTAAGGATCATCAGAAACGCTGCGACTACGAAAAGATTCGTAATCTGATTAAAGCGCTTCAGAGCGGCCACGGTCAACATGCCCGGCGCAGACTTGCTGAAATTATCCGCTATGATTTGGAAATTCGCGAGTTGGTCGTTTCTAAAGGCGCGATGGACCCCGAAATGCTTGATTTTTTATTCGGCCGTCCCTTGACCAAAACTCTGCCAGGCTACGGGATCAAGGGTCACCGGCAGGGCAAGAAAATTATTCTGGAAACAACCGCGAGCAGACTAGGGAGGACAGACGTTTGAAGCTGGGAAGCCGGGAGGCTGGAAGGCGGAATTCGGAAATTCAAAGCATAGAGCCAAGAGCATAGCGCATAGCGTAAATGCAGATGACAAAAATCTGAAGCTGGGAGGCTGGAAGGCTATGATG
>CP070771.1:1559898-1565191 GCA_020345785.1 Desulfobacterales bacterium
ACCGAGGAATTTTACAACAGCCCC
Source organism: Desulfobacterales bacterium (assembly GCA_020345785.1). The sequence goes on from CP070771.1 coordinate 1,559,923, forward strand.
ATGCGGGTTGCCAGATCAAAAGCTGCCAAAGATATGCTTAACCAGGAACTGGAATCGAAAGGTCTTAAGGTGGAGCATGTACTGGTGCGCTATTTTAGCTACAGCAAGGAGATACAGAAGAATATCGAGGAAAAAAAACTCAAGGACCAGCTGGTTTTCAAAAACATTGCTGAAGCCCGGGCAGCGACTGAAGAGGCTAAACTGAAGAAAATAGAGCAGGAAGGCAAAATGGCGGTGGAGGTGGAACTGGAAAAGGGCAAGGCCTATGTGACACGCAAACAGGCAGAAAAAGATCTTTATGCCAGAAAGAAAAAAGCCGAAGCCGACCTGCTGATCCAATTGGCCGAGGCTGAAAAGGTTCGTTTAAAAAATGAAGCACTCAAAGGTCTGGGAGCAGAACGGATGGTTGGATTGAAAATGGCGGATGCTTATAAAGGTCTGGATCTCGTGATCCTGCCCAGCGATGGTCCGACCGGGGTCAATCCCCTGGACCTGGACAACGCCCTGAAAATGTTTGACGTACGGAAAGGAGGTGCCCAGTGAAGAAATTATTCTATCTAATTATCTTAGTGTCGCTGCTTATCGCACTGACCGGATGTGTCCCCCACAGCACCGGCGAAACCGAGGTGGGCGTGCGGACGGTCAAGTTTGCCTTGTTCGGCAAGAAGGGCGTCGAGGATAAGGTTTATGCTCCCGGTTCGACCTATTTTTTTCTGCCGTTTATCAACGACTGGCATACGTTTGATACCAAGCTCCAAAATCTGGAAATGACCCATGACCGGGGCCGCGGTGACCGCAAATCCCGCGATGATCTGCTCTTTAAAACCATTGACGGCAACGACATCAGTCTGGACGTCATTATTGCCTATCGGATTGATCCGCAAAAGGCGCCCTTCATCGTTCAGTTCGTTGCTGATGACGACACCCTGCTGCGGGATAAGTTGGTTCGCACCGTTGCCCGCAGCAAGCCGCGGGACATCTTCGGCGAATTGAAAACCGAGGAGTTTTATGTCGCCGATCGGCGGGAGGTGCAGTCCCAGCGGGCAAAAGAAGTGCTGCAGGAAATTCTCGGCCCCATGGGTATCATCGTCGAGAAAGTGCTTACCAAGGATTATCGTTTTAATCCGGAATACCAGAAAGCCATCGAGGATAAAAAGGTTGCCGATCAGCGGGTTGAAAAAAATAAATCCGCCCAGCGTGCGGCCACAGAGGAGTATAAGCGCAAACTCGAAGAAGCCAAGGGGGAAGTCAACAAGATGGTCGCCAATGCCGACGGAGAATATCGCCGAGCCAAAATAGAAGCCGATGTATATTACGAAAAGCAGGAACTGATCGCCGAAGCCATTAAGACGGAGGGAATCGCCACGGCCAAGGGAATACAGGAAATGAATATAGCCCTGGCCGGTTCGGGCGGTGAGGCCCTGGTAAAGCTGCGAATCGCAGAGGCGATTCAGGGCAAGCGAATCGTTCTGCTGCCGGTTTCAGAGGGCGGTATGAATTTGAAAACCACCGATATCAATCAGCTGATTGATACGGTAGGGCTGAAAGCCCTTTCGAAAAAGCAGCCAAAACCCGAATAAAGAGATCGGGTCGTTGCCCAGTCCCCGAATGGCAAATGCAAAATCAGCCAGGGCATCATAGTTAATCTGTTTATTGCTTTAATTATTACGAAGGCGAAATTTAACGGATAGAATACCGCAAATATTCAATTTACAATCTTCAATTTTCAATTATATGTCTAGTTGCCTTCAAAGACGGGCTTTTCCTTTTTCACAAAGGCATTGTAGGCGCGCCTGAAATCCTGGGTCTGCATACAAATCGCCTGGGTTTGCGCCTCGGCTTCGATGGCCTGGTCAATGGTCATGCTCCACTCCTGGTTGAGCATGGTCTTGGTCATGCCGTGGGCAAAGTTGGGACCGGCGACCAGGCGCTGCGCCATAGCCCTGGCCTGAGCATAGGGATTTTCGCTGACGCCGTTCCAGAACCCCCAGCGTTCACCCTCGCCGGCTGTCATGCTGCGACCGCTGAGCAGCAATTCCGCGGCGCGGCCCTGGCCGATGATACGCGGCAGGATGGCGCAGGCACCCATATCGCAACCTGCCAGACCCACACGCACAAACAGAAAGGCGACCTGGGCATCCGGGGCGCCATAGCGCAGGTCACAGGCCATGGCGATGGCCGCACCGGCACCGGCACAAATGCCGTCAACGGCACCGATGACCGGCTGCGGACAGCCGCGAATCGCTTTGACGACGTCTCCGGTCATGCGGGTAAACGCCAACAGCCCTTTCATATCCATTTGTGTCAGGGGTCCGATGATTTCGTGAACGTCGCCGCCGGAACAGAAATTGCCGTCCGCACCGCGAATAATGACGGCCTCTATATCATCGGCGTATACCAGATCGCGAAACACGTCCCGCAATTCGGCATACGAGTCAAACGTCAATGGATTTTTACGTTCGGGGCGGTTGAAAGTGACGGTTGCAACCGTGCCCTCGGTTTCCCACAGAAAATGTTTTGCCTTGTAATCGGCCAGCTTAATCGAATGCATGATGATATTCCCTCCCAAAACAGAAAATGCTATCAAGGCAGAATCTAATTCATTCTTTTCGATATTGTGATTCCAAATATGCCTAAAGTGTCTAAAATGCGTTAAAATGCCCAATCCGCCCAAAAAATGGCGGACAAGAATTGTGGTTACGCTGGGCACTTTCTTTATATGAACCAAAGTTGCCTGGTGTTCAATATATCCGTTTCCTGACACCCGAAACCTCTTATGAAACTTCACCTGAACGGAACAGCGAACCGCAGAATGTCGAAGGGTAGTTTCGCTCGTGGCCTTCGTAGCCAATTTGGCGAAGTAGGCTTGCTCAGTCTTTTTATAAAATAGATAGAATACATTCCTTGGACGTTCGATAATGGACGTTCGATGTTCGATGTTTATCCGTTTCTTTTCTGATCAGGCTCGTCTGAAACCTGACACCTGAAACCTTTGGCTACTCACATCACCTCTCCACCGGCAACAACGACGGCCTGGCCGGTGATGGCGGCCGATTCCGGCCGGCACAGCCAGACGACGGCGTCGGCTACTTCTGCCGGTTGTATCAGGCGTCCCAGGGGACTGTTGCGGGTAAGCTCGGCCATCGCTTCTTCGGCTGAACGGCCGGTTTTTTTTACGATGTTTTTGACAGCATCCTGGAAGATGTCCGTGTCGGTGTAGCCCGGGCAGACCGCGTTGACGGTAATACCGCTTTTGGCCGCCTCGTGGGCCAGGGCCCGCGTCAGTCCCAGCACGCCGTGCTTGGCGGCACAATAGGCGCTGACATAAGCATAGCCTTTGAGCGCGGCGGTGCTGGCCACATTAACAATGCGGCCCCAATCGCGCGCGCGCATTTCATTGAATACAGCCCGGGTGCAGTTAAAAACGCCGTCCAGGTTGACGGCCATCATGCGGCGCCAAAGTTGAACGTCCAATTTGTGAAACGGTGCGGTGGCTGCCGCACCGGCATTGTTGATCAATATGTCGACCGGCCCGAAGCCCGACCGCGCCTGCTCAAAGGCGGACGCAACATTGTCAATTTCGGTCACATCGCAGCGCACACTGCGCGCTTCCGCGAGCGTTGCCGCCGTGGTCTCCAGCGGCTCGAGACGGCGGCCCATCAACGTTATACGAGCACCCTCAGCTGCTAATGCAGTGGCGACGGCGGCTCCGATTCCGGTGCCGCCGCCGGTGATTACAGCATGTTTGTCTGTCAGTTTCATGATTTTCATGCGTTGATTACCATCTCCGCAGCCCGTTTCAGGTTGCGTTCCAGCTGCTCGAATCCGGTTAGATACTGCGCGGGACAGCGAACACCGTCGCCATGATACTCCTGTTGAGCGGCGGCCCGCAGGGTCCAATAGCGGTCCATCAAATGCGGCCGGGCCAGACAGCACAGATCGGCCCGGCCGGCGGCGATGATGCTGTTGACGTGATCGATCTCGTAGATATTGCCCACCGCCATGGTCGGAATACCGGCCTCATTGCGGATCTGATCGGCAAACGGCGTCTGAAACATGCGGCCGTAAATCGGCTCGGCGTCGGGGCTGGTCTGCCCGGCGGAGACATCGATGATATCGGCGCCGGCTCCGACAAAGGCCTTGGCCATCAACACCGCCTCGTCCGGTGTAACGCCCGCATCACCGACCCAGTCGTTGGCGGATATTCGTACCGCCAACGGTTTGTCCTCCGGCCATATTTCGCGCAGCGCGCGGCACACCTCCAACGGGTATCGCAGCCGGTTTTCCAGGGATCCGCCGTATTCGTCATGGCGTTTGTTCAGCACCGGTGTGATGAAAGCAGACAGCAGATAGCCATGCGCGCAGTGAAGCTCCAGCATGTCGAACCCGGCCGCATCGGCCCTTTGCGCGGCAGCCACGTAGTCGCTACGTACCTTATCCATATCGGTCCGGGTCATCTCACGCGGCACCTGATTTATCGGGCTGTAAGGCACCGGGGAAGGCCCGATGATTTCCCAGTTGCCTTTGTCCAGGGGTTGGTCAATAGCTTCCCAACCCAGCTGGGTCGAGCCTTTCGGCCCTGAATGGCCCAGTTGCAGGCAAAATTTGGCCGCAGTGTGGCTGTGGACAAAATCGACGATGCGTTTCCAGGCGGCTTGCTGTTGATCGTTCCATATACCGGCACATCCCGGGGTAATGCGGCCCTCAGGGCTGATATCGGTCATTTCGGTGTAAACCAGTCCGGCCCCCCCCATGGCCAGCGAGCCGTAATGCACCAGATGCCAGTCGGACGGCATTCCTTCTTTGGCGCTGTACATGGACATCGGGGATACGACCACCCGGTTTCTCAATGCCATTTTGCGCAGCCGGAAAGGGGTGAACATGGGAGGCACCGGTCCGGCCGTCGGTTTGCCGTGGGCCCGGCTGGCAAAAGTTTGTTCGACACCCTCCAGCCATTCTTTGTCGCGCAATCTCAAATTTTCGTGACTGACGCGCTGGCTGCGGGTCAGCAACGAGTAAGTAAATTGCTTCATATCGAAATTTTCGATGTAACGCGGCGCATTTTCAAACCAGCTCATGGAATTGCGTGCCGCACTCTGCAACTTCAGCGCTTCGAGCTCCCTTTCATCCTGATATGCCCGCAGCGCCTCGCGCACCGGCTTGCCGGAGTGCATATTTCGCGCCAGGCAGATGGCATCTTCGAAGCCCAGCTTGGTGCCGGAGCCGATAGAATAGTGGGCGGTATGGGCGGCGTCGCCGATCAGTACCA
>CP070771.1:1565291-1570557 GCA_020345785.1 Desulfobacterales bacterium
CCATTCGAATCTGTAAAGACAATGTCATAGCCATTGGCATCGGTCACCTGCCCGCCGTTTGTCGTGGTTTTTAAATCAGCGTTTGTTATGCTGACCAGCACCGGGAAGTCGGAAAGGTCAGAGGAACCACTGACCTTGGTACTATCGACGCTGATCTTTTTGACAGCGACATAGCCGGCAAGGGCAGAAACCCCGCCTACCTTCGTGTGATCGACGGTGATCTTTTTTTTGTACTGATACTGCGCCTGGGCAACCGAACCGAAGGCGAATGAGGCGATAGCCGCAACTAATATAATCTTCAGCAGCTTGCAGAGTTTTTTCACTATTTCATCTCCTATACGTTATTCCCAGGCGGCTGAGATTGCCATATTAGAGTCGGCCTAAAGGTGTGCTGTCCGATCACGCAATGGCGCACGGCTTTCGGCACTAGGTTCACGTTAAAGGTGTATTTTCGATGAATACCTGGGAATTTTGTCTTTTTTTAAAGTTATCTTTAGGCTTGCAAGATGAATGCCAATTTGAATGGGGAGCGGGTCGATCAACCGAATGGTGCTTTATTGGCGGATATTATTTAAAATAGCGGTCGCGACCCCACGCCGGAAATATTCCGGGACCGCGTACGGCATTAAAAAAGTTTATAAAAAGCTTTGAGGGCTAGGGGATTGAGGAATTGAGAAATTGGGGAATTGGGGGATGAATAATTGAATATTTTCGATTGAATATTCAATTTGCAATCTTCAATTTTCAATTTTCCACCAGGCGGATACGGTTAGGGTTTACCCTTCTTGATCAGCCACAGGGAAATAATTTCCTGTTCTGAATTGGTTAGATAGCCCACGAGATCCCCTTCACCGAAATCTCCGCTTGAGGCTACTACGCTGATTCGCGTCGCGTAGGTTGCTGATGGAGAAATTCTTAACAACGCATCATCGATCACCACCTCTTCGGCTGTGATCCGATTAACATACCCATATCCGTCAAATCCTTTGGGAAAATGTTCGGGCAGGATCCATTCCCCTTTAACTCTTCTTTCTGAGCCGCTCACACTGGCCGGGACGCAGATTCCGACAACCATTAGAGCCAATCCGATAGCTGCTAAAATCTGCTTGATCTTGTGATGGCCGCCCCTCTTGTTATTTTTCATATCCCCAACTGCTCCTTTCATATGACGTCGATTTAATGGATAATGGTTTTTTAGCCGGGCACTGCTTACGTTTCAATCTCAACTTCTTTCCAAGGCAAATAAACTTGCAGCTCATAATCCGGGGTCCCTGAAAAGTTGATGAACGCGCCGTGTTTAAAAAGCCGTCCGGTAGCCAATTCTTATCTCAGCCGCACCTCTTTTCTCGCTACGACCGTAAATTGAGATATCATGTATCTTGGATTTGCTTACGTCCAAGGAACTGCCGGCAGAAACACCTTCGTAACACGCTACATACGAGGCATCCGCATCAATAGTGGATGATTGTGGCTGAGTTGCTTTGCTGCCCGCCCAGTAATCACCAATGGTGGCTGCGTTGAGGTTACCGGGTGTCAGCTCCATCCATGAAGGACCGCTGCTCGCAGTGACCGGATTATTGTCCAGCCAATCGGCAGCTTCCATGGCCGCCCCTTCTGCCAGGTAGAAATTACGTTGATAGATGAAATCTGCGCTGGCAATCTCCAACTCGGTGTTGGCGTTATAGATTGAAGCCAGGCCGACGATGGTCAGCAATGTCAGCACCATCAGGGTAAAAACGATTACGGAGCCTTCTTCATTCATAAACAGGGAAAATTTTTTACTCATGATTGAGTTGTCCTTTACTATTTCTCTATACGACCGCTCCGATTTATCTCTTTTCTGCGGTTTTAATGCCCAGGCGCAATTTGTATCTTCTTTGATAAAGCGCCATCACAGACCGAGGTTGCGGCATTTTACCTCGGTGGAATATGTTCGAGCCACGGTTTGGTTTTTGCCCGCCGGTTCCCGGACAGTTATTGAAATCACCACCGTGCGAATATCGTCAAGATTGCTTGCCGGTACCGGATTGCCCAGATCGCTTCCGCTCTCATCCAGATAGGTAAACGTAAGACCCGGACCGTTCGCAATGTCCAAATTTTCTACTAATGGAATCGCATCGAGGCTGGACTGCAGCTCATCACCATTGAGGAAATAACTGATGGTCTCAGCAGGGCCTGGAATGCCTCCACTCAGGTCGAAATCTGCTGAAAAGGTGATGCTGGACGAAGTTGCAACCGAGATACCGAAATTACCGGTTCCTGCCGCATCAAGTCCGGCCATCCGGATGCTTTGGGCCATAAAATCAACCCCGGCCCGGACGACTTGTTGCACATCGGCGGCAACATTTTGCTTGGTGTATGAACTATTGTAGGTGGTAAATAGACTCACAACCGCCACGAGCACAATCAACGAGACGGCCAATGCCACCATCAGTTCAACCAGGGTAAATCCCCATGGTTCGGTTGCGCCGGGGTTCGGCATCCTTTTAAATTTTGAAAAGATATCTTTGAGGCTCTTGGGGTCCATCTATTACGATCCTTTGACCAGTGTTTTCAAAACCACGCTTCGATTTTGGCCACTACGCTTCCACCTGACGGTCACTTGGATTTGCCAGGCGCTGCCGCTACTATCGACTTTGCATTCACGCGTATAAATGCCGCCCGGCATTCCCTGGCTATCAATATTGTATTCAGTTGGATCATCGACCCCTGAGAAAGTGCCTGCGTCCGCTTCACGTTTCTTTTCCTCTATCTTGGACCGGGCCAGCATGGTGGCCTGGGTAAGGATATTGCCACCGGTATTGTTTCGAGTTGTGGACAGTACCAGCGTCCCTACCGCCAGAATACCGATCGAGAATATCGCCATGGCGATCAGTATCTCTATCAATGTAAAGCCCTGGTTGGTACCGGGTAAAACGGGTTGCCATTTAAATTTTTTCATCGGTATGCGCCGCATCAGTCGGATACCTATTCCTGCCTTATTTGTCCGAGGGGATTGATACTGATTCGTCTCTGATCGCCGACTGAACTCTTCAAAACAAGCAGGCCGTTAGTAAGATCGCCGTTAGAGTTCTCATCACAACGCCCCCGGACTTCAAACACGGTCTTCAACTGGTTCATATCATCTGGATCAGCAGGAATCGTGCTTGCAGCCAGATCGATGACGACACCGGTGGGTAGTTGCCGGGAACGAACGATGGCCCCGGCGGTGTTGTATATTTCGTATCGATCGGCTTCAAACACGACTGCTACCTGATCATGATCGCGGATGGCTCTTGTTTTCGCCCACTGCAGATCTCCTCTAAGATTTTCAAAGGCTGCTTTGATTTTGCTCCGGTCACGCCAGCCGATCATATTGGGGACGGCAATTCCCGATATAATCGCGATGATGGCCATCACTATTATGACCTCCCACAATGTGAATCCGGCATTGTTGCGCTTCATTTCTACCTCTTGACTGTTGTTCCACATATTCGGGTCGGTCCCCTCCCGAGATACGATTTCTGCGGCTGCGTGTGCCGCCTGCTCGCGTGAACGGTATCGGCTATGGATTTAAAGCTAAGAACTTTATCGGCATTTTTCTCAACATACTTTAACTTAAATTCAGCAGATTTTGACTCGATCTTCAAATGCTACAATTTCCGTGCCAACATACCTATAAACATGAGGCTAATACGAATCCGAGTCCGGCTGAACAAATTTGCAGATAGAACTATCTGAAATAACCAAGTTTAGTTTACAAGTCGGTAATCAACCGATAAAGATGGGAAAGCAATGCGTGATGACTGGGACCAATTTGGATACTAGGATCGGGATTAATTGAACATGTTCTATAATATTTTTTTTGAGAGTATTAAAATAATTTATAACGAAACATCAGCTGCCAGCCGGCGATGAAGACGGGGCATGCCATACCCCGGGTATGCGGGTATTGCAAAACTTGCAATGATTGCCCACCAGGTCATAGGTGGGGATGAAATATCCCTGGCGCTCGATCAGCAACTTTTTGCAGTTATGACAGTAGGTGTTGTTGCCCTCATGGCGGGGCACGTTACCGACATACGCATAATGAATCCCTTGCTGCATCGCTAATTCCCGATAGCGGGTCAAGGTGGACACCGGGGTAGGGGGCAGACGATCCAATTTGTAGCGCGGAAAAAACCGCAGGAAGTGCAGCGGATAATCCGGGCCGATGTTTTCTAAAATCCAGCCGCACATGGCCTTGACCATGTCCTCGTCATCCGTATAGCTGGGCACTACCAGGTTGATCAACTCGAAATGCACGCCCTGCTCATGCAGGGTTTTAAAGGTGTTTAACACGGGCTTTAAACGACCGCCGTTAAGTTTACGGTAAATTCGGTCATCAAAAGACTTAATATTCAGCGTGGCCGCATCCAGCACCTTGCACAACTCCAGCAGCGGTTTTGTATTGATGTAGGCATTGGACACCCACAGGTTGTATATGCCGGCTTCTCTGGCCAGGCGGGCGCTGTCGATCATGTACTCAAAAAAAGTGATCGGCTCGGAGTAGGTGTAGGCGATCGACTGCGCGCGGGACTTTTGCGCTGCCGTTATCACGTCGGCCGGGAATAGCTCCCGGATATAGGGTGCCACCTCATCCGGCTTGGCCTGGGAAATTTCCCAGTTCTGACAGTTCAGGCAGCGAAAATTGCAGCCGGTGGTGGCCAGGGAAAAGGCTTTGGTACGCGGTTTGAAATGGTAAAGCGGTTTTTTCTCGATGGGGTCGGTGTTCACCGAGCAGGGATTGCCATAGGCCAGGCTGTATAATTTGCCGTCCATGTTAACTTTGGAGCGGCAGACACTGCGATCGCCCGGCGCCAGTGCGCAGCGGTTGGGGCAGATTCCGCAGACCACCTTATCGTTGTTTAGTTTCCTATAAAGAAACCCCTCGTGGGACCACTTCCAGAGCTTCTTCGGTGCATCGCCCTTGAAGACCTTGCCGCGAATGTCATCGACAATTGAGGCCTCTGAGAGATCAGGCCCAAAAGGACCAAAGCATTGGGAGGCGAAGGCGGTGGCGACACAGGCGGCGCTGCCGCAGATGAATTGTCGGCGAGATATTTTTATTTTTTTCATAATAGATCTCCACCCGATCCGTAACCATAATCGGCACGCGATGGTAATATGTATGTAATTTCTTTAACTGGTATGAAAAAAATATATTTAAAAAAAATAAAATTTATTCAGTTATGCAAACTTGAGTTTGAAAGTCTTAAGGTTCATAGCAAAAGGGCAATGGTGTAAG
>CP070771.1:1570657-1575899 GCA_020345785.1 Desulfobacterales bacterium
GTCATGGCTTCGACCTGATCGTGGGTGACATAGATCATCGTCGAACCGAGGGCGGAATGCAGGTTTTCAAGCTCCACTCTCATCTGCACGCGTAGGGCGGCGTCGAGGTTGGAAAGGGGTTCATCGAAGAGAAAAACGCGAGGCTGTTTGACAATTGCCCGGCCGATGGCAACGCGCTGGCGCTGCCCGCCGGAAAGTTGCCCCGGTTTGCGGTTGAGATATTCTTCCAACTGCAGAATGCGAGCCGCCTCCTGGATGCGTCGCTTTCGCTCGGTGGTTTCTACCTTGTTGACTTTGAGCCCGAATTCCATATTTGAGCGAACCGTCATGTGGGGATACAGGGCGTATGACTGAAACACCATCGCCACCCCGCGCTCCGCTGGGGGAACATCGTTCACACAATCGCCCCCGATCAAGATCGAGCCGCTGGTGATATCCTCCAGCCCGGCGATGGCTCTGAGCAGGGTCGATTTGCCGCAACCGGAAGGTCCCACGAAAACGACGAACTCCCCCTCTTTAACGTTGAGCGATACGTCAAAAATGACCTGGAGATCTCCGTAATGTTTGTTTACATGTTCAAGTGATACCTCGGCCAATGTGATTTCTCCCCGATGAATTCGGCATCTGATTTGCTGCGAATGTCCAATTTCTCTGCAAAGTTACCATTTTTTAGGCACGACTACCGTAGCACAAAAAAAACATTTGTAAAATGAAAATTACATGCGTATATTGGTCGGTAGAAAATCAGGCGGCAGAGAAATGCCCTACTAAGGGGACGCCCAATCCGCCGCATATTTTTATTTTGGGGGGCCGGCGACGATATTGACGTCGTCAGCGTTAACCTGCACCTTTAACAATAACAAAGGCAAAGGAGGTAAAAATGAAAGTTAGATCTGTGGTATTTTCGGTTGCTATTTTGCTGGCAGTTTTTGCGGCAGCCGCCCAGGCCTCGGCCTGGTCTCTGGAGGAAGCGGCCAAGCCATACGCGGGAACGGAGCTGGAAGTCGTGTTCCTCCTGCGTCCGGGGTATGAAGCAGCGGAAAAGATGATTCCTGAATTTGAAAGTAAAACCGGCATTAAAATCAACATTATCAAACATCCCTATGAAAACTCGCTCAGCGAACAGGTGCGTGATTTTGTGGCGAACGGAGATCTGGACATCGCCCTGATCGACCTGGTGTGGATCGGCAACTTCGCCGAAAACGAGTGGATTGTGCCCATCGAAAAATTCACCAAAAACCCGGATCTGCTGGATCCGGAGCTCGATCTCGATGATTTTTTCCCCTTGGTCCTGGATGCCTTCGGCGCCTGGAATCGGGTGGTCTACGGCCTGCCGTTCGACAATTACTCGGGCCTGATGTTTTACAACGAGTGCATGCTCAAAGAGGCCGGCTTCGACCGTCCGCCGGAGACCTGGGCCGAGTTGAAAGACGTTTACGGGCCGAAGCTGACCAAGAACGGCAAATACGCATTTGCGCTTCAATCCAAGCGCAATGAAACCCAATCCTGTGACAGCTTTGCGCGGGTCCTCTGGCCCTTCGGCGGTTCTTTTTTGGACAAGAAATTCAAATCCAACCTGCTCAGCGATGGAAGCCAGGCCGGGCTGAAGTTCCGGCAGGAGCTGATGAAGTATATGCCCCCCGGCATCGTCTCCTATGACCATGCCGAAACCGTCAATGCCCTGGCTCAGGGTGATGTCGCGATTATCACGGAGTGGTCCGCCTTCTATGCCACCCTGACCAATCCGGAGACTTCAAAAATCGTCGACTGTATCAAAGTCGCCGCGGAGCCCAAGGGTCCGGCCGGCCGCAAACCGGCTCTGGGCGGTTTTTCCCTGGCGGTCGCATCCCAGGCCGACGAAAAGGAACAGGCCGCTGCCTGGCTTTTCATTCAATGGGTGACCTCCAAGGCCAACGCCAAGAGATACTTGGAGCTTGGCGGCGTCCCGGCCCGCAAAAGCGTCTACAAGCTGCCGGGTGTGGCTGAAAAGTACGGCTTCGTGAATGCGCTCGTCGAATCCTGGCAGGAAGGCGTGCCGGAGTTCCGGCCGCGCTTTGCGGAATGGCCTCAGATGACGGAAATCGTTCAGGAGTGGGGCACCAAGATCATGCTGGGAGAAGTTACCACCGAGGAGGGTGCCAAAGAAATCGGAACCCGGGTCGAATCCTTGCTCAAGGATGCCGGCTACTATGACGGTAAGAAACCTCTTGCTCAATAATCGCTGTTAGCCCATGATTGCGGGAAGTACGGCATGTCGCCCGCCTTCCCGCAATCAATTTTGCAGCAGTCCATTCAAAGGAAGCAGTTTCCTACATGCTCAAAATCAGACGTCCACGGCTGACATGTTTTGCATTTATCGCACCGGCTGTAATCAGCCTCCTGGCGATTGGTATTGGCCCTCTGGGTTTTGCCGTTTACACGTCAATGCACAGATATCAGCTGACCAATTTGAGACAAACGCCGTTTCTGGGACTGGAAAACTACCTGACGGTTTTGACCGATGAAGTGTTTTGGGAAGCCATGGGCCGCACGATGAAGCTGCTGATCATCGTTTTGCCCATCCAGATTGTCATCGGCATCGGCATCGCGCTGTTACTCCACAAACCGGGGATGTCTCTGCTGCGGACGTTGACCCGCTTGAGTCTGGTGGTTCCGATGGCAACGACCTATGCCGTCGTCGGCCTGCTCGGACAGGTCACCTTCAACATCAAGTACGGCGTGGTCAATCAACTCATCGGCTTTCTCGGAATCGCCCCCATCAACTGGATCGGTGATCCGAATAACGCCTTTATCGCCATCTGTTTCTGGGACGTCTGGCAGTGGACGCCGTTTTGCAGTCTCGTATTGCTGGCCGGATTGACCATGGTGCCCGAAGAGGTGGAGGAGGCTGCCCGCCTGGAAACCAGCAACTGGTGGACGGTATTGCGGTATGTCCAGTTTCCCTTCCTGATTCCCGGACTGACCGCAATCCTGATCCTGCGAACGGCCGATACCTTGAAGCTATTTGACATGGTTTTCACCATGACGCGCGGCGGGCCGGGAAGCGCCACGGAACTGATCAGCCTGATGATTCAACGGGTCGGGTTTCGTGGATTTGACCAGGGGCTTGCCTCGGCGCAAGCGATCATCCTGTTGGCCCTGACCATCATCCTGTCACAGCTATATATCCGGTTTTTTTATCGTGAGGTATGATTGTGAGTAATGACAGCGTAATATCCCCTGGAACACCGCGTGCGGCCAAAGGCGCCGGTGCAAGAAAACACCGTCTGTCAACTGAGGTGGCTTTGCTGGTCCTCATTATGGTCTTCTGCATATTTCCGTTTTACTGGATGGTGACGACCAGCCTGAAAACCCAGATGGAAGCGCTGGCTTCGCCACCGACCTGGATTTTTGAGCCCACCTTCACCAATTACATCGAGGTTTTATTCAAAGATAAAGTCGGGGAAAGCCTGATCAACTCGGCCATCGTTGCCGTCTGCACAACCGCACTGGCCCTTATTCTCGGCACCCCGGCGGCCTATGCCCTGAGTCGGTTCGAGTTTCGCAGAAAAAAAGATCTCTGGTTCTGGTTTATCACCAATCGAATGGTCAGCCCCATCGTTCTCGCGCTGCCATTCTTTCTGATCGTGCGAAAGCTTGGCATGTTGGATACCCACATCGTGCTGATCTTGATCTACCTCACCTTCAATCTGCCGATCGTGATATGGATCTGCACCGACCAGTTCCGCTCGATTCCGCGCGATCTGGACGAAGCGGCGGTGCTAGATGGAGCCAAACCGTTTCATATTTTTTGGAAAATCTGCCTGCCCCTGGCGGCTCCCGGAATTGCCGTGTCCGCCATATTTTCCTTCATTTTCTCCTGGAACGAACTGATGTACGCCCTGGTGCTGACTCGCAAAGTAGCGAAAACCGCGCCGGCCATGGCCGTGGGGTTTATGGAAGGCTATCACCTGCCCTACGGGAAAATCATGGCGACCAGCACCCTGATCGTGATTCCGGTCATCGTTTTCGCCCTGATCGCCTCCAAGCATCTCGTTCGCGGTCTGACCATGGGAGCGGTAAAATAACTTCTTTTTAAGATGCGGCCGGAGGACCAATCTCCGGTAAATGAGGCCGCCCCGCCCGTTGGTGGTTTCTCGAATCCAGACCCTATTCTATTCCCACGCCTGCCCTTGAATATACATTCATTCGATGATAACTTCCCGCTAATTTATTTTATTTGGCAGAGAGGGTTGCTGACCAACGAGAAGATCGGGGCCATGTTTGACTTGACTTATTCAGCGGTCAGTCACAGTGTAAAAGCAGTTAAAGCCGGGCTTGCAGCAGACGATAAATTTCGAGAATACTTTGAGAGTTTGAATTCACAATTCAAGGTTTGACACCTATGCTGTCCCTTTTTTATTTGAATTTGCATTTTTGAATATGATAAATGCATAGGCAAATGATTTTAGTAAGTTAGTATCATGAACGCGATACAAAGATGACAGATGGATTTTTCAGTGGCTTGGCCCGATTGCACGGCGTTCCGCAACGGCGCGGCGAAGGAGGAATTAAAGGAGGATTAGAATGAGCGCAAAAATCACGGAAGAATCAATCCTTGAGTTGGCCCGCGGTTTTATGGCCAGTCGGATACTGCTCAGCGGCGCAGAACTGGATCTTTTTACCTTGCTTGCCCAAGAGCCCCTGACGGCGGAGGAAATCGCAGCCGCAACCAAGACCGGGCTTCGCGGGATAGTGATTCTTCTGGACGCCTTAAGCGCCCTTGGTTTTTTGAGGAAAAAAGACGGACGGTACCAGGTTGCGCCGTCGGTTGCTTCCCTTCTGTCCGCCACCGCGTCAGATTCCATTCTGCCCATGGTTCTGCACATGGCAACGGTGTGGCAAAACTGGTCTCAAATCACGGACATTGTGCTCGGCAAGACTACGCCGGGTCTTAAAGCGAAAGGCGCTTTGGCCGAAGGTAACCGCAAAGCCTTTATCGGTGCCATGCACGTGGTCGCTTCCAAAGCCGCGCCGGAGGTTGTGGCTGCTATCAATCCGGGAAAGGCCCGCCGGCTGCTGGACGTAGGCGGCGGATCCGGAACTTATACCCTGGCAATGCTCAGCGCAAAGCCCGAAATGAGGGGAACTTTGTTCGACCTGCCGCCGGTCATCGAAATGGCGCGTGACCGCGTGCAATCCGCCGATATGCTCGACCGTGTCAAGTTGGTAACCGGAGATTTTTACAAAGACGAATTGCCTC
>CP070771.1:1575999-1581213 GCA_020345785.1 Desulfobacterales bacterium
GCTCCAAAATGGCTCGCAGTCTAAACCCCGCCAAAGGATCCTTTACCTTATCGTTTTCGGTAGGCTGGCTTCATCACACGGACCGCTTTGTCGGTATGGTCGGTGAATAATCCATCCACACCATATCTGAAATAGAAACGACGCAGTTCTTGTTCGAAATATTTATAATGAGCAGGGAAAGAGTCCGCTCGGAAGGTGTAAGGATGCACCACGAGCCCTCGGGCATGCGCGCCCCTCACCAGGGCATTGCGATCGACTGGATTACCGGTGGCGTCCTCGATGCGGGTTTTGCTGGGACCGAGCCCATTCGCATATGTGGCAATATCGTCCAGACCCTCTTCGGTGACCAGCCAGTCATAGATGCCCCCGGGACCACTTCCCCCGCTGATCAGTTGTACCAAAGGCAAATCCGTCTCGAGTACGAATCGCATCTCTTTAAGATTGTTCGGATCGAATGACTGAATAAACACTTTCGCATGGGGCCCTTCGTAGCCGTAAGTCGCTAAAGTATCTAAAAGCGACTCTTCCATCGGAAGTCCTTCTGCGTCGTGAAATGATGGTTCCTTGGTTTCCGGATAGATGCCAACAGCGCGCCCGGTGATTCGGTTGAGTTCCAGGACCATCTCGACCAGCTCCACGAAGGTGGGAACCTGAAAGCCTTTGCTGTCTATTCGAAAGCGATTCGGAAATGCCGGGCTGCCGTCTGCATTGGCTCTTTCATGTACCGACAGCGTCTTGATTTCTGCTAAGGTGAAATCCGCCGGATACCAACGACCATCCGGTCTGGCTCTTTCGGGAAATTTTTGTTCCACATCTGTGGTCCGTTCCAGGTGAATATCGTGTAAACAGATCAGTATACCATCTTTGGTCATGACCAAGTCAGGTTCAACGTAGTCGGCGCCCAGGGCGTAGGCCATGGCATATGCCTCCAGGGTGTGCTCGGGCAAGTACCCGCTGGCACCCCGGTGGGCGATAACAATTTTTTTCGAGAAACCATCATTTTTTGCTGTGGCGAATGCCGTTCCGACGGCAAAGCAGACCGCCAGGGCGACAACCGCTGAAGTCAAAAGTCTTCTGCTTCTCATGTTGCCCTCCTTTCTTTGAAGGTCATGGGGTCGTTCATCGTGACAATCAAAAGCAACCGGCTGCCACGATAGGGCTAAAGGCGCAAAAGAGACGATTTCAGTTCGATGTTCAGTGAGAAGTGAAAAATCGTGTTGAGCAAAGATTGATCAATGGCCAGAGAATGTGATCGTCGTGTGGTCGGCTCAGGCGAGTTTCCGCAGGATTGCAGTTGCTGAATATGCGTTTATGAACAGCATTCCATCGAGCAAGCGCATGTGATCAGCCTGGCCACTTGGATTTGTGGATAGACTATGACCATACTAAAGTCAACACAAAAATGTCTGCGTTGTGAGTGTCGGGGACAATAAAGCCCGGTTCATAATAATCTGTCCAAAAATTCCAGGGCCGAAACCAGCATATCACTGATTATTTTGTGAAAAGTTTAGGTGTGGCATCTTCATGAGTGGTTAAACCAGTCAAATAAATCACAAATCGATGCGTGAACCCTTTTTTCACATCCTCTAAACCCACTTAAATTTTCTCGCCTCAACCACAAACTTCTTCAAAAACCCGCAGAAAGTTTTCACCGAGGATCGCCCTGATCTGCTCGTCACTATAACCTCTTTTGACCAGGCCACGCGTCAAATTGGGAAAATCACGATAATCGTCAAAGCCGTCCAAGCTTGTCATGTTCAGATCGAGATGTTCCTTTCTGAAGCCGGCTTGCAGGAGCGCCTCAGCGAAAAAACCGATAAGAGCCGACTTCGGTAAGGACATGGGCCAGTCGGTTCCAATTCCGACGTATTGCCAACCAACTAGTTTTGCTAGGTAGTCGACATGATCAAACCAAATTTCAAGACCTATCTTCCGGCCTGAGGACGGTTGGGAGGCCAAAAAGAAGGGTAAGGTTACAACCCCGATAACTCCGCCTGTTTCGGCGATGGCCCTAATCTCCTCATCACTTTTTGCCCTCGCATGCCGGAACACGCTTTCGGCGGAGGTATGTGTTGCGACCACAGGTTTTTTCGAAAGCTTACAGGCGTCTAAAGTCGTCTTGCATCCGCAATGCGCTGTATCAACAATAATGCCCAGCCGGTTCATCATATCGATGCACTCGATCCCAAATTGGGTTAATCCGGTATCGTTAAGTTCGGTACACCCGGAGCCAATTAAGTTGGAGGTGTTGTAGGTCAACTGAACAAGTCTTAGTCCCAGATGGTGGGCAGGTTCAAGAAGATCTAAAAAATTTTCTTTGACGCCTCTGAAAAGTTGAGAGGACAGCCAGGCCGCGTGCTTGCCTTCAGCCTGGGCGCGCCGTATATCAGCAGCCTTTAAAGCTTTTATCATCCATGGAAGGTGATCGAACATGGCCGTATGGATCCCGAAGGAACCAACCATATTTTGCCAGGAACCCATTTCGACCTGACGGCAGCCTGCGCTCAGACCTGATTCATCCCAGCAAACTTTGAAGTCGGGAAACTGTCCCTGGACGGCCAAGCGCTCGGTCAGATTAACGCCGTAGGAGAAGGCTTCATTAGGATCCCCGGTGGTCTGGTATATATGATCTATCGCTCTTTCCATTTGAGGCGTGAAAGAACGATAGGTGCATGGACCCTGCAGGAGCATATCGATCACAATACTTTCGCTATGCAGTGAGGCTGCCCGTCTTTCCTCCTCCTGACTAAGACTCATGTCATAACAGCCAAAATTCTGATCAAAGCATTCTTTTTCCATAATGACCTTCGTGGGATTCTATCATATTTTTATAAATCTGAAATTGAAACAGCTGGTTTGAGATCAATTTATGTCCATAGCCGTTCCGCCCGGTCTTAGGCTTAGCTGTTCAGCAAAATGGCAACATACAAAATGTTCTCCGCCCAGATCAAGATATTCAGGCGGCTCATTTACGCACCGGCTGGCGGCGTAACTGCAACGGGGGTGAAAGTGACAGCCGGATGGAGGATCAATGGGACTGGGTACGTCTCCGGGGAGAATGATTCGTCTCGTTCTAAAATCCGGATCTGGAATCGGAACGGCTGACATAAGGGCCTCGGTATAGGGATGTTTGGGGTTGTCGAAAAGTTCCTTCGTTGAGGCCGACTCGACGATACGGCCCAAATACATGACCGCTACCCGATTGGTGATATAGCGCACAACAGCCAGATCGTGGGTTATGAATAAGTAGGTCAGGTGAAAACGATCCTTGAGTTCGCGCAAAAGCTGTAGAACTTGAGCCTGAACCGAAACGTCCAGGGCCGAAACCGGTTCGTCCGCGATTATCAACCTCGGTCTTAGCGTTAAGGCACGGGCGATGGCAATGCGCTGTCTCTGGCCGCCGGAGAATTGGTGTGGATAGCGGTTCAATTGCTCCGGGCTGAGTCCGACCGCAGCTAATAAATCCCGGACAATCTTTTGTCTTTCTTTGGCTTTGTGCCGGCCGTGGATATATAGAGGCTCTCCGATAATCGATGCAATGTTCATCCTTCCATTGAGCGATGAGTTAGGGTCTTGATAGATGATTTGCATGTCCTGTCTAAGAATTTTCAACGTTTTGCGGGATACCTTGGCAACATCGATAAGCCGGCCTGTTGAGGGGCGGGGACCGTTTTCCTTATAATTAAACAGAACTTCTCCTTCCGTAGGTTCCACGAGGCGTAGGATTGTTCTTCCGGCAGTCGTCTTACCGCAACCCGACTCCCCCACGAGACCAAGCACCTCTCCTTCCCTGAGGACAAGATCAATGCCGTCAACCGCCTTAATCTGGGCCACGGTTCGTCGTAAAAGGCCCCGTTGAACAGGGAAGTATTTTTTTAAACCCTTGACTTGGAGTAGAAGTTGTTTCATCGCATCTCTCACCATCTTACTCATATAACCAGCAGGCGACTTGATGTCCTGGTCTGATCTCTTTGAGATAAGGAAGCTCGATTCGGCAATGAGCCATTGCCCGCGGACATCGGGGTTCAAAACGGCAACCCTTCGGAAGATTGATCGGGTCGGGAACAACGCCTTTTATAGGTTCAAGTTCTTTTGTCGGAGCTGAGATTGAGGGTATGGAGGCCATCAGACCTTGGGTATACGGGTGAAGCGGATTGTGGAAGATTTCCTTTACCCCTGCATACTCGACGCCGCTGCCGACGTACATAACAATCACGTGATCGGCCATCTCGGCAATAACCCCCAGATCATGGGTAATCATAATGATCGACGTCCTGAACTCATTCCTAAGACCAACCATCAAGTCCAGCACCTGGGCCTGGATGGTGACGTCCAGTGCGGTTGTCGGTTCATCGCATATCAGTAAAGAAGGCCTGCAAGCCAGAGCCATGGCAATCATCGCCCGCTGACGCATACCGCCCGAAAGTTGATGGGGGTACTCATCAAACCGCTGCTCAGGAAGCGGTATTCCAACCTCCTTGAGCATTTCAATGGCGCGCCGTCTGGCTGCCTTCTTGCTCATCTCCTGGTGTAAAACAAGTATTTCCACAATTTGGCTGCCGATGGTGAAGACCGGATCCAATGAGGTCATCGGCTCCTGGAAGATCATGGCTATTTCGCCGCCTCTTATCATTCGAATTTCTTTCCCGTTGCTGTTGAGGCTCGACAAATCCAGAATGCGCCGGTCTTTGCACTGGAACCATATCTCTCCGCTGACGACTCGTCCGGGCGGCTGAATCAAACCCAAGATGGAAAGTGCCGTCAGCGACTTGCCACATCCTGATTCGCCTACCAACCCCAGAGTCTGCTCCGGTTCAAGGGTAAAGCTGACACCGTCAACCGCTTTGACGAGTCCTGCTTCTGTGTCGAAATAGGTCTTTAGATCATTAACTCTTAGTAGGGGCATGAAGGTCACTCCAGGGGTTAGTATTTTATGCGTGGATCAATCACCGAGTAGAGAAGATCAACCAGCAGATTAACTACAATAAACAGAAACGAGAAAAAGACGATGCCGGCCTGAACCAGCGGATAGTCGCGGGCATAAATAGCGTCCACCATTAAAAAACCGACTCCCGGCCAGCTAAAGACCGTTTCGACAATAACCGCTCCGCCCAGCAGCTTTACAAACTCCATTGAAAAGATGGTGACGACCGGCAGGAGAGAATTTCGGAACATGTGCTTTAGTACCACGTTCCATTCACTAAGGCCCTTGCT
>CP070771.1:1581313-1586508 GCA_020345785.1 Desulfobacterales bacterium
TCCACCTCCGAAGTCATCATGTCCACCAACAACAAGGCCAAACCCTTCGACAACAAGCTGGTGCGCCAGGCCATGGCCTACGCCATCGATCGGCAGACCGTCATCGACCTGGTCATGGCCGGTTATGGCTCTGTCATTGGGTCTCACTGGCCGCCCGTCACCCCGTACTACAAGGATATGACCGGCCTGTTCCCCTATGACCCGGAAAAAGCCAAAAAACTGTTGGCCGAGGCCGGCTACCCGAATGGTTTCGAAGCAACCATCCAGCTGCCGGCTATTTACCCCTATTCCCAGCGCGCCGGCGAGGTCATCGCCGACATGCTGGGACAGATCGGCATCAAGCTCAAGATCGAGATCGTGGAATGGGGCTTCTGGCTGGACCGCATTTTTAAGCAGAAGCAATTCGAGCTGACCATGATCGGCCATGCCGAAGCCTGGGACATCGGCATCTACGCCAACCCGAACTACTACTTCCAGTACGACTCCCAGGAATTCCGGGATGCCTACGCCAAAGCGCTGAAAGCCCCCAACGAGGCGGAAAAAACCAAGTGGTTCGGCCGCTGCCAGGAGATCGTGGCTGAAGACGCCGTCAACGGGTTTCTGTTCCTGTCGCCTGCGCTTTCGGCCATGAAGGTAGAATTGATGGACTGGTGGGAGAATTACCCCACCATCGCCCTTGATTGCACGCAAGTATGGTGGCAGAAGTAAGGAATCCTGGACAGAAGGCCAGAATTTGATTTCATAGTTAGAATAAATATGAACGGGCAGCCTGTTCCAAGCCGGGCTGCCCGCTTTATCTGTCATGCTGCGTTACTATACAAAAAAGCTGATCACCCTGGTCCTGCTGCTTTTCCTGGTCTCGATCACGGTGTTCTCGGTTCTCTTCGTCCTGCCCGGCGATCCGGCCCAGATCATACTCGGGATCAACGCCACGCCCGAGGCGTTGGCCAATCTGCGCGCCGAGCTCGGCCTGGACAAGTCTTTCATGGGGCAATATACGGACTGGATCGTCAATCTCCTGCAAGGGCGGAGTCATCAGTCCATCCATTACAAGATGCCGGTGTATGAGTTGATTCTTGACAGCCTGGCAGTGACCGGCCCAATGGCCCTGCTGGCCATGCTGTTCGCCCTGGCGATTTCGCTGCCCTTTGGTATCTACGCCGCCCGGCATCAGAACCAAACCGGCGACGTGACGGTCATGTTCTGCACCCAGCTGGGGCTGGCCACACCGGAATTCTGGTTCGGGATCCTGTTGACCCTTCTATTTTCGGTCCAATTGGGCTGGTTTTCGGCCGGCGGCTTCCCGGGCTGGAGCAAAGATTTCTGGGGATCACTCAAGGCGCTGCTGCTGCCGGCCTTCGCCCTGGGCGTCATTCGGGCCTCCATTCTGACCCGCCTCACCCGCTCCTCTATGCTCGAAGTACTGCGCGAGGATTACGTCCGAACGGCGCGGGCCAAGGGCCTCAGGGAACGGACGGTGGTTTACGTGCATGCCCTGCGCAACGCACTGGTTCCGGTTCTGACCATTATGGGGCTCCAGCTCGGGCAGCTTTTGGCCGGCGCCATCATCATCGAAAACGTCTATTTTCTGCCTGGACTGGGCAGACTGGTTTTCAACGCCATCGGCCAGCGCGACCTGCCGGTCGTCAGGGATATCGTGCTGTTTATGGCCGCCGCTGTCGTGTTGGTGAATTTTATAGTAGATATGGCTTACGCCTGGTTGGATCCCAGAATCCGTTTAGAGTAATTGAAAAATGCGGATTGAATATTGAATATTTGAGGGTCGCCGGCAGCGGATCGATTTTAACATAATTGCAGTTGAAAGCCGTGTCTATAGGAGCGGGACAAAGGTTCCGGAGTGCGTGCGACCGGTTGTCATGTTTAAAATTTGGATCTGTGCCCATCCGTGTTTATCCGTGTCCTATTAGATTAAAATGAAGCGATTTTTTAACAATAAAAATTTTACTGTCGGATTTGTCCTGTCGGCGATGGTGGTCGTCGCGGCCCTGATCAGTCTGCTCTGGACGCCCTATGACGCCAACAAGATGAATGCCAAACTACGACTGCAGGGGCCGTCCTGGCACCATCCGCTGGGCACGGATCAATACGGCCGCGACACGCTCTCACGGGTGATGGTGGGGGCAGGCAATTCGATCATTGTCGGACTGGTGACCGTAACCATCGGACTGAGCGCCGGGGTTCTAATGGGATTAGCGGCCGCCTATTACGGTAAGCTGGTGGACGAATCCATTATGCGGCTTTCGGACCTATTGTTCGGTTTCCCGGCGGT
The DNA here is from genome assembly GCA_020345785.1 of Desulfobacterales bacterium. The sequence goes on from CP070771.1 coordinate 1,583,604, forward strand.
GCTGACGGCAATTCTGATCACCTCCATTTTGGGACCTTCGATGATCAATGCCATGCTGGCAATCGGCATTTTCTACATCCCGGTGTTTGCCCGTCTGACCCGGGCCGTATCGCTGACCATCTGGGAGCAGGAGTATATCGCCGCCGCCCGCGCCAGCGGCATCAGCGAGTGGGCCGTCACCTGGCGCCATGTGCTGCCAAACATTTTATCGCCCCTGCTGATCCAGGGAACCATTCAGTTTGCCGTGGCGATTCTGGCCGAAGCCGGCCTCAGTTACCTGGGCCTTGGCACTCAGCCGCCGCACGCCTCCTGGGGCCGCATGCTCAACGAAGCCCAGACCTATATGTCCCCGGCGCCCTGGATGGCGATTTTTCCGGGCCTGGCCATCGCCTGGGCGGTGCTGGGTTTTAATTTGCTGGGAGATGGATTAAGAGATACATTGGATCCGAAGATGGTGAGGGTGAGGTAGGAAGTTGTTCGTTATTTGTTATTCGTTATTAGAAGCCGTTGTTGGTTGTGCGATGCGCGGAGCGGGGCTAAGGGATTGACGAATTACGAATGACTAATGACGAATGAAGGAATTCTGTCGGTTTTAGAATGTTATCAAGACGGAACGACACGCGGCGCAAGCGCCTGGGCTGTGCGAGCGACTTCCACAATTCGTCAATATTCAATATTTAATTGTCATTTATTTGGGTTACGAGCGATGGGCATAGCGCAAAGAGCATAGCGTGAAAAGCAAGTGCGGAGTGCGGGTTAAGGCACTTTCAGTGCCAGCTGATAGCTCATAGTTGATAGCTGATAATAAAAAGGAAAAGATCTTTATTTTTTTTGTTTTGAGCATTTGAGCATTGTAATTTTGTATTTGTTTCGAATTTCGTGCTTCGAATTTCGAATTTGGGGATAAAATGCATGGCACCCACTAGAGACGTTATCAATAAAGTATTAGGTTTTATTAAATCGGATGAATTGATTAACCTCACTTCTGATCTTGTTAAGATCAACTCAGTTTGGGACCCCGCAGCCGGGACCAGTGAGCAGCCGGCGGCCGAGTATGTTTTCAACTGGGCCCGGGAGCAGGGATTTGAGGCGCAGCTGGAGGAGGTTGCGCCCGGTCGACCGAACGTGATCGTCACTTGGCCGGCCGGTTCCGGCAACCGCCGGCTGATGTTTGAAGGCCACACCGATGTGGTGACCCCGGGGGATATCTCAGCCTGGAAATACGACCCCTTCGGTGCTGAGATTGTGGGTCGTAAAATGTATGGTCGCGGCACCAACGACACCAAGGGCAACCTGGCGGCCATGCTGATTGCCATGGCAACTTTGCAACGATCCGGCGTTAAGCTGGCCGGAACCATTGTCGGCGGTGTGCTGTGCGATGAAGAAGATCAAATGCTGGGGGTTAGGAATTTTATCGAAAGGGGCCATGCCGATGCGGTTACCGGCGCCGTTATCTGTGAGCCCCAGGATGGTTTGATCTGCACCACCCAAAAAGGCGCGCTTCGCGCTCAATTTACCATCACGGGACGCATGAGCCACGGCGCCATGCCCCTTGCCGGTCTGAACACCGCCCCAGCGGTGGCAGAATTGATCAAGGCCCTGCATGACTTGGAGCTTGAAGCCGTCAGACATCCGGGCCGGGACGACCTCCTGGGCTGGCCCAGCTTCACACCCACGGTCATCCAGGCACCGGCTACCGGCGCCCCCCAGCTAAATGTCGTGCCCGGCCAGGCACGCGTTCTGGTGGATATCAGGACCATTCCCGGCCAATCCCATCCGAATATCATCAATGACCTGGAACGCACGACTTCCGAAATCGAACAACGGATCCGCGACCTTTACCGGGAATATGACGAAATACTCGGATTGCAGCGCACACCTGATCTTAAGATCGCAGTTGAAATTTTAACCGATCGGCCTTGCACATTGACGGATCGAAACGATCCGGTAGTTCTGGCGGCCGACTGGGCCACCCGGCAGGTGAGTGAAAAAGCGCCCGTCTACGCCGGCGTTCCCGGTGCCACGGACGGGACCTTTCTGTGGGCATTAAAAAATATTCCCATCGTCACCATGGGCGCCGGCGACCGCCAGGTACCGCACCAGGTGGACGAATGGGTGGATCTGGATCAACTCGTCGAGACCGCTAAGATATATGCACTGACGGCGCTGAAATACCTGTGGAAAAACGTTGATTAGTTGATTGAGTTGGAAAAGATAGAGGCTGGAGGAAAGATCACAACAAGTTTATATCTCATATGAAACTTCACATTGCTGAAACAGCGAACCGCAGAATTTCGAATATCGAACCGCAGAATTTCGAAGGGTGGTTTCGCGTTGCTCAGTCTCTTTTTACAAAAAGGACAGAATACCTCCCTTCGACATTCGACATTCGTTATTCGTTATTCGATATTCGCTTTTTAAAGTTTCTTTTTTAGATCAAACTGGCCGCCTTCGGCGACCGGCGACTTGGCTGACACCTGACACCCGAAACCTGAAACCTATGAAAGACAAACTCCTCGAAATAGAAAACCTTTCCGTCCATTTCCATACCCCCGAAGGTGTTGCCCGGGCGGTGGACGGGGTCAGTTTCCACCTGGACACGGGGGAGACCATCGGCCTGGTGGGTGAATCGGGTTGCGGTAAAAGCGTCACTTCACTGAGCATCCTGGGTTTAATACCATCGCCGCCGGGGAAGATTGAAGGGGGTAGAATCAGCTTTGCCGGCCAGAACATACTGGATTTTAACGACGAACAGCTCCGCCAGATTCGGGGCTTTAAGATCTCGATGATATTTCAGGAGCCGATGACCTCACTCAACCCAGTGCTGCCGATCGGCCGCCAGGTGGCAGAACCGCTGATGGTTCATCAAGGTCTCAGCAAGGCCGCAGCATTTGAGAAAGCCGCC
>CP070771.1:1586608-1591788 GCA_020345785.1 Desulfobacterales bacterium
GGTCATAGGCAATCAGCCAAGACAGTGAACGTGAGGTGCCACTCACTGCTGCCGAGTCACGCTAAGCTTCTTCTGTGCCCAGATGGCAAGGCCCGCTCCGAGCAGCAAGACTGCACCAAACCCTAATTGCATGACCTTCATCGATTCACCGAAGACAAAATGCGAGATTGCCAGTACGGCGGCCGGCTGGGCCAGGACCACTAAGGCAGGGATTGTCGCCCCGATTCGTCTCATCGCCGTGTAGTACAGCACGTGGGCCAGCGCTATGCACAGGATCGCCGAGAGTATGACAACCACCCACTGCTCTGCCCCCAAGCCTGCGCAATCTCCAAGATCGCCGAACGCCAGCCCAAAGACCGCCAGCCCCGCTACCGTGTAGATGCTTATGGCCGAAAAGCCGCTCCGCGAGTCAATGTCACGAAAGGCCATCCTCACGGAGACCGTATACACCCCCCACATAAACGCACAGGCAAGTGTGATGAGCACGCCCGTTGTCGTGCCTGTCGCGGCGAAGTCTTCCTTGGAATACAGCACGCCCACCACACCACAAATCACCAGCACAAGCCCGAGCCAGAAACGCCCGCTCCGGATCAGGCCTCTTTCTTCGGGAAAGCAGATAAACGAAAACGCCGCTATCCAGATGATATTCGTCTTGGTTAACAGCACCATAAAGGCCGGGTCGACATAGTAGAACGCCGTCGCCCAGAGGCTCTGCATTACGATATTCGCCGCCGCCGGCAACAGCGCCCGCCGCCAGACCCTGCTATCCAACCGCTTTGCGCGGATGGAGAAGGCAAGGAACGGCAGCCAGAACACACACGCCACCGAATACCGCTCAGCACCACTTCATGATAGCCGGCTTCAGCCAGCCGGTTGATACTTTGCATCACTTTTGCAAGCGGCATGCTGCGGCTGCTGCCCCGTGCGTAGGGTACAATACAGTATGTGCAGAAAGCATCACAGCCGTCCTGAATTTTTAAAAAGGGGCGCGTCCGGGGAGCCGTAACTGCGAGCGGCATCAGCTTGAAATCGTGATCGCTGCATATATCACGGCAGCCGGAAAACCTGAAATCTGAGGCGTCAAGGTTGGCTGAACAGAGCATGCTGCTGATGTTCTGCTTTTGCGCATGGCCGACAATCGCGCTTACCCCTGCTATCGCGTTAATCTCTTCGGGTGTGGTTTCGGCATAGCAGCCGGTTACCAGTATGCGCGCGTGTGGATTGGCGCGAACAGCCTGGCGCACCGCCTGGCGGGACTGCATGGAGGCTTTTTGAGTCACCGTGCAGGTATTGACGATATACACATCTGCCGTCTCCCGATCCTCAACCGGGGACCATTCGGATTCCATTAATTCTTGGGCGATGGATTCGGACTCGGCCTGATTTACTTTGCAGCCAAGGGTTGTAATTTTGAATTTCGGCATGCTCAAAAATAAAATTTTGTCGACGGTTAGGCTTATCTTCAGAGGATTTTGAAAAAATTTAATTTTTCAAATTCGAAATTCGAAACAAACTCCAATTATCAAAATTCAAATGCTCCAAACGGGACAATGACAGAGCAAAAGGTAACAATAATACAGTTTTGCTTATTGGAACAGTATAAATTTGAAATTATTTCGGATTTCGGATTTCGATATTCGGATTTTCAGCCCTCGGGGCTGATCCATCCCCCTCCCAGTATCTCATCACCCCTGTAAAACACCGCCGCCTGACCGGGGGTGACGGAAGATTGGGGCGTTTTGAATCGGACAATCGCCGTTTGTTCATCCTGCGGGAAGACCGTGGAAGGTACTTCTTTACTGCGGTAGCGTACACGCGTATACAGGTCCACGGGGGACGCCGGTTCGTCATCAGTCCAATTGATGCCCGTTATTTTGGATTCCAATGTCAGCAGATCATTTTTGGAACCGACGATCAAACGGTTGCGTTCGGTGTCCAAACGGACCACATAATACGGCTCGGCGGCCGGACAGTTGATGCCGCGCCGCTGGCCGATAGTGAACAGGTGGAGGCCTTTGTGTGTTCCGATGATCTTTCCGTCGATATCTTCGATTAATCCGGGTGTGACTTCCAGGCCTATTTGTTTAGTTAAAAAATCGCCGTAGGTGTCATGCTTGATAAAACAGACATCTTGGCTTTCTCCCCGGGTGACCGGATGCAACCCTTTTTGGGCGGCCATTTTTTTCACATCCTCCTTTTTAAATTTTCCCAATGGGAAACAGGCTTTGGCAAGCTGCTGCTGAGTCAAGCGGGCAAGAAAATAGGATTGGTCCTTTTGCGGGTCGATACCTTTAAAAAGCCGGAACTTGCCGTTTTGACCTTCTTTAATTCTGGCATAATGTCCGGTGGCCAGTTTTTGGGCCCCAAGGTTTAATGCATGGCTCAATATAGTGACGAATTTAATGCTGGGGTTGCATTGCATGCAGGGATTGGGTGTTTGGCCGCTCTGATAGGTCCGGGTGAAATAGTCGACGATTTTCTCTCGAAATTCAGATCGTATGTCAACGATGTCGACAGGTATTCCCAGCTGTTCTCCGATTTCCAGGATATTATCTGTTTTATGGGTCCCCGGATCTTGGGCAGAGATCGAGTGGGTTTCAAATCCGGTGATAAAGTGGATCCCGATGACATGCTGTCCCTGTTCCTTTATCAAATAAGCGGACATTAACGAATCAACGCCGCCGCTTATCGCGACTGCTGTTGTTTGTCTCATTCGAAAAAAGCCTGGCTGGTCGGCCTGACCTCCATGGCCCGCGGCGGGCAGGCCGGTACACACAATTCACATACGCTGCATTTTTTCTGATCGAAAATCACTTTCATTTCCGGCCGCTGAATCGCAAGGGCACCGGTCGGGCATACTGCCGTACAGGCCCCGCAATCCGTGCACTTGCGATGGTCACGCTTGACTTCTTGGGAGGCGTTTTGAACCTGTACACCCTGTGATTCGAGAAATTTTATTCCTTCTCTAAAATTTTTTTTGGTACCCGATATTTCCAGCACCGCCACGCCCTCCTTGCGGGGCAGGATGGTGGCATTCAGGATGTTGAACATCAGATCGTAATCCTTGGTCAGATGATATACAATCGGCTTGTGCACCTCGGTTTTGGGAAAGCGCAGGATGACAATTTTAGAATACACACCGAACCTCCGCGTTTCAAATGAGTTTACAATTAAGGGTCTGAAGCCCCTTTACTCTAATGGTAAATAAATTTTATGTCAACACTGAGAGAAGGTGCTAATTTCAAAAATCAGCGACCACCAGCCGAGCTGGGGGTATGAGGAAGGTCCCTGGAAGGGGCCGAGGCCACGCTCTGCCAGTGGTCTCTTAAAACAGTACCAAATTAAGTCTGTTGATTCCTTTGTGATTTTAGCTTATTATTCTAGTTAGTGCTCGAATTTTGCGCCTAAATTGCACCTGCAGCGTTTGAGGTTCCTTTCTCAGGAAAGTTAAAAAGATAAGGGCATTTCGCTAATGAACCGGTTCGCCTATCGATCAACAGGTTTTGCCGTCAAAACCCTTTCCAACCTTTCAAAGGCCAGCATTGTCGTTCACAATGCCGAAAAAATTCCAGAAGGTTCGATCATTTTTGTCATCAATCACTTTACCCGGCTGGAAACTTTCCTGATGCCCGCCCAGATTTTTTCATTAACCAAAATTCCCGTCTGGTCACTGGCGGACTATGAACTCTTTAAAGGAGCATTCGGCACCTATCTCGAGAAGGTCGGCGCCGTTTCAACAAAAATCCCGGACCGGGACCTGCTGATCGTCAAAACGCTGCTTACCGGGGAGGCGAATTGGATCATTTTCCCCGAAGGCCGAATGGTCAAAAACAAAAAAATTATTGAAAAAGGTCAGTTCATGATTTCCTGGGCCGGCGGCAAGCATCCGCCCCATACCGGCGCCGGCACACTGGCCATGCGAACCGAGTTCTATCGGCAACGGCTGCGACATCTTTCGGTTGCAAAACCGGATGAAGCTCAGTACCTGATGAATCTATTTCAAATCGAATCCCTGGATCCGGTGCTTGGCCGCAGCACCTATATCGTGCCCGTGAATTTAACGTATTATCCCATTCGAGCCCGGGAGAACATTTTAAGCAAACTGGCGCTGCGTCTGGTGGACGATCTGCCTGAGCGTATCGTCGAAGAACTCATGACCGAAGGTTCTATGCTGATTTCCGGTGTGGACATTGATATTCATTATGGTGATCCCATTTTAATCAGTGATTACCTCCAGAAACCGGCAATCAGGAGAGACATCGAAACAAAAAGCAGAATAAATTTCGACGACCCGATCGCATCAAAGAAAACCATGCGCAAGGAAGCACTGAGACTGATGCTACGCTACATGGCCGACATTTACGGGATGACGGCCGTTAACATAGAGCATCTTTTTGCCTCAATGCTCAAACTGATGCCCGCCAAAAAAATAGATGAGATGGATTTTCGCCGCAGGGTTTTTCTGGCCGCCGATCTTATTCAACAGCTGCCGGACTTTCATCTGCATCCCAGTATCAGAGAGGATCAGATTCATCTTCTGACCGATGACTTCCATGGCAAGGTGCGCAATTTCATGTCGGTTGCATTGGAAAAGGGCATTCTTAAAAAAACTGATAACGGATATTTAAAAGACCATGCCAAATTCTCATCCCCCTACGATTTTCACCGTGCCCGCATAGACAATCCGATTGATGTTAGCGCCAATGCGGTCGAACCGTTATCCCAATTGCAGCGAATCGTCCGGCGCCTTGCCTCACAGCCCGGCTTCTGGATCAGGCGCAAGATTGCCAAGCACCTCATGGATGAGGCTGTAAAACAATTCGAAATCGACTATCACAAGTTTTTCATCCAGGGAGAATCCAAGTCCAGAGATGTCGGCATGCCGTTTTTGGTCAAAGGAAAATCTAGAGATCTCGGCATCCTACTCTCACATGGCTATATGGCGGCTCCGCTTGAGGTTAAGAAATTGGCCCTTCATTTGGGAAAGATGGGCTTTTGGGTATATGTTCCCCGCCTAAAAGGCCATGGAACCTCTCCTGATGATCTTGCTACCCGGACCTATGAAGATTGGATAGCCTCCATCGATCGAGGATATGCCGTCATCAGCAGCATATGTCGGAAAGTTGTGGTGGGCGGATTTTCAACCGGTGCCGGTCTGGCGCTGGATCTTGCCGCGAGGG
>CP070771.1:1591888-1597052 GCA_020345785.1 Desulfobacterales bacterium
TTAACTCCATTCATAAGCCATCCCGCTATAGCGGGATGAGAATTGAAAAGGTGCTACCCTTACAGCGGGAGTATTATTCGGTGGCCCAAATTTAAACGACGCCGGTGACATATGAATGGAGATAATATAAAGAATTTTGGCTTATTTTTTATGGCTTCGTTGTGTCTGCCGGCGTCGCCACAATTACCGCATCCTGCTGAACAACACAAGATGCATGCGAATGATGAGGCGGCTCAAATGCATGCTAAACCGGAAAGATAAACGACAAATGTGATCGAAATATGTTACAGAAAATTACAAAGGCATGCGTTAGCCGGAAATACTATTGATCTAGCCAAAGTGCTTTATATACATCAGCGACCATGGGCAGAGCATGGTTCCGGCCCCTTCCAGGGACCTTCCTCATACCCCCAGCTCTACTGGTGGTCGCTGATTTTTGGAAAAGAACTGTCAATCAGGAGGCTTGTCATGAATTTAAAAGAATATTTTGACACAACCAGAGGCTTAGGTGTTCTGTCGACAGCTGACAGCGACGGTAACGTTGATGCGGCTTTATATGCCAGACCCCATATGATGGAAGACGGAACCGTGGCCTTGATAATGCGCGACCGTCTGTCTCATCACAATTTACAGTCCAACCCGCATGCGACTTATCTTTTTAAGGAAGAAGGTCCCGGATACCGGGGGAAAAGACTTTTTTTGTCCAGGGTGAGGGAGGAACAGAATACTGAACGGTTGGAATCTCTGCGACGCCGAAAGTCGGCATACAGGAATGGTGAAGACAGGTTCCTTGTTTTCTTCAAGGTGGACAAGGAACTGCCGCTTGTTGGGGATGGAAAGTAGTTGATTTGTGCCCTCGCTGCTGATATGCATATTCCGACGATCGACTCCTACAAAAAATTTTAACCTGCCGTAATGTTGATTGATACGCGCTTATCTGAAACGTTCCATTCGAATTCGATCGTCAGCTATTTCAGCACCAAACATACGAGGATCACGAAGGAAAGACAGAACATATTGGCCTTCCCTCCTCGTGACCTTCGTGCTGATAAGTGTATTACTTTGAATTTTTGCACAATCCTAAAGGATTAATCAAACTGTGGCCTTGAATTCAGATCCCATTCTGGTTGCCGGCGCTACCGGATATGTCGGCGGACGACTGATCCCGGCGTTGCTCGAGGCAGGCTATCGGGTGCGGGCCATGGCGCGAAATCTGGCAAAAATAGGTTGCCGCCCTTGGGCCGGGCACAGCAAAATTGAGCTCGTCCAAAGCGATGTTCTGGATCTTAACTCCCTTAAACAGGCGTCTTCCGGGTGTCGGGCAGCTTATTACCTGGTTCATTCCATGATCGCCCAGAAGGAAAAATTTGCGGAAGCCGATCGCCGTGCGGCCCGCAACATGGTCGCAGCGGCAGCGGCTGCTGGAATGGAAAGAATCATTTACCTCGGTGGACTGGCAGAAACCAAAGATGGGACATTGAGCAAGCATCTGGAATCACGCATTGAGGTGGCCGACATTCTGCAATCCGGCCCGGTACCCACAACGGATCTGCGGGCGCCCATGATCTTGGGATCGGGCAGTGCCTCATTTGAAATTCTGCGTTACCTGGTTGAACGTCTGCCAATCATGACGACCCCCCGCTGGGTGCACTCATTGAATCAGCCGATTGCCATTCGCAATGTGATCGCCTATCTTATCGGCTGTCTGGAGCATGATGAAACCACCGGACAAACATACGATATCGGCGGCCCCGATATTCTGACCTATCGTGAGCTGCTGGATATTTATGCCGAGGAGGCCGGCTTATCCAAGCGCCTGATTATTCCGGTGCCGGTTCTCACTCCCACCTTGAGCGCGTTGTGGATCCACCTGATCAGCCCGGTTCCCAAATCGATTGCGCTGCCGTTGACCGAAGGGTTGACCAGCGATGCGGTCTGCACCGAAAATCGGATTCAGTCAATTATTCCGCAGAAGCTGCTGACCTGCCGGGAGGCGGTCCGGTTGGCGTTGGATCGCATTAAACAGGAACAGGTGCACACCTGCTGGATGGATGCCGGCAATTTGCTGGAACCTGAGTGGGCCCATTGCGGCGATGCGCAGTGGGCGGGCGGAACCATTATGAACTGCGGATACCGTACGCGCTTGAAGGCAACGGTCGATGAAGTCTGGCAGCCCATCAGTCGAATCGGGGGAAAGACCGGATGGTACTTTGGGAATTTTCTATGGCGTCTGCGAGGAATTATGGATCGACTGGCGGGAGGCGTGGGCCTTAGACGGGGTCGCCGGCATCCGTCCGAAATCGGCGTTGGCGATGCCCTGGACTTCTGGCGGGTTTTGGAAGTAAAGGCGCCGCAGCGGCTGTTATTGGTGGCTGAGATGAGAACGCCCGGTGAAGCCTTGCTCGAATTTCAAATCACTCCCGACGGAAACGGCCAGGTGGAATTGCAAATGCTCTCACGATTTTTGCCGAAAGGACTGTTTGGCCTCTTTTACTGGTACGCACTTTATCCATTCCACCAGTGGATTTTCTATGGCATGCTTAAATCCATTGCGCGATCCATCGGCAAGCCGATTGTTGCCGGACCTCTGCGGTTTACGCCCAAACTGCATTCGTCATGTCGTTTGCCGGAGGGCCAGGGCCGGCCCTGAGAGACCAGACTTTGTTCGATAAATGAATCGAGATTACATGCCGGTCAAAAAACTTAGTCAAATGCTTAGTTTTTGGTAATTTGTTATTGGACTAAAAGGATTGAAATCTGTTGTTCGAATTTTAGGAGGACCATCCGGGCTTCATGAGCCTTTGTCACCCATCATTTTCTGATGAAGGTAATTAATCCGCCCGGGTAGACTTGTGCATTCGCATCAGTTTCCACCGGGTTAAAATGTTTTATTTAAACCTGGTATCGCTGTTTTAAGGGCGGAGTAATTACGGATATGGACTTCCAGACGATTCAAAAATCCCGCATACAGCTCCTTAACGACGCCGATATTGCCAAAGGCAAATACACGCTTTATTGGATGCAGCAATCTCAGCGAGCTGACTATAATCATGCGCTGGAGTATGCAATCCAGCAGGCCAACCGTCTGGGGCAGGGAGTTCTCGTCGCATTCGGACTAATGGACGATTACCCGGAGGCAAATCTGCGTCATTATACGTTTATGCTGGAGGGTCTGAAAGAAACCCAGAGCGCTTTAGCCAGACGCGGCATCAAATTGGTCATTCAAAAGGGCGCACCGGCCGAGGTCGCATTAAAAATTGGCCGCAACGCATCGGTGATCGTGTGTGATTGCGGCTACCTGCGGCATCAGAAAGCCTGGCGTGAGCAGGTGGCGCAGCAGGCTGCCTGCCGTGTCGTCCAGGTGGAAAGCGATGCAATCGTCCCGCTGAGGGTGGTTTCCAATAAGGCTGAGTATGCCGCTCGCACCATTCGACCTAAAATTCATAGACACCTGACGGATTACCTGACGGATTTTAAACACGCCACCGTTAAAAAGTCTTCCTTAAATCTCAGCATCAAAGGCATTGATCTTAAGAACATCGACGCTGTTTTGCAAAAGATGAAGATCGACCATGGTGTGCCGCCGGTTACCAAGATTTTTAAAGGCGGATCTTCGCGGGCCAGGCAGATATTTAAAAGCTTTCTGCACCAGCGCCTGGCGCGTTATGTCGACAACCGCAACCAGCCCCAGACGGATGATATTTCCCATATGAGTCCCTATCTGCATTTTGGCCAAATTTCTGCGCTTTACCTCGCCTTGCAGATTCAGCAGGCCGACAGCCGGCTGCAGGCCGCTAAAGAATCATTTCTGGAAGAAATGATCGTGCGACGAGAGCTGGCCATGAATTTTGTCAACTATACACCGGACTACGATTCCTACAAGTGTCTGCCGAACTGGGCCCGCCAGACTCTTGCCGAGCATGAAAAAGATCCTCGCGAATATGTTTACACCCGACAGCAACTGGAAAACGCTCAAACCCATGATGAATACTGGAACGCGGCCATGCGGGAGATGAAATACACCGGTTTCATGCATAACTACATGCGCATGTACTGGGGCAAGAAAATTTTGGAGTGGTCCAACACACCCGAACATGCATTTCGAACGACGCTGGCCATTAACAATAAATACTTTCTGGACGGCCGGGACGCCAACTCATATACCGGTGTGGCCTGGGTGTTCGGGGTACACGACCGGGCCTGGTTCGAGCGTCCGATATTCGGCAAAATCCGCTATATGGCCGCCTCCGGTCTGGAACGCAAGTGCGACATCCAGGGTTATGTAAAAAAGGTTGATGCATTAATTCATCCGTCTTGAAAAATTGCACATTTATCAGTCTGCGTAAAAGGGTGTTAATGGAAATATAAGTATTACAAAGCAGCATCAAGGCAAGGGCCAACCATCATGCCGCGACAACATACACTGCGCCTGATTCTTGGGGACCAGATAGACGAGAATCATTCTTGGTTCAAGCACCCGAATAAACAGGTGACCTATGTCCTGATGGAAATCCGCCAGGAGACGGATTACGTCGCGCATCATATCCAAAAGGTTGCGGCCTTTTTTGCGGCCATGCGGACCTTTGCCGGACGATTGCGTGATCTGGGACACCGGGTTGTCTACTTGAAGCTGGATGACCCGCAAAATCGTCAGACAATTGCCGACAACATTAAGGATCTGCTGAACAAAAAAAAAATCACCCGCTTTGAATACTTGCTGCCCGATGAGCATCGGCTGGATCTCCAGTTGCGCAAATTGACCGAATCCCTACCGCTGCCCTGTGAGTTTATGGACACCCAGCACTTTCTGACCGAGCGTCAGGAGTTAACGGATTTTTTTGCCGGCAAAAAACGCTATCTGATGGAGTCTTTTTACCGCTGGATGCGCAAACGCTCCAATATCCTTATGGAAAAGGGCAAGCCTCTCGGCGGTCAATGGAACTATGATCAGAAAAACCGCCAGGCCTACGATCAGCAGGTGCCGATACCCCAGCCGCTTCTTTTTGATAATGATGTCTCAGATATTGTTCGACTCATCCGTAAGCAAAAGGTCGCGACGATTGGTGAGATTCAGCCGGACAAGTTGATCTGGCCGACCTCCCGCACCCAGTCACTTGCCCTGTTAAAAAGCTTTGTCGATGATTTTCTGCCCGCATTCGGCACC
>CP070771.1:1597152-1602306 GCA_020345785.1 Desulfobacterales bacterium
CCGTCCAGATATTCATTCAGATGAAAATCACATCCGTCAAATTTACAGATTTTACCCCCAGCCGACTCGATAATCACCCGGGCAGCCGCCAATCCTTGGAAGGATTCATTGGCGACGACCGCCGCGTCGGCCCGCCCCATGGCTACATAGCATATATGGGCGGATGAACAGCCCAGATTCCGAATTTTACCCGGAAAGGTCGAGCGATAGTGTTGATGAAATCGCGAAAAGGTAAACAACAAACTTTCATCATTGATGGTGTGACCATCGTCGATTTTTATCTTCTGCTTGCCCCAATAAGCATCCTGGCCGGCCCTCGCGTGAAACAAATCACCGGTGGCGGGCATGTAAAAAACCCCAAAAATGGGCCAAAAATTGTCAATTAGCGCCAGAGACATGCCCCAGATCGGGATACCGGCCTGAAAATTAGCCACGCCCTCTATGGGATCAAAAATCCATAGATACCGTTTTCCTTCATGGGAGTAGTTTTCGTTTATCTGGTCGAACTTAAACACGTGGTGTTCAGGATAGTGCTCGACAAGTTTTTCTTGAAAGAAATCCGTCAATCGCAGCTCCGCTTCGATAATCATCCCCTGGTCAAATTTCACCTGGGGTTGGCCTTTGCCATAAAATGCTAACGCCTTTTTGCCTGCTTCCTTGATAATTTCAGTGGCAAATCCGCTTAATTCCTCGATCCCATGACCTTTGGCGCCCATTCTCCCTCCTTTTGCGCTTAATTTGTATAATTTAACATATATTTTAACAAAAATTGTATTCTGCCGCAAAATGCCCGAATTCCGTGCTTAAAACTACTTTAATCATCAACCAATTTAATTACAATCATGGTCACATCATCTTGCAGTGCCCGGTCTTTTAAAAACCGGAACCTCGCAATTCTTCAAATGAATCCGCCGCGGGATCATAAAAAATTCCCGGATCATGTCCGGCACGAACCCAACTCAATTTTTTGTTTTTAGCATCAATGGCCAAATAAAACAACGTCATGAATCCGCCGGATTCTTCGACATCACCGGCAAGCTGTCGATTGACGTCTGCTACCATATTCGACATACTTCCCGGCAAGGCGGCCCGTTGGCGCAGAAACGCCCGGGCAGTGGCCATCAGCAGTGCTGAGGATACACCGTGTCCGGATACATCTCCTAAGATAACCCTGATTTTGCCCTCATCGCGCTCATCACCGCCAAGAAAATCATAGTCGTCGCCGCCGGTCTCGTCACAATATACGCTGGTCGCGGCAATATCCAAGCCTTTTACCTGAGGCGCTCTGCGGGGCAATAAAGCCTGCTGGACTTCTTTAGCCAGATATAAGGATTGGCGCATACGGTCTCGATCGATCAGGCCGTCGGTCATTTCATTCATCCCGTCACCCAGCACGCCAAGCTCATCATTGGATACGACTTGAACTTTGTGATGAAAATTGCCGTCTCGCACCTTATAAACCAGTCTCATCATTTCTTTGATAGGATTTAATACGGACTTGCCGACCAGAAAATTTAAACTGAGCGCAATGACAACAAAAAGAACACTCAAGACAACAGTGAAGGTAAGAATCTGCCTGCCGAATTGACCGGCGGCAACCGGGCTATCCTGCACCTCCCAGACCGCGAAGGCCAACGTTCCCACCAGAAGAAGCATCGGGGCATTGGTTCCGACCCCCCAGTAACACTCTGATTCTTCGTAGAATGGAAATTTTTATGGCGCCTGGCACGGCGGCGAGTTTGCCTTCAGGAAAAAAAACCGCCAGGGGTGTAAAAATATTCAATACTGCGATGATAAAATTGCCGCAGATATTGGCCGCAAAATTTCGCAGATAAAGACCTGTTAACCCGGGGTTGACTGGTTTCGGTGCTCCCATTGCGTTCAATCTTATTAACAATTGGTCCTCAAGTGTGACCATAACCGCCAGAACTGATTGGATCAAGAAAAATCCTAATGAAACTGCCGGATCTTTTCTTGACAAGATCCTGTCGATAACATAGTATTCACCCCAATTTTGTTCTATTTACGGTAGGTTAGACGAAAAAACCCGGAGGTGGTCCAATGAGTCAGAAAGTACCTACGCGAGAAGAGGCCCTTGCACTTCTGAGACAGTACAACAAAAATGAAAGCCTGATAAAACATGCCCTGGCTGTGGAGGGCGTCATGCGCTATTTTGCCCGCAAGCGCGGCCAGGACGAAGAGAAATGGGGCACGATCGGCCTGATCCACGACCTTGATTATGAGCAATTTCCCGACCAGCATTGTAAAAAGACTGAAGAAATTCTGCGGGAAAACAACTGGCCGGAGGATTACATCCGGGCCGTGGTCAGCCACGGTTGGGGAATTTGCACCGATGTAAAGCCGGAATCAGAGCTGGAAAAGGTCCTTTATACCATTGATGAGCTGACCGGACTGGTGGTGACGACCGCTTTGGTGCGTCCTTCAAAAAGCGTGTTGGATGTTAAAACCAAATCGGTTAAAAAGAAATGGAAGGACAAACGCTTCGCTGCCGGCGTAGATCGATCCATCATAGAAAAGGGTGCCGGGATGTTGGGGATGGATCTGTCGGATGTGATTACCGACACGATCATGGGCATGCGTGAGGTGGCTGAAGAGATCGGATTGAAGGGAAAAGTGGAGTGAGTTCGGAAGGCGGAATCGAGTAGCAAGCAGGTCATCGCTCATGACCCGATTTAAAATTGGTATACTTGTTTTCGGAGTTGACTGTTAAAATAGGCGCGATCAGCTATGAACTGTATTTAATATCTCCAAAAACGAATCACTTTGTACGAAATCCAGTAAATACCCAATAAATTATCCAGATAATCGCTACCGGACCGAAGCCGAAATAGAAATATAGCATCAGGTCCTCTTTCCAGGGCTGCATAAACGCGGCAACTACCGCAGGCCACAGAACAGAAGCCGCAATTGCCAAGCGCATCTTGCCGGAAAGCACGATCACCGGTTTGGGGTCAGTGGCCTGTCTATCCTGTCCCCGGTTCAAAATTCTGGGTAAAAATAAGATACCTAGAATAATGATTACCAGCACCAATATTTCTTGAATACCTGAAAACATCGATTCTCCATTAATAAGACATCCTGGTTATCACAAAATCTTCGAACAGACAAGGCACCAACCTTCTTGCCAGCCAGAAAGGTCCGTTAAACTCACAATTAGCTCAACCGACTCAACAAACCTTCTTCCCCCTTTCTTTTACCTATTTTTCCCAAACAATCTCACATTTTTTACACAACCTACCTCACATTTCTTACATGGCGTCACAGTAAATAAATTAAATTCCTTACCAACTATCTAATATATATAGATATTTTATAAATCTTTCTATTTGGTATGTTTTTTGCGAAAAGGTTTGGCAGCTTGATATTCGATTCAGCTTGAGGTCATGGTAAAAGACGTATCGAGTAAATATCCGCTTTAATCTATAAATGTTATTCAAGATTTTATGTTGACACACAAATTGAATTACCATAAATATTGAGTTGTTGGATTGACGTTTTTCTCTCAGGCCCTGTCATCTAGCAATTCCACAAGGAAAATGACCTTGAAAAAGACTTGTAATCGAGCCTCTGGTGGGACATTGGTGTGTCTTAGGGGGCTTTTTAATTTTTACAAGTTCTTTTAACAAGCCATGTACCATGACACAAGTGAAAGACCAAACCCCTATTTGTAAAAAGAGGAAATGGTGATGATGCGCAAAAACTCAGGATTCACTTTGTGGGAGGTGATGACGGTACTGGGAATCATGGCCGTCCTTTCGACGATCGCAATACCGCACTTTTTAGGTTGGCTGCCCAAATATCGATTAGGAAGTGCCGCAAGAGATATCCTGTCTGCGATGCAATATGCAAGATTGCGGGCTGTAAAGGATAATGTCGATGTGCGCGTAAATTTTGACAAAGATAACAATAAGTTTTTAATATTTCCGGATTACGATAGCGATGATAACCAGGACGCCGATGAGCCGACCATAAGAAGGGGAATTATGCCGGCAGGCGTTACCTTGGAGAATGCAAGTTTCAGTATACCCGATACCTTCAAATTCGACAGCAGGGGACTAGCGTCCGGTAACGGCGGCACCATATCTATTGCCAATAGCCGGAATGAACTCACGAGAATTCGAATCAATAGAACAGGCAACTCCAGAATACTTAGGGAAGATGAATAAAGGAAAGACCATCGGTCGGGAAAAATGACTATGCGAATTAATTCCGACGGGCACACTATCGTCGAGCTTTTGATCGCAATGGCCGTAGCCGCCATTCTAATAACAGCGATTTTTCAGATTTACGAGCTTCGTCAAAACTCACATTACAAGCAGCAGCTTGCGGTTGAGATGCAGCAAAACATCCGGGCCGCTGTATCTCTTATCAAAAGGGAAATCAGAATGGCGGGCTATGATCCCGCCGCAAACGATGGTGTGGATAGTGATGGTGATTCGGTGGCTGATAATGATGAGGAGTCAGCAGGTACAGGAATTCATACAGCCGGCCGGCATATAATTCAGTTTACCTTTGACAATGACGGCGACATGGAAATCAGCCCCGATGAAAGGATCAGCTACGGGTTCGCAAATATGTACGATGGCGACAAGGACGGCGTCGCCGATGGGGGCGCGGCACCATTTGGTAGACAAGTCGGTGCCGGCACGCTGACAGGCGTGGCGGAAAATATTCAAGCTTACGCGTTTGCCTACGCCTTCGACAATAACCATGACGGGAATCTTGACACCGACGACGGCACGGCCGACGGTAATATCATCTGGGCGTTCGACTCGGACATTAGCGATGGAAATAACCAACTGACCGCCAACCTGGAAACCGGCTTGCCTTTAGCTGTCCCAGTGCCGCTGTCCGACATTCGTGCAGTCAGAATATGGATTTTGGCTCGAACGAGAGCGCCGGTCCGGGGCCATTTCGACAGCCGGACGTATACCGTAGGCGACCGAATAGTATCAAGTGCGGACACGTATCAGCGCCGTCTGATCAGGACCACGGTGTATTGTAGAAATATGAGTCTGTAAAATTGACCGGGATTTTATCCGCCCGGACATTTAAGGGAAATTTTCGGCAAAATGAATAAAAAAATAAAAAACGAGGGATACACGCTCATTGAAGTATTAATTGCTATGACGA
>CP070771.1:1602406-1607528 GCA_020345785.1 Desulfobacterales bacterium
ATCGAAGGTCCGGCGGATTAATTACTTAATGCTGCGCATTTTATCTTTATATTTTACACCAGCCGCATCAAAATAAATTGGACGACTAGGTTTCACCCAGACCTGGTGTCGCCGTTTTTCAGGGCGGATTAATTATGTATGCGCAATGGTTGATGTCATTGGGCATAGAAAGGCAGAGTCTTTACTGACTCTGCCTTTCTAAAAGAAGGGCTTCCCAGAGTGCCGTTATTTTCACTTGGCCGGCTTCTCATTCTGGTAGAAACGGAAACCCACCGGAAAAGATGCACGCACACCCGGGAAGCCTTACAAATGCATTTCTGTAATCCTATTTACTGAAGCTTGTGTATTGATTGGCGCGGATAATGGCTACCTCAGCTCAAAAAAAACTGCGCGTCTTTATCCCGTTTGCCCTGGGCTATTTTCTTTCCTATCTCTTTAGGGTCGTCAATGCCGTGCTTGCCCCGGATCTGGCCGCAGACCTCGGAGTGGGTCCTTCGGAACTCGGGCTTCTGACGGCCGCTTACTTTATCACCTTTGCTGCCTTTCAGTTACCCTTAGGTGTGCTGCTGGACCGATTCGGCCCGCGGAAAATTGAATCATTCCTCCTTATTCTTGCAGCAGTCGGTGCACTTGTTTTCTCCCGCGCCCAATCCGTTTCCGGTCTGGTGCTTGGACGGGCCCTGATCGGTTTCGGCGTATCCGCCTGTCTGATGGCGGCTTTTAAAGCGTTTGTCATATGGTTCCAGCGGCAGCAATTGCCCCTTATCAACGGCATTCAAATGGCAGCGGGCGGTTTCGGTGCCCTTACCGCTACCGCACCCGTGGAGGCCGCATTGGGAATCACGGATTGGCGCGGTGTGTTTTTTATATTATCCATTATCACCCTGGCGATCGCGGCGGCGGTATTTTTTGTGGTTCCGGAGAAGAGGGTTGAAAATAATAGTGACAGTATCAAAGATCAGCTGAACGGAATCGTCAGCGTATTCTCCAGCCTGACGTTTTGGCGCATAGCCCCGTTAACGGTCACGTCACAGGCGGCTTTTTTAGCGATTCAGGGCCTCTGGTCCGGACCGTGGTTGCGGGACGTTGCCGATTTCGAGCGGGCCGAGGTTGCTCAGGTTCTATTAACGATCGCAGTGGCCATGGTGGCAGGATTTATTTTGATCGGAGCGGCAGCTGAACGCTTAAGCCGGCTGGGCGTCAAACCGATTGCGGTGGCGGTCGCGGGAATGAGTGCCTTTATGCTCGTTCAAACCTTACTCATTTTAGAAGCAACGTCGTGGGCACGCATCCTGTGGGTCCTGTTCGGAATTTTCGGCACAACCGGAATTGTTCCCTACGCGGCGCTGTCGCAAAGTTTTCCCCTGCATCTATCCGGCCGGGTGAACACGGCGCTGAACCTCCTTGTTTTTGTGGCGGCCTTTTCCGCACAATGGGGAATCGGCGCGACAATTAATCTATGGCCGGTTGCTTCCGGCGGTGGTTATGCACCAGCCGGATATCAGGCGGCTTTTACCATGATGCTGCTTTTGCAGCTGCTATCCTTGCTGTGGTTCATCTTTACCAGCCTGCTTCACCATCGTCGTAGACAAATCGAATAAGATAGTCAAGAAGCAATTCGGCCTAAATTGGATTTTTTTCTTTTATTATTTGATACCAGAAATATGAAAATAGAGAACTACAGGCGGGATTAAACATAAGAAATTAAATACGATTCTATAGATTAAATAAAAAATTTTAACATATCTGAATTTTTCACCGCTGACATCACTTGGAATCAATCCAAAGAAAATATTTCGAAATTCGTAAATAAGATTTATTTGAAAATTCAGATTTTAGTCGACCTTGATTTTGGTCATCTTTTTGCCGGTTTTTTTTGAACCTTTTTTCTCATAGTAGCTGATTCGCTCATCCAGCAAGGACCGGATGCCCTTCAGAAATTCAATCCTCGATCGGGTCATATGTTCAAAAAACTTTGACTTTTTCCCCATGACATCCTCAAGTTCCATAAAAAATTTTCCGACCGGACACACAACCATTTGCTCTTTACTCTTATTCTCCGCCATTTTCATCTCCTTTAAATAGGACATTTAGATATTCACCCTCCAACTTGGCCTTGACCGTATTTAAAGAGGCTACCTGCCTCGGGAGCATGATATGCCTTTTAAATCCACCGATTCGAATGACTAACTCTTCATGCAGTTTATTGAGCTCCACATCCTTTTTTGAAATAAAAGGGAGCTTTAATTTAAGACTGTAAACGCCGTTTTTTTTGCTCAAACGATAAGGTTCATCTTTGAAAAAACGTTGCAGGGGGTTTTTATCTTTGTAGATTTGATCTGCTAATTGTTTTAAATCGTTGTAACCGATGACTTCTCCGGCAAACAGATCCACCGGAAAGATGGGCACCGGGCTGAAAAAGTCTTTCGCTTCTTCCAGATGATACTGTTGTCCCCTGATCCAATCCTTGAAATATTCATCCTTTATATTATCCGGCAGCATACGATTCATAATAATTGCATCGATACTCATTTTATATAGACAAAAGTACATAAATGCGCGCTGGGTTTCTTTCAGGACAACTTTTTCGGGATTGGTGACCAGACGAACAGTGGTAATCTCCGGATCCACCAGAATTTGATCCACGCCTTTGAGTTTATCGAAAAGATCCTCAATGGCCTGAAAATATTCATCGCCGGGCAGGGGAACATCGTAAACCTTTTTGGCTACCGGCCGCACATATTTGACGACCGTTCGCTCCAATTTAAACACTTTGTTCATGTACCACTCCAAGGTGGTAGGGATACTGATGAATCGCAGCGATTCTCCGGTGGGCGCGCAATCGAGCAGGATGACATCAAATTCCTTCTCTTTGACGTATTTGTTGATGTAAAGCAGCAGACTGATCTCTTCCATACCCGGCAGTACGGCCAGCTCTTCAGCCAGGACTTCGTCCAATCCCGTGGTATACAATATACTGGAGAGGTATTTGTGAATATCCCCCCAGTAGCGCTGGATCTCCTCCTGAATATCCAACTCCTGGATGAATAAATTTTTATTGATCTCAATCGGCTCGCCTTTGTTCTTGTCCAGCAGATCTCGATCAAGATCAAAGATGTCAGCCAGACTGTGCGCCACATCCAGCGACATGACCACCGTCTTGTGACCCATCTCCGCGGCTTTGATTCCGGTGCCTGCCGAAACCGATGTTTTCCCGACCCCGCCCTTGCCGGCAAAAAATATGATTCTCATGGATATATCCTGAAAACGACTTTAAGTGGCATTCTATTAACAAGTTGTTTTATTGGAGCTAATAGGTGCATTTAAGTTAGAAATGAGCTAAAGTTCGAAAATGACTAAAATGAGCTAAAGTTAAGGAATCCTTTCATTAAAACTGATAAAATACAAAAATTTTAGGCAATTTAGTCATTTTAAATTTTAGATCATTTTCCAGACTTCAATTTTCAATATTCAATTCCATATCCGGCGTTGCCGGATTATGGGTTGCCCAGATAGTGCTCCATCCTCTCCCGCCACAAGTCATGATTGATCACACAAACATCCCCGTCGTCATCCCGCGTGGCAATGACGACGCCAAAATCCTCAGGGGACACCAATCCGCAGGCATCGCCCGGCCAGCTTGCAAACACCGGATCAACAGAGATAAAAGCCTGCATGCGGTCCCTATCTACCGGTATGGTGCACTCTCTGTCCGGTATTACGATGACATCATTTTCCTTTTTATCGGCATGCACATAATATGCAATCATCGCTCCTCCTCAGCCTTTGAGAACCTATATTTACCAGTATCAAGCATCCAGTATCCAGCATCTTTCCCACAGTGGCTCTAATGTAAATTTGCAATAAGTTATCATTTTTGACACTTTGCAGTGGATTCAAGATTAATATAAACCAACTTTTGCGAGATTTCGAGTAATATTTGAAATGAAATCATCCGGGCTGATTTCATGTTGATTAAACTTTACGATTATGCAAAATACGAAAGTTCCAAGCACCAAAAACCAAATACCAAACAAATCCCAATGCAACTGGTTTGGAATTTACTTTGCCGGTGCCCTGGCTCTGGGCTCGGATTCTTTACTTTTAAGGAGGGCGAGATTATGCCGATTGCCGAGAATATGATCAAAATGGTCGAAGGTTCGTTGATGATTAGAAAGATGTTCGAAGAGGGCGCCCGGCTAAAAGCTGAGCACGGACCGGAAAACGTATTTGACTTTTCACTGGGAAATCCCGATGTTCCACCGCCGCCGGAATTCAAAAAAGTGCTCAGGGAATTGGTTAACGATGATTCTTTGTATCACGGCTATACACCGAATCCCGGGTATCCCCAGGTACGTCAGGCGCTCGCCGATTACCTCGGCAGTCAACACGGGGTTAAACTGACACCGGATTTGATCATTATGACGGTGGGTGCCGCCGGTGCTTTGAACGACATTCTGCGGGCCCTGATGACTCCCGGCGAAGAAATTTTAACCCCATTGCCATATTTTGTCGGCTATGACCAATATGCTTTCGTCGCCGGTGTCGCCCTCAAAACAGCACCAACGACGGCCAGTTTTCATTTGGACCTGGCGTCAATTGAATCTGCCATCACTGAAAATACCCGGGTGATGCTGATCAACTCCCCCAACAACCCCACCGGTGCCGTTTACAGCGCGACGGAACTGACCGGGTTAGGCGAAATACTGGAGCGGACCAGCACTAAATTCGGCCGGCGAATATATCTCGTCTCGGATGAGCCCTATCGCAAAATAGCATATGACGTCGAAGTCCCTTCGGTGTTTCAGGCATACCGGCATTCGATTATTGTGAGTTCGTATTCCAAAGAATTGTCCCTGGCGGGTGAACGCATCGGTTATCTGGCGGTTAACCCCGAGGCTGAGGATGCCGGGCTGGTCGCCGGTGCAGCGGCCGTTGCCAATACCATGTACTACGTGAACGCCCCCAGCATGCTGCAATTGGCCGTCGCCCGACTGCAGGGAATTACCGTGGATGTCTCGATCTACCGCAGGCGGCGGGATATGATCTGTGAGGTGCTTGACAAAGCCGGCTACGAATTCAATGTTCCCGAAGGCGCATTTTATATGTTTCCCAAAAGCCC
>CP070771.1:1607628-1612744 GCA_020345785.1 Desulfobacterales bacterium
CGCTTGCCCTGTTAAACCTTTTTTTCTGTTTAAGCTGGGTCCTTTCGCCTGCCCCGTTAAACCTTTTTATCAGTTTAACCAGGGTGCTTTGGTGATTAAATTTTCTTATTGGGTTCATCGATATCCGACATAGCGGGATTTCAGCTTAGTTACAATCGGCTTTTCTCGGTCAGATTCCTTAAAAATTTTTCGGCCAGTTTCCGAGCATCGGCGGCGCTGGCCGCGGTCATCATCTTATCAGCCAGATCAACGGTCGTGTCACATGCCAGTCTGCCAATGAGCGCCTTTACTTCCGGAATTGCGTCCGGCGCCAGGCTGAGCTCATCGACTCCCAACCCCACCAGTGCAGGCACCGCGACCAAATCCGCCGCCAGCTCACCGCACACGGCAACGTGTTTGGCTTGCCGGTGGGCTTCATCAACCACCTTTTTGATCTGCTGCAAAATGGCCGGGTGAAGTGCGTCCGCATAGTCTGCCAGATTCGAATTCCCGCGTTCGGCTGCCAGGCAGTATTGAGTCAAGTCGTTGGTTCCGATACTAAAAAAATCCAGTCGCTTAACAAATGATGACATCATCAGGACGGCGGCCGGCGTCTCGATCATGGCACCGGTTAAAATCGGCCAACGGTGGGCGATATTGTCATTAACCAGCTCACGATGCACCGCCTCCAGTGTCTCCAGGACCCGATCGATCTCCTCGATGGTGCTGATCATTGGAAACATGACCCGCAAATCAAAGTCTGCGCCGGCTAGCAAAATGGCGCGCAACTGTCCGCGGAACAGTTCCGGATGGCGCAGTGACAGCCGGACGCCTCGCACTCCCAAATAGGGATTGGCTTCTGCCGGAAGGCGAAGATAGGCAATGGATTTGTCGCCCCCGACATCCAGGGTACGCACGCAAATGGGCCGACCGGCAATTTTGCTGCCGATCTGCCGTAAGATATCTACCTGCTCGGCTTCAGACGGCGGCTCGCTGCGCGTCAAGTAGAGAAATTCCGTACGAAGCAGCCCGACCCCGTCTGCGCCGTTTTCAAGCGCAAAT
Organism: Desulfobacterales bacterium; assembly: GCA_020345785.1. The sequence goes on from CP070771.1 coordinate 1,608,670, forward strand.
TGGGCCCCGGCAACATTTCCTACATTGGCGCTGATGGATAGCCGGCGGCCATCGATGGTTACGGCCGGCTGACGGCTGTTTTTGCGAAGTCTTCGGCGCTTTTGCAGCCAGCGGGCGCGGCGTTTTTTAAGCTCCTCGCAAACATCCGGGCCGGGCTCAACCCACAGGGTGCCGCGGAAGCCGTCAAGCGCCAAGGATGTGTTATCCGGCAGGTTTAAAAGGGAGGGGTCAACCCCTGCAACGGCCGGGATGCCCAGAGTGCGTGCCAGAGTCGCCGTGTGAGAAGTCGGTCCGCCTTTGACAGTTACCATGCCGAGCACCTTCCGTGTATCGAGCACGGCCGTATCCGTGGGGGTGAGCTCCTCGGCAACCAGGATTGCCGGTTGAGACAGGGCGACGGTCTTTAGGAGGTTTTGACCAAGAATATTCAATAAAACCTGGGTGCCGACATCAATGACATCGGCGGCCCGTTGCTTAAGATAATCATCGGAAAGCGCACGATATGCGTCGACGATCTGCTGCACGCTTTCGTGCCAGGCCGCCGCGGCATTCTGCTTTTTTTGAAAAATACGGCTGCGCACTGCATCCAGAAGCTTGGGGTCCTGGATAATCAACAGATGGGCGTCGAATATCGCCGCTTGAGCTTTGCCAAGCCTGGATTCCACAGAATGCCGGCGATTCAGGATAGACCGGCTCGCGTTATCCCGGGCTTGCTCCAAGTGCTTCCATTCCTGGACGGGATTTTCCGCCTGATGGCGGGAAATTTGCGGCAAAGAAATCCGATAATGGTAAAGCGGTCCGGCGGCATATCCGTCAGAAACGGCCACAGCCGCAATACCAACCTTGCCATGCGGCTCTTCGATATCGGTCGGCGGCGGTGTGACAAACTGCGCTGTCAACTTCGGCAGTTCATCATCCACCAGTGTTTTGACGGCAGCCAGGGCTTGTTTAGCTTGCGTTCCCCGGGCGAAAACAACAATCCGCTCTCCCTGCCTGATGCCCAGGGTGGCAATGCTGTTGAGGCTTGTGGCAGGAACCGGTTCGGCGGTGGATTCAAGCTTCTTGACCCGAATCTGAGCGTCGAAAGCCGCCGCCGTTTGGACAAAGCGGGCAGCCGGCCGGGCATGCAAACCGTGAGGTGTGCCAACGGTTAAATGGAGCGCTTGCCATTCCTCCGCTTGGGCGTCGGCAGGCTCTTGAATCCAGGGCTCGACGATTTTCTCATCGGGTACGGATAGATGCTTGATTTTGGGGATCAGCGCGCGGGCGGCTTCATGGCAGACGGCGTCCAGGCCGGCACCCAGACTGATTTGGACACCTGCAGCGACAGCGCCCTCGACAATGGGCGCGCCGCATACCCGGATACGGGGCCGCATTTCCTCAGGCAGCAATTCCAGTGCGGTTTCTGCGCTTAAAATCGCACTGCCGAGATCCATCAGCACCACGACACCGTCCGGGCTGTACACCGATTCGATCGCTTCGACAATATCGAAGGCATCGGTGCCGAATTCGTTTTTATCCACGCCGACCCCGCCCACCCCGCATAGCGGTATCTGCGTGGCGGCAACCTGGCGTACCAGTCCGACCAGCGACTGAGATAAGGCGTTGCTGTGGGAGACAATGACCAATCCAACCATGGCAAAGACTACGTCTAGCTGCCCCAGGGTAACGTCAAAGTAATTTCTAAACCAGTTGCATTAGTAAAGTTATGCAATACAATATAATCTCAAATCTCAAATCTCAAGCACCAAATTACAAATAAATCTCAAATCTCAATATCCAATGACCAAAACATTCGCCAAAATTGCAGCGCCCCGCGACGTAAAATCTGGTGAACCGGGGATGATGCCGTTGCGCGCAATGGCAGATGGAATACTTTTGTTTGGATTTTTGAATTTGGGTCATTGGAATTTGTTTGAGCCCGCCCTGGTGCGACTTAGTTGGTTGAAGGCATCCTTGGTTTCCATTACACAGGCAAAGGGGATCAGCACGGTAAGGTTCAATTCGGTCTGGGCCAGGGATTTGGTATTTGGTGTTTGGAATTTTCATGATTTTTGTTAAGCGGGCAATTTTCGCAAAATTCGTCTTTTTTCTCTTTAAACGGAACCTTGCTACCTGCCCCAGATATCGGCGGCGGCCTTAAAAAGCAGAAAAGAAGAAGTAGCGCCGGGATCCTGATGCCCGATGCTGCGCTCACCGAGGTAACTGGCGCGTCCCTTGCGGGCCTGCATCCCGATGGTGCACTTCATCCCGGTTTGAGCGGCGGCAGCCCCCTGATGCAGAATCTCTTTCAAATCGGCACCTGCATCACCAGCCGTTTTCATCGCAGCTACCGCGGGGCTTAGCGCATCCACCATGGTCTTGTCGTTTAATTCGGCTTTGCCTCTGTGCACAACACCCTCAAGACCTGCGCTGAAAAGCGCAACGATGTCCGTCGGCGCCAAGCCGTCTTTTCCCGCACACGCAGTGGCCGCCCGCAAAAAAAACGTACCGTAGAGTGGGCCGGATGCACCGCCGACTGTTTTAATCAACGTCATGGCAACCGTCTTCAGTACGCCGGCGACGTCCAGGGGATCGCTTTTCTCAAGTTGCTCAGCGACGGCATTAAAGCCGCGTTCCAGATTGATGCCGTGGTCGGCGTCTCCGATGGCCGCATCCAGCTCGGTCAGATACACTTTGTTTTTTGCAAATACGTGTTGAAGTTCGTCAATCCAGGCCAGCAAATCGTCTCGATCGATCATCGCACTAAATTCCCCAGCGCAGTCCTGCTGTGAGAACGGGTTCGTCCCAGAATTTAAGCAGCTCATCGTCGACTTTAAGCAGGGTAATGGAACACCCCGCCATTTCGAGCGAGGTGATGAAGTTTCCCACCAATCGTCGGGCAATTGAGATGTTATTCCTTCGGCAAATGCCGGCAAGCTCGTTGTAGGCCAGATAAAGTTCAATTAACGGCGTGCCGCCCATCCCGTTTACCATGGCAATGACCGCATCACCCCTTTTAAATGGAAGGTCGTCAATCACCGCGGCCGCCATGGTTTCAATAATCTCCCGCGCACCTGCCAGGGGCACTCTTTCCCGGCCCGGTTCTCCATGGATGCCGATACCGATTTCCATTTGATGGTCGCCAATCTCAAAAGTAGGCCTGCCCGCCAGCGGCACGGTGCAGGAAGTCAGGGCCATGCCCATCGACCGGCCGTTGTTGTTGACCTTCCGGCAAAGGTCGGCAACAGCTTTCAAGTCAAGTCCTTTTTCAGCTGCCGCACCGCATAATTTTTCCGCCAGAACCGTGGTGCCCACGCCGCGTCGTCCGGCAGTATACAAGCTGTCCTGCACGGCAACATCATCGTTGATGACGACACTTTCAACGTCGATGCCTTCAGCCTGGCACAATTCAGCGGCCATTTCAAAATTCATAACATCACCGGTATAATTTTTTACGATGTGCAGCACGCCTGCCCCGCCGTCAACCGCTTTGGTGGCCGCTTCCATTTGATCCGGCGTCGGGGAGGTAAATACTTCACCCGGGCAGGCGGCATCCAGCATCCCTTTACCGACATAACCGCCGTGCATCGGCTCGTGCCCGCTGCCGCCTCCGGAAACAATCCCTACCTTGCCTTTTATCGGAGCATCCGCCCGAACGATATAATTCGGATCGAAATGAAGCCTGATCAGATCAGCGTGCGCGGCTGCAAATCCGGCCAGGGATTCCCTCACCAGGTCTTGGGCTTGGTTGAGCAGTTTTTTCATGTTTCAGTTCCTCTTGGTCAGTAATATTATACATGTTTAAAATAAAGCCGCCTGCTTGTCAAAATAAATAAGAAAGAACCGGCCATGAAAGCACACTGGTTTAATAACCATGTCTGTAAAATTGAAGAAAAAACAATTAGAGCGTTTGGATCGGGCCATGTGGGACGCCATCGACAAACCGGAAAAGACCCAACAAACTGCCGCTATCAGGACGTTATTGTGACACGCGCGCTAAAGCACTGCCGGCTGCCGCTGATATGTTTAAAAGATGGTGCGAGTTGTCTGGTTTCAGATTTTTTCAAGTGGAGTACGGAGGAAAACCGGTTAG
>CP070771.1:1612844-1617951 GCA_020345785.1 Desulfobacterales bacterium
TATACGGGGTTCACGTCCTGGTACCCAAACTTGAGTTTTACAAGTCGCCCCGGCCTTTGTGTGAAGAAATCACTGCGAATCTGAAAAATGGCGGACAATGGGCCATGTACCAATTTTACCGGGCGGCCTATGTTTACTATACGGACAGTTTCTGCACGGTTCTTGAAAGTGAGGAGGAATTGAAGGCATTTCTCAATCAAGCGACGCTTTCTTTGGTGGTCATGAAAGAAAATAAATATGAACGTCTAAGCGACACCGTTAAAGCGCGTACCCATCTGGTATTCAAGCAGCAAATCGGACATCGCGCGATGGTGCTGATCTCCAATCAAAAGGGGTTGTGAAGGCTACTTGATACATTTGCGGTAGCAACTTCAATCATACGATGCAAAAACAATCGACGCCAAGACTTCTGCTGACAATCGCACTCTTGATCTTTTTTGTGATCGTCAGCCACAAGCTGCTCGAGTTGGGTAAACATGGTGATGGGATCGAATATGCGTCGGTGGCCAGAAATATGGCCGAGGGTCGAGGGTCTTTGTGGAGGCCGTATTTCAGCGACACGTTTGGAAAGCTTTACCGTGAGCATCCGCCTTTGATCTATTGGATTTAGTCGTTTCTATTCAAAATATGCGGCGATGGTCCGTATTTTGAAGGTTTATACGGTTTGGCCGCCGGACTGATTATCTTGGGATGCACGGCTTTGTTTTGGAATCGGGTGCGCAGGGATTTTAAGCTGCCGCTGTCAGCCGCATGGTGGCCGATCTTGCTGCTAGTCACCGTTCCGGTATTCACCTACCTGTCCCAGACCCATCGCATGGTCTTCAGCTTCGCGGTGTTTGCTATTTTGGGGACCTACTTTGCATACCGCAGCACGATCGTTGAAAAATATGGCTTTTTTTTCAGCGTCTTGGCCGGATTTTTGACATACCTGGGATTCATTGCCAACGGACCCGCAGCCTGCTTCACCTTCGCGGTACCGCTGATATGCTGGACCGCTTTACCCGTCAAGCTGTCGCGGTCAATCGTTCAAACCCTGGTATTGGTCGGTGTCTTTGTTGTACTGCTGCTTGGTACCTTTAAATTTTATCCAGACAGCTTTGATTTCTTTAAGTTTTTCTGGAATTCTCAAATTGTTGCCAGCCTGCAGAACAAGCGCTCTGCCAGGCATGCCTACTGGCACCTGGCGGAAAGATGGTTTGCTGAAATGATCGTGCCCCTGATCGTGGCGACAGTCCTCATGCTCGCGGCCAGGGTGCCTTGGCACAGCATTAAATTTAATCGTCACGCCCTGTTTTTTCTGCTGGTTGCGCTGTCATGCAGCCTGCCATTTATGCTCAGCCGCAGACAAAACATCCGTTACATCTTTCAATCGTTTCCCTTTTACGCGTTGAGTCTGGCCTTTTTGACGGCAGCGGTCGCCGTCAAGATCGAAGCGGCAGTCGCCGGCCGTAAAAAATTCTTGCTGACATTGGCAATTCTGGCCCTTTTTCTTGCGGGAGCCGGCACCGCCAGCATGCTCTACCACAAAGACAATATTGCCAGGAGAAAACCGTTTTACCGGGATTTCTATCTGCAGCAGATTCAGCTGCCCGAGCGCAGCATTATCTCCATCTGCCCGCCTGCCATTGATAAGGATGACTGGCTGTTTGCCGATATGCAGCGCTTTTACAAGGCCAGCCTGAGTGCCGAGATGGGGCATGACTATCTTATTGTCGACAAGGACAGCACCTGTGTTGTGCCGGACGGCTATCAAAAAATCCAGCAAAAGCCCTCGGTGAGATACGTACTTTACAAGAAAACCGGCAAAGACTGAGAGGTTTTGGGTTTGCTCACATGCAAACGTCCTAATGAAGAACGGTTTTCGACCTCAAGAAAAATCATTAAAATCCCAAGCACCAAAAACCAAATTCCAAACAAATTCCAATAACCTAAATTCAAAATTCAAAACAAGTGGTTCGTCTACAGTTGTACCACCCTTTCATAACCTGCTTGCTTAGGTTTTTTATATGATTCGATGGTACAGCAGTGAATGTTTTGGTCATTGAATATTGAAATTTGGGATTTATTTGAAATTTGGTGCTTGGAATTTGGAATTTTATTTTCTGATAAAACAACCGCCTCTGGGAATGGATCTTCACCGAAGAATCTCACTGTCGAAGCCGCCAAGCTTGCGTTGGAGGAATTCTTTAATGACTGCCGAGCACGCCTCCGGCTTACCCATCGGCACGAAATGGCCGGCCCGCGGTATGGTCGCCAGCTCATAATCGAAAATTAGGGTTTTTAAGCGCTCGGCCGAATCGGCCGTAAAAACATCGGATCTTTCTCCCCGAATCGCCAGCACGGGGCAGGCAATCTTTTTAGCGTACCGCCACACGTCGAGCGGCACGGACTCGAAAATCTGCGCTTCGAGCTCCGGATCGCACTTAAGAACGGCTGTTTCGGAATCTTTTTCGAGCAGTCCGCACTCCAGGTAGGCTTCAACAAATTCTTTGGACCAACTCTTGAAAATGCCACGGCCGGAGGTGAAGCGTTTCAAGGCCTCATTTTTTCCCTGAAAGCTTTTGCGTCGGCGCCGTGCCGATTGGGCCAGCTGACGATTGCCGGCCAGCCCGATCATTTTCAGGGCGGCAAACCGCCACAGCCGCCTGCGGGGTAAAATAGAGGGGTCGATTAATATGATTGCGGAAAAAAGCCGGGGGTATTTTGCGGCGGCGATGTAGGTGGTCACCGCCCCCAGGGAGTGGCCCATACCGATAATCGGCGGCGACATCGTCTGTTCGATCAGCATTTTTAGATCGTCGGCAAAAATATGCCAGTTTTTGACCCGTTTAAGGTCGAATTGATCGGAACCTCCATGCCCCCTCAGATCGCTGGCAGTTATATGCATGTCATCGATAAGGTGCTTTACAAAAGGGGAATAGGTTCCGGCACAAAATCCATTGGCATGCAGAAAATGAACTTGGGGTCCTGGGCCGCCCCAGTCCAGATAATGGATCTTGCCGTCCGGCGTATTGAAAAAGCCCTCGCTCGGCTCCCTGGAGTCAGGTGTATTCATAAAAGTATTACCTATCCAAATTTATTCATAATTACAATATCTAACAATTTTTCCTGAAATAAAAAAGCCAAGCCGCCTTTTAAGGCAACTTGGCTTTTTTTTGTGCGGATTCGCCAAACGTTTACCATCTTAATTTCGGTTGGAGTTTGGCGTATATGTCGCACTGAATGCGCTTTAAGACGGGAAAGGCTGAGACAAAGTCAAAGGAGCCCAATAGGTAGTCCATACTTTGCCTGGGCATCTCTCCTGATTAGAAATTGGAAGCAAAAACCATGCAAAAACGGAAAACTATTATCAATTCCAATTTATTAGCATAATCTTAGTCGGTTAGCATCTGACAAGTTGAATGCAGCCAATCAATTTGTGGAAAACTTTACATAAAATTTGTGAAAATCATTTCACATTGACCTTAAATTACAGTAGCTGAAATAAAAAAAGGGGAAATGGCAAAAACCATATCCCCTTGATATCACTGGTAGGCACGGACAGATTTGAACTGTCGACTTCTACCGTGTCAGGGTAGCGCTCTCCCCCTGAGCTACGTGCCTTTAAATTTAAACTCCAAGTAGCACCGGTGGTTTTACCTGTCAAGGAAAATTCATTAACTCAATAATTCATTTACTGAGTTTTCGTTGAGCCGTTAACAAATCAACCAGTCAACTATTCAACGATTTAACCAATTTATCCCGGAATTATCTCGACTCGCACCGTATCCTGGGTCACTTCAAAAATGTTAATTCCGAAGGATTCAAAATTTTGCTGCATCAGGGCTGCTGCCAGATCCTGGGTTTTTCCCTTGTACTCCACCAGCAAGGTCGCCTCATTGGGTTTGATCTCTTTAACCTGAATTCCCCCGACACCCGGGATGCTGTTTAAGGACTTGCGAAACTTAACATAATAGGCAAGATGACTCGTGCCGCGAATAACCATGGCGATTTTGGAAGGTTGACCCGCCTGTTTTTGCCATGCAGCGGTCAATTCCTCTGCCAGGGCCTGCCCCGCCAGGTCGCCCACTTCCTCCAGCGCCTGCCGGCTGCCGATATTGTCGTCTTCACTGACCGCAACCGCGGTTCGATTTAGGCTCAAGAGCGGGTTGGGGAGGCCCGGTTTTACGACACGAACGCTAACCGTACCATTAAATGATCTCATGGCAGAACCCATGATATTCGTCGATGGCGTCACAGTCGACATTCCCGTTACGACCACGTCGGCCTTCAGCTGGGATCCAAGCTCCGCTGCCTCCTGATCCGTCAACCCAGGCTTATCAAAGGCGGCCCATTGTATCTTGGCACGGTTTCGGGCGCTCTTGTGATCGATTATGACAAAACCGGCCTCCTTCAGATGCTCTGCCATTGCGGCTTCCGACAATGATTTGAAACCCGATCCTTCCGAACCCCACCAGAACCCGGAGACCGGCTCCGCTAATCTCTGCTCGGCGATCAGAAACAAAACGCTGGGCAGCGCTGTTTGAACCCGCAAAATACCGGTTTCAGTCAATAGTTTGGCAATTTTTACCCGTGACACGCTCGCCTCAACGATCACGCGATATCTGTCGCCCAGAGCGGCCTCTGTCAACACCTTGTAACCGCGGACAAATGCACTGGTCTGCTCGAACAGCAGCTCGTTGAGTTTCGTAAATTGGCTTACAAACGCCTCAACTTCTAAAAGCTCCTCGGTCATCAACGCCACGGCCGTTACGAGACTGTCTGCAATGGCCTTTTCCCGGGCGGCGGAAACATTCGTACCTTGCACCGTCGCAGTTCCAATGACAACAAAGGTTTTGGTCTGGTCCGATTTCTGGGCCAAAGCGGACCCGGTCGGCAACAGTCCTATTGTTGACAGAAACATTGTCAAAATCAGTATCTTAATCGCCGCGACAAATTTCATCATAACGTCTCGCTCCAATGTTTGATTGAATATTTAGGCGCAGGTGTATTTATTAAATGAAAAATGTTCGAGAATCAAGAACTAATGCAGCATGGCGCCGGATTCAATCATTTTAAAGACGCAATTGACTGATATTTTGATAATACCTGCTTAATAAGAATCATG
>CP070771.1:1618051-1623124 GCA_020345785.1 Desulfobacterales bacterium
CTGTTCCCAATACCGCCAGATTCAGAAACTGCGGCCACAGAACCTCAAAGCCGGTGCCCTTTAAAAAAATTCCCCGGATAATGATTAAAAAATGCTTCAGGGGATTCAGAAAGGTCAGCCACTGAATCACCTGCGGCATGTTGGCGATGGGAAATACGAAACCGCTCAACATAAAAAAGGGCAAAATGAAAAAGAAGTTGGTCATCATGGCCTGCTGCTGAGTCTTGGAGACGGTTGAAATAAACAGTCCGACACCCAGGGTGCTCATCAGAAACAAAGCGGTCGCCCCCAGCAGCAAAGGGACGCTTCCCACCAGCGGTATTTGAAACCATAAAACGGCAAACACAATCACCATGATCATCTGGGCCTGGGCCACAATAATGAAGGGAATGGTTTTGCCCAGGATCAGCTCGTAGGATTTAAGCGGTGTGACGATCAACTGTTCCATGGTGCCGACCTCTTTTTCACGCACGATCGCCATGGAGGTCAGCAAAAGAGAGAGCAGCATCACCAGAAAGGCCACGATACCGGGAACATAAAAGTAGCGGCTGTCTAAATTGGGATTGTACCAGGTGCGAATACGGGCGTCGATCTCGCCGTAGTCCAGACGCAGGGGGTAGAGCTCGTGCAGCATCTGGTTATTGAAGCGCTCCAGCACCACGGTTGTATAGGAAATCCTTACAGCCGCCATGTTGCTCATACTGCCGTCCACCAGAATTTGAACGGCAGCGGTTTCTTTTTTACGGATGCGGCGGCTGAAGTCCGGTGGAATGCGCACCGCCATGTTGACGCTTCTGCTGATGAGCAGATGCTCCAACTGTCGCGGGTCTTGTACAAAATGGGTAACTCGAAAGGTCCGGTTGCCGTCGATGGCTTCGATTAGGCGCCGGCTTTCCGGCGTGTGGGATTGGTCCAGCAGCGCCACCCGGATATCGCGCACATCGGTGGTGACTACGTAGCCGAACACGATCAGCTGAATCAGGGGGGCCAGGATCAATAGCGGCCGATTCTTCCTGTCCCGCAGCAGCTGAATGAATTCCTTGCGCACCATTTCCCGCACCCTGAGCCAGCTCATACTAGAGGCCCTCCTTTTTTAGCAGGACGATGTTGCACAGCACCAGCAGGCCGAACATGGCCGCCAGCACAATATAACTGGGCCAGAGCTGCACCAGGCTGAGGTTGCGCAGATACAGCCCGTTTAGGATATCGATAAAATAAGTGGCCGGGACAACGCGTGAGATGGCCTTTAGGACAACGGGCATATTCTCCTGGGGAAAAACAAAATCGGAGAGCAGCAACGACGGCAGGTAGGTTATCATAATCGCCATCTGATTGGCCACCAGCTGAGATTTGACGCCGGTCGATATCAGCAGGCCGATACCCAGGGCCACTCCGATATAGACGGTTGACGCCAGGATCATCAGCCAGAAACTGGATTTCATGACCACCCCGAACAGCAGCTGCCCCATTAAAATTGCCACCAGCACATCGGTCAGCGCAATAAAAAAGTAGGGAATCGACTTACCCGCCAAAAATTCGACGGCCCCCAAGGGCAGCGAGCGGATGGTTTCCATGGTGCCGTTTTCATATTCTCTGGCAATCACCAGCGATGTCAGCAGGGCGCCCACGATCATGATGATAACGGCGATAATGCCGGGGATAATGAAATTGCTGCTTTCCAGATCTTCGTTGAACCAGATCCGGATGCGGCCTTCCACCGGCGGGTTGATACGGGTGCGGCCCTGGCGGTTCAAAAAGGCAAGCAACTGCTCCTGATTGGTGGTCGACACGTAGGCCGTAACAAAGGCGCGGGTGTTGCCGGCATAGTTGGGATCGCTGCCGTCGATGATGACCTGCAGTGCACTCCGGCGGTCTGCCTTGAGATCGGCACTCCAGCCGGGAGGCAACACCACACCCACCAGGGCCTGATTGCGGTCGAGATAGTCAATCAGCGCAGCGGTATTGGGCAGATCGGCAATGACGTCAAAATAGATAGTTGCATCCAGTTTCCTTATGAAATCCATACTTTGCGGGGTATGGTCGTGGTCCACGACAACCATCGGGATGTGTTCGACATCCAGACTGAGCGCATAGCCGAAGAGCAGAATCAGCAGCAGGGGAATGATCAATGCCAGATACAGGCTGCGAAAATCGCGAATCAGATGAAAGTACTCTTTTCTGGCCACCGCCCGGATGCTGCGCAGATTCATGGGGTCCTCCGACCGACCAGTTTAACGAAGGCATCGTTTAAATCCGCTGACGGTCGGTCGGGAAACAGTTCGCTGACGATCCCGTCCGGAGAACCGGAGGCAACGATCTTACCTTCGTTGATGATGACAATTCGGTCGCAGTGCCGGGCCTCATCCATGTAATGAGTCGTCACGAACACGGTCACCTGCTGCCCGGTCAATTCCCGAATGAAGTTCCAGAAGTGTCGGCGCGTGATGGGATCCACCCCGGAGGTAGGCTCATCCAGAAACAAAATCCCGGGACGGTGCAGCAGCGCGCAGCCCAGGGCCAAGCGCTGTCTCCATCCGGGGGGCAATTCGCGGGTCAGCCGGTCTTTGGCCGCTTGCAGGCGCGTGATTTCCAGCACCCAGTCCATGCGCTCCCGCCACAGACGGACCGGCACATTGTAGATCCCCAGATAAAAGCGGATGTTCTCCAGGGGCGTCAGATCCTGGTAGAGGGAAAATTTCTGGGACATGTAGCCGATGGTGTGCTTGATGGCTTCGGGCTGGGTGATGAGGTCCAAACCCGCCACGCGGCCCGTCCCGCCGCTGGGGGTGATGATGCCGCACAGCATGCGAATGGTGGTGGATTTGCCGGCGCCGTTGGGGCCCAGCAATCCAAAAATTTCACCCTTGCTCACCTGAAAAGAAATCCGGTCGACCGCCACAAAATGCCCGAATCGTCTTTCCAGGTTCTGCACGCGGACCGCTTCAGACGGCAAAGTCGTCCTCCCTGAGCGTTGCGTCAACCTGCAAAATACGCTGAATCATGCCCTCTTCCAGATCGGCGAAGCCCGACATCAGTTCGGCGGGAGTGGCCTCGGCCAGCACCCGGGAATCATGCATCAGGACCAAGCCGTCGCACATTTCACCTTCATCCAGGTAGGCTGTTGCCACTAAAATGGTCATCCCCTGGTGTCGCATCTCGGTTAGAATTTCCCAAAACTCCTTTCGCGACACCGGGTCGACCCCGTTGGTGGGTTCATCCAGGATGAGAATCCGGGGCTGATGGACGAGCACACAGGCCAGGCCAAGTTTTTGTTTCATCCCGCCGGACAGATCCCCGGCCTTGCGGTCTAAAAAAGGCAACAGATTGGAAAAACCGAGGTAGCGCTCCTGCCGCCGGCTCCGTTCCAGACCGCTGATACCGAAAATATCCATGAAAAAATCAAGGTTTTCAGCAACGGTCAGATCCTGGTAGAGCCCGAAGCGCTGGGGCATGTATCCGATCAACTTTTTGACGGCGTCTTTTTGCCGCCCGACATCAAAATCATCGACCCTGATGCTGCCGCTGGTCGGCGGCGTCATGGTGGCAATCATGCGCAGCAGGGTGGTTTTGCCGGCGCCGTCGGAACCCACCAGACCCACAATCCTGCCCCGGAAAATGTCGAAAGAGGTTTCGGAGACCGCGATCAGGCTTCCGAACTGCTTGGTCACCTTGCGGACTTTGATGATCGGGGGGGCGCCGGCATCCGATGGGGCACCGCTCTGATGATTGTCAGCGAAACCAGGCATCGGCAGGCATTCCTGTTTTGAGTTCCAGCTTTGGATTGGGAATGGTAATTTTGACCAGAAAGACCAGTTTGACACGCTCTTTGCGGGTTTGAATGATTTTGGGGGTGAATTCTCCCTCGGGTGAGATGAACGCGACCCGGCCCTGGTAGATTTTGTCCGGGAAGGTATCTATTTTAACCACGGCGGACTGGCCGGGCTTAACTTTGCCGATTTCGGTTTCCGGCACGAAAACCTTTAAATCGACTTCGGATAAATCGGCGATGGAAATCACCTCCTGGCCGGGGGAGACGACCTCGCCGGGTTCGATGTTGCGGCTGATGATCACCCCGTCAAACGGTGCTCTCAGTTCGGTGTAGCCCAGCTGGATTTCGGCCAGATCCAGCGCCGCCCGGGCAGCTTCAACCGTTGCTCGCGCGGCATCCACCTCCCGTTCGGCGGCTTCGATTTTTTTGAGGTTGCTGCGGGCCAGTTTCACGGCGGCCTGGGCTTCTTTGAGGCGGGCGCGGGCTGTGTCTATATCCTCCCGGCGATAGCCTTCTTTAAACATAGCGTAGGTTTCCCGGGCGCGCCCGTATTCCTTGAGGGCCGTATCAAACTTGAGTTGCGCGGCATCGCGATCCCTTTCAGACACCACGTTCTTGCGAAAAAGCTGATCATAGCGCTCTTTGTTGCGGCGGGCGTCTTCAAGGGCCGCCCGAGCTTCATCCACGGCGAGACGCGCGCTTTTGAGCTCCTGGGGCCGATAGCCGGCCTCGGCCTGCGCCAGCTGAGCAGCCAACGCCTTTTCGCTGGCCTCGGCCCTCTCGACCTCAGCCGGCAATATTTTTCGATTCAATTCAAGAACGGCTTCCGCTTGGCCGAGGTTCTTTTGCTGTTGTTCCAGGTTGGCCCGAGCCTGGTTCCGGCGGGCCGCAAACTCGTCGCGCAAAAGAACGGCCAGCAAATCTCCCGCCTTGACCGCCCGGCCCTCATCCACCGGAACCTCCCGCACCCGGCCGCTGACCTGAAAGGCAACATTGGCCTGGGTGGCTTCGATAATGCCGGAATAATAAAGTTCGGCGGTCTGCTCCTGATGCTGCCCCCGGTAGACCAGGCCGCCCACGCCCACCAACAGAACAACAAAGACTATCGGAATTAGTTTTCGTTTCAAGCCTCGCCCCTCTGAATGCGCTCCAAGACTTACTGCATTCTGAAAAAGAATTCAAGTCAGAAGGGGATTCTCATGGAATTGGATCAAATTCGAAAAAAGCGCGGTATATTTTCGGAGGGTCTTTTACTCGCGCAGCGCAGTCGTCGCGCACATGTGGCGCAAGCGCTGGCGCTGCGG
>CP070771.1:1623224-1628267 GCA_020345785.1 Desulfobacterales bacterium
CTAACTCCATTCATAAGCCACCGGCTATGCCGGTGAGAATTGAAAAGGTTTTACCGTTACAGCGAAAGTATTTTTTGGTTGTCCAAACTTACACCTGCCGCTGGCATATGAATGGAGATCGAAAAAACAATTTTGGCTTATGTTTTATGATCTCGTTATGTCAGCTGGCGTAGCGACGATTACCGCATCGGGCTGAGCAACACAAAATACCTGTGAAAAATGAATCGCTCAAACACTGATCAAACCAGACAGATCAGCGCCAAGGGTGATCAAAATATATAATAAAGATTTACAAGCGCGAGCTTTCGTTGGAAACACGAATGATGCCGTCAAAATTCTCTATATACATCAGCGACCAGTGACAGATATTGGTTCCGGCCCCTTCCAGGGGCCTTCCTCATACCCCTATCTCTGCTGGTGGTCGCTGATTCCTCATAAATGATTTGTCCTCCTCTCCTTTTTCTTAAGGGGATTTAGAGAGGATTTCGTATCCGATTAAACTGACCGCATTTGCGGCCAGCGGCGGCGCTGACACCTCTTATGAAACTTCACCTGAACGGAACAGCGAACCGCAGAATGTCGAAGGGTGGTTTCACTTTGCCCAGTCTTTTTATAAAATAGACAGAATACCTTCCTTCGACATTCGACATTTCACGCCTTGGCGTGATTCGATATTCGATATTCGCTTTTTTAAAGTTTCTTTTTCACAGATCAGACTGGCAACCTTCGTCGGCCAGCGGCGGCGTTGATACCCGACAACCTTAAAACTCTTAGCATTCGGAAACATCGACAACCAATTGTCGAAACCGAGCTTCTACGCGCCTTGTTTACTCAGTGCGCCGGCCACGGCATCCAAAATCTGCTCAGCCGTATAGAAATCACTTTTAAACACCTGTTTGCCGTGCGGGGAGAAGATGACCAGCAGCGGAATTGTCAGGTTGCCGATTTCTCTCAGCATGGCCTTTCCTGCGGGATTGTTGCCGGTGATATCCACTTTCATCGGCACAATTTCTTGGCGTGCAAACAGTGCAACGATTCTGGGATCGTCCAACACGCCCTGTTCCAGGGCCTTGCAGTTCAGACACCACTCCGCGCTGAAGACCATCACGACCACTCGGCGGGAGGCGGTTGCTTCCTGAAACCGTTTTTCTGTATAGTACACCCAGTCGATCGGCCCTTTATCGGTCAACCGAAACGATCCCCAGGCGGACAGTGCCATAATGATGACACCGATACCGGTAAAGAATGCTCTTGTTTTTTTGCCGGATTCAATCTGAAGTGTTCGATACGCCAGCCACCCGCCCGCAGCGATGACCAGCAGCATTACCGGCCACCAGTAAAATCTGCTGGGAGGATTCGGTGGACTGACAAATAGGGCCGCAACACCCACACCGATAAAATAGGCGGCTGCAGCGAGCATGAGCAACCCCATCACCTGCTTTATCAATACGCTGGCCGGTCCGGTTTTCGGCATTTTTTCGACCAGCCTCGGTGAAGCTGAAAGCACCAGATAGGGAAGGGCCATTCCAGTGCCGATGGCTGCAAAAGTAAAGAGGGTCGTGGTCGGGGGCCGGGTGGCGGCCCAGGCCGCCGCCGCCCCCATAAACGGTGCCGTACAGGGTGTGGAAAGGATTGCCGCCAGAATTCCAAGTCCGAAAGAGCCGTGCAGGGTGTCCTGTTCGGGATTGATCATGTAGATAAAATTAGGCAGCCGCATGGAAAAGAAACCGAACATGCCTGTGGCCATCGTCGCGATGATGACGCCGACCGCGATGGTAAACGCCGGGTACTGGAACAGTTGATTGGTTGCGCTGAAACCGCTGACCAGGGCGATCATGACGCCCAGGGCCAGCCAGAATGCAAGAACTCCCAGAAACATGGTCAGCCCCAGCATGAAGCATTGCCGCCGGTTTTGCGCCGCATTCGACAGGCTGATGATTTTAATCGGAATCAGCGGCAGTACGCAGGGCGTAAAGTTCAGCAGCAGGCCGCCGAATGACGCTGTGATCAGCAGCAAGGCCAATCCAAAGCCGGAAGTCGTATCGATCGAAAAGGTCCAGCCGAACAGGTCAAAATCAACATCGCCGGAAGTTGCCGCGGTGAAGGCGGCATCATTGCCTTTGAACAATTCCTTGTTGATTTCTATAACGACGGAACCGGCTTTGGCCACCGCAAGTGTTTCACTCAGCGTAATCTTCTGGGGAAACAAGCAGTAGGTATCGGTACAGGCCTGGTATTGAAATCCCAGTTTGAATTCCAGGCTGCCGGGTTCCGAAATATCTTCCAATTTAATCGGCAGATAAATTATCGTCCGCCCTTCAAATGACATCAGATCACCGGGTGCATACTGCGTCCTAAACGGTACCGCTTGGGGATAACGAGGAGCTTCGATGGTGACCGCGTGCGGTGCTTCGATTACCGCGACTTCTGTAGGAATGGGTTTGAAATCTTCAAATGATTTGAGCTGGCGTTCGTCGGCATTGATGTGATAGCCCTTTTTAATGGCGACCACGACGGCCAAAACGATGGCATCACCAGGACGGGCCCGATCTGCCGACCATGTCGTGCTTACTTTAACCGCCTCGTCGCCCGCGGAATTTAATCCTGACGAGGCAAAACTATTATCTGCCAGTGAAACGGCCGCGAAAATTAACAGTACGGTCAGAAATATGTGGTGTTTGTTGCAAGTTGGCATTTAGCTCCATTCATAAGCCACCGGCTATGCCGGTCATACTTAAAAAAGTTTTACCGTCAATCCCTCCCGGGGAGGGGAAGTGAAAATTGATTTACTTGGGCTTTGTAGATAACCGGGTACGAAAATTTACACGGGCAAGCGTTGGCCGGAAACACTTATGATGCAGCCAAATCTTCGGGAAAACCAATCGCCGCTATCCCGCTGAACCGGGATGCGGACAGAAACCGCTCCTACATTATAATACCGCAATTGGCGAAACTCAATTGTGTCTGTAGTCAACAGCCGGAATAAAACCCTTCGGCAGCCGAAAATGACATCTGAAACCTGATGCCCTAAAACCTTGAACTTGATATTTTATATCTCCATAAAAAGCTTCACCCCCGCCTCAAACCCTTCCTCTTGGGCTTTTATGTCGAGGTGCAGTGACGCGATCTGCTCAAGGGGCGGATAGATCAACCGCTCTGCCCTGCGTGTGTCGATGGTTTTGATGTATTTATTACAATTGTCGCACAGGTCCACCCGAAGACTTTTGTTCTCTTCACTGAATAAATAGCGAAGATCTTTATTGTCTGAATTGTTGCAGAATGGACAGTAGACTCTTTTCACCGACCATTGGTGCCAGCAGAAACTGCAGATCAAACTTCGCTCGCCTTCATCTTTCAGAATGGAAAGTATCGGCGCGCTGCCGCAGATGGGGCAATATCCTGCCAGCCAGGGTTCGTTCTTGTTCAGATAAACTGAAAGCTGATCAGCGCAGGCACAAAGTGAAGGCTTTAAGCTGTTATAGGTGATAAAGCCCAGAACCTTTTTTTCGATCACAAGCTCGGCACTGATATTCTCAAATAAGGCCTCGTCGCTGCCGAGCAGGCCGGAAAAAAGCTTGCCGGACTCCAGCCCGGATTCAACCGCCGCCAGCAGAACTTTCGCCGATTCCGCCAGTTTCGGATTCGCCTCTTTTGCGAAACGGCAAATTAACACCAAAAGTTTGGCGGCCTCATTCCTATCATATGCAAAATCTTTGACTTCAATGAGGGGGAATTTTTCCCGCGCCTTGACGGATCGAATATCTTCTGCAATTCGAATCGGTTCGATCCGCAGGCGACGCTTGCTCTCCTCCTGGGCCACAAATAGCCGGCCATAGAATTCGAGAATTCCTGCATAAACCGGCCTGTTTTTTTTTACCGCTTCAACGGCCGCCATGACTTGGTCAGGGGATAGATCCAACGTTGCCGTCATTTGTGCTCCTCGAGCGTGTTTCGGGTTACGGGTTGCGTGTTTCGGGTCACGGGTAACTGGTTTCGGGTTTTAGGTTGTAATTTTCACATTTCGTGTTTCTCGTATCGTTCCCCGCACCTCGTACCGCATTCTCCCGATCTTTACCATATATTCGGGCGATTAAAAAGGGGAGAAAGGAATCCCCCTTCTCCCCTTTTATCTCAAATGTCTTGTTCTGCAAAATCTAACCGAGCGCTGAAATCGCTCGATTAAACGGGCGGAACATTTTTCGCAATGACGCTTGTCGCGTAATACCATAATTACGCGAGCTTGCCAATGAATATTCGTGGTAAAGATAGGGATCAAAAGCGACCAGGTAAATGGTCCTGACATCAATCGGGTCCAACAGCATGGCGTCAGGGTACTTTTTCTTGGCATCCGCCAGACGCTCCTTGGCCAGCGCCGCTATTTCCTCCCTTTCACCGAAGTTCATGGCGCCGGTCGGGCAGACTTTAACGCAGGCCGGCTCCTGTCCATTGGCCACCCGGTCGTTGCACATATCGCACTTGGCGAGCGTGCCGTCGTCGGCCAGACGCGGTATGTCGTAGGGACAGGACTCGCGGATTTCGGCGGGGTCCAACCCGCGGGTGTTGGCCGTGTAGATGACGGCACCGGTGACCGCGTCGGTTGAGATGGCGGACGGCTCGCCGGCCGTGTCCTGGCAGGGAGGCGCAATGCAATGCCGGCATTGATCCGGAAAAAACAGCCATCTGAGCTTTCCATCGATCATCTCTTCGCGCATGCGAACCAGCTTGTAGGTGTCGAAGGAGAGATCGGCCGGGTTCTGGTAGGAACCACGATTGAGGGTTTCCTCGGCCGGCAGATCGTGCCATTGTTTACAGGCTACCTGGCAGCCTCTGCAGGCCGTGCACAGGGTCGTATCAACTAAAAAGGACTTGCTCATGCGATCACCTCCTTCTATATTTTGGTTACATTGACCATAAAGGCTTTGGTTTCCGGGATGCGGGTGTTGGGGTCGCCGGTGGCCGGTGTCAACAGGTTGGCGCTTTCCTCCAACCTGCTGGTGGGCATGCGCCAGCCGAAATGCCACGGCAGCCCGACCTGGTGAACCA
>CP070771.1:1628367-1633408 GCA_020345785.1 Desulfobacterales bacterium
TAAAGTTCCCAAGCCGCCACATTTGTCCACCAAGATCCCCGACATAAACCTTGTCCACAAACCCGTTGCCGTTTGCGTCAATAGCGGCTACCGAGCTGGCGATACTGTAATCCATCCCGCTGACGCTGAAATCGTTTTTAAATATCTTGACGACACTGCCCGTCATAACGTTTATGGCGATAACGGCCTTGCCCAGCGAGTGATCTGAGCTGTAGCCAGCGCCGATAAAAAATACAGGTGTGCCGGTGGTGTCCTCCGCGGCGGTCTTTACGAGCCCGAATTGCGGCTCAGACCAGCTCTCACCCAGCTCCGGAATGATCACATCCGGATCGGCGGTCGTAATGGTTACGATGTCTGCCCAGATGAAAGGCGTTGCAGTGCCACCATCTGTATAATCGTTATAAACGTCGGAGGTCAGGTTACCAATCCTCTTGCCCGCCTGAAAGGAAATCATTCCGCTGTCATAACGCAGAAGATTACCCGTCAGGCCACCGTCTACCCTGGCGGCAATCTCAGGTCCCCAAATCTCGGCGCCATCCCAAATCCGCAAAGCATCACCGTCTTGAAAAGACCCCCCGTTATTGCTAAATATCGATGCGCTCTGGAACTCTATGATGCCGGTTGTGCTGCCGCTGCGATCGATTCGCCATAAATATAGCGGCGCCAAAGGATCGGTAACGTCGAGGGCAAAGTAACCGCTGCCGCCCTTTCTCGCCCCGCAAACAAGGATGACCTTGTCTCCGTCGGCGGTATCAATTCGCCCATCTTCGTCTATATCCTGAAAATAAGCCTTGGGACTGGAATCGACATAATACGGATGACTCGATCCTTCGAGCATATCCTTTAGCCGATGAAGCTGATCCGGTGGGATAAACGCCCATGCTTCAATGCCGTGATTGGTTTCGTCATTATCGACACTGACATTCGGATCGGTTATATCCAGCACAGCATGCAGCATGCCGTCATTGGCACCAAAATAAACCATCGTCTTGGAGCTGCTGCCCGGATAAATGTAATGAAACACCAGCGGCTCGCTGTGAAGCACATCTCCGGTGATAATGCTTCTGTTTTCAGCGCTGTCGCCGTCTGCATCTTCATCCGTAACGTCTGCACCGCGGACATAGTCGATAATTTCGGCGGTGGTATGGGTCGGATTCCCCAGGACTGCCGCCGTCAAGTTCGCATTGTCGTCCGTGAACGCATTGGATGCGTCGGTCAAATCTTCAGTGTACCCGATGTAGGTATAAATATGGCGGTCGGCGTTGTGGATATAGGTGGCCTTGGCAGGATCCGCCCAGTCTTTTGTCTGCCAGTAGGGCACTGCGTCTTCCCGGATAGCCCCGTTGGGCCAAGTGGCCGAATTGCCGTTCATATCGACAATCTCGTTGCTGTTTGAAATCCCGAATTTGGTTACATTACCTTCCCAGAAATTGTCTTCCTCCGGCTTAAAAAAGGCCATATATATCCGGTTGCCGCTGGTGGTTCGGGTCACCGGAACCACCGGTGCGGTAAAGGAACTGGTGGCTGACAATATGTCGTTTACGGCCGATAAAAGCGCCGGAGCCAGTGCATCCGGATCTTCGGCTTCGTAATGGTATTTTCCGTACTCCTCATCAGCGCTATTGTATAGGTTTAGATTGCCGTTGCCGTTGTTGGAGGCATTTTTAAGAAAAAGATTGCCGAGTTGACCCCCCATAAATCCGATGGTATAGGTCATGATGTTCTGAAAACCGTCCTGATAATCGACAATATCGTTGGCATACAGATAATAGGCCACATCGTCAAGATAGGTCGATCCGTTCTGGTTTACCGGAATTGAATATGTGATTGTATCCACTTTGATATTACCCTCACCAATGCCAGCACTTGCACTATCTCCGTCATAGTCGGATAAGCTCGCCGGCGAAGACTGTGCCGCCGCAGCCTGGTCCTCCGAAGAAATCCCCGGTGAGACCACAATCACAAAGCTTTTCTGACAATAATAACCTACGACGCTCGAAGACGGAGAGCCGTAATACCCTCCCACACGGGCGAGACCTTCGGCCAAGGGTGAAAAGGTCACCGTCCCCATGTTGTTGATGTTGTTTACAAAGTTTGGATCCAGGGTATTGTCCTCCGGCAACGGTGCCAGTGGGGTGTTGACAACCATACCAAGAGGCTGGACACTGGAGGCGCCATCGGCGCTGGCCGTAAAATTATAAATACCAAATTGGGCCTGGTTGGCGGCCAGCTTTGCAACCGTCATGATCGCCTTTTTGGCGTAGTAAAAACGGCTCTTATCCGGCAGGTCCGACCCATCTCCACCATAGTTGCCGCTAAAAAAAATCCAGTTCAAATAATTCTTTGAGTATCTGAACGTCCCGGCATTATCGATGATCCCGGCAGCGTCCGCGGATGAAGCAGCGACTGCCGGCAGGGCAACCGTATTCCCGTTAATCGTCCAAGTTGAGGATTTTTTGTCAACCGATGCCAAACCTTCTAAACGGACATCGGTAATCAGCTCAAGGTCCGCTCCTACCGGTGTCAGGTAATATTTACCTCCGAATACGTAAATGCCGTAACCATTGTCGTTAAAAAATCCATTGCCGCTGGCGCCATTCGGGACAACATCTATTTGCTGGGCCACATTCGGGGTGTAATCGGCGCTATCATCATAGGCCGTATGCCAGACCGCATGCTGCATCTCGGCCCCGTTGTCCAGCAAAACGACGATGTTGGGTTCCACGTTATCGGCGGTTACCATAAACACGCAGGTGTCGTCTGCAAAAGCAGCCGTGCCTTTGAGAAAAAGACAAAATAAAATGGTGATCGTGGCCGTGATGTAGTAATTGATTCGTCTCATGACAGCTCCTAAATAATCGCTCCGATTAAAAGCCGATCCGAAAAAAGCCGGCTTCTATTGTGGTCTCGGAATTTCGCGGCCCATGTCCGGTACACGTCATCTGATAGATGTGGGCTTTAAATTTGCCGACCTGAAAACCCGTGCCTCTCGGAGGGATGGATGCGTTCAGATATTCGACGTGGCCATTAAAATATTGATTGGAGCCGGCCTTCACGGCCTGGGTAACGGCCTCGTCTGAGTCATCCGGAAATCCGACCGGATCTCCGGGATTGATATTTGCCGCGCCGTATAAATTATTATTGCTCAATACATACGCTCTGGCCGCTTCGGCAGCATAAAAAGAAATTTTGTATATTTCATCACTGGTTGAAATCTGCAACTCGGTCGATGTGGTTCTGGTAGCCATAATTCCTACCACCGTGATCAACGCCAGCACCGATATGACGACTACGATAGCGAATCCTTGTTGATTATTACAGGTTGAAACTTTAGGTTCCATCGGCTTATTCCTTTTGCCGCTTGGCATTTTTCCCTCGTTTGTGGGTTACGCATCGGGTTTAAGAAAATCGATGGTAATCAGTCGGGTGCCCTCACCTGTTCCCGCCAGTCGATCCCACGTAACTGTCATGCTGACGGTTTTAGCGTCATCGACCCCATCGAGGTTTAAATCGCTGTCGGCAACGATCCATTGGATGTGGTATTTACCTTGATTTTCCGTATGGGGGTTCAGGGTGGGATCTAGATCTGCATGATTAAAGGATAAAACCACCAGTCTCTCCATGTGGTCCGCTGCAATCGTCACTGCCTGGGTAATCTCACTGGCCGTACGATTGTTCTTGCTTGCAGAAAACTGCAAAGACGATATGGCCAGAAATCCGATGGCAAAAATACTGACGGCAATCATGACTTCGATAATGGTAAATCCGCTTTGGTGATTTTTATTGCTACCCCGATTAATTTGGTTCTGAAACATGTAAATTTCTCCAATTAGAAGTCGAGATTGCGGCATAAAATACGTTTGCTTAAGGCACGGCGAACAGGCCCGGAAAGTTTTGCCGACTGCTCGATGGCCATAGAAATTTGTACTGTTCTAATCACGGAAAGATCGGCGATCGGAAAGGCCAGGGGGTTGCCGTCGGCATCAAAATAAGCAAATTGAAAATCGTCAACATTTTGGGCTACGGTTTCCCAATCATCAAATGTTGCCTCATAGAGGCACTGCCGGAGCCTTTTGTTGGCGGCGTCATAGGCATAGGTTATGCGTTCGAGATCCACTTCCTGGACTCCGTCAGCTAAACTCGCAGTGTTTATGACACCATCCATATTTCGATCCGCTGTAAATCGCAGAGTGTCTGGAGTAGCCACTTCAATTCCGGCATTGGCAGTATTGAATCGATCGAGTCCCGCCATTCGTATATCCTGTTCCATGAACTCAATGCTGGTGCGCATATTTTGCATGACATCTGCCGTTATCACATTCTTAGAGCCGGTACGGTTGACTGAAGCAAATACGGCGTAAACAGCACCGATGATAATCGACAACATGGCGAGCGCCACCAACACTTCCGCCATCATAAACCCTTTCTGATCACCTACAAAATAGTGCTGTCTCATCAAACAGCCTCGTGTGCGTATCCTGCTGCCCTAATTTACGCTGATACGGCCAAATCGGTTATTCATGTCAAGTTGTTTCTGATCGCCTTGTGAATTGATCAGCGTCACTATTCCCTGGTTTGCGATGCGACCTCTACCGTTAAAGCGGGTTCTTTCGTCCGCAAAGGTTGTGTTGGCTAAATCTATACGAACACCTCCCGTTAATGGCCTGTTTCGTAGAAGTACTTCATCGCCGTTTAGGATCCAGTCCTCTGAAACACCACCGGCACCGTTGCCGTTATCCACAAATATGAAATAATTACCGACTGCAAATTGGACGACGACAAATGCATTTTCACTGATCGCCCTGGTTTTTGCCATTTCTATATCCACCTTAAGGGTAGTGGCGGCTTCTTTGAGCCTGTAAGTCCTGAGCCATTTCAGATATGGCGGCATGACCAAAGCGGCCACACTGGCCACGACGGCTAGCGTGACGGCAAGCTCAAAAGATGTGAATCCCGAATTTCTCTTCATAATTTTAACAACTTCCACTTTAGTTATTTCATCATTTGTATGCTAATTATTCAAAACTCGTGCCATGTTACC
>CP070771.1:1633508-1638541 GCA_020345785.1 Desulfobacterales bacterium
CCTCTTGCCTTTTTGGCCTATGGCCGAAAAGGCAAGCCACCTGCTCCGCAGGTGGTCGTTGACTCTTTCGGCCGTGCTATGAAGATGCACCGGCGGCATTCTGCAAAATCGCGGACAACAGGCGAACGCCCTCTTCGAGTTGAGATGCCGGAACATATTCCTGGTGCGAATGGGGATTTTCGACTCCCAAACCCAGTGCCACGCAAGGCAGTCCGCGGCCGTTGAAGATGTTGGCGTCCAGTCCCCCGCCCGAAGCCCAAAGGGTCGGTTCCACGCCGATTGAACGGGCGGCCCGCACTGCAATGGTGGTGGCAGGATGGCTCTCGGCGACATTAAATGAGCGAAATGAAATATTCTTTTTAAACGTAAACTGAGCGTTGAATTCCTTGGCGGCTTTTGAAAATTCACCCAGCATGATCTCTACCTCCCGGTCGAGCTTACTGTCATCCAGGCTGCGGACTTCGGCGGCAATTTCCACTTGATCCGGTACGATGTTGCGGGTTTGACCACCGCGAATGGTACCAATATTAGAGGTGGTTTCGCGGTCGATGCGTCCGGAGTGCAGGCGGGAAATCGCCGTGGATGCGGTCACAATGGCATTCACACCTTCTTCGGGGCAAATGCCGGCATGAGCCGCCTGTCCGACGAGGGTTAGATCGAGATCAACTTTGGCCGGAGCACGGTGGATGATGGTGCCCACCGCTCCATCCCCGTCAAGGATATATCCGAAATCCGATTTCAGTTCCGCCGTCAGGTTTTTGGCCCCCACCAGCCCCGGTTCCTCCTGAACCGTAAAAACAATCTCCAAATCGCCGTGGGGCGTGCCGTCTTTCTGCAGTTGCTCAAGCGTCGTCAGGATAACCGCTATCCCCGCTTTGTCATCCGCCCCGAGTACCGTCTTACCATTGCTGTAAACAATCCCGTCACGCAGTTCCGGAACCATGCCTTCCGTCGGCCCGATGGTATCCATGTGGGCACATAGCAGGATTCTGGGTGCGCCGGCAACCTTGCCGGGCAGGGTCGCAATAATGTTGCCGGTGTCACTGCCGGTTTTGGCCGCCGAGTCGTCGACCGTAACAGTTGCACCTAAGTTCTTCAGGCGGGAGATGAGATCCTGAGCCAGCTTGCCTTCCTGAGCCACATAGCTGTTGATGGAGGCAAGTTTTATAAACAGATCCAAAACATTAGAAGATTGTGCCATTGCAATTACCTTTCATAATGATCGAGTTTCGTCCCGTAAATTCTACAACCTAAACCGGACAAGCCGGAACCAAATAAGTAATTAATCACGAAAGCACGAAAGGACGAAAACACGAAAAGGAGAAAATATAAGTTTCGTGCTTTCTAAATTTCGTGTTTTCGTGATGAAATCCGCCTCAGGCGGATCATAAAATGCAAAGAAACAATAACTAAGACTCTAATGTGATCAAACAAAACCCATTATACTCCCGCTGCAAGCGGGATGAGCGAAGCGAACTAAGTTCTGTTGGTTTTCCCCGCCTACGGCGGATCAACCCAACCTACGGTTACTTTGTATGACTGCCGTTGTCCGGCAGCCGATTTTCTTCCACGGCGTGACAGGCAGCCGTGCGGTCACCGATCTGCAGGGCTCGGGGCACTTCCCGACGACAACGATCCTCGGCGTAGGGACAGCGGGGGTGAAAAACGCAGCCCGGCGGAGGATTCATGGGGTTGGGGACCTCGCCTGCCATCGGAGAGCGCGGCTTGCCGCTCATGGAAAGATCGGGCAAGGTCTCCAACAGCAGCCGTGTGTAGGGATGAAGCGGCTTTGAAAATAACGCTCCCGCAGCGGCCAGTTCACAAAGACGTCCCAGATACATCACGCCGACCCGGGAGGCCATGTGGTGAACAACGGCCAGATCATGGGTGATCAGCAGATAGGTCAAACCCATTTTTTTCTGCAAATCCGCCATCAGATTGAGAATCTGAGCTTGGACGGATACATCCAGCGCTGAGGTGGGCTCGTCGCTGACCAGAAACTCGGGGTTGCCGGCCAAGGCCCGGGCAATGGCGATCCGCTGACGCTGGCCGCCGGAAAATTCGTGGGGATAGTTCTGACCGTCACCCGGACTCAAACCGACCTGTCTTAACAGCTCGGCCACGCGGTCTTCGATCGCACGACGCCCTTTCAGCAGACCAAAGGTGCGCAGCGGTTCGGCGATGATGTCCAGCACTCGCCAGCGCGGGTTAAGGCTGGCAAAGGGATCCTGGAAGATCATCTGCATGCGGCGCCGGAAAGGCAAGATCTCCTTGCGCGACTTCAAACGCCCGATATCGGTACCGTCAAACTCAATGGTGCCGCGGGTCGGCTGATACAAACCGACCAAAAGACGCGCCACCGTTGATTTGCCGCATCCCGACTCGCCGACCAGGGCAAAAGTTTTACTGCGCTCGATCTCAAATTCCACCCCGTCCACCGCCTTCAAGATGAGTCTGGGGGTGCGTTCCAACAGCCGGTTGAGCAACGGCGGTGAGACGTCGAAATAACGGGCAAGATCGTGTACGCGGACCAGGGGCGCTTCAGCCATGGAGGACCTCACTTTCCCGGTTCTCCAGCCAGCATGCTGCCAGGGATCCTCCTTTCGGCTCCAGCTCGGGCCGCTCCTGCCGGCAGCGGTTGAAGACATGCGGACAGCGGGGATGAAAGGCGCAGCCCGCGGGGATCTCATTTAAGCGCGGCATGACACCGTCGATCTGGTACAGCCGTTCGACATCGCGTTTGATGATCGGGATCGAATTCATCAAACCCACTGTATAGGGGTGGTGAGGATTTTTGATCACGTCGCGCACCGGACCGACCTCCGCCAAACGGCCGGCGTACATCACGGCCACCCGATCGGCTGTTTCGGCGATAACTCCCATGTCATGGGTAATCAGCATAACGGCCGTGTTATGCACCCGACACAGACCTTTTAAAACAGCAATGATTTGAGCCTGGATGGAAACATCCAGGGCCGTGGTGGGCTCATCGGCAATTATCAACTGCGGGTTGGTGCACAACGCCAGGGCGATCACCACGCGCTGGCGCATTCCGCCGGAAAACTGGTGGGGGTACTGATCGATGCGCTTTTCGCTCCCCGGGATGCCGACCTCCTTAATCAGTGAGATCGCATGTTGGCGCGCAGCGGCCTGGTTCATTTTCGTGTGTGTCATGATCGTTTCGACAAGTTGCTGGCCGATGGTGTACAGCGGGTTGAGGCTGGTCAAGGGATCTTGGAAAATCGCGCCGATCTTTCTTCCCCGGATGCGCCGCATTCTGTCGTAAGGCAGGTTGTCGATACGCTCCCCCTCCAGGTAGACGCGACCGCCGGCAATCCGCAAAGGCGGTTCGAGAAGGCCGATAATGGCCGCCCCGGTCAGGGACTTGCCGGCGCCCGACTCACCGACGACGCCCAACACCTCGCCGGGATCAATGTGCAAGGAGATTCCGTCCACCGCCACCAGGGTTCCACGGCGTGAAGGGAACTCGATTATTAAGTTCTCGATGTTCAGCAGCGGTCTGTTCATTATCTCAGCTTCGGGTTGAGGGCGTCCCGCATCCAATCGCCCAGCAGGTTAACAGCCAGTACCAGGATGGCCAGTGCAGCGCCCGGGAAAATGGTAATCCACCATTCCCCCGAAAAGAGGTAGTCGTTGCCGATGCGTATCATGGTGCCCAGGGAGGGCTCCGTCGGTGGGATGCCGACGCCCAGAAAAGACAGGGTTGCTTCCAATATGACGGCCAGAGCCAGGCTGATGGTGGCGATTACCAGTACCGGCCCCATCACGTTGGGCAGCACATGGCGCAGCATGATCAGAACCGGGTGGACACCGATGACCTGAGCCGCCTCGACATACTCCTTTTTCTTTTCCACAATGGTGGAAGCCCGCACGGTTCGAGCGTATTGCGGCCAGCTGGAAATGCCGATGGAAAAGATTACGATGTAAATTGCCAGTTCGTCCATGGCATATACCGGCATGATGCCGCGGAAGACCCCGTCGATCAGAAGTGCAATGAGTACCGCCGGAAAGGTGAGCTGGATTTCTGCCACGCGCATGATGACCGCGTCGACAACACCGCCGATAATGCCGCTGATCAATCCCAGCAGAACTCCTATAACACCTGAGAAGACCACGGCTGCCAGCCCCACGCCCAACGAAAGCCGGGCGCCGTAGATGATGGTGGACAAAATGCAGCGGCCCTGGTCGTCGGTGCCCAGCAGATAATCGGTCGTGCCGTCCTCTTCCCAGGCCGGCGGCGTAAAAGCATCCAGCAGTGAAAGCGTTGACAGATCATATGTGTTGTGCGGGGCGACAATCGGGGCAAAGGCCGCAGCCAGCATGAAGGCGGCCGTGACCCCTGCCGCCGCGACCGTCACCGGAGAACGGCGAAAGCTGTAAAAAATGTCACCGTCGATAAAACGATGCCAACGATGAGCGATATTGCGGAATATTTTCATACATGATTTCTAAGACACTACGCCGGATCAACCGGCCGCAACGATCCGCTCGATCCGCAGCCGCGGATCCACCACGTAATACAAAAAGTCAACGATCAAATTCAGCACGACAAACATCAGGGCGACCAGAATGAGATAGGCGCCCATCACGGGAATGTCGACATGCATGACCGACTGCAGGAACAGGTACCCCATGCCGGGCCACTGGAACACGGTCTCGGTAATGATGGCATAGGCGATGATCTGGCCCAACTGCAAACCGGTGACCGTGATGACCGGAACCAGCGTGTTTTTGAGCGCATGGCCGAAGTTGACCGCCCGATTGGTAAGTCCCCTGGCGCGGGCGAATTTAATATAGTCCGTCCGCAGAACCTCGAGCATCTCGGAACGCACCAAGCGCATGATCAGTGTCATCTGGAACAATCCGAGGGTTACCGAGGGCAAAATCAAGGATTTGAGACCGCTGGTCGTTAGCAGTCCGGTGCTCCACCATCCGATTTGGACGGTTTGGCCTCTGCCCATGGCCGGCAGCCACCCCAGGATGACCGCAAATCCGTAAATCAAGAGGATACC
>CP070771.1:1638641-1643671 GCA_020345785.1 Desulfobacterales bacterium
GCCGTCTCCATTGGAACCGGTCTTCCCAAAATTCTTTTCCGCCATGTGCTGCCTAACACTATAGCCCCCTTGCTGGTGACCGCAACTTATGCTTTCGCCTCGGCGGTCATCACGGAATCCCTGCTGGGATTTATCGGTGCCGGAACGCCACCGGAAATCCCAAGCTGGGGCAACATCATGGCCGATGGGCGAACTTATTTCGAGATCGGCCCCTGGATCATTTTTTTCCCGGGGGCCTTTTTGACGCTGACGGTATTGGCAGTAAACATCATGGGAGATGGCCTGCGCGACATGCTCGATCCGCGGTTGTCACGGCAGATGTGAAACACATCTTGACGCGTGTAGACCAAAATCAAGACCTGGCAATTATTAAGAGCTATGCGCTTGCGAAGAAATTCAAGGCTAAAGGTCAAAGGAAAAAGCAGGTGGATTAAAAAAGCTGACTTTATAGTGAGTGGGAGCGGTTTTTAACAGCGATAAACAAAACTTTGGTACCTCCCCAAATGAAATAGCGGCTAAAAGCCGTTCACTTAATAAAATCTAAACTTTAACCAGCGAAAAATTTATATTTTACCGGAATTTTGAACCTATTCTTAACAACAATTTTTTGAACCCAACATCGCTCGAAGTCCATCCTGGCAGCGTGGCTTCAAACGCTGTCGATGAGATCTAGGTGCAAAATTCAGGTATTAATTAAGGCAACAGCCCTGTGATCGCCAAACCATCTGACAACGGCAACCTGCTTGGGGTCGAGAATCTCAAGGTTCGCTTCTATATGCGTGACGGTATCGTCCGGGCCGTCAACGGGGTGTCTTTTCAATTGAAACACGGCGAAACCCTGGGGGTGGTCGGCGAATCGGGCTGCGGCAAGAGCGTGATGGCATTGACGATCATGGGACTGATTCCCCGGCCGCCGGGCCGCATCGAAAGCGGCGCTGTTTATCTCGAACATCGCAATCTGCTGGAACTCACAGAAAGGCAGATGCGCCGCGTCAGGGGCAATGAAATTTCAATGATTTTTCAGGAACCCATGACATCCCTTAACCCGGTAATGACCGTTGGTGTTCAAATCAGCGAACTGTTAACCCTGCATCAGGGACTTTCGAAGAAGGAGGCTTTGGCCCGGGCCGTTGAATTTTTAAGGCTGGTACGCATTCCCGAACCGACTCGCCGTATCCGGGAGTACCCGCATCAGATGTCGGGCGGCATGCGCCAGCGGGTGATGATAGCCATGGCGCTGTCCTGCAATCCAAAAATTCTGATCGCCGACGAGCCGACGACTGCCTTGGATGTGACCATTCAGGCCCAGATTTTAA
The DNA here is from genome assembly GCA_020345785.1 of Desulfobacterales bacterium. The sequence continues at coordinate 1,639,958 of CP070771.1, forward strand.
AGCTCATGGGCGATCTAAAGAGCAGTCTGAACACCGCCATCATCATGATCACCCATGACCTGGGCGTTATCGCCGACATGGCCGATCGCGTGATGGTTATGTACACGGGATTGAAAGTCGAAGAGGCGCCCGTCAATGACCTGTATGATCAGCCGCTGCATCCCTACACGATCGGTCTGATGGCCTCCATACCAAGGGTTGACAGCGACCAGCCGAAAGGAGACTCCGTCCGCCGCCTGGAGGAAATTCCCGGCGTGGTGCCGTCCCTGCGCCGAAAAATCACCGGCTGCACCTTTGCGCCGCGCTGCAAGTATGCCGTCGACCACTGCCGTCGCGTGATGCCGCCCCTGGAAGAAAAGATGCCCGGCCATTGGGCGGCCTGCTGGGAAACCGAGCGGGTTATAGCGGACCACAGCAATGCCTAAAAATATGGAATGGATTCTATTATATTTTTTATTCAGACAGGATAAACAGGATAATCGGGATTATTTTTTTGTCTTTATAAATTTCCGGAAGAACTGAATGAAACACAATCGATTTTCTGTGGAAAAAAGGATTATAGAGCGACAGGATTAACATCGATGTCTGACATTGCTTCCCTTACGGCCGATATGTCCGGCGAAGAAATACTGGCGGTGAATAATTTGAAAAAGTATTTTCCGATCCGCGGCGGCATCCTGTTGCGCACCATCGGCCATGTCTTGGCGGTGGACGGCGTGACCTTCAAGATTCGACGGGGTGAAACGTTGGGATTGGTTGGGGAAAGCGGCTGCGGCAAGACCACCGTCGGCAAAACGGTCTTAAAACTCCTGGCGCCCACCGCCGGTGAGATCCGCTTGAAATCACGGGATATCACCCATCTGCACGGCAGCCAACTCCGGTCCGCGCGCCGGGAAATGCAGATGATTTTTCAGGATCCGTATTCATCATTAAATCCGCGGATGTCGGCCCGTGACATTGTGGCGGAGCCGATGGAAAATTACGGACTGGCAAGCGGCCGGGAAAAAAGGGAACGCGCGGCCGCCTTGCTGGAGCGTGTCGGATTTCGCGCCGGCCAGATGGCCAAACGCCCGCATGAATTTTCCGGCGGCCAGCGCCAGCGCATCGGCATTGCCCGGGCCCTGGCGTTGAATCCGAGTCTGATTGTCGCCGACGAGCCGGTTTCCGCCCTGGATGTATCCATCCAAGCTCAGGTAATCAATCTTTTGATGGATTTGCAAAACGAGTTCCACCTGGCCTATTTGTTTATATCCCACGACCTGGCGGTGGTTAAGCACATCAGCCACCGTATCGCCGTCATGTATCTGGGAAAGGTTGTTGAACTCACCGACATGAAGACACTCTTTGCAGCACCGCTGCACCCGTATACGGAAGCACTGCTGGGAGCCGTGCCGATACCCAACCCGCGGGCGGACCGCAAAGTCATCATCCTGGAAGGCGATATCCCCAGCCCGATCACGCCGCCGCCGGGCTGCCGTTTTCACACCCGTTGTCCCTATGTTTTTGACCGCTGTCCGGTTGAAGAGCCGCCGTTAATTGAAGTGACGCCAAGACACTGGGCCGCGTGCCATTTGCGTCAGCCGGAGGGAAGGTTTAGGGGTCACCCATTCAGATGAAAAACAGGAGGATCGGATTGCCGATCCTCCTGTTTTACGTTTCCTAGGTCAATCTGCTTTTTTCTGAGAAAGATATGGATATATGGATACCTCTGTCACGCTCGCCAACTGGCGAACAGCGCCGCATATCTCCCAGTCGTTTCATAATGTAGACAAGCTCATCCCCGTTGCCCGGATTGAAAATCCTGAACGCAGGTGGGAGCTTGCAACTGAAAGGCAATCTCTTGAATCGCTGGTTTTTGAAGATCAACACGGACAGGAGCGACAGCTACCGGAAGTACTCGATGCAACCGCCACCCGGGGCTTGGTCGTACTTCGCAGGGGACGGCTGGTCGCTGAACGGTATAGCCGGGATTATGATGGGACAACCCCTCATATTTTGTTTTCGATCAGCAAGTCCCTGACCGGTGCCATGGCCGGAATTTTGGTTGACCGGGGAATGCTCGACCCTGAAAGTCCTGTAATCAAATATATTCCGGAAGTTGCAGCATCGGCTTACGGCGACTGCACCCTGCGACATGTGCTCGACATGACGGTCAGCAGTTCGTTCTCTGAGGTATATCTTGACAGACCGGGCGATTACGGTCGTTATCGCCGCGCCATGCTATGGGATCCGCCTCTACCCGGCCAAGATCCCGGCACCCTGCACGGGTTGTTGACCGCCCTCCCACGGGCACCGGAACCACACGGGGAGGTGTTTAAGTACCTTTCACCGAATTCAGACTTTCTCGGCTGGGTGGTGGAGCGCGTTGCGGGCCAGGATTTCAGCAGCTTGTTTACAGACCTTGTCTGGAAGCCGATGGGGGCCGAGGCCGGCGCCTATATAACCGTCGACAACGAAGGGTCGCCGCGCACGGCAGGGGGAATTTGTGCACTGCCGCGCGACCTGGCGCGCTTTGGCGAAATCATGCGCCTGGGAGGCAACGATATTCTGCCCAGTTGGTGGGTCGAAGACATACGGCACGGCGGCGACAGTGTCCCCTGGAAAAAAGGCGAATTTTTCAATCTGTTCCCGAAGGGTTGCTACCGCAGCCAATGGTACCAGACGGGCAATGCGTCCGGGGCTTTCTGCGGTATCGGCATTCATGGGCAATGGCTGTGGATCGACCCCCAAAGAGAGGTTGTCATCGCCAAGGTGTCCGCTCAGGAAGAGCCGGTTGATGACGATACAGACATTTTGTTGACGCTTGCTTTCGAAGCCATCACCGAAGCAGTTAGTTATTAGTTTGAAAGCTCAAATTTCCCGAACAAAGTGCCTGTAGGATCAAAAAATTTGAATATGCTGCCATCCTGTATTAAGTAGAAGAATAACTTTATACCTATTAGATTCAAGTATAATTTGTCATCCTTTACCCACCATTTACCATTAATTCTTTTATTTCCTTCAACTGAATAAAATAGCTTTCCGTCCTGTAAACAGGAAATGAAAATTTTATCCCCACCAGGAATTGGACCGGTGTTTGTCCCAACCCATTTGGTGCCGCCCTCCAAGGTCTCTTTCAATTTTTCAGGAGTTAGCCGAACACCTTTGGCAGCCTCAATAGAGGGGTCTTCACCGATCTCCTTCTCTCCGGCAGCATCGAGGATAAGCCATAACAAACGGCCTATCTGGCTGGGTAACTGTCGCGGCAATTCTTTAAAGGTATCGACTCGGTGTACTATTACCAACTTACGGTAGGGCAGCACTATAAGCTTATTCACTCCTGCACCGGAAGCTAAATAACCGTGCCCTCTCACGTTAACATTTGCGATTAATCCTTCCTTTGAACCAGTCCACCACAAGTAACCATAACCGCCATCCAGCCAGATTTGTGAATGACTTGAAGTACTTTCCCGAACCCATTCAGCGGGGACAATTTGTTGATCGCGCCAACGGCCATTTCGCAAATACAAAAGGCCGAAACGGGCAAGATCTCTGGTGCTCATTCGAAACTGGTAATAACGGTGCTTCGAAATTAGCCCGTCCCCGTAATCCTCACTGGTTTTATACCTGCAATCGTTAATAGTAAAATCCTCCATCTGAAGGGGCTTGGCTATACGGGTATCAAACTCTTCAAATATTTTCGTACCGGTTTCTTGTTCAAATATTGTTCCGAGC
>CP070771.1:1643771-1648794 GCA_020345785.1 Desulfobacterales bacterium
GAATTATCTGCAAAAGAATGGCTGGAAATATTCGGTTGATTTAGAAGCATACAACATTGCCGGGCAATTAGAGAAAAGGATCGTATTTTTAGAAACAATTGAGGAACAGATAAACGTACTGGAAAACATTTCCCGGGATCGGATTATCGATTTTTTAAAGAATGTTGACCAGTGGCCTAAACTGGCACGGGAGTATGCAGCATGTTATTTGGCCGGTGATCTGGAAAAATTGCGTTCAAAAGGGCTTCGGTTTCCCAGTCGTCATCATTCCGTCATCGACCGGCGTGATCAGATTTTTTTTGAACGCCTGCAAGAATATTTGAAAGAGGGGGATGCGGTTGCCCTTGTCGGCGCACCCCATGTGCGCGGCATGAGTAAAATGCTGCGCGAAGATGGTTATGAAATTACCGGTCCCAGCATCCCTGCCGATGACAGAAGTCTGGAGTCAGAAGACAGATGACCCGCCGTCGCCCTAAAGGGCTATGGCGCGGCAAGCAGAGGACAGATAACAGAAGACGGCGAACCGATAAACCCATTCTTCCAATATTCCAACATTCCATCATTCCAATAGGGACGAAGCCCCAACTTGTATTGATAACGACATCGAATGAACAAATTCAACTTGATAAACCCAATAAACGCAATCAAGTGGGAATCCTGTGACCTGCAATCAGCGACCAGAAACCAACGATAAACCTCATATTGCAAGGGGCAACTACCAGAAGGCTTTTAATACAGCCCTGCGGCTGCTGACAAGCAGGAACCATTCGAAATATGAGCTTGCCCAAAAATTAAAACAGCGGAATTTTGAGGATGGTGTTATCGAGAAAGTTTTGCTGAAGTGTGAACGGCTGGACTATCTAAATGATGAACGTACCGCTGAGGTCTTCATCGGCCAGCTGCTTAGAAAAGGCTACGGAGCAAATCGCATCCGTCATGAGTTGAACCGGAAAGGATTAACGAGCAAACGCGTTGCAGGGATTCTTACCGAAACGCTCTCTGAAGCCGGTGAACGGGAAAATGCCGAGCAAATCCTGATTAAAAATATCAAGAAATTTGAGCGGGAAAATGACCTGAAAAAAAGGAGAGGCAAAATCTACCGATTTCTTTACTCAAGAGGATTTTCGAACCAGGTGATTGCGGAAGTTATGAAAAAATATTAATGGCCGGCAACAGACGGAAAATGAACCCTCTTTTTATTGTAGCCTTTAGCTGCCTGTTGGCTCTACATACGCAGTAGCTCTATAATCAAAACATGACGGATCTGGAAGATAACATCTTGCCCGCTGGGAGGAATTATGACTGGATCAAGCAAAGAAAGTAAAAATGTTCTGAATAAGCAAGTAGGTCTAATCAGTCTGTTTATGATCAGTCTGGCGCTGCTAATCGGTTGCAGCGGAAACTACGGGAGTCTCAAGCGAAACCAGCAGGTCCAGGAGGAATTTGAAACCAATCGGCTGCCGATGGAATACAGATATTATTATTACGGGTATGACACCTATCCGTATGTCATTTTCGGCATAGAACCTAAATTTGAAATGAATTCCAAAATGTGGCGAATGACGGCGCCGGATACCGATGAATTCAAAGCTATGACCGGCGCGGTCTGGCAGGATTACGGGTATTATAAATTCGGCGCCGATATCCTGGATCCGAATGGTAAAAAAGTCGGGATTTTCTATTCTGCCATTCCCGAAACCACCGTTAAATTTGTGGCCGATAATCAAATTGTGGTAATACCCCATACCCCTTTTCTATGGGGACCAGGGGATGGAGATCGAACACCCTAATTTTTTTTAAAAGATTTTTAAAGAGGTTCCCAACAACGGAATTGCAATTTTTCCACCGGTCGAGTTCATTTCTCCGGTGCGATTTCCACTAGGCAACTATTGCAGGCAAAAGCCCCGCCTGGTGACATCTCGTCCTTGGTGAGCACATTGACGCAGCCGCCATTATCGATACCCCGGGAATCCGGCCGGTACCAGGCACCCGCATCCAGACTGGCCACACCCGGCATTATCCGGTCGGTGACTTTTGCCGCCGCTCGCAAGCTGCCGCGGTCATTGTAGACCATGACCCGGTCGCCATCGGCAATGCCGCGCCAAAGCGCATCTTTGGAATTTATCCAGATGGCGTTGTCGCTTTTTGCTTTCAAATGAGGGATGTTGTCAAATTGGGAGTTGACCCGGGCTCTGGCATGGGGACTGACGAGCTGGATTGGATATTTTTTAATTCTGCTATCCTTCGGACCCTCCCACGACTCAATATATTTGGGTATGGGCGGAATCCGATCATGGTTCATTTCCGCAATGTTACGGCTGAAAATTTCGATCTTGCCCGATGGCGTCGGGAAGGGGTGATTCAGCGGATCTTCGATCTGTTTGCGGAAGGCGACCCACGGTTGATTTAATTCAATGCGGTGCACCTCTTGCTGCTTGAATTCATTGTATTCGGGAAGACTCGATGTGTTGGCCACCATTTCCTTGAGATATTCTTCATCTGATTTGAAACCAAAACCATTAACTCCCAGACCTTCAGCCAGTTGTGAAAATATTGCCAGATCCGAACGGGTTTCAGGCAAAGGTTCTATGACCCGATTCATGTAGATATTGTAGGGACCGCCGAGCCATGGTTGTCCGATATCTTCTTTTTCAAAAAAATGGGTAACCGGCAAAACAACATCCGCGTAGCGTGCCGTAGGCGTCATAAAAAGATCGTGGACGACGATAAATTCCGGGCGCTTTAGTGCCTGCACGCCTTTGTTGACATTTAGAAACTGGTTTAAAAGGTTGCATCCGACAATATAAACCAGCTTGATATCAGCCGGAAATCCGCCCTTTTTGCCTTTGAGGAGTGCCTCGTAAATCTTGGTCATATGGATCGGTGGATTGGGTTGTCGGGGCACGGAAAAGGGTTGGGCCACGGCTCCTAACCCCATATATCCGGTCCCGCCGGCAACATGTCCGCCCCTGTTTCCAATGTTGGCTGTCATGGCTGCCAGGGTAATCGCGGCTCGGTGAAATTGCTCGCCGAAGGCAGTGCGACCGGCTGCCCATCCCGTATACAGGGCCGCCGGTTTCACTAAAGCGTATTGCCGCGCAAGCGCGGTGATTTCGTCTGCCGGTACACCCGTGATGTCGGCGGCCCATTGAGGTGTTTTGGGCAACCCGTCTTCATTACCCGTCACATACATTTTAAATTTTTCAAAGCCTTCGGTATAGGCTTTTACAAAATCACGGTCGTACAAATCTTCGGCGATCATAACGTAGGCCATGGCGAGCAGCATGGCGGTATCGGTACCCGGCCTGATAGCAAGCCATTTATCGGCCAGCGATTTAACCGAGGGGCTGAAGCGCGGATCCACACAGATGATTTTGGCTCCTGCCTTTTTGGCCATAGACAGGTAAGCGGCCGTATCCGAACCGAAACGTGAGATCAACGGATTCCAGCCCCACATGATAATCAATCTGGAATAAAGCAGATTGTCGCGACTGTTTCCGGTAATTTTGGTGCCCAGGGTAGTTTGCGATGCAAATATGGCAGCTTCCATCGAGGTGTTGCCGCTGATCACGCTGCACCCGCCAAACATATTAAAGAAACGCCGAGCCGCCTTTCCCCCTGAGCCATGCAGGGCACCTAAATTTCCGGAATAATCGATGAGTAAAATGGCATCGGGTCCGTAATTGTTTTTGACCCGCTTTAATTCGCAGCAAACTTTTTCAAGGGCTTCATCCCAGGAAATCGGTTCAAATTGCCCGCTGCCCCGCATGCCGCTTCTTTTCAGAGGCCGTGTCAAACGTTCCGGTGAATAAACAACATTTTTTTGAGACAATCCCCGGATACAGGCTCTCAAACCGGGGCCGGGACTGTGGTCGGTGCTGATGCGGGTAATCCTGCCTGCAGACACATGCACTTTCAAAAGACACCGACCACCGCAGTCATAGGAGCAGGTGGTGGTGATTATTTTTTCCGCTAGTTGGGATTCGGGATTTCTGATCATGTCGGCTATACTACGAAATTCGGCTCAAAAAGCAAATATAATTGTAAGTTGTAGGTTGTTTGTTGGGTGTTGATTGCCGTTTTTAGTTTTTGCAGCTACAGACCAAATGAATTAATTAGTGGCTGAGAGTATTTTCCCTACCGGCAATACCCTTGACATCAATTTATATTTGTTCGATACAGTAATTCGTCATTTTAGGTGGTTGTAAATCATATCGATAGTGAATATCAGATGAACGAGCTCGGTAAAGAAATTGCTGCTTTGATCGATAAATTGGAAAGATCGAATCCGATTGACGGTAGCACGGAGCATATCACAACAAGTCATCTCAAAGGGCTGATGGCTGACTTGGAAAACACAGAAGATGCAAAAACACTCGAACCCGGGTTTGCAGAATTGGAGAAATTTTGGCTATCTTCGGTTGCCTGGTGTTCGCAGCTATCAAAAGATATCGAGAAAATAATAATAATCTATCAGGAGTTGCTATGACCTTTGAAGAATTTATACGGAGTATTGATAATGAACGACCGTCTTCGCAACTATCCAAAACTCTGACTTCGCTCTGGTGGGATAAAAAAGGTGATTGGGATACGGCGCACTCCATTGCGCAGGAGATACCTACAGTCCAGGGCAGCGCCGTCCATGCCTACCTTCACCGTGAGGAAGGCGTTTTGTGGAATGCCGATTACTGGTACTCCCGCGCCGGCCGAAAGCGGCCGGACATACCGCTTGAGGAGGAGTGGAAGCGGCTTGTAGAAGAGATGCTGATTCAAATTTAAAATTAATCAGGAGGATACACAGATGGGGCAATTGCAGGATCGTATTGCGGTGATAACGGGAGCGAGTACCGGCATCGGTCAAAGCGTCGCGGCTGCCTTTGCGGCCGAGGGGGCCAAAACGGTGCTGGCTTCGCGCAGCCGTGAAAAGCTCGAGGTTGCCGCCAATAAAATCCGGAGTTCGGGCGGAACGGTACATGTGGTGCCGACGGACGTGACTGCCGAAGATGAGGTTATCGACCTCTTC
>CP070771.1:1648894-1653909 GCA_020345785.1 Desulfobacterales bacterium
GCGACCGGCTTGTCCCGGTTAGGTTAAAAGGAGCACTCATTGCTCATGTTCTCAAAACGGGTATATGGTTTGAAAAACGTGAGCTTCAAGCTGCCGATGGGACCATTTCTCTGTTTCGCAAGGGTGATTTCAGCGATGCTCGCACTGGCCAGCGTATTCTGCTCGTTATAAACCTCGTCCCGATAGATAAATATGACCAGATCGGCGTCCTGCTCCAGCGCACCGGATTCCCTTAGGTCGGAAAGGATAGGTCTTTTGTCCACCCGTTTTTCCAACATGCGATTAAGCTGGGAGAGCGCAATCACGGGAATCTTCAACTCTTTGGCCATATACTTCAACGACCTGGAAATTTCAGAAATTTCAAGATCCCGCCGTTCGGCACTCTGACGGCTTTTGATTAACTGGAGGTAATCGATAACCACAAGACCAATACCTTCATTCTTCTTTAGTCTGCGTGAACGAGCGCGGATATCCCAGGCGGTCAAATCGGTCGAATCGTCGATAAATATAGGGGCAGACGCCAGGTTTTCGGCGGCATTGTTCAGCTCCATCCAATCGTCCCGGCTGATGAATCCGCCTCGCAGGCGCCCTGCATTAACCTTGGCCTCGGCAGTCAGCAGCCGTTCGGCCAACTGTTCCTCGGACATTTCCAGCGAAAAAACGGCAACCGGGATACCGATCTCCACAGCAGCATGCCTGGCAATGTTCAATGCCAGGGCTGTTTTCCCCATACTCGGTCTGGCGGCCAGAATAATCAAGTCGGCTTTTTGAAATCCGGCCGTCAGACAGTCCAAATCCCTGAAACCGCTTGGCACCCCCGTGACGATCGCGCGATTTTTCTGTCTTTCTTCCAAACGCTCGATGGTTTCCAGCATCAACTCCCCGACACGGCGGCAGCTTGGCTGCGCCGTGGCGGTCGAAATCTCCAAAATGCTGCGCTCGGCGAAATCGATCACCTCTTCCACATCATCACCACATTTAAGACTGCGATTGATGATTTCGTTGCCCCGGCGTATCAAACTCCGCAGAGCGGACTTGCGGCGTATAATACCGGCATAGTGACCGGCATGAACAGCCGGCGGAACGGAATCGGCAATTTTGGACAAATAGACCGCACCGCCGATACTGTCCAACTGCTTCTTGTTGCGAAGTAAATTAGCCAAAGTGACAAGATCTGCCGGTTTACCCTGCGCAGTCAGCTCCAGAATGCCGGCATATATCTTTTTATGAGCGGTTGCATAAAAGTCTTCCGGTTCGATGATATCCGCCACGTCGTCAAGAACATTATTGTCGATCATGATGGCGCTGATCAGCGATTGTTCAGCTTCGATATTCTGCGGTTGGAGTTCCAAAGGTGAGTAAATGCCACTGTTCATCACTATCATTTACCAGGTTATTGCGTCCCGAACGTTATCAATGGGCGCTGCCGTGCCGTAGACGAAGTGCAAATTTTACCTTAGGTTATGAATTTCAAGTAATTTATATTATTTCGAAAATGATTTTACCGACTTTATGCCTTAGCCACCCCGATTTATCGGTATGAAAATTGAGAAGGTTTTAGCTTTGTATACATCAGCGACCAACGGCGGAGCTTGGTCTCGGCCCCTTCCAGGGGTCTTCCTCATACCTTCATTTCTTCAGGTGGTCGCTGATCGATGATGAATTCTGCAGAATGGAAGCAATTATCCGCCGGTTGAGGCTTGACTGTCAAATGTGATCGGAGAAAGTTAATATGGCGTTGGATCGCGTTTAGGGGCAATAATATAATAACTTGAAATTATATTCCTTTTGTAGTGTTTTTGACATAAACTTCCACAGCAGCCTGTTTTTCTATTTGTGACTGTATTATTAGCAATTCCGTAGACCTGAAGTATATTGATAGAATTCCTAAAAGACGCCGAAAGGACGATTTTTTATCATTTTCTATTTTTTTCTTAGGTTTTCTAATAAAAAAACCTTCAGAATGATCACCCTGAAGGCTTTAAATAACTGGTGCGCCAGGCAGGATTTGAACCCCGCTTGAAAAGCAGCGGGATTTCGCTGGCGCTCAACCTGCTGCTCGGCCTACGGATTCGTAGAGCAGGAATTTAAAAAATCGAAAACTACATAATTCCGGTGCGAGCAGAGTCAAAACGGCAATGAGCCCCAGATCAGTGACAACATGCAGGGCCGCAAGGCCCTGTCCCTGCGCGCATTGATACCGTAAAAGCCGCCGCGCCGTTTTTTTCAGGTTCCCGGGACTACGGGTACTAGTCGTCCCTGGCGCAGGAGGATCTTGCGCTCGAGTTCCGAAAGCTCCGCCTCGGAACCACTGAACAGCTCCCGCGGATACGCCACGCCCCCGGACAACATGTTGTTGTAAATGATGTCTTGGTTGTGCATGTTGAGCCCCTCCCCGGCCAGGTATTGCAAGCGCATGTTGCGGTCGCGGTTGATCTGCGCGTCGTTCAGCCAGTGTGCCAGATCCTCCGGACGGCCGGCGAAAGTGCTGAGCAGGTCGGTGATATTGATCAATCCGACCTCGGCGAGTGACTTGCGCACCTCGGCGAAACGCGGTTGTCGGAAGCGCTCGATCATGCGGTCCACATCGATCGTATCGTCATCAGCCATGCCGACCAGCACAAGGTCGTAGCCGGCGCCGCCAATCGTGTTGCCGAATACGGCGCCGTTCGGGAACACACCCATGAAGGTCGCCAGTTCGCTTTTTACAGCATCCTCGGTGCTTTCATAAAGCTGGACGAACACCGTCACGACACCGCCCGGATTAAGACGCGACTTCGCCAGACGCCAGAATTCCTCGGTAAAGAGCGCGGCCGCTCCTTTCACCCACGGATCCAGCATGTCGGAAGAAATTCCGTCAAAGGTCATGTCGGTTGTCTGCAGGAAATGCCGGCCGTCGTCAACATGAATGTCGACGACCGGGTTATTGACGACATCGTAGTTGTAGTCACTGAAATAAGTTGAAATGACTTCCGGGACCAGCGGCTCGATTTCAACAATCGTGACGTTGCCGACGTCGGGGTTGATCCCGACCGCTCCGGCTGTCATACCGGACCCGAGACCGATGACGAGGAAATTGTCCTGACCTGCCGGGATCAGTGTCGTCAGGTGGCCCAGCATGCGTTGCAGCCGCATATCCTGAGGATTACTCGAGGCCTGCACCTTGCCGGAATTGTGGTAGTTACGCACCCTGTTCTTTTCCTCGGTGACCGCGATCGACGATGTCAGACCCTCGCCGGCGTATATGACATTGACCCCGCGGCCGTAAGTAGGCAGATAACGGCCAAAGGCGATCACTTCGCCGATTATCGGCGGCACCGCGAGGATACAGCCGACGGCGACCAGCAAGACCATCCCAGCGCTTGCGATTGCCCTGACTCTGAGGGTGTTGAAATCAAAGCCGGAAATAAACATCAGCAACGCGGAACCGCCGGACAACGCAATGACAATCTGCTGGGTGAATTGACTGCCGATCCAGGGCACCAGAATGAAACCGCCGGCCAGCGAACCGATGATCGCGCCAAAGGTATTCGCCGCATAGAGCCCGCCGACAAGACGGCCGGAATCCTGTTTGCGGCCCGCCGCAGCGGCCAGTGCCAGCGGGAAACTGGCCCCCCATAGCAGCGCGGCCGGAAACATCGCCCACATCGAACGCAGGAAATCCACGCGCAAGCGTCGCCAGGGTTCATAACCTGAGATATCAATGTCCCAATAGGGGAGGGTCTGGGTAACCCTGTAAGCCGCCCAGGCGATCGTGATGCAAAGCAGCAACTGACAGATACCCAGGGCCTGCTTCGGGCGTTTCAGGTATTGGGCGAACTTCGCTCCGCCGGTGCTGCCGAGGCCCAGACCAATCAGGAATACCGACAGAATCAGCGAAAAGCCATAGACGGTCGCCCCGATAAACAGTGACAGGTGCCGGGTCCAGAGGACCTCGGCGGCCAGCGCGGTCGCGCCCGATAGCATCGTTGTGATGTAAACCGGCCAGGCCTGACGTGAAATGTAAAAACGGTCCTGACTCTCGTCCTTCCGGTATGCGGCAAACTGCATCACCCCGAACGCCGCCAACGCTACTGTCAGATTCAACGCGACGGCAACGTATGTCGCAACGACAACGTCGTAAAAGCGCAACAGATAAAAGCCGGCCAGCATCGTGCCGAGCACGGCACCGATGATATTTCCACCGTAGAAGAGACCAAGCCAGGAAACCCCGTTCGGAGTTGATTTGACCCAACGAGCGATCGCCGGTAGCGTCGCTCCCATCAGCAGGGTCGGCGGCAGCAGGCAGAGACCTGCGAACAGACCACGCAGGGTATAATCCAGGAAGCCTTCAGTTGCCGTACCAAAATACAGATTCCCCAACAGCGGCATGCCGTAAAGCAGCAGTATGCCGCAGACTCCAATGCCAAGCTCGAGACAGGCGTAGATTTTCAGGGGATGATGGGACGTGGACAGCACCCGCGGCAGCAGCAGACTGCCGAGACACATGCCGCCCATGAAGGTCCCGAGCAGTATCCCGAGCGAGATAGACGATACTCCGATCACAAGACCCAGCAACTGAAACCAGACCAGTTCGTAGATCAGTGCCGACGCGCCACTGCCGATAAACAAAAAAAACAGTAAAAAAAACGCCGGGCGTGACGCCGCGGCATCCGTACTGGCCACATTCATTGATTAACCCCTGGAGCGAGACTGAATTGTTTTTCTCATCCAGTTCGTCCGGAACTTCTTATTGCTTATTGTCGATTTCTTTTAATGGACCTTTAAGATTATTCATTAAGCCCAGCTCTTTATCTTATAATTTAGCAAAGATGCTGTATTTAAACAACAAAAAAGGAGATGACCTCCATTGGTCTATCCCCTTTGGACATTACTGGTGCGCCCGTCGCACACCGAAAGGCCATTATAATTAGACGTGTGATCCCGCTTCGCGGGGGCAGGATTTGAACCCCACCTGAAAAACGGCGGGATTTCGCTGACGCTCAACCTGCTGCTTGGCCTACGGATTCGAAGAG
>CP070771.1:1654009-1659007 GCA_020345785.1 Desulfobacterales bacterium
CCCAGGTGACGGCCGGGATCAATCAAAAATGTCAGGCGGTCTTTGCGGGTGACCATCATGCGATGAATCGATGTATTTGAAATTCCGGTCTCCGGGTTTTTTACAACCACCACGGAACAGTCAAAGTACCTTCCGCCGTCCTTCATCGCATGCACCGGGATCGGGAGCTTGTAAAGGTCGACATTCTCTTCAACGACTTCATTGGCGGGGCCCTTGGGGAGCACAGGCGACGGTAATTTTTTTTTATTGTTGTGCCAGGATCCGATTGCGGCAGCAATTTCGAAAGGCACCTTCTCCCCGGGCATTCCGAAAAGTTGTCCGACAATGTCTCGATTCCAAAGCATTCCCATAAATACGGGATACTTGCTGCCCTTCACACGTTCAAACAGCACGCATTTTTTGCCCTCATAGTGTCTGGCAATCCCTGCTAATTCATGTTTTGAGGATACCGCTGAAAGGATGCGAACCATCAGGCCTTCCTTTTCAAGGTATTCTAAACAGCTGCCAAGCTCGACGAGTCGTTTGGCGGTGCTGTCGGGCATTGCCTTGGGTGCAACTGGGGGGGAACTCCTTTTCATGATTTTCTCTCCTTTTTTCATGTATAGAGTAAATCCGCGACCACCGGCAGAGCGTGGTTCCAGCCCATTCCAGAGGCTTTCCTCATACCCTCAGCTCTGCCGGTGGCCGCGGATTTACCAGAGGTGCTGTTCATTTGCCTGATCTAAATTCCTGGTGAACTTCAACGGCAACGGCAGCTGTCGATGTTTGCCGGCCTTGCGGACATGGGGCTGCTGATCGTCGAAATTAGAAACCGATATACCCAGCAATCTAACCTTCTTGGCGCCCGCCTCGGTCTTAGACAACAACGGTCTGATATATCTCATGATAACTGAGGCGCTGTCAGCGGGCTCATCGATCGTAACGCTTCTGGTGACGGACTGAAAATCAAAATATTTCACTTTAAGCGTAACCGTCCGACCCTTGGCATCACGTTTCATCAGCGAGTTTTCCAAATTGCCGGCAATGTTCTCCAGTATCTCCACCATCCGGTCGGTGTCGTCAATGTCCTCGGCAAAGGTCGTCTCTTTTCCAATGGATTTTCTGATTCGATTGGGCTCGACCGGTCTGTCATCCAATCCGTGCGCAATGTCGTAAAAATAACTTCCGGATTTGCCGAAAAGCTGGATCAGCTGTTCCTTTTTAAATTTCTTGAGATCGGCGCCGGTTTTGATTCCAAGGTTGAGCATCTTTTCTTCGGTAACCTTGCCGACGCCGAAAAATTTTCTGATCGGCAACTTATCAATGAATGCATCCGCCATCTCGGGGGTAATGACGGTTATCCCATCCGGTTTGTTCATATCAGAGGCAACCTTGGCCAGAAATTTGTTGAATGAAACGCCGGCTGATGCGGTGAGTTTCCCGGTTTTCTCGAAAATCTTGCGCTTAATCTCACGGGCGATCAGCGTCGCAGACGGCATCCCCTTGAAATTGTGCGTGACATCGAGAAACGCCTCATCCAGAGACAAGGGTTCGACCAGGTCGGTATATTCATAGAAAATTTCCCTTATCTGGGCCGAGACCGCTCGATAGACGTCAAATCTCGACCGGATGAAGACGGCATCCGGACACAGTCGGTAGGCTGTAGCGGCTGCCATGGCAGAATGCACACCGAATTTTCTGGCCTCATATGAACAGGCGGCCACCACCCCTCTGGATTTTGGATCACCGCCCACAATCACAGGTTTGCCCTTTAATTCGGGTCTGTCGCGCTGTTCAACGGAGGCATAAAAAGCATCCATATCGATATGGATTATTTTTCGGATGGGTGGCGTCAAAGCTTATTCGTCTCTAAAAATTGTTGCGGCTTTCGGATGAAGATGATTATTTTATTTTTTTAGTGAAATTTGACTGAATCTGTCAAATAGAGCGTTTGCCAGAATGACGTTCCGAGATCGGCGGTTTTTGTGAGAGTTATTTAATTTATCCATAACGTCCAAGGGTTTAATCAAACGCTCTAATTTTATAGAATACGATAATACAAGGGTGCCGAAACAAGCAACCAAATTTCAAATCGATGACATTGCCTTTTGTCAACATTTATGAAATTATACCATTTTTCAGGGCGGATTAATTAGCAAAAAGGCAATAATATCTTTTACCGATAGAACGTATTCGGTTGGTTGAGATTATTCTTTTTATTTCATAGAGCTTCGGCAAATCTGGCCCAGATACCGAAAAAGCCGGATTACCGAGTCCGAGGCTCAAAATCAACCGTATAAGCAAGGAGAATTGTGCATGCAAAAGTCGACAGAGAATCTTCATCAGCGGCTGCGGGTATTGGCTCAAAACCTATGGTGGACATGGCATCCGGAGGTCATCCGGCTGTTTACCGACCTGGATCCGCACTTATGGCGGGAGGTGGATCATAATCCCATTGCGTTTTTGAACCGCATGAGCCCCGACCAGATCGAACAGCGGGCATCCGAGCTGGTGCTCCACAGCCGGATAAATCATGCGTTTCGCCGACTCAATGAATACTTGGAAAAGCCGCTCACCTGGGGCGTCGTGCATGGCGGCAGCCTGTGGAGTCGGCCGGTGGCCTATTTCTCGGCAGAATTTGGCTTGCACGAATCGCTGCCGATTTATTCCGGCGGATTGGGGGTTCTGGCCGGTGATCATCTGAAGAGTTCGTCCGATCTGGGAATTCCCCTGATCGGAATCGGTCTGTTATATAACCAAGGCTACTTTATGCAGCGCCTGACGAAGACCGGTTGGCAGGAGGAAGAATATGTCGACCTTGACGCCAGCCAGTTGCCCTTTGAACCGGTGACCCGGCCCGATGGTCAAACGCTGGTGATCCGAATCGACACGCGGGAAGGATTTATCCTGGCCAAGCTATGGCAGCTGCGGGTCGGCAGGGTACGGTTGCTTCTGCTCGACTCGAATGTCGAGGGAAATAAAGATGAGGACCGTATGCTGACCTCCCGTCTTTACGGAGGAAATGACCGTACGCGGATTCGTCAGGAGTTGTTGTTGGGGATTGGGGGAGCGCGTGCTTTGCAAATGCTTGATATATTCCCGGGAGTGCTGCATCTTAACGAGGGTCACAGTGCCTTTGCCATCCTCGAGGAGGTTCGGCGAATCATGGAGGATGATGCCATTCCGTTCGAGAAGGCCCTGGCGCTGGTATCGCGATACACCGTGTTTACCACGCATACACCCGTAGCCGCCGGACACGACCGCTTCTCGTCAGAGCTGGTGGAAGAGCATCTGGGCGTTTTCCGCGAGAAACTGGGATTATCGCATGACGCCCTGATGGCATTGGGCCGTGTGAATCGAGACGATAAGACCGAGCCGTTTTGTATGACCGTGCTGGCGCTGAAAAATTCGCGTCACGCCAATGCCGTCTCGTCAATTCACGGGGACATCAGCCGCCACATGTGGCGCGCACTCTGGCCAAACCGGCCCGAAACTGAGATTCCGATCGGACACATTACAAACGGGGTTCATGTACTGTCCTGGATCGCGCCGCCGATGTACAAGCTATTTGAAACCCGGCTGGCACACAATTGGCCGACCCGGATGATACACCCGGATATTTGGGAAAAGGTGTCTGAAATTGATCCCGGAGAGCTTTGGGAGGTCCACCAGATATTGAATATGCGGTTGATTATTTTTGTCCGGCGGCGAATGCTCCGCCAGGCAGAACGACTGGGTGACCATGAGACGATCCAGCAGATCGATCAAATCCTCGACCCGAATATCCTCACCATCGGTTCTGCCCGTCGATTTGCGACATATAAACGGGGAGACCTTGTTCTGTCACAACCTGAGCGACTGGTGAGACTGGTGGCCGATTCGAAGCGACCGATTCAGATCATTTTTGCCGGAAAAGCGCATCCGCGCGACGACGAAGGCAAGAAAATTCTGCAGCGCATCATACAGTTCACAAATGATCCGGCGCTTAAAAGGCGCATTGTTTTCGTCGAAGATTACGACTACAATGTGGCCCGGCACCTCGTGCAGGGAGTGGACGTGTGGTTGAATACCCCGCGGCGGCCGCTGGAAGCATGCGGAACCAGCGGTCAAAAGGTCGTCTTGAACGGAGGCTTGAACCTCTCGATTCTTGATGGCTGGTGGAATGAAGCGTTTAACGGAAGAAACGGCTTTGTCATCGGCCACGGCGGCATGCACAATGATCCGAATGTGCAGGATCGCAGAGACTCGGAATTTCTATATGATGTTCTGGAAAAGCAGGTGATTCCGCTTTACTACGAGCGCGATGAAAGCGGAATACCTCATCGGTGGATCGAGCGGATTAAAGGTTCCATGCAAAGTCTTGGATGGCGTTTCAACGCTGACCGCATGGTCAGAGACTATGCCGTGCGGTTTTATCTCCCGGCAACGGGCGCCATATCGACGACGACAGGCTAGTCTGTTCGGCTCTTTTGATTCTTGCCCTTTGAAGTGTTGACACCTGAAATTATTTTAAATAAGGAGACCTTCCATGACCGAATCGTTGATCCAGGCCATGGTGGAAATGCAGGAAAAAGAGGCGTTGCAAAGCGCTCAACAATTGCTGGATGCGGGCACGGATCCCATGGCAATTCTTGCGTCCTGTTCGTCGGCCATGGAGGAGGTCGGCCATCGCTTCGAAAAAAGTGAATATTTCCTGCCGCAGCTGATGATGGCCGGCGAGATGTTGAATCAGATTTCCGGAATGATCCGGCCCCTGATGGCGGAGGCGCAAACCGGTCCGGGACGGGGCCGGGTTCTGATCGGCACCGTCAAGGGCGATATCCACGATATCGGCAAGAATATTGTCATCTTCCTGCTTGAAGCCAATGGATTTGAGGTGCGGGACATCGGCATCGATCAGCATCCGGATGCATTTGTGGCGGCCATTCAGGACTTCCAACCCGATGTGGTGGGCATGAGCGGATTGCTCACCCTGGCTTTTGAATCCATGAAAGCGACGATTCGGGCCATTGAGGCGGC
>CP070771.1:1659107-1664077 GCA_020345785.1 Desulfobacterales bacterium
ACCCGGTTGTCGAGAAAGGTCAGACTTCCCTGTTCGGGGTGGTTTTGGTCCCCGGGCAAAAAGGCCGCCACCGGTAGGGTGGCCTGATTCATGTGCTGCTGGATGCGACCCAGATCCTGTTGCGGAACGGAAAAACTGACGTAGATCGGCGCGATTTGCGTGATGTCCACCAGACCGCGATCGTCATTGGCTTTGATCTGGGCGCCTTCATCCACCAGAAGGCTGCCGGTGCGGCCGCTGAAGGGTGCGTGGATGTAACAATAACTCAGCTGCAGGCGCACATTCTCGACAGCCGCCTTGTCACCCTCCACCGTTGCCTTGAGGGCCGCTGCATTGGCGCGAAACTGTTCGGACTTGTCCTTGCTGACGAAATCTTTACCGGCCAGATCGGCATAGCGCCGGGCATCTATCTCCGCCTTCTCGGTCAGGACCCTGTCTTTCGCGAGTCTGGCCTGGGCTTCTTTGAGCGCGACTTCGTAAGGTCGGGGATCAATGGTAAACAGCAAATCTCCCTTGGAGACGTCCTGGCCCTCTTTGAAATGAACCTGCACCAGCTGCCCCGATATGCGGGATTTGATCGAAACCGAGGCACAGCTCTCCACCGTCCCGATGGCCGTCAGCTGAACCGGTACTGTTTTCAGAACTGCGGCGGCAGCTGTGACCGCAACGGCCGGAGGCTCGGGCCGCTGCGGCGGTCGGCCGTCACTTCGATTCTGTGCGACAAAGGCCGCAGTGGCGCCGAGCAGCACAAGCGCCGCGAGCAGCAGTCGTCCCCAGTGTCGCTTAGGTGCCCTCTTTGGCGTATCGTTCATGGTGCAACTCTTATAAAAAAACCACCTTTAACCAACAAGCAATAAGGCTTCTGATGGCAGAGCCCCCACGCGTTGTCAAGAAAGGCCATTATCGGGACAAACTTCCTTTTTTGCAACTAAAATTTGATGTCGGCTCGATTTTTTAGCCCGTCTATGCTCATGCAATAATTAATCCGCCAAACCTTCGAGCAAACATCTTTCTTCAGTTTTCAAAGAGCAAATTTAACCATAAATCCCCTATTTTTCAGGGCGGATTAATGCGGATCCGGCCGCTTCCACTGATAGGGCAGCTCCTGTATGGCGCCCGGCTTGGTCATGGTTTTTAAGGCTTCAAGGGCATCCATAATGATGCGCCGCTGGCGGTCGGCGTTGCCCGGCTCACCGAACATACTGCCCCGTGCAAACTTGACGAGCAGGGCCCGGGGCGGTTTGATGTGCGCCATGCGCTCGGGCTCATTGCCCATGGAGATGGTGACGATACCCGCCTCCTCCGCCGTCCGCTGGATCAGACCCACGGTCTGATGGCACTTGGGTCAGACCGGCACCAGGAAGAGAACGTCGACACCGTCGGCCTTGATCCGGGAAATGAAATCCGGCAGCGTCTTTGTCACCAGTGTCACCACGTCGTTGACATAGCTGAAACTGTAGAGCGTATCCGGCACCCTGCCGATGATACCCTCCTTTTCCAGTTCGACAAAGCGCTGGACGGGAAAAATGATGTTGATGTCCTGCAGCGCCAGGCTGTGATCGTAGTGGGCATGCGCAAGACCGATGTCCTCCTGGCGGACGGTTTTGGGGATTTCACGGAAAGACGGATCGCCGTGAATTGATTCAGTGTTGAAGGCCGGCTGGCTTTGCTTGAGATAGAGGCCGCCGCTGGTAACCAGTGCAACGGTCTGCTCCGACGGCCGGCCCCGGTAGGGGGTCCAGGGGATGTCCTCTGAGACCACGAAGGGATATTTTTTCACAATTTCCTGCATCTTGCCCGCCCGATAATCCGGCAGGCTGTCTTCCACCCATTTCTCATAGGCCATTTTGAACTTATCAAGATCGATTGGCATTGGCTGTCCCCTTTCCCATGGTATTCTTTGATTTTGACGCAAAGTACACAGTTTCATAAATACAGTGCAGAGAAATCTTTCTTTTCATTTGCCTTTGAGAGGAAGGCAAATGAAAAACAATCAGCTTTATGGCAGAAAATAGATCGGCAACTAATAAATCTTAAGGCCAACATACAATTCATTCGAATATGAAACCGGACAACTGGAAGATCAGGTTTTTGTATTGTCCGCAGGACTTGAGTCTTTTTATTTGCCGGAGGCCGCCATTTAACTTAAAAAACAGATCGGTCATCCCGTCTCGGCGGGGCCTCTCAACGGCAAATAAAAAATAATCATTCTCTGCGACCTCTGCGGTGAAAAAAAATTGCTGCTAATACATTGCCGTAATTACGAATAGGAGCACTTAGTTCCGATGCCAAGATAATGATAAATGGCGCAACAATCAACACCAAAGGATAACCCTATAATTGGATAAAATATTGCACCGGACGAAGGCAGTTTCGACGAAAATCATTGGCACTATTTATTGATCCTGGATACTGGTTTCCAGACTTCGCTCTTTCAGAGCTTCGGCCTGGCAGGCTGGATGCTGGATGTTTCCGGATTTCATCCTAGGCCTATTACCGAATATCCAGTATCCCCGCTATCGCGGGATCAACGCTTCGCGCAGACCAGCATCGATCTAGTAAAAACGACGATCTTGCGCCCACCCCTTCTTAAATAGTTATGCCAATTTAGGCAACGTTAAGGATCAGTCCATTGCCTTTACGGACAATGGTGCTTAAACTGCAGATTGAACAATAGGAGGCGATTATGGAGAAAATAAATCCCTACAACCGGCACGATCCGGAGCAGTGGAAGCGCCACAATGAAGAAGCCATGAAAAATATCCATGATGAGGCGCTCAAAGCCATAATTAATGGCGTATTAAATTTACACGAACTCGAACATACCGGTAATTGGAAAAAGGCCGGACGGCGTATCGATTATTCAAATTCAACATTCGAGGTATATCTTCAACATCATACGACATGGTCTTTAAAAGATTTCAGGCTGCTGGAGGAAGCCGTCTTTGAGCACTTTGATGAGCTGAAAAGGAGTGGGATGGGCAGTGTGTTAAAGCGGATGAAGAAAATGAAAAACGAGCCCAATCCCCTCTTGGATCGAAGATTGAAACGGACCAACAAACGAGTCGAATCATAGCGTCTAAAATTTTATTTTTTTGCATTTTATGATCCGCCGGAGGCGGATTTCATCACGAAAACACGAAACTTTTATTTTCGCCTTTTCGTGTTTTCGTGATTAATTTCTTCTTCGCTTCCCCGCAAAAGCGGGATTTACGCTTCGCTCCAACCGGCTTTTACGGGGCAGGTATGACTTCCTTAGAAACCTTGATCCTTCATCCGGAGCCGGAAGTATTTTGCAGGTGTCATCCCTCTGCAACACCATCCAGCGTTGCCACGGAGCTTGACAGATTACCCATTATTGGTCATACTCGCGCCCATAAAATGCAACTTTTCAAAACAATTAACTAGGTTTGAACCATGGAATCCAAGACACTTCTCTTAACAGGCTTTGAACCATACGGCGGCCGCGGCCTCAATCCGTCGGGAGAAGTTGCAAAATCTCTTGATGGCGCCCAAATCAACGGATATAAAGTCGTCGGACGAACTATTCCCGTATCCTTTAAAAATATACAAGAACGGATGGAGGCATTGATTAAAGATTGCAAACCAGCGGCAGTTATCAGTATGGGACTGTGGCCCGGCGAGCCGATGATACGGCTTGAGCGTTTTGCCGTCAATCTCACCGATTTCGAAATTCCGGATAATGACGGATTGTATCTGGACAGGGGAAATATCACCGATCAGGGGCAGGTCGCGTTGCGTGCGACCCTGCCGCTGCGGGAATTATCAGAGAGTTTATTGGCGGCCGGTATTCCGGCCCGAATTTCCAATACGGCCGGCGCCTTTCTTTGCAATGCCACGCTTTTCTGTGCGCTGCAAACGATTAATAAACACGGATATAAAACTCTCTGTGGCTTTGTTCACCTGCCGTACCTGCCCCGGCAGGTGGCCGAATTGGTCGCCGACTTGAAAAAAGAGCGCCAATCAGAACTCCACCAAAGAGCAGATCTTGCATCCATGAGCCTGGGTACCATGACCCGAGCTGTTGAGATTTGTGTGCAAACTACCGTTGACTACATCCAAAGGTTGATCATTTAGTGACCTTACAGACAGCCATAGCGCCTATTCTTCATCTCGAAAAAATCTGCAAACGATTCGGGCACACCGTCATTGCCGACAACATATCGCTCCAGGTTGACAAAGGAGAATTTTTCACATTTCTCGGACCCAGCGGATCGGGCAAATCAACTATTCTCAGAATGGTCGCCGGCTTGGAAAAACCCGATGCTGGAAAGATTAATTTAGAGGGTGCCGACGTCGCCCAAGTTCCTCCCTGGAATCGCAACCTGGGAATGGTCTTCCAGCAATATGCCATATTTCCCCACATGACCGTCGCGCAAAATGTGGCGTACGGGCTGAAAGCCAGAAAAACAAGGGGCCGTGAACTGGATTCCAAGATATCTGCGATGCTCAAGCTCGTCGGTCTGAGCGGATTGGAAAACAAAAACGCAACCCTTCTCAGCGGCGGCGAGCAGCAACGGGTCGCCCTGGCAAGAGCACTGGCGCCCCAGCCGACGATTCTTTTACTGGATGAGCCCCTGTCGGCATTAGATGAAAAAATACGGCGCGAAATGCAAACCGAGCTGAAGCATATTCAGCGTCAGACAGCGACCACCTTTTTATACGTAACCCACGACCAGGAAGAAGCATTGACGATGAGCGATCGCATCGCCGTTCTGAACAAAGGGGCCTGCGTGCAGTGTGATGCACCGGAAAGGCTTTATCGCAAGCCGCGCACCCGCTTTGTGGCTCGATTTTTCCGCGGATGTAATGTGATCGACGCGGAAGTTCTGGAAGTTATTGAGCGGAAAGTCCGGTTGCGATTCGGCCGTCAGGTCATCGAGATGGCAACCGATAAACCGAATGCCGTCGCAGTCGGTGGAACCGGTGTCGCGATTCGCGCCGAAAAC
>CP070771.1:1664177-1669121 GCA_020345785.1 Desulfobacterales bacterium
GGAGCGCCGGACATAGAATAATTGCCGTCGGCACCACTTGCGTGCGAACACTTGAATTCGCGGCCAACGCAAACAGCAGGATAAAAGTGGGCGGCGGCAGTTGTGGCCTGTTTATTTATCCCGGATTCAGATTTAAAATCGTCGATGCCCTGATCACCAATTTTCATCTGCCGAAATCGACGCTGCTGATGTTGGTCTCGGCCTTTGCCGGCCGGCAGAATGTATTGGATGCCTATCAGGAGGCGATCAGGCGCCGTTATCGGTTTTATAGCTACGGGGATGCGATGTTTATTTTTTGATGTCAGTTGTCAATAATCCGTTGTTGGCTGCGGCAAAATGAATTCAAAGACCCTGTCACCGATACCTGACAACGGACCACGGACAACCGACCACGGACTTCTAAGTTATGTTCTCTTTTGAAGTCATAGCAGAATCAACTGATTCCCGCGCCAGGGCGGGCGTGATTCAAACCGCCCATGGTGCCGTCGAAACGCCGATATTTATGCCGGTAGGGACCCTGGGTTCCGTAAAGTCGGTATCCCCGGAAGAGCTGGCGGCAACCGGTGCGCAAATAATCCTTGGCAATACCTATCATTTATACCTGAGGCCGGGATGTGATGTTATCGGCAAGTTTGAGGGGCTTCATGGCTTTATGAATTGGCGCAAGCCCATATTGACGGACAGCGGCGGTTTTCAGGTATTCTCCCTGGCGAAACTGGCTAAGATCTCACAGGATGGCGTCACCTTTCAATCTCATATTGACGGGTCCAAACAGTTGTTGAGTCCGGAAAAAGTAATTGACATTCAAACCTGCCTGGGCGCAGATATTATGATGTGTCTGGATCAATGTATCGAATATCCGGCCACCAGAGAACAATGCCGGTCGGCGCTTGAAACAACCACCCTGTGGGCTCAAAGGTGTCGGCAAGCCTGGCAGACCTCTCAAAACGGCCGCAATGCCCTGTTCGGCATCGTCCAGGGGGGGATGTTCACGGATCTGCGGCAGCGGTCTGCGGAAGAACTGGTGCAGCTCGATTTCAGCGGCTATGCCGTCGGGGGATTGAGCGTTGGGGAGCCGGTTGATCTTATGATGGAAATGGCCGATTTTACGCTGCCGATTTTACCGGAAGCCAGCCCCCGGTACATAATGGGGGTGGGAACCCCTGAAAATCTGATCGAACTGGTAGCACTGGGAGCCGACATGTTCGACTGTGTTTTGCCTACGCGCAATGCCAGAAACGGTCAAATGTTTACTCCAAACGGAACCATCAATATCAGCAATTCCCGCTACAAGGATGATACCGATCCGCTGGATTCCGGATGCCGGTGCTATACCTGCCGCCATTATTCCAGGGCCTACCTGCGCCATCTGTATCTGGCGCGGGAACTGCTGGCCTATCGTTTGAACACGATCCATAATATTCATTATTTTATAAGTTTTATCAAGCAGATGCGAGCGGCAATAATAGCAGATGCATTTGAATCATTTCGCAAGGAGTTTTACCGGCAAATGGAGAATTGAATGCGGATTTCGGATTTCGGATTTGGAATAGGGAATAAAATCTAATTTTTTCCCCCCTATTCAACGTATTCAACGAATCAGCTACAAAATAACGATCGAAACCAAACAAACGAATAAAAACAATCAAAACGATCTAAATTTATCCCGTGAAATTCCCGTTAGGGACGAGCGAAGCGGATTTCACAGGGACGAACGAAACCAACATAAAGGAGAAAACATCATGAAAGAAAAAGTTGAAGCAGCATTGCAAAAAATAAGACCGATGCTCCAGGCTGACGGCGGCGATGTTGAGCTGGTGGATGTGCAGAACGGCATCGTGACGGTACGCTTGCAGGGCGCCTGCGGTGGATGCCCCATGTCTCAAATGACCCTTAAAAACGGGATAGAGAGAATTTTAAAGCAGGAAGTACCCGAGGTCGTGGCCGTAGAGTCTGCTCCCTGATGTTAGAATGGTTTAGATGGTTTTGACGGTTTGGATGGTTGAGACAGAGGAAATGTTGGAGGTTAGAGGTTGGAGGCTGAAAACTCAAAGCCGATGTGGAACACTGGTCGAATAGTCAAACTCAACCCTCTTAACCAGCCAAACGAGCCGAACGATTCAAACCATCTAAACGAACGTAACGATCGAAACCACAAATACGAGGAGGTGCCATGAAGGTTCTGAAAATCGACCATCTGGGGATCGCCGTAAACAGTATTGATCAAGGGAAAAATTTTTGGACGGATGTGCTGGGCCTGGAATTCGAGGGTTCGGAAACCGTTGCCGAGCAGAAAGTGACCACGGCGTTTTTCCCGGTGGGAGAGAGTGAAGTGGAATTGCTGGAATCGACGGCACCGGATGGTCCGATCGCGAAGTATCTGGAAAAAAAAGGCGAAGGAATTCAGCATGTCGCCTTTAGAGTCGATAATGTTGAAGCTGCTTTGCAGGAGCTGAAGGAAAAAGGTATCCGGCTGATAGATGAAAAACCCAGAATCGGTGCCGGCGGCGCCAGGATAGCGTTTTTGCATCCCAAATCCACCAACGGCGTTCTGGTGGAGCTTTGTGAAAGAGATTAAGCGCGGTGCGGGTTGCGGGGTGCGAGTCTTTCGATTACGGATTGCAGATTTCGGGTTGCGGATTGATTAGGACGGCTTGGAAAGGATCAGGCTGCCGGCTGCGAGTTGCGAGTTGAATATGCAGTATCGAGTAGCCAATATCCAGCATCCAGTATCGAGCATCCAGCATCAATGATTTGCTGAAATAAAAAATATGAATGCAAAAAACTATAACCGATTTTGAATACTATTATCCGACAAAAGGAGTGTACCATTATGTCAGAGCATCCCGATATCGAGAAATGGATCGGTCTTGCAACCAAGGAGTTGAGAGGAAAGTCTCTGGATTCATTGAACTGGCAAACCCCGGAAGGGATTGCTGTCAAACCGCTGTATACGGCGGAGGACCTTGAAGGGATGGAGCATGTCAACACCCTGCCGGGATTCGCACCCTACGTGCGGGGACCCAAAGCTACCATGTATGCCGGGCGACCCTGGACCATTCGCCAGTATGCCGGTTTTTCAACCGCCAAAGAATCCAACGCCTTTTACAGAAGGTGCCTGGCCGCCGGCCAGAAGGGGCTTTCGGTGGCTTTTGATCTGGCTACCCACCGGGGGTATGACTCCGATCATCCGAGAGTTGTCGGGGATATCGGCAAGGCCGGGGTTGCGGTGGATTCCGTTGAAGATATGAAAATCCTTTTTGACCAGATCCCTTTGGATCAGATGACGGTTTCCATGACCATGAACGGCGCCGTGCTGCCGATTCTTGCAGGCTATATCGTGGCCGCCGAAGAGCAGGGCGTCAGCCAGGAAAAACTGAGCGGTACCATCCAGAACGATATTTTAAAGGAATTCTTGACGCGCAATACCTATATTTATCCGCCGGAACCCTCCATGCGGATCGTCTCGGACATTATCGGCTACTGCTCGAAACGTATGCCCAAATACAACACAATCAGTATCAGCGGATATCATATGATGGAAGCCGGCGCCGATTCCGTGCTGCAAACCGCCTTTACCATGGCAGACGGTGTGGAATATGTGCGGGCGGCCTTGAATGCCGGACTGGATATCGACGACTTTGCACCGCGGCTTTCTTTCTTTTTTGGCATCGGGATGAACTTTTTCATGGACATTGCCATGCTAAGGGCGGCGCGATATTTATGGCACAGGCTGATCAGCCGGTTTAACCCTAAAAACCCGCGCTCGACCATGTTGCGCACCCATTGCCAGACATCCGGCTGGAGCCTGACGGCACAGGATCCTTACAACAATATCATTCGAACCACCCTGGAGTGTATGTCGGCTGCGCTGGGGGGAACGCAGTCTTTGCACACCAATTCTTTTGACGAGGCCGTGGGATTGCCTACGGATTTCTCTGCCAGGATTGCCAGAAATACCCAGCTCATCGTCCAGGAAGAATCACAGATCTGTCATGTGGTGGATCCTCTGGCGGGCTCCTATTATCTTGAGTCTCTGACGGACGGCATCATTCGAGAGGCCAGCAAGATCATCGATGAGGTGGAAGAGATGGGCGGCATGGCCAAGGCGATCGAAACCGGCATGCCGAAGCTGCGCATCGAGGAATCGGCGGCCCGCAGACAGGCGCGGATTGATCAGGGCAAGGATGTTATTGTGGGCGTGAACAAGTATCAGATTGAAGAAGGTGTCGATCTGGAAATACTGGAGGTTCCGGCCAGTGTGCGTGATGAGCAGATCGCAAGGCTGAAAGAGCTGAGGAAAAACCGCGATCATGCGGCCGTGCAGAAGGCGCTGGATGACCTGACCAAAGGTGCTGCATCCGGCGCTAACCTACTGGAATTGAGTATTGCCGCAGTTCGGCTCAGGGCGACGGTCGGCGAGATATCCGACGCCCTTGAAAAGGAATTCGGACGTTATGTAGCCACCACCCAGTGTATCTCCGGGGTGTATGCTGCCGAGTACGGAAAAGATGAAATCTTTGATGCCGTGCTCAAGAGAACCGAGCAGTTTCAGGACAAAGAGGGACGCCGCCCCCGGATCCTTGTCACCAAGATGGGCCAGGACGGCCATGACCGCGGAATAAAAGTGATTGCCACGGGATTTGCCGACCTCGGGTTCGACGTGGATATCAGCCCCATGTTTCAAACCCCCGGCGAGGTTGCCCGAATGGCAGTGGAAAATGATGTCCACGTGGTGGGCGTATCCAGTCAGGTCGCGGCCCACAAAACACTGGTGCCTCAACTTATCGAAGCCCTGAAAACCGAAGGCGGCGAGGACATACTGGTGGTCGTCGGAGGGATCATACCGCCGTCTGATTATGATTTTTTGTACCAGGCAGGAGCCGCGGGAGTATTCGGTCCCGGAACAGCGGTGACCGAGTCGGCCAATCAGGTGCTGAATGC
>CP070771.1:1669221-1674161 GCA_020345785.1 Desulfobacterales bacterium
TTCTGCTGTTCTGCGGTTCGCTGTTCCGTTTAGGTGAAGTTTCATAAGAGGTGTCAGGTGTCAGCCCGGTCAATTAAAGGTTGACGATTGATCAGCGGTGGGCGGTTCGAAGGGTGGAATTCCGAATTTTTATTTTCCACCCTTTTTGATTTAAATACTCATTTTAAACAATAATTTTTGTATACTTTGGGGTAAATTAAGAACCGATCAACAGCATTCAAATATCAGTAGTCGCTTTAAAGGTTAATCAAACATTTAAAATGATCCAAATTCAGCGGGAGAGACTGACACCCGAAACCTGACACCTGAAACCTCATCTTTCTCTTACGGAAAAACTTCAGCTGCTTGGAAGAATTGCTTTTAGACATGCCTGCATGGGGGCATAAGAAAGGAGACCCATTTGAGCCGGGATATTGTTGAAAAAACCAAAAAGACCGCCGAATTGTATTTTATGGATGTTGCAGATGAAAGACCGTTTGAACTCTGGCGGGCATTTGACAGGGATCTGGCCCGGGATCTTTCACTATTTATCACCGGGCAAATGTATGCCCGTGAAAAAATACCCCACAAGACCCGACAGCTGATTACCGTGGCGGCTCTGACGGTGTTATCCCGGCTCGATGAACTCCGGTTGCACATTCAGGCCGCCTTGAATGTCGGATGCACACCGCATGAAGTCGCCGAAGTCATTTTTCAAACCGCCATTTACGGCGGGATGCCGGCAACGAATTCAGCCCTGAAGACATTAAGGTCGGTGCTCGAGGAGAAAGGCCTTTGGCCACTGGAGGAGCGCACCGCAGAATAGCTGAGTGCTTCGCTTTAGGCAAAAAAAGGACTGAGTGCTGAGGACTGAGGACTGAGTTTTTTGAAGTTGGAAGTGAGAATGTGGAATTCGGAATTGAGAGTGCAGCCCACGGCCTTCTACCTCCCCACTTTCACATCCCGACTTCCAAATTCCTTTAACTCCATCCGCCCCGCCATGCTCCATGCCCTCTGCCCTCTGCTCTATGCCATAGGCGCTCTGCTCTATGCCTTTTTCCGCCTTCCGCCTTCCGATTTCGCCATTCATAATCTTTCTTGCTTGACACAACCCTTTAATTTCCTTTAGACTTCCCAAGCGAAAAATTTGATAGTTTCAATTTAAAAATTCCGGTTCATCCGGATGAAGGTGGAGGATCTAATGAAGTTAAAACAAATTGTGGTGTCCATCGAGAATGCTCCTGGTCGTTTATTTGAAGTTACCAATGCTTTGGGACAGGCCGGTATCAATCTGCGAGCGCTGAATCTGGTGGATACCGGGGCATTCGGTCAGCTGCGGCTTCTGGTTTCCGACGTGAATAAAGCAAGACGGATCCTGATGGAAATGGCCATACCGGCCCATGTTAATGAAGTCGTTGCGGCTGAAATCGAGGATAGACCCGGCAGCCTGGCACGGATTCTTAAACCGCTATTCGAGGCTAATATTCAGGTAATTTACACGTATGCCTTCATCGGTTTTTCCCAGGGCAGGGCGGTGATGATTTTTCGTTTCAGCGACAATGACAAGGCCGTTGAAGTGCTGCAAGCCAATAAAGTCAATTTACTTGATGCGGATGCTTTCGGGATACTCGAGAATGATTACTAGTTCTTCTTGTTATTGGTTATAATTCCGAAATTAGAAATCCCTAAGATTCGCCGATACATTTATGACGCGTAAAGAAAGACCCATCAAACCGGGGACCGAAGAAACAAAAATCCAGGAAGACCGCTACCGGGTGCTTATCGAGGACGTGGCCGATGGATTTTACGAGGTCGACCTGCACGGAAACTTTAAGTTTTTCAACGATGCGCTGTGTCGAATTTTCGGACATGCGAGAGACGAAATTCAGGATCACAATTTCACCGACTTCATGGATGAAGCCAATGCCCGCATCGCTTATGATTCGTTTAACCGCATTTTTAGAACCGGCGTGGGCATTGTGGATATCAAGTGGCAGATTTCCCGCAAGGATGGGGAAAAGCGAAATCTGGAGATATCCGCCAACCTGATTACAGATGAGGGCGGTCAACGCGTCGGGTTCAGGGGTATTGCCCGGGATGTTACCGATCGGGTTTTGGCCGAGCAGGCGCTGAAAGCCTCCGAAGTTTGTGCACTGGAACTTTCCCAGACCAGCCGGCGGGCCGAACAGCGCTACCTCGCTTTTCTTAATTTTTTGCCCTATCCTGTGTTCGTTTTTAACATGGACGGCACGGTATCCTATCTGAATCCGGCATTTGAGAAAGTATTCGGCTGGAAGCTGGAGGAATTGGAGGATAAAATCATACCCTCCTTTATACCCGATGATTTGAAAGAAGCGACCCGTCAGGGCATCCGACAATTGTTCGATGAAAAAGTGCTGCATGGCTTTGAAACCAAACGTTTTACCAAGGACGGCCGTCTGCTGGATATTGTCATCGACGGCGCCATTTTTTATGATGAGGATAATCAGCCGGCCGGGCAGGTAGTTACGCTGCGGGATGTGACCCGGCAAAAGCGTGACGCCAGAATCAACCAGGCGCTTTTGCGCATCGCCAGAGCCCTACATCGATATCGCCTGCTGGACGAGCGCCTTGAGTTTATTACAAAAGAGGTTCAGCACTTAATGCAGGTGGAAGGCGCATCCGTCATTTTGCTGGATGAGGATAAAAAGGAGTTTTTTTTCCGCGAATCGGCGTACGACGACGGCGAAACCGGCCAGAGAATGAAGGAAATCCGATTCCCGGCTGACAAAGGGGTGGCGGGTCACGTCTATCGGACAGGCCAACCCTATATCGTACCGGATACATCCCAAGATCCGTATTTTTTCAGTCAGGTGGATGAACAATCAAGCTATCAGACCCGTAGTATGCTCGATGTGCCCCTCCAGATTCAGGACCGTCTAATCGGCGTCCTATGTGCCGTCAACAAGAAAGAAGAAACTTTCGATCAGACGGATGTCGATCTTCTGTCAGCTATTGCAAACTATGTCGCACTTCCCATTGAAAACGCCGCCATCAATGAAGAACTCAAGCGCTCTTATCAAGAGGTCCAGAACCTTAACCGCGCTAAGGACCGCGTCATTCATCATCTTTCCCACGAACTGAAGACGCCGGTATCTATATTGAGCGCCTCGCTGAGCATCCTGAGAAAAAGGCTGGAAGGGCTCGAGGATCACAACTGGGATAACATTCTGAATCGCGCCCAAAGAAATCTGGACCGGCTGCTTGAAATGCAGTATGAGATTGAAGATATCCTGAGAAAAAAAGATTATAAGATCCATTATATGCTGTCATCTTTGCTGGACGCCTGCGCTGATGAGTTGGAGGTACTGGTAGCCGAGAACCTGGCCGAAAAGGACATTCTTGCCCGGCTGCGCCGACGTATCGATGAACTTTTCGGACGTCATGACGTCAAATCAGAGGCCATGCGGTTGGATCAATTTGTCGAGCAAAAAATTCAAGCGCTGCAGCCGCGTTTTGCCCATCGCAAATGCAGGGTGGAAACCCGCCTATCCCCGGTACGGGCTATTTGGATTCCCGCCGATGTTCTCGATAAAATCGTTGAAGGCCTGGTGCGCAACGCCATCGAAAATACGCCGGATGGCGGTAAAATCACCGTTTCGGTAAGAGAAGGGGGCACCGGGCCGGAATTGGAGATCCAGGATACCGGTATCGGAATCAGTGCGGAAAATCAGCGATTGATTTTTGAAAATTTCTTCACAGCCTATGATACCATGCAATATTCCTCCCGCAAACCATATGATTTTGGTGCCGGCGGCAAAGGATTTGATTTACTGAGGATGAGAATTTTTTCCGAGCGCTATCAATTCAAACTCAAGATGAAATCCAAACTTTGCCGCCACATACCGGAGGATGCGGCTGTCTGCCCGGGCGATATTGAGGAATGTGTCCAGGTCGGGCAACCTGAGAGCTGCATGGATTCAGGGGGCACTACGGTGACCGTTCAGTTTTATCCGGCGGAGCGGCTTGCCAAGGTGAGCAGTAATTTGGAGTAGGGTGGACTATTGCATTCCTATTTGAGAGAATATCTCTAAACTAAATGTTATTAGTTATTTGTTATTTGTTAATAGAGAGGATACCCACAACAATTCATATAATTGCCAATAGTGCAACGAATTTGCGATGATTGATCGCACAAAACTACTAACCAATAACTTCTATCCGAGAGCAATCATGAACCAATCAGATCAGCAAAATCCGGTCCTGCAGGGAACTTCTGTAACGCCCCACCAATTTTTCCGTGAAATCGAAATCCAATTTCTCATTCACGAGCTCAAAGATCCCATCGCGATTATCGAAACCGGCCTGCGAACCCTTCTGGAGAAACAGGATAAATTCGGTTCCCTGTCCTCCAAGCAGGAAAACACCCTCAAGCGTACCTTGCGCAACACCAAAAAAGCCCGGGCCATGCTCAATGATTTGCTTGAAATCGGACGTTCGGAATCCGGCTGCTTGATCTGTTCCCATTTTCGTCCGGCAACATCCGTGTATCAGGCCTTGAAGGATGCCCTGGAAATCATGACCGGTCCCTTATCGGAGGAAATCGGCAAATACCAGGCCGAAAAAGATGCCCATGAGCTGCTGTCGCAGAACGGGATATTTGTTGAAATTTCCACCCAGATGCAAAGCACCGAGGTGTTCCAGGATGAAGTCAAGTTCCGGCAGATTGCAGGCAACCTTTTTAAAAATGCCCTCCACCATCGGAGAGAACGGGTCAACATCTTGATGGATGTCGCAGGCGACAATCTTTTGCTGGCGGTGACCGATGACGGACCCGGGGTCGAGCCCGAACATCAGGAACTGATTTTTAAACGCTACGCCCAGGTTGCCGAATGTTCCATCGTCCCCCGCAAAGGACATGGACTCGGCCTGGCAGGGGCCCAGGTTTTGGCCCGCTGCCTGGGAGGAGACATTAAAATCGA
>CP070771.1:1674261-1679188 GCA_020345785.1 Desulfobacterales bacterium
CATCCATGAGCCGGAACTATTTACCCGCGCGGTTCCTAAAGCACCAGAGCCAAACCGTAATCAATGCTGCTGAGGGGTAAATCGAAGCTTGGACTCTGTAATTCCTGAGCAGAATTATATTTCTTAAACCGGGATTGCGACAATAAGATTAAAGGAGGTGGTAAATTTTTCATGTTTTGAGTTGCAGCAAGACATTCGGGCAAACGATGGAGATAACTGAGGAGCCAACTGGCGGGACTGGATTAACCATCCTGAAGTTGACCTCAAGAATGGAAGGAGGTAAGCTATGGCAAATACGACTAAAGATAAAAAGAACTCATCCGAATCCAAGCCCTTGGGCCGTCCCATGAGCAGGCGAAAGTTTTTAGCGACTACCGCAGGAGCCGCCACCGCGCTGTCCTTTGGGACATTCCTGCGCAGTGGGTTGGGGGCTACCCAGGTAAATGTGCTTACCTGGTCCAACACCCTAAATGCCATGGACGATCTGCTGCGGGAGCAGGCGAAAAAATACTCCAAAGAAAAGGGTGTGGAGGTCAAGTTCGAGTTTATCAACCAGACGGACCTGCCGACCAAAACCGCTGCAGCGGTAGAAACCGGAGCCGGTCCAGATATTATCACCCTCTGGAGCGACGGACCTCATCTGTTCGCGCATGCCCTTGAAGATATCAGCGACGTCTGCCAGAGCCTGGGTGGCAAACTGCAGGGCTGGACCAATATCGGACAGGATATTTCCATCGTGGACGGAACATGGAGATCCGTGCCGTGGGGGATTATCCCGATTGCAATCACTTACCGCACGGACTGGGCGAAGGAAGTCGGCTATGACAAATTCCCGGACACCTATGAAGAGATGCTGGTCATGAGCAAAAAGCTCAATGACAAAGGTCATCCCGTGGGGTTTGCACTGGGCCGCGCAATCGGAGACGGCAATCAGTCCCATTATCCAATGCTCTGGGCCTTCGGCGGAAAGGAATGCGAAAAAGACGGTAAAACGGTGGCCATCAATTCGCCCGAAACCGCCAAAGCAATCGATTACCGCCGGAAGCTGTATCAGGAAGCCGAAACCCCCGATGTCCTGTCCTGGGACGACTCCAGCAACAACCGTGCGTTTCTGGCAGAGGCCGTCTCTGTCACCGGAAACGCCGCCAGCATCTACTGGGCTGCCAAAAAGAATGCCCCTCATCTGCGAGAAGTCATCAATCACGCGCTCTGGCCCAAGGGCTCCGCCGGCCGTTTCGGCTATTCCACGGCGATCAGCCTGGGGGTCTTCAAATTTTCGAAAGCCAAGAAAGAATCCAAAGAATTCATTGAATGGTTGCTCAGTCCAGAACAGTACTCCGCCTGGATGGGAATAGGCGAGGGCATGATGGCCGGTCTGCTGAACTACTACGAGAATGATCCGGTCTGGAAAAAAGATCCAAAGATCGAAATTATGCGGTCAATTCCCAAATATGTGCGCATGCCGGGTTATCCGGCGCCGCCCTCCAGACAGGCGGCGGAAGCAATGGTCAAATACGTGATTATAAACATGTTCGCGAGAGCCTGCAAAGGCATGTCCAACGAGGAGACGATTGCCATCGCTGAAGGAGAGCTTAAGGATATTTACGCAAAGGCCTAACACCGAAAGATGAGGGCGGCGAGGGACATGACGACGACTGCAGTCCAACAACGGGATGTCGTGAAGGTATGGTTAAGAAAATTTTTGAAACCTGAGGCGCTCACCGGCTACTTCATGATCTCGCCGGCCCTCTTTCTCCTACTCGTGCTTTTGGCCTATCCGTTTTGTCTGGCGGTCTACATCAGCATCACTGACCGGATCCTGGGGATGCCCGGCAAGTTCGTTGGGGTCGGAAACTATATTAAACTTCTGCATGATCCACTGTTTCTCCAGACTGCGCTGAATTCTTTTATTTACACGGTTACAACCGTCTCTTTAAAGCTTCTTCTGGGATTGATCCTCGCCCAGGTATTGATTCAAGAATTTCGCTACCGTAATGTCGCGCGGGGACTGATCCTCCTACCGTGGATCGTTCCCACTTCCCTGAGTGTCCTGACCTGGCTGTGGATGTTTGATTCCCTTTTCAGCATCATTAATTATATGCTGCTGAAGGTCGGCATTATCTCAAACAAGATCAACTGGCTGGGCGACACTTTCTGGGCCATGGTATCGGTGGTGATCGTCAACACATGGCGCGGGCTGCCGTTTTTCGCTGTTTCCATTCTGGCCGGCCTCATGACGATTCCCGACGCGCTTTATGAAGCCGCCGATATCGATGGCGCCCGCTGGCACCGTAAGTACTGGCACATCACCCTGCCGCTGCTGCAGCCGGTAATTTCAGTGGTGGTCCTGTTTTCGACCATCTGGACCTTTGCCGACTTTCAGATAGTTTACATCTTGACGCATGGTGGACCGATTAATGCGACTCAGATTTTCTCCACCATGGCCTATGATATCGCCATGGTAGCCGGACGAATCGGCGAGGGCGCCGCTATATCCCTTTTTCTGTTCCCGGTTCTGCTGATCGTAATCATCTTAATGCTGCGATATCTTCGCCGGGAGTAAGGATGTTTCTATGAGACGGAAAAAATATTGGTTGATCAAACGGATTTTCGGGCTATACCTGCCTTTAGCCGCATTTTTGTTTTTCGCATTGTTTCCTTTTTATTGGATGGCGATCAGCAGTTTTAAAACCAATGCGGAACTATACAATCTGCGGGCCAATCGGCTGACAATCAAGAACCCGACTCTGGAGCAATACCGCGAATTATTCAAAAAAACAGAGATTCTCAGGTGGCTGTTCAACAGTTTTTTCGTGTCGTTTATAACGGCCCTCATTTCCATGGCCTTCGGAATCCTGGCCGGGTACGCCATTGCGCGTCTCAAATTTCCGGGGGCCAATGGATTCGGCCTGATGACATTTATAACATATCTGGTGCCGACCACGCTGTTGTTCATCCCCCTAGCCAAAGTGATTCAGACCCTGGGACTGTCGAACTCCATCTGGTCTTTGATCATAACCTATCCAACATTCTTAATACCTTTCTGCACCTGGATGCTGATTGCGTATTTTAAATCAATTCCCCGCTCCATCGAAGAGTGCGCCATGATCGACGGGTGTACCCGCTTCAGGGCCCTCTTCCAGATCGTGCTGCCGATGGCAATCCCGGGAATCATATTCTCAGGTATGTTCAGCTTTACATTGTCCTGGAACGAATTTGTCTACGCGCTGACCTTTCTGTCCAGTACAAGCAGCAAAACTATTTCCGTCGCCGTTCCCACCACTCTGATTCGAGGTGACGCCTACTTCTGGGGCGAGCTGATGGCCGCCTCCTTGGTCGGATCGGTACCGGTGGCCCTGTTTTATTCTTTTTTCATGGATTACTTCATCACCGGAATGACGGCTGGAGCGCTCAAAGGCGGTTGATTTAAATATATTCCCGACGGTGGCAATTGGGCTGCCCCATGATCGAGTTAATTTCACTTATAAAAACCCTTATTTGAATGTGAAGGGAGGGGGAAATGGATAAAATCGGTTTTATCGGCCTGGGCATCATGGGTAAACCTATGGCTCAAAATCTCATGCAAGCCGGTTATCCGCTCTCTTTTTATGCCCGTAGACCGGAGGTGATTCAGGAAATGACAGCCGCTGGTGCTGTTTTTATGTCGTCTCCAAAAGCGGTTGCCGAATCAACCGATATCGTAATGACCATCGTTACGGCCGACGCACAAGTTAAAGAGGTCATGCTGGGGCCCGATGGGGTGCTTGAAGGTGCATATGAAGGACAACTCATTGTCGATATGAGCACCATCTCACCGATAACAACCCGCGAGATCGCAGATATCGCTGCCAAAAAGGGTGCGCATGTGATGGACGCTCCGGTCAGCGGAGGCGATACTGGTGCCAAGACCGGTACTTTGACAATTATCGCGGGAGGAAGCCGGGAAGACTTCAATCGCTGTCTAGAAATTTTAAAAGTGCTGGGAAAAGAGGAAAATATTTTCCACGTGGGACAGGTGGGTACGGGGCAGACAGTGAAAATGGTTAATCAGTTTATTGGTGGAATTACAATCGCCGCCATTGCCGAGGCATTGGTGTTGGGCATTAAAGCCGGGGCCGATCCAGAGGAGATGTGTCGGGTTATCAGCGTCAGTTCGGGTAACTCAGCGCTTTTTCAGGCTCGCGCACAGGATTATCTCCTGAAGAATTACTTCGAACCAGCGTTTTTCCTTGATTTAATGAAAAAGGATATGGATATTGGTATTACCATGGCAAAGACCCTCAATATGCCGACACCCATCGGCGCAGCGGCATATCAGATGTTTCT
Organism: Desulfobacterales bacterium; assembly: GCA_020345785.1. The sequence goes on from CP070771.1 coordinate 1,678,588, forward strand.
GGCTGCAAGCGGAATGGGTTTGGGAAAAATGGATTTTTCCGCGGTCTGCAAGGCCATTGAAACGCTGTCGGGTGTAAAAATAGGAGCTTCAAAATAGTCGTTGGCGTTTACCTATGGATGAATGACGAGGTCATACCCATGGCAAGCATTCAACATTATGGGAAAAGACATCGCCAATGTCACTGCTATGCGACATCTCTTCAAGTTTGTATGCCGGATGGGACTGTCCTGTCCCAGTTAAAGCGGAAAAACAACACGGCCAATGAAGAGCGCTTGGCCAGTATTGCTCAAGCCTTGAGTGCTGATTTCAGGGACAGACGCTGATGAGGAAGTTGACCAGACAGTTCGGATGGTTGAGGCGCTCCAGGTTCGCATAAGCATTGCTAAATCCATGTCCGACCTGGCAAAACACTGCCGCTTCTATGTCAATGAAAATGACATAGACAAACTAATCCCTAAAAATGCTTATCAAAGGATTTCAAGTTCAATTGTGGCATCTTGAACCGGAAATAGAGACTATCATCCCTCATTTCAATAAATTTTCATAGGCGGTCAAAAAGCGAACCCTATGTCTTTCTCAAACTAGTGCAATTTTGTAACT
>CP070771.1:1679288-1684156 GCA_020345785.1 Desulfobacterales bacterium
AGCAATGGTGGGAACCATGTCGGATTTAATGTTGTCGGCCTTGAGATCACCCAAATTTTGGGCAACGATAATAAAATCAAGGCTTTCCCTGTCCGTACCGTCCAGTGCGCTGATGGCGGCCAGATAAGCAATATCCGACGTCGTCAAGTCATCTTCAACGTATCGCCGCTCGCGGATACAGGTGATCTCCTGCAGCTTGTTGACGATATCCTCGTTTGACTTGCCAAGCCGGGTTCCGTCAGCGCCATAAAATTCATTGCCGAGGAATTGCCGGTTGGGAACCTTTACGGTCGGGATATAGCTTCCAGTTCGGGTAATAATCGAATTAAACATAACAGCCTAAATATAATCAAAAAGTCCGACATTTCAATGACCGAACGGATTTTTTGTGCAGGACCAACCTGAGTGAAAGTTCCACTCCCAAGCAGCAGGCCTCAAGCAACCCTTCGAAGGAACGCGAGGGCAATATTTCAAGAATATAAATCCGATGGTTGATTTGAAATTAAAAAAAATGCGCAGCATTAAGTAATTAATCCGCTGGCCTTGGATTTAACAATTTTCTTCCGTTGTTCAAGAGCAAATTACAACCCTGAATGGGCTATTTTACAGGGCGGATTAATTAAAGAATTACGCCGGTAATACCGATAAAAAAAGGTATCATGAAAAAAAACATCAAATGGCTTCTGGCTGAAATCGATCTATGGCTGAGTGAGGGACTTATCAGCACCGATCAGGCCGCGGAATTAAAGCGCCGCTATCCGGCACCGGAACATGGAACAGCCTGGGGCCGCATTATCTTTTTCAGCATCGGTGCGGTTCTCTTCGGTTTGGGTGTCATTCTACTTTTTGCCTACAACTGGGAAAGAATGCACAAGTTTGCCAAACTGGCCGTCATTTTTCTGGGCCTGCTGGCGGCTCACGGGACGGGATTCCGGCTGCGCCGGAAAGAGGGCCGCTTCCGCACGGCCGGTGAAGGTCTGCATTTAGCCGGTACGATGTTTTTTGGCGCCGGGATCTGGCTGGTGGCCCAGATTTATCATATTAACGAACACTATCCCAACGCCTTCCTCATCTGGGGCTTCGGGGCGCTGGCCATGGCCTGGGCCCTGCCCTCCATCTCGCACGCCATCCTGGCTGCTGTTCTTCTGGTTCTGTGGAATGGTTTTGAGGCTTTCGATTTTAAAAACCCTCATCTGTTGTCGCCGTTTATCATTCTGGGAGGTCTATTGCCCCTGGCCTGGATTTACCGGTGGCGGGTGCTGCTGGCGATCACCATCGGTGCTTTTATGCTGATGCTCGCTTTTTCCGTCGCCACAGTAGGCGGCGATCTGGCGTTTCTATTGGTTTTCCTCAGCGCATGTATCCTGATTGCCGGCGGCGCGCTTTTGCGCCGTAAGGGTGATTTTCCCGGCAGCGGACCTGTACTTTCCTTTATCGGTTATTTGGTCTACCTGGCCACATTATTCGTAATGAGCTTTTTTCATCACGGCAAAGGCCTGTTCACGGTGGATTTTGAAAACGTCCAGGCCGCTATTTATTTTTTCACTTTTGCTGCGGCCGCCCTTGGACTATGGTTCTGGTCTTTTGGGTCGTCCGTGCAACGAAAAAAACAGGCCGCGGCAAGTTTTCGCATCGATGACATCGGGGTGCTGATCACCCTGCTGGCAGTTGTGCTCAACACGCTGGGTGTGTTGGGTTTAAAGGGTTGGACGGGTGCGGCCGTATTTAACATCGTTTTTCTGTTTCACAGTATGATGCTGATCATATCAGGCTGTAAAGAGCTCAACGTAAAATCCACCATCGTCGGATGCCTGCTGCTGGCCCTGATTTCACTGACCCGCTACACCGATCTCTTTGTCAGCCTGCTGGCAAGATCATCGGTATTTTTAATAATGGGAGCAGCTCTGTTTGCGGTGGGATTGTATTATTCGCGAACGAAAAAACAGCTGCAGGAAAAGGCAACATGAGAAAGATATTTATCGTTCTGGCAGTATTGATGCAAATTCTGGTTCTGGTCTATATGGCCGGGGAGCGCGAGCATATTCTGCGATACGGCAAAATTATTTATCTGCGCACGGCCCCGATCGATCCACGCGATCTCTTCAGGGGCGATTACGTGCGCCTGAACTACGAAATATCAAATATTCCAGCGGACAGTCTGCCCCTGGGCGACGATGGGAAAATGACCAAAGGCGAAAAAATTTATGTTTATCTGAAAGAAAATTCCAATGGCTTGTACGAACTCGATCGTGTCAGCAAGAGCAAGCCCCGGACCGGCGTTTATTTAGCAGGACGCAGTCCCCACGAGTATCGGTACCGGCGGTTCAGCCAGCCTTTGAGGTTAAACTACGGCATCGAGGCCTATTTCGTCCAGCAAGGGCGGGGCCGTGAAATCGAGCAGCGCCTGGGCAGCCGAAATCAGGTTCAAATTCCGCTGGAAATGCAAATCGCGGTGGGCCGCAACGGTAAGGCCGTCATCAAAGGACACCGTTGGAGTCCGCTTGGAATGGGTCTTCAAGTATTGCGAACGCCTCCGGCAAATCCTCAAATACAGCCGGGACCGGCCAGCGCCAAAGTGGCGTTGACGCTGGCCAATGCCTCTGATGCACCGCTGGCACTGATCGTCCTGCCCGATGACTGCTCATTTACCCTGGAGACGGCTCAATCTGCTCAAAAAGAATGGGTTCCGGTCACCAATCCCTGTGAGTCCTTTCAACCTGTCGATGGTGATGTGATAGTTTTGCAGCCCCGGGAGGAAAAAATCTTCGAGTTTGATTTCTCCGATGAAAGGTGGTTCGTCCAGGCCGAAAATACAGCTCCGGTCGAAATCGGCACCCTGGACTGGTCCGAACGGTTCAGATTAATCTACCGCCCCCCCGCTGAAGATGCCTGCGGTCATTTGGAAGACCGCGACCTCATCTGGCATGGGTACCTGCCCTCCCGGGCATTTCATGGCAGGGGAAGAATTGATTGATGATCGGACGGTAAAGTTGGAAAATAGTTGCTCGAATTCAGAGAATAGCAGGGTCAAGAGGTAATAAAAGCGGTTCCTTCTCTGAGGCATGGCTTTCCAATCCGAAGTCCACCAAAATTCGGTTTTCAGCATTCCCAAATCCTTTAACAGTATTTCCTCTGTGGCAGAAGTGCGCCTTGACAACCAAATCCGCGTTAGATAAATGTATACTTATGATTTCTTCTCAATACGAGTTTTCATTTCTTGGGCGACGGCCGAGTCCCGTACACAAGTCATTATTTTCGTTAACTTAGCTCTCAAAAAACGATTTCTTATCAAAAAAAAACGCCATATAAAAAAGTCAAACAAAAGGAGACACAACATGACCATAGGATTAAGAAATCAATCAGATAACAAAGATATGATTAATCCTGATTACAAGGAGGTGTGGCTGAATGATCGAAATCATTTTCTACACCCTTACACTCACTTCGACTCGTTCAAAAAAGCTGGCTCGGCTGTGATGGTTAAATCCGAGGGGGCCTATGTTTGGGACTCAAATGGCGATAAGTATCTTGACGGTATTGGTGGATTGTGGTGCGTAAATATTGGCCACGGCAGATCTGAAATTGCGGAAGCAATCGCCGAGCAAGCCCGTCAGATGTGTTATTATACACCCTTCGGAGCGACCACAAATATTCCCGCAAGTAATTTGGCTAAAAAAATAGCTGAACTGGCGCCTGGTTCGTTAAATCATGTTTTTTTTAGCTTAAGCGGATCAGAAGCTAATGATGTTGCACTGCGTTTGATTCATTACTATCAAGGGTGCCGGAAGAAACCCTATAAGAAACACTTCATCTCCAGAATAGGGGCGTATCATGGCGCGACTCTAGCGGCGGCATCACTTACCGGGACAGAACCATCGCGACAACCGGAATTCCAATATCTTACAGATTTTATCCATCATATTTCGAATCCCAATCCATATAGAAGGCCCGAGGGTATGACTGAAGAAGAATTTTGCGATGTCTTGATAGATGAACTTGAAGCGAAAATTCTTGAACTCGGTCCTCATAATGTCGCCGCTTTCTTTGCGGAACCCATTATGGGTGCGGGAGGAGTTGTTGTCCCGCCGAAGGGCTATCATCGCAAGACGTGGGAAGTTTGCAAAAAGTACGATATACTTTACGTCTCTGATGAGGTTGTCACGGCATTCGGTCGTTTAGGACACATGTTTGCATCTAAAGATGTATTTGATATTCAACCTGATATCATAACAAGCGCAAAAGGCCTGTCGTCCGGCTATGTACCAATAGCGGCTACCATATTTTCAGACGAGATATGGGATGTTATCAGCGCTCCGAACCCTGATCATTTATTTGCTTGCGGTTACACCTACTCCGGTCATCCGGTTGCATGCGCCGCCGCATTGAAAAATATTGAAATACTGGAGCGTGAGAAAATTTGTGAACATGTAAGAGACGTCGGCCCTTATCTTGAAGAAAGGTTAAACACCTTGCGAGACCTTCCAATCGTCGGCGATGTAAGAGGACGCCATTTTATGATGGGGATCGAAAATGTAAAAAATACTGAAACCAAAGAAATTTTTCCAAAAGAAACGATGATCGGGAATCAAATTGCAAAAAAATGTCAGGAATCGGGTTTGCTTGTGAGACCGGTGGGTAACTTTATTGTCATTTCACCACCGCTAATTCTGACAAGAAATCAAATAGATGAACTGGTGGAAGCCCTGAGAAAGGGAATTGAAGCCGTTGTGGATGAGGTGAGAAAAGAAGGGTTAATGTAGTATAATTTGAAAGGTAAAAAATCATAAAATAAGAAAGGCCTGTCACTTTTTTCACCTAATGACAGGCCTTAATATTTATGGCGGGGACGACGAGACTCGAACTCGCGA
>CP070771.1:1684256-1689109 GCA_020345785.1 Desulfobacterales bacterium
GGATACCCTCGCCGCCGATTTTTATCAGCACCCAGCTCTTGCCGCTGATGGAAAAAGAACTCGGCGTCATGCTGGCCAAGGTATCCACTGCCCACGATCCCCTGGGAGAACTTTTTTCGGTTCTGGGCATTGATTGACCATGGCGACACAGCTTTACTTCTTTATTGGCAAAGGCGGTGTTGGCAAATCCACCACCTCGGCCATCACCGCCCTCTCGACGGCTCAAACCGGACGTGACACCCTGTTGGTTTCGATGGATCCGGCCCACAACCAGCGTGACATTTTCGAGCGGGAGTTTTCGGAAAAGCCGGTCCAAATGAATGCGTGCCTGGCAATCAAAGAAGTCGACACCGATTATTGGATCGCTAAATATCTAAAGGAAACCCAGGATCACATTAAGCGCACCTACGCTTATGAGAGTGCCTTCAACCTGCAAAAGTATTTCAAAGTCCTGCAGTTCTCTCCGGGACTTGAAGAGTACGCGCTGCTGCTGGCCTTTGAAAATGTCCTGCAGGTGTCTGAAGATAAAGACATCATCATCTTTGACATGGCCCCCACGGCCTTGACGCTGCGCTTCTTTTCGCTGCCGTTTATCACCCTGATCTGGCTGGAGGAGCTTCTCAAACTGCGAAAAAAAATTTACGAAAAAAAGGAGATCATTTCCAAAATAAGGATCGGCAAAAAAGAAATCGAACAGGATAAGGTCAAAGCCAAACTGGAGGGGATGATCCTCAATTACGGGTTCCTGCGCGATCGTTTCAGATCTGATACAACCAGAATCCATCTGGTGATGAATACCGATAAATTATCCTTTGCCGAGGCTTTGCGCATCAAGCAGAAATTAACCGACATCGCCATCCATGTCGACACCGTCATTGTCAATAAAACGCAGGAAACCCAAATTCCGCCGGAGGTGGCACGAGAATTTAATCGGCAAAAAACTATTTTGTTTCCGCTGTCGTCACAAAAATTATTAGGCTATGAAGCGCTTGAAGAATACATCGCATTACACCCGGAGGTATTTTTGAATAACCCTAACCCGGATAAGCCGGTTGGAGCGACGCGTAAATCCCGCTTTTGCGGGGAACCAAAAAGGAAAAATTAATTACGAAAGCATCCCGCAGCAGCGGGAAAAACACGAAAAGGAGAAAAGATAAATTTCGTGCTTTTAAGGTTCCGTGTTTGCGAGATGAATCCGCCTCAGGCGGATCATATAATGCAAAGAACTCATAATTAATCGCCTAATTGAAAAGATGTAAATATCATTCTTTACCACCTGACAACGGACAACAGACAAATGACAAATAGGGAGGCGTCATGGACCCAAGAATCAAGCGTTTCAAACTTTGTGATTTAAAATTCCAGCCCCATTTGAGCAACGTCATCGAACGTTTACCTAAGTCGGTGCGGGAAGCGGTATTGGAAGATTCAAGTTTTCAAATCCTCACCGACGAAGATGCCCCCAAGGCATGTGTCCTGCGCTACCGGTTCAGTGAACCGGTCAAGGCGCTGGTTTACCTGAATACAAACCTTCTCAAGGCCCCCGAGCATCAACTCATCTATGCCATCGCCGCTGAAATCGCCCATTATATTTTGAGCAAAAAAAGCACCGACTTTGGCACCGCAGAAAAGGAGGCCTTGCTTCACGAATGGGGATTTGAAAAAGAGGTGGCGGCCGCCCGCACGAGCAGTAAGGTTTGTGAATCCAGGGGCTACCGAATCGGCTATGAATGGGCCAAAAAGCAGGATCCCGATTATCTGCAGCAGCATTTCGGTCTGTATTTCGATGCGTGGAATCAAAAGGGTCTCGACACCCTGTCCGGTGAAACCCCTGGGGGTGAAAAACATCAGGCGCACCCAGGCCATATCCTGCAAGATATTATTCGCCTGAAGCAGGGCGAGTCGCCGGATGCGTGCCGGGATAAATTTTCCGAAACGCCCTCTTTGAAACAGGAAGTGCTGATTGGCATCATGGCCGCCATGAAGGAGTCGGCCCCCACTCGCCCCCGGGTGAGTCAACGACCACCTGCGGAGCAGGTGGCTTGAATTTTCGGCATAGGCCAAAAAGGCAAGAGGGCGTCAGTTCTCTTGTCGTTGAACATACAATCCGCCCCGGCGGATTTGTATGGCAAGAATCATCGCCCATCACCGCAGGTGGTGGCTTGAGAGAGGCCCCTGGCACGGGTCGGAAGGATATTTAATTATACCCAGCGTCATAATTAATGCTGTATTCGGTTTCTTTATGGTTGGTGCATCATCCACCGTACCGGGGCAGATAGAAACAAACGCTCGAAGCGGTTGAAATTTGTTTCATCCCTCCAGGCCATGGGCCCCATGGCTTCCTGCTTGTAGAGCATACAACTCGGAGAGGCCAATGGCCAGAAGAAAGGATAGAGAAAATCCATTAAATCCTGTATACCTGCCCGCTCTTGCCTTGCATTTCAGACGGATCCTGTCTATAAAAATACAAAAATATAATGGAATCCATTCATTGTCTGAGTAATTATTGCCACATTAGTATAATTTAGAGCGAAAGGAGACGGCTGTTATGAGGCACATCGGCATTTGGATCATCAGCGCGGTTTGCATCTTGGCCATCGGCACGGCCTACGCCGATGACGGCGAAGCCATTTTTAAATCCCAGGGATGTGCGACTTGCCATAAAAAAGTAGGCACCTCAAAAGTAAATCCTTCCCTGAGCGAAATTTCTCAAGCCTATCAGGGCAAAGAAGAACAGTTGATTAAATACCTAAAGGGGGAATCCGAGGCCATCGTGAGACCGGAGAAGTCCGGTCTGATGAAGCGTCAGCTTGAGAAGACTAAAAAGCTTTCCGAGGCCGATCTCAAACTGCTGGCAGGTTATATGCTGGGTGGTCATTAAAAGACTCCACGGCCGAAAACTTTTGCCCAATAGGTTGATTTCTGACAGGGATGAAGGTCGAAAAGTGGAATTCAATGGACCCTTAACGAGATCAAGGACACGAGTTAATAATCAATCATGAAAGCATCGCAGTCCAAGAACCTCACCTGCACGATTTGCGGCAAGACCAAAGCCCGGTCAATGATGATGCCGGCAGCACTTATCAGAAGCGCTGTGGCCGAACAGATTAGAACCGCTCATCCGGACTGGAAACCGGAGGGGTATATCTGCCTGGGCGATCTGAATGGATTTCGCATGCAATATATTCAGAACCTGCTTGAATCTGAAAAAGGGGAGCTGACGGCCTTGGACCATGAAGTCCTGGAGAGTCTTCAGCGCCACGAAACCCTTTCCAGCAACGTCGATGCCGAGTTCGAAAAAGACTTGACTGTGGGTGAGAAAATGGCCGACGGGCTGGCGTCATTCGGCGGCAGTTGGACCTTTCTCATCATATTCGCTTCAATCCTATTTATATGGATTGGGCTGAATTCATTTCTGCTGCTCAAAAAGCCCTTTGATCCCTATCCGTTTATTCTGCTCAACCTGGTTTTATCCTGTATTGCAGCCGTTCAGGCGCCCGTTATCATGATGAGCCAGAACCGCCAGGAAGCTAAAGACCGTCTCAGGTCGCAACACGATTATCAGGTGAATTTAAAGGCCGAACTTGAAATCCGGCAACTGCACGACAAAATCGACCATCTGCTCTCTCACCAGTGGGAGCGGCTGGTTGAAATCCAGCAAATCCAGATCGATCTGCTTTCCGAACTCGCGCATCTGCGGGTCAAAGGCAAGAACATTTGATCGAGAAGACAGCCGTGCACCTTTGAGGTTGACAGGAATGATACGGTGAAAAGATGAACGGTTTGCTATTAACGGTAACGGTTTTTGTCGCAGTCTATTTAGTTATCTCTTTTGAATTGCTGAACAAAGCCGTTGCGGCGATCCTGGGTGTGATGTTGCTCCTGGTTGTCCGGGTCACCGATGTGCGTACCGCCGTCGGGTACATAGACGATGAAACCATTATGCTGCTGCTGGGGATGATGGCCATTGTCGCCGTGCTGCGCAAGTCAGGCTTTTTCGCAATTTTAAGCGTCAAAATCGCCAAACTCACAGGTGGCAGCCCACCGAAAATCTTTGTGCTGTTTTCACTGGTGACGGCAGTTATTTCGGCATTTCTTGATAATGTGACAACCGTTTTGATCATGGTGCCCATGGTGATTGAGATTACCAGGGGCATGGGACTGAATCCCAAAATTTATGTTATCACCCAGGCAATGGTTTCCAACGTTGGCGGGACGGCTACCCTGATAGGCGATCCGCCGAATGTCATCATCGGCTCCAAGGTCGGGTTAACCTTCAATCAATTTGCCGCTTATCTTAGCACACCGGTCACAGTTGCCCTCACGGGGTTGCTGTTTTACTGTTGGTTGACCAATCGCGAGCGATTCCGCACCATCGACACTGATCTGGCAAAACTATTTTCCGTCCAGCTATTGCTGGAGAAAATCGAATATGATTTCCTTAATATTCCCATCGACAAAACTTTCCTGTTTAAAAGTCTCGGCGGCTTAGGACTGGCGTTACTGCTGTTCGTCACCCAGACCATAACCGGCTTAACCCCGGGGGTGACGGCGCTCAGCGTTGCCTTTATCCTTTTTGTCATTACCAAGGTTGATATTGAAGAAATGCTCCGTGAAATTGATTGGAGTACATTGCTGTTTTTCTCGGGGCTGTTTATACTGGTGGGAATTTTGGAAGAAAAAGGCGTCATCGAATGGATTGCGCACAATATATTTCTTCGCATCGGCCATAACCCTTACGCCATGGTGCTGGCGGTTCTGTGGGTATCCGGAATTGTATCCGGCTTCATCGATAATATCCCCTTTACCATAACCATGATTCCAATCGTCAGGCTGATGTTGGAGGCTCAGCC
>CP070771.1:1689209-1694045 GCA_020345785.1 Desulfobacterales bacterium
GGCGCCTCGCGGATATTTCTGGCCACTTCCTTGTAACAGTCGACGCATCCCGCCCGTTTGACAGCCTCGGCCCAGATATCAAAGGCATCACGGGTGACGTATGAATAAATACCCTTTGGCTCTTGCTTGAATCTTTCCATCCAACGTTTCTGATAGGCCTCCCATGCGGGACCCTTGGCCTCCGGGCCCGTGACCCAGATGAGGCCGTCCGCGGCTTTACCGGCCAGTTCGACAAACTCGGGAATCGAAGGTGTGTACTGCATGTAGACCAGGGCGTCGAGACCCCTGCGGGAAAATCTTTCACTAAACTGTTGCATAAACCGTGCAGCATCGGTTGGGTCGAGATTGAAAAATGTGACATACGAAGGCTGCGCACTCTGGATTTTCGAAAGAATCGGGCCCCACTCCACGACGCCGAACTGGGTGAGCTCATCGACCACGACTTCGTAGCCCATCTTTTCAACGCGTCTTTTAAATTCATCGGCGGCGGATATGTTGTAGGCATAATCCACTTTGATAATGGCGATCTTTTTGTTCGGCGGAGTCCATCCCATTTCCTTGGGAACATCAAAAAGATATTCGGCGGCATCCACTCCGTAGTCCGAATCATTGTAATTATACTGAAAAACATTCCAGTACTTCTCCGGATTTTTGGCCACCGGCTCCGTGCAGAGTGTCATGGCATTGCCGTGGAGATAAGGAATATCGTACTGGCCGAAAACGTGGGTGTCGACGCCGCCGTCATCATAGCCGGTAATCACAGCCTTGACGCCGGCACCGATCAGTCTTTCGCCGACGGCCTTTATTTTTTCGGCTTCCAGCCCCCCGACGTCACCGTATTTGAGCTCCAGTGGCCTGCCCAGCAGTCCTCCTTTGGCATTGTATTCTTCAACCGCCATTTCCAGGGCCATTTTCATCTGTTCCCCGTCACTGGCATAAGGACCCGTCAGCGGGAGCGGAACACCAACCAAAATGGGCTCTTGGGCCAACACACCCCCGGCCGAAAAGCTCACCATTAAGAAGAATATAACACTTGTCAAAAGGCCTTTGCGTGTCATTTTTTACCTCCTTTTTTGACTGGTTGACATTTGGTTCTGAGTGTCGGCAGAGTTAAATCGGCTTTAGGATCGGTGAGTGAGCCGATCGAGATGGGTTAGGTAAATGACGGCCGTCCGTAATTGGCGATGGCTCAACGTCAGGCAGCAAGAAATTCATTAACAGACAAAATTTTCGGAAGCAACTGCTTTTTTGGGGATCCGGTGTTGCCGTGAAGAGGATCGGCCGACGTTTCCCCAACGCGATTAAATCACCGCCAGGCCCGTTTCACTCCTCGTCGGTCCGGGAGGCCTTGACGAGCCCGCCATACAGTTCAGCCCTTCTGTCCTGCAAGTATTTCAGGCTGCTTGTCCGTGCGTCCTTAACCCGCTGTAGATCGATTTCCGCCGTCAGCAAAGCCGGATGCTGCCGATCCGCTTTGGTCAGGATGTTGCCCATCGGGTCCACCACAATACTGCTGCCACAAAACAGAAAATTCCCATCGCGTCCAATTCTGTTGGCGATGGCCACATACAGCTGATTTTCCATGGCGCGTGCCTGGGCGTAAGTATCCTGATAGGCGCTCCAGGGTTCCATGTTGGCACTGGCAACTAAAATCAACTGCGCATCCCGCAGGGCATTGATTCGGGACCATTCAGGAAACTCAATATCGTAGCAAATTAAAAAACCGACCCGTCCGATCGCGGTGTCGGCCACAACGGCCTGGTTGCCGGGAATGAAAAAATTTTTTTCCTCGTCATATAGGTGTGCTTTTCGGTAGATGGATAGAATTTCACCCCGCTCGGACAAACACACGAGTGAATTGAAGATACCCCCTGATTGGGGAGTTCGTTCAGCAAACCCCGTGCAGACATGTATCCGATGGGTTGCCGCCAGCTGCGCCAGTCTGCGAATACTGGCACCCGACACGTCTTCGGCCATTGTACGAAGTTCTTCGCTGAGCAGATACCCGGTGAGAAACATCTCAGGGAAAAGCACCAGCCGGGCACCTTCTTCGGCGGCCCGGGTGATCAGGGCGGCGGCGCGCTCCAAATTGTACCCGATATCCCCGAGTTTACAATCTTCCTGTACCACCGCAATCCGTGCCAAATCCATTATCCCTTCCCTGTTCTATGCAAGAGCGTTTGTCAGAGCAACGTTCCGCCTTGATAAAAACGGTAATTCGGCGGCAAGAGGCTGAAACCTCTTAAGAAACTTTGTTTATTCCGAACGCTGGAGTAGGGCGGGTCTCCGTGCCCGCCGGTTAAAGAACACGGCAACATCGACAACAACCTGCGCGCCATCGCGAGCTCAGGCGAGGCAGGCGGGATTGTCGATATTGCTTTATCAAGCGCCCAGACATTTACGCCACAAAAATTTTTAGCAGTTCCTGATAGGTTTCCGGACGCCGGTCGCGATAAAAGTGGAAAAGGTCCCTGAATTCCCTGATTTGCTTTAGATCCAGCTCTGCCGCGACCACCTGGTCGCTTTGGTTGTCGCCGCGAGCCAACACGTCGCCAAAGGGGTTGCTGATAAAGCTGCCGCCGTAAAAACTCATATCATCTTCCCGGCCTACACGGTTTAGGGCCGCAACGAAAAGCCCGTTGGCGATGCCGTGGGACTTTATCACGGTTTCCCAGGCTGCCTGGGAGCTGTATTCGGGACGGTCGGGTTCACTTCCGATGGCCGACGGAAAAAAGATTATTTCGGCACCCTTCATACCCAGGATGCGAGCCACCTCGGGAAACCACTCGTCCCAGCAAATCCCGACCCCGATCGTGGCATAAGCGGTTTTAAAGACCGGGTAGCCCAGGTTGCCGGGGGTAAAATAGTATTTTTCCAAATACTGGGGGCCCTCGGGAATATGCACCTTTCTGAACTTGCCGGCAATCGATCCGTCGGCGTCGACAACGACCGCGGTATTAAAGTAGATTCCCGGTCGGGCACATTCGTAGACCGGCACGATGATGGTCAACTGTCTAGCCGCCGCAATTTTTTGCATCACCGCCACGGATTCATCCGGCAGAGGGCGTGCCAGGCCGTAATTTTTCACATCGACGGTCTGGGGAAAATATCGACTGGCGAATAGTTCCTGCAGGCAGACAATCCTGGCACCTCTCTCGGCGGCCTGCTGCACCATGGCGGCGGCTTTATCGATGTTCTGGCGTATGTCGACCCCGCAAGACATCTGAATCAACGCAACGTTAACTGTCATTTTATCGGCACCTTTTTCCCTTGAATCGACCCGGTTACAACGCCGCCTCGCAAACTGCCCGAAACCGGCGCATAAAATGAGCGTCATGCTGACGCTTTGTGCGGTGCACGCTGGGTGCACCGCACAACTACATCCTTCAGATTGAGGCTGAAATGCGCAATTCACTTTTTGCCGGGGCGGGTTCAGATCGCTAGTGCGACTTGGCCCGGGTCCAGGCTTCGTCCATGATACGGTTGTCTTTGCCCAGGTCCTTTGTGAAATAAAGGGTTTTCATGATTTCCGGCGGCGGCCACACCCCGGGATTCTCCAGATCTTCTTTGTTCAGGTAAGGACGGGCGGCTTCATTGGGTGTTGCAAAATGATTGTAGTTGGAAAGCGAGGCATTGACTTGAGGCTCCAGAATCCAGTTAATCCATTTATGCGCCGCCTCCGGATTGGGCGCTTGGGCCGGAATGCACATGGAGTCAATCCAGATTTCGCTGCCTTCCTTGGGCACTACAAACCCCAACTTTTCCGGGTCTTCGGCAATGGCCTGGATGGCATCACCATTGTAGACAATGGCTGCGGCCGCTGCACCGGCGACAACATCGTTTTTGCCGCCCACACCGCCTTTGAAACCTAAACAGTTCTGGCGTTTTTTGGTTTCGATCAGCAAATCCGCTGCGGCCTTGAGTTCCTTGGGGTTGATGCTGTTAAAATCATATCCAAGATAAAGAAGCGCGATGCCCATCATCTCCCTTACCGAGTCGATGAGGGCAAAAGGTCCCGGGTCCTTTTTTGAATCAAAAATAATGGACCAACTTTGCGCGTCGGCCTCTTTAATACGGTCTTTGCGATACATCAGCCCCACGGTGCCCCACTGCCAGCCGGCCGAGTATTTGTTGCCCGGATCAAAGGTGGTTTCCTTGAATTTAGCGCCCAGGTTCTTCAGATTGGGGAGCTTGGAATGATCCAGGGGCTGAATCAGTTTCAGGTTGATCAGACTGGGCATGATGTAGTCGGAAGGCACGATAATGTCATACTGGGAGACGCCGCCTGCCTGCAGTTTGGCCATCATTTCCTCGTTGGATTCATAAAGATCCAACCGCACTTTGATTCCTGTCGCCTTTTCAAAGTCCTTGGGCATGTTTTCCTCATCCATGTATTCCGACCAGATGAAGATTTTTAATTCTTCCGCCGCAGCAAAGGTAGTTCCGCCGCAAACAACGCATAATGCTACCAGCAGTAAAACGAATCTTTTCATTTATTCCTCCTTTCGTTTTGGCAAGTTGTGTGTTGTCTGTTGGGTGTTGTGGGTTGTGGGTTGTGTGTTGCTAAAGTGCCATCCAATTTTTTGGGTCTTGGCTCTTCCGGATTATGTCATAAATCCTTTTTTTTAAACAACTTACGGCCAACAACTCACAACACGCTAATACTATTTGCGCGTAAACCGCTCCATACCGATTATCATAACGACCGTAATCAACACCACCAGGGTGGACAACGCATGAATCTGCGGGGTAACGCCGCGCCGAACCGCCGCAAAAATAAACAGCGGCAAGGTAACCGATTCAGGCCCGGCGGTAAAGAAGCTGATTACAAAGTCG
>CP070771.1:1694145-1698955 GCA_020345785.1 Desulfobacterales bacterium
TGGAAGAACATGACCGGATCGTCGTCCCGAATGGCGGTTTTGATGAGGCCTTTGACGTCGGCCGGCTCGCTGGGCACCACCACTTTGAGCCCCGGGGTGTGCACAAACCAGGCTTCCAGTGATTGGCTATGCTGGGCAGCCGCCCGTATTCCGGCCCCGTCCGGACACCAGATGACCATCGGAATTTTGACCTGTCCACCCAGCATGTAGCGGATTTTAGCAGTCTGGTTGACCAACTCGTCCATGCAGCAGGTGACGAAATCGGAAAAATGCAGATCGACAATCGGCCGCATGCCGGTCAGGGCCGACCCGAGCCCCACACCGATGATGGCCGCTTCGCTGACCGGCGTGTCAATGATTCGGCCGGGGAAGCTTTCGGGAATACCCTTAAACTGGCCGAAAATACCGGCATGCGCCACAAGATCTTCACCTACGATAAAAATGGTTTCATCCCGCGCCATTTCCTCTTGCAATGCCTCGGCCAGCGCGGCGGAACTGCTTATGATGCGTTCTGACATTTAAGAAACTCCTGAGCAAGGTTCGAAACGGACAAATTCATCACGAAATCATCCCGCCGCGGCGGGAAAAACACGAAAAGATGATATTTTAGCTAATTATCCAACAAAGAAGTAGCAGAGTTAAATCACAAACAAAAAAAATAAAATATGCGTAGCAAAAAGTAATTAATCCGCTGCGCTTCAACTGAATACCATTTGTCAATATTCACAGAAAAGCCTATATACTCGCATTAACCTATTTTCAGGGCGGATTAATTAACGAACAGATCCTCCATTGCCTCTTGCGGCTCAGGATACGGGCTCTCCTCGGCAAACGCTACGGCATCTTTGAGCCGGGCTGCCGCCTCATCATGAATCTGCTGGTCAAGCTCTGACGTCAGGAGGTTTTGCCCGGTTAAAAACTCAGCGAATTGCCGGATCGGATCTTTCTGGTTCTGCCACCCCTTGACTTCTTCCTCAGTTCGATACTTCTGGGGATCGCCCTCAAAATGTCCTTTAACGCGGTAGGTTTTATTTTCAATCAGACTCGGTCCGGCGCCCCGGCGTGCGTTTTCGACCGCCTGGAGGGTGGCTTGCCGCACCTGCAACACATCATTGCCGTCCACCGCAATTCCCGGCATGTTGTAGCCGGCTGCCCGCCGGCAAATATCTTCAACCGAGCAGGCATCCTGTTGGGAAGTTGTCGAAGCGTACTGATTGTTTTCGACCACGAAAATAATCGGCAATTTCCAGACAGCGGCCAGATTCATGACCTCGTGCACCGGACCGCGGTTGGAGGCCCCGTCACCAAAAAAGCAGACCGCCACCTGATCGGTCTTTCGCATCTTGATCGAATACCCGGCCCCTGCAATGATGGGCAGTCCCCCGGCCACGACCCCATTGGCCCCCAGAATGCCGAGCGAAAAATCGGCAATGTGCATGGAGCCGCCTTTGCCTTTGCAGTAACCGGTTTTTTTCCCGAACAACTCGGCCACCATTTTGTTGAGATCGGCCCCTTTGGCGATCATGTGCCCGTGGCCGCGGTGGGTGGTGGTCAGGTAGTCGTCATCACGCAGACAGGAGCAGACGCCCACCGACGATGCCTCCTGGCCGATGGACAGATGAATGAATCCGGGAATCTTCCCGGCGGCAAACAACTGACCGGCCAGCGTTTCAAACTGCCGGATAGTCACCATGGTTCGATAGTAATCAATGTATTCTTGATTTTGTTCCATTGCCTAGCTCCACTGCATAGTATTCATTGATTAAAAATAGCTAAAGGCTCGGAGGCTGGGACGCTTGGAGGCTTGAAAGCTTGAAGGCTACGGCACGAATGTGCCACTAGACAGCGGATAGTTCATAGCTCATAGATCATAAATAAAAACTGGAGAGATGACAAGCCTTTAGGTTCAGATTCTAAAGAGGTCTTTCATCAACACAATCTCCCGGCTTTAAAGCTTCCTAACAAAAGTCCTGACGCGCCTGCTATCAGCTATGAGCTATGAGCTGGCGCTCCAGCGCCATTCCTCCCAACTTCTCACCATCTCACCTTCCCAAATTCTCTCTTAAGCCCTCTGTCAACTGTCCTCTGCCCTATGCTCTTTGCCCTCTGCCAAATTTTTATCACCCTCTCACCTTCTCGGCCTTCCCAGCATCCCAGCCTCCCAGCCTTCCTGCTTCCCAGCTTTCAAGCGCCGGCTTATGCCGGCTTACGGTGTATACAACCCCGCCGCCACCGGCAGATACAGCGACAGTATCGGAAACAGCGAGAGTATAATCAAAACCACTACATCCATTATCACAAACACAACGGCCTGCTTGGCAATAGCGTCCAGATCGCCCTTGACCAGATTGGCGGCCGTAAACAGGTTTACTCCCACCGGGGGTGTCGCCTGGCCGATGGCCAGCGCCGAGATAAAGATAACGCCGTACCACAGGGGATCGATCTTAAGGGCTGCCAGAACCGGGATGAGAATCGGCATGATCAGGTAGGATATGGAAATCGCGTCCAGAATCATCCCCAGCCCCAGCAGGAGAAGGTTTATCAGGATAATCATGACCACGGCGTTGGGCGATATGGAAATGACAAACTCGGCGGCCCGATCAATGACGCCGATAACGGAAGCGGCCCAGGTAAAAATACCGGCAAAGACCACGATGAACATGATGACCGACGAGGTTACGCTGGCATCCACCAGAATTCGGACCATGTCACGCCAGGTGACGGTGCGGTAGATGACGATCGCCACAAACAGGCTGTAAAATACCGCCACCACGGCCGCCTCGGTGGGCGTAAATATGCCGGCGTAAATCCCGCCCAGAATAATCACCGGCGCCAGAATCGCCCAGATGGAGTCCTTGAAGGCAATCAAAATTTCTTTAGCGGAGCCTCTTCCTTCCAATCCCCGGTAGCCTCTTTTGCGCGAAACCAGATAGGCAACCAGGATCGTGCCGGCGCCGGTCAGGAGCCCGGGAATGATGCCGGCCACAAAAAGCGCGCTGACCGAGACACTGGTGATATTGCCGTAGATGATAAACGCAATGCTCGGGGGAATGATGATGGAAAGATCCGAAGCATTGGCAATAGTGGCACCGGCAAAATGCTTGTCATACCCGTGCTTGATCATGGGCGTAAGCAGGATCAGCCCCACCGCGGCGGTGGTTGCCGGACCCGAGCCGGACAAGGCGCCCCAGAACATGCAGGTCATCACCGCCACCATGGCCAGTCCGCCCACGGCCTTGCCAACCAGCAGTTCAAAAAAGTGCGCAATGGTGGCGGCCAGGCCGGCCTTTTCAAGGATAACCCCCGCCAGAACGAAAAAAGGGATGGCCAGCAACGGAAAGGATGCAATCCCGGAGGAAAAGTTCACCCCCAGCATGGCGATACCGAGGTCGAAGTGGTAGACGGTGAGCACCGCGGCAATGCCCAATGATGTCCCGATCGGAACACCCAGCGCCATCAACGCCAGAAATGTCAGAAAAATGACCAGCGCTTCCACTTAACCGCCCCCTGCCCGCTTCAAACCGTCCAGCTTCGCGGACGCATCGCGGTAAATGCCGGTAAACACAAAAACGGAAAAAATCGGAACGCCGATATAGTAGATCCACACGGGAATGCCCAATGCTGCAGAGGTGGCGTTGAACACGGTCAGCTCCTCATAGATGGCTTGAATCATGTATATGTCGACCAAGAGAAAAAGCACGGCACTCAGAGCGGCACTGAAAACAATCACGAACTTTTTAAATTTTTTGGAAAACAGATTATACAGGGTGATCATGCCCAGCTGGCCCCCGCGCTCAAACGCCAGGCCGGAGCCGATAACCGTGACCCACACAAACAGATTGATGGTAATCTCTTCCGTAGCGGCAAATGAGAAGTGGAAAAGGTAGCGGCTGAGTATGTTGACAAAGGCAATGGATGCCATGGTGAATAACAGGATAGCAACGATCCAGTGATCGATTCGAAACCGTTGGTTGGGTTGCGCCATTGGTGTTTCCTTTTAAAAAACCCCCGGGCAGCACCTTAACTTATTACCCGGGGGCCTCCCGATGCAAGTTCGCTATTTGGCCATATCCGACATTGCCTGCTTATAGAGTCCTTCGCCGATCTTGGGCACCCATTTTTCATAGAGCGGTTTGGTGGCCGCGATGAAGGCATTGCGCTCGGCGTCCGACAGGAAGGTAACCGTCATGCCCTTGCTTTCCATGAATTTAACGGGCTCGGGGACCTCCATGGTGTAATTGAATTTGTTTTTAAGAAGGTCGATGGATTTCTGGCCGTCCAGGCCGGCCCGACATAGCGCCTTTTCAAAGACTGCCGCTTCTTCGGCCGCTTCCTTGAGTATCTTTTGAATATCCGGCGGAAACTCATTCCACTGTTTTTTATTCCAGTAAAAGATAACCGGATCTACCAGATAATTCCAGAAGGTGGCATACTTGTGGTATTGCCATATCTGTACCGGCACCAGAACGCCGACCGGGTTTTCCTGGCCGTCCACCACGCCCTGCCCGAAAGCCGTGACCGCATCGCCCCAGTTCATATTCACCGGATCGGCTCCCAGCTGTCTGAAGGTATCGATAAAAATCGGGCTGCCGACCACCCGCATCCGCAGGCCCTTTAAATCGGCCGGCATGCGGATGGCCAACTTGCTGTTGGTAGCCTGCCGGAATCCATTCTCGGCCCAGGCCAGCCCCACAAGTCCCTTGGCGTCCATCGCCTCGAAGATCGCCTTGCCGGTTTCGCCGTATTCCATTTTGTCGAGATTTTCGAAATTGTTGATAAAAAACGGCAGGGAGAAGATATTGGCTTCCGT
>CP070771.1:1699055-1703857 GCA_020345785.1 Desulfobacterales bacterium
AATGCGCAAAGGCATCTGGCAGGAGTTTGACGGTTACCACGATATTGTCGAGGAAATCAAGGTGAGCCGGAAGCTGGGCGGAACGGCCGCCTCGGCCGTGGTCGCCGCCGAAGAATACATTCGGCTGTTGCATCCCGCACGCCTGGAGCTTCGGGTCGCTGATATCATCGAGGAGACAGCGTCCGCCAAAACGCTGCGTCTAATTTCAAAGGATAACTACCTGCCGCCTTTTTTGGCCGGCCAATACCTTGCCCTTTTTCTTGAAGTCGGCGGTATTCGCACCAGCCGTCCCTACAGCATATCGTCGCAGCCCAATCAGGTCGGATTTTATGATATTACCATTCGCCGGGTTGAAAATGGACTGGTTTCCAACCATCTGCTTGATGAAATCAAACGCGGGGATACGCTGACCAGTTCGGGGCCGGCCGGAAACTTCTATTTCAATCCTCTCGTCCACAAGAAGAAAATGGTCTGTATTGCCGGCGGAAGTGGAATTACCCCCTTTATGAGCATGATCCGAGAAATCGTTGAGTGCGGGTTAGACCGCACTGTGTATCTTTTCTACGGCAACAAGAGGGCCGATGATGTTATTTTCGACCGCGAACTCAGGCGTATTGCGGAAAGATTTTCAGATATTCATTACATACCGGTCATCGAGGAGCCTGCCGAAGGCTATACCGGCGCCTGCGGCATCATCACCCGGGATGTGCTGCGCGATGCTCTGGCAGACATTGAAGACAAATCCTTCTTTATCTGCGGGCCTCAAGGCCTCTATGATTTTTGCCTGCCCCAGGTGGAAGAACTCGGAGTCCCGCGGCGTAAAATCAAGCAGGAGATGTACGGTGCTCCGCCCAACATCTGGGAGTATCCCGGCTGGCCTGCGGAAATCAGAAAAGATGATGTCTTTTCCGTTAACGTTAAGAATGGAAAGCGCCTGAATGCCGAAGCCGGCGAAACCCTGCTGTCGACATTGGAGAAAAATGAGATCCTGGTGCCCTCATTATGCCGATCCGGCGAATGCAGTATGTGCCGGGTGAAGATTCTGTCCGGCAAAGTGTATCAGCCCCCGGGTGTTCCCGTCAGAAAGTCGGACAGGCAGTTTGGCTATGTCCATTCGTGTATGGCCTATCCGATCGCTGATCTTGAAATACTTTTATAAAAACGCAGAGCGCAAAGCGCATAGGGCATGGAGCAGAAGGTATAAAAGACTCAGCGAAAGGGCCGAATCGGTGAGGCGGATAATTTATTTGTACCGATTCCGCAAGATCTTTTTTCGCTATGCGCTATGCGCCGTGCCCCTTGCCCTATGCTTTATCAGAGAGGTGCTCATGTCTGATCAATATCTAGTTGGCGAAAAGAAGCACAACATCTACACCATCACCCTCAACCGTCCCGATAAGCGCAATGCCATCAATGTTGAAATGCTGACCGGCATCTGCGAGCTGGTGGAACGACAGGCTGCTGATCCCGACATCCGGGCCATTATTCTTAAGGGAAAAGGTAAGATTTTTTCAGCGGGTGCGGATTTCAATTCGCTGGGTGCAGAAGTGGGAGCGTTTTTGGGGGAGGCCGGTGCGGGAGGTTCGGGTCTGCGAGCCCTGATTTACAAGTTCCAGCAGTATTTGAATCGTCTAGAAAGGGCTGAGGTGCCGATTATATGTGCCATTCATGGCCGGGCCCTGGGTCTTGCTGTTGAGCTGGCCCTGGCCTGTGACATACGTTTGATGAGCGAGGATTGTATTTGGAGCATGCCGGAGCTGAAAATGGGTGTCATCGCTGATGTGGGCGGAACATCACGGTTGTCCAGGCTGCTGGGCCCATCCCGGGCCATGGAAATCTTAATGACCGGCAGGGATTACAGCGCCCGGCAGGCGCTCGACTGGGGCCTGATCAATTATCACCATCCGGCGGAAGATTTAATCGATGAAGCAGAAAAAATGGCGCAAGATATTGCCTCAACTGCACCCCTGGCGGTCGGTGCTGTCAAAAAAGTCATCAAACGCGGTGACGGTGTCGATTTGATGACCCAGCTCGATATGGAAGCCAACCACAACAGTATCTTATTGCGGACCGCAGATTTCCAGGAAGGCCTCACGGCGATGATGGAAAAGCGGGCGGCAAAGTGGAAAAAACGTTAAGATGTGATTTATCTAAATTCACCGCCCGCTTCGCTCGAGACGCCGAGAACGCAGAGAGCAAATTATTTTTGTTCTCGGTTGAGAGGACGGAAAACAAAATACAGCAGCCCTTCGGGCAAAATCGTCTTCAATTTATATTTTAAATTTCCACTCACTGCAAAGTACATACAAATATCAGCACAGAGTGCTTGTGGATTTTCATTTGCCGGTTTCTCACCGGCAACTGAAAAAAATTCAACTCTGCGATCTTTGCGACTCGAGCGAAGCGGGCGGTGAACCAATGTCTAAAAACTAATGGACTCATTAGTAACCGGCAAATAAAAAACATCTTTTCCGCCGGGATACCTGATAGAAATGCGTTTCTACAGGATTCAGGGGAAACCTACGGGCCGTGAACAGAGAAATTGGAGGAAAAGATCATGGCACAGATATTGACTGATCGAAGAGACATCGATTTTGTACTCTATGAACAATTTGATGTCGAGGAATTCACCCGGCATGAAAAATTTCAGGACTTCAACAAAAAGACCTTTGATCTGATCATCAACGAAGCGCGCAATCTGGCCGTTAAAGAAATCCTGCCCACCTTTGCCGAAGGTGATCGCGAGGGCGTTAAATTCGAAAACGGCCGGGTGACGGTTCCGGCCTGTTATCACCGTCCATATAAACTTCTACGGGAAGGGGAGTGGACGTCGATGATCGCAGACCCGGAGCTTGGCGGCCAGGGGCTTCCGCGCTGCATTGCCCAGGCCGCCTCGGAGTACCTGGTAGGAGCGAACTACGCCTTAACCCTTTACGGCTATCTGGGACATTCGGCCGGAGAGCTGATCGAATATTTCGGCACTGAAAAACAGAAAACGCTTTTTCTAAAAAAGATGTACACCGGTCAATGGTCCGGCACCATGCAATTGACAGAACCCCAGGCCGGCTCTGATGTAGGGGCACTGACAACCTCGGCTGTCAAAAATCCGGACGGCACCTATTCCCTGACCGGCAGTAAGATCTTCATTACCGCCGGAGACCATGATCTGACGGAAAATATTATTCATCCGGTTCTGGCGCGTATTGAAGGAGCCCCGCCGGGAACCAAAGGAATATCGCTTTTTCTCGTCCCCAAAATCTGGGTCAATGATGACGGCAGTCTGGGCCAACCCAACGACATCATCTGTGCGGGCATCGAGGAGAAAATGGGCATCCACGGCAGCGCCACCTGTCAGATGGCGCTCGGCAGCAAGGGAAATTGCCGGGGACTGTTGCTGGGAGAAGTAAACAAAGGCATGCGGGTGATGTTTCACATGATGAATGCCGCACGCCTGGATGTCGGATTTATCGGATTTATCTGCGGATCGGCCGCCTATATGTATGCACTAAACTATGCCAAAACCCGTCTGCAGGGGAAAGAACTGGAGAAACTGAGCGATCCGGATGCGCCGCAGGTGCCGATCATCAAACATCCGGATGTGCGCCGCATGCTGATGTGGATGAAAACTCATACCGAGGGCATGCGCAGCTTCCTGTACTACGTGGCCGCCTTGTTTGATAGGCAAACCTGTTGTGATAGTGAGCAGGAAAAAGAGCATTATCAGGGGCTGATCGACCTTTTTACGCCGGTCGTCAAATCTTATTGCTCGGACCGGGGTTTTGACATTTGTATTGAAGCCATGCAGGTTTACGGCGGTTATGGATATACCCGCGACTACCCCATCGAGCAGCTTATCAGGGATTGCAAAATTACCTCCATCTACGAGGGCACCAACGGCATTCAGGCCATGGATCTGCTGGGACGCAAACTGGGAATGAAAAAAGGCGTCGTCTTCATGAGCTTCTTGCAGGAGATTCAAAACACGGTTGCCAAAGCCAAAGGAATTACCGGCATCCAGGACCTGGCCGGCAATGTGGATGCTGCCCTAAACAGGCTGGGTGAAGTGGCTTTGCATCTGGGTAAAACAGCGATGTCACCCGACGTTAAAGTGGCCTTTGCATATGCCAAACCATTTCTGGATGTGACCGGAGATGTTTGCCTGGCCTGGATGCATCTGTGGCGCGCTGCCGTGGCGGTGCCGAAGCTGGAGAAGCTGGCGGGCAGCCTGGACCCTGCTGCCCGCTTGGCAAAAGCGGCCAAGAACAAAGAAGCCGCCTTTTATGAAGGCGTACTCCAATCGGCCAGATACTTTATAAATGCCGTTTTGCCTGCGACCCTGGGAAAGATGAATGCGATCCAGGCCGGTGATGCCGCCGCGGTTGAGATACCGGAGGCAGCTTTCGGCGGATAAGCCGGCAGGTGGTGATACCACAAGGTATAACGACGCGTATTTTCTTGACATTTCATGCTGCCCCATACTATATGAACTCCTACTTTATGCTCATCCGGAATGCAATCTCACGCGCATTTGTCAGTTCTATTATGCTCACATCAGCGTTCCTTCTAATCTTTGAATCGGTTTCCGACTTCTAAATTCATCTCCCGCTAAAATAGATAAGGGTTTCCATAAAATTTAATTCTTAATCAGGTATTATAAACCTGGCAATTAAAATTAAATAGAACAGAAAATCTCCGCCATCCAGTCATTCCCGCGAAGGCGGGAATCCAGCAGTTGCATGGCCTTTTCTGGATTCCGGCTCTCCGCTCCGCTGCGGCCGGAATGACGAGTTTAGTTGCCGGGT
>CP070771.1:1703957-1708756 GCA_020345785.1 Desulfobacterales bacterium
GGATACTGGATGCTGGATGCGGGTTGCGTGTTGCGTGTTGCGAGGAATGGGCATAGGGCATAGCGCATGGCGTAAAAAGAAAAGAGGGGGGCGGAATGCGGGTTGCGGGATGGCGCTAGTGTGCCGGCCTATAGGAGATAGTTGGTAGACGATGGTTCATAGTTGATAGATGAAGGGAAAAGCAAAAATGGGATGGTAATTGTTAGCGGATTGGTTTCTAAATTTACGCCTTCTCAACCTCCCAACTACCCAACTTCCCAACTTCTCAGCCTCATAGCCTTCCAGAGGCCGACCTTTATAGACTTAAGATCGATCGGTCGTCCCGTTTTTTTAACCGGGGAGTCCCAGCTTCCCAACTTCTCAGCCTCCCAGCCTTCGAGCTTTCTTGGAAACATTGAATTCGGGAACATATTTGGGAAGAAAATGATGAAAACAACAGATTATCGTCCGGTGACCCCGGATATTGTTGAGGATCTGAAAAGAATTTGCGGCGAAGCGTTTGTATATTTTGATGACGATAAAAAGCTTGAGAAATTCTCACGCGATAAGGTTCCCGAGCAATATGGCCATATGCCGGAGGTTGTCGTGTTGCCCAAAACAGCTCGAGAAATCGCCGAAGTGGTGAAACTGGCCAATCGCGAAATAATCCCCATAACGCCTCGAGCTGCCGGCAGTGGTCTTTCCGGCGGAGCGGTTCCTATTTATGGCGGCATTCTATTGTCCGTTGAACGGATGAACAATATTTTGGAAATCGATGATAAAAACCTGATGGCGGTGGTGGAGCCGGGTGTGGTAACCAATAAGCTGGATGAGGCGCTGCGGAAATACGGATTATTCTTTGCCGGATATCCGATGAGCGAGGAATTTTGTTTCGTCGGCGGCAACGTTGCTGAAAACGCCGGCGGCGGCAAGGCCGTCAAATACGGGGTAACGGGACAATATATCCATGGGCTCGAGATCGTTGCACCAACCGGGGAAATAATTCAGCTGGGAGGCAAACGAATCAAGGATGTCACCGGTTACAACATGGTTCAACTGATGGTTGGTTCGGAGGGAACCCTGGGAATTTTTACCAAGATTTTCATCAAACTTTTGCCGCGTCCTACAATTCGGCAAGCCATCCTGGTGCTGTTCGAGGACCCGGAGACAGCCATCGCGGTCGTACCTGAAGTTATGACCTCCGGCAAGCTGGTGCCGACCTCAATTGAATTCATGGATGGATTTACGTTTACCATGACGGCCAAGGCACTTAAGGAGTCTTTTCCCTATGAGAAAATCGGGGCTGCTTTGCTCTTTGAGGTCGATGGTACGCATTTGTCTGTTGTCGCAGAAGATGCGGCAGCCATTCGCCGGATATGCCGGGAACGTGGATCGATCGAAGAATACCTGGCCACAACGGATCGGGAAATCGAGCGTTTTTGGCGGATTCGCAAGCGGATACCGTGGGATATTATGCGATACGCATCTCATCAGTCCGTTGAAGATATTGTGGTGCCCATTGCATGCGTTTCCCGGGCGCTGTCCAACCTGAAAAAAATCGGGGAAAAATATGGTATTGCCATTCCAGTACTCGGACATGCCGGTGATGGCAATTTGCATGCGATACCGCTTAAAAATCCCGGCGATTCAGTTGAGCATTGGGAAGAAATCCTGCCTGCCTTGTTGAGAGATATTTATACCATGACGGCCGAATTGGGAGGAACCATCAGCGGTGAGCATGGTATCGGCCACAAGCGTCGAGATTATATGAGTCTCGTCATGAGCCAGGCACATCTTGATATGATGAGAAAGATTAAACGCGCCCTGGATCCGAAGAATATTCTAAATCCCGGCAAAGTATTTAGCATGGTTTAAACGAATTCAAAATTACAACCACCAGGGACAACCATATGAGCGGGAATTTTTGCTTTTTAGGGGGTTGTGAGGGTTTGCGGCCGGTGTGGCGATTTTTCTTCTTACGAGAGCCCATCGTTTATTCCCGGGAAAATTTTCAAAAAAGAAAGCAGCGCCTAAAGCGCTTTCAGCGGACTGTCCTTTTTGTTGGATATACTCCGATTTTCACCCCAGCGTTTGAAAAGATCGTGTTCGATGCCCAAAAAGTCGAAGATCTTGCCGATGGTTTGATCAATGATGTCATCTATTGTTTTGGGTTGATGATAAAAAGAGGGGACCGGCGGTAGAATGTGGGCCCCCATGTCGGCCGCCAGGGTCATCAGCCGCAAATGTCCCTTGTGAAGCGGGGTCTCCCGCACCACAAGCACCAGTTTGCGTTTTTCCTTCAGGGTTACATCCGCGGCTCTCACCAGGAGGTTTTCGTTGTAGGAATTGGCGATACCGGACAAGGTTTTTATGGTGCAGGGCACCACCACCATGCCGTCCGTCAAAAAAGAGCCGCTGGCCAGCGAAGCCGCCACATCCTTGTGTTCATAGACGTAATCGGCCATGGCTTCCACTTCGTCAGGCTGGTAGGCGGTTTCGATTTTAATGTTCAGCCGGCCCGAATCGGATATGATTAGATGGGTTTCATAATCGGTTTCTTTGAGAAGTTTCAGGAGTCTGACGCCGTAGGTGACCCCACTGGCCCCTGATATTCCGACGACGATTCGTTTTGGCATAATTTCCTCACAATCGATTTTTTTAGATGATTTGAACTGTTTTTTAAAGGACACGGATCTGTGCCGATCTGTATCCCATATTAGAATATTTTCAATGCATTTTCAACCACCGCCGCCGCGAACGCCGGATCTTCCATGTTGGCGTCCACTTCCACTATTTGCACATCGGCCTTGAGTTTGACCCGCAGAACTTCTGTAAATAAACAATCTTCTGCCGGATCGTGGGTGTCGTTGCCGGGCAGGTCCGCTGAGGACCAACCGTTTAGAGGGATTATCACGGTAACAGGACCGTTGGCCTGATTCAGTTTTTCGGCAAAGACCCCTGACACCGCTTTAAGTTCATCGGGCGACAATCGGATCCAGGTACGGAGTTTATCGAGATCGAATTTACGGCGTTCATGATACTCCGGTTTATACTTGGATCGGGCCGGGGTCATGTGGTTCACACTGCAGGTGGAGATTATCTGGGGGATGCCCAATTTCCCGGCGGTCTCCAGACGATGGGGGCCGGCATCCCGCATAAATCCGAAAAGATGCTCGCCGACGCCGCCCGGCGCCAGATCGATGACACCCTGAAAAAAGCCTTCGGCGATCATGTCCTCCATGGCACGGTCGCCGATGCCGGCCGCTGAAAATCCGATGACTTGATAACCCTTTGCTTCCAGCGCAACGCGTACTGCACTGGCACATTTTTCACAAGGCCCCAGCATCGTCAGCGCAATGGCTTTGCCTTTTTCCGTTTTTGGAGAGGTGATGTCGTCGGCAGTCATTCCGGCCAGGGCGTGAGCAGCGCGGTCCATCACATTTTTGAGTAGATCGGACACCCCGGATATCTCGATGACCGAGTGAAAAAGCGCTATATCCCCCGTACCGATGTAGCGGGTTGAAAGGCCGGGCAGTGCGGCGGTTGAGGATATCATCACCTTGGGAATACCAAAAGGCAGCGACCGCATGATCTCGGTTGCCATCAGGGATCCGGTGGACCCACCGAGTCCGACGACGCCGCTCAGCTTACCGTCCCTCAACAATTCCCGGGCGAGATGTGATCCGCCGGCCATCATAATGTTGGTGATGCGGGTGCGGTCGCGGGAACTCTGAATTTCGTCAAAACTGCCGCCGCCGGCCTCCGCCACCCGGGCCGCCGGTATGTCGATCCCGGCGAGAGCGCTTCCCCTGCCGGAGACATCCATCAGAATCGGACTGAGACCGATCTTGCTCAGCTTATCCCTGAGATACAAAGTCTCCTGGCCTTTGGTGTCCAAAGTAGAAATAACTAGAACTGATTTCGGCATAGATTATCCTGTTCATCCTGCTTGCCGGGGCGAAGCTTTCAGCGAAGTAAAGTCTTAAAATAGAATCCATTCCTTAATATCAGGCTTCTTTTGCGACTTTCTCAGCGATCTCCTTCTTCAGCGTCTCTTTATTCACTTTGCCCGAGTCGCCGACAGCCGGAAATTCACTCACGACTTCAAGCCGCTCGGGAAGTTTGAACATGGCCAGCTTTTTGCCTTTGAGGAATTCAATCATTTCATTGAAGGTGAAATCCTGACCGCCTTTGGGTATGACGTAAGCGCAGGCCCGTTCTCCCATCTCCCGGTCCGGATAGCCGACGATGGCCACCGAAGCCACTTTGGGATGTTCGTTTAACAGGCCTTCGATTTCAGCCGGGTAAATGTTCTGGCCGCCGCGAATGATCATGTCTTTGGCGCGGCCCAAAATCCACAGGCATTCCTGGTCGAATTTGACAATATCGCCCGTGGTCGTCCAACCGTCCGGATCGAAGACGCTTGAGGTGAGTTCTTCATCCCGGTAGTAACCGGCCGGCGCGTGGGGTCCTCTGAAATACAGGACGCCGGGTTCGCCATCCGGTACCGGTTGGCCGGTGTCCTTGTCCAGCAGACGGACCTTGTTGCCCGGCAGCATTCGCCCGACGGTTCGGCGACGAAGATCTTTGGAATCTTCTACCCGGCAGCCTGAAACCGAGCCCATATCCTGGGTCCCCAGATCACTGGTGATGACAGCTCCGAAGGCCGTTTCAGCTTCTTCGGCCACTTGAGGTGAAAGGTAACCGCCGGCGGATCGAATAAAACGCAGGGAGCTTAAATCATATTTGGAGGTGTCGACTTCCAACATTCGGACCAGATGCGTGGGCACCACACCAATAGCGGTAGCCCTCTCTTTTTC
>CP070771.1:1708856-1713615 GCA_020345785.1 Desulfobacterales bacterium
TCCGACCGAAAGCCGGATCAGGCCGTCGTCGATGCCGGCCGCTTCGCGTTCTTCGGGGGTCATGTGCTCATGGGTGATGGTTGCCGGGTGCATGCAGATGGTGCGGCTGGTGCCGAAAGTGACGGCATGCACGATGAGTTTGAAGGCGTTCATTACTTTCGCCGCTCCCTGCATGCCGCCTGAGACCACAAACGACATCAGACCGCCGTGGGCTTTCATCTGACGCTTTGCCAATTCATGCTGGGGGTGATCCGGCAGGCTTGAGTAGTTGACGTGCTTGACCTTGGCATGGCCGGCCAGAAAATCGGCCACGGCCTGGGCATTGGCGCTGTGCCGCTGCATGCGCATCGAGAGGGTTTCTATATACTGCAGCGTCAGCCAGGCTTCCTGGGGCGGCATGATGGAGCCTATAAATTCGGTTGTGTTCCAGCGGATATCTTCTACCAGGGCCTCCTCGCCGATGATGGCGCCGCCGATAACCGTCGCATTGCCGGCCAGAAATTTGGTGATCGACAGCAATATGATATCCGCTCCGAGCGTCATCGGCTGTTGTAAAGCCGCGGTGGCCGTAGTGTTGTCCACCAGCAGCGGAATTCCCTTGGCATGCGCGACATCCGCCACTCCGGCGATGTCGGTGACGAAAAGACAAGGGTTGCTGGGGGTTTCGACCCAGACCAGCTTTGTCCGCTGATCAAGCTGAGACTCCCAGGATCCAAGATCTGCCGGATTGTCCACGAAGCGAAATTCAACCTGGCAGCGTTCCGGAAAGATGGCGGCCGCCTGCTTATAGCCTTCGCCAAAAATATTCAAGGAGGTAACCACATTGTCTCCCGGCCGCGCAATGGTAAAAATCAGACTGAATAACGCCTGGGAGCCCGACCCGGCCGTAATACAGGCCTCACCGCCCTCCAGTGAGGCCAGGCGTTCTTCCAGGAGCGAGTTGGTCGGTGTGCGGGTACGGCCGTATACCGGGCAGGGAATTTTATCAAATGTCTCATACGGGTAGGTCATGGAAGGGATGACCGGCGGCACAAATGATCGGAAACTTTCCAGGTCCTGCATCGGATGAAACCCGGCATGCAGAGAGCGCGTATCGAAGCCGAGCCGGGCATCTTCGCGCCCCGTCTTTGGGCCCTCCGGACGATACACCCACGGGTCACGCATGAAAAAAAGATCTTTATCACTCATTTTGAAGTCTCCTCAAAATAAAAATGTCTAAAATTGCAAAATGCCGAAAAAGGTGTCAGGTGTCAGGTGTCAGCAGAGCCTCTGGCCGCGAGCGTCTAGTTTGTTCGAAAAAGAAACCTTGGCAATGTAGTTTTTAAGCAATGAGATAGTATCAAATACTAAATTAATAGTACCAAACAAAACATAATGACTGAAATCCCAAAGCCGATTCAGTCGAGTTCGTCGCAGGCCGAACAGATTTAACAGAACTGATCTGAAAATTTATGGGCACCCCAGGCAATCTTCTTTGCAGTGGTTAATGGCTTGAGGGAATGGCTTGTAGCCACGATACCGGTTGTACTCGGACCGAGTTCATCGCGGTTTAAAACCGCTCCCGCAACCTCTTAGCCCTATTTTGGGTTCCCCGAAGAAGCGGTCCTCCCCTTTTCAAAAGGGGAGTTAGGGGGGATATTGTTTCTGATCAGACCGGACGTTTGGCCGGCGGCCGGGCTGACACGTGAAACCTGACACCTGAAACCCATATAATTGACATTGCAATAAACCTGCTTCGCCAAAGTCGCGATTCGCTAAAAGTATCATCCTGCCGGAGGTCTCTTAACTCGCCAGAATGTTATCAATTTCTGCATCCACCTCCGCCGGCAAAGGCTGCGGCTTGTGATTTTCCAGAATGTGTTTGATTTTTTCCTTGGCGCGCTGCTCCATGCTGGTGGCTCCTTTGGACTTCCAGGTATCAAACGTTTTGCGGTCGGTCAGATCAGGCTGCCAGTTTTCACGGAAATGACGCATGGTGTGTTCATCGCCGAGAAAGTGTCCTCCCGGTCCGACGCGTTTGATGCTGTCAACGGCCAAATGTTCTTCGTCGACCCGGATACCTTCCATCATGCGTCTGACCTGGCCGATGATTTCGTTGCAGAGCACCAGCAGATCAAAGGAATATGTTAATCCAAATTCCAGGTATCCCACGTCGTGGACAAGGTTGGTGCCCATCCAGCCCGACATCATGATATAGGTCGCCGCTTCATTCACCGCCTGGGCGTCCACCAGTTTAGAAGCACTGCAGCCGCCGAATCCCCAGGTCGGCAGATCGTATAGGCAGCGTCCGATCTGGCAAAGACCGGCCTGGGTGATCATGGCCTCGGGAGCCGAATAGGTCGGCTGCATGCTCTGCATGTCCATGGGCGACATTCCGGCTCCGAAAATAAAGGGCGCCCCCGGATTTACCAGCTGATGAATGACAAGACCGGCCAGGATCTCCGCATTGGCCTGGGCAATGGCGCCGGCCATGGTTACCGGACTGGTGCCGCCCGCCATGATCCCCGGGGAATAGTTGGTCGGCAGTTTGTTTTCCGCCATGAACATGAGCTTTTCCAGCGCTTCCTTAATATGCACCAGGGGTGAGGTCGGCTCGTCATACAACACGAAAACGGGCCTGCAGCCGAGGGCTTCACGTCCGCCGACCGCTGCCGCAGCAATATCGATGATGTCTTTGAGGGTTTCCTTGTCAGCGGCTGTGATGACCTGAGGCTTGGTGGAATTGCGAACCATGATGGCGTATTTATATTGATATTGCCGGTCACTCGGAATATCCGGCGCCAAACCCATGGACATGGTAAAATCTATATAGGGCAATGCATCCACCAGCCGGACGGCACCCGCCACATCCTTGGATAAAAATTGCCGGCGTTCCCCTGTAAAACTGTCCAGTAAATTCGGACAGTCCGAACCCGTCCCATAATAAACGTTGCGGCCTTCAAGAAACATGCTTGGCCTTCCGTTTCGGTCATATACGGTTACGCGTGACGGCGCCCGGCGGGTTGCCCATTCAATCAAGCCGCTCGGAATGAAAACCCGTTTGTCCTCCTTCACTATAGCGCCGGCCTTGTGCAAAAGCTGAACGGCTTTTTCATGATGAATAATCGTACCGCAATCCTCCAGAATAGCCAGGGCAGCTGAATGAATGTCACGCATTTGCTGCTCGGAGAGGTATTCCAGTGGATTGGCATTGAATCTTTTCACGTTCGAATCCATTGATATTTTCTCCTAATTAATCCGCCCTGAAAGATAGCATATTCAAGGTTGTGAATTATTTTTTTGAAAATTGAAGAAAGTCTCTTGATCTAAGGTCCGGCGGATTAATTACTTAATGCTGCGCATTTTGTTTTAGGCTGGGTCGAACTTTTTGTTCAGGCCTTTATAAATTCCGGAAAAATTTTTCTGGCGGACTGTTTCACAATCCTATATTTTTGTCAAAGTTTTCATTCAATCCAGAAGTTAAAGTATTAAGTCTACTTGCCAAGACCGACGATGTGTTGTAACTTGCCCAGGCTTGCATTTCTAAATTGAGCGATCCCAATAAGAGGGGTGGAGCAACATCCCGGTCTAATCAGGCGGGCGTAAAGCCCGCCCCTACCTGACAGATTGGTCAGCATATCGTAGGGGTGGGCTTCACGCCCGCCAGGATTCGTTGCCCGTAGCTGGGAATCGAGCAGATTGGGTTAAACTGATGTCTAATGATCGGAGCATTATGCCGGAGCGAAATCCGTCCAACCAGGAACTTCCCCTATCAGCCGTGGTGTACACCATTTTTTTGTGCATTCTTTTCGGATCAAACACCGTTGCCGTGAAGATTGCTTTCAGCGGCCTGGGGGTTTTTACCACGGCTGCCATCCGCTTCAGCACTGCTGCTGCGGCTATTTTTCTTTGGGCCAGGGTCACCGAACGCACCATCGCTCTGAAAAAAGGGCAATTCAAGCAGGTGATGATATTTTCTATGCTTTTTACGGTCCAATTATCCCTGTTTTACTTAGGGCTCAGCAAATCGAACGCTTCCCGCGGTGCCTTGCTGGCAAATCTTCTCCCTTTTTTTATTTTGTTTCTGGCCCATTTCTTCATTCCGGGGGATCGTATTACCCGGCGGAAATTTTTTGGAATTTTACTTGGCTTTACGGGGGTGGTGTTTATGTTTCTGGATGAACAAGCCGTACAGGCCGGATTTCACACAGGTGATCTTATCATCCTGTGTGCCGTGATGGTCTGGGCCTGCGCAACGGTTTATTTGAAGCGGATTATCAGCACGTTCCCTCCCTTTCAGGTGGTGCTGTATTCAACCATGTTTTCGGTTCCGCTGTTTTTTCTGGGAGCCCTGCTGTGGGACGATGCCTTGGTGTTCCAGCTGAATGCCCCGGTCATCGTTGCAATGCTGTATCAAAGCCTGATTACGGCATCCTTTGGTTTCGTGGCCTGGAACACCATGCTCAAAAAATACGGTGCGGTATCGCTCCATTCGTTTGTCTTTATCATGCCCATTGCCGGCGTGGCCCTGGGGGGATTGTTGTTGGGGGAGCCGATCACCCTCAAGATCATCCTGGCCCTTATTTTCATCGTATCCGGCATATTTGTGGTTCACTGGCATCCTAAAAAAGAAGCGCCGGCGTACCCGATCCGACGGGAGATCTGACGGTCGTCCGAAAGGACCGCAGGAGCGTTTTGCTCGAGGATCGCTTCGCTCGGGCTTAAATTTTGACCTGTGTTGAATGATCTATTCGGTTTCAAGGCCTGGCGGGCGGGGATA
>CP070771.1:1713715-1718474 GCA_020345785.1 Desulfobacterales bacterium
CGACGACCGCAGCCGCATGGGTGTTTTCGACGACATGAACAAGCTCATGCAAATGAAAGCTGCTATGGCGATGGAAAAGGCAGCCGAAACCGACGGCGGGACAGGTGCGGGGATGGGTACCGGCATGGGGCTGATGATGCCGGCCATGTTTGCCCAGTATTTTGCCGGTGCGTTGCCGCAATCCGGAAAAACGGAGAATAAGTCTGAGTTCAACTGCCCGGAATGTCATCATAAAATATCGGTTGACGCCAAATTTTGCCCCCAATGCGGTCATCAACAAGTGGTTTTCAATCAGTGCGCCAAATGTGCCAAAAATTTAACTCCCACTGCCAAATTTTGCTCCCGTTGCGGAACGGCGGTGGAAGAGATGATCCGGACGAAATCATGTCCCACTTGCGGCAATGAAAATCTCGCTGATTCCATGTATTGTAATGAATGCGGGGAAAAACTTTAAGCTATCATTGAATATTGAAGCTGGCAGATTGAATAATTAAGGAATTCTGTCTGTTTTATTCTGCTCTTTGTGTAAGTTATAAAAACGGTATGATACCGAAAATATACAATTTTCAATATTCAATAATCATTTTTTAATCTACGGAGGATGTTATCAATTTTCTTATTGAACATCAGTGCCCCCAGTGCGGGGCTCCCGCTGTTTTAGAAGAGACGGACCGTCTGTTTAGCTGCGAGTTTTGCCGCGTCAATTCGTATTTAATCGCCGACGATTTTTTCCGTTATGTGCTGCCCCATCCTGCAGCTGATGATAAGGAAATTTTCTTTTTTCCTTACTGGCGATTTAAAGGCATGCTATTTTTTTGTGGACCGACGGGCATCGCAAATCGCTTCGTGGACATCAGCCAGCAGGCCATCGATACACCCCATTTTCCCTTTTCGGTTGGGGTCCGCAGTCAGGCCATGAAGATTCGATTTGTAACGCCTGATACGGCGGGCCGTTTTTTAAAGCCCCGGCAGTCTCATCAAAAAATCTTCGCCAACTTTGAGCAGCGTTTCGGCAAATCACTGCCCAAACCAATCACTCATCAAGCCCACATTGGTGAAGCACTCAGTCTGATTTATTCACCGTTTTATGAGAATGGTAAATTGTACGATGCCGTCCTTGACAAACCGCTCTCAAATGGGCTCCCGGAGGATTTCGGCATCGAGGATTTTGCCGAAGATAATCCTCGAGGGCATATCCACTTCATATTTACTTTGTGTCCGAACTGCGGCTGGGATCTTGAAGGTGAACGGGATGCGCTGGTTTTGAGATGCAAAAACTGCAATTCAACCTGGTATCCGGTGGGAAAAAAACTGAAGCAATTGAAATTTGCGCATGTGCCGGGCCAGGGAACCAATACCATATACCTGCCCTTCTGGCGCATAAAAGCTGAAATTTCGGGTCTCCAGCTGAATTCATATGCCGACTTGATCAAGGTCGCCAATCTGCCGAAAGCAGTTCAAAGCGACTGGCAAGATATGGATTTTCGATTTTGGATACCCGCGTTTAAAGTGCGCCCCAAGATATTTCTGCGCCTGGCGAGTCAAATCACGGTCGTGCAGCCCCAAAAAGATCTGTTGCCGCAGTTGCCGGACGGCAGATTCCACCCTGGCAACCTACCCGTCGAAGAAGCTATTGAGAGTCTGAAACTTACGCTGGCCGATTTCATGAAACCACGCAAGACGCTTGCCGAAAGACTCCCCGCCATCAAAGTTGATGCGAAAAAGTTCAGTTTGGTTTACTTTCCCTTTAATGAAGAACACCATGAGTACATACAACCGGAATATCAAATAGCGATCAATAAAAACGTTATGACGCTCTCAAAGAATTTATAGGAAAGGATTCAGCAGATGCCCAAGAGAGAGCAAACAGCCTAATTTTCAATGCTTGACACGCGAAACGGTTTTGACTATCGTTTACGGTAGTTAATCCGCCCTTAAAAATAGCCCATTCGGGGTTTAATTTACTCTTTAACAACTGAAGAAAGTTGTTAAATTCAAGGTCCGGCGGATGAATTAGGATTCTCCAACGAGGCCCCCTGCATGTCGCTTTCGAAAACTTTTTCTATTGATATCTTCGTCGACCAATATCTCAATTACCTACTGATT
This sequence comes from Desulfobacterales bacterium, assembly GCA_020345785.1. The sequence goes on from CP070771.1 coordinate 1,715,822, forward strand.
GAAAAGGGGCTTTCCAGGACCACACTGGAATCCTACAGCAGCGATATTGCCAGATTTCAAATATTTTTAAGAGAAAACGACATATCGCGCCTATCTGAGGATGATACCCCTTTAATCTTAAAACATCTGATTGCGCTGCGAAATGCCGGATTGGGAGCTCGATCAAGAGCCCGTCATTTGGTTTCAATTAGGGGACTTTATCGATTTGCGGTGCGGGAAAAAGTGCTCAAACATGACCCTTCCAGATTGGTCGACCTTCCAAAAACCAGTCTGAAACTGCCGGATGTTCTTTCGGTGGGAGAAATATCTCAATTATTGGAAGCGCCGGACACTGGCAAACCACTTGGGCTAAGAGACAGTGCCATGTTGGAGCTCTTGTACGCTGCCGGTCTGAGGGTCTCCGAATTGATCAATTTAAAGCTGCAGGATGTCAATTTGGAAGCCGGTTTTGTGAGAGTCTTCGGCAAGGGGTCCAAAGAAAGATTGGTCCCCATCGGTTTAACTGCCAAAGGAAAAGTCGCGTCCTATCTCGAAAAATCGCGCAAAATCCTGCTAAAGAATCGGGTCAGTCCCTACCTTTTTGTTGCCAGAGCTGCAAGGCCCATCACCCGTCAGGGTTTTTGGAAACTTCTGCGTCGATATGCCGTCGAGGCAAAACTGAATAAGAAGGTTACACCACACAGCCTGAGGCATTCGTTTGCAAGCCACTTGCTCGAAGGAGGGGCAGATTTAAGAGCCGTCCAGGTAATGCTCGGTCACGTCGATATATCAACCACCCAGATTTATACTCATGTCGCCAGACAGCAACTCAAAGAGTTGCATGAACGTTTTCACCCGCGGGGATAGACCTTTACTTCAGGATTTCGTCATTAAAAAAGCCATCGGCTGATTTTGCGAAAAATACCTGCTTAACGAGAATCGTGAAAATTCCAAGCACCAAAAACCAAATTCCAAACAAATCTCAATGACCTAATTTCAAAAACCGACTCGACTGCCTTCGACAATCTCAGGCCCCGAGCACGTCTAGAGGAGCTCGTCACAGGCCAAACGAATGATCCTTCAGCTATTGTGACCAACGGCATCATCCTCGGCTCAGCAGCATTTACGAAGCAATGCGATACAATTGTGGTGATTATTCTGGTCATTGAATATTGAAGTTTGAGATTTATTTGTAATTTGGTGCTTGATATTTGAGATTTTATTGTCTTACAAAACCTTCTGCTGCAACCGGTTTAGAATTTACCTGACATTAACATTGATCAACAATCGATGCCCTTGCGGGCCAGGACGCCTTTTTGATAGTAGTGTTTAATCTCCCGCATCTCACTGACCAAATCGGCCCGTTCGATAAGACGCGGATCTGCTTTGCGCCCGGTGAAAATCAACTCGACCCCGGCAGGCTTCAAATCGATCAGTGCAAGCAGATCATCCACAGCCAACAGGCCGAAGTGGGTCGCAATATTGGCCTCGTCGAGGATGACAACATCGTGTCGCCCGGCTGCTACAACCCGGCGCACTTCCTCAAGGCCCGCGCCGGCCAGCCGAACGTCCTCCTCATTCGGTTGGCCCTGCAACCAGCAGCCGCTGCCGTACAATCGGCAGGTAATCAAGTCCGAAAATCGCTCCAGCACATTGATTTCACTGTATTTATCGGATTTAACGAACTGGGCGACAAAGACCTTCAAGCCGGCGCCTGCAGCCCGCAAGGCCAGGCCGATGGCGGCAGTGGTTTTGCCTTTCCCGTCTCCGGTGTAAACCTGAACGTAGCCGTTCATCACATGAATAATTCCATATAGAAAAATACGCAGGAAAAAATTAATTAATCCGCCGGACCTTCGATCGAACCAATTGCCCTGATTTTCAAATAAGAACTCAAAACCCTGAATCTTCTATTTCTTACGGGCGGATTACTAATGAATCCATCAGCTTCTAGACATTGATTTACCGCCCGCTTCGCTCGAGACGCGGAGATCGCAGAGAAACTTTTCTTTTAACTTTCTGCTGAGAGGCCAGAAAGTTAAAAATACAAGCCCTTCGGGCAATAGTTTCGCAGACCTTTTTCACAGCGTCAAGCCTATAAGGTTTTTTCGCTTAAGGCGGATTGCCCTTTATGTTTGCCGTCCTCTCAACGGCAAACATAAAAAAGGAATCCTCTGCGTACTTTGCGGCTCTGCGGTGAATATTACATCCGGATTTCTAAGTTATTATTGCCGCATTAGTAATTAAGCATGGCTTCGTGGAACCTCTCCGCCATAATTTTGTAACCTTTTTCGTTCGGGTGAATCGGGTCACTCATGAGGTCACGATTTCCCATAATGCCTTCAAGAATATCCGGGATCAAGGCGGCGCCGGTCTCAGCGGCCAACTGCTCGTATGCTTTGCCAAACCCGCGATCCCTCAAGGGAAATTTAAGCCCTCCGATGATGACCCGGGCACCTGTATTCTGAACCGCTTCAACGATGATTCTCAGATTTGCAAAGGCTTTGTCTTTCGCAAGGCCGTTTTTCAGATCATTACCCCCTAAAGTGATCAGGACGACATCGGGGGATTTGGCGAGAACATCCCGCTCAAGCCTTTGGCGGGCCCTGGCAGTGGTATCCCCCGGCATACCGGCATTGATCACCGGCTTGCCGATTAGTTTCGACAGCTGCGA
>CP070771.1:1718574-1723332 GCA_020345785.1 Desulfobacterales bacterium
GACAGCTCGGCACCGTTTAAGAAATCCATTACCTCAGCCGGTCCTGATGCGACATTGCCCTTTCCGGTGTGAAGTCCGATGCGGCCGTGCAAATCCACTTTTCGGGCCGCAGCCACCGTGACAAATCGGGGATTGCTGCCAATGAGTGCCGGGTTGAACACCCTGCTGACCCGCTGAAATTCAACCAGGGGATTGTTGTCCAACCATTGCAACAGTTTTTTGGTTCCAAAGGCATAGGAAGTTAACGCCTTGCCGCGATAGGTCTCCTTGCGCCGGTTGGTGACCGCACCGATTTCCATTAAATCCATCAATGGATCGGTGAAGATGGGCGAGTGTATGCCGAGGTGACGCTTGTTCGTCAGACGGCGGGCGAGGGCTTCGTAGAGTGGACCAATGGAAAACGCCAGGCAGCTTCCATCCTCAATTAATGAGGCGACATGTTGAGCGACTTGATCCCAGACTTCATCTATCTCCCAGCGTTCGAAGTAAATCGGCGGATCGGAAGACTGTACCAGAAAATCAAATTCGGTGGCCTTCACAAACGTGTCCCCCAACGTGCGCGGTATTTGGGTGTTGATTTCACCGACGCGGATCCTGGCCTGTTCCAGGGCTTCCCGCGCAACATCGACCGCTATCCCAAAACTGCAAAACCCAGCCTCGTTAGGGGGCGTAACCTGAACGATGGCCACGTCAACCGGTCTTAAGAGGGATTCGAATAGCTGGCGGATCTTGACAAATCGACTGGGTATCAAATCCACCCGTCCCTCTTCGATGGCTTCGTCGGCCACCCAGCCGGCAAAGAATGTTTTTAGCCGAAAATTCTGGGATTGAAGCGTTCGCAGTGAAACGGCATCTCCGACACTGACCAGTTGAATCAGTTCAAGATCCTCGAGGTTTTTGGCGGCAGACGTCATCAGATGCCGGACCATGGTACGGGGCTCGGCCACCGCCGTACCCAGGAAGATACTCATGCCGGGCCTGATCTTCTCGATCACCTTTTCCGGTTTAACGACCGCTGATTGCCAATTGTCCGGAGATATTTTATCCATAGCCTGCTCGTTTATTAGTTGACCGGTTGATTAGTTGATTTGTTGATTGGTTGGAGATATAAAAAAAAACACATGGGGTGCTGGAGTATTGGAATAATGGGCGGAATTTTTTTCCCAGCTTTAGATTGTGGCTGGGCGATGCGATATGGTCATTGGTATACCTGGAATCTCTATTAAAAACAAAGTTCACCACCACTCCAATACTCCTTATATCTAAAGTCGGAGTCACGCCAAAGAATGGTTTAACGCTAAAAGCGCTGCCTTGCTGTTGATCACAAATTCGGCGACGCACACATCGTGGCCAACGCTTCAATGTGTTCACTCTGGCCCTGGTAAAGCCGGGTCATCTCGATCAGGATACCTGCGATTTGTGCCAGGGCCTGGACAAAATTTACATCATCCAGCGTGAATTCCCATTTTTCGGCGGTGTAGGCCCGGATGGCGCCGATCGCTTCATCGCTTATCATGATCGGCACGGAGAGAATGGAGGCAATTCCCTCCTTTTTGGCGGCTTCGGGATATTGGATGCGGGGATCATCGCTGACGTCATAAACCGCGACGGGTCCGTCTTTCAGCGAGTCGGCGATGGAGCGCAACGCGCTGACCGTGCCTTTGTTCAAATACTCCTCACTTAATCCAGCAGATGCCGCTAATTCCAGATCCTTTGTCTGTCGATTCATCAAAAACAGCGCGCATCCTTTGATGCCCAGCGATGATTTAATGCTGTCAACCGTCATTCTGATGATTTCTTCCGGATCCCTTGATTTTGACAGGGATTTGGTGATCTTGATGAGCGTGTCGTAATTGAGCTGTAAACTTCTCATTTCATCCTCCTTGTTTTGCCGGGTTGACGGATTTCAGGAATCGAATTCTTGCCATTAAAATAAATACGCTGAACAGAGGGGTCAATTGGTGATTCACCGCATAAACAGACTAGAAATGAGATCCAGCGTAAACAGCAGTCGGTCAGATGACAGGGGGTGACATCTAAAAAAGCGCCGCTCGAGTAGAAGCTTCACCATCAAGTAGAACGAGAATAAGCATGTTTGGCATCCTCATAGTGGCAAAAACAGGCTGCATTGTCAAATGATTAAGGTAAAATCTTATCGAGTTTTTCCTTAATTTTTTGCGAGGTCTTCGTTACGGATAATCCACCGAGAGCAGTGCACCTGAGTTCAGACGGGATCGTTTGACCGACATCGTTCATTGCAGCAACGACCTCATCAAACGGTATGACCGGATCAAACCCCGCCATTGCCATGTTGGCGCAGGCAATCGCATTTGCGGCAGCCATCACGTTTTTCCCCAGACAGGGGACTTCAACTCGATTGGCAACAGGATCGCAAACCATACCAAAACTGTTTTGCAACGCCATGGAAGCTGCGGCAACAGCTGTTTCCGCCGATCCTCCCATAAGCTGTACCAGTGCGGCGGCCGCCATACCCGATCCGGATCCGCATTCGGCCTGACAGCCTCCCACCTCAGCTGCGAATGTTGCCGAGTCGGCGATGAATACCCCGATTACCCCGGCCGCCAATAACGCCGCGGCCGTATCTCGTTCACTGCAATCCACAGCCTCGGCTGCCGCCAGGATCGTACCCGGCAGTGCGCCGCAGGAGCCTGCTGTGGGCGCCGCCACGATAATGCCCAGCGAACTTTTAACTTCCATCAAAGAAGTCACATACAGAATTGCCCTGTTCATAAGGCCGGCCTCCAACAGGCTGCCCGATTGAAGGCACTGTTTGAAGCGGCGGGATTGACAGCCCAGAATTCGGTCCGTATAACTGGTGCCCTTCAGGCCCTGCCGAATCGACTTTCTTATGACTCCGACAATGTCGATCATTTTCCGATAAACCTCATCCGGGCTTATCGCCCCCCTCCCGCTTTCATATTGAACTGCCAGTTCACCCAGACTCATGCTTTTTTTGCGGTTGTACGCCAGCATTTCATGGCAGCTTGAGAAGGGAATGGCTGTTTTCGGCGGAGACGGGACCGGCAAAACCGGGAAAATGCTTTTGACCGCAATCACGTTTTTTACCGCTTGAAGGGATGCGAGCTTTTCAGCACTCAAAGGCGCATGCGTCTGTAGATGAATGAAATTTTTGGTGCCGCCTTTTTTTACGCTCGGCGCGGCATTTGATATGGCATTTTCAATTTCGGCGATGACCGGCTGCTCATCATCGTTGAAATAGACTAGAGTTTCGTTTAGATCTCCGCCAATCGAAACCGCATGGCCGTCTATTTCGCACACCTTGATCATGCCCCCGCCGGTTGAAACGGCAATCATTGAATGCGTTTCGCTTGAATTTTTTAGGGTCAGCCTGTACGTATTGGGGTGCGGATCGCCATAATTTCCGCTCACATACCGAATCTTAATTCCGGCGTGCTGCAATTCGTGCTTATAATTTAGCAGCCTCTCATCGGAAGTAGCGAAACCGAGAAGGCCGCCGCAGAGCCCCATGTCAGAGCCCTGGGATTCGTGGGTGGTCGGCAGCGAGCCGGCCTCATCAAATTCGACCAGCACATCCTCAATTTCATCACTCATCAGGGCCCGGGCTATGTGACCGATGCGCACTGAAGCCGCGCTGTGCGAACTCGAAGGTCCCCGCATCACAGGGCCTATGACATCATTGAATATACTGGGTGCTTTCATTTCAACGGATCTCACGGATAAACTCTGCGACCGCGCGGCCGATTTCATCCGGCGAATCTTCCTGGATGAAGTGGATGCCCTTGACGGAGACTTCTTTCTGATTGGGCCAGGTTCGACAGAAATCGCGCGCCTTGCCTTTCAAAATCGCCCCCGGTTCGGCATTAATGAATAATTTGGGTATGTCTGATTGGGCAAGCCATTCACCATAAGTTGTTACGATCTCGGCAACATCCCGGGGCTCGCCTTCAATGGGGATCTGGCGCGGCCAGGACAGGGTCGGCCGTCGATCTTCGCCGGGATTTCGAAAAGGCCGCCGGTACACCTCCATTTCATCATCCGTCAGCTTTCGCAATATGGACCCAGGCAACACCCGCTCGACAAAATAATTCTTTTCCAAAACCATCTCCTCCCCGGCGGCCGAGCGGAAGCCTTGAAAAATTTTGCGAGCATCCTCGGGCCAGTCGCGCCAGTCATAGTGAATGACAATGGCCTCCATGTAGACAAGCGCTTTAACCTTTTCCGGATGCCGGTAGGTCCAGTCGAAGGCCAGGGCCGACCCCCAGTCGTGGACAACGAAGGTGATGTTGTCGTCGACGCCGATATATTCCAGGAGGGCATCCAGATACTTTCTGTGTTCCACAAAAGAATATGAAACCGGACCGCTGTTTTTGAGCTTATCCGAGTCGCCCATCCCGATCAGATCCGGCGCGACACATCTGCCCGTGTCCGATAGATGGGGAATGATGTTGCGCCATAGATAGGAAGAGGTCGGATTGCCGTGTATCAACACGATGGGATCTCCGGTTCCTTCATCGACGTAACTCATGGTGTAACCCAGGACCTGGGCTTTTTTTCTGGTATAACGATCTTCGGCTGCAATCATGATGGCTCCTTTCGTTTTCTGTCCCTTTAGCGGTGGCTTATGACTCCATTTACAAGCCACCTGCTTTGCCAATGAGAATGAAAAAGATTTCACCGGGCCGGCGGTAGCATGTTTCGTCGGTTGAACTTGAGACGGTGCCGCCGGCTTATGAATGGATATAACATAAAGAATTT
>CP070771.1:1723432-1728170 GCA_020345785.1 Desulfobacterales bacterium
CTTTTGTTGACATAGCGCTTTTTCGGTTTAATTTTATAACATTAATCGGGTAAAAGATCCCACAAATTTTTGATTGACAGATCCGCGAGCGATAAAGGATAAAGCGCCCCTAAACAGATGAGCAGATCTGTGAAAGGAGAAACCCATGGATGCTAAAAACTATTGCCGATCAATTGAGATTGAGCTCTACGGCTGGAAGGCCAAAATGTACGACATGGTTCGTAAGGTGGAGAAGCTAAGGAGTTCTGATAAAGAAAAAGTTGCCGCTCAGGTTGAGCAACTTCACAAGCATATCGAAGACATGGAGCATCTTATTGATCAGCTTCAAACCGAATGTCCGGTTGAGTTCGGCTCTGAGAGAAAGCAAATAGATAAAACAACAGAAGGGATGAAAAGAAAATACGAGGAAGCGATGTCCGCCGTTCTTCAATTCTAAATTCCTGCCGTCCGAGCCGGGTGCTGCGCACCCGGCTTCAAGATCAGGACTGATATTTATCACTCGGCATGTAAGGAGATCCCAAAAATATGGGCGATAAGGTCAAAAAAGAGCAATCGTGCAAAATCGACTTGAACTCTCTGGCTCAATTCAGGAGCCAGTTGCCCGCAATTGCGGAAGAAATCATTGAAAGCTGCAATGACAGGGAATGTTATACCCATGTCGATTACGAACCGATTCCCTCCAGGGAAAGCGTCATTGAGATTATCGACCGGCTAAGAGAGATCCTATTTCCCGGATATTTCGCCAGGGGAAAACTCGATCCGGTCAATTTAAGATACAGCATGGGCGAATCTACTGCCGTCCTTTTTGACTTGTTGTCTGATCAAATAAGTAGAAGCATCAGGCATGAATGCATCCGTTACGGTCAAGACTGCACCGATTGCGCCCAGCAGGGCCACACAATTGCGTTGCGGCTTCTAAAAGAGATTCCCTCCATTCGCAAAACGCTGGCCACCGATGTGCAGGCAGCCTATGAAGCAGATCCGGCGGCCAGAAGCTATGATGAAATCATTTTCAGTTATCCGGGCATCTTTGCTATTACCGTTTATCGGGTTGCCCACAAACTATTTGAATATGGCGTACCCTTGCTTCCCCGGATCATGACTGAGTATGCCCACAGTATTACCGGAATCGATATTCATCCTGGAGCCGCAATCGATGAAAGCTTCGTTATTGACCACGGAACCGGAGTCGTTATCGGAGAAACGACTCGTATCGGGCGAAGTGTGCGCATCTATCAGGGCGTGACGCTGGGGGCGCTCTCAATACCAAAGGATTCGGCCGATCAATTTCGAGGCAAAAAGCGTCATCCAACCATCGAAGACGATGTGATTATATACTCCGGGGCCACGATTCTCGGGGGCGATACGATCATCGGCACCCGTTCGGTAATCGGCGGCAACGTTTGGCTGACAGAATCCGTGCCTGCGGATACCACGGTCGTTATGGAGACACCGCGATTAAATTACAAATCAAAAAGGGAAGCTTCTCTAAAACGCTCGTTTGAGCCGGCAGCCCAACAAACTTAATGACCACCTGATTATCGATTTTATTCTTGCGCTCTTCTAACTTGTCGGAATTTAAAAGGAGATCAGTTATGAAATTTCATTCCATCATCAGCAGTACCATCGGATTAACGCCGCTGGTCCGGCTTAACCGAATGGTTGAAGATATTGATGTTCAGATATTCGCTAAACTCGAATTTTTCAATCCCCTGGGAAGTGTCAAAGACCGGATCGCAGCATCAATGATTGAAGCTGCCGAGGTCGAAGGACTGATTGATTCTGAAACATTGATCGTGGAACCCACCAGTGGGAATACAGGAATCGCGTTGGCGTTTATATGTGCGGCGAAAAATTACCGTCTTTGCCTGACAATGCCCGACACCATGAGCCAGGAAAGGCGCAGTTTGCTGAAACACCTGGGAGCAGAACTGGTATTGACACCGGGAGCCGAGGGAATGGGAGGCGCTATTAACAAAGCCAAAGAGATCCTCGAGGCTGAAACGAACTCTTGGATGCCGAACCAATTTGCCAATCCCGCAAATCCGAGGGTTCACCGGGAAACAACGGCTGAGGAGATATGGCACGATACGGAAGGGCGGGTCGACATCCTGGTGGCTGGTGTTGGAACCGGCGGAACCATTACCGGTGTGGCCCAAACCATCAAACCCAGAAAACCTTCCTTTAAGGCCATTGCCGTGGAACCGGCCAATTCTCCGGTCTTATCCGGCGGAGTGAAAGGACCGCATAAAATCCAGGGTATCGGTGCCGGTTTCATCCCCGAAGTGCTGGAGCAATCTCTCATCGACGACGTGGTTACGGTAACCAATGAGGATGCCTTTGAAACTGCGCGCCGCGCGGCCAAGTTGGAAGGCATTCTTTGTGGAATCTCTTCCGGAGCTGCCATCTGGTCGGCCATTGAGGTTGCCAAGCGGCCTGAGTCCGCCGGCAAAACCATCGTGGTCATTGTACCCAGCACCGGGGAGCGATATATTAGCACCGACCTTTTCAAAAACGACTAAGATTTCTTACCAATAAGTGTTTATTGGTTCCGAACCGACAATATCGTATCGGTATTGTCGGACTTTTGGTTTTTAAGAGGTTTCAGGCGTTTCGCAGGTGGACCGCTGGCGGTGGAATTCTAAATGCTAAGGGCGGACGGTCGGTTTTATCAGAAAAGAAACGAATGAACGTCGAATATCGAACGTCCAATAATGATGGCGCTACGCTTTATCTATTTTAACAAGTGAACCGCAAAATTTCGGAGGTAAGATTCCCTTGCGCGGCGTGTTATTCAGTATTTTTTAAAATCGACAGAATACAGTATTCGATGTTGGACGTTCGATGTTCGATGTTCAATCTGTTCACTGTCCCAAACATGTGAAGTTTCATATGAGATTTCACTCCCGTTGTCCTCAAATAAATACCTCAATGTTCCCGATCAAGTTATCCTCCTGTGCAGCGCTGCATACCGCTCGTTGTTTTGCAACAGCTCCTCATGGCTTCCCCGGGCGATGATCCGGCCACGATCCAGCATCACGATCTGATCCATCCAGTTTAGATCAACCAAGCGATGGGTTATCAGCAGGAGGGTTCGTTGGGCAGTATGTGACTTTAATGCCTGCATCATTTTTCTTTCTGTAATCGCATCGAGTCCCTCGGTCGGTTCATCCAGCACCCATAAGGGTGCATTGTGCAGTATGGCTCTGGCGACGGCCACGCGCCGCGCCTGGCCGCCGGATAGAAGTTGACCGGCCTCCCCAACCCAGGTCTCAAGGCTGTCGGGCAAGTCATGTACAAAATCAGATAATTGTACGGCATCAAGGGCGGCCCATAAATCATCGTCGGCGGCCCCGGGGCTGGCCATCAGCAGGTTCTCTCTTATAGTGGCGTTAAACATATGCGGTTGCTGCGATACGACCGAAATTAACCCCCGCAGGTCCGTTTCGCTGAAATTGCGAACATCTTCATCGCCCAGGCGAATACGACCGGAACCTGGATCCCAGAAACGCACCAGCAATTGGACCAGGGTCGATTTGCCCGAGCCGGTCTCTCCGATTATTGCCACGCGCCAGCCGGATGGAATCCGGAAGTCGACAGCGTTCAGCGCCCAGGGTGCTTTTTCATGGTAACGAAAGCTGACCTTTTCAAATGTTACCTCCGGTGACGATTCGAACGAAGTGATGGATTGTTCGGGAAAAAGCACCTGGGGCCGAGTGTTTACGATCTCCAGCAACCGCCGGCCGGCCTGCCGCGTTCGCCCGAGGTACTGGTAGGCAGTCGGCAGAGGAAGAACAGCCTCAAATGACGCCATGACGGCCAATGTTACCAACGCCATACCGGCGCCGTCCAGTGCTTCACGATTCACCAGATTTACCGCCAGATACAGCACAGGCAGAACGGCAAGTCCGGCAAGCAGTGTGATCAAGCCCGTCGACACCCCCCTGATGTGACTCATGTGCAACTGGTTTTTTACCAGCGCCAGGCTGCTCTGCGCGATCCTTTCACGGTATTGCGGATAGGCACCGAAAACGAGCAATTCCGGCAATCCCTGCAATCCATCGACAATCCGGATTCTCAGATCGGACATACTAAGGGTTAATTTATATCCGCCGGCCGCGCCGAGCTGCAACGCAATTGAGGGTACGCCGAATCCGGCGATCAGCAGAAACAGGGCGGTGGACAGCGCAATGAGCGGATCAAAAAGCCATAGAAATCCCGTCACCAAAAACGTTATGATCAACGCCATCACGCTGGGAGATAAAACCCTCAAATAGAGATTGTCCAGCGCATCGATGTCCGCGACAATGCGATTTAATATGTCCCCGCTGCGAAACATCATCAAGCGTGACGGCGCCAGGGGTTCCAATTGTATGTAAAACCAGCATCTAAGACTTTGCAAAATTCTCAAGGTGGTGTCATGGGTAACAAGTCTCTCGGCATAGCGCGCCAGGGTGCGGCCGATGGCAAACAAGCGAATACCGATACTGGGATGGAAGAAATTAAACAGCTGCGCGGTTGCCACGGACAAACCGGCAAATGCCGCAGCGGAAATGAACCAGCCTGACAATGCCAGAAGCCCAACCGCTGAAGCAACCGCCAGTAGCCCGAGGCCGGTGCCCAAAACCATCCATTTTAGGTGGTGACGCAACAACCTAATAAAAGGAGCCAGCTGCCCCCATTGACCCAACATGGTATTTACCCCCTAATATTGAAGATTGAAAATTGAAGATTGAAT
>CP070771.1:1728270-1732998 GCA_020345785.1 Desulfobacterales bacterium
TCTCATTGGGTAAATCAGGTTTAAACAAACGGTAAGCCATCTGGATAGGAACATTCACATGTTCTTTGGCGCGCTTCGCCAGGTGGACCCAGTTACCCATGGGAATATCGCGGCTGATAACCGGATAAATGGATTCCTGCCAGCCGAGGGTGCAGCTAATGTAGTCTGCCCCGGCTTCTGCAGCAATTTTGTAAGATTCGATCGACTCTTCGTGAGTATTGCCGCGCACGTCATCCAGCAGCTCTTCCAGGCACAGGCGGATACCCACGGGCATATCCGGCGGGCAAACCGCTTTAACACCCTGGATAATCTCAACGACCGCCTGCATTCGGCCGCGAATGTCTCCGCCGTATTCATCCGTGCGGCGGTTGGTATAACTGGAAATAAAGTTTGAGACCAGATAACCGACAATGCCGGAAATCTCCATGATATCAAAACCGGCTTCAATACCCCTTTTCGCCGCATCCACGTGCTGCTGAATCATCTCTTTGACTTCGGCGTTGGTCATCTCATACATGGGTTTAAAAATTCGCAGCCGCTGCGGCACCGTAGACGGGCCATGACCGCTTTCGACCTCCACGGCCCCGACCCGACCGCAATCCATCAGCTGAAAACCGGCAACCGCCCGCTGCTCATGGATAGCATCGGCGATGCGCTTTAAGCCGGGGATGAATTTATCGTCCCAGGCCGCTGCCTGGCCGACATAGCCCTGGCCCTTGCGGGCTTCATCCATGTAAACACCCTGCATAAAACACAGACCGCCGACCACGCCTTTGGCTCTCTCCCGCATGTAAGCCACACCGGAATCGGTGATGTGCCCATCAAGTCCGTTCAGGTTCTCCTCGGTGGCCGCATATTTGATGCGGTTGGGCACGAGGAGATTGCCGATCTGGATCGGCTTGAACAGGTGCGGGTATTTTTTGGCGCCCGGGTAGTCCGAATAGTCCCATTCAAATAGTGTTTTTGCCATAACTGCACCCTCCTCCTAGTTTGAGTGTTTTGCCTTAAAAGCATCTACCATTAGATCAAAAATATTTTCCAGCTCGTCGAAAAGGGAGTAGGACATATCCTTCAGCAGCCAGCGGCTGATGATGTGGTCCATGGTACCTACGAATATATCCCGCGCCGCACGCGGATTGAGATCTGCTTTCATTTCGCCGCTCTTGCGGCCTTCTTCGAAGATCTCGACGAGATACGAATAAAAATTCTTAACATTGGAATAAACTTCGGTGTTCAAAAAGTTGGCGTTGGTTTTCAGAAAAAGATAGACGATTTTGGCGTCCAGGGGGGATTGCTCTACCCGCCGCATGTACCACCACAAGTATTTGCGCAGTTTGTTCACGGCTCCCTTTACACCGAACAACTGTTCTTCCAGATCCCTCACCAATTCGGACACCCACAGATCGGGAATCGTCAGAAGCAGATCTTCTTTGCCCTGGAAATAATCATAGAGCGCTGCTTCGGAGAGCCCCGCCCGCTTCGAAATGTCCACAATGGTAGTCTTCTGGTATCCCTGCTCGGCAAACAGGGTTTTGGCGGAATTGATGATGCGTTCGCGGGTATGTTCTTTGGAATTGTTTTTGGCCATTGGTTTTTGACCGACAGTCATTCGAAAAATGGTAAGATATTAATTCATAATACACTCTAATAAATTGTTATTTATATAAATATAATTTCGAATGATGCTTGATAACTTGGAAAATAATACGTGAATTAAAGTGAATCGGATAAAGTTTTCTCTAATTTATACCACGTTTTGCGAATTATTTTTTTAAAATCTTGAAAATTAACAATTGATATTAGGCTTCTATATCTTTGTTATTTAACACAATTCATCTTTAATTAAAAAATAATTACAAAAAACCTAATATCATTAGGCCATATGTTTGTCAAGGAAAAATCAGGTTGATCTTCCTGAAGATTAGCAGCTTAAAAAATCAGAGTTGATTTTTTCCTGCTGATGAACTAAATTTTAAAATATTGAACCAAATGGTGGTGCACTTATTGATCATTCCGGAGGAAAAATGAAATCAATTACGATTCACAATATCGACGAACCGTTGGCTGAACTTATAAAATCTAAGGCCCGATCAGAGGGTTTGAGCATCAACAAAACGGTCAAAAAGCTTCTAGAGGAATCGCTTGGCGTGAAACCAAGAGAGAAAGCCACGAATCTAAGTGACTTTGAAGAGTTTTGCGGCATCTGGTCTGATTCTGAACTTGCTGAGTTTGAAGATGCGACCAATGACCTAAGAAAGGTCAACCACGAGGACTGGAAGTGAAACGAATTGTACTCGATACCAATGCTTACACCCGGCTTTTAGCGGGTGAAGAAAAAGTTCTTGAGGTCCTCGGAACTGCAGAGACGGTCTATATGTCGATTTTTGTCCTGGGAGAGTTGGATGCCGGCTTTGCCGGCGGCGCAAAAAAGCGCAGCAACCAGGATGCCCTGAATCGATTTTTGCGTAAACCGACAGTTAAAATTCTAAACGCCACTTCCGAAACAGCAAAAGTCTTCGGTATGGTGAAACATGAGCTAAGGATCGCCGGCAATCCCTTGCCCATCAATGACGTTTGGATTGCCGCGCATACACTCGAGACCGGATCAACCTTGATTACCTATGACCTCCATTTCAAAAAAATTGGAGGGTTGCGTCTGTGGGAGTTGTAATGGCGGGAAGCTGGAAGGCTGGGAGAGAGGCAAATGAAACCAACTATAAAGGTTTCAGACGTCAGCCTAACCGGCAGTTGAGCTAGAATATGAAACCATTATACCTATCTCAAGGCTTCCCAGCCTGCCAGCCTTCAAGCCTCCCAGCTCTATCATCTGAAACCTGAAACCTTCATCTTATCTTAAACAACCAATAACCAATAACTCCATCCCGTTACTTCAATGCGCGATAATAGGTGTCAATGGTATAAACAGCAGCCAGCGGGTTATGGCCCAGCAGGCGGTCTTTGGCCGCGAAGACCGTGCAGGGGGCATCGGCATATTTCAAAAACAGGGAATCATGCCCCACGCACAGCCCCATGACGATGTTGAACTCCGTTTGTTCCTGGTTCATCACAAAGGCCTGAGCGATCGGGTTGCACATGGATTCGAAACAGCCGATATTGATTTTCTGATCATCACGAATACCAATGTCCTCTTTGGGTACACGTCCCATCTTGCATAAGGCCGAAACCACTTCAAAGCCCTCGGCAGTCAAAAGCTTTTCGACAACTTTAGCTTCCGGCACCAGCCCGAGGCAGAATACAAATCCCAGGCGCTTATAGTTCATCTTTTTGGCAAACTCCAACGTCTCCACAATACGCGGCTTGATCGGCCTGACATGGTCACGTCCGAGATCTTTATCTATATAGCCCTCGGCTTCCTGAATCGACGCCTGCCGTGCAAATTCAAGTATTTCCGGCTTCTTCAGCTCTTCCAGAGCGCTGTCAACGGCTGCCTGGTAATTTTTGGTTGGGCAAAAATCCGGGGCCTTGCCGTCTTCTTTCTGGCACAGTCGCTCCCGGGTTACAACGGGACATCGGGCACAACCTGCGGTTGCCTTTTCCATCTAATATCCTCCTTTCTTCAAGAATAAAGGATCATGGCCCGGATGCCGGGCATTGGTTTCGCTTCTAAGAAGCGGCATTTGAGTTACCCGGACCAACAAAGTAAAGAATCCTGACCCAGAGGACCTTGTTTTCGATGTTAGAATAAATAATCGGCGCCTGAATCTCTTATCAAGGACTTTTTACTCTTGATACAAGTACTGTCAACACAAAATTCGAGCAACCGGTTTTATTAGGTTGCCTCCGCAAAATTTAGTGCCCGGAGCATTCGAGAACAAAAGCAAAAAGGGGTGTCAGGGGTCATAGAGCAGAAGACAGATGTCAGATGACAGACGATCGAAGAAAGGATCGGCCAAGTAGGATTGCCGAGGTTGACACGGCTGAACCTTCGCCTTAAGTTTCCCATATATTTTTACCTTTGACCTAAAGCGAGCGGTTTCCAGGTATTCGCACCCAGCCCGGGCGGGCATAAAGCCAGCCCCCTGGGATAGGATGCTTAACCTGATAGGTAGGAGCGATGTTTATCCGCCTGAAGCGGATTTATCCTCGCCCTTATAAAACGGGCCATTGTTCCAATCTTCTTATTGGTGTCGCTCAACTTAGCTTTCAGATATTCATCTCTTACTCACTGTCCAGCCTGGAGGTCGGCAGATGCGCTGTCCGGGATGCCAATTTGAAAATCGCACAGGCGTGAAATTTTGCGAGCAGTGCGGCAACAAGCTGGTGTTGGTATGCACCGGATGCGGTGCCAGGCTGCCCGGCGGCAGTAAATATTGCGGTGAATGCGGGCATCCGTTGGCGGCCGGATTTGAAACCCCAACGCCGAAGCCGCAAACCGAAAGTCAACGCAAGCGTGTCACCGTTTTGTTTTCCGACATGTCCGGCTACACCAACCTGTCCGAACGTTTAGACCCCGAAGAAATCCGTGATATCATGAACCGGATCTTCGATGAGATTGTCCGGTTGGTGGTCAACTATGAAGGATTCGTTGAAAAATTCATCGGCGATGCGATCATGGCTATCTTCGGTGTTCCCAAATCCCACGAAGATGATGCTGTGCGGGCAGTCAGGGTCGCCCGTGAAATTCACAGGGTGGTGGAGACCATGAGCCCCGAATTGAAGACTATAACCGGTCAGCCGCTTTCAATGCACTCCGGCATCAGCACCGGC
>CP070771.1:1733098-1737826 GCA_020345785.1 Desulfobacterales bacterium
AAGTCCACTCGCATCCCTGGACTTCAGAGATCGGGTGACTTTGATCAAGGCGGCCACCTTACTGTGAAATTTGCGGTTGAAAATGAGTTCGCTGCCAAGCGGCCAGCACTCTTCGAAGGTAATGATGGCTGTCCGAGTTCTGTACCAGTTTTTCTCCTTTGAACTTAAACTTTCAAGCAGGGCGCTGGTGGTATAGACCAGATCCACATGACCGCGCCGCACGGCCTTTTGCAGGAGCGAGCGGAATCGCGCTTCTGTATCGGATCGGCTCTTAATCATGGATTAAGAAAAATTACAACAGGTTGAAATCTTTTTTTAATTGCCTCCTTGGAAACCCGGTGTTTCCGGTGCCAGGATTGCAATTTCATTGTTTTCTTCGATGATAACAGTCGTCCACTGTTTGCTCGAATACCAGATTCCGATTCGGTCACTATTATCATCCAGAATGACGGAACCATAGGGAGGGTATCCATATATATTCTCCATTCTGGATACCCAGCTCCTCAACAAGGGGGTGGTAAGTTCAACCTTTTGCCACATCCCCTGCCGGAGTTTATATTTCTTTTGAATACCGATAATGGCAGAAGGAATATCGCGCTGACCGGTCCTGTAATATTCGTGGTCCTGCAAAACCTCATAAGTTTGAAATATGCGGTTTACGTTTCTGTCGCGCTTAAGTTTCCCGTATTTGAAGCTTGGTAAATTTATGGTGCCGACCCCCGGTATTTCCAGAGCGCTTGCATTTGACGCCATCGCGATTAGTGCCAGATATATCATCAGCCATCGCCCGCTGTTCAGAAGCCTCCTCAAAACTCCAATCATCGTCTCACCCCGATTTAATAATAAAATTGCCATCTTTTGGCGGTCGCTGATTTTAGCAGAAGTGTTTTTAAAACACCAGAACGAAATTACCCGTTTCAATGAAGAAATCCCATATGAGGAAAGACAATTCTTGAAAATTTAAAATATGAGATTATAATTTATCTTTATATATTCTTTAACGTCTCGGTTTCGCTAGAGGATTTTCTGATGATGAAATTTGAAAACAGTGTGGTTATTGAACAGCCGGTTGAAAAGGTATTTGAATTTGTTACAGATATCAAAAATAATCCCCAATGGCAGACGGATATTTTGGAATTGGCAATCACTTCCAATGGCCCCTTCGAACTTGGTTCAACCTATCGCTGTGTAAATCGGTTCATGGGTAGGCGCATAGAAACGGAAGGCGTTATTACCGACTATCAGCCCGACCGGGCCTGTTCCTTTCGAATTACATCGGGCTCGGTGACCGGTGAGAGCAGCTTCTTGTTCGAGGCAGTGAATGGTAACGGTGAAACCAAGTTTACCACAATCGCGGAGCTTGATCTGGGCTATTTCAAGCTGGGTAAAATAATTGTAAAACGTAAAATATATCAGCAGTTGAAAAACGACATGCTCAAATTGAAGGATATCCTGGAGAACGGGAAAAGTATTTAGATGCCGCTGGGGTTTCTGCCGCCGCAAGGCAGCGTGTTCAGAAGAGATGCAGAAATTTAAGAGTCGTTGGAATTAGAGTTTCTGGCAGCAGCCAGATAATCGATGACCCCATCTTTACATCCATCTTTTTTTAAGGACATAAGATCGGCAAACGTGATGGAAGACAGTCTCTGAAACATGGCATCGGCGGCTTCCATCCATATATAGCGTGTCAGGCATTCGCCGACACGATCGCAATTTTCAGGATCGTTGTCACAGCGCACCAGCGTGTTGCCGCCTTCCAGCACAGCAACAACTTCACCCACTGTGATCTCTTCAGGAGGTTTTGTGAGCATGTGTCCTCCCTTCGCCCCCCGAAAGCTTTTTACATAATTGGCTTTTTTTAACGGTCTGATAATCTGTTCCAGATACTTCAGTGAAATATTCTGACGGGTGGCAATCTCACCCATCTGAATAGCCCCTTGACCGTAGTGTTGTGCCATATCCAGTATCAGACGTGTGCCATATCTTGTTTTTGTCGAAAGCTTCATGACCCCTCTACGATTATCAATCCTGATACAAGCTCACTGTTGGCAGGCTTCTGTTCGTCGCTGATTCAAAGAAAATGTTTCTCTTTTTTGATAGTCAGTTAATCGCACAAGCCGGCGACCGGGTCGTTGAATTTTTCACCTGCAAAATTTCCTCCTAATCCATGCCAGACTGATTAGTCCGCCGCCGAATAACCATGCGGAAGAAGGGATAGGGACCGAGCTTAGTTCAACTGCGAAATCATTGGTTTCGACAGTGTACCATCCGAAAGCCGGATGATAGCCATACGTGCCTGGAGGGATGTAGGTTGAAGACTCATACCAGGCAAATAAATCGTCTCCTGGCAAGCTGTTGCATATCCGTAGATATTCATGACCAGACCCTGGTATGAAACTTGTGGGCAGGGTAGCCTCAAAGACGTAGATTGCTCGGCCGAGTGAATCATTGAAACCTGCTAATGTTCTTGTTGGGGTGTTTCCTATTAGAAATCTGTCTATTAAGTTGCCGGGCAACCCCGCATTGTCGTCATACTATTCAATGACAAAGTCATCCACCGGGGGATTGCCTTCATTCAGGTTGTAAGTGCCCCACCAACGCACCTCCTGAATCGGAACGTCGGGAAGCACCAGCAGGCGCATCGCAATGACAGGCCAAGTTTCCCCGGATAGAAAAGCATCATACCCGCCACCGGCTGGGTTTCGGTTAAAGACAACTGCACCATAGGCGCTGGGTGACATTGATAGGGTCAGTAAAAGGACAAAAGCAGCTATCGACAATATTGAACGAAAGTACTTGTCCATTTTGATCTCCTTTTTGTGATCCATCCTTCAAATGGTGCCATTGTTCAACAGACAAACAACGTCGGCGGGTGCTTTAAACCCTCGGCAAGGTTAATTTACTCCGCGATTAAGTGCTTGGATTCTTTATCAGTTAAAAATTGAGGCTTTCCGAGTGTTACTATGTCATCATCAAAATTGGCCGTCAAGGCATTTTACCTGTCCGTCTCTTCAGATGTTAAACGAATATTCAGATGTTACAAAGGTTGTAGATTCGATGCCAATACCTTTTCAAGTTCACTCGTATAGCCTCCATAAAAATGATCCGCTCCGCTGATCACTTCAAAGTGTGCCTCGAGATTCCATTGGGGGTATAATTGTTTTATCAGATCCGACGGAGCTATGTCATCCCGGCTGCCGGTCACAATCAGCTTCAGGCAGTCAATACCGTTAACCGATTCGAATCCGATAAAAGCCACCGGGGGTGAGACCATCACCATGTTGGCAATGCCTTCGTGTCGACAGTTTAAATGTGCATTCACCCAGGCACCAAAGGAGTAACCGGCAAGATCGATCCGGTCTATACCCAGCTCGCCGAGATAGGCGATTGCTGATCTGACATCCTCCTGTTCGCCGACGCCGTCCCCGTAGCTTCCCCGGCTGGCTCCAACCCCTCTGAAATTAAAACGCAAGGTTGCAACGCCCATCCGTCGATATACTCGCGCTATGGACATAACCACATTATTGTGCATGTTACCGCCGTACAGTGGATGCGGGTGAGTGATGACGACCCCACGGGTTTCACTGCTTTTTTCCAGTAATCCCTCGATGGAATGATCTTCCGATGAAAACCGTATTTCTTCTTCCATGGTCTGATCCTTGTCATTTCTGGCGGCTCAGAAAAAGTATCCGCTTTACAGGAGTGAAGATTTTATACAAGACGGCTACCGCAATCGATTCATCAGATGCACAATATCATTACCAAACTCTTTTCGCTGCCAGCCTTTCAAATCTTGAATAGCGGCCAGATCCTGCAGATTCCGGGGTTTCTGCAGGGCGATCGCACTGATGAGAGATTTGGTGCATATCAGAGCAGGATCGATCGAAAGCTTGGCCGCCTGCGCATCGCGCCACTGTTTCAGAGCCTTGACGCGCCCGGCCACCACCAACGGCACCCTGGGCGACTTTTTTCTCGGATACACCGGTAGGTCTTTCGGCGCAATCTGCATGGCATCATTGATTGCCTGAAGTACTTTGCGGCCGTACATGCTGATTTGCCGGGAGCTCAAGATTTTGGTTTTTTCCAGTTTCTTTAAATCCACCGGCTTTTTTTCAGCAAGTTCGAGCAGTGTTCGGCTGCTGAAAACTCTGAACAGGGGCACATCTTTTTTTTGAGCAATCCTGCGACGGTACTGCAGCAATGATTCGAGGACCGCCAGACTCCGCGGGTCGAGTTTACCGGCCCCTTTAAAATGTAAATACAGCGGATCGGTATTGTCGGTGGTCGGTCTTACTTGGCTTAAATATTCGCATTCTTCCGCCACCCAGTCTAAGCGGCTTTTATTTTCAAGTTCGGTCGACAGGCTTTCCGCCAAAGGTAGAAGATACCGCACATCCTTGGCCGCATAGCAGATCATATCCTGCGGCAGCGGTCGTTTGGACCAATCTTTGCGCTGGTATTTTTTGTCGAGGGCAACGTCAAACTTATTTTTGAGGACCGCCTCCAGGCTGGTTTCAGAATAGCCCAGAAACCGGCTTGCCAGTTCGGTGTCAAATAGATTGTTGATGGTAATGCGAAAGTCTCTGTATAAAGAGCGGACATCATAGTCGGCACCGTGAAAAATTTTTTGAATGTCTGCTTTTTTAAACAGCGGCTTGAGCGGCGACAAGTCCTGTATCATGAGAGGATCGATGACAACGTTGATACTCCGGGTCGCAATCTGTATCA
>CP070771.1:1737926-1742630 GCA_020345785.1 Desulfobacterales bacterium
CTGCCCCTTTTAACACTTTTATTTTCTCATGATGGGTTGGAACCACATCTTCTCCGTCAGCTACTAATTCCTCAAATAATTTTTCTCCCGGTCTGAGACCTATATATTCAATTTTAATGTCAACATCGGGTTCAAAACCAGAAAGACGAATCAAATCTCTGGCCATATCGTCAATCTTTATGGGCGTGCCCATATCCAATATGAATATTTCGCCACCTTCGCCCATGGCACCGGCCTGAAGTATGAGCTGACAGGCTTCGGGTATGGTCATGAAAAAACGCGTGATCTCAGGATGGGTAACCGTCACCGGTCCGCCATTTTTGATCTGCTTTTTGAACATCGGAACGACACTGCCCACGCTTCCCGCAACATTTCCAAATCGAACAGTCATAAATTTCGTTTGAGATAAACCACAACTGTTCTGACTTTGTATGAGCATCTCAATTAACCGCTTAGAGGCACCCATTACGTTTGTCGGTCTCACCGCCTTGTCGGTAGAAACAAAAACGAATCGATCAACATTGGATTTTACGACAGTTTCAATCAATTTTTTCGTGCCCAATACATTGTTATCAATCGCTTTCCAGGGTTGATATTCAAGGATGGGCACGTGTTTGTAGGCAGCGGCGTGAAAAACAATTTTAGGTAAGGTTGCTTTAAAAGCTTTGTCAAGCTGATTGCTGTCCTGGAGATCCGCCAGAATCGAAATAATCTTGACACTTTGATGATTGCTTTTTAACTCTAGCTCAATTTCATAAAGCGGACTTTCAGCTCTTTCAAATAAAATAATTTTTTCAGGCTGAAAACGACAGATTTGCCTGCAGAGCTCAGATCCTATGGAACCGCCGGCACCGGTGACCAGAACGCTTTGTCCTTTGAGGCAGGCGCCTATTTTATCCTGCTCCAATTTAATAATTTCCCGCCCTAAGAGGTCCCGATATGCCACCTCTCGAATAGAATTGATGCTAACCCGACCGTTAATCAGCTCGCCGTATCCGGGTATGGTTTTGAATTGAATTCCACTTTCATTGCAGTATTCGACAATCCTACGCATCTGTTGGGCATCTGCGGATGGAATGGCAATGAGCGCTTCATCAGCATTGACTTTGGTAGCAGCGGTTTTGATATCCGGAATTGCTCCCAATACCGGAATTCCGTGGATTTTTCTGCCATGCTTTACAGGATTGTCGTCTAAAAAACCTACTACATGATATTGAAGTTGTGCATTATCGCGGATTTCCCTGTATATTTTCTCACCGCCATCACCCGCACCGATGATCAGCAAATTATTGGTACCGGGTATCTTCTTTCTCAAAGGCAAGATAATTGATCTCAATACATTCAACCATGTCTGCTCTCCGGATGTGCTCTCAAAGTAAAAACGAACACCCAAACGAAATCCGGAGACAAACAAAATCGTCAAGCACCAATCGATAAGAAATACGGATCGTGGATATCCGATAAATTGATATCGCAACAGGATATAGGCAATGATGAATAATGTGCCGGTGGTTGATGCCTTGATGATATTAAACAAATCTGCGATGCTGGTATACCGCCACATGCCGCGGTAGAGATCAAAAAAGTAAAAGCATGCTAACTTGGCGAGTAATATAAAGGGAAGAATGCGAATAAATCTGATAAAATAATATTCAGGTAACTCGAAATCAAACCGCACAAGATAGGCTGTGAAGAGCGAAGCGGTTAAAAGAAAAAGATCAAGGCCGAAAACAATGAAAAAATTTTTATATAGATGTTTGAACTTCATTAATGGTCAGGAACATTAGGCAGAAAATGGATAAATAGGGTTTTAACTTGTGCCGCCGGCTACTTTTTGCCGTATAGCATTAGATATCACAGTGAAAATGCATAAATAAAGAAAAATTATGAATAAAACGGCTAACATGCCAGAATTTTTGCAAAACATAACGCTGACGCCAACAAATAGCTGGACGATGCCATATCCGATCGACACTTTCCAGTGGGCGATTTGACATTCATTGGCCAGGATCTGATAAAGATGCCTTCGATGAGGCCGCCACAGTTTTTCACCATCTTTCAGCCTGATAACCTCCGTGGTAACTTCATCCGCATAAAAAGGAAACAAAATGGATACCAGACACAAAAAGTCTAATAAACTCCTTGAACACCATATCACCATGGCCGCGTAAACAAAGCCTAGCAGAATACTTCCGACATCCCCCATAAACACCCTTGCGCGGGGGACATTAAACGGTAAGAATCCAAGACAGCATAGCGTCAAAACAATGTTCAAAACAACCAGGTTGGCGGCGATATTGCTATTATGTGCAAATATAGCCAGTAATCCAAACCCGACGATGCCCGTGATGCCGGCGATACCGTTTATTCCGTCCATAAAATTATAGTAATTGGCAGTGCCCACCATGAAAATCGCCGCCAAAATTAAAATCAGATGGCTATGGAGCACAGCCGTTTGCTGGTCCACTATTCCGAATAAAAAAATGAAACTCGCCACGAACTGGGCCACAAGCCGAATTAAGAATGATATTTCAAAGCGGTCTCCGGCAAAACTAATGGCCGACAAGATGGCCGCAGGAATCCAGAATGCTGCCGGCAACTTGAGTACGATCGCGCCTGTCATAAAGCCGGCTAAAATGCCGACGCCCCCCCCATTGGGGGTTGCATAACGGTGGGAGCTGCGTTCATTCGGTCGAGCAACCAACGCCATTCGGTGACCGTAGGTGTTCACCGCCCAGGCACCGGCTCCACCCAAGCAGAGGGATAAAATGAATAAAATCAAGTGTTGTTTGACCAGCATTGAAGTTCAATCACGGCGAAATCGGCTTGCGAAAATCTTTGATATACCAACTGGCGGTTTCTTTCATGCCTTGCTCCAGCGTATACGGCGGCTCCCAGTCCAACTCTTTTCGAATTCTGGAGATGTCGACTGCCAATGAACCGATGAGACGATCCAGGGCAGCCCCCTTGCCCAAAATTCTCCCGAAGAAAAAGAGCAGCAAAGCCGGACAGGGAAATAGACGTGCCGGCACGTTTAGAGATTCGGCGATACAGCGGATCAATTCGGGTGTGGAAACATCTTCCCCGTCACTGACGATAAAGACCTTTCCGCCGGCATCCGGATGGATGCAGCAAGCGCTAATCACATCCGTCAGGTTTTTCAGGTAGATGAAACTGCGCCGGTTGGGGATGTTCGCCAGGGGAAGTGGCACCCCCTTGGCCACCATTTTGATCAGCGCCAGGAAATTGGCCTTGACGCCGGGGCCATACACCAGCGGTGGGCGCAGGATGACCAGCTCCATGCCGGAGGCCGCCGCAATTTCTTTCAGCTGTTCTTCGGCCTGTAGTTTGCTAATGGCGTAAGCATCTTCGGGGGCCGGCGGATCGCTCTCCCGGTATGGACGCACATTTTTTTCCCCGTTGACTTTGATGGTGCTCAGGAAGACAAAACGTTTCACTTCTGCTTCCCTTGCGGCGCAAGCCAATTGGCGGGTTCCGGCGACATTTACCTTGTGATATTCCGCAATCGGATCTGCCGCCCTTTCCTGCATCACGTGTACACGGGCCGCCAGGTGCACGACGGTATCGATCCCCCCGAGAATCCCTGTCCAGTCCGTCAGCGCATCGATGTTTGCGATTTCACGGGGTTCTACCCCTTCCGGTAGACTGGATGACTTATTGGCGCGAACCGCTCCGTGGACCTTTACCCCGTCCGCCTGCAGCTTGCGGCATAGAGCTCTTCCGACAAAGCCGTTGGCACCGGTAATAAGGACGTTTTTCAATTTTGAGCCGATCAATGTTTAAGTTTTTTCAAACAACAGGAACACATGCTATACTCAGAGTCTAGTACTTGTGCCATATCGTTCGATTGACGTAGTCTGTGTAGCTCAAGATAATGCGCAGGACTTTCTTGGAAACATTGCCGGTATCGTAATCCTGAACCATTCGAAAGGATCGTTTTTCTTTTGAGTGATGCCGTGTGACGACATCGATAGATTCGAGAACTCTTTGGGCATGCAACCCGCACATGATCAGTGTCCCTTCATCCATCCCCTCAGGGCGTTCGTGCGCCTGGCGGATGGTGACCGCCGGGAAATTGAGAATCGATGACTCCTCGGTGATCGTTCCGCTGTCGGAAACAACACAAAAAGCACTCATCTGCAGTTTCACATAATCCAGAAAACCGAGTGGTTTCAGGAATCGAACTCTTTCTTGATCCAGGTCGATATGTTCCAGATGTTCGAGTCGGTCGCGTGTCCGTGGATGAGTGGAGAAGATGATCGGCTTGTTGAACTTTTCAGAGATCGCCTGCAAAGCGTCCAGCAGTTCTCGAAAGTTTTTCTCGTTGTCCACATTTTCTTCTCGATGTGCGCTGACGACAAAATAACCGCCGGGCTTTGCATTCAGTTGAGACAGGATGTTGGACTTTTCAATGACCGGTTTGTAGTGATCGAGCACCTCCTTGATGGGAGAACCGGTTTTGATTATCGTTTCCGGTTTGATACCCTCCAGCAAAAGGTGACGCCGAGCGTGTTCGGTGTATGTAAGGTTGATATCGCTGATGTGATCGACGATTTTACGGTTGACCTCCTCGGGCACGCGTTGATCGAAGCAGCGGTTGCCGGCCTCCATATGGAAGATAGGAATCTTGCGGCGTTTGGCGCTGAGGGCCGATAAGCAGCTGTTTGTATCGCCCAGCAACAG
>CP070771.1:1742730-1747419 GCA_020345785.1 Desulfobacterales bacterium
GTAAAGCAATGTCTTGTAGGGGCGGGCTTTACGCCCGCCCGGATTGGTTGTCGGAATCTGGAAATCGCTCAGATTAGGTATAAATAAACCGTTTCATTGCCCCATCCATGCTAAGCTTTGGAAAATATTGCCTGATTGCAGCGTGCTAATTACGACTAAAGTTATCATCAAATTATACCGATAAGAACCTCAATAAATAGCTAAGCGAGTTATAAATATTTTTCCCGATCAAATATGTGGGAGGCCAATCATGAAAAATCTAAGGTTCTTGATCTTATGTATGATCCTTGCCCTTTGCTTGCCGTACACCTATGGAGGCTGCGCCGGCGGCGGTGGTGGTGGTGGGAGCGATGGTATGGTTTACTCAGGCTTAACCGATCCATCTGAAATCGACGAATCAAATGCGGAAGATATATCGGGAGGAGCGTTCGGTGCCGGTTTAATCGGAGATGGCATGTTGGGTTTCAGCCTCACGCAGGGTCAAAGTGATAGCTACGTTGGAGAATTCCGTACTGTCAAATTACCCCTGATCCTGAGCGACGCTCTTTACTTGATTGATTTTGCTCAATCATCGACGGGTGGTGTTCAGTCGGCAGTACAGACTGTAAGGGAGACCATAAACGGCAGTTGCGGCGGCAGTATGTCTTATTCCGTCAGTGCGGATGACGTGCGGGGCACTTTCAATGGAAGCTTTACCTTTTCAGAGTACTGCAATGATGGGACTACGATTAACGGAAGCGCTCGTTTCAATGGAAGAATGAATGTGGACACAGGTGAATTTTTGGAAGCGCACTTCTCATTTGACAATCTTTCCGGAGGAAATCTCACGCTCGATGGTGATATCGAAGTCGATTTTACGCAATCACCCGATTTGATAACATTTAATGCTTATGGTCAAGATCCGGGTTCCGGGAAAATATTCTGGATCAGAGATTACAGTATAACAATTGATGATAATACAGGTTTTGTTGAGATTGAAATGGCTGGAAGGTTCTATCACCCCGATTTTGGTTATGCGACAATTTCAACAACAGAGCCTTTTGTATTACATGATGGAGATGAATGGCCGACTTCCGGTGCGCTCATTGCAACCGGTGCCAACAGTTCAAAAGCTAAAATTACTGCAATTGATAATTTATACTGTATTATCGAGGCTGACGCAGATGGCGATGGTTCCTACGAATGGGATTCGGGAACCATGGCCTGGGATGATATCTGATAAGGCAGTTTTAACAATCGATTTGATTGAATCGATCTTACCTCATTCCTTAAAAGCAGGGCGCATTTTTCGCCCTGCTCTTTTTCTTTTAAAAGCCGAAAATTCTGCTTGATACCTGATTAAATATCTGGATGTTTAGCTTGATCCGCGTTATGTTGAAAAACGCATCGAAGTAGGATCAGGTGCTGATGTTCAAAATCAGAGAACTGAGCTACTTTTTTACATCTGTAATCAGCGTTGCCTTGCGTTATTGTCTGTGAAAATATCTTTGTTTATTCTAAGATTGAAAACCTGGTCCTCTGGGCGAGGATGCTTTACTATTCTCGAGGGGCGGGTAAAAGTTATCGTAATTGATTCAAACGGCAACGAAGCGGTGTTGTCTCAGTGCGGCCCGGGGGAATATTTCGGATTTAACGGAATTCGTCGTACCCTGCGCCACATGCCGCGTTTATCGGCTGAGATGGTATGCGATAACTTAATCCATGCCGTAACCGGGCATCAAGGAGACTCTCTGCAGCACGACGATATGACGGTTATCGTGGTGCGGGCAGTTTGAGTGGATTGAGGGGTAAAATTCTCAGCAGCATAGAATTTAAATTTGGGGATTTTTGTGATAAATAATATTTGATTATTTTTTTTATAATTATGAACGAAATGCTTATATTTTTGGGACGTTTGAGTTTGGGAGAGTTTATAGTTATATGGACATCTGCGTTTATATTAGCACTGTTTTATTTTTTTTTATTATCCTATTTAATTAAAATAGAAAAGGAAGTAAATTTGCTAAAGATAACGATGAAAGAAATTGCAGACGTGTTGTAGATGAGAAAACTTTTGACTCTTAACGGGCTTAACAATCCTGAAGTATGTTTTTTTCGCATATCCTCAATTACTTTGATCATATATCCAAATCTATCGGACTGCCGCCAGTAGTTCTTGTTTGTACCATTGCACTATTTTTCTTTTTTTTCATCTTTGGATTGGTGATACTAACTAAAGCCGCCGGGATTAGAAAAAATTTGGTTGCCTTAAACAGGGAACTGCGTATCTTAAACCAAAAAATACAAACGGAGACGGCAAGCTTAAGAGCGGAAATAAACAACTTAAAAAAAAGTTACCAGACCCCCAAATTTGAATATCAAAAACAAGATGCAAAAAAAAATGGTAGCGAAATTTCAATTCGGCGAAATTTACATTCGGAAACCGACGATCAAAATGGGATTCAATTTAAAAATAGCGCTGATTTGGATTTAAAGAAAGATGAAATAGCCGGAAGTCGGAAAAAAGTATATGATGTAAAGAATAAGATACTGTTATTATTGAAAATGTCCGGTAGGCCGATGTCTTTTTCTGAAATCGCAAAATATCTGTCGAAGGTTTCTCCTGATCATGACTTTGAATCGATGCTAAAACAGTTAGAGCAGCTGAAGGCGGAGGGGGAAATTATAAGTCAGGTTTCTGCCGGGAAGCTCTATTTCAAAAAAAAATAAACACTAATTGCGGGGCAAAGAGGAGAGTTATATGGCCAAGCTAGCCTCGATCGTTGAAGAATCGGAGGTCCAATCCCTGCACCGATCTAAAAATTGTGGAGTCAACATGAGATGTGTTTTTGCACTCCTAAGCCTCAGCGCATTTCTATATTGTTTCGGGTGTTCAGGTGCAAATTACGGCAGTATAAAGCACAGCCGGGATGTCACCCAGGCCTTTGAAACATATCATGTCTATCCGCAGCACCGGTATTACTATCTGAACCAGGAAAACAATCCCTATGCGGTCGTCGCTTTGCAGAACGGCTACACGATTTCAGACAATCGATGGATGGAATTTGACCCGCAGACCGACAAGTTGGAAAAGGTGGTGGAGCTCGTCAAAAGGTTTCCGGTAAATTACTCGAATGCCTACGGATCATACCTGAAGGATTCCATGGGAAACCAGATCGGATACTGGTATTCCAGTCTGCCGATCAGGAGCCTCAAAGTTGACAGTGAAACAAAAAAGGTGTCTATCTACACCGAATCGCCCTGGTTGAGAGACGAGGAGAGGGGATTTGGAACGGGCGGCGGCGTTGGAATCGGTGTTGGTTCCGGGGGCAGCGGGATCGGGATTCGGATCGGTCGTTAATTACCGTTTAAAAGTGGTTTATGATAGCGGGTATTGGCCCAATTCATGGGCCGCGTCAAACATGGCTACCACATTCTCGGGCGGCACCTCAGGCTGGATGTTGTGAACGGGACAAATTACATACCCCCCTCCAGGGCCAAGATCCAGTATTCTGCGGTGAACTTCCTCATAAACTTCCTGTTTCGTGCCTTGCGGAAGGATATGGTGGGTGTCGATCGCACCCCAGAAGGCAAGTCGGTTTCCAAAATCTTCTTTGAGCTTTTTGGTGTTCTCCATGCCGGCGGCTGAAACCTGGACCGGATTGAGTGCATCAACGCCAATCTCAATAAAATCTTCGATGAAAGGATAAATGGCGCCGTCACAATGATAGAAGCGTTTTGCCCGTGTTCTTTCCTTAAAAAAATTAAAGGTGCGTTGCTGGCGCGGTTTAATCAGCTCGCGAAACATCTTCGGGGAAATTAGCGTGCGATCATTCATGCCAAGATCATCGGTGCTCACCATCACAATATCGATATTATCTTCTGTTGCCTGTAGCGCGCGCTCGGCAATCCGCAGCCGGATATCAAGGTATCTGTCCATTAAGGCACATGCAAATTTTGGATTGCGGACAAGGTCCATGTAAAAATTTTCCCATCCGCGCAATTCGGCACATCTGAGAAAAAACGAGCAATTCGTCTGAAGCACGATAGCATAATCGGTCTCCTGGTGAAGTTTACGGGCGCGTTCTCTGAGCCCTCGATAACGTCCTGGATCTTCAGGATCAGGCCACCGGTGGTTTTCCAGGGCGGACCATGAATCCTCCTTGATCGGAGACTCGCTGAGATCATAATAATACCCGCCTTTCGGACGCGTTCGCACCACGCCCCATTCGTCTCGGTACCCGTCTTCTCCAACGGACACGTCTTTCCAGTTTTCGGGAGGCCCCAGGTCAACCCGTCGAAAGTCAACCCTGAAACGCTGAAGGATATCTTCATCGACAAATACCGTCTGAGCCATCTTGTTGTTGATGCGAAGTGAACGCTTTGCGAGATCCAGATGACGAATAAGATTTCCATAGGCAAATGCGGTGATGCCGTCGCCGGCTGCCTGTCCGAGATCTATTGGGACGCGATCGGGTTCTTGATGATTCAATGCAGTTAGGACACGCTCACGAGGTTTCATTGCTTCATTTACCCTTTCCTGCCGGCTGACGTTTTTCAAATAAGCTGTTAAGTATGTCCGCCGAAAATCGGATAAGGCCTGATATTCAAAACACAGGGGTGGTCAGTAGGCCATTCCGGTTTCTTGGTCAAAAAGATGCATTTGATTCATGTCGATCAACAGTTCAATTTCTGATGAAGGTTGAGCTT
>CP070771.1:1747519-1752199 GCA_020345785.1 Desulfobacterales bacterium
GCAATCCCTGCCGGCAAAGGCGCTGCGTTTGTCCACCAGCGCTCCGGTCGGACATACATCCAAACAGACGCCGCAGGAGATGCAGGAGGATTGCGCCAGGCTGATGTTCATATCCGCTGTGAGCATGGTATATGCGCCGCGTTGACGCAGATCCAGCGTATGGTTGGCCGCCAGTTCGCTGCAGGCCCGGATGCATCTGCGGCAGAGGACGCAGCGGTTATGATCCAGCAAAAAGTCCTCCGGGGATGCATCGACCGGGAAGTTTTGGGTATATGTCGGGTACATCCAATGATCCAGCCCGTAACGGTATCCCAGTTTCTGGAGCTCGCAGTCGCCGCTCATTTCACAGAACATACAGAAATGATTGCGTTCGGAGAAGATGAGTTCCAGTACAAATTTTCTGGCTTCAACCACTTTCGGCGATTCGGTTTGAATGACCATCCGCGGGCCGATCGGAAATGTGCAGGCCGGTTGCAGCGTTCGCTGGCCTTTCACTTCCACCAGGCAGACACGACATGCGCCGATGGGCTTGAGCGCAGGATGGTGGCAGAGGGTAGGGATTTCGATTCCGGCAGCGGTTGCCGCTGCCAGTACCGTCTGGCCGCCGGCGGCGGTAATTTCCTGGTCGTTGATGGTGATGTTGATTGACGCCATCGGTTATCCTCCTGTCCTTTGCGGGTCTATATTACGGTTGCCTTTCATGTTCCCGGCGCGCATCTTATTTGTCCGACGGGTAAGACGATAAATTCCAAATCTCAAACCCCAAATTCCAAATAAATCTCAAATCACAAACTTCAAATTCGAAACAAATCCTATGAATCGGCGAATCAAGTCGATTCTACTGTTTCTGATAATGTTCCTTGGGCCTGAGTTCAGACCGAAGGAATTGCTTCGCCGCAAATAAAAACCTGTTTGGGTCATTGGAGCTTGGAATTTGAATATTGTTTGTTATTTGTTGTTTGGTGCTTGTAATTTTTTTCAAAGACTCAAATATAGTTTAGTTGTCCACTTTCACTTTTTTAACCTAATTAAGGAATACAGCACTATTCGTTAAGCTGCTCGGGCGCCTTTTTGTTCGATTACAACACCGGGTCGACCGGCATGCCATTCCAGGTCACAACGCAAACAGCGTTTGGCCTCTTCGCAAATTTTTTCTTCCGCGACGGGCAACTCCACTTCGCGGAAGCTGCCGCTGCGCTCGGACACCGCCAATTGGCCGGGTTGGATGCGGGCGGCGTGACTGTAGTCTTCCATCGGCCACGAGAGTTCGGGTAGATGTACATCGAGCCCAACGTCCAATTTTGCCGTCTTTCCGGTACGCAGGTAATGATCGACCGCCTCGGCCGCCCGGTTGCCATGGGCCACGGCCTCAATCACCGACGCCGGACCGGAAACCGCATCACCGACGGCGAAAACTCCCTGGCGGGAGGTGGCCAGGTTTTGTCCCACCCGAATGGTGGCGTTGCGGTTGGTTTCCAGCGCCGCTCCCGCGATGCCTTGCAGATCCGGCTGTTGACCGATTGCCTGTATGAGGGCGTCAATTTTCAGGGTGAACGTGGAGGTCTCAATCGGAATCGGGCGCCGCCGGCCGCTGGCATCAAACTCCGACAGCTGCTGGTGCTGTATTTCGAGACCCTCAACGCGGTCATCGCCTAAAATGCGAATCGGCGTCGCCAGATAATGGAATATGACGCCTTCCTGCTCGGCTGCTTCGATCTCTTCCCGATAGGCAGGCATGTCCCGACGGGTGCGTCGGTAAATTACATGAACCTGGTCGGCTCCCTGACGCCAGGCGGTGCGCGCCGCATCGATGGCGACGTTGCCGCCGCCGATGACGGCCACTTTTTTGGCGCTGAACTCCGTAGCCTTTCCCAGGGCGCAATCCCGCAGGTATTCGACGCCGTCATAAACCCCGGGCAGTTTTTCTCCTTTGATCCCCATCCGCAGGCCCTTATGCGCGCCGATGGCGAGAACCACGGATGCGTATCCCATGCGATTGAAAAGATCATCCATGTCAAAGTCGCGACCGAGGGCCCGCTTGCAGACAATGTCGACGCCGGCCCGCTTGATGTTTTCGATTTCTTGATTGAGGATCGCGCGCGGCAGTCGATACTCCGGAATTCCTACGGCCAGCATGCCGCCGGCAACGGGCAGGGCCTCATAAACCGTCACCGGGTAGCCCTTTTGCGCCAGGCGCAGCGCTGCTGTCAGGCCGCCGGGGCCCGCACCGATGACGGCGACTTTTTCCGCTCGCAACGCGCTCCTTCGGGGTGGTGTCCACGGATGCCGGGCTTCATGATCGGCCATGAAGCGCTTGACGGCGCGAAGCGCCACCGGTTCGTCAATGTCGGCGCGGCGGCAGCGTTGTTCACAGAACGCCGGACAGACCCGTCCGCAGACCATGGCAAAGGGATTGCGCTCGCGATGAATTTCCAGAGCCTCGGTATAGCGTCCCTGGGCCGCGAGGCTGACATAGGCCGGCACATCCACCCCTGCCGGGCAGGCATTTATGCAGCGCGCCGGCACAAGCTCCTTGCAGGAGCCGGCCGGACAGCGCCGATCCTCTATGTGAGCCCAAAATTCATCTTCGAAATAGCGCAGAGCCGCCATGACCGGACCGGGGGTCAACTGGCCCAGGGCACAAAGGGAGCTTGATTCCATGCCGGCCGCGATCGCACGGATCTTATCAAGGTCCTGCGGTTTGCCTTGGCCCCGGCAGATACGGTTTAAAATTTCCAGCATGCGTTTGCCGCCGGATCGGCAGGGGATGCACTTGCCGCAGCTTTCCGCGGTGGCAAAGGTCAAAAAGAACCTGGCAAATTCAACCATGCAGGTGTCTTCATCGACCACGATCATGCCGCCGGAGCCCATCACCGCCCCGACATCCTTGAGAGAGTCAAAATCCACTTTGACGTTGAGATGCTGCGCCGGGATGCAGCCTCCCAAAGGTCCGCCGGTCTGCACGGCTTTGAACTGTTTATCCTTGAGGATGCCGCCGCCGATGTCGAAGATAATTTCCCCGAGGGTGATGCCCATGGGCACTTCAACCAGGCCCGTATTCTTCACTTTGCCGGTCAGCGCAAAGATAGCGGTTCCCGGGCTGCTTTTTGAACCGATGCCGGCAAACCACTCGGCACCCTGCGATATGATCTGGGGAACCACGGCGTAGCTCTTGACATTGTTGATGTTGGTCGGCATACCCCAGAGACCGGCAACCGCAGGAAAGGGCGGACGCGGTCGGGGTTCTCCCCGCCGACCTTCGATCGAAGCGATCAGAGCCGTCTCCTCTCCACAAACAAACGCCCCTGCGCCTTCCTTGATATGCAGTTGAAAACTAAAGTCGGTGCCTATAATGTTGCTGCCGATCAGGCCGTACTCATTCGCCTGCTGAATGGCTACCTGAAGCCGCCGAATGGCCAGGGGGTATTCGGCCCGGCAATAGACATATCCCTCCGCGGCGCCGATGGCATAAGCGGCAATGGTCATACCTTCGATCAGACTGTGGGGGTCGCCCTCAATGATGCTGCGATCCATGAAGGCACCCGGATCGCCTTCGTCGGCATTACAAATGACATATTTGGGTTCACCGGGTGTGCGGCTGGTGAACTCCCACTTCAGTCCGGCCGGGAAGCCCGCGCCGCCGCGCCCCCTGAGGCCCGAGGCTTTGACTTCATCGAGCACCATCTGGGGCGTCATCCCGGAAAGTACCTTGGTCAGGGCGGCATAGCCGTCCCGCGCGATATATTCTTCGATGCTTTCCGGATCGATCAAGCCGCAGTTGCGCAGGGCAATCCGCTTTTGTTTGGAGTAAAACGGGATCTGCCGGTAGAACGGAATGGCTTTGTGTTCAAGCGGTTCCCGGTAAAGCAGCCGCTCTACCAGACGCCCTTTCAGCAGGGTTTCTTCCACCAGATTCGGCACATCCTCGGGACCGACCTGGCAGTAGAAAATGCCTTCGGGATAGATCATCAGAATCGGACCCATGGCGCAGAAACCGCGGCAGCCGGTCTGGATAACCTGAATTTCGTCTGCCAGTCCCTGCCGGCCAAGTTCTTTCTTCAACCTTGCGTGAACACCCTCCGCCTGTGATGCCGTGCAGCCGGTTCCGTGGCAGATGAGCACATTGGCGCGATATAATGTTTCAGACATTTGGCATTTCCTCCTTCGATTCGTGAGCGGTCTGCGGCATGCGTGCCACCACCCAGTCATCAACGACACGACCCTGAATCAGGTGTTCTTCGATAATACGAGGCACCTGCTCCGGATGGATGTTGCCGTAAGTGATGCGGGAGCCGCCGGCCTGCTCGACGTCCACCAGCGGCTCAAATGCACATATGCCGATGCAGCCGACGGTGATGACGTGAGCGTCGATGTGCCGGTTATTCAGCTCTTCCAATATGGCGCGCATGGTCTCTCGGGCGCCGGCGGCAATGCCGCAGGTGCCCATGCCGATGATGATTTTGGTGCCGGTCTGAGAGCGCACCCGGATTTCCCGGCGGGCGTCCTCGCGAAGCTTTTTGAAATCGTCGATCGTCATGATTCTTGGCATATTGAAACTCTCCTTCCTTTTACCGCACGGTGGTCGTTTGAGGGGGACCGGAATTTCCTGCCACGACCCTGAAAACGGTTGCCCGGCAAAAATCTAGTCCAGCTTCTGAACAATGGCGGCCAGGTTTCCCA
>CP070771.1:1752299-1756965 GCA_020345785.1 Desulfobacterales bacterium
GCCGTGGAGTTGATCAAAAATGCAATCTGTAGGTCCGGACAATATATCACGTCATCGCAGCTGGATAATTTCCTCTGGAATCGCGGCCAACAGCCCCACTACAAGGCCGTTCCGAGGCACAGAACAAGATCGGTGTATTACTAGATAAAAATTTGATGACCTTTTTCTATTCTCTACCCCTTATATGAACCTTCACGTGGTTGGAGCAGCGAATAGAAGTTCGACGTTCATTAGTTTCTTTCTCGATCAGACTGGATGCTCGCGGCCAGAGACGGCGCTGATCTCAAACAACCGAAAATTCACAAACCGACCGAAGTGTATTATGGCATCGTCACCCGATATCGACCCCAGCCAGATCGCTTTTTATGATCCGGAAAGAAAGGGCATGTTTATTCATAAAGACCAGCTGACCGACAGTCCCTTTAAGGTCGGCGACCGGTTCTCGTTGCGCAAGGGCAAGCGGGAGCTGTTTGCAATGACCATTATCAAAGATGATCAGGGCGATATCTTTTTTGACAAAAACGGGATCTTCATCGCGCGAACCCGCAAAATTGATATCCTGCTGGGCGGCATATTCGATGAATATGTTTTTTACATCGAACCTGAAATTCCCGGAACCATCAAAATAAAACCCCTTGATATCGTCAGGGAGACCGATGCGAAGTGGCGCTGACAATCAGCGACCACCAGCAGAGATGGGGGTATGAGGAATGCCCCTGGAAGGAGCCTGAACCACGCCCTGTCACTGGTCGCTGATGTATAAACAGAATTTTGACGGCATCATAAGTGTTTCCGGCGAAAGATCGCCCTTGTGAATTTTCGTAACATCTTTTGATCAGAATTGCGCTAATCTTTCCGGGTTGGAGGCGTACATTTGAGCGATTCATCATTCAAAGGCATATGGTGTTGTTCAACCGTATGCGGTAATGGTTGCTACGCCGGCAAAAACAAATAGATCATAAAAGTAATCCAAAAATTGCTTTATTTTATCTCCATTCATATGCCAGCGGCGTCGTTTATGTTTGGACAACCGACAAATACTCCCGCTGGAACGGTCAAAGCTTTTCAATTCTCGCCAGCATAGCCGCTGGCTTATGAATGGAGTTAAAAAACTATTCCATTTCGTTTACGACCGTTCAGTGTTGTAGTTTAACAGGATGAAATACATGGTGAAAGGAACTCCTGAACAACTTTTATCCGGCGAAAAAATCCATGAGCTGCTGAAATTGTCCAATTCCGAATTCGCTGAATTGAAAGAATGCTATGCCCTTCTGCCGCCGACCCTTTGTGCGCGCAAATCCCTCTGCTGCGCAATGCTTCCGGAGACAACCCTGGTGGAAGCCCTTTGGGCCCTAAAGCGACTGCAGCAGGATACGCCTGAATACCGCAGACGTGTAATCAAAAAAATTATTGCCTACTTTTTTATCAATCCGGTGCAAATCACCGCCTGTCCGTTTCTGGAGGAGAAATGAATTTAAATTTCCAAAGGTTGATTTATGGGCTTGACACGTTGGGCGGTATATGATCTGAAGTAATCTTGCCCTGACGACCAGATCATATCGATACCGATATAACCAATGTACGAAAATGCCCATCTGGATTTGGATATTTATTATTCTGGCAGGAACTCTTTTCGGCCTTAAAATGTTTTACGTCCTGTGTATCGCCGCGGCGTTGCCGGCCACCCAGGGGGCACTCTACGTTTCGACCGCGAGGGCCCGGATTGCTGCCGTCGTCGAGGCCGTACCGATGAAACCAGGACAACTGCTGGTGGATCTGGGATGCGGTGATGGACGTATACTGCGTTATACCCGTAAAAATTGGGGTGTCCGAGCAATCGGATATGAAGTGAATCTTCTGGCTTACCTGAAGGCACGGGTGCTCAGTATCGGGCTGAAAAATATAGAAATCAGGCTCAAAAACTTCTGGTCCCAGAACCTGGCGGATGCTGATGTCGTGTTTTGCTATCTGTATCCTGATGTCATGCAGAAATTATCAGATAAGTTAAAGGGCGAACTTAAACCCGGCACCGTTGTTGTATCCTGCAACTTTGCCCTGCCCGGGTTTCAACTTGTCAGGGTGCTGCGTCCTGCCGGCCTGCTGCACAACGATCCGATTTATGTTTACAAGGTTTAGTTTGATTTAAACCCGCCGCTTATTGCGGTGGATCCGGAAAGTTTCCACCGATCCGGGTAGAACGCAACCAAGCCATCGGAAATACGAAATAAAGATTATCGAAAGCCGAAACAAAAATGAAATACGCGCTTGCCACAGCTGATAATGGGCCTCAAATCAAGCAATTGCTGGCGGCCGGTGAACTCCACCACGAAGATCTTGATCCGCATCAATTGAAGCACTTTATGCTGGCGTGGGAGGGTTCCAAACCGGTGGGAGTGGTCGGGCTTGAAATCAAGCAAGACTGTGCGCTTTTGCGTTCGCTGGCGGTTGATGCAGCATTTCGCAACCGGAAAATTGCAACCAGACTGGTCAGTGAGATTGAAGATTATGCAAAATCATTGAAAGTAAGCACCCTTTTTTTATTGACCATGACGGCCGAAAATTTTTTTGCCGGATGCGGCTATCTGAAAACAGACCGGGAATCGGCCCCGGCCGGAATTCAACAAACCACCGAGTTTCAAAATCTATGTCCTGCCAGTGCTGTCTGCATGGTTAAACATCTAACTTAGGCAGGATCGACGGAAGAAACATACCCCTGAACAGTGAACTCTGAACCTTTGAAAGGTCACCAAGCGGAGAATCAGATGACGGATGAAATTCTGGAGAAGATGAAAAAAGGAGTGTACTATCCCGGAAATCATCTGGGGAAAAGGGAGAAATTAGCTGACCTGGTCGACAAAGGCTATCTGGATCGAATGGATGGATCCTTTCTCTGCGGCCCGGACAGCGAACCGAATTATTGTCTTACAGAGAAAGGACTTCTCAGCAAGGGAATGAAGAAAAGGTGAAACTTTCGTCTGATTTACAAATCCCTGTAAATCCGCGTCCATAAGGCAGAACCAGTCAATTTGATACAATGGATTGCATAAAAGACCCCGTTGAGCAAACCACTGCAATAACCGACATTATACTAGCCGCCGTCGCCTTAGGCGGCATTTTATTTTTGCACGGGGACTCGGCCGGCACCGGCGATGACTGGAAAATAATCATCTGGTCCGCTGCCATCGGGTTGATCGGTTTAGCGGCAGTTTTAGGAGCTGCGGCTCACGGCCTGGTTTTGTCACAGGCCCGGCACCAGCGCGTCTGGCAGGTATTGAACATGGCGCTGGCGCTGGCGGTTTCTCTTTTTGTCGTGGGGGTGGTACTGGATCTTTGGGGTCCGGCGGCATCCTACAAAGCGCTGCCTGTGATGCTGATATCCGGTCTGGGTTTTTACCTGGCGACCCTTGTTTATCCCGGTATTTTTTTTGTCTTTGTTGTCTATGAAGCCCTGGCCCTTTTTTTTGCATTGGGGGCCTACGTTTTTTTATCCGTCCAGGGGGAAGTAAAGGGTGCCGGGCTAATGGCGGCGGGGATCCTGATCAGTATCTTCGCTGCCGGAATCCAGGCTAAAAAATCGATTTCCCTGACGTTGATCTGGAAATTCGACCACAACGGGATCTATCATCTGTTACAGGTAGTGGGATTAATACTGTTGCTGATCGGTCTGCGGTGGTCGGTGCAGTATTAATTATCTGGAGCAATAAAGGGATAAAATTCCAAATAACAAATCACAAATAACAAACAAATTACAATGACCTAAATTCGAAATCCCAAAGGCGCTCAGGATAATGACGTAAAAACATTCCAATTCCATCAAATGTTTTGATCATTGAATATTGATCCGCCGCAGGCGGAGAGATTTGTTTGTAATTTGGTGCTTAAGATTTGGGATTTTAAGCTTTAACTCTGATCACGTATAGATATCTAGGCACACGTATAGATATCTTGACACCATGAATTGGGATGCTCATAGGTGGATCTCGAAACCATCACAGACGTTTTGCTGGACGAACTGCGGCCGCTGCGATTTGACAAACCGGTCACCCATGTATATAACCCGCTGACGTATGCCCGGGCACCTTATTCGCAATATCTGCGGCGCTATGCCAAATCACCCAAGGAAGTTGTTCTGATCGGAATGAACCCCGGCCCCTGGGGGATGGCACAGACCGGCATACCTTTCGGTGAAGTCGCGGCAGTCAGGGATTGGCTTAAAATTGAAGCCCCTGTCGACCCACCGGCCGATATGCACCCGAAACGTCTGATAACGGGATTCGAATGCCCTCGCAGTGAAATCAGCGGCAAACGGATATGGGGCTGGGCACAGAAAAGGTTTAAAACTCCGCAGAATTTTTTCTCGCGATTTTTCATTACCAACTATTGTCCGCTTCAGTTTATTGAAGCCGGCGGCCGCAACCGCACCCCGAATCAACTGCGGGCAGCAGAACGCATCCCGCTGTTTAACGCCTGCGACCGGGCCTTGCGCCGCACCATTGAACGGCTGAAACCCGAATACGCGGTTGGCGTCGGTCAATTCACCACCGAACGGGCCCGAATGGCATTGACCGATCTGCCGCTGATTATCGGGGGCATCACGCACCCCAGTCCGGCCAATCCCAAGGCAAATCGAGGATGGGAGGCATTGGTGGAAAGAGAGCTCGCGGGA
>CP070771.1:1757065-1761713 GCA_020345785.1 Desulfobacterales bacterium
TTCGACGTTGGACGTTCGATGTTCGATGTTAATTAGTTTCTTTCTTCAATCAAACCGGCCGCCCCTTTTTTCTGGTCACTGTCATCTGACATCTGTCTTCTGTCCTCTGACACCTGCAACCCAACTCCGCTTTACAGCGGCACCGAATCAAGATTAAGCCTGAATCCCGGGAAACGTCATTCGGATCGAAGTACCGACGCCTTCTACACTTTGAATTTCGATCTTTCCATTGTAATCTCTGACGATGCCATAGGTGATCGAAAGACCCAGCCCCATGCCCTGGCCCACTTCTTTCGTGGTAAAGAACGGTTCGAAAACCTTATTTCTGACATCCGCCGGAATACCGGTGCCGGTATCGGTTACCACCACACCGGCCCAATCATTTTCAGCAAAGGAGCGAACCGTAATGGAATGATCTTCAGCAGCCGATCCGCTCTCCCGCTTCTGATTGATTGCATCCCGGGCATTGGTTACCAGGTTGAAAATCACCTGCTCGATGCGCGTGTTGTGGGCCAGAATCGGCGGCAGGTTTTTTTCCAGGGCGAGTTTTAATTGAATATTCTGCAGCGCAAGCTGCTGGTTGACGATACCGCAGATCACCCTGACGGCCCGGTTTAAATCAACCCTTTTTTTGGCAAAATCCGGCTTGCGGCCGAATTCGCGCAGACGATTGATAATCTCAACGGCTCGGTCCACCTGTTCGCTGATTTGATGGGCGACTTCAACCAGGTCTTTCTCAGCAATTTTTCTACGGTCTTCAACCATCATGGATAAATAGTCACTTCCCATTTTGATGGCGTTCAACGGCTGATTCAATTCATGGGCGATTCCGGCCGACATCTCCCCGAGCGTCGTCATTTTGCTGGCCTGCAGCAGTTGGGCCTCTTTCTCCAGCATCTCGGTGAGATCGGTTGTGGCAAGTATCACGGCATCGCCGTTTTTATATCGGATCGGACAGGCCGTGACCCTTACATAAAAGGCAACATTCCCTTTCTTAAAGTGCTGGACTTTGGACCCCACCACGCAGGCTTCCGGCCAGTCATCCTGGTCAAATTCGGTCAGTCTGGCGTTTATTTCGTCAATAGGCCCCAGGTAAGAAAAGGATCGGCCGCGCATTTCTTCTTTACTGTAGCCATACGTCTCCTCGGCCATTGGGTTGGCATCTAAAATTTCCAGGGTTGCGCGATCCAGAACAAAAATCGGGTTGGGACCGCTGTTAAAAATAGAGCGGTATTTTTCCTCCGATTCGTGCAGCGCCTTTTCGGCGAGTTTGCGCTCCGTAATATCCAGAAAGGCGCCGCTGATGAATTCAATCTCACCGTTTTCGCCGTAAACGATTTGCCCGCCGTCCTGCACCCAGATAATTTCGCCGCGTTTGGATAGAAAGCGATATTCCCTGATGTAGGAACTGTCGGTACGCAAGGCCTGCTTTAATTTCTCCTTCGCATACTGCAGGTCTTCGTGATAAACGAGGTCATACCAGGTCTTGCGGCGGAATAAAAATTCTTCTTTGCTGTAGCCGGTAATCTGTTCGATCTTGTCGTCAAAGAAATCGATCGATCCATCCAGATATCCCTTGTAAACGCAGTTGGGAAGATTACGGATCAGCAAACGATATTTGCGCTCGCTTTCCCTGAGCGCTTTCTCGGAGCGCTTTTTTTCGGCAATATCCATGGCGATACACAGAACGCCGCTGATATCGCCCTCCGGCCCCAAAAGGCTGTTGATGGTCATTTCCACCGGAAATTGTGACCCGTCCTTTCGGACATAGGTTAATTCGAGCTTATCCAGCCGACCGCGCATGG
Organism: Desulfobacterales bacterium; assembly: GCA_020345785.1. The sequence goes on from CP070771.1 coordinate 1,758,871, forward strand.
CATATTCGAAGAACACATCCAGCCATTGAATTTTCTGCCCGTAGTTGAAGTTCAATTTTTGAGATACGGCCTCCAGTTCGGCGGCCAGATGAAAAATTTCAGGTGTCTTTTTCCCGATAATTTCCTCGGACCGATAGCCCAGTAGATTTTCGGCACCGGTGTTGAAGACCGTTATTAGGCCTTCTTTGTTGGTTGCAATAATGGAAATTTGGGCGGCCGAATTGAGCACGGCTTTGCGTTGCGCGTTGGCGACCTGAAACCGATGCAGGATCTTCTCTGTCTCCTCGAACTGCTTGACAACCAGACTGGCCGTAATCTCGCCGGCCTTGCGGGCAACCTGAATCTCCTTGCGTAAAAGTTCGTTTTCCTCGATCAGGGCCCGATACAGACCGTCTGCCGGTGTAAAGTCCGCCATATCGGGATTGGAAATGGCCGTGTCGCCGCCTTTTCCACTATGGATGTTGGTGTAATATTGATTCATCGCCGCTCACCTGTAATCATATTTTTATGGTTCGAATCGATCGGGTCGTGTCAATCGCATGAACGGTGCACACCAGACAAGGATCAAAAGATCTGATCACGTGATCGATTTCAACCGGATTAGCGAGGTCCTTTACTTCGGTTCCGACCAGCGCTTCCTCCCAAGGGCCCCGTGCACCGCTCGAATCGCGGGGGGAAGCGTTCCATGCACTCGGGGTGATAATCTGGTAGCGTTCGATTTTGGCATTTTTTATCTTGATCCAGTGCCCAAGACACCCCCGGGGCGCTTCCACGAGGCCAAAGCCCTCACCATTTTCTTTTTGTCCGTGATCGCGATAAAATTCCTCCTTGCAGCCGGCCGTCTCCCGAAGCCATTGTTCCACAACGGGAATCAGCAGAGCCGGCCGCACCAGACGGGCCATCTGCCTTACGAATACACTGGGGCCGTCCTGGTCGATGAGATCGACAAAAAGCGGATGGGCGGCGATAATCATTTCGGCCAGCGGGCCGGTTTCAGCCGGCAGGCCGTCATAACGGGGTGCCTTCGCCCAGGAATATTTGCCACTTTCATGGCCCGTTGCGTAGGGGTTGGTCACACCGTTAAAGGGGTGCTTGCCACCGGCGTAGTCGTCGAACCATGAATGGGATACCTCTTCGGTAATTTTTGCCTGGTCGAATGCCTCGCAATCGAGGTGGCGTGCAAATCCCGGCGGAATCAGCCGGCCGTTGCCTCCCGGACTTTTAACCGCGGTGGATTCAGGCAGGTCCAGTCCGCCGCCGCTGATGAAACGGCCGTGGCCTTCACCTAATTTGGCCAAATCCGCGGACGCGGCAAATCGGAGATAAAAACCCAGATCGCTCGCGGCATGCGATTCAGCCTCATCCAGCCAGGCATAGAGGTCCGCTTTGGATGTTACCCCGCCCCACCGTTCAAGACTGCAACCCAGCACCCGGTTTTCAAACCATTTGCGGAAATTTTTCAACAGGAACAAGCACTGGGTCAGATCATTGGCGCTGGGCATGCAGACAACGCCTCCGGGGACCATGAAAGATGAATGCGGCCATTGGCCTCCCAGGATGGCAATGATAGCGATGATTTTTTGGGTCTCCCGAATGGCCTGAATCGTTGTGTCGCCTTTTAGGGGCGCATAACGCCTGAAGGCTTCTTCGTATAGGGCATGCCCTGCATAGGCCGGATTCGCGAAATCAGCCGCAAACATCACAAAGGCGTGGCGCACATCATTTTGGAGGTGCTCGACCATCAGGGTAATATTTCGAATCCGCTTGGCATTATCCGGTACGCGGACGCCAAAAAATTGATCCAGGGCCTTGGCCGCGGCCTTTAGATGGGAAGTACTACAAATACCGCAAATCCTGGGAGTGATCACAAGTCCGTCCAGCGCCGCCCGTCCGATAAGTAAATTTTCAAATCCGCGGTACATCGTCCCCGCGCTATATGCCTCCGATACCACGTTGTTTTCAAATTCAACGTGGATTTCGAGATCCCCTTCGACGCGGTTTAGCGGGTAAACCTGTATCCTTTGTTTCGTCATGCCGGATGTCCTCAATCTGACGGGTTCAGCAATTGGATTATGTCCTATCTATGTTGTCAGATACCTGTTTTGCGAGTGGTCAGCCTTTGAGGCGCGGCCGCGGCGGCCATGCCTTTATAGGCCATATAGTGCGCCCGACTGATTCCTTCAGGCAGTTCGATGGGTATCCCCTCGATGTTGCGGGTTTCAAAAAACGGGTAGTGCTGCGGAAAGTCGGGCCGCGTGCAGCCAAAACAGGGCACACCCACCCTGGTTTTCGATGAGCGTTTACTCCACAGCAACTTGTTACAGGGCCCATGGACCAGAGGGCCGTGACAGCCCAGATGAAAAAACATGCAGCCCTTTTCGCCGAATTTACGGTCCTCTACCCGATATTCATGATACTCATTGCGCGTACACCCCTGGTGCACCATCATGCTATACCATTCAAGCGGGGTGTTATATTCACCGAATTCAAGGGACGTGCCTGCAACCAGCGCCGCCAGGGTACCGACGAGTATATCACAATGGCAGGGGCACCCCGGCAGATTGATCACCGGCAGGCCGCCGCCGGACTTGAATTCCTTGCCCAGAAACCCACCCTTTTCGGCTTTGATAAATTGCAGACCGGTGGCTTCTATTTCAGTGTTGACCCCAATGCCGCCAAAGCTGGCGCAGGTTCCGACAGCCAGAATGTATTTGGCCCGTTTGGCCAGTGAGGCCACAAGATCCTTTTTGGGTTTACCGGAAATTTCATCGTACCGGCCCGTACCGCCGGGTCCCCGCAGGATGGATCCTTCGATGCACAGAATATCGAGCGGTATTTCTCCC
>CP070771.1:1761813-1766408 GCA_020345785.1 Desulfobacterales bacterium
TTAGGGAATCACGTATGATTTCCGGGGTGAACGGCTTATGAATAAACCGCACCCCCTTGTTCTGCAGCCGCTCGATGCGGTTTTTGCTGCCTTCGGTTGAAATGACCAGGATAGGAATATCTTTGTGCTCCGGGCGTTCCAGCACGCGGTCAATCATATCTTCGCCGTTCATCACAGGCATGTTGATGTCGGCGATGACCAGATCGATCCAGTGTTGATCGAGTGCTTCGAGACCTTCCCGGCCATTGGCGGCCTGGTGGATCTCTCCGAGCTGAAGTCCGCTCAACCGGATGGTTTTAATGATCATCGAGCGCATAACGCCGCTGTCATCTACAACTAGGACGTTAACTGCCATGGTTCATCCTCAACATTGAAAATTAATTCGCAACCAAAACATCGGATATCTCTTCGACCCACTCAAGGGTCTGGCTGGCCACCCTCTCCAGATGGTGAGACTCCAGCCCCAAACGTTTGACTGCCACTTCTGACGGTTGATATTGCAAACCGTCTCGGCCGACGCCGATGCCGATCATCAGACACAAAACATTTGAAACATGAACGATGTCCAGCATTATATCCGGCTGATCAATGGAATCCGGATCATGGTGACAGCACACAGCGTTGACAATTTCCGGCGGCAGCGACCACTGTCTGAGTATCTTGGCGCCGATTTCCGCATGGTTGAATCCCAGGACCATTTTTTCGGCCGCCTCGAACGAGATCCCCCGGGATAAAAGATTTTCAATTTTCTTGAGATCCTCCTGGACAAAATCACCCAGAACCAGTTTCCCGACATCGTGCAGGAGGGCGGCGGTAAAAATCTCCTCGGCCGCTTCGATATCGAGTTCTTTTATCAAGCCTTCGGCCGCCACCGAAACAGCGATGGAGTGTCGCAACAGTTCCCCCGGAGAAAGGTCATAACCGGGCACCGGTCTATCCATAATCGCACTGACACAGGAAGCAATCACCATTTGAATCAGACGCTTTAATCCCAAGAGCAGAACCGCCTGGCGCACCGAGCCGATCTTCGAGGGGATGCCGAAATAGGCCGAGTTTGCCAGTTTCAGCAGATTGGCGGTCAGGCCCGGGTCCTGCCGCAGAATCTGTTCGATTTGAGTTACGTTTATATCCGGATTATCAATCAGGGCCAACAATTGTAGCGCGGCTCCCGGCATGCTGGGAAATGATTTTAACTTGGATGCAATATTGTTCAGGTCTTGCGACATTCGTTAAACCCCCGCTTAATCCCGGATCATTCGCTTAATTAAAGGTCAAGGCGTCAGATAATTCATCGACCCACTGGGATACCCGGACTTTAATATCATCAAATTGTTGAATGTCCAGCCCGAGTCTCTCAATCACTGCCGGTGACAGATCGACGGTATAAGCATCGATCTTACCGCCGTTGACGCCGGTCTGGCACAGGACGTTGGCCAAATATACAATATCAATCGGAGCGTTGGTCTTTTCGGGAAAATCAGGATCGTGATGCCATCGCACGGCATCAATGACGTCGCGCGGAAAAGACCATTGGGTTAAAATCTGAGCACCGACTTCGGCGTGATCGGTACCAAGCACCATATTTTCCGCCACGACATACGGTACGCCTGAGCCGGCAATTTTTTCGATGGCCGCCTGTTCTTCTTTCACGAAATGCCCCAGAATCAGCTTACCGATATCATGTAAGAGCGCCGGGGTAAAAATATCTTCTGCCTCAATGTTCTTTTTATCCTTAACCAACGCTTCTGATGCAATCGACACGGCAATCGAGTGTCGCCACAGATCTCCCGGTGGCATATTATAGCCGGGTACCGGCTTGTCCATGACCGCATTCACACACGATGCAATGACAAGTTGAATCAATTTTTTCAGACCCAGCAAAAGAACAGCCTGCCGGGTTGAAGCGACCTTGGAGGGAATTCCGAAATATGCCGAATTGGCCAATCGCAGCACATTGCCGGTTAATCCCGGGTCATGGCGCAGAACATCCTCTATTTCATCCACAGTGGTTTCCGGGTCTTCCAGCATCTTGAGCATTTTGGCGCCGGTAGCCGGCATGCTGGGAAATGCTTTAATTTTGGATAATATTTCATTTAAATTTGGTTCATTCATAATTGCCTCTTTTCCCCGTTGCTGCTGATAACCGTCTGTCCGGTATCAATATGGAGATGCAGGGTGCGGCTGGCCGTACCACCGACATCCTCTGTTTCCAACAGCATATTGTTTTTCCAGAGTAATTTCTTGAGAACCGTGTAGTTGCGCTCACCGATTTTAAACATTTCATTTTTACCCAAAGGATTTCCGCAACCAGCCGCTTTGACGACCATGCGGGATTTCTGACCGCCAATTTCGTACAGCGCCCTAAATAGCGCCGGCACGCCCGTATCCACGAACATAAATGGATTGGCCTCCGCCTTGGCCGGATTAATTCTCGACAGCGGCAACATGGCATGCAAAAGTCCACCGACCTTTCGAACCGGATCATAGACGACCAATCCCAGGCAACTTCCCAAAGCATGGGTCACGATAGTGTCTGAATCACGACCGATTTTCATATCTCCTACTGCGACGATGTGTCTCATCAGCTTCTACTCAGATCCCCAGCCAACGCTATTTCCGATAAGTCGCCGGTCGCATGTACCGGAATTTGTGGTTAATAGACGACAGTCCCTCCGAATGGCCCACAAACAGACATCCGCCCGGTTCCAACAAATCGTAGAAACGATTTATCAGCTGCTGCTGGGTAGGTCTGTCAAAATATATCATCACGTTGCGGCAGAAGATGACGTTAAAGGGTCCCTTCATTGGCCATGCATCCAGCAGATTCAACCAGGCCAGCCGCACCATTTTCCGGATACCCTCGACAACGCGATAGCTGCCCGCCTGCGAGCCGTCGAGTTTCGTGAAATATTTCATAAATTGCGGTGAGGGCAGACTTTGCAGTGTTTCCGCCGGATAAACGGCCGAGTGTGCTTTCTCCAGCATCTTTCTTGATATATCCGTTGCAAGAATCAGGGCATCCCTAGTGTCTATGTCCGACATATGTTCCCGCAGCCAGATGGCAAGGGTATAAGGTTCCTCGCCGGATGAACAGGCGGCGCTCCAGAATCGCAGCCTCGGGCTTTTGAGTTGAGGCAAAACTTGATCCCGCAGATAATTAAAATGTTCGGTTTCTCTGAAAAAACTGGTTTTGTTGGTGGTCATGACATCGATGAACAAGGCCCGTTCATGACTACCCTCAGCACTCTCGATGTAATCCAGATATTCTTGAACGTTAAAAATACTCCGAACCCGCAGCCGCTTTGCCAGACGCGCGCGCACCAGAGCCTCTTTGCCTTTTTTCAAATTGATGCCGCTGGACCGATAGACAATCTCACTGATCCTGGAAAAGTGCTTTTCGCTCAATTGCACCGACATCAAGTTCATGTATCTTGCCTTTTCCGGCCAGGCCGGAGAATTGAATATTGAAAATTGAAAATTGATGCGCCGGAGGCGCACCATAAATATTCAATATTCAATCGAAAATATTCAGTTACAATGCCTACGCCGCCAGCGAGCGAGCGATGCTTGTCTCTGTTTCTTCCCAGAGTTCTCCCGCATTGCCGGTATTGGCAAACTTCACCAGTCCGCCGACATCAATAATCAAGCCCACCCGACCATCCGGCATGATGGCCCCGCCGGAAATCCCGGGAATATCCTTCATGGTCTCCCCCAAAGACTTGATGACGACCTGCTGCCGGCCGATAAGTTCATCTACCAGCAACCCGGCCTGCCTTTCTTCATCCTCTACAATAACCACGACCCCCTCCTGGGCATCCTGTTTGGCTTCCTGGATGTGATACAGGCGCGCCATGCGAAAAAGCGGAATCAAGCTGCCTTGCAAGCTGACAACTTCCCCCTGGTTGAGCACGGTCGACAGGTCTTTTTTACCCGGTTTGATGGACCGAATAATCGATACGGTCGGAATGACATAGGTTTCGGAACCCACCCGGACGACCATTCCATCGATAATCGCCAGCGTCAGCGGCAGGCTCATTTTAAACACACTGCCCTTGCCATATTCGGATTTAATTTCCACCTGACCGCGCAGGGCTTCGATATTTTTTTTGACCACATCCATCCCGACCCCTCGGCCCGATAAATCGGTCACAACCTGGGCGGTAGAAAAACCGGGTTCAAAAATCATATTGAACACCTCCCGATCACTGAACGTACGGTCACTGGAATCGGAAGACTCACCAATCAGACCCTTCTCCCGGGCTTTTTCCAAAATCATTTCGCGATCAAGTCCTTTACCGTCGTCTCTGACCTCAACCACGACGCTGCCGGCTGAATGGTAGGCCAGTAGCTGTACCGTTCCGTAGTCGGGCTTGCCGTTCTGTCGGCGTTCGTCCGGCGGTTCAATGCCGTGATCCACGGCATTGCGAACCATGTGGACCAACGGATCATTGATAATGTTGACCAGGTTGCGATCGATTTCCGTGTCTTCGCCCTCGGTCACGAAGTTGACGTTTTTGCCGACCTTACGCGCCAAATCTCTAACCAGACGGGCCATTTTGTTAAAGGTTGCCTTGAGCGGCACCATGCGCATCGAC
>CP070771.1:1766508-1771086 GCA_020345785.1 Desulfobacterales bacterium
AAGTTTTCCGGGCCCGTGTTTTCATCCAGGCGTCGTATCAGATAGGCGATGGCGTGGATGAACTGGTTCCGGGTAGCCACCGGTGCATACACCACCATTTCCTGACCGGTCTCCTGAACGGTACGACGTACATGATTGGCCATGCCCTCGATCATCTCAAAGGTAAAACAGTCGGTAACACGGTTTTCCCGGGCTCGCAGATAGGCATAGGCAATGTCAAACAGATTGTGCGAAGCGATTCCCAGCCGCACGGCATGGATGTTTTCAGGCTGCATGCCGAAATCGACCATGCGCTTCCAGTTGGCATCCGTTTCCACCTTGCTGTCGAAAGGCGCCAGGGGCCAGTCGAACACCGCCGCCTCAATCTGCTCCATCTCCATGTTGGCCCCTTTGACGATGCGAATCTTCACGGGGCTGCCGCCGCTGTCCACCCGCTTGCGTGCCCAGGCGGTAATCTCCTGTAAGATATGGTAGGAATCTGGCAGATATGCCTGCAGGGCCATGCCGGCGGTATAGTTTTTAAATTCCGCCTGATCCAGCGTCCTGATGAAAGCCTCGGCGGTGATTGCCAGATCGCGATACGCTTCCATGTCCAGATGCACAAATTTTTGCACCCGGGTGCCGTCCTGTCTCACAAATTCAGTTTCAGCTGCGGTGCGGTAAAGTTGTGAGAGGCGTTTTTGCAGGATGTTGACACTATGATCAAATGCCAACGGATGAATTTGGGAAAAGATCGTTGAAATTTTGATGGATATGTGTTCGACAGCCGGATTTCTGAGGTCATTCAGATACAAATCCAGACGAGATGCTGCTTCTTCCTCCCCCAGCACCTCTTCGCCGATGTGATTGATATTGGTTTTAATACCCTGGCGCCTGCGTTTGTGCAAAAACGATTCCAGGACCTCCCGTTCACCCGGTATGATCATGTGGCTGCTGTTCTGCCGCATTTTTTTGATGATGCGAGGTACGGTAATTCGGGGAAGATAGCGTCCGACATGGATGAAAAGAAGCATGAGAATTTTTTCAGGCAGCGAAAAAAAAGAGGGAATTCCGTAAGCGGTCAGCAAATAATGGATCTGGTCGGCCACGCGCCGGCTATTGGCGGTTCGAAAACTCTGGTCGATCAATTGGGTCAGAATGACTTTATCTTTAGGGCTGGTAAACAGTTTTCCGAATTTGCGATGACGCGTCTTTTCCTGCGGGGTCTGCAGTTCATTGGCGCGGTTTTGCCATTGGGTGGCCAGGCGGATCGCTTCTTCAGTGAGGGTGTCGGTATTTTTCATGGCATACATGTCGTTATTTAGGCGCTTAGAGTCTTAATTTTAATTTTGTTTCATTTTAGAAAAAATATTTTCGCCACCAAGACACAAAGACTCGAAGAAAGAAATATTAATCAAAGGTTTTGCTTTGTGTCTTGTTGCCTTTCATAAGCCACCCCGACCTGTCGGGATATGAATTGAAAAGGTTTTACCAAAATTCTCACTCGATTGGAGTTATAGCCAATTCGTTTCACGCCTGTCAAATACAACCCGCCTAAACCTGCAATTGCTTTCTTTTTGACATCTTATATTGCGATATATGGTTATGAGCATTATCTGATAATATCTTTTAAGACGAACCGCGAGAATTGCGATTTGAAAATGAAAGGAGGGTAATATGGCAGAAAAGATGGATGTCGGCTGTGCACGACCGACCGGCGGGCCGGTCGGTGGAAGTGACGAAGGAGAAATCAAAAGCGAAACGGCAACCAATCGCAAGGAGGCTACAGCTATGATACATGTCGGTAAAAAAGCGCCGGATTTCGCGGCACCGGGCTATCACAAGGGACAATTTATTTCGCTTAAGCTGTCTGAATTTTTAGGCAAATGGGTACTGCTCTGTTTTTATCCGGGTGATTTTACCTCCGTCTGAGCAACGGAGCTTTCAGCAGTTGCTGAAAAATATCCGGCGTTTCAGAAGCTGGGAGTTGAAATTATATCTATGAGCATTGATAGCGTATTTGTTCACAAGATGTGGGATGATCACGAATTGTCGAAAATGGTGGACGGCGGAATTCCTTTTGCCATGCTCTCGGATACCGGGGGCAAGGTGGGAAGAGTATATGGCATCTTCGATGAAGATGCCGGGGTCGAAAACCGAGGCCGATTTATCATTGATCCGGATGGCGTAGTTCAGGGCTGTGAGGTGCTGACGCCGCCGGTCGGGCGCAACGTAGGGGAAACCATCCGGCAAGTCCAGGCTTTTCAGCTTGTCAGAGAAACAAAAGGCAAGGAAGCGACCCCCTCCGGTTGGAAGCCGGGCAAAACGACGCTTAAGCCGGGTCCGGATCTGGTCGGAAAAGTCTGGCAGGCCTGGAAAACGGAGATGGCTTTCGAATAAACTATCTTATCAAATTCTATTATGCCGCGGCTAAAATTAAAGGCCGTCCCGTCATTCTACAGGGCGGCCTTTTTCAATATTTTTACAATTGAGAGTTATGTTCCCGAAGATGTGCGGCGCGGTGAATAATTTGCTTCCAAAGTTTTTACTCTAACATTGAAAAGCTGGTCCTCTGGGTCCGTCGAAGATCCCGCTTTTGATCCGCTATATTCAATATTCCATTATTCCATCATTCCATCATTCCATGGGTTATCTGACGGCAAACACCACCCCTCTGGGGTGAAGTCACAGTCGGGTTTTCAGGACCCATTCTTAACTTGACTCTTTGCATCAGAATTGTGTATATAAATAAAAATTAAAATTTGAAACGCCATTTCCATCGGATTCGAATCTGCACCTGCTGAGATAACCAGTATATTTCCTGCCGAATGATCAAACGTCTCGGGACTTCTTAAACTGCTTGAATAAAAGAGGTATTTTGGGAGGCATGCGTATTTGCCTCAATCCTGGCGTGAGACGGGTTGGCCTGTTGGTACGTTTCGGTAAACCGATAATTCGGCAGACGGAAAAACGGGCTAACCGGCACGCTGGCTAACCAATAAACCAGTATTCCAACATTCCACCATTCCAAGGGGGGCGAAGCCCCTAATCTGAAGCTCACGAGAAGTCATGGGCAAGCATATAGGATTCATATCCACCCGTTTTTTAGGGACCGATGGTGTCAGCCTTGAAGCGGGTAAATGTGCGACTGTACTGGAAAGAAACGGCCACGAATGTTTCTGGTTTGCCGGTATGCTGGATCGTGCGCCGGATAAAAGCTTTCTTGTGCCGGAAGCCGCTGCTCATTATGAAAAAAACCAGTGGATCGATCAACAGGTTTTCGGGAGAAAAAGACGCGATGCATCGATTACCGACACCATTTACGAGCTGAAAATATTTTTGAAGAAACAGCTCAAAGAATTTATCCGCGGTTTCGAGATAGACCTTATCATTGCCCACAATGTTCTGACCAATCCCCTTCACATTCCGCTCGGGGTTGCCTTGACCGAAACAATTGCCGAAACCGAAATCCCCACCGTCGCGCACCATCATGATTTCTACTGGGAGAGACCCCGTTTTCTGGTAAATGCGGTGGGAGATTATCTGCGAATGGCGTTTCCTCCGAACTTGCCCACTATTGAACACGTGGTAATCAACTCAGCGGCTCAGGAGGAACTGGCGTTGCGAACCGGAATATCGTCGACCATCATCCCCAATGTCCAGGATTTTGAAAACCCTCCGATAATCGATCAAAAAAAAATACGGCAATTCCGAGCATCACTGGGTTTCAAACCGGATGATGTCATTATTTTGCAACCGACCCACATTATTCCGCGTAAAGGTATTGAGCACGCCATTCAACTGGTGGAGGAATTAGAAGACCCGCATTACAAACTGATTATAACCCATGCAGTTGAAGCTGAAGCCTACGAGTACGGAAACTGGCTGCAGGAGAACGCCCTGGAAAGAGGCGTGGATCTGCGAATGGTAAATACGAGCTCCGACGACCCCGCCAGCTTTGAGGCGCATGACCATCTGATCTCACTATGGGATGTTTACCCCCACGCCGATTTCATTACGTATCCAAGCCTGTATGAGGGTTTCGGCAATGCTTTTCTGGATGCCGTTTATTTCAAGAAACCAATGCTTATAAATCGGTATGCGACTTTTGTCAGAGACATTGAGCCCAAGGGATTCGATTTGATTGCCATGGACGGCTATCTGACACGCAAAACCGTATCCCGGGTTAAGGAAGTTTTAACCTCCCCTGAGCGAAGAGAGATCATGGTGAATACGAATTATGACATCGCTTTAAAAAATTATTCCTATGCCGTTCTTCAAAAATGTGCCGAGAGATTTTTTGTCAAATTCTTCGGTCTGGATTTCTAACCCCATTCGTAAGCCACCGGCGATGCCGTTAAGAAGTGAAAAGTTTTTACCGCATTAGCGAGGGCATGTTTCGTTGTACAATGCCCACGGCTTAGGAATGGAGACAATCTGCGCATCAACTTATATTATTCAAATTTGACGGTCTCGTAAAAAGTCCTAAAGCTCCCTCTCCCTTGACGGGAGAGGGTCGGGGTGAGGGTGAATTAAAAGGAAATTCAATCATTTGTGTCCCCCCTCCCCTTAATCCCCTCCCACCAGGGGAGGGGAAAT
>CP070771.1:1771186-1775761 GCA_020345785.1 Desulfobacterales bacterium
GCCGGCCGCCATCAATGCTGCCAGCAGCGAAGCAAAAACGATCATTCGGAGTTGGTTGAAATCTTTCATACTAAAAAACAATCTCCATAAACGACTTTTTTTTGGCTACCGTCGGCCAGTTCTAAAATAAGGGCACCGTTTTCATCCACGTCCTTCGCAAGGCCATGCGATTCCTCGCGCTGGGTAACAATTCTTACCCGGCGGCCTAAGGTGACGGTATATTTCTTCCACTCCGCGATGACGTTTTCAAAATCGGCGCTGCGCATGCGATCGCCGAATTCTTGCAGAAAACGGGCCAGAAGATCTTTTCTCGAAACTTCCCGGCCAACGATTTTTTCCAGGGACGATGCCCCCGGCTGCGCCCCTGAGGGATCATTGTTGACGTTGATACCCAGGCCGATGCTGATAAAAAATACCCGATCTGCTTCGGCTTCCAGCTCAGAGAGCATGCCCGAAATTTTACGCTCATTCACCAGAATATCGTTGGGCCATTTCACCATGGCATCAATCTGATACATTTGGCGAATAACCTTGGCAAGGGTCAGGGAGGCCAGAAAATTCACCTTGAAACTCAACTGTACCGGGATTTGCGGCCTTAGTACCATGGTAAAATAAAGTCCGCCGTCATCCGACAGCCAGCGCCGCTTTAACCTGCCCCGGCCCTGGGTCTGGCGCCCGGCGATGACGACTGTAAAATCGGGACAGTTTTTTCTTGCCAGGTCCTTGGCGGTATCCATGGTCGAAGTCACCTCGGGATAATACAAAATGTTGCATGTTTCACCGTCATATTCCCAGGGGAAAAGAATATCCGGCGAGCTAAGAAGCCGATACCCGCCGGAAGTCGAGAGTATATCATAACCGAGCTCCTGCAGCTTGTGAATGTGCTTCCAGATGGAAACCCGTGAAATCCCCAAGGCCGAACTAAGCGCTTCGCCGGATACGACGTCATTCTGTGACCGCAGCATTTGGAGAATCTGTGACTTCATGGCTTCACTGTTTCTTTCTCGTTAACCTGAAAATTTGTGGAGGGTAACGAAACTTACCCAAAAAGTCAAGCAAGATCGTCTTAGAGGAAGAAAGGGTCGAAAAAGTTCAACACTTTTGGGATAATATCTGTTTCAAGGCAGCCAAACCCATGGTGGCCACCCCGGTTTGCAGCGGGTCATGCAACAGCCGGGCCGAAATTTTTTCGGCCGCCTCGCGGCTCAAGCCGAGCGGTATACCCGGGGCCCCGATATATGTGGTGGGAGAAAGATCCTGTGCAGCTATAATGTCGGCTGAATTGGTTGCTTCGATCAAAAAACGGTGTCTGCCCAAAGCCCGCTTTAAATCAGGCTCGATCTCAATTTTGTGGTTCGGCATTCCGGCGAGGATGCCTGCCAGCTGATGGCTGCGGGACCGGTCAATGTCATACAATGAAATTTTCGCACCGTAATTTGCCAGGGTCGTGGCCGCACTGATGCCGACGGGTCCGCACCCGATAACCAGAGTCTTGTGTCCTTGAAGTCCGCCGGCCATCAGATTCAAACCGGCCGCGAATCCTTTTCCGGTGGCCTCGGCATTATCGACGACCCGGCGGCATTCAACGTTGAGCGCCAAAAAATGGTCGTCGTCCGATAGGAAAATAATGTCGGCATGTTTTTCCAGTGCTTCAGCCAGTCCGGACGCGTTCGAATTATTGGTAATGAAGGTGTGAAATCCGAGGTGTTTCAATATGTCGCGGGTGGTTTCCGCGAAGCCGTCAATCACCCCCTGGCCCCATCCAATCGGAACCACTCCGATATGAGCACCGGCCAGGTCGGCCGCAATTTCTTCCTCATCCAGCCCCACCGCATAGCAGGCAAGGCCTTTCAGGGTGCGGCCGGTCTTTGCAAGCAGTTCCTCATCATATGCGCTCAAGCGGGTGGAGATTTCCGCTATGTCACCAGATCGCAGTCTCGTCATGTCCGTTTTATTGAAAAGTGCCCGGCAATCTCCTTAATGATACCGTCGCTTCTCGCCAGGGCTGAAGACCGATCTCTCCCGGTAATTATCAGAGTCGCCACCCATGATTTGCGGGCGGAATCATAATTGGTTATGGCCTCATGGGCGCCGAAAAAGTCCGGCCGCAGATACAGCGGCCCGCTCCGGGTCATTATGTGTTCCCCTTTAGTTTCCAATGCCTCCGGAGACACACGAATATGCTCATAGACAGTTCCCCGCACGGGTTGAGTGCTGGCTTGAGTTTCTGTAAAATTGCCTGTGAAAAGGTCGCCCAGCGCTTGAACCATATTGTGACCCGTCGACCAGTAAACCGTTATCGGTGTCTGACTTGGCAGCCGCGCGTCGATCTCAAGAATTTTAAAACCCTTCTGATCCAGGACGACCTCCACATCCATGATGCCGTGCAGCTTCAAAGCTTCGGCAATGTCGAGCGAGAGTTTTTTAAATTCCGCTGACCGCTCCGAAGACAGCTCCGACGGGGCGACGACCCGCTTGCAATCGTAACTTTCATCCATGTAAAGGTCGGTAACCTGAAGCGCACGGTAATTCCCGGGTACACCGATAACTTCCAGCGAATGCAAACTGCCCTCGATATATTCCTGCAGGATCCAGCCGGGCTGAGGTAAAGCCGCTGGGAAGCGATGTTGCAGTGAATCAATCTTGCGGAAAACTTGTACCCCCATGCTGCCGCTGCCGCGACTGGGTTTGGCAAGCACCGGAAGGCCGCATTTCGGCCAGGAACCGGGCAGCGGCAGCCCCATCCGGGCAAACAGCCTGTTGGATTCCAACTTGGAGGAAGATATGGCGTAGGCGGCCGGATCAAACACCAGCGGAACTTTTGCCTGACGACTCCAGCGTGTCAGCACAGTCAGTGCGTCGTCATCTTCAAGAGCCGGTATGACAAGATCGACGTCTCTCAGCGCTTGGGGCAGGCCCTTTTCTTCCGTCACGTCATGCTGTACAAATGAATCGCACAAGCCTGAAGCCGGTGCCTGAAGGTTCTTGTCAACGACCCTGACGTGCCATCCGGCCTTGCGAGCTAAATAGGCGGCTTCGACGCCCTGCAGATTTCCGCCGACAACTGCAACTAACACGCCAGCCTCTCCTTCACCGGCTTACGCAGAATCTTTTTGCGGCGGTCGGCCATCCAAATATGGTAATCCTCGGCGGAGGCCGTCCGCAAACCGAGTTTTTCCAATTCCGGGCGAATACCGGCAGTCGTGCGTCTGGCCTCAGCAATATCCAGTGAATTCTGGGCCACACCGGCCAGTCCAAAACCCGGCGGTACCAGGGAGGTAACCACATTGGCGCCTGCCGCCAGCCGGCTTTGCAAACCGTCCAATCCGGCGACATCCAGACTGGCAGGTATCAGCTTGTCCGGAAAAGCCAACCGCAGAACGGCAATAGTCATCCTTTCCCGCAGGGAATCCGAAGCCGGCAGTTCTCGCATGGGCGTTCCCTGCTGGGGAACTAAACTCATGGCTCTCAACTGGGAAGCTCTTAGACAACGCATCACCTCAATGGATTCGACAATATCTTCGACCGATTCGCCGGCTCCGCAAAGTACGCCTTCCTCGATTAACATCCCTAGTCGCCGGGCCAGATGCTTTTTAGCCAAACGTGCCGCATAGCTCTGGCCGGGTCTGAGCTTTTCAAAGAGAAGCGGGTTGTGCGTTTCCTGATAACAGGCATACCAATCGGCGCCCGCGGCGGCCAGTTCAGCAAGTACATCATCGGGCACGACGCCCGGAGATACCATGACGGGCAGCGCGGTTGCCCTGCGCACCGCCTTTACCGATTCGATTAACCCGTCAAAGCCGCCCCGGTCGTCGAGAAAGCAGACCGGGTCCTCTCCCAGGGTCAAATCAATCAGATGAACGCCGGAATCGGTCAGCCGACGAGCTGCCCTAATGATATCGGACAGCCCCAGCCGGTATCTCGAAGGCTGCGTGTTGGTGCTGCGGTAATAGCAAAAACTGCAGTTATTGCGACAATACGTGCTGATGTAAATGAAGCCGTATAAAAAAACCCGGTCACCAAAATACCTTCGGCACAGCTTGCCGGCCGCCCGAAAAACAGCATTGATTTGGTCGTTTTGCTTGAGGTTCAAAAGGAAGGCGCTTTCTTCCCGGGTAAGCGTTGCTTGCTGGTCGGCCTTTTCCAATATTGCGGCCAGCTTATATCTGGGGTTGCCGGGTTTCATTTTTTCAACAGATAGTTAATGGCACATTCTATCAGCGCCGGCGTTCTCTCGTACAAGTCTATTTTATAGACCCTTTCGGTAAACTTGTGATAATCTTTGCCCCAGGGTCCGATGTTGATCACCGGTATGGACAGCGCCTGCATTCCAGCAAACGGGATGCCGTAAGATTTCTCCCACAACGGCATGTTGGGTCCGATGTAGGGCACGATATTTTCCCCATTCTGCAGCGCCGCATAGCTCAAATCAGTAATCCCCATCATATAATTTGTTATTTTATAGACTTCCTGCCAGCGGTTGTCGGCAAACCCGATCAAATGATCCGTCAGGGATCGAACGGTTGGGGACAGGCCTGGAAAATCTTCGCTGTGAATCGGCGGGTAATAGGGGGG
>CP070771.1:1775861-1780430 GCA_020345785.1 Desulfobacterales bacterium
CAGGATATACTCTACACTGGTTCTGCTCCTCACGTGGTTTTCCCTTCGGCTTGATTGCTCACATCGGTCTCGTAGCAAAGGATCCTGGCCCAAAGGACCAGGTTTTCAACCTTAGAATAAGTTTTCTATAGTTAATCGCCTACAGCAGTCCCGCAGACGTGCCCAAACATCGGGACCAAGACTGAAAATTCCAATGTACAAAGGAGATACTGATGACATATTTTCAAAATCTCAATCGCCTTATATTAAAGGAGCTTGAGCTGCGAGCCGAGCGGTTCGCCGAAACCTATGACAGCAATAAAAAGTCTGTGATCCTGATTCCAGGCGGCATGGGTTCAAAACTGCTGCGGTGCGAAGCGCGATTTTCACCCGATCACCCATTTCCGCCGAACCCTGCCTTTCATGAAATCTGGGTTAGTCTGGCTTCTGTCTTAAGGGGGGATATATCTCAACTTCGTTTGGATACAAACGAGCACGACTGGGGGGATCATCCAATTATTGCCGCCGGCGAGATGAATACGGTGGTTAAGAGCTATGACCAGACAGAGGCATTTTTTACACAAAACAACGTGAATTACACGGAGTTTGGATTCGATTGGCGCAGAGATATGCAGGCGGCAGCAGGATACCTGAAAACGTTTCTGAGAATGATCAGAGAAAAGGTCACGGCACGCGACAGCAGCCCTGATAATCCTCTTCGCAATGTAACGTTGTTTGCTCACAGCATGGGAGGGTTGGTTGTCAAGCTGTTGATTAACGATCTGATAGACGACAATGCGTCCACGCAGGATTGGTTCTACCGCTTCGTAACCATTGCTACGCCCTTTTTCGGAACAGAGAATCACATGGATCGCTATTATGTGGGGGTCAAATTCGTAAATTTACTGATAGGCGGCGCAGATAAGGTGGCCTCATTGGTCGGCTCGCTGCCCGGCCCCTACCTGTTGATGCCCCCGCCGGTAGATCTAATGGCGCCCCACTTTCAGCGCCTGGGTCTCAGTGGGTATCCTATGCGCGACGGCGGTAACCCAAATCGCGAAGCAGATCCCTTTAATGTTAACAATCGTCCCCGGTTTCCGCTCATCGACGGCGGCAAAATTATGAATGATAATTTCTTCTTTAAGGCCGAGGATATGTTTCAACAGCTTTACCGGCCGCTGCCGGATGACGTCCGCCGAAGGACATTTCACCTGCGCAATTATCTGCCGGATAGGAAGGAGATAAACCTTGAACTGAAGTGGGATGACGTGAATGGCGCCGCATATAACTTTTCCGGTCCTTCACCTGTAAGCAACAATAACGGTGCCAGCGACGGATCGGTTCCGTTTTGGTCGGCAAGACTACCTGACACGCCTGATAATCAGGTTTATAATTTGCGCACGGATATCGACCATGGAAGCCTGGCTGAAGATCCTGAAACCCTGTTTGTCGTCAACCGCCTGGTGCACGGAAACGATTTGCCGCAACCCGGCACCGCGCCCGCGCAGCCGCCTCCAGTAATTGCCGGCGACAGGGAAATCGAAAATTTCATTAGCGACCTTCAAGGCGGCGGGATAGATGACCAGGCGCTGGCAACCGTGTCAACGCCGATAAAAAGAGGGTTAATGAAAAACCTCAGCCTTTGCTGATCCTTGCCGCCCTAAAATACACGGCAAATCTAATTAATCCGCCCGAGGCAGTTCCATTTTAGATGCCAAATAGGTTTAATTTCACCGGATCGTTTATTTTTCAGGGCGGATTAATTACCTCAAACGATCTGATATTTTTGGAGGATGCACTATGTTAAACAGGAAAAATCCAAAAAAAACAATTGCGACGTTTCTCTTGGTAGCGGCTGCCAGCCTCGTGTTGACCGGTTGTTATAAACACTATTATTTCCCGGTAGAAATCGGCGAGCTGACTGTTTCCCCGATTTATCGACTGGAAATACAAAATGATAGCACCCAGGTGCTGACCTTTTTACCCCGCGACGGGGCAGAGGAAAAATTTGAGGAAAAACAGATCGCCGTTGGAGAGAATTTTACCACCCTCCTGCAGATAAAGAAAATAATCGTGGGCGAAACCACTACCAGAGAAGTCGTAACCGGCCCTTATATTGATAGTGGTCGACTGGGACCTGACACGGCATACATACGCTACAAAGACGCCAGACGCCCTCGAGAATTCGTTATTGATCTTGAGAGCGATTCCTGGTTCGGAACGTATGAAACCATTGCAAA
Source organism: Desulfobacterales bacterium (assembly GCA_020345785.1). The sequence continues at coordinate 1,778,081 of CP070771.1, forward strand.
GCGTCCTGAACCGCTGCCAAAAACGCTGAAGGTTCATCTGACAGATCAAAATCTTTCCAAACCCAAGTGGTTCAGAGGTGGTCCGGACCAGCCTTGAACTGAAGCCGGTTCAAAATCGAGCCGGCAACACCATCATATTTTCTATAAAATAAATCTTGACAAGACGCTGTCGAAACAGTATCGAATTTTGTATACAAAATTCAATATTCAAGCTCAAACCTTATTTCAACCTTTCACCCAATCATACATCTGGCTGGAAAGATGATAAACCTAGGCGCACAGCATGAAAATCTTGATCAAAAGGCCTACGCGATTATCAAAAATTTAATTATTGAGCGCAAGCTGTTGCCCGGTGAAAAAATTCCTCAAGAAAAACTGGCCCGGGATTTGGGAATCAGCCGGACGCCTCTGGTCAGTGCCCTCAAGTTTCTCGAACAGGAAAAACTGGTTGAGGCTATTCCCCGCCGTGGCTTTTATGTGCGGCTCTTTTCCAAAGAAGAGATGGCCTACATTTTCGAATTGCGTGAAGTACTGGAGGGGCTTGCCGCCCGGCGGGCGGCCTCCAGAATTACCGATAGCCAGATCAAAAAACTGAAAAGTTTTTTCAAACAGTTTGCCGGACAGAAGGATATTGCAGATGTAAAAGCGTATGCCCGGGAAGACCGCCAATTTCATAATTTTATAATCGATGTCGGTGCCAAAGAATTTTTAAAGAGCATTTTACAGACAACCAATATTATCAGCTTCAGCTATCAAGTGCTGCATTCCGAAGGCCTGGTCAGACCGCCCAATGAAACGATCAATGAACATCTGGCGGTCATTCAGGCCATTAGCAATCGGGATTCCGAATCTGCCGAGGAATTGATGCGCCAACATTTTAAAAAGTCACTCGCTCATATCAGACGTGAAATTAACGGCGAGCAGTAAAAGACGTTATGAAAGGAGGGATGCGATTCTGACAAAAACGGGGAGGTCTGTTTGCCCGGCGAGATCAATAAATAGGCACACGCACGCAAATTGGTGTGGATTGGCGGTCTATACATAACGACTTAAATCATTGCGCATACATACACAGCGTTCTTTCTATTTGAGCGGCACGGTAGGTTATAAACCAACTTCAAAAAGGCGAATACTGCATTAATGATGACGCTGTGTATATACAGAAGGCGAATCTGATTATTTCGGAAAAAAAACTTGCCGGACAAACCATTAGGGCGGGGACCATAGGGTCCTGAAAAAATAACCTTAACATCAACAAAGGAGGAGGATTCCACAATGAAAAAGATTTTTGTCATAAGCCTGATTATGCTGCTGGCAGCTGCAACCGGTGTGTATGCGGCCGGCTCAGGTTTCCCCAAAAGGGATATCACAAACGTCGTCGTTTGGTCGGCCGGCGGTGGAACAGACACCTGCAACCGGATTGCAAGTGCCGAAATGGCCAAGTTCCTGGGGAAAAACATCAATGTGATTAACAAGACCGGCGGTGTCGGCGGTTCCGTCGGAATGAGTTTTGCCTATAATAGACCCCACGACGGGTATACGCTGTGCGGTTTATCCGAATCCTGCGTAACCGCCGGGGTCCAGGGCGGCTGGAACCAGAGAATGGACGTCTGGGACTATTTCATTGTGGGTGGCTCACCGGATATCATTTCAGTTACCCCCGACACCCCCTACAAGACCTTGGCGGATTTGATTGAAGCGGCCAAGAAGGAACCGAACAGCATCAAAGCAGGCGCCAGCGCGGCCGGCTCAATCCACCACCTGAACCTGCTGGCCCTGGAAAACGGATCGGGCGCAAAGTTTAGTTATATTCCTTACACCGGTTCAGCGCCCAGCCAGAATGCCGCCATGGCCGGCGAAGTATCCCTGGTGGTTACCTCTCTGGCTGAACAGCAGCAATTGCTCCGCGGCGGTAAACTACGACCGTTGGCCATGCTGATTCCGGATTCATTTACGGTTGAAGGATTGGGTACAGTACCTTCCGCGTTCGACTCTTATCCCGGACTGGCCAAGTATCTGCCGATCTCCCAGGCGATCGGTATGGCTGTGCCCGCCGACACACCCGAAGACGTCAAAGCGGTCCTGGTCGATGCCTTCAAAAAAGCAATGGCGACCGACAAGATGAAAAAATGGGCCAAAGAAAATTACTACCTGATTTCCGGCGCCACCGGCGAAGAGGCCAGGAAAATATTCAACAACCTGGAATCACTGTTTGCCTGGACCCTGTGGGAGCTCAAGGCAGCCAAAGTTGATCCGGCTTCTCTGGGTATTCCCAAGCCGTAAGTGTATTTAGTCAATAGAAAGCCGGGTGCGAGCCGGTATCCGGCTTTCTTGCGTCATTATGTCTGTT
>CP070771.1:1780530-1785097 GCA_020345785.1 Desulfobacterales bacterium
CTCGTCATTTCAATAGTCATTGCCTCGAAGGGGTAACGTTAGATCTGAATATGAAGATGCCCGGTAATCGGCTCTTATTCCTTGACACGCCGAGCCGCATTAATTAATCTTTTAGATCTGTAGATAACGGCATAAATTACTATGTATATATACACAGCGTTCAATCTATTTAACCCTGCACGATAGATTAAAAACCAACAATAAACACGCAAACACTGAATTGATCATGAGACTGTGTATAAAAATGATATCTTAATTATTTTCGCGCCCGTAATCAATAAAATGAAACGACGCAATAAATTATTAATAACGACGGCAATCACGGTATTGCTTGTCGGCAGTTTTTACTACTACTTTGTACAGAAAAGTCTGCCCCACTTCCACACGGTCCGGGAAGGCGTGCTTTACAGAAGCGGTCAACCCCGCGGATTGGGTCTGGAATGGATCAGGCTGCACGGCATACGCACGCTGATTAATCTCAGAAGTCCGGACAGCGACGGCACACCGGAGGAAAAATTATATGCGGCTGAAAATGGGCTGCAATTTTATAATTTTTCCATCGGCTCCAGCCATGCGGAAATCGATGCGACGGTGAAGCGCTTCCTTGCCATCGTTGATGACAAGTCGCACTGGCCGATTCTCGTTCACTGCTCAAGAGGCAAAGAACGATCGGGCGTGTTGTCCGCCATCTACCGCATAGAACATGATCGTTGGACCAACGAACAGGCACTGGAAGAAACCTATCGTTTGGGGCTGGATAGAGGGCATATGCCGATACCGGAAAATTATATCAAAAGCTATCGTCCCAGCTGGGCCCCGCATCAGGATATCACACCCGCGCCGTCTCAGGCGCTGCCCGCAGTGCCCTGGCAGGATTAGTGATGGGTTATTAGTTATTACCTGAATTTCGCACGTATTCCTAACAACAATGAAAAAAGTGCGTTTCTATTGGGCGCTCCGTAAGTAAGCTTGCTGGAAAAAATTCAGGTGTTAGCTAAGGTAATGAGAGGAATATATTCTGATTGTAAATTTTTCATTGCTCACCGAACCAGAAAAACAAAGTTGATTCCATGAATCACTCCGCCGCAGGAACTTGTCTCGCAGGCTTATGACTGATAACTAATATCTAAAAAAAACAATATCAAAAATCTATTGATTGAGCGCTTTTTACTCAATCAATAGATTTTTGTTTGATATTAAAAATTTATCCCCCTGCTGCGCCACGACATTCACCGGTGTTTTTAGTTCCGAATATCGTTTGCGGGTGATGATGCAAAACACTCGTTTATCGGAATTCAGGTAATCATGCAACTGCGCGGGATTCTCCAACACACGCGCCCGGCGCCCGGTATAAAATAGCGCGGACTCCTTGATCCGGCTGTAGAAGGTAAATTCTTCATCCCCGGGAATCAGATGATCATACCGCAGGGCAAGTTCTCTAGTGCTGCGGTATGGGTTGATGGATGGGACGATCACGAGCAGGAAAAAATGCAAGCTGGTCACGACCGTTACGGTAATTGCAACAAAGGCCGCTCTGTCTTTCTTTATCAGCAAAAAAACACCCGCCACGACAATCGATCCAACCAGCCAGAGCGCCACGAGATTCATCTGGCTTGATGTGATACCGGTCTCGTATTCAACTCCTACCAGAGGCCGGGCCCACAGATAAATCAGGGCTGCGATAAAGGTGATCACAACAGGCAGCAACGAATATACAATACCCCGGCGAACTTCCGGTGTCGCAGCCTTCAGCAATTCATGCCAGAGAAAAGCTGTCAGCAGTGCGGCCGGCGGGAATATCGGAAGAATGTAGGTGGGCAGCTTCGAACCGGCAATGGAGAAAAAAATAAATATCGCACTAATCCAGACGATGAGAAACGACGCGCCGTCCCTCGCGGCATAAAAACGCTTCCGAACGGCATAAATAAATGCCATGGGTAAAAAGCAGCTCCAGGGAAAAAAGCCGCCGAATAAAACCGCTATATAGTAATAAAAGGGCGCCGGGTGCCGAGGTTCTGTCGATCCAAAGCTGCCGAGGTTTTGATAAACAAAAAAATACTCGGCGTAACCGGGATTTTTCATGCTGATCAAGATATACCAGGGAGAGGAGACCGCCAGAAAGACCAGAATCCCCCAGCCCATCTGCATCTCCTTGATGAAACTCAGTTCTCTCCTAAAGATGAGAAACGGTCCGATGACAATGGCCGGCAGAGCCAGCCCCAGCGGTCCCTTCGCCAACACTGCCAGGCCCATGGCCGCGTAGAAAAAAAGCAGATTCCGTTTGCGATGCCGGCTGTCTTTATAGCTGCAATAAAACAGATAAAGTGCAAGGGTCACAAAAAAAACCAGACTGATATCGTGTACGATGGTTCGGCAAAGAATGGTAAATTCCAGGGCGGTTGCCAGAATTGCGCCGCCCATCAGACCGATGGTCGCATTGGCCAGCTTGCGTCCCAGTAAGTAGGTGAGCAGGACGCATCCCGTACCCAGAATGGCTGAAGGCAGACGGGCGGCAAATTCCGTAAAGCCCATGACCAGAAAGGCGAGCGCCCCCAGCCAGTTATGTAAAACCGGCTTATCGTAAAAAGGCTCGCCGTTGAAGGTCGGGGTGATCCAGTCGCCGCTTAGCACCATTTCCTTGGAAGTGGCGGCATGCTTGCCTTCGTCGATATCCCATATCGGCCTGGCGCCCAACCGGAAAAAAAACAGGGCCAGGCAGAGCGCAATTAGGAGGAGAACCTGAAATGTCTCATTTTTTCGGATAATTTGTGGGGACATCGGTTTATCAGCGTTTGTCATCAGGTTGAAAAAATTTTATCCGGTCGGCCGGCAGCGCACCAGACCACAAGGTAGTTCGTTTCACTCACAATTGCTAATGATGGAATAATGGAATACTGGAATATTGGGTCTTTTTTGCACGGACGTTGAATACGAACAAAAAAGATCCGCGTATTTGAAAGTGCCATGATTCCAACATTCCATCTACACGACATAAAACCAGGGTTCCTTAAACTGCATGATTTCAGAATAATATAGAAATTCCGAGACGTTAAGCTTAAACTTCAAATATCTCTTTTGGGCCGGCGGATCTTAGTGGTTGAACTTTTTCAAAAAATTATGTCATCGGCGTCCGTAAGTCAACTGATAAGGACGCGACTGTCTTCGACATGAAGCTCAGGCCTAATGTAGCTCGCCAAAGTCCTCGCCCCTATCTCAGCGATCAGGCAATGTCTTGCAGGGGCGGGCTTTACGCCCGCCCGGACTGTATGCAAGTATTTACGGATATCGGCATCTTTTTAACCTTTGAACCCTGAACTCTGAACCGATCACTTTAGGTTTGATTTATTCCGTCAAAGGCTTTATCTTATCACGCAAACTCGCGAAGCGAAAAATTCCGCGCTTGCTGAATCCCTGTCTCGTAAAAGGACCGCGTTTCAAACGAATGGAAACAGCTCATCATCGCCGAAGGCAGGTTGCCGTCCTTATTTTGCTGCTTTGCATCGGATTCTTCCTCTTCTTTTACAAGGTGGGAGACCGCGATCTGTGGGCACCGGATGAAGACGAATACGCTCAGATGAGCCGGGAGATGATCCGGTATGACAACTGGATATTCCCGACCGTCAACGGTAAACCCTGGGCCATCAAGCCGGTGCTCTACAACTGGCTCATTGCGGCGGCCTCTTTGCCGTGGGGGGATGTGAATGAGTTCCATGCCAGGGTCTTCTCCTCCTTGGCCGCTTTAGGCACGTTTCTGATGACGTTTTATCTTGGTCGGCGGATGTTTTCGCCCCAGGCCGGATTTTTGGCGGCATCGGTTTTGGGAACCAGTGTTCTTTTTCTGAAATTCGCCAGGTGGTCACAGACCTACATGCTGTCGACATTTTTTGCAATGCTCGCGATTTTTCTTTTCTACCGGGGGTACCGATCCGAAGAAAAAAGAACGCTCTCCTACCTGCTGATGTACGCCGCCACCGGCCTGGGAGTTCTGACCATGGGACCGGTTAATCTTATCATGCCCGGACTGGTCATTTTCCTGTATCTGGTGGTCATGAGGGATTTAAGACATCTTCGGCATCTGAGGCTGGGGTGGGGAATTTTAATTTTTCTGGCCATCACGGCGCCCTGGTATATTGTCGTGAGCCTCCAGGAAGGTTACGGCTTCGACCTGCTCATCAAAACCAACATTTCCCGCTATTTCGATACCTGGACCCACGCCCAGCCATTTTATTACTATCTGATTAATCTGCCGTGGGCGTTTGCACCCTGGTCGCTCTTTTTGCCGGGTGCCCTGCACCTGGCTTTCTCTCACCGGGCCGGGGATGACAGGCCGGCCATACGATTCCTGCTGATCTGGGCCATCGGCCTGTTTGTGTTCTTCTCCCTGTCGCAAGCCAAGCGCAACGAATACCTTCTCGGCATCTATCCGGCGCTGGCGCTGCTGGTGGGGTATCTGGGTGACAAAGCCATACACTCGTGGCAGGAAAAATATTTTCGCCGATCGGTAATTATTCCCGCACTTATTTTCCTGGCTTTTCTGGCGTTGACAACCATCGCGCTGCCGCTTGCG
>CP070771.1:1785197-1789714 GCA_020345785.1 Desulfobacterales bacterium
CGAAATTCGAAGCACGAAATTCGAAATAAATTCAAATGACAAAAACTCTAAATTTAAAACATGTTGGCCGGTTTCTAAATCAGATAGTGGTAAACTGGACTTGTTTGGAAAATTTGAAATTCGGATTTCGGATTTGTTTCGGATTTCGAAATTCGATATTCGTATTTAATTTGAAGACCGTCAATATATTTTTTCAGAAATCGGCCTGACTATACAAACACCTCTGCACAAAGTTCTCCCAATTCCCCCAGATTTTCACAAACATGTATGCCGGCGGCTTTCATGGCCTCAATTTTGGCTTTCGCCGTACCGCTGCCGCCGCTGATGATGGCGCCGGCATGCCCCATACGTCGCCCCGGCGGAGCTGTTATCCCCGAAATAAACCCGACAACCGGCTTGGTCATATTTGCGGAGACAAATTCCGCGGCTTCTTCCTCAGCGGTTCCGCCGATTTCACCAACCATTACAACCCCGCCTGTATCCGGGTCGTTTTCAAAAGCTTCGAGGCAATCGATAAAGTTTGATCCGACGATCGGGTCGCCGCCGATACCAATGCAGGTTGTCTGTCCGATATTTTGCAAAGTTAATTGATTGACCACCTCGTAGGTTAGCGTACCGGAACGCGATATGACCCCAATCGGCCCCCCGGGCTTATGAATCGGGCCCGGCATGATGCCGATTTTGGCCTCGCCGGGAGTAATGATCCCCGGACAATTGGGTCCGATCAGGCGCGAGGGTTTGCCTTCCAGATAATTCATGACCCTCATCATGTCCAGTACCGGAATACCCTCGGTGATCGCCACAATGAGGCCGATTCCGGCATCCGCCGCTTCCATGACGGCATCCGCTGCAAAGGCCGGCGGTACAAAAATCAGACTGCAATTGGCACCGGTTTCATCCACAGCCGCTTTGACGGTATTAAAAACGGGAATATCGTCCATTTTCTGGCCGGCCTTGCCCGGTGTGACGCCGGCGACCACCCGGGTTCCGTAGGCCACGCAGTGACGGGTATGAAACTGCCCTTCCCTGCCGGTGATGCCCTGAACCACAACTCGTGAGTTTTTATCCGCGAAGACACTCATGGTATTTGCCTCAAACTTCGTTTGAGTCAAATAGTTGATTAGTTAATTGGTTGAATAGTTGATTAGGTAAAGGGACACGAATCTGTCTTAATTTCGACTATTCGCCTGATTTACCGTTTAAGCGATTCACCAGTCGACTAATAAACTATTTGACTTTTAAACCAATGCCATAGCGGCTTTGATCGTCCCTGTGAAATCCGCTTACCTCTTCCCCAGCGGGAATTTCACGGGATAAATTTTGATGTTTTAGACCGTTCCGTTCGTTTGGTTCGTTTGGATCGTTGTGATCGTTAGATGGATACTTTAGTTGAATGATTTAGCTGGTTGATTAGGTTGATAGACGAAATTTTTTCTGTTTATAGCGAGATTAATTCAAGTAACTCATAAAGCTTAAGTTATCATTCAACTTAATCAACGAATCAACATATTCAACTCCATCAACCCCTTCGGCTTTTAGCTTTCACGCCTCCAACCTCTAACCTCCCACCTCAAACCGAACGCTTCCTGTTCTCTGCGCTTTGCTCTCAGCTCAGTCCTCGGCCCTCAGTCCTTCAGCCATTGGCAATTTCCGCCACCTTCCGGGCGGCATCTTTCAAATCCGTCGCAGTGATCAGGTCCAAGCCGGATTCGGCTAGAATTCGACGACCAGCTTCAATATTTGTTCCTTCCATCCGTATCACCACCGGAACGTTGATGCCGGTTTTTTGGGCTGCCTGGACCACGCCTTCGGCCAGCACGTCGCAGCGCAGGATTCCGCCAAAAATGTTAATCAGAATTCCTTTGACGTTGGGGTCGCTTAGAATAATCTTGAAACCGTTTTCCACCATCTCGGCGCTGGCACCCCCACCCACATCAAGAAAATTGGCCGGCTCCGCACCGGCAAGTTTGATCAAATCCATCGTGGCCATCGCCAGACCCGCACCGTTGACCATGTTGCCGATGTTGCCGTCCAGATTGATGTAGTTGAGATGATACTTGGAAGCTTCCACGTCCAGCGGGTCTTCTTCATCGAGGTCCCGATATTCCAAAATGTCTTTATGACGAAACAGCGCATTGTCATCGAAGTTGATTTTGGCATCCAATGCGACGATGGTTTGGTCGGCAGTTATCACCAGGGGATTGATCTCAACCAGTGAGCCGTCATAGTCGACAAACAGTCGGTAGAGATTTTGCAGCATGCCGATGAACGGTTTCATGACAGTCGGCGGCAGGTTAAGGCCAAAAGCAATCTGGCGGCAGTGATAGGCCTGAATACCCTGCAAAGGATTAATGGCAACCTTAATGATCTTCTCCGGCGCCGTGGCGGCCACTTCCTCAATATCCATGCCACCGGCTTCGCTGGCCATAATCACAATCTTGGCTAGGGCCCGATCGGGAATAATGCTCAGGTAGAGCTCCTTGTCGATATTTAATCCCTGCTCGACCAGGACTTTTCTCACTTTCTGACCCTGAGGTCCGGTCTGATGGGTAACCAGATTCATGCCGATGATCTGCCCGGCAATGCTTCCAACCTCTTGCTCGGATCGGGCCAGCTTGACACCACCGCCTTTGCCCCGCCCCCCGGCATGTATCTGCGCTTTTACCACAACCGGATAACCACCCAGGGCTTTGGCAACCTCAACCGCTTCATCTGGGCTAAACGCCACCCGGCCCTCCGGGATGGGCACACCGTATTTTTTGAAGAGCTCTTTGGCCTGATATTCATGGATTTTCATAAATTCGTTTCGTCCGTTTTGATGGTTTTGATCGTTGGGATCGTTACGATCGTTTGGATCGTTGTGATCGTTTAGTTCGTTATGCGTGTTATGTTCGCTATGAGAATGAACTCTTATCGGGGCTCCGCTCAATCCTCACCCTGCCGCGTGGAAGTTGTACAAAGACTTGTCCTGAAAACTGAGTCTTATTAGCAGCCTTTGGGCTTTAAGCTTTCTGCCTTCCCGCCGCCAAACTTTTACCTCCGACATTCCATCCCAACGATCCTAACGATCTAAACGATCCAAACCATCTAAACCTTTCCTACCTATAATGCCTGCAACCTACAAGCTTTTTCCTTTAATCTAACACCCTGGGCCTTGCGCCGTGCCCTTAACCAATCACGGCCAACACATCACCTTTGGCCACCGTATCGCCACTGCTGTAGTTGATGGCTTGAATGGTGCCGCTGGTAGGGGCCGGCAGCGCATTTTCCATTTTCATGGCTTCCAGAATGAGGACCGTATCGCCTTCCTGGACCGTATCGCCGACCTTTTTCTGATAACTCACGATCATACCGGGCATCGGCGCTTTAAGCGGTGTGCCGTCGAAGGCAGCAGCCGGTTGCGGCGCGGGGGCTGCAGCCGCAGGCGCGGCTTCTTTAGGTGCCGCCGGTTGGGCGGCTGGAGCAGCCGGTGCGGCTGCAGGCCTGGCATATACCGGCGGTGCCATGCCGGGCATCGGTTGTACGTAGTTAATCACCGGAGCGCCGTCAAGAGAGTCTACTCCTACCTCAAAATAGTCACCGTCGACAAACACATTATAGGTGCGCAGATTTTCACTCTTGGCAGGCGCCGCTTTTTCCGGTTTTTCAACGAGTTTTCCGGCCTTGGCCTTTTTAACAAGTTCCTGCTCGGCTTTGACATCCTCCAGCGTTTTCGGTCTGACTTCTGCCGGCGGTTGTTCCTTGCCGTACTTCCACTTTAAAAACTTTTTGCCGGTTACCGGATACAAGGCATAAATCAGTACGTCATCCAGGTCGACGGCCAACCCCTCGGTTTCCTGCTTGGCTTTTTCCAGTTCAGGCTCCAGGACTTCGGCCGGACGGCAGGTAATCGGCTCAGACCCCCTCTCATAACCCTTGAGGGCTTTTTTCTGAACTTCCGGATTGATGGGCACAGCGGTTTTACCATACAGCCCGTAGCACAGGTCCTTGACCTGGGCTGTAATCATTTTGTAGCGTTCGTTTTCATCATCAAACAGAACGTTGTTGACGGTCTGAATACCAACGATCTGGCTGGTGGGGGTTACCAGCGGAATCTGCCCCAGATCCTTTCTGACCCGCGGTAATTCCGCATAAACCTGGTCGATTTTGTCGAGGGCATCCATTTCCCTTAACTGATTGACCAGATTGGACAACATGCCGCCCGGGGTCTGGTGCAATAGAACGTTGATATCAATGACCGACATCTTGGTGTCGTCCAGCAGGTGCCTGTATTTCGGCATAATTTCTTTTTCAAGCACCTCATTGATTTTGGCCAGGTGCTTGATGTCAAAACCGGTGTCCCGGTTGGTGCCGAGCAGGGTCATGACCAGCGGTTCGATGGCTGCATGGGAAGTACGAAAGGCGTAGGGCGACATGACGGTGTCAAGGATATCAACCCCCGCTTCGATGGCCTTGAGCTGGGACATCGACGACATGCCCGATGTAAAATGGCTGTGCAGATGAATCGGCGGTTTGAC
>CP070771.1:1789814-1794331 GCA_020345785.1 Desulfobacterales bacterium
CAGGTGGCTTGAATTTTCGGCCCTTGGCTGAAAAGGCAAGATGACGTCAGTACGCTTATCGTTAAGCTTGCAATCCCGCCCCGGCGGGATGCGGAGTCCCGCCGGGGCGGGATTTGTATGGCAAGAATCAACAGCCGGCTTAATCTGGCTGAACGAATATCAGGGCTGAAGGGATTTGAAACAACGGACTTTTTTTTAGGGAGAAAGAGCTAAATGACGGATGCAGAAGATATGAAGCTGAAAGATGAAATTGATGAAATCATGAAAGATGTTGAAAACATAATGAAAAAAGTGGACTTAATTCTGCCGGCCAAACAGGAGGAATCACAAACGCACGGTGAATGACATTATCCGGCCTCAGGGCAGACACGTTCTTTATTAGGAGGGGCACCATGGCTTTGACCAAAAATGACATCGTTGCAGCGGTTCACGAACTCGGTTTCACAAAGAAAAAATCAGTTGAAGTAATTGAATCCTTGCTTGAAATCATCAAAAATGCGCTGGAAACAAGTGAGGATGTCCTGATCTCGGGATTCGGCAAATTTTGTGTAAAACAAAAGGGCCAACGCAGAGGTCGCAATCCCGCCACCGGCCAGGACTTGATACTTAGAGAACGAAGAGTGGTGACTTTTAAATGTTCTGGAAAATTAAGAAGTAAAATCAATGGGATAGAGTATTCAGAGTAGACCTTGAATAAATCAACAGCGGGTATCTTCGTATCGGTTTAGCATAATGCATACCCTATTGTCCGGTGGTGGATCGCGTCTGGTCGGTTGCCGGACATTAGGACCCCGAACAGATGATGCGCCGAATAAATTCAGCATCCTGAAACGTTGCGTTTCGGGATTTTTTTTGAGAGGACAATCATGCAAGCAATGATAACCGGAGTCGGGCATTTTACCCCTGAGAACAAACTGACCAACCATGATCTGGAACAAATGGTTGACACCAATGATGAATGGATCACGACCCGGACCGGCATTCGTGAAAGGCGTATATTGGATAAAGAAAAAGGAACCGCTTACATGGCTGTCAAGGCAGCTGAGTCGGTTCTGGAGCAAACCCGGACCAAGGCGGATGAAATCGATTTAATTCTTGTGGCAACGGTTACTCCGGACAGGCCGGTTCCGGCGACCGCCGCCCTGGTTCAAAAAGGCCTCAGTGCGGTCAATGCCTGGGGATTTGATATAAACGGCGGATGCACGGGATTCATATGCGCGCTGGCGACAGGATCTCAATTTGTTAAAGCCGGATCGCATCAAAAAGTGCTGGTCATCGGCGCCGATAAAATGAGTTCCATTATCAATTATAAGGACCGCACCACCTGCGTTTTATTTGGTGATGCCGCCGGCGCCGTGTTGTTGGAACCATCCAATGATGAAGAGTTCGGCATCCGAGATTTTATCCTCCATCTTGACGGATCCGGCGCTGATTATCTGAATATTCCAGCCGGAGGAAGCCTGTGCCCGGCTTCGCATGAAACAGTGGATCAGCACATGCATTATGTTTATCAAGACGGAAAAAAAGTCTTTAAACATGCCGTTACCGCCATGGCAGAGGTTTCAGCCGAAATTATGGCCAGAAACAATCTCACTGATAAAGAGATCAAGTGTCTGATTCCCCATCAGGCAAATTTGAGGATTATCGATGCAGCTGCCAAAAGAATGGGGTTGCACCCGGATCAGGTCATCATCAACATCAACAAGTACGGCAATACAACGGCCGCCACCATACCTTTGGCAATGTCGGAAGCTTACAGTGAAAACAGGCTCAAGAAAGGGGATTGGGCCGTCATGTCGGCCTTCGGAGCCGGGTTTACCTGGGGGAGTCTTTTGTTCAGGTGGGCGATTGTTTAAATGGCTGGAAAGCCTGGAGGCTCGGAGGCTTGGAGGCTCGAAGGCTGAATAAAATTTAGGATAAAGGTGGAAGGCTAAAGGAAAAAGCACATAATGCTTTTGTGTATCGGCTCTTCATCCTTCAGCCTTCCACCTTTATCCTTTATCCTTTATCCTCTCCAGCCTCCCAGCCTTATAGCTTCCCAGCAAAATTAATTTTATAAATCTATCTCATACAACTTCATTTTACTGAGCAGTGATGGATGACTGATTTCGAGTAATCTGGCGGCCTGGGTTCGATTGCCCCTGGTTTGTTGAAGCGCCCGGGTGATAAGATCCCTTTCCAAGACCTTCTGGGCATTTTTAAGGGACAGCCCCTCAAAGTAAGGTTGGCTCTGATTATCACCGCCGGCTCGCCTCAGCTCGAGCGAAAAATGCTCCGGCAATAGTAGGGAATCATCGGCGATGACCATCGCTCGTTCAAGCACATTCTCCAGTTCTCTAACGTTTCCGGGCCAGTGATAATCCAAGAGCTGCGACATGGCTTCCGGTGCCAGACCCTTGACATTTTTGTCAAGAATCTGATTGAAGCGATTGATAAAATGCTTGCACAGGAGGGGGATGTCTTCGGTTCGCTGATTCAGCGGTGGCAGCGTAATGGTCAAAACATTTAAGCGATAGTACAAATCTTCGCGAAATGTCCCATTTTGCACTTCTTCTTCCAGATTTTTGGCTGTTGCAGCCACAACCCGTGCGTCAATTTTAACCGATTTGGATTCGCCAAGCGGCCGAACTTCATTATCCTGCAGCACTCTTAGCAATTTCACCTGCAATACCAGCGGCAATTCGCCAATTTCATCGAGAAAAATAGTGCCTCCTTCCGCTTCCTGGAAAAGGCCGCTTCGGTTGCGATCGGCTCCGGTAAATGCACCCTTTTTATAACCAAAAAGTTCGCTCTCAAGCAACGTTTCAGGAATACCACCGCAGTTTACAGGCACCAGCGGTCCTCCGGCTCGCTGGCTGCTTTGATGAATACCTCTGGCAATCAACTCTTTGCCGGTGCCGCTGTCACCGAGTATCAGAACGGTTGTCCGGTACTTTGAGGCCTTCTCTGCCAGCTGGAATACCGCCTGCATACTCTGGCTTTTGGCCACCATTTTGTCAAACGTATGATCTCCCTCAATTTTTTGAATGCGCTCTTTTAACAGCCGGTTTTCCTTCTTTAACCGCTCTCTTTCTTCAGCTTTTTTCAACGTCAGATAAACTTCATCAGTTTTAAAAGGCTTTGAAATATAGTCATAGGCTCCCAGTTTCATGGCGCCGATGGCAGTGTCGATACTTCCGTAAGCAGACATCATGATAACGGTCGTGCCATTTAGCTTGTCTCGGGCGGCCTCTAAAAATTCCATTCCACCCATATTGGGCATTTTAATATCACACAGTATAAAGTCATACTGGGCCTGTTCGATCATTTTTAAGCCCGCCCTTCCATCAGAAGCTGAATCAACCAAATAATTGGCCTTTTTTAGCACCATGGAAAGCATATGGCGCATGTTCGCTTCATCATCAATGATCAGCAATCGTTTTTTTATTTCATTGTCCGTCATGGCATTAATCCGCTCCCTTAATACAGTATAATATGCTGAGGATTAGGAAAGTGCTGAGGACTGAGGCCTGAGGACTGAGCGTAAGATTGTTTAAATCGATCTGATTATCTTTAACTCAGTTTTCAGCACTCAATCCTCCGTCCTCGTTGCTCATTATTCAAACCTCAATCCTCATTGCTCAGTCCTCATTACTCAGTCCTCAGTCCTCGTTTCTCAGTCCTCAGTCTTCGTTTCTCAGTCCTGCTAAGTAACCTTCCTTCGATCCGCCTTCGGATGTTTATTATTCGGCATTCGCTTTTTTATCCTCGGATGTATAGAGCGGCAAAAAAATGATCATGGTGGTTCCTTTGCCCACTTCACTAACACCGGTCATCTTGCCGCCCAGATCTTCTACGATCATGAAGCTGACATACAGACCGAGTCCGGTGCCCTTCCCAGGATCTTTGGTTGTGAAAAACGGGTCGAAGATGTTGCTGAGGTTTTTCTCGGCAATTCCCGGACCATCATCAATAAACGATATGATTAAATGGTCGGAGGCAGTTCTGTTTTCAGAATCGATGACTTTATCATGCTCGGTGGATATTTTCAGCTTACCGACGCCTTCCTGGTCTTTGCTTGATATCGCATCCGCCGCATTAATAATTAGATTTAGAAAAACCTGCCGCAGCTGGTTGGGATCTGCCCAGACGCTATCTTCTTCGGCATCAAGGCTGAGGCAAAGCTCTATGTTTGACATTAAGGGCTGCACGCGCAAAACATCGGCTGTATCAAGGATTAAGTCATGGACCGCAACCGCCATACGTCCCGAATTCGACGGCCGCGATATTTCGAGAAGCTGCCGAATAATGGTGTTGATACGCTCGATTTCCTGCTCCGTGCGCTGGATATATTCCCGGCTCTCGTCTTCGGCAATATCTCTTTGTTTGAGCAACTCCAGGTAGCCGATGACGATGCCGATCGGATTGCCGATTTCGTGGGCGATGCCGGCTGCCAATCTGCCCACGGAGGCTAATTTTTCGGCCCGGATAATTTCTCTTTGCGCCTTTTTTAGTTCAAGGTTGGTCTCTTCAAGGGA
>CP070771.1:1794431-1798946 GCA_020345785.1 Desulfobacterales bacterium
TTTTCCGCTTCCGTTGCAGGTCAAGGCAAGCGCCCGGGCCTTTTCAGCGAATGGCCACGCCTATTGTCCTCACCGGGTGTCGTGATGCTTTACAGTTTGCGCTTCATTAACCAAATGGGACGCATGATTTTCATCCCGATCCTGCCGATGTTTATTCTAAGCCTGATAGGCAGTCCCGACCGGGTCAACAGTTTGACCGGGCTGACCATCGGCATTGCCTCAGCGGCCACAGCAATTTTTGCGGTTTTTTTGGGGCGGTTGGGTGACCGTAGCGGCCACCGTCGGATCCTGATCGCCTGTTCGTTGTTCTGTTTCGGCTTTTTCCTGCTGCAAGCCATCGTAAACAACGGATGGCAACTCCTGGCGTTGCAAGCTTTCACCGGTGCGGCCCTGGGTGGAATTATTCCCGGAATCAGTGCATTGCTGGCCAATTACACCCGGCAGGGCGATGAAGGGGCAATTTACGGGCTTGACAATTCGATTGTTTCCGGCGCACGTGCCGTCGGACCGATGCTGGGGGTCAGTGTGGCCATTTGGCTGGGTTTGCGAGCAGTTTTTGCTACCGCGGCACTGCTTTATCTGGCCGCAGCCATGTTGACGATATTCGGCCTGCCGCAGGAGTCAAAGGACTGAAAAAAGGATAATGCGCCAAAACCGGTCATTTTAGAGCCGGGTGAAACATTTTCAATCTAAATCAAATACATAAAATCCTATCCTATTTTTCAGCCATGATCGATTTTTAATTTTGCGGCGATGGGTTGAAAATCATAGGACGGGTAAACTTCGTATCGGAAAGCGCCCCACGCTTTCTGTTCCATGAATCGGTTCAGGCTGCGCAAACCATCCGGTGCCACCCGCAAGTGAATGATAAACCCGTGAGACATGGCAACCACCCAGGAAACCAGTTCCGTCCCTTCGGGAGGGAAATCCCGGTAGAAACCTGTCTCGCGCAAGTATTCCATAATTTGATCCAGATTTTTAGATTGATCGTGATGCAAAATGACTGTCACTAGGAACTTCTGATCGGTTGTCATAGGTATCTCCTCCTTATGGCTGAAAGATATCTTCGGGTAAAAAGGCGCAAACGGTAACATTCGGCAGATCGACAAGATTGCTGATTCTTAGGTCTACCGCCACACTGCAAATGACATAGGCCTGCTCCCGGCTCCATCCCCGCTCCTGGAGCAAGTCGATCATGTTGAGCAAAGCATTGCGCGCCGCCAGTGTCACATCCTCGCACTCCTGCGTTCCATCTTCTCGCAGCGGCATTCCCATCGTGGCGCTGAAGTTCCGGGGAGCGGCCCACTCGGGCGGCGCGAAATAGTCCGGATGGACAAACCGAGGCCACTGGATCTTCCGACGTGCGGCTTCCCCTTTGAGGATGCGAAAACGCACCTTCGCGGTCGCTCCCATCTCGATGGCGGTGATGCAGCATTCCGAATCCCCCTGGGCATAATGTCCGTCGCCCACCGAGAAGAGCGCACCCGCCACATTGACCGGAATCATGAGCCGCGAGCCTTTGGTGAGCTGCTTGGCGTCCATGTTGCCGCCGTTTTCACGCGGGGGTAGCGTTCGTAAGCCCTCGCTGGCAATCGGCTCTTCCGCCGGGACCGCGTCTTCGGGGTCGGGCAGCGCGGCCACCCCTCCCCGCTGGCACAGATCAGCCTCCCGCTGCGTCCAGGCCGTCAGCTGGTCCCTGGAAGGTGCAAGCCCGGCAGTGCCCATGAAAGACCCGTTGGGGATGCGGACGCCCGGAAGCTGCGGTGAAGTGGCCGATTGCTTGCCGATCTCCCAATGCACCAGGTAGTAATCCGAAAACAAATCCCGCAGGAATCCGGCGCCGGGTCGAATGCGAGTATACCCGTAAGGCTGGGGAAGGATGTCCAGATACTCGATTTCCAGCAAATCACCGGGCCGGGCGCCCTTGACGAAGACCGGTCCGGTCAGGGGGTGGGCCACCTTTTTGGGAAGATGGGCAAGCTCTGCGGCCGACATGCCCGGTATAACCTGGCCGTCCGACCCATCGCGCGTTTCCAGCACCACTTACTCTCCCGGTTCCACCTCTATCGCCGGCGGGATATCCGGGTGCCAGCGGTTGTGCCCAGTATGGGGTTCGTCCTGGAGTCTTTTACGTCGATCGATTTCAATGCATTTCAAAACAAGGTTCGCTTTCATTCGTTGCGCGGTTTACTTGAAGGATTTCCGCAATGTTCGACTAGTTAAATTCACCCCACGCTATCAGGCGGTAATTCGCTGATCCGGGAGCGATAGTACGTCTTTATGCATTCTCCCTATCGGGAAAGGTGTGTTTAAACTTTTTAATAAATGCTTCAACCCTTTCTGTCAATTTAAAAAATTTTTCGATCATACGCGTAGCAAATAAATAAGGGAAACCGCAAAACTTTAACTTGACACCCAAGGGGAGTGTTGCAATAAGGGGTCTTAACGCTTTTGAAAGCACTCAAACCGTTTCACTTCATTTTGTTTAAACAATCACCCGAAAGGAGGAACAGGATCATGAAGACTGGAACATTCATCCGTGTAATTCTAATCCTGGCTGTCATTATGACATTAGCAACCTGGGGCGCAGACAATACCCAGGCGGCATCTCTTACTAAAATCACGGTCGCGGTTCCCCACCCCTCGGCCATCAACTGGATTCCGCTGCACGTGGCCATCGGTCAAGGCTATTTTAAAGACGAAGGTCTGGAGGTCAACGTCGAGGCCGTGGACGGCTCATCCCAGGTGCTCCAGGCCATGTCGGCCGGCAGGGCGCAAATCGGCGCCCCAGGCCCCGGTCCTGTCTTGTCCGCGCGCGCCCGGGGAGTGGACGTCGTCTTTATCTATAATCTCTATCCGAAAGCATTGTTCGGCCTCGTGGTGAAAAAAGCATCATCTTATAACATGGCCGGTCAATTGAAGGGGAAGGTGATCGGAGTCGGTACCGCGGACGGCAGCGAGGTGACTTTCGTTCGCCCCATACTGGCCGAAGCGGGCATGGTCGAGGGCAAGGACTATGAGTTTCTGCCCGTGGGCGACGGCGGGCTGGCGGCTGCAGCTTTTGAGCGTGGAGATATCGAGGCGTATGCCGCCGCGGTACCCGACGCCGCGATCATGGAGTCCCGGGGCCTGAGGCTGCGGGAGATCACGCCTGAAAAGTTTCTCAGCTATTTTGGCAACGGCTTCGCAGCATTGAACTCATATATGAAGGAAAATCCAAAGGTTATAGAGGGCTTCGGCCGGGCCATAGTCCGTGCGGCCAACTTCTGCAAGGTGCCGGCCAACCGGGAGAAGGTGCTCGCGGATGCCAAGAAGGGAAATCCGCAGGAAGGTGAGGACACCGCCCTGGCCAACGCACTGCTCGACAAGGTTCTCGAGCGCCAAACGCCGCTGGATCTGTCGCCGGGTTGGGGCTACCAACCGACGGAAGGCTGGAAGCTCTGGCACGAGGGGCAAATCGAATCAGGCGCCCTGAAGGGTCCCCTCCCGAACCTGGAAGCAGCCTATACCAACGACTTCATCAAGATATGGAATGGTAAATAATGATGTCCATGGAAGCTGCATCTTCACCGGCCGGTCTCATAGACCGGCCGGTTTACGAATTGCTCGGGGTAAGCAAGACCTTTGCCAGACGCAACGTGCATGCGCTTGACAATATTGATCTGAGCCTGACCCAGGGGAGCTTCTCAGCGATCATCGGCCCGAGCGGTTGCGGGAAATCAACGCTGCTCAAGATCATGGCCGGGCTGCTGTCGCCATCAGAAGGCAGCGTGGTGCTCTCCGGCGAACCGGTGACCGGGCCGCGACGGGACATCGGGATGATGTTTCAGCAGGCCACTCTCTTCCCCTGGCGCACCACCATCGAAAACGTGGTCCTCCCGATCGAGATTCGCGAGGGAAAACGCGCCGCTTTGGCCAAGCACGGAGACGCCAAGGCTTTGCTCGAACTGGTCGGTCTGCAGGATTTCGAACAGGTCTACCCCAACGAGTTGTCGGGAGGGATGGCCCAGCGCGCGGCGATCTGTCGGATGTTGATCACCGAGCCGACCGTGCTGGTCCTGGACGAACCGTTCAGCGCGCTCGACGAGTTGACCCGGGACTTCATGAACATGGAGCTCCAGCGGATATGCCTGGAGCGCAATGCCACGACTTTCCTGGTCACCCACTCGATCCCCGAGGCCGTCATCCTTTCCGATTTGGTCTACGTCATGTCTCCGCGGCCCGGGCGCATCGCCGAAGTATTCCCCATCGATCTGCCCCGTCCGCGGACCTTGGAAATGATGATCGAACAACGCTTCGGCGAATTCGTTAAACAGATACGCGAGTTACTAGACAAGGGAGCATTCCTATGACCCACCCCCAGAAAACGGATGAAAAGGAGGTCGTACGTCAGACATTCGTGACCGAGAGCGTGGCCTGGATCGACCGGATCCCCCGCTCAGTGGCCATGCTGCTGCTGCTGGTGATTTTTCTTCTTTTGTGGCAGCTCGTCTACGAACTGCGGCTGATCTCGCC
>CP070771.1:1799046-1803542 GCA_020345785.1 Desulfobacterales bacterium
ATCGACGATAATGGGCTCCATATTGTGCTTAAAGGCGAACCCAGGTGCTTAGAAGTCGACACGGTCATTATCTGCGCCGGTCAGGAGCCGTTAAGGGATCTAAAGAATGAGTTGGAAAGCCAGGGGATGCCGATTCACTTAATCGGCGGAGCAGATCTGGCCGTTGAACTGGATGCCAAAAGGGCGATCGATCAAGGAGCGAGATTAGCAGCGGAAATATAAAAATTTGCCATTTAGGGTGATTATTTAAATTTAGTAAAAGAAAAGCTCAATATCACCCAACCGTTTAAATTCCAAATCACAAGCACCAAATCACAAACAAATTCCAAAATACAATATTCAATTACCAAAACATTAAAGTATTTAATTCAATTAGATTTCTCCAATATCGATGAGAAAATTAATTTCAATTCGTTTGCCTCTTGCATCAAGCTTTAGGTTTTGAATTGTGAATTTCGGTCATTGGAATTTATTTGTAATTTGCAATTTGGAATTTGTTATTTACATACGGTAAAAATCGATGATCAGTTACCTATCCTTCCACACCGGCCTCTCCTTCTCTAAAAATGCCTGAATTCCAGCTTGCGCATCTTCCGCTGACAGATTCATCGTGATGGTGTGCTTGGCATAATGCATGGCAGCGGCATCCGGCTGGTCCACCTGGGCATAGAATCCCTGTTTGCCGATGGCCAGAACAAACCGGCTGGCTTCGGCAATCTGACTGGCCAAGGTTTCGGTTTCGGCTGCCAATTCATCCAGGGCTACCACACGGTTTAACAATCCCAACTCTTTGGCTTCCCGGGCTGATAAGTAGCGTCCCGTCAACAGCATCTCCATTGCGGCTTTGCGACCGATAGCACGCGTCACGGCCACCATTGGAGTCGTACAGAATAGACCTATTTTTACGCCCGGTGTGGCAAATTGGGCACCTTCTTCTGCGATGGCCAGGTCGCACCACGCAACCAGTTGACACCCGGCGGCAGTGGCAATACCCTGCACCTGGGCGATAACGGGCTGAGGGATTTCATGAATCATCTGCATCATTCTGGTACATTGATCAAAAACAAATTTATATTCTTTGACCCCTCCCTTGACCATCTCGGCCAAATTATGACCGGCACAAAAATGGTTTCCGGCTGCTCGAATGACAAGCACCTTTATGGCTTCATCCAGCGCGACCGCATCCAACAGATGGATTATTTCACCGATCATTCTCTTTGACAATGCATTTGCTTTTTTCGGATTGTTCAGCGTCAGATAACCGACCGATCCTTTGGTGGTGTACAAAATTTCTTCGTAGGTCATATTAATCCCCCTTTTACTTGATTCTGGATGCCGGATGCTCGATACTGGTCGATAGATAATCGATGCCGGATGCTTGATCATGGATGCTCGATGCCGATTGCCGGTCTCTAGTATAACAGCTAATGGAGTTAATGGAACCTAAGTTGAGCGATTGCAAAACTAAGATTGAAAAACTTATAAGTTCAGAGGCGGGTTCGAGTCAAGTTAAATAGATTCGGCAAAAATCAAGAAACAAAAAACCTAATTGACTGAGATTACCGGCGGGACGGGTGAGATTGTCAGGCGGGCTCCCATTTAAAAATCCGCTCGCGCGGACTTTTAAATGGGCAGTAGTTTATCAAAATAGCTGTGATAGGTTCCATGCGCGTTATTCTTTTAATTTCCGGCCCGGCCGTCATCACAGGGTTCACCCATATCATCGAGTCGCGAGTGTTCGGCCGTTGTGCTGGTCTCACACACCGGCAGAGGTTCGGCCTCTTGCATGGGCTTGCCGCAACACTCCGCAGATTGGGCTTCCTCAGCACTGAATTGCGCTTGTTTTCCGCAATTTGAACATTCATAATTTTTCTTTTCTGTCATGAATTCCTCCCTTGTCTTAGAATTGAGTTTTAAGTATGTCGTGGCAAAATAAATTGTTTTGCTTTATTCGGGCTATCTATTGAATAATTTTTTAAATTTACCCGCTACCATATGGAATTTATCCACAGGTGTCAAGAACGTTTAGCCATCGCAGTTCTTCGATTTGACAAGGTGACATTATTAGATCATAGTGGTGCCAAATGCCCTTTGCAGAAAATCGAACCGGTCATCAAGAACCTGAAGATCGAATTGTATTTTTAAAAATCGAATAATGCTTAAAAATTTCGATTACTGAATACCGACCATCTCTTTTTATCCTCATGTGACGGATATGAAATATAAAAAGAATGAATGCGCAGCATTAAGTAATTAATCCGCGAACTTTTTAATCAACGAGTTTCTTCAGTTGTCAAATAGCAAGTTACAATCCTGAATGGTCTAGTCTTCAAGGAGGATTAATTACGGTTATGGAGAAACGGTATGAAACTCAGGTATAAAATTTTGTTATTATATATCGTCGTCAGTGCGTTAATTTTAGCGTCCATTGGCACTTTTTTGTCTTACAAGTTGAAGGCGGCCATATTCAAGAACATCCAACAGGATTTCCAGAACCAGCTGGCGCATGTTAACTTTGCATTAGCCAGTGTCGTCAAAGGCGTCGAAACGGATTTGGCGACGATCGCGGCAAGCGAACTTGTGCGTTCGCGCAATGATGCCGACTTTACAAACTTCCTTGAGGCCGATCCCGAAACCTTTCAATACAATATCGGAAAAACGGAACAAAATATCATTACCATCTTCAACGACTATAGGACGCATCATCCATATGTAAACTCCGTTTATATGGGTCGGGAAAACGGTAGTTTTGTCCGTTCCCACAAACGGAATCGCGCAACTAAATACGATCCGAGACTAAGACCCTGGTATGTACTGGCAAAAGAAAACCCCGGCAAAATTATGGTAACCGAACCCTACCGATCGCTCACCTCTCCCGATATCAATGTCGGTATCGTAACTGCCCTGCTCGATGAACAGGACCAGGTTTTTGGCGTGGTAGGGATCGATGTGACCCTGGTAAATCTCACCGATTACATCAATCAAGTCAAAGTCGGCCGCAACGGATATATGGTGCTGTTGGACCATAACGGCACGGTTCTGGCCAGCCGGGAAAAAGACAACCTTTTTAGAAACATCCGCAACCTTTACGGCAATGAGCTGCAACCGGTCTATGAAAGCATGCAGGGCTACACGCCCTTTACGGAAGGTTCGGAAAAGGAATATTTTTTCTTTTACACCTCGCCGCAACTGAACTGGAAACTGGGAATGGTTATACCGGTTTCTGAAGTTGAAAGTGAAGTCCGGGAAGCGATTTACGCTGTCGTCGCGACGCTGTTTACCGGTCTTTTGGCGCTCAGTGTCCTGACCATGATGGGATTGCAGCGCTTTGTAATCAAGCCCCTGAAGAAGCTGGATGAAGGAACAGATCTCATCTCCCGCACGGGTAATCTGGATTTTCGCATCGATATTCATACCGGAGACGAAATCGGCCATCTGGCAAATTCATTTAATGATATGATGGACACCATCCAAACGTCGGATGCTGCCCTGAAAGCATCCGAAAATGAGCTGAAGAAGCATCGCGATCACCTGGAAGATCTGGTGGATGAGCGCACGGCGGAATTAGTCCAGGCCAAAAAAATCGCCGATGAGGCCAATCAGGCCAAAAGTAATTTTCTGGCCAACATGAGCCACGAAATTCGAACCCCGATGAATGCAATCATCGGTATGACTCATCTGGCCCTGCAAACGGAATTGACCCCGAAACAGGAAGATTATTTGGAAAAAATCCAGCAGGGCGCACACGCCCTTCTTAGAATCATCAACGACATTCTTGATTTTTCGAAGATTGAGGCCGGCAAACTGGACATTGAAAATATTGAATTTAATCTGGAAGATGTCCTGGAAAATATGGCTAATATGGTACCGGCAAAAGCCCGTGAAAAAAATTTGGAATTCCTGTTCGCCACTGCCCCGGATGTGCCCCTGGCCCTGATTGGAGACCCGTTAAGACTTGGTCAGATTCTGCTTAATCTGACCAACAACGCGATTAAGTTCACGGAACGGGGCGAGATTGTCGTTTCTACGGAACTGGTGAATAAAACCCGGGACAAGGCCACTTTCCAATTTTCCGTAAGAGATACTGGCATCGGAATGACTGCCGAACAGGCAACCAAACTCTTTCAACCCTTTACCCAAGCCGACAGTTCCACCACCCGCAAATACGGCGGCACCGGACTGGGGCTTACCATCAGCAAGCGGCTGGTTGAGATGATGGACGGCGACATTCGAGTGGAAAGTGAACCGGGCAAAGGAAGCACGTTTATTTTTACAGCTGTTTTCGGATTGGCTTCGCAGGTAATCGAAAAAAGAACCCAGCTGGTCAGTGACCTGAAGGATATGCGGGTGCTGGTGGTCGATGACAACATTACCTCACAAAACATTTTCAAAGAAATTCTGGAGTCTTTCTCTTTCGAGGTCGACATCGCCGACTCCGGCCAAAAAGCCATAGACTTAATCATCAATGTTCAGGATGGAGGCAGACCGTTCGACCT
>CP070771.1:1803642-1808110 GCA_020345785.1 Desulfobacterales bacterium
ACAGCGGCTGCCGCACTGACAATCACGGTCAGCAATGTGGCCATAAAAATCAAGACAAACTTTGAGGTCTCCCCGATGCCGAACCAGAGAATCACCAGGGGGATCAGGGCCAATTTAGGCAGTGGTCTGAAAAATTGTACGAACGGATCAAGGATTGCGTTGATTACCGGGAAAAACCCCATCAGCAAACCAATGGGAATTCCAATAATCCCTGCCATCGTAAAGGCAAAAAGAGCCCGCGCGAGGCTGACGAGAAAATGCATCTGGAGGGAAACCTGCCGGTATCCGACCGCCACCAGCTCTATGACGGTTTCGATCAGATCCTGCGGCGACGGCAGAAAAAGCGGCTTGATCCACCCCAGGTAGGTCGTCAAAAACCACAGGAAGATAGCAAATGCGATGGCCAGCATGCTGATAAAAATTTCCTTGGCCCCCTCGAAGTTGAAAATTTTCCACACTTTCTTCATCGGATTTCATTCTCCGGTATATCATTCTCCTCTGACAACTCTTTCCATAAATGTCATATTGTTATACGGCCCGAAATTTTGGGGCAGGTCTCTTTGACGAACGTCTCCCAATTCAACCAGAAAAAGACCCACGTCCATCATAGCCTTGGTGATGGCGGCCTGCTCCGTCGTCTTTGAATCCCCCAACCATTTGGTGGTCAATTGCTCTTCAAACGGCGGATATTCCAGTCCGGCCAGCGTGTCGGCCGCGGCTTCATAATTCTGATTCAAATAATCTCCAATATATCTGGCCCATTTCGCAGGATCACTCTTGTAGGTCTTCACATTTTCCTGAAATACTTTCAAAAATTTGACGACCAAATCCGGATGTTTTTCGGCAAACTCTTTTCTCACCACGTAATTGTTCCAGGTGTAATAGCCGTCCTTGCGCAACTCTCCCGTTGCAATGAGCTCATGCCCCCCTTCGGTTTCCATCTGATGCGAAAAAGGTCCCCAAACGTAGGCCGCATCTATGTCTCCCCGCTTCCAGGCCGCAAGCATTTCCGAAGGTTTCAAACTCAGCAGCTTGGTCTTGGCGACATTTACTTTATAGACTTTCAGCGCAGCCAGAAGCGCATAGTGGGCGGTCGAGCCCGGCGGGTAGCCGATTTTTTTGCCTTCCAACGACGGAATACCGGCAATTTCCTTTTTAGCGATCAAGCGTTCGCTTCTTGCAATCGCACCGGCGACTGCAATCTGATAAATTTCGACACCCCGGGCGATCGCTGCGACTGTTGGGCTGGATCCCAATCGGGTGATATCAACCTCACCGGCGCCCAGGGCCGAAATGGCGGCGGCGCCGGAAGGCCACTGCAGCCATTCAATTTTAACACCCATCCCCTTTTCGTACATCCCTTGGGCTTTACCGATGATCCAGGGTCGGGGGCCGCCGAACCATCCCATTTTAGCCGTCATGTCCTGGGCAGACGCCATCGAACTCAAGGCCCAGACAATAAAAAGGCTCGTTGAAATGACCATAAACACAACACGAAGCTTTTTTTGCTTTTTCATGATTCAAATCTCCTTTCTGTACATTTTGGTGGGTCTGGATAAATTCGAAGCTGTATGATGGCACGGGTGAGGACAGCAACATTCGGTCTGGCAGAGATTCCGATGAATAGGCCGGATGTAACTAGGGAAAAAACGGGTGGCAGCAGGATATGCGTAATTATCCTCACCGGATGGATGTTTAATATGTTCAACTTTAATTGTCAATGCATAATGGTGCGATAATTTCCTTAAGCCGCCGGAACCAATGCCGATCTAGTTTTATTGGTGTTGATGATAGGGATTTATGAAAGACCTGAAAGCAAAAAACGACGGCAGGAAGTTGCTCGTCCGGCAATACCTCAGGAAGTTTCAACCAGGCGAGAACGTTAAATATTATTCTCCAAGAGACTACCGACGCGCAGAAAAAAAATATATCAGATTTTGTCTGGCTGCCGGCAAATGCTGGTATTTGGATGATATCGCTAAACGCAATACGGCCAACGGTTACAGCTTTTATGCACCCTTATCGCTAGCCTTTCTTTTCGGATTTTATCTCATAATGCTGCGAACGCTCGTCGAAATGGGATAGCAGCGCTCTCGCTTTCTGCGGCACGACCGCTGTTTCGTAATCCTCGCCGGCAAATTCCCGTACGGCATCGAGCGAGTCAAATTCCATAATCGTGATGAATTCCACTTCTTCCCCGATATTGCGCCGAAGCAGCTGAATGCCCTTAAAACCGCGAATATGCCGGCCCTGGATCCCGACAAAGATTTCCTCTTTAAGCAGCGCCTCATACTTGTCTGCGTTGTCGAAAGATGTGTATCCATGCCAGATTCGACTGATCATTTTTCGTTTTTCTCCTTCCTCGTTGACGACCGGAGGCTATATGAATTTATAGAATCTGCGCCCTATTCATTTCTGCTTTGTCACATTGTCAGATCAACATATTTTATCCGATTAACTTCTCAATTTCCATCTTTAAAATTTGCCGCAGACACACATGGACGCACGAGGAGAACTATTTTTAGATCTTTTTATTGTGCCTGGAAAAAAGCAATTTATACGGAGCCAATGAAATCAGACGACAAAAACGAAAAAGATGCTATGCTTGACAAGGCAAATGTATGTCAAAGTTTTAATTTTATAAAGCATCAAACGTGACCGCCGTGAAACTGATTGGATAAAGTCTCCGCCGCGCGCAAATTTCAGGTTATCGGCAGAAGCATGAATGATTCCGCCATTTGTATGCCATCATCGCCCGGTGAAAATCAAACGATTTAAAATGGAAAAAAGAATTATAATTCACTATAGTGAAATCGGTCTCAAGGGCAAAAACCGCCGATTTTTTGAAAACAGCCTGATCGATAACATTCGGCAGGCCTTAAAGTCTGCCAAAGTATCCATCCATCGC
Source organism: Desulfobacterales bacterium (assembly GCA_020345785.1). The sequence goes on from CP070771.1 coordinate 1,806,551, forward strand.
AGGTACGGCAGAATTATCGGTGAGCCTGCCGGGAATTGCGATATGGAAAATATCAAAACGATATTGGGCAGACTCCCCGGGATTGCTTATTTTTCCTTCGGTGATATGGCACGGCTGGACATAGAAGAAATCAAGCAGGCCGCCATTGAAGTTTTGGACCCACTCGGTGCTCAAACCTTCGGAATTGCGGCCAAAAGATCTAATAAACTGTTTCCCATGTCCTCAGATGAGATCAACCGCATAGTCGGCCGGCATATCGTGGAATCGCGGGCTAAAAAAGTTGACCTCAAGGTCCCGGACGTTTTTGTGTATATTGAAATCTGCGAAAAGGAAGCCTTTGTCTATTGCCACAAGTATACAGGAATAGGAGGGTTTCCGGTCGGGACTACCGGCAGGGTTGTTGGATCCCTTTCAGGCGGTATTGACAGTCCGGTGGCGGCTTTGCTCATGATGAAGCGCGGCTGCAGGGTTATTTTTGCACACATTCGCAATCAGCTGCAATCAATCGACGCAGCGGCTTCAAAGATAGACGGACTGGTGGCGCACCTGACAAACTTCCAGCTGAAATCGAAGCTTTATATTGTTCCCTTCGAAGCGATACAACGGGAAATTATCATGAGGGTGCCGTCCATCTACCGGATGATCGTATATCGAAGATTTATGATGAGAGTTTGCAGCCGGATTGCAGAAAGAGAAAATGCCCTGGCCATTATAACTGGTGATTCGGCCGGCCAGGTGGCTTCTCAAACTCTTGAAAACATCAACTGTATATACAAGGCATCTGCCAAATCGGTACTCACTCCCTTAATCGGGATGAACAAAGATGAAATAGTTAAAATCGCCAAAAAAATTGGTACGTATGACATATCAACCTTACCGTATCCTGACTGCTGCTCGTATATGATTGCGCCTCATCCGGAAACAAGAGCCAAAATAGATGTTATCAAGGACTATGAAACAGCTATAAAAAATGCCGAGCCGCTGGTTGCAGAATGCGTAAAGAATTCAGAGATAAAACACTTTCAAAAAAATAATTAATTTAGTTCACAATTCTGATTGAGCCGGTTTTGCAAAGCAAAGGCAATCATTTCAAAAGGAAACGTCTTTTCCTTGAAACCCGATAGCCATCCATCTGCCGCGCCGTCAACTCTCGATTCCGTCGCGATCATAAACGGCCATAATGGTACCGAGCATGGTCGCCGCTAATTTTTGCCCCTCTGCTGAATATGAGAACAACTCGCCTTCCGTTACGGTGATATTCTTGCCGGCTTTTTTGACTTTGCCGACAGCCCGGAACCGCTCGCCTTTGGCCGGCGACAACAGATTTACTTTAAATTCAATCGTCAAAACGGCAGCATTCTCCGGCAAAAGGGAGAAAGCCGCATAACCGCAGGCACTATCGAGCACGGTTGCGACGATGCCAGCATGTATGAAGCCGTGCTGCTGGGTTAAGTTCAATTGATAAGGAAACTCCAGTTCTACTTCACCCGCCCGAACAGCAATAATCGATGCCTGAATCGTTTTCATGACTTCCTGCCGGTTAAAGCTCTCAATTCGAAC
>CP070771.1:1808210-1812666 GCA_020345785.1 Desulfobacterales bacterium
AAAAAAATGTGTCGAGATGCTTATGGTCGCCTTGCTGGCAGATGGTCATGTCCTGCTGGAGGATGTACCCGGTATGGGGAAAACATTGATGGCCAAATGCCTAGCCAGAAGCATCGGGGGGAAATTTAAGCGGGTGCAGTTCACACCGGATCTGCTGCCGTCGGATGTAACGGGGTTCAATGTCTACAGCCGGCAGGCGGGTAGTTTTGAATTCCAACCCGGACCGGTCATGACCCATGTTCTGCTGGCCGACGAAATCAATCGGACGATTCCCCGAACCCAGGCCAGCCTGCTGGAGAGCATGGAGGAGCGGCAGGTGACGGTTGACGGCCGGACGTATCCGTTGCCGTCTCCGTTTTTTGTAATCGCAACCCAGAATCCCATCGAACTGGAGGGGACCTTTCCTCTGCCCGAGGCCCAGCTGGACCGGTTTCTTCTAAAACTCGATCTCGGATATCCGGAACGCGAGGAAGAGATTACGATCCTGGAACGTTTCCGGGAAAAAGATCCGTTCGTCGAACTTGGTCCCGTCATTCAACCGGAGAAATTTGTTGAAATGCAAGCGGTCCGCAGGCAAATACGTGTCGCCGAACCGGTGCGGGCATATATCGCAGATGTTGTCAGAGCTACACGCAGTCACCCGGCCTTGCAGTACGGGGCCAGTCCGCGGGCTTCGATCGGTTTGATGCGGGCCGCGCAGGGAATGGCCGCCTTACAGGCACGACCGTTTGTATTGCCCGACGACGTCAAGCAGCTGGCCGAACCGGTTTTGTGCCACCGTTTGATTCTCAAAGAAGAGGATCGGCTGCGGGGCGTTGAAACCAAACAGGTTATCGAAGAGATCATCGGGAGGACAGAAGTGCCTGTGGGCGACGCTTAGATGCGACGAATTGCGGGTCGGTGGTCGATGCTGGATACCTGATGCTTGATCCTGGATGCTGGATACTGGAAGTTAGCAGGCGTATGGATCAGGCCCAAGGTGCACGGCGACCGGCGCACGGTGCACGGCAAATGGCTGAGAGGCTGGGAAGCTGGAAGGCTGGAAAGCTTAAAGAGGCTGTTTTGTTGATACTGGCTTCTGGAGATACTGGATACCGGATGCTGGATGCTGGATATCGGTTTCAGGTTTCAGTGTTCGGGTGTCAGTTGGAAGGAAAAAGGGTGTTGGTTTATTGAGTTTATAGTGCTTGTTGAGTTAAAAGGGAGAAAGGAAGAAATGCCGGTTTTTTTTCAACTTCTTATCTTCTTTCCTTCTTACCTTCTCACCTTCATACCCTCTTACCTTCTTTCCTTTTGAGCCTTCCAGCTTCCTGGCCTCCAAGCTTTCCAGCCACTTTGCCTCATCCATGATCTATTAGCTATGATCTTTTTATTATGGACCCCAATCAATACAGACTGCCGACCGCTTTAATCATCCCCCTGATTCAGTTTTTTGTACTCCTTCTTCTCTTTATTTCGCTGTTAACCGATCAACTTGATATGACGGTACTGACCCTGGTTGTCATAGCGATCGTGGCGGGGACCAAATTCTGGAGCCGATTGAGTCCGGCCAAAATCCGCTGCGCCAGCGTATTAAACAAACAACGGGTTTTTCCGGGAGAAACGCTGATTCTGTCCACCCGGGTCCAAAATGCAAAGGTGCTGCCGGTGCTGGCCCAATTGTCGGTTTCTTTCTCAAATTATCTCCAATTGGCTGAGAATTCAACATCATCGGAAAAGGAATGCAGTTTGCTCTGGTATCAGGAGGCTGATTTTCAGTGGCACTTGACTGCGCTGCGGCGTGGGGTTTACCAGATAGGTACGGCGCAGGTGCGCGTCGGGGACCTTTTTGGGTTTTATTCGAGAGCGCAAGACACGGCATCTTCCCTCGATATCATTGTCTATCCCCGCCTGATACCCTTAAAGCCGGTTGCGTTGCCGAGGCGCGATTTTTTCGGTATTCCCGCAGCCAAAAGTCCGATTGACGATCCCGTTTATGTTTACGGTACCCGGGAGTATCAGAGTGGGCGGCCGGCGCGCTATATCCACTGGAAAGCCAGCGCGCGCTTCGGGCAGCTGCAGGAAAAAATCTGCGAGCCTGCCGCCCAGGAAAAAATTCTACTGATGATCGATGTCACCCGTTTCGCTGAACAGGGGGCGCACGCCGAATTCGAGAGAATGCTTGAAGTTGCGGCCTCGGCAGCAGTGCTCCTCGATCGTTCGGGCTTTGCCATGGGCCTGGTGACAAACGGTACGCTCAATGGTGAAGGGCCAAATGTTTTGCCGATCGGCCGAGGGCCCCGACAGGTATCGAAAATCCTCGAAACGCTGGCCCGGCTCCAAATGACACCTATGGCAGACCTGACCGAAATTCTGAGACGCGGCTTGAGACTGCCCTGGGGGACCACCGGTTTCAGCCTGTCCTATGAACCAGGTGAGTCGTTCAGGGAAATTACGGCCTTTTTCAAACAACGCAGGGTGCCGGTGGTGTCAGTCGTCTGCGGGCCGCATGCCCGGCGCGGCGCCGATCAAAAATCATCATCGAGCAATATCTTTGCCCTGGAGGATATCTTAAAACAGGAACCGGTTTAAATTGAATAGAAATCCTGACATTTTTTTGTTTATTTCCGGTGCCGGAGCGGAGCTGACCTGGCTTTATGCTTGGGCGTCTTTTCTGCTATTTTCTTTCTTCCAACGCCTGTATCCCCTGCCCGAGGTCCTGGTCTCTTTCAGCCTGGCGGCATTTCTGACGCTTTTTCACCGCAGGCGCAGACGGCGGGTCATTCAGGTTGTCGCTATGCACTTGATGGGTCTGGCCTGCGCCGGTCTGTGGGTTGTGCATGACTTTTACTACCGTTCTGAACCTTTGTTGAATCCGGGTTGGTTAACCGATTTTTTCAATCGACCGCGGGACCATTTTGAGTGGTTTCTGCTTATTTTTGTTCTGGGGTATACCATTTCGTTCTGGGCTACCGGGATCCGACTTGCGCTTCAGGGAAAATCTTACTTTTCAGCCTGTACGCGATTTGACCGGGGGGTGACTGCCTTTTTTTGTATTTTCCTGATAAAATTAGCTTTGCGCACCCAAATGGGTGTTCAATTCCATGATTCGATGACGGTTTGGCTGATTTTTCCCTTTTTTATTTTCAGCCTGACTGAACTCGGGCTGACCCGCAATCGGGGCCACATTCAACAGAAAAACTATCTATCAGGCTATACCGCCGTTGGCGTGTTCGCCGGTTTTTCCGTCGGGGCTTTGATTATGGGTACCGCTGTATTTCTGTTCTTCCTACCCTACCTTAAAACGGCGTCGGCGGTGGGATACGACCTGATGAAAAGTGCTGCCGCACCGCTGGCGCCGATATTGACGGCAGTGATCAAGTTTATTTTCGGGCATGCGAAATTCGCTCCACAGGATCCGGGCCTGTCTCCTGCGACCGGCACAGCAGGCGCCCCGGAAGAGCCCGGTGCTTGGATGCTGCTGGTCCATAAAGTTCTGCTGTGGGGAGGCGGAGCGATGCTCCTGGCATTGGGCACCGCGGCTGTCTGCCTGGTATTGTGGTTCACGATTCGATGGCTTTTCATGAAACGCTACGGTGAAGAGGAGGGAAGAAAACTCGGGAATCCATTATTGTGGTGGAACCGGCTAAAGGCGTTTTTGCTGGTCTGCTATGAGTGGATATTGCGCACCGGCACCAAACGCAGCGCCCTTGATTTTTACGTTGCCTTACGGCGCTGGGGCCGTCGCGGAGGAATTGCCCCGACATCCAATGAAACCCCCTTGGAGTACGGTGCGCGCCTGGCATACCGGTTTCCAAAATTAGAAACAGAGATTATGCTCATCATTGAGATGCTGCATTGGGAGGTTTACGGAAAATATTCCCTCAGCTCGAAACAGATCATCCGAACCCGGGAGGCCTGGAAAAAGTTGTACAGCCCGTTAAGGTGGCCGATTCGCATTAAATCGATTATGATGAATTCGTAAAAACTCGAATTTATCATTAGGTGGTTTCAGGTGTTCCGCCGGACCGCTGGCCAAAACAAAGGCCGGTCTGATCATAGAGAAACTAATGAATCACGCCAAGGCGTGAAATATCGAATGTCGAAGGGAGGTATTCTGTCTTTTTTATAGAAAGAGACTGAGCAACTCGAAACCATCCTTCGACACTCTGCGGTTCGATATTCGATATTCTGCGGTTCGCTGTTTCGTTCAGGTGAGCTTCAATATGAGAGATCGGATTTCAGATAAAAGGCACTCAAAGTCAAGTGGTCAATAACCAATAACCAATAACTGCAAATTATTTCGGAGGTTGACTTGGATTACAGTCCCCTTTTTAACCCCAGGACCATCGCCGTGATCGGCGTATCCCTGACCAATGACCGTCATCCGGCCAATGTCATCTACAACAAGATCCACCTGCGTTACCCGGTCAAGGTCTATCCCGTTAATCCCAAAGGCGGCAAAATGCAGCGCGAC
>CP070771.1:1812766-1817204 GCA_020345785.1 Desulfobacterales bacterium
CGGCGCGGTTTGCGGCGATCTCCCTTTTCTGTGTCGGAACGGCATCGGCCTTCGGATGGCTGCTCGCCTATTACAAGGTCCCGTTGGCGTTGGTGGCCTTCCTGAAGCAGTTCGGCGTCGGCCCCGTCAGCACCGGTCTCATCGTCGCCGGCGCATTTCTGTTCATCGGCATGTTCATCGACGCCATTCCGGCGATCATCATTCTGGGCACCGTGCTGTGGCCGGTGGCTGAGTTCGCAGGTCTTCACCCCATCCATTTCGCCATCATCGGCGTTATCTCACTGGCCTTCGGTCTGGTAACACCGCCTTATGGGCTGTGTCTTTTGATTGCCTGCGCCATCGGCAAAATAAAGCTGGTCAAAGCCCTCAAGGATGTCGCCATCATCCTGTTGCCGATGCTGGCGGTTCTCCTGCTCGTCATCCTTTTTCCCGATATCATTATGTTTCTGCCGCGGTTCTTTTTGTCCAAGTTCGTCTGATAAATCAGCGGCCACCAGCAGAACTGGGGGTATTAGAGTCTTAATTGTTATTTCTTTGCGTTTTGTGAAAAAATGATATCATCACGAAAACACGAAACTTTTATTTTCTCCTATTCGTGTTTTTCCCGCTGTGGCGGGATGCTTTCGTGATTTATTTCTTTTTTGGTTCCGGCTTGTCCGGGTTAGGTAAAACCTCTTCAATTCTCAACGGTATAGCCGGTGGCTTATGAATGGAGCCAACTACAACCTGAGGTGTGACAGTCTGCTTATTTAACGGACGATAGATATTCGAATATGACCGCAAAATCTTTCTCTCCCAGCCCGGCCAGTTTTGCTTGCGAAAAAATTTCTTTCGCAGCGTTGGCAGCCGGCAGCGCAACTCCGTTCTCATAAGCGGTGAGGGCAACCAGGTGCAAATCTTTGTGCATCCACTTCAGGGGGAAGTCGGCCTCGTAATTTCCCGCTTCGATTTTCAGTTTCTTCAAGGATAGATATGGTGCAGTCAGGGGACCGTCGAGCAGCGCATCAAATAACATCTCCCGCGAAAAACCCAGGGCACGTCCCAGTGAAATGGCCTCAGAGAATATGATAATATTTTGCGCGACAAGCAGGTTGGCCACCATTTTAAGAGCTGCACCCATGCCATGATCGCCGACATGTTTTACGGCTTTTCCCATGATTTCAAAATAGGGACTCAAGATTTTAACATCTTCTGAGTCACCGCCGACATAAAATACAAGCTGCCCCTCCTGGGCAGGTTTTTTAGTACCCATGACCGGCGCATCGACATATCTGATTTGACGTTTTTGCGCTTCCGCCGCCATGGCTTTGGCAAAAGAAGGGTTTACCGTGCTGCAGTCGACCCATATTGCATTTGGTTTCATATGCTCTAAATACCCGTTCTCACCAAAAGCGGCCGTGCTCACAGCTTCGGGATTGGCCAGCATCGTAAAAAGGATATCTACTTTGGGGGCCAACTGAGCCGGTGTATCACACCATTGCGCTCCTTCTCCAATCAATGCAGCCGCCTTTTCTTTCGTGCGATTATATATTGCCAACTCATGGCCGGCTTTTTGCAAATTGGCCGCCATGCGACTTCCCATGATTCCTAACCCGATGAATCCGATTTGCATTTGAACCTCCTTATACCTAAAATCTCAGCTCCAAGGTCTTATATCAACCATCTTTAAACAATAAATCACTTCACACGATCCGCAATGGGGGTATCAGAAATTAGCAATGAGAACACCGCCGGAGTAAAATGGCTTAATTTTTCCGGAAAGCAGCCGATAACTTATTAACGTAAATGAGTAAAGAATTCCGGCCCAGAGAACCAGGCTTTCAATCTTAGAATAAAAACAGCATGGAAGGGTTAAATCCGAACAATGAGATGCATCTCCGCTTTTTTCAAAATTATTGACCTCCAGACCGTCATTGTCACGCTGCTGGCAATTGCATCCACTTATGTCTGCAATCGATTTGAAATCGTTGCGGACCTGCCGTCCGGCCTGATTGGGATTGCAATCATTTTTCCGATTGTATTTTCGATTAATACAGCCTACAAGCGCCGGGAGGAGGCGCTGAGATATTTTGCATCCTTAAAGGCGCACGCCGTCGCCATATTTTATGCCCATAAAGACTGGGTCCCTGACGATCCTTCCCACGCTGCCAGGGCGGCAGCGCTTAAAAGCAGCCTTTTTAATGCCGTAAAAGATTGCTTCTCACCATCTGCGGACAAAGACGGCCGTCAACTGCGTAAAGTGTATGATGTGTTTTCAGAGTACTCATTGTCCCATGAAACCCTTCGCCAATCGAATGTTACAACCAGTGAAATATCGCGCATCAATCAATATATGCGATCCATGATCATCGAGTTTGAGAAAATGCGCAACATTTTTCAGTATCGAACCCCGATTTCACTGCGCGCCTACAGTCAGGTTTTTTTAAATATCTTTCCCATATTGTTCGGTCCTTATTTTGCGAAACTCTGCAATGATTCTTACCAGGCAGTCGGTTATGGTGTGGCCGTCCTCTACAGCGTGGTCCTGGTGTCTCTGGACAATATCCAGGAAGATCTTGAAAACCCGTTTGACGGAGTCGGACAAGACGATGTGAATTTAGACGTAGCCGAGCAGTACGACCTGCTTCTTGCAACGGATCCGAAGCAGTTTCAAAACGATTGCCGGGTTTCCATGCCCGACCCTTCCGGCGCCGCAGCGAGCAGCCGGGATCCGGCTCGGAATGGCCGCCATAGTGATCCTGCGGGCCGGATGGATGGCATACCGGGTTAAGAGCGCAAAGTAAAAACCGGCGGTCGCCGCCTCTTCCTTCCCAGACGGCGCTGTCCTCGGATTTTCCTTTGATAACCCATTCCGCAAAACTTGAACTTCTCTGTTTCAGCCCCCCAAAAGGTTGCTTAAGATTTTTTTATTGAAAAAATTTTCGCTTTATAATTTAAATTGCAGTTGGTTGCCATGGTTCAACCTCCATTTCAAAAGATCCAACAAAAGGTGAGAATCATAGACCACCGCCACAGCGAGAGCATGCGGAAGGCCCTTGGAAGGGGCCGGAACCACCTCCATTCATATGCCAGTGGCATGGTGCAAGTTTGGACAACCAAAAACTACTCCCGGTGCAGCGGTAAAACCTTTTCAATTCTCATCCCGATGGAGCGGGATGGCTTATGAATGGAGTCATCCGGCAATTTAACACCATCCTTTCTGGAGGGAATAACGGGGATGAATTGCCAAAGAAACTCCGGCCGTGAACCTTCAAAGAGGCCCCTTTTTATTCCATGGATTGCCCTGTACCGGCGTCACCCACCCGTAGAGAATCCAATCAAATTCTGCTGGAGCAGCCCCTGACAGGGTAGGTCAACCCTGGCGGGGGCCGGCAATCCTGAAGGGCTCAAGCAAGGCAATGGCTTAAAATCAACACTCCAAAAACCAAGGAGGAGCGAAATGAAAAAATCAGTTTACATTTCATTTGCGGTAATTTTAATGCTTTCATTTTTCTCTGTCGCGGACTCCCATCAATGGCGCTGGGAGAAACATGCCAAATGGACCTATAAAGGCGTAAATGCAGTGGAGAACAATCCGGGATTGAACCACTACGTTTGGGAGATAGCCAGACCTCCATATGGTTCCTTCGATAAGATCGCCCTGCATCGTATGGTCAAAGAGAATTACAATCGCAAAATGATTCCCGAAAGGCCTGCGCCTGATAGAAAGAAGGTTTTGTTTATTATTCCCGGAACATGGAGCAGGGGCTACTCACCGAACACAAATGAAGATCAGAGCATGAACGTCTTTTTTGCCAACCGCGGCTACGACGTCTATTCCATGGATTTCAGAACCATGTATGTGCCCAACTATGCGTACGACCAGTTTGCGGACTACGGTGTAGACATCAGTGATACGGGGAATTGGACATACGGGATGTTCAGAGAGGATATTAAGGCGTGTGTGGAAAAGGCAAAAAGTATTTCCAGGACTAAAAGGATCTTTCTCGGTGGAATAAGCAGAGGCGTCACGCAAATGTGGATCTATGCGTCCAAATATTTAGCTGACATCAAGGGCCTCATCGGCATGGATGGCGGCGGCATCAAATCTGAGCCCATACCCGGCTTTACAAAAATACTCGCAGAAATGACTCCTGAGGAAATCAAGGCGGCAACTGACCAATATAATGCCGCCATGGAAGATTTCAAAGTGAATGGGGTCTTATTGAGTGAAGTGGGAGGATACGAGCAAGGTCAGTTCGGAGCGGCGATTCCATCAGCGACGTCTGTGGTCGGATTTGAGAGCATCGATGATTATATTGATTTCGTTCGCACATATGTTTATCCCTGGGCAGGGGATCCGCCGGGGCCGCTTACAAATGTAACGGATGTTGCTGCTTATACGACCTACTGGGCTTGGGGTGAAGGAAAAGTTACGAATGTCTATACCCCTTATCCC
>CP070771.1:1817304-1821742 GCA_020345785.1 Desulfobacterales bacterium
ATTGAAATTACAGGCATCGCTGAATGATGAAAGTAGGCAAGGTGATCTTTAAACTCTTTTGTCGTAACGGATAAGTTTTTTACAACTGGGTGCATCGCACGTCTATCATCAACAACACTATGATAGCAAAGAAAACGCACTCCTCTCCAATCACCGGTTAGACGAAATTTAATCCAGAACTCGGAGATAGGCTTCAGGAGTTGGTATAAATTCATTGTTTCCTTCCACAATATGTGAGGTGAGTTATTGTCAGGAAATTTTGGCTTGAGTTTTGCCCGGAGGATTTTCGCGGCTGCGGTACGGACCCACATTTGCAGCCGAGAAACCTTTACTTTCCGGAAAACAGAAGGCTGGCTATTAAATTAGTTTAATTGTCCTGTTCCAGGACTTCAGGACACATGATCTCGAGCTTACTTGATCGGCCCTTAATCGGATGCAATATTCTAAAAACCCGGAGGTTCCCATCGAAGTGAGAACACCTGTTGCAATTATAGCCCTCAACCGGCGACTTGCGCCTATTGATTTTCTTGGCTTCATTTCTAAACTGCCGGTAGGCTTTCCCATCCCAGATTTCAGAGAAATTCTTCGTGTGGGTATTCCTAAGCGATTCATAACACCTGCAGCAAGGGTATACAGCTCCGTCTGAATCTATTAGCACCCAAAGCCAACCGTAATAACATGCAATAACGCGATACAGCCTTCTCGTATCTAATTGTTGTCCGAAGACCCTTAAGAGCAGGTCGATATTGTGAGCGATCCCCTGTGAATCAAGATAAGTCTTCGCTTCAATGAGCTGGCCTCTGGCCAAGGCAGCCTGTTCAGAGGATGGAACAACTTTTTGGAGACCGGGATCGTCGAAATCGTTCACTGGTCGGAAAAGGACACGGTCTGCCTTTACAAGCGCAGCAAATTCAGTGAAGTCAAAAATATCCTCAGAATTTTGAGAAATAATAATGAAGGCAAGATTCAATTTGGGTTTCATTACACCCAAAGCAGCTTTGCGATCTGCAAGATATAGAAGATTATTCTTTAGGCTATCAAACGATCCAGCCTTGGCTCCTGGATGTGTAAGAATATACATCTCTCGCGTGCCGGCCATAGTCGTAATTCTTAGTTCATCGAATCCGATTTTTATCAGTTCATCAATCATCTCAGGATCAAGAAGCGTACCATTTGAGTTCAACATACCGGTGCAGCCAGCATCTCTGGCGCGGCCCATAAACTCCAGGGCATTCTCATGTAAAAACGGTTCACCGCCCGTAAACTCAAAACTCCCTGTGCCCATCTTAATCAGCGCGTTTATAATAGCGTGCGTTTGTTTCTTGTCAGCATCTATTTTCTGTATACGCTTTAAGTCCTTATCTTCGGGCAGTTCAACATCCAACAGCTTTGATCTTCTAACCTGAAAATAGTTCGGTTTTTCGATAAAGGGAGAATACAAAAGACAGTGGTTGCATCTAATATTACACCGATTCGTCAGTGATAGGCAGGCCCGAATCGGACCTCCGAATGCCCTATTGCCATTAATGATACCCGTTAGGGCCCTCGCGTAAGAAAGATATCTTTTAAAACTCATAGGCTGGAATGCCTATTTAAGCAATTGAAACATCTTACTCATAGAAGTGCAGAAAATAGTTCGTTTTTTCACAAACAACCGTTGAAGAACAATCCAGGCTTTATGCTCCACATACTTTTTATTGGTGCTTTAAGCTTGCAGAGGGCTTCGCCTCTATCTTTTCACTCAAACCTGAAATTTTCTAAAACAGAATTATTTTTTCTATTCGTGTTTCTTTTATTTCGCCTGCCCTGTTAAACCTTTATAAGTTTAACCATGATGCTTTCTTGATAAATTGAGCCTTCACCATCGTCCCTGGCTTTTGTCGAGGATTTAAAATGATAATTATTTCGAGATGGCGTTTGCTTATAAGCTTTTGTCAATAACCTGGCGATAAGCTTCGGCGATGGTTTCACGGAGTGATTTCATGTTGTTGTCAGATAATGAAGTATCCTCCGGCCTGTCGGCTTTTTTTGATAAATCCGTATCTGTAAGCGCACGCAGTATACCACCCGATAGCGCTTCTGGATCGGGCTCGACCAGAACCGCAGTTTTTTCATTTAGTATGGCCCGGTGTGCGGGGATGTTCGTCGCCACGATTGGCTTTTCACTTTCCAAATAGTCGTAAATTTTTAGCGGGACATTCTTACCGCTCTTGCGGGCCAAAACGAGCACGTCTGCAAGCGCCAGAAAGTCGGGTATCTCCTGCCTGGGCCGCCGCAGCTGCAGTTTTACGGTATCCGCCAGCCCGCACTTTTCCACCAGTTTGCGGAAATGGTTAAGCTCCGGCCCGGTACCGCCAACCAGTATGAATACAACCCCGGGGATCTCTGCCCGGACCAAAACGGCGGCTTCCAGGAGGTCCTCCAGCCCCTGATATGGAGCAAAGGTTCCCGTGTATACAACTGTTGGGCGACCAGTTATTCCAAGAGACTTTTCCAGCTCTTTATTATTCGGGCGGGGATTGGACCCGGTATAAGAACATTCAAATACAGGCTTTTGGGGGTCTATTGCAGATACGTGCGGTGCCAGCCCCGAACTTGCGAGAATACAGTCAGCATTTCTCACCAACCAGCGCTCCAGTTGCCGGCTTGTCCAGCCACCCGGGCCTGCCCTCAGCCACCAGACTTTCCTGAGCTGCTCGGGAAGGCTTGATTGCATATCATAGATTACCGGTATGTCCCTCAGTGCCTTAAAAGCGAGGGCCAATGCAGCCCCCTCTTCCACCCCCTGAATACAGTCGTAATGGTTGCGTTTGACCAATCGAAGGACGGTCATTAGCAGGCAAACGTCCAGTACAATTTTCCGAAAGGACAGCCCGATCGGTACGCTTCGAAATCGGAACGGATTTGCTGTCCTGAATAGCCGGATGCCGGGTAACGCTAAGTCCGATCCGATGGGGAAGGTTGCCAGGTCCACCTTAAATCCCAAATCGCTCATGGCAACCAGGGCCTGGTGATTTGCGATGGGAGTCCCCCGGTCCTCATAGAACGGTTGCGGGGCAATAAATAGTATGTGGGGAGTGGTGTGCGTGCTTAAATTCCTCGTTCGGCCTATCATTGATAATTTTTAATTTCTCTGCAGTCCTGCTGTCAACCGTTTTATATCTCGAGCGGGATTGGAAAAATTTCGCGTTGCCGCTGAGAATGAAAAAGGTTTTCCGGCAATGGTTCTCATGATGGCGGGGTTATCTCTTTTTTAAAGGAAATCGATTTATAGGCCCCGATTCGGAAGATCCGCCTCAGAAAAAGACGCCAGAGCACTCTCATATATCCCGCGCTGACCTGCATGAGCCGGAAACTTGATGCGCCCATATCCGGGTTACGATTGATCCAGGAAATCGGGATCTCTTTGATCTTGCAACCCATAAGCAGTGGCTGCAAACCGATCTCCGCATTGACGGCAAATCCCGGCTCCATAAGCCGGAGGCTTTCAACCACTTGCCTGCGAATCAGCTTCAAATTGTTGGTCAAATCACGGAATCGGCGAAGCAAAACCAACTGCGCCAGAACATGAAACCCGCGATTGGCCAAAATCTTCTGAAACGGATAGTTCAGTAAAACACTGTTTCGGGAAAACCGGCTGCCGACAACGACATCATATCCCTCCGCAACGGCATCAAATAAATCACGCACCTCGGGCAGAAGGTGCTGAAAGTCACAGTCTGTTGACAAAATGTACCGGCCGGTTGCGGCGCGATATCCGTCTGAAATTGCCAGACCAACCCCGTTGGGCGGCAATCTGAGGAGCGGCTTTATTCGTGAATCTTGCCCGGCGATCCGTTTGATTGATTCTGCTGTGCCGTCGGTGCTGTTATCATCAACCAGAATGATTTCGTGAATATATTCTCCGAACAGGTCGTTTAATCGTGTTACCATCGGCTCGATGTTCATGACCTCATTATGGCACGGAACAACAACTGAAATTGCATGACGAAGCCGCTCATGATCCGACAACGAGGTTTTAAGCCTTTCAGTCAGATGCGGCGGTTTTTTCGCATGGACAAGGATCGAGCCGGCCAGGGTTTGAACCCCCGGCATGTTCTCCAGGATAATAGATAGATTGCGGAGAAGCCATATGAGACGTCGTGTGAGCGGTGCGTAGACAAAATCATGATAAACCGCAAATAAACTTATAAATCCCACCTCTGATATCAATTCGTAGAGCTTTGTGCGACTCAGCAGGGAGCGGGGATCGTGCCGTCCGAATAACCCACCCAGTAAGCGACGCAGCTTGAGTACGAAATTCCAGGGGTTGCTCTGGTAGAAGATGACTTTGCCGCCCGGGTTGAGCAAAGCGAAAATTTCTTTCAAAACAGATGCACAGCTGCGCCGATCCAGGACATCAATGGCGACCACAAAGTCAAAACGCCTGCCCTTTAAA
>CP070771.1:1821842-1826261 GCA_020345785.1 Desulfobacterales bacterium
TGTCTGCAACAACCTGACGGCACCAGTAAAAGGCGCTGTTTAAATTGACCCGGATGGTCTCATCCCAATCCTGCACGCTGATTTGTTCAAAATTTCTGGCCGGCATGATGCCGGCGTTGTTAACAAGTATGCCGATAGGCCCCAGTTCAGTGCGAACGATACGATGATGTTCGGCGACAACATCCGCGTCGCCGGCATCGCCTCTCAGCATTAAAATTCGCTGCTTTTCCGTCTGAAAACTCTCAAGGCGCCGGTTCGCACTTTCGGCTGCCTTTTGGTCACCTCTGTAGGTGATGGCCACCGAGGCCTTTTTTTTCACCAACCATTCAGCAATGGCCAACCCGATCCCCCGGGTTCCTCCGGTCACAACCGCGACGGTATTTTCTGGTTTAGTCATATCTTTTCGGATCCTGTATAACGGGCAGCCGGCGGCGCGCCGGCTCAGATGGTTGCGGGATGAAAAACATCGTAAATCAGCAGCTCTTCAACGACATTGGAAATTTTGTGCTTGACACCGATGGGCACGCGAACCACCATGCCGGGCGCCAGCTGAAAAGTTCCGGTTCCTTCCACGAACATGTCAGCCTTGCCGCTTAAGGGATAGAGTATATCAACCTGATCGGAGTGAACATGCTCGGGTATCTCGACGCCGGTCGGAACTTTTACAAGTATACAGCTGACATTCAACCCGTCGTCCTTTTTGGTGACCAACGGCTTGATTTGAACGCCCTCGGCCAGCGGGTGCGGCTTCCAGGTCAAATCTTCAACTTTGGTATAGACGTCCATTCGGAAACCTCCTCCTTGGGTCCATATCAGGTTTTTGTGACAACATAATGATGAGTCCTCCCGATTTAGGGTCTCTACCAATCTTTTTACCGGCTGTCAAAATCAAAAAAGGAGACTGGAGGTACTTTCAATGCCGTTCGACGGGCGCATGTTTTACTTTCCAAGGGGAATCGAGCATGCCGATTGCATCGCAGAGGGCGCCATCGAAAATTACCGGCACAGGCTCAACGGGATGACGCGAAGCAAGAGTTGGTTAAGTGGCTGCGTCTCAGCAACAGTGATACCAAGCCCTTCAGCCTATGACCCAGTACCTGGAAGAAGAAGCCGGTTTAAATCAGATCGCCGCCAATCAACATCAGAATTTGATTCCGCAGTTTATTTTGAGAGTAAATTATCTGGAGCGCTATCCGGAGCCGGTGAGCCTTAGAAGGCCGGTGAGCTGGTTTGTGAAGATATAATTAGGCGGCTAATTAAATTGTTTGAGTCTGCTCATCAATTAAGTAGGAAAGACCCTGGTTCACCTTTTTTAGCAGCGAAACAAGGTCTTGACGCTCGCCTTCGGTCAAAAATGCCATCAATCTGGCAATATGGCGATAATATTCGGGAAGCATATCAGCCAGTATCTGACGTCCGCCTGCTGTCAGGCGAACCCCGATTTTGCGGCGATCTTGGGAGTGCGCCCGCCGCTCGATCAAACCGTCTTTTGCCAGCCTGTCCAGCAGTCCGCTCATGGTGGCCCTTTTGACGCCCAGCTTGTTTGCCAATGTTGAAGGATAAATTTCTTCATTTGGTGTGCGGTTCATAACAATGAGCGTCAAAAAGCGTCCCTGGGACAGACCGGATCGGCCCAGAATATTTTCAAATGCCGACAGAAGATCGCTGCCGGTCCGCAGAAGCTCTGCACATGTTTTAAGAGCCGATGGATTCATATTGGGGTAGCGCGCGGAGAATTCGTGCAGGCTTTTGTCGGTCGGAAGATCCCTGAGAAAAAACATATTTTACCTGCCTTATTCGAAAAGTCCAATTGAAGAATTATCGGCTTTGAAGACAGCAGGATAGTAAGGTGCCTAGCTAAAATTGTCAAGCCTAATTTCGGGAACCGAAATTAGGCGTAGTGAATTGAAAAATTTTTAATCGAAGAAAGGTGGGAAAGAACCCAAATTTGACAAAAAAAATTGACTAAAACCTGAAAATATCATAACTCCTTGCTATTTTGATGTTGTAGCCGAGCAGACATAGATGATCCAGATTTAAGCATAAAAAAGGAGAATACCATGTACTACCGTGAAATAAAATCGGCCGTGCCGGTTGCAGAGGAGGATGTACAGCAGCTTCAGGAAACCGTAAAATCAATCCTGGCCAAAGTAAAAAGTGAAGGCGACGGCGCCGTAAGATACTTCGAGAAAAAATTTGACAATTACGACCCGCCTTCGTTCCGCATCAGTAAAGCGCAGGCCGCCCAGGCCGCTGCGAATTTGCCGGCGGAGGTTATCGAAGAACTTGATTTTGCCATTGAGCAGGTTACCGCCTTTGCGCAGGCCCAAAAAGAGAGCCTGGTTGAGTTTGAAAAAGAAATCCGGCCGGGCATGCGGATGGGACAGCGCATTATTCCGGTAGACTCCTGCGGCTGCTATGTTCCGGCCGGCCGATATCCCTGCCTGACCTCGGCGGTCATGTCGGTGATTCCGGCCAAAGTGGCGGGAGTCAAGAGAATCGTGGCCTGCAGCCCGCCGGGTAAAACCGGATCCATCAACCCCGGTATCCTCTACACCATGCATAAGATGAAGGTCGATGAAATTTACTGCATCGGCGGCGCCCAGGCGATCGGCGCCCTGGCTTTCGGCACCGACACAATTGCGCCGGTGGATCTGATCGTAGGGCCGGGCAATCAATTTGTCATGGAAGCCAAACGCCAGATCTTTGGAACCGTGGGCATTGACTTTCTGGCAGGGCCCAGCGAGTGTCTTGTCATTGCGGATGAAACCGCCCGGGCCGAATATATCGCGGCGGATTTGCTGGCGCAGTGTGAGCATGATCCCAACGCCCGCGGTGCCTTGGTCACGACATCGGAATCACTCGCCCGGGAGACCTTGGAAGAAATTGAGCGCCAGCTTAAGCAGCGCACCACAGAAGCGGTGGCCCGCGCCTCATGGGAAAACAAAGGCGTGGTGGCGGTGGTCGAGAGCCTGGCGGATGCCGCGCGCTATGCCAATGAATACGCACCGGAGCACCTCGAGATCCATGCCGCCAGGCCAAGGAAGGTTCTTCCGCTGTTGAAGCACTACGGATCTCTTTTTATCGGCGAGAATACCGCCGAAGTTTATGCCGACAAGATTGCCGGTCCCAACCACATTCTGCCGACCGGGGCTGCTGCGCGCTACACGGGCGGTTTGTGGGTCGGTATGTTTTTAAAAGTGGTCACTCACATGGAGGTAGACAAAGCGGCGTCCCTAAAATTGGCCAGGTATGCCGAAACCCAGGGCGCCTATGAAGGCATGGATGCCCACCGGTATGCGGCTGCGATTCGCATAAATAGCTTGAAGGGTTAAGCTGCAGCAATTTATTATGACGTTCTGCACATGGCCGCAGGCTTATGTTGGGGAGGCAGGGCACCTTCAAAGTGTATTCTAAGCCAATTTGCATTAGAAGGTTTTGTAAGACAAAAAAATCTCAAATCTCAAGCACCAAATTACAAATAAATCTCAAATTTCAATATTCAATAACCAAAATATCCACCACAATTGTAGCGCACCGGTTCATAAGCCCTGGTGAGCTCGGAATAATGCCTTCGGCGCAATGGTAGACGGGCCATTTGTTTGGAATTTTGAATTTTAGTCATTGGGATTTGTTTGAGATTTGGTTGTTGGTGCTTGGAATTTTCATGATTTCCATAAAAGAGGTAATTTCCGCAAAACCAGTCATTTGCTCTTTTAGTGACGGAATCCTGGGTTGGGGAGAAAATACATGGTTGACAGAAAGCTGCCGCAAAAGTGGGATCAAGAAGCCGACATTGTCATTGTGGGCAGCGGTTTTGCAGGATTGGCCGCCGCAATCGAGGCTAAAAAGGCCGGCAGTTCAGTCATCATATTAGAGAAAATGAAGGGCTATGGCGGCAATTCTACCATCAGCGACGGCGTCGTGGCCGCTGCCGCCACGCGGAAGCAAACCGATGCAGGCATTGCCGATTCTCCCCGGCTGATGTATGACGACATGCTCAAAGCCGGTCTCGGGCTCAACCAACCGAAGTTGGTTCAGGTGCTGACAGAAAACTCAAGCGAAACATTTCAGTGGACGATCGACTATCTAGGCGTTGAATATTTGAACCGCGTAGACCAATTCGGGGGCCACGCCGTTCCAAGATGCTACACGCCTCACAACCGATCCGGTTCGGCGATTATCAAACAAATGCTCCTGAAAGTAAACGATTTGGGGATGAGAATCTGCACAAAGAGTTATCTCCAGACCATTTTGCTGGATTCCAAAGAGAGACTTTGCGGCGTTCTTGTAAGGGAAGGGTATGAATACCCGGATGCGAAAAGTGGAATTCCAAAATACATTAAAGCCCGCAAAGCCGTGATTCTTGCAGCCGGGGGATTTGCCAATGACATCAAATTGAGGATCAGCCAGGATCCC
>CP070771.1:1826361-1830763 GCA_020345785.1 Desulfobacterales bacterium
CATCACAATGGGCTGGGCAATAAGAATTGATCCGGCATACTGGGGAGGTATACCTTTGATATACTGCAGATAAAGACTGAGCAGAAACGTCAGGGCATACGTCGCCGAGTAGTTAATCAACGCTGCCAGACTTGAAAAAGTAAAAAGCCTGTTTTGATTAAACAGTTTAACCTCAAATACCGGATTGGGAACACGCAACTCGAGTCTGATAAAAAGGGCTAGACCCGCAAGTCCCGCCATCATCAGGTAAACGGCCACCATGCGGGGCAACAGCGACGCACCATAGATTAATACGAGAATTGACAGGCCGTAGAGTACGCTGCCGCGTATGTCCAGCGCTTCTCCGCGGGCATCGGCCCATTCGGCCTTTAAATATTTGATGGTCATAAATACCGACGCGGCGCCGAATGGTACGACCGCCGCAAAAATACTGCGCCACCCCAGATAGCGGGTGATGAATCCACCGGCAAACGGTCCCACGGAAAGCCCAATATAAACCGCCGATACATAAATGCCGATGACCCGTCCCCGCCGTGACGGTGGAAAAACGGATGTTAGGATGGCCATACCGGTGGTAACAAACATTGCCGCGCCGATGCCCTGCAACACCCGCATAAAAATGAGCATCTTGATCGATAAAGAAAAGGCTGCCAGAAGCGACGACAGTGTGTATAAAACGACACCCCGGCTAAAGATTTTTTTGCGGCCGTAAATGTCGGCCACTTTGCCGAAGGGGACCAGAAATACCGCCATGGCCAGCAGAAAAGCGGTGGCCACCCAGCTTAACGTCACCGCATCGGTCGAAAATTCGGACTGGATTGCAGGGAGGGCCACATTGACCGATGAGATCATAAACGGACCCATAAAGGAGGTCAATGTGGCGACAAAAAGGGCTGATTTTTCCAATGAAGTGTCGGTGGGCAAGGTGAATTTCCTCCGGTTTCCTAATTGTCTTTCAGTCCTGATGTAATCGCCAATTAACCCTATGTAAAGGGAAAAATAGATATTGATCTTCCGATGTCATCAGTTATGATGAGACCTAAAATTTACCCTAGCTGAAACTTAAAATGATTTAAAAAGGAGGCAAACCATGGATCAGCATCAGGTTGAGTGGAGCGAGAAAGTTGCCCAAAAAATTATCAAAAACCTCGAAAAAAGGCGCATGGCAGGCAGTTATGCCGCCAGCGCTGCCAAGGCCAGAGACGAGATTATCGAAATGATTCCGCGCGGTGCAACGGTTTTCCGCTGCGGATCAATGACTGCCCTGGGTATCGGCCTGTGGGAGGCGGTTGCCGCGTTGCCGGAAGTTAAGCTGATCGACCCCTATCGCCCGGAGCTGTCGCGTGAAGAAGGTTTGGACTTACGGCGTCAGGGACTGACGGCCGATATTATGATTGCCAGTACCAACGCCATAACGATAGACGGGCGGCTGGTCAACCTGGACGGGATGGGGAACCGGGTGGCGGCCATGGCCTTCGGTCCTAAAAAAGTAATTTTGGTGGTCGGTATGAACAAGGTCGAACCGGATCTGGAATCGGCCGTTGCCCGGGTCAAGCACTACGCCGCGCCGGTCAACAACATTCGTTACGGGCTCAAGAACCCTTGTGTCGAGACGGGCTTGTGTTCGGATTGTCGTACTCCGCAGCGAATTTGCAATATCTGGAGTACGATTGAAGGACATATGATTGAAGGCCGGATTCATGTGAAGCTGGTGGGGGAATTTCTTGGGTATTAGAACTATACAGATGCCAGACTGCAGATGAAAGAGATCGGAAGACAGAGTGTTTGAATTAAGAAGTGGAGAGGCGCAAGGAGGAGGCCAAATGCGTGGTCCAAATGACAGTGCATAGAGCAGATGGCAAATGATAAAAGCGGCGCATAGCTGGGATGCCCGTTATAAACCTTGAAAATCCTATATTGACATTCCGATTTTCAAGGCTTATTATGGCTGCATGATACCGCGTCCAGATGTCATCCAGCGCATTCAACAGAATTTCCGCGTCCACCCGGTAACCGCCCTTCTCGGTCCGCGCCAATGCGGCAAGACCACCCTGGCGAAGATGCTCGCTGAGAATGAGCCGTCCGAATATTTCGATTTAGAGAATCCGGTTGATTCCCGCCGCCTTTCGCAACCTCTCGGCATGCTCGAAGCTCTCACCGGGCTGGTAATTATAGACGAAGTTCAGCGACGCCCGGACCTTTTTGAAATTCTTAGAGTTCTTGTGGATCGCTCCGACCACGCAGCTCGTTTTCTCTTGCTTGGCTCAGCCTCTCCATACCTGGTTAGAGGTGTCTCTGAGTCCCTGGCAGGACGCATCGGCTTTGTTGATTTGTCCGGGTTCCAAATGTCCGAAGTCGGTGCCGATCAGATAGAACAGCTCTGGGTTCGCGGTGGTTTTCCAAATTCATTTCTGGCCGAAAATACTTCTGACAGTATGGTCTGGCGCGACAATTTTATCCGTACCTTTTTAGAGAGGGATATTCCCCAGCTTGGGATAACGATTCCCGCAGAAACTCTTAGACGATTCTGGACGATGGTTGCGCATTACCACGGCCAGATATGGAATGCAGCTGAATTTGCAAGATCTCTGGGAACATCCGAAAACACGGCCCGCAGATATCTTGATATTCTATCCGGCGCTTACATGGTGCGGGTGCTTCCACCCTGGTTTGAAAATATACGCAAACGTCAGGTCAAAGCGCCAAAAATCTACATTCGGGACAGTGGCGTTTTGCACGCGCTGCTCCAGCTCTCCAATATGACCGATCTCCGGGGACACCCGAAGATCGGCGCATCATGGGAGGGCTTTGGAGTTGAACATATCATCGCTGCTCTACAAACCCGTGATGCCTATTTCTGGGCCACGCATGCGGGTGCCGAATTGGACCTGATGGTGACAGCCAGAGGCAAGCGTTACGGGTTTGAATTCAAATATGCGGATGCGCCCGATCGAACACGTTCGATGCACATTGCCCTGCAGGATCTCAGGCTAGAACACCTATATGTTGTTTATCCCGGTAAGCAGGAATACAGGCTTGACGATAAAATAACCGCCGTTCCAATAAAAAAAATCCTCCAATCCCCAAGAGTCAAAAATGAATTCTAAGATTCGAAAAAAAATTGAAACAGTTGTCGACCGATTGCGTGATGAAATGATCGCTGCGCTCGCCCAGCTGGTGCGCATTCCCAGCGTGGTCGGCAACGAAGGGCCGGCCCAGGCGTTTATGCAGCAGCAGTATGAAAGCCTGGGGCTGGATGTGAAAACCTTCGAGGCCGATAAGGATAAGGTTCGGAAACATTCAGCCTACGTGGAAAGCGGGCTGTCGTTTGAGGGGCGTCCGAACGTCATCGGTTTGCTAAAAGGCGATTCGGTAAAAAAATCGATGATTTTAAACGGGCATGTCGATGTGGTTTCTCCCGAACCGGTGGACCAGTGGCAGCATGACCCCTGGGGCGCCGAGATTGAAGGCAACCGCCTTTACGGGCGGGGGGCGGTGGACATGAAGGCCGGCGTGGTTGCCAACCTGTTTGCTCTCAAGGCGCTGCTTGATGCCGGCATCGAACCGGGCGGTGATGTCCAGCTGCAAAGCGTGATCGAGGAAGAAGCCGGCGGCGGCGGTGGCACTTTGGCCTGTTTGATGGAGGGCTATACGGCCGACGGCATGATCATCCCCGAGCCCTTCCTGAGACCGGTGATCAGCCACCCCGGAATTTTATACTTCCGGGTAAAAGTCAAAGGTCTGACTGCGCATGCCGCCCACTCGCAGTTAGGCGTCAATGCCATCGGCAAGATGATCAAATTTTATCAGGCCCTGATTGACCTGGACCTGAAGCGGGCTTCCACGGTGAAATTCCCCCTCTATCACAAGGTTGAAGGCCGCTCCTGCCATCTGAATATCGGCACCTTTAAGGCCGGCGACTGGGTGTCGACGGTGGCCGGTTTTGCCGAAATGGGATGCCGGATTTCCTTTATCCCGGGGGAAAACATGGCTGAGATCAAAAATTCCGTTGAGCAGCTGGTTGCCGAGATAGCCCGGGCCGATGACTGGTTGAAAGATCACCCGCCGGAAGTGGAATGGTTCGGCTGGCAGACGGAGCCCTGGTATCAGGACCCTGATGACCCTTTCATTCAAACCGTTGTGCCGTGCTTTGAATCCGTCTGCGGTCAAAAGCTGGAGATTTGTGGTGCCACCGGCGGCTTGGACAATCGTTTTTCACCCTATTTTGGATTCCCCTCCCTTTGTATCGGCCCCAACGGCGGCAGTTACCACAGCTTTGATGAATATGTCGATTTGGATTCGCTGGTTGTAACAACCAAAGCGGTTGCGCTCGCTACCGTGGAATGGTGTTCAGGTAAAAAGCGAAAATAGAATCAAAGATCTTATCAAGTACTTTCATTCA
>CP070771.1:1830863-1835259 GCA_020345785.1 Desulfobacterales bacterium
AGGTGGTGAAAACCGGCCCAGGCCAATTCAGGTGCGAAAAAACCACCCATATTCGCGCTGCCCAGCATGCCGGTCAGGGGTGATTTGGCCATGACGTGGGTTCTTGCGGTGGCCGAAGCACAGGTGGCGGTCAGAATGCCGCCGCTGATGATCAGGGCATTATCGGGACCCAGCGGATCGCAACCCTTCTTGGTGTGGTTGTAAAGCAGGTATGCATCCAGACCCCGGCCGCCCAAAAACTTCTTTCTGACCGCAAGCGGGATCGACCTTGTCTGGACATCGCCTGTGGTCAAATCAATATATGCTATCTTCCTGTTTAACGCCATATCACAGTACTCCCTTCTCTTTCAATTTTGCTTCCGCCAATTTCCGGTTGACATCCCAGACCGGCCCTCGAATACGAGGCAGGGTGGGACTGACCCAGTGAATCCGGTATTCCATGCCGCAGGTCGGGCATTTCGCAGTTTTGTCTCCCTGCACGGGCTGAATTCTTTCCATGCAGCTGGGATTGTGGCATCGGAACTTGCCGTAGGTCCTTTTTTGGCGAAGGTTTTCAGCCGTTGACTGGCCTTTGGTTTCGGTTGCCATGATAGCCTCCTTTGTGTCTTCACTTTTTTAGTCAAATACCACCCACAAAAGGGGTGGCTTGATGATCCCCCTAAAAGGGGGGCGTTTTTGATTTTCATTTTCACCGCAGAGACGCTGAGCACGCAGAGGACTTTTTTCATTTTTTTGCTTTCCGCTGACCTGCCGTCGCTAAAGCTATGGTGAGGCAGGGAGGGCGGAAAGCAAAAATCAGCAACCTTTCGGTGCTCAAACTTTGCTACTGTGAACAAGATACAGTTATAAGTGCTTTGAATGTCTGCCAAAGCTGATGGCTTTTCCTTTGCCGCAGGCCGACCATTACTTTATAAGATTCGATCGGTCATCCCGCCTATGCGGGGCCTCCCTGCCTTGCCATAGTCCTTGCCCTTACAGAACGACGGCAGGTCAACGGCAAAGGAAAAATATTGTTTTTTCTCCGCGATCTTTGCGCCTTGAGCGACTTGTCGGGTGGTAGCTCGCGGAGCGAAGCCTGAAGCGGGCGGTTTATATTCACTTACCTACCTGCATGGCATAGCTCGGATTGTCCCGCTTGAAGGTTTAAGCGGTTAGTTAAGTACGACAGCACGCCCGGGACCGCCGCTCGAAAATTCTGACGGCTTTTCAAAATTCGGTTGGCCTGAAATCACCTGTAAACGACGGGCCCGGTGATCAGTTTCTTCTGAGCAAAAATCCTAGCCCGGAGGTCCAGGCATTGACTTCACCCGGAAGGGGTGGTGTTTGCCGTCAGATAATCCTTGGAATAATGGGATGTCGAAGATCCGCCTTTGGAGGGGTGGAAAAATGGAATATTGGGAATCAAAAACGGATAGTATTTTGAATTTACTTCCTAATCTGTGCAATCAAGATAAAAAGCAGATCTCAATCCGCCAGACCCAGTATTCCAACATTCCATTATTCCAATACCCCATGGCATTGAACCATCCCAAAGCCGATTATCTATGACCTTGTCCAGAAGACCAAGTCTTAAATAATAGAAACGAGTTCAGCATCATGAACCATTTTTAAGTGAAAAATAAATAACACGATCGATAGTTTTAATCAAGTAAAAATATGGAAATAATCTGATTTTTTGTTGTTATTGGTTAAGGATTCGGAAAAATAACATCAATTATTTGACCGAATAGGAGTGATGCCAGGGGCCAATATGCTAAAGTTATCAATAAATCGTTCATTCAAATGAACAGATTGCTGTTAAATGTCCCATTTACTGCTTTTAATTTGCATGAGAGTAGATGATGTTCATTATTGTGAATTTTAAACCGGCAAAATTATGCGTTTTTTTAAAAATACAGTCGTTTTTATTGCAGCCGGGTATTTTTTAGTGTATTAATTTTAAAAATAATTTAAAATGGTTATTGACAAACACGACCATCGGCGTCTATCCTGTCAGAAAGTTTATTATGGCGAACGATAATATGAAAAAGTATGGTGCACCTTCGGTAAAAAAGGCTTTTGCCATCCTGAGTGCCATCTCCTCTTCCAGAGAAGGCTTAGGGGTGAGCGAGCTGGCAAAGAATCTCAAAATGGCCAAAAGCACGGTTCACGGCATGACCTCGGCCCTGGAAGAGCTAGGGGCCGTTATGAGGGACCCGCAGACCAAAAAATATAAACTTGGCTTCACGCTGCTGGAAATCGGCCGTTCAGCCTATTCCCGGATTGACCTGAAAACTTCGGCGCGGCCGGTCATCGAAGACTTAATGGAAAAGACCCAGACATCGGTCTTTCTGGGTATCCTGAATTGGGACCATGTAACCATCCTGGACATCGTTGAATCAACGCAGGACCTTAAAATAACAGCCCCGGTAGGTTCAACCATCCCCCTTTTGGCCGGAGCGGTCGGCAAGGTCTTTCTGGCATCCATGGACGAGGAACAGGCAAACAGGATTATCAGATCAAAGGGGCTGCGGCGGTTTACAGAAAAATCGATCGTTGATGCAAAGCTGTATTCCAAAGAGCTGGAGCAGGTCAGGGAAAAAGGTTACGCCGTTGACGATGAAGAATATATTGCGGGTGTCCGGGCCGTCGCATCACCCTTGACGGGATTGGGACAATTGAGATCGGCCATCTGGGCAGTCGGTTTCAAGGCAAGTCTCGATGACATCAAGATGAAGACCCTAACCGGCGAAACGCACAAAGCAGCAATGACCATCAGCCAACGGATTCAAGCACAGCTCATGGGCAATCGCTAGCCGTCATTTCTAATTTCTCCAAATTGCATATCACACCTGCATATCACACCTGGATATTTCAAAACTTTAACACCCCTAAAATAGTCACATCCAGGCACGCAATGTAAGCTTTTAATCGGTGCTAGCAAACTACAACATATAGGGATTGCTTTTTGCGCCGTCTAGTCATCATGGGCGGGTTCAGAGGGGCATTCTTTTTTTACGGTATGACCGATTTGACCATCTCAATTTCCGCGACGGTAAAAAGATGAAGTCCCCCTGTTGTGCATGAAATGCCGGGTGTCTGTGCGAATCATCGGATTTATCGAGGATGATGAGATAATCGACAAAATATGTCGACATCTCGGACGGTGGGGAAACCAGGAGCCATGACCCGCCTAAATCAGGAGGTCAGCAGACCACCAACCTGAAGAGTGAGCTCACTTGCAATAGCACATATTCACAACTGTCGCCTATCGATTACTGGACCCAGTAAAATTACCAGCAGATAGAGGTTGACAGGCCATGCAGTAGAGCTGTATTTAAAATTGACCCATCCTGAGCCGACAGTAAGGTAAAGGATACTGTTTTCCAATTGCCGACCAGCCGAACCCCTACAGTGGCTGACGATCGAATGTTACATCACACAACATGACGTATTGATTAGGGTATTGATGCGCAAGCCTTGTTTTGGCATATTCGATTTCGAAAAAAGCAAATTCCAACCTTTTACCCTTCATGAAGAACCTACATGTCAGGCGTGGCTTGACAATGTCAAGGCCGAAAAGTGCGTGGGCATGAAAGACCCAGACTGCGACGTAATGCGGCTTTTAAACAGGACCTACGAGGAAATACAGTCTCAGGATAAGAATCAACATCCGGGGCAAGAAAAATCCCCCTGATCAAATCAAATACACTGGGAAAGGAGGGCTTGGAAGAAAACAAATGATGGGGAGAAGGTCTTTAGATGGCTTAAACTTTTAGATACCGTAATAAGGAGGAAAGCAATGAAAAGAAGATTTTTAGTTATGCCGTTGGTGGTGGTTATTGGCTGTGCTTTGACCTTGAGCATCTGCGGTTTTACAGCGCCTGCGCATGCAGCACAGTTTAATTGGAAATTGCAGAGCTCGCACCCGGCAGGGGCCCCTCAAATTGTATTGCTGAACAGAATGGCTGACGAAATCGAAAAGATGTCGGGAGGGAGGCTGAAGATCGAAATCCTCGCGAGCGGTGCCATCGTGAAACCCTTTGAAGTTCTGGAAGGTGTCAACAAGGGGATCATCGAATGCGGACAGTGGTGGACCCATTACTCGATGGGGAAACACCCGGCCGGCAGTCTATTCAGCTCCCCACTCGGTGGCTCCGGAAGTGGTCTGGACCTGATGAACCATCTTTCCTGGTACCTGCAAGGGGAAGGACGGGACCTCTACATGGAATATTACCAGAAGATCCTCAATATGGACGTCATGCCCTTCATGATCGCGCCGGACGGACCTGAGGCCTTCGGGTGGAGCAAGAATCAGCCCAATACGCTCGATGATTACCTGAAAATGAGATATCGCATGTCTTCGGGCCTGTCGTCGGACGTCCTCAAGGACATGGGCGGCACCCCGGTGAACATG
>CP070771.1:1835359-1839739 GCA_020345785.1 Desulfobacterales bacterium
GAATCGTTTTTTGCCGAACAATTTTTCCTGGGGCGACATTGCCTCAGTTACGCCGTCCGTGTAGCCGATTAAAATGTCCCCGGGTTCAATCCGCACCTGCTTTACTTGATATCCCATTGCCGGCATCATGCCTACGACCGGCCCGGTAAATTTAAGGCTTTTTTTGAGACCGGACTGATTAACGATCAGCAATGGTTCGTGTCCGGCATTGACATAGGCCATTTTTCCAGTCTGCGGATTTAAAACTCCGAAAAACAGGGTAGCAAACATGCCTTCCTCGCCGTGTTCCTCGGCAATATAATCGTTGGTAAGTGAAACCGCGTTCAAGGCTTCGTAAAGATAATCGCCGCGCGAATCGGGTTCAGTTTTGGTTGAACCCGGTACGGATACGCCTTGCAGATTGATTTTTCCGGAAAAAACGCGGATCAAGCTGCGGAAAAGCGCCATAAATAGGGCCGACCCGACGCCTTTGTCACATACATCGGCGATTACCAGACCGAGCAAATTCTCCGGCAGCATAAAGGCGTCGTAAAAGTCACCGGATACCTGCCGGGCCGGATGGAAATAGATAGCTATCTCCCAGCCCGGAATCCGCGGTATTTGTCGGGGTAAAAAATCTCGTTGTATCTTTTTGCCCTTTTCCATCTCCTTATCCAGGGCTTCCGAATACGCTTCAATCTTCAATTTAGCCGTCTCCAGAGACCGGTATGATTCATCCAGTTTGGAGTAGAGTCGTGCGTTTTCAAGGGCATTGCCGATTTGGGCCGCGGTTATCTGCATTAGATTGGCGGTTTCCTTGTTAAAATGCTCGGGTTGATCATGCAGCAGGGTCATAATACCGAGCAAATTTTCACCCTTCAGAATCGGCACGGCCAGTGCCGAACCGACCGTGTATGGCTGATTGGGCAGATCCACCCAGCGGTCATCATCGCGGGTGTCGACAATTAATCCCACTTTATGATTGCGTCTCACCCAGCCGGCAAGACCTTGGTCAAAAACCTGTCCGATTATTTTGGAGCGCTGCTCCGGCGACGGGTCGACGCGGGTTAGAATACCATCGGAAACCGCACCGTCCTCATCCAACAGAAACAGACTGCCTTTATCCGCACCGGTTAATTCCGCCGATATTTCGAGCGTTTTCTGCAGCAGTCTCGTCAGCACCCGTTCTTTCGCCGAAGATCGTGCAAAACTTACAAAATTTTCCAGCAACCGGCTCTGGACCTGAAGGGCAGCCTTTTCGCTTCGCAGCCGCTTAATTTCTTTTTCTAGCGCTTTTAAGTCTTTCAAAATTCAAATTCCTCAGAGGTTACTGTCAATACCATCGAAATTAGTCTGTTTCATAATGTAAGATTGGTAGGATTCCTCAAATATTCATTCTTCAATCTTCAATATTCATTTTAATGGGCTCCTGCCAAAGCTTCAGCACTTTTAAAATAATTAAAGATAGCACCATTGCCCCCAGGAATACAAGAATTGTTAGAGCGATGCTCCAATCCCACCAAAGCGGAGCATTCACCAAAAGCAAATACGGCGCCAGCGGTATCAGCATGATCACGTTCATTACGGCGACTTCAATCACAGCGGGTGATTTGAATTCAGGATCCGCGATTCTGAGCAATAAAAGTCCGCATGATACCGTGCCGGTCACCGTTCCATATATGGCAACGGTCCTTTCAAGGTTGTAGTCCCAGAGTCGTCTGCCGAGAAAAACTACAACTGCTGTCGTCAGAACCCCGCAAGTCAGAGAAATTGTCAGAATAGGGACGGCATACTGCCACACAATCTCCAGTTGAATTGCCATAACGGTGGATACGATCAGAAAATCAATTGACCATCCGGTTATCCGCCGTTGAATACCGTTATCGATCAGGTAATTGGCGCCGGTTTTTTTCATCAGCCATCGTAAAATGAACGCAAAAATCAACCCAAAAAAGAAGAAAAAGCCCCATAACATGGAAGCAACGTCCGGAGAAAACAGGCTGCCCAGGACTCTGACAAAGGCATATGTTATCACGTACACCAACCCGACAAGAGCCGCCTGGAAGGCCAGGGTGTCGACGTTGGCGGAATGCATGGTTAACATGCCGGCCGGTTGGGGGTCCTGGTTTTTATCTATAATGCCCGTAATAAAATCCCGCGGCAATTCCTTGAGCGTGTGGGCGGCAAGTCCTTTCCGGATCCCCCAGTTGACCAGCGGAACGCCTACAAAGAACGCGAAGAAAAAACCCATCGTCGCAAAAGTGGCACCGATCGTTGCAGCATTTTCAAAGCCGATGCCTTCCCAGACTTTTCCAAAGGACAAAGCCTGGCCGGGGCCTTCATTAAATCCTAATGGGGCAAAAAAACCGAAGGTCGGGAACAGCTTTAATCCGAAGAAACTTAAGATTAAGACAAACAAGCCGCCGATAATGGCCTGAAGCGGGAAGACAACGGATTGCGTGAGCGCCATCCATAACGGGCCTTTGAGCCATCCTTTTTTTGGATTTGAAGCGGGAATTCGATTCCCATCACCGGTCAATCCTACTGAAATAAATGAAATATTGAAGAAATGATAGGCAAAAGTTTCCAGATTCGACGCCTGCAGATTTATCATTCCGGTATTCAACAAAATAAGGCCGATGACACCGCCGATCAGACAGCTGGGTATGAGAAATCGTTGCAAGAAGGCAACTTTTGCTCTGAGGAGAACTCCGATCAAGAGCATGACAGCCAGGCTGCCAAAGACAAGAATGGTTTCAAAGGGGAAAGGGATTTGCATACCCGTCTCCCGAGCTTTTATATTTATTGTTTGACTCTGATTGTCAGAAAAAGGTATAAACGCTTAGCTGAAAGTTGCCGATCAGAACCATACATGAGATAGTCCCATAAGACAACTCAAACCTACCTTAACCAATTGACGCCTCGAACGGATCGAAACCTCGGACCTGAGAACCGGCCAGATAAAAAAGGAGGGTACTCCGATGTTTAAACGAATTCTTGTCGCACTGAAATTCGGACCGGCCGGCATCGATGCTCTGAAAAAGAGTGCAGAACTCGCGCGGGTTAGCGGTGCCGAGCTTCACATCTTCCACGCTCTGGATTATTCCCTGAAGGACACCGATGAAACCGCCCCTGAATTTGTCGAAATAAAGAAGAAAATAGAGTCGCAATACAAAGCTGAAATAGAGCCTCTAACGGCTGGTTTGACAAATGTAATGTTTAAATGCCTGCCCGCCGATCCCGCCCTTGAAGTCTGCAGACTGGCCCGTAATATTCCAGCCGATCTCGTTGTTCTGGGATGCCATCAACTGTCGCAAAAAATATCCATGGGCCGACTGGACTATGTGGGTATCACGATTCTTGAAAAAGCACCGTGTCCGGTGATGCTGGTTCCGTATATCAGTAGTTCGTAAGTTGTTAATTTCGTAAGCGAATTGTTTCGTAATTGGGTGGTCAGTAACTTCGCGTGTAATCCTGGACCAATTTTCTGCCAAGCGCTTCATATTTCGGATCTGCAGCGATTCCGTGCAGATTTATCAGGGAATGATAAATCGTTTTCCGGCAACCTAAATCAGACCAGTAGCTGCCCACCGATCCCCCGGCATCGGTTCGCATTATAAAAATCATCCTGGTGTGATGCATATCAATTTTTTCAAGAATCCAGTGAAGTTCTGAATCGGTAATGCGGACATGATCCTTCCGGTCAGGAACGACGGGATCCGGCAACGCTTTGGAGCGCACTACAACTTTGCCTGATGTCGTGTCGATCTTTATTTTGACATCATAAATGATGTCACGCTGCCATAACGGCCAGGGGGTATCCAAGGCGATATAGACCCGGAAACTGTAAGCGGTCGAAGAAATTTGCGGAATTTTTCTAGCCTCCAGGCACTTAAAAAACCATTCGGTATAAGCAGGAACATCCGCCAATACGGCTCCGACCACTTCAATGGGTTGATTGATATCCGTTATTCCTTTGAATTCAGACTCTTCATGCCCGGCAACCATACGGGAATAAATTCTCACCCCATTGTCATTGCTGACGACCTTCCATCGCTCCTGAGCGAATAGGCTGCCGGAGCCGGCAGCCGTAAGAAGTGTAAGCAGGACTATCATCTTGAGTGCCCGTATCATAGATGGAGATAAGGTTAAAGGAAAGTCGTTTAAGTTCCAAATTTCAAACTCCAAATTCCAAATAAATCACAAATCCCAATGCTCAAATCCGAAACATATCGCCAGAATACTGTGAATTACATCGATTGGCCGTCTCTTACCATCGATTTTCGGTCTGAATTCCGACCAAAGCAAATACCTTGCGGCCAGTCAAAAATTGTTTGGATCATTGGTAATTGGAATTTGGATATTGTTTGTTATTTGGCATTTGGTGCTTGGAATTTTTAT
>CP070771.1:1839839-1844212 GCA_020345785.1 Desulfobacterales bacterium
ATAAAAAAGACTGAGCGTAGCGAAACCACCCTTCGAAATTCTGCGGTTCGCTGTTCCGTTCAGGTTTCATAAAAGTGTTGATTAACCCCAAACTTTGATAAATAGACGCAGAGAAAATGAAGCAAGCCAACCAAGATTTTCGCATTGAAAGCGGGATTACCCGCGGCAAGGAAATCGAAATCTTCGTCAACGCGCAGCCGGTTCGGGCTTATGAAGGCGAGACCATCGGTGCCGCGCTGGCGGCCGCCGGTATCAGGGAATTTCGCCGGACGGAGCAGTTGAAAGATCCCCGGGGCCTGTACTGCTGCATGGGAACCTGCCACGGGTGTCTGGTCACGGTCGACGGCCGACCCAGTGTAAGAGCCTGCATGACAACGGTTGCCGCCGGCCAACATATCACCCTGCAGGAAGGATATGGCAAAATAGATCTGGGATCCTCTGAACCTCCGCCCGGCAGCCTGGTGCGCAAACAGGTGCCGGTAGTGATTGTGGGCGGGGGACCGGCCGGTCTCAGTGCTGCGATGGCCGTGGCCCGGGCCGGCACCCGGGTCCTGGTTATCGACGAAAATATGCAGGCCGGTGGGCAGATCTATCGTCAGCTTCCCAGGGATTTTGAAGTACACGATGCAACTCGGCTGGGAACCGATTATGCTGATGGCAGGGCGCTGCTCGGCCAGGTGAGTGATCTTTCTGAGGCCGTCGAAATATGGAACGATGCCCTGGTTTGGTCGGTCTTCGAGCCCAATCAACTGGCGATTGCACGCGGTAACGAATTGGTATTGCTGGATGCACGCGCCATCATCGTCGCCACCGGTGCTTACGAACGGCCGGTTCCGGTTCCCGGCTGGACGCTGCCCGGAGTTATGACGGCCGGCGGTGCCCAGGTGCTTTTGAAAAGCCAGCGGGTGCGGCCCGGCCGACGGGTGCTGCTGGCCGGCACAGGACCGTTGCCGCTGGTGGTGGCCAACCAGATGCTGGACGCCGGAATGGAAGTCGTGGCCCTGACGGAATCGGCTTCGACGCTGGGTGCCTGGCGGTTTCTGCCGGATTTGCTGCGTCAGCCCGGTTTAATCAAGCAGGGGCTCACCTACATGTACCGGCTCAAACGCGCCGGCGTTCAGATGCTGCGCTCCCATGTGTTGCGCGGCATTCAGGGCGAACGGAAAGTAGAGGCCGCTGTGGTCGGCGCCGTGGATTCCCGCTGCTGCCCGGTCCCGGGGTCTGAGAAAACCTTTGAGGTGGATACGGTGTGTATCGGCTATGGCTTGATACCGTCCGTCTGGCTGACCAGCCTGCTCGGCTGCCGGCATATTTACAATCCACTGGT
The DNA here is from genome assembly GCA_020345785.1 of Desulfobacterales bacterium. Next base: position 1,841,167 of record CP070771.1, read on the forward strand.
CGGCGGTTGGGTGCCTCACTTCGATGAAAACATGCAGACCGATCAGCCCGGCATTTTTGTGGCCGGCGACGGCGCCGGCATCGCCGGTGTGCTGGTAGCCAAAATGCAGGGCATCATTGCCGGACTGCATGCGACTGCCCATGCCGGCGGCATTTCCCGGGATCAGGCCGTGCAGGCGGCCTTGCCTGAACTCAGACGGCTTGAATCCATGGGCAAGTTTCGTCGTGCCATGGATCGAATCTATCGGATTTACCCGGATCTTTATGCCAATGTAACCGACGATACCATCGTTTGCCGCTGTGAATCGATTACCGCCGGCGAGATCCGCCAAGCCATCCGGCGGGGAACAACGAACCTCAACGACATCAAAAAACGGACCCGCAGCGGGATGGGGTATTGCCAGGGCGCCAATTGCCAGCCGGCCATTGCCGCTATGCTGGCCCGGGAGTTTGGAGCCGACCCGGCCGAGATTAAAATGCAGACCACGCGGCCGCCGGCGCGGCCGATTCCGTTAAGTTTGTTGATGGTGGATATCGCAACTTAAACCTGGTGTATTTAAAATCATACGATTCGTGATTAAATATTCATACAATGGAAGCCGGAAGTCGATGCTATAATCTGCACCCAATCATTTATTTTCCCACATCTTTGCACTGTCTTGTTCAATATTTTCCTATTCGATCGGACTCTTCCAATCTTCTAAAATTTATGCGTTTTTTCTACATTTCCTTGCCGGAAGGTTGCCGCTGAATATCTTTTCCGTCACCCATCGATTAAAACATGGCACCTTTTTTGCTCCAAGGACTTCCGGTGGAAAGCAGTCTTTTACGCTCGAAAGGGCAAACCGTCTGAAAGGACGGGACGCAAAGCCGCTGGCCGGAATCCTTTCAACTTTGGAGAGGTAGCAGGGCTGCCGAGCGACATCAGCACTTTTGCTGGGTCTGTTTCGTGCAGCAAAAATAGTTAGCAGAGGTGCTGATGTGAGTAATTCTCCAATACGCTTTAAAGTGTGCTTTAAATTTATTGCCTTACTTAACTTTTTTATTCTGTTGACGACGTCCGGAGCTTCGGCGGTCGATGTCACGATAGCCTGGGACGCCAACTCCGAGTCAGATCTGGCCGGTTATATCCTTTTTTACGGCACCGCCAGCAGGAGCTATTCAAACAGCATCGATGTGGGCAACAACACCGAATACACCTTGACAGGTCTAAATGAGGGAACGACATACTACTTTTCGGCCAAGGCTTACGATACATCCAATAACGAGAGCGATTACTCTAAAGAACTCGTCTACACGCTGCCGGGTGCCAACTCGGCGCCCAATACGCCGGTCCAACCCACAGGTCCGACCAGTGGATTTATACAAATAAGTTACAGCTTCGATACCTCAGGGACGGACCCTGATGGAGACTTGCTGACCTATCGATTTGACTGGGGCGACGGCAATATCTCAGCCTGGGGCGGGGCGTACTCCCGGACGCATGCATTTTCCTCTGTCGGCACATACTGCATAAAAGCCCAGTCCCAAGACACACATAGTGCAGTCTCGGCATGGTCGCAATGCCTTAACGTCGATATCGATATTCAAAGGCACACCATCTCCGCATCGGCCGGCCCGAATGGAAGCATCTCCCCCTCCGGTTCGGTAACGGTAAACAATGGCGCCGACCAGTCCTTTTCTATAATTCCGATTCAAAATTATCACGTCGCTGATGTGGTGGTGGATGGGTCTTCGGTCGGAAGTGTTACCAGTTATACTTTCAATAACGTAGATGGCGACCATTCGATTATCGCCAGCTTTACTATGGATAATCAGCCTCCGGTAGCCAATGCCGGAGCGGATAAGGCGGTCTTGGTCAATGACACGGTGCAGCTTGACGGCAGCAATTCCAGCGATGCCAATGGAGACAGTTTGACTTACAATTGGTCCTTTGTCTCTCGGCCAGGTGGCAGCAATGCGACCCTGTCCAACACCCAGGCAGTGAAACCGACCTTTGATGTCGATGTCGCCGGTACATACACGGTGCGCCTGATTGTCAACGACGGCACGGTGGACAGTGCGCCGGATACCGTAACAATTTCCACCGAAAACTCAAAGCCGGTCAGCAACGCCGGTGCGGATCAAACAGTCCTGGTCAATGATACGGTGCAGCTTGACGGCAGCAGCTCCAGTGATGTCGACGGCGACAGTTTGACCTATAAATGGTCGCTGGTCGCCAAACCTGGCAGCAGCAATGCCGCGCTGTCCAATACCACAGTTGTGAAACCCACTATTGATGTCGATGTCGCCGGCAGTTATACGGTGCAGCTGATCGTCAATGACGGCACGGTGGACAGTGCGCCGGATACGGTGATGATCTCCACTGAGAACTCGGCACCGGTGGCTCAAGCCGGCGCCGATCAGGCCGTGCAGGTCAACGACACGGTGCAGCTTGATGGCAGCGGATCCAGCGACGTCGACGGGCACCGCCTTACATTCAATTGGTCTCTGGTAACCAAACCCGGGGGCAGCGCAGCAGCGCTTGCAAACCCCACCGCCGTCAAACCCACGTTTAATGTCGATGTCACCGGTACTTACACGGTGCAGCTGATCGTCAACGACGGCACGGTGGACAGTGCACCGGATACGGTGACGATCTCAACTGAGAACTCAGCTCCGGTGGCCAATGCAGGAGCGGATCAGGCGGTGCTGGTCAACGACACGGTGCAGCTTGATGGCAGCGGTTCCAGCGATGCAGATGGCGACACGCTTACCCTTAAGTGGTCATTTGTCTCCAAACCCGGCGGCAGCAGCGCAACAATGTCCGATACCACTGCCGTAAAACCCACTTTTGAGGTTGATGTTGCCGGCACTTACGCGGTGCAGCTGATCGTCAACGACGGCACGGTGGACAGTGCGCCCGATACGGTGACGATCTCCACTGAGAACTCAGCTCCGGTGGCCAATGCAGGAGCGGATCAGACGGTGCTGGTCAACGACACGGTGCAGCTTGATGGCAGCGGTTCCAGCGATGCAGATGGCGACACGCTTACCCTTAAGTGGTC
>CP070771.1:1844312-1848672 GCA_020345785.1 Desulfobacterales bacterium
GGCAGGGCGTCATGGGTTTCCGGCAGGAAATCGCCCGTTATCCCGAAATCAAAGTGCTGGCCCCGGCTAAGGAATCGGATCGGGAAATCAATCCGAATGAAGCGGTTATCGCCGAATGCATAGATAACTACCCGGATCTGAGAGGTATTGTTGGTTTTAACGGTGACTGCGGTCCTAAAGCCGCCCATGTATTGGAAAAGATGGGATTGGTTGATTCCGTAAAACTGATTTGCGTTGATGCAGATGCGCCACAGTTTCAGCTCGTGAGATCAGGTGTTATCGATGCCGCTTTTTTTCAGAAAAGCGAGGTCTCCACCTATCTGGCTTTTCAATTGCTGTATGATTACAACCACGGATCGAAGGCGACCGGTCATACACCGGGGGCCATCAACATCCCCGGCAATATTGATACCGGCTTTATAGTTGTCACCAGGGAAAATATCGACTCTTTTGATTCAGATATTAAACTGGACCAGGCTGTAGAGCACCACCAGCTTTCCCAACAGCTTTCCCTGATATCTTCCATGATTGAAAATGTGGAGGAGCTTGCCATCGCCGCCGATGCCGACGGCCGGATTGTGTATGCCAATGCAGCCAGCCTGCACTTTTGCGGCTATCAGAAGGAGGAGTTGGTGGGGCAGAATATCGAAAATATATTTGATCTCACCTCAACCCAGAAGGCCCAAATCACCAATTGCATCACGCATGGAACAGCCAGAAATTTCGAGGGCACCGCCATTCGTAAGGGGGGGATTTTGTTTCCGGCGCATGTTAGCGTCTCACCCTTGAGATCGGAGAGCACGCCGCGCGGACTGACTATTATCGCTACCAATATCAGCGAACGCAATCGATCCCGCAAAGCACTGATCGATTCCCATGTTCGGTTCCTGACGGTTTTAGACAGCATCGATGCGCAAATTTATGTGGCCGATATGGATACCTATGAAATTCTGCTGGTCAACAAACACATGCGCGAAAGCTTCGGTGAAGATGTGGTCGGCAAGACCTGCTACGAGGTACTTCGTGAAATCCCAGGCCCATGCAGTGATTGCACCAATGATCAGCTAATTGATTCAAACGGCAAACCGGCCGGACCGTGTGTATGGGAAGGTAAAAACCCCAGTACCGGGAAGTGGTACATTTATTACGATCGGGCGATCAAGTGGGTAGACGGCCGTTTGGTGCGTCTGCAAATTGCCACCGATATTACCCGCGTCAAAGATCTTGAAAAAGAGAGCCTCCGCATTCAGGCCCAATTGCAGCAGGCCCAAAAAATGGAAGCCATCGGTACCCTGGCCGGGGGCATCGCACATGATTTCAACAACATCCTGTCGGCCGTCATCGGTTATACCGAAATTGTGCTGGCAGATACGGCCGAAGGATCTCAGCAGCACAAGAACCTGCAGGAAGTTCTTAAAGCCGGCAATCGTGCCCGGGATCTTGTCAACCAGATCCTTATGTTCAGCCGTCAGACGGAGAAGGAGTTAAAGCCCGTCCAGATAAACCAAATTGTCATAGAAACCCTCAAACTGCTGCGGGCGTCCTTGCCGACCACGATCAGAATCGAGCCGAACCTGGGAAGCAATTCAGCGGTGCTGGCTGATCCGACCCAGATTCATCAGGTGATGATGAATCTTTGCACCAACGCGGCCCACGCCATGCGGGAAAGAGGCGGTCAGCTGAAAATCGAACTCTCCGACGTCGAACTCCAGGAAAATTTTCTTGAACAGCATCCATATTTATCGGCCGGAACTTATTTAAAACTAAGGGTGAGAGATACCGGTCACGGTATGGACAAGAAAATCACCGATCGCATTTTCGATCCTTTCTTTACCACCAAGGAGCGCGGAGAGGGGACCGGCATGGGCCTGGCCGTCGTAATGGGGATTGTAAAAAGCCATGGCGGCACGATTACTGTGGAAAGTTCCGTCGATCAGGGATCCAGTTTTGATGTATATCTGCCGGTCATCGAACGTGAAATAGACACTGAAACCCGGCCGAAGATCGCCATGCCCACCGGAGACGAAAAAATTTTATTTATCGATGATGAAAAAGCGCTCGTGGATCTAGGCTATCAGATTCTGAAACGCCTGGGCTACGATGTTACCACCCGCACGAGCAGCATCGAAGCATTGGAGCTGTTTATTGCCCAGCCCGCAAAATTTGATCTGGTCATCACCGATATGACCATGCCGAACATGACTGGTGACCAGCTGGCCGGCAAACTGATGGCAATCCGGTCCGATATTCCGGTAATCCTCTGCACCGGTTACAGTGAGCGAATTTCCAAAGAAAAGGCCCATGAGATCGGGATCAGGGAGTTTGTCCTCAAACCCATCGTCATGAGTGATCTGGCAGTAACGGTGCGCAAAGTGCTGGATGAACGGCTGCAAGATAGGAAAACCGCAGGATCTAAGAATTCAAGATTAATAAATTCCCGAGTAGAACGGTGAGACTGGTAACTCCATTCATAAGCCACCCCGATCTATCGGGATGAGAATTGATATGGTTTTACCAAGATTCTTTATATACATCAGCGACCAGAGGCAGAGCGTGGTCCCGGCCTCTTCCAGGGGCCTTCCTCATACCCTGAGCTCTGCTGGTGGTCGCTGATTGCAGGTTATCAATTCCGGTTGAACCAATGATCATTGCCGCCAATCGTCCATATTTCGCCCCGTTCCCCGGCTTTTTTTACAGGATTCACCTTGCCGATGTTTTTGTCGTCCTCGACAATATTCAATTCCCCAGGGGAACCACCTGGATTACCCGCAACCGGTTCAAAAACGACCAGGGAACACTGTGGATGACAATTCCCGTGTGGAAAAAAGGCCTGGGTTTGCAAAATATAGATGAGGTTCGCCTGTGCCGTGAAGGCAACTGGCCCCGCAAACACCCGGCCAGCTTGAAACAGGCCTATGCCAACGCCCCCTATTTTTATGAACATCTTCAATTCATCGAGAATTTATTTTCGACGGCCGCCGGCCGCCTCGTTGATTTTAATCTGGCCGTCATTCGACACCTCATGCTGAATCTAGGCCTGGACACCGAGATCATCCGGCTGTCGGAGTTGAATATCGATGCCGGCGGTGATCACCTGCTGATTGAGATTTGCCGCTATTTTGATGCGTCGGTCTATCTGGCGTCTGGCGCCGCCGGTAAATATCTGAATGCCGCGCTTTTTGAAAAAGCCGGGATCGAACTGCGCTTTGTTCATCCCCGGTCTCCTGTCTATCCGCAATTGTGGAGCGATTTTATCCCCGATCTTTCAACGTTTGATCTGCTGTTTAATTGCGGCCCCAAAGCGCGTGACATTTTGCTGGCGCAGTAATTACTCCGCCGGATCTTGGATCGAACGACTTTCTTCAAATCAGCGACCAGTGACAGAGCCTGGTTCCGGCCCCTTCCAGGGGCCTTCCTCAAACTCCTAGTTCCGCTGGTGGTCGCTGATTTTTCGCAGGTCGGGTTGAGGCGTGAAATCCAACATTATCGGCTTGACTTAAGTCAATGATATTTGATTCAACTTAAAATAGTGTTACAAACGTTCAAAATTTATTCTAACATTGAAAGCCTGGCCCTCTGGGGCAGCCTTCTTTACTTAAAACATCTTCAACCGAAACGTGCCGACTTCACCTGCGGCCATTACCGGTTGTCTTTCGATTAGCTGTTATTGATATCAAGCAAGGATTCAAATGGCTGAGCGAAAACCAAACTGCTGGCAATATATGAAATGCGGCAGAGAACCCGGCGGAGAGAAAGCCGAGGAGCTCGGTGTTTGTCCGGCGGCTGTTGATGTCACTTTTGATGGAATCAATCGCGGCACAAACGCCGGGCGATTTTGCTGGGCGGTGGCCGGCACTTTTTGCGGCGGAAAGGTTCAGGGTTCGTTCGCCGAGAAAAGAAGCTCCTGTTTCAGCTGTGAATTTTTCCATAAAGTGCGCTCCGAAGAGGGCAGCGCCAATCTGGAGACCAAATTTTTAAAATTCGTGTCACGGGATGCCGCCAGTCCTCTTTTTAAAAGCATGTCCTATAAACACATAAGGGCCGGCGATCGATTTATCAGGCAGGGGGACCCGGGCGATAGGGCCTATATCATACAACGCGGCTCCTGCATGGCGATCGTCGAGAAAAACGAAGAGTTTTATCCGGTGGGGCACCGCGGAGAAGGCGATATCGTCGGGGTGATGTCTTTGCTTACCGGTGAACCGCGCGCCGCCCATGTCGAAGCTGAAACGGATATGGAAGTCTGGGTTTTAAAGAAAGAGCAGTTCGACGATATCTCTACAAGTGACCCTGAGCTGCTAAGCTTTCTCACCGAGCTGGTCGCCGACCGATTTGATTCCAAAAGGCCGATTGCGGACCG
>CP070771.1:1848772-1853094 GCA_020345785.1 Desulfobacterales bacterium
GCCGTCAGATAACCCATGGAATAATGGAATGATGGAAAAATGGAACATTGGGAATTCCAAGTTGTAATTATTTATAATTGTACTAAATTTAGCTCCTTCTTCAATCAAAAATTTTGAAGGAACCGTACTGTAAGCTTTTGCTTTGACAATTTCTGCCCTTTTTTATATAAAATTAGATCATTAGAAAAATTTTGATACCCTAAAGGCTGAATTCTGGTGCCTTCCAAAGCAATCAACATCATCGGACGCGAAATAGCGCGTCTAAAAGCAGCTGTGTTTCTGGAAAGAATTTTGAAGCTCAGAAACAGAAAGCGCTTTTCGACCTATCTGGTTGCAACATTTGCGGTGCTTTCCACCCTGTCCGTCATCGTCATCGTCATTGCCCTTTACGGATATTTCGATAAACGGGTTGAGTCTGAATTTCGCAAGAAAATACTGGCGGAAAAAGGTCAGGTTGAGATCATTTTAAACAACCGCATCTCACGCATCAGCAACATGTTAAAAGATTTGGGCTCCGACAACATTATTCGTGTCACGGTGATGCTGGATGGAAAATCCCAGCTTGAAGAGCGGGTTTCGGAATTTTACCCGTCAACGCAGGGAGTATACTTTTTTGTGAAAAAACATGATGAGATATTCGTTATACCCAAAACCTATCCCAATGTGTCGGAAAATCTGATCGACTTCGCTCTCAAAAGATATCCCTACGGTGAAATTCTGGAGGACGGTGAAATCACACGGCTGGTATGGTTGTTTTCAACTCCTATAATGCACCAGACTCAACTTATGGGAACCGCTTATGCCCTTTATGATATGACCCAGGATACCAGGATGATCCAGCAGGTGAATCAAACGGTAAGCGGCGACGTCTCCATGCTCAATTCCGATCGGCTCTTCAGCCTGAGCTCAGGCCAAGCCCTGCAGCTGAATGAAGAAATGCTCGAAAGCGTCTCATTGAATTTAGAGCTCCTTCCGCTGGGCAAAAAACTTATTCTATCTAAAATTGACGGATTTGATAACCTTTACTATAAATCATCGCTGGAAGCTCTGGTTAATGAAAAACGAAAAGTCACTTTATGGATCGGGCTGTTCTCGGTTATCATCCTCACCGTATCGATCATAATGTCGATCCATCTGGGCAAGAAAATGGTGGAGCCTTTGCGCCGCATGACCAAAATGGCCATTCAAATCTCAGAGGGACAAAAAGATCTCTTATTTGAAACCGGGAGTAAAAATTATTGGGAATTTGAGCAATTATCCCAAGCCTTCAATTATATGCTTACCAACTTAAAAGATGCCGAGGAGCAATCGCGCTACAAAGAGCTGCTGGAAAATGTCGATGATGCGGTTTACATCCTCGATCAGAAGGGCAGTGTGATAGAGGCCAATGAAGCCGCCTACACCCAGCTGGGATATTCTCCGGAACAATTCTTCGAGTTAAACTTGAGAGACATCCTGCCTCCCAAAGAGACACGTTCAATCATAGACCAATTGGGAAAGGATGATCCGAATGAGATGCCAAAAAAGATCACCATCGAAACGACCCATACCAAAACCAGCGGGGAACTCATCCCGGTGGAAATTCAATCCCGGGCCATTTCCTATCGGGGACGCAATGTGATTCTCAATGTCGCCCGGGATATCACCGGGCGTATTGAAGCTGAACGAGAAAAAAAGCACCTTGAAAGCCAGTTGATCCATTCCCAGAAGATGGAGGCCGTCGGGACGCTGGCCGGCGGCATTGCCCATGATTTCAACAACCTTTTGATGGGAATCCAGGGATATATCTCTCTGATGCGGCTGCAAACCAAACCTGAGGACCCGAATGACGACTATATCAAGGGTATTGAAAATGCGGTCATGAATGCCGCCAACCTCACCAATCAGCTGCTCGGTTTTGCCAGAAAAGGCAAATATACCCTAAGACAAACGAGCTTAAATCGCATTGTGGAAAACAGCACCAAGATGTTCACCCGCACCAGAAAGGAAATCGTCACCCACCTGGAACTCCAGAATGATATCTGGAGCGTTAAGGTCGATCAGGGGCAAATCGAACAGGTGTTGATTAACCTCTACTTGAATGCCTGGCATGCCATGCCGGATGGCGGCGATATATTCATTCAGACGGAAAACGTCTTCCTGAGTGATGATTATTGCAGGCCCTTTGAGGTCTCAGGCGGAAACTATGTTAAAGTTTCCGTGACGGATACCGGTATCGGCATCGGTGATGACATCATCGAAAGGATTTTCGAGCCATTTTTTACCACCAAAGATGTCGGTAAAGGCACCGGGCTCGGGCTCGCCTCGGCCTACGGCATCATCAAAAATCACAACGGCATTATACGGGTTTACAGTGAAAAGGGCAACGGGACCACTTTCAATATCTACCTGCCGGCATCGGACGATAAAGAGATAAGCGACGTCAAAGTAAGCCGGAAATTATTGAAGGGAAACGAAAAGATACTTCTGGTAGATGATGAAGTGGGTACCATAGAGGTGGAAGAATTGATGCTCAAAGAGCTCGGTTATCAGGTGCTGGCGGCCTTGAGCGGTCATGAAGCGCTGCAGTTGTATAAGGAAAATATGGTTGATCTGGATCTGGTGGCGCTGGATATGATAATGCCCGAAATGAACGGCAAGGACACCTATGAAGCGTTGAAAAAAATAAATCCGAAAGTCAAGGTCTTACTGGTAAGCGGCTATAGTTTGAATAAACAGATTGAGGAGTTGATGGATAGAGGCTGCAACGGATTTATTCAAAAGCCCTTTGACATTGTGCAGCTTTCTCAGAAAATCAGAGAAGTTTTAGAGAATTGAATACTAACCATTGAAGACTGAAGATTGAATATTGAATATTTGTGGATGTCGCTGCGCTCCGGCATGATAGCTGGACCATAATAAGATAGACAGAATACCATAAATATTCAATCTGCAATCTTCAATATTCAATTTTTTCACTTGTCCCCCCCCAGGATGATTTCAATGCGCCGATTCTGGCGGCGACCTTCTTCCGTATTGTTTGGTGCAACGGGTCGGTAAAAGCTGTAACCGCGTACCGACAACCTTTCAGGCTTGATCCCGGCCTTTTCCTGTAAAAATCTGGCCACAGCTGCCGCCCGGGCAGTTGAGAGTTCCCAGTTGCTCGGAAATCGTTTCTGCAATGACGCGCTCAGGGGAACGTCATCCGTGTGGCCCTCAACCAAAATTTTCTGCTCTTTGTAATCCTTCAAAGAGTCCGCCATAATCAGCAGCAACTCCTTGCCCCTGTCATTGATTTCCGCGCTTCCGGAATCAAATAGAATTTTGTCGATAAAGATCACTTTCAGCGTATCGGCTTCTTCTACCAGTTCAATTTCCTGGGCGGCTATTTGATCTTTTAGGCTGGTTTCAATGGTCTTCTTGGTATCATCGAGCAGCTGAATAACCTTTCCCTGGAGCTCAATAACCGATTTCTTTTTATATAATTCCTGTCTGAGCGCTTTGTTGTTCTCCGATAGATGCTGGTTTATCTTTTTCAGGTAAGCATTTTGAGCCTGCATTTCCATCGAATCCTTGGCAAACTGATCTTTTGAGGCTTGCGAATTGCGCAATTCAATTTTCATCAGGTAAATTTTTTCTTCAGCTTGCTTCAGTTTCAGTTCCAGGTCATTGACAGTCCGGTCTCTATTCGTTCGGGTTTCTTCCAGTTCGGTTTCCAGCGTTTTGTATTGGGGTATCGGTACACAGCCGGCAAGCAAAATGGTAATCATCCCCGCAACAATGAATAGTTTCATGGCAAGCATAAGAATGTCTCCATTTGCGCAAAATCAACTTCTTAGGCTCTATGGGAATACATCGGTAACACTGGTGTAGTTAAATATAATGAACGCAGCGGCAATGACGGCAATAATGATCAAAGAAAATGTGACGACTCCTCCGCCGGCCTTAAGATCGTCTATTCTATGGGTAATCAGCGTGATTTCTTCGTCAGTCAGACTCTGGACGCGGAGTTCGGCTTCCCGGGCGTTAATTCCCTGGGCGATAAAAGCGCCTTGGATCTCCTGCCGGGCCATCAATTGGTGCAGATAGTCGCGCTTCTCTTGGCGAGGGCCCGCCGGCAGCAACCTTTCCGTTCCAATCATAGCCGCCGAAGCAGATTGATAAGAGGTAGAAACCAGCAGGAATACAATGGCCAGAAAAATACGGGTCGGCTTGGCGCACTTTTTAAAAGCGTTCATCGATATTCTCTGTCATTAAGTGAAGGATTCTCAGAGGTGATTTCAAGCCCCCATCTAGCCGGTATGTACCGGACGTTTGAAGAAAGTCGGAAGTTTTAAAATGTT
>CP070771.1:1853194-1857436 GCA_020345785.1 Desulfobacterales bacterium
GAGCCGGATAATTTCCATTCGGTCCTGCAGCGGCAGTGGAATATCCGGCAAGGTGTTGGCTGTTGTAATAAAAAGGATATCTGAAAGATCATAATCCATATCCAGATAATGATCATTGAAGCTGAAGTTTTGCTCAGGATCCAAAACTTCCAGCAGCGCCGCTGAAGGATCACCACGGAAATCCATGCTCATTTTATCAACTTCGTCCAGACAAAAGACCGGGTTATTCACGCCGGCTTTTTTCAGCGACTGAAGAATCTTACCGGGAAGTGCCCCGATGTAGGTTCGGCGATGTCCCCGAATTTCAGCTTCATCCCGCACCCCCCCTAATGACAGGCGCACATACTCCCTGCCGGTGGCCCGCGCAATGGATTTGGCCAGAGAGGTCTTTCCTACACCCGGAGGTCCGACAAAACAAAGTATCGGCCCTCTTATCTTTTTAACAAGCGCTTGCACCGCGAGATACTCAAGGATGCGTTCCTTGGGTTTCTCCAATCCATAGTGGTCTTCTTCAAGAATTTTTTCAGCGGCGTCAAGATCCTCCTGGACTTCTGTCGTTTCATACCAGGGCAGGCTGATAATCCAATCAATGTAGTTGCGGACGACCGTGGCCTCGGCCGACATGGGCGTCATCAGCTTCAATTTTTTGAGTTCGGCCTCAACCTTCTCCGTGGCCTCCTTGGACATCTTTTTGTTTTTTATCTTTTCTTCGAGTTCCTTGATCTCATCGCTGCCGTCATCTTCGGCACCCATCTCTTTTTTTATGGCGCGCATCTGTTCATTCAGATAATAATTCTTCTGGGTCCTTTCCATCTGTTCTTTGACCCTGCTTTTGATGCGCTGATCCATTCTGAAAACTTCAATCTCCATTTTAATAAGGCTCAAAAGCAGAGACATTCGCTCGGACAAGTTGATGGTTTCCAGCAGGCGCTGCTTGTCTTCAATCTTAAAGGAAAAGTGAGAAGCCACCGTATCGGCCATCTGGGATGGATCTGAGAGGGTGGCAACATTGCTCAACAGCTCCTTGGAGATGTTCTTGTTCAATTTGGCATAATCTTCGAACACCTCCTGGATGGAGCGCATGAGCGCCTCTGCTTCGGCATGCGGCAAGTCGGGCGCAAAAATTTTCTTAAGTTCTACCTGAAAAAATTCCTCATTATGGACAAATCGAACAATTCTGGCTCTCGCCTTGCCTTCCACCAGCGCTTTTACCGTACCGTCCGGCAATCGCAAAAGCTGCAGCACTTTTCCGATGGTCCCCACATGGCTGATATCGCTTTCACCGGGGTTGTCGATGCCGGCTTTTCTTTGCGTCGCAAGAAATACGTTCTTATCCTTGTTCATGGCATCGGTAAGTGCGTTCACCGATTTTTCCCGCCCCACAAAAAGCGGCGCCACCATGTGCGGAAAAATGACGATATCCCTTAAAGGCAAAAGCGGAAGTATTAATTTTGATGATTGAATTTCTTCATCTTTGAAAAATTTCGGAATATTGACCATAATGATAAAATCTCGATTAAGTTAGTTCAGGGTTTAAGATTATTGTTTGAAAAATTACATCTTATAGACAGCCGCCGGTACGAAGTTAGACCGTTGGGCAAAGCCCGTTCAAGCCTGCTTTTTGGTCTGCTCGTACAGCAAAATTGGATCCTCCTTATGTAGGACGACGTCTTCGCCGATAACGCATTCTTTGACGTTTTCAACTGACGGAAGTTCATACATGATATTGAGCATGCAGTCTTCCAGAATCGCCCGCAATCCCCGAGCCCCGGATTTGCGCTTCATGGCCTCTTTGGCAATGGCCGTAAGCGCACTGTCAGTCAGTCTCAGGTTCACCCCTTCCATTTCAAAAAGCTTCTGAAACTGTTTGAGCAGCGCATTTTTCGGTTCTTTCAGGATCCGGATCAATGCATCTTCGTTTAGCTCGTCGAGCGTGGCAATCACCGGCAAGCGTCCCAGGAACTCAGGTATCAGCCCGAATTTAATCAAGTCTTCAGGCTGAACCATGTTTAATATTTCTCCGATGCTTCTCTCTTTTTCCTGCACGATCTTGGCGCCGAATCCCATCATTTTGGAACCGAGCCGCCGCTGGATAATTTTTTCCAGGCCGGTGAAGGTTCCGCCGCAAATGAAAAGTATGTTCGAGGTGTCCACTTTTACAAAATCCTGCTGGGGATGTTTGCGGCCGCCTTTGGGCGGCACGCTGGCGGTGGTTCCCTCGATTATTTTCAATAATGCCTGCTGCACGCCCTCTCCGGAAACGTCGCGCGTAATGGAGGGGTTATCCGTCTTGCTGGCAATCTTATCAATTTCATCAATATAAACGATTCCGCGTTTGGCTTTTTCCACGTCGTAGTCGGCATTCTGCAGCAAAGAAAGAATGATGTTTTCGACATCCTCCCCCACATAACCGGCCTCGGTCAAACTCGTGGCATCGGCAATGGTGAAGGGTACGTTTAAAAACCGCGCCAGTGTCTGGGCCAGCAGGGTTTTCCCGCAGCCCGTGGGACCGATTAAAAGGATATTGCTTTTCTGGATTTCGACCTCCCCGCTGTTGAAGGAGGAATCAAGGCGCTTGTAATGATTGTAAACCGCGACCGAGAGCACTTTTTTAGCCGATTCCTGTTCAATGACGTAGCCGTCGAGCTTGCCCTTGATTTCCTTCGGCGCCATCACATGTTCGGCATCGGTGGCATCCTTTTCACTCTCCTCTTCAATGATTTCACTGCAAAGCTGGATGCATTCGTCACAGATGTAAACCGCCGGCCCGGCAATCAGCTTGCGGACTTCGGATTGATTTTTGCCGCAAAATGAACAAAACAGGTTGTCATTCTCGTCTTTTTTCTTTGGCATTTTAAGCCTCCGCCGTATCTATTTTATCAAGATCGTCCCGATTTGTAATCACATGATCGATGATGCCGTAAGCCTTTGCCTCTTCTCCGGTCATAAAAAAATCGCGGTCCGTATCTTTTTGTATCTGTTCCAGGTCTTTGCCGGTGTGCTTGACCAGGATCTGGTTCAGCGTGTCTTTCATACGAAGAATTTCTTTGGCCTGAATCGCAATATCAGAGGCCTGGCCCTGAAAGCCGCCCATCGGCTGGTGAATGAGAATTCTCGAATTGGGCAGCGAGTACCTTTTGCCATGGGTTCCCGCCGTCAGCAGCAAGGCGCCCATACTGGCCGCCTGGCCGATGCACACCGTGGTTATGTCCGGCTTGATGTACTGCATGGTATCATAAACGGCCATTCCGGCCGTCACCAAACCGCCGGGGGAGTTAATGTAAAAGTTGATATCCTTGTCAGGGTCTTCTGATTCCAGGAAAAGCAGCTGGGCAATCAAAAGATTGGCAACTTCATCATTCATTGCCGTACCCAGAAAAATGATCCTGTCTTTGAGCAGCCTTGAATAGATGTCGTAAGCGCGTTCGCCGCGGCTGCTTTGCTCGATCACCATAGGAATAAGTGGCACAGAGTTCCTCCTTTAATGTAGTTTTGAATGTGGTTCATCGAATGATTGATGGATCAGCCCTCTGCCGCGGACAGCCGGTTGTCATCGGCCGGGGCTGCCTCTTTTTGCGGTTCCACTTCCTCGATCCGACTACTATCAATGATAAGGTTTATCGCCTTTTTTTCAAGTAGCGTGTGTTTAAAAAACTCAAGCTTATCCTTGTTCTGATCGTAATATTTCTTGACTTCCGCAACCGGCTGATTGAAGTTGGCTGCCATTTCGTTTAAGGCATCCTCCAACTCATTGTCGGCAAGGGTTAGATGCTCCTGTTCAACAATTCGGCTCAGGATCAGATGCCGTTTTACTTGCTTGAGGGCGGTGTCACGATATTTTTCGGCAATGGATTCCCTGGTTAAGCCCACGTCCTCCAGGGTCATGTTGCGATAGGAAAAAGAGCGCTCGGCTTCGTTGATTATACCTTCCAGCTCCATCTCGACCATGGTATCCGGCACTTCAAAATCAGTTCTTGCGATCAATTCACTGAAAATTTGCTCATGCAGCTCCTGATCGACCCTTTTGGCATAGCCTTGTTCCAGGTTTTCCGTGATGACCTTTTTCAGATCATCCAGGCTCTCGTATTGTCCGGCTTTCTTGGCGAGCACATCGTCAACGGGAGGCAGAACCTCTGCCCTGATCTCGTGGAGCGTCACCTGGAACGAAATTTCAAGATCCGCCAGTTTATCATTGGAATAATCAGAGGGAAAGTGTACCGTGAATTCCTTCGTATCGCCGGG
>CP070771.1:1857536-1861761 GCA_020345785.1 Desulfobacterales bacterium
GCTGCCTTTCCAACCGGTATGAAGCTGATGTCGGTGGCCGATGATGCGGACTTTCCGCGCTATATCGTGTGCAATGCGGATGAAATGGAGCCGGGTACCTTTAAAGACCGGGTATTGATCCATGCCGATCCGCACATGCTGATCGAAGGAATCATCATTGCCGGCTTTGCCTCGCTGGCGGGAAAAGGCATCATTTTTATCCGGCCGGAGTATGAAAATGCTGCCAGAATTTTGGAGAGAGAGATCGAGATTGCACGCCAGGAGGGCTACCTGGGCCGCAAGATTTTAGGAAGTGAATATTCCCTGGAACTTGTCGTTCATCGCAGTGCCGGCCGCTACATATGCGGTGAGGTTACCGCCCAGTTGAACGCGTTGATGGGCAAACGGCCGAATCCCTTGAAGCCGCCGCCGTATCCGACGGAAAAAGGACTCTGGGGAAAGCCCACCGTGCTCTCCAATGTGGAAACCTTTGCCTGCCTGCCTCATATCATCAGAAACGGCGGGCAATGGTTCAAAGATCTTGCACAAACCGAAACCGGGGCCGGAACCAAGATTTTCGGGGTCAGCGGCAAGGTGAATCAACCGGGCTGTTATGAACTGCCGATGGGGGTTCGTCTCAGTGAAATCATAGAAGACTATGCCGGCGGCATGTTGGCCGGCTCCGAGTTTAAAGCCTGCCTGCCGGGCGGCGCCTCGACCGGATTTTTACCCCGGCAACACTATGATATTGAAATGGATTTTGACGCGTTGCGCAAGGTCGGCAACCGGCTCGGTACCGCGGCCATCATGGTATTCGATCATAAAACTTGTCTGGTGGGTGCAACGGTTAATTTAATTGAATTTTTTGCGCGGGAGTCTTGCGGCTGGTGCACACCCTGCCGTGAAGGCCTGCCCTATATTCTGGATTTGCTGAGGCGAATTGAAAGCGGGGACGGTGAACCGGAGTTTATCCCCATGCTCGAGCAGATGTGCAAACATCTTTGGAACGCCTACTGCGCTTTTGCCCCCGGCGCCGTGGCACCGGTGGAAAGTTTGCTAAAGCACTTTAAAGACGAAATACAGGAACACATTCAGCAGCGGAAATGTCCTTTTAAATAATGGATGTCACTCGTAAGTTGTTCGGAAGTGAAGTTTAAAATTTACTCTGGGCAAGACAGGCAACAACCGACAACGGACAACACACAACGGACAATTAAATGCCCAAACTTATCATCGATGACAGAGAAATAGAAGTCGCGCCGCAAACTATGGTGATCGAGGCTGCAGCGCAGCTGGGCATTATGATCCCCCGGTTTTGTTATCATCCGGCCTTGGGCTCGGTGGGAGCATGCCGGGTTTGTGCCGTTAAATTCCTGGAGGGACCTTTAAAGGGCATTCAGATGAGTTGCATGGTCGAGGCCCAGGACGGTATGGTCGTTTCCACCACGGACAAAGACGCCGTGGACTTTCGCAAATCCGTTATTGAATGGCTGATGCTGAACCATCCCCATGACTGTCCGGTGTGCGACGAGGGCGGACATTGTTTGCTGCAGGATATGACCGTCTCCGGCGGTCACGGAATCAGAAGATACGCCGGCCCCAAGCGCACTTACAACGACCAGTATCTGGGACCCCTCATCCAGCATGAGATGAACCGCTGTATTCACTGCTACCGCTGTAGCCGTTTTTATCAGGAGTTTGCCGGATACCATGATCTGGGAGTCATGTGCAGTGCGAATCGCACGTATTTCGGGCGTTTTGAGGACGGCATCCTGGAAAGCCCGTTTAGCGGAAATTTAGGCGATATTTGTCCCACGGGTGTTTACACGGATAAACCTTCGCGGTATTTCGGCCGGCGCTGGGATTACCAGCGCCATCCCTCGCTTTGTATCAACTGCAGCCTTGGGTGCCGCACCGTGGTGAGTGTTAAATATCGTGAGGTCAAGCGGCAGGAAGCCCGCTTCAGCAACGAGGTCAATGGCTACTTTATTTGCGATCGCGGTCGCTACGGATTTTTCTATACCAGCCGCGACTCCAGACCGCGCCAGGCATTCATCAAGGGCGAAACGGTTTCTCACGACCAGGCAGTGCAGACTGCGCTTGCTGAACTTGGTAAAACCAGCCGCAACGCAGGGCCTTCTGCAATTGCTGCAGTCGGCTCCGTCCGCAGCAGTCTGGAAACTCAGACCATGCTCAGGCATCTCTGCCAATCAATGGGCTGGCGAAAGCCCGCCTATTTTATGGATCCGACCGCAACATCGAAGGTGAAAACCGCCATCGCCAGATTGGAGTCCGACCTGGTGGTGTCACTGCGGGAGGTGGAAAAAGCGGATTTTATCCTCTGCGTGGGGGCGGATCCGATTAACGAAGCGCCCATGCTGGCATTGGCTATGCGCCAGGCTCAAAGAAATTGTGCCAAAATTGTTGTGATGGATCCCAGGCCCGTTTCTCTGCCGCTGGATTTTCAGCATTTGTCTGCTGCCCCGCAAGATCTTTGCGGTTTGGTCGGATATTTTATCAAAGCCACGGTGGATCCGGGCACAGCAGCCTCTTACGGGGAGAATGCGGCCGAATTTTTTGAGGCGTTACCGGACGGGAATCCGAAGACCGGATACCCGGAGGATTTGTTAACAGCGGCGACAGACGGCCTCAAAACCAGTCAACGTCCGGTGATTGTCTGCGGCACCGACATTTTGTCTGTTCAGGGGCTTGGCATCGCAGCGGACTTGGCGCTATTTTTGCGGGCAGCCGACAAAAACGCCGGTTTGTTTTACCTGCTGCCGGGTGGCAATGCGTTTGGCGCCGGACTTCTCTCCGATGACAAAGCATCATTGCTGAACATCATCGAAGCTATTGAAAATGGAGAGGTCAAAGCGCTGATTTTGGTGGAATCCGACCCTTTTTTCCATTTTCCGGACCGCAATCGATTGGAGCGGGCGTTGAATGCGCTTGATTTGTTGATTGCAGTGGACTCCCTCAATCCCGCTGCGCAGCAAAAGATGCATATTTTTATTCCTTCAACCACTCTCTATGAGGCAGACGGGATATTCGTCAACCAGGAAGGCCGGGCTCAGGTGGTGCGTCAGGCCCATAGCGGCGGCGTCCCGATTGTCCAAAGCGGCGGCGGAGACCATCCACCAAGAAAATACGGGACCGGGATTCCCGGCTCCGAACCCAAGCCAGCCTGGCGAATTCTGGCAGAGCTGGCAGACGATAAAACAGCACCGGAAAATAAGACACTTGCGGAAGCTTTTACCCGGCGGCTGGCTGATATTGTGCCGGAGCTGGCCGATGTTAATTTAACCGCCGATATCCCGGAGGAAGGCATCCGTATCAATCGCGGTGTAAAAACCGAACTGCGGTTTACGGCCGATTTTCCCCGCCGGCACGAAGAGCGCCGGGGAAGCCGGGGAAATCTAGCAATAATCCTTACCGATTTGACTTTCGGCACTGACGTGCTTTCCGCCCACTCCAAATGTTTGTGGGAACTGGAACCGGAACCGACCGTCAGCATGCACACCAGCGAGGCGGCAAGTTTAGACCTGGTTGACGGTGATACGGTTGCGATCCAAACGCAAAACGGCAGCCTTGAAGCAAAGCTAAAGGTCGCTGACAACATGGCCGCCGGGGTGTTGGTTGTTCCCCGGCACCGGCGGCTGGCCTGGCAGGTTTTTGAAACCGGCGTGTCCAGCATCCGCCGCGAACAAATCAAAAAGCTGGAGGCCTAATTAACGAAGAGGTGGGCAGTGCCCACCCTACGACGAATAGATTCGATATAGAGAAGATTAAGAATGTAGGGTGCGCATCGCCCAACAAACAATAAACAACGGACGACGGATTTGCCTGAGGCGGAACATCTTACCATGGATTGGCTGATCGGCTTTATAATTTTAATCGTTAAACTGGGCGTGGTTCTCGTCGCTTTGCTCCTGGTGGCGGCCTATCTGGTGCTGGTGGAACGCAAGTTTCTGGCGCGGCTGCAAATTCGCTACGGTCCCAACCGGGCCGGCAAATTTGGATTGCTTCAGCCAT
This sequence comes from Desulfobacterales bacterium, assembly GCA_020345785.1. The sequence goes on from CP070771.1 coordinate 1,861,548, forward strand.
TCGCCGACGCCGTTAAGATGATGCTCAAAGAAGACCTCGTGCCCGCGGCAGCCGACCGCATGATATTTTTGCTGGCACCCGCCGTGGTGGCGTTCACCGCGCTGTTGATGTTTGCCGTTGTCCCGTTCGGCAACGATCTGATGATCGGGAGCAAAAAAATTCCCATGGTGATTTCAGATCTCAATGTGGGGCTCCTTTTTGTTTTTGCAATGTC
>CP070771.1:1861861-1866083 GCA_020345785.1 Desulfobacterales bacterium
CCGAGGGGAACCAAAGGTCGCTTCACGGGCAGATCCTTTGCGAAATTGCTACATAGATCTTCTTTCTCCGCTGCGGGCATGCGACCCGTGGGCAGTTCATAGCGCCATGACATATGTGAAGGAAGCAGCCGCGAATCTCGAACTGACCGCCGTTCAGCAAAAAATCGTTGAGATTCTACAAAACGATGGACCTCAGGAACCGGCCAATTTATGCGCAAGGTTGCAAATAAAATATACAGATCTTGAAAGAGATATTGCCGCCCTGCGCCACATGCAAAAAATAAGGGGTGAACTCAGGGGCGGGAAGAAATTGATATGCCTGTGGTGACAGGTGGGAGATTAGGAATGAACTAAAATGTACCACAGGAGGATTCCATGTGCTTGAGCACCGCATATATGAATTCAGGAAATGAACAAAAGGAAATCATGAAAGACATCGCTCGCATAGAGGCCGAGGGTCAGGGATTTTGGCTCATCAATTTGTTCGGGGAAAAGAAATTCGTCGAAGGCAGTATTCAATCCGCTGATCTGCTGGACGGCCGCATTGTGCTGGCCGGCAAAGTAAAGGTAGTTTAATCCTCGCCTGATACCACGATTCATTTCCGTCAGTGCAATACCTTAAACATAACCCGAATGTTCGGGAGTTCCTGTCACTTCACAAAGACCTCTTCAGATCATCTTATGCTGCACATCAAAGGAATTCCCCACGACTATTAAAGCAATTCAAAATTGCAGCATTGAAACGTTACCCAACGTTACCCGAAGTCGAAGCTAACGTTACCTCAATGTAATATCCAAATGTTTCCGGAAAATTCATCCAATTCCCATAGCAACAATTAGTTTATTTTTAGTTAAGTTTACGGGAATTTATGGGTTCAACCAATCTTTGATCAAGCATGTTTTAAGCCATGGCATTAATCATGCACTTTGTTTAAATATAGGAGGTATTAAAGTGACTAATGTAACGTTTGCAGACATCGCTTGTATCCTGCGGAACATTGAGCCTTGAACTCAATTATCTAAAAAAGGAAGGGTTTCTGGATACATCCCATCTATTCTTTACCACACCGGGCCTGCATGAAGACATTCATGATCTTGAAAATCAGCTGATACAGCGAATTAACAAGGCCAAAGAGAAGGCAGCCAAGGTACTCGTAGTGTATGGCGGCAAGTTCTGTTATGTCAACGCCGAAGAACCCACCCGCGCCATGCAAAAAATCATTGAAGAACAGGGTCCCGGGGTTGCAAGAATCCGGGCGGCCCATTGCATGGACATGATCGCCGGCGAAGCCGAACGCGAATTAATTGCTAAAGAAATAGCCGGCGGCGATAAAGTTTGGTGGATGACACCGGGCTGGATCAAATTTCGTCACAATGTCTTTAAGGGATGGGACAAAGGTCTGGCCAATGAAAATTTTCCCCGGCATACGGGTGGCGCGATTGTGCTGGACGGCATCGACTATGCGGATCAATACATGGCTGAGCAGCCCGAGGAGTTCTTAGAGTATTCGGACTGGATGGGGATTCCCATACAAGGTTATCCGGTGACTCTCGACCGTTTAAAATCACTGCTGTTGGAGCAAGCCAAGATACTCATCGAGAGCTAATTAGACGTCTTGGAATTTCTACAACTTCTTAGCCGTGGTTTCAAAACTCCATCTAACGCGCAAAAACGGCGTGGCGAGTTTTCTCGAAATTATTTAATAGTCGGATGCTATATGACTTCGGTCTGTGCCGGGGATTACTGGGTATGAAAAATGGTCACGACTGTTTGCTTTGTTGAAGGATCTTTTGGGGTGATACGTGGCAGGAAAGAAGACGTTGATATGACGGGAGTATAAAAGTGAACGGGCTAAATGATGAATACCTAATCATGGAGAATAAAGACAATCTGGACGAGCATCTTCAAGGCCAGTTATATCCGAACCTTGGAACATTTGCGCTGCTCGAAAAACTTGCGGATAGCACGGAGGAGGTCGTCCGGAAAATTATACCCTGATTGACAATTGTCTCCCATGCCGGGAATGGCACCGGGAACTATTAGGGTTGTAAAAGATGGAAAACGACTGATCGATGTACATATTTGTCCGGCCTGGTTTGCCAAACCAGGGGATGTCGGCGTCAAAAAAGGCGACCGGGTCAAGCTCAAGGGTTTTCGGGCAGAAGTTGCCGGCAAAGCGGTGTTTATGGTCTCCAAGATAGAAAAAGAAAACAATTATGAATTCAAGGTGCGTCTGGCTATGGATGGTAAGCCTTTTGGGACCATGACTCCGGGGGAAGTTGTGCGGGAGATACCGTCGGAAAACTGATAACAGGATCCGAGGTCACAATACCATCAAGGCACGGAGTTCAGTGTTGCTTTGCGTCGGCCGGCTCTTAAAAATGGGAACGCCGGCATGTTAAACAGGATTTTTAAGCGGGATATCCCATTTTTTCATATACTTCCATACCGCTGTCCGGCTAACCCCGAGTCGGCGGGCAACCTCGGCTTTGTTCCACTGGCTGGCTTTCAGCAGTTTTATCAGCTCTTCCTTCGACAAATTTTTGCTGATTCTAGCCTTCTTTGCAGCCGCACCTGCAATGCCTTCCGGCCAGCATTCGTTTCCCGCCTGCCGAAGTTCAAGCGGCAAATCAAAAATCTCGATATGATTCCGGTTGCATAGGACGAAGGCATGCTCAATGGCATTTTCAAGCTCGCGAACATTTCCCGGCCAGGAGTGGTCCAGAAAAATACGCATGGCGTGCTGGGAGATTCCCTTTATGTCTTTACCGGTTTTACGGATTTGCCGATCGATGAAAAGTGTGTCAAAAGCGGAATGTCTTCTTTACGTTTTCTAAGCGGCGGCAGAACGATAGGAAAAACTTTCAGCCGGTAGTACAAATCATCTCGAAAATGTCCCCCCTGAACGCGATTATAAAGATCCCGATTGGTAGCCGCAATAATGCGTATATTAACCTTGCGCGTTTTTGAATCACCCACTCGCTCGATTTCGCGCTCTTGCAACACCCGCAGCAGCTTTACCTGAATAAAGGGGCTGATCTCGCCGATTTCATCGAGGAATACGGTGCCGCCATCGGCTTCCTCAAATCTCCCGGCGCGGTTTTGGACTGCCCCGGTGAAGGCGCCTTTGACATGTCCGAAGAGTTCGCTTTCCAGCAGCGATTCGGTCAGGGCCGAACAATTGACCGCTATCAGCGGGTAGGTTTTCCGGGCGCTGCGCTGATGGATCGCTCCGGCAACCAATTCCTTGCCGGTTCCGCTCTCACCCATGATTAATATCGTTGCCTCGCTTGCAGCGGCAGCATTAATGGCCGCAAACACCTTCTGCATTTCGTGGCTTTTGCCGATCAGGTTTTCCAGCCGGTGTTTTTCGTCCAACCGGATCAGGGCCTCCTCGGCTTCCTGGCGGGCCAAGGATATTTCACTGAGATCGGTGACGGTTTCAACGACACCGATAATCTCTCGATTTTCGTCTCGCACCACTCGGACGTTTTTGATAACCGGCACATTATGCCCGGCTTTATGCATTATTAAACATTCATGGGCCTCGGATTTCCCCTCTTTGATAATCTTACAGCTGCGAATGCCCGATGGACATTTTTTCCCGAAGCACCGGCTGCATTTTAGAATCTGGCACGAATTGCCCATGGCCTCCTCAGCCGTATATCCGCTGATACGTTCCATCGAACGATTCCAGGAGGTAACGCGACCGATATTGTCAAGAGTGAAAACGCCATCGGCCATAGTGTCGATAATCTGTTCAATAAAATGAATGTTCCAAATTTCGTGCGTTTTTGAGTACACGGCAAGCCCCGCTTGGTTTCGATTTGAGGGCCATCTACGTTACCAGGTATCAGCGACCACCAGCGGAACTGGGGGTATGAGCAAGGCCCCTGGAAGGAGCCGGAACCAAGACCTGTCACTGGTCGCTGATGTATATAAAAAATGTTGACGGCATCATTCGTGTTTCCGACGAAAGCTCGCTCTTGTAAATTCTCATAATATATTTTGATTACCCGTAGCGCTGATCTGTCTGGTTTGACCAGCGATTCATTATTCACAGCCATTTTGGGTTGCTCAGCCCGATGCGGTCATCGTTGCTACGCGAGCTGACATAACGAGATCATAAAAAATAAGCCAAAATTGTTTTTTCTATCTCCATTCATATGCCAGCGGCATGTGTAAGTTTGGACAACCAGAAAATACTTTCGCTGTAGCGGT
>CP070771.1:1866183-1870396 GCA_020345785.1 Desulfobacterales bacterium
ATAGCTCTTCATACCTTCCGAAAGTTTAATATTATTACCGCCCAAATTTGCTCTTTCAGTTGCATGAAATTTTATTTTAGAAAATTTTCTTGACGAAGGTTAACTATTAGTGTACGGATTTCCATCATGAATGATAATGAGAAAAAAACCAATGAGTTTATAAAGGCCATAGGTCCAAGAATACAGTATGTTAGAAAACAAAAAGGATTGAGCCTTAAAGATGTGGCTCAGAAAACTGGGTTTACTAAAAGTTATCTAAGTCAGATCGAAAATATGAAAAGGGAACCTCCGGTCAGCACCCTTTCGAAAATTGCCTACGTTTTGGACGTAGATCTTACTTTTCTTATAAATGGTGGGATGCAAAATTTGGAGGTGCCGAAAATTACCATTGTCAGGAAGGGTGAGGGAAAGGCTTATTATGGGCCTCACGGCGAAAAGGGATATCTTTACGAGTCTTTATCGTACAAGAAATTGGACCGACTCATGGATGGATACCTCATCACAATTGGACCCGAGTTTCCTCCAGAACCTTTCTTACATGAAGGGCAGGAACTGGTTTATGTACTGGCGGGGACCCAGGAACTGATCTACGACGGTAAGACCTATATTCTCGAAGAAGGGGATTGCTTTTTCTTCGATTCGAACAGGCCGCATTACTCCCGGACGTTAGGCGACAAACCGGGCAAAATCCTGATGGTGTTTGCGGTGCAAAAGGCCAGTGCGCCGGGTGCTATGCTTGCGGTCAAAGGAAAAGGAGATGTGCAAAAATGAAAAAAACGACACTTTTCAAGAAACTGATGCTTGACGAGGAGATCCTTGTCATGCCGGGTTGCCATGACGCTTTATCGGCGAAAATCATAGAGACGGTGGGTTTTAAGGCTGTTACGATGGGAGGGTACGCCGCCTCGGCCGCCAGTCTTGCAAGGCCCGATGTGTCAATTCTATCATTGACGGAGAACGTCGGCATTGCGCGCAACATCGTGCAGGCCGTGGACCTTCCGCTTTTTGTCGACGGTGATACGGGACATGGGAATGTGACGAATGTGCAACGAACCATCCGGGAGTTTGAAAACGCCGGTGTGGCAGGCCTTTTCATTGAAGACCAGGTCTTTCCGAAGCGTTGTGGACATATGGAGGGAAAGCAGATAATTCCGAAGATGGAGATGGTTGCAAAGCTAAAGGCGGCAGTGGATGCCCGCGTTGATGAGGACATGGTAATCATGGCCAGGACCGATGCCATAGCGGTTTCCGGAATTGATGAAGCCATAGAGAGGGCGAATCTATACAGGGAAGCGGGGGCGGATCTCATTTTCGTGGAGGCGCCAACATCATTGGAAGAGATGAAACGCATCAACAAGAGCATCGACGCGCCCACGCTGGCGATCCAAATAGAGGGGGGGAAGACGCCGCTTCTAACCACAAAGGAACTGGAAGAACTGGGTTTCAATATCGTGGTTTATCCCAATGCAACGGTGTATGCTACGGCTTGGGCCTTAAAAGCGCTTTGGGAAGGATTGATGAGAGAAGGGACCACCAAAAACTTTATGGAAAGAATGATCTGCTTCGACGACTTCAACACGTTTATCGGCCTGGATAACATTAGAGATCTCGAATCCTATTATTACGGCGATTTTTTCAAGTCGCTGAAACAAAAAAATGATTAATGAAAGGAGGTCAACATGAAGGCAGTTAAATTATTTCTAGTGATGTTTATTGTGATGGTTTTGGTCTTTCCCGCTGGTGCGGCCACTTACAAGATGCGAATTTCGCATCAACTGCCCGACAGCCATCACATCGGTATGAATGTCAAATACTTTAAGAAGCTTGTTGAACAAAAAACGAACGGTATGGTTGAGGTTGAGGTCTATCCCGCTGCCCAGGCATTCAAACCAAAGGAAGTGATCGAGGCCGTCGTCACAGGAAGCATCGAGGCTGCGGTATCGACCAATTTCCAGTGGGCGGGAATGCTGCCCGTTATGGATGTGGTTCTTATTCCATGGCTCATAACAGATTTAACTGTTATCGAAAAGGCGATCAGCGGAGAGCCGGGGGCGATACTCTTCAAAGCGATGGAATCCAAGGGGGTGGTTCCTCTCATGTGGTTGCTCCAGTGCCGCACCAATCTTTATACCTCCAACGAAACCCCGCTCATTTTGCCCGAGGATTTCAAAAATAAGAAGATGCGCGGCACATCGAAGATCATGAATCTCGGGTCAGAAGCCTTGGGCGCTTCAACGATGCCCATCAGCGGTCCCGAAGTCTACATGGCGCTTCAAAGAGGCACCATTGATATCGGTCTTACGGGTATAGACACGGCACTGGCGAGGCATTACTACGAAATACAGAAGTATGGAACAGCGGTGAGCAACTTTACGGTGATCCAGCCGATGTTTATGAATCCTAAATTCTGGAACTCTTTGCCGGCGGATTTGAGGCAAATCATCAAGGAGTGCGCTCTAACCGTTCAGGCGCAATGCATCAAAGACAGCGAAAAAGCGAGAGATGAGGCGATTACCGAACTGAAGAAGAAGATGACCATTCATGTACAGACCAAACAGGAGGAGGCTACCTGGAAAGAAGTCATGCAGCAGCCTGTCCTGGACTACTTCCTGCAAAAGACAGGGGAAGAGGGCCAACAACTCGTTGATCTCATTAAAAACCTGGGAGGATGACAAATGAGCCGGGTTCTGGACCGCCTCGAAAAAACTATCGACAAGCTTACCATAATTGGGGCTGCGGTCGGTGGCGTATTCACAGGTGTCATGACGGTCATCGTCGGCTACGCAGTTGTGGGTCGGTACGTATTCAGCCGACCCATCGGCTGGTCAGAAGAGATCTCCATGTACCTCATGGTGTGGGCCGTCTTTCTTGGCGCAGCATACACGTTGAAAGAGGATGCCCATATTGGCGTCGATATTTTAATTTCAAGGTTAAAACCAGGAATTAGAAGGATTTTTCTGCTCTTCCATTACATCGTCGGCATCGCGTTCTTTTCGATTCTTTTCTACAAAGGAATCGAAATGGTGGCACTGTCGTTGAAAATGGGCAGGCGTTCCATGGCGATTGAGTTCCCGTTATACATAGCCCATCTGGCTGTACCGGTAGGCTCGGCAATTTTAATTCTCCAATGCATTCATAAACTCCTATTGTTGCGCGCCAGGAGGACCTGATGGAAATCGTTATTATTTTCGGCATCCTGCTCCTGCTGCTTTTCACCGGACTTCCTGTTTTCATTTCTCTTGCCAGCCTGGCCATCGGTGCACTTCTTGTTACAGGCCAAAATCTTTCCATAGTTCCTATGTCGATGTATGGTGCAACAGAGAATTTTGTGCTTCTGGCCGTACCTCTTTTCATGCTGATGGCCCATATCATGACCCGTGGCGGTGTCGGTGACGACTTATTCGATTTTGTCCATGTATGGTTAAAACACCTCCCCGGCGGTTTGGCGATGACAACCGTTGTAACCTGCGCCGTTTTTGCTGCCATCTGTGGTTCAAGTGCCGCCACGGCGGCCACCATAGGTATCGCTGCAATACCCCCTATGATCCGCTATAAATATGAAAAGTCATTTGTGCTCGGTCTTGTGGCAGCTGGGGGGACTCTTGGGATCTTGATCCCTCCCAGCGGTCCGATGATCATCTATGGAGCAGTCACCAACACCTCGGTTGGAAAACTGTTTATGGCGGGAATAATTCCGGGAATAGTGATTTCGTGCCTTTTCCTCATCTATTGTTGGTTCTTTGCGTCACGAAGACCTGAATTGAGAGGAGAAAATGCCTCTTCGTGGGCGGAGCGGTGGAAGGCGTCCAAACGTGCCGCCCTGTCCCTTGTGATGCCGCCGGTAATTATAGGCGGCATTTACCTGGGTGTTTTCACGCCTACTGAGGCAGCGGGCATAGGAGCCGCGTTGGCTTTCATCATCTGCTTTATCATTTACCGGAGGCTTGGTCTCAAAGATATTGTGCCCATTTTTAAGGACACAGTAAAGACAACCACGATGATCTTCATGATCATCGGGGCGGCGGTATTATTTGGTCAGGTGCTCACCATCAACCAGGTGCCGCAAAAAATCGTCAATCTTGCGGTGCAAATGGAATTGGATAAGTGGACCTTCCTCATATTCGTGAACTTTTTGCTCCTATTCCTCGGATGTTTCCTTGAGGTGGTGTCAACAATCCTTATTGTCGTGCCCATATTTTTTCCGATTGTCGAA
>CP070771.1:1870496-1874694 GCA_020345785.1 Desulfobacterales bacterium
GGATTGTTAACGATGTAGCTGACCGCAAAAACTTTGTCAAACGCATGGGAGAGCTTGCGGCCGGCACGAAAACCACCATGTATGCCTGGGTGTTGATGACTAATCATGCGCAGATTCTATTGCCAGCCGAGGATTATGCGGAAAAAATTAATGAATTTATCGCCAAAGGAAGGTTAACATGACAGGCAGCGCAGACTTATCAGTTGAAATGGCCGGCTTAAGGTTTAAAAGCCCGATACTGGTGGCATCCTCCGAATGCGGTTCCAACCTATCGGTATTGAGATATCTGACGGACAGAAAAATCGGAGGGATCGTTTCAAAGACTTTTACGTCTGCACCTGGCTTCAGAATCCGGGTGCGGCCGTATCAGTTCCCGTTAAACAAATTCGGCGCGGCGTATGCGGAAGGCGGTTGTTTATATTCGCTTGCCGCTCCGCATGTGGAAGACAGTCAAAAGGTTAAGACCCATGTTTCCCAGATGGCAGCGCATTGCCGGGATAGATCGATCGTCTTGATTGTCAGCTTCTTCGAGGATCCTCAGAATGTGGATCTCTGGATCAACCAGGCCAAAGTATTTGAAGAAGAAGGGGCCGATATGTTGGAATTGAATTTCTCCTCCCCATCCGCAGCCAGCGTCTTTTCAAAGAGTTTTCAAGCAGCCGGCAACATCATCGCCCGGGTGAAGGAGAAAACGGCCATCCCTGTGGGCCTCAAGCTAAGCCCGACACTGGAGCCCCTGGAAGCGTTCATCAAAACCTGCGTCGATGCCGGTTTGGACTTTATCACGGCTCACAATGCGCCCGGCGGCATCGTCATCGATGTGGACAACGAAGTGCCCTTCGGTGCCCCAGCTATAGGCGGGTATGTCATGGGACGAGCTTTTCTGCCCTATTCGTTGGGCCGCATTGTGCGGATACGCCAGGTAGCCGATATTCCGGTCATCGGGGTCGGCGGCATCTACGAGGCGCGGGATGCGCTGCAATATTTGCTGTGCGGCTGTCCGCTGGTAGGCATTGGTTCGGCCATGTATTTTGAAGGCCCCCAAATTTTGGATGCCCTCCATGCTGGAATCTGCGACTGGATGCAGGCCAAAGGATATGAATCCATCAGCCAATTCCGGGGCAAGGCGCTCAGGCACATTAAAAACCCAGGCATTTTAAAATCAGAAGAAAAATATCCTTACACCACGCCCCCCGATTGCCCCTATGTACCGACCATCAACACGGAGCTGTGCACCCTCTGCGGTACCTGCGAAACCACTTGCATCTACCGGGTGTTCACGGTCGATGAACGCCAATCAAAGGTCTGCATCGATGAAAACAAATGCTGGAGCTGCGGTTTCTGTGTGGGCATCTGCCCGGCAGGCGCCATTGAATTGAGAGATAGACGCAACAAAGACAGGATTATCTGGAACAACCAGGGGGTAGCCGGATCATTTCAAATTTAATATAGCTCTTGACCGGGCCACCAGTTTGTTATATCTTTGTTATAACATTGTAACCACATTCATAGGAACTTCAAATCATGATTAAGACTCTAACCAAGCATGGGAACAGCCTTGCGCTTGTGATCGAAAAGCCAATCCTTGAACTCATTAACGCGGACGCCGACACGCTCTTCGACATCTCCACCGACGGGCAGGTGCTCATACTTTCTCCCGTCAAGGATGCAAGCCGAGAATCGACATTTCGAGAGGCCCTCGACAAAGTGAACGCCCGATACCCCAAGGCTCTCAAGAAACTCTCGGAATAAACCATGGACCCGAAGTTTCTCAGTTTGGCCGAGGTACTTTCGATACACAGGGATCAGATAACCCGTTATGGCGGTGCACCCGGTATACGGGATATCGATCTTTTGAAGGCTGCTCTCGGCATGCCGCCGGCCACCTATGGCGGTGAGTTTCTGCATACGGATATTTTTGAGATGGCGGCAAGCTATCTCTTCCACCTGGTGAAAAACCATCCCTTCGTGGACGGCAATAAACGGGGCGGCGCTGTGGCAGCGCTCATTTTTCTTGACCTGAACGGCTTCGACTTCCATGCTCCGGAGGACGACTTCGCCGAAATGGTGCTGGCAGTTGCCCGGGGTGAAATGAACAAGGCTCAAGTTGCGCTGTTTATCCGCGACTGGTCGAAACCGGCCTAATTCCCGCCTCAATTGTTTCATCGACAATCCTTGGAAGGCCGTAATAAAGTGCACCTACTCAAGGTAAAAGCGCCGGCAATGACGCTACGGCATTTGTTTTAAAAAGGTCTGAAATTCCGTCATGGCGGTTTCGATGGGGATAGCAAAACCGAGACCTTCAAAATTGCGAGTGAGCATTTTCATGGTATTGATGCCGATTACCTGACCGTTTTCATTGATGAGCGGTCCGCCGCTGTTGCCGGGATATATCTGGGCGTCGGTTTTAACAAAGCCGTTTTCATGACCGGACATAATTCCGGCAGCAACCGAGTTTTTTAAATGGATTGGGTTTCCAATAGCAAAAACGCCGTCACCGTCAAGTCATCGCGTGTCATCCCGTATGCTACGACTGCTTGGTAGTTGACTTTTACGCTAAAATTGAGGCACTGAGTTCAGTTGAAGTCAGCTAATTTCGGGGGATTGATCCATGAACTATTTTCCACAGCGGCTTTTTGCGGGTCAAGCTGCGGCGATTCAAGAGATGAAGTGATATTCAAAGGCAGTCGGCTGTCTGGATATGAACCAAATTCCTCTTTTGTTTCAAATTCAGATCCTAAAAATTTATTGGAAAGATTAAAGTCCAAGGTAGCTTCTGATTTTGTATCTAAAATCAATAAGTCATTTTCTAACCGCATCAAATTGTTAATACTCAAAAAGGAAAATGCCGCAAATTCCAGATCACCGTCACCACCGCCCTCTTCGATCAGCGCAAAATCGTCATCATCATCATTGCGTCGACCTTGATATGAAAAAACCTGAACGGCGTTCATCGCAACCCAACCCTTGGTAAAATCCAAATTCCTGGTTTCCTCAAAAAGGGTGAGTCCGGTCCCAACCAAGCTCTGGAGGGCAAAACCGGCTCTGCCGAAATTACTCCTTTCCGGATCTGCCAGATTTTCATCGGTGTGAACCGAAAATCCGGATGAAATAGAAGCATTAAAATTCCACGATTTCCCCCTGGATTCAAGATAAATCGCATGACCTAACTCATGGACACATATCGAAGCAAAAGCTCCGACAGCCACTTTCATCCAGTTACTGTCTTGAAAGGATTTAATATTTTGACCAAAAAAATAGAAATCGAAACCGCCCTGAGCGAAGGCCGTTTTTGAGTAAATGAGCAATAGCAGGGAAAAAATGATGATTCTTGTTATTTTATATTTGGTGAGTGTTTTCATGCAAATTCAACCCGCCTTATTCTTAATTCTTGCCATACATATCGCGCCGCGTCAGGATTGCAGGTTCAACATATAAAGCACTGGCGTGCTTTTGACTTTTTCCGCTGATACCGAAAAAAGCCAAGTCATCTCGCACTGCGCGGGGCGCGGTAGTTGAGTTAACTATCGTCAAAAACCAAGAGATCCTTTAGGAATTTATTCAGGGTTTGGTACGACAGTATTTTGACGGGCCGGAATGAAATTCCGGCCGAACCTGACGATTCTCAGCCGATTTTCCTATTAACATAATGAAATTATTATTTATTTAAAATCAGCAAACTGGCGTGATTCTTGCTCTTACTCAGGTTCCCCTTTTACCATTGGAAATGCTCAATTCAGGCAAACATGTTGATACCCACAGGAGGCACGATGAGACATCGATTGGTTGCGACCCTCATTTTACTGTTGTACTTCACGGCAGCCCCCTCCGGCGTGCTGTCGCGGGAACCCAAGAACCCGAATTCGCAAGCTTACAAGAAATGCATGGCGGACTGCAACACACCGGGTACCGCCCAAAACAAAATGAAACTTTACATGTTCAGCTGCGATAATGTTTGCGCCGATGCCGATGATGAGCTTGCCGATCTTTATATAACGGTAATAAACGAGGCCAACGGGGAACGGATCGGCGGCTTCTACGAGGTAACGGGGCCCGGCGGCTTTTCTGAAAAAGGCTCGATGGGCGAAGACCATTTCCGGGACCTGAAAGCGGGTGTCTACACCATCAAAGTTGAAATGATTTATTACCTCCCTCAAGAAGTGACGGTCAATATTGACCCGTACGGACATTGTTACAT
>CP070771.1:1874794-1878991 GCA_020345785.1 Desulfobacterales bacterium
AGGACTGAGAGCTGAGGACTGAGCCGATCTAAGGTAGAGGAGGGAAGGGGAAGAGAAGGCCCACGGCGCAAGGCAAAAGGATAACGGAGAAGGCAGAGAACAAAAATTATATCCCACTCTCGAGACGGGCGATAATTTCTTCGAGTAATTGTGAACGAATATGCAGTGTTGAATGATGAGGTAACTCATGCTAAATCGTAGCTACTTCTTCTCTGGTCTTCTGTTTGCGTCTAATTGAACGAAGTAAGATACCAATGGTTCCATGAACACGATAGCCCAAATTAGACGCAGCAAGACGTGCAGCCGCATCGTCCATTAAAAAAATTGCATCTGGATAATTTTGCATTAAGGAGAGAGCTCCTGCTCTCCCAAATCCAGTGATAGGGATCTCACTAGAAATTGAAATGTCGGATTTGGACTGATTGCAACCTCTATTTCTTGGAAAGATAAATCAGAATTTTGTAATGCACCGTGCCGATGATACACAATCTCTTGAAAAACCTGTGATGGAATCAAAACCTGATCAAAATCGTTCAGCAATGATAAGCAATCAAGTTCATCAAGATGGATGATCGGACCTGCATCACAAACAACGCTCGAAGCGGCTCTAGTCGTCACCAGTCAATCCCCATTCAACATCTTCCCGAATGAACTCTTCCATCAAATTCTCACGATGGGATTCAATAAATCGACGTAATGCATCCAAAAATTGAACCTTAAATATAAGGCGCATGGGTGAAGGTTAAAGGTAAAAGGATAAGAAATAGGCTTTCGGCCTTCGGCGTTGGGCGCACGGTCCTTTGGCTTGGAAGCCCCGCCGATTGGAACGGGATGGCCGATCGAATTTCAAGATTTCTGCGGTCGGCCTCTGGAATGCTTGGAGGCCAGGAGGCCAAAGGCTCCCGGCATTCGGCGCAAGGCAAAAGGATAACGGAGAAGGCAGAGCACAAAGAGCAGTGGGCGAAGCGCAGAGGGCAAAGGGCATAGGGCAAAGGATTGGAGGTGTGAGGTTGGATGCAAGAGATAAAAGGCGAAAAAGAGCGGCCCGGAGAGGCTGGCGGAAGATTTGGTTTGAGAAAAGAAGTATGAAAGCGATAAGCTCTGAGTAAATTAAAGTGTTAAGCGAGAGAATCCTTAAATTAAATGCTAATACCAGTCTTCAATTTTCAGACCTTCGATCCGGTCGAATTCTTTTTTGTTGTGCGTAACCAGGGTGCACTTGTTGGCCATGGCCGAGGCAGCAATTAAAATATCGTAGGGTCCGATGGGAATTCCCTGATTCTCAAGCTTTATGCGGATAGCTGCCGCGCTTTTCGCTTCCGGTTGCCCGAAAGAAATAATACTGACTAAGGATGTAATTTCATGGAGCTGTGCTATCCTTTTACGTGGAGATGTCGATTTTCCGATACCGACTTCAAGTTCAAAGATAACGACTGCGGGGATTGCGATTTCGCCGGGTGGAATAGTCAGCAGCCGGTTTGAGACATTTCCCCGACCTTTGAAAAAATAGATCAAGGTGTTGGTATCTAAACAATATTTCATAGCGGCTCTCTCTTTGCATCCTCACCCATGCCCGCCCTGATTTCTTCGACAGTGGGTAGATCTTTCCAGGCACCGGCCAGTTCGGATATGTGATCAGGCCAGGTGTGGGATGTTTTTTCCTTGATCAGGTCAGCGATCCATTTACTCTTGGAAACGCCGCTTTTTCTGACGATGTTGTGCAATTTTTTTTCTGTTTCCGAGTCCAGATAAATCGTTACTTGTCCCATCAATGATCACCTCCAATCGTAATTTGAATGTATGTTAGCATATAATTTGTAATTGTCAAGATTGGAAGTATGACTTTCGTCGCGGCTCATGGCGAGGGTGGGACGATCCTGGATCTATGGAGAAATTAGAAATCAAAAGGGCGGAACCGAGTCGGTTCTGCCCTTTTGAGGTTTGCTCAATTATTTTAACCTCCTGTTAATTGAGTCATGAATTGTTGATTGATGCCAATATCATCCAGAATTTATTTCTTCTTGGATATCTTGACTTTTTTCTTTTTCTTCTCGATAACCTTTATGGTTCCCGCGCCTGAAAAGTCCACCCACTTGCCGTCGCGGAGTATCTTGCCTTCCAGATTCAGGACCGTTCTGCCCGAAGCCCCGCCCAGCGCATCGATGACAGCCTGACGGTCAAACTTGAGGGTGAGTCTGCGCTTGCTGCCATATTTTCTGAGGAATTTCTTCAGAAACCCGGATTTGGGACTTGTATAGGCTGTTACGGCAGGTCCGCCGTCCGGCGCAAGCTGCACGCTGGCAATATCGATCGTCCGGGCGTTATAACCGGCGGGCACTTTAATGGTGGCCGCGATCCATTTGCCCCTGCTTCTCTGATTGAGTGAGCGCGGGGTAAAACTGACTGTGACCGGTACAGCTGACACATGAACCTCCGCCGTAACGCTGGCCGTGGCCCCTTTATCGTCGGTCACGGTAAGGGTTACCACATACTGGCCGGCCTCATTATAGACATATGTTTGTTGAGCTGCATTGGCATATGTTTGTTGAACTGCGGCACTTGCAGTGGCTTGACTTCCATCCCCGAAATCCCAATCGTAGCTGACAATTTCGCCGTCCTCATCGTAGGATCCGGAACCATCGAATTCTATTTCTTCACCGGCCGTGATTTCGAGGAATACGGGATCCAGTGCGGCCACCGGTTCGAGATTTAGTGCCGGTTCATAAGGTGGAGCGGTTACCGCTTCCTGGTACTTGGTGATGCCGTTATCGTAAGTGGCGTCAAAGGTAAATGTACCGTCCCCATTGCCCAGAAGAATGGCGATACCATTGGTGACCGAACCGAAGTTGGCAGCGACCAAATCCTGATTGCCGTCACCGTCAAAATCATAGTTGTCGAGCGCGGATCGGTTCAGATCGAATTCATGGCTGGCCGACCATTGAAACGTACCGTCACCATTGCCGAGATATATAATCAGATAATCGTGATAGGCGGTCGCAATATCCGGCATGCGGTCATTGTTAAAGTCAGCCGCAGCAATTCCGTAGACCGAATTGCCGTCATGGGTGTTGAAGGTTGATTTTGTAAAGGTTCCGTCGCCGTTGTTGAGGTTCACATAGATCGGCCCAGGGGAATTCGGCGCCACAACAAAGTCGGCAAGCCCGTCCCCATTAAAATCGGCCGTATCGATACCGGCGGAATAACTTGGAGCGGTATTTTCTAAAGCGATATAGGTAAATCCGAAGCTGCCGTTACCAAGATAGAGCCCGGTGGTGGCGCTGTACATATATGACATGATAAAATCCAGATTACCGTCGTCGTTAAAATCGGCCACCGCCAGGTCCATGGGATAATAGCCCTCGTTCCATGATGCTACATTCATCGGAGAGCCGAACTGATTGCCGTCCCCAAGCTTCTCGAAGATATAAATATCGCCGCCCCCATAGCCAAAGCCTGCAATGTAGTCATAATCGCCGTCATTGTCGAAATCGCCGAGTCCGTTGCCGTAGGACAACGCATAGGCCGTGATTCCGCTATCCTTAGTTAGTTGCAAAATCTCCATTGCAGCAAATGAGCCGTCACCATTGCTCATCGTATAGCTGGCATCGCCGTTGGCTGAAGCGCTGACCACAAAAACCTCACTGTCGGCCCAGGCCGGAACCGTCAGTGTAACAGCGGCAACCACACATACGATGACTCGAAATATTCCCCCCAAATTAGCTTGCATGTTTTTCCCTCCTTTAGTTAGAGTTATTGATTGTTTTAAGTTTATTTTATTTTGATAATTCATACATTGTATATAATTTGTATTACATTTGGCCAAAAAAAATTTGCGCTTTTAAGGTTTTAAGTTGGCAAGTCAGCAAATTCGATTTGATCCGTTATTTAGTCAGCGTCCCCCTTTTAAATTTTTAATCAAAGTAGGCTGCCAATTTTTGGAGTTCTTGCTCACCGGGATTGATAAAGCTTGCCCCCACCTGGATTTCGTTGCCGGTATCTCGCATGTGGCGTGTGTCGCAATTGATTTTAAGCTGCTCATGGGAGCGCGGATCCTCGATGCAAAGTTCGAATCGCGGCAGCCTGCCGATGGAAGAGAAGGGAACATCAGAGCCTTTGGCGTAAGTCAGCAAGACGCCGCCCGGTGACAGATCGAGCACCACACCGGGAAAGGTTTTTTTCTGCGCTCCTTCTCCTACA
>CP070771.1:1879091-1883258 GCA_020345785.1 Desulfobacterales bacterium
AGTCATTACCGGATACGCTTTTTCCAGTTGTTCGCGCAGGACCCGTTTAAGAACCTTGCCGGCAATGTTGCGCGGCAGTTCATCCATGATGATCACACGCTGGACGCGCTGGAATTTGGCACTTACATGCCGGTTGATCCACTGCCTAAGCTCCTCAGGGGTGATTATACCTGATTCGGTCAGCGTGACCGCGGCCACCGGGCTTTCACCCCATTTTTCGTTCGGCAGCCCGAATACGGCAGCTTCCAGCACGGCAGGATGCTGCACGATGACCTCCTCGATGTCTTTGGGATAGACATTGACGCCGCCCGAAATAATCATGTCCTTTTTGCGATCCACGAGATAAAGATAGCCGTCTTCATCCACGTATCCCAAATCGCCGGTATACAGCCAGCCATCTTTGATGGCTTCCCGGGTGAGGTCGTCGCGTTTATAATACTGCGGCATCAGGATGGGGCCGCGTCCGACGATCTCTCCGATTTGTCCAGCGGGGACTTCATTGCCGGCCGGATCCTCGATTCGCATTTCGTAAAATGGGGGTGGAACGCCGACCGAGCCCGGTTTGGCGGTATAATCATTCTTGTCAAGAATGGTTAGAAAGCCCTCGGTCAAGCCATAAAGCTCATAAAACCGGTTCGGCAGATATCCGGTCAATTGTTCCTTATGTTCCTGATGCAGCGGAGCGCCGACGTTGCAGATCATTTCCAGCGACGAGAGGGCTTCGGGTGCGAATTTTTTCGAGTGCAGGATGGCAATCAATTGGGCCGGCACCATGATGACGTGGGTGACTTTCTCGCGTGCGACGGCTTCGATGAAGGCCTCCGCATTGAATTGACGATGGAGGATGAAAGTCGCCCCGAGAAACATCGACGGCATCAGCATGACAAAGGCCCCGTTAAAGACGATGGATCCCGTATGCATAAACACGCTTTCCGGAGTCATACGAAACGAGGTTGCACTGAGGTAGGCGTACATGGCCCGAATCGCGTGGGTATGAATGATTCCCTTCGGCTGGCCGGTTGTTCCACTGCTGTAGATAATGTTAAAGATGTCGTCATTATTGATTTCGACAGGCGGGGGATCGAGGATGCCGGCCGCCGCCTTCAGCTCATGATAGGAACGGCAGCCGGGGGTGTCGGAGCTGTCGGTCAGGATAAAGTTTTCGGGAGGCACAGCGTCAAGATCATTTCGGATTTGCTCCAGCGTCTCAACCATTCCGGAATCGGCAATCACCATGATCACATCAGAATCCTTCAGCAGGGCTTTCAGCCCTGTTTTCAGAAGCAGAGTGCTCAGGGGGACCACGACGGCGCCGATTTTAGCCACTGCCCAGTAGATTTCAAGCAGCTCCATACAGTTTGGCAGCAGGGTCGCAATCTTGTCTCCTTTCCGGATTCCCATGTTCTGCAGGGCGTTGGCCAGCTGATTGACCTGCTGGTTGAACTGCCGATACGTATAGCGTTGATTTTCAAATATCAGGGCGGGCTTGTCGGGATAATAGCGTGCGTTCCTGATTAACAGATTGCCGATGTTCATGTCACTCCCCTCCTGTCAAACTTGCCGTGATGATTATGGAAAAAAGTGATTGCCGTCTTCCGCCAACTGCTGTTCAGCGATGAATTATTTTAGATTTTCTTCTTAAGACCGATCTCTCTCGGGGAGAGATACGGGATTTACCGGTGCTTTTGAACATCGTAAGGTGGGGATCGAAAATAATTCAATATAAAGCCCTGCCGCAAAGTTATCAAGAGATTATGCCGGAAGACGGCCGTTACTATATACTGGATAAAAGGGTCTGAGGACCAGGCGCAGAGGACCCGCCGTCGCCCTGCGGGCTTCCAGCTTCGCCGGACATGTCCGACTTCGTCACGCTTGCAGCGTGACTGCGACGGGACAGGATGGCGCGGCGGCGGAGGGCAGAGCATAGGGCATAGCGCAGAGATAGAAGTCAGAGGAGAGTAACGACGTCGGAAAAACGGCAATGATTCCCCTTACAGCCTTACAGCTTCCCAGCTTTCCGGCCTTCTCGCCTCATTGAGGACAGAGGTCAGAGAACGAGAAATTTATTTTTTTTCCTCCTTTTTCTTTTGAAAAGATAGCCACAGCGTGTTTTCCCTCGAGATCAGCGCTTCGACCCTGTCGATGAATTGAGCCTGCCTGTCAGCTGAATTTTGATAGTCACCCAGGCCGGCTTCATATAAATATCGCTCCTTTTTAAGTGCTTCACAGGTAGTACGATAATTTATCCAATTTTCCTGATATTTAAACGTCTTTAGCGCCGCCGTCAAAATTGCCACTGTAACCGAAGTTAATGTAGCTATATGGCTGAAGCCCTTGCCGAAAAGCGTATTCAGATCAAGCTCGATCAAGGCCGGTGTCAATGCTGCCAGTATGATCAGTGCCCACTGTAAGTAGCGATAGATCAGCTGATTTTCTCCTGATTTGGCTTCGTAATAGCCGATCTGGTCCAAATAACGCTTGTTAAAGTAGTCGTCAAAATTTTGCTGGTCCATTCGATCACCAATCGGTCTTGTCATCGTTTAGAATTGCAAAATCCGAAATAAAATGATTCTTGCCATACAAATCCCACCTCGGCGCATGCGGGTCAACTTGAGGACTTTTGCGCGGGCATACCGGATGTAACTCAGCGGGTGATCATCCGTGTTAAAGCGCCAATTGTGTAGTGGCGGGGTTTATCCCCGCCTGAGCGGCGGGCCACGCCACTTTTAATAGATATATCAGCAGAACGCCTGACGAAGACAACCATCATGGTCGGGGCGGGGATAAACCCCGCCGCTACATTATGTCTAATCCCGATGATTTTTTCTTAAGTTGACGCACATGCGCCTCGGCAGGACTCCGCATCCCTCGCGGTCCGCCGCAGGCGGACAAGTTCAACGCGAAGAGCACTGACGTCCTCTTGCCTTTTCCCGCCTGAGGGCGGGATAATTCAAGCCATCCAGGGCTCTGCACGGGGTGGTCGTTGAGTCTGCCTTCCGCAAACTATTAACTAATAACGATTAACTAATTACTCGCAATTGTTTTAACTCAATTGGGGTGACACTACCACAGCACCATCGAATCCAGAAACAATTGCTTCAAATCTTCGGCACTGGCCGGGCGCGGGGAGATCTTGGTGACGCGATGTTGGGGCAGGGTCGCGGCAACCATCTTATCGACGTCCTCCGGTCCGTAACCCACCGCACTCAGTCCGTTCGGCATGCCGACCTTTTTCATCAGCTCCACAACCGCACCTGAAAGTATTTCGCCGGCCTCTGCGGGGTCGGCGTCCGAAATGTCCTTGCCCATCAGTTTCGCTGCGTACAGGTGCAAATCCGGATTCGCTGAAGCCGTGAACTTGAAAACCGCCGGGGCATTGAGCACCACCGCCATGCCATGCGGTACCAGCGGTTGTCCGGGCGGATAACCTTCCGGCACATAGCTGCGAACCATTCCGGATACCGGATATGACATGCCGTGGGCCAGATGGACACCGCCGTTTCCGAAGCCGATACCGGCATAAGTGGCGGCCAGCAGCACTTCACCGCGTGCTTCATCATCCGCAGGGTCTTCGATCACACGGACGAGATTGCGGGAAATCATTTCGATAGCGCGTGAAGCCCAGATATGGCTGATCGGATTCGATCCCTGGTAGGCGGGCCGCAGTTTGGGATGTTCGGGTGCCGGACGCCGGTTAAAAGGCAGGGCGGTCAGTGATTCCAGCGCATGGGTCAGCTGATCCAATCCCGTGCAGGCGGCCACCATTTTGGGCAAAGAGCGCGTGTTGTCGGGATCGATGATACCTTTCGCCGGCCGCAGAGCGCGATGCGCGATACCTGTTTTGGCGTTCATCTCAACCAGGTCGAAAATGGCGACACCGGTTGTTTCGCTGCCCGTGCCGGCCGTGGTTGGAACCGCCACCAGCGGTTTCAGGGGACCGGGCACCGGTGTTCCTTTGCCGATGGGCGTATTCACGTAGGTCATAAATTCAGCCGGATGGGTCGAATAAAGGTTGGCGGCCTTGGCGGTATCCATGCTGGACCCGCCGCCGACGGCCACAAATCCATCGAATTTCCCATCCTCCGCGAACTTAATTGCCTCTTTAAACGAGACATCTGTCGGTTCGACACGCACTTGATCGAACAGGACGGCATCGATGCCATGTTT
>CP070771.1:1883358-1887520 GCA_020345785.1 Desulfobacterales bacterium
GGGGATACTGCTTTCCCTAAATGTGCTTTACATCATCTGGACGGCGCTCCTGCTCTACAATGTGGTCAATGAAACCGGCGCCATCAAGGCCATCGGCATCGGCATTCAGCGTTTCAGCGGCGACAAATCCATTCAATTGCTTATTTTCGGCTGGATTTTCAGCTCCTTTTTGCAGGGGGTGGCCGGATACGGCGTTCCGATTGCCGTGGTGGCCCCCCTTTTGATCGGGCTCGGTTTTTCGCCGGTGGTTGCGGTGGCCGTACCGGCCATCGGCCACAGCTGGTCGGTTACCTTCGGCTCCATGGGGGCCTCCTTTCAGGCCATGATGGCCGTTACCGGGCTCAACTCGGCCTACCTCGGTCCGTGGTCCGCCATACTTCTGGGCGTGGCGGCCTACCTTTGCGGGATCTGTGCCATCCATGTCTTCGGCGGCTGGAAAATGTTAAAACACAGCGCCGTTGCGCTGCTGGTGATCGGCACGGCCATGGCCGGCGCCCAGTATATTCTGGTGGTTGCGGGTATGTGGACCCTGGGCGGGCTCGGCGCCAGCCTGGCGGGACTGATTGCCTGCCTGGCCGTAGCGCGCTTGAAAATTTACAACCGGACGCCGGCGTCGGATGTCGCAAGCGAGATGGGTTTAGGCTGGGCGCTTTCGGCCTATCTGATTTTAATCGTCATTGTGTTTATGGGTGTCATGTTCGCGCCCTTGCGGCATTTTTTGGGACAGGTTAAATTGTCGCTTTTCTTTCCGGAGATAACTTCGCGTACCGGTTGGGTTGTGCCTGCCGGACACGGTAAGGCGATCAACATTTTCGGCCACGGCGGTGCGCTGCTGGGATACGCGTCGATCATCAGCTATCTGGTGTATGCCGCCAGGGGCTATTACAGCCCGGGCGCTCTCCGGCGGATCATATCAAATTCCATTCGAAGCGGGGTGCCCACCAGTCTGGGAATCGTCAGCATGGTCTGTTTTGCCATGATAATGGATCACTGCGGCATGATCTATCTTCTGGCCGAAGGCATCAGCCGTGTTTTCGGCAGCCTCTACCCGTTTTTTTCTACCTGGATCGGACTTCTGGGTGCCTTCATGACCGGCAGCAACACCAATTCCAATGTGGTTTTCGGCGTCCTTCAGCAACAGACCGCCGAAATCGCCGGGCTCAGTGTCGCCGTGATTCTGGCGGCCCAGACAACCGGCGGTGCCCTGGGAAGCATGATTGCCCCGGCCAAAATCCTGGTGGGCTGCTCCACTGTGGGTCTTTCGGGCAAAGAAGGCCCGGTTCTGCACGCTACTCTCCGTTACGGCCTAGTGATCACGGCCCTGATCGGTCTTTTTACGATGCTGGCCGCGGCGGTGTTTGTGTGAAGGGTTCAAAGGTTAAGGGTTCAGGGTTCAGGGTTGAGATGATAACGGGTAATAGTTTATAAGTTATTCGTTATTAGTTATTTGGATATGAAAGAAGTGAAGGATAAAGGAGAAAGGCTAAAGGAAAAAGGGTGAAAGTTTCATATGCAGGTCGATCGTGAAACTTTGAACCGTCTTATGAAACTTTATAAAATTCGATGGCATTTTTGGATTTAGGTTAATGCCTGGTGGGAGTGGTTTTTAACCACGATTATAGATGTTGGTCCATCCGAGTTGATAGCGGTTAAAAACCGCTCCCACAAAGTTCCTAAACTGTTATCAGGTTTCGAAACCATGCCGTCCTCCCCTTTTCTAAAGGGGAGTAAGAGGGGATTTCTTCTTCGATCAAACTGTCTGCTCTGCGGCCGTCGGTTGCGCTGAACCATAGACCTTTTAACTCTGAATCTTTAGACTCTAAACCCTGAACCTCTGAACCCTGAAACTGTGAACCCTGAAACTGTGAACCTCCAAAGAGTTTAAAAATGTTTGATTTGATAAAAAAGCATGCGCCTAATCTGCATAGCATTCTGCTTATTCTGATGCTTGCGGTCCCTTTTGTGCTATATTATTTCGCCCGCAGCGGTTCCAACGGCGGTGTTATTTTTTTCCTCGCGATAATGGGAGCAGTCATGTTGGCCGCAATGAAATCCTGATGCTGATAGTCAGGGCGTGGCCCTACTTTTCCAAACCCTATGCGCTATGCCCTAAGCGCTATGCTCGATCACCCGCATGGTTTTCCATTTGCCCTGACAAAATCGCCAGAAAGTCAGCGCTGCCAGTTGGGCCAGGAAAAAGACGGTGCAACCCCAGGCATAGTATAATCCCATTCCGAAAACCTCAATGCCGATATAAATCGGCAGGATCATTCCGAAGAAAGAGATCAATCCCATGCTCCACATGATAAAGCTGGTGTCGCCGGCTCCTTTGAGCACCGCCGTGCTGATCATATACAATCCGTCCAGCAACAAGTAGGCCGCCACGAAGCGCAACACCACGATTCCCATGCCCTTGATGGCTGCATAGTCTTCCGGACTGAAATCCCGGGGACGGAAAAGTTCCAGCAGCGGCTGCGGAACGAACAGAAATAGCAAAACCAGTACGAAAATATACGATGCCACGATAGCCATGGTCGCCCGAGCGGCTGCAACTGCCTCCTCCGGCCGGTTGCGCCCCAAGGCCTGTCCCACCAGGGTGCTGGTCCCGAGGGCAAAGCCGATCAATGGCCGGAAGGATATGGAATCCAGGGCAATGCCGATATTGGTGACCGCCAGCGCCGCTTTGCCGATGCGTCCCACAATCAGTACAAAAAACAGGAAGGCAAACACATCCAGGCTGAACTGAAGCGAGCTGGGCACACCGTAGCGCAGTAGGCGCCTGATAAGAGCGGCATCAAAGGAACGGTTTTTGAAAACCCCGAAAATCTCATCATTTTCACGGGTGAACACGAATATGCCGAGCAACACTGTAGCGCTGGCCCAGGAAAAAACCGTCGCGATCGCGGCACCCAGGACACCCAGTTCGGGGAATACCCAGATCCCGTTGATCAGGGCATAGTCCAGAGGAACGTTCAAGAACATGGCGATGATGTAAATAATCATCACCGGTCGGGTGACGCCGCGTCCGGTGAAAAAACTGGCAAAACTCATCCCAACGATATGAATCCCCGCGCCCAAACAAAGCACCCTGAAATAGGTTACCTCGAGCTCCTGCACTTCTACCGCATGGCCAACCAGACGAAAAAGCGGAGCCCCGGCAAAAGAAAGGCCCGCCATTATCAGCCAGGCGGCAAGTGCAAAATAAATGGCCTGCCACAAGGCGCTGCCGACTCTGGATAAGGTGCCTGCCCCGGTGTACTGGGCGACAAAGACATTACAGTAGCCGGCCGTATCGGCAAAAAACGAAATAAAGACAAAGGCGGAGATGCCTGCCGGCAGAACGGCGGCAATGGCATCTAAGGAGTAATTGGCCAGAAACACCCGGTCGGTGAAAGTCATCACCACGGTGGTGGTCATGCTGATCACCAGCGGCAGGCTTACCCGCAGCACGTCGCGGTAGCTGTTTGCCGGATTTGCGTCAGCAGGGTGGTGCATAATTCTGTCCCAAATAAATCAGCAACCACCGGTAGAGCTTAGAGCTGGGAGAATGAGGAGGCCCCCTGGCAGGGACCGGGCCCACGCTCTTCCGTTAGTCGCTGATTTATATAAAAAATATTGGCTAAATGTCACGTATTCACGTATAGAGATCGCCCGTGTGAATCTTCGAAACATATTTGGATCACATTTGGTTCTGATCGGTCTAGGTTGGCGGGTACTTGAGCTATTCATCATTCGCATGCATTTTGTGTTGTTCAGCCGGATGCCTTGCCTAGCCGGACCCGGCTGGTGCGGCAGCCCACCCTGCAGGTCTGCCGACCGCATCCAAAAAAAACCCCGTCCGAAGGTTATTTGGACAGGGTTAGGGTTCTTCCATACTGCAAGCGCGATCATGCTTGCCAATCTGAACATTGCATTAAGGGCTTAACAGCGCCGTATCGGCAATTTATTGTCGATGTTGCCGATTGCTTTGATTTTTTTAAAGGTTTCAGGTGTCAGATTTCTGGTGCAGGGAACTTGGTTTAAGATATGAGACATGTCTCCGTTTCGATCAAACTGAAAACCCTCCTTTAATTGGGCCATATGGCATATGTTACAAAATACTACAACATATGACATATGGCACAAGTGCTGATAGCGACATAATGTATTTTTAAAATGACAT
>CP070771.1:1887620-1891769 GCA_020345785.1 Desulfobacterales bacterium
CCCGGGGTAAAATCTTTGGAATATTACTGTGAGCTTCTTCAAAACTACGGTCCGGCCGGAGTCGAAAACTGGAACTGGCCGGAAATAATGGAAGCGTTTGCCGGCCAAAGCGTGGCGCAGTTTATTGATTCGAACTCCACCGCCTCCATTATCGAGAACCCTCAGAAGTCGAAAATGGCCGGCAAGACCGGTTACCAGCGCTGGCCCAAAGGCCCGTCCGGCCGCCGGGTTTCCAGCATTTGGAACTGGACCATGCCGATCAATTCGGTTCTGCCAAAAGACAAAAAGGTCGCCACATGGCTCTATATCCAGTGGCTGGCATCACGCCCCACGCAATTCTCCTCGGCCGTATACAAGGAGACCCCGGATGCGGTCGTGCGCACGGGCGTTAACCGCGTTTCCATCTGGAGCGATCCCGAGTACCGCAAAGTGATCAATTTCACCCCGGATTATGCGGACGTCGTGCTGACGGCGATGAGGGAAGACACCGACTCCGACTGGAGACCGCGGGTTCCGCAATGGCCGAAAATCGGCGAAGTCATGGCAGTGGCCATTCAGGCGGCGCTGGTCAGGCAAAAGTCGCCGAAAGAGGCGCTCGATGAAGCCAACGCGGCAATTGCCAAAGTAATGAAGCGCGCCTAAACCGTATATCTGACCAGGTCTTGTTCGGGGGTTGCCGGCTCTCCGGTCGCCCCCGTAAGCAAAGAATCCTGGCCCAGAGGACCAGGCTTTGACTTCACCCAGAGGGGTGGTTTTGGCCGTCAGATAATCCATGGCATTCATTTACGGCAAAGCCAATCTTCTCCGACCCCCGCGAAGCGGGATCTTCGACGGTCCCGGAGGACCAGGTTTTCAATCTTAGAATTAAATTATCTCAGGCGAAGGCAATGTCGGCAAAACACCCCCTCAAAAAACCGAAATATCAGAAGCAGTGGGAACGCTTCGGCTATGCGATGATTTCACCGGCGATGTTTTTTCTCGTGCTGGTCACTACCCTGCCCCTCGTTTCACTGCTGGTAATGAGCTGCTTTCGGATCGATCTGACCTACCCGCCGGATAACGGCTGGATCGGGTTGGAAAATTACCTTGAAATGATGGATGACGCCCGTTTCTGGCATTCGATTTGGCTGACGGCCGTCTATACCGTCATCACGGTCGTTCTCCAAGTCGCAATGGGGCTGGCGCTGGCCATGGCCTTTTTCCGAGGCTTCCGGGGCCAGGGTCTCATGCGCGTCAGCGTTCTTTTGCCCATGATTCTGGCACCAGTGGTCGTGGGCCTTGCCTGGCGCACCTTAATCCTGACACCTGAATACGGCATTCTGGACTACATTGCGATTCTGCTGGGCTTTGGATCGAAACCTTGGCTGGTTGATCCCACCTGGGCGCTGATCTCCGTGATCATCATCCACACCTGGCAGTGGACGCCCTTTGCTTTCCTGGTGTTTTTGGCCAGCCTGAATGCCATGCCGCAGGAACCGCTGGAGGCCGCCCTGCTGGATACGCGCACGGCCTGGCAGCGGTTTCGTTATGTTATTCTGCCGATGCTCAGACCGGCCATCGTGATTGTAGTCATTTTTCGGACCATGATTGCCTTGCGGGCATTTGCGGCCATATTTTCGGCCACCGGGGGCGGACCGGGAACATCCACCGAGATTCTGAATCTGTATGCCTATCGGGAATCGTTTAATTCACTGAATCTCGGCTACGGAGCTGCCCTGGGCACCGTGCTGCTTCTTATCACGGTAGGGGTTTCGCTCATCTTCTTCAGGATGCGGCGCGCAAGCATCGGTTGATTGGATCACACGTAATGGTAACGCCACGCCATAGACAAAACGGCTTAAAACTGATCGGGCTCGGGGTTAAATATATCCTCTTTGCCCTGATGATATTATCCTGGGCCTTTCCGGTGATTTGGGTGATCATCACCTCCTTCAAGGATCGGACGGATATCTTTACCCTGCCGCCGAAAATATTTTTCAACCCCACGGTCGAGCATTACATCGAAGCTTTTATCCGGACCAGCGACATCGCCTACGGCACCCTGAACAGTATCCTGATTGCAACGGTCACCACCCTGTTGACGCTGCTGGTCGCGGTACCGGCGGGATATGCCTTCTCCAGGGTGACATTCAAGTTTCGCGGCCAGTTGTCTTTTTTTGCACTGATATCTCAAATGGCCCCCCCGATCGGCTTGATCATCCCCTACTTCTTTATCCTCAGCCGCACTCAGATGTTGGACACCTACACCGGTCTGATCGCAATTCACATGACCTTGACGGTGCCGTTCAGCATTTGGCTGATGATTACCTATTTTCAGGACTTGCCGGTCTCGTTGGAAGAGTCCGCCGCGATTGACGGGGCTTCGCCGTTTAACACTTTTATGCGGGTTGTCCTGCCCACTGCCTGGGGCGGGGTTGGCGTGACGGCCATCTTCGCCTTCATTGAATCCTGGAATGAGTTTTTGTACGCTGTGGTTTTGACCGGCAGCCACACCAAAACAGTGCCGGTTGCAATTTTCAGCTTTTTGACGACGGAAGAAAGCCTCTGGGGCCCGTTCACCGCCACCGGCGTCACCATCATGGCGCCGGTGATTCTGGTTGCGCTCTTCGCCCAGCGCCAGATGATCAAGGGCATGACGCTCGGTGCCACCAAAGGATAACATTTATTTGTAGCCTAATTGAGCCAAAAGCGCTCAATTAGGCGTTAAGTGTTATTTGTTATTCGTTTTTAGAGCTTGATTGTCGTTTCGATTTAAAATTCTACAATAGATGAAAAATAATAAAGGGTAGTATTCCTCTCAAAATATTAACTAATAACCATTAACTAATAACTCCCAATTGGCTTCAACTCAATCGGGGTTGAACTTTATCGTTATAAAGCACATGAGGTGAAACGAATGAACCAAACCAAACCCAATCAAAAACTGCTCATGCTGGGTCTCGACGCGGCCCTGCCTGATCTGATCTTAAAATTCGCCGAGGAAGGCAGTATGCCGGTGACCAAAAAGCTCATCGAAAAGGGCTGGTTTTCCCGGATGGTGACCACCTTTCCCCCCCTGACGGCCGCCGCCTGGGGGGCAATCACCACCGGCGCCGGTCCCGGAACCGCCGCCATTCCCAGTCTGATGGTCCACAAACCGGGAGAACCGCTGGATCAATGGCACACATCTTTCTGCCGGCATATCCTCGAAGCCGAAACCCTGTGGGAAGCCTCGGCCAAAGTCGGCAAGAAAACCTTGCTGGTCAACTGGCCGGTTACCTGGCCGCTGGGGCTTGAAAACGGGATCCAGCTGGCCGCCTCCCTGAATCCGCCGTTTCGCTACTTTTATATGCCGCTGTGGGACGTTGCCTCGTCGGCCATCTTTTCAACGCAGGTGGAGCGCTGCAATCAAATCCCGGGGCGATCCGTCCTGGTCCAGCCGCAGCCGGCCAAGGATTGGACCAACATGCCGCAGCACAGCGGGACCGCCCTGGAGACGACCATCGACGTGCCGCCCACCTATGTCAAAGGTTTGCGGTATCACGTGCTGTTGCTTGATTCCCAGGGCAAGGGCTACGACCAGGTTCTCATCGGACGGACCAAGGACGCGGCCGAAGCGGCGGCCACGTTACAAAAAGGCGAAAAAAGCGGCTGGATCAACGAGACCTTCACCGACGCCGAAGGCAAATTCAAAGCCGGGCGTTTTTATTTCTATCTGATCCAGCTCGAAGGGCCGAATTCTTTCAAACTCTATCAAAGCGCCATCAACACCGCCGAAGATATAACGGTACCGCCGCAATTGACCCGGGAGCTGGATGCAGCGGCCGGTCCCTATATCGAAGTCGATGATCCCTGGGCCTACATGGACGGCTGGGTCGACATCAATTTTTACCTCGACCAGCTCACTGCGCAAAACGACTGGTGGGCCAACGCCACCGTCTTCGGGCTTGGAAAGATCGACTGGGATGTGGCCTTCAGCTGGGTGGGAACCATCGACCACATTCAGCATGTGCTCTACGGCGGAATCGATCCGAAAAGCTGCCACTACAATCCGCAGGAAGCGCCCGTCATCATGGGACACATCCGGCGTGTTTATGCCGAAGTCGATGAGCGCATCGGCCGCATCCTCGAGCATGTCGATTTGGACAACACCCTGGTATGCCTGGTGTC
>CP070771.1:1891869-1895979 GCA_020345785.1 Desulfobacterales bacterium
CATCATGCCGATCTCGATACCGGCCTGCTCGGCCAATTCGGCGGTGGGGAACACACAGAGGGTCCAGCTGAAACTGCCCCGGGCTTCACGCCGGTCGAGAATGTCGCGCAAGGCCTTCTGGGCAACGGCTGATTTTCCGATTTTTTTAGGGTCAACATCGCTCAGGTGAGTGATGGATTCCGGTGCATACAGATTGATGCTTCCATTAAGCCCCGACATAAGCTCTTTTTCCCCGGGAGGTGTAAAAACCAGCTGCGTGTTGGAGGACCGCAGGTAAAAGGCTCGCTCCATCGCGGCGGTCGGATTCATGCGCTGGACGGGGTTCAAGTCCAGGGTCAGCAATTTGGCAAAAAGAATCTCAGCCAATTGCACAGCGGGTCGATTATAGCGAATAAGAATAATATCATTTTTTTTAAATGGTGCCTTTTTAGCGGTGTTCAGTCCCCACCACAGAACGTCCGCATATCGTTCCAGCTGTTTTGTTGTGAACATGGCGTTGCTCCTTTTTTTCAGATGACAGAGTACAGATAACAGATGACAGAGGACAGAAAATAAATAAAGGTTTCAGGTGTGGGGTGTCAGGTGTCAGAAAACAGAAGACAGACAAAAGAGCTCATAGCTGATAGCTCACAGTTCATAGTCAGAAGACCGCCTGCGAATAGCATAAGGTGATAGGCTGCAAGGTTGATTGGAATGGCTCACGGCACATGGTATAAGGTATAAGGTATAGGGTGTAAGGTTTTTCGTTTGGATCGTCCCGGTTAAACAACGGACAAAAAGGTTCAACCCGGCTAAATAGGCTTCGCATTTAACTGGGCAAGCGGGATGAATTTGGATCGTTAAGTTCGTTAGGATCGTTAAGATCGTTTTGACCGTTTAGGTGGTCCCGGTTAAACAAAAGACAGAAAGGTTTAACCCCGGTTAAATAGGCTTCGCATTTAACTGGGCAAGCGGGGTAAATTTAGATGGTTTAAGGTTTCAGGGCTATCAGCTATGAGCTATGAGCTTATTCCCACCTTCTCACCCTCTCATCCTCTCACCTTCTCACCTTCTTTCATTTGTCGCGCGCCGTATACCCTGAACCCAATCAACAGACAAATACACCCCGAACCCCGCGCCCCGCAACACGAACCCCGCACCTCGCAACCCGACATCCAGCATCCGGAAACCGGTATCAATCAGCATCGTCCTCCTTGAGAAAAAGTCTGTGATACTCAGCCTCCGTCAGATGGTTTTTGAGGAGGCGATTCACCAGATTGAACAGCTCGAGCATTTCATCTTCGGTCATTCTTTTGGTGATCAATGACATCAATCGGTCGTCGGAAAACTTCTGCATATAGTATATGAGCGTATTTTCATCCGTCTCACGGTCCGCCCCATATCCCACCAGACCTCGATAAGATTCGACAAAATCGTGCGTATGTTTCGGCATCTTTTGTGATCCAGACTTCAACATTCCATTATTCCAAGGGGGACCTGACGGCAGACACAGGCCCTCTGAGGTGAGGTCAAAGCCTGGCCCTCCCCCTTTCCGGGTTTTAGGCGCACCCTCGGCCTGTAAACCCTCCGGGCTGGAAGCCGGCCAGGATTCTTCACTTTTCCAGAAACCTGTTGATGCTGCTCTTCGTTAAAGTTTTAAGGCCGATTTGCCGAAAATATACTACTGAAAGTAAAAAATAAAGGAGAAATACGCATGAAATCCTTTTTCTTTATCCTGGCCCAATTAACTCTGGTCACACTGGTTTACGCCTTCGCTTATCGAGCGGGATACAGAAGTGCGCAATCAAAGGCCATTTCCGTCGTAAAAAAGTTCGCGGATCCCGTAACCTGTCTGCTGGATAGCTTAAATGATACTATTGACGAGGCCGTTGAAGATGAAGGAAAGAAGGAGGGCCCTTAATTTCGCAAGGCTTTGTGATTATCCAACACGGCACGAATCGTTTTCGCCAGTTCGTCTTTGACAATCGGTTTCATGACAAATTTATCAATCCCAAGGGCCAGAGCCTTTTCTTCGGTGATCGCCTCATTAAATCCGGTACATAAAATCACTGGGATGTCCGGTCTGATATCCATTATTTTGCGCGCCAGCTGATCACCGGTCATTTTAGGCATTGTCATGTCCGTTATTACCAGATCAAAGCGATCGGGGAGGGAGGCAAATTCCTCCAGCGCTGCTTCACTGTCTGTTTTGGCCGTCACTTTATAACCGAGCCGCTCCAAAATTTGCTGTTCGATGTCGATGATCTGCTCCTCGTCATCTATCAACAGAATCCGTTCATGGCCTTTGGTTGCAGAGGGTGTCTTCACCTCCTCCGGTTCCAAATCAACTTCATCGATGACCGGCAGATATACGGTAAAGGTAGTTCCTTTACCTGGCCGGCTGTGAACGCTGATGTCGCCTCCGTGGTTTTTGATGATGCCGTGGATCACCGACAAGCCCAAACCGGTCCCCTTGCCCTGTTCCTTGGTGGTATAATACGGTTCGAAGATGCGCTCCAGTACTGCCGGATCCATGCCGCACCCGGAATCTTTGACCGTCAATTGGAGGTGCGGCCCGACTTTCATTCCCACTCTTTCCACCGATTTTTCATAGCTGATGTCGACTTGCTTCAGCTCCACTTCAAGTTTACCGCCGGTTTCCTGCATGGCATGATAGGCATTGGTGCAAAGGTTCATGACAACCTGATGAATCTGCGTCGGATCACCATTGATGGGTCCACATTCTTCGTCCACTTTGGTATCAATTTCGATGTTTGACGGAATGGTGGCGCGCAATAGTTTAAGCGCTTCCTTGATCAGAAATTGAACTTTTAACGGCTTGCGTTCATGACAGCTCTGCCGGCTGAATGTAAGAATTTGGTTAACCAGTTCCTTGGCGCGATTGGTTGCCTTGAGGATCTCTTCCAGATTTTGTCTGGCCTGGCTGTCTTCCGGGATGTCATCCATGGTCAATTCGGTATAACCGACAATCGGGAAGAGGATATTGTTAAAGTCGTGTGCGATGCCCCCGGCCAGCGTACCGATGGCCTGCAGCTTCATAACCTGCTGTAACTGTCTTTCAGAGTGCGCCAGGGCTTTGGTTCTTTCTTCAACTTTCTTTTCGAGGATCGCATTCTGGTTGCGCAACAGGCGGTAAAATTCGAGACTTTCCAGAGCATTGGCGGTATTCAGCAGGATGATTGAGAGCAGCGTAAATGATTTGTCCGGGATTGCGTTTTTTTTATCCGGCAACAGACCCACGAACATGCCTCTGATGCGAGAGTAGGTGGCAATCACATGCAGCATGAGCTGTTTGGAATGATCATGGGATGAGATTGTCACACCGCGTCGTTCACGAATGGCCCAGGCAAAGAAACCCTCATTGATCATGTAGCTGACCTGCCCTTCCATGAATTGCCGATTCTCCGACGGTTCGCAAACGGATAAAATGAAATCCGATTTTTCCTCATCCACCAGATAAAATGCATGCGCTTCAAAAGGAATTAAATAGCGTATTCTTTTTTCAGCTTCCTGCAGGACATGCTTCGGCCCATAGCCTTTATTGATATTTTTCTGAAAGTCTCCCAGGGAGAGGGCCATCTCAAGCGCATTTTGTGTAAGGCGTCTGTTCTCTTCCAGATACTCAATCCGCGCCAGGAGTTTTTCAGGATCCAAATTTGTTTTTTTATTCATCATACTTTTACACGTGCATGATTGTTTCCAGTGCCTTAAACTGGTGAATCGCCTGACCGACAACCTTATCAAAGCAACTGGGTGATAATTCGAGTTTTTCCCAGGCATCGTAGTCAAGGGGCGGCACAAATTTTTCACCGCTGCTGCCGATGCCCAAGCTGTTGACGATCAGGTCGGCCAGATGAACGATGGTTGCCGGAATCGGTTGCTGTGCCTTGGAAGGCTTATGATGGTAAAATACATTACTTTCCAAAGTCATTGGCAGTTTCCACTGCTTCATGAGTTGCTTACCAACCTGGGTATGGTCACATCCCAGATATTCTGCCTCTTCTTTATACAACAAATTGGAATCATTTCTCGATCGTATAAGTATGTTGTGCGACTCACTGGGAAAATATATGTAAAGTATCAATCGGCCCAGATCATGCACCAAACCAG
>CP070771.1:1896079-1900176 GCA_020345785.1 Desulfobacterales bacterium
TTTTAATTTCCGGATGGGCACTAATTAGCTTGGCAGAGGTCCAACTATCAATTTTTATTGAATTAATGTAGATACAATTTGAATGGACCATATCGTATCAGATAATTGGGTGTCAAATCGAAATCAAAAAACAGGAATCTTAAACATCGGCATCGATTGCAAGGTATTGACATGCATTACATGACAACGTAATATATTAACATACATATCGAAAGGAGTTTTTCAATGACAACCGTACAAAAGAGCATCCGTTTGCCGGAAGATGCGGTAAAAGAAATCGAGGCGTTGGCCTCGGGTGCCGGCAAGGACTTTTCCGGTATAGCCAGAGATCTCCTCATCGAGGCTGTAAAAATGAGAAGATGCCCCGGGATCACTTTTGCAGACGGTCCGTCCGGAAGGCGTGCCAGAATTGCCGGCACCGGAATTGATATTTGGGAATTTATCGCCACGTTTAAGGGTTTAGGCGAGGATTACGATAAACTTAAAGAGACATACCACTGGCTGAGCGACCACCAGATCCGTTCTGCGCTCGCTTATTACGCCCTCTATCCGGATGAAATCGATGAAAAAATAAGCTGCAATGAGGATATGACCCAGGAGCATGTAATTAAACGGTTCCCTTTTTTATCAAAACCGGCAGGTAAGAAGTGAAGCTCTACCTGGATGAAGATATCAGCCCCAAGGTTTCAGTAATACTGAGGAAAAGGGGAATGGATGCGGTCAGTGCCCATGAAACCGGTATGCTTGAAGCATCCGATGAGGAGCAGCTCTCATTTGCAGCCGCCGAAGGTCGGACGATGGTGACCAGAAACAGAGATGACTTTATCACCTTGACGGTGCAATTCTTTGAAGCCCTGAAACCCCACAAGGGACTTGTCATTATTTTTCACACCATACCAGGATCCGAGTTTAGTAAATTAGCAGCCCTATTAGTAAAGTTGGCTAAAGATCATCCTCAAGGCTTGGAACCGTATACAATCGAATTTCTACCTAACAAATAATATAGGGAGTTACCACATTCTTCTTCTCATGGGGGAAAATTATGCCATGGGAGTGATTCGTCCTGCTGGGATGATTCTGCTTCGCATTTAGCTTCGCAGGAAAGGCCTTGCTTCGCTTTTGGCTGCGCATGGCAGGCCAACTTATTTAATTGGCTAAAATGACCCTAAGATGCCGCTTCGCCAGATTAACAGTTTAATCTGCGGCAGCATCGCGGGCACGCTTCACCCGCTCCGATGTGACCGGATGTGTGGAGATCCAGGCAAACGGATTCCTATCTTCCTGATGCTCCATTGCAATTCTTTCCATTAGCGTGGCAAATGCCCTTGGGGAATATCCTTTCTGCTTGAGCAGTCTGAAGGCATATTCGTCAGCTGCAGTTTCAAAATCGCGAGAGTATTTCGTCTGTGCCAATATCACCGGGAGGGCGGTGACGGCGGCACTCAGTGATGCAGCATCAGAGGTTACCGTTGCAACGATAACGCCGATGGCAGAATTCTGCAACACACTTCTCATGATATGGCGAAGCTCAACATGTCCCATCTCGTGGGCAAGCACCGCCAGCACCTCTTCCATCTCTTCTGCAGTTTCTACCATTTCATCCGTTATAATAATAATGCCGCCGGGAAAAGCTATTGCATTCGCCCCGATAATCGCACCTGCGCGAAATTCCAAATGGTAGTATTTGTTCAGCGGCAAGTCGCTGCATAAGCGGTCAAAACCATCCTGTATTTTTTCCCGCTTGTCAAAACCCAGGTTTGTTGGCTTAAACCATCCCTGTTCATCCATATAGGTCAGAGCTTGAATGCCAAGAGGTCTTTCCGTCTCCATCGGTATACGGCATGCAATGCGTTCCGCAGCAGCCGGTAAACCCCAAAAGTAGCCGACAAGCAGTATTAAAGAAATTACAGCAACACAAGCCAATGCAACAGTCCATCGCTCTTCCAGCCATGCCGTGATGCCTTCGGATTGGCTTTCCTGGGCAATTGAATCCAAAAGTACATTGTCAGCGCAACCGAATTGTCCACCGTTAGGAAGACTAACAAACCGGTAGGTAGAGCCAACCCGCGGAGATACTTTCAGGTGATTGGATTTAAACCGCTCTGAAAAGGACTCGGCAGTCATTACCGCTTCCCGTTCCATAAAATCCATTCTTGCCTTCACGGCAATGGGATGGCATCCGTCGAAGTAATGTCCCTCAATGGTGGTCATAATGAAAGGTCCACGTCAAAAATGTCTAATGTTTCCGAGCCGAGCGCTGCAACCTTGCTTGTATCGCTTCCCTGGAATTGAGTAAGCGCCCCTTCCTGCCACACTCTCATGTGGTCTGCACGGTATTTCCATGTCCGTATAACTGCCCAGGGTATCAGCAGCCCTGATGAAACAACTATCCCCAGCGCATTGGTCACATAAAGTTTGACTAGATCTCTGCAGCGCAGGGTCGACTGAAAACGAAGCGGTCCAAGGCGTGTATTGTTCCAGCCAAGGTTGCCGCTGCGGGCCCGGATGTATGCATATGCCAGCACATATCCAGCATACCCTAAAATGGGACTGATATAGGTCAAAATCCAAATTTTTGTTGTAGAGGAAGCAGCAATTGCCACCAGTATGCCCAGTGGGATCGTTACTCCCAACATGATTAAGGCCGCAACAAAGTAGATTTTGAAGTACTGCCCTCCTTTGGCAGAAAAAATTCCGTTTTTAGCACCATAGTAAGTGTTTTCTACAATAAATTTTTTGAGTCGCATCATCAGCCAGGGGAACGAGAAGGCGACAACAATTGTAATAATTGCCAAAAAAGCGGTGTCTGTTGTCCAATTAAACATCATCCCTATTACAAAGATAGGAATAATGCCCCCGGCATAAATAGCTTTGAAGGCGTCCATGTAACCGGCATCAAAATGAAATGTCATGTTGCGAAAAGCAGAATAACGTGCATTGAATGCGGCCGAACGGACTATCACCCAGGGTGCAACGATTAATCCGGCCCCCAGAGTCCAAGGCGCAAGCGAGGTGGCAAAATGACTTGATATATAATAGATCAGAAACCCAATCCCTGCGATCAACCGACCCTTAAGGATCGGAATTGGTTGGCCCAGATACTGAAACGGCGTACCGTCAATGGTGGTGTTGGAGTATGAAAAACGCTTTTTACGCACCTTGGCCCAGGCCGAGAAAATGCCGCAAGTTAGAAGCGTGAGACACAGATTCACAATCCAGATCCTAAAATACTCTCGTGCTGAACCATGGAACTCCAGCGACAGTTCTGATGAATGCTCCTGAGTTTGGGGGGTATGCTCCTTTGCTTTATCAATAGATGT
Organism: Desulfobacterales bacterium; assembly: GCA_020345785.1. The sequence goes on from CP070771.1 coordinate 1,899,400, forward strand.
TACCAATGGGACCGGTTGGTTCCACTCCGGCGTCTCCCGTTGTCGTTTAGCAATCTCGTTGTCAAGCCGCCGGGCACTTTGCGGATATCTCTCTCGGTCTATGTGTTGGCTCACATACAAGAGTTTATCCCAGGTATATTTTGAATAATCTGGCGGGAGGTCCACTCTAAGGTATCTCCGGTTATCTTCTCAAATATTCGCAAACGCGTTGAGCATCGGGGTCGCAGCGCTGCCATGGATCGTTCGCCCCTCACGCGCCGGGTTTATAGCATTATTATCGTCGCAAACAGGCATAACTTAACTAAAAAAGGCAAACTGAAAAAGCCGGCTCCGTTGTCCATTAAATTTTCTAAAACCCCAGAAATTTATCGTATCTATTATTCGTTCAAATACTTGAGATCTGAAAATGGTGGGATAATAACGAAGAAATCGATTTAGTGGCTTTCAAGGCGGAGAGAAAATGGTGTATATTCTTTTTAGGATTCCGGGTGCCATATTATAGGAACGCTCACGCAAGATAGCACTTCGCAACCTTGCAGCGCCAAAGGGTGCAACCCCCGGGTAGAAGAAATGTTATATCATTCAAAAAGCAGAGGCTCCGATAGTCTGACGCTAGCCTCCGGTTTCTACTTCTAAAGATAGAATTCCTTGCGAACTCCCCGCATGTCCATTTCATATTCCAAACCGGAGATGGGGGGTCTGCTGAAATACCCTCGCACAGTGTGTCGCGCCGATTCTTGCATGGGAATGAGCAACTCCTCAACCAGGAGATAATGG
>CP070771.1:1900276-1904372 GCA_020345785.1 Desulfobacterales bacterium
TATTAGATTTTTCCGAATGTGAAAGGAGGAAGAAATGCAAAAGAAGAAATGGATGTTTTTGGCTTTAGTGTTTGTTATTCCAGGATTGATGTTTTCCGTTTCATGTCAGAAAAAGGTGGTCGATGCGACCCCCGAGCCGGTTGCCGAGGAGAAGGTCGAAGAAAAACCGGTGGTTAAAGAAGAACCGGTGGTTGCCCCCAAGGCTCCGGATATGATGGTGATGCAGGAAGACATCTATTTCGAGTTCGATAAATCTACTCTGACGCCCGCCGCGCAGGATAATCTGCTGCGAAAGGCCGAATGGCTGCGCGAGAACTCCGATACCACGATAACCATTGAAGGCCATTGTGATGAACGCGGCACCAATGAGTACAACCTTGCATTAGGGGACCGGCGCGCTGAAAGTTCCAAAGCTTTCCTGGTTGACCTGGGAATCGATGCTGCCCGAATCACGACCATCAGCTTTGGCGAAGAAAGACCGGTCGACCCCAGACATAACGAAGAAGCTTGGGCCAAAAACAGGCGCGCCCATTTTGTCGTCAACTAGCATTTGATTTTTGGCCGTTTAGTAAGATCGCTCATAAAGGGCGGGAGACAGCAACGGGCGAAAACCCAGCGTTTCAAAAAGGCAGCAGGTGCCGGTCAGTCCGGCGCTTGCTGTCTTTTCGCCGAGAGGCTGCCTTGCGCGGCGGGAGATTCTTACGGCAAAAATCCAACCATAATTAAAGTACATCGCGATGCATAACTATATTTTGAAATCAACGGTTCTGTTAATTCCAGCATGTCTGTTGATTCTATCCGGGTGCGTGGGTCAGAACGAGATTACCTCCCTAGATACGCGCCTAAGCGAGTTGGAGCTTCGCAACGCCGAAACTCGCAAAAAAAGTGAAGCGTTAAAATCCGATTTGAACAGCCGGCAGGAGGATGAACAGGCCTTGCGGCTCCAAATTGCATCATTGCGTCAGCAGTTAGCCGGGGTCAATGAAGAAGTCCGCACTTTAACCGGCCGAATCGAAGAACTCGAGCATCTGATAAATCGTCAAACACAACAAGATAAAAATCTAATAAGCAGTGAGGAGGATCGGGTTGACCAACTGGCAAAAGCCGCCCGATCAAATGACGAGCGTATCCTTCGTATTGAGCAGTATTTGAATTTTGAGACGGCAGCGCCGGCGACTGCGCCGGAGGGCCCCTCTACCAGAATCGTACCGGCCGAAACGATCAAAAAAGAGTCTTCTGAAGAGGAAATATACCGACAGGCAAAACAGGCTTTTGATCAGGGAGACTCCGACACGGCTCGCAACCAATTCAGGGAACTTATCGAGCGTTATCCTAAATCAGAGCGCGCCGATAATGCCCAGTTCTGGATCGGTGAAATATATTACCGCGAAAAATGGTATGAAAAAGCAATTCTGGAGTATCAAAAAGTTATCGAGAACTACCCCAAGGGCAATAAAGTTCCGGCATCCCTTCTAAAGCAGGGTTTCGCGTTTTTGAATCTGGGTGATAAAGCCAATTCGCGCATCATTCTACAGGAGTTGATCAAAAAATATCCCCAAACCAATGAAGCAAAGATCGCCGCAGATAAACTGAAAGATCTGAACTGATAAGAACGCGCGATGATAACAATCATCGGGATAGATCCTGGCCTTTTGGCAACCGGTGTCGGAATCGTCCGAGGAAGTGGGTCAAAAATCTCAGGCTATTCCTTTGGCAGCATTCATACCCCCAAAAACAAGTCTTTGCCAAACCGCCTCGATCATATCTTTTTAAAAATTCTTCAAATCTTAAAGGACGAAAAGCCTGACCTCATGGTGCTGGAGGATGTTTTTTCGTTGTCCGAATATCCCAAGTCCGGAATCACGCTCGGTCAAGTGACGGGAGTGGTGATGCTGGCCGCATGTCGATCGGGTGTGTCGTCAGTCGAAATTGCTGTGCGGGAGGCCAAACAGGTTTTGACCGGAAACGGAAATGCCAGTAAGATGCAACTGGAAGAAGCCGTGCGACACCGGTTAAACCACAAATCAGCCATTCGGCCTTTTCACGCTTCAGATGCTCTGGGACTTGCCCTTATCGGATTTTATCGGTATCATGATAGGCATGCTTGAATTCGGGATGCGAGTTGCGGGGTGCGAGTTACGGGGTGCGAGGTGCGGGGGATGGGCATAGGGCATAGCGCATGGCGCATCGCGTGCCGAGTTGAGCGCATGTGGCAGACTTTTAAGTTGATGGGGAGGAATGGTTGGTTTGCAGCCTGAAAAACCAGATCTCAACCATACTTGCCATCTCAACCAACTTAACGATCCAAACGATCCAAATGATCTAAACGATCCAAACGATCTAAACGATTCAAATTTATCCCATGAAATATACACGGTATCAGCGAAGCGAATTTCATCGGGACCATCTAAACGAACAGCGGACCTTGATTTGTGATCGGTTATCTTGAAGGTAAATTGTTGAAAAAAGAAGAGGATCGCGTACTGATTCTCGCCAACCAGGTTGGCTATGAAGTTCTGCTGCCGGCCATTGTGATGAAATCTTTGCAAAACCAAAACGTTGGTGAGCCGGTTTCACTTTATATTTTTTACCATCAAACCGAGCGACAACCCAAACCGGTTTTGATCGGTTTTAATCTCGAGGTCGAGCGGGAATTTTTCCAGTTTTTTATTTCAGTGGAGGATATCGGGCCTCTGAAAGCCGTGAAAGCATTAAACATTCCTGTCAGGGAAATTGCCACTGCTATCGAGTCCGGCGAAATCGACAAACTCACCCAGCTAAAAGGCATTGGCCGGCGAACCGCCCAGAAAATCATTGCCACTCTGGAAGGTAAAATGGGTAAGTTCGCCTTGATCAGACCTGCCGAGTACCAGGAGCCGGCCTTCCCCTTGGAGGATTTTTCAAAACAGGTGCTGGAAGTGATGGTCAAACAACTCGGCCACAGGGCTGCCGATGCCAGACAGATGATTGCCAAGGCAATGGAGCGCAACAAATCCATCGCTACCGCGGAAGCATTGTTTGATGAAGTGTATCGAGGGGAGCGGATGGAAGGAAATTGAATAATGAAAATTGAAGATTGAATATTTGCGGAAATCGCTGCGCTCTGTCATTCTCATTTTAATTAATTAAATCGATAGAATACCTAAAATATTCAATATTAAATCTGCAATATTCAATCATTTAACATATTCTATTCTATTGCTAAGATAACAACTAAGCGAATGTCTCGCTTTAATCCTGAGTGAACTATAGACCATGTCCGACGACATCATTTCATATTCATCCGACAACCAAGGCATCGTAACCGGCACCCCCATGATGGAAGATCAGGAACCGGAAATCCTATCTTTGCGCCCCGAATACCTGGTTGATTATGTGGGTCAGACCGAAGTGGTTGAAACTCTAAAGATCGCCATTGAAGCTTCTTTGCAGCGGCGCGAGCCCATTGATCATGTGCTATTACATGGTCCGCCGGGCCTTGGAAAAACCACGCTGGCCCACATCATCGCCAACGAGATGGGGGGTAAGTTAACCGTCACTTCCGGCCCGGCTCTGGAAAAAGGCGGAGATCTGATCGGGCTGCTGACCAATCTTGAAAGCGGCGATATCCTTTTCATTGATGAAATTCATCGTGTCCCCAAAGCTGTGGAAGAGTTCCTCTATCCGGCCATGGAAGATTTTGCCATCGATTTCGTCTTCGATAAAGGTGTTCATGCGCGCAGCCACCGCTTCCAGCTGAAACGTTTTGCGCTGGTGGGGGCAACGACTCGGGTTGGTCTGCTCTCGGCACCGTTGCGGGACCGCTTCGGCATCTTTCGCAGCCTGGATTTCTATGCCGAGCCGGATCTGATGAAAATCACCAAACGTTCGGCGGCCCTGCTCGGTGTTTCCATCAGCGAGCAGGGCGCTGTTGAGCTGGCAAAACGATCGCGGGGAACTCCGAGAATCGTAAACCGCTTGCTGAAACGGGTCAGAGACTACAGCCAGGTCAGGGCCGACGGTAAAATTTCCAAAGAAACCGTGTCGGCCGCCCTGGAGCTGGAAGGTGTTGATGAAAAAGGATTGACCGACCTGGATCGCCGTTATTTGAATACAA
>CP070771.1:1904472-1908556 GCA_020345785.1 Desulfobacterales bacterium
TGCTTTGACGGCATCCGCATTGAGCATCTTGGCTGTCATCGCGATGATTTCACTTTCCATCTTGAACATGCTCGGGCATAAATCAAATTGAATGGTGTTTTCGTGCGAAAAAAAAGAAAATACTTTGTTCAAAAAAGCGCGATGCTCGTCACCGGCATGATAAAAGGTGCCCGAAACCTGGCCGGTTTTCCATTTAGCGTTTTCCTCTTCGGCCATAATCGAAAGCTCTTTAATAATATCATCCTTGTCGCGTCCTTCGGCGGGCAGCGCGTGATACTCTTTGAACCGTCCCTTGTAAGGTTTAAAAGGATCGACCGGCTGGGTTTCATTTGCTTGTTCTGGCATAACATCCTCCTATTATACACAGCGTCATAATTAATGCAGTATTCGCCTTTTTGCAGTTGGTTTATAACCTACCGTACCGGGCCAAATAGAAAGAACGCTGTGTATGTGTGCACAATGATTTATGTCTTTATGTTATTAAAAATGGGACACGGATAAACATGGATGACATGGATATATTATGATTCGGCGGAAGAAACAATAATTCACTTAAAATCTTTACAAATCTAAGCAAATCTGTGTCTCGATAAATAAGCACGAAAATTATCTTTTCTCCTTTTCGTGTTTTCTTACTTTCGTGCTTTCGTGATTAATTTTTATTGGTTCCGACTTGTCCGGTTTAGGAGTTCAGTGCCTTAAATATCTTTCTATTCTTTTTAAACAACTCCCGGTATTGGGCATACATATGGTCATACACCGCGCAGTTGGATTCATCCGGCTCGTATACCGTTTTTATCTTGACCAGTTTCGAAATATCAGAAAGGGAGCGATACCCCAGCACAACGAATGCCAGAAACGCCGTGCCCCGCACTGTGGTGTTGATGGGGTCGTCGAGCTGGTGGATCGACACTCCCAGCACATCGGCGTGAATCTGCGCCCATAGATCGGACAGCGCTCCGCCTCCGGCAAAACGAAAACTTTCAATGCGGCGTCCGATAAATTTTTCGGCCGCCAGCCGGGTCCAGCGGCTGTTGTAAGCCAGGCCTTCCATGACGGCCCGGCTCAGGTGACGACGGGTGGTGCTCAAAGACAGGTTAATAAAAGCTCCCCGAACGTGCGGATCTTCACAGGGCACAATGCTGCCGTTCAACCAGGGCAGAAAGATCACGCCGCCGCTGCCGGTCGGCGCTTCGGATGCGCTTTTGTTGAAACGCACATAGGCATCATCGGGCATCGGGCCGGATTTAAGCTCATCATCCGGATAGACAATATTCTTCAAGTAGAATTCCACGCACTTCCCGCCGGTTCCCTGCTCGCCCAGTAAGTAGTATCTGGACTTGAAAGGGCTCGGCAGCGAGGTCATAAAGTGCGCCAGGTCCGTTTTCTTGAAGGGCACGTGGCAGGTCATATACAACGAGGTGCCGATGTAGATAATGGTTTCAAAATCCTGCACCGCCCCCGCCCCGATGGCCGAGGCGTTGGAGTCGGAGAGGCCGGCAACGACCGGCGTTGCCGGATGAAGTCCCAATTCTTCAGCCACCTCAGGCAGTATCGGGCCGACGATTCCGTCGTTGGGTATGAGGGTCGGAAATTTATTCTTATCCAGTCCGGCCAGATTCAACAGCGCAGCGCTGTATTCCAGCGATCCCCACTCACGATTATCCACCACCACGAACGGGACCATGGATTTCTGAGTGGCGGTAAATTTGCCGGTCAGCCGGGCCGTTAAAAAGTCCATGGGCTCTAAAAACTTGTAAGTTTTGCTGTAAATATCCGGCCGCTCATGCTTGATAAATAAAACATGGCCGAGCGAGTCCATCCCCGACCGGGTCGGAACCAGCCCGGTCAATTTTACCCACTTAATTAATTTAAGCAAGCCATAACCCTGGATGCTTGGAAATCCTGCCGTAATAATGCAATTATAAGGACCGCCGCGCGTATCCATCCAGTGAACCGCCCGCATCAGCGGCTCTCCGTTTTCATCGACGGCAACGACCACCGACCACTGGGAATCGCAGCCGATAGCCACAATGTCTTCGGGCGCGACTTTGGATTCACGCACAACCTGCTTGGCCGCTTTTTTAACTCCCTCCCACCATTCTGCGGGGTCCTGCTCGGCGCCACCATTGGGCAGCAGATGCGTCGTGGTTTTTACCTCCGTACCGGCCGCAATCTCTCCGCTATCGGAGACCACCGCAGCCTTAAAACCACCGCTGCCCAGGTCAATAGCCAAGACATAGCGGGTTGAATTTCGATCCTGTGCTCTTCTGGACTCATCGGCCTGCATAGAGGTAAAACCTTTTCAATTCTCACCAGCATAGCCAGTGGTTTATGAATGGAGTCACAGACCGCCATTTTAGGCCCAATGTTGCATAAAATGTTTTCTTGGATTTAGGCTGTTATGATGAAAACCATTGGCAATATGACGTGATCCTGGATACTGGTTTCTGGATGCTGGATGTTTCTACACCTCATTCCCGGTGCATTCCTGAATATCCAGCATCAAGTATCAAGCATCCAGCATCGTCTCAATAAAATCGACGTCTTATTTCTACCCCACATAAAGAGTTAAACAGATTTATGCGCCATTAGGGTTATGCGTGACACCGATTGAATCTTTACCGGTCTGCTTAATGTGGAACATGGCCTTATCGGCCAGGGCCAGCAGGCCCGCACGGGTGTCGCTGTCCTCCGGAAAGGTTGCGATCCCGAAACTGGCCCCGAGACGAACATTGTGTCTGTTCTTGGCAAGGTAGTTTGTTTGTTTCATTCGTGATTGAATTTCTTCGGCTTTTTTTTTGGCCTGCAGCTTGTCGAAGCCGGGCAGCACGACGACAAATTCATCACCACCATATGCCACGCCAAAAGACGGCTTTCTGAGGCATTTTTTGATGGTGCCGGCCACCTCTTTGAGCGCCTGACTGCCGTTGAGATGACCATAGGTGTCGACGACGCGTTTAAAGTTATCCATGTCCATGAAAATGAGGGAAAACATTTGCTTGGTAGGTTTACTTTCCTCAATCAACTCATCCAAGGCCTTGTATAAAAACCGCGTGTTATGCAGCCCGGTTAAATTATCGTGGTTGGCCAGATTGCGGAATTTTTGCCGATCGCGCCTGAGTTGTTTTTCCAGCGCTTTCTTGACGGTATTGTCTACCAGAATTCCCTCAAGCATACCGTCGCCCTTTTCAGTGCGGATCAGCCGAATATTGGCCAAGATCCATACCGGCTTCCCATCCTTGCGTTTAAGCCGCAGTTCATAATTGGCCACCGTCCCTTTCTTTTTCACGGCCCGGATCATCCTGGCGTGGTCCTCATCGTTGAAATAAAACCGTTTGGCATCCTCTTTGAGCGCCAGCAAATCATCCGGAGAGCTGTATCCAAGCATTGATGCATAGGAAGGATTTACGCGAATGAGTTCACCGGACAGCCTGGCTTGAAACATACCCTGCACAGCGTTTTGATACATACTGCGGTATCTCTGCTCTGTTCTTCTCAATTCTTCCTGGGTGGCTTTCAATTCGGTAAGATCGGTCAGAAAATACATGAAGCCGTTAATTCCGCCCTTGTCATCTTTAAGAATACTGCGACTGAAAAGCATTGGGATCCTGCGTCCGTCCTTCGCAAGGAATTCCGCTTCAAAACTCAGATGATCGCGGCTGGCAGAGTAAAAATCAATGGAGGCTTTATGATAAAATTTTTCAATCTGATGGCCGGTGAAATCTTCCCGCGCGTATCCGGAGTTTTTGATCAAGGCCTGATTGACTTCAGTGATAATTCGATTGCTATCCAGCAGCATAAAACCTTCGGATATGCTTTCCACCAGGTTGCGATATTTGAATTCATTGTATCGGGACACTTCGGCCGCCTGGCGGCATCGCTCAAGTTCTTTTTTCAGAAGCTCTACCTGCTGCAAAAGGCTCTCATAAGATGTCGCCGATATCATGCATTTTCCTCCAATTCTAATTCCAGCAGAGTACACAACCAGAAATCAGCGACCACCGGCAGAGCCGAGGGTATGAGAAAGGCCCCTGTTAGGGACCGGGACCACGCTCTGCCGCTGGTCGCTGATTTATATACG
>CP070771.1:1908656-1912734 GCA_020345785.1 Desulfobacterales bacterium
TTACGTTTAAAGTTTCCTTATACAGATGACTTGCTGACTGGATCCATGCCGGTTATTTAGGAGGAATTTGAGTGTCTGTGAATTCGTTTAGAAGAATATTAAGGTATCCTCTCACTCTGGCGGGTTCCACATGCCGTTAACCATGTAAGTTTAATAATTATATCAGAATTTATGATCTGTCAAGTAGTTTCATTTGCTTTTTTTGAATTCAAAGCCGAATTTTTATCGATTTCCACAGGATCCGATGGTACACAATTATGATGCTCCCCATTGACTTGAATGTTTTCCCGCGCAAAAAAGGGGTATATATCGTCGGCGGTTCGATCCGGGATCTGCTTTGCGGACGGCTACCGCTTGATTACGACCTGGCCGTCCAAGACAATGTCAAAATGTTTGCCAGGCAGCTTGCTTCGCGGGTTGCGGGTCACATGGTTGAAATCGGAAAACACGGACACACGATTCTGCGCGTCGTCGGCCCAGACCTTTTTTTCGACATCATGCCTATTAACGGCGTTTCCATTGAAGAAGATCTACGGCAGCGTGATTTTACCATCAACGCCATGGCGCTGGAGATATCTTCCGGCAACCTGATCGATCCGGTGGATGGCCGGGACGATCTGGCAGCTAAAAGAATCCGCATGGTTTCCCCCGAGGTTTTCAAATTAGATCCGGTGCGTCTCATACGGACCTATCGCATGGCGGCTGCTTTTGAATTTAACATTGATGCGGATACGGAAGCTGCCATCTCCCGGCATGCCGAATTGGTGCTTAAATCAGCCGCAGAGCGCATCAGAGAAGAATTTTTTAAAATCCTCCATACCGACGGATCCCATTTGCAGCTCGCCCGCATGGCGCGCCAGGGACTGTTGTTCACCGTATTTCCCGAGCTCAAGCATTTGAATGACTACCAGGTGCCCGATGATCACGGGTGGAATTTTTTTGAGCAGACCCTTAAAGCATATTCTCATCTCGAAAATCTATTTGATTCCAAACATCCCGTCTATGCGGAGGTCAGCAGCCGATATTTCACCGCTATGGATGCCGCCCGGGCAGTCCTTGTTAAATGGGCGGTGTTGTTTCACAAAATCGGCAAACCCCTCTCACGGAAGGTCTCCGCCGATGGCGCGCTTCATTATTACGGCCATGCCGCAAAAAGTGCCGCCATGGCCCGGCTGATCTGCAAACGGCTGAGATTTTCCAATCGCCAGACCGATCATATCAGCCTTCTCATCCGCCATCATCGTCGGCCATTTTCTTTATTCAAGGTGCGGCCCCAAATAGGCGCCGCCGACCGGGCGTTTATCCGATTCTTCATGCAATGCGGTGATGACGTTGCGGATATTCTGCTGCTTGGCCTGGCAGAATTTATTAGCAATCGGGAGGGCGACGATCCGGCTGTTGGCGAATTTACCGATTTTATTTTGTCCCGCATCCGGCAATACGAAACGGTTTTACGGTCCCGCGCACAACAATCGCCGTCGCTGAACGGCCACGATCTGATACGCGAACTCGGCCTGAAACCCTCGCCCGGTTTCAAGCGCATCCTCAAACGCATTGAGGAAGAGCATTTGGCCGGACGGCACCTGACCCGCAAACAGGCACTCGAAATGGTGCAGGATCTGCTGAACAGGTTAAAAATATAAACACGCAAAATATCCTGTTTTCGAATCAGGCAAGACGTTTTCGGCGGGCCGATGATCGGTTTTTCGGCTTCGTCCATCGATGCGTAAATTGGACGACGCATTTACACACGCAGGACCAGACGCAGCCTGCGAAAAATTGTTCGGCTGAGGCTTGCTCGGAAGTCCTCAGCCGAACCGAGTAGTCAGAGGGATTGAATGGATCGCGCAAAGTACATCTCTGTAACTGCGAACCGAAACTTTTAGCCGATCTTGTCCAAGGCGGCAAAAATCTGATCCCGGATCTCTTCGACCTTCCCAACCCCTGCGATCCGGATGTATTTCGGAGCTCCCGCTTCACCGGAGCTTTGCCAACTTTTGTAATAATCAATTAACGGTTCGGTTTGATTATGGTATACCTCGAGCCGTTTGCGCACGGTCTCTTCCTTGTCGTCGTCGCGCTGAACGAGCGGTTCACCGGTGACGTCGTCTTTGCCTTCCACTTTGGGCGGATTAAAGATAACATGGTAAGTTCTCCCGCTGGCAAGGTGGGCGCGCCGACCGCTCATGCGCTTGATGATTTCATTATCCGGCACATCGATGTCGACCACGGCATCAATGGGCACCCCGGCCTCCTTCATGGCATCGGCCTGGGGAATCGTCCGAGGGAATCCGTCAAACAAAAAGCCTTTTTCACAATCGGGTTCCTTAATCCTTTCCTTAACGAGTCCGATAATAACATCGTCGGGAACCAGACCTCCTGAATCCATGTATTCCTTGGCCTTTAAACCCAGTTCGGTTCCGGCTTTAACCGCTGCCCGCAGCATGTCGCCCGTTGAAATCTGAGGGATCTGATAATTTTCCTTGATGTAATTGGCCTGGGTTCCCTTCCCCGCGCCAGGACCGCCTAACAAAATCAAACGCATGGACAAACCTCCTTTTCTTTAGTTGAAGAAGCAGAATTACGTCCCGTATATGCAGCGCCGCCTGATTTTTGACGGCAGAGTATGGCTGAATGCTTGCGGGGTGTCAAGTGAATTATCGTAATTCTCCCGATTTCGGCTGCCCCCGGAATCGAGACCGTGACAACGCACAATGAAAAAAATCATTTGACATTAAATTTTGCTTGCTTATGGTTAGAATTTTCGATAATAAACACCTTTCAAGAGAAAAAATTGACTAACCGTCGGAAATAATATGCATTGCATTATTTTTCGATGGCAAGAAGGGGGCGAGTTATTTGAAGGATATTGAAGTCAGGGTCATTGACAATGACATCGAAAAAGCAATGCGCATTTTGAAAAAGAAAATTCAAAACGACGGCCTTTTTAAACGGCTGAAACTGAAAAAGAGCTATGAAAAGCCGAGTGAATTTCGCCGTCGCAAACAGCGCGAAGCTTTGAGAAGAGAAAGATTGGCGGCAGCTAAAGCCAGAAACAGAAGATAACGGCATCTGTAATTTAGGGATAAACCCGGTAAGATCTACATCTTGGCCGGGTTTTTTACGCCCATGGTACGTGAAAACTCCTATCAAAACTGCCTGAAGACCATGTATGGGCTTCACAGATTCGGCATCAAGCTGGGCCTGTCGACCATCAGAAAAATTTTAAAGGGTCTGGGCAATCCCCAAAATGGATTTGCCTGCATCCATGTAGCCGGAACCAACGGAAAAGGCTCGGTGGCCTCTTCCCTGGCTTCGATCCTGTATCGATCAGGGTATCGCACCGGGCTATACACATCACCCCATCTTGTGCGCTTCAATGAGCGGATCCAGGTAAACACCCGTCCTATCGCAAACGATCGCGTGGTCGCTGCTTACAACGCTGTTACAAGAGTGCACCGCGGCCGGCGCGAGCCCACCTTTTTCGAGTTTGCAACAGCCATGGCATTTTATGAATTCGGCCGGCAGGAGGTCGACTGGGCGGTCGTCGAAACCGGCATGGGAGGCCGGCTGGATGCAACCAACGTTATCACCCCTGAGTTGTCCATCATCACCAATGTGTCGCTTGAGCATCAGGCGTACCTGGGAAAGACCCTGAATCTAATTGCCGGCGAGAAAGCGGGGATCATTAAAACGCGCAAACCCGTGATAACTGCCATCCGCCAGAAGAATGCGTATCAAGTGGTTGAAATGGTTGCCGCCGAAAAAAAAGCCCCCCTGTATCGATTGGGGCGTGATTTTAAAATCCGGCGACATCAGTCCGGCACCTTTTCCTATTACGGTCGAAACAACGTCTGGCACAACCTTCAAACAGCCCTGCGAGGCAGCCACCAGGCGGACAATGCGGCCCTGGTGCTGGCGGCCTGTGAACTGCTCAACGAAGACAGAACCAACCTGGCCCTGAATGACATCAAAAAGGGCCTGAGCACAAATTATTGGCCCGGCCGGCTGGAAACCGTATCCAAAGATCCGTTCATCCTATTAGACGGCGCCCACAACCGGGCCGCCGCCGACAACC
>CP070771.1:1912834-1916872 GCA_020345785.1 Desulfobacterales bacterium
ATGGAAGTGAGATGATCGTCGATTTTTCAAAGAGCGGGCCCATGTCACCCGCTTACATAAACAGTCCTATCGCCAATACGCACAGCAGTGTGTTTATGGCCTTGATGACCTCCATCGGCAAAAAGATCGCCTATCGATGCGGCGGCTGCTACCGGCCCATCAAAATTGTCACCAAACCGGGCACGGTAACCCATGCCGTTTATCCGGCCACGCATGGAAATTGCACCAATTTTATCGCCAAACAGATTATAGAATCCGTATGGTCGGCTCTGGCGCAAACCGCTCCGGAAGAAGTTCCGGCCGGCTGGGGATCCATCAATTACTGGGTTTTTTCCGGACTGGATCCCAGGCGCATGGAAGGTTATGGCACACCCGACTTTCTGGGCTGCTCCAGCGGCGCCGGCGCCATCTGGGGAACCGACGGATGGCCGACCAATGGACCCCAGATCTGCAGCGGAACCCTTTACTATCCTGAAATCGAGGTTGCCGAAAGTATTTATCCGATAATCTGGGAAAAGTGGGAATGGGCGAAAGATTCAGGCGCACCGGGCAAGTGGCGGGGCGGATGCGGGGTTGACAACGTCTGGGTTGCCGATTGTGACCCGCAGCCTATCAATTTGGCCTATGCAGCCGAGCCCTTTGACTATGAGGTCGCACCGGCCATTGACGGCGGTAAGATTCCCAAGCCGAATTCAAAAATGCTTATCCTTGCGGATGGAACCGTAGAATCACCCGAGCAGGTGCGCCAAACCATGCTGTACCGGCTTCGCACCGGGGATAAATCCATAGACTACGTCATGGGAGGCGCCGGCGTCGGCAACCCGCTGGAGCGCGACATCGACGCTGTGAGAGATGATGTCAGAGATGAACTCGTCTCCGTCGAGAGTGCCAGAAACGACTATGGCGTGATTATTGATCCGCAGACATTCGAGGTCGACACCAAGGCCACCGAAGAACTCAGAAAGCAGAGGAAAGGATAGCGCCATGGTCATCGGGGATGCACTGCGAAGATGTGCACAAAATTATGCCGGCAAGCTCGCGGTAAAAGATGCATACGGCAAGCATTTTCCCGCCGGTTGCAGCTATACTTACGGCGAGCTGCAGCAAATCGTAAATCGTTTAGCCAACAGCTTCCTTGACTTGGGGCTGCAAAAGGGTGATCGCGTTGCTGTACAAACCGGTACAGGCCTCGGCTATGTTGTTTCCCTGCTTGCCCTGGCCAGGGTGGGGATGATCATCGCCCCGATCGGGCGGACCTATATGCAGGAAGAAATCGCATACCAGGTAAAGGATAGCGGTGCCAGAGGGGTTATTGTTGATGCCGGCATATTTGAAGACAAGCTGAAAAATATTAAAACCGAATTAAAATCGGTCGAGTATTTTATCGGCATCGGTGAAGCGAAGCCGTGTGACTATGATTTTGACGCCTTAATTCAGAAGGGTTCACCCGAAGAGCCGCGGATCGAGGTGGAAGACGATGACCTTGCCACCTTGATTTACACCAGCGGCACCACCGGCAAGCCGAAGGGAACGCCGCTGTCCCACAGGAATTGGAGCTTTAGTGCGTTCATGTGGGCCGCCGAGTTGGGAATTCACCCCTATACCCGCTGGCTGCTGTTGATGCCGCTGCACACATCCGGCGGAACAGGTTTGACCATTGCCTCGATCTTTAGAGGATGCTCTTTGTTTCTGAGCACGCCCGACCCCAAACAAGCCTTAAAAATTATCAGCGAGGAAAAAATTACCTTCACCCAGTTCAGCCCGACGCTGTTGGCAAATGTGATCAGACATCCGGCCGCCAAAGACTGTGATTTTTCAAGTATTGAGCATTGGTTCACCTCGGCCGCTCCCATATCCGCCGAGTTGCTCAAAGAAGGAGCCCAATATTTGGGAGAAAACTTTGTTCAGCTTTTCGGCACCACCGAAACCGCATTGCTGGGCACGGTCCTTCGCCCCCAAGAGGTAGCTTTGGAAGGCCCATTGTCCAAAAGGCTGACGTCGATCGGCAGGGCCTCGCTGGGGTATGAAACCAAAGTGGTTGATGATGAAGGCAACCCGGTCAAACCCGGAGAAATTGGTGAGTTGGCGATCAAAGGCGGGGGCGTAGCAAAAGGCTACTGGAATAAACCCGAACTCGATGATTTTAAAAAGGGGTGGTGGTATTCGGGCGATCTGGTAAAAGTGGACGAGGATGGCTATTTCTATGTTGTCGACCGCAAAAAAGACATGATCTTAAGCGGCGGCATGAATGTATCCTCTCGCGAGGTGGAGGATGTTATTGCCATGCATCCTGCTGTCAATCTGGTTTGCGTGATCGGCGTACCCGATGAAAAGTGGGGGGAGGCCGTCAAGGCGGTCATTGTCCTTAAAAAAGGCTTAAAAGCCACCGCAGAAGAAATTATGATGCACTGCAAAGAAAGGCTGGCCAATTTTAAGCGCCCGAAATCCGTAGATTTTATCGAGATGGCGCAGGTGCCGATGATGGGCGGCGGGTACAAGATTCTAAAAAGAGAATTAAGGGATCGTTACAGAAAACAATACGAGAAAGACAAAAAGGAAAAAGTTGATCGTTGGGGCGCTGTCTGAATATGGAGAACCACCCCTGCCCCTTTTTCCAAAGGGGGACCCACAGGGATTTTGAGTATACCTTGTAGTTGCAAAAATCACACTTAATGTGTTCATAAAATCCAATTTACAATAGTAGGTAACTCAATTTCGATGGTGTATCTGGAACTCACTGTCTGTTGACTCCAACATTACCGATGTAGGGTGGGCATTGCCCACCGATAACAGTCGAAACAGGCGATTTTTGGTGGGCAATGCCCACCCTACGATATAGAATTTTCGGAACGTTAGAGTGTAGTTTATAATTTCTCTGCGCACTCGGCGTGCTCAGCGGTGCACTTTTTATATGTTATCGTATTTATGAAATTGTGTACTCGGCGTCTTTGCGAGCGACATGTTCGTTGCGCCCTGCCGGACAGGAAGGCGGAACTTCATGCAACCTTTTAAATGCCGGCTCAAAGAACAGGGATTTGCAGCGGGAAGCTGCCTGGTGGATGTGCAGGGCAAGCGTCGCCTCGCCTGTCGGGCGACATTGCGCCGGGACAATGACGAAATCCATCGCCTGATCACCTCCGTGCACCTGTCGCGGCCGGAAAATTATCTTTCCATCTATCAGTCCGGCTGCAACTTTTCATGCCGCAAGTGCCATTCCTGGTACTTTAGTAAAGTCAAGGACGGTTCCTGGTACACCCCCGGGGACATTCTCGAAGAAGCCCTCACCTACGACAAAATCGTCACGCTCAGAGAACCGCGATCCAAGGCCACCGCCTGGCACGCTCACGACTCCTGCCGTTGCTGCGGCAGTTGCGTGATACACGGACATCCGTCCCCATCGTGCCCCGGCGTATTGTCCCCGCAGACCATTGTTTTGAGCCCCCAGGGATTCGGCCCGGCGCGCAATATTGCGGCCTTTACCGGCGGTGATGTGATGTGCTGCCCGGAGTTTTACGGTGAGTGCGCCCGTCTGATCAAGGCGCATACCGACCTGTGGGTTCTGCTTGAAACCAACGGCTATGGCTTGACGCCCCTCAACCTCGATTTTCTGCAAGGCTCCGGCGTGGATGCATTCTGGCTCGACATCAAGGCCTTTGACCCTGAAAAACACCAATGGCTGACCGGCTGTTCCAATGAGCGGATTCTAAAGCTGCCCGAACAGATCCTGCAGCGAAATTTCGTGCTGGAAGTCCTGAGTTTGTACATACCCGGCGTGGTCGAATCAGGGGACCTGCAAAACATCGCCCGGCTTCTGGCGGCAGTCGACCGTGATATACCGTTTACCATCCTGGCCTTTTTCCCCGAACATCGTATGAAAGATCACCGCAGCCCCACCGTCCAGGAAATGGTCCTGGCGTACAAGCGCGCGCAGGCAGCCGGGCTGAAGAATATACGCCTGGGAAATTTGGGGGTGTTTGCCCGCACCGAGGCCGATCGAATCTACTTGATGGAAAACGTGGACGAGGCAGCTTATTAGCC
>CP070771.1:1916972-1921005 GCA_020345785.1 Desulfobacterales bacterium
GTACTGACCGGCGACGCCCCAATGCCGGTCGGTATTCCGGCCGAGGATATTGTCACCGTGGGATTGTGCATGAAGGACAACCAGACCGCCAGGCATGTCAAAGGGTGCCCCCCGAATAATTACCTGATTGTCAAGGCGATCATCGGCGACCGGGCCGAAGTGGAGCGCATGTACGCAGATGAAGGTGCCGTAGAGACAGATTAGGGTTTTGTTATTGGTGTCTTGTGTTGAGGCGCCTTTTAAGTTTGTTCCGGAAGCATGATATAAAAACTGTAGGTTTCAGGTGTCAGGTTTCAGGTGTCAGCGAAACCCCCGGCTTCCCAAATTTATAACGAAGAGCATCCAGTCTGATCGATGAAAAAGCTTAAAAAAGCGAACTTTTCTTTAGGAATTCATGTCTAAAGATTCCGTCTTCAGCGTGATTAGCTATCCGCTGAATCCACGCTTCGCAGCGGAAATCCTGACACCTGACACCCGAAACCTGAAACCTTTGGGAAATTTCACATAAGAAATTAGAAGCACAACACAACATACTTAAACCGATGAAGAACTGATTTACGATAGGTGACATCATGGATAGCATTTTTGATTACATGGAAAAATATGATTACGAAAATTTGTTTTTCTGTCAGGACCGGGAGCTGAATTTCAGGGCCGTGATTGCCATTCACGATACCACCCTGGGTCCGGCAACCGGCGGCTGCCGCATGTGGGACCGATACGATAGTGAACTAGATGCCGTCGAAGACGCGCTGCGCCTGGCGCGGGGCATGACCTACAAATACGCCGCAGCGGGCGTCAACCTGGGCGGCGGCAAAGCCATCATCATCGGCGATCCCAAGCGCACGGACCGCGAACCGGTGTTTCGCCTTCTGGGCAAGTTCATCAACCGGCTGGGTGGAAAATATATCACCGGTGAAGACGTCGGAACCACCCTGCAGGACATGGAATATATCCGCATGGAAACCGAGTATGTGGTAACGCTGCCGACCTATTTGGGTGGTGCCGGCGACATCGCACCCATGACGGCTTTCGGAACGGTTTGTGCCATGCAGGCCTGCTGCAACAGGGTTTACGGCTCCGACAGCATCGAGGGCAAACGGGTGTCGGTTCAGGGCCTGGGTGCCGTCGGCCACAACCTCGTGGGACAGCTGCACGAACTCGGCGCCCAAATGGTGGTTACGGATATCGATCCCGAAAGAGTAGACGCCATGGCCGCCCAATACGGGGTGGCGACGGCGGCTCCGGAGGAGATCTTTGATCTCGAGTGCGACATCTTCTCTCCCTGCGCCCTGGGCAAAGTCATCAACGACGAGACCTTAAAACGTCTGAAGTGCAAAATTATTTGCGGCTGCGCCAACAACCAGCTGGCTGAAGAACGCCATGGGCATTTGCTGGAGGAGCAGGGGCTGGTCTATGCTCCGGATTATATCACCAATGCCGGCGGGACGATCTACGACACCGATCGGCTGGAGGTCGGTAACGTCAACCATGAAAGAGGTCGGGCCAAGGTCGCCCGGATCTATGAAAACATGCAGCAGGTGTTCGAAATTGCCGATCGCGACAAGATTCCGACCTACCTGGCGGCCGACCGGTTGGCAGAGGAGCGTATCCGCCGGATTGCGGAAGTGAAGAAATACAGGGATTGAAGGTTTAGGGTTCAGGTTTCAGAGGTTCAAGGTTCAGGGTTCGGGATTCAGAGGTTCAGGGTTCAGAGGTTCAGGGTTCAGAGGTTCAGGGATACTGGATTCTTGATGCTTGATACTGGATGGTTGATACTGGATAACGAATGTTGGATGCTGGTTAGTGTGGTTGTTAGTTGATTGGGTTGAATGAGTTGATTGGGTTTGACGCTATGCGCTATGCTCTTTGCCCTTTGCCTTTTCATCCTATCTTCCCATCTTCTCACCTTCTTACCTTCTTGCCTTCAATAATACCCAGTGCCAACAGGATGCCGACGGTGACCGTAATCATGCCGATCCAGGCCGGCAGGCCCGGCATTTCATGCAGGATCGGGATAGCCGCCAAAGCTGCCACGCAAGGTACGGCCGAGAGAAAGACCGAGGTCGCGTTGGCGCCGATATGGCGGACGGCGATGTTGAGGCAGGATATGCCCAGTACGCTTGGAACCAGACCCTGATAAGCGCCCTGGAGCAGAATTTCCGGCACAGGAGCGACGGTTAGGTTGCTTTCCAGCCACAGCAGCCAGACCGGGATGTAGAAGACGGCGCTGACGATGGTCGCTGCAAAGATCACTTGTCCGGGGATTATGGTCCAGACCCGGTTAGCAACCATAAACACGGCGAATAGGGCGATCGCGGCCAGGAACAGAAAATCACCGATCCAGGTCATGCCGCCTTCCGAATATGTAAACCCCTCATAACCGACCAGGATAACGCCGACCAGGATGATGCCCAGACCAACCATTTGAGAAGATCGGCTTTTCTGGCCGATCCAGATCCAGGCGAAGAGGGCGGTGAATAGGGGCAGGCAGCCGTTCAGGAACACCCCGCCGTGGGCCGCCGGGGCGTAAGACAGTCCAAAATAGGACAGCAGGGCGTAAGGTACGCCGGCGGTCAGGGTCAGGACCAACGTCCGCAAAATAGTGAGACCCCGCCAGGATCGGTACCAGACGATATAAGGCAGGGCCACTACTGCACCGATGCCGTACCTGAGTCCGGTGACATCGTAAACGGTCAAGTGATTGGTCACCCCGAACCGACTGACGACGATCCAGCCCGACCAAAAAAAGACGACGCAGACGGCAGCGACGGCCCCTAATAACATACTGCTTTGGTTGTTGTTTTCCAAAGATGGACTCCAGATTATGCCTTCGTATAAAAAAATCGTTCGATATCATTATCATTTAAAAATTTGCAAGTAAATTTAAACGTTATTTATTTGATGGAGCGAGCGCTGAATGGCGGCGGTGTTAAGCAAATCCTGGCCCTCCGGGCCGGGAGTCTTCACTTATCATGATTTTTCGTATTTTGCCTATTGACTGGATTCAACTCAGGTGCTATCAAAAATGAAACGCAAGGATTGGTGTTTCGAGGACATTATTCAAACCAGTTTGATCGTAATGATCCCCAACCACTGGCCCTTGCGTTTTTTATGTTTCACCTTGCCGACCTCATTTTTTCACCAGTCCTTTTGTGCCGACACCCTGCACAAAGCACAGGAAAAACCAGAAAACTAAAAAAATTTATAAAATTCAATTGGTTATAATATTTTTCAGCATTACCTCTTATGCTTTGGAAACAGGAAGTCGTCCAATGATTTTTTTTCTTGACAAGTTCCGGGGAACCTTTTATAACTACTTTATAGCTAAATTGTAGTTAATTTATAGCTAAAACATGTAACCTTCGATTTCCAGCGCGGTGCGGATCTTCAGTCTAATCATAAATAAATTCAATTCCTTAAATAGCCATTTGCCCGTGCCCGGGAAATCGGTGGGTGACAACCTGGGATACCGGTGAGTGCGGGTCGAAAGGAAATCAGCTTGTTCCACCAAACAGAAGAAAATATGATTGCCCTTAAAAGAGAAATGAACCTGAAAGAGATCAGCGCGAAGCCCGAAGATGCCGGCAAGTCTCCGAAGGTCAAGTTCAGGGTCTTCGGCGAAGAGATGATCGAAAAGGAAGTCAAACCGAGCGGAAACACCGGTCGGGTCTACCTGCCGCCGGATTGGGTGGGCAAGCACGTCAAAATCATTCGCATTGATTGATGGAGAGGGGGACGGCCTTAAAATCGATCAAGAAGCGGATTGAGGTAATTTAGAAGGGGAAAAAAAATGAGGTACGCAGAAACAGGGATCAATTTAGAAGTTGATCTGACCCGAGGCAACATTGAGCGGGTGCAAACGGATCCAAGAGATACCGAGCTATATCTGGGCGGTCTAGGCACCAACGCCAAGATATTATGGGACCGGGTTCCCCCTGAGGTCGAACCCTTTGCCCCCGAAAACCTGCTCATATTCAGCGCCGGTCTTTTATGCGGTACACCGGCAACCGGTTGCAATCGCACCATTGTT
>CP070771.1:1921105-1925135 GCA_020345785.1 Desulfobacterales bacterium
TTTCTAACTTTGATTAATGGATCGAAACCCTGGCTGGATTTCAAGATGAGTCGCCCAATCCTCTGACAACAATAGTCGAATTATTTTTTGCTTAAAGTAATCTTATAAGTTTTCAAATAAAATCAAAGGAGGTCAATAATGAGTGTATGGGAGGAAATACACAAAGGTTACCGGGGGGCAAAGATGTCATGTATAGGCCGCGCCGCAGATAGAATCGCAATCCTTACTCTGATGATGGTCGGATTTTTACTTTCACCAGCAGCCCGGGCGGTCGAAACTAATTATGCATTGGTTTTCGACGGCAAAGACGACTACGCAGTTATAGAGGCAACCCAAACTTTTGAAAATTTTACAATAGCAGCATGGATAAAGCCGTGTTATGGCACGCGACCCAACAAATCGCACAATGCAATTTTAAGGGCTTGTTACACGAGACCGCCCAAGGACGGAGACACGGAGACCCCGAAAAGCAGTTTTCGTCTGTTCCAGGATAAAGGAGATCCGCTCAAATGGAAGGCAAGCGTTTGCTCAGAGAGCGAATGTTTCGATTACGAGGCCACGACAGCATTAATAGATGGCTGGCAGTTTGTCGCAGCAGCCTATGACGGTAGCAAACTTACTCTCTATCATTATCACCCTGATCAGAATGCTGCGTACTCTAATTCGGGAAGTTTTGAGGTCGGAAGCCTTTCCATTCCAACGGTTCTGTTTACCATCATCGGGCGCCATGTGGCCGCCTACTGTGGTGAACTTGGAGAAATTGCCGTTTGGAAAAATGCCCGATCCCAGGAGCAGATCAAGAGGGATTACGAATGCGGAATCGAACCGGACAATCAAACGATGTTCGGTTACTGGAAATTCGATATAGAAGGCAGCCCTGCAATCGCGGATAGCTCCGGTCTCGAGCCGCCCAATGACGGCTACCTGGGGGAGGTCCCCAAATATAGCCCGACCTATGCTGAGGCGGTTTATCCGGTGTTATTGATGGCGGACTTTGACCTCGATGGCATCCCGGACAGTTGCGATAATTGCCCGGAAACGGTCAACCCCGATCAAAAAGACCACGATGGCGACGGTACCGGCACGGCCTGTGAAGACTGCCCTTTGGAGAGTATTGATCCTGATTATTGCGACGTTTCTGAATGGTTGGTCGAGGTAAATGGAACCGCCGTCAAGGTTTGTTTTAAATACGAGGGGCCCGTTCCCGTGAACATTGTTTTGCCTGCCAAGATTACGACCATCACCTGCTGTTTTGAAGATTGCGGAGACGATTACAAAATTCACCCTGAAAATGTGATCCCTCCCATATATCGGATCAAAAAAGCGATTGGATTTCACATAGAAGATGGGGTTCCTTCAGCCGGTACTGATATTGTGCATGTTGCTTCCTCCCAAGAGTGGTGTGTAGACATTGACTTAATGGATATTTATCATCCGGACGACTTGAAAAATGCAGGGTCCATTGAATGCTTCTCCACCTACGGCAACTATGCAGAGGAGCCCGGCGATCCTGAATTGATAGATCCAGTCTGGCTGGGGGCGGCGAATTCTCAGCCTTTTAGCCTGCAGATGATGGAATTGGATGTCAAACCGGGCAGTGATCCAAGCGCATTCAACCTGTCGGCTGGAGGCGGCGTACCTGCAGCGATCAATGGCAGGGAAAATTTCAATCCAACTGATTTAATAGATGTTGAAACCCTCAGAATGGGGGTCGATCCCAAAATAGGCGCCAAACCAGGCGATGAGCAGGGTTGTCCAGGCTATGGTTGGTCGAGCAAGGATTGGGATGCGGACGGGGATATGGATTTGATCTTCAAGGTTGAAAACAACTGCCTGGCGACAGACGGAGGCGTAACGCTTAACACGACCGTACTTAAAATAGTTGGGGAAACCCACAGCGGGACCAACTGCTATGGGGAAGATAACACCGTCAAGGTGCTTTACTGACGGGGTTAGCCAAAAGCCGACTTTACGCCCCTAGTCAAAAAAAACGGAGGGACAATCATATGAAAAAGAAAACTAATATGAGATGGGTGTATGTGGCGCTCAGCCTGATCGCCGCTTTGCCTTTAGGCATGTCTGCAACAAAAGCAATTGCCGCGGACAGCGACGGCGACGGGTTCTCTGATGATTTGGAAAATGCCGGCATTTGCCTGCCGACGGGAAATAGTTGTGGAAATGCTCCGACTTTTCCCCCATGTGCGGATGGAGCCACTCCAGCATACTGTGTAGATTCTAATCGCAAGGATCTTTTTGTAATCTTAAGGCAGGCTGCTTCAAGCCTGTTGCCAGCCGATCTGTTGTATCTCATCCCAATAGCATTGGAGGAAAACGGGCTCGATGTCAGCATTCACATTATAGGCGAAGACCTGGCCGGAGACGATCGAGAAATTACAGCATCTCAGAAGGCGGTCCGCATCACTGAAGTCACAGAGACCCCGCAACCGATTCTTGGTTATTGTCCACAGGGGACGCCCAATGGGAGGGATGATGCCACCGTGTACACTGGAGCAATCGATCAATTTGTAAGCGACCTATGCACCAGTGGGAAAACGTGCCGGGCATATCTTGGAGAAACTTTGCTGAGCGGTGTTGAGAATGTTATCGATGCCTACATTCGCTATGTCACCATCCATGAAGTTGGCCATACCACGATGCTGTCGATTAATTACAATAGCCGTTTTGGCGGAAACCACTACAAAACCGGAACGGGCTATATCATGGACCAGACAGTTGTCTACAAGGAAAGCAACAAGGAAAATAGCGTTACATTTTATTTTCCGGAGAAATACGCAGGGGAGAGTCAGTTGGGAGTGCAGTTGTTTTAAAAGTTTGACTCAGATAACCTTTAAAATCCTATTACAGAGAGGAGAATAAAATGATTAATACTCAAAAACCGTGGTTGCTTTTGCTTTTTATGGTTGGTGCTTTTCTTTGCGCAAGTCAAATCGCCTTTGGCGGATGCAATGTAACGCCTGGCTATGACCCTCTTGATCCGGACTATACTGCGCCAGGAACAAAATGGGAGGGACCAATAACAGTTTTTTATTATTCGGGTGAAAATGTTCCCTTTGAGGTCCCTTGCAGGAATAAAACGATAGAGGGAGAGGTCGCGGTTACCGATAAAATATGTTGTTTTCTCAGGCTTAAACAAGGATCAAATGTGTTTTCATTTGCACGATGTTATAATGGCGGTGATCTAAGTCCAAGTACTTTCGTTGGCGATGCTGTGAGTCTGGTCAAAACGGATTTTATTCCCCTTACGGTCATTCCTGCCATTTATGACTGCACGCCGGGCTCCGACTGCCCCCCTGCAGTCCTAAAACAGTATAGCCTTGATGTGAACGGGGACGATTCTCTTGGCACGGCGGGTGATAATAACTTCATCTATGACTGGTTTATTTTGGATGTTACGATTGCGGTTGATGAATAAAAGTAAAAAGTTCGTTACCGACAATAAATTTATAGAGACTACACTGTTTATGCTTTGAGAATGACATCCTGATAATTGTCAGAATGTTAGGGGCATGGTTCGGCAGATAGTGTCTTTCAGTATAAATTCGCCAGCAAAATGAAAAATGGTCAATATTTGTTGCTGTCCGCGCTGTCGGCTCTGCTTTGCGCTTTCGCCCTGACAGATTTCAACTACGGCATCTTGCCGTGGTTTTCGCTGGCACCGTTCTTATTCGCTCTCGGCAGGGGAAAAATGGCGCGTGGCGCCCTTAATGGATTTATTTTTGGCTACGTTTACGGCCTGGTTTCCTTTTACTGGCTGCCCTTAACGGAGGGAGTGAGCTATTTTCAATTCCTGCTTCTGATTGTGCCGATCTTCAGCAGTTTTTACCTGCTTTACGGGCTATTTTACAGCCCAATTCTCTTCGTGCTCGGCCGGTGGATGATTGTCGTCGGCCCTGCGCTATGGGTGTCGATCGAGTATGCCCGTGCGAACTTCTTTTTTCTGGCGCTGCCGTGGAACTTTCTCAGCCACTCCCAGGTTCATTTTACGACCTTGATTCAAACGGCCGACATC
>CP070771.1:1925235-1929252 GCA_020345785.1 Desulfobacterales bacterium
GGATTTTGTGATTGCCACTGATCCCAAGGTGCCCGTTTACAGCATAATGGAAACCCGGGAGGTCCTGCACCTGATTGTGGGCTGCGGCAGCCTGCACGTTCTCTGGGATGACATCGCCGAGATTAGAGCACTGGCGATTCACCCGGATTACCAGCATTTGGGGCTGGGCCGCAAATTGGTTGCATACATGATTGAAGAGGCCAAACAGCTGGGCATCAAGCGTTTGTACACTTTTACGTTGACGGAAACTTTCTTCAAAAACCTTGGATTCAAGCGGCAAAAACGCGACGAACTTCCGCCCAAGATGTGGGGAGAATGCAGCCGCTGTCCCAAATATTTCAAATGTGATGAAGTGGGGATGGTAAGGGTGCTGTAGGGGTTTGTGGCGTTAAACGTTCTGCTGGACACATCTGATTCAACACTGGCCAAACGCATTGCCAAAATGGTCCGGGGCCCGAGCGGCGGATTCAGCACCATTCGCGCCATCGGACTTGCTTTTGAAGAAAGAAACCAGGTGGCGGTTTCCATGAACATGTTTGACACCTTCAGTACCCCGATTTACCGGGTTTTTAAGCTGATCGAATTCGAGGCCCGCAGGTACGGCGTGTCGATCGCCGGCACCCAGATCGTCGGCACCCTGCCGCAGGAAGCACTTGTCGCCTGTGCGGCGCATTTCCTCAAGCTGGAAGAGTTCAACTCCGACCAGATCATTGAGAACCATCTGATCGATATTTAGATCCCCCACGGTTGCAGGAATTCCAGGATGCGTAATTTTGGAATATCTCGCCTGACATTCCTGTCTACTTGCTATCTGCGCATCCCTTTGATATTAGTCTCTTATATTGCAAATTTTTCCTTCAAGTGATTCTGCCGCAACCAATCTGTAAAAGACAATTTTATCTATTGGAAGGAGAAGTCAAGGCATGTCCGTTAAAAAAGGGAACTTATCAAGAAGAAACCTTCTTAAAACTGCTTGTGCAGCCGGTTTAGGATCAATGCTGGTGCCCTTGAGCTCCGTGACACAGACGGCACATGGCAGCGCTTCATCAATAATGTCCGAACAAAAAATTGTGCCCACGCGACGGTTTGGAAAAACCGGTGTGGATGTGCCTATGCTTGCTTTGGGTGGTGTGCTGGGCATGTCGGACCAGCTCGTGTTCAGGCAGACGCTTAAAATGGGCGTAACCTATTGGGATACGGCGGATTCATATGGCTGGGGCAAAAATGAGAAGGCCATTGGCAAATTCTTTGCCAAGTTCCCGGAAGATAGGAAAAAAGTGTTTCTGGTGACCAAAGCAGCGACTTCAGATCCCCGGAAATTAACCGAGAAATTGACTACCTCACTTGCGAGAATGAATGCATCGTATGTCGATATGTATCTCATTCATTATGTGAGTGACGTAAAAGATGAAATGACAGATGAAGTCAAAGCCTGGGCTGAAAAAGCCAAAGGTGAGGGCAAGATTCGTTTTTTTGGATTCAGCGCCCATAAAAATATGGAAAATAGTATGCTTGACGCAGCAAAACTGGGCTGGATCGATGGAATAATGATGAGCTACAATTACCGGCTAATGGGAAAAGACAAAATGAAAAGGGCGGTTGACGCCTGTGTCAAGGCGGGAATCGGATTGACGGCTATGAAAACACAGGCTGCTTTTTCGGCAAATTTTTATGCTCAGATCGGATCTGAAACTGATGAAGCCTTGAACATGACCGAGCGTTTTTTGGAAAAAGGATATACCGCTGAGCAGGCCAAACTTAAAGTCGTGTGGGAAAATCCAAATATTGCCAGCATCTGCTCGGCGATGCCGAATATGACTATCTTGCAGGCAAACGTTGCCGCAGCCGTGAATAAGAATAGTTTATCCAGGGGTGACAAAAGACGACTGCAACAGTATGCGCAGCACACCGCTTCAGGCTACTGTGCCGGTTGCGCCGATACCTGTGAGCCGGCGGTCGATCTTGCGGTTCCGATCAGCGATATCCTGCGCTATTCCATGTACCATCAAAGCTATGGAGAACGCGATCGGGCCCAAGCATTGTTCAATGAGTTGCCGGCTGATGTTAAAGTCAATATTCTTGGAGCCGACTATTCCAAAGCAGAAAAGTGCTGCCCCCATAAAATTCAGATCGGCAAAGTGTTAAGGAAAACATATCAGGATTTGGCTTAATCCGCATTAAATCTATGATGCCCAATCGAATTTGTGCCTAAGGCAATAAAACAACGAACCACGAAACCAGAAAAGGAGGTAGCATTATGCCGACTCTGAAAGGCTCAGAAACCGAAAAACACCTTCTGGCCGCATTTGCAGGCGAGTCACAGGCACGCAACCGTTACACAATGGCGGCTAAGACCGCGAAAAAAGAAGGCTATGAACAAATCAGCGGAATTTTTATGGAAACTGCCGAAAATGAGCTCGAACACGCCAAACTCTTTTTTCGACAGCTTGAAGGCGGTGAGGCGACAATTACAGCCGGATATCCAGCGGGTGTCCCGGGTGATACGCTTGCCCAGTTAAAATCGGCTGCTGCGGGCGAAAAAATGGAGTGGACGACCATCTATACCGGATTTGCGGATGTGGCGCAGCAGGAGGGTTTTAAGGATGTGACGAACGTTTTCAAGCGGGTGGCTGAGGTGGAGCAGTGGCATGAAAGACGTTACAACAAATTAATTGAGTCACTGGAGAGCAGCAGCGTCTTCAAAAGACCCGATAAAGCGCTTTGGAAATGTCGTAATTGCGGACTCGTGATAGAAGCAACGGAAGCGCCGAATAACTGTCCAACGTGTGCACATCCCAAAGCCTATTTTGAACTCTACGCGGAGAATTATTGATTAGTTAGAACAAGTGTGCACTTATCGGCGGTGTTCCGCGGGAAAAGAAGAAAAGGGACATCCTCAAATAACTCAGTAATTTATCGGACTGCAAGAAAATTTCATCTCAAGTGATTTTGATTACTTGAAATC
This sequence comes from Desulfobacterales bacterium, assembly GCA_020345785.1. The sequence continues at coordinate 1,928,201 of CP070771.1, forward strand.
TTATGTAATTGAGTTATTTGAGGACGTCCCTTCTTTTAAGTCCTTGTAGGTAGCGACTCAGCGGTGGAAAAGGTGACCGGTATTATAAGATCTGAAGGTGCTTGGGATAGGGGGTTAGATATTCGAAGCCATCTTCCGTCACGACAATCGAATCTCCCACCCGGGCGCCGAATTCCCCCTCGATGGTGATGCCGCCGTCCACCGCAAAGGTCATGCCGGCTTGCAAAACTGTTTGGTCGCCGTCTTTGAATTCCGGGCGCTCCAGGTGAGAATATCCCACACCCCGGCCGGTGCGATAGCAGATGCCGAAGCCTTCAGATTGATACACTTCCAGCGAAGCAAAATGAACCTCCTCAGCCCGCACACCGGGACGAATCATATTTAAAGCTGCAGCCTGGGCTTTCAGGGCGATTTCATAGATCCGGGCATGGCCGTCCGACACACTCCCCAAAAAATATTCGCGGTCAAATCCCAATTTAAACTGCTTAAAAAAGGTGAAGGGACAAAAACACATGTAGATCGGATCGCCTTTATTTATGCAACGAATCGTGGGGCGGCGATGAACCATCGCAAGGTCGGGGCCGGATTGCAGAATTTGAAGATTGTAAATCACCGGCGAGTATAATCTTTCGGTTTTTCGGTTGCCGAGAAAGTATGCTGCTTTGCGAGTTCCCGCGGCAATTGCCGCCAGAGATACTTCATACTCGGGTACCCCTTCCGCGATTGTCTGCACCGCCGCTTCACACATGGCAACGGCAACCTGTCCGGCGCGGCGCATGACTTCTATTTCTTCAGGGCTTTTGATCATGCGCATCTCCGACAGAATGTCAGAGATTTCCGTTACGGCGGAGCCGGATTGTTTATTCTTTATGTAGGAAAAGACCACCGGGTGGGTTTTAAGCGGTTCGGCACCAATCCTGAAATTAGTGGAACCATCAAGGAGATCGTCAAGAAGGGCCCGCCACTCATTGTCGATGCCGTCCGTCCATTCTCTAATATCTTCGATCCAGGTCATGTGGGCAGCCATCTCGGCCTCCAAACTCGGGGTAATC
>CP070771.1:1929352-1933368 GCA_020345785.1 Desulfobacterales bacterium
CTTTCTTGGACTTTAAGGTTCAAGGTTCACCGTTCAAAGGTTGCTGAAATTACTGAATCGGCTCTCATCCCCGAATCCCGAACCCTGAACCCTGAACCCGGAACCACTGAACGTATTCTTTAGCATAAGTTCCAAAACATAATCAATTAATTCGTGCAGCCTGAATTTCAGAAACCACTTGAGTTTTGAATAATATTAAATTAAGGTACCAGCTTTAATTTTTGAACGCATCGGAGTTGGGATGTACAAAACCGGAGGTCTAGAGTGAGCGATTATCTTGTCAAGGAATTAATGGTTCCGCTGTCGGAATATGCAACGGTAGCGGAAGGTTCAACCCTGTTTGATGCGGTCCTTGCCCTGGAGAAAGCCCAAGAAGAGTTCGACCATACCAAATACAAGCACCGCGGTGTCTTAATTCTGGATAAAGACAAGCGGGTTATCGGCAAGCTGGGCCAATTGGACGTGCTGCATGCCCTCGAACCGAAAGATGAAGACGCGGATGATTTTAATGATCTCGGTCAATTCGGCTTCAGCTCCAATTTTGTCCACAAACTGCGCAAACAGCGGCGAATGAGGGCAACGCCCCTGAGGGATCTCTGCAGCAAAGCATCCAAATTAAAGGTGGAGGATTTCATGCAGGCTCCCTCTGAGGGTGAGATTATCGAAGAGGAAGCCTCCCTTGAAATGGCTGTGATGCAGCTGGTCACGGGGCGCCATTTGTCGCTTCTGGTTACCCGCGACAAGGACATTGTCGGCATCTTGCGCCTGACGGACGTTTTCGCAGCGGTATTCCATACCATGAAAGAATGTGAAATCAACCTGTAATTAATCCGCCCGGACGGCACCAAAACATTCGCTTGAGTTTCAAACCAACCATTATGTTTTAGCCCAACCTGTTATTGCAATTTTTCAGGGCGGAGAAATCGAGGATGCCTTATGAAAGAACTGGCAAAGCTGCTAGATCGTATCACACAGAGAATCAACATCAATCTGCGTGAGCTTGGTTACGATATATCCCCTTTTGTCAAAAATCTGGTCCCGTTGAATCAGATGGTCAAATTCTATGCCTTTTACGGTATCACCCCCCATCATCCCCTGGATTTTGTATTCAGGCATTCCAGCCTGTCCGGCAGTTATTTTTTAGGAAAAGTCCGAACAATAAACTCGATACTTTACAAAAGTGATATCCGCGGTGACGAACTCAAACATCGCGGTGATGTCTTTCGCTATCAGAATTTTGAAATCCCGGTCAGCCGGGATGAAGGCATCGACATCGAAGACAGTTACCTCGTCAAAACCCTCGTGCACAACTTTTCCCACGACCCGGAAACTTTGGAAAAATTCTTCATCAAGGATACCGTCTCCGCCCATTACGCCAATATTCACGGTTCTCCCTCGGATGGGTGTTTCCTGGGCCCGTTTGCCACCGTCGACTTGACCACCATTAGGGATTGCGTCATCGGGACCTTCTCCTACGTCCAGGCCGGCGAGATCGCTCATCTCAATGTAGATCCGGGAACGGTGTGGGTCCGTAATCCCGGCGAGTTCAATTTTTTATATCGCCATTCTCTCCCCAAATTGCATCCTTACATCAATTTTTCGGCGGGCCGGTCGCCTCTGGGATTGTTTATTGATTTTGTGGAAGACCGGAAAGGCGACTTCCAGCGGGTTTTTGAAGTCGTCAAACTGGATACGCCGGTTTCGGTTCCCGCCAGCGCTTCGCTGGACCGTTTTGCGGTGATCAAACCCAAAACCCGCATCGGCGAAAACGTCCTGGTTGCCCAGCGTGCCTACCTTCAAAATGCAAGGCTTGGCAAGGGGGCCAATGCCCAGGAAAACTGCTATATCATTAATTCCCGCCTGGAAGGTTATAATGTGACCGCCCATGGGGCGAAAATCATCGAGGCCGACCTGGGAAAAAACATATTCGTCGGATTCAACAGCTTTCTGCGGGGGCGGACCAACTGCCGGCTGACTGTCGGCGACGAGAGTATCATCATGCCCCATACCATCATTGATATTGAAAAACCATTAACCATACCGCCCGGCCATCTGGTCTGGGGCCTGATCACCAACGCGGCCGATCTGCAACTCAACAGCATGGCGCTTGAAGATCTCTCTGAAATCGACGGCGGACTGGTGCACGGCAACATGTCCTTCGAAGGCCGGGGCGCCGGCTTCGTCTCAGCCTTCCGTGATCGAATTCATCACATCCTGGAAGCCAACGGTGCTTTCTTCAACGGAACGGATCATCGAGGACATGCCCAAAAGAACCAGAACATCTCCTTTAATACGATTCAACCCTATTCCGACGTCGAATTGGAAGGATTGTATCCAACCATCATTATCCAACCCTAAAATCATATAGGTTCAAGGGTTCAAGGTTCACCGTTCAGGGTTCTGGGTTAAGGTTTCAGGTTTCAGGTTTCGGGTGTCAGGTGTCAGCCGAGCCGCAGCTAATCGCAGAACATAGGAAAAGCGTATCGCAGCTTTGATCATACCGGCCGTTTTCGCCGTCAGCGGCGGCACGATACCTGAACCTTTGCACGGTTGCGAGCGAAGCTAGCCGCCGAGCAATACCGGCATTCCCATCAAGGGCCAAAGCACGAAGACGGCAAAACCGGTGACGATCATCAGCAGGATGCTGGCCGGGATGCCGTAGAGGAAAAATTCGCCGGTCGTAAACTGTCCGGAGTCGTAAGCGATGGCATTGGGGGCCGCACCCACCAACAGTAAAAACGGCATGCCGGCCGTTACCAGCGCCCCAAACAGAATGACCTCACCGGCCACACCCAGATAGGGCGCGATGACCAGGGCCACGGGTAGGGAAATGGCGATGGCCGCCACGTTCATGATAAAATTGGTCATGATCATGACGAAGAAGGCGATGCTCATCACGAAGACAAACCAGTTGGCCTTCTGGAACATGACCAGCCAGTTGACTGCCAGCCAGTTGGCGGCTCCGGTTTGCCACAGGCAGTTGCCGATGCTCATGGCACCGGCAAAGAGCAGGATGATGTTCCAGGGAATGGCTTCCAGATCATCCAGGTCCATGATGCCGGTGATAAAAAACAGGATGGTGGATATCAGGATAACGGCGGTCTTGTCTATGGGTTTTAGGGCCGGGATAAAGGAGCGCAGCGACATGGTCAGAATGCAGGCACCGACGATGATCGCCGCCACGATCTCGTTGCGGGTCAGCGGCCCCAGATCGGAATTCAGCTGGCGGGCTTTTTCCCTGAGTCCCGGAATGGAAGCCTTTTCAGGCTTGAAGAAAACCATGAAAAACCCCCACAGGATAAAGGTCATTAGCCAGCCGACGGGGAACATATAGTAGGAAAGTTGAAAAAACGTGATATCCTGGTTGGCGATGTCTTTGAAAAATCCCAGCGCCACGGCGCCGCGGGCGGCACCCAGCAGGGTAATAATGCTGCCGGCGCCGGCGACATAGGCCATTCCGATAAACAACCCCTTGCCGAATTTGGTCTTTTTGTCGCCTTCGCCGTAAAGCGCGTAAATCGACACCAGCAGGGGGTAAATGGTGGCCGCCACCGCCGTGTGGGCCATAATGTGGGTCAAGGCAGCGGTGACAACGAAGCATCCAAGATAAATCATGCTGGTTTTTTCACCGACGATGATCAGCATCTTGTATGCCAGGCGCTTGGTCAACCCCGTTTTGGTGAACACGAGCCCGATGACGATCGAGGCAAAGATAAACAGGACGGCCGGCACCATAAAGTCTGTAAAGGCATCTTCAGCCGGACGTATCAGGAAAAGCGCCTGCAAAACCCCGATCGCCAGGCTGGTGACACCGATGGGCACCACTTCGAAGACCCACCAGGTTCCGGCCAGCAAAAATACGGCAAGGGCGCCCTTGGCCTCCCGGCTCAGCGGGAAATTTTTGCCCAAGGGATCGACGGCATCGGGCCAGGGCGGTGCCATATAAACCAGGGTAAAAAGGGCAATCCCCAGGAAAAGAAATCCCATCTTTTTCCAGTCAATATTCCTCGTCGCAG
>CP070771.1:1933468-1937475 GCA_020345785.1 Desulfobacterales bacterium
TTAAACGTCTCGGAATTTCTACAATTGGTCAAAAAAACAGGTCAAGAAAGAAATTAATCACGAAAGATCGAATGGGCCCCGGTTAAACAGAAAAAAAGGTTTAACGGGGCAGGCGAAAACACGAAAAAGAGATAAGATAAATTTCGTTATTTCTAGATTTCGTGTTTTCGTGATAAAAAAATTTTGTCATGTAATGCTTGGACATAACAATTAATACTCTAACTTTTTTTCTCAAGGCTCTTCTTCCACCCCTCAAAACTGGCGACTACCGCTTCAACCAGTTTGTCTTCATCTTTCCGGACGAAGGCCTCAAAGATCCGTTTATGATCCTTAAGCGCAATTTCGGGAATCGTGCGCATGGATGTGCTGATGGAAGATTTAAAAAGCTGCAGAATGGTCCTGCCGATCCTTACCACAAAAGGGTTATGGGTTGCATTGAGAATGGCAAAATGGAATGCAAGATCATCTTCGGCCATTGGGACCCCTTCTTCAATGGATTTTTGCAACCGTACAACAGTTTCTCGAATCGTTTCAACTTCCGCCTCGGTTGCCCTTTTCATTGCCAAGACGGTAATTCCAGGCTCAAATATCATTCGAAGATCAATTAGATCCTGAATACGCCTTTCTTCCATTAACAGCTGAAAAATTAGGGGATTGATTGACTCCTCGCCGGGCTCTTTCGATATAGCCGTGCCCTGCCCCCGCCGAACCTCTACCACACCCAGCGCCTGCAGCATCTTGAGTGCTTCGCGTACGCTGGATTTACCGACATTCAGATTTTTTGCCAGCTCGGCTTCAGGCGGCAAAAAGTCGCCGGGATTAATTTCCCCGTTGAGCAAGGCTTCCTTTATCCGCTTGACAACAAAAGTGACCAAAGACCCTCTCGGAACAGGAGTTGTTAATGCCTGGGCAGGTTTCTGATTATCTTTCATTGTTGAATATATATTTTCGTTTGGCATGAGTCAAAATCAACAATTTTTCCAGATATCTGACATCGGATATCTGATATCTGAAATGTTGTCAATATTTTTTTATCCTCTTCTTCAATCGGACGGCTATGTTTTATCCAAAACGGGATATCGCTATTTTTCAGAGCGGATTCTTCTTAATTGTAACTTCTTTGCATTTCATGAAATCCGCCTGGGCGGATCGCCACCAAGACACACAGACGCAAAAAGGTACATTAACAAAAGGTTTCGTTTTGTATCTTGGTGTTTTTGTGGCAATCTGCTCCCCGATAAATCGGGATTTCCGTTTCGGTAGGAAATTGCTTTAATTTTTTTACGATTTGCGCTATTAGAAAAATTTTTTGAACAATATTCGCAGATTTTAAGGATACCATATCTGGGTAAAAAATCGTTGAGCCATCAACTTCTAAACTAATCAACCAGCCAACCATTCAGCAAATCAACCCAACTCAGCTGAGGAGAGTATGCGCACCTACCCTGACAAACCCGAAAAAGTCTATTACTTCGGCACCTGCCTGGCCGATATGTTTTACCCCGAAGCCGGCCTGGCAGGCATCAAGCTGATCCAGCAGCAGGGGGTCAACGTTATTTTTCCGGCGCAGCAAACCTGCTGCGGGCAACCGGCTTACAACTCCGGATTTCCGGCTGAAGCCAAGGCTGTGGCCCGCAAACAGATCGATCTGTTTTATAAAGACTACCCGATAGTTGTCCCTTCCGGGTCCTGCGCGGGAATGATGCGGCACCACTACCCGAAATTGTTTGAAAACGATTCCGCCATCGATCAGGTTAAAAATTTTTCGGATAGAATATTTGAACTGTCGGATTTTCTGGTCAATGTGTTAAACATCAAACTGGAAGACCGCGGCGAACCCATCAAAGTGACCTGGCACTCATCCTGTCACGCCATGCGCGAAATGAAGGTCACCGAGGATTCCAAAGCATTGATCCGCCAATTGAAAAATGTGGAATTGGTGGATTTGGAAAACGAGTACGAATGCTGCGGCTTCGGAGGCACTTTCGCGGTGAAGCAACCCTTGTTGTCTGAAGTCATGGTAACCGATAAAGTGGAGTACATCCGCCAAACCGGCGCCAGCCGGGTATTATCAGGCGACTGCGGCTGCCTGATGAATATCACCGGCACAATGAACTACAGGGACATACCGATAACCGGTCAGCATTTGGCCGAATTTATATGGGAGAGAATTCATGGCTAACCATCAGGCAATTGATTTTGAAAAAAATGTTGCCCGGGCATTAAATGACGCGCAGTTGAGAAAAAATTTCAAGTTCGCCATGGGAAACTTCATCCTGAAACGGCAAAGCATTTTCCCGGATGCGGCTGAGACCGAACAGCTGAGAGCGTTGGGCAATGCCATCAAACAGCACGCCCTGAGCCGGCTGCCGGAGCTGCTGGAGCAGCTCGAGCAAAATTGCACCCAAAACGGCATTAAGGTCCATTGGGCCGAAACTACATCCGAGGCCAATCAATTTGTCCTGGAAATTATGCAGTCGCACAAGGCCGACCTGCTGGTTAAGGGCAAATCCATGGTTTCAGAAGAGATGCATTTGAATAAATTTTTGCAGCGCCACGGCATCGAGGCCATGGAAACCGATTTGGGCGAGTTCATCGTTCAGCTCAACAACGAGACGCCGTCCCACATCATCGTGCCGGCGATTCATAAGAACAAGGACCAGATTGCCGAAATTTTACATAAAAATATTCCCGACACACCCTACACCGAAGATGTCCAGGAGCTCAATGCCATCGCCCGCAAGACGCTGCGCCAAAAGTTTTACCGCACCGGTGTCGGATTGAGCGGGGTCAATCTGGCTGTAGCCGAAACCGGAACGCTGTGTCTGGTGGAAAATGAGGGCAACGGCCGCATGTGCACCACCGTGCCTCCGGTGCATATCGCCCTCATGGGCCTTGAAAAAGTCATTGCCAAACTGGAAGAAATTCCGCCCATGCTGCGGTTGCTGATCGGCTCGGCCACCGGCCAGTTGATTACCACCTATGTCAACATGATCACCTCGCCGCGCCGACCCGGTGAAAAAGACGGCCCCAAAGAGGTGCACCTGATCATTCTGGACAACGGCCGCTCCAAAATCTACGCCGACCCCCAGCTGCGCCAGACCCTCCAGTGCATTCGCTGCGGCACCTGCCTCAACCACTGTCCGGTGTACACCCGCATCGGCGGCCATGCTTACGGCTATATTTACCCTGGTCCGATCGGCAAAATCTTAAATCCCCAGGTCGAAGGTCTGGAGGAAGCTGGGTTTCTGGCCACCGCCTCCAGCCTGTGCAATGCATGTGAGGAGGTTTGTCCGGTAAAAATCCCGATCCCCGAGCTATTGCGCCGAATCCGCAATGAAACCTACACCGACCGTCTCGACGGCACGCTGGCGGGACAGGGATATAAACGTAAAGGGGTTGAGCGTCTGATCTGGAAGGCCTGGGCCCTGGCCAATACGCACCCGCAGATCAATGCCGCCGGTCAAAAGGTGATGGGCAAGTTGGGGTTGAAAATGCCGAACATCGGCCCCCTCAAGCAGTGGGCCCGCCACCGCACGTCCCCGGAATTTGCCCCCAAAAGTCTGCGCGAATTGGTTAAAGAACACGGAGTCGATGATGAGTAAGCAAGCACGCGAACGCATTTTTTCCAGGCTGTATGCCGCCAACCGGCAGCCACTGCCAAACGGGCCGCAGGCGGCCGACCTCCCCACCAAAACATACAGTCGGCAGGAAAAAATTGAAACCCTGAAAAATTTGATGGAAGCCATGCGGACCGAGGTGCATGTCACACATGCCGCCCATTGGCTCGATAAGCTGGAAGAAGTATTAAAAGCCCGCGGCGTAAAATCCCTGCTATTCGGACCGCAGACTGAAATCGGGGCATCCCTGCAACAGCGCCGGCAACAGGCCGGCAACAACCTGCCGGAATTAGTACCCTTCGACCGGGAGATCGAACATTTAAAGGAGACGGTTTTCAGTGTCGATGCCGGCATCACCTCCACCTACGGCGCCATTGCCGAACTCGG
>CP070771.1:1937575-1941576 GCA_020345785.1 Desulfobacterales bacterium
TCCACCATGCTGATGGGTCTGTCCGGATCGTGGCCGAGTTTGCCGGCGTCTTCTTCCATATGAATGCGGGTGATACCGATGCGCTGGCGGCTGCCGTTGATTTCAATCTCGACGTGACCGTCGTGGGCGATGGGCAGCTCGTATTGCGAGATTTGATAGCCTTTGGGCAGATCCGGATAAAAATAGTTTTTACGTGCAAACCGGCTTTTGCTGGCAATAGTGCAATGGGTGGCGATGGCCATGCGCAAGGTGTAGTCCACCACTTTTTTGTTGAGAACCGGAAGCACACCCGGCATTCCCAGGCACACCGGGCAGGTATGGGTGTTGGGCGGGGCCCCGAATGCGGTTGAGCAGGCGCAAAAAATCTTGGTTTTTGTTTTCAACTGGGCATGAACTTCCAGCCCGATAACGGGTTCAAATTCCATAATAATACCTTATTATAACATGTATTTATAGCTCGCGCCGCAGTGCGCAAAGTTTTGTTAAGACATTCAATATTGTATGATTGTGGCCGATTAGTCAAGCCTCATTCAAATGGGATTAATTTCTTGACGAAAATCGGTTTTCATGAAAATAGTCAATTTTATCTTGAGCAAATATACGCCGAATACCAAACTAAAATAATGGCTGAAACGAAAATATGGCAGACGAGATATTAGAATTCAGCAACCTGGAAAACTTCCTGCTGTTAAAAAACGGCAATTATCTATACAAAATCCCCTTTCGCAACGGTTATGCCGTGTTAAAGGTCTATTATGGCACCCGCAGCATGTGGCGTTACATCGGCGGTAGCGTCAGCAACTTCTTCGAAGGGCAAACCTCATTTATGCCACGAGCCCGCATGGCGAATGAGCAACGGTGCATGAAAATCTGGCGTGAGGCCGGCTTTCGCGTATTTGATACTTATGATGATGTTATTGTCAAAGGCTTGCCCGAAGGCGGATACATGCTCTTCGAGTATCTGCCTGCCATTAAATTTACAGATTATTTCGGTAGCGCCTCCGTGCCGCTTGAAGAACGATTGCACACCTACCGTCGATTTTTAAAAGAGTGGCATCGGCGTCATGATTTGGCCATAACGCGGCGGGAACCGAGATTGGTGCACGAGAACGGTGACATGAAGCACGTGATGATCGTCGATGATCAATTTTTATTTTTTGATTTTGAGATGATCTATCGTTCTCGCCGACGGGTGAAGGAATTTGTTGCCCGGGAGATTTTGGCATATCTGAAGTCCTTGGGTAAAATTGTGGGACCGGAACTGTTTGCAGTCTTTTTAAAAGAAACCATTGACCATTATCCGAATAGAGAGTTGCTAAATAATACCCATCGGATTATGTTTGCCCATCCGAATCTGGTGATTCGCTGGGCTCGAGTTATAAACCGAAAATTTTATCCGAGAGCAGCGAAACCCTTTTCAAAGCATAATGTGGCGAGACAGCTGAAAAAAATGCTGGAAGGCCATACGGATCAGGTTGGATGAAGACCTCCCTTCTACACCGGCTGAATGAAGCCCCACCCTTTGCTTTGTCCGATGGGATGACGGCCGTTTGCCTTAGCCGCAGTCTTCGGGCAGAAGCAAAACATGGTATTTTCTTGGTTGAAGCTTCGGGGAAGAAATGGGTCATTAAATGCTATCATCACAAACGAGGCCAACCGCAGCGTCTGTTGGACAATCTGGGAAACTATCTTAGCGGGCGATCCGGGATTTCGCCGCAGCGTCGCTTTCGCAACGAGATGCAGAGCTTACAACTCTGGCGCGAGAACGGATTTGAAGTTTTTCGCCAATCAGATGAACATCCGCCTATTTCTATTGATGCGCCGCATTTGGTATTTGAATATGTTTCCGGTCGGACGCTAAAGAATTATTTCTTAGACCTTGAAATTGCTAAAGCAGAAAAATTGTGTGCGTTTAAACGATTCCTTCCCGAGTGGGGCAGGCGCCATTTTCTGGCTAACAAAACAAAGAATCGATTTTTAATTCAAGAACACGCAACCTTTCAACACGTCTATATGCCCGCTGAAGACCGGCGATTCATTTTCTATGATTTTGAGATCATTTACACCCATCGTCACAGCTTGCCGAGCCTCATCGGCCGTGAGATTGCCGGATACGTGCGATCGCTACCGGCAGAGGATCTTGATGATTACCTGCGAATTTTAATCCGGGAGTACCCCCAACCGGAATTCTTGTATTATCCGTTTTATTATTTTTTTCGGCATCCAAATCCGGTTATCAGGTTTCTGAATGCCGCTGATCGCCGACTGCCGCGAAACCGCCGACAGCAATCAAAATATAATATAGCCCTGCGAATTCAAGATTATCTCCGAAAAGATCAACCCAAACTATAAAATGGGAGGGGTAAGCATGAAAACATATGCATGCATCTGGTTTTGGCTGCTGGTTGTCTTTACAACTTTTACGGATATACATGCCGAGCAACCGGCATCTTTGGGCAGAGAGGAATTTTCCTTTTTTCAATGGGGGCCGCTGCGCGGATTGGATACCGATATGGGTGGCTGGGACATTCATGTCGGTGGCCAGCTGGCCGGCGATGCAATTTCCTATGATAGCGACAATGCTAAAGACAGCGGGCTGCGATGGGAAACCGTCAATGCGTTGCTCTTGGGCGATTATGAAGATAAATATTTTTTCCACATCGAGCCCGATTTTTTGGGAATCGACACCACAAACAATTTATACGAAGCCTGGGTCGGCTGGATGGTTCATCCTGCTTTCAGGATTAAAGCCGGTCAGGTCAAGGTGGCGTTGAATACCGAGTTTGCCAGCCGGTCCGAGAATTTTCCATCTTTTGATTATGGTTTCAGTTCCTATCTGGATGGGCGCTACGATCTGGGGGTGCAAATTGACGGCTCACTGTGGTCGAAGCTAATTTGGTATGAAGCATCCGGGGTATGGGGAGAAGGATTCGATCTGGACGGAAATCGCAAAACCGAGCCGCAATTTTCCATTCGGACGGTTATTTCCCCCTTGATGGGTGTTGGATGGGAGTGGCTAAAAGGTACCTTCGTGGGGGCGAGTTTTGCCTATAGCCCGGATTATGATGATGAAATTTTTTTAGCCACTCCTTTGAGAAATACGGTGTTTGCCACCGCCGATCTGGACGGCAAATCGGCCCAGTGGATACACGCCGAAGCCGGCTGGTACGGGGGACCATTTCGCATGAGTATTGAACGGGTCGAAGGTGCGGTGAATGACGTGAAGGTCAGCGGAGGCGGCAAAGAAGATTTTGATCAACTCACCTCCTGGTCTGCCTATGGATCATGGTATATCACCGGGCAGCGGGTGCGCTGGGATGGGGGGCGCTGGCTGCCACCGAAGGTGAACGCCGGGCCACAGGATAAGCGCCAGATTTTTGATTTTTTAAGCTTTCTAGACCCCCTAGGGTGTCTGGAAATAGCCTTTCGCTATTCCAATGCCGATATCGATCGCAGCCTTTTTGATTCCGGATTTACCAGTTATGGTGTCTCTACCCAGGAGGTGCGGACCGCCACCTTAAACCTGAACTGGTATCCCAGAGACGGACTGGCGCTTTCCGGCGGCTGGGTGAAAACCATCGCCGATCAAGAGCTCGGTACCTTCGGTGATACCGATCGAGATTCTTCATTTTTCCTCAGAACCATCCTGACATTTTGAATAATAATCAAAAAAATGCCGCATAATGAATTTAGAAGATACTGATCAGCATTTGACCCCAATGAGATTTGCCGAAGAAAAGGAAACGGAAAAATCAGAAAATGAAATACTTCAACAAATCGTGCAACTCGCATGTATCTGTTATTGTCCCTACGCTTAACGAGGTCGAGAACATAAACGCGCTGATCGGACGGCTTTTGGAAGCCTTCCGTTCCACTCCTTATAGCGTGGAAATCTTGATTGCCGATGGCGGATCGACCGACGGCACCCATAAAAAGGTCGAGGCGTGGGCTTCGCAGATGCCGGTCCGGTTCTTACACGCCAACAGCGGGCACGGCTTGGC
>CP070771.1:1941676-1945674 GCA_020345785.1 Desulfobacterales bacterium
CGTCTATTTGATCCTGCACCCCCCCATCACGGGTCCAACCAACAGCCATAACTAGCTCCTCCTCATATCATTAATTGTAAAATGGAGTTAGTGCATTCAAAAATACATTGTTTGTTTATTTGGGTCAAGAGACGAGTCTATCATTGCTATCTGGATGGGATTTAAAATAGACATTTACATCTCACCTATAGAAGAGTAAAAATTTACATCAATAATTTGAACAATCATCCTAATATCAAAAAGATAAAAACCTATCTCATTTTGTTTACGATCATTTAGGGTTAAACACCTGGAGGTATCAAGCTTGAAGGTTGGATCACTTCAAACTAATGCCTGAAATTCCCGATTATCTGCTGCTTGGCATTCATTAGAGAAAATTTATCAAAACCGGCAATGATATCCGCACTGCCTCGCCCTGCACCGGTCTGAAAATACGCCATATGATAATAGGCCGGTAATAAGTATATTAAAAAATATACTTTTTCGCATTTTTTTATTGATTTTTTTTATGACGCTGTGCCAGATAAAAGTCTAATAGCGTAATAATTTCAGTGTATCCTTTCAACACACCTCAGCTCTAAAGGTAAACGTTTTGAAGCCGTCAGCCAGTTCAACGAAACCGAATCAAAATGATGTGTTGTCGAGTTTGATTGATATAGGTCCACTGTCTTTTCTACCGAAAAGTTCTGTTGAAATCGTCCACCGGTTTACGGCTGAGGTGGAAGCATCAAGACTTATTTTCTTATCGTCTGCGGAAAAATAACAGGAGACAGCCACATGTCGCTTTCATCGCAAATTACCATTGTTGAAGTCGGATCTCGCGACGGGTTCCAGATGGAGCGTGAATTTATTCCAACCAAAACAAAAATCGAAATTATCAATCACCTTATCCAAACCGGATTACGCAACTTCGAAGTGACCTCTTTTGTATCGCCAAAGGCCGTCCCGCAGATGCGCGACGCCACGGAAGTCGTGGCAGGAGTTAATCGCGTTCCGGGGTTATGCCTGGCGGCGCTGGTTCCAAATCCGAAAGGCGCTGAAAATGCCGCCCAAGCGGGAGTAGATGAAATAGTTGTAGTTGTTTCGGCTACCGAAAGCCACAATAAGAGCAACGTCAATCGAAAAATCGCGGAATCTCTGGAGGGATTCGAAAGCGTCGCCGAAATCGGGGCGAAAGCCGGAATCCCCCTGCATGGTGCGGTGGCTGTCGCATTTGGCTGCCCCTTCGAAGGCAACGTCCCCCCGGAACAGGTCGGCAACATTGTTGAGCGCATGCGTGCTTTGGGAATAACCGAGGTTACCTTAGGCGATACCACGGGCATGGCGACTCCGCCGACGGTACGCCAAACAACCCAGTACCTCAAAAACAGGTTCCCGGAAATTGAGCTCGCTCTTCACTTCCACAATACCCGCGGCATTGGCTTGGTGAACGTGTATGAGGCGCTTCAATTAGGATATAAACGATTTGAGTCATCGATTGGAGGGTTGGGCGGCTGTCCATTTGCCCCAGGTGCGACGGGCAATGTGGCAACGGAGGACATGGTCTATCTGATAAAAGAATTAGGTCTTGATTGCGGCGTAGACTTGGAAAAATTAATTGAATCCGCCAGGGTGGTTGAACAAGTAATCGGACGCACCTTGCCGGGTCAAGTAATGAAGGCCGGTTCGCGACTGAGGCGCTACCCTCTTCAAAATCACACGGCAGTTTGAGCGAGGTGGCATTAGATATAAACCCTGCATCTTTGGTGGGAAGACCCGGATAGGTTCTATAGATCCGGTGTGAAAAGGACTCAAAAATTCGAAGCACGAAATCCGAAATACGAAACAAATCCAAAATCAGAATAACCAAATGTTCAAAACGCTTGGCCTGAGACCTCCATGCTCAGTGGTAATTTCAGAAGGTCAGATGCACATATGGTTTTTGTTTCGGTCATTTGAATTTAATTCATTAAACCTTCCTGCAAGGCGGGATGGTCCAAGCCTTGCTTTGCGGCTAAGTGCGTTATGTAATTTGTTAATTTCACCGCCCGTGCTTGCATCCCGCTCCGCGCGGCTTTCGCTCGAGCCGCAGAGCTCGCAGAGATAACTGTATTTTTCCTTTGCCGTTGAGAGGAGGGCAAGGGAAAAGTTCTCAGCTTGCGTGAACACTGAAAGCATAAATGAACTCTTTCTTTGTGGATCTGTAAAGATTCCGAAGGATGCTGATTTTTGCTTTCCGGAGGCCGACCTTTAAAGCTTCAGGATCGATCGGTCATCCCGCCTCGGCGGGGCCTCTCAGCGGAAAGCAAAAAATAAAATGTCCTCTGCGTGCTTAGCGTCTTTGCGGTGAATTTTGAATATAAATTGCCCCCCTTTTAGGGGGATCGTCAAGCCACCCCTTTTAAGGGTGGTATTTGACTTCAAATGATTTGAAGGGAGAAAAAATAGTCTCGAACTTATTAGTAATTTAAAAGGAGAAAATTCATGCCGCTTTCCGGAATAAGAGTCGTCGATCTGACACGCATCGTTTCGGGTCCGTTTTGCACGATGCTGCTGGCTGACATGGGGGCCGAGGTCATAAAAATTGAAACGCCGGGCAAGGGAGATCCCCTCAGGGCCCAGGGCGTAATTAAGAATGGGCTCAGTTGGTATTACGCGTCTTTCAACCGCAATAAGAAGTCGGTAACTCTGGATCTGCGAAGCGCTGAAGGCAAGGATATATTGATCAGGCTCATTAGTAAAAGTGACGTCGTTGTTGATAACTATCGACCCGGGGTGATGAAGAAAATGGGTTTGGACTATGATCGCCTTAAAAAAATAACCCCGGGGATCATTCACTGCGGCATCAGCGGGTTTGGGGTCGGCGGCCCATCAGCCGGTCGGCCGGCCTTTGACTTCATCGCTCAGGCAATGAGCGGATTGATGAGCGTCAATGGCAGCCAGGAGAGCGGTCCGATGCGTGTATCGGTGCCGATTAGCGACTTGATTACGGGACTCTACAGCGCTTTCGGTGTTGCATGCTCCTTGACGCAACGGCTTCGTACCGGCCTGGGAGAAGAGGTTCAAACATCCCTGGTGGATAGCTTAATCAGTTTCATGGCTTACCTGTCTGCCAATTTCCTGGCTTCCGGAGAACTCCCGCAGCGGACTGGAAACGATCACCCCATCGTTGCCCCCTACGGCCTTTTCAGGGCTAAGGACGGTGAAGTCGCGATTGCGCCCAGCAATGACGACGTTTATGAAAAATTTCTGGAGGCTCTCGACCTGCAGCATCTAAAAGAGGATGCTCGATTTGCAACGAACGATCTGCGAATGAAGAACAGGCAGGCGATTAACCAAATCGTCGAGGAGAAGATAAAAACGATGCCCAAATCACATTGGGTCGAGCACCTCAATCGTGCCGGAGTTCCGACGGGTCTTATCCAGAACATGAAGGAGGTATTCCAGGATCAGCAGGTGCTGCACCAGGAGATGGTGATTGATGTCGATCAGCCGGATTACGGCAAAATCCAAATGACCGGCTTCCCAATCAAAATGCGGAATAATCCCTGTGAGGTTCACCTTCCGGCCCCCCGCTTGGGTGAACACACGATGCAGGTACTTGAAGAACTTGGGTATTCTGAAAGCGAGATCGAAACTTTCAAGGATAGGAGGATAATCTGAAAGGCCGAGCTGTAAACTGAAACCATACTAAGGCGGCCATAATTATTTAGAGATGAAATGCTAACATATTAAACATTGTATTCACCGCAAAGACGCAGAGAACGCTGAGGAGTTATTTTTTCATTTGCCGCTGAGCCCCGCTCAAGAACAGCGGGATGTAAACAATGGCGGCAAAAGAAAATCCGCAACCACTTCGTGGTGGGATTTGTATATCGTTCGAACTTTTATGATCGTCTATTAACTGATACAATGCTATATTGCCCGCAGGGCTGTTGTTTTTCACTTTCTGGCCTCCATGCCACGGCATAGCTTTAGCGACGTCTGGTCAGCAGAAAGTGAAAAGAAAAATCAACTCT
>CP070771.1:1945774-1949751 GCA_020345785.1 Desulfobacterales bacterium
CGGTCGGCTGTGTGTTCAACCTCTTCGAAGAGTGCTTCGTGCAGTTGTGCTTTTCTATCTATGTTGTTTTCCTTTAACATATTTAATCCGCTATGTTTTTAACGAATTTCGCGGAATCTGGGTTAAGCTCTGAATGATCGGAAGGAAAAGTAATGTTAGATTCGCACCAGGACGGAAGATACCGCTATATTTTAATCCCTACTAAATCCGGGATTCGGTTTTAAGCTTGCTGCGAACAGTTTCGAAAAGCCGTCCGTATGCATAACATGTAACACTTCGCCCAATGTTGTCAAGCTTGAATTATGATCCCATCCGCTCAATAAAAAAGGCTTTACTTATCCAGGACGGTAATTTATATACTGACTGTTTAGCATTAAGCTTTGCCTTTCATTAAACCTACGAATCCGGATATATCGGAAAATAAATCAGCGACCAGCGGCAGAGTGTGGTTGCGGCCTATTCCAGGAGCCTTCCTCATAGCCCCGCTCTGATGGTGGTCGCTGATTCTGATCGCTGAATATTGGATTCTGGTTACCGGATTCTGGCTGTTGGTCGGAGGGGAGCGGACACCCCGGGCAGCGGGGTTGCTTTATGCCGAAATCGGGTTGTAAAAAAGAGCGAAACTTTATTTAATCCGTTTGCAATCGGAACCAATCGTATTTAATGTTAAACATATCGTCTCCGAAAAATTTTGTTTCCCTAAATCTTAGTTGTAGACGAGAGTATTCCTCCAATCTTCATTCTATCATTTGATACGGGAGATCATCATGTTCAAGCTCAAACCTTTATCAGCGGAGGCAATCCCGGCTGCTTTGGAAAAAGCAACCTGTTACCGATATCTGAACGAACCTGCGGAAGCGGAGAGCATCTGTCTGGATATTCTGGAAGTTGAACCGGACAATCAACAGGCATTGATTACGTTGGTTCTGGCATTAACCGACCAATTTGATCACGAGCTCAGTCAACCGTTCTCAAGATCACGTGAGGCGGTCCAGCGTCTGACTGATGATTACTGCCGGAACTACTTCTACGGGATTATCTGTGAACGGCGTGCCAAGGAGCATTTCAAGCGGGGGGGACCCGGTTCCGGCCACATTGCCTATGACTGGTTTCGGCAGGCCATGAAGTCCTACGAGGTAGCGATTGATAAGCGTCTCGCCGGCAATGATGATGCAATATTGCGCTGGAATGCCTGTGCCCGTATGATTATGAACAATTCAGATTTGGAACCGGCCGAAGAGGCGGGAAGAGAACCCATGCTGGAGTGAGGCGCCGCGTGTAATAAAAGAATGTCGGATGTCAAATGTCGAATTAAAGACAATCATCATGATTGAGAAACCTGGTATTAAGATAATTCTGAACGATGAATCGGGAACCTATGAACCTCACTACAAAAGGAGGTCATTATGACGGAAAGAAATCTTTTGGCGGGGTTTAAATTTTTCAGCGATGTTCAAGCCGAAAAACTAGAAGAAATTGCCCGCAAGGGAGAAATACTGGCATTTGACGCCGACGATGTCATTTTTCGCTATGACGAACCTGCTGTGCATTTCTATGGCGTTTTAGAGGGTAAAGTCGGCTTAAGCGTTGTATTCAAAGATAAAGTATTAAAGACCGAAATTGAGTATGAGGAATCCATCCAAGCCAGTATGGTGGAAGAGGAAAAGTCGATTGTCGTCGACACGGTTAAACCGGGACAGGTGTTCGGATGGGCGTCTATTGTCGGACCCGGCCGGCGAACCGTCACCGCCCATTGCATGCAGAGCACCCGTGTAATTGCCTTGCCGGCTGCCGAACTCAGGGCCATGTTCGAAGAGGACAATGCTTTGGGTTACGTGATCATGAAAAGAATGAGTGATATCATTTCGAAACGACTCAAGAAGCGCACCGAAAAGCTGATTGAAACTTGGGTTGAGGCGTTTGACGTCGATACGATATGAGCCATTCATACCATTAATTCATACGAACGTATGCGGCACGATAGACGTCAGCGTGAAGAAAAGTAGATCGTTTTGCTTGAGGCGGGGAGGCTTTAAAGCTTGGAAGCTTCTTCTAACTCCATTCATAAGCCACCCTGACCTATCGGGATGAGAATTGAAAAGGTTTTACCGTTACCAGGAGGATGTTGCGGTGGTCCCAACTTAGACGATGCCGGTGGTTTATGAATGGAGATTTGCGGGCTATCCGGCATCCAAGATTCCCGGCCTACGGAGTAAAGGAGGTTTTTTGTAATGAAAGCTGTTTATTTTGACGAACATGGTGAATTGGATGTTATCAAGTACGGCGATGTGCCTGATGCCAAACCCGGACCGGGAGAAGTTTTGGTGCGTGTGCATGCCTGCGCACTCAACTTTCTGGACATCTGGGTTCGCAGGGGGTGGCCGGGTCTCAAACTGGAAATGCCCCACTGGTGCGGGGCTGATGTCGCCGGAGAAATCGTTGAACTGGGTGAAAATGTCTCCGACTGGCAGGCCGGACAACGGGTCGTGATTGATCCCGGCGTCAATTTGTTTGAAGACGAATATACCCGACGCGGTCAGGACAGTGTCAGTCCCGGATATCATATTCTGGGAGAACATCGACGCGGCGGGGCCGCGGAGTACTTAGCGATCTCGGCGGACAACCTGGCGGTTATGCCCGACGATATGGATTACCCGGAGGCTGCCGCGCCGCTGTTGGTCAGCCTGACTGCCTGGCGCATGCTGATGCATCAGGCCGGTCTGCGGGCCGGTGAAACCGTGCTGGTGGTCGGCGCCGGCGGCGGGGTAAACAGTGTCGCCATCCAAATTGCCAAACTGGCGGGTGCGACCGTTTACACTGTGGCCAGCAACGCGGAAAAAGCCGAGCAGGCCCGGCAATTGGGTGCCGATGTGGTGCTTGATCGGTCACAGGTCAATTGGGGCAAAGAAATATTTAAACTGACCTCGAGACGGGGTGTCGATGTCGTGGTAGACAATGTGGGCAAGGCCACCATCACCACCAGCATGCAGGCAGTTGCCCGCGGCGGGCGGATTGTGATTGTCGGAAATACCAGCGGACCGCAGGCTGAAATCGATATCCGTTTCATTTTCGGCAAGCAGATCAGCCTGATCGGCAGTACCATGGGCTCCCATCAGGATTTCCGCGATGTGATCAGCTTACTGTGGGCCGGCAAAATCAAACCGGTGATCCATCAGGTAATGCCGTTAAGCGAGGGACGTGAGGCCTATAAAATGATGCAGGAAGGCAAGCAATTCGGTAAAATTGTGTTGGCGCAGTAAGAGGTGGCGACCCGACTTGCTACCATATAAAAATTTTATTGTTCTGGTTTTGGATGCCCTGCAGACAATGGCGCCGCTTGTTGTCAGTTGTCCGTGGTTAGTTGTTTCACGATTGCCGGAGGCAGCAGATGGTCCCACAATCGAATTGTGCCCCGGACCACAAAACAACACACAACAAACAACACACGACAAACAAAAGGCTACGCATCAGCATACCGACGTTTCATAAATTCACGAAATATTATGAGCTTCTGTACATCCTGGGTGCCTTCACCCAGAGATGATCCCCAGGTGTCCATCGGGTATTTGTGGATGGGGTGTTCATGAACCACGGAGGCGGCGCCAAAAATATCCGCCGCCCAGACAGTCACCTCCCGGGCGATTTCAACGGACAGGTATTTGGCCAGGGAAGCCGCCTGCCGAAAATCCTCACCCTGATCAACTGCCCAACTGGCCTTCCAAATCATGAGACGGGCGGCTTCAATTCTGGCGTAAAAATCCGATAGTTCAAATGCTTTGGCCTGAAAATCCATGATCTTCCGGCCGAAAATCCTGCGTTTATGCATATGGCCGACGGCCAGGTTAAAGGCCCCGACTGCGCCTCCGAGGGTTAGGGCGGCGATCGGCACCCTGCTGTTGGTGAAGATTTCCAACACCTGCTGCAGGCCTCGCCCCCGGGCTCCCAGAATGTGATCATCCGGCACGAAGACGTTATCA
>CP070771.1:1949851-1953826 GCA_020345785.1 Desulfobacterales bacterium
AAGGAGTCATAGTTATCAATCAGCAATATCATTTTCTTTTACCCTTTCGATGGCTTTAAACATGGCCCCGGCCTTTCTTAAGGTCTCATCATATTCATTGGCCGGCGATGAATCTGCTACGATACCGGCTCCTACCTGGATTGAGAGCCTGTCTTTATTGATGGTAATGGTGCGGATCGTGATGCAAAAATCCATATTCCCGTTAAAACCGAAATAGCCGACTGCCCCCGCGTAGGGTCCCCTCGGAGAAGGTTCCAGCTCACTGATGATCTGCATAGCGCGAATCTTGGGCGCCCCACTGACGGTCCCGGCGGGAAAGGCCGACATAAACAGATCATAAGAGTCTGTATCCGGTTTCAATCGGCCTTCGATCCTTGAAACAATATGCATGACATGTGAATAGCGTTCTATCTCCATGAGCCGTGGCACGGTTACCGAACCGGATTCGGCCACTTTACCGACATCATTTCTACCCAGGTCGACCAGCATGATGTGTTCAGCGCGCTCCTTGGGATCGGCCATGAGATCCTTTTCCAGGGCCAGGTCTTCCTCCGATGTTGCCCCACGGGGCCGGGTGCCCGCGATCGGCCGCAGTTCAATTTTACCGTCCGTCAGTCGGACCAAAATCTCGGGCGATGCCCCGATCAGCCTGATTTCGCCGAAATTCAGGTAAAACATATAGGGCGAGGGGTTCACGCTTCTCAGGTTGCGATATAGGATAAAGTCTTCCCCGGATACCCGGCCTGAAAATCTCTGGGAGAGGACGACCTGGATGACATCACCGGCGGTAATGAAGTCTTTGGCCTTGCGCACCGCCAGCTCAAAATCTTCCCGCCGGACATTGGGTTCAAGCTCCGAGATTGCGAAGGCATCATCTTTTGCGTTATCAGGCAGGGGCGCATTCAATTTGGCAATCGTCTGCGAAACTTCCCGGCAGGCCTTGCGGTAAGTCTGCTCCAACGATTCTTCTTCGGTCAGGTGGGCAAAGACCACCACCTTCAGCATGTGGCTGAAGTGATCGAAGATAATTAAATGCCGGCAGGCCGCAAAAATGGCCTCGGGAAAGCCCCCTTCCACCGGTACAACGCCGGGAAGACGTTCCCATTTTCTCACCAGATCATAGTTAAAAAAGCCCACCAGCCCTCCCTGAAAGGGCGGGAGATCTCCGACGGTCACAGGTTTGAATGCGGCACTTATATCCCGCATGACGTCCAACGGGTTTTTGACTTCCTCGAATACCTTAAACTGCTCGTCCTGCCGCAGTTCCACGGCCCCGTTTCGTGCCGCGATCTCGATAAAGGGCTGACAGCCGATAAAACTATAACGACCCCACCGCTTGCCGCCGTCAGCGCTCTCCAGCAGATAGGAGTAAGAATCGTCTCTCAGTTTCAGATAAGCTGAGACCGGTGTTTCCGTATCCGCCAGGAACTCCTGATAGACGGGTATCAGATTGCCCTGCCGGGCCATTTTCTCAAATTCTGCCAATGAGGGTTTTATTTTCAACTTTCCGCTCCAAAAAAACAAAAGGCCGTGAGACTTTTGATCCCACGGCCTTGCAATTACCGATAAAAAAACCGTGGGACCTTTGGAGGTGCCCACGGTTTAAAAGTTTTTATGTCATCGTCGTCTATCCAGGCGGGCTCACCTCCAGGTAAGAGTTGAGCCACCACCAGTTGCCCAGGGAGTTTTTAAAGGTATTTTTATTTTCGTAATTCATAGGAAGGCACTTTAGAGACTGTAAAAGATTATGTCAAGGAAAAAATGATCTTCGTTCAGAAGTTCAAGGTTTGGGGCATCGCCCTTTGGGCTGCGACCCCACAGGCAGGGTTCAGGGTTCAGCCCAGCCGCCGGGCCCCGGAGCGGCCAGTTTGATCGAAAAAGAAACTCTAAAAGCGAATATCGAATAATGAATGTCGAATGTCGAAGGAAGGTATTCTGGCTATTTTAAAAGATTGAGCACAGCGAAACCACCCTTCGACATTTTTCGGTTCGATATTCGATATTCTGTCCGCCGCGGCGGACTGTTCCGTTTAGGTGAAGTTTCATCTTAGATTTTTGGTTTAAGGCTCTCGGCAGTAAATTCCAAAAACACCAGCATCTTCATATAGCTTACGACGCAATTAAACGGGCCGCTTGGCGGCCAGCGACCTGGCTGACACCTGACACCTCTAAAAAATCAAAGCGCCTGGCAACATCGACAACAAATTGTGGATCTCGCTCAGCTAAGCGTCTAGCTGAGGCCCCACCCGGTCTAGTCTACAGCGAATCGGGAGAAAATCCGACGGTATGCATCTGAAATCAATCCGGCGAAATTGCCGCCCATATAGCCTTGAATATCCTCATCGGTAAAAACGACTTCCCGGTCACGGATGCGGGGATCGGTATGGTTTTTGATGTCCTGCAAAGATTTGAACATGGCCCGATAGCCACCGAAATTCCAGCTTATTCGGCCGTAGGGGGCATCGCTGCCGCATGAAATGTTATTGCAATAGGGTTCACCGGCCTGCTGAAAAACGATGAAGTCGCTTTCAATGTGGGTATCGCGTTTGGCACTTTGGATAAAATGAATATTGGGATTGCGGATTCCCATTTCACGGGTTTTCAAATAAATACTTTCGGCTTCAAGATAGCCGGCTCCGCCGCCGCCCATATGCACGGCTAAAAATAATGCCTGCGGAAATTGCTGCGCAACTTCTTCAAGCCCCTCGGCCGGTGTAAATTCCGTGTCGGCCCCGAAGTGAAATGCCGTCAGCGCTCCACAACCTGCAATCCTATCAACGACAGCCAGGACCTCATCACTGGTAATCGGAAAAGCATTCTGGGCCGGGTTCAATTTGATGACGGGAAAACCAAATTCGAAGAGACAGGTATCGACGATGCGCAGCGCATTTTCGACACCCAAGGCCTTGGGATCGGTCCAACCGGCCGGTATGAATGAGTGCGGATAATTCTGTGAAACCTCGAAGATATGGCGGTTGGCCCCCATCAGGCGGTCGAAGTCCGCCGACGGGTCGCCGCTGTAAGGGGTGGCAGCCGGATTTTGCCAGCATAATACCATATCGATATCCGCCATGGTCATCTCCCGCAGAATTTCCTCATGGCCGATCGGTCGACCGTGGTAATAGTTGGGAGTGGCGTCAAAGGCCGCCTTTATTTTTCCCGTCAAATTGTTTAGATCCGTCAGGTGAGTATCGGCATCGATGATCAGACGGGAACGATTGGCCTCAAGATAAGCGCAGCGATCTTTCATCGCCTGTAAAGCGGTATTTGTAAAAGCCATCGGATTTACCTTCCAAACAAAGCTCAGCCGGGCAGGAGGACGGGTTGACCGCCCTCCCGATCCGGTCACAGCGGTTGATATGACTTAGTACTTAGAAACAATAGCGCGAATCTGTTCTATAATTTCAGAGGACCTGGGTTCAAGCTTTTCGATGAAATCAGACTTATAGGCACCCATGGCGGCTTCACGGAACAGATTCCGATCAACTTCCACAAATGTCATCCCCTTAGCTCTGAGCTGATCTGCATAGTCAGCCTCTTTTTCCTTGAGGTAGTCGATTTGCCATAAGCAGCCCTTTTTGACCTCAGAGGCGATCAGCTTCTGATCTTCCGGGGAAAGCTTCTTCCAGAATTTTTCTGAAATAAATACATAGGCAAAATTGTAAATGTGCTTGGTAACATTTACATACTTTTGGACTTCGTAAAGCTTGGCGTTGAAAATATTTTCCAGCGGGTTCTCCTGTCCGTCCACCACGCCCTGCTGCAGGGCTCCGTATAGCTCACTGAAGCTCATCGGCGTCGGCATGGCACCCATGGCCTTAAAGCACTCTATCTGGGCCGGGCTTTCAGGCGTTCTGATTTTAAAGCCTTTCAAGTCGGCCGGGGTGTTGATCGGCTTATTCGAAGTCACATCGCGAAATCCCACTTCCATCAATCCAACGATTCTCAGCCCTTTTTTGATCAGCCCCTGGCCCA
>CP070771.1:1953926-1957899 GCA_020345785.1 Desulfobacterales bacterium
CGTTTTTTTTGAATTTTTTAATAATTTCCCGCTGAATTTTCCAAAAGTTCAAAACTATAAACCCAATTAAAGAATGATATATCAGTTAGTTATAAACTTTTTTATTGGTTATAGCGGGTTGGGTTCAAAATTTTGAACTTTGGCGTCATTCAAAAAAAGTACATTAAAAACAGATGGTTTCTAAATTCCATCCGCAAGAGGTTAAAAATCGTGAACCCTGTGGCCGGTCTTACAGTCGCACGGTCGGATTGACGAGATCATTTAGCGTTAAATCTAAATTTTTATCTTATTGAAATATATAGAAATAATTTTATTTTGCAAATTATTGGTTTGTTCTCTTAATTTTGGCAAGCAATTTGCATCTACATAAGACAAAGCCTAATAATTTCTTCATCTGTTCTCCTCCTTAACGACTGACTGGCTAGCCCCCAATCAGTCGTTTTTTTTTGTTTGAACTGTCAGCTAATTTTGTGTCTCAAGGACAATAAATGATCATTGATTTTCATACCCACATTTTTCCAGCTAATATTCGCCAAAATCGGGATCAATATTTCCCCGCTGAACCGGCCTTTAAATTATTGTACCATTCCCCCAAATCCAAACTGATCGGGGCTACTGACCTGTTAAACGCCATGGATGAAAACGGGGTGGATAAATCAGTTATTTTCGGGTTTCCATGGTCCAATTCCGAAATTTATCGATTCCATAACGACTACGTCATGGAGACGGTTCAAAAATATTCCGGCCGGTTTATCGGTCTGGGATGTTTTGATCCGAAAGATGCCCAGGCATTTGCTGAGACCGAACGGTGCCTGGCTGGAGGGCTTTCCGGAATCGGCGAATTGGCGTTTTACCGGTCCGGCATTGATGATTCCGCCCTGAAGCAGCTGGATCCAATTATGAAATTATGCCTCAGCCGCAATCTGCCTGTTTTAATTCATACCAACGAGCCTGTGGGACACCATTATCATGGTAAAACCCCGATTACCCTGGCGCAGATTTACCAACTCATCGAACGATTCCCGGACAACACGATTATATTGGCCCACTGGGGCGGCGGCCTGTTTTTCTATAGCCTGATGAAAAAGCAAGTCAAAGAAAGACTCCAAAAGGTCTACTTCGACACCGCCGCCTCCCCTTTTCTTTACGATGCCGCAGTTTACCGCATCGCCATTGAGCTTATCGGCGCCGACAAGGTCCTCTTCGGCACTGATTTTCCCCTGTTGCCGCCGGCAAGATATTTTAGTGAGATGGAGCAGGCCGGATTAACCAGGGCGGAGATCGATCAAATTTGCGGATTGAATGCGCAAGCGCTGTTTTCGCTTTAGGCTTTTATGAATTGGATCAGTTTGCCGCGAGATGCATTCTCGATTTTCCGTGTTTGCAGTCTGCTTACAACTGTGGTATCAGGCGCACCAAGTAAACACTGGGCAGCCATTACATTTAGAATCAAGGAGGATCTTCATGAGTAAATCAGTGGTCGCCATCGTCCCTTACGAGACAACCGAAGAATCCGTACGCAAAGCCGTCGACCTTTGCCGCGGTCTGGATCAGCTGCCGGCCGGGGCCAAAGTGTTTATTAAACCCAACATCGTCTTTTGGACGAAAGCGGTTGCTTTTCCCAAGTGGGGCGTTGTCACCACCTCCCGGGTGGTGGAGGACATGATTGTCATTCTCAAGGAGTACGGCATCGATGACATTACCATCGGCGAAGGGACCGTTACCATGAGTCCCAAGGACCTGGCAACACCTGCCCATGCATTTGAAACCCTCGGTTACGGAAAATTGAAGAATAAATACGGCATTAAATACATGAATGTATTCGAGCGGCCGTTTAAGAAGGTGGATCTTGGTGAGGGTGTCGCGGTCAGGTTTAATACTGATGTTCTCGAAAGCGATTTTGTGGTGGATCTGCCGGTAATGAAAGCTCACAATCAAACCGTGGTCAGCCTGGGCATCAAAAATTTAAAAGGATTGATTGACATTCCCTCCCGTAAAAAATGCCACAACATGACGCCCGGCAGGGATCTGCATTTCTGGGTGTCCAAACTGGCTGACAAGATGCCCCCGATATTCACGCTGATCGACGGAATTTTTACCAACGAGCGGGGTCCCGGTCCGGACGGCAAATTGCACCGGACCAATCTTCTGGTGGCATCGGCCGACATATTGTCAGCGGACCTGGTGGGTGCCGCAATTTTAGGGTATCGACCCGAACAGGTGCCGCACCTTATGCATGCGGCTGAACACCGCGGTCGGCCCTGGGATTTTTCGGACATCGAAGTCGTGGGTGAACGCATCGAAGACGTGAAGCGGCCCCACGAATATGATTTTGCCTACAGCGAAACAGATGAGGTGATTCTTCCCACCCCGCTGGCAAAACAGGGAATCAAAGGTGTTTTTTACCATAAATACGATTTGTCCATGTGCACCTATTGCTCAGGAGTCAACGGTTTGATGATTTCTGCTATTCGGTTCGCCTGGAAGGGAAAACCCTTTGATGATGTGGAGATTCTTACCGGCAAATCCATGCAGCCGACACCCGGTAAGAAAAAAACAATATTGATGGGCAAATGCATATACCAGGCCCATAAAGACAATCCCGACATCCAAGAGGCGATACCCATCAAGGGCTGTCCGCCGAAACCCGAAGATATGCTAAAGGCCTTGCAAAAAGCCGGCATTGAGGCTGATCCGGCGCTGTTTGAAAACATCGATCATCTGCCCGGATTTTACATGAGCCGCTACCAGGACAGGCCCGAGTTTGATGAGGGCTTTTTTCAGGTAAAGTAGGTTGCAGGTGTTCCGTCGCGGATCGCCGGCCAGAACAACGGTCGATGAGCAAAAGAGAAACTAGTGAACGTCGAACGTCGAACGTCCAATATGGATACGGAATTCTGTCAATTTAAAAAAATACTGAATAACGCGCGGGGCACACGCCGCGCAAGCGCCGGTGCGGCGTGAACGCCTGGTCCGTACGATCGAATAATCGACCATTCGAAATTCGACCCGACCGAGCGCGTTGCAGGCTTCTATTCACTTTTTTAAAATTAGATAAAGCGCAGCGCTATCCACATTAGACGTTCGATGTTTGACGTTCGATGTTCGACGTTCAATCCGATAACTGGCCTGTCCAGGTGTAGTTTCATATGAGAAAAAAGGCCCAATGACCAATCAATGTTTGAAGACTAGATTCTTATCTGCCTGAGTTCGCGCAGAATCGGCTCAATTCTTTCGCGGTGTTCGGGCGGGATCATCAATACTTCCAGCGGTTGATTGGCAATCAGACCGTTGCCGGAACAGTGCAGTTTACCATTCCTGTATGCCCCACGGTTTTGTTCAATCGACATTGTTTGCAGAACGTCCACCAGACTGCCGCTGCAGCCTTCGGCATCCACATGCTCGATGGTTTGCAGGAATACCGTGTTCACCGATAAAACAAAATCATCAATTACCGCATAGCCTTTTTCTCCGCAATCGTGACGGGATACCAGGCAGCGACATCCGAACGGCCGCAATTCATAGATCGGGCATCGATGATCCAGTAAGACAGGACAGTTCTGACGGTTATCGCTGCCGTTTTCGTCCGGAGGTTCGACGCCTTCGGCACAAAGCTGGGCCAGACGGTTGGTGGTTATTTGGGGTCGAAAGCGCCTTAACTTCGAAGCGGAATGGATTTTTTGAAGGATATCGGTGTTTGTGTCCGAGGCCAAGTATTCAATAATTTTATATCCCTCAAGGGTGGTCAACGTTACACCGGAAGTGCAGCAATGATCACAGTATTTTTTGCAGGCCAAATCCAGTGAGACTGTAAACTTTTCATAGATAGAGTAAATTTGATCCAGTATTTTTAATTTTGAGGTAATATCCATTTGAAATATTAATTGTTATTTCTTTGCTTTTTTATACCTAAGTTGAGCGATTTGTCCGGTATTTAAGGCCTTACGGGCGGGGATAAACCCCGCCCCTACAA
>CP070771.1:1957999-1961965 GCA_020345785.1 Desulfobacterales bacterium
GGGCCTTGATCGAGCATCCAGTGCCAGGCCGTGTGCGCCAGCAGTACGGAGAGCACCACCACGCCGAAGCGCGTGGCGAGGGTGTGCCTGAACAGCAGGCTGAGCGCCGGGAGCACGACGAGCAGCACCAGGATCTGGCCGATCTCCACGCCGAGGTTAAACGACAGGAGCGAGAGCAGGAGGTGCGAACCAGCGAACTGGAGGTCCTGCTTGAGGGCGAAGGAGAAGCCGAACCCGTGCACGAGACCGAAGACGCCGGTGATGAGCCAGCGCCGGCGTAGATTGGCCCCGACGACGTTCTCCAACGCCATGTAAAAGATCGCGACCGCGATCAGGATCTCGACGAGCGGCGGGAACAACCAGTCGCCTGCCGGTACCATGTCGTAGGCCGAGGCAATGAGCGTGATCGAGTGCGCGATCGTGAAGGAGGTGATCACCTTCAGCAAATCCCACCAGAGGCGGCGGAACGGGAGCACGAGACAGAACAGGAACAGCAGGTGGTCAATGCCGTCCAGGATATGAAAGAAGCCGAACTTCACGAAGACCCACGCAGCCTGATGCCAGCGCGGATCGAGCGCCAGGCGACCGAAGCCACCGTGTACCTGGTATTCCCGCGCGGACCCGTCGGGCGGCATGTAGCGGACGATGATCTTGAGGCGTCCCGAGAGCCCCGGGAATAGCCGCATGTCGAAGGAGAAGTCGGAGCGCTCCGAGCGGATCGGGTACTCCAGGTGGGCGTCGAAGTACCCCTGATTCCAGAAGACGTTCGTCTCCGCAGGCAGCTTGGGGCCCTCGATTTGGGCGAGGGCCTCGGC
This sequence comes from Desulfobacterales bacterium, assembly GCA_020345785.1. Next base: position 1,958,815 of record CP070771.1, read on the forward strand.
ATAGCTCTCAAAGGACCTGTCAGACGGCTGGGAGATGCGCGGCCTGGCGCGGGCCAGGGTCAGCCGCGTCCCGTTCTCGAAGAGGTGGATCTCTTTCGCGGTTGCCGCCGCCGCCGTCTCCAGCCCGTCGTCGATCCGAGGGAGGTCCAGATAGCCCGGGCCCCGCTTGGGGAGACCGATGCTGGCCAGCATGATTAGGGGAATCCGGACGAGGAAGTGGAGCCGGTCGCCCTCAGGCTTGACGAAGGCGTGCAGGAGAATTTGGTTGGGAATGTCGTGGGCGAGGGCGGGGGGGACAATGAGGAGGCGCCCCAGCAGGGGGACCAGAAGCAAGATGGCGAGACCTCTCCGCTTCCAAGGGTGATGGTCCATAGACATAAGCAAATCTCAGATGAAGGATCACCGCCAGTCAGCCACGTCGGGGGACCCGCTGGACCACTACCCCGCCTGACGCCAGGCGAGGTAGTGGTCACGACCCTGCACTACACTTGAAGAAGCGGGTCTCCTGCGCGTCGGTTACTTGCAGCCGCTGCCCTTGCAGTTGAACTTCTGCACGCGCTTACCGGTATCCACCTCGGCGGTGTACATATTGCCCTGCGAGTCCGCCGCCAGATTGTGCACCCAGTGGAACTGGCCGGCGAAGCGCCCGTTCCGACCGAAGTTCCCCAGGATGCGGCCGTCGGCGCGGCGCAGCGTCCAGATGTGCTGGTTAGAGCCGTCGGCGTTGTAGAGTAACTTCTGCCTCTTGTCGGGAGAGACCTCGAGGTCCCAGGTGGAGCCGGGGCCGAGGGTGTCCCGCTCGACGAAGAACTCGCCCAGGAAGCCGCATTTACCCGGTCCCGGATTCGGGAAAGGATCGCACACGGCACCCACGGTTTTCTTGTCGAAAACCTGGATGCGGTTGTTCACACGGTCGGCCACGTAGACGAGCCCATCCTTGGTGATGCGCACGGCGTGGACCGGGTTGCGGAAGTGCGGTGGCGCATCAAATTCCGGGTCGGTGCCAGGAGCCGGGTTCGTGTTGGGGCCCATTGCATCTGAGAGGTCGTCGTCCACCGGGTTCTGGCCGTAGGCCCCCCAGTGCCGCAGGTACATTCCCGTCTCGGCATCGACCACGATCACGCGGTGGTTCGTATACCCGTCCGCGATGTAAAGTTCGTCTCCTCCAGACGGCGTGTTCGGGCCGGGGTCCACCTCGAGGTCCGCAGGCTGTGCCAGAAGCGGCGTCCCGTCCGCCGCGCCGTCCGTGTCATTGCTATCTGCGACTGGGGGCGTTCTTTCGCCGATCTGCAGCAGGAAGGTTCCATCTGCGGCGAACTTCACGACCGAGCGCCCCTGTTGTCCCCCGAGCCAGACGTTCATGTTGTGATCCACGTAAATCCCGTGCTCGCTGTTCGGCCAAAAGCACCCCTGTTCCTCAAGGCAAGTGTTCGCGGGCCAATTCCAGTCGGGATCCTCAAAGCCCAGGTTCGGCCCGCCCCACGCCCGGAGCAGGTTGCCTTTCTTGTCGAACTGCAAGACCGAGGGCGCCGGGTAGCAGCAGTCCGCGATAGGCCCCGCAGGTCTCGGGTTTCCAAGGACATCAGCATCTGGAATTCCATCTCCATCAGTATCAACCAGCGCATCAGTCGCCCCGGCCTCGTCACTCGTAAAGGATCGCGGGCGGTGGACGATCCAGATGTTGTCGTCCTTATCGACGGCGATCCCGGGCACCTGGCCGATCTGCCATTGATTCGGCAGCGGCTTCGGCCAGAACGGGTCCACCTCAAAGACCGGCGCTTTGTCCTTGTACCAGCCCTTGTGCCAGCCCTTGTGCCGGTCCTTCTGACCACCGGCCATTGCCGCACCGGCAACCACCAGGATCATCGAGACAAAAATCGCAATAGCGCAGACTATTAAATACCTTTGCCTATTCATATTCTTACCTCCCTTCTTTTATAATTACAAGTACGATTTCATCTGTGTTTAGTGAAGGGTATCGACCTTGCTAAAGTTAAGCTTAGCGATTACCACCCCCTTTCGTATTTACCCGATTATTCGGTTAAATTTTGAGGGAAACCAGTTCTATTGAAGTCAAAAAGAAAATTAAGAATTGAAAAGCTACCAGCTATTTGAATTTCGTGCCAAGATGAGACTCAGCTCAGAAGGAGGTTCTGAATAAAGCTTGTAGTTAGAAAGAGATGGGGTGCAACATTCCGTTTCCAGGCAACACGAAACGTTTGGTCAAGAAATTTTCTCTATGACTATACAAAGTCGTTGTCATTGTCAAGAAATTTCTGAAAAGCACTACAATGTAGCTTGGATTGGCACTTCTCCCGAAATTCAAGGCGAACAGTTCCATTGTCAATGTGGCGGTTCCCAGTTGTATACGCTTTGCATATTCGCCAAGGTCCGAGCCATCGATATCGCCGTCCCCGTCATAATCCGGGCCCTGGTTTTGCGGCATGCATTGTCCTGAGTCGGAATCCAGCATCAGGGAAGAGACATCCACGGCCTCAAAATTGGCGCCGAGCACGCTTTTGAGTTCACGCAATTCGTCATTGTCCCATCGTTCATCCGGTGCGCCGCTCACATACCAAATAGTCGTCTGAGTGATCATTCACCGGCAGTGTGTCAATGGGTACGTTCCAGATGTTGTCAGCCGGGAATAAGGCACATGCCAGGGCAAAGGCCATCCATGGGGCAGCAAGGAAAAGTGCGGAAACAACTGCCAGGTAGAAGGTAATAATCTTTATTTTCATTATTTCACCTTCTATATCGGGGATAGGTCCTTAGAATTATGAATTTCGTTTCACAGTTTGAACATCTTACCATTTTCGCTAAGTACAAAGTTTCATGAATACGGTAACGTATAATTTATTGAAGTTTTAGCGACAATTGGATTTCACCCCAGGCACAGAGCGCACAGCGCGGCAGAGCCGCAACCAAGTACACCATCAATTTTTAAATATTTATAAGTTCATATTAATATAGACAGAGATGCAATTTATGATAATGGGTGTTTAGTATGTTTACCACCCGCTTCAGGCTTCGCTCTTCGAGCTACGCCCCGACAAGTCGCTCGAGGCAGTAGTTCACGGAGTCCGCCTAGGCGGATCCCCCGGGCGGGAGACGACGCCCGGGGGAAAGCACCAAGCCTATCGGCGGAAAT
>CP070771.1:1962065-1965992 GCA_020345785.1 Desulfobacterales bacterium
CAGTGTTCGTCCCGGCGGCTTTTTTACCCGGGATCACCGGTCAGCTCTACCGCCAGTTTGCAATGACTATTGCGATTTCCACCATATTCAGCTCAATCAATGCCTTAACGATGAGCCCGGCCCTGGCAGGGCTGTTGCTGCGGCCGCCCAAAGAACGCAAAAACGCATTTTTTCGGGCCTTCGATGCGGTTTTCCGCAAGACCGAAAACGGGTACTTAGGCATTGCCAAAACCTTTGTGCGTCGTGCAGCCATCGTAATGCTGCTTTTTCTGGGCCTGCTGGCGTTGACCGGCTGGCAGTTCACCCGCCTGCCCACCGGCTTTCTGCCCATTGAGGATCAGGGATATGTGATGGCCAATGTCCAGTTGCCGGATGCGTCCTCCCTGGAGCGCACCAATGAAGTGCTCGACAAAATCGACCACATTTTAAAAAACACCCCCGGCGTTCAGGATTGGGTGTCGCTGGGTGGCTACTCCCTGATCGATGCCACCAACGCGTCCAACACCGCCGGCATTTTCATCATCATGGCACCCTGGGCCGAGCGCACCGATGCGAGCCTGAGTCAGGAGGCCATTCTGGCCAACTTACAGCGACAGTTTTTCCAGATCCAGGAGGCGATTGTATTCGCGTTTCCACCGCCGGCCATCACCGGCCTGGGCGTATCCGGCGGCTTTCAGATGCAGCTTGAGGACCGGGCCGATGTCGGACTGGAGGAATTGCAGAAAATGGTTCAGGAGATGATTCAGGACGGCAATGCGCAGTCGGCCCTGACGAATTTAAACACCACGTTTCGCGCCGATGTGCCGCAGCTTTTTGCCGAGGTTGACCGCACCAAGGCCAAAACCTTGAACATCCCGCTTGACAGCGTGTTTAATACCCTGCAGACCTACCTGGGATCCTACTACGTAAACGACTTCAACAAATTCGGCCGCACCTGGCAGGTCAAGGTCCAGGCCGACCATCAATTCCGGCTTGAAGCCCAGGATATCCGTCAGCTGGATGTACGCGACGCCGAAGGCCGGATGGTTCCCATCGGCACCCTGGTTACGGTGGATCAGATTCTGGGACCGCAGACCATTCTACGCTACAACCTGTATCCGACCGCATCCATTACCGGCCAGGCGGCACCCGGCTTCAGCTCCGGGCAGGCCCTTAACCTGATGGAGCAGCTGGCCGCTGCCAAGCTGCCGAATTCCATGGGCTTCGAGTGGACCGGAATGTCTTACCAGGAGAAAAAAGTGGGATCGGAGGCCATTATGGTGTTCGCCCTGGCAATCACGCTTGTTTTCCTGGTGCTGGCCGCCCAGTACGAAAGCTGGACCAATCCGGCGGCTGTGATCATGGTGGTGCCGCTGGCCGTGCTCGGAACCGCGATCGCCTTGCTGATGCGCGGGGCCGACAACAATGTTTACACCCAGATCGGCATTGTGCTGCTGATCGGTCTGGCCAGTAAAAATGCCATCCTGATCGTGGAATTTGCGCGCGAGCAGCGCGCCCAGGGCAAAAGCATCCGGGAGGCAGCCGTCGAGGCGGCCAAGCTGAGATTTCGTCCCATCCTGATGACATCGATCTCATCCATCACCGGTTTCATGCCGCTGGTGATCGCCTCGGGCGCCGGTGCGGCCAGCCGTCAGGCCATCGGTGCGGCTGTTGTGGGCGGCATGGCGGCGGCCACAGTGATGTCGCTGCTGTTCACCCCTGTATTTTACGTGGTGATGCAAAAAATTAGCGAAATAGGCCGTAAAGAACTGGCCAAAGAGCCGGCGGCAGCCACCGAAAAAACGTAGTCGATTTTTAGAAGACAGGAAGAATAGAAGAATGTCAGAAATTGAAGATTGAAGATTGAAAATTGAATATTTGTGGTATTCTGTCTATTAGTTAATACATTAAACCTTCAGCTACGCTAACGCTTAAACCCAACTAATCATTTTGACGAGTTTTCGTTCAACCACTCATTAATCCGTCCTGAAAAATAGCGATACCAGCTCTGGGAAAAACCCAGTCATCCACTTGAAACTGATGAGAAGGTTCAATATTGTCCGGGCGGATTAAATAACAACCCACCACCCACAAAAAACAACACGCACCCGAGTCGCGTCCCTCAGCGACTCGGGCGGCGACTCGGGTTACAGAAAATCCAGGTCCGCCCCCAGATGGGCCTGCAGTACGTGGGTTGCGTGCAGTCTGCGATAGCCCCTTTCCGGAGCAGGTTTTGGCTTAAAGCCGGCTCGGCGCCTTGCCAGTTCATTTTCATCAACCAGCAAATCCAGCCGTCGGTGATGGACATCGAGCTCAATCAGATCGCCGTCCTTGACCAGTGCCAGAGGCCCTCCAACGGCGGCCTCGGGTGAGCAATGCAAAACCACCGAGCCGTAAGCTGTCCCGCTCATGCGCGCATCCGAGACCCGCACCATATCCTTAACACCTCGGGCTGAAAGATATTTAGGAATCGGCATCGAGCCTGCTTCCGGCATGCCGGCCCCGACCGGCCCGGCATTGCGCAACACCATCACATGGTCGGGCGTAATTCCCAGCGCCGGATCATCGATGCGATTCGCCACATCCTCAGGCGACTCGAACACTGCGGCCGGTCCCCGATGCTCAAGCAGGGCGGGATTGGCGGCCGCCGTTTTAATGACAGCGCCATCGGGGGCAAGTGAGCCGTGTACTACCGCTAATGCCCCTGATCCGGACAGCGGTGTTTCAAGCGGTCGAATCGTGGTCTGCCAGTCGGCCGCCGCTGATACGCTCTGAAGATTTTCAGCCATGGTGCCGCCGGTGATGCTTCTGGCGGATGTATCCAGCAGCGGCTCCAGGGTTTTGAGAAGCACCGGCACGCCGCCGGCATGATAAAAGTCCTGCATGTAATCTTTGCCGGCCGGTTTGCAGTCAACCAGCACCGGCACCTGCCGGGCCGCTTCATCAAAGTCTTTTAAGGTCAGCTTGATTTGGGCTCGCCGGGCGATCGCCAGCAAGTGTATGATGGCGTTGGTCGAACCGCTGAGGGCCGCCAGAACCTTCAAGGCATTTAGAAAAGACGCCCGGCTCAGGATGTCCTGGGGCTGTACAATTTTCTGCGCCAGGCCGACGGCCCGGCGGCCGGACATGACGCAATGTATTAAGCGCGCACCGGATGCATGGGGCGGCGCCGCCCCGCCCGGCAGCATCAGGCCCAGGGTTTCCGCCAGGCAAGCCATGGTCGAGGCCGTGCCCATGACCATACAGGTTCCTCCCGTAAAGCAAAGGGATTGCTCGACCTCGTCTATTTCCTGGCGGTTCAGTTCTCCGCCCCGATACTGCGCCCAGAAGCGCCGGCAGTCCGTGCAGGCGCCCAGCCGCTGGCCGCGCCAGCTGCCGGTCATCATCGGACCTGTTACGACGCTGACGGCCGGTATGTTGGCCGAAACGGCGGCCATGATCTGGGCCGGCACGGTTTTATCACACCCCCCCAGAAGCACAACCGCGTCCATGGGTTGGGCGCGAATCATTTCCTCGGTTTCCATGGCCTGCAGGTTGCGAAACAGCATGGTGGTGGGTGAGGTTAATATTTCGTTTAACGAGATGGTCGGAAACACCAGCGGCAGGCCGCCGGCTTCCAGCACCCCTCTTTTGACGGCGCTGATCATCTCCGGCATCTGGCGATGACAGATATTATAATCGGAAGATGTATTGACGATACCGACAATGGGACGTTGCAAATCAGTCTGGTCGTAGCCGGCCGATGCCAGAAAAGCCCGGCGCATATATTTGCTGAACTGCTGATCACCGTAACTTGTCAGGTTGCGGTTGATTCCGGTGTTTTCATTTTTCTTTTGCATGTAATTTATCCGCCATGAAAAATGGGATGTTTAGGGTTGTTAATATTGTTCCCTGAAAACTGAAGAAAGTGGTTAGATCGAAAGCCCGGCGGATTAACTACTTAGTGCT
>CP070771.1:1966092-1970008 GCA_020345785.1 Desulfobacterales bacterium
AGATTACCAGCGGCGCTGGCGTCGCTATCTTCAGCTGCCTCGGCCTCGAAGAGCACGTCGGACATGCCAAGCCGGACATCCTGACCTTCCATCGCGCCTGGCCGAAGGCGGTCAAGGAAAAGGTGCTGGCAAACTGGGAGCGCTGGGGCTTCCGCACACCCGATCCGGTGTTGCAGAAGCACGCCACGTTTAACACGCCGTGGATCTACTTCAACAAGACCGGTGAAGGCGAAACCGGGCGGGGTCACAATCTTTGATAAAGAGACCAGGACGTTACGAGACGGGCCTGGCCGCCTGTGAAGTGAGGTACGCCGGGGGAATCCCGCCCGGCGTGCCGCACCACAAAACCACCGACGCACGAACCCAGGGAATTCTTTCATCTCATGTCAGTCCGCAAAACAGCTGATACCGGCACCTGACCGGGAGAGAAGTACTACCGGCAGAACGTAAATTTTACGATAGCCGCTAAAGACACGCCAACCCCCCCCATTATCGGTACTTTTTGGGGGTTTTTCTCGCAATCGATAAAATATAGGGTCAACCCAATCCTTGTAAGAAGTTGAAAGGCACTTCTCATTATCGCGGTCCTGGACGTGTTTTTCTGAAAACCACCGGCAACAAAAAAGGGAAGATGAACAGTGAGCGAAGGGGCCAAACAAAAAGTCTATATTCTTTTATGGGAGGTTACCATGACAAATCAGACATTCAAGGGAATGGTCTGGCTGCTTAGCATATTCGTTGGTCTGACGGCGTGCAAAGAAAAATCTGAAATTGTTGAAGTCATCCGGGCCATCGAGACAGTTACCGTCAAAGAGCAGACTCGCCAGCAAACACGCATATTCTCCGGAATTGTCAATGCGGTTGATTCCTCCGACCTCAGTTTTGAAGTCGACGGAAAGGTTGAGTCGGTGGAAGTTGACATTGGAGATCGCGTTCAGAAGGGACAGGTGCTCGCTGAGCTCGATCAGGAACCCTACCAGTTGGAGGTGAGTGCGGTCGAGGCTGAACTTGTAAAGGCCAGGGCCAATGTTGTCAATACAAAGGCCGAGTTCGACCGCCAGAAGAGAGTTTTCGATCAGGGAGCCGGCGCAAAAAGTGATCTGGATACGGCCGATTATAATTATAAAGCTGCCAGGAGTGCCGTGAATTACCAGATTTCAAGACTGAATCTGGCAAAACGCGATCTAAGAAAAACGACGTTGCGATCGCCTTATGATGGCACGATCGCCTGGCGGTCGGTGGATCCCCATGAGGAGGTAAAGGTCGGTCAAAAAGTGTTTGAAATTGATGCCAAGGGGACAATGGAGGTGCAACTGGCCGTACCGGAGACTAACATAGATCGGATTCAGATTGATGATCCGGCGACGGTCACATTTCCTACCCTGCCGGGTGTGTCTGTAAACGGGCGCATTTCTTACATTGGCTCCGCTGCTGTTAAAGCGAATGCCTTTCCGGTCAAAGTGGAGCTGATGGGTTCCAATGAAAAAGTCAAACCCGGCATGACCGCTGAAGTAAATCTTGTTGTCAAAGATGAAGAACGGAAGCCCGGTTACCTGATCCCACTTCAGGCGATCCTGATGGCCCCGCAGGCAAACCGGGGGTTTGTCTTTGTGTATGACTCCGAGACATCGACGGTCAAAAAAAACCCGGTCAGCTTCCGCGGCACGCAGCATAAAAAGGCATTCGTGGACGAGGGTCTTGCGATCGGAGACATAATTGCCGTGGCCGGTGTAAGTTTTTTAGCCGATGGTCTGGAAGTCAAGCTGATGAAAAGGAACGGAAAATGAAAGGCATCACCGCATTTGCGCTCAATAATTCGCGAACCGTCATCATGACCATATTGCTGGTCATTGTCGGCGGGACGTATGCATTTATAACCCTGCCAAAACTCGAAGACCCCTTCATTACGATTCGGGAGGCGGTGGTGACGGCAAAATATCCCGGCATGCCGGTGGAGCAGGTCGAACGTCTGATAACCCGGCCCATCGAAGAGAAAATCCGAAGCATGGGTGAAATCGATGAGATCAAAGATTCCACATCCAAAGTCGGTGAATGCCTGATCCATGTGATTATCAAAGATGAAGTCCCATCAGAAAACCTCCCGGCGACCTGGAAACTGTTGCGCAACCGGATGGATGACGTCAAACCCGAGCTGCCGGAAGGCACCATCGGCCCGACGGTCAACGACACGTTCGGCGACACGTCGGTGGCGACCATCGCGCTTTGGAGCGATGGTTTCTCCATGTCGAAAATGTATGAAACCGCACGTCAAATCAGAGAGCGCCTCAACCTGCTCAAGGGGATCATGAAGGTCGATCTGACCGGTGTGCAGGATGAGCGCATCTATATCGAGGTGTCAAACGCCAAGATTGCGCAACTGGGGATCGATATCGCGGATATCAGCCAAACCTTGCAGGAGCAGAACATTGTTTTACCCGGCGGCAGGCTGGACGTCGACAATGTGGAAATCATCGTGGAGACCCAGGGCCGGTTCAAATCCGTAGAGGAGATCGGAGAGGTGCCGATCACGATTTCCGGCACCCAGGCCACGATTGCGTTGCGGGACATCGCCTCCATCAGAAAAGCTTACGTAGAGCCGATCCACAACCCGGCCTATTACAATGGCCGTCAGGCCATCGTGTTGAGTGTTTTTATCCTCAGCGGGGTCGACGCGGTCGAGTTCGGTGAGCGGCTGCAGAAAGAAGTCACCGAGATCGAGCAATCCCTTCCGTGGGGCTACGTGCTCGATTTCGCCACCTACCAGCCCGAGCTCATCCAAAAAGCCGTCAGCGGCATGGTGCTCAATGTGGTCGAAAGTGTGGGCATCGTTCTGGTGGTAGTCATGCTGCTGCTGGGGCTCAGAACCGGCTTGATTGTGGGGTCCTTCATCCCGCTGGTCATGCTTTTCGGTGTTTTGACGATGTACGCGCTGGGCATCGATATGGAACGGATGTCGCTGGCCACAATGATTATTGCCCTGGGCATGTTCGTGGATAACGCCATTGTGGTGTCCGATGACATCAAAGTGAATCTGGAAACAGGAATGGCACGCAAGGATGCCGTTATAAAGACCGGCAGGTCCCTGGCGGTTCCCCTGCTGACCAGTACGCTGACGACGGTTTTTGCCTTCGGACCGATACCGCTTCAAATCGGTCAAGTGGGTGATTACACCTCTTCGCTGGGTTCGGTGATGATCACTTTGCTCATGGGCTCATGGTTTTTCTCCATGTTTTACTCTACCAGCATGTGCTACTGGTTTTTAAAGACCAAACCGGCCGCCGGCGGTGATAAAAAACAGGCGAGCGATCCCTACCAGGGGAAAGTCTATCGGTTCTATCGCGGGATCCTGAAATTATCCCTGCGATTTCGGTTTGCGGTAGTGCTTCTGACGGGCGGCGTATTTGCTGCGGCAGTGTATGCGATGATGTTTATCCCGCAGGCTTTTTTTCCGAGCGGGGATAGAAACCAGTATCTGATTTATCTCGACCTTCCGGCTGGGACCCGTATCGAGGAGACCGACCAGACGGTCAGAAAACTCAGTGACTGGCTGCAGGATCAACAGGAAAACCCGGAAATCACCGGAACCATTGCCTATGTTGGCAACGGCGGGCCTCGATTTTTCCTTTCTCTGGCGCCGTTGGACCCGGATCCGTTCGTCGCATTTTTAATTGTCAACACCCAGACCGGTGATCAGGTGCCCGGACTGGTCCAGCGCACGCGACAACACCTGGCGGACAATTTCCCCAAGGTACGCGGCCGGGTGAAGTCCATGTGGCTGGGATCCAGTGAGACCGGCCTGATGGAGATCCGGCTCAGCGGCCCCGATATAGACGTGCTGCAGGAACAGGCCGAGCAGTTGATGGCCGCACTCCGCATGATACCCGGCACTCTGGATATCAAGCAGGATTGGAACAAC
>CP070771.1:1970108-1974021 GCA_020345785.1 Desulfobacterales bacterium
CGTGCGGGAAGGCGAAGGGACTGGGGTGTGAACTGGGAAGACTTAACCAAATTGGATTACTCTAAGAAAGATCTCTGGCATTACATGGCGGATGTTTTTTTAACCTGGTGCAACAGGGGAGTTGACGGCTTTCGCTGCGATGCCGGTTACATGATTCCGCAAGCGGCCTGGCAATACATGGTTGCCAGAGTTCGTGACCATTACCCGGATACTGTGTTTTTGCTGGAAGGACTGGGCGGAAAAATATCAGTAACCCGGGATCTTCTAAACACCGCCGGTTTAAACTGGGCCTATTCGGAGTTGTTTCAAAATTATGATCGCGGCCAGATTGAAAACTACCTGCCCGAAGCCATAGACATATCCAAAAGCGACGGTATTACCGTAAATTTTGCGGAAACTCATGATAATTTAAGACTGGCATCCAGATCGCAGGTCTACGCCCGCATGCGCACCGCGCTATGCGCCCTGACTTCGCTTCAGGGCGCCTTTGGATTCGCCAATGGGGTGGAATGGTATGCCACCCAAAAAATCAACGTTCACAAAAGCCCGTCACTGAACTGGGGCGCGATAACCAACCAGGTGAAGCACATTCGACGATTGAATGATTTGCTGAAGATACATCCGGCTTTCCACGAAGAAACGGAATTGCAAATGATTCAGGAAGGTCCCGGCAACCATATAACCGTTCTAAGGTACCATAAACCAACGGGTAAAAAGCTGCTGGTGGTTGTCAACCTTGATGATGAGAACCAGACCGCAGCCGGCTGGAATCGGGCCGCAGCCGGAATGAACGGTCTCAAATTTATCGATCTTCTTTCCGGCAACACAATAACGGTCAACCGGTCGGAAAGTTTGGACAGCTGTCTTTTGGAGCCCGGACAGGTGTTGTGTCTTACTCAGGAAGAAAACGACGTGTATACGGTGCAAAAATTACGGGATCAGACTTTTGACCCGCCCGTTCAAATCGAAATTCAGCGCCTGCATGCCAAGGTCCTGGAAGTGTTTACCTTTTATCATGGAATTGAAGATCTGGCAGATTTTGATGTCGAGGAGGCCGCCCGCAGGTTAAAACATGATCCGATTACCTTCTGCCGGAATCTCAATCCCAACAGCAGGGAAAGCCGGGTCATCACCTGGCAATGGCCGCAGGATCTGCGACGTGAAGTCATGATACCCCGGGCGCATTTTTTATACGTGCAGGCGGATTGTGCATTTCACGCCCGCCTGATCAGCGAAGCCTGTACACTGGCCTGCGAAAAAAGCATTGCGCGGGCGGACGGTAGATTTTTTGCTTTATTGGCGCCGCTCGATCCCCCCGAATGCGCACAGTCCTGCACGCTGAAACTTTCCGTTTATACGCCCGGCGGCGGGCAGCATGCAAAAGCCCCCATTTTACGTCTGCCCAAAGCCGAGCATATTCGGACACGGCGAGTATTTCCTCACCCCGAATCGATTCAAAGCGGTCTTACTTTTTTGGCAACCAACGGCCGCGGCGCCATGCTGAAAACCCCGGTGAGCTGGGGCAAATTGAACAGTCGCTACGACTGTCTGCTGGCAGCCAACCTCAGCCGCGAATTTCCCGAGGACCGCTGGATTATGTTTACCCGTTGTCGCGGCTGGCTGGTATTCCAAGGCTACTCCCAGGATTTAAACTCCAATTGCCTGGAGACATTCGGTGTCGATGACGCCGGCAGGGGTTTTTGGCGCTATCACATTCCGGCCGGACAAGGGCAACATATTTTGGTCACCCTTGGTTTAAACATGGTGCCCGGTGAAAACGCCCTGCAAATGACATTTTATCGTCATCCATCAGAGGGTAAATCTGATCGTCTGGATGATAATAAAGCCGTTCAGCTGATTTTGCGGCCGGACATTGAAAACCGCAGCTTTCATGACACAACCAAGGCCTATACGGGGCCGGAGGGCCAATGGCCTCAAAAGCTCGTTCCGACGCAACAAGGATTTAGTTTCAGCCCGGACGCCTGGCACCGTCTGCAGATCCTGACTTCCGGAGGACGATTTGTGTGGGAACCGGAGTGGCAATATATGGTGTATCGCTCACAGGATGCCGAACGCGGCCAGGATCCGAATTCGGACCTTTTCAGTCCCGGATATTTCTCAGCATATCTGAGAGGAAACCAACAGGTCTGTCTTTCTGCGGAAATCAGAATCGCTCATGATTCCGATCGCCTGAAAGCACCGCCACCGGCCGGAAACGATCCCGACGTGTTTATTTCCGAAAAGAATATCTGGCGTCAGCCGGAAATCATTTTGTCCCGGACTTTGGATGATTTCGTGGTGCAGCGGGGTGCACATAAATCTGTAATCGCCGGGTATCCCTGGTTTCTGGACTGGGGACGGGACGCACTGATATTCGTGCGCGGTTTGATCGCGGCCCGCAAGATGACGGAGGCCCGGGCCATTATCAAGCAATTCGGTCAGTTTGAACAGCAGGGAACCCTGCCCAACATGATCCACGGTCATGAAGCCACCAATCGGGATACCTCGGATGCCCCGCTTTGGTTCATTGTGGCCTGTGATGAACTAGTGCGCGCCGAAAAATCCGCTGACTTTCTGGAGACAGACTGCAACGGCCGACCCATCCGCTCTATTTTATTGTCCATCGGGCAGGCCATCGTGGATGGTACACCCAACGGCATCCAAATGGATCCCTCGACCGGCCTGGTATTCAGTCCGGCTCATTTTACTTGGATGGATACCAATTTCCCGGCCGGCACCCCGCGCCAAGGATATCCTATTGAAATTCAAGCCTTGTGGTTTGCGGCCCTGCGGTCACTGGCAAGGGTGGATCGCATTGAGAAGCGGGATAATTGGCACCAAATATCACGTCAGGTTCGAAACTCCATTGCAACCCTGTTCCGGCAAAAAAACAGAGATTATCTCTCCGATTGTCTCCATGCATCCACCGGGCAATCGGCCTTGGAAGCAACCGCCGACGATGCGCTGCGGCCGAACCAGCTTCTGGCCATTACCCTGGGCGCCGTCCCTGATAAAGATACCTGCCGCCGCATTCTGGCGTCCTGCCAGGAGCTCCTGGTGCCGGGAGCCATTCGCAGCCTGGCGGACAGACCCGTGGTTTATCCAATTGAAATCATTCACCAGGGCAACATTATCAGTGATCCCCATCACCCATACCGGGGACAATACAGCGGTGATGAAGACACACGGCGCAAACCCGCCTATCACAATGGAACGGCCTGGACCTGGCTGTTTCCCTCTTTTTGTGAGGCGTGGACGACAACCTACGGGAAAAAGAGCAGAAAAACGGCATTGGCTTTGCTCGCCTCTGCCAGCCGGTTTCTTGAGCGGGACTGTGTGGGCCACATTCCGGAGATACTGGACGGCGATTTTCCCCATACACCTCGCGGCTGCGAAGCACAAGCCTGGGGTGCCAGTGAACTGCTCAGGGTTTGGTTAAAATTAAAATAAACTCAAGCAGTCGCATGCTTGCTTACAACATTTAGGGAGGCAAAAGGGGGCGGTGATCAACACCGAATTCAAGCAATCTTCACTTTCCAACGTTGATTTTTTTGCATTTATACTCTATTTTTGAATTCTGATTCCGGCTAAACAATTTCGTGCCCGAGAAGATGGTCGCCCACGGCAATATATACAGTTAATTAAGAGGTCTTTTCATTCATGAAAAATTTTCAAACATATCAAGTTCATCCTAATATTCCACAAAACCTTGATTTTCTTGAAACACTATCCCGCAATATGTGGTGGTGTTGGAAAAAAGATGCCATTGAACTATTTCGACGCATCGACCCGACTCGCTGGGTGGAGTCCGGACGCAATCCAATCGCCTTTTTGGCTAAGATTCCTCAAAGCCGGTTTGAAATGCTGGCGGCAGATGACGGTTACCGCGCCCATCTGAAACGAGTCAAAGATG
>CP070771.1:1974121-1978032 GCA_020345785.1 Desulfobacterales bacterium
CTCGGCCGGCGCATGCAATCCGATCCCCTGCAATGGGCGTCTTATACCTATCCGGCACTGATCAGCTTCGGTGAGATCACCCTGGCATGGCGTCTGCTGGATATGGCCGCAGTTGCCGTAAAAGCCATGGGAAAAGGCAAGAAAAATGATTTCTACCGCGGCAAGGTAATACAGGCCACCTATTTTGTCGATGTCACTTTGCCGCACACCATGGCGACCCTGGGCACATGTCTGCGGGAAGGACGCGAAATTATCGATATGCCGGAGAAGGCGTTCTGATGAGCAAAGGGCATGGCACAAAGTGCAGAGCGCATGGGGTGAAGGACTGAGGACTGAGGGCGAAGGCAGAAGTTGGGAAGTTGAGAAGGGGAGAAGGGCAGAATCAGCATAGCGCAGAGGGCGTAGCGCATAGCGTAAAGAACTGAGGATATGAGAAAGGTTTCAGGTGTCCCCGCTTTGCCTTCAAAGCTACGCAGGGCTGGCAGCCCAGCCGCTGACCGCGGAGCGTCCAGTTTGATCGAAAAAAGAAACTTCGGTCCTTTGCTAACGTAGGGTCGGCCTCCGTGCCGCCCCATGCCGGCGGGCACGGAGGCCCGCCCTACGTCAGCGGTCGGAATAAATGAAGTTTCATGTGAGGATTCAGACGTCATCCCAGTCTCCGGATGCTGACACCTGAAACCCGACACCTGAAACCTTAACGTCTGACACCATGATGTTAGAAAAAAGGTCAAGCGCCCAAAAATAACTTCCGAATTTAGGAGAATTTATACGTATGGATCCTAAAGAATATTACCTGAGCAAGCCGTGGTTGAAATACTATCCGGCGGGCGTTCCGGCAGAAGTGGATGTCCCCCTGATCTCCGTTTCGGAACGTTTTGATCAGATGGCCGACAAGCACAGCAACAAAACCGCCTTGATTTTTTATGGCAGGAAAATCAACTACCGGGAGCTCAAGGAATTATCCGATCGCTTTGCCGCTGGTTTGACCGATCTCGGTGTTAATAAGGGTGATACGGTGGCCCTGTATCTATTGAACTGTCCCCAGTACGTGATTGCCTACTTCGGTGCTTTGAAGGCGGGGGCCAAGATTACTCCCATCAGCCCGGTTTATACCAGCAAAGAAGTCAAACATCAGCTGGCCGACAGCGAGGCCAAAACGGTTATCTGTGAACACATGCTGTATGACAACGTCGACAAATCCGGCATGGAACTGGACACGGTGATTCTCTCGAATATCGGCGATTTTCTCCCGAAGCTGAAAAAGCTTTTCGGCAAAGCCGCCATGAGCAAAGCGTATCAGGGACACAGTGCGCCCACGCCGGAGATGATTAAGCAGGCCGGTCTGCACGAGTTCAATGATATTTTGAAAAAGTATCCGCCGCAACCGCCGGACATCAAAATCGATCCGAAGACGGATCTGGCCGCGCTGCCGTATACCGGCGGAACCACCGGGCTGCCGAAAGCGGCCATGCTGACCCATTACAATATGGTTTCGCTGCAGCAGCAGGTGATGTCGTTCTGGCCGTTTTTTGAAGAAGGCAATGAGACGGTCATGGCGTTTTTGCCTTTTTTTCATATTTACGGGCAGGTGGTCCTGATGCTGGGCGGCTTGACGCAGGGCCACACGATTGTGCTCTTCACCACACCGGATCTGGATGACATTCTGACGGCCGTGGAACGTTATCAGGCATCGGCCTTTTACGGGGTTCCTACACTTTACGAATACTTGAAAGAGCACGATAAAACCGACCGGGTAAACTGGAAGCGCCTGAAAGCCATCGTTTGCGGGGCCGATACGCTGCATGAATCCACCATCGAAGGCTGGGAGCGCCGCACCGGAACCAAAATACTTGAGGGATACGGCATGACGGAAACAACTGCCGTCAGTCACACCAGCCCCTACCAGAGACCCAAGTCCGGTTCATTCGGCGTCCCGATCCCCGGTGTGAGTGCCGCCATTATTGGGGTCGAAGAAAACGATTTCGTTCCCGTTGGACAAGAGGGTGAATTGATACTGTCCGGTGCAAATATCATGCAGGGCTACTGGAAGCGCCCGGAAGCAAATGCTGAAACATTTATCGAGATTAACGGTCAAAAATGGTTGAGAACCGGAGATCTTGTCCGCATGGACGAAGACGGATATTTTTACTTTTTTGATCGCAAGCGGGATTTAATCAAACACAAGGGGTATTCGGTTTTCGCCCGGCATGTGGAAGAAGTATTGTACAGTCATCCGCAGGTTAAGGCGGCCGGGGTGGTAGGCGTGCCCGATCCCAAAGTAGGCAACATCATCAAGGCCTATGTAGTTTTGCAAAGCGAAGCCCGGGGCAAAATTTCTGAGGAAGAAATCACGGAGTTTTGCCGCCAGAATCTGGCCCATTACAAGGTTCCCGGAATTGTGGAATTTCGGGGAGAACTTCCGAAAACGGATGTCGGCAAGGTCTCAAGGCGCGAGTTGAGAGAAGAAGCGGAGGAAAGCTGAAATGGCTGCGACTTTTCTGGAAGTCGACGGGATTAGCAAGAGTTTTGGAGGTTTGAAGGCTGTCGGCGATGTCAGTTTTAAAATGACCCGCGATGAAATCGTGGGCTTGATCGGACCCAACGGTGCCGGCAAAACCACGCTGTTGCGGCTGATCACCGGCATTTTAAAACCGGACTCCGGCAACGTGAAATTCAAAGGCCGGTCGATTACCCGGATGAAGACCTGGGACATTGTTAATCTCGGTATTGCCGGCACGTTTCAGAATATGCGGCCGTTTCGGCGATTGCCGATCATTGCCAATGTCATGGTTTCGTGTCTGTGTCCCCGGGCGATGAAACGCGGTGAATGGGTCAAGCGGGTCGAAGCCAAGGCCATGGATGCACTCGAGTTTGCGGGCATATCGGACATGGCCCTGGAAAAAGCGTCAACCCTTTCCCAGGGCGATCTCAAGCGTCTGGAAGTCGCCCGTGCCATCGCCACCGAACCGGAACTGCTGCTCTTGGACGAACCCTTCGGAGGACTCAGCCCGGCTGAAACAGATTTGATGGCCAAGTCGATCAAACGACTCCACAAGGGGGGCCGTTTCGGCCGGCTGCACAGCGAAGGGCCCGCCATGATCATCATTGAACACAAATTACAGCAACTGATGAAAATCGTCGATCGCGTCATTGTCCTGAACTTTGGGACCATGGTGGCGGACGGTCCGCCTGAGCAAGTGGTGGCCAATAAGGAAGTCATCGAGTGCTACCTGGGTGAAGGAGGCATATAAAAGTGCTGCTCGAAGTATCCAACCTGACGGTCTGTTATGACAAGGCCATGATCATTAATGATATCAGTATGCACGTTGAACAGGGTGAGCTCATCAGCCTGGTGGGCCCCAACGGCGCCGGAAAATCTACGCTGCTGCGCGCCATCACCGGCCTGGTGATTTGGGAGAAAGGCATCCATCGCGGCACCCGCGAAGGTGACATCACGCTTGAGGGCAAAGTAATATTTGAGGGCGAGCACCTCGAACGCGTGCCGGCCCATGAGATTGCCAAAAGAGGGCTGATCCACTGTCCGGAACGCAGACGCCCGTTTCGGGAGATGAGCGTCATGGAAAACATATATGCCGGTGCGTATTTGCTGAAAGATAAGGACCTGGTGCAGAAAAACCTTGAAAACGTCTATCAACTGTTTCCCATACTCAAGGAAAGATCAAAGCAAATATCCGGCACCCTGTCGGGCGGTGAACAGCAGATGCTGGCCATCGCCAGAGCCCTGATGTCCAACCCCAAGCTTTTGTGTATAGATGAGCCATCCACCGGTTTGGCACCGATCATGAAAGAAGAGGTATTTAAAAAGATCAATGCGATTCAGAAAATGGGAATCACCGTCCTGCTGGTGGAGCAGGAGGTAAGTGTGGTGTTTGCCATGGCCAGCCGCAACT
>CP070771.1:1978132-1982030 GCA_020345785.1 Desulfobacterales bacterium
TCAAATAAGCTGAAACATAAGGTATATTATCACGTTTTATAGGGAGGGAGATCATGAACCTACATCGACCCAATGCAAATGATGCACTTCAGACCAGAAATCGCTCGCGCGACGTTGCTCCTCAATCCGGTATCTGCAGCCGGTGTTTGGATGGCTGCAAGGGAAACTGCGACATGTTCAAGGCCACGTTCCGGGGGCGGGAGCTTCTTTACCCGGAGCCATTCGGCAGCGTAACCGCCGGGGCGGATAAGGATTACCCGGTGGATTACTCCCATTTGAATATAATGGGGTATGCCCTGGGGGCCAAAGGTGTCGAACCCGATCCGGATAAGGCCACGTTTCCCAACGTGGATACGGAAACCTCCTACGGCGTAAACAATAAAGTGAAAATGAGAGTGCCGATATTCACCGGTGCCCTTGGCAGTACGGATATCGCCCGCAAAAACTGGAAACATTTTGCCGTCGGCGCTGCTATCAGCGGCATCAGCCTGGTCTGCGGGGAAAATGTTTGCGGCATAGACCCGGAATTGGAATTCGGCGACAACGGCCTGATTAAAAAATCACCGGAGATGGATCGACGCGTGCAGGAATATCGCCGATATCACGAAGGCTATGGCGATATCCTGGTTCAAATGAATGTCGAAGACACCCGCAATGGCGTGGCCGAATATGTCATCGAAAAACTCGGGGTGGAGACCATCGAGTTAAAATGGGGCCAGGGCGCCAAGTGCATCGGCGGCGAAATTAAGGTAAATTCGCTGAGCCGGGCCATTGAGTTGAAAAAACGGGGCTACATCGTCACCCCCGATCCGGAAAATCCGGCCTACCAGGCAGCGTTCAAGGCCGGCCCCCTCAAGCAGTTCGAAAGACACTCGCGCCTCGGGTTTGTGGACCAGGAAGGATTTATGAAAGAAGTGGAGCGGTTGCGCAAATTAGGGGCCAAACGGATTACGCTGAAGACCGGCGCATATCCAATGCGAGAGCTGGCGATGGCCATCCGCTGGTCCAGCGACGCCGACATTGACCTGTTGACCATCGACGGCGCGCCGGGAGGCACCGGAATGAGCCCCTGGCGCATGATGACCGAATGGGGCATACCCGCTATCTACCTGCACTCCATGGCCTACGAGTTGAGCACAAGGCTTGCCGAAAAGGACAGACGGGTTCCGGACCTGGCCTTTGCCGGCGGGTTTTCTTCCGAAGACCATGTCTTTAAAGCCCTGGCTTTGGGTGCACCCTACTGCAAGGCCGTGTGTATGGGCCGGGCGTTGATGATTCCCGGCATGGTGGGCAAGAATACCGAGAAATGGCTGCGGGACGAAGACGGCGGTCTGCCGCCCAATGTGTCAAAGTACGGATTCACCAAGGAAGAAATCTTTATGAACTATGAGGTCCTCAAGGAGAAATACGGATCTGAAGTCGACAAACTGCCGCTGGGTGCGGTCGGCTTGTACAATGTGGTCGATAAAATCAAAGTTGGACTCCAGCAGTTAATGGCCGGCTCCCGCAACTGGCAGGTACAATATATCAGCCGGGAGGACCTGTTCTCTCTAACCGAAGAATGCGCCAAGATCACGGGCATAAAATACGTGATGGACGCCTATCGGGAGGAGGCTTTGGAGATCATTGACGCTTAGAAATGCCATCATTGGATATTTCCGATTTACAGGTCGAATTGAAGGAGGTTAGCCATGTCAGATAATATTCTGAAACCGATCTTGGCAAAAGATCCATATGAAAAAGAGTTTCACCAGGCCCTGGAGGAATTCCTGGAAACAATAAAGCCGGTATTGGAACGCCACCCCGAATATCGCCGACTGGGAATTCTGGAGCGCATCACCGAGCCTGAACGCACGATTACCTTCCGGGTGCCCTGGATGGATGATGAAAAATGGGTGCGCGTGAATCGCGGCTACCGCGTGGAAATGAATTGTGCCATCGGGCCTTTCAAGGGGGGACTGCGGTTTCATCCTTCAGTAAATCTCAGCATCCTCAAGTTTTTGGCCTTTGACCAGGTGTTCAAAAACGCGCTGACCACTTTGCCCATGGGCGGTGCCCAGGGTGGATCCGATTTTGAACCTAAAGGCAAATCGGACGACGAAGTCATGCGGTTCTGCCAAAGTTTTATGACCGAGCTGAGCCGACACATCGGCCAGGACACCGACATCCCTGACGGCGGTCTCGGGGTGGGTGCCCGGGAAATCGGTTATCTCTTTGGCATGTACAAAAAGCAAAGCAATGAATTTACCGGCGTTTTGACCGGCAAGGGCTTGCAATGGGGCGGCAGTCACATTCGACAGCAAGCCACCGGGTACGGCGTCGGCTATTTTGCAGCCGAGATGCTGGCGGCCAGCAACGAAACGTTTAAAGACAAGACCTGCTTGATATCCGGATCCGGTAATGTGGCCCAGCATACGGCTGAAAAAATCATTGAACTGGGCGGCAAGGTGCTGACCCTTTCCGATTCATCCGGCTATATTTACGATCCGGAGGGCATTGATCAGTCAAAGCTGGCATTTGTCAAGCGGTTAAAAAACATCAAGCGCGGCAGAATCAGGGAATATGTCGACAAGTATTCTGAAACGACTTACACCGAGGCCGATTCGTCTTTGGATTACAATCCACTGTGGGCGCACCGGGCCGATTGTGCCTTTCCCTGTGCGATGGAAAATGAAATCAGCGCAACCGATGCCCACAACCTGATCAACAACGGCATTAAAATGGTCTGTGAGGGCGCCGACATGCCGTCATCATTGGAAGCCGTCAAAATTTTTATGGATAAACACATCCTTTTTGCCCCGGGCAAGGCCGCCAATGCCGGAGGCGTGGCGGTTTCCGGGTTGGAAATGGCTCAAAACAGGATGCTTTTAAACTGGTCCGCCGAGGAAGTCGACCAACGCCTGAGAGCCATCATGAAGAACATCCACCGGACCTGTCTGGATGTGGCAGAGGAATACGGTGAACCCGGCAACTATCTGGCCGGCGCCAACATCGCAGGGTTTGTCCGCGTGGTCCATGCCATGCTGGATCAGGGGCTGGTGTGACCAACTGAAAAAAAGGGCGAAGATCGCGATTCTTCTTCCCCTCTTTTTATAGCTACAACAGGGAGCCTTTCCTCATTTGAGGCAGGCTCCTTTTGTTATTTAAAATCGATTAATGGTGCCCCGTTCCCAGCGGACGACGTAATCCACCGTGAGGCCGTCGGTGGTCGTTGTTTGCGCCATGTCGGCCGGTCGATCGCCGCCCGGCGTATACGCCTTAAATTGACCATCAATCGACATATAAACATAATGGACCAGGCTATCAACGCTGCAATCCCGGCTAAACCCGATCACCTCTTCGGTCGGGTTGCCGGCAGCGTCTTCGGCAAAGACGGGGTATCCTTCACTTTCATTGTCAACAATGGCTTGCCCGAGGCCATGATCCTGAACCGTACAAACGAATGGATACTGATGGGGGCCCGAAAACACAGGACCTGTGGTGGGATAGTTGATGAGCTTAAGCGTTGCCGTTTTGGGCCTTCCCCAGCCGCGGCCGTTGGCTTTGACCTTGACGATGTTTTGGCCGATTTGCAGCCCCTCGACAACTCCGGTCAGGATGCGCGTCCCCTCAATGCGTTCAAAACGGTCGGACTGATCGGTGCCGTTTACCAGGACCATCACCCGGTGGACAGGCACGTTTTTGGGGACCTCGATATGCAGACGGGCGTCCCCGCCGGTGACCTGATGGGGTGCGCTGGAGACGACCTCGACGACGAATTTCCGGTGATACCGCTTCCGATGACACGCCTCGGCGTCGAGCGCCAGGACCAAAAAATTACAGTGAAAAACAAGGCAAGGCCTAATTTCAGCAGAATATGGGCAAACCGGTCACAAAGAATGAAATTCGGCGAATTATT
>CP070771.1:1982130-1986028 GCA_020345785.1 Desulfobacterales bacterium
TTTGTACCCCAGCCTTGCCTTGCGAGTAATTGGTGACTATCTGAAAGTCCCTCCGCAAAAAATAATCGTCAAACCCGGTAAATCCATCACCTTAAAGGACGCCCTTCCGGCGGACGGAGCCGAGCCACGGAATATCATCATACCGATAGATGAAAACGCGAACTTCATCCTCAACCTGACGGAATCATGGAGCAACATCCGCCACTACAGCTACAGCGAAATTTTCCAGGCATCAGAAGATGAGACCAGGATGAATGAACTAAGACAGGAGCTGTCCGGTAAGATAGCCGTGCTATCCGAAAAAGCGGAAACGCCGTATCAAACCAGAAGCACCGGAGGCAATCAGCGTTTTCTGCCGTCGGGTGCGATCCACGCACTGGTTCTGCAAAATATACTTTCCGGCTCATTTCTACGTGAGTTGCCTCAATCCGTCATCGTGTTGATTGAACTGGGCCTTCTGGTCATCATTTTTTTTCTATCCCTGCGGTTTTCCTCTCCCATGCTGTTCGTGGGAACATCAGTCCTTGCCGCCGCCTACGTCGGTCTGGCGGCCGGTTTGTTTTTTTTTAACGGGTTTATCTTCCAGTTTGTCAGACCGTTGTCGACATTGATTTTCGCCTCAGGTTTTCTGTTGATCGGCCTCGCAATAGAAAGAGCGTTCTTATTCGCTCAAACGGAGCGGGCCAGAAGAATTGCCGAACGGGAACTGGAAATCGGCCGTCAAATCCAGTCCGGATTTTTTCCGACTTCATTGCCGGCGCCGGAAGGATGGGAGCTGGCAATTCATTTTCAGGCCGCCCGACATGTCGCCGGGGATTTCTATGATGTATTTACACTGGGTAAAGAGAAAAAAATCGGCCTGGTCATTGCCGATGTCTGCGACAAAGGCGTCGGCGCTGCACTTTTTATGGCACTTTTTCGCTCTTTTATAAGGGTTCTTTCAGGCACGGCGCATAGCGACGGACATTTGGAAATCAGCAATCCCATCGAAGATCCGAAAAAAATTTTAGAGAGAACCATCCTGTCGATTAACAATTACATCTCAATTACCCACGAAACCGCCGGCATGTTTGCCACCATCTTCTACGCCATTTTGGATACCAAAAAAGGCACACTTACCTACATCAATTGCGGCCATGAGCCGCCGACTGTTATAGGACCACACGGCATCAAATGCAGCCTCAATCCCACCGGCCCGGCCGTCGGCCTGTATCCGAATCTGGAATTCAGAACCGACGCCCTGGTACTGGCGCCGGCAGATACGTTGCTGGTTTATACCGACGGCATCATCGATGCTCAAAACAAGGCCGGCGAATCGTTTACCAAAAAGAAGCTGACGGCCCTTATGTCGAATTCATATCATTCGGCTGAAGACCTGATCGATGAAATCAAAATCCGTATCAACAACCATATCCTCGGTGCCACTCAATTTGATGATATCACGATTTTGGCGCTGCGGCGGAAGGAGTAGGTGGTGTGCAGGATCTGATTTGAGTCGCGGATCTTTGCGGCGGTTGCCGCCGAACGGCTGCGTTCGGGAACGATTACGGCGCAAATAACACCGTTGACATTCAGACCTTCCTTATAATAAAAAAACCAAAATTCTTTATTTTATCTCCATTCATATGCCACCGGCATTGGGTACGTTTAGCAAACCAAAATATACTCCCGCTGTAACGGTAAAACCTTTTCAATTTTAACCACCACAGCCGGTGGCTTATGAATGGAGCTGGAGTTTAATTTATGGCGCGAAAAATTAAAGCCCTCATGTCCAGAGTTTTCAAAACTGAAACCGACGCAGTTCATGAAGATCTGCCTTCCGACGGTGGTGATCCATCACAGGATATCGAGCATAAAATCAAAGCTGTCATGGCAAAAGTTTTCAAAATCGATATCAATGATATAAATGACGATACCTCTCCCGATAATGTTCATCAATGGACCTCTTTGGAGCACGTGGATTTTGTATTAAACTTGCAGCAGGAATTCGAGATAGAATTTACGGATTCACAAATAGTGGAAGCGTTATTAAGTTATAAAACCGTAGTAGAAACCGTAGAGGCCGCGCTGGAAGAAAAAAGAGCCCGGAGAGCAAATTAGATAATTCCAATAGAATCAAAGGTGCACGATGTTTGTTAATTGGTTTATTGAATCATCTCAGCAATACCCGCATAGAGCGGCGGTAGAAGTCGATAATAAGCAAATGACTTATAAGGAGTTGGCATTATTGGCCAGCAGGATTGCCGCAGTTTTGCAAAAACACCATATTGAGAACAGTCCCATAGGGCTGTTGACCTATAGAAGTTTTATTTCTTATGGCGGTATTCTGGGAATAATGTATTCTAAGAATATTTATCTACCTTTGAATCCATATTTTCCCCAGGCACGAACCAAGAAGATGATCGAACTGGTAGATTCCGGTGTATTAATTGTGGACCATGCCTGCAAAGAATACGTTTTGAAATTATTACCGGAACTAAAGAAGCCGATGGTCCTTATCTTTCCGGATCTCGAGAAAATAAACGGGATATCTTCCAATGTAGAGCATAACTATATCTTCTCCAATGAAATTGAGAACGTAGCAGAGCAAGAAGTCATCAAGGACGCCGATGAGGATGCCGTTGCTTATTTGATCTTTACTTCGGGAAGTACGGGCGAACCAAAGATAGTGCCTCAGACCAATCAAAATGTATTTATATACTTGGACCATGTCGCCAAACGATACGACTTAAATGAAAATGATCGGGTATCTCAAACATTTGAGCTGACTTTTGATAACAGCATCCATGACATGTTTATCTGTTGGAAATATGGTGCGTGCCTTTACTGCGTACCTAGAAATTATCTCATGATGCCGGCGGGGTTTATTAAAGATAAGCAACTGACGGTCTGGTATTCAGTTCCCTCGATCGGGCTGAACATGCTCAGATTAAATAGATTAAAAGAAAAATCATTGCCAAGTTTAAGATACACACTTTTTTGCGGGGAAGCGCTGCCGAAAAATTTGGCGAAAAACTGGGCCAAAGCGGCTGACAATTCGACAATCGAAAATTATTACGGCATCACCGAAACGACGCATCAGGTCTCGGTGTACAAGTGGGATCCTGAAAAATCTGAAGAAGAATGCATCAATGATATCGTCCCCATAGGGAAAGTTTTCGCCGGCCTGCAATATTGTATTTTGAATGACAATAAAACGAGCGTAGCTCCCGGAGAAGCGGGTGAATTGTATGTCTCAGGACCCCAAATTACAAAAGGCTATTACAACGATCCCGCAAGAACCAAACAATCTTATCTGGAAATTCCCCACATGGGCGATGCGATATGGTTTAAGACAGGGGATTTAGTAAAAGAAAGACCAGACGGCAATTTGAACTATCTGGGCAGATTGGATAATCAGGTGCAAATACTCGGCAATCGCGTCGAACTTCAGGAGGTTGATTGCATCCTAAAAAGGGCATGCAATAGTGAGATGGTCGTTTCTTTGGCCTGGCCTGTCAAAAATGGCGTGGCTGAAAGCATCGTGGCTTTTATCGCCGAGAGTGAAGAAAAAGAAAAGGCGAAGATTATTGCTTACTGCAAGAATTCACTGCCGCCTTACATGGTTCCGCAGGATATTTTTTTTATAGATGCAATGCCGCTTAATGACAATGGTAAGTTCGATAAGAAAAAACTGCTGAAAATTTTAGAAAATCAATCCTAAAATAAGCGAAAATTCTTTATTTCCCCCCAAAAACTTTCTTTAATAGTTCGGTGACCCGCGCAGCGGGATCCCGACGTATCTTTTTTTCCTCTTCGGCCAGCATTAAAAAGAGCCCGTCCAGGGCCTCCTCGGTCACATATTGATCCAGGTCGAACCTCAATGATTCGGTAAACGGCAGCGTTCGGATCTTCTGGT
>CP070771.1:1986128-1990018 GCA_020345785.1 Desulfobacterales bacterium
ACAGCATCAAAACCAAAACGATTTTGGTATCGGTTTTTTAGACACCCTTTTGTTCTTCTGTGCTTAGGCCCCGTCTATTTATTTTTGGTATCCTATCGATACCCTCATAAAGGTTCGAAGAGACGTCAGAGGAATAGCGTAATTATCACTAATGCTGCAATTGCAACTATAATTGTGGTAGCAAGCCTCACCATCGGGTTTAAGGCGTATGCCTTGATTCAGTTCCCGGTCATTTTCATTGCCGGAGTTATTGGAGTATGGCTGTTTTACATCCAGCATCAATTCGAGGGGGTATATTGGTCGCGTCATGACCAGTGGGATCCGATAAAGGCTTCACTTCAAGGGAGTTCATACTATAAACTACCTAAAGTGATACAGTGGTTTACCGGTAATATCGGAATACACCATATTCATCATCTTCGGGCCAGGATTCCCAATTATAACTTACAAAGAGCCTATGATGATACGAAAACCTATCTGAATATTGACCCCCTAACTATCCGTAAAAGCATCAATTGTCTTCAACTAAAGCTGTGGGACGAAAAAGGGCAAGAACTGGTGGGATTTAAGTCGGCGTATGCATGAGCTGAGTAGAAGAAACCAAAAAACACAAGAAAATGCCGGACCAAAATTGAGGAGCCCATCAAACAAACCCAATGAGTTTTACCTCAGTGAAGAAAACACCTCGCTGAAGGTCTCGGAGCAAGCGATCTCGTCCAGGGTGATGTCTGACGGCTTATTTTTTCTCTAAAATTTTATTAGCGGCATTTACCGCAGCTTCTATCGATTCATCCTTGTTTGTTTTTGAAAGATCTTCGTAATGGTTGAAAGTTGCCTCCTTGAATCCTAACGTATATCCGATATACAATGATTTTACAGCGAGCACTGCGCGCAATCTTTCCACATCTGTCAGCTCTCTACCAAGCATATTTTGGTCATCCAGTCCAGTTGTTATAAACTTATCTAATGCCTTGCTTTTTGGTGTAATAGATTTACTTAGCCCATCCTGCCCGCACACACTAAGCCATATTGATACTCTGGTTTCATAACCGAATTCCTTAATGACGTCATAGTAAACTTTACTTATCATTGATAGTTGTTTTTTATATTGTTCGGCTTGGATGCTCGCATAATCATCTGCAAATGCCGGCAGCGCTACACAGATCAAAAAAACCACAAATAAATTTTTTTTCATTACGCCACCTTTTTGTTTCAGATTTCTGGTTTCAACGTAGTGCTCAATTCCGGTAAAAAATGAAGCATTGTTTATTTCTTGTCGAATAAATAAAGTGAAGACATTATCGCCGACCTGCACCTGCAGCATTTCAATCTCATCCTAAGATTGGCTTGGATCCCCTTCAGATTTTCTTTTGTCCTTATCCAGTTTGCGCTGTCTTTTTTGCTCTTGCTTTTGCTTTCTTGCCATTTCTTTATTGCGCTTTTTAAAAGAATAATGTGATTTCGCCATGCAGTCTCCCCTGAGGCCGTTATTTTTGATTGTGGTGCAATGAATAGGATTTTGACTAGGATTTTTAGAGTTTAAGATCTTGCAATTAAGGATATGACTGATAATGATTCAACAGAAACAAAAGGGCACTCCTCTATATTCGAAAAGTGCCCTTTTTACTTGGAATCGAAGTTTAAATCACAGTGACATTAGCAGCGGCTGGACCTTTTTTCCCTTGCTCTATATCAAAGGAAACTTGGTCGCCTTCGTTGAGCGATTTAAAACCGGCTGAATTGATTGCTGAATGATGAACAAACACATCCGGGCCGTCTTCCTGCTCTATGAATCCAAAACCTTTGCGGTCGCTAAACCACTTAACAGTTCCATTAGTCATAATAACATTCTCCTTTCTTAATATTTTCAACGTTGCAAACTGGAGGATGCCACTCTGACAAATGGATTGTTCCTTCAGAAAGAAACTGCCCCGATTATGTAAGGCGGGACTTGATTGATTAGTTAGACTATAATCCTTTTTTAGGCCAATAGCAAGCGAATTATTGATCTTTTTAACCGTAATACTCAGATTAAATTAAATCTGCGCTCTCAAGGGAGGGTCATCGCTTTGTC
This sequence comes from Desulfobacterales bacterium, assembly GCA_020345785.1. Next base: position 1,988,203 of record CP070771.1, read on the forward strand.
AAAAGACGTAATACGTCAAAAATCCTTAATCTGCCAAGCCGGTTGGAGCAAGCTTTCAAATGAGCATAACTTAGGGTTTCCGGATTCTTCAATTTCCCTATTTAAATGCTTAATAGCGGCGTCTACCTCCACGTCCGCCGCCACCTGGTCCATGTTTTCCTCCGCCACCGCTACTAAATCCCTTCCTACCACCGCTCTTTTCGGAACGTGCCCGAGCTTCATTGACCATAAGAGCTCTTCCATTTTTCTCTTTACCATTTAAGCCGTCGATAGCAGACTGTCCTTCAACTTTGTCGGGCATCTCGACAAATCCAAATCCTTTGGATTGGCCGCTGAACTTATCTTTTATTATATTGACGGACTCAACCGCCCCGAATTGTTCAAAAGCCGACCGCAGGTCTTCTTCGGTTATTTCATACGACAAATTCCCAACATAAATATTCATTCTGATTTTTCCTTTCGTAACAAACTATAGTTTTTCATGCCCTGTCTCTTAAAAAGCAGGTCGACACCTTATTCTTCATCATAAGTGGAAAGAAGCGTTCGATCGTCAAAAAAAACTTCAGAAACAGGGTCAGGGTTGCCATTGAATAAGCCTGTCACTCTATCGGCGATGATTTCTACGCAAGGATAAACAGGGAAAAAATCGCCGGACCGAAGTTCTGAAATCAATGCATTCTGCCCCTCACTGATAGCGGCACGAATTATTTCACCGTCGTATGAAACCTCATGGATAAGCGAATAATCTTGCTTATCGGGTTTGTAATCATGATTTTTATATGACTTCTTCTCGAGAACAGCAAATTCTTTAATTGAAAGACGATTTGTCTGGTCATTCCGGTCTATCTCGTATCTTTGAAGCATGGTCCCCTCCTTCCGTCAGCAAACTCTATTAGAGCGATGCTGTTTGGTTCCTTGATGCTTTATGAAAATGCAGCTTTTTTCCGGTAAATCACAAGCGCCAAGTTTAGGTGATCTGTCTTGGATTATGAAAAATCAATAGATCTGATTAGAACGCTTCAAGGACAACAATCGTTCCCGTCATGTCTTGCAGCCAAAGAAAATGATGATGCTTGCGCTTAATTTATTGGTGACAGCCAGCGCGGGTCGTTACGATTGACAGCTATTACCGGCTGATATCATTTTAATTCCGCTTGACTGTATTTATACAGTGCAAGTTCCATTGGGGTTCTATCAGAAGAAGGTCTAAAACAGGCGAGGCGAATGAAATGCTGAATTAAATCTAATTCCAACACAGTAATTTACGGACCGACAAGCTGCAGTCACGTTTAATGTCATACACTAATCACTTTATCGCGGATTGTCAAACTAAAACTTTCCAAAAGGTACCGTATTTAATAAGCCCTGACTTATTATGGTAAAATGATTTTAAAGGATTAAAAAGATAATTATCTAAATCATCTCTCATCTTAATCCATTTTGATTCAAGCGTTTTTATGGTCTGGTATACATTTTCTGCTTCCGGATTAACCATTACCCCTGCCACAGTTTTTATAGTAGACGGAATTTTATTTACCTGATTCTTGAGTGGAGTAACGATTTTTTCGTCTATTTCTTTTTCTATATTCTTTTCTGCATCTTTCACAAATTGTGGTTTTTTTAGAAGCCATTTCAAAAAAAGGATTTTGGTTCAACCCTCCAGAGGCGGACCAGAATCGCGGCGGGGCCGAGTTTCCCCGCATAGCGGGATGACCCGTCTAATCTTGTTTTCTTTGTGGCCTTAAACCGCAGGAATACATCCGTATTTCGAGGATTTAAAACGAGGCACCAACAAAGAGTTTGGGCCAAAAGACTT
>CP070771.1:1990118-1994001 GCA_020345785.1 Desulfobacterales bacterium
CAAGCACCAAATAACAAATAACAAACAATATCCAAATTCCAATTTTCCAATAATCAAACGTTTGGAATTTTGAATTTTGATCATTGGAATTTATTTGGAATTTAATGGGTGCCATTTTGGAGTCTGATTTTATCTTTCACAGAGCATGGTTTAAAGCGTTCAGTATTTCTGCCTGGCATAATATGTCTTGCGGGATGCCGCCAGCGCCTCCTTTAGGGTATAAATACCCTTTTGGGCCAGCAGCGGCAGCATTTTAAGAAAAATCTCACCGGTGGCCGAAGCATCCCCCAAGGCCGTGTGGCGGCCGAGAATCCGGACACCGAGCCGCTGCGATATGGCCTCCAGATCATGGTTTTCATGTGAGGGGTGGATCACAGCAGACAGGAGCAGGGTATCCAGCACCGGATTGACAAACTTGACACCAGTTGCAGCTTCTTTCAGCTGTAAAAAGCGCATATCAAAGGCGGCATTGTGAGCCACCAGGATCGTATCTTCAACGAAATGATGAAATTGGGGCAGAACCCGGTCAATGAACGGCTGGCCGATCAACATTTCGGGATGGATTCCGTGGATTTTGACCGAGGTCCACGGAATCGAGCGCCGCGGGTCGACCAGCTGTTCAAAACGCTCTTCCCGCAGCAGGCGGCAGTTGACAATGCGAAACGCACCAATCGATATGATTTCATCGCCCTCGGCCGGATTCAAGCCGGTGGTTTCCATATCAAAAACCGTATACGTCAGATCGGTTAAGGGTCGATCCTCCAGTTCCGGAACCTGTTGCACATTGCCGAATAAATCGAAATCATAAAATTCCGGACGGCTTTCCGGCAGAATGGTCAGTGACCGGGTCTCCTCCGGTTCGGCAATTTCAACCAAGGGCAGAAAAAAACGCAGATACGAGGTATCCTTTTGCCGTTTGGAGGAATAAGACCCGAGATCGGCGGCATGATGATCGATGATTTCACGCAAACTCAATGACAACCCTTCCTCTTCAAACACCAGTCGCTGTTCTTCCCATTCCCGCAGGACTTCGATTTTAATCGGCGCCCCCTGCCAGAGCAAATCCAATCCCACGTACCAGTCCAGTTCTTTAAAGCGGCAGGTAAGCTCCGTAAATCCGATCTGCGCTTTTAATCTGCCGATAACGAACAACAGCACCAGCAGAAAAGAATAGCTGTCAATCTTGACCCTGATTGCAGGATTGAAGTCTTCCATCCTTATCTGCACCTGGAGCTTCTGACCGGCCTTTGACTGGAGCAGATCGATAAGGTCTGCGGCCGACATGGTAATCAGGGGCCATTGACTGAAATTACCCCGTGCGTTAACGGGCAGATCGCTTTCCAGAATCTCGCCCAGCATCAGCGATTCTTTGTGGATGATGCCTTTGAGGGCATCGAGCTGGTGGGCTTCCATCTGCGGGAATTCGATGATCGTCTCGATGGCAGACCGAATACCGGCCAGGGACGCCCGAACCCCGCGCGAAAAAGACTGCAGGGCGAGGTTCAAATGACTGTCGCTTTCGAGCTGCCGGGTGATGTCGCTAAATATCAGAATCAAGCCCGTAAACTGGCGTTTGGCGTCCAGTATCGGGACGGCTTCAACCCGCAGCTTGCGATCATCCGCACCCGTCACCACGAAATACGAAACGACCCTGGGATCACCGGAACGCAGTTTGGCACTGATCTGATCAAGGGCGTGGCCGATGAGATTTCGGTCAATGATCCCGTAAACGGATCGCCCCAACCCGATATACCGTGAACGTTCAACGGGTGCGGCCGCGTCTTTTTGATTATTTGATGCACCGCCGGCCAAGCCGGTCAACAGTTGGCGCGCGCGATTGTTGTATAAGAGGATTCGGCCTTCGGTGTTGCAAATCAGAACGCCTTCGGGGAGTTCGGCCATGATGGCCGCCAAGGTATTTTTTTCCTGCTCCGATTCAGCCCTGGCGCGATGAATCTTGTCGTCAACATTTTTGGCGAGGGCCTCAAATCTATCCGCCCCTTCATTGATTCGGTCACACAGTCGGCGAAGTTCTGCGGCGCCCTCGCTGCGAATCCGGTGGGAGGGATTGGAAGAATTAATCAAGGAGATCTCATCCGCAATTTTGCGGGCAGGAAGAACATATCTACGAAAAACCGCTGCAATCGTCCCGCCGGATATCACCAGAACCAGCAGGGCGATAACGATGACGGGGCCGATGAATTGGCTGAGCAGATGGAGAATGTATTGCAGCTGTTCGGAGGTCAACTGGTGCTTAAACCAGACGGCAGCGGCGGTGAGGATGCTGATAATTAAAATAGCAGAAAGTGCAACAATTCCCCAGAAATTATTACCCGGCTTCCTCATGGATATTTTCTAAAACCGCTTTGACCTTGGCCACAAGTTCGGCATTGGAGAATGGTTTGGTAATGTAAGCATCCGCGCCAAGGGCCAGGCCCTTGGCAATTTCAACCTCACGTCCCTTGGCAGTCAGAAAGATAATTTTGACATCCCGATAAGTAGGATTCAAACGGACAATTTCGCAGACTTCATATCCGTCAATTCCGGGCAGCATGATATCCAGCAGGACCAGATCCGGTTTGTACTTGTAAATCAGATCCAGGGCATCATGGCCGTTTTCGGCCACAATGACCCGATAGCCCTGCTGCTCCATCAAAAACTGGACGGGTACCACGATGCTGGGTTCATCATCCACTATAAGAATTTCTTTTGGCATAACGAGTTACCTTTTTTGACTTACCTGAAAGCTGTTTGACAAGCAAAGCTTTTTTTTCCGAAATCGATAATCCTTAAAATCGGTGGTGCCGAAACGAAGCGTTTTCGTTTCCCAAATCAGAAGAACCTGATTCACGGTAACTCCCTACCCGGACAAGCCGGGATTGAATATTGAGAATTGAATATTTTATGAATCCTCGCGTTTGGCCTTGGCAAGTCCGATACCGGTCAATGCTTCCTCCATCTCATCCAGTATTGCCGGGTCATCTATGGTCGCCGGAGTCTTATAGGGTTTGTTGTCCGCTATTTTCTGGATCGTTCCCCGCAGAATTTTGCCGGACCGGGTCTTGGGCAGACGCTTAACCACAGTGGCGATCTTAAATGATGCCACCGGTCCGATGCGGTCTCTGACCATCTGGATGGTTTCCTTGATGATGTCGGCCGGATCCCTAGTAACCCCCGCATTAAGTACGAGAAACCCGATGGGCACTTGACCTTTTAGCTTATCATCAATACCCAGCACGGCACATTCAGCCACATCCGGATGATCGGCCAGGACTTCTTCCATAGCACCGGTGGATAGTCGATGACCGGCAACGTTGATAATATCGTCGGTGCGGCTCATCACAAAAACATATCCGTCCTCATCGATGAACCCGGCATCGGCGGTTTTGTAATACCCGGGAAACTCCTCCAGATAGGCTTTGACAAACCCCTGGTCGTTGTTCCACAACGTCGGCAAGGTTCCCGGCGGAAGCGGCAGTTTGACCACCAGCGCGCCGATGCTGCCGGATTTCACAGGCTTGCAGTTTTCATCCACTACCTGCAGGTTCCATCCGGGTGCGGGTTTGGTCGGCGATCCTTCTTTAATCGGGTAGCGATGCAGTCCAAGACAATTACCGGCGATAGCCCAGCCGGTTTCGGTCTGCCACCAGTGGTCGATAACGGGAATCCCCAGGCTGTTTTCAGCCCATTTCAACGTGTCCGGATCCAATCGCTCGCCAGCCAGAAACAGTGCTTTGAAATTTGACAGATCGTAGTTCTTCATCAGTTCGGCCCGGGGGTCTTCCCGCTTAATGGCCCGGAAGGCTGTCGGCGCTGTGAACATCACCTTGACGTTGTGCTCCGATATAACCCGCCAGAAAACACCGGCATCCGGTGTGCCCAC
>CP070771.1:1994101-1997941 GCA_020345785.1 Desulfobacterales bacterium
GAGCCACCTGTGAACAAATTTGTTTTGAAATCCACTTCGAGCGTCCCTATGCCTGCCTCTAACAGAGCGGGCTTATGAAAGGCATACCTGCTATCCACCCCAGCAGTTCCATGTACTAAAAGAACAATCGGGACAGGCGCCTTATTGTTTTTTGGTAAGGTTAAGACCCCGCTGAATTGCTTGAGTGGGCTTTCAAGACCTGTGAAGCTTAAAACTTCCCGGCTTCTAACAGAAGCGCACCCCAATAGAACCACCAAAACAACGACTGACAATGCAATCCGTGCCCATGCCATTGATAGACACCTCTCCCCTTCTGTATTCGATCACCTAACGAGCCTGTAGAAAAAGTCATTTTTGAACAATACTACATAGGTTCATGTTAAATAGCTTTGGAAACAGTTGGATAATTGACGGCGCTCTAACAAAAACTTAGTTTAAGCGAACTTTTATTTCCCGTCCAACCCAATATCAATTGATTATCATATGAGCCTATTCGCCAGAGCCGGTCATGCAGAAGACGGCGCATAGCGGCAAATTTTTTCGATGTTATGAACTATACCTGCGTCCGGGTGCGTCCGGGGTCGCCCTTTAATGGGCGACCCAAACTCCCGCAAAAATCAAATATCGATAGAAATCTTGTTTTGGTTCCATGAGAACTCCTCCTTTTCAAGAGGGGCCGAAGGGTGCGTCTTCAATTATTTCAGTAATTTCTGGATTCGAACTACAAGCATAATTCATACAAGAGAATATATGATACCGATTCACAATTTAAATATGCCGACTTATTCCTTTAGGCTTCGTACGGGTAAAATATAGCCAGCACGATTTTTAACATCTTCGTAACAAGTGGTGCCGGATTCAAAATATACAATCCATGCCATTTCAGAATGGTGATCAAGCGTTGTTGCCGACCAGTGGTAACCCGATGGAGCATCTGAAAACATATGACCGATTGGTAAGGCGGGATCTCTTCTGCTAAAATCGATCAATGTGCACAGTTCTTTCATTGTCGGTAACCGCCAATCACCGGCAGAAGAGCCATCGGAAAGAACAAGATCGAGATTCGGACCACAGTCTCCCGCTTCAAGGCTTTTCGCCGCCAGGACAGCACTATGCCAGTCACGCATCCCTAAACAATTCATATTTTTAAGCCAAACTAGCTGGGTCAGATTGTCGGTCAACGTGCCATCTTTATTATCAGTAAAACGGGCATCAGGCAGGGGTTTATCAAACATTAATTCTGCATACGGTCGTTTAAGATCACATGGAATGATTTTTCCTCTCCAGTCATAGCAAGTCGAGTTAAAAGGATTCACTATTCCGGCTAATACATCATCATTTTGGGACGCTGATAGCGGATTATCTTCGGCGGCAGAAGACGGCTGAAAAAGTATGGAATATAAAACGAAGAGCAATAAAATCAGAGGGAGCACAGTGTATTTAATCGCAATTGTTCTATCCTTCTTTTGAGGCGATCTCCATGAAAAGATGTTCATAATAGTTGTCCCCATCTTTCAGTCCCTCAAACTTTGAACATGTACGTGCATACCGCCAAGCTGGCGAACACTCTCTTTTTTCTTCAGAACCGCTGGATATAGGCCGCCCATCTTCATGCCGTTTGTTATGCAATCACCTTTTATTGAGATCGATTACCTTGCCGTGGCTGTTTTTGCTGCTTTTTACATTTTTTACTTTTCTGAGCAAATGAGGTGAAACATTCCATTTTTGACCCGACTCGGTAATCACTGTAACCGTTTTCTTGTTGTACTTAACCAAGGTACCAAATTGTTTGCCCCTGCCAGGAGGTTCAAAACAAACTTGGTCGCCGGGGCTGAATTGCATCATTTCTTTATGAGTGTGCATGGAATCCAAGAACTTTAACCTTTCAACTATCTTGTGATTCAATTTAACAAGCTCATCATAAGTCATGGTATCAATGTCAATTTCCATAATATATACCTCGATAGGATTATGTATAGCCAAGCTAAGCGGCCGGGAGGAACCAGGCACGGCCGTACTTGAAGCCTGAAATCTTGAATGTTGAAAAAATCCCTTAAATGGCGCGGACGGTCCCGGTCAGTCTTGACCGCATGGTTAGCCGCCCGCCACCTGTTGCAAGCGCAAAGCCATAGGAACAAATCGAATGCCATTTACACACTGCTCTATGTCGGCAGGCTTGAATCCCAATTTTTCATATGCAGTTACCGAATTTGGGGATGCGTTTACGGTCATTTCTGAGAGATTTACCACCTGTTGTTTGCAGATTTCCGTGGCTTTTCGGAATAGCTCATTGCCAATTCCCATTCGCTGGAACCGAGGGTCTACGAAAAAAAGGGCCACGTGGTTGCAGTCACGCACCTCGATAACTCCTATGATTTCGGAGCCTAATGTGGCTATCAATGCGAAATGATTCCCCTTTAATTGACTATCGAGTGCATCCGGTTGGATATATTTCATGAACTCTTCAATACCTTGTTGTGAGAACTCTGGAGACACAAACTGATGAAATACGCCTGAAACAAAGGCAGAGACTTGGCTTTCTTCTCCATGTTTCATTCTACGGTATTGAATCGGAATATCCATACTATCCCTAGCCAGTTCATTGCTGTGAATAATGGCACAATAAGGCGCGCAGTTCAATGCGAGGCCCGCATTTGTTAGTTTAATGTCGTCCGGGCGACCCCAGATTCAATGGTTAAAAATCAACATTTTCCAAACCTTATCATTCGCTTTTCTGCTTATCAGGTTCAACAGGTTTACCCGAAGCCTTGTAATTCAAACTTTTTTTTAAGGGTGCAGCGGGAATTGGAGGCCTTTTCTTTTCTGTTTGTTCAATTTGGACCTGTTGCGGATGATGCTTAAACTTTTTGGTTCTATTTTTCCATGAATCCTGTATCAGATCATGAAAGCCGAGACTAATAAAAATCCACAACAGTCCTAGCGGAATAACATGACTAAGAATGACGGCTTTTTTAGTAAAGGTTTTTTTTCTAATTTTATGAAAAAGACCGACCGACAGCACGATAAATGTTGAAGCCAGTGAATAGCCGATAAAAGCAAGCCAATATAGCTTGGTAAAAGTAAATTTTTTGATCAGCCATCCACTGCTTTGCGGGGATAGCGCCTCCATGGTAAAAAGAGCGATTCCCAATATTATAAAAGAGGTAAGAATAAAAATGTGAATTAGAAAGGGACGCATATCGGATTTTCATCCTCTAAATTTAGATAACTTCCCTGCATAACGTTGCAGTCGGGGGCAACCATGGCTTCCACTGATCTTATAAAATTAACGGATTTTCAATTTACAAAATATTGCCAAAAAGGCGCGGCCCTGGCTATCACCTGTACTGCCAGGTTAGACATCGCGCCACAAGCTGAATAAGATTGCCATCTTCGTGAGCTTGGGGTCGCCACGCTAAGCTCTTGATTATTCAACTTTAATGTCCCAAAAATGGGTGTTTTCAAGGCCTATATCCTCGTTTTCAGCCGCAAAAAAAGCCTTATAGGGAGTGGGACTCTCCCGCAGCTGATACCCTTCACCGCTTTCTATGACATCGCGCCCTTTGGCCCGAAAGCCCAAACTTGCTTTCACTGACTCAATAAAGGACCTGCTCCCTACAGCGATACTGCCCGTCCATTCGTCTTGGCGCCCTTTTGCCCCATCTTCCAAGTGCTCTGCTACCCACACCTTGTGACTTCTCCTAAGTTGATCATAGCTAGCGGATCCAAGCAACCCCTGCAGTCTCAGATAATCGATCAATACGTTCTTCCTTCGGGGTTCTTGGATTTCATTATAGCCGCTGAATGGCCATTCCGACGGGTGGCTGACCACACCTGCTC
>CP070771.1:1998041-2001864 GCA_020345785.1 Desulfobacterales bacterium
TATGAAACTTCACCTGAACGGAACAGCGAACCGCAGAATATCGAATATCGAACCGCAGAATTTCGAAGGATGGTTTCGCTTTGCTCAGTCTCTTTTCAAAAAAAAGACAGAATACTTCCCTTCGACATTCGACATTCGACATTCGTTACTCGATATTCGCTTTTTTGAGTTTCTTTTTTCGATCAAACTGGCCGCCCTTCTCGCAGGTAAAAAAACCTCAGGCATCTAAACTTTGGCGGCCAGCGGCTGGGCTGACATCTGAACCCTAAAGTTAGATAAAATGTTGAGTTGGATTCAGGCCTTTGTGATGAAAACCATTGGCAATATAAGCTGATCCTGGATTCGTGACTATGGATGTCTCTGAATTTCACTCTCGGTGCAAAACTCAATATCCAGTATCCAGTATCAAGCATCCAGCATCGTTCCAGTAAACTGGAGCTCAAAAGTCAAGCTGGCCATTCCGCCCGAGAAGTATTCCGGACGAGACCTATTCACTGCCCCATATATTTCGATAACTTTGCCACATGATCGCTGTATCTTGATTGCCCAGCCCCTGAACCTGCGACACCTCATTGATGAGCTCAATGGTGCGCGCGAGAATCGGCGGCGCGTTTTTTTCTCTGGCCATCTGCACGGCGAGTTTAATATCTTTTACCAGCAGATTTACCGTAAATGTCGGATTCTCGTAATTTTCCTCAGCGATCCTTTGGCCCAGCTCTTTGAATAGATTGCTGACCGTGCCCGCCTGGCTGGCGGTGATGATTTCAAACAGCCGACGCGGCGCTATGCCGATTTTGTCGGCAATGGCCATCATTTCGGCTGCCATCGCGTTGATGGCGCCAAACATTAGCTGATTCAACAGCTTGATTTTGTGACCAGCACCGACCGGGCCTGCATGAAAAATGTTGGCGGCAAAGAGTTGGAACACCGGTTTGCAACGTTCAATCGCCTCGTTGTTGCCACCAACGGGCAGTGCCCACTGCCCGACTGAAATCGGGCGGCCGAGAACCGGGGCGTCCAAAAAATCAATGCCTTTGCGGTCTGCCAGTTTGGCCATCTGTTCGGACATGGTCGGATCCGAGGTGCTCATATCAACGATTATTTTACCGGCTTGCATGGCCGACAACAGGCCGTCAGCCCCGGCCACACAATTTTTCACCTCAACCGGACCGGGTAAAAACAGCAGCACCATGTCCGACTTCCCCGCGACTTCAGCAGGCGTTTCAGCAATCTGCGCCCCCAGTTGTCCGGCCCTGGCGGCTGCATCCGACGATACATCGTAAGCGCTCACGGTGTGGCCGGCGCTGATAATTTTACCGGTTGCGGTCAGTCCCATGACGCCGGTGCCGACAATTCCAATATGCTCCATTTTCTTGCCTCCCGACAATCCACCCAACGATGGTTTGAATCGCAACCCCCTGCGGACGGGTTGTCAACTCAAGGGGTCTGCGGCAACCAAGCGTCGGTCGAATATAACCTAAACTGATCGGTTCAAAGTTAAAAGTTCAGGGTTCAAAGGTTAAAAATGTTTGAAACTACCTTATATAATAATATCGGTCCGGAATACCCGACTTCACCCATTGGGTGAAAAGGCACTTTAAACGCTTTGAAGGCAAAAACCCTTTCTAAGAGCTGCTTTGGTGTTTTTCAACCCGGAACGCTGAACCCGGAACCGTTTAACCTATGTATGAATTAGATCGATATCACATCGCTTTATAATTCACGACACGAGCCCCTGACAATAATGCTCGTGTCCAGGCAGTATTGTTCGACCTGCCTGCTTTTGCTGTTGATCATGTTCATAAGAATTTTAAACGCAATCTGTCCGATTTCATAAGCCGGAACATTCACGGTGGTCAGGGGCGGGTTGCAATAGGCGGCGACTTCTATGTCGTCAAAACCTGCCAGGGAGATATCCTCCGGAACACGAAGCCGCATATCGCGCGCTGCGGTCAATGCACCCACGGCGAGGGTATCGCTGGCGGCCAGCACGGCGGTTGGCCGCTCCGGCGCCGTCAGCAGCCTGCTCATGGCCTCCTTGCCGTCCACTAGGGTGGGCTCCTTCTCGATCACCAGCGCCGGGTCATAGGGGAGCCCATAGTCTTTTAATGCGGTCTTGAAGCCTTCCAAGCGCTTCTTTACCCGCTCGACTTTCGTATAGGGCCCCACGATAAGACCGATCCGTCGGTGTTTGAGGCTGATCAAATACTCCGTTATCTTGTAAGTCGCTTTAAAATTGTCGAAGCCCACATAACTCAAATCAGGGTCGTCCAGTTTGTCCCAGATGACGACACAGGCCATCCCGCCTTTGACCAGCTCTTTGATCACATCTTTTTGACCGAACACAAATCCGGTGAGAATGATGCCGGCCACTCGTCTTTCTTTGAACTGCTGCAGTAATCTGAGCTCGGTTACCATATCGTACTTGCTGCTGCCGGTCACCAGTGAATAATTGTTCTGCTGCGCGGCTTCCTGGATGGCCTGCAGCGTTGTAGAGAACACGAGGCTTTTGGCGGTGGGGATGATCACTCCGATGATTGAGGAGCGTTTGCGCGAAAGGTCGGCGGCCGCTGCGTGATAAACGTAGTTGACTTTTTCCATTGCATGGATGACGCGTTCCCGGGTGCTTTTGCGAACCAGGTGCGGAGAGTGGATGGTTCGGGAGACGGTGGCCAGCGACACTCCGGCCATTTTCGATATTTCCGCCATTGTTAATTGGGCCATTTTTTATCTCCGCGTGTTAACCTGCTGTGACATTCCCATGCCGAAAACGAATGCCAACCAGCCGCACAACCGGCATGGATTCATCGAATACCGGCATTTAAAATATGGTATCACCTGTATCCCTGTCAAAGATGTGAGCCGATTCCATCCGCACCGTAAAATCAATGACGTCTCCGACTCTCAGCCGGACATGGGGATCGAGCCGGGCAACCATCGTGTCCTCGCCAATGAGCATATGAACCCATTTTTCCGAGCCTGCGCTCTCGATCACCCGGATCGAGGCGCGAAAGCTGCTGGCAGGGTCCGGGTTTTGCAGGCTGGCCGAATCCGTTACATGCTCGGGTCGGATCCCCAGCACGACCTGCCGGTCAAGGTACTGACCGGCCTTGGCGGCCAACCGTTCCGGAATGTTGAGATCGAACCCGTCTTTCTTGACGGCCAGCCCGCCGTCTCTTTGGATAATCGTGCAGTTTACAAAGTTCATGGTCGGAGACCCGATGAAACCCGCAACAAATTTATTGCGGGGATGGCTATAGACCGTATCCGGTGCATCAACCTGCTGAACGAGGCCGTCTTTCATGACAACGATGCGGTTGCCCATGGTCATGGCCTCCAATTGATCATGGGTCACGTATATAATCGTCGTCTTGAGCCGCTGGTGAAGCTCCAACAGCTCGGCGCGCATTTCGATTCTCAGCTTGGCGTCCAGGTTGGAAAGCGGCTCGTCGAACAGAAACACCCGTGGATCCCTCACAATGGCGCGGCCAAGCGCCACCCGCTGGCGCTGACCGCCGGACAGCTGGGCCGGTTTGCGGTCGAGCAGCTGGTCGATACGCAGCAGATCGGCTGCCCGTCGGACAATCCGATCGATCTCATCCTTGGGGACCTTGCGCATCCGCAGACTGAAGCTCATATTTTCGTACACCTTCATCTGGGGATACAGCGCATAGTTTTGAAAGACCATGGCAATATCGCGGTCCCTGGGATGAATATCGTTGACCAGTCGATCCCCGATATAGATCTCTCCCTCAGATATTACTTCCAGGCCTGCGATCAGCCGAAGGGTCGTGCTTTTGCCGCAACCGGAAGGGCCCACCAG
>CP070771.1:2001964-2005785 GCA_020345785.1 Desulfobacterales bacterium
CCGGAGGCTCGGGTTTGCCGGCTTCTGCCGGTCCTGAGCCATTGCGAAATTTGCGGCGAACGTCGCTCAGCTTGCGGGCGACGTCAAACCAGAAAGGTCCACCCAGTCCTATCAACGTCCCGGTGATTGCTACCACAAAAAGCCATTTTAAAAATCCCCAGGGATCTCTCAATCCTGTCTTAATAATATTGATCAGGGTTGAATGGCTTTTACTATCAGCTGTGCTCTTTGTCGGGCTGCTCATGGCCGTCTTGCATTGCGAATCGAAGTATTTTAGATTTTCCGGGTTCTGATCCAGGGGGCAGTTCGGGTAGAAATCCCATCCGATTGGAAGGCCCAAACTCATAAAATTACCCATCAATTCTTGGTATTGACCAAGGGCGGTCTTGATTTCTGCAATATTTTCCTGATCTGCTTTCGAGTCCGAAGTCTGTCGTTTTTGCATCGATTCCATCGCCGATTCAATATTTTCCGTCTGTGCAATCACCGTGGCTGTCAGCTCCGGGTCGGTGAGATACCGCTCGAACAGGCGGATGCCGTGTATATTAATCCCAATTGCCAATGCGATACCGACTACAAATGATAAAAGCTGGGCCCGCCTTTTGAAATAGTTGGAAATGGCCTTCTCATACTCTTCATATTTCTGATCAAATTTTTTCAGACGTGCATCCACGGTCATATTGCCCCGCAGCTTGATGTATTTGAAAACTTCGGTTTCGGGAAGGCGCTTGATAAAATCGAGGGCCGTTACTTCATTGTAGCGTGATAGTGCGTTGACGGCCCGCTTGGGCAGCCAGCTTAGATTCTGGAGTATTACCAGCGGGTTACCGGTCATATTATCGATCAAATCGTTGCGCAATCTTTTCAGTTCATCCTCTATCTGCCTGTCCGTGCCTTTGATTGCCTTCTCGACGTGCTTCTCAATCACCGGTACAATTACATCGTCAAAGTGCTGTTCCAGCATTGCTCTAAGCCCCTTGGAGCGAAGGCTGAGAACCCGGTGGATGATTTCGATAACAATGCTGACGACCGTCGCAAGACCTGCGATGGTAAGTGCAAAGGCAATAGCGGCATCTAACAGTTGCATGGGCTACTGCACCTCCTTTCAAAAAAAGATAGGGAACAGTCGAATCACGCCTTAGCGTGATTCGAGGTTCAATCCGTTAACTGGCCGTGCAATGAGCTTTTTTTCTCACCTTCTCAATATTTAGTTGAATAGTTGATTGGTTGATTAGTTGATAAGTGATCGAATTCTTCAACTGAAATCCTCGGCACTCGGTCCTCAGTCCTAACTCCTTCAATCTTCTCACCCCGAGCTATGACCTTTTATCTTTTCCCACCTTCTCATCTTCTCACCTTCTTAGCTTCTCACCCTATTTGCGACGGCATTAGTTCCTTAATTTTTTCATTGTCCAAAGCGCCCAGGGCAATATGTTCTCCCAGCGCGCGATAGCACTCGAACTGGGTTTCGTCGAAAAATTGATCGGCCGTGGTCTGATGAGGAAACTTCGGGTTTTTGCTGTGGTAGGCTCTGATATATTCGTTTTCGTCTTCGGTTAATGAAGATTTGATATACAGCAAATGGCCGATTTCTTCCTTGCCGTCATCTCCCGGGCCGTATTGGATGGTGCCCAGCGTCCAGTGCGCTTTGCTGATCTTCCTATCATCTGTGCGAATGTCTGCCAGATCGATGTTTATGGTAATGCCCATGTCGATGTCGGCATAGCGAATCAAGGTGACCAGGCCGTTGAAGGCCATTTTGGGGTCCGCTTCACCGTCTACTGCGATGATCAATTTGCAATGTCTTTTCAACAGTTGGTAGATCGCTAAATTTTCAATATGGCCGCCGTCGGACAGATTCACATGGGACCCTCTGGCGTTTAAACTTCCGAAGGCCTCTTTTAACAAATGGCGCGGGCCGACATTAGGCCACCGCCATTTAGCCACATTACCGGCGCTAGTTATTTTTTCTGGG
The DNA here is from genome assembly GCA_020345785.1 of Desulfobacterales bacterium. Next base: position 2,003,940 of record CP070771.1, read on the forward strand.
TTCGGCGTCCAGTAGCCCAGGCGGATATTGAGCATTGTCATAATAAACACAAATTGCTTCATGGTCATTGCTCCCATATTGGGAGCCGCGGCGGCAGCCGAAACAGCCATGGCAGTGCCCAGGTTAAAGTGGTTGTCCAGGTACTCAATTTTTTCTGTGAGACAATAGCCTGTGTGTTCGCTGCCGCAATAGCATTTGCTGATGGTAAAAAAATCGGCATTGCGCCCGCGCAGATTCGGATCGGTGGAGCCGGGAAGATTCAAGGCGGTGTTGATCAGATGATACGGCGCGGTGGTGTCGTCCCGGTTTAGTTCGGACATCTTTTGAGCGTCATTGGATGATATGGAACCATCCTCGTTTTGGCGGAATAAATAGGCCTTGGACAGCCGATCGCGGTAAAATCCATGGGACGACGTAATATTCACATCCAGTACCAGGATATTAAAAAGAAAGATCAGGATGCCGGCCAGGTAAAATTGCCATTGAATGACAAGTCTGAGATCGGAAAGATTTTTTAAACTAAGACCCTCGAAAGTCCGCCAAGCTTCAAAAATAGATAATTCGGGAATAAAAAGGTAGCCCTTCTTCTGACGGACGTCCAAAGATTTTTCCACCTGACTAGACCGAAAGACGACTTCCCATTGCTGACCCGGCGGATTTAAATGATCGGCGTCGGGCTTATCCGATATGATGATGACGCGCAGCTTGTCATCCGAAAGCTTATAGCCCTTACCCTTGAGCAGGTTGGTCAACCTTTTTTGACTCGTGGTTTTTTGCTGCTCGGGTGTACCTGTGCCGGCCAACTGATTCAAATCATCCGCATAGGATTGATCGAAATATGGCGACTCAATAAAAAAGATGCAAAATAGCAGATAGACTGAAAAGATGATCATCGGTCCGAGAATGCCGACGACATACCGCAGGATGCGTCCGGTAATCCTGCTTAAGCGTTGCATCCTGTTGACGATTAAAAAAAATACGATAAGCCCGGCAATCACAAATAAGGCTTTAAAAAGTCCGCCCTGCAGTGAGTTGAGGCTAAAAAGATTTATTATATTTTCACTCCACCAGTTGTCGACACAAAACCGGACGATCCAGAAAACCGGAATCAGGCAAAGAACAAATACGGTTAAGGCCAATAATTTTGCCAGATTCAACTCAAAGGTGTTGCGCCGCATCCAATCGAAGCGTTTTCTGAACCAGCGGCGAATAAAGGCGAACAGATAGGTCATGACAATAAACGGAATTATAATGACCAGCGGGCTCAAAGTGTAGGTACCTGTTTCATGCCAGAGTTCGTTTAAAATCTCGGTTAAAAAAACCGCCAGGATTAGGGAGGGCACCAGAAGAAAAAGATTCAGCAAGATTCCCCGCAGCAGAATGGTCGGCAGCCGCAGTTTGTCAAACAACCCGCCGGGGCTCAGATAGTTGCTGCTGTTGCGCAGATGTTTCACCGTCGGCGGATCTTCGGCGCCATGTTTGTTTTCAAAAAATGAATCGTCGGCATCCGGGTGATTCAGTACTGAACTGACACAGGAACCGATGTAGCCGCCGCCGGACACCGTTGAAGTGTAGTCGACGAATTTAAATTTGCCTTTTTCAACCAGCGCCTGGATGACCCCCAGGCTGAAGGTGGCCGAGCGAATCCCTCCGCCGGACAGCGCCAGGCCGATCAAACCATTTTTGACTGAAGGTTCGGCGGCAAATTTGGGTTCACCCAAATCCAGTGTCAGACGCCGTTTGGTTATTTCGGCCAGTTCGGCCGGGAAGATATCTTTTATAAAATTGGGACCGTCAACTGTTGATTTCATCGGATGTCTTTAGCCAAGTTTGTTGGACGTCATAC
>CP070771.1:2005885-2009662 GCA_020345785.1 Desulfobacterales bacterium
CTCTTCGAATCCGTAGGCCGCAGGTTCGAATCCTGCCGGGCGTACCAAAAGAAACTGGCAGGTGATGGATAGGTCCATTACCTGCTTTTTTTTGTATACCTGAAAGGATTCGAAACTGCGGTTGAGGCTCTGCCGATATGCCGCCATAGGCGGGACTTGTGCGCCTCTGGAGCATTCGAATCCTGCCCCCGTTAAGCGGGATTTTGCATCTTGGTTGAATAAATTGCGGAGCAGAACGGGCGTACCATTATAATTACAGGCACTTATGAGCCAACCCTAAGTGCCTTTTTCATTTTACATAATATGTTCAACGATCCTGCCACAAAACATGATAATGAAAAAGGATATAAGCAATTGCAATTCATGTTATTTTTCACCTATCGGCTCAAATTAATGCGGTTTAAATCTATTTGTTGATTTCACGCCTTACCATTTGACTTAAAAGATCCAAAGCTGTTAAATTAAATCAAAATAGCCAGTCTATCAAACAAGGAGCGTTGTTTGTTATGAAATTTACACGTATAACTGTAAAACCCGACCAGATGGGAGGAGTGCCCTGCATACGTGGTCTTCGTATTCCGGTAGCCACCATTATCGGAATGGTTGCTGAAGGCATGAGCCAGGCAGAAATATTGGATGCTTACCCAGATTTGGAACCCGCAGACATCCAGGAAGCCTTGTATTTCGCAGCTGAAGCCGTTCGGGAAAGAGAATTGCCTTTAGCGAGTTAGCAATGAAATTTCTTGTCGATAATGCATTGTCGCCTTTATTTGCAGAAGGCCTCCGGGAGGTAGGCCATGATGCAACGCATGTGCGTGATTACGGGTTGCAGGAAGCAACGGACGATGTGGTTCTTAAACGATCTGATGAGGAAGACCGCATTTTAATCACAGCTGATACTGATTTTGGTACGCTGCTGGCATTGTACGATAAAAAGAAGCCTTCTGTGATTCTTTTCCGAAGAGGGACAAGCAGACGGCCAGAAAGACAAGTTGAACTCCTATTGAAAAATTTGGATAGTATTGAAAAACCATTAAATGAGGGAAGTGTTGTTATTATTGAGAAAGGTCGCATTCGCATACGTAATCTGCCCATAGTGGCCGGAGAATAAAATCCCATGATAGGAATTGGGATCACTTTTCCAAAATTTAAGCGAAATGCTCATATTATCGTTAAAGTAAAATTTTTCAAAAGCCTTCAGACAGTCACTTCAACGAATATATACCATCCAGCCCCTTGATCGGTTTGGGCTTCTTTTCATGCTTTGAGTAAAAAAGATGTTTAAATCGTTGGTAATTTGCAGCTACAAACTCCTTTGATCCAATGATCTCGGAATCCGTAAAATAGCGCGTGCGATGTCTGAACCGATCGCTTCGACTGAGTTTAAAATCTCTGCTGTGTTCCTTTTTCAGAACCTTATCCTCGGTAACCTTGACGCTGCCCTTCTCGAGCTGATTTAATGATCCCGCTTCATAGACATATCGCCGATACCTTCTGATCCGTTCTTTTTTACTTTTAAGACACTTGTCCGCTGAAGGAGGGTTGAATTCTTTTAATCCACATAACGTTTTAGAATGTCGTCGTCACTAATTTATATTCAAAAATCACCCTCACCAAGATGTGAAAATGATTTCCCATCAAACAAAACCCTAATATTTGTGCTAAATAAAGGGCAGCGTACCGCCGGATCAGATCCAGCATGACATCCTCTTGCCCCGTTAAATTTTCTTTGAAGCAGCTTCGCTATTGCTATTTGAAAGATTTTGGAATTGGTTTTAAGGTCGGCGAGGGTCGGGGAGAATGTTCATTTATCTGGGGTTTCAACATCACCCAAGGGAAAACCGTCCAAGGCGCTTCTGGACATCACATGATACACTGTGCTTTGATCATCAATTATCATTCGTTGCGTTCTCGGCATGGATAGGCTCCTTTTTTTAATATATTGAGATTTCCATCGCACAGGAATTAATATGTGTTAAATATAAAGTACCTGTCCCTTTATTTTCTTGGCCTTCAACTCGCCCGGCATCCAGTAGCCGACGGCGTTCGACAGCAGCTCGCGCTTGTCGACCAGCGCGTTTCTCGGGCGTCGCATGAAGCAATGATGTCGTCGGCCTTGGTAAACCCGTAGTCATCGGGTCTCGCCGGGAACTTGAAAGGCTCGAGTGGCTTGACATTCCAGAACGCATTCTCGGCGATCTGCGTGCGGTTGTAGATGCCGAACCAGGCGCGGGTCGAGTAAAACTCGAAGACCGCCGGATCCAGCACCGCCTTCTGGAAGACCTCCAGGGGGCAGCCGCCCGTGACGGAAGCGCCCGGGCAGGGGGCATCGCCATATGGGGCGATCAGCACATTGACGTCCTGCAGGGCATCGTCGGTCAACACGGTCAGGGCATGGGCGAGTTGGTTCGTCTGCACGGTGAGGCCCGCGCCGTAGTTGGTCCCGATGGGCATGTGGACCAGGACGCGCGCATTTTTCCAGTCGACCTTTTCGGCCGTCTGTTCGACCAGGGTCCTGATCTGGTCGGCGCTGTTCAGAGCGACCAGCATGAAGGTGGCGATCATCACGTTGTTGAACGGAACCGGGTAGTCCTCCAGCCCGCCGACGTAGAAATCCTCGCCCACGGATTTCTGGGAGAAGGCCTTGACCTTGCCGTCCCGGACCCTGACCAGGTAGTCGCCGGCCATCCACAGCCGAGGAGTTCGAGCAAGAGAGTCCGGGTCTCGGGCGCGGCTGCCTCTTCAAGCGCCGCAAGATAGGCGACCGCCGGTCCGACATGGGAAAGGGCGGTCATCTGGACGAATCCGCTGTTCGGGTCGTTCCGGGTCAGGACCTGACCGACCAGCGCCCCCTGTTTGGCCTCGCTCCCGTCATAGACGAAAACGCCGAATTCGTTGACGATCACAAGCGGCCCGCCCGGCTTGATGGTCCCCGTTCCGCCGTTCTTCGCGGCCTGCCGGGCCAGCGCGTAGCCGATGGTGCCTTCCCCGCCGCTGCGCGGAAAGATGTTGAAGAGACAGGTGAAGGCGTTGGTGACGTCGTCGCCGGCGCTGCAGGAGTCGGCCGCAGGCGCCGGCGCGGCGGAGAGCATCGAGGCGGCCAAGGCCGCGGCGGTCAGCAGACGCAAACGCATGATCTTTCTCCAGGAATGAGTTTCTCGATAAAGATAAGAGGTTGCTTTTTTTAAGCGGATGAATCGTAAATTACGGATTGGGTTCCGGCGTCAGCTGCAGCACAACCTATTAAGGCATCAATTAAACGGCATCAATGCCAAACCCGATAACGCAAGTTGGCTTTGTTGTCAATATCGATTTTTTGAGCTGCCATTGAGTATTTAGGCTATTTGGGGAATAGCTCACCACTTTGCCTGTAGCTGGATTTTTTTTAAATGTAGGGTTCTATCGAGTAATCGGTATCAATCAATTGACATGTCTGGCGAAGCCTCAGTAGCGAGGTCGGATCATCCACGCTGAGCGATACGGAGTTGGGGGCGAACCACGCTGAACGCTTGACAATTAGGGATCAATGCTAAAAATAGTCCCATTTTTTAAGCTTAAGGTGATGATTTTGATGAAAAAAGGGCGGTTTAAGAAAAAATACCTCACTGATTTTGTCGAAACTGGACTGTGCCCAAATTGTGCCCGTCAAGGTCAAATATTTCCAAACATTTCCAAACGAAACCAAAAGTTAGCTGAAAAAGTTGAATAGAATCGACCGGTTGAAATCACAATATTTTTGAATTTCAAGATTCCTGCTCTTCGAATCCGTAGGCCGCA
>CP070771.1:2009762-2013532 GCA_020345785.1 Desulfobacterales bacterium
ATAAAAACAGATCTCATTCCACCAAACGCGTGTTTTCAATATTCCAACACTCCATTATTCCAATACCCCACGGCATTCTTTTACGGCAAAGCCAACCTTCTCTGACCTGGCCCAGAGAACCAGGTTTTCAATGTTAGAATAAAAAAAGTCATGATCGATCCCGGCTTAAAAGATAAAGTCGTACTTGTAACTGGAGGGAACAATCCTTTTGGTATCGGTGCAGCCATTGCAAGGGCGTTTGCCTCCCAAAAAGCCAAGTTGTTTATCCACTTCTTTCGTCAAAAAATCGATTTTCCTTGTAACAATCAGAGTTGCCCTCCATCGCAGGAACCCGGCTTGGCGTTCTTTTTTGAACAGCAGCAAAAAACAGCCGATGAAGTTGTGGCATCCATTCGAGCCTCCGGCGGCAGCGCTGAATCCTGGGAAGGCGACCTTCGCAATCCGGAGCATGTCGATCGTCTCTTTGAAGAGGCCGAAAAAGCGTTTGGGCAGGTTGATATTTTAGTGAATAATGCGGCGGAATACGTCGCCGACACTTTTCTTCCACCCACTGCTCTGGGAAAAGAGGCAACATTATGGGAGGGTGGCCCGACGATCTCAACGATCAATGCTGAAAGCCACGAACGTCATTTCGCGGTGAATTCACAGGCGGCTGCGATTCTGATGGCTGCTTTTGCACGCCGCATCATAGAAAGAAAGACGAAATGGGGCAGAATTATTAATATCAGCGCCGATTGTGCGTGGGGATGTCCCAAAGAGATTTCATACCGGGCGAGTAAATATGCACTGGAATCTTACAGCCGCAGTGCTGCAGCCGAATTGGGACCCTATGGGATCACAGTGAATGCGGTCTCACCGGGGCCGGTTCAGTCCGGCTATATTTCTTTGCAGATGGAAGCAGCGCTTATAGCAGATATCCCTCTGCGCCGCATCGGCCGGCCGGAAGATATTGCCAATGCGGCAGTATTTCTGGCTTCCGACCAGGCCAGTTGGATTACCGGCCAAATAATCTTTGTGCACGGCGGCCATCGCATGGCACTTGGGCAATGAAGGCATCATCGTCGTAAAAGCAGCCACCGGTGGCCAGCACATGTAAATGTTGTAACTCTCTATTTTATCAATAGAACTTGGCAATCTCGAAAAATCCGCCTTGACTATACAGCCGGTATTCAATAACCTTAATAGGGTTGCTTTCGTTTAGTTGACCTCGCTAATTGTTGGATCACAGCCGGAACCTGATAAACGTTTCACATATTTCGCGTATTCAGATTCAAGGACGCAAGTGTTTACCATACTGTTAACTGTAGTACTGCATTTGAGGACAACACCAGCCATGAATAGTAATTTAGAAAAAAGTCTGCTGCTTGAGAGCTTAGAGCGCCTTGGATCCGGCAGAAAAACAGGCGTGCTGCATCTGACCGATCCGTCCCAAGCAGTTAAAGTTTATGTAGACAACGGTGCTGTTATTCATATCAGCGGGACCAATAAGGAGGCGCGGCTGGAGTATTTGCTGATACGTAAAAAGCTGTTTTCCACCGAACGCATAAAAGACCTGCTGCGAATTGCCAAAAAGGAAAATCAGCCTTTACTGCAGGTGCTGCTGAATAAAAAGTTGGCAATGCTTGCCACCTTGGAAAAACTGATGGCATTCCACGCCCGGCACATCTTCCTAAAAGCCCTGGCATGGTCCGACGGGGCCTACGAGTTTAAGCCAGCGCGAATCGACGGCAACCTGGTGACAGAAATCCGGTATGATTGCCGGCAGCTTGCGCATGACATTGCCAATGAGGCTGAAGGACCAGCAAAAGCGGAAAAAACCGGTGCAGAAGAAATTTCTCAGATCACCGGTCCGTCTTTGAAAAATACAATTTTGCAAAAGATGAAAGAATTGCCGCCGACGCTGCAGACGGTCGTCAAAGCAAGAAAAATGTTAGCCGGGCAAGATACTGATTTCGAAGCCCTCCAGCGGGTTCTGGAAACCGATCAATCGATGGTGGCCATGATTCTTAAAATTGCCAATTCGCCCTATTACGGGATGAGTGGCAAGATCTCATCTTTGAAACATTCGATTACCATGTTGGGACTTAAAACTCTGTCTCAAGTAATAACCCTGGCCGGCACCGGCAATTTTCTAAACCAGACATTAAAAGGATACAGCTTCACGGCTCAAGAAGTACGCGACCATTCTTTAGCCGTCGGCTTTGGCTCGCGCAACCTGGCCGCAATGGTCAATCCGGCCGCCGAAGAGGATGCCTTCATCGCCGGGCTCTTGCACGATGCCGGTAAAATCATGCTGAATCCCTACGTTGCCGAGGGCCAGATATGTTCAAATGCAGACGGTCGGGAGGAGATCTCCGATTTAGAAAAACGTGTCTTGGGGTGCGATCATGGCGAAATCGCCGCCGCGGTATTTACGCAGTGGCTGTTTCCCGCCAGGGTCGTCGATGCGATTCGATTTCACCATGACCCCGATCAATCCGACGGCAATGAACTGGCTTACATCCTATATGCGTCCGATACCCTGGCCAAAATAAAACAGGATGACATTCCGATCTATGAAATCGGTTCCGTGTTAAACGAAAATGTGTCAGATTTTCTAGGAATTGAACAGGAAGATATCGCCGCCATATTCATCGAAATGAAAGAGTCGGAAAAGAATATCGCTTAGAACGTTTGGCATAACAACGTTGCGCCCCAGTCGGTTTTTGAATGGATTTGGAGTAACAACGCTCAATTTGGATAGGTCCAAATGCTCTAATAATCGTTTTCAGTTGACACCAGCGATAGTATCGTGCCTCCTTTTGCCACCAGTCCCTCAATAATAAAATGCTTGCCTATCACACCGTCGGACTCAACTGCTGCTCAAGCAGCTCTTTAAACCAACCGGGAATATCCATTTTTTGAAAAGTATCCATGTCCAGACAGACGGTCACATTATGACCGACAATCCTGGGTTCAGCTTCACCCTCTTTAAACACCCGGTAACCAAATGCGATGGAAGTGCGCCCGATTTTTAGTACCCTCACTTCCACCTCGATATTATCGCCATAGCTGAACGGCCGGCTGAAGTCCGACTCCAGATGCACGGTGGGCAGCCCGATGCGGTGATCATCCACCACCGTATGATACTCGATACCCAGCACATCGGCGAAAAACTCCTCCAGGGCAACATGAAAATAATGCATGAATCGCGGATAGTAGACGATCCCCGCGCGGTCGATATCCCCAAAGCGAATTTTTAGTTTGGAACGAAATCCCATGATTTTTCACACTTAAATTCAGAGCATTTTTCAGATCCATGCCGGCAGTATGAAACGCCGGCGCTGCATTGTACATCTGATGAAAAAAATCATATCAATTATTTGCAATAACCAAGATTCAATCTTTCATTTTACAAATCAAGATACAGCTTGATCTCACAACACGGTGAGTTGCAATAGGTTTACATTATCCAATATACAGTTCTAACCATTTGAAACTTTAAGCATTTTGTCTTCGCTGTCATCAGGCACTTGTAATATACCTGTAAATGTTTCATTTATCCGTCTGTCTTCATCTGGGTCTTCCAGCCAATCCCAATAGTGACGGATGACAACCTCTATTGAATCTCCTACGGTATCTGTAAATAATCAAGACTTTTTAAACTACCGATACTGTAAACTGTTCCGATGTACAAAACCAAAAATCACATAATTACATGAATTTCAAGGACTTAGCAGCAACCACAAAAAAGCCGATAACGGCAAATACGGCAAATATGGACACCTGAT
>CP070771.1:2013632-2017372 GCA_020345785.1 Desulfobacterales bacterium
TACCGGCAACTGGAAACTGACCATACACCCCTGTAACAGTTAATCAAAAAAAGGTACACGGTTGAATTATGGAGACCGCAAAAAAGCATCTTCAATTAATTGACGCAGGTACTGAAGTAAGCACGCAAGAAAAAGCCTTTCTGGTACATGGTGCCAGAAAATTTCCAATCAATGCTGAATGCGCCTCGAAGTATTCGCTCCACTTTCGGTATGCGGATGATAACCAGCTTGCCGATTCGAACCAGCCGGTCAACCTGCTCATTCAAAATAATGCCGACAGCTTAGAGGTCGGTCCCTGCAGGATTCTTACGGGATCCGATCTGAACGGGTATACCGGCCGCCTCGTTTTCTGCGATAACGTGTATGACATTCCGTGTCTGCTTCGCGATAAAAAAGTCGTCAAATTACAATCTGCGTTCGACGATCTTGAGCATATCCAGGAGCGCAAAAGCAGCATCAGGAGTTGTTTCAAGGAATATACATCCGATCTCGTCTATGATCTGAGTGTATACAAGAAGGTCTTCGATGATTTGGATGCCCATTATCGCGACGAACCTGAGGATGTGAGGGAATCAATTCAAAAAGCAATAATCAACTCGGAAGGACATAAATTCATACGGTTTTTCCATGAGAAAGTGGAAGAATTAAATCATCTTGTAAGGGGTTTTAATCAAAAAGAGCATCAGGCGCATGGTTTTTATTTTAGAAGGCAGCTCTGGCATATTATCCTTTGCTGTGCCCTTATGGCGCGAACCAATCTGAAGCCGCGAGGATATGCCGGCGACTCCGAAATGATGAAAATGATATATCTGGACGACTATCGGGGTGACACGACTTTTTGCAAACTCATGCAAAAATATACGGTGAGCGTGCCTGCCGCTCAATCGGTGCGTAACCGAAGAACGCTGATTATGGACATGCTCCAAAAGTTCCGCGAAAAAAACCACATAAGGCCGCCTGGAAAACTAAGGGTTCTGTCGGTCGCTTGCGGGCCGGCCTTTGAAATAGCGGATATTCTGGTGGCGCCGCGCGACTTCGATACTTACCATTTCACCTTACTCGATCAAGACCCCCGGGCTTTAAAGGATGCTGATGCGTTTATTTATGATATCGAGAAGAACAGCGGCGCCCGGGTTCAAAAAGAATATCTAAACATGTCGGTTCGCTTAATGCTTGCCACAGCCCCCCCCCTTAATAACCTGGGAACCTATCATTTCATCTATTCAATGGGATTGTTCGATTATCTGAGCACGCCGGCAGCAAAAGGCGTAATTGAAAAGCTTTACCGGATGCTTGCGCCCGGTGGTGAGATGGTGATAGGTAATTTTCACCTGTCCAACCCCTCAAAATACTTTATGGAGTACTGGGGAGACTGGTATCTGATACATCGAACGGAAGATGAATTTAAAAATCTGCTGCCGGAAACCACTGCGGCGGATATATCCATTATATTTGAAAATACAGGCAGCCAGATGTTTCTTGACATAAAAAAGCCGAAAAATTGTCCATAGAAATTTTAACTCTGCTGCGGCACCGGTAATTGGGACCGACCGCCGCCAACAACCCGATTTATACAGCAGGCAAATTCGGCCGGATGCTTGCATAATCTTTTCACTACTCCAGAAATCCTCTCGTTCTCCTGATATTCCTTCGATTTGTTCCCCGTTTTGGTAATCCGGTATTCCTGGTTTTATACGACATTTCTCATTCACGAATTGCGGAAAAATGTCAAGGATTTGACAGGACGATGCATTTACTTTCATTTGAATTTAAACAGTGAATTTTATCATAACGCGGCAACCCAAGTATGGAACACGCGACACCGAAGACGGGGGGGGGGCCACTTGCTGAATTTATATGATTGAAAATCGAATAACATTTGGCATATATTTTGCTCAATTCTATTGGGGACAAATTTGCGCGGACCGTGGCTTCATTATATATTAAAAGGATAGGTATGGATTGTGAAAAAAACGCTAAAGTTTAATTTAAAACCACTTTGCCAGGATATCGATAGGGTCGGAGAGAAAAGCAGCTGTTTTCTGAGATCTCATGGCTTTTCGGATGATACGGTTCAGATTCAAATCAATATACTGACCGGACTCATAAAAAGCGGTATAAAATACGCAAGTTTCACACCATCAGCCAAAGAAATTACCGTCCGTCTTCAGGTAGATGGGAATACTTGCACGATGGAAGTTATGAACCCGGTGGATGAATCATGCAGCGATCGGCTCAGAGAACTTGATAAAACTATTCAATTCATCCGAGGTTATCAGGATCCTTACGAGGCTTATTTGCTGAAGATGGCTGAAGTCGCCGGCCGCTCCTCCAATGCCGAAGCAAATGACCTGGGTCTTATGAAAATAGCCTATGAGGGAGGCGCAATTCTTGATTTCTTTGTTAGCGAAGATAATTTCCTGAACCTGTCGGCTGTCGGAAGTTTCGATGATCATCATAGAATTCAATGAGTTTGAAGGGACTTCAATAAGTGGCCAGTTCTTCTAACTCCCCGGACAAGATCAAGCTGAATTTGTTTCCCTTGTCGTTCTCGGGTGATTTTGAAGTTGCCTTTCAAGAATACTATTTTCATAATGCCCTATGGCATATACGCATAGCCTTGGTAGTCGGTCTTTTCTTCTATTTGATTTTTGGTCTGCTGGACGCGTGGCTGGTACCCGACGCAAAGCATAAACTCTGGTTCATCCGCTATGCCGTTATCTTGCCATACGTGTCATCAGTTTTCCTGTTTTCTTTCTCAAGCTATTTTAAAAAATTTGGGCAAGTGATAACCGCCTCCTCAGTGCTGGTCGCGGGGCTCGGCATTATTGCAATGATCGTTATCGCTCCCTACCCGGCAAGCTATTCCTATTATGCCGGCTTGCTTCTTGTCTTCATCTACGGGTATTCCTTTCTGAAACTTAGATTCGCATGGGCCTCGACAACAATGTGGGTAATTGTGATCGCCTATGAAATTGCAGCCATCTGGTTAAGTTCAACCCCGCTTCCAACCTTGATAAACAACAACTTCTTTTTTCTCTCCGGCAACCTATTAGGGATGTTTGCATGCTACTCGATAGAATTCTATTCACGCCGGGATTTTATGCAGGCCCATCTTCTGGAAGCCGAAAGAAAAAAAGTCAACGCCGTCAACCTTGAACTGGAACATAGAGTAGAGGAGCGCACCGCCCAATTGGTCAACGCCAACCAGGAGCTGAAACAGGAGATTGCAGAACGCAAGCGCGCTGAAAAAGAAAGACGGTATCTGGAAACTGAACTGCGCAAATCTCAAAAGATGGAGGCGATCGGCACCCTCGCCGGCGGTGTGGCCCATGATCTCAATAACATCCTGTCCGGTCTGGTAAGCTACCCGGAGTTGTTGCTTATGGATCTTCCCGAAGACAGCCCCATGCAACAGCCGTTGTTGACGATACAGGAGTCCGGGCAAAAAGCAGCTGCAATAGTGCAGGATTTATTGACCCTGGCCAGAAGAGGTGTTTCCGTCACTGAAGTGATGAATCTGAATCAGTTAATCAAGCATTATCTAAAAAGCCCCGAAAATCAAAAGATTTTGGAATACCACCCAAAAATAAAAGTAAACACCCGCCTGCAGGAAGATATATTCAACATCATGGGATCACCCGTTCATCTCTCTAAAACAATTATGAATCTCGTCTCCAACGCCGCTGAAGCGATGCCCGACGGAGGAGAAATACTGATAGCCACCTCAAACTGCTACA
>CP070771.1:2017472-2021210 GCA_020345785.1 Desulfobacterales bacterium
TCTAAGCAAAAGCGGACGACGAAAGGTTGTTTAACGGCCCCTGTTTAATTGAAAGAAAGATAATTTGATGACCGATACATCTGAATATGGACTCTGGCAGCTGGTAATTGTCAATTCGTTAATCATTCTGTCTCTGGCATTCAGCTTTTTCCGGCCTCGAACCCAGCGGGACTGGCGTACGTTCGGCGCCTTTTCCGCTTTCGTGGTCGCCCTGTTTACCGAAATGTATGGTTTTCCGCTCTCGATTTACCTGATCTCAGGCTGGCTGGGAAGCCGATTTCCGACCATCGAATGGTTTTCGCACAATTCCGGCCACCTTTTACAAACTGTCCTGGGCTGGCGGGGCGACCCGCATTTTGGTCCTTTCCACATTCTAAGTGACCTGCTGATTCTCGGAGGGTTGGTTTTACTCGCAGCATCATGGAAAGTGCTTTACAGGGCTCAACGAAATTATGTGGTTGCCAGCACGGGGCCCTACGCCAAAATCAGGCATCCGCAATATACGGCTTTTATCATGATTATGTTCGGATACCTACTTCAATGGACCACCTTGCCGACTCTTTTGATGTTTCCGCTACTGGTGGTGCTTTATATACGATTGGCCCAACGTGAAGAAATAGAGGCTCTTGAACGCTTTGGCGAGCAATATACACGATATGCCGAGAATATTCCGCGCTTTATTCCTCGATTTCGATGGACCTAGCACCCCGTTGGAATCCGTTATTTGAAGCGCTGTTAAAATAAGTCATGTAGGAAATAGCATCTTTAGTTAAATCATAGGCTGGTGAAATTGGGATTGTGATGGTTATAGGGAAAGGGCAAATTGGATCTACCCGGGAGGCGTATATGCGAGATGGAATCCCAAATAATTCGATGCCGGCAAATTATACTGCCGGAAAAATCAGTGAAGACGAAACGCAAATGTCGTCGGGCGTTGGCACACTTTCATGTTGTGGCGGAGTCCGAAATCAAACCGCCCGGGTTGATCATACATCCGATCAACATCCGGCCGTTGAGTTGACCATCTGGGGCATGCACTGCGGTTCCTGCGTCGGCCGAGTTGAAACAGCCTTGGCAGCGCTTGACGGTGTGGCCGATGCTTCTGTCGACATTGTTACTCGCAAGGCCACCGTACAATATAACCCGTCGATCGTCGATATTGAGGACCTGAAAGCGGCAGTAACATCCGCCGGATACGAGATCGCCGAGAGCGAACCGCAGGATTTAAAGACAATCCCTCAATCATGTGAGCAGCCGGTGAAACTCTCAAATCCGCGTGCCTATCTTTTTGGCGTACTGGCTTCTTTTGCAATCGTGGGATTATATTTGGGTATGAATACCCTGACGTCGGATTGGTATTTTGCCAGGGTACAGTTCAGCGAATACCGTTGGTGGATCATTAGCCTTGCTGTCGGGCTGGGAATTCAGGTGAGCTTGTACACCCTTTTCAGGGACCATCGCCGCGGTAAAAAGAAAACAGCGGCCAATTCGAGTATGGCCGCATCGAGCGGGGTATCCGTTGTGGCCATGATGGCCTGCTGCTCTCATTATCTGGCAACCGTCATACCGCTGCTGGGGGTATCTTTTCTTTCTGCAACTGCGGTGGCAAGCCTTGGACAATATCAGCCATACTTTTTTTTGGCAGGAATCGTGTCATGTCTCTTTGGTATCGGGTTTATGGCACGCATGATGCGAAAACATGGGGTATTTCTCACTGGGGGCCCAAAAGTTAATGCGCATCATATCCGGCCTTGTTAGAAATGTTTAAAGGAGAAACAGGAACAGGAATGAAAATAGACAAGATAGATAAAATTTCTGCACTTAAAGTGCTGGTAATAGCAGCACTGGCGTTAGGATTGGCGATAGACGCCGGCGCTTATGAAATGAAATCGAACAATGATAATCGGGTGCGTGTCGATGTGCAGCCGGTTCAACTGACCCCAGGTCAGCCAATGAAATTTGAAGTGCGAATGAACACCCATTCGGCTGACCTTGGTCAGGATATGGCTGCCGTCAGCACCCTCAAAGACAACAATGGCCGTGAGTATAAGGCGACGGCCTGGCAGGGGTCCCCGCCCGGCGGTCATCATCGCAAGGGAGTACTGGAATTTCCAAACCTGACGGATAATACCGAGTCGATCACACTGGTTATCCGGGACATCGACAATGTGCCTGAAAGAATTTTTAATTGGGGGATCGCTAAATGAACGGTAAAAATTTGTTTATAACACTAGTAATGACAACTCTTATAACTATCGCCGGGATCGCTTATGCCGGTGGCGGTATGGGTGGCGGTATGGGGGGCGGCATGGGTGGCTCCATGGGAGGCGGCCATGGGATGATGGGTGGACAGGGTCAAGGCATGATGGAATATGGCCCAAATTTATTAAATCCCTGGGGAGCGCAACCCCGAACGAACCCAAACTATCAAAATGAAAAAAAAGAAACGGAAAGACTCAGAGAAGAGATCAAGGCCAAAAGGCAGGAGCTGTCGGATTTATACCGCTCCGAGAAGCCGAACAAGGAAATGATCAACCAGAAAATTGAAGAGCTTTCCAAACTCGAAGAGAAATTGGATCAGGAATTGTCAGGCAGATATTAATATTCGTTTTCATTTGTACTGATTTTAGAACGCATCACTACCTATCAAGATCAAGGCGGGGAGGCAAAAATTATGCTGAAATCAATTTTTGCGAAAATCAAACAAAACCATATGCTGATGATGATCCTTTGCTGCGGAATCCCGATAATTGGAATCATGGCGCTTTCTTCTCTGGGAGTTCTGGGATCATGGGGATACTTTGCCCTGATTCTTATTTGTCCATTGGGCCATATCTTCATGATGCGCGGGATGCATTCGGGCCACGCAGACTCCAAGATGACGGCAGAAACCAATGAAATTGAACGTGAGGTTGATGTAAAATCTAAGTAAGGGTTGAACCGGTAAATGAATTTAGCAAAACCGCAATATTCATCTCCCATAATCATATTAGTGGGGGTACTGACGCTTGTTGTTCCTGGAATTGCTGTGTGCGCTTCACTTTGCCCGATCGACAATACCAGCATAGAGCTAATTCAGCACACAAACTGCCCCTTCAATTCCCATTCATTTACCTCAGAGGGGTTATTATTGTCAGCGCTTTTCACGCTGCCCCTAACCGGTATGTTTATAGTCAATAAAATGCTCGCGATTCCAACCGGGCACCTTTTTCTCATCTACAAGCCCCCTCGATTTTCCTCCTAGACTTCATTTTTCGATTTTATATAGAACGTCATAAATCCTTTCACATAGATAATACTCATGGAGGCTAATATGGGAAGAAAAGAAAAAGCCCTACTCATAGCCATTGGAGCGAATCTCTTCCTTGTCGCGCTCAAATTCTTCATGGCGGGGGTATCCGGCAGCATGGCCCTTCAGATGAGCGGCTGGCACTCGGTACAGGGATTGTTTGTGTCCTTGGCCGTTTTCGTCGGTTTAATCCTCTCGCACAAGGAGGAGAGTCGGCTGACAAGAGGAATCAGTCGCATTGAAAATATGGTGGCGCTATTGATTTCCCTTTTTGTATTTTATCTGGCTTACAAAATGTTCAACATGATGACAAATCCTCACGCGCCGATGCTTACCCATGTGCCCATCGTAACGCTGGGCGCGATTTTGGGAGCCTCGATTTGCTACCTGATGGCACGATTTAAAATGTATGTCGGCAAAGCGACGAAATCACCCGGTTTGGTTGCGGA
>CP070771.1:2021310-2025030 GCA_020345785.1 Desulfobacterales bacterium
TAATCACTAATCAACGGGTTGTTGCCCAAATCGAGTTGTTAGCAACAAACCCAGCCTCAGTAAAAATTAAAGAACGTTATAGTTGATGTAAATTCTGCATTAATAAATTCACATAAACCCATGAATAGTAATTGATTAAAGAGTTCGAATCTGCTAAAGTGCCGTTGATTCTAACTTTAGCGGAGTACTGCAATCATGATGGGTCGCCAGCCAAAAGTTCAAAATAAGCTTTTCTACACCGCTTTCAATCTCGAGCAGCGTGTTCGTCAAGATCACATTCTAAGGAAAGTCAAAAACTGCATTGACTTTGATTTTATTTACAACCAAGTCAAAGATACTTACGGCATCAAGGGCAATATATCGGTTGCTCCTCCTGTAATATTAAAGATGCTGTTTCTTTTATTTTTTTATAATGTACGCTCGGAACGAGAACTGGTAGCCACCATTCCTGAACGGCTCGACTGGCTATGGTTTCTAGACTATGACCTGGATGATGAGATTCCCAATCACAGTGTGCTTTCCAAAGCCAGAGCGCGCTGGGGAGTCAGTGCCTTTAGAACCTTTTTCGATCGCATCGTTTATCAATGCCAGGATGCCGGCCTGATTGATGGCCGCAAACTGTTTATGGATTCCAGCATCGTGCAAGCTGATGCTTCCAACAACTCCGTGATAAAAAAAGACAGCCTTAAGCGTTACCTGAACAAAAGCTACCAGATTCTTGAATCGCGGTTAGAGAAAGAAAAAAGCAACCATTCCAAAGACGATGATAGCCATCCACCTAAATCAGGCGCTGCCAACAAAAAGCATATCTCCACCACCGACCCAGATGCTTCTGTATCACGTCGTGGAAAAGGCCGCTCCAAGCTCGAATACCAGATTCACCGTGGGGTGGATCCCAAGTGTGAAGTGATCACCACCACCGAAGTCACCCCCGGCGAAGTGCATGAAGCTCAGCGGATGCAATCACTGATTGACACTCATGAAAAAAACACCGCAACCGAAGTTGAGACGGCCGTTGGCGATAGCAAATACGGAACCATCGATAATTTTTTAGCCTGCCACGATCGTGGTATCAAAGCGCATTTTCCCTCCCTTGAGCAAACGCAAAAAGGAAGCGGTCGGCAAAAAGACATCTTTCCAAGAGAGCTTTTCATCTATGACTTTGCCAGAGATATTTTTATCTGCCCGGCAGGTCAACTTATGAAAAGACGAAAATACAAAAAAAAGCGCAAACATTATGAATACAGTGCGACAGCTAAAATCTGTAACAATTGCCACTTGCGAAAGCAGTGTACCCGTTCAAAAACCGGTCGAACACTCAAGCGTCATGTCAGACAAGATGATATTGATTTAATGCTCACCCGGGCAATTAGTACCGAATCCAAAAAAGATATTCAAACCCGACAGCATCTGATGGAAAGATCCTTTGCTCGAGCAACCCGCTACGGTTATAAACGCGCCCGTTGGCGCAGACTGTGGCGCGTTCAAATCCAGGAGTATCTGACGGCCAGTATCCAGAATATTATGGTATTTTTGCGCCATGTCAAAGAGCCGGCAGCTGCATTAGCATTGAACAAGTCGGCCAAAGGCATTGGCAGGGGGAGTAAAAGCTGTCCTCGCGGCCTTGGAGCCAATCATATTAACAACCTGTGGCGCAAAATTACTCCATTTAGTCGTACTCTAAAGCAAGGCATCGCCTTGGCATTCTGCTGAGCTCAACCAACGTGTAATGGCCAGGTATAATTGAACGCGCTTATTATTCATGAAAAGTCGATTTAGGCAACAACCCGTCAAGCTTTGACCCTATACTTCTTATTGTAGGATGGACGAAAAAGGAGAATTAAAGCTTGAATAATGAATAAAAATTAAATTCCAAATGCTTAATTCACAAATCAAGGTTTGAACCTATTTTTTCCAATGAAATTTTCGCGATCAAAATCATCCTTAAAAATCGGCCGGCGTTCAATCCCTCGAACGATTTTATGATGCAGCACACCCGTGGCTTCCAATCTTGCTAATCGTGGATTAATTCACGGATACCACTGATCCGTGGGAGTATCAATTTATTTATTTATGGATGTCCCCATCTTTCCATCTTTCGTCCCAAATCCCGATGGTCCCACTGGCACCCTCCATCGGGACTCATTACATTCCAGTCGGCTGCGGCTACTCCGATGATCGTAAACCTTTCAAAAATCAGGGATTGCGCCTTGATTATTGACTGAAAGCAAAATTATTAGTCACCGATCAAGATTTGAAACCGAATTCTTTTTTTATGAAGAGCTTTATTCGCCAGGTATTTGGTCATTGATAGTTATATAGGCATAAATTTGGATGGATTCATGAGAGATATGAGCTGGCTTCTTATGCAGATATATTAACGGCGTCATCTTTCTTAAAAAGGTTTTAAGTCTCGCATCAAGACTAAAAAGTTTATGGAAGAATGCACCATCAGAGGGAAAATAATCCGTTGACTTTTGATGTAAAGATAACATCCTAATAGCCCAAAAATGCAAAAATTTACAACCACTTCTGTTGAGCTATAGTTAAAGTGTGACAGTGCCTGTAATAAAGAAATTAAGATAGCGCTTTTTACTAATCCTACAATTCTACTAGTGGGAATAAACATAACACCAAAATAGAATACCGACTCGAGAACCGGCCAAAAGACCAAAATAACCGAGTAGTGCAATAATACCATCGGGATACGACTGTTATTTACCAGGGAACTTGCTCTGTATAAAAAGACTAATAATATGCTGTATTGGATAGCAATAAGAATTAAAAGCCAATATAAATCTGAGCTTCTGACCCCGATAACCTTGATAGAAATTATTCTGTTTCTGTCCATTATCTTTTTTATAAATAAAAATACAATTGCACCAGCCAAAAATGTAAATATGTACAATGCAAAAATATAAAGGCGTCTGAAAGGATTAGTGTTAAAAAGAACTATCAGAGTTAAAGATATAAAGATCAAAATCCAATAAACAGGCAATACCTCCCTGGTTGACCAACTCTGTTGAGGAAAGTATTCTACTTTAATACTCTCCTTTTTTATCAGCAGTAAAACCGTTATCGCTGAAATAATTGCAAACTTTGCTATTATACTAATATCCATTTAGATAGATACCATTACCTAAGGACATGGCGACGATTCTGAAGCGTCCGCGTTTGAGGGACTGAGAATTTCTTCAATCAACTTAGGATCAATAATAACTGGTACGGGTGTTCCGTATCTCATTGTGTTCATAATTGGGGTAACCACATCTTTTTGAATACTTGGTGCTAATTCTATTATAGCAGCCGGCCCTAAGATAGCGAATTGCCCAGGAATTGCATTGTGCATGTTAACACCTTCGGCCACACCTGGTATTGGGCTAGAGTAATGTTTTTGCTGTTCATACCATGAAGGTGGTTTGTTAGGCATAACATTTGTAAATCCAGGACCGCCAAAGGGGAAAAATAATCCTAAGGGATCAATAAAATTAACCGGATGATTTAAACAATATCCATAAAGATCCGT
Organism: Desulfobacterales bacterium; assembly: GCA_020345785.1. Next base: position 2,024,837 of record CP070771.1, read on the forward strand.
ATCCCCTCCGGCAAAGAAGATGGGATCTTTAGCCGTCCATCTTCCAACATCCGGATCATAGTCGCGGTAGCCGAATCTCACCAACCCGGTCTCCCGGTCGTGCAAGCCGCCCGCAAACCCAAACGGTACGCTGAACCCTTCGTTGGAATCCCCAATAATGTTTCCGAACGCATCATACTCAATTCTTTTTACCA
>CP070771.1:2025130-2028850 GCA_020345785.1 Desulfobacterales bacterium
ATACGGGAGCTTCAAGTTTACAAACCGGTGAGGAGGTAACGGTCTACTTTCCTCCCGAAGCCATATTAACGATAGTTGATTCCCAATGACCTCCATGATGAAAGCATCAAATCCTGCGATACTATTGATCTCTCGGATAGACGATCGAAAACTCTTGCTGGCCTTCGGCTTTTTGATTTCGGTATTACTCGTCCTCTTCGTTGCTTATCCTCTGTGGTCAATTTTCAGAATGAGCTTTATTTCTCCCCAAGGAGGATGGAGCTTAAACAATTACGCATTATTTTTCTCCGAGCCGCGCCTGGTCGGAATCGTCTTCAACACCTTTGCCATGACAATTGCGACCACGATATTAACCATGATCTTGGCATATCTGTTTTCATATGCCATGGTTCACTCGGCCATTCCCTTCAAGCGCGCCTGGATCTTGATTGCATTATCCCCTCTTTTTGCCCCCTCCCTGATCCATGCCTTGGGATTTCAGTTCCTGCTCGGACGCAACGGGCTGCTCAACATGGCCTTCAATCTCGGTTTCAGCATCTATGGCTTTTGGGGTCTCGTCTTCTCCAACACCCTGTATGCTTTCCCACATGCCGTACTAATCCTAAGGGCATCACTGGCCTTTGCCGACCAGCGAATATATGAATCGGCGACAATGCTCGGGGCTTCCGGTTGGCGCATTTTCCGGACAGTTACCGTGCCGGCCAGCCGCTACGGCCTGATGTCCGCTGCCTTCATTGTTTTCGCGGTTACCATCACCGACTTTGGCAACGCAATCATCATTGGGGGCAACTACAAAGTCCTGGCTACGGAAATCTACACTCAGGTCGTCGGCCAAGCCAACTTCAATCTGGGTGCAGTGGTGAGCATGGTACTACTCTTTCCCACGGCAATTGCAATCAGCATGGAACGCTGGATCACCAAACGGCAACCGGCTCTGGTTACAGATAAGTTCGTACCGTTGCGGGTAAAACCCCGCCGCATCTTCGACGCCATCATGTTGATTGGGGTGGGGCTGATATGCATGGCAATCATTACGGTGATCGGGATCGTCATCTACGCCAGTCTTGTGCGGCTGTGGCCCTACAGTATGGTACTCACCCTGCGCCATTATCTCGAACCTGAGTTGCAGAACGGTTTTGAACCCCTTCTCAACAGCATTTGGATGGCGCTGATGACGGCCATACTGGGAGTTTCGGTCACAACGCTGGCCGCTTATGTTGTTCATAAAATGTCGGGCCGGTTCAGCCGCATTCTTTATTTTTTCTCAATCCTGCCCGGGGCTGTGCCCGGAATGGTGCTGGGTTTAGGCTACATTTTCGTGTTCAACAACCCTGCTAACCCCCTGGTTTTTCTATACGGAAGTCTCCTGCTATTGTCGATCTGCACTTCGTATCATTTTCACGCTCAGGGGTTTTTGACCGCCATCACAAGTTTTAAACAGGTCAGCGCGGTCTTCGACGAGGCGTCGGCGATGCTTGGCGGGAGTATTATTCGAACGTTACGCAAGGTTACGCTGCCGATAATTTGGCCTTCCTTGGTGCGTTCGAGCGTGTTTTTCTTCATGCAGGCCATGGTCACATTGTCGGCTGTTATTTTTTTGTTTTCTCCTTCATCCACCGTCGCCTCGGTGGTTGTGGTGCAACTGGAAGATTTTGGCGATATGTCCGCCGCCGCCGCTTTTGCCACTCTGATCATGCTCAGTGTTATCGCGATGCTGACGACGCTTCAGGGACTGATGCGTCTAATCGGTATCCGGAACATTTCGCTTATCGGATAGACTGGTGAATGGGATCGAAATGACAATAAAAATATTATCTTTTCAGTTTTAATTCAGTCAGTTATAATCAGCGACCACCAGCAGGGCTGGGGGTATAAAGAAGGTCCCTGGAAAGGGCCGGAACCACGATCTGTCACTGGTCGCTGATGTATATAAAGAATTTTGACGGCATCATTCGTGTTTCCGACGAAAGCTCGCTCTTGTAAATTTTTATAATATATTTTGATCACCCTTGGCGCTGATCTGTCTGGTTTAACCAGCGATTCATTATTCACAGGCATGGAGTAGACAAGAATAATCAAACATGAAAGGTAAATAATTATGAAGCCAGAATTGATTGTCATGTTGACCTACAATGACAAGACCGTGGAAAATGCGTTTGATCTTTTTAACCAGATGAAGGATACTCCGGTAACGCATTGGGGGTTTAAGGACGTGGGACTTCCGCCGGCGGAAATGAAAAAAGTTGTCGACAGCATGAATGCAGCCGGCAAGACGACTTACCTCGAAGTGGTCAGCCTCACCGAGGAGGAAGGTTTAGCCGGCGCTAAGCTGGCGGCAGAATGCGGCTTTCATATTCTCATGGGAACCGTGTTTTTTGATTCGATCAATGACTACTTGAAGGACAAGCCGGTAAAGTACTATCCATTTCCGGGTCACGTCCACAGCCATCCAAGCATTTTAGACGGCACCATCGATGAGATTGTGCAGCATGCCCGTGATATGGAGGCCAAGGGAGTGGACGGTATGGATTTGCTGACCTATCGCTACACCGGCGATGCGCCCAAATTGCTTCGGGAAGTTGTAAAGGCTACCGGAGTGCCTTTGGTCTCGGCCGGCAGTATAGACTCTTTTGATCGAATCGCCGAAGTTCGCGATACCGGAGCCTGGGGGTTTACAATTGGCACGGCGTTTTTTGAAAAAAAGTTTATTCCGGATGGCTCCTTCGAGCAAAACATGATGGCAGTGTGGGATTGGCTGCAGGAAAACGGTCGACCCGATTGAACTTGAATACGCTTTTTACCATAAAGGAGGTGCGCGCATGAAAGGTACCGTTGCAAAAGAAACTGGAAAATGCTTTCAAATGGCGGCGTTTTTGGCCATGGTCGCCGTCTTAATTCTGACTATTTACGGCCCAGCCCTTGCTTGGGACCTCAAGGAAGCGTCTAAACCGTACAAAGGCGAGACCATCAGAACCATCGGCGAAGCCTTGCCGCCCCTGGAGGCGTTGGATAAAGTCAAGGAAAAATTTACCAAGATTACCGGCATTAAGGTCATCGTCGAACAGTACGCCCATGAGGAAGCCGTCGACAAAGTCATGCTCGATCTCAACTCCCGCACGGGCCGCTACGACTTCATCATCCAGCCCCATCGGGAGCTGGGGCGGTTTGTCGAAAACAAACATGTTGTACCTTTGAGCCGCTTTTTAAATGATACCAAGCTGAGAGATCCAAACTTTTTTCCCGAAAAAGAGCTTTATGTAAACCTCTGGAAGGAGATTTCCTGGTACGGCGGCGAACCTTATGGATTTCCCTTCACGGCCATAACCATGTTCCTGTGGTATCGCGCCGACCTGGTCAACGATCCCCAGGAACGAGCCGGTTTCAAAGCCAAGTTCGGCTATGATCTTAAGCCGCCGCAAAACTGGAAGGAATACAAAGACATGGCGATATGGTTCACCCGGCCGGAAAAAGGGTTTTATGGTACGGCCATTCAGGGAAAACGCCATGTGGCCCTCTGGTATGAGTGGTTGAACTTTCTTTACAGCTTCAATGGAGATATTCTGGAGACTGACAAGGGTTACGAGTACGGACCCATCATCATCAACAGCCCGGAAGCCATCGCATCGCTGGACTATTACAAGAGCCTTGTCCAGTACTCGCCTTCGGACACGCTAAACTACGACTGGGACGGCGCCATGGCGGCGATGCAGCAAAACAAAA
>CP070771.1:2028950-2032666 GCA_020345785.1 Desulfobacterales bacterium
CATGCAACTGACAATCTTGTTTCATTTGGCTTTTCGCTATCCGCGCTTTATCAATTTTAGATTGAGAGGTAGATAAAAACGTATTGCCCGTCGTTGATATCAATGGCGAGGTCGCCGCCTCTTGATTCGGCATATGTTATCCAGGCCGGTTTATCACCGGGTCCGCATTCGAGGTTCGGATACGATTCACCGGTTTTGCCGTTGTACCAGGACAGCATCATCGGATCATTGGCCATCTCTGTTGCCTTTTGTTTTGCAATATTCTTTGCCGTTGAAAAGTCAAGATCCGGATCATCAATATCAAGATTTATATACTTTCCCGGATAACCTTTAATGTTCGACCTAATCAATGTCATGATTCGAATTCCCTTTTTGTGGATCTATCTTCTCAAAAAAAAACTTTATCTCTCAAATTGAGAAATAAAGTGTTGAAGTTCAATCCATGACTACCTCATAATTTGGGGTTTGCACATTTCATAATATATTCATTTTATTAGCATAAACATCTTGCCGAAGTCAACCATATACCAACTCGATTAGTTTGTTATTCAGCACAAATCACCAACGACAAACAACAGACGCCCAGATCGGCCTGAACGGTTCCATCTGGATTTAAGGAGAAGTGCGGCCCGAAAATCGCCTATCCGCTGTGTCATTGGAATTAATGATAATACAAAAAATTTAAATTTTCTCTTGACAGGCTCTTTTATGGGTGGACCCCCAGCCCTTTCATAAAAATACGTTTCCTGGGGCAGTCTCTGCGAAAAAGCAATGTCCTATCTTTTATTGGAGCTGACCGCCAAAAACTTTATTGACAATCGGGTCCGATTTCGATAATCAAATGCTACTCGCTTTTCCTCATTTGACCATTCCGCATGTCGGCGGCGGCTGATATTCGATGCAATCCAGATTATGGCTTAATCTACTCCTGAAAAAGCGAGTCCATAAGATTTTCGGTTTTCTGGTTGAGAGTTGTTCCTTAATGTCGCAAAGTGCCGCAAGCTGAAGCTCATCAGGTTGCCCTATACAATTTGAGATTTCCTCTAAGTTAGACCTTAATAAGGGATTTTTTTAACACTGTGAAGGGGATCTTATTCGATCCTGTCTAAACAATTTCCTTTAACAAGAAAGGAGGATCTCATGCAGCAAAAAAAAATTGCCCGAACTACAATAATTATTTTGTCCGCAATCTTCGCCCTTTCCTCGGTCGCGGCCGCCGGCGGGTCGCACTGGCACAAGAAACACGCCAGGAAAGCAAAAATTAAGAGCGTACAGCTCGGTCCGCGCCCCTACTACCTCGTCGAGGACATGGACGACAGTGAGCTCAAGACTGAACTTGAACAGTGCTCTGAGGGCCCGTTTAAGAAGACTGACTTCTCGATCGGCCATCGCGGTGCGGCTCTCCAGTTTCCCGAGCATACCCGGGAATCCTATCTCGCGGCGGCTCGCATGGGTGCCGGCATCATCGAGTGCGATGTGACGTTCACCAAGGACCGAGAGTTGGTGTGCCGTCACTCGCAGTGCGATCTTCAAACGACGACGGACGTCGTAGCGCGCGAAGATTTGCGTTGGAAGTGCACCGTACCTCCGGAATTATCCGCTACCGGTGAGTTGCTTAATGCAGCTGAGATCAGGTGCTGCACCAGCGATTTCACTCTGGAAGAGTTCAAGTCGCTTTGCGGCAAAATGGATGCGGCAAACCGCAGCGCGACCACCATTGAGGAATACATGCACGCCACTCCGAGCTGGCGCACCGATCTTTACTCGACCTGCGGCACTTTACTCAGCCACGCCGAGAGCATCGAGCTCTTTAAGGAGTTGGATGTCAAAATGACCCCGGAGCTCAAAGCCCCAAGCGTGGATATGCCGTATGAAGGTGATTACACGCAACAGGACTATGCCCAACAGATGATCGACGAATACAGGGCGGCCGGCGTGAAACCAAAGAATGTATATGCGCAGTCCTTCAATCTCGATGACGTGCTCTACTGGATTGCTTACGAACCGCAATTCGGCAACCAGGCCGTATTCCTCGAAAGCCGCAGCCTAGACCCCAACAATCCGGGTACGTGGTCGCCCACCATGGAGGAACTTGCCGCCGAGGGTGTGAACATCATCGCGCCGCCTATGCAGATGCTCATGAGGCTGGACGAAAACAAAAAAATTGTACCCTCGACGTACGCTAAAGCTGCCAAGGCCGCCGGCCTCGACATCATCACCTGGACACTTGAGCGTTCCGGCCTGCTGAAGGACGGCGGCGGCGGCTACTATTCGTCCGTAACCGAGGTGATCAACAACGACGGTGACATGCTGGATGTCCTCGACGTGCTGGCGCAAGATGTGGGAATCATAGGCATCTTTTCGGACTGGCCCGCCACAGTGACATACTACGCCAATTGCAAGGGCCTCAAATAGAATTACCCGGCCCGGCGGTTTGACATAAGATAGACCTGTCCCCTTCAAAAACAATGCGCTTGACATAAAATACCGCCTTGGTTATTCGGAGGATTATAATCTGCAATAACAGTCTAATCTCTCCTAATTGAGCGCTTTTCGCTCAATTAGGAGCGGCGTCTGTTTTCCTTTTAAATCTTTAATATACAGGGGAGGTCTATCGTTATGGGAGAAAAACCAAATTCCATGACAATTAATGCAAAAGATTCTGTTGCTGTGGCATTCAGGCAGATTAAGGCGGGTGACAGTCTGGACGCCGGTGTCCATATAAAGGTAAGAGAGAACATCCCGATGGCTCATAAAATAGCGATAAAGCAAATCGAACAGGGTGAAAAAGTTATTAAATATGGCCAACCTATCGGGATTGCAACTGAAAAAATACTTGCCGGAAGTTGGGTGCATACCCATAATCTAATACCTTCAGAAGAAACGGATACCTTCGAATATAACCCCAAATTAAGCGATTTTTCTCCAAAACAGACAGAACAATTGTTTTTTAAGGGATATAACCGTGATGATGGTCAGGCCGGTATTCGAAACTATATTTTTGTCATTCCGACCGTTTTTTGTGCCAATGGACCGGCAAGAAAATTTGCTGAAATGGCAAACGCAAAACATGGCAAAAAAGAAAATTTTGACGGTTTTTTACCGCTAACACATGGTTACGGTTGCGGCCAGGATGAGGACGACGTTAAAAATCTTCAATTGATATTATCAAAACTGGCGCACAATCCAAATGCCGCCGGCACATTAATTCTAAGCTTAGGATGTGAAATAAACTCAGTGGATGTATTCCTGCCATATTTGGGCGACTTCGATCCAAATAAGATTAAGATATTAAAATTGCAGGACGTTGAAGACGAGTTTGAAGAAGGATTAAAATTATTAGATGAATTATATAACTATGCAACCCGATATAAAAGAGAGTCAATACCCGTCTCAAAACTAGTCCTTGCACTTAATTGTGGCGGCTCCGATGGATTGTCTGGGATAACTGCTAATCCCATTTTAGGAGACGCCTGTGATGTCATTGTATCACAGGGTGGAAGTGTGATTATGACGGAAGTTGCCGAAATGTTCGGTGCGGAAAAAATGCTGATGGATAGAGCAAAAGATGAAAAAGTATTTCACAAAATAGTGGATATGATTAACTATTATAAGAAGTATTTTGAAACGCATAATGTTGATTATAGCGGCGACGTAACTCAGGGAAATGCTGCCGGCGGCCTGACGACGCTATCCGAGAAATCCTTGGGATGCAC
>CP070771.1:2032766-2036476 GCA_020345785.1 Desulfobacterales bacterium
GATCCGTACAAAACGATGTGGTCGTGGCTCTCGATGAATCCGGGTACGACGGTCTTGCTTTCCAGGTCGATATACTCGTAGCTTTTACCGGCGGCCTTTTTCACTGTAGCCAAATCTCCAACCGCGATAATTTTGTCCTCTTTGACGGCCATTGCAGATGCGGTCGGCTGCTTGGGATTCATGGTCAGAATATTCCCGTTGGCAAGAATAACCACATCCTTATCGGCGGTTTCAGCCAATGTTGTTGAAACGAAAACAAACGCCATAAGAAGGCCAACAAAAATAAAACATCCTGCCAGCAACTTTGAGTGTGTTGGGTTGATCGCTTTCAGCATATCTTTGTTCTCCATTATTTCTTCGAGAAAAGAGGGTCGCGGGTGAACGTCATCTGCCGGTCTGGTGCTATATCCGGCCTCTCAACCATGTAATAACCATTCATTTCCCCGCGAAATGAGCACCTTTGCTATCTCGGTGGTGCTATTTTTTAGGAAACAAAAACTGAATCGTAAACCCCCAGTTCCAATTCGGGGCGCCGTCTGGTTTTTCGACGTTGTAATAGGCTTCAGCGCGCGCATTGATCGCCTGACCGCCGATTTGAAACAGTTTGCCGGCACCACCGCCCAGCGGTACCGTCCAGGTATTGCTGGAATCGGCCTCCCAATTGGCGGTAATGATAATATCTGAAATAAGATACCAGCCATTGGGGAGATTATAATTCATAAAGGGCTCAAATAAGGTTTGGTTGACATCGTCGCGATCTTCGTCGCCGGCAACTGACCACAATTGCCTGACGAGCCCTCCGAAAGTTCCCCATTTGGGCTGAAAAAGGACCACACCCGTTGGTCCCATGCTCCACTTTTCGCTGCCCAGCTCCTTATCGGTTGCGGTCGGTATGGTAATGGACGGGCCGATACCCCAAATTGCCGCCTTGTATTTGACCGGCGATAAAAAGAGTGAATAGTTGATGTCTCCGAGCCCGGTGGCACCGTTGCCGGCGGTCGGATTGGGTATTTCCGGTCTGCCGGTCACGTCACCGGGAATGTCGATCAAGGGTATGATCGCCCGATTCACCAGATTCCAATCACCGACCGTTATCGGAACAACCGGTTGAATATTCAGGAAGGAAGCCTCACCGTTGGGGGCGCCATAGTCGAATGTGAACTTGAAAGGCAGGCTGATCAGCGAGCTGATGGGGTTTTGCACCGCAGACCGCAGGTCTTTGCCCTCACTGCCTTGGGCACCGGCAGTTGCAGATTTTTCTGCATCCTGCCCCTGGGCATTACCGACTGCAATAAATGCTATAAGACAGACAATCATAATATTTCGGATAGGCCAACACATAAATTTTCCTCCTTCATTTTCAGCACCCCATTATTTTGGTTCATTTTTAAGAAATGATAGTGATCACGGAACCTCCATTCACAGCCTTTGGTGTGATCAACCTGTGTGTCATACCAACTCTTCACTGAGCTGATTGGCAATTAATTCAAAACGCCGTGGAGGTAAGAATATTATGGGATCAGCCTGGCAGGTCATTCAGGACCTTGATATCTGCAATGTGAAGACTGTTGAGTTCACCCAGCACTTGAATGGCTCCTAAAAGCGCCTTGAATCGGCCGGTTTTCATGTAGTCTTCAAGAAGCCTCTGATCAGTCCATTTTTCCACCCAGAGGAATTGATTGGGCGTGCCGACGGTTTCATAAATGCTGCAGCCGATGCGCGCGTTGTCTTTAGCCTGTTGGCTGCGAAACATGTCGATGGTCTGAAGAAACTCCTGTCGTTGTCCGGATTGGATTGATACGAGAATTTCAAGACCTACCATCAATATTCCCTTTCTTTTTTTAAGCGTCCATTTCTCCCTTATTTCGAAACTTCAACTCAGCAAGTAGTATGCCGAATTCCCTCAATTGAAAGGGAATATATTATAAGTAATTAAATTTATTTCTTATACTAAGAATCCACGCACCAGATAGGTTAGAAAAATATTAGTATTTCACCGAATTTTTTCGCAGTATGTTGCGAATTCGCAGTATATTGAGAGTAAAATTTGATAAGAAACAAACATTGGGTTGATATTATTCAAGGTGGGGTATGGGTGAGCCATCGCCATGTTATGGAGTCTTTGAACTGGTGAACTTGGCTTCTAGTCTAATTAATCCACCCGAACGACATTGAACCTTCTCACCCGTTTCACTTGGACGACATGGCTTTATCAAAACCGGTCGTCGCTATTTTTCAGGGCGGAGTAATTATGAGCAAAAATCAGCTGTTTTTCCTGATTCCGAGTTTATTCATGCGAAAGCGCAGGGTGGAGGGGTTGATTCCTAAGATGGTCGCAGCGCCCTTGGGTCCGCTGATGCGCCAGCCGGTGGCCTCAAGGACTTTCAGGATATGGCGTTTCTCAATGGATTCCAGAGAATCGAATCCATCGGCGGGATTTGTCTGGGCCCCTTCGTTGGAAGACGCAGCAACTCCTTTCGGCAGCTGAAGGATGTGGTTCGGAGAATGAATCACGGCTTGCTCCAGCACATTGCGCAGCTCCCGCACGTTGCCCGGCCATTCGTATTGCTGCAGCCGGGTCATCACGTAAGGCGGCACCTGGTCAATTTTTTTGCCCATCCCGCTTGCAATCTGCGCCACGAAATATTGTACCAAAAGCGGGATATCCTCGAGACGGCTGCGCAGGGGCGGCACGGTGATGGGATAGACATTCAAGCGGTAAAAAAGATCGGACCGAAATCGCCCTTCAAAGATTTCATCCTTCAGCTTGCGGTTGGTGGTGGCAATAATCCGCACGTCTACCGACAGGGTATGTGAACCGCCGACACGCTCAAACTGGCCCTCCTGAAGCACGCGCAGCAATTTGGCCTGGGTTTCCAGCGGCAGTTCACTGATTTCATCCAACAGCAGGGAGCCGCTGTCCGCCAGCTCGAAACGACCTTTTCTGATTCGATCGGCCCCGGTAAAAGCCCCTTTTTCATGGCCAAAGAGCTCGCTTTCCACCAGATTCGTCGGCAGTGCGGCGCAATTGAGTCTGACAAAAGGTTGGTCGGCACGGCGGCTGGACTGGTGGATGGCCCTTGCAATCAACTCCTTGCCGACCCCGGTGTCTCCGTGAATCAACACCGTCGCGTCGGTTTCCGCCACCTGTTTGACCCGCGTGAGAACGTAGAGCAGGCTGTTGCTCTCACCGACGATTTCATCGAACCCGCTCTGGTTTTGAAGTTCCTTGCGCAGATAGATGTTTTCTTCTTCGAGTTTGGCCTTGAGCGATTCCAGCTCGTGCAGGGCGTTGTCGCGGGCCGCTTCGGTCTGTTTGCGTCCGGTAATGTCGGTACTGCTCTCCAGTACATTGACGACCCGCCCGTTCTCATCTTTGATCGGCACGGAAACGATGTGATACCAGCGGCTGTTCAGTGAGTTGAGTCTTTCGGTTTCGTGAACGCGGCCGTCGGCAAAAGCCGCCACGGCGCCGCAGTCTTCGCAGGGTTCGCTGCGGTTTTCGGCCAGCGAATAACATTTTTTCCCGACCGGGTCGGCCCAGGGAAATGCTTTACGGGTCGTTTCATTGACCCAGACGGCATTCAATTTGGGGTCCATGAGTGCCAGACCGGTGTTCAGGGAAGCGAGAATCACGTCCATATGGGCCTTTTCATCTGCCAATTCCCGCTGGGCCTGCTTGAGTTCGGTAACATCTTCACCGATGCTCA
>CP070771.1:2036576-2040285 GCA_020345785.1 Desulfobacterales bacterium
GATCCGCGGCGGTCGGCATAAAATTTTTCCTGCTCGGTTAATTTTACGCCGCTGCAGTTGACCAGCCAGACCAGGGGTATGTTCAATCTTTTGGCAAGATCCGTGCATCTAAATACATTTTCTGCCTGCCCCGGAAGCCAGGCGCCGGCAAACACTTTATTGTCGAAGCCGATGACGACCGCCCATTTGCCCGATATTTTGCCGAGGCCGTCGATGACATTATTCGTGCCTTCAACATTATCACGCGGATTGTATAAGGTGTGCAGCGGACACCAGGTCCCTTCGTCCACTAGATAGTCCAGGCGCTGCCACACGGTAAGCTGCCCGCGGGCATTTATCTTTTCGGTCGGCAGTCCGGCATTTTTTACCTTTTCGACTGCCTCCGCGACAAGGGCTTCTACTTCCTGGAGCTTGCCGACGTTGGCTTCGGTGCTTTTTATCTGTCCGGCTTTCAGTTGCTGGCCAAATTCCTTCATCTTTTCAAAATAAGGTCTCATTATCTCCTCCACGTCTGATATATTTGAAAAATTTATCCCGGCGATGATCCCGCCGGATTGATCGCTTTTTTCAGAGTGCCCTTCTTTTTGAAATAAACCGATAAATTGTATCTGCGCTGTGGCGCCTCTCCCTGACACGGCACCGGATTTAATGCCTATGTCTCTTATACGAACCCTATATTGACGTCAAGGACATATGGTGGATCGAAATAAATAATTTGCCTGCAGGCCCTGAACCTGCTGCTAAAGTTTTTACTTTTTTTTCCGATAAAGAATAATGGCAGCGTATCAGAAACCCGGAACAGGCCTGATCAGCAATCGAAATTGAAGAAAGTGAAATGATTTTTGATATTTCATGCCGCAAGCAACCGGACAATAATTGTCATTTCGGTGACATTTTTCCGGTTCATTCTGTTAGGTAATCTGCCTGTTATATTTAACCATTAGAAATTAAATGGAATATAAGCACCGAGCATCATGTGGTACGATTGTTGCTGATGATCGTGTGCAGACAAAATGGGATAGGTGAAGACAATGATTAAATATGGGGTAAAAATGCTGGCAGCCGTTTTAGTTGTTTCTTTTCTAACCGGTTGCAACCTCTTCGGGCCTTCGGAAAAAGAGGTTAAAGAGGCATTGGAGGCAGTTTTTCGAGCCTTTGAAGATTCGACACGGCAAAATGAGCCTGAGGTTCGAAATGTCTATTCCAATGCCGCCGATTTTATTTTCCAAAACGACGAAGAGTCTCTCATACATGAAATGAGCGTTCTTTTCGATGAGGGTAAGCTTTCGGTTACCGGCAACTGTATGATGACGGATCATGAAGATTCGGTTTCACAGTACTTTATCAGCGGCGAGCTGGCATATGAAGTATCCTTCCGGCAAGGCAATTCTCAAGATGTCAGCTCCGGCTCAATGAGCGGCGAACTCACTTTTTCAGGCGGCAAGGTGCAAACCATAGAATTCTCATTTAATATCGGAAACAGGGGCGATTTGGCAGACTTTCTGATAACCGCCGACGGTAAAAATATTGATTTCGCAAAAGAGGATAAAGCATTCAACCTGTTTAGAGAACTGAGCAGCCGGCTGCCAGGTTAAATCGCATCACCTTCTAGACAGGCGGCGAAAAAGTCTATGATAAACCCTGAATTCTGGATGTATGTTTTATGAAAAAGTTTTGTATTGGCCATCCTACCAGAAAAGCGCATTGGCATTGTCCGAAATGCAACGCGTTGTTATGTCCTGAATGTGTGACCGCCCGCGAAAGCGAAAACTACGGACGCAAAGAGATTCATCACTTTTGTCCCAAATGCAACCTGCCGGTAGACTGGGTCGGCGTGCAGAATCTAATTGATCCGTTCTGGAACCGTATGCCGCGAATTTTTACCTATCCGTTTTCTCTACAGCCTTTGATCTTAATATCGGTTCTGGCAGTCGCCACATTGTTTCTTTCAGGTAACGGTTTCATCAGTGCCATCCTGCGCGGGGTGATATGGCTGATTGTCCTAAAATATTCTTTCGAGTCATTGAAGGCTACGGCCGGCGGAAATCTTAAACCCCCGTCCGTCAGCAGCAGAACAATTACTGAAGATATCCAGCAGGTTTTCAAGCAGTTTGCAATTTATGTCCTTATTTTCGTCGGCTTCAGCTATATTGCCTTCAAAGTCGGTCTGGTGGCGGGAATCGTGTTTGCAATTGTGGTGATGTTCTTTGTGCCGTCAATGATAATCCTGCTGGTGACCACCGGCAGCCTTTTTCATGCCATCAATCCCGTCGTGTTTGTCGGTCTGGCATTTAGAATCGGCTGGGCCTATTTTCTAATGTATTTTTTTCTGTTTCTGCTGGGAAGTGCTCCGGCTTATCTGGCGCAATATGTCATTAGATTTCTACCGACGGAATTGCACCTGATGCTGTTCGGGTTTGCCAAGAGCTTTTACACAATTGTTTCCTACCATCTCATGGGGTATGTGATCCTGCAGTATCATGACAGGATCGGCTATCAGGTGGATTATGAAGATTTTGCTGACCCGAATGCCGAGAACTTTGAACCCCAAAAATCTGATCCGGATGCGGTTGTTCTCAGCAAAGTCGCCCCGCTGATCAAGGAAGGCAAGCTGGACGAGGCCATTGCCCTCATCAAGCAGATGACCGCGCAGCAGCCGATCAGCGGGATTGAACTGTCCGAACGATACTACAACCTGCTTAAAATGAGAAAGCGGACAGCGGAATTGTTGGAGCACGGCATTGCCCATCTGGATCTGTTGACTGCTCAAAATAAAAAAGGTAAGGCCATTGCCGTTTTTACCGAATGCCGGACAACGGATACCAATTTTTTACCGTCGGCAAACGCGCTATTTAAGCTGGCAGGCTGGCTGAATGAAAACGGCAAAACCAAAGCGGCTGTTGCCGTTTATAATACGTTGGCGAAATCTTATCCGGATAACCCTCTGGTTCCCAAGGCCTATTTTCGAATCGCCCAGATATTTCATGATCGTCTGATGAATAAAGAACAGGCCAAAAGAGCACTTGACCTTCTGCTGCAGAAATACCCTAATCACGAAATTATACCGCAAGCGGAGAGCTTCCTGGCAAGACTTTAGGGTTGATTAAGTTGATTGGGTTGAGTTGGATCGGATGCTGGAGACGGGTTGCGAGTTGCGGGTTGCGGATAAAAAAAGGTTAAAGGCAAAAGGTTAAAGGATAAAGGCCGTTGCAAACAGATCATGGCGCATGAATAAACGGCTCACGGCATAAGGCGCACGGAAGAAAAGTTTAGGGTTTAGGGTGTAAGGTAGAAGACGAAATGCTGAGGCAAATTCTGTTCGCTACGCGTTACGCCCTCAGCGCTATACTCTATCTATCCGCAATCTAACTTCCAAATTCAAAATTTCCCACTTCCGTATTCCGATTTCCGAATTCCTATCTCTGTCTTCTGATCGCCTCGTATGAAACTTCACCTGAACGGAAAAGAGAACCGTAGCCTGCGACGAGCTCAGCCGAGCCTGATATCGAACAATAAAAAGACGAACGACGAACATCGAACGCCCAACTTTGAACATCGAATAATGATGTCGCCGCACTCCGCAATTTCATTTAAAAATTAGAATTGAATTTGCATTCGAAAATCTATTGTCCAAAATTTTTTACTGCTTCGGTTTCTTCATCTTTTATCATTCAATATTCGATGTTGGACGTTCGATGTTCGACGTTCA
>CP070771.1:2040385-2044089 GCA_020345785.1 Desulfobacterales bacterium
TTCCGAACTGATGAAGTATTTCAATATTGCCGGCATCCGGTGCCTGACAGCCAAAGATATAGTGTCCGAGCGGCGAGCGGCCCAGGGCTTCCGAAACCAGGGCGTGCTCAATCAAATCAAGCCCCATTCCGCCGTATTCTTGCGGATGGTTGGGTGCCCACAGCTCCATTTGCTTGACCATTTTCCGTTTTTCCTCCAGCACCGGCAGCAGACTTCGGGCCGGCTTGGTCAAAAATTCCGGTTCCAGTGGAATTAGCTCCTTATCCACAAACTCATCAATCATCCCCAGGATGGTCTTCATCTTTTCTGAAACGCTAAAATCCATACAGATCCTCCCTTTTGCGATTTATTCTTACATCGGATATATGACTTATATAATCGAAGCCCCTCATAGTCAATAAAAAAAGAACGAACGTTCGTTTTTTTTATTGACATCTGCCCTTTCCTCCCGCTATTGTGCTGAACATGAAAATACTCGTATGCGTGAAGCAGGTGCCGGAATCGGACGCGCCAATACGGATCGATGACGGCACGGGTTGGATTCATACCGATAAGATATCCGGGTTCAGAATGAACCGGCTGGATGAATTCGCCGTTGAAGCTGCGGTTCTGATCAAGGAGGCCTGCGCACATACAACAATTGATGCCATCACAGTGGGGCCGACCCGGTCGTCGGAGGTAATTAGGCGAACTATCGGCATGGGAGCGGATTCAGGTATTCACATCGTGACGGAATCCGAGGAATATCAAAGTTCATTTAAAATTGCCGCCTTCATCGCCGACTATGCCCGGAACAGGAACTATGACCTGATTTTAACCGGTGCCATGTCCGAGGACAATATGCAAGGACAGGTCGGGCCGATGATTGCAGGCCGGCTCGCCCTACCCTGGGCAACGTCCGTGATTCTCGAAAAGATCGCGGCCGATGAGAAAACCGTCTATGTTGAAAGAGAAATCGAAGGAGGCAGCCGGCATGCTATGGAGTTGCAATTACCCGCCGTATTGACCATCCAATCGGGAATCAACACGCCGCGCTATCCGTCCCTTTCCAACCTGCTGCGGGCCAACCGGCTGGAGCTTGAAAAAATTCATGCCGACGATCTTGCGCAAGACGTATTTCCTGAAATTCTCGATTATATTGTCTATCCTCAAAAAACGCGCTCAGGCACGGTACTGAAAGGCACCGCGGAGGAAAAGGCCGGGCAGCTTGTCCGTATTTTGCGTGAAAAAGCATTGCTGCCGTAATGAGGCTGATTGAGTTGAATAAGTTGAGTGAGTTGATAAGTTGATGTGAAGATGTTTTTTTTAAGATTTACAATTCACTCCTCGCCACCTATTCAACCAATCAACTCAATCAACTGAATTAACTTAATCAACTAAATAACGTGAACCGAATTATGCAAAATAGCATTGTGGTCATCGCCGAACATGCGGACGGTCGGATACGGCCCGTGACATATGAACTTATTGCCTTTGCACGAAAGCTGCAAGAGCTTACATCACAGGCCATAAGGGTGTTGATACTTGGTGCGGACCTGCTGAATCTCGCCCATGAGATTGCAGATCGAAGCAGCCAGGATGTGACGGCCTTTGAAATTCCGGATATGCCTTCATATGACGGCGAATTATACAGCAGGGTATTGGCGGAACATTTGCGCGCCAATCGCCCGGCCTATGTGTGTATTGCCCACACATCCCGTGGACAGGATTTTGCTCCGGTCCTGGCAGTTGAATTGGGTGCTGCCTGCATTAGCGGAGTTGAAGATGTTCTGCCGTCCGAGGAAGGTGTTGGCTTTGCGCGTCCGCTTTACGGCGGAAAAATAATGGCCGGCATCCGTCCGGTCTCCGAGACAGCCGTGCTGGCCGTTCAGCCCGGAATCTTCAAGTTCGTTCCGCCGACAGGCACCAAAGCCGGCAGCGTCGACATCCGGTCGCTGTCCGTCGGGCCCAAAAAATCGCGTTTTCTGGGAATAAAAGAGTCTTCATCGGATACGGCGGGTATCACCGAAGCCGAGGTCATCATCGCTGCCGGCCAGGGCATCGGCGATAGGGACAATCTTGATATCATCCATCAATTGGCCTCGCTGTTTAACAAAGCGGCGGTCGCCGGATCCCGCATCGTGTGTGACTTAGGTTGGCTGGAGTACCGCTGCCAGGTTGGCGTAACCGGCGCCAGCGTTGCCCCGCGGCTATACATTGCCTGCGGCATTTCCGGGGCAATCCAGCACCTGACGGGCATGCGCGGATCGGAGTTTATTGTGGCCATTAACAAGGACCCGGCCGCTGCCATATTTCAGGTGGCCGACATTTGCATCGTTGATGATCTAACGACGTTTATCCCAAAATTTATTGGATCCTACCTGGAATCGAGGGCAAAACACCAAACAAGTTAAAAAATGCAATCTGAAGTCTTCGCCCCAAATGATGAAATGCTGGAATAATAGGCTTTTGGATAGCTGGATATTGAATAAATAGCATCATAAGTGCAGAAGTTTTGTTGTAAAATGAATAAGATCCTTTTTAAGAACCAACATTCCAGTATTCCACGATTCCATTATTCCATCACCGTGGTAAGCACTCAGAGCTGAAAAACATAACATATTTCAACAACCTGTAAATATTTCGATAAATTATCTGGGAGGTCATCATGTCGGTCCATATCCAAAAGGATGGTCCCGTCACTATCATAACCTTGAGGCGGCCCGAAGTACGCAATGCGGTTGACCGCCAAACCGCACAGAAACTAGCCGATGCGTTTCGAACCTTCGAAGCCGACCGGGAGGCAGCGGTGGCAGTTTTAACGGGCGATCAGGGGCAGTTTTGTGCCGGAGCGGATCTAAAAAAAATAGCCGCGGGTGACCTCAACCGTGCCGAACCTGATGGTGACGGCCCCATGGGTCCCACCCGCATGAAACTCACCAAACCGGTAATTGCGGCCATCGCAGGATACGCGGTGGCAGGTGGATTGGAATTGGCTCTCTGGTGCGATTTGAGAGTAATGGAAGTGGACGCTGTGCTGGGCGTGTTTAGCAGACGCTGGGGCGTACCGCTTATTGACGGCGGAACCGTGCGCCTGCCAAGGCTGATTGGTCTGAGTCGCGCCCTTGATTTGATATTGACCGGCCGGCCGGTCGGCGCCGCAGAAGCCTTACAGATGGGGTTGGCAAACCGGGTGGTTCCCAAAGGAAAGGCTAATGACATCGCCCTTGAGCTGGCGCACCAAATTGCCGTCTTTCCGCAGTCATGCCTGCAGGGCGACCGCATGTCGGCCATCGAACAATTTGACCTGGCCTTTGAAGACGCCATGGCCAACGAATTCAAACACGGCCTGCCTGCAATGCAAAGGGAGGCCGTTGCCGGAGCAGCGCGGTTTGCAAAAGGATCCGGGCGTCATGGACGCTTTGAAACGCCTGATGATTAAATTTGATGAAAAACCGTGATCCTCGCAGCGTATCTTCGTAAAATCCTTTAAGCCACAAATATGCGTCAGCCCACATATTTGGTAAGCCACAGGCTCATATCCGGTATCATCATCAGCAGAACCAAACCTAAGACGAGAAGCAGCAGAAACGGCCATACCCCCTTAACCACTTCCTTCAAACTGCTTTCCGCTACTCCCATGGTGACATATAGATTCATGCCGACCGGCGGGGTGATGAGTGCGAGCTCCATGTTGATGGTGAATATGACGCCGAACCAGACCG
>CP070771.1:2044189-2047859 GCA_020345785.1 Desulfobacterales bacterium
GCTCATCCTGTCAATCAGGAGGAGTTTAGTGTCTGGGAAGATGAGCAGAATTGGGGGGATGAATGAAAAGGGGTGAGATCCGATGGTACAAATTCAAAGCTCCTGACAAGAAACGGCCGATATTGATTTTGACCCGCGATTCCGTACTGGAATATCTTGGAGAAGTCACTGTAGCGCCTATTACCTCGACGGTTCGAGATATACCGAGCGAAGTATTTCTTTCTAAACAAGACGGTATGGCAAAGGATTGTGCAATAAATATAGATCATATTCAGACCGTATCAAAAGGAAAAATTGGTTCGCTTATAACAACACTTTCCGCGGATAAATTAGAACGAGTGAGTGAGGCTGTAAAATTTGCCTTGAATTTATAAAGAGATCACAATGGCAGGAAGGAGGACGGGTTTTATCCAGCGATTTCATGCGTTACGTCAAGTTCAACGGCGTTATCTTTATCAACGGTCTTGGTCTGTATCCGCCCGCCTCTGATGCCAAGCGTTATGAAAGCCCGGTTTAAAAATGTCGAAAGAACAAATCAAAATGAAACAGCCTTTTGTAGTGGATAATACAAATCCCACCAAAAAAGATAGGCAAAGATATATCGTTCCTGCAGCTGAATTATCCGGCAAATTGCATGTCAATCAGGCGGCTGATTTCTTTGACCACCAATTGAATTAATTTTTCGCCTTTTTCCGGACCGGCGCCCTGAGTCGGGGCGAAGGCGCCTGAGGCCGGATAGTTGGCGATGTTCCAGGGAAAAATGCGGAATTCGAATTTGCTTATGCGGCGATCGTCGACAAGTTTTTCTTCTCGGACAAGCTCCGGGGCGATGTGCATCATTAACGAAGTTTCCACCAGGGCCGCATGTTCATCCACCCAGCCTTTCCAGTCCGGCCCGAATATCTTTATCAGGTCCTTTTCGTTGATCAATTCCCACCAGTTTGCCAGAACAATTTTGACGGCATCGACATTTCTAAGTGCCAGCGATATTCCTTCGATCATAAAATCCGTGTTCTCCATGTGGGCATTGATAACAAGGATATGTTTAAATCCCTGTCCGATAAAGCCGCGCAGGACATCCCGGCTCAATCTGATGAGGGATTCACCTTCAATGGAGAGCGTTCCCGGATAAACAAGGGAAGGCTTAGCATAGGTGTAGCGAAAAGCCGGTGTGATGATCAAGTTAAAGGTCGTAATTGTTGCGGCGAGTCTCTGTGCAATGTGCATCGCCGTCAGCGTGTCGGTGTCAACCGGCAAATGCGGCCCATGCTGCTCGATCGAGCCGGCGGGCAGCACAATGATCGTCTTTGAGCGGTCTAATGATTTAATTTCTTCCCAGGTTAAATTAATATAGTTGTGCAATTGCATTGACAGGATTCCTTAAAAGTTCAGTTTGTGTGCTTTCCGGCATTCCGCCTAAGAAGCGGGCCTCACCACGAAGAATACGAATTCCGCTTAGGAATTATAAAATTATTTGCAGAAATTATTCTTCTCATCTGGACGTCTTTGGGAGAGACTTCTCTGAATTCCGCTTAACCCTTTGTCTTCTTGCCCAAGAAGTATTCACCGACCAGCAAAATCGACATGGAAAAGATAAAGACGACAGCGCCGATGGCATTGACTGTTGGTTTAATCCCGCCCCGCATCATGGACCAGATTTTAACCGGCAGGGTGGGTTGAAATCCGGAGACGAACCAGGCGATGATGAATTCATCAAACGACAGGGTAAACGTGAGCAAAATGGCGGCAATGAGTCCCGGGGCGCAAAGCGGCAAGATCAGTTCCTTTACGGTTTGCCATCGGCCAGCTCCTAAATCCCAGGCGGCTTCCTCCAGGCTGGACTGGATGCTGCGGAGCCTTGCCCGGATGATAAACATGGCAAAAGGTGCGCAAAAAACGGTGTGGCTGATGATGACCGACAGCAGCGAATTTTGGAGCGCTATCAAGCTGTTTAGAAAAATAAGCAGGGCGAGTCCCAAAAGAAGGGTCGGGACCGTTAACGGCGCCGCCATAAAGCCCAGAAATAGATTTTCTGCTTTCAGTTTGTAAGATCGCAGGGCATAGGCGCCCATGAAACCCAGGACGGTTGAGATAAAACTGACGGCCGTGGCAACAATCAGACTATTTTTTACCGAACCCAGCAGCCCGGTGTCAAGCATCAGTTCCTTGTACCATTTGAAGGTAAATTCCTGCAACGGAAAGCTCGGATATCTTCCCGAGTTCAAAGAAAACATGATGATGACGGCGATGGGCAGAAACAGGAATCCAAACGCCAGAATGACGTAGAATTTCAGCACCAGGCCGCCCCAGCTTTTTCTTTCTTTATTTTGTTTCGCCATTTTTTTCTAATCGCGCTCACCCTTGATAAAAAATTGTGATGGGATGAGGCTGAAGGTTTTTTTCCCTCTACCCGGTCGACTTTCCTGCAGTGAGCAACTCCGCGCGGCGCAAGAAAACAATCAATACAATCAGAATGGTAACGACCATTATGACCGCCAAGGCGGAGGCCATCGATAAATTTACGGTCCCCTGAATTTCGTCCACGATCATCTGAGTAAAGACCGGTTTCTTTCCACCTCCCAAAATCGACGGCGCCACAAAATCGCCGAAGGACATAATAAAAACAAAAATGCTGCCCACAAACAGTCCCGGCAGGCTGAGCGGAAATATGACTTCAAAAAAGGTTCTTAACTTGTTTGCACCAAGGTCTCTGGCGGCTTCCAGCAGATTGCGATTGATGGCGTCCATGCTGGAGTACAGCAACATGGTCATCAGAACCATATAAAAGTGGGTGAATCCGACCTCGGTGGCCACATGGGTGTACAGGATCGTTATGGGGGTTTCAATGATTTTGAGGGCCTTGAAAACCTGGTTGAAAAGGCCGTTGTTTGCCAGAATGATTTGCCAGGAGTACGCCCGGATGAGGTAGTTCGTCCAAAACGGAAGGATCATGGCCACCATCAATAATCTTCTGTATTTGGCCGGGACGACAAAGGCGATGGCATAAGCCAGCGGATAGGCAAGGGCCGCACTCAGAACCACCGCGGTCAGAGCCAGTCGAAATGAGCGCACGTAGGCGACCCAGTAAGGCATCTTTGAGAAAATATCGGTATAGTTTGCCAGGGTCCATTGAAAGACCAGTCTCAGCTCTTTTACGATCAGAAAGCTGACGATGAAAATCAGCAATACGGGAAGCACAAAAAAAATTGTTTCCCATAGGGAGATAGGAAATATTCCAACGAAAAAACGAACTGGAGGAAAATGTTTAAATTTGGCCATGTTATCAATCTTGAAGAATGAGTGATCCGGCTTCCGGATTCCAACCGATTTCCACCAGGTCCGGCGGTGAAACCGAAACCCCTTTATGGGCATCGACAATGATTTCTTCTCCTTCGACTTCAACAACCAACCTTACAATCGAACCGGTATACAGCTTTTCTCTAACTCTGCCCTGAATACGGTTAACGCAATTGTTGACGGTCTCCCCTACCTGAATGTCTTCGGGCCGCACAACCAGGTTTGCCGGTTTGCCAACGTGATTTGCGAATTCAAGGCGGTCCTTTTTTAGCTTGAAAACCTTTCCGCGAATATCTTCAAGTTCCACAACATCCTGCTGCGCTCGGCGAATGCGACCCTTAAAGATGTTGCATTCCCCCACAAATTGGGCCAC
>CP070771.1:2047959-2051618 GCA_020345785.1 Desulfobacterales bacterium
ACGGAACAGTCCGCCGCGGCGGACAGAATATCGAATATCGAACCGCAGAATGTCGAAGGGTGGTTTCGCGCTGCTCAGTCTTCTTTATAAAAAAGACTGAATACCTCCCTTCGACATTCAACATTCGACATTCGTTATTCGATATTCGCTTTTATACAGATTTCTCTTCGACCAAACTAACCATTCTTCAAGGAGGCGATCCGGGGGAGGAGCCACCCAAAATCTCTGAGCCCTGAACCCAGAACCCTAAACCCTGCTTGTGCGGTCGTCTTGTCTGTACGTCTTGTGGGGTCGTAGCCCGAAGGGCGAAGCCCCAAGCTCGCAGAGCGAAGTCGGACATGTCCTGTCGTAGCTTTAGCGAAGCAGAAAGCCCGAAGAGCGGAACCCCAAACCCTGAACCCAATACTCTACCTCAACTCTATTTCCCGGTAAGGTAAGCCAAGCAACCCTGCCAGATCGATCAGGGCCTTTTCCAGGGTCTTTTCATGACCACGCTCGTCTTTCACCTTGATAAGCTTATCGCCCACCACGAAAATCTGGATTTTCTGCGGATCGAGATAAGCTTCCGCCAGCCGACGAAGATCGCCTCTATCGGCCTGGAAAAATGCATCCTGGATTTTGTCCAAGGTGTCGAGCGGCTCGTTTCGCATGTAATAACGGCCGTAAACGTTTACCAGATCCGCGGGAGTGTCCACATTAAATACAAAACTGTTTAGCGCATCCAGCCTTTTCTGCTCGAGCTCCTTTCGCGGGACTTCCTGTCCCAGGGATTTCATGATCTTTAAGGTCTCCTCAATGGCCGGCACGGTTTTATCTCCTTTGCAGCCGATATAACCATAGAGAACACCCGCCGACCACTTGTAAGTCTCATAAAATGCGGCGGAGTATACCAAGCCGAGGTCATCGCGCAACCGGGTATACATCAATGAATCGTTGCCGCCGAAGATGCTCATCAGCAGGTTAATTTTCCAATAATCCGGATGGGTGCGTTTAACGCTGGGCAGGCTCATGGCGATCTGAGACTGCACCTGTCCGGGCTTGTGAATCAGGGCCAGCACCGGCAGTGTTTGGCCTGGATCAGGCAGCTGTCGTTGGGGTGCCGGTGCCTGAGGCAAGGCTTTAAGTAGCTGTCCTAACCCCGATATGACCTCATTCCTGTCAATATCTCCGGCTACGGCGGCAACAATGTTGGACGGTACAAAATATTTTCTTAAAAATTGCTTAAGATCCTGGGCGGCAATGGCCGGAATTGTCTGCAGCCCGTCCAACGGATCACGACCATAGGGATGCCCCTGAAAGTGCCAAATCATCCTCTCGCGCCCGGCCACCGTCTGAGCATCTTCTCCCTGCCGCTTGAGACCGGTCATTTCCTGATTTTTGACGACTGCCAACACCTCGGAATCAAATCCGGGTTGCGTCAAAATTTCCTGTAAAATGCTCAATCCCGCCTGCCAATCATCTCTGAGCACCGACAGATGTATAACCGTCTCCTCCTCACCGCCCGCGATACTGATGCGGATGGCATTTTCATCAAGGACCCGGGCCAGTTCAACCGGAGAATAGGTTGCGGTTCCACCCCGGATGAGGCTGCCATTCAACAAATCCATCAAACCGATTCTGGAGTCAGGCACGTCAACCGAACCGGCCTTAACCAGCAGGCTCAGATCCACCAAAGGCAGTTCCCTGTCCGGCAAATAAAAAACTTTGGTGTTGTCGATATCCAGGCTATCCGCGGCAGGGTATTTTATTTTCTGGGGATGACGTTGAAAGGAAAGCGGATGTTTCCAGCCAACCGGCGTCGCATATATGGAATGGTTGCTGAAATCATGGGGACGGTCCACTTCGCCAGCTCGGCTGCCGGTGATCGAACGCACTTCCGAATAACTCTCGGGGGGACGGTCCGGCTGGCCGCCGGGCATAACATATACGCTGGTTTTATTATCCGTTTGAATATACTTGTTGGCGGCCTGACGGATATCTTCGGGAGTAACACGATCGAGTTTCTCCAGATAATGCATCAGATAGCGCCAGCCCACCTGAACTTCGAGGGTCGCGAGGGTGCCGGCCAGACTTTCATTGCTGCGCATCCGATCGATAAAGTCTCGCTGATTGAGTTTTTTGATACGCTGAAGCTCGCGTTCTGAAACCAGCTGGGTTTTCATCTTTCCCACTTCCGACAGAAGCAGCGCCTCCAGTTCCTGACAGGCCTCAAGATAGGCGCGGCGCTTGTCTTCGTCGGTCACCCCTTTCTTTCTGACTATTTCAGGTTCGTTGGGCGATCCTCCCAAGATGATCATTCCCCCGTATCGATTATCAGGATTGTAGGACCAGGCCTCCTGCGCCAGGCCTTTATTCAGGATATTGTGGGTCATGCGGGCACTAAGGCCTTGACTCAAAATCATTGTCATGGCGTCCAGCGCATAAAAATCCTTGGTATCCATTACTGCACCATGAAAACCGATTCTGACAAGGGGGGTGCGGGCGCCTTTTAAGTAGCGGATACTTTGCCGCGGCCCCTGCTGCTCCGGCTCCCGGGTGACCCGTTCGGGGGCTCTCTGACCCGACGGATACCGTGCAAAATAAATTTCGGCCAGTCGCCGGACCTTTTCCAATGTTACATCGCCGACCAGCACGCAGACAGCGTTGGCAGGATTGTAATAGGTCTTATGAAACTCGACGGCATCATGCGTGCTGTATTTTTCCATATCCGATTTCCAACCGATGGTCGGATTTCTATACGGGTGCGCCGTATAGGCCGTGGCGTCGAGATCCAGCCAGGCAGCGCCGTTAGGATCGTTGATATAGCGAAAGGCCCATTCCCGCTGGACGACTTCCTTTTCGACATAAAACTCGCGCCAGGCCGGTTCAAACATTTGCTCGCTGATAATGGAAAACCACTGCTCCAGCATATCGGAGGGTACCGAAGCAATATACTGAGTCTGATCTTTGCTGGTAAACGCATTGACGCCCACCGCGCCGTTTTTGCCGAGCTGGGAAGAAAACACTTGGGGCACATAAATTTCTTGCACCTCCATCCGCAGGTCGTCCATTTCAGCCAGCTTTTTATCAATCAATGCCGTGTCGGGGTTGCGTTTGCGTTGCTCCGCCAGCACGACCTGATAAGCCGCCTCGATACGGTCCTGCAGTTTTTCATCCCTCCGGTAATCAAGCGAGCCAAAATTCTTGGTGCCTTTAAACATCATATGTTCCAAAAGATGGGCAATACCGGTTTTACCGGTCTCTTCAAGAGCCGAACCTGCCCGGACTGCCAGACGGGCGGCAACCTGCGGCGTTGCCGGGCGCTCGACCACCAGAAACATCATCCCGTTCTCAAGCTCAAAATGCTTGACGTCGATGTTGAGATCATAAGCCGTGTCTTCGATCGCATAGACATTGGCATTGAAAACCAGCAAAAATATTGCCGCTACAAACAGTTTGGATGCCCGCATTATAAATTACCTCCTGATATTCTCCGGTCTCTCATAGTAAATTTAACCAGCGATAAACTTATGAACGAAAACGCGGATTTTCAAGACCTCTTGCCGGATTTTTTGACGCATCGAACAGCAATCAGCGACCACCAGCAGAGCTGGAGGTATGAGGATGGCCTCCGGAAGGGGCTGGAACCACGCTCTGTCACTGGTCGCTGATGTATATAA
>CP070771.1:2051718-2055375 GCA_020345785.1 Desulfobacterales bacterium
CGACGTCATTCAACAGGAAGCCGGTGAAGCAACTCTGCAGCTTCTGAAAAAAATGGCCAAAACGGTTACCCTTCTCAATAACTGCTGCTGTGGTTTGCCGGCGCATTCATATGGTGATATAGACGCCGCCAGGAAATTGGCCGGAAAAAACCTGGATATATTATCATCCGATGAATTTGATGTCATCGTTACCGATTGTTCCAGCTGTGCTTCATTTCTGAAGAAATATCCGGATATTTTTGCCGACGACGCGCAACATGAGAAGGCCGAGAAAATAGCTTCACGCTTTCGAGATATGGTGGAATTGATTTTTTCCAATGAAAATGTGCCTGAAATTGAACATGATCCGGTTCTGGTCACCTATCATGATCCCTGCCATGCTTCGCGTGGTCAAAAGATCACGCAAGAACCGCGAGAAATTCTTAAAAAAATTCCGGGCATTGAATACAGAGAGCTTCCCGAAGCGGATTGGTGCTGCGGCGGGGCCGGCTCCTATGCGCTTTCCCACTATGACCTGTCCCAAAGAGTGCTGGATCGGAAAATGGAAAACCTCAAAAAAACCGATGCCGATTTGCTGGTGACTTCCTGCCCGGCATGCATGATTCAATTATCCTACGGCATTCGGCGGCATAATTTAAAAACCAAAGTCTGTCACATCTCTCAGGTGGTGGCCGGACTGGACCGGTAATCACGGATTTGTTGAGTTTGTTGGGTTTGTTGAGTTAACTGAGTTGATTAAGTTGATGAATAAGTCAGATAACCGCAATCCAGTGAATTCACCTTCCTTATACCAAACTTAAAAGCCTTGATCATCTGTCTTCTCATATGAAACCTCATCAGATATAGATTCATTTTTAGGTTGAGGTTAGTGCCTGGGGGGAGTGGCTTGTAGCCACGATTGTCGGTTGTAGTCCGGACTGAGATCATCGCGGTTAAAAACCGCTCCCACAATCAGGGATGACACCTGATAAAACTTCATAGTTTCTTTTTCGATCAAACTGGGCGCCTCTGGCAGCCAGCAGCGCCGCTGACACTTGACAACAGTTTTTTTGCCTTGTCTTTATCTTCTTTTTTAAGTATCAAAAAAATTCAACCTATTTGATTCTGATATCAGCCTCTGAAATGAAATCAAATAGCAAAAAAATATAGAAAAATGCGCAGCATTAAATAATTAATCCGCCGGGGTTTTTAACTAACGAATTGCCTCAGTTTTCTTGAAACAATTTGTAACCTTGTGTGTTCTCTTTTTCAGGGCGGATTAATTAACTAATCAACTATTCAACCAGTTAACGACCGCTATTGTAACTACTATAAAAGGATAACAAAATGCCGAATATTAATTTGCACGGAATTTTCCCCCCCATTACCACACCGTTTTTCGATGGTAACCTTGCCTTTGATCAACTGGCATCCAACATTGAAAAGTGGAGTAAGACCGGCCTTAAAGGCTTGGTTGTGATGGGCTCCAACGGGGAGTATGTTTACTTGTCCTCAGATGAAAAAAGAAAACTCGTCGAAAAGACAGTCGAATTGACGCCGGACCATATGCTGGTGATTGCCGGCACCGGTTGTGAATCAACTAAAGAGACCATTGAGTTGACATGCGATTGTGCCGAACTCGGTGCCCATGCGGCGTTGGTGGTTACCCCGCACTATTACGGCGGCCGAATGAATGAGGCGGCATTGCTGGCCTACTTTGCAGCCGTTGCCGATCATTCTCCGATTCCGATTTTGCTGTATAACGTTCCCAAATTTACCCATGTGAACATGTCTGCCAAACTGGTCGCTCAATTATCCAACCATCCAAATATTGCCGGCATTAAAGACAGCACCGGCAATGTGATTCAACTGGGTGAATTTGCAAATGTTATCGATGCTGATTTCGATTTGCTGGTCGGCACCGCGGGTGCTTTGTTCGGGGCCCTGTCTCTGGGATGCGTCGGCGGCGTGCTGGCCCTGGCCAATGTTGCCCCGCTGCAGTGCGTCAAAATTTATGAGCTGATAAAAGATGGTAATTTTGAAGAAGCAAAAAAACTGCAGCTTAGAATGATTCCGGTCAATCAGGCTGTTACGGCCACCTATGGTGTTCCCGGCCTGAAGGCGGCCATGGATATGCTGGGATATTTCGGCGGAGACCCCCGCCCGCCGCTTTTGCCGGCGTCTGAAAAGGAGAAGGCGGAAATCAGAGAGATACTGATAAAAGCTGGTTTGCTGAGCAGTTAGTGACTTAAGATATTTGCTCTGGTTCTCGATGTCTGATATTTTTTTGTTTTAACCATAATGATAGATCCTGGATGCTGGATTCTATAAGCTCTTAATTGATGGCTAGCAGCTCATAAGGAGGGTAATTGCGGGCTCATTCATAAAAATGATCAACATCCTTCAGTTTAGGCAATTTAGGCATTTTTGATCATTTTAGTCATTATTTAACTGTGCCCCTACCGCTTTTGCGACGCTTTTTTGTATTAGGATCTCATTAAACAAGGGAACTGCAATGCAACACGAAGCCGTTGAGTTACTGTCCCGTTATCTGCAGATCGATACGACCAATCCGCCCGGCAATGAGGATAAAGGCGCGGATTTTTTTGCTGAAATAGTAAAAAAAGAGGGGATCGACTACAAAACTTACGAAGCATCTCCCGGACGCCGATCGATCAGGGCAGTAATACCGGGCAACGGCGCAAAAGGAGCGCTTATTCTGCTCAACCACATCGATGTCGTTCCAGCCAGAGCCGAGGAGTGGAGTGTCCATCCATTCAGTGGTCAGGTTAAAGACGGATATATTTATGGCCGAGGCGCCCTGGATATGAAAAGCTTGGGCATCCTGGAGTTGCTTGCTTTTTTGGAGGTAAAAAGGCAGGGGCTTACCCCCTGTCGCGATATCATATTTCTGGCAGTGGCCGATGAGGAGACCGGCGGGGGGGAAGGCGCTCAATATCTATTGGGCAACTACCCTGATGAATTTGAAGCTGCCCTGGTTCTGAATGAAGGCGGATTTGGACTCGATACTATGTTTTCCAATCGGCCGCTTTTCATGATTGCAACTGCTGAAAAAGGCGTGTGCCAGGTCAAGCTGACCCGCTCCGGCACACCCGGACATGGCAGCACACCTCATGGCAACAATGCCCTGGAGAAGATGGTTCAGGCCTTGAACCGGGTTTTGGCAGAGGAATTTCCGATTGTCGTCACCCCGCTCATCGCAGAATATTTTAAACAGCTGGCGACCGAATGGGAGTTTTTGAAGCCTTATTTAGAGGATGGAAAAAAGGAGACACTCATCAAGGCATTAGCCCGGAGCGGCATGATCAATATCCCCCAAATGTCGGCCATGCTGAAAAACACGTTCAGTTTAAATCGGATGAGTGCCGGGGATAAAATCAATGTGATACCCAGTTCGGCGGAAGCCGAATTTGATATTCGCCTATTGCCCGGCACGGATCCGGACGCTGTCATTGACGAAATTAAGAGAATGCTGGCGGATGAAAACATCAAGGTCGAATCGGTCAAAAAAGCTTGGGCCAGCGAATCTGACATAAACACGGAAGAATTCTCGATTATAAAAAATGTTCATCTGGAACACTTTCCGGATGCCCTGGCCGTGCCCTCGCTTTTGTTTGGCGCCTCGGATTCCCGCTTTTTCAGAAGCAAGGGAATCCC
>CP070771.1:2055475-2059068 GCA_020345785.1 Desulfobacterales bacterium
TGGTTCTATTGGGGTGCGCTTCTGTTAGAAGCCGGGAAGTTTTACGCTTCACAGGTCTTGAAAGCCCACCCAAGCAATTCAGCGGGGTCTTAACCTTACCAAAAAACAAACAGGCACCTTTCCCGATTGTTCTTTTAGTACATGGAACTGCTGGGGCGGATAGCAGGTATGCATTTCATAAGCCCGCTCTGTTAGATGCAGGCATAGGGACGCTCGAAGTGGATTTCAAAACAAATTTGTTCACAGGTGGCTCGGACCGGCCGCCCATTTCCTCGTTCCACCCGTGGGCTTTCGGAGCACTCAAAGCTTTGCGCGCTCATCCTCTCATTGACGCTAATCGGATCGCGATTATGGGATTTTCGCTGGGCGGTCATCTGAGCGTGTCAGCCGCCTCGAAAAACGTGGTGGAACGCTGGTTTGTGTTACACCAGCCGGTTTTGAATTCCTTAAGTCCAAGAGACCGCAAGTTTACGCGCAATTGCAGCACCAATCCACCTTGTAGGCTTGTAGAAGAGGTTGCGGACCGAACCATCAGAAGGCAGAGAGTGCGGCCTACCGTGACAAATTCAGCCGCCGTAAAGAACGTGCGGCTGATTTGGGAGGGGTAGTCGCATTCAATATTTTCATCTAAAAGGAGTTCAAGAAGCATGAAAGAGGAACCTAACTTGGAAGCGGCTCCGCTTCGTTATGCCGGCGTTGCAACTTTGTTGAGAAGACCTTTGGTAAACGACCCATCAGGCGCAGATATTGCATTGATTGGTGTGCCGTATGATGGTGCAACCGAAAACCGGCCAGGAGCACGCCATGGTCCTCGCGAAATTCGCAATATGTCGAGTTTTACCCGTTCCATTCATCATGTGACGCGCGTGAATCCTTATGCACTTTGCAACATTGCAGATTTAGGTGATGTCAGTTTCTCAAATCCTTTTGACCTGCAACAATGCTTTGCCGACATCACTGCTTTTTACAGCAAGATTTGTGCAGCAGGTGCACTGCCCCTGAGTGCAGGCGGCGATCACTCTATTAGTTTTCCGATTTTACGTGCCGTCGCGGCTAAACGACCGGTGGGTATGGTGCATCTTGATGCTCATACCGATACAAGTGACCATGAATTTGGCCATAAGTTCACCCACGGCACCCCATTCCGACGAGCAATAGAAGAAGGTCTCATTGACCCAAAAAGGACGATTCAAATTGGCATTCGGGGGGCACAGAACTCAGAAGAAAGCTGGCAAGGTTCTGATGATGCAGGGATACGCGTCATGTACATGGAAGAATTTACTTCTTTAGGGATTGAGGCCACCCTTGATGAGATTAGACGTGTGGTAGGTCTTATGCCAACTTATGTCTCCTTCGATATCGACTGTCTTGACCCAGCCTTTGCGCCAGGCACTGGAACACCGGAAATAGGCGGCTTGACGCCTATCCAGGCACAGGCATTAATACGAGGCTTTGCAGGTCTTAATTTGATCGGCGGGGACGTCGTTGAGGTATCACCGCCTTTTGACCCCACTGGGATTACTGCCCTTGTTGGCGCCACAATGCTGTACGAGATTGCGTGTGTTCTGGCGGATGCAGTCGGCCGAGCTAAAAGTCCCCAAAAAAATGCCTAAAAAATCAATCGGTAAAAGATGAAAAGACGGGGACGTACGTTCTATTTCTATTTTTACATTACTATAGCGTTCTGATAAACAAGCACTGCGCCTCGCAAAGTCCGCATAGACCTGCGCGGCGTAACTTCCTTTGTTACATTTCGGTACGTGAATTGGGATATAAATGTAGCGATGTTTCCAAATCAATGGGCATCAGTGCGGTAACGGTGAGCAAAGCAGGTAGTCTGGGCGGTGAATTATCAGAGGTTGACAAAATTCAAAGCCAGGTGCTGGATAACTAAATTCATACAATCTCGTTTAAAGAAATCAAAATGGTAAAACAGAAAAATAGAAGGGATGTCCCGCGTATTCCCTGCGGTGGTCGAGGGAATTTGCATAACTCATTGAGCAGGACAGGCATTCCAGCCGGCCATCTGTGGGCACGAATTCAATATTAGGAAATTCCAATGTTTCATTGGCTAACCGATCGTCGCCGGAAAAAGCTCACCCGGACTCCTTTTCCTCCATTATGGGAGGATATTGTCCGCTGCAATGTTGCCCACTACTGCATGCTGGACGATGCCGAGCGTGCTCACCTGCGAGCCTTGATCCAGGTGTTTATCGCTGAAAAAAATTGGGAAGGAGCCGGCGGACTGGAACTCACCGACGAAATTCGCGTCACGATCTCCGCTCAGGCTTGCCTGCTTCTTCTGGGCCTGCCTCACAACTACTACCAGAATGTCGAATCCCTCATCGTCTACCCCTCTACCGTTGTTCCGCCTCAACGCAAGCCCGGTTTCTTTGAAACTACAATCGCACCAGTAAAGGTTGAGCACCCCATTATCGGGCAGGCGTTCCTGCAGGGGCCGGTAATTATTATCTGGGATGCAGCCTTGCGCAGCAGCCGCCATCCCGAGTTCGGCCACAACGTAATTTACCACGAATTCGCCCATAAACTGGACATGCTCGACGGCGCGGCAGACGGTACGCCTCCGCTACGCGACCGGGCTGAATACCGCGACTGGGTCATGACATGTTCGCGTGAATATCTTCGTCTCAAACACGACACCCAAAAGGGCAGGAAATCTTTCCTCAATGCCTACGGTGCGACCAGCGAAGCCGAATTTTTCGCCGTCGCCACAGAGCAATTCTTCGATCAGCCGCAGTTAATGATTGGGCATGCACCGGACCTTTATCGTGTTTTAAAAGATTACTACCGCCAGGATCCCTCTGCACGTGTGTCCCAGAATAAATGTGAGTCAAATGGGGTCAAAGCTTGAATAGTGAATAACCGTTGACAAAAGTCAGCCTCATTGGTATTTGCCTTCTTCATGAGCAGACCGTGGCGTATGGAATACGAAGGGGCTTTATACCACTTGCTATCGCGCGGCAATGAACGCAGCGATATATTTATAAACGATAAGGATCGCACCAGTTTCTTAGATGCTGTCGGCGAGATGTCGGAGCGGTTCGATATTGACGTTTTCGTATAGGTGTTGATGAATAACCATTACCACCTTTTGGTAAGAACCCGGCAAGCCAATTTGAAAAAGGCGATGCAGTGGTTCGGCACTACCTACAGCCAGCGGTTCAATCGGCGGCATTTTCGAAGCGGCCATCTATTTCTCTCCGAGGCGTAGGCTCTCCGAGCCGGAGGCAGGGTCGCTACAAAAGCATTATCATCCAAAATGATGCCTATCTGCTGCAGCTTTCTTACTACATACATCGCAACCCACTGAGAGCCGGCATTGTCAACCGCTTAGTCGGTTACCGCTGGAGCAGTTACAAGGTGTATGCTTATGGCCGCAAAGCCCCAAAGTGGTTGTCAACGGATCTGATATTATCTCAATTTGGCGGCGGTCAAGACTGCTATCGGAGTTATCGTGAGAAGGTTCAAAAGTATGCATCTGAAGAAAAACGTCTTTTCGAGGATTTGCGGCATGGTTTTATTTTGGGATCGAAACAATTTGTTGAAAAAATAGGAAAAAAATATGCACCCGC
>CP070771.1:2059168-2062749 GCA_020345785.1 Desulfobacterales bacterium
GCTCCGCTCAGTCTTTTTATAAAATAGACAGAATACCTTCCTTCGACATTCGATATTTCACGCCTTGGCGTGATTCGATATTCGATATTCGCTTTTTTTAGAGTTTCTTTTTTCGATCAAACTGGCCGCGCAGCGGCCAGCGGCGCCGCTGACACCTGAAACCTATCTTCAACTGTACAGATAGAAGCCCCGGCTGATATTTTTATATCGGTTGAGTTCTTCCTGCCAATCGGCCTCAATGTGGTCGATCGGCTCCAGGTGTTCCAGGCGACGACGAATCTCCCGGTCGCCGATTATCAGATCGATGGGCATTCGTTCAAATTCATATTCATAGGGCGGAGACTTCCATTCAAATTGATCCGGGTGATTTAACATGACCGCTCTGAGCAGTCTCAGGGTCGTTGCATAAGGTTGATATTGCCGGGGGTCGGGGACGTGAATCTGAAACCCGCGGCACGGTGCTTGCCGCCATTTATTCGAAGTGGGTTCGAACACCACAGGCCTGAGGACGGCGCCGGGTATTTCGCGGTTATCCAAGGCAGCCTGAATCCTTGCGACATCAATAAACGGGGCACCGAATAATTCAAACGGCTGGGTGGTGCCGCGTCCTTCCGAGACATTGGTGCCTTCCCACAACACCTGGCCGGGATAGACCAGAGCGGACACCGGCGTGGGTAGATTCGGTGACGGGGCCACCCACGTCAGACCGGTGTCTGTAAACAGCATTTTGCGATGCCAACCGCTCATGGGAATTACTTCAAGTCGGCAGCCGATTTCAAAGTATTCGTTGAACATAACCGCCAACTCGCCGATCGTTAACCCGTGGCGCATGGGGATTGAATAGCGTCCGACAAAAGATGCACAATCGGCGGCCAGACAGTTGCCTTCCACTGCGACACCTCCAACGGGGTTGGGCCGGTCCAGTATGATAACCCGGACATCGTATTCCCGCGCCGCTTCCATGCAATAGGAAAGGGTGTAGATAAACGTGTATACCCGCGTGCCGACATCCTGCAGATCCACCAGCAAAACATCGATGGGTTCAAACATACGGGCATCGGGTTTGCGGGATTTGCCATACAGGCTAAAGATCGGAATGTTCAAAACCGGATCCAGCATGTCTTCAGACTCGATCATGTTGTCCTGTTTTTCGGCGAAAAAACCATGCTGGGGAGAATACAAAGCCTTTAAACGCTGCGGCAATAGTTGATCAATCAACAGGCGCGCATGGGTAAATCGGCTATCCACCGAGGCTGGATTGCATAAAAGGCCGATGCGCCCTTCGGCAATCCAGCGCTGCGGTTCTGCGATCAGTCTTTCCAGTCCGGTTTGTACGCGTGGCATGGTTCAGATCAATTCGGCTAAGCGCTTCGCAGCCCTTTATCGACGA
The DNA here is from genome assembly GCA_020345785.1 of Desulfobacterales bacterium. The sequence continues at coordinate 2,060,559 of CP070771.1, forward strand.
TCCCGCCTGCCTTGCCTGAGCGCACGATGGCGGGCAGTTTGTTGTCGATGGTACCGAGTGCTAGGAGTTTGTAAAGGTTTCAGGTGTCAGGTTTCGGGTGTCAGAATTCAGATACAAGGCACTTGATAGAAGGTATAAGACCGACGGTGTGCGGCATTTCTCGAATTCGATCAGACCGAGAAAATCGTCTGCCGGCGACTGGGCTGACACCTGACACCCGTATCCATTGCTTTAAATCCTTCATTAATAAATAGCACACTGTCTGCAGAATCAAAAGCGGAAAGATGATTCTTGCCACACAAATCCCGCTCCGGCGGTACGCCGCATCCCGCCGGGGCGGGAATGCGGGTTCAACGATAAGCGTACTGACGTCCTCTTGTTTTTTCCCGCCTGAAGGCGGGATAATTCAAGCCATCCCGTGCTCTGCACGGGGTGGTCGTTGACTCCGTGAGCGCAAAAAATACTTGACTTCTTGCCAAGAATTTCGAATTTGAGGGGTATTCGCGTTGATCTGAATTTATTTTGGTCGGATGGTCACAGGTGCCGGAGCGCAAACTTGTCTGTGTCCATCATTTTCATTGACGCCGGAATTCAGATGGTTCAATGCGAAATGGTGTCCGGTTTCAGCTCGCCGGCCGGCATAATGGGAAAACAACTTGAAAGGACTAATACAACCGAGGGGGCTTTATGCCGTTATATGAATTCGAAGGCAAACGTCCGACCATTGACCCGACCGCCTGGATTGCCGAAAGTGCCGACATTATCGGCGATGTCCTTATCGGACCTCGAAGCTACATTGGTTGGAATGCTGTTTTACGGGGAGACCATGGTCGTATTATCATAGGAGCAGGCAGCGCCGTCGAGGAGGGCGTCATCGTTCACATAAGCCCCGGATTCGATAGCCGCATTGGACCGGAGGCCACCATCGGGCACGGTGCCATGCTTCACAATGCCACCATCGACGCTTTCGCGGTGATCGGTATCCGGGCAACGGTCAGCAACTTTGCAACTGTGGGCGAATGGTCGATCATAGGTGAGATGGGCCTGGTTCGTGAGCGTCAGACTATTCCTCCCGGGGTGATTGCCGTCGGCCAGCCGGTCAAAATAATCGGTCAAATCCAATCGCGCCACAAAGAACGTTGGCTTGCGGCCAAAAAACGCTATCAGGAATTAACGCGGCGAAATAAGAAGAGCCTGAAGCGAGTTCAATTTTCGATTTTTCAATAGCAGCGTTGGCGCTTAGAGATCCTAAAATTTCTTGACATAAAGTAAAAATCCCAATACATTATCAAATTCGGTTTTCTTCGATAGATAAAAGGTGCCCAAGGCTTTTTTAATGCCGTACGCACCAGAGGGAGTTGATTTGGAGATTAATCTGAGCGGGGTGGTGGCGATTGTCGGAAATTACGGCAGCGGAAAGACAGAGGTTTCGATCAATTTGGCAGTCAACCGCAAACGCACCGGCCTGGATGTCTGTGTTGCCGATCTTGACCTGGTAAATCCCTATTTCAGAACGCGTGAAGCCCGGGTACAACTTGAAAAGCTGGGAATCAAGGTGGTTTTACCGCCGCAGGAGTATCTGCAGGCCGACCTGCCGGTTCTTAGCCCTCTAGTTGCGGGTATGATAAAAAAATCCACCGGCCTGTCGCTGCTGGATGTCGGCGGCGACGATGTTGGGGCCATGGTTTTGGCTGCCCTGGCAGATGCCTTTAAAGGCATTGAGGTCCATTTGCTGCAGGTGATAAATCCGTTGCGGCCGAGTACATCCACGGCGGAAGGATGCCTGAAAATACGTGATGAAATCGAAAAGGCGGCACAGCTGAAGATCACGGGACTGATCGGCAACGCCAATTTGATTGACGAGACCGATATCGATACCATCTATAACGGCTATGATTTCGTTCATCATTTATCGAACGAGAGCGGTTTGCCGTTGGCATTTATTACCGTCGCGCGGGAACTATTACCCGCAGTTGAGACGAAGCGGATCGGCTGTCCGATTCTTCCTATCGCAAGACAGCTCGTCCCGCCGTGGCTGAAGGCCAAGGATTTCGGGCCTTAGGGTGGGTAGTAAAAAAGGTGTCAGGTGTCAGGTGTCAGCACAGCATCTGGGCGCGAGGGGCCAGTCTGATCGAAAAAAGAAACTTTTAAATAGCGAATATCGAAGGAAGGAATTCTGTCTGTTTTATAA
>CP070771.1:2062849-2066427 GCA_020345785.1 Desulfobacterales bacterium
ATATCTACCATAATTTATCCGGCAGCTTTCCCCTGAATGTCGTCATGGGACAATCAGAGGCCGACTTCTTCGATAACCCGCAACATCTGGCCGATATCGCCCGGGTTCAGGCATTTCTCGACACATTGCCCGGCGTCGATAAAACCGTGTCCTTTGCCGACTATCTGAAGCTGGTCAATTACGTTCTCAACCGATTTGAGCCGCAATACTACGCGTTGCCGGTTGAGGATTTTGAAGCACGGATTTTAATGAACAATTACACGACCATCCTCGGCGAAGACATGTTTGCGCGCTTCATGAATCCCGACTTATCAAAGGCCAACATTCTGCTGTTGACGCATATTTCAAGCTCCCGGGACTTTCTTGCAATTCGGGAAAGGACGCTGGCTTTTGTCAAACAACACTTTTCAAAAGATTTGAACTGGGAGGTAACCGGACTTGGCATGGTGATCGCGGCCAGCAGTCATCATCTCACCCTCGGGCAAGTCAAAAGTCTATCCATCACCATGATCCTGGTTTTCGGGATTATGTTCATTCTGTTTCTGTCGAGCAAAGTGGGGCTTATTGCCATCATTCCCAATTTGTTTCCAATAATCATAAACTTCGGCATCATGGGATGGCTCGGCATCCAGCTTTCCATGGTCACCAGTCTTATCGCCAGTATTGCCATCGGACTCGCGGTAGACGACACCATCCATTACCTGGCGCGCTACAACCGGGAATTCAAAAAGGATCTGGACGACAAACGGGCCATCCGGGATACACTCCATCATGTTGGACGGCCGATCACCTTTACAACCATTACCATTTGTGCGGGTTTTTCAGTCTTATTATTTTCAAGCTTCAAACCGACAGCCTTGTTCGGCGTTATGATGGTGATCACATCGTTGTCCGCCCTGGTCGGAGATCTTATCCTGCTGCCTTCTTTGATCCAGCATGTTGAATTAGTCACCCTGTGGGATCTACTGCGGTTGAAGCTCGGCAAGGAACCCCGCATGGGTATTCCGCTTTTCAGAGGATTGTCCCGCACCCAGGTTCATTACATTCTCATGGCCGGATCGCTTACCAAAATCGATGCCGGTGAGGTTTTGTTTCATAAGGGAGATTCCAGCAGTTCCATGTATGCCATTATCTCCGGCACGGTGGACGTTTTTGATCCGGTTAGAGATGACGAACCCGGTCACGACCTTGAAAGCCGGATATTGATCAACCAGTTAAAAACCGGAGATGTGCTGGGTGAGATGGGATTTTTGCGTTCCGCGTCCCGTTCGGCAACGGTTATTGCCACTACTCCGGTCGAACTTTTGAAGATTAATTGGAAAATGGTTAAACGGTTGCAGTGGCTCTACCCGCCCACGGCCCATAAATTTTTTCTGAATCTCATGCGGATTACCTGCGACCGGCTGGAATACCTGACCGAATGTTTTGCTGAGATAAAGATGGAGGATGACACCACGGGTTTGTGTAACAGAGAAACTTTTTTAAAAATTCTGGATGTCGAAATCAGCCGCTCACAAAGCCATCGAACCAATTTGTCGCTGTGTTTTATAAAGGTAAACTTTGAGGATGACGAAGCTAGTATCGGCAACCCGGCCAAAGAGCGGATCATCGCCTTTCTGGGCGAATCTTTTGCGCGGGAAATTCGGAGTTGGGACACCCTGAGTCGATACGGCCGGAAAACTTTTGCGCTCCTTATGCCTCAAATTTCGATGACCGAAGCACAACGTTTCTGTAGACGATTGCAGCGCATTTCAGAGGACAGCCATCTTGAAACCGACGGCAGACGTGTTAGATTGGCCTTTGGTCTGGCTGAACTGGTGCTTGATAAAGATGAGAAGGGCACAGATCTGGTCGACAGGGCAACAGCCTTTTTGCAAAATGTAAGTTATTCTTAACGCGGAAAAGCCGGTAGGCGCGGAACGCCCTACCCCGATTTTACCGAATCTGTTTAATCACTTCATCGATAATCTGATCAAAATTCGGTCCTTTGGCGCAAAACTCCACACCGATTCCCCAGCGCGTTGCATGCGCAATCTCTCCTTTTAATTTAACGGGTTTTGCATCCTTGCTGGCTTTAAAGACCATCAACACTTCTTCACCAATCACGATCGGCGCCTTGGCTGAGATGAACACGCCGTGCTGGCTTATATTTTTAATGTAGCCTTTGTGAGTGCGATCGGAGGCTGCGAAATCCACCGCCAGGTGACATGCTTTGCGGACAAATACCCGTCGGTCGCTTTTTACGGCCGCTTCGGCTTGTTTTAACATTGCAGCCTGCTGCTCTTCACTCATGTTCAAAATGACATCTAACAGCCTTGCAATCGTTACATTATACTTTTTCAATTTTACCCTGTCAGCCATGCTGGATTCCCATTCTGTCGCTAAATTGTCGCTGTGCATATCTGTGTTCGGCATTAAACACTGCTTGGAAAAAATCCGGACCAGCATTTCCGGAATAAATCTGCCAATGCAATGGTGCTGTGATATAATTATCGGAAGATTTTACAATAACATTAATTTGTTGCCGTGAATATGGAAAAATTTTTAATTTGAACGGAAGTCCGCAACAACTTGCCGGAATTTTACGTAAAATTGTTTCTAAATCCGATGTCAGGGCTCATTGACAATAATATTTGCATACCTATGTTCCATCGTGGAAGTCACTGAACCTTTGAACCGTTAATTTAAATGGAACCGTTAATGAGAAAGTTGTATTTGGAAAGCTTGGGTTGTGCCAGAAATCAGGTTGACAGTGAGATTATGGTCGGCCGGCTCAAAAAGGCCGGCTGGACGCTTACCGATGACCCCGAGCAGGCCGAGGCGATTGTGGTGAATACTTGCAGCTTTATCGAATCGGCCGCGGAAGAATCCATTGACGCCATCCTGGAGCTGGCGCAATACAAGAAGGAAGGCAGCTGCAACCGGATGGTGGTCACCGGCTGCCTGCCGGAACGTTACCGGGAGGATATATTAGCATCCTTGCCGGAGGTAGACGTCTTTTTAGGGACCGGTGCCTTCAATCAAATTGTCACCGCAGTGCAAGATCCGAAGTTTACCCATCAGTGTGTCCTGCCGGATCCTGATCTCACCTTACTGCAGGAAAACGGTATACCCAGGGATTTAAGCACACCGCATATGGCATATCTCAAGATTGCCGAAGGCTGCAGCAAAGCGTGTACCTACTGCATTATTCCCAAGTTGCGCGGAAAACAAAAAAGCCGACCCGTTGAAGATATCGTTTCAGAAGCTCGCCGGCTTATTTCCATGGGTGCCAAGGAATTGGTGCTGGTTGCCCAGGATACCACCGCCTATGGTAAAGATCTGCCGACACAGGCCAGTCTCAGTCAACTCATGAAAAAGCTGGTCAAAATCAAAACTGATGATGGACAAAGTAATGCCGGTCCGTGGTTCAGAGTGCTTTACGGGCATCCGGAAAGCATCGAAGGTTCCTTTATCAAAGCAGTTGCCGCTTTCGATAATGTCTGTTCTTATTTTGATATTCCCATCCAGCATGTCAGCACTTCCATCTTAAAACAAATGGGCCGCCGTTACACCTGCAAGGATCTTTACCGTTTATT
>CP070771.1:2066527-2070104 GCA_020345785.1 Desulfobacterales bacterium
GGGCGAGCCGGAGGCTTTCATCTGCTGCGTTATTAAGGGTTCGGCATCCGCCTCAGGCGGATCGCCACACCCTTAAGTGCCTTGCATATGAAAGCCTCCGACTCGTGCAAAATTCAGGTATTACTTATCATCCTTCCAACAAAAACCTGAAATTGAAAGGGCGATTTTATGAATTGGAAATTTTGGCAAAAGAAAAATTCCGGCGCAAGTTCTGCCGGTGTCAAGGAGGTCAAACTGGCTCGGCCGAAAGAACTGCCGGATCGAGTCGGAATGCATCTGGTAAGCCGGATGAAGGAAGACCCGGATTGGGTCTGGAATCTAAGGTGTGCCATGCGACCGAAATCTGATGAGAAGCACGTTTTTGAAATCAGAATTTTCAGCCCCGCGGATGCTGACCGCAAAGGTGTGGTCGTCGCGAATTTCAATACTCTGGACGCGCACCCTGATATGATAATTTTTTCCGGCTCGTTTAACAAAAGTGACGGCACTGTTCAACTGGAGAAAACCCTGAAAAAAGTCGCTTGAGGAGAAGAATTTAGTGCGTTAAAAGTTCGGTTATCCGCCTGATCTTTTGCAGCCGCCGGCGGACAAATCTGCCGGGTCCGAAAACATGCAGGCCATCACGTGCAGGGCACGTGATGGCCTGCAATTGCGTTTACAAGAGACAGAGGACTAAGGATCGCCGCCGGACCGACCGCTTGTGACCTGCACAATGGGCCACTTTGCAACCTTCTTAATGGAATCGCTCGATCTAGGTTTAATTCTTTCCCGATGATCACTATTCCGGTTTCTCACGAATGCTGAGCAACGGCACCGGGCAATGGCGAAACATCTTTTCGGCTTGGGAACCAAAAAGTATGCCGGCAATATTACCACGGCCTTTGGTGCCCATCACAACCATGTCGACCTTTTCCTCTTCGGCGGTTCGGATCAGTTCTTGAAACGGGATTCCCGTTTTTATTATAAAACGATTGGGGATCCGGTTGCAGTTTTTCTCTTCCAGCAACTTCTGCATCTCCTGGGTGCGGTCCTGCTTGAGACTGTCCACGTAAGATTTCACCGATATCTTGTCCGTGAACGCGCCGACCTGTTTGACCATGTCGACGTCCCGCTTGTGGATGACATTGACACAAACCAGTTCTGCCGCCAAATTCTCCGCCAGCCGCCCGGCGTAATCCACAACTTGAGGGGAATATTCAGAAAAATCCACCGCCACCATGACTTTTTTAATTTTACTCATTTTATTCCTCTTTTAATACAAATCATCCGGCACTTGCGGTACTGCTGTTCTCTTCTTTTTTTCCGGCTTTTGGGTAATCAAGGCCTCGGTGGTGATCATCAGGCCGGCAACTGATGCGGCGTTCTGTAAAGCCAGCCGCACCACTTTGGTGGGATCAAGGACGCCGGCGGCCATGAGGTTTTCATATTCTTCCTTTTCAGCATTGAAGCCGTAATCGTCTTTGCCTTCCAGAACCATGCGCAACACGACGGACCCCTCGCAGCCGGCATTAGCGGCAATTTGCTTCAAGGGCTCAACGAGAGCCTGTTTTAGCAGGTTGATGCCGTTTTTTTCTTCTCCTGAAACGTCCAATTTATTCAAGGCATCCAGACAGCGCACCAGGGCCACGCCGCCGCCGGGGACAATGCCTTCCTCAACAGCGGCACGAGTTGCGTTTAATGCGTCCTCGACCCGGGCCTTCTTTTCCTTCATTTCGGTTTCGGTAGCGGCACCGATGCGGATTACCGCCACGCCGCCAACCAATTTGGCCAGCCGTTCCTGTAGTTTCTCCCGGTCATAATCGGAAGTTGTTTCTTCAATCTGGGCGCGAAGCTGTTTAACTCGCCCCTCGATTTCGGATTTTTCCCCGGCGCCTTCCACAATGGTGGTGTTGTCCTTGTCAATTTTGACTTTTTTGCAGCGGCCGAGATCCCGCGTGGTGACATTTTCCAACTTGATGCCCATGTCCTCGGAGATGACCTGTCCTCCGGTCAGCACGGCTATGTCTTGCAGCATTTCCTTGCGCCGATCACCGAAACCGGGCGCCTTTACCCCCGCAACCTTCAGGGTGCCGCGCAGCTTATTTACGACCAGTGTCGCCAAGGCCTCCCCTTCAATATCCTCGGCAACAATCAGCAGAGCCCGCCCCTTTCTGGCGACTTCTTCCAGCAGCGGCAGCAGGTCCTTCATACTGGTGATCTTTTTTTCATTCAGTAAAATGTAAGCATCGTCCAGATTAACCTCCATTTTATCCGGATGGGTGACAAAGTAAGGGGATAAGTATCCGCGGTCAAACTGCATGCCTTCCACAATCTCCAGCGTGGTGTCCATGCTCTTGGCTTCTTCGACGGTAATCACCCCTTCTTTGCCGACCTTTTCCATGGCTTCGGAGATCAGCTTGCCGACCATGGGATCGTTGTTGGCTGAAATCGTGCCCACCTGGGCAATTTCTTTTTTGTCCCTGGTGGGTTGGCTCAGTTTCTTGAGTTCTGCGACCACAACCCCGACACCCCTGTCTATACCCCGCTTAATCCCCATAGGATTATTACCGGCGGCCACCAGCTTTTGTCCCTCTCGGTAGATGGCCCGGGCCAGAACCGTGGCGGTTGTTGTACCGTCACCTGCCATATCACTGGTCTTGCTGGCAACTTCCTTGACCATCTGGACCCCCATGTTTTCAAACTTATCTTCCAAATCAATCTCTTTGGCCACCGTGACACCGTCCTTGGTAACCAGCGGTGAACCGAAGGATTTGTCAAGCACAACATTACAACCCCTGGGTCCCAAAGTCACGGCTACCGCATCGGCCAGGGTGTTGACGCCCCTTAACAAACGCTCTCTGGCGTCGAAACCATATGAAAGCATCTTTGCAGGCATTTTGTTTTCCTCCTTAATTAATCCGCCCTGAAAAATAGCACAATCAGGGCTGTGAAGTATTCTATGAAAATTGAAGAAAGTCGTTGGATCGAAGATCCGGCGGATTAATTACTCCTTAACAATTTTAAACGATTTCACGGCAAGAATCCGCATGTCACCCTCTATTCTCAGGCTTCCGGTGACTTCAACTTTCTCACTGATGTAATTGGTTATCAGCTCATTCCCCTCGGGTGTGTCATCCACCTCGTAAATTATATTGTCGGCAACGATTTGATTCGCGTCATTGACCTCACCGATAATCGTAATTGTGTCGACCGCCGAAATGGGGGGTGAAATCACGATGATCGCCATGAACAAAAAAAATGCGGTTAAGATAATGGTTTCGGATTTTCCTTTCATAAGGATTTCTCCCTTTTGGCAATATCAAGTTCACATTGCAAAAATGCTCGTTTGCATTTAAAATTCGTTTTGATCGCCACTATTTGTCTTAAGGAAAAGGTGAAGCAATCCCCCAGCGTATCCGGAACCCTTGATAAGTGCCTCCGCTAACGCCGCTACCTATTTTATCACTAAACAAAACTATTTTAGCAACAGATATGCCAACTGTCCGGAATAATAATTTGTTTTATAATATCAGATTGTTAGCAACTTACACATATTTGCCGGTTTGTAAAAGCGGTAGTCGAAAGGAAGTAAGTTTGA
>CP070771.1:2070204-2073749 GCA_020345785.1 Desulfobacterales bacterium
ACCACCGAGCCGCTGGATGCCGTCGAATATGTGGACACCACCATCGGCAGTCAACGCGCGCTGGCCGTGAGCGACGGCACCACCTACTATTACACGGTGACTGCCGTCGACGCCGAGGGCGATCAAAGCCCCCGCAGCGCCCAGGTGAGCCCGACCCTGGAACCGGCTCCCGAACCCGACATTGACGATACGGCCAGAACAAACACCGGGAGCACCGGAACAGCAGTGCAATCCGACGGTGACGTCGGCACGAACACCCGCAGCAGCAGCGGCGGCTGTTTTGTCTCCGAGGCTGGCGTCTCCCTCAATGCCGCCGAGTGGCCGATCCCCACCGTCATGGGGGTGCTCGCGCTGATCGGGCTGTTGTGGCTGGGAAATAAAAAAGCCAAAGGCGCAAGGCCAAAGGATAAGGGAATAAAAAATCGGCTTTCGGCCTTCGGCGTAAGACATACGGTAAAAGAAAATAAGCGAAAAATAAAGGACAGCGGTATGAAAATAGGCGCATGAGGCAAACGGCGCTAGGATAACGGAATAAAAAAGCGAATATCGAATATCGAACAAGGAATATTGAATGTCGAAGGATAAAAGAACATTTGATCTTGAGGACCGATTAATAGACTTTGCAGTTCAGATCATTCAATTAGCCGAATCTTTACCCACAACAGTGTTAGGGAAACACATTGCACGACAACTAATTCGTTGCGGATCTTCTCCCGCACCAAATTACGGCGAAGCCCAAAGCGCAGAGTCTCGCTCAGATTTTATTCATAAAATGAAAGTATCCCTTAAAGAGTTACGTGAAACTAGGGTGTGGCTAATTATGATTGGCAGGGCAAAACTCATAAACCCAAAATCGAAGTTAGAACCACTAGTTAAAGAGAATAATGAGTTAATTTCGATTTTTGTTTCCAGTATTAACACTGCAAGGCGAAATAAGAAGAAAATTTCATAATTCGATATTTCTTGTTCGATATTCGATATTCAAAACGTTGAACTTATATTCTCAGAGTTTGTTCTTTAGGCACGATTTCACATTGACTATTTTGCGAGCCTTCAGCCTTTTGCCCTAAAATGTTTCCATTGCTGGATATATGGCAGGATTCGTGGTAAGATTAAGAAAAATTCGGCTGGCCGCACATATACTGAAAACAGACAAGGGACCATTTTATAATGACGGATTTGGATCATCGTTATCAGAGAAATGAAAACTTTGTGTATCGCCGTATCGAGGATGAGACCATCTTGGTTCCAATCAAAGATAACGTCGGAGATATGGGCAGTATCTACAATCTGAATGATGTCGGAGCATTTATCTGGGAGCATCTGGATGGTGAGCGGGATTTGAAAGCCATTAAAGATAAAATTTTAGATGAATATGAAGCCTCGTCCCAGGAAGCTGAAGCGGATTTGAGAGCGTTTGTGGATGATTTAATCGAGATTGAAGCAGTTCGTTTAATTGATTAGTTGATTGGGCTGAAGAATATAGGCAAGAGGTTAAAGGAGAAAGGCTAAAGGAAAAAGGAAGAAAAAGACAAGGCGCAAGACCTCGGTGATGATGCAGCTCGTTTATTGACTGTAAAATAATGATTTATTCTGTGAGGCGGATCTAAATATAGCCGGGTTCAATCTTGCTGGCCGCAAACCAGCAGACCGGTGCTTGGATAACGAATAATCCAATAAAATATATGCGCAGCATACAGTAATTAAGCCGCCAGCGCCTCAGTCAAACAAGTGTCTCAAGTTCAGATAATAGTTCACAACGCTGGATATGTTATTTTCCAGGGCGGGTTAATTATGGAAAAAGAAAAGAAAAAATATATAAAGCCTGAAATAAAGAAAATCAGGCTGGACGCCAAAACGGCCGTACTGGCGGTATGCAAGACTTCCGGAATCGGCGGGCCCTCAGGGGTCGGCTGCGGTCCGCCTACGTTTCAGCCCTGTCAGGGGCCGGGATCATAAAACTAAGGTGAAAGGCCTTTACTTTTGGACGCTCAGCCGAATCGAACGCGATGACCGATCGAATTTTAATATTTCTGCGGCCGGCCTGTGGAATGTTGGGAGGCGGAGATGTCTCGGCACCGGCGTGGCGATCCCCTCTATGAAGGGTTGAATGTTCAAAGGAAATACCAAGGTGCAAATAAAAAATGCTAAACTCGAAAATGCCAGCCTCTGCCCTTCTTACCTTTTGCCTTTAACTTTGATAAACTCGTAAAAAGTAAATTCTTCCGTTTGGCCGTCATTCCGACGAAAGACGGAATCCAGTAAATTCAAGGTGTTCTGGATGACGGATCAAGTCCGGCATGATGATTCGAGGACTTTTTACGAATCCGTCAGCTTTTAACCTTTAACCTTTTACCTTTAGCCTTTTACCTTATTCACTCCATGCCCTCAAGTCTCAAAATCAGTATCGGTGCCATAACAACGGCAGTTGAATGGCAATCCGCAGAGGTCGAAATTGTTGTGCCCCAGGCATACCAGCCTTTTATTTCCGACAGTCGGGCCGATCTCCACCTGACACTGCATCTTGGTGCCCCGCAACTGGTTTTGGGAGAAAAATTTTTCGACAGTCCACCGATCTGGCAATCTTACCGAAACGGCAACGCATCGGTAATCAAAATTTTTGACTCATATTCCGATCTGCAAAGATTGCTTGTCTTGCCGACCCAACCCGAACGGGCAAACCTTTACTTTGCCGAACCGGACGGTCAATTTATCGATCCCTTTTTTGGGCCGACTATGGAACTGTTGATGATAAACTATCTGGCCAGGGGACACGGGGTCATCATTCACGCCTGTGGCATCGATTTTAACGGAAAAGGAATGCTGTTTGCCGGTGAATCCGGTGCCGGCAAAAGCACCCTGGCCAATCTATGGGATCGGGTAAAAGGCGCGGCGGTTTTAAGTGACGACCGAACCCTTGTGCGTCAAATTAACGGAGAAATGCGGATGTTCGGCACGCCCTGGCACGGTGAAGCTAAATTCGGCTCCCCCCGGGGCGTCAAATTAGAAGCAATCTTTTTTCTGTCTCATGCTCAGCAGAATGCACTCCGCCAAACGACCGCAGCCGAATCAGTCACCCGAATGCTGAAATGTTCATTCCCGCCGCTCTGGGATCGCGCCGGCATGGAATTTACGATGGGACTATTTGAAAAGTTGGCTACCCGAGTATGCTGCCATGAATTAGCGTTCAGGCCGGATGAGAGCGTCATCCAGTTTGTAGAGGCGTTAGCGCGATGAGCGAGCGGGGATAACCCTTGCAGGGTTCCGTCATTTAAGGAGATCAGTGACTATTTTTGCGAAAATTGCCCGCTTAACAAAAATCATGGAAATTCCAAGCACCAAATACCAAATCCCAAACAAATCCCAATGACCCAAATTCAAAAATCCAAACAGAGGATCCGTCTGCCATTGCGCCCAACGGCATGATCCCCGGCTCACCGGATTTTAAGTCGTGGCGCGCCGCAATTTTGGGGAATGTTTTGGTCATTGAATATTGAGATTTGAGATTTATTTGTAATTTGGTGCTTGAGATTTGAGATTTTATT
>CP070771.1:2073849-2077382 GCA_020345785.1 Desulfobacterales bacterium
CCACCGGGGTAGCTGAATGAGACGTTTTCAAAGCGTATTTCTTCAATTTGCTGCAGGTTGGATGAGGCGACAGCTTTGCCGGCAGCAGGCCGGGGCAGGCGTTCGCGGCTGTCCAGGATTAAAAAAATTCGTTCTGCCGATGCCATGGCATTTTGTAAAATGTTATATTTTTCTGCCATATCCCGGATGGGTCTGAAAAACATTCTGATATACGATATAAACGCCACGAGAGCTCCCAGACTCAGCGCACCGCTGATCACCCGTCCGCCGCCGTAAAATATCACCAGGGCCACGGCCACGACCGCCAGCACCTCAATCAGCGGCATAAATATCGCCAGCACATGGATTTGCCTCATCCCGGTCAGGTAGTTTTCGTGGTTTAATTTTTCAAATTTGCGGTAATTGTTAATTTCCTGAAGGAACAATTGGATCACCCGGATGCCGCCGATGGTTTCCGCAAACCGGGTGTTGATCTCGGCCACCTGAATGCGCAGATCACGAAAAATTTGCCGGGCACGCCTGGAAAAATTCAACGAAGCATACAAAACCAGCGGCAGAACAGTGAAGGATACCAGTGCCAGTTTCCAGTTTAATACCAGCATGACCAAGGCGATCCCGCAAAGTAGAAAAAGATCTTTGAAGATCATGGAAATTACCGAAGTGAATAGCTCGTGCATATTCTGGACGTCGTTGGTAACCCGGGTGACCAGGCGACCTACCGGGTTGCGGGTGAAGAAGGCGATGGTCAGATCCTGTATATGGATAAACAACCGCATGCGCAAATCATGCATGATCATGTGGCCCGTATATTCCATAATCATACGCTGAGCGAAACTCAAAATGAAGTTTATGACGACCAGGCCCAAAAAGACTATGGATAGAACACTGAGCCCCGTTAGATCATTGCGGCGCAGCACGGCCAGATCTGATTTTTCCATGCGGTCCAAGACATCGTAAGCGATGAGCGCTGTCTGACCTTCAATTTTGAACAAGGCCCGGTATTTGTCCACCAAGGCCTGCTGTTGGGGATTGGTAAGATCGACCCGGATAATTCTGGTCGCTGCCTCAACGCCGGTTTTATTGTTGTCGGAGATCGAGGCCATCAGCGGCACGATATATCGGTCAATGGCAATCTTGGTGATGTATGGAAGGGCCAAATCCAGGACGGTCATCAGCAGCACCAGTCCGATGGAGACCGTCAGCAGCAGCCGGTAAGGCCTGGCAAATGGACGCAGCCGTTTGAGCAGTCGCACGTCGTAGGGTTTCCCCAGCTTGGTTTCCTCAAAGTATCCGTAGTCAGGCTGCATCCCATTCCTCTTCTATTTCCTGCAGGTTAAACGTCTTGGCATAATAATTGTTCGATTCCATGAGTTGCCGGTGGGTGCCTGATTCCACGAGATGACCCAGATCAAGGGTGATGATACGGTCGGCATAACTGACGGCGGAAAGACGGTGGGAGACGATGATAATGGTTTTTTGTCCCGCCATTTTTCTGATGGTGTTGATGATGGCTGTACCGGTTTCCAGATCAACCTGGCTGATGGGATCATCCAGAATCAGGATGCCGGCGTTTTTCAGCAGACAACGCGCCAGAGCAATGCGTTGTTTTTGACCGCCTGAGAGAATAATCCCCTTTTCTCCGACGACGGTGTCGAGACCGGCGGGAAAGCTTGTGATCGTATCATACAAGGCCGCGTCCCGGACAACTTGTTCAATTCGCTCGTCGTGAACCTGCCCGTTGTTGAAGGCAATATTTTCCCGAATCGTTCCGGCAAACAGAAACGGCTCCTGGGGGATAAAGGCAATGTGGGATCTCAAATCCTTTACTTTCAGGTCCCGAATGTCATTTCCGTCCAGCATGATTCTGCCCTGTTGGACGTCATAGAGTCTCGGGATGAGGCTGATGAGCGTCGATTTGCCGCTTCCTGGTGGGCCGACAATGCCCAGCACTTGACCCGGTTCGATGGTTAAATCAATTGCGTTGAGCGTCGGCGGCCCGTCGGAATTTCGGGCGGCGTCGTAGCTGAAAAAAACATTTTCGAAGACGAGATGCCCGTCCGTCCGTTCGAGGGGCGCGGCCTCTTCGCGGTCTCTGATGGCGGGCACAGTTTGTAGAATTATGTCGATACGGTCCAAAGAAGCCCGACCCCGCTGGATAAGGTTGGTTACCCACCCTAGGGCCATCATTGGCCAGGTCAGCAAACCCAGATAGCTGATAAATGCGACAAAATCCCCTGGCGTAATGATCTGCATAATGGTTTGTCGGCCGCCAAGGTAGAGCACAATGGCCAGACTTAGATTTGAGAAAAACACCATCATCGGAAAAAAAGAACCGATAATCTTCACCAGTCGGATATTTTTGTTAATGTAATCTTTTGAGACCTTTTCTACTCTGAAAGCTTCTTCCTTTTTACGGTGATGGGCCTTGATGATGCGGATACCCGCAAAACGCTCCCGGATGACCTCTGTGAGTTCGGAAAATGCGGCTTGAACCGCCTGATAGCGTTGATGCATTTTTTTGCTGAAAAACCGAGTGCTTATGGCAATAATTGGCATGGGGATCAGAACAAAGGCGGTCAGTTTGACATTGATATAGGCCATGAAGCCGATTGCCGCCATTCCCAGAAAGATAGCATCATTTAAAGCCACCATTCCCATGCCGGTGGCCATCCGGATTTGCTGAATATCGTTGGTGGCGTGGGCCATCAGATCGCCGGTCCTGACGCCATCGAAATAGGATGCCGGTAAGTGCTGCAGATGGGTAAATAAGGTGTTGCGCAAGCCCTCTTCGATTCTTCTTGAAGTGCCCAACAGACAGCGCCGCCAAACATATCGGAATAGACCGATAAAAAGCGCAATGCCTACCATGTAAAGGGCGTAAGACAGCAGGCGCCAGGCATCGATTCTGAAGCCCGTCAGATCGTCTACCGCCCACTTGATGATGCGGGGAATAATCAGCTGGAGTACATCGACGATGATCAGACTGAGCAGTCCGACTAGAATTTTGAAACGATTTTCAACGAAATAAGGTTTTATGAGGGAAGTTGCCGGTTGCCGGCCTTTGGTTGCTGGTTGCTGGTATCTGGGCATAGTGCTTTAATATAAGGGCGTTAAAATACAACTGCAAGCAATTTCGGGACGTGGTATAGTTATAGGGTATAGGTTATAAGGTATAGGGTTTAAGGTGAAAGGTTGAAGGCGCACGGTTCAAGTCCATTTCGACCGCGTGCTCGTCCATACGAATCGATGTTTTTTCTCTTTTGCCTTTTACCCTGCACCTTATACCTTACACCTAAATCTGATACCCTGCATCTTTTCATCCAAAAGCCGGTGACGACCGTTTTGGAGTCATTGACTTTATTCGGGCCGGTTGTTATTGTACTCGCTATGGAATCAGGATGTATTGTTGAATATATCGACCACCAGCGAATCCTCTGTGCAGTCGTTTTGGAAGTCAAAAATCAGCGGTTGCGGCTGTTAACCGAAAATAATCGCGAGGTCAACCTATCGGCTGGCCGGCTGCTGCATAAAGA
>CP070771.1:2077482-2081005 GCA_020345785.1 Desulfobacterales bacterium
GGTTTCTTCTTGAGCTCGGCGATCACCCCTTTTAAGCGTTGTTCGAAATCACCGCGAAATTTGGTTCCGGCCAGCATGCCGCCGAGATCAAGGGCGAAAATTTCCACATCCTTAAGCAGCTCGGGCACGTCACCTTTTTGGATTTGCTGGGCCAGGCCTTCAGCCATGGCCGTTTTTCCCACACCGGGATCACCGACATAAACCGGATTGTTTTTGCGCCGGCGGCACAGGACCTGCATGGTGCGTTCCATTTCAGTTTTGCGGCCGATGAGCGGATCCAGTTTGCCGTCTGCTGCCATTTTAATCAGGTTGGTTGTAAACAGCTCCAGCGGATTGGCCTTCTTCTTACCCTTGTCCTTGGTCGTTCTCGTCAACTCGGCAGGTGCGTCTTCATAGGAAGATTTGGAGACGCTGTGGGAAATATAATTCAACACATCCAGGCGGGTGACCCCTTCAGCTCTTAGAAAATATTCCGCGTGTGAATCCTTTTCCAGAAAGATGGATGCCAAAATGTCGCTGACCGTCACTTCCGGTTTTTCAGCCGAGCGTGCGTGATTCACGGCCCGCTGAATCACGCGTTGAAAACCGATTGTTTGCTGCAGCACATATTCATTGCCATCGGGGATCCGTTCTATTTTTTCCTCAAAAAAATCTTCGAGCGAGCTGATCAAATGATCGACATTGCCGCCGCAATTTTCAATGATGTCAATGCCGGTGGGATCGTATAAAATGGCAAAAAGAATGTGTTCAATGCTGACATATTCGTGGCGTCTTTTTTTTGCCTCTCTAACAGCAAAGCCAAGAGTTGCGCTGAGCTCTTTGCTGATCATAGTCTACTCTCTTTCCATAATGCATTTTAGGGGAAATCCATTTTCGCGAGCCAAATTCTCTACCGTATTCACTTTAGTTTCAGCGATCTCGTATGGATATATGCCGCAGACCCCTACGCCTTTGCGATGTACGTTGAGCATTATCAGCGTAGCCTCCTCCGGCGGCTTTTGAAATACATAAACCAGCACTTCAACCACAAAATCCATGGTTGTATAGTCGTCGTTGAGGAGCATCACTTTGTACATGGGCGGTTCATCGACCTCTATGTCGGTCTCCGAATCTACACGCTCCTCTACGTTCGGGTCATACTGGCTCATCGGTACATACTCAATTCTATCACAACCTCATGGGTTGTAGGAACAATTTTATTATAAGCACTTCGTTTTATGATTGTAAAGGCCTGTTCCCGAATTTTTATCTCGAACCCACACTCTATCTGCCGCAACATTTTTTATATTTTTTCCCGCTGCCGCAGGGACACGGTGCATTGCGGCCGATTTTTTTGGCAGTGCGCTTGGCCGGCTTTCTTTTCTCGGATTCACCGCCTCCGGAAAAAACCAATTGCTGGTCTCGGGGCTGCCGGAAGTCGTCTATTTTCTGCTGTTCAGCAATCTGGATGCGGTATAAGATCCCCAGAGTTTCTTCTTTGATCCTTTGGATCATATCCTGAAACAACTCATAGCCTTCTTTTTTATAGACGATCAGCGGGTTCTGCTGGGCATAGCCTCTCAACCCAATGCCCTCCTTGAGATGGTCCATGGACAGCAAATGATCTTTCCATAAATTATCGACCGTTTGCAGCATGACAAAGCGTTCCAGCTGCCTGAACTCGTCTGAACCGACGGCCGCCTCACGCTCCTCATAGACTTTTGCGGCGGCTTCATAAATCAATTCTGCCAGACCGTCCCGATTGAGACCGTCTAAGCTTTGCGCATCAAAAGAATTTAAGCGGAAATTAAATTGCTTGTAGACCGCGTCTCTGATTTCTTTCAGGTCCCACTCTTCAGCATGCGGATTATCGCCGGCAAAGGTGACGGCAATATCTTCGGCTTTTTCGCGGATCATATCATCAATTGCTGCCTTCAGGTTGGTACCATTCAACGCTTCGCGCCGCTGTCGGTAGATGACCTCCCGCTGCTGGTTCATCACGTCATCATATTCGAGAAGTTGTTTACGAATTTCAAAATTATGCCCTTCCACTTTAGACTGGGCATTTTCGATGGCCCGGCTGATCATGTTGTGTTCAATGGGCTCCCCTTCCTGCATGCCCAGTTTTTCCATGATGCCGGTGATGCGCTCCCCGCCGAAAATTCGCAAAAGATCATCTTCCAGAGCCAGATAAAATCGAGAGGAGCCGGGATCTCCCTGCCGGCCGGATCGGCCGCGCAGCTGATTGTCGATACGCCGGCTTTCATGTCGCTCGGTGCCGAGGATATGCAATCCGCCTAAATCCGTTACACCCTGTCCCAGCACGATGTCCGTTCCGCGGCCGGCCATATTGGTGGAAATGGTTACCACGCCTCTCTGGCCGGCTTGGGCGATGATCTCGGCCTCTTTCTCGTGATTTTTGGCATTGAGCACAGAATGCTGAATGCCCCGTTTTTTCAATTTCTTGCTAAGCCCCTCGGAGACGTCGATGGAAATCGTACCCACCAGAACAGGTTGGCCTTTTTGATGCAGTTCTTCGATTTCATCCAACGCCGCGTCAAACTTCTCTTTGCGGGTTTTGTAGATCACGTCCGGAAAATCATCGCGAACCATGGGCATGTTGGTGGGAATTACCACCACATCCAGGTCATATATCTTTTTAAATTCGGTGGCCTCAGTATCCGCGGTACCGGTCATGCCGGCAAGTTTGGAATACATCCTGAAATAGTTCTGGAAGGTAACGGTGGCCAGGGTCTGATTCTCGTTTTCGATTTTGACGCCTTCTTTGGCCTCCAGAGCCTGATGCAGTCCCTCGCTGTAACGGCGTCCGGGCATCAGCCGACCGGTAAATTCATCGACGATGATAACTTCACCGTGCTTGACGATGTAGTCAACATCCCGCTTGAAGAGCGTGTGGGCTTTGAGGGCCTGGTTTATATGGTGCAACAATTCAATGTATTTGGGATCGTAAAGATTGTCGATCTGCAAGAGTTTTTCGGCTTTGGCCACTCCATCTTCGGTAAGAATTGCCGAACGGGCCTTTTCGTCGATGGTATAATCGATATCTTTGCGCAACCGCGGAATTAAGCCGTTTACCTGGTAATATAGATCAGTGGATTTTTCTGCCGGCCCCGAGATAATCAGCGGCGTTCTGGCCTCATCGATCAATATGCTGTCAACCTCGTCCACAATGGCAAAATTGAGCTCGCCCTGAACCAGCGATTCCAGGTCAAACTTCATGTTGTCGCGCAGGTAATCAAATCCAAACTCATTGTTGGTCCCATATGTAATGTCGGAGCCATAGGCCGTTTGCCGTTCCTGGTCGTTCAAACCGTGCAGGACGGTTCCAACGGAAAGCCCAAGGAATTTGTAGATATTGCCCATCCATTCCGTATCGCGCCTGGCCAGGTAGTCATTGACGGTAATAATATGCACCCCCTTTCGGGTCAGTGCATTTAAGTACGCCGGCAGTGTGGCGGCCAAAGTCTTGCCTTCACCGGTTTTCATTTCGGCAATTTTACCCTGATGAAGGACAATCCCCCCG
>CP070771.1:2081105-2084619 GCA_020345785.1 Desulfobacterales bacterium
CTCGTCCGCGGCCATCAGGCGCGAGTAGCCAACCGCATCGGCGGCGAGAATCGCCGCCAGCCGTTGCCTGATTGTCTCGTCGCTCACCCGTCTACCTCCTCCCGCGCCGAAGAATTAAGGCACATTCATTTTTCTATTTTGCCGGTTTGGATGATAAAATGATACTGAGCACCTTAAGCATACGTCTTCGCTGAAGCTACGCCGCACACGTCCATTTGAGCTATGCCAGACGTGACGGTTATTTATCAGGTCTATAAGTTTTTGTAAATATAGTATAAATATGGAAATGGAACGGACATCCCCATCTTCTAGCGCACTAATGGGAAAAGTTCAAAAGAAGTTTCAGGGCACAGAATATGTTTCGCTAGGTTTGCTTAGATCAAAGGTTGACTATCATAGGCATTTAGTTGTTACGCAACATATGATATGTCTGCCTCATCGGTTGAATAAATCGGAGTTGAATTAAAAAAGGGAATCCTGACGATGGCAAAACAAATTGAAAAAGTTATGCGTGTTTCGGAAGCCGTCGATAATTTCATAAATGACGGTGACCATTTAATCATTGGAAATTATACCGTATGCACCTGCATGGAGCTGGTTTTTGAGATTATACGGCAGAAGAAAAAAGGATTCACTCTGTATTCACAATCCGGGATCCTGGACGTCGAATTGCTGGTGGCTGCAGGGTCCGTGGATCGCCTTGTAACGACTTATGTCCTGCGATCCGGCGGAAGAAACGGCGGTTCGGCAGTTGAGCGCGCCCTCCAGGCTGGTACCTTGCAACTGGAAGACTATACGAATTACAATTATAACGCCCGGTTATTGGCAGGGATGCACGGATTTACTTTCATGCAGGTTTTTGAAGGCATTACCGTTACCGATCTTTTCAAAAAACGAAGTTTCCTGGGTGACAATAAATATCGAATCATCAAATGTCCCTATACCGGAAAGGATGTGGTGACCGTGCCGGCGGCAAATCCGGACGTCTGTATTGTCCATGTTCAAAGAGCGGATAAATTCGGCAATGCACAATACTGGGGCGCGATCGGCAGTGTGCCTGCCGCAGCTCTGGCCAGCAAGAGAATCATTATTACCTGTGAAGAGATTGTCGATACCGAAATCATCCGATCCAGCCCCCATCATACGATAATACCGGCTTTCAGGGCTGATGCGGTGATCGAGGTGCCCTGGGGAGCACACCCAACCGAAGTGGTGGGGCATTACAACCAGGACCGACTGATGTACGGGTTATTTATGATGGCCGCCGCCGGGCACGACAGCATGCAGGCATGGATGGATGAATGGATTTTCGGCTGTCAGGACCGACAGGGGTACATTGATCACTACGTTGAAAAATTCGGAAGCGACAGACTCAAGCGGCTGATCGCTAAACCGTTTTATTCAGCGCCGGCAAACTATGGGGCGGCTTTTCACTCCTCATGGGATGAAAACGGTAAGGATCGATCGACCGGACTAACCCTGCCCGAGATTGAAAACCTGCTGGAAGAAAAGGGGCTGTTATATGACTAAGAAATATACCTTAAACGAACTTTTGATCATTTCTGCGGCCAGAGAAATCAAAAACTACGATAATGTAATACTCGGCGTAGGTCTGCCCACGACGGCCGGAGCACTGGCCAAAGCCCTGCATGCACCTAAGGCAAACCTGATGATGGAAGCGGGCATGATCGACTTTGAGCCTCTTATTCCACCAAACCACATCGCAGATGCCATGTCCTGCAAAGGGTATGCGTGCGCTACCGACCTTTTTACGACCTTCACCATGACCTACCGCGGATTTGTAGATATCTGCTTTCTTGGCGTCGGTCAGATAGATAAATTCGGCAACTTAAATACGACAACCATTGGTGATTACTACCAGCCGGATTTAAGATTGCCGGGATCCGGTGGAGCTGCGGATTTTATCTCCTATTCCAAACGCACGGTGCTAACCATGCGGGGTGGTGAATTTGTGCAAAAGCTGGATTACCTGACTTCACCAGGATATTTAAGTGGCGGAGATGCCCGGGACCGGTGCGGATTATTTCCGGAGGGCAGCGGCCCTTCCAAGCTGATAACCCAGAAAGGAATTTTCAAATTCGACTTCGAAACCAAAGAGATGTATCTGGCCGAGATCCATCCACGAATTTCACTTGAAGATGTCAAAAAAGACATTCCCTGGGATTTAAAGATATCAGACGACCTCTCAGAAACAAAGCCTCCCAGCGACAAGGAGATCGACTTCATCCGAAAATTTGCCCCCGCTGCTGTGGTAGGCCGGTCGCTGGCTACTGAATTAGCCTTCGCCAATCTGGCCAGGGAGCTAAAAGAACGCGGGAAAATGTAACGCAATGATTGTCAACCCGGCTGCTTAATTCGTCATTCCGGCGGCGAATAGAATAAGCGGAGATCTGCAATCCTGGGTCTGGGGCCATGCTAAGTTATTGATTATTAAACTTTAATGTCCCAAAAACCGATGTTTTCAAAGCCTATATCCTCTTTTTCAGCCTCGAAAAGAGTCTTATCGGGAATGCGACTCTTCCGTAGCTGATATCGTTCACCGCTTTCTATGACATCGCGCCCTTTGGCCCAAAGCCCAAACTTCTTTTCATGGACTCAATAATCAATAAAGGATTTGCTCCCCACCCCACTTAAATAAAGGTTCCACATTTAACCTGGCGGGCAGCGGTAGTACCCGACCATTCATCCTGGAGGTCCTTCGTCCCTTTTACCAGATACTTCTCTAAAATGTCGTTTTGCCCTCGCAATAAGTATCAGAGAAAATGGGTCTTTTTGCCCTCGCAAAACTCAATATAGGCCTACTTCAGAAGGCAAAATTGGCAACTATCCGTTCTATATCAATTAGCTGCCGTGGCCCGACCCCGAACTACCCCGAAATGATTTAAAATCAGAAAGATAAGACCTTATAGATCAAAACATTCTTAAACTGAGGTCACAGGGGTTGGTCTAAGGCAGCCCACCATCCATCCGGACCCCATCGATGCCATTGAGGCCCTGGCGTGCTGCCTCGTCAGGGCCTGGCTTTTCACAGGAGCGGGTGACATGCATGAAGGGCCATATGGGGCTTAATTGCATCCCCCCGTATTGTTGTCATCATCCTGCGCCACATTGCCGGCACCCGTCGGGGAACAAGACGTTATCTGAATATGAAACTGCTATCTGAATTAAAAAGGGAAGAGGTATTTGCTGCTTAACTCAAAGGTCACTGCCCAAAAGTGCGAAAAACTCTTTACACTACCTAAAATTATTCCGACCCCCACTGTCTTTAAAGACCGGTTTGCGCTCTATTCCACGGATGATGATATGATGCAGAGCTCCTGGGGCATACGTCTCCGCTAAAGCTATGCCGCACAGGTACGTCTCCGCTAAAGCTATGCCGCACAGGTACGCCGTCGCTGAAGCTACGCCGCACAGGCCTATTCGGGCTTTACCGGGCACAGTGCAAATTTATCAAATCTCAGAAATTATCTAAATAGATAAATAGAACGGATGT
>CP070771.1:2084719-2088215 GCA_020345785.1 Desulfobacterales bacterium
TCCACGGCGGCGACGGCCGCAACCTCATCTCCGTGAAAGCGGGCCTTGTCTCCGGCAAAGATGGTCCAGTCTTCCGAGCGCGGTCCGAATTTGATGCCGGGGGTATCGGCATAAGTGACCACCGCTTTGACGCCGGCAAGCGCCCTGGCTCTGGTAGTGTCAATATGTTTTATATTCGCATGGGGGTAGGGGCTTCGCAGGGTGCGTCCGTAAAGCATGCTTGGCAAGACCAAGTCCGTAACGAATTTCGTTTTGCCCATGGCTTTTTGCATCCCGTCGATCTGGGGATAGGATTTACCGACAATGTCTAATTCATTCATTTGATTGCCCCCTTCCCGCCGGCTGGACGTCTGGCTTTGATGGGGTGCAGGATTGGATTGCCGCAACGATCTGGTTGTAACCGGTGCAGCGACACAAATTACCGGCAATTGCCGACTTGATTTCGGCTTCATCGGGATCCGGGTTGGTGTCAAGCAGGGCTTTGGCGGCATTGATCATTCCCGGCGTACAGAAACCGCACTGAACGGCGCCTTTTTCAACGAATGCGGCCTGAAGCGGATGCGGCGCTTCTCCGGCGATCCCCTCAATTGTCGTAATCTGTTTTCTGTCGGCATGGGCGGCCAGCAGCAAACAGGAATGAACCGGTCGGCCGTCCAATAAAATGGTACAGGCCCCGCATTTGCCCAGACCGCACCCCTTTTTCGTGCCGGTCAAGCCCAAATCTTCACGCAGGACATCCAGCAGTACCCGGTTGGGTTTGACTTCCAGATGAAATTCTTCGCCGTTGACGGTGAGATTGATTGGAACGCGCATGTTTAATTTCCTCCCCCGTATTTGAGAGTACTCAGCACTTTTTGTGCACATTGATGCAGAAAAACATCAACAATGGTACGGCGATACGAGGCCGTAGCACGCACATCGTCGATGGGGCTGGCTGCTTGGACGGCAATTTCGGCGCAATCCGAAATTTTTGTCAGGGCTTCATCCACATGCAATCCGGTAAGAACCGCTTCGGCCTCGGCAACCCTGATCGGCGTCGGCGCTACCCCGCCCAACGCAATGCCTACCCGGGCGAGCGTCCGGCCATCGGATTCGGTTTCAGCTTGAAAGGCCACACCGGCCAGAGAGACATCCACCGCTTTTCTTCTGCGAAGTTTTAAATAACATCCGGCCGAGCGCTGTTTGGGGAGCTCAATCACGATTTCTTTTAGAATTTGACCGGTCTCTAGAACGGTTTCTGCCGGCCCGGTAAAAAACGATTCGAGGGCGATTTTCTTTTCGGTCTTTTTAGATGCCACAATGAGCTGGGCATTCAGCACCAGCAGGGGCGGCGCGGAATCGGCCGCAGGCGATGCGTTGCAAATGTTTCCCCCGATCGTGCCGACATTGCGAATCTGCCACGAGCCGATCAGGCCGACCGCTTCACCCAGGATCGGCAAGTGGGTTTTCACCACCGGGTGGGCAGCAATATCGGCGTGCCGCGTCAAGGCACCGATGTGAATTTTAGAATCTTGCGTTCGAACGAAATCCAGTTCTTTCAGGTTATGCAGACTGATGAGTCGGCGGGGCAGGATTTTTTTCTTTTTCATGTTTAAAACAAGGTCGGTACCCCCGGCAATGACTTTGGTGTCCTCTCCTGAGACTTCGAGTTCGGTCAGAGCCTCATCCACACTGGGCGCTTCCCAGTAGTCAAAAGACCGAATACGCATTTGCCCCTCCTTGACGGGTCTTTTATTGTTCTTTCTACGCTTTTGGTGGCAGGATATTTTCTTTATCTTCAAAGAATGAAGATTTGATGAATTCGTTCAATTCTTAAAAAAAATCATAAAATGAATGAGCGACACGCTGCGCAAGCACCGGCGCTGCGCGAGCGACATCCGAAAATATTCAATTTTCAATATTCAATCGCCAGTCCCGGCTTGTCCGGACTAAAGTTCTGACTCTTCGACGGCTTCCTTGCTTTGATCCAGATGATAGGCCATGGCCCGGCGGGCTTTCTCGGAATTTCCCCTGCTAACGGCTTCAAAGATCGCCTGATGCTCTTCGATCACCTGGAGCGCCCGGCCCTCCAGAGCCAGGGCTTTCACTCCCATGATATGGATCATGTCCCTGAGGTTTTCCAGGGTAGCGATTAAACGGCGATTATTGGTTAACTCGCTGAAATTTGTGTGAAAAATTCTGTCCGCTTCCATAAATCCAAGATAATCTTCGTCCTTCGCCGCTTTGCGTTGCTTGAGCAGCGATTCTTCGATTTCAAACAAATCGAACGGCGGAGAAGCTATGCTAATTTTTTCCACCGCCGCCAGCTCGATGGCTTTTCGCAACTCAAAAATTTCATCAACATCACGCCGGGTGAAGCGGTTGACCATCAATCCTCGACGAGGTAAAAATAGGATGAGATCCTGGGCGGCAAGTTCTAACAGCGCTTCTCTGACCGGTGTTCGTGAAATTCCGAGGTCGGCCGCAATTGCTTTTTCATTGTACAATTCACCAATTTTCCACTGGCCGGATAGAATGGACTTGCGGATTGCCTCATAGGCCATCTTGGCCAGTGACTCCGGTTGCTTTAAGGCAGCAAACTTTGGCATTACGAAAAACCCCTTTTAAAAAACTTTGATTTGATAAGATTAATGACGGTATAACCGAAAACAGCGAATGTGATATATTACATACTGAAGGGACTCTGTCAAGCCTTTTATTTGGGATTTATTTCATCAATTCGGCGAACCGTCGCCAAGACCATGGAAAGTCAGGATATTAATCTTTAATAATAAATAGTTATAATAAATTTTCGCCCTCCCTTACGGCACGAGTTTTTATTACTTAAAATTCTTAATTTTTTTCTTGACAAGATTGGAAGTTATATTGTAATCGAATCTGATATATTACATTCATTAATTTTTAAATTCAATATTTCAAAAATCTCCCTTTATGTGATAGGGTCGTTTCCGTCGGAACGGTTTTGCCGTCATGGAATGCAATGCTGAAAATGTGCTTTAAATTAATGGGAGTACATTATGAATGAAAGCGCACAGCCGGAAGTGCTCCTTCAGGCAAGAGACCTTTCGATGGCTTTTGGAGGCCTCGTGGTCTTCAAGAATATCAGCCTCAACATCATTGAGCATCAGATCGTAGCCCTGATTGGTCCGAACGGTGCCGGGAAAACCACCCTCATTAACTGCATCACCGGCGTATATAAACCGACACAAGGTGAAATTATCTTCCAGGATCGTACCATCTCCGGCTTGCGCCCACACCAAATATGTCGTGCCGGCATTGGACGCACCTACCAGATCCCCCGACCTTTTATGAATATGAGCGTTTTTGAAAATCTTCAGGTCTGCGCCAAACCGGGGCAGGTCGACTTTGAAGGGCTGCTTGATCTGGCCGGATTGTGGGATAAACGCCATCGTTTAGCCAAAACCCTGACTTTTCAGGAGCGGCGGCTTCTGGAACTGTCTCGCGCTTTGGCCGTGAAGCCCAAACTGTTGCTTCT
>CP070771.1:2088315-2091807 GCA_020345785.1 Desulfobacterales bacterium
GCTTTCGTCGGTTTGGCCCATTACACTTACAATCAGCTCTTGCATCCCTTGGCGGAGGGACGACAGGCTTCCATGCAGTGGTACCGCAACGCCATTGATTTCGCCGGCGAACTGGAGGTCGAGGCCATGGGCGGTCCGGCCGGTGCGCTGAGCGCCGACGAAGCCTTGGTCGCCGAGCGGGTCGACACTGGCTACGCGCGGCTTCTCGACAGCCTGGCGGAACTTTCCGAGCATGCCCAAAAACGGGGGTTGAAGGCCTTGCTGATCGAACCGACGCCGCTTGAGCGCGAGTTTCCGTCGTCAATCGAAATGGCCCAAAAGATGCAGCGGGATTTAACCGGCCGGACGGCAGTTCCGATTCAATGGTGTTTCGATTGGGGTCATGCCATTTACGAACCACTGTACGGCACACAGGCGAAGGATACCCTGTCCTGGCTGAAAGGCCTGGCGCCGGATATCAACCAGGTCCAGCTACAGCAATCCGACGGCCAATTGGACCGCCATTGGAGCTTCACTTTTGAAGACGGGATTGTCGATCCGGCCGGGGTGGTTGCGGAAATGCATCAGGCTGGGCTGGCGCATCTGCCGGTTTTTTTAGAGGTTTTTTATCCATTCGAGTGGACCAATGAAAAGGTCATGGTCGACATGCAAGAGACCATCGCTGTGTTGAAACCAGTCTTTGCCGACTAATGCAGGCGGTTTGGTGGCCAGCGGCCGCTGGAATTTTTTCAGAGAGGAGCAGTGATGTCGATGACAATCAAGGAGATGAACGCCAAAGCCGTAGCCGAACTGACGGACGTCATCAACCGGATTGATCCGGCCCAAGTCGAGGCCTTGATAGACGTCCTGGCCCGGGCGAAGCGAATCGTCCTTTACGGGGTTGGACGAGAGGGATTGATGATGAAAGCTCTGAGCATGCGCCTGTTTCATATGGGCCTGGATGCCCATGTCGTGGGCGACATGACGACCCCCCCGGTCGGTGAGGGTGATATTTTGGTGGTCAGCGCCGGCCCCGGTTATTTCTCGACGGTGGCGGGGTTGATGGGGGTGGCGCGCAGCGCCGGTGCCAAAACAATTTGCTTTACCGCACAACCCGGCGGCGAGGTTCCGCAAAGCGCCGATCTGGCGGTGGTCCTGCCGGCTCAGACCATGGCCGACGACACCACAGGACCCACGTCCTTACTGCCGATGGGAAGCCTGTACGAGGGCGTTCAATATCTATTTTTCGAGTATCTCGTGCTGCTGTTGCGAGAACATCTCGGGGTGACGCCGGAGCAGATGCGGCATAACCATACCAATCTGGAGTGATTCTTGCCCTATCCACCTCCGGCCTGACCGCGGTCCTCCGGAGGAGAGTCTTATCTCGTGCAAAGGCTTCATATCTACCTGATCATCATCATTGCCGCCGGAGTATTGACCGCTCTGGGGCTAACGGGGAGTGGCCCCGATCACCAGGGACAGATCATTGGCACGGAAAATCGTTATTGACCTAGTTAACTTGCTATTTTCCTTCCTTGAATAATGAATAAGAAAAAAAGGGACAGGTACTTTATGCTTGACACATATCAATTCCTGTGCGATGGAAGTCACAATCTATAGAAAAGGAGCCTATCATGCCGAGAACGCAGCGAATGATCATTGATGATCAAAGCACCGTTTATCACGTAATGTCCAGAACCGCCCTGGACGGATTTCCACTGGGCGATGTTGAAAAGGATTTTATGCTGGACCTGATCCGACGGTACGCTGCACTGTATTTGGTTGAAATATTAGGATTTTGTTTGATGGGTAACCACATCCACATATTGATGCGGGTATTTCCCGAATACAAGTTTACAGACGAGGATATTCTAAAACGCTATGTGGATTTTTATGGGGATGAACGCATTTTTACCGATGATCTGGTGCCATCATTGCGGTTAAAATTATCCAATCTCTCTGAATTTATGCGGGAAATTAAGGTGGGCTTTGCCCGGTTTTACAACCGACGTCACCATCGGCGGGGATATTTTTGGGGCGATCGTTTTAAGAGCGTGATTGTCGAAAACGGAGAGACCCTGATCAACTGCCTGGCATACATCGATCTGAATCCCTTACGTGCCGGTTTAGTAAAGCGGCCCGAGCAGTATCGCTGGAATTCCCTTGGCTATCATGTCCAGACCAATAACCGGGAAAATTTTCTTTCTACTGATTTCGGTTTAAAAGAATTCAATGTCAAAAGCAAAAAGGAGCGCATCAGAAGGTATCGCCGGTATGTCTATGAAGCAGGGGCGCTAGGCCAACCCGAGAAAGCAAACGTCAAAATCATCGAGGCCAAAGTTCTTGAGAATGAGCACCGCAGAGACTTTGAACTCAGCAAAAGCGATCGATTCAGGTATCGTACCCGCTATTTTACGGATTCGGGTATCATCGGATCAAAGGAGTTTGTGGCTGCAAACTACCTGCGTTTTAAGAATCTATTCCATTCAAAGCATGAAAAGAAGCCAAAGCCGATTAAGGGCCTTGATAGGATGTATTCGCTAAAGAGATTGGCGGAAAGTTGATCTTTTGTAGATCTGAAAAAAAGTCGGAAATCGCGGACGAATTTTGATTTTCGATTATTCTTGTTCTAAGATTTTCTTGAGCGCAGCAATTAGGGGCGGCAAATCAACATCGATAGTATCCCACAAAACATCCAAATCGACGGAGTCATAACCATGAATTAACCGGTTGCGCATGCCAATAATTTGCGGCCATGGGATAGAGGGATACTTCGCCTGATTTTCTGGGCTGATTTTTGCGGCTGCCTCTCCAACAAATTCAACGAGGCGAGTAGTGGCCAATTCAAGCAGCCTATTTTTTTGGAGGTCGGATTTTTCTTTCCCTCGAACCATCGCAACCGCTTCATTGGCATGATCCAGCATGTGTTGTAGTTTGATCCTGTCGTCATGCTGCGGCATATTGAACCTCGGCTTCATCCAGTATTTGGTCACGATAGTATTTGCTCAAAAATCCGGGAGTGTTTAAATCTACCTTGCGCCCGATAATATGACAAAGTTCAAGCTCCAAGCCAGATAGCCGTATTAGCCCAACCCGGGTTCCGGGTTCGAACTCAACAAGAACATCGACATCGCTGCTTGGCCCAAAATCTCCCCGAAGTACTGAGCCAAAAAGATAAAGCCTACGAATATGGTTTTGTCTACAAAACTTGGCAATTTCTTCTTTTGGAATGCTAATCTTGGCTTTACCCATGGATATAAGACCTTTTGTAAATTTTTCTAATGTGAACAACTTGAAATTAAAAAAATATCAAATTATTAGGTTATTCCAGATTCTCATGTAATCCTAATGCGTTATCGTACAGTTGGGGCACAAATTTGTCAAGCTTAGGATTTATGCGCAATGGAAATAAGAGATGCGTCTGCATGTGAGGTCAAAAATGAAAAAAGGATATCGAACTTCGCCTGATATCCTTTAATTTGGTGCCGAGGGACAGAATCGAATGCGCCTGAG
>CP070771.1:2091907-2095393 GCA_020345785.1 Desulfobacterales bacterium
CGCATGCTCAAAGAACAAAATATCGAAATTGAAGAAAAACGCCATTACATGGAATTTGTCCTAAAAAATGTTTCCGCCGGTGTGGTGACCCTGGATGCCAATGGCATGGTTTCCACCATTAATAAATCGGCTGAGAAAATGCTGGGTGTCAGGTCCGAGGAGGTACTGAATCACAGTTTCAATACTTTGTTAAAGGTACAGAACAGAGATCTTGCCGATGAAATAATGACCAATCTCTCCTTTGCCCGGGATGCTACCATTGAGGTTCCGCTTAAGCTCACCGTCCAGGGAAGACCGCGCAGCTTGCAGGTAACGATGAGTGTTTTAAAGGACGATGCCGGAAAACATATGGGGATTGTGATGGTGTTTGATGACTTGACCGAAATGGAAAAAGGTCAGCGAATGGCCGCCTGGCGTGAAGTTGCACGCCGGATTGCGCATGAGGTCAAAAACCCCCTCACTCCGATTACCCTTTCGGCTCAGCGACTGAAACGTAAATATTCCCGGGATATCAATGAGCCGGTTTTTGATGAGTGCACGCAAACCATCATTGACCACGTGGAATTGATTCGAAATTTGGTAAATGAATTTTCATCATTTGCACGTTTTCCGAGTGCCAACCCCAAACCCTGCGATTTACTACCGATTATTGAAGAATCCATTGCGTTATACCGCGAGGGGCACCCTAATATTAAATTCGAAATCAACAATACCGGCGACTTTCCGCCGCTTAATCTTGACCGGCAGCAGATAAAACAGGCATTTATCAACCTGATTGATAACGCCATCGGCGCCATCAAAGAAAATGGCCTTGTGTCTTTTGACTTAACGTATGATTCAATTTTAAAAAGGATTCGGATAGAAGTGGCCGATAATGGACCCGGGATTGCCAACGAGGATAAAACGCGTTTATTTGAACCCAATTTTTCAACCAAAAAAAGCGGCATGGGGTTGGGGCTTACAATTGTCAGCACTATTATTGCCGATCACAACGGTTTTATCAGCGTTCAGGATAATGTCCCCCGGGGTGCAAAATTTGTTATTGAGCTGCCGGTGTAAACGGGCAAAGCGCAGAGTGCAAAGAGCAAAGCGATGAGGTTGTTGTTTTCTACCCTTTGCCCTATGCGCTTTGCTCCATGCCTCCCCGGTTTAGGTACTTCAGGCCTTAGATGGTATGACCGTTCAATTACTATGTAACTTTATACGGAGCAAAAATTTATGTTTCCCTCTCTGTTAATTGTTGATGACGAACCTTCCATTTTGCAGAGCTTGAGCGGCCTGCTTTCGGATGAGGGCTTTGAAGTCACCACGGCTGCAAATGGTTACGAGGCTTTGAAAATCATAGATACCGAATCTCCCGACCTGGTTTTGCTGGACATATGGATGCCCGGTATCGATGGAATCGAAACGCTGAAAGAAATCAAGAGAGAAAATCCGAATATTCAGGTTATAATTATAACCGGACACGGAACAATAGAAACCGCCGTTAAAGCGACCAAACTCGGCGCATTTGATCTTATTGAAAAGCCGCTTTCAATCGATAAGATCATCGTGGCGATTAACAATGCCCTGAATTTCAGACGTCTTGAGGAAGAAAACAAATATCTGCGCAAAAAAACCATCGAGAAAAACTCCATCAATGGCAACAGCCCTAAAACAATCGAGTTGAAAAATAATATTGCCAAGGCGTCTCCGACCGAAACCTGGATTTTGATAAATGGTGAAAACGGAACCGGCAAGGAGCTCGTTGCCCGAATGATACATCATCTGAGCCCGCGGGCCGAGCATCCGCTGATTGACGTGAGTTGTGCGGCGATTCCGGAGAATCTGATTGAAAGCGAACTGTTCGGTCATGAAAAAGGAGCATTCCCCGGCGCCACCACCAAAAAAATCGGCAAATTCGAACTGGCCAACCAGGGAACTATTTTTCTGGATGAAATAGGGGATATGAGCCTTAATACCCAAGCTAAAATATTGCGTGTTTTGCAAGAACAAAAAATTCAGCGCGTCGGCGGCAGCCGCACCATTAACGTCGATGTCAGAGTCATTGCGGCCAGTAATAAAAAACTTGAAAATGAAATTGAAAAAGGCCGATTCCGAGAGGATTTCTTTTACAGGCTCAATGTGTTGCCTATCGAGGTGCCTCCTTTGAGACTGCGGATTGAGGATATACCTGTGCTGGTGGAAGCCTTTTTCAAGGAGTTCGCTGTTCAAAATCGCAGCAAGCAAAAGAAGATAACCCCGGAAGCACTTGACATTCTCGCTAAATATTCCTGGCCGGGCAACGTCAGAGAACTCAAAAATTTGGTGGAGCGCCTGGCCATTATGGTGGAAGGCGAGGTCATTGATCTTCAGGATATCCCCGCTGCCTATAATGTGGAAGCGGTTGTGATCCCGGGGATCGGCGAATCCGAATTGCTTCAGCTCGACAACCTCAAAGAAGCCAAGTTGGCGTTTGAAAAAAAATTTATCAATAGCAAGCTCGACCTGTATCAAAACAATATTACCAAAACTGCTGAAGCCATAGGAGTTGGCCGCAGCTACTTACACAAGAAGATCAAAAGCTACAAATCATAGGGAGCTGAGAATGGCTTTGCGAATTATCGCAGGTGAGCTCAAAGGTAGAAAGCTTCGCTCAGTGCCCGGCACCAAAACCAGACCTACCGCCAATCGAACTCGTGAAGCAATTTTTAACATTCTTTCCTTTCAGATTCGCAATTCCTGCGTGCTGGACCTGTTTGCCGGAACCGGTGCGTTTGGCATCGAGGCCCTGAGCCGCGGGGCCGCTAAAGCTGTTTTCGTTGATATCGATATTGACTCTATTTCCGTGCTGCAAGCCAATATTAATCGCCTCTGTCTTGAAAGCCGTGCAAAAATCATCCGATGGAACTTAACCAAAAATTTGAACTGCCTGCCGTCATTGGGTATTACCTTTAATTTGGTATTCATGGATCCGCCCTACAATAAAAAAATGATCGCACCCACGCTGTCCAATCTCCATCGCAGCCAGTCCATGGTTAATGGCACCCGGCTCACGGTAGAGCATTCCAGCAAGGAGCCACTGATAATCGATCAGCTGCCATTTGAAATTACTGATCAACGCCGATACGGAAAAACGCTTGTTTCATTTTTAGAATATGTGATATGAGGAGCGCGCTACGGGTTGCGGGTTGTGGGTTGCGTGGTGCGAGTTGCGGGGTACAGGTTTGCGGGTTATGGGTTATGGGGTGTGAGTTAATGGTTGTGGGTTGCGTTTTGAAGATTGCCTAAAAGCAGAAGGGGTTGAATAATTTGATTGATTGGCCAGGGATACAAGTTATAATAGATGATAGAATTCTGTAAAATTACAACCGACGTGCGTCATTCCGAAGTTGCGGTGGCTGCCTGAAGGATGCTAAGTAAGTATAAGATATTGGATTCGAGGCTGGAATCTCACATTTCGACTAGAGGAAAGAAAACATGGAAAGAATAGCTATTTACCCCGGC
>CP070771.1:2095493-2098972 GCA_020345785.1 Desulfobacterales bacterium
CCCAAAGACGGCTGGGTGGCCGGCACTCCGACACCCAGAAAGGATAGCGTCGCCTCGAGCAGAACCGCTATCGCCAGGCTGATGGTGGCAATCACCAGCACCGGTCCCATGACATTGGGCAATATGTGCTTGAACATGATCGCTGCCGGGTGGCGTCCGATGACCCGGGCGGCTTTGATGTAATCTTTGTTCTTTTCCACCATGGTGGAGCTGCGAACCGTCCGCGCGAATTGAACCCAGCGTGCCATCGCGATCGCGATAACTAAGACATAAATCGCCATTTCATCATGCATTCTGCGCGGCAAAAACCCTCTGGCCAGCCCGTTGATGAGCAGTGCGGTCAGGATAGCCGGGAAGGTGAGCTGCACATCGGCAATTCGCATGATGACCGCATCGACGCGTCCGCCCACATATCCGCTGATCAATCCCAACCCGATGCCGACGATCATCGCTACGATGATGGAGGCAAACCCCACCAGCAGCGAGATGCGCGAGCCGAAAAGAATCGTGGAGAGCACATCCCGGCCCTGATCATCGGTTCCCAGCATAAAGGTGAGTTTGCCATCTTCATGCCAGGCCGGCGGTGTAAAGGCATCCAGCAGATTCAACGTCTTTAGGTCGAATACCTGGTGCGGGGCGATCCAGGGCGCCAGCATGGACGCTGATATATAAACAATGGTGACGATGGCGGCCACCACCACCGTCGGGGAACGGCTAAAACTGTAGAAGATATCGCTGTCAAGGCCCCGCTGAAATCCGTCGGCAAAGCGCGAAAAAAACCGGGTCATTTCCCGCTCCTTTATACATTCCCCCCGGCGACTGCCCGTTCGATGCGCAGGCGCGGATCGACGGCATAGTACAGAAGGTCGACGATCAAATTGATCAGGACAAAGAAAAAGGCCACCAGCATCAGATACGCCGACATCACCGGAATATCCACGAATTGAATGGCCTGTATAAACAGCAGCCCCATGCCGGGCCATTGAAAAACGGTTTCGGTAATGATGGAAAAAGCAATGATTCCGCCCAGCTGAAGACCGGTGATCGTAATGACCGGAACCAGCGTGTTTTTCAGCGCATGGCGAAAGTGGACGGCCCGGTTTGTGAGACCCCGGGCCCGGGCAAATTTGATATAGTCGGTGCGCAACACTTCCAGCATTTCCGAGCGCACCAGGCGAAGGATCAGTGTCATCTGAAACATGCCCAGGGTGAAGGCGGGCAAGATCAGTGACTTGAGGCCGCTGACGGTCAGCAGCCCGGTGGACCAGAATCCGATCTGAACGACCCCACCGCGACCAAACGCCGGCAGCCATCCAACATTGACGGCAAACACAAAAATCAACAGAATACCGATCAGAAAAGTGGGTAATGAAATTCCCACCAGTGATATCGTTAGAACAAATCGACTGAGCCAGCCTTCCCGATGCAGCCCGGTGTAAACGCCCAGCGGGACGCCGAAGAGCAGTGCAAACAGAGCGGCGATGGCGCTCAACTCGAGCGTGGCCGGCAGGCGTTCCTTGAAAAGTTCCACCACCGGCACCCCCAGTCGGAAGGAAGTACCGAACTCTCCCCGGGCAATCCGTCCAAGATAACGCCAGTACTGAACATAAAACGGATCGTTGAGTCCCAATTTTTCATAAATCGCCTTGCGCTGTTCGATGGTCGTATCCTGTCCCACCAGGTTGGAAACCGGATCTCCCACATAGGTAAACATACTGAAGGCAATGAGTCCCACGGCCAACATCACCATGACGGCCTGGATCAAACGGCGCAAAATAAATGCAATCATAGGGTGTTTCCCGATAAATTATCCACATCCGGAAAGTGTGGCATTGATCTGCCCTGAAAGAGATGTTGATCTAAGCATAACCGAATAATGGAATGATGCCCCCCTGACCTCCGGCTTCGTTTCTGTCCGAGGCGTAGGATCGTGCCGCCTACGAGCCCGCTTCCAGCCCATAGGCTTCCAGGCCGGCTTCCGGCTCGTAGAGCCTACAGCTCGGAGTGTGGGGAGGCCCGCCTGCAGGGGTTGCAGACCGGATGGTAGCGCATAGTCCTCGGAAAGTGCAACTGACCTGCTAAATTGCGATGGGTTGAGCAATCCCGGGTTAAAAAATCTCGAGACTCAGCAATTGGCGGGCCGGGATACCGCTCCCGACCCACCACTTTGCCTGTTTACACCTCTATTTTTTGATCTTTACATACCGCGGCATCACAGCGTCGTTTGCCGGCTGCTTCATGTCGACGTAATCCCGCACACCCCAGGCCAGGGCCTGCTGGTGCAAGGGAATGTGGCCGAAATCTTCCTTGTGAATCCGCATGGCTTCTTTGATCATCGCCAAACGCTCTTCCGGCTCTACCGTCACCGCGATCTTTCGGGTTAGCTCTTCAACTTTGGGGTTGGTATATTTTCCGCAATTCCAGGTACCATGTCCTGTGCCCTCGACGGTCATCAGATTGACAAGGGGGTTGAGGCCGTCATAAGTACCCGGGGTCCATCCCAGCAGATAGAAACTGGTGTTGTTGCCCTGCTTCAGACCGATCTTGTCAAAGTGCAGTCCCTTGGTTTGCGCATTGAGGGTGGCATCGATGCCGATACGTGCCAACATCGGAACGATCGACTGGCAGATGGCCTCATCATTGACATATCGGTCGTTGGGACAATCGAAGGTGACCGGGAATCCATCCGCATAGCCGGCTTCAGCCAAAAGTTTCTTGGCTGCCTCGGGATCATAGGGATAGCGCTCGTACAGTTTTTCATCCCAGCCCACAATACCCGGCGCAATCATCATCCCGCTGGGGGTGGAGGCGCCGCGCATGATTTTCTTGTGGATGGCCTGGATGTCAATGGCTTGATAAAAAGCTTGCCGGACCCGAACGTCTTTAAAGGGGTTCTTGCCGGATCCCGGCAGATCGAGCAGCTCATCGCGCCACTGGTCAAATCCCAGAAAAATGGTACGAAGCTCAGGACCCTGTAGAACCTTGACACCCGGTGTTGCATTCACGCGCGGAACATCCTGCAGCGGTACCGGAAAGATCATGTCCACCTCACCGGTCAGAAGCGCGGATACCCGGGTGGCGCTATTGGCAATCGGGATAAAGGTGGCCTTGGTCAGGTTGAATTCCCTGTTATTGTAGTTCCACCAGTCGGTGTTGACTTCCAGAACGGTTCGGGTGTCGGGCACGCGCTCCACGAGCTTGAAAGGTCCGGTGCCGTTGGCGTGACGGGTGGCATAATTCTCGTCCGTCGAGCCGCGAAGCGGCACCAATGCATTGTGTTCCTCACACCAGGACTTGGACATAATAAAATGGTAGGCAAGATTTCCAATCAAAATGGGATCCGGTCCTTTGGTGATATAATCGACCGTATAGTCATCGATTTTTTTCACCTCTTTTACCGTGGCGATGTATGGGTTCATGTCGGACTCGGGATGCGCATTTCGATGATATGAGAAAACCACATCATCGGCGGTAAACGG
>CP070771.1:2099072-2102549 GCA_020345785.1 Desulfobacterales bacterium
CTACTTTTCCTGGCCTTTCCCACCCATGATCTGTCGTATTTGGTATGGGTGGGATTTGTGCCCCTCTTAATTGCCATCTCCGGGAAAAGCCTGAAGGCCGGTTTCTTTTTAGCATATATTTGCGGAATCGTTTTTTTTGCAGGGGTTTTCAGCTGGATTTTTGATGTTCCAGGATTTAAGTTCTATCACCATATTCTTTTGAGTCCTTATGAGGGTTTATACTTTGGTTTCTTTGGGCTGGCCTTCAACTTTATTTCGCGGCGCCGGGGCTTCACAGCAGCATTGCTGACAGCACCTTTCATCTGGGTGTGCCTGGAATATATTCGATCCAATTTATCTTTCCTGGCCTTACCCTGGGCCCTGCTGGCTCATTCCCAGTATCAGGTTTTACCCGTCATTCAGATTGCCTCGGTGACCGGAGCCTGCGGTGTCAGCTTTGTGGTGGTGATGGTTAATTCGGCACTTGTGGCGATTCTTTTGCCCCTTGTTTACAGACCCGGGCAGAATGAACTAACTTACCGTCAGGTTGTTTCGAATAAAGGCCGAAATGCAGTAGCAGGGGCTTCCGCCGTTTTCGTTGCCGTGACCCTGTTGTACGGGTACCTGAAACTCTCCGCGCCGGTGGAGGGCAAAACAATTAAAATATCGGTGGTTCAGGGAAATATTGATCGGGAAAAAAAGAGAAATCCTTTAAAACACACCCGCTATATCATGCAAAAATATGCAGACCTCACCCGCCGGGCCTCTCAGGATGGGGCCGCCATGATTGTCTGGCCCGAAGCGGCCACGCCCGGCTTTATTTTCAAAAATATGACCGCCTATAAAGAAATGATGGCGATCATCAGAGAGGTCAAAACCCCGCTGCTCGTCGGAAGTGCCGAGTATCCGAAATTTGCG
Organism: Desulfobacterales bacterium; assembly: GCA_020345785.1. The sequence continues at coordinate 2,099,970 of CP070771.1, forward strand.
AAGGCTCAAACAAAGTCGAAAAAAAGCAACACCGCCCTTTTTTTCTCGTCGGAGGGCAGGGTTCTCGGTCAGTACCTGAAGATTCGCCTCGTTCCTTTTTGGGAATATGTCCCTTATGAGGAGACATTCAAATGGCCGGAATTTATCGTCGCAAAGAAAAAGGCCTCCAATGTCGCGGGCAAAGAATTTACCACCTTTGAAATCGAAGGGGCAAAGTTCGGCGTTGTCATATGCTGGGAGATTGCATTTCCCTGGCTCTTTAGCAGATTTGCAGATGACGGTGCCAACTTTATGATAAACATCACCAATGAAGGCTGGTTTGGAGAAAACGCCGCCCCTTATCAGATGCTGTCAATGAGTGTGTTTCGGGCAGTGGAAAACCGGGTTTATCTCGTTCGCGCGGCCAATACGGGCATTTCCTGTTTCATCGACCCGCACGGCAAGATCAACGGCAGGGTGCGGAATAATAACAAGGACATCTATGTGGAAGGTTATCTCACCCAGGAAATCATTGCCCTGAAACAAAAGACTTTTTACACGGCTTATGGTGATATTTTTGTGTATCTGTGCATGCTGGTGACGGCTGTGGTGCTGATTTTTTCATTTTTTGCGGCCAGGGGAAAATTTTCTTTTGGGCAGGATCGAATTTGATGAGCCTGCCATCGATTTCCTGATTTTTGGCAATTCGGATGCTGGAGCGCGTATTTGTGATAATATATGATCATGTCGAATAAACTGAAAATAAAGATTGTTGAGCCCTATTACCTGGACAAAAGGTATGATGTCAGGGCGCTGACCCCCAATCTGGGTCCGATTACCGTGGCATCGCTGTTAAAGCACGAAGGGCATGAAGTCGAGGTTATAAGTGAGTATGTGACCAAACTGGATATTGAGGAAGTCAATCGTGCCGATCTGGTCGGCATCTCCATCAATACATATAATGCACCCCGGGGGTATGAAATCGCCGGCGACATTAAAAAGCCGATCGTATTCGGCGGTTTTCATGCTTCTTTAATGCCTGAAGAATGTTTGGATTACGGTGATTACGTCATCAGGGGGGACGGGCATGCCATTGTTGAACTGGCGGATTATCTGGCCAACAAAGGTGAAAACGAGATAACTGAAATTCCAAACCTGGTCTATCGCAAGAACGGTAAGGTCGTCCGGAATCGAAACGAATCGAATGCCATCAATATCGTCCCTGATTTTAGTTTGGTGAAAGACTACCACCGTTTGAATTTAAACCGATTGCTCAGAATACCGCTGCTTGTTAATGCTTCCAGGGGGTGTAACTTCGAGTGCACCTTTTGTTCGATAAAAGAAATTTATAAGGACTTCCAAAAAAAAGACATCGAGGTGATAACTGCCAGCGTAAGGTCTGTGCTTAAAGATCAGCATTTTCTGGCAAGATTCCTATCCAACGGGATATGGATTACGGATGATAATTTTTTTACGGATAAAGTCTGGGCCAAGCAGGTCCTGCAGGCCTTATCAGAGCTGCAAACAAAAATTAAATTCGTCATCCAGGCACGAATCGATATTGCCCACGATGACGAGTTGTTGGATCTGATGAGAAAAGCCAATTTTGGCAGAGTCTACCTGGGCATCGAAAGCCTCAGCGAAGAGAGCTTGCGCAGTTTTAATAAAGATTACGCGAACGAAGATGTGGCATATGCAATACAAAAGATAATAAGTCACGGGATGGAGGTTCACGGGCTGTTTGTATTCGGAGATGACGCTTTCGCAAAAGGCGATGGGTTGAAGGTCGCTGAATTTGCCATCCGACAAAAACTGTCAGGCGTTTTAATCCAGCCACAAATACCTTTTCCGGGAACAAAGTTATATAAAAGACTTAAAAAAGAAGGCCGTATTTTGCACGAGGACTGGCAGCATTATAACGGCAAGGTGGTGTTTGAGCCTAAGAATCTGGCTGCGGCCGAATTACAGGCGGAGGTTTACGCCTGCTACAAAAAAGTCTATTCGTTTTTTCGAACGATTAAATTGTTTCTGTCAGTTAAAAAAGGATTTAAATTCGGCGCGTTAGGTGAATCTTTGATGCGGCATTTAGAAGGCAGCAAAAGAAAAAACTACATCAAAGACAAACTGACCTAATCAAATAGCGGTGTTTCCCTACCCGAAGGGGTCAAGTCTGCTCTTGACTCTTATCCTCTATAACGGTTCAGCAGTTCATACATGGCGTCGGCGCCGAATGCCACTGCATCTATGGGTATGCGCTCATTTGCGGCATGAATTGTTTCAAAGAAGTTGAAATCAGACGGAAGTTTCATCGGCGTAAAACCATAGGTTTGAATGCCAAGACGCGAAAAGATGCGCGCATCAGAAACCGCTGGTAGCAATAGTGGGATGGGGATTGCCTCCGGATCCGCGTCCTTTAAAATGCCTGCCAATTCGTCAAATAGCCCCATGTTCGGCTCAGCCGGCCCTGGTTCATATAGAGCGATCTCTAGCTCCGCTTCATCTCCAATAATTTGGCGCATTTCCTTAATCATATCATCCGGGCTGAAACCAGGAAGTAAGCGTCCATCCAATTCAACTGAAACTTCACCGGGGATTACGTTG
>CP070771.1:2102649-2106120 GCA_020345785.1 Desulfobacterales bacterium
TTTGTTGGTGCCTCGTTTTAAATCCTCGAAATACGGATGTATTCCTGCGGTTTAAGGCCCACAAAGAAAACAAGATTAGTCGGGTCATCCCGCTATGCGGGGAAACTCGTCCCCGCCGCGATTCTTGTCCGCCTCTGGAGGGTTGAACCAAAATCCTTTTTTTGAGATGACTTCTACGCGGCCTCGGGCGCCGGTGCTTCCGGCGGTACTTCTTCAGTGACGAAGAATTTAACGATTCCTTCAACTGCAATCCAGAGGGCCACGAAAAGAATACAGATGTTGATAACCTGCAAAAGCGTGTTGCCGCCCGCGCCGAATTTAACCTGATTCAACACAATGGCCCAAATTGTCATTACCGTCATAAAAATCGCCGGCAGACCTGCCACCAGCCACTTGGCGCCGCCGCGGCGTTTAAGATACAGGGTGATGATAATCAAGGCCAGCGCGGCCAGGGTCTGGTTGGTGGCGCCGAACAGGGGCCAGAGTTTCAAAGCGCCGGCCCCGCTGGCACCGGTGGCAAAGGCCAGCAGGGCGGCCGATGCAGTGGCCACAAAGGTGGCGACATATTTGTCGGTCAGAATATCCAGCTTCAATCCGCCGAAGAGTTCAGAGACGACATAGCGCTGAATGCGGGTGGCCGTGTCCAAAGTGGTGCCGGCAAATGAGGCAATAAATACACCCATGATGACGATGCCGAATTGCTTCGGGATACCGATGGTCGCGATCATATTGGCCGAACCGTCCACAAAGGCGCGCGCCGCATTGCCGATGCCTCCCGCCGCGGCCCAGGATGAATAGTGAGTGGTCCAGGCGGCTAGGCCGGTCAAAGTTTCACCGGACTTGGCCGTGTAACCGATGCCGATACCGGCTGATACGGCGATAATGACCAGGGTTGCCAGCACACCCTCCATCAGCATGGACCCGTAGCCCACAAACAGGGAATCCTGCTCATTGCGCACCTGCTTGGCCGATGTGCCTGACGAAACCAGCGAATGAAAGCCGGATATGGCGCCGCAGGCGATGGTGATAAAAAGAAACGGCCACATGGGCGGTGATTCGGGCGGTGAAAGTTGGACGGCCGGGGCCACGATGTCCAGCCGGCCGCCGAATCCTGTGAAAATGACACCCAATGTCAGCAACGCGAGGGCCACCACCAACTGGTGCGAGTTGATGAAATCGCGGGGCTGCAGCAGGGTCGTTACCGGCAAGACCGAAGCGATGAAAGCATATATCAAAAGAATGATCGTCCACACACCGGTCGGTGGAATACCGGCAATCGCCGGCAATTTAATCGGAACATAGGCCCCGATGACCACCGTCACGTACATGGCGATCACGGCCAGAATGGACCACGTAGTCACATTGGCACCCTTCTTATAGATCAGATACCCCAGATAGACGGCAATGGGAACTTCCAGCCAGACCGGCAGAACTGAGGTCGGATACATGTTGAAGACAACGGCGATCACCAGTCCGAAAATCGCGATGACGATCCACAATTCCAGGAAGACAATCAGGAAGAAGAAAAACTTGGTTCGGTTGTTGACGTATTTGGCGGTGTATTCGGATATGGATTTGCCCTGGTTGCGCATGGAAATGATCAAGGCCCCGAAATCGTGAACGGCACCCATCACAATGCTGCCTACAAACACCCAAATCATGGCCGGCACCCAGCCCCATATTACGGCCAGGGCCGGTCCGACAATCGGGCCCGTGCCGGCAATCGAGGTGTAATGGTGACCGAAAATAATTTCTTTGCGGGTGGGGACATAATCGGTCCCGTCCTCGAATTCAACCGACGGTGTTTTCGCTTCGCCGGACAGGGCGAAAATTTTGCTGCCGACGTACTTACCGTACAGTTGATACATGATGATGTACCCGACGAATGCCAGCACCATAATAATTAATGCACCCATTGTTCCTCCTTTCCCCTAAAAGGTAAAATGATTATTGCACCGTGTTGACGCACCTGTGGCCCCTGGCCCGGATTTCGGCTGCTCAAGTTCAAAGCACAATCTATGCCACGATTCGTTTCTGTAAATTTATTATATGATTTTAAATGCTTATGATGATAAGCCGAGAAGGGTGGATTTTAGCTGAGCATCTATTTAGAAGAATTTCGAATTATCAATTTGAAAAATTTCTAATCTCAGTCCGTCTATCATTCATATCCGTTCATGATCTATGAGTATGAGATTTACGTGCAAAATTCAGGAAAATCTTTTTATCATTTTTTGCGCAGCTTTTTGATGCGTTCCACGGCAAAGACATATTCGATCATATCGTCCATGTAAGAGCCCAGCGCTTCACGGTAATGATCAATCGCTTTTTTTTTGTCTCCAGTGCTTTCGGCCCAAAATGCGAGGGCGACATGACCGGTAAGCACATACTCCGGACTTTCACCGGCTTTTTCCTCCAGGGATTTTCCCTTTTGCGGATCCAGCAGGCACCCGGCAACCAGACGGTACCACGCATCCCGGGTGGAGGACAGATAGTTTTTCAGTTCTGCCTCAGCCTCTGCCCGACGATCTGTTATTGCCAGGATTTCGGCAGCCAGCAACCCGATCCGCAGCCGTCCGGCATTTTCACGGCCATCCAACGCTAAATAGCGGCGGGCAAATTCCAGCGCCTGGTCCCACTCCTCATTCATGGCGCAGTAAAAAACCAGCTCGACCAAAATAATTCCATTGTCGTCATCGGCTTCGAGCATCTGTTCCAGCAGCGTCCGTTTCACGCCGGGAGCCAGGGTTTCCTGGTCGATTTGCGCCTGCAGCGGCGCCAGCATGCGCTGACGTTCCGCCAACTCACGGCGTGACTTCTGCAGGTTTTGATCAAATTGATCGAGCTGCGCTTGATACTGCCGGCGGGTTTCCGCGTCTTCCATGGCCGCAAGGTTATGCTGCCATATTTGTTGCAGCCGGGAGAGCGCCAGGAAGTGAAGCCAGTTTTCACGACCGGTCTCCAAAACCACCGGTTGCAGGAGCTTTTCGGCCTTTCTTGCAGCATCGTTTCTAGCTGCTGCCAGCGCAACGACGTAATGCAGCCAATTGCGTTCCTCATCCGTGTCGCCGCCCCTAAGGGCGGATTCCTCGGTAAAGTCTCCCTCCAGGACCCGCACCAGATATCCAAAAAACTCATGCGGCGAGCGCCAATCCAATTCGAGCAGCCCCTGGCGGTAGGCACTCGTCTGCGACTGATTTGCCAGCCAATCGATTAAATAGAGCAGCAGGCGGGCCTGGACATTTTTATCGTCCATTGACAACGCGCTTTCGAATAGACGCCCGGCCTGCCTGTGGTCTCCGGCACAAAAATGAATCATGGCTGCCGCCAGCACCAGCGTTGGATCAAAGCTGGTTTCAAGCTCCTTATCGGCCAGCAATTGGGCTTCCGACCATTTGCGCTCCTCGGCCAGATCCAGTATATTATTTATTTTGGCATCGACGGACAGATCCAGCACACCATTCCATTTGA
>CP070771.1:2106220-2109680 GCA_020345785.1 Desulfobacterales bacterium
GGAGAAAGGAAGAAATGCCGGTTTTTTTCTCAACTTCTCAACTTCTTATCTTCTTTCCTTCCCACCCTCTCACCTTCTTTCTTTTATCATCAGTCGTCTGCCTTCTGTCATCTGTCATCTGCTTGCCGCGCCATAGCCCGGAGGGCGGAGGCGGGTCCTCTGTTTCTTTGACTATGAACTATAAACTATTAGCTCTAGCTCTATTATCTGTCTTCTGTCCTCTGACTTCTGTCGTCTGTCATCCGTATCAATCAACTAATCAACCTAATCAACTTATATTTATTTTTGCGCGATGACGAATAAACAAACCATTGCCGAGCTGGTGGAGACCCGTGCCCGGCGAACTCCCGATGATGTCTATGGCATCCATGGTGCAGAGGATATCACCTTCAGGGTACTGGAATCTCGTGTAAATCGCCTGGCGAATGGGTTGGCAGAGCTCGGTGTTGCAGCGGGTCAGCGGGTGGCCGTCATTCTTGCGAATCACCCGGATCACATTTTCACGTTTTTTGCCCTGGCAAAACTCGGCGCTGTTTGGGTGCCGATCAACACCAACCTGCGCGGTGCGGGTCTGGAATTCATTATTGAGCAGTCGGCGGCCCGCACCGTCATTGCGGATGCGGAATTCTGGCCGCATCTGCAGCCCATTTTAGCCGTTAAAAAGTTTGATGTCTCAATTGTTCGTAATGCGGGCACTCTGGCGGAAAAGACCGATGTACTTGATTTTGCCGTTGTTGCCCAGGGGAATGCTGCGTCACCGGGTGCGGCCGCAACTTTGGATGAAGTTCGCGCTGTTTTTTTTACTTCAGGTACGACAGGACCTCCTAAAGGCGCTCCCTTGACAGAGAAGATGCTGACTACCTGCGCGGCGGCGGCCGGGAGGGCGGCCGATGTTCGTCCGGGTGACGTCTTTTTGCTGTGGGAGCCTATTTACCACACCAGCGGCGCCCAGATGTGTGTGCTGGCCTTGATGGAACCCGTTAGTTTGGCAATTGTGCCGCGCTTTAGCGCCTCCCGGTTTTGGGACCAGATCAGAAAATATCATGTGACCAAACTGCATTATCTGGGCGGCATTCTCGATATTTTACTGAAACAGCCGTCCGGCCTGCAGGACAGGGATCACAGCGTGCAGATCGCCTTTGGTGCCGGCTGTACCAAGGGCACGTGGAAGGCCTTTGAACAGCGCTTTGGTGTTGCAATACGCGAAGTTTATGGTATGACCGAGGCCTCCTGTTTTACAACGCTTAATCGATCGGGCAAGGTGGGATCGATCGGCAAACCCTATCCGCACTTTGAGATTCGAATTGTAGATGACAACGGCCATCAAGTCGAAGCCGGTCAAAGCGGTGAAATCTGCGTGCGGGAAAAAGAGCCGGGTCTGATCGTGCAGGGGTATCTGACAAATTCGGATGGCGCCGGTGCGGAGTATCGCGACGGCTGGCTTTACACCGGCGATCTGGCCTACTGCGACGCTGAGGGCGATTATTACTACCTGGGACGCAAGAAAGACAGTTTCAGACGTCGCGGCGAAAACATATCGGCCTGGGAAGTCGAGCACATTATCAACGCTCACCCGGACATACAGGAAAGCGCCGTCGTCGGTGTGGCGGCGGAAGTCGGTGAGCAGGATTTAAAGGTTTTTATAAAATGTTCTGCCGGTATCACCCTTGACCCCCTGGATTTTATCAAGTGGTGCGAGCCGCGGATGGCGTATTACCAGATACCGCGGTATGTCGTATTTGTTGAAGATTTTGAAAAAACTCCCACCCAGCGAATTTCAAAAGATAAGCTCTCCAGAGATATCGTGAATTGCTGGGACCTCGAAAAGTCGGGCTATAAAATTAATAGATGACACCCTATTATTTGCGACAATCATTGGACGGCCATTTAAAATTTTAAATATTAATCAACAGACAACGGACAACTCACATCGAACAATCGAACTCTTAGTTTGCCGCAAAAAGGAGGGCTCGATCGCATCAGGTCGGCTTAAGATTTCTCAGACCAAAAAAGGAGGATAAAGCCATCGATCTGCATCTTTTCAGCCAGTTTTTAATTTCAGGAATTATCATGGGGGTCCTGTATTGCTTGATGTCCATGGGGATCAATTTTATTTACGGCATTATGAAAGTGATCAACTGGTCCATGGGCGAATTCTTCATGATTGGGGCCTATGTTCAATATTTGCTGCTGACTTACATCCTCGGTCCAAGACTTTGGTTTGTCGGTATTATTATCGCGGCTTTTATTGTTTTCCTTTTGGGGGCCGTGGTTCAACGGATGCTGATAAAGCCGATGTTCATCGGCATTATTGAAGCCAAGATGGAGTATGCGACCATTGTTACCATTTCCTTGGCGATATTCCTGCGCAACATGGCAGTGCTTATCGGCGGTCCCTACATTTACACACCGCCTGATTACGCCGGCCCAACCCAGATTCTGACCCTGCCCATCAGCGGAAACCGCCTGATCGCGCTGATTGGGGCCTTGTTCATGCTCGGAGTATTTTACTACTTCATCAAAAAGACATGGACCGGCAAAGCGTTTCAGGGTGTTGCGCAAAACCGGCCCGGTGTTCAAACCGCCGGGGTCAATGTGCTCAAATACGACACCCTGGCCTTCGGGTTGGGAACCGCCTTGGCGGGTGCCGGCGGTGCCCTGCTGGCGCCGATTTTTCTGGTACACCCGCTGTGCGGCATGGCTCCGACGGTCCGCGGTTTTGAAATCATTGTTATCGCAGGTCTGGGGTCCATACCGGGAATTCTAATAGCCGGTCTTTCGCTGGGTATCGCGGAGAGTCTGGGTACCGCCTTCATTCACCCGTCCTTTGTGGATATCTATGGATTTATCCTGCTGGTTGTCGTCCTGTCGATAAAGCCTTATGGACTGTTCGGCAAACCGGAACGGGCGGTGTGACAGCCGAAACCTAAAACCTCAATATATAGGCTTAAGAACTGAATGATGCATAATGAAAATACTTAATGTGAAAAATCTCAGTTTGATTGTCGTGCTTGTCCTTGCCCTTCTTCTGCCGTTAGGCCTTTCGGAGTACTGGCAATATGTCTTAACCGTGGCCTTCTTCTATGCGATTATGGCGGCCAGCTGGAACCTGCTCGGAGGTTACACCGGGCAATTTTCCTTGGCCCACCATACTTTCGGCATGCTGGGGGCATATACGTCGTCACTGCTGATGGTCAAAACCGGCGCATCGCTGTGGCTCAGCGTACCGGCGGCAATCGCTTTTACGATGATTCTCAGTTTGCTCTTAGGAATTGTTTGCCTGCGGGTCCACGGACTGTATCTGGCGCTGATCACTTGGGCGTTTGCCGAGGTCATTCGCAATTACTTAAGAATGCACTATGCGTTTACCGGCGGCGACCGAGGGCTGGATTCGCCGCTGCTTTTCGGAACCCTGCAGCCCACGCCCTACTACTATTTTTTCCTCGGGCTTACCGTGTTC
>CP070771.1:2109780-2113236 GCA_020345785.1 Desulfobacterales bacterium
AGCAAGATAACGCCGTAAATCGATCAATTTGAGTGGCAAAGACATCTTTTCCTCTCTCTTTCGGTGGGTTAAATTCAATCGGACCTATACACAATATTAAGGGCAAGGAATTTATCTACTTAATTTCACCTTCACCCGGCCTCCCCCGTCAAGGGGGAGGAGTATAACTTCCCTCCCCTCGAAAAGATCTCGGGATCTTCGACTGGCGGGAGGGATTGAGGGAGGGGGACAAAATGTTATCTCCCTTACCTTTGTAGATAGGCCCGAATTCAATATTTATACACAGCGTCATGTTTATTCTGCATTCGCCTTCTTACGGTTTGTTTTTATACTACCATAAAAGGTCAAAAATGCATTACGCTGCGCATGCAGACACAATGGGTTATTTCGTTATGTATCAATTCGATTAAGAATTGCGATTATCGAGATTCACTGACAGGTGGCTGTTAATTTCGCAAATTTATTTCTAAATATTAATGCGCATTAAAGATAAGTAAAGTCTCAGGATTAAATGCGGCGAGACCTTTCAGGTTGCCGCTCATTTTGGTTGGTGCCTACATCGAGATGGATCCCTTCCTGAAGTCCGTTTTGCCGACCAGCGCATTGATCAAAACCGGATGACCGTCTTTGGCAGCCGTTTTCGCTTCTTTAAAAACACGGTCGATATCATCTTTTCGGTCAAGCAAAAACCCCTTGCCGCCGAATCCTTCAGCCACACGATGATAATCCGAGTGCCTTAAGACCGTTGCAACATCGTCGCCGAAAATGGTCCCCTGATCCCGGGCGATTTGAGACCAGCAGGCATCATTGCCGACCACGGCAATCACCGGCACCTTGTGCCGCACAAAGGTGTCAAATTCCTGCAGACTGAAACCGGCGGCGCCGTCACCGTAAATCAGCCAGACCTCGGCCTCCGGATGCACCAGTTTTGATGCCAAGGCAAAACCGGCGCCCACTCCGAGAGTGCCGAAAACTCCCGGATCCAGCCAGGTTAAGGGTCCCGGCGGCTGTAAAATATAGGCGGCACTGGCCACAAAGTCACCGCCATCCGCCACAATTATACTGCGGTCATCGATCGCCTCATTCAGTTTTTGCAGCAGAAAAAGCGGATTGATGAATTCGGTTGCTTCCCCGGATGTCTCCAAAATAACCTTCTCGCGCTGATCGTCATTTTTTCTGAGCTCGCGAATCCAAACATCCCATTCGGAAGATTCGGGCGAAAATACTTCAGCCAGCGCACACAGGAAGAGAAAAGGATCGGATAGCACCGCCAGATCCGGCCGGCAGTTCAACCTCAAATCAGTTTTGCTGCGATTTACTGAAATAATTTTGGCCGCGGAACCGAATGAGCGTCCATAGTTTAGCCGGAAATCACAGGGCATCCCGGCCAGAACCACCAGATCCGCATTTTTCAAGGCCTTTTTGCGTTGATGACGCATCTGCAATGGATGCTTTCGTCCCACAAGGCCGCGGGCCATTCCGGCCAGAAAAACGGGCATGCCTAAAGATGCGACGGCGCCGGCAAGTTTTTCAATCTCAGCAGGGTGCAGCATGGCTTGACTTCCGATAATCAGCACCGGCTTGCGGGCCATGGCAAGCAATTCTACGGCTTTCGACACCATGCCGGTATCCAAATCCGGCGCGGTCAGCCTGGCTTTGCCGGGTTCCATATCCTCGAATTCACAGGCAAACATTTGATCCACATGTCGCTTCAGATAAAAATCCAGCAGCTTGCTTTTCAGCCCCCCTTCGCGCTGCGAGTCGGATTCCACCCCGTACCATTGACGCACATTGGATTCGCTGTAAAGCAGATCAATTGGGCATTCGACAAACACCGGTCCGGGAACCCCCGAACGGCAGACGTCAAAAGCATTTTCCAGCACGGAAATAATATCACAGTTGCGGCGGATAGTGACGGCCAGCTTGGCAATGGACTTCACCAGCGATAGCTGGTCAATATCCTGCAGCGCCCCTCTGTTTTTCATAGCCGTGGGTGCCGCCCCGCCCAAAAGGATCATCGGAGATTGCGCCAACTGGGCATTTTTTAGCGCCGTAATCGAATTGGTCACCCCCGGACCGGCAGTCACCGCCGCCACCCCCGGGATGCCGGTCATACGACCGACGGCGTCGGCGGCAAAAACGGCATTCACTTCATCGCGCACATCGATGATCCGGATTCCTTCCTTATTCGCTCCGGTCAAAATCGGAGAAATATGGCCGCCGCACAGGGTAAATAAAAATCTAAGGCCCTGCTCCCGCAGCACCTGTCCGATGATATCGCCGGCGTTTATTTCCATGATGCCCCCCCCTGAATTGACGATTGAAGATTGAAGATTGAATGTATCCTGTCTTTTCAAAGCATCGAGCGAAATGCCGGGGAGCTGGGAGGCTTGGAAGCTGGGAGGCTTGAAGGGAAAGAAGATGAGAAGTCAAGAAGTTAAGAAGAAAACCGGCATTTCTTCCTTTCTATCTTCCTCCTTACACCCTACACCTTAAACCTTATACCCAAAGCCCTGCGCCGTGCGCCTTTAGCCTTTCACCTTTTGCCTTTGACCTTTAACCTTTCTCCTTTACTCTATGCCCTATGCGCTATGCTCTCTGCGCAATTCCCCGGCCCCCGCAACCCAAATAAATGACAATTGAAAATTGAATATTGACTAATTATGGAAGTCGCTTCGGTCCGTCTTAATAACATGCTAAAACAGATAGAATTCCTTCATTCGTCATTTCGTTAGCCCCGCAACATGCAACCCGCACCCCGTCCCTTAGCCTTTTTCAATCCGCAATCCGAAATCTAAAATCCGCAATCGATGAACCCGCAGCCCGTAAACCGCACCCCGCACCCCGCAACCCGAACCGCGCAACCCGCAACTCGGAACCCGCACCCCGCAACCCGCATCACCCCATTGCCACAATCTCCGCCGCAGTCTTGCCGGCAAGCCCCAACTTCTCCAGCGTTGTGCCCTCCGCGGCATAATCCACACCGTGAAGAAAAGAGCTTAATTTCACGCATAACTCGACGATCGGCGCATCGATACCGGCCAAATGCGCCAGTTCAATGGCCGGCACGTGCAAACACGGCACATCCTCTGTGATGTACCGGCTTCGGACATTATGACCGACGATGTCTTTGTACGGGCTTTCATCGCTGTTCACGTATTCGTAATAGGTGCCGGAGTCATTGCGACCGTAATACATCATCAATTGATCCATCGCCGACATAAGCTCCAGGCCCAGCGCTTTGCCGATGGCAAGCCGCTCCTCATCCATCTTCATCATCTGCTCCGATATGAGCGGCGTCACACCATCGATGTAGTGTCTGAAGGTATCCGGGTTCTTCTCAATATCGCCGTAATTTAAGAGCACCGGCAGGGGATGCAGCGTGTAATTTATATTGTCCAGATCAATTGCCAGCAGGTTTGAGCCGGCGATAAAACCGATATGGCCGCTGAAAAT
>CP070771.1:2113336-2116788 GCA_020345785.1 Desulfobacterales bacterium
AGGTTCAAGGTTCAAGGTTCAGGGTTCAGGGTTCAGGGTTTAGCATTACCTCCGGCCGCCAAAGTTTGAACGTTTTGGGTGAACGGCCGCTTTGATCGAACAGGAAACTCTGAAAAAGCGATTAACTCTTGATTTATGAGGAAGAAATACAACCCTGAACGTTGAACCCTGAACCTTCGGCTGGCAATTTCATGAAAGAAGGCAAAAAGAAAACATCCCAGCAAACCTATCGCACCCTATTCTGGGTAGGCCTAGCCTGTATCACCGGTTTTCGTCTTTTATTCATCGGCAAATTCGGGCTAGGCGTCGATGAATCCCACTATCTGCTGTATTCCCGTCACCTGGCCTGGGGCTATTTCGACCATCCGCCCATGGTGGCCTTTCTGGCGGCGCTGACCACCCTCTTGGGCGACAGCGTGTTCTTTGTGCGGCTCGGGCCCGTCCTCTGCTCGGTCATCAGTTTGATACTGCTCAGATATCTGGCGCTGGCACTTTACCGGGATGAAAGGGTCGCCCTCTGGGCGATGCTTTTATTGCACTTAATGCCCTACCAGCATCTTTTGCTGGTAGGTCTGCTGCCGGATGCTGTCCTGAATATTTTCTGGTGCGGCACGCTGCTGGCGGTCTGGCGTGCCCTGCAGACCGGGAAATGGTCAATGTGGATTCTAGCCGGCCTTTTATTCGGCGGCGCGCTTCTCAGCAAATATCACGCGGTGTTGCTGGCTTTGTGCCTGCTTGGCTATTTCATCACCTCACCCGAACATCGTTTCTGGCTAAGGAGGATTCAGCCCTATGTCGCTGTCGTCCTCGGTTTGGCGGTCTTTGGGCCGAATATAATCTGGAATGTCCGCCATGGCTGGATTTCTTATGCCTATCAATTAGGACAGGGAGGCGGTGACGGGCTTGATCCTGGTAAATTTCTGGCCGGCGTTGCCGGGCAGGCAGGCGCCTGGTCCCCCATAATCTTCGGACTGCTGATCGCTGTCGTCGTTGTGATGGTCCGTCAAAAAAAAACCTGCGAAGCCGACCGCTTCGCAGCCTGGACCAGCATGCCGATTTTTGCTCTCTTCTGCCTGATCGGCCTGACCAGCAGCATTCTGCCGCACTGGACATCAGCGGGATGGTGGACCGGCTCCATTGTGGTTTCAGCCGTGATTTCCCAAAAGCTATCATTCCGCAATCCTACAGCCGGCCGCTGGCGCCGCTGGTCGGTTGCAGCCGCAGTGACAGGATTTATAATGACCGCAATGGTTTATCTGGCGCTTTTTCTGCCCATTACGGCTCCGGTCTACACCTGGGCCCGGGATATTTCTTTGGGTCTGAATCGAAAATTCCCGGCGATAAAACCGTTGAAGCCTTTTGAAACCGGCTTTGATCCCGCGAATGAACTCTTCGGCTGGCAGAACATTGCTCGACAGGTGGAAAACATCCGGGCGCAGATGCCGCGGCCGGCGAACACGTTTGTTTTCGGCCATCGTTTCCACACAAGCAGCCAGCTCGCCGTCTATCTGGATCCGGATACCGCCGCAACGTCCCTTTACCACAGATACAGCCAGTATCGCCTCTGGTTTAATGCCGAAGATTATACCGGATGGGACGCTCTTTTCGTGGTTGACCGCAAGCGCCACCAGGAGCGTGCCCGGCGCTATAAATCCCTGTTCACCAAAATGGATCCACAGCCGAAGGAAATTCAGGTTTTTCGCAACGGCCGACCGGCCCATGTAATGGAAGTTTATAAATACTATGGATTTAAAGGGAAATATGAAGAATGAACTCAGTTCGCTTCGCTAAAAATGGTGTCGCTTGCACGGCGGTACCGCATGTCGCTCCAATTTAATGATAAAGCGGTCAGTGCTGAGGACTGAGGACTGAGCGTGTGGCTGTTTACATCATTCGAAATTACTTTAACTCAGTCCTCAGTCCTCGTTACTCAGTCCTTATAAGTTTCTTCCTTCAACACTTGTCCGCCTCGGGTGGATTCGAGGTTCATCATTTCAGTTTCGCCTCCCAGTCCGGTTCATCATCTTTTTGGCCTTCTCTATGTTGCCTCTGGCCTTCGAGTTAAGTGGATCATGCGGCGGGATTTTTTCCCACTCAGATATGGCTTGCTTCAGTTTTCCCTGCATCGCGTAGGCCATCCCCAGATTATAATGGGCCATGGGAATATCGGGATCCAATTCGTTTACTTTGACATAATGGCGAATCGCATCATCCCATGCTCCCTGCTGGAGGTAAATGGTGGCGAGATTGTAATGGGCTCGTGTGTCATCAGGTTTTATCTCGACGGAGCGCCTGAAATATTCCAGGGCGTTTTCCAGATCGCCCTTCCGATGATAAACAACGCCCATGTTGTAGTAGCTCTTATGGTGAGCGGGATAAAGCTTAATCGCTATTTCGAATTGCTCCGCAGCTTTGTCCAGCATCCCCCGCTCCAGATACGCCATGCCAAGGCCGCCGCGGGCAACGAGACTGTTCGGTGAACTTTGAACGGTTTTTGACCACAACATAAAATTGTTCCGCCAATCAGGGTTGCGTGCGATCGTGGCGGCCGAATATAGGCTGACAAGGGCTGCCAGCGGTATCAAAGTCACCACGTTTACAGTGAGCGGATTTGCAACGCACCTTTTTGCCGCCGCATGGATGGCCACCGACACCGCCAGGCAAAATCCGATGATCGGCAGATAAAGGTAGCGCTCGGCCAAGGGATGGTAGATTTCGATCAGATTATAAACCGGCAACAGCGTAATCAAAAACCACCAAATGCCGAAAAAGATCTCTTTCGAAAATCGATAAATCAGGATAGCGGTTCCGATCAAAGCGAAGACAACCCCCACGCCGATTAAGTTCCAAATGTCAAAAAAGCTGCTCGGATAGGAAAACACATAATCTGCGTTTAAATTGCCGGGAAATATTGCCAGTCTGATGAAACTGAATATATGGCCGGGCAGGTAGATCATCCTTTCAATAAGACTGCCGGCAGACGCTTTAAGGGATTCCTGTGGACTGTATAAAATGAAAAACCGGATGCATATATAAACCAGGCCGACGGCCATAAATCCGCTGTAAAAATTTATTCTTTTCCTCAAAACGTTCAGCAGGTGTTTGAAATTCGGCGCACCCCCGACGGCATTTCTCAGCACCAGATCGTATAATAAAACTATGGCCGGCAGCGTAATCGCCATCTCCTTGGACAGCAATCCCAAAAAGTAAAACAGCAGCACCAGCGCGTAAGTTCTGCTGCTTGATGATATACTTTCAGTCTTAATGTTTATATAAGAAAGCATGGCGAGCAGGAAAAAAAATGTCGCCAAAAGATCGTCATTAAAATCAATACAATTCACCGCTTCGGTGAGCACCGGATGACAGGCAAACAGCAATCCTGCCATCAAGGCTCTCAGGCGCTGCCGCAGAACTGAACTGGCCAGCCAATACACCAGCAGGGTATTTAGGGT
>CP070771.1:2116888-2120328 GCA_020345785.1 Desulfobacterales bacterium
GATCAAGTTTACGGACCCGAGGAGATGGGGGAGGTCTTCAAGCAAAGTGACTACGTGATTAATCTGTTGCCGGATACCCAAGAAACCAGCGCGCTGATCGACAAAAAGTTTTTCGCCTTAATGGAAACATCCGCGTGTTTCATCAACCTGGGGCGCGGCACAACTGTCAATCAAACCGATTTGATCGAAGCCCTTCAGACCGGAAGCATCCGCGCCCTGGTCAGCGATGTCTATGAAACCGAGCCTCTTCCCCCAGACAGCCCCCTGTGGAAATTGGAAAATGTAATTCTCACGCCGCACATCGCCGGCGTCTCCCCCAAATACCTTGACCGGGCGCTGGATATCATCCGCTACAACCTTCAAGTCTATGTCAGCGGTTCGGGTGAAATGACGAATGTCGTAGATCTGAAGATCGGCTATTGAGTGTTGATAATCCGTAAGAAGGTCGGGTCTCATGCCAATTAAATATTGGATAGATAAAGATCATCGCTGCGTTCGGGCGATCGTATCCGGAGAATTCACCATAGATGATATCTTCCAAGCCATAAAAGACTCCACGGAGGATGTTGACTTTGAACCGGGCTTCGATGTTTTGTCTGATCACACGAACGTTGGCGAGCCTCTGACTACTCAACAAGCCACGCAGCTGTCGTCATATCTGAAGAATATGTCCAGTGTGATGGCGCACGCGCGATGGGCTGTGGTCACAAAGGATCCGGCTTCTTTTGGTATGATGCGGATGCTTTCGGTGTTCTTGCAAGAGGTGCCTATGGTATTGAAAATCTTCGAAACTTTGGAGGAAGGAGAGAAGTGGCTGTTTCAATCGAAAGAAAATCAGCGACCACCGGCAGAGCCGGGGGTATGAGGAAAGCCCCTGGACGAGGCCGGAACCATGCTCTGCCCATGGTCGCTGATGTATATAAAGAATTTTGATTGCATGCTTTGGCAAAAGGCGGGACAGAACACCATGAACATAAGTAAAGAATCCTGGCCCGGAAGATCAGGTTTTCAATGTTGGAATGATAAAACATTTGAGGAGGAGTCGACATGAGTTTTAACGTCAAAAACAATATCTACTGGGTGGGCAAAATCGATTGGGAACTCCGCAAATTTCATGGCGACGAGTATTCCACCCATCGGGGTTCAACGTATAACTCATACTTAATCAAAGAAGAAAAAATTGCCTTGATAGACACGGTGTGGGCTCCTTTTTCAAGGGAGTTTGTTGAAAACCTCGGCAAAGAGATCGAGCCGGCAAAAATCGACTATATTATCGCCAATCATGCCGAGGTCGACCACAGCGGTGCCCTGCCCGAATTGATGCGTCACATCCCGGACACCCCTATATACTGCACCAGGAACGGCGTCAAATCGCTAAAAGGTCACTATCACCAGGATTGGAATTTCAATATTGTCAAAACCGGTGATCGGCTGAGTTTGGGAGAAAAAGAACTTATTTTTATTGAGGCGCCGATGCTCCATTGGCCGGACAGCATGTTCTGCTATTTAACGAAGGACAATGTTTTGTTCAGCAATGATGCCTTCGGACAACACTATGCTTCCGAATATATGTTCAACGACCTTGTCGATCCAAACGAGCTTTTCAATGAGTGCATTAAATACTATGCCAACATATTAACTCCCTTCAGCCCGCTGGTAACTAGGAAAATAAATGAAGTATTATCCTTCAAGCTGCCCCTCGATGCCATATGCACGAGCCACGGCATCATCTGGCGGGATAAACCGGAGCAGATTGTGGAAAAATACTTGAAATGGGCCGACAACTACCGGGAAAATCAGATTACCATTATTTACGACACCATGTGGAACGGTACGCGTGTCATGGCCGAAAAAATCGCCAACGGCATTAGCAACGCCGATAAAGAAGTAAATGTCAAACTTTTTAATTTGGCAAAGACCGATAAAAATGATGTCATCACAGAAATATTCAAATCCAAAGCTATTCTCGTAGGCTCGCCGACAATCAACAGGGGTATATTGGTTTCGGTTGCCGGTATCCTCGAAGAGATTAAGGGATTGCAGTTTAAAAATAAAAAGGCTGCCGCTTTCGGCAGTTATGGCTGGAGCGGCGAATCGACGAAAATTATTTCTGAAAAATTAGCATCCGCCGGCTTCGAACTGGTTGACGACGGCGTCAAGGTGATGTGGAACCCGGATGAAGAAAATATGGCCAGATGCGTTGAATATGGGAGGACTATCGCCGACTGTACCTAACTCCATTCATAAGCCAACGGCTATGCCGGTGAGAATTGAAAAGGTTTTATCGTTACAGCGAGAGTATATTTTGGTTGTCCAAACTTACACCTGCCGCTGGCATATGAATGGAGATAGAATAAACAATCAGTGACAGATATTGGTTCCGGCCCCTTCCAGGGGCCTTCCTCATACCCCCAGCTCTGCTGGTGGTCGCTGATGCTTGAAAAACAAGATCTTAAAAAGAAAAACGAACGTATTCACCTCTGCGAAGACGCCCTTACCACAGCGTCGAGCCTCCATCCACCAGCAGCGTCTGGCCGGTGACATAATTGGATGCGTCCGAGGCCAAAAATATAGCGGCGCCGACAAGATCCAGCGGATCTCCGAGGCGCGCCATGGGAATGGAATCGATGCGTTCCTGAAGATCGGCGGGGTTGTCTTCGAAATATTTTCGGTTGAGTTCCGTAATGGTGGGCCCGGGTCCGATGGCGTTGACGTTGATGTTGTGTCGGGCCCATTCCAGGGCAAAACCGCGGGTCAAATGTGATACGCCGGCCTTGGAGGCCGCATACACCACCCGGCCGGCCTGGATGACTTCAGACACATTGGAGGATACGTTGATAATCTTGCCCCCGCCCTGCTTGATCATTGCCCGGCCGACCAGCTGGCAGCAGAAAAAAACACCTTTCAGGTTGATGTCCATGATGTAGTCATACTGCTCCTCGCTGAAACTTTCAACCGGCCCCCGGTCGATGACACCGGCACTGTTGACGAGGATATCGATCCGGCTGAATTTTTCCATCACGCCGGTGACCAGTTTTTCCACCGCAGATTTCCGGGAGACATCCGTCGGCACCGATACGGCCTTGAAACCGTCCCCCTGGATGGTGTCGGCCGCCTGCCGTCCTGTTTCAGCATTGCGGTTGGCAATGACGACCGCGGCCCCGGCCTTTGCTAAACCTGCAGCAATGGCAAATCCGATACCCCGGTTGCCGCCGGTCACAATTGCAACTTTCTCTTTAAGATCAAAAAGCTCCATGGCTCTATCCTCCTTTATTCGTTCCTGCTGCGAATTTTGAACTTATATACTAATGAGTCTATTAATCTCTAGACCTTGATTCACCGCCCGCTTCGCTCAAGGCGCAAAGATCGCAGAGGAACTTTTTTTGTTAACTTTCTGCTGAGAGGACAGAAAGTTAAAACCACAGGCCCTTCGGGCAATA
>CP070771.1:2120428-2123859 GCA_020345785.1 Desulfobacterales bacterium
GTCTCGGAATTCAATTTCCAAGTGCTGCTGTCTTTGAAGCTCTGCAGGTATTCCAGCCCCTGAGAAAATTTGGTTCTGTCCGTAAATGCCCATTCGTACTTGCCGAAAATGCGCCCCTCCAGAAATTTTCTGCTGTCTTCGTCGGAGTCCGAATAGTCTTCATAGGCATAATTCAAACCGGCCTCGCCCAGCAGAAAATGTTTGGGACCGATCAGGAATTTATAGCCGACGCCGGGACCGATCCCCAATCGATTATCAAATCCGGCAAATTTATCCCGCAACCAGCTGCCCAGGCCATAGGCATACCAGCGCTCGCTGATGGCATAGTCGGCTCGCAGGTCGCTAAAATATCTTTCCGCTGTTTTGTCGCCGTCGCTTTTGTTGTAAAGTGCGCCGGCCACCCAGGAACCGGTCCACTTGTCGGTGAACTTGTATTTCATTTCATTTATACCGGCCAATGCCAGAGTATCGGAGTTGCCGGTCGTATTGACCAGTGAAAAACCAAGCTCGTCAGAAAAGCGCTTCTCCTCTTTCGCTTTTTTCTCCTCGGCCGCCTCACTGATCTGAACAGCAGCGAGCATGAATACAACGAGCAGTGACAGCATTGCCTTCTTCATCATTTTCTCCTTTCTTTGTAGAAAAAATAAATTAGCCTGTCTGCAAACTTGGGTCGATTCCCTCGTCCACTCCAACCCAAACTTCATGTCGCATTTTGCGATTTCAAGCTTGCGGGCTTTTCCTGGGTTAATTAACTCCCTTCATAAACCACCCCGACCTATCGGGATGAGAATCGAAAAGGTTTTACCGTTACAGCGGGAGTATTTTTTGGGTGATCCAAACTTAAACAATGCCGGTAGCATATGAATTGAGATTAAAGTGTTTCCAGAAACTTTTTAGCCTGATACTCAAATTCCCTGGTCTCAATTTCCACCATCCTGTTTTTTTCTTCATCCTCAATTAAAATGGACACATAGCCTCCCGCACCTTCAAAGGAAATACAGCATGGATTCCGTTCTTTTTCTTCTAATCCTTCGCCGCCTTTACCGAAAAACTTCGATGCACGATCCATAATTTCTTCAGGACCTAATCTTGATTGCTTGGCAATTTTTAGCATAATTGATCATCTCCTCCAGATCTTCCGTCAACGCCGGTCATCCAGACTTTCTACGAGGTTTAGGTATAAATTGATCATGTCATTTCAAACGAGATGAAAAACATTGAGTTTTTACCAAAAAACATAATGCTCAAAAAATGTGTTTCAAGATTTATTCTAAAATTGAAGACCTGGTTCTCTGGGTCAGGATTCTTTACTTTCAATTAAGGATTCAGCGCAGACCTAAAAATCTTTTTGGTAGTTATCAGGCGTGCTGAAGTCTTCCAGGAAATCGAATAAAAAGCTTTCCATGCCGCGATGAGGCGGCGGCTGGGTGGGAATGATGCCGGGCAGGAAGCCGCGGTTTCGAAAGGGTTTTAAAAAATCGGCCTTGCGGCTGATGACATGCACGGGGATCAGCCAGGGCTGATTTTTACCGGTCAACTGAACATTTGGCTGGTG
The DNA here is from genome assembly GCA_020345785.1 of Desulfobacterales bacterium. The sequence continues at coordinate 2,121,984 of CP070771.1, forward strand.
GTCGCCTAAAATAATGATGAGCGCGTCATCCTTGACAAACTGACGAATGAACTCAGCCATTACCCTCATTTCATAGCGGATGGCGGCCACATAGCCCTCGGAGGCATTGGTCAGATCAGGCCACACAATAGGAAAGGTAACGGCGTCCAAATCATTGTAAACGGCATCGGCGCCGACGCGGGACCAATCGGTCAAATACGGAGGCTGGCGATGAAAGGGGGCGTGGCTGCTGCCCAGGATGAACTCGATAAACAGGGGTTGGCTCGCCGTATTCATTTCGCGGCGCCGGATGAAATCGAGCACATACTGATCGGGCATGGTTGACCAGCCGAACATGGGGCCCCGGTAGTCGAAATCCCAGGCATAGTATTTTGCTTGATACCCGTAATATTCGCCTTCCGGCCAGGGCCACTGGGTGCCGGGCATCGCTTGGACCGTGCGATAGCCGGCGTCGTTGAAATACCGGGCGAGGGGTTTGATCTGCGAGGTAATCAGCAGATTATAGCGCATTTGGTTGTTGAGATGAACGCCGCTGGCAAGGGTTGCATGGGCCAGCCATGACGCACCGCCGTAAGTGGGTGAGCCGAAAAAATTCGACACAAGGTCAAATCCGTTATCCTTTAACGCCTTTTCAATGGCGACCAGATCAGACTTTATTTTCGGGAAATGGCGCTCATCGCCAAAGACGGTGTGCCCGTAGGATTCCACAAAGAACAGGTATACGTCGGCGCCGTGCAGTTTATCCAAAGACGACGGCACCGTCTTGCTTTTTTCCAAGGCCGATCCGATTACCGCCATATGTTTGGCGCGATGTCCTTTGACCTGAAGAATGAAATCGATTTCTTCGACTACCCGCGAAAATAAGCCCCGGGCGTAGAATCGGTCCGGATCGAATAAAATCCCGCCGGAGAGCTGTGGCAGCATCATGAGACCTGCCATGAGGATCCCCGGAATCCAACTGTGCATGCGGGTTGACGATAGGTAGTTGCGAATGGATTTAAATGAGCGCCAGACGCACCAGGTTATTCCGACCAACAGTGCCGCCGCCGCAAATGTCCAGAAAAAGAACGCCTGGCGGGACAGCGTGCTGTAAAGCAGGTGGATCAGATCCGGTAAAAACTTCGAGTCCAGATACAGATTGAAGGGCCGGAAAAAATACATGGGTACCAGAGTATCACCCATTCTGAAAAGGCGCAGAAATATCACCACAGCGGTCAGCGGTATATAAACGACCGCCTGAAATCGTATCCTCAAAATGGCCGTCAGCCATATAACGAGTATGATGCCGAGAACCACCGGTGAGAGCTTAAAGAGCGTCCACAGCGGCAGATCTGATGCCGGATAACGGATGTTCAGCAGCACGTTAAGAAAGCACACCGACAGGATGAACCCCAGGGTGGGCTTGAGTTTATTTAATGTGGTTGCAGTCGGCATTTGCTGCGGATCGGGTTAAGAGGTTCAGGGTTCTGGGTTCAGCGTTCTGGGTTGTGAAACCGCCAATTGCTTGCATAAAATGTCAAATAATGGTCATACATTAATAAATACTTCAGCAGTTGGTTTATTTAAAACTACGGCAATTGGTAAAAAAATATTACCGCAGTTATTTGTTTACCAGATCGTTTAAAAACCGTTCGATCCCCTCCATCGTATCGTTCCACTTTGGTTGCTTGTGAAACGTTTGAAGGGCGGCGTGACTCATTTTAATCAACAGTTGACGCTCCTGGTTCAATCGCTTCAGGCAGGCCAGCATTGTTTGAACATCACCAGGGTCGATCAAAAAGCCGTTTTGCTCCGGCGTCACTAATTCTTTAACCGCCCCGCTTGAACTGCCGATCACGGGCAGGGCAAATCCCATGGCTTCAAGATGGGCCATACC
>CP070771.1:2123959-2127388 GCA_020345785.1 Desulfobacterales bacterium
AAAGCCGAACTTAACAATAATAATAAATGATAAGCTGTCAAGACAGGCTGGCCGGGCCGGGTTCCGTCATTCAAACTGGTCTAGAATTAACTTTGACGCCATCCTGGCCTGTCGGCCTACCGCCGCAACACCGTCGAAGTCGGCTGGAACCGAATCGGTTATAATTGCCAATTTAAAGTCAATGTGGTACATAAGAAAATATTTGAAAAAAAGCAGGTCCTTTGCTACCGGTTGCCGGTAACCATCATCTGATTGCTCCGCGTATTCATCAAAAAATCATAAGAATCAAAAGGATCGAAGCGGACCAAACCCTGTAATCCATTTAAATATTCCTCTTTTTAGAATTTGAAACGTTCAATCTAGGTATTCAATCCCTCAACTAATTACTCCGTCCAGAATAGCGATACCGGGTTTGGACAAAACATAGTCGTCTAATTGAAACTGATGGGAGGTGAATCATGAAATCCTCAAATGTAAGAAGAGCCATGTTTGCCGGAAGCTGGTATCCCTCAAAGGCTTCCGAATGTGAGCGGGAAATCACCGGGTATCTGGCAGAAGACAAGCATATCAAACCACCGGATCGAGAACTGGTGGGCGGTATTGTGCCCCATGCCGGGTGGTATTTTTCGGGCAGCATTGCCTGCAATGTCATTAATTGTTTAAAAGGCGAAAATATTCCGGATGTTATTGTGATATTTGGTATGCATCTTCATCCTGATTCCCCTTGCTATATGATGCCCGAAGGTGCCTGGGAAACGCCTTTTGGTGAGATTCCGGTAGAGGAGCGTCTGGCGGCAGAACTCGCTAAAAAGTTTACATTTACGCTTGAAACACCGGATCGCTTCACCCAGGATAATACCGTTGAATTGCAGCTTCCGTTTATCAAATACTTTTTCAAAGATTCAAAAATCCTTGCCATGGGTGTGCCGCCGAATAAAAGCTCGCTGCAAATCGGCAAGACAGCGGTCGACATCGCAAAACAAATGGGCTTGAAGGTCAAAGTCATCGGATCCACGGATTTGACTCATTACGGCTACAATTACGGTTTTATCTCAAAGGGTACCGGTAAAAAAGCCGTGGACTGGGTACGCAACGAAAACGACCGGCGGGTTATTGATGCCATGCTGGCGCTGCAACCCGAAAATGTTATTGCCGAGGCGCTCGCGAGTCAGAACGCGTGCTGTGCGGGTGCGGCCGCCACCGCCATCGAGGCCGCTAAAAGTCTGGGTGCGAACCGGGCCGATGAAATTGCCTATGCCACCAGCTATGATAAATCGCCGGGAGACAGTTTTGTCGGGTATGTGGGGATTGTGATGTAGATCGGAGAACAGATGACAGAGAACAGAAAACAGACGATAGAGGTCAGATGACAGGGGTCAGATCAAATAGTGTTGAGAAACGCGACGTTAGGCCTTAGCCGAGAGTAAAGCGCAGAGGTCAAAGCGCATAGAGCATAGGGCAGACTGCAGGAAGCGTTTGTCGACCTCTATCCATTCCTTTCATTTTAACATCAGGCCACCCAAACGACCCAAACGATTTAATTTTATCCCGTAAAATTCTTGATAGGGACGAGGGAAGCTGATTTCACAGGGGCGAACTAAACGGTCTAAACGCTCATAACCCTATCGTTAAAAAAAAGCCCTGGAACCGCCGGTACGTAAATCCATTCATAAGCCATTAATTGACTGAACCTACCGCTTGTATCTTCTCCTTATTAATACCAGGGCGAGCACTCCCCCCGCCAACAGCCAGACGGTGCTGGGGAGCGGTACCTGGAATAATTTTTCATAGGACTCATAAGAGGATTTCCCATCGATTGAAGATTTACTTTGCAGCGAGACCCCTGTATCAGAGAATCCTTCTTGCGCTAATCCGTTAGATCTATTGTCGCCGACGACCGGGTATTCGTCGCTATCATGATCCTGCGGGGCTGCCGCCCCAGATGTGGTCATGGGCCCGACAATTATTAACAGCAAGCATAAAGCGGCACTCAACATCGGTCTTGACATTTTCACCTGCCCTCCCCCCATTTTCTGCCAATGATCAGACCAATCCAACCGGAACCAAGAAGCCAAAGGGTTCCGGTCGTTGGTGTTGGAAACGGGGGCGTCATATCATTGCTGATGCCGACAAAACTTCCATATTTTGATATGTTTCATTTCCAACTCTTTCCGATTTCGCACAACGTCAAATAGAGCAAAATGCGTGCCCTGTTTTCAGAAAAATTAAGATTAAGATATTTCTAATAATTTTGGGCAAATAACAGAAGGAGGCTCTTAGCGTTAGAATTTTTTGTGAAAAAAAAGTTACAAATTACGCTAAAAAAAGTAACAAAATTTTTTCAAAACGAAGATATTGCTCCAATTTTTTGGGTAACGCTGAACTGAAATTGACTTTCACTTCGGTTCATAATAGACTTTAATCGTTCTGTTTTCCTTTATTAATCCAATATTTATATTTATTTCAGTCGGTTACGTATTATTTTTCGATGGAATCGACGGGGCGGAGCTGTATCTCTGCAGCGCAGAGTTAAAATAAGGAATGAGCATAAAGGACTAAGGACTGGAGAACGGGCGGACGGTACTCAGTGAAAGGATAGGTAGATGAACCATAAAATATATCTATTAACATCGATCCAGGCGGCGCTGAAAGCCGGAAATGCGATTCTTGAAGTCTATAAATCATCTAAATTCAAGATAGAAAAGAAGGCGGATAAATCACCGCTCACCCTTGCCGACAGGCGCTCCCATGAAGTCATTGTGAATTGGCTGAAGAATTTTGATATTCCGATTCTGAGCGAGGAAGGCAAGGATATTCCTTACGAGGAGAGGATTCATTGGGATAGGTACTGGCTGATTGATCCTCTGGACGGAACCAAGGAATTCATCAAGAGAAATGGCGAGTTCACCGTCAATATAGCTCTCATTCAGGATCAGAAACCCAAGACCGGCGTTGTTTTTGTCCCGGATAAAGGAATCCTGTATTTTGCGCTTGAGGATATCGGCTCCTTCAAGGTTGAGTCAAATAAAGTCATTAATTTACTGGAAGAAGAAAAAACTGATTCAATTTCACCTGAGGCTGAAAAGATCTTGGATCAAATAGTCAACAGGTCGGTGAAGTTGCCACGAAACGATTCCGCCCAAAGACCATTTACCATAATCGGGAGCCGATCCCATGCGACACCCGAATTAGCGTCTTTCGTTGAAGAAAAACGTCGGGAATATGGTGAGGTTGAATTTATATCCGCCGGCAGTTCTCTTAAGCTCTGCCTGGTGGCCGAGGGGCGGGCAGACATCTACCCGAGAACGGGACCGACCATGGAATGGGATACGGCAGCCGGCCAGGCTATCGCTGAATTCGCCGGGGCTAAGGTGCTCAAGTACGATAGCCAAGAACCGCTCGCCTATAACAAGGAAAATTTGTTGAATC
>CP070771.1:2127488-2130910 GCA_020345785.1 Desulfobacterales bacterium
CGGCTCGCCTTTCAGTCGTCTCGTGCGGTATCTTATCTCTCTTTTTAGCATGATTCCAGTAAGTTATAAATATATGTCCTGCACCGGCAATTGTGGCACAGCCGTTGCTCATAAAAAAAATTGATGAATGAACGGACCGTGTGGGTTGTCGGGTAAAAAAACGTATTGGAGACTGTGGTCAAAACCAATGCAGAGGAGCAGGTCCCATGCTGGTAAGAAACTGGATGCATCACCCTCCCGTCACCGTCAGGGCAGACGACGCGCTTCAGAAGGCGATTGAACTTCTAACCAAACACGAGATCCATATCTTGCCGGTTGTCGAAAACGATCGGGTCACCGGCGTAATCACTGATTCGGATATCAAACGGGCGTCGATCTCAGAGGTTTTCTCTTTGGAGGATCCCGAACTGGCCAAGTCAATTGCACGAATCAAAGTCAAAGCCATTATGAATAAAAAACCCGTTACCGTTGCCGAGGATCATACCATTGAGGAAGCAGCCGCCTTGCTTTTCGTCCATGACATATCCGGCGCACCTGTCGTTAATCAAGCCGGCGAACTCGTCGGTGTAATTACAAAAAACGATATTTTCCGGGTGGTTATTTCACTGACCGGAATAAAAAAGAAAGGTATTCAATTCGGGTTGAAGCTGAAAGACAGACCCGGTGCGATCAAAGAAATCACCGACCTTATTCGCGAGTACGGCGGTCGCATCGCCAGTATTCTCAGCACCGGCCAGGACGATGAAGAAACATATTTGAATGTGTACCTCCGGGTCTACGGCCTGGATTTACAGAATCGGGGTCGACTCAAAGAAGTGCTCAGCCATAAAGCTGAATTACTGTATATCGTGGACCATGAAGAGAATACCCGGAAAATCTATTAGCAAATGCAACACTAGGGTGAACCATCACTACCGGAGGGCATGCAATGAAAGAAAAGGCCTTAATTTTGGTGGTGGATGATGATCCGGACATCAGAGACTCGTTGACCATCATCTTAAAAAGCCACAACTACAATGTCCACACTGCGTCGGACGGCAAGGAAGCCATCAAAGCGCTGGAGGAGAAAAAACCGGACCTCATGATTCTTGACATCATGATGGCGACCGACACCGAAGGATTTGACCTCGCTTACGATCTTAGAGAGAAAACCGAATTTAAAAGCCTGCCGATCATCATGCTGACCAGTTTTCTCGAGAAGGTCCGGGAAGAGGGTCCCGGCGATTTTGCCTATATCCTGGGCGAGCAGTGGCCGGCCCAATGGTTGCTGGAAAAACCTCTGGACACGAAGAAACTGCTGGACAAAATCGAAGATATTTTAAAGGAACGCGCATAACCTGAATACGGGGAGCCAGAGACTCATGGAACTTTTGGGAAATTTCGGCCTGCAGGAAGCCAACCGGATTCTCCGGCGGTCCGACCTGGAGGAATCCGAGCAGATCCAGAGGCTGATCAAAATACGCTGGTTGGCCTGCGCCCTGATTACCGCTGTCGTTGGGCTGAGCGTTTTGGGCGGCTTCGATGACCGTTTCCTGCGGCTGCTTTGGGCAGTCGGCTATATTCTGGGATACAATCTGCTATATTACCGAATGCACCTGCGGCTTGCAACAGCCCCCGACGCTGTGACCACCGACTTGCAGCGTTCCATATCCAGGCAGGCCGCCCTGGATTGCGGTGCCGTAGGCTTATTGGCCTATTTTACCGGCGGAATCTCCAGCCCGGTGTCTTTCCTTCTGGTAATTCCAGTTATCGTGGTGGCAACTCGCCTAAACCCCAGAGCGGCTTATACATTCGCGGCATGCGTATTGGCCGGCGCAGCGCTGTTTGCCGGCTTTGAGGTGGCCGGCTGGCTGCCGCGCCGTTTTATGCTCTTACAACCCGAAACTGCGGCCACGACCAGCTTGCCCGAACCGTTTCTTTTCGATCTTTTGATGGTCTGGCTGACGGTGGTGACGATTGCTTTCCTGGGCGTGTCAATGTCCAACACGACCCGCAAAAAAAACCGTACGTTGGAAGATCTCTGCGGATCGCTGACGCGGCTCAATGAAAAGTTCTGGCGGTTGTTTTCAATGATCCAGACCATCGGCTCAACGCCGAACCTCGATCAGGTGTTGGACATTGTCAGCTCGCAATCCGCAGCCGTGATGAATGTGAAAGGGATATCCATCAAACTGCTCAGTGAGGACGGCAACTATCTGCGGTATGCAGCCGCCCATGGGTTGCCGGACGCCTTCGTCAGGGAAAAGGTGGTGGAAGTCGAAAAAAGCCCGTTGAACAAACGCATCATTGAAGGCGAGCCGTATATCACCGGCAATGTATCGGTCAAGGAAATGTTTCAGTTCGGCGAAGTCCTCGCCGAAGCCCAGATCAAATCGGTCCTGTTTTTGCCCCTGCGCCTCGAGGGCAAGGTCATCGGCATCCTGGGAGCCTATTGCATTCTACCCGATCGATTTACCGATGAAGACGTTGATTTCTTTCGCCTGGTGGCCGAACTGGTGGCCATCGCTCTGGAAAATGCCAGGGCCTACGAAGCGGTGGAGAAACTTGTCAAGGAACGCTCCTGGTATATGCTGCGCGTGGCGCATAATCTGCGCGCGCCCCTGGCGGGCATGTTGAGCATTCTGGATGTCGTTCGCGGAGGATACCTCGGCGCCTTAAACGACGAGCAGCTGGAATACCTGCGTCGGCTCGACCGCCGCTCACGCACGATGCTCATGCTGGTCAACGAATTGATGACCCTGGCCAAAAGCAGGGAAGAAAAGAAAGGCGAAGAAATCAAAACCACCGACCCTGAATTGCTGACACGGCGCATCCGCCGAACGTTTCAGGAAAGAGCAGCCGAAAAAAATATCGCTTTCAGCGTCGCGGCCGACAACGATTTGCCGTTCATTCGGGGAGATCTGGAAATGGTGGAGCAAATTCTTGAAAATCTTGTCTCCAACGCCATCAAGTACACGCTGGCCGATGGAACGGTGACCATCAAGCTGTCCCAGGCCGCCGATATGATTCGAATGGAGATCAGCGATTCGGGCATTGGAATTCCAAAGGCCGACCGATCCAGGCTGTTTACGGAATTTTTTCGCGCCGAAAATGCGCGTGCCGTCGAGAAAACCGGTACCGGCCTCGGCCTGGCGATTGTAAGAGAATTTGTCGACAAGCTCGGCGGACGGATCCTGGTGGAAAGCGAGGAAGGAATGGGTACGATCTTCGTAGTCGATCTGCCCACTGCAACGCATGAAAAAGGAGGTCAACATGACAGCGGCGCAACCAATTGAAACGGCTCAGCTGGAAGAAGTATTGCAGGCCTGTCGCGGGCAAAAAGGAGCGGTCATTCCCGTGCTTCAAAAAGCGCAGAAGATCTACGGCTATTTGCCGGCGGAAGTCTTACAGCGGATTGCGCAAAGGATGCGGGTTCCGATCAG
>CP070771.1:2131010-2134426 GCA_020345785.1 Desulfobacterales bacterium
AAAACCATAAAGTGCGGAACCTGCGGACGCCCGGTGCCATTGAGCCGGGCACAGAGTTTGATGCCGGTGCACTCTTTGAAAAAAGAGACATCGGTGATGCCGGCTGATAAGCGGCCGGAACGCGCAGATGACTTTGTTCACTTGACGTGTGCCAATTGCGGTCAACAATACAAAATCGGGCGGCGTAAAATACCGCCCCGGGCGGCGGCAGTCAAATGCAAAGCCTGCGGGCAAAAAATTCGATTGCCGCAGTCACCTGGCAAGGCAGCAACCAACGATGACCTTGGGCCCGCACCGCAACCGGCTGCACCCTCGGGCGCTACCTCGGACCTGATGCGGGCAGAAGACCGGCCGGCCATTCACCGCTCCCGCAAAAATAAGTGGTTTTATGCGCTGGCAGCTGTCGTAGTGCTGGCTGTGATTTTGGGGGCATTAGCGACTCGCCGTATTGTCAATTTGGACTGGCTGAATCAATTGTTTCCCAGGAAATTCGACCATGCGGCTGAATCGGCCCAGCTGTTGGAAAGTGAGCCGTTTCTGGCGATAAACCTGAACATTCCGTTGATCCTCGATGCACTTGAAAAACGCCTGGCGCCAGATGAAAAAACGCCCCGGTTGCAGATGATGACGACGATGATGACCTCTATGGATCTGAAACAGGTTGAGCTTTACCTTTATACCGCAACCCAAAACCAGGTGCTGCCGGTAATTCTGGCACACAGCAGCAACCGGCAACAACTCGAAAATGTCCTTAGCAGCCGGGAACCGTTTAAAAAATATTTCACGCGCCAATCAGCGGACAGCTATCGCCTGAAAAAAGAGGCCCTTGACGAGGCGCAAAAGAACGGGTTATCTCTCCAATCATATGAAGTCACCTTGATCGACAGTGGTGTTGCGTTGGCTCCGGAGTCTTTCTCCAGTTCAATTAGAAAAAACCCGCAGTTATTTGCAAACTCACCGATTGCCGGGTTCGCCCATTCGATCACGACCCCTTATGATCTGGTGTCATTTGCCATCCGTATACCCGCCGGCATAAACCAGGGATGGGAAAAAAAAATTCGAAGTCATCCCGTCCTTCAATCCATCCCCCAGACCGACATGATTGCAAACATGGGGGCTGCTATCATGTCTCAACTAACCGGTTCCCTTGAGTCCGTCGAGGCCCTGGGGGCGGCCTTGCGTTTTACCGGTTCGCATAAACGCGCGTTGACCTATGCGCAGCAATTTCGACCGGAAGTAGACGGCGAAAAAATATACCATCAGCTCACGGCAGAAAACTTGGCAGACACAGAAATCAACGGCATTATCAGAAATCTCGTCGAATTGTTGCAGGATCGCCGATACCGACACGCCCTCAATTTCAATGATAACCGCCTGGATCTTGAGTTTAGCTGGTCCGAAGAAGATGATGAAGCGTTTTTAACAGCGTTGACCACCGCCACCATCGGACCGCGTGTTGCCGGGAGTATGGGGTTGCGCCCTAGTCCAGGTGCCATAGAAGCCCGATTCATGACGGAACCCAATTTGGTTACCTCCGTTGACGTCGAAAAACTCAAAGACGCAATTCCTCAGATTATTAAAAACAGCCTTTACCCTGGTAATTATTTGGATGCAGGCGACAAACCTACGATGACGCTGGAGCTGGACACGGTGGATATACCCAATGCTGCCCTGTCGGAATTGACTTATGAAGTCAGGACCATTTTATCCGTTGACGGAAGAGATTTATTGCGGGTTGAAGAAAACAAATTTAAACCCAGGATTCAGCCCGGCAGTCTTTTCCCGGGAAATATAACGCTGAATATCGAGAAGGTTACGCCGCCGGAAACGTTGGGAAAGGCAACTATCGATTTCCATCTGTCCCTGCCGAGCGCGCTTGAGGTTTGCGAGTTTAGGATGGGTGATAAAAAAGGAAGCATAAAAGAAGTCAACGGCCTTCGCGTCACCTTGGATCGGCTTGAAAACGACGTCGCCCAGGTTAGCAGCAAAGGCAACGCCATACGCCTGATGGCTTACGATCAGAGTGGCGGGGCGCTGGCGTCAAAAGAATCCATGAGTACCTCATCCTCTACCACAACGCGATTTCAAGGCACCATCAACACCCTCAAAGTCGTGGTCATCAGCGATATGCTGGAGTACCCCTTTGAAGTACAGGCGGACTTAAATGAAGGCAAAGCGTTGGCCCTGTCGCGAGAACCTGAAATTCCGGTAAGGATCCGATACGACCATCATCCGATTCCTGCCTATATTCATTTTACGGCCGAAGATACGCAAGAACTTAACGTGACATGGACGGAAGCAGAGGAAGATGCATGGAACGATAGTCTCTCTATCAAGCTTCCCAAGGGCCCTTTCAGCGGCCATGCCATCTGGGAGGTTCATTTTTTCGACAACAACAAACCGCAGTTGTTAGCGGGCAGCTCTGTCCAGGGTTTTAGGGAAATCAGCTACATCCTTGACAAAGGCAAACTGAAACAGATCGGAGCGGCGTTCGGCCGAGTTAAACTTAATCTGCATTCAGATATCTCGCGATTAATATTTTTTAAGACGGAAAAGACTCAACCAGCGGTACAGAAACTTCCGTCCGGTGATGAAATTTCAGTTACCTTCAACCAAAACGAAATCACCTATAGCTCTGGTGACGCAAATGTCATCCAAACCGCAGCCTACGATGCCCGAGGCAAACGATTAAAGCAAGACCAATATACCCGCAACAGAGGGAAGCAACGAATTATTTATTTCTGGGGAATACCGGCTAAACTTGTAATGGATGTTTCCGGAACGACGATAAAAAAACTGGTACCATTTGACATCGAGCGGCGCCCGGTGGATGAAAAAGCCTACCTTGCCTACAAGCAGAGCATTGAAAATCAACGTGACGTCGTTAAAACCATCAAATCCATTGATCGTGCCAGACGCAAGGACCGATCCTATTACGGTGATGATCTGGCGGGCCTCCATTACCTGTATGAACAGAAAAAGAAAACACCCATGATGCTGATCAGTCAGGAGGTTGCCCATTCGGATCCAGCCGGACAAAAACGATTCGGCTACAAAGCCAGGCCTTACAGGGGATATTATTTTACGGTGCTCTCCGGTGTTGAGAGCAACGGCGTCAAAAAGAATTACAATCGGCGTTTAAAAAAATCCGTTTTCGCCTGGCAAAAAGGAACCATAACCACAACATCACTTACCCGTCATCCGGACTTAGTGGCAATTCCGGAGGACGGTTCCCAACCCACCTTTTTTTTACAATGGGGTCAGGTCTTCATGAAACACTTGAATGGTGAAAAACTCGAGTTTCTGCCTGACGGGTACTACAATAAAGGCTGGGTAGAGGCTAAATTCATTCAAAGCGAATGAACCCGGCGGGTGTTCGTCCGAAATTGAATTATGCAACTGGGTCCTCGAATTTT
>CP070771.1:2134526-2137939 GCA_020345785.1 Desulfobacterales bacterium
GAATTGTCGAGATAGGGGAGGCAGAGGGAATCTTCCGCACGCCCAAGCATCCCTACACCCAGGCGCTCATCGGCGCTATCCCACAGATGGACGCGGCAGCCGCCTTGAACGTCGATTTGTTGTCCGGCGAGCCGCCCAGTCCGCTCTATATTCCCATAGGCTGCGCTTTTCATCCGCGTTGTCCGCATGCCATGGCGGTCTGCCGTTCGGACCCACCGCCGGTGTCGCGCAATATGGGGCCGGTGCAGGTTTCTTGCCACTTGTATGAAGAAGACAAGCGTTAAGCGCTTAATTCGAGACTACTCTGCGATTTGAGGAGAAGTTGAAAAACCGAAATTCGAAGCACGAACCCTGAAATAATTTCTAATGTTCCAAATTTAAATGACAAAAACTTGACTCCCAGCCGCCTTTCTGTTTTAGACATGGATGCATCTGTATTTTGCATTTGTTTCGAGTTTCAGGTCTTAAACTGATCAACGCACCTTACACAAAGGAGGAGAATTATGAAACGATCTTATAAGCAATTGGCGCTGGCAGGGCTGTTGGCTTTATTGATGATTGCCATTCCGGCAGGTTGGGCATCGGCCGGCGGCGTTCTTAAAATTGCCCGTCAGCAGGACAGCACGACGTTAGACCCGATTATGACCATTCAGAACGCCGACATCTGGGTCATGAACAACATGAACTCTCTATTGGTGCGGGTATCCATCGACGGTACCACGATCGAACCCGATTTGGCGGAGAGCTGGACCATTTCCCCGGACGGCAAGGTCTATACCATGAAATTACGGGCCAACTTGAAGTTCGGTGATGGAAGCCCGCTTAAGGCGAGCGATGTCCGATACAGCCTGCTGCGCCTGCGTGATCAGGAAGGATCGGTGATGGCGGGAATGTTCGTCGATATCGACACCATCGACACGCCCGACGACCGCACCGTCGTTATTAATCTCAAACAAAAATCGGCCCCGTTTTTGGCAGCCCTGGCCATGTTTTCCGCGGCCATCCTGCCCGAGAAGACTCTCAAGGAACGCGGGCAAGAGTTCGGGTCCAATCCGGTTGGCGCCGGCGCCTTCAACCTTAAGGAGTGGAAACGCGGCCAGTACATCAGTTTGGTAAAAAATCCTTATTATTGGGAAGCCGGCCGGGTTAAGCTGGACGGGGTGGAGTGGAGTTACATTCCCAACGATAATACTCGAATTCTAAAACTTCAAACCGGCGAGGTCGATGCGGCGATCTTTATTCCGTTCAACCGGGCCAAGGAACTGGATGCCAACAAGGATATCAATGTGCACATGGACCCTTCCAGCAGAATGGACCATATGCTGGTCAACCATGCTCATAAACCACTTGATGACCTGCGGGTACGCAAGGCCATCTATTACGCCTTGAACCGTCAGGCGATCGTGGATGTCGTGACGTTCGGGTACGGCAAGGTGGCCAATTCGTTTATCCCGGCGGGAGCGATGTACTACAATCCCGACAATTTGGATTACCCCTTCGACCCGGCGCAGGCCAAAAAACTGCTGGCTGAGGCCGGGGTCAAAGACTTCACCCTCGATCTGCTGGTAACCGCCGGCGATTCCGTTCACGATCAGATTGCCGTCATGGTCAAAGATCAGCTCGGCAAGGTTGGAATCGACGTCAATATCGTCAAACAGGAGGAAGGGCAGCAGTGGGAGAGCACGGTGGCCGGGGAGTACGACATCAGTGTCAACTACTGGACCAACGATGTCATCGATCCTGACCAGAAGTCCAGCTTCTGCGTCTACGGTGATGACGAGAATATGTCTTACTATACGCGCTACAAAAACCCCAAAGTCACGGCATTGGTGGAGCAGGGCCGCAGCGAACTGGATCCGAATAAACGGCGCCAAATTTATGCCGACATCCAGCGAATCGCCAAGGAGGACGTGCACTGGATCGATCTCTACTATAGTCCTTTCCGCAATGCTTCACGTACCAACGTCGTCAATTTCTTTCAGAATCCGATGGGACGCTTCATGCTGGAAGACACCGACATGAAGTAAAGCCTGCCGGCACGCAGCGAAAATGACGCCCATCCGTGGGCGTCATTTTTTTCGAATCCATAGCCCCAAAGCAGGTATCCATTGTGGTAGATTTCAATTTTTAATTAAAGCATTAAACAATTAGCCATGCCGATGGTCCAAGCTGTGCTTTAGGGCTATGTGCTTTATTTAAAGTGTTAATCTCACCGCCCGCTTCAGGCTTCGCTCTTCGAGCTACGACCCGACAAGTCGCTAACCGCAAAGATCGCAGAGAGAATAAGTTTTTTCCTTTGCCGTTGAGAGGCCCCGCTGAGGCGGGATGACCGATCGGGTCTTATGAATTGATGGTCGGCCTACGGCAAAGGAAAAGCTTTCAGCTTTGTCAGACCATTAAACCACTTTCGAGGGGAGACTGTTCACAGTAGCTAGTTAAAGCCCCGCAGGGTTGCTGATTTTTACTTTCCGCCCTCCCTGCCTTGCCATAGCTTTAGCGACGGCAGGTCAGCGGAAAGCCAAAAATAAAACAAGTCCTTTGCGTGCTCAGCGTCTTTGCGCTGAAAATCAAAACGGCCCACTTTTAGGGGGGTATTTGACCAGCTTTTCCGCAGATTTCTGTGCGCACTGAGAATCGGCAGTTTCAGCCGCGATGGGCGTTTAGAAACTTCATCAGCACGCGGGCGTAAGCTTCCGGCTCTTCATAGAATGGCGTATGCGAGCTGTTCGGGAAAACGGTTAATTCGGCATTGGGCAACGCAAGTTTCATGCGCATGGCGCAATTGGGGGTTAGTTCGTCGAATTTGCCGACGGTGATCAACGCCGGGCAGGTAATCCGGTGCAGGTCCGGAATACGGTTCCAATCCTTCAGGTTTCCGATGTAAAGGAACTCGTTGGGACCCTGCATGGTCATATAAGGCCCCATGTTCCAGTCGTTCAGCGACCGCTGCAATGGCGCCGGCCATTCAGCGAGACGACACACATGGCGGTAGTTGAGCAGCGTAATGGCGGCCTGGTACTCCGGATGATCCAACGTCCCTTCGGCCTCATGCTGAAGCATCATCGCCACTGTCTCCGGTCCCAGCGCCGCGCGATGGCGGTTGAGTTCAGTGACCAAATGCGGCATGTCGGCGCAGGTGTTGGCGAGAATAATGGTGCGCAAATTCTGCGGATAGGTAATCCCGTACTCAATGCTCAACCAGCCGCCCCAGGACTGGCCCAGGAGATGGATACGGCCTAAAGCCAAAGCTTGCCGTACGGTTTCAACTTCCTCCACGTAGCGTGTGATGGTCCACAGTGAAGAATCGTCCGGGCGATCGGATGCACCCGTACCCAGCTGGTCGAAGGCCACCACGCGAAACCCATGATCCGCCACCCAGGAATGCGACTCCCGCAAGTAGTCGCAGGGCAGCC
>CP070771.1:2138039-2141445 GCA_020345785.1 Desulfobacterales bacterium
TTATCCTTGACCCTAAAGTTCTTAAACCCAAAAAATACAGTATTCATAACGAAAAAATACATTCATCACCCTATTTTTTCTCGCTATGCGATCAAGTATGGATACTGGACAGGAGAAATTTGGGAGCGTTGGGGAGCGCTCGATACTAAAAATTCTCCTATTTTCTTTCCATTTGAATAAATACCCATTTTTTTAGTTTAAGCAGCATTCTTATTTTTGCCTTCACATTCGCCCAATCGATTGTCGCCTTGCAAAATCGAAGCGCAAGAGCTGTCTTCAAATGATTGCAACGAAATTGGCTGGCATAAGCTTTGACTTACGAATCCATTGCGAATGATCCCAACAAACCAGAACCCAAAATGTAAGGAGGCATTATGAAGGTAAACCGACGGGAGTTTATCCAGATCACCGGGGCTACGGCTGCCGGTCTTGCCGTCAGCGGCCTGGGCTTTGACCTGCGCCCGGTCAAAGCCCATGCGCAGATGCTCAAGACCAAGTATGCCAAGGAGACCACAACGATCTGCTGCTATTGTGCGGTGGGCTGCGGCGCCATCGTACATACCAGCAAAAAAGGCGATGGCCGGGTTATCAACATTGAAGGTGATCCGGATCACGTAATCAATCGGGGATCCCTGTGTTCAAAAGGCGCCGCCCTGGCTCAATTGGTGGAAAACAGCGAACGCATCACCGAGCCGATGTATCGGGCGCCGTACTCAAAAGAATGGCGGAAGGTGTCCTGGGACTGGGCGCTGCCGGAAATCGCCAAACGCGTCAAAGCCACCCGCGAGGCTACATTCGAAGCGAAAAACGCTAAAGGTCAGGTCGTCAACCGCACCGGCGGCATCGCTTCGGTCGGCAGCGCGGCCCTGGATAACGAGGAGTGCTGGATTTACCAGGCCTTGATGCGGTCGATTGGCGTGACCTACATCGAACATCAGGCCCGTATCTGACACAGCGCCACTGTTGCGGCTCTGGCAGAGTCGTTCGGACGCGGCGCAATGACCAATCACTGGATCGATATCAAAAACAGTGACTGCATCCTCATTATGGGCAGCAATGCTGCCGAGAACCACCCCATTTCCTTCAAATATGTTACCGAAGCCCAACAAAGGGGGGCCAAACTGATCAGTGTTGATCCCCGTTTCACCCGGACTTCTGCTAAAGCGGATATTTACGCCCCCATCCGCTCCGGCGCGGATATCGCTTTTTTAGGCGGTATGATTAAGTATATTTTGGACGGCGGCCTCTACCACTTCGATTATGTGTCCAACTATACCAACGCAGCGTTCATCGTCAGCGAGTCCTACAACTTTAGCGACGGACTGTTCTCCGGCTATGACCCCAAGACCCGCAAATACGACCGAAGCCAATGGGCATTTGAAATGGACGCCAACGGCGTGCCTAAGATGGACCGCACCCTGCGGCACAAACGCTGCGTGTTTCAACTATTGAAAGATCATTTCTCACGCTACAATACCATAGTGGTGTCCGAAATCACCGGCACACCGGAAAAAGACTTGCTTGAAATCTACCAAAACTATGCGGCAACCGCAGCGCCCGGCAAAGCCGGTACCATCATGTATGCCATGGGCTGGACCCAACACACCGTCGGGGTGCAGAACATCCGAACCATGGCCATCATACAAATGCTGCTGGGTAACATGGGGGTGGCCGGCGGCGGTGTCAACGCTTTGCGCGGGGAATCCAACGTGCAGGGTTCCACCGACCACTGCCTGCTGTGGCACATTTGGCCCGGCTACCTGAGAACTCCCCGGGCATCCGACATGTCGCTGGCGGTTTACAACGAAAAGTCGACACCCAAGAGCAACGATCCGCTCAGCGCCAATTGGTGGCAGAACTACCCCAAATATTCGGTCAGCATGCTCAAGTCGTTTTTCGGTGACAGTGCGACCGCTGCCAACGACTTCGGTTATGAATGGCTGCCCAAAGTCGATGATGGCCAGGACTATTCCTGGCTGTCGTTGTTTGACGAAATGTACAAGGGCACTTTCAAAGGATTTTTCGCCTGGGGCCAGAACCCGGCTTGCAGCGGCGCCAATGCCGGTAAAAACCGTGAGGCCATGGGCAAACTGGACTGGATGGTCTGCGTCAATCTCTTTGACAATGAAACCGGCTCCTTCTGGAGAGGACCGGGGGTCGATCCGGCCAACATTAAAACCGAGGTTTTTTTCCTGCCGGCCGCCGTGTCCGTTGAAAAGGAAGGCAGCATCACCAACAGCGGGCGCTGGATGCAGTGGCGCTACCAGGGTCCCAGACCGCTGGGCAACAGCCTGCCGGACGGTCAGATCATCATGGAGCTGGGTAACAGGATCAAAGCCGAATATAAAAACGGCGGCACCCTGCCGGAACCCATCGTCAATCTCAAATGGGATTATCTGACCAACGGCGAGTATGACCCGCATAAGGTCGCCAAAGAAATCAACGGCTACTTTCAAAAAGACGTCACCATCAAGGACACAACCTACAAAAAGGGCACCCTGGTACCCAGTTTTGCCTTCCTGCAGGCGGACGGTTCGACCTCATCGGGTAACTGGCTCTATTGCAACAGCTATACCGAAAAAGGCAACATGGCGGCCCGGCGCAGCCAGAAGGATGCCCCCAACAACATCGGTCTGTATCCGGAATTTGCCTGGTGCTGGCCGGTAAATCGGCGCATTCTTTACAACCGCGCCTCAGTGGATCTCAAAGGACAGCCCTGGGACAAGGAACACCCGGTCATCCAATTCGCCGGCGATTCCGCCGACGGCAAATATACTTCGAGCAAATGGATCGGCGATGTACCGGACGGCGGTTGGTATCCCCTGCAGAATCCCGACGGTTCAATGCGCGCAGATGCCAAATACCCCTTTATCATGCGCAGACACGGTCACGCCCAGATTTTTGGACCGGGCCGTGTGGACGGTCCTTTCCCCGAGCATTACGAACCGCTGGAATGTCCCATCGAAAAGAACCTGCTGAGCAGCCAGCGCATGAACCCGACCGCGCCGGTTTATGGAACCAAGGCTGATGAATGGGCCACCTGTGATCCACGTTATCCTTATGTCGCCTCGACATACCGGGTCGTGGAACACTGGCAGACCGGCGTGATGACCCGCTGGCAACCCTGGCTTTTGGAGCTACAGCCCCAGGTATTTGTCGAAATGAGCGAGGACCTGGCGCAATTGAAGGGCATTAAAAACGGGGAGCGTGTCAAGGTGTCTTCACCCCGGGGTTCTCTGGAAGCCACGACAATCGTAACCAAACGGCTGCAGCCGTTTAAAATTGGCGGGGCCGTGGTTCACCAGGTCGGGCTGCCATGGCATTACGGCTGGCGCATGCCGGCGAGCGGAAAAGAGGAGAGCGCCAATCTGCTCACCCCGGCAACCGGCGACCCCAACACCCGCAT
>CP070771.1:2141545-2144900 GCA_020345785.1 Desulfobacterales bacterium
ACGCACTTAGCCGCAAAGCACAGCTTGGACTATCAGCATAGCTTAAGGTTTAATGATTTAATTAAAATTTCAAATCAGCCTCAGTTTGCCGGCGGCGGTTGCTGCAAGGCGGCATCCAGGATCACGTCCCGGTCGTAAACATCGGGGCCGAAGTGCAGCAGACCCTGCTCATCCACCCAGATCGTCCAATAGAGCAAATGAATGGTTAAAGGCCCCGGCAGCTTAACCGTTTTTTCAACAGCGTCAGGTCCGCTTACGGCACTGATAATTTTTTCGGCCGGCCAATCCGGGTGTTTTCGCAGCAAATATTCAGCCAGTTCGAGCGGTTTTTCGATTCGGATGCAACCGGAGCTGAAATCCCGCCGGGCCTTGGCAAAGAGCTCCTTGGACGGTGTATCGTGCAAATAGACGTCATAGGGGTTCGGAAACATAAATTTGATTCGTCCAAGCGCATTCTGGGAGCCGGGTTCCTGCCGGAAACGGTAGGGAAAATTTTGGGCGGAAACGGTCTGCCAGTTCACCGAAGCCGGATCAATTTCGCGCGCGCTGGAGTTCCACCCCTGAAATACACGAATTTTCTGCATATTTAGAAAATCGGGATCTTTTTTGACTTTTGGCAGAATGTCCTTTATGGCGATGGCCGGTGGTTTTTGCTCCAAGCCGGTCGATAGGCGCGGCGTTCATAAAACCGGGGAAGAACGACGGTAGCATGGATCGGCTCACCGGCAACGGATATATTCAATGGAATGCCGGCGGCTTCGATCCGATTGCGAATGATATTCTGAATCACAGCATCGGCCGTACCAACATTCGGGCAGCACAGTGACGCGATGAAAATGAAGTACCATAACCTGGACATGAATTTTTCAAACCGCTTATAGGCAACCTGATAATGAATTCGCTTGAAGATCGGAACAGAAAGATTTCAACAAGAACTGACTCGCCGAACATTGGTTAATATATCATCAAACTAAATAGGCTGTAAAAGGAAATCGATAATATAATCAACATCCAGTACCCTGCAGCCAGCAACCAATCCGTTCAAGCCTTCAGGCCCCCCAAAGGCTGACCGTTATAATCTTAAGATCGATCGGTCATCCCGTCTTCTTTGACGGAGCCCCCCAGCTTTCAAGCCTTCCATCCTTTACCCTTTATCCTTTTTTCTATCAACTATGAGCTATCAGCTATCAGCCGGCGCTTTAGCGCCATAGCCTCTATCCTCTCCAACACAATTGTTATTGTTGACTATTTTAACAAATTGATTTAGGCAGATTGAGAACAAAACTAAATTTGAAAAAACTAAGGTGTCAACTTTGAAGACAAGTAATTCGGAGGGCATCGATAGAAAGATGAAAATGCTGTTTTTCGAAAAAACGGTCAGACTGCTAAGTTCGTTCTTTAACCTATTTGCAGCGGCTTCGCTGACGGCAATCATTTTGCTGACCTGCATCGATGTGTCCATGCGCTATTTTTTCAATCGGCCGATTGCCGCAACCTATGACCTGGTGAGCTTGATGGGCGTCGTCATCGCCGCCTTTGCCATGCCATATACCATGTTGTCGCGGGGCCATGTTGCGGTCGATCTTGTTGTCAGAAAACTATCAAGGAAAAAGCAGCTGGCCGTTGAAACCGTTACCCATCTCGCCGGCATACTGTTGTTTCTGATCATGGTCTGGCAGTGCTACGTGCTTGCCTCAGACATGAAAGCCGCCGGAGAAGTCATGCCAACCATTCTGCTGCCCTTTTATCCCATTGTCTACGCTATGTCCGTCTGTTTCTTTGTGCTCTGCCTGGCCATCCTGACAAACCTGCTCAATATCTGGTTCAAGAGGGAAAAAGAATGAATCCAATTCATGCCGGTATTATCGGGATTGTATTGCTCATTATCATCCTCTTTTCCAAGTTTCCGGTCGCATTCTGCATGGCACTTGTCGGCCTTCTGGGATTTGGCTATCTGGTTTCACCGACGGCGGCGTTAAATATCATTGCCAAGGATTTCTATACCGTATTTAGTTCTTATAGCCTGACCGTCGTGCCCCTTTTTGTATTCATGGGCCAGATCCTCTTTTCTGCCGGCATCAGCCGCAAGCTTTATGATTCGGCCCACGCCTGGCTGGGGCATTATAAAGGTGGTCTGGCCATGGCAACCGTCGGCGCCTGTGCGAGCTTTTCGGCCATCTGCGGTTCGACGAACGCAACCGCCGCCACCATGGCAACGGTTGCCCTGCCGGAAATGAAAAGATTCAAATACCGTGATGAACTGGCCACCGGTGTAGTGGCCGCAGGGGGAAGCCTGGGCATTCTGATACCGCCCAGCGTGATTTTTATCGTTTACGGAATCATGACCGAGCAATCCATCGGCAAGCTTTTTATGGCCGGGATTCTGCCCGGAATCTTGCTTTCAGTGCTGTTTATTCTCACCATTTATATCTGGGTTTCCATCAATCCGAAAGTGGCACCCAGGGTCGAGAAGCAAAATTTAAGGGTAAAGATCAGGTCCCTTACCGGCCTGATTGAAGTGATCATCTTATTTGTCGTGGTAATGGGCGGCCTTTTTTTAGGCATCTTCACGCCGACCGAAGCCGGAGCGGTTGGCGCTTTGGGGGGAGTGGTCATTCCGCTGTTACGGCGGCAGCTCACCTGGCAGGCGTTTTTAACCGCCGTTTATTCATCCACACTGACCACCTGTATGATTTTCATGATCGTGGCGGGAGCAACCGTTTTTGGCCACTTTTTGGCGGTTACCACGATCCCCAGTGTGCTGTCGGCCTGGGTCGTCAGCCTCCCGCTGCCACCCTGGGCGATCATGGTTTTCGTTATGTTCTTTTTTTTCATCGGGGGATGTTTTATGGATGCCCTGGGGATGATCCTGCTCACCATCCCGATATTTTTTCCGGTTGCCGTTGCGCTGGGCTACGACCCCATCTGGTTCGGTGTGGTCATCGTTCTTGTCACAGAACTGGGCGTGATTACACCGCCCGTGGGCATCAATGTCTATGTTGTCAACGGGATTGCCAAGGACGTACCGCTGGAGGTAATCTTCAAGGGTGCTTTGCCCTTTGTGCTGACCCTTCTGACCTATTTGATCATTATGCTTTTTTTCCCGCAAATCGCTTTATTTCTGCCAAGCTTTGCGGCCTATTGATTTTTGGGTTTGATCATGGGCAGTAACACGATCGGAATCTTTGTATGGGGTCGCTGATTAAAAATGACAGGTTGAAAGATCAACCACTGACACCGAAAGGAGGAATTGCAATGAAAAAAAGATGTTATTTTATCGCGTTAGGCCTGACTTTCCTCGCGGCTTTCCTTTTTTTGATGGCGACGCCTGCCACGAAAGCCGAAGCCAAAACAT
>CP070771.1:2145000-2148348 GCA_020345785.1 Desulfobacterales bacterium
GGCTGGCGAAATTGATCGGCGGGGTGGCTTTTTCCGGCAGCCTGGTGGCCTACGGCAAACTGGCCGGCCGAATCTCCGGTCGACCGGTCCTGTTTAAAGGACAGCAGTTGATCAACATCGCGATTGTCGCCCTCATATTGGCCGGCGGTGCTTTCCTGGCCTATTATCCAATCGGCGCCCTCTCTTATGTGGTGTTTATTTTGATCATGGCCCTGTCGCTGACCTTGGGCGTATTCGGCGTTATTCCGATCGGCGGCGCGGACATGCCGGTGGTTATTGCTCTTTTAAACAGTTATTCCGGTCTGGCGGCCTGTGCCGCCGGATTTATCATTTTAAACAACGTACTGATCGTGGCCGGCTCCCTCGTGGGCGCCAGCGGTTTGATTCTGACCGGCATTATGTGCAAGGCCATGAATCGCTCCCTGACCAACGTCCTGTTCGGCGGTCTGCAATCCGGCAGCGCCAAAGCCGGTCCGGCCGAGGTTCAGGGTGAACCCAAACCCATTACCCCCGAAGATGCCTATTACATTCTGGAGGCTGCCAGATCCGTGGTGATTGTGCCCGGATACGGCATGGCCGTGGCCCAGGCCCAGCACGCTGTTCGTGAACTGGGAGAAATACTTGAAAACAACGGCGCTGAAGTGCGTTATGCGATCCATCCCGTTGCCGGCCGGATGCCCGGCCACATGAATGTCCTACTGGCGGAAGCCAACGTACTATATGAACAGCTGGCTGAAATGGACGACGTCAATCCCATCATGGAAACGGTTGATGTCTGCATCGTCATCGGCGCCAATGATGTGGTCAACCCGGCGGCCCGCGAGATCGAATCAAGCCCGATTTACGGCATGCCGGTCATCAACGCGGACAAGGCCAAAACCGTCATGGTGCTCAAACGGTCCATGGCTCCGGGGTTTGCCGGCGTGGATAATCCGCTCTTTGTGAAAGAAAATACCCGCATGCTCTTCGGCGACGCCAAAGCCACCGTGCAGCAGTTGGTGGGGCAGTTTAAGGAAAGCTGATCTGAGCTCATAGCTCATAGCTGATAACCAAGATTGGTTAATTGGTTGAGTTGTTGATTGGTTGATTAGGGTGAATGGATGATATCCATTTAAAGTTAAAAGTCACCAACTTATTGAACCCAGTCAACCTATTCAACACAATTTACTCAATAAACCCAATAACCTCAGCTTATTTAACGATTTTAACGAACCAAACGATTATAACCATCTAAACGGTCATAACGATCCAAACCATCTCAACGATCAAAACCAACTCAACGATCCTAACGATCTCAACCATCTCAACCATCTCAACGATTATGAAAGAAGAAATTGCGAAAATAGCGGCGAAAATTAAGGAAGGCGGTAATAATGTCGCTTTCACGGGCGCCGGGATATCAACCGAAAGCGGCATCCCCGATTTCCGCAGTCAGGGCGGGATCTGGGACAAATTCCGGCCGGTTTATTTTAACGAATTCATGTCTTCCAAAGCGGCCCGCACAGAATACTGGCAGCGCTGGACGGAGCTTTACCAGGGTATCGTGCGGGCGCAACCGAACCCGGCCCACCTGGCCCTGGCCAGGCTGAACGATCTGGGACTGCTGCAGGCCGTCGTCACCCAGAACGTCGACGGCCTGCATCAGGCATCCGGACTGCCCGATGAAAAAGTTATCGAACTGCACGGCAACACCCGCCGCATCCGCTGCATGAGCTGCCGGGAAATGCTTCCGGTCGATGAAATTCGCAAGCGCCTGGCAGACGGTGATCCGGCACCGGAGTGTCGCTGCGGCGGATACCTGAAGCCCGACACGATTTCTTTCGGCCAAACCATGCCCGTTGCCGAGGTTGAAAAAGCCCTGGCCCTTGCGCGGGACAGCGATTTTTTCATGGTGGTGGGCTCAACCCTGCTGGTTCAACCGGCCGCTCAAATGCCGTTTTACGCCAAAAGCAACGGCGCCTTTTTAGCCATCATCAACCTGTCGGAAACACCGTGCGATGAGATGTGCGATGTCCTCATCCGGGAAAAGGCCGGGGGCGTTCTGCAGGAAATCGCCGCCGCGGTGGCAGGCGTAGTTGATTGAGTTGGTTTAGTTGGTTGGGTTGATTGGGTCGATCGAGAATTAGCGGAACGTTGCATTTTGTAACTCCCCACTGTTTTATGCGCATTGCGAGGGGTCACATCTTATTTATTAAGTTTTCGAATTAAAAATTTAGTGCGTAAGATTTGTATCACCTATACAATATAGCTGTTTGCAGGGTACCGCACCATCTTTCGACGGGAATCGGTATTGGATTCGTCGACGTCCACCTTTTAGCAGCGGCTCAGCTGGCAGGCGTACCATTGTGGACCGCAGACAAACGATTAAAATCTGCAGCAGATCAACTTGAATTGGCATATCACGCCTAAAACGGACAGTAAAGATTTCGGCTCCGCGGGGCTCCATTTTAAAAATTCGGATTGAACGGGTTCGGCGGATTTGCATGCGGTCTCAGGATGTCGCGGATCTCTTCGTAGATGTAAATATTGGCCTCGATGATGCCGAGGGCTTCGTCGATTTTTTTGCGAGCGGCATCGTCTTCGATATACGCATGATATAGCATCAAAGAGTTCATCCGGTCCCGGGATTCAAAAATCGATCGTCCCAGATCCTTCACCCGCAAGGTAAAATAGTCGGATCGCCGCTCGTCTTTAATGTATTCAATGACCCCCAGCAGCTCCCACTGGTAGAAACATATCAGATTGGCCTCATTTACAAATACATAGGCCTTTTGGATATAGCTCAACTGTCGGTCAGAGCCGCCGACGGCATCAAAGGATGCCTCGTGCAGATCTTTGTAAATATTGTCCAGGCTTTTATAGTTCAGATAAAGCCTGCCGACGATGGTTTGCAGGCGATCCTCTGCATCCGGCAGGAAGCCCGCTGCCGTCTGAGCCATCAGGAGCCAAATAACTAATGCCGCCAATAGAAATCTTCCTTTCACTGGCGTACCATCCTTGGGAGGGGAAATCCCGCTCGTTTCAGCGGATAAAACGGGGTTTTGCAACTACTTACAACGCCTTATATCGATTTAACGTCGAATATAATGATTTGTCGTGTAATGTAAAGAACAGGAGGCGCTTACACTGAATTCTTTCAAAGCTTGATCAGTAATTTATCAATTCTTTTTATTGCTGATCGAGGCGCGGCCTTTTTTTTCATTGGAAAGCAGCGCTTTTACTCGGTTTCTCCATCACTCTCCGGTGGCTGCGCAGCCGGCGTGCAAGGTTTGCCTTTAATGATTTCGGCCAGCATGTCGACGATGGAGGCCCGGTCCTTGATGATCAGGGTATTGGTGGGGGGATAGG
>CP070771.1:2148448-2151794 GCA_020345785.1 Desulfobacterales bacterium
TTTGGATTAACGCTGGCCTCACCAAAAGGCTTATAATCGGCTTCCCATACCACCGTCCCGGTATCATTCGTCATCAATATCGGGGTGCCGAGATAGTTATTATGGTAAAAGTATATGTTGCCAGTATTCGAGTCTACCACAGCCATGCGGGATTGATCAACATATAAATATTCCGCCTTCATGCTGCCGTCGGGTGTGCTCTCGGCAATCAGGTTGCCGTCAAAATCATAATGAAATATCGTCGTCACCCCACCCACCGCTTTGATCTCACGCCGGCCGAACCCATTATAGGTATACTCTTCGAGGACAGCCAACCCCTCCTCAACCCGAATCAGGCGATTATCCTGGTTGTAGACAAAGATTTTACCCTCAATCTCTGTTAGGTTGCCGTTGGCATCGTAGTTGAATGCCGCCGGATGACCTCCGGTAATCTGCGCCAGCCGGTTGGTGCCCGCCTGATAGGTATAGGTGGCGACCTGTCCGCCGTTATTGGTTCGCGTCAACCGGTTGCCGACATCATCATAGGTGTAATCGAAAGCGCCAAAGACCGTATCGGCCCTTTTCAGACGGTTGAATTCGTCGTAAGCAAACGCCTGATTATACCGCGGCATGTTCATCGCTGAAATCGACGCCAGGTTGCCGTTGCCGTCATGTGTGTACTTCTGTTGCATCAGTTGGCCCGGGTTAATGACGTCGAGTCGGCCGTCTTCATTGACCCGGTTGTTGACGGCGCCACCCGCGCCGGCCGCCAGTCCTTTGGCAGAGCCAAACGGATTATAGGACAGGTTGTCGACTAGGGTCATCGTCGTGATGTCGTGGGTGGTAGCGACTTGCCGGATCCTGCCGGAACTATAGCGCGTATAATCAATGGTTCGTCCGGAAGGATAGCTAAAAGAATTCAGCCGACCGCCGGGTGTAAATTCCTGCGAGATTGAATACGTATATCCGGCAATCGTTCGATCTTTGCCGATCAGCCGGCCGCGGTGGTCATACTCGAAGCCGGCGGACCCGGCCGGGTCCGTCATGCCGCTCAACCGTCCCGCGCCATAGCTGCCTGCATCATAGGAGTAGATGATGTTCTGGCTGGAATCCGGGAATTGCACATCCGTCAGACGGTTGAGCGCGTCGTAAACATACTGCACCGTGACCTCCACTGCATCGGTTTTTTGCGCCAGGTTTCCGGCCGCATCGTAGACATAATTGGTTGGGCCCGTATCCGGCGAATTGCGCGCTATCACTCGGCCCAGGTCGTCATAGACATAGGTGGTTTCATGGTTCTCCGCATCGATCACCGAAGCCAGGTTGCCGTGCCCATCGTAGCCGTAGCGGGTTGCAGCGCCGCCGGGCTGGGTCACCAAGATCAGCCGATTTAGTTGGTCATAGTCATAGGTGGTCGTATGGCCGTTGAAATCAGTGACGGCATTGATTCGGCCGTCGCTGTCGTAGCCGTATTGCCGGTAGCTGCCGTCGGCTTTCATCTCCTTAAACAGCTTGCCCGGAATCATCGGGTGCTGATAGTCCCAGCGGCGGCGGAAAGCGCGCTTGCCGGCTGTATCGTACGTGCTTTTTTCAATCAGATTGCCCTGGTTGTCATAAAGGTATTGCCGGTAATTGCCGTCATGATCGTAAATCCGATCCAGCCGGCCGTTCACATCGTATTCATAGCTTTTTGTAACGCTGTCTTCATCGGAGACGGCATCGACAAGACCGGCGGTATTGTAAGAGACACCGCGCATGCCGCCATCCGCCTCATGGGTGACGCTGCTAACCCGGCCGCGGCCGTCATAGGAAAAGGTCTCGGATTGACCGTTGACGCCGGTCTTCCGGCCCGATCGGCCGGCATCATCGTAGCTGCTAAAATAGGCGGTCCCGATCAGCGCGCGCGTGATGGAATCCAGATCGCCGTTTGGATAGTAACTAATCGATGTTACATCACTGACATCGGTTCGCGGTCCGTCGATACCGATGACCTGTCCTTTGCTGTTGTAAGTGAATGTGGTGATATGCTCATAGGCAATCGTGGCGCCGGCCCCATCTCTGGTAAACCCCTTTTCGATGAGATGGGACAGCAGATTGGTCGGATTTTCATTGGGCGTGGTATCGCCGTCATCATCGAAATCCCGGAGCGTAACCTTGTCGCCGGTACCGAGCACACTAGCTTCGGCGCGCGTTAATACAAAATTCATCGCGGGATGGTAGGTGTAGGCAATCGTGCGCTGTTCCGGTGTGCCGTAGGCCAGGACCACCGTTTGAGGGTTGCCCCGCTCGTCGTAATTTTGATATTGGTGAATCGCACCGCCGGCGGTCTCAAGCTCGATTAAGTTCAGGTCGCTGTCATATTTCCAGCGCACGATATTGCCGTCATTGTAAGTTGCGCCGGCCGACCCCTGCATGGCCGTCACGCGCTTGCGGCCGCTTATTTCCGAGACTTCATAGGTGCGCAGGGTGCCGTAGGCATCGGTGACATCCACCCGGCTCCCGTCGGCATAGTCAATTGTGACGCCTGTTCCGTTGACGCTGTAGTTATCAATGCAGCGGTCCTGACTGTCATAGGCCCAGGTATTCAGCAGATGGCCGGCCTTGTTGCGCCTGGCGGTTAAATTGTGGACATCTTGCGGGTCGTCGTAGGCGTAGCTAAATCCGGAGCCGTCGGCATAGTCCACCGAGATTAGATTTTGATAGCCGTCATATTCATAGGCCACCCAGATGCCGTCGGTTACTGCGGCGGTGACCGGCCCGGATATATGATCCAGCATGCCGCCAAGATAATGAAAGGTAAGAGAACGTCCGCTGGCGCTATCGGCAACGGTTTCCAGCCGGCTTTGGGCATCATAGCCCAACGACAGGCGGTTGCCCTTTTCATCCTCTATCCAGTCCGGCCGGCCGGTGTCGGCAAACCCGTACCGGCTGCCGTCCAGCCGGTACCAGACGTAGCCGCCGGCTTCGGCAGTGACATGGCTTCGCTCCGCAAATTGACCTTTGAAAACACCGGGCGTGTCCTGTCTGAAATAGCGCGCTTCGCCCGTTTGATCGACGATCTTAAGGTATGTATGATCTTCGAACGTATAGCCTGGAATCAGAAAAGCTTCGTAGTTATGGGTCCAGCCGAAGCCCGAACTTCCCATAAGTTCGGATCGGCTGTTATAGGTGGCCTGAAAAGAGAGTCCATGGGAGTGGGGCGAGGCAAAGTCGACATCTGAGCGAAATACCACCGTGTTGCCGTTTAAAATTCGGACGGCATCCCCGACCAGTCCGCCGCCGCCCTGCTGTTCATCATCAAACAGACCCAGGTCGATATCCGCAGGTACCGCTGAAGAGACCTCGCAGTTGTTATAACCCAATGCGT
>CP070771.1:2151894-2155195 GCA_020345785.1 Desulfobacterales bacterium
ACGTCTTCCGTAATGGCGTCATCACCGAATATGTCGGCGGGGATGAAATAATCCAGGGTGAGTTCAGGCATGGGTTTGACAAAGATGTAATCCGGGGTGACTTCGGTGACTTTTTCCTCGCCGCCGATGCGGTAGGTAAGCCGGGCGCCGACATAGTACAGGGTGCCTTTGGCAAGACCGTTTGAAGAGCCCGGCGCCGGGATGATCAGCCAGTGGATGTCGGCGGTGGTTGCGGGCGCAACCGTCCCCGAACCGGCAACGTCACTGATGTTTTCCATGGAATCCAGACGGATAAAAAACAGCGCATCCGTGTTGCCCGGATCGGAGCTGGCCAGGACGCTGTTGCCTTCCTCGTCGGCAAAGGAAACGAGAACCTTGACGTTTTCCAGCGTGATGTTGGCCAGACCGTTGTTGATACGCATGTGCGCATCAAAGGCCTGCCGCTCCAGGGTCAGCTCCTGCTTGATCTCGATTTTGACCCGTGCGCAGACCGTGTCGTCGGCCCTGGAATCGGCCGGACCCATCCCCAGCAGTCCGGCCAATAAAAGAAAACAAATCCCCAACCGGCTTCTTAATATAAACCCCTTCCCCATTTTCCTCCTCCGATATAAGGAAAGAAGGTGAGAGGCTGGGAAGGTGAGAAGTTGAGAAGCAATCCGTATGGCCTCCGGGGCGCTTGCCCTAAGGACTGGAGGCCGAAATCCAAAATCAACTCACCCCTCCACCATCTATCGTCTACCTTCTTTCCTTGAGAATCATCCTTCCGGCCGAGGCCTTAAACCTCGTTATGCGGTGTTCTATCGATACCCCCCAGTCCGAATAGAACCGCAGAGCCTTTAACCTTTTTCCTTTAGCCTTTAGCCTTCTAGTTCATTTTAACCTGCAGCCCTTCCCCCTTGACGCGGAAGCGGTTATATGTGCCCATGGGATTATCTGAAGCTGCGCGGATGATACGCATGGCGATGTAGTCACCCTGGTTTTGCATCAGCACATTGTTTTGCGGGTCGGCGATCTGCCAGGTGCCGTCCTGGTAGAACTCCCCCCAGTTGTGATAATCCCGTGCTTTTAATACGGCGCTTTGCGGACAGATGTATCCGCCGATGCGGCGTGCCGGAATCCCGTTGGCCCGGCACAGGGCTACAAAAAGATCCATATATTCCGTGCAGTCGCCCTTCTTGTGCTCGAGTGCGTAAAGGGCACCGCGGTCCTTGTCGGCGTACCCGCTGTAACGCACATGCCGCGCCACCCAGCGAAACACCGCTGCGATGGTTTGAGTCGCTTCGGCTTGCTTCAGTCTTCCGGCCGCCCGGCGAATGGCCGGATGTTCCGACTCGATATGCTTTTCCGGCTGCAGATCCAATTCCCCGGGCGCAGCGCTGATGTAAGTGGCTGAGCGGGGGACCAGCAGGTCGGCTTTGATGGTAATGATGCGGGAGGCATACGGTGCCAGATTTTCAAAGGTAAAATGCAGCACCTGGTTGCCGTCTTTGTCGGTGAGCAATTGAAAGGGATAGTTGGCGGTCAGATTTTGACAGCGTTGGCCGGCCGTCTGCTTAACCGGGGCATGGGCCCAAAACTCGGCCTTTTCGACGACCCGGGCGGTCTTGTTCTGCAGGGTGTAACCGTATTGGATATTTTTGGCAATGGTGTCGCCGGCGGCCGGTGGGTCGATGTTTTTCGGAAGACTGAATTGCGGCAACGTGATCCAAGCGACAGCCGCGAGGATGGCCGTGCCGGCGGCCGATATCAACATCTTGCGCTTGGCAGAAGTCTTTTTTATAGTTTTGTTTTCAGCAGATGCAACCCCCAACGTTTGCAAATTCCCTCCAATTCAGTAGTTAAAGACAGCATACAAAAAAAAATAGGGATGCACAATACGACGAAAGTCGTATTTTCGGGCGAGCACCCCCGCTAAGGGTATTAGATGAATGGCTGGTCACTAGGACAAAAGTATTAGGAAAAAAAATTCACACTCGTCATTTTTTTAAATTTGAAATTTGATATCTTAATGTTTTATCAGGGAATTTTGGAATCTAGACCGGTCTAGGTTTTGAAAGGCAATTTTATGCGATTTTGTCGGCCTGTTTTCGGAAAAAATTTTTGCCGATGCAGCAAAAAAATTTAAAAAATTGTAAAAATTCTGGCCAACCCTCAGGTTTTTCCGTAACGAGGGCGAAAATTGCGCTTCATTCAAAATATGTTGCACCGAACAAAAAAAAGGCCTATTAAAAACTTCGCTAATCGGTAACCAGCGAAAAGCAGTATCCAGTATCAAGCATCAAGAATCCAGTATCCATTAATCAGTAGCGGAAATTTGAGGTAACAGCCAATGATAATCGGCGTTATGAATGATCCGGCAAAGCCGGTCTACGATGAAGTCACCTCCATCGGCAGGGCCGGTTTCGACTTTGTGGATTTGACCATCGAAGGCCCCGCGGCGCTTGATATCGACATCGCGAAATTGCGACCGCTGCTGGACCGCTACGGTCTTTCCGTCACAGGACACACCGACCCCTGCCTGCCCTACGCCTATCCGATCCGGGGTGTCCGGGAAGCCTGTTTGAGGGAATTGGAGCGCTGTGCCGGGATCTTTTGCGCCCTGGGGGCCAAGGTCATGAACATCCACCCATCCTATTTCTGTCCGCCGGCCATGCGAAAATCGCTGGTGGAGCTCAACATCGAGGCGCTGAAACCCATCGTGGCGATGGCGGCTTCCTACGAACTGACCGTCGTTTTCGAGAACTTTAAAGCCCCTTTTGACCGCGTTGCCAATTTTAGAACCATACTGCAGGAGGTCCCCGGCCTGATGGTGCATCTTGATTTCGGACACGCCAACATCGGCCGGGACAACCATGAGGCATTTTGCCGGCAACTGGGCAATTTCATCAGGCATGTTCACTTTTCCGACAACCGGTCGAGCGACGACCATCACATGCCCCTGGGAGTCGGCAACATCAACTGGAAAAATGCCGTAAAATCCCTCAAGGGCACCGGTTACGACGGCACCATCACCCTGGAGGTGTTCTGCAACGATGCCGGTATGCTCTACAAATATCTGGATCTCAGCCGCAGATTGCTGTTGGACCTATGGAACGGATAGTCCTGTCATCACCGCCGTACTTCATTGTAAAATAAAAAAAAAGCTGTTAAAGAGATAGACTCCTTAACAGCCTTTCGGATTTAACGGTTAAATGAAACTTAAAATGCAGGGACTATTGGCTGCAACTAACTGCTATAGCCCCTACCTTCCCAGCCCCGCCAGATAGGCCCTTAAAAACTCGTCCCATTTACTCTGCCTGGT
>CP070771.1:2155295-2158586 GCA_020345785.1 Desulfobacterales bacterium
CTGATTCTCTCCGGGTACCTTGGGCGAACCTTTGCTCAGAATTATCCCCTCAACCTGTCGATCAGCATCACCTTTGAACAAAGTTATAGCGGCATCGACGGCGACAGTGCCTCGTCCACCGAGCTGTACGCCATTATTTCAAGCCTTTCTGGCATCCCCATCAGACAGGGAATCGCCGTCACCGGTTCCGTCAACCAGAAAGGAATGATCCAGGCCATCGGCGGCGTCAATCAAAAAATTGAAGGCTTTTACGAGGTCTGCAAAACCAAAGGCCTGACCGGAAAACAGGGCGTCATTGTACCGCGGGCCAACCAGAAAAATCTCATGCTCAGAAAAGAGGTTCTCGACGCCGTCAGAAAGCGCCGATTTCATGTTTTTCAGGTGGCAACGGTCGAAGAAGGCATCGAAATACTGACCGGCATGCCCGCCGGCCGGCCGGACAAGGACGGTAATTTCCCGCAAAGCACAGTATACCGTGCTGTGCAGGATAAACTGGCGCAGTACTACCGGCGGTCTTTGCAACTGAAAAAAGAGTTGGAATGATGCAGAAAAAAAAGCCATACGGAGGCACTCTCAAAGAAAAACTGCTGGCCAGTGCCAAAGATCGGCTGCATAAATTTCTGTTGGCAGACGGTGCCATCCGTGGTGCGATCATGAACGGTACTCGGCTGGTCAATGAAATGCGAGCCAACCATGAGCTGGGTATCCTTGAAACCCTGGTTCTGGGCCGCGCCTATTTAGGTGCCGGCCTGATGGCAGCCGACTTAAAAAGCAACGACCGGATCAGCATCAATTTTGACTGTTCGGGTCCGATTAAGGGGCTGGTGGCGGAAGCCAATGCCTTCGGTGAAGTGCGCGGGTTTTTAAAGCAGGTGCCCATCCCCCTTGACAAACCCATGGAAAGTTTCGACCTGTCGCCGTTCTTCGGCGCCGGATTTCTCTCCGTGACAAAATATCTGCAAAATGCCAAGCAGCCGTTTACCGGAAAGATCATGCTAAAATACGGCAACATTGCCAAAGACCTTGCCAACTACTACCTCACCTCCGAGCAGGTGCCCACAGCATTTAATCTGAGCATAAAATTCGACACCGAAGGCCAGGTAACGGGTGCCGGAGGATTGTTCCTGCAGGCCTTGCCCCAAGCCAATGACGATTTGACAGCCAGCCTGGAAGAGCGGGTAACCAACTTGCCCTCGCTGGGAGAGGAATTTGCGGCCGACAGCGATCCTGTGTCCCTGGTCAACGAAGCATTCAGGGGTTATTCGCCACGATTTTTGGCCAATCACCGCATTGAATTCATGTGCCACTGCAACCGGGATCGCGTGCACAATCTGTTAACGCTGCTGCCGATTGACGAGCTTAAAGATATCCGGGATAAGGGGCCCTTTCCGCTGGAAATGAACTGTCGTTATTGCAATACACCGTATCACTTCACGCGTGATGATATCCAGGAGATATATGGTAAGCGGTATCCAAATAATTGATGGCTGGAAAGCTGGGATGCTTGGAGGCGGGAAGGCTGCGAGACTGCGGCATCATTGACCCTCAATCGTCTTCGATTTTATCAAAAACCCACGTCTCTTCTGTCCTTAGCTTTCAAGCTTTCCGGCCTTCCAGCTTTCAAGCCTTCTGAGCCATGCGCCTTTATCCTTTCGCCTTTAGCCTTTGACACTTTTCCTTTAAACTATCAGCTATGAACTATGAGCTATGAGCTGGCGCGCCAGCGCCCCAAACTTAATCAACTAATCAACTCAATCAACTAATTAACTGAATAAACTAATTCCCCGTCCCCTGCCCCATCTCATTCGCCTGCTTTTTCATCTGCTGGACCATTTCGTCCACCGAGCGGCCGGTCGGTGCCATGGCAATGGGGTTGACCTCCAGCAATTCTTCCCAGGCTTTTATGGCACCGTCGAAATCCTTGAGATCATGCAGCAGAACGATTCCTTTGTTTAAACGGGAAGGCTCATGTTTCGGGTCGGTTGCAATGGCCTTATCAAAACACTCGATCGCCTTTTGCGGATTGCCGCTGCGTCGATACATGATTCCCATATCGGTCCAAACGTTCGCATTGGCGGGATCGAGCTCCAAAGCCTTCTGGTAAGCCTGGATGGACTTTTCAAACTGGTCGGAATCAAAATATTCGTTCCCCAGCTGTATCCAGGCTTCCACCTTGAGAGGATTTTTGGCGGTTTCATTCTCGAGTGCCGCGATCATACGCGATCTGTCAGGCTGGCCAACCTGAGCCTGTGGGGCCTGTGCCGGAGTTGGCCCCGGTACCGGTGCGGTGTCGGATTTAAAGACGGCAAACATCACGCCGCCGAAGAAGCCCACTGCCAGGGCCAGAAGTGTACCCAGCCAGAAGGTTTCCTTGCGAACATACTGGGCACTGTCGTTTTTTGCTTTTTTCGCCATAGATTCCTCCAAAGAAAGCTCAAAATAAAGCCCGGTAAGGATCCGGGCTCTATCCTATTGATTTTGGTTGTTTGTGCAAAAATAAAGTCATCGGGTTATCGCACAATGCAAGCACGGGATCGCTGGCCGCTTTCCCGGGCTGCTTTTCGATAGCAGTCATGAAACTCTTCATAATTATCAGAACAGAAGTTGCATTTCTCAAGTTCTGCCATCAGTTTCTTTTTTTCCATCGAGCAGCATTGCGAGGCTTTTGAAGAGCTGGCCATTTGTGCCACCTCCTTTCCGATCTCCCAGAAAATGGAAGAACTCTGGATTCCAGTTAAACAGGATATGATTCAGGGTTACACACTTATCCACAGGAATTAGAAAAATTTGTTTAGTATAACAGCCAATAAATTAAAACGGTGGCTCAAAAAGTCAATGTTAGTGATATCACAACTTATTTTCTGACAACGAAACTCAAATGTCGGATCCGTCTTGCCGGCGCTTTTATCTCCCCGGACTACTCTTTGACATATTCCCCATCGTACTTAAATTGTTCTAAATGGTAGATCCGTAGATTAAAGAATTTAGAAATAATGAAAGAAAAATCAAACCTACCTTTATTTAGTTGCTATCTGAAAATATTCGCATTCTCGCTGACAATGCTGGTATGGGGTGCGGTTTCACAGGCCGCCGAGTTGAATGCGAGGCATCACATCCAGATTGAATTGATTCCTGATGAGTCGAAACTTATCGGGAAAGATGATATCGCAATCAAAGCGAATGGCAGCCAGACCCTGGTTTTTCGACTTTCAGAGAACCTGACTCAGATCAAAGTGGATGTTGACGGCAATCCGCAAGATTTCGATTTTAAGGGCGGTCGCCTGCTGATTG
>CP070771.1:2158686-2161976 GCA_020345785.1 Desulfobacterales bacterium
ACCAGCAGCAGAGTGACGGCGCATAGAACCGAGGAGATTATGGCAAACAGATGGCCTAAATTCAAAGTGCCGTATGCTTCATGGGGCCAGAGAATCAGACTGGTGCCGATAAAAGCGCCGCCGATGAAAAACCAGGCGATTTTAGGGGGCGGTTCTCCCGTGATCGAAGGCGACAGCAGGGCCGTGAAGGCCGGGTAGAGGTAGAAAAGCACCATCGCCAGGGAAAGAGGAATCCGCTGAAAGGATGCCACCAGAAGCAGAAATGCCACCGAACCGCAAAGGCCCCGCAGCGTGAGGAGAAAACGCTTCCGCCCCCAGAGATCGAGCCCCAGCGCCCTGACGATGATCGGCACCACCAGCAGTCCGAAAACAAATCTGCCCATTCCGATCTGCCAGACGCTCAGGTAGGCACCCGCTAATTTGGCGGACGAACTCATGCCGGCATAAAATACTGGGGCCAACAACACCCAGATCACCCCGCCTGAAATGATGCGCGACCGCGTCAAGCCTGTATCCTTCTCCCTGCTTTTAAAGATCCCCTTATTATCAATATCGCCTTTGCATCTGAAGGTTTTATAAGCCAGTAAAATCCCAAATTTCATGCATCAAATTATTCCGGCCTGAAAAAGAGCCAGAAATTTTCTGGCAGCCACATCGGCGACCAGCAGCAGCAGGAATGCCAAAATAAAATAGGGCCAAAGGGGCGTTTTAAACTCTTTTGAATCGGAGACATCCGTAAAAAGATCGGCCGGAATGTCGTCGACGGACAGCACCCGGCCGCTCGTCGTTGCGGCCAGATCCTCCAGCAATTGCGCATTCACCGCCGTGGTGTTGAATTCCTCAGTATAGGGGATGCCGAAACCGAAGGCCCGGGGAGGGTCGGGGGCGATGTGCGAGCGGCTGTAGACGCTGAAAAAGTAGGCACCGATTTCGGCCGCCGGAAACTTGCCGGCATATCTGCCCGGTGCAATTTGCTCCATCGCAAAGGTTTGATCTTGGCCGGAAGGCAGCAGAACGTTGGTCTCTAAATCCAGATGATTGACAAACCGATTTTGATCCGTGGTGATATCCACCGTAAATGTACCTTTTTCTCCCCGGCGATCCATGGTTGCGGAAAAATGTCTTGACGCCTCTTTGCGCTGCACCCATTTTACCATTTGAGAGACGAACCTGCCGTAATTTTCCCATTTGACCCAGTCTTTGCCCCAGCGATTTGCAAGATCGGATGTAAAGGCAGCGCTGCGTCCCAGTCCGTACTGCCAGGCAGCCAGCAGCGGTCCCTGCTCGGTTTCAATCAGCAGGTCGGCGCCCGGTTTGGCATAGGTCACCACCTGGCCGTAGATTAACGGAAGCCCGATGTTGTCCAAGCCCTGCAGCATCTCACCGGACTTTTTTACAAAAGGCTGCATGGCCTTTTCCGTGATGGTCTTTTTGCTGATAATTTTGGTTTCGCCGGCAAATATTCGGGGGATAGTGCCCGGATCATCGGTGTAATATGCGCGGCCCTTGCCCCATTCGGCAATGGATTTCATCAACGCGACATTTGAACCTTGACCGATGGACACGGTCGAAATCGTAATACCCTCTGCGTTCATGGGCTGAACCAGCGATTGAAAATCAGCCGCCTCCGTTTCCCCGTCGGAGAGAACGATGACATGTTTTTTACCGGAAGTTATCCGTTTCAGAACACGTTCGACCTCTTTCAATGCGGGATACAGGTCGGTGCCGCCGCCTACCGCCACCCGGGACAGTCTTTCGGCGATTTTCTGTCTCTCCCTGGCGGCGGTCAGCGGAACAACCCATTCAAATTGCGTATCGAACACCACAATGCCGATATTATCCATGGGGTTTAACATTTCGATGGAGGAAAAGGCGGCAATCTTCGCCATTTCAAGTTTACTCTTGTCTTTATAACTGGATGTCATAGAGGATGATTTATCGATCACGAAAATAAGGTATAACTCTGATACGCTGATATCCGTGGGGGTATCCATGTAAACCGGCAGTGTTTTTTCCACCGGAGTTCCGTTATAGTACCCCGCGCCGAAGCTTTTATCGCCGCCGATCATTATCAGACCTCCACCCGTATCTTTTACGTATTTTTCAATTTGTTCCATGGTCGAAAGCGAAATGGATCGCCCCGATACATTGTCAAGAATGATGGCGTTGTGATCAACAAATCCATGAATGGCACCCGGGATATCTTTGATGTGTTTGCGGTCGATGTCTAAACCTTGTACCTGCAGCGTTTCGGCCAGATGGGCTGATTTCAGGTCGTTTTCTGTCAGATACAAAATTCTTGCTTTTTGGGTGCCTTTGGTGAAGGAAATCCCTTCATTATTCTGGAAAAAAGTATCTTCGGCAAAATTTACCACTGCTTTATACAGGTACAGGCCCGGGTCGATAAGCTTGTCGCTGAAAGTGAACACATTGAGTCCGGTCTCCAGTGCTAAGGGCTGTTGAACCAGCAGATTCCCGTTTCTCACGCAAACAAGTTCAGCCTGATTTTTTTTTGAGCTGATGACAACCAGCCTGATTTCGAACGGCGTTTCCAATGCAACGCTCGGCGGGGTCGCCAATTCTTTAACAAAAGCCTCATTTTTGCCAAACCAGGTAGCCAGCGGTACCGGGTAAATTTCAATTCCAAGGGATTTTGCCAGATAGGCCGTGTCCAGAGCGCGATGGATGGTTTCATTGCCGTCGCTGAATAGGAGGATTTTATTCTTCCCCCGCTGCGGAAGTTTGCCAATTGCAAGCTGCAGGGCATCATGAAGGTTGGTGTAGTTTGGATTCACCTCCGACCTTATGTTCAGGGAATCCATCTCTTTTGACAAAGATATTTCCAGCGAGGGGCTTTCCCCGAACACGATCACACCTGCCTGATCGCCGTTTTGCATGGCCCCGGCAGCCTTATTAATAAATGCCTCGGCGGCCTGTCTCTTTTCTTTGAGAATACTTTCCGATACATCCAGGCAGAAAAAAATATTGACCTGATCGGAATGCGTCAATAGTTTTGGGTCCGATAGGCCCAGACCCAAAACGATTATCAGAAACGATCTGAGAAGTCCGATAGCAATTTTTTGTCCGGATAATCGATCCCCGCCAGGCGATCGTCTCATCATAAGCCAGATGAGGGGTAGCAGAAGACAGATACTCAAGTATATCGGTTTATCCAGTGTAAAGAACATGATACTTTAAATGGGCCAAAATGTTCAAAGTATGTTGCAAGTTATTTGCTGTCTGCAAACGATCATCTGCAAGCTAAGTGCTCATATTCGGAATTACAGTGG
>CP070771.1:2162076-2165344 GCA_020345785.1 Desulfobacterales bacterium
GATGCCGGGGTTGAAACTCGCGCCGTATTATCCATGGCCCTACCACGAAGCCCTGCGGATGGACGAAGCCATACATGAATTGACCATGATGGTAACCGGGGTTTACGGCAAACCGTTGCTGAAACAGCACGGCGCGCCGGCTAGAATTATCGTGCCCTGGAAATACGGCTATAAGAGTCCGAAGTCGGTGGTTAAGATCGAATTTGTAGCTGATGAACCGAAAATATTCTGGCAAATTCAGCCCCATGAATACGGTTTCCTTTCCAATGTGAATCCCAACATTCCTCATCCGCGTTGGAGCCAGGAAAAGTCCTTTTGGCTGGATTCGACAGAATGGTTTCCGACGCCCATTTTCAACGGCTACAATAAATATATTGCGAAACTTTACCCCGATGAACCGCGCACCCCGCAGGCCCCCCTGCAGCCGGGACAGATTGCGCGTTAAGCATCGGAATCAACCGCCGACACACTCAGATTCAGACGGATCCGGGTTAGGAATTTGGAAATGTTTAAAAAACCGCTTCGGGTTGTGGTGGGCGTAAGCCTTTTTCTGTTTGTCACCTATGAAGTATTGTGTTTTCTGGCCGAGCCTGTGGAGGACCATCCGTATTTCAATCCGGATCATTTCCTGGTGATTGCCCACCGGGGTGGCCGCGGACTGGGACCCGAAAATACACTTTTCCTTTTTCGGCGTTCGGTAAAGCTGGGAGCGGATGTGCTCGAAATCGATCTTCGCAGTACAGAGGATGGAGAACTGGTGATTCTACACGATTCTACGGTGGATCGTACCACCAACGGTCACGGTCCGGTTCGAGACCTGACACTGGCTGAACTGAAAAATCTCGATGCCGCCTACCACTGGACACCCGACAACGGCGGCAGCTTTCCCCTGCGCGGCAATGAGATCCGGGTTCCGACCCTGGCAGAGGTATTTGGCGCATTTCCTCAAATCCGCCTAAACATCGAGCTGAAAGAATCCCGGCCCGAAGTCGCAACGTCCCTTTGCAACTTGATCGAAGAATACCAGAAATCCGATCGAGTCATGGTCGCATCATTTAAGGCGGCTACGTTGAAACAATTTCGCTCGGTTTGCCCGGATGTCGCCACCTCTGCGGCGGCCTCAGAGGCGTTGCCCTTTTACTGGTTGCAGCGGATCCATTTAGAATCCGTTTATTCACCACCGGCCCAGGCCCTGCAGATCCCGCAATACTACGGGGAAAAGGAGGTGATCACGCCCCGGCTGATAGAAACGGCCCATTCCCGCAATATGCGGATACACGTTTGGACGATAAACGATGTCAACCGGATGCAGCGCCTTATCGATCTGGGGGTGGACGGCATCATGACGGACTATCCGGATCGGCTTTTAGAATTGCTTGGGGGGGATCGGTAGCTTGAAGATAGTGTTGTTCTATTCAAAAAGGATGCTTCAGGTCCCAAAGCGATGAAATCACTTGTTCTACCAATTTCTTTCATCCCACATTTCAAGTAGCCTTTTGGCTTCCTCGAGAGCGCCGCACTGGGTGTCAATGTAAAGTTTTTGCGGCGAAAGCTCCGGGAAAATTTCTTCCAGCTCCGGCATAGAATACTTTCTCAGCAGCAGACAATGATCTTTTTGAACCATTTTCACGAAGGGTAGAATTTCCTTTAGAGTCGGGCCGGCCGGTCGATCATTGACGATTTGAATGCCGACAAGTCCGGGGATCTTTAAAAATTCGGGGATCAGGCGGGCACCCCCCGAGTGGACGTGCATCCAGGGGGTATCGAGCGTTTCGGCCACCTGACAATCAAAAGCAAACAGGTGGTCTCTGTATGTTTCTGCAGACAGCAGCGTGCTGATGTCATTTGTAAAGTAACTGGTGCGGCCGGGGGTCCAGATTTCGTAATTATCGCAGTAGCCGCCTTCCAGTGCCGGTATCCATTCAAGCTGCAATTGCGTCACGGCGATCCAGGCTTTCGTGCAGATTTTTCCCAGGCGGCACAGCGCATCTGGCGAGGTATAAAAATCCTCGCAAATATCCGTCGGCCC
The DNA here is from genome assembly GCA_020345785.1 of Desulfobacterales bacterium. The sequence goes on from CP070771.1 coordinate 2,164,106, forward strand.
TCTTAAAGCCGTCATTATGTCTCCCGGACCGAGCGGCAAGGCTAAGCCCACCGCGCATTTTCCCGTACTTTTTTCAAGGAAATCGTCGATGGTTTGCTTAAGCCGCCGAATCCAGGGATTCCCCTCATTCAGGGGATGATCCTCGAGGTCTTCAAGATCAGACCAATCCCTTAAGCAATGCTCACTCCAGGTTGTACCATGTTCGAATCTCACATTACAGCCCATCACTCCGCCCATAAAACCGGGTCCCATATCCACGGTCGCCGACGGCAGGGCATCATCCCGCAGTTCTAGACGATGCCGGAATACGTTTTCGTGATAGGCAAAGTAAATCCGGGTGCTCTGGCAGGCGTCGGTCCATTCCTCATCGCTTTGACCGGGTATCGGGTAACGGATGCGAATCGGCGGCCGGTCGTATAAATCCTTTTGCCAGAAGGCTTCAAAGCGTTTGATGATGGTTTTGATATCGGGTTTGTATTGCATTTTTTAGAGTTGCTGCACTTTGTTTCCGTCTTGTTCCACCCGGGATTTCACATACCCACAATCGGTCTCAACGCCTCAATCTCTTCCATGGTATTGACCATGATCAAGAGAAGAAGGCCTCGCGGGTCCAGAGAATCCACGAGGAGTCGCATTTCTTCCGGATCAAAGGCGCCCCGAATCAACAGGGGGCGCTTGGCGTTCTGGACCATCTGAAAATAGGGAATCATATCTTTAACCGGGGGACCGGAGGTCTCGTAATTGACCTGCAAACACTTTATCTCCTCGATCTCGAGAAAGGCATCCAGCATAAACATCGAGGTTGAATGCAGATGGATAAAGCTGTTGTCGAAATGAGCGGCGATCATTCTATCCACCGGTTGTACGAATTTGCGATAAAGATCGGGCGAGTAGACCGCCGTGGCGTCCTCCTGCATGCGGATAATCGAGCCGGGAGCCCAAAGAGAGTACTGCGCATCAAAATATCCGTCATGAAAAAGCGGAACGCGCTTCCAGAGCTCATCGGCGAGGTCGCGAAATATGCAACCCAGCTGCTCGAGAAGTCTGGATGACTTTTCGGGTTCATCCATGAGATCGATGATGCTTTGGGTGTGTCCACGCAAGACAGCATGCAGATCGGTCGGCCCGATTTCCGGTCCATGGCCGACGGGAAAGCGGCCATCCGATCTTTCCACCAGCGCCTGCGCAAATTCCATATATTTCTTGAACCAGGGATTTTCATGATCCAGGCGGATGTCC
>CP070771.1:2165444-2168711 GCA_020345785.1 Desulfobacterales bacterium
CCCGGGATTATCGTCATCACCCGTAATAAGGGATAATCTTGGCAAGGATGGCGAGAGAATTGTCTTCAAAATATTTTTTTTCCATATAGGCGGCAACGACGCCGAAGGCAGCCCGGGCTTCTTGCAGCTTCTTTTCAAACCGCAAAAGCCTCATGCGGTGCAAATCATCTTGGTGCAATAATTCTACCATGTGTCGGCCACCGGCTTCATTTTTACCCGTATGCGTCATTAATGCCGACAGAATCTTGACCATATAACGATCAAATCCCGACTTTTGGGAGGCCAGGATGTCTTCGCAAAGAAATTCATAGCAGACCGGCGGTCTACCGATAAAAAGCCTGCATCCGACATCTGTCAACCAACCGGATTCGGGGTCATAGTTTGCTGAGGGCGGGGACTTTTCCAGTATATGAGAAAGAAACGGGCTTTCGATAGTTTCCCGACAGAAATCCCGCTTGCAGCAGACCTTATCACAACAGGAACAATGGAAGGCGCAAACTGAATCCATCATCAAGCGCACATCTTTTTCGAAATCTAAATATTTTTCGATGATATCATCCAGTTCGGACATCTGGGTTAAATCACATTGGTTGTATGCGCGGTAATGGTTTCAATGATTTCATCCCAAAGGACCGGATATGCCATACCATGCCCCAGTCCTTTGATGATGACAAGTTTGGCTCCAGGAACAGCTTCTGCCGTATCTTTGCCATGGGCCGGCGGCAACAACGTGTCATGGCTGCCATGGATGACAAGTGTTGGCACATCGATGGCTGCCAGAGCATCTTTGCGGCTACCACATGCCAATATCGCCGCCAACTGCCGTGTAAAACCCATGAGATAAAAAGAGCGATCATAGCTTGAGGCCGAAATTTCCTTTTGGAGCCTTTCATCATACTTGTCTGACCCACCGGCAAATGCCCGGTAAACATCTACCATATGCTGAATGTAGGCATCGCGTTCTATCGGTGGAGGTGCCACCATCGCCTCCCTGGCTTGCGGTTCGGCTTCGGGCAGGCCGGGGTCGCCGGTCGACGATTGCATTGAAATCAAAGAGATAACCCGCCGGGGATGTTCGGTAGCCATCATTTGGGCAATCATACCTCCCATGGACAACCCACACACATGCGCTTTTTCAAGATTTAGGGCATCCATCAATCCTACCGTGTCAGCTGCCATTTCGGAAAGAGAGTACGCAGATTCTATGGCTTTACTTTCCTGGGCAGCAGCAAAGAGTTTAAAAATATCCGGCACCCCCAAATCGTCAAATTTTGTGGAAAGACCAACATCCCGATTGTCAAACCGAATGACGAAATGCCCCTTAGTGGCCAGTTTTTTGCAAAAGCTTTCAGGCCAGGCGACCAGCTGACATCTGAGTCCCATAATAAGAATCAATGGACGATCTTCAGGCTCACCAAAGGTGTCATATTCAATTTCAATTCCGTTGGTTTGTACACGCGGCATCTATAATTTCCCTGAAATCTCGGATGATGAAACAACATAAATATCCAGCAAATCCTGTCCAAATAAAATCTTCGTGCTCCATTTATCGCGCAATTCGGCTCTAATCATATTTCGGTTTGCGCTTTTCGACAAATGCATTCAGCCCCTCCTGGCCATCGGGATGCTTGGCACACTCGCACAGCCCCGCCCTTTCCATTTCAATTTGTGATTCAAATGAGGTCGTAAAGGAATCCGTCAGCAACTTTTTGGCCAAGCCAAAGGAATGCACCGATCGTTGGACCAATTGCCGCAGCATGGATAGCGCCTCTTCAAAGGCCTTCCCGTCATCGGCAATCTTCGTTACCATTCCCCATTCCAGGGCCTGTTCTGCAGAAATGGGATTATCGAAGGCGGCAATTTCCAGGGCCCGGGCCAAGCCCACCACTCTGGGCAGGGTGAATGTGCCCCCTCCGTCGATACACAACCCATTTGAGGTATAAGCTTGAATCAGGCGTGCCGTTTTCTCGATTACCCGAAAATCACAGGCAAGTGCCAGTGAAAAGCCGCCACCGGCGGCAACGCCGTGGATGGCCGCCACCACCGCCTTTCGCATCCTCCGAATTTCTGTGATGGCCAGATGAAACTGCGCGGCCAGCCGATGAAACGCGGGACCGGGGCCCTCAGGGGATTCAACCGCATATTTGAGATCACCACCGGCACAAAATGCCTTACCTTTTCCGGCAATTACAATTCCTTTGATCCTCTCATCTTTGGCCAGCACCATAAGATGATCCGCCAGTTGAGAAACCATTTCCAAGTTAAAGGCATTGTAAGCCTCCGGCCGATTCAAGGCGACTTCCATAAATTTTCCATGTTGTATCACTTCAATAAATTTAGGCACCAGTCCCCCCTCCTTTGCGTAAGAATAATCTCAAAATATAAACCATTTACCGTAAGGAGATAGCTGAATCAACGTATTTTTTACTAAAATACATTCACTCGGGTAAAACCTCTATTGGCTTCAGATGGATAAGCTGACCTTGGTGAGTGATGACAGTCCCTGGAGTCAGTTTGTAAGCGTGGAAGATAATCTTGGAGCGCTCGGTTGGAATGCCCGATGGTGAAAACTGGATAGCGTTACGCTGTATGATCTTTATGTGAAGATTATGATGATTCAGCCTTTTTTAGAAGTGCTCTCATTTTTTTGGATCTTGCAAGTTCCAAGGGAGTTTTCCCGCTCACGTCCCTGATGTGAGATTCCTGTCCGCCAAGAATACTTTTTTGATACGACACGACACCATCATCCAGCCTGACGTCTATGTCCGCTCCCAGCTCAAGAAGTTTTTCGGCTCCTCGGAAATGATCATTCAACGCGGCTACATGAAGTGGTGTTGCGCCATAATGATCTCGTTCATTTACATCCAGTCCATTATTGCAAAGGACCTGGATCACCTTAGGGCCCTTAGCCACGGCGGCTGCGTGCAGCAAGGTCCAGCCCTGTTTTACTCTCTCGTTTACATCCGCCCCTTCCTCGATAAGAACCTCAATCACATCTGCCCTGCTATACAGGACGGCTGAATAAATGGGACTGACTCTTTCCCCGTAAACCCCATTAACGTCGGCACCATTCGCTATAAAAACCCTGGCGACTTTTGCGTTTTTGGCTCTATGAAGAGGTGTTTCCCGAACCTCATTAAATGCATTCACATCGGCACCTTCACCTATAAGAAGTTCGGCCACCTCAGCTTTGACGGCGTCATGAAGCGGAGTGTCACCGATTCCGTCTACTGCATTGACATCGGCTCCATTGTCAATTAAAAGACG
>CP070771.1:2168811-2172065 GCA_020345785.1 Desulfobacterales bacterium
TTTCAATTCTCATCGGCATAGCCGGTGGCTTATGAATGGAGTTATAAATGCTCTTGCATTGCTTGTAAGAATACGTGCAAAATTCAGGTAACAGGAGAAAAATCATGCGGCTGGGAATGCACACGTATAGTTTGTATCATCACGGCATCGCCGAGGATTGGGTCGGGTTTCGACTACCCTGGTCGAAGCAGATGGATATCTGGCAGTTGATGGATTACATGGTAGAACTCGATCTGGAGGGAATCCACCTCGACGACAAGGCTTTTGACTCCATGAATGAAGTACATTTCAGTCGGGTTCGAGATTATGCCCAGGCTCGGAATTTGTATCTTGAATATAACTTTGCACTGCCCAGCCAAAGATATGATTCCAGCGTGCAGCACGAAATCGAGGAGGGTATTGGCATTGCCGGAGCCATCGGGGCCGATGTTGCCAAAATCGGCATGAATTTGAGCCGCCCCCAACCGGTGGCGGCAAGCAAGTTTCATCCCCAAGTCATGGAGCAGCTTGAGGGTGTTGTAAGGAAATTGAAAAAAGCGACATCGATTGCCGAGGAATCAGGAGTTAAACTTGCGGTCGAAAATCACACGGATGCTTTTTCGGAAGAAGTTATCTGGGTATCGTGAGGGAGAATCAGGGCAACGGAGAAATGACTCGTTGAAGTGATCGGTTGAAGGTTCACGGTTCAAAGGTTAGAACATATATAACCCAATAAAGAAATGCCTAAAGTGATCTAAATTGCCTAAAATGCCTAAAATTTAGGAAACGCTACGCTCTATCTCTTTTTATAAGACTGACAGAACACCACCATTTTAGCTCATTCTTGTCCGCCGTTCTTTGGGCGGATTAGTTCATTTCAATCCCGCTGAAAGCGGGATTAGCTCATTTTCTCAGTTAGAATTACAACCGTCCGAAATTCGAATAAAATATGTTGATCGGATAATGAGACAAAGCAGAGTTAGTTATCCTTCCGTTTCTGATTCATATGTTGCCGCAGCAGTTGCACGATGTCCTGATCACCCTTTTGAGATGCTGTATGCAGCGGCGTCAAGCCATCTTTATTGCGGGCATTGACATTCGCGCCCCTGGCAATGAGCAGGACGACCGTTTCCCTGTCACCGGCCAGAGCAGCAGCATGCAAAGGCGTCATGCCCTCATCGTTTTTGACATTGACATTGGCCCCCCTGGCGATGAGCAAGGCGACGGTCTCATTGCGTCCGGCCAAAGCTGCCGCGTGCAGAGGCGTCACACCCTCTTCGTCTCTGGCACTGATATCGGCGCCCTTATCGACAAGCATTGTGACGATCTCATTGTTTCCGCCCCACGCAGCTGCATGGACGGGCGTCAATCCGCGCACATCCCCGGCATTGATATCTGCACCCTCGGCGATAAGCAGTGACGCAGCCTGTGAATAGCCCCTCACCGCAGCAATGTGCAAAGGGGTTTCTCCGAGTTCATCCGTGGTGTTGACGTCGGCACCGGCATCAAGCAGCGCTTCGATCTCAGAGACATCATTTAATCCCACGGCTTCGCTGAGCGACATAGGGGCGGGTGGCTCTTGGGCATTCAACCGGTATATTGTCAGCGCATCTAATTGCCCGGTCTCCGGCAACCCATCATCGCGTTGAAAGCTCTTTACTGCTTCTACGGTCTTCTTTCCCCAGATTCCATCGGGTTTTCCGGCATCATATCCCAGTTCGTTCAGTTTTTTCTGCGCTTCATACACCGTATCGTCATTTGATTCCGCTTTCTCAACACTCCAAAGCCCTGCGCCCAACAGGGTCACCAATATAATTAGGGTAAAGGTTTTCATTTGTCTGAAATTTTACTTAGCCAACTGGTTTAAAATATTGGGGGCAGTTGATCAGAGCCCCCGCCAGCGTGATTAGCTCCATTCATAAGCCACCCCGATCTATCGGGATGAAAACCGAAAATGTTTGACCGTTACAGCGGAAGCGTTCAAACTTAAACGATCCCGGTGGCATATGAATGGAGATAAAATAAAGAATTTTGGCTTACTATTTATAATCAAAGTTGTGTCTGGCGACACGGCGACCATTACCCCAACCGGCTGAATAACAAAAGATGCGTGCGAATGATGAACGGATCAGATGCATGCCAAACCAGACAGATCCGACTCAAAGGTGATCAAAAGATGTTACGAAAATACACATGCGCCCGCGTTCGCCGGAAACACGCATTATGCAGCCAAGATCCTTTATATACATCAGCGACCAGCGGCAGAGCTTGGTTCCGGGCCCTTCCAGGGGCCTTCCTCATATCCACGGCTCTGCTGGTGGTCGCTGATTGCTCGAAAAATTTTCAAAAGCTTAAATTATTTCTTAAATAAAATTATCAAAATCCCTTATTTTAGTCAAGTTGGTAGACCCGGATGCACGTTGGCGTTACACGGCTTTTGAGTTTGACAGTGGGAAAAGGGAATTATTTTAGGCCAGTTTGAAGATGCCCGATATCGAAATATTGAGCTTGATCTTGAATCCGGTGATCGATTTCTTCGGACTATTCACACCCCCTCTCGGCTATAAGGTCTAACCCAGGTGCTTAATCCGAGGTATCCATTTTTCTTCCAATTTACGATTGGCCGCATCTCCGCCCGGCAGATTGGCGCTCATCCACAATGGCGGCTCCACGCCGAGCGCTACCAGCTGCTTGACCGTTTCGATCATCAACAGGTTGATGGCGAATACGTTGCACATAGTTGAAGTGGGACCCGTTTTTTGCCGGCATCCTTCGATCTCGACCACCGCGTCTCCGAACGGCAAGTGGCAATTGATAAAATAATCAGCCTCCTGGTAAAGATTCTTGCCGGAAGGATGTCTGGAAGGATGGTCTTTCGGCAACCGATCGGCGAACTCCCGCGAAGTAATCGCGATGGTGATCATTTTTCTGATTTTGGACTCGATGACGGTGTCGATACACATGGCATTGATGCCGTAGGCATTAACGATGATAATCACTTCTCCGGGAGTCAGTCCGACCCGGTAGGCATTCAGGATGCTGCGCGCGTAACCGGGGGTGCGCTCGACCAAGTTGGAACGTTTGGCGCCATGGATCAAATTGGTGCCGGCATCGAGAATGGCATTTATCGGCGCCAACCCGCCGGCCCGCCATAAAACTTCTTCGGCCGCCATGTTCGAATGACCGCCCGGACCAATGACATGAATAATTCCATCGGCAGCTATGGATCGCGCAATCACACCGGCTGCCTGGGTAATGATCTCCCCTTCGCCGAG
>CP070771.1:2172165-2175413 GCA_020345785.1 Desulfobacterales bacterium
GTCTGAAAATTTGGGTGACCGATCTCGGCTACCATCTCAAAGGCCTGGTCAATCGTATTGATGAAATTGGTGTCTGCTGTGGTCAGGGCCTCAAGACAGTAAAAGACGCCGCGTTTCTCCGCCGCTTCGGCACAAACCTCAAACGTTTCCCGCGCCCGTTTCCAGGTATCTGCGGGGTCCCATCCCTCCTTTATATTCCGCTGATTGGGCGATCCGTGCACAAGCACCTTTCCCCCCAGATCGCCACACAGATCGATGAGGTCTTTGAGATAATTTTGAGTCTTTTTGCGGATCTCTTTATCCGGGTGATTGATGTATAACCCTTCAGGCCCGACCAGAAGCCAGTGAAGACCGGCAATCTCAACGCCTGCGGATTCGGCGGCAGCAACGATTTTGACTCTCTCTGATGAGGAGATGTCCCAGGCCGTTTGCGCAAGCGTAAACGGCGCCAATTCAACCGCGTCGTATCCGAGTTGAGCCGCATATTCGAAGATTGTCTCAATGGGCCATCCCTCGAACAACTCATTACAGATAGCAATTTTCATAAAGGGCTTCCCAGCTTTTTTCTCAGTCCTTTAATCTATGCCCCACGCCCTTTGCTCTGTGCGCTTCCATCAAGCAGGTCACGTTGACTTTCGAAAGATCCCTGCTATCGATTGTCTCAAAAACTGCATCGACCGCTTCAGCATGTCGCTTCGACTGAATATGGTCATCAAGATAAAGAAAATAAGGATCATACAAATCGGGCGGGTGAAAAATGGTGCCAGGGAGCCGTTGTTCAGAATCAGTCCCCTGCGAAGGTTTTCGTCCAGCATCGGTCCCAGGATGAGTCCCAGAATTAATGGGGCATCCGGGTAATTCATTTTTCTGAGCGGATACCCGATGACCCCGAATAATAACATCACCAGAATATCAAATACCCTGCCGTTGATGGCAAAGGATCCCACAGCGCACAGTACCAGGATGATCGGCATGAGGATGGCTGTCGGCACATGAAGGATCTTGACGATGATTCTTACCAGCGAAAGGCCCAGAATCAGCATTGCAACGCTGGCCATAAAAAACATGGCCGATACTTCGTAAATATACTGCGGGGCTTCGATGATCAGCAGCGGTCCCGGCCGCATACCATGCAGCCACATGGCCGCCAGTAAAACGGCAGCCGGCGGACTGCCGGGAACCGCCAGTACGAGTACCGGGATAATCGCACCCCCCACGCAGGCATTATCTCCGGTCTCGGCCGCTGTCAGCCCTTCCACGGATCCTTTGCCGAATTTCTCCGGTGTCTTGCTGGCCCGACGCGAAAAATCATAGGCAACAAAAGAGGCAATGTTTTCACCGACTCCCGGAATCGTGCCCACAAATGTACCGATGAGTCCGGAGCGGATGATGTTTTTCCAATTTGTGAGTAAATCCCGAATGCGGGGCAGCACCCGCCGGACCTGCATGATTTTTCCCCGGCGCTGCGCCTCGACGGTGGTCTGGATGACTTCGGTCATGCCGTATATGCCCACCAGGGCTGGAATCATTGAAAGGCCGCCGTAAAGATCCACGTGTCCGTAAGCAAAGCGGGGATACGCCTGAATGGCATCCATGCCGACCATGGCAAGGAAAAGACCCATAAATCCGGAGAGCCAGCCTTTGAGCGGATCTTCCGGTGCGGTCAAATTGCCGCAGATCAGAACACCGAAGAGCGTGAGCCAGAAAAATTCAAACGACTGAAACCGCAGCGCAATCTGGCCGAGATAGGGCGTGAAAAAGGCCATAAAAAACAGGGCGATGGTGGAACCCAGAAATGATGATGTCGTTGCGATCCCGATGGCCTCACCGGCTTTGCCCTGGAGTGCCAGCGGGTGTCCGTCTACGCATGCGGCGGCATTTGCCGGTGTACCCGGTATATTGAGCAGAATAGCGGATCGGCTCCCGCCGTAAATAGCCCCCACGTACATGGCGATCAGAATGACGATCGCATTGGCAGATTCCCACTGAAAGGTGAGGCCGGTAAGAAGGGCAATCCCCATGGTGGCGGTCAGACCGGGAAGCATCCCCACAATGATACCCAGAAAGGTCGCCCATAATACGGAAAAAATGATCCCGGGCGTCATCAACCCCAATAGCGCATTAAACAGATCTACAACACCCAACGACACCCCCCCCTTACGGCAATGGAACCAGAAAAATCTTGGTGAAGACCAGGTAAACAAGACCCGCGGCAGCTAAAGAAATACTCAACACCTGCCACAGCTTTTGTTCACTAAACGTGTTCATGAAGGCAAAGAGGACCAGAAAGGCGGCGAGATAAAAATAGATGTGACCGAGCAGAAAAAAGAAACCGAAGGCGTAGAACATCGCCAGACACCAACGATGAACCGGTTTTGACCGCACAAAATTACGAATATCATCTCTGGCGGGAATGATCTTGTAGCCCTGTCGCCGTGTGGCCCGGATGAAAAGCGCCAGGCTCATGCCGAAGATGGTAATTCCCAGGATGAGAGGAACAAAACCGGGGGCGGCATAAAAGCCGCCCCAGTCTTTCTCAAATGTTGGTATTTTAATCGATTCCAGAATCGCAAACAGGCCAAAAGCCATCAGGATCAGGCCCATAACGAAATCGGCCTTCGGCATTCCTTTTCCCTTCATGGCACGATAATCCAAAAAGATTGGAGTGCAAAATTATTCACACTTAAATCCAAATTTCGCGGGGTCCTCTTTCGCCACCCCGATCGCTTGCAGAATGCAATTGACGTTGTTGCCGGTTTGCTCGGACAGCTTTAATGCTTCTTCACCCTTGTAGTTGACAGCAGCGCAGGCTTTTTCGCTGGCCAGACGCTTGATAGAATCGGATTGCGCGGCAGCGTCGAAGGCTTTGTCTACGGCTGCCACGACTTCCTTGGGCACATCTTTCGGTACGTAAATCCCGAACAGGTACTGAAGCGGTGCGTGATTGGGTATGAATTTCATCACCGGCGGAACTTCTCCGTAGCCCGAAATATTGAGGGTGTGAGTAGACATATTGGCCAGGGCCCTTAATTTCTTGGCGCGCAGCATATCCGCCACTTCCATGGACAGCTGCATGACGACTTCGGTTTCTCCCTTCACCGTGGAAACCACTGCCGGATAGCCGCCTTTGTACGGAACATGTCGATATTCGATTCCGGTTGCCTTGCGGAATGTCTCGGCGGCCAGATGCCCTCCGGCGCCGACACCGGCGGAAGCAACCTTCACCTCTCCCGGCCGGGCCTTGAATT
>CP070771.1:2175513-2178755 GCA_020345785.1 Desulfobacterales bacterium
TGCATGTATAGGCTTAAAAAGGTGTCGGCTATGACATCTGGGATAGAAACTTCAGCAAATCCATACCGGTGTCATGTCAAATCTCAGGAGACAGTAATAACAGAGCAAAGCCGGCGTGATATAAAATCCAAATTCCAAGCACCAAATAACAAATAAAATCCAAATTCCAATCATCAATGATCGAAACAGGTCAAGCCATGAAAACGCAGTTGTGTTTTTTGTGTTTTAGAACTTTCGCACTTTCGTTATAACGGATCGCAAGTTTGTCTATAGAGATGACCAAACAGATTGGGACCCGTTTGGAATTTTGTATTTTGATCATTGTGATTTATTTGAGATTTGTTATTTGGAATTTGTGATTTTGGTTTGCACCAGCTCTGAGAACTGATTAATTTAGCAGGAAGGCGTCTTGAAGACTCCCTAAACGCCATTGGTATCTTCACATATTTTCAAACCGGATCAAATCGGCCGCCGGCGGCCAGCGGTTGGGATGATTCGCCCGTAATTGGAAAACCTCACATCTTGTCAGGTAAAGGCCTTTAGAGGCACCTACGGTGTGGTTGTCTTCGGCATGCTCTGGATGATTTCCTTCAGCTTTCTGGATAAATCTTGCGGTATCGGTTTTTCGGTGACATTCTTGCAGAGGGCTACGGTTCTTTTGAGGGTTTCAAGGCAGGAAAAGCAGGCGACACAATTCTCAGCGTGTTTTTGGATTTTCTCACATGTTGCATGATCCAGTTCGCCGTCAATGTATTCAGAGAGTTTTTTGAACATTTCCAGGCAATGTTTATGATCATGATCGTCACTGGTCATTTTCGAAATATCCTTTCAGTTTATCTCTTAAATAAAGCCGTGCCCGATGGAGCCTCACCTTTACATTAGCCGGTGACAGGTTAAGAATTTGGGCGGTTTCGGCCGTGCTGAAGCCTTCAATATCCCGCAACACGATAACCATTCGATATTTTCTCGGAATGGATAAGATTCCCTGATGAATAGCGTTGGAAAGCTCTTCGTTGAGCAACTTATCCAGAGGCATTACTGCCCACGCCGGCACCTTTTCCGCAGCCTCGGCTTCATCGCCCGGCAGGAACTCATCTAAAGACAATTCCTTTTCCGGTGCGAATTTTGATTTGCGCCGTTTTTTGATGCAGGTACTGGCGGCAACTTTGTAGAGCCAGTTTTTAAATTTCGTTTCATACCGGAAATCTTTTAAATATTTGAAGACATTAAGAAATGTATCCTGGACCATGTCCTCGGCATCGGCGTGGTCCCGGCACATCCGTAAACTGAAGTTGTAAAGCTTCTGCTCATACCTTTTGACGAGGTCATGAAATTTATCAACCTGACCGGACTTTATGGCCTGGATCAGATCAAAATCTTTATCCTTGACTGTCCCGTGATTCGGATTTTTTACTGTAGTCATTTTTGTTTGTCACCTGACAAGAATCTTTCAGTCAGGTGGATACCCCGAGTTTCGGCAATATGTAGGCCTGGAGTAAAAACCAGATGCCCACGATTGCCATCATAATTAGAATTTCTTTCATCGGTTTTTCCTTCCCAAACGGTCCCTTCAACCCACCAATCCGGGCTTAATGAACCATACATGTTATTTACGCATTTATCGAGCCGTTGTCCACTTTTTTTTGAAGAGAAGACAAAACAGATTGACAAACAAAAATGCCATTACAAATCCAAGATGGCATAGATCTAAAACAATAATAAATCCGGGTGATAAATTTGATCCGGTCATATTCCTGATCACCAGGAAAAGACCGCTGGTCAGGATCCCGACCAGCAAGGCGCTGCGTACATAGCTGGTCGCGGTCATACGCATAGATTTTTGTTTTAAAAGCAGATAGTCAATGACCATATATGCACCGAAGGCCAAAAACAGTATAGCTGCCGCATAGTGGATATAGTGGGTTACGAAGAATTGAGCCAGCCAGCCCAGTCCCGGGATATCGGCGATATAGTAGCGTTTGAATATCGGCATCTGACCAAACCCGGTCAGCGTCAGAAAAAAAACAGTAATGAGGTAAAACCAGCGGGAAGGCAGGCTGAGCGCTCGGATGTTGCTTTGACGGTGATTCATCAGACATTCTCCATTATTGACTGTTTTTCGCTAATTTATAATACTTCCCCACCGCTGCAGCGATGCCGGCAATGGGGGCTAAAAACATGGCCGCTGCCAGGTTGTTGGCCTGGCCCATTGTATCTTTTACCGGATTCAGGTGCGGTTTTCCCTTGCCTTTTTCGATGGCCTTGTTTAACTCTTCGAACGGAACCGGGGAGACATAAATGGTGTTCGTACCGCCGTTTTCTTTTTCACCATAGATATATCCGTTTGTTTCTTTGGCCAGGGCATGAGCCTTTTGTATTACTTCATCCCGCGGACCGATGCTTTGGACATCTTCCGGACAGGCTTCGATGCACGCCGGCAGTTCACCATCTGCCACCCGCTGGTAACAGCGGTCACACTTGTACATTACGCCGTTGCCGGCCATAGAAGGCAATATGTCCAGATACAACCCCGTTCCGGTTTGACGCTGGGGGATATGCCACGGGCATACCTGGCGGCATTTGGCCCCGCCCAGGCATATTTCTGAATCGATCTTGGAGATGCCGTTATCCAGCTGCCATGCCGCTCCCCAGGGGCAAAGTTTCACACAGGGCGGGTTAACGCAATGCATGCAACGCCGGGGGATTGTCAGTTCAGTTTCTTCACCGTTAATCTCTACTTCGGCATGCTGGATAAAGAGCCAGTTATAGGGGGTTAAGCGGTCGTTGATATCCTGTTTTTCAGACCAGTCTTCCACCGGGACTCGGGGGGGATACATTTTCGGAAATGGTTTATTCGGATCCGGGTATTTGTCGGCGTTGACCTCCGAACAGGCCTCAACGCAGGCCTGACAGCCCACGCATTTGCGAATGTCCAGCAAGGTCGCCAGTTGTCGGCTCTCATCAGGTTGGGCGACAGCCTTGGCGCTCGGTAATGCGGCGGCCGTTATGCCCGCTGCGGCTGCCAGCCCGCCTTTTAAAAAAGATCTTCTGGATAGTTGTTGTCCCAATTAAACCTCCTCCGGGTAAAGAGATTGGTGTCGGTTGATGTCATTCAGCCCTCTAAGATTGCCTCTAATGAGCCGGGGAGGATTAATTGGTTACAAATAGTGCGGGAAAAATGGGCGTGTAATTATATTGCAAGACTGAAAATCTGGTCCTCTGGGCCAGGATTCTTTACTTTT
>CP070771.1:2178855-2182085 GCA_020345785.1 Desulfobacterales bacterium
TGTTCTCTTGATTTGTCCGGGATTTTTTACTAATCACGGACGTTGGAGAGGCATCTCCGTTAAGGAGCTGCTCAGGCAAGCAGACGCCGATGCGGATACCACCCATGTTTCCTTTCGCGGGCCTGAAGGACGCTATGCGAAAATGGAACAATTTTCAATCGATGAAATTAATTCCGATAAAGTTTTTTTAGCCTATCAGGTCAACGGCCAGGCGCTCCCCCAAAAGCACGGATTCCCGCTCAGAGTGGTGGCAGAGGATCACTATGGCGCCGAGTGGGTGAAATTTGTTCACCGTATTGAGGTTCACAAGGTAAAACCCCCACAATAAACAGCTTAAAGAATTAAGGCAAATCAATAAAACCCAAGATACCTGACAAATGCTTATAAGGAAATGAATGATGGCAAATGAAGAAATAATAGTAAAAAATCCTGACGGTTCCCTGAATGTCCCTGACAGCCCCATCATTCCCTTTATCGAGGGGGATGGCATCGGACCGGACATCTGGCGCGCGGCCCGGCTGGTAATGGACAGCGCCGTTGAAAAGGCTTATGCCGGCAAGCGAAAAATCATCTGGCTTGAGGTGATGGCCGGCGAGAAGAGTTTTCAGCAGACAGGCGCCTGGCTTCCCGATGAAACGCTGGACGCAATTGAAAAACATGTGGTGGCGATCAAGGGTCCGATGACCACGCCGGTGGGCAAAGGCATCAGAAGCCTCAATGTCGCCATTCGTCAGAAACTGGATCTGTATGCCTGTGTGCGTCCGGTCAAATATATCGATCCGGTGCCCAGTCCCATGAAACATCCGGAGAAAATCGACATGGTAGTTTTCCGGGAAAACACAGAAGACCTGTATGCCGGCATCGAATTCCAGGCCGGCAGCGCCGAAGCCGAAAAAGTCAGGGCTTTCCTAAACGATCAGATGGGTACCGCCCTGCCGCATGATGCGGGTCTGGGTATCAAACCCATCAGCGCACAGAATACCAAGCGCCTGGTGGCCGGCGCCATTGCCCATGCGCTTGACAACGGGTATTCAAGTGTCACGCTCATGCACAAGGGCAATATCATGAAGTTTACCGAAGGTGCCTTTGCAAAATGGGGCTACGAGGTCGCCCGCGAAAAATTTAGCGATCAGACCATCACGGAAAAAGAACTGTATGACGATTATCAGGGCAAGCTGCCCGAAGGCAAGCTGTTAATCAAGGACCGCATCGCGGATATGCTGTTTCAACAGGTCCTGCTGCGCCCCGAGGAGTTTGATGTTATCGCCACACCCAATTTAAACGGCGACTATCTGTCAGACGCCTTGGCCGCTCAAGTAGGCGGATTGGGGATGGCACCGGGCGCCAATATCGGTGACCGCTGCGCGGTTTTTGAAGCCACTCACGGAACCGCACCCAAGTATGCCGGTCTGGACAAAGTCAACCCGAGTTCCGTGATTTTATCGGGTGCCATGATGCTCGATTACATGGGGTGGCGGGAGGCTGCCAATGCCATACGACAAGCACTGCAATCCACCATTAAGGCCGGCATCGTAACCTACGACCTCGCGCGTCAGATAATAGGGGCCACGGAAGTCAAATGCTCGGAGTATGCCCGCGGAATTGTGGCGCGTTTGGCCTGATTTGAGCGTTTTCCTCAAATTCGAATGTAAGGCCAGGGCCCTTCATACGACCGATAATAGTCAAAACTCGTTGGAGGCAATCAGTTGGAATCAAAAAAAAATGCAGCACGGTCGATTCTTCGATTACTTATAGTTGTCGGGCTCGTTGCCGCGACAAGTTTGATACCATCTTCCCGGGTCAATGCCAACAACTGGTCACAAGTTCTGGAACACGCCCGCGGCCAAACAGTGGACTGGTATATGTACGGCGGATTTGCTTCCACCAACGCTTATGTAAACGGTTACGTGGCCTCAAGAGTCAAGGAACTTTACGGTATCAAATTGCGTCAAGTACCGGTTAAAGACATCGCCGAGGTGGTCAGTAAAATCTTGGTTGAAAAGCAGGCCGGCAAAATTAAAGGGGGCGAAGTCGATTTAATGTGGATAAATGGCGAAAACTTTCGCACCTGCAAGAGAAACGATTTGTTGTATGGACCGTTTGCCGATCTTTTGCCCAATCAAAAACTGGTGGATTGGAATCGCGCCTCGGTTTCCAATGACTTCGGTGAGCCCGTGGAAGGCTTGGAATCACCCTGGGGAAGTGCTCAGGTGGTAATGATATACGATTCAAAACGCACCCCCAATCCGCCGCGAACCGTGGGCGGGCTGCTGGCCTGGATCAAGGCCAATCCGGGTCGTTTTACCTACCCGGCACCGCCGGATTTCACCGGCTCGGTGTTTGTGCGCCATGTGTTCTACCATGTGTCCGGAGAGGTAGACTCCTGGCAGGGCGAGTTCGATGAAGAGAACTTTGCCAAGGCGGCCGATAAGACGTATCAGGTTTTAAGTGACCTGGCTCCGAATCTGTGGCGGCAGGGCCAAACCTATCCGCAAAGCCCCGTCCAATTGCACCAGCTTCTGGCCGATGGGGAGGTTGATTTTGCCATGAGCTATCATCCGGCAAAAGCATCTGAGATGATCCACGACGGTCTCTACCCCGATAGCGTGCGAACCTTTGTGTTTGAGGAAGGCACCATCAGCAACACCCATTTTGTCGCGATCCCGTTCAACGCTTCGAACAAGGAAGGGGCCATGGTCGTGGCAAACTTTCTGATCTCACCGGAAGCCCAGCTTCAAAAAGCAACTATCGAAGTCTGGGGCGACATGCCGGCGATTGATATCGGGCGCCTGGATGCGGACTGGCAGAATAAATTCAAGAATCTGCCCCGGGGTATTGCCACGCTGTCAGATGCTGAACTGCAAAGCCATCAACTACCGGAACCGCCGTCGGAAATTCTGATCCGTCTGGAAAAAGGCTGGGATCAGCATGTGCTTAAAGGGAGATAACTATTCAGAGGTTCAGGGGTTAAAGGTTCACATTGATCCTGAGGCGTGTATTCGTCAGCATCTATCTTACTCGCCACTGCCGTGTAACGGCAGGAGTCCGAAGGCGCGATGTGGATTGTGCGGGCAGCGCACAGAGGGCATAGGGCGGTACGATCGGAACCTCTGAGCGATATAAGCCAAGTTAACGATCTTAACCATCCAAACCATCTAAACGCTCCTAACGATCTAAACGATCGAAACCAAGGACATAGGACAGAGCAGGACTGAGTAATGAGGACTGAG
>CP070771.1:2182185-2185412 GCA_020345785.1 Desulfobacterales bacterium
GCGGCACGGTAAACTCCGTTTCAGGCTTCTTCTACCTGGTGAAGATCGGCCTCAAAGGCGCGGGTCGCAGCTTCATCGGCATGGGGCGCTTGGCCTGGCGCATCGGCTTGGGATGGTTGACAAACATTTCAATCTTGAAAAGGCATGTAGCAGAATGAAAAAACTCAGCGCTGTTTTTATCCTGGCAAGTGTAATGGTATGGTGGCATTCATCGGTTTTGGCGGCCAACCAGAAGATTCTTTTACGAAAAATCGCTCCGGTTAGCGATATACAGCTACGCGGCAGCAGGGATGCTTACGCCTTCAGCCTTCCGATTCCCGAACGCTGGCGCGTCAAAGAGGCAACTTTCCATTTCAGCTATGTCAATTCATCAGCCTTGCTGCCGTTGAATTCCAGGCTGGTCTTCCGTATTCACGGCCGCCCCCTGGCGCAGGTCCGACTCAACCCGGGCGCGCCCGAGGGCGAAGTGGTGGTTGCCATCCCGGGTGAGCTGCTCAAGGAGGGCTACAATCCCTGCCTGATATCAGTGTCCCAGCACTATACCATCGAGGAGTGCGAAGATCCTTTCTCGCCGGAGCTGTGGACCTGGGTGAATCTATCAACAGCTTACATCGAATTCGAACTCGAACCGGTTCCTGTGCCCAGGCACGTATCGGCCATTGCTGATTTTCTCTTCGATCCCCGCAACATTTTCGAAACCGGAATCAACATCGTCATTCCGCGCCTGACGGCCGATTATGTTTGACTGGCCATGCTGGCGGGATCCGGCGTGGCCTTACGCTATGACTACCGCGCTCCCCGGCTGACGCTTTCTGATAAAATCAGGTTGAACAGCGACAACATCCTCATCGGCAACCGCGAAGAGTTAAACCGCTTGCTTTCAAAACCGACGGATCTGCCTTCCGGCGCGGTTATCGCTCTGGAGCACATGCCGGCCAAGCCGGCTCGCGGCGAGGCGCTTACAGCCGGTGCAGTTGATCCCGCCCATGCCCTGATCCTGCTGAGCGGCAGCACGTCGGAGGAATTGACGCGCGCAGTGGAGGCCTTTGCTGCCCAGTCCTACCCTTTTCCGGATTCAGCGGCAACCACGGTGACCAGTCTTACCCTGCCTGCGGTGGAGCGCTATATGGTGCAAAGCGGCCTGACGCCGGGCAAAACTTACGAACTGGACAGCCTGGGAATGGCGACCACCGTCTTCAGGGGCATATCATCGCCGGCCGCCGGGGTGGATCTGCGGCTGCCGTCGGACCTGTACCTGACCCCCGAGCGCTTCGCCAGCATTTCACTGCACATGGCCTACGATGCGGCAATGCGCTCGGATTCGGTGCTGAATATTCGTCTCAACGCAAAGTTTATCGCCGGCGTGCCGCTGGACAATTCGCGCGGTGACTACTTCAAGAGCTATAAGATCGATATTCCGCTCTCCTCATTTTTGCCGGGGACGAACCGCCTGTATTTTGAAGCCGAGATGACACCATTGCACACCGACAAATGCACCTTGATCCAATCCGAAAACCTGCGGCTGATCATTTATGAGGATTCCACCGTCAGCATTCCGGATGTGCCCCATTGGATAAAAATGCCCAGAGTGGAGGTGTTTTTTCAGGATGCCTTCCCCTTCGGCAGTTGGCCGGATCTGCGCGAGACCACGGTGCTGATGACCGAAGAGACCTTTGTGACCGCCGGCGCAGCCGTCAATGCGATCGCCCTAGCCGCCCAGAAAATCGGCTATCCGCCGTTCAGCTTGAAATGCGACTTCAAATACGACAAGCTGGCGCCCGACACCGACGTGCTGGCGGTGGGCCCGCTGAAAACGATTCCCGATGAAATCGGTTCGCGTGCGCCTCTGACGGGCATCGACCCGGCGCGGGTGACGATGTCGGCCATGCAAAGACCGACGCCGTTGCGGTCAAGGCCGTTTGATTTTCGTACCCTTTCTTTTGGTGATGGACCGGCGCCGCCGCAGAATCGTTCCGAGCGGCAGCATTTCAGCCCGATACAGGGGCAGTACAGCGGCATTTTAGGCCCGGACCGTGCGGTGTTGATGCAGCTGCAGCATCCCGGGAAAACAGACCGGACCGTGATGGTGTTGACGGCGACCACCGCCGTTGAAATCGATAAAGCCAGCCGGGCGATCTGGGAGCCTGCCGTTCAGTCCACCATTACGGGCGATCTGGCGCTGCTGGACCTCTCCGTCCCCGAGAATGCGGCCACCTCATTGCAGGTCGGCCCCAGCTACTATTTGGGCAGCCCGGGCCCGGCAGCGGGCTTACAGAATCTGCTCAACACACATCCGCTGATCTCTTTGGCTGTGTTGCTGGTGCTGTTGGCGCTGTTGTGTCTGATCATTTTGCGATGGCTACGCAAACGAAAAAAGAAAAGGTTAAACGCCGCCAATGCATAGGTTAATCCCCATCATCGGTATTTTCATCGGGCTGGCTGCGGTCAGCGGTAGCGCCGCCCAGGACGTTTCTTGGCAGACTTACCGGCAGCAGTTCATCGCGTCTGATGGCCGGGTCATCGATCACATCCAGCAGGCCACCAGCCACTCTGAGGGTCAGGGCTACGGCTTGCTGCTGGCCGTTCGTCAGCGCGACCGCGAATGCTTCGACCGCATCCTGCAATGGACCGAGGCCAACCTACAGGTGCGCAAAGACGCTTTGAGCGCCTGGTCCTGGGGTCGGCGTCGTAACGGCAACTGGGCAATCATCGACTATAACAATGCCACCGACGGCGATCTGTTGATCGCCCTGGCGCTGCTCGAAGCCCATGAAGCCTGGCGGCACGACCCCTATCGCCAGAAGGCTCTGAAGATCATCACCGATATCCGCACCAGGCTGGCCTGGGAGCACGACGGCTATATATTGCTGGCGCCGGGATATTACGGATTTGATAAAGGCTCACAGCTGGTGGTTAACAGCGGCTATACTGTGCTGCCGGCTTTTGAGAAATTCGCCGGGGTCGAGGACCGGCAGTTTTGGCAGCGGGTGGCAAAAGACAGCCTGCGCCTGCTGGGAAAAAACCGCTTCAGCCGCTGGCGACTGCCGGCAGACTGGCTGCTACTGAAGGATGGCGAAGTAGCGGTGCATGTGAATCGATCGCCTTTTTTCGGCTATGAGGCCATCCGCGTGCCGCTTTACTTGCTATGGGCCGGAAAGAAAAATGCCCTGCGGGTATTTTCCGATTATTTGATATTTATCGATAACCTGGGATACCTTCCCGACCGG
>CP070771.1:2185512-2188738 GCA_020345785.1 Desulfobacterales bacterium
GGCTTCAGCCGGCGATTGGGATTTTCGAATCAGGGCCACCACATCATCTAGATTGTCCAGGGCGATCTTCAGACCTTCCAAAATATGGGCCCGTTCTTCGGCTTTATTCAAATCAAAGCGGGTTCGTCGGATGACAATCTCTTTGCGGTGCAGAATAAAGTATTCAAGAATTTCTTTGAGATTGAGCATCTCTGGCCGATTGTTGACGATGGCCAGAAAAATAACGCCGAATGTGCTTTCCAGACGCGTCATTTTGTAGAGTTTATTAATGACGACCCCGGCAATCTGGTCCCTTTTGAGCCCGATTGCAATGCGCATGCCTTCCCGGTCCGATTCGTCCCGCACATAACTGACGCCCTCGATCTGCTTGTCTCTGACCAGTTCGGCAATTTTTTCGATCAATTTGGCTTTATTGACCTGATAGGGCAACTCGGTAACGACAATGGTTTCTTTCTGGCTGCGCTTGTCGATCTCGACGTTCATCCTGGCCCGGATTCTGATGATCCCCCGGCCTTTTTTATAAGCTTCCTTAATTCCGTCGGTACCGTAAATGATGCCGCCGGTTGGAAAGTCCGGACCCGGAACAAGCTGCATCAGCTCATTCCAGGTGACCTCCGGGTTATCGATAATGGCTTTAATGGCCCCGATAACCTCGGACAGGTTATGGGGTGGAATATTGGTGGCCATTCCGACAGCAATACCGGCCGATCCGTTAACCAGAAGCGAAGGAATTTTTGACGGAAGCACGGCCGGTTCGGAAAGTGATTCGTCATAATTGGGCACAAAATCGACCGTCTCTTTATCCAGATCTTCAAGCAACTCGTGGGCCAGGCGCTGCATCCGGATTTCGGTGTACCGCATGGCGGCCGGCGGGTCCCCGTCAACAGAGCCGAAATTTCCCTGCCCGTCCACCAGGGGATAGCGCATTGAAAAATCCTGAGCCAGTCTTACAATCGTATCGTATACAGCCGCATCACCATGCGGATGGTATTTACCGATGACATCGCCGACGATGCGCGCCGATTTTTTGTACGGCTTGTTCCAGTCATTTTTGAGCTCCCGCATCGCAAACAGGACACGCCGGTGAACGGGTTTGAGACCATCCCGCACATCCGGCAGGGCCCGGCCAATGATCACGCTCATGGCGTAATCAAGATAGGACTTTTTCATTTCCTTTTCGATGCTGATTTCCAGTTTGGGCTCGTCTTGGATCATTTCAACTCCCAAAAATTATAAGGTTATTGGTAGACTTTTACAGGCATTCGGTGCTTGTAAATATCCATTTTTTTATCTAGGTTGCTCTGTCCCGCTAATTCAAAAGAGCGGCAAACCTACGGCATTCTATCTCTAAAATAGTAGGCATTGGCTTCATTCAGCCGCGTGGCAATCCTTCACCATCTCTAACGCAACGCCGTTTCCGATGACGAATAACGAATAACTATTTCACTCTTTTTAGAGGTTCAATTATCCGCTGATAACTGGATTCATAGATATCGGATAAAGTCAAAAAGGCGGTCACCACAAGCGGGCCGTAGATAATGCCCAAAATCCCGAACAGTTTCAACCCGCCGATAATAGCAAGAAATACCAGCAGGGTGTGCATTTGAACGCGCTGCCCCACCACCTTGGGCTTAAAAAAGTATTCGATTCCGCCGGAGAGCACGACATAAAAAACAACAAAAAAGATGCCGGTTCCAATCCGGCCCTGCAGAAAGAGATAAATCGCCGCCGGCAGAAACACCGCACCAATACCGACAATCGGTAAAAACGCCAGCAACGCCATAATCACTCCCCAGAGGAAAGGGGATTTAAACCCGCAAATCGCAAAGACGGCTCCGCCCAGCGTCCCTTGAATTAATCCACCCAGTCCGTTTCCGATAAGTATGGCTCCGGCCATGTCCTTAAACTTTTGAATCAGTTTTTCATCCTGATTATCCGGCAGGGGCGAAAGACTGACGATGAAGGCCACCAGACGGGGGCTGTCGATCAGCAGGTAAAAAATAATCAGGAGCATGAAGAAAAAATCTATCAGAAATTTAAAGATGTTGGCCGTCATGGAGCGCGCCTGCTCATAGAGGTATAGGCCGACCGCTCTGCCTAACTCGGCGATGGCCTTGTTGACTTCATCGCCGGTAATCGTTATGCCGAAATTTGCAATAACGGCGTTGATTCTATCCACAATTTTACTGTTTTCAATCAACTCCTTAAAGGGATTGCTCAACAGCGCCCCTTTGGCCCTCAGATACATATCATAGGCTTCATTGGCCAAAATCCCGACAAAAACAGATACAGGAACAAAAAGAACCAAAAATATAATGAAGCAAGTTAACAACGACGACAGGGTGGAGCTGAATTTTCGGTTCAAGAAGCGATAGATCGGATTAAAGATTCCGGTAACAACCGCTGCCAAAACAATGACGGACAAAAACGGCCAAAGCAGCCATCCCAGAAGAAAGCAAGATACAAAAAACAGGGCCAGGAAAAACCATAGTATGATGTTATGCGGTGAAGAATCGCTCAAAATACCTCCAAGGTCAAAGTCGGCTCTGACCAATTAGTGCCCATCCGGAAATAAAAGGGGGCACAATTAAGATTCAAGCGATTGACTTTACTAATTTCAGGCAGCGGCTTTTTGAAATGACACAGTCTTGCTCAGTCCCTACCCTGAAAATACCCTTTTCCATCCACCTGAAAAAACGCCTAAAAAAGCCACGGCACAATAAACCGACGAGCATGGGGTTTCGGGCCGTGGCGATAAACAAAGGTTGAACTTATTTGCTGAAAAATACTCCGGCAATCAACAAAAGAATGGTTTCGTAAATAAACACCGGCAGATAATTCCCATCAAATATGCTATAGGTAATGCCGCCTCCGATAATAGCCGGGACGGCAAAGAATACCAGAATACCCAGTTTTCGACTGATGCTCATCCTTGTTTACCTCCTCCCTCTCTCGCCATCACAGGATTCCCGGTCCAGCATATGGAATGACAATGGTGCACTGACCGAACCAGATTAGCGATAAAATAATACCCCCTCCCTGCCCATCGGGCCGTTTGATCAGCCCGGTGTGATCTGATATTCTGCAGGGTCGAATTACAGATAAATTCAAAATATTATTAGCAATAATTACAAATTAAGTAAAGAAAAAAAATAATAAAAAACAGGTTTCCGGTTCAGCGTTCAGAACTTTTCCATCCTTCATTTCCACTCTGATTGGAGAACCG
>CP070771.1:2188838-2192063 GCA_020345785.1 Desulfobacterales bacterium
TGGTCGATTTGAGTGGTAACGGTCGATTCGAAACCCTTGAGGCGTTCTCCCAGTGTGTTAATTTTCCGTTCTTGCCTGTCGAGTTGCTCCAGGGTTTGATCCATTACACCGATGTTCGCCAGCTTATTCTCGAGTTGCTCAATTCGCGTTTCGAGTGATTGGATGTAATCCCGGTCGACGACCTCATCACGCCCGGATAGAGTAATGACGAAGATTACGACGAGAACAATCAAGGCGACACCGCCGATAATAAACGGCAGAATGGATTTTTTGCGGAAAACATCCGTGGAATTGCCGTAATATTCTTCGCGGTGTAAATCCTCTACTTCTTCTTCAGGATAGTTCTCGTTAATGATGAAATCTTCGCGGTTGTCATTTCTTGGGTCGACCATGGTCTTCAACCTTCCTAATTAATCCGCCTATTTTTCAGGGCGGAGTAATTATTAAGTGAGTGGTAAATAAACATCTTCAGTTTTGATAATCCCATTTTGCAATAAAGGCAATAGGAAAAATCCGTCGACCGCCTATCCCGGAGTTTTGTATTCGGTCGTGTGCTGCAGTCGCCCGTGAGCGAACACCACAAGGGCGGCCATCGTCAGAATAAAATACCAGGGAAACCAGCTCATTGATTCAACGAAGACGGCATTTTCGAGGTTGATGGGGTTTGTTTCCGGTATCGATGCCGCAATCTGTGGTCGCAGAAAAGCCAGCAATATGGAGTACAGGATTCCAATCAGGCCGTAAGCCAGGTTGAACGACAGGCCTTTGAAACTTAAAACCGTGGCTCGCTGGTGCGAGGCTGTGATTCGGTTCAGATAATGGCTCAGAAAAAAGCGGCCCAAATACATCACGGCGGAGAGCAGCGCGACCGGCAACAGGCCGATAATAGGGATAAAAAATGTCATGCCGATCAGGCCCAACACGGTGAGAACCGTCATGCTTCCCAAATTATAGACCGGCGAGTGTCGGCTGACCATTTTGTGGGCCAGTCTGGGCAGGACCAAGCCGAGCACAGCCAGGCCCGAGCCGATCAAACCGAAGGATGCCTCAGGCAGACTAATTAACCGGTAGTACTGACTGCATAAGGTGATGACCATGCGAATGCAGTTGTCAAACATGAGACCGGCGAGGATGATCACCAGAGCAAAGGGCGTGCGCAATATCCAACTGCCGGCCTGCAGGGTTAATTTAAATGCCTGCAAAATGGTTTTGCCGGAGTGGCCGGCGGAATCACATGCGGGGTCCGACGGCAACTGCTCCCGCATGCGCAATGTCGTCAGCAAGGTTATGACGGCGAAGATCAGGGTGAGATAAAGCGGAAAACGCAGGGTAATATCTTGGGTCAAATGCATCTTTATTCCCAGCGTATTGGCCACGTGCTGCATTAAATCCGGATCATATACTGCCGCGCCGATGCTCATGGCACCGATGTAACCGATGGATTGCACTCGCATCTGTTTTTCCAGGACCCGCGGCCAGTCACGCGCGTCACCCTCTATTTTCAAGGAATCATAGGCAATCGCCTCATCAGCCCCGCTTGCGGCAGCCTCAGCCGCCCCGCTTAAAACCCGGTTGACCAGAAACACCGCAAAAAGCAAACCGGCATTCCCCAGCGGAACAAAACATAGCAGTGCGATTTCAACCACCATCAACACTCCCGTTACAACCAACAGGTTCCGCCGTCCGAAAGTGTCCGCCATAGCACCCGACGGCACCTCCAGCAGCACGATGGCCGCAGCCCAGGCGGCATTCAGCAGCGCAAATTGTTCGAGAGTCAGTCCGAAATCCAAAAACAGGATGGTAAAGACCGGATAATAAAACCGGGCGTTAAAAAACACCCGAAATGCGATGAACAATCGAATATTTCGAATGGCAAACGGTGATTTGTAACCGACGACCTTTCCAGTTTCTTGCGCGCTCAATCCATAACCTCCCGCCGTGGGAAACAACTGAAATCCAATTACTATAAAAGCCTACTCCATACAAGATGCATTTGAATGATGAACCGATTTAAAAATTTGGACTGAAGGCGGTCTTTGGATATCAGAAAAGAAACCTTTGCGGGGCAATGGTTTGTAACCGGGGCTCGGGAGGGCTGGCGGATTCTTTTTATTCCTGATGCTCTTTGTAATCCAGCGCGTCCTTGAATTTGTCAATTGCTTCTTCGGCGACGGCCCCGTCTTCAAAAAGCTGACCTTCGGAGACATCTCTTCTTTTCGTTCTGGAACCCACAATCACACCTTCCAGCCAGATACTCGGAAAAATAAGTAAATCATACAAGTTGACCACCAGGCGGCCGGTGTAATATCCAGCGTTTCCGATCAGGCGGAGTAAAAAAGCGATAAATCTCAGGGCAGCCGTAACAACGATTCCAAGGACCGTACGGGAGGACGAGACAAAAGATTCCAGCGGGACAGCAACAAATACCAATGCGAAAGGCAGGATAAAGCCTATAATCATCTGTCCGACGGTGGGGATCATGCTGTTTAGCATGGCGCTTTGGTCCATTCCTGGCAGCAGGCTCAG
Source organism: Desulfobacterales bacterium (assembly GCA_020345785.1). The sequence continues at coordinate 2,191,365 of CP070771.1, forward strand.
ACGCAGCGCTTCCATATTTTGAACGATCTGATCACTCATAAATGCCAAGGCCGACTCAACCCCGGCCATAATGGCCAACAGGGTTAAGGTTATCCAGATCATCAACTGGCGCATTTTATCATCCATACTGCCGATGACCGGAAATAGGCGTGTTATTCTCAACGATTCCATCAAAAACAACCCCATCGTCAATTCGATCAGGATAATAAAAAGGGCAACAATATCCGATGTCTTGTAAGGTCCGATGTGGCTGGCAACGCCGACCATTGAAGACATGGGCAGGGCTATCAGGTTGAAGTTGATCAGAGCACCGCCAAAAGCAATCCCCAGAAACACACCGGAAATAAAAAACTGCGTCAGCGAAGAAGATGAGAGCAGCCGGGCGGCCTTATCCGTCTGCAAACGGATCTGCTCATAATCATCCATATACCGGTCGATACTCTTGGCCCGCTGGTTCAAGTTGCCGATTGATTTACCGACGTTGTTGAGGATTTTTTGGACCTTGCGCCATACCGGCAGCAACTTATTCAAAATAGCATGGCGCTGTGCATTTGAGTTGCGGTAGTTGTCTATGGCGGTTTTGTGCTGCTCGGTCAGTGATCGGTTGATTTCACCCAGCATATTGGCCACCATTGAATCCCCGCTGTGTTTGATGTTCGCGATCGATTCGATGACCGGCAGCCAGTTCGGCAGGGATGG
>CP070771.1:2192163-2195367 GCA_020345785.1 Desulfobacterales bacterium
GGCTCTCAAAACAAGTCCCTCTACCTTGCTGGGCTGCATATGCCCGTGAACCATTTTCCCCACAATGGCTACCGGCGCTAAGGCACAGCAACCGACACAGGCGACGCGATCAATGCTGAATTCCCTGTCCGCAGTTGTTTCCCCCGCTTTGATTTCCAACTTTCTTTCGAAATTTTCCAGGATAATATCGCCGCCCTTGACGTGACAGGCAGTTCCCAGGCAAACTTTCACCGGATTGCGGCCCGGTGGACTAAAGCGGAACTGATTGTAAAACGTCGCAACGCCGTGAACTTCTGAAGAGGAGATATCCAGATGGTCGGCGACAAGGTGGATGGCCTCCGCAGGAAGATAGGCAAGCTTTTCTTGAATAAATTGAAGGATGGGTATCAGTTTGCTGCGATCTTTCCCAATGTCGGCAAGTTCAGTTATCATGCGATCAAGGAGGGATTTTTCTTCTGCGCTCAGCTCCAGATTCATGTCCAGCCTCTTCGTCAATCAGATCGGGATTATATCTTTTCCATTGCCCCGTAGGCGGCCTGGATGCGCTCCCGTAACAGTAAACACAGCTTCTCCATAACATTAAAACCAAAGCGGGTATCACGGGTCATCAGCGCCCGCAGTTCGGCGCCTTTTAATACCAGAATCGTTGTGGGCATCTGACAGTATGTTTTCAGCATCATGATATGGGGCTCGTTTAACAGCGTCGACCAGCAGCCGAAAACTCGGCCCTTACCGAGCGTTGCGATAACGACCCGACCTTCGCGCGGCCCGATATTCATGGTTCTTTCCAGCACCACCTGACCGTCGGCGATGATATAGAGTTGCTCGCCAAAATCACCCTGCTGATAAATCAATTGCCCTTTTTCATAGGCTGCCACCCGGCAGATGCCGGCAATACTTTGAATTTCGCCACGTTCGAGACCTTTGAACAGCTCACAGTCTGCCAGGGCTTCCTCGATTCCAGAGGGTTCCATTTTTAAGCCCTTTCTTAAATTTGAGTGAAAGCGTGTGATGGTATCTGAATGCACTGAATACGATGGCGGAATCATACACGAAAATGGCCGGTTCATCAAGGAGGCAGGATGGGGGGCAAGGTTCCGTCATTTAAAGAAACAATTGATTTTGCTAAAATTACCTACCTAACGAAAATCATGAAAATTCCAAGCACCAATAACCAAATCCCAAACAAATCCCAATGACCCAAATTCAAAAACTGACTCGACTGAGCTCGTCGCAGGCTAAACAAATGACCCGTCTACAATTTTTTTAAATTTTTTTCCTTTACTTTATTTTACTTCTTTTTCTTTTTTTTTCATAGAATAACCTCTAATTGACAAGGTTTTACAGAGATTGACTAGTCGTTGGAGACAAATTATTGTCTCCATCTCCTTGGTAGTAAAAAAGGGCTTGACACAATGAATTGCTTCCGTTAGGAAAATTCGGAAAGCCGGCTTTTGGGCATTGGGAGAAACTAATCCAATAAAAAAGGAGATAACCATGAAAAAAGCTATATTTGGTATTCCAGTGCTTTTGGCCGTATTCGTGCTTTTGCTGAGCGGAGTCAGTGTTTATGCCGGAGACGTTGCAAAAATAGACATTAACAAGGCGTCCGCCGAAGAACTGACACAGCTGAAAGGTGTCGGCCCCAGCATTGCGGCCAAGATCGTTGAGTATCGCGATAAAAATGGCCCCTTCAAAAATCCTGAGGATATCACCATGGTCTCAGGGATCGGCGCCAAAACATATGAAAATAATAAAGATGTGATTGTTGTTGAATAGGCGGAACACAATCTAGTAAATCCGGAGTAGTGGAGTGTTGGAGTACTGGAATATTGGATCCTTTTCCATCACTCCACCACTCCAACCCCGCGATTAATATTCCTGTATTGCTTAAGCAGGATGAACCCGCCCCAGATAAACGCACAAATCATCAGAATCGTTCCCGCCGTGTATGACAAGTTGGCCAGGGCATGATCGTAGCGCAGCAGTTTGGTCTCCTGGAGAATAAATTCCCAGTCATGGAAGCCGTAGGGTGATGTCCGTCCGGTGTTGCCGCCTAAAAGCGGCAGGGTCAGTGATCGGGCATCATTGATGTAAGGGGCCAGGTCCATGAAATTTTGCCCTGTCCACCACAGGGCAAAGGATGCCGCAAATGTATCCCTGGATTTTAATAAAAAGACTACAAGACATATGAGCGGCATCAACACCTGCGCAATGCTGCCGCCCAGCGACGTCATCAGTCTTCCGAAAGGGCGGAAAATGATGTGGCCGAATTCATGGAAGGGAAGATTCACCAGGTGCCAAAAGGAGCGGAAGATGTAGTCGGATTCCAGCGGCGTGAAAATAAATTTCAAGCCCCATATAAAAATTATCAGAAAAAAAAGGGCCCGGCCGGCAAATATCAGGGGATTGGTCTCCGGCTTTACATAAAACAAAAGCTCTTTGATTATCTCCCCCGGGTCCGGCGATGGTTCGACCTGCTCCGCCGCAGCAGATTCAGGGGACGGCTTGTGATCCTGTCGTTGGCGATATTTTTCAAAGATAATACCGCACCGCACGCATTCGGTATGTTTTTGAGGCTGCTCGAAGCTGCACTTTGGACATTGCATCTATTATACCTAACCCAGACACGCCCGATTCAAAAAGGGCAAATTAATCACGAAAGCACGAAAGGCCGAAAACACGAAAAAAGGAAAATATAAATTTCGTGCTTTCAAGATTTCGTGTTTTCGTGATGAAAAAAATTCCTTCCTTAAACGCAAAGAAATGAAAATTAAAACTATTAATTAACATAGGTTAATTGCGATTGCCGCTGTTTTCAAAGTGTACGAAATCAATCAAAAAAACAGCTCCCAACAAGACGGCCTTTTGCGAAAGGTCAATTCCCTTCGGAAAGGTAATGCCGAAGTTGTCTGCATCTGTAAATGACTCTTTGACCAGGCCGCTCCACTTTTTGGTGATTTTACCAAGCTCCTGGCCGCCTTTTTGAATCTTAAAGGTCCAGGGATGAAGCAGGGGGCCGAAAAGTTGGTATATTTCACGACCGTTGCGGTCGAGCACCGCGTAAATTCTGCGCAATACGGCAAAGCGCCGTTTGATTTTGCCCAAAGGAGCGCCGTTTGACTGGCAGACATCGAGTTCGTGAAAGTAAAAGCGAAAAGGCCGCGTCAGTTTAAAGAGTCCATTTCCCTGGGGCGAAAACAG
>CP070771.1:2195467-2198663 GCA_020345785.1 Desulfobacterales bacterium
GCGAACCGCATCGGCACCTCCCGCACACCGGTGCGGGAAGCGCTGCACACCCTGGAACGGGAAGGCCTGGTCGAATCACTGCACCGCGTGGGGTATGCGGTGCGCCCCATCAGCGAAGTGGAGGTTTCGGAGTTGTGTGAAATTCGGCTGTCACTGGAAGCCCTGGCGCTGCGTTGGGCCTTGAGCAAAGACCCGGCCGGCCTGGCCGATGCGATGCGGGAGAACCTGGCGCGCTGTGAACAGCGGATGGCTGAAGGCGACTTAAAAGCCTTTGTCGAGTTGGATGCCCAATTCCACGAGTTGATCTCCAGGGTTGCCGACAGCAGCAGGCTCATGGAGATGACCAACAGCATTCGCCGCTACATGCTGCGCTATCGCATCCAGAGCATTTACACCGAAGAAAATGTGCGCCGGGCCGTTGCCGGCCACCGGGCGGTGCTCAAGGCGATCGAAGGCGGCGATAAGCAAGCCGCCCAAAGGGCCCTGCGCGCCCACATCCAGCAGTCGAAGAAAGACATTTTGTATTTCGGTTTCAAGGATAAAACAACGGAAAGCTGAGAATTGAATTATTATGCTCCGCATGAGAAGGTTGAAGTGATGCGTGAATCCCGACTCATCAGGAAACCAAAGAGAATTTAATCACGAAAGCGCGAAAGGACGAAAACACGAAAAATCGAAAAAACAAATTTCGTGCTTTCTAAATTTCGTGTTTTCGTGAGGAAAAATTTTTTTAATCGAAAAAAAAATTCAGCTATTTGGTTCTAAATCAATAAGAGTAGTGACATGCCATGTTTCTGGAAATTTCGAATTTAACCAAGAGCTTCGGGGGTTTGAAGGTTCTGTGCGACGTCTCCTTCACATTGGAGAAAGGCGAGATTTTAGGACTTATCGGACCCAACGGGGCGGGGAAAAGCACCCTCTTTAACCTGATTACGGGCGTATATCGCCCGAATAAGGGTGAGATTCGATTCCAAGGAAAAAGCCTGGCGGGTCTTAAACCGCACCGGATTTGCAGGCGAGGCATCGCCCGGACGTTCCAGCTGGTGCGGATTTTTCCCTCCATGACCGTGTTGGAGAATGTTCTCACCGGCGTGCTGTACGGCCGAAGCGGGGCCAAGCGCAAAGCGATGGATGAGGCCCTGGAGTGCCTGGAAATTCTGAATTTATCGGCGTTAAAAGATACCGTCGCGGCCCATCTGACCTACTCCGACCGCCGGCTGGTGGAGCTCGCCAGAGCCATTGCCGCCCAACCGGGTCTGGCGCTGCTGGACGAACCGCTGGCAGGCTTGAATCCGGCTGAAACCGAAGCGATCATGGCGGTCATTCAAAATATCCGGGCTGTTCGCGGGATTTCGATCATTTGGATTGAACACAAGATGGATGCCGTCTTTAATGTTTGCGATCGGATCGTGGTCCTGGACTACGGCGTCATGATCGCTGAAGGCCGGCCCCGGGAGATCGCAACAAACAAAAAGGTGGTGGAGGCGTATCTTGGCGAACCCCTTGCTTGACGTATCCGATTTGAATGTCTTCTACGGGGATGCCCAGGCCTTGTGGGACATCAGTTTTCAGGTCCAGCCGGGCGAGATCTTCTCCATTATAGGATCCAACGGCTCGGGCAAGTCAACGATTCTCAAAACGCTGTCCGGTTTGATACGTCCTGCTTCCGGCCGGGTGGCGTTTGACGGATCCCTCATTGAAGGAAGCAGTGCCGATCGAATCGTTGACTACGGGATTTCCCTGGTGCCGGAAGGGCGCGGTCTTTTTGCCGGCCTCACCGTGGCCGAGAACCTGGAACTGGGGGCTTTCACCAGGCGTGCCCGGCCTTTGATGAAAGAAACGATGGCGCAGCTGGCCGACACGTTTCAAATTATCCGAACCCGATCCCGTCAACTGGCAGGCACGATGAGCGGCGGCGAGCAGCAGATGCTGGCCATCGCCAAAGCCCTGATGTCGAAGCCCAAGCTTCTGATGCTCGATGAACCATCGCTGGGGTTGGCGCCCATCGTTGTCAGGACGGTGTTCGAGATCATTGCATCCCTGAAACAGCGGGGCGTTACCATTCTGCTCGTGGAACAAAATGTCCACCACGCCCTGCGGATTGCCGACCGTGCCTGTGTGATCAAGACGGGGCGCATTGCCATGATCGGCACAGGCGATGAACTTTTGTCGGACCCGGAGATCCGGAAGGCCTACCTCGGATCTTTGAACTGAGAAGCGACGATGGATTTTATACCGCCAATTGATATTCTGATACAGCTGTTGATCAACGGGATTCTTTTCGGCACGATGTACGGCATTGCGGCCATCGGATTGAGCCTGATTTTCGGCACGATGCGTATCGTCTTCATCGCGCAGGGGACCATGATCATCCTGGCAGCCTACGGCAGCTTCTGGCTTTTCAAGCTGTGGTCGGTGAATCCCTATGTTTCTATCGTGATTGTCGTTCCCGCTTCGCTGATCGTCGGCCTGGGGCTTTATCAGGTGCTCTTCAGAAAAGTCGCCCGGGAAGGGCAGTTTCCCACGCTGCTGATCGCATTCGGCTTGATGGCCCTGCTGGAGAATCTGATGGCGGTCGTCTTTTCCGCGGATGCCCGGGCGATTCAGACCCGCACCGCCTCGTATGCGTTGACGGTCATGGGGATGAAGATCTCCTTTACCCGCCTGATGGCATTTGTGATGGCTGTTTCCGGCACGGCGGCGGTGGCCTTCTTTCTGAAAAAGACCCTGCTGGGAAAGGCGGTCAGAGCAGCGTCGGAAAACCTGGAATATGCGATGCTGGTCGGCATCACGCCGCACATGGTCAACACCATTACTTTCGCGCTGGGGATCGGCCTGGCCGGCCTGGCCGGCGTGGCGACGGCCACCGCTTACTCTTTTGACCCCTTTTCCGGATTTGTTTTCAGTCTCAAGGCCATGATCGCACTGGCGCTGGGAGGCATGGGCAATGTGGTCGGTGCACTTTTGGGGGGGCTGCTGCTGGGCATCATTGAAGCCTATGGGGCTTTTTTTCTCAGCGGCGGTTGGGCCGATGTGATCTCTTATGCGGTTTTTCTCATGGTATTGATGTTTAAACCGGAGGGGCTTTTTTCCGCCGGAGCAAGCGATTAGGAAACTGGGTTTCGACCGTGATGCCGTTCGGTAGAAGTTGACCCTTGTTCATTGAAGATTGAAAATTGAAAATTGAATATTTGCG
>CP070771.1:2198763-2201947 GCA_020345785.1 Desulfobacterales bacterium
AACAAATAAATTCCAATGACACAAATTCAAAATATCAAAATAACCGTGCCCTCCCATTAGGTGAAAATGGGTTTCGGCAATTGGATATTGGAATTTGAGATTTGTTTGTAATTTGGTGTTTGAGATTTGTGATTTTTCTTGAATATTGCCAATTTGGCAGGGAAGAACGCTTAGCATTCATGTCTGACTCAGAGATCCTTAAAGCCGATGTTTGCATCATCGGAGCCGGCCTGGCCGGGCTGGCGGCAACGTTGTTTGCAGCCAACCGGGGCATGTCCTGCATCGAGGTAGGGCAGACCGGTGAGATTAATTTTACTACCGGCTTTTTAGATTTATTGGGTGTACATCCGGCAGGTGAAAAACATGAGTGGACCGATCCGTGGGCGGGGATCGATGCTCTGGTGCGGGATATTCCGCAACACCCTTATGCGCGGCTGACCAGAGAAGACATCCACACGGCCTTCGAAGAGAATTTGGCATTTTTGAAGGAGGCCGGCCTTCCCTATATGAGACAGATGAATCAAAACAGCGGCGTACTGACTTCTCTGGGAACCCTCAAGCCCACCTATTGTGTACCTCAAACCATGTGGAATGGTGTAGTGGCACTCGAGAATAAGCCCTCCTGCCTGTTGATCGACTTTCAGGGCCTTAAGGGATTCAGCGCCCGTCAGATTGCCGCAGCTTTGCAGAATGAGTGGCCGGATTTGCGGACCGCCCGTGTCGGTTTTCCGGATACCGACCACCTCAACGAAGTCTTTACGGAGCATATGGCCAGTGCCTTGATTCTGCCACAAAACCGGGATAAATTTGCCCGGACGCTGCAGCCGCATATCAAAAACGCACAAATAGTTGGACTGCCGGCCATGCTGGGACTTTACCGCACCCAGGAGGTTGTGTCCGAGCTTCAGAAGATGATGGGTGTGCCGCTCTTCGAAATTCCCACCATACCTCCTTCTGTACCCGGTTTGCGCCTGAAAGAAGCTTTTGAAAGAGGACTGCGCACCAAAGGGGTTCAGTATCTTTTTCAAAAGCGGGTTCTGGCGGTTCGGCATCAAACGGATGAATATTTTGAAATCGATATAGGCCGAACCACTACCGAGCTAACCTTACGATCCAGGGGAGTAATTCTGGCAAGCGGTCGATTTATCGGCGGCGGCTTGCACGCAGATAGAAAACGTATCAAAGAGACGATCTTCGACTTGCCGGTCTACCAGCCCGACAACCGAACTGACTGGCACCGCCGGGACTTCCTGGATCCCCGGGGGCACCTCCTAAATCAGGCCGGGGTGGAAATCGACGAATCATTTCGTCCCCTGAACAGTTCAGGTCAGCCGGCTTTCAAAAATCTTTTTGCAGCCGGCTCCATTCTGGCCCACAATGACTGGAAACGCATCAAATGCGGTGCCGGTGTTGCCATAGCCTCTGCCTTCGGGGCCGTCAAATCGTTTATGCGCATTAATAAGTGATACGTCTACTTGAGTTCCGATTATCTTTCCTATTTTTAACTTCAAATCAGTTTATACACAGCTTCCTAATTAACTCGGTATTCGCCTTTTCATGGTTGATTTTTAAACCACCGTACAGCCTCAAATTGGCAAAACGCTGGAATTGGTACACAAAAGTTATGCTTTAAAAAAACGAAAGTGTAAATGCTTTCAGTTATTTAGGATAAAATTTGAAAAAATCGGTCAAATCAAGCGTTGATCATCGATAGCTACCGCCGAATATCCTGAGGTAATCGCACCCGCCATAATATTTATAAGCGCATACCAACCTATAATTTTTTTTATTTTGATTTTATTTTGCTAATCGGAAAGGGTCCGAGGAGCCGGTTTTCTTTACCATTTTGCGCCAGATATCCTCGATGACCTCGGCGCTGGTCATGTTCCAGTCGAGGCCGTGCAGGGCAGGGATCTCAAGGATTTCGGTGGAAAGATTCCGGATGGTGTTTTCATCCAGCGGCAGTTGACGAATGGCCGCGTCGGTCATCCTCAATATGCGGGGAACACAGTCGGCTTCGAGCAACATGTGGCGCTTAAAATCCCTTCATCATTTCCTTCATAATAAACGGAATCTCGATTCGGCCGGTCGGGGCCAGAATCCGGCTGCTGTAGTCCATGGCGTAATACTTTTTCAGGGGCCGCACCAGGCGCCTGAACTCTGATGTATTGATGGCCTGGGCAATTTTTTCGATATTGCGCCCGGTGCATTCGGCTAGCATTTTGGGACCCGAGCCGATGGCCAAACGCCACCCGGCGGTTATCGGAATCCCGAGGGCCTTCATTCCGGGGATGCATTCTTCCTTGACAAACCGGTAGTGCGCGTCACCCTGACCTGGGATGACATTATAGTATTGATTGAACTTCCAGGCGCCGGTCTGGATGCGGTACGGCTCATCCTGTATCCGACCGCTGGGAACCCAGACCCGGTTGCTGTAGTTGAAGACTACCTGCCAAAGTTTGTTCGTTATGACACGGTACTCACTGTCGGCGAGGATCTTCATTAGCCCCGCCTGGCCTTCGATGGTCGCTACGGCGATGATGCGGGGGCCTTCCCCCACCGCCACATAATATCCGCCCAGCAATTTAAGGCCCAGTTTTTCGAGGGTCGGGTTGTATTCGTTGCTGACAAACGGTGAATATTCATCGTATTTGCCGGGAATGACATCCCAACTTTGAGCGAAAAGTATGGTCATCTGCGCCCTCCTTAGGCGATTGATTGGTATTGTCGTGCTTTTTCAGGCAAAATAACTTTTTGTGATATTTTCCATCCCGAACCTTGGAACGGTTTTCTACATTTTGAAGACCCGGGTCATCAACTCGGCCAGATAATCGGCATCGCTCTCCTTTTTGCGGCTGTATTTTGCGGGTCTGGTTTGAACCCAGTAGAGGTTGTCTGGAAAGGGTTGATCCGGATCAAAGACCCACTCCATGTCCTGGGGGGTGTCAAAATGAGTTTCAACCATTTTGGCGATCCGCGCGATTTCTTCAATTTCCTCTTTGGTCAGGCAGGCGCTGTTCTGCATATCCGCGGGAACCTTCATCATGCGGGTTCCGGCATCTTTGTAGACGACCATCTTGGTTTTGGTGCCAATGGTGCTTACGATTTCACCGCTGTGTTTGTCAACGACAAAGCTGTCCGGCGTAATTTCACCGCTGACAACGCTTTCGCCCAGGCCCCAGTT
>CP070771.1:2202047-2205222 GCA_020345785.1 Desulfobacterales bacterium
CCAAATTTATCCCGTTAAACCTTTTTGTCCTTTGTTTAACTGGGACGATCCAAACGATCCTAACCATCTCAACCTACCAAGCGGAGGAAACTCAAATGAAAAAAATCATCTCGACCGACAAAGCCCCGGCTGCGATCGGCCCCTATTCCCAGGCCGTCCAATTCGGAAATCTGCTGTTCGTCTCGGGGCAGATTGCACTGGATCCGCAAACCGGAGAACTGGTGGAGGGCGACATCGAAGTCCAGACCCGGCGGGTGCTGGAAAACGTCAAAGCCATCATCGAGGCGGCCGGTCTAACCCTCCAAAATGTCTTAAAATGCTCATGTTTCTTGAACAATATGGAAAATTTTGCTAAATTTAATGCAGTTTACGACAGTTATTTCAAGGAAAGCCTGCCGGCCAGAGAAACGGTGGAAGTGGCCAGACTCCCCAAAGATGTGCTGGTGGAAGTTTCGGCGATCTGCGGGCTGAGCTGAGATTAAGGAGATAATGAATTTAGTTGAAATAGAATCAATTTTATTCAAGTCTCTCGCAGAGCTCCCAGAGATCATAGAGGATTTTTCATATTTGAGTAAAATCGTTGAGGGGACGATTTAGCTCAAAAGCTCAGCGCGTAGCGGAATAGGGTAAACGGTAGTCTTGTCAGCAGGTGATTTGTAGAGCAGCAGAACGTTTTATAATGATTATCTGTGCCCGAAGGGCTGCAATTTGACCTGATTCTTCCTTCTCCAAGAATCCGGCCAACAAAAAAATATCCTCTGCGCCCTCTGCGAGCTCGAACGAGGTGGGCGAGAGATTATAAAATAAATAAACTGTCACGGGGCCTAAAGAAATGACTGGTAAGTACACTTTAGGGGAAATTCAAAACGCAACTTCTTCATTCGTGAAAATTCGTGTTAATTCGTGGCGAATATAAAATTCTTATTCGAAAGAAAAACGCATAACACCATTCAACTAATCAACCATTCAAATAGTCAACTTATCAACTAATTTTACGGGAGAGAGACCAATGATCAAAAAATTGTTTGTCTGGTTCCTGATCCTATCATTTCTGGCGGTAACCACAGGATGTGCTGAATGGAATCGCACGCAGAAAGGTGCGGCCATCGGCGCTGGCACCGGCGGCGCCGTCGGCGGTCTCATCGGCTACGCCACCGGCTACACGGTTGCCGGGATCCTGATCGGCGCGGTCGTGGGCGGTGCGGCCGGGGCTTACATCGGAAATTATATGGACAAACAGGCCGCCGAAATCGAGCGTGATATCGAAGGCGCCAAAGTCGAGCGGGTCGGCGAAGGCATCAAAATTACGTTCAGCTCCGGTATTTTGTTTGACGTAGACCAGTCGAATCTAAAGGGCCAGTACAAAAACGAGCTGACGGAATTGTCCCGAATACTAAATAAGTATGAGGATACCAACATCCTGCTGGCAGGCTATACCGATTCCACCGGATCCGAGCAGCATAATCTGGAGCTCTCTAAAAGACGTGCTGATTCAGTGGCAAGCTACCTGGTTACCCAAAATGTTAATTCAGCGCGTTTTACCACAGAAGGATATGGGGAATCTCAACCGGTGGCCACCAACGACACGGCCGCTGGCCGCGCCCAGAACCGCCGCGTGGAAGTCGCTATTTGGGCCAACGAAAAACTGAAAAAAGCGGCCAAGGATAAGACGGGCTAGGTATAAATTGGATAATGAAAATTGAAGATTGAAGATTTATGGTATTCTGTCTTTTTAACTTCGCATCCTTGAGGAAAAAAGCTGTAACGAAAACCGTAAAATAGACAGAAATCCTTAATTTGTTCATTCTACAATATACAATTTTAAATAAAAAAAGGGCATTTCGCCGACGTATGACGAAATGCCCTTTTATAATTTAGGGTAGGTTACTAAACTACGGTAACGTTGATTGCAGCCGGTCCTTTTTTACCCTGCTCAATTTCAAAGGTAACCCGGTCGCCTTCGTAAAGTGCCTTGAAACCGCTGGCATTGATTCCGGAGTGATGAACAAAAACATCCGGACCATCTTCTTGCTCGATAAAGCCGTAGCCCTTGCTGCTGTTGAACCATTTGACAATTCCATTCGCCATGATGACTTTCTCCTTTCATAAAAATTCTCATAGTTCCAAACTGCAGGCTGTCACTTTGACAAATGGATCTTTCCTTCAGAACGAAACCGGCCCGCCAATGAAGGACGGGCCTTTATTGATTGTATAAACTATAACATCTATTTAAATAAAATCAAGATAAATTAATGGAATTTTTTGAGCGTCCCGGTTAAACAAAAACACAGGAGGCTTAACAGGATAAATTGAGATGGTTGAGATCGTCCCAGTTAAACAAAGGACAAAAAGGTTTAACGGGATAAATTTGGCGCGTTTCCTTGGTTGATGAGTTGATTAATTTGATTGGTAGATTGAGTTGAAAAGGTTAGAGGATAAAGGTTAAAGGATAGATGCTGGGATGCGGGGATGCTGATCAGAAGCTTTTTCCAGAATTTCGACTTCTAAAAGCCAATAACCAATAACTAATAACTACGTCTTTTCTTCCGTCTTCTGACATCTGTTATCTGTCTTCTGTCATCTGTCTTCTGACCGCTGTCATCTGTCCTCTGACCGCTGTCATCTGACACGCTGACACCCGCCTGCGCGGACGAAGCCGCTGCGTCACGGCCAAGGCCCGACACCTGAAACCTGAAATCTTCTTTCTCTCCTCTGACCGCTGTCGTCAGTCCTCGGTCTTCCACCAACCGATTCCTGCGGGCAAACAGGTTGGTAATATCCTGGAGAATCAAATAAAGCGCGGGGACATAGAGCAGCGTTAAAATTGTGGCCGCCATCAAGCCGAAGCAAATGCTCACCGCCATGGGAATCAGAAACTGGGCCTGAAAACTGCGCTCCAACAGAAGCGGAAAAAGTCCGGCAACCGTGGTGACGGAGGTGAGCAAAACCGGCCTGAACCTGGCCTTGCCGGATTCAACAACAGCCTGATTGATGTCGACCCCGTCGCGCAACGCACGATTGATGAAGTCGATCAGAATCAGCGAATCATTAACCACAATCCCGGACAGCGCCACAATTCCGAAAATACTGACGATGGTAAATTCCAGCCCCATGACGAGATGGCCTAAAATGGCACCGATCAGGCCGAAAGGAATCGCCATCATTATAATCACCG
>CP070771.1:2205322-2208490 GCA_020345785.1 Desulfobacterales bacterium
AATAGGCACCCTGCTTGTCAATGGGGGCCTGCATGTCTTTAAATTCGGGCTGGGCCTCACGGTACTCTTCCAGTACATCTTCCACCACGAAGGTGAAATCCTCCGGAGACGCCCCCATTGCACTGCAGCTATCATTTCTCAGGGCCATATCACAGGATCCTAAAATTCCCTTGGGGCGTTCTTCTCTGGGCCAACTTGCGCGGGCGTGGTAGATAAGCTGAGGAATGTCAATTTTCATTGGGCAAACATAAATGCAACGCTGGCACATGGTACACATCCAGGCCCAATCCGATTTTATGATCTCATCATCCAACCCGAGGGCCGCCATGCGTAAAAACTTCCTCGGATCCATCTCCTCCAAACCGGTCGCCGGGCATCCTGAAGAACATGCCCCACAGGTTAGGCAAAGATTCAGATTGCCTCCTTCGGGCAGGATTTCCATAACCTTTTCCATGAAGGTGCTTTTCTTTTTACCGCCTAGCTTGATGACATCTGTAGACATAGGTCACTCCTTGGCCAGTTTTGGGTCATATCATTTTGAATAATTTTTTGATCTAAATCCGTAAAACCATAATTCCAACATAGCGCTAAAGCTTCACTTCGTGCCTATTGTTCCACTATTCCAATTGGGGCAACGCCATAGGTTATTATCAGTTTATACCTACAGCTTCGGCAAACTCTTCCTCTCGAAAAACCGACATTGGGGGATCTTCATCGAAACTTTTCCCGGCCTCATAGTCAAACGCCTGCTGCGTGCCCTGAGCGACCGTGCGGAATAATTCCATTACCGGAATATCGTTGGGGCAGGCATTGGAACACTGGCCGCAACCCACGCAGGCGGTGCTCATATGCGCCAAGCGCGTAATATGGTAAAAGACGGTGTCCGTCGGCATTTTGATGATTCCCTTGCGGTTTGCCCACTTTAGATACCGGGAAGGGTCATGGTTGAAGACATCGGTGACAAATACGCATTCCTTGCAGTAACACACCGGGCAGGCCACACGGCAATTGTAACAGTTGACGCAACTGGCGAAGTAAGCCGTCATTTTTTCCAAACTATCGGTTAATTCACGGGTGTTGGCAAACATCTCATCGCGGTAAGCGCTGCACTTCTCAATGACGTCGGCAACTGCATCTTGGCGCGCACCGGGTTCGTCGATTTCGGAAAGATCAAGCTGAGCCAATAAATCCCGACCGACTTCGCTCTGAGATTGGATCAATATTTGGTCGTCGACATCCATGCCATAAAGACCGATGATAACATCGGCATTGGTGGCCACCGGATATTCGCATGCCTTGCATGCCGGAGCCAGATCTATCCCGTCTATCTGCCCATGATTGCCGTCCATTATTTGTTGGTAAAATTTAACGGTTGAATCAGCCCCATGCTGGTCAATAAAGCGAAAGTAATCTTTGTTTTGATATGCGCCGAAGCAGTCTATGCCAATGAGCACGACCTCATCTGTTCTGCCCTGCTTGAGTTTCACGAGTTCCACAAAGGCACGGATCTCGCAAGGGCGCATTACTGTCGCAATTTTAGCACCTATTGGTTTGCGGGTTAGACGGGAAACAATTTTGGCAGCGTTCATGGGAAATGCCGGTGCCAGGGGATCAACACCGTTGAGCTGATCAGCGTCCGTCACCAGCGTGGGCATGACCATGTTTTTCATCGGCAGACGCTGCGGAACCAAAATTGCCTGAATATATTCGGTTTCAAGAATATCCTTAAAAAATCCGCGCAGAGCACCTAAAAGATCCTTTTCTTTCACATTAATTCTTGCCGTAATCGCCATGAGAGCCTCCGAATTTTTTTACCTCGAAACTGGAAACTTGAAACTGGAGAATGAAAAAACTTCCTGATTTAGTGTTACATTCAAGTTTCGAGTATCAAGTTTCAAATTTCAAATTAGATCACCATCTTCAACTTTGCTTGACTCGGTCCCAGGGCTTTCACCTGGGTCACCAGCTCCTGCATGATTTCGGCAAACTGGATTCCATCGCTGGCACCGATCCAAGTTAATCTGAGGCGCTCCAGATCAAAGCCAAACTGAGGCAGAATCTCCTTGAGAAGTTTGATGCGTCTGCGGGCCTTAAAATTCCCGCTAATATAATGGCAGTCACCGGGGTGGCAGCCACTGACCAAAACGCCGTCGGCACCCTCCAGAAAAGCCTTGATAATATACTGGGGATCCACCATTCCGGTGCACATCACTCGAATTAATCGAACATTCTGAGGATACGTTAACCGTGAAGTGCCTGCCAAATCCGCAGCCGTATAGGTACACCAGTTACAGACGAACGCAATAATGGTCGGTTCAAAGTCTTGCATTGATTCCTCCATGAATTTCTATGCTTCATCTTATTTTTTCCCAATTCGCATTTTTTCATTCCGACTTCCGTATTTCGCCTTTCGAGTTCCCTTCATTCCGCATTCCAAATTCCAAATTCTTTTCAGATTCCCACCGCATCCAATGCATCCATAATTCCGTCAAACTCGGCAAAAATTTGTTTCTGGTTAAAATGTCTAACCTGGGCGGCCCCGCTGGGACAAAATGCGGCACAACTGCCGCATCCCTTGCATAACGCTTCATTGATTACCGATACAGCTTGGCGTTCATCAAACTCGATGGCGCTGTATGGACAAAGTCCGATGCACGTCTGACAGCCGGCGCAAACATCCGGATCAATCCAGCAAATGGTTGAAGGCACCTCTACCTTGCCGCGAGTCACCAGGGAAAGGGCTTTGGATGCCGCACCGGAGGCCTGGGCGATCGCATCCGGAATATCTTTGGGCGACTGACAGGCTCCGGCCAGAAATACGCCGTCGGTGGCCGTATTCAGCGGTCCCAGCTTAGGATGCTCTTCCAGAAAGAATCCGTCGGCACCCAAATTGACGCCAAAGATTCTGCCGATCTCGGTAACATCTTTACGAGGCTCGATGGCGGTGCATAAAATTACCATATCCACCGGTATACGAATTTTGGCACCCAGAAGCGTGTCCTCGGCAACGGCTACAAGTTTGCCCTTCTCTTCAGGGTGATTAGCCTGATCCGTAATTTCAGCCACTTTGCCCCGAATAAAGGTTGTTCCCTCTTCCTGACATCTGCGGTAAAACTCTTCATACCCTTTTCCGAAACAACGTTGATCGATGTAAAAATCATAAATTTT
>CP070771.1:2208590-2211751 GCA_020345785.1 Desulfobacterales bacterium
TCGTAAACTATGGTGAGCCGGGAACGATGCTGTTGGGCGAAATGATAGACGGATCTTTTGTTTTGGTTTTTGAATTTGGGTCATTGGGATTTGTTTGAGCCCGCCCTGGTGCGACTTTAGTTGGTTTGGCATCATTCATTTCCAGTATACGGGTAAAGGGAATCAGCACGGTAAGTTTCAATTCGGTCTGGGCCAGGGATTTGGTTTTTGGTGCTTGGAATTTTCATGATTTTCATTTCGAGGATAATTATCGCATAATTAGTCAATTGCTCCTTTAAATGATGGAAGCCTGGGACAAGAATCAAGTGCCCTTGCTGGGCGAATATTCCTGCTTTATATTAGAAAATTGTGTATCGATAGTTCTTCTTTAAGGAAGAACGCCTTTCGGATTAACTTACAAAGGACGGTCAAATGAAGACAAAAAATATTTCGAAGGTATCCTTGTGCGTGCTTATTGCCGGCCTGCTGGCTGGTTTTTCTATTTCTGCATATGCCGCTGAAACCTACCAGTTGGATCCGGCTCACACATCGGTGATGTTTCGGGTCAAGCATCTAGGGGTTGCCTATGTCTATGGTCGTTTCAACGGACCGCGCGGCTTTTTTACCTTTGATGAATCATCGCCATCCCAGAGCGCGATCGAGGTGCAGGTAAACGTCAAAGATGTCGACACGGCCGTGGAGAAAAGAGACCACCACCTCAAAAGTCCTGATTTTTTCGACGCCGAGGAATATCCGATAGTAACTTTTAAGAGTACCGCGATCAAAAAATTAAGCCAGGAAGCCTACGAGGTTTCCGGCAATATAACCCTTCTCGGTAAAACCCGTCCGATTACTGTAAAAGCCGTTGACACCGGATCCGGCAAAGACCCGTGGGGTAATTTCAGGCGGGGATTTGAGACCAGCTTCAGCATCAATCGAAGTGACTTTGGTATGAACTTCATGCTGGACGGCGTCAGTGATGAAGTCGTGATTACCGTGAGTGTAGAAGGTATTCGTCAATAAAACAAATCGTGAGAAATCGTCATCCAAAAATTCGAATCAGAATCATCTGGTTTGCAGCACTTCTTGTATCGAGCCTTTTGATTCTGCCCCAGTATGCCAGACCATCGCCGGAATCCGAGCAACTGATCGTATTTGTGCAGTCGGAAATTTCAGCGGTAGACGATCGGTTTCAAGAGTTCTCCCTGCCGAAAATTCGCCGGCTGGCTGAGTCGATGGACATCGGTCTGCATGTGGTGGACGCCCGTCAAGGTTCGCCTTGGGAGGTGGCAATAACCCCCTTGGTCGTTTACCAGAACCATCGCGGCCGGTCCGTCTATCAAGGACGCACCACGACAACCACGCGCATTCGTAATTTTATCCGCACCTCGCGTTACGTTCCCCAGGGAAAAGAACTCAATCGGCGCGAAAACATCCCGATCTGGTCTGAAGGCCGCAGCCGGGTATGGGCACCTTTAAAGGTGGCCGCCGTTACCGGGACGCCACCCCAAGGCTACGAGCATGATATCTTTGTAGCGGATGCCCTGAAAAATATTGTCAAGGGGTTTAAAAAATTTCGCCTACAGGAAGTCGCCGAACTGGGTCGTGCCGACCGCGGTTTTTACATAGATTTTAATCCCTGGCGGTCCGATGACGGCACCTTGTTTATTACAGTGGTTGTTTTCTCCCAATTTGATTGTAAAAAGCCTGTTTTTACAGAAAAGATTGTGGGTCCCTGGCAAGATTACCGGAAACTTTTCAGGCAGGCTGCAGCTGCCGGCGAAAAAGCCGTGATAAGGATTGCTGCCGATCCAAACAGCGGAGACAGTTTTGATCCGGTAAAAAATGACGTAGCGCATAAAAACTGGAATCAGATCGGCTTTCCACTGCCGGCGGCTCCGGAAGTGAAGACTGCCGATGTGAACGTTTCGGCCGTCGTGCCCCAAAACTGGATACTTGCGGAATCCGCTCCGTACGACCCGCCCATGATCCAGTTTCGCTTCCCGGCGCCGTTGGATAATTACGCCGGCGAAGTAAAATCGGGCCGGGGAGAGGTTTTGTTGCCTGAAAATCTGAAGGTGAACGGCGCCACAGGATTTATTGAAATCGATACCCGCACAGCAATCACGATGGGAGAGCCCAGGTTGGATGAGGCAATCCGGGGAAGCATGATGCTGTATAGCAAAAAGTTTCCCACCGCCAGATTTACGGTTGAGAAGATTTCCGGTGACGATCGACCCGTCGCATACGGCCGCCTGTCGCCGGCTGCGGTTTTCGGAAAATTTTCATTAAAGGGCAAGACGATTCCTTTGACCGCTGTTACGGAGGTAGAACCGGTCATGGGTGAAGACGGCAAACCGCTGCTATTGGCGCGCGGCACCTTTGAAATAGACTTACGCACGTTCGATATCGAAGGTGCCGACGGCCCGGCCCCTGCAAGACACATATTGCATTTCGATCTAAATTTAATCTTCAGAGAAAAACAGGAAAACCGGGATTGAGGGCTTCAGCAAAGCGCAAACTGCGCACCAGAGTCCTGTTGGTCATTGGTGCCCTGATCATCTCCCATATCATCCATGGAGCCTTCCCCCACAAGGCTGAGAACTGGGATTCCCGCATCATTGACCGACTCTTTACCCTGCGACCAAAGGTAAATCATGTCAAAGAAGCTCATCAGGATAGCATTGTCCATGTGGATGTCAATTTTTACTTTAGCCGCCCCCAGCATGCACGGATCATCCGCAATCTGGCTGCGATGAATGTTTCCGCCCAGCTGATCGATTTCATATTGCCAGATATGATCAGTGAACAGGAAGATCAAGCGCTGATCGAAGCGACCAAAAAGGCTGAAAGTGTATATTTCGGCCTGGAATTTGAGTCTTTAGGAAAGCAATCTGCAGAAGGGGGGAAATCATCCTATACCGCAGGCAGGCCAATACCGGATTCTGCCAAATGGCAAGTTATTGTGGACGGCAGCCGTGAAAGCATACTAAGCGGAATCAAACCCAGTGCGCCTTACGACGCCCTTATTTCTGCTTCCCGGGGATTGGGGTTTATCCATATGACTTCTGATTCGGACGGCATCATTCGCCGTTTGCCCTTGCTGGTTCAACATCAAGATCATTTGTACCCCAGCCTTGCCTTGCGAGTGATTTGTGACTATCTGAAAGTCCCTCCGCAAA
>CP070771.1:2211851-2215011 GCA_020345785.1 Desulfobacterales bacterium
CCTGAAAAGAAGTGTGGATATCTTTAATTTTGAAAATTACTCGCTGAGCGAAAGCGGGCAGTTTGAGGAAGTATTTCACAAGGGCCTGCCTGAATATATCAATAATTCCTGTCCGGGAGTTCTCGTGGTTGAACCCCAGGCCGGCAGTCTTCTGAAAGTATTACAGAAGCCGCCTAAACTAAAAACCGGCATTACAGATAATTATGCGCTGGCCGTTCTGGGCCGCCAGCTCGGACTCAATGCGATTGTTATCGGCAGCCTGGATGATATCCGTATCGTGAATGAAACCCGCGGAGTCTGGGTAACCAAAGACACCCATCATATCGTGCATTTGTTTATCAGGGTGGAGATGATTGATACCCGCACGGCAACCAAACTTTTAGATAATACATTTGAACGCCGGATCGAAATCGATGATTTCGAGTACCAAATAATTAAGCAAAGTGATAAAATCAGTTTGCCGGAGTTAAATGAACCTTTAAAGAAACTGCTGACCGATGTCGGTGACAGCATTTGTGATACCATCAGGGATCAACCTTGGAACGGATTTATCACTAAAAAAGAGGGGGATAAATTCGTTATATCGTCGGGAAGCCGGATCGGACTCAAGACCGGCGATGTTCTGGAAGTGTTCGACAGCAGCAGAATTATTGAAGGTATCGGCGGCCAGCGCTTTATCACGCCCGGTTTGAAAATCGGTGAAATCGAGATTGTAAGCATCACTGAGAACAAATCGGAAGCCAGGCTTGTCGAAGGCGAAGGGATTATAGCGGGCAGTACGGTTAGAAGAAAGGATTGATGCGCTAGCGCGCATGTCCGCTGTCAGTTGTCCGTTGTCTGTTGTATATATCTTGCCCCCTTCAGAGTAATTGAATCTTAGTTGATCAGTGATCCCGGAACAGACGACATTTTATCCCCCCTGCAGGGCTTTGGACATCGGATCAATCGCTCAATTCAGCTGGTGCCTCGCTACGAATCCTTTCAGCGACCACGGACAACATACCACGGACAACTGACGTTTAGCGCTTGCACTGTGAGTCGAGACTTAAATTCTACAACAGGTCATTTTTAAAAGAGTTACGATATGCGTTGATCAGCTCAACCCCCTCTTTCTCCGACGACAGGTGTTTAATTGACTCCCGAAATTTGCTGCTGTTGCGCATCTCCTTGGCAAACCAGCCTAAACGGCTGCGCATCATTCGACAGGCCGGCTCTTCTCCCAGATATTCAACGCTGGCTTTTAAATAGCGAATCATAAAATCAAATCGCCGGCTGTGGTCTTCAGCAACTTCCTCCTCTCCGTTAAGTCGGGCCCGAACCCGGCTGAAAATATCCGGGTTTCCAATGGCTTTTCTGCCGATCATGACGGCATCGCAGGCGGTTTCGGCCAGCATGTTCAGGGCATCCTGCGCTGAAAAAATATCGCCATTACCGATAACCGGTATGGCAACTTTTTGTTTTACAGCCGTGATAATGGACCAGTCCGCCCGACCGTTGAACTGTTGTTTGGCCGTGCGGGGGTGCACTGCGATGGCATCTACCCCGTTATCTTCCGCGATCCTGGCGATGTTGAATGCCTGCTCACCGGACGCATCCCATCCGGTTCGGATTTTGATGGTCAGTGGGATACGGATAGCTCTGCGAACCGCCTTAAGCAATGCTTCGGCCCTGTCCGCGGTTCTCATCAGGGCTACACCGGAACCGGTTTTGACTATTTTTCGCACGGCACAACCGAAGTTAATATCAAGAATGTCGGCGCCCATTCCCTCCACCATGGCCGCCGCTTCGGCCATGATGTCGGGGTCGGCCCCGAATATTTGGGCCGAAAGAGGCTTCTCTGCCGGTAGGGATTCCAGCAACTTTTCGGTTTTTTTGGATTTATAAACGAGGCCGTGGGCACTGACCATCTCCGAGCACACCAAACCGCAGCCCGCCTCTTTGGCTAAAAGTCGAAAGGGCAAGTTCGTAATGCCGGCTAAAGGGGCAAGGACGACGTTGTTGTCTAAATTTATCGTACCGATTTTCATAAAGAACTTTTAGATTTGAATAGATTCGATTTTTTTTGAAAAATTTTTTGGACACGGATAGACACGGGTCTACACAGATAAAGAATTTATGTTCGCCTGCCGGCAAAAGCCTGGCCAGTATCCGCATAAGATATATGGTTTTATTTTCTCGCCGAAGGCGATTGAGTTTGACCGTTTTCTTCTGGAAAACGGACATGAAACATCCTGAAAATCCTGTCTAAGTCTGTTTTGTATAAATTGGGTATCCATTCTTTATTTGAAATATTTGGATTACAGCCTGCATTTTTATCATAACAACAGACAACTCACAACTAACCACGGACACTTCCGGATTTGGAAACCCGTTTTTGAGGCGATCCCCTACTTTGATCCAGATTCGATCCTCTCACTTACTACCAGCACCGGAAGTAGGATTTGCGTAACAAAACAGACAGTTATGATAACAAGGCTGTTGCCGGTAGGAACCGATGTCAACGGATACGCGGCACCCGCAACCGGCTTTGACCCTTTGGCCGGTGTCTCTTTTGAGGGAAAGGTTCCCGCCGTATAATTCCAGCAAAAGGTCGTTGGGTATGCACGCGCTTGGCGCTATCGATGACTCCCGATCCAGCGCGTCGATCACCTCTTTTTCGCAGCAGGTTCTCAGCCGGATGCCCAGAACTGCCAGCTGTGCCGACATTTTCACAAGGGTTTTCACTTTTGCGGTCAACGGCGGGTCGATAAAGGCAAACCCGGACCGCGATGACAGGCGCCTGCGGATTTTGGGGTAATGATCCATGAAACTGGTAATACAGCGTTCAATACCCCATCCGGCAGCCTTTTCCGCAATATATCCAAAATCGTGCAGGTTGTCATTCAGCGCGCTTTTACTTGTCCGGTAAAAACAGATTGGATCAAAGCGCCAATTTATTGCCCGCGGACCAAAATGCTCAGCCAAATACTTCAGCTGATTCAAGCGCTCCTCCAACACCGGTACATTCGGCTCGAGTATTTCAGAATCCGAATTGACGGTAAAGTTGAAAAAAAGATGATAACCCAGGGCGAGAAGTTGATCACCATATTTTCCCTCAATGAACGGTCCGAAATTCTTAGACCATAAAACAATGGTGTGAACCGCATCCGGTGTTGCCGGC
>CP070771.1:2215111-2218265 GCA_020345785.1 Desulfobacterales bacterium
TTTTCAGATCGAGGTTCGATGCTGGGACAGCGAAGACGCAGTTACTGGCGCCCCCACCAGATTACCCTACGAAATTCTTGAAAAACTGTCTTCGCGACTTACCTCAGAGGTTCCCGGCGTGGTCAGTGTTACTTACAACATCACGGCCAAGCCGCCCTCAACCATCGAGGCGGTCTAAACAGTGGAACAGGAGGAACGTCCGTTCTGTTTATAAATTTGCATTATGCCTTTAATTGATGAATATACGCCATGCCGATTCAAGCGCGCATAGACCTGTGCGGCGTAGCTTCAGCGAAGATGGATGCCTGATGTGCAGAATATTCTCATCCGTGAAATACAGCGCAAAGCGATTTTTAATGCGGAGTTTGCTGGCCAAAAACGCCGCACCATTTAACCGACGGCAGCCGTTTTTGAAGCTAATCTTAATCCCATTCGCTTGTTACTGCGGACAGACCACAAATCATGCCGGGAAATTTAAAATCTTTAACATATCAGTTTTTGCAAAGTCTATAATTCAGGATTTAAATATATCAATGGAACGAACGTCACCTTAATTCCCCCCGACCTTCTTCCCCTTTCAGTCCGCCGCTTTTTTTAATGGTACAATTTTGCGGCATTTTGGAAAATTTGAGCACGCCAGGAAATATTCGCCGGCAAACTTGCCCTTTTTGGCTTGTCGTTTTACCAGCGCCGCGCCGCAGTCCTCGCAGATTTCAATGGTTTCCGTATCATCTGAAAAAGCTCGGGCTTCTTTTCGATGTTCTGAGTCAGTAACGTTGTGAGGTGATTCAGGATTAGGGTTGTCCGCCAGGAACATGAAGCTGTTTTGTAAATGTTCCCTCGTCTCAATAACTGAGTAGGCGCTTTGAGCCTGGATGCGAAGAATGGGTATGCCGGCGGCATTCAGTGCGCCGTCTAAAAAGCTGTCGCGCTTCCGGCGCCTTGAGGATTTATGACTATGGTCGTCGAGCTCAATCACTCCCAGGATTGATAAATCGTTTTTATCGCAAACAACAAAATCGACGTGTTTGCGGGATATGCGGTTAAAAGCGCTTTGTCTCAGGGAGTTTGAAACTCCTTTCGGTATTTCCAGCAGATCCGCCAGACTAACCTTTAAAAGCACCCGGTATTTGTCGCTCAATAATTGATCTAACACACCCAAAAGCGACCTTTCAGCCGCAGAGCATAGGAAGGTTTTGGATTGATATGGATATGCAGCGGGGGAGCCGCGTTTAACATATTTTTTGAGTATGAGGACGCCGACAAGCACTGCCAAAATGATAACCAAAAGAATCAGGAGATTCGACATCATTCATTTTCCCCCTTCAGAAAGGCTATTTAGAACCTGTTAACATCTTGCTTTAACGTTTTTGATGTTCAGCCGCTTTGATTTTAGCTGACTCATTTCATGCGATTTTAAGGCAGTGTTTGTCGAAGTCGAAATAGTGGACTTGAGACGAATTGCTGCTGCCTTGTGACATAACATATGCACCCTGAATTATATTCCAGAATATTTTAAAAGCGATCAAGTTTCTGCAAAATAAGGCCGTTTCCGTTATTATACCCGGAGCCGGCTGATTTTGCCAATATTTTAATCTTTAAGGGTTGGTTCTTTAATCTGCTTTTTCGGGTTTTTTTAATTTGTCCGGAGATATGAAGTTTGACGGAGACGGATTAACCCGATTTAGACCGGACGGGACGGAGGGGTAAAGTACCTGTCCCCGCCACTCCTTTCTTGACCTTGTGTGGGCAATGTGTATGATGTTTATCAATCACATCAAATGCGTCTGATTTGCGAACCAACATTGTAATTGATGACAAATTATCGGATGAGGCGTTTTTTGGTCAGCAACGCCCGAGAAAAGAAAGATCTCAATTGAATTGCGGGAACGTCCGTTCTGCGGCAGGAAGCACACGGTCGCGGTGTAGGAGGAAAATTTTATCAGCTGTTAAGGACGCATAAACAGGCGGAGGGAAGCCTGCCAAATGGATACAGAGCAAAAAAGCAGAACCCGGAAGAAAATTGAAGACCGGGCCTTGCAGCGCCTGGGCGAGCAGTTGGTCGCTCTGCCGTCCAGCCAGCTTGAAAGCATGGAGCTGCCGGAAGAGCTGCAATCGGCCGTCGAGAGCGCACGTAAAATGAAAAGCCATGGCGCCCGGCGCAGGCAGCTTCAGTACATCGGCGTTCTCATGAGGCATATCGATCCGCAACCCATCCAACTGGCACTCGACCGTATCCGGTCGAAAAGCTCACGGAAATAGTCCGACGGCCGCCGGCCGCGCGAATTTTCAACATCCCCGCAATTACTTCAGCAGGCTCGTTAGTTAACCCGGTCAACTGCGATCCATCGCTTTCTGATTTTTTCAAATAATTGTCAAATAGCATCGTTTAGGGAGGCAATCATGAACCAACAGGAATACATCGATGTGTCGGACAGGGTAAGGGTATCCAATGCGCTTCAAATTTTGGAGGATATTATTCCGGAGCAGTCTTCCGTCATAACCCCTTCCGAACTCCAGCATGTTCTATCAGCACTGCGATATTGGGAAAAAAAACTGTTGGAACAAATCGGTATAATCTGAACAAAAATCAGAGGGGGCTTGAGATGACGATGGTTAAAAATCGATTAATGAAACCAGTTGTTATTCGCTATTCAAGCATTGAGCCCCTGCCCTTCCTCCTGGGCTTGTTGTCAACAACCCGATTTGGGCAGCAATCCGTCAAGATTTAACACCTAAGTTTGTACTATTTGTTGTAAATGCCGATCAAATCAGCCTATATTCGGTCATGAATTATATGAAGAGCTAACCGCATGCGGGAGATATAACCATGGCATTGCGAAAAACGGTCGGCCTCGTCCTCGGTAGCGGATCATCGCGCGGGTGGGCTCATATCGGCGCCATAGAAGCACTGGAAGAGGAAAAAATTCCCATCGATTATGTCGTCGGAAGCAGTATCGGGTCATATGTCGGCGCCCTTTACGCCAGCGGCAGCCTTAAAAGTCTCAAGGAATTTGTTCTCAGGATGGACGGCAGAAAGGTGTTTTCTTATTTTGACATTGTTTTCCCGCGCTCGGGTCTGCTTGACGGCACCAAAAAGTTGAAAGATCTTTTTTCGATTCACACCGATGTCGAAGATTTTTCGGAGCTGAAA
>CP070771.1:2218365-2221513 GCA_020345785.1 Desulfobacterales bacterium
TTTTATGTTTGCCGTTGAGAGGACGGCAAACATAAAGGGCAATTCGTCTTAAACGAAGAAAATCATATAGCGTGACGTCCTGAAAAACCTACGCGAGACTATTGCCCGAAGGGCGTGCGTTTTTAACTTTCTGTCCTCTCAGCAGAAAGTTAAAAGAAAAGTTTCTCTGCGATCTTTGCGTCTCGAGCGAAGCGGGCGGTAAATTTATGTCTAAACAAGATGATAATATAGTGTTTTTTGATATTGATCCTTTACTAGGGAAAAGAGATAAAATGACGAACTTGATTACCCGCCGGAATTTTCTCGGCAAGCTGATTGCCGGGTTTGCTATGTTGGCGGGGTGGGGTTCAATCAAAGCAGGCTGTTCCTTGCGCGGATCAGACAAAGGCTCGCTTCACTTGGTTTTTTATACCGATGTACACGCCCGAACAGAATGGGATACGCCAGTGGCGATGGCACGTGCTGCGGATGCGATCAATGCCCGAAAAGCTGACCTTGTCATTGCCGGAGGTGATCTGATTACGGACGGATTCCAATCATCTGCCGCTGCGGTGGCACCGCGGTGGGATGCTTACATGAAAATGCATCAGGCGATTAAAGCAGATGTTTACCCTGCCATGGGTAACCATGATCTTGTCGCCGCTATTCCGACGGATGGAACGCCGGCTGCCGATTATCCGCGCGCAGTATATATGGATCGGCTAGGCCTGGAACGAACTTACTATTCTTTTACCGCGGTGGGATATCATTTTATCATTTTGGATTCCATCGAGGTTACCCGGGATCAATACTATTATCAGGGCATCATCCGGACCCAACAATTGCAATGGTTGAGACAGGAGCTTGCAACCGTTCCAAAGAGAACCCCAATTATTATTGTAACCCATATACCCCTGCTTAGTTCTTTTTTCAGCGCAAGCGAGGGCGCCACATATGCCGCCAGGCCCAATCGGGTCGTCGTCAACAACCGTGAGGTTTTGAAGACGATGGAAAAGCACAATGTGGTCCTGGTGCTCCAAGGACATCTGCATGTCAACGAAATGATCAGGTGGCAAAACACTACTTTTATCACCGGCGGTGCGGTTTGCGGAAAGTGGTGGCGTGGCGCGTGGTATGGCACTGAGGAGGGCTTCTATGATATCACATTGACCGGAAACCAGGTCGAGTGTTCCTATATCGACTACGGCTGGGAGGCAAGACGGCCGCCAAACCAATAAATTTAGTAGTAGAAATTACTTTAATTTGAGGCTGGTTTGATGCAGGAAGATAGCCCTTCGGAGCCGCAACCTGACCGCAATTTTCTGCGAGGCATCTCCATCTACTGGGAAAAGCGCCTGATTTTCATCTTTTTGATGGGTTTTGCCAGCGGCCTTCCCTTTCTTTTATCGGGCGCCACCTTATCCATCTGGCTGACAGAAGCCGGGGTATCACTGACAGCCATCGGACTCTTTGCCCTCGTGGGCACACCTTATAACCTGAAATATCTCTGGGCGCCTTTCATTGACCGTTTACCCATTCCTATCCTTTCAAAAATGCTGGGTCGCCGCCGGGCCTGGATGCTGATGATTCAGCTTGGATTAATGGCATCGATCATTGCATTGGGCTTGAGCAAACCCCAGTCTGCACCTGAATGGACGGCTTTTTTGGCCCTGGCGGTCGCTTTTTTTTCCGCCAGCCAGGACATTGTGATCGATGCCTACCGCATTGAAATTTTGGATGAAGACCAGCAGGGCGCCGGAGCTGCCATGACCCAGGCCGGGTATCGTTTTGGACTTCTGGCCTCCGGCGCCGGGGCATTGTATCTGGCCACCAACATGGATTGGTCCCTGGTCTACGCAATTATGGCGGGGCTTGTTTTAATCGGTTTTATTGCCGCGCTTTGCGCGCCCATTCCCAAGACAGACAGGATGATGGAGGAAAATATTCAGCAGGCCGACGGCTGGTTTCGCAGCGCTGTTGTGGCGCCCTTTATCGAATTTTTTCAGCGCAATAACCTTCAAATGGCCATCGCCATCCTGGTCTTTATTTTACTCTACAAGTTCGGCGACGCTTTCGCCGGTGTCATGGCCAATCCATTCTACATTCGGATCGGCTTCAGCAAAATTGAAATTGCCAACGTCAGCAAAATTTTCGGCGTCTTTGCCACGCTCCTGGGCGTTTTTACCGGCGGTCTGGCGGTCAAGCGATTTGGTATCCTGCGAAGTTTACTCTATTGTGGTATATTGCAGATGTTTTCCAATCTGATGTTTGCCGCGCAGGCAGCTCTTGGCCCCCATGTGGGGTTTCTGGTTCTAACCATCGGCATTGAAAATTTGTCCGGCGGCATGGGTTCGGCGGCGTTTGTTGCCTATTTGTCGGTTCTGTGTAATACGGCGTATACCGGTACACAATTTGCCCTTTTTACGTCTTTTATGGCATTTGGCCGAACGTGGCTTTCGGCGATGTCGGGCTGGATCGCTGAACAGACCGATTGGGTGACCTTTTTTGTGATTTCCACCTTCGTGGCGCTTCCGGGACTGTTGATGGTCCTTTGGATGATAAAACGACTGCCCATGTCGCTTCAAGCGGGCCAGAGGAAGTAATCTTTATTGTTATTATTTGACACGTCACGCGGCCGAAACAGTGAAAAGAATGAACGTCGAACGTCGAACATCGAATTTTGAATAATAAAAGATGAAGAGACGGCACCAGGATTTTTTGCCCCTAACCCACCGCTCCTCTGTAGTTGTCATTCCAAGTAAAATTATTGAGATTCCATCAAAGATGTGTTTTTAATATGGTGAATGATTGCAGCGGGAACGCAAAGTGTGTAATGTATATGCCATAGTTTAGAATAGAAATTTGTTATTAATTATTCCGGTTTGAACTAAAGAAAATAAATGCGAAGCATTAATTAAGGATAAGGTTATATGACATTACCAATCGAAAGCTTTGCTGAAGATTTTGATCCCTCTTTCAAGATTTTTCATGAGTTGATGGCCAAGAAAGTCAGGGACATCCTGCTGGTTTCCACACCTTATGATGCCTGGATCATGGAGGAAGACTGCCGTCTTTCCGAGAGGATTATCAATGAATACCGCGGGTTGAACCTCAGCAACCCGCCGCGCTTCACCTGGGTTGCCACGGCGGAGGAAGCACTGGCGGCACT
>CP070771.1:2221613-2224745 GCA_020345785.1 Desulfobacterales bacterium
TTGCGCGGCCTTGCAGGAAAACCTCTTGGAAAGTGATCTGTTCGGACATATAAAAGGGGCTTTCACCGGCGCCCTGCGCGATAAAGTGGGCAAGCTCAAGCTGGCCGAAGGCGGAACCGTCTTTTTAGATGAAGTGTCTGAAATTCCTCCTGCCATTCAGGGGAAGCTTTTGCGTTTTTTGCAACACCGCGAGTTTGAGCGCTTGGGCGACCCTGAACCCCAGCGGGTGGATGTGCGTGTGATTGCGGCCACCAACAAGGATTTGGAGGAGTTGGTGCGCGACGGCGCCTTTCGGGAGGATCTTTATTTCCGAATTAACGTGTTGGAAATTTTCCTGCCCGCACTCAGGCAGCGACCGGAGGATATCGCCCTGTTGACCGATTACTATCTGAAGCTCTCTTCGCGCATGAATGCCAAGACAGTGCGTCATATTGCACCGGATGCCTTACAGCGTCTGCAGGTCTACCCCTGGCCCGGCAATATTCGCGAATTAATCAATATAATCGAACGCGGTGTCATTATGGCGCATGAAACTGAACTAAGCATCAGCGACCTGCCCTCAAACATTGCGAATTTCAGGCCTTCCGTGTCTGACCCCGCTCAGCTCGAAAGTTTGGCCGATGTGGAAAAACGCCACATTCAAAATGTGATCCTGCACACAGATTCGCTTGATGAGGCCGCCAAAATTCTTGGAATCGATCCGGCCACCTTATGGCGCAAGCGTAAAAAATATCAGATCGACTGAGTATCTTGCATCCTGCAAGCCATTTTTCTTGCAAAATTCAATGTTTCCCAGTGACTTCAGGTTACAGCTCCCGCCAGATTTATAGAAATCCAATTTAAAACAAGTAGTTAAATCATTCGGCATCCATTTTGCTCCTCTTTTTCAGTGAAAGCAGGCGGCCGTTTTTCAAAAAGTCTGAAGCCGCTTTTTGGAGACAAATGGCGATGCCCTCAAATAATGCGAAAATTATGGTTTGTCAGCTTGATGAAAGAACGCAGATTGTGAAATCCGATGGAATGACCGTTACCCTAAGCCCCGTATCTTGTCTGAATGCAGCAACGACAGAGGTTTACGGTTTAATTATACTGTGCTTCTCCACTCGTTTTATCCGTGGCCGCTGCGGGATTGTCGAGTTGTGCAGATGTCTGAAAAGCAATTCTTTGGCGCATAAAACGCCCGTTTTTGCCTCAATCGATCGCTGGCATCGGGGTATTGCCGGTCAAATGCAAGAAGCCGGTCTGGATTTCATGGGTGTGCGGCAATCTCAAAATAAAATCGATTCCGGACATATCTTCGATAGCATTCGGAGAAACGCAATATCGATTCACATCGACCAGATTATGTCACAATTGTGTCCATTTTTAAATTATGCACCGCTTAATAGCCACAGTGAGCTTATCACGTGCGGTGCCTGGCGTAACCGGATGGTTTTGGGTGGAAAACGGTTGCATGAGGTGTGTGAGGCCGAGAACCATCTTCACTGTGAATACTTTCTAAACCCGAGGCTTAAGATATGACCTGGCGCAGCCGAGTTCTCAAGACGCATCCTGCCATCATGGTGCTGGCCAGCTTTTTGTCTGCCATCGCTTTTGGCGCTTTTTTGCTCAAACTTCCAATATCCACAAACAGTGGGAGTATCTCTATGGTGGATGCGGTGTTTACCGCCACCTCGGCTGTGTGTGTGACCGGACTTGTGGTTGTGGACACGGGAAGCTATTTTTCGACCTTCGGCCAATGTGTCATCCTTGGCTTAATCCAGATCGGCGGACTGGGCGTCATGACCATTTCAGTGCTGCTGTTTCAGTGGCTCGGGATAAGCATATCGTTTCGGCAGCGTTTGGTTATGCAGGATCTGTTCGCGCATACACCCCGCGAGGATATTTTCAGTCTGGTCAAAAGTGTGGTTTTTTTCACGGTAAGCGGCGAGAGCCTGGGAGCCATTCTGCTCACGTTTCACTGGCGCAATGAATTTCCTTTACCCCAAGCTATTTATACTGCGATCTTTCATTCGATTTCAGCGTTCTGCAACGCAGGCTTCTCCCTTTTTTCAGACAGCATGGTGCGGTACAGCAACACCCTGCTGTTAAATATCACCATGTGTTCGTTAATCATTATCGGCGGCATCGGATTTCCCGTGCTCTACGATCTCCAATCCTGGTTTTTACGACAAAACAGGGAGCGCAAACGAATTTCCATCCAGACCAAAGCGGTTTTGCTCACAACCCTTGTCCTCATTATTGCCGGTGCTCTCGTATTTGCTTTTATAGAGCGCCAAACGCTTTGGACTTCACCCTCAATTGCAAATCGCATTCTGGTGCCCTTGTTTCAATCCATCACATGTCGTACGGCGGGATTCAATACAGTGGACATCGCCTCGTTGAAGGAGGCAACGCTGGCCTTGATGATTTTTTTGATGTTTTTCGGCGCCTCACCCGGCTCCTGCGGCGGCGGAGTCAAAACCACGACCTTGGCTTTGATTACCGCCTTCACCTTCACACGCGTGTTGAGAAAACGCCGCGTAAATATGTTCAAAAAAAGCATTCCGCCGGAAACCGTGACCCGAAGCGTGTCGCTGCTTCTTGTTTCCATCGGGATAATCTGTGCCGTGTTGTTTATGCTTCTGCTCGGAGACTCAACGCTTGATTACGATGTCCCAATTCAAAAAAGCCGATTCTTGGCCTATCTTTTTGAGACCGTTTCGGCTTTTGGAACGGTGGGTCTATCGATGGGTGTCACTTCGCTATTAAACATTTGGGACAAGTGCTGGATTATTCTGATGATGATCCTCGGCCGCGTGGGTGTTCTCACCTTCTCGTATATCATCGTCGGAACAGGCGTAACCAATGGGGTTGAGTATTCTGAAGAAAATATAATGATTGGATAGAAGGAGCCCGACCATGAAAAGATTTGCAGTCATAGGACTCGGCAATTTTGGCTTTCACGCTGCCAAAGCATTGTTTGAGGATGGAAATGAGGTTGTTGCAATTGACATGGATAAGTGCCGGGTGCAGGCGATCGATCCCTATTCGACCGAGGCCGTTGTATTAGATGCCACGGACAAGGAGGCCCTTAAATCACTTGGACTGGAAAACATGGACGGTGTGATTGTCTCCACCGGCACTAAAATC
>CP070771.1:2224845-2227974 GCA_020345785.1 Desulfobacterales bacterium
GTTGCGGGATTCGGCCAGCATCAATCCGATGGTAAAATCCGATACCGCTTCGGCATTGCGTCCGGTGACGTTAAAAACCAGCACGCCTCTGCGATTGGCGGCCTCAACGTCGATATTTTCAACGCCCGCCCGGGCGGCGCCGATGATTTTGAGCGTCGGCAGACCCGCAAGGATTTCACCGGACACCGGCGTGAAATGCACCACCAGGATTTGAGCCTCGGCCGCCTGCTCAAGGATGTGCCGTGGTGCGGGAACCGCCCCTGGACCTTTTTCTTCATAAACGCTGCGCAGATGTTGAAGTTGACCCGGATCGCTCACCCCCCAGGAGGCTTTCTGAAATTCGCCTTTCAGGCGGCTTTGCTGCCGGAAGATTTCTTCCATGGTGTCCTCCGGAATAACCGGGTCTCCAACGCCGACTATTTTTATCATTTTCTTCGCCTATACTTAGTACATAGTTTCCTAAATACGGTAACGTATAATTTATAGTAACCTCAAAGACAATATGATCTCACCACAGAGGCACAGAGGGCACAGAGATTGGTATATTTTTCGTTTGCCGGGAGACGACGGCAAACGAAAGGCCTCAATGCTGACGCATAAGGAAAATCAGACTTCCAACAACCAATGATGGTTTCACCGAAGGTTCAGGTTTTTTGCCCATCGCCGTCTCCCGATGGGCAAAAAGAAATCTTATCTCCGTGTCCTCGGTGCCTCTGTGGTGAAAAAATATTACTAATAATACATCACCGTAATTATGAATAAAAGTAATTAGTTAATTTAAGGGTGAGGGTGTTTTTTTGTCATGCTCGTGCAGGCAGGCATCCAGTCTACCCGGATCTAATTTTCTGGATTCCTGCTACCGGATTAAGTACTGCACAGGCTTCGCAGATGTAACGGGCGTTTTCTCAAAAACTTCCCGACTGCTCAACTAGTTCTTGCGTCTGCTCTTCTCCATTATTTCCAAATTTTTGCTGAATTTAAAGAAAGTCTGCCCGAAGTGATTCAGCATGCACATGGCCAGTGCCTCGCTGTTGCGTGCCGTCAGCGCAGCAAGCATCTCTTCGTGCTCCTCGACGGCCGTACCCCACAGTTCGTTTTGCAGGTTCGATTGGTAGCGTATGCGATACAGCTGGGCGTTTATCCGGGCGTGGGTCTCAATCAGGGTGCGGTTGCCGCTGGCCGCCACGATCGCCAGATGGATACGCTGGTTGAGTTTGAAATATTCCAGCCGGTTTTGCCGGCTGAACCACGCCAGCATTTCGTAGTGCAGGGCTCGGATCTCGGCCAATTCTGCATCCGTCGCCTTCTGACAGGCCAGTTTGCCGGCCAGGGCCTCCAGCGCCGCCAGCACTTCCAATTTTTCTTTGACTTCTTCGACGGTCAGCTCCGTGACCACGGCGCCGCGATTGGGCAACAACCGGATGAGACCTTCCAGTTCCAGCATCTTAAGCGCTTCACGCAGGGGCGTGCGCGAGACTTTCAATTTGTCGGCCAGCGCCTGTTCGCGAATCCATTCACCCGGTGTCAACCGATCCTGGATGATCATGACACGAATCCGGGCGGCAACCTGCTGTGCCAAGGGCTGAGAGACGGCTTCATTCAACACTTTTGAATTAGGCCTGTCCCCGTTTCCGGCGGTTTCCGGCGACCCCGCTCTGGTTTTTGATCTTGCCATCGTAAAAGATCCATATGATTTAAGGTAACCTGGTTTACCTTCTCATAACCAAATTGCATGCAAAAATCAAATATATTTTTTGGATTGGAAGCAAAAAATAATTATCGAGCTAAACCAAATAAAATAATAAACCTATAAATTACAGAAAGATATATAATTTACTAAATTCATATTAAAAAGCTTGACAAAAATACTATGGTATTATAACAGGATTGAATACAATTTTACAGTAGCCTTTAGCATGTGAGGGCAAGCCTTATGGATAGTGCAGTCATATCAAGGCAAAATCAGTCTAAATTGCATGCAATTCACAGGATGAGGAGGTCGTCATGAAGAAAGTTTTATTTGTTGTTGTGCTAGCTCTGTCGGTTCTTTTCACCGCAAATGCAATGGCCAAAACCGAAATTATCCTTGCCATCAGCGCCGCACCAGGTTCAACCCAGTATATCACTGCCGAAGAGTTTACCCGTCGGGCCAATGATCTGCTCGGCGACAAGGCCACGGTGACCTTTTACGGGGCTTCTCAGCTGGGCAAAGACAAGGATCTCATGCAAAAATTAAAGCTCGGCACGGTCCATCTGTCCATGCCTTCTTCCATCATGTCATCGATCGCCGGCGAGGCGGGTCTGTTCGACATGCCGTTTTTGGTCAAGGATCGGGCCCATCTGAACCGCATTGAACACAAGATTTTCTGGCCGATGATTGCGCCGGCCATCGAGAAAAAAGGCTACCAGGTCATCGGTTTCTGGGAGAACGGCATCCGCCACATTTCCAACAATGTGCGGCCTATCAGCACCCCGGACGATTTAAGTGGCGTCAAAATTCGAACCCCCAAGAGCACCTGGCGCATTAAAATGTTTACGGCCTGGGGTGCCAACCCCACCCCGATGGCGTTCTCCGAGGTTTTTGTCGGGCTGCAGACCGGCGTCATTGACGGCCAGGAAAACCCGCTGACCAACATCTACGCCGCCAAGCTCAACGAAGTGCAAAAGTACCTGTCCCTTACCGGACATGTCTACACGCCGTCATACCTCACCACCGGCGCCAATCAGTGGAAAAAGCTGCCGGCCGACGTACGGGAGATTCTCGAGAAAACCGCCCGCGATGTCCAGGGCTGGATGTACGCTATGGGTACGCAGGACGACATGGACCTGCTGGACAAGCTCAAGGGCAGTATGGAAGTCAATGTCGCCAACCGCGCGGCCTTTGTCGAAGCCAGCAAACCCATTTATGAAGAGTTCGCCAAAGAGGTTCCCACCGGCAAAGAAATGGTAGATATGGCTTTGCAGCTGGCGGATTAGTTCCGCTTTGGCGTATTTTTCATATTATCAGACCGACATACTAATACGGCAATAATTTTTTAGACATTCTTTTTTAGGATTTAATATTCACCGCAGAGCCGCAAAATGCGCAGAGGATATTTATTTTATGTTTGCCGTTGAGGGGACGGCAAA
>CP070771.1:2228074-2231190 GCA_020345785.1 Desulfobacterales bacterium
TAGGAAGGGAAATAAGGATTTATGTCTGAAAAGCATCCCGAATGTCCTCTTTATAATCCGTTAAACTGCAAGGAGTATTACAATCCAAAACTTTGTGCCTTTGTCAGAAAAGATAAAGTCTGCCTCAAAAAAAAGAAGCCCAAAGCAAAAGCCAAGGCCAAGGGATAGTTCCTACCGACAGCTGCCTCAGGCATGCCCCGCTGAATTCGACAGCAAAATCGGGTCGATTCCCATTTTCTTTACCGCCACCTCCCAACGTGTTTCAATCGGCAAATCAAATATATTTTCCTCGAATATAGGATAATTCAACCAGGCATTCTCCTTTATCTCAGCCTCAAGCTGCCCCGGTCCCCAACCGGCACAGCCCAGCGAGATCAAAAATGCCTTGGGTCCTCTGGCCATTGCGATCGCTGCCAGAATATCCTTTGTGTTGCTCATCGCGAGCGAGGGTGTAATCATCAAACTGGCTCCCCAGTTAAAAGGAGGTCCATGCAATACAAATATTTCACCGATATGAACCGGACCGCCCAAATGGATGCGTATTGATGCCGCATTAGGCGCGTATTCGATTTCAAGTTCCTCAAAAATATCTTTCGCAGTCAGGGATTGATGAACACGGTTAACGATGATCCCCATGGCACCTGACTCGTTGTGCTCACAGATACAGGTGACGGTTTGAAAGAAATTTGGATCAGCCAAGCCGGGCATGGCCAGCAAGAATTGTCCTTTCAACGTAGCAGGGTTGTTTGTTTCCATGGCCTCCTCCACCAAGCAGATTGACTTGCAAGCTAAAAATCAGCTGCCCAAACCTAATTTTATCGACACCCTTTGTCAAGGAAACATCATGGATTTTTTATTGAGGGTGGTGAATTCATGTAACGGAGAATCTCCATTCATAAGCCACCGGCATCGTTTAGTTTTGAAACAACGAAACATACCGCTGTACCGGTAAAAGCTTTTCACCTCTGACCGGCATAGCCGGTGGCTTGTGAATGGAGTTAATTGGCCAGGGCGACCGTCTCCTTTTCCAATCGACGGTCCAGCAGTTCATAAACTTTCATGTCGCTGATTTCTTTGCCGACATGCTCGGGTATGGTAATCTCGTCGACCTCCAGGCGCGATCGCACCGCCCGCAGCGTATTTTCGCTAATCAAAACTCCGTTGCGATATGATTTGGTCAGATTCTGCAGACGGAATACTGTATTTACGGAATCACCGATAACGGTATAATCCATTTTTTTGTCAAAGCCGATGTTGCCCACAACGACTTCCCCGGTGTGAATGCTGATACCCATGTCCACTGAAGCATCCAATTTGCGTTTGAGGTATTTGTTTACGGCCGGAAGTGAATGCTTCATTTCAAAGGCAGCTGCGATTGCATTGTCTGCATCCTTGGTGCTGGCGACCGGCGCCCCGAAAAGTGCCAGAAAGCCATCTCCCAGATATTTGTCGACAATGCCATAGTGCTTGAAAACGATTCCTCCCATCACCGAGAAAAAGCTGTTTAGAAGCGAAACCGTTTTTTGGGGCCCGATTTGCATAGCCAAACTTGAAAAACCTCGAATGTCGATATTCAGCAAGGTGATCGTTCTGATTTCTTCGATAATCGGTTTTCCGTTTGATGAGCCATGAAGGATTTTATCCAGGACTTCCTTGGGGACAAATTTCTGAAACATTTGGCGTACATCCCGCTCGTGCTCTGCCATGGATAATGTTTCCTTGTATAAACGCGCATTCTCCAGGGCAATGCAGACCGAGGTGGCGATAGCTTGCAGCAAATCTTTATCATCGGTGCTAAATTCACCGTTTATTTTGTTCAGAACCTCGATAACCCCGATTACTCGCCCCTGGGATATCATGGGAACACATAGGGCAGATTGCGTCGTAAAGCCCGATATTTCATCAATTATCGGAAAGAAGTGCGACGATTTCTCTGTATCATTGACGATGATGGCCTCCCCCCTGGCGGCCACGTAACCGGCAATACCCTGCCCCAGCTTCAGGCGGAATTTTTTCATCGTTTTTATCTTTATGTTGAAGGCAACCGCAATCTCCAGTTCATTTTCTTCCACGAACAAAAGAGAGCCGGCCTCCACATTCATGACTTCCCGAATCATGTCCATGGTATATTTTAAAACCTTGCTGATATCAAATGTCGATGACGCCAAGGCACTTCCGATCTGCCGGATGGTGTCCAGTTCCTGGTTGCGCTTGACCACGGCCGCTGAAAGCCGGTTGCGTTCGAGAACCAACGAAAGCCCGTTGGCAATCCACCTTAACAGTTCTTTGACATCATTGAAAAATCCGGGCTGTTTACTCCCCAGAGATAAAACGCCGTATACCCGCCCTTCTATTTTCAGAGGGGCCAGCAGACAGGATAGGCAACCTTGGTCCTTAAAAATGACTTGATCCAGAGAGCCGACGACATCGAGGGGTCCCTCGACGAGAAGGGTGGATTCCTGTTTGAAAACCTTTTCAATAATTGAATCTTTGTAAGGATAGGACCTGTCTTTGGCAATATTGCCATGACCGCTGCTTAAGAAATCGACAATTTTCAGGTGACCGGCCTTGCTCTCATTTAGGGTCATCACAGCGGCCAAATCATAGGGCACTAGGCTGTGAATCTCGTTCAGCAAGGCATGAGTGAGCTCACTGTCTCGAAAACTGGAGTTGAAAAGCTTAAAAATCTTTTCGATAAATCTGATATAGACAGCCCGCTGTTCACTTTCTTTCAGGAGCCGCAGGTTCTCATAGGTAAAGGCGGCATTGCTCAGCAGCGGGGTCAGAACTTCAATGTCGCTGTGGGTATAGACCCGGTTGTTGTTTCTGGACGAAATGGTGAGTACACCGATGATATCTTTGCTGGTCTTAATCGGCATGCAAACGAAGGATTTCGTCCCATAATGGGCGTGATTGGCCCGACCGAAGCGTTTATCCTTTTCAATATCCTCGACCACCAGCGGTGATTTGTTGATGACTGCATACTTGGCAATACTGTTGTCAAAATCGATCCGATCACCGGCCTTGACAAATTTGCCCAATCCTACCGTCGCTTTAACGACGAAGGTTTTGGGGTCGGTTTTTTCAAGGGTCAGAATGGAACCCAGATCCGAATT
>CP070771.1:2231290-2234397 GCA_020345785.1 Desulfobacterales bacterium
GGGCGATATCGCTGTGGAAGAAGTCATACTGGCCGGCGGCGCCTGGTCTCCTGAAATCGCCCGTGATTTGCAGTTCAAGCTTTGGATCGAACCTGCCAAAGGATACAGTCTGACATTCAAACGGCCGCCGCAATGCCCTGAAACACCATTTAACTTCGCCGAGGCAAGGGTGTTTTACACTCCCTTGGCAGATACGGTGCGTTTCTCCGGTACCTTGGCGCTTTGCGGATTCGACCTTTCCATTGATCGGCGACGCACCCAAGCAATCCTCAGTGCAGTACCCGAATACCTGCCGGATTTCGATCCGCGCACTCTCGAGCTGGTTGAAATCTGGCGGGGACTGCGCCCATGCAGCCCGGACGGGCTCCCCTATATCGGGCGGGCACCGAATTACGACAATGTCATCATTGCAACCGGCCACGGCATGCTGGGCATCTCCCTGGCACCGATCACCGGTAAGATTGTCTCCCAGCTCACGTTCAATGAAATCCCGCCCATGGATATGGCGCCGCTGCGTGTTGAACGCTTCAATTAATCCGCCCCTGAAAATTTGCCTAATGTGCATTGTAAGAACATGAAATCAATAAATCATTGCTGGAGCTGTCGACTGTCTTGATATCCAAGTCCACCCAGGAGGAGTTCTCATATCCCGTGCTGGAAACTGCAAAACGGCTGACAAAGAGCCGATACGGATTTGTCGGATATATGGATCCGGGCACCGGATTTCTGATCAGTCCAACTTTGAGCCGAGATATATGGGATGAATGCCGGATACCTGATAAAACAGTCGCGTTTAAAAAATTTGCCGGATTGTGGGGTTGGGTATTAACAAATAAAAAATCGATTATATGCAATGACCCTGCTAAAGATCACCGATCCACAGGAACACCACCCGGTCACATCGCAATCCGGCGTTTTGTCTCTGCTCCGGCGCTGATCGGTGACAGACTCTTGGGCCAGATCGCCCTGGCCAATGCATCAAATGAGTACGATGAAAACGATCTCAAGCTGGTCGAGCGACTGGCGGCATTTTATGCAATTGCCGTAGACCGGATGCTTGCGGAAAAGGCATTGGAAAACAGCGAGAAGAAATTTCGCTCGCTGGTTGCCACAATGAGCAAAGGTCTTTGCCTCCATGAAATAACTTATGACGACTCACAAAACGCGGTTGACTACTTGATCCTGGAGGTGAACTCTGCATACGAGAAGATTGTCGGCTTGAAAAAAGAGGCGGTAGTCGGCAAAAGGGCATCAAAAATCTACGGAACCGGCGAGCCTCCTTTTCTTGATATTTCCGCCAAAGTAGCCGAATCCGGACGACCTGCCAGCTTTTAAACCTATTTTGCCCCCATGGATAAATATTTCAGCATATCCGTCTACTCCCCAAGAAAAGGGCTGTTTGCGACCATTTTCTAGGATGTCACGGACCATAGAAAACTGCTGGAACAAAAAGAAACGTTAATGAAGGAGCTTCGTGAAGCCGGAGCGAAAATCAAGTCCCTCAAAGGATTGATCCCGATCTGTGCTTCCTGTAAAAAAATCCGGGATGATCAGGGCTTCTGGCAACAGATCGAAAAATATGTGCGGGAACATTCCGAGGCCAACTTCAGCCACGGCATCTGCCCTGAGTGTGCCATCATGCTGTATCCAGATATTTATAAAGAAGAATAAATTTTGGTTATTAGTTATTGGTTATTGGTTATTGGTTTATCGGATTTACACCTGATTTAAACACGGCCATTGCATCAATGAGTATATTAGATAGACCAAATAACTATTAACAAATAACTTTCAATTTAGCATTTGTGCTGCGGCTCTGGTCAGTTCAATCAGGTAATGCGGGTAAATGCCAACAACCACCATCAGCGCTACCAGAGTGCCGGTAAGCACTTTAAGGGGGGTGGATAATTGAATGCCGGCCTGGGCCTCCTCGGGTTCCAGCAGGTAGGCGGCTTTAAGGATCAGCAGGTAATAATACAGCGAGATGACCACATTGATC
Organism: Desulfobacterales bacterium; assembly: GCA_020345785.1. The sequence continues at coordinate 2,233,290 of CP070771.1, forward strand.
ATGGCAATCAGGACCAGGGTAAAATACCCCTTTTCCAGGGCGGCGACGAAAACCAGAAATTTACCCGTAAAACCGATGGTCGGCGGAATACCCGCCAAACTAAAAATCGACACCATCAGCGCCATCGCCAGCAGTGGCGACCGCCGGTATAGCCCCGCCAGTTGCGATATTTGCAGATTCCGGCCGTCGTCAGCTACTTGGACAACGACCAGAAAAACAGTGAATTTCATGATTAACAGGGCGGTGACATAAAAAATGGCACTCATGTAGCCGGCGGAATTCATACTTAAAATACCGATCATGACATACCCGGCATGGGCAACCGTGGAGTAGGCCAGCAGCCTTTTGAAGTCTTTTTGAACGATGGCGGCCAGGTTTCCCACCGTCATCGATACAATGGCCAGCGCAACCAACACATGGACCAGATACATACTGCCGTCACCGCTGACGGCGACCATGCGGGTTAAGATGGCCACTGCCGCCACTTTGGAGGCGGTGGCAATGTAGGCGGTCGCCTGATTGGCAGCGCCCTGATAGACATCCGGCGCCCAGAAATGAAAGGGGAAGACCGCCAGTTTGAAGAAGAATCCACACAGCGTCAGTAACAGCCCGATGACCACCGCCGGCGTGTCAAGCGTGCCGGGCAATACCCGAATCATATCTGTCACATAAGTCGCCTTCGTCGTGCTGTAGAGCAAGGCAACGCCGAACAGCATCACCGCGGAAGCAAAAATACCCACCAGAAAATATTTTAGGCTGGCCTCCAGGCCCATCTGTTGATCGTTTCTTAAGGCAACCAGGATATACAGCGAATAGCTGCTGAGCTCCAGTGCCACGTAAATGCTCAAAATATGAACACTGCTTACCAGCAGCATCATGGCCAGTGTACACAGAAACAACAGCAAATAAAATTCCGCATGGTAGCGTTCGGCAACGCCGTTAAGATTCGCGCAAATCGAAATAATTAAAAACAGCCCGATGGACAGCAATACCTTAAACACCTGCGAAAAAAGATCCACCCGGTAAGCCTGCAAGAAGAGAAGTCCTTGCTGCCGGATAGATGCCAGACAGATCACCACCCCGAGTACCGCCAGAAACAACGCGGTGA
>CP070771.1:2234497-2237597 GCA_020345785.1 Desulfobacterales bacterium
TTTTTTGTATACAAAAAAATAGAAAATAAAAAACAAAATATAAACAAAATATAAACAAAAAATATTTTTTTTCTTGACAAAATATTTCCAATATGTTTAGCGATATCGTCAAAAACAATATTTAATAGATTTCATTTGGGATCAAACACACGCCTATTTTTCCTGATTGTCAGGGAGGATCCGATCTTCTAGTTCCGTTAAGATTCTCATTTTGTCTCTGTTTTCCTGCATCTTCCAGAGGAAGAGGCCGGCAATGACCATTCTCTTTAAAACGATAGTACGCCGCAGGCAGATTAGCTCATTCTTGTCCACCATATTTTAGGCGGATTCGTCATTTTAATCCCGCTGCAAGCGGGATTCGTTCAATCATAACCATAAAATACAATCACTTAATCTACATCGACAACAAATTGTCGATTCGGCAGCGCTAAGCGCCTAGGAGTGAGGAATCATGGCAGAGGTTGTATTTGACGGAATTTTCAAGTCATTTGGTAAAGTTGAGGCTGTCAAGGATGTGAATTTGCAGATCAAGGACCGGGAATTCACGGTCCTTGTGGGGCCTTCAGGATGCGGAAAATCCACCCTTTTGAGAATGACCGCTGGTTTGGAAGAGATCACCCGGGGCAAAATCTATATTGACGGCAAGCTTGTCAATAATCTGCATCCCAAAGACCGCAATATCGCTATGGTATTTCAGGATTACGGTCTTTATCCGCATATGACGGTATACAACAATATGGCCTTCGGTTTAAAGCTGAAGAAAAGACCCAAGCCGGAGATCGAAAAAAGGGTGAAAGAGGCCGCCGAGATTTTAGGCATTTTGGATCTTTTGGGCCGCAGACCGCTGCAGTTGTCCGGGGGCCAGCGTCAGCGAGTGGCTCTCGGCCGGGCTATCGTGCGCAAGCCGGCCATTTTTCTTTTCGATGAGCCCTTGTCCAATCTGGATGCCAAGCTGCGGCTGCAAATGCGAGCTGAGTTGACGATGCTGCATGAAAGGCTTCGATCCACCGTCATCTATGTCACCCACGATCAGGTTGAGGCCATGACCATGGGCTCCAAGATTGTGATCATGAACGCCGGGCGAATGCATCAGGTCGGCGGACCCCTGGAGGTCTACCGGTTTCCGAAGAATCGCTTCGTGGCCGGATTTCTCGGCAACCCTCCCATGAATTTTCTTTCATCCAGGATTTTGGCAAAAGACTCCCGGCTTTTCATTGAAATCGGGAGTTCACAGGTCCCCGTACCGGAGTCAAAAGCTAAAAGATACGAACATCTGACCGGCGAAGAGGTTATTTTCGGCATCCGGCCGGAGCACATCCACGAGAAGACACCCAGTATCGACTGTCCACCGGAATGCGTGATTTCTGCCAGGGTGGATTTGATTGAACCGCTGGGCTCCGAGACCCTGCTGAACATGTCGTGTGGTCAGCACCGGTTTATCGGCAAGACGGGACCTCTAACCCGGATTGAACTCCATCAGGAGATAAAGGTTTTTATAGATATGACAGAGATGCACATATTTGAAAAAGAAGGTGAACAGTTGCGGATTCCGGCGGAGAATGAAAATCGGAAAGCAAGATGAATCGCTTGCTGAAATTCTAATGGAAAGGAGGTGGTGCTCAAGATCTTCTTGGAACGAGCCCCATATAATGAAACATTTTACAATTATCAGATAATTAGAAAAAGGAGGCGAAATTATGAGAAGAAGGTTTTTTTCGGTAAAGCTGATGATCTTTTTGTCTTGCATTGTTTGTCTGGCCTTTTCGGCCACGCCGGCAGTTTCAAAGGTAACCCTGTCGATAGCCTCCGGCCCGCATCCGGTTCAGAAGCATCAGATTGAATGGATGGAGCGGTGGGCCGCATCAAATCCGGATGTGGAAGTTAAAATTGCCATTCTGTCCTATGACGTCTATTTTGCCAAGGTTTCCAATGCAATTCAGGCGCCCAAGGGTGAATACGACGTCGTGTGGCACAACGACGACTGGGGGGCGGCCTGGATGAACCACATGGAGTATGTGGATGATGTCAAGAATTTTGACCAAATCGCCCCGTACCTGTGGAACCTTACCTGGATGGACACCAACGGCCGTTCAACGGCAGTCCCGTTTATCGGCACCAGTGCCGGCATGTTCTATCGCAAGGACCTCATTTCCGAGGCGCCCAAGACATGGCAGGAGGTCGCGGATGTCAGCCTGAAGCTGCAGAAAGAAGGTAAAGTAAAGTGGGGCTATGTATCCGGCATGAAATTCCCTCACGCTTATTTTACCTTTCTGCCGTTTATGTGGGCCAATCTCGGCGACATTATCTATCCTCCCTTTGAAAGGGATAACAAGGTGCTCGAGATGTTCGGCTGGCAGCCCTTTGTCACCGATATCCGGGTGATTGAAATGCTTAACTGGTTCTGGGATCAGATTCACGTAACCAAGACGATTCCACCGGATAACGTTTCCTATTCCAGAGATGCAGCCGGCGCTATTTTTATGGCCGGGGACTCAGCCATGTACGGTCAGGACGCCCTTTACTACGGCACGCTGAATGATCCGAACAAGTCCAAAATCGCCGGTAAGATAGGATTTGCACCCTTCCCCTCGGGACCGCGGGGCAATGGCGGTCTGTCCTGGGATGTGTGTTGGGGCTGGGGTATCCCCAAAAACATTGATCCGGAAAAGAAGAAAGCTGCCAAAGAACTGCTCGGTTATTTGCTGGAAGAGGAGGTTCAGTTAGATATGTGGCAGAAGACCGGCGGTATTCCGGTTTCAAGTGCCGTCCGGAAGAAACTTAAGGAGTCGGATCAGCTGTTCCGTGAGTTTGCCAAGGCAACCTTTGATGCTCCGGTCTTGGTGGCCTCGGCGCATTATTATGCCAAATGGCCGAAGATCCACTCCATTTTTACGGATTATGCCATCAAGGCCATGATGGGCAAGCGTGAAGATATTCCCAAGGTCATGGAACAATGTGATGCGGAAATGCGCAAGGTGTATGCTGAATAATTCTTGCCAAGCTGCAATGCTGTTGGCTTAAGAGCTTCTATTCAAAATTGGCGCCTGAACGAAAAGTCCTGATTTCGGGTAGGTTGGGTTGAGCCCGACCGATAATGTTG
>CP070771.1:2237697-2240784 GCA_020345785.1 Desulfobacterales bacterium
CGGATCATTTCCACCTCCGGAGGATTGGCTTTCAGATATTCCGGTGTAAACCAGCGCTCCAGGGTGCCGTCGACCTGGTCGGCCATACCGTTTTTACGGGCAGCCGCGATGCGCTCCTGCAAAATGGCCTGGGCCTCATCGGGCATGATAGCCGAGGTATCACACAAGGTGAGGCTTTTAAGTCTATCCGCGTAGTTCAGCGCAAGGCCCTGGCCGATCATACCGCCGATGGATAGCCCGACAAAGTGCACCGTATCGATGCTGAGGGCATCCAGCAGGGCAACCGCATCTTCTGCCAGCAGTTCCAGAGAATACGCACCATCCGGCGCATCGCTGCCGCCATGGCCCCGCATGTCATAGCGCAGGACTTTAAATTGCGGCTCCAGCGAATCCAGCTGGGGATTCCACATCACCATGCTGCTGGCCAGCGAATGGCTGAGCATGACCACCGGTGCTCCTTGCCGGCCGGTAAGTTCATAGTTTATGTCGATTCCATTGGCGTTAATCTTCATGTTTCCCTCTCCTTTCTTGCTTATCTCTATCTCTACGATCCAAACCGGCTCGGCGATCCGAACGGATACGGCGATCTGATTGGTCGCTTGGTTTTCGACCGGATCTTCTGTCAAATTTCACCGCAAATCCCTCCCGATTCCGGCGCACAATCCAGCCATTTAATTTTGATCTTTTACGAATTTTACTTCCGGGGATAACAATTATAACTTTCCCGCCCAGAGACATCTTTAATCGGGTCCTGATAAAGGCACCTCCCCGGCTTATGTTTGTTACCAGACTCCGGTAGTATCGATTGTTATAGTCGAAAACCAAGGGTTTATTGTAAGCTCTTCTCGGGTGTTCTCTTGGGTCTTCATCATCTGCTTCATTTTTATTCTGTATCGGCGCCTTCTCTATTTCTGTTGGATCGATGGTTTTAACCAAAGCATCCCTGGAATCCAGATAAAGGGCGCCGTAACCATATCTGAAAGTAGAGGCCTGCAGTTTCCTCTGCCACACGATTTTAACTACAAACGGCAGCTGGGACAGGAAATCGTCGCCGGATGCGTTCGGTGGTTTGGTTAACTTTAAAAATATTTCTTCTCCCGGCTGGATTGTCTGGTCGGATTCAAAATACAGACCAGCTTTGCTGAAATTAGCTATTTTGCCGTCATAAATATTTTGATGCGCCAAGAGATCGTGCAAAATAATCGCTTCATATTTGAACCGTCTGTACTTTCTGCGCTCCATATATATATCCACTTGTCACTATGTCCTAAAGAAAAGGTTTCAGGTGTCGGGCCTTCGCCGCTAGGCGCCGAACGGTCAGTTTGATCGATAAAAGAAACTAATGAACATCGAACATCGAACGTTCAAAGCTGAACATCGAATACGGATGTCGCTGCGCTCCGCAATTTAATTTGATAAATATCATAATTGAAATTGCTTTCGAAAATCTAGTGCCTAAAATTTATAACTATTTTCGTTTCTCCATTTTTTATCATTCAATATTCGATGTTGGACGTTCGATGTTCAACGTTCAATTTGTTAACTGGGACTTTCCACGTGAAGTTTCATACGAGGTGTCAGCAGCTATACGTCTTACCCCGTGCGCCCACCGCCTCCTTTAGCCTTATGCCTTACCCCATTGACCTTTATCCTTTTCCTCTTTAACCTTTGACCTTTCCCCTAAACACCCGAAACCTGCCACCTGACACCTTGTTCATCCCAACAGCTCCAACGCACACCGGCAATGGGTCTCCACCCCGAGCGGCAAAATATCCTCATTGAAAGTAAATTGGGGATTATGAACAGGCGCACGGCCTTTATCTCCAACGCCCAGCACAAAGAAACAGCCCTTGGACTGCTGGAGAAAAAAAGACATATCTTCGCCACCCATGGTTTTCTCAGGCTCGACTACTTTGTCGGATCCAACCACTTCGGCCGCGCAGCGACGCACCAGATCCGATATGCCATCATCATTGATGGTGGGAGGATACCCTTTGGAAAACTTAAATTCATATTCAGCTCCCATGGACTCACACACGCCGCGAATGACTTTTTCCAGGCGCTCTTCCCAGGAATGCCAGATATCCAGATCAAATGTGCGGGTGGTGCCGCTCAACACGGCTTCTCCGGGGATGATGTTAAAGTTGGTTCCGGCGTGAAAACTTCCCACGGTTACCACCACCGGCTCCAGAGGATTTATATGCCGGCTGGAGATACGTTGCAGGGCATTGACTACCTGGGTACCCACCTCCAGCGCATCAATGCACAAGTTGGGCATGGCGCCGTGTCCTCCTTTGCCGATGATCTTGAGGTCATAGCGATCCATGGCGGCCATGAAAGGACCTGATCGGACGCCGATGGTACCCTCGGGGATATACGGCCATACGTGGCAGCCGATGGCATAGTCGACCTTTGGATTTTCCATGACCCCTGCCTTGATCATGGGTTCAGCGCCACCGGGGCCCTCCTCGGCGGGTTGAAATATGAATTTGATCGTCCCATTCAATTCATCTTTGATTTTGTTCAATACCGTCGCAGCCACCAGGCCCATGGCCATATGGGCGTCATGGCCGCAGGCATGCATCACGCCGTCGTGGGTCGAGGCAAACTCAAGGCCGGTATCTTCCTGCAGCGGCAGCGCATCCATATCGGCCCTGATCATCAGGGTCGGTCCGGGCCTGCCTGTTCTCAGCAACCCCACCACGCCGAATTGCGCAATACCGGTCTGAACCTCCAGGCCTTCCCGGTTTAAATAGTCGGCCACATAAGCCGACGTTTTTTCTTCGGTATAGCCGACTTCCGGTATACGATGTAGATCTCGTCGGGTATTGACAACCAAATCCTTGTGCTCACTGACCAATTTGTGAATGTCTACCATAAATTTACCTCTCCATCGTTTTAATTTTATCCGTGGACCTCTCTTATGAAACTTCATTTATTCCGGCCGCTGACGTAGGGCGGGCCTCCGTGCCCGCCGATATGGGTCGGCACAGAGGCCGACCCTGCGTTAGCGCAGTACTTCACCTAAACGGAACAGTCCGCCGCGGCGGACAGAATATCGAATATCGAACCGCAGAATGTCGAAGG
>CP070771.1:2240884-2243962 GCA_020345785.1 Desulfobacterales bacterium
ACGATTGCGGTGAAGGGGGCCGCGGATTGGACGCCGCGCAATTTCAGCCGGACATACGAAGGTCCGATGATTTTAAAACAGGCTTTTATGAAAAGTGTAAATTCGGTGGCCGCCCAGTTGGTGGAACGCACCGGACCTGAAGCTGTTGTAGCGACCGCCCGGCGATGTGGGATTGAAAGTCCGTTGAAGCCGGTTTTTTCAGTGGCCCTCGGAACATCCGGCGTCAGCCCTCTGGAGATGGCCTCTGCCTTTGCCGCTTTCGCCACCGGCGGCGTCCGTCATGAGCCATTCCTTATTCACCGGGTGGAAGATCCTTTGGGTCGGGTCCTGGAAGAACATATCGTCGGCGGCCGGCGCACCCTGGATGCGACCGTCGCCTTCCAGGTGGTTGACATGATGCGCGGTGTCATTGACGAGGGTACGGGTGCAGTGGTTCGACGTCTTGGTTTTAACCTTCCGGCGGCCGGAAAAACAGGCACCACCGATGATTATCGTGATGCCTGGTTTACCGGATTCACTCCCAACCTGAGTGTGGCGGTATGGGTCGGTTTTGACCGGGGAATGGGTATGCGGGATAAACAGGGTCAAGGTATTACCGGCGGGCGGGGAGCGGCACCCATCTGGACTGACTTTATGATCAAGGCCACCGACGGTGAACCGCCCAGGGAATTTTCGGTACCGGCCGACATCCGGTTTGAAAAGGTGAATCCGATTTCAGGTTCGGTGGCGGATGTCTGGACCCGGCAGCCGGTGCAGGTGGCGCTGCGCACCGGGCAGGCGACACCGCAAAACCTTGAATACACCACCAATGACTCGGATCACGCTGCCAAAGCTTTGGAACAGCCGACTAAAGTTCCGGAAAAATCGAACAAAATCCCGCAAAGGTCCACCATCGTAGAACAGGATCTATCACCTGACAGGCTCTAGGAATGTCGAATGACGAATGAAGAATGATAAATTCGAAAATGCCGAATTTCTCATGTGTTTCGGGAGCTAATATTTTATTGTTGTAATTAATACTTTTTATCAAACACCAAACACTTTAATTATTTTGACTTTTTACGATACGATCAACATTGACGATTGAAGGAATGCTGCGTCTTTTAAAACTTTAAAAGATGACATACCTTAATTTGTCATTCGAAAATCGTCGATCGTCGTTCAAATTATGGTCTCCTTTCTAAGACATATCGCTTTTCGCATCTGGGCGACAGTTTTGTTGGGTGGTCTGGTGAATCTGGCGGTATTGCCGTTTATTCAACCACACCTTGGCCTTGAGAACAATGTTCTGATTGTGGCCGTCATTTTGCTGATCTTTTTTCTGGCAACCGGCTGGGCGTCTAACCGCTGGGCGCTGCATAAAGCGGATCACTTGATGGCCGAAGCCGGTGCTTTTGAGCGTGACGGAATGTACATTGAAGCCGAAGGTGCCTTTCAGCGGGCCATGGCCCTATTCGACAGCTTTATGATTTCACCCTTTGTCGGGCGCAAAAGGGCCGGCGGACTGGGTGCACGGCTGGCACGCTTCTATCTGTCCCGCAGCCGGCGGGATCATACATCCGAAGACTTTCTGGTCGCCTACCTGAATTCCAATCCGCAGGACGGCGAAGTGGCCCAGCACTGGCTGAATCAGGTTGAAAGCGGCGGCGGCCTTAAAGAGGCACACCAGGAACTGGCCTTGCGCATCGGCGAAGCGCAGCCGAAAAATAATTACATCCAACGCACGCTGGCCCGATTTTATCTTTTGCTGGAACGAGCGGACTTCCCTGCTTTGCAGACCTACCGTCGCGTTTGCGACGGTGATGAATCGGTTCCTCCCGAGTTCATCGATGAGTTGGCAAAGCTATTTGTGAAAGAAAAACGGGCGGATGAATGGGCCCTCGACCTTTATCTGCAGGCGCTGGCCCGCCATGGGGAACGTGCCGGGTATTTGAGAGGTCTGGCGGCTTGCCTGCATTGGCTGCCTGTCACCGAGTACAATAAGCACCGGCTGCAAACCGCCCGTCAGTACCTGCAAGGCATTGATGCGAGCACCCTGAAAAATATGGTTGCCGGTTTCAATCCGCCGGTTCCGCCCAAACCGGTCCGCAAAATTGGAATTCGCATAAGTCCGGGTGTCCTCTGGGTCAATTCGGTCCGGAACCTGTCTGATTTTATAAGATCAATGCTTCGCCGGATCATTAACCAGGTCCAAAAGGCATTCAATCTAATGCGACACTCCCGCAAAGTCAGACGGGGTTTGACCGCGGTTCTGCTGCTCGGTCTGGCCACCGGAATCGGGGGGCTGGTGGTGAACACGGTCAGTCATCTGACAGTGACGGAAACACCCCCTGCCAAAAAAGAAACCGATCCGCCGATACGCATTATTACCGATCCTTTTACGCTGCAGGTGGCAGCCTATCTGAAACCTGAATATGCCAAAAACTATGTGCAACAGCTGAAAATGAGGGGACTGGATGCATACTGGTCGGAGGCGGTGAGAGGCGACAAGCAATGGTACCAGGTCCGGGTGTCTCATTTTGCCACCAAACAAGCCGCCAGGGATTACGGGGAAAAGCTGAAATCAGAAGGGATCATCGACGACTATTATGTGGCCAACTATCGGAGCCCATAAACGACTCCCCCTCATCGGATCGCGCCTGATTTTTCGGATGACCTGTTTAGCCGGATTGGCCCCGGGCAACAGGCAATATTTATTCCAACATTGAAAACCTGGTCCTCCGGGCCGGGATTTTTTACGCTTTAGATATTTGCAGTCCCTCATCGGGTAGAACCGATAACAGCCAGTGGTTAATCCTGATAGCAACATCTATCGCAGCGGGTTCTAACATGAAATCATGTCCGGCCTCGGGAACCAACAAACGGTCACAATTGTAAAATTCCGCAATCAATTGGAAATTATGAACAACCGTTCGATCATGCTCGGCACCGATTACAAGAACGGGGCAGCGAATCTTAGAGGGATCGATCCTTACCTCTCCGCCGCTGTAATGATTCATCACCGACACAGACTCCGGTACCAGCTGTTGATATATCGCATCAAAGGATTGGTCGTCAATTTTGTAGAACCAAATCTTT
>CP070771.1:2244062-2247139 GCA_020345785.1 Desulfobacterales bacterium
TTGTTCAGCGGGTGACCGCCAGGCTGCTCAGTATGCTTGATCCAACCGGCATCATGGCCGTCGTCAACGGCTTTATCGCATTTTACAATGCAGTGCAGTCCTTCATCGCCTACCTGCGGGAGATGCTGGAAATCGTGAATTCCTTCGTGGAGGGCGTGGCCGAGATCGCCCGCGGAAGTGTCGAGATTGCCGCCAACTTCCTGGAAGGGTCTCTTGGCCGGGCCGTACCGGTTGCGATCGGATTTTTGGCCAATCAGGTGGGGTTAAGCGGCCTGGGCCGCCGCATCGGTGAAATGATCGAACGGGTCCGGGAGATGGTGGATCGGGGCCTGGACTGGCTGATCGACAGGGCCGTGAGAGTTGTCGACAGGCTTCTCGGGAGAGGTGGCGCTCCAGCTGCAGGCCCGATGGATCACAATACCATGATTAATGAAATCAGTCGGAGATTGTCCACACCGACAACCGCATCTGACCCGGCTGAGGCGATTCAGGAGAAAAAAAATGAGGCAACTCGATTGCAAAACGAATATCAGCCCAGACTGGAAAGCGGTATAAGACTGACAATTACGACTGATGAAAATCTTGAGGGTGTGGAACGGGACAATGATATCGATTTTACCATCCGAATCGCTCCCAATGATGCCACTGGATCCGCTCAAAGTCCCGTTTCGGGGCAGTGGCCCCAAGGGACCGAGGCCGACCCGATTCCGATCAGGTGGTATAAAAGTGCTTCGGATTATCCGACGATCAATGGCCAAGGTCCCACGGCAGGCGTGACCTTGCCTGCCACACCCCAAAGGGCGAGTCGGGATCTTCGGGTTTCCCCGAACTTCTTCCCACCCGTCGGTACAACATTGGGACGGACGACAGGACGTCAGGATACCGTAAAAAGTGAAGTATATACTCGCTTAAGAGAACTGAGGACATCCGGCGGGTGGAATGTTGCCGCAAGCCCTTATGCAATTGATCATGTTATGGATTTGCAGTGGAAAGGCAAAGATGATTACGACAATTTGTGGCCGCTGGATACTTCCAAGAACAGTGGCGCGAATTCATCCAAGTATCAGCGAGCAACCGCGATGGAAGGGGGCAGTCCCGTAACGAAATCAGTGGGAGCATGGGGAGTGTCCAAATATTTTTGGATTGCACAAATTGTTTCGCCGACAAGCGGGCATAATAAAACTCAACCGGTCAATGACGGGACGACGATTACAAAAAGAAAACCCTAGATGGGCGCAAAGAAGCTAAACTCCTCCCCCTCGACGGGGGAGGCCGGGTGGGGGTGAAATAAAATAGATATTTTCCTTGTCGCTTAATCTTGTCTATAGAACCGTTCGTTTTTAACTAGTGGCTTTTGTCGCAGCAAGACCTTTAGAAGTATTTCGGAAAATGTTGGAGGATAGCACAATGAACATAGTCGGAATAATCATGGCATTTTTATTATTGGGAGGAACCGTTTTCGGCATGGGGTATGGTGCCATTGCAGGGTACGGGTTTTTATCCGTCCAATGGGGCAGTTTGAGCAACGAATGGAAGGCTGCTCTGATTGTCAGTGCCGTGATTTTCATCTGTTGCACGCTGCTGGCCTCCCTGTTCATCCGGTCGGTAATCAAACAATACGGGCTTAAGGGAACCGGTAAGGTCCTGGCATACAATGATTTTGTGCACTGGTATTCGGCCATTAAAAGCGGCAATGCCGAAGCCATTCAGGCCGAACCGGTAAAGCCTTTGACCAATCAAATGATCCTATGGGGCGGCAAGCAGGTTGCCAGGCAGGCAAGCCTTTTACATGAGCTGCTGCAAAAGAATCAAGCCGAGCGGGACCAGATCCTGAAGAAAGCGGAACATGTGTATATCGAAATCAGGCGTGACCTCGGTCTCAGGGGGACAAGCGGCGATAACGCAATTGTCTGAGCGTTTCTCAAAGGGGTCAACCATTAAAGGGCGGGTCAAGAAAAAAACACCTCCCGTTAGAAAAAGCATGCTGTATTTAGTTTTTGGGAGAAAACTCAGTACTGCGAAACCCATATCATCGATAGGACAATCTTGCGATAAAGGAAAAAATTATGGCAAAGAAAGCCAATACAAACAGATACTGGACCATCATGGTCTATCTTGCCGGCGACAACAACCTGGACAGCGCCGGGGTGGTCGATCTGAAAGAGATGAAGAAGGTCGGCACCACCGACCGCATCGCTGTTGTTGCCCAGTTCGACAGGGCCGGGTCGAAGGGCGCCACCGTCCGCTACTGCCTGCGGAAGGGCACCGCGGTCGCTAAGGACGCGGTGCAGACCCTGGGGGAGACCAACATGGGGGACCCGAAGGTGCTCGAGGATTTTGTCACCTGGGGGATCAAGAACTACCCGGCCGACCATTACCTGCTGGTCCTCTGGAACCACGGCGCCGGCTGGGACGACGCCAACCTTTACCAGGGGGATGTTTTCAGCGGCGCTGCTCCGCCGGTGAGCCGCAAGAAACAGCCTGTGGCCACCCGCGAGGCCGCCGCAGGAGGCAGGGCCATCGGCTTTGCCCAGGCCCGGGCCGGCCTTTCCCGCACCCGGCGGGCGCTCTTCAGCACCACCGTCGGAGCGGCCGTCAGGCAACGGGGGATCGCCTTCGACGACCAGGCGCAGGACTTTCTGGACAACATCGAGCTGAAGAAGGTGATGACCAGGATCAAGAAGAAGCTCAGGCGAAAGATCGACATCCTCGGTATGGACGCCTGTCTCATGAGTATGGTGGAGGTGGCCTACCAGATGCGCGACGTGGCCGATTACAGCGTCGGCTCCGAAGAGACCGAGCCGGGCGATGGGTGGCCATATGACCGCATCCTCAAGTCCCTTGCCGCCAGGCCGACGATGAGCCCGGAGAATCTTTCGAAAACCATCGTCAGCAAGTATCTTGCCTCCTACAGGGCCGGAGACAACGTCACCCAGTCTGCCATGAAACTGACAGAACTCAAGCCGTTAGCCGAGGCCGTGGACGGCATGGCCAAGGCTCTCAGAAAGATCCTTGCCGACGCCACTTCCCGATCCGCCCTCATCAGCGCCCGGGCCCATGTTCAGGATTACAGCCGA
>CP070771.1:2247239-2250313 GCA_020345785.1 Desulfobacterales bacterium
GAATCAGATATGGGCCAGGGCCAGAAGACCACTTTTGCCCAGATAGCGGCCGAACGTCTGGGGGTCCCTTTGGAGATGGTTCACGTGGCCGATGTCGATACCGACATATCTCCTTTCGGTTTGGGAAGCTTCGCCACCCGGGGAACATTGATGGGCGGCAACGGTGTATTGGCAGCCGCCAAAGATGCCTTTAGGCAACTGTCTGAAATTGCCGCGGAAATTCTTGAAGCCCGGGCCGAAGATATTCAATGTCGCCGGGGTAATTTTTTTGTCGACGGTTCGCCCGAAAAGAGTTTGCCGTTTCAGGAGGTAGCCGCCCGGGCCACCTTTGCGCGGCACGGCGCGCCGGTGGTGGGGACCGGATTTTACAAACCGCCAACGGTGCTGCCGGATCCAGAAACCAAGTACGGTAATATTTCTCCGGCCTACCCCTTTGCGTGCCAGATTGCCGAGGTGGCCGTCGATCCCGGCACCGGCCAGGTGACCGTGACAAATTTTGTTGCCGCCCACGATGTCGGCCGGGCCATCAACCCGATGGCCACGGAAGGACAGATCCGGGGCGGTATCACCCAAGGGCTGGGCTGGACGCTGATGGAAGATATGGCCTACGAAAACGGCAAGATAATCAACCCTGATTTTGTCGATTACATTGTTCCCAGTGCGTTGGATGTACCGGATATAAAACCGATTCTGGTGGAGCCCATCGAACCCAATGGTCCTTACGGTGCGAAAGGCATCGGTGAGCCGGCCCTGAATCCAACGATGGCGGCCATTACCAATGCGATTTACAATGCCACCGGAATCAGGGTCAAAAAGCTGCCCGTTTCGCCCGAAAAAATACTCGCTGAACTGAAAAAGAAAGGAGGAATATAGCCATGCCTAAGCCTGAAATCGAATTCAAAGATTATGACACAGCGTATGAGTGGCGTCCGGTGGAAGGAGACACCCTGGGGATTAAAGAAAAAATTCTCAGCTTCGATCCGGAAACCGGAGACTATACCCGTATGCTGAAGTTTCCGCCGGGTATCGAAACCTCAGAGACACTGGTCCATGACTTCTGGGAGGAAGTTTTGATTGTCGAGGGCAGCCTTTACGATATTGCTAAAAAAGAAACCTTCCTGCCGGGATTTTATGCCTGTCGCCCGCCGGGAATGACGCATGGACCATACAGAATTCCTTACGGCTGCGTTACCTTTGAAATCAGATACCATAAGTAACTCCATTCATAAGCCATCCCGATCTATCGCGGGATGAGAATTGAAAAGGTTTTACCGATCACAAGGAGGTAAGGATTGAAGCTGGATCTTATGTTGGAAACGAGACAGGGGCCCCGGCAGCTGACTTTTAATTACAGCCGTATGGTAAATGCCGGTTATGTAGGTAAAAACCAGGAGGAAGTACGCCGGCATATAGAGGAGCTGGCCGCCAAGGGCATTCCCGGCCCTAAATCGATACCGGTTTTATTTCCGGTGGTTTGCAAAGCGCTCGTAACCGATTTGATGATCGAGGTATACGGAAATGAAACTTCCGGGGAAGTGGAATATGTCCTTTGTGTCGCCAGCGAAAACGAAGTTTACGTCGGAGTGGGCAGCGACCATACGGACCGGCACCTTGAAGAAACCGACATACCGCGGTCGAAACAAATTTGTCCCAATTTGATGAGCCGCACCGTTTGGCCGCTGGCGGAGGTGGAAGACCATTGGGACGATCTGCTCATGAGCGCCAGCGTGGTAAAAAACGAAAAAGAGATACGCTATCAGGAGGGACGGCTGGGATTACTTTTGAATCCGGCCGAATTGATGGCCTTTGTAAAAAGTAAAATCGGCGGCCCCTTGGAAAATCTGATCATCTTCTCCGGAACCATGGGAATGCTTACAGATGAATTTGTTTTTGGTGAATCATTCTCGGCCCAATTGATTGACGAAAAAACCAACCGCCGCCTGGAAATGTCTTATGATGTGAAACCATTAGACTACCTTACGGTAGAGTGATCCTAATCGAAATGTGAAAGAAGGATAAAAATGAACGTCGCGTCCATTCAAATGTCCGTCGTTGAAGGAGACAAATCGGCCACCATTGACAAAGCCGTTGAAAACATTCACCGTTGTGAAGGGATGGATCTTGTCATTTTGTCGGAAATCTGGAATGTCGGCTTTATGAGCTTTGACCGTTACGTCTCTGAGGCCGAGAATCGCCACGGACAGACGCTGACCAGGCTGCGCGAGGCAGCCCAAAAGATCGGTGTCTTTCTGCATACCGGCAGTTTCGTTGAGAAGAAAAACGGTAACTACTACAACTCCAGCTATCTGATATCACCCGATGGGGACATCCTTGCCAACTATCTTAAGATTCACCTCTTCGGCTACAATTCCAAAGAAACCCAGATTCTGACTCCCGGCGATAACGTCGTCGTGATTGAAACCCCCTTTGGGAAATTCGGTCTTGCCACCTGCTATGACCTTCGTTTTCCCGAGCTGTTCCGCAAGATGGTGGAACAGGGCGCCGAGATTTTTTTAGTCTGCTCCGCCTGGCCGTATCCAAGGCTTGAGCACTGGCTGATGTTAAACCGGGTGCGCGCATTGGAAAACCAATGCTTCCTGGTGTGTTCCAATTCGGTGGGCTTCAATCAGGGAATTCAGTTCGTCGGCCACAGCATGATCATTGACCCCTGGGGCACCATTCTGGCCGGAGCCGGTGATAAGGAGGCGATCATCCAATCCAAAATTGATCCGGCCGATCTGGAAGCCGCCCGACAGCAATTCCCGGCCCTGGCCGACCGGAAAGACTGGTTGAAGGCAGCAGGAACATAATTTCATATCTCCGGGGTTCCAATCACCGCCGGACCGGGAAATATAAGAGATTTTTTGAGGCCTTCGTTCTTGCTGCGATTATCGAACAAAGGAGAAACAGCATGGCAAATTTAGAAGTTAATTTTTGCGGTGTCCGCATCAAAAATCCTCTGGTGGCGGCTTCGGCCGAACCGACGCTTAACGCCAACAATATGAGAAAATGCATTGACACCGGCGCCGGCGGCGTCATTGCCAAAACCATGACCGACTCACCGGAAATGCGGG
>CP070771.1:2250413-2253466 GCA_020345785.1 Desulfobacterales bacterium
GAATGTCGGCGGCGGAACCGGCATGGCGACCTATGAATTCAAGGGGGGCACCGGCACAGCCTCACGCGTCGTCAGTCTCGGAAATACAGATTACACGATTGGCGCCCTGGTGCAGTCCAATTTCGGCCAGCGTGCCGATCTTACTATTTTAGGGGTGCCCGTCGGCAGGTACTTTCCCGATAATGCCGTCATCAGCGAGATAATGGAACATGAAGCGGGCTCCATTATTGTGGTTATCGGTACGGATCTTCCCTTGATGTCTATCCAGCTTCGGCGCATTGCCAAACGCGCTGCCATTGGCATCGGCAGAACAGGCACCCCCGGCGGACACTACTCGGGAGATATTTTCCTTGCATTTTCAATCGCGAATGATGTCGGGTTACCCGGTGTCTCGAGCAAACAACCCTCCACCTACTCGCTGGAGTGCGTCAACGATCACTTTTTTGACGCTATCTATGCCGCCGTGGTGCAGGCCATTGAAGAAGCCGTTATTAATGCCATGATTGCGGCAGAACCAATGACTACCGTCAAGCCGACGGGATATACCCTCGAAGCGATCAATCATGACCGGCTCAAGGAAATCATGAGACAGCATAATCGGCTGAAGGGATAAAATAGCCGCTGATCTGCCCGGCCTAAGATATTGACAAGCATACATTTGGTTTGCAAGATTGCCTAAAATATAATAAGAGTTTGGCAATCGTTTCAACCTGAAGTCTAAAATACAAGCGTCGAGGAGGGAACCATGCAAACACGAGGGGTGTCATCTGAAGCAAAAAAAGCAGATCTGGTCATCACAAATGCCAAGGTCATCACGGTAGACAAAAACTTCAGCATCAGGCAGGCAGTGGCTGTAAAAGACGGCAAAATTACCGCCGTCGGCTCGGACAATGATGTTAAACCGTATATTGGTGATCAAACCCGGGTGTTGGATTTGAAGGGCAAGCCGCTGCTGCCCGGCATCAACGAATGCCACATGCATGCACCTTTTTTCGGCGCCACACGGCCCCCGCTGGCTCTGGACCTGACCTATCCGGCGGTCAAATCGATTCCGGAAATGGTCGCCGCCCTTCAAAAAAAGGTCGCGGAAACACCGGCCGGTGAGTGGATTCGAGGATTCGGCTGGGACCAGGGGTCTCTTGAAGAGTGCAAGAATGATCCCTCCAGGCTGCCGCGCAAGGGGGACCTGGACGCCGTGTCACCGGACCATCCGGTCGCTTTCACGGATTTTTCCTGCCACACGCTGCTCGTCAACAGCAAGGCTCTGGAGCTCGCCGGGGTTACCAAAGACACTCCCAATCCACCATCCGGTGAAATGGAACGGGATGCAAGCGGAGAGCCGACCGGCATCCTGAAGGAACCCGGTGCTCAGGCGCTGGTGTCGACCCACGTGCCGCTGCTGAGCCGGGAGGAAAAAAAGACCGCCCTCCTGACGGCCTTGAGCCATCTCAACGCCAATGGCGTCACCAGCTTCACGGATGCGGCCATCGGCCCGGGCGGCGAGACTTTTCTTTACGGTGTCATGAGCGCCGATTTTGTCGATCTTTACCGGGAATTGCTGGAAGAGGGCCGCTTAACGGCCCGGGTCACCGCCCTGCTGCTACTGGGGGACTACGGCGCTCTCACCTACGAGGATTTGGAGAAGGGCCTGAAGACCTTTAAGGTGCCGAAAGATACGGACCGCGCCTGGCTGCAATTTCCCGGGGTCAAGATATTCGCCGACGGCATCCCCTTAACGTACACCTCCTGGATGAACGCGGATTATGTCAGCGGCAATGCGGGGCACGGGAGATCGGTTATTCCCGGCAAGACGGACCAGGAACAGTGGGACAATCTTGTCGATATGATCAAACTCGTGCACCGCTATAATTATCAGATCGGGCTGCACGCCACGGGCGACCGGGCGATTGACGCCGCAGTAGACGGCTTCGTTCAGGCCATAAAAGAAAAAGGCGGCGGCGATCCGCGGCACTACATCATCCATGGAGATTTCATCAGTGCCGAAAAAGCCCGAATTCTGGCCGAGCACAATTGCGGTATCGCCATGCAGCCTTTTATCAGCGTGATGATCGCTGATTTCCAACCCGCCGTGGTGGGAGAGGCCCTGGCTGCTTATGAGTGGCCGACGCGAACCGTCCTGGATGCCGGACTTAACCTGACCAGCAGCTCCGATGCACCGGTGACGTATCCGAACTGGAGGATGGGGATTCAGGCGGCCGTCTTGAGGGAAGGCCTGGTTTCGGGCAAGGTCAGCGGCCCGGAAGAATGCATCACCGTTGAAGAGGCCGTTCGAACCTACACCATTAACGGGGCCTGGCAGGATCACATGGAGGATGTGAAAGGCTCCATTGAAGTCGGCAAGTTCGCCGATTTTTGTGTCATCGGCGAGGACATCCTGACGGTGGACCCGCATAAGATCGGAGAAATCCCGGTGCTGATGACCATCGTGGGCGGCAAGATTGTCTTTGATGAAATCGGCTGAACCCTGCGATCCATAAGGACCTGCAATTACAGCGTTGGAGATGGAAGATCATGGTGGCAAAAGATTCGCATCAGGGAATAAAATCCGACAGAGGACGCCTGGCAGGCAAAGTGGCCATCGTGACGGGCAGTGCCGAAGGCATGGGAGAAGCCACGGCCAAACTTTTTGCCCGGGAAGGGGCAAAGGTCATTGTCGCCGACATCAATGAAATCAAGGGCACGCAGGTGGCTGAGCAGATTTGCCAACAGGGTGGGGAAGCCGCCTTCATCAGGCTCGACGTGACCGATGAGGATAATTGGGAAGCGGTGATGCGCGAAACCGTAAAAAAGTACGGAAAATTGAACATCCTGGTCAATAACGCCGGCATTATCAAGATAGCCGGGGTCGAAGATACCAGCCTGGAGGACTGGCAACGGATCATCGCTGTCAACGCTACCGGTCCGTTTCTGGGGACCAAACTCGCCATCCGGACGATGAAAGTCAACGGTGAACCCTGTTCGATCATCAACCGATCGTCCATCGCCGGCCAAATCGGTGACAAAAACATGTTCGCTTATTGCGCTTCGAAAGG
>CP070771.1:2253566-2256617 GCA_020345785.1 Desulfobacterales bacterium
CGGCAGCTTTAAAAGCTCCAAATCAAACGCAAATCTGCCTTCGTCACGTTTTCAACATGACTTATGTCAAAATTGGAAACAAATTTGACATACGTGCAAGATACAATTAAATAAATTAGCACTTTTGCTCGTATTTGTACAAAATTTGTAAATTTTAAATTGACAATAAAGCAGAATAGATGTAATTTTTTTATAATTAAATTGTTAATTAGTCAAAAAGTGCGAATTATGAAGTTACATGCGTTTCTGTCGCAAAATGAAGTGTTTACGGTGGAGGAATTGGACCGTTTTCTCTCGGAGAAAGGTTCCGGCAATCCGAACACGCGTAAAGCACTGCTGGCTTACTATCGAAAACAGGGCCGGATCATAAAGGTTCGGCGCGGATTGTATGCGGTTGTCCCCTATGGGTCTTCACCGGATTCGAGCCCGGTTGATCTTTATTTATTAGCGGCAAAGATGGCCAAGGACGCCGTTCTTGCCTACCACACGGCCTTGGAATTCCACGGAAAGGCATACTCGGTTTACAACAGGCTGCACTACCTGTCAGCCGAAAGGTCTCTTCCGGTCAAGTTCCGGTCTTATGAGATCAGAAGGGTGCCTGTGCCGCAAGCACTTCTTAAGAAAGGCAAAGAGATGTTTGGTGTTAGACGGTACAAGCGTACCGGCGCGGAGGTGACTGTAACCGGGCTTGAGAGAACACTTGTCGATATGCTGGATCGGCCGGAACTGACCGGAAGCATGGAAGAGATATGGAGATCCCTTGAATCGGTTGAGTTTTTCGATACGGAGCAGGTCGTCGAATATGTCTTGCTCCTGGAAAACGCGACCACCGCTGCCAAAGTAGGTTTTTTTTTAGAACAGCACAAGGAAGAACTGATCATAAGCGACGAAGACCTGAAACCACTGCGAAAACTGCGCCCCCGGCAACCTCACTATATCTTGCGCGGAAAGCGCAAAGGTGGAAGGTGGGTGAAGGAATGGAACTTGATGGTTCCAGATGAAATTCTAAATAAATCCTGGGGGGAAGTATTGTGATATTTTCGCCGTCCGAGGTTATACCGATAGCTGAGTCCAGTGGTTTCAACGCCGATGTAGTTGAGAAAGTGCTCCACCTGTTCAATCTGTTGAATACGCTGAACTCGCATCCTTTTCTTAAAGGAAAGCTGGCGTTGAAAGGTGGTTCTGCAATAAACCTTTTCGTATTCAATATTCCTCGGCTGTCGGTTGATATCGACCTCAACTATATTGGTGCAGTCGAACGCGAGAAAATGCTGGCGGACCGCCCCAAAGTGGAAAAGGCAATTGAAGCGGTGTTTGCACGAGAAGGATTTACTGTCAGGAGAAAACCGGTTGAGCACGCCGGCGGAAAATGGCGACTGAGCTATCAAGGTTTCAAAGGACTATCTGGAAACCTCGAGGTCGATCTGAATTTCATGTTCAGGAGACCACTCTGGGATGTGACATCTGTCAATTCTCAATTTCTTGGCGACCTTCAGGCCACAAACATCCCCGTTCTAAATATACATGAACTCGCTGCCGGCAAACTCTGTGCGCTAATTTCCCGGCAGCAGGGAAGAGATCTGTTTGATAGTCATCAAATTTTAAGCCACAAGGATTTGGAACAAAAGCGACTAAGGTTGGCCTTTGTCGCCTACGGGGGTATGAATCGCAAAGACTGGCGAACGGTCTCTTTGCAGGATGCTGACTTCGCAGCTGGTGAGCTCTCACAACAGCTGCTTCCATTACTCCGTCCGAGGTCGGCAGGGGGAAATGAATCTCCGGTGTCATACGGTAAACGATTGGTCAAAGAATGCCGCGCAAAGCTCTCTGTGGTGCTGCCCTTTACGGATTCAGAAATGGAATTCCTGAATCTTTTACTTGATAAGGGCGAGATTGTTCCTTCATTATTGACATCTGACAAAGATCTGCAGGAACGCATCAGCCGGCACCCCCTTCTCGAGTGGAAGGCGCTCAATGTCCGGGAGTATAAAGGGAGATAATTATCTTTCCTGTGCCGCAAGGCTAGGAGGCAAAAGGGCATCTTCGATGCCAGCTCGTAGCTCATAGCTGATAGGGTCAAGCTCGGATGCCTGGAGGCTGAGAAGGGCGGAAGGTGAGAAATGGAGAAGTGGAGAAGCGGGGAAGGGAATTTCAGCTCATGGCTGATAGGGCAAAGCTGGGATGCTTGGAGGCTGGGATGCTGAAAGGCAAGGAATTTAGAAAGGCGAAAGAAGGCCTTTCAGATGCCGGCTCATAGCTGATAGCTCATAGGTCATAGCTTTGAGGCGGTCTTGCAAAAATAAACACGTTGATATAAAAAATAATGTGGTCACGCTAATTAATCCGCCCCAACAAGATCAAAGCTATTTATCAGTTTGAAACTGATAAATAGCTTTATCCACACCAGATATTGCTATTCTTCAGGGCAGTGTAATTAGACCGACAATATTTCTTACAAAAGGCCTCCAACGGGGAGAGATGAGAATGACACAGATTCAAGCAATCCAGACCTGGCTTGAGGGAAGACTGCCCGAGTTTCTGGATGACCTGCGCGCGCTGGTCGATGTTGACTGCGGCACGTCCAACAAGGCCGGCGTGGATGCGGTCGGCGGGCTGTTTCGCGACCGGCTGCGTGCCGCCGGCTTTGAGCTGACCGAATTTCCGCTCACCGATTACGGAGACTGCTGCCTGGCGACCCTGCGCGGAACCGGACGGGCACGCATCCTGCTGATCGGCCATCTGGACACGGTCTATCCGGACGGCACCGCGGCCGCGCGGCCCATGCGGTCCGAAGGCAGCCGCATTCTCGGCCCGGGCGTCAGCGACATGAAGTCCGGGCTGCTGGCCGGGTTGTATGCCGTCCGGGCACTGCGGCACATCGGCTTTCAGGATTTCGACCGGATTGATTTCTTCGTCAACACGGAGGAAGAAGTCGGCTCCCACGCGTCCCGGAAATTGTACCAGCCGGCGGCGCAGGCAGCCGATGCGGCGCTGGTGCTGGAGGCCGCGCGGGCCAGCGGGGACATCGTCAGCGCCCGCAAAGGCGGCGGC
>CP070771.1:2256717-2259753 GCA_020345785.1 Desulfobacterales bacterium
GTCGACATAATCCTGAAAAGTGAGGTCATCGAAATAGGTGATGAGCGGCCCGACTCCAGCCTTCCAGTTCATATAGGATTGGACATCAACGGTGGTCAGTTTATGGCTGGTCAGGTTGCCGTCTTTATCCTTAAGGTAGACATAATTTAATTTTAGCTCATTCCCCTGATAATCGGTCACTGCTGTCGGGTGGGCCCAGTCGATCTCGTTTATGTTGGTGTGGTGGTTTGGATCGGGAAAGGGCCAGGCGTCGAAACCCTTGTCAGGGGTGATATGGAGGGTAGCGCCGCCAGCGGCGCCGGCCCGGTGCCAAAGCGTAGGATCAAGGATATTAGCGACCTCATCACCAGGGAAGCGGATCGATTTCCATAAGACACTAAGCCGCGGCAGGAGCGATGACGGGTCCCAGAGCTCGAAAATGGAGATATCCGGCGGCGCCAGTATTTTCGTCCAGTTGTTCGGACTGAAGGAATAGGTAATCCGGTCGGCATTCTTTTTGGCCCAGATTTCGTCCTCGCCGACCAGCAAGTGCTGATCGCCGCGGGTATGCTCCGCGTTAGTGGCGTCCTGGAGTAAATGCAGGCATTGGCCCAGGATAGCAGCACTATAGTCCATGTTTTTCAGCCGTTCGGCTTCGGTTTTGGCGGCGTGCGCCAGATACCAGGCTTCGGGGAAGTGGGCCAGGGAATAAGGGTATTGCGCCGAGATTAAGGTCCATTCCGCGTTAGAGATCTCGCCGGCCAAGCCTAGTTCTGTAAAATAATTATAAAAATGGTGGAACAGGTCCAAAACGATCGCATCGGCCAGTTGGCTGTGGTCGACGATTATGCCGCGGATCGTTTTGCCTGGCCTGACAATCGTATCGAGCCCGTTGGCCCAGCCGGCTTTGATCAAAGCCGGGTTTAAATCGTTATTGCTATATTGCAACGTTTCTTTGGTCAGCTTTTTATGGTTTGGGTCCGGTTTCCAGGGCAGACATCGTTCTTGGGGAAACGCCAAAAAGATCAACATGCAGACGAGTATGAAAATTAAATTGCGCTGCATGTCAATTCTCCTTTTTGGGGAATAAAAAGTCGTGTTCCTGGGTTAACATCTTTTGCAGGATCGCTGAGCGGCTGAGAACCTCGTCCCTGACGTTGAAGTTTCGAAATGAAGATAGTCTCTCAGCTTTGGTGTTTAAGCGGTCAATGAGGAAGATTTTTTCTTCGGCCAGTCTCGTTTCGATAAACGAAAAGCCTGGTTTGTAAGCGATAAGCAAAGGTCGGGTTTCCCAATAGGCGAGCCATGAACTCCAGCCGCTATCCATAAAGGGACGGAAAGCTAATTTCCTGGGAAAACGCACGCTACCGTCCTGGCCGGTTACGCCTTGACCGGCAAATACCAGCTTTTGCGCCGTATCACCGGCTCCGAATGCGTTGTAATAAAGGCCGATCGCTACCAAGACCCCTGGTTCCGGCCCGCTATCGGTTTTTACGGTAATCGTATATCCGCCGTATAGCATCACCAGGCTTAAAAGCCACAAAACCGATAATCCGGGAACCACCCATTTGCCGATGGATCCGATTGTTTTCATTGGTTTTCTCCTAGAGGCCGAGTTTATGGATCTTCCATTGGCCGTCTACCAGTTTGAAAACCACTTGGACATAGTTTTCGTGAGTAGTTTCCGTTTCGCTTACGGGATCAAGAAAAGTGAAGTGCTTGCTGGTGGAGGTATAAATGTAAAGATCACTATCGATTTCGGTCGGTTCCAGATTGGCCACCAGGTCGCCGACGGCAACTTTCGGATCCTCCAGGATCTTCTTCAAACGGGCGAAGTCTTTTTGACCCGCCTCGGTCAAAAAGTCCTTTTTAGACTCATCATCAACCAGCGGATCCTTCATAGCCTCGATAAACGGATAAAAAACCTCGTTTTCCAGTTGGTTTACGGAGCTCAAGAATTCCGATTTCGGGATAACACTGAATTTAAGGGTAACGACGATCGGTTCTACCGGATCGCTGCCGCTATTTCCGCGTTTGGCACTGGTTAAAGTCAGGGAGTACTCGCCCGGCAGGGGAATGGTCAGCTCAAGGGTATCGTCGTCGATAGGCGTAACAAAGGCGCTTATCGAGATACTCGACGGTTGAACGAGCTCATAGGTCGGAAACATTTGCGCAGAATCATAGAGCAGGTGGATTTTCGTAATGAGTGAATGCACCCCAACCGTCGTTTCGGCCCGTGCGGCAAACGGAGCCGACGATATCTGGTACGGATTTTCCATTGTCGCCCGGACGATGATGAATTCGTCGCCGGGCCGTGCCGTAGTAGCCGCCGGTTCGATATCGATCACCGAGCCGAATGGGTATTCGTCCGTTACCGTGTCTTTCCAGCCTATGATCACCAAACCTAGAGCTTCCATTTTTTCCTGGAATTTTGCCGTCGATTTCCGGTTGCCATCACTATCGAAAAAACTCGGGATCGCTACCGTATTGCATTGGGTGAGCCCGTATTGCGCCGCAAACAACTCCAGCTCCGCTATGACCCCTTCTGAAATGTAATCTCTCACAAAAACTGCCAGGTCCCGGCCGTCGCTATCGCCGTCGCCATCAGAATCGAAATCACAGACTGAAGACCACCCCATCCTGGGGAAGATCGCCGTTAAGACGATCAGCAGAATCAGTAATCGACTCGACCACCGCCTGCGCTTGACCGTCATATGTAAGACTTCCCTCCTATTGTCATCCGTGCTCGAACTACTCGCACCATTCAGTAGCAAATCCATCACCGTATCTGAATAAAACTAAGTCCATTGTGATTGCATGTATCCGGCAGGCTGCAATCCGATGCATTGACCTGATACTGCCATCCATTCGCGTCGCAAACCCCGGTGATGCTCATTACCCGGCTCTGTTTGCAGCGAAAGAAGTCGATGTGGTGGTCAACCAAGTCACGAATTTGGCGTTCCGGACTGATGCAGGGATTGTTGTAACAGTATTTCTTAATTCCAGGTTTCTTCAGTATATCTCCCAACACAAAACCCCATCCTCAATTATGGATGG
>CP070771.1:2259853-2262888 GCA_020345785.1 Desulfobacterales bacterium
GGTGGTTTTTTTGCCGCCGATAATGAAGTTGAACAGAAATTCGTTCCACACAAAAATCAGGTTAAATATAAAAGCAGCGATCAATCCGGGCCGCACCTGGGGCAGTATTACCCGGAAGAGGACATGCATGCGCGATCCGCCATTGACCAGACCGGTCTCATCAAAGCGGGGCGAGACTCCGTCGATAAAGCCTTTGAGAATCCAGACCGAAAAGGGAATGCTGAACATGGCATAAAAAAGCATGACTCCCCAGAAATCGTCTTTCCAGCCGAATGCCGTATACATCAAAAAAATAGGTACCACGACTGCTGCGGCAGGTACCATACGAACGGTCAACAACACGAACATCAGGAAGTCGGTGCCCCGGGGTTTGAAGCGTGAAAAACTGTAGGCCGCCAGGAAGGCAACTACGATGGCCACAACGACGGCAAATGCGGAGATCAAGAAACTGTTGCGCAAAGAGGAAAAAAAATCGTGCCGTGAGAACAAATCAATAAAGTTGGCCAAGGTGGGTGAAAATATGATTTTGGGCGGAATTGACAGGAGGTCGTCTTTGGTCTTGAAGGCGCCTGTGATAATCCAGACGACCGGCAGGAAAAAAATGATGGAGACCAGCCATAGCACCAGATGGTAAAGCCTTTGTCGCCAGTTTGTTCGCATCAGCTTGCAGCTCCTCTCCTGCGAAGGTTTAAAATATATAGGAATATGGAGGTAAAGGCGATGGCGATCAGCAGTGTAATCACCGCCAGCGCTGAGGACCATCCCATGGTAAAGCCTTCAAATGCTTTTCGGAAAAGCGTAATGCCGACGACTTCCGTGGCATTGCCCGGTCCCCCGCGGGTAAGCTGGTAGATGAGATCCATTACCTTAAAGGCATCGATGGTCCGCAGTACGATCCCCAGCATCAAGATAAATTTAGCATGCGGCAGCACCACGTACCAAAAGCGCTTCAGCCAGGGCAGGCGATCCACTTCCGCCGCTTCCAGTTCAGCGCGCGGCACCGACCCCAGAGCGGCCAGGGTAATTAAAATCATAAAGGGCGTCCACATCCAGATGTCCACCAAAAGCACGGCCGGCATGGCCCAGAATTTATCACCCAGAAAATCGATTTTAGTACCGAAGATAAGGGTAGTGAGATAATTCATGATTCCGAAAGTCGGTTCATAAATCAGGCGAAAAAAGGTACCGGTGGCCGCCGGCGTGAGGACCATCGGCGAAAAAAGCATGGTCAGCGCCAGACGGCGGCCGGGCAGATGGGTACTGCCCCAGAACAGGATACCCAGTACCATTCCGAGTAACGTCTCGATACCCACCGCAAAAAATACGAAGATAAACGTCTTGCCGAGAGACCCCCAAACCGCATAGCTGTCGTAAAGGTCGAAAAAATTTCGCAGCCCGATATAGCGCGGCGGCATGCCGGTAATTAAAGAGTAGTTATAAAAGCTCATTCCCACCATCCATAACAGTGGGATGATGTTCCACAGCAAAAAGAATATCAGCACCGGCAACAGGAGCATCAAAGGGAAATAGCGCGAGTTGTCGATCCAGTTCATCCGCCAGGCACGCAGGCGACCGCCGATACCTTTGTGGGCACCGGCGATGGCCTGAGTTGTGGTTGTATCATTTTGCATAGCAACTGCCTAATCCGGACAAGCCGGTTGGAGTGAAATGGAAATCCCCATTTATCGGGGAACCAAAAAAGAAGTTAATCACGAAAGCATCCCGCCGCGGCGGGAAAAACACGAAACAGAGAAAAGATAAATTTCGTGCTTTCTAAATTTCGTGTTTTCGTGATGAAATCCGCCTCAGGCGGATCATAAAATGCAAAGAAATAATAATTAAGACTATGAATACGCCGGCGGGCAACTTTAAAAATGCCCACCGGCATAAATTTAATCCTTGTTGAGCGAAATATGCTCAATTGGGATTTAAGAATAGGAGCTAAACCTGCCCGACTCTTACTTCAATCTTACGCCGCGGCAAGATTTGGGAGGTTTAATTTCGCTGCGCCCCGATTCGTAGAGAATCTTTTGCTGCTCGCAGGCGGCCCATTCAAGCCCCAACTTGGGATCGGAGATCTGACCGGTGGCGAAGGCCGTAAACGCCTCCTGCTGAGCGGCCAGCATTTCGGAATATTTGGGTTCGTGCCAGAAGTCCCGAGAACGATCCGTGCGCAGCATGTACTTAAAGGCCCGGAACCACGGCTGAATGTCTTCAAAACCCGGGGATTCAAGTACGGCTTTGACGCAGGGGTTTCCGCCGCGTTTGGCGAACTCGAGCTGGGTTTCCGGCAGATACCACCACTTTAAGAAGTCGATGGCCACCGTCATGTGGGCTTCATCATTGAAGGCATTGATTACCCAGGGTTGGCCTCCAATGGAATACAGCCGCTTCAAGGAACCGTCCTTTTGTTTGAAGCCCGGCGGGGGCACCACAATCACGCGATCCCGGTTTTTGTCCGTAATCATGGCCAGGCCGACCGCCGCCCACTGGAATGCGGTGGCGACTTTATCCTGGGTAAACGCATCGATTTCCTCGGCGATACCGTAGCTGACAGCTCCGGGCGGTTGATATTTGAGCATGCGCTTGTTCCACTCCATGGCCTTGGCATTGACAGCGCTGTTGAGGATGCCGTAGACCTTGCGGCTTTTGGGCTCCCAGATATCGCCGCCCATTGAGAACATGAAAGGATATAGGTACATGGTCATGAAGTCATACTCTTTGGAATACTGCATGGCCGTGCCCCACAGGCCATCACTGGGACGGGTAAAGAACTCGGCGATCTTTTCAAAATTCGTCATGTCAAGATTTTCGAAATCCTCGAAGGTCTGGGGCAATTCCATGCCGTATTTAGCCTTGAAGGCCGCCCGTTCCTTGGGATCATGGAACAGATCGGTTCGGACAAACAACGCGATGGTATCGCCTTCTTCCGGCAGACCCCAGAAGGTTTTAGACCCCTCGGGGTACTCCATATAGGTTTGCCAGACCACGGGATCATACCACTCGATGTCCAGCTCCGGATGCTGTTCAATCAG
>CP070771.1:2262988-2266012 GCA_020345785.1 Desulfobacterales bacterium
GAAGCCGGCCAAGCCCATGCTTTTGAGCTGCCGATTTAAATAGGCAATGGCACCCGTTTTGATGGCGTTGGCGATTTCGCGCATTTTTTCGTTGCCGGCCGGCGCACTTTTAACCATACTCGCGATAATAAGCGAAAAGACCACTCCTGCTATGCCTACCAGTGTGCATAT
Organism: Desulfobacterales bacterium; assembly: GCA_020345785.1. The sequence goes on from CP070771.1 coordinate 2,263,160, forward strand.
CAGCGGTAATAAGTAGTTCATCCTTTCCTCCAAGTGATAAATTTTAAGTTACTCTGTAAGCGTTAGATTTCTGCCGTTAAATAAATTCATACCAACCTTCGTACCCTGGCTAAGAACCGTGACGGCTGCATCCCGGGCGCCGGTGATAATCCGTTCCAAGAGTGCCGATTGAGGCGGAGAAAATTTGGCCAGAACATGATCCGTCACGTCATCCCCGGCCTCGGAACGTCCGACGCCTATCCGAAGACGAACAAAATCGCCCCCTCCGAAGGCATCCATTAACGACCTTATGCCATTGTGTCCTCCATGCCCTCCTTTCTCTTTTATTTTTAATCTTCCATAAGCAAGGTCGATATCGTCATGAATGACCAACATATCCTTGCGTTGTATACGGTAATAATGCGCCAATTTTTGAACAGGCGGCCCGCTGCGGTTCATAAACGCCATCGGTTTGGCCAGCACGACCGCGACATCTTTTACATCGCCGCGTCCGAAAACCGAATCGAATTTTCTATGCGTAAGCGCAATATGGAAATCCAGCGCGATTTTATCGACGACCATGAACCCGGTGTTGTGGCGCGTGTTACGGTACTCCGCTCCAGGGTTTCCGAGACCGACCACCAATTTTAATTTATTTGAGGGCACAGATAATCTAGGCACTTAAGCCATTTTTTCTAACAAGTTGTCGATAGGCCGCCTGTAAGCGCCCATCATAACAGCAGGCTGGATAGCCCGTCCCACAGCTGACTTCGTCTACCATTGCGAGTCGGGCTCTCCAGCCTGCCGAAATTCTAACTTTCCTCTTCGGGTTCGGCCTCTTCGCCAGCCTCTGCTTCCTCTCCTTCTTCGGCTTCCTCAACCTCTTCCTCGGCTACTTCCTCCTCGATCTTCGGACTGAGGACGGTGACAACCGTAAAATTAACGTCTGCATATATCTCGATGTTTTCACCCAATTCAATATCTTCGATATGGATGGCATCACCGATATCCAAATCTGAGATATCAATCTCAATGGCCTGCGGAATATCACCGGGTAAACAGAGCACTTCGAGTTCACGCCGGACGATCTGCAATAAACCGCCGAGTTCGACACCCTTGGCTTTGCCCTTCGCTACGACCGGAATCATTACATTGATTTTGCGCTGCATGTCGATTTCATAAAAATCAACGTGTATAAAATTCCCCGAAACCGGGTGGCTTTGAAGTTCCTTAATCATGGCCGGTTTGGTAACCTTTTTGCCGTTCTCAATCACAAGGTTTAAAATAATCGAACCGATGTTGCCTTTTTTGAGTATCTGCTCGAGCTCTCTAACATTTACAGACAATAAAACCGGCTCGGTATTGGGACCATATAAAACAGCGGGCATTTGACCGCCCTGTCTCAATTGCCGGGCCGGACTGTTGCCCGTTGTTTTCCTTACTGTGGCATGAATGTCAAATTTTTCCAAAAGAAATGACCTCCTATAATTAATATTAATATGGGTTCCAAAGTTCCCCGTTCAACGTTCAGTGTTGGGATTGGAGCTGCTTAAACCCGTTAGCCCCTGATTTCTAGCCTATGAGCCGATCAACCAAGAACCTATGGACCCCCCATCTTATGAATCTGTGAATCTATGAACCCGGCCTGTGGGGTCGACCTGTCCCGTCGTAGCTCGAAGAGCGAAGTCGGAAGCGCGAAGCCCCAAACCTCTGAACCTTTGAACCCTGAACCTAAATCTTTATACAAACAAAGATGTCACCGAATCTCCGCGGAAGCTGCGAATAATTGCTTCACCAACCAGCTGTGAAATGGTCAATACTTTAATTTTATCACAGGCGGCGGCTTGCTCGGTTAAAGGAATCGTATCGGTGACGACCAGGCTTTTGAGACATGAATTGTTAATTCGATCGAGTGCCGGACCTGAAAGAACAGGATGGGCACAGCAGGCATGAATTTCCCGGGCACCGGCGTTCTTGATGGCATCGGCCGCTTCGGTCAGGGTTCCGGCCGTATCCACCATATCATCCAGAATAACAGCGATCTTATCGGTCACATCGCCAATGACAGCCATCGCTTTAGCCTGATTGGGTGCATCCCGTCGTTTGTCGATAATGGCCAGATCCGAATTGAGTCGCTTGGCAAATGCGCGAGCTCTTTCAACCCCGCCCGCATCCGGTGAGATAATCACCATATCGTCCCTAAAATTCGTGCGGATATAATCAATGAGAACCGGCGCCGCAAAAAGGTTGTCCACCGGGATGTTGAAAAACCCTTGAATTTGGCCGGCATGCAGATCCATCGTGATGATTCGATCGGCTCCGGCAACGGTCAGCATATCGGCGACCAGTTTGGCACTGATCGGCACCCTGGGCGCAACTTTTTTATCCTGTCTGGCATAGCCGTAATAGGGAATAACGGCTGTAATTTTTCTGGTTGAAGAGCGATTGAACGCATCGATCATCAATAACAGTTCAACCAGATTGTCGTTGACCGGTGAGCAGGTCGATTGAACAACGTAGACGTCTTTCAGGCGTACGTTCTCCTGGATTTCGATTTGAATTTCTCCGTCACTAAAGGTTTTCACCTTGGCACCGCCAAGGGGTTGACTGAGGTAATCGCAAATTTTTTGTGCCAGTGCGGGATTTGAGTTACCCGTAAAAATGGCCATACCTTCCATTTGTATCACCGTTTATCAGGTTTAGGAGTTTTTCGTCGCAGCCATTGTCCGGCCAAGCGGAATTTATCAGAATTGAAATTGAAGATTGTCCGCCTCCGGCGGAAATATTTGTGGACGTCGCTTCTCTCGGTATTTTTAATTTAAAATGGAAAGAATTCCTTCATTATTCATTCTTCAATATTCAATCTTCAATAAA
>CP070771.1:2266112-2269133 GCA_020345785.1 Desulfobacterales bacterium
CGCTGTTCCACGGGACCATCAGCCCCGCGCCGGCGATCATCCCGGCCTTGAGCACCTGCCGGCGCGTCATCTTAAGATTTCCGTCTTTCTGTTTTTTCATGAATTTTCCTCCTTCTTGCATTGAAAGGTTAACGCTTCGTGTCATCATAAAACTCGATCTCAACTGATGGGTTTGACATCACCTCCTTTCAGGGTTGATGGGTTGACATGAAACGAGCGGGTCCGTTGTTCGGCTGCGATGATTCAAAAACCCGCAAGCCAACTTCGATCGCACGGCCGCAAGCAGACAACGGACACGCCGTTTATAAAAGAAAACATTGTCGAGCGCTCAGATCATCACCGGATCGCAAATCATCATCTCGTGAAATGCGAATTTTGCAATTCCATTGGCGTTTGGTTAAATCTTTGTAAGCAACTGTATTTACTGAACGGGTCTATATTTAGCCATTTTCGTGCCAGGATATAAAATCAAACCGATTTTGATTTTATATTTAATATTTTCAATTGCTTGAAAAGATCAGAGGGTTTGCTGGAATGACTTGAAGCAGTGGTATCCGGGCGTTCAAATTGTCCCGATTTGGACTAGCAGGCGAGAATTTATTAATAATCATTATTACTTAGATAATTTGTACCATTTTGGGATAGGTGTTTTTGGCGAACGCTTTGTATTTTTTTGACCGCAGATGCACCTTTGGGGAAAAGTGTCAAATCTTGAATTGTGAATTGCTTACCCTGTGCAAAGCGGCTGTGAAGGAGGTGGCAAATAAAAATTGTGGAAAATTTTGGCGCCCTGGCGTCTTTGTTTGAGACCTTCTCGGTTGCGGCTTGTCCGGGCTAGGGTATGGTGGATAACCTGAAGCCGTAATGATCTATCAGAAAATCCAGCTGTTGCTTCTGCTCGTCGGTGAGGTCGATGAACTGTACGCCGCGCTGGCGGGTTCGGGTGCCGCTGAAGGACTCCTCTTCCGCCAGTACACTGATGTCGTAAACCCTTTTGCAATTAATTCCGGACAGATGAAAGGGTCGGGGACCGCCCGCGGTGATGTCGATGATTTTGCACTCGGACAGAGCACCCGGTTTGGGCGTAAAACGAAATGCCAGCCCTCCCTTGCTGAAGTTGACGAGCTTGCCTAAGATTTTGGCGCCGTGGCTGAAAACCTGAAACTCCACATCCGGGGTGTGATATCTGGGATACCGCCTTTGCTCGGCCTTCAATACGCCTCCAGTTTTCATTTCCAAAGGATTTGAGAGCACAATCGCTAGAATATCATGTTGAACAGACAACAGGCAATTCGCATGCCAGGCAGGCAAGCGGCATGGATTATGTCTGAAATTCATATAAATTCAGCAAACTGCACAATTAACGCGCAAACCGCAAAATGCCGTCTATTGCGACTTGCATGTGTTCCAGATTGGACCGGTGAAAAAGCAAAAATCACTTGATTTCACCACGTTAGAATATACCAGTGCCAAAATTGAATGGTTTATTTTGGAACCCCCCTCACCCCACCCCTCTCCCCCCAATAAATGGGTGGAGAGGGAGATATGGGATAATAAACGAACATTTATAGGAATAGAGTAAGATTGCTTCGCCCTTTATAAGCGGGCTCGCAATGACATGAAACAGAGAGAATTTCTATTTGCCGATCGGGTGATCGGGTTTTTAGCCGTCATTTGCGGGGGACAACCCACACACCGTCTGCATTTCTGACGGCCATGCCATAGTAGGTTCGCTGACCATCCGGAAGCTTCAGCTTCTGGATGTAACGGCGCGAGAACGAGCCGTCCGCCAACCGGAAGGTGCCCGTCGGTGTGATTTCGCCGGCCAGGGCGGTGGAGGGTATTGACCATGGAACCGATTGGCCGCTTTTCTTGAATTCCATGGCCCGCTGAAAGCTGGCGTCCATGCGACGCCGGGCCGAAGCGGAGAGCCCTTCCAGGGGCGGCAAAACGGCCAGCAACTCCTGGCGCCTGGAAGGCCTGTCATAATAATAGGAGATGGTCTTGAGCACGTAATGTTCGATCGCAGGCGCGTAATACCAGGTTATCGCCTGCAGGACCCGGACGCTGGCGGGATTTTTGGGAGTGGAATAGCGCTTGCAAACAATCTTCCAGGTATCGAACTCGCCGGCCATCACAACAACCCGCTCGGTGCCGACGACTTCGCAGAACCAATTTGCATCGGAAGACTTTGCGGGGCCCTCTTGCTCGCTCCAGGTGCCCATCTCGGAAAAGCCCGCCGAATTTCCGATTTGCAGAGGCCACAACGATGTGTTTCTCTGGATCAATAAATCCTGGCGCGGTGCAATCTGCCGGGTGCCCTGCCGGGTTTTGGTCTGCCAGTTTAAAGGGCGATGGGTGAAATCCGGCGACCCGCTGGATACGTAACCGCGATGGTTTTGCCAGGTAACCCGCCCCGGCGCGATGGCTGTAACGGTCTCCCAGGCGCCATTGGAGTATATGAACGTTGTTCCCTTTTCGTAGGTCGGCAGCGGTGCCGGAGGTAGTTGAGGCCCGGAAGGAGGCGGTGTGGTTGCACAGCCGTATGCTGCCAGAATGATCAGCATCAAACTTGCCATCCGGTAAAAAAAACGAATTAGATTGATTTCTTTATTGAACATCATCAGCTCCATAAAAAATATTGTAAATCTGAAATGTCTATCCCCCCTATTGATAAAATACGGCCTTGGTCTTCCATTTGCCACCTTCGCGGTAGGCCAGACCATTGACCTGCCGGCGTTCGTTTTCGCTAACAACTTCCAGCCGGTATTCACGGAAATACTGGCCGTTTTTGTCGCGATAGGTCCTGACGGGTGTTACCGTAATGGCCAGCGGGTCCCCGGGCGCTTGCCACTGCCGGGGGGAACCGCTCAGGTTGTGCTCCAGCGCCTCGTCCACCACCCGGCTATAGCTGGCCGGAAACGGGGTGACCAGGGCGGAAAATTGCCCGTCCCCGTTGGGAAGCATCAGCGAGCCGGCCCCGAATCCAAGCAGAACCAATACCACGGCTGCGGCCATACG
>CP070771.1:2269233-2272252 GCA_020345785.1 Desulfobacterales bacterium
TCTGTTTCAAGCGCCCGGTTTAAACTTGTTTCAATTTGATCGGGCCTTTCAACCCTGATGCCGACGCATCCCATGTCCTGGGCGATGCGGGCGAAATCCATTTTTCCGAATCGGAAGAGTTCATTCTTGTTTCCCGGCATGCCGTCGTAATCCCTCTCTACTCCCGGCATGGATTGGGCCAGGCAGCTATTGTTGTTGACGACGGTCACCGTGTGGATGCCGTACCTTTTAGCGGTTTCAAGTTCACAGAGGTGATACCAGAAGCCTCCGTCTCCGGTAAAGCAAACAACCGGTCGGTCCGGTGCGGCGCATTTGGCTCCCAGCGATGCCGGAAAGGCCCAACCCAGCGATCCGGCAGCCCGGATATAGCGCTGTCCACGATGGTTCAAATCCACCAGAGCACCGGTCCAGGCGCTGGAGTAGCCGGTATCGACCACAAGGACCGCATCCGGCGGCAGCACTTTGGTAAGTTGACGGCACAACCTTTCCGGTCGGATCGGTACATCGTCTGAACGGCTTAGCGTTGCTCCTGCGCGCTGCCATTGCTGCACGATTTCACGCGCAGACGTTGCCCATCGATCCTTGGTAGTCGACGCATCGACATAGTTGCTCAGCCGGCGCACCGTCGCTCTGGCATCCCCCATCAGTCCGACGAGGTTCGGGTAGCTGCGTCCCAGTTCCAACGGATCAATATCGATTTGAATCACTGCCGTTCCGGGCCGGGGAAGCGTCCAGTCGTCCGTGACCATGTCTCCCGTTTGGGAGCCGATAAATAAAACCAGATCCGCCTGGGACACAATTTTGTTGGCGCAACTGCGGGCGTACGAGCCGACCACCCCGACAGCGAGCGGGTGGTTATCCGGGATGATGCCCTTGCCGTTAAGCGAGGTGGCAACGGGGATGGATAGTTTTTCGGCCAGATCAGTAATTTCATCACCGGCCGAAGACGCCATGGCACCCCCGCCGGCAACAATAACCGGGCGCTCGGCCATTCCCAGAGCTGCAGCCGCAGCCTGCAGACATTTTTCCTCCGGCACCGGCCGCTGGGATGGGAACCGGGTGAAAGGTTTTTCTACAATCAGTTCGATATCTTCAAATTCATAGTTGGCAGTGATCTGACCCACAAACCCCAGCAAATCCAGGTGAACAGGCCCCGGGGCTCCTGAAGTTGATTCCCGAAAAGCTTGCCGGAGCAATTGGGCAAGTTGTTCCGGAGCATCCACCCGCGCCCTGAATTTGGTGACCGGTATAAACATGTCACCGTGAGCGAGTTCCTGATAGGCATTGCGGTGTTGATAGAGGGGATCTTTTCTGCCCGTGACGGCGATTACCGGCGAAAGCCCCAGGAAAGCGTCCTGAAGACCGGCAGCCAGGTTTGCAGCGCCCACTGATTGGGCCATGCAGATTCCGGGGGCGCGTTTGAACCGGGCATAACCGTCCGCCATATAGGCGGCGGCCTTCTCCGAGTGGGTCAGGATGCGCCGGATACCCAGGGCCTCCATTGCTGCCAGCGCCTTTCGCAGGATGGATTCGACGAAAAACACATGGGTGATACCGTACCCTTTGAAGGTCTCCGCAATGAGCTGGGCACCGGATATTTTTTCACCCGTGAGGGGCTTTAAGGATTTACAGATCAGGCCGGTATGGTTCGTTGATTCCGTGGGTGACATGACGTATCTAATCTCCTTCTCAGGCTGCAACAATTATCAATTTTGCGTCCATCTTTCAGCACAACGGGACTGACTGATGACGACTCTGAAAAGCCGATCGTCTTCCCTAATTTTGCACGAGTCGGAGACTTTCATATGCAAGACGCACACCTTATTTTGTAAAATCTTCTGTGTGATCCCGCCATTCGGGGGCATTTAAGGGCGAAGCCATCCGCGGCGGATTGCGAGCCCTTAATAACGAAAGACGCTGAAAGCGCGTAACAAAGGGTCATGGACGTCTCCGGTTCGCCCGCCTTGTTGGGTCGTCTTGTCCCGTCGTAGTTCGAAGAGCAAAGTCGGAAGCTGAAATCGAAGCCCAAACGGTGAAAATTAATGAGATAAAATCGACCATCATCCTTTTTTACTTTTTAGGTGTTTGGAATTATTGGTTGTTTTTTATTGGTTAATTTTTTTCAGGTTTACAAAAGAAATCAGCAAAAAGCAAAATATAATACTTGTGTATTCATAATAGCAGACATCCACAAAATTAGAAAGTTGTGGATGCCCTTTACTAATCCAATTCGTAAGTTAAAACTTCCAGATCAGGTTCACGGCAAGAAAGTGAATTGCGTTGGTATCGTATTCACCCTTGAGGGGTCCGTCATCCTGATCATTCTCTGTTTCGCCCGCATCCAGATATTCATAGGCGGCTCCTACGGTTACGTCCTTATTCCAGTCGTATTGAATTCCCGTGCCGATCAGAATCTGCCGGTCCGGGGGCAGGATCGGGGTTCGGATGCCCTCATCGGTGTGCGAGGTGACGATTAAGCGCAGCGAGTCATCTAATTTTTTGGTAAACCAGATCACCAGATTTGTTTACAGCTTTTCATTCGGAAGCGGCTTGACAAAATGGACTAAGATACATATTTTTTCCGAATAAGCGACTATCGCAACATTTCTCTTTTCTACTTTTCAACTAACACCGGACTGAATTGAGCCGGAGCTGGCCCCGCAACAGCCAATCACATTGCGTCCTTTCATTTATTGATTCATTTCAGGAGATTACACCCATTACCATTCTTTTCACGAGAGGCTTAACTGCATCCATCGAATTTGAAGTCGCTGTTGACACTCAAATTTCTTCGGCTCATTACTCATCTGAGGCTAAAGCTTTTTCAAAGGGGGTTGAATTTAGAACCCAGTTGGTTGGCTATGACAGCGTTCACAGCTTTTTGCTGCCATTTAACACTTTCAGCATATCACATGGATGAAACAGGTGTTTCAAAGAGGAGAATCTGAACCATGAAACTCAGACCATTACAGGATCGAATTTTAGTTCAACGGGTTAAAGAAGAGGAAAAAACAAAAGG
>CP070771.1:2272352-2275353 GCA_020345785.1 Desulfobacterales bacterium
ATAGGGATATAACTGGCCGGTGTTGTTTTCCAACACCAGCATGTGGTCGACCTTTTCGGCCACCGCGCGAACTTCCCGATCCGCAAAGGGCCAGGCCGTCAGCAAACGCAGGGTGCCCACTTTCAGCCCCTCTTTGCGGGCCAATTGCGCGGCGGCGCGGGCACAGCGGGAAACCGTGCCACAGCTGACCAGGGCAACGTCGACGTTATCGCAGTCGTCTTCCACCTGCACAATGTCATCGCGGTGGGTGAGGATTTTTTCGATCGGCCGCATCGTGTAGCGGTGCATAACCTCGGGGTCGGACAAATTGCGCATGCCGTGCTCATCGTGACAGGAACTGGTCACGTGGGCTTTGAGACCCCGGCCGAATACCGGCATGGGGGCGACGTTGACATCCTGAAAATCCTGCCGCTCCAGTACGGTGGCGGCCGGTGCGGCAATTTTGCGGCTCTTGAGCTCGATTTGATCTTCGGCGGGAATCGCGATCTGCTCCCGCATGTGGCCCATGAAGCCGTCGGCCATGACAAAGACCGGTACGCGGTAAGTCTCAGCCAGATTAAAGGCCCGGATGGTCATGTCAAACATCTCCTGCGGCCTTTCGGGGCACAGGGCTACGATCTGGTAGTCGCCGTGGGACCCACGGGCCACCTGAACGATGTCCCCGGCCAGCCCCACCGACGGCACACCGGTCGACGGCCCGAAGCGCTGAACATCCACGATAACCAGGGGCGTCTCGGTGGCCACCGCAAAGCCGATGCTTTCCTGCATCAGGCTGATACCGGGACCAGAGGTAACGGTCATGGCCTTGCAGCCGGCCCAGGAAGCGCCGATGGCGGCACAGATCGCGCTGATTTCGTCTTCGGTCTGCAAAAATGTTCCGCCGGTCTCCGGCAGCCGGGCAGCCAGAAAATTCGCGACTTCACTGGCGGGCGTGATGGGATACCCGGCTGCAAAATTACACCCCGCCGCAATGGCCCCTTCGGTGCAGGCCCAATTACCCATTTCAAAGTGGGTTCCTGTGAGTACTTTCTTTTTGCGTAGCATGGTTATCCTTTTATTTCTTTTTCGCTGACGAGCTTTTCTTGTCGTCCTTTTCAACTGCAATGGCAAAGTCCGGACAATATATCATGCAGTTCTGGCAGCCGGTGCAGGCCTCCGGATCGGTGATCTCCGGGGGATAGTAGCCGGCCTCATTCATTTCCCGGCAGGCCTTGAACAACTGCTCCGGGCAGACAAAGGCACAGATGCCGCAGTCGTCAACACCTTTGCACGATTGCGAAAATATGGTCACCTTGGGCATGGGTTCTCCTTATCAGAAATTGTCGATTGGGCGGTGGTCAAACAAGTTTGGTTTGCAAAGCAATGGGCCAGGAGGCTGGGAGGCTGGGAAGCTTGAAGGCCTTAAAGATCAGATCAATTTTTATTTGCCGACCCGTCGTCGGAATCCAATTTTTTTAAGCTTTCAAGCCTTATAGCCTCCGAGCTTTCAGGCCTGTGATTTTTCGAAATCCATCCGTTTTAAAATTCGGTCCGATTTGGGTTCAACTCACAAATCCACCCCCCTTATATCGCCGAAAACTCCGGCTCCCGGCCTTCCAAAACGGCCAACACATCGCGGGCCACCATGCTCATACGGATCATGGCCTCTTCGGTGTGGGCGGACATGTGCGGTGTTCCGACAAAGTTTTCCAGTTTGAGCAGCCGGTTGTCAGCTGTAATCGGCTCCAATTCGTACACGTCCGAGCCGGCCCCGGCAATTCGCTTTTCCTGCAGTGCTACGACGACATCCGCCTCTTGCCAGATCGGTCCCCGGGCCATGTTAATCAGAAAGGCCGTCGGTTTCATCAGATTCAGCAAATCCGCCTTCACAAAATGCCGGGTCTCGGGCACCAGGGGCAGATTGACGGAGATGAAATCCGCCTTTTGAAACAAGGTTTTTTTGTCGACGCGCAAGGCCTCAAGCTCTTTTTCGGCATCGGGAAATGCCAGTTGATCATAATACAGGATGGGCATGTCGAATCCGTATTTACAAATTCGGGCCGTCTGCTGACCGATCCGACCGAAGCCCAGCACCCCCAAAGTTTTTTCTCTCAGCTCGGTTCCGATCAGTTCGTAGCGCGCCTGCCAGTGGCACTCCCTGAGGGCAATGTCCGCCAGCCTGATCTTTTTGGCCAGCATCAGCGCCAGGGCCACGAAATGCTCGGCCACACTTTCCTTGTTGGCCTGGGGCGTATAGACAACCTTGATATCTCTTTGTCGGGCGGCATCCATATCAACGGCATCAAGTCCAACCCCATGCCTTCCGACAACCTTTAATCGGGGAGCGCCGTCCATTACTTTTGCACTGACAGCACCGTTGGCTCTGATGATAATGGCATCCACATCGGCAACCTGCTCGATGATATCCTCTTCTGCGAAAGATCGGGCATAAACCAGGTCACATTTTTCTTCCAAAAGAGCGGTGCCTGCGCGATGCATGGCTTCGTACAGTAAGATTTTAAACTTTGATCCCATTTCGTCTGCTCTCCAGTAAAAAATCCGAGCCCAGAAGGACCAGGTTTTCAATTTTAGAATAACTCATAGCTCACTTGTTTCGGAATTATGATCATAACTGTCTAATATAATATGACAAAATGAATATCTCATAAAATTGTTAACAATATATTTGACGATTCGTTGATGGTTGTCAATACTTTTTGAACGTGATTCGATGGTCAGGATCAGCAGAAATAAAAGATTCGATCTAATGACAGTAAAGAGGACGATACGCTGCCACTCAGGTGTAACTGTTATTTATTGTTGACAAATTATCGTTTCTACCAGTAATTAGCATTTGAAGATCAAAAACCTATCATGAAATCCCATCCAACCATGCAAATGAACAGGCATGCACGTAATTTTCGACATAATTTCGGCTCACGGGGAGGCAAAGCAAATGTTAGTTTCTCCCTTCTTGTAGGTTAAGATTCAATTTTGGAATCAACGGTAAATCGCTCAATGA
>CP070771.1:2275453-2278449 GCA_020345785.1 Desulfobacterales bacterium
TTGATCGGATGCGCCAGGATCGAAAAATACCTGTGATCCATGGCTCGCAGAATACGCTCCGTCTGCTTTTGCCGCGGCAAAGTAAAATGGCTGTGCATCGATCCCACCACCAGATCCAGCCTGCCCAGAATGTCGTCAGACAGATCCAGACCGCCGTCTTCCAATATCTCCACTTCGATGCCTTTGAGCAGGGTGATTTCACGAAGCTTGTCGTTTAATTTATCGATTTTCTCCATTTGCTCCAACAATCGGGAATCACTGAGCCCGCCGGCCACCTTCAGCCGATCCGAGTGTTCCGTAATGGCAAGATATTTCAGACCTCTCTTTTGGGCCGCCTCAATCATTTGTTCCAGCGTATTGCGGCCATCCGACCAGTTGGTGTGGGAGTGCAGATCACCTTTCAAATCCCTCAGCTCGACCAGCCGCGGTAGACGATTGTCCCGGCCCGCTTCGATCTCCCCCCGGTTCTCACGCAGCTCCGGTGGAATATAGGCTAAACCGATGGATTGGTATACGGACTCCTCGGTGCTGCCGGCAACGCGCTCATCAAACTTAAAAACGCCGTATTCATTGATTTTCAACCCGCGCTGGCGTCCAAGGCGCCGAACGGCGATGTTGTGTGCCTGGCTCCCGGTAAAGTACTGCAGCGCCGCACCAAAGCTTTGGTCTTCAACCAGTCTTAAATCCACCTGTAAACCGGAACGCAAAACAACACTGGATCGTGTCGTCCCCTTGGACAACACATCCTTAACATCTTCATAATCAACAAACCGGCCCATTACGGAACTGTTTCTGCCGGCAACGACAAGAATATCCAGATCTCCCACGGTTTCCTTGGATCGTCGGTAACTGCCGGCCGTCACAACCTGCTTAACCCCGGGTGCGCTTTTCAGATAATCCAGCAGTGACTCGACATACGGCCTAACCGCCGCAATTTTAAAACGCTTTTCCTTCGCAGAAAAAGCTTTGACCGCCTCCAGGATTTGGGTTTCTGTTTTTCGGCCGAAACCCGGCACAGACTTTATGCGGCCGTCCTGGGCAGCCTGCAGCAGCTGCTTCAAATTCTTAATTCCGAGATCATGGTACAACACCCGAACCCGCTTGGGTCCGAGGTTGGGAATCTTTAACATCTGGATGACTTCCGCCGGAATTTTTTCCTGGAGATTTTTGAGCGCATGGGTGGACCCTGTTTGCAGGATTTCGACGATTTTGGCCGCCAATTCTTTGCCGATACCGGGCAGCTTCGTCAGATCCTCTTTTTGCGCCACCAGATCTTTCAGCTCCAACCCCAGGCCGCGGACGCTGCGGGCCGCATTGCGGTAGGCGCGGATGCGAAAAGGATTTTCATCCTCGTCGATCTCCAGATAGTCGGCAATTTCATCGAAAATATCGGCTATGTCGGCGTTGTAAATAGGCATAAAAGAATTTTACCAAATTATTCCATAATGTTGTGACAAAAGTTACCGCTAAATTGATTTGAGAGGATATCGAAGTACTCAGAAATTCCAAATAACAAATCACAAAATACAAACAAATTCGAATGATCCAAATTCAAAATTCCAAACTCGTTTTGGTTATTGAAAATTGGGATTTGAGATTTGTTTGGAATTTGGTGCTTGTAATTTGAGCTTTTCTAAATATACCAGCGTTCCGATGCTTCACCTTTGCCTTAATCTGTCCCCATCTCCCTCGCACTCAACCCCAATTTCTTCAATAACACCCGGTCCTTATTACTATGGTGCTGCCAGTAGGCATTCATAATCGTATGGGTTCGAACGGCGCGGGTTGTCATTACTTTTGCTCCCGTCCCGCTCAGACCGGGGTAAGACTCCTCCCACTCCTGAATACGATAGGGAAAAACTTTTTCGAAAACAATCCGCAGGGTTCGCTGTTCGCCGGGCAAGGTTAATTCGTATCCCACCAGTGGTTTTCCATCAAGACTTTTTCCTTCAACGGGGTCCAGCCTGGCGGTCGCCTTTTGCGGCTCCAAAGGCCGGTGGACCAAACGCGCATAGACCGTACCGGGAATCATGAAAAACTCCCCCTGCGGCAAGTTGTTCGGAGCGATTCGAATCATGTTCCAGACGGCATCTTCGGGCACAGAATTTTTTACCTTGAAATCCCGGTCGCCTTCTTTTTCAAAATAGGAATGCAGCCTCACCCGGTATTCGTTGTTGTGCAGATTCATCTGAGTATAGACATGTCCGCACCACTCCTGGGTGGAAGAACTGATTTTAAGGGGCAGCGGATATTTTTGCATATCCACCGGACTGAAGATTGATGACATAATTGAATAGGGATAGATACCGGTAAAAAATTTGCGAACGGCATTCAGCTTTAACACAGGAATATTCTCGGATCCGGGATGATCCGCTTTGATCTGAATGGCGGGATTCAATTCTTCGGTGACAAATACCAGTACGGCATCCCCTCGATGTGTATCCCCGTAACGCACCTGCTGCAGGTTGAAGCGGGATATTTCAGCACCATGGTTATACCAGTAGTCCCGAAATTGAGCGGGAGTGTAAGTTCCGAAATGCATCTTTTCATAGGAATGTGCATCAATGACAGTCACCCAAACTGCCATGAATATACTAAGGGTTATCAGGCGAATATTCACTGGGGGTCTCCTTATGATTTTTGGGTCATCCGATTCCTTTACCAAGCTCCGCCAGGTGACGATATAAAGGTCTTGATGCAAAGATAAATATGACAACGTAAAAATAAATATAAGACTTTAATGGAGTGTGAAAAGATGCGGAAACTGAAAGCCATTGACGAATATCATGTCTGATGCGATATATGGATGGATCTCATTGCTCTTGGACTAAGCCGGACGAGCCGATCGCAGCGGAGATCCCGCTTCAGGGCCGAAAAATAGAAATTACCAAATTTACTTTTCTTTTTTCGTGTTTTCGCCTGTCCGGTTAAGCCTTTTTTTCTGTTTAACCGGGGTCCTTTCGTGCTTTCGTGATAAAAAATTTTTTTCATAAAAT
>CP070771.1:2278549-2281536 GCA_020345785.1 Desulfobacterales bacterium
CTTGATCATAAACGACTCAGTCAAGATATGGCACAACGGGGGATGAATCTTTTAAAGCAATTCACCTCAAGCCTGGAAACTCAAGAGGCATATGACTTTGCCGAAAAAATGGATATTAAATCCATTTCGTTTTTAATCGCCGGATGCGAAGGATTTAGCCCCGAAGAAAAACAACGATTCCTTGAAATGACCTCTACCAGTGAACGTCTCAAAAAAGGCGTTGAATCACTGGAAAAAATCATTGAGCGGATGAGAATTACGGAAGAAATTCACAAAATCATTGGTGGAAACGGAAGCTTGACAGGGTATTCCAAGCCAACGCCGGAACGGGATTGACGGTTTATTAAAAAACGGATTCTTCCGGATCCCGGCCGCCCTTGATGATCCGAAATTGTCCAGGAAAATCACAGTGCTTGACGGGTCGGATATATTTGATTCCGGTTCCGTAACCGAACAAAACAACAGCTGCGACAATTTCTTCACTCCATCTGACTTCGGCAAAATGTATTTCCGGCAGAGCATTTTTAGGCATGTTCGACAGCCACAGGTTTACCCGGGCCCCCGGCAATAGAGCAAGGTCTGATTCAAAATACATGCCTTGCAGACTATAGTTGTACATTCTGGCCTCATAGTAAGCCCCCGTCCCGCACTTTTCAACTACAATCGGGGCTTCGTGGTAAAAGCGCGCACAATCTCTTTTTTCAAGATCGGTGCGCATAGGCATTCCTCCTCTTATTTCAAGCTCGCCGAAGAGATTCTGAATGGAAATTTATTTTTAAATAGGCAGAGGATTTCTATTTCGAATATTTTTCTTTGAACATTCGGCGACGTTCGATTTTTTTTCTCCTTTTTAGATTCAGCATAGTTCTGCGATCGTTACCGCTACGACGATGACGCAGATTTCTTCTTTCCGGGAAATGATCTGATGAAGAAAATTGTCGACGATCCGGCAACCGACGCCGGCCTCCCCTGTCCTTTGCATTGATGATGCCTTCATTTTTTGTCATTACAGCGCCCTGAAAATCTCCTTCTAACCTGGTATCCATGGACATCCTTCCGTTCAGACTGCCGATCTTAGTATTGGATAGAATTTACAAGCATTTACTTTTTTTGTCAAGTCGAGAAGGAATGTTCAGACCTCATTCTGATCTGGAGAGAAAATCCTGCATTGCTTGTTTAATGCGGTAACGGGCCTCTGTTGGCAGGATTTGAGAGTGGTCCGGTTCGCCTTCAAGCAGATCATTCAAGCGCATGGCATTTCTTATAATCAGCAATTGCTGCTTGAAACGATGACAGTATTTGCACATCAAAAGATGCATCGTTATCATCATCCGCTGATGAAGCGGAAGGGTCCGATCCATGGATTCGGATACTTTCTTTGCTACATCATTGCAATTTAACATCCATATCGGCATATTCATAACTCTAACTTTCAGCAACAAGCCATTGGTTTTCAATGCAATGTCGCAACAACATGCGCGCCCGGTAAAGCATAACCCAGCTATTCGTCGCAGAAATATTTAATGCCTTACAAATTTCTTCCGTGCTTAAACCATCGATTTCGCGCATCATAAAGGCCTCGGCCTGGCGCTCCGGCAAATCTGCCAGACACCGATATAAAACGTCCATAAATTCTTTCTGTTCATATAATTTCATCGGATTGACAGCCCATTGGGATGGCCGCTGTCGCCACGCACCATCATTTTTGAAATTGTCGTCAACGGGATCATTTGCGGCGGCATCAGACAAAGATTCAACTTTATCCGATATCGGTTCTCGGACGCGCTTACGGATATGATCGACGATCTTGTGTTTTAGGATGGCGATCAGCCAGGTTCTGGCTGTGGAGCGGCCTTGGAAATTTTGCCGGGCCTTCAACGCCGCCAGAAATGTCTCCTGAACGAGATCCTCTGCCAATGAAGGATCCTCAACCCTGGACAGCGCGAAGCGGTAGAGAGCGTCTCCGTAACGGTCCACCCAGCTTGCA
The DNA here is from genome assembly GCA_020345785.1 of Desulfobacterales bacterium. The sequence continues at coordinate 2,280,537 of CP070771.1, forward strand.
GGATCATCTATTTGGGAGTTTAATGCGGGCCGGTTTCGGCTCATCGTTTCGCTCCGCCTGTCATTGAATATCGCCGTAATATTTTTCGAGAATCTCAGGGCATCCATCGATTACAGGCGGGTCCCGTTAAGAATCCCGGCTCAGCTTCCGGCCCCTAGGGCCTAAAGCCCGGAGAGAGGGTCAAGCTTTGACTTCACCCCTGGTAGACAACCGCCTGTAAACCGTTGTTCGCCGCGGGGGAATTATACCAATTTTTTCACTGCCTCCAGCGCGGCGTTATAATCCGGCTCGCCTGTCCCTTCTTTAACCAACTGGATGTATTGGATTGTTCCGTTCTGGTCGATGACAAAAACCGACCGGGCCAGCAGACGCAGCTCTTTAATCAAAACACCGAATGCTTTACCAAAGGCAGTGTCGCGATGGTCGGAAAGGGTAACCACTTTATCAACCCCGGCGGCACCGCACCAACGGGCCTGAGCAAAGGGCAGGTCCGTGCTAATGGTCAGAACGACAACATTCTCACCGAGATTGCCGGCTGCCTCATTAAACTTGCGGGTTTGCATGTCGCATGTCCCCGTGTCCAGGGAGGACACAACAGAAACTACACAGATCTTACCTTTATAGGAAGAAATTTTGACCGGACTCAGGTCGTTTGCCAACAGAGTGACATTCGGTGCTTCATCTCCGACTTTAAGTTCAGGGCCAAGCAGCGTGAACGGCTTTCCCCCAAAAGTAAACACATCACTACGTTCTTGCATTTTATACCTCCTTTTGAATTATTGGTTTCAAAAAGGTAATAACATTTTAGTGCAAATCAAGTCGACCGTGTGCTTAACTCTGACTCCATTCATAAGCCACCGGCTAAGCCGGTGAGGAACTGACAAGGTTTTAACGTTACAGCGGGAGAATGATTCGGTGGTCCCAATTTAAACGACGCCGGTGGCATATGAATGGAGATCGAATAAAAAATTTTGGTTTTATATTTAATGATCTGGTTGTG
>CP070771.1:2281636-2284616 GCA_020345785.1 Desulfobacterales bacterium
TCACGCGTGCCGACATCAGCGGCCAATCCTTTCCTTTCGGCACCTGCCTGCAATTTACGGTTGGATTTGCCCCCGTTACGGCCTTTCGCATCACTTATGTCGGGGAGCTGGGCTATGAACTTTACATACCAACAGAATTTGCCGTCCATGTCTATGAAAGTCTCTGGGAGGCCGGTCAGAATCTTGGCATCAAAAATGCGGGCTACCGCACGATCGCATCCATGCATCTGGAAAAAGGATATGCCGACTGGGGTTCCGAGCTGACGCCGGAGTACACCCCCTATGATGCAGGCCTCGGATTTTGTGTGGCCCTTGAAAAGGACGGTTTCATCGGCAAGGAGGCCCTGACGCGGGTCAAAAACAAAGGACCCAAATGGAAGCTTTGCTCCTTTACGTTAGATGTCGAAGAACCGGTGATGATCCAGAGCTCGGCTCCCATTGTTCACAAAGGAAGCGTGCTGGGTGTGACCAGCAGCTCAGGCTACGGTCATACGGTTAAGAAAAATATCTGCTACGCCTATATCCCGGCGGAAGATGCAGGCCGCGATGATGGTTTTGAGATCGAAGTGTATCAAAAGCTGTATCCCCTGAAGCTGGAACCCGGTCGAGTCCTTTACGATCCCGAGCGGGAGAAGATAATAGTGTAATTCATGCGCCGGCGCCTAAGGCTAATAAGTTTCTTTAGCCTCAGAGAGCCAGCTACATCTGAAAGGAGATTAGAGAATGAAAAAAGGTTCTACGGCAAAAACCTCAACCCTTGACAGCTTGTGCAGCAACACCATCCGGGTCCTGGCAATGGATGCGGTCCAGAAGGCCAACTCCGGCCATCCGGGGGCGCCGATGGGGCTGGCGGACGCCGCCTACGTTCTTTGGACCAAAGTGATGAAGCACAATCCCGCCAATCCAGCCTGGTTTGACCGCGACCGTTTTGTGCTTTCAGCCGGTCATGCATCCATGCTGCTTTACAGTCTGCTGTATCTAACCGGCTACGGTGTCAGCCTGGAGGAGATTAAAAATTTCCGACAGTGGGGCAGCAAAACACCCGGTCACCCGGAACACGGCCATACACCGGGGGTTGAGACCACTGCGGGTCCCCTGGGGCAGGGACTTACCAATGCCGTGGGTATGGCCATGGCGGAAAGTCATCTGGCTGCTTTATTTAACAAAGGCAATCAGAAGATTGTCGATCATTACACCTATGTTATCTGCAGCGACGGCGACCTGATGGAAGGCATCACCTCGGAGGCGGCCTCGCTGGCCGGCCATCTCGGTCTGGGCAAACTGATTTGCATGTACGATGACAATAAAATTTCCATCGAAGGCAGCACAAATCTGGCGTTTACCGAAAATGTCCCCGCTCGATTCAAGGCTTACAACTGGCAGGTTCTGGAGGTAAAAGACGGCCATGATGCGGGTGCTGTTCTGGCCGCGCTCAAAGAGGCCCAGGCGGAAGCCGCCAGGCCGACACTGATCGCCTTGCGAACCCACATTGCATACGGCAGCCCCAACAAACAGGATTCCCACGATGCGCACGGCGCGCCGTTGGGTGAAGACGAGATCCGTCTGACCAAAGAAAATTTTGGATGGCCGCCCGATAAGAAATTTCACGTCCCGGAGCGGGCGCTCAAAGCTTTTCGCAAGTGCGTGGACAAGGGCAAAAAGGCCGAAGCGGCCTGGGAAAAGAAATTCAAAGCATACGCCAACAAGTATCCGGAGCCGGCCAAGGATTTCCAGGCAGCCGTAGCCGGCAAACTTTCCCGGGGGTGGGATTCCAAAATTCCAAATTTTGCGGACGGCAAGCCGGTTGCGACCCGCTCGGCATCGGGGCAGGTGTTAAACGGGCTGGCAGAAAAAATCCCGACACTTTTCGGCGGATCGGCCGACCTGGCGCCTTCAAACAACACGCTAATCAAGTCATCGTTCGACTTTCAGAAGGGATCCTATGGCGGATGCAATATCCGCTTCGGGGTGCGTGAGCACGCCATGGGCGCAATTCTTTCCGGCCTGGCGCTGCATAAAGGCTTGCGCCCTTACGGCGGAACGTTTCTGGTTTTTTCCGACTACTGCCGTCCGGCCGTTCGTCTGGCAGCCATGATGAAACTGCCCGTTATTTACGTGTTTACCCATGACAGCGTTGCGGTCGGAGAAGACGGTCCTACGCACCAACCGATCGAGCACCTGGCGGCCTTGAGAGCGATACCGGGACTCATCGTTATTCGACCGGCGGATGCCACCGAAACTGCGGTCGCCTGGAAAACAGCCCTCAAAACCGCCGATGCACCGGTGGCCTTGATCCTAACCCGCCAGAATCTGCCGGTGCTGGACCGCAGGCAATATCCCGCAGCTTCCGGGCTGGCCAAAGGCGGCTATATTTTGGCGGATTCGGACGGCACACCGGATGTGATCCTGATCGGCAGCGGTTCCGAAGTGCACCTCTGCCTGGAAGCCCGGGAGCTTTTAACCAAGAAGGGTGTGGCCGCCCGGGTGGTGAGCATGCCCAGCTGGGAGTTGTTTGAAAAAGCCCCCCGGAAACATCGGGATGCGGTGCTGCCGCCGGCTGTGAGCGCCAGAGTAGCGGTTGAAGCCGGTGTGAGCCAGGGTTGGGAGACATACGTCGGCCGCCCGGAGGCAATTGTCGGCATCGATCGTTTCGGCGCCTCGGCTCCCGGCGGCATTGTCATGAAAAAATACGGCATGCAGGCGTCCGCGGTGGTTTCGAAAGCCATGCATCTGTTGAAGCGCTGAGCGGGTTGATATCGTTATAAAGCGTCATACTTGCGACGCGTTTCGAAAAGCACTCCCTGAGCCGGCACCGTGTGCGTGCCGGTTTTTTTTTATATTGATTACTGGCATTTGAGGACTTAAAGTTTGTTTATGTTGGAGATTGCCGGTATCAGAAACCACTCGCTTTGAGTCGGGATCGAATTTGCGGCGAATCTTCCTACCGCAGACCACCAGCCGGACATACATATTGATTTTG
>CP070771.1:2284716-2287695 GCA_020345785.1 Desulfobacterales bacterium
GGTGCGGAGCTAAACTACGGCTTGGATGAAATTAAAATTATGTTTGAAAAAGATTGCTTTGATGTGTATCAGCCGGATGCCACCTTCGCCGGCGGCATAGCTCAAGTCAGGCAGATGATCGATATGTGTCATCAAAACCACCGGCTGTTTTCACCGCACACCTGGACCAATGGTATCGGGTTTTACATTAACTGGAATATGGTGCTGGCAGATACCACCAACCAACTGCCGCTGGAGTATCCCCTGGAGGCGCCATCATGGATTCCGGAATACAGGGAGGGGATTATTGATCCGATTCTACCGGATGCGGAAGGTATGTTGCAGCCGTTTCGGCGTCCGGGACTCGGTTTCGAAATCAATCCGTCGTTATTGCGCAAATATGGAAAACGGTTCTTTAAAATCACCGAAACGCGCCTGAAATTAAAAGTCATCCGCGACAAGGGACTCAAAGCCGCATTGGAAATTAAGAAAAGAAAGGAAAGCCAGACAGGCTAACATTTTTTTAGCAAAATAGTCACATCGTTAAATGGTTAAATGGTTGATCGGATGAGCAAAATGATAAAAAGAGTACTGTTGTGCAGTTTGGCGATTTTGATTACCTACTGTGCCAGCGGGCATCATAGTCCATTTGAGAATGATATCGTTCCGGCCCGGGATTTATCAGAAATCGAAAAGCGAATCCAAAGAGCCGTTTCATCCTCACCACATCTATTAATAAAAAACATTGGTCATGTCGATTATGGAAACTTCCAGGCTCCCATTTGGTGTGTTTCCTTCCGACCGCAACAGCCCATATCCTTTAAAATCCTGATAAACGCGGGAATCCACGGCGATGAGCCGGCAGGTGTCTATTATGCTATGGAATTGATGGAAACGCTGGCAAAAAATCCCGGTCTCTATCCGGGCACCGCATTTGACATTATTCCAGTCGTAAACCCCTGGGGATTGACCCACGACATTCGTTTTAATCAGGACGGCATTGATATCAATCGCGATTTTACAACCCTGCATTCTCAAGAAGCCAAAATTGTTCACACATTCGTTGGAGAAAGGCAATGGGATCTCATGCTGGATCTGCATGAAGATCCATCCGCCAGCGGTTTCTATATTTACCAGTATGGACAACCAGATAAAATCACCAGTGAGAAAGTCGTCGCTGCGGTTGAAGAACTGGGATATCCCATCGAGGAAAATGTCAACATGGTGATTTTAAACACCGACCATGGTATCATTGATGCACCGATGTGGGGCCTATGGTACATGCGGCTTACCGGGCAACTCAGTATCGCCAACTATTATCGGCTATACAACAGCCCGCATGTCTTTACCGTTGAAACACCCACAGCACCGCCTGTTGAAAATAGGTTAAGCATGCACCGCACCGCAGTGCAGTTACTGATCCAAGAACATCAAATTCTGAAGTAGAAATATCGTTAACAGATGTCTGTTGAATTAAAACGTGTCCTGAGACTTCCGGCTGTCGCCTTCATCGCCATCGGATTTACCATCGGCGGCGGTGTGTTTGTTTTCACCGGAATTGTATATAAAATAGCAGGATCAGCATTACCCGTGGCCTACGCATTGGCGGTGATTCCCGTTTTCTTGAGCATGCTTCCGGTGGCCATGATGGGATCGGCCATCCCCACAACCGGCGCGAATTATAAATATCCCAGCAGAATGGTGTCACCCGGGCTGGCATTCGTTGGCATTTGGGTATATGCACTGGCATCGTTCGTCGGACAAATTCCGCTGTATGCCCTGGGTTGTGCCAGATATGCCCAGATTTTGCTGCCAGACATTTCGGTTCCGGTAGTTGCGATCGCCATAGTAACCTTTATCTTCGCCATCAATCTTTTAGGTGTGAAACTTGCGGCTCAAATTCAAGGCATCTTTGTTATAACCCTTATTTCGGCGTTGATTTATTATTCCATATCAGGACTGCAGGTCATCGACCTGCAAAACTTTTCGAACATGTTCGCGCAAGGGGTGCCCAATCTCTTTCTTGGAACAGCCCTGCTGACATTTACCTATGGGGGGGCAAACGGGATCATTGAACTCGGTGGAGAGATCATTAACCCGGGCAAAGTGATTCCCGCAGCCTTTTTTATTGCGTTTCCAATTGTTTTAATTATCTATGTCGTGGTGGCCGTCTCCACTGTCGGTGCCGCTGCTCCGCAAATCTTGCTGGAATCAGAAGAGCCCCTAATCAAAGTCTGTCAACTTACCTCCGGCAAAGTCGGGCTGCTATTCTTCATCATCGGGGGCGCCATTTTAGCATTAACCACCACCTTGAATGCACTGTTTATCGTGGGTACCAAATCGTTACTTATGATTGTAGATGACAAACTTCTGCCGCACTGGATGGGAAAAATAAATAAGAAATTCAGTACGCCTCATATTTTCTTGGCCATCATCTGGATTTTTTCCATGGCAGGCATAATCTCGGGATTCTCATTGCAAACGCTTGCCGCATTTGCTGCGCTGGGGGCATTAATCATTTTCATTCCCTTGCAAATTGCATCCATCCGTTTGCCGGTTCTTTATCCCGAACGGTACCGCAGATCAGAATTTAAATTAAAGGGTTTTTGGCTGCGGTTTTGTCCAATATTGGGAATACTGATGGTTTTGTTTTTCAGCATCATTATCCTATACGATTTGAAATCGCCGGTGAAGATTGGTAGTTTTTTGGTGTTTGTAATATCCGGAGTTGCCTACTATCTGATCAGAAAAAAGTATCTCCGCTCCCAAGGTATCCGACTGGAGGATCTGAGGAAAAATGAAAAAAATTGGGACGTCTGAAGCATCCGATATACCGATACTTTTCAAGTATCACCCTGAATTGGGAAAAAAAATCCCCTGGACCCCGCTGGGTAACTTTCCGACTCAAATCCAGCCGCTGAAGGGGCTTGGTTATGAAAACCTCTGGATCAAAAGAGATGATCTGTCCTGCCGTATTTACGGCGGTAATAAAATCAGAAA
>CP070771.1:2287795-2290758 GCA_020345785.1 Desulfobacterales bacterium
GGCCTCTATATGGGGACGCAAAACATGGCGGTTATGCTCGGATTGGGCATAGGCCCTGCGGCAGGAGGCATTATCCGGGACATCTTCGGTATGCATGCGGCCTTTTATGCCATGGGCGGACTGGCGCTGCTGACTTTTATGGCAGTTGCCGCATTTTTGCCGGGTGACCACCAACGGCAGCGGAATCAAAACCGGCCAACGATTGCACCCCTAAAAACCCTTTTGAAGAATCGAATCATTTTAGGGCTTTTTCTGCTGCGCTTTTTTCTGGCGGCCGGTCAAGGCAGTGTCTACACCTTTCTGCCGCTATTCGCTTTGCAAATCGAACTTACCAGCTCCCAGGTCGGCATTATTCTCGGGGTCAATATTTTCCTGATCGCCTTTTTGCAGCGGCTTTGCGGAGGCCTGGCGGATCGAGTAAACCCGATGTATCTGATTGTTTTCGGATCACTGGTTTCCGGACTGGCCGTCTGGGGAATTCCGCTGGGCGAGGGGTTCGTGCCGGTGTTGTTCTGCAATATTTTGATGGGTATCGGTAACGGCATCGCGATGCCCGGCGGTTTGGTACTGACCGGCCGGGTTGGAAGATCGCTCGGCATGGGTGCCACGATGGGCGTGACGGATACCGGCTGGAGCCTGGGCATGATTGTCTCCCCCGTTATAGCCGGAGTAATCATGGACAGGCTGGGGCTGACCAGCATTTTCTATGCCGGCGGAATCCTGATTATCATCGGTACGGTTATGATTACGGTCATCCTCAAAGGATACGGTAAAGATGGAGGGCCGTCGGTGGCGGAAAGTTAAGAAGTCGAATGTTCCGGTTAAATCCGCAATCCGCAATCAAGAATCCGCAATTGGAAGGTTTTCTTATTGACAATTTTGCCTGCATGAGCGATAAAGTAACAAGTTCATGATTTAGGTGATTCCCATCATTCTCATCTCATAAATCCTCTCGGGGAATCTAAGCCGGACGGCAAATAATATTCCTTGATAGAACAGAAGCGCATCGGATCCTTGCGGCAGAGGCAGAAGTGAGTTTGCCTTTTTCATCGGGAGCCGCATAAATCATGGCGTTTACACACGCAGCATTTTTTATGTTTAGCCCTATTTGGCAGCTTTAAAATCAACGATCATTGGGCAAATGCGAGAGCCAATACCGGAATTTTGTAAGATTCAGGTAATAAGACGCTGTGTGTAATTCATTCTATAACAATGATGGAAGGAGTTTATTAATATGCCGGAAGGAACAGTAAAGTGGTTTAATAAGAAAAAAAACTTCGGCTTTATTGCATCCAACGATCAGGAAGACGTTTTCTTTCACGGATCGCAAATTATTGACCATGGTTTTTTTGGTCTGGCAAGCAATGATAGGGTTAGCTTTGAAATCAAGGACACGCAAAACGGCCGGCAGGCTGTTAAAGTAAAGGTGACAAGCTAATCTTCATTCGTCAGCAGCTGCTTGATTTTCTTGACGCCGTCACCGGCGTCCTGGGCGAAAGCATCCGCGCCGATGCGGTTGGCCCAGCGCTGGGTGACCGGAGCGCCGCCTACAATCGTTTTATACTTTTCTTTTAAACCTGATTGTTTCAGCTCTTCTTCAAGCTCCTTCTGAACCACCATGGTTGTGGTCAACAGCGTACTGCTGCCGATAATATCGGCTTTGAATTTTTCCGCTTCTTCGATAAAACGTGCAATGGGAACATCGCGGCCCAGGTCCAGCACTTCGAAGCCGTTTGCCCGCAACAGGGCCACGACGATGGTCTTGCCGATGTCATGCATATCGCCTTCGACGGTTCCGATGACGATTCGGCCGCCGAGGGTTTCCTGCTCCTGCGGGATGGCCGCATTAATGATGGCCGTTGCTTTTTCCATGGCTGCGGCCGATTTCACCAGCCCCGGAATAAACAGTTTGCCGGCGCCGAAAAGATCACCGACCTGGTTGATTCCGGGGATAAATCCGTTGGCCATTAATTCCAGCGGATTGATGTTTTCATTTAATCCCTGCCTGGCCACTTCAGCTGCTTTTTCAGCGTCACCCCGCAAAATTGCTTCAATTGCCGCCGTAAAGATTTCCTGTGTCATCTCTATCCACTCTGCATTTCTAAATTATATTAGAGTCTAAAATGTGAATTCTTTACCTTATTACGGAAAAAATGTTTTTCACCACGAAAACGCGAAATTTAAAAAGCACGAAATTTTTATTTTTCGTGTTTTCGTCCTTTCGCGCTTTCGTGATAAATTTAATATACTTAGTGGCGGCTCGTCTGGGTTATGTCGGATTTAAACAATTCAACCGAATTAATCCTTACATCCAGTAACTCCGCAACTTTGAGCTTTGCCCGCATGCCCTTCGGACTGCCGGCCACCGAGGTAATAATGCCGATTCCCAGATCCTCCCTGATCTGTCGCATGACTTCCTCGTTGGTCAGGTCCGAAAGGTCAACTGCCAATTTTTCTGCCACATACTGCTTTGCTTCGGTTATTTTCATTTTTTTGATCAGCTGCAGCCAGGCCACCAGATCTCCGGAGGTCCGGATGCCGCCCATACCTGAAGCAAAAATATGCGCCAGGTGCATCCCGAAAGGATCGCCGACGCCAATCTACAACCCATCGGCCTTGCCGATCTGTACCAGTGATTTTGACGCCCGCGTGACACTGTCAATCGGGGGAGCTTCCAACATCGGCACACCGCCGACGCCCATACCGACGTTTACGTGCACCGGTATATCGACTGCCGCCACGGCCGCTTTGACAAATGTCAGGGTGCGTGCGATATTCCATGCCACGGATTGATTCGTGTTGGTACCGATGGCCACCCCGAAGATACTGGCACCGGCAGCTTCGGCCATTCGGGCCTGCTCGTGGGGATACATTCCAGCCAGCTGGCGGCCGTTATAAGTTACCTCGCCATGCATTCCTAAAACAAATTCGCCTGAGCCGCCCAGAATGATCGGCATGTCCGG
>CP070771.1:2290858-2293811 GCA_020345785.1 Desulfobacterales bacterium
CCATGTATGCCCGACTTCTTTTTGCGGCGACCGGCATCGAAGATTTTGCGGACGCCGCGAATTTGCTTAAAATCGGAGAGCGCATCGTCTGTATCGAACGCTGCTTCAACGTCCGGGAGGGGTTTGACCGCCAAGACGATACGCTGCCCGAACGCATGCGCAAAGAACCCTTGCAGCAGGCCGGGCCGGCCACCGATCAGAGGGTCGGCCATCTGGAGCATCTGCTGGACGAATACTACCAGGCCCTGGGTTACACCCCAGAAGGCCTACCCGGCCGCGATCGGCTCCACGCGCTGGATCTGCAGGAGGTGATGGAAGTTATCAAAACACCCCCGGCAACAAATTCATCGGATTCGCCGGGCAAAAGCGGTCAGCCGTAGCTGCTCTCGCATCTTGCAGGGGTATTCACAATTCATAGGCCCCGGGAGCGGTTGGAATCCTTTTCCGATCGCACCCCGGCGGCCGGCAATTTAAATGTGTCAACCCACAGAAAGGAGGCTAATATGAAAGTGTATGATGTTGTTCCCGGTTTGGAATTCGACCCCGAGAGGGATTTCGAGCAATCACCGGCCTGGTTTTTGGACGGCACCCATTCCGTGCCGCCGTGGACACCGATGTTCGGTTGGTTCTGGATAAATTTCTGTCGACACGGCATGCAGTATGGAGCCGAGAAATTGAGCCTGCCCACCGTAAAAGGCTGGGACTGGCGATTTATGAAAGGAGGTGGTTACCTGACGCTGCTCCTGGTGAAGTCGGAAGAGGAAAAACAGCGAAGAGAAGAACGATTTCGCAAAGCAATCTTGCCTTTCATTCAGGACTATGACGGTTTGTGGAACGGTTTTGTTGAAGAGATCTTAGGGCGCTATGAGAGCCTCAAGGCCCTGAATCTCGATGAAGCCTCCAACATAGAACTGCTGGACAATTTTGAAGAGACCATCAACACCTGCCGCCGCATGTGGGAAATTCACATGTATATGATGTATGGAACTTACACGGCCTATATTCTTTTTGAAAATATGTGCCGGGAACTGGCCGGCATCGATGACACGTCTCCGCTTTTCCACAAACTGGTCTCCGGCTTTGACAACAAGGTCTTTCAGGTCGATCGCCGCCTGTGGGAATTTTCCAAACGGGCCCAGGAAGATGGTCTGGCGGATGTATTTCTTCAAAACGATCCCGCCAATATCGCGGGTGCGCTGGCGTCAATGGAAACGGGCAAGGCATTTCTGAAGGATTTTATGGATTTTATGAATGAAGACGGCTGGCGCATGCAGCGCATGTCGGAAATCAATCTGCCTTCCTGGGTGGAGGATCCCACGCCGGCCCTCGGTAATGTCAAGCAATTCCTCTTAAAAGGCGGGAGTTTCAATCTCGACGAGGAGCGTCAGAAGATTGCCCAAGAACGGGAAGCAGCCGAAAAAGAGGTGCTCGCGAAGGTTCCTCAGGAGCAAAGAGGCTGGTTCGAGCAATTGATGCGGCTGGCCCAAAAAAGCGGTATTTTCAGCGAAGAACATGACCATTACCTGGATCTGTATACCCATGCCATGATGCGGCGAAGCGCGCTTGGCCTGGGCAAGCGGTGGGTTAAAAAAGGGACCATCGATGATTCTGAAGACATGTTTTTCCTGATACCCGACGAAATCCGCCGGGCCGGCATCAATCCCGACCAGTTTGACCTACGCTACATCGTAGAGCGCAGAAAGGCGGAGTGGGAAGAATGGCAAAATACGCCCAATCCGCCTGCCATGTTAAAGGAAGGATTCGATCTGGATCAGGCCATGGGCGTACTGGTGCAGTCCAATGACCCCATCGCTCTCAAGGTGGTCGTGGGAGCCATGCCGGAAGTGCGCCCCGAACTCAAAGCCGATCTTTATGGAACCTGCGGGTCCCCCGGTGTGGCCGAAGGCCCGGCGCGGGTCATCATGACCGAAGATGAACTCCACCTGGTAAAGGAGGGAGACATCCTGGTGGCGGCCACCACCTCGCCCAGTTGGACGCCCATTTTTTCCATGATCAAGGGTGTGATCGTAGATCGGGGCGCCAGCCTTTCCCATGCCGCCATTGTCGGCCGGGAATACGGTATCCCGGTGGTCATGAACGTCTTCGAAGGCACCCAGAAGATCAAGTCCGGCCAACGGGTTAAAGTGGATGCCAATCTCGGGACGGTATACATTCTGGACAAATAACGGTTAACCGGTGGAGGGGAGAGCCCCCTGAAGATAATGGCGGGGCTCTCTTTACCGGTGGAGGAAGGAAACGTCACCATGGCAGGAAAATGGATCTACTGGTTCGATGAGCTGCGCAGCGAGCACAACGACATGGTGGGGAAAAAATGTGCCAATCTTGGTGAAATGGTTCACCTGGGAATGCGGGTCCCACCGGGATTTGCGATATCGGTCGACGGTTACGAACAATTTATGGAAGCAACCGGCGCAGGTGCTGAAATACGGGAATATGTGCAGAAAAACCAGACTGGATTGATAAACAAAGTTGAAAAGCAGATCGAAGCCAGCCGCTTTATCCGGGGTGTCATCGAGTCCAAGCCCATGCCCGCAGATATGGCGCATGAGCTCCGGAACCACTACGGCCGGCTGTGTGAGCAAACCGGCTGTGAAGATGTGCCGGTGGCCGCCCGCTCCAGCGGAGCAGTCAGTATGCCGGGCCAGATGGAAACCTATTTGAATGTACGCGGAAAAAAAGATCTCGTCGATAAGGTGATCCGGGTCTGGGGCAGTGCCTTTACAACCCGGGCCATCGCCTTTCGTCTGGAAACCGGCATGGCGCTGGACAAGGCCCCGATCGGGGTGGCGGTCTTGAAAATGATCGATGCCCGCTGTGCCGGAGTCACGCTGACGGTGCTGCCCACCACCGGGGATCTGTCCAAAATTGTCGTCGAAGGCAACTGGGGCCTGGGCGAAAGCGTTGTCAGCGGTGAAATTACGCCGGACAGCTT
>CP070771.1:2293911-2296838 GCA_020345785.1 Desulfobacterales bacterium
CTGACACCTGAAACCTCCAACTTTGATATTAAACGTCGCAATTAATTGACAACATTATGACTCCTGAATTTGTAACCGGATTTTTCTTTGAGGCCGTAAAAACAGCCATCATTCTGGCAGCACCGATGCTGCTTGCAGGGCTGGCCGTCGGACTGCTGGTGAGCATATTTCAGGCAGCAACATCGATTAATGAGATGACCCTGACGTTTATTCCGAAAATGCTGGCCGTTGCCGCGGCACTGATTTTCTTCTTTCCCTGGATGATGCAGACCATGATTGTTTTTACATCGAATCTGTTTGAAAACATCATGTTTTATATACGGTAGTAAAGCGATGGTTTTTCTGAATATCTCATTGCCGCAGCTTCAATTATTTTTATTGGTTTTCTTGAGGATCGGAGCCATTTTAATGACAATTCCGGTGTTTGAGAGCAACACGATACCGCATCTGTTCAAGTTGGCGCTGGCTTTTGCCGCCAGCTTGATTCTGTTTCCGATGTTGAAGCTGAATCCGATACCCGTGACGGGCAGTCTAATCGCGCTCGGCATCGGCGCGGCAAGAGAAATCCTGCTGGGACTTACCATCGGATTCTCCGTGAAATTTATTTTTGCCGGCGTCCAGCTGGCCGGCCAATTAACGGGATATCAAATGGGACTGGCGATCGCCGATGTGTTGGATCCGGCCGCAAGCCAGCAGATTCCGCTCCTGGCACAATTTAATAACCTAGTCGCGCTGCTGATTTTTTTATCAATTAATGCGCATTATTGGTTTATCAGGGCCTTGGCACAGAGCTACCGGTTAGTACCACCATTGAGTGCGCATTTCGGCGGCTCACTGACGGAGCAGCTGGTCCAGCTGGGCGGGAATATGTTCGTTATCGCGGTGCAGGTGGGAGCGCCGGTGATCGCTGTCTTGTTGGTCACCAGTGCAGCTTTTGGGTTGGTCGCCCGAACGGTACCGCAGATGAATGTCTTTATTGTGGCCATGCCTTTGAAAATAGGTGTAGGACTTATCTTTCTGGGGTTCAGTCTGCCGTATTTCGCAGCATTTCTTAAGAAATTATTCAACGGACTGGGTGAACACATTTTGATTATGCTGAAGGCGATGTCCTAGCCCAAGGTAATAAAGCAGCCGCTGAGGTATCAGGATCGGAAGACAATATGTAGATTGAATATTGAAGATTGCAAATTGAAAATTTATGGATTCAGCTTGCGCGGCGTGTTCGCCGTCTATCGCTCCGTTTTTATTAAAAGATAGAATTCCTTCAATCGTCAATATTCAATCGAAAATATTCAATCTTTAATAACAAGCACACACCAAGATAAGACAAATAAAAGCCGAGATACTCGGCTATTTTAGGGTTGACTAAGTATGCCTGAAACCGCAGGTCAGGAAAGAACCGAAAAAGCAACCGGGAAAAAACGGGAGGATGCCAGGAGAAAAGGCCAGGTTGCGATAAGCAGAGAAGTCTCCTCGGTGATGATTTTGCTGACTTGTCTGGGGATCTTTTATTTTGCCGGGTCGTGGATATTCTGGAATATGTCGGATCTCATTTCCGGGATTTATCAAAACCTTGGCTCCCTGAGTATTGCCAGCATAACCGATGCCAGTGCCTTATCCCTTAGGATTTTTTACAAGTTGCTGTCGGTGCTGCTGCCGTTTCTGTTGCCGATCGCAATTGTGGGCTTTATCGCCAATGTCATGCAGATAGGTTTTCAAATCAGCACCGAGGCCATGTCGCCGAAATTAAACAAGCTGAACCCTGTTTCAGGAATGAAGCGCCTCGTTTCTCTGAAATCACTGGTTGAAGTCGGTAAATCCATCATCAAACTTCTATTTATCGGGGGTATTGCCTATTTGATGGTGAAAGGCGACCTGAAGGACTTTCCGTATCTCGTGCAGCAAGAGGTAGGGCAAATTATCGCATTTATCGCTAGGGTTTCGCTAAAACTTTTTTTCTTTGTGTGCCTGGCAATGATTGTGCTGGCCGCCCTTGATTATATCTACCAGCGCTGGCAACACGAACAGGATTTGAAAATGACCAAACAGGAAGTAAAAGATGAGTTCAAACAGACATACGGTGATCCCAAGGTCAAGGCCAGAATTCGGGGTGTTCAGCTGGAAATGGCGCGGCGCCGCATGATGGAAGCCGTTCCACAGGCCGATGTGGTCATCACCAACCCGACCCACCTGGCGATTGCGCTTAAATTCGATGCCAGGGAGATGACTGCCCCCCGCGTGCTGGCCAAGGGCGCTGGCTTCGTTGCACAGCGCATCAGGGAGATTGCCGAGGAAAATCAAATTCCGATCGTCGAGGAAAAATCGCTGGCGCAGGCCCTTTTTAAAATGGTTGAAATCGGTGACTACATCCCGGTGGAGCTTTATCGGGCTGTGGCCGAAGTGTTGGCGTACGTCTACCGGCTCAAAGGAATGTATGGGATGGCTTAAGCTATTGATATTGAATGTTATTTAACTAAAAACATGTTGACGTTTGAAAGCTGGGGTTCGCTGTTATTGGGGAAAAATTCGAAACTCGAAATTCGAAACCCGAAACAAAATCTCAATGACAGAAATTCAAAATTCAAAAAAATTATTGATCAAAATAGGTCGGTCTTCCTTTGGTGTTTTTGGAATTTGGATCATTCGAATTTTTAATTTGTTTCGAATTTCGTGCTTCGAATTTCGAATTTATTAATTTGTTATAATATTAGCTTTTCTCAGACAGACACACAATATTTTATAAAATGAACATGGTGGTAGAATAAAATCATGGCGGTCGCAGAGCAAACCCGAAACAGCCCGAAAATTCCGGGAATTACAAAAAACAGCGATATCTCCCTGGCCGTGGCCGTCGTCGGAATTCTGGTTTTTATGGTAATTCCGCTGCCGTCGATGCTGCTGGACCTGCTTATTTCCTTTAATATCAC
>CP070771.1:2296938-2299865 GCA_020345785.1 Desulfobacterales bacterium
TGAAATTGGACTACCCGACATGGGCAAGCTCGATCCATTCCTGTATGCCGCCGAAAGCCGAACCTATCACGGCATCGGCGACTTCATCGGCAAGGCCTACACAAACGTCAAATCATTTTAACGGGACGGGCAGACACAACGGGGGTCGACTCAGCCTGACAGCGCTATTGTATTTAATAGCAATTCGATCTATTAATGGCTGATCATTACCTTCGGGAGGATTAACATGTACGACATCGTTATCAGGAATGCCAACATCATCGACGGTTCCGGAAAACCGGCCTATGGGGCCGATGTCGCCGTAGACCAGGGACGCATCGCTGATATCGGAGATTTAAGCTCAAGCAGCGCCGGAGATGTCATCGACGTAGAAGGCCTGGTCGTCACGCCTGGCTTTATCGACATGCATTCACACGCCGACTTCTCACTTCCGGTTTGGCCAACCGCAGACAGCATGCTTCACCAGGGGATCACGACCGCCGTCGTGGGGCAGTGCGGTCTTTCTCCGGCGCCGCTGCTGGACGAAAGCCGTGAAGAAGTGGTGGCGGCGCTGAACGGATTTTTCGGAGAATTTGTAAAGAATGTTCCCTGGCAGGAATGGTCCTCGATGGGGGATTATCTAAATTTTCTGACCCGCCAGGGAGTATCCCCCAATGTCCTGCAACTGGTGGGCCAGGGCATCATCCGGGCATCCATTATGGGGCTCGGCGAGGGAAGTGCCGATCGGGACCAGATAGCTAAAATGCAAGACCAGGTAGCCGAAGCAATGGCCCAGGGCGCTATCGGATTGAGTACGGGGCTAATCTACCCACCGGGTTCGTTTACCTCCACCGAAGAATTGATCGCGCTGACACAAACTGTCGGTGAACGCAACGGATATTACTTCAGCCACATCCGCGGTGAAGGTGATACACTTCTGGAGGCTGTCGAGGAAGCCATCCGCATCGGCCGTGAAACCGGAGCCCCGGTCCAAATCAGCCACTTTAAAGCCGCCCGCGAGGACAACTGGCATAAATCTGCGAAAGCCCTGGAGTTGATCGAAGGGGCGCAAGCCAAAGGTCTCGACGTAACCGCCGATGTATATCCCTATTTGGCCGGCAGCACCTCTTTGGTTACCATGCTGCCCCAATGGGCCCATGTAGGCGGTCCTGCAGAAATCCTGAAGCGGCTGACAGATCCTGAGACCCGCACCAAGATGGTCACTGACATGCAAACCGGGGGCTTTGCCCGCGGTGTTGCATGGAGCTCGGTATTGATCACCTCGTCGCCGAATAAAAGGGAATATGAAGGCTGTTATGTCTCTGATTTGGCGGCCCGGACCAACAGCAATCCCTATGATTGGGTTTTTGATGCACTCGTGGAAACCCAACTCGACATGGGCATGGCCCTTTTCGGAATGTCCGAAGAGAACCGGCTCCGGGAAATTCAATTTCCCGCCATGATGATCTGTACCGACGGATATGGCCTGGCCAACACCGGCCCTCTGGCCAAGGGCGTGCCACATCCGCGAAATTACGGGGCGTTTCCGCGGGTCCTGGGTCGATACACCAGGGACCTGAACGTGCTCTCGCTGGAACAGGCCGTTTATAAAATGACCGGTCTGCCGGCAAAAAAACTCAGGCTGGAAGACCGGGGTATGATCGTTCCGGATTTTGCCGCCGACCTGGTTGTTTTCGATCCTGCGGTCGTATCCGACACAGCCACCTACGATAATCCTCATCAGTATCCCGCAGGCATATATCATGTCCTGGTCAACGGTCAATGGGTGATCCGCGACGGATCACATACCGGTGCAAGACCGGGTGCGGTGCTTCGGATCGGAAAAAAATCATGAACAGAATTGTGGTTAAAAGTGGAACTATTGTCGACGGCACCGGCGCTGCGTCCTATGAGGGAGACGTCGTTGTTTGCGATGAAAAAATTGAGACGGTTGGGTCTGATTCGAATCTATCGCCGGACACCGCCTGCATCGATGCGTCGGATTGCATCGTATGCCCCGGATTCATCGACACGCACAGTCATTCTGATTTTAGCCTCCTGGTCAACCCGGATGCTGAAAGTGCCCTATACCAGGGCGTGACAACTGAGGTGATCGGCAACTGCGGGTTGTCGCTATTTCCCATTGCCGACGAAACCAAAAACATTCTTCAATCCTACATTATGGGGCTGGGCTATGACGGCTCGTTTCCGATGGATTGGACGGATCTGGCAGGCTATGCGGCGGCGTTGGAAAAAATCGGTATCGGCATCAACCTGGTTCCGCTGGCAGGGCACGGCTCTATCCGAATTGCCGTTATGGGTTTTGACGCCCGTGAGGCAAATTCACGGGAGCTTGCAGCCATGAGAGCACATCTCAAAACTGCATGCGACCAGGGCGCCTGGGGGCTGTCCTCTGGCCTGGTCTATCCCCCCGGTATCAATTCCCCGTCCCATGAACTGGAATCGCTTTGCGAAATGGTTGCTGATCGAGGTGCGCTTTACACCACCCATCTGCGTGGAGACACGCTGCGGTCCGGCCCTTCGTTTATCGAATCCCTGGCGGAGGCGCTCTCCGTTGTGCGTCGCACAGGCGTACGTCTGCATGTGTCCCACGCCTCCCCCAAATTTCCCAACACCGGATCAGTTTACACCGTTATCGAAATGATGCAGGCTGCTCGAGACGAGGGATTTCAAGTCACCTGCGACGCCCACCCCTATCTGGCGGCAATGACCTTTCTGGCTTCACTGCTGCCGCCGTGGGCATTTGAGGGCGGCACCCGAGAAACCCTCCGGCGGTTCGACGAACCGCATAAAAGAGAACAGCTGATCGAGACTATCAGAGATACATTCGGGCATCTGGATCCTGCTGATTTCTGGCCGCGTAACGAAATTGTGTTGCCGGACTCGCAATCCGAGTTCAACCATTGCCGGATGCATATCATCTCTCA
>CP070771.1:2299965-2302882 GCA_020345785.1 Desulfobacterales bacterium
GTAACGCTGTTGCGGGAGGCGCAGCTTCCCCCGCACCTGCTGGACGGTACTCGCATGGATCAACACCCCGGCGCTAAAAAATTCAGCCTGCGGCTGACCTCGGAGGGCGAACAAGCGGCAATGCTGCGCCTGGGTCTCGAGGGCGAGATGAACCGGCAACGTTGGCAAAAGATGCCTCAACTTCAGGGAATCAATGTAACCGGCCGAGCCAAACCCGGGGCCACGGTGCTTGCCGTTCACCCGGACTTGAGCCACGGAAACCAGCCCCTGCCGGTGATCGCCCATCAACGCTACGGCCGCGGGCGCACCATGGTCATCGCCACGGCCGCCACCTGGCGCTGGCAGATGCTCCTGCCCCACGAAGACACGTCATATGAGCGTTTCTGGCGACAAGTGCTACGCTGGTTGGCCGCTTCGGCGCCTTCGCGCGTCGAGCTGAGTCTGGACAAAGATTCCTACGGTACGGGCGAGGAAGCAAAGGTGCGCGTCGGCATCTCCGACGCAGCATACGCCCCGGTCGATGACGCCACAGTATGGCTGAAAGTGACGGAGCCCGGCGGTGCCATCCGGGATGTGCAGCTGGAATGGGCGATCGAGGAAGAAGGGATATATGTCGGTGCCTTTGAAGTACACCAGGAGGGCATTCATAAGGTCGAGGTCACGGCGACCGCGCCTTCCGGGGAAACGGGCGAAGCATCCACCCAATTTTTGGCAGCCGAACCCAATACGGAATTTATCAATGCCGGCATGGACGCCGCTCTACTTGAGAAAATGGCCAAGGTCAGCGGCGGCAAATTCTACACGGACAAAAATGCAGACCGGTTGATCGATGATCTGAAACGCCTTCAAAAATTTACCACGGTGGAAATCCAACGGGATATCTGGGATATGCCCCTGATCCTGTTGTTGCTCTTCGGTCTTTTCGGCCTGGAGTGGTGGATCCGCCGCAGAAAGGGAATGTCTTGAGAGTCTTCGCATTGCAACTCCTATGTGTCTGTTTGATCACGCTGTTTTTACCCTTTGGAAAGGTAAATGCCCAAGCCAGGGAGTATTTTCTCACACGGCCGGACACACACAAGTACGCCGTCATCTTCGGTGGGGCTGCCGCGGGCGAGACTTATGAGCAGCGGTTCCGGCAGTGGTCGCTCAAACTCTACGAGAGTCTCGCGGGGGATTACGGATATCCACCGGACCACATTACCTTGCTGCTGGGCCGTGGAGATCCCGAAGAAACAAGAATTGCAGGAGCCTGCCGTCTGGAGACCATATTGGAAGCCATGGATGCGCTTCGGAAAAAGGTTCGGCCGGGCGACCAGCTCTTATTCCTTTTTGTCGGCCACGGCACCAGCGATGATCAGGAAGCCAAGTTCGTCATCGTTGGACCGGATCTTACGGGGGCAAAATTCGCAGAAATTTTGCGGGCATTCTCGGAGCAGGACATTATCGTGGTAAATACCACCAGTTCCAGCCAACCCTTTTGCAACGCGCTGTCTGCACCGGGGCGGGTGATCGTCTGCGCCACGCGCAGCGCAGCCGAGCGGTACGACACCATATTTCCTCAGTTTTTGCTCGAGGCCCTGGAAAACCGGGCCGCCGACCGGGACAAGAACCGCCGCGTATCCGCATTCGAGGCTTTTTATTATGCGCGCGAAAAAGTCAATCGCTGGTACACGGACCAGGACCGGCTGCCATCGGAGCATCCGACTCTTGACGACAGTGGAGACGGCTTGTTTGACACGGACCCGGAGCCCGGCAAGGATGACGGGCGACTGGCGCAGATTGCCTATGTGGATCCCCTCAGCGCTTTTTTACCGGATGCCATCGCCGCCGGCCCGGGATCTGATACCTTGCGCGAGCTGACCGCCAAAGCCCAGGTGCTCGAGCGATCCGTCATGCTGCTTCGGAATCAAAAGGCCGAAGTGTCCGCGAAAGACTACTGGCAGCAAATGGAACCTCTTCTGATCGAGCTGGCTCGCACCAACCGCCGATTGAAAACCCTCCAGGCCGCCCTTGAAAAATGGCGGTGGGGGAAATGACCGAATCGAAGATGGTGGTCATGCACCTGAAATAGGAACGGTAAGCATGAACCATAGTTGACCGAAAATAGAATATGATACGTATATAGCTTGCATAAGCACTGAGTTGCATTGCGTGGGAGCCACTGAAAAAATGAACATCAAACATCGAACGTTCAACATCGAATGCAGAAGGAGAAAAGATGAAGAAACAGATATGTCGCCTGCAAGAAAGGCTATTCGATTATTCGGTATTGGATGTTTGTCAACCCATTCGATGTTGGACGTTCGACGTTCGATGTTCGACGTTCATCCCTATAAGCAAGCCCATGTGGTATAAATGCAGCGTTGGAACCTTCACAACATAACCTATCGCTAATAGGTTATATCCCCACTCCTGCATAAGGTACGCAACATAACTTGTTCTTTGAATATTGCCGGATTAATTTACTGAAATCGCTAAAAGGCGGGAACTAAGGGGACGGTATTTTTTCCTGCGAACGAGGTCTATCGCTCGCATTTCTTTCGCCGCGCAGCTGCCGGAAGGTTGTCACGAGAAATATGACGAACACCGCAGTGCTCCCAAAGGCGAGCATCGCAATTGCGGCCCAGGTCCAGATGTGGTAGGCGAGCATCATGTGCGTTTGCCTCCCGGCAGAAGCTGCGCCGCGACAAAGACAACAACGACAGTGGGCAGAATGTAGAGGATGCCGAAATCCTGATTTAGCGTCAGATCCCAAGCGAAGATATGCCCCGACCAGACGTAGGCGTACGCCGCCTCGTCCCAGCCGCCGGCCACTCCAGTGAGGAGATAATACCCGGCCACCAGGACGAACCCCGTCAGCGCCGCCGCCTGCCCGGCCCGGCGCTTCACGTTGGGCCAATAGAACGCCGCCATCACG
>CP070771.1:2302982-2305891 GCA_020345785.1 Desulfobacterales bacterium
AAAGCTTAAAAAGTAAAATTCGGTCTTCAGCTGCCTTTGTAACCCATAATTATTGGAATAAGATAATTAATCCGCCCGGGCAAGGTTGAGCATTCTCATCAGTTTCAATGGGACCAGTATATCTTATCCAAACCACGTATCGCTATTTTTGGAGCGGAGTAATTAGGATTATATTGCTGCGACCGAGCCTCTTTTGCCTTCAGCCGATCAATTTTCCAAACCGGCTGAAGGCATTTTTGTCGACCCTGTGTATCCGGTGCAGCAGGATGTATGCGCTTAAAGTCAGGCGGCGTTCATAATCGCAGCCACATCCGCCTGCACGTCGCCGATCGGTTTGATATCGAATTTTTCAACCAGTACTTTAGCCACATTCGGCGACAGAAAGGCCGGCAGGGTAGGCCCCAGACGGATACCTTTGACCCCCAGCGACAGCAGGGCCAGCAGCACGGCCACCGCCTTTTGTTCATACCAACCGATATCAAAGGAAATCGGCAGGTCATTGATATCGTCCAGCTCAAACACCTCTTTGAGCTTCAGGGCGATCACCGCCAGCGAATAAGAATCATTGCACTGTCCGGCATCCAATATCCGCGGGATTCCGCCGATATCACCGAGATCCAGCTTATTATAGCGGTATTTGGCGCAGCCGGCTGTCAAAATGACCGCGTCCTTGGGCAGTGTTTCGGCCACCTCGGTAAAATACTCCCTGGATTTTTGGCGCCCGTCACATCCGGCCATGACGACAAATCTTTTGATGGCGCCGGATTTTAAGGCATCAATGACTTTATCGGCCAGGGCGAGCACCTGGTTGTGGGCAAAACCGCCGACGATTTTTCCGGTTTCAATTTCTTCCGGCGGGCTGCACTTTTTGGCCTGTTCAATAATTTCCGAGAAATCTTTGGATCCCCCCATCGGTCTGTCGACAATATATTTCGCTCCCGGGTAGCCGGCCATGCCGGTAGTATAAAAACGATCCAGATAGGTATTATCCTTTTTGAGGGGAACAATACAGTTGGTGGTCATTAAAATCGGTCCGTTAAAGGATTCGAATTCTTTGTTCTGATGCCACCAGGATCCCCCGTAGTTGCCCACCAGATGGTCATATTTTTTGAAGGCCGGATAATAATTGGCCGGCAGCATCTCGCCGTGGGTGTAGACATCGATGCCGGTGCCTTCGGTTTGCCTGAGCAGTTCCTCCAGATCCTTCAGGTCGTGGCCGCTGATCAGAATTCCGGGCCGGCTGCCGACACCGATATTCACTTCAGTGATTTCCGGGTGGCCGTAGGCGGACGTGTTGGCTTCATCCAGGGTGGCCATCGTGGTAACGGTGGTCTCGCCGGCCTTCAATACCAGGCCGATCATCTGATCCGCCTCCAGCTCCTTGGTGGTTGACGCCAGGGCCTCCATAAGAAAATCGTAGATTTCATCCTTTTCAAGACCCAGGACGGCGGCATGATCGGCATAGGCGGCGATTCCTTTTGCGCCGAGGATTAAAAGTTCTCTCAGGGAACGGATATCTTCATTTTCGGTGGCGAGAACGCCGACGGTTTTGGCTTTTTCACCAAATTCAGCCGCGTCTTCCGCAAACCAGGTGGCCGCGTCATGCAACGGCTCGCTGAAATCCCTGCCGAATTTTTCTTTATAGGCCGCATTAAATTTATCCTGTAATGCCTTCTTGCGGCTTAATGCTTCTTTGATGAGCAACATCAAGCGGTCATTATCGAAATTGGCATTGGTAATCGTGGCAAAAAGTGCTCCAGCCACAAAACGGCCGTTGTCCCCGGTTGATAGACCGAGCTCCTTGGCGTGTTCCCCATAAACGGCGATTCCCTTTAAGGCA
Organism: Desulfobacterales bacterium; assembly: GCA_020345785.1. The sequence goes on from CP070771.1 coordinate 2,304,823, forward strand.
AAAATCAACAGGTCTTGAAGATTGGCTGTTTCCTCTGTCTTGCCGCAAACACCTTTTATCGTGCACCCCGTGTTTTTGGCTGCTCCCTGACATTGATAACAGAACATGTTGTTCCTCCTTCGTTCATTTTTTATATTCACTAAGTTGATGAAACTTCGACCGGCACCCGGTTGGCGGATTCATAAAATTGAGTTGTTTCGGATAACAATAATATCTGTCGGTGTTTTGTCAAATTTGTTGCTTAACGCGGCATATTTGCCTAAAATGATATAAAAAAACAGAAAGGAGGCGATTGCATGCGGAAAAGATACGAGCTCGTTGGGGACTTTGATTTTTATTCCGCCGAAATTGTCGGCGAGGTGCTTGTGCTTCATCTGAAAGATAAACTCATGTTTCGAGCTACGAATTTAAAAGCCAAAAGTGTGATTCTGGATTATCTGGATCAGGTGTCTGCCAACAAAGCGGTCAAGGTCATTGTTATCGTAAGCTTTCCGAAGAAATCCGGGCGACAGGAATACATTGAGTTTTTCAATCAGGTGATTCAGTCGGGAATGGATTTGAATGCGGTCTACAAACTGTTTCATGCCGTTGATGATATCATCTTAAAGCTCAAAGAAGTCAATCAGATTGTCATACATGCCGACAATGGAAACGTGTTGCCGTTGTTTTTAAACATCAGCCTGGCGTGCGACTACCGGATTGTGGGAGACAATACGGTATTTCAAAACCCCTGCCTTGAGTTCGGTCTGGTGCCGAAAGGCGGCGGTGCTTTTTTTCTGTCAAAGATTCTGGGCGTCAGCCGGGCCTATAAATTAATGTTGTCCGGAGATGACTTAACGGCTGACGAGGCTCATAAACTCGGGCTGGTAGATGAGGTTGTCCCCTCGGCTGAACTCAAAAAAGCGGCACTTGAGGTTGCTTCGCAATTTGCCCGCAAACCCATCAGCTCCTTGAGGTGCTGCAAACGATTGTTAAATTATTCGTTCAAGGACCTGCGTGAATACCTCGAATTTGAAACGGACGAACTCACCAAATCAGTCGGACCTTTCGGCGGCGGTTTGAGAGAAGA
>CP070771.1:2305991-2308896 GCA_020345785.1 Desulfobacterales bacterium
ATATCGACCAACTTCTGGGAAAAATTGACCGGAAGGCCAGCAACACCCCCAAAGGTGTTTGGATCCGGGGCAGCTACCTCAACGAACAGAACCTAGCCGAAAAACGAATGCCCGACCGGACGGATCTGGACCGGGTATGTCCGGACCATCCGGTTTTTTTACTCCATGCCACCTGCCACATGTGTTCGTTTAACTCCAAGGCAATCGAACTCATTAAATTGCCGCCGATGCTTGACGGTGTCGACCGCACAGGCGGCCAACCCACCGGCGTGGTTCGTGACCCGGGCATTCTAACCTTTGTTCATCCAGTCATGAGCGGTCTCATCGCAGAAGCGGAAAAAGTTGAATTTCTGCAAAAGGCCTCTCGCATGGCCCTTGAAAGCGGCATTACCACCCTGCATGCACTGGATGGCGGTGATCTGGGCCCTGGAGACACCCGCGTGATTTGGGCAAACCGGGATAAACTTCCGCTGGGAATTGTCTGCTACAATCAGTCCATGGATATCAGTGAGGTGAGGGATTTGGGATTGCCCCGGGTGGGGGGATGCATTTGTTCGGACGGCGCTTTTGAGGCGCACACGGCCGCCCTTTTCGAACCGTATGCGGACGAACCCGACAATTACGGTGAATTAACCTACAGCCAGGAAGCAATGGACCAATTCATCCTGGAAGCCAACCGGGCCGGGCTGCAGATTGCGGTTCACTGCGAATCCGAGCGGTCCATCGAGCAGGTGCTGTGGGCGATGGAAAAGGCCTTGCGCGATTTTCCCAGGACCGATCACCGCCACCGCATTGAACATCTGGAACTGCCTACTTACAACCAGATTGAAAGGATGGCCAGGGCCGGCATTATGACCGGTATGCAGCCGGCCTTCATACCGGCGTTTATCGGCCGGAAGAACATGGAACTCTACGCGGCCTTACTGGGTCCTGCCAGGCTCAACCGGGTTCATCCCTATCGCACCATCCTGGATCACGGCATTCCCATTTGCGGCGGATCGGACAGTCCGGTGACCCCTTACGACCCGCTGGCCGGAATACAGGCAGCGGTCAATCACCCCAACGCTGAGGAACGGGTCACCCTCTATGAAGCCCTTGAAATGTTTACGGTCACCGCCGCCTGGAGTGCCTTTGAGGAAAGAGAGAAGGGGACGATTGAACCGGGGAAGCTGGCGGATCTGGTTGTTCTGAGCGACGATCCCTTCGCTGTGGATGCCGAGCAGATAGCCGGCATCAAAATCAGCCAGGTGTTTGTGGGAGGAACTGAAGCAATGACCAACCAACACCCAGCGCCCAATATCGAATCCTCCAAAGGTGGACAAGTGCTGGAGGGAAGCAGATGAAGGAACAGAAATAAGGATGAACATCGAACATCGAACGTCCAACATCGATTGTCCAATGGGAAATAGGCAAAATCACTCATTCAAGGCTTGGTATCGGATTTTTGAAAACAAATGAAATTAAATTGCAGAGCGCAGCGACATCAGTATTCGATGTTTCACGCCTTGGCGTCATTGGGTGTTCGATTTTTTTCTTCCCGATTTTTCTTGTTTCTGTTTTTTCACCTTTTGTTGATCGGCAGCCTTTGCGGCATTGGTCTGGCCGAAGATTGCCGGGAGATCGTTTTTGAACACAAACCTTCGGACTATTACGGACCGGGGGAATATTTCATGACCTGTCCCGCTGAGGGTGGTCGCGTCCGCTGCTACCACTATCACCGGCATTGGGTTTGTGAAAAAGGCGATACCCTTTACTGGGACCGCCGTCTGGAGTCTGCCGCACGAACCGCGTGCGGCTGCAGCCTGCCTTCCGATATTGCTCCGGCGTCACCGGCAACATCAGGTAAGCCAAGCGGAAAGATTTTCGGTCCGGAGGAATGACGTCCGACTTGCAAGTACAAATATCGTTAATTGGTTGATTAGTTGATTAGTTAAATGGTTGCAAATATGAATTTTTTCCATATTTGTAAAATTATTGGGCACTTGATATTTCGACAGTCGTAACATACTGAATTTAATGCTATTATTTACCTAATTAACCAGTCAACTATTCAACGAGGTCTGAAAGTATAGAGAATCAAATTAATTCTAACATCGAAAACCTGGTCCTCTGGGCCAAGATTCTTTACTTAAGCCGGCACGCGTTTCTTTTGTGGAATGAAACCGGCTTCGGCGAGGTATTCATGTATTTTAGCGGGGGGAAATTTAATCATATTTTTGGAAACCTTGTGAATCTTAAAACCCGCTTTGGACAAAATCTCGAGCTCCGGATAGACAAAGCGTCGCATCCGGGCCGAGGCGACCACGACAATGGTATGCGTTCCTTTGGACTTTGTCAGCTGTCGGATTTGCGCAATGACTTTGACTGCAAATCGTCGGCGTAGCTCGTCCAGGTGCTGATCCCTTTTATCGTCGTATCCGTGAACCGAGCCTCCCTGCGGAGCTGCGCCGCGACCGGTTTTGGAGTCCGTGTACATATCTTGAGCCGCCATTCTGCACGCCGGATTCTCAAGATCTTTGCAGCTGACCATTCTGGGACCGGACTCCAGTTCCGGAAAATCGACCGGTTCCAGGGTGAAAAAACGTGCAAATTCCCGATTGACCAAAACAATTAAATGCTCGCTCATGGATCGCCTCCTTCAGGTGAAAAAGGTGGGGTTGAATGGTAATCGAAAACTTTTGAAACCTTTTTGTGAATAATCATCACGTTTTTGGGATGGTGCAAGAGTGGTCTTATTTTATCTAAGCTATTCTTACACAAAGATATAATGGATTTCAACCCACATCTTGTCTGCAGCAGGGTTCCGTCATTTAAAGGAGCAATTGACTAATTTTGCGATAATTACTCCCGAAATGAAAATCATGAAAATTCCAAGCACCAAAAACCAAATCTCAAACAAATCCCA
>CP070771.1:2308996-2311891 GCA_020345785.1 Desulfobacterales bacterium
CCCCAGCTTTGCTGGTGGTCGCTGATTTGCCAAAAATGCTCAAAAATGCCTAAAATACGGGTGGCGTTGCGCTCCGTCTATTTTACAAATCCACAAAACTAATCATTTACGCACTGACAATCATGAATTGTTACAAACCAGCCGTCTGTTCCCGCTTTGGAGCAGGCGGCTATTTGCTTTTAAAAAGAGCTTGAATAATCTTACCGGTGGCCATATAATTTATTTCTAAAAAGTTTTATTTCTGAAATTTTTAATTGTAAAACAGATCAATTTGGTTTAGAAACATGATTACATGCGGTGTATGAACGCAAATGCCGCCACTGCCGGGTGAAAACAAAACCGGCCCAGCTGGGATCGGCTCCTTTACTGGGAAATAATCTGCATGAAAAAAGGTGCATTTTTTAGAACGTTCCGGGTTTTGGTCGTACTTCTGACGGCCCTTGTCATTGCCGCCACCCTCATTATTTTGCGGCCGAAAGCGGAACGCCAGGTACCTGTTGAAAAAGGACGCCTGGTGGAGGTCTTCTCGGCCAAGGCTGAAAACGTTCCGATGGTCGTCGAGTCCTTTGGCACCGTGGCACCCCGGGAGTCTCTTAAACTGGTGGCGCAGGTTCGAGGACCCATTGTTGCAACCGATCCGGCCTTTAAAGAAGGCAATTTTATTAAAAAGGGAACCAGGCTGATTCAAATTGATCCACGGACCTATGAACTGGAAGTGGAGCGGCACAAAGTTCAGATCAAGCAGGCCGAGGCGGAACTCAAACGTTTGAATCAGGAAGCCGTCAACCTTAACACGAGGGTTAAAATTGCCAAATCCGATGTTATCCTGGCCAAGAAGGAATATATGCGCTTGAAAAAACTTGTTGATAAAAAGGTTATTGCGCAATCCCAGCTGGATAAAACCGAGCAAGGTTTTCTGGCAAGTCAGGAACGTTTGCAGGCACTTGAAAATCAACTCGCCCTGATCGGTCCCCAGAAAGAACATTTGACCGCCGCGCGGGATATGGCTGAAGTAATGTATCGACAGGCGAAACTGGATCTTGAGCGATCCGGCGTTGAGGCGCCTTTTGACGGTTGGGTTCTTGAAAAAACAATTGAGGTGGGTCAGCACGTTAATGTCGGTCAGCAGTTAGGCAGTATTTACCGAGCAGGTGAGATGGACATTGAAGTGAATATTCCGGCCAAGGATTTCAAATGGCTTCCTGCCGATATGGGAGAAAAAACACCTGTTGCAGCCGACGTCATATTTACAAATTCCGGCCAAGACCATGTCTGGAGTGGACGCGTCGCCCGGGTAAAGGCCAGAATGGATGAAAGAACACGGACCTTGCCGGTGGTGGTCGAGGTCGATGCTGCCGGACAAAAAAGCAGTGGCTTTCGCTTAAGACCCGGGATGTTTGTGACTGTAAAGGTCAAAGGCACGGAAATTAAAGACGCATTTGTCCTCCCGCGGCACGTGGTTTATCCGGGAGATCTTGTATACACCGTAGCCGACCAGAAACTAAAAATAAAAGAAATTAATATTTTGCGCAGTTATAAAGATACAGTGATCATAGACGAAGGAATATCGGAAGGGGATCAGATTATAAAAACCCCGCTGTCGGGAGTTGTGGACGGGATGAGCGTCAGGCTGAAAGCAGAGGACAGATGAGAAAAAATAGTTATTAGTTATTGGTTATTGGTTTAAGAGGTGTAAAATCTGTCTGATTTTGTTTTCCATCGACTATAGACGGTCCAAAAGATCCGAACCATCTTAGCCATCAAAACAGAGGACAGAGGACGAAAGAAAAGGCTTCGTTATTGGTTATTAGTTATTGGAGGCATGTCAATAATCAGTCGCAGATTATGCCAAATAATGATGGCTAGACTTCTGTTTAAGCGTGAATGGTAGGCGCCGATGAATAGCGGGGGGGATCTAAAAATTTTAGGAGCTTTGAAGATCTGCAGTGCTGGCAGGCCTGTCGTGAAGTTCGAATCTTTATAAACGATCTCGTAAAAAAATATCCAAAGGATGAGCGGTATTCTATTGTTGATAATATGAAACGGGCATCCCGCTCTGCGACCCAAAACATTGCAGAAGGATTCGGGCGATTTCATTATCGCGAAAATCTGCAATTTTGCCGCATTAGTCGAGGTTCCCTATATGAACTTATTGATGATTTAATAACATCACTAGACGAAGGATTCATCAGTCAGAAAGATTATCAACTGGGTAGGGATAAAATTTCCAATGCGCCAGCGCTTTTAAATGGATACATCAGTTACCTAAACCGCCGGCTTACCAATAACTAATAACGAATAACCAATAACGAATAACCAAACATGCGCGCACTTGGCAAATGGAGCATTAGAAACAACGTCACCGTTAATCTGGTCATGATTTTTATTATTATGGCCGGGATTTTTACGGTGTTGAAGATGCGGCGCGAAATGTTTCCGCAGTTTTCGCTGGACATGATCGTTGTATCGGTTGTCTACCCCGGCTCGAGTCCGGAAGAAGTGGAAGAGGGTATCTGCATTAAGATCGAGGAAGCGATCCAGAGCATAGAAGGCATTGAGCGTCTCATATCCACCGCACGTGAAGGACAGGGTGAAGTAATCACCGAACTCGAAACCGGTGCTGATGTGAGAAAAATTCTGGATGAGATCAAGTCGGAAGTGGATCGTATCGACACCTTTCCCGATGAGGCCGAAGAGCCGGTGGTGATGGAGATTATTAATCAGGATCCCACCATCTCCGTGGCGATTTTCGGTGACGTCTCCGAAAAACGCCTGCGTCAGGTTTCTGAAAAAATCCGTGATGATCTGCTGGATGCCAAGGTAGTTTCCCATAAAGGTTCCGGTGGATTGCAGGACATAATTGCCTCCGTCCTCAAACGCTTCAGGTTCAAACAA
>CP070771.1:2311991-2314876 GCA_020345785.1 Desulfobacterales bacterium
CCTGGAGGCCGCCGAAGTGGGGTACGAAGTTTTCTTGGTTGAAAAAAATCCTTATCTGGGCGGACGGGTAGCTCAACTCAATCAATACTTTCCCAAGCTATGCCCTCCGACCTGCGGGCTTGAGATTAATTTCAGGCGCATCAAGGATAATCCAAGGCTAAAAGTTTTAACCCTGGCCGAAGTTGTAAAAGTCGAGGGAAGCCCCGGCGATTATAATGTCGCAATCAAGGTCAACCCCCGCTATGTCAATGAGAACTGCACCTGCTGCGGTGAATGTGCCGCAGCCTGCCAGACCGAGATTGACAGTGAGTATGATTTTGGTATGAAGAAAATCAAAGGCGCTTATCTGCCGTTTGAAATGGCGTTTCCGGCGCGTTTCGTCATTGCGCCTGAAATCATCGGTACCGATGACGCCCGGCGGGCCAAAGACGCCTGCAAATATGATGCGGTCGATCTGGACATGGAAGCCAAAACGCTGAACATGAACGTGGGATCAATCGTTTGGGCCACCGGTTGGCAACCCTATGATGCCACTAAAATCGACAACCTGGGATTCGGACAGTATCCGAATATTATCACCAACATGATGATGGAGCGGCTGGCAGCCCCCAACGGACCGACCAAGGGTAAAATTCTGCGCCCATCCGATGCAAAGGAACCCGCCAGCATTGCATTTGTTCAATGCGCCGGCTCCAGGGACGAGAACTATCTGCCTTACTGTTCATACATTTGCTGCATGGCCTCGTTAAAGCAGGCCACCTACGTTCGTGAACGATATCCCGAGGCGAAAATTTACGTTTTTTACATTGATCTCAGAACACCGGGCTACCGGTACGAACGGTTTTACGAGAAAATCAAGGAAGATGAAAATATCTTTTTGATCAAAGGCAAGGTGGCGGAAGTCAGTGAAGATCCAACCAGCAAAAACATCACCGTGGTTGCCGAAAATGCCGTTACCGGCGAAAAGATCTACCAGGAAGTCGAAATGGCGGTTCTGGCTACCGGTATGCAGCCCACAACCGCGACAACCAAACTGCCGACCGACCTCAAATACAACGAGGACGGTTTTATCATGAATGATTATACCGCCGCCGGAATGTTTGGGGCCGGGTGTGCCACTAAGCCGGCCGACGTGGTTTCGTCCAATCAAAATGCAACCGGTATGGCCTTAAAGGCCATTCAAACTCTGGTGAACAGGTAGGAGGTTATCCATGGATAAAAAGTATGGTGTTTATATCTGCGAGGGTTGTGGGATCGGAGAGGCCCTGGATATTGAGAAACTTTGCGAGGTGCCCAAAGAGGAAGGGTTTCCGGTTAAAACCTGCCCGATACTTTGCGGCAAAGAAGGGGTCGAGCTCCTGAAGTCCGACATCGCCGAGGGCGTCAACACCCTGGTCATAGCCGCCTGTTCCCGCCGGGTGCTGTATGACGTCTTTCGGTTTGACGGTTGTATTGTGGACCGGGTCAACCTCAGGGAGCAGGTCGTCTGGACCCACCCCCGCTCGACCTATCCGGCGCCCACCGAAGAGCAGAAGGATGACGAGGAATTTATCGATCATGTCCAGATGCTGGCCGAAGATTATCTCAAGATGGGCATGGCCCGCGTGGAGAAAGTCGCTCTGCCGGAACCCTATAAACTTGATGCGTTCAACAAGAACATACTGGTTATCGGCGGTGGCATCAGCGGTATTACCGCAGCCATCGAGGCCGCCAAGACGGGCTACGACGTGACCATCGTCGAAAAAGAATCCGCCCTGGGCGGCAAGGCCAAAACCTGGCGCAAACAGCTGCCCGGTGCCTATCCCTATGACGGACTGGTTTCACCGACTATCGAAGATAAAATAAACGAACTCCAAGGTTACTCCAATGTCACTATCAAAACCGACGCGATTGTAGCGCGCATTGCCGGTGAGCCGGGGAATTTTACCGTTACCCTGAAAAAACCCGGTGAAAAAATCGAATTCGACGTACCTTACCCCCTGCCCGAAGAGATGAAGGTCGATGACAAGGGCAAGGAGCTGAATGCCGAGCAACTGCATGAAAAATTCATGGAGTACAACAAGGGCAAGCAGGACATTTTAACCTTTGATCCGAAAGGTGAAAAGTTCGGGGCGGTGATTCTGGCAGCCGGCTGGCGACCTTATAAGCCCAAAGAGGGGGAATTTGCCCATCTTGGATACGGGCTGATTGCCGATGTGGTTACCAACCAACAGTTTGAAGAAATCGCGGCCGCCGGCAAGATTACCCGCCCCTCGGACGGCAAAGAAGCCAAATCGGTGGTCTTTATCCAAAGCCCGGGACAGGGAGATGACAAGGACTTTGCCTATGCCGGTGCCGTAACCAGCATGGTGGCGCTCAAGCAGGCCAAGTATGTCAGAGAAGATTATGCCGACGCCAAAGCCTATGTGTTCTATCAGCACATGCGCACGGTCGGCCTGACCGAAAATTTCTACAAAAACCTTCAGCAGGATCCGGGTATTTTTCTGACCAAAGGCGAAGTGACCAGCGTATCTAAAAACGGCGACGGTCTAATTGTGGAGGCCGAAAACACCTTGCTGGGTGAGAAGGTTCAGGTCAAAGCCGACATGGCGGTGCTGGCAGCCGGTATGGTTCCGGTGACCAAAGATGATCCGGTCGTCAACCTGGCCTACCGGCAGGGACCCGGATTCCGGGATAACGCCCTTTTCGATGACTATGCAGACTCCAACTACATCTGCTTTCCCTATGAAACCCAACGCACCGGTATCTATGCGGCCGGCGGAATCCGGCGCAGCATGAGCGTGGAAGAATCCGTCGAGGACGCTACCGGCGCGGTGTTAAAGGCTATTCAATGCCTGGAATCGGTCAATCGCGGGGTTTCCGTTCATCCGCGATCCGGCGACATG
>CP070771.1:2314976-2317861 GCA_020345785.1 Desulfobacterales bacterium
CGGGACGTCTCCTGGGTGGCTGAATTTGCGGATGTCCTGCAGATCGGAACCCGCAACATGCAAAACTATTCGCTGCTTAAAGAGGTCGGTCACGCCGGACGGCCGGTGCTGCTTAAACGAGGCATGTATTCCACCCTTGAAGAATGGTTGAACTGTGCCGAATATATCCTCAGTGAGGGCAACCCAAACGTCATGCTCTGTGAACGGGGCATCCGAACCTTTGAAACCTACACCCGCAACACACTGGATTTAAGTGCAGTACCGGCGATCAAAGAGCTGACCCATCTGCCCATCATTATCGACCCGACCCACAGCACCGGTCGAGTCAGCCTGATCGGCCCCATGAGCCTGGCGGCCGTAGCGGCAGGGGCGGATGGTTTGATGGTCGAGGTTCATTATAATCCCGCAGAAGCGCTGTGCGATGCCGACCAGGCCCTGACACCCCCAATTTTCGCCGACATCATGCAACGCCTGAGGCCGCTGAGAACATTTATGGATCAACTGCCGGCGAGTAGTTAACCGTTATTGGTTATTGGTTATTGGTCAATGGATATGAGGCTTTTTAAACTTGAATTTTTGAACAAAAGTTATCGATCCGGGTTAATTACACCGGTAAAAAAAGATCTTTCAGTAAAACCAATCAACCAATCAACTATTAAACCAATCAACAAAAATTATGGTTGAGGAGATAAAAATGAAACCGGATGAAATCAGTAAAAAAATAGACAAGATTGATCGGGAACTGCTGGTGCTGCTCCAGGAGCGCATGGGTCTTTCATTGCGCTCCAAAAAATTTCAGGAAGCCGCCGGAACAGTTCGGCTTGAGGAGGATTTGCTGGCACGCATGGAGCGCATGAACCTGGATCTGGTGAAGCGCTCCTTTTCCCGCCAGTTGCTGAAGACCATCATCGAAGAAAGCAAGCGTCTGCAGGATGAAGATCGTCGATTGGTTGCATTTCAGGGAGAGCATGGGGCATACGGCGATGTTGCTGCCAGGCGCCTGGTGCCGGCCGGCGCCTACATTCCCTGCCTGGAATTCGTTGATGTATTTCGCGGTGTCGAAGAAGGATATTTAGATCTCGGCGTGGTGCCGGTGGAAAATTCCCTGGAAGGCGCTGTCACCCAGGTCAATGATCTTCTCACGACCACGAATCTGAATGTTGTCGGAGAGGTCAAGGTCGACGTCAAGCACTGCCTGCTCGCCACAGAGGCGACGGATTATCGCGAGATCCGGGTGGTTTATTCCCATCCTCAGGCCCTGGCCCAGTGCCGTGATTTCCTGATGCGCAACAAACTCGAACCGCGTCCGTACTATGACACGGCCGGCGCTGCAAAAATGCTCGCCAGGGAAAATCCCAAAGCCGCCGCCGCCATTGCAAGCGCCCTGTGCGCCGAGCTGTATGACCTGGACATTATAAAAGAAGGAATCGAGGACGGACCTTCCAATTCCACGCGGTTTTTACTTCTCTCCCGCGAACCCCATTCCGGTGAAGGCGATAAAACTTCCATCATCTTTGCCGTAGCCCACGAGGCCGGTCAGCTTTATGGTGTACTCAGATTATTTGCCGAGGCAAATATCAACCTGACCCGCATTTCGTCCATGCCCTTGCGCTCGGATCCAAGCAATTACAGTTTTTTCCTGGACTTTGAAGGCTCGCAAAAGGATTCAAAAGTCGCGGAGGTGCTGGAGCAGGTCGAGGCGATGACGATTTCGCTGAAAAATTTGGGCGGTTATCCGGCAGACCGCAGCAATTCATAGAATAGAAGATAATGGCATGGCAGATTATCTTGGTTCCAAGAACACGCTTAAACCCCGTGAAAATTCGAATATCTAAACACGAAATCCGAAACAATTTCAAAAATATGAATGCTCAAAATTCGAAACAAGGGAATTTAGGACTCTGTTCTTAGAGTCTTATTTGTTATTTCTTTGCATTTTATGATTTTTTTTCATCACGAAAACACGAAATCTAGAACGCGCAGCGCAGGCGCTTGCGCCCCGTGAGCACGAAATTTACATTTTCTCCTTTTCGTGTTTTCGTCCTTTCGTATTTTCAAAGCAGGATTGCGATGAGATTGGGGGCCGGGTCAATCCACGGTAAAATGGTTGATAATTATAGAAATAGCCATCTATAAAGGCTTAACAATAGCATTGCCGCCGTGAAATGGGCATCTTAAGACAAATATTGACAGAATCCCACCAATTTCGTTATAAAGACACTTGATATAGACTTGGTCTTCTTACTCCACCTGACCTGAAGCGGTTCTCAATTTCCAAAATTGAATCCGACTCCTCATCTAATTATTGCGCACCTTCGACCCATCCACATTCTGAATTCTACTGTTTGAATGCTTTAATTAATCCGCCCTGAAACATCGCACATTCAGGGCTGTAAATTGTTTTTCGAAAACTACAGAATTTTATTTGAACAAAGTTCGGCGGATTAATTAATTTATGCTGCGCATTTTCTTTTATGATTTGTTTTAATTCATTTCAGCTTCTTATGTAAAAAAGAATATCAATCTGTCATCGTTGTTTTTGGGGTGGAGTAATTAGGAGGTGCCGTTATGGCAGAAAAGGGTTTTAAGCGTAAACTCGCCGCCATCTTCAGCGCCGACGTCGAAGGCTACAGCCGCATGATGCGAGAAGATGAAGATGCGACCATCCGCGCGCTGACAAATTACCGCACGGCCATGTCAAATCTCATTGAAAAATTCCGCGGTCACGTGGTGGATGCCGCCGGCGATAATCTGTTGGCTGAATTCACCAGCGTGGTGGATGCCGTGAACTGTGCCGTGGAGATCCAGCGTGAGCTGGCCGAACGAAATGCCGGGCTGCCTGAGGAGCGCAAAATGCAATTTCGCATCGGCGTCAACCTTGGAGA
>CP070771.1:2317961-2320845 GCA_020345785.1 Desulfobacterales bacterium
AACTCGGCGCCCAGGACGGTCCAGTTGGCGAAATTGATTTGGGGCGTCAAAACGCCGTCTTTGGCCGGATCGAAAAGAAAAGCTTCCTGATCAAGTATCGTGAAATATCCGGTAAAGGCCAGGCTGGTGGCCAGCAATTCGGAAGAAGATTTGGATAATTGGGCTTCTTCCGCGCTTCCGGTAACATTTTTAAACAACGGGATTGCCAGCGGGATTTTCCGTAAAAATGGATTGCTGATATCAATATATTCATATTGATCCGCGGTGCTTTGCGCAAAAGTCAACGTTGGCCCCAATAGAAGAAACCCAAGGGCAATAAAAAACATACTTCTCAGATAACGCACAATCATTTTTTTCCCTGCTGTCAATATTGAAATAATACAGGCTGATATATATGCCTTCTCAGCATCGTCTCGTCAATAAAAAAAGTATCTATTTTCTCAAACCTTCGGGGGTAAATCTGAGAGCCACTGTCACATACGGCAGCCCCAGCCCTTCAGGATGCGGTGAAACCGGATTGGCTTTAACGATGGCTTTAAAGGCTGAATCATCCAAATACGAATTGCCTGAATGTTGCGTGAACCTGATATCGGTTATCTCACCGCTCGGCAGAACCTTGAAGACAAGGCTGGCCTGCAGTGCGCGGTCGTCTCCGGCCAGCTGTTGGGAAAAGGCCCAATGTCTTTCCACCCGAAAGGCGACTTCAATCTTATACAGGTCGGTGATCTCCAGCGCGCGTTTGCCGCCGGCGCCTGTTCCTCCAGGTACGCCGGCGCCTGTTCCTCCAGGTACGCCGGCGCCCACTGCATCGCTTGCTCCGCCGGATGCCGCTCCGGACTTGGAAGCAACGGCTTCGGTTTGCGCCACCTTCTTTTTCAAACGATCAATGGCCTGTTGGACGGAATCCGACCGGGACGCTTCAACCTTTTTTTCGACCCTGGTCAGCGCTTGATCTATCATTTTCTGACGATCTATCGTTTTTTTCTTGAGCGACTTCTTAAGCTTGGGCTCGCTTTCTTTAGGCGCTAATGACACTGTTTTAGAGGGTGCCGGTACAACCGGCAGGGGTTTTGGAGACGGCATGTCAATGACCGGCGCCTGCGGGACCTTTTCTGCTTCCTTCTTCGGAATGACCACGGGCTCGGCAGCCGGCTCAGTTGCCGGCGCTGCAATTTTTTCCTCTGCCGGCGCGCCTGCAGGGGGTCCGGGAATCGATACCAAACTGACATTAATCGCCCCCAGGCCCAACCTCGGTCGGGGGGCGGGCTCGGGCATCAATATCAGGGATCCAATGAAAATCAGATGAATTACCAGTGATATTCCAAAACAGAAGGCCATGGAACGGGAATCCGTGTCCTGTTCCATTGGATACGCCTGCGCATAAGATATCGTTCTCATTAGCTTTTTGTTTTTTGTGCTTCGCGTATCTTTTCGATAAGCGCCGGTTCGGTAATCATACCCAGCTGCTCAACACCAGCGGCCTTTATCTCCGCCATCACCTGAACGACAATTCCATATGGTATACTCTTATCGGCCTTCAGATATACGTCCCGATCCTGGCGGCCCTGCACGATTTTCCTGAGCTTTTCCTGCAAAGACTCAACAGTTACCTGGAAATCATTAATGTATACCTGCTGATCTTTATTGATCGTTATCACCAGATGCTCCTTTTCGGAGTTAAGCGGTTTGGCGGTGGCCTCAGGCAAATCAACATCTAACCCCTGGATCATCATCGGCGCGGTGACCATAAAAATGATCAACAGAACCAACATGACATCAACGAAGGGGGTCACGTTGATTTCGGACATCAATTCACTGTGCTTGCCGCCGGAGGTCATCTTCTTCTCCTCTCAATGCGCAGTATATCCCGTTCGATGATGTTGAGAAAATCAGCGGAAAAGCTGAACAACTCGGTCTCAACGATGCGAATCTTATTCATGAAGAAATTAAAGGCAATAACAGCCGGTATGGCAGCAGCCAGTCCTGCAGCGGTTGCTACAAGGGCTTCGGAAATGCCCGGGGCCACCACCGCCAGGCTGGCTGAGCCCCGCTGACCGATGCCGTGGAAGGCTTGCATAATTCCCCAAACCGTCCCGAACAAACCGATAAAGGGCGCGGTATTGCCGGTGGTTGCCAAAAAAGGCACCATTTGGGTCATGCGAGTCATTTCGGTGTTGGTTGCCCGGCGCAAGGCCCGCTTCACATTATCGATTCCGGCGAATTTGGTACTGAAAGAAAGATTTTCACCGGAAGGCTGTGATCGTTCCGAATCGGCCGGTTCGCCGGACTGGCTTGTTTTTTTTAGCTCCACATATCCGATTCGAAATATTCTGGCCAACGGGCTTCCATGAAGCTGTTTGGCTTTTGCAAAGGCATTGGACAGATCACGGCTTTTCCAAAAAAATTCCGTAAATTCAGCCGATTGTCTGAACGCCCGCTTGATGTAGCGATATTTAATTAGGATAATCGCCCAGGAGGTTACGGAAAAAAACAATAACAATAGCAGGACTAGCTGAACCACAAGCCCGGCATTACTGACCATGTGGATCAAATCGATCTTAGCAAGCGTCATAGAAGGCTCCGTTTTCCATCTGATTTAGTATACAAATGGTATTTTACAACTGTTGAAATATAAGTATGAATTGTCAATATACAAGAGCAATAACTTTCTGTTTTAACTAGTATTACTTATATGAAAATAAACAAGGTGTCAACCTGTTTGGATTTTGCAGCGCTCCGGCAACTTTTAGCTTGCCTAAAAAACCGGAGGCAAATAAATAAGGAGGGGGGTGCGGGGTGCGAGGTGCGAGGTGCGGGGGATGGGCATAGGGCATAGCGCATAGCGCATGGCGCATCGCGTGCCGAGTTGAGCGCATGTGGCAGA
>CP070771.1:2320945-2323829 GCA_020345785.1 Desulfobacterales bacterium
ACCATTGTGCATCGTACCGACGACATCCGCCTGGACACGGTCGGCGTTCCTCTGCCTGAAATTGAAGTCAAAACCACGGATACGGGCGAATTGCTGACCCGGGGTGATACGGTATTCAAAGGCTACTATAAAAATCCGGAGGCAACGGTGAGGACCATTATCGACGGCTGGTTTCACTCCGGCGATGCGGCCCTGATCGACGAGGACGGCCATGTGGTCATCATCGATCGCCTGGCAGACGTCATGAAACTTTCAGACGGCAGCCGGTTTTCACCCCAGCTGATCGAAAATAAATTGAAATTTTCACCCTTTATCATGGACGCGGTGATCATCGGCCAGGAAAAGCCGTACATAACCGCCATGATCTCAATCGATTCCGGCAATGTGGGCAAATGGGCGGAAAACAACCAGATTGCCTACACCACCTTTACCGATCTGTCGCAGAAAAAACAGGTTTATGACTTGATCGCCCGGGAAGTCGCCAAGACCAACAAAACGCTTCCCAAAGTCGCCCGGGTTAAACGAATTGTCCTTCTGTACAAAGAACTCGACCCCGACGACGAAGAATTGACCCGCACCCGCAAGGTGCGGCGCAAATTCGTTCTGCAACGCTACCAGGAACTGGTCGATGCGCTTTACGGCAATGCGGAGGAACTGGATGTCGAAGCGGATATCCGTTACAAGGATGGTTCCGGTTATCGCATGAAGACCCGGGTGATGATAAAGGAGATTGGGGTTGATTGAGTTGATTGGTTGACGGGGGTGGATACTGGATAATCGATACTGGATGCTGGATAATGGTATAGGGTATAAGGTTTAAGGTGTAGGGTATCGGCATTAGGCCTTCGGCGTTTGGCATTCGGTATTTGGCCTTCGGTGTCGGACTTTGGCTTCAAGGCACGGGGCAAAATAAGTTTTGGCGCTATGGGCGTAACCATCGTTTTCCACCAGCAACGTTGAATATTTTTTTTATATTAATTTTAGCGTGTTGGAACACATGAAGACAAGTCGGGCGATGACGTTTGCTATTTGAACAATGGATGAATCAGCAGAATACCAGCTAAAATTAGAAGACATCCATCTGAGCTTCGGCGGATTGAAGGCGCTGGCAGGCGTGACTACCGGGGTGAAAAAAGGTGAGATATTTTCAATTATCGGACCCAACGGAGCCGGCAAGACCTGCCTCCTGAATTGTGTCAACAGTTTTTATCAACCCGAGCGCGGCCGCATCATTTTTGAAGGACGAGACATCACCAATCTCAAGGCCCACCGGATTGCAACCCTGGGGATTGCGCGAACCTTTCAAAATGTTGAGCTGTTTGCCCATATGACGGTCCTGGACAACATTAAACTGGGCGGTCATGTGCATTTGAAGTCGGGTGTCTTATCCGGCGGCATCTACTTCGGCAAGACCCGCCGGGAGGAAATGGAGTTTCGCAAGCACATTGAAGAGAAGATCATCGATCTTCTTGAAATTGAGCACATTCGCAAGCAGCCCGTCCACACGCTGCCCTACGGCCTCCAAAAACGGGTTGAGCTCGCCCGGGCCCTGGCCATGCGTCCCAAAATCCTGCTGCTGGATGAACCCTGCGCCGGAATGAATCTGGAAGAAACCGAAGACATCGCCCGGTTTGTGCTGGACATCAACGAGGAGTGGGATGTCACCATCATCTTAATCGAGCATGATATGGGGGTGGTCATGGATATATCGGACCGGGTATGCGTGTTGGACTTCGGGCAGAAAATTGCCGAAGATGTTCCCCAAAAGATCCGCCACAACGAACATGTAATCAAGGCCTACCTGGGCGAGGAGGATAAGACCTACTCGCGGTTAGATGCATAGAAAGGTAATATTCATTTCCAGGTTTGTCCTAATAAAAGGAAGAAGTATTTAAACAAAACTCGAATATCGAATTTCGAAATTCGAAACAAATTCAAATAACCAAAATTCAAAGGACCGAAACAAAATCATCCGGGGGCGATATCATCAAATTTTAGGGTTTTAGTTATTGGAATATTTGAATTTCGAATTTGTTTAGGATTTCGTGCTTCGAATTTCGAATTTTAGGATAGGGTATTTATCGCGCCATTTTTCATATTGATAAATTGGCTTACAATAAAAGTTCCTGATTTAAAAATGGATCCCCTGCTGGAAGTCAACAACATCGAAGTCATCTACCACAATGTCATTCTGGTCTTGAAGGGGATGTCCCTCAAGGTCCGGGAAGGACAGATTGTGACAATTTTAGGCAATAACGGTGCCGGTAAAACCACCACCCTCAAGGCCATTTCCGGCCTTTTGAAATCGGAAAACGGGGAGGTCACCGACGGTCACATTCGCTTTATGGGACAGCGCATCGACCGGCTGTATCCGGAAGAACTCGTTCGGATGGGCATCTTTCAGGTCATGGAGGGCCGGCGGGTTTTCGAGGACCTGACGGTAGAAGAAAATCTGATTGCCGGCGGGCACACCGTAAAAAATAAGAGCCGTCTGAAAAAAGACCTGAAAACCGTCTACGAGTATTTTCCCCGTCTTCACCAACGCCGCAAGGTGCTGGCAGGCTATATCAGCGGCGGTGAGCAGCAGATGCTGGTCATCGGCCGGGGGCTGATGGCGTCTCCCAAGCTCATGCTGATGGACGAGCCGTCTATGGGGCTTTCGCCCATGCTGGTGGCTGAGATTTTTGGGATTATTCAACGCATCAATCAGGAAGAAGGGGTCAGTATTCTGCTGGTGGAACAAAACGCCCGCCTGGCGCTTAGCATCGCCGACCACGGTTATGTCATGGAAAACGGCCGGATTGTGCTGGATGATTCGGTTGATAAGATTAGAGAAAATGCCGATGTCAAAGAATTTTATCTGGGACTCACGGAAGTCGGCCAA
>CP070771.1:2323929-2326811 GCA_020345785.1 Desulfobacterales bacterium
AACCCGTTTCATGACCAGCGGTATGGCCCGGGTGGCCGCCACCTTTTCACCCTTTTTGACCAGGGTGTGATTGTGCAGGGTGGCGCACATGACCTCTTCCACCATATTAAATGCCGCCAACGCTGCCGTATCGACTCTAAACAACCCATCGGCGGCGGCCAGCAGGTTGATCTTGCCTTCATGGGGTTCGTTCTTCCATGCTATTCCCTCGCCGGCCAGGGCATCTGCCAGAATTGCGGCTGCCTGGTTTTCGTGGATTTCGTCTTTTTCCAATTCGATTACATACAGGTTGTTTTTGCCGAGTTTTTGGAGGTGGCACAGGTCTTCATTGCAAACGGTGTGGCCTTTGTGAAAGGCAGGACCCTTGAATTCACTGGGGCGAATCTCAGTAATATCATGGGCCAATTCCATACCCACTGCATCCTGCAGTTTTATTTTTTTGAGCACGGTCATTTCTCCTCGATGTATTCGATCAACTTTTTAATCTGGTCGTGGCGCATGGACTCATCCAGACCGATGAGCCGGCAGCCAAACAATGGCCATGCGCTCGCCAGCCACCTGCCCGAAGCAAAGGTGCCCATGGGCTTCGGCGGAACTTTCTTGACGGTGATGCAAAATCTTGCATTCTTCTTCACCCAACGCCATATGTTAATATTAACATAACCTACAGCAAAAAAAATTATCGCGAGCGGATCAGACGAAGATCTGCTCTCTCTAACTGCTGTCTGAACGGAAAATCAAATTTTCGGTAGGTCGGGTTGAGCCCGATCGATGATGTTGGGTTTCGTACCTCAACCCAACCTACGAAACCCAGGCAGTTAAACAATTAGAATTCAAGAGGGCGAAACCCAACAACTCGTGATACCGAGTTTTCTTTCAACTACTGACTTAAAAAATCAGTAGTGTTTGCGGACCGATTCTATTTCAGCGGGTTTTTCAATTTCAGCATGTTCGGCAGACAGTACGGTGGAAAACACCTGACAGTCATCTTTTAAAAAGGCGGCGGTCGCTTTGGCCAGATTGCGGTAAAATTCGGTTGCGGCGTTTTTTTCGACGGCATCCGTAAATTCAAATACCCAGGCTCCCAGATGGTCTTCCAGAAAGGATTTTTGTAACTCGAAAAATTCTACCACTTGCGCTGTATCTGAATTGTCTGAAGATTCGATCGCTCTAAAGATCAAAAAGCTCATAAACTCAAGCTCAACCGCGATATGGTCCGGCGGATCGTTGAAATCGGGGGCTATTTTCAATCCTGCCCGGCGATACCGCTCCAGTACATCCAGAGTTGAATCCCCCATCAGTTGGCGTTTGCCTTCCAGGTAAACTGATCCATACGGTGCGGCAGGCATTGCAAACGGTCCTAAAAACAGTCGGGCATAATCCAGCCTGATATGGTCGAGATCGAAGGTCTTTCGCAGCCCGGTTGCAAGGGAAGCTGTATATGAAGCGCCTATCGGACAGACGGTTTTAAGTGCATCTGCCAGGGCATTGATTTTTTTAAGTGTTTCATCGTCCGGCCGCTGGTGGCAGTCCGCCAGCAACTTGTAGGCCCAGCCGCGAGCGGTTTCATTGGCAACGAAGTCATCGATTTTCATAGCTACTCCCAGTCGGTTATGGTATTCCGACATAAAGTCGGTACCGGCCTCGCAAGGAGGCCGGCACATCGGTTTTTTACTGAGGCGCCTCGGTAAGTTTGAGATAACGCTCGCCGAGGGTGTAAAGCAGCAGCATGATGGCCAGCGCAAACACAAAGACCAGGATTTCCCAGATGCTCGGGAAATAGCTGACAAATTGCGGAAATTGTTCTGCTTTGGGACCCACGGGATGACTCTGGCCGGCCAGCAGGATCTCCATGTTCATTAAAAGGGTTCCGACCAGGATCAAAGCCGAGGTGAGAATCTTGCCGCCGGCCGATCTGCGCACCGAAGGGATCAGCAGCAGTACGAAGGGCAAAAACAACCCGAGCAATACTTCGGCGTGGAAAACACCGAACACGCCGAAGGCATGCTCGAACTGGTGATATACCAGGAATTCGGGCACCACGGTGGCGGATTCGATGGCATATTTTAACAGGGTGAATACCGTTACAACCCCTGCGGCATATGTAAGAATTAGGGCCAACTCATCGTAGAGTTCATTCGAAATCCCGTTGCCTGTCACCCGGTTGACCACCAGGCTGTAGAGGATGAACAGCGACGTGCCGCATAAAAATGCTATCAATAGGCAATAAATGGACATCACCGGGCCGAAATAGGTCGCACGGGATTCGGTGATTCCAAAAACCGAACCAATCATCAGGGGTGCGGCTATCGCCAACACGAAAGAGGCCGTGGCCAGAAACTTGCTGAAGCCGCTGTGCCAGTCGCCCTTGTGCATCAGGAAAAATTTGACAATCAACACCACCAGCTCCGCTGTGTAGATGGCTCCCATCCACCAGATGGGGGAGGACGGGTTGGGTGACAGCATGATGTACATCAGGTGGAAAATTGAACCCAGTTCAAGCCCGAGGGAGACGAAGCCCCCGCACAGGGTAGCGATCGACAGAAACACCAGGCGCTTGGCAAAGGGTTCATACTTCTTGACGCCGAATACCAACGGAAAGGCGGCTAGAAGGGTCATGCCGGAACTGGCCAGGGCCAGAAAAATATATGCCCCGAGGGGCAGGGTCCAGATCAGGACATCGTTGGTGTTGAACAAACTATGCCCCTGGGAAAACAGCTTGAATGTGGTGATAAGGCCGAGGACAATGCCGATACCGAGCACCGCCAGCCACACGCCGAATAGACCTTTTTTCTCGCTCATTTAGACACCTCCTTTGGTTGGCTGGTATGCGGCCGGGTTGAAATCCCGGATGTAAAACACATGGGGATTGGTTCCAATTT
>CP070771.1:2326911-2329789 GCA_020345785.1 Desulfobacterales bacterium
TCGCGAGTTGCGCCGGCAGCTCGGCGATGAGGATATCCAAGTGATCGCCATCGGTCCAGCCGGAGAAAACCAGGTTCGCTTTGCCGCCATCAATGCCAGCATGGGCAATGCCGCCGGACGCATGGGTATGGGGGCGGTCATGGGTTCCAAAAAACTGAAGGCCGTTGCCGTGCGCGGCACGAAAGGCGTTGACCTTCATGACCCCGGTAAGTTTATGGAGCTTGCCCTGGATACGCACAAGTTTCTAAAAGAAAGCGCGGCGTTTCAAAATTTTACCAAGTCAAAGGCCCTTGGAGATCCCATGTTCAGCAAAAAGGCCGCCGATCACATGCCTTTCGGCAATTACGAGACCGGTTTCTGGGAAAAATTTCTGCGCCTGAAGGTTGAAGACTTTTTTGCCCAACATAAGATCCGCCGGACCGGCTGCTTCGGCTGTCCTCTGCAGTGCATGCATCTGGTGCGGGTTCCGGAAGGCGACTATGGCCTTTCCAACTGCCTGAGTTTTCTAAGCTTTTTAGGCACCGTCTGGAACGATGATCTGACGACGATGTGGCAGGCCATTGTCCTGGCCAACCGCTATGGCCTCGATGCCCACGAAACCGGCGGCATCATCGCGCTTCTCATGGAACTGTATCAGGACGGGGTCATCAGCCGCGAGGATACCGACGGCATTGCCATGCAAAAGGGCAGCCGCGAGGCAATCCTGCAGATGGTGCACAAGATCGCCCGGCGCGAAGGCATCGGAGATGTTCTGGCCGAGGGTCCGCAGCGGGCCGCTGAAGCCATCGGCGGTGACGCCGCGACATACGTGGTAGCCGCCAAAGGACTTTTCCCTCACGGGTATCAGTTCCAGGCTCTTGAGGGAACCAGCCTGATGCAGGCGGTGAGCAGCGGAGAGCCCTTTCAGACCTACGGTACCGGCATCGAACGGACAATCGATCCCGACAACCCCGATCCCCGGCTGGTTGCTCAGGCCAAGGAACTCTACGGTTCCGAGGAAGCCTATCTCCCGGGTAACTATAGCCCGGCCAAAGTGCGGATGGTCATCGATGCCGAGCACCGCTCCCGCGTGCCCGACCTGCTGGGGATCTGCCTCACATCGATCATTTACGTGCTCAAGGGTGCCGCTGATATCAATTTTCTTTATGACCGCCAGGCGGAACTGCTCAACGCCGCGACGGGCACCGCGTTAAACCGTCATAATCTTTTTGACGCCGCCGAACGCCTGGTAAATCTGGAACGCTGTATCGATGGCCGGCAGGGGCTGACCCGCAAAGACGACACATTGCCGAAACGCTTTTTCGAGCCCTTTGACACCAGCGCCAACCCAGGCAAAGCTCTGGATGCAGAGAAGATGGAGGAGATGAAAAGCGTCTATTACAGCACCCGGGGCTGGGACCCCGAAACCGGACTGCCGAGCAAAGAAAAGTTGAACGATCTCGGCCTGGAAAATATAGCCTGAGGCGAAAGGAAAAAACCATGAAAAACGATCCATCCCAAACACAGGGCGCAATCCTGCACATCGATCTCACAAATCGAAGTCACCGTACCGAAAGTCTGACGCCCTATGTGGAGACCTATATCGGCGGACGCAGCATCGGCAGCAAAATCCTTTACGACGAACTGTCACCCGATGCAGACCCCCTGGGACCGGACAACGTCCTTATCTTCAACAACGGTTCCCTTTCCGGCACCGCCGTTCCGGGCAGCGGCCGGGTGGATGTATCTGCCAAATCCCCCATGAACAACTATCATGCCGTCACCAACTTCGGCGGCTACTGGGGTGCGGAACTCAGACACGCGGGTTATGCGCATCTGGTCATCAAGGGCGCCAGTGAAAAGCCGGTTTATATGTTCATTGATAATGACCGGGTGGAGGTGCGTGATGCCGATCATCTCTGGGGACTCGACACCTATCAGACCGCGGTGGAGCTCCGCCGTGAGCTTGGAGACGAAGATATCCAGGTTTTAAGCATCGGTCCTGCCGGCGAAAATCGGGTGCGCTTTGCCTGTATCACCACCAATCTGGGTGATGCCGCCGGTCGTACCGGCATGGGAGCGGTCATGGGCTCCAAAAAGCTCAAGGCCGTCGCCGTGCGCGGCACGCGGGGTGTTGATCTCGCCGATCCTCAGCGGTTTCTGGAGCTCGCCGGTGATTTGCACCGTCGATTGCGGGAAAGTCCGGCCTTCATCGAGAGTGAAAAATCAAAATCAACCACCGACACGATGTTCAACAAACTCTACGAGAACCTGCTGGCCTTCGGCAATTACCAGGACGGTCGCTGGAGCAAATTTTCGCGTCTGGAACCGGAGAAATTCTTCCCCAGGTATCAGGTCCGCCGGGCCGGCTGCTTTGGATGTCCCATGCAATGCATGCATCTGGTGGATATTCCCGGCAGCGGCTACGGGACCTCTTTTTGCGCGCCTTTCGCTGGCTTTCTGGGCACGGTGTGGAACGATGATTTAACCGTCATGTGGGAGGCCATCATTTTAGCCAATAAACTCGGCCTGGATATTCTGGAAACCGGCGGCATCATCGCACTGATCATGGAACTGTACGAAAAAGGCATCATCACCGCCTCGGACACCGACGGTCTTCCCATGGAAAAAGGAAGCCGGGACGCCATCCTCAAGACAGTGCACAAGATCGCTCAGCGTGAAGGTATCGGTGATATTCTCGCAGAAGGCCCTCAGCGAGCTGCCGAAAAGCTGGATCCCCGGGCCTTGGAGTATGTTGTCGATGCCAAAGGACTGTTCCCGCACGGCTATCAGTTTCCGGCCTTCGAAGGAACCAGTCTGATGCAGGCCGTGGGTGTTGCGGATCCGTTCCCCACATACGGCACCGGTGTGGAGCTCCGGCTTTCGATGCCCGGTCCCC
>CP070771.1:2329889-2332757 GCA_020345785.1 Desulfobacterales bacterium
GATCTTGAAGTACTCAAAGGTGTGAGCCTTTCCCTCACCCAGGGTCGCAAGCTTTCAATTCTGGGGCCGAGCGGTTCAGGGAAGTCCACTCTGCTGCGCTGCGTCAATTATCTGGAAGAACCCAGCCGGGGGCATATTTATCTGGACGGAGATCTGGTCGGCGAAAAACTCGTCAACGGTAAATATGTGCGCATGTCTTCCAAGGAACTGGCGCCGCAGCGGGCGGAAATCGGGATGGTATTTCAGAATTTTTATCTTTGGCCGCACCTCACCGCCCGGGAGAACGTGGCCATCGCTCCCCAACGGGTGCGCGGCATGCCCAAGAAAGACGCCCTGGCGCTGGCCGATGTCATGCTCGAGAAGGTCCACATGGCCCACAAGCGAGCGGCCTACCCCGAACAGCTGTCCGGAGGCCAGCAGCAGCGGGTTGCCATCGCACGCTCGCTATCCCAGGAACCGAAATTGATGCTGTTCGACGAGCCGACGTCGGCTCTGGACCCGGAGTTGATCGGCGAAGTGCTCAAAGTGATCCATGAACTGGCCGATGAGGGACGCACCATGCTGCTGGTCACCCACGAGGTCCATTTTGCCAAAGATGTTTCCGATGAAGTCATCTTTATTGATGAAGGCCGGATTGCCGCACAGGGTCCTCCCGGTGAGATTTTAGAGAACCCCGAGCATGAACGCCTGCGAACCTTTTTAGGCAAGCTGTTGGGGGATTGATGCCATGCTGGAACTTCTTCCCTTTGATCCGCAACAGGCGCTGAAATTTCTCCTGATTCTGCTCAAAGGTGCGGTGATGACGGTGCAGATCACGGCGGGTTCACTGGTGGTCGCCATCGCGCTCGGCCTGATCATGGCGGTGATTAAAACCTCGCGGGTCTGGATCGCACGCCTGGCGGTGAACATTTATATCGAGATATTCCGCGACGTGCCTGCCCTCACCCTGCTCTTTATTCTCTATTTCGGACTGGCTTACACCGGGCTTAAGATTGAACCGACCCCGGCGGCCATCATCGGGTTGGGGGCGATCGGGGGCGCCATTCTAACAGAGGTTTTCCGGTCGGGATTCGAAGCGCTTCACCACGGCCAGCGCGAAGCGGCCCTGGCGGTGGGGATGACGCCCATGATGGCGATGCGCTACATCATTTTCCCCCAGGCGATTCGAATTGTTCTGCCGCCGGTGGGCAACTATGCCATCGGTTTGTTGAAGGACACCGCCATCGTGTCGGCCATTGCCGCGCCCGAGATAATGTTCTGGGCCCGCAACCTGGTGACGTCGACCTTTGAGACGACATTGGTCTACGTGCTGGCCGCGGCGCTGTATTTTTGCATGAGTTTCCCCCTGGCCCAGGTTGTCAACAAATTAGAGGAAAAGCGGAGGTCCTGGCAATAATGGGATTCTGGCAGGGATATATTCAAAATTGGGACTACTGGTGGCCGCAGCTGGCCGTAGCAACCGGGAACACCATCGCCCTGACGGCGCTGTCCTATTTGTTTGCCCTCACCTTAGGAATTATATTGGCCCTTGGAAGGCTGAGCAAGATTCGGTTTGTGCCGGGGCTTTGCCGGGCCTACATCGAGTTTGTACGCGGCATTCCGGCCTTGGCGCTGCTCTTTTTGATCTACTTTGGGCTGGTTCCTCTCGGCATCATTGTTGACTCCTTCTCAGCTGCGGTGATCGGCTTGGGCATGAACCAGGGCGCCTATCTGGCGGAGGTGTTCCGGGGCGGGATCGAGGCGCTGCATAAGGGCCAGCGTGAAGCGGCGCTTGCCGTCGGGATGACGCCTGCCAAGGCATATCGCTACATCCTTATGCCCCAGGCGGTGCGCATTGTCTTACCGCCCCTTCTAAACATGCTGATCATTCTTCTCAAGGACAGCTCGGTGTGCTCCTTGATTTCAACGCCGGAACTGATGCTGCGAGCCAAGGACCTGGCATCCATGTCTTTTCTTCCGATGCACGCCTATCTGCTGGCCGGGCTGATTTATTTTTTGATGGCCTGTCCCCTGTCCCTGATGACCCGGCGGGTGGAGCGGCGTTTGCGCCGGGGGATGCGTCGCATCACGGCCTAGGGTTGTGTCCCGCGAATATATTAAAAAACTGGACACTATATTTTCCTGCTTTTGTATTTTGAGCCAATGGATTTCAATGAAAATAAAGGTGCGAAGAGGAGGATTCAAATTGAGTAAACAATATGACGCAATCATCATCGGTGCCGGGGTTATCGGGGCTGCCATTGCTTTTGAATTGGCCAAGAAAGGTTATCAGACCCTTAACGTGGACAAGCTGGCGTCGGCCGGTTACGGTTCTACCTCCGGTTCCTGTGCCATCATTCGTTTGCACTATTCCACTCCGGATGGGGTGGCCATGGCCCGCGAAGGTTATTATTACTGGCTTAATTGGGCCGAACACCTGGAGGTGGAGGACGAACTGGACCTGGTAAAATACATAAATACCGGGTGTCTGGTGACAAAAACCGAGCTGAACAAATATCTTAAAAACGTCATGGCCAGCCTTGATAATTTAGGGGTTGAATACGAAGAGCTGGATATCGACGGCATAAAGAAAAAGTTTCCTTTTCTGGATACGCGCAAGTATTTTCCGGTCAAACTGCCCGATGATCCCGATTTCGGCAAGCCGACCGCCGCGGCCGTGGACGGTGCGATCTTCGTTCCCGAATCGGGCTATATCTCCGATCCGCAGCTTTCCGCCCACAACCTGCAGCGGGCCGCCGAAGCCAAGGGGGCCGAGTTTAGGTTTAATGCCGAAGTGGTGGACATCCGCCAAAAAAACGGTCGGGTGGCCGGCATCACCCTGAAGGACGGAACCCGGATCAATGCCCCGATTGTGGTCAACGTCGCCGG
>CP070771.1:2332857-2335712 GCA_020345785.1 Desulfobacterales bacterium
GCCTTAGCGCCGGTAGCCATTGTGGGGAAAATGGTTCACGGGCATATGCAGCCCAGCAAGGTAGAGGGACTTGTTTTGAGAGCCTGCATCGAAAGGGAAAAACAGCAAAGAGAAGAACAGAAAAATGAACCCGGCCAATAAGGAACAAGCCCAAAGCAAATATGATGAAATCCGCCAAATTGCGGAGGCCAGACGCAAGGCCTTCAAAGAGGCACCGGGACCGAAGATTCATATCGGCATGGCGACCTGCGGCATCGCCTCCGGAGCCCTGGAAACCAAGGACGCCTTCGAGCAGGCGCTTGCCCAGCTTGGGATAGAGGCCGGAATCCACACGGTGGGATGCTCCGGCCATTGTTACGCGGAGCCGTTTGTCATTATCGATCACCCGGAATCCGGTTTTCCGCCCATTTTTTATCCCCAGGTGACCTCCGGCAAAGCCCGCATGCTCACCAAGCTTTTTTTAGCCGAAGGCGACCCGCGTTTCGAACACGTTCTCGGCAGCACCGAAGAAAACGAAATGATCCCCTGGGTGATGGAATATGCGCGATTCAATCAGGAAAAGCGTGTGGTGATGGAAAAATGCGGCCGCATCGACCCGGAAGATATATATGATTACATTGCCGAGGATGGCTATCGCGCCCTGGCCGAAATTTTCCGGGTAACGCCCGCAGAAGTCATTCAACAGGTCAAAGACGCCGGTTTGAGGGGCAGAGGCGGGGCCGGTTTTCCGACCGGAAAAAAATGGCAGCTGGCGGCCGACCAGCCGCGGAACACCCGGCTCGTCATCTGCAACGCCGACGAAGGAGATCCCGGTGCTTACATGGATCGCACCCTGCTGGAAAGCAACCCGCACCAGGTTCTGGAAGGCATTATTGCATGCGCCTATGCCGTGGGTGCCCATAGGGCCATTGTGTACGTGCGGGCGGAATACCCGCTGGCGGTCAGCATAATAACCGGGGCCATCCGGCAGGCGCAGGAGTTGGCACTTATCGGACCAAACATCCTGGGCAGCGGATTTGATCTCGAAATAGAAGTATTTCAGGGATCCGGGGCTTTTGTCTGCGGAGAAGAAACCGCCCTGATCCGATCCATTGAGGGATTTCGCGGCATGCCGCGCCAGCGACCGCCCTATCCGGTAGAGAGCGGTCTGCACGGCAATCCAACGGTTATCAATAATGTCAAGACCCTGGCATCCGTACCCCCGATTTTAAAAAACGGCCCCGCCTGGTTCAAAGACATCGGAACTGAAGACAGCCCGGGAACCGCCATTTTTTCGGTCGTAGGCGATGTCACACACCCGGGGTTGATTGAAATCCCCATGGGGGTTACCCTGCGAACACTCATATTTGATATTTGCGGCGGGATCCCGAATAAAAAGAAATTTAAAGCCGTGCAGATCGGCGGGCCTTCCGGCGGTTGTCTATCCGCGGATTTTCTGGACACGCCCATTGATTTTTATTCGCTGGTCGAAGCCGGCGCCATGATGGGATCCGGCGGCATGGTCGTGATGAGTGAAGACACCTGTGCGGTTGACCTGTCCCGCTATTTCCTGGACTTTACCCAGAAGGAGTCCTGCGGCAAGTGCACATTTTGCCGAATCGGAACCTTTCACCTGCTTAACATCCTGGAGAGAATTACCGAAGGCGAAGGAAAAGATGAAGATTTGACGACACTGAGCCGGTTGAGCGAAGATATCAAAAGCGGCTCTCTTTGTGGATTGGGCAAAACAGCCCCCAACCCGGTTTTAACTACCCTGCAGTATTTTGAAGACGATTATGAAGCCCATGTGAAGGAAAAGCGCTGTCCCGGCATGGTGTGCCGGCCGCTGATTGCCTTTTATATTGATTTGGAAAAGTGCGCCAGGGGCTGTGATGCCTGTGTGGGATGCTGCCCGACGGAGGCGGTGTTTACGACGAGCACCCGTAAAAAAGGCATCGACCAGGAGCTGTGCGTCAAGTGCGGTGAGTGCATGGTCGCCTGTCCTCCGGAATATGACGCCGTGCGAAAGGTATCCCCACCGGGGCTGGCGCCGATTGTGGAACGCCCGGCAAAGAAGGGAAGTTGAAGGGATTCTTGTTTACTTAGGAAACTAGGACACGCGCGATGATCACGCTGCAAATAGACAACCAACCTGTTGATTGCGACCATGGAGCGAATTTGCTCAAGGTTTGTCTGGATAACGGCATTTACATTCCGAACCTGTGCTATATCGACGGGATGACACATCCTCCGGCCTCCTGCCGCCTGTGTTTCGTCGAGATCGACGGTAAAGCGCACCCGGTTCCTTCATGCACGGTTTTTGTTCACGGCAGCATGGCGGTGCGCACCGACACCCCTCCAGTCCGTCGGCTTCAAAAAACAGCGCTGCAGCTTCTTCTTTCGGTCCACGATGTGGACTGCAAAAATTGCCCGGCCAATCGCCAATGCGCTTTGCAGGATATGGCCGGATTTTTAAAAGCAGCACTAAAATCAAAAACCCTCGATCAGTTTCTGAAAAAGACCCGGGTCGATCAACGCCACGCTTTTCTTGACTATTACCCGAACCGCTGTGTGCTTTGCGGAAAATGTGTCTATATTTGCCGCGCACAGCAAAACCGCGCCGAATTAACCTTTGCCGGACGCGGGTTCCAAACGGTGATCGGCTTTTTTCACAATCCTGAATCGATGCCGCCGTCCTGTGAAACATGCAACGCCTGCGCCGAGATATGCCCTGTCGCGGCTCTCGTCCCAAAATCCGGTAAGCCGGCTTCGTGATCTCCCAAGTTCCACGGCAAAGCTTCATACCGGAAACCACCTATGAAACTTCACCTGGACGAAACAGCGAACCGCAGAACAGCAGAATAACGAACCGCAGA
>CP070771.1:2335812-2338662 GCA_020345785.1 Desulfobacterales bacterium
GTTCATCAAGAACTTGCTTCAGTTCCGAGATATCCGTTGCGACGATTGTCAGGCCCTGGACGGCTGGGTCAGAATGACGCGGTGAGATACTGACCTGGACCGCAAAGGCCGAGCCGTCTTTCTTTTTCAATGTCGCTTCAAAATTTGCGGGCCGATTGTCGACCCGGCATTGTTTCAACTGATTCTTTTGCGAATCCGTGAGTTCAATTATCTCTTCAACGAAACGACCGATGATCTCGGTTTCACTGTACCCGCATCGCTGGATACCTTTTGGATTGGCGTATACGATCCGGTCCTGTGGGTCGACGGCAAGCACGAGCGTTTCCACACTTTCGACTACCGAGGCAAGCAGCGAGGACGGCGGCACGCGCGCGGCATCTTCAAGGGACGACTCGACGCCGAGTTCGCTTTCCAGGGAATCAAGATTTTCTTTTGTAACCACCACATAACCGGTGTCGATATTTGCGGGTATGTTCATCACACCGGGACGGTAACCCGTAAGCTCGGTGCCGTGATGAAAGGCATGCAGCATCTGAAACGCCAGGTAGACCGCGGTCTCCCGTTTCTCGTAAAATACGGCACAAATACTCCCTTTTTTTACGTGCTCGAATAGGGTCGCATCCCCATCCACACAAACGAGCTTTACGCTGCCTTTTCGACCTGATTTCTCCAGAGCAGTGCATGCCGCTATGCCGCTGACGCCGTCAAAAGCGGCGATGCCGTTTAGATCCGGATTCCGGTTCAGATAATCCATGACAAGGGTCTCGGCGTTCTCCAATGCCGCATCCGGACTCAACTCCGGGCCGAGTATTTCAATTTGCGGGTAATCGCCAAGGATGTGCTGGAAACCCTGCACACCCTTTTTCATGCCGGCAAGGTTTCCCATTCCGATCAGCAGCGTTTTACCGTGCCCTTCCATTAGGACTGCAAGCTGTTCGCCCATATCCGAGCCCATGCAAAACCAGTTGGTTCCAACATGCACAAGGCATTTGCTGCCGGGGATATCATGGTCGACGCTGACGACCGGGATCCCATTGTCGATCGCCTGATTAAGAGCGCAAATCACGTTGTCATCATCCCAGCCCACAATCAGGATCCCAGTGACCCGACGCTGAACCGCATGCCGAAGGGCTTTCACGTAGGATGCTGTTTCGAGGCCGTCCGGCCCGGCAATGGTTATTTTAGTTTGGTGGATAGCGGCGAGACGGTGCAAAATTGGATGAACACGGATGGTAAATACCGGCTGGTGGGCCATCTTGGAAACCCAAACATATTCTTCCATACCTGTATCCTTGGATGAACGCATTGGTCGAAAACACTTCATCTGAGAGATGTCTTCGTTTCCTTCTGAACCCACCTCTTGTCATTGTTATTTCCTTATTTTCAGGCCGCGGCCGGAATGAGGCCGGAGAAAAACGCGGATGGATCGTCTTTGCCGGCACTGCTGGCGCCGATAGAGGCGCAGTCGCGAGTAAGGAATCGAGGAAGAGCGAACCCCGATAGAACCGACGGCATGCATGCATCGCAACCCCCTGATTGCTTGTTTATAATTATCGCAGAGATCGTCAAAAAAATCAAAAATTTTTATAGCTTATGCGACCGGTCGAAGGTTTAGATTTCAGTACGCCGAATGCACGGTGCATCTGAGAAAACGGGTTGACAATTGTGACGAGATGGAAAAATATCAGATTGAATCATTCAGACAGGCGAAGGCTTGCGATCGCAAACCGGGCGATACCCATAATGCGTGGCCCCAGAAGCGTTTTTTAAGACAAACCTTGATTGCATAAGACGATTATTGTATCTATGGCACTCAATAAATCTGCAAAACGACTTGTCAAGTTTATTGACTACATTCTGGCCCGCCGGCCGGATGAATTCGGACTGGTGACCGATGCGGACGGATATATTAAAATCAAGGAATTTTTAAAGGCGGTCTCCGAAGAAGAAGGCTGGAAATATGTGCGCCGATCGCATCTGGATGAAGTCCTCATCACCGTTGGGGACCCGCCGTTTGAAATTTCCGACAATATGATCCGGGCCAAATCCCGGGACCGTTTGCCCGCGCACACCTTCGCACAGGATCCGCCTAAATTGCTTTTTACCTGCGTGCGCCGCAAAGCCTACCCATTTGTCTTGGAAAAAGGAATTTATCCGTTAGGATATCGCCGGGTGATTCTGTCGTCGGATCGCAACCTGGCCCACCGCATGGGAAAACGCATCGATCGGGACCCGGCATTGCTCACCGTCCAGGTCCAAAAATCAATTGAAAAAGGCGTGGTTTATTACCAGGCCGGCGAAGCGCTTTACCTGGCCGACTCCATCCCGGTAGATTGCTTTACCGGTCCGCCGCTGCCGAAAGAAAAGCCGGAAGCCCGAAAGCCGGAAAAACCGGATAAACGTGTCGAACAGAGACTCGCCGGCAGTTTTATTTTGGATATCGAAAAAGAAAGAAACTACGGCAAAAAGGCCAAAGATTCAAAAGACGCCGACTGGAAAAAAGAAAGAAGGCGAATGAAAAAACAAAAGCGCAAACGCAAGCGCCCGCCGTGGCGGCAGTGATGATCGGCCCGATGGGCCTTGAGGAGCGCCTGTGCTTAAAAATAATTTGACATCCGATTTTAAAACTGGTACCAAATTTCTTTGTTATTAGCGCACCCGCCATCCGGGCCGTTAGCTCAACTAGGCAGAGCAACTGACTCTTAATCAGTAGGTTGAAGGTTCGATTCCTTCACGGCCCACCAATGAAATCAGGAACTTACAAGTTTTCTGATTTTTCATTTTTGGCGATTGTGACCGTTTTGTGACTATCAGATTTTTTCCCGGTCAGCCCGTTTAACAACTTGATAG
>CP070771.1:2338762-2341607 GCA_020345785.1 Desulfobacterales bacterium
ACCGAAATACGACACGTATGCGGCCAAAAGACCGGATCTGAGTCTGCTTGAAAATGCTGTTTTCGTGCTAGCGGCCAATGCCGAAGTGCCATCGGAGACCCTGAGACGTGATTTTCCGCGGCAGGTCAAGATCGGCCCGGTTGAGGAAATTCGCCAGTACGTGAGTTCGCTCACGTCGGGTATTTCCATCCATCCACTGGCGGTGGCTCCCCGGCAGATTCCGTATCATGCGGGTTTCACCTATTTTGAGTTGGATAAGCACGGTGATCTCTGGAAAAAAATGACGACCTCCGGCGGCTTCGCGATCCACATCGGTGGTAATTTTCCCGGGCTCAAACTGGAGTTTTGGGCGATTATGGAGGGTTAGGGCACCATGAGTCCTTCGGATCCTTTTTCAGAATTTGGTGACGACGACAAAACCATCATCCGTCCTTCGCCAGGCGGACGCAGGCGGCAGACACCGGCGACACCGCCCTTGCAATCCATGGACGCGGGGGGCGTTGAAAGCACGCTTCAAACCGTCGAGCCGGAAGGGTCAAACCCGTTGATTGCCGGATCGTTTTCGCTGTTATCGCTGGTCCCCAAGTTACGAAATCTGCCTTTTCATAATGCCGTTAATGAGCTGCAAGAGCGGCTGATCGGCGAAATAAAAGGATTTGAAAATCGTGCGTTGCAAAAAGGCGCCTCCCGGAATCAGGTCGACATTGCCAAATATTTCCTGTGCTCTTTAATCGATGAGACGGTCTTGAATACGCCCTGGGGCAGCGAAAGCGGCTGGGCACACAACAGCCTGTCGGGCCTGTTTTTTAAAACAATCGTAGGGGGGGAAGAATTTTTCCAGATCCTCGCTCGATTAAAACAACAGTCGACGCAGAATTTAAACTTGCTGGAGCTTGCCTATCTCTGTCTGAGCCTGGGCTTCGAGGGGAAATACCGCTACACGAATACCGGCTTGCACGCCCTCGAGAAGGAACGCCAGGAACTCTACCTGTTGATTCAAAGAATCAAGGGCGATTCCCAACCGGATCTCTCCATCCGCTGGCAGGGGCTGCGGGATCTGCGCAACCCTTTGATTCGACATGTGCCCTTGTGGGTTTTTGCCGGAGTTGCCGGCGTGCTGCTGATGCTGGTCTATATGGGATTTGCATTTGCGATCCGCGGCAGCTCCGACCGGGCGTACGATACATTGTTCTCCATGGCCCAAAATGTGGAGAAAACCCAGCCCGTGCAGCTCATTCGGCCCATTCAGGTGCAAAGACGGTCACAACCCTCTATGGCGGATCGATTCAAAAAATTACTGGCCGACGAGATCGCACAGAATAAGGTTGCGGTGCTTGACGGACCCATCCTGCGAGTCTTCAATGCATTTCCATCCGGCGGCGCCCAGATAAAGAAAGAATTCCGACCGATGCTGGCCAAAATCGCACAGGAATTGCAGAACGAGACGGCCCGCATTGCGGTCGTCGGCCATACGGATAACCAAAGGATCAAATTCTCGGCTCGCTTCAAGTCCAACTGGCATCTATCGATGGCACGCGCCGAGAATGTGGCAAGTATACTGAATTATCACGGCTCTTTTGGGGAGCGCATGACTTTCGAGGGAATGGCTGAAAAAGATCCCATCGCACCGAACAACACGAAGGCAAACCGGGCGCTCAACCGCCGCATCGATATTCATATCAGGTGAGGTATGAAAGCCATTATTGGGTTTTTCAAAAAGAAATGGTTGATTCAACTCGTCGGGGTGATCGCGTTGTGCGCGCTGATCTGGTTTGCCGGCCCTCGGTTTGCCTACGCGAAAAAGACGCCGCTTGAACCGGAATTCAACCGCTTGCTGGCCATCCTGGCGGTCGTCATTGTCTGGGCCGTGTACAACCTGATCACGCAAGCCCGTGCCAGCCAGAAGGATCAACAACTCATGGCCGATCTGGCCGCTCCCCAGGTAGACCCGGCTCAGGCGGCCATTGACGAGGCCCAAAGCGAAGAAGCAGCCATCTTGAGCCAGAAGTTTGACGAGGCGCTGCAATTCCTGAAAAAGACGCGCTCAAAAAGTAGACGGGACCGCCACTACCTGTATGAACTGCCCTGGTATGTGATTATCGGTGCCCCCGGGGCGGGCAAAACAACCCTCTTGGTCAATTCCGGACTTAGATTTCCTTTGTCAGAGCATCTGGGTGCCAGTCCCATCCACGGGGTGGGCGGAACGCGCAATTGTGATTGGTTATTTGCCGATGAGGCCATCTTCCTGGATACCGCCGGCCGTTATACGACCCAGGATAGCCATCAGCCGGTTGATGCGGCCGCCTGGAGCGGCTTCCTGGATTTAATCAAGAAGTATCGACCCCGCCGGCCGATCAACGGTGTGCTGGTGACCATGAGCATGTCCGACCTGCTCCAGCAGTCCGCAGAGGAGCGCGCGCAGCACGCAAAAGCGGTGCGCCAGCGGATACTCGAGCTGTATCAAGTGCTGGGAGTGCGGTTTCCCGTCTATATGCTGTTTACCAAATGCGATTTGGTGGCCGGCTTTACCGATTTTTTTGCGCAGCTCAGTCAGGAAGACCGGGCCCAGGTCTGGGGGGAAACATTTCCGGGTGAGGACTCAACGCAAACCGATACGTATATCGCCCGTTTCGAGACGAATTTTGATGAGTTGCTGCGTCGCTTGAACCAGCGAACGTTCAGGAGAATTCAGGAGGAGCGGGATGTCCAGCGCCGCAGCCTGATTCTGGATTTCCCCCAGCAGATGGCGCTGTTGAAGCCCGCCATGCAAGATTTCCTTCACAACACCTTCGGCACCAGTCGCTATGAGGAATTTGAACCGTTGCTGCGAGGCATTTATTTCACC
>CP070771.1:2341707-2344542 GCA_020345785.1 Desulfobacterales bacterium
GAAATTCATAATTTATTGCAATATGCAGGCCTCAACTTTTTTTAAAGAAATAAAAGATGAAGGGAAAATAGCAGCCTGAAACAATGATTTATTGACTCTTTCAAATGTCGGGCCATCTTCCTGATCCTGCAGGTTGACAGGAGAGGTTGGATAGGTTTATTGATATGGTAAAATCCTCTGGAAAAAATATCCTGAAAAAAGACGTTGCACTGAATCATCTTGGAGTATTGACTGCGTATCGAAGTCTTGACTTTAAAAATCTAAAAAATCTTTCGATATCTATGGGTATTCCGGTGAACCCGAACAGTGCTTCCGAAGGAAGCCGGACAGTGATTCCGGCGCAAGCCGAACACCGATTCCGGTGATGGCGAACAGGAATCGGAGCGAAGCGACGCAGGCTTCAATGATCATCTCAAAAAGCAATCATCAAGTCAATTTGGATCGTTTTTTTCTCATGGACTCTCCTTTAAGAACCAGTTTATAGGCATTGTGAACGAGCCGATCGAGAATGGCATCTGCCAGAGTGGCATCGGCAATGATTTCATGCCAGTGTTTAACCGGCAGCTGACTTGTGACCAGTGTGGAACGCAGGCCATTGCGATCTTCCAGGATTTCCAAAAGATCGTGTCGTTGTTCTTTGACAAACTTGGATAAGCCCCAGTCATCGAGAACCAGAAGATCGGTGCGGGCAATGGATTTAAGCAGGTTGCTGTACCGGCCGTCGGCTTTTGCGATACTGAGATCATGTAAAAGACGGGGCAGACGGAAATAGAGTGCCGTATAACCGTTTCGGCAGGCATTTTGGGCCAGAGCGCAAGCCAGATAGGTTTTTCCCACCCCTGTGGGGCCGATGATCAGCACATTATTGTGCTCTTTGAGGAACCGACAGTCGGCAAGGTTCATGAAAAGGGATTTATCCAGGCCCCGGGGATGCCGGAAGTCGATGTCCTCGATGCAGGCATTTTCCCTGAGCCTTGCTTTTCTGAGCCGGGTTTTGAGCCGTCGGTTTTCTCTTACGGTCATCTCCCGGTCCACCAGCAGAGCCAAGCGATCTTCAAAGGTAAGCTTTTCGATGTCGGCCATCTGCATCTGCTCTTCAAGGGCGGTGAGCATACCGTAAAATTTCATCTGTTGCAGTTTGTCTGCGATGGGATGTGTGAGCATATAAGGCCTCCGTTTAGTGATAGTATTTGTTGCCACGGATATTTACGTGGATGATTGCCGGGGGATCCTCTGAGTTTCGACCCAGGGGTTTTTGATCCAGTGAATGTTTGAGGATGGAAGCAACAGATCGGTAACTGACGCCTCCGATGATCAACGCCCGAGTGCAGGCTGCCTCAAGGCGCTGATCTCCATAGTCTTTGGCAAGCCTTAATATGCCCATCGCAGATCTAAAGGCCTGCTGAGGGTGAGGCCGAGATGAGAGCAGTTTATCGATTAATCGGCTGGTGTTGGGTCCGATCTTTTCAGCCCATCGGATGAATCGATCCGGAGTCCAATCTGCCCATTTTTGATGGGAAGGCGGCATATGCTCTTTGACAGTGGTGTGCCGGCCCTTTCGGTGGCTTCGGATGTGACTGGCCACCGACTTGTTTTTGTAAAAGCATTCGATGGTGGTGTCTGTGATTCTTACATCGAGCTGTTTTCTTAGCAAGGGATGGGGTACACTGTAGTAATGGCGATCCACTTCAATGTGGTAGTCGAGGTTAACCCGTGCTTTTTTCCATTCGGCAAACTGATAGGGTTGTTGCGGAAGCGGTTTTAAGGCGGGTCGATCAAGGTGCTCAAACAGCGATTGGCGGGAACCTGGAAGTTTTTGGAAGGGCCTGGAATTGAGTTTGTCCAAAAGGGCACGGATCGATTCATTGAGCTGGCCGAGGCTGAAAAAAGTATGGTTTCGAAGCGGCGCCAGTATCCAGCGCTCGACGATCTGGACCGCGGTTTCCACCTTGGCCTTGTCTTTGGGCTTTTTCACTCGGGCAGGGATGATGACTGTGTCATAATGGCGGGCCATATCCAGATAGGTCGGGTTGATGTCCGGTTCATAGAAACAGGGATGTTTAACCCCGGTTTTGGTGTTGTCGGGCACCAGCACTTCGGTTACCCCGCCGAAAAATGAAAATGCACGACAGTGAGAAGCGATCCAGTCGGCAAGTGTTTGGCTCCGGGTCGCCTCGGCATAGGTGTAGTTTGAAGCGCCCAGTGCGGCGACAAATATCTGAGCCTCCTGCCACGATCCTGTATCGGCATCAAAAACGGGCACCGTCATGCCGGCGTAATCGACAAACATCTTTTCCCCAGCCCGGTGCTCCTGGCGCATGACCGGATCGATACGACCGGCCCACTGGCGGTACCAATGGCAAAACTGGCTGTACTGGTATCCGTCCGGATGTTGCTCTTTATATTCCTGCCACAACAGCATCAGGGTAACGGCTTTTCGGCGAAGCTCACGGTGAATGTATGACCAGTCGGGGGTGATTCTTTCAGTGGCCGGATTTGGAGCTGATGAAGGAAACAACAGATGTTCAAGCCGATCGTCATCCAGATCTGCAGGCAGCGGCCAGCTGAGTTTAGCCGCATAGAAACGAGCCAGGTAATCTGAGACGGTACTGCGCCCAATCAAGCAGCTTTCTGCAATTTGGCTGTAGGTGCAGTTACAATCGAATTTTAACCGTAAAACTTCTCTAATTTTGCGCATGGTCAACCTCTTTGTCGACATATGTCACCTCCACAAGGGAAATAGTGACATGTTTATCGACGGATTTTAGGGTTAACCTGCGTCGCTCATTGGTGTTCGGGATGCCCCGGAATCACTGTTCGGGATGCTCCGGAATC
>CP070771.1:2344642-2347476 GCA_020345785.1 Desulfobacterales bacterium
GCAGTTCTTCGCCCGATATATGCGGCATTCTCAAGTCCAGCAGCATGACCTCAATCTCTTGGCTGGCAAGCAGCGCCATGACATCCCGGCTGTCATGACAGCGAATGAAGTTATTCATATTGGCCGAGCGCAGGGTCATCTCAAAGCTGTTTATCGCCTGGGCTTCATCATCCACCATCATGACGGGGAAATGCGGGTAGGTTGATTCAGTCATCAGTGTTTCCGTTTCATGGATTGATTGTTGCGGTCAACCGGCAGGGTAACCTCCACCACCGTGCCTGCACCGATTTCTGATTCGAAGTGCATCGTGCCGCCGTGCTCTTCAACGATCTTTGACGAAATAGACAGACCCAGCCCGACACCGCCGGAATCGTTCTTGGTTGTAAAAAACGGATCGGTAATGTGCAGCAGCGTCTCAGGATGAATTCCCGTGCCTTCATCACGAATTTTAATCACGATCGCTGACTTTTCTTTAATAAATTGAACTGAAATGAAGATACCCTTGTTGGCATCCGGCAGGGCCTGGCAGGCATTTTGGATTAAATTGATCATCACCTGTTCGAGGCGTTGAAAATTTCCTTTTAATAACAAAATGTTCTCACCATACTCAATTGAAAATCGATTGGTGGATTTTTTAATCATATTGGAAAGCAGCGCCACGGCCGACTGCAACACCGCTCTGATATCCACCGATTGAGTCAGGTCGGCCGTATCGTCCCGCACATAATTTTTGAGGTCATCAACGATTTGCTTAATCCGCTTGGCGCCATCGGATATGCCGGAAAACAAAGTTGGAATATTTTTGCGCATTTCCGTGAAATTCATGCCGCCGATAAGGAAATCGCCATTTTCCGCATAATAGCTTTCCAAAATCGGCAGTGCATCCTCCCAGGCTTCTTTCAAAATAGGAGAATTTAACATAATAAAATTGTTGGGGTTGTTGATTTCATGAGCAACACCGGAAACCAGCGTACCTAAAGCAACCATTTTGCTGGCGTGCATGAGCTGCTGCTGATGGAGCTTGGCCTGTTCCTCGGCTTTTTTGCGTTCGGTGATGTCACGGCCGACCCCCCGAAACCCGGTCGGCCGGCCTTCGGAATCCCGCATGAGTGACACCGAAAGTTCGACAATTTTTTGGGTACCGTCCTTGGCGATCATCTCCCAGTCAAATACTTCGGCAGGCTGGCCGGTTTTGAAGACCGTATTAAATGTTTCATATACCCGTTTGGCGGTTTCTGCATTCATAAATTGCCGGTTGTTCATCCCCATCAGCTCGTCTTTAGAATACTTCAGATGTCGGCACAGCGAATCATTGAAAAAGGTCAGGTTGCCGGCAAGATCGATTTCATAATAGCCTTCCTCGATGCTCTGGAGGATGGTTCGATATTTTTCTTCAGATTCTCGCAATGCCTCTTCAGCCCGCACCCGCTCCTTGATCTCCGTTTTATAGGATTCGAGTGTATCTCTTAATTCTTTTTGCTGGATTTCAACGGTGGTCATGGCAGTTGAGAAGCGATAAGAAAGCAAAAATCCCTGGGAGAGAATAAAGAAAAAAAAGCCGAACTGTGCAAAGAAACCGGTGTGAATGATGCCTTCGACATGCAACATGTCATTTAACATTGAAAGGCATAAGATGCCGAACCCCAGCAAAAAAACGAATGCCTCAACTCGCTTTTGGGCCAAAGAGGCAAAAATCACGTATAGCCCGTATAACAGGGTAATCAGGGTGAGGATTTCATATATGTTCAGGGTATGGGTGAAGAATCTTGCCGGCGAAAAGGCCACGACACATGAAAAAGCAGTGGCAAGCATCATCAATAGGCGTTGAAATCGTTCTGAAAATTTCTGGAAAATCGACTGCATAAACAGCCCGAACGCGGGAACGGCCAGATAAAAAGAAAGGTATTCGAGCTTGAGCATTAGCTCCCAGCTTACCTCAGGAAAAAGAAGAATGAGATATCTTCCCCCGGTGGTCAGCAGTCTCAGCGCAATCAGAAAACAGAATACGCTGAAGTAAAGCGCTGACCGGTCCTTTTTTCTGACAACAAAAAGCCCTAAATGGTACAGGGACATCAGGAAAATACTGCCGAACAGAAACAGATCAAAACTAAGCCTTCTCTCCTGGGCCTTGCGAATATCTTTTTCTCTTCCCAGCTGAATAACTTCCCAGACGCCACCGCGTCTGTGGTGAAAATTTGAAACCTGGATGATGAGCTCAATCTGGTTTGAATAAGGTTCAAAATCAAAAATCTGGGGGAATTGCTGGGGAACACTTGTTTCGATATCCTTGCCGGCTTGCCCTAAGGAGCCAACCTTTTGCCCGTCTATATACAGAGTGTATGCATTAGAAATCTCAACCGTCCTTAAAGCATAGGACTCCTTTGGTTTTTCCAGCATGACGTTTAGACGGTATGTCGCATATCCATATCCTGGAAGCTTCTCTCCTTCCAGTTCATGGCCTTTCCAATATCCGGGCACCTTCATAAAGGCTGTTTTGTGAATAGGGGCTTTGGGGGTAAAATCTTCAGGCGCCAGGTGTTGCATCCAGTAAAACTCCCATTCACCGTTGAGATCAACCGGACCATCTCTTTTAAAATCCCAATCGGTGAGGTCGAGAATACCGTTGACTGCTCTGGGCGGAATCCTTCGCGTGGGATCGTCGAGACAAGCGGTATAAAAGATCAAATAACCGATGATAAGCGGCAGGGCAATCGTATGGGGATGATATTTTATTTTCAAAAATTTTTTTCCAGTAAATTCGTTTCGCAGAACCTGCAGATATAAACGCTTTTGCATTGGCGGCCAAAGAATATAGGAAACATTCAGGTATTCAA
>CP070771.1:2347576-2350384 GCA_020345785.1 Desulfobacterales bacterium
CACCAGCAATGGAATTCCGCGGATCGTATCGACGTACACTCGAAATAAAAGGCGCAAGGGCAAAGGCCCGTAAAGCAGGGCGAGACCACCAAATAGCCCACCAACACTGCCGGCAACAATCACCAATGCGGAGGCCTCCATGGTCACGGACAACCCCCTCCAAACGAGATGCGCATTTCGTGCGATTAAATCAAGCATATCTTTACTTACCTATCCTTTTACTGATGCGGTAATAAATATTTAGATATTTTAACTTTAGGCATTGTTTCTATTCACCTCACCATTGCATATTTTCTTTCCAGAAGGCGCAATATACCCGCCAATCCATAGCAGCTGATGAGATACATAACCGCCACTGTCGTGTAGACCTCCAATATCCGCCAGGTATTCGTATTAATCACCATGGCGCCGTAGGTCAGCTCGGGCACGGAAATTGCCGCCGCCAGAGATGTATCCTTAAAAAGCGAGATGAACGTATTGCTCAAAGAAGGCAGTACGATTCGGAATGTGACCGGGAGCGTCACAAATTGCATCGTCTTGCGGGGGGTTAAGCCAATGGCTTTGCCGGCTTCAATCAAACCCTCCGGCACTGACATGACGCCGGCCCGGAAGACCTCTGTGAGATACGCCCCGGAGTATATTGAGAGCGCCAGCACGAAGGACCAGACATTGTTCAAAAGGTGAAATCCCATCAGCCCCAATCCGTAAAACACGAAGTAGATGATCAACAACAAGGGAATATTCCTTACAAACTCGGTGTAAGCCGTTGCTGCAGCCCTGATCTGTCGCCTCCCATAGACCCGAGCAAAGGCACCCAGCAATCCAATGCCACACCCGATCGCCAGAGATAATAAGGCCAGCCCCAGGCCCATCAAAAGCCCCTG
Source organism: Desulfobacterales bacterium (assembly GCA_020345785.1). The sequence goes on from CP070771.1 coordinate 2,348,461, forward strand.
CCAGAGCAAATCAAAGTTTTGAAACACCGGTCGCCAATTCAGATGGTACATGAACGCTGCCTCCACAATAACAAATCAGAAGGGTGCCTGATGTGTGGCACCCTAGATCTATCCCCAAAAAGATTGTGCTATTTGTATTCAACCGGAAAGCCGGTCTTGGGGTTGGGAAGTTCTTCCCCAAAAAATTTTTTGAATGCGGCCGCATACTCGGCGAACTCAACACCCGTCATGGCTTCGTGTAAAATGGTGTTGACGTAGTTCAACCAGATGGGATCACCCGGCTTCACCGCTGCAGCATATGTTTGGGGCCACCAGCCGGTATCACCGACCTTGTATTTGTTGGGTTCCTGAGCGACCATCCAACGTACCGTGGAGTCGTCAACGGCCGCTGCATCCACCCGGCCCGAATCCAGCGCCAGCATCACGTTCGCCTGGGTATCCAGCTGCAAGACCTTGGCCTCAGGTATTCCATCGTGAACAAGGTCTTCCGCGTAAACATTCTGCAACACGGAAACGGTGATCTTTTTACCTGCTGCCGCCAGATCCCCGGCACCCTTGTACGGACTGTCTTTCAACAGCAACGTATTGACACCCTCGCGATAGTAAGGAATAGAGAACTCGGCCAATTGGGCCCTTTGCGCATTGACGGTCATAAACTGAAACACGACATCGACCTTATTGGCTTGCAGGTTGGGTACACGGGCATCGGGTTTTTGACGATTGAATTCGACCGCTTTTTGATCATTGAACAGCCCTTTGGCCAAAAGACGGGCCATCGTCACATCAAACCCTTGCAGCTCACCCTTTTCATCTTCAAAATGCCACGGAGGATTACCGCTGCCGGTACCGATAATCACTTTGCCGCGGTCTAAAACTTTGTAAAGCAGACTTTGCTCTCCCTGTGCCGCTGAAGCGATATTCGGCTTCAGGCCCAAGTAACCAACCGCCGCAGCTCCGACCCCCAATGCTTTCCCAAAAAAATTTCGTCTTGATAACATCTTGCTTCCTCCTTTCTCTTTTATTGTCCTTTAAACAATCTGGTGAGATCAAGAAGTATGAATTATAAAGCGTTCGAGGTAAAAGGCCTTTTATAAGAACATGCTTGGAACGTTAGCCCTCTCATTTATCGAATTAACAAATGTGAGGCAGGCAAAATGTTCGAACCAAAACAGCCAAAAATTATTCAAGTGATGAGAAATCGATTTTTCGAGACAACGGGAATGATAACGTGATAATGACAAGAATACGCTTTGTTGGATGCAAATAGTAGATAAATTACCTGCATGTGTCAAGGAGAAAGGAAACACAGGAGTTTTCTGAAATAGAGCTTATCGGGGATATCGCAAAAACGAAAGATATCGCTGTCGGAATTGTCGATGTAAAAAGCTATTTTATTGAAACACCCGGCGATATCGCTGACCGCGTGCGTCTTTGCCTGCAGTAGGTCTCCCCCGAACGCCTCTCCTTTGCCCCCGACTGCGGACTGAGCCGGACGGCTCGCTGGACCGCCAAATTGAAACTCAAAAATATGGTTGCCGGTGTCCATCAGGTTCGAAAGCAGCTGGGTGTATAGTCTTATCGGTTTTGCGGGATGACAATTTTTTAAGATACGGGGTGCTCGAATCGGGAAGTGATGACCGATTTGCCGGTCAATGTGTTGCTGATCTTACATATTGACCGCTTTGACCTTTTTCAGTATTGTGCTTTCAAAAAGGCTGGAAATCATCGGAAATCGATCATTATGATGGGTTTGGCCGGGCAAAAAGACTGACTTGAAGAGCCCGGGGTATCATGTGGATCAGGGGATCAAAATGAAGGAAGCGAAAATCATCGATTTATCCTATCCCATTAAAAGCGATATGCTGATGTTCCCCGGCACTGAAAGGCCTTTATTCCAGTGGATCGGCAGGGTGAATTCCGAGGG
>CP070771.1:2350484-2353290 GCA_020345785.1 Desulfobacterales bacterium
GTCACATCCTGCTCGATTGCCAAAACCGATATCTGGGAAACCACCAAGGTCAACATTCCATTTATACTGGTGTTGCTGGGGGTCCTTTTGCTGGTCACCTATGTACCGGCCGTATCGCTGACACTGGTTGATTTTTTCTACAAATAATCCCGTGGAAGGGAGATTGCGGAATTGGTTATTGAAATACCTACGATTGCTCTGCTGCTGGGGGATCCGGCTGGTATCGGCCCGGAACTGGTTGCCAAACTGTTGGCCATGGAAGAGGTGTCTCGCCAAGCCAATATACTTTTAATTGCCGATAAAGACGAATTTTTAAAAGGGCAGCGGATCGCCGGAGTTGACGTGGCGGTTGACGAAGCCGACAGCTTTGAAAATGCGGGTTTTTCGAGCGGCCGGCCGGTTCTTTTCGATTACCGGAGCCCGGTCAAAGGGCAATTCAGCGACGCCCGGGCCACCGCCGAAGGCGGACGCTACAGCCTGGATACCATGCAGATGGCTCTGGATATGGCGCTTGACGGGCGAGCGGATGCCATTTGCTTTGCCCCGTTGAACAAGGCGGCCATGCACCTTAGCGGCATGACCGAAAGCGACGAAATGCACTGGTGCGCGGGCCGAATCGGATACGATGGCTATTTTTGTGAACTGAACGTGCTCAAGGAGTTGTGGACGGCGCGCGTGACTTCGCATGTTGCCCTCAAAGATGTCAGCTCCCTGATAACGGAAGAACGCGTGATAGCTTCGGTTGAACTCGTCCACCATTCGCTGCGGCGGGCCGCTATTGAAAAGCCGCGCATCGGGGTGGCCGCCCTCAATCCGCACGGCGGAGACGGCGGCAACTTCGGGCGGGAGGAAATCGACATCATTGCACCGGCGGTCGACCGGGTGCGGGGAAAAGGCGTTCAGGTCGACGGCCCCTTTCCGGCGGATACCATCTTTCTGAGGGGATTGGCCGGTGAATACGATGCCATTGTCACCATGTTCCACGACCAGGGCCAGATTGCGATGAAACTGACCGGCTTTGATCGCGGCGTCACCGTTTTCGGCGGTATACCCATTCCCATTGCAACACCGGCCCATGGCACGGCATTTGACATTATGGGCAAGGGCACGGCCAATGTCTCGGCCATGCGCCACGCCTTCGACCTGGCCTGCCGCATGGGCCTGCAGCGCCGGCAGGAGACCGCGTAATAAGAATTTGGTTGTCGGTTGTTTCAAAGGATGACTTACTTATCTCATAACAAACGGCATACAAACATCACTAAATTGGAATAGTTAAAAATTGAACATCGAACATCGAACGTCCAACTTCGAACTTCTAATATTGATGGCGCTTCGCTTTATCTATTTCAAAAAGTGAATCAATGCCTGCAACGCGCTCCCCTCGACGTTCTCGTGGCCTGAGCTTGTAAAATGCTACCGACTTGGATCTTGACCGGTCGATTCGATCGCGCAATCCAGATGTTCCCGCAGCGCCAGCGCTTGCACGGCGTGTGCGCGGCGAATTGTGCAGTATTTTTAAATTGATAGTATTCCATATTCGATGTTGGGCGTTCGATGTTCGATGTTCGACGTTCATTTGTTTCTTTGTTGATCAGACTGGCCGTTGTTTTGGCCGGCGGCTGGGCTGACAACATGCAATTTACTTATAGAGGAGATCCTGCATGCAAATCGGATTTATCGGCGTCGGCTTTATGGGATACGGCATCGCCCATAATCTTTTGAAGTCAGGCCATTCGCTGCGATTGATTGCAAACCGCAAAAGAGAAAATATAGAAAAACTCGTGAGTCAGGGGGCGGCTGAAGCACGGGACTATGCGGAATTGCTGGCAGGGGCCGAAGCCGTCGTTTCCTGTGTAGGCACCGCCGAGCAGATTGAATCCGTCGTCAACAGCGCCGAAGGCCATCTGGCACAGGATGCGCTCTGGATCGACTGCACGACGTCAAGACCCCAAACAGCGGTAGACCTATGTCAACGCTTAAAGAAGCGGGGAGTTGATTTTATGGATGCGCCGGTGACCCGCGGCCCCAAAGACGCTGCCGCCGGCCGGCTGATTTCTTTTGTCGGCGCAGATCGGACCGTGTTTGAAAAAGCCCGTCCGCTGATCGCCTGCTACTCGGAATCAGTCACCCATATCGGCCCGGTCGGCTCCGCCCTGCAGGTCAAACTGCTGAACAACTTTATCACCATGGGACAGGTGGCCCTGGTGGTCGAAGCCATGCAGGCCGCCGACCGCGCAGGCATCGATCGACGCACGCTATATTCGATATTGTCCCAGGGGGCCGCCAACTCCGGCACGCTGCAAAAAATGGTGCCCCCCGCCTTGGATGGCGACTACTCCGGGCACGCCTTCAGCCTGGGCAACGGCGCCAAGGATGTACGCTACGGAATGGAATTACTAGCGCGCAGCGAAACCGGCAAAATCATTACCGAGGCGCTGGACCGTTACTACAGCCGTCAATTGGACATACATTCCGACGACACCCTGTTGAGCCAATTGCTGGTGCCGGAGCAGCACTGACATCTAATATCATGTGATCCGCTTCCGGCTTATATTGGCGTTCTTCCCGTTGCGCTATAGCTTTTCGGTGTTTGACGTATTTTTGAATCATCTCGGCATCTGCTTCCTCTTTCCCCACACAGTAGCCTCCGATCCAAAATTGATTACCCCAATCGGGTTTTTGTCTTAGATTTTTGTGCTTGTTAAAAAGACAGAGCCTAATGAACTCCGACCCGGCCTACAGGGCCAGGGCTTCTATGCTGAACTAAAGTATCAGCAGAAACTGCCAATATATTGGATGATATTAC
>CP070771.1:2353390-2356186 GCA_020345785.1 Desulfobacterales bacterium
ATTACGCTCGCTGATGCGCGAGTTTGACACGGCCGGAGTCTGATGATCATCAAGGCGAACGGCTTTATTGGCAAGATTTCTTAAATCTGACAAAGCAGAACTAGTTATTTGTTTCTTTGCTACACCGTCGCACTCCCTTTGAGTTTCAATACCCCGCGCAACGCCTCGATCATACCAAGATGACGGGTGGCGTGGAAAAGATGAAACCCAACATCATGATTTCACCCATGGGTTACCTCCTAAATCTCCGAAGCTAACTTGAACCGAAATTGAACGTTACACATTAAAAGAACGGTCAGCACCGGCTAAAAGATGATCTATGATTCTTTCGCAGCGGAGGGTGTTTGCGACAATACGCACTACCGGTCTGCCTTCAGCAAAGACGCCGCCGCTTTGTCCAGATATATAAAAGCGTTGGCGTGGTCACTTAAAATCGAGGCAGGGTGCATCGGAGACACCTCTCCTTCAAAGCAGTCTTTTACCGCCTGGGATTTTCTTTCATCCGGAACGGTGCATATAATCGCCTCCGACTTCATTATCTGCTTGATCGACATGGAGATCGCCGATTTGGGAACCTCTTCAAGGGATGCGAACCAGCCCTCGCCGAGTTGTTGTCTACGGCACGCCTCGTCCAGCGCTACAATAATGAAAGGATTTTCAGTATCAAAATCAGCCGGCGGATCATTAAATGCCAGATGCCCATTTTCTCCGATGCCGACAAAGGCCACATCAATCCGGTCTTGTGAGATGATCTCGTTGAGCCGACGACACTCTGCTTCAGAATCTTGCGCTTCCCCTCGAATGAAATGAACCGTTGCCGGACGAACTTTCTCGACCAGCCGCTCTTTCAGATATCGACGAAAACTGGCAGGATGGTCGTCGGAAAAGCCGATATATTCGTCCAGGTGATACATGGTGGTCTTGGCCCAATCAATACCGTCCTGTTTTGTCAGCGCCTCCAGAAAATCGAATTGAGATGCGCCGGTTGCCGTAATAAAGCTTGCCCGTCCTTTCATCGCAATAGCGTTGCGAAGCAGCTCTGCGGCTTTCTCCGCCGCTGCGACGCCACACTCGGCCTTTGTCTGGAAAACTTGAATTTGCATAGGTTCCTCCGATTTCTCTGTGGTTTAACGGATTGTTCGAACATAAACCCGACGCCCGGCGAGGTAAACTTCTTCGATTTGGATACGTTGCTTTATCACTCTGAATAACACTAAATCGGCTCTCTGTCCCGCTTCCAGCTTTCCGCTGATGTCGTCAAAGAGTTTGGCAGGATTGACCGTTGCCATGTTGATGGCTGTCGCCAGTGTAATACCGGCAAAGCGGGCGCAGTTGATCACGGCGTTATTCATGGTAAGCGTTGAACCCGCGAGATAAGGCGTGCCGGGTAGCCTGAGGATGCCGTCTTCGCCCGCCTCTATGTCAAGCTCACCGATGGTATAAAGACCCGGCGGACTTGCCGCCGCGGCCGTGGCGTCGGTGACCAAGATCGTCTTTGATTTTTTTTTGGCCCGTACTAAATTTTTTACGAAATAGTCGGGAAGATGATGACCGTCACAGATGATGCTGGCCATCAATCCGTCATGCGCCATTTGTTTTTGCACGTAGTTCGCATGGCGCGGAAGCATATTATGCGCGCCGTTTCCAAGATGCGTCGAAAGTACCGCACCGGCATCGACGGCAGCATCAACAATCTGCGGTTCCGGAGAACAGTGGCCGATACACACCACCAGGCCAAGCTCGGTGGCTTTCTGAATAAATTCTATTCCCCCGACGCGCTCGGGGGCCACCGTCACCATGCGAACCTGTCCATCCGACAACTCATAAAGACCGTAGAATTCACTCCAGTCTGGATCTGAAATATGACCTTTCGCGTGGGCGCCGCGTGGACCGTCTTCGGGACTGAGGAAAGGGCCCTCCAGATGTATGCCCAACACCATTGATCGCACCAGCGTGTTCTTTTCACGGGCCCTGAGGATCTCTTTAATGTTTTTTGAAAGCCGCCGGTAACTTCCGGTGACCAGTGTCGGACAAAATCGGGTGACCCCCGTTTGCAGAATGGCTTCACAGGCCGGCACGAGGTCATCCGCGCGAAAATCCGGATGATTGAAGTCGATGCCGGCAAACCCGTTTACCTGAAGGTCGATAAATCCGGGGGCGATCATCCGTTCGTTTTTTGCTGAAAGGATTCCTGCTCGGCTTCCATCATCTGCTCGGATGCTGTCGATACCATCTCTGGAAAATCGGACTTCAGCAAATGACGCACCGGGTTGTTTTCCTCTTATTTTCGATACGTTATCCATGAATTACCAGGAGCAAAACGCAAACGTTATGCGCGGATTTTTTGTGCTTGACAAAGGGTGTGCATCCCATCTATCGTGTTCGGTGTTCAGATCTGGCGGGGTCCCGCAATGAAGATCGGGGACCTTACCCGTCTTTGTATTGTCAGGAGGTGACGTTTTTCAGAAACCCTTACTAAAAAAGAAAGGGGTGTTGCAATGAAAAAAATAGCAATCCTTATTGTCATTGTCGCGTTGGTTTTTTCTGCAGCAGTCGTAAGCGCCGAATGGGAGCCCAAGAGACCGATCTCTTTGATTGTACCCTGGGCGGCCGGCGGCGCAACCGATCAGACCTGTCGCACCCTGGCGGGTGAAATGGAAAAAGTCCTCGGTCAAAAAATCCCGGTAATCAATCAGCCCGGCGGTTCCGGCTCCATCGGCATGAAAAATGCCTTTGAAGCCAAACATGACGGGTATACCTGGACCGGTAACGCGGACGGCAGCGTGATAACCTATC
>CP070771.1:2356286-2359074 GCA_020345785.1 Desulfobacterales bacterium
AATTGCCACCGGTGGAGGCCGGTCTTTCGTCACCAAGTTGCTGGCCAGGCTGTCTCCCGTCAAAGTATCAGATTTCGACCTGGTCATCGGGCGCGAGGAGCTTCTGGCACGTCACCCAAATACCAATGCTATTCAGCTTGCTGCTGAGATAATGAACGTCGCTCCCGGCCAGCTTCTCGTCGTAGCCTCGGACTCGGCGGTTCTCCAGGACGCTCAAAAGTCCGGAGCGGTACCCGTTTTTTTTGAGCGAGTGTCAGTGCCCGAGACCATGCGGGCAGAAATCAAACATCAAATATCACGTTTAGAGCAACTCAAACATATTGTACGCCTGGGCATTCCATTACCCGCCGGCAAACTGCCGAATGATCTTTTGCGTGACTTTTTAAACCGGTTTGAGTTCGATGACCCTTCGATCCTGATCAACCCGGGAGTTGGGGAAGACACGGCCGCGGTGGACGTGGGACCCGAGGAGGTACTGGTTCTCAAATCGGATCCCATTACATTTGCCACGGATTCCATCGGTCAATATGCCGTACTGATCAACGCCAATGATATTGCAACCTCCGGGGCCGAACCCCGCTGGCTGCTGACCACGCTGTTGTTTCCCTCTGGGGTCACCCCCTCTGAAATCCGACATGTGATCGACGAACTCAAAGAATTTTGCCGACGTTGGGATATCACCCTTTGCGGCGGGCACACCGAAATTACCGATGCCGTAACACGGCCGGTGGTGACCGGAATGATGGCGGGGACCGTCGCCAGAAAAAATCTGATCGACAAACGCAATGTGACGTCCGGCGACAGGGTGTTGCTCACCAAGGGCGTGGCCATCGAAGGCACGGCAATCATTGCCCGAGAGTTCGGGGACCGCTTAAAGCAATTTGGCTTGACTGATTCAGAAGTTGAAAGATGTCGCCGGTTTCTGACAAATATCAGCATTCTTGCGGAAGCTAAAATTGCTGCAAAATTCAAGGCGACCAGCGCCATGCATGACGTCACCGAAGGCGGGCTTGCTACTGCCCTGGAAGAATTGAGCATTGCCGCAGAACACCGAATCAAAATTAATATGGATATGATCCCCGTCTTGGCCGAGACCCGCAAAATATGTCGACTTTTGAACATACAACCACTGGGTCTGATCGGCTCCGGCAGCCTCTTGATATGCTGTCGGCAAAGCGGTTGCGAATCCCTGCTGAAATCCATTCGCCAAAGCGGAGTCAAAGTCACCTGTATCGGCGAAGTTCTGGATAAAGGCCAAGGTATCGCCGCTTTTAAAAACGGCAAACCGGCGGTGTGGCCTCGATTTGAAGTGGATGAGATTACACAGCTGTTCTAACTTCTTTTGACGCCGCGCCCGAATATATCGAAGGCAAGTTCGAGCGTTTGCTTGAGATAATCCTTTTCCTCGTTGATGAGCCTTTTGCTTGTCAACCAGAGTACGACGCCGGAAAACAGCGCCCAGAACGTGTCGGCCATGGCAACCGGGTGGCGGTCAAGGAAAAGGCCCTGATCGACGCCGGTTTTAAAAATCTGAGCGATGGACCCCAGGGACTTGCGGGATAAATCCTTGATCTCGCTCATAAGCTGCGGGGATAGATTCTTTAACGTTTCACTGGATTGCAGGTGGAACATGTTAATAATAATCAGCGGGTCAAACTCATAGACGTCGTACATGGCGTCCATCAAGGCCTTTAATTTTTCCTCCGGACCGGCGTCTTTTTCATCATTGACATGTTCGACACGGATAAGGAGATACTGGAGGATTCTAAGAGAAAGAGAGGCGTAGAGCTCTTCTTTGTTTTTAAAATACAGGTACAGGGTTCCGGGACTGAGTTCAGCTTCCTGGGCGATATCTTCCATCGTAGCTTTATTGAAGCCCTTTTCTGAAAAAACCCTTTTGGCGGCAACCATAATCTGCTGCCGGCGCCGCTCCTTTTCTCTTTCTTTGCGTTCTTGGATTCCCATTGCTCTGAAACTCCCTGAGTAAGATTTATTTTTAATATTGATTTATATTTTGTCCCGTTAATTTTTTCAAGAGAAATATTCAGTTTCTGATTTAAGCTAGAATGAATTTGGGTGTTCAATCCCGATTCGATCCCAGGCAAAGGTGAGCAACATGACACAAAACTTGAGTTCAAGTGCCCAGAAGGTGCAGGAAGCTCTAAAGGATTTCGGATTGACCTGTGAGGTCCTCGAAATGCCGCAAACCACACGCACAGCTGATGACGCCGCCCGGGCTGTCGGATGCCGGGTAGGCCAGATCGTCAAATCCCTTGTCTTCCAGGGCCAACAAACCCACTTACCGATCCTGGTGGCTACCAGCGGTGCCAACCGGGTTAGCGAGAAAAAGCTCGCGCAATTCGTTGCCGAACCCATATTAAAGGCCGATGCTGATTTCGTGCGGGTAAATACCGGTTTTGCCATCGGCGGCGTCCCACCGGTGGGACACGCGCAGCGTATTAAGATTTTCATTGACGAAGACCTTTTCCAATTCGACCAAATCTGGGCCGCTGCCGGCACTCCGCGGGCGGTGTTTAAATTGACACCGGAGGAGCTGCTGAAAATAACGAACGGGCAGGTGGTATCCGTTAAATAGGGTCAATGGTATCGGGTAGATCCCGAAAGGTCGAAGGTGCAAGGCGCACGGAGCGGCGAAATTGGGCTAAAGATAGGGAAAAGAAAGGTTTAGTGTCGTCCCAGTCGCTGGCAGCCGGAGCTGCCAGTCTAATCGGGAAAAAACCTAATGAACATCGAACGTCCAACATCGAATATTGAATTCTGTCAATTT
>CP070771.1:2359174-2361954 GCA_020345785.1 Desulfobacterales bacterium
GTCCACCCGTCGGGATGTAATGGAGGCGATCTCGGCCGACCACTCCATCAGGGCCGGCTCGACTTTCAGGCCCAGTTGATCCGCCATCCAGTGCATCAGTTCCCCATCCAGGCCGATCAGGCGGCCGTCCTGCCATCCGGTGCCGGGCATGTCGCCATTGAAGGCCACGATCAGGGTGCCGGGTTTGATCAATTCCAGCTCATCTGCAGCGACGCTGCCGGCGGCAACCATCAGCACCAGCAGACTAAGCGCCACCGAGAAAATAGCAAAGTTTCTGGATTTTGTGCTCAATTTCATATTTTACCCTCCTTTTTTATTTGCACGAATGTGCGGTTATGATGAAAACGATTCGGACAAAGAGTCCATTAAACAGCAACTACCCCCCTTATCCGGACAAGCCGGAGTCAAACAGTCATATCGTGTTTTACGTCTCATTTTATCCGGTTCCCGCAAGCGACTTTAATAACTCGGGAACAACGGCGGCGGAGCAGAGCGCAACTCCTTGGTATTCAAACTTGACAGCGCGTAGGTTCCGACCTCCCTATAATTTTCATGGTATTTCAATATCTTATCTCGATCCAACGCCACGCCGAGACCCGGGGCTTCCGGAACCGTTAGAAACGGTCCGTCAAATGGAAGCTTGCCGCCCTTTAGATAGTCATCATCAAACCAGTCATACATGCATTGATTGGCCAGGATAAAGTTGGGCGTCGATGCAATAATGTGCAGAAATGAAGCCTGCGCGATCCCCAGCTCCGCTGAGGAATGCATCACCACCGGCATCCCCGCTGCTTCCGCCAAGGCCGCTGCTTTTTTCGTCGCCATGAGGCCCCAGCTCATGCGAGGCTCCGCGCTGATGATGTCCGCCGCCCCTTTACTAATTACGTTGAGCGTATCGGAAATGGTCCAGGAGCTTTCATGAGCCAGAATTTGAGTGGATACGGCGTTTCGCACGTACGCCATCCCATCCAGGTTTGAGCGCAGCACCGGCTGCTCGGCAATGTCGATGCGCAGGTTCTCCATTTTTTTCAGGAATGCTACGGCAAATCCAGGGGAAAGGGTCTGGTTGAAATCAACCCATAGTTTCGGTTTGTCGCCGATCGCTCCGCGTATGGCTTGAATGGCGTTTTCCAAGTGTTCGATATCAGTGTATTTGCAGTAAATGGTCCGGTAACCCTGAGTGACGGCTGCTTGGGCTTCGGCGGCCATGGTTTCCGGTTCGCCGTGGGGGATAAATTTGAATCCTTCTGCCTTGTCACGAATCTTGCCGCCCAGTAATTTATACACCGGTTGATTGCAGGCCTTGCCGGCAATGTCCCACAGCGCCATATCGATACCGCCAAGCGCATAACCGGCAAAATGACGGCCCCAAGGGTTCCATGCACCCAGGCCTTCTATTCTCTTTCCGATTGGCTCCGTATCGAATGGATCCTGACCGATCAAAAGCGGCTTGGTGCCCTGTATGAGCAATTCAATGGCCTCGGCCGGGTTCTGCAGGCAAATGCTTTCTCCGAGGCCGGTAATCCCTTCGTCGGTTTCAATTTCGATAACGACGACGGTCGATCCATCCCAGCGACCAAACGGCCAGAATGTCGGTTTGCTGAACGGCACCGAAAGAATGGTGGTTTTAAGGTCCGTTATTTTCATGATCGCATTCTCCAGTTATATCCGTTTTTTGACCAGCAGCCTTGGCCCTGGTTTACATAAAACCATGGTACGGCTGCTGCACGACCGCCGAATGAATCCACTTGATCATGGTGATAAAGTCAAACACCGGCAGTCCGGTGGCATTTTGAACCGCCCAGGAAAAAGGCGGCATGTCGCTGCACTCAAGCAGAATGGCGCCTACTTCAGGGTGATCGGAGGTCAGTTTGACCGCCAATCCCGCCAGTTCGCGTTCCAGCTGCGCCGGATTATAGTGGCGGGTGCAATTGAGAATATTTTTAAACTCGGGCAGATCCTGGGCGCCGACGATGACCAGTTCGGAAGGATCGTCAATCCCGCAGGCGCCAAGGGTCTCTTTTGATAAGGATTCATAATGGGCGCAGATCACGCCCACCTTTTGATCCGCTTTCAGGGTTTGTTTGATGACCGCTATCTGCAGCAAGCTGGAGAGAAAAACCGGAACGTCCAGGGCGGCGGCCGCCTCTTTTTGGTAATACCCAAAATACCCGCAGGCCCCCACAATGGCGCGCACACCGTCTTTTATCAATTCTTGACCGCTTTTGATGATCATATCCAACAGCGAGCGGTCATGGCTTAAAATCTGCGGGATGGTGCTGCCCTTTATGATATTGAAACGAACCGGAAAATTATAGGTGCTGGCGTTGGCCACATTTCCCGGCAAATACGGATATCCGAGATCCAACACCAGGATCCCAATGGATGTGCCCGCAATTGCCCTGCCTTCAGGAATCTTGACATCGGCATCCAGCTGGCTGGGAAAGTATATAAAACCCTGTCGTTGCTCGTCTTTGATCATGCTCTGCCTCCTTTTAGCCTGAACGTCGGCGCTAACGCTAAATGACATGAAATGCTGTAATAAATAGAATGACACGCTAATCTCATTTGAAATATTTTGCTACCATCCGGATTTTAAAATGTCAAAAAAAAAATGAGGCTCCCTTTTTTTTTGAACCTAATTAATAAAAATGTGGCAGATATTAAATGCCTGTTAAAAAGGATTATTCAGTTTTGTGCGTTGTTCATGTTAAATTCTTTACCAATGAACACTTATCTGCTATTTTTTGCGTCGTTTTACCATCAGGGACTAAATTTTC
>CP070771.1:2362054-2364833 GCA_020345785.1 Desulfobacterales bacterium
CTGAGGATATATTCGGCACAGTTCAACCATTCTTCAAGGGTGGAATACATGCCTCGTTTAAGCAGCACCGGCCGTCCGGTCTGACCGACCTCTTTTAACAGCGAATAGTTTTGCATGTTGCGGGTTCCGATCTGCAGGACATCCGCAAATTCAGCCACCCAGGAGACGTCCCGCGGATCGATAACCTCGGTGACAATCGGCAGTCCGGTCTCTTTACCTGCTTGTGTCAGCAGTTTCAAGCCCTTCAATCCCAAACCCTGGAAGGCGTACGGTGATGTTCTGGGTTTAAAAGCGCCGCCGCGCAGCATGTCCGCACCGGCGGCTTTGACTGCCCGCGCAGATGCAAACATCTGCTCCTCATTCTCCACGCTGCAGGGACCGGCAATTACGGTAAAATCCCGGCCGACTTCAACATCACCAATGTTGATGATAGTGCGCTGTTCTGCTTCGCGCATGGCGAGTTTTAGGTTCTTCATGATAACTTTCCTTTATACAAAGCGTTTTAATAAATTGTTTTTTGGCTCTCTGAATCGATTGAATAAAAACCTACTGCAGAGTGATAAATATGCATAACGCTTTGTATTTACGCCCAGCGTTATAACAATCTGAGTTAATGTTAATCACAGATCCGGGTTTGCGCTGCAGGCCCGTGCGTGATAACCCATCGATTCAGCATGCTGCTTCCAATTGTTCAATGGCATCGCTGTCCAACAGCCGAACTTTTTTTTCATTTAGCACCCTGACGGCCTTATCGTTGTCATCGAAGTGGAAAATCATGATGGTACTACCTGAATTCTTTCCTGCCAGGGTGTAACCGTACTTCACTTTAATATCAGTCTCCATTAATCTTTCCAACAATTCAGGTAGCTGCCCCGGTTTGTCTTCCAACTGGACGGCAACGACATCATCTATCCGCCCTGGTATATCTTTTTGCAGCAAAATCTGCCTGGCTTTGGCCGTATCGGATACCAGAACCCGCAGCTCACCGAAGTTTCCTGTATCGACCACGGCCATTGCCTGGGGATTGATCCCGTTGTCACCGAGGGCCTGTGTTAGTTCATATAGTCGTTTGTGTGAATTTTCAATCGGCACAGCAATCTGTTTTAGTTTCATAATTACCTCCCAATAAAAAAAGGCCCTGGGATTTTTCCCGGGGCCTTTCCAAAAAATAGAAACCCCGAGTGGCGATTAAGTCCACCCGGGGTTTAAAGCAGCTGAATGTTCGCGTTAACCGACCGGATGGACGCTTCTAAAGCTAAAAAAGAAGCGTCCGAAATTAAAGTACCCTTTGGTGGTGATCATCATTATTTTCATAAGAGTGTTCCCATTGACAAGCGAGTCGACAATACATACGATCTTAACCGCCTGTCAAGTGTTATTTTGTTAAATTTGTATGAGCCGCTTCTGATTGTTGTTCGAAAAAACGGCATCAGCGGGCAGCAATCTATAAATGGCGGCGGCCGTCTATTCAAGGTTAAAGAAAATTTTGCTTGACACATATCGTTCAATTCTATACTCTCCGACCTCAGGACTCTTGAAAGGACTATAAAGTGGCTCGAATTTGTTCAGGCAGAAGCGCTTATTATTATCGGTATTATTTTAGTACTACCGGTCTGCCTGGGGTGCGCTGAAATAAAATAGCAAAACAATAAAGCATTCAAAACCGTGGGCAGACCTTGAAGCCCACGGTTTTTTTGTTTTTTGACAGTAATTAAATTCTGCTGTATCAGTAGAACAAATTGGTGCCCAATTTTATTCAGAGGTGAAAATTATGAAACCAACCGATGATCTGCGCGTAAAAGGCTATCGACAGCTCATGGAACCGAGTATGTTAAAACAGAAGCTTGCCATAAGCCCGAAGGCCCACGATACCGTTCTATCCGGCAGAAAGGCGATCGAGAGGATTTTGAAGCGGGAAGACAAACGGCTTCTGGTGATCGCCGGTCCCTGTTCCATCCATGATGAGGAGGCGGCGTATGAATATGCCGAAAAACTAAAAAAAGTCAGAGAAGAAATCGGCCAAGCTCTCTTTGTGATTATGCGCGTTTATTTTGAAAAGCCCCGGACATCCGTTGGATGGAAAGGATTGATTAATGACCCGCGTCTGGACGGCACCTGTGATATCATGGAAGGCTTGCAGAAAGCGCGCAGAATTTTGCTGCAGATCAATGAAATAGGGGTACCTGCGGCAACCGAATTCCTTGAAACGATCACCCCCCAATATGTGGCCGATCTCGTCAGCTGGGCGTGCATCGGCGCCCGAACGACGGAATCCCAGACCCACCGTGAAATGGCCAGCGGCCTTTCCATGCCGGTGGGATTTAAGAATGGAACCGACGGCAACCTGTCTTCGGCCATAAACGCCGTGCTGGCTGCCAAAACGGCTCAAAGTTTTCTGGGAATCGATCAAAACGGCCGGACCTGCATTGTTCAAACCGGCGGGAATCCATATGCACACATTGTTTTGCGGGGAGGCCGGCGACCCAATTACGATCCCATCAGCATTGAAGAGGCCCGTCTGAACCTGATTGAAAAAAAACTGGCCGAAACCATTATGGTGGACTGCTCTCACGGGAATTCGAGGAAAAAATTCCAGGGCCAGCCAATGGTCTGGCGCAATGTGATTGACCAGTATATCGCCGGCAACGATGCGATACTCGGTCTTATGCTGGAAAGCAATCTGTACGAAGGCAATCAGAAATTCAGCGGTGATTTTGCTGCACTCCAATACGGCGTATCCATCACAGATGAGTGCATTTCATGGGAGACCACCGAACAC
>CP070771.1:2364933-2367690 GCA_020345785.1 Desulfobacterales bacterium
CTGGCGTTGCTCGGGGGTAAAAGATAGGATATGAATGTCATGGGTGGTGGCCAGATCCAGGATGGAACTGGTACCGGGGCCCACGGACCAGACGCCGACTTCTATGGTGCCGTCTCTTAGTGCGTTTGCGCTTTCGGTAAATGAGAGTCGGCTGTCGCTATAAGAATCTAACGGAATACCCAAGGCTTTGAACACCGTCTCCGCCATGAAGTTCGTCCCACTGCCCGGGCTACCGCTGCTGATTTTTCGTCCTTTGATTTGTTCGATATTCGTTATACCGCTTTTTTTGAGGGTTACCACCTGGAGCAAGTTGGGGTACATGATGGCCATAGACAGTATATTGTGCGTTTTGCCTTTAAATTTGGACAACCCCTTGAAGCCGGCCACGGCCACATCGCCCATGACCTCCCCGATAACAGTTTCGCCTTTGTGGGCCAGTCGTACGTTTTCAACACTCGCACCGGTCACTTCGGCCACCGCCCTTACCCCTTTGACATACTTGGTCCAAATCTCTGCCACGCCGCCACCATAGGGATAATAGATGCCGCCCGTACCGCCGGTACCGATGGAAATGAATTGAGTTTTAGCTGCAGCCGGAACGCTTAGCAACAGAACGCAGCATAATGCAACCATGCCCGAAAGGACAATTTTAATACCCAAGTTTCTCATTTTAAACCCTCCTTCCTGTCTGGGATCATATCATTTTTCTACAGACTGAGCGTGTTCACCAGTACGAATATCTTTTTGGATTCTTTGTCCAGCTTTATAAATGGGATTTTGACGGTTGCCGACTTCCCGGGTTCGACAACCGGTGGTTTCCCCTTGCGCGGCACAAGATGTCCGGCCGCCTTGTCAAGGTCATCCAGAAAGATATTAATCCGATATCGAAGCGGCTTTTGAGTTGGATTCTCAACTCCCACGGTAAAAATGAGTGCCGGCTGGCCCCCATGTGTTCCCAGCGTGCAGTCAAACTGGATCAGCCTGGCCTCAGGCACGATATCCCATTCAATCTCGGCATTGCAATTGACATTCTGTGGTGAGCCCTGAGCGGCATAGCAGACAAGCCCGACGGTCCACAACAAGGCGAAAATAGGAATTGCCACCGGCACTACATGCTTGACGTGCTTCATTATCAACCCTCCTTTTTTTGGATTTTGGAATTTAATGATGCGCTGTCATCATGCTAATGATGAACGCAAAAGCCCCGCTTGTTTTTAGAAAAACGAAGCGGTGACTTGCCTCAAACCATCAAGAAACCTCCTATAAGGAAAATCGACGCCTTAGTTGCAAAGGACCATTCTTTGCACGTCGATCGTTTTTCAATAACAGGAAACAATTTGAGAAGTCAAGAAGGACAAAGGCAATCGCCGGTTTTAAATCTTTATCGGGCGCCAATCTTCCTGTATTTTGTCGGCAACTGACAGCGCTTTTTCAAAATCCGGAATTCCCTTTCGCCCTCCGTATTCTCGGCATGAGAGAGAGGCAACGGACACCGAAAATTTGACCGTCCGATGCAGATCAAACCCCTTGCTGAGCGCAAGGGCAAAGGCAGCATGAAAATTGTCCCCGGCACCGATGGTATCGATGGCGTTTATTTCTGGCGCCTGAATCTGGTAGAGTCTGTTATTTACGATGTAATAGGCACCGTTTTCGCCGTCCGTCACGATGAGTTCACCGCTGATCATGGTATTGAGTCGAAAAATTCGTTCGCTGAATGATAACCCTTTGAAATTTAATTCTTTCGAAACTAAAAAATCCGAAGAAGGGATAAAATAATCCGCCGTCGCCATGATATCCTCGATCCCTTCGCGCCAGCGCTCACAATCATAAACGATTTTGATTTTTTCAGCTGTGCGGCGCTTCAATTCTTTACCGAGATAGGTCACTTCGGGATCCAGCAATATAACGCATGATCGGCGGATCAGCGCATCAATGGTTGGGTCCATCTGTATTTTCGGCAGGGTGTTGCGTTCGTAAATGATGGTGCGATCACCGGTCGCTTTGGTCACGAAAATGTATGCCGACGGTGTTTTTCCGCCCGGAATTATCTCAATAAATTCCGTACTGACACCAAAAGCCTGCAAACGCTTCAGACAAAAGCGGCCTTCTTCGTCATCGCCGAGCTTGCCGACATAAACCGTTTGACCGCCTAATATCGAGATGCAGCAGGATGCCGTACCGCCTTGTCCCCCGCCTTCCATTAATCTGAACTCCAGAGGCGCTTTTTGGTTTTCTTCGGGAAATCGATTCACAACGGCAATGTAATCCACACAGCTGCGTCCGATGACCAATACGTCGATTTTTTTCATTGGATGTTTCCGGTTCTCTCGCAGTAGTGTTTGTAAAAATGGGGCGTGCCGAACATTGTATCCAGATTATCGTGGGAAATAAAAATATCGGCGGCGGGATGATTCACCACGGACTCCAGAAACGCCGGCATTCGCTCTTCGTGAATCCTTACCGGCGCCCGCATGTCGTTAGGATGATCCATCATGAAAAACGTAGCGTTTTCCCGTCATGTATGCTCTTTATTCTTAAAGACTTAGTTGCATAGAGAAATTTTGAAGTCAATCCATTAATTTCACCTGAGTCTTTTTGAGGTAAAAGGATTTAACTGAGGGGTCGGGGTGTATTAATGATCCGATCGCTCCATGAATCATCCGCGACTTCATCGTAAAAACTCATTTATAAGGGTTCGTAAAGAAAGAGCAGGCAATCTCTAAAAAAACAGGATTTTATTTAATAGCCGATGTGCAC
>CP070771.1:2367790-2370545 GCA_020345785.1 Desulfobacterales bacterium
GAATTTCTGGTTTTCGACGGTTATAAATATCAATCGGTTGAATCACCGATAGAAGAGAATCAAAAACGAATCCAGACGCTGAGAAAAGCCCTGGCCGAAAATAAAATAATTCCCAGACGCATGGGAATTTCTTTCAGGCCCAAGATACAATCTTATGTTCTCGTATCTCCCGGTGCCAATGTTTTGAGGCCACCGCCATCGACATACGACACGAGCTCGATTGTCACGGCGGACTATCTGACCCAAACCTTGCTGAAACAAGTCGAGAGGATCAAACGATTTTATCAAAAACTAAAGCGTCTGCCGAAAGCGTTCGATACCGACACCTTGGAAAAGGCTGCCGGTAAATTGGCGTCTTTGAATGCACCGAATCCGATCGACTATCGCCGGTTATTTTGTCCCGAAGAAAACTGGGAAACGTCAACCACGAATCGTGCCGATGGGGATATTCCTTTTTCCAACGATTTTGTCATCTAGTCGAACCATGCGAGAAAAAGAAAGCCGTTGCGGTAGTGACCGCAGAACCGATAATAAAGCGCGCATAAAATATTTACTCTTCAACGGCCGCCGGGAACGAATTCGCCGTGCAGAAGACGTGGACAAAGTATTTTTTTTCGACCGCTACAACCCTAAATTGTTTGCGGCCATCACCGCTATCCTCATGCTGAGTATACTGGATGCGCTGTTAACCCTGATTTTAATAGACAACGGTTCATCAGAGCTGAATCCAGTGATGGCCTATTTCCTCGAACACGGACTGCTGCCGTTCATCGTTGCGAAATATTTTTTAACGAGTATGGGCGTCGTCATTCTGTTGATATTTAAAAATATTTTTCTTAACAGAGCAAAAATATACACCCGTTCACTCTTTTCTGCTGTGATCATTGCCTTTTCGGCCGTCATTGTTTGGGAGATTTTTCTAATATTGACAGGATTTTGACTCCATATCCAGCTCTTTCCAATGGATCGTTGTTACCATTTTCAGACGCTCCTGATAGAGGGTAATTTTTTGGGTGCTGAGCCAGTCCGGTAGAATGTACAATTCTTTTGATTCATCATTGCGGTAGCAATATTCACGGTGGAAATGTCCCGCAAATATGGTGTCGATGCCTTCGGCAAATCTGGATTCCGCAAAGTATTTGATTTCTTCTTCTGGAATATAGCCACGGTATTTATTATTTAGTTGGTTTAACCCCAGTTGAATTGATCCTATAAGCGAAGGCCCGCCCGGCAGATTACGGAGAATGAATTTTGTAATTTTATTTTTCGTCAGTTTCTTAAAACATAAATACATCCTGTCTTTACGGTTTATTTGATCACCGTGAACAAAAAGGACTCCGCTATGATCCCGCCGCCAGGCATTTTTCGCGCACCACGTGAAAGTATCAGCTTTTTCGTCTGCCAGAAAGAACTCGTGGTTGCCTTCCAGAAAGCCGATGGTGCGGTTGGTTTTTTGCTCACGACACCAGCCGCTAAAATGGGCGTGGATGTCTTTCTCATAGCGGGGCATTGCAATCCATAAATCAAAAATATCTCCCAAAAAAATCAGGTCATGGTCAGTTTTTTCAAAGGCTTCCAGCATCCGGAAAAAAGCGCCAATGTTTTCTGCAGCTTTGCCAACATGGGCATCGGTAATAATAATGGTCTCCGAACGAGTTGTTTTTCGACTTCTCATGACTTTTGCTTCATCTTTTTTAGTTTACGCGTTACCAACGTTTCCTGGTTTTGAGCGGCAGCGCAAATTAAAAGATGACTGGCTTCCAATTCCAGGGTCTGTTCGAAGCTCGAGTGCAGTCCCTGATCAATGGCAATGCGGGAGAGCTTCAGGGCCAGGGGAGATTTTTCCCCGATTCTTTGTGCCATCGCCATCGTTTCAGCGTCCAGGTTTTCGGCTGAAACAACTTTGTTTGCCAGTCCGATTCGCACCGCCTCATGGGCATCTATAAAGCCACCGGTGAATATCAATTCCTTGGCCTTGCCCAGCCCCACGAGCTGGGCCAGCAGTTTGGTGCCGGCAGTTGTAACGGTGAGTCCGACTTCACTTTCGGGAAATCCGAACTTGGCATCATCAGCGGCGATCCTTATGTCGCAGCTCATTGCAAACTCGCACCCCCCCAGAGCATAGCCCCTGACCGCCGCTATCAGCGGTTTTCCCAAAGCCAAAACGGCGCGCTGCACTTCCTGGAGCCTGTCGGTTTCTTTAAGCCAGTCTGCAAAACTTTTCCCGGCGGCGGTCTCTTTGAGATCTTCGCCCGCGCAAAAGGCCCTGCCGGCACCCGTTAAAATAACTGCCTTCACCTTCTGATCTGCGCCGCGGCGTGAAGACTTTGTATGAGGCCGCTGCGAAAGCAGAATTCCGATCCTATCTCGCCTCCGATGCCGTTGGCCTTTAAGACATTGGCCAATTGATTGGATAAGTTTTTTAATTCCCGATAGTGTACTTCCGCGTCTTGCCCTGCGGATCGATTTAGGTGAGTGCTATCCGCCGTTTATCGTCGGCCCACTTGTCACACACATCAAGCCCGATGTTTTAGCGCGCGGGAATCTGCCACTTGAAGTTTTTGGCTACCTCCTCATAGGTTCCACCCCTCAGCAATTTTTTTCCTCCTATGCCGGCCATGCCCCTTTATTCTCATGCGGCTGATATGAAATAAAAAAAGAAAAAACGCGCGGCATTAAGTGACTAATCCGCCGGGCCTTGAGTTTAACATTTTTTTTCAGTTGTCAAAAAGCAAATTACAACCCTGAATGGCCT
>CP070771.1:2370645-2373392 GCA_020345785.1 Desulfobacterales bacterium
TTGTTTGCGTGAAACGACCCGCTAACTTCCGAATCTCAATCTTTCAAGTCGGAACGAATTCTCTCAAGGGATTCCTTAAAAGTGGGAAGATCATTCTTAAGAATTTGCCAAATTATCTGCAAGTCGACACCAAAATATTCATGGACGATTCGATTGTGCAAAAACCAACAATTTTAGCCCACTCGATCTCTGAATTGCGATCAACAAAATCTTCCGGCAGACGACCGGCAGCTTCTCCTATGATTTCAAAATTTCGTACTACTGCATCGGTTGTTTTTTCATCATTTTGAAAATTTTCCTGGGTCATGCCTTCGGTGTAGCGTTCAATTTTTTCGATTGATTCCCAGATATCATCAACTAAAAGCTCCAGAGATCTTTTAGACATATATTAAATCCCGCTCAATGTATTTTAATTTATCCGGTTTGATTGCTCTCAAGGAAACTAATTCAACGGGGAGTCCCAGCAATTGTTCTATTTGCTCGGCCAATGTAACAAATTCAAGACCCACCGAAGGATCAATATCAACCAGAATATCCACATCACTGTCAGGTTTTTGATCGCCGCGTGCATATGATCCGAAAAGTGCTATGCGGCGCACTTTAAACCTGTTCTTCAGTTCAGCTTTATTTTGAACCAGAAGACTAAGAATTTCATCTTTAGTTATTCTGGACATTCAATTCACCCTTTCTTCAGGACAATAAGATCTAACGAAGGTCTAAATCCAATTATCTGATGAAGTCTATAATACTGATTATCACCTTATTGGTCAAATCTTTAGAGGAAATTTTGTGCCCATATTGTGCCCGTCAAGGTCAAACATTTCCAAACGATTCCAAACGAAACCAAAAACAGCCTGAAAAATTGGAATAGAATCAACTGGTTGTAATTATAACATTTTTGAATTTTGAAAAAGTTGGTCTGAAAATCCCCGTGTTGCGCCTCAGGCGCATTCGATTCTGTCCCTCGGCACCAGTAAAAACAAGGATTTAGCAAGAAAGCTAAATCCTTTTTTATTTATGGGGTGCATATAGTGTGCACACAAAAAAGTCAAATCAGGGGAAAACGGGGACATTTTAGACACGTCAATGGAAACTACTCACCAGACATCAGCATGTGTGAGCCATTTTTTGCTTTCCATTCTAATAAATAGCAAGCAAGGGCCGAACCTGAATGCAGCTTCGTCCGGCGAGAGTTTGATAGCGCCTGCGACTGGATTAAACTTGGACCACAGGCACAATTTTTTCTATAATACAAATTTGCGAGTTGGGTGTCAAAGGCGGGATTTGTTAGATAGTTAACTCAACTTTCGGGATTATTAGCCAGGTTGTTCTTTGACAAGCCGACACACTGCAGAGCAGTGTTCATAATAGCATCAAAAAAGGCCGACGCTGTTTTTTCACAGAAGTCACCCAGATGCCTCAATTGGTCAGCCGCCAGGGTCAATATCCGGTAAAGTGCTTCTATAAAGGAGATATCGCTAACTTCATCACAGCAGAAGTAGAAAAGATCTCCAAAAGTTCGCTGATATGTCTCGATGCGGCACCGATATCCTGATTCTTGACGGCCAGACCAGCCGTTATCAGGGTTATGATAGGTTACTCGTTCGACGAGTCCGCGGATAGTTTCAGTGATGACTCCTGTTTGGGTGCGTTCCTGAGTTTGCATATAAGAGATTTATTATTCGTCAACTCAAAAAAAGGCACATTTGCCAAAATAAAATTACAGGTTCATAAATTTGGCTTATCTTCGGTCTAAAAACGGTTAAAACAAAAAGCTACAGTTAATTTAATTGATGTAAAACAATATGTTACGCCTAAACACTGAGAAAAAATACAGATGAGAAACTACAAAAAAAGTCAGCATTAGAACAATATTCTTATGTTGATGATCTGTTCTGACATTTGAGAGCCACCAATCAATTGGATTAGGAAAGCATATCCCGAAAGCCTCTATTCACAGCGCAGAGGGCGCAGTCAGCAAGACATCTTATCAGATAGATCGAGAATTTGATGGTGAATATATCTTGTCAATAAAATTTGCAACGGCATTTCCAAGTTTAAGATGATCTTCAGGATCGAAATGAAGACCGTCAAATTTGCTGGATTGAATAATTGTTGAAGTGTCAAGGAAAAGACACCCATAGGCTGATGCAACGGAATTAAAGTAATTAGAAAGTTTTTTAGATTTTTCAACTCCACCTTGAAACGTTTCTGCCAAATCAGTAAGCTCACCAAGAGGTGGCGGGGCCATTATCAAAATGTCCGGATCCTTTCCATCAGCTCCGCTTCGGCTTCCTTGGGCGATTTCAATTAGTGCGCCTAAACTTTCTCCGATATCATAAGTGGTTACAGAGAATCTGGCTTTTAGATCATTAGTGCCTAACATTATAATCAATAGGTCGATGGGTGCGTGTGATTCAAGGCATGGTAACAGATAGAAACTCCCGTTTCTCTTTAACCCTCCCCGCACAGGGTCGTTCCATACCGTTGTTCTGCCGTTCAATCCTTCTTCAATGACATAATATTCCTCACCGAGTTTCCTCTGGAGTACTCCAGGCCATCGTGTCTTTCTGTCAAGCCGTTCCTTTGTGATCGGGTCTCGACCGTAAGTGTTTGAATCACCATAACAAAGGATAACTTTCATAAGTCCCTCCATGAAATGAATTTAGTAAAGATCCTGTAATTTCTTGTTTTCATAAGATCGATAGTGGCTGTTAAGGAAACAACAAGACTTTGATGGCTTCCAA
>CP070771.1:2373492-2376238 GCA_020345785.1 Desulfobacterales bacterium
GAGATGACGTTGCCGATGGACTTGGACATTTTGCGGCCTTCAGCGTCGACCACGAAGCCGTGGGTTAAGACAGCCTCGTAGGGCGCCCGTTTGCGGGTGCCTACCGCCGTCAGCAGGGCGCTGTGAAACCATCCGCGGTGCTGATCGCTGCCTTCCAGGTAAAGATCGGCCGGCCATCTTAAATATGGACGCTGCTCGAGCACCGCCGCATGACTCACTCCGGAATCAAACCAGACATCAAGAATGTCGGTTTCCTTGATAAAACTTTTATTGCCGCACGCCTGGCAGGCGACATTATCCGGCAGAAGCTCGCCAACATCTTTTTCGAACCAGATGTCGGCACCGTGCGCTTCAAACATCTGATAAATTTTTTGCATGATCTTCTCATCCAGCAGCAGCGCTTCGCATTGATCACAGTAAAAAACCGTGATCGGCACACCCCAGGCACGCTGCCGCGAAACGCACCAATCCGGCCGGTTTTCAATCATGCCGTAAATTCTGTCCCGCCCCCAGGAGGGAATCCATTTGACGTTGTCGATGGCCGCCAGCGAATTCTTCCGCAAATCATTTTTATCCATGGAGATAAACCACTGCGGCGTTGCCCGGAAAATGACCGGCTCCTTGCAGCGCCAGCAATGCGGATAGGAATGCTCAAAGCTTTCCTCCTTCACAAGAGCACCGACGTCCTTGAGTTTGGCATTGATGTTTTTATTGGCGTCAAAGACAAATTGACCTTCGAAGAATTCGACCTCATCGGTAAAACAGCCCTTATTGTCTACCGGCGAGTAGACGTCCAGATCATACACCAGACCCACTTCGTGATCTTCGCGACCGTGACCGGGCGCCGTATGCACACAGCCGGTTCCGGCATCCAGGGTCACATGCGGTCCCAGGATAATCAGGGAATCACGTTGATACAGGGGATGGATGCAGCGTTTTCTCTCCAGAATCGCAGGGTGGATAGGGCCGATGACGGAATATTCGGCGATGCCGAATGTCTGCATGCAGGCGTCGATCAATTCCCGCGCCATAATAAACACCTCGTTGCCGCCGGTGTTCACGGCTGCGTATTCGAAGTCGGGATGCAACGCAATCGCCAGATTGGCCGGAATTGTCCACGGGGTGGTGGTCCAGATCACAACGTAGACGTCTTTGCCGGCCAGTTCGGGCAGAACGCTGCCGAGATCGTCCTGCAGCCGAAATTTAACGTAAATCGAAGGCGTGGATTCATCGTGGTATTCGATCTCCGCCTCGGCCAAAGCGGTCTGGCAGGTAAAACACCAGTAAATCGGTTTTTTGCTGCGAAATAAGCTGCCGTCCAGGGCAAATTTGCCGCATTCCCTGGCAATGGTGGCTTCATAGGCATAGTTCATGGTCAGATAAGGATCATCCCAGACGCCCATCACTCCCAGCCGCTTAAATTCTTCACGCTGGATGTCAATATACTTTTCGGCATAGGCCCGGCACAAGCGGCGCACCTGTGCCATGCTAAGTTCCTTCTTTTTATCCCCGAGCTCTTTATCCACATTGTGCTCAATGGGAAGTCCATGGCAGTCCCAGCCCGGCACGTAAACGGCGTCACAGCCGGCCATCTGCTTTGAGCGGACAATGATGTCCTTCAGTATTTTATTAAGGGCGGTACCAATATGAATGTATCCGTTGGCGTAGGGAGGGCCGTCGTGAAGGATAAACAGCTCCCTGCCTTTGGAATCCTCGCGAATCTTATCGTACAGACCGGTTTCCTGCCATGATGCCAGTTGTTCCGGTTCCCGCTTGGCCAGACTGGCTTTCATGGGAAACTGGGTTGACGGAAGGTTGAGTGTCTTTTTATAGTCCATTGAATCCCCCTGATTCGGATAATTTTTAAACTATAATTTCTACTCTGTATCCCAAAGTGTGTCAAGGAAATATCGGTAAGTTGAAAAGGGGGAGAAGGTCAGAGGGTAAGACGGTGAGAAAAAAGCCCATAGCTCATGGATTAGGCATAGGGCAAAGAAAGAAGGGGAGAAGCTGGGAGGTTGAGAAGGTGAGAAATTGTACCCGCCACCTTTAGCCTTTAACCTTATAGCATACACCTTAAACCATATACCGTTCGCCGTGCGCCGTAAGCCTTACACCCCAAACCCTTTACCCATCAAAGTCTACCATCCAGTATCCAGTATCAAGCATCCAGCATCCAGCATCCAGTATCCAGTATCCAGTATCCAGTATCCGGAATCCCAATCAACTTAATCAACCCATTCAACGATGAACTATAAACTATGTACCATGTACTTATATAATCGCTAAAAGTTCAGGCCGACCCCATCCTCCTCGTCGGCGATATCGATGAGATAACGACCGTAATCGTTTTGCACGTAATTGGAGGCCAGCAGTCTGAGCTGCTCACTGTTGATGTATCCCAGCCGAAAGGCCACCTCTTCCACACAGGATATTTTCATACCCTGTCGTTCCTGAATTGCCTGCACATAGCTGGCGGCCTGCTGAAGCGCTTCGTGGGTTCCGGTATCAAGCCAGGCAAAGCCCCGCCCCAGCAGTTCCACCTTTAGATCGCCGCGCTGCAAATAGGCCATATTGACGTCGGTGATTTCCAGCTCTCCACGCGCGGAAAACTTTAGATTCCGCGCGATATCGACGACATCATTGTCATAAAAATAAAGTCCCGGCACCGCGTAGGGCGAACGCGGTTTTTGGGGTTTTTCCACAATGGCCGTTACCGTGCCGTCCGCATCGAACTCAACAACGC
>CP070771.1:2376338-2379058 GCA_020345785.1 Desulfobacterales bacterium
TGTCTTCCGGACGCAGCATTGATTACAATGAAAAGCTGTTCCTATCAACCGGCGATATTCTCTATTCCAACCGCAGCAATCCCATGCTCACCGTCATCTATGATCCGGTGGGCAAACACGATTTCCTCTTCGCGCCATGCAGCCGGGAAATGTTTAAATTGACTTACGGAATCTGCGATCCGCATCCAAATTGTCTGGATAATTTGTCGACCTCTTTGGCGCCTTACGGGATTAAAGCGTCCCATATCCCCACGGCCTTCAATATTTTCATGAACGTCGCGGTCGGTGAAAACGGCAGCGTGGCCGTCCAGACGCCGCTGTCAAAAGCCGGGGATTATATCGCCCTGCGTTCGGAGATGGATTTGATCGTCGGGGTCAGCGCCTGTTCGGCAGGCAAATGCAACAATTTTAACTGCACTCCCATCAGGGTTGAAGTTTACCCGAGGATTTCATAATTATGAAGGAGCAAAGATGAAGCCGGCTGACAGAGACAACTCAATTTGGGTCGCAATTATTCAGCACGCCCGATTTTTTTTAAAACATCGGCTCATATTATTAAGATTAACCAAAATCAGCGACCACCACCAGAGCTGTGGTATGAGGAAGGCCCCAGGAAGGGGCCGGAACCACGCTCTGTCAATGGTCGCTGATGTAGATAAAGAGTCTTGGTAAAACCTTTCCAATACTCATCCCGATAGGCCGGGGTGGCTTATGAATGGAGTTCAAAGGAGGAACTACTTATGATGAAACGAGAAAACATATCTTCCGGGGGCCCCTGGGAAAAGACCGTCGGCTATTCCAGGGCGGTAAAAATCGGCCCCCA
The DNA here is from genome assembly GCA_020345785.1 of Desulfobacterales bacterium. The sequence continues at coordinate 2,377,162 of CP070771.1, forward strand.
CATCCATGTCTCCGGCACAACGGCGACGGACAGCAGCGGCAAGATTGTCGGCGCCGGGGATCCTTATGCGCAAACGGTTCAGGCTATTAAAAATATTGAATCGGCCTTGACCCGGGCGGGCGCCGCTCTTTCCGATGTCGTGCGAACCAGGATTTATGTGGTCAACATCGAGGACTGGGAAAAAATCGGCCGGGCCCACGGCGAGTTTTTTGGGGACATACGGCCGGCCACCAGTATGGTCGAAGTCAGCCGATTGATCTCCGCCGAGATACTGGTGGAAATCGAAGCGGAGGCGTACATCGACTAGCGTCAGGTCCTATAAGTAATTTACAAAACACGGATTGAACTAATAATACTTTTGTTTCATGACTTCGTATAAATTCCAACTCTCAAATTTCAAATTACAAATAAATTTCAAATAACAAAACTCAAATTCGAAACTAATAATAGATTTCATTGAATTAAGTCGATTCGACTGAATCTGATAAGCTTCCTTCTGCCTGAGTCCAGACCGAAAGAACCACTTTACCGCACGTCAAAACCGGTTTGGGTCATGGAGCTTGGAATTTGAATATTGTTTTTTATTTGTTTTTTGGTGCTTGGAATTTTTTACATTCAAAGACTCAAATATAGTTTTAGCTATCCAGGTACAGTTTTCTGATGTATATGTGGGACGCAACATTATGAGGCTGGGAAGCTGGGAAAATGAGAAGTTGAGAAGATGCGAGACGACAACCAGACATCCGAAAGCATATTCGACAGGATCCGCAACGCCTGCGCACAAGTGGCAAATCAGGCAGGCCACGTGTGGATAAATTACGACCGGATCTTATCATACGCGTCTTCCCTGCCGTTTGAAAAAGCGGTCAGACCCCAGCTCGATCCCAATTGCCATTACCTCGACCGACAACAGGATACGGTATCTTTCCTGCTGGTTCTGGACAGCATTAATTTCGGATCGGGCTATTTCCCGCATCTTCACAAACGACCGGGACTTTCGGGCTATTTTACGATTGCATCATCGCTGCATGATTTTTATATGGTGAACGGACCGATCACGGCCGAACAACTGGTCGCGATCAGGGTTGAAGATTGTACGCGGATATTCGATCAGGATCCCGCCGACAAAATCATCGGAGAATTGATGGCGCATTTCAGCGCTGCCCTCAACGATCTGGGTCGCTTTTTGCTGAATCATTACAACGGCAGTTTTACCGGACTGCTGGAGGCGGCCGGGGCATCCGCAGGCCGTCTGGTGCATTTGCTCAAGCAGATGCCCTACTTCAATGACGTTGAGCCGTATGCCGGGTTTGAAGTGCCTTTTTTCAAGCGGGCCCAGATTATCGCGGCTGATCTGGCCATTGCCTTTCAGGGGCGGAGGTGGGGACATTTCAACGATCTGGATCAGATGACCATCTTTGCCGATAATCTTGTCCCCCACGTATTGCGTATGGATGGTATTTTAACCTATAAAGACTTACTGCTGACACGCATCAATTCACAAACCCTGATCCCGGCGGGTTCAGCCGAAGAAATCGAGATTCGGGCCTGCGCGGTCCATGCCGTGGAGCTGATCAAAAATGCAATCTGTGAAACCGGACACTATATCACGTCATCACAACTGGATAATTTCCTCTGGAACCGCGGTCAACAGTCGCATTACAAGGCCGTTCCGAGGCACAGAACAAAATCGGTGTATTACTAGGGAAAAATTTAATGACCTTTTTCTATTATCAATCCCTTATATGAACCTTCACGAAGTTAAAAAGCGAACCGCAGAACAGCAGAATAACGAACCGCAGAATTTCGAAGGGTGATTTCGCTACACGCTCAGTCTTTTTATAAAACAGACAGAATACCTTCCTTCGACATTCGATATTCATTATTCGATATTCGA
>CP070771.1:2379158-2381873 GCA_020345785.1 Desulfobacterales bacterium
CTGGAAAAACTGGCGCTTTCCGCGACGATGCAACATTTTTTAATCCTTTTGTTTGATAAGGGGCGTTTTGTCTACCTGAGCAGTATCAGCGATTTTTACAAAAAATTGGCCGATGAATTAAAAGGCATTGCGCGCGCCAGCCTGGTTTCGGCCACCGCGCTGTCATCGGAAACCGTCGAAAAAATCCGTAACACCCTGTCCAAGAGGACGGGCAAAGAAATTATTCTGGATGTTGAAGAAGATCCGGGCCTCATCGGCGGGATCGTCACTCGCATCGGCGATCTCGTGTTAGATGGCAGTATCAAAACTCAATTACTCAATATGAGAGAATCACTAAAAAGGGGTGAGGGTGTCTAATGGAATTACGAGCAGAAGAAATCAGTCAAATTATCAAAGAGCAGATCACAGATTATGACAAGAAGGTTGAGTTGAGTGAAACCGGCGTCGTCCTCTCAGTGGGTGACGGTATTGCCCGGATCTATGGACTCGAGAACGCAATGGCCTTAGAGCTCGTCGAATTTCCCGGCAACATTCTAGGGCTGGTGCTGAACCTTGAAGAGGATAACGTGGGTGTCGCCATCATGGGTGAAGATATCCACATCAAGGAAGGCGATCTGGTGAAACGAACCGGGCGCATCGCCCAGGTTCCGGTGGGCGAGGCCGTTCTGGGTCGGGTTGTGTCTGCGGTCGGTGAGCCGATAGACGGCAAGGGCCCCATCGATGCCAAAGAGTTTAGCCGGGTGGAGATGGTGGCTCCGGGTGTTATTGCCAGAAAGAGCGTGCATGAACCCTGTTATACCGGATTGAAAGCCGTTGATGCCATGACACCGGTGGGCCGGGGACAGAGGGAGCTTATCATCGGCGATCGGCAGATCGGTAAAACCGCCTGTGCTATCGACGCCATTCTGGCCCAGAAAGATACGGACGTCTATTGTATCTATGTGGCCTGCGGACAGAAAAAATCAACCGTCGCCCAGGTACATGCGATCCTCGAAAAACACGGGGCCATGGAATACACCACCATCGTATCCGCCTGTGCCAGTGATCCGGCAACTCTGCAATATATTGCGCCTTATGCCGGCTGTGCGATGGGCGAATATTTTCGCGATAGAAAACAGCATGCTTTGATCATTTATGATGATCTTTCCAAGCAGGCTGCGGCTTATCGCCAGGTTTCTCTGCTGTTGAGGCGTCCTCCGGGCCGTGAAGCATACCCCGGCGATATTTTCTACAATCATTCCCGCCTGCTGGAACGCGCCGCCAAATTAAATGATAAGCTGGGTGCGGGTTCGCTCACAGCGCTGCCGATTATTGAAACCCAGGCCGGCGACGTTTCCGCCTACATCCCGACCAACGTTATCTCTATTACCGACGGTCAGATTTATCTTGAACCCGGCCTGTTCTTCGCGGGCGTCCGACCAGCCATTAATGTGGGACTATCAGTATCCCGCGTGGGCGGATCTGCCCAGGTAAAAGCCATGAAACAAGTTGCCGGTACCCTGCGGCTTGATCTGGCGCAGTATCGTGAGCTCGAAGCCTTTGCTGCGTTTGGCAGCGACTTGGACAAAGCTACCCAGAGACAGCTTACCCGGGGCGCCCGACTCGTTGAGATTCTGAAACAGCCGCAATATCAGCCGTTACCAATGGAGAAACAGGTGACCATTCTTTATGCCGGCACCCGAGGATTTCTTGATAAGTATCCGCTGAATGTATTGGCTAAATACGAGGCCGGTCTCTACTCTTTCATCGAAGACCGTTATCCGCAAGTCTTTTCCGAACTCAAGCAGAAGCAGGCGTTTGACGATGATCTGGATAAGCTGATGAAGGAAGCTCTGAGCGCCTACGATGAAGAATTCAAAGATACGATCAAATAGAAAACGTTACGGGTTAAGAGTTGCGTGTTGCGAGTAAAACCCAGTAAGGCCGACTCGTAACTCGTAACCCGAATCACGCAACACGCGCGAAGGTTTACTTATGCCGACATTAAAAGACGTTCAAAATAAAATAGCAGCTGTCAAAAAAACCCAGCAAATCACCAAGGCCATGAACATGGTGGCGGCTTCCAGACTGCGGGGGGCTCAGAGCAACATGCAAGCATTCCGGCCCTATGCCGAAAAATTTGCAGAAGTCCTCGGCAGCCTGGCCCAGAAGACCGAGGAGGCGATCCACCCCCTGCTGCAGCAGCGTGAAGATGTAAAAAAAATTCATATTGCGCTGTGCACGTCAGACAGGGGCCTTTGCGGGGGCTTTAACATTAACCTCATTGAACAAGCCCAAGCGTTTATGGTGGAAAAAACTGTCGGGGGTGTTGAATTCTCGTTTACCAATTTCGGTAAAAAGGGTCGTGATTGGTGCCGCAGCAATAAACTGCAGATTCACAGTGAACAGATCGGCGTGGTCGGCAGCACTTTCGGCTACAACGTTGCCGTCAATGCCGGCCGTCGGATGGTGGCAGACTTTTTGAAAGGAGACTATGACGAGGTTTATATCGTTTATGCCGAATTTCTCAGCATGGCCAAGCAGATTCCGATGCTTAAAAAACTTCTGCCGATAACCGCCATTGAAACCGTTGTTGAAGAAAAAGACGAGAATGCGCCTTATCTGCCCGAGCACATCTGCGAACCCTCCCCTGCGGAGTTGCTGGCTGAAATGCTGAATCGTAATGTATACGTGCAAATCAACAGTGCGCTGCTGGAAACATCGACCAGCGAGCAC
>CP070771.1:2381973-2384673 GCA_020345785.1 Desulfobacterales bacterium
ATGGCAAGGTGGATGACCGCAACAGCGATCCTGGATCATTTCTGTGCACCTTTATGCGATGCGCTGCATGGGTTGGACACCGCGCCCGACACAGGCAAGATGAATGGCGACGAGTTCATCGCCAGACTCCGAAAGGACAACCTTTTTTTGATTGGCCTGGATACGGAAAATCGATGGTTCCGCTATCACCATCTGTTTCGGCAGCTGTTGCAAGACCAGTTGAATCGACACTGGCGTCCCGATGAGATTGTTACCCTCAATGCCCGGGCAAAGGCCTGGTTTGCCAAAAATGACATAAGCGATGATGCTATCAAACACTCCCCGGCCGCTTTCAGGGATGATGAACACAGATCGGTGCCGGATGCGACCGACGACAAAAGTTTGTCCCCCCGTACCCCTACCTCCCAGGTTCTGGTGGATCCCTTGACCAATCGCGAACTCGATGTGCTGGAGCTGCTGGCCCAGCGCATGAGCAACAAGGAAATCGCCGACAAATTGTTCATTTCAGCAGAAACCGTCAAAGGGCACCTGCAGAACATCTATCAGAAGCTTGAAGTCAAAAAGCGGCGTGAGGCGGTTGAGAAGGCGGAGAGAATTGGGATACTTTGAGCTGAACGCAAATTTAATTCACCCAGTTTTCAATTTTGAGGTGTGATACTCTTTTAAATTCCAATTCGTTATTGGTAATTAACACGGAATCTATTGATAGTGCATGTGCTGCGATAAGCATATCGAGAGAACCAATCGGTGTTCCTTGCCTTTCTAATTCAGCACGAATTTTTCCGTAATGTTGCGCAGCGGTATCATCGTATGAACAAATTTCAAGCGGTGCAATGAATTGAGCTAACGCGAGCTTGTTTTGTTCGGGTTTTGCGCTTTTCATTACGCCGTATTCAAGTTCACTTAAGGTTATGGAAGAAATCCCGATATCTGAAACCGGCGTCTGCCTGAATCGCTCTATTACCTTCTCTGGTTTCTGTTTGATGATGTAAATACAGATGTTCGTATCGAGCATGTATTTGATCATAAAGAATCTCTTTTATCCTGAGCCGGCTGATCCCTGGTTTGCATGAAGTCATCCGTAAACTGATCAAGGCTGCTGATCAAAGGTGCCCATGGGTCATCTTTCGGTAAAAGAACCACCATTTTGCCAATTTTTTTAATATATACGTCTGTTCCGGAAAATCGATATTCCTTTGGAAGACGCACCGCCTGGCTTCTACCGTTTACGAAAATGCGAGCTGTTTGCATTTTGAACCTCCGTTTTATTTTGATAGATATCATAGTATATATCACTTTTAATGAATCTGTCAATATCAGAGATTGCTGATGGGCTTCGATACGCCTGGCCCAGCACCGTCTCCCTTTCTCCTCGTCTACTCCCTCACTCTGTCCTGATAGATTCCCACCTCTCGACATGCTCAGGTCCAGAGGCTCGATGGGCCATTCCCTGCAGCGGAAGCTTGTTGCCGATGTCTGGTATCGGGCACCTGGAATCCAGTATTTTCTCTCCTTCTCCGATGCTCCCCAATCTTTATTCCGCATTGCGCATTCCGAATTCCTAATTATAAATCATCCCCCCCGAATTCGGTACTTTTTGGGGGTTTTTCTCGCAATCGATAAAATATAGGGTCAACCTGACTTGAAAATGGAAGTCGAGGAGGACGAGGGGCCGCTGCCATAATTTGACTCGCTCAAGCCAGGAGCTGTTTCGTAATGGAGCCACCTCAGCCGACATAAAAATTAATAAAAGGAAAACCGAAAGGAGTATGAGCGATATGGGCAAGATCATCACACAAAAAGCGAATAATCTCCTTCGATTGCCCGAAGCGGTGCAAGGCTGCAGCCGGCCGCCAGGGTGGCAGCGGCCCGGCGTCACCCTTATGAAATTGTGGATACTGGCGCTTGGGGTCCTTATCTCAGGCGGAAGCCTGATTTGGATCGGTACAGGCCCCGCCCATGCAGGCGGGTTGTACATCTATGAAATGGGTAATCCGTCGGACACAGGGTACGCGGGTGCCGGTCTGGCCGGCCGTGCCGGCGATGCGGGAACCGTGTTTACCAATCCGGCGGGCATGACGCGCTTCAAGGAACCGACCATCCAGGCGGGCATCACCCCGTTTTACCTCAATGCGCCGTTTAATCCCGATGAAAACACGACGGTGGACGGCAGTGACGGCGACTCCAACCTGGTTTTCGCCGGTGCGAATTTTGCCTATATCCATCCGGTCACGGACAATGCGGTGCTCGGTGTCAGCATCGGGAATCACTTCGGTCTGCTGCTGGACTGGGGCGACAACTGGGTGGGGCACTATGTGTCCACCGAGATCGCCCTGCTCGCGCCCCAGTTGCAACCGACCGCCGCCTACAAGGTGAATGACTGGCTGTCAATCGGTGCCGGGGCGGGGCTGACGCTGGGCTATCTCAAGGACAAGGCTGACGTCAAAAACCTGAACCCCGCAAGGGGAGACGGCAGCTGGGAGATTTCCGACACCGACTTCGCCGTCCAGGGCAATTTCGGTATCATGATCGAGCCGTCGGAAAGGACCCGGATCGGCGTTCGCTATCTGACGGAAACGGATCTAAACTTTGAGGACGAGCCCGATTTTTCGAACGTTGGCCCCCTTCTGGGCACAGGGAGGAAAATAGACCTCGGCATGAAGATGCCGCAATCCATCATGGCCGGGGTCTATCACCGCT
>CP070771.1:2384773-2387470 GCA_020345785.1 Desulfobacterales bacterium
GTAATTGAACTTTGTACGGGGGATCTGGGATTCTCGGCCGCCAAAACTTATGATATCGAGGTTTGGATGCCTGCTCAGGGCCTTTACCGCGAAATTTCTTCCTGCAGCAATTTTGAAGATTTCCAGGCGCGGCGTGCCAATATCCGTTTCAAGCGCAAAGGGCAAAAGGGCACCCAGCTTGTTCATACGCTTAACGGCTCAGGACTTGCCGTTGGGCGCACAGTGGCCGCCATTCTTGAAAATTTTCAGCAGACCGACGGGTCGGTCGTCATTCCCGAGAAGCTTCGGCCCTATATGGGAGGAATGGAGAAAATAACAGCATGAAACCGGATGATTTCCCCAGGGATATTCGTCCCTTTTTGATGCCGTCGCATGCCGGGCAGCTCATCTATCGTTGTCTGGGCTGCCGGCGTGAATATGGTATTGAAAAACTTCTGTATGTCTGTCCGGAGTGCGGGCAGGTTTTGCTTATATACGATCAGAACTTTGTCCGTTTGAAAGATAAAAAGGGGCAACTCTGGCAACGTATTTTTGACTATCGCAAAATGATCAACATTGATGCGTTGAAAGGCATCTACCGTTATCACGAATTTATCGGGCCGGTCATCCCGCTGGAGTCTGTCATTTACCTGGGCGAGGGGCATACCCCGCTCATCAAGGCCAACTCGAGGTTGCAGGAAAAAATCGGCATACGTTTTTACTTTAAAAATGATGGACAGAATCCCAGCGCGTCTTTCAAGGATCGGGGGATGGCCAGCGCTTTGAGTTACATAAATTTCATGGTTCAAAAGGGGTATCTGTCGGATGTGCTGGCCGTATGTGCGTCGACGGGTGATACATCGGCAGCCGCCGCGCTCTATGCTTCCTATCTGAAGCCGCAGGTTAAATCCGCCGTGCTGCTGCCCCATAAGAAAGTAACTCCGCAGCAGCTTTCCCAGCCCCTGGGCAGCGGTGCTGCGGTGTTTGAAATTCCCGGCGTTTTTGACGACTGCATGAAAATCGTAGAAGCCCTGTCTGAAAGTTACAATGTCGCGCTGCTTAACTCCAAAAATGCCTGGCGGATTTTAGGCCAGGAATCCTATTCATACGAGATCGCACAGGATTTCGAGTATGATCTTTCCAACACGGCGGTGGTGGTTCCCATCGGCAATGCCGGCAACATCACGGCGGTGATGAGCGGGTTTTTAAAGTTTTATGAGGCCGGTATTACCAATGCTCTGCCGAAGATTGTGGGGGTTCAGTCCGAGCATGCCAATCCGGTTTACCGCTATTATCTTGAACCGGATGCCGCCAGGCGTCAATTCGTGCCCGTGACCGTCAAGCCCAGTGTGGCCCAGGCCGCTATGATCGGCAACCCGGTTTCCATGCCCAGGGTGATTCATCTGGTTGGGCTGTATAACGAATTGGCCGGCTGCCAGAAAACCTTCTTTGTCGAGGTCAGTGAACAGGACATCATGGACTGGGAAATTGCCGCCAATCGTAACGGGCACATCGCCTGCACCCACGGAGGAGAATCGCTGGCCGGTCTGCTGGCGGCCAAGGCAAGGGGGATCATTGACCGCCAGGACATTGCGGTGCTGGATTCCACCGCGCATGCCCTGAAGTTTGCCGGCTTTCAAGAAATGTACTTTGAGCAAAAGTTCCCTGCGGAGTACAATATTTCCCCGAGACAGGATCTGATCAACACACCGCAATACCTCCACCCGGATGATCTTGACCAGGTGCCGGCACCCGGCAAGCCGCTGGAAGGAGAGGCATTGCAGCGCTTTGTGAATCGGATGGCTGAAGAAATTGCGGGCTTGCTGAATCTTAAAAAAATGTAGATGCTCTTAAATCAGGTATGAGGAAAAAACAATGAAAAATATCTGGCGCGTCGGAACAGTATGCTTTCTAATGGTAAGTCTGATTTTTGCGTGTACTGCCAAGGAAAATGTGGAAGAGCGCAGAGAAGTGGCTGAAGCTTCCAAAACTTTGGGCGAGGCCTATCTGCGCGAAGGTAATTTCAGAGCCGCCTTAAAGGAGTTTAAAAAAGCAGAGGAGATAAGCGCGGGTGACTATTTTTTACAAGACGACCTGGGTCTTGCCTATTACTATCTGAAACAATACGATCTGGCCATTCGTCACTTCAGGAATGCCCTGGCCATAAAAGACGATTATGCGCCGGCCCGCAACAATCTGGGAAATGCCTATGCCCAGAAAAAAGAATGGGACCAGGCCATCGAGCAGTATAAAATTGTGATCTCGGATTTGCTTTATGCAACACCGCAATATCCGTATTCCAATCTCGGCGTTGCATACTACCACAAAAAACAATACGCGCTTTCGGAAAAATATTATCTCGATGCGTTGGAAGTCAAACCGAATTTTGTCAGAGCGCTGTATGGCTTGGCAAAAACATACATGGCAACGGGCAAGGTGGCGGAAGCCATCGAGAAGCTGGAAAAGGCTGTTGAATCAGCTCCCGAATCCGCCCCGGTCCACTTCGACCTGGCAAGAGCTTACAGTCTCAAGGGGGATTTCCGCATGGCCTATGCCGCCTATCTCAGGGTTGTGCAGCTGAATCCGGATAGCCCTTTAGCCGATCAAGCCCTGCGGGAGGCTCAGAGGATAAAGCCCTTGCTATAGCGAAACCAACTGTTGTTGGCCGAACAAAAAAGGCGAATGGCCGCCGGACATGCACCCGGCGGCCATTCGCCT
>CP070771.1:2387570-2390263 GCA_020345785.1 Desulfobacterales bacterium
TTTTTGCGATCCACCAGATATAGAAAACCGTCTTCATCGACATACCCGATATCCCCCGAATACAGCCAGCCGTCCTTGATGGCTGCGGCAGTCAAGTCCGGCCGCCTGTAGTATCCGGGCATCAGGATCGGAGCACGACCGCAGATTTCGCCGACGACGCCGGCCGGCACCTCGTCGCCGCTTTCATCCACAATTTTCATTTCAGAAAAGGGCGGGGGAACGCCCACCGAGTCCGGTTTGGCGGGGTAATCGTATTTATCTAAAACGGTCACAAAGCCCTCGGTCAACCCGTACAGCTCGTAAAACCTTCCGGGCAATCTTTTATTGAGCGCTTCTTTATGCTCCTTATGCAGGGGGGCGCCCAGTGAAAGTATCATCTCCAGGGATTTCAGCGCGTCGGGGGAAAAATTAGGGGCATTGAGGATGGCAATAATCTGGCCCGGCACCAAAATGACATGGGTGACCTGTTCCCTTTGAATGGTTTCGATGTAGGAGACCGGTTCAAACCCGCTTAACAATATATAGGTCGCTCCAACATACACGGTGGGCATCAGGTCCACAAAAGCACCATTAAATACGATGGCACCCGCATGCATCGTAATACTTTCCGGCGTCATCCGAAAGGATGACGCAAATATGGTGGCATACATCGCCCGAATGTAATGTGTGTGGACGATCCCCTTGGGCAGGCCGGTGGTTCCGCTGCTGTACATGATGTTAAAGGGATCATCCCTGTCAATGATAATTCCCTCGGGGTCCTGCTCGGATGCAGCTGCCTTGAGTGCATGATAATCCTGATAGCCCGCGACATCGGATGCATCGGTAAGGATATAGCGGTCTTTTGCAATGGCCGGCAGCTCCGGTTTAATCGCATCGATATGCCGCGCGAAATCAGCCTGGGATATCAAAATCGCCGCATTTGAATCGTGGAGCAATGATTTCATGGCCTGCTCCAGCAGCAGAGTGCTCAGCGGCACCACCACAGCGCCGATTTTAGCTGCCGCCCAGTATGTTTCCAGCAGCTCCAGGCAATTCGGCAAAATGGTCGCAACCTTATCGCCTTTGCGAATGCCCAGGCTTAACAGCGCATTGGCCAGCCGGTTGATGCTCCTGTTAAACTCCAGCCAGGTCAAACGCTGGTCGCCGAATACGACGGCCAAATGGTCCGGTCGATAGTGCGCATGCCGCGCAAAAAGCGATCCAAGGTTCATTGCTTCCTCCTACCATATAATTCAATCAACGTCAGCCAAATTGATTATATATGCTCGATGCGTTATCGATCTAAATGTCTAGATTGACTAAAATGCGCTAAAATGCCTAAAATTGTGGATCCGCTTCGATCAATCTTTATTTTGTTCTCTATTTCTCTTGTGAAACTTCGCCGGTCGAAACAGCGAACCGCAGAATATCGAATATCGAACCGCAGAATGTCGAAGGATGGTTTCGCTCGCGCAGCGCAGGCGCTTGCGCCGCGTGTTCCTCATTCTTTTTTATAAAATAGACAGAATACCTTCCTTCGATCCGCCTCCGGCGGAATATTCATTATTCGATATTCGATATTCGCTTTTTTGGAGTTTCTTTTTTCGATCAAACTGGCCGCTTCCGGCTGCCAGTGGCTTCGCTGACACCTGAAACCTGGTCTCAATTCCCTGTTCCCTGTCTTCCTCCTTCTGCTTGCCCTGCGAAGCCTGAAAGGCGAAGCTGGGTCATCTGTCTTCTGCCCTCCGGCTGGCTGGGAGGCGGGAAGGCCGGGAAGCTGGGAGGCTGGGGTAAGTCGGCAAGGGCCTTTTTCCCGCCTTCCGTATTCCCCCTTCCGAATTCTAGTAGGTCAACACCACCCCCCCGTCGAACAGCAAATCTCCCCCGATCAGATACCTGGCATGTTTCGAAAACCCGAAGATAAAAAGATTGGCCACTTCGATAGGTGACATCATTTCCTTGATACGCGAGGGTCCCATCATGACATCCCGCACGACTGCTTCCTGGGTGATTCCGCGCTGCTCGGCTTGAGCCGGAATCTGGTTGAGCGCCAGAGGGGTTTTGACAAATCCGGTGCTGACCGTAAAAGAACGGATCCTGCCCTCCCCTTCCGCCGATATGGATTGGCTCAGGGCCCTTAGTCCGAATTTGGTAATGTTGTAAACCGGTTTGTTTTTGGTACATATGTGGGCGTGGATGGAGGCCATATGACCGATTACGCCGATACCGTCGCTGCTCTGCTTCATGTGGGCGATAGCTAATTTGGAAAGATAAAACGGTGCCCGCAGCATGAGGCGCTGCATCAGATCATATTTTTGCATGGGAAAATTTTCCACCGCATCAATATGTTGGATGCCGGCGATATTGGCCACGTACCTGATGGCTCCCAGTTTAGCGGCCTCGGAAACCGCGCTTTCAATATCCTCATCTTGGGTCAGATCGGTCTGGATATATATCATCTGCCCACCCAATTCGCGGGCCAGATTCTGGGTCTTTTTGCCCTCTTCCACATTGATGTCCAATCCCACCGTCATCAAATTATTGGCGGCGGCTGCAATGGCCGTCGCCCTGCCGATGCCGGTGCCCGCGCCGGTCACCAGGCACACATTGTCATGATTAAAACTTTCGTCCTTGAGAAAAAGGATATCTTCCCTCTGGATATACGGTTCTTTGGTATCGGCAGGCTTTCGGGTTGCCATGGCTTAACCCCTCAC
>CP070771.1:2390363-2393054 GCA_020345785.1 Desulfobacterales bacterium
CGAATATCCAATTTTTCAGAACGGCGGTCTGGTGCTGTCCATTCCGGATGCCATTGCCCGAGTGCTGGAGAAACGCTACATGACCGGAGAAAACTTAAAGAAAATTCATAAGACCGAGTACAGCCTCATGGGAGAAAAGTGTCCGGAATGCGGCCAAACCATCAGTTTTGAAGAAGGCTGCATGATGTGTCATTTCTGTGGCTTTAACAAGTGCGGCTAAAAATTTTTTCTTTTTCAAAGAAAAAATGTCAAAAAGCAGAATCAACATTGATTCTGCTTTTTTATTGTAGTGTTATGCTGTGATATGTCATACTCAAAAAGAGTAAGCAGCCTGTCACCAAACCAAATGATTGCATAGGAATCCGGTTATTTCTAATTGAGCCTACCAGGCCCGGTGATCAAAGTTGAAGGCTATACCACCCCATCTTTACGATAGCACTGGCGGGCATTTGGATCACTCGCGGCAGAAAAGTGGCCGAAGCGCTCTTTTCGCCCAGTCGCTGTTCGTGTTGCTATGTTTAAGTCTGCTTGTGTTTTTTCGCGAGCGGGCACAATTTCATACACTGGGAATCATTTTTGTCTCAATTGTATTGGAAGCCCTGCCGTTTGTGCTGCTGGGCACTCTAATCGGAGGTTTCATCGAGGTCTTTGTTCCCAGCGCAAAAATAACCCGCTGGTTACCCGAAAGACGATGGTGGACAGTATTCATCGGCGCCGGTGTTGGATTGATATTTCCGGTTTGCGAATGTGCCATTGTTCCGGTTGTCCGAAGACTGCTTCAAAAAGGGGTTCCGCTGGGCTCGGCCGTTGCATTTTTACTGGGGGGACCGATCGTTAATCCGCTGGTAGCCGCTTCGACCGCTGTGGCGTATTTCGCCGACTGGTCTGTCGTCATTCGACGCATGGTTTTCGGGTATCTAGTTGCCGTGGCTGTCGGATTTCTAATCAATCTGATGTTTACCAAAGCCAGAGCGATTCGCAGCGAAGTCTTCTCGGATAGGGATCACCTGGACCATACAATGATTTCTGATCACGGCAAACCCAGCTCCCTTGGTGACAAAGTAGGTCGGGCCGTCAGCCATGCCGCTGAAGATTTTTTTGATATCGGACGGTTCCTGATCGTCGGGGCCTTTATTGCCGCGGTCCTGCAAACTCTGATCCCGCGACAGCTCTTTGCTGCGATGCTGGATACGCCCGCCTTATCAATTCTGATCATGATGACCATGGCCGCAGTGTTGAATCTTTGCAGCGAGGCGGATGCCTTTGTGGCGGCCTCGTTTCGCTCAAGCCTCGTACCCCTTTCCGCCCAACTGGCGTTTATGATTCTGGGACCGATGCTGGACATAAAACTGATAATCATGTATCTTAAGATCTTCCGGGCAAGTGCGATCGTGACGTTGGCGGTACTCACTTTTGCAGCGGTTTTTGTTGTTACGATATTGACTTGAATTATTTTACCGTTTCGGGGGTCAACCAGAACCCCCTCATATGAAACTTCACCTAAACGGAACAGCGAACCGCAGAATATCGAATATCGAACCGCAGAATGTCGAAGGATGGAGTCGCTCCGCTAAATCTTTTTTAAATAGACAGAATACATTCATTCGATGTTCGACGTTCATTAGTTTCTTTTTTGATCAGACAGGCCGCCCTCCTGAGGCGAGTAAACTTTGCAGGTCTGCGGCTGTGCGGACCCCTGACACCCGAAACCTGAAACTTGAAACCTTAAAAAATAACTGAAACCTCAAAGCGTGCAACGATCACATGCAAAACAGATTCAAACAATCCGCCGCCTGGTTAACGGCCTGCCTGCCGGCTTTAATCTACATCATCTGGCTCAATGCGTATTACTGGCTTCTTAAAGGTGGACGTTACCAGGCCTTTGTGCAACCAAAGCTCTGGCCGCTTTTGATTCTGGCCATGCTGCTTCTGCTGGCGTATACCGCCGCTTTCATCTCCCACTTTTCAGTGAAGTTAAAAGTCCCTTCTCAATCCGGCGCATGGTTGAAGGCGGCAATCCTTATTTTACCGGCACTATTTCTGTGGACGATCTATGGACAGAGCTTAGGATCAGATGCATTTGCGAAAAGAACATTAAATACAGGCCAAACCGTTCCCATTAAAGATGCTTATTCGAAAGAATTACCATTGAGAGCATTTTCCGGCAATTTTCCAACCCTGCTGGACCTGATTCTTTATGCTGAAAAATTCGATGGCCAACGGGTAGCCGTTGAGGGTATGGTTTATCGCGGTGCCAAAGCGGATAAAGACGGCTTTAAACTATTTCGGTTTGCAATTGCCTGCTGTGCGGCCGATGCCGTACCTTTTTCTATTGAGGTAAAAACGACAACCCAAAAGGATTTGCAAAATGATACCTGGGTGCGTGTTGAAGGTCTTTTCAGCACCGAAACCATTCATGGCAAACAGGTGTCGGGTATTAGAGCCGCCAATGTCCAGCCGCTTCCAACACCACCTCCTGAAAAACGTTATCTATTCTTTTAGCTTTTCAAACAATTTTTGCACACGCCATCCACCCTTACTTCGACATTTTCAATCAATCCCGGAAAGGTGCGCAGCATGGATTGAAGATCGACGCTTAGGCTCTTCGGATTTAAGCATTCCAAACTGCCGCAGGTCTTGCAGTAAAAGTGGGGATGCGCCGGATGGTTTTCATTGGGTGCCAGACCGTAT
>CP070771.1:2393154-2395840 GCA_020345785.1 Desulfobacterales bacterium
GTACTGATCCCGCTGATGGGCCTGATTTTTCCCCGGGGAATCTTTTTCAGCAGTTTGCCCAAACCCCGTTTCAATGGAGAGAGAAAATCGGCAATCGATGCAGCGGCAAGGGTTTGTACCCCGGTCCGGCCGACAACGGTGGCAACCTTGTCGAATAATGCATCCAGGGTCACCAGCAGTTTTGCACCTGAATCATTGAGCTGGTATTCGAGTTCTTTGGGTTGCAGAAGGGGACTGACACCGGTCAGCACGCAGCCTGCCTTTTGGACGGCAAGAATAGAAATGTAATAAGCCGGAATGTTGGGCAGATTGACTCCGACCGTGTCGCCGGGTTCCAGCCCGCTTTTTTTGAGAAAGTGTGCCAGCTGATTGGAGAGAATATCTATCTCATGGAAGGTGATGCCTCTTCCCATGTAGTAGACCGCCGCTCTGGTGGGAATGTGGGTGGTTGTTTCGCGCACCACCTCGATGTAGGTCTTTTGGGGATAATCCAGACATTCAGGGACGTGATCATCGTAGTGCTTCAGCCAGGGTTTTTGAGCATAAGGATCCGACATGGTATCCCCCTTATCCGTGCTGTGCGGCATCTAATGGATATGCATGAAAGTTACCTTGGAGACAAGAGTAAAGCGAATAATAAATATCGAATGTCGAATGTCGAATGACGAAGAAAGGTATTCTGTCTATTTTATCAAGAAGACTGAGCAAAGCGAAACCACTCCTCGAAATTCTGCGGTTCGATATTCGATGTTCTGCGGTTCGCTGTTACCAGGTATCGAAGCCAAAGATTTATTCCAAATGCATTAATTGATCCACGAAGTTTCAGACGAGGTGTCAGAATCAGGTTATAATTTTTTCAAAAGCTCATTGGCCCTCTCTTTGTAAAACGCGTCATCGGATTTCGCGGCTTTTTCCAGATAGCCTTTTGCTTCAGCCTTATTTTTCTTGCCGCCCATCTGGATCAGCAATTCGCCGAGATAGACGTGCACCTCTATGTTATCAGCAAAGTACTGGGTGGCCTGGTACTCGCGGTAAAATTGCAAAGATTTCTTGCGATCGTACATGGGCCAGGGCAGAACCTGCCAGAAACGGCCGAGCGCAATCATCGGACCGCCCTCTTTGTACATTTTGTTGATATCGTATGTTTTTTCAAAACTTTTCTGGGTTTTGTCTTTCAAACCTTCCGACAAGGCTGTAAAGATGCTTACCCCGTCAGAGTAAATGCCGACATTAAGGCCGTAGTAATAGTAACCGTCTGGTTTTTTTGGGTCGAGCTCGATGGCCTTTTGGGCATAATTCATGCCCTCCTTGCCGTATTTGGCGCAGATTTCCTTCCAGCCTTCTAATTTTTGGGTTTTGGCTGCATCGCCATATTCACGGTAAGCCCGAGCGCATTTCCAGTTGGCTTCATAGCTGGCGGGATTCTCGGCCAACGCTTTTTGATATAATTCGATGGCCTGCTTGAAATTGTCAAGTCCTCCCTGGTCGAAGAGCTTGTCGGCCTCGGATATGTAATTGGCGGCAGGTAAACCGGAAGGAAAGGTAATTACCAGGAGCAAACCTAGGCAGCAACATACTGCGCTTTTCATTCGCAACCTCCTATGATAGGTGTGAAAAATCCCCCCCGCCCCCTTTTGGAAAAGTTTATTTTGTGCCACATTTTTTGTTGGGCACAGGGTGGAAAAAGGTTTCCCTGTAGTCGTTCATCGATATAAAATTCGAAGCTCCAAGCACGAAATTCGAAACAAATTCGAATACCCAATGATTCAAATTCAAAACCGCCAAGTCACCACAAATTCGCCCGCGATCAATTGTAGCCAGCAGCCTCAGGCTGATGCCGGAATTTAATCGAAGTGGTTTGACAGTTGAGGCGTTTTGCGGAATTTTGATTCTTACTGGACAGCTACCTGTTTCGGTCATTTTTTAATTTGATTTTTGATATTGTTTCGGATTTCGGATTTCGGATTTGTTGATTGAGGCTGAAATACTTTTATACCTCATTTCGACTGTTTCTATCACAGAGTTTGAATCTTAGATCATCTCCAAAGCACACGCCATGGACACCCCACCACCGCCGCACAGCGTCGCCAGGCCGAGGGTGTTGCCTCTTTTTTTCATGGCATGCAGCAGCGTGACGATCAGCCGGGCACCGGTGGCACCCACCGGATGCCCGAGACCGATGCCGGATCCATTTACATTGGTGATTTCCCGATTCAGACCAAGCTCTTTTTCACAGCCCAGATATTGGGCCGCAAAGGCTTCATTGACTTCGATCAGTTCGAAATCTTCCAGCATCAGACCGCTCTTGCTCAATAATTGCCTAACTGCCGGAACGGGAGATAAACCCATAACAGATGGATGGCATCCGCCCCGCCCCACGGCCTTGATCCGGGCAATGGGCTGGATGTTCAAATCCTTGGCTTTTGCAGCTGACATGATTACCAGACCGGCGGATCCATCGTTGATGCCACTGGAGTTGCCGGCCGTCACTTTGCCGATCTGAGGGACGAAGGCCGGCGGCAGTTTCTGGAGTTTTTCAAGTGTCAGACCCGGTCTGAAATGCTCATCTTTGTCAAAAATGATCGGATCCCCTTTTCTTTGAGGAATTTCCATGGGAACGATCTCATCTTTAAAAGAACCGTCGCTGGTCGCCCTTTCAACATTATTATGGCTCCTTAAGGCCACC
>CP070771.1:2395940-2398623 GCA_020345785.1 Desulfobacterales bacterium
AAGGCCGCCATACCCGGGTCTACCGTTCCGGAGACAGGAACGACATATATCTTTCGGGCCAATGCTTGCGCGATGCCGACATTCTGGAGCATAACGATTGATAGGGAAAAACTGAAGATGGCACAGAGAATCCTGGCTTGCCCCGATCCCATATTCATTCGGCGTCTTGTAATTGAATTCAAACTGTTCTCCAAAATCCGAAAAAGGACACCCATCATGGATGCACTCCCGCCTTTAGCAGATTCTCATAGACCGTGTGACGGGACACTGAGTTCAAGCAATTATGGATGACTACCGTTGAACAATAAGAATACGCAATTTCGTGTCGAAACGAAGATATCCTGCCTGAACGAACAATCCATTTTTGCCCCGATTCATTCATGGTTCAGTTCTACCTGAAATCGAAACCTCAATTTGGCTATACAGCAAAAAATAGAGAATAGCAAGAAAGGTTCAGGGTTAAGAATTTATCTGAAAAATGGGCGTCATTACCCTATGGAAAAGCAGTCGGTGCAGGGTCGCAAAAACAAAAAGCCAGTGGCGATCGGCGTGCTCGTTGAGCAAGGCCGGCACAACGCGGCCTTCGAACCCGTCTGATCGAATTTGCCGGATGTACGATAACGGACACTACCTGTTACGGAAACGAACAGTATATGAAAATGCCTCATCCCGCTCGCAACTTGACTAAAATGCACAACATTTTGAAAAAGGATCGGATCAATTTTTTAAGCTTTTTACCTTATGCCTTGTACCTTGCACCTTAGACCTATACCTTGTGCCTTGCTTGCCCAGTTAAATTTTTCGCAGAAAACAGCGCAGCGAATTTAACCAGGGAGCCTTTAGCCTTCAATAATTTTTCACACCCTTCTCTTCCTAAATCAAATATCTGGCACATCCTTTGCTCTGAGAATAGATAGGCCATCTTTTTGTTTATATGCAGTGCTTCTTATCACAAGTGGAGGATTAAACGAAATGAAACGAGTCATTCATTTTTTCGCGTGGGTGGTCTTCCTGGGGATCATGATATCCGGATGTGCAACCGCCCCGAAACACCCAAGCTTGCAACAGGCTGACCTTCCGGATTTAATTCCTGTTCGGAAATTTTTCTTAAGCGGCAAGTCGAATTCTGATTACAAAGTCTCACCGGACGGAAAAAAACTTGCCTGGTTTGCCCCGAAGAAATTCCGCCGAACCATCTTGTTTAAAACCATTGGAGAAAACGACACCAAAGCCATTGACACCCATTCTCGCCGCAGTATCTACAATCATCACTGGTTGCAGGACAGTCGCCGGTTGCTGTACATGCAGGATCAGGAAGGCAATGAAAATCATCATATTTATCTGGTCGACACCATGCATCCGAATCAAGAACCGGTAAACCTGACGCCTTTTACCGATACCAGAGCAGGAATTCATCAAATCATTCGATCGGATCCGGACCACATTCTAATTGTCCACAACCGCCGCGATAAAACCGTTTTCGATCTATACCGGATCAACCTGAAGGATTACCGGCACACGATGCTGGCCCAGAACCCCGGTGATGTGGTTGCCTGGATCACCGACCCAGAAGGGGATCTGCGGGCGCGGGTCAGAAAAATCCAAACTGAAACCTTGGTCCTTGAGCTGTATGACCCACTACAGCAGACCTGCAAGGCTTTGATCAACTGGGATTTTAACGATTCGGTACGGATTTTGGGATTTACTCCTGATGATCACGGCATGTGGTTGCTGTCCAACCGGGGGCGGGACCGGGTATGCCTCGTGCGGCTGGATCTTGAAACCGGCAAAGAACATATAATATATGAAGACCCCGAAGTGGATGTGGAGGGGGTAGTCATCAGTGACCTGACAAAAGAACCCATTTTGGCATTTTCTTACCCGGATTACCCCAAGATGCATTTTTTCGATTCGAAGCTGGAAGCCGAATTCAGGGATCTCGATCAAAAAAAACCCGTTGGATTCTCCTTCAAAAGCATGGATATCAAAGAGCGCCGATTCACATATTCGCTCTATAGCGACAAAGGCGTGGAACATTACCTTTTTGACCGGGATACCGCAGAGAAAAGGCTTTTAGGCAAAAGTCCGATTGCTAAATATGCGGACGCATTGTCCACCGTTCAACCGGTTTCTTTAAAAAGCCGCGACGGATTTGACTTGCACGGGTATCTGGCGCTGCCGCACGGCACGTCCGGCCAGCGCCTTCCGATGGTGCTTTTAGTTCACGGCGGTCCCTGGAATCGCGATTGGTGGGGCTATAACAGCATCGTTCAGTTTCTGGTCAACCGAGGATATGCAGTTCTTCAGATCAATTATCGCGGTTCGCGCGGTTATGGTCGAGCATTTATGGAGGCGGCTGTCGACGAATTTGCAGGCAAGATGCACACAGATCTGATCGACGGCGTGCAATGGGCCATTGCGAAAGGAATTGCCGATCCTGATCGTATCGCCATCGCCGGTGGGAGCTACGGCGGCTATGCCACTTTGGTGGGGCTGACTTTCACTCCGGATACCTTTGCCTGCGGCGTGGATGTTTTCGGACCGTCAAATCTGGTATCTTTACTGGAGAACTTTCCTGAATACTGGAAACCATGGATGCCGTTTTGGTACAAATACGTCGGCAATCCCGCCAATCCGGAGGATCGTCGTAAAATGGAAGCCAAATCCCCGTTGTTTCGGGTAG
>CP070771.1:2398723-2401390 GCA_020345785.1 Desulfobacterales bacterium
AATTGAGGGGCGATTCCCGGCGCCGGGCGACTTCCGAATTCATCTTTGCGATCAGTGCGGCGTATGTGCCGATAACTGCCCGGAAGATGCCATTGGCCTTGATAACGGGATTTATATCGTGGATCAGGACGCCTGCACCGGATGTCTGACTTGTGTCGAGGTATGCCCCCATGGTGTGATGTTTGAGCAAAAGCATTCCGAAGTGCCGGCCAAATGTGTCCTTTGCGGGGAATGCGCACAAACATGCCCGCGTAATGCGATTGTAGTTGATTAAGTTGATTGGTTGATTCGTTGACTGGTTGATGAAGTTGATTGAGTTATTTGAGGTGCCTTAAATGATTTGTGGCTATGCAGGTTCTATTTTACGGGTTGATCTGACCGAAGGGACGATACGCAAGGAGCCGCTGCCCGGAGCGCTGGTGAAAAAATTCATCGGCGGCCGAGGGTTTGTGGCTAAAATGCTTTATGATGAAATTGCAGCGGGTACTGTGCCGTATGATCCGGCGAATATGCTGATTGCCGCAACCGGCCCTCTCACCGGTCATTTCCTGCCGGCCGGTGGCAAAACCCACTTCGGCACCAAGTCTCCGGCCACGGGCGGCTATGCCGACAGCAACATGGGAGGGCACTTCGGACCGCAGCTGAAATATGCCGGCTACGATGTGCTGGTGATTACGGGCAAGGCCGCAAGTCCCGGCTACTTGTTCATCAGCGACGATACGGTCGAGATCCGACCGGCTTCCGACTACTGGGGCCAGGGTTCGATTACTGCTGAAAAAAACCTAAAAAATCACCTGGGAGATGATTTTCAAATCATCACCATTGGACCGGCCGGTGAAAACCGGGTCCGGTACGCCTGTATTTCCCACGATTTCGGGCGACAGGCCGGCAGGACCGGTGTCGGGGCCGTGATGGGCAGCAAAAACTTGAAAGCCATCGCGGTTAAAGGTACCGGGAGTATTCCGGTTGCCGATCTGGCAAAGGCCTATGCCAAGGGTAAAGAAGCCTACCGCAAGGTTATGGCAAAGCCCGGTTTTGAAGGCTGGACACCGGAGGGCACCGCCGGCATAACGAACTGGACCAATGAGGTCGGGGTATTTCCCACCCGAAATTTTCAAACCTCTTTCGCTGAGCATTATAAAGAAATCAACGGCCAAGCGGTTCTCCAGCGGTTGAAGATTACCGACAAAGGGTGTTTTGGCTGTCCGACCCCGTGCGGCAAATACGGACACACCAAAACGTCGCTGGGGTCGGCCTATGTAGAGGGACCCGAATATGAAACCATTGCGCTGTTCGGCGGTAATTGTGTTTTAAAAACGATAGAGGAGGTGGCCTACGCCAATTATTTGTGTGATGAGCTGGGCCTTGACACCATCTCCGCCGGGGTTGTGATCGGCTGGGCCATCGAATGTTTTCAGAAAGGAATTTTAACCCGCGAATACATCGGACGCGAGATTGATTTTTCGGATTTGGATACAGTCGTTTACCTTCTGAGTAAAATTGCCGACCGGCAAGGCATCGGCGATCTATTGGCCGAAGGCGTCAAGGCTGCATCCGAGAAGATCGGCAAGGGCTCGGAGAAATTTGCCATCCACGTGAAAGGCCTGGAGTGGTCGGGCTATGAATGCCGTAATGCCCCTTCTATGATGCTGGCTTATATGACGGCCGATGTGGGCGCCCATCACAACCGGGCGTGGGTCCTGGGTCACGACCTCGCCGGCGCCTGGACCAGCGTTCATGATCTGATTGCCTCCGAGACCAAGATCGAGGCGCAGCCCAAAGCGATTGTCAGCGACCGCAGCGCAGAATATGTGATCGCATCCCAGCTTACCCGTTCGCTTTTCGATGTCCTCGGAAACTGCCGACTTCAGATGATGGAGCTGGGGTTTGAGGAGGAACATTACGCCGAGCTGTATTCGGTGATCACCGGGACGACGAAGAGCTGGTCGGAACTGCTGGAGGTTTCAGAGCGCATCTGGCATCTTACCCGCGTATTTTCGGTGCGGGAGATAAACGGCTTCGGCCGGCATCTCGATCTTCCACCGGCCCGATTATATGAGGAACCCATCATCGACGGACCTAACCAGGGGCATGTTTTATCCAAAGAAGATATCCACAACCTGCTGACCTGGTATTACACTGCCAGGGGGTGGGACGAAAACGGCATGCCCACCAGGGAAACCCTGGTAAGGGTGGGTTTGCCCGACGTGGCCGAGGAATTGGAAAAGAAAGGACTTTTTGGTTGATTGGTTGATTGAGTTGACTGGTTGACTAAGTTGATTGAGTTGATCAGAGTATTCTTCGCTATTTCTCTGCAATTTATGAATTCCGCGATAGGCGGAATTTATGCTTTGCTTTGACCAGCGAGTCCGGGATAGTTAATTTCGGTCTGCAAAGCAAGCTGGTCAACTTATTCAACTATTCAACCTAATCAACCCAATCAACTTATAAAGACCCCGAAGGAGGTCATATGGGACGCATTTTTACACCGAACGAGAGCGATTTCGGCCCAACCGATGCGGTGGTGATCGGCGGCGGCATTGTGGGTACGGCGACCGCTTTCTGGCTTGCCAAGGCCGGGATGGAGGTCGTCCTCGTGGAGATGCGAGACGGTCTGTCAACTTTGACAACGCCTGCCTCCGCGGAATGCTTTCGCGCCCAGTTCGC
>CP070771.1:2401490-2404150 GCA_020345785.1 Desulfobacterales bacterium
TCAAGCGACGCAGGTGATATTGACCGATTCCGTATCAAGCCTGCTGGCGCAGGCGCACGCTCTGCTGAAAAATCAGCGGCACATCTGCGCCGCTGCCGCAGGGCTGCCGGAGCAGGGTAAACTAGTCGGCTTTTTGCCTGAAATCATTGATGACATCAATCGCAGTCAGCTGTTTCGATGGATTATCGTGGAAGCCGATGGGGCGGCCGGCCGACCGCTGAAAGTGCCGGCCGACCATGAACCGGTAATCCCTGCCTCTACGACACACGTGGTGGGACTGGTGGGTTTGAATGCTGTCGGCCGACCCTTGAATGAACGGTGGGTTTTCAGGCACCGACAGTTTAGAGAGGTGACCGGACTGGAATTGGGCACGGATGTGACGGATACCGCCGTCATCGATGTGCTGGTCAAGGAAAATGGGATATTTAAACAGGCGCCGGTTAAGGCTGCGCGCCTCGTTTTTTGCAACCAGGCGGATATCCCTGAAAATCTTGCAGCCGGGCGAAGAATCGCCCAAATCTTGCGAAAGAAGAAAAATACCGGATTAATGCGCCTGGTTATCGGCCAGACCCTGTGCGATCCGCCAATTTTAGAGGTACATGATCTGAATGCGTAATTCGAATCTGACGACAAGCTCACCCCTCTCGGACATCGACGATAAAGAGGCTCAAGCCGGGAAGAAATTCCTTGTCCAGCTGCCGCCGCTGTTGCTTCTCACTTCCATCTTCTTTGTAAATTTTATGTCCCGCATTGTCCTGGCCCCTCTCATGCCCAGAGTCAAATCCGATCTGGCTTTAAGCAATGCCGAAGCGGGTTCTCTCTTTCTATTAATTTCATTGGGATATTTCACGACGTTGTTTGCATCGGGATTTATATCCTCCCGTCTGAGCCATCGAAAGATAATTATTTTTTCCAGCATTGCGTCGAGCCTGGCCCTGATATTTACATCCTTCAGCACGAGTCTGGGGGGGATGCGTTTGGGATTAATCGCGCTGGGCTTGGCAGCCGGCCCTTACATTCCGTCCGGGCTGGCGACGCTGACCACTTTGATCAAGCCCCGGCACTGGGGCAAGGCAATCGCCATACATGAAACGGCGCCCAATTTAAGTTTTGTGCTGGCACCTGTGGTTGCTGAAGTGTTTCTACTCTGGCTTTCATGGCGCACGGTTTTCCTGGTGTTCGGAATCGGCGCGCTTTCGCTGGCATTGGTTTTTTCCCGGTTTGGACGGGGCGGTGACTTTTGCGGTGAAACCGTCGGGTATTCATCATTTCGGCACATTTTATCGAATCCTTCTTTATGGATTATGGTGGTTCTATTCAGTCTGGGCATCAGCAGCACCCTCGGGATTTATACCATGCTGCCGCTTTATCTGGTGACCGATCACGGCCTGGATCGAAACTGGGCCAATACCCTCATCGCCGTTTCGAGAATTGCCGCGTTGGGAGTTACGCTGGTCGGCGGATGGGCGACGGACAATTTTGGTCCCCAGAAAATCTTAAGGCTTGTATTTGTGCTGACTGGAATCCTGACCATCTTCATCGGTTTAGCCTCTTCCTCATGGGTCGCAATCGCCGTCTTCCTGCAGCCGGTCATGGCCGTTTGCTTTTTTCCCGCCGGACTTGCGGCATTGTCCATGGTCAGCTCAGCCAAGGAGAGAAGCATTACGATTTCACTTACGGTCCCGGTCGCTTTTTTGCTGGGCGGCGGCGCAGCGCCGACGCTGATCGGCTTTATCGGAGATCTTCATTCTTTCGGTTGGGGGATTGCTCTGGTGGGAGGGCTGATCATGACTGGATCAATTTTTAGCGGCTTTCTCAAATTTTAGCGTCGATCGGTAAATTGCATCAATTGGGATTCTGCCGCGCCAGTTCATCCCTGACCGCCAGGCCGATCTTTTCAAAGGAGTAGGGCTTCCTAACGTAGGTGGCGACACCCATGTTTCGCGCTTCCTTTACCAGGTCGGATTCCGAGAACCCGCTTGCGATGACGGCTTTTTGCCCGGGATGATAATGGAGAATTTTTTTGTAAGTTTCAAGCCCATTCATTCCGGGATTCATGATCATATCAAGCACCAGCAAATCGGCTGAATTTTCTTTAAGGTATCTAAGCGCATCTTCGCCGCTGGCAACCGATATCACGTTATAACCCAATTTCTTGAGTATTTCCGATGCAATTTCCCTCTGCTCCTTAATATCATCGACGATTAAAATCGACTCGCCGTGCCCCTTGTATTTCTCAGGTGATAGTTTGGGTTTTTCATCGGGCATGGCTTTGCGGGTGACAGGAAAGTAAAGCGTAAATTTGGCTCCTTCGCCCAGCTTGCTCTTCACATCAATATAGCCTTCGTGGTCTTTCACAGTTCCCCAAACCACGGCCATGCCCAAACCGGTGCCACTGCGACCCATTGTTTTTTTTGTGTAAAAGGGTTCAAATATTCGTTCTATGTCCTGTGGCGATATTCCGATTCCGGTGTCGGAAACCGTCAGCGTCACATAGTCGCCCTCTTCAACGGCTTCAAAACCTTTTATGGATTTATCGATGTAGCAGTTTGAGGTGGCTATCAGTATTTCTCCTCCGTTGGGCATCGCTTCAGCGGCATTGGATACCAGATTCATAATTGTTTTAGAGAGATGAACGGGTGATCCCATGATGTTGAATA
>CP070771.1:2404250-2406900 GCA_020345785.1 Desulfobacterales bacterium
TCGGAAACCTTTATTCATGTCCATTACGACGATTCCCGATTGGTGGTGCAGGAAGATGGTGTGCATCCGCGTCGGATGGGCACGGAAATATCGATTTATGTCAATCCGAGCAGTTTTTTTGTCTTCGATGAAGCGGGTGATTTGGTTGCATCGCCTCCCGCCCGAAATACCCTTGAAAAGCGCTCAAGATAGGAGCCCGTTATGGCGCGCATCGAATTAAACGAGATCGCCCACAGCTACGTAAAGAAGCCTAAAGATGAATCCGATTACGCCCTCAAACGCATTCATAACCAATGGGAAGACGGCGGTGCCTATGCCTTGCTCGGACCTTCCGGGTGCGGTAAAACCACTTTGCTCAATGTTATTTCAGGTCTTCTGACACCCAGTAAAGGACGTGTGGTTTACAATGGCATGGATGTCACCGACCTGCCGCCGGAAAAGCGCAACATTGCCCAGGTCTTTCAATTCCCCGTGCTTTACGACACGATGTCGGTTTTCAATAATTTGGCTTTTCCTTTGCGCAATCGGGGGGTTGAAGAAAGTGAAGTTAAAAAACGAGTCCTGGAAGTTGCCGAAATTCTCGACCTGGTACCTTTTCTCGGCAAGAGAGCCGCCGGATTGGCGGCCGATGCCAAGCAAAAAATATCGTTGGGCCGGGGATTGGTCAGAAGCGATGTGGCGGCCATTCTATTCGACGAACCGCTGACGGTCATCGATCCCCATCTGAAGTGGCAACTCAGACGCAAACTCAAGGAAGTCCATGAACAGCTGAAATTAACCCTGATTTACGTAACGCATGATCAGGTGGAGGCGCTGACGTTTGCCGACCAGGTTATGGTCATGTACGAAGGTGAACTCGTTCAAATCGGAACACCCCAGGAGCTTTTCGAAAATCCGAAACATAAATTCGTCGGCTTTTTTATCGGCAGCCCCGGCATGAATTTTATAGCCTGCACCCTGGATGGCAATAGGGCCCGGGTGGATGGGGTCGACATCGTTCTGGATGACGAAACAGCGGCCTTGGCGCAAAAAGCGCAGGGGAAATTGGAAATTGGTATTCGCCCCATGTTTCTGGAGGTTCACGAGGAGACCCTTAAAGGCGGAATACCGGCAGTGGTTAAATCAGTGGAAGACCAGGGCAGTTTTAAGATCCTTACCGTCAACATGGCCGGCCATACTTTGCGCGCCCGCTTGCCTGAGAATCAAGCCGTCCCGTCCAATAAAACCTGGCTTCGCTTTCCACCCCAATGGACTAAATTATTTGCTGATGGGCGTTTGGTGAACAAGTAGTTTAATTGAGTTAAAAACTCAAATTGTCAGTAGATTTAGGAGCATCAATATGGAAAAGTGGGAAAACAATAAGGCCTGGTTTCTGGTTCTACCGGCATTTATCATCGTCGCCTTTAGCGCTTTCATCCCACTGATGACCGTGGTCAACTATTCGATTCAGGATATCTTTGGACCGGGGCAGAGCGTTTTCGTCGGCACCGAGTGGTTCAAGGAGATGCTGGGCAACTATCGCCTGCATGATGCCCTCTGGCGCCAATTCCTGTTTTCCGGGCTCGTCTTGCTGATCGAGATACCCCTTGGGATACTAATTGCGCTGGCCATGCCCAAACGTGGCTGGGGCGTCTCCGCCTGTCTGGTGACACTGGCCCTGCCCCTGGTCATTCCCTGGAATGTGATCGGTACCATCTGGATCATCTTTACCCGACCGGATATTGGCCTCTTCGGAGTGGGGATTAACAGCCTGGATTTGCTGGAAGTGCCCTTTGACCATACGGCAAAGCCGCTCTATGCTTGGATCACCCTGCTCGCGATGGAGGTCTGGCACTGGACCCCGCTGGTGGCGCTGCTTGCCTACGCCGGACTGCGGGCCATTCCTGAAGCCTACTACCAGGCGGCCAGAATCGACGGCGCGTCATCATGGGCCACTTTCTTCTATATTCAATTGCCCAAAATGCGCGGTGTGCTCACTATTGCCGTGCTGCTGCGCTGGATGGACAGCTTCCTGATCTATGCAGAACCCTTTGCCTTGACCGGAGGCGGTCCCGGCAATACGACCACCTTTCTGTCCATCTACCTGGTAAAGCTTGCCACCATGCAATTTGATCTTGGCCCGGCTGCAGCCTTTTCGCTAATCTACTTTGTTATCGT
This sequence comes from Desulfobacterales bacterium, assembly GCA_020345785.1. The sequence continues at coordinate 2,406,408 of CP070771.1, forward strand.
ACTGCTTTTTAGTTTTGCATTCTATCAGGCACTGCTGAACGTTGGCAGGGGAGAAAAAGCATGAAGATCCAAAAAAGAACCATTGCTCTGTGCATTTATTTCGGACTCCTGATACTTCCGATCTACTGGATGCTCAACATGTCTCTGAGGACCAACGCGGATATCCTCGCTAATTTCGCCCTTTACCCGGCCGATTTGACATTTAAAAACTATATCAAAATATTCACAGATCCAACCTGGTACAATGCTTACATCAACGCCATTATCTATGTCTGCATGAATACCGCCATGTCATTAGCCTTTGCCCTGCCCGCGGCCTATGCCTTTTCACGCTATAAATTTCTGGGCGACGGGCAGATGTTTTTCTGGTTGCTGACCAATCGTATGGCCCCTCCGGCGGTCTTCCTGCTGCCCTATCTCCAACTCTATTCAACAATCAAGTTGATGGATACCCATATTGCGGTGGCCCTGGCCCATTGCCTTTTCAATGTAC
>CP070771.1:2407000-2409637 GCA_020345785.1 Desulfobacterales bacterium
ACCTCCCGGATGGCCATGCGGGGCTGAAACAGCACGTGGTTGGCCACCATGGCCGCATGGCCGCGGTGCTGCTCGAGCACGGAATCCAGCACATCATCGCGTTCGTCCCAGGCAAAGTCGACATCGATGTCGGGCGGGTCCGTGCGTCCCGGATTTAAAAAGCGCTCGAAATACAGGTTGTGTTTGAGGGGACAGACATTGGTGATGCCCAGGCAATAGGCCACCAGTGAAGCGGCGCCCGAACCGCGGCCGCAGGTGCGCGGACTATGCCTGACAATGTCGCGTACGATCAAAAAATAGGCGGCAAATCCCATGTCGGTGATGCTGCGCAGTTCGTGCTCCAGCCTTTCGACCACTGCTTCAGACAATTCCTGTCCGTAGCGCCGGCGGGCACCGGCGTACGCGGCGTGGCGCAGGCGGTGGGCCGGATCCCCGGCGTTTTCATTTTTAAAGGGCGGCATGACGATGCCGAACTGCGGACCGCTGAACGTCAGGCGTTCGGCAATTGCATGGGTGTTCCGCACAGCTTCCGGCAGGATGGCGAACCGTCGTTCATACTCGGCGGGGGGCGCCAGCCAGGCGTCGGCCGGGGCCAGCTCGTCGGCCGCCAGTCGCGAAAGGCAGGTGTTGCGGTCAATGGCTCGCAGCAGGCGGTGAACGGCCGCATCCTGGGGGTGCAGAAAGAAGCTGCCCGGTGTTGCCACCAGCGGAATTCCCAGGTTCTTGGCCGTGCGGCACAGGGCATGGCTGGGGGGCAGGGGGTTGCGCGGCAGGGCGGCGGCGGCCGTCACCCCGGCCGCATGCAAGGTGCGCAAAAGATCCACATTTTGGGTCAGCACCACCAAACCGGTTGTGTAATTCGGCAGGGCCGACTGCAGATCAAAATCCTCATCCATGTGGCGGCGGGTGAGCAAACGGCAGAGGTTGCGGTAGCCGGCCTCATCTTCCACCAGGCATACGGCCCGCAGTTTGCGTTTGGGATCAGTGACCTCCGCACCGATCATCGGCGTCAGGCCCTCCTGTCGGCAGGTTCGCAAAAACGGCCATAAGCCGTAGAGGTTGTCGGTGTCGGTCAATGCCAGGCGGTCATAGCCCAGGCGTTTGGCCGCTTGACAAACCTGCTTGACGTAGGCGGTGCCCCACATGAGGGAGTAGCTGGATCTGACGGTTAATGGAATCATGACAAAAATATTCACCGCAAAGGCGCAAAGTTCACAGAGAGAAGGTTTTTTTGCCTTTTCGCTGAGACGCCGACAAGGCAAAACAGCTCAGCCCTGCGGGCTATAAAAAAGTGATTTTCGAAATTATACATCCCCCACTGATGTCACAAAATAATTGTTAAAGGATGTTATCTGTTTAATACTTGCCGAAGGCAGCGTGTTTTTTGCTTTCCGTCCCCCCTGCCTTGCCATAGCTTTAGCGAAGGCAGGTCAACGGAAAGTAAAATAAAAGTAGACTCTGCGCTCTTTGCGGCTCTGCGGTGAGCAATCATCGTTGCTCTTCGAAGTCGTTTACAACCCGGACAATACCGTCACGCATAAGCGGTACGTTAAAATTGAGCAATAAGCCCAGCTTGAGGTCGGATAATTTTAAGTATGTTAATAGTTGGGCTTTGTGAATTGGTTCGAGTTTCTCGCACGATTTCAACTCTACTATGATGCTGTTCTCAACAACAAGATCCATCTGATAGCCGCAATCGAGTTTTTCTCCCTTGTAAACAAGGGGTAATGGTTTTTGGTCCTCAAGCGATATTCCACGCAAACGCAATTCATGGCAGAGGCACTTCTGATAGGCTGATTCAAGTAAACCAGGCCCAAGTGTTTTGTGTACCTCGATGGCAGCACCAATAATCTCGCTGCTCAGTTGATTGATGTTCATAGTTTGCTCCTTTATTTTTCGACATTTTTCACCGCAGAGCGCAAAGGGTGTTTTTCCTATTTCTTTTCGCTGAGCCCCGCTAAAGATCAGCGAGATGTGGATAAGGGTGAAAAGAAATAAAGCCAAGTCCTCTGGGCCGTTTTATTGTTTGCTATCCACATCCAAAAAAGACCAGCAGTTTATATTGTCGTTGTCAAGGTAACAATCCTGCCGCGATAGCGGCTGAGGATTTTCATTTTCTGTCCTCTCAACAGAAAATGAAAAAATAAGAACTCTCTGCGTCCTTTGCGCCTCTGCGGTGAAATTTGTCTTTTTTTATGCAGCCATTGTCCTTCCTACCTGAATGGAATCATTGCCGAAACGTTGCCGGATGCGGTCGATGGCGCTGATGAGATTTTCGCGCTTTTCGTTTTGCTTTTGCTCGGCGGCAAACAGTTCCAGCTGGGCCGGCGGAAAGGTCAGCCGGTCGCAGATCAGGCGCACATGCCGGATGCGCACCCGCCGGGCCCAGGCCAGATGCAGGGTGCGCCGGGCCAGTTCGAAAAGGTTGACATCATTGGCGGTGGCCGGTTTGGCTGCCAGCTGGCGGGCGCAGCGCATGCCGTCCGAATAGTCGAGGATGACGGCGACCCGGCGGGCAGCACGCCGCCGACGCCGCAGCCTGTCGCCGGCCTGTTCGACCAGGCTGTAAAGCGTGCTTGCCAGGGTGGACTTGTCATTGGTGTCATTGCCGAATTCGTGATCGACAATTATTTTCGG
>CP070771.1:2409737-2412361 GCA_020345785.1 Desulfobacterales bacterium
TTGTCCAAACTTACACCATGCCGCTGGCATATGAATGGAGGTGGTTCCGGCCCCTTCCAGGGGCCTTCCTCCTACCCCCAGCTCTGCTGGTTGTCGCTGATTTAATTTAATGCACGATCCTGAATTTGGCTATATCATGAATTGGGTTAAGCCCCTTGCCCTGTTCATTAGTTGCATTTTCAATCAAACCGGCCGTTTCCGGCATCCGGCGGCCCGGCTGAAATCTCTTATGAAACTTCATCTAAACGAAACAGTCCGCCGCGGCGGACAGAATATCGAATATCGAACCGCAGAATTTCGAAGGATGGTTTCGCGTTGCTCAGTCTCTTTATAAACTAGACAGAATACCTCCCTTCGACATTCGATATTCATTATTCATTATTCGATATTCGCTTTTTAAAGTTTCTTTCTTAGATCAAACTGGCAACCTTCGGTGGCCAGCGGCGCCGCTGACACTTGAAACCTAAACTATTGCATTGTGCATATTCGAGGAACCATCACGGTTTGTCCGGCCTGGATGATATTCACTTGCCATATGTGGATCTTTATTGGTAATATTTTGCGATGACGAACTGGTTTGAACCACAAAATTTACATGACTGGTCGCGCCGGGTTTTTGCGCTGCGGCCTGTCTTGATGGCGTTACTGGTTGGTTGTATTATCATTCTGGAAATGCGATTTGACTGGGTGGAACGCACCCTGGGTGCTTACCTGGTGACCACCAATTCGGCAAGGCCTCAATCCGGTGCTATTTGGGAAAAAGGCCGGCAGACCCTGACGGCGCAAAAAACGCTTGAAAAAATCGTGACCGACCGGCTGGCGTCCCAGCGTGAAGCCCGCAGCGCCGAAACCTTTGCCCAAATAGCTGCCGGTCTTTCCGCCGGTCAGGGTGCCATGCTGTCGGCGGAAAACTTTCGGGACCTTTATCTTAAATTGCCCCGGGAGGCGGCTCGGGAAGTCATATCCGCCCTTGAGCTTCTGAAAATTTCCGCCCAGGGAAATTGGCGGCGCACCTATTTCGAAAAGAGCGGCAGAGATCTGATTGTCTACCTTCTGGACGCTGATAACCGCGTCTTGCGCCGCATTGATATTCCAGCCGACGGATTGATGCAGCTGGAGCGTGAAGACATCCCGACGGTCGAAGCGCTGGAAGATCTGGCGAACTTCAAAAACCGCATATATCCGGCCGAACGCTTTTTTGAGGCGCTGGTGTCCCTGCCGGATGAGATCCGCCGCAATGTTATCCTCAATCCTGAAACGCTGCTGAAACCCGCCGGCCAGATTGTTCAGGTAGGGATTTCAGATGAAGCCGTATCGGGGTACATCGAGCTTGGCTTTGAATTTGCAATGGGTGCCGGGCGTCAGGTCATTGTGGTCCAGGGCCATGAGTGGGCCGTGTGGCGCCTGCGGACGTACCTGGAAGAGAAGGGCACCACCGTGAATCCAATCAAGGATTACCAGAAGGATCGAACGCCGCGATGACGCGCACCACGACCATCATAAGACGGCTGAGCGGATTTTTATACCTGGCATTACTGCTGGGGGGTCTGCTGTCATTGTTGGCCACAGGTATTTTGTTTGTGGTGATAAGTAACCTGCCGCGCGTGCCCGATCCTCTGAACCGTATCATTGAAACACCTCCCACTGAGATTTTTGCCGCCACCGGTGAAAGGATTATGCTCTTGGGGGGACGGGAGGCGATTCCCTTAAACCGGATTTCTCCATTCTTTATCCAGGCGGTGATAGCCACCGAGGATCATCGGTTCTGGGAACACCATGGCGTGGATAAACTTCGCACGCTCAAAGCACTGTGGGTAACCCTTTTTGAACCGGGCAGGATTCAAGGTGCATCCACCATTACGCAGCAACTGGCAAAAAATCTTTTTTTCAGCTTCCAGCGCACTTACATGCGCAAAATCCGTGAACTGCTGGTGGCGCTGCAAATCGAAGCCCGTTTCAACAAGGAGGAAATTCTGGAGGCCTACCTGAATCAAATCCCCTTCGGGGTCGGCGCCCATGGGATTGAGCAAGCCGCCCGGTTTTTCCTGGGAAAGCCGGCGTCAGAACTGAACTTGGCCGAAGCTGCGCTGCTGGCGGGGCTGCCCAAATCACCGACCCGCTACAACCCGTATCGCCATTTTGAGCGGGCCAAAAACCGCCAGAAGATCGTGTTGTCGCGCATGGCGGCCGTGGGCTTTATTTCGGCACAGGAAGCTCAAAACGCTTTTCAGGATGAATTGCGGCTTAAGCCGCGTTCGGCTGAATCTCGAACCGGCAGCTACTTTCTGGATGTCGTCCTCAATATCCTTGAAGAACGTTACGGACCGGAAGTCGTTTATCACGGAGGGCTGAAAGTAATGACGACCCTGGATCCGCGGCTGCAGGCGTTGGCGGTTGAGTCTGTGCAAAACGGATTGGTTAAGCTCGATCAGGTGCTTGACACTCCCAACCAAGCAGAAACCGACGCCGACAGCATGCAACTCCAACCCCAGGGGGCGCTGGTGGCAATTCAGGCCAATTCCGGGGCCGTCAAAGCCCTGGTGGGTGGGCGAGACTACTCGGAAACTGAGTATAATCGAGCCGTTCAAAATAACCGCCTGCCGGGGTCCGGATTTAAACCGTTT
>CP070771.1:2412461-2415078 GCA_020345785.1 Desulfobacterales bacterium
GGATACGACGAAATTGAAGAGGGCGATTATGTGCTGCTGAAGATCCCCGATTCCGGTATCGGGATCCGTCCTGAAGATAAGGAGCGCATCTTTGAACCTTTTTACACTAAAAAAGTAATGGGCCGCAGCGGCACCGGCCTGGGTATGGCGGTCGTTTGGGGTACGGTCAAAGACCATAAAGGATATATTGATATTCAAAGTGTTGAAGGTGAAGGCACGACCTTTACGCTGTATTACCCTGTCACCCGGGAGTCATTGCACGATGATCAATCCAATGTCGCTGCTGTTGCAAGCAACGGCAATGGTGAAACCATTTTAGTCGTAGACGATGTCGAGCAGCAGCGGCAAATCGCCACCTTGATGCTCAGCAAGTTAGGCTATTGCGTCAATTCCGTGCCCAGCGGAGAAGAAGCCGTCGAATACATCAAAAACAATTCCGTCGACCTCATCGTCCTGGATATGATCATGGATCCGGGCATCGACGGCCTCGAGACATACAAAAAAATTCTCGGGTACAAACCCGATCAAAAAGCCATCATTGCCAGCGGCTTTTCGGAGACCTGGCGGGTCAAAGAAGCGCAGCGTCTCGGGGCCGGTGAATATGTAAAAAAACCCTATACCATCGATAAAATCGGTCAGGCGGTGGCCGCCGAGCTGGGACGCTGATACCTGCAGACCTTCTCAGTTCACAGATACTTCATCTAATAGTCTGATAAGAAAATATTTGTTTTAAGAAGTCCGTGAAAATTCCAAGCACCAAAAATCAAATTTCAAACAAATACAAATTACCGAAATTCAAAATTCAAAACCTGCTTAATAACCATAGGCTCTGCGGTGAATCAAACCACAGTTTCGGTCATTGAATATTGGAATTTGGATATTGTTTGGAATTTGTAGATTGGGATTTGGGATTTTAATCCGCAATTGCGTCTGTAAATTTGTAAACATTGCGGTTTTGTTTTATGGATCCCTTCTGCTGTTTGCAAAGAATACATTACAAGCCTGAATGCATTGTTTTTCAGCGCGGATTAATTAATTACCCGCCATCAAGTCTCCGACCAATTTAGAAAATTTGGAGGGATCGTTCAGCTTGCCGCCTTCGCCGATGACCGCGAGATCGAGCAGCAAATGGATGTAATCGTTAAATTTCGGGTCGTCTTTATCAGCTTCAAACATGCGATGGATTTTTTCCATGACCGGATGGCCCATGTTGAGTTCCAGCACACGTTTGTTTTCCGGCAGTTTTTGACCGGCCGACTTGAGAATCTTTTCCATGTAGCCGCTCATGTCGAAGGTATTGCCCGACAGGCAGGAAACGGAGTTGGTCAGGCGGGTGGAGGGGCGGACCTCTTTGATGGTGTCTTCCAGCTTCACCCGGATATGCTTAAACAGAGTTTCATACTTGCCCTTTTTTTCTTCGTCAACCTTGTCGAGTTCAAGATCACCCTTTTCGGCGCTTTTCAGCTTCTTGCCGTCGTATTCGGCAAGTGCCTGGGTAACCCATTCATCGATCGGATCGGTCATCAGCAGGACTTCGAAATCTTTCGATTTGAGCTGTTCGAGCAGCGGACTGTTGATCAGGGCCGCCGTGTTTTCTCCGGTGATGTAGTAAATTTCCTTCTGCTCCGGCTGCATGTCGGCGATGTATTGCTGCAACGACTTCCATTTACCGTCCGACTTGGTGGTTTTGTAACGCAACAGATCGGCAATTCTGGTTTTATTTTCAATATCGGTATGCACCCCGAGTTTGAGCACAGCGCCGAATTCCTCCCAGAATTTTTCGTACTTCTCCTGATCCATGTCCTTTAAAAGATCTAAGAGTTTTCGCACCAGATTGCGTTTGATGTTGCGCACCAGGCGATCCTGCTGAAGGATTTCGCGGCTGACGTTGAGATTGAGATCCGGCGCGTCCACAACCCCTTTCACAAACCGGAAGTATTCGGGCATCAGCTCTTTGCAGTCATCCATGATGAATACGCGCCTGCAGTATAGTTGCACGCCGTGTTTAGAATCCGGGTTGAATAGATCAAAGGGGGCCTTGGACGGGATGTAGAGCAGGGCCGTGTATTCCGTGGTGCCCTCCAGCTTGAGGTGGAGCTTTTCCAGCGCCGGATTCCAGTCATGGCTGATGTGGCGGTAGAATTCCTCGTACTCCTGATCGGTGACATCCTGCTTATTCTTGGCCCAGATGGCCTTCATGGAATTGAGAGTTTCTTCTTTGACCACCTTGCGGGTCGTTTTTCCGACCGGTTTGCCGTCCTTATCCTTGATCTGCTCTTCATCCGGGATGGGCTCGTCTTTTTCCACGTCCATGACGATGGGATAGGCCACGAAATCGGAGTGCTGTTTAACTATTTCCCGAATCGTCCATTCGTCGGTGAAATCCTGATCGCCTTCTTCCTTCTTTTTCAGCTCCAGGGTTATGCACGTACCGCGCCCTTCCTTTTCGGCCTCGGCGATAGTAAATTCCCCGTCACCGTGAGATTCCCACAGAACGGCCTTGTCCTCGCCCACGGCTTTGGTCAGCAAGGTGACTTTATCGGCCACGATAAATGAGCTGTAAAAACCCACGCCGAATTGGCCGATCAGCTCCGGGGTGAGGGACTCATCCTTGTTG
>CP070771.1:2415178-2417786 GCA_020345785.1 Desulfobacterales bacterium
AAGATGATGCAAATGATAAGGATACGAAAAGCGACCAAGAACCGTTAACGGCGGAGCCGCAGACCGGCACGGAGCCGTCTGAAAAAATGCAGGAACAGGCACGGGAATTGGCATCTGCTGCCGGAACATCCCCCAAAGCTCTGACGGTATTAACTTCTGAATCCACCTTTTCGACGATTCTGGGGCAACTGACCCTGCAGCGCAATGAAACCCTCTCGCGGATTATCCAGCGTGTCTACGGCGGCTATAGCTCCCGCTATTTCAAATCATTCATCATGGCCAATCCCGATATTGAAGACCCGGACCGCGTTGAAGTCGGCCAAATTGTATCGTTGCCCGCCATTCCGGTTGCGGTCAAGCCGCCGGAAAGTCCGGTTTGGTTGGTCAAAGTTGACGAAAAAGATTCGCTTGAAGCTGCCTATGACATCCTGCGCAACCTCCCCGACAACCTGCCCACCGTGCGTTTGATACCGTACTGGAATCCCTCGGACGGGACTAAGTTTGCGTTGATTTTAAACAAGGCGTTCGAGAATGAACAGGCCGCGCGCAGTCAACTGGAAAAAATCCCCGCAGCGATGTCGTCTAACCCAACGATATTGTCAATGTGGGACAAAGGAACCGTTTATTTTGCTAATCCTTATTCTCATGTGAAACATTGAAACTTATAAAATAAGAGATAAAAATTGAGAACGAGAAAGAAATTAGGTGAAATTCTGGTCGAGGGCGGCCTGCTGACTCAAAAACAGCTGGAAGAGGCGCTGCCCTTTCAAAAGAAGAGCAATTTGAAACTCGGACAGTTTCTGGTGCGAGAAGGAATTGTCAGTGAAAGTCAGATTGTCGATCTGGTTTCGAATCAGCTGCGCCTGGAGAAATACCGGCCCGATAAATTCACCATTGATGTGGATCTTGCCAATCTGCTTCCGGCAGATATTGCCCACAAATATCAGGCTGCACCTCTCCAAAAAAACGGACTGCTGCTGACAATTGCCATGATGGACCCTCTGGACATCAATGCATTGGATGCCATCGAAGTCTATACCAACTGCGAAGTCGAAGCAATTATTTGTACTGAACAGCAATTGAATCAATTGCTCAACAGTCTTTACGGCACTTATGCAGGGATCGGCGGTGTGTTGGAAGACATGGAGGAGATGGAAATCGATAAAAGCACCGAGGAGAAGACGTCAATCACTGAAGATGTAGAAGTGAGCTCCTTGCAGGGTATGGCCGAAGAGGCACCGGTTGTCCGGCTGGTCAACTCCATTTTATCCCAGGGTGTTCGGGAAGGCGCCAGTGATATCCATATCAGTCCTGAAAAAGAATCGGTGCAGGTTCGCTTTCGGGTGGATGGTCGACTACACGAGGTGCCGGCCCCGCCAAAATCCATGTTTCTACCGATCATCTCCCGGCTGAAAATATTGGCCAATATGGATATCGCCGTATCCAGGATTCCACAGGATGGGCGTTTCACCGTCAAAATGAAAAACAAGGATATTAATATCCGGGCTTCCACGATTCCTTCCATTTACGGCGAAAACATGGTGCTGCGCCTGCTGGATACCAGCAACAGCATCTATTCGCTGGAACGGCTGGGCATGAACGAAAGAGACCGTCAAAAACTGGAGGCCATGATAGGCAGACCTTACGGTATGATTCTCAGTACGGGCCCCACCGGCAGCGGCAAGAGTACCAGCCTGTATTCCATATTGAAGAAAATCAACCAGCCCGACATCAATATCATCACGGTGGAAGATCCGGTGGAATATCGTATCGAAAAGATTCGACAGGTTCAGCTCAACCGCAAAGCCGGTATGACTTTCGCCAGCGGTTTACGATCGATTTTGCGTCAGGACCCGGATGTGATCATGGTTGGAGAAATTCGCGATTCCGAGACCGCCAACATTGCTGTCCAGGCAGCATTGACCGGCCACAGGGTGCTAAGTACCCTCCATACCAATGACTCCCCCGGCGCGATAACACGGTTTGTCGACATGGGTATCGAGCCCTTCCTGGTGGCTTCGGTGATGATTGTATCCTTTGCGCAACGTCTGGTCCGCACCGTTTGTCCGAGTTGCAAAGCCAGCTACCAGCCACCCCCGGAGGCTTTGAAATTCTGGGGATTGGATAACTTGGAAAATGCCAATTTTCAGCAAGGCAAGGGCTGCTTCAGCTGCATGCACACCGGATATAAAGGCCGAACCGGCGTGTATGAAGTGCTGGTTATCGACGATTTCGTGCAGGATTTAATCCTTAAAAGAGCATCCGCCCATGAAATCAGCCGGGCGGTGAAAGAGGTCAGTGAGTTTACAACCCTTAAAGATAACGCGGCCGAAAAAGTGATTCAGGGGATAACCTCTTTAGAGGAGGCGGCATCGGCGGTGATGGTTTAGGCCGGATAGGCGCATATTATCACTTTTGGGCCGGTTGCTTTTTGTCCGTTTATTATTCTCCATGTTGCCGAAGGTAGGTTTCCGGTGTCAGCCCGGCCGGTGGCAGCCGAAGGCAGCCAGTTTGATCGAAAAAAGAAACTCAAAAAAGCGAATATCGAATATCGAATAATGAATGTTCCGCCGGAGGCGGATCGAAGGAAGGTATTCTGTCTATTTTA
>CP070771.1:2417886-2420491 GCA_020345785.1 Desulfobacterales bacterium
TGGGTTTTTGAAGGATTTTATCTTTTCTGACTTTTAATTAAAGACAAATGTTGCCATTTAGCCAATGTTGCCGTATGCCAAGACCCAAGTTTCCAATATTCCAACATTCCATCATTCCAATTGGGGCGAAGCCTCTAACTTGATATGTATTGGCAGGGTTGAAAAATTCCGGTATTATTTAGGATCATTAAATATATCTAACCCTGAAGGGTGAACCCTGAACCTGCGAACGCTTACCAAGGAATGAACATGCCGTTAAGTTTAATTGAAGGCAACGAAGCCATCGGACGGGGGGCAATGGCCGCCGGCTGTCGATTTTTTGCCGGCTATCCCATTACACCGGCAACCACGATTTTAAACACCATGTTGACGCTGCTGCCGCCCCTGGGCGGCATTTGCCTTCAGGCTGAAGATGAGATTGCTTCTATCGGTGCATGTCTCGGTGCTTCGATGGCCGGTCTTAAGGTGATGACGGCGACCTCCGGACCGGGTATCAGCCTTTACAGCGAACATATATCATTTGCCGTCGGCAGTGAAATTCCCATCGTGATCGTCGATGTCCAGCGACTGGGCCCGTCCACCGGCTCAGCCACCCGCGGAGCCGACGGCGATATCTGCTTTCTGCGCTGGGGCAATAGCGGCGGAATGCCGGTAATTGTACTGGCACCGGTAAACGTCGCCGACTGCTTTACGTTGACGGTGCACGCCTTTAATCTGGCTGAAAAATTTCGCTGCCCGGTGTTCATCGCATCCAACAAGGAAATCGGTATGACCAGGGAAAGCGTCGATCTGGATGCCCTTGAAAAGCCCGACATCGTCGATCGCACCCCGCCGCCTGCCGGTAAGCCGTTCCTGCCGTTTCAGGTTGACGATGGTCGAAGGGTTCCAGATTTTCTGCCCATTGGCTCCGACATACCGGTACGCCAAACATCTTCGACCCATGGAGCCAACGGCTACATCACCACCGACCCACAGGAAATTTCCCGGATCCTCGGCCGCTTGAAAAACAAACTTGAATCGGCCGTCACAGAATTTTCATTCTATGAATTCCTTGACGCCGGCAAATCGGAAACCCTGCTCATCACCTACGGCGTCAGCGCCCGAGCGGCAAAAGCCGTTTACAAAGAGCTGCAAAGTACAGGTCAACCGATTTCTCTGTTAATTCTAAAGACCCTGTGGCCGATACCCGAAGCCGTGATCCGCCGGGCGGCCCAAGGTGTTAAGCGGGTAATCGCGGTGGAAATGAACCTGGGCCAGTATGTCTGGGAGATAAAGCGCGTCCTGGCCGATCAACGCGTCGATTTTTACGGTCAGATGGACGGCCGCCTGATCACACCGCATAAAATCAAGGAGACCATCATTAATGGTTAGTTTGCTAAACGATGCCAGACCGCCGGTTTTTTGTCCGGGATGTTCCCACGAACGCATCACCCACACGCTGGACAAGGTATTTCAAAATATGGGGTTGACCGGTGACCGGGTGGTTATGGTCAGTGATATCGGCTGCTCGGGCCTGTTTGACACTTTTTTTCATACCCATGCCCTGCACGGACTGCATGGTCGTGCCCTGACCTATGCGGCCGGCTTGAAACTGGCCCGACCGGATTTAAAAATCGTGGTCACTATGGGTGACGGGGGCCAAGGTATCGGCGGTGCCCATCTGCTGGCAGCCTGCCGGCGCAACCTGGACCTGACCTTGCTGATATTAAACAATTTCAACTTCGGCATGACCGGCGGCCAGTATTCCGCCACTACCCCGCCGGATGCCTCGGTGGGATCGGCTTTTTTAAATCAGCTGGAACGCCCGCTGGACATTTGCCAGGTAGCTCGATCGGCGGGAGCCGCTTATGTGACGCGCTGCTCGGCTTACCGCAGGGACCTGGATGCAGAAATTCAGCGGGCCATTGAATTCGAAGGGTTTTCTGTATTGGATATCTGGGGTGTGTGCCCGGGGCGATACACCAAAAAAAATCGACTGACCCCTAAAACCATTGATGAATCCCTGGCCGGATTACCCCCGGTGGAAGGGATCGCTGCCGAAAATTCCCGACCCGAATACGGTCGACACTACCGGCAAATGGGCGGCAAGCTGAAACCGGCGCCGGAACCTGCGAAAATTGAAGCCGAATTCCAACCGCCCGGCTCCCAGCGCCATGAATTGATCCTGCTCGGCAGTGCCGGTCAGCGAATTATCACCGCCGGAGAAATTTTATGTCTTGCAGGTCTGACCGGCGGCCTGAATACCACTCAGAAAAATGAGTACAACATCACGGTTATGCGCGGACCTTCCATTAGTGAATTAATCCTGTCGCCGGAAGAAATTGACTATACGGGCATTGAACGACCGGATGTCATCGTGGCTCTGGCACCGGAAGGAGTGGACCGCCGCAGGCAAATATTTGAAAAGGTCGACGGCAATACCATTATCCTGCAGGCCGGCGGCGTCGAATTGCCGGCCTGCAAAGCCCGTATTCATCAGATGGATCTAAAATCCCAGGGAATTAAGAAACCGGACTGGGCCCTGGCGTCTGTGGGTGTGCTGGCCAAACTCGGCCGATTAATCAGCACTGAAATGCTGACGGCAGCCCTGAAAATAAGGTTCAAA
>CP070771.1:2420591-2423183 GCA_020345785.1 Desulfobacterales bacterium
GATGACTTTGATGAGCCGCCGATGCGTGTCCTGGGTCTGGTCTGCGAAAATGATGCTTACCCGGCCCTGGATATAGCAGCGCTGAACCGGCTTGAATATTCGTCGGATGTGCGCTTTATACCGGTCCGGTGCCTGGGTTCGGTCAATGTCATCTGGATCAAGGACGCGCTTTCCCAGGGCTTGGACGGCGTGTTCCTGCTTGGTTGTAAATATGGGGATGACTACCAGTGCCATTTCATCAAAGGCAGCGAGCTGGCCGACATTCGAATGAAGAAAATTGGTGAGGCCCTGTCGAGTCTGGCGCTGGAAGAAGAACGGGTGGCCCAGTTTGAAGTGGCCATTGACGAATACGACAAACTGCCGAAAATCATCAATGACTTCGTCGACTCCATTGTAGAAATGGGTCCGAATCCGTTCAAAGGTTTTTAAGCCGTCAAAATAAATTTTGTGCATATTGCGGCAGCCTATTGATTAAATATAGCAATGAAATTGCTCGCAGAAATGCCTAAAATTTTAAAATGCCTAACATGCCTAAAGTTAAGGAATTCTGTCGATTTTTATAAATAAAACCGCAAAGTCAGGAATTGCTTCATTTCCTGATTTCTGAATCCCATGCGCAAAGCATCGGTCTGTAATAATACAGATGGAGCGAAGCGACTCCACAATTTTAGCCATTTAACATTTTAGTTCATTTTAGCTCATTTTTACGGGTTAGGGAGCGACGAATGACGAATGAAAGGAAAGCGATCTTTTTCAACAGTCCAGCGTCAATTTCATAGGAGGTACTAGTATGGCTGAAGCTTATGTAATCGAGCCTGATTTGGATTTTATCAAGCAAGTCGGTGCACTCGGCGGAGAGGATCTTAAAAAGTGCTACCAGTGCGCCACATGTTCAGTGGCCTGCCCGATTTCTCCGGACACCAAACCGTTTCCCCGCAAGGAAATGATAGCCGCCTCCTGGGGGCTGAAGGACAAACTGGTGGGCAATTCCGACGTTTGGTTATGCCACAATTGCGGCGATTGTTCCACCCGCTGCCCGCGGGAAGCCAAACCGGCGGATGTGCTGGCAGCCGTGCGCGCATATACGATTTCAGAGTATGCGCAACCCAAAGCACTGGCCAAGGCCATGAAGAATCCCAAGATGCTGCCGGTTTTACTGGCGATTCCTGCGGTTTTGTTCCTGGTGGTGGGCACCGTTACCGGTCTGCTGGATTTTACACCGGATCTCAGTGAAGGTATCAAACATTACAAATTTTTCTCCACCTGGCTGGTCGACATGCACATGGTCCCGGCGGCCATCTTTGCCGTGGCCGTGTTTGCCTTAGGCCTTAAGCGCTTCCTGGGTGATATTCATCAGAATGCCGTGGCCGAGGGCAAGACCACCAAAGAAACCATCGAAGTCGTTGGGTTCATTGTGTCTCTCTTAAAAGTCATTCCGACCATTTTACTGCACCGCAAGTTTACAGAGTGTACCGAAAATAAGGACCGTGAAATTGCCCATCTACTGACCCTGTATGGCTTCATCGGGCTGTTTATCGTAACCAGCGTTATTTTTGTACTGATTTACGGCTCCTATCTGCTGCCTGAAGGACCGGTCCACGGCCCCTGGTCGCAACTGAATCCCATCAAATGGCTGGCGAATGTTGCCGGTGTTTCCTTGATTGTCGGCACCAGCCTGATGATCAAAAATCGCAGCTCAAAAAAAGATCAGGTCTCCGGCTACTGGGATTGGTACCTGATATATTTGGCTTTCGGTCTGGGTGTGACCGGTATGGGGGCGGAACTGACCCGATTGGCAGGATGGGCGCCGGTTACATTCGCGACTTACTATATTCACCTGATCCTGGTATTTTCCCTGATCGCTTACCTGCCGTTCTCAAAGCTGGCCCACCTGGTTTACCGGACGGTGGCTATGGCCTATAACGAGTATGCGGGAAGGAATTTTTAGTTAGGCGTCTAATATGCAAACAAAAAGGGGGGCTATTCGGCTCCCCTTTTTTGTGGAGGTGCCGGCACTAAGCACCAAATTCCAAATCTCAAATCTCAAATAAATTCCAATGATCGAAATTCAAAATTTGAAGTATCTGATTTTACCCCATTAGGCTTGTTTGGGTTATTGAGTATTGGTATTTGAGAGTTGTTTGTAATTTGGTGCTTGGTATTTGGGATTTTTGAATTTGTTGTCGCAAGCCTTGGAGGTTTATCAGGTACTTTTACTCACCTGAATTTAAAAGCTTCTACGAAAAAAAAGGGAGCGCCTTGCGGCGGCTCCCTTTAGAGTTGGAATCGAATGAGGTGATCAGTTACTTCTTGTTATCTCCGGTGGCAGCTCCGTGCAGCTTGATTTCAACCTTTTCCGTGAGTCCTTCGTAGTATTCGCGCAGAATCGCAACAACCTCATCTCTTCCAAAATGATCCGGCATTTCACCGCCTTCAGAAAGCAGCTTGCGCAGCATGGTTCCGCTGAGCAGCACTCGATCCTCTTTGGCGTGCGGGCATGTCCGCAGGGAAGCCATCCCGTCACATTTGTAGCAATAGAAGGTCCAGTCGATTTTCAGCGGTGTGCAAAGCAAGGCCTTGCCTTCTCCCTGC
>CP070771.1:2423283-2425871 GCA_020345785.1 Desulfobacterales bacterium
GAACGTCCAATAATGATGGCGCTACGCTTTATCTATTTTAAGACAATTAAACCTCAGAATTTCGAAGCAAAGATTCGCTCGTGCAGCGCCAGCGCCTGCGCGGCGTGTGCGCCGCGTGTTGCTCAGTGTTTTTTAAATTGACAGAATACCGTATTCGATGCTGGACGTTCAACGTTCGATGTTCGATGTTTATTAGTTACTTTTCCGCTCAAACTGGCCACTCTCCCAGAGCGGGTAAACTTCGTTGGTCAGCCGACAGCACTGCCTGCCCTCCGCAGCCTGAAAGGCGAAGGGGGGCACATCTGAACCCATTTATTTGTTCCGTAAATTTAGCAGCGGGACGAAAGGGCCTGATCCGTCGGGATCGTCCGTGCCGATTTCAACAGCAAAATAAGAAAGGAAACCAATAACAAAACCATCATATTCAATAACCAGCCGATCACATACGAGCCGGTTCTGTCAAAGATAAGGCCGCCGAGAAGCGGTCCGATGCTGCCGCCGACCCCGGTCGCAAAGAATATCAACAGCCCGTAAGCGACACCAAGGATATGCTGCCCGAAACGGTCCGAGATTAAATATGGCGTCACCGGAGCAAGGGAACCGTAGCCGAAACCAAAGATCAACGCAAAAAGATAAAGTGTCATCACGGTCTTGGCCTGGTACAGAAAATACATGCCGACCGCCATCAGGAAAAAACCCAGCGCGGCCGAATACTTCGCGTCAGGGATCCGATCGCTGATCCACCCGAAGAAAAATTTTCCGAGGCTGCCGGTCAGGCCGGTAATACCCAGGGCTGCGGCCGCCTCAACTTTGTCAATCCCGCTGTTGACCGCATACGGGATTTGATGCACAAATGTCATCATCACCGTCATAACGGCCGCAATATTGCAAAAGGCCAGGAGCCAGAACCGTGAATCCACTATTACCGGCTTCAGGGAAACCGTTTCCGCGCAGCCGCTGCCGGTAAGCGGATTAGGGACACACGCGTCGGGCCCGGCGCCGTCCGGCAACAGGCCATGTTCCCGCGGACCGGTCTTTCCCATGAGAATCTGAGAAGTTGAAATACCGACCACAAATGTCATCAAAGCGAAAAACAGAAAACCGATTCGCCAGCCAAAATTCTGCACAATATAGCCGGCCAGAGGCGCAACGGCCAGTGTTCCGACCCCGATCCCCATGGTGGCTACCCCCATGGCAAGCCCTCTTTTCTTGAGAAACCATTTGCCCACCGCCGCGTTGCTTGCTACGGCACCAGTGCCGGCAAAACCGATGCCGCATAACAGACCGTAGGAAAGATATAACCCCAAGGGCGTTTTTACAAAACTCGCCGCAACCAAGCCGATGGTGGTAACCACGATGCCGATGGTCATAATCCAGCGCGGTGCCAGCTTGTCAAGGAGCCAGCCGGCCAGTACCCCGGTGGTCGCATAGGCCAGCAGGTTGATGGAAGCCGCCATTGATATGACGGCCATCGGCCAGTCGTATTCGACAAACATCGGTTTGACGAATACCCCGAAAGAGTACCTGGCTCCGTAAGTTATAAACAGGAGGACGAAGGCGCCCGCAACCACCCTCCAGCCCCAGTAGATTTCTTTGATTTTTCTCATCACTCCGTTCCCGCCGGCAGCGGCCACAGGGCTCCGTCAATCAAACTATTGCCAGATGGGTGCGCGCTTCTCCAGATAGGCACGTTTGGCCTCGTCAGCATCTCCACTAAATTGCGCCCGCTCCTGAAGTTCATAGTAGTATTGAAGGAATGGGTCAAAATCCATATCGAAGGCCTTGTTGATCGCCAGTTTGCTCATGCGGGTTCCCACCGAGCAGGCTGCCAGGTAGTCGCCGGCGACCTTATCGAGTTGTTTGAAGAAATCCGCATCGGAAACGATATGGTCCACCAAACCGATTTGCAACGCCTCATCGCCGCTGATATTTTGCCCGCCCAGAATCATCTTCTTGGCCCGCCCCCAGCCGACATAGCGCGGCAGGCGCAGCGTTGCCAGGCCCGGGATCAGCGATTCCTTAATTGCCGGCAGACCGATCTGACAGTCTGCCGTGCTGACCCGGACGTCGGCAGCCAAGGCCAACTGCAAAGCGCCGCCCAGGCAGAATCCATGCATACCCACAATTACCAGCTTTTCCATTGTTTCAAAAATACGCAGCGCCCGCTCCCAGCGCTCGTGATAGCGCATTTCAATCCGGTCAGCGGCAAGCTCTTTGAGGTCGATGCCGGTGGAAAAGGCCCTGCCTTCTCCCCGGATGACGGCTACCCGAACATCCGGGTCTTCTCTCAACGCCATGGCAATTCTGTTAATCTGAATGGTACACTCGTTACTCATAGCATTCAAATGGTCTTCACGTGTAAATGTCACCCAGGCCAGTTTCTCCTCTTTTTCCAGGCGCATAAATTCAAAACTGACTATTCTCTCCATGGCTTTCTCCTTTATAAGCTATCAATTTAAGTCTTCTTTCAATAATTGCTCAAGGTAATATTCTACACCAGCCGGGTGACATCCCTGGCGACTGCCGGATAATTCTCCAGCAGCAACCGGTCGTGACCCGGAAACAGCAGGTCAGGCGATGATGCCTTT
>CP070771.1:2425971-2428555 GCA_020345785.1 Desulfobacterales bacterium
GTCAAAGTCCTGGCCGAAACCGCAGGCCCGGTTGAAGCGTGCCACACCGCGGATACCCTCCGGCGGATACCTCATGGACGCAGCAGCCTGCTCGGCTTCCCGGGCGGAGGTGACATAGGGCACCATAATACCGGCCGCCCCCAGGTCCAAAACACGCTTGAAGCGCGGGGCTTCATTCCAGGCAATCCGGACGACGGCCGGGGCATTGTAAATGCTGGCAGCCTGAATCTGTGGTATTAATTCACTGTAGTCACCGGCGCCGTGTTCGCAATCGATCCAGATCCAGTCGAAGCCGGCCGCTCCGATCATTTCGACGGTCAGGCTGGATCCAAGATTTGCACCGATGCCCAGCATCACTTCACCCGCCAGCACACGCTTTCGAATAAACTGCATGCTATCCTCCTTCACCCTTGCTTGTTGCGGCCACCTATGTTTATGTTCCAGATGTAATTTACAGAACTCGGAGAGATTTAACTATACATCTCTTGCCTTAATTAAGTCGTATAAATCCTGTTCAATTTTTTAATGTATTTCTGGGACACAACACTATGGCGCTATTTTCCGCCTCTTTCCTTGAGCGCCTTCTTCAACTTTGCGACATGATCTTCTCTGGGCGGGCAGAAGATATCGATCCCCTTGAAGCCGGTTTTGGTTTGGCCGCCATGCGGTACATTGGATGGGTGAATGCATACATCGCCGGCTTTCATCAGGAAGGTTTCATCACCGCATACGTGTTCTTCCTCGCCTTCCAGCATAATCAGGATTTGCTCGGATTCATGGCTGTGTATGGGAAATACGCAGCCGGGAGGGTTTTCGATGAAGCTGATGAGCATCTTATCGCTGAGAAGCAAATTTGCCATGGATGGCAACTTCTCGTCACCGGTTAAATTGACACGCGGCAGATCTTCAATTCGATAAACGTACTTTGATTTCTTTTCAGCCATTATCATTCTCCTTTTGCAAATTATTAAAAATTTCTACGTTGATATATGAAGCTCAGGAATGTTTCAAGGAAAAATTGTCCAGAAAAGAAAATCATTTACGTTTTACAGGTATGTTTTTATTGACTTCCAAAAATACGTAGTATACTTACGTAAGCAAACAATTACGGCACCATCATGGATGACATTATCTCAACCATCCGCAACTCACTGGACCATTTAAAAAGAGCTGAAAAAAGGGTCGCAGAGTGTGTCATGCGGGAACCCGGTGAAGTGATCAAGTACACGATTACCGAGCTGGCGGAAAAAGCCGAGACGAGCGAACCCACCGTCGTCAGGTTTTGCCGTAAAATGGGCCTGAAAGGTTACATGGAGTTAAGATTGAACCTGGCCCGCAGCCTGCCGTCATCTCAATACATTCATGAAACAATCAGCGAACAGGATTCGGCGCTTCAAATTCTGGACAAAATTTTCAGAGCAGACCTGGAAGCGTTGCGCGATACCATGAACAAGATTGATATCCGAGCTTTTAACGACGTGGTCAATGTGCTCGCCGCTGCCAAACGGATCGAATTTTACGGCCTGGGAGGATCGGGAATCGTTGCCCAGGACGCGTATCACAAGTTTTTTCGCCTGGACATCCCCTGTATTGCCATTGTGGATCCGCACCTGCAGGTCATGTCCGCATCGCTGATGTCCGCCGGCTGTGTCGCGGTGGCCGTCTCCGTTACAGGATCCACCAAGGATATTATCGAAAGCGTCCACATCGCCAAAGGAACCGGAGCGACCGTTATCGGCATCACCGGAAGGGCAAAATCACCGCTTGCCCGTTTATGCGACTTTCATCTGTCCGTTCATTCACAGGAAGCCGCCGTCTGGCTGGCGCCGATGTCTTCACGGATCGCTCAGGTCGCGCTGCTCGACGTTCTTTTTGTATCGGTCGCCACCAAAAACTTTGGTGATGCCAGAGAAAAATTGGAAAAAGTTAAAAGATCTTTGATCGATAAACGTTTGTAGCAAAAGGAGGGAATTGCCTTCTAAACGGAAATTGCCGTGGATGCATAAGGATGAGAACCGACCTGTTCTTCTGAAAATTGAATAATAGTCAAAAATTCCAGCTTCCATAACCGGCCATATTTTTTTATTCGCTTGTGGATGATATGAGAAAAAAGAAAAATGCACAGCATTAAGTAATTAATCCGCAGGACCTTCGATCCAACGACTTTATTCAATTTTCAAAGATCATTTGACGACCCTGAAACTGTTATTGTTCAGGGCGGATTAATTAAAACTAAAGGAGGTAGCATCATGAGTCTTAAAAAAGTTGGGATAGTTTCGACCCTGTTGGCCATGTTCCTTATTTTTGCGTTTTGTAATCCGGCGGCAGCCAAATTTCCTGCCAAAGACATTACCTTAATTTGTCCCTGGTCGGCCGGAGGCGGCACGGATACGATTTCCAGAGCTCTGGTGAAAAATGCCAAGAACTATTTCGGAGTCAACGTGAACGTGGTCAACAAGACCGGCGGTATGGGGGCCGTCGGCATGGGCGCCGTGTCAACCGCCCGCCCCGACGGCTACACGGTGGGCATGATCACCTTCCAGTTGAGCACTTACCAGTCCATGGGATTGGCCAAGCTTTCATA
>CP070771.1:2428655-2431233 GCA_020345785.1 Desulfobacterales bacterium
TTAGCTCCCAGAAATTAAGAAGGATGAAAAGCGGAGTGAAAACAAAGAGAAGTGAAACCGATCCAAAAAAAATCCCCAAACCAAAAAGCAGGGCAAACACACCGGTGAGCATCGGATTCCTGGTATAAGCGTAAGGTCCGGATGTGACTAATTTCGGTGGAGGATTGAACGGCACCGGGGTACCCTTTACTTTGAGAAAGTTTTGAACCGACCACCCTATTAAAAACAGAGCCATTGAAAATAAGGGTAGGGATAAAATGATGTTAAGCGGACCTGGGAAAATATCGGCAACGCCTAATAGCCGGTCAAAATACAGGGACATAATCACAAAAACAAATATTAACAGACCAAAGAAAATTGCCCCTATTGGTGTAAAAAAGTTGCGGACCCGTTTACTGCCTGTTGCAACATTATATAAGATATCGATCCATTTGGTTTTAAGGGGCATAATTCTTGCCATACAAATCGGTTGCTCCGCATCCCGCCATGGCGGGATTGCAGGTTCAACGACAAGAGTACTGACGTTCTCTTGCCTTTTCGGCCTATGGCCGAAAATTCAAGCCACCTGCTTTGCAGGTGGTCGTTGACTCAAATCCCGTTAAAATTGAAAATCATGTCGAGCGGCTCAAACAACACCAGCGCACCGACCGGGACAAAGCCGCGCAGAGTGATAGCCACCGCGACTGCACCACGGTATGAGTGCCCCGCCAAGACGGCGGGCGGCCCCTCGCACCAAATAAGGGCCTCGACAAGTTCACCACCATTTCCTCGGCCAGGTTCAACAATGGATTATAGCCCGCAGGATCAAACTCACTTGATGTTTGCGCCTCTCTGCTCGAGAAGTTCTTTCAATATGGATCTGTGACAGCGCGATTCCTCCTTGCAATAGCACCCGATTGCGAAATTGGTCTGGTGCGAGAGTGCGGCGAACACATCCAAATCTCTCCTCGCGCCGGGCATTTTCATTTCGGCTATGAACTTACGTTTAAACGCTTTCCAGGAGTTTTCGTCGGTGATTGATGAGGCTTCTTTCAGTAGGGATTCACTTGGCGAAAGATTTGGAAACCATACATCGTAGATGTTTTTCGACGCATAATCTTCCTTTCTTACGCCACGTGGAGGTCGCCTGACCGTGCCGATTCGCAATCCCTCATCGCGCTCTCGCGGGCTACCTAACCTTACGATTCGTATCGTCATTTTGTTTCCTCAATTATTTCTGCCAACTCCATTCATAGGCCTCCGGCTATGGCGCTGAGAATTGAAAAGGTTTTGCCGTCACAGCGGGAGTAGTTTTTAGTTATACAAACTTTCGCCTTGCCGCCGGCGTATGAATGGAGATAGAATAAAGCTGCACAAAAAGCAAACCAAAGCATATGGAATTGTTCTGAAATCGCCCGGCTTTTTGCGTCAGCCTGAATCCTGAGGCTGTTCGAGCATGTTTCTATAGTTTCTCGCATATTACGGAAAGGTCATCCCATTCAATTTTCCGACTTAAAACCTCATATCCGAATACGGTTTTCCTTGCTTCTTCTTTCTGTGCACCTCCCAATCGCTCGTAGAATCGAATGGCCTTTTCGTTGCTTTCAAATACCCAAAGATAAGCAGTTTGGTGCCCCTTATTGATTAGTTCTTTTGCCACCGCCTTTATTAAAGCGGATCCTAATTGTTTAGATCTGTAAGATGGTTTGACATGGAAATTGTCTATGAATGGAATTGGTCGACACCAAACCGCTATAAAGCCGACTAGTGCATCCTCCTCCGCAACCAATACGATGTCTTCATTTTGTATTTGGATTTTACTCGAATGCCGTGCTAAATCACGATCGATTTGCGTAGCCAGAAATTCTGCCGGCAGGACATCAGAGTATGAATCTTTCCAACTCTCGGCATGAATAGCCGCAATGCCTTGAAGATCGGATTGTGTTGCGCGTCGTATTCTCATCGTCTTCGTTCGATTGGGCATAGATAAAATTATTACGCCCAACGTATTCGTCAACGGCGAGCTATGCGATCACACTGGACGAAATAGTTGCCCCCCCCTGAATCATCAAGCTTCTGCCGGAAGGTCCGCCGCAGGAAGCGCAACAAGGACACGGGCACCCTTGTCTGGCACGTTCTCGATCCAGATCCGCCCTCTCTGTGCACCGACTGCCAACTTGCAGAAGGCTAATCCGAGGCCGCTGCCCGTTGATTTTCCGGTTTTACTGAGCTGAACTTGAACAAACTTGTCAAACACTCGCGTGATGTATTCCTTTGGGACTCCCGGGCCCTGGTCTGTAACGGCAAACACGATCTCACGCGTGTCTGATTTATCCACGTTTAATGAGATGCATGAACCTTTGGGACTCACATTAATCGCATTTGTAAGCAAATTGACAAGAACGCGGTGTGTAATCGTCGCGTCGGCCTGAACAAGATCGGAAGGGGCCGCGATTGTGGGCAGCACTTGAATGTTCTTGCTGTTTGCATACACGGATGTCTCGAAAATCGCATGTTCAACAATATCTCCGACAGAGAGCGTGCCGACGTCGAGTGGCATTTTCCCATCTTCCATACGAGCCAAGTCGAGAATTGAATT
>CP070771.1:2431333-2433908 GCA_020345785.1 Desulfobacterales bacterium
CTGGGTGCAAGCACCTGAAAGTCGTTTAATTTATGGATAAATTAATCACGAGTGAGGCTATAAAATCACTAAGCTCAACTGACAACAGACAACGGACATCATGTCGTTTCCAATAATTTGGTTTAGAATCTGAATCCAAAGACAAATACCTTTTTATCAATATGGAGGTCCCAAATGTTCAAACCCGAAGGTGTTTATGTCGCGATGCTGACACCGTTTAAAGAGGATGGGTCGCTCAATGAGGGGGAATTGCGGCGCATTGTTGATTTTCAGATCGAAGGCGGCGTGCACGGCCTGTTTCCCATCAGCTCGGTGGGAGAGTTCATTCACATGAGCCGGGAGGAAAAGGTCCGAATAATGGAAATCATGGTCGACCAGAACGCCGGCCGGGTGAAGATCGTCCCGGGTGTCGGCAGCAGCCTGCCAGCCGAATCCATTATCCTGGCTAAAAAGGCCAGGGAGTTCGGCTGCGACGGGGTGGTGGTTGCGCCGCCCTATTTTTATCCGTTGTCCCAGGAAAATATCGAGACCTATTTTGAAACCATCGCCGACGCCGTGGATATACCCAACATTATCTACAACATCCCGCTCTTCACCCAACCGCTCTCCTACGATGTCGTCAAGCGCCTGGCGCGGCACCCCAACGTCGTCGGTATGAAAGACAGCAGCGGCAGCATGGTCGATTTTATGCATTTTATGGATAAAATTAAAATCGCCGGTGAAGATATCAACGTCCTGACCGGCCGGGAAGAGACCCTGTTTCCCTGTCTGATGGTCGGCGGCAAAGGCTGTATGACGGCCACCGCGGGCATCCTGCCGGAAATCATGGTCGACATCTATGCGGCCTGGCAAAAGGGCAGCTATGCGGAAGCAAAAGTATTGCAGGAGTCAATCCTGCTCATTTTGCGGACCATGTTTTCCCTGCCCTTCCCCCTGGGATTCAAGCTGGCCATGGATATAAGAGGATTCAACATGGGGCCGCCCAAGCAGCCGCTGTCGGATGCCGAGCGGTTTAAATTCCGCAATACCAAGGTCAGAATCGAAAAAATTATGAAACCCATGCTGGAAAAACTCAGGAAAGATCGAAGGGCGAGCGCCTGAAATTCCAAAATTCTTTATTGTATCTCCATTCATAAGCCACCGGCATCGTTTAAGTTTGAACCGACGAAATTTGCGCCCGCGGTACCGGTAAAACCTTCTCAATTTCCATCCCGATAGGTCGGGGTGGCTTATGAATGGATTTATATACTACGTTGAACCATCGCGGCTACCGGTGTTTTCCTCAAAAATGTAATCTATCGACTCCGACCAGGGTATTCTTAAGGCAAGACCACCGCACTTCTGACAGGGAACACTGATGGAAGGATCTTTGGAGCTGTAATAGTACTTTTCTTCTATTATCAGGCATCTATTACATCGGTATTCATACTTGTTCATTTGAATATCCCTTGCTGTTAAACTTGCAATGAAAGAGACTTACTCATATCCCACCCTCCCGATATTCCCTCGAAGGCGGGAATTCAGAATAGGTCTCGGAAATTCTAATTAAAATATGGAATATTTTTTTAAAGCTGGGTTGTTCCTCCCTCATGGCTCCGGTGAAATAGATAAGGAAAAAAAATTCATATTTTATGCAGTATGATTCGACACCAATAATTTGCAGCAACAGGTGTGCCAAATATTAAAATGATTTAAAAACTAAATAAAATAAGTAACATAAAAATAACTAGAGGTATAAAGTCTAATCAAAATATATGAATTTAGGAAAAAAATTGGATAGTTTTGTGAAAAAAAAGTAAGAAGATAAAAATTGTTTCGTGAAAGAAAGTTCACATGAGCGAGAACATCGATAGAATCCACGTCATCGCAGACGACCGTGAGAGCAAAAGCGGAGTTATTTCAAAACTTCAGGAAATTGAAGAGGTTAGCGTCATTACTAAGCGTCTTGCCCTCGGCGACTACAAGGTGGACAACCGGCTGCTTTTTGAAAGGAAAACCCTGAAAGACTTTACCGTTTCCATCATTGATGGGAGAATTTTCAGCCAGATGATTCGCCTGGCAAATTCCAATTTGCGCAGCACGTTGATTCTTGAAGGCACCGGCAGGGATTTAGCCGAATCCGGCATTCGGAGAGAGTCCATCCAGGGAGCGCTGATTACCATCACTTTGATCCTGGGGATACCGCTGCTGCGTTCCAAGGACCCGGATGAAACCGCCAGATTGATCGTTTATGCGGCCCGTCAAATGAAATCTTTTGTTAAAGGCGGCCTCAAAAGATACGGCTACCGTCCGAAAGACAAACGCAAAAGGCAGCTTTTTATTTTGCAGGGGTTGCCGGGCATCGGCCGCGAGAGGGCCATCCGGTTGCTCGATAATTTCGGCAGCGTCGAGGCGATCGTTGCAGCAAGCAGCAACGAATTGCAGGCCGTCGAGGGAATCGGCAAAAATCTAGCCGACAGAATTAAGTGGACGGTAAGTGAGCAGATCGGTTTCTATGGATTGGATGAAGATTTTCCTATTTGAACATCTTATATGAAAACTTCACCTAAACGGAACAGTCCGCCGCGGCGGACAG
>CP070771.1:2434008-2436580 GCA_020345785.1 Desulfobacterales bacterium
CACCCCTCTGGGGTGAAGTCAAAGCCTGGTCCTCTGGTCCAGGATTCTTTACTAATTCAGAAGGCTAAAATCATTCTTGGGATATCGTGTTCGGCAAAGACGGAGATTTTAAAATGAAGCGCATTGGCATTTTCGGATGGGGAATCGTTGCACCAAGATCGCCCAATATCGAAATTTTTGAGAAAAATTTGGAGAAAGCCACCAACTGGCTTCAACCGTTTGATGGTTTCGGGCCGAGTAATTTCCTGGTAGGGGAGCCCGATTTCGATTTTTCCGCTTACAGATCCTGGATTGAAAGCCGCTACACGCCGAGAAAATATTCCCAACTGGATGAAAAAATGGGGAACATGGTCAAGTATCCTCTGGGTGCGTTCATTCAAGCCCTTCATCAGAATCCGGGTGTTGAGGAGTTATTGCAAAGCCTGAAGACACAGGCTCATATTTACGTCGCAACCGGCCTCAGTGATTTCCCCCTGCATTATGAAAAAGCAATGAAATATAATAAGGCCCAGCAGCGCTGGAACCGATTCTGGTGCCGGGAAGATTATCACCGTGAGCTGGCGGACTATCTAGCGACAACGTCGCCTGCTGCGAAAGCTGACCTCAGAGAAGAGATCGGCGCACCGCCGGATCCGGCGGATTTCGATTCGATAGACGAAAACTATGAGGACATCACCGAAAGCTGGTATGCTTTCTGGGTAAATCGGTCAGACGGATTGCGGCAATACCTGGAGGAATTGAAGCAGATCGAAGCCGAAAGCATTACGGGCGACATCGAGAAAGAAAAAGTCCATCTGATGCGGCGAAAATCTGCCGCCAGGCGCAAACTCAGTGATAGGTACGGCTGTCCTACTGAGCCTTGGAATGCCGTCGACCCGATGCTGCTTTGGAACCTTCCCAACATTCCGGCCGCCCAAATTTCCATGCTGGCTCGGATAACGGGACCTGCGGTCGCACCGGTCGCTGCCTGTTCAGGATTTGGCGTCGCCCTGAAAATGGGGGTGAACGCCATTCGATCGGGTCAAGCAAAAGCGGTCGTTGTCGGTGCTACGGATCCCGAACCCCATCCACTTTCAGTCGGTGCATTTTACGGCGCCCGCGTACTCTCCCATGACGGCCGTGTCTCCAAACCATTTACCGGACTTCGCGGTACTCACGTCGCCGGGGGCGCCTGTATCTGGATCGTCGGTGATGCTGATTTTTTCATGCAGAAACAGTTCAAACCGCTTGGCCTGGAGATCCTGAGTGTTGCGCTCACCTCGGATGCAGATCATATTATCACTCCTTCACGCGAGGGTCCGATAACCGCAATTCACCAGGCATTGCGCGAAGCCCGGATTCATCCGGAGGATGTGGAGACCTGGGACATGCACGCCACGGCGACTCCCGGTGATTGGACTGAATTGCAAAACGCCCTTGAGGTTTTCCCCGGCAACACCAAATTCACGGCCCGCAAGGGCACCTTCGGCCACGGCATGTCGGTCTGCGGTGGATGGGAGTTGACGGCCCAGCACCTCGGATTTTCCAAAGGCAAACTCGCACCGATCAACCTCGAAAAAGAGGAAGTTCATAATCTTATGCGTCCCTATCACCAATGCCTGGTCGGAGATGAACCGGTGACAATGGAAGGTGATGTCGCCGGCAAGATCAACATGGGCATCGGCGGCATCAATGCCTGTGTGATTTGTCGGAAGTGGAAACCAGCCGATATTTCCCAGAGATAGGGATTATCCTGCCTTTCTCAACAATCCTTCAGGTCCTCCGGCAGGGGACCCCGCCAGAGGTGGAAACTCTCTTTTTTCCAAACCATATCGGCCACCCTGGGCGCACCGGTATTGCGGAGAAACATTGTGTGTTGCGTTTTATGGCAGAGGGCGGCAGCTATTTTTTTATCCAGCCAGGCCGTAATGTCCCGCACGCAATCCGCCGGATCATTTTTATTTAGGATCCGCTCACGCTCCGATGGTGTGTGCCAGGCCGACCAGCTCATCATGGCTGTCCCGGAATGCCCATTCGTTAATGCCATCAGGGTCGCCTGGTGCGTGAAGATGTGCTGGGGATGGCCGTATTCTCCATTCGAGCCATGGGTGATAACCACATCCGGCTGAATGCGCGCTACATGCTCGCCGATCGCTTCGGCAAAGACCTCCACGGGAATGTCGATGCGGCGCGCGATGCCATTGATTTCCATGTAGGGGTCAATAAACGGGAGAAAAAATATATCCCGCGCGCCGAGGATCCGGGCGGCTTCCCGTACCTCGCGTTCACGCACCCGGCCGAGGTTATCGCGAGTCGTCAGCGGCGGTTCGCCGACTTCGCCCCCTTCGCCGCGGGTGGTCTCCAAAATGTAGACGTGGTGCCCCCGTTCGGAATACATTGCCAGCGTTCCGCCGACAAAAAGGGTCTCATCATCAGGGTGTGCCGAAACTACTAAAATGACAGCCATTTTATATCACCACTCTTGAACATGAATTAAAAGTTAAACCACATGGCCATAAAATCAACTCTTCCACACGAGTTTTTCCGGAGAAACTGCGCTCCCTATCATTGCATTGACGAATGGTGGAATTTT
>CP070771.1:2436680-2439247 GCA_020345785.1 Desulfobacterales bacterium
TTTATGCTCCGCATATTTATGATTTTGCTCTTGATCGGATAACGGCTCAGTCAGCATGAAACGTTGTATGATTTAAAATTTTTAAAATTAATTAATCCGCCCGAGGCCGTTCCAAATTATATTAGACAGATTTTAGATGCCAAATAGGTTTAATTTCACCGAATCGTTTATTTTTCAGGGCGGATTAATTAGACCGCAGATTCCCGCTGGTGCCACCCGGTAACGGTTGCCATGTACTTATTGTGGGAGACAATGCTGGTTGGCAGCAAAATACACCCGCTGGCGGCCAGTATAATGTTGTGGGGCACGTATTCCATTAGAAAGCCGAAAATCAGCATCGCCAGAGGTATGGAAATGTTGCCGACGGAAGAAACAAAACCGAATACTCTGCCCATCATTTTGTCTTCTACTTCTTTTTGAATCATGCTCCGAAAACTGGTTCCGGCAAAGATGATCAATACCCCGACTGCCGGAAATATCATCAGGTAAGGCAGTATCATTCTAAAGCCCGACAGGTGAATGCCGCCGATGACCAGCAGCGACAGGCCGATGAGAAAGACACTGCCGAATAGAATGGGGGCTTCCTTCTGTTTTATATTTCGAACACTGATACACAAGGCCGCCAGTACCGTACCCAGCCCGAAAAAGGTCTGGATAAAACCGATATTCTCAGCGCCCTCGCCTTTTAGATCCGTGGCTAAAACCGGAATGACCGCTTCAATGGATCCCACGAAAAAATGGATGATGCCTACCATGACAAGAATGATCAGCAGGCTTTTACTTCGATACACATACCGGCACCCGTCTACAATATCATCCACAATTTTCGTTCGACCGGATGCCGACCTTCTGAGGGCGGGCAGATGAATCAAGCTTTCAAATCCGGCCGAAAAAAGATAAGACCCTGCATTGATAACGAATACCGGCAGATACCCGGCCCAGGCCACCGTCAGCCCGCCCATCACCGGTCCGACAATTGTTGAAATACCGGCCACAAATTGGGTCTGGGAATTGGCCCGCGGTAATTGCTCGCGCCGGACGATCTGGGGAATGATGGCCGGGATGGCCGGATCAAAAAAGGCTGTGCACACTGAAATTAAAAGCTGCGCGGCAAGCAGAACCGGAAAAGACAGGGCGTCCAGGTAGTATAATACAGCCACGGCCGAGACGATCAACCCCCTGGCAGCATCCGCACCGACAATAATAGCTTTGCGACTGTAGCGGTCTAAAAACGCACCGCTGATAAACCCTAAAATCATGCCGGGAAAGACCGAGCAAAACAGGACAAGCCCCATATGGGCAGGTGACCCGGTCGTCTTCAATACCAGGAAGGCGACCGCCAGCATATGGAATTTGTCCCCGATCTGAGACACCAGCTGTCCGCTCAAAAGCAGGCCTAAATTTCTATTCACTATTTTGTGCCTCTCAATGGACGTGCTTAGCTAGTATTCGAACAAAAACTCCGTTTACACCAATAACCCACAACGAATAACTTCCAATTGACTCCATTCATATGCCACCGGCGCCGTTTAAGTTTGGACCACCCAGAAATATTTACGCTGTAACGGTCAAACCTTTTTAATTCACAGCGGCATAGCCGGCGGCTTATGAATGGAGTCAATTGGAATTGGAATTCAATTCCATCAACTTGTGGCTGTGGGTGGAATCCAGGTCCAGTTCATACACCTTTTTAAGTTCCTTGATTTTCTTCAGCGTTATTTCATTGAAAGGGACCTTGCCGTCAAAGGCATGCAGCACAATGCCCTCGATCAGGTCTCCCAGCGTCATGTCAAGGTACTCAGCCAGGGCTTTCAACACCTTCAGCATGCGCTTCTCAATGCGCATGCCGGTTTGCATTCTTGCGATTTGAATCTGGTCCTTCATGGTTACTCCTGTATTTTTATATTTTGGTACATTGGTACTTTAGATGGGCGGCTTTGTCAAGCCGTAATATCAGCAAATACACGGATTAATTAGTGCCTGAACGAAAAGTCCTTGTTTCGGGTAGGTTGGGTTGAGCCCGCCAGGTCATGTTGGGTTTCGTCCCTCAAATTAACCTACGAAAATCAGACTCTTAAGTCCATATGGATACCGGAGGGCGAAACCCAACAACGCCACTGAAGACCGAATTGTACTTTAAAAATTCGAATAATAGTCTAAAATCTCAGTTTGTTAATTAAAAATCCTTTTGATCTTTTCGCAAGTGGACGCGCTTGCACGGGGCTTGAAATCGCTGAACTCGAAATATCTGCCTGCGACAACCTCGTGAGGCGAATCTAAGACCTTGACAATCGCTGAATTCAGGTATTAATCAAAAATCAGCGACCACCAGCAGAGCTAGCGGTATGAGGAAGGCCCCCGGAAGGATCCCAAACCGAACTCTTACACTGGTCGCTGATGTATATAAAGAATTTTAGCGGTATGATGCGTATTTCCGGCGAAAGCTTGCCCTTCTCCATTCATATGTTTGTGGCATTGTTTAGGTTTGGACAACCGAAAAATACTTTCGCTTTAACGGTAAAAACTTTACATTTCTCATCCCGGCAGATCGGGATGGCTTATGAATG
>CP070771.1:2439347-2441894 GCA_020345785.1 Desulfobacterales bacterium
GTGCGGGTTGAAAAAGTGAATTTAAAAATCGGTAAACTGGCTGCCGTGGTGCCCGATAGTTTGCGGTTTTGTTTTGAGGTTGCCGTCAAAGATACGCCTCTTGACGGTGCGAAACTGGCGATCGAAGAATTACCGGTAGTCGCCAGGTGCAAGGACTGTGATATGCAGTGGACCATCAACAGCCCGGCCTTTATCTGCGAGAACTGCAGCAGCGGGGCACTGGAGATCATTTCCGGCCGCGAACTTGATATCGAATCGATTGAAATTACCGAAGAGGACCCCCATGTTTCTTGATAAACTTTTTAGAATTCGGCGGTATTATCACCATCAGGAGACCCATCACCATCATCCGCATTCCCATCACCATGACGATGGTCCCGGGATCACCACGAAAAAGAGCGGAACGCGTGAAATAAAGGTGGTTCGTCGCGTTCTTGACGTCAATGAAAAGATGGCCGCAGAAAATCGCCGGATGTTTGCCGAAAAGGGCATATTTGTCATCAATGTCATGAGTTCCCCGGGTTCCGGCAAGACCACCACTCTTGAAAAGACGCTGGCCCGCATCATGCCGGAGATCAAGTCGGCGGTGATTGTCGGCGATATCTGCACTACCAATGATGCCGACCGGCTGGCCTTAAGCGGTGCGCCGGTGGTGCAAATCAATACCGACGCGTTCGGGGGCGATTGTCACCTGGCCGCCCATGTGATTGAAAAGGCCGCCGGCAGCCTGGAACTGGACGATATCGATCTTTTAATCGTTGAAAACGTCGGCAATCTGGTCTGTCCGGCTGAATTCGATATCGGTGAAGACGCACGCGTGGTTATATTGAGCGTGACCGAGGGTGAAGACAAGCCCGTAAAATACCCCCTCATGTTCCGGGAATGTGAGGTTGCTTTGCTGAATAAAATCGATCTGCTGCCCTATCTGGACTACGACAAGCAAAAGGCCATCGACTGCATCCACCAGATTCATCCCGGTATGCCGATATTTGAGATGTCCGCAAAAACACAGGAAGGTCTGGAACCCTGGCTGGAGTGGCTGAAGGGCAAGGTAAGACAGAAAACAGAAAACAGATGACGCAGAACAGAAGGCAGGAATTGCCTGAGGTCGGAATGCGGAATATCTGAGCACAGATCGCAGCGTTATAAAATAAACTCAAATATCCAAAAACCCTTACCAAACCCTCGCAACTTTTTATTTCATTTGCGGAATTCCTTTAGAATTCCATCAGGGGCTAAGGACTATATTCTCTTATACTATCCGACAATTTTACGCATCAGCCATTCGACTAATTCACAATTCAACTATTTCACTGAATTCATACAAGCATTGTGTCTTTAACATTGCGCTTTCAGCCCAAACGCCTCTTTCCAGAAGGGCGACATGCCCCGCAGGCGCTCGATGATGGGCGGCAGCTTTTCAATCACAACATCGATTTCCTCTTCTATGGTGTAGCGGCTGAGGCTGAACCGGATGGAGCCGTGCGCTGCGGTATATGGCACCCCCATGGCACGCAACACGTGGGAAGGTTCCAGGGAGCCGGAGGTGCAGGCCGAACCCGATGAGGCACAGATGCCGTATTCATTCATCATCAGCAGAATGGCCTCGCCTTCTACATATTCAAAAGCGATACTGGTGGTATTCAACAGACGGTGTTCGCGTTCGCCATTGATTATGGAATGTGGGATCTTTTCCAGCAGGCTGGATTCGAGTTTGTCTCTGAGTTTTCCAACGCGTTCATATCCATTGTTGTTCAGGTGCGCTTTTGCCATTTCAGCCGCCTTGCCCAAGGCGATGATAGAGGCGACGTTTTCGGTTCCCCCGCGGCGGCTGTGCTCCTGGTGACCTCCGATCATAAAGGGGGAAAATTTTGTGCCCTTGCGGATGTAGAGGACGCCGATGCCCTTGGGAGCGTGGAATTTGTGACCGGACAGCGACAGCATATCCACACCGGTGGCCTTGATATCGATCGGGAATTTACCGGCGGCCTGAACCGCGTCGGTGTGAAAAACAATGCTCCTGTCTTTGACCTCTTGTGAGATTTCTTCCACCGGAAAAATCACGCCGGTTTCATTGTTGGCCCACATCAGACTGACGATGGCGGTGTCGTCATCCAGGCTCTTGTAAAAGTAGTCCAGATCCAGCCGGCCTTCATGATCAACCGGTACAAATGTTATCCGGTAGCCTTTTTTGGACAGGGTTTCACACAGATTTTTGACGGCGGGGTGTTCGACCCTGGAAGTGATAATATGCTTTTTGTCGGGGTAGGACTCAATTGCGGCCCGGATGGCCGTGCCGTCGCTTTCCGTGCCGCAGCTGGTAAAAATAATTTCATCCGGCGAGGCCGCTCCGATCAAATCGGCCACATGTTCGCGCGCTTTTTTTATCTTTGCGGCAACATCACCCCCGAATGAATGCATGCTTGACGGATTGCCGTAATATTCGCTCAGATAGGGCAGCATGGCCTCCATCACTTCCGGGGCGACTTTGGTGGTGGCATTATTGTCCAAATAAATAACCTTCATCACTGCACCTCCTCGACCACG
>CP070771.1:2441994-2444527 GCA_020345785.1 Desulfobacterales bacterium
ATGGACTGTACATCATTTGCATGTACAAGTCAAGAGGGAGGCATATTGTTTTTTAGAGGATAACAGAAAGGTGAGGGGCCGGGCATGTATAAGGGAGGGATCGTCTCTACGTCTCCGACCTATGCATGCCAAAGAGGTTTTTTAACGCCTCGATATGCCCGGTCCCTCTCCACCGCTTCGTTGGACGAAGCCGCTACGCGGCGGAAATAAA
The DNA here is from genome assembly GCA_020345785.1 of Desulfobacterales bacterium. The sequence goes on from CP070771.1 coordinate 2,442,206, forward strand.
TTTCAAAATAGTGTATAGCTCCTATAGTCGCTCAATTCCGGGCACTATAACAAATAAGGAGGTATACCATGACCAAAGCGGAAACCAATCGATTTAATGATCTTTACCAGCGTCACCTGCGTTTACTCAAGCTCCAGGGCAAAAGTCAAAAGACCATTGATGCCTACTCGCGCGCTGTGCGTCGGATCAGTGAATTCTTTGACTGCTGCCCGGATCAATTGACTTTGAAACAACGAGAAAAATATTTTTCCCAACTGGTTGAGTCCCATTCATGGAGTACGGTCAAAGTTGACCGCAATGGCCTGCAATTTTTCTGGAAACATGTCCTTAAGCGCGACTGGCAGTGGGTAAATATCGTCAAAGCACCCAAAGTGCGTTCACTGCCCGATATTCTCACCATCAGCGAAGTTGACCAATTGATCGGCGCTACACGCAAGCTGCGCTACCGGGTCTATTTGTTGGCCACCTATTCCATGGGCTTGCGCCTTTCTGAGACCCTGAACTTGCAGGTGGGCGACATCGACGGTCAGCGCAAACAGGTTCATATCCGCCGCGGCAAGGGGCACAAGGATCGTTTCGTCACACTGCCGGATCTGACCTATCAGGCACTGCGCGCTTTGTGGTGCAAACATCGCAACCCTTGCTGGCTATTTCCTAACGCCGTCGGTTCTCCCGAGCGTATTCAAAGGGCCACCACGCACATGGATCGCGGCGGCGCTCAGGCCGCCATGAAAGCGGTCGTGACCCAGTGCGGCATTAAAAAAAAGTCTCGATTCACTCCCTGCGCCACAGTTTTGCAACCCATCTTCTTGAAAAAGGCTTAAGCCTTCGTCATATTCAGATCCTGCTCGGTCACAGCAGCCCCACCACCACCGCACGCTATACTCATTTAACCGACACCGCCGAAGAAAACGCGTCTGCCACCATCAACGCGCTGATCAATACCCTCCACGTCGATTTAAGGAGGATATGATCATGAAACTCGCCTCTATCCTTGACCAATATCATGATGCCTTTCAGGCTAAATACGGCCCACGGCTTTTACCCGCTCATCTGCGTGCCATTGACGCGATCAACCGATGCCGAACACCAGCGGCCGGTGAGCTTTTTGTGCAATGTCCAAGCTGCGCTCACGCTTCATGGGTGCCTCACTCCTGTGGACACCGCAGCTGCCCGCTATGCCAGAATCATGAAACCTCGCTCTGGTTGGATCGCCAACAGGCCAAGCTTCTACCAGTCGAGTACTTCATGGCAACCTTTACGCTTCCCTATGAGTTCAGATCCCTGGCCTGGAATAACCAAACCCTCGTTTATAACCTTCTTTTGGCCTGCGGTTCCAGCACACTGAAAGACTTTGGTTTAAATCCAAAAAATCTTGGCGCCAATATCGGCATGACCGCGATTCTGCATACGCATAACCGACGCCTGGATTATCACCCCCATATTCATGTCGTGGTGCCGGGCGGCGGTGTGGATAAAGCCAGAAAACAATGGAAAAAGAAAAAAGGCAAGTATCTGTTCAATCACTTTGCCCTGGCCAAGGTCTTTCGCGCCCGCTTGCTGCAAGCATTGAAAAACGTCGGACTGTGCCCGCCCGATTCCGTGCCCCGAAAATGGGTAGTCGATTGCACCCATGTCGGAAAAGGCCTTTCCGCTTTAAAATACTTGTCGCGTTACTTATACCGGGGCGTCATCGCCGAAAATAATATCGTCGCCAATCATAACGGCCAAGTTACTTTTAAATATGTGCATAGCCGTAGCGGCAAAACCCGCTATCGCACGCTCAATGGCGAAGACTTCTTGTGGCTGGTTTTGCAACACGTTTTGCCAAAAGGTTTTCGCCGGGTCAGAGATTATGGTTTTTTGCATGGCAACGCCAAAAATCTGTTGTCGCTGGTCCAAATGGTTTTGAAGGTCGTGATTGAATCATGTACCCTAAGGCCCAGGCCGGTCTTTAAGTGCCCCAAATGTCAGACTCCCATGCAAATCATCGCATTCAAGAGGCCTGCCTGGGCATCCGGTTAACCCGTTCAAACGGCGCGAACCTGACATTGACGCCAACACAGGAGGATTGATCGTCTTTATGACATAGATTCCTTTTTTATAGCCCCTTTACAGGCTAAGTGATCTCGCTCGCCCTGAAAAAAACCTCACCCGATCCGAGCCTTCTGCGCCCCGCTTTCTAAAAAAGATATTTGCTTATATATAGACACCGGACCCCGCTCAACGTGGCGGGCTCGTCCAACTACAGGATAAGATCGTGGTTCGCTGCGCTCTCACGATCTATCCTTATTCGTTATGCCTTGACGGGTATTATTGACT
>CP070771.1:2444627-2447157 GCA_020345785.1 Desulfobacterales bacterium
AAACCATCCGCCCCCAGGCTCATAATCCAGGCATAGGCCCGCAGAACGGCCGGGATATTGCCGTGGAACTCCCTGACCTTGCCGATGCTGTCCGGCCGGTCGTAGTCCAGGGAATATTGTGCTCCATCATAGGTGACGACCGGTTTCGGCAAATATTTCGCGAGTTCTCGAGTAACCCCATAGGCCGCACATCCCGGTCCAAAACTGCCATGGGGAGACGAGAAGGTTTTATGCAGGTTGAAATGGCAGGCATCGAATCCGGCCTCCGCCGCTCGGGTGATGCCCAAAATGCCGTTGGCATTGGCCTGGTCGTAAAAGCACAGCCCGCCTGCTGCATGCACCGCATCCGTAAACTCTCTGATGCGGGGATTATAGATGCCGGTATCCTCGGGATTGGTGATCATGAGGCCGGCGGTGCGCTCAGAAATTGCGGCCTGAAGGGCATCGAAATCCGGATAGCCGTCCTTGGCGGGCATTAATGTGATGACTTTAAATCCGGCGGTGGCTGATGTGGCGGCATTGCAGGGATGGGAGAAAATCGTCGTGATTACCTCATCCCTGGATGCGCCCTGCCCCCGTTGGGCGTGATATTTCCTGAGGATACACGCATGGGTGTAGGTGGCCATCGAGCCCCCCGGCGGCTGGAAAGTAAACTGATCCAGACCCGAGATCTCCCTGAGGAACAGATCCAGCTTGTGGATGATCTCGAGGATCCCCTGAACGGTATCTGCATCCTGAGCGGGGTGCAGTTCGGTCATCTCGGGCATCCGCACCAGGGCTTCGTTCACCTTGGGACTGTACTTCATCGTAGCGGTTCCTTCCGCGTCGATGTTCGTCTCCATTCCCAGACACATCTGCGACAGGTGCAGAAAATGCCTTAGAACCTGGGGCTGGGCGACTTCGGGAAGCTTGGGTTCAGCCTTGCGGCGCATGCTTTCAGGAAGGCAGGATATCGCCTCCCCCACTTTGGCCTTAATCTCCGTCTCAGCCTCGGGCACGAGTATACCGCGTTCTCCCTTGCGACCCATTTCCATGATGATCGGCTCACTCCAGACCGGAGACTGGAACGTTCTTACTTTTGGCAAGCTTTTCATTTTGCAATGATCTCCTTCAACGCCTCAGTCAATCTGTCAATGTCTTCTTGGCGGTGCACCTCGGTGATACAATAGAGCGCACTGTTTCCCAGCTCCGGAAAATCATCGGATAGATCGATTCCGCCGAAAATCTTGTACTGCAGAAGCGCTTGGTTAAGGGTCTTAACCGATATTCCGGCCCCGTCGAAATTGACCACGAACTCTTTGAAGGCATTGGACCCGAACAGGACTTTGACGCCGTCTAATTGCGACAGGCAATCCATGGCGTAGCGGGATCTTAAAATGATCGTCTCGCCGATCTCCCGGAAACCTTTGGGGCCCATCAGCGACATGTAAACGGCGGCAGCGATCGTCCACAGTCCTGCCACGGTTCCTAAAAAGTCCCTGGCCTTGTCCCTTCCGATGTAGGAGGTCCTTTCAAAGCGCGTAAATCCGAAACCGTATTCTCCAGCCTGTTTGGTTGCACCGATACTGATCAGCCAGGAGGGGTATTGGGCCACGTATCTTTCTTCATCCCGACTGGCAATAAAGCCAAAGGCCCCCCCGCCGTAGTTCATATGGATTCCCAGCGGCTGCGCGTTGCCGACCACGATATCGGCGCCGTAATCCGAAGGCGGCGCCACCACTCCCAAAGAGATGGGGTCGACGCCCACAATACTTTCGGCACCTGAAGCATGGGCAATTTGCGAGATCTCGGCTCCCTGGGCCTCGATTGATCCGAGAAAGGTCGGATTTTCAAAGTAGACTGCGGCGGTATTGGATGAGATCTGGTCTTTAAGGTCGTCCAGGTCCATCAAACCAGTCTGCGGATCAAATCCAACCAGCTTGATGGCAATGCGGCCGTGCGCCTGGACCGCATCGCAGAAAGTGCGGATGGTTGCCAGCCTTTCGGGACCGATGGTTTTGGGCATCAAGACTTCATTCCGACCGGTCATTCTGGCGGCCATGCGGATGGCATTGCCGGCGACAGTGCCCCAGCTGTAGCTTCCCTCACTGACGACATCCATTCCCACAAGTTCAGCCATCAGGCTTTGAAATTCAAACTGAGCCTGCATTCTGCCGAAAGTCGAATAGGGCGTGCCGCCGTAGGCCGTCAGAAACTCCGAGCGGCTGATGATCTCATCACAGACCGAAGGGACATGGTGCTGCCAGCAGCCTCCGCCCAAAAAACTGAGGTAATCCTCGCAGGTTTTATTTTTAGACAGGATGCTTTTGACATGTTTCTTCAGGTCATGTTCCGCGGGATAGGGATCCGGCAGGTTCAGTTTTCTTTTGAGCCGAAGGTGTTCAGGGATTTCCTGATAGATCTCCTCCACGTCTTTGATCCCGATCTCTTTCAGCATGTTCGCCCTGATCTCGGGCGCCGCATTGGGAATGTAAGGGTGGATAAATGATTTATCTTTCCCCATGTTCCCTCCTTTTTCAAAAAGTTAAGG
>CP070771.1:2447257-2449781 GCA_020345785.1 Desulfobacterales bacterium
AAAAAGAAGACGACAACATATTTAATTATCATGATCTTCAAACTCGATGGGTTCGGCAGGCTTGAGTTTCAGATAAAATCCTTTTATTTTTAGATTCCGGGCTTCCCAAAAGAATTCATTTATTGACTGGTTGATTAGGCAAATGATGGTCATTATGACGGAATGTCACGATTTTTGAAACAGGAAGTCCAATTATTTTGTAAATATGGGATCAATCCATACCGACAACCAATCAACCAGTCAACTAATCAACCAATCAACGATTTCTGAATTCCGAATTCACAGCTTGGCTGTGACCTGGTTTTTATTTTCATCAATTGAAAAGGCGACACCCAAAAATTTTTCACAAACATGGACATTCGACCGTATGTGTCCGGTGATTTTATCGGTGACCATCGTTCCACCAACCAGGGCCATCAGCGGTACCAGATTGTCTGCCAGATGGTGGTCAACTGCGGCATTTGAGTTCAGCACCGCCAGCAGTTTTTGCGCGGCCGCGGCACCGACTTTTTCAGCACGCACCCCCTTTTCACCCAGGGCATCGGCTGCGACAATACCGCCACCCTCTGCCGGCATCGTCCAGAGCGTAATGACGCTCCCGGCCGAAGCCGTGTCCTGATATTCGCGCCTGATCGATAAGGAATAATCCCGTTCCAAAAGACCGGCGGCACCCTGGGCCTGGCGCTCGGCGACTTTGGCGCCTTTTAAATGCATTGACGCCGAAGATTTTCCGCGGATTTCTGTGGCCTGCGGCCTGGCGGAGAGAGAAAATTCCGGGACAGAGGCTTTTAAATGCGCGACAAGCTCATTTATATCTTTAAAATTTCGCAAATGAAAACGAGGCCTAACCGTTATGCCGACCGTTCCTTGCCCTTTGGGATAATACCCTCTCTTTATATCGTTGATTTTACAGACTGCAAATTTGTTGAAATACGGCAGGATGACCTGGTCGAAATAATCGATGGGGATGCTCCATTTGGTGTCGGTCCCGCCTTTAATTTCAATTCCGACCGGTGCAGGAGCAAACAGGCACGGCAACAACAATGATTGGAGCAGCAGCGTGATTGAGCCGGCCGTACCGATATCAATAAAAATACGTTGGACGCCGATCGTGCCGGGAAAAAATTCCAGGGAAACCGCACCCGGCCGCGCACCCTCAGCCCGTGCATGCGCCAGTTGTTTCAGCGCATCAATACAGCTGACATGCTGTCTTTTTAGCCCGGGTTTCGGCCGGTTATGCCTGATGTTATCGACCCTGAAGGGCTTGCCGGTCAGGGTCGACAAGGCCAGGGCGGTCCGCACAATCTGGCCGCCGCCCTCCATATGAGAACCATCGATGTAAATCATGCGAAGAAATTAGCTATGATTGCGAACCGTTAATCAGCGACCACCAGCAGAGCTTGGGGTATGAGGAAGGCCCCTGGAAGGGGCCGGGACCACGTTCTGCCGATGGCCGCTGATGTATATATAGAATTTTGTCTGCATCACGCGTGTTTCCGACGAAAGCTCGCCCTTGTAAATTTTTATAATATATTATGAATGGAGTTATATAAACGAAAGTAGGGGTCATTTTCGGTGATTATAGAATACTTTTTAATCACTAATCAAGATTTGACGGCTATCCTACTTAATTAAATGAAAGTTTATGTGAGTTTAAACGAGTTCTTGTAGGTTCCCGCCTGCATTATCGCATATGAACAGTAAAGGCAGAAATTTTGACTGGATTTTGATTTTAGATGGTCAATGTTGATGGAAAAATAGGGCATCAAGGATTATCCGCCTGCATGGCACCAGGTGATGAACCACCCCCGTATTCGCAAACCTCTTCATCGATCATTCTCGAAGCGTCTAAAAGAATTTCCAATATAGGGCCGATTTTAGGGGCATCCAATTTATCTTCGGGTAAATTGGGACTAAATGTAAAGCGGCCTTCACTTTCTTTCAGGATTTCAAAAACAGCCTCTTTTCCGACCTTATTACAATAGTCCGCCCAAATCAGATCGCCGCGTTTTAGGAGCAATTGGGCCGAGCCCTTTGGAAGGGTTAATATTAGCCTGCCGGTTTTCTGAGATAAATCAAGTGCCTGCAACAATTCTATGGCAGACATTTGCGATAAGGCACCCGACATACCGGCTGTTTTCTCTTCAGCTCTCTGGACATTTGATTCGGCCAGCCTTTTGGTCAATATCCTGGCCAGGTACATTTGAACGGATGGGAATTTTTTGAGAATTTCTTTGAAATCGCATCCCTCAATAACCACGATAGTGGCGGTTTCCACCACTTTGATCGTGGCGCCGACAGGTTCTCCGCTGATCAAACTCATCTCCCCAAAGACGTCACTCTTAGAAAGCCTGGAAAGACAAACCCCGTTATCATCCAAGACATCGGCCATGCCGGACAGCAGAATATAAAAATTTTGGGCCGGCGCTCCTTTTTTCAATACAATAGCTCCCTTGGGATACTTTTTGATTTTGAGAAGAGAAACGATGTCCCTGAGATTGAACTCGTCTACCGATTCGAAAAT
>CP070771.1:2449881-2452390 GCA_020345785.1 Desulfobacterales bacterium
TGCCTTGCCATAGCTTTAGCGACGGCAGGTCAGAAGAAAGAAAAAAAATTAATAAAACTCTGCGGCTCTGCGGTGATCAAATCAAAAATCAGGAGAACAAAATGCCATCTATGAAAAAAATAGTAGAATGCGTACCGAATTTCAGCGAGGGGCGGGATTTGGCAAAACTGGAAAAAATCCTGGAACCTTTTCGCGGAAAAGAAGGTGTCAAACTTTTGGACTATCAAAACGATGAAGACCACAACCGGGCGGTCGTTACGGTCGTCGGCGAGCCCGAACCGCTGAAAGCCGCCGTCGTTGAATCCATGGGTGTTGCCATCGAAGTTATCGATATGCGCAGCCATGAGGGCCAGCACCCGCGGATGGGTGCCATCGATGTGGTGCCGTTTATTCCGGTGAAAAATATCAGTCTGGAAGAGACGATTGATATTTCCAGGGATGTCGCCGCTGAAGCGGCAGACAGGTTTAATCTGCCGATTTATTTGTATGAAAAATCCGCATCCAAGCCCGAACGACAAAACCTGGCCACTATCAGAAAAGGCCAGTTCGAGGGCATGGCCGAAAAAGTCAGGCAGCCGGACTGGAAACCTGATTATGGGCCCGCAGAGATTCACCCCTCAGCTGGTGTGACAGCCGTAGGTGCCAGGATGCCGCTGGTGGCTTATAATGTGAATTTAGACACCAACAATTTTGATATCGCGGACAAAATCGCAAAGCAGGTCCGGCATCTCAGCGGCGGCCTGCGGTACTGCAAGGCGATCGGCATTGAGTTAAAGGACAGGGGCATTGTGCAGGTTTCGATGAACATGACCGACTACACCAAAACCGCCCTGTACCGCGTGTTTGAGATGATTAAATTCGAAGCCCGGCGCTACGGCGTCAGTGTCGTCGGCAGCGAAATCGTAGGCCTGGTCCCCATGGAAGCCCTGATCGACACTGCCGCCTACTACCTGGGGCTGGAGGATTTCTCTTTGGAACAGGTGCTAGAGGCGAGGATCTCCGAGTAATTCTGGATGCTGGATTCTGGATACTCGATGCTGGATAGTCGATACTGGATACTCGATGCTGGATACTTGATGCCGCTTGTTTGATGTTCGGCACCGGATATTGGGATGATAGATAATCGAGGTTAAATGTTCAAAATGTAGATTATGGACAAATAGAAAAGATTTAATGAAGGAAGTTTGAGCTATAAGAAATTGGAAATTTGGCAGCTTGCTCATGAACTGGTTATTGACATACATTTTATGACTCTGAATAAGCTGCCAAAATTTGAAATGTTTAGGGAAGAAAATAAATCTATTCATTCAATCCGTCCAAAAAAACCATATCAGTGAAAAATAAAAGACAACTTTTAACTTCTTAATGCAGGGAATTAAAATTTGCGGCTCGAATATCCAGTTTCAAGTATCCAGTATCCGTATCAAGCATCCAGTATCCGTAACAATTCGAAAACTGATTGACAGTATTAAGATAATAAACTGGAAATTAACGAAACCAAATAGAAGGCAACACCATGAACGGCAACATGATCATCAAAAACGCATCCGAATTGGTTACCTGCAGCGGGTTTGCAGCTAAAAAGGGCAGGGAAATGGCCGAGCTGCACATTATTTCCGACGGCGCGGCGATCATTAAAGATGGAATCATCGATGCGGTCGGAACGACCCAGGAAATTGAAGCCCAACTGGAGAAGTCCGGCGCGGATTTATCCGGCTTTGATCTCATCGACGCCCACGACAAGGCCGTACTGCCCGGCTTCGTCGACTCACATACCCATTTTGTGTTCGGCGGCTATCGCGCAGAGGATTTTGCATGGCGTCTGCGCGGCGACAGCTACATGGAGATCATGGCGCGCGGCGGCGGGATCGTCAACACGGTCAAAGCGACCCAAAAAGCCGATCCTAACGAACTTCTGCAGGCCGGTATAAAACGCCTGGACTCCATGCTGTCATTCGGTGTCACCACCGTCGAAGGTAAAAGCGGATATGGTCTTGACAAAGATACCGAGATCAAACAGCTTGAAGTCATCAACCACCTCAACGGCATACACTATATCGATATTGTCTCCACTTTTTTGGGTGCCCACGCGGTGCCCGAAGACTTCAAAGGCCGGGAAGATGCGTTTATAGATTTCATGATTGAAGAAGTCATGCCGTTGATAGTCGAGCGCAAGTTAGCAGAGTTTTGCGATATCTTTTGCGAAAAAAATGTCTTCTCTGTCGAACAGTCCCGGCGCTATTTAAACCGGGCGAAGAAGCTCGGATTAAAGGTCAAACTTCACGCTGATGAAATCGCGGCGCTCGGCGGAGCCGAGCTGGCCGCCGAACTCAATGCGACGTCGGCCGATCACCTGCTGCAGGCCTCCGATGAAGGTATCCGGCAAATGGCCAAGGCCGGTGTGGTGGCCACCCTGCTTCCCGGCACGGCGTTCAGCCTGAAAGAACCCTATGCCAGAGGGCGTTTTATCATTGACAGCGATTGTGCGGTGGCGCTGGCGACGGATTTT
>CP070771.1:2452490-2454995 GCA_020345785.1 Desulfobacterales bacterium
TGGCGGTTCGCACATAATCCTGCCCCTCGACCTCGAGCATCTGGCTGCGAACATAACGGGAGAGAATGGCAATACCGCCGGTAGCACCTAAAAGCGACGGCAGCAGCAGGTGCCAGGTCCGATCCATCATTGTCTGGAGCCAGGATGTGCCGCCGGCCCCGAAAGTTTCCATGCCGATGACCGGAACATGGAATCGGGCGACCACGAAGATGATTAAAATGTAGGCAAAAAAGAATCCGGGAATCGAGATCAGTAAATAGGAAAAAAACGTTGCGCTGCGGTCATAAACACCGCCCCTTGTAATTGCCGAACGGATGCCGACGGGAAAAGAAATGGTCCAGGTCAGGATCGTGCCGACAATAAACAGCGGCAAACTGTTTAAGAAACGTTCCCAGATCTTTTTGAGCGCCGGCTGATTGTCTTTCCAGGAAATGGTTTTACCGCTGAAAAGATCTCGATAAAAATAGAGATACTGGATGTAAAGAGGTTCATCAAGATGAAATGCCTGGCGAAAGCGTTCCACCATTTCGGGGGTAAATTTCGGGTTCATGGGATCCACCTGACTGGGCTCGCCGGGCGCCAGGTGAATGATCAGAAACGATACAATGGAGACAAAAAACAGGGTCACCAATTTTTGTACAATACTGCGTCCGATAAATGACAGCATATGACACCTTTAAGAGGTCAACTCGGGCATTTCAGGCACTTTGATCCACTTGTTGAAGTAGAATTGGAAGTTGCCGGTCTTGGTGGGAGTGATTTTTTTGTAAACGATCTGACCGTCATCAGCGACATCTCTTATGACGATGCGCTTATCCAGAATTGCGGTCCATTTGCCCACATACAAAAATGTGTAGGGTTGTTCACGCGCAATAATTTCGTGCAGCCGGTGGCAGTATTCGACCTGGGTTCGGTGGTCGTACTCCTGTCTGATTTTGACGATCAGCTCATCGGCTTCGGGATTTTTGAAACCCACAAAATTCAGCTGGTGGGGACCCGTCTGGCTGGAGTGCCAGATCTGGTAGAGGTCGGGGTCAATGCCCATGGACCAGCCAAGCACCAGGGCATCAAAGTCCAGCTTATTCACCCGCTCCTGGATAAACACCGACCATTCCAGAAGGTCTGTTCGTACTTTGATGCCGATCTGTTTCCAGGCATCCTGGGCGATGGCCAGAACAGCCTTGCGGATGTCGTTGCCGCTGTTGGTAATGAGGGTGAACTCCAATCGCCGGCCGTCTTTTTCGAGCCAGCCTTCCGCGTTGCGCTGCCATCCCGCCGCGGCGAGCAAATTTAGGGCCCCTTGCGGATCGTAGGGTGTCGGTTCGACCGCCTGGTTGTAAAAATCGGTTTGCTTGACAAAAGGACCGGTGATTCTTTCGCCCTGGTTGTACAGCACATAGCGGATGATTTTATTTGCATCGATGGCCATGCTCAACGCCCGGCGCACGCGTACATCGTTGAAAGGCTCACGCCGCATATTGTAGCCGATGTACGTATAGCCGAAGGAAGTTCCGGAAAAGCTCTGGAAGCGGGTATCGGCTTTGAATCGTTCGACTTGATGGGGCTGGACACCGTAGCCGTCCAGTGTCCCGGCATAAAATTCCATTTCCTGCGTCAACAGATCGGGAATGACCCGGTATACATACTTTTGGTAGTTGGCCGGTCCTTCCCAGTAGTCGTCGAAACGGTCCAGAATAATGTATTGATCCGATTTCCACTCACTGAATTTGAATGGTCCGCAGCCCATGGGCCGCCGGTTGAATAAGCTCTGACGCATCGAAAAGGTTGCGGGGTCCATGCCGCGCGCGGCAGCCTCTTTTTCAAGCGCCCCCTCGTTGAGCAGATGCTCCGGCAGGATTCCCATTGCCCATGTGCCGATGGCCGGTGAGTAAAGCCGCTTGTATACGATACGCACGGTGAGCGGATCGATGACCACCACGGATTTCACCGGTTCGTAATCGGAGATGCGGGGTGAGAGGTTTTTGGGATTCAATATGGCTTCATAGGTGAATTTGACATCCTGGGCGTCAAATATGTGGCCGTCGTGAAAGGGGACGTCGGGCCGCAGATAAAATTCGATAACAGGGTTGTGCTCGACGGCGGGCAACAATTCACCGGCGAGCGCCAGCAATTGATCTCGCGGCAGTTCAGGATCGGTGGTCAGGAATTTTTCGGGCCTGAAGGATTTAAAATAATCCTGACCCAGCAAGCGGGTGAGGTTTTCGAAGAGTTCCTGGTCCACCTGAGTCAGCTCTAATTTTATGCGGGCCGGGGCGGCAGCATCGATCTTAACCTCGATTTTTTTCTGGTTGTCGGCGGGATCCCTGATCTGTTTTGGGAATGACAATCTCTGGGGACTGATAAGAGATATTTTTTTTATGTTGGCCAGCGATTCTTTTAATTTCTCGTCAGACAGATTTTGATCGGCGAGGGCCTCCCTAAGCAGCGTCTCAATACTGCCGGCATCCGGAGGAATCCCGCCCGGTATCGTCGCCGAGTCATTGA
>CP070771.1:2455095-2457564 GCA_020345785.1 Desulfobacterales bacterium
TTGAAAGAGCTGTATTCAAGAGGATGCCTGATAGGCTTGTTCACGCTTTCCCGAAAAAGTTTTCTTAAAAAATATACGCCTTCACCTTTGCAGATAAAATCATAGTCGATCATGGATTCTATATTGGGAATATTTACCCCGTGACCCCCCAAAATAATCTTGGATTTCGGTGACAATTTGCGAATAGCGCGCGCCATTTCCTTTGCTTTTTTAAAATTGGGGATAATAAAACTGATCCCTATGTAATCGTATCCTTTTTTTAGTTCCTTTTTAAAACGTTTAAGGGTTGGGAAATCCAACACTTTGGTGGGCACATCGATATTTTCAGCTAAAAAATAAAGTCCCTGGCTTCCATGATTGAATCTATAGGAAAATATGCCTTGTTCTCTGGTAACCTGATTGTGAAAGAGCTCCATTTTATTTTCTTTTTCGCCATATTCATCGTCTACACCATATGGCCCAAATACAGAGCTGAGTAATAATTTCATTGCGCTGATCTCCTAACGGTCTAATTAAGTTCAAAAATCATTTAATTTTTTGTAAACTATTTTATTTATTGCTTGATTCTCGCGACAGAACAAATTCGCAGACATTACTCCATCGCCTCGTAAATTTGATGACGTATTTATTTACTCAGGACCAATTGCCGAGTCGACAATCAGATTGAATTGATCGAGTAAAATACGTTTTTTAATTGCAGATGAAGACACTTGCGAATGGCTACGACCTGCCTGCTATTAAAAAGACCCGAACTGCCCGTCATCACACTATCAAACTTTATGCCAGGCAGATTGAGTTCATCTCCAATTAATCCAATCATTTGATATTTAATATAATATTTTTATAAAAGAAACTGATCGCGCAGAAGTGAATCAATGTGATAATGTGGTCATATATGACCAATGGGCATATATGACCATGATTGAAAGCCTTGATGCGGTGTTTATATGCGATTATGCGGCCAGGAACGTACAAAAACTCGTTTAAACTCACATAAACTCATACCCCAATTGAAAAAGTTCAAATGGGTGTCCGTCGTTCCGCCTCAGGCGGATCCATTGTCGGTTGAAGGCGTGTTTGCGATATGTCTGTAGCTCCACCATAAGTGAAATATGAGCTCAAAAATCAGCGACCGCCAGCGGAGCTGGGGGTATGAGGAAGGCCCCTGGAAGGAGCCTGAACCAGGATCTGCCACCGGTCGCTGATGGATATAAAGAATTTTGGCGGCATCATTGGATTTCAGGGCCGCAATCGAAACGCTTGTTGACTTTTTCTTTTTCGTTGCTTGTATTTTAGAAACTATCAAGCTAAAAGTTGCCACTATGTAAGTAATTATTGCGATATTTTAGAATACTTGTTAGTTTAAATAATTTAAATTTTACAGCAAAGAGAAATCCATACTGCATATCAACGGCGAAAAATCATAGAAAAAATTATCCACGATCAAGGAATTCGGTGTTGATCAAAATGAATTTCTGAAAAAGTAAAAACAAGAAATGGAAAGCGTCTCAAGAGTGCTGGGAGAAGGTAAAGCGGTGTATACGCAAGGAGATTGACAATGGATCCTAAAAAAATTATCAGAGGCAAACGGGTCTTGGTAGTCGATGACGAACAGGATGTCTTAGATGCCCTCATCGAGCATCTGGATATCTGCAAAATCGATACCGCATCCTCCTTTGAAGAAGCCAAACAGCTGTTGGAAGAAAACCTCTACGACATCGCCATACTGGACATCATGGGCGTTGACGGCTTCAGTCTGCTTGAAATTGCCATCGCCCGAGGAATTCCCGCCCTGATGCTGACCGCCCACGCCCTGTCAGAGGATACGTTGAAAAAGTCTGCCGACATGTGTGCCTCCTATTACGTGCCCAAAGAAGAAATCCATAAGATCGAGATTTTCGTCGCCGATGTGATCGAGGCCGTTGAAAAAAAGAAAAGCCCGTGGATCAAATGCTTCGAGCGGCTGGGAAGTTTTTATGATGAACGATTTGGCGGCACCAATTGGCGCGAGAAGGAAAAAGAGTTCTGGGAACGCCGCATAAAACCGCTTAAGTAGCGCTTTGCAAAATACCGACGTGGCTCCAGGCCGACTATCGGTTTTCCTTTTGATAAAATCGAGAAATACTTAATTCTTCAAGGGACAGTGATGTTTTGCCGTCGCATATCAGCTCCTGAATGAGTTTGCCCGATCCCGGCCCCAAACAGATCCCATGCCCGCAATGGCCGCTTGCCATAATGAATCCCTCGACACCCTCAACCCTACCCAATATGGGCAGGTCATCCTCCGTATAGGGGAAAAAATTGGCATAGGTGCGAATAATACGGACGTTTTTGAGCATCGGCATCGCCTCGACGTTTATCCTGGCGATGCGCTCTATCTCATCCTGGTTCATTCTTTTATCGTATCCTATCCTTCGCCAACTTGCGCCGATGAGAAGGTTCCCGACGGCCTGCTGGCTCATAACAAGT
>CP070771.1:2457664-2460110 GCA_020345785.1 Desulfobacterales bacterium
TCGCATGCCTTAGCGGTGCGGGGTGTCTGCGTCCCGCTTGCCCTGGGCTATTTCGCTGAAAATAGAAGGCGCTATTTTTTGAATGAATATTTAGTTGACGGCATTCACCTAAACGACTATTTATCAGCGCTGACCGATGCCGTAACCAAACGTCAAGCACTTAAAAAACTGGCCTTGTGGCTCAGACAATTTCATGACGCCGGCATCTGGCAAAGGGATTTTAAGTCGAACAACATGTTGTTCCGTGACGGGAAATATTTCATGATCGATTTGGACGACGTGAAAATTCGCCGCCTGAGCGATCGGAAAAAGATTATCAACCTGGCGCAGCTCAATGCCTCCGTGAGCAACGTTATCACGCTGCGGGACCGCCTGCGCTTTTATCATTACTATGCGGCCGACGACACGCCGACCAAACACCAGCGGCGGGAGGTTTACCGCAAAGTGTGGCAAATTTCCAGGACCAAAAAAACAGACATTTATGACCTTGATCTTGAACGTTTGTGGCATCGTGATCGCTGAACGCAGCATCCGCAGAGAACGCCGGGAAAATTCAAGTAGAAGAAATGCCATCCTGTCGCCAATTGAACTCAATCAGCCTTTAAGGACGATATGCACGTAATATGAAGTCCGTCAGTATCATTATTCCCAACTGGAACGGAGCTGATCTGTTGCGCGCGCATCTGCCCTCGGTGTTGGATGCGTGTGAAAAGTATCAAGGAAATGCTGAAATCATCGTGGTGGACGATGCCAGCACCGACATATCGGTCGCCCTCCTTCGGGAAGCGTTTCCGGGCGTTAAATTGGTGGTTCACCGGCATAACAAAGGATTCGGTCGGGCCTGCTGGTCAGGTGCACAAGCTGCAGGAAATCCGGTTCTCATTTTCCTGAATTCAGACGTCGAAGTAGCTCCCGGCTTTATCGCGCCGCTGGTTGACAGTTTTGAAGATCCCGCTGTTTTTGCGGCCTCGCCCCTTATATTCGACGATAATCAAAACCTCAGCAATGTGACCATCAGCATTCCATATTTTCGACGCGGTAAGATTCGTTACGAATCATCTCCGCTGCAACATCTCATGCATAACACGTCAGCGTTGCCCTGCGCGTGGTACACGCTGTTTCCCCCCGGCGCTGCGTTTGCGGTGGATCGCCCCCGTTTTATCGAGCTGGGAGGTTTTGATGATCTGTTCAATCCGTTTTACTACGAGGATACTGATTTGGGTTTCCGCGCCTGGCGACGGGACTGGAGATGCGTCGTGGTGCCCGCCTCCCGTGTCACCCACCATCATCAGGGTACCATCGCGCGTTCCTTTAAAAAGTTCAAGGTCAGCGCAATTCGCAAGCGCAACAGACTTTTTTACCTTTGGAAGAATCTGACTTCCACTAAAATGTTAAGGCAGCACATTTTATTTCAGCTGTTGAGGATCTGCTATCGGCCTTTTTGCTTGGATGGAATGATTCTGGTCGCAACGATTCTTGCCGTTCCAGGATTTAAGCGCGCCCTCGACAGACGTCGTGCCGAGCAGCTTTGTGTTGTCAACTCCGAGGAAGTAATATTTCGGATCATCAGTTCGGCGCATCTGGCCAACCGCCGAGTGATCGAATCCGCCAATTAATCCGCCCTGAAAAATAGGGTGCTTAAGGTGGTGAATGGTTCTTGGTAAATTGAGGAGAGCTGTTAAACCGAAGCTGCCGCGGATTAATTGGTTTATGCTGCGCATTTTTTTTATGATTTTTTCATTTGGATTTGAAAGAGCCAATATGTTTTAATCACACCTAAAATCTCTATTTTTCAGGGCGAAGTCCCTGGCGGGTTGCCCTGCGTTCATTTGACTAGGCGCTTGAAAGTAAAGTTTTTGCATTTTACGAAAAAATTTTATCATCACGAAAACACGAAATTTAGAAAACACGAAACTTTTTTTTTCTCCTTTTCGTGCTTTCGTGATTAATTTCTTTTTTGGTTCCGACTTGTCCGGGTTGGGGATTACAATTTGAAAGTTTTTATCATTGCCAAATCAAAGCGCCATACGCGCATTTATTATTATTTCAAAAAAGCGTTTCAACGGCAGGGACACCAGGCACGCTGGCTCAAGTATCGGAAGCTGAAATCTTATCTGGGAGAGCGGGTTGCTACGGCTTTGGTCGATAAGCTGATGTTCATATCCAACCCGGACTTTCTCTTTTTTCACGGCCGTGATATCTCTTATGAGCTGCTGCTGAGGGCAAAAAAGCGAATGCCGGTAGTGATGTACTATGATGATTGTATAAAAGGCTCGAGCCGCAGTTTTGAAGAAGTCGTCAAACAAGGCCGGCAAGCTGATATCATGTACCTGACGAACCGGGGAGAAATCGAACAGTACCGGGAGCGGGGCGTCAATGCCAGGTTTATAACCGGCGGTTGCGATCCGACGGCGCATCGAATGGTCGTTTGCACAGACAATCGGTA
>CP070771.1:2460210-2462651 GCA_020345785.1 Desulfobacterales bacterium
TCCCCGATGAATCGGGATTTCCGTTTCACTCCAACCGGCTTGTCCGGGTTAGGAGCATTACCGAATATCCAGTATCAAGCATCGACCTCATAAAAACAAGGCACTTTTCAAAGCCATAAACGGGTTTTTTAGACCCTAATTATTATTTTTATACCCATCCAGGCAGACAACACCATCACAACTACCACCAGCACGGTCATCAAAATCTGCAGACGCCGCGAGACGATATAGTCTTTGCCCACTGAAAACAGCCCGTAGCCGCCATGGTATACAACCGCCAGAACCATGGCAAGATCCACAATTTTGACAAAAAAGTTTTGCATCCTGGCAATAATCACGGCCGAATCCTTACCCACTGCCGGATTAAGATGCATAAACAAAAAATGCGCCGGTATCATTACCAGCAGGAACACCCCGCTGATTCTTTGAAATTTCCAGAACGGCGAATGCACCAATCGCCAAATTCTTGCCAGGAAAGCATATCCAACAATCACGGCAATCATAAATACGGTCAGCCAGAAGAAAATCGGCGAAACACTCTGATTCCCAAGGAGCATAAAAACAGCTAGAAGACACACATAGGCAGCCGATACCGCAAACAACCATCGAATCATCGCGGCATCATTGCGATAGCCGTAGAATTCAAAAAGCATTAACCTGCCGCCGTTGACGGCATGGAAGATCACCGGAATCGCAAGCAACCATTCGAAGAACACAATCAACGGGGAAGAAAATAATGCCATTTTGGCGTCATACTCTCCAGGGGTGCTGAGGGCGGAGAGGGTGATCAGGTGAAACCAGAGATACAGGAGCAGGAGCAAACCGGTGATTCGGTGACTCCAGCTTAAAATAAATTCCCAACCCCGGGTCTTGGCGTAAAATGCCACATAAGGTATCTTGCTGAGAATTTCGAAAATCCGGTCGGTGATTTTAAGCGAAATGAGACTCGGTTGCATTTCAGATTGCGCCTTCCTTTAACTCTACCTCATAATTGCATAAAATATTACATTGGATTTAGGCCGTTCAGAAAAAAAACCACCGGCAGTATTGATTGATCCTGGATACTGGTTTCTGGATACTGGATTTCATTGCCGGTGCATTCGTGAATATCCAGCATCCAGTATCGACCCCGTAAAAACGAAGGTCTTGCGCTTACCCCCTCTTAAAAAGTTATACAGATTTATGCAACGTTAAGGTCTAGTTGGCTCGAGCCCTCCCAGGTATCATTCATTTCAAAATCTGCTCGTCTTTTAAACGAATCCCGGCCAATTCTTCGAACCAGCGCACAACGCCCGTGTGGTCGACCCCTTTTTCCAGCCCGGATTGCGCAGCGACCCAAAGCTCCCGGCATGCGCTGCTAAAATGAGCCGGTATCCCGATGTCCCTGGCTAGATCCATGGCGGTTGTCAGGTCCTTTACCATCAGATCAAGAGAGAATCCTGATGAAAAGGACCGAGAAAACACATACTGGGCCATCTTATTTTCAGTGCTATTATTTCGCCCGGTAGACGCGTTGAGGATGTCATTCATGACCCGGGGATTGACTCCGAATTTCTGTCCAACCAGAAGCACTTCAGCCGCTGCGATGAGGCCTGCTGCCGAGCACATGTTATTTAGGGCCTTTACAGCATGGCCGGATCCCAGTGAGCCGCTATGGAAAATCCGTGACCCCAATACCTCGAAGATTGGACGACATCGTTCCACGACTTCGGCCTTTCCTCCGGCAATGATGGCTAACTCGCCGCTTTTCGCTTTAGGCACGCCACCGGATACCGGTGCATCGATCATCTGGATCTCACGGGACGCGAGCAGTTGGCCGAGTTTTTTAGTGCCCATAGGCGAAGACGAGCTCATGTCGATCAGTATCGTCCCTGGAGACATGACATCAATCATGCCTGCGGATCCTTCCGCTCCCAGAACAACCGCTGAAACCGCCTTGCCATCGGGAAGCATGGTAATAATCAAGTCGCTACTTTTCGCAGCTTCAGCTGGCGTATCCATTCCCGTGGCGCTTCGGCCTTTCAAAAAGGTTGCTTGGACATCACTTTTGATGTCGTAAACCGACAATGAATAACCTGCCTCTACGAGCCGTGATGCCATCGGAAATCCCATGTTGCCCAAACCAATGAAACCGATTTGTTTCGATTTTTCCATCATCGCTCTTGTTTGGACTCAACTTCCTGAAAGATTTCTTTGGCCACACGAAAGCTGTCCACTGCCGCCGGAACACCACAATAAATGGCGGCCTGGAGGAGAACCTCCATGATATCGTTCTTGCTGCAGCCATTGTTTAAAGCGCCTTTTAGGTGCAGCTTTACCTCGTGAGGCCGGTTAAGGGCGGTGAGCATGGCTAAGTTAAGCAAACTCCGGGTTTTCCGGTCCAGCCCCGGCCGGGCCCAGACAGCACCCCAGCAGTATTCGGTAACGAGCTCCTGTATCGG
>CP070771.1:2462751-2465191 GCA_020345785.1 Desulfobacterales bacterium
AAAGGTAAATTTTCAAGTTAATCTTCGCGTCTTTGCGTCTTGGCGAGTCCGCCTCATCCGGGTTAGGAAATAGTGAGATGTGCGGTCGATTCGTACAATTTAGTTCTCTGCGAACCCTTGAGTCTTATTTCAGGATTGAATCCGTCGGTGGCGAGATCGTTGCGAGTTATAATATTGCGCCGACCCATGACGTATTAGCCATCATTTACCACAATGGTCACCGGCTGGAAAGACTCCATTGGGGACTCGTTCCATCCTGGGCTAAAGACGTATCAGGCGCTTCCAGGCTCATCAATGCCCGCGCGGAGACGGTCGCCCAAAAACCGAGTTTCAGGGCGGCTTTTAAACGTCGCAGATGCCTATTGTTGGCTGATGGGTTTTATGAATGGAAAGGTGCAAAAGGTAACAAACAGCCATATTTCATATCCTTGCCGTCGAATCGCCCCTTTGCATTTGCCGGTCTGTGGGAATCATGGAAAAACAAGGAAGCCGCTGAAGATACCCGGGTGTACAATTCCTGCACGATCATAACAACGACGGCCAGCGAATCTGTGCAAGATATCCACCACAGAATGCCGGTGATACTCAAACCTGAAGCATATAACGATTGGCTCGATCCGCAAATCCAGGAAACCAGGCACTTGCAAGAGATTCTGCAACATCAGCATATTCGCGAACTGAACTATTATCCGGTCTCAAAATTGGTCAACCACGTGCAAAACAATTCTGCCGCATGTATCCAGCCCTTAAACCGCACTTGAAGTTGGCGGACAGCTCGAACGCCTGATCATTTTCACGTGTCAACCGGGTCAGACCTGCTCGTCTGATGCACCGGGTTTTTCCGGTTGGGGTGTAACTTCAACGCAATTTTTGTCTCTAAAATCTTACGTAATTTACAAATCCATGTGCCCCAAAAAAGTCATCCTGCCCCGGCACACGTTCAGGTTTGATTAACTAGATTTTTACCAAACATTAATCCCAGGTTGTATTCTTTTTCGGATAGGACCTGTCATCATAAAAGAGGCAACAACTAAAATGGTATTTTCTAAAAAGGATGATAAGACGAGTCATTTTCGAGACAACCGCCATGATCGCTCGCAACTGATCAGCGTCAACTATTGCACTCCCGGTATAATGTCCCGCTGCAGTGCTGGATTGATCTGGCAGGATCAGAAAAAGTGTAAATTTGCCAGAAAGTCCACTGTCAGCGACAGGTGCATGCATTACATCGAGTCGATTTACGGACATTGTGACAGCGTAGAAGCCCAGAGGGAAATGAAAAATCTGGCTCAAACCGACTAGCGTATCCAGCCCCAGATTCCTGCCCGTTGGGTCTGCAGTCCGGAGGGGATGACCGTCAGCATTTACAACCCGAAGATGTTGCGTTTATCTTGATTTTATCTGCGGATTGGCCCGGCGACGAGGTCTGCATATTGGGATAAAAAAACCCCCCGCAAAGCACTCACGGCCTCGCGGGGGGGTTGAAGGTTGCGGTCATAGCGATTCACATTTCGTATATTCAGCGCGGCGAAAAATGCAGTATCCGGTATTATGCTATGACCAGTTTCGGCATACGCCTTGATGCTTTGGGCGCCGCCAATGTCACACAACCTTTTAAAAAGCGGACGGCAAAACCGTCCTTTCTAAGGAGGGATGTATTTTTTGTATCACAATATATAGTTGTATGTCAAGAAAAAAATCAATATATTGTGCTTTTTAGATCCCAACATATTGCTGGAAACTTAATTACACCGGCACCCCCATTTTTCCCCTTAAATTTTAAATCAAAAAGCGATGCACCTGCTTCAAAATAGGAAATAGATGCTTAAGATATAAGTCAGCTGTTTCGATCACAATTTACGGGTGTTAATATGAAAAAAAGGATATCATTCATACTCGGATTATTTTTCTGGTCGGTGATGACCGGGCATCTATATGCCGAAGTTAATCTTACCAAACTGGTTAATAAAATTCGCCCTGCCGTCGTGACGGTCATCGTCTACGATGTTACTCGAAAGGTTAACAGTATCGGCAGCGGATTTTTTATAGATAAAACCGGACACTTAATCACTAACTATCATGTTCTCGAGGGCAGTTATGCCGCTGATGTGCGGACTGCTGACGGAAAAACATATCCGGTCAAGATGGTGGTCGCGGAAAATCAATCGGTCGACCTTCTAAAAGTACTGGTTGATGTACCGCGTGAAGAAGTCCAATGGATAAAGATCAGCAAAGATCTGCCCGACATTGCCGAGCAAATCATGGTGATCGGCAGTCCGATGGGACTTGAACAAACCGTTAGTGAGGGCATCGTTTCATCGATTCGAGAAATTCCATCGGTGGGAGAATTTTTTCAAATGTCTGCCCCCATTTCTCCGGGTTCAAGCGGCAGTCCGGTGGTCAATCTGAAAGGGCAGGTGATTGGTGTGGCTACCTTTCA
>CP070771.1:2465291-2467728 GCA_020345785.1 Desulfobacterales bacterium
TTGTGATGGTCTCGGACACGACCTTGATATTCATTCCTTGATATGGTTTGGCTGCCTTGATGAACCACTCCATCTCCTTCATCTGTTGTTCTTTTGTCAACGTCGAGGGTTGAAATTCCTCGTCGACCCACTTCTTGGCGGCTGCCATGTCCGCACTCGCAGTACCTGCAAAAAAAGCGAGCATTACAGCAATTCCACCCAGCAAAAGCACCATCCTGTTCCTCTTCTTCGATATAATTCCTCTCATACGGATACCTCCAAAACTCGGCCTTCATTTATTATATTTTGATTTACATCCTATATCGTCGGCGTGAAGGCCATGAGCGCCGGACAATATAAGAGCTTCCTACCTACAACGAGTAAACCCTTTTAAATCCTAACCCTGACAAGCCGGAATTGAGTATTGACTACCGACTGATGAAAATTGAATGTTTGCGGAAGTCACTTGCGCGGCGTGTGCGCCGCGTGTCAATCCGTCATTTTATGGTAGTTCGTTTTAAAATTGATTCGCCGAAGTCGGACCTTAAATATTCAATATTCGATCGAAAATTTTCAATTTTTATCACCCCCAGCGCATTACCACCATTACCCAGATCAAAGATATGATCGTCGCATACCAAAGTGCCAAATCGGTGAAACCAAGCCATGCGAGATGGATATAGGCGCTGCCTAACAATCCCAAAAAAAATCTCGTCCCCCGCGTGGTCGGGACCATCAGAAAACCCCGGCGTTCGACGGTCGGCGACACCAACTCCCAGACAAGCATACCGCCGATCATCAGGAAAATGCCGATGAAAAAAAATGCCGTTGGTTTGGTCCAATACATCCATTCGAGACTCATGTCGACCCCTTTGAATTGAAGATTGAAGATTGAAAAATTAAGGAATCCTTTCGATTTTAAAATTTTGTGCTTGCCGTTTTTCTGGCAGCTGCAAAAATTTTTGTCAGCTCTTCAGCTTCTTGCAGAAGAGGCTTGACCAAATTTTCTTTCTGCAGATTCTCAGCGATGATAAATTCCAACCAAAATGCGGCTTCATCGGCTTCTCCTAAAACGATACTTAACTTTGCTACAAAGCTCGCGTTTGATTGCGAAAGGCAAGTTGCCCGATAGTTTGCTGCCACAGACGTCGAACATCTGACGAGTTGGCCTCCAATATGCTTACCTAAGGGCGCTTCCGGCAAGGCCATCGCCAACTTCACGCAGCGATGAGCAAATTCTTTTGTCCTTCTAGTTAATTCCTCACGATTCATTATAGCTGATTAATAATATTAAGCCTCAAATGAATAATATTAGTAAAGATCGATAGTATTTCTCAAATCTTCAATCTTCAGTCTTCAATATTCAATATTTTTCACACCCTTCCTAAAGCAAAGCCCTTGGCCATGTAGTTTCGTACGAACCAGATCACCATTGCTCCCGGGACGATGGTGAGCACACCGGCTGCCGCCATCAGGCCCCAATCCAGGCCCGTCGCGCTGATCGTGCGCGTCATGGTAGCAGTAATGGGCTTCGCCTCGGTAATCGTCAGGGTCCGGGCGAAGAGCAGCTCGACCCAGCTGAACATAAAACAGAAAAATGCGGTTACCCCCACTCCGGCGCGAATCAGTGGAATGAAGATAGTGGCAAAGAAGCGAGGGAAGCTATACCCATCAATAAAAGCAGTTTCATCGATTTCTTTAGGGACCCCGGACATAAAGCCTTCCAGGATCCAGATGGCCAAGGGCACGTTGAACAGGCAATGAGCCAGGGCCACCGCGATATGGGTATCCATCAGCTTGATGGTTGAATAGAGTTGGAGATAGGGCAGGAGAAAGACCGCCGGAGGCGCCATGCGATTGGTCAGCAACCAGAAAAACATCTGCCCGTCGCCCAGGAACTTATAGCGTGAAAAGGCATAGGCGGCGGGCAGGGCAAAGGCCAATGACATGGCGGTATTCATGAAGACATAAATAATGGCGTTGATATAAGCGGTATACCAGGTTGGATCCGTAAATATCTTGATATAGTTTCTAAATGTCAAGTCGGCCGGATAAAGCGCGAAATTAGCGAGGATATCCGCATTGGTCCTCAGAGACATGTTGATCATCCAGTAGATCGGAAGTATCAGGAGTCCGAAATAGATGCATAGTGCGATGGTTCTTTTTTGGATCTTCATGCTTTTTCTCCTCTTCCAACGTTCAGCAGTGCCTGATAGAATGCAAAGCTAAAAAGGAGTACGATAAAAAAGTAGATCAGCGAAAATGCTGCCGCCGGGCCAAGGTCAAATTGCATGGTTGCAAGCTTTACCAGGTAGATCGACAGAAAGGTGGTCGTATTGCCGGGACCGCCTCCGGTCAAGGCAAAGGGTTCTGCATAAATCAGGAAGCTGTCCATCCAGCGCAGCAGCACGGCAATGGTGAGCACACCGCGCATTTTGGGCAGTTGAATATAGAAGAA
>CP070771.1:2467828-2470259 GCA_020345785.1 Desulfobacterales bacterium
GAATATCGAAATCCGAATGTTCAAAAATCAAAACAAAAGCAAGCTGAAATTTCGGTTTTCTGTTTTGGGCATTGGTCCGCCGGCGGATTGACTTTGCCCTGATACATTACGACTCCAACATAATCATACAGGTGAAGAAATGAAAAAACACATGCCTTTGGATCCGGCCGTCACCCCCTGGTTTGCCGGTGTGCCGACCTTTATGCGGTGTCCCCCTGATTTTCTAGTTTTTAAGCGTTTTGGCCTGTCAGAAAGAAGGGAGTTCGCCGAATGCAAATACTTCTAGTCAATCCGAATACAACCCCTGAAATGACGGAATCCGTTGCCCGGTGTGCACGCAAATACGCCCGCAAAGATACCGAAATTGAAGCGGTCAATCCTGAAAGAGGTCCGGTTTCCATTGAAGGCTACTTTGATGAGGCCATTGCCGCTGAAGCCGCCCTGGAGTTGCTGCTTGAGCATCGCGGAAAATTCGATGCTTACATCATCGCCTGTTTTGGTGACCCGGGTTTGTTTGCGGCTCGGGAAATCATGACGGCACCGGTAATCGGAATCGCGGAAGCGGCGATGTTGACGGCCTGCACGCTTGGCTATCGTTTCAGCGTTCTGGATGTCATGAAAAGAACCTGGCCGCAGATCGAGGATCTCCTTCATCGCTACGGTCTCAAGCAGCGGTGTACATCCGTGCGGGCGGTTGAAATGTCCGTTCTGGAAACCGAGACCAGGTCCAGCCGAGTTCAAGACACCCTCATTTCAGAAGGCCGAAAAGCCGTGACCGAGGATCGCGCCGAGGTGCTTCTTCTAGGATGTGCCGGCATGGCCGGACTGGACAAGGACATGGAAGACGCCCTGGGTGTTCCGGTTTTGGACGGCGTGGTCTGCGCGGTAAAAATGGCCGAGAGCCTCGTGGATTATCAGGTGCTCACCAGCAAAATCAGCGCCTTTAAGCATCCGGAGCTCAAGGAGTTCAAAAACTGTTCGCCAGCGATTACCGCCGTTGGAAAGGGCTTAAAAGATCGCTCCGCTTGAGGAGCGGTCCGCCCCCGGTCCTCCGAGGCGCCGCCCCTATCAAGACGGGGCTTGGAGGAGCGCCCCTCCGGGGCTTGAGGCAAAAAATTGGTAGATGCTAGCTCATGACACTTCGTACCAGCTTACAAGTTCAGGATTCAAATAATAAGCCAATAAGGATTTGTTCCTTTTTTCCTTGAGCGAAGCGAACCCTATATTGGATTCTGTAACTTAACATCAGAAAAGGAGGATGCACACATTATGACGAGAACCATCATTGCAGGAGGAAAAGTCGTCTTGCCCACGGGGGCGCAGTCGGTGGATATTTTTATTGAAAATGAAAAGATCTCCGGCATCGGCAAAGCCAAAAATATGGCCAAGACCGACAACTGGATCGATGCCCAGGGCAAAATCGTACTACCCGGACTGATCGATATGCACGTTCACTTCCTGGATCGTTTTATGGGCACGGTCAGCCTGCACGATTTTTTTACGGGTACCCGGGCCGCTGCTTTTGGCGGTGTGACCACCATCATTGACTTCGCCAACCAGAAAAAGGGTTGCTCTCTGGCGGATGCCATCAAAAGAAAACAGTCGGAAGCCGACGGGAAAGTGGTGGTCGACTACGGGCTGCATGCGGAGATTACGGATCCAACCCCGCAGGTTATCAAGGAAGTGCGCAGCATCGTCCAGGCCGGTGTCCCCACATTTAAAGTGTACACCATTTACCCGGGGATGTGGGTGGATGACGGGGCGCTGGTCGCGCTGTTTGAACAAACTTCCCGCCACGGGGGGCTTGTGATCGTGCATGCCGAGAACAACTTTATCGCCCAGCGCCTCAAAGACGCGTATTTGAGTCGGGGCAAAACCAGCGCCGTCTACCACGCCTTAAGCAAACCGAATATCGTGGAATCCGAGGCCATTCATCGCGTCGCCTATCTGGCAAATTGCATGCAGGCACCGTTTTATATCGTGCATATGTCCACCCGTGAAGGGCGGGATATTATGCGACAATGCCAAAAACAGGGTCAGGCGGCTTTTGCCGAAACCTGTGCCCATTATCTTTGCCTGACCGACAGTGTGTACAAGCGGCGTGACGGGATCAACTACATTATCAGCCCGCCCTTGCGCAAAAAAGCAGACATCGACGCATTGTGGCAGGGGCTGGCGGAAGGAAGTATCGCGGTGGTCAGCACCGATGACGCGTCTTTCAGTGTCAAATCCAAAAAAATGGGAAAAGATCGTTTTGACAAGGTTCCCAACGGGATGGCCGGCGTGGAGTTCAGACTGCCGGTCATGTATTCTGAGGGGGTTGTCAAGCGCGGCATGCGTCTGGAAAGGTTGGCTGAACTGACCAGCACCAATCCGGCACGGCTTTTCGGGCTGTACCCGCAAAAGGGCATCATTCAGGTGGGTTCGGATG
>CP070771.1:2470359-2472781 GCA_020345785.1 Desulfobacterales bacterium
GATTTTGAATTTCGGTCATTGGGATTTATTTGGAATTTGTAATTTGGGATTTGAGATTTAACCACTGTCATTGTGGATAAGAAAGTGCTTTCAAATAAATCTGGTTTTGTATGATACGATACTCGTTGATTGGAGATAATACCTGTGGATGCCGAAATCCAGAACGTTTCTGATGACCTCTATTTAATTACCCTCACCCCCCCCATGGAAGGCTTTATCAGCTTTATCACCGCCTGGCTGTATCAAGACGATATCACTTATTTGGTCGATGTGGGGCCGTCTTCCACTGCCCAGGGGCTAATCAACACTCTGGAGGATTTAAAAATCCAACACCTGGATTTTATCCTGCTCACGCATATTCACCTGGACCATGCCGGAGCCATTGGTGAGGTGGCTGCGCGTTTCCCGAAAACGCCGATCGTTTGTCATCCGGCGGGCATCCCGCATCTGGTGGAGCCATCGCGTCTGTGGGAAGGAACCAAAAAGGTTCTCGGGGATACGGCGTTTGCCTACGGCCCCATCCAGGCGGTTTCCCAAAACCGCTTTTTGGATGCCGAACAATTCAAATCGGACGCCATCATACCGTTCATCACACCGGGGCATGCCGCCCACCATGTGAGCTACCTGACAAAACCTTACCTGTTTGCCGGAGAAGCCGCGGGAGTATATTTTGCCATTTCCCGGGACTGCGTTTACATGCGGCCCGCCACCCCGCCAAAGTTTTTTTTTGATGTTGCCCTAGAAAGTGTCGACAGACTGATTGCCAGCAAGCCAGAAAAACTATGCTACGGCCATTACGGCATGGCTCTAGATGCCGCTGCGATGCTGCAAAATCACCGCCTGCAACTTTTCGATTGGAAAAGAATTATCGGAGAGGAAATTAAACGATCGGATCCTGAGGATCTTATTGAAGCCTGCGTAAAGCGATTGTTAAAGGAAGATTCGCGGCTGGCAAACCTCCATAATTTATCGGCAGACGTTCGGGAAAGGGAGAAGTATTTCCTGAAAAATAGTATTAACGGCTTTGTCGGCTACCTGATGAGTGGTTAAGACTAGAACGCATCGATCATCAAATCATTAAATTTTCAACCGTCTTTCGTCGCAAAGCAAAAGAGGTTAGCTATTTTATGGCTAACCTCTTTTAGTAGTCTACTTTTACCCTACATGCTAACAACCTTGTCGGCCAATTGCAAAGCTGTGACGATGTCCAGCATGTTAGTTGTTTCACCGACCTGCTTTTTCTCCAGAAGGTCAAAATGATCCAGACAGGTTCCGCACACAAGGATCTTGACTCCCTCTTTTTCATAAGCCTTCAGATCCTCAAGCACCTCCGAGCCCTCGATGGTCAGTTTAACTCCGTTATTTACGAACACCAGGCGCCACAGCTCTTCGCCCATCTCCTTCAGCGTTCGCAGAAAGTTGACCATCAACTT
This sequence comes from Desulfobacterales bacterium, assembly GCA_020345785.1. The sequence goes on from CP070771.1 coordinate 2,471,793, forward strand.
CAGGCCCAGCGCGTCATCGCCAAAACCGATCCGGTCCGTAGAGCACATGACCATGATCTTCTTCGTGTCGGTAGACGGCACCGGGGCGAGCCGGGGCTGCGCTGAAGGTGACGCGTCAGACGTTCCGATGACAACGTAGTCGGCCCCATCTTGTTCCAGGGCCGCCTGAAAACCTTGGGATTCCAAGAATCGCTGAACATTTTGCTGGGAAGCTGCATTGTCGACAATCACTCTTACACTACCTGGATTGTCTTCCTGTAGAGTGGCCTTTGTCTGAAGTACCGGCGCCGGGCACGCCAGTCCGCGGGCATCGATTTCTCTCATGGGAATACCTCCTGAACAACTGCTATCTTGATTTTGACTTTTTAATAACTTTTTGTTGGGGCTCATCATACCACCAGTATTTTCTCTTCCGGACCGTGAATGATTTCGCCGATTTGGGCGGCATCGCCGATACCCGCATCTTTCAGAGCCGTGACCAGGGCGGCGACTTGATTGTCGCTAACGCTAATCAACAGCCCACCTGAGGTCTGGGGATCGAACAGCAGGTCCTGAAGCACGCGCGGCACGGTTTTGGCAAAGGCGATCATCTGTTCACGGAACTCTTTGTTTTTGTAAGCCCCGGCGGGGATGAGCCCCATGGACGCAAATTCCAGGGCTTCGGCGATGACCGGAACTTGCGCGGACTCGATTCGCGCGCTCGTGCCCGAGCCACACACCATTTCTGCAATGTGCCCCAGCAGGCCGAAACCGGTGATGTCGGTGCAGGCGCTGATATTGAAATCCGTCATGATCCTGGCGGCATCCCGGTTAAGGACGGCCATCAAACGAGTCACTTTCTCTGTGAGAGCTGCAGAAGCCATCGCTGCCTTGATGGCCGTGTTGACAATGCCGGTGCCAAGCGGCTTTGTCAGTACCAGGCAGTCGCCAGGCCGCAAGTTCTTCTTGGTTAGCACCCGTACCGGGTTTACGATTCCGGTGACGGATAG
>CP070771.1:2472881-2475291 GCA_020345785.1 Desulfobacterales bacterium
GCTAGAAGCGACGGATTAAACGAAACATATTTTTGCCAATTGCTATAAAATAAAATTTTCATAGGAAATGCGAGCCAATATGGCATGATCCAAATGCTCTAAACGCAGGGGATAATTGGGCCCAAAACGAATGATTTTTACCGGGGATTAGAGGAGCGTCCTGTTTGGGTTTTCGGACTGCGGCAAACGGCCTTTTAATCCGCCTGGATCACCAACTCTTTTATCGCATCCAGATACAGCGGCGCAGCTCGCATAAAGATGTCGTTGTGATTGGCACGCGGTATCTTAAGGAACTTCTTTTGGGCGGATCGGCAAGCGTCAAACAATGCCTGCCCGTCTGCAAAGGGAATAATATGGTCGTTTTCTGCATGGATAATCAATGTCGGCTTAACAATATTTTTGATCTTTTCCAAATGCCGAAAGCCCTCTTTTTCTTTAATATCGATGAACTTCGGGTCAACGCCCAGAAGCTCGAGCAAAGGTCGTTCGAATGCAAACCCACTTTCTATAATCAGGCCGCCTATTCGGTCCTGATGGTTAACTGAAAGTTCCAGGGCCGAAGCGCTGCCCAAAGACCTGCCCATGGGGATGAACGGACCTGTATAGTTGTTCTCCTGCAACCAAGAATCGCTAAATTCAAAAATCGTATGGCAGTCCCGCATCATGTTGGTGACCGAGGGAGATCCGCTAGATTGCCCGTAGCCCCTATAATCCACAATTAGAAAGTTAATATTGATTCGGTTATATAGGGGGGCCATTTCATCGTAATCAGATACAATTTCACCATTTCCGTGAAAGAACAGGATGTTGGGAGCTGCTTTTTCAATCATGTGAAAGCAGGCCCCGATCACAATATCATCTTCTACCGGGATAAGAAGGTCGCTGTCAGCCGTATTCAATCGGGTTCCCCATTCTGGTCTGGGATGAAACAGGTTCATCAGAATTTCAGGTCGATCGAATTGAGAATAGTCTATTTTTTCGATATCAACCATCGGATGTTATCTCCTTGTATGGGTTCCAAATTCTTCCACTAATGAAAATTTTTATGATTGACCCACTGTTCAAATTTATATTTTATCAGGCGTTTAAAGTAACGGCGCGTTATCGGGATAAGTAAAAGCAACCCGGCGATGTCGGTAAGAAATCCAGGTGTAAGCAGTACGATGCCGGCTGCAAAAATTATCAGTGCATCTATGAGATCTTCGGTCGGCATCAGACCCTGCTGCAAGCTTGAGCGAACACGCAGCATGGTTTGCATGCCTTGCAGTCGGGCCAGATAGGCGCCCGTTAAGCCGGTGCCGATGACCAGTATGACGGTGTTTAAGGCGCCCAAATATGTGCCCAGCCTGATCAAAAGATAGATTTCGATAACCGGTATAAGCGTAAAGGCGAAAAACAGCTTTAAGAACATCGATGTAAATATTCCCTTTGACCCGCGCAGTGGACGATCATTCTTGCCAAAAACCGGGTGCTTCAAACCTGGTTGCAAGCTCGACTTAAAAACACTGGCGTGCTTTTGCCTTTTCGGCCTATGGCCGAAAATTCAAGTCACCCATTTCACGGACGACTGTTGATTCTGAAATAACCGGATTCTTGAGGGTGCCGATATCTGACGCCGATACCTTCACTACATCTCCGGGTTTAAGAAAAACCGGGGGATTACGGGTGTAACCCACTCCGCTGGGGGTGCCGGTCAAAATGACTGACCCCGGTAAAAGCGTCATGTCGGTCGATAGATACGTAATGATTTCTGCCACGGAAAAAATCATGTCCGATGTATGGGCCTCCTGCATGATTTCGCCGTTCAGCATGCATCTCAATTGAATTTTTTGCGGATCTGGAATTTCATCGGGAGTAACCAAAACGGGCCCCAGCGGGCAAAAGGTATCAAAACTTTTGCTTCTTGCAAATTGGCCTGCTCCGGCGTGCTTTTGCCAGCGTCTGGCGGATATATCATTGGCCAAAGTAAATCCTTTCACATAGCTAAGTGCTTCGGTCACCGATACATTCTTTGCGGGTTTACCGATTACAACCGCCAGTTCGGCTTCATAGTCAACCTGGGGTGGATCTATACAGGTTGCGGGCAGGACGATGGGGTCTGCGGGGTGGTTCAAGGCGGCTGGATTTTTTAAAAACAGTGCCGGATATTTGGGAATTTCAAAACCGGTTTCCTCAGCGTGTTGATGATAGTTGAGGCCGATGCACAGGATAGCCGTTGGGGCAATGGGTGCCAGGAGCTTTTTAACAGCGATTTTTTTTCCGGTATCTTTCAGCTCCTCAGGTAATTGACCTTCCAGCAACGTAGCGATACCACCTTCATAGCGGTGGCCGTAACAGATACGCTCTTGTTCGTCCAGGAAACGGATGATTTTCATATCAGGTATCCTTTTAAACTCAAATGGAATTCTTG
>CP070771.1:2475391-2477800 GCA_020345785.1 Desulfobacterales bacterium
TTGGATATTAAAAAAGGAATTCCAGGCTTTCAAGTTTCAATTCTTGACCTTCATTCCGAATAAAAATCGCAATGCATTGAACCGTCTGATCAACAGATCATATATTCCAATAATCACGACAAATGACAAGGTACTGAGCAAGAGGTATTTCACCATAATGCCCATTTCCCAGTCGATCATATAAAAACCAATTGTAACGATTACCGTTTGATGGAGGATATAAAACGGCAACACCGCTTCCCTGGCATATTTCAATATCTCGTTGTTGAAATTGAAATATCTGCTCCCGAAGCCAAGCAAGGCCACAAGCCAAACCCATGAATTAAAGGAGCGGCAAAATACCGTCAGGCTATAGGATACGAAATATCCGAGTGGAGCTGTATTAACAGGGAAAAAGAACATCAATCCAGTGGTCAAGAGCCCCAGCGCCAAAGCAATAAACCGGGATCTTTCCATCGTCTCCCTGTATCTTGAATCCAATGCCAGCAGGAAGCCTGTTACAAAAAAAACCAGGTACGAAAAAGGACTCCACCCACCAAAACCTCTGGTACCGACACCTTCCGGCTGCAAGTTGACCAGCATTTCCATCAGAAACAGCGGGATGCCGAAAAGGAAGATTGCGCCTTTCTTCGCGAAGAAACCGGCGGTCCGTGAAACTCGTTCTTGGATCCTCTCTTTTGTGAGCAGAGCGAAGAGCGGAAAGATAAGCAAGGTAAAAATAAAAAGCATTTCCAGGTACCAAAGATGAAGGCCCATCCACGCAAAATTCCCCCCAAAAGCGTAAAGTCCCTCAAAATAGTGCGGATAGAACTCAATAAGACTTCCATCAAATTGACCATGACTGACACGTTCAATCCAAACCTGAACTGGAATGAGCAAAATGAATGTGCCGAATGTCAACGGAATGACCAGCCGTCGGAATCTGTTGCCGATATATCGAACGGTGGTCCGAGACTCCAGCGAGTAAAAAGAACTTATCCCTGAAAGTATAAAAAATAGAGGCATTACCCATTGGGCCACAATTGCAACAAACAGGGTCATACCTTGATCTAATTGATTGTTCTTCACATGCCAATCTTCAAAATTGAAGAACCTGGCACAATGAAAGAAAAATATCGTCAGCATTGCGGCCACAGTGAGCCAATCATTATCATATTGTCTTGCCGGTTTGCGGAGTTCTGGTGGGTGCGGCAATTCCATAATTTTTCTCTCTCATGTCTAACTCCATTCATCAGCCAACGGCTTCGTCGGTAGGATGTGAAAAGGTTTTAGCAGTGGAGCGGGATCACACTGCGTTGGTTCAATCTCAAACGATGCCGCTGGCCGATGAATGGAGATAATATAAAGAATTGAGGCCGATTTTTCGCTCAGGCATAATTTAAGCGTTTCCAATACGAAGATCGGGTATTCGTTGGGGTTGCCTCCCCCTTTATGGATCCAGTCCGCCCCTACGATCTCGACTGATGGCCATGGCCTCGGGATTCAAGACCTCATCGCGGGAAAGCTTTCTGTTTAGCCATTCCTCGAGTTGATCCGCCGCAATCTCTAGGAACTCATGCAGCAGATCCTTCACTTTCCACCCGATGTGAGGCGTAAGCAAAACATTCGGCAATGTTCTCAGTGGGCTTGACTCGGGCAAAGGTTCGACGGCAAATACATCTAATCCGGCTCCTGCAAGCCTGTTTTCTTGTAAAGCCTCGACTAAAGCCGGCTCATCTACGATGGCCCCGCGGGAAGTATTGATCAGTATGGCGCCGGGTTTCATTTTCGACAATCGTTGCCGATTCAGCAGACCGCGGGATTCCTCTGACAAACGAAGGTGGATAGAAATGACATCGGCTTGCGCGAGCAGTTCATCCAGCGGCAGACGTTTGACGACGAATTCATCGACAGAATGTGAGGATCCTCTGTCCCATGCCATCACTTTCATCCCAAATGCGGCGGCCAACCGGGCAACAGGCCGCCCAAGTCGCCCATAACCGAGAATCCCCAGGGTGCGGCCGGCAAGTGAGCCCCCGATCGATTCGGGCCAACCGCCCTTCATCATCTCTGTTGTCAGCGGATAAATCTGCCTGATCAAACCAAGCATCAACCCAAAGACCAATTCTGGAACGACGACTCTTGACTTGGTAGCTCGACGGCCCAAAGCGATCACTATGCCTCGCTTGGTTGCAGCGGCCCGGTCCAAATGATAGGCATGACCGCCGGTTTGCAGGACGAGTTCCAGATCGGGGCAGGCATCAAAAAATCGACTGTCCATTGTTGTTCTCTCACGGAGCGCCAACAGAATTTGAACGCTTTTCAGAAAATGGAAGTCGTCGGCCTCGATCGGGCGATTAAGAATCGTGACTTCCGCAAACTCGTGCAGACGATCCATCGCAGGGGCTTTCGCCAACTCCCCTTCGTAAT
>CP070771.1:2477900-2480306 GCA_020345785.1 Desulfobacterales bacterium
CATTGCTCGCAGTCTGGACATTAGGCCGGGAACCCTTCTGATGCTCCTCAAACAGACCGATACGAATACCAACAATGCACCCGTCCTTTACTCAGAGGAATATTTTGTTGCCGACCGGTTCGCTTTCACCGTCTATCGGAGAAGAAAAAGGAGTTTATCATAGGCTGGTACTTTGTCGTTTCGAATTCAGACAGCGCCTTAGGTTTTGACAACATAATAGTTTGTATCAATGGTTGAAATGAACGCAAAGGAGCTGAAGCACAAAGCAAACAAACTGCATGACAAAAAAAGGAGGGCTAAGACATGAAAAAGTATTTATGTTGTATGTTCGGCATTACCATGGGTATCCTATTAGCCTGGACGGCGGCGCTAGCTGGAGAAATCACGGTATATACCGCCCTGGATACCGACGATGTCAAAGTTTACGTGGATACGTTTCAAATGGAAGTGCCCGATGTGAAAGTCAACATATACCGGGTATCGGCTGGAAAGCTGGGCGCTAAAATCCGAGCCGAGGCCCAAAACCCGCATCATGATATTATATGGGGCTGGACGATCTCTGAAATGGAAAGACCCGACATTGTACCCATGATTGAACCTTATCAGCCAAAGGGGATCGAAAAAATCAGCCCCAAATTCCGGGACCCGAGCGGCAACTGGTTCGCCACCACAGGATATTTTGCAGCCCTATGCATTAATACCGACCTACTCAAAGCAAGTAGTTTGCCGATGCCTGCCAGCTGGCAGGATTTGACTGATCCGGTTTATAAAGGTCATGTAGTAATGCCGAATCCACTGGATTCCGGAACGGGCTATTTACAGGTTGCAGCATTCGTGCAAACCATGGGCGAAGAAAAGGCCTGGAAGTATTTAAAGGCCCTGGATCAAAATATTGCTCAATACACCTCATCCGGTTCCAAGCCCTGCAAGCTGGCGCGGGACAGAGAGTTCGCCATCGGGATCACCTATGCCTTCGCTGCAGTAAAGATCATTGACAAATTCATCGAAACCGGCGTGGACGTGCCCATCAAACTGGTTATCCCCAGCGAAGGTGCAGGATATGAACTGGAGGTGACGGCTTTGATGAAATCCTCCAAAAACAAGGCGGATGCAAAGAAGTTCCTCGACTGGCTGCTGTCGGATACTGCTATCAATCTCTACAATGAACTGGCTGCTATGAACTGCATCACCGGCACCAGCCGTTCCAAACGGGCCCAGCAGGCCAACTTGCCGACCGATGTAAGTAAGGTCTTTGCCGATGTCGATCTTAAGAAGTCGGCTCGCGACAAAGAAAAGATCACGGCCAAATGGAAGCAAGAAATATACGACAAACGCGAGATTCGATAGGTTGCTGTTGATCTGCGTCGGAAGAAAACATTTGGGTTTCTTCCGACGTTGTCCGTTGTCTCAGGGTTGTGTCTGATGTCATTTATGACCCTTCAAAATATTACCAGGCGCTTCGACAAGACCGTCGCTGTCGATTGCATCAGTTTGGAAATCGAGGAGGGAGAGCTGGTCTTCTTTCTTGGACCTTCCGGCTGCGGCAAAACCACCCTTTTGCGGGTCATTGCAGGGCTGGAAATTCCCGACACCGGCAATATTTTGTTGCAGGGAAAAGACCTGGCTTCCACACCCGCGCGGTTGCGCAACTTCGGTATGGTGTTTCAGTCATATTCTTTATTCCCCAATATGACATTGGCCCAGAATGTATCTTACGGTCTCGAGTGCCACAAATGGACGAACGACGCTAAACAAAAGCGAGTAAAAGAGCTGCTGGACATGATGCATCTGGAGGATCACAAGGATAAGTACCCGAACCAACTCTCCGGCGGTCAACAACAGCGTGTGGCACTCGCGCGGGCTTTGGCGCCCAATCCTCTGGTGCTCTTACTGGATGAACCGTTATCGGCGCTGGATGCCAAAGTGCGCGCTGAACTGCGCGGCGAAGTGCGGGATCTGCAGAAAAGATTCGGCATAACAACGATCATGGTTACACATGATCAAGAAGAAGCGATGGAGATGGCGGATCGGATCGTTGTCATGAATCAGGGACGAATAGAACAGGTAGGCACATCGTCTGACTTGTACTATCGTCCAACCAACATATTTGTGGCCCATTTTCTGGGAAAAATGAACAGGTTGCGTGTAGACTCACCCGGCCAAAACCCGCCGACACTGGCAGGTCGGCGTCTTTGCGGAGCAGGCGATCAGGATCGGAAAACAGAATCCGTTTATGTAAGGCCGGAGGCGGTAGAAATTCTGAAAGACTCCCGGCCGGGCACCAACCGCTTCAAAGGACGGGTGATCAAAACTTCTTTTTTGGGCAATCTGACCCGGGTTGAAATGGAAGTGGCCGGCCAGCCAATAGCGGCAGAACTCAGATATACGGGTGCTTCAAGTTTACAA
>CP070771.1:2480406-2482807 GCA_020345785.1 Desulfobacterales bacterium
CGGCGGCATTGCTCCTCGGAAAAGATGAAATCCTGGCCCGTATCGAATCATCCGCGGCTACAAATGCAAACTTTCCCCATTTTTGGCGAAGGGATAACGATTCCTTTGTGCGCAGCGGGGATCAACGATTTGTAAATAACCTGGGCTACACGCCTCTCATGAGCCAGGCCATTGGAGACCTGCTGAAAAAAGCAAATTTGTCTTCCAAAGATATATTCAAGTTGGTGGCGTATGCGCCCAATCCACGCCTGTTGAACGGCCTCGCCAGAAAGCTGGGATTTAATGCTGACACCCAAATTGCCGATACGCTCTCAGGCAGTATTGGTGACACCGGAACCGCTCAGGTGTTGTTCAGCCTGGTCAACACCTTCTCAATGGCCAATCCGGGAGACCGTATTATTGTTGCCGGGTACGGCGACGGCGCCGAGGCAATCCTATTGGAAGTCACCGACCAGATTGATCGCGCCAAAACGTTCCGGCCCGTCAAAGCGCAGCTTGAACGCAAACGTGCTCTGAACAGCTATGCCAAATATCTCAACTTTAGAGATATCACCGGCGAGAGCTCTTACGATGCCTATTCTTCCTTACCGCTTCTCTGGCGCGAACGCGCCCAAAATATGCGTCTATACGCCGTGAAGTGCTTGGACTGTCGGGCGATTCATTTCCCCCAGCGTCGGGTGTGTCACAGCTGCGGGAAAAACGATCGAATGGAACCCGTTAAACTAAAACGTAGGGGAAAGGTATATACCTACACAAACGACTATCTCTATTTAAACCCGGACCCACCAGGATCCCTGGTAACAATTGATTTGGACGGCGGCGGCCGTTTTTTCGGTCAAATAACGGATACGGATCCCCAAGACATAAAAATCGGAATGGATGTTGAGCTGAATTTCCGCAAACTACATGATGGTCAAAGCTTTCCCAATTATTTTTGGAAAGCGATCACGGCCGTCGGGAGGGATTGATATGGCGGAGCTATTTAAAGATCAAATCGCGATTATCGGTACCGGATGCACCAAATTCGGTGAACAATTTAATAAGAGCTGGGCAGATCTGGCCCTGGATGCGACCATTGAAGCCTGTGAAGACGCCGATATCAATTTAACCGAAATCCAGGCCGCCTGGCTCGGTTCTTATCGGCCCTGGATTGCTGCTGAACGCAATATCGGCAGTCCCCTGGCGGAAGCTTTGGGTTTTTTATATAAACCCATTACGCTGGTTTCAAATATTTGTGCAACCGGCATTGATACACTGAGAAATGCCTGTTTCGCGGTCGCGTCCGGCATGTACGATTATGTCTTGGCAATCGGGGTTGAAAAGATGCGCGACGCCGGCTCCCGCAGCTTGATGCTGGCAAACCGCACCGATGGTCATCCCTTGATCGGCAAGGGACGAACAGCGCCGAGCTTTTTTGCCTCTTGCGCCCACCGATATTTCCATGAGTTTGGCATTGACAGGCAACCCCTTGCTAAGGTGGCAGTGAAAAACCATTCCAATGGGTGTCTCCATCCCAAAGCTCATCTGCAAAGAAAAATTGCGATCGAAGATGTATTGAAATCCCCCTGGGTAGCTGAACCATTAAGCATTCTGGACTCAACCACCAGCAGCGATGGGGCCGCCGCGGTCATCATCACCAGGGAAGAATTAGCCAAAGACATTCGTTCGGATTACGTCCTGGTCAAAGGTATGGGACTATCGGTTGCCACGGAACGCAATATCTTTGATCCTGGTTTTACCTTTCTGGGTTTTAAAACAACCCAATCAGCCGCCCAAACCGCCTACCGGCAGGCCGGTATCAAAAAACCCATGGATGAAATTGACATCGCTGAGGTTCATGATTGTTTTACGATTACGGAAATTATTAACTATGAAGATCTAGGGTTCGCTGCTCCGGGTGAAGGCTGGAAGCTCATTGAAGAGGGGGTCACCAGCCTGGAAGGAAAGTTGCCGGTCAACACCGACGGTGGCCTCAAAGCTTTCGGTCATCCCTTGGGGGCCTCCGGACTTCGAATGGTCTATGAGTTGACCGATCAACTTCAGGAAAAGGCCGGGCCCCGACAGGTAAAAAATGCCCGGCGCGGTCTGGCCCATTGCCTGGGAGGACCGGCGGCTTTGGCCGGTGTTGTCGTGCTGGAACGAGCCGATTGATTCCCAATCGGCTTCTTTGGATATAATTTTTAAGTAAGGAGGTAATCGTGGCATTAAACAAGGTTTATAAAAGTTGTGCGGATGCAATTGCCGATGTTCCTGATGGTGCCACCATCATGTTTGGTGGCTGGGGGCCGGCCGGTGACCCGGAAAATCTCATCAGAGCCTTGCTAGAAAAAGGAACAAAGGATATCACCAGCATCGGTAACGATCCCGGCAACGATCGGGACGGGCTTTTGTATGGGATTCA
>CP070771.1:2482907-2485307 GCA_020345785.1 Desulfobacterales bacterium
GGAGTGTTGGAGTATTGGAGTATTGGAGTATTGGAGTAATGATTGTAGGTACTGATACCCTCTTTCTCAATACTCCAGTACTCCATCACTCCATTACCTCGTGTATCAGGCGGGGTAGAACGAATTGACAATGTATCGATAATTTTTATAGGATACAACCTTGAATAAAGGAGCAACTCATGACCACAGCCCGTGATTGGGAAAAACCGATTCGCAGATTGGAGCTTTTGATGCGGCTAAAGTCTTTCCCGGTGGCCTTCAAGCTTTTCGAAGACCGCCAGGCCGTTTCCGAAATACCTTTCATCCGGCGCATGAACCATAAATCCACCCTCTGCCAGTTAATCAATCTGGTCAGAAATTTTGACTGGACGGTCGGTGCCGAGCTCGGTGACTTCATGTCGGTGGTTTGTCCTTCCATCATCGGATTGACTGATATACCCGACTACATGAAGGATGGAACGTTCCGCAGCATCGTGTGGACCAAAAGCCGGGCCAATGCCAAAAAATACGAAGACGAGATTCCCCGACTGCCGACCGGCAAATACGAGGCGGTGGCGATGGCGCCCCTCGTTTACAATCCTTTTAATCCTGACATTGTTTTGATTTACGCCAATCCGGCCCAAATGATGCTGTTGATCAATTCCCTGCAGTTCGAAGATTACGAGGTGATGCAGTTTTACTGCGTCGGAGAAAGTTCATGCAGCGACGCCATTGCCCGATGCTACCTCCAACGCAAGCCGGCCCTGAGTATTCCTTGTTACGGCGAACGTCGTTATGGACACGCCCAGGATGATGAACTGGTTATGGCGATTCCGGCCGAAATGATGGATAAGGCCCTGAACGGCATGGAAGCCCTTTACAGAAGGGGCATACGCTATCCTATCAGCTACGCGGGTGCGGAAACCGATGTGGCCGGCGCTTTTCCGGCGGCATATGCTGCAGAAGATATGATCAAAAAGCTCAGAGGCGATGACAACAGATTGCTGATAGGGGTGACGGGCAGCATTGCCACCGGCAAGTCTACTGTGGCCGGTATGCTGGAAGAGCTGGGCGCACGCACCATTGATTTTGACGTCTTGAGCAGAGTGGTGGTGGAGCCCGACAAACCGGCCTGGCAGGACATTGTCGCTTACTTTGGTGAGCAAGTCTTAGCTGAGGACCGCACCTTGGACCGCACCAAACTGCGCGAAATCGTATTCAAAGATTTCGAAAAGAAAAAGAAACTCGAAAGTTTTCAGCATCCTCGTATTTTTGAAGAATTCATCAAACTGGTTGAGCAGTATACCCGCGAAGACCCGAACGCCATCATCCAGGCTGTGGTGCCGCTTCTGATCGAAGTCAACATGCAATCGTTTTTCCACAATGTTTTGATGGTCTATGCCTCCGAAGAAGCACAGAAATTACGCCTGATGAAACGCGACGGCTCAACAGAAGAGATGGCCATGAGCATGATCAGATCCCAGCTCTCCGCGGATGAGAAGAAGGGATATTGTGATTTGATCGTTGATAATTCAGGCACTCTGGAAGAAACCCGCAAGCAGGTGGAAAAGCTTTGGAAGCAGTTGAAGAAGATCCAACGGGAGAGGAAATCTGGTAATAAACAGGTATAAGACCTGATAGAGTTTTCACTGGCAACAGTTGGGAAAAAATGAAAGGTCTCAGGTGTCGGGCCTTCGCCGCGACGTAGCGGCTTCGTCCGCGCAGGCGGGTGTCAGGTGTCAGACTGATACCGAGTTGTTTCTAAGGGAATACTTCCAAAAAGGTAAGTTAAAAAAGCGTCCGCGCTTTCCGGCTTTCCAGCTTCCCAGCTTTCAAGCCCAAAGCTTGGCAAGTAGGCAGGAAAAATTTTTTTACGCCATAAATACATTCTAAGCATGAGAACATCATCTGGAGAACTCAAATGACCATACGCTTTTTGAGAAACAAGGTTGTCGAAGTAGAACCTCAGTTAGACGGAAATCTGGCTGTTTCGTGGCGGCTGACCGACGACCTTCTGAAAGCCGAAGTGAATATAACGGTGCAACTACCGGACCTTGAAATCACCGCAGCCGCCGCCAACCTGGAACGGCTGGTTCCCCGGGCCTGGTCGGCGGCGCCCGAATTAATCAAGAAAATAGAAGGGGTCAGAATCGGCTCCGGCTTGCGCAAGATCGTCAAGGGGCTGCTGGACGGGCCGCAGGGCTGCCCGCTACTGGCGCAGGCAGTGCTTGAAAGTTCAAATGCCGTCATCCTGCATTTTACCCGGCCGGGACTTCAGGCGGGGGAACAGCTTGCCGATGAGGACAAATTAAATTTCGTAAGGGAAATGGTTAAAAATAACCCCCGGCTGGTGCGAAGTTGCGTGGCCTTTCAGGACGACAGCCCCATTATGCAAGGCCTTTAGGTGAATGAATATTGTCG
>CP070771.1:2485407-2487805 GCA_020345785.1 Desulfobacterales bacterium
CCATGCTCTGCCCATGGTCGCTGATGTGTATAAAGAACTTTGGCTGCATCAGTAGTTTTTCCAGCTAACGCATGCCTTTGTAGTTTTCTGTAACATATTTCGATCACATTTGTCGTTGATCTTTCCGATTTGGTATGTTTTTGAGCACCTCCTCACTCGTAACCATTAAACCAATCAGCAAATCAATCAATTGGCGGGATCTGGATGTCAACCCAAACTTGACAAAAACGATTTAATATGTAAAATATGATTATCATATTTTACATGGAGATTGTATCAATGGATAAACATGTGACAGCCACTCAAGCCGTCAGAAAATTCTCAGAGATACTAAATACAATAAAATTTCGAGGGACTCATTATATTATTGAAAGAGGCGGAAAACCGATAGCTTCTATGAAACCGATTGATGAAGAAACGACTCCGGTTGCGCTGAGTGATCTTAAAGGGCTTCTAAAAAAGCTGCCGAAACTTGATGAAGAACTGGAATCTTTTGCGGCAGATCTTGAAGATATCTGGAAAAAGCAACCGCAATTGCCTGAGGGGAAGATATGGGAGTAATACTCGACACCAGCGTGATCATTGAAGCGGAGAGGCGGGAGCATGACATCGATAAGTTGACAGAGAATCGAGAAGATGAGGCATTTGGACTTAGTGTTATAACAGTAGCTGAATTACTCCACGGTGTCCATCGAGCAGATTCTACTAATAGACGTCTGAAAAGAAGTGCATTTGTAGAAAAAGTTATTGAGTTATTCCCTGTATATCCCTTCGAAATATCCATTGCCAGAATATATTCGGAAATATGGGCTGATCTAAGCAGCAGGGGTATTCAGATCGGCGCCCACGATCTAATCATCGGCTCGACCGCAATTTCGCTTGGATTTTCAGTCGCTACTTACAATAGCAGGCATTTTGAAAGGATAGAAGGTTTGAGGATTGAAAATTTAAATCTTGAGGAAAGGACACTTACGCCTGAAGAAAGCAATGAGAGTGACCAGAGTTGAAGGAAAAAGGCAAAAGGAGAAAGGAGAAGGCAGAGCGCAAATGGCATAGCGCATAGGGTAGGGCGCAAGGTCCTTTGGCTTGGAGGCTGGAATGCTTGGAGGCCAGGAGGCTAGGTGCAAATACATCAGTGCAGAGGATGAGGACCCGTCTTCGCTTTCAGCTACGCCGTGGCAGGCCCGTCTTCGCTTTCAGCTAGGCTGCGGTAGGCTTAGGACTGAGGTAAAAAAAGTAGATCCTATTCGTGAGCTAAAAAAACGCTGGCGGGGAAAATACAAAGGTAAGCAGACCTCGGATGAATATATTAACCAGATAAGAGGAGATTTAGAGTGAAAAGTATTTCCCCGAGCTTAAGCATTATAAATCGTTAGGAGCTTCGGGCAAATTGGAATGATTGGCAGCTTGGCAGCGGCCCCGGTGAAAGCGGAGCCCAGAGGGCGATATCCCAAGTCCGAAAGGCGATGCTCCAAACCTAAACTCTGAACCTTTGAGCCTTGAATCTTGAACCTCCACCTTCACATCTGCTGTGTAAAGTCGGTGATTGATTCCAGGTCGTTGTTGCGGTAGCTTTTGCCGGCGCCGGCACCGGCCTGGGCCTTGTATCCGTCCATGCCGCCACTGTCGGTGGTACCTTCGATGAGCGATTCAATGGAACAGACGGCGCCGCGGGGACCGACGGCTGCTGTTCGAATCATAATTCTGCCGTCGGTATCGGTGGTCGGTCCGCCGCCGTCATTGTTATTCCAGATAGTGACCGTGTATGAAATACCTTCTAAGCTGGACCGCACCAATACAACCCCGCCTTCCAAGTCGCCCACGCCATCTCCGCCGGCGCAGTTACCGCTCCCATCCAGCGGTGCACAGTCCTGGGCTGCCGCCAATCCATCGATCACGCCGCTGCCATTTAATGCAAATGTCCAGTTGCCGGGATTACCCAGGGCAATATTGGACTGGTTCTGTTCGGTGTACGGTACTTTAAGAACGCCCTTGGCGTGTTCAAAGCCGGCTTCGGCTGCATAAAACGCCCGTTCATAAAGCAGATTGTTGACGGCGAGATGCTGTTCGGTCGTGCTGGTTTTCGTCGCGGCAATGCCGACAATCGTCAGCAACACCAGAATCATAATTGCCGCAACCAAAACCGAACCTTTGTCATTGTTGAGAAGATATTTTAGTTTTTGCATGGCTCATACCCCCCCTGGGAATGACGAACGTGTTAAGAATGACGAATGACGATTGTCGAATGACGAGTTATGGTATTCTGTCATTTTTAATCCAAACATCTTCTTCTTTGTTCCCGAAGCCTTCCGGCCTCCAAGCTTTCCAGCATCCCAGCCTCGATCGATCCAATTCCTTCCCTCGCCCTTCATCATTTGTCATTCGACATTCGTCATTT
>CP070771.1:2487905-2490301 GCA_020345785.1 Desulfobacterales bacterium
GCTTAAGGAGCGCTTCGCTTGAGACAAAAGAAATTGAGTATGAAAAGTTGGTCTCCAGCCACTTCCGTGTCGCTGTTTTGTGCCAATTTCCTTAGGATCTTCTCTATCAATCAGTATTCTGCTCCCTGTCCGCTCTCTCATCTGTCATCTGACCTCTGTCTTCTGTTCTCTGATTTCTAGATTCTATTGATGCTTTCGAAAATATTGCGGTGCTGAATACTGATATCCAGTGCCAAAGCTGCGGCCTTTTCTCTGAGGTCACGGTAAAAGGCATTCTGGTCGATGTCGGTGGGGATGTCCACTTCGTAAATCATAATGTTGTTTCCGGGCTCATCACCGCCTTTGAAGACGGCCTGCAGATTGGTGATATTGACACCATAGGACGCGATGATGGCGCTGATGCCGGCCACAAGTCCTTTGCGGTCGGGACCTTTGGTCGTGATAACAAACGGTTCGCATGCTTTTGATGCAAATGCTGCCGTTTGGTCGGCGAGAGGCTTGATGTGCACATGCATCTCCATTTGAGCCAGCTCCTTTTCGAGAAGATCACGCAGCTTGCTCAATTGTAAAGCCGGTGGCAGGTTCACGATAAACGACCCTGCAAATTCAGTTTGCAGGATTGTCTGGCTGACATTTTCAATATTACAGTGTTGCTCAAACAGAACTCTGGCGACTGCCGCCACAATTCCAGGACGATCATGCCCCAAAACTGATAGGATGACTTTATTCATGGGATTCACGATATTTCAAAAAATGATGTATGTGTAAAGGCAGGTCATTACCACCTGAATCTTGCATGAAAATTAATGAGTATGAAAGCCTCCGGCTCGTGCAAAATTCAGGTATAAACTATCTCTTCTGTCTTTTAATATCAAACCCAGAGGATCTGTCAACAGAGGATCGATTTGAGTTTGCCGGTCGCATCGTACGGCAAAAAATAAGAAACCACGGTCAATGTTTCTTTTTCTTTGCATTTTCCCTCCAGTTGGTTATAATTTTTGGCAATGCATATCGTAACCACTCACAAAAACACCGATTTTGATGCGTTGGCCAGCGTTATTGCTGCAACCCTCTTGTATCCTGGCTCCATATCGGTATTGCCGAAGAATTTAAACCCCAACGTGAAAGCCTTTTTATCCATTCATAAAGATCTTTTGCAGGTCAGTAAATTGGATGACATCAATCCGGCTGAGATCACCCGGCTGATTGTGGTTGACGTCAACAGCTGGGAGCGCCTCGATCGTATGTCGCATCTTAAAGACAAAGCCGACCTTGAGATCTTTTTATGGGATCACCACACCAACGAGGGAGATATCACTGCAAACTTCATATGCCAGGAGGCTGCCGGCGCTACCGTTACCCTTTTGGTCCGACAGTTAAGAAAAGAGGGCAAATTGCTGACGCCGATTCAAGCCACGCTGATGTTGGCAGGAATTTATGAAGACACCGGTAATCTGACGTTTCCGTCCACCAGGGCCGAAGATGCCTATGCAGCCGCATATTTGCTGGATCGCAAGGCCGACTTGAACGTAATAAGCACCTTTTTGCGACCCGCCTACGGTGAGAAACAAAAAAATATCCTCTTCAAAATGCTGCAGACCGCCAAGCGGATCAAAATCAACGGTCACTCGGTCAGTATCAATAAAATTGACGTCGAAGGTCATGTGGACAGTCTGGCGGTTGTTGTCCGCATGTACATGGATATCGTCAATGTTGATGTGGCTTTCGGTATATTCTCCGATGCGATACGCGGGCGCTGTATGGTGATCGGTCGCAGTTCGGTTGAAGGTTTTGATGTGGGGTCCGTTACGCGCAGCATGGGCGGCGGCGGACACCCCAATGCCGGGGCGGCTCTGTTAAAATCGGTTAATCCCGATGCGGTTGAAAAGTGGATAAAAGAGCTGATCAGAGGCAATCAACAGGCCTCCGTGCAGATCAGCGATTTAATGTCATTTCCAGTAATTACCGTAACTGAAGACACTTCAATGGGAAAAGTGGCTCGGATATTAAAAGAAAAAGGTTGTACCGGATTGCCGGTGGTCAGCAAAAACAGACTGGTGGGCATGATTTCGAGGCGTGATTTTCGTAAGATAAAAAAGGAATCCCAGTTAAATGCGCCTGTCAAAGCGTTTATGACGACTAAAATTCTCACCATAGAACCCGGCAAAAGTCCGATGCAGGCCGCCCGTCTGATGGTAAAGCATGACATCGGCCGGCTGCCGGTTGTAGAAAACGATCGGATTATCGGCATTATCACCCGCTCGGATGCCATGCTCTATTTTTATGATTTGCTGCCGGATTAATACGAATACCTGCATTTTGCACATAAATCTCATCGGCGCCCTTTGAAGTCATATTGTGTGGAAGACTCCAAGCGATAAGATATAATTTCTCTT
>CP070771.1:2490401-2492793 GCA_020345785.1 Desulfobacterales bacterium
AAAAAGGAAGCTACCGATGCAATCCGATCCAACGGTTGTCCTGATTTGGCGACAGGACCCGCTGCGGCAAGCTTTTCGAGGCCGGCCAGATAGGCCTCCGCAACGGCCTTGTAGTTATCAAGTCCGAAAATCAGCGTCACATTAATATTTACACCGGTACCGATGAGGCGCGTGATCGCCGGTAGGCCGGCCGGTGTGGCCGGCACTTTAATCATCACATTGGGGCGATTTAAAGTCTCAAAAAGTCGGGTGGCCTCCGCTACGGTTTTCTCCGTTTCATCGGCCAGATGCGGGTTGACTTCAAGGCTGACAAAACCATCACCGCCGCCGGATGTTTCATAGATATTTCGCAGCAAATCAGCGGCCATGCCGATATCTTCAAGCGCCAGGGATTCATAAATCTGATCTATGCTCTTGTCGGCTTTTATTAGCGACCAGATGGCCGCGTCGTAATCATCGCTGCCGGCAATGGCCTTCTCAAAAATAGCCGGATTCGAAGTAATTCCTCTGATTCCTTTTTTGATCAAGTCCTGCAGTTCACCCGAGGTAATCAATGATCGACGTATAAAATCCAACCACACGGATTGACCCGATTTTTCAAGTTCCAGTAGCTTTGACATGCGAATTTCCTCCAAGATCTTTTTCATCTCTCAGGCAATTGTGACTGATATAACATCATTGTTTGGGCGCGTCCACTTAGTTGTTAACACGATTAATATAGCGGTATGATGTTTTTGTCATTGGATTTTTTGTCATTCGGATTCTTGCCCGTCTAAGGCGGGTGAATTTCGTATTTCGTGCTTATGCCCGCCCTGGCGCGACTCACATTGTTTCGTCTTCATTTTAGTAAGACAGCATAGGGGCAAAAGTAAAATGAACTGCCAATGATCCAGGTCTGGGCCAGGGATTTCGGATTTATACCATTGACCATGTGCTTCTGCCCTCTTCAAGTGGGTTTTCTCAGGTCTCCCGCTCTGCGGGAGGCGCACTCGCTATAGCCCCTGTTGCTTTAACGTTTGCGCAGCGAAATATGCAGCGCCCCATAATCCGCTTTCTTCGTTGGTGTTTAAAAAGACGGGTATTTTTTCCAGCACGGCCTGCATCGTTTTCGAATTGCGAAACTGTCGTTCAAATTCAGAGTGGGTCACCAATTCAGGTACTTTTGCGGCGACGCCTCCGGCGATGTACACACCGCCCCGCGCAAGCACCTGCAGGGCGTAGTTGCGGCAGGCCCTGCCGTAAAAGCGTGCCATCCACTGAAGCGTTTTTGAATTCTGCGACAGACCGGCACCGACCTGGGCCGGCGTCATTTTCTCACCGGAGAGAAACTGATGAATCAGGCTCAAGCCGCTGCCCGAGACGACATATTCGGTTTCCACATAGGAAATGCCAAGTTCGTTGATTATAAATTTCATGAAATCGAGCTCCGCCGGTGACTCAAAGGGAAAACTACTGTGCCCGCCTTCGGACGGCAAGGCCACATAGCCACCGGCGCCATCGGGTGTGAGGGCGGCCATTCCCAAGCCTGTCCCGGCACCAATGGCCGCCAGGGTCGCGTCCGGGTCGATTTGTCCTGAAACCACCTGCCGGACGGTTTCCATAACCGGTGAGCGGCAGGCATAAGCCTGGGCGGCAAAGTCATTGATCAGCAGGCAGCGTTTGATTTTAAAATCTTCAGCGCTGTTGGACACGTCGATGTCCCAGGCGATGTTGGGCGGGTTGCTGTAGACACCTTTAATCACCGGCCCGGCCACAGCCAAAACGGCAATATCGCTCTGGTCGGCGGACAGGGGAAAGGTCGTTTCTTTCAGAAGATCTATCAGATGGGGGAAGGAGGTGGATTTTTGAGTATCAATCCACCGGGAGTGGACCAGCGAAAGGATGCCGTTTTCGTCAACCTGAAAATAGCCAAACCGACTGTTGGTGCCGCCGATGTCGGCAGCGAGGATTCTTTTCATGCGCCTCTGATCCTTTTGATGATTTTTGGAATAAAGAAAGAGAAAATAAAAAGCCCGATGGAGAAAAACACCTTAAAAGATATCAAATCCCCCCAGTTGCCCGATGCCCAGACTTCTTTCAACGTTCCAATGAAAAATGTGAAAATAAAAGTTCCGACAATGATACCCAGACCGGTTCCCGATAAATAATCCCTAAAACGAACCTTGGTCAGCCCCATGCCGAAATTCATAGGGGTAAATGGAAAATACACCAATCGCAGGTACAATACGGTTGCAAAACCGTTGCGTTCGATGGCGTCGTCATATTTCTGCAGCTTGTTGCCGATTAATGAGGCGGCAAATTCACGGCCCAGGGTTCGCCCGATCCAAAATGCGGCCGCGGCGCCGGCCATGGCGCCGAACCATACATAGACAAACCCCCAGTAGGCGCCGAA
>CP070771.1:2492893-2495277 GCA_020345785.1 Desulfobacterales bacterium
GAATTGGCCGAGCAGGCCGGTATCGAGATCGGCATGATGGGCGGGATCACCACCGATGCCGGCATGATGACCAGCCGTCAGGATATTTATGCCGCCGGAGATGTTTGTGAGACCTTTGACATTGCTCGCAACCAGCCCTTTATCAATGCCATCTGGCCCATGGCGGTTGAACAGGGCCGAATTGCCGGATTGAATATGGCCGGCCAGGACAAACGATACGGCGGATCCGTCCGAATGAACTCCATCGGGAATTTTATCGGTATTCCGGCCATGTCCATGGGTGTCACCCGCTCCGACGAATGCTCATATGTTGATGAAGAATGTCATTTCCAGGAGATCAAAAAACGGACCCGGAGCACATACAAAAAAATCATTCTAAAGAACGGATGCATTGTCGGAGCGATCTTTATCGGAGTGGGTCAAACCCAGCGCTGTGGCATTATATCGATTCTTCTCAGGCGGCAAATAGATGTCTCCGACTATATTCAGGCATTGATGAGCAATAATTTGAGTTTCATGGATATACTGCCCTTGTTGCGGCGCTACGGCGACAAATTCACCGAACCGGAATACAAGGAGCTGATGGATACGGGGCTGTAGGGGTTGAAGACTTTACCGTTCAATGGTTCAGAGGTTCAGGGTTAACTTCAAATCCGAGCCGATAGCTGCATCAGTTTTGAAAGAAAAATGTTCACGGGTAGAAAACTTTAGGAGATTAAAGCAAAATAATTGACTTGAACGCCAACCCACCAGGTCATTAAAGGCAACCCTGAGCGGGTAACTTTAAACCTGAGGACCCGTTTCTCATGAGGAGGACAAATTGCAGGTTATAAAAGTAGATCCAAAGAAATGTACCGGATGCCACCAATGTGAGCTGTGGTGCGGAACGGAAATCGCATCGGTCGCCAAGGAACTGGCCGGCGCAATTAATGAAGAGCCCCAGCCGGTACCCCGGGTGTATGTTGAGGGCAAAAAGCTAGCCTTGCAGTGTCGGCACTGCGTTGAGGCACCTTGTCTGGATGCGTGTCCCAACGGAACCATGCGGCGGGACCCGGAAACAGGACTGGTGTATGTTCATGAGCCGACATGTATTGCATGCTGGATGTGTGTGATGGTATGCCCCTTCGGCATCATCAATCCGTCACCAACTTACAAAGTCGCGATCAAATGCGACCGCTGCCGCAACATGGGATACCCCATTTGTGCGGAGATATGTCCGACCCAGGCCATATCCGTTGAACCTCGCCAGGATTACCGCAAGGTGTTTTAGAAAGGAGAAGAAGATGGAGTTTATCCAGAGAAAGACTGCTGATCGTGCAGTTAACCATTTCTTGCTGAAAGCAGCAGATCAGGAGATCACCGTTACATGGGATCGTTTCGAAGGCCAGCTTCCTGAATGCGGATTCTGTGAATCGGGCTTAAGCTGTCGAGACTGCCTGCAGGGTCCCTGCATCAGCCATCCGTTTAGAGGTCAGAGCAAGCTGGGTGTCTGCGGTAAAGACAAGGACGTGCTCTCCGCCCAATCTCTGTTGCGGTTGGTTCTGAAAGGGACCATGTCCTATCTTGACCAGCTGAATGATTTTGTCACCGGGGTTCAGAGCGGTGCCGTCGAACCTGCGGACAAGGAGCAGGCAGAGCAAACTGTGAAAGCGATACTGGATCTGCTGCACACGGGTAACTCCGAGGTCATCAGCGAGTTTCCGGCGGCCCTGGTGGAAGGGTGGAAATCGATAGGCGTCGTCCCCCAAGGCATCGCCCACGATGTGTTCAAGGCGTCTCAGCGGTTGGAAGGCGGGATCAGCGATATGGAGGAAACGCTGTTGTGGTCTTTTAAATCCGCTCTTCTGGGATGCATGAGCGCCAGACTTCAGCAAAAATTAAAGGCCGCGGTCTTCGGCGCCACCGCTCCTGCAGAACTCGAAGTCAACCTGGGCGTTCTTAGAAATGATGCACCAACCATTCTTTTCTACGGACCGATTTCTCCGGTAATCAAACAAAAGGTCGCTAAAGCCGCTGAAGAAAAAAATATCAGCGTAATGGGTGTCTGTACAGATCCGTTGCTGCCGCCCTATCGTTTCTCGCCCGTTACGACTTACGTTTCCCAGGAGATTCCCCTGATGACCGGTGCGGTGGATTTGATTGTTGCCGGGAGTCAATACGTCAATCCCTCATTGGCGGGGATCGCTAAAGATTGGAAAGTGACCGTGGTGACAACCGATGGCCTCATCCAAAATCCGGACCCGGACGCACTTGCCCAAAGTATCGTGGATCAAGCCGTCAAGGCTTATGAAATGCGACAGAACATTACCAGGGATATACCCATGGTAAAAGAATCGGCCGTCATGGGTTATTCCGCTGTTGATGTGGACATCAACAAAATTGTC
>CP070771.1:2495377-2497755 GCA_020345785.1 Desulfobacterales bacterium
GGTTAAGTCGGTCGGGCGCAACATCCGGATTCCGATGCAGGAAGATCTGTTCGCCATTGTTGTCCAGAACCAGTACAGCAGCCAGCTGCGGATCATCCAGCATCCTGGCGAAAATCAATCCGGGAGACCAATCGGGGCTCCGGCCTTTCATGAGAATGCTATTAAACAGGCTGTTTTCGAATGAAGACAGCAAAACATTGGCTTTGAACACCTCTGAGCGAATCAGCTCTCGCTTAATGGTAACGATGGTCACCAAATCGACCAGCAGCATCGCCAGAAATAGAAGAATCGCGATATTGATCGCGATCTTAGTTCTCAAACCGCGGATAAACACGTTTAGCCCAATCCCAATAAACCGAAACAGATATTGAGTCCAAGTATTAAAAATTTTTATAGATGCAATAATGATGCCTAAGTATGGTCAAACGCGCTGTTTCTAAATGGATCGTAAGCAAATGAGTGCGGCCCGGTGGTTTGCCTTTTTTTCGGCAGGACGCAATTTTCTGCCGATGCTTTAAGCATGCTGTTTTTTATCGAAATTTGGGCACGGCCCGACTCAGCTTCATCATCTGGGCTTTTTACGAGATCATCGTTTTTCAACAGGAAATGGTCTGGAAAAGATCAAAATTATTCGGCAAGCGTCAAATTTGTAACGAAATTGCAAAATTAACCGGATTGCGGTATTGATTGTTTTTGTCGGGTCACGCAACCAAAACAGGTCGCGTCCTTTAAACATGAATTCAACTGAGAAAGGAAAACGGAGATGAGCTGGCTTTCGGACCCAAGTGTCTGGATAGCGCTGCTGACGCTGAGTGCGCTTGAAATCGTGCTCGGCATTGATAATATCATTTTTATTGCGATTTTATCCGGAAAGCTGCCCAAAAATCAGCAGGCCAAGGGGCGTAACATCGGTTTGCTATTGGCGATGATAACCCGTATCGCGTTGCTGTTTTCAATCACCCTCATCATGAAGCTGACCCAGCCTCTTTTATCGATTCTGACCTTCGAAATCTCAGGAAGAGACATTATCTTAATAATTGGTGGTTTATTTCTACTGGCAAAAAGCACCCTGGAAATTCACGGCAATCTCGAAGGAGAAGTATCGCATGCGGACGAAAAAAATATCAGCAAAAATGTTACGTTCGGAGGCGTGATCGTCCAAATTATGCTCCTTGACATTGTTTTTTCGCTCGATTCGGTGATTACGGCCATTGGCCTTGCCAAACACATCGGAGTAATGGTTGCGGCAATTGTGATTGCAGTTATCGTGATGATCTTGCTGGCAGGAAAAATCAGTGCATTCGTCGAAGATCATCCGACAATTAAAATTCTGGCTCTCAGCTTTCTGCTGTTAATTGGAATTTCACTGGTGGGCGAAGGGCTGGATCTTCACATTCCCAAAGGCTATATCTATTTTGCCATGGCCTTTTCGACATTTGTTGAAATTTTAAATTTAAGAATTCGCAGGCGCCGGCTCGAGCCTGTCAAATTGCGAAAGCCGCGGTCGGCTAAACTTGCGCAAAAATTGCAGGATGGATGATTGCGGCTTTTCGCAGAATCATCAATGCTGACTTAATTAAATCAATTGAATCATTGCGAGGAGCCATGGAGCGCACAGCCACCTGTGAAAACATATTTGAGTCATTGGGCAGCGGCGTGCTAGCCACCGATGCAGATGGCAGAATTGTTTATATCAACCAGAAGGCATCGAACATGGTTAAGTTGACCGCGGCCGACGCCCTGCGCGTTGATATTCGTCATCTGATACCGGAGGCTCAAAATCTTTTCAATGCATGTCTTCGATCCGGAGAAACCCATCTTGGCTGTTATGTGCTGCGGAAAAACAGTAAACTTGTGATGGATGCTGCGCCAATAAAAATTGAGGGCAATATCGAAGGTATTGCTGTTTCTCTGCATTATCTCGATGACTTTGAGCTGGCACTGCGCTACTCCGACGGGTACTTAAAGATCAGCAAACAACTCGATGCCATCTTTAAAGGTACTTCAGACGGTCTTTGGGTTCACGACAGCACCGGTAAGGTCATCAATATCAATACCGTCTCCGAGATGATCAACGGCATCAGAGCCAAAGATGTCATCGGCAAGAGTGTTTATGATTTGATCGCGGAAGGTATTTTCGAGGGCGTCGTTACCCCCGAGATTTTAAAAACCAAACGCCAGTTCAGCACCCTGTCATATATTAAAAAAACCCGCAAACGGGTGCTCGTGACCGGCACGCCGATTTTGGATGAAGACGGTAATGTCTCGTTGATTGTAAGCAATGAGCGGGACCTGACATATTGGAATGCTGTCAAAGAGGATCTGGAGCGAAGTCGCAAAGTCGCTGAAAAATATAAGGATGAATTTGAGGAAATGAG
>CP070771.1:2497855-2500224 GCA_020345785.1 Desulfobacterales bacterium
CTGAACGGAACAGCGAACCGCAGAATATCGAATATCGAACCGCAGAATGTCGAAGGGTGGTTTCGCTCGCGCAGCGCAGGCGCTTGCGCCGCGTGTCGCTCAGTCTTTTTATAAAAAAGATAGAATACCTTCCTTCGACATTCGATATTCATTATTCGATATTCGTTATTCGCTTTTAAAATTTTCTTTTACGATCAGAATGGCCGCTCTTCAGGGCTACGGCGGCCACTTCTACCGAGCGGAGTCCCGGTCGAAGCGAGATCCTTGGGCCATTATTTCCAACAGCATATTAATTACAAACACGCCCGCCAATCTATGCATCCTCGATCAGGGCTTTTTAAGCAGATCTTTTAATAATCCTTTGGCGGGTTCTTCGAATTTTTTCACCTCTTCTTTCTCAAAAATTTTTTTGGCCGGCGCGGATTCAAGAATTCCCTTGTCGACCTGCTGGGTGATGATACGTTTGATGTCCGGCCTTAATTGCGGCTCAGCAAACGTGCCGGAGACGATGATCGGCACCAGGATGCCTGAGCGCGCTTTCGCGTCTCCCTGGCCCTTAATGGTGGCCACTGCTTTGGGGTCAACATAAAAATCAATGGTTTCCTTGACCAGGTCGGCTTTACCGGATGCGTCTAAACGAATGAAGGGTGATTTCATGCTCGCTTTGGCGATGTCGACAATGCCGCTGGCGATGGTAAATGGGATCTGCAGCTCGGTGAAATCCGTGCGCGGCCGCGCCTCCGCCTTGGTATCTTTTTTACCGAGGCCGAAGGCGCTTTCGACATTGCGGGCCATGGAAGCCAGGTCATAACCTTTGACGGCCCCGTCATTGATGGTTATCGCGCCCTGGCCGCTTAAGGTTCGCCGAATGCGCTCAGCGCTGTCACCGGTCAAGGCCAGGTCAATCCGGGATTGGGCGACACCTTCCAGGATGTCCTGACTGGCCAGGTCCTTGAGAAGCGGACCGATCTGAACATCGTTGAGCGACAGATCTACGCCGCTGGCGGGTTCCTTTTGTTGAACGCTAATGCGGCTTTTGCCTGTAACACTACCCTCGTAAAGGTTCATATTCAACGGATCAAGGTTGATCACACCCTTGTCGGCGCTGACTTTCAACCGCAGGTTTTGAATTTTCAGATTGTTGAACGTCACCTTGCCGGCTTGCAGCTGCCCCATGAGGACCAGACGGCGCAGGGGTTCATAGCCCGATTCCATCCCGCCGGCGGGCGATTCTGTCGTCGCTTTTTGGGGAGAACTGCCGGCGCTTTCGGCCTTTTTTTTACCGTCGGTTTTTGCTTGGGGTTGCAGCGGCAGATAGCGGTCGAGATTGATTTGATCGACAGCTAAATCAAAGGCGATATCCGGCTTGGAAAAGTCCTTGGCGTGGAAGTTGAGCTTCATTTTGGATTCGTCCAGGATCACCTGACCCTCTGAAACCGACACCCTGTCCGAGGCCGCTTTAAGGTTGGCAGAGAGAGCAAACCGGTTAATAGCGGCGGGATCCGGCATGTCAACCGGAAACGGCTGACCGAGAGCGGCCAGCAGCTTGCGCGGGGAGAATTCTTCGATTTTGACGGACATCTCAACCGCCGTTTGGGCCCCGGGATTCAGCACATT
The DNA here is from genome assembly GCA_020345785.1 of Desulfobacterales bacterium. Next base: position 2,499,473 of record CP070771.1, read on the forward strand.
GCCGCCGGCGCGCAGTTTGAGCTGATCGACGGCATTGACGGCTACATCCAGCGGCAGTACTTGCCGGCCGGCATCGGCACCCAAGGGACCGATGGATCCGTTAACGTTCAAAGGACCTTCCTGCAGGCGAGCCGCCAGATCGAATTTTATCGGGCCGGTTTTCCCCTTGATGATGATCCGGATATTTTCGATAGCCCTTTGGTTGATGGTGACTTTGCCGGCATGCAGGCGTCCGTCCACAGCGGCGAGTGCCGTGCCGACATATTTGGCGGCCGGTGCCGCCGGTGGGGCGGTTTTGGCGCCAGCAGTCTTGGATTTTGCCGCCATTCGTCCTTCATTTGTCCGGGTGCTGTTTTTCGGCGGCAGGTATCGATCGGCATCGATCTGATCAAGCGTCAGATCGAAGGCCAGGTCCGGTTTGCTGAAGTTGATGATTTTTAACATCACCGTCAACGCGCTTTCATCTAATTTTAGTTTTCCATCGGAAACCGCAAGGCTCGTTTGATCTGCCTTGATCCTGGCGGCGAATGCCAGACGACTCAACACCTTGGGGTCCGAGGTGGCTAGCGGGAAAGCCTGACCCAACGCAGCGAATATTTTGCGGAGCGAAAACTCCGCCACTTCCATCGTCAGATCCGCCTGCGGGTTCGCCAGCAGATTTTCCACCCGGCCCTTTAATTTCATTTTGAGTTCCTCCAGTGCGGCCAGGGAGATGTCTAATTCGATGGGAGCCTGCCCGATCTGCTTGCCGA
>CP070771.1:2500324-2502682 GCA_020345785.1 Desulfobacterales bacterium
TTCGCGTTTTCTAAATTTCGTGTTTTCGTGATGAAATCCGCCTGAGGCGGAGAAACAAAAAAGAAATGCAAAGAAATAACAATTAAGACGCTAAATTTGGATTTACTTATTTTCATCACCTGAAGCACCTGCCTGTGCTTCGCGCTCACCCGCCTTTTTAATCCGGTAGTAAGATGAAATAATCACCGCCAGCGCCAGAATAATGAAACCGGCACTTATTGGTCTGGTAATAAATATGGTGGGGTCCCCGTGGGAGATGATCAGCGACCGGCGGAGATTTTGCTCGGCCATCGGTCCCAGGATCAAGGCCAGCAGGATCGGCGAGACCGGGTATTCGTAGTACTCCATGAAGTACGCGATCACTCCAATGATCAGGGACAGCCCGACGTCGAAAAAGCTGAAGCGCATGGAATACGAACCCACCACACACAGGAAGAAAATAACCGGGGTCAGGATTCTGCGGTCGATATTGATCAATCTCGCAAAAACCCTGGCACCAGAAAGGCCGACGATCAGGAGGATGAACTGGGCCAGGATCATGCCGGCAAAGATGGGATAAATGACGTCCAGGTGATCTTTGAAAAGCATGGGACCGGGCTGCAGTCCATGAATTGTCAGGGCCCCCAGCAGAACCGCCGTAACCGCATCACCGGGCACTCCCAGCGTCAACATGGGAATCATGGCGCCGCCCGTGGCGCCGTTGTTGCCGGCTTCAGGTGCGGCAACGCCTTCCAGAACCCCCGTACCGAATCTGCCGGGATGTTTGGATGATCGCTTGGCCTCGCCGTAAGTGACAAAGGCTGCCACGTCACAGCCGGTCCCGGGAATGCTGCCGATAAAAGTGCCCATCAAACCTGATTTGATCATGGTAAATAAAGTCGACCGGATCTCGGCAAATTTCGGTAGAATTTTTTCGACCTTGGATTTTACGGGCGGCAGGATGGTAATTTTTTCGATGTTCCGAAAAACCTGGGCATATCCGAAGAGCCCGATGAGAGCCGGAATAAAGGTGACCCCGCCCAGCAGGTCCTGCGACCCGAAAGTGAAGCGGGGCACGCCGGACAGCGGGTCAAATCCGATGATGGTAATCAACAGGCCAAAGACCGCGGCGATGATCCCTTTTAAAAGCGAGCGGCCGGAGATGGTAATAATCATTCCGAGTCCGAAAATAGCAAGGGAGAAAAACTCAGGGGGACCGAATTTTAAACCGATCTTGGCGATTTGAGGAGAGAGAAAGGTCATTACAATAGCGCCGGTGGTTCCCCCGACAAAAGATGCGATGGTTGATATCCCGATGGCCTTGCCGGCCAATCCTTTCTGGGAGAGCGGATACCCGTCCAAAAGGGTTGCGGCGGCAGAGGGCGTGCCGGGCGTCCGAATAAGAATACCGGATATGGAACCCCCGTAAATGCCGCCGCAAAATATTCCCAACAGCATCAGCAGTCCCTGGATCGGCGGCATGCCGAAGGTAAACGGTATGAGCAGCGCGCACCCCATGGTGGCGGTCAGACCCGGCAGCGCCCCTACGATGATTCCGGCCGTGATGCCGATAAAAACAAAAAAGAAATTGGTCGGATTCAGCATTACCGTGGCAAACGCTTGGAAGAGCAGAGTGAAATCCATTCCATCCCCTTTTCGAATCCAGACGACAATTTTGATGTTTGAAAAAAGCCACCAATTAACACGAATTATCACGAAAGTAATTTTTTAACTCTAAGTGACCTTGCTTTTGGCTACTGCAATAATTCGTGCTTATTCGTGTCCATTCGTGGCTGACTTATTTTTAAAAAGCTTCAAAAACGAATCCGGGAAAAAATCCTCAAAGCCGTCAGAAAGTAAACTCAAACATCCCCGTCGGCAGTGGAATGATAAGAAAGTAGCGGAAGATCGCCCAAACGAGGATCGAAACCATCACGGAGCTGACGATGCGTTTGACAAGGCCTTTTTGTCCGATAAACATCATCAGTACGAAAAGAAATACGCTGGTTCCCATGGCGAAGCCGATAATCTGCATGAGAAACAGGTATCCGATACAGATGCCGATGGCAACCAGCATGCGCCCAAAGCCTTTCAGGTCGATACGATCTGCCCGCGACAGGCTTTTACCCCGCATGGCGTTTACAATCAGGAAAACGGCGCAAAGGCCCATGACCAGAGCAAGGATTTGCGGAAAAAAATTGGGTCCGTAATAGTAAATCGTTGCCTCGTGGTACGAACCGGCATACCAGAAGATCCAGGCGCTGGAAATAATCAATGCGATTCCGACGCCGATATCAGCTTTTTTCACGGTTTGAGACTCCTGCCGGTTGGGTCGAAAGCGGCTGCAACGCGGCTTTCGACCGTTTATTCCAACTTTTG
>CP070771.1:2502782-2505139 GCA_020345785.1 Desulfobacterales bacterium
ATGCTGACACCTGACACCCGAAACCTGAAACCTCAATAATATAGTATCTTGCAACACGTTGTAGGATAAAAACTTTAAGGGCTTAACCCTCAAACGAAAGACACAGAGTAATATATGCAGAATTCAAAAGCGTCTATGAACAATACCGTGCTCGAGGTCAACAATCTTCAAATCAACTACGAGACCCGCAAGGGCGATGTAGAAGCGGTTCAGGGTGTTTCCTTCAGGGTGCAGGAAGGGGAAACCGTAGGGCTGGTGGGCGAATCCGGCTGCGGCAAGAGCACCATTGCTTTCGGGATTGTCAATTTTCTCGGACCTAACGGCAAAATCGTGGACGGCCATATCCGCTTTCAGGGACATGAACTGGTGGGGCGCTCCCAGGAGGAACTCAACAAGCTGCGGGGGGACAGGATTTCCATGGTATTTCAGGATCCTATGCAGGCCTTGAATCCCTCGGTGCGGCTGGGTGAACAACTGGCCGAGGTTCTGACCTGCCACCGGGATATCTCCCACGAGGAAGCCTGGGAACGATCTATCCAAATGCTCAAGCGGGTGAACATGCCGGATGTCGAAAATGTCATGATCCGTTACCCGCATCAAATCTCCGGCGGCCAGCAGCAGCGGGTGGTGATCGCCATGGCCATGCTCAACAATCCGGCGCTTATCATCATGGACGAGCCCACCACCGCCCTGGATGTCACCGTGGAAGCCGCCGTCCTGGACCTGCTCGAGGAACTCAAACATGATTTCAATGCCGCCAATATTTTCATTACCCATAACCTGGGTGTGGTGGCCCGGGTCAGCGACTATCTTTGCGTCATGTACGCCGGACAGATGGTGGAAAGCGGACCCCTGACAGAGGTCTTTCGTGATCCACGCCATCCCTATACCATGGGATTGCTGGCTTGTGTTCCGCGGCTTGGGGAAAGCAAGCTGGAATCTTTGCTGGAGCCCATTCGGGGCCGGGTGCCGCCGCCGGCCGAGAGGCCCAAGACAGAGTGCATTTTTGCGCCTCGCTGCGATTATGCCACCGAGGAGTGCCGCCAGGCCCGCCCCGGGCTGCAGGAAGTTATCCCCGGTCATTTAGCCCGATGTATTTACGCTCTGGAAATTCAGGATCGAAAACGAACCAGAAGAAGGCGTAAGGTCGAAGCGCCCGCTGCTCAGATCGAAGATGAGGAAAAAGATCTGCTCAAATTTGACCATCTCAAAGTATACTACCCCCAGGAATCGAACTCGGTCGTCAGCCTGTTTGGGATGGGTGAGAAGAAATTTGTCAAAGCCGTGGATGATGTCAGTGTAAGAGTCGCCAAAGGCCGAACCCTTGGTGTGGTGGGTGAATCGGGCTGCGGAAAATCCTCGCTCGTCAAGGGGTTGATCGGTCTGGAACCAATAACCAGCGGCGACGTACACTTTATGGGACTCGACACCACCATGCCGGTGACGGAGCGTGATACCAACTTGATCAAAGAGATGCAAATGGTCTTCCAAAACCCCGATTCAACCCTCAACCCCTCTTACACCGTCGGCTCCCAGATTGCCCGGCCCATCCGGCGCTTCAAGACCGCGCCCAGTAATCAGGTCAAGGACGAGGTGATCAGACTTCTCAAGGCGGTGCGCCTGCCGCCGACATTCTACGATAGGCTTCCCCGGCAGCTCAGCGGCGGTGAAAAACAGCGTGTTGGTATTGCCCGTGCATTGGCCAGCCGGCCCGATCTGATCATCTGCGATGAGCCTGTTTCGGCCCTGGATGTATCGGTTCAGGCAGCGGTCATCAATCTTTTGTTGGAAATTCAACAGGTGTTCGGCTCTTCCATGATTTTTATTGCCCACGATTTGAGCGTGGTGCGCTTTTTCTCGGACGATATCGCAGTCATGTATCTGGGCCAGATTGTGGAAATCGGTCCGGCCGATGCGATCTACGTTCCCCCGTATCATCCTTACACCGAAGCGCTGCTCTCGGCGGTTCCCATCCCGGATCCGGATGTTGAACAAAAAGATCTGCGCCTCAGCGGCAATGTTCCCAGCGCCCTCAACCCGCCCGCGGGATGTCGCTTCCACACCCGCTGTCCGCGGCGCGAGGAAATGCTCCCCGACGGCGGCAAAATATGTGAAAAAGAGGTTCCACCCTGGCGCACGTCGGATAGAAACCATCGGATACTTTGCCATATTCCGCTGGAGGAGTTACGCAAGATCGAGCCGGTTGTGAAAGTTAAGGAAGATGAAGGTGAGTAAAGTCATGTGACATATAAAAATTACAAAACTCGGATAGTTACAATCATTATTCCTTTGCCGAAATTAGGTTGTATAAATCCCAATTCTCAAATTCCAAATTCCAAATAAATCCCAAATTCCAA
>CP070771.1:2505239-2507579 GCA_020345785.1 Desulfobacterales bacterium
CCCGCCCGGATTGGTTGCCTGAAAATGGAAATCGCTCGGATTAGGTTGTACTTTGCTTGAAATTTCAGCATTTCAAAATTAATGCCAAGAGCTCAAAAGCAATTTGATCCGCGCCAACCAAAATTAAATAATCATATAATTTCTATAGGTTAGTTTTTACGGCAGGCAGGTACCGAATAAATCCGAACGTTTCGAAAAGCGGCTTTAAGTATCTACTTAATTTACACGTGAGGCAATTTATATAAATTTATTAGACAGTTGGTATGCGGACCGGATTCGGCGAGCACGAGGATTGCAGAAGGCGAGGAGAAGACGGGTACGCAAGGGAGGGAATAAACTTGAACAAAGAATCCGGAGGCGATTCCTGTAAATTTACCGCTGGCAAACTTATCAGGCAGGTCATCAGCCGGTCATTTGAAGTCGTTTTCAAAATCGCTCAAAGACCTAATTGTAATTATCCGGTCTGACTTATCCGGAAAATTCGCACGAGCAGCGGCCACAACCCCCGCCATGCCTCGCGCAATCGTTTTACTTTTGACTTTTGGTGAAAATAGACCAAGGGCCAGTATAACTTTTCTTTTAGAATAGGGCATATCACCGGAATCGCGGTCAATTAGCGGGAGAAGTCCCTATTGATTTATCACTTCATTGCAGTGTGATGTACCTCTGAAATAAAAAACGACGCCGGCTGCTAATTTTCATTCATTTTTAGAAATCGGCTTCAGAGGTCGTCTTAGACGCTCACGGCAGCTTTGATGTTCTGGCAAACTTCGACCAGCGCATTGTCGCGAGCCGTTCTCTTCAGGCCGGCCAGCGGCTTGGAAATGTCATGGGCCGCCTGATAATCTTTGATTTTTGTCTGCTTGTACATGCACGGACTGATGAGAACCCAGAGAATCTTCAGATCATTGCGCCTGGCGGCTGCCAGGAGCTGAGGAAGTTCGTTCTCGGCAATGAATTCCGAGGCGAGGAAGTCAGAACTCACCAGCAACACCGCCGCTTTGGCCGATTTGAGCGCCTCCTCGATCTCCGCTCTCCAGGCCGCCCCTGCTTTGATTGTGGTGTCATCCCAGATAGAAACGCTGCCTTTTCGTAGAAGCGGCTTTAACATGTCCTGCAGGCGTTTCAGCCATTTTTGGTCCTTGTGACTGTAGCTGATAAATACTTCCTTGGCAGAGCTTCGTGAATCATCCGGCTTGGCTGAATCGGGGATTGCCTGCCACAGGGTTTCACGTCGCGCAAATTCCTCGGCAAAAGCAAAAGGGTCGAAACGATTGGGACGTAAGGGATCGTAAAGGTATATCCCGGCCTCGACAGGCCTCTCGGAGCGGCTTAATTCATCGGCAATCACCCCTGCCATGCTGGCTGCAACGTCTTCGTAGGTAAATCCGGCAAATCCGGCCCCTAAAGCCGGAAAGGCAATGGACTGAACGCGCAAAGCGCTTACAAGCTGCATACAGCGGCGGGTGGCCATCTCTATGACCTGGCGCGGACTGATTTTTTCTTTTGACTTGCCCAGCGTTACGGCGTGAAAAATATAGTGCGCTTGCAACGATCCCGCAGTTGTTACCGCCACATCCCCCAGCGCGACCGGTATCTTTTTCGCGACATCAAGGGCAATGGCGTTGCCGCCGGCCCGGCGTATGGCAGCCGACACGCCACCCCCCATGGTGAGGTAGCTGTCGTCTGAGCTCACCAGCACCTGGGCTTCCGAAGTCGTGATATCGGCAAACTCGAGGAAGAGGGTTGAGTCTTTAAAACTGTACGGTCGACGGCGGTTTTTCTGATTCATAATTCTGCCTCCCAAAGATAGTAAACGACACAATTCGTGGATACCGCCAGCATCCGGGCATCGTTTTATTTCATATTTTCGTGATTCGCTTTTCTATTTTAGGGCTAAATCTCAATGTTCTTACAATTTGGGACAAGCTAAGGCGGCAGATGTCAACCCAATCCGAACAGAAGTTTCAGCAGCGTCCTCACCTCGCCGCTACCCCGGTACGACAAGCGAAACATCCGAATTTCAGGGGAAGACAATCGCAGATTGGGAGAATTTTCGCCAACCCCCTTCCACAAGCGGTGCAGGGTCTGCTCCAGAAAAATCCGATCCGTCGTGTCATCGATAACGAGCAAAATCCGCAACAAAGAAACGTTGCGCAGCAGTTCCTGCAGTTCGTAAAGGCAACCCTGATTGGCAGGAGAAAAGCTTCGCAAATCCATGAGAACGCCTTTGGTTTGAGCGGCGAGCTTGGTCATGGTCATCTGCCAGGTGTTTGCATGACAGAAAAACTCGTTGACTCGGTGCCGGCCGTCCGGATCCGGCCTGAGGTCCATGCGAGA
>CP070771.1:2507679-2510016 GCA_020345785.1 Desulfobacterales bacterium
GGCAAAAGTCTAAGTCCTGCGGGCAGTCAGAATAGTTCAATCCCCAAATTTGTCAGCTATCGACGGTATTTTTCCTTTGCCGTCGTCTCCCCCGCAAAGGCGGGATGACCGATCGATTTTATTATTTGTGGTCAGCCTCCGGCAAAGGAAAAGAATAAACGCCCTCTGGGTTCTCTGTGCCTCGAGCGCAGCGGGTGGTGAAATCATTTTGTTGCAATATTCATCCGCGATTGAGCCAAATATGTCTAAATAGTTTCGAACTTGTTAGTGGAACCGCCAATCGATCATAGGCGGCGTGGAATGAGTCGGCCACGAATCACTTAAATCGGGTTTTTCCAGCTTCGATACTCTGCTAATTCTTTTTGCAGGGAGTTGATGATGGTCGACAAGACGGCATAATCATCCAGCAGACCGACGATGGGCAGGTAGTCCGGTATAAGATCCAGCGGTATGATGAAATACAGCAAACCGCCGCCGATGATACCTGTGATCGCCGGATGAAGATTGTATTTTCCTTTTACCGAATCAACAAAAAGGCCGTACAGGTCCTTCAAATTTTCCAGGATCTGTTTTAGAGTAGGGGATGCGTTTTCTACTTTCTTCCAAAATGCCGTTGCATCTAAAACCTTGCCGAAATCTTTGCCCCGGGTATAACGCAATACTCTATCATATTGCCTGCGTCTGTCAGGATCACTTAATATATAAAATGCCTGATTCAAAATCTTGGTCTTTTCTTCGGCTTCATTAATCCGGTCAATATTCTTGTCCGGATGCCATTCTTTTAGCTGATTCCGATAGGCCTGCTTTATCTATGATGAACTCGCTTGGGCATCAATTCCCAGGAGTTCGTAATAATTAACAATCGTTTCATATGCTTTGTTCATTTTTATGCCTGTCATCCAAAAATTAAAACATGCTTGATTTTCCGGCAGGCAAGCTTATGCTTTGCTTATTCATCGTCCTGATATTATTCATTTAATCCAAAATGCCGTTTCCAAGCCTGCCGCGGTGCGGGATGATCACCATGCTTTATTGTTTTATAGAAAAAAGTACGGATCGGCAAGCAATACTTCTTCTAATTTTCGTTTGACATTTTTACTGAAAGTTGTTTTGGTGAATTTGCTGTTTGTCTGTGGGGGTTCGGCCGATCTTTTTCAAGCCGATAATTGGCATTCATAGTGATCGTAACTTATTAAACTAAAAAAAGGAGGACCGTAACAATGAAAAAAGCATTTGTAGCTTCACTGATCATCGCATTGATATCGGTATTTGGTTTCGGCAACCTGCATGCCGCTGAAGAGTTATCCTTGCTCACCTGGTCGGGCTATGCACCCCAGGTTCTGGTCGAAAAATTTGAAAAAGCGACTGGCATAACTGTTAAAGTGACCAACTCCAATAATGAAGAGATGATTGCCAAGCTGCGTGCTACGCGCGGTGCCGGATTCGACCTGGCCCAGCCCAGCCAGGACCGCATTTCTTCCGTGCAGGAAAAATACAATATCTACCAACCCATTGATCTGTCCAAGGTGAAAACCGGCCAGATGATTGAGTCCATGCTGGAAGCGGTCAAACTCAACACTATGGTCAACGGCCAGCCGCACGCGGTGCCTTTCTGCTGGGGCACATCGGGTTTGGTGGTGAACAAAAAATTTGCCCCCAATGCCGGTGATTACTCCGACATATTAAATGCAATGTACAAAGGCAGAATCAGCTACCGCCTCAAAAGACCGACGTTGATCGCACTATCGTTTGCCATGGGGGAAAATCCTTTCGCCAAGTACAGCGATCCAATGGCTTACCAGGCTCTGATGGAAAAAGTCGGGCAGGCCATGATTGCCGGCAAGCCATTCGTGAAAAATTACTGGACCAACGGGGACGCCCTGTTGGAGTCGATGCGCTCCGGCGAAGTGTATGTTGCCATGGCCTGGGACAATGGTGGGTGGAAATTGCATGCTGAAAATCCGAATATTGATTTTGTCGCACCCAGAAGCGGCGCTTTGGGATGGATCGATACCTTTGCCATTCCGGCCAAGGCCAAAAATGTGGAGGCCGCTTATAAATGGATCAATTTCATGCTGGAGCCGGAAAATGCAGCGTTCTTTACCAATGCCGAGAAATATGGAACTGCTTCCAATGGGGCGGCACAATTTTTAGATGCTTCCATCCGCGGCAATTTTGAACGCTGTTTTCCATTAGAGGCCATTGCCAATATCAAGTGGTATCCGCCCGTTCCAGCTAAGCTGGAAGAAATTGAAGGAAAAATTCTGGACAAGGTCAAAGCCGCCCAATAAGACTTTGAAATTGTAGGTGAAAAGTTTATAAACATTCCTTTTCCGG
>CP070771.1:2510116-2512428 GCA_020345785.1 Desulfobacterales bacterium
GGAAACAGGGATACGTCGTACCAGATAAAAATAAAGAAGAGATCCAGGCTCATAAACAGCCCGAAAACCCCGGTGACCAGCAGGAAATAAAGGGCAAAAAACTCCTTTACCCGCATCTCCAGCTCCCACATAGTGAGCACACCCGTGAAAAACACCAGTCCGGTGAGAAACAACATGGGGAGATTAAAACCGTCGGCCGCGTTAAAATACGTGATCCCAATTGACTGTACCCATGGGATTTTTTCGACGAACTGCAGCCCGCCCTGACCCTTGTCGTAGGCGACAAAGAGATAGGTGGAAAGAATCAACGTTATTCCGGAGAAAATAGCGCTGACCCACTTTATTTGCTGCTTGCGCGCTTCGGGAATAAAGAGAATGATCAAGAGACCCGCCACGCAGCTGAGCAGAATGGCTGAAAGATATGGGAAGGTCGTGTCTATCATAGGTATCTTGGCCAAAAAAATAGGTTGGACCACCGGTTGATCCAAATTGTGCTGCGAGAAATTTAATTACATTAAATGAACATGATTAAAATCCGAAGCACGAAAACCGAAATACGTAACAAATTCTAAATTCTAATTTTCGAATGTTCAAAACTTCAATAACTGCTGTTATCTGTGAACATAAATCATAAAATATGAATAAACGTTGTGAATTTTTGTCATTTGATATTCGGATTTGTTTCGAATTTCGATATTCGGATTTCGAATTTTGTCAATAATTCTAAGACATGTTTGTTCGAACCACTAAATGGCTATCGAGAATACGCTTTAAGATAACTAAAAAAAGTAATACAGTGCCAACAGCACCATCACAATAAACGCAGCCAACAGCTTGTATTGAACCATTCCCGAATGCAGGAAAGAAACCATCCGGCTGGTTTCAACCGTCCCCTTGCCAAATCCGTCAATGCCGCCGTCGATCACCCGCTTGTCGTTTTGCGTGAACAGGTGCGAAATCCCGCGGTAGATGACATAATCCAGAAAGCGTCGATAAAAGCGATCGATGTACCAGCGCTCGGAAAAAAGAGTTTTCAATGCCGGAATCCGCTCCACAAAACCCACCCGGTCGGCACCCCGGCGCCCGAATTCCAGCCAGGCCAGACCGACGCCTGCCAGGGCTAAAGATAGCGCCACGTACAGCAGCCAGGCATGGTGGCTTTCCCCGTGGGTGTCCGACACTTCGAGTCGGCCGGCAAGGAATTGTTCCAGCGGGTCCTGAAAAAAACCCAGCAATATCGTGAGGCCTCCTAAAATTATCAACGGCCAGGCCATCACCCAATAAAGCCGGTGGTCATGGCCGCTTTCATGACCGGCGTGCGCTTCGACGTCAACGTCCTCCTGTTGCCTTGAATGACGGGTGGCAAAGAGAATAATGAAAATCAATCGGAACGCATAATAGGCGGTTAAAAATGCGCCTAAAAGTCCGGCCAGCAGCCATATGGGATTAGGCAAGTTTGCCAGCCCGGCCAGAATCAATTCCTTGCTAAAAAAGCCGGAAAGCGGCGGCAATCCGGCAAGCGCCGCCGCGGCAAGCGTCATACAGATCATGGGGATTTTCAGACCGCGGCCTCTCTGAGCGCCGATCTCAAACATATCATTGGTTTCATAGTGGTGAATGAAAACCCCGGAACACAGAAAGAGAAGCGCCTTGAATCCCGCATGGGTACTCAGGTGAAATACCCCGGCAAAGTAACTGCCGGCAGCCAGACCCATGACCATAAAACCCAGTTGACTGATGGTGGAGTACGCCCAGACCTGTTTGACGTCCCGGCTGACCATCGCCATGGTGGAGGACAACAGCATACTGATGGTGCCGATAATTAGGAAAAAGGTCATCGCTGCGGGAGACAGACTGAAAAACGGAAACAGCCGGGCGAACAGATACACACCGGCGGCCACCATCGTGGCTGAATGCAGCAACGCACTCACCGGAGTCGGGCCTTCCATGGCATCCGGCAACCAGGTCAACAGCGGAAACTGGGCGCTTTTGCCGATGATGCCTCCAAAAATCAAGATCGCTGCAAGGGTGATGCGCGCCGACGACATCCGTGTTAACAACTCCGGGCTGTTCAGATTCAGGATGTTCAGATTCCCGACATCGATCAATACCAACAGCAATCCGAGAAAAAACGCCACATCTCCCAGCCGGGTCATGACAAACGCCTTTTTGCCTGCCTGGCTGGCACTGAATTTTTCATACCAGAAGCCGATCAGCAAATAGGAAGAAAGTCCCACCAGTTCCCAGAATACATAAAGTTGCAACATGGAGGAAGAAATGCATAAACTCAGCATCGCCCAGGCAAAAAGCGA
>CP070771.1:2512528-2514820 GCA_020345785.1 Desulfobacterales bacterium
AATATTTGAATTTCGATATTCTTTCGGATTTCGCATTTCCAATTTATCCTATTATCGATACAGGTCAATGGAACTATATCTAGAACAGTTGCCCCAGCAGCTTATCAACGGCCTCACCCTGGGCGGTGTCTACGCCCTGATTGCCATCGGTTACACCATGGTTTACGGCATTCTGGGCATGCTCAATTTCGCCCACGGTGAAGTTTATATGATCGGCGGCTTTGCCGGTTGGTGGGTGCTGCATCTGCTAACCCGCGGCAACGACCTGCTGGTAAATGCGGTAACGGTGGTGGCGCTCATGATCATCGCGGCCATGGCCGTCTCAGGTCTGGTGGGAATATTGGCGGAACGTTTTGCCTATCGGCCGCTGCGCAAGGCACCGCGCATGAATTTGCTGCTCAGCGCGCTGGGCGTCTCCATTTTTTTACAAAATCTCGTGCTGAACTACCAGGGAGCCAAGGTCCGTTCGTTTCACATTGCCTCATTGATACCGGAAGGCCTGCGGGTGATCCAGATCGGTCCGGCGGTGTTTTCCTTTATGCGGATTCTGGTGATCGGGGTTACGTTTCTGCTCATGGGTCTGCTGACCGTCATGATTAAAAAAACAAAGGTCGGCAAAGCCATGCGCGCCACGGCCCAGGACATTGAAGCCGCCGCATTTATGGGCATCGATGTGGACCGCATCGTGGTGGTTGTCTTTTTAATCGGCTCCGCACTGGGGGGAGCGGCCGGTACCCTGGTCGGTTTGCTGTTTACCCAGGTTGACTACTATGTGGGCTTCCAGGCCGGACTCAAAGGGTTTACGGCCGCGGTTCTGGGCGGTATCGGCAGTATTTACGGTGCGATGCTGGGCGGCATATTGCTCGGGCTAACCGAGTCGCTGGCCGTCACTTTTTTCCCGTCAGCCTATAAAGACGTGGTTGCCTTCGCGATCCTGATTGCGGTGCTGATCTTCAGACCGTGGGGGCTTGTCGGGGAAAAAATTCCGGAGAAAGTCTGACGATCATTGAGCTTGAAAGCTCATTTATCGTGTCAGTTGTGAGTGGTCCTTTGTCTGTTGGAAAAAAATGAATTTACATTTTTTTAAATATATCTGTGAAGATCCGTGTCAATCCGTGTCCCATTTTAAAAATAGCTATGATCAAAAAGCATGAACCATGAATCAAATACGGCGGCCTTAAACAACTCGGACTCGCTTTCCTGGCGCAAGCCCAATCGTCTGGTGCTTTACGGAATTATCGCGCTTGTTTTGATTATAGCGCCACATGCCATGCCGGACAACTACTGGCTGCGCATTTATACCATGACCGGGTTGTGGATCATGCTGGCCCTGGGGTTGAACGTGGTGGCAGGGTTTGCCGGGTTGCTGGATCTGGCCTATGTGGCTTTTTTCGGCATCGGCGGCTACAGCTTTGCGCTGCTCTCTTCGAGCCAGTTCGATATCCACCTGCCGTTTTTGCTGGTGCTGCCCTTGGCCGCGGTTTTTACCATGGGGATTGGATTTGCCCTGGGATCCACCAGCCTGCGGTTGAAAGGCGATTACCTGGCCATCGTTACCCTGGCATTTGCCCAGATATTCAAGCTGCTGCTGCTGAACCTCGACACCCCGATTAACATTACCGGCGGCGTCAACGGCATCTACAGTTTTGATCCGATCAATATCCTGGGTTTCAGAATTATATCCCCGGTCGCCTACGCCTATTTAATCTGGTTCGCCGCCCTTGTTGTCACCATTGGATCTTTCCAAATCAAAGCGTCTCGCATCGGCCGGGGCTGGGAAGCGCTGCGGGAGGATGAGCTGGCGGCGGAAGCCATGGGCGTCAACACCACCTGGATGAAACTGATGGCCTTTGCCGGCGGCGCCCTGGTGGCCGGCGGCACCGGGGCCTTGTTTGCCTCTTTTCAGGATTCCGTGTTTCCCAACAACTTTGACTTTCCCCAGCTGGTGATTGTCTACTGCATGGTGATTCTCGGCGGACTCGGCAACGTCACCGGGGTTATCCTGGGGGCGGTCTTTCTTTCAATATTACCGGAATTCCTGAGAGAATACGGCGCCTACCGCATGATGTCATACGGTTTGATTCTGATCATTCTGATGGCGTTAAGGCCCCAGGGAATTATGGGCGACATCGCTTTTTTGACCAAAAAGAAAAAACGTCCGGACAAAGATGAGACCGGCAAACTCAGGACGTCCATGGACCTTTACTATGAAGCCGAAAAACCGATGGCCGGCCAAGAGGATCGTGAGGCCAAATATCATAAAAAAGACCGGGTGATGCTGAAGCTGGACCA
>CP070771.1:2514920-2517198 GCA_020345785.1 Desulfobacterales bacterium
GCGCCGGCGCCGGAACAAAATGAGTCCGAAGAGACTGTCGGCCAATCAGATTCGGAATTGAGTGTGGACTTGGAGAATTTTCAGATCTCCCCTATACCCGACGAAAATTTGTTGCGCGTCCAGTTCAAAATAAAAAATACCAGCGCCAATTCTCAACGTGTTTCAGGCCATACGGTCGTGGTGTTGAAAGGAGATCAAATATCGCAGGACAGATGGATGACCATCCCGTCAATGCCGCTGGTCGACGGTAAACCTACCGGCAACCAGAGAGGACATTCTTTCGGAATCAACTATTTTAAAACCATGAGGTTTTCGGCGAACTATCCGAAATCCCCCGAGGAATATCAGTTTGCCACGGTCTATGTATTTACCCGCCAGGGAGAGTTGTTATTCGAAAAGGATTATCCTGTCCGTCTGCCGGCTGCTTCGCGCGCAGCCCCTGCGGCGCCTGCCGAATCTGAAGCAACATCGCGTGCGAAACCACCGACAACCTCTACTGCCGTGCCCCCCTCGGCAGATGATTCGATGAACACGGACCAAAATACAACCACCCCGTAATACGAGGGCATACGCCAGCCCCCGCTTGCTGACACAGCGGCCAGCCGGGTCGAAGCAAAAACATCAACTTTGCGGCATCTATTAATTAAAGGGCCTATATACCAAATTAAGGCTAGATGTTAACTGATCGAGATAGGTCCGTTGGGTTTCGATCCTTGTAAAGAATCTGTGAGAATGGACCGTTTTTAGTAGGTCGGGTAGAGGAACGCAACCCGACAAAAGACTCTTGGATCTTAAGCCAACCTACAATCGAAGCAATAATAATGCTTAATTGAACCATCCTTATGTTTGTACATAGAACCGTTAAAAAAATGCCTGCTGCGCTGGGCGGAATGAAAAGGCTGGGTGACTGCGGTTTTAGAAGGTGGTCGTTGACTGCAGCAGAGGAATGAACGTATTGAGATCAAAACTGATATCACGGAAATTTCGAAATGTGATATCTGAAAATTGAAGATTTAGTTTTGTTTTCAGAATTTCAAACACTTCAAAATAGTTTAATACAATTCGCTTCTCCCATTGCATACCGATTTTTACGGCGACATCCTTGATATCCTTTTTGCTGCCTTCGATTTCTAAAAAGCTGCCGAACGGCATCTCATCGATACAGCAACTGGTACCCTTCAGGGTGTATGAATCCCGCCACTTTTCGTAGATTTGTTCTCTGTGGTAGCCCAGCGATTCCAGAATATGACCCATTTTTGCAAAATCACTGACTTCGACTTCCAGTTCCTTAAAAATTTTATAGTCCGCCTCCTCGACATAGGGCTCAAATTTATAAGTCAGCGTTGTTCTTCTATCTTTGCGGAGTCTCAGGAGAGCCTTTCTTTCAAGCAAACTGTTTGCCTGATCTTCAAAACGGATATTGGTTTCAAACGAGCGTCCCTCATGATGCGCGCCAAGTTTGAGAATTCGGTCGCGGATGGTTTTAAGATCAGACAGGAAGAATTTAACCTCGATTTCTAGAGATCCCATAATTCGCTTATCGTATTCAATAAAAAAGAGACATAATTTTGAGGTTGCCCCAGGGATCTTCCTGAGAGTTGTTCGTGCAGTTTTCGGGCGTCCTGCAGTTCTTTCGATTCAAACTGAATGCTGAAAAAATGTTTGGACCCGCAATAAAATTCTGCGATTTCGACTTGAGCAGGGCCGCGGTGATAGAAACGGCGCTCTTTATCGACCTTTATGATATGGATCTCTCTGAAATCCGATCTTATTGTGTTTAATACTTCGGCAATCGTCGGTAATTCGCTTAATTTTTCCAGGGAGGGCATATCGAAGTGCCGGGCGATGACCTCCCAATTGCCGTTTGGAACCGGTAGCCGCCTTTTAAATACTTCCCGCCATTCTTCAAATCCATCCATACTCTCGGCGGTCTGAATCTTGAGTTTTAAAAAGTTGGGTTCTCTCAATTTGACATTGCTGGCGACGTTCTTTTTTAGTAGATAGACATCTCTGGCAACATCAGAGAAACTTTGACTGTTAGGCGGGAAAAAAGCGGCAAGAATTTTGCGAAAGCTATCCGGTATACGCGGCATAAAATACCTGCATTCCCAGACAATTTTATTGCGGTGATTTGTCTTTTGGTCTTTGGGCTCATGGCGTTGATTCATAACATGCTTTACCTTCTTCTTTGACACCCGAACGTACTATCATATATTTACAGCGATTCCTTTTGCAATATATTTATTGTATGATTTAAATCAGTTTTTTCCTTGACACT
>CP070771.1:2517298-2519575 GCA_020345785.1 Desulfobacterales bacterium
GATAGGACGGCATAAGCCTCATTGATCCTTTTCATTTCTTCGGCGGCAGCTGGATTTTCTTTGTTGCGATCCGGATGGTATTTAAAGGCCAGGCGGCGATAGGATTCTTTAATTTGGGATGCCGTGGCGTTTTGATCCACCTGCAAGATCTTATAATAGTCCGATGAGGTCATTATTGAATGTTTCCTTTTTCGGCGAATCCGGCAATTACCAACCAGGCTTTGACATCAAACTTCAGGGCCGGATTTCGGCACATTTGTGCTGCCTGCAACCGACTGATGAGATGAACCTCGATCAACTCAGATCCGGTGTTGCCTGCTGTTGAAGGCTTGCCGTCGCACTCGGCATACACCATTGCCACGGATTCGTCGGTCATGCCGGCCGATGAATACAGCGGTGGGCTGATCTTGATGCAGCGAGTCAGATTGAGTCCGGTTTCCTCCATTAACTCGCGACGGGCGGTCTGCTCAATGGTTTCCCCTTTGTCCATAAGTCCGGCCGGAAATCCGTACTCAAAATCCGCCAACGGTACCCTGAATTCTCTGGTGATAACCAGCTTGGCGGCTGCAGTGTGATAGGGCACAATGACAACGGCATCGGGTGCGTTGTATTTTCCGGTGATACATTTGGGCGCTTCGGCACGCGAAACAGTTTGCCACAAACGGCTGCGGCCGGCCGGATCGACATATGACACGTCAAACATGTTCAACCATTTTAAGTTTGTCAGTTTAGCCGCACTGCGGATTTCTATCTTTTTTTGCATTTTTATTTCACAGGCTTTTGGCTGAATTTATCGATATAATACAGCGTTGCGCCCACGGGGGCAAACGAAAGAAATACAATATTGAGAAGCGGGATCAAAAAAAGAAGGCCGAAGCCCAGGTGAAAGACAAGGTTGCGTCTCAATATCCGGAATCGTTCGTTAAACGGCACCTGCCGTCTGGCGGGAATCAGATCCGTATTATCCCAGGCCAGAAAAATCACGGCGGCCGCCGATGACAAAATAGTTATCACCGGTCCCAGGGGTGTCAACCAGCCGAATATCATCAGCACCAGGGTCAGCAACACCGGAATCGTCGCTCTGGGGATTTCTTGTTTGATCAGGAACAATAATTGACGCCACAAAGTTGCCTTTTCGGGCGCCTGGACTGCGCCTGTCAGGGATTTTTCGGTAATCCGGGACATCAGATCCATGATGAAAACACTGAATAGAATCTGTGAAACAAGGTAGGAGAATACCGTCGACAATCCCACCAAAAAAGCCGATAACAGCCAGGACAAAAGATACCACAACCATTGAACCCACCGGCTTTCGGGCCTGCTCCAAATGAAATTGAGTACCTCCTGATGATAAACCAGAATAACGCTCGCCATGGCAATGGTGATGATAATCACCACCGCAAAGCGAATAATCCCCAGCAGAAGCAGTTTGGGATTTTTCAAACTCATCGCCAGACCTCGCAGATTGTATTTTATCCCAATGAAAATATTCATTTTTATAGATTCCTCGATCAGATTTAATTTTTTAGAATAAAGAAAAATATCACATTTGCGCCCGGTTTTCAAAAATCTCTTTCGTCCGTTTCATTCGGTGTTTCCACTCATCAACAGCCGTGAACATGTTTTTTGTCTGTAAATGGAAAAGAGCTAAAGTCACTGTATTTTATGGCCGATATAGTCCTGGTAGTCAGTGGATAGAGAGGGACATGGTTTTTTAATATCTTTAGTGGAAAGGCGTTAAAAAATCATGAAGCATATCAAACATCAACCCAAAATTTACGATGATTACACCCCGCTTTCTACCGCTTTTCTGATGTCACGGTATGGCAAATTCATTTCTTAATGGGTGTGAAACATGTTGATCAAGGATCGAGATGGCCGAGATGGAGCCGTTCAACAGCTGAGGGATCTTCTTTCCTTGAATTTGAGTCCCCGAAAAAAGTTTTTAATCGAAAGGGAGCTAAAAAACATAAGCCCCGCAGACGATGGGGGCAAAAATGCCGCAAACTTTATCAATTTTTACTGTGCCGATTCCCGTAGCTGGGCGATTATTCACGACCTGAAAATTGAAAACAATGGATCTTCAACCCAAATTGACCATATCCTGATCAATCAATTTTTCGACATTTATCTGGTAGAATCCAAAAATTACACTTACAACCTTAAAATCACGGCCGACGGGGAATTTCTGGTTTTCGACGGTTATAAATATCAATCCGTTGAATCTCCTATAGAAGAAAATCAAAAACGGATCAAGACGCTGAGAAAAGCCCTGGC
>CP070771.1:2519675-2521938 GCA_020345785.1 Desulfobacterales bacterium
TTTGTTTCCGGATGAAACAAAGAATACTCAACTGCCTTCGGCAAGCTAGCTTATAATCATGATAAGGTGAATGCATACTTTTGGTAGAAACTGAAGTAAAGAATCCTGGCCCCAAGGACCAGGTTTTCAATCTTAGAATAAAGATGACCTGGTTGTCTACTAAGTCCAAGTAAGAAAGGGTTTCGCTTCCCTCCCCTGGCGGCCTGCGACGAGCTCAGCCGAGCCGGAGGGACCGAGGGCGGGGGATAAATTAGGAAACATTCCTTTAATTTGGTCTTCCTGGATAACCATATAATATAATTGATTCCATCCCAATCGGCTTCCTGCTGAAATGACGTGGCCTCGGGGGTACAATGAACTACACATTTGTCGACCATATTGTCGAGTTGGAAAAAGGAAAGCGCATCCTGGCGGTCAAGAATATCACCCGCACCGAGGACTATCTGGATGAGTACTATCCGCGCTTGGGCAGCGTACCCGGATCCTTGCTGGTTGAATCCATGGCAAGCGCCGCGGGACTGCTGTTGTTTGCTTCGACAAACTTTGCCAGCCTGGCCATGCTGCTTATGGTTGAAAAAGCATTATTTACACATCCGGTGGCTCCCGGAGATCGGATTCTCGTCGAGGCAACAATGCTCGCTTTGCATGCCGACGCCGCCCGGCTGGAAGCGATGGTACGCGTGGCGAAGCAGAAGGTGGCCAAGACTACCCTGGTCCTTGGTCTTTTTGAGATTCAATCCCTGGCGGATCCTCAAATGAGGGCTACATTTGCATCTTTGCTGGATCGCACCAAAACTTGGATGAAGAGTGACCTCAGACGGCAGGCAGGGAGGGAACAACCGGAGACCATCATTTGAAGTCTTAAAAGTGTGGCTTTGGAATTCTGTAATAGAAAAAAATAGAGGACACGGATTTTCAGAGATCGACACAGATCTATATAAGTGCGGAGTTTTAAGGATCTCCGATCTGCTGGTTGCCGGCAGCGGCGCGCTGCCGCCGGACCGGCGGGTAGTCGTCCTCTCACCGTTACCGGTAGAAAAAGCCGGCACGCGATTCCGCACCATCGACCAGGTGTTCATAGAATCAAGGAAGGGTGGGCAGGGCTAATCAGAGAGTTGATGCAATGTTGGAGACAAATGTGACAACCGAAGAAACAGTATTTGAAAAAACCTACATGAATTACCTCGAACAGATCGGGGAAATTTCTTTTGAATCACACTTTTCAGGAAAACTGAATGACTTAAGGAAAGCCAGCGCCATATTAGCCGGGTATCCGGCTGCGCTTGAAGTTAACTATGATCTTGCCGTCCAGTTCGATGCACTTCCTATGATTCCTGTCATTATGCTTTACAACGACGAGGACGAAGAATTTCCGGGAAACAAGCGGAGGAAATTGGGCTTATTTTTAAGTCGACACCACTTGAAAAATTAGATCAGGCAGTTGATCAGCTGACGAAGCGAATTAAAGGTGTGCCAAAAAATCAGCTGATGATGATGAAAATAATGGTCAATCAGGCCTATGAAAATATGGGGCTGGCAAGCACCCAAACAATCGCCACCCTTTTTGACGGCATGGCCAGGCATAGCCCTGAAGGTGTTTGGTTTAAGCAACGTGCGGAGGAAGTAGGCTTTAAACAAGCTGTTGCGGAACGTGACTCGGGTGACCCGATACCAGGCAGTAAAAAATAAATGAATTTTACTTATAGACAATTTGTCAAAAAGGCTGTCGTCTCTTTTCTGCTAAGTCTGGTTGTTTCATTGCCGGTTTGCGGTGAAGATGGCCCAGGAGAACAAAATCAAGCATGGTTTAGTGAAATCAGGGTGGGTATCTTAGCCCATGACGTGCCTATCTGGAGCCTCTTTAGCAGAGAGAGCGGAGTTGACTTTAATGCTGAACTAATATTCGGATGGCCAAATTATTCTTTATGGTCCGGCCTGGTACGTTCAAATTTGGGAGTTACCCTGAACAACCAGGGAGACACGAGTAAGATTTATTCCGGTTTTCTTTGGGAGTATATTTGGCAATCCGGGGCGTTCATAGATATTGGACTCGGATTGGCAGCGCATGATGGAAAGCTGGAAACAAGCGACGATGACAAAAAAGAATTGGGATCACGGATTCTCTTTCGCATACCGGTTGAAATGGGTCTTTTATTTAGAGAGCATCACGGCGTGTCAATTATGTTCGACCATGTCTCTAACGCCTATTTGGCCGATCCGAACGATGGGCTCGACACAATCGGCCTGCGTTATTCCTACCGAT
>CP070771.1:2522038-2524294 GCA_020345785.1 Desulfobacterales bacterium
CATGTCTACGTGCTCATCATAACCCTGGCGTTTGCCTGGTTCTTCCAGGAACTCATGTACGCCTTTTACGGTCCCCACGGCAAACATGTTAAGAGCTTCATTACGGGTGATATCATTTTAAGCAATGTCCCGGTCAGCTATCAGAAAGTCCTGACGTTTTTCGTGTCGGGCGCCCTGGTGACGCTGCTGTGGTTTTTTATAAAAAAGACGCGAACCGGAAAATCCATTTCCGCCGTGGCCCAAAACCGGGATGCGGCCGTGTATATGGGCATTCAACCGGAAAGAGTTTATCTGATTACGATGGGCGTATCAGCGGCCCTGGCGGCAACGGCAGGTGTATTTATCGCGCCGATTCTCGAAGCAGTCCCTACCATGTGGGTCTTTCCGCTCTTTAAGGGATTCGCCGTCGTTATCATCGGGGGCCTTGGAAGCATCGAGGGCGCCATCATTGCCGGCATGCTATTGGGGTATTCCGAGACTCTTGTCAGCGTGCTCATTTCCGCCAACTATCCGGATATGGTGTATCTGGTGGCCATTATACTAGTTCTGGTTCTGCGCCCGAGAGGGCTGTTGGGCAAGAGGGCGCACTAAGGAGCGATCAATTTAATTGAATATATTGTAATTTCTTTGCCCACCAGAGGCGGATCTAAGACATTTTATAAAAAAAAATTTCGCCACCAAGACGCAAAGAGAAATATCAACTAAAAATTTTGTTTTGTGTCTTGGTGCCTTTGTGGCAATTTTTTCTCCGCCTCAGGCGGATCCGGGTTATGGAGTTGAAGATGAATCCAGAGGAACTGTTCGGAACGAAGATCCTTTATCGTAGACTGATGGGTTTATCCATTTTCAGTCTTTTGGTTTTATTGCTGCCGATCCTAGTTCGGGATACCTATCAATTGGAGATTCTTTTCTTATGCCACTACTATGTGATTCTGGCCTGCAGCTGGGATCTTCTCACGGGATTTACCGGCAACGTAAACTTCGGACACGCCTTTTTCATCGGTGGGGCGGGTTTTGCGGGTGCGCTGCTGAATGTGCACCTCGGCTGGGGCTACTGGTTGACCATTCCGATCGGAGGCGTGGTGGCGGCTCTGTGCGGGCTGCTTGTCGGTTCATTCACATTGAGGCTTCGCGGGCCGTATTTTGCCGCCGTCACCTTTTGTTTTGCGACCCTGCTGTATAAGTGGATCATGATCCGTAATGATATTTTCGGAGGCGAAGAGGGCCTTCCGGGAATCGACTGGCTGATGGACACTTCTTTGGGAAACTATTTTTTCTCAGCCATTTTCATGTTGGCCGTTGTCTTTTTTCTCTATTTCCTGTCAAAGTCTCCCTTTGGATTGATTCTGCGCTCGATCGGAGAAAATGAGACAGCCAGCGAGGGTTCCGGCATAAATACAACATATTACAAAATCGTGGCCTTTGTAATCAGTGCGTTTATCGCCGGTATGGCCGGAGCAATGTACGGACACGCCCAGATGCATGTGGGACCGGAAATGGCTCATGACGGCCTATCTGCCCTAGTGCTTATGATGGCCGTCGTGGGAGGAATGGGAAGTATCGTCGGACCCATCATCGGGGCCTACCTTCTGACACTTGTCAACGAGTCACTGCGCTTTATGGGAGAATTTCGCCTGTTGATATACAGCAGCGCGGTCGTGGCGGTCATCTTGTTTGCACCGAAGGGGCTGTTGCAAATTATTACCCGTAGGTTCCACCAGGTCATGGGGCAGGAAAGATGACAAGAAAAAGTGCCTAAATTGCCTAAAATTAAAAATGCCTAGAATGAAAGTATTCTATCTTTTTTATGATAGTGAAATAGAAAGGCCAGTCTAGCGAAAATGTATAAGGCCATGGAGATATTGGATAGATGGAAGCGATACTGGATATCAGGGGATTGAGCAAGGCTTTTGGCGGCCTGCGGGCTTTATCCGAATTCAGCCTAACGGTAAACCGGGGCGATCTGGTGGGCATCATCGGCCCCAACGGGGCCGGGAAAACCACAATTTTCAATCTCATTACCGGCTTTATTCGTCCCGATTCCGGAGAAGTCTGGTTGAAAGATGAAAATATCACCCATCTAAAACCCTACCAAATCGTCAATCGGGGAATGTCGCGCACCTTCCAATTAGTGGATCTCTTCAAGGAAATGAAGGTGCTGGAAAATGTGATGATTCCCTGTTTTTCACATCGCGCCAGGAACCAGCAACACAAGGGGAAAAAGCCCTGGAAGGTGGCAATGGAATTCCTGGAAGA
>CP070771.1:2524394-2526639 GCA_020345785.1 Desulfobacterales bacterium
AGGCCATGTCGAGCGGCGCTGTCCAGTAACCATTCCGGTGGCACAGTATAAGTGCGAATGGCGTTGATGCCGACCGACGCCATTTGCGCGAAATCTTTGCTTACTAGTTTTGCGTCTCTGAACTCGTTTCCAGTTTCATCCGGTCTGAAAGTTCCGTAAGTGACTCCCCGAACATACAACTTTTTCTGTCCGAGATAAAAAAACTTGCCTCTTACGGTGATCCGATCGAAACTCATTGCCCCCGAGTTAAATGTCGAGGAGTCAATTTCTGGCTCAGATACCCATTCTGATGTTTTGATTGCCGCCTCCCCTTTTCCTCAGTCACCCAGTAGGACTATTAACCAGATTTTATATCGATTTTTTTTAGTACATTAAATTTTTTGGTAACGTTCAAAAGTTGTGGCACCGATCCTAATCGGGGCTGGATAGAGCTCTTTTGCAATTTGTATTCAGCGCTGATGGATGCAGAATTCCCTGGGATATTTTAAAGGATCCCCCAGGGAATTCCACCGGCGTCACGGCAGCTGTCAGCGGATCCATCAACAAAAAAATTACCTGGTTGCATTTAGTCAAAAATTTCTTTTTTGTGCTTTAAAATCCGAAAAAAATCAAAAAGCCTTAACTTCACTTGTTTTGATTTATTAAAACACTAAATCAAAATTCAAAAATTACCAAAGTGGAGCAGCCGCTTTCGGAAATAGAGAGATCACTTCTTGAATTGAGAAAATGAGAACACATTTTTCCTCAAAAAAAGCACATTTTAATAAAAATCAATGTGAACCACTAATTTATGTCAATTTTTATCACCTTAACCGGTAAAGCCCGTTAAAGCCCGTCCAGCACCTGTTGCAGGCAGTCGTTGTAACACCAGCTAAATTCTTCAGCCGTCAGCCGAAAATGGCTCCATGAGCAATACTGTCCCAGTCGAACAACGCCCTCAGTGCTAGCCTGTCGAGCATCCGCAAGGCGATCAGCTGCTCGAGCATCTCGGCCGTCCCCTGCCGGCTGACAGTGTCCAGATCCGCACAGTTGCCGTTGAATAGGCACCGCAAATCAAAAGCCTCCATGGCCCGGCCCACCAAGGCCATGCCGGCATGGGCGGTGACGTTCTTGCCTGTGAAGGAAATCTTGACTTTTCACTGGCAAATGATTTTACGGGGCCTCCGATTTTGCTACTTTGTGTTCGCACCATTTTGGTGATCCTCCTTTTCGTAGGTGGCCTAGGATTAACTTCTTAGGATCACTATAAAAGGGTACTTTTTTATTGGTAATTCACAATCCGTGTTCCGTGCTTGTTATAAGAGCAAAAAGTATGCCGCTAAGCGATATTAACAAAAGACTAATAATTATGGATGGATATAAAATTGCAATTTGCATTTTGTGAAGAAATTGTGAACTTGAGGTAATAAAATTATGCATTCATTGAAATAAAATTTGGGAAATACTTAAGAGAATATGGATGTTAGAGTTCATTTAAGTTGTTTAACGAGCGTTAGAGTCTGAAATTAGGTCTTGCAAAAAGGAAGACCATCGTGAACCATCCTCATCGTTAAATCTTTGCAAATTTAAACAGAGGAGGAGGTTCCGATAGCCGATTCCAAGATACCCACTTTGCAGTGGCTTCGTAACAAGATTGAGCAACTGGGCAGCGATCTGTTGCGGAAGATTGTCAAATCGGTGGCTGAGCTTCTGATGACTGCCACGAAGCCCACATGCGCTGCAACGCACCTTACGGCCAGAAGGCAGCTAAGCGCACCAATCATCGCAACGATTATCTAGCTCAAAAATCTTGATTTAATTGATCACGTTGATGTTGCTGTAGCAAACTATTATGCATATTGGGAAGGCATTCACATTGATGAGGCAATAGCCACGTTCATAGCCAACACCAACGGTTAGTAAGCAAGGCCGGCAATAAAAGTGCAGTGCTTTCTGAAACTCGATGGTCCAGTGATGGCGAAACCATTGGCCAAGCAGTACCGACGCCAGAAAATGCGGCCTATCATTTTTTAAACTTCGTCTCTTGGGCACAGGCTGAAGAGGTGCATTATTTTTACTTTGAAGCTTTTGATGAACCGTGGAAAGCCGCATATGAAGGCCCCCAAGGCGCCATTGGGGCATATGGACCAAAGATTGGAAAATAAAAGATGGTATGATACGTGTATTTAACGGTGAAACGATCAATGATAATTGGGCCGCTGATTGTACCCCTGGTAGCTCAAGAATACCGGAAATTGAATATACC
>CP070771.1:2526739-2528973 GCA_020345785.1 Desulfobacterales bacterium
TGAATATTGAATATTGAAAATTTGTGGAATTCAATCCTATTTAATTTCATATTTTATTTTAAAATCTCAAAAATTTATTTGCGATTCGTCAATGCAGAGCGCCCCTTGAATATTCAATATTCAATTTTCGATTTTCAATTTGTTAGAGTCTCAATCGTGCGCTGTACGGTTCACCAAAGAAGCCGTGGGGCCGAAACACCAGAATAAGTAAAATAATCGAATAGGCAATCAAATCCCGAAACGTTGACGGGAAGATCATCGGAACAAACATTTCGATAAAGCCCAGTAAAAAACCCGCCAGCGTGGCCCCGATTACCGAGCCTCGGCCCCCTAAAATGGCAGCGACAAAAGCCTTCCAGCCGATGAGAATCCCCATGTAGGGATCCAACACCGGATAGGCAACACCGAAAAGAATTCCGGCAGCGGCCGCCAATCCTGATCCGATTGCAAAAGTGAGCGCGGCGATTCTATTGAGCGGCACGCCCATTAAGGGTACGACCACATAATCAAAAGCCATGGCCCGCATCGCCATCCCCCAGCGCGTGCGGCGGATGAACTGGTGCAGCGCGAACGACAGGGCGATGGACACCAGCACGATCATGATCTTTTTGTTGGTCACCACCACCCCGCCAAATTGATAGGTGGATGTTTCGATCAATGATGGAAAGCTGTATCGTTGCGCCCCGAGCAGAATCAGATTGCCCGTTTCCAGGATGATGCCGATCATAAGTCCGGTGATGGCGGCCGAAGCCCGTGGCGCATCGCGCAGGGGGCGGTAACCGACACGCTCGACAAACATCCCCACAAAAGACGTCAGGAACATGGAGATAAGTATCGTCAAAACCAAGATCAACCAGCCGGGCAGCGCAAACGCTCCCATGGCGGTGAGCGACACAATAGTCGTCGCAACACCGAAGCCGATATAGGCGCCGACCATGAAAATATCGCCGTGCGCAAAGTTAAAGAGCATCAGAATGCTGTACACCATGGAATATCCCAACGCGATCAGTGCATAGAAACTTCCCCACTGTAATGCGTTGATCAGGTTTTGAAAAAATACCATCAGTGTTCTCCCTGGTTTTTTAAGAAGACCGGCTCACGGTTGTCAACGCCGGCCGGTCTCATCAGTGCAGCGTGGATATATCATCCAACTGTCTCAAATCTGTTGAATGAAGGCAGGCAAAAAAATATAGTTGGGTTTCGCCGGACCCCCGGGAAACCCAACCACATAGTTAATCTGTCCTGAAACATAGTCCATTCAGGTTTGTAGTTAGCTCTTTGACAACTTGCGTTTGACGTTACGGACAGACAGATTTGTAAAATTCAAACTCACCGGCATCGCTGATGCGAACGATAACGGCACACTTGATGGGGTCGCCGTCCTCGGTAAAGGTCATCCTGCCGGTGATTCCGTCAAATTCCTTGATCTTGGCCAGCGCATCACGCACGCACTGGCGGTCTTCTTTGATGTTGCCGGTCAGCGTGCCGCAATCCTCAATGGCCTTTTGCACAATGCGGATCGAATCCCAGGTCAGCGCCGCCACATCATCCGGCACATAACCGTGCGCTTTTTGATAACGATCAATAAAGGCCTTGGTTGCGCCTTTGGCACCTGCGGCCGCATAATGGGTACTGAAGAACGAACCATAGCAGTCTTTACCGCATAGTTTTACGGTTTCGGCCGAGCCCCAGCTGTCACTACCCACAATCGGTTTTTTCCAACCCAGTTGATGGGCCTGCTGAACAATCAACGCCACTTCGTTGTAATACTGCGGAGTAAAAATAAACTCAGCGCCGGAGTTGATGATCTTCGTCAGCTGAGAGCTGAAATCCGTGTCCTTCGTGGTAAAACTCTCATAGGCCACTACAGAGCCGGGACCATTGAGATCTTCCCAGGCCTTTTTAAAAAATTCGGCCAGGCCCTTGGGGTAATCGCTGGCCACGTCATAGAGAACCGCAGCTTTGGTAAAACCGAACTCACTCTTAACAAAGTTGGCAACCACCGGTCCCTGAAACGGATCCAGGAAGCAGCCGCGGAACACGAACGGACGATCTTTGGTGGTATCGGGGTTGGTCGACCAGGGGCTGATCATCGGGGTGCCCAGCTCATTGGCTTTACCACCGGCGGGAATCGCTTGCTTCGAGGACTGGGGACCAACAATGGCCAGAACATCTTCCTCGGTGATCAGCTTGGTGGCGGCCTTCACAGCTGACTCGGCTTTGGATTCATTGTC
>CP070771.1:2529073-2531286 GCA_020345785.1 Desulfobacterales bacterium
CTGCGCTCGGTGCGCCATTCGCGCTCGAGCACCGGACGGATCTCTGCCATCGCAGGCATGCCACCTGACTTGCGCTCGGTTATGCAAATCAGGTGAAGCCCGTAGCTTGATTCGTAGGGCCCGGACCACCGGCCCATGGGCATATTTTCGATGTCCTCTGCGAACCCTTGTCCGAATGTATTGGTAACCTCCCGTCGTGTCACACCGTCAAGCTGCGCGGGCAGCATCGTTGCATCGCCAAGCGACTTTGGATCAGCGACAAGCGGCGGGCGCGCATTCAGTCGCTCCAGTAGCTGAACTGCTGCCCGGTTCACGTCACCTGTGTGCTTTTGAGGTTTCAAGTAGATCTGTTGAAGACTGAAACGGTCAGGTCGGCGAAATCGGTCCTGGTGGGCGTCAAAGTATGCCTGGAGCTGGGCGTCCGTCGGTGCCTGCTGCTCGACGAGGTCTGCGTTGAGAAATTCCATTTTCTGGCGCAATCGCCGACGAATGACGAGATCATCCTGATCAAGCCCCAGCGTCCGGGCCTCGCGATATAGTATCTCTTCCCTGACAAAGTCTTCGGCCAGTCCCCGCAGCTCCTGCTCGGTCGGTGGACGCATCCAGGTGCGTTGAAACTGCCCGGCCAGTCGCAGCGCCTGAGTTTCGTCGACGACAATCCGATCGGCTGGTCGGCTGGCAGCGTCGTTGACCAGCGAGTAAACCATGAAGAGCCCCGCGCCCAAGACCAAAAAGTGAAATAGGGGATCTCGCAGAAATTTAAAGATGGTTTTATGGATCATTGCAGCCTCGTTGCCTAAAGACTTTTTGAGAAGCTCACCGGGGTTGATATACCTTACTTTATAGCCGAAGTTCAGCGTCTGTGATCGAGTCGCTAGATGCTACAAAGTAGGACTTTCTCCAATGATGTCAAGGGAAGGTGCGATTGGACTTTGGTCCAATATTGGGAAAATCTAAGGCGTGTGCGCACGGAAGGTCGGGTATCCACTGAGCTGAAATTAAAAGAGCATAAAAAACATAAAATATGCGCAGCTTAAAATAATTAATCCGCCGGACTTTTAATCTAACAGCCTTCTTCCGTCTTGGAAGAACAATTCATAACCTTGATTGTCCTATTTGTCAGGGCGGATTAATTAAAATTTCCAATTCACGTAGAAATTGATGAAGTTCATTGACACGTTTTCATAAGTGCCCGAAACCCGTCCCGCCAAAGGTCCCCGGTTGACGTCCATGTCCAGATCCCTGCTCCAAAGAAAGGTGTATCCCAACCCAAAACCCAGGTTTTGGGACCAGTCGTAGCGGGTTCCCAGCCCGAAGCGCCAGGCCTCACCCAGGGGCAGATCGGGGGTTCGATCCTCGTCGTCCACCATGGAGCTGTCATAAGCGATGCCGGCAGTCAAAAGCCAGGGCTGCGCCAGCCGGTACTGGGCACCGAAGGCAACATGCCAGGTATCCTTGTAGTTTCGATCGAAGGTGAGATTTGAGGTATCCTCCGAGGTCACAGAGATACCCACATTGCCGAACTTCGACCAATCCTGCCACCCCAGGTTGCCCATAATCGCCAAACGGTCGCTGAGCTCATGGTAGGCGCTGAGCATTAATGCCTGGGGCATGGTAAACTCAATTTCGAGTTCTGCGTCCAGCAATCCCTTGGCGCGCAGGATGGCCTCCAGTCCGGGGCCAAGATTGCTGAAATCGGGTTCGTCTTTGAATTTCAGGTCGCCCTCCGAAAGATACGTCAGGCCAAGCCGCGTGCCCTTGCGCGGCTCCACCAAAACCCCCAGGTTCACCTGGTAGGTCAGGTCACTATCCTCAAGCTTGAGCCTGCCGTCGGATCGATTCGGGTCGATGTTGTTGACGGCAACCTCTTCTTTCAACACACCGTATAATGCCACCACCCCGGCACCAAGCGACAGCCAGTCGGTTACCCGGTAGGCCAGCGCCGGCTGAATCCCCAGCGCTTGCAATTTAACTTCCTGAACGTAATAGCGGCCCACCCAGTCGTTTTCGTATTCCAATCCCAAACCGAAGTAACCCACCGTGCTGACGCCGAGTTTGAGTTTCGGCATCAAATTATGGACATAGTAAATACCGCCGGCAGGCAGCCAGGTGCTCGCATCTCCGTCACTGCCTGAGGTGGTGGTGTTGGCGTCCGGGGAAAACTTCACATGCATATAAAGCGGTTGGACACCGGCCAGCAATTCCGACTTTTC
>CP070771.1:2531386-2533596 GCA_020345785.1 Desulfobacterales bacterium
TTTCCGGCAGCCTTGAGTTCGCCTCGAAGACGACGAAAATCTTCGTAAGCCGGATGTGAACTCAGGTTGATAAAATAACCTCGCACACTGTCAAATGGCCACTCGAAGCTTGCAATCCGGTGATCGCCAAGTTTTTTGCGTTGCTGCTCTGGAATCAGCCCCTTGCCCCCAAAGGTCCATTGTCCGAACAAGGCATTCCCCTTGACGGCAAAACGCGAGGTGCCGTAACCGCTCTCGTAAGCGGCCTGACCCAGCACAAGGCCAGCGGGAATAACGTCGAGCCTGTACAGCGCCTGATCAATGATCTGACGAAGACTGGCAGAATTCGTCATCTGACCGACTTTTTCGCGCTTGGCGATGCGCAAGATAACTGCAATTTCACGAAGCCATAATTCATTTTCGGCAGTCAACTGACCACCATTAGACAACGTTGTCTTTAGTCCTTTCAGCCTCTCGCGCCTGTCCAGCACCATGGTGTTAGCATGCACGATCAGCGGCAGTATGAAACGATAAAAAATTTCCTTCTTTATGTTTACTGGAAGTTTGGGGGCATTTTTCTTCCAGCGTTCAGAGATCGCAACAATCATAGTATGCGGCACCATGAGTTGTTGGCCCCGCTTCTCCTCGCCCCACCAGTTTTCAGATTTAAGCCAGCCGATGGCCTCATCCAAGCCGGCCAGAACAATCACTTCTTGGGCTTGCAGTGGGGCTGCCAACCCGAAAAACACTACCGCAATTACTACAAACTTAGGATAATTTTTCATTACTAGATTTCCTTGTATTGAGCATGAAAGTTAGACGGCTGTTTATTGTTTAGAAACATTCACAAACCACGGATGGCTGAACCAGAGATAACGCCCGTCGTGCCTGGGTGCGGTACAGTTTACACGCTGCCGCCCCGTCCCCAAAGGACGCTTGGGGGCAACGGTAAACCGTTTGCCCGCCTCGATCCAGCGTACCGGCACTCGCCCCTGCCCGCCGACAAAACAGGCCAATTCGGACAGACGCGCATCGGCCTTACCCAACGCTATCTCGATTTCAGGACGGTTATCATTGACCACCGGCTCCCACGGCGTAACCGCTTCGACCGGCATCGGCAGGCTCTTGATCTTGACCCTGAATTCGCCGATGTCGGCATAGGCCTCGGCCACCGGAAACCGGGGCAAAGCGCGCAAATCACTCTTGGGCCCCACGGGGCCCGAGTGCTGCCCGAAACAAATATATCCCATCTTCCGCAATTTTTCGGCGACCGGGCCGTCATACTCGCCGTAAGGGTAGGCAAACACATGGGGTACGGGTTTAAGCTCCTCGACCAGCCGCCGGCGTCCCTTTTCAACATCCGCCAGCACGCGGGCAATCCGGGCCTCGTCGGATTCACCCTCAAGTCTCTTTATCATCGAAAGATGGCTGGCGCCATGGTTGGCAAAATCGGCCCCGCCGCCTGCCATCTCCCGCATCTGCTCCCAGGTCATGTACGCCGGCAATTTATTATCAACCGGGTCGGTAGCAACAAACACCGTAAAGGGAAATCCGTACTGCCGCAGCATCGGGTATGCAACCTCATAGATCGATCGATAGGCATCATCGATCGTGATCACGACAGACTTCGGCGGTAATGATCCCCTACCGATCAGCGTGGCCAGCAGCTTTGAAAGCGGCACCACCGTATACCCTTCTTTTTTCAACAACTCGAGCTGCGCTTCAAACTGCTCTACTCTAATGTTGGTCTCCGGGTAA
The DNA here is from genome assembly GCA_020345785.1 of Desulfobacterales bacterium. Next base: position 2,533,124 of record CP070771.1, read on the forward strand.
CGGTCTTCGCCGAAGCGGTGATACATCAGCACGACGGCTGAATTATCCGCCCGTGCGAGGGCACCGGAAAAAACGCACAGGACAAGCATAAAAGCCAACAGACATTGCCGACTTATAACCATCATCTTGGCAACTCTCACTCGATAAATTCAACTTGAACCTGGAAATTGCTATTTGGGTATTCGCTTAAACAACTGCGTCACCGCATAGTCCAGGCGTGCTTTAACCGTCTGTGCACCCGGATTTTCCTGAACTTCCCCGGTGGCCAAACCGACCCAGATGACGAAACCGGAAGCGCTGTCCATAAATGCCACCACCAATCCGCCTTTAGGCACATTGACCAACATATTTATCTTGGATTTAGGGTCCACCTTTAACTCCATCGTATCCATATCAACGCCCGCCGCGAAAGCGACGATCAAATCCGGATTGGTTGTATTTTCCGACATCCCGCGCTTGCGAAGCTCACGATC
>CP070771.1:2533696-2535894 GCA_020345785.1 Desulfobacterales bacterium
GTGTGGATATGTCTGCCCAAGGGAGCCCCCTTAATACGTGCAAAACCAACTAGAGCCCGGGGTGATTTAAAAACCATATCCATCCTTATTTGGCCTTTTTCGATGGGATGGTTTTGAAACCACTTATCAACATTTATTAGCAAGGCCTCTTCGGGTTCTGCGTCAAGAAGATGCTTGGCTATTGGTGCCGCCAATACCAGTCCAGCGAAAAGAAATAAAAATAGAACACCAAAGGTATAAATCTTACTCATTTGAATGCCTCCTTTCTGTTTTTTGGAATTAATGCGGCAAGTTTTCATAAATGCAGGAATTAAAAAAGCTTCGGAGGAATACAAGAATCCCCCGGAGCTTTCATATTGGCAGTTTTAAGACAACTTTCCTAAGAAACATCAATTCATGAGGCATTACATTTATACCCTAATATTTTTGGAATCAAATTTTGTAGAGGCACCATTATCCTCAATTGAGCCGTGCGCCAGGGGGGAATTTACGCCAATTTGGTCCATGAGTTTAATTTAACCTGGGCGAAAAAACTCATATCAAAACGTCATTCTGATAGATTCAAGTTCAGCACATTTTTAACGGCTTATCGATTTAATCTTCATTTGATTTCATGAGGTTATAGTTAAACGAAAATCGACTGGCATTTCAGCGGGAAGGGGAGCTAGAAGTTGAAAGCCGGATCAACAACTGAGTGGGAATATTAGAGTATACCTTATGCGAACTAACTTTGAGAGTGAGATTGAGTTTCAGATGAGCACAATTTTAAAGTCTAAATATTATGAGCACCATATAATGTCAAGAAGATTCAAATACCAATTCATTGAAATAATATGCAGTAAACCATGCCTTTCAAAGCCTGTGCTATCCTAAAATATCACAAATTTCTCCAAACTTTTGATTAGTAGATAAAATCCCAACCCTGGCAAAAGTACAGATACCATAATTCGTGGTTGTGAAGTCAAGTAAATCTTTATTTTAAGGGCTAAGACATCTTCACCTGAACTCGAATAATTAAACTTTTCGGAGTGCTAAAATTACAGCATTCTGCCGGGAAATCATAAATGCTGGAAGACTGGAAAGCGATTAGGCTGGAAGGCTATAAGGCTTGGATGCCCGGAAATCGAAATACAGAATAATCTTCTTTGCTAACAAGGTTTTGGGTCGCGCAAAATCAAACGTCCAGCGTTCGGCTTTCGACTTCCAAGCTTTCAAGCTTTCCAGCCTCCAAGCTTCCCGGCTGCCGAGTCTCCGAGCTTCCCGGCTTCCCAGCATTTTTCTCAAGTTTTCACGCTTTACTTTGCTTGTCAAAAGGAATTTCCAGGTGGTAGACGCCGCTTTCCAGATGCGCTTTGACCGGCAGGGTTCCCTTGCGAAATACCTTCATCATGCCGGTGTTGGAAAATAGTACTTCGGCCGTAAATCCTCTGATTCCGCGCTCTTTGGCCAGCCGGATCAGCATATCGTACATAAAAGAAGCAATACCAAGGCGTTGATATTGCTCGTCCACCACGAAAACCACCTCGGCCAGAGAGTGGCCCGGTATCCGAATAAAACGGGCCTCGGCGATAATGCGGCCCTGGCCTTCTTCACCCACCAGGCCGACAATGGACACGACCTGGTTCCAGTCCACATTGACGTATTCCTGGATTTTGGGGTGCGGCATACTTCTGATAGACTGAAGATAGCGGGAGTAAATGGCTTCATCCGAAAACCTGTAAAAGAGCGTGCGCATGCCTTCTTCATCAGAAGGCCGGATCGCTCTGTATCTTATACTCAGATCATCCCTGATGGTCTGCGTGGCAGCGATGTCCGATGGGTAGAGGCGGGCGCTGTCGGCTAAAAAGATTTGATCGCGGTACAAAATCTTTTTGTCTTTGGCGGCCTGAACCAAAGCCGCCCGGTCATCCGGGTGGGCGATGTCGATGAGGGCCTGCGCTCGCTCTCTGAGCGTACGCCCCTCAAGGTAAGCGACACCGTACTCGGTAACGACCGCCCCCACCGATTCAAAGGCACCGAACTGGTTGGGCACATCGGCAATCGACGGCAGAATATTCTGACTTCCATTGAGGTCCCGGCTGGTCAGGGCAAAGATGGAACGTCCGCCTTCGGACAGCTAGGCACCGTTTAAGAAATCCATTACCTCAGCCGGTCCTGATGCGACATTGCCCTTTCCGGTGTGAAGTCCGATGCGGCCG
>CP070771.1:2535994-2538180 GCA_020345785.1 Desulfobacterales bacterium
CAGTGGGTAAAATCATACATCGGAGAGATACACCACATTTTTCCGGTGCGGTAATGGGCGACATGTTTGATGCGATACAGGGTCGGGTCCCGCATAATAATATTAGGGGATGACATGTCGATCTTGGCCCGCAACACATGCTCCCCATCACTGAATTCACCGGCCCGCATGCGCTCAAATAGATCCAGATTCTCTTCGATGGAACGCTGCCGATAGGGACTGTCTTTACCAGGGTCGGTCAATGTCCCGCGGTGTTCTCGGATTTCATCCGCACTCAGGCTGTCGACATACGCTTTACCGGCTTTGATCAGCTGGACGGCATATTCAAAAAGCTGTTCGAAATAATTGGAGGCATAATACTCCCGATCTTCCCAGTCATACCCCAACCAGCGCACGTCCTCCTTTATGGACTCTACATATTCAATTTCTTCCTTGCTCGGGTCGGTATCATCATAGCGCAGGTTGCAAAGCCCGTTGTATTCGTGAGCGAGACCAAAGTTCAGGCAAATTGACTTGGCATGTCCGATGTGCAAATAGCCGTTGGGTTCGGGGGGAAAACGGGTATGGACCCGGCCGTCATATTTGCCCGTGCTTAAATCTTCGTCAATAATATGCTTAATGAAGTTCGAAGCCGGCTCTGAAGCGGCTGAATTTTTCTTCTGGGTTTCATTGCGGGTTGGTTTCATGTTCATTTCCTCTACGATAAGGACAAATTATACCGTCATAATTAGTGCCCGGACGAAAAGTCCCGATTTCGGGTAGGTTGGGTTGAGCCCGATCGATAGTGTTGTGTTTCGTCCCTCAACCCAACCTACGAAAATCAGGCTCTTGCGACGATACAGATCTCTGAGGGCGAAACCCAACACAGCCTTTGATTAACTACTAATTATTTCTAACAGAATTTCTTGTATTCTGGCAAGGTTAAAAGTAACAGTTTAAATGCGATTTGACCAATCAAGCAAATTTTACTAAGATTAAGGTTAAAAGCGGCAAAACCGTCATTTATATTTATGAAAAAAGGCAACACCACCGATCTTAACGCAACCATCTTTGAGGATACCAGGTCTTTTGTCAAAGACAGCACGCTGCATCCTTACCTGGTCATTTTTATCGGCAAGGACAGCGGCAAGCGCCATGCTTTGAAACCCGGTGCCACGACGATCGGCCGGTCGCACGAGGCCGATATCACCATTGATGATGATTGGGCTTCCCGCGTGCATTGCGTTCTTGATTGGAAAGGCGAAGCTTTTGAAATCGAGGACCGGGATTCCACCAACGGGACCTATGTGAATACCCTTAAAATTTCGCGAACCCAGGTGCCGCCCGGCGTCCCCATCCAGGTGGGTCACTCACTGATGAAAATTGAATTCAAGGATGAGGCTGAACTGCAATTGGAGCGCAACCTCAAACGCAGCGCCTTCATCGACGGTTTAACCGGCATCTTCAACCGTCAATACTTCATGAAACGGGCCGAAGAAGAGCTGGCCTTCGCCCGCCGTCATCTTAGCCAGATTGGGATCATTATGATGGATATTGACCATTTTAAGCTGGTCAATGATACCTATGGCCATCAAATGGGAGATTTCGTCCTGAACCGGTTTGCCAGCATTATCAGCGGCAATAAACGGCCCGAAGATGTTTTTGCACGCTACGGCGGCGAAGAGTTCATCATTATGCCGCGCGGGGAGCTCAGCAAGGATGGCATGCACCTGCACTGCGAACGACTGCGCCTTAAGATCGAGGATTCCGAATTTGCTTTCGGGGAGACGCGGGTGCGGGTGACAATATCGCTCGGCTTTCACCTGGCCGTGATAGGCAACGGCGGGCAGCAGACGTCCCTAGATGAATTGATCGGCAAAGCCGACGAAGCCCTCTATCGCGCCAAAGAGCTGGGACGCAACCGAACGGAAAACCTCCTCTGAATTCGGCCGATTAAGCTAAAAAAGTATTATAAGAAAAGGCGAAGGTCATAAACCTTCGCCTTTTCTTTTTTTATGGTGCAACTACACACAGCGTCATAATTAATGCAGTATTCGGCTCAGCCGATGGGCGCGGAGCGAGCAGTTTGATCTAAAAAAGAAACTCAAAAAAGCGAATATCGAATAACGAATATAGAATGCCGAATGTCGAAGGAAGCTATTCTGTCTAATTTATAAAAAAGACTGAGCGTAGCGAAACCACCCTTC
>CP070771.1:2538280-2540456 GCA_020345785.1 Desulfobacterales bacterium
GCGTTTGTCTACTCTCTTAAAAAAGTTGTTCGAGAGCTTCTGGATCAAGAGCTTAGCGAGCGCCGGTCAGTCAACGAATTGCTGGCGTTCGAGTCAAAAATTGATCAGCTGGGCTTGATGGCTTTTGATATTTATATGGCCTGCAGGGAAAAGATATATCAAATCAAGGCAACCGAGGCGCGAAACAGAACGTTCAGAGCCTTTGAGAGGGCGGGTTTGGTATCGGAAACAACGGAAAATCTTCCGCAGGGAAAAAAGCGTATTAATTAATTTTACGATAAAGGCTCCTGTCGGCCCGACGATGGTCGGTGGGGAGCTGAAGAGCGAGGTGTCGTTCAATGAATGCAAGGTATATATTTTCACTCATCGCAGTTATCGTGCTGTTTTTGATTGCCTGGGCAGGGTCGGCAATGGGACTGCAAGTTGTCTTCGGCGTCATAATACCTTACTTGGCCATTCTTACTTTCGTTGTGGGATTCGTCTACCGGGTGGCAAACTGGTCGCGCTCGGCGGTGCCGTTTCGCATTCCCACCACCGGCGGGCAGCAAAAATCTCTGCACTGGTTCACACACGACAAGTTCGATTGCCCGGCGACCAAATGGCAGGTCGTGGTGCGAATGGCGCTTGAAATCCTGACATTTCGTTCTTTATTCCGCAACACCCGTATGCGCCTGAAAGAAGGATCGAGGCTTTCTTATCAGTTGGAAATCTTTTTATGGGTGGGCGCCCTGGCCTTTCACTACGCGTTTTTGGCGGTGATGGTTCGGCATTTGCGCTTTTTTACGGAACCGGTGCCTTTTTTTGTTCAAATCGTAGAAAATGTCGACAGCTTTTTCCGCTTTGAATTTATCTACCCCGTATTCAAATTCGGCCTGCCGGGTGTTTTTCTATCCGGCATCGTGTTATTGCTTGCGGTCACCTACCTTTTTTTGAGAAGAATATTTGTGCCCCAGGTCAAATACATCTCCCTGGCGTCTGATTATTTCCCGCTGTTGTTGATATTCGGTATTGCCTTTACCGGTATTCTCATGCGCTATGTCGCCAAAATAGATGTCAGCGCCGCCAAAGCACTCACCATGGGACTGGTTACGTTTCGTCCCACGATCCCGGATGGTGTCGGGACGATTTTTTATATTCACGTGTTTTTTGTGAGCATTCTGCTCGCCTATTTTCCCTTCAGCAAATTGATGCACCTGGGTGGAATTTTTTTAAGCCCCACAAGAAACCAGACCACGGATACTCGGGCCACCCGACATATGAATCCTTGGAATTATCCGGTGAAAGTGCATACCTACGAAGAATACGAAGATGAATTTAGACATAAGATGGTGGAAGTCGGTCTGCCAGTAGATAAAATGCTCGAGGAAACGCCGACAGAAGCGCCAGTGGAAGAGAAGGAGTAAGCTATGGCTGAAGAATTACCCAAACCGGAGCAACTCATACAGATCGATCACCGTCCGTCCAAAACCGATTGGATGGAAACCCCGATCAACATCCGCAAGGGAATGTACTGTTACGCGTCAAACCCCAAAAGCGTTGCGTATGTGGGTCTTCCCAATGCCAGACCATGGAATCCGATGGAGGAAGACTGGGGGCTTCCGGAAAACTGGCAGGAAATCATCCATAATGGGTTCAAGGAACGCCTGGAGCGGTTTCGATCGTTTAAGGTGTTCATGGACATCTGTGTCAGATGCGGTGCCTGCGCGGATAAATGCCATTACTTTATCGGTACCGGCGATCCCAAGAACATGCCGGTTTTGCGGGCCGAACTCCTGCGATCGGTGTATCGCAATGATTTTACACGGCTCGGCAAAATCCTGGGAAAACTCAACGGGTCCCGGCCGATGAGCCTCGATGTGCTCAAAGAATGGTGGTACTATTTGTTCCAATGCTCGGAATGCCGGCGATGTTCGGTGTTTTGCCCGTACGGCATCGATACGGCCGAGATCACCATCATGGGCCGGGAGCTGCTGAATCTGATCGGTCTGAACATCGACTGGATTGCAACGCCGGTGGCCAATTGCTACCGCACCGGTAATCACCTGGGTATCCAACCCCATGCATTTAAAGACATGCTCGACTTTTTTGTTGAGGACATCGAGGAGGTCACCGGTGTGCCGGTAGTGCCGCAGTTCAACAAAAAGGGCGCCGATATTTTGTTCATTACCCCTTCCGG
>CP070771.1:2540556-2542732 GCA_020345785.1 Desulfobacterales bacterium
TTACGAGGCCGGCAAGGAACGCAAAACATACGTGATCGGCGTTGATTCGAATCAGAATCATCTCGGGCACATCAAAGAAAGTGGTGAAAACTTCGGTCTTACCAGTATGTTGAAGCAGGTGGACGTGGCAGTTTATTTGACTATCAAGGATCTACTCGCCGGAAAGTTTCAGGCTGGCGTCAGGGTGTTCGGCCTGGGCGACACCGTGCAAATCGATGGCCAGACCTACCACGGGGTTTATTATGCCCTGGATGAGTACAACAAAGATCTAGTCACACAAAAGATGATCGAAAAGGTTACGGAAGCTGAGAAAAAAATCCTATCCGGCGAGATTAAGGTGCCTGAAAAGTAATCCTAGCTATCAATAACTTCGGACTGGAACCAGAAATAAGTAAGTTTCAGGTGTCGTTCGTGTGGTTTTAGGTTTCAGGTGTCAGGTGTCAGGTTAAATGATTAAGGAATTGAGAAGTTCAGGGATTAAAAGAACTAAAGACACTAAACACCGAAATTGAAACTATCAACTCAAAAAGTATAAACATGAATGCGGAAACCTGAAACCTGACACCTGAAACCTTTTTTTTTGATTCTGCCATCTGAAATATGTCTTCTGACATTTGTTACTAATCATTGCGTTACCAAGCATGACGTGAGGATCCGGCACCATGGTAGATTACGCCGTTGAAATGCATCATATCAGCAAGCAATTCCCTCTGGTACTGGCCAATGATGATGTGACCTTCAACGTGCAACAGGGAGAGATACACGCGCTGGTTGGGGAAAATGGTGCCGGCAAATCGACGTTGATGAATATTCTTTACGGGCTGCTTCGCTCGGATAGCGGCACCATGTCCGTAAACGGGAATACGGTCCACTTTTCCGGACCTGGCGATGCCATCGCCCACGGCATCGGAATGGTCCATCAGCATTTTATGCTCATTCCCCCTTTAACCGTAGCCGAAAACGTCGTGCTAGGCCAGGAACCTTCTAAAAATGGTTTTGTAGACATTACCAGAGCCAATAAAATCGTGCAGGAGCTTTCAGACCAGTATGGGTTGAAAGTTGATCCCACCGCAAAGGTCGAGACCTTGAGCGTGGGAATCGAACAACGCATCGAGATCATTAAGGTGCTCTATCGCGGTGCTGAAATTCTTATTCTGGATGAGCCTACTGCCGTGCTGATCCCCCAGGAGGTCGATGAGCTTTTCGAAATCCTGCGCTCGCTCAGAGATCAGGGCAAAACCATCATCTTTATTACCCATAAGCTACAGGAAGTGATGGCTGTTTCCGATGCGGTAACGGTGATGCGGCGTGGCAAAGTGGTCGGCACCGTCCGCACGGTAAACACCTCCCGGCAGGAAATTGCGACCATGATGGTCGGCCGACAGGTTCTGTTCCGGGTGGAGCGCACCCAGGCCGAACCCGGTGAAGTGGTTCTAACGGTCAAAGATCTGAACGCTCTGGACAACAAGAACCTCCCGGCCTTACGCGGAATATCGTTCAATGTCTGCGAGGGAGAGATTCTCGGTATCGCCGGTGTCGAAGGCAATGGTCAAAGCGAGCTGGTCGAGGTGTTGACCGGTCTGCGCAAGGCGCAAAGCGGCACGGTCGAGTTGAACGGACAGGTGATTACCAACTATTCACCGCGCCTGGTCAGAGAACGCGGAACCGGCCATATCCCCGAAGACCGGCGACGACGGGGATTGGTGCTGGATTTTACGGTTGCCCAGAATATGGTACTGGGTATTCACTACCGGCGGCCGTTTGTGCGGCGGCTCGGCCTGGATGTGATCAATCTCGGCCCCATCCGGGAAAAAGCGCAGCGCTTGCTTCAGGAATTCGACATCCGCCCTCCGGATCAGGAGAATTTAGCAGGCAATTTATCCGGTGGTAATCAGCAAAAAGTCATTGTGGCCCGCGAATTTGACCAGAACCCCAAACTCCTGATTGCCGCCCAACCCACACGCGGCATCGACGTCGGATCGATTGAATTCATCCATCAGCGTTTGCTGCAAGCACGCAATCAGAGTAAAGCCGTTTTGTTGATTTCGGCGGATCTCGAGGAAATCCTTTCGATTTCGGACCGGATCGCCGTGATGTATGAGGGCCAGATCGTCGGTATCCTGAATCCCGAAGAGGCCACAGAAGCGCGTCTGGGATTGATGATGACCGGAGGAGG
>CP070771.1:2542832-2544997 GCA_020345785.1 Desulfobacterales bacterium
AATTGGTGCGGGAATACGGGATGGAAGATTTCAATGCCAATGTGAACATGGCTTACAGTGACGAACTGAATTTATCCAAGGCCGGCGGCTGCAAACTCTGCAACAACAGCGGCTATCGGGGCCGGATGGCCTTGCATGAGCTCCTGATGGGGACCGATGAGATCAAAAGACTGATCCAGAGCAAAGCCAGGGTGGATGATATTCGCGTCCAGGCCATCCGGGACGGTATGACCACCCTCAAGCAGGACGGCATTGAAAAGATCCTGTCCGGACATCTGGACCTGCTGCAAGTTCGCAAAGTCTGCATCAAATAATCAGCGACCACCAGCAGATCTGAGGGTATGAGGAAAGCCCCTGGAAGGGGCCTGAACCAAACTCTGTCACTGGTCGCTGATGTATATGGTAAACGAGCTTTTTCGGTTTTTAACCTCTGGTCAGATGGACCACCGTGGTCGCCGTTTAATTTTACATCTATCTGCGTTTACACGAGTATATCCATGTCCGCTCCCCCGTGCGGGGGTGTGGATTGAAACGCCGACAGTCAGCCCGGGGTAGAGAGTGGCCAGGGTCACCCCTCGTGCGGAGGCGTGGATTGAAAACTTTGCCACCAGATACCCTTGGATCTCTGTTACGTTACCTTCGCGCGGGACCATGAATTTAAACTTTCCCCATTGATCTGCCCGCACAGATAAAGCATCCCTCTTTAATCTCATCCCGCAAACGGTTTTTCTATTGAATTTGGCGTAATGATTTTCTATAAAGCGAGTGACGATCATGCGCTAAATATAGTCTCCAGAGGTACCGCAGAATTGAATTCGATTCGTCGCAGAAGCGTTGTTAAAACTCTCATTCATTATTTTGCTTTTTGTCTACAGATATTGGCCCTGATCGGCTTGACGGCTGGACCTGCGTATGCGGGCGCCGGCACCGTCAAAGATGAGCAACCATTTTTCCGGCAACCGGTGCAGCGATCCGCTGCAGTTGATTTAAATTCGAATCCGCTGCCGAGTGATTCTGCGGCCGGAACTTCCCTGGCCCTGGCGCAGGCTTCTGTTTTAGATGAAGGTGATCCAAAGCCGGAAGAAAAAGATGAGACCATTGAGCCGGTCACCCGCAAACTGCCGATCTGGGGAGAGCAGGCCCGTCAAAAGGGTTTTGATTTGCCGCTGCCTTTCGGCATGGGAGCCAATTACGCCTACATTGATCAGGGAATTAATATCAGAAATCTCAAAGTCGGTATCGGAGACCCGACCATTGAAGTCAGAGGACTCGAATTTAAGGATGCCCGGTCGCATGACTCGGCTATCACGGCCCGGCTGGACATGTGGCTGCTGCCTTTTGTCAATCTTTACGGACTCTTCGGATCGATCAACGGCGAGGCGGAATTCGATCTGGACATCAGCCAAATTACGGGAGGTCTCCCCCCTGTCGGTCTTCCCCCGATCTTCGAGCCGAATCAAACCATAGATTTGAATATTGATTATAATGGATACACCTTTGGCGGAGGGGTCACGCTGGCGGGCGGATATGCAAACTTTTTCGGCAGCTTGGATGCGAATTACACCTATTCAAAGGTCGATGTCGTAGACGGCAGAATAGATACCGTGACCGTGTCGCCGCGTCTGGGCCTGTTGGTAGATCCTCCCGAAATCAAGGGGTCATTGGCCTTGTGGATCGGTGCCATGTACATGTATTACAAACAGACGGTTACCGACGATATCAACTTGAGGGAAGTCGACCCCAGGCTACCCCCTGTGGAACTGGCTTTTAAGTTGGACGTAAAAAATGAACAACCCTGGAACTTTCTCCTTGGCGGTCAGTGGGAAATTACCAAGCGCCTGCAGATCACCGTCGAAGGCGGCGTGGGCGAGCGGAAGCAGGTGATTACAGGAATTAGCTATCGATTTTAAAATGGAAAATGCAAGAAAAGAGCGGATAAGAAGGCTGACTCTGGATTTGGTGCGGATTCGAAGCGATACCGGCACGCGGCTGGAAATAGATGCTGAACATTTCCTGTATGAATGGCTGGGCGGACTGGCCTATTTTAAAACCCATCCGGCTTATTTCGGTCTGTATCCTGTGGCGCGGGATCCCCTGAAGCGCCGTGTCGTTTGGGCGCTGGTAAAAGGGCAGGGCGATGACACCGTTATTTTGATGCATCATCA
>CP070771.1:2545097-2547259 GCA_020345785.1 Desulfobacterales bacterium
CGGTCACACCATTGTGTTTGATCGACACCCTCAACGAGACGTCCGCGAATCACCTTTTTTTCGGCCAGCAATCGCTCCAGGGCCTCTGATAATAAATGGTGCGGCAGCGCCAGATCGGTTTCAATCGTATCGATATCAACCGGACCGCGCGATCGCAGGTAGCGCTGGATCGCTTCCAAGACACCGGCGCGCCCGTTTCCGTCGGAGACCGTCGGCTTTTTTTCTTTCAGCTGCCATTTGCGGCTGGATTTTTTATGAGAATACGGCTCGGCGAAAACGATCCGATTGGCTTTTTTTAACTCGAGCAGCAGCGGCCTCGGATCACCCTTGCAGCGCAGGGCCAGGTTTTCTTCATCCAGCGGTCCCAGTTTTTCGATAATACTGAATAAATCTTCGGCGGTTCTGGCCTGGAAATAAGGATCCAGGTGCTGCCAGCGTCTTTCGGCTTGCAAGACGAGCTCGGCAGTTAGGATGGCAGGCAGCCGGCTGCGTTCCAACATGGGGTCCAATACTTCGCTGCTGACGCTCAAGCCTTGCTGCGGCCGGCGGCGTTGATCCTCCTCGTAAAGGTAGACGGAGACAAATTTAAATAAAATGCCTGAGGCCATCGGCGAGGGGACCGGGGTATGAACGAAGTCAACACGGGTTTGCCCGCGGGTAATGCGGCCGACAACCATTTTCAGGGCGTTAAGATCAAAGACATCCTGCAGGCATTCGCGCAGGGTTTCGACAACCACCGGAAATTCCTGATAACTGTTGACGGCTTGCAGCAGATCGGAAGATCGCAGCCGCTGCAGCCACAGCGGGATCCGTTTGCCGGGGTGGGAGCGCGGCAGCATTAAAGAACGTGCTGCATTGTAGCGGAAATGAACCTGAAAAATCGCGGACTGGGGCAGGGCCTTTAACAGATAGGCTTCGATCTGCTCGGCCGACAAGTTAAATAGCCGGTCCAGCGGCGGCGGTTCCGTCATCTCCGGCAACCGAATCAAAATGCCGTCATCATCAAAAGAATACTGAAACTGGGTGTGATAATGTTCTTCGAGGGCGGCGGATATGGCGATCGCCCAGGCACCGTTTACACGGGCGCCGAAAGGCGCATGGATAATGAGCAAGGGTTGACCGCCGCGGTCGACGGTGAGCTCCGCGACCACCTGTTGGTCCGTTGCGATCGACCGGCCTTTTTTACGCTGGCGTAAAAAATATTCGAGGAGATTGGAAGCTGTGTTTTCATCCGCTGCACATTCCTGCAAAAGCCAGGTTTCGGCCCGGTCATGGTCTATTTTCTCCATTAGCTGCCGGCGAAATTGTCCGATTTTAAGGCTGGTTGACCAGTCGCGGTGCAGGATGCCCCCCTTCCAGAAAGGTGCCCGAGGATTGATGGCCGCCACGGGGCTGACAATGATGCGGTCCTGTAAAATCTGTTTTATCAACCACTCACTGTTGCCGAGAAAAAAAACTTCCCCCACGCGGGATTCAAATGCAAATTCCTCCTCAACCTCGCCCAGTTTCACATTGGCCTCTTCCAGATAAATCCCGTAATAGCCGCGGTCCGGGATGGTGCCTGCATTCATAACGGCGGCCAATCGGCTGCCGCGCCGCGCGATCAATTGGTTGTTGACCCGATCCCAGTTCAAGCGCGCATTCAGGGCTTGTAAGGGTATGTCGGCGAACTTGCCGCACAGCATTTCGACAACGCTTTTAAATGCCGAGCGAGGTAAATTCCGGTAGCAGTAACTTTGGCGTATCAAGCGGAATAAATTTTCATAGTGCCACTTTTTAACAGCCACTTCCGCTACGATATGTTGGGCCAAGACATCCAGAGCATTCTCCGGAATCCGGGTTTCTTCAATATCGGCCGCAACCATACAGCGTGCGATGGCAACGGCATCATCAAGGTCGGCCGGATACAGCACCATGATTCGGCCTTTGCTGGTGGCCGATAATAAATGCCCGCTGCGGCCGACCCGTTGCAAAGCGCCGGAGACATTGCGGGGAGCTTCCAGATGCAACACCAGGTCAATGCTGCCGATATCAATTCCAAGCTCGAGGGAGGCCGTGGCGATGACTGCCGGAATTTTGCCTGCTTTCAGGCGCGCTTCAATGTCATATCTCACTTCACGCGAAATGCTGCCGTGGTGCGCCAATGCGAGCTCTGCTTCGGG
>CP070771.1:2547359-2549511 GCA_020345785.1 Desulfobacterales bacterium
CCCAGGTTGTTGCAAATCTCGTTGACCTTGATAATCGATGCCAGATCATCGTTGAGCAGATTCGAGCCGAACATGGCAAGGGTCTCATACTCCGGCTTGTGGCCGACGCCGTCGTTGAGTTCGAGGGCAAATTTGCCGCTCTTTTGAACCATCCTGCCGCCGCAGGCCACCGGGCAGCGCCAGCATCCATACGGTTTATAACCCTCAACCCCGATGACGGCATCATCGCTGATTTTTCGGGCCCGCTCGGACGGGAAATCAGTCGTCCCGGCACCGCCCCAATTCTTTACCGGGCCATCACCGCTAAGGGCTGAGTCGTGAGTGAAACCGGCGGTACCGTATTTATGGAATATCGGATAGCCGCCGGTTGCTTCCTTTAATATCTTCTTTTTAAGTTCTTTCATTCCGGCTTCGTCATGCAACGGCACTTTCATCTTGCCCTTGACAACGACTGCTTTTAATTTCTTCGAACCCATGACTGCCCCGAGTCCGGAGCGTCCGGCAGCTCGTTCCTTGTCGTTCATGATACAGGATAACAACGCTAATTTTTCACCGGCCGGACCGATCGAGCAGATTTCGCAGTCTGATCCATGCCGCCCTTTCAGCAGATCTTCCAGGGGTGATACTCCCATTCCCTCCAAATCAGCAGCGTCCAGCAGCTTTGCCCGGCCCTCATCGATGAATAAATAAACGAGTTTGGGGGATATGCCGTTAAACAAAATTCCGTCATACCCGGCAAATTTCAAATGGGGACCAAAGTAGCCGCCGCAATTGGCATCCCCCCAGCCGCCGGCTGTCTTGGGAGATTTGGCAACCACCACAAACCGTGACCCGATGACGGCCGGGGTGCCGGTTAAGGGCCCGGTCAAAATCCCAAGGATGTTGTCCGGCCCCAGCGGATCGGCCCCGGCCGGTATGCGGTCATACAATAGCCTGGCACCCAGGCCGTAGCCCCCGATAAATTGAGTGCACAATTCCTCGCTAAGTTTTTCCTCTGAAATTTTACCTTCCGTAAGATTAACATTCAAAATACGTCCCATATAGCCGTTCGCCATGATTTACCTCCTTGGTTGTCTTGAATAAATTTCTGTTAACATAGCACTGAAACTGCTTCTTTGTCAGTATTCAGCAAATAAATGGGCAAAGGAGCGGGGATAGAAGCTGGGAAGCCCCGTTCAAGAAGACGGGATGACCGATCGATCTTAAATTTGAAACGGTCGGTCTCTGGGAGGCTAAGAAGCTAACTCTAAACATTTTCATTTCACCCTGCGCCTTGTGCCGTGCTCCTTTTGCATTCGACATTCGACTCGTGCAAAATTCAGGTATTAAACCGAGTTTCCTCGCTTTCCAGCATCCCAGCTTTCTAGCATCCCAGCTTTCCAGCCTTTCTCCTTTATCACTATCAACCCAACCAACCCATCAACCTAATCAACTTAATCATCCAATCAACTTATCAACTTATCAACCGCTTTTCTACCCGCCCGTGATCAGCGGAACGATATAAATTTCATCTCCATCATTTAGGATGCTTTCAAGGCCATTTCGATAGCGCATATGCTCGCCATTGATAAAAACATTAAGGGTTTCGCGCAGGTGTCCATCCACATCACACCAGCGTTCATATATTTCCGGATGATCGTTTTTAACGGACAGCATCACCTGTCTGACACTGACCCCGTCGGCACCCGGGAAATGGGAAAGCAATTCTTTTTGACCGTATGTTAATTTTAGCTGCATTACTTTATTTGCTTTAACCTTTCCCCTTTTCCCCTTTAACTCTATTCTTTTTTCTATCAACTATGAGCTATCAGCCATCAGCTGGTGCCTCAGCGCCATAGCCTTTATCTTTTTTACCCAACAGAGTCAATGACCTTTATCCAACTCTTATGAAACTTCACAAAGTTGGAACAGTAAAAAGATTGAACGTTGAACATCGAACGTCGAACATCGAACGTCCAATGTGGATCGCGCTGCGCTTTATCTTATTTTAAAAAAGTGAATAGAAGCCTGCAATGGTCTCCGTCGAATCGGATTTCGATTGGTCAATTCGATCGCACAGACCAGGCGTTCCCGCCGCGCCAGCGCTTGCGCCGTTTGTTGTTCAGTACTTTTTTAAATTGACAGAATTCCGTATTCGATGTTGGACGTTGGA
>CP070771.1:2549611-2551747 GCA_020345785.1 Desulfobacterales bacterium
ATGAAAAGCATTGGCAATATTACGTGATCCTGGATACTGGTTTCTGGATACTGGATGTTTCTGGATCTCACTCTCGACGAATTCCGGAATATCAAGCATCCAGTATCTAGTATCCAGCATCGTTCCAGTAAAAACAAAGATCTTTCGCCTATCCCACATCAAGAGTTAAACAGATTTATGTAACGTTAGGGTAAAGTTTCTTGAATTTCAGCCGATAAGTAAATAGTCAAGTTGCTTTGAAACTGGCTGGAGGAAAACAGTGAATTTTGCAATGCCGTTGTATGAAGTCAAGTATCATACAAACAAAGAATGGGAAGAACTCTCCGAAATACAACTTCTGCATAAACTCGTTGAAACTTATGATCGCGTGACTCCGGCCATTCAACAAATGATTGAAGGCAAACTGGTGCTGACTGTGGAAGCGGTTTATCGGCTAAAATCTAAAGGCGGAGAATTATTCGAAAAGCCCACAGATTGAATTTCTGCCCTAATTTCTGAAACCAAATATCTTTCCCTCACTTCTTCTGTATAATTTTCAGAAAAACCGGACGATTTCGGCGCAAATCAATTGCTAAGCTTGAGATTCAGATTAATATTACAAATTCTTCACACTATGAAGTCGACTTCAGAATAATTCGCTACTATTTTTCATAGTATGCTTTCGGGCGTTATTTGGTGCGCCTGGTAAGTCGCTGTAATCTCACCATATAAAAAAAATGCCCAGATGGCGTACGCTTGCACGCTTTTTGCTCAAGCTAATTAGCGTTATGCGAAAACTATTGCAACTCACCATATTTTTAGGCTGGATTGCTGCGATCATTTGGACGGGGCTTGAATTGGAAAAAATAGAGTTTTTCCAGTCGGTCGTCGCCCGGTTGGTAAATTAGTTTTTCAGCACCCCCCCGTGCCCTCATTCCACCGCAGCTATTCGGCACGTTTCGCTCTTGCCAGACATATTTCCAGGTCGCATTGCAGGCAGCGATGGGTTTCTTCTTTTGCCTGTTCTTCACTGAAACAAAGCTCAACTTCGGCAAAAGATCCATTTCGCTCGCCAACCGGCAGGGTCGGCACCGCAACTCTTTTCAACTCTGCAAACCCCGCCTCTCTCTTGCCGTCATAACCATTTCCACTTGCAAAACTTCCGGTTTCTAAATTCCCACTTCCGCATTCCCACTTCCGACTTCCGACTTCCAATTCCCCGTTTCCTCCCAGGAATTTATCGATCGAAACGGCGGCCCGGCGGCCGGCGGCAATGGCTGCAATGACCGTGGCCGGACCATTGGCCGCATCTCCGCCGGCAAAGACACCTTTCATTTCGGTTTCCTGGGTTTCTCTATCAACGGCGATCAGTCCTTTTTCAACCGGCAGCGATTGCTGATCATCGAGAAAGCAAAAATCTTTGCAAAAAGCCGTCTCGCTGGCCTGGCCAATGGCTAAAATGACCTGGTCCGCCTCAACGCTGGTTTTGGTGTCATCGAAATAAGGGCAGAAATTGCCCTTATCGTCAAAAACCGATGTACAGCGCACCAACTCAAGTCCGCTGACATTGCCGTCGTTGGCGATGATCCGCGCGGGGCCCCATGAATACAGCATCTCCACCCCTTCCTCGCGGGCCTGTTCAATTTCCCAGGGGTTGGCCGGCATTTCTTCCTCGCTTTCCAGGCAGGCGAGGATCACATCTTTCGCACCGAGCCGCGTGACCGTGAGAGCAACGTCTACCGCCACGTTACCGCCGCCGATAACGACGACCCGGTCTCTAACCGGAACATTTTCACCATCCGCCACCGCTGCTAAAAATTCCACACCCCAGTGGACATCCGGCAGATCCGATCCTTCCAGTTCGATTTTGCGACTCAGCTGGGCACCCACGGCGATGAAAACGGCTTCGAAGCCGTCATTTTTTAATTGCTGGATTTCATAATCAACACCCAGCTTCTGATTGGGTTTCAGTTCGATGCCGGTACTTAAAATCTGATCAATTTCCTTATCGAGCACCTCTTCGGGCAGACGGTGATAGGGAATCCCATAGCGCATCATTCCGCCCGCTTTGGGTCTGGCTTCAAAAATGGTAACCCGGTGGCCCTTTTTTTTCAGATAAAAGGCCGCGGTTAAGCCGGCCGGTCCGGCCCCGATCAC
>CP070771.1:2551847-2553983 GCA_020345785.1 Desulfobacterales bacterium
TTGAGGATGTTATCGGCTCCATAGAGATTGATGACGGTTCCGGTGAAATCGTAATCCAAGATGTGACCGGCGATGTGAAGATTAAAGATACCAGCGGCGGCATTGAAATCAATGATATCGGCGGCAATGTCACTGTGTCGGACGGCTCCGGCAGCATCGATATCTACCGGGTCAAAAAGAATGTGTTCATCCGGGAGGCGGGCAGCGGCAAACTCGATGTTGATGGCGTGCAGGGCAAGGTGATCATTCGTGATGGGGGAGAAAAGAGCGAATGAAGATCACTGATAGGACTGAGCAACGAGGACTGAGGACTGAGCATCCTTGAGCCCTTAGCCGAACAATAAAGACGGCAATGCCTGTTATTCAGGACTTACAGGTTTTCGGTGATAGATACAAAGGGATCCGTCCGCAATCGTCTTATTCTCATTCCTCAGTCCTCAACTCCCAGCACTCAGTCCTCAGCACTTTTATTTCAATTAAGTGGCAGGCAATTTGGAAACGAACGCATTCTGCATGGTAAGGGTTTTATACCCACCGCTGAGGGATTTAATGTCATATCCGTATTGACCCAGCGCCCTGGCGGCGTAGTAAGACCTTTGCCCCACAAAACAATACGACCAGATCTCCCGATCTTTTGGAACTTCTGCCATTCGCTGCCTGAGATCGTTCAACGGAATGTTCACAGCCCCTTCAACATGGCCCTTTTTGAACTCGGATGGATCGCGGACATCCAGCATGAAGACCCGGTCTTTTTCGAGTCTCTCCCAGTGGGCAATATCGGCATCACCGCGCACCACATTGGCGGCAATCATACCGGCAATATTGACCGGATCTTTGGCGGAACCGAACTGCGGCGCATAACACAGCTCGGCTTCCTCAAGGTCGAAAACCGTACCCTTTTGTTGAATGGCCATGGAAATGACATCGATGCGTTTTTCGACCCCTTCTTTACCGACAGCCTGGGCGCTGAAAAGGCGGCCATTTTTTTTATCGAAAATAAGCTTCAGGCTGATGGGACTCGATCCGGGATAGTAGGCGGCATGGTGTCCGGGGTGCAGATAGATTTTTTCGAATGGGTTCGACTCATCCCAAAGCCCCATGCGTTTGAGGGTTTTCTCAGCGGGACCCGTAAAGGCCACAACCAATCCCAGTATGCCCACCACAGATGTTCCCTGAACCCCTCGGAATACGGCATCCCGGCCTAAAATGACATCGGCCGCAATCCGTCCCTGCCGGTTGGCCGGACCCGCCAGCGGAATTACCCCCCATTGACCGGTTATCACATCCCGGACCTCAACGGCATCCCCAACCGCCCAAATGCTGGCATCGCTGGTTTGCATGTGTTCATCCACCCGTATGCCTCCCCGGTGCCCGATTTCCAGCCCGGCTGCTTGCGCTAATCTTATTTCAGGCCGAACGCCAATCGCCAGGATGACGAGGTCGGTCTCTTTGGTCAGGCCGGATTTTAATCGAACGGATAGGGAATGATCGCCGTTGTTTTCAAAACCGACAACGGATTCGTTCAAGTGCAGCGCAACGCCGTGTTTTACCAGTTCGTCATGAATGGGTGCCACCATTTCCGAGTCCAGCAGCGGCATCACCTGAGGCTGCATCTCGACAATGGTCACCGCCAACCCGAGGTTGAGCAGATTTTCGGTCATTTCCATGCCGATGTAACCGCCGCCCACCACCACGGCACGCCTTGCACTGTACCGATCGATCCAGGCTTTAATTTGACGGCTGTCGGGTATGGTTCGCAGGGAAAAAATGCCGGGCAGATCTATACCCGGCATTTGCGGTTTGATCGGACTGGCTCCGGGTGACAGCACCAGCGCATCGTAGGATTCATGGTAAGTTTCTCCGGATCTGAGATTGTTTACCTGAATCCGGCGGTTTTCCCGGTCAATCGCCACAACCTCTGATTGCAGGCGCACATCAATCTCAAACCGCTTGCGAAACAACTCGGGGGTGGCCATCAGAAGATTTTCTTCTTTTTTAATCACCTTACCCACATAATAAGGCAAACCGCAGTTAGCAAATGAGACATATTCGCCCCGGTCGAACATAGTAATTTCCGCTGTTTCAGAAATTCTGCGGGCCCGTGCCGCGCAGGAAGCACCGCCGGCGACACCGCCC
>CP070771.1:2554083-2556212 GCA_020345785.1 Desulfobacterales bacterium
ATTCCTGGATATCTAGTATCCAGTATCAAGCATCCAGCATCGTCCCAGCATACTGACTCTCTTATTTTTTCCCCGAATGAAGAAATAAAAAGGTTTATGCAACGTTAGGGTCGATTCAATCAACCCCATCAACTTAATCAACCCAATAAACTCATTCAACTCAATCAACTTAATCAACTTATTCAGCTTAATCAGCTATATAAACTTAATCAACTCAATTTGGAATAGCTTGTTCAAACCAGGGTGTGAGAGAAAACAGCCTACTTGCCCACCAACCGCATGAGTTCTTCATTTTCTAAAATCTCAGATGGGCGGCCTTCAAATATGATCTCACCCCTGTCAATAATATAGGTTCTTTCAGCCACGTAAGAAGCATTGTGCACATTGGATTCCGCCAGCAGGATTGAGACATTCAGTTCTTTGCGTATGTTTTCCATAGCTTCACTGAATGCGCTGACGACAAGCGGTGACAGGCCCTCAAAGGATTCATCCAGCAAAACCAAAGAAGGACTGAGCGCCAACGCTCTTGAAATCGACACCATCTTTTTTTCGCCGCCGCTTAAGGTGTCCGCTTTTCTTTTTATCAGTTTCCTCAGGGCGGGAAATATATGAAATGCTTTTTCAAGGTCGAATGCGCCCGACCGCTCGGTATCGTTTGCGATCCAAAGGCCAATTCGAATATTTTCTTCGACGGTTAGTCCCGGAAACAGTTTTGAGTCCTCGGGTGCATAGGCAATGCCTGCCATAACGCGTTCATGCGATGATATGCGTGTGATATCCCGGTCCTGAAAAACAATTTTGCCTGATTGGCTGGGATACAATCCGATGACATTTTTCAAGATGGTGCTTTTACCGGCCCCGTTGCGTCCCACGAGGCAGACGATTTCGCCGGTGCCGACCTCGAGTGAACAGGATCGTAATATGTTGGTGGAACCCATGCGACATGCCAGGTTTTCGATCTTCAATGCCATTTTATTTTTTCACTCCGAATAGAATTTCTTTGACATTTTCCTGCTCCATGATTTTCTCCGCCTTGCCCTGGGCGATGACCTCTCCCTCACTGAGCACAAGGACGCGGTCGGAGTAATCCGATACGATATCCATGTCGTGTTCAATAATCATGCACGCCATCTTCTGTTTTTTGATCGCTGCGACGATCGTATCCATGACCTTGAACTTATCGCCGGTAGCAACACCGCTGGTGGGTTCATCCAGCAGCAGAAATCTCGATTTCAACGCAAAGGCCATGGCGGTGTCCAGCACTTTTTTGTCACCTTCGGAAAGGTTGGAAGGCATTTCATGTCTTTGGTCCACGATGCCGAATTCGGCCAATATATCTTCGGCTTCGCGGGTAATATCGCGATAATAATTTGTAGGAAAGATCCCCTTGCCGATCTTGTCATAAACCGAAAAAAGACAAATCCTCACATTGTCCAGAACCGAGCTGTCCTCAAAAAGATTAGTAATCTGAAAGTTCCGCGCGATGCCCCTTTTGATACGCCGGTAGGGTGATGCGGATGTTATATCCCGGCCATTGAATTCGATTTTACCGGAGGTCGGCAGGATATGTCCGCTGATCAGATTTACCAGCGTTGTTTTGCCGGCCCCGTTCGGTCCTACCAGGGCGACAATTTCATCTTCCCTGACTTCAAAACTTGCTGATTTAATGACCCTGCTTTTTCCGAAATCTTTGACTAAATCTTCTACTTTTAACATTATCCGACTCCCGTCGAGTTTCCCCTTTTCCTGCCCGCAAAAAGCTTGGCAAATCCTCCGGCGACGCCCTCAGGAAGCAGCAGAACCAATGTGATCAGGGTCGCCCCGATAATGAACATCCAGTACTGGGTGATACTGATGGCATACAATTTCATATAGGTAAACAAAATAGCGCCGATGATCGGTCCGACGAATATCATGAAACCGCCCAGCAGCGTCATGTATACGATTTCTCCGGAAAACACCCATTCGGAAATCTCCGGCGACACATGCCCATTTACGAAACTCCACAGGGCGCCGCCCAGGCCTGTGAAAAGACCGGAAATGATAAAGGCATACCATCGATAGCGCCGCACGCGGATACCGATCATCTCCGCCCGCACCTCGTTGTCGCGAATGGACTGCAGCGCCCT
>CP070771.1:2556312-2558430 GCA_020345785.1 Desulfobacterales bacterium
TTCACCTGAACGGAACAGTCCGCCGCGGCGGACAGAATATCGAATATCGAACCGCAGAATGTCGAAGGGTGGTTTCGCTGCGCTCAGTCTTAAATAAATAAAGTAGACAGAATACCTTCCTTCGACATTCGACATTCGACATTCGACATTCGATATTCATTATTCGATATTCGCTTTTCCAGAGTTTCTTTCCCGATCAAACCGGCAGCCTCCGGCACATCAAGCGGCGCCGCTGAATTCCCACCCGACTTCATGCCGGCCGGGCGCTGAGGACTGTTTCCTATGGTTTCGCCCAAAAAGGATTTAAAAGAAGATTTCCAGAAACTGATCGCACGACTGGAGAACATGATTTTAACGGGAGTTTTCCAGCCGCGCGAACGACTTATTGAAGTCAAACTGGCTGCGAATATGGGCGTCAGCCGTTTCTGGATACGTGATGCGTTTAAAATTCTTGAAACCCGTGGGTTGATCAAGGTCATTCCGTATAAAGGGGCCACGGTATGTGATCTGGATGAAGATGAGATTGAAAACATTTATGAAGTCCGTGCAGAACTGGATACCCTGGCAATCCGCAAAGCGGCCGAAAATCTAAAGAATTCCGATATTATCTATCTGAAACGAATGGCGCGCAAGTTTGAAGAAAGCGTAAAAATCGGCGATTTCGGGAAAATGATTTCCGCCAATGAAAATTTTCACAACTACATTTATGCGCTTTCCAGGAATTCGATATTAATCCAGATGATCAATCAGCTCAAAACCCGCGGTCACATTCTGCGCTACCATGCCTGGGCGTCACCGGATGTCATCGATCGCATCCAGCAAGAACATAGGCTGTTCATCGAAGCACTGCATAAAAAAGATCTAAAGTTGTTGGATGGCCTTGCCAGACGTCATATCAGCTACTCGAAAGATACCTACCTGTTTAATCTCAGGGCAAAGAAGGCGAAATCTGATTCTCGCAGGTAACATGATCATGTCAAACCGGAAACGACTGACGAACATGTACATTAAAATTTTTATTGTAAACGAAGACGATACGGTCGAACAGCTGCCGGTCGAACGATATGAAAGACTGTTGCGGCGGGACCCCGACGAGAAGATATCAAAGTATGCAGGTAAGAGAATCCGCTATGCCTCGGTCGTAGTTAATTGGTCGGATAAGAAGCAGAAAGAAATCATTCATTCACAATTTTCCTACCTGACGTTTGACCTTGACGGCCGGCTGGATGTTGCTGCCCGCGGTAAAAAAGCCAGTCTGGCGTTGAGCATGCTGCCCCCGGTTTATCCGGAAACACATGCGCATATGATTGATGCGCGGCAAGAGTTTGCCCGAAAGCGTTATGATGATCAATACAAATGGCGGCCATCGCCGGTAATAATTGCAAACATCGAAAAGGCGATATTCGGCGATTAAACCACAACTCGCTTCTTTTGGTTGTCCAAACTGACACCATGCCGCTGGCATATGAATGGAGATAGAAAAAACAATTTTGGTTCATCTTCAAAGCGCCAACCATTCGGGGGCGCGAGGAAAATAAAAAGTCCAGCGCCCCCGGTTTTGATAGTTTTAGCTTACCTGAACATTTATTCTAATGTTGAAAACCTGGTCCTCTGGGCCAGGATTCTTTACTTTCCGCAGCGCACATGTGAAACTGAGCACTCAGTCAATGAGAGCGCTTAGCCCATACTAAATCCGCATCAAAGCTCGAATTCTTCTATTATTTTTCCCCGTTCAATAAAGTTGGCCATAGCAATGATGGCGTTTCTGTAGACCGCTATCGCGGTTTCCAGTTTGTCGACGATTGGGTCATCCCTGCCCAATTCGCCCTCCGCCTTCGATAGTAGAATTTCACCTTCTGTGAAATGCTGTGATATTTCCGCCAACAACTCTTTTCGTTTTTCGTGTTTTTCACGCTCATTGGCAATAATCGGCCACAGCCTTCGCACTGAATATTCCACCAAAGCATCCCTTGGGGCGTTATGCCTGCGGGCGATCATATCCAAGAAGGATAATGACCTGCGACTGACAACAAAAGTTTTTTGGATACGCTCATGGCGATCAAATTTAGTGTTCTCGAGATCACGGGCCATGTTCTTTAAAATCTGGTCATCCTCCAT
>CP070771.1:2558530-2560604 GCA_020345785.1 Desulfobacterales bacterium
GATCAGCGACCACCAGCAGAGCTGGAAGGATGATTAAGGCCCCTGGACGGGGGCGGGACCTCCCTCTGCCGCTGGTCGCTGATGTACATAAAGAATTTTGGCGGCATCAAGCGTGTTTCCGGTTAACGCGTGCCCTTGTAAATTTTCGTAACATGTTTTGATCGCCTTTTGGTCTCATCTTTCTGTTTGGCAGCCACTTGAGCGATTCATCATTCACATGCATCTTGTGCTGATGAGCTTGATGGGGTAATGGTTGCTGCGCTGGCAAACATAACCATAGCATCAAAAAAACAAGCCAAAATTCTTGATTTTATCTCCATTCATATGCCACCGGCATCGTTTAAGTTTGGACCACCGATAAATACTCCCTCTGTAGCGGTAAAATCTTTTCAATTCTCACCAGCATAGCCGGTGGCTTATGAATGGAGTTATCAAAAGAATTCCTCCTTGACAGGCAAAGGACGTTTCATTATATGGTTAGGATGTTTTGCCTGCGCTGATCGGCTATCACGATCAAATGAAACTCATTAAGGATCGGGTTTTTAATGTAAACGTAAATGTCCTACGTACTGAAACAACTGTTAAAAAATAAGCTGGCACTGTTCGGCCTGGTGGTGATATTGCTGTTTTCGGGTGCGGCGATTTTTGCACCTTCCATCACTCCCCATCCTCCCGACAAACAATTTTTCGAGGGGCTGACCCTGGAGGGGGCACCGCTTCCGCCCAATAAAACTTTCTGGCTCGGAACGGATTTATTGGGGCGCAGCCTGTTCTCAAGGCTTCTTTACGGTGCCCGGACATCATTGATCATCGGTATTGCCGCCAACGGTGCCGCTATGTTCATCGGCGCCTTCCTTGGCATCGTGGCCGGTTATGTCAAGGGTCTGCCGGGAACCGTCATCATGCGCTTTACGGATCTCATGATGGCTTTTCCGGCACTATTGCTGGCCATTGCATTGGCTGCCATCTTTCGACCCAGCCTCTGGATCGTCGCGCTGGTTATCGCCCTTGTCAACTGGGTTCAAATCGCAAGGGTTATTTACAGCCAGACCGTCGCACTCGTCGAACTGGAATATATTGAAGCTGCGCGCGCCATTGGTGCTGCCTGGCCAAGAATTCTATTTATTCATATCGTTCCTCATCTGTGGCCGACGCTTCTTGTCTGGGGCACTTTAGGTATTGCCACGACGGTTTTACTGGAAGCGACCTTGTCATTTCTCGGGGTCGGCGTCAGGCCGCCGACACCCTCATGGGGCGGCATCATCTACGAAAGCCAATCGTACTTTTTGGATGCACCCTGGTTGGTCTTTTTCCCCGGGACCGCGATCATGATGCTGTCCCTCTCATTTAACCTGGTGGGAGATGCTTTAAGGGACGCGCTGGATCCCACCCAAAGGGGGCGCCAATAATGCTGGTTTTTCTTGCCAAAAGACTCAGCCAGGCAATCCTGATTCTTGTCGGTGTAACGCTGATAACATTTTGCCTCACATACCTGATGCCGGCCGACCCGGTGAGAATGATTGCCGGCCGAAGTGCAACCCAGGCAACGGTAGAATCCATCCGCAAAGAACTCGGGCTGGACAAACCCCTGCCCGTGCAGTACGTAAAATATATCAGCCGTCTGGCGCAGGGCGACCTGGGCCGATCCTACAAGCAAAAGACCCAGGTCAGCGAGCTGATTTTGAGCAGGCTGCCGGCGACGCTTCTGCTCATGGCCGGGACGATATTTTTTGAACTTTTAATCGGCCTGCCGGCCGGTATCTTTTCAGCTACCAAACGAGGTAGATCGGCGGACAACTGGATCATGGCAATGTCATTTGCAGGCGTGTCGATCCCCCAGTTTGTCCTGGGGCTTTTGCTGCTCTATTTATTTGCCCATATCATTCCCATTTTCCCGTTGGGCGGTTTTGGAACACTCACGCACCTGTTCCTGCCGGCCCTGACTTTGGGGATTTCAGGCGGCGGGTGGTATTCACGGATGATGCGCTCGAGCATGGTGGACGTGCTGCGCCAGGATTTCATCCTCACCGCCCGGTCCAAAGGCCTCACCGAGCGTGCGGTGGTATTGGTCCAT
>CP070771.1:2560704-2562762 GCA_020345785.1 Desulfobacterales bacterium
GACAGAATTCCATAAATATTCAATATTCAATTAATAGGGGTTTTTGCCGATGCAAAAGAAAAAGGTCCTATGCACACTTTTGATTTTGATAGTCACCATCGCGTTCGTCTCGGGTTGTGTCAGTATTCCAATGGCTGATGAGAGCAACTTCAGGGATCCGCTTATCGGTTTGGATCATGTAGAAATTTCTTACTATACCGGATATTACTATTTCAGCGAAGAGGTAAAGCCCACCCGGGGCAAGGCCGACAATTACGGCGCTCCGCTGCTGATGGCTTTTGTTTATAAAATACATAATCCCAACCCCTATCCGGTGATGCTGGATGGCTTTTCGTTTACGGTCAAGTTTGAGGATTTCAAAGTCAACCACGTCATCGCACCGGACGCCATGTGGATCCCCGCCGTTAAAACCAATCTGCTCAGAGTGCCGGCCATGTTTGATACGCGCCAGACTCTGTTAGCCCTGATTTTGCCCGAAGCGACAAAACTCAATAATAAAAAAATTTCTCCCTGGGACGCTCTGGAAAAATGGTGGACCGGTGCTCCTGATTTTACTTACAGGATTTCGGTTACCGAAGGCGCGGCTGTTTTCAGGGCGGATGACGTCATTCGGGCAGTTCCATTTGCTGCTGTTTACCCATAATTAATCCGCTAATTAATCCGCACATAAAAATCGGACATTCAGGGTTGTCAATTGCGTTTGAGAACAGGAATAAAGGTGATAGGCCGAAGATCAGGCGGATTAATTAGTTTATGCTGCGCATTCTTTTATGCTATTTTACCGGGCCGGTTAATCGGGGTAATTAAACCTCGGTAGAAAGTTGATTTGGTAAAGTGCGAGTGCCTATAATAGGATTCGCGCAAGGCGCGCGTTGAAAGAATCATATGGTTGACTTACGTTGCCTGTTGACCTATATTCTGCAGAATCCAAATTAGATAAATTAAAAAAACTTAAGATTTTTTTTATATAAAATCGTGAAACGATTTTATGGGAGAAGAAAATGGTCCGAACAGAAATTTCCCTTTTTATGAAAAATGTACCCGGAGAGCTCGGCAAGCTGGCAACGCTTTTTGGAAAGGAGGGTATCAATATCGATGCCCTCACCATCCAGGATGCATCATCATACGTGCAGGAGTTGTTCAAAGCCCGGGGCAAGTCGCTGAAGCGAATCGCCTCGGCGGCCAGTTACAACTCCATGCGCAAAGATTCGGCCGAGTATGCGTTGATTCGGCTGCTGGTGGGGGATACGGACAAAGCCGTCGACCTGCTCTCACAAAACGATTATATTTTTGATCTGATGCCGGTGATCGCCTTGGAGTTGGAAAACCAGCCCGGTGAACTGGCCAAAATTACGACCAAGTTCGGTGAGGAAGGCATCAACATCAATTATGTTTACGGTTCCGTGCACTCGCCTGACTCCAAATGCCTGTTTGTGTTCTGTCCGGAAGACATTGATCTGGCGGCGAAGATATTCAAGGGATAAAATAGAATTCGGAAGTTGGACCCGACGTCGTTCTGCTGATAGCTGAACTATGTCGTGGCTATCGATGCGGAAGTCGGAACGGAAAAGCATAGGGCATAGAGCATAGTGCATAGCGTAAAGGCAGAAGCCAGTTGACCCGTCTTCGCTCTCCGAGCTTCGCCGTGGCAAGCAGAGACCAGAAGACAGAGGGTTTTGATTGCGGGTTTCGATTGCGGAATGCGGATTTATTTGAATTCGGAAGGGAGAATTTGGAATTGTTTGCATAGGGCAAAAGGCAGATGGCAGAGGACGGATGACAGATGACGGATGTCAGAGGGCGGAAAGCAGATGTAAGAGGACAGAAGAAAGACACTCATCAGGACTGAGCAACGAGGACTGAGCTAAATAGAATTTGGACGATCCAATCAGCAACACGCTCAGTCCCCAGTCCTCAGCACTCATCACTATTTCAAAATGTCTGCAAAAATGGAGAACAATTATTAGAGCGTTTGGATCAAGCTATTTTAGACGTTATTAATAATCCCAAAAAGGTTCAAAAAACTGCCCGTATCGGAACGTTAATATGACAAACGCT
>CP070771.1:2562862-2564914 GCA_020345785.1 Desulfobacterales bacterium
GCGGCAACCGAAACAGCGGGTGTAAATCTGGCTGACGATCCCGGTATCCATATCGTAATCAGTGGCGGTCGCCGGGCAGACCGACACGCACGGGGAGTGGCCGTGCTGCCCTTCACAATGCTGGCAAGGCCTGGGCAGAAAACATTCTTCGGTATCCGGAAACGGTTTTCTGTTGGTTAATCGATACACCCGCATCCACGAAACGCTGAGCAGTTTATCCGTATCATCTTCCCGAAACGGCACATTGTTTTCCGCCATGCATGCAACCATGCATGTGCCGCAACCGGTGCACTTGTCCAGATCGATGACCATTCCGAACTTTTTACCTTTTTCGTGTTTCATCTAAACCCCTTGGAAATGAATATTTTTCAATGTCGATTATATACAAAATCTTCCAATTAGAGCTGAAATTTCATGACCTTTATTTCAATTATCACCAAAGCAAATACTAAAAACGACAGAATTCCTCTAATATTTCCGCCTCAGGCGGATCAATATTCAATATTCATTTGCGTCAGGCTCTGCTGAGTTTAGCCCGAATTCCCCAGGCTGCATTAAAGCCGGTGGCCGGATCTTCCACCACTGCGCTCAATGCATTGTAATTGACGCCTTTACCGGCCAGGAACTTATCATAAGCCGTATGTCCCAGTCCTCGGGGGATTGCAATGACTCCCGGCATGATTCCGTTGGAAAGATACACTTTCACTCGCGCGCTGGACTTGGGCGTCGTCAGGGTGGCATATTTCCCATCCGACAGCCCCAAATTTTCGGCCGTCACCGGATTGATTTCAACCAGAACATCATTGCCTTTTAACACGGTATCTTCCACGGCCTTCACGAGGAAGGGCGGTGAGCCGATATAGCCGCTGGTAAGGCGCATGGTGTCAAAAGCAATGAGCTGAAGCGGATAAAATGAATCATCACCCGGGGCCAGCACCGGTTTGAATGCAGGCAACGCCTTGATATCAGGGTTGCTGAATTCAAATTTTGCTGAATCGGTTTCAAATGCCTCCGACCAACTCGCAGCTGAAAACCCGTCCTCCACCCAAAACCCCTCTTCAGTCAGCGTATCCCATTTGTCTCCCAGCGTCTCCTCAAGACAGACCGGATAATCATCCCATGGAAATGCCGCCGCGATCGGATCGCCCATTTCTTGGGCCATTTGGATGATCACATCACCGACATGACGGGTATTATAGAGCGGTGCAACAACCGGCTGGACAAGGCTGATGATCGGTTGCGGGAATCCCCTGGCAAAGGGCACATCTTCATACCGCTCCAGATAAATATGGTTGGGCAGTATGAGATCAGCCTGAGCGGCGGTTTCATCCATGTAGGAGGAAAAACTGACGACCAGCGGAATTTTATCAAACGCCTTAATTACGGCCGCGGTATCCGCCATGCTGTAAACCGGATTGGCTTCGCTGACAAAGAGCACCTGCACCGGAGATTCCTGGCTATCATTGATGACCTCCGGCAAGCGGTTCAACAAATAGCGGGCGTGGGGGAATCTATCACTGCCGGCGCCGTCGACACGGGACTGCTGCATACCCTGGGAGGCGATTGCATCCATTTCGACCTCGGGCCAGTCGATATAATCGGGTTCGGGGACCGCCACCGGGCCCCCGGGCCTGTTGAGATTTCCGACCAGCGCGTTGAGCATGTGAACCGCCATAAAATCCTGCAGGCTGCCCGGAGTACTTCCCGCGCCCCTGCCGCAAATTGCCAAAGGTTTGTGCGCCCGGGCGAAATCCCTGGCCAGGTCCGCAATCGAATCTTCATCGATCCCGGTCATTTTTGCTACCGCGCTCGGAGGAAACCCGTCCGCTAGGCGCTTTTTGAATTCGGCAAATCCGGCCGAGTTCTGGGCCACAAAATCCTGGTTGTAAAGTTCCTCGCTGATAATCACATGGGCAATGCCCAGTGCCAAAGCGCCTTCGGTGCCGGGATTGGCGGCGATCCATCTGTCGGATTTGGCGGCGGTTTTGGAAAGTCGGGGCTCGATTTGACCCATTTGCCCTCCATTTTGTACCAGGGCGCTTTTGCCCTGGA
>CP070771.1:2565014-2567033 GCA_020345785.1 Desulfobacterales bacterium
CGCGGGCGGGGATAAACCCCGCCCCTACCCAACAGGTAAAGCAACCTCTTGTAGGGGCGGGCTTTATGCCCGCCCGGATTGGTTATCGGAATCTGGAAATCGCTCAGATTAGATTAAAAAAATTGTATAAATTCAAACTGTTATAAATCTGAGACCGATACTGATTATTTCATCAGCTGCACTTTATCTCAATGGCGCCGTGGACGTCGAATCTCTGATGACCAGGCTGGTTTCGAGGATCTTATGCACTGAGCCGGAATATTTATCTTTAAGCTGGTTGAGCAGGATTTCAACGCCCAGTTTTCCCATTTGATAAGCCGGCTGCCGGATCGTGCTAAGGCTCGGTCTGATAAAGGATGCGATTTCCATGTCGTCAAATCCGACAATCGACAGATCGCCGGGCACCTCCAGACCCAACTCTCTAGCTCCCTCCATCGCGCCGACGGCCAAAAAATCATTGGAGCAAAAGATTGCCGTAGGAGGATTGTTTGCATTTAACAGCGATTTGGCACCTTCCCGGCCGTGGACAAGGCTGTACTGGGTTTGTAGGACAAGGTCAGGATCGTATTGAACCTCTTGGTCCTGTAAACATTTCTTGTAACCGTGCCAGCGATGGTAACTCCTGTCGGAGAATTGGAACCCACCGGCCAGCATGGCGATGCGGCGGTGGTTGAGCTGAATCAGATGCTCGGCGGCGCGATACCCCCCCAGGAAATTATCCACGCCGACACTGGACATCGGCCCCTTTCTAACGGTGCTATATAGAAGCACAAACGGGAAGCTGTCATCAAGCAGGCTTTCAAGTATTTTGCCTTTGAGGTCGGTGGTCGTGATCAGCAACCCTTCAACCTGTCTTTCCCGCAGAACCTGGACCAGTTTGGTTTCGTTCTCATATC
The DNA here is from genome assembly GCA_020345785.1 of Desulfobacterales bacterium. The sequence continues at coordinate 2,565,911 of CP070771.1, forward strand.
GGTAGTAGGAATTCCCCAGGATTACCTGGTAACCGTGTTCATTGGCGAAATCCTGGACCCCGCGCGTCGACTCAGCAAATATGGGGTTGGTGATTGCAGGAACAATGAGACCGATGGTGTTGGATTTCTTGGTAACGAAGCCCCTGGCCAGAGCATTGTATTTATAGCGACAGGCTTTCATCGCCTGGTTGACACGCTCACGAGTCTTGATGTTGACCTTATCCGGAGAATTGATCACCCTGGACACCGTTGCGGTTGAAACCCGCGCTAATCTGGCAACGTCTCTAATCGTGCTCATGATGAAATGCTGAAAAATGTAAATGTTTACATTTCTGTTACGCGATAGATTTTCGGATGTCAAGAAATTGTTTTTTACAAATTTTTTTTCTAAAATTATTTTTCCTTGACAAAAAAGCCGTCTCGGTTTTTACATGTTGAATTGATGACCGGGTCTAAGCCGGCCGCACAGCTTTGACGATCGACCTGATCAGAGACCCATCGGGGTAGGCCCGAGCAAGCAACCAAATTCAAAAAGGAGGAAATCTGTCATGAAACGAAACACCCCTTATCTGAAATTCACACTGATTTTGGGGCTTTGCCTCAGTATGCTCATGCTGTCTGCAGCTGCCGGACAGGCAGCCGAATTCAAAAAAGAATACAAGATGCAAATCAATGTGGGACCTCAATTTTATTGGGGAATGGGGGCCACAAAATTTGCCGAGCTCGTCAAGGAACGGACCAACGGCCAAATAAACATTAAACCATACTGGGGCAGTTCCCTATTGAAAGGGGCCCAATTGAAGTCGGCCCAACTGGTGGCCAACGGGGTCATTGACTGCGCCATGGAATCCACCATCAACATATCGCCCGTCATTACGGAAGCCAATATCTTCTCCCTGCCGTTTTTTATCAACAATTTTGAAAATCTCGACAAAATGGAATACGGCGAAACCGGCAAAGCGATCTTCAAGGCTATGGAAGCCAAGGGTCTGGTAGGACTGGCCTGGGCCGAAAACGGCTTCAGACAGGTGACCAACAGCAAATTGGCCATCCGCATGCCGGCCGATGTCAAGGGCCTGCGTCTGCGGGTGGTGGGCAGCCCGATTTTTATCGACACCTTCCG
>CP070771.1:2567133-2569147 GCA_020345785.1 Desulfobacterales bacterium
AATAAATTTTCCACTGCTGGATGATGTCATTGGCCAGCAGTTCAGCGGCGATTTTATCCAGGTCGTCCGCCGTGAGGTTGCCACCCTCGATGCAGTAGCGTTTCGAGGTGTAAATCGCTTCATGCGCGCCGAATCGGACTCCCAGCAGATCTTCGATTGCTTCCGCTGCCGTGCTGCCCGGATTATCCCGCACGCCCGGTCGGTAACCGACCCAGATGTCCCAGTCAAAATCGATGGGCAGCGGCTCGTAGGAAGATACCTGGATCACCGGATTGGTAAAGATTTCCGTCTGGATGGATGTTAGCTGTTCGGCAGTCAGATCGGCATCAATGGTGAGCACAACAATGGTGCGAATCCGTGAGATTTCAATACCGAAATAGTCTTTCGCTTTTTGGCGAATCCCCTCTCCTTCGGCATCTATCAGATTTTCCTTTAAGGCAATTTCAAGTCTGGCAGGCATGTGTCGTATCCATGACGGTCTGATTGCTGACGACCGAATGTGAATGTAACCGTTATAAATTCAGGTGCAAGTCTTAAATGGCGTATCGGAGTATTGGAGCGATGGAGTCATGGAAATGTTTTCATTGCTCCCTGGCTCCATTACTCCATTACTGCATCATTTTGAGGGTCGGCCACGGCACCGGCCACACACGGGGTGATTCCGGTAGTTACCTTCTCATAGCTCAGCTGAAAAACAATCGGGTAATGTCATTATAAAACACCAATATCATCAGCAAAATCAGGATACACAAACCAATCTGCTGAGCGATCTCACGAACCTTAATGCTCACCGGTTTTCCCTTAATGGCTTCGATGGTGAAAAAAAGCAGGTGACCGCCATCCAGAACCGGAATCGGCAATAAATTGATAATGGCCAGATTAATACTGATCAAGGCAATAAAAAATATGAGGTTGCTGACGCCGGCTTTGGCTTGATCGCCGGCCATCTGGGCAATCATGATCGGCCCTCCGATGGTATCGGTAGAAATTTCTCCGGTGAGCAGCTTGCCGATAATGACCACCATCAATTCCGCAACCCGATACGTCTGAATCAGGCTTTCGGCAACGGCTTGAAACGGGTTCAGCTTTTTATTGTAAGAATCGCCTGAAGCGGTGATGCCGATGACGTAGCGTTCAATGTCTTCTCCAAAAATATTCTTGGTGGTCACCAGATCCGGTGCTACTTGCAACAGCCGGTCAGCGTCTTCTCTGCGAACGGTTATCGCGAGTTTTTTCCCCTTGCTGGCATTAATAATTTCCGCCATTTCATCCCAACTCGAAATGGCGGTGTCGTCGATGGAAGTGATCACATCGCCTTTTTGCAATCCGGCCGCCTGGGCCGGAGACCCGTCCCTAACCGCACCAACGGACGGTTTTAAAATAAACAGACCGGAGACCAGAAAAATGCTGCAGAAAATGATCACCGCCAGCAGCAAATTAAAAACAGGACCGGCCGCCACAATTAACATGCGCTTGGCGACATGTTTGTGGGTAAAAGACATGGGAATGTCCGCGGGTTCGACGTTGTCATCCGGCTCCTCGCCCACCATCTTGACATATCCGCCGAGGGGGATGGCCGAAAGGCGATAATCGGTGATACCGATCTTTTTTCCGAGCAGACGCGGACCGAAGCCCAGCGAAAATTTCTCCACTCCCACACCGAACAATCGTGCGATGATAAAGTGGCCAAATTCATGAAAGAAAATAAGAACGCCTAATACGACGATGAATGCGAAGATATTTGTACTCATAGTAATTCTGGTTCCTATAACTCGCTGGCAAACCGGTAAACGAGTAAGCTTTTAAGCTTTTTAGGCCCAAGGGGCATTTATCCGACAACATGTTGTCAGAAACAGAAGGTTTCAGGTGTCAGCACCGCCTCTGGCCGCGAGCGTCCAGTTTGATCAAAAAAGAAACTTTAGCGATGTAGGGCGGGCCACCGTGCCCGCTGAGATATGGCCGGCACGGTGGCCGACCCTGAGTGATTATGGTGAAGTTTCATACGAGGTGTCAG
>CP070771.1:2569247-2571254 GCA_020345785.1 Desulfobacterales bacterium
ATAATCCCCGATATCCTGTGTCTTGCCAAATCCCTGGCCGGGGGCATCCCAATGGGAGCGGTGCTTTGCAGTGATCGGATCAGCGTGCCGGTTAAAAGCCACACCTCCACCTTTGGCGGTAATCCCACGGCCTGTGCAGCGGCCCTGGCCTCCCTCAAGGTCATTGAAAGTGAGGGGTTGGTGGAAAAGGCCAAAATACTGGGGGACTATTTTCTGGATCTGCTGCGCCAAATTGAGAGCCCAAAGACCAGGGAGATCCGGGGTCTCGGCCTGATGATCGGCGTTGAACTCAAGGAAAAAGCCGGCCCGTATGTCCAGCGCCTTATGGAAAAAGGGGTGATTGCACTTCTGGCCGGAGCCACGGTGATCCGGCTGCTGCCCCCGCTCGTTATCTCGAGGGAGGAGATTGACACCGTCGCAGCGGCGCTTAGAGAAATCCTTTCAGACAGATAACAACGGAAAGAAGCTAAGAGGTTGAGAAGGTGGGAAGGTGAGAAAAAAAGCTCACAGCTCACAGCTGATAGCTCATATTGCAGAGATTGAAGGAGTTAGACCTGAAAACTGAGTGCCGAGGGTTTCAATTGCAGAATTCTATCACTTATCAACCAATCAACCAATTAACTATTCAACTAAATGTTGAGAAGCTGGGAAGGTGGAAGGGTGAGATTCCATCCAATGGGTGAAAGTGCATAATTCAAACAATTGAGTGTATAGTGACGGAAATCGGCATCTTGTGACCTTTGAACCGTGAACCCTGAACCCTGAACCGATCACTTTAGACAACATTAAAGGTCTTTATCAAACACCGGAGCTTACTAATAGAACCGTACAGGAGATGATGCTTTTTGGACTTTTACCCTTGCATGAAACACAGGGCAATGCGCAAGACGGTCCGCAAATTTGCCGAGACGGAACTGGGTCCCATCAGCCACGAAATCGACCGGGATGCCAGATTTCCCCGGGAAGTAATCGAGAAGATGCGCCCGCTAAATTATTTCGGACTCCAGGTTCCGAAAAAATACGGCGGGGCCGAACTTGACACCATCAGTTATGCCATCACCATCGAAGAAATATCCCGGGTATGCGCCGCCGTCGGCCTTTGTGTAACCGTCCACAACAGCGTGGGGGCCTACCCCATCGTGCTCTTTGGTACCGAAGAACAAAAAGAACGCTTCCTGCCGAAGCTGGCCGGCGGTGAATATATCGGCGCCTTCTGTTTGACGGAAGCCAATGCCGGCTCCGACGCCGGTGCCGTTGAAACCACCGCCGTTTTTGAAAACGGTGAATACGTCGTCAACGGAACCAAAGTGTTTGTCACTAACGGCGGTATCTGTGATCTGGCTCTGGTTTTCGCGGTGATGGATCTTGAAGACCGGCGCGGCGGTGCCGGCGTTTTCATCGTGGAGAAAGGCATGCCGGGCTTTTCGGTAGGTGAGTTGGAAGACATGTGCGGCATGCGCGCCAACCCGGTATCTTCGTTATTTTTTGAAGATGTCCGTCTGCCCGCAAGCCACATGCTGGGGCGGTCGGGAGAGGGACTGAAGATCGGTCTCAGCGCTCTGGATACCGGACGCATCGGCATCGGGGCCCAGGCGCTGGGCATCGCTCAGGCGGCTTTCGAAGCAGCCGTGAAATATTCAAAGGAGCGTCAACAGTTTAAAAAACCTATTTCGTCATTTCAAACGATCCAGAATTACATCGCCGACATGGCGACCGAAATTGACGCCGCTCGCCTGCTGTTGTACCGCGCCTGTGCATTCAAAGATGCCGGCCAACCCTTCGGCGCCGAAGCAGCCATGGCCAAGCTTTTCTGCAGCACAACCGCCACACGCGTAACGAATCTGGCCCTGCAAATTCACGGCGGTTACGGCTACAGCAAAGAATACGATGTGGAACGATATTTCAGGGACGCCAAAGTAACCGAAATTTATGAAGGGACCAGCGAAGTCCAAAGGATGGTTATTGCAAGGGCGGTCCTTTCGAAATTGACATAGTAAGGGATGATGG
>CP070771.1:2571354-2573358 GCA_020345785.1 Desulfobacterales bacterium
ATTCAATGGGGCGTTTTGGGTAATGCCACAATTGCGCGCAAATGCGTCATTCCGGCCATTCAAAAATCCCGCAACGGGAATGTACATGTATTGGCCACGCGAACACTGAAAAAATCGCATCAGGTTGTATCGGACAACCATATCCCCAACATCACGGACAACTATGAAAACGTTCTGCGTGACCCGGCAGTTGAAGCGGTTTACATACCGCTCCCGAATCATCTGCATCACCCCTGGACGATCAAGGCCTTGTCTTTTGGAAAACACGTCTTGTGCGAAAAACCGCTGGCGTGCAATGCCGCTGAGGCAATGGAAATGGCCGCTGCCGCCGACAAATCCGGTTTAATACTAATGGAAGCCTTCATGTACCGCTTTCACCCAAGAAGTCAACGCATCAAACAAACCGTCGCTGCCGGCGGTATTGGAAAGCCTTGTCTGGTACGATCCACCTTTTGCTTTCATATGGACAAGCAGATATTAAAAACCGCAGGAAATGCGCGCTTGAAGACCGAAATGGGTGGCGGCGCCCTGCTGGATGTCGGCTGTTACAGTGTCAGTGTGGCGCGGTGGCTGATGGCTGCCGAGCCGACCCGGGTTCAGGCCCAGGCCGTCTATGGTTCAGGCGGGGTTGACATTCACGTTGTGGGATCCCTGCGATTTCCCGACGATGGTCTCGCAAATCTTGAGGCCAGCTTCATTTCAGCGCTTCAGCAGACGTTCACGGTTGTCGGCCGTACGGGCGCCATTGAGCTGCCCCACGACGCGTTTATTCCTTGGGAAAAGGATGCGTTCTTTTGGTTACGGAAAAAGGACCAGGAAAGCGGAAAAAAACACATTCTTGCCGGAGCGGACGAGTATCAGCTGATGATTGAACATTTCAATGATGTGGTATTGGGAAAAGCTGAAATGGCATATCCGATCGAGGATAGTTTGGCAAACATGCGTACGTTGGATGCCCTGGCTGAGGCTGCCCGAAGCGGGCAAACGGTAGACTTATAATCTAAATCTTGAATGAAAACCAATGCTGAATGCGCTAAAATTACAATATACCGTAAAAAAAGAAACATTGGACAGCCTCAGGGATTATTGGGGTCGAAATGAGTATCCCCTTCAGTGGAATTGTTTGTTTGTGCTGCCGGTTTGGCTGAAGGTGTGGTGGCATCACTTCGGGCATGTATCGGAGCCCTTTATTTTTTCCATTTTCCATGAGGACCGGCTGATCGGTCTGGCGCCACTTCAGCGGCAGGGACAAACGGTGAGGCTGATGGGTGATGATGATGTTTGCGATTATCTGGATTTTGTGGTCACCCCGGAGCGAGCAACCGAGTTTTACGGTTTCCTGCTGGACTATTTGAAACAGGAAGGGATCACCCGGCTGGAACTGTCACCGCTGCGCCCGGACTCTTCGGCATTTGTAAATTTAATCACGGTGGCCCGTAAAATGGGATACGGGGTCGTGTATGAACCCAAGGATGTCTCCTTTGAACTGGAATTGCCGGGCAGCTGGGACGACTACCTCAACACCCTGACCGGTAAAGAACGCCATGAGATCAGACGCAAATTCAGAAGATTAAATGAAGCCGGCAATGTTCAGTATCGCCGGGTTGACAATATCCCTGCCATCGATAGCGAGATCGATACCTTTCTGACGCTTTTTAAATCCAATCGATCTGACAAAGCGATTTTCATGAACGATCCAATGCGTTTGTTTTTCCAAAGCCTGGCGACGGTATTGATCAGGAATCGGATCGCCAGGTTTTTCTTTCTGGAACTTGATGGCAAACCGGTTGCTGCTGTGATGTGCTTCGACTATCAATCAACCCGTTATCTTTACAATAGCGGCTATGACCTGCAATACCGTTCCTTGAGTGTGGGATTACTTTCCAAGGTACTCAGCATCAAAGAAGGTATTCAATCCAGAATAAAAACATATGACTTCCTGAAAGGTTCGGAAATCTATAAACAACGCCTGGGAGGCAAATCGGTTCCGCTGTACCAGTGTTT
>CP070771.1:2573458-2575453 GCA_020345785.1 Desulfobacterales bacterium
AATGAAAATCATGAAAATTCCAAGCACCAAAAACCAAATCCCAAACAAATCCGAATGACCCAAATTCAAAAACCCAAATGATCTGTCTCCTATTGTGCCCAACGACAGCACCCCCGGCTCACAAGGGTTTACGAAGCGCTGCGATACAATTGTGGTGAATGTTTTGGTCATTGAATATTGAAAATTGAGATTTATTTGTAATTTGGTGCTTGAGATTTGAGATTTTTTTGTCCTACAAAACTTGCTAATGCAACTGGTTTAGAATTCACTTTGACGCTGTCCTGCGCGGCTGGCCGGATACGGGTTGACAAATGGATGGGTGCTGTGCCATATTCCGCGTTTCGAATTCCGACTTCCGAATTCAATTAATTCGTCATCTGTTTTCTGACTTCTGTCTTCTACTAAATTTATCGATGGCCCGGAATCTAGTAGCACTAGAAACATTGCTAGCCGTATTATTGGATTAAAAACAATGTGCCAGGAAATAATGCCCAATTTCTTTCGGTTGAAAATTCCCCTGCCGGAAAGTCCCTTAAAATATCTGAACTCTTATTTGATAAAGGATTCTGATAGAAGCATGATCATCGATACCGGCCTGAATCGCAGGGAGTGTCTGGTGGCCATGCAGGCCGGGTTGAACAAAGTCGGGATTGATCTGAAAAAAGCCGATATTTTTGTTACCCATCTTCACGCCGATCATTTCGGCCTAGTCGGCAAACTAGCAACGGAAACCACCAATGTATATTTCAGCCGGCCGGAAAAAGAACTGATGGAGTCCTGGGAAGGCTTCGGGGCCATGATCGCGTATGCCGGCCGAAACGGCTTTCCTGAAAATGAACTGCGTGCCGCCTTGGACAAGCATCCCGGTGCCAAATACGGATCGGAATGGATCCCGGAACTAAAAGTCCTTGAGGACGGCGACGTAATCCATGCCGGAGATTATCACTTTACCTGTGTGACAACTCCCGGCCATACGATGGGACACACCTGTCTATATGAACCCGCCCAAAAATTTCTTGTCGCCGGAGATCATATTTTAATTGACATCACCCCTAACATCCAATGCTGGTCAAATGAACAAAATCCGTTAAAGCTTTATTTAGCCAGTCTGGACAAGGTGTCCGGATTGCAGATCGACCTGGTCCTGCCCGGTCACCGGCGTCTCATAAGAGAGCCTGAAAACAGAATCGCGGAGCTGAAAGCCCATCATCGCCGTCGGTTGGACGAGGTGCTCAGCATTCTCGAGGGAAAATCCATGACGGCCTTTGAGGTTGCCTCCCGGATGACCTGGGATTTGAAGTGTGATGATTGGAACGATTTTCCGGTGGCTCAAAGATGGTTTGCCACGGGGGAGGCAATTTCGCATTTGAGATATCTTGAGGAAGAGGGTGGGGTGCGGCGGGAAACCGCTGATAAACTGACCAGGTATTGCTTGAAAAAGCGATGAGTACTGAGGACTGAGCATGTCGATGCTTTCTCGCCGAGCTTTCTTTAACTCAGTCCTCAGTCCTCTTTGCTCAGTCCTGATGAGTGTTTTTCCTTCGACATTCGACCTTCGATATTCGACATTCGATAGTGGAGCCCGATGCTAAAAAGTATTAAAGAAAGTCCCTTATTTCCGATCGTGAACCCTCAAAGCATTGCTTTTTTCGGTGCGTCCAACCGGTTTACCTCCATGGGTACCAATCAGCTCAGCTCGCTCAAGTCGCTGGGATTTGGAGGGAAAATCTACCCCATACATCCCAAAGAAGAGCAGGTTTTAGGTTTTAAAGCCTATGCGAGCGTTCTTGATTTGCCGGAGATTCCCGACCTGGCGGTTATGGTGCTTCCCACCCGGATCGTGCCGCAGGTGATGGCAGAGTGCGGTCAAAGGGGCATCAAACATGCCATTGTGGTATCCGGCGGGTTTAAGGAAGTCGGCGGGGAGGGGCCGACGCTTGAGAAAAAACTGCTGGCGGCAGCCGAAAAATTCGGCATCCGCTTTCTGGGTCCCAA
>CP070771.1:2575553-2577529 GCA_020345785.1 Desulfobacterales bacterium
TAACTAGTACCAGACTGATGCCGGGGAAAATCACCACCAGCACCAGCACCAATATCATAATCAACACGTACGGAAACGCACCGGCGAAGACATCGTTGAGGGTGATGCTCTGGTCGTCAAGGGTTGATTTAACCACATAGGCGGCAATCCCCAGGGGCGGCGTGATCAGGCCGACCTCGATCGCAATCACCGTCACCAGTCCAAACCAGACAAAATTGACGTGCAGGTCGTGCATGATGGGATAAATCAGCGGCACAACGATCATCATGATGGAGGTGGAGTCCAGGATCGTCCCCATAAGAAGTACGATCACCAGGTAGATCGTAAGGATGGTATATAATCCCCAGCCGGATTCACCGATCCAGTTTGCAATAAACCCGGTAATACCGGACAGCGCCAGCATGCGTCCGTATATATTGGCCGCGATCAGCAAGAACAATATGGAGACGGTGACATGTCCGGTTTCGGTGAGCACCTGCCACAGTTTGACCCAGGTCAGCTGCCGTTTGCCCAGCGTCAGCAGCAAAGCGCCCAGCGCACCCACGGCGCCGGATTCAGTGGGAGTAAACCAGCCGGCGTAAATCCCTCCCAGCACCAGGGCCACCAGCAGCGCAATCGGGGTCAGTTTCCAGGCCGCCTGTAAAAAGGTCATCTGTCCGGCGGGATTATCGTCTGATTCATCACGCGTTTGCCCGACATAATCCGGAAAACGGTAGGCCATTAAAAGAATCGCCCCGCTGTAGGCAGCCGACAGCAATATGCCGGGCATGATACCGGCCTTAAACAGATCCCCGATGGAAGTTTCGGTCAGCACGCCGAATAGGATCAGCAGCAGGCTGGGTGGAATCAGCATCCCCAAGACTGAAGACCCCGTCACCACCCCCACCGCAAACCGGGGTTTGTGACCCAGGCGCATCATTTCAGGCACGGCCACTTTTGTGAATACCGCCGCCGAAGCAATGGAGATGCCGGTCACCGCGGCAAAAATTGCATTGGCGGCGACGGTCGATATCCCGAGGCCGCCCCGGATGCCTTTAAACAGCCGATTGGCCACCTCGAAGGTGTCCTTGCCGATGCCCGACACGGATATCAGCAGACCCATTAAGACAAACAGCGGCACCACACCGAAAATATAGCCGGAGATGCTGTCGGAGGCCGCCAACGCCAAAAGTTTGGTGGCTATGGTCCAATTGTCTTTGATCAGCCAGACCCCCAGCAGGGACAAAAACGTCAGGGCAATGGCCACATGCATACCGGCATATATCAGAAACAAAATACCGACGATGGATAGCAGTCCGATCTGAATATCCGTCATCGGCTCCCTCCACCGCCGTCATCGGGAATGCGGCCCGATGCCGCCAGATTTTTAAAGCTGCCGAGGGCCATCAGCAGAAACTGAACGGCACCCGCGGCACATCCGATCAGGATGATCAGCTTCACCGGCCAGACCGGCGCCATGAAATCCCCCTGCGCCCCGACATATTCGTCGATGCGCCAGGCCCTGGTGAACAGCGGAAAGCTGGCGTTTAGCAAGATGGCCATCAGACCCGCGCCGATGAGATAATACACGCCGTCCAGCAGATGCTTCAAAGCGGGGTGTCTGGTTTCCAGCCGGGCTATTAAAATATCCGACCGCGTCAGCCGGCCCACCTTCAAGGTGTGCGCAATCTGCAGAAAAACACAGGCCACAATGGATAAGGCCACAATTTCGGGCACACCGCGGATCGGGTGGTTGAAAAGCGCGCGGCCGCCGATGTCCAGGTTGATAATCACCAGCAGCACGAAAACCCAGGCGGTGCCGATACTGTTCATGACCGAAATGACGTACCCGAAGGAAAACCGGGGACGCCAGGGAGGGCGTTGCTTTGATAATTGTCTTTCTGAATCGGGCACTTAATCCTTTCTCCGTAATAGTAAAAATTGGAAACAAAAAATATAAAAAAGCCCGAGCGAAGCGACATCCATAAATATTCAAT
>CP070771.1:2577629-2579588 GCA_020345785.1 Desulfobacterales bacterium
GACCGGTCATTAAAAGGGGGCTGGCTTTTACAAACGTCTCCAAAAGATTGAAGCGGGTCCCCAGGGCACCGTAGAACAAGTAAAAATATGATTTCCAGAGATGTCCGCCGGCAATCAGGATCGGAATGGCGGATAGAACCAAAGTCACGACGATGGCGGCAATGGGAATAAGTATTTTGGCCCATCCCGGCAGGGGTTTGCGTTTGACAATCCTAAACCCGATCACGAGTGCACCCCGCTCATCCACAGGCCGATCTGCTCGCGCGAAGCGTCCTCACAGCGCGCTTCCCCCATTATTTCACCTTCATACAATACGACAATCCGGTCACTCAGGTTGAACACTTCATCCAGATCTTCCGAGATCAGAAGAATACCCGCCCCCCTTTCGCGCTCCTGCAAGATCCGCTGATGGATGTATTCCATGGCCCCCACATCGAGACCGCGGGTGGGCTGCGCGGCGACGACCGCTGACGGTTGCCCGGCGAGTTCTCGGGCCAGCATGACTTTTTGCAGATTGCCGCCGGACAGACTTTTGGTCACCGCCTCGCCGCCGGCCGTCTTGATACCATAGGCTGCAATCAAATCATCGCTAAACCGCCGGATCCTGGACGATTTCAACAGTCCGTAGCGCTGAAACTCGGCCGAGGTGTGGTTTTCCAGAATCATGTTTTCCTCAACCGAAAGATCCATCATCAGACCGGTATCGATTCGATCCTCCGGGATGCGTCCCATTTTTAATCCGATGGCGGAGACCGGACTGCCGAATTTAAGCCGGCTCCCGTTGACTTTGATGCTCCCGCCCACCGGATCTCGCAAACCGAAAAGGATCTCGGCCAACTCACGCTGACCATTGCCGGAAATACCGGCCATGCCCAAAATTTCGTTTTGACGAACGACCAGGTTGAGGTTTTTGAGCGCCGGAATCTTCTTATCATTGAAGGCATTGAGATTTTCGATTTCCAGCACGGGCCGACCGGGCGCAATTTTCTTTTTCTCGATACTTTCCAAAAGCTCCCGGCCCACCATGAGGCTGGCAAGTTCCCGGCTATTGGTCTCGGCGGCCTTGCGTTGCGCGACGACCTCTCCGGCTCGCAAGACCACGATGCGGTCTGAAATATCCATCACCTCGTTTAGCTTGTGGGAAATGAAGACAACCGAACGTCCTTCTTCGACAAGGGTTCTCAGGGTTTTAAACAAATCATCGATTTCAGCCGGGGCCAGCACTGCGGTGGGCTCGTCCATGATCAGGATGTCCACATCACGGTATAAGGCTTTAAGGATTTCTACTTTTTGCTGCTCGCCCACCGACAGGGTCCAGACCCGGGCGTCCGGATCGATCTGGAGCCCGAAACGTGCCTGCAGGTCGAGGATTTCCCGGCGGGCCGATGCGAGATCCAGCAAAACACCTTTGCCGGAACGAGCGCCGATAATGATATTTTCAAGAATGGTTTGCGAAGGGACCAGGGCAAAATGTTGATGAATCATCCCCACGCCGCGGGAAATGGCATCCCGCGGGGCAGATAGGTTGACTTTTACCCCCTTGATGAAAATCTCGCCCTCATCGCAGGCGTAATACCCGAAGAGGATATTCATCAGGGTCGTCTTACCCGCGCCGTTTTCCCCCAGCAAGGCGCAAATTTCGCCGGGATAGAGGTCAAAGTCAATGTTACGGTTGGCCGTCACATCCAGAAAACGCTTGGTAATGCCGGACATTCTGACCACCGGTTGTCTCTCATCGGGCATCGCAACCATGCCTTAATTTGCGGAGTCGTTTCACTCCGTTATCTGCTAATAGGTTCACAACTATTTAGACATCGACGACAACAATGAGGATGCGTATTCGGTTGATCCACCGCACGTATAAGCATCTTGCTCAGAGGGGCTCGGCTTGAGTGTCTCCGTTATGAAAAAAATAATGAACCACCCGCTCACGTTGTTCGCTCGAGGCACTGAGTTCAC
>CP070771.1:2579688-2581629 GCA_020345785.1 Desulfobacterales bacterium
GGGGACGTTACTGGGGCTGGGACCCCAAGGAAACCTGGTCATTGATTACCTGGTTTGTCTACGCTACCTTGCTGCATGTCCGCTTAATGCGGGGCTGGCGTGGCAAACGCATCGCAGTGCTCTCGATTGTGGGATTTGGAGCGGTGCTTTTTACCTATTTTGGGGTAAATTTACTGCCCGGATTGCATAGTTACGGGTCAATGTGATCTCGATTTTTGCTTGACAATAATTGGAAGGATAAGGTACACAACCGCAGGTTATTTTACGCCGACGGGTAGTCGACCGCACCGCCTGTCATTATAAAAATGAACCATCATCAACCATAGCAGGACGGAGTGTTTATGAGTACAGAGGATAAAGCGAACAAGAATTCCTCCGATGTCCAGAATCAAGAACCATCCACCCCTTCCAAGGACCCCGCAGCGCCGCAGCCCGGCGCAGGGGCCGCGGGACCCATCACCCTTTTTTTCATTCTCGGGCTGGCCGCCAGCCTGGTGCTCGGATGGGTCATCTTTCCTCAATTGCTCTACTCGGAAAAAGAGCAGCCAATTCAATTCAATCACGTATTGCACAACGAAATGGTGGATGATGGCTGTGAAAGCTGTCATTTTTTCCGGGAAGACGGCACGTATTCCGGGGTTCCGAAACTCGCCCAGTGCATTGACTGTCATGAAGAGGTGCAAGGGGAGAGCCCGGAGGAGGAAAAATTTGTCACCCAATATGTTCAAAAGGAGCGCGAAGTACCGTGGCTGGTGTATTCCCGGCAGCCGGATTGCGTGTTTTTCTCGCATGCCGCCCATGTCAAATTGGGAAAAATGGACTGTGCCACCTGCCATGGTCCTATCGGCGAATCCGAAACTTTAAAAGCGTATGAAGCCAACCGTATTACCGCCATCAGCCGGGATATCTGGGGCAGAAATATCGCCGGTTTCAAAAAGAACACCTGGGATCGCATGAAAATGGATGACTGCTCTGAATGTCACCAGAGAGAAAATGTGAATCAAAATAGCGTTCAGACGCAAAAAGGCGGCTGTTTTGTGTGTCATAAGTAAAAGGGCTCATAAGCTGTTCGGCCGGTGGCTTGAGAATCAGGTTGCCTGAACAACCACTAACTAACGGAATGTTGAAAACCAGACGAATTTTTAAACTTTACAGAGTTGCCAATACATTATTTTTTGGGGCATGGCCCCTAACTTGGACGGGGATGATTCAATGAAAATAGACCGACGATGTTTCTTGTCATTTGCGATCGGAGGGGCAGCCGGTACCGCCCTTTCGCCGTTACCCTGGAAGTTGATCGACGATTTTGCCATCTGGTCCCAGAATTGGCCCTGGACGCCTGTTCCGCAAAAAGGCGAAACCCTCTATGTCCAATCCACCTGCACCCTCTGTCCGGGTGGCTGCGGCATCAATGTGAGACTGGTTGATGACAGAGTCGTAAAAATAGAGGGTCTGGCGGGGCATCCCGTCAATGACGGCGGTATCTGCCTGCTGGGTCAGTCAGGAACTCAACTGCTGTATGGCCCCCATCGGGTTCAGACGCCTAAAAAGAAGGTCAATGGCAGCTGGCGTAATGTCTCATGGGAGGATGCCATTGCTGAAATAGTTGCAAAGCTCTCTGATTTACGGGCCGCGGGTCTGTCCCACACGGTGGCCTGCATCTCCGATTCCGATCGCGGGACCGTCCCTGAATTGTGGAACAGATTTTTGACGGTATACGGCTCGCCGAATTTCATCCGAACGCCCTCGATTCAGGACAATTATGAACTGGCGCTGTACCTCACCCATGGGGTGCGGGCCATGCCCGGGTTTGATGTGCAAAACTGCGATTATATCCTGAGCTTCGGCAGCGGTTTAATCGAAGGATGGCAGTCTCCGGTTTATATGTTCCAGGGCAAAAGCGCCCTGGTACAAAATGGAGGGCAAATGGGTCAAATCGAG
>CP070771.1:2581729-2583654 GCA_020345785.1 Desulfobacterales bacterium
GCCGCTGGCATATGAATGGAGATAGAAAAAACAATTTTGGGTTATCTTTTTTATCTCGTTGTGGAGTCAGCTGGCGTAGCAACGATTACCGCATCGGGCTGACAACACAAAATGCCTGTGAATATTGAATCGCTCAAATACATGTCAAAACAGACAGATCAACGCCAAGGGTAATCAAAATATATAATAAAAATGGTACAAGAACGAGCGTTCGTCGGAAACACGAATGATGCCGTCAAAATTCTTTATATCCATCAGCGACCAGAGACAGATATTGGTTCCGGCCCCTTCTCCAGGGGACTTCCTCACACCCCAGCCTTGCTGGTGGTCGCTGATTTCAGGCGCACCCCTCCACTGGCGGTTTTGCCGGGAATCGAGCCTCGATCACACGCTCATAAGGCGTGCGCTCCGCCGCTGAGCGAAAAACCCCCGAGGTGATGCTTCGCGAAGTAAGGAAGCGGATTCGAATCGCCGCCGATAGGGGCCGCGGCGAGACACTCCGGAATTCAAGCTGCCCCTCGCCGGCATTCATCGGCCGAGTGTGATTATCCAGATATTGCAGTTTTCACGCTGCTCCGGTAAATGCACACCAAGCACCTAGTTCGTTTGCGGCGAGCCGGGGCGGAATCGAAAAACCTGCTTCCAGCAAACCCAATATTCCAACACTCCATTATTCCAATACCCCATGGCATTCATCTACGGCAAAGCCAATCTTCTCTGACCTGGTCCAAGGGACCAGGTTTTCAATCTTAGAATAAAAAAGCCCCTTTCAGCATGCTTAAATACCGAAAGGGGCTTTCGTATACACACTGAAATAAAAATGCTTACCTCATGGGCGCTCCTCCATTCGGTAAATCTGAAAAGATGATACCTTCCAAACTTTGGCCGCCGAGGCGCATCCAGTCACATGGAATCGCAGATTCCTGGTAATGACCGCTTTTTCTATATGTTGAGTTATGTTTCAGAAACGATCGCATTTTTTTTAACCTTGTTCACTCTTTATCTTCAGTTGATCGCGGGGGAGTATACACTAAGGGAGAGATGCAGACAAGTAAAATTTTGGGAATACCGGACATTCATTCCGATATTCCGCGGCGCTGAAATGGCCAAGAGCACCGTCGATAGCCTTAAGCACGTGACTTGTTTTTTTTCGCGCTTGCGTTTGATTAATCCGCATTGAATTCGGAACATCTGCCGAACTCATTTAATGATTCTCACCCTTTAGGCAAGTATGCTTGCTTTTCGGCAATCTCAATTATCGTTTCAAGACGCACCACTCTCTTATCAATTTCAACCGTCTTTTCAGATAACAGTTCAGATTTTTGATTTAATCGCTTCACCTCGTCCGTCAGTTTGATGACGTCGATCAGGATGTCTTTCCAGCCTGCCATTCCTAAATGCTCCTTTTTGACAATATCTTTAAGGCCTTATCCACTTTTCGATTCGCTTTACGGGTTGAAGCGATCGCCTCCTTCAACCGTGCTGCTACCAGCTCCATCAGTTGCTGAGAATCCAAATCATTGATGGCCGCCATATTGGGGTCGAAATTATCAATTGCGATTCGCACTATTTCGGCAACCGAAGTTCCCTCACTGCGCGCCAAGCGATCAAGTTTCTCGACCTGGCCGGGTGAGATAAGAAATTGCTTTCGAACTAATTTTTCTGTTTGCGTTGTCGCCATGGCTACGTTCTCCCATTCGTGTTAAATAATGTCTTACTATACACATACACAACCGCATACACAAGTATTTTTGACATTAATAATTTTAAATATGGAAATGCCTTGCTTGATTCTTGCCATACAAATCCCGCCGCGGTTCGCCGCCGGCGGACAAGTTCAACGATAAGCGCACTGACGTCCTCTTGCCTTTTCGGCCTATGGCCGAAAATTCAAGCCACCTGCTTTGCAGGTGGTCGTTGACTCA
>CP070771.1:2583754-2585678 GCA_020345785.1 Desulfobacterales bacterium
AATCGTCAATTGTCAATCGTCAATTGTCAATTACAAACCATGTGCAGATTACTGACAGTGCGGTCGCAGACGCCGTTTGCCATCACCCCTCATCTGGAAAAGTTCGCGGATATCGCCCGCAACAGCAAGGAATACCAGGGGCACGGGTGGGGGTGTGCCTGCCGCGACGCATCGGGCCGCTGGAAATTCTACAGAAACATCAAACCGGTTTGGGAAGATGATCTGACCCGGTTTGGTGCAAGCACCCTCCTTGTCGCCCATGCGCGCAGTGCCTTCGAGGACAGGGATATTGTCGTCGGAAACAACATGCCGTTTAGCGACGGCCGGACCGTGTATATCTTTAACGGCGAGCTGCGAGGTGTGAAAATCCGCGAGGAGGGAAGGATCGGCGCCGAAAAAATTTTCAACTACATCCGGCGCTTTGACAAAGGGGATACCCGCCAGGCCCTCGAGAAGGCAACCGGCATCATCAAGAAAAGAACCCGCTATATCAGAGGCATGAACATCATCATGATCCATGAAGGCGGTATTTTTGTCTCCAGCTTCTTTAATGAAGACGAAGACTATTTCACCATGCGATACAGGGAGGGAGACGAGCTGATCATTTGCTCGCAGGCCTATCCATGCGAGAATAACTGGCGGAAAATCGCCAATAATTCAGTGAGGGTTTGGTAAATGATCATCGTTAAAATCGGCGGAGGTGATGGAATCAACATCCCGGGCATTATCGCAGATCTGGCCGGGCTGACGGAAAAATTCATCATCGTTCACGGTGCCAATGCACTGCGTGATAGGTTGGCGCAGGATCTGGGACAGCCCAAACAGGTGCTCACCTCGGTCAAGGGATACACCAGCGTTTATTCCGACGAAAAACTGCTGGACGTGATGATGATGGCCTACGCAGGCGTAAGGAACAAACGGATTGTTGAATTGTGCCAACAGCGCGGCATCAACGCCGTGGGCGTCACCGGCCTCGACGGCAAGATGGTTGAAGGCCGGCGCAATAAGGGAATCCGGGTGTACCAGGGGGGAAAGCTTAAAATCGTGCGGGATCTTTCAGGAAAACCCGCAGCCGTCAACAAGCCCTTATTGGAGCTACTCCTGGACAACGGCTATGTCCCGGTAATGACGGTTCCCATCATCGATGAGCACAATGCAGCGATCAATACGGAAAACGACGACGTCGTCCGGGTGTTGCAGCAGGCGTTAGAAGCCGACACGGTGATCAATCTGATTGAAGCGCCGGGATTTCTTGCCGACAAGGATAATGAGGCGTCATTAATCAAAACGATCTCGCCCGCACAACTGGAATCTCGCGAGCAGCAGGTGGAGGGACGCATGCAGCGCAAAATGCTTGCCGTGAGAAAGCTCTTTGAGCAGGGCGCAACGAAAGTAATTATCAGCGACGGACGCAGCGAGCATCCGGTAGCAGATGCTCTTGCCGGGAAAGGAACGGTGATCGCATGAATACAAAAGAGCTGGAACAAAACTACGAGATTGCTGTCTATCCCCGCAGGGACATTGTTCTGGTCGGCGGCAAGGGAGCCAAACTGTACGATGAGGACAATAAAGAATACATCGACTGTGCCTCCAATGTCGGAGTGTCGAACATCGGGCACGGTCACGAGGCGGTGGCCAAGGCCATATATGAGCAATATCTGACGCTCGGCAACTGTTACAGCATGTTTTACAATCCGGTTCGCGCCCGTCTGGCGGAGAAATTGGCGGCGCTGGCCCCCGGAGGTTTGAGCAGAGTTTTTTTCTGCAATTCCGGTGCAGAAGCCGTTGAGGCAGCACTTAAATTCGCCCGGGCCAGCACCGGCAAACAGGAAATCATCGCAGCGATGCGAGGCTTTCACGGCAAAACCATGGGAGCGCTGGCCGCCACCTGGGGACCGGAGTATCAAAAGCCCTTTGCTCCCAT
>CP070771.1:2585778-2587702 GCA_020345785.1 Desulfobacterales bacterium
ACCCCATTCGTGGTGTAATTACCGGTCGCCCCAGAGATAAAGCGGCCACAACGCTCCCGGAGGTCAAAATATTGGTGAAGGGGACAACAACAACATCCGAGGCGGCAATGAGATGGGCCAATTCTTCATCGTCAAGACGTCGCAAAATCGTTATAATCCGCCTGTCATTGTTTGCTTGCTTCAAAATATGGTTGGCCAACTCTGAATCTGAAGGTTGACCTGCAATGACAAGCAGACTATCTTGGTGGGTGTCCTTGAAATGACGGATCAAATCGACAATTCCTTTGTAAGGCTCGATGCGTCCAATCATCAAAAAAATTTGAGCAGCAGACGGAAGCTCAAAGAGGCTTCGTGCAGCCTGCTGATCAAGGGCGGTTTTATAATAATCGGCGTAGTGTCCATGGGGAATAACTGTAATATCTTTTTTGATCCGCAACATTTTTTGGGCAAGCCGCCGGGCATAGTCGCAGTGGACAACAATGGCACTTGAAAAGAATACTATTATCTTGCGGGCCAGTCGGTCCAAGCGTTTATATCTTGATTGGTGGGGAAACAAGTTGTGTACCGTCCAGACAATGCGGTATTTCATTATCCGGGCCGAAAGCAGGTTGATGCTGAATCGCAGGAGTCCGAATACCGTGCCGAGATATGTCTTGTCATAGTAAAGAGATTGAATCCAATGAAAATGCAGGGCGTGAACTTCTTTGCGGTGTCTCAGAAGCCAAATCGGGTTGCACCGGTCTGTCTCAGCAATAAAGATATCCTGTTTCTCGAGGGCTGCACGCAATAGCCGAACAAACGGATTGTTTTTGTCTTGGTATGGATAAAGCGCGATCTTCATTTACCCGTCTGCCGTAACCATCGAGCAGTCATCCGGACAAAATTTGCCGGTAGAGTTGGGCGGTTTTGGCCGCGATTATTTGATGGGTATAGTTTTCGTTGACTCTTTGGCGCCCTTTTGCGGCCAGTCTGCTTCGCAAGGCATTGTCTGAGGCCAGTTCCATGATCGCCTTTGCCAGCGCTTGCGCATCGCCCTCACTAAATATCAGCCCTGAATCGCCGATCACCTCCGGAATCGCACCCGAGTTCGAACCAACCACCGGAACCCCGCAGGCCATTGCTTCTATGAGAACCTGTCCGAACTGTTCTTTCCAAGTCGGTGTCGTGAGGGACGGTAAGACCATCAGGTCCAGAGATTTCATGACATCAGGAATCGTTTCATGCGGCAGGGTGTCAATGAAGGTGATCCGTTCGCTCAATCCCAGACGGTGCGCGAGAGATTCCGCTTCACCGCGGAAGTCGCCCCGGCCTATCACCACGTATCCGATATCCGCCGGTGTTTGGGTCGCAGCCTCAATCAGAGTTTGAACGCCTTTTTCCCGGTTGACGCGTCCAAGAAAGCCCACCCGAAAACGGCAATGCTTTTGAACCACCTTTCCGAAATCCGCACTGCCGGTTTGTGGATCAAAGGGAACATCGATACCTAGTTGACCAAATTGGACTATTTTTGTTTTAAATCCTCGCGCTTTCAACACCGACAAGGCATCGCCGTTGCCCGCGACAGCCGCGTGGGATAGTCTCATGACCGCCTTTCCAAACAAGTCATATGGAAACAATTCTTTTTTTCGGAGTATATTTTCCCAGGTAAAAAAAACAAACCGCTTCGAAAACAGCCTGGCCCATGAGGCACTCAAAAACGCCACCAAAGAAATCGGTTCCTCTTCCAAGTGAACAATATCCTTGCCGTATTTGAGGATAATCCACGGCAGTCCCACGTAAAAATACCTGAGATTATGACCTTTGAAAATCGCATCGCAGCATAGCGTCCGAAACGGCTCTGCACGCCCTACCTGATATCGCATGGACCCGCGCATGGGGTGCCGCCAGGTCTTGGGCGTCAACAAGGTCAGATCAATGTTGTATT
>CP070771.1:2587802-2589723 GCA_020345785.1 Desulfobacterales bacterium
ATTCCCAGAATTCTTCCATGGTGTTGAATTTAAAAATAACCCTCATTGAGCGAAAAGCGCTCAATCAGGCGTTACGTGTTATTTGTTGTTCGTCATTAGAGTTTGATTATCGTTTCGATTTACAAGTCTACGATCGATGAAAAATAAAAAAGGGTGGTATTCCTCTCAACCTATTAACTAATAACCATTAACTAATAACTCCCAATTGGTTTTAACTCCATTGGGGTATAATCTTAACAGGCAAAAGCAAGGGGGAATTGGACCGTGATAGAGCTAAAGTATGATCCTTCCAAAATGGCCCGGCTGAAACAGTTAATTCATACCGAATCAAAAGGTGAGACCTTTGAGGAGATTGCCCTGCAAAAATTAGCCATCGGGCAACACGTAATCGAGCAACTTCCATTAATTATGGAAGAAATTTCTTCCACCAAGGTGACGGCGGTATTAATTGTAACCGACGAAACACCCATCAAGAGGGGAGCGGTGATTTTAAAGGATGCGATAGCGGAAATTTTTCAGGGCAAGGGCATTCAAACGCAAGTGCTTACCCTGAGGGCCGACAAAACCGGCCTGCTGCACGCGGATATGCAGGCGGCGGCTAAAGTAAAGTCAAGAGTAGCGGAAGGCTGCGGCATTATCGGTATCGGCGGCGGCACGATTACAGACATCTGCAAATATGCAGCGTTCCTGTGGCAGCAAGAAAAACCTCAAATGGGCATGGTGCCCCTGATTGTATGCCAGACGGCCACCTCCGGCAGTGCCTTTGGCGCCAACCAGGCGGTAATATTTAAAGACGGGGTCAAGCGAACGCTGCATGCGCGATATCCCAGTGCGATTGCAGTTGATCTTGAGGTTATCGAAAGTGCCCCCCGAAATCTTAATATTGCCGGATTCGGTGACATGTCGGGCATACTCATTTCTTCCGTAGATTGGTATGTCAGCCATTTGCTTGGTATGTCCGACGGTTACAGTGAACTGGTGGTTGATATTATGCAGGATTCCGGCCGGGCGCTTTTGGAAGTCGATCGCCAGGTTGCGGGTATGGCGCCTGAAGGAATTGAAGTTTTGGCAAAAATACTTGTCATCATGGGCATTGTTTCATCCATGGGGTTCGGTACGGCACCGATATCCGGATTCGACCACATGATTTCGCATGCCCTCGATTTTGAAGGATTGACAACCGGCCGGAAACTGTCGCTGCACGGCGCTCAGGTCGGGCTGGGTGCGACCTATGCTTCGGTAGCCTACAATTACTTTGTGCGGGAATTTTCACCGGCTAAGATCGATGTAAGCCGATGTTATCCCTCCGAGAAGCAAGCCCTCGAAGAGGTGCAGGATCAACTGAATCCGCTGAATCCCGACGCTAAATCCATGGATGAGATCTGGACCCATTACAACGAGAAGCTGATTTTATGGAAAAAAAACAGGCCTCTTTTCGAAAAATTTCTAAATGACTGGGAAAAACCGGGCGGTCCACGAGATCAAATATCCGGCAAACTGATACCGGCCGCCCGAATCATTGAATCCCTTTATTTGTCCGGCAATCCAACGGTGCCGGAGGATTTGACACCGCCGATTTCGCCGGCCCAAATGAAATTTGCTTTTCTGAACGCCAGGTTCATGCGCAACCGATTTATCATGGCTGATATTATGGGCCTGGCCGGTATGATGAATGACGACTTCTCGCAAAGAGTGGATGCAGAGGTCCGGCGAATAACTAAGGAGGCCATAAATATTTAGACATGGTCTGGTTTTTATTAAAAAAATTCACCACTGAGACACAGGACTCAGAGAAGAAGTATTTTTGCCGGACCGGGAGACGACGGTCCGGCAAAAGTCTAAGTCCTGCGGGCAGTCAGAATAGTTCAATCCCCAAATTTGTCAGCTATCGACGGTATTTTTCCTTTGCCGTCGTCTCCCC
>CP070771.1:2589823-2591742 GCA_020345785.1 Desulfobacterales bacterium
CGCAAGGATTTATGTCGTTCTTTATAATTTGAAACGATCAAAGATTTAAAGGAAATAATCGATGGACTCAGAACATAGCCTCTATCTCGCATCTACGCCGATTATTGACAGTGACCACGAAACCATTGTGGATTATGCAAACAGAGCCATCAAGGATGCCGGTCAGGACCCGGTATCAATGGCCGTAAAGCTATATTATGCGGTCAGAGACGTCGTCTGGTATGATCCCTATCTGCCTTTTTACCGCCCGGAACACTACCGCGCCAGCAATGTTTTAAAGCGGGGGCGGGCGTTTTGTGTGGGTAAAGCCACGCTTCTGTGTGCCCTGGGGAGAGCTTGCGGTATCCCCTCGCGGGTGGGATTTGCCGATGTCCGCAACCATCTGGCGACCAAACAGCTTTTGGACTTTCTCGGATCGGACTTGTTCGTGTATCACGGTTTTACCGAGTTTTATTTAAACGGCAGGTGGTGTAAGGCGACCCCGGCATTTAACATCCAGCTCTGTAAGAGGCACAAGGTAATTCCGCTGGAATTTGATGGCCTCCAGGACTCCATATTTCAACCATTCAACACCGAAAATAAGCTGTTTATGGAGTATGTGGCGGACCATGGGGCCTACGCCGATATCCCGGTTGAAGAAATTGTAGCGGCCTGGGAAAAGGAGTACGGCAAAGAACGCATACGACGGTGGATCAAAGAGTATGAGATAAAAAAGGGCGTATCCGGGCGTGAATTTGACAAAGAGGAAGTTGTTTGAAGTCGGAAGTCGGACCCGCCGTCGTCCCTGAAGGGCGGGAATTCCGTCTTCGCCATGGCTAGGCCGAGACAAGATGGCGCGGCAAGCATGGGGAAGTCGGAAGAGGGAAATAGGAAGGCGGGATTCGGAAGGCAAAAGGTTAAAGGATAAAGAAAAAAGGATCTTTAAAATGGCCGAACTGCGTGAGCTTATTATTGCCGTCAAAGGTGCCGGGGAAATGGGCAGTGCTGTGGCCTGGCGGTTATTCATGGCCAATTTTAGAAACATCGTCATGCTGGAAATCGACCATCCGCTTGCTGTCCGACGTGAGGTCTCGTTTTGTGAGGCGGTCCATGATGGACAAAAGCAGGTTGAAGAAGTTACGGCCTTGCTGGTGACGAATCCGGCTGAGGTAAAAAAATGCTGGGAAAAGCGTAATATTGCCGTGATGGTAGATCCCCGGTGGCTGACAATAAGCTCGCTTCGGCCCAATGTGATCATAGACGCGATTTTAGCCAAAAGAAATCTGGGAACCCGGAAAAATGATGCCGAACTTGTAGTCGGCTTGGGACCCGGTTTCAATGCCGGCGAGGATGTCCACATGGTGGTTGAAACCAACCGGGGACATCATCTGGGCCGGATCATCATGCACGGCTCGGCCGCACCCAATACCGGAGTTCCCGGCCCCATCGGCGGCGTTACCGAGCAAAGGGTATTGCGGGCACCGGCCGACGGTCAGTTCCAGCCGAGGCTTAAAATCGGAGACAATGTCCGCCAAGATCAAATCGTCGGTTCAGTTGCGGGCAATGCCGTTCGGTCCCGGATAGAGGGGGTGCTGCGCGGCCTAATACGACCCAATATTGAGGTTACGCAAGGCTTAAAAATCGGTGATATTGATCCAAGGGGTGATGCGAGTTATTGTTACACAATCTCCGATAAAGCCCGTGCGATTGCCGGGTCTGTGTTGGAGGCCATTTTGAGGAAATATAACTAGCGCTGCAACCCGCAACAACAGCCGAAGTCAATTTGGACGTTTAATTGAAGTTGAGACCTTGGATTAAAAAATTCCAAGCTCCAAATACCAAATATCAAACAATATCGAATATCCAATTCTCAATGACCGAAACCTGTTTTGAATTTTGGTCATTGAATTTTGAGATTTGTTTGGGATTTGAGTTTTGTT
>CP070771.1:2591842-2593727 GCA_020345785.1 Desulfobacterales bacterium
TCAAATCTCGGATGAGGAATCCATATTACTCAGCCGCGACGTGGCAAAGAAGATTGAAGAATCCTTGACTTTCCCCGGTCAAATAAAAGTTACGGTCATACGGGAGACAAGGGCGGTGGAGTACGCGAATAAATAGGTAGAAATTTCTTACGGTTATATCGTCGGCTGAAAAGTTTTAGAAGTTAACAGAAAATCAATCACCAAATGTGATCACTGGGGCGAAATTTCTATGCCAAACGTAATTGAAGTTCTAAAGGAGCGCGGTTTTGTCGAACAAACAACTCACGATCAGGAATTGAATCAGTATGTCGAAC
The DNA here is from genome assembly GCA_020345785.1 of Desulfobacterales bacterium. The sequence continues at coordinate 2,592,157 of CP070771.1, forward strand.
AGGGCAGGATAACCTGTTATATCGGATTTGATCCCACAGCCTCCAGTCTGCACATCGGAAGCCTCATTCCGATCATGTCGCTCGCGCATATGCAGCGAAACGGACATCAGCCGATTGCTCTGGTTGGCGGCGGGACCGGTATGGTCGGAGATCCGAGCGGCAAAACCGAAATGAGAAAGTTGCTTACGCTGGAAGAGTTGGCAAAGAATGCAGTGGGCATAAAAAAGCAGCTCTCGCACTATCTTGATTTCAGTAAAGACAACGCCTTGATGCTGAACAATGCCGACTGGCTGACAAAATTGGAATACATTCCATTTCTGAGAGATATCGGCCGCCACTTTTCCGTCAATCGCATGATTAAAGCCGAAAGTTATAAAATGCGGCTTGATTCCGAAGAAGGTCTGAGTTTCATCGAGTTTAACTACATGGTATTACAAGCTTATGACTTTTTGGAACTGTTCAACCGCCATGGCTGCAGACTTCAGATGGGAGGCAGCGATCAGTGGGGTAACATTGTAGCAGGAGTCGAACTTATTCGACGGGTGCACCAGCAAACCGCATTCGGGGTGACCTTCCCATTAATCACGACCACTGGCGGTGAAAAAATGGGGAAAACCGCCAAAGGAGCTGTTTGGCTGGACCCGGAGAGAACTTCGCCCTATGAGTATTATCAATATTGGGTAAATACCGATGATAGGGATGTCGCAAGGTTCCTGGCTTTATTTACGTTTTTGCCCATGGCGGAAATCCGCAAAATTGAAACGCTTGAAGGGGTTGATTTGAACAGCGCCAAGGCTGTTCTTGCATTTGAAACAACCCTGTTGGCCCATGGTAAAAAAGAAGCTGTTAAAGCCTATCAGGGAGCCGTTAGCATGTTTGGAGACCGGGAGGTCCCTGCACATATTTTGCCCTCAAGCACCATACCGCGAGGCGATTCGCGGCTCGATGATATCAGCGTGCCGCAGACCTATGTAGAGATGCGAGAATTAAAAGAGGGTATTCCGGCTTTCAAGCTTTTTCAGACAGCTAAACTGGTTGCTTCAGGAGGTGCCGCCCGCCGACTCATAGAACAGGGAGGGGCTTATGTAAACGGTCAACGTATTGATACCTTTGACCATTTGATTTGTGATCGAGATCTGAATGAGGATAAAGTTATCATTTTGCGTTCCGGCAAAAAGCGTTTTCACAAGATAATTCCTGAAAATTAAATTTAAGAAAAACATAAAAACTCCAATATTTGAGTTGACAAATACGCTGAGGCGGTGTAAACACGGCCTTCGTCGAACAATAAAGAGTGTCGCTAAAATTTTTTAGCAATAAGCAAGCTAAAAAAAAGTGATTTAGTTCTTGACAGAGATAAAAAAAAAGCATAAAAATGCGGTTTTGTGCTTACCTATTGAGATTGGGAAATAACTTCGAAATTTTTCCTTCCCGACGTAAAAAAAGGTTGACAAAAACAACTTGGTTAGTATATTAAAAGGGCCGATCTTGCGGATGCACTGCGGTGCAATGCAGACGGTATCCGCCATAATGATGATGGCGGACATTTGATCTTTGAAAACTAAATAGTG
>CP070771.1:2593827-2595712 GCA_020345785.1 Desulfobacterales bacterium
CTTGCAGGCAACGCTCAAACGCCTGCGCGGCGGAAGAAACATCTCCATGCAGCCAGTGGTTTAACCCGATAACATATTCAGCTGAAACTTTCCGATCCGGCGAATCACCCATCTGTTGCCTGAAAGTTTCTTCGGTTACGGTACCATTGAGAAATTTTGCCTGCAAGGAAAAAAATTTAAAGGTTTCAAATTGATTCACAACGTAATTCCAGTAGATCCCGGCACCGCCGGCATCGTTAAAAAACCTGGCTTTTGTAAGGCCGGCCATCATGGCGGCCGTGACTCTGATAAGTTCATCGACCTGCCGGGACCGCATGACAAAATCATAGAGTTTGGCCGCTTCCCCATAGTTTCCAAGCTCTGTAAGGCGGGTGCCCAGCAGCATGGCGGGCTGGTATCTTCCGGTTTTAACCACCGCTTCCTTCAGATATTCAATTTCAGCCCGGACATTGCCCAAACGGCGCTGAACCTCCGCCATTGACAAAAACGCATTGAGGTTGGCCGGTGCCAGCTTGAGGCTGGCGGTTAGCTTTTCCTCGGCGGTCTTCAAATGACCGGCTTTGATATGAAAACGGGCGATTTCATCAAAAACTTCAGGAAATTCGGGTTCGCGCCGCAGCGCTTCATTCAGATATTCCAGGGCCCGCTCATCCAGCCCCATCCTGGCAAACACGCGACCCAACCGGTAAGGTGAATCCGGGTCCCAGGGAAAGTCCCGCATGGATTTCTGGTAAGCACGGATGGCGTCATCGAGGCGGCCGATTTCTTCGAAGTGCTTGCCGATAAAAAAATCATGGCGCGCTGATTTGCGGGCGGCCAGGTTTTGCCAGTCCGGCCAGCAAATCAGACATAAAGCGGCGCAGATGGGAATCCATCTGTACAGCGCCCGTCGGTTTCCGGTTTTAAACCATAGATAAAAATACCATAGGGCCAGGGCTGCAAACACCGTCAACAGAACAGCCGCCGGTAAACGATAGCGGTCGGACACTTTGAATGGGATAATGGAAACAATGACGGTGATAGTAACCATGATAAGCAATTTCTGGTCTTGGGTGGGTCTGCGGCATAGCGCCAGACCAAGCAAGCCCAACGGTCCCACCAGCCAAAAGCCGGTCCATGGCAATGAGAGAAACCAGGAGTAGTTGCGGTAGGCCGCCACATCGAATTCTTGACTCCATTCCCGGGCGTTCATGAAAATGACGATACGCCGCAATAGGTTATATGCGACGCCGCCGGGATCGCTGCTGATAACATCCCCTAACTTTTTAGCCCAAAATTTTTCGACTTCCAGTTCGGTAAAGGCACCGGCCTGGTTTGGCAGACGCATGTATTTCTCAAATAAAATGCCGGCCGGCGGATGCAGTCCCTTGAATTCAGGTGCCAGCCCCGAATAGAGGCTCCAGGTCGCTTGGGCGCGCAACATCGGTGCACCGGTCAAATAATAATTGCGTGCAACGATCGGTCCGACAATCAAAACGGTTCCACAGGCAAAGATGGCGGCAGTCTTCAGCGCCACGGCCTTTTGACGTCGATGTTGCCAGATAAGCCAGCCACAAATGCAGGGCAATACCAGAAACAAATTGGCCCGAACCCCGGCGGATAACGCAAAGGTAAAACCGGCGGCAAGAATGGCCCAATATCGACGTGATCGGCGGACCAGGCACCAAAGGGTGAGACTGAAAAAGAAAATGCTGAAGGTTTCAGCAAATTTTTCTGATTCAAAAACCACCAGCATCCAGCAGGTGGCAATAAGATAGCCGCTGATCAGGCCCACCTGACGCTGCCAGACGCGGGCGGCCACCTGGGCCAGCAGTACGGCCGTCCCGGCACCCATGATGCTCTGCAAAATCTTGTTCACCAGCGGGTAAGAGCCGAATATTTTTTG
>CP070771.1:2595812-2597661 GCA_020345785.1 Desulfobacterales bacterium
ATAGTTCTTTTTTATCTTTGGCGGCGCGAGTATGGGTCTTCGATTTGAGGGAAACATGATAGCCTCCCGCTATGCCGATGTCACCGGCGCTTCATCAAAAAGCTTTTTACCAAGCTCAAAAGCCCGTGTGTTGACGTCTCTGAAACGCGGCGGCATGCTTTCAATCACCTGATGGTAATGCTCGTCTTCCAGGGCCGGCAACTCGCCTGCGGCGGCTTTTTGGCGGATATATTGAGAGAGCCAGCCCAGCGCAAGGATGTTGACGGAGCCGGGGATCTTGTTTTCATCAGCCCGTTTTGAGAACGGGCATCGCAAAAGCAGTCCCGGCATCATCATGAATTTCTCAGGATCCTTGACGGTATGCGCGTCTACAAAGCAGGCTGTTTTTTGGCAGACACTTTCGCCGGCTCTTGCGGCACCCTCTTGATCCAGCATCAGCAGGACGTCGGCGTCGCGGTCGCAGAAGGGATAGAAGATGGGCGCGGAACTGATGACAACATCGCAAAAGATGGGACCGCCGCGAACCGAAGGGGTGTAGTCCACGGACACCGTGGTGTGGTAATTGGCTCTCATGGCGGCGCTGGCCAGAACACTTCCCACAAATTTGATGCCTTGTCCGCCACGCCCGGCCAGTCTGAACTTGGCTTTCATAATTCTTGCCATACATATCCGTCTGGGCGGATTGCAAGTTCAACGTTAAAAGTACTGACGTCCTTTTGCCTTTTCGGCCGATAGCCGAAAATTCAAGCCCCCTGCTCCGCAGATGGTCGTTGACGCCAAGGTAACTTTCCCGGTTGCCGTTAAAAGCATCAAATGCTGAGAAAAACCATATAAAATATGGCAACGACAGTCAATAATTTATATGTACCGGTTGGTGCGCTTCGTCGCCTTGGGGGTCGAAACTGGATAATATATTGATATTATAATGGAAAGTGGAGAGGGGTCACATCTTAATTATTTACTATTTGAAGAATGATCGGCCGATCATACTACCGGCGAAGAATGAATTTTAGCGGACTATGGATTCGGCCTGTGGGTTCCGATTACCTTCTGAGAGGGCTTAATATCCCCCGAACACGGTTGGAATCCACATCGCAAAAAACGGAAAATAGGTTACCAGTATCAATATCGTTAACATCGAGAGCCAAAAGGGCCAGAGCTTGCGGGAAACCCTTTCGATGGATACATCACCAATCGCGCAGCCGACAAAGAGCGTCGACCCAACAGGGGGCGTGACCAGCCCGATGGACAGATTCAGCATCATGATGATGCCGAAATGAACCGGATCAATGCCGAATGATGTCACGACCGGCAGCATGATCGGCGTACAGATCAGGAGCAGCGGGGCCATGTCCATAATCGTGCCCAGGATCAGCAGCATGAGGTTGATCAACGCCAGAATCACATATTTATTGTGCGAGATGCTCAGGAAAAATTTCGTCGCCTTGGCCGGAACCTGCATCAGGGCCATCAGGTAAGCAAACCCGGCGGCAAAGCCGATCAGGATCATGACGATGCTCACCGTTTTTACCACGCCATGCAGCAATCCCGGGAGCTGTCGAAACTTGAAGTCACGGTACACGAACAATGTGACGACAAACGAATATACCACAGCGATCGCCGATGATTCGGTCGCGGTGAAGATACCGCCGATTACGCCACCCACGATGATGATTACCGTCACCAGACCCAGAAAGGCCTGCCCGGAGATCCGGATAGCCTCGCGCAGGGGCACCATCTTGCCTTTGGGATAGTTGCGCTTGGTCGAAATGATAAAAGACAGCACCATGAGCGACAGCCCGATCATCACTCCCGGAATGAATCCCGCCAGAAAAAGCGAGGCAATGGA
>CP070771.1:2597761-2599594 GCA_020345785.1 Desulfobacterales bacterium
TCATCGCTCTTTCCTGCAAGAATCTTTCGGGCCGCATCAGGATCGACAATCATCTGACGTCCGATCGCGACGATATCGATCGGTGAATCACGCAGCGCTTCGACGGCCGCATCTCCTTCTCCGAGCTTGCCTACCGCGATAACGGGAAGGCCGGTCGCCTTCTTGACTGCCGCGGCATAGGAAACATTTGCTCCGGCCGGCTGTTCCTTTGGAAGGGCGGAACTGGCCATAAGGAAACGCTGGTTTTCGATTTCTTTCCAGGAGGTGTTTGCGATCACTGAGACATGCAGAACATCGACACCCTCGTCGGCCAGGAGTTTGCTCACCACAAGGGCATCCTCCAGCGTCTGTCCGCCCTCCACTTTTTCCACCGCATTGAGACGAAAGAGAATTGGGTAGCTTTTACCGAGCCTCTCCCGCACGGCCCTCACCACCTCCAGTGCAAATGTGGCCCGTGCCCGTGCGCCGCCCCCATAGCGGTCCTTGCGCTGATTCGTCAGCGGGGAAAGGAATTGGCTGATGAGGTAAAAATGAGCGCCGTGTATCTCTACCCCGTCAAATCCGGCCTCAGCCGCCCGGACCGCGGCGTTTGCGAAATCGCTGGCCATTTGATTGATCTGTTCCGGGCTCATGGTGAGCGGTGCCACCTCGGGCCTGAACGGAAATCCGGAGGGCGAGGCCCCCTGCATTTCCCCTCCGCCGGGAAAACAGCGGGCGCCGGCGTGGTTGATTTGCACCACCGCAGCAGCGCCCGCTTTCTTGATGGAATCGGCAAGGCGTTTCATACCGGCCATCTGCCCATCCTCCCACAGACCCAGGCTGCCCCCGACGATACGGCCGTCGCTCCGAACGGCGCTGGCCTCCACGATGACGAGACCGACATCTTTGGACCGTTCGCCGTAAAATTTTAAAATGTCCTCTGTGACGAATCCTTGCGGCGTTCCATAGTTGGTTGTCAGCGGCGGCATGGCAATCCTGTTGCGAAGCCGCATGCCGTTGATAACCACTTCATCCTGCAGTGTAGTCATTATTCCTCACTCCTTTAGTGAGTGCTCCTCGCGCAGAGCGGAAGGCCTCAGAAAGCCCCCTTTGAAGGGACGAAATTCGACATAAATCCGAATGACAAAAAATCAAATGACAAAAACCATAGAAACCCTTCACCGAACTTAATCTATGATTATTAATCATGCTAAACTATTTTATTTTCCCTTTTTGGATCCCGCCGAGGCGGGAAACATTCGGATTTCGTATTTGTTTCGGCCTTGGATATTCAATAATGCACCTCTAGTGAAATCCTGAAACATCCAGCATCCAGCCTGCCAGGCCGAAGCTCTGAAAGAGCGAAGGCTGGAAACCACTATCCAGGATCAAGCAATATTACCAATGAGTGTCCAATAGGTGTTTGGTCTCCTGAATTTTGCACGAGTCGGAGGCTTTCATATGTAAGGCACTTAAGGGCGAAGCCATAGTGCACTATTGCAAACCCTTAATAACGCAGCATATGGAAGCCTCCGGCTCGCCCCGAGGGTGAAAATTAATGAGATATAATCGACCATCATCCTTTTTTACCTATTTGGTACTTGGGTTTACTTTTTTAATTCTCTCAAAAGGCTGGTATTTAATATTATCTAAACTTCTCATTAATTTTCATGCAAGATTTAGGTGTATAGCTTACTATCATGATAGTAGCAAGAAAAAGCGGAACTGAAAAATTGCCCGCTGCTCTGAATCAGGCCGACCGGCCGGCAATCCCAATTGACAGCCGACGGGGCGTCATGTTAGATAGGCCGGCAATAATTAGTTTCCATCCGGAAATGGCCCTTTTTCCGATGC
>CP070771.1:2599694-2601501 GCA_020345785.1 Desulfobacterales bacterium
ATGGATGCAGGTGTAATCGCCGTATTGAGGACCGACGATTTGCACCCCGACCGGCAGACCGTCCGAAGCAAACCCTGCCGGCGCCACCGTGGACGGCAGATAGAAATTGCACGAATAGCCTGCCCAGAACATTTGTGTCGTTGAAGGCTGCGGCTTGCCGTTGACCATGACCATGCGCTCCCAGCGTTCGCCGTTCTGATTGTGAGGGAATGCCGTGGTGGTGGCAGCCGGGCACAACAGCAAGTCGTATTCATCAAAAAAGTCGGCCCACGCCAACCGCATTCTGTGTCGCTCCTCGTTTAACTTCAGCCATTCCCGGTGATACATCGCCTGTGCCCGGATCATCAGCGCCGGATAACTCGTATCATCAGGAACGACCGTGTTCAAGGCCTCCAGATTTTTCTCAAACGCGTCAGACGTCAGGCGTCCGACAGTGGCGGCGCGCAGCAGCCGGATATAGTTGTGATGGGCCCGGCGCGCCTCGATCTTGGGCCGCGCCTTTGTGCTGACCGTGACCTTGTTTTGGCGGAGAAACGCGACCACGGCCCGAATCCTCTTTTGGACTTCGTCGTCGACTTCGGCCTCCGGATCGGTGTAAACTACCGCAACTTTGTAGTCACGCAGCATTTTGTTCCGGGGTTTGGGCAATCGTAGCTGCCATCCTGCCGAATCGATAGGATCCAATCCGGCCATCACCTCCAGTGCCAGAGAAAGGTCATCGGCACTGCGCGCCAGCGGTCCCACCACGGCAATATCGGTTGCGGCTACCACACCGGGCAGGGCCTGCCCCCGTGGGGAAACAATTCCATAGGTCGGCTTGTGACCGTAGACGCCGCAGTAATGGGCCGGGTTTCGAATCGACGCGCCGATGTCGCTGCCGGCTTCAAGCCCGGTCAACCCGGCGGCCAACGCAGCGGCCGATCCGCCTGAAGAACCGCCGGGAACCCGGGTCACATCCCAGGGATTGCTGGTGGTTCCGAAAATCTCATTGAAGCTTTGCCAGTCGGCAAGGTAAAGGGGAATATTGGTCTTGCCGAAGATCACCGCCCCTGCATCGAGGAGGCGGTTTACGGCAATCGCGTTTTTCTTGGGATAGTTGTTTTTGTATTGCGGCACTCCCCAGGTCGTCGGCATGCCAATAACGTCATAGGAATCTTTGATCGTCATGGGCACTCCGTGCAATGGACCCCAGAGGCTGTGTTGGGCCAGCGCTTTGTCGGCCGCCCTGGCACGTTTGCGGGCGGCCTCAACATCCGTGAAAACGACGGCATTGATTCTGGCGTTGTAGCGTTCGACCCGCTGCAAATAGAGGTCAAGCAATTCCAGGCATCCGACCTTTTTGCGGCGGATCAGCGAAGCCAGTTGTTTTGCCGAACGAAATGGGAGCTGCATCATCATCTCCTCCTCTTATACAAGATCTTGTTAATTGGTAGATTACTGGTTCTTCCCTTTCAAGATCGCAAGTGGTTTTGGCAATATTCGTTTAAAATAGTCCTCGCCCCGCAATCTGAAATCCGAAAAGGTAAAAGGTTACATCTTGATTATTCATTATTCGATGATTCTGATCGATCCTGAATACCCGGTTGACGCCTACCTGTAAAGAAAAATCCAGCTCTGGGCAATCCGGTATGCTGAGCTCAATTTCATCTAAATTTGAGCGTTTACGCAAAAAATCTGCCTTGACAACCAAATTCACTCTTGCTATTTGGGTCATAGTTGATTCTGCCGAAGTTCGTTCTCATATCCTACGCTGTCTTGTCCCTTCGTCTTGTGGGGTCGTAGCCCGAAGGGCGAAGCCTCAAGCTCG
>CP070771.1:2601601-2603407 GCA_020345785.1 Desulfobacterales bacterium
AGGTTGAAAACCTGGTCCTTTGGGCCAGGATCCTTTGCTCCGAGACCGATGTGAGCCATCAAGCCGAAGGGAAAAGCACGTGAAGAGCAGAACCAGTGTAGAGTATATCCTGCCGAATCTATAGGAGAATGTAAAATTACTGTCAATGAAAAACTTTCCTGAAAACGGACGGCTAAAGGCTTTACCAAGATGCCGGGACATGCTATCTACAAATATATCGATTATATAAAAATCGGAAAGGAAAATAACTTATGCCCCTGGACCCGCAGGCTAAAAAAATATTGGATGAAGCTGCAGCGATGGGACTGCCGGCCTATCAGGATTTGTCACCCCCGGAGGCCAGAAAGCAAATGCTTGATTTAACGGCTCCTGTGGATCCCTTACTGACGGTCAGCAGGGTGGCAAATCGCAGTATTCCCGGGCCGGATAGTGAGATTCCCCTTCGACTCTACTACCCCGAGGGCGATCCGCCGTTTGCGGTTGTCGTTTATTTCCACGGCGGAGGATGGGTTATCGGCAACCTTGATACCCACCACGGGATTTGTCACGCGCTTGCTAAAAAAAGCGGATGTCTGGTGGTATCCGTCGACTATCGCCTGGCTCCCGAGCATCGCCACCCGGCCGCCGTTGAAGATGCCTACGGGGCGACAAGCTGGGTGGCGGAAAATGCAGATGTCATTCAGGCTGATCCCAAACGCATCGCCGTGGCAGGAGACAGTGCCGGCGGGCATCTGGCGGCAGTTGTTGCACTGATGGCGCGCGATCGTAAAGGACCTCGCATTGATCTGCAAATTTTAATTTATCCGATAACCGATTTTAATTTTGAAACGTCCTCTTATTTGAAAAATGCGGACGGTTACATGCTGACGCGCGATCTCATGCGGTGGTTCTGGAACCTTTATCTTGAAAATGAAAATGGCGCTGACCTTCCATATGTTTCGCCGCTGCGGACGGCGGACCTGGGTAACCTGCCGCTTGCCTTCGTCATAACGGCTGAATATGATCCCCTGCGTGATGAAGGCGAGGCTTATGCAATAAAATTGCGGCAGGCCGGTGTAAAAGTAAACTACGTGTGCTATCAGGGAATGATTCACGGCTTTTTGCGAATGACATCCCGTTTGGATAAAGCGAAGGAAGCATTGGATGAGGTTGCCGGCGCTCTTAAAAGAATTTTAAAATAGCCATTGGATCTTCACGCTAAATCAGCAACCAGCAGTAAAGCGTGGTAGGGGCTTTCCTCATATCCCCAGCTCTGCCGTCGGTCGCTGATGTGGGGCCAAATTAGCATCGGAGGTAGTGACACGTGATTACCAGACAACAGCAAAAAGCAGCTCAAAAGCGGGCTGCCGAAATGATTCGGCAGGCGGGTATCGTCATTAAGGATGCGGAAGTCGACGGCATTGAAGTCGTGGATTTTGGATTGAGCAATATTGATAAGGAGGGCGTTCAGGTGCTCACTCTGGTCCAGACGGAGCGGATCAGCGTCAAGGTGCTGGCGCTGTTTCCCAATCAAACCGAACCCGAGCACTGGCATCCCCCCGTAGGTGACGACCCGGGTAAAGAAGAGACAATCAGGGTGATTGCGGGAAAGGTTTATTTTTATGTGCCCGGTGAAGATACATTCGCGCAAGGATTTATCGTAGATGGAAAAGACGATTATTATACCATGCGCCGGGAAATCATTATGAAACCCTGCGATCAATTGACACTGGCCCCCGGAGAAAAACACTGGTTTCAGGCGCGGGAGGAAGGGGCTGTGATGTACAGCTTTTCTACCATCGCCCGCGATGCGCTGGACCAGTTTAC
>CP070771.1:2603507-2605308 GCA_020345785.1 Desulfobacterales bacterium
CCGTTGATGACCCTGAAGTCGCAGGAAAAGGAGAGTCTGGAAGTTCTTTTCGACATCCCTCAGAATGTTCCGCGTTTCCTGGTGGGCGACCCCTTGAGGCTGGGGCAGGTATTGATCAATTTGGCCAACAACGCGATCAAGTTCACCGAGAAAGGTGAGATCGTCATCTCCGCTCGGTTGGTCAAAGAAACGGAGGATCAGGTTACGCTGGAGTTCGCCGTGAGCGACACCGGCATCGGCCTGACCCGAGAACAGATTGACAATCTCTTTAAGGCATTCAGCCAGGCCGATACTTCCACGACCCGCAAATACGGCGGCACCGGCTTGGGGCTGACCATCTGCAAGCGCCTGGTGGAGATGATGGGCGGAGAAATACGCGTCGCGAGCACCCCGGGACAGGGCAGCACGTTTCGGTTCACCGCTGTTTACGGACGAAGTGCGCAAAAGAAACTGCGAGTTCTGAAATCGCCGTCGGAGCTGAAGGGCATGCGGGTATTGGTCGTGGACGACAATGCCGTCGCGCGCGAGATTTTGGAGGGTATGCTGGCGTCCTTCGGCTTTAAAGTTTCCCTGGCCGCCAACGGCGAAGACGGCATAAAGCAGCTGGAAAATGCCCCCCGGGCCCATGACCTGGTGCTGATGGATTGGAAGATGCCGGGCATAAACGGCATTGAGGCCGCACGGCGGATCAAGAATCATCCCGGTCTGGCGAAAATTCCGACCATCATCATGGTAACGGCCTACGGCCGCGAGGAGATCATGCGCCAGGCCGACCAGATCGGTTTGGAGGGTTTTTTGATTAAGCCGGTCAGTGCATCGGTGCTCTTCGACACGATCATGCAGGCCTTTGGCAAAGAGGTTGCTGAAACCTCAAGGATTGCCCCGAGTAAAGACCGGCAAGCCGATGCCCTGAGAAATATACAGGGGGCTCAGGTGCTGTTGGTGGAAGACAATGAAATCAACCAGGAGGTGGCGCGGGGGCTTCTTGAAGGGGCAGGACTGCCGGTTACCATCGCCAGCAACGGTGAGGAAGCCGTGCGGGCCGTCAAAGAAAAGGATTTTGAAGCCGTACTGATGGACGTCCAGATGCCGGTCATGGATGGATATGAGGCCACCCGCAGAATACGCATGTGGGAGAGGGAGCTCATAGCCCATAGCGCAAAGCTGAAAGCGGAGGACAGAGGAAAGACGACAGATGACAGACAACAGATGACGGAGGAAAGAAAACAGATTGAATTAGACCAGCAGCGAACCGGGCGCCGTGCCCCGTCCAGCGTGAGCCTGCCTATCATCGCCATGACGGCGCATGCCATGATCGGGGACCGGGAAAGATGCCTCGAGGCCGGGATGAACGACTACGTGTCAAAGCCCATCGAACCTGAAAAACTTTTCTCCACTCTCTGCAAATGGATTAAACCCGGAAAACGGGTGATTCCGGATTACCTGCTGGCCGGAACCGCCGAGGAATCGCCGGCAGATGAAAGCCTGCCCCTGTCCGGCTTGCCGGGTATTTCGGTGAAATCCGGCCTGGCCAGGGTAGGCGGCAACCGGAAGCTTTACCGGAAAGTGCTCGGCAAGTTTCGACGTAACCATGCACGGGTCGCCGATGACATCAGAAATGCTCTGGCGAAGAACAATCCGGAAGCCGCCACTCGTCTGGCGCACACGATCAAGGGATTGGCAGGCAATATCGGGGCCCAGGATCTGCACCTGGCCGCAATCAAGCTGGAAGAATCCCTCAGACAGGATCGGAGCGAAAACATGCCCGAACGCTTGGAGGCTTTTTGCCGGGCATTGGCGC
>CP070771.1:2605408-2607207 GCA_020345785.1 Desulfobacterales bacterium
AAACCCAGGCGCAGGTACGATCCCGCTCGCTGCCAGCCGGTTGTCTTTGCGCCGAGAGTCACAGAAGGATTGACCGGTTTGAGCAGGTGGCTTTCGAGGCGCCCGTCGGCATGGTGAACACGGACAATGACATCGGTAATGGTCGAAGACAGCCCATCAATGGCCAGGGTCTTCCCCCCGATGCCATCTTTGCACTGCAAGGTACCACGAACTATTACGGCGCCGGGGGTGACCTGCTGCCGGCCCGGGGTTGTCAGGCGGCATTCATCGGGGATGACCGGGGCAATGTAGATCGCGGTTTCACCTCCGGAGGGTTTTTTCCAGAGGAAGCTGTAAGTGTTTTGCCCGGTCTCGCGCAGCTTGAGAAAGCCGGGCCGCACCTCGTGAGCTGCGGCAAACCCGGCCCCACAGATCAGCACCAGAAGCGCAATCAGCAAACGAACTGTTTTCGTCATAATGAATCCCCCTTGACGGGTTCCGTCGCCGCACTGGCGGTACCTTCCTCATTGGCGCGCTGCTCTATTGTCACGTGGTAGCGTTCAAGCATGCCTTTGTACATGGTGCTGAGAGCCTCTTTTCGCCGCGCGGCCAGGAATTCCCGTTCTACGGCCTGCCGCACCTCGGCAAAGGCCGGTATACGGCCTTCCTGTCGCTCCGTCACATAAACGAGATGGATACCGTAGCCCGAAGAAACGGGTCCTGTCCAGCGGCCTGGTTCCACTTTGATGATCTCATCGGCGAACTGGCGCCCGAAAATCCTTGTGACGTTGCTCAGCCGCGTCAGATCCAATTCATTCGGCAGCATCAGGGAATCCCCGGCAACACTTTTATCCACAGGCGGTCCTGCCTTTCGAAGCTGTTCTAATATCTTCTTCGTGTCGTCCTGAATTGAATTCCCACGTTTATCGGGGTTCAGATACACCTGAAAGAAGCCGATCTCCGGCTCGATGCGAAATTCGTCCGCATGCTCGTTTAACCAGGCCCGCAATTCATCATCCGTGGGCGGCGCCGCATCCACGGCGTCCTCTGCCAGAAACTCGAGCTTCTGTCGCAGCCGACGCTGGATAATGGTATCATCCCGGTCAAGTCCCATGGCCATGGCCTCTCGGGCGGCTATCTCATTGCGAACGTGGTCGTCGATCAGCCCCTTCATTTCCTCCTCTGTGGGGGAGCGCTGCCAGGTTCGGGTGAACCGGGCCGCCATCGAGTCGATCTGGCCCGGCGTGATGACGATTCGGCTGGAATTCGGACCGCCGCCCCACAGGTGAAATGCCACAAATATCAGGGCGCCGATTGCGAGAAAGTGGACAAGCGGTTCCCCCATCCACGTTTTGATTCGATTTGATTTTCTGTCGGGCTTGTTGTCACTCATATTATGGTTTTAACCCTTCTATCTCACTTCTCCGGCGTATACCAGATGGGCGATGTATAGGCCCTTTCCTGGTGGGTCGGATCCACATCCTTGGGCAATTCGACACCAAAGAAGGCCGCGTCATAGGTTGTCCAGCGCGGTGTCGGGATCTCAAGCACACGTACGTAGTAGAACGCGCGCTGTTTCGGATCGAATGCCGGATCCTTCCAGTAAGCCATCATCAGGGCTTCTCCGATGCTGTTGACGGTCAATGTCACGGTTGCCGGGGCCATGCGTTCTTTGGAATCATATTGGGTCTCCACTTCGATCTTTACTTCTCCGGTAGGAGTGGAGCGACCGTTTGTAAATTTGGGCCCATCGATTCCCAGTCCTTCAGAAAAATACTTCTCCATGGTTCCAAACTTCGACTTGACTCTGGCCATAAGTC
>CP070771.1:2607307-2609104 GCA_020345785.1 Desulfobacterales bacterium
ATCATTATCCCCATGAACTGTCGGGCGGGATGAAACAGCGGGTTGCGATTGCCAGAGCTTGGATCAATGAACCTTCAGTTCTTTTAATGGATGAGCCGTTTGGTGCGCTGGATGCTCAAACCCGGTTGATCATGCAGGAATTGCTGCTTCGGGTGTGGGAGAAGCTGAAAACGACGGTGCTATTCATTACCCATGATGTTGATGAGTCGCTGTTGATGGCCGACCGGATTTTTGTCATGACGGCCAGACCGGGGCGCATAACGATGGAGGTGAAGGTGCCGTTTTCGCGACCGCGCGATGCGGAAACTTTAATCTTTTCCAAGGAATTTCAGGAAGTCAAACAACAAATCGTCCATGTGATTAAAGAAGAGACATTAAAGACCATGCTGGCGGCGGAGAACTAAGGCCCGTGTCAAGTCAAAAACCGTGACGCTTTGAGCGCTGCTGCGCCCTATAGACTTAACCGGGGATAAAATTTAAATAAGGAAAGAGCCATGGGAATATATGAAGAATTGGGCGTAAAGCCCATTATCAACTTGTGGGGGACGGCGACGAGGCTCGGCGGGGCTTTAATGGACCCGGAGGTGGTTGAAGCCATGGTGGCAGCATCCAGAGAGTCCGTGAAAATGGATGAGCTACAGGCGGCCGCCAGCCGAATCATTGCTGAAATTACCGGGGCCGAAGCGGGCTATGTGACCTGCGGTGCAGCATCAGGCCTGACGCTCGGCACGGCGGCCTGCATCGCGGGCCTGGATGTCACCCGCATGGAGCGTTTGCCGGATACCAGCGGCATGCCCAATGAAGTCCTCATGGCACGCGATCAGCGAAACGGCTGGGACCATGCCATTCGCGCAGCCGGTGCCAAGATCGTCGACGTCGGCATCAACGAAAGCTTCACTGGCGGCCTGCGGCCGGTGGAGGCCTGGGAATTTGAGGCAGCCGTCACCGAGCGCACGGCTGCCATCGCCCTGGTGCCGTACACCTGGAATCCGAAGAAGGAAAAGTTCATGGTCGAGGTAATCGCGGTGGCCCAAAAGCACCATATCCCGCTGATAATGGATGCCGCCGCGGCGGTACCCCCCTTGGAGAACTTAAGAAGATTCATCGATATGGGAGCCGATCTGGTGGCGTACAGCGGCGGCAAAGCCATTCGCGGCCCTCAAAATACCGGTATTCTCTGCGGCCGCCGTGACTTGATTGCTTCAGCAGCCTTGCAGCATTTGGATATGGCCGGTTTTTCCCACATGTGGTTTCCGCCTTCACCGCTCATCCCCAAAGAAAAGCTCCTGGGACAACCGCGGCAGGGAATCGGCCGCAGCCAGAAGGTCAGCAAGGAAGCACTGGTGGGTCTGCTGGTGCGTTTGCGTCGTCTGAGCAAAGAAAAAACCTTAGACGAAGCCAACACAATGCAGGCCCTGCTGGAGTGTATCGTTAACGCCATCGATGGCATCCCCTACGTCGCCACTGAAATTACCCACCCCGCATCCGAGCAAAGCGGTGCCGTGCCTACTTTGAAAGTCAGGCTAAATGCCGCCGGTTTGGGTCAGGATGCCTTTGAGATATCCATGAAGCTCAGAAACGGCGAGCCTCGCCTCTGGGTCAACGAGAAAAGTCTACCCGATGATGTTCTGCTGATCACGGCCATCAATCTAAATCAACAACTCGCCGACGCGGTGGGCAAACGTCTACGGGAGGTACTTTCCGGCGGCGAATGAAGACCCACCCTTATGCTCAAATTTGGAATAGCCGGTCTTCCGGGTCAGTAATCGATAGCAAATAACCAATAACTGCCAATCG
>CP070771.1:2609204-2611000 GCA_020345785.1 Desulfobacterales bacterium
GCAATTTTAGCTCATTTTAGTTCATTTCAAATTTCAGCTTATTTTTTTATGTGAATTACAACATATGCAATTTTAAAAATTTTAGGGATAAAATAAAGTGACCAAGTAGAGCTATTCAGGATTATTTCAACTTTACATCATAATTTGTCTCGAGCCATTTGATCAGCCACTTCTTGTCTGCAGCCGGTACCTCCAGAACCTGGTCGAATGCTTTACGGGCTTGCTCACCGGCCATTTGTTTATAACCGCCGAGACTTTTTTCAACGATCTGTTGAAACTCCGGGTCGGCGAGAACGGCAGCAGCGGCCTGCCGGTAGGCCTGCACGATGTCGTCTGGGGTGTCGCCCGGCAGCCACATGGCCTTTTGCACGCCGAATCCGGCGATGAAAAACGCTTTCCAGGCGTTGTATGCCGGCCCCTTGGGTCTTTCCTTGTACATGATCTCGTAGGCTTCGGGCATGCAGGGCAGATCCGGCTCGACCGGGTCGCGCACGATGTTGCCGTTTTCATCCAGGACACCCCAAGTCATGAGGGGCACCGCCTGACCCTGCTTGATCAGCGGGCGTACGTTCTCGATAAAGGCCGTGGAGGTCTGGTAGTCGATATTGACCTCACCCTGCTCGAACGCCACCCGGCCGGCCCCACGGCCTTTGTAACCGAAAACGGCTTTCACCTTCAGCCCGAGCATTTCAAAGGCCAGCAAAGGGATGATGTCCAGCGAAGTCGCGCCCTGGGATGCATAGGCCAGGGGTTGGCTGAAACCCTTCAAATCGGCCGCCGACTTGACGCCCAGATCCGGCTTGATATAGGCCACACCGCCGGTGGGTGAAGCGAACACGATTTTGTATTGGGCAAAGTCATACTTTACCTTGGGATTCTCCAGCAGATAGGGAAAGGTCGTCGAGCCGGAAGATCCGAACACCGTCAGTCCGTCCGGTTTCACGCGCGTGTGAAAGTAGTTGCCGCCGATGATGCTGCCGCCGCCGGGCATGTTCTTGACCGCCACAATCGGGTTTCCGGGCAAGTATTTCTGAAAGAACGGTGCATAGAGCCTGGCCCAGACATCGCTGCCGCCCCCCACGTTGAACGGGATTATCCACTCGATGGTCTTACCCGCAAAATCGGCTCCCTGCGACACTGGGATCACCGAAAAAAATGCGAAAACGGCCAGAATCGTAATGAAGATTGATTTTTTCATGGCGTTCCTCCTTTCTAACTTTAATGCGGCGGTGGGTTTTGATGATTAGGCCTCCTTAGAGGCATTTCTCCAACATTATGTTGCCACTATTTAGAGGTTTCAGGTTTCGGGTGTCAGGTGTCAGCAGTTAGAATCTCAAATAACAAAATGCAAATTCCAAACAATTCACAATGCATAGATTAGAAATTCCAAATTTGGATTAATCAATGGATCTGGAAAGTTAGATGGTGCCATCCGTAGTCAGCGATATAGTTTCTTTCATCCAACATCCAATTCCCTATATGAAACCTCGCGAAATTCAATACCATTTTTAGGTTGAAGTTAATGGCTGGTGGGAGTGGCTTATAGCCACGTTTATCGGTATTAGTCAGACCGAGTTAATCGCGGTTTAAAACCGCTCCCACAATCAAAATTGTCTAGGCTAAAAATCTTTGAAATTTTGTTGGCACGAAAATTTACTTTTCTGATCTAACCGGCCGATTTTCAGGCCACTCGCTGCGCTGACACCTGACACCTTATATGAAACTTCACCTAAACGGAACAGTCCGCCGCGGCGGACAGAATATCGAATATCGAACCGCAGAATGTCGAAGGGTGG
>CP070771.1:2611100-2612895 GCA_020345785.1 Desulfobacterales bacterium
GACGGTCGCCTGCTGATTGAGGTCGAATCCGGCGAACAGGACGCAGAAATACGGGTCAACATATCCTATGTGGGAATTTTTGACGACCCGGTTCCGGTGCGACCCGTCAATACCGATAACCCCGGCTACGGTGTGACCGGCACCATCTCGCCCAAAGGCAGCTTTTTGCTGGCCGGCGCCGGCTGGTATCCCGAGCTGATGGACAGTCTGGCATCTTACCGGGTCACCGTCATAGCTCCTGCCGATGTGATTGCCGTCACCGCAGGCCGCTCGCGAGGTCATGTAACTGAAAACGGAAAAACCGTATCCGACTGGGAGGTGGATTACCCGGTACGGGGTCTTGCCCTATCTGCCGCCCGCTATGTGGTTGAAGAAAAAGCCGTTGGCAAAGTAACGGCTGCGACATATCTGCTGCCCCAAAACAAGCACCTGGCCGCCTCTTATCTGAGTGCCACCGCTGGTTATATCGCCCTTTATTCGGACCTATTCGGCCCTTATCCCTTTCAAAAGTTTGCCGTGGTTGAAAATTTCTTCCCAACCGGATTTGGCTTTCCCTCCTACACCCTGATGGGGGGCAGCGTCTTACGACTTCCCTTTATCGTTCATACCAGTCTGGGCCATGAAATTGCCCACTGCTGGTGGGGAAACGGTGTTTATGTTGATTATGCCGAAGGCAACTGGAGCGAAGGTCTGACCTCGTACGTGGCTGATTATCTATACAAGGAAATGAAATCCGTAGAAGCCGCCCGGGAATACCGCCGGCAATGGCTAAGAAATTTTTCCACGCTGGTACGTCCGGAAATCGATTTTGCATTAAGCCGATTTCAGAGTCGCTACGATCCGGTTACCAAAGCAATCGGCTATGATAAAGGAGCAATGGTCTTTCATATGATCCGACGGGTAATCGGCGAGGAAGCCTTTTGGGGCAGTCTGCGGGACATATATCGGGATCGTCTTTTTCAGCGGACGTCCTGGTCCGATTTACAACGCGCCTTTGAAATCCGCGGCAAACGTTCGCTGCAAAATTTCTTTGATCAGTGGGTTTACCGCCGGGGGGCACCTCGTTTTTACATGGATGTCGTTTCGACCGAAAAAAGGGGCGCTAAATGGAGGGTCGCCGGACGGATCATCCAGGAGTCGCCCTATTACAACTTTCCTTTAACGCTCGCCCTTGAAACAGGCAAGCAAACGATCACCCGTACAATAGAGGTATCCGGCCCGCTGACATTATTTGAACTGACCTGTAACGAATCTCCTCTTAAACTTACTGCAGATCCGGCTGACGACATCCTGCGATGGCTTTATCCTTCGGAAATCCCACCGGCTGTCAACAGCTTGAAAAGCGCCGCGTCGGTGCTGACCATCCTTTCCAACGACCTGGACCCGGCGCTTGAAAAGGCCGCCAAAACACTGGCGCTTTCACTGGGACTAAAGCACAATAAATTTGTTACAGAAGATGAATTGAACCGGCAGCTACTTGTTGATAATGACATATTGCTGATCGGTCATCCCCGCGCCAAAGATCTCTTGAAAAAGATACCGCCCCAAGTCGATATCCGTCAAAAATCCTTTTCGATTGATGGATCGTTGTATGACAAGGCATCCGATGCTTTTTTTGGAATATTTGATCATCCATATGCCGAAAATCGTATTGCCGCATTGTTTATGCCGTTATCGTCGAAATATGCCGACATCGTTGCCGCTAAAATCACCCATTACGGCAAGTACAGCTATCTCACATTTCAAAGCGGAACGAATCGCGATAAGGGATTCTGGCCGGTAGAAACGTCCCCCC
>CP070771.1:2612995-2614790 GCA_020345785.1 Desulfobacterales bacterium
TTCTGAAGGAAAGATCCATTTGTCCAAGTGGCAGCCTGAAGTATGGGACTATGAGAATTTTAGCTTTAGTGTAAGGAGGGTGCCGCAATGGCAAATGGTGTTGTCAAATGGTTCAATGACCGCAAAGGGTACGGCTTCATCGAGCAGGAAGATGGTCCGGATGTATTCGTTCACCATACCGGCATCAACGGTTCGGGGTTCAAATCTCTTCAGGAGGGTGATCGGGTCACCTTCGACATCGAAGAGGGACAGAAAGGACCCGCGGCTGTAAACGTGACGGTTGTGTAGTGAACCGCTAAAAAAATTTTAGAAGGGCACGCAGCATCTGATTCTAGCGTGCCTTTTTTTTGCCGGTGTCGAAGGCTTCCGCATCACGCCAATTATAGACTGTTTGCCGGGTTAGGTGCATAAAAGTATCGTTCTTGCATTTTGTGATAGAGAAAATTCTCTCGCAAAGCCGCAAATCCTTCAAAGGCAAATAATTAGGTTCATCTTGGCGTCAAGGCGAGAGTCCGTTTCGTTTCTCCCCGAGCTGTTGGCCGGTTCACCCGGGTTCGGCCTTACAACTGAAATTCGTCGCCTAGATAGGCCTGGCATACAGCTTCGCTTGCAGCGATTTGATCAGGGGGGCCGGACTCGAGAACCTTACCGTCAACCAGAATGTAAGCTTTATCACAGGCACCAAGTGTCTCTCTTACATTGTGATCGGAAATGAGGATACCGATCCCGCGGCGTTTAAGATGCTTAATGATATTCTTAATATCATTGACGGCCAAGGGGTCGATACCGGCAAAAGGCTCATCAAGAAGTATGAACGAAGGGTTGGTGGCCAGGGCGCGTGAAATTTCAAGGCGCCGCTTTTCGCCCCCCGAGAGGACGTTTGCCTTCTGCTTCTGCAGGTGCTTTATGCCCAGTTCTTCCAGCAGCATTTCAGCCCGATGCTCGCGTTCGGCTGAATCAATGGGCAGGATTTCCAGGATCGCCAAAAGATTCTGTTTGACCGTTAGTTTGCGAAAAATCGAGGTCTCCTGTGGAAGATAACCGACGCCTTTACGGGCTCTTAGGTACATCGGGGAGTTGGTTATATTCTCATCGTCCAGCAGAACCTCGCCCTTATCCGGCCTTACCAAGCCGATACACATATAAAAGGTTGTGGTCTTTCCGGCACCATTGGGGCCCAGCAGACCGACAACTTCACCGCTTTTAATACTCAGGCTTACGGAATTGACTACCTTTCTGCCGGAGTAGGATTTCATCAGATCTTTTAAATGCAATGTTGTCATTTAATTCGGTTTTTCCTTATGAAAGTGTAACCACCCTAAATCCATTGATAATTTTAAATTTAACTTAAGCCTATCATATAGACCGGTTAATGCCAAGAGCATAATATATTGCTGATCGTGATAGTATCAAGGCGAGTGGGCTTTTATCGGCGTTGTTCTGACAGCATGTTGTCCGAAACTGAAGGCTGGTGCCAGTAAGGATTTCTCGCTGTTGGCACCATTTTAGTAACTCCACTCATAATCCACCGGCTATAACGGTTAGAACTGAAAAGGTTTTACCGTTACAGCGGGCGTATTATTCGATGGTCCGAACTTAAACGACGCCGGTGACACATGAGTGGAGATGATATAAAGAATTTTGGCTTATTTTTTATGGTGTCGTTGTGACGGCCGGCGTCGCCGCGATTACAGCACCCTGCTGAACAGCACAGCATGCATGCGAATGATGAGGCGCTCAAACGCATGCCAAACCGGAAAGATCAACGACAAATGTGATCGAAATATGTTACAGA
>CP070771.1:2614890-2616680 GCA_020345785.1 Desulfobacterales bacterium
CAGGTTGACCTGGACGTCTTCAATCCAGATTTCACCATCGTTCACGGTCTCCAGATGGTTGATGGAGCGCAGCAGCGTGCTTTTGCCGGATCCGCTGGGGCCGATGATCACCAGGATTTTGCCTCTCAATACTTCCAGGTTGATGCCCTTCAGCACTTCGTTGTTGCCGAATCGTTTGTAGACATTAATGACTTTGACCATGGGTGCTCCACATCAGCGGGACAGGGCGGTTTTCATCTCGACGCGTTTCAAGCCCAGTTCGAGAAAATAATTGATACCGTAATAGATGGCTCCGGCCGCAAAATAGAACTCGAAGGGCCGGAAGGTTTCCGAAATCGCGCGTTGGGCCGACAGGGTCAGCTCAGGAACCGTGATGATTGACACCAGGGCCGATTCCTTGAGCAGTGCAATCAGGTTGTTGCCCAGGGCCGGGGCGACGTTGCGCAGGGCCTGGGGCAGGATAACTTTGCGCATGGTCTGAGCCCGGCTCAACCCCAGCGAGCGCGAAGCTTCGTGCTGACCGCGTTCGATGGCTACAATGCCGGCCCGCATCACATCCGAGTTGTAAACGGCATAGTGGATGCCCAGACCGAGGATGCCCGATACGATCGGACTCAAGTAAATGCCGATCTGGGGCAGACCAAAGTAGATTAAAAAGAGTTGCAGCAGCAGCGGCGTGCCGCGAAAGATCCAGACGAAAAATCCGAACGGCCAACGCACCAGCCGGTTGCCGCTGATGCCCGACAGCGCCAGTGGTACGCCCCCGACCAGACTGAGGGTTATCGAGGCGACACACAGAATGCACGTCCACAGCAACCCCTGGAGCATGATTGGGAAGTACTCAACCAGAACGCTGAAATCCAGACCCGTCATTATTTTAATTCAACTCCCTGCGCAAAAGGTGCGTCACGGCGTTCACTGCTGCAGAACAAACCGCCGGTCCAGCTGTTGGATCAAGAAAGATGCCACGGTTATTATCAGCAGGTAAAACATCGCCGACAGCATGAACATCTCAAATGGCCGGTAGGTGGAGCTGATGTAGCGATGGGACGTGTATGTCAGCTCCAGTACCGAGATGGCCGAAACCAAGGATGACCCTTTAATCAGGGCAATGGTATTCACCCCCAGGGGTCGAATCATCAGACAGGCCGCCTGGGGCAGGATGACCTTGCGCATGGTCTGGCCCTTGCTCAATCCCAGGGAGCGGGATGCCTCGGTTTGTCCGCGTTCAACGGCCTGGATCGCGCCCCGGATCGATTCGGTCATGTAGGCGCCGATATTGATGCCCAGGCCCAGCACGCCCGCTGCAAACGGCTCCAGCTGCAGCCCGATCTGGGGGCCGCCGAAGTAGATCACGAACAGCTGGATCAGACACGGTGTACCGCGGAACACACTGACATAGATCCGGGCGGGGATCTGCAGCCAGCGATTGGGCGACAGCTTGCAGAGTGCGGCCGCCATTCCCAGCCCCAGCCCCAGGCAGACGGACAGAAACGACACCTCCACCGTGACCCAGGCGGCCTTGGCAAAGTAAAATATAACCCGCATCATCAACTCGTAGTCCACCGCAACCCCCTCAATGATGATCCCGCCGCGGCTTCAATGAAATCCGGCGAATTTCCCGCACAAGTCCCACGGTTTCCCGCACGGCGGCTTCAAAAAAGAGTTTGCCCCGGTCGGCATCGGCCACCGTCGGATCCCCCATGGTGCCGTCCTCACTCTGGGCCGACCACCACTGCATAACCATCGCCCGGGCGCCGCCTGCCAGGTCGAGGTTCAGGTAGCGGCTA
>CP070771.1:2616780-2618559 GCA_020345785.1 Desulfobacterales bacterium
ACCGCGAAAAAGTCGGAGTATATCATTGAGATCGCAAAAAAGATGACCGTCGGTGATTTATCCAAGAATAGCCTGCTCGCTGAAGACGGATTCAAAACAGCACGAAGCAAATTAATGCAATTGCACGGCGTCGGCCAATGGACAGTGGATTATGTCGCCTTGCGATGCCTGGGGGATCCGGCCGCGTTTCCCGTCACAGATGTCGGTCTGCAAAATGCGGTCAAGCAGCAGCTGGGCTTAGACAAAAAGCCAACCGCCGATGACGTCGTTAAATTTTCTGACCGCTGGCATAACTGGCAGGCTTATGCCACCTTTTATTTATGGGCCTCGCTCATATAAAAACTGCATAAAGATATCATCGATCACACGCCGAATGCGGTTCTTTATCGAAAAAAAGCTTAGGGAAGGCAAAATATGTGTTGTAACGCATTTACCAACTCAGCGCGTCCCATATTTTTTGCTGGACACAGGGGGGGATTCAGGGTTCATTGGAGACGTTCATCAATATAAAATTCGAATCTCGAAGCACGAAATACGAAACAAATTCCAATCGCCAATGATCCAAATTCAAAACAGTCATCTCGCCAGAATCTGCCTTCGTCCATTTTAGCCGATCGCCTCATACCGATGCCGGCATCCAATAGAAAATACTTGACCGTCGCAGCACAAATGCGAAAACTTGATTTTAATTTCGACAGGCATATGTTTGGGTAATTTTTTGATTTGAATTTCTAATTTGTTTCGTATTTCGGATTTTGAATTTCTAATTTTTTATCCAAGTAGAAATTGATTTCTGCCGCACTCCCCCTGTGTCCAGCAGGACTTATGGGTAAAGATCAGATTTATCAAGGGGGGAATCCGTTTTGCCATATAGGCGAAAGCTGTGTATTCAGCATTCAGGCACTTGGTATTCTCACGAATCCTTAACTTCTTTTCCAATTAAATCAGGGTAGAGTTTTTTCGCGCATTCCGGGCATATACCGTGGCTGAATTTTGCTTCAGAATGGTCAAGAAGATAAGATTCGATTTGCTTCCAGTAGCCTTTGTCATCGCGCACTTTCTTGCAACCGGCACAAATCGGAAGCATACCGCTTAAAGTCTTAACCTCAGCCAGTGCCTTTTGTAGCTCGAGAATAAGACTTTTCTGCTTTTCTTGTGCATGGTTGCGTTCGGCGTCTACCTTATTTTCCTTAATCAAAAGGATAGTCACGACAGTTGCAAGGCCGCAAGCAAGACTGAACAGCGAGTAAGATGACCGTGATACTATCCTGTCCAACTGTTTTTTTCTGTCCGTAATATCATAATAGATTTCAAAAGCTCCCAAAAATCTACCGCCGCTCATCAGAGGTATGTAGGTTTCAACTACATCCGCGGTCATTTTCTGGCCGTCAAGAGATTGATGATTTTTTTGAATATACTCAGTTTGTGTTTTTCCTTTTGCGATCCTATCCCGAAAGTATTTTTGTTTGTTAACATTTCCCAAATCTTCCGGATCGGTAGAGAATATGATTTCGCCCGACTTTGAGAAAACTTTGAATCGTTGCAATTGGAAATTTGCTTTAAGCTGTTTGACGTCTTTTAACAAATCAGTTGCCCGAAGGGTCTCTTCATTTAACGCATCATTTCCTGAAAGGTACACAGACGCTAAATATCGCACGATATTTTCACCATCACGTTTGGCAGTCTCAATCAAAAGCTTCGTAAAAGAAGGGTGAACAAACAACACATCATATAACGGCACCGCTATCGCCATAACCAGAGACACGATTAAGACGCTTC
>CP070771.1:2618659-2620438 GCA_020345785.1 Desulfobacterales bacterium
GGTCCTCGGCCGGGGCCGATTGCGGTCCATGAATAGTCGTCAACTAAAATATCCTCAACCATAATAACCAACGTATCGCCACGCTCTGCCTCTTCCAGCCAAATCGGTCCTGCAATCGGGTTTGACATCGGCGGGTATCGATCATGGCCGGGTCGGCGAGAAGGAACAGCTTTGTCTGAGGGAGATTTGAAATATCCTGTGCTCGCATCGTAGGTTTCAATTTCAAAACTTTCCCCGCGTTTAACCCTGATGAGGGGTTCGTCCTTCCAATCAAATGCGTATTTTTTGGACTGCTCGCGCGATATTTTCTGCATACGGAACTCCTTTTCTTATTCATTGGGAGACTTTGAGAATTGCAAGGATATGAGCTTAAATCAAGGAACACCTTTCACTATTTACAAAACCCTCCCGCTTTGCGGGACGGTATAGTTGAGCTATGCTTTAGAAAGAAAATGGTGTACATCCTTACAGGCAAGGTCTTTGCCAAGCCGTTGTGGGTGATAAGGAGGTACACCATGGAAACTTAAAAACAATTATCACACACAACGTATCTTTGCAATTATCATGTGGTCTTTTGCCCAAAATATAGATTTCGCATATTACTGAACCTGTCGCCTACAGCGATTGTCAGAATAACGTTCCGATTCGTGTGAAAAGGGCATCACTTATCTCAAAAAAAATTAGACATATGGGATTGAATATGCCATACAATTAGGACGGAAATCACAAACGCACCATCCAAAGAGAACAATGCTGACCTTGTCATCTCAAACGCCAAGGTCATTTCCGTGATCATGACCATCGTGGGTGGTAAAATCGTCTTCGATGACATTGGATGAAATTCATGACTTTTTTTGACAACACGCCTTCCGCGAAAGGCAGGGTTTCACGGATTGTCCTGCATATCTTTATTTCGTATACATCAACGACCATAGGTCGGACCATACCCCAACCTTTACCTAAGAGGAGGTCACTTATGAAAGGAAAAAGTAAAAGACGGATCATGGTTATACTGGTATTGCTGCTTTCGGCCACATTTGTTTTTGGTTTCGGCGGTGCAGCTCAGGCGGCCGAGAAGACCCTGAAGGTGGGAATAATCATGCCCCTGTCAGGGCCTATCAGCTTCGTGGGTGTTGGTTTGACCAGGGCGGTTAGGCTTTACTTTGACAAGGTCAATGAAGAAGGGGGACTTAAGCTTGGCGAGGATACCTACACGATCGAGTTGATCGCCGAGGACAGCAAATTAGATCCGACTGCTGCATCCACGGCGGCCAAGAAACTTGTCTATAAAGATGGGGCCAAATTTGTCTTCGGAGCTATTACACCGCCGGTCGCTGCAGCCATTTACCAGGTCTGCGAAAGGGCCAAAGCCCTCCATCTCATAACCTGGATCGACGCCCCAGCGACGCCCGGGGACATAAGCCCCAAAAAGCATTATGCCATCAGACTGAATCCCACGTCCGATACCAACTGGGCCATGAATTATGATTTCATCAGGGCCAACTACCCTCAGGCCAAGAAGGTGTATATTGTCGCCCCGGTCGCTGGCCTGCCTATCGAAACAAAGGCCAAGAAGTTGCTTGAGCAGAGGGGATTGACCTTGGTCGGTCATGAACTTTGGCCTATAGGGACCGAAGACTTCACGCCTTTCTATACCAAGGCTTTGGCTACGAAGCCGGATATTATTCAGGGCGCCAATAGTGCCCAGGCGGGCTTTCAACTGAGGACGGCACGGCAACTAGGCTTCAAGGGTGTCTTTATTTCTGATTCCCCCCTCGC
>CP070771.1:2620538-2622300 GCA_020345785.1 Desulfobacterales bacterium
GGAGTACAAGCGTTCCTTGCCCGAACGGACGCGGGCAAGGATTGTTCTCACGCGTGATCCTGACGGCAACGAACGCTGCGTTGCCTGTTATTTGTGTTCGGCGGTCTGCCCGGTCAGCTGCATCTCGATGCAATCGGCTGAACAAGAAGACGGCCGGCGATATGCCAGCTGGTTTCGCATCAATTTTGCGCGCTGTATTTACTGTGGACTTTGCGAAGAGGCCTGTCCGACATCGGCAATCCAATTAACGCCGAATTTTGAAACCTGCGAACAGGGCATTTTAAAGCTTGTGTACGAAAAGCAAGATCTCCTCGTTGATCATGGAGGAAAGGACAAAGAATACAATTTCTACAAATATGCCGGCGTGATAACGAAGGTCGGCGGAAAGGGTACGCACGTTAAAGAAGAAAAACCGGTGAATATTAAAAGTAATATGCCATAAAGGGGGTAGGCAGGGCAGCCAGAAAGCTGTAATGACGGGAAGCCTGTAGCCACAATTGAGCCTCTCAGCTTCCCAGCTTCCCCGCTTCCCCGCTTCAGCCATTTGCTCTTATGACCATCTATTCGATCATATTCTACGTTTTGGCCGCGGTGATTCTGGTCGCAACCGCCCTGGCCATCACCCGGCGGAACTTGGTGCATGCGGTGGTGTACCTGATTCTGTCTTTTTTCGGCAGTGCGTTGATGTTTTATCTTTTGGGAGCTCCGCTTCTGGCGGCCCTTGAAGTGATTATCTACGCCGGGGCCATCATGATTCTATTTCTTTTTATTATCATGATGCTGAAAGGCGAAAGCCTCGAAGAAAGGATGTTTCCGCCGCGTCAATGGCTGCCCGCCGCGATCATGGGGCTGATTTATCTTGCGATCGTCACGCTTTTCGTTTTTACGGAACCCGGCAGCCAGGTCAGTCTCAAAATCGCTTTGGCCAAGCCGCGGGATTTCGGACGATACCTTTTTACAAAACACTGGCTTAGCATCGAGATCGTCTCATTGTTGCTGTTGATCGCACTGCTGGGCGCTCTCTACATGGGTCGACGCTCCGGAAAGAAAAGCACACAGGCAACCGAGGATTAATGATGATTGTTCCCTTTGGACATGTTCTCCTGTTGGCCGGCATCCTTTTTTTGATGGGTATGTTCTGTGCGGTGGCGCGACGCAATCTGATTATGATCGTGCTGGGTGTTGAAATCATGTTAAATGCGGCATCGATTGTCTTTGTGGCAGCCGCATTGCGCTGGCAGCAATTAGAGGGACAGGTGTTTGTGTTGTTTATCTTTGCGGTGGCGGCGGCAGAAGTGTCCGTGGGCCTGGCGCTGATTGTCTGGGCCTACCGACGGACCGGATCAGTCGATCCGGAAAATTTTAATTTTTTGAAATAAATACCCCCCGATGACCTCGCGCTTGGCCGGGATTTTCCGACAGACGAGGCAGCGGTTCGTATATTGACGCAATACATGAGAGAAAAAGAATGATCCCGTTTTGGTCACAGAATCCAACCCTGGCGGCTGCCGTCCTGGCAACGTTTTTGCCGTTTATTGCATTTTTGCTGATCATGGTGTTCACCCGGCGCCACCCGCGGCTTTCGGCGGGAGTGTCGATCGCGGCCGTCACCGCTTCATTGTTGTGCGCCGTCTGGCTGCTTGCACGGCATTGGGGTATGGCCGCTGCGATTCAGCATGCCGGTCGTTGGTTGGTCTCCAGCGATATCACCATTCCGTTCGGCTATTTGCTTGATCCGGTGAGTTTGCTCATGCTGGCGATT
>CP070771.1:2622400-2624144 GCA_020345785.1 Desulfobacterales bacterium
TGCTGCATCAACGTGCGGGTACGTTGAGCGGGGGGCAGCAGCAGATGCTGGCCATGGCGCGTGCTCTTTGCCTGGAACCGAAGCTTCTCCTGTTGGACGAGCCAAGCGAAGGACTTATGCCGAGTCTTGTCGAAAAGCTCTTGAACACGATTGTTGAACTCAAGGTGAACCGGGTGGCGGTCTTGCTCGTCGAGCAAAAAATCGAAGCCGTGCTTAAGGTGGCTGATCGGATTGCCTTTATAGAGAATGGTTCGGTGCGCGGCGAGGCGACGCCGGACGAACTGGCTGTCAATCCGCAGCCCTTGCTCCGATACGTGGGCGTTAGACGGTGACGGCATTCTTTTTTTCTGATTGGTGCTATGGTAAAACTTTTATTGTGCTTAATTACTCCAAATATGATATTTAGAAAAATTTCATCGGACTTCACAAAAGCAAAATTGGTTACAAAATTATCCTTCAACTTTTGAAACAGATTGAGGTCACCCTATGCCACGACAAGAGTTGCCAATTCCGCCGCATTATGTTTCTGATAAAGTGGGACAGGTGTGGAAAGTTCCATATCAACAGCGGGCCGAAGAAGCTCAGAAATGGTCAGAGCAACATAAAGTGCGTCCTGCTTCGGATGACGGATTTAAACTATGCCTCCTATTGGTAGACGTTCAAAACACTTTTTGCATTCCGGAGTTTGAGTTGTTCGTCGGCGGCCGCTCAGGCACAGGGGCTGTGGACGACAATCGTCGATTATGCGAATTTATTTACCGTAATCTTGATGTCATTACCCAAATTTGCCCGACAATGGACACTCACCGGGCCATGCAAATCTTTCACGCTATTTTTTTTGTTAATCAGAAAGGTGAGCATCCGGCACCCTTTACGATCATTTCGGCGGAAGATGTTGAGAAAGGCGTCTGGGAAGTCAACCCTGAAATTATCAAAAGCCTGAATATTCATCCGTCCTACAGTAAAAAATTTTTGCAGCACTATACCCGAATGTTAAAGCAGGGAGATAAATACAATCTTACGATTTGGCCCTATCATGCAATGCTTGGAGGAATTGGCCATGCTTTGGTTTCAGCGGTTGAAGAAACCATATTTTTTCATAGCATGGCTCGCTATTCTCAACCGGATTTTCAGGTGAAGGGTGACAACCCGTTTACCGAGAATTATTCTGTGATAAAACCGGAAGTGATGGTTAATTCCGATGGTGATCAGATAGCGGAAAAAAACTCCAAGCTTATTGAAAAATTGGTTAATTATGATGCCTTATTCATCGCGGGCCAAGCTAAGAGTCACTGTGTCGCATGGACGATAGACGATCTGTTTAGCGAAATAAGTGCCTTGAATAGAAGATTGGCTGAAAAGATATATATATTAGAAGATTGCATGTCACCGGTAGTAATCCCGGATGTGGTAGACTATACAGATCTGGCCGATGAGATATTCCAGAGGTTTTCCGATGAAGGGATGCATGTTGTACGCTCGACAGAACCATTGGAGAATCTGCTAGATATTATATGTTGAGGTTTTTTGTCCCTGAACTCCAAATACATTCGCTTTTATTAGGAGCTATAAAAAATATCTGGTTTATTTGCGTTGGAAGAGATCATCTCATTGATAACGCCATTCATAAGACATCTCGATCCAACGGAATGAGAATTGAAAATTTTTGCCGCTGCATTGAGCGTATTTTTCGGTCGTCCAAAATTAAACGATGCCGCCGGCTCTGCTGGTGGTCGCTGATTAT
>CP070771.1:2624244-2625979 GCA_020345785.1 Desulfobacterales bacterium
TTTTTTTTCCGGGAACCGCAAATTTTATTTTTAGGCGATTATGATCTCACACCTTTTGGACCCTGGTACGGTGACCGTTATTCAAGCATAGAGCAAACCATCGATTCCATTAACCTTCTCAAAAAGATTCCTGCAAAGATATGGCTTACCGGTCATGAAACCGGTGTCTTCGAAGAAGATCCGCAGCAATTTTTTGATGACTATTTAGCCGTCATACAGTCACGAGAAGACAAACTACTGGATTTTCTAAAGCATCCACGAACCATGCAAAAGATCATTGGCGCCTGGATTTTGTATGGACGCAAACGAGAACCGGTGGAGTTTTATGAATTCGGGGAACGTCTGCACATGCAAAAGCATTTAGACCGACTGATGGCCGCCGGGACCGTCAGATTCGAGGATGGCAAATACCTCAGGATCAGTTAGTTGCCCTCCTGTTGATGAAGAAAAGGTTTCAGGTTTCAGGTGTCAGGATCACGCGTTGCGAGTTACGCGTTACGCGTCAACATCCGATGATTTTGATCTCTTTAACGCGAAACCCGCAACTCGTAACGCGCATCTTGACCTTTTACGCTTTCCATATCTCGAATTGGAATTCCTGATCCGGACCAACGGACGTGATTTTCTGGAAAAAATATTGCCTTGATGCATTTTCGTTCTTAGGTTAATGTACTGATGGTGATTGTTAAAAGTTGATCAATGTTGAGGTAGATCACATGAGCGCTATAGAGAAAATCATGATCGCATTCAGACTATTTGGATTGTTGCTAATAAACATTCTCCTGGTCGCCTGCGCCGGTAAAACCTTTACATACATGGGCAGATGGGTTGCAGAAGATGATCGCATAGTTCTGCAGGCCGGCGGTCCCCATAAAGGAAACTGGCAGACCCGTGACCTGGCCATTGAGTATAACTATGAAAAAGAGACACAAACCTTACAGATTTCCGGCGCGGTAACATTGGGGGATCATCTGACCACCGGCTTCAACTCACTGGATTATCTGACACTTGATATTTTTGCGCTTGACGCCGATGGTATCATTTTAAATTCAGAATTGCTTCGGACTTTTGGTTATCGTCGCTCGATGGTTTTTCTTGATAAGATGACCTTCAACAGGCAAATAGGTTTGCCCGACGGTACCTCGGCGATTGGATTCGGGTACAGAGGCAGGGCCACCCAGGGTGGCCGCGGGCTTCGGACAACCAGAGACGGGGATCGAATCGATTGGGACTTTTGGAAAATACCCGGCCGCAAACCCGCAGAGTGAAACGTTAGTGACGCCCTTTGGTGATCCGATGTTATCGCCTGGCTTCCTCCAGCTCTGATAAAAACTCATCGGTTGTAAGCACCCTGCCGTATTTCATTTCGATACGGTTTAATGAATTTTTGTGGAATTTCTCATCAAAAGTGCCGGTCGCATCGGAAATTGCCAGGACCTTAAACTGACGTTCAAAAGCGCCACAGATCGTATCGTCCACGCAGATCGGCGTCAAGGCACCAAAGATAATCGTGTATTCAACTTGATTGGACCGCAGTACGTTTTCCAGATTCGAGTTATAAAATCCGTTATAACCGTATTTCTCGACAATAACATCTCCCGGTTCCGGATAAATCTCCTCAATAATATCAGAAACTTCTGCTTCCTTATCGATATCCGGATAGTATCTTTTGTGATTTTTCCAGCAGCATTTCACGTCGGGAAAAAGCTTTGGCGACCAGGTCCAAATGAGCATT
>CP070771.1:2626079-2627803 GCA_020345785.1 Desulfobacterales bacterium
TGTGCGACAAAGTCACCGTGCTTGCCAAAGGCGAGCTCATTGCTGAAGGAACAATGGAAGAAGTCGCCAATGAATCCCAGGTGATTGATGCCTATTTAGGAGGTTAATACGTGTCCATGCTGTCCATGGAAAATATTACCGCCGGCTACGTGGAAGAAATCGACGTGCTGAACAATGTCTCGCTTGAAGTAAAAGAAGGGGCGATCACAGGCATTATCGGTGCAAACGGGGCGGGCAAATCTACCATCTTAAAGACGATTTTTGGATTTCTGCACCCGCGGCAGGGCAAAATTAATTTCCAGGGCCGGGAGATTCAAGGGCTTCAGCCTTATCAATTAAAGCAGATGGGAATCAGCTATATGCTTCAGGAATACAGCACCTTCCCTCAGTTGTCCATCCAGGACAACCTGCTGCTGGGTGCCTGGACGTTTCGGAATGACAAAAAAATGGTAAAAGAAAGATTGTCTGAAATATATGAATTTTTTCCGGTCCTTTCCGAACGCCGGGCGGAAAAAGCCACCTATTTGAGCGGCGGATACCTGAGAATGCTTTCCGTCGGCAAAGAGATCATGTCAAAGCCCAATTTGCTGATGATCGATGAGCCCTCAGTCGGCCTCGCGCCCAAAATTGTGACGGAAATATATGATCTGTTAATTCAGGTAGCCCGGCAGGGCACCACGATCTTGATCGTGGATCAAAATATAATGAAGGCCCTCGATGTATCAGACTACATGTATTTGCTCGAAATGGGGCAGGTCAAACAGGGCGGACCTAAAAAAGATTTCGAAGAAGATATCCGGGAAATTATCAAAGTGTCTCTGATGGCCAAAGAATAAACTGAGCGTTTACAGGTTCAGGGTTCAAGGTTCAAAGGTCTTTTGTAGAGTTTAACTATTATGCTGCCGGATAATGCAGACGTTGTCGTGATTGGGGGCGGAGTGATCGGGGCTTCCATCGCCTATCATCTTGCCAGGCGAAAGGTAAAGGTGGTTTTGCTTGAAAAGGGCGATGCGGCTTCCGGTAGTTCCGGTGCCTGCGGCGGAACCATTTTTCTGCAAACCAAGAGCCCCGGAACCCATCTGGAACTCGCCCTGGAGAGTTCCAGGCGATTTGCTCATCTGGAGCAAGAGTTGGGAGCCGGATTCGAATATCAGCGCCATGGCGGCATGATTGTCATTGAACGCGAAGAAGAACTGCGGACTTTGGAACGGTTCGTAGAAAAGCAGAATACCATCGGTTTGGATGTATCATTGCTGGACCAAAAACAGGCCAGGGATCTGGAGCCATCCTTGAGTGAAAAGATTTTGGGGGCCACGTTTTCGCCAATGGACGCGCAGGTCAATCCCATGTTTCTGACGTTTGCCTTCATTAAAGCCGCCCAAGATCTCGGTGCCAAAATTGTAGCGCATACCCGGGTAACAGGATTCCGGAGAACCTCCAATAATATAAAATCAGTGAAAACGGATAAAGGTGACATTCACACCGGCACGGTGGTGAATGCCGGCGGCGTTGATGCCGCGGAAATCGGCGCTCTATTGAATTTGGCAATTCCGATCACGCCCAGAAGGGGGCAGCTGGTTGTTACCGAGGCCATTGGACCGACCATAAGCCGTTGCATGCTGTCGGCGCAGTATATTGCCGCCAAATTCGATCCGGCTCTGGCACAAAAAGGCGGGGGAGTCTCGATTGAGCCTACTGCCAGCGGCAATTTTATTTTAGGATCA
>CP070771.1:2627903-2629601 GCA_020345785.1 Desulfobacterales bacterium
TCCGCATCGGCCTTGATGATTTTGCGCTCAAAGTTCTCGGCAAGGCGGACGCCCTTGATCTTCCGCTGATGGGCAAAGAACTGGATCAGGGTAAGGTTGGCTGGGGGCTGAAGCGCAAGGACAATTTGGCCGATGTTCTGTCACCGATTGGCGGCGTTATTGTGGAGGTTAACTCGGAAGTCAGACAAATGCCGGATCTGGCCAATCGCGAACCCTATGGCGCCGGATGGCTTTTTATGGTGCGGACCCCCGACGTTAAAGCGACCATGGGAAAACTCATGACCGATCAAAGCAGCCTGACCTGGATGAATAATGAAGTTAGCAATCTTGAAAACATGATTGAAGAAGTTGCCGGCCCGCTGGCTGCTGACGGCGGCTATCTGGCAGACGACATTTATGGTAATTTGCCGGATCTGGGGTGGAAAAATCTAACCAAAGCGTTTTTGAAGACGTGAAGTTATTAAATAGTTAATGGTTAATTGTTATTAGTTATTCGTCCACTGGTGTCTTATTAACCAGGCCGCTCTTTCCAATAACTGATAACCTAAATAACGAATAACTTTAACATTCTGAAAAAGGTTCCTGAAAATGGTATCCTCTCGAACAAAAAATAAAGCCGCCGAAAATCGCCCCCCCTGCATTTGGATGCAGGCCGGAGTGGTGCGGCACAAGAAATGCAAAATCGATTTTCATTGTGAAGCCTGCCAGTATGATCGCGCCCTGCGGCGTGCGGCGCGCGAAAACAGAGAAATTCGGCAGCAGGGCCGGAGGCCGGCCGGCCGACGCGGTAAAATCGTTTTCTGGAAAGACCGTTTAAGGGAGCTTGCCGTCTGGAAGCAACCCTGTGTGCACCACATGAAGGGACGCATTGATTTTAGAGCCTGCACCAATGATTACCAGTGCGGCAATTGTGAATTCGACCAGTATTTCAGCGACCAATACACCGTGCATGCCGTTGTTCGACCGGTTGATGTCCTTGATGTTAAAGGGTTTAAATTACCCCATGGTTATTACCTTCACCAGGGCCATGCCTGGGTAAAAATAGAGGAGGGATCTGCGGTCAGAATCGGGCTCGATGACTTTGCGTTGCGCCTGCTCGGGCCGCTGGATCGAATCGAAGCCCCGCTGATGGGAAAAACGGTCGAACAGGGACGCGGTGATATTCTGCTAAACCGAAGCGCCAACACGGCCAGGCTGCAGTCCCCCGTCAGCGGCGTGGTCACTGACATCAATCCCGCACTAAGAGAAAAGGGAAGCCTTGCCAATCAGGATCCTTACACCCAAGGGTGGGTGATGCGGCTTCATGCCAGCCATCTTCGGCATGATCTCAAAAACCTGATGATCGGTGAACAGGCCGGCGAATATCTGGATGAAGAGGTCGATCAGCTTTACCGGGTGATCGAGGCAGAGGCAGGTCCTCTGGCGGCCGACGGTGGCTACCTGGCCGATGACATATATGGTAATCTTCCCGGCGCAAGCTGGCAGAAGCTGACCCGGCTTTTTCTGCGTACCTGAACCGTTCATCGTGGGCTTGATTTAACCATCTCTCTCTCAACTTCTTTAAAAAAAGGGGGGTACGGCGAGTTCCGTCCCCCTTTTTTAGTATTGATCTAAACCCTCCAGCTTTGGTGAAGGACCCGGGGAGGTTCTACCGATCTGGTGAGAGACCTGCGATGACATTAAAATTCGAAATTCGAA
>CP070771.1:2629701-2631390 GCA_020345785.1 Desulfobacterales bacterium
AACCGAATCAAATATTATCCATAATCCAACCGGAGCTAAGTTATGAAGCAATTTCGACTGGATGACAAAATTTCTCTGGTAACCGGCGGCAGTAAAGGTATTGGGTTTGGTATCGCCAAGGCCCTGGCTGAAGCAGGATCGGACATAGCGCTGGTGGCACGCGATAAAAAAACTCTGGACCAAGCCCGGGAAAAACTCTCCCCTTCAGAAAGACACGTCTGGATTTATTCCTTCGACATGAGCAACACCGATCAAATTAGAGATCTGTTTGCTGAAATCGCCAAAGACACCGGTGGGGTGGATATTCTGGTCAACAATGCCGGCGGGACCCGGCGCGGTCCCGCTGATACATTAACGGTGGAAGATTGGAATTTTGTCATCAATTTAAATATGACGGCAACGTTTGCGCTGTGCCAGTCTTTTGCCAGAGAGCGCATTAAAAGCGGCAAGAAGGGAAAAATTATCAATATTGCCTCGCTGATGAGCGAAACCGTCAGGGAAGACAATGCACCCTATGCAGCTTCCAAGGGTGGTATTCGTCAGCTGACCAAGGCCCTGGCGGTGGATTGGGCCAAACACGGCATCAATGTCAATGCCATTGGACCCGGATTTATTCAGACCGATTTAACCAGGCCATTGTGGGAGGATGCATCATTTGACAAGTGGATTAAGTGGAAAACTCCCTGGGCCAGGTGGGGCAAACCGGAGGATCTCGGTAATGCCGCTGTTTACCTGGCATCCTCGGCCTCTGATTTTGTGACCGGTCATACATTGTACGTCGACGGCGGTCTTCTCAGCACCTTCGGCCCCAGTTCCTGGTGACACATTAAAGCGGTTGATGACCTGTTTCTTAGCTGAGATTTAAAGAGAATAAAAACGCCTCCGACTCGTGTACAATTCAGAAAGTAACGCTATCTTTTCAAGAGCCAATGCCTTCTGCTCTGGGAGAAATGCATCACTTGAAAGGAGGTGCGCAATGAAATCCCGCCTTTATATTTTAGGGGTCGCCGCATTGATAATCGCTTTAATTCAGCTCTCCTGCCAGACAACACCGTTGCCGCCCGGCGCTGGTGATTCGCAGTGCGGATATGTTGCTGAAAAGGGGTATATCAATTTCCTGACAATCAACCTGCTTTTTTCCGAAGTTGATGATCGCAATGATCGGTTGCAGGCAGTCGCTGAGTTCGCGGCAAAAAATGATGTCGACGTCTTATTGCTCCAGGAAGTGGTCAATGGTGTCCTGGTAAAAACAGATAATAGCGCCCAAGATCTGAGAGATATTCTTAGCCATAAGCATAACCTGGGCTATAACATTCAGACCGCTTTTGAAATCGGACTGCCGGGTCTGTTGAGCGTGGCGAATGCTGTTTTGAGCCGTTGTGAAATAGGGTACAGCCTTGTTCAGCGTTTGCCAAGAACCCCGGAACTAGAATTTGAGGGTCAAGTTTTCGAAGTGTCGCGCAACGTTTTGCTGTCGCGTCTGGAAATCCCGGAATTTGGCAAAATGAATCTTTATAATACCCATTTGTGTGCCGAGTGTGAAGAATTTGAGCGCTTGGAACAAATTGATGTATTGCTGGAATTTATAAACAGCCTGGAAGAAAATGGCGGAGAAGACTATCCAACAGTACTGGGGGGCGACTTTAATTTCGACAGATTCAGAAATGACGGTGAGCAGAGATTTCAATA
>CP070771.1:2631490-2633174 GCA_020345785.1 Desulfobacterales bacterium
TTAGTTGATTAAGTTGATTGGATTATTGGTTTGATTGGGTTGATTGGGTTACGTAAATAAGAATTTATACAAATTGATAATTGAATTAACAATTTGTAAAAAATAGTTGCCTGCTTAGCAATAAAAGGGTATTATCCCGCTATATTCAGCTAAAGTTATCATCTATCAACATGTCATATAACTGAGATTAATCATGATAGAACGTGAAGCGGCATCAAAAGCACTACAGCTGGCTAAACAGTACCCTGTGGTTACCATCACCGGTCCCCGCCAATCCGGCAAGACCACTTTGTGCCGGATGATCTTTGCCGGAAAAGATTATGTCTCGCTCGAAGATGTTGATGAACGCCAGTATGCAATCAACGATCCGCGAGGTTTTTTAAATCGATTTCCAGAGGGGGCCGTTATTGATGAGATCCAGCGGGTTCCGGATCTTTTATCCTATATCCAGACTATTGTGGATGAGCAGCAGAAAGAGGGTTTTTTTATAGTCACCGGAAGCCAGCAATTCGAACTTTTAGAAGGTATTTCCCAGTCTTTAGCTGGGAGAACGGCTTTATTGCGTCTGTTGCCATTTACAATGAACGAGGCGTACGATTTAAAACGACTCAACATTTCTCTTGATCAAGTCCTTTACACCGGCTTTTTCCCTCGAATCTTTGACAAGAAACTAAATCCTACCGAAGCGATGCTTTTTTATGTCAATACCTATCTTGAGCGTGATTTGCGCTTGCTGATCAATATCAAAGACTTGTCGAAATTCGAGGTCTTTCTTAAGTTGTGTGCCGGCAGAACCGGCCAAGTTCTTAATATGTCTGCTCTCGGAAACGATTGCGGTGTCAATCATCCTACCATAAAGAGCTGGCTCTCGGTGCTGGAGGCAAGCTATATTATTAAACTTTTACGTCCATATTACAAAAATTTTAACAAAAGGCTGATAAAAGCACCCAAATTATATTTTCTGGACACAGGCTTAGCAGCTTTTCTGCTAGACATTCAGAATGCCCGCCAGATGGCTTCTCATCCGCTCAAAGGCGCACTGTTTGAAAGCATGGTTCTATCCGAAATCTTGAAAAAACGTTTTAACACCGGCCGACTCGATAACCTGTATTATTTCAGGGATAATATCGGAAACGAGGTTGATCTGATCTGCGACCACGGTATTGAAATTGATGCCTTAGAGATCAAATCTGGTCAGACCATTGCTTCCGATTTCTTCAAAGGGTTGCGCTACCTTGCTAAATTGACGGATACTGTTAGGAATTGCATATTAATTTATGGTGGTGATAAAAGTTACACAAGGGAGGGAATCCCAGTGCTTGCCTGGCACGATTTGGGGCGCCACAGTATCTAAATTATACGACCATCCCATACAAAGCACGGGATGGCTTGAATTATCCCTTCAGGCGGGAAAAGGCAAGAAGACGTCGGTACTCTTATCTTTGAACTTTCTAACGGTTGCACATTCCTGCCGGGACGGAATTTGAATGGCAAGAATCACATAGAAAAATCTTTCCTAATTATATGAGGAGCTCACGCAATTAGACAGTTTTGTGGTCTTACAGCTTCCGAGTCTCCTCGCCTACCAGCTTTTATGCACAGCCCTCAGTCCTTTAACCTTTTTCCTTTGACCTTTATCCTCTCCCCATTCCCCTGCCCTCTACGCCATCTGTTATCTGTCATC
>CP070771.1:2633274-2634927 GCA_020345785.1 Desulfobacterales bacterium
ATAATCATTTTTATGCACGGCTATTTGCAATGCTGAGTTCAAAGATGGTATTGACTTAGGCTTTTATCTTTTGTATATAGTTTTTTTATATGGCTTATTTAAGGATACGGGGGTACTCCGGTAAGCTGTATAATAATATAGGGGTAACTCATAAGCACACGGGGGTAAAGGAATGTAAAGGAGGGCGCCATGCAGGTTAACGGTATCCGAAGACCTCGCTTATTCTTGATGATGGTTTTGGTTTTCGTACTGGCGTCAATTACTTTTGTCCAAGGGGAGATATCGGCGGCTCCCATAGGGGGACTTTACAGTACCGGCGTCAATGACTCCGGAGATGTGCTGCCGGACGGCAGCAAGGACCCGCATTATCAATTTTTATTGCCGAATCCGGCAGCCACTACAGATCCTTCTAAAATACCTTTGAATACCCTACCCGGCCCTTGGGTTCCTGCACCGGCAGGATCCGCTTGGATAGGCCCGAACGCCGGAGGTCCAATCGGCCCCGGAGGCAATTATTCCTACGTCCTGACGTTTGATCTTCTGGGATTTGATTTATCGACCGTTTCCATTTCCGGTGAATGGGCATCAGACAATTCCTCTTCCATATTTCTCAACGGCAATTTTACCGACTATTCCAGAGCTTTTGATCAATTTGGGACCTTGGAACCTTTTACGCTAACAGAGTATTTTGTCCCGGGATCAAATACGCTTGAATTTGTCGTCAACAATGCCGGCGACGGTGCAACCGGTCTGATCGTGGCGAGACTGGAAGGAACCGGCGCCGAGGTGCCGCTTCCCGGCGCCATTTGGCTCTTGGGCACTTCGCTGATCGTTTTGCTGGCAATCAAGAGAAAACTCCGCAGTTGACCAATTCTGCCGTGGTGTCTGAAAGGCAGGGCGCTATTTTTCCTGCCTTTTCCCAAATCGCCAACATCTCTGCTAATTCATCCGTCCATCGGATTATCTATCCCTAAAACCTTGATTTTCTTGCCCACAGGTGTGGAGAAGGTTTATATACGGACGATATTGTTTACTCCATGTTGGTAAGAATACGTGTAAAATTCAGGTAATATGGCATATATTGCTATTATATGGCCATTTTTGCCACCATTCCATCTGGTAATAATTTTAAACTGCTTATAATATCAGATGCTTGTGTCTGGATTTCGAATTGGCATGGTAAATGCTCTAATAGCGGCTGAAAAAGAAGTCAGCGAAGAGCTATCCGCCGAAAAAGAAAAATTTAAAAGGAGGTTTTACCATGGGCATATTCTCACGATTTCGGGATATTATCGGTTCCAACATAAACTCTATGCTCGATCGGGCCGAGGACCCCGAGAAGCTAATTAGACTGATGATCCAGGAGATGGAAGACACGCTGATCGAACTCAAAGCTGCCTGTGCCGGGGTGATGGCGCAGAGTAAAACCGTCGAGCGCCAATTGCAGATGATCGAAAAAAGGGTTGGTTACTGGGAAGACAAGGCCGGCTTGGCTGTTAATAAAGGGCGCGATGATCTGGCACGGGAAGCGCTGCTTGAGAAACGACGGCATATCCAGAGAGCGGAATCACTTACCAGGGAATTAACTGAACACGAGGCGCTGCTGGAGCAGTACAAGGATGACATCCGTCAACTCGAAGAAAAGTTGAAGAC
>CP070771.1:2635027-2636678 GCA_020345785.1 Desulfobacterales bacterium
GTAGCCCCGATTTTCCTGGGGTTGATTATCGATACTTTCGGTCTGAGTCCGGCCTTTTACGTTGCCGCACTGGTCGTCGTCATTACCGGGATACGCATGTTCATCATCCGACCGGATCTCATCCCCGGCAGGCGCCTGTAAGTAAAGATTCCAGGCCCGGCGGGTCTGGCTTTTAGTTGCCACCTAAGGGGACCTTGTAATCAAGTTTACTGGAGTATCGGAGCAATGGAGTAATGGAAAAAACATTTCCAGCCTTCGTCAAGTGATCAAAATGATTTGCCTGCCCTTACCTGTTTTGTTTTTGAACAATTAAATTCACCGAGATAATAATCGCAGCGCCTTATGATCAAAATCGCGGTTTATTCACTTCAGATTCAAGTACATCCGACACTCCTATACTCCAGCACTCCAACCCTCCGGCACTATGTTATCAGCAGCGCCTTATTTATGACCTCACTCCGAAAACCAGGCTTTCATTATTGGTATGACAAATTCCGCTTCCCAAAGATCTTCATTGACAACCCCTGGCAGTTCGGCTATTGGAATATCTATCTTACTTGCCGGTTGCAGTCACGTATTCAAACTCCAGACCGAAGCTGAAATCCTGTGAACGACTTAAATTTTGGCCCTAAAGGTTCGCCAAAACTATTTTCATATCACCAACTGTCAGATCCCACACAATCACTTAAACAGAAAGGGGGAGGTTATGTTCACAAATGTTTTTAAACGAGTAGTACTTTTTGCTATGTTGACGGTCGCTGTCGTATTAAGCTTCGGCCATCAACAGGCTGCTGCCGAAACGGTCATCAAGGCCAATCTCGATTCGGCCCTCAAGCAGCTGGACCCCATCTGGACCACCGCCTACATCGTTCGCAGTCACGGCTACATGGTCTATGACACCCTGTTCGGTCTGGACGAAAACTTCAATGTCCAGCCCCAGATGGTAGACACTTATACCATTGGCGACGACGGCATGGTTTACACGTTTACCCTTAGAGACGGCCTGAAGTGGCACGACGGCACACCGGTGACCGCCCAAGACTGCGTTGCCTCCCTCAAGCGCTGGGGCGCCAAAGACGGGATGGGACAAAAATTGTTGGCCGCCACCGCAACCCTCGAGACGGTCGACGACAAAACTTTCAAATTGCAATTAAAAGAACCGTTTGGCATGGTGCTGCTGGCCTTGGCTAAAATCACCTCCAACGTGCCGTTTATGATGAAAGAGGAGCAGGCCATGACATCGCCGGACGAACAAGTCAAGGATGTCATCGGTTCGGGTCCGTTCAAGTTCGTCAAAGAGGAATTCAAGCCCGGTGTTTCGGCGGTTTATGTAAAAAATGAAGATTATGTTCCCCGCAGCGAGCCGACCAGCGGCACCGCCGGCGGCAAAGTCGTCAATGTTGATCGGGTGGAGTTTGTCTGGATCCCGGACACCAATACCCAGACCAATGCCCTGATCGCCGGCGAGATCGACTTTATCCAGGTTCCCCAAACCGACTTTCTACCGAAACTGAAAAGCGCCAAGGGGGTGAAGACGGAAGTTTTCGACGCGCTGGGTATCCAAGGCGTACTGCGGCTCAACCACCAACAGCCGCCGTTTGACAATCCCAAGGCGCGTCAGGCTATCCTCTGGGCCACCAGCGAGAAGGAT
>CP070771.1:2636778-2638424 GCA_020345785.1 Desulfobacterales bacterium
GATCGGCTTGTTTTAGTAAGTGATATCGCTGTAGCGGGGGGCAGGGCGCCCGGCAGATACACGTGGGGCGACATTGAGGTTGAAGTCCATGACGACGGGCACATCAGTCTGGCCGGTACCGAATTTTTAGCCGGCGCCGGCCATATGCTTGACCGCGATATCGCTCAATTTATACGCCATACGGGACTCGGCGTGGCATCAGCCGTTGCGCTTTGCACAATCAACGCCGCCAGGGTGCTCGGCGAAAAGGCGTATGCGAAGGATTTGGAGCAAGGCATGCCTGCCGATCTTACCCTGTTTCACCACCGGGCTGGTGATGAGCGACTCCGCATCGAGCAGACGATATTGCGAGGAAAAACGCTCTACCAAAGAATATAGGCCGCAGCAACGTTTGTTTTAATCAAACACAAAAAGGAGGACAAAATGAAAAAAGCAGCTTTTTTTCTCATTTGCAGCGTGGTGACCGTTGGACTGGTTTTCGCAGCGGGAGACTCCCTGGCCAAAGTTATCAAGCTCGGGCACATCCGCGATACAGGACATCCTACCCACAAAGGCGCTTTGGCGTTCGCAAAGCTTGTTGACGAGCGCACCCAGGGGCGCATCAAAATCAACGTGTTTCCCAACAGCCAGCTTGGGGGGATTCAGGAGATGTTTACCCAGCTGCAGACGGGGGACCTCGAAATGGTCTATGGGGGAATCAACACGCTCGGCTTCATCGATGGAGGCGACGCCTTCGAAATAACCGCCATTCCGTTTTTGTACCGGGATTATGAGCACATGCGCCAAGCCTTGTTGGCTGATTTTTTCAAACCGGTCAGCGAAGACGCCGAAAAAAACACCGGGATCAAGATCATGAATATCGCCGGCGATACCGCTCCGAGAGGATTGACCGCCAATCGCGCCATCCGCGGACCTGAAGATTTTCGCGGTCTGAAAATAAGGACCGCCGCCAGTGAAGTCGTTTTGCGGGTGATGAAAAAACTCGGCGCCCTGCCGCAGCAAATTCCCTTTGCCGAGCTTTATATCGCCCTTAAGACGGGGGTCGTTGACGCCCAGGAAAACGGCGCCATCGTGGTCGCCACCAAAAGCCTCTACGAGGTGCAAAGCCATTACATGAAAACGGACTACATTCGCGACATCGAAACTTTCTACATTCATCCGAAATTCTGGAATTCGCTTTCAAAGGAAGACCAGATGATCCTGATGACGGCCAGTGAGGAAGCCGGCGCGCTCGTTACCGATCTGACGCGTCAGCAGCTGAAAGAGGCCTATGACACCCTCGCGACCAAGATGACCGTCATCAAACCGCCCGAACTCGACCTGGAGGCGATTCGAAAGCAGCTGGAAGGTGTGTTTGACGACTGGGAGGGCAAGAAGTGGCCGGCCGGCCTGTTGAAGAAGATCGGATCCATGTAGGATGGAAAAATGATCGCCATTCTTTTTGCCGCACTTTTTCTCTTGATCGGCCTGGGGTTCAGCATTTGGTCTGCCATGGGAATCAGCGGCGCCTTTTACATCATTCTGCGAGGCGACGTCTCTTTGCGCGTGATGGTGTCGCAAATGGTCGGCGGGATCGATTCAACGACCTTGGTTGCTATTCCGTTTTTTATCTTTGTCGGCAACCTCATGAATCGATCCGGCATCAC
>CP070771.1:2638524-2640166 GCA_020345785.1 Desulfobacterales bacterium
TCGGTTTTTAACGTATTTCGGTACATTACGTTTCGGACCATTTACGCCAGTCTGACGGCGTTTTTCATCTGTTTTTTGCTGGGACCGTGGGTCATTCGAAAACTCAGCAGCCTGCAGATCGGTCAATATATCCGGGACGACGGCCCCCAGGCGCACCACTTGAAGGCCGGAACGCCGACGATGGGCGGAACCTTAATCGTATCTTCCATCGTGGTTTCCACCCTTCTCTGGGCCGATCTGACCAATTATTTCATTTGGATCGTACTTTTTGTCATCACCGGCTATGGTCTCATCGGTTTTATCGATGACTATCTGATGCAGATAAAGAAACAAAGCAGGGGATTGACTGTCCGCAACAAACTGATCCTGCAAGCTATTCTGGCACTGATTGCCGGCTTTCTGGTCTACACCAGTCCGGATTTCTCCACCCAGGT
Organism: Desulfobacterales bacterium; assembly: GCA_020345785.1. The sequence goes on from CP070771.1 coordinate 2,638,959, forward strand.
GACGATCCCGTTTTTTAAAAAGTTTTCGCCCGATTTCGGCTGGGGATACATCATCTTTGCCGCCTTCGTCATCGTGGGTGCTTCCAACGCGGTCAACCTGACCGACGGCCTCGATGGTCTGGCCATCGGCCCTGTTACCGTTGCGGCCGCGACATATATGATCTTTGCCTATGTCGCCGGACACATAAAGATCGCCAATTACTTACAGATCAACTATGTGGCCGGTGGCGGAGAATTGGCGATATTTTGCGGAGCGTTGGCCGGCGCAGGCCTTGGATTTTTATGGTTTAACGCCTACCCCGCACAGATTTTCATGGGGGATGTGGGTTCTCTCGCGCTCGGTGCCGGTCTGGGGTCGATTGCCGTGATCACCAAGCAGGAAATTCTTCTGGCCCTGGTCGGCGGGCTTTTCGTCATCGAGGCCTTGTCGGTGATCTTTCAGGTCGGCTTCTTCAAAATGACCAGTGGACGCCGGATCTTTAAGATGGCACCCTTGCATCACCATTTTGAATTAAAAGGCTGGCCCGAGCCCAAGGTCATCGTTCGGTTTTGGATTATCGCCATCGCCCTGGCATTGATTGCGATGAGCACTCTGAAGCTCAGATAGGACGCATTGCAGGTTACGCTAAGTTATTTATTCGGCGGGGGACTGTGGAAGGTTTACTGAAAAAAATGAAATTAAATTGCGGAGCGGAGCGACATCATTATTCGATGTTCAAAGTTGGACGTTCGATGTGCGGCGTTCAATTCAAAACAACCTTGTACGGCATAAAAGTAAACTGTGAATGTTTACAGAACAACTTAGCGCTTATGGGAGAAACCCCCTTAACGTATCAGTCTAGGCGGATAATGAAGTGAATCTTGCAGGCAAAAAAATCGTGGTCGTCGGTCTGGGAAGAACCGGTACGGCCACGGTGCGCTTTTTAAATAAGCGGGGAGCCTCGGTCACCGCCACGGATACGGCGAATGAAAAAATGCTCGGCTCCCAGGTGCAAATGCTGCGCGAAATGGGTATTCGCCTGGAACTGGGGCAACACCGTGCCCGGACATTTGAAAACGCGGATCTGATCATCATCAGCCCGGGTGTTTCGCACTCCATCGAACCGGTAAAAAACGCGCAGGCTCGCGGCATCCCCGTGATCGGGGAGGTGGAGCTGGCCGCACGGTTTATCCGGGAGCCGATCATGGCGGTCACCGGTACCAACGGT
>CP070771.1:2640266-2641905 GCA_020345785.1 Desulfobacterales bacterium
TTGCCCCGCAGCTGGCATTCTATGATGTCGACGATGTGCTGCTTCTGGGCACCAATCTCTGGCATTCAAATGACTTGATTAAAGAAGCGGGGAAATATGTTCAATTTGCCCTGATGGCCGATGGATATTTTGCGGATACTTCTAAAAAGGCGGTTAATGACTTCATCATGGCTTTTACGGAGCAATACGGCGAACCACCCGGGATTATCGAAGCCTTCGCTTACGATACGGCCATGATGGCATTCCAGACGGCCGACAATTCTGCAATTCGTTCAAGACATGACCTGAAAAACAGACTCAAGAATTTTTATAATTATGACGGTGTAACCGGTATGACGTCATTCAGCGAAAACGGAGAGGCCGATAAAAAGCTTTATCTATTGCAAATCGATGGGGATAAATTTGTCGAGTTGGAAAGCTATTAAGCATTGCTTTGTTGATGCTTTTTAAATAGCATAAAAGTCCGCGGCATCACGGATTCACCAATTCACTCTCCGCTTTGTTACCCAATTTTTCATTTAACTATAAGGAGGAAATCCATGCAGCCACTTGCAGCAGAAGCACCTGAAAAAACTGGCCTCGCTTTCGTACCGAAAGTGCCGAAGGATATTGAAGAATTAGATATACCCTTATCACTCGTTGAGGATATCTTGCTGCGTCACTTGTACACCAGAAGTGTTGCCTCCATCACGATGCTCAGTAAATCACTCAAACTTTCCTTTCCCGTGGTGCAGAACGTATTCCAGCGCTTGCGACAGCAACAGCTGTTTGAGGTAACCGGCATGAAGGGCAACGATTATCATTTTACCCTTTCCGGCATCGGACGGGAACTGGCCGCCAAGCGGTTTAATATCTCCCATTATTCCGGACCGGTTCCGGTTTCTGTGAAAGGATACGGCGCTGCCGTAAGGGCGCAGACAACGGCGCTGAAAACAAACCGCTCCTATCTGAAAAAGGCTTTTTCAGATTTAGTCTTAACCGATAATTTTTTGGATCAGCTGGGTCCTGCCCTTATCTCACAGAAGCCCATATTCATATATGGGCCGACCGGCAACGGCAAAACCAGTATTGCCAACCGCTTGATTCGCGTCCACCAGGATCCCGTTTTGATTCCATATGCACTGGAATATGATGGACAAATTATTGTGCTCTATGATCCGGCGGTTCACAAGAAAGTTGCTGCAGAAGACAGTGAACATGATGCCCGTTGGGTATTATGCCGCCGCCCCTGCATTATAACCGGTGGGGAGCTTGAGCCGAAAATGCTGGAACTGCAAATGGAGGAAAGCACCAAAGTTTATGCCGCACCCTTGCAGCTGAAAGCCAACAATGGAATCCTCATCATCGATGATCTCGGCCGGCAGTTAATTTCTCCCGAGCTTTTGCTCAACCGTTGGATTGTGCCACTGGATCGACGGGTGGATTATCTGACATTACGTTACGGCGTTAAGTTCAAGATACCGTTTGAAATGATTGTGGTGTTTTCAACTAACATGAACCCCCGCGATCTGGCCGACGACGCGTTTCTGCGCCGTATAAAAAACAAGATTTACGTCGGTCCGGTGACTTCCAAAGTTTTTGACGAGATCTTCAATCGTCTGGTGGCAGAAAACAATCTTTCCTGTGAGCCGGACAGTGC
>CP070771.1:2642005-2643593 GCA_020345785.1 Desulfobacterales bacterium
GTGGAGCCCCAGATGGCGATGAGCAGGTACATGGGGAAGAGAGAGACGTCATACCAGACGAAGATGAAAAACAAATCCATGCTCATAAAGAGCCCGAAAACACCGGCGACGAGTAAAAAGTACAGCGCAAAAAATTCTTTGACCCGATAATCCAGTTCCCACATGGTCAGCACACCGGTAAAAAACACGATACCGGTCAAAAGCAGCATGGGCAGGTTAAAACCGTCGGCGGCGTTCAGGTAGGTAATGCCGATCGAGTCCACCCAGCGGTATTTCTCAACGAACTGGAGTCCCCCCTGACTCTTGTCGTAGGCAAAAAACAGATAAACGGAAAGTACCAAAGTAAAACCGGAGAAAACCGCACTCACCCATTTAATCTGTTGCTTGCGCTCCTGCGGAATCATGAGGATCACGAAAAGACCCACCACGCAGCTCAACAAAATTGCCGTCAGAAAAGGAAAGCCGGTAAATTCCATAATAGATAATGCCTAAAGTGAACTAAAATGACTAAATTGCCTAAAATTAAGTTATCCTGTCTTTTTAAAAATTAAAGCGCCATACTCCATGATCTTTTGGCATTCCTTCTTGTTCTGCCCCTCCTGACACGTGAAACCAGACACCTGAAACCTTCATTTAGATGTTCGTTTGTCGTCAGAAAAACGACTCGGACAACTTAGAAGAAAAAGTAAATTCCCAACAAAACCAAAACCACAAAGATGGTCAGCAGTCTGTATTGCACCATTCCAAGGTGCAAAAATGAGACAAACCTTCCGGTTTCGACGGTTCCTTTGCTCAATCCATCGATACCCCCATCAATTACTTTTTGATCGTTCCTGGTAAACAAATTGGACACCACACCGTAAATAAAAATATCCATAAAGCGCCTATAAAACCGGTCGATGTACCATCGTTCGGCAAAAAGATGGTTCAACGGCGCAATCTTTTCAACAAACCCCACCTGATCCGACCCCTGCCGGCCGAATTCCAACCATGCCAGCGCCACCCCGCAAAGCGCGGAACCGATGGCCACAAACGGCAGCCAGGTGTGGTGGCCGACGGGCGCTGCCGCAATACCCTGCTGGCCTTTGAAAAACGTTTCCAGCGGTCCTTGGAAGAAGCCCAATGTCACGGTAACGAAAGCCAGGATGATCAATGGCCAGCCCATAAACCAATAGCCGCCATGGCCGTGATGATCACCGGATTGCGGGCCGGTTTCGGATTGCTTTGGAAAGAGAATAATAAAAAGCAGCCTGAAGGTGTAATAGGCGGTTAAAAAGGCACCCAGCAGTCCGGCAGCCAGCCATACGGGATTATCTAAATCGGCCAAGGCAGCCAGGATGACTTCCTTGCTGAAAAAACCGGAAAACGGCGGCAGGCCCGCCAGGGCGGCGGCGGCAATAATCGTACAGATGGCGGGGGTTTTTAAACGTCGTCCTCCTTGCCGGCTGATGTCAAACATATCGTTGCTTTCAAAGCTGTGGATAAAAACCCCGGCGCAAAGAAATAAGAGGGCCTTGAAACCGGCGTGGGTGGTCAGGTGAAACATGCCGGCAAAATAGCTGCCGGCCGCCAATCCCATGATCATAAA
>CP070771.1:2643693-2645261 GCA_020345785.1 Desulfobacterales bacterium
GCCACCCTCTCCACCGACGACACTCAACAGTTTTCTGTCTCCGGTGTGGACGCCGACGGCAATGCCGTCACCGACCTGGGTACCCTCAGCTGGAGTGTCAACGGCGGCATCGGCACCATTGACGGCAGTGGCCTGTTCGAGGCTGTTACCGTCGGCAGCGGCACGGTTGCCGTGACCAGCAGTGTCGGCAGCGTCTCCGATACCAGCAATACGATCACTGTCACACCGGGGCTCCTGGCGACTCTCACTGTTAGGCCTGACACGGCTATGCTCACCGCCGACCGCACCCAACAGTTCTCGGTCTCCGGTAGGGACTCAGACGGCAATATCGTCACCGACCTGGGCTCCCTCAGCTGGATCGTCAATGGCGGCATCGGCACCATTGATGATAATGGCCTCTTCCATGCCACCACTGTAGGCACGGGTTCGGTTTCGGTTGCAAGCGGTGTCAACGGCGTTCAGGATGCCAGTGGATTGATTATCGTATTACAAGATGATGATAATGATGGTATGCCTGATGATTGGGAATTGGCCAACGGCCTTGACCCTTTCAACAATGACGCCGCCGGCAATCCGGACCACGACACCCTGACCAACGAACAAGAATACTTCCATGGAACGGATCCCTGGAAAACCGACAGCGACGGCGACGGCATCGGTGACGGTACCGAGGTGGCCATGGCAACCGATCCGCTGAACCCTGACAGCAAGCCCGAAATTGGGCTCGCAATGTCCAAGATGCGACTAACCGACGTCACGCCTGTCTCCTTTTGCCTGGTCTGGGTGACAAACCAGACAGCCGGCGGTTTTGTCAATGTCTACACCGACCCCCAGGGCAACGACCTGGTCAAGGCGCTCACCATCACCGATGAGAGCGCCGCCCATCCGCCGGCCGCCGACAACGGCGTTGTGAAAGTCAAGGTTTCCGGCCTGTCGCCGGACACCACCTACTATTTTCAAATGATCACCGCAAGCAGTGAAGCCGTGCTGGTTGAACCGGCAAACGGCGATCTGCCGAGCGTGCACACCGAGATCGGCAATCTGCCGGTCACCAATGATCTTCTGGCCCATCGGATCCTGCAAAGCGATGGAACCCCGGCAGCAGGAACGTTGCTTGTGGCGGAGGTTGAAGGCGGAAGCTATCCCATCACCGGTTGGGTCGGCGATGGCGTCCCAAATCCCTATGTTTTGTTAAACCTCAACAACATCTACAGCCAGGCAAATCACAAAAATATGGAGCTGGTCGGAGGAGAAGCCATCAGCCTGGAGAGTATCGGCGGCGCGATGGGCTTCCGGCTCCTGACCACGACGGTCCCGCCGGAAAGCGGTGGCATCCAGATGCCGGATCCTCTGCCGCAGGATGCGCAGTGCATCCTGGACTCAACCCCACCGGTCATTGATGTCGATCAACTTTATCCGGCTTCCGGGACGCTCATCAACAACAACAGGCCCCTTATTACCACGAGCTATTTCGATGAATACAGCCTGATCGACCCGGTTTCGGTAAAATTGCTGATAGACGGTGTCGATGTGACCGGCCAGGCAACAGTGAATCAAGACGACATCGC
>CP070771.1:2645361-2646913 GCA_020345785.1 Desulfobacterales bacterium
AGTCCGACCAGGTCGGCTTCGGTTTCCAGCTCGCGCGTGTAGCCGGTGACAGCCGCCATTGATCCGGCTATTCCAAGAACCCGTGCGACTTCCTGAACCACTGATATTCTTGCCAGGGACTCCTGGATCGCTGCAATATACGCGGGACGATCACCGATGCTCCTGATAACTCTAAGGGAATGGCGATGGGTGCAGTGTGTCATCTCATGGGACAGCAGGGCGGCCAGCTGAGCCTCGTTTTCCATGCGGGTTAGAATTCCGGTGTGCAGATAAATTACCCCGTTCGGAAACGCAAATGCGTTCAGATTGGGATCCTTAAGCATCTTGATTTGAAAATGGAAGTCGGGCGCAATGCTATGGGCCTGCAGTTTTTTAACAATGCGGTTGAGATAGTTTTCAAGATCAGGGTCATGGTATAAAAACCCACTGTTATCAAGGACTTCCTGCTCTTTCTCCACCCGGCGCCACAGCATCTGCTCATCTTCAGACGCCCGGAGCGCTTCGTTCACCGGCACGGCCTGCCGCTTTATACAGCCGGATGCCAGGCAACATATGACGGTCAGCAATGCAATATATTTCATTTTCATTAGATCTCGGAATTTTGCAGAGTGTTGATGACCTTAAGCGGTTCATGAATATTTTCAATAATTAGAGGCAATTAAACTCAATTTCACGTTGAATGACTGCAAAAGCCGCCATATTAGACAACGTAATAATTATCGGGTTTTTGTTGCCGAAACTTTAATGGTTTCGGGCGGCCAGCCGATATTAAAAATTTTTTCATATAGTTCTATCGAAATCTATTTGGATTTCAGGCGGGCGCCAGGGCTTATACAGAAAATTTGAATCATTTATTTTTTTTGTGGACTTTTTTTCTAAGGTGTTTATAATAGGCCGAAGGTTAAAACAGTCGGAGGGTCAGATTCGATTCTGTTTTACTTAGAAAGGAGGTTCGGTGATGAAAAAAGTTATTTTTTTACTCATCTTTGTCGTTTTTCTGGCAGGTTGTTCGGCAGAGTGGTATGCGCACGATACCATCTATAAGAATCATGATCACATGTTTTATAGCTGGGGCGGATACAAGAATACCACGAAAGATGATCTTGACAAATCTGAGGCACAGGGATGGTGGGGAGAAGAAATTCCCTATATTCCCGCCGAGTAAACACTGGAAGTTGCAAAGCCGCAGATTCGTTTTAGCTGAACGGTTAAATTCTTTCTGAGATTTTTAGGAATTTATTTCCCCGGAGTGGCAGGTTGCTTTACCTGATGAATCCGACTGGCGACCTGATGGATGAATCCTTCCAGAGGATTATTGAGGATTCTGAAAAATGCCCTGAGGAGTTAAACCTCAAACCGCATGGCAACCGCTGCTGTGGGGATAATCCTAAAAAGAGCAGGTATTTTTGTCGTGAAATGTTCTCCTGATTGGCCTTTCCCCCGAAAGGAAATGATCCTATTGCCCGCCTAAAGGAAGGGCTGTACAATTACAGCCTTTCCTTAAATTCATCCAGCGCTTGTGTCAGCATTCGGCGGATGAACACCTCCTTAT
>CP070771.1:2647013-2648556 GCA_020345785.1 Desulfobacterales bacterium
ACGAACTTACGAACTCACGAGCTTACCAGCTTCTTATCTTCTGATCTTCTCAAGTTCTTATCTTCTTGCCTTCTCAGCCTCCCGGCTTCCAGGCCTCCCAGCCTCCGAGCTCCCCGGCTATCGCAGCATCTCGAAAGGCGACTCCAGGGCTTTCGTTCTGGCTTTCGCCAGGAGGGTATATTTGGCGATGGTGCAGGCACGATGCTCCGGGGGTTCGGTGCCTTTATCCAGATGTTCGATAAATGCATCGCGCACCCGGTAGAAATGCTGCTCATGGGTTGTTCTCAGATTGTCGGGGATCCGAATCAACAAGGCATTTTTTTCCGGGGCCATCGAGAGCCCCGGATACCTGTCCGACCATTTTGTCAGGCAGTCCCGAACGGCTTCTTCAACTTCTTCTCTGGTCTCCCGCGGCACGATCAAAAGTTCGGTTTTAAAGCTTTTTTCAGGCAACTGGCGTATCATGAGGTCGGAACGGGTGCCTTTTATGAGAGACCGATGGGTGTCCTTGCCGCCGGGCGGCTCGTCCAGATACCAAATTTCCCTGAGATGCACCGGCACGCCCTTGATGCGGTAGATCAATTCGCCGTTGCAAAAGTAGTTCAGGATATCATCTTTTACATATCCACGAACGTTCCGGGGAATCTGATCGGAGCCTGTGATTTTTGCGAACTTATCCAGCGGTACCGCGGTTGCCCATCGTCGGGCGTCGATCAGTTCAATATTTTTTTCATAATCGATGGAGGTGCCGGGAAACAGCATCCATTGGGTCATGTCCACCAGGTGGATGGTGGTATCGACGATGCCTTCGCCTTGGACATCGATATCAAAATACCAGGCCGGTCGAACCAGGGGCTTTTCATTGACAATCTTGTAAAGATGATGAACACACTCTTTGAAGACCGCAGGGCTGGTGTCATCTTCTAGTCGAATTTGACCGAAAACTTTCTCTTCCGTTAAGAATTCTTTTTGAAGCAGGGTGGCAATTTCGTAGCGTTCGGTCATGATATCCGCTGCCAGGGGGCGATCGGGGGCCAAGGTCGAACGCAAAAAAGGAAGCGCTTCCTCCGTTGTTACCCAGGGTTTGTCGGCTAATATTGCAAATCCCGCCCGGTTTAAGGTGTCGATATTTTTCATCTTGGTGTTGTTGCGGCCGGCTAAAACGACGATGTCCCCCGCTTTTTCCTGCATTAATTTTTCAAGACTATCTTTTCCCCGGTACACATTTATCCGCCAGCAGGTGGGATCGATCTGTCTTTTATTGAAGGACTCAACAATCTCTAAAAAACGGTCCAGATCCGGGCCCGGTTCCGAATATACGTAGATATCATCGGCAAGCCTCGGATGACGTTCACGCAACACCAGGGCGGCGTGGAAGTGACCGGGATTCAAAATAAGGAGGGTGTGCATAGTTATGTCCTTTCAGGATGCTTGAGGCTTGGAAGCAATATAAGCCTGAAAGCTTGGATGCCGGGAAGCTGGGATGCCGGGAAGCTGGGAAGAATTAAAGCTGGGAGGCTGGGAAGCTGGAAGGCTTGAAAGC
>CP070771.1:2648656-2650199 GCA_020345785.1 Desulfobacterales bacterium
AAGGCGGGTAAACCTCCCCCGTCAAAGGGGGGGCATTATCGGATTTCCAGAAGTTATTAGACAGCCTCTTTGCGCCCGCCCGGACGGGGTTCAGGTACCTGAAAATCGCAATTTCGGATTTAGTCAATTGCCGCGGATAAGCTTATTTTTGATGAAAATCGATGATTTTAGTTTTGGGTCATCCGGATCACCGGCCCGGAATTTAATAATTAAAAAACCTACTTGAGATCGATGTTTGAAGAGGGGCATTAATATTTGCCTGTTTTTATTTCCTGTCAGTTTATTCTCACCGCATTTGACACGCGGGGCAGCTTCAGATATGTCAATCTTTCATGGATTGTATGATTTGCGGCCAGGATTGTAAAAGAAGGTCAAAGGTATTTGCAGGCGGTAAAAAACTATTTGCCTGCCGGCAATGCGTGCTCAAATTGCGGACGCATGAGCTGTCTTACTGCGTGAGCTGCGGGAAATATCATTTTGACAGAAAACGGCCGCCTGAAGGAATGAACAATAGACGGTAAACGTTCGCACCCCCCCTAAACTAAGGTAAACATCTCGAAGTAACCGGTTAACAGGGCCTAAAGAAGAACAGGCACTTTCGTGTTAGAGTCAATCCACAGAGGCAGTAGGTTTAGATCAAACCAAGCGTTTAGTATAACAGAACCTCAGGCGCATTGTTTTCCATATACTTTAATTCGCGGCTAACCTCTCTGTATTGCATATCCAGATTTTTCAATTCGGCTCGAATTTCGCTCCTCTGTTCGTCACTCAGATTGTCTGTATACAACTCCTTTTCTTTTTTATTAATTTTTCTTTCTAAATTTTTCAGCTGTCTTTGAAGGGAAGCGACTTTTGCCTCATATTGGTAAAGCTCTCTTCCCTTTTCGTAGCCGAGGCGAAAATCCGGCTCATACTCGGGCGGACAAACATGACGGTAGGCTTGACCCTGACGTCCCAAATCAAAGCCTTTCTGTTCCGAGCAGAAGGATTGCATGCCTTTATTGTAGCCGGCACGAAAATTCGGCTCGAGTTGGAGAGGACAGACAGCATTATAGGCCAGGCCCTGCTGTCCCAGTTCAAATCCCTTCTGCTCCGTGCAGTAATACAGCAAGCCTTGGTCATGTCCCTGGTAGTAAGCCTGGCGGTCCGCGCTGATGCCATGCTCCAGACAGGCTTTGGCGCGCCCTTGAAATGCCGTTCGCGGTTTGCCCTGTCTGCCGTCCATACGGCCGATTTCATACCAGTCGGTCAGCAGACAATCCTCCTTGGAAACTGAAGCACAGCCCGCAACCATAAGCATAACTGCCACGAGCGAAATGATTCCCAGTGAATATTTCATTGTTATGTCCTCACATGATCCATAATTTGGGCAATCGTCCGGCGCTTATTCGCCATACAAGGCGAATAGCCGCATATCCGAATCGATTAATTGGTGATTGAACGAAAACCCGTCTATAGAGTTTGTTGGGTTTCGCCCTTAGGGGCCACAATTTGTTAAATGCCCTATTTCCGTAGGTTGGGGTTTCCCCCGCCGCGGCGGGGG
>CP070771.1:2650299-2651827 GCA_020345785.1 Desulfobacterales bacterium
AAATCCATGACAAATCCTCCTCAGATGTCGAAATTGCAGCCACGTTCAGAACTTATAGCAGATAAAGAAGAATACAAGGTCGCTCATCGTTTGGCTGAAATTAAATGCCAAAACGCCAAGGTGGTTTTATACTGCATTTATCATCATAAAATACATTGTTTACCCCATTTACAAGCTGATAAGATGCAAATAAATAGTAAATCAATCAAGCATTCAAAAAAATATACGTCACCAATTCTAACAGATGTATCATTGACAGTTTTTCTTTATGCCCAGCAGGGCGGAGGTAAGCTGCGAGGTCGTGTTGCGCTTTTACTATTCTTGTTTATTTTCAATATGATATGCTGGATTTTGGAGCTTTGGTACTTAACTTTAGCTCGCTTTAACGGGTAATGAAGGAGAATCGCAATGAAAGATCTGGTCGAACTTATCGCCCGTGCGCTGGTGGATAATCCCGATGAAGTGATGGTGACAGCCATAGAAGGTAATCAGGCAACTGTACTGGAACTGAAAGTGGCCAAAGAGGATCTCGGCAAGATCATCGGAAAACAGGGCCGCACGGCAAGATCACTGCGCACCATCATCGGTGCGGCTTCAGCCAAGCAACGAAAACGGGTTGTGCTTGAAATTGTAGAATAATACCCGAAGAAATGCGCTTGCCAAACTACCGGTTCCTCAATCAGATTCTGTATTTTCCAAAGCTATAGCGATCGTTATTTTCAGTCGTTCAGGTTTTTAAACTCTTTTGCCTCCAGTTTAATTAGACAATTTCATTGTCGCCTGCTTGTTATTTTCCAATCCTGCGTCCTATCAAGTGCTTCAATTCAATTCACCCCTCCAACATTTCTATCTATAACGACCTAAGTCATTGTGCATACATTTACAGCGTTCTTTTTATTTGGCCCGGAACGGTAGGTTATAAACCAACTACAAAAAGGCGAATAACGCATTAATTATGACGCTGTGTATAATCTGAATTTTTTCTACCTTGACTAAGCAAAAATTTGACAACATATTGCGCATTAGATAGAAGAGCGGTTAAGACCTCACTTAACAAACAACGATTATGTCAGTCTCCGCGCGGTAAATGGAGTAAAAACATGCCAAGGAAAAAGATTAATTTCGCGCAGCAACTCGAATATCTTTCCATTTTAGATGAGAACGGCTCCCTTGATGCGAATCTGGAACCGGATATTGCTGAAGAAACTCTCCTCAAACTCTACCGCATCATGGTGTTGGCTCGAAAATTCGACGAGCGCCTGTTGAACCTTCAGCGCCAGGGGCGGATCGGTACCTTTCCGCCGATCAGCGGGCATGAAGCATCGCATCTGGGGGCCGCGGCTGTCCTGGAGCCTTCAGACTGGTTTGTTCCGGCCTTCCGGGAGACCGCCGCTGAAATATGGCGGGGAAGATCGCTGGAAAGTATAATTGTCTACAATAATGGATTCAGCGAAGGTTCTGAAATACCGCGGGACAGCAATGATCTTCCCGTATCCGTTCCCGTAGGATCTCAAATTCTGCATGCGGT
>CP070771.1:2651927-2653436 GCA_020345785.1 Desulfobacterales bacterium
ATGATGAGTTGATCATGCGGGAGTCTCTGGCCGGCTGGCTGGAGCGGGATGGCCATTTGGTTCAGACAGCACCCAGCGGTGAGGATGCGCTGGAAAAGCTAAAAGAAATGCGCTTCGACATTCTGCTGGTAGACATCAAAATGGAAGGTATCAGCGGGCTGGATGTGCTGCGGCAAGTCAAAGAAAGTGACCCCGATGTGGCCGTAGTCATGATCACCGCTTATGGTTCCATCCCCACCGCCATCGAGGCCATGAAAAACGGTGCCTACGACTACATGCTCAAACCTTTTGATCCGAATGAGCTGGGAGTATTGATCGAAAAAATCATCCGCCACCAAAACCAGACCCGTGAAATGCAGTTCCTGCGGGCGGAAGTTAAGGAGCGTACCCGTTTTGAAAGCATGATCGGCCAGTCAAGATCCATGCAGGAAATCTTCAATCTTATCTGTGATGTGGCACCCATGGATTCCACGGTCCTTATTACCGGTGAAACCGGCACCGGCAAAGGGCTGGCCGCCAAGGCGATTCACACCAACAGCCCCCGCTGCAATGGTCCGTTCGTGACGGTCAATTGCGGTGCCATCCCCGAGCATCTCATGGAAAGCGAACTGTTCGGACACCAGAAAGGCGCATTTACCGATGCCAAGGAGACCAAAAAGGGGCGCCTTGAGCTGGCGCACGGCGGGACGCTGTTTCTGGACGAAGTCGGAGAAATCAGCATGCGTATGCAAATCGACCTGCTGCGGGTGCTGGAAGACCGGGTTTTTTATCGGGTCGGCGGCACCCAGCCCATGGAGGCCGATTTCAGGGTGATTGCCGCTACCAACCGCAATCTTGAAAAGGCCATCAAAGACGGCAGCTTTCGCGAAGATCTTTTTTATCGTCTGAATGTCATCTCTTTAAGGATGCCGTCCCTAAAACAGCGCAAAGAGGATATTCCATTGCTGGCGGAACATTTCCGGCAACGCTTTGTTCACGAGACCAATAAAAACATCGACAAGATCAGTCGTGAGGCAATGGACGAACTCATGCTCTATGACTGGCCGGGAAATGTGCGCGAACTCGAAAACGCCATTGAACGTGCAGTGGTGGTGGGCAAAGATCGTCGGATACTTCCCGAGCATTTGCCGATATTTTGCCATGAACCCACTCTCGGTCCGCCCAACAATACCCTTAAAGCAGTTGAGAAAAACCACATCCGGCAGATATTGACGGACAATGATTGGAATATTGCCCGCTGCGCCAAGATCTTAGGGATTGACCGAACGACCCTTTACAGTAAAATCAAACGGCATGGGATTCAAAAAAATTGAAGGTTCTGGGTTCTGGGTTCTGGGTTAATGTGGTTATGGTTACTGGTTATTTGTTATTGGTTACAGGCTAAAGGAAAAAGGATAAAGGATAAAGGATGGAAGTTGCATATGGGGTTGATCGTGCACTTTTGAACCCCGAACCTCTGAACCGTTGAACCCAGAACGCTGAACCTTTGAACTCTGAACCCTGAACCTC
>CP070771.1:2653536-2655042 GCA_020345785.1 Desulfobacterales bacterium
GAGAATCCTGATGAAAAGGACCGAGAAAACACATACTGGGCCATCTTATTTTCAGTGCTGTTATTTCGCCCCGTAGACGCGTTGAGGATGTCATTCATGACCCTGGGATTGACTCCGAATTTCTGCCCGATCAAAAGCACTTCAGCCGCTGCGATTAGGCCTGCTGCCGAGCACATGTTGTTTAAGGCCTTTACAGCGTGCCCGGATCCCAGTGAGCCGCTATGGAAAATCCGTGACCCCAGAACCTCGAAGATTGGACGACATCGTTCCACGACGTCGGCCCTTCCTCCGGCAATGATGGCTAACTCGCCGCTTTTCGCTTTAGGCACGCCGCCGGATACCGGCGCATCGACCATCTGGACCTCCCGGGACGCAAGCAGTTGGCCGAGTTTTTTAGTGCCCACAGGCGATGACGAGCTCATGTCGATCAGTATCGTCCCTGGAGACATGACATCGATCATGCCGGCGGATCCTTCCGCTCCCAGAACAACTTCCGAAACCGCCTTGCCATCGGGAAGCATGGTAATAATCAAGTCGCAGCTCTTCGCAGCTTCAGCCGGCGTATCCATTCCCGTTGCGCTTCGGCCTTTCAAAAAAGTTGCCTGGACATCACTTTTGATGTCGTAAACCGACAATGAACAACCTGCCTCCACGAGCCGTGAGGCCATCGGAAATCCCATGTTGCCCAAACCAATAAAACCGATTTGTTTTGATTTTTCCATCACCGCTCTTGTTGGGACTCGACTTCCTTAAAGAATTCTTTGGCCACACGAAGGCTGTCCATTGCCGCCGGAACACCGCAATAAATGGCGGCCTGGAGGAGGACCTCCATGATATCGTTCTTGCTGCAGCCATTGTTAAAAGCGCCTCTCAGGTGCAGCTTTACCTCGTGAGGCCGGTTAAGGGCGGTGAGCATGGCTATGTTAAGCAAACTCCTTGTTTTTCGATCCAGTCCCGGCCGGGCCCAGACAGCACCCCAGCAGTATTCGGTAACGAGCTCCTGTATCGGTCGACTAAAATCGTCTGCCTGTGATATGGAGGCATCCACGTACTCAGCACCCAGCACCTCCCGGCGAACCTGGAGTCCCTTTTCGAAAAGTTTACTCGTCATCGTTGTCTCCCTTCCTGCATTATTTCAAATTCAACTCTTTGTATTTCATGTGGCCCTATTATTTTACAAAGGCGGCCCTAATTATTTAGACATGAAATGCTAACATATTAAACGTTGTATTCACCGCAAAGACGCAGAGAACGCTAAGGAGTTACTTTTTCATTTGCAGCTGAGCCCCGCTAAAGAGCAGCGGAATGTAAACAAGCGCGGCAAATGAAAATCCGCAACCACTTCGTGGTGGGATTTGTATACCGTTCGAACTTTTATGGGGGTCTATTAACTGATTCAATGCTATTTTGCCCGCAGGGCTGTTGTTTTTCACTTTCTGGCCTCCATGCCACGGCATAGCTTTAGCGACGTCTGGTCAGCAGAAAGTGAAAAGAAAAATCAACTCT
>CP070771.1:2655142-2656634 GCA_020345785.1 Desulfobacterales bacterium
ACCAGCCCTGTTTTGTGGGGTGTGTCCCCGCGCCGACCGAACCATGACAACGCCAACAGGGCATAGCTCAACATCATGGCCGGCGAGGCAACGAAGAATTTGGCCTGCAAAACCGGTATTAGAATTGATGCCGCCAGCATAAAAGCGACGAATACCAGCAAACTCCTGCGCGGCAGGCCCGTATCCGGCCCCCAAAAATATACGGCTGCCAGAGCCGCTCCAAAAATGGAAAGATAAAGCTGGGTGACATGCCAGGCAGCAAGAGCAATGACAAGCAGAAAAGATCCCAGAGCAGAAACGAGCGGACGGTCTTGCCGCAAGCAGCTAAGAAAACATGCAAAACTTGAGAAAATAAACGGCAGGGCAAAATCTTCTCTGATGTAGCCGCCGCCGGCAGATCTTGCCAGACTTGCCAGGGCGAATCCATAAATGACGGCGCAAAGAAAGGCGATTGTATGCGACCGCCATGCAACTCTGCCTGCCCAAAATATGGCCAGGACAGACAGTGTAGAAAAAATGATTGAAAAATACACCACAAAAAGATGCGGTGGCATATTTGAAAACAACAAGCGATAGATCCAACCGGCAACGTGTTCCATAACGGGCGTAATGTATCGCACGGTATCCAGTCCTTCCGGGTACTGGATTTCGTAGTCAACCGGCGGGATATTGCCGCCCTGGGCGATCATCAAAAAATGCCGGTAATGAAAGGCGGACTCCGTCCAGAAGAAACCTTGCCCGTTCTGCGGGTCGAAATACGGCAGCTTGCTGAGAAGATTGATTTTGTAAGACACAACTCCGGAAAAAAGCAGCACCAGCATCAGGCAGATCAGAGATTTTTTGACAATCGATAAAAGTGCTGCATGCTGCTGTCTGAAAGCATTCCAGGTTGATGCGGCCGAGGTTGCCTCGGTGGGGCCAGAATGGGGGAGGCCCTTTTTTTGAGAACGTTTTTCTTTTTTCTTTTTCATACGCCCATTATGAACGGAATGTTCCCATAGAAGCAATTTCGTTGCTTCCAATATTCCAATGCAAAAAATGCACCAATTTTAATTCTAACTCCATGCATAAGCCATCCCGTTCTATCGGAATGAGAATTGAAAAGATTTTACCGTCAAAATTCTTCATAACCATCAGCGACCAGTGACAGAGCGTGGTTCTGGCCCCTTCCAGGGACCGCCCTCATACCCCCTGCTTTGCTGGTGGTCGCTGATTTATTATAATATTTACAGATAATTAGTGGAGAGCTATAAATGGAGGATTGGCAGTTTGGGAGATTTCGTCAATTATATGACAACCGGTTCGATCTTGCTAAATGGGGACGAATGCGTTATCAAAATTGACCCAGCAATTGCATGAAATATTGCATTGGCATTAGCCAGTTCCGACGAAAATCATGGCTTTATCAATTGATCCTGGATACTGGTTTCCGGATGCTGGATATTTGCGGATTTAAAAGCGAATATTCAATTTTCAATCTTCATTCTTCAAT
>CP070771.1:2656734-2658215 GCA_020345785.1 Desulfobacterales bacterium
TCCAAAAAATTATCGGTTAAGACCAAATCCGAAAAAGCGTTTTTCAGATAGGCGCGGCTTGTTTTCAGTGTCGTTGTCTGCGTTTTTACGGCGGCAGTGTATTCTTTCACAGAAACCGGAACCGGTCCGGAATAATGAGAGATATTAAACCGCTTGGCGGCCAACTCCCGTCCGATGCCGGAAAGGGTAAAATGATAGTCGTTGCCTTTCATGCCGGTTACCTCAAAGAGCTGTTGCTGTCGCAATCGCTGAAATACGTTTTGCACCACGGGAAAGGAAAGTTTGAGTGATTTACTGAGCATCGTGATAGAAGCAACACTTCTGGTGTACAAGTGACGCAGCAAGATATCCTCAACGAGTGATAAGGGAATATCTAATTCTTCAATATCCTTCGGCGCTTTCGGTGCGAAAGCGAGGCCAGTTTTATCAGGTGCTTCTGCTGCCAGTGGCTGCATGGATTTCCTCCTTATAGATAAATGAAAGATTGGGTAACAAAGCGGAGAGTGAATTGGCGAATCCGCCATGCCGTGAACTGTTATGCTGTTTAAAAAACATCAACAAAGTAATGCTTAATAGCTATTCAACTCGACAAATTTATCACCGTCGATTTGAAGTAGATAAAGTTTTTTATTGGCCTCTCCGTTTTCGCTAAATGACGTCATACCGGTTACACCGTCATAGTTATAAAAATTCTTGAGTCCGTTTTTCAGGTCTTGTCTTGAACGAATTGCAGAATTGTCGGCCGTCTGGAATGCCATCATGGCCGTATCGTAGGCGAAGGCTTCGATAATTCCCGGGGGTTCACCGTATTGCTCCGTAAAAGCCATGATGAAGTCATTAACCGCCTTTTTAGAGGTATCCGCAAAATATCCATCGGCCATCAAGGCAAATTGAACATATTTCCCCGCTTCTTTGATCAAGTCATTTGAATGCCAGAGATTGGTGCCCAGAAGCAGCACATCGTCGACATCATAAAATGCCAGCTGCGGGGCAATCATTCCTGTTTTTTTCGGAGAATCCGGAATAAAAATAGCATCGAAATCAACGACCACCTCAAATCGTTTATGTTTTCTATTCCGGCTTTTCGATTTCCAATCCTTTAATTTAATATTCGCAAGCTTGCTGATCGGACCCGCAAAATCCGTCTGATCAGGGTCATAAGGTTCTATTCCGGTAATTTCGGCGCCATAATTCAGGACCTTGTCTCTAAACATTTTCATAAACGTATGGCCATAATTTTCATCCGGATAGAGGATCGCAAACCGCTCGATACCGAGCTTTTCAATGGCAAACGGTACGATAGCCTCAATCTGCATTTCAGGAGTTAGGAAATTTCTGAATACATAATCGCCGATTTCGGCGATGCCGGGTTTCTGAGTTAAGGTAATAATTGGAATGCTTCTTTTTTGTGATTCACGCGCCGCAGCTTCGCTGGTTGCAATCGGGCCGATGATAATGGCAACTCGCTTTTCATCCAAATC
>CP070771.1:2658315-2659795 GCA_020345785.1 Desulfobacterales bacterium
ACCTGCCGGGGCAAACTCGTCAATACGGTCAATAGCGCCTTTCCGTTGATGCAGCACGGCCGGGTAATGGGAGCAATTTGCTTTATCAAGGACTATAATCTGCTGGACAGGAAAATATCCGCTACGTCGACCTGCAGCCCTTATGAAGGCCACGGTTATGGCAACGGCACGCGCTTCACTTTTAGCGATATTATCGGTGATGATGAAAAATTCTTACAATCTGTCAAAATGGCCCGACTGGCAGCGGATTCGCCCTCACCGGTTATGCTTTACGGTGAAACCGGTACCGGTAAGGAGATGTTTGCTCAGTCGATCCACAATCATGGTTCGCGCCGTGCCGGCCGGTTTATCGGCATCAATTGTGCGGCGATTCCTGAAAATCTTCTGGAAGGGCTGCTTTTCGGCACTACCAAAGGCGCCTTCACCGGCGCTGTCAACAAACCCGGCATATTCGAGCAGGCGCATGGCGGCTCGCTGTTCCTCGACGAGGTTGATTCCATGCCCCTCAATCTGCAGACCAAATTACTGCGTTTCCTGCAGGAACGTAAAATAAGGCGCATCGGTGGGTCCACCGACATTAGAATTGATGTTAAAATCATCAGCTCTGTCAGCAACAATCCCCAACAGGCGCTCCAGGAAGGGCAAATTCGAATGGACCTGTTTTATCGGCTGGCAGTGGTGTTTATCCCCATCCCGCCGCTCAGGCACTTGAAAAACGGCGTGGAAAATCTCACCCGCCATTTCATTTACAAGTACAACCTCGTTCTGGGCAAGGGTATTCTGGGAGTTGCCGAGGATGTCATTGAATTATTCAGGCGCTATCAATGGCCGGGAAATGTCCGCGAGCTGGAGCATGTCATCGAAGGCACCATGAATGTGATCCAATCCGATGACATGATACGGATGCATCATCTGCCGCGTCATTTTTTACCCCCCGAATTCAACCTTTTAACTGATAAGGTCAACGGGCCAACCGATAACAGCTTTACACATGCCGGTCAATCACCGGAAATCATGGCCCTCCACGACGGTTCGCCGGCTGCTGTTCATCCCCTGCCCAAGGCTTCCCCGCCGAGTCTGCGCCGGCTCCAGCAAGCCCGTGAAAAAGAGCTGATCCATAATGCATTGGTTGAATCGGCCGGTAAAGTCTCCCGGGCCGCTCGCAAACTGAACATATCCCGCCAGCTGCTGCATTATAAAATAAAAAAGTACAATCTGCAGCGTGATGAATATCTCTCCAGCGATTCTCGCTGAACAGAAAATTCTTGGCTATTTTTTTCTTGACAAAACAGACGCGAAAAAATAGGTTTGTTTCAAAATATGAAAATATGTTTCATATATGGAACTTATTGTCTTGTGGTTGGCATGCGCGTCAACTTAAGGATTTTTGCGCGGGCATCGCGGATGAAACTCGGCGTATGATGATCTGTATAAAAGCGCCAAATGTGTAGCGGCGGGGTTTATCCCCGCCTAAACGGCG
>CP070771.1:2659895-2661372 GCA_020345785.1 Desulfobacterales bacterium
GGTTGGAGTATCCCTGCTCCCGCATGGCCGGAACCAGTGTGTTGGACAGTGCAGCGGCGTCAGCCACAGCCGATCCGCTGACGCCGGCAAAAAAGATGGAGGTCATAATATTGACATGGCCCAATCCGCCTTTGAAACGTCCTACCATGGACATGGAGAAATTGATAAGATAACGAGTCACCCCTGTGCGGTTCATCACCTCCCCGGTCATGATGAAAAGAACCATAGCCATCAGAGCAAAGACGTCCAGCTGACTGAATATTCGTTGCGGCAGCACCGCCAGATAACGGGCATTGTCGCTGGCAATGAAAGTCAGCACGGCGGCGGCACCCACCACATATGCCAGCGCCGCACCGGCAATCAGAAACAGGGTTGACAGGATAACAACCAGCCAGATCAAAAATTACCTCCTCGCTCAAATCAATTAACGCATCGGCAAAATATTTACCGGCAATCTAGCACCTCTCTTGACATTGTCGCAACTTCTTCGCCGGTGCGATTGAAATCCGGTCGCCGGTAATTGCCAGAGACAGCGCGTTCAAGATGTTGTGTTCCGTTGGGTGGCAGGACAGGAAATGATGTGACATTTAAGCGATAGGCTGTCAACTTATTTTTCGCCCTAGATGTGCTCGATCCAGCTGCCGTGCCTGTTTTGGTACCAGGCAGATTCTAACAAGTGTTGCGAGTCGTATCGGCGAATTTTCACGAAAGCCTATTATTTCCTGATCACTTGTCCTGGCCGCTGTCCGATATGTTTTCCGTCCTCGATCACCACACGACCGTTAACCCAGACGTACTTTACGCCTTCGGCATAGTGATGAGGATCTGCATAGGTGGCGGTGGCGGTGAATTTTTGCGGATCGAATACGACGATATCCGCCTTTTTCTTCGGCTGTAAGGTTCCCCGGTCATTCAACCCAACGACGGCGGCTGCCAAACCTGTCATACGGCGAATGACTTCTTCGATTGAGAACTGTTTGCTCTTTTTATGGTAATCATTGAATATCTTTGGAAAGGTTCCCCAACTTCGGGGATGAACGGTCAGCGGCCCGAGATCATAACCCAATGAAGACGTGGCGCCATCGGCTCCAACCGTGGTGTAGGGCCAGTGGAACAGCTCAAGTGTTTCTTCTGCCGAGTAAATCCATTGCAACACGATGGTTTCGAAAAGTCGCTGGCCGCTTTGAGCCAGAATTTCAATTAGAGCCTCTGCCGGCTGTAATCTCATTTTCTGGGAAATGATATGCATCCGGCAATGGTTGAACTCGGATTGCGGGTCCGGCAACACTATTTCGTTTCGCGGCCAGAAATCTGCAGGATCCAGATGCCCGAATGTATCTCTGATGGCCTCGATCAGCTGTGCTTTTTTATGCGGTTCGTTGAGCCTCCGGATGGTTTCTCGGGTGCCGCCCTCAAAAGCCCATGGCGGTAACAGTGAGGCCAGAAAGGTCATTGCCGCCAGATAGGGGTGGGCGTC
>CP070771.1:2661472-2662917 GCA_020345785.1 Desulfobacterales bacterium
TGCCAACGCTGTTTGACACACCTGAAAAAATATTTATATTTCACGCGTAACAGCCAATATTAGAAAAATAAGTAACAAATTTATGAAAACCTCAATGAAAGCCAAGTTACCCGAAAAAGCCGAACTGTTAAAACAACTGAAAAAAGGCAATTTTAATGTGCCGGATCTGATTTACGTTTCAGCCGACGACTTCAAGAAAGAGAAGTTTGCAGCTTTAAAGGAATTCCTTGATTGCCACCGTGAGAGCTTTAAAGTCATAACGCGCAGTGCCCATTTGAAAGAAGAGTTCTTTAAAGGCGGCACTTTCGACTCCCTGGAAACCTATGCCGATCTGGGCGGGGTTCAATATGCCAGGAAAAAAATAATTAATTTGGCGCGGTCTGCCAAGCAGCTTTCAATCAAAAGGCAGCAAAAATTTAACGGTGCGCCTGAAATTGACTTTGAGAATATGGGCGTGATCGTCATGCCGTTTATCAGCGGTACCAGCGTCATGGCAAAAATGCTGGGAAACTACTGGGAGTTTGGATATTGTCGGGATCGAAATCAAAAAGTGCAGCGTGACCCATACATTACCAGGACACCCCACGATATCCGGCTGTTTCACATATCCGAGGAAATTCAAAAATTTCTGGGTTTTCGATGTGAGATCGAATATGTGGTTTCCGAAGAGGGGGAAATCTATGTTGTTCAAGCCAAAGATATCTCGCACATCGAAACCCTTGAACTGACGGACAGCGAAAGATCGATTCGCCTTGACGGGGTCCGCAGGGTCAGAAAACACCATAACTTCCGGGAGCGACCGGTATACGTGATGAACAACCGGAGCTTTTATATGAAAGTCATCGGCAAGTGCGAAGAATTTGTTCTCGGCAATGAAGACCCCAGACCGAGCATTGAGGATATTCTTGATATTATCACTGCCTACCAGGCGGAACTGGAAGAATTTGCATTGCAGCACCAACGGTTTTGCGTGCTGGGTTTATCGATTCAGGAGCCTGAAGAATTATATCAAATCGCCAATCACTACCTGGATGACTATCCTGAAATGCAGGCCAAGCTTTCCCAGGCTTTGCATGACAATTTGTATGAAATTGATTATTTTTTATCCGAGACCGATACCCTGATCGCCAAAGACAAAATCAGGATTAATCTATGCGGGCATGACGCGTATGGCATTGATACGGTTCGTAATCCTATGTGGTCCGTTTACTGGCCAATGGATAAACACGACAACATCGTCAAAGAGTTCAAAAAGCGGGGTTTCAAGACCGGTGATATTATCGGCATAGAAATCGATTCGGATGAGAAGCCGATCGTATATCGATTATAGAGGTTTGCGGATTGCAGATTGTGGATTGCAAAATATTTTGGGTGTCTGTCCCTTCTTCGCCTTTCAGGCTACGCAGGGCAGGCAGCGCTGTCGGTGGCCGCGGAACGGCCAGTTT
>CP070771.1:2663017-2664460 GCA_020345785.1 Desulfobacterales bacterium
GCATTGGTAAAACCTTTTTGTAAAAAGCGGCCGGCCATTTGAAGTTCGGTATCCGTGTCGGTCCTGATCGAACCGCCGCCCTGGGTTTTCATGGCGGTCAAACCGATTCCAGCTTTGACACAGGCATCTGCCGCACGTCGCATTTGGTCGGTGTGCATCAGCCGGTAGTTGTAGGTCATCATAATACCGTCGATCCAGCCGAGTTTAGCAGCTGCCAGCATGCACTTTTCCATGTTGCTGTGGGTGCTGAAACCGAAAAACCGTATCTTACCGGCTGACTTTTGCTTTTCGGCCCAAACTTTGGTTTCCTGATCCATTTCGTCAATGCCGCTGATGCCGTGCACAAGGAAAAGGTCAACATAATCGGTTTGCATTCTTTCCAGAGACTCATTTAAGTCATCGGTCATGCCATTCTTGGTCCAGGCGCCGGATTTCGTTACCAGAAATATTTTTTCCCGATCCTGCGGATATTTTTGAAAATATTTGCCGATCCCCTCTTCGCTATTACCCCAGCGGTACGAGTGGGCCGTGTCCCAGTAAGTGACACCCCATTTGACAGCCTGGCGCAGCATCAGTTGATTCGAAGATAAATCAAGGGTCCCCCCCACTGATAAAATCGGTACGTTAACACCGGTTTTACCGAACGGACGTTGCGGTATCTGTACGGTTTTATCGATTGCTTCAGACACCTGCACCGCCGGGGTCAGCAATGAACCCGCACCGGCCATGGCTGCGGTCCTTAAAAAGTCCCGACGGGACCAGCCGTTTTTTGAGTCAGACATGTAATAAACCTCCCTGTTAACCGATTTGGTTTATTGAGTTGATTGAGTTCATTGAGTTGATTAAGTTTACCGACCTGACCGGGTTTGCGAGGGCTTGAGGAAAAAATTTCTTACCTTCTTACCTTCCCGGCTTCACTGCCTCCCAGCTTTCCAGCCTTCTCGCTTCCCAGCATTTCTGTTACCCCAACTCCTCAAGTGCTTCGCGCATCAGTTTGCCGATGGTCATATTTCGCGGGCACTTTCTTTCGGCCGGTGTGAAATCGAGAGTTGCCATTTGCCAGCGTGCGTTTCGCGGTATTTTTCTAAATTCAGCGGCGGCGAGATCATAGTCCCCGTAGCTGCGGCAATACATCAGGTACCTCATAACATCTCCGATTGGAACCCTCTCTTCAATGGCAGTTTCACAAAGGTGGGTACAGCCGGCACAATAACCCGAACTGGTTTCCCGGGCGTAGCGCTGCAGCAAGTCCATGTCGTGGGCCGAAAGCTTGGTGCGATTCTGGGCGGCGGCGACATTGGCCATCAGGATCGACATGTTCGGCATCTGAGAGCAGATACTGGCGATTTTCGGATTTTGCCAGACCGCCATCAATTTGGCCTGGGCATTGGTAAAACCTTTTTGTAAAAAGCGGCCGGCCATTTGAAGTTCGGTATCCGTGTC
>CP070771.1:2664560-2665999 GCA_020345785.1 Desulfobacterales bacterium
AATCCGGCCGCCGCTGAACTTTCCGGAATATCCGTGCGTAAGACCACCTTGGTTGCGCACACGGTTTCCGGCACCCTTGGTGCTCTTGCCGGCGTTGTTTCCGTAGCCCGCCTTGGCACAGCGGAACCAACGATCGGCGCGGTGTGGTTGCTGCCATCCTTTGCCGCCCCGGTTATCGGCGGTGCCGTGCTTGCGGGAGGCCATGTTTCCGTTGTCGGAACAATGATCGCCGTCGTTATGATTCTGCTGTTAGAAAATGGTTTATTCATAGCACGCACCAACCCCTACTATATGGATTTCTTCCTCGGACTTCTCATCCTGGCAGCAGTGGTTTTCAACCGCTGGCGCACTATCCAAACTGAAAAGAAAGAGGCTGCCGTGGTAATTGGAGAAAAGCTATGACGACCTCGGCTCTACAAGTAGAAAATGCGACAAAAAATTTCCCGGGCGTGAAGGCGCTTGATTCCGTCTCACTGGACCTTCAGGCCGGTGAAATTCACGCGCTCCTCGGCGAGAACGGCGCGGGCAAAAGCACCCTGATCAAAATCATAACCGGCGTCTACCGCCCTGACGAGGGAGAAATACGAATTGCCGGAGACGTGGCAAATTTTACCTCGCCGCGGGATGCCCTCGCGGCAGGCATTGGCACGGTTCATCAGGAACGGAATCTAATTCCCCATTATTCAATTGCTGAAAATATCATGTTGGACCGGCTCCCGACAAAATTCGGTCTCATTGACCGTAACTATATGCGGCAACACGCTAAACAGTGGCTGGGTGTTCTCGACCTGCACATTGATCCTGAAGTGCCGGTACGCAGGCTATCTGTCGCCCAGATGCAACTGGTTGAAATCGCCCGGGCTCTTTCGATGCAAAGTCGCATCCTGTTGCTGGACGAACCGACCGCTTCTATCACTGGAAACGAGATCGCTATTCTATTCAACCTGCTGCGCCGGTTGAAAGATGAGGGTGTGGCAGTTCTTTTCGTCAGCCATAAGCTTGAAGAAATTTTCGAACTGTGCGACAAGGTGACCATCCTGCGTGACGGACGAAATGCCTGTGAAGGCGTTTTGATTAAAGAACTCGATAAGCAGAAAATTGTTACCCACATGATTGGCCGCGACGAAGATGTCAGCGACATCGGCAAGCGCCAATATAAACTCGGTTCGACCAAACTGGAACTCATAGACGTTTCAACGGCACAGGGCCACCATGGCATCAACCTGCAGGTTAAAGAAGGTGAGGTGCTGGGCCTTTATGGGTTGGTCGGCGCCGGGCGCAGCGAGTTGGCCAAGGCGATCATGGGCGCCGAACAAATAACCAGCGGTGAAATCCGGATTGACGGCAAGACGGCCCGCATCAGGAGCGTGCAGGATGCCCTCCAAAACTGGCGTATCGGTTACGTGTCTGAAAACCGCAAAGAAGAGGGCCTGATCCTG
>CP070771.1:2666099-2667531 GCA_020345785.1 Desulfobacterales bacterium
TGATAATAAAAAGGATCCAGCTGCGCGAAGGCATAGATTAAAAAGTAGGACAAGGTGGCTACCGGACGGTAGCTCGCCTCGAGCCCGGCGATTTGAAAATAAGACTGATTCAAAAGGGATGCTAAGAATCTTCCGGGCTGGCTGATGTACTTGTTCTCGACAATCGAGCCGAAATCGTCATATACAAAACCATTGGACAACGAATTATAGTAGACGATGAGACAGAGAAGCACCAGCAACGTGATCGGAAGCAGTTGATCGACTGCTGCCCCGGCCAAACCTCTGTCGGAGTCTGACTCCTTTTGGGGCATTCTGACTTTCCTGGATTTTTTCTGGCTCATTTCTGATTTATTTATCAACAAATAAACGGAGGGTAAAGCTGTTAATGAATGATTGACAAAAATTATGATGGTGATATATAGATATGTATATCACTAAGAAAGGTGAAAATTATGGCAAGCAAAAGAACTATTATCACACTCTCAGAAGAGGACAAGCAGTGGCTTGAAAGCTACAGTAGTTTACACCGGGTATCCGTTGCGGAAGCGATTCGGCAGGGAATTCGCAAATTGAAAGAGGCAGAACTTTTTGAAAATTACCGGGCCATCGTTCAAAATAGCAAAGGTCTCTGGAAGAATGGCGACGGATTAGACTACCAGAAGAAAATTCGTGCTGAATGGAATTCTCGATGATTGAACGGTTAATTGATTCTATTATTTTAATTGATCATTTGAACGGCATAGAGAAAGCGACACGCTTTATCATTGATTTAGATCCCCTGGAAACCGCAATTTCGGTTATAACGCGGGCGGAAATTTTAACCGGACTTGATGAAGGGCAGCAGCCCAAAGTCATTCAGTTGCTTGATCAATATCAACTTCTTATCGTCGACAAACCGATAGCCGATCTTGCCGCTAAATTACGAAGAGAACATCGCTGGACGCTTCCGGATGCTTTCCAGGCAGCACTCGCACAACATCACAAGATAAAATTGACCACACGGAATCTAAAAGATTTTAATCCCCAAGAACATGATTTTGTTGAAATCCCTTACCGGTTGTAACGTACTTTTCGATGCCCCCCGGATAGACAATTCCCTGCTCGTCCCCGCTTGAACTGCACCTGTCATTGCTGCGGTTGTTTTTGACGCCAATTGAAATCACTTAAATAATTAGTGTTTAGACATGGATTCACCGCCCGCTCCGCTCAAGACGCAGAGACCGCAGAGGAACCTATCATTTAACTTTCTGCTGAGAGGCCAGAAAGTTTAAAACACATGCCCTTCGGGCAATAGTCTTGTGTGCCAATTTCACTGCATCACGTATAGGCAAATTTTTCGTTTATGGCGGATTATCCTTTATGTTTGCCGTCCTCTCAACGGCAAACATAAAATAAATATTCTCTGCGCACTTTGCGGCTCTGCGGTGAATAT
>CP070771.1:2667631-2669057 GCA_020345785.1 Desulfobacterales bacterium
GGCGCCGCCAGCCTTTCATCTTTATAACGGTTAATACCGCCCCGATATCATTTTCACCGTTAAATAGCTGCGCCAATTCTCCCATAGTCAGGCCGTGCCGGATGGGCATTGGGAAATAGCCCGTAAATCCGATAAATTTGCGATTCAGAAGGGGACCCTCAATCTGAAGGCCGTTGATGGGGTTGGGGCGATCCAATACCATGCATCCGACCTTTTGTTCAGCCGCTGCCTCCAACATGTAGGCCATCGTCGTCATGTAAGTGTAATAACGCGTGCCGATATCCTGCAAATCGACAATGACGGTGTCAATACCGGCCAGCATTTCAGCAGTGGGCCGCAAGCGCCGGTCGTATAGCGAATGGATCAGCAGCCCGGTTTTTTTATCGCGCGATGAGGGCACGCGTTCGTTAAGAATCCCGTGCACACCGTGCTCCGGGCTGAATAGCGCAATCAACTGCAGATGAGCGGCCCGGTAAAACAAATCGATGGTACCGGCGCCGTCTCGCGCCTGGCCGGTCTGGTTGGTCAGCAGACCGATTCTCCTCCCCCGCAGGCGGCCAAAATCCTCCGCCCGCAGCACGTCAAGACCGCTGAGAACTTGACCGCGGGGTCGAGTTTTTTCCGGCAACACATTTGGCCGCTGAAGGCTCGCGGCGCTGCCCCCCCCGGCTGCTTCGGTCTGTCCGGCTGCCACACTTGCGGCAATCGTGATAACATTCTCGCGCAGATCGAATACGTCTCCTTGTCCGTCCGGATGAAGCCGGCTGGAAAGAAATACGACATATAGTCCGGACCCGGGATGAAGCCAGAGCTTGGTGCCGGTAAAGCCGGAGTGGTCGATCGGCAGCGGTGAACGCGTTGCGCCGCCGTCATCATAGGTGAGATCCACATCCCAGCCGAGCGTGCGAATATAGCCCCCATCCAAAGGCGTTGACGGTGACATCATGGTGTCGATGGTTGCCGGTGCTAATATCTGTGTTTGGCCGAATGCGCCGCCGCTCAGCAACATCCGGCAAAAAACGGCAAGATCATCCGCCGTGCTGAAGAGCCCGGCGTGCCCCGGCGCACCGCCCATCCGACGGGCAGCGGGATCGTGAACCAGCCCGCGAAGCATATTATCATCAGGACCTCCGCAAGGTTGAAAGCCGTTCCGGCAGCGCTCGGTCGGCGCAATCCGAGATTGCAGGTTTGCCGGCGGATGATACATTGTGTCGCGCATTTCCAGCGGCTTGAAGAGATGCTCATGCGCAAACTGATCCAGGGGCATTCCGCTCACACGGCGAACGATCTCACCCAGCAATACAAAATTTAAGTCGCTGTATACGATGCGCTCACCGGGCGCCGTTACCGAAACATCATCCACAATCTGTTCGATTGCCGCCCGATATCCTTGCCATTGCCACGCCGGATTGAAACCGGGTCTCAA
>CP070771.1:2669157-2670574 GCA_020345785.1 Desulfobacterales bacterium
AATTAATCCGCCGGACCTTCGTTCGAACGTCTTTCTTCAATTTTCAAAGAACCATTCACTACCCTGAATATGCTATTTGTCAGGGCGGATTAATTGATTGATGGTCTTTTCACTTCGTTTACCTAGGCTGCATATTCAATCATGCACATGACGCCATTCATAAGCCACATCGACCTGTCGGGCTGAAGACTGAAAAGGTTTTACCATAACAGCGGGAGTATTTTTTTAGTGGACCAAACTTAAAACGATGCCGGTGACACATGAATGGAGATGTCTTACCGCATGATTCATCCAAAAGGAGGTGAATAATGGACGAGATCAGCACCAAAACCCAGATGTTAAAAATCCGCAACTTTGAAAAGGGTTACATGGCGACCCACCTGATCAACCTCGGTGCCAGGCTTGGGATATTCGAAGCTCTCAACGAAAACAAGGAGGGTTTAACCGTTGAGATTCTGGCAGCCAAGCTGGGCCTGCATGCGCCTTATCTGAAGATCTGGTGCCAGAGCGCCTATCATTTTGAAATTCTGGATGGAGATAAAAAGGGACGGTATAAACTTCAACCTTTTCTGGATGAGATTTTGGGTGACCAAAGCCATTACAGGAATTATCTGGCCAACATTGCCATGGACGTAGACATCATCGGAACGTTCTTTAGAGAAGCGCTGGAACCCTTTCGCACCGGGAAACCTGTCGAAATTTATCATACCCCCGAATTTTCCGAAATTGTGTATGAACCGACGAAAAATATCGCACTGGCATTCCTTTTCATGATCTTGCCCAAAAACGAGCACCTAAAACAAAAACTGGAAAAGGGTATCCGCTATCTGGATATCGGCTGCGGCAATGGGAGTTTGATCATTCAACTCGCGCAGGCCTTTACCAAAAGTAAATTTGTCGGAATTGGCCCTGATAAATTCGGTATTGAAGCTGCCGAATCGAAAATCGTTGAACTGGGGCTTGAAAAGCGTGTTTCGCTGGAGGTCATGGGGGGCGAAAATCTTCCGTATGAAGCGCAATTTGATATGGCCAGCATGGTGGTAACGCTGCATGAGATCCCGCCGGGTGTCCGAAAAAAAGCCGTCAGCAAAGCCTATCAAGCTTTAAAGCAAGGCGGGCATCTCTTGGTGCTTGATTTTCCGTATCCGAACAAACTGGAAGATTTTAGAAATCCCATGTACGACTACGGCGTTCTTGATCAGTTCTACGAAATTTGTGCCGGAACCCTTCATTTAACCAATGCCCAGCAGGATGAACTTCTATCTGCAGCCGGATTTAAGGACATTCAGCGCATGCCGATCGGCAAGGGGATGTTCGACTTTATCACGGCGACAAAGTAGTGGCTCAATCGCACGGAGCGAAAAGCAATCTTTATCGCAGTAGACTCCCCGGCTGCTCGAATAACTGACATATTCAC
>CP070771.1:2670674-2672089 GCA_020345785.1 Desulfobacterales bacterium
TCGGCACTGGCGATCCCCTTTTCGTAAAGATCAAGAACCTCTCTGGCCATGGCAATCTGAATCCGATTGACCAAAAACCCAGGGATTTCCCGATGTATCCTTACCGGGGCTTTTTTAATCTTTTCCAACAGCTTACAGGTAATATCCACAATCTCATCAATCGTTTCATCGCCTTTGACAACTTCCACCGTGGGAACAAGCTGGGGGGGATTGAACCAATGGGTAATAACCAGACGCTTTTTGTTTTTCACCCCTGTCCCGATCTCTTTCAGGGTCAAAGAAGAAGTGTTGCTGGCGATTATGGCATTTGGGCCGCAATGCGTTTCAACGCGCTGGAAGAGATCTTGCTTCAGAGCGAGCTCCTCGGGTATGGCCTCAACAATAAAATCCGCCGTTTCTGTGGCCTGTTTCAGGTCTAAAGTGAGACCCAGTCTTTCAAGAGCGGATTGGTCGGTCGGACTTTCAATCAATCCGGCCTCCCGAAAAAGCCTTAAACTGCTTTTTATGCGCGCCTTAGCTGCCTTTAAAATCGATTCCTCAATATCAAACAGCATCACCGGATACCCGCTCATCAGAAAAACCTGGGCGATTCCATGTCCCATAGTGCCGCTGCCAAGAACTGCAATATTGCGGATGGTCTCAAGGTTCATCACAACTCCTTTCTTGAAGCTATTTCAAAATTGCATCTGGCGCTCAATGGCTACGTTGCGATTCGCTTTGAAATGCTCACAAAATACAAGGTTAAGCCCGTTGACCCGTTACCTGTTGGCCGGTTCAAAATAAAAATCCGATAGCATTCCTTTATGAACAGGCTCAATCCCGCTGTTAGCGGGACAAACTGGCCAACCTGATACTGTGACTTAACATGAACACTAATCTACATTTTTAAGATAGGTTCTGCTATGAATACAAACTTTTTCAATCTAGAACTGCAACCGCCTCCACCTCTATCATGTAATCCGGCAAGGCCAAACTTTCTATTATCAACAGTGTGTTTGGCGGGAACGGCTCTGAAAAATACTCGTTTCGAACGCTGCGATAGGTTTCGATGTAGCTGTAATGGGTAAGGAAAGTGGTCATTTTCACGATGTTTGGGAGACTTCCACCGGCTTCCTCCATGATATTTTTCAAGTTTGCAAAAACCTGGCGAGCCTGGGCTTCGAAGTCGCCTTTGCCGACCACACTACCCTCCACGTCCTGAGAAATCTGTCCGGCAATATACAGGGTATTGCCTGCTTTGGCTGCATGGGAATAGCCGACGGTGGGATGGACGCTTTTCAATTTCAGGATTTCATGAGTCATGAGTTCCTCCTTTGGGTTTAAGGTTCAGCCGCCATAACGCGTATTCCGTAAAAGATAACGTAACGCAATATTAGAATGAAGGAAAGTTTAAATTCGGGCATTATATTGACTTT
>CP070771.1:2672189-2673585 GCA_020345785.1 Desulfobacterales bacterium
CGATTTAAAATACTTCCTGTCTCGAATCTGGGTCACGGAAATACCGCTGTCCCTCAATGATTTTTGCCAGTATTTTTGTCCCTCGTCTGTCGGCGTTCGAAAGGCAATATGATGGACGGTTCCACCACCCTGCCCCCCGTTTTGCGCCCGCGCATCAGCAACCACATCATAAAAATATCCAAAGGAATCATCACTTTCCATTTTGAACCGATAGCGATTTGCCTCCTTCGCATGTAGCGCCATTCCCATCACATCCACCAGCAAAAACCGGGTTTCTTCCAAAGAATGAAGCAAGGCGGTTGCGGAATGAATTCCGATGATGCCGTCAGCTGGGGATACCGGGCCGCTTTTCAAATTAGCAGTCGAAGAACCCGGCGGGATGCCGATCAGTTCCAAAGAGAGGCCGTGGCGATCTTCAAATTGGATTACCCGATCACCAAACCGTTCGATCTCTTTTGTTTCAATACCATGCATCTTGAATCGTTTTCGCCAATAATCAAGAGAGTCGGTTGGCGTTGAAAATGAAGTTGAGATGACCATCCCCGCGCCGTTGTTGCCGCGAGGCAATTTGCCCCAGGGGAAAAAGGTCAAAATGGTGCCGGGGGCGCCTGCCGAGTTTCCGTAGTAAAGGTGATAGGTGTATGGATTATCGAAATTGACGGTCTTTTTAACCAGTCTCAGCCCCAAAACCTTTTCGTAAAAAGCCAAATTTTCAGCGGCAGATGACGCTATGGCTGTTATGTGGTGAATTCCACTGATCTTGGAATTGATGTTCATATTAAACTCCCTGTTAGATATCTTGGGGCCCCGAACCAAGACATTTTTACCAAACCAATGCTTATTTCCGGAACTTTATGCTCAATTATTTGGATTGACCTCCTTCACCCATATGGTAAAAAATATAATTCCACTTGATTGACACCGCAACGATATTGTTAGAGACTAATTAATCCGCCATGAAAAATAGCATATTAAGGGTGGTGACCTGTTCTTTGGAAATTGAAGAAAGACGTCAGATCGAAGGTCCGGCGGATTAATTAGGCCACTTGAACCGGGAACCGGGAGCCGCTCAACCCGGACTGCGCAACCCCGTCTATATATATACGGAATGCATGAAGGGGCATTATCCGAAAGAGCACAACATCGTAAACGGCATCGAACGAAGGGAGGTAAACTATGAAACGTCTGATTTCGCTTTCAAATGCCTTAAGGATGATGGGTGCGGTCTCGTCGGCCGTATTGCTGGTCGTGTTCATGTCGGTCGGCACGGCAACGGCCGCCGACTTGGCTAAGTGCGAGGCCCTGGCGGACATGAAAATCGAGAACACCAACTTCTTGTCGTCGACCGTCGTGCCCGCGGCTGATGGCGCCCCCGAATACTGCAGGGTGCTGGGAT
>CP070771.1:2673685-2675077 GCA_020345785.1 Desulfobacterales bacterium
GACGTAATTACCGCTGACGATGGCGCCGTCCATGATTTCATTGGGGTGAATTATGGTTGCTGTCAGTTCGCGCACACTGGAACCGTATAGATAGGTATCGCGCAACAAACCCTGGGATTGCAGCAAGCAGATATAGGCAATTCGTTTTGGCTTACAGTGTGTTAAAGCGCCAATTTCATCGGGCTTGAGCTCAAAAATTTCGGTTTCATCCGGTGCATTTTGCCAACTTGCTTGAGCCAGGTAAACGCTTGCTTTCAATCCCGCCAGCCTTATGCGCTGATCAAATTCAGCGATTTCCATCTCCGGAACCGATGCAAAGCAAAGTGCGACATTTTGGGTTTGGGAAAAAGGTGAATATTGCGCTCCTGGACCATCCATATCGATGATCCCCTCCTGAACCCGCGGAATTGCAGCTACATTTATAAGCGCAACTCCTTCCAAGACCTTGGTGATTCCATTGCCGGCTTTCTTGAAAGCTCCCCAAAAACCCGGAAACATCTGGCCGCCACCCTCTGATTTGACCCGCGGTTCAACAATATCCAGGATATTGGTGATTCTAACCCTTTCTCCGGGCCGGCAGATGACTATATCGACATTTAAATCCGAAGCCGCTAAAATGACATCGGCAAGCTCTTTCCTGTCGATAAGCAGTGTGCCGTTTTCGATTTTTGTGGTTGAACCGAATTCTATGTTTTTTATCTTGTATCGTTGGAGTTCTAACTTCATTTTAAAATATTGTTTTGTTTATTTTACTACCAATTGATCTTCTACCGGGATCTCAAGTGCTGCTAACGCCTTCTCCACCAATGATCGCCGCAGTTGTAGTTCCTCATCTTTGGATTTTTCTGGATCGCCGAGAGGATGCGGAATGGCAACAGCCGGGATAATTCGATTGGCACCAACAGTCTGCGAAATAGGTACGATGGTACAGATGTGGGCTGCTAAAATGCCCTCTCTTTCTATTTCCTTTGCCATCGTTGCGCCGCAACGAGTACAGGAACCTCAGGTGGAACTAATGATGACGGCATTTACACCGTCCTGCTTGAGATTTTCCGCAATTTCCCGGGCGAACAGCCTGGCATTGGAAACTGTCGTTCCATTTCCGACTGTCGCGTAGAAATACGGATGAAGTTTTCCTATGACCCCTTCACGTTCCAAATCTCTAACAACATCTAACGGCAAAACCCGATTGGGATCCGCATTTGCGCAGGAAGGGTCATAGCCGCCATGTACCGCCTCATGAGTTTCCGAATCCAGTCTTTGGGATTTGCTGATATCATATTTACCAAACCTGGAAGCTCCGGAAGATTCAATGCGGTCCGGATTTCCTCTGGGGACGATTCCTCCGCTGGAAATCAGGGCCAACGTAATCTGGTTTAAATTGGTAATCGG
>CP070771.1:2675177-2676557 GCA_020345785.1 Desulfobacterales bacterium
GTGGTATTGAAAACCGGCGCCGACATTGATTCAAAAGCCATTCAAGACTATGTCAAAAAACGGGTCGCCCCGTATAAATATCCGCGCATCATCCATATCAACCAGGAGCCGCTCCCCAAAAGCGGCACCGGCAAGATACTAAAAAAGGATATCCGAAAAAATTTGGAGATGTTCAGTAGTCCGGATAGTACCGATATTTAAATAACCGTTAATTTTAAGCCGATTCAATCAGCGCCAAATTTTTTATCACAACTAACAACCGACAACGGACAACTGACATCGAACATTTTACGCAATAGGATCTCTGCTATCCCGCTGAAGCTTTAATAAGACATCAGGTAAAATCAATGAACAATATTGTTCGATCATTGTATTTTGAAGACTTTTCCATCGGACAGAAATTCGTTACCAAAGCGCGCACCATTACCGAAGCGGACATCGTCAATTTCGCGGGCTTGTCCTGGGACCACAATCA
This sequence comes from Desulfobacterales bacterium, assembly GCA_020345785.1. The sequence goes on from CP070771.1 coordinate 2,675,653, forward strand.
ACTGCACACGGATGCCGAATATGCTGCCTCAACCGGGTACGGCAAACGCATCGCCCACGGTCTTTTAGGTGTCATCGCCCACGCAGGACTGTCCTACGAGCTGACGGAAGACAGCATTCTGGCCTTGTTGGAACTGACCTGGCAATTTAACGCACCGATTTATATCGGGGACACCATTCATGTCGAGCAGATTGTAAAGAATATCCGTGAAAGCGCTGCCGGTGACCGCGGGATCTTGACTTTCGAAAAAGAGGTGATAAACCAAAAAAACGAAGTGGTGCAGACAGGAACCACCACCATCCTTCTGGCCAAGAGGGTATCTCAGGACTGAGCTATGAGGACTGAGTACAAAAGTCAGATGACAGAAAACAAGGACATATAATGGAAGTTGAGAAGGTGGGAAGATGAGAAGATCAGAAGGTGAGAAGATTCAACCCAATAAACTCAATCAACTTAATCAACCCAATCAACTCCATCAACTTAATCGACTCCATCAACTGATTCAATCAAGTAAACTCAATCAACTTAATGAACTTAATCAGCCAATCAACGAACTCAACGATCCAAATTTATCCCATGAAATATACGCAGTATCAGCGAAGCGAATTTCATCGGGACGATCAAAATTTATCCCGTTAAACCTTTTTGTCTTTTGTTTAACCGGGACGATCTAAACCATCTAAACGATCTAAACGAACTAAACCAAGGAGAGCAATTTAAATGGAGATCAAAAAAATTTTTGTCGCCGGTGCCGGTTTGATGGGCGGCGGAATTGCCCAGGTGTGCGCCCAGGCCGGGTATGATGTGACCATGCGAGACATCGGCGAAGACATTTTGAACAAAAGTCTGAAAACCATCGCCTGGTCGGTCGGCAAATTCGTGGAGAAGGGCAAGGTGGAAGGCAC
>CP070771.1:2676657-2678027 GCA_020345785.1 Desulfobacterales bacterium
AAATTTAATAAAGTTTCGCCCGAAATGTATCCAGGTTGTTTGACTGCATGAGATCTTAATTCGACAATATGCGGTAAAAGAATCTTCGCACTTTCTCCTTGCCTGGTTGCTCGCTTAATTAAAACTTCAATCGCCATGACCCCTCCTGCACCTAGTTGCTTTGAATTTTCAGGTGTCAACTTCTTACTGAAGTTTCATTATTAATTTTTTCATCATTAAAGCATCCTTATAAGGCTCGGGCGATTCGTTGATGATGCTAATATCCACCTTGCGCTTGATCAATTCTATGGCCAGCGGCTCAAAAAATTTTTTAGTGGTCCGAATGTGCTTTCGTTCGCCCTTATCCCCATATTCTATACCTGAAAAGTGTGCATGAAATTTTTTAGGCAGCCTTTTAAGGATTCTCACATAATCGATGTCTCCCTGTTGTCTGGCGTATAAATGAGAGAAATCAACGGTTATCCCGCAGCCGGTCTCTTTTTTTAATTGTAATAGCTCTGACAGTGATCCGAACTGGGAGGACTTGCCGGTAATTTCCGGGCACAACTTAACCTTCCAACCATTGTCCAAAACGTCTTTTTGCAGTCCGACAATCGCTTTTTTAATCAGATGATAGGTCTGCTCTGCCGGTCTGTTTTGATAGAATCCGGCATGGAAGCTCACATTTTGGGCGCCCATGTGGTGCGCTCTCTCACAGGAATCCAGAATCCGTTTGCGGCTGGCAGCGAACTTGTCTTTTTCATCCGAAGCCAGGTTAATGTAGTAAGGAGCGTGCACGGATAAAATGATCCCTTTTTCTTTTGCCTGGGCGCCCACCGCTTGAGCGGTTTTAAGATCCATGCGCACCCCGTACGTAAATTCGACCTCCATACAGTCGAGGCCCATCTCGGCAACTTTCTGCACTCCTTTCAAGTTTCCCAAACCGCCCGAACCGGCGGGACCAACCTTTATCATTCGGCGTATTCCTTATATGAAACTAAAAACGGGTGCCATGACAGGTCTCAGGTGGCAAACAATAATTAACGTAGCATGGCTGACAAGGCATAAATTCCAAATCACAAGCACCAAATCACAAATAAATCTCAAATTACAATCATCACTGTCCGAAACCGACTAAACCAAGAAAATCCGTTTGTTTGAATGATTAGTTCTTGGTTTGGAATTTTGAATTTCGGTTATTGGAATTTGTTTGTGATTTGTTATTTGGTATTTGTGATTTTAATTTGGCATTTAATCCTTACCGGTCATACCCTGCTCCCCACAACCCACACCCCGTAACCCGCACCCCACACCCCGCACCCCGTAACCCGCACCCCACAACCCGCAACTCGCCACCCGCAACGCGTCACCCCATTGTTCGCCGAAGAAGC
>CP070771.1:2678127-2679494 GCA_020345785.1 Desulfobacterales bacterium
GAAATAACATAAGACTCTAACTTCAGTTTGCTTATGAAAATCGTTGTGTGCGTCAAGCAGGTCCCTGAAATAACTGATGTCAAGGTTAATCCTGAAACCGGCACGCTTATCCGGGAAGGAATTACGTCTATCCTCAATCCCTTTTGCGAATATGCACTGGATCACGCGGTGCACCTGAAATCTGAAACGCCGGACATCGAAATTGTTGCAATTACCATGGGACCGCCTCAGGCCAAATCCGCACTCTTGCGCTGCCTTGAACTGGGCGCCGATCGGGCCGTTCTGGTGAGCGACCGCAAATTCGCCGGCGCCGATACCTGGGCCACCGCGCTGACCTTGTCGGCCGCCATTCGATCTACCGCACCCGATTTCAGCCTGATCCTGATGGGCAAACAGGCCATCGATGGCGACACCGCCCAGGTAGGACCGGAGGTTGCGGAAATTCTTAGCCTGCCGCAGATTACCTACGGCGTCGAGGTGCAATTGACACCCAATAAAAAACGCATCCGGGTAAAACGGGAAACCGACAGTGGTTATGAACGGCTTGAAGCACGATTACCGGCGCTGGTTTCGACCTCCAAAGGCGACCCCATTCGACGGGTTCCTTCCTTTCAGGAGGTTCTCAATGCGCGTCTGAAAGAGGTGTGCGTGATTACCGCCGAGGACCTTGATCTTAGTGAAGAGGAGCTGGGGCTCAAGGGATCATATACCCAGGTCGTCAAGGTCTTTCCGCCTCAGCAAAAGCAGGGCGGCATTAAATTGGAAGGCATCGACCCGGAGGTCGCCGCCAGAAAGATCGCGGCGTTTTTGCGGGAGGAAAGGTTCATATAATTAGCTCTGCTTCAGCATACCCTAATTATAAATTATTATGATTTGTATTCAATAGGTTACAGAGATGATAATGTGAATGATCTAAAATTGAAAATGAACTAAAATGAGCTAAAATTGTGGTATCCTGTCAATTTTATGAAAAAAAGATAGAGCGTAGCGATTCCTTAATTTTAGGCATTTTAGGCAGTTTAGATCATTTTAGACATTCGTTTGTTAAGTTATGTCGGTTTGTTAGAATTTGTGTTAATTTGTGTCTTTTATCAATTGTGCAAAAGGATTAACTCCGTTCGATGCTGAGAATCGATAATGAGAAGTGCAATGCTTGCGGTCTTTGTGTAAAATCCTGCCCGTTTGGCGCCATTGCGGTTGTTGATGAGCTTGCTCAGGCCAATGAACTGTGCACCCTCTGTGGTGCCTGCGTCAATGTGTGTCCCCAGGCAGCCCTGGAAATTGCGCGTCGTAAGGTTTCCCTCGAAGAGCTTTCCCGATATAAAGGTGTATATATCTGGGCGGAGTGCGAATCCCGGGGTTCCCGC
>CP070771.1:2679594-2680940 GCA_020345785.1 Desulfobacterales bacterium
TCCTCCTTATTTTCTGCCGCCAAAAGGTTAGCCCACAAACGGGGAAGCAGCTTCTGTGGATTCTCTATCCTGTGCAGCCCCATGTTCAGTCGAGTTTCAATCGCATTTGGTAGCCACTAATTCCCAGAGCACCTTTCTGGCGCCGAACCTGCAAGTTGTCTTTTCCACCAAAGCCACCACCATCCAGGGTGGCCCAAATAGCTTGCCGAAGCATTCCCGTGTGAAGAATCGTTTCTCGATGCCATCGACCATCAACAGGTTGGACTCACCGCGGACCGGCTCGCCGGTTCCGGCACCGAAGTTAACATCTCCGGTAGAGTTGAATCTTCCAGTGAAAAGCCCTCCGGTAACAAGGCTGTTTGCCACATCTTTGACGATTGCATTTGTCATATCCCATGAAAAGTAGTGTAATGACAGATCGGCCACGATGAGTTCAAAACAATCACCGCTAAACGGAAGCCCTTCCCGCACGTCTACCCCCGCGACGCGTGCCTGCGGGGCCTCGCGTCTGCATAAATCCAACGCCCGTTTAGAAATGTCAATGGCCGTGACCTCGAAACCATGGTCCAGAAGAAGTCTGGTGTTATAACCGGATCCACATCCCACATCCAACGCGCGTCGACATACACCTACTGGCACCATGTGTAGCCAACCCGTGAGCCATGGCTCAGCCGTTAACGTGCGCTTATCCTGCAGCACCTTTTTAAACTTGGAGTCCCAGTGGGTCTGATGATGATCCATTTTGTTCTCAATCGGATTATAGATTAAGTCACGTTTTTTAAAAGAATCAGATTTTCAGACAAAAGTGTCTATCATCTCCTTATGAAATTGCAATATCAAAGCTTAAATTAGGATGAATCTTAACTGTGTTTATCAATGATATCAGCCAACATTTCGGCCGCCTCTCCTGAAAGCTTTTGCATCCATCGTCTCATACCTGTAATTGCACGCTTTCGGGAAAGCATGCCAAATTAAAACTTCGATTCACTACCTTCGCCCAGGAGGGGCTTGGCCGTGATCTGAGGAAGGGCGTTACGGATCTGGCATCAAGATAAGTGGCTTACGCCTGTTTTGAATGGATTTATAGATGTTGCGCGGGAGGCTTTGAAGGCAGGTTAGTTGATATTATTCTTTTATCCAATCTTCGGCATCCTTGAGATTGGAGAAAACCTGAAACTCTTGTGGCAAATCTGTGGCGATTTTCGCAAATGATTTTGCCAAAGCTGCCTGCTGGTCAGTTTCGACAACGATTGCAGTTTTCCGAATTCTGGCATCTGCGGGATAGTATTCCTTAACCAGGGTTTTCAGCCTATCCAAATCATCGACAGATAAATTTTCCGGGCCTT
>CP070771.1:2681040-2682351 GCA_020345785.1 Desulfobacterales bacterium
TCGATGTTCAACGTTGGACGTTCGATGTTCGACGTTCATCTTTTTATTGTTGGATATTCGACTCGGCTGAGCTCGTCGCAGGCTGCGGTTCGCTGTCCCGTCCAGGTGAAGTTTCATAAAAGGAATCTATTGTTGCAGTGCAGATGTGCCAATGCTGGTATCTATGACTTAATATTATTTAAAACATAAAAAATATTATTTTGACTTATAGTTCTATTGGGTTAAAGTTATTGATTCGAATAAAAATTATACAAAATACATAGGAGGAAATAATGGACAGAGACCCCTTGATTCGCAGAAAGACCGCCATTTCCTACAAGACGGAAGAAAAAACCGTTATGCGCGGCTACGACTTGAGTGAGCTGGCCGAGGAAGGGTATTCATTCTGCGATGCATTGTTCGTGTTGTATCAGAATCGAATTCCCACCGAAGAAGAAGAAAAAATGCTCAAATACGAAATGGGGGTGTTCATGGAGCATTCCATGTCGCCTTCAGCCGTCGGCGCTATTGGGGTAAGTGCCGGCCGGCCGAACCTTCCCTGTGCGATTGCGTCTGCCGTTACGACTTTCGGGGGCGTCCATGGTCCGGGCGCGGCTCACGGTTACATGCTCAACAAGTACATCGAGCGCGCCCAAAGGGAGGCCAAGACCATTGACGAGATGGCCAAGATTCTGGTTGACGAATACATGGATGCCGGCCGGCCGATCATGGGGATGGGACAGCCTCAGCACATTGACAGCGACCCGCGAGCGGAGCCGATTCACCTCAAACAGGAAGAGCTCGGTCTTGAGGGGGTTTACCTCGAGTTTCAACGGGCGCTGGAGAAGCATTTTCATGCCCGCCGTAAAGAGGAAGGCCGCTCCTATGTGGGGGTGAATGTGGTGGGCTCCGGCAATACGGCGTTAATGGAAATCGGATTTTCCCCCAATGCAGCCTGGTGTCTGGGTAGTGTTTGCCGCGGATTCAGCTGCGCGGCGCATGCGCTCTTCAACATGAAAAAGGGACGGGCCTGGGGCGCCTCCCGCCATGAGCCGATGGTTCAGATGATTGATCTTTCCATGATTAAATACGTCGGCCCGGATGACCGCATTGTTCCCAAGCAGGAAGAACGGCAGGAATATGCCCGGAAACAAAAAGAGGAGGGAGAGCACAAAAAATGGGTAATCTAACGGATAAACCGGAATTAAACTCGAAAAAGGGAAAAATCGGGAACCTGGACAGCCCCAAAAATCCCTTTGATTACAGTGAACGCGAATACGGCACCGTCCCATTGGATACCAAGCGGGCGCCGTTTCAATGGGTGTCGGAAGT
>CP070771.1:2682451-2683758 GCA_020345785.1 Desulfobacterales bacterium
ACCCATGCAGAAAACCGAAACAGCCGGTCAGTGCCAGTATCAGAGTCAGAGAAAGCCTGCGGTCCAGAGCAACGAGGGCGCCGGTAACCAGAAACGAAAGGATACTGAAAAGGGCCAGCGAAACCTCCTGCTCCATCCTGAGCCCGAACACTCCTCCGAAAAACCAGACAGGAGGCAGAAGAAAAAGTACATTCCTTCCGGCACGCGCACCCGAGAGCCCGGCCAGCAGGGCCAGGGCCAGGGTGCTTAAAAGATCATCCGGTGACATGGCCAGATGCGACACCCCGTCGTAAAACGGGCCGAGCCCTGTATTGACGAGATGGGCCTGTGAGACCGAGGGCCACAGGAAAAGCAATGCGATAGCTGCGATGCCATGGATAATATATTTATTCATATCAGTGCCCTCACCAGAAAATACAACCCAGCAGCGCAGACCAGTGAGCCGGCGCCCCGTAGAGCGAGTCTTCCGGCCTGCCAGCGGTGAACAAGGCCGATGGCAATGCCGACTCCGTGCAGAAGACCGGTGGCAGCAACAAAGCCAATGCTGTAGAGCAGGCCGCTCTGACCGGCCGGAAGCTCCGTCCCGTGGGCGTGGCCATGAAAGACCGCAAAGAAGGCGACGATCAGGACCGCCGCAACAAGAGAGGGTTTCACCTCTTGGGCCACCATGAATCCAAGCAGCATCGCAGAGAGGGCAATGCCGATCTCGACGCCCGGTAATGGAAGGCCAAGCAGGCCGAGAAAGCCGCCAAAGGCCATCATCATCGGGAAGGCAACGGGCAGCAGCCAGACTGCGGGGAGTCCCAGTTGCGCGCCCCACAGGCCGACCGCAATCATGGCCAGAACGTGATCAAGTCCTGAAACCGGATGATGAACCCCCGTTAAAAATCCCTGTGCCTGGCCCTGCTGGACGTGTGCAAAGGCCGGAACCGCAGTCGCAAGGAGTATAGTCAGGGCAAGCAGTATTTCCAGGGAACAAATCGATCGACAGAAAAAACGTTTCATCGAAGTCCTCCCATCATCAAAAAAAGTCGCTGAATAGTCCAATATGCTCCCAGAGAACCCACCGCATAACCGGGGAAGAGTTTAACCAGCCTCGGCCATTTGATCTCCAGAACCCGGAACGCCCGCTCCAGAATTACGATCAGTCCTACGAAACAGATCTGCCCGATTTCGACACCCACATTAAAGAGCAAAAGGGCCAGGGGGATTTCCTCCCGGGGCAGGCCCATGGTCGTCAGTCCGCTGGCAAAGCCGAAACCGTGGAGCAGACCAAAAGCGAAGGCGACCACCCAGGGATGGCGGAT
>CP070771.1:2683858-2685164 GCA_020345785.1 Desulfobacterales bacterium
TGGATTTGGTGCGGATTCGAAGCGATACCGGCACGCGGCTGGAAATAGATGCTGAAAATTTCCTGTATGAATGGCTTGGTGGACTGGCCTATTTCAAAACCCATCCGGCTTATTTCGGTCTGTATCCTGTGGCGCAAGACCCTCTGAAGCGCGGTGTCGTCTGGGCGCTGCTAAAAGGGCAGGGCGATGAAACCGTTATTTTGATGCATCATCACGATGTGGTGGATGCCTTTGACTACGGCAATTTAGAGCATTGCGCCTATGAACCGTCAAAGCTGGAAAACGCGTTGAAGGATGTGGCGCTGTCCGGGGAGGTGCGGCAGGATCTGGAAGGCGGCCAGTGGCTTTTCGGCCGGGGCACTGGTGATATGAAAGGCGGAGCTGCCATTCAGCTTGCCTTGCTGGAAGAATATGCCGCCCGGCAGGATTTGAGGGGCAACATTTTGCTGCTGTCGGTGCCGGATGAAGAATCGCTGTCGGCCGGTATGCGCGGCAGCATCAGGCTGTTGTTGGAACTTAAAACCAGATTCAGGCTGAATTACAGGATTCTGATCAATTCCGAACCCCACGCCAAGGAGCAGGACAAGTACGGCACTTTTCATGTCGGTTCAGCCGGCAAATTGCTTCCCGTCGTCTATGTCAGGGGCAAAAAAACCCATATCGGTCATATCTACCAGGGCTTCAATCCGGTCCTGCTGTTATCGGAGATCGTTCTGCTAACCGAGTTGAACACTGACTTTGCCGACCTCGTGCGGGGGGAGATTCCGCCGCCGCCCTCCTGGAGTTACCTGCGGGATCGCAAGGAAGTCTACGATGCCTCCATCCCCCCTTCGGCCGGCGGATATTTAAGCCTGATCCATCTGAAAAGCACACCCATCGAACTCATCCTGCAGTTGAAAACATTATGCGAAACGGCATTCGAACGGGTGATTGAAAAAATACGGCAAAGCCATACCGGTTACAGCCGTAAAAGAAATGAGCAGGCGCCCGCTCTGTCGTGGACGGTAAACGTCAGGACTTTTGCCGAACTGTATCAACAGGCAGTGAATGATTCCGGCCGCACTTTCCAGACCGCCTACGATAATTTTCTGGCGTCGATTGTTTGCGAGATCGAGCAGCAGCGCCTGAATATGCCGGAGGCCACCTTTCAAATCATCGAAATGACCCTGGACCATGTAAAAGACTTGTCACCCATGGTGGTGATTGCGCTGTCTCCCCCCTATTACCCGCCGATTCACAGCGATGATGTTCCAGGCCTGCCACTGTCTGTTCGATCACTGACGGATCATTTGATCGGGTTTGCCGA
>CP070771.1:2685264-2686541 GCA_020345785.1 Desulfobacterales bacterium
CGATGTCGAAGTCGGTGATTTTTCGATCATCGGCGCGGGGGCGGTAGTCGCGGAAGGCATGAAAATCCCGGAACAATCATTGTGCATGGGAACACCGGCGCGCATAAAGGGCCGTGTATCCTCGCAGTGGATGGATCAAATCAAAGATGGGGCCGCATTTTATACCGATCTGGCCCGGCAATACAAACATCAGGGTTTATAGTAAAGTACCTCTAAAAGTAGTTTCAAGACTTTAGATGGTGTTCGAGGGCAAGGCACAATGCCAGGTTACTGGGTTGCCAGTTTAGCCGGTTGAGCCCGTTGAGCCCGTAAAAAAATGATATCAGATTATGTTGTGTTACCGGCAAACGGGCTAACGGGCCAACGGGCTTAACTTTGTAACACGTAAGAAATTCAATTTGAGGGACAACGCAGCCATGGGACATAAGATAAGGCTTCGTAATCACTTCTAACGAGAGCAACGTGGAGAAGTTATCGTAATGCTAGATCTGGATAAACAAAAATTGGGACCGCTCAGCGTTATTCCCGGAAAGAACCGGGGTAGATATCCTTATTGTCATTCCATCTATATTGAAGATGCAGGGGTGGTGATTGATCCGTCTTCCGATCGCAAAAGACTGGAAGATATAAAAACCCAAAAGGATATCCAAATGGTGTGGCTATCCCACTGGCATGAAGACCACATCATGCATCTCGACCTGTTCGAGAACCTGCCCATCTGGATGTGCGAACATGACGCCCCCCCCCTGGCAGACATCGGGGTGTTTTTAGACTGGTATGACATCACCGATAAGAATGAACGCACCTACTGGAGTGGCGAACTTGAAGAAAAATTTCATTTTCGACCGCGCAAACCCACGCGATTGCTTCGCCACGGCGAATTTATCGATCTCGGGAATCTGTCGGTGGAGGTCATCCATAGCCCCGGACACACTCCCGGACACCTGGCTTTTTTTTTCCGGGAACCGCAAATTTTATTTTTAGGTGATTATGATCTCACAGCTTTTGGACCCTGGTACGGTGACCGCTATTCAAGTATAGAACAGACCATCGATTCCATTAATCTTCTCAAAAATATTCCTGCAAAGATATGGATTACCTGCCATGAGACCGGGGTGTTTGAAGAAAATCCAAAGCAATTTTTCGATGACTATTTAGCCGTAATACAGTCACGTGAAGACAAGCTTCTGGATCTTTTGAAGCATCCGCGATCCATGCAAGAGATCATTGGCGCCTGGATTTTGTATGGACGCAAACGAGAACCGGTGGAGTTTTAT
>CP070771.1:2686641-2687896 GCA_020345785.1 Desulfobacterales bacterium
TGTTACATAATCTGCAGTCGTCCTTTGACACTTATGTCATTCACGGCGGCTTTCTTTACGGCAATCGCAAATTAAAGCAGCTGCGCGGTTTTTTCTCCGTCGTTTTGCACTTGTTGCAGATGGTAGGACGATTGCTTCATTTTTACGAGCGGCATTTGCATGAGGCCGGATACAAAAATACGTATAAGAATGTCCAGGAGCGCCTGTCTGCTCTGATCAGTCCCAAGGTGCTCCTCAACCGCACCATCAACTACGGCCTTTTTTACGCCTGCTACTTTCTGACAACCGGTCAGGAACTGGCTCGGGAAATACTCAATGAAAATATCGAGCGGGCCAGGATTAAGGTGGGTATCCCGGAAAAGCTCGGGTTCCATGCGCGTCCCAGTCTGCTGGTTGCCAAGATCGTTCAGCATTACGGAGGTCAGGTGGAGCTATGTGTCGGTGGTGACCGGTTTGATGCCAGCAGTGTCCTGGATATCCAGTGGGCGGGTGGCAAAATCCAGAAAGAAAACGTCAAAGAAGTCATTTTTGAGGGCGATGCGAGGACTTTAAACGATATTAAAACCTTGGCAGGTGTCAATTACGGTGAAGATACCATGGGTAAAGGGGTGCCGCTACCCCCGGAGTTGAGGTACTTAACTTAAACTCAAACGAGGCTAAAGATTCGTCCCCAAATAAATGAAGGCTTGTTGCTCGATAAGGGTTTGGCTTCCCCCCGATCGGAAAATGGTTTATCAGAGACATTATTATGGTTGCTGCCGTAATCGTTGCCGCCGGCAAAGGCGTCCGCATGCAAGGTCCGTTGCGAAAACAATATCTTTCGCTGGCGGGCCTCCCGATTTTAGCGCGAACCTTACTGGTTTTTGACGGCTGTGATCTGGTCGATGACATTTTTCTGGTGATTCCGAAAGATGATTTTGATTTTTGCCGGAAAAAAATAATCAACCGGCTAAAGCTTGAGCGGGATATCCATCTGGTCGCCGGTGGTGTTCGACGCCAAGATTCAGTATACCACGGCCTGCAGCGGCTTGATCCGAACTGCAGCCTTGTCGTCATTCATGACGGAGTGCGCCCTTTCGTACAAAATGACCAGATCGTCGCAAGTATAAAAGAGGCTCGAAAAACTGGCGCATGCATTTTGGGGATCCCGGCCTACGAGACATTAAAACAGGTCGATAGGCATGATTTTATTACGCTCACCCTGCAGAGGGAGACCATTTGGCTGGCTCAGACTCCCCAGACGTTTCGCTGCGAC
>CP070771.1:2687996-2689249 GCA_020345785.1 Desulfobacterales bacterium
GCCGGTGCCTGGGATGGGTCGTGCAGTGTCGGATAGCAGCTGTTGAATCCCGAATCCCGCAATTCGCCCTTGCGAATGGCGTCATAATGGTCGATCAACTCCTGGTAGGAGTCATAGCCGAAAAGATGGATAAAGGTTTTGGCCAGATCCGGGTTGTTTTCAGCGGCCTTGAACTGCGGCGATTTCGTCAGGGCCATGTGAACATGAAAAAAGCTGGTTTTCTCCCACTTCCAATCATTGATGCGTGTGGCAAAGTCCGACTCCAGGTTATCTTCACCCACCAGTTCCAGGAATGTCTGGTGCGGGTTGAGACTGCTGACAATAAACTTGTTGGCCTCGTAATAATAACCGTCCTCGGTTTCCACTCCTTTGGCACGGCCGTTTTCGATCACGATCTTACTGACCGGTTTGGGCCCGATAATCATCCCGCCGTTTTTGTAAAGCAGTTTGCTCATCACGTGGGCCAGATGGTGGCTTCCCCCGACTACCAGGCGATAATTGGCTGCCCGGTTGAAGTAGAGCGGAACCAGAAAACCCAGTCCCTCCAGATCGTAATCCAGGCCCCACATGCAGGACGCATAAAGAAAAAGCGTGCGGACATGTTCGTTTTCAAAAAGTTCTTCCACAATGGCCCGGGGAGACATGGGCTGCAGGGCCTGAAGATCCCGACCGACTTCGTGGGATTTCATTTTGGTCATGGCTTCCATGGCCGGATGGGGCGGATAGTAGGTGGCCGGCGCAATGAACACATCCATATATTCTTTGAATTTAGCGGCGGCATTGACATAGGTGCGCGCATCTTTTTCGGAAAACTGTGCGATGGACCGGGCGGTGCGTTCCGTATCCTGATAGACCGACAGACTGCGATTGTCCTGCAGGGTCAGGGTCATCACAGGATCGGGATGGATAAACTTCAGGTCGAAGACCTCCTCCATTTCATGTTTGAAATCCTGAAAAAATGGCGCGTAATCCACCATGGGCATATAGATTGCGTGGGTATTGTGGATGAAGCTCGGAATGGTAATATGCTCCGAACACAATCCCCCCCCCATTTCAAACCTTCTTTCCAGCAGTAGGATTTTCAGGCCCGCCTTTGCCAGGTAAGAAGCCGTGAGCAGACCGTTGGGTCCGGCACCTATGATTATTCCATCGTATTCAGCCATCTCCTCCTCCTTCTTTTGGCAGCCCGGTGAATGAGAATCATTAATTTGAATCAATTCTAGTCATTGTTTGTTAATTTTTTTTGATTGACA
>CP070771.1:2689349-2690591 GCA_020345785.1 Desulfobacterales bacterium
GTCGATGTTCCGTCAGTATAATAAGAAGGCCCTAATTTGAGTCTTAGTTTTGAATTCTTTGCACTTTATGAAAAGATTCTTTTATCACGAAAGCACGAAAGAACCCCAGTTAAGCAGAAAAAAAAGGTTTAACTTGGCAGGTGAAAACACGAAATAAAAGAAAAATTTCGTGCTTTCCAAATTTCGTGTTTTCGTGATTAATTTTCTTTGGTTCCGGCTTTTCCGGGTTAGGTAAATTAATTGGAAATAGAAACTACCACAACCTTCCTTGAAATGTTGTCCCGCAAGGATTTCAAGCCCAAAATCCTTAATAGAGACGATGTTTGGGTAAAGAAGGTCGAGATACCGACGCCGGTCATCAACCATTTCTTCTTTGTCAATGTCGGGCGACCCTGGAAGTGGTACAGCCGCTTGAAATGGACACTGGCAGAATGGAAAGCACTGGTTGAGAAAGAAACGGTGACGACCTGGATCGGGTATATCAAGGGTTCTCCGTTCGGGTACATTGAACTCGTTCGGCAGCTCGAAAGTGTCGAGATTGCATTTTTCGGCCTTTTGCCCCAATATATCGGGATGGGCCTGGGTGGTTTCCTACTGTCGGAAGCGATCAGACTGGCCTGGGAGCTGAACCCCCAGAGGGTCTGGGTTCACACCTGCACGCTGGATCATAAATACGCGCTCGACAACTACCTGGCGAGGGGTTTAATCATCTGCAAGAAGGAAAAAAAGATCGAGCAGATCCCGGACGATGATGATCCGATCTGGACGACGCCACAGTTTTATGCCTCCCTGACCGAAGAATATTCAGCTTTAAGTAAAGACATTGCCGGGTAGAACGCATCACTTCTGCCGGAGTTATCGGAATGACTTCATCAGGTGATTTCCTGCCTTCAAGGAAAGAAAATTGTCTGCTTTTCTAAAACAGCGCCGGCTGCCAATCAGGCTCTCATCCAGAGCGCTGTTTCGATCTCCGGCGCGATTTTCAATTTTTGGATTTGCGGCACTCATTTTGGCCGGAACGGTTCTCTTGATGCTGCCGGCGGCTTCAAGGAGCGGAAATCTGAGATTTGTAGATGCGCTTTTTACATCTGTTTCAGCAAGCTGTGTGACCGGTCTGGTCGTCGTGGATACAGGAAGTGCGTTGAGCACATTTGGGCAGCTCGTCATCCTTGGATTGATCCAGGTCGGCGGCCTTGGCATAATGACCATGTCAACTTTATTTCTTTTGCTCGGCGGCCGGCG
>CP070771.1:2690691-2691927 GCA_020345785.1 Desulfobacterales bacterium
CAAAAATATCGAGACCAGATCCGTCGTATTGCCGGGCAAATACCTGAAGATCCAGCCCGTCGACATCACCGTCAAAATCGAGATCAAACTGACAGCTCAGCGCACTCGCTGCTTCTGATACCGACGTGCACGTCAAAATGCAAAAAACGATCAGCAACCCCCTTAACACATTCCTCAGCAGCATCGTGTCCCCCCTGAAAATCCGCATGAACGTGGTCTGAATCGGAGGTATAAAATCAGAACACAATAGGAGGGTCAAGCAAAAAAGCATATTGTTTACAGCAATTTACAGTGATTTACAGTATTTGACATCAAATTAATTTTCGGATTTGATTTATTGAACCGCTGATTTTTTGACCTTCTACGAGTCCAACAAAATTAGAATTTTTATATACCCCCTTTCCACTTCCCCCTTCCGCCTTCCACTCTCACGGTCAAATTCACATTAAAACCTCTATCTGAACTTAATTAAATCCTCTGTTTAAACTTGAAATGATGTGTCTATGGTGATAAGGTGGCTCCTTTTGAAAAAATGGTCGGCCTAGAACATACTTGCACGGTCTGAAAATTGGCCGGTGGATGCGGTGCGGTCGGGCGAATGACCTGAATAATATTTCCAAGGAGTCGGTAAATGGTTGAAGGAACGCTTTTTATGCTGGGGCTGGGCGCACTTTGCGCAATTGTGCTCGGCGCTGCTTCACGAATCTTCTATGTCTGGGAGGATCCACGAATCTCCCAGGTTGAGGCGTGCTTTGCCGGCGCCAATTGCGGCGGGTGCGGCTATGCCGGATGTTCTGCAGCGGCCGTTGCCGTCGTGGCCGGTAATGCGCCGCCCAGTGTCTGTGTGGTGGGAGGAATGGAATCCGCCCAGGGGGCGGCCGCCGTAATGGGCATGGAAGTCGGCACGGCCGAGCCGCTCAAATCGTATAATACCTGCACCGGCGGGAATCGGGCGGAGAACAAATTCGTGTACCTCGGCGTCAACACCTGCAGCGCTCAGGCGGCCATCTCAGGCGGCCAGCGGGTTTGCAGCGTCGGTTGCCTGGGATTGGGGGATTGCGTGCGGGCATGCATGTTCGGAGCATTGAAAATGGGGCCGGAAGGATATCCGGTGGTGGACAGAGAAAAATGTGTCGGCTGCGGCGTCTGCGAGCAGATCTGCCCCAAAGGTGTCATGAATGTAACAACGGCATCCCAGCGCGTTCTGCATTTCAACCAATCCGATGATCGACTGGC
>CP070771.1:2692027-2693262 GCA_020345785.1 Desulfobacterales bacterium
CGGGGCAACATCCATAGTGCCGGGTCGGGGGTGCCGAACTGAAATGCCAGGGCGGCCAGCGTCTGATCGAAGGCGTCGGCCATGACCTGGCCCGGATCTTCACCGTTAAAGTAATCCCGGCTGGGTGGAACCCCGGAACCTCTCTTTCCCAGCGCATCATCCAGGACGTGGAGGAGCATGTTGGTGCCGGCTTCATCCACCGCAGGACCGAGTTCGTCGCCGAAGGTGGCGGCGATCATAAACTCGAGCCAGGTGGAAAAAATCACCTCGGCGACTTCAAAGTGTGTACTGGTGATTGCGTCGGCAACCGCACTGCCGTCCCAGGCTTCCAGTATCTCTTTGGCATCTTCGCCGAAGGGGTGCGACGTGCCCACGATGTTCAGCGCCTCGATCAGGTACGGTTTCAAAAAGCGCGCCTCGCGACCCAGTTCCTTTATCCGGCCGATGTCCTTGGGGATGTCCTCCATGTCCGCCTGGGACAGCTGGCCTCGGGTCCTTTTCCGGTCCAGTCGGTCTGTGAGGTCCAACAGACGGAACTGCTTGCCCAGGATATCATCATCCGCATTGTCGAAGTCTTTTGAGGGTTTGTTGTTCCAGTTGGCCAGCCAGCCGCGGGCCGGGTTGATGGATTTGGGCGTCGGCAGCACCTCCCCGGACCACTCGGCTTCGCCGGTCCCCGGCAGCGGCAGGCGGGGGTCAAAACCCTCCGGGCGCACCGGCACCTCACCCGCCTGCCAGTAGGCGATGTTGCCCGCCCTGTCGGCGTAAAGCAGATTGTGGGAGGTAACGATCAGGTCCACGGCCGCCTCGAATTCAGCCAGGTTGCGCGCCTCCCCCAGCCGTCCGAAGCCCAGCTCGGTTTCCATCTCCCGCATCCAGTGGACCCGTTTCTGGCTGACGGCTACACCGTCCGCCTGGTCGATCACGGGTCCGTGCACGCTGCGCAGCACGGGAATGACTGTCGGGCCTTGACCGGCCACGTCGATGGATTCCATCCTGGCCTCAAAAGGAATACACGCTTCATTAAATAAATAGCCGCTGCCGGGCCCGAAGCCGGCATCGCACAGAGTTTCGATATAGGTGTCCAGGTTGTCTCCCACGCCGGTGGTGGAGGTCCAGGCCAGGTGCCGGTTGTAGCCGATCAGCACGGCCGGCGCGCCGGCAAAGGTCATCCCGCGGACATTGAAATGGCTTTCTCCGCCTTTGAGCTGCACTTCCAGCAGGATAGAGGGCGT
>CP070771.1:2693362-2694589 GCA_020345785.1 Desulfobacterales bacterium
GGGCGCGGAGGCCAATCGCTATCTGACACCGTACGGCAAGAAAATCGGGCCGGATCCGGCCTCGATCAACTCCGCCAAAATCGGCGGCATCGTGTCCAACAACGCCTGCGGCATGGCCAGCGGCATTACCGGAAACAGCATGGGCACGGTCTGCGGTATGCGCCTTATTTTCTACGACGGTACCGTGCTGGACACACGGGATCAGGACAGCCGCAGCACGTTTTTGAAGGAAAAGAAAGAAATGGTCGATCAGATCATGAACTTGTCCCAAGCGCTGAAAAGCGAGCCGGAGACGGTGGCGCGCATCCGGCGCAAATACCAGATCAAAAACACCACCGGCTACAGTGTCAGCGCCCTGGTAAACTTTGACGATCCCATTGAGATCATTCAGCATTTGATGATCGGTTCGGAAGGGACCCTCGGTTTTATTTCGGAGGTCACCTTTCGCACGCTCGACGAGCCTACTCTCAAAGCGACCGGCCTGATGCTTTTTCCCGACATTGCCAAAGCCTGCGAGGCGGTTCTGGTGTTAAAGGAGTGCCGGGTGAGTGCCGCCGAGTTGATGGACCGGGTATCGTTGCGATCCGTGGAGGACAAACCCGGCATGCCCTCCTACATAAAAGAACTGGGGGGGGCGGTGACGGCCCTGCTGGTTGAAACCGCGGCCGACGATCCGGCGATACTGCAGCAGCAGGTGGATGAAATCAATGCCAGGTTTGCCGACTTTCCCATGGCGCGCGAATTTGAATTTTCGACCAGTCCGGACAAGCAGGCGGATCTGTGGAACATCCGCAAAGGATTGTTCCCGTCGGTGTGTATTGCCCGCAGGAAAGGGACAACGGTCATCATCGAAGACATTGCCGTACCCATTGAGAATCTGCGCGACTGTCTGCTCGATCTGCAGGCCCTCTTCGGAAAATATGACTACGAAGATACCATTATCTGGGGACATGTATTCGACGGCAACGTGCACTTCGTGATCACGCCGGATATGGCGGATTCTGCGCAGATAGACAAGTACAAGGCGTTTATGGAAGAACTCGCTTCCTTGGTGGTGGGAAAATACGACGGCTCGCTGAAAGCCGAGCACGGAACCGGGCGCAACATGGCGCCGTTTGTGCGGCGGGAGTGGGGCGATCGGATCTACGGGGTTATGCAGGAGATCAAGGCCATTTTTGATCCCGACCGTATGCTCAACCCCGGTGTGATCATCAACGATGACCCCGA
>CP070771.1:2694689-2695914 GCA_020345785.1 Desulfobacterales bacterium
CCTCTTCAAGATCCATCATGGTCTCGCGATTTACCAGTGCATAGGTTATAAGCAGCGGTACACTGTTTTGAGTTTCCTTGCGGGGTCTAAAACGATAGAGACTCACAAGATCCTCCTGAAAGACGAGGTCCTTGGGCGAAGTAGCGAGGGCAACATCCTCTTTCTCCAGCAGGGTTTCTGTGATCTGGAGCATACGGTGGCTGTATTTTTCGATTTCCTTTAAAAATGCAGCATATTGTGTTTCAAATGGCGTCTGCATCGGCCTTCCCTCCTGTATTGTTCAGCTCTTTTTGATTTGTTGCTTCAGCGCTTCAATGGTTTTCTGCTGGCGGCGAACCGTTCTGCGGAGCTCCTGAACCGCTTTGGCGACTGCATCGAAATCCCGGTTCGAGGGGATTGACAGGGCCTCGCAAATGTCGGCGTTCAACTCGTCGAGACGCATTTTGAGCCTGAGTCCTAAATTCAGCACCTCTCCCAGGGCGTTGCTGAAATCAGGCTTTTTGAAGAGTTCAAAGAACGCATTTTCGTTGGTGACGATCCAAAGCTTGTAAATCTCGCGAGCCGTTTCGGGCGTAAATTCGTCATGCTTTAAATTCCGGATCTTGTCGAACATCTCCCGCAGGGCTGCCATTGCCGTGTCATAGAATTGCTGGTAAAAATGCGGCAGCGCCATCCAGAATTGAATAGAGGCATCATATGCCCGGCGGAACTTTTCGGACTGTTCTTTCGTGAGCCCGAAGGCGGGCATGCGGAAGACACGGCCCAGCGTCTCGTCATAGACCTCCCGCCAGAGGCTGCGCCCTGCGGTCAGTGCGGACCAATCACCTTTCATCAACTTCTCAATCTGCTCCTGAAATTGCGGGGCGGCATGGATCCATGGATTCCACCACAGCCCGAAAGTCGCCTGATGCATTTGTATGATGTTCAACCATGATTTCATGATTTCTTCAGCGGTTCCGGAGATGGGTGTCCCGAGCAATTGCTCAAATACTTTCTTGTAGGCAGCAGCCCAGCGATCGAATATTTCCCTGGACTGGACATCGTCGCCTTTGACCTGATACAGCGCCGGCAAATCTTTTAGAATTTCCATCCAGAATTCATTCAAAACTACAAACACATTTCCGGCCCGCATCATTCTGAAAAGTACCGTCGGTCCGATACCGCCATCGGCCTGGTCGGCGGCTTTCCCAATGGTTTCGCTCATCATTTCCGTCCATTTGGAAAA
>CP070771.1:2696014-2697233 GCA_020345785.1 Desulfobacterales bacterium
GGTGCCTGCGTCAATGTGTGTCCCCAGGCAGCTCTTGAGATCGAACGTCGTAAGGTTTCCCTCGAAGAGCTTTCCCGCTATAAAGGTGTCTATATCTGGGCGGAGTGCGAATCCCGGGGTTCCCGCGACACTCCCAAGAAAGTCTCCTATGAGATCCTGACTCAGGGCCGCAGAATGGCTGATCGACTCGGAGAACAACTCTGTGCGGTGGTGCTCGGAAACGACCGTCTGGACGAAATGGAAAAGCTCTGCTACCATGGTGCAGATCGTGTCTTATGCTGCCGGCACGAACTACTGGGACGTTATAACAGCGATGGCTTTACCAACGTTATATCGGCAATTATTGCCAAAGAAAAACCATCCATCTTTCTCTACGGCGCCACACCCAACGGCCGTGATTTGGCCCCACGGATCGCGGCAAGAATGCATCTGGGGTTGACAGCCGATTGCACCGAGCTGGCAATTGATGAACAAGGACAGTTAATCCAGACACGTCCCGCTTTTGGCGGCAACATTATGGCCACCATTATCTCACCTTATACGCGGCCACAAACCGCCACGGTGAGGCCCAATGTTTTTGCGGCAGCCGAATCGGATCCTACCCGGCCGGTTATAATGGAAGAAATACCGGTAACACTCACTAAAGCGAATATCCGCACCCGTCTGATCGAAGAAATCCTGCTGGATTCCGAAGAAGAAAGAATTGACGAAGCCAGAGTAATTGTATCCGCCGGCCGCGGGTGCCAGGACCGGGTCAACCTGGATACGGTTCGCACGCTGGCCCGCAAACTGGGAGGGACCCTGGCCGGCTCACGTGCGATTGTAGAGTTGGGCTGGATTCCTCACAGCCTGCAGGTCGGACAATCCGGAACCACGGTCGGACCGGACCTCTACATCGCCATCGGTATCAGCGGCGCGGTTCAGCATGTGGTCGGCATGAGCTCATCGAAGAAAATCATTGCCATAAACAAAGACCCCGATGCCCCGATATTTAAAATCGCCGATCTGGGAATCGTGGGCGACGCGCTGGCCGTTTTACCAAAATTGATCGAAGAAATTGAGCGCATAAAGATAAAGTAAAATGGGTTTCGGGTGTCTCCCCTTCGCCTTGCAGGCTTCCGCCCCATATCGGCGGGCACGGAGACCCGCCCTACTTAACCATCGTAACGACTTAACGATCTCAACTTATCATGATACGTGTAACCGCGGCGATATTAAT
>CP070771.1:2697333-2698543 GCA_020345785.1 Desulfobacterales bacterium
TTTATCTTAAGATTTTCCGTATATCAGAGATCGGCATGTCTGTTTATGACGCCTCCGGGCAGTGCATTGAGGCCAATGAAGCGATTGGCAGACTCGTTGGCGCGAGCAGGGAACAAGCACTCTTACAGAACTATCATCACATAGAATCATGGAAGAAATCAGGTATTCTCGATACGGCGTTGTGTGCGGTAAAGGAGAATACGATACAACACAAAGAAGTCAGTGTCACCAGCACTTTTGGGCGTCATATTACCATAAACTACCATTTTATACCTTTTACTGTCGGGAGGCAGAAGTATCTGCTCATGATCGCTTCGGACGTGACCGAGCGAAAAAAGGCTGAAGTGTCAAGGGAAAAGCTCGTAAAAGAATTGCAGAAGGCTCTGTCAGATGTGAAGACATTGAAGGGCATTATCCCGATTTGTGCTTCATGCAAAAGAGTAAGGGATGACAAAGGATACTGGGAACAAATAGAATCCTATATCAACAAGTATTCGGAAGCGGACTTTTCTCACGGAATCTGTCCGGATTGTGCGGCAAAAATCTATCCAGACGTTGATTCTTAAGCGAAAATTGAGTGCCAAATCCTGATTAGTGATAAAAACCGACATGTTTATCTGAGTTTTGTTGAAAAGGTCCTATGCTGCGTTCATGGCGAATCCAAATAGTTAAATTAAATCTTTCATGCAAACAAAGGTGACGAGAACAATGAAGTCTTCTGATGTTCCGAGGAAGACGTGGCCAATGGCAGCGAAAGCCCTTGCAGCCTTGGCCAAACTTCAGTGGGTCTGCTTTCTCATTGCCGCACTGGTCGGAGCGGCCGATTATCTCACCGGACCGGATTTATCGTTCGGGGTCTTCTACCTGATTCCGATCGCTCTCATGGCATGGTGGCACAGTATGCGCTCAGTCTCAATAATCGCGCTGTTCTGCGCCGCTATCTGGCTTTCCGTCGACCTCGCAAGCATCCGTCATTACGTACAGCCGATGGCCACTTACTGGAACGGCCTCACACGCCTGGCGATTTTCTGGGGTATGGGGTTCGCACTTTACCGAATCAGGCATCTGCAATTGCGCCAGATGGATCTGCTCAATTACATCGTTCACGACTTGCGAAACCCGCTAATGGCAGTGACGACCAATCTGGAGTCGATTAAAATAGATACGGACAAGGATATGGATCCGGCTGTGTGGGGGGGTGTCGAGCGTT
>CP070771.1:2698643-2699849 GCA_020345785.1 Desulfobacterales bacterium
TGGCCTGCAAAATTACATCCGACTGTTCACCGACAGCCATTTCTTTAATACCGTCATTCCCAACACCTTCATTTTCACCATCGCCGGGCTGGCCATCGAAACCGTTTTGGGAATCAGTGTCGCCCTGCTGCTCAATCGCAGTTTTCGCGGCGAGAGTATTGTCACAACCTTGCTGCTGTTTCCGATGATGGTTGCCCCTTCCATTGCGGCGATCCTGTTTGCCTGGATGTTCAACAGTCAGTTCGGAATAGTAGGTGTGGCGCTGGAAGCGCTTGGTTTGCCGGTGATTTCGTGGTTGTCGGGTCGCTGGACGGCGATGCTGGTGATCATCATCTCGGATGTGTGGCTGTGGACGCCCTGGTTTGCAATTTTGTTGCTGGCCGCACTCAAAGTACAGCCACCCTCGCCGGTGGAGGCCGCCAAAATTGACGGCGCTAATGCCTGGCAGGTATTTTGGCATGTGACCCTGCCTTACCTGTCACCGGTTTTGACCATCTGTATGCTGATACGCACCTTTGATCTATTCCGGCAGTTTGATCAGACCTGGGTCATCACGACCGGCGGGCCGGCCCGCTCAACTGAATTTTTCAGCATTTACGCCTACAAAGAAGTATTTGAGTACACCAACTACGGCAGCGGTAATGCGGCAGCGCTGATGGGGGCGATGGTCATGTTGATATTTGGCTTGATAATGTACCGAACTTTTGCCCGGCTCACCGGGGGGGCGAAAAAGGCGGCTTAAAATGGCAGAAGAAATCATCGTGAAGGGACAGCTGAAACTTTACGGGTGGCGCCGTGCACTTTGGTTTGCGGGCATCGTGCTGGTATGCT
This sequence comes from Desulfobacterales bacterium, assembly GCA_020345785.1. Next base: position 2,699,475 of record CP070771.1, read on the forward strand.
TCTTTTTTGTGTTTCCGATATTTTGGCTGGTTTTGACGGCCCTGCGGCCGGAGTCCGAAGTGTTTTATGTTCATCGGGGCACCCATTTTACATTGGATAACTTTATACGGGCCTTTGATGCGCCGCAGTTTAAAGAAGCCATGTTCAATTCCGCGGTTTTGGCCACGCTGGGCACTCTCCTATCCATCGGAATCACGCTGCAAAGCGGCTACATGCTGGGGCGGTTCAGAGGCAAACTGCGCAATGCTTGGTTTGGCCTGATTTATATTATGCGGACGATACCTTACATCACCTGGGGGTTGCCGTTATATGCGATGACCCAGTTTCTAGGCATCTACGATACCTATTGGGGGGTATTGGGTCCCCACCTGGCGG
>CP070771.1:2699949-2701141 GCA_020345785.1 Desulfobacterales bacterium
AAGAAGCCGGTCCATCCCAAATTTTCGGCTAAATAACCGGTACCGGCTGATGCGACGACACGGGGCACTCCCATCAGACTGGTTAAAAGGGCGTATTGGGTAGCCGTGAACTTTTTGTTGGTAATGCTTGCCATAAAGCCCGCATAGGCGGCAGTTCCCATTCCGGCACTTAAGTTTTCAAACGCTATGACTGCGGCTAAGGCAGATACCTGATGAGCGATTAGGGATAAAAGGGCAAAGCCGGCCGTCGATACAGCTTGTAAGACTCCAAAGATCCAAAGACTCCGGCTAATTCCAATCCTGAGCATAATGATACCACCCAGGAGGCTGCCCCCCATTATAGCCCAAAATCCAAAGAGTTTTACCACCGTGCCGACCTCGGTTTTGGTGTAATTTAAGTCGACGTAAAATGGTGCCGTCATTGAACCGGCCATAGTATCCCCGATTTTATAAAGCAGGATGAAAGCTAATATCCACAAAGCGTTGTGCCGTTGAAAATATTCGGCAAACGGTTCCATTACGGCTTCACGCATGCTTCGTGGAGTACCAAATGGGATCGTTGGTTCAGGCGTCATCAGCGTGGTGATCAGGCCTGGCAACAGACAAGCGGTCATGATAGTGTAAACCATCGAAAACGGCATGTGGTCGGCCAAGATTAGACCACCACCGGTCGCCAGGAGCATGCCCACCCGATAGCCACTCACATAAAGGGATGATCCTAAACCAAGTTCTTCATCCGCCAGGTCCTCGCGGCGATAGGCGTCAATAACCGTGTCCTGAGAAGCACTAAAAAAGGCGACCAGTAAAGCGAAACAGGCGACCAGGGTCGGATTCTGGCCGGGGTTGGTGGTGCCCAAGCTGAACACTGAGATCATGAGCCCGGTTTGAAATATGAGCAACCAACCGCGGCGGCGACCAAAGACCGGTATGGCAAAGCGATCAAGCACCGGTGCGGCTATAAATTTGAGTGTGTAAGGCAAGCCCACAAGCGCAAACACGCCAATGGTCGTCAGGTCGACACCATCTTCGCGCAACCATGTCTTCAGCACAAAACTGGTCAGCTCCAATGGCAAACCGGCCACATAGCCCATGATTAGAGCGACCAGCATACGGCGGCTAAAAATTACTTGAATAATGGATTTGCGGTATTCAGGCGGCAAACATTCCTCACATGGTCGCGCGGATGATTGAA
>CP070771.1:2701241-2702433 GCA_020345785.1 Desulfobacterales bacterium
AGTTCGTAAGTTCGTGAGCAAGAAACGACAAAGATGGAGTATATTACGATTACGAATCAACCAATCAACTCAATGAACGTAATCAACTTAGTCAACCATCTAAACGATCCAAACGTTCCAAACCATCTAAACCATAAAGGAGAGATCCATGGCAAAAAAAGGCGGTTACGGTTTCGGGATTGTCGGCTGCGGAATGATTGCGGATTTTCATGCCCGGGCAATCGAGACCATGAAAGGCGGGCACCTGGCCTGTGTATTTTCCCGCAGCAAAGCCAATGCGGATCAGGTTGCCAAGGCCTATAACTGCGCATCGTATCAGGACTTTAAGGCGTTTCTGACGCATCCGGGATTGGATATCGTCGCCATTGCAACGCCCAGCGGGGCGCACCTGGAACCTTGCGAGCAGGCGGCTAAGGCCGGCAAACACATTATTTGTGAAAAGCCGCTGGAGGTGACGCTTGAGCGCGTGGATCGCATGATCCGAACCTGCGAAGAAAACGGGGTTATGCTGGCCGGCATTTTTCCACGCAGGTTCAACGAGGCCACCGCTGTGTTCAAGCAAGCCGTCGATGCCGGACGATTGGGCAAGATCACCCTGGCGGATGCGTACATCAAGTGGTATCGAACCCAACAATATTACGACAGCGGCGATTGGCGCGGAACCTGGCTGCTGGACGGCGGCGGTGCCCTGATGAACCAGTCCATTCACACCATTGATCTGCTCTATTATCTGGCGGGTGAGGTGGAGTCAGTTTGTGCTTATGCGGATCGCACCATCCATGAAGGTATCGAAACGGAGGACAATGCGGTTGCCATCGTCAAATTTAAAAATGGCGCACTGGGAGTCATCGAGGGCTCCACATCCTGTTTCTCACCGACCGGTCACCCGGCTGAAGTTCATTTGTGCGGGTCGGACGGCTCTGTCTTCATGCGGGACAATTCCTTCACAGTATGGGATTTCAAAAAGAAAAAACCTTCGGATAAAAAAATAAGGCAAAATTTCCGGGCGCAAACAGGAGGCGCCGGTGCGGGCGCTGCCGACCCCAGGGCCATTGACTTCAGCGGGCACCTTAAAAATTTCGAAGACGCCGTGCGGTCCCTTAAAACCGGCAAAAAACCCCTTATCGACGGTGCTGAAGCCCGCAAGTCCATCGAGATTATTCTCGCTATTTACCGCTCGGCGCTGGCCGGC
>CP070771.1:2702533-2703725 GCA_020345785.1 Desulfobacterales bacterium
TGAGCCCGAATGGAAAGCAGTAGCATCGGGAATTGTCGCGGTAATTTTTGATCTTACCCGGATTCGGAGCAGATCCGTGCTATAATGTCTCAGCAAATTCTACACCAGACAGATCAGAAGGTTTTAAAAGACACTAAAATTCCAAATCCCAAGCACCAAATTCCCAAAAATATCCAAATCCGAAATTCCAATATTTATTTAAGTTAGTTTAGCAGGCCGAGATATGGCCCCCAATGTTCTCGACAGCGTCGGTTTTCACCCGATAATTAAACGTTGGTTTAAGAATCGGTTTGTTTCTCCCAGCCCCCCCCAGCAGGCCGGTTGGCCGTCAATCGCCGGCGGGAATCATACACTCATTCTGGCCCCTACGGGCTCGGGCAAAACCCTGGCGGCGTTTTTGTGGTGCATTGATGAGTTGTTTCGGAAATCTCTTAAACCCGCGACCCATCGGGATAAGACAGATTTTGTGGGTATCCACACTCTGTATATTTCTCCGCTGAAGGCCCTCAACAACGATATTTATCATAACCTAAAAGCACCCCTTAAGGAAATTCGGCGGCTGGCCGCAGGCGGCAACATCGAATGGCCTCCGATCACCGTTGCCGTGCGCACCGGTGATACGCCTTCCCATGTGCGCCGGTCCATGATGCGCTTGCCCCCCCACATTTTAATTACCACTCCGGAATCGCTGTATTTGTTGCTCAGCTCCGAACGGGGTCGGGAGATATTCCATGATTTAAAATATGTTATCGTCGATGAAATCCATGCCGTCTGCGGCAACAAGCGCGGGGTTCATTTGAGTCTATCGCTGGAGCGCCTGATAACCTTGTGCCGGAGGGAACCGATTCGAATCGGTCTTTCGGCCACCCAGAAACCGCTGGATCGAATTGCCGCCTTTCTCGGTGGTCAAAATGTTATCGGTTCAAAAAACAATGCCGTACCGCGACCGGTGCAGATAATTGATTGCGGGCAGCGCAAAGACATTGATCTCAAAGTGCTTACACCGGTTAAAACTTTTAATGAACTTCCTGAATCCAGTGTCTGGCAGCCGGTTTACCGGAATCTATATGAACTGATCCGCACGCATCAAACCACCCTGGTGTTTGTCGGAATGCGGGCCCAAACCGAAAAAATTGCCCGGGCATTGAATCAATTGCACCGCCGAATCACGGGTGATCCCGAAGCAGAGCTC
>CP070771.1:2703825-2705014 GCA_020345785.1 Desulfobacterales bacterium
GATGATTAATTTGAAACATGGTTACAAGAACGAAGTCTGCCTGTGATAACCGGCAGGCTCTGCGAAAAAGAATTGAAAGGCATGGGTTGGCAACAATTGATCACGCCGGGAGGATGATATGTGGGAGTATACGGATAAGGTAAAAGACCATTTTTTAAATCCGCGCAATGTGGGTATCATTGAGGACGCCGACGGCGTCGGTGAAGTAGGATCCATAGCATGTGGCGATGCGTTGACATTTTATTTCAAGCTGGATGAAAACGGAAAAATTAAAGATGCCAAATTTCAAACCTTTGGATGCGCCAGCGCAATTGCATCGTCTTCCGCACTGACCGAAATCGTAAAAGGCTTAACCCTTGAGGAAGCCAGAAAAATTACCAACGATGATATTGCCGAGTATCTCGGCGGCCTGCCCAAAGAAAAGATGCATTGTTCGGTTATGGGACGGGATGCCCTTGAAAAGGCCATCAGCTGCCACCTCGGTGAATCTGAAAAAAAACAGGAAGGGGAAATCGTGTGCGAGTGCTTCGGGGTGACGGACGTTGAAATCGAGCGGGTGGTAAAAGAAAACCATCTGTCCACCATCGAGGATGTTACCGATTATGTCAAGGCCGGCGGCGGGTGCGGTAACTGCCACGATCGAATCCAGGAAATCATTGACGCCATCCTGGGAACCGAGCGGCCGGTCAAGAAAAGAGCTCCGGCGCTGACGAATTTGCAAAAAATTAAACTGATCGAAGAAAGCATCGAGCGCGAAATCAATCCGAACCTTAAAAAGGATGCCGGCAGGTTGGAGCTGGTCGATGTCGACGGCAACCGCGTATTGGTGAGGATGGGCGGCACCTGCGCTTCCTGTGTCAAATCCCCAATTACTCTAAAACACTATGTTGAATCCAAACTGCGGGAACTGGTCGCACCTGAACTCGTGGTCGAGGAGGTGCAGTGATGAAGGTTATTTATTTGGACAATAATGCCACCACCAAAGTCGCCCCGGAAGTGATGGAGGCCATGCTGCCCTATCTTAGCGAATATTACGGCAATCCATCAAGCATGCATTCATTCGGGGGTGATGTTGCTGCAAAAATAAAAAAGGCGCGCGAAAATGTGGCCGATTTGATCGGAGCGGCCTCGCCGGATGAAATTATTTTTACCAGCTGCGGCACGGAAAGCGACGGCACGGCCATCCGGG
>CP070771.1:2705114-2706289 GCA_020345785.1 Desulfobacterales bacterium
TTAAAGGAAGCAACCGGCGGCTATCCGATATTCCATAAATACGGTACCGCCGGTTTCACCCACGACTCAGCCCTTAGTGGTGATGGACCGGTAAAGAATTGGGGCGGTGCCGGGACGACGGATTTTCCGTCTGAGCGGGCCCGAAAAATCAGCGATGATGCCGTCGTCGGGGTTGAGGGGTATAAACCGTATGGATGCTGGCGCTGCCCGGTGGCCTGCGGCGGCAGGATGGTCCAAAAGAGCGGCAAATTCGCCCTCGAGTTCAACGACGGCGTCGGCCACAAGCCGGAGTATGAGACCCTTGCCATGTTCGGTTCGAACCTGCTCAACGATGATCTGGCATCGATTATCAAGGTCAACGAGATTTGCAACAACCTGGGTTTGGATACCATCGCGGCCGGTGGCGTGATCGGTTACGCCATCGAGTGCTTTGAGAATGGACTGCTCAGCAAAGATCAAACCGGCGGGTTGGAACTGACCTGGGGCAATGCCGAGGCCATTGTGGCTCTGACGGAAAAGATGGGCAAACGCGAAGGGTTTGGAGACATTTTAGCCGACGGCATTGCAGCGGCCTGGGAAAAACTCGGTCAAATCGGAACTGATTACGCGGTGCACGTTCAGGGCGAAGAGATGCCGGCCCATGATCCCAAATTCATTCCGGGTCTGGCCACAACCTACCTGGTGACGGCTACCCCGGCCCGTCACACCCAGGGCGGGGAACTGCTCACACCGCCCGGCTTTGATGCACCCGAAATAGATAAGTATACCTATACCGGGCAAGCCCCGACGCATTCAAAACTGGTGGCGATCCATGAAGTGGTGAACGCCGCCGGGTTGTGTATGTTCGGCGCCCTGTGCTACCCGTTGCAGTTTTTGCCCGCCCAGCTGTCGGCCGTGACCGGCCAGGACTACGATATGGAGAAAATATACGAAGTCGGAATGCGAATTTATACCATGCGCCACGCCTTTAATCTGCGTGAAGGGCTCAATCCACTAACCCGTAATATTCCCGGGCGAATGGTGGGCGACCCGCCGCTAAAGGAAGGCAATGTCAGGGATGTTACGGTTGACTATAAGCTATTGGTAAAGGAATTTCTGGAACAAATCGGCTGGGATACCTCGACCAGCGTACCCGCGGAGGCGACCCTGCAAAAACTCGGGTTGGATTTTCTGAT
>CP070771.1:2706389-2707553 GCA_020345785.1 Desulfobacterales bacterium
CGCATAACTCAGATATTCTGTCAATAAAGAAATTTTGGCTGTCACGTTATTAACACCCGTGCTGGCAGCTCGGCAGGCCAAGCGACAAGGAATTCTTGCAAGCGAATTGTGTACATTAATGAGTTCCACGATGTGACAATATATGTCAATAAAAAATTGCAAAATACCTTTACATGCTTTATTAACTCTACTTTGCCACATTAAGTTTGCTAATTCAAATAATTCTGTTGCCGCTGTTTCGATAAGCAGATTGTATAGCGGCCTTTCATCAATGATGACGAACTTCGAGTTGACGAAGAACTTCTTCTGATGTGATCGAGCGTTTCGGCAAAAAATTGCATAACGGTGAAATAATATCCTGGCAACTTAGCAAAGGATGCGAGCCTTTGATGAAAGCCTCTACTCTATCATAAATAACATCGCCGTCATAAACAATGCCATATGATGGTGCCAAGTGCGCCAGCCTCTGACCTGATATTCAGACATGCCGCAGCTGGTTTTTGAATCTTGAAAGGAACGCTAAACACAATAACGTTGGGCTTTCAGCCGGCTTGGTTTTCGATCATGTTTAGATTTGGTCGGCAGTACAAATGGTAAGTCAGGTCAGTACGCCAATGGAGATATACGGTAATCCGGTAAATAACTTTGTGGGGGATTTATCGGCAATCCGGCCATGAACTTCATGCCTGCCGAAACGTCGCCGAGGATTCAAAAATCTTTGTTGATACCGGAATGTTTCGGCTTCTGATTCCGCCCGCAAAACAATCGTAACTCTACAGCAAAACCGATGGGGAGATAATCCTCTTATGCTTCTTCGCGCCTTGTTTGGGGCTTAATTGTAGACTTGTATGTTTTATATATGATTTTTTTATAGTGAATTCTGCATAAAGATGATACTCTGGCGCCGTTTAATTGGATTCAACAGGCAGTGGCTCATTGGAATTATTCGGAATTATCCAATTATGGATAAAGGGGGAATGAAAGGAGTTTAAAGTTATGATTACACAATCGACAGAGATTAAACGCATCGTATTGGTGAGAATAAACCCGGGTGAAGACATCTTGGTTTCGATTCGCAAAGCGGTTGATGAGAATGATATCAAGAGCGCTCTGGTTATCGGCGGCCTGGGTTCTTCTCAGAGTTTCCACTATCACGTTGTTACC
>CP070771.1:2707653-2708802 GCA_020345785.1 Desulfobacterales bacterium
GGGATTGTGTCCCCACATGGTTTTGGGTATCGGGCCCTCGGCCACGGTCGCCAGCCCATTATAGATGGAATTGACCACCGCATTGTAATCCCAGGCGTAGCAAAGCGCCTGACGGATTTTAGGATTGTCGGTGGGAAATTTCTGGGTGTTGATCAAAAACATTGAATTTTTCCAGGATTTGGGCGTAATCACTTCCACCCCGGCCGCCTTTCTTAAGGCGGGTAACGCATCTACCGGTGCCAACGAGGCAAAGTCGGCTTCGCCGCTTTTGATCATCTGAACCTGGGTGGACTTTTCCAATACGACCTTGATGACCACGCGGTTAAAGTGCCTGCCTTCCCAACCGCCCCAGTACTCGTCAAATTTGGCCAACACCACCTGCTGGCTTTTCTCCCAGCTTTCCACCTGGTATGGACCCGTACCGGCCGCATTGCCCTGCATAAACCAGTCCGTCCCTTTTTCACCGGCCTTGGGTGAAAAAATGTAGGCCCCGTATTGGGAAGAGGCGATCAGATCGATGGGAGCCGGATTCTTAAGCATGAATTGAACGGTATCATCGTCCACCACCTTTATCTCCTTGACCGGAGACCAGATATAATAGGCACCTTTTTTCATCTTCATGGTCCGGTCAATGGAGTACTTGACCGCAGCAGCATTAAAAGGTTCACCATCATGAAACTTAACTCCTTTTCGCAAATGAAAGGTCCAGGTCAAACCGTCCGCCGATTTTTCCCATGAAGTTGCCAGTGCCGGTCTCAGCTGGGGCTGCGTTCCGGGCGGATTATACCAAACCAACGGTTCGTAGACACTGACCAGCATGACGACTTCCATGGAAAATGCAGCGGAAGGATCCCAATCCTTGATGTCACCATAGGCGGCATAGACCAACGTGTCTTTCGATCCTCCGGCCCCCAGAACCACAGAAGGCAAGGCAAGCATAAAAACCAGACATAAAATGAATACATTTTTGTTCATGATGTCCTCCTTTCGATTTTCAGGTTTTGCCAGATAGGCTTTTGACTTGAAATTATTTGCAGACCCGCCTGCGCTTTTGCGTTAAAGGCGTAATTAAAAAGAATCTGCTTTAAGGTACTGCGCTTCTTCCGAGACCGTGCTCGGAAAAAGTGGCTCCTGCGGGGCAGCAAATTT
>CP070771.1:2708902-2710050 GCA_020345785.1 Desulfobacterales bacterium
ACGGTTTATTTATACCTAATCTGAGCGATTTCCAGATTCCGACAACCAATCCGGGCGGGCGTAAAGCCCGCCCCTACAAGACATTGCTTTACCTGTTGGGTAGGGGCGGGGTTTATCCCCGCCCGCGCAGACCGGGCCATTGTTCGATCCTGCTTATTGGAATCGCTCAATTTAGGTTAAAAAAAGGAGTCAACGACGACCCCGTGCAGAGCACGGGATGGCTTGAATTAACAACAGGTGGGGAAAGGCAAAAGGACGTCAGTACGCTTATCGCGGCAATTTGGCTAGGTTGGCTTGATCCCGCCGCCGCAGGGGAAGCTCAATCCCGCGGCGGCGGAACTCAGTCGTGCCTCAACCCAACCTACCGAAGGTTCCATCTGCAACTGGGCTGCATTCTAGTAGTTGGCTTTTCGATAGGCCTCTATGGCGGCAAAAAGGTTGTTGACCCATTCTTCTCCGATCTGCTCTTTGACCCAGGCAACGACAGCGGGTTGGGCCTGTTTGCGGAAGGCGGCCACCTGGTCAGGCGACAAGGGGGTAACCTGCATGCCGACACCGCTCAGGATAGCGGGCGCATTCATGTCCTGGGCTGACGTCATGCCGCGGTGAATAATCTTCGCAATTTCCACGCCTCTTTTGACAGCCTTTTGCTCATCCGGGGTCAATGAGTTGTAAAAATTGTCATTCATCAAATAGGCGTGCCAGCTGTAAACGTGTCCGTCGAGGGAAATGTATTTCTGGTTCTGATACAGACTGGCGGCAAGAATGTTGGTCACACCGTTTTCCTGGCCGTCGACCACGCCCTGCTGCAAAGCGGCCGGCAATTCAGGCCATGGCACCGGAGAGGGACTGGCATCGAGGGAAGAGACCAGCTTGCTCCAGATTGGCCCCGGCATGACGCGGATTTTAAGCCCTTTCATATCATCCGGTGACATGATAACGCGTTTGCTGTTGGTGAAGTGGCGGATGCCGTTGTCGCCCAGCGCAAACATGCGGATTCCGGTCGCCTTGCGCATGGCCTCGGCCAGTTCCTGACCAAAAGGACCGTCCACCACCGCCCATGCCATGGCCTGGTCATCGAATAAATAGGGAATGGCATAGACCATAAAAGGTTTGAACACCGGTGAAATCGGGCCGTCATGGACAAC
>CP070771.1:2710150-2711289 GCA_020345785.1 Desulfobacterales bacterium
CATTGGCGGTGATTCCCGTATTTTTGAGTATGCTTCCGGTGGCCATGATGGGATCGGCCATTCCGACAACCGGCGCGAATTACAAATATCCCAGCAGAATGGTGTCACCCGGATTGGCCTTCGTTGGCATTTGGGTATATGCACTGGCATCGTTCGTTGGGCAAATTCCGCTGTATGCGCTGGGCTGTGCCAGATATGCCCAAATCTTGCTGCCGGACATTTCGGTTCCGGTGGTGGCGATCGCCATAGTGACCTTTGTCTTTGTCATCAATCTTTTGGGTGTAAAACTTGCGGCTCAAATTCAAGGCATCTTTGTCATAACCCTTATTTCGGCGTTGATTTATTATTCCGTATCAGGGCTGCAGGTCATCGACCCGCAAAACTTTTCAAACATGTTTGCACAGGGATTGCCCAATCTTTTCCTTGGAACAGCCTTGCTGACATTTACCTATGGGGGGGCAAACGGGATCATCGAACTCGGTGGAGAGATCATTAACCCGGGCAAAGTTATTCCCGCAGCCTTTTTTATTGCGTTTCCAATTGTTTTAATTATCTATGTCGTGGTTGCCGTCTCCACTGTCGGTGCTGCTGCTCCGCAAATCTTTTTGGAATCAGAAGAACCCTTAATCAAAGTCAGTCAACTTACCTCCGGCAAAGTCGGGCTGCTCTTCTTCATCACCGGTGGCGCAATTTTAGCATTAACAACGACCTTGAATGCACTATTTATTGTGGGTACCAAATCGTTGCTTATGATGGTAAATGACAAACTTCTGCCGCCCTGGATGGGAAAAATAAATAAAAAATTCAGTACACCTCATATTTTTTTGGCCATCATTTGGATCTTTTCCATGGTCGGCATAATCTCGGGATTCTCATTGCAAACACTTGCCGCATTTGCCGCCCTGGGGGCTTTAATCATTTTCATCCCCTTACAAATTGCATCCATACGCTTACCGGTTCTTTATCCCGAACAGTACCGTAAATCAGAATTTAAATTAAAGGGTATTTGGCTATGGTTTTGTCCGATAGTGGGAATGCTGATGGTTTTGTTTTTCAGCATCATTATTCTTTACGATCTAAAATCGCCGGTGAAGATTGGCAGTTTTTTGGTGTTTGTAATATCCGGAGTTGCCTACTAT
>CP070771.1:2711389-2712527 GCA_020345785.1 Desulfobacterales bacterium
CCTAATAAAATAGACAGAATACCTTCCTTCGATCCGCCTCCGGCGGAACATTCATTATTCGATATTCGATATTCGCTTTTTTAGAGTTTCATTTTTGATCAAACTGGCGGCATTTCAGGCCAGCGGTCCGCGGCGAAACACCTGAAACCCGCTCTTTCTTTTTACTCTATCCTCCATGCTCTATGCGCTCTGCTCCGTGAGCTATGCTCGCACCCCGCAACCCGTAACTCGCATTTTGTCAATGATCCTCTCTCCGATCTCTTCGGTCACCCCGGGCGTCAACGACAATACCCATGTTCCGGAGCAAGTCGAATGCCTCTTCGCGCTGGGAGTAGTACCTTTCCCCGCTGACGGCAATGATCGCCTGGATAACTTCATCGCTCAATCCGGCATGTTTGAGCTCGATCACATCCTGGGCACTGGTAAACCGCAAGGATTTCGTGCGCGCACCGTAGATGATAGGTTCTGATTTTTTTAAGAAGGACCCTTCCTTTATCAGCATCCGCAGGGTTTCTTCACTCACACCGGCTTTTTTGATATTCACGATGTCATCGACGCTGAATACGGCGGTTTCGATCGCTTTCTCTTCGACAATTATTTGAATGGTCTTGTCACTGACACCGGCTTTTTTCAGTTCAACGATATGTTTGCCGCTCAAGGTCATCCCCGGTTGGGCGGCAATGAAAATCCCGACCAGCAAAATTACGGGGACCATTGCTTTTTTTAACATGGCGTCACCTTATTGCAAAAAATCCATCAGGGTCGGTTGAATGATTCTGGCCGCCGTCGCCAGGGTAGTTTCATAAGCAATTTCAAGGTTTTTTAATTCCAAAACCGCTTGGGTAATGTCGGCCTGTTCGGTTTCAGCCAGCACATCTTGTACCTTGGGCTTTAAATTATCCCAGTATTCATCGGTGAACTGCAGACGATAAAAGGCCGGAGCATAACTGGATCGCTGATCATTTATTTGCTCACGGGCATCGAAAAGAGGACTGACCGTTGCCTTGATTTGAGCGCTGCCTGCCACTGGATCGGGGTTCTCCAGACCATCGATCAAATTTTTCAATTCATCGAATAAATTTACCCCCCCATCGGCGGCATTGTGAAATATGTTGCGGCCATCGGCATCAATCTTAAT
>CP070771.1:2712627-2713765 GCA_020345785.1 Desulfobacterales bacterium
CGCTGTTCTGATCTGTTGAAGTTTCATATAAGCATATCGTAATTATGCCTGACAGCTGATTTTAAGAATCGGGAAAAACAGGCATCATGTGGAGGTCCTATGACGGCTTCACACCTGAAAGTTTTCGGAGAAAGCATCGCCAAGGGATTGGGCGAAAAAACGTTGCGACGGCTCGGTGTCGGCGGCAAAGCGTTGGGCCGAACCGGGGCCGTCGTTGGCATCGGCTTTCTGGCATACGAATTATATAAAAATTATCGGGAAAATATTGAAAATGAGCCGGCGTACCAGGAAACGATGAGCCTGCAGGCAGAGCTGGATAAATGGACAGGCGCCATTTCCTGCATCGGCCGTGAGCCGTATCAGGATAAAGAATTCGGCTCTTTTCATGAAGGGGGGGCCATCAACGCCTTATACAGAAAAAAGGCGTTTAAAGGGCGGGGTGTTAAAGACGCAGATCCTAAAGAAGCTTATACCCTGATCGGCAGAGCCATGAATTACATACGGCAAACAGAAAACCTCCTGCAAACTGATAAATTCGAGGAAAAAAAGTCCGCGCTTGTCTCCCGGCTGAGAAAACTACAGCTGCAAATCAGTGCGATCGATGATTACCGGCCGATTCAAAACAAGCTGGCTCAAATTGTGGATGATATCAGACCCATCGCAGCGCTGTATTCTTCGCGAATCTATGACTGCAGCCGGGAGATTCAAAAGACACTGGGATCAAATGCGGCTTGGGCTGCAATTTCGATGGCCACGCTGGGTCTGTTGAGAAAACCGCCGAAATAGGCCGCGCCCCAACGAAAAAAGCCCATTGGAGGCAGTCAGATCAACACCTGCTTGAGCGTTCTTCGCCGAACACCGATAAAAACCCTCTGATATGGGTGAATCTGCAGGCTGTTGGCTGAACGCTGCAACCGATGGTGCCAGAAAAAAAATGAAATTTGACTGATCCGGTCAGCTGCTGGGGTTATTAGAGCATTATCCGTTTAATTTCATCTTGCAGCATGATTTTGCAATAACGGCAAAGTTGATCGGATTTGCGGTCGACATCTTCTTCGTTGCGGCAGTAGTGCATGATACAGGTGTGCTCGGGGCAATGACGCAGTTTAAAAGTGTGTCCCAACTCGTGGATGGCCTC
>CP070771.1:2713865-2715003 GCA_020345785.1 Desulfobacterales bacterium
GACGAGTCGTTGATCAAGACCATGGAAGATAATTTATATATTCTACAGTATCATTTATACACGCTTGCTCTGTACCAATATTTACGCCGACGCAAACCGGATTTCGACTATGATATCGATTTCGGTGGCATATATTATATCTTTATCCGGGGAACCGGGGGACCGCAAGGTCCAGCAGGGGGAATTTTCCGGGATTGCCCGGCGCAAAGTCTGATAAATCGGTTGGGACAGGCTTTAATCCCCAATTTTCAAAATTTTTAAACTTTAATGAAAAAAACACTTATAAAAACCCTACATCGCAAAAAAATCTTCTCCTGGATGGATATTCATTTTGCACAGTTTATTGCACAATTTTGCCCGGATAACAATCCGGAAGTATTTCTGGCTGCCGCTCTGGTGAGTCGAGCTGTTCAAAATGGAGATATCTGCCTTGATCTGAATAAAAGCGCTGAAACGATTATTTTCGAGAAAGAAAATGGACAGGCCGCGCTGATTTGTCCAAAAATTGACCGCTGGGTAGAAAAATTGTCAGGGTGTCCTGCAGCTGGAATGCCTGGCGAAAAACGGCCATTGGTACTGGATTCTCATAACAGACTTTATCTGTACCGTTATTGGGAATATGAAAAAACGCTTGCCGAACTGATTCATAAACGAGTTCACGACCGCGTAAGCGATCTGGATATTGATCGGTTGATTAACAGCATGAGCGTTCATTTTTCCGAAGATATGGGTGAATCCATAAATTGGCAGAAAATTGCAGCCGCAACGACAGTCTTAAAAAAGTTTAGTGTTATCACGGGCGGACCGGGAACAGGGAAAACATATACGATTACCAAAATACTTGCGCTGCTTTTAGAACAGTCATCTGTCGATGAGCTGAAGATATGTCTTGCTGCACCAACCGGTAAGGCAGCTGCCAGATTGCAGGACTCGATCAGGCAGACAACCCAAACCCTGAACTGCAACGCACAAATAAAAAACGCCATTCCTGCTGCGGTGCAAACAATTCACCGGCTATTGCGATCAAAATCGGAATCCCCTTATTTTCACTATAATATCGAAAATCCGCTGCCCGCTGATATTGTGGTGATAGATGAGGCCTCCATGGTGGATCTTGCGTTAATGAGCAAACTGGTAC
>CP070771.1:2715103-2716238 GCA_020345785.1 Desulfobacterales bacterium
AGACGGAAGTTTCATCGGCGTAAAACCATAGGTTTGAATACCAAGACACGAAAAGATGCGCGCATCAGAAACCGCGGGTAGCAATAGCGGGATAAGGATTGCCTCCGGATCGGCGTCCTTTAGAATGCCTGCCAATTCATCAAATAGCCCCATGTCCGGCTCAGCCGGCCCTGGTTCATATTGAACTATCTCTAGCTCCACTTGATCTCCAATAATTTGGCGCATTTCTTTAATCATATCATCCGGGCTGAATCCAGGAAGTAAGCGCCCATCCAATTCAACTGAAACTTCACCGGGGATTACGTTGATTTTATCTCCTCCCCGGACGATGGTTGCATTGACCGTGTTATGAAGCAAAGGGTCAAGGTTTTCTCCTATGTCGCCAAGTAAATTCAATATGGTATTGGTTAGAAATGGATTGAGAAGCTGGCGCAAAATAAGGCTTTTTGGAAAGGCCACATTCGATGCTATGGTGTCTATTATCTGGCGTGCAACCGGTGTAATATGGACTGGAAGGCGGTGTTTATCTAACAGGTGCAGCAAATTCGCCAATTTGGACATCGTGCCACCACGCATAGGCAGAGCACCGTGTCCGGCGGGACCACGGACCGTTGCTTTTATCCAGCAGATCTGCTTCTCCGCAATCTGAATCGGATAAAACCTTTTCTGTCCAATGTGCATTGAGAAGCTTCCGAATTCACCCACGGCATACTGGATTTCTGAAAATTGCTCCGCGCAGTTTTCAACTAAATATTTTGCACCATAATTGCCGCCTCCTTCCTCATCACACAGGATGGCGAGCACAATATCTCCGGCAGGGATGAGGTTTTCCGTCCTGGCGCGTATGACAGCAGAAAGCATCATGGCCAAGCCGCTTTTCATGTCCAACGCTCCTCGGCCCCAGATAAAGCCGTCAACAAGTTTTCCTTCAAAAGGTGGATAAGTCCACTCCTGTTCAGCGGTGGTGACAACATCCACATGTCCATATAGCAGCAATGGCGGTGCACTGCCCTGTCCTTTCAGGCGCGTTATCAGGTTAGGTCGGTTTTGGTCTTTGGCAAGGCGCAATGTTTCAAAACCGGTATTTTTCAGCAATGCGTCGATATATGCGATACACTCAGTTTCATTGCCGGGC
>CP070771.1:2716338-2717472 GCA_020345785.1 Desulfobacterales bacterium
GGGAATCATTTTTTGAAAAATCGGCGGATGTGCGAAAGACGGCACGACAACAAAGATCACATCGGCGTCCCCTACGGCCGCTTTAATGTCCATGGTGACTGCGCGCAGAGTTCCCCCGACAGAGATATCACCTGCCAGAAACATCTGCTTTTCTTCTTTTAATTTCAGAAAATGAGCAGTCTCTTCCAGGGGTTCATACATCACCACTGGATATCCCTTTTGGGCAATTTGTCCGCAGAAAGCCCTGCCGCCGTTGCCGCTGCCAAGGACGGCAAAGTTTAAGGTTGGGGTCATGTGATGATACCTCCTTTGTATTTTAAAAATGAACTAAAATTTGAAAATGACCAAAATGAGCTAAAATTATGGAATTCTAACATTTAAAAAGACAGGCTACCTTAACTTTAGGCATTTAGACATTTTAGGCATTTGTATCGCTGAAATCGGCAGTTAATTAACTGCACGCTTAGTATCTTTATTCAATAGCAGTGGCGGAATAAGTGTTGAATCTTTCCAATTTATATTCGTCAAGCGGAAACTTTGTGCGATTGTCTACGACCAAATCGGCGATTATTTCACCGGTAATCGGTGACAGTGCAATGCCGTCGCCTTCGTGCCCGGCCGCCATGATAAAGCCGTCAAGCCCTGCAACGGTGCCGAGTATGGGCAGGCCGTCCGGCGTGTAGGGTCGCAGGCCTGCAAATACTCGGATAAAATTCAAGTTGTTAAGGCTCGGTATAATCCTGGAAACGTTTTTTGCGATATGAAGAATTCCTTCCAGAGTGACCCTTTTATCGAATCCGACAAATTCTCTGGTTGATCCTAAAATAAAATTGCCGCTGGCAGTAGGCTCAATCGAGACTCCCCCGCCTTTTTGTGCCAGAGCCGGATTGAATTTGGCGGCAATATACTGCGCCGACAGCATGCAACAGCTTATGGCCGGTCTAACTGCCTCGGTAACAACCAGCTGCCCCCTTCTCGGCTTGATCGGAATTGCTAAATTCAATAGAGCGCCGATCTCCGCGGCATAGACGCCGCCGGCATTCACAACCGTGCCGGTGTGAATGTCACCTTTATCTGTTTTCACTGACTTTATGTTACTGGAAGTTCTCCTGAATCCTGTTACCCGGGTATGCG
>CP070771.1:2717572-2718678 GCA_020345785.1 Desulfobacterales bacterium
ACAAGACCATGGTGGATGCGTTGGAACCGGCAGCCCATAGCGCAGCGGCAATGAAAGCATGCGCTTTGGACGAGGTGCTGACGGCCGTCACCAAAGCAGCCGAACACGGCATGGAGCAGACAAAAAACATGGTCGCCGCCATTGGAAAGGCCAAAACTTTGGGCGACAGAGCTATCGGGCATCCCGATCCGGGAGCCCTGTCCGTTTACCTGATCCTCAGTTTGATGACGGCATATCTGCACTCTCAGAGCAGTTGACAAAGCTAATGTTTTGCTATAAGTGAAAGGCCTCGGGGATAAACTCAATTAAGGCGATCAGAAATGCAGACTGCGGATACTCTGGTAAGAGTGCTGAGGCCTAAGGAGTTGAATGCACCCAACAGGATAGTTACAGGATCTGCAGCGCCAGCCGATTTGCTCATCGGCCCAGCGACGTTACGATTCTCAGCAAATCTTCATTTCAAGCGCCATTTTTCAATTCATTTTGTCCAACCCATTGCATGCAATCGTGTCCACTGCTAGGAAAGGAGGTGTTAACCGGAATTATCCGATGAAAAAAGGACCACGACAAACAATCCCACCATCCCGGTTCTTCAACCGACAGAAAAAGGAGGTAATCATGAGAAAGAGAAACATGTTACTGGCAATGACTCTGTTCTTGGTCATGACGTTGATGACCCCGTTGTATATCACAACCGCAACGGCCGCTGATCATCCTCTTAAGGGCCAGAAAATCGATATGGCCATCCTGGGTATCGGCGGCTGGCTGCCGAGTCGTCTGGGGGTGGACATGTCCCCCATGTTTGCCGAGTACGCCAAAAATAAATTCGGCTATGACGTGAGCTTCACCTTTGCCGAGGCGCCTTTTTCGGCATTGTTCCAAAAGGCGGCTTCCACCCTGGCAACGCGCTCCCAGGAATTTAACATCATCATCAGTGACAGCCAGTGGCTGGGCGCTTTTGCCTCGCCCGGCTGGATCGTGAATATCAGCCGACTAATTGAACAGCATCCGGAATTGGACATCGAGTGGTATGATCCCGTGGTTTGGCAAACCTATATGGAGTATCCCGAAGGATCCGGAACCTTCTGGGGTCTGCCGGAAGAAGG
>CP070771.1:2718778-2719878 GCA_020345785.1 Desulfobacterales bacterium
TCAACCAAAACCGTTCAATTAAGATCGTAAAGAATCAAAACGGTCTCGCCATGGTAAGAATATACTGGGATGATGATCCGGCCGTTACCAAGCTTTTCTGCGACATGAACAGAGGTGTTTACGAGGGTCTCGGAAAACTTACGGGTAATCCGGCGGCAGTCAAAGAGAGGGTATGTCAATTTGAAGGCGGCAAATTCTGCGAATGTCAAATCAGGTGGAAGGCCAAGCCGGTGTATTCGCGCTGCATGGATCTGATCCGCTGGCGCATATCGCGCGAGATTATCGAAGAACTTGAACGCCGCATAGAAGAGGTCAACACCATTCGCCTGAAACAGGAAAGGACCATCGAATTAAGGACCAAAGATCTGCAGAGGCAAAAGCGCATTATCGATAAGGCCCAGAAGTTTTTATCAAGGTATGTACCGTCCCAGTTGGTCAAAAAAATATTGGCCGGAGAGGTCGAGCCGGTGCGGGATCACAGCCGTCGAAAACTGACCTTGTTCTTCTCCGATATAAAAGATTTCACCCGGATCACGGATGCCATGGAGCCCGAAGATATGGGCAGACTGTTAAACGAATATTTTTCCTGTATGAATGACATCATTCAAAATTACGAGGGAACCCTGGCCAATATTACCGGCGACGCATTGTTTGTTTTTTTCGGTGCGCCGGACGGAACCAACGACCGCGATCACGCCCTGCGCTGTGTGCAGATGGCGATCGATATGCAGCATAAAATGACGGAACTCCAACAAAAGTGGTTTTATGAAGGCATCGAGTATCCCCTGCAAATTCGATGCGGTATTAATACCGGCATGGCGACGGTGGGTAGTTTCGGCTCCCACTCTAGAAGCGAATACAGCGCCATGGGCATGCAGGTCAATCTGGCCTCCCGGCTGGAGACGGCCTGCAAGCCGGGAAAAATTCTTATCAGCCATGCCACCTGGGCCCTGGTAAACGATCAAATTGGCTGCCGGCCGATGGAGACGATCGAAGTGAAAGGATTTTCGCGGCCGATCAGGGCTTATGAAATTGATCCGGCCGATGAGAACGGCCGCGACTCGGCTGGCATGACCCAGGCCTTCACCGCGCAAAACCTC
>CP070771.1:2719978-2746052 GCA_020345785.1 Desulfobacterales bacterium
CCAGGCCTCTCCATCAATCAAAGCGTGAATGCCCAAGTCCCCATCAGTGTTATTGAGCTCGAAGAAAAGTTTCGCTTCATCGAAAGAGATTTCATCCTTATGGTGCCTGTGGTGTCTGTCGTGGGCCAATGCGCTGGGGGCAGCAATAACCAGAACAAAAGCGATCACCGCAAACATAAAAACGAACAAAATACCTATGTTTCTTGTCATCGGATTATTTTTTTTTCGTGTGTGTTTCATTTGTCTTCAACTCCTTTCTTTTTGTTACTTTTAACGGAGGAACTCTATGTTTTTCTCTCACCTCCTTTCTATTTTGAGGACAAAAAAAGCCCTCCATATGGTTCTGGAGAGCCCATTGACACACTGCGAATGCATTGGTATTCTTATGTCACTTGAGCGTGCCGCAAGGCCCTCAGGTTGTCCGAGCCAGGCACCCCGACCCGCCAAAGTCTCGTGCCTGGCTCTTCTTATTCTTTTATCGAAAGATTACTGCCACTTTCAAAAGATCTATTTTTTCATGCGTTAAACCTTTTATTTATCTTTTATTCTAATTGAGCTTAAATTTTGAGAAAATCCCCTCTAACCCTCTTTATGAAAGGGGAGAACCACATCCTCCCCCTTTTTTAAAGGGGGACCGAGGGGGATTTTAAAATGGCAATCCAATAGACAAGACGGATGATTCCCAGTAAATCCCATCGACGATCATAAAATTTTTGACTCATTTAGGTTTCCAATTAATTCGCTTTGAAAGATAGTCCATTCAGGGTTGTAAATTGTTGTTTGAAAACGAGACAAATTGTCAAAGCAAATAGCCGGCGGATTAAATAGTTCTTGGCCCAACCAAACTAATCCAACTCAAGGGAGACTTTGTCGGCCGCAATAACTCTGTGATCGATATCTTGCGGAACACCTTTCACCTCGAGATTAACGCCTTCCCTAATTTCCAAATCCGGAGGTTCAAAAACAGTGTTATCATCGTCCGTTTGCACATTTTGAATCCCAATCTTGAACTCGCTCTCTGAGACAACTTCAGTGACGATACCCTCAATCTCGATCTGATCCGTCTTCCAGAATTCAATTTCATCGGCAAGAAAGATACCGTCAACCATAGTGCCCTCAGCCTCGAGCTTTGCCCCGAGTGCAATATCATCCGGTTTTCCGTCAACAAACAGGGTGTCCGCATCAGTCCGCACCACCTGATTGCCGATGGTAAATTCGAAGGCCGAGACAACGTCTGTGACGAAACCCATTATTTCGAAATCATCACCATCCTCGCCCTCCAATTTGTCGCCGAGTATAATTTTCGCTGCGTTCATTTCTCCATCAAGAGTATCAATGGTACCCTCAACTTCAACAAAAAGCTCCTCGGTTAATTGACCTGCCGGCAGACTGCTTATATCAGCCAGAGCATAATCTATTAAAAGGTTATTGATCTCGAAGGTTTTATTAACAGTATCCAGATTCAACACGGAACCTTTAACTTCAACAACTAAACCGGGAGTAAAAACACCGGTTTTTTCAATAAAAGTCGCCCTGACAGCCCCCGTGTCATCTAAATAACCACTGACTTCGACCACGTCGTTCGCAGCGATGCTGTCAAAACCGTAGGTATCCGGCTTGAACTTGGTGATAAAATTGACAACTACAATCTGTCCCAAGACTTCAATTTCTTTTTCGTTCCTATCTGGGTCGATGGGGCCAACACTCGATACAGGTCCTACCACATTGGCGCTGTAAATGACCCGACCTGCCGTGAAACGGGCGCGGTCTCTGCTTATCCAGCCCTCGACAGTTACCACCATTCCGATATCAGTGTTCTCCAAGACATCGTCATCGCCAAAACCGACTTCTTCTCCATTGATGATAACTGAGGCATTGTTCGTATAGAACTCGGTCCCGTTGACAACAATGCTGCCGAAGGCGGATACCACGCCCGCGCTCATGATTCCGGTGCCGTCGATACCTCCGCCGGCGGTCATTGAACCACCACCGCCATTGCAGGAAACCAGCAGCGTAAAGTATAATAGGGCCAATACTAACCACTTCGTGAACAGGGACTTCATCTTAATTCTCCTCTTCCGAATTGGATTCTTCGAAAAAAAATATGCCGAACCCAGCTCGATTACTACCGGTACCTTTGACCGCGGGAGTGACATCCCGGTCGTGCCGAGCCAACCATTGATCTGCACTTTCCAGCAGAGCCTGCGCCCTTTTATTGAAAAGCTTGCGAAACTTAGGCAAAACTTCATCGGGCAGGTTGTCGTAGGAAACTTTACGCTGAAACAGTGGCTCCGTGGTTTCAGGTTTTAAATTACGGTCGATTGTCGAAATGAGATGTTGGACATCCGTTCCCAGGATGTTGAGTTTGTGGGCGTCGATGTTTCTGGGAATATAGGCCCTAGTGAGTAGACAAACTCTGCCGTCCTCCATGCGTTTCACCGCGCCGACGTTAACGAGTTCATCGAGGACTGCGCGTGGCGGCACGTTGCCGCTGAAGCGTTTTATCAGCTCGCTGAAAGTCGCTCCCCGTCCCTCCATCGGCAGCGGGGCAGGTTTACCTCCGGCATCCTGGAAGTCGGGCTCCCGGCGCCAGGCAGCAATCACGCGTGCGGCACGGTTGTGTCTTTCGGTGCTGGCGGTGACGTCAGGCCTTGGAAGTTTTCGCACTCGCATGACCTCGCGCCGTGACAGTCCGGTTATTACGGACACACGCGAGGTGGATTGTTTGCGCCCCTCGATGCCGAATTCCTTGGTGGCAACATCGACGTAGATCCACTTGGCAAGGTCTGAAAATGTGCTGAAGGATACACCATTTTTAAGCAGGATTCTGGCAAGAGGCCGGAGCAGCCGGAGAATGGCTGCATATAAAGGTTTTGAATGTTTTTCGTCCATGATTCCTTACCGCACGAATAGGTAAAGAGCAAAATTCGAAAATCAATTTTTGTGAAAAATTTCACAAATTTTTTATCTTGTCAAGGAAAAAATGATTTTAAATCAGAGCCGTATTCATACGACCTTGATTTTTAATCAGAATAGCGGGTTTTTGAAAACGGTTGTAAATTGAGGCTGACCCACAATTATGATTTTATTCATCTTTGGGAAAGATTTGCCGGACATTCATTTTCTTGATGTAACTTTTCAATCTATCCCGGCTCCTTAGGAATCTAAATTTCTTAAAATGATATTCGGGTATCACTTGCAAAAATTTTCACAAAGACATACAGATTTCATAACGTCGGCAAATACAATATCCTGGCACATGATGACCGATACCATGGATCTCAATAACAGCAGGGAAACTTTCAGGAGCCGCTTTGATTCCTGGATATTTCGCCTGTCCAATGCCGCCAGCCTGCCCTCCGATACGGATGAAAAGCGCTTGCGCAAAGCCGTGCTGATTCTTTTAGCCGGGATTTGCACAACCCTCGGCCTAATCTGGGGAGTCGGTTATTTTATTCTTGGCCGTCCGCTGGCAGGAAGTTTTCCGCTCGGGTATTCGGTAATTTCAACATTCAGCCTGCTCTACTTCTTTCGATCCAAAGGCTACAAATTCTTTTGTCGCGGCCAGCTGGCCTTGATTTTGATTTTTCCGGTTTTGCTGCAATGGAGTTTGGGGGGCTTTGCCGCTTCAGGGGCCGTCATCATCTGGTCTATTCTATCCCCGATCGGTGCCCTGATGTTTGCCGGAACCAAAGGGGCCATACCCTGGTTCACATTCTATGTGCTGTTGATGGTCATTTCGGGTGCTCTGGACCATGGTTCATCATCTTCTCAGCCCTCACTGCCGGCGTTTATAATGGTGATCTCGTTTGTACTGAATATCGGCGGTGTTACCGCCATTGCTTTTTTTCTGCTGAAATACTTTGTGTATGCACGGGAGCAGGCGATGGCGGCGCTGGCCAGAGAACATCAGCGGGTGCGTCAATCCCTTTCCCTGGCCATGGAAGTCCAGCAGAGTCTTTTACCGCAGGACAACCCGCAGGCGGCCGGACTGGACATTGCCGGCAGCAGTATTTATTGTGATGAAACCGGCGGCGACTACTATGATTATTTGAGGGCCGGCGGTGCGGCCGATGGAAAAATCGGTGTCGTGGTGGGGGATGTTTCAGATCACGGCATACCATCGGCGCTGCTCATGGCCACGGTCAGGGCCCGGCTTCGCCAGCGATATTCTCAATCCGGCGGCATCGAGCAGGTTGTCTCCGACGTCAACCGCCAACTGACGGAGGACGTTCAGGATTCCGGCCGGTTCATGACTCTTTTCATAGCTGAACTCGACCGCAAAAACAATCAACTCCGTTGGCTGAACGCCGGCCATGAACCAGCCGTTGTCTATGATCCCCGTACAAATGAATTTGAGGCGCTTGCCGGCAGTGGCAGCCTGCCTTTAGGAGTTATGGCCAACATCTTCTACAAGGCTGGCAGCCGGAAAATAAAATCCGACCAAATCATTGCCATTGCTACGGACGGGATCTTTGAAGCCCAAAATCCGCAGGGAGAAATGTTCGGGCGAAAGCGATTTTACGACGTCATTGCCCAATCCGCGTCCGGGACAGCTGCTACCATTATGGAGGCTGTTTTGAAAGCAGTCAAAAATTTCAGACAAGGCCTTCCCCCCAAAGACGATTTAACTCTGGTCATCATCAAAATCCAACCAAGTAATTAATCCGCTATGATAAATAGCGTGTTCAGGATTGTTATCTGTTTTTGGAAAATTGAAGAAAGTCTTTGGATCGAAGGTCCGGCGGATTAATTACCTTATGCTGCGCATTTTTTTGTGCTTTTTAGGGACAGAATCGACAGGATTTATTTGATTTTTTCTATTCTTTATTTCCAGATTAAACAAAAAAAATAGTGAATTTATTAGTAAATGTAAAAATTAATTAAAACAGCTAAAAATCGCGATGGCATGCCGCCCCAGCTTCTATAACCTCGATCCGGCTTGGAAAATCGGCGGACCCGCTTTCCGCTCGCGATTTTTAGGAGTAGAATTTAAAAAAGTGGCGCATGATAAATTTAACGGTGGCTTTGTTGACGTGGTAGTTTTCCCGTCCGTCGGCGAAATGGGTCAGACCACTGAGCGGCTGGTAAATGGTAGCCATTTCAAATGCCGGAAAATAAAAAACATTATCATGCCGGACCGTAAATTCGTCGGCCGCCGCACGCAGGGTCGACTTTGAGTTACAACTGGCGCTGATAACATCCAAATCTTTCCGGAAGGTCGCCCACAGGTTCACCGGCGAAATCGTGACAAGCAGCTTGCAGGCCGGATTATGGCGCGCCATGATGGCATGGATGCGCTCGAGGTTTTCGAAATTCTCCTGGTAGCGGCTCACCCTGAACTCATAGCGTTCCATATCACCGCCTTCATTGACATAGGGACCCGAAGGCAGGCTGATCACTGAGCCATCGATCCGATCCTGCCAGATTTCGGTCAAACCAAGCGTTAGGATCAACACTTCAGCTCCTTGCAGGGCGCGACGCGAATGCTGCCGATGCCGATTAAAATCCTCTTCGGCCGCTTCGATGCTGTCGTATAAAATAACGCGGCGGTATGGGTCCTGAATTTTTTGCGATTGCGGCGCAATCCACCAGCGCAATTCCGGTTTCCACTCCTCAAACGTGTATTCGAAAATCTGGCGCAGGCAAAATGTATTGTAAACTCTCTCCCAGGCAGCACTGGCGTGGATCGCGGCCGGATGGTGCGTTTCTTCAGCAAGGTAGTTATATCCCTGCTGCAGGAGCCGACGCTTGATTTCTCTTGCAAAACAGGAGCCTATCGAGGCGATTGGGGTTGATTTGGTAATTTTCAAACCGGTCTCGTCAGGAACTGGAAAATTCCCATCCACCGGTGGATTGTCGAAAGAACCCGGCCAGACCTGCCAGGGTTTGAAACGGTGAACCGGGTGTACATCGGAACGTGCCATATTATACCTCAATTTTTAGATTTTTCTATTTTATAGCAAAAAAGGTTGAATATTGTCGATGGAATATTTAATCCATCCCGGTCCTCAGATATTTAGGCAATTATATATCTCAGTTTATTAAAATGACCAAATCATCAAAAAATCTAAAATTCCAAGCACCAAAAACCAAATTCCAAATAAATCCCAATGACCCAATTTCAAAATTCCAAACAAATAATGTTTCTACGGTTGTTGTTAACGGGATAATCACCGGGGGACCTGTTATTACAAAGCGATGCGATAACGCTGATGAAAGTTTTGGTCATTGAAAATTGAAATTTGGAATTTGTTTGTATTTTGGTGCTTGAGATTTGAGATTTTATTGTCTTGATAACACGTTCTGATGCAACTGTTTTAGAATTCACTTTGATCTTCCCCCTGCAATCGATCACCCCTGTTGACACGCGGACTGCAAATCTTTATATTACTCGCTCCATCGATTGACCGTGTTTGAAAAGACGCCGGCCCGATTCGATGAAAAAACTGGAGGATACATGAGGATACTAGCAGCTCATTTCAGCCATGATGCCAACTGCACCCTGCTCGAAGATGGCGAACCTGTGGTTGTGCTCGAAAAAGAACGACTATCGCGCATAAAGCACGATCAGGGCATCATGGACTTGCAAGGCATCTTGGCGGAATATGGATGGGATCCCGCGACGATAGATATCGTGGTGATCAGTCCCTGGACCCGACCCACCCTGGATGGGAGGGCATTTCAATGGGAGCTGCAGGGTGATACGTATCGCGATCATCCCGATTACAAGCTTGACGGCTGGTGCGGTTCCGTGGAAGAACGCTACAGCCGCCATCAGATAAAACTGTTCGGCCGCTGGTACGAAGGATACGCCGTCGATCACCACCTGGCACATGTTGCTGGAGCACTGTTCACATCCCCCTTTGAAGAAGCCGGAATCTTGACGGCCGACGGCGGCGGCGACTTCCGTATGTGTGCGTTAGCTTACGGCAGCGGCAACAAAATACACGAAATCGAATACGGCTGGGGCCATGAACATAAAAAACTGCAGCTAAACATCGGCTCCGTATGGGCCTCTGTCGGTGAATACAATTTCGGTATGAAGCGGCTGGAGGGCGCCGGTAAACTCATGGGGTTGGCCAGTTACGGCACTGAGCGAAGAGAATTGGTCGAAGCCCTGAGGGAGTTGATGCTGTACCACCCATTTACGGCATTTCCGACCCACAAATTCAGACAGCAGAATGGCCTGAAGCTTGAACCGAATGAATCTTTTGCCCAGGATGTCTGCACTTCCCTGCAGAAAATAACCACCGATTTTTATCTTGAAGCCGCCGCCCGTATGCAAGCCTGGAAACCGGTCAGCCGCAGGCTGATCATGACCGGCGGTTGCTCCATGAACTGTATTGCCAATACCGCCATTCATCAGAGCGGTTTGTTTGAAGACACTTGGGTGCCGGCCCAGCCCCATGACGGCGGTCTGAGTTTAGGTCAGGCGCTGTTTGTCTGGCACCACGTTTTAGGCCACTATCGCGAGCCGGCGGCCTTGACACCCTACCTTGGAACTGATGCCGGTGACATTCGTGAAGATTTCATTGAAGATATAATAAACTTTCTCATGCAGGGTAAAAGTGTCGGATTGTGTTACGGCCGCGCGGAATCCGGACCGCGTGCGCTGGGACACCGCAGTATCCTGTTGGATCCGCGATTGGCTGACGGCAAGGATCGTCTAAACCAAAACGTCAAACATCGCGAATGGTACCGTCCGTACGCCCCCATGGTGCTCGGTGACTGGGGCGTGCCGAGCAAATACATGTCTTATATTGTCCCTACCAATGCGGCAGAAGTACCGGCCGTCACTCACGTCGACGGCACCAGCCGGCCGCAAATCGTCGAGCCGGGCGACGACCCGTTCATCGTAAAATTGCTGTCGGCCTGGCATGACCGCACCGGCTGCAACCTGCTGCTCAACACTTCCTTCAACTGTCAGGAGCCTCTGGTGGACACGTTGGATCAGGCACGCGCCACCTGGAAGAGAACCGGCCTGGATGTGCTTGTTTCTCCTGAGGGAATTGAAGTCGATAAAGCGGGGAGTTAACCCGCTTCGATTGCGGATTTTAGATTTCGGATTGCGGATTGAAAAAATGAAGCCCGGTCACGCCAGAATTGAAGATTGAAGATTCATTGAGTTCGCTTCGCTCCGTCTTTTTCTGAAGGTAAAAACCTCCCTCGTGCAAAACTCAGGTAATATACTCATCGATAGCGCCTCAACGAAAAATATAATGCGCAGCATCAAATAATTATTCCGCCGGTATTTCAATCTGAAGACTTTATTCATTTTTGATAAAGTTAATTACAACTATCGAGGTGCCATTTTACAGGGGCGGATTAATTATCCTTGACAGAATTGCCTTTTTGCATGTTAATAGTCTCAATACGCTGAAACTGCCACCAATGCCTGCCATAGTGACATTGGAATTTTTTTTAAGGCAAATTTTGGCGAGCGTATAGGAACTCAGTTAATTTTCATGTCCCAAAAACATTTAGATCCAGATTACCGCTTTTTAGAACAGATCGAAGCTGTAGGGCCGTTTCAAACAGGAGCATGTTTTCAGTGCCGCAAATGCACCAATGGCTGCCCGGTTACCTTTGCCATGGATCTCTATCCGGACGAGGTGATTCGCATGGTAATTTTAGGGCAACGGGAAACCGTATTGGCCTGTCAAACGATTTGGATTTGTGCGGCCTGTGAAACCTGTACCACGCGTTGCCCGAATGATGTTAGAATTGCGGAACTGATGGACTGTCTGAAAGAAATGGCTGTTCAAAAAGGCGTGCCTTCCTCCCAACCCCAAATTTTAGCCTTGCATGAAACATTTCTAAACAACGTTAAAAAACGGGGACGTCTTTATGAAACAACCCTCCTGCCGGCATATTTGCTGAAGAGCGGGCAACTTCCGGATAAGTGGACCTCCGGGACTTGGCGATACGACTTAAATCTGGGCCGTCAGATGTTTTTAAAAGGCCGATTGCCCATCATGCCCAAATCAATCAAGGGAAAAAGAGAAGTTCGCAAAATTCTCGCTCGATCCAAACGAAAGTGAAGACCAGGCCTAAAATGCGCGGCTTAGACCTGGCCTGTAAAGAAGAATTATTGCGGTTTTCTTGGTTTCTGAAACCTGACACGTGAAACCTGAAACCAAAATGCCGGCTTAAAAATACGAAGCGGTTCATCTATAAACAAAGCAAATGACGAAGATTTACCAAGCGAGACAATATCCACCATGCAAGTAACCTATTATCCGGGCTGCTCGCTACACGGATCAGCGAGGGACTATGCCGACTCCATAGCCGGAGTCTGCTCCGCTCTGGACATTCGACTGGAGGAAATTCCCGATTGGAACTGCTGCGGCGCGACTGCTGCCCACAGCATCGATCACCGGGCGAGTATTGAACTGGCGGGGAGAATCCTGAATCTGGCTGCTGAACTGCCGCATGCGGACATGCTGGTTCCCTGTCCTATGTGTTTTAATCGATTAAAAACGGCCGCTAAGACGCTCCGGGGAGACCAATCGCAACGATATGCAATAAAATTGGAAGCGTCTTTGCCGCAAATCTGGGATCTTGCTGATTTTTTTGCCACAGAAAACATGCTGGAAACCGCCGCCAAACATGTAAAGAAACCACTCGCCGGTTTAAAGGCCGTCTGTTATTACGGCTGCATGGCCAGTCGGCCGCCTGATATTACAGGAGCTGATGACTTTGAGGATCCTCAAGCATTGGACCGTATTGTCGAAAACCTTGGCGCAACGCCCGTCCCCTGGCCATTTAAAACCGACTGTTGTGGAGCGAGCCAGGTGCTTTCGCGCCTGGATATCGTCTCTCAACTGGTGGGAAAACTCCTCGATATGGCCCAAAGAGTCGGCGCCCAGGCCATTGTGGTTTCCTGCCAGATGTGTCAGGCCAATCTTGATATGTATCAGCAAAAGATCGAATCGGATTGGGGCAGACGTTTTTCTTTACCGGTTTATTATTTCACCGAACTGATCGGACTTGCCTGTAATGTCAAGGGAGCAAAGGATTGGATCTCCCGTCATATAACGGATCCCTGTTCCATTTTGCAGGAACTGGACCTCTGGAATAGTTGATGGACAAAGACAAACCAGACCAACCTATAGAAAAAATCGGCTCGGTCACCATTA
The DNA here is from genome assembly GCA_020345785.1 of Desulfobacterales bacterium. The sequence continues at coordinate 2,730,121 of CP070771.1, forward strand.
TCGGCAGCGGAATTGCGGGGATCCAAACCGCCCTGGATATCGCCAATTCCGGCTTTAGGGTGAATTTGATTGAAGAAAAGCCGCATGTGGGCGGTGTCATGGCCCAGCTCGACAAGACGTTCCCCACCAACGATTGCTCTTCCTGTATGATGGGCCCCAAGCTGGCGGAATTGGCCAACCATCCCAATATTGAAATTCTGTCCTATACCGATGTCCTCGCTGTTAAAGGGGAGCCGGGCCGCTTTCGATTGACCCTGAGAAAAAAGGCCCGCTACATCGATGTTGCCAAATGCACTGCCTGCGGTGACTGTGCCGAGGTTTGCCCGGTGCTGAGACCTGACGAACATGACATGCAGCTGGCAAAGCGCAGGGCGGCCTACATCTCTTACCCCCAGGCCGTACCCAACGGTTACACCATCGAGAAATATGACACAGCGCCTTGCCGCACGGCCTGTCCGGCGAACCTTAACGTTCAGGCTTATGTGGCGTTGGTCAAGATGGGCAGGTACCGGGAAGCCGTTGAAATTATCATGCAGGATCTGCCGTTCCCCGGTGTACTTGGCCGGGTTTGTCTGCGGGATTGTGAGAAAAACTGTCGCCGCCTTGAACTGGACGAGGCCGTATCCATCAGGGATTTAAAAAGAGTCGCGGCGGATCACGTCAAACTCAGTGAGCTTGAGATACCCGATATAACACCGCGGAATGAATCGGTGGCCGTCATCGGTTCCGGGCCGTCCGGACTCAGCGCTGCCTATTTTCTGGCCCTCGACGGCTATCAGGTGACGGTATATGAGTCCATGCCGAAGGCCGGCGGAATGCTGCGCTATGGCATTCCCGAACACCGACTCCCCCGGGACGTATTAGATGCTGAGATAGAAAATCTAAAACGCTACGGTATTAAAGTTCATACCAATACAACCATAGGCAGGGACCTCACGGTAAATGACCTTCAAAAACAAGGGGCCGGTGCTGTTTTTCTGGCCATCGGTGCCTGGAAAAGTCTGAAGCTGAAGATACCCGGGGAGGAGATTTCCCAGGGTGTTTCCGACGCCATCTCTTTTTTGCGGGATGTGCATTCAGGCAAGCTGAATAAAATTGCCGGCCGTGTCGTTGTCGTCGGAGGGGGGCATTCCGCCCTGGATGCCGCCCGCGTAGCCCTTCGATTAGGCGCAAGCGACGCCCACATCATCTACCGACGCTCTCGCGCAGAAATGCTGGCTGATCCGGAAGAAGTTTTGGAGGCCGAAAAAGAAGGGATCAAAATCCATTTTCAGGTTGCGCCGGTAAGCATCATGGGTGAAAACCGCAAAGTTTCCGCTATCCGGTGCATTCGGACCCGTCTGGCAGAGGCGGATGATTCGGGCAGACCGAGGCCGATTCCCATTGAGGGTTCTGAATTTCTTATTGAAGCGAATCATATAATTCCAGCCATTGGACAGACGCCGGATTTCGATCTTCTGGGGACTGGTCACGGCATGGAGATTTCAAAATGGAACCTTCTCAAGGTCAATGCTGAAACTTGCCAGACCAGCAAGCCTGGAATATTTGCCGGCGGCGATGTCATCACGGGACCTGCAACGGTGATTGATGCGGTTGCGGCCGGCAAAAGAGCAGCTAGATATATTGCCGAATATTTGCAGGGTAAAAAATTGCCTGCTGAAGGGCGAAAGAAACCGCCCCCAAAAGAAAACTGGGCCGCTGTACCCCAAAACGAACCCGTCAGAAAACGCATGACACCGCCGACCCTGCCTCTGAAAAAAAGATTTGCGGGATTTGAAGAAGTGAATCTTCTGCCGGATGAAAAATCCGCCCAACAAGAGGCCGCCCGCTGTCTAGACTGCGGGGGATGTTGTGAATGCATGCAATGTGTGGCAGCATGTAAGACCGAGGCAGTTACAGCAAAAACCCACGCCCAGATGGAAGAAACGGTAAGCATCGGGACCGGGGCGGTTATCCTGGCCGGCGGATTCAAGGCGTTTGACGCCAAATTAAAAGGCGAATACGGCTACGGGCGCTGGCCCAATGTCATCACCAGTCTGGAATACGAACGCATCCTTTCGGCCGCCGGTCCCTTTCAGGGCCATATCCAGCGCATTTCCGACGGCAAAACTCCCCGCAGGATTGCCTGGATTCAGTGTGTCGGCTCCCGGGACAGCCATATTGGCCAGGAGTATTGTTCGGCTGTATGTTGCATGTATGCTACCAAACAGGCCATGATCACCCGTGAGCACTCTCCTGATATCGACACCACGATCTTCTATATTGATATGCGGGCCCACGGCAAAGGATTTGATCGTTTTTATGAAAGATCCATGTCGGAAAATAACGTGCGCTACGTGAGATCCATGATCTCCAGGGTGATTCCAAACCCGGAGGATGATACCTTGAGCATTTGCTATGCCGCTCCCGATCATCAGATCCGGGAAGAAACCTATGATCTGGTCGTGCTTTCCGTTGGTCTTTGCCCGAACCCTTCTTTTGTGCAATTGGCACAGCGCATTGGCCTTCAATTAAATGCCCATGGTTTCTGCGCCACCGACCCGCTGGACGTGGTCGCCACTTCCCAGCCGGGCGTCTATGTCTGCGGTGTTGCACAGGGTCCTAAAGATATTCCGGACTCCGTCCAGCAAGCCAGCAGTGCCGCTGAGAGAGCCACGGCCCTGCTGGCCGATACCAGAGGCTCGCTGGTTGACGTTTTGCCCGTCCCCGACGAGCGCGATGTGAGCAGAGAAGAACCCCGGGTCGGCGTTTTTGTCTGCCATTGCGGAATCAACATTGCCGGAACTGTCGATGTTGAAGCGGTTGCCGATTATGTGCGCACGCTTCCCAATGTGGCTTATACGACCGATTGCATGTTTGCCTGCTCCACGGATCAGCTGCAGGAAATTAAGGATGCAATCAACGCGCATAACCTCAATCGGGTGGTGGTGGCATCCTGCACGCCTCGAACGCATGAACCGCTTTTTCGCAATACGCTGCGTGAGGCTGGTCTGAATCCATATCTCTTTGAGCTGGCCAATATTCGTGAACAGGATGCCTGGGTTCACCGGGCCGAACCGCAAGCTGCCACGGAAAAGGCTAAAAATCTTGTGCGAATGTCGGTTTCCCGTGCACGCCTCCTGGAACCCCTTCATGGTACTTCGCATGCAGTAATTCAAAGCGCCCTGGTAATCGGGGGAGGGTTGGCTGGCCTCACGGCGGCCCTTTCTTTTGCAGAACAGGGATTTGAAGCCACCCTGGTGGAACAGAGCGCCGTGTTAGGCGGCAATGCCCGCACTCTTTTTTATACGGAAGACGGGGCCAATCCGGCCGCGTATGTTCAGGATCTGATTCAAAAAGTCGAAGATCAGCCGTTAATCACCGTTCATAAGGATGCGCAGGTCACTGCCATGACCGGAAGCTGCGGCAATTTTAGTTCCATCATTTCAGCTAAAGGTGAATCCCGGAGCCTATCGCACGGCGTTGTGGTGGTGGCGACCGGAGGACAGGAATATCAACCCACGGAATATCTTCATGGTCAGCATCCCGCGGTGATGACCCAGAAAGAATTTGAAACCTTGCTGGTATCAGAGCCTGACAGGGCCAGGCAAATAAAGCATGTAGCCATGATTCAATGTGTCGGCTCCCGCGAGCCGGAAAATCTGTATTGCAGTCGGGTTTGCTGCACGGCGACCGTCAAAAATAGTGTGAAATTAAAAAACATCAATTCCGACGCTCAGATCTCGGTTCTGTATCGCGATATTCGCACGTTTGGCTTGAAAGAAACCTATTATTTGAAAGCCCGTCAACAGGGTGTGCGTTTTTACCGCTTTGAAAGGGAGGACAAACCGCAAGTGGTCGCCCGGGGCGACACCCTGTCCATTTCAGTTTTTGATGCACAGCTGCAGGCGCCGGTTCGACTGCAAGCAGACCTGCTGGTTTTAGGCGCCGCCATCCGTCCCCACGATGAAGGCAAGCAGCTGACCGATGTCATGCGCTTGGCCCTGGATGAGGATGGTTTTTTTATGGAAGCCCACCCCAAGCTCAGGCCTCTTGATTCTGCCACGCCGGGTGTTTATTTCTGTGGATTAGCCCAGGGCCCTAAATTTGCCGCTGAAAGCATTGCTCAGGCCCGCGGCGCTGTCTCCCGGGCCGTCATGGTACTGTCCAAAAATGAAATTGTGGCCGAAGGCATGATAAATCGGGTGGATGCAAATCTTTGTCGGGCTTGCGGGGAATGCGAGAAAGCCTGTTGTTTTGAGGCCATCAGCGTCAAAGAAACACCCCAGGGGCATAGGCAGGCAGTGGTGAGCGAAGCCTTGTGCAGGGGATGTGGAATTTGTAATGTGGCTTGCCCCACAGGAGCCGCGTCGGTATCCCATTTCAAGGATGAGCAGATTGAAGAAATGCTAGGGGAATGAATACTGAAGATTGAAAATTGAAGATTTAAGGAATACTATCGATTTAAATTAAAATTATTTTATTGAGGATTCTGGTTTTGAGGCAGTGAGAATGGACCGTGAAGAGTTAACAGAAAGAACAAAAAAGACAGAATTCATTAATTCTTCAATCTTAAATCTTCAATCTTCAATTTTAAAGAGCCTATGTCTTCAACTGACAAACCCAACATACTAGCCTTCGTCTGCAACTGGTGCGCCTATGCCGGGGCCGACCTGGCCGGGGTATCCCGCATGCAATATCCGACCAATGTCCGTCTGATCCGACTGATGTGTACCGGCAGGGTAAATCACGGCTTCCTGCTCAAGGCGTTTCTGAAAGGGGCGGACGGCATCCTGGTTTCAGGCTGACACATCGGCGAATGTCATTACCTGGAAGGTAATGTAAGATGCCGGGTAGTCATTGAAGAAACCAAGGAGCTACTGAGGCTGCTGGGAATTGATGAGCGCCGCCTGCGATTGAAGTGGATTTCCGCTTCGGAAGGCGCAGCGTTTGCCGAAGAAATTCGTTTATTTGTTCAGCTACTCAATGAAATAGGGAGAATTAGGATTGAAAATTGAATATTTAAGGATTTCTATCTGTTTCATAGGGGTTTTAAAACGACAGAATTCCACAAATATTCATTTTTCAATCTTCAATCTTCAATATTACAAGGTTTCCTGATGGACAAGACCAGGCTTCTTACCCAAAAGCAGATTGACTACTGTATGGAATGCGGCTTGTGTACCGGCAGCTGCCCCATCAGCCGCGAACTGTCCACGTTTTCACCGCGGCAGATCATCAAACGGGCCGTACTGGATCCGAATGGAGGTCTTGTTCACAGTCGCGAAATCTGGGCCTGCCTGGGCTGTGCCAGTTGCAGCGGACGCTGTCCGGCGGAGATTGATTTCCCGGAATTCATCAGTTCTCATCGGCAGCGCGCCCGCCGGGCGGGAAACTTACCCCAAGAAAGCCATCACGGCATCCTGCAGGCCATCGCCGGTTTGCAAACCCGGGACCTAAAGCAGCAGCGGACCGGTTGGGCTAAAGAGGCCGGGACATTTCGAAACACCGGGGAATATTTTTATTTCGTGGGCTGTCTGCCTTTTTTTGAGGTGACCTTCCGCTATCTAAATCTGTCTCCGCTGGACTCCGCCCGCAGCATGCTCACGCTGCTCAATAAAATGGGGATCGAACCGGTCATCAGCGACCATGAACGCTGTTGCGGTCACGATGCTTTGTGGTGTGGTGATCACAGCACCTTCCGCAAACTCGCCAAATGGAATCTCGAAGTGATAAAAGCCTGCGGTGCCAAAACCGTGCTTTTCAGTTGCCCGGAGGGCTATGTCACCTTTAAAAATTATTATCCGAAGTATTTTGGCGCACTGCCCTTTGAAGTGCTTCACATGACGGAGTTCCTGGCACGCGAACTGCCCAAAACCGGCCTGACCTTTCGGGCACCTTCTGCCGAAGCGGTCACCTATCATGATCCATGTCGGCTGGGACGTCTGGCTGGGATATACGAAGCACCCCGACAGCTGTTGGGAATGCTCCCTGAAATTAGGCTGGTAGAAATGGAGCGCAATCGTGAAAATGCGCTTTGTTGCGGGACCAGCGCCTGGATGGAGTGCTCCGGCTATTCAAAGGCAATTCAAACCGAACGGATGCAGGAAGCCATCCAAACCGGGGCAAAAACCCTGGTCACGGCCTGCCCCAAGTGCCAGATCCATTTTACCTGCGCCCAGAGTGATAGGGATATAAACCTTAAGGTGATTGATCTTTACACTTATTTAAAGGTAAGATTGAGCGAAACTGAAACAACTTTTGGATGATTTAAAAGATAAGGTTTAATAAGCTATTATATTTATAGACTAATGGTTCCTAAATGTGACTACGTTTAGTTTCTTCATCACAGCTTCTGGATATTACATCTCATGGATTTGAGATTTGGAAACCCAGAGACCGGGTCAGGATTCTCTGTCCCCGTCAATTCGTTAGCGTTAGCCTCTTCCCAGCCTTGTGAAATATGTATTGTATCCGGTAGCATCTTGCGGGTAAGGCAAGCTTTTAGTCGAATTTTCCCAAATGGCGACCATACTTCAGCCATTTCACCTTCTGAAATATCATACTGATTCGCGGTTTTTGGATGGATTTCAAAAATGGGTTCGGGAAACATCTTTCTGAGTTTAGAAATATAGCGATATTGCCAGTGTGTGTAACAAAGAAGATTCCCGCCAGTCATTAGAACGAGGGGGAATTCATCCCCATGTTCGATGGGCTTCGCCACGTTTTCCCTGACGGGTGAAGGATCAAATCCAAAATATTCAAGCTGTTCGGGATAGATCTCAATCTTACCTGTCGCGGTGGTAAATCCATTTTGTTCATATTTCTTGTACCTGCGCTTTTCATATTGATAGATTCCACCTTTAGAGATGAGATCCCGATAGGTAAGGCCGAGCTCAAGAAGCAAGTAATCGATGCCTTCTTCACAGTTTTGCCAGGGGAAGTACTCGCCAAATCCCATATGATGGGCTAATTTCACCCAGATCATTTGATCGGGTAGGCCGCAAACAGGTTCCACCACCTTTCTCCTTAAGGTGATATAGGGGAGGTTTTGATAAACATTCACCCGATGTTCGTCTCTCTCTAAAAATGTGCAGGCAGGAAGAACCAAATCGGCATATTGGCTGTCCGGAGATCGAACCACGTCGATCAACATGAGGAATTCCAGCTTTTGGAGTGCCTGGCGAGTTCGAATACTATTCGGCCATTCCAGGGTGGGATTTCCTCCAGCAATTATCATAGCTTTGATGGGATAGGGTCGTTCATCCAGAATCGCCTCAGCAAGACTGAGTGCATGGGCTTCCTTGCGTGCCTGACAGAAAAGAGGAAACTTTTCCGAACCTATTGGTGGTATCGAAGGTTCGGGCAAAGGCGCGGTCATGTCATTCAGCCTGGGTCGGGGTGTAAAAAGGTCGCCACCGGGAACATCCAGGTTGCCTGTTATGGCCTTTAAAATAGCCAGAAGACGCATCGTCTGCACCCCGAAATTCTGGTGCTCCAACCCGTTTCCGGTAAAAATTCCGGCGGGTTTGGTTCGGGCATAGGCGCGGGCGACTTGCCGAACCAGATCGGGGGAGATTCCGGTCACGGCCCGTCCATTCTCGGGCGAAAAGCGGTCGGCATGTACAGTCTCAAAGAGATTATTAAAGCCGTTAACCCACTCGGCGGTAAATGCTTTATCCCATAACTCCTCACGGAATATAACATGCAGCATATTCAAGATAAGAATTTCATCGCATCCAGGCCTAATCGGTAAGTGATTATCTGCCTTGGAAGCGGTTTCAGTCTTGCGGGGATCAATAACAACGAGCTTGCTGCCTCTTTTTTTGAGACGGCTAATTTCCCCGGGGGTGAAAGGTTCGTTGGAGATCAGGGGGTTTCCGCCCCAGATGATTAAATACCGAGTATTGGGAATATCCGGCTTGGTCAATCCTCCGATGGTAAGGGTTTCCGCAATGGTTCGGGATGCGTTGCACAGAGAACCGACTCCCATAAAGTTGGGCGTGCCATACACATTGGCAAAGCGCTTCATATAATACTTTATTTCCTGATGCCCGACGCCCTCACCATGATAAATAGCCAGACTTGCGGGACCATACTGATCTTTAAGCCGATTCAGTGTTTCCGCAGCAAAGTCCAGGGATCGGTTCCAGTCGACCGGAACAAATTTACCCTCTTTCTTAATCAGGGGAGCTGCGAGTCTTTTGGGATGATGGAAGAAATCGAGCGCCGCCCTGCCTTTGGCACAGAGCCAACCTTTGTTGTAAGGGTGTTCCTCGGCGCCTTTTATACTCACCGGTTGACCCGCTGAAACGCCAACCTCAAGCCCACAGCCATGATCGCACATCCGGCAGATGGTGGATATCGTCTCAGTCTTTTTCATAACTACCAATCAATTTTTCTTTGCACCTGAATTGCACTTTGCCTCGGCCAACGCTGCAAGAGCCATCTCTTTGGCATGGGGTGTAAAAAACCAATCATCTATCACAGTGTTAAGCCATTTCATGTAGCTATCGCGTGGAATAGCAAATCGGGTATGATCAATGTCGACACCGGCCGGGGTAAATCGCCACAACTTATCGGCATCTTTGACCAATTGATCATTGAGGGAAAGCGCTTCCTGTCTGGTATCGTGGCCGTCAATGATGGACAAAATTTCCAGGATTTTTTCTTGATCGTAATTGAGGAGTGTTAGAATTTTCTCCGCAATTTTTACTCCCTCTGTCTCGTGAATCCGTTGAGTCTTTTTATCTTTGGCCTTGGGCCCAAAGGCGTTTAACTGCTTCTCCTCGGGTACCATCTTCCATCCCACATCATGCAAAATGATGGCCGGCAGGACGATCTCTTCGTCGGCCTTTGGGTAAAGGGCCAGTAAGCGGCGGGCAAATTCATAGGACAGGAATACATGGACATCGTTCTGACGCGTGTCCAGGTAAGGCGCGGCCTTTCTGTAAACCTCGTCGTAAACAGAATCGGGTTGAGTTTTTATTTCCAAATATCCTCCATTTTCTCAAGGCAGGCATTCATATTTTGCCAGGTGACCGCTTATATCTTTGTTCTTTGATATCTTCCGCATCCAGATATTTTTCCAGGGAAATCATTTCATTCTCGGCGATACACCTGATCTCGGTAACCTCTGCAACAGTTAATCCCATGCGCGCAGCAATTTCTCGGTCCGTTAACCCGCGGTGGGATGCTTGCGGCTCAAATCGCTGTTTGGCATTGGTTAATTTCAAAATATCGTCTTTGTATCGGTTATACAAATCCATATTTACAAATCTCGGCATAGGAGGTCTCCTTTGGTCTATATCTTGAAACCACTTCTATCGCAGTCTTCGGCCACGCTGTTTAACCACCGGGCATCTTTTTAAACAATTGAAGCACTGAGCCGAAAGCTCGCTGGAATAGGCCGCACTTCTGACGGCCCGGGTAAAATGGCTTCCAAACAGAATCGCTTTTCGCCGCTCGGCGTCCGACTCACTGACGGCTTCCAATAGCAGCTTTTGAAAGACGTCCATGGCCGTAGTCTGCGCCCTGGGGTAGCAGCAATCCTGACGATATTCCATCCAGTGGATTCTGCCTGCTTTAATTTCTCCGGAAATACAATCCGGACAAGAAGAAATGCAGGGCGTGGTCTTTTTTTTCTCCCACAAGCGAACGCAAGAGGAATGGGGGCAGACAGGATCGGCAAGGGGGCCATCTTCCTCAAGCGGCATAGTTGTAATGACCGCGTTAAAATAAAGTAAGCCATACTGCTGGTTTAATATAACACCGCCGGCCATGGAGCGGCTGCCGAGACCTGCGCGTTCGGCACAGAGCTTCAAACTAATATACGGATAATGACCTGTGCGGTTTCCCGAAGGAATGGGTATGGCGTAATATCCAAATTGATCTTCAACGAAGTACGACAACCGGCGAGCGGCGGCGGCCAACTGACTTCTACTATAACCGATGCTTCCCAACACCCTGTTGGTGCCCGCTCTCCAGGCACCGGCCGTGGGCTCATTGCCCCCCAGCACAATGACACTCAGGGCACCTTGCAAAATATCATCCGGTCTGTAACCGGAGGGCGCAAAACGGTTAATGGAATCAACTGCGGCGATCCCGACGACCCTGGCACCCAGGGACAAAGCTTTTTCGATGATTTGTGCTTTGGCATCCATCAGCAAATCTCCCGCTGCTCAGTCAACCTCGAACAGCTAACTTTGAGTGTCTCCGCATAAGCCGCCTTCAACGCTTTTGACAACGCCGCACCTCCTTTGGTTGCCTCCTGTTCCAGTTTTTTATTACAGGAATGCAGGTTTCTGATTGTTGGCAGGATAGATTTTAGTTCCTCGAGGTAAAATCCGCAGGCCTTCCCACCCTCTTTGATCGACCGCGCGACAGAATCTGCTGCCAAAATCCCGCTCTTAAGAGCCGCGCCAATTCCCTCAAAGGTTATTGGAAACAGCAGCCCAGCGGCATCGCCAATGAGTAGAATGTTTCCTTGAGCCGGCGAGAAAGAGCCCGTGATCAGGGCTTCGTGGAGCCTTGGTATTAAGCAGCCGTCCTTCCAAAGGGCTTTGCTCTTGGTATTAAAACCATATTTCGCTAGAATTTGAATGATCTCATTCCTGAGCTCTTTTATCCCACTGCCTTCAATCAGGAAGCAATCACCTTTGTGGTTAAGGCCGAAGCGAGGGCGGGAGCGATTTTTCGGAAAAAACCAGTGGAAGTAGTCCCTTTCCAAGTCCAGTGCTCCGTCGTAACATTCCCTCATCGGCACAGAGTATTTAACTTTGAGCAGGGGAAATAAGGATTTCCTGACCGCCGAAGCGCCACCATCAGCCCCGATGACAAACCTTGATTTAAGCTCCTGCGATCTTTTACCCTCCACCAGCGTAACGGTGCAGGCGCTCGCCTTTTGATTCACCTTAATTACCTTCGCCCCCTCCCATATTTCGACACCGTTTTCCTGCGCTATCTGAATCATCCAGAAATCCAGATTTTTTCTCCAGGCCAGCGGTGTTTTACACAAAATACGTTGTGGTTGCGTCCCGGGCACATGCATCATATGGCCGGATAATTGACAGGGGTCAACCAGAATCTCCGGCGGGATTGCTCCGAATTCCTGCTGAATAATGTCATGGGCCCATGGTCCCATCACCATCCCGGAACACACCTTATCGCGAGGCAGCTTTTTTCGCTCTAGTAGCAATGTTTTTAATCCGCCCCGGGCACATCTTTTGGCTGCGGCAGAACCACCGGGACCACCGCCAACCACGATGACATCATACATAATTAAGTGCCCTTAAAATCATGATAGTTTAATCCGGCCATCAAGCTGCCGAAAATTAAATTAGCGGCCTTCAATTTCAGGCCTCGGTTCGATCAGGCTCAAAAAATCAAGGGCCGGAGGTGAAAGATCCGCTTCTTTGGGATAGACAATATCGGTTTGCACCAGGATAGGTCCTTCCTCGACATCGAAGGCTTTGAGAAGCCCCATCTTGGCCTCAAGCTCAACTTCGGGTTTGTAAAGAAACGAGATACCATGTCCTTTGATAATATACTCTTTGATAAACTCTACACTTCCTGCTTCCACAAGCACGGAAGGTTTCACGTCATAAGAGTTCAGCATCGAAAGTATGGCATGCCTCGAGCCGGAGCCACTTTCCCGGATAATGATCGGCTCATATTTCAGGTCGCGGAGGGAGACGCTTTTTTTGTTTGCAAATCGGTGTTGGGGTGATACCACCAGACAAAACTCCTCGCGATTATAGGGTACGACCTTCAGTTTGCGTAAATCCGGCAACCTGCCTATAATCCCAAGATCGTATTTAAACGCCATCAGCCCGTCGGCAACCTCCTGGGAGCTGCCCACTTTCAACGAAACCCTGACCGCGGGGAACCGCGCTTGGAAGCGCGACAGCAGCTCCGGCATGAGGTGTCGCGCAAAGCTTCTGGTTGTGCCAATGGTAAGGGATCCCCGGTTCAGATCTCCCCAGCTTTTCAAGGCATGTTCCAGTTCCCCGACAATCAGAAAAATCCGTTCGGCATAGCCCAAAAGAGCCGCACCGGCATCAGTCAGCTCAAGCTCTTTGCTGTACTTTCTGAACAGTTGGATGTCATGATTCTTCTCAAAAGACTTAATCTGCATGGTAACTGCCGGCTGGGTAACATGAAGCGCCTCGGCAGCTTTGGTGATGCTTTTTTCTCTGGCGGCCAGGTAAAACGCTCTGAGTTGGTTCAGATTGATGTGCATATGCGGGACTCGGAGAAGGTATAAGAAAATCTTATAGGCATATAAAATTAATTGGATTGACATGTCAATCAAAAAAAATTATCAAAAGTTATTACAATTAATTCAAATTAATGATTCTCATTCACCGAACTACCAGGAGAAGGAGGAGGATATGCCTGAATTCGATGGAATTATCATAGGTGCCGGACCCAACGGTTTGCTCACGGCTTCTTATCTGGCCAAGGCGGGCCTGAAGATCCTGCTGCTGGAAAGAAGGTTTGAAATGGGCGGTGGATTGTGTTCAGAGCATATCACCATTCCGAGCTTCATCCACAACACCCACGCCATCTATATGCCCATGGTGGATTACGCTCCTTTTTTTCAGGATTTCAAACATGAAATGGAGGAAATCTTTGACCTGAAGTTCATCCATCCCGATCCTGTGATGACCCTGACCCTGCAGGACACTCGCACCTTATCCGTCTACCAGGATGCGGAACGCACCGCCCGATCCATCGCTCAGTTTTCAGAGAAAGATGCGCGCACCTATGTCAATGCCGCCGCCAAATTCAAAGAATATATGGATGTGTTTATTGCGCCGGCCACCTACTATCCGCCGCATCCGGCCATGGAAGCCATGACCAAAATGAAATCCCACGATGTCGGGCGGGATCTTCAAGCACTGCAGCCCATGTCTCCCCGGGCCATTGTGGAAGAACTTTTTGAAAACGAACATGTCCGTACCCTTTTCCTCTATGCGGCCTGCATGTGGGGGTTGGATTACGATCTGGAGGGGCTGGGCTTTTTGGTTCCGCTATACTTCAACCGGGCGGCCAACTATCGCATGGTGGTCGGGGGAAGCCACCATCTGGCCCACGTGATGAGCAAGCTGCTTTACAAAAACGGCGGGATGATCATCGGTCCCAAACCGGTCAGCAAAATCGTAATCGAAAACGGCCGCGCCAGAGGGGTGGAAACCGAGGACGGTTATTATTACGAGGCCAACAAGTTTATTGTCAGCAGCCTCAATCCGCATCAGACATTCCTGGAGTTGGTGGGCGAGGACCACCTGGAGTCAAATTTTGCAACACGCATCAATGATTGGAAGTGGGAGAAAACTAGTTTTTTTCATGTTCACCTGGCCCTGACGGAAGCCCCGCAGTTTAAGGCCGCTGAAAAAAACCCGGATTTGGCCAAGACCTTTATCCACCTCTTCGGCTATGACTCCTACCAGGAGTTGATCGATCATTATGACGCCATTCGCAAGGGTGAATTGCGAAATTCAGGATTCAACAGCTGCTACCCGACCCTGCACGATCCCTCGCAAGCGCCGGCCGGCAAGCATACCGGTCTGATATCCTGTCACGCACCGTATAACCTGGCCGACGGCGGTGCCGAGCAATGGTATGACATCCGGGATGAAATCGCAGATCAATGTTTGAACAAATTGAGAGCCTATGTGCCCAACATCGATGAAGACACCATCATGTGGCGTTACATCACGACTCCGAAGGACATACACAATAAATTTGTCGACATGCGGGAGGGATCCTACAAACAGGGCGCCTATCTGCCCCTGCAGATGGGTTATCTGCGGCCCAACGAACTCTGCGCCGAGTATGCCACACCGATCAAAGATTTATATTTATGCGGTGCCTGCACCTATCCCGGCGGCACCATCCTGATGGCCAACGGATACAACGCCGCCAACCGGATTGCCGACGACTACGGCATCCAGAAATGGTGGAAAAAGCCGGAATCCATCGTGCGGGCCGAGGAGCTTGGTCTGCTTTAGGCGCCGAAAAGTTAATTTTTTCATGGTTGGGGAGTGATGCATCATGAAAGTCCAGTCTACCGGCCTGGGCAAGACAGTCATGCTGGCCCAGTTTAAAGAGCTTTTGAATACCGAATTCGACAACCAGCAGGTTTTACAATTAACCATGGAGTCGACCGAACCGCTGCACTGGACGATCAAAGTCTACATGGAGCCCGGTGATCTTCGCAAGGCGATTGTCATGGGGCTTAAGCCTTCAGTAGTGTGGAAGGCGCTGCTGGCGGTTGCCGCAGGTCGATTTTCATTATTTAAAAAACCCAAATCAGGGACGGAGGAACGCGCCACCGAAACCAGAAAGCAATCGGTTGAATCATACGGTGGTTCTGCGGAACCGGAATCCGGCGCATCCTCCAGTCCGCTGTCGAGTCTCAAGGAATCCGCAGACAGCAGCCACCCCTCGAGCCCGTTGTCGAAGCTGAAGGGATAGCCCTTTAGATCAAGAGTGAATTGCTCTAAAGATATATTTAAATTTAAAAGCCAATGCGAAATGATTACCGGTGAAAGGAGCAACGATTATGGCCGACATGAGCTTTGACGCCGTCGTCGTCGGAGGAGGACATCACGCCACCATTATTGCCAACTATTTGCAAAACGCCGGACTTGAAACAGGTGTTTTTGAGCGACTACAGGAGATTGGCGGAGGAGCTTGCGGTGACGAATTGCCGGCTCCGGCTTTTTTGCAAAATCCATGCGCTCACTTCACCCGCATGTTCGGCAATCCCGCCTATCACGATTTTAACCTGAGAAAATTCGGGCTGCATTATGTCTTTCCGGAAGGCAACGAGGCCATGGTTTTTCCGGATGAGACCTGCTTTGTCGGGTACACGGCATTTCCCGTGGTGGATCCGGACACAGGCCGGGAAGAGTTCTCCAATGAGAACTTCAAAAAAACCTATGACGAAATTGCCCGCTTTTCAAAACGCGATGCCGATATGTATGAATGGATCACCGAGCGGTATGAAAAACGCTGGCGACTGGCATTTCGCAAATATCGTTACAGCCCGCCGACGCCGTGGGGGGTGCCTAATCCGCTGGAAGAATTATTCACGGATGATAAATACGGCTTCGATCCTGTCTGGCATTACATGAACGGCATCCAGGTGGCCCGGGATCTTTTTGAAAGCACCGAAATGCGGATTCTCTTCATGCGGGCGATTGCAACTTCTTCGGGCTCTTTCCCGGTGGATGCCATGGGCGTCTATCAAGTGGTTCATATGCTGGGCCTGGTGCTCTCCATGGAATCAGCCTCGATTGTATCCGGAGGGACCCATGCCATCACCCATTCCCTCCAGCGATCATTCAGCTCAATGGGAGGTCAGTTTTTTGTAGAAAGCGAAGTCGACAAGGTCCTTCTGGACGGAGACCGGGCTGTGGGAATCAAGCTGGTCAACGGAGCTGAGATCGAAGCTCGCAAGCTGGTGGTCAGTGATTTAGGCGTTCCGCAAACGATGCTGCGCATGCTCCGGGACACCAAATTGGCCGATCGGCTCGTGCACCGCATCAAAAACATCGATTACGATCGGGCCCAGATATTCTGGGGCAATGTCGCCCTTCATGAACTGCCCGACTATAAAGCCAAGAGTTTCAATCCCGATCTGGGAGAGCAACCGCGACTCTACATGGGACCCAAAGATGAGGACTATATGTCCTACAATTATATGTCCGAAATTTTTATGCAGGGTTACCCCAGCCCGGGAAAAATGTTTCTGCTGGCCGCCCCGGACAGTATCTGGGACAAGAATCGGGCCCCCGAAGGCAAGCACACGATCCTGCTGGAAGAATTTGCCGCGCCGCTGCGTTTTTTCTCCGAAAGAGAATGGCTGAAGATGAAACGGGAAATTGTGGACCACATGCTCAAGGACTGGCAGATTTATGCCCCCAACATGACCTGGGACAATG
>CP070771.1:2746152-2758731 GCA_020345785.1 Desulfobacterales bacterium
GTATCCCAGTAGGTGACGCCCCAACGCACGGCCTGCTTCATCATCATCTGGTTGGAGGCAATGTCGAACATACCCCCGAGCGAAAGAATTGAAACATTGACGCCGCTCTTACCGAACGGGCGTTGTGGAATTTGGTCTGTTTTATCCACCGTTTTTGCCAAATTCTCCGCCGGCGCCAACAGAGAAACTGCACCAGCAATTCCTGCCGTCTTTAAAAAGTCCCTGCGGGAGAATCGTTTAATGTTTTCCGACACCATAATTTGTTCCTTATGTTGCTGTAAAAAGATAAGCCTGAGACTTAAAATCTCAGCGGATAACGTCTTCCTGAGGTCAGCCTTTTTTCGCGAAAGCTGATTTCGCGGGTGCCCCGCTGCAAAAAATCGGGATGTAGGCCCAAGCCCCTCCCAAATTCAATATTGCTTGCTCTATGTTTACCAGCAGGTTTGATTGCCCTTTCTTCCGACTTCCGCATTCCGACTTCCACATTCCCTCTAATGCCTCACCCTCTCACCATCTAACCTTGCCTTCCAGCCTCCCAGCTTCCCAGCCTTCTCGCTTCCCAGCATGTCTGCTACCCCAGCTCCTCAATCGCTTCGCGCATCAGTTTTCCGATGGCCATTTTTTGAGGGCACTTATGCTCGGCGGGTCCGTAATCCAGACCTTCCATTTGTTGACGAATTCGCAGCGGGATTTTTTGAAAATGCATCCTGCCCCGATGACGGTCATCATAGCTGCGGGCATACATGAGACAACGCATCACATCGCCGATGGGGATATCAGCGTCAATCGCCGACTGGCAGATGCTGGTACACCCGCTACAGTAATCCGATATTGTTTCGCGGGCGTATTGCTGCAGCAGGTCGATTTCTTGGGCCGAAAGTTTGGTTTTGTCCTTCGCCGCTGCGATGTTGGACATCAAAAGCGTCATGTTGGGCATCTCGGTACATATGCTGGCAATATTCGGATGCTCCCAAACGGCCTTGAGTTTGGCCTGGGCATCGGTGAATCCTTTTTTCAGGAATCTTCCGGCCAGTTTGAGTTCGGTCTCGTTGTCCGTTTTTACCTGACCGCCTCCCTGGCTCTTCATGGCCGTCAAACCGATTCCCGCCTGCGCACATGCATCCATTGCTCGTCGCATATCATCGGTATGCATCAGTCGATAATTGTAGCGCATCATAATGCCGTCGATCCATCCCAGCTCAGCAGCTGCCAGCATGCATTCTTCCATGTTCGAATGGGTGCTGAAACCGAAGAGCCGGATTTTGCCTTCGGCCTTCCTCTTTTCCGCCCAGGCTTTCTTGTCCTGCGTCAGCTCGCTGCTGCTGCTAACGGAGTGCATAAAATAAAGATCAATGTAATCGGTTTGCATGCGTTCCAATGATAGCGCAAGGTCTTCGCTCATGCCCTCTGTGCTCCAAGCGTGGGATTTGGTGACCAGAAAAATCCGCTGGCGGTCTGCGGGATACTTCTCAAAATATTTTCCCATGCCCTTTTCGCTTCTGCCGCCCATGTAGGAATTTGCGGTGTCCCAATAGGTGACACCGCAATTGACGGCCTGTCTCAGCACCAGCATGCTCAGAGAAGTGTTCAGACTGCCGCCGAATGAGAGGATGGAAACATCGATGCCGGTATTGCCAAACGGGCGTTGGGGGACTCTTTCTGTTGTATCGTCCGCTCCGGCCAGGCGTCCCACCGGAGCCAGCAACGAGCCCGCACCGACAATTCCGGCGGTCTTTAAAAAGTCCCTGCGCGAGACTCCTTTAAGGTTTATTGGCACAATAATTTGATCCTTATGTTGCTTTTATGCGTTAAGCAGGGGGCTTAAACTCTTATCAGATAAGTTCTTTCAGGAAGAAGCTTCTTCCCGCGACAGCTGATCTCGCGGCTGCAAGCCGCTCCCACATTCAATGTTACTCGCTCTTGGTTTAAAAGCCGATATTTTTTTCCGATTTCTGCATTACTTTTATCTCACCTTCTCACCCTCTCAATTTCCCACCTTCTCCACTTCCCAGCCTCCCGGCTTCCCAGCATCTCTAACCCTCTGCCCTTTGCCCTCTGCGCTATGCTCTATGCTATCTGCTTCACCCTCTTCACCCTCCCACCTTCTCATCTTCCCAACCTCTCACCTTCTTCTCCTATCCCTGTAATAGCAAAGAATGGTTCCGATCCCGAGATTCCCCGTCGGCCGTCACCCGTATCGCGCGTTTTCCTGGAACCGGGCATTCATGCTCACATATCCCGCAACCGATGCACCTTGCGGGATCCACATACGGTCTCTGGAGCCGAATCTGAATTTCAAGCAGGCTGCCGTGCGGCGGCGGGGGGTCAAACGGAAATTCGCTGTCCACTTTGAGACCTCTTTCCCAGTTGCTGATAATGCGGCGCAAACGATCGTCAGACGAGGACGAAATTTTACAGTAATAATCACCCGTTGTATATCTGTTCGGCTCAAGGCCTGCGGTCTGAAGCTCTACATAGAAATCATCGGCCTTGGCGACAATGAGCTTGGAGCCGACATCGACTGTATCAAACACTTCCCGGGTAATAATTGCCTTGGGACTGACCGGGCAATTTTCCTGACAGACGATGCAAGGCCTTTCCATGGCCCACGGTAGGCAGCGTCCCCTGTCGATGAAAGCGGTGCCGATTTTGATGGGTCCGCGGTCGGCAAAATTGTTGCGGCCCATGCGTTCATCCAAACTGATGGGCCGAATGGCCGCCGTCGGGCATAGATTGCCGCACGCAATGCAATTGAACTGGCATCCGCTGGTACCGATGCGGAAATTAAGGGTCGGGGTCCAAAGCCCTTCCAAGCCCCCTGCCGGGCCGGCCGGGTGAATTACGTTGGTCGGACAGATGCGCATACACTGACCGCACTTAATGCAGCGGGAAAGAAACTCAATTTCCGCCAAAGCACCCGGCGGACGAACGACAGCAGGATTCCAGTTGGGCCCCAGCGCTCCGCTTACCCGCAGCATCGGGATGACCGCGGCGCCGGATACCGTTGCCGTCAAAAATTGGCGGCGGGACAGATCCGTCCCCGGAATCTCGCCGGTTGCCGAGGGCGTGTTCTGATAAGTCATCAATCCGTGCCGGCAGTCATTCAGACAATTGACACATAACACGCACTCGACGGACCTGATCCGAGTGGTTGGGCTGCAGGCACCCTCGCAGTGTTTTTCACAAATGTGACACTCGGCGCATTCATCACTGATTTTGCCGATTCGCCACAATGAAAAACGACTCAGCACCCCAAACAGAGCGCCGGCCGGACATAGAAAACGGCAGTAAAAGCGCGGTATCACCAGATTCAACAATACTGCGCTTGTAAACACCAATGCAATCAACCAAGTGCCGTCATACAAGCGAGGGGCGGTTGAAAGTTGCAGGGCGGTCCTGTCGATGAGCGGCAGGATAATCAGATTAAATGAGCGGTAGACGAGCGGGATCGGGTCCAGCAAACCGATTTGAAGCGATGCGGCGGATGTCTGATGGTCTTTGAAGCCGGTGCTCAGCAGCAGCCACAGGGCGGTGAAGAGCAAGAACCACAAAGTCGCTTTTCTGAGGTTCCAGCGTTTATGGCGAATGGTCCTGATAATGACGGTTGCCAGTACGAATAAAATCAGAACCGCGAAAAGCCTCTGGTTGGTTGCGGGTGAACGAAAGAGATCTACCGCCAATTCCAGGGCTGAAATGGTCAACAGAAAAACCAGAATCCAGTACTTGATCGATTGGGTCGGACGATAGCGGTTGAGTTTTATTTTGCCGGCTACTGATTTTTTGCGGTTGACCACAAATCCAAAAAATTGATGAATGGCGCCGAAGGGACATACCCATCCGCAGAAAAATCGGCCCAGGATGATGGTCAGGACAACTGTCGCAAGGCCCCACAGCAGACCGGCGTACAGGGTGCGGGTGCTCAGCAAAGTTGCCAGGCCTACCAGTGGATCCAATTCAATGATCCAGTTCACGGGCCAGCCGCGCAGCTGCCACCACTGGTCTCCAAGGGTGGTGACCACGCAAAACCAGATGAAAACAATGAAAAAGAAAATCTGACAGATTCGGCGGGTGGTTACGATTCTCATGGTATGGCTTCAAAGTTTCAAAGTTCAGGGTTCTGGGTTTAACGTTCAAGGATTAGGTATCTGCTATACGATTCATATCGCCGCCATCTTTTACACTCTGCTCTTTGCCCTTGGCGCTCTGCGCTAGAGCGACAATTCCACCGGATTCAACGACCGGTAGTCGGCCGTTCCGACGCCGGCCGCTTCCGCTTTGCCGATGTAAGCAAGCTCGCTTGGGGATCTTTCAAGCAACGTCGCTCCAAAAGCGTCGGCCGCCACCTGGTCGGTGCTGACGATCATGGTATTGGTTGGTTTAAGATCCGACAAGGAGCCGCCGGTGGGTCCGTTGGTCATCATGCTTGCGGTGCCGTCCAGAACCACCAGCGTCGGGCGGATCATCAGGGCCAGTTCGGTAATTATGGTGTTTATGTCCTGGTGAAAGATATTACGCCGCCCGCCCAGCAGACCGTACCAGTTTTTCATGGTCAGGGAAGCACCGCTGCGATGGTGGTCTTTGACCGGGGCCAGTCCGATGACTTTGGTGATATTCTTTAAAGGCTCCAAAAGAACCGGCCAACTCCGGATCAGGCGTCCTTCCGGTACGCTATACGCTTTAAATACTTCGGGAGTCGGCAAAATAAGCACTGCACCCGCCCCGCGGGCGGCCTCCATGATTCCGCTTAGGGCAAAACAACTGCTCGGATCATTGATGGGATTATCCGTAACCGCCACCGATGCGGCTCCGGCCTGTAAACAAAGCCGGGTCATTTCCGATACGACGTCGGGATGGGTCGTCGCTGAAATCATGGGTGGGGCTGCAAAAGCGGCATTGACTTTGAGCAAAACGCGATCTTTTTTTTTGACAAAAGATTCAATACCGCCCAGCGCCTTTAAAGCTGAACTCAAGGTGGCACGTCGGTCACTGCCCCGAACGACGGCCATTTTGGGATTCAGATCGGCTATTGAAAAATCCAGCAGGCCGGTGTCCGACCTTGTTGTGACGAATGGAGCAGGTCCGCTGGTATCATGAAACCACAGCCCGGCGGTGCAGGCCGCAGCCAGGGCGGCTCCGGCCTTGGCCGAGCGTGTCAGAAATTGGCGTCGATTCATACCGTTTTTATCCTGGTCAGAATTCACCGGCTACCTCACGTATTTGATTAATGAATTGAATTGCCAGTTCAGCGGCTTGATCCCGGGTAGCCGCCTCCCGGACACCTGCCATAAACGGGCCATAGGAAAAAACCACCTCATAGGTGTCTAAAATCTCAATCTGGCGGGCATTCTCGATCGGCAATTGCTGCTCGAGCGCTTGCCCGCCGAAGTTCAGTAGAAAATTTTCATATTCGGCTGCCAATGCCTCTGCTTCGCCGGGAGTTTGGCGGCGGGAGAGATAGGCCATCAGCGTTTCTCCGTTTAGGCGGTATTCCGCCGTATACACCCGATTCAGGCGGTCAAAACCAAACGCATCCGCTGCTACCAATGCGATGCTGTCTTTTACGAGACCCTTGGGGGGGAACAGGTCCTGTTCGGCCATCGTGATTTTTTCGGTCGGCGTGTTGCGAACAAAAGCCGCGGCGAGCATTTCCATGGGTTGCATCACCTGAGCGGATGCTTCGGAGGCGATCAATTCTAAGTAAAAGCGGCCATGCACCAGAAAAATGGCATTGGGCGACCGATAGGCGTACTGGGTCAATTCCAGCGATTCGGCGTTCTCCCTGCGCTGAGCGCTGAACACTGCAAACGCGTTTTGGCCATTGCCCATGTCATACACAAAGGCCTCTATCCACCGATCGGATGCTCCCTCGTCATCCTTGAAACGCTGACTGACCAGCCGCTTGAAGCCGGCGGACAAGTATAGCTCGGCTTTTCCGTTGATTTTATCCGAAAGATTGTCGGCGTCAAAGTCCTCCGGGGCCGTAAGGGGATTCAGACCTTGCGGCAAGGGACTGAAGGCCTCAAGCGCAGACGGCGGGGAGGGCCGGTTTTGCCGGTCGGCCGACGGCCAGATGTCATTCCCTGACAAAATCGCCGGATTGTGACGGCTTTGAGTTATGATTAAGCCCACCACGATAACGACCAGCAAGGATAAAATGACGACACTCAAAACCGTTTGCCGTCGACTGTGGTTTCTATTGTCCCGAATCACCATTCCTCTAAATTTATCGGAAATCTTGGCAGAAATACCCAGTGAAACAACTTGCTCGCCGAAAGGTGAAAGAGCCGCTCGGCCTCCGGGGAACGAAGGCTTTTGGGGATGCCGTTAAGAGTTGTTTGGAACCCTGCATGATACAACGTGTTATCATAATGAAAAGGATGTCAGGTGTCAATTGGAAAGTGAAAAACCTTGACCATTCAGGTATCGGTATTATTGTAAATCATGCGGTTGTAAAACTGCTAGGTAATATTCTTATCAACCTCCTTATCAGGGTGGTCTTCCCCGGCCACCCTGAAACATATTAAAGGAAGATTACCATCTCGCAACACCCATGAGCCATCAAAGACAATCCATTCTCTGCCCCAACTGCAGAAAACTCATTAGCTCGTCCGAGGCCAATTGCCCTTACTGCGGCACCTCCAGACCGGGATCGTGGTACAAGCATAATGCATGGACGCTGGGATTTCGTGATCCCCGTCAGTTTGTCAAATACATTATTGCCGTCAACGTGGGAATGTATATCATCACCATCCTGTTTAATCCCAGAGCCGCCGGACTTTCCATGAACCCGCTGACCTTTCTGTCACCTTCCGACAACAGCTTGTTTCTCATGGGTGCGACGGGAACCATCCCCATTGACCGCTATCATCGCCTCTGGACGCTTGTATCGGCCAGTTTTCTGCACGGTGGGATTCTTCACATATTTTTCAACATGGCCGCCCTGCACCAGCTGGCAATCATCGTCAACCGGGAATTCGGGGTCTATCGCATGTTTGCGATTTACTCGCTGAGCGGTATTATCGGATTCTGGGTTTCGTATTTAGCCGGCGTTGCCTTTACCATCGGCGCATCTGCCTCGGTATGCGGTCTGGTAGGTGCCATACTTTATTACGGCAAGAGCCGGGGGGGCGTCTATGGCAAAGCATTGTACAAACAGGTTGCCATGTGGGTGGTATTTCTTTTTATCTTCGGGCTGGTGGTCCCGGGGATTAACAACTGGGGCCATGGCGGCGGAATCTTAGCCGGAATTGTATTGGGTTTCCTGCTGGGATACCAGGAGAAAAAAAAGGAAAACCTGTATCATAAAGCGCTGGCCGGTGCCTGCGCGACAGCGACAATTGCGGCGCTTATCTGGGCCGTTTCAACTGCGGTTTATTACAGTTTTTTGGGGTAAAGCGAACCAGCCGAATTTTAACGCCTTCATTTAATCAGCGACCACCGCAGATCCGGGGTATGAGGAAGGCCCCCGGAAGGGGGGCAGGGCCGCGCTCTGCCGGCGGTCGCCGATTTATCGTTTTGATGCGATTGGAATGATTCTCAGCCAACTTTAAAATGATCCCACCCGGTCAATGCGATCTGTTTGGACGACCCATCCGGATAAATAATCTGCATTTTTTTCTCTGCCGTTATTTCACCGATCTTAAAGAGCGGGCGATTGAACTCCCTTTGAAAATCCCCGGCGATTTTTTCGGCCTCGGCAGGTGAAATGGTGCAAAGCAGTGTATAATCCTCGCCGCCGGCCAGGGCGTATTCCACCGGATCAAAACCGAATTGCCTGCAAAATGCCTTCAGTTCCTTGGAGACGGGGATGTTTTCATAATAGAGGGTTGCGCCGACGCCGCTTTCTTCAGCAATGTGGCTCAGGTCGGAGCTCAGTCCATCGCTGGTGTCGATCGCCGCTTTGACGGCAGGCTGTTGCGCTAAAAAGCGCCCTTCCGGCAGGTGGGCTTCGGGTCGAAGATGCGCTCGCAGCAGTTTCTGCATTTGATCGGTTTCGGCCGCGATATCATTCAGGATCAGGTGCAAACCGGCCTTGCTGTCTCCCAAATATCCGGTCGAAAAAATAATATCACCGGACTTGGCGGCATCCCTGCACAACATTTCTTCGCGGGCCACCATTCCATACACCAAGACGTTGATGATCAGATCGATCTTGGAGGTGGTCGTATCGCCGCCGAGGATATTGACATCGAATCTGGCTGCCAGCTCCTTCATGCCGTCGTAAACGGCCTCCAGATAAGACAGCGGACAATCCGCCGGGGCGGCAATGCTGACAAATGCTTCACAGGCCGTACCGCCCATGGCGGCAATATCGCTTAAATTGACGGCCAGTGATTTATATCCCAGATCAAAACCGGTGATAGAAGTTCTCAAAAAGTGGATGCGCTCGACCAGCAGGTCGGTCGTAATCAGGGCCACTTTACCGGGCTCCGTCATAAAGGCAGCCGCATCGTCGCCGATCGCTTTGATGATCCTTTCCGGTCGAATCAGGCATCCGCGGCTGATCTTTTTAATAAAGCCGAACTCTCCGATTTCTTTTAAGCTCATGCGTCTTTGGCCTCATCAACAATCTGCCTGAGGCTGCGAGCGGCGTCTGCAGGATCACCGGCGGCAACGATGGCCGACACCACCGCCACGCCGTCGCCGCCGCTTCTGATGACCTCGGCTGCATTGTCTTTGTTTAATCCGCCGATGCCCACCAGCGGTAACTTTACCGCCTCTCTAATTGCGCGCAGGCCTTCCAGACCCAGGGGCGAGGCGGTGTCGGTCTTGGTGGGGGTGGCATAAATCGGGCTGATCCCCAAATAATCTGCGCCCCCCTTCTCAGCTTCAAGGGCGTCTTCGAGCGACTCGGCCGATATGCCGATGATCATTGAATCTCCCAAAATCTTTTGCGCGATATCTAAAGGCATATCGGTCTGACCGAGATGCACGCCGTCCGCTGCAACAGCCAGCGCCACATCCACCCGATCATTGATGATAAGCGGCACCTTGCGGTGTTTGAGAAAATCTCTGACAACCAATGCCTGTTCGATGAACTCCAGGGTCGAGCATTGTTTTTCGCGTAGCTGAACGCAGGTGACGCCGCCATGAACAGCCGCCTTGACGATATCCAGCATGGAGCGGCCTTTTGCCAGACCCCGGTCGGTGACAAGATATAGTGAGTAGTCTATATTTTGAAGTTTCATGGAAGAAACCTTTTGGTTTGTCCGTTGTCCTTTGTCAATTGTCCGTTGTCCGTTGGTTCCATCATTTTTTAGGCATTTTAATAAAGAATGCACGCGCTGGTGCCTTCTGAGGCGAACAATACAATTTGCTCGCAAATTCGTTCCATTATTCGGCAATTAACAATTGACCATTGACAACTGACCTTTTTCGCGGACTATTGATTTTCAATTTTACAGCCTTTCCTCAGCATTTCAGGCGTAATGTTGTAGAGGGCATCCAGCATTTGAATCATAAAACTGCCCGGGGCGGAGGCCTTTTCGCCGGCAACTTCGCCGGCAAGTCCGAAGTATGCCAGGGCGGTTGAGGCGGCGTCGAGCGGATCATCATCCACTGCCAGAAAAGCGCCGATGGTTGCCGTGGCCGCGCATCCGGTGCCCGTAACAAATCCCATCAGGGGGTGGCCGTTTGATACCCGGACTATCCGTCGGCCATCGGTGACCAAATCCACCGGGCCGGTAATTGCCAGGGTGGTTTTCAGTTCCTGTGCCAGTATTCTGGCCGTTTCGGCTGCCTCGTCGACAGAGTGCACCGAATCGACACCTTTGGTCTTGGAGTCGTCATGTCGCAGGGAGAGGATTTCCGATGCATTACCGCGGATGACGCTTACGGTCGCAGCCTCGATAATTGTTTTGGCGGAGGTGGTTCGCAATGCTGTCGCGCCGGAGCCCACCGGATCCAGGATGATCGGTGTGCCCATCGCGGAGGCTTTTTTGCCGGCTTTGATCATGGAAGCGATCCAATCTTCCGTGAGGGTGCCGATGTTGAGAACCAAGGCGCTGGCGAATGAGACCATATCTTCAACTTCGTTTTGAGCATGGGCCATCACCGGTGATGCGCCCATAGCCAGAAGGGCATTGGCGGTGTAATTCATGACGACGAAGTTGGTAATGTTGTGAATCAGCGGTTTTTTTTCGCGAAGAGCGGCCAAGTTTTGTGCTGCTTTATCCGATAGATTCGTCATAATTTTACCTCTTTGTGTTTTTAATATAGCGGGCCGGTCCGAAAACGACGGTGGTATCCTTTACAAAATAAAAAACCGTTTCCCCGGGGAAACGGCCTGGCTTGCATTTCGTAATTGTTTTTCCGCTCGTTTCCCTACGCTGGCATTACCCAGATCAGGTTCAAAGGGTGTAATCTCAGGCTTCGCAAGCCACCCCTAACATAAACCAGTAATTTGATAATCGAAACCTAAGAGATTGTGGCTGGGTTGTCAAGAACAAAAAGCTGGACGCACAGCGAACCGCATAATATCATAATATCGAATGTCAAAGTAAGGTATCGCTTCGATCTGCTGTCAAACAGACCCAAAGCGGCTTAGCTAAAAATAAAATGCGCAGCATAAAATAATTAATCCGCCGGACCTTCGATTCAACAACCTTTTTGAGTTTTCAAATACTGATTCACAACCCTGAACAGGCCTTTTTGAAGGGCGGATTAATTAATTTCAATGGTTTTAAAGGCCCTTTTAACTTCGACAACAGGGTCATTGTTGTCAATCCACTGGCTGGTGTAATTTAGACAGTTACAGATGAATATCGTATTTTCGTGTTTTATTTGCCGACGGTAATGGACGTGACCGCAGATTGAATATGCCGCCGCGTATTTTAATGCGAGCTCTCCGTATTGCCTGCTGCCAAGAAAAGCATTCAGGTAATTCCACATGTGGTTCGGCGGTTGCACGGTAAATTCCAGCAGCGGCAGCACGTGGGTAACCAGAACAATGTTTTTGTTTTTATAGGCCTCAAGCTGTTTTTCAAGCTTACGGTGGAAATAATGATGCATTTCTAAAGTGGATTTGCCCCATATTGCTTTAATTTTATCCTGCCACAGGCGGTTGTCGATCTTCATGCGGTCAAATTCTTCAGTCGTGTACTCCCGGCTGCCGAATGAATAATCATACCAGCCGAGGTCCCCGATCACAACCCACTGATCGGTCAGCGCGACCGGGCCCCCGGCCAGGTTGCCCGGGAATTTCTCCAGCGCGTGATAGATATCCCATGCAGTTTTATCCGGATGTGCTTCATTCCAGATATCATGGTTTCCGGGAACAAAAAGACAGCGCACTCCTGAAGCATTTTCAAGTTCCTGGAGAAAATCAAGTGTAATTTTATAATCATTGGCCACATCACCGGCGACAATCATCATCTGAGCTGAATTTTCTTTTATCGCTGCAACAAGCCCGTTTAACACCTGGTGGGGATCAATATTTTCAAGATCGACATGAAGGTCGGATAGAATGCCGATTTTCACAATGTGCTCCTGTTGCGTGCGCCACCTAAGGAGCGCTGCGCTTGAGGCAAAAAAGCCTCGAGTTCCGAAGGAACACTCCTCAAGCGAAGCGCTCTTTCCTTCAGCGGAGCAACCCGTCCCCCGCTTTTGTTTTTTACGCTATGCTCCAGGC
This sequence comes from Desulfobacterales bacterium, assembly GCA_020345785.1. Next base: position 2,757,782 of record CP070771.1, read on the forward strand.
GCTATGCCCTCTGCCCTTCCCCGAAACCCGCTATAATTTCGGATTCAACTTTTCGGAAAGCGTGTCTCCCAGAATATTAAAACAAAGAACCGTCAACGCCAATGCCAGGCCGGGATAAATCGCCATCCAGGGCGCCAGTACCAGATAGTTGCGGGCGTCCTTTAGCATAAGTCCCCAGCTGGGGGCAGGCGGCTGGGAGCCGAGCCCCAAGTAGGAGAGAGACGCCTCGATGACGACCGTCAACGCAAAGGTAATGGAGCATTGAACGATGACTTTGCCGAGCAGGTTGGGAATGATATGTTTGTAAACTGTTTTGATGATCGGGCTTCCCAGGGACCGCGAAGCTTCCACGTACGCTTCGGTTTTGATGGCCAGGGTTTCCGCCCGAACCAGGCGGGCGAACACCGGGCTGAAGATGACACCGATGGCCAGCATTACCTGCAGCAGGCCATAACCCAGAAAAGAAACCACCGTAATGGCCAGCAAAATGGTTGGAAACGAGAGCAGGCTGTCCATCAACAGCATTAAAAAGTTGTCGACATAACCTTCCGCCAAGCCGGCCACCAGCCCGACCATTGTGCCGATAATAACCGCGATGGTAACCGCTACGATACCGACCAGCAGGGCGGACCTGGAGCCGAAAATGACACGGCTGAATATATCCCGGCCGAAATTGTCGGTTCCCAGAAGGTGCAAGCGGTCGGGTGCCTTAAAACGCTGCGCCAAGTTCTGGGTGGTTGGATTGTAAGGCGCGATCAGGGGAGCCGCCGCGGCGGCGGCCCCCAGCATCACCAGAAAAATGATGGATAGATAGAATATTATGTTGCGACGAGTATGCATTTATATTGTTCTACATTAAAAATTTGGACCATGAATCTAAAAGGGCTCTAACCTTTGAGGCCTGTGACGAAATGCATAAATTCGAAATCCGAATACTCCAATTTTCTAAA
>CP070771.1:2758831-2768896 GCA_020345785.1 Desulfobacterales bacterium
CCTTTAATTGGGCCATATGGCATATGTTACAAAATACTACAACATATGACATATGGCACAAGTGCTGATAGCGACATATGGTATTTTTAAAATGACATATGGCGCTATCAAAGGCGGATAAATTCAAGCCACCTGCTTCGCAGGTGGTCGTTGACTCAGCCAACCAATAACAAATAACCAATAACTGCCAATCGATTTATCACGCGATTGGGGTTACAGCGTTTCCTTTTTCTCTTTATCCCCGGTCGTCGGCTTAAATAATTGATAGCGATCGATTGAAGTGACGGTGACTTCCTTCATCTCCGTCCCCCGTAATATGGTGAGCGGCACCTCTACGCCTGCATTTCCAAGCGCCCAGAGCTTGCGGTAGAAATCGGCCTGTCCTCTGACAGGCTGCTGGTTGACCTTTAAAATGAGGTCATCGACCTGAAGATCGCTTTTCTCCCCCGGACTTCCCGGCAGAATGCGGGTGATGAAAACACGACCGTGGGATTCCTCACTGTTTACGCCCAACCAGGGTTTTTGCGGCCGGCGGGGTCTTCCGTGCGTTTTGAGGTCGTTTAAAATCGGCTTCAGCAGGTCTATGGGCACAAACATATTGGCGGTAGCTGTGCCTAAGTCGGCAATGGTTACCCGGGTGAAAATGGACCCGATGCCGAGCAGGGAACCGTCGGGACCTATCAGCGCTGCGCCGCCATAGTTCTGATACGGCGGTATGGTATAAATGGCGCTGTCGAGCAAATACTCCCAGTAGCCTACAAATTCACCCCGGGATATAACCCGCACACCTGTAACTGCGTCGGCTCCGTGATGACTGGCAACCAGCGCCGGATCTCCCTCCTTGAGCTCGGAAGATGAGCCCAGCTTCATCGGGGTGGCATCCAAGGGTTTTTTGGCCTTCAGCAGGCCGAAGCCGGTATCATAATCATATCCGATAAAAGTTGCCTCGATGACCTGCTCATCCGGTCCGACCACTTCAATGCTCCTGGCTTCCAGAACGATGTAGCCGATCGTAAGAATGTATCCGTCTGAATCAATTAGTACGCCGCTGCCCGACCGTTCTGTACCGAGAATGGGTGCCGTGACAGCATCATCAGGAATTACCGCTTGAACCTTTACAATGGCTTTTAATATCTCCTCGGGCCTCTGCTCCGCATCGCCCGCGCTGCAAATAATCGCTGAAATAACAATGGCTGTTATTATATAAAATTGTTTCATAGCTCATCCTCCTGTTCGTATTTGAACAGAATAATCTGAGATGGTTTTGTCCGTATAATTGGTCCCTATGATGTCGCTTCGCTGATACTATGTATATTTCATGGGATAAATTTAGATCGTTAACTTTTGGTTAAATGGCTAAATTGTTGAATAGTTAAATAGAAAATTCGACACTTTCCTTTGCCTTGCACCTATAGCCTAACGCCGTGTGCCAATTTTTTTCCCCTCTGCTCTATGCGCCATGCCCTTTGCTATCTGCTCAATTTTCCTACCTTCTTACCTTCTTATCTTCCCAACTTCTTGCCGTCCCACCCTCTCACCTTCTCGCCTTCTTTTTTTCATTCCCAACTTCTGATCTTCTGTCCTTCTGTCCTCTGCTTTACGGCATCGCCCCGTAGGCCTTCAGCTTTTTATGCAGTGTTTTACGGGTGATGCCGAGGCGACGGGCAGCCTCACTTTTGTTCCCGCCGACGGCTTCAAGGGTATTGAGTATGGTCGCCTTTTCCACCTCGTCGAGCGGCACAGCACCATCCAGTCGGATGCCGGCGTTGTCCGTCACAGACGGATCGCGATTGACATCAGATCCGTTGATAATCGTAAAATCCTTTTCAGTCAGAAAATCTGATTGAGCGAGAACGACAGCTCTTTCCACGGCGTTCATTAATTCTCTGACATTGCCCGGCCAACCATATCGAATCAGGTGATCCATGGCCTGGGGGGTAAATCCCTTGATCTGTTTGTGGTTTTTGGCGGCAAACACCTCCAGAAAATGCTGGGCGAGCAGCGGGATATCCTCTCGTCGATTTTTCAGAGGCGGGATTGCCAGGTCGACCACATTGAGTCGGTAATATAGGTCCTCGCGAAATGCTCCCGTGGTGATCAAATCCTGCAACTTTTTATTGGTAGCGGCTATCATCCTGACATCCACCTTAATGGAATCTTCTCCGCCGACACGGGTAAACTCCCTTTCCTGCAAAACCCGCAGCAATTTAACCTGCATGGTTAAAGTCATTTCACTGACTTCGTCCAGAAACAGGCTGCCGCCGTGGGCCTGAAAGAAACGCCCTTCTTTGCGGCGCTCGGCCCCGGTAAAGGCGCCTTTCTCATGGCCGAAAAGCTCTGATTCCAACAGGGTCTCAGTAATGGCGGCACAGTTGAGTTTTATAAAGGGGCCGTCCTTTCTGTGGCTGTTGAAATGAATGGCACCGGCAATAAGTTCTTTGCCGGTACCGGACTCGCCGGTGATGAGCACTGTTGCTTCCGAGGGTGCCACCTGAGCGACGGTCTCTAAAAGATTCAGCATGGCGGGGCTTTGACCGATAATATTCTGACGATCAAAATGTTTGCCCAGACTTTCTTTGAGCAACCGGTTTTCCTCTTTGAGCCGGGTGTGCTCCATGGATCTTTGGATGGTGATCTTCAGCTTATCGAAATCAAGTGGTTTGGTCAGATAATCATGAGCACCTTTTTTAAGCGCTTCGACGGCCGTTTCAACGGAGGAATAGGCCGTCATGATGATTATCGGAATTGCCGGGTTATAGGATTTAATTTTTTCCAGCGCTTCCAGCCCCGACATTTTGACCATGCGGACATCCATCAGGATCAGGTCATAGGACTGCTCCTGAACCTTGCCGACGGCACCGGATCCGTCATCTGCCTCTTCAATATCGTACCCCCATCCGCCAACCAGCGTGCGCAACATGGTGCGATGGGCGTTGTCATCGTCTACAACTAAAATGGTGTTTCGGTCTTTCATCGGCAATATCTTTCCATCCCCATCCTTTTGTGCTTATTAATTATTTTTATGCACTCTCGGGCAAAAACCCAAAAAACAAGCACCAAATTACAAATAAATTCCAAATTCGAAATCTCAATAAGCAAAACCTGTTACGTTGTGTCTCCTGAATCACATCTTTATTTTGAATTTGGGATTCTGGTCATTGGGTATTATTTGTAATTTGTTTTTTGAGATTTGTTTTTTTCGGCATATCCGCGTCAGGTATGGTTATACTAAACGTCGTTCCTCTGCCCGGGTGGCTTGTTACCTCTATTCCGCCGCCCATGGCTTCGATAATGTTGTAGACAATCGCCAGACCGAGGCCGGTGCCGGATGTTTTGGTGGTAAAATAAGGATCAAAAATCCTGGACAGATCTTCCTGGGAAATGCCGCGGCCGGTATCCGAAACCCGAAGCTTTAACCCGCTGTTTTCCTCATTGCCTGCCACCTCAATCTGCAGCTGCCCGCCCGGTTTCATGGCTTCAATCGCATTGAGGTAAAGATTCAAAAGGACCTGATTGAGGCGGTCCGGGTCTATTTTCACTTCATCAATTTTAGCTGAGTTGCGAATGTCGATGGCGATTTGCTTATCCCGGGCCTGCCTTTCGATGAGTTTCAGGGAGTCTTCCAGCAGCGTCTTAAACGAAGTGGCCTTGGGTGATACGGTAATCGGCCGGGCAAAATCAAGCAGCTGGCTGACGACCCGATTGAGACGGTCGACTTCCTGAATCATAATATCGGCGGTTTGCTGGTCTTCGGGCACATCCTGATAGCGTTGTTTGAAATAGGTCGCAAAGCCTTTGATTGAGCTCAAGGGATTGCGGATTTCGTGGGCGACACCGGCGGCCAACCTGCCGACTGAGGCCAGGCGCTGACTTCTTTCAATCTCGCGGCGCAAGGCGCGGACCTCCGTTAGGTCTTTAAATAAAATGACATACCCCAGGAGCGTTCCGTTTTCGTCTGCCAGGAGACTGGCCCCTATCTCAAGCGGAACAATGAGACCGTCACCGACGGTGCAGTCAATTTCCTTTTCGATGACCTGATCCTGTATTTCAGGACATTTCAACGCGGCACATAATTCCGGAGGCAGGATATGCTCGGCGGGTCTGCCCACGGCATCCTGGAAGGTAATCTGCATCAAAGATTCAGCGGTATGATTGAAAGCCGCGATTTGCTGCCGGTCGTCCAGCGCGATCAAACCAATCGGAATGTTTTCAACCACATTGTCCGAGAAGGCTTTGATTCTTGAAAGCGAAGCCCGGGTAGCGCGATAGCCCTGAAAAACAAACAACAGGGTGATGCCGGCAAATCCTACCAGCAGTAAAACGACTCCCATAATCACAGCGTGTCGAATATCCGCCCGGTGAGCCTCCTCAATGGCAGTCATGTCAAGTCCGACAAAAATGATATCGGGAGAATCACTAAATGACCGTTGAAACATAGTGCTTTGGTTTAAATGTTGCTGCATTCCCCGGCGCATCATACCACCGCCGTGCATCCACCCCCCCGGTCGCTTCGTTGGTGTGAATCTGCGGTATACCTCAAACACCCGGCTACCGTCCGGGTCTTCGAGGATACGCCACTGCGGTGTCTTGGTCTCTGAGAGCTTTTTCAGATCCAGGTTAGTGCCGTAAGAGCGGCCGACCAGTTTTAGGTTGTTGTGGGCGATTATTTTCCCTGCATCGTCGGTTACCAGCAGATGTACGATATCCGGCTGTTGGGCTGTCTCCGTGAGAAGCAGTTGCAGCTGAAATCCCCCGGGGTGCATGCCCATCATTCCTGTGCGGGTCCCGGCTTCAAAGGATCGGATGAGAGCGGCGCCTTTTTCCAGCAGAAGCTGGGTGCTTTTTTCTTTTTGACGATTAATATTCGTCAGGGTGATCAAGGTAAACAGCGGCAGCAAAATGACCACTGCTCCGATCAATGCCCAGGGCGGCACGCCCTTCCAGAATGGTTTATTTTTGATTTTGGTAAACATAATGAAACATTAAAGCAAATAAGGGACCAACCGAGAAAAATGCCTAAAATGAAAAATGAGCTAAAATGCCTAAATTTTAAAAGCCAGGAAGCCTGGATGCTGGGAAGCCTGGATGCTGAAGGTACGCCGTCAGGATCGAATTCTCAAACAGCCTTCAGGCCTTCAAGCTTTCCAGCTTCCAAGCATCCTGGCCCTCCGGCTTTCTGGCTTTTATTTTGTGTACTTTTTACCCAATCGGATCCGGTTGACTGGATACTTGGTATCCACTTCCCCAATATGATGACCAATAAGGATTTGTCAACGATCATCGCTGTATTAAAAAATAATAAATAAATTTCAATATATTATGGAAACAACTGTTTTGAATTTTAACTTTGGCACATCCCTTGCTCTACTAAGCATCAAAAACAAATTCTGTTCGCTGATTCTTTAAGGTTAAAACGACCAATTAATTTAAATGGAGGTAAAAAAATGAAAATGAGCAATTCGAGGAAAATCACTTTAGTATTGGCGATTCTTGGAATCGTAGGATTTGCCGCGACTTCTTTTGCCGGTTGGGGCCGTGGATCCGGCGGCGGTGGTTACTGCTGGGGCCAGGGCTCCGGGTGGGGACAGCGGGGCGGCGGGGCTCCCGGTTATCAAGGTAATTTGAGCGATCAGGACATCGACAAGTTGAACAAAGAGCGTCAGGCCTTTTTTGAGGACACCCGCGACCTCAGGGAGAAACTCTATCAAAAAGAACTCGAGTTGAGAGCCGAAATGGCCAAACAGGACCCGGATGTCAACAAAGCCGTCACCCTGCAAAAAGAGGTTTCTGAACTTGAAGGCCAGCTGGACCAGAAGCGCGTCGAGCAGCGTCTCAGAATGCAAAAGGAAAATCCGGATTTCTTTACCGATAGAGGCTACGGACGCGGGTACGGTTACGGTCCCCGCGGCGGTATGGGAATGGGAATGATGGGCCAGGGGTTTGGAGGTGGAAGGGGAGGCGGTTGCTGGCAATAAAAGACCGGCGCAAGGCGCAGGGCGCAAGGCGTAAGGTAAAGAATTCACTTCTTCGCTAACAAATAATATCCAAATCCCAATTTCCAATAATCAAAATCCCGCTCCCAAGTAATCAAGGGCGGGATTTCACATCTGATTATCTGAATTTTGGCTAAGAATTCAGGTATCGATTGATTTTCAAAAATCCAAATTGACAATTAATTCTACTTTCGATATTGCCTTGCTCAACGTTCCCGTTCGCTTGAACTTTTCATATATTCTCTCCGATCCGTAGGCTCTACGAGCCGGAGGTCACCGTTTCACCATTCCATTGGACGTCTAAAGGAAAATTCCACCCCTGTGGGTGAAATCAAACCCCGCCCTCAGCGGGGCCTCTGTGCTTGGATTCTCTATTATTAAATGGATCATGGCCAATGATGCATTTAACGCCCAGATCAAATGAAACCCCACAAGTTGAATTGTGCGATATTTGGAAACGATTTGGTTCCAATGAAGTACTGAAGGGGATATCGCTTCTGGCTTATGACCATGATGTTATTTCCATCATCGGATCCAGCGGGTCGGGCAAGAGCACTTTGCTGCGCTGCATAAATCTGCTGGAAACGCCGGACAAGGGGTCGATCCGCATTGACAGGGAGTCCGTCAAATTGAAGCGCACCAAGGATGGTCGGATGGTTGCGGCAGAGCGTGCCCAGATAATTCGGCTGCGGACAAAAATCAGCATGGTCTTTCAAAATTTCAACCTCTGGTCCCACATGACCGTGTTGCAGAACTTGATTGAAGCCCCCATACGGGTATGCAAGAGGCCCCGGAATGAAGCCGTTGACTATGCGGAATTTTTGCTCCAAAAAGTTGGCATCGCAGAAAAACGGGATGAATATCCGGCCAAGCTCTCCGGTGGTCAGCAACAGCGTGTGGCCATCGCACGGGCACTGGCCATGATGCCGCAAGTACTGCTTCTGGATGAAATCACATCCGCGCTTGATCCGGAATTGGTGGGTGAAGTGCTGAACGTCATACGGGATTTGGCGCAAGAAGGCCGGACCATGATTATTGTCACCCATGAAATGAAATTTGCGAAAGAAGTATCCAGTCTGGTTATTTTTCTAAACGAGGGGGTTATTTGTGAGGCCGGACCGCCGCAAAGGCTCTTTGAATACCCGGAGACTGATCGATTGCAAGCTTTTTTATCGGGCATTTAGTGTTGGGTCGCAAAAACCGCAGTAACCTGTAAAAAGGAGGAAGGAAAAATGAGATCGAAAAAATTAATTTTCATTTTTTTGAGTCTGATGATGTTGATGGCATCTCCGGTGCTGGCAGCGGATGAAATCCGAATCGCCACCGAAGGGGCGTATAGTCCCTTCAATTATGTCAATGCAAAAGGCGAGCTGGAAGGATTTGATGTCGATATCGCCAAGGCCCTGTGTGAAGAAATGCAAGCCGAATGTTCTTTAGTGGCTCAGGACTGGGACGGGATTATACCGGCATTGCTGGCCAGGAAGTATGATGCCATTGTTGCCAGCATGGCAGTGACGGAAAAAAGAAAGCAAGCGATCGCCTTTACCAACGCCTATTATTATTCGGTCGCCTCTTATGTTGTTCGGAAGGAGTCTAACTTTCCCGATAAAGCCGAGGCGTTGTATGGTAAAACGATCGGCGTACAGCGTGCAACGATCCATGAGGGAACCATCAAGGAAATGTTTGGCGATAAAGTCAGCATCGTGACTTACGACACCAATGAAAACTGTATTTTGGATCTCAAGAACAAGCGCATTGACGCCATGATCGCTTCTCGTCCGCTGATGGCGCATTTTATAACCCATCATCCGGAAGCCGGATTTACTTTCCTCCTGGGAATGTATAATCCGGTGGAGGCGGCCATCGGTCTTCGAAAAGAAGATAAGGAGCTGTTGGATAAGTTCAACAAAGCCTTGGATATGATCATTCAAAACGGCACTTATGAAAAAATCAGCAATAAGTGGTTTGGTGAATCATTGCTAAAAAAGTGATATTTTTTTCAGTTTTCAAGGAGCGATTTGCACCCCCTGAATGTGATTTTTTCAGGGTGGTTTAAGAAAAATATTAAGCCTTCAGCTATGCTGATGGTCCAAGCTGTGCCTTGCGGTTAGGTGCGTTATATAATGGGTTAGTCTCACCGCCCGCTTTCGCTCGAGCCGCAGAGATCGCAGAGAGAATAAGATTTTTCCTTTGCCGTTGAGGGGACGGCAAAGGAAAAGTTCTCAACACGCGTGTACACTCAAAGATTTTATAAATTCATTTTATGTGCATCCGCCGAAATTCGGCATGATCGCTGATTTTTGCTTTCCGGCCTCCCTGCCTTGCCCTAGCTTTAGCGACGGCAGGTCAGCGGGAAGCAAAAAATGAAACAAGACATCTGCGTGCTCAGCGTCTCTGCGGTGAAAATGAATATCAAATCGGCCCCCACTTTCGGGGGGATCATCAAGGCCCCCCTTTCAGGGGTGGTAATTGACTCTTTAAACAAACTAACAAAACCTAACGTACTATCAACTTTCAGGGAGGAAAAAGATCGTGATCGACTTAACCGTTCATCCCACAACGCTGGCGAGAGCCGTTGAAAGAGCAAGAGAAAAAAATATTATTATTCCCATGTTCAAGCAACAGCGTAACCCCGGTCTTATTCCGGATGCCATCATTTCCAAACTGAAAACCGTTGGACTGTGGGACATCGATCCGCTGAACCTGTTTCGAATTACTTGGCACAACGAACCGGTTGCCCGCGGCGGAGGGTTTGGCGGCGTCAACTTTATTGAATTTCCCAAGACACTGTCCGGTGTTGATGCCCGGATTATAGCTCCCGTCGGCAAATGGTTTCCCACCGGAGCGCACAAGGTGGGTGCGGCATTCGGCTGTCTGGTGCCACGGCTGGTAACCGGCCAATTCGATCCCACCACCCAAAAAGCCGTATGGCCGTCCACCGGCAACTACTGCCGGGGAGGCGCATATGACTCCGCACTATTGGGCTGCGCGTCCGTCGCCATACTTCCGGAGGAAATGAGCCAGGAACGCTTTGACTGGCTCTCGACGGTGGCGGGGGAAATCATCAAAACCCCGGGCTCGGAAAGCAACGTGAAAGAGATTTTTGACAAATGCCGGGAATTGAGAGCGTCGGGCGAAGATCTTGTCATCTTCAATCAATTTGATGAATTCGGTAACTACCTGTGGCACCATGAGGTCACCGGACCGGCCATGATGTCGATCCTGGAGCAAATCATGGGGCCTGAAGATAAATTCAGCGGTTTGATCTCCGCCACGGGATCGGCCGGCACCATCGCTTGCGGTGATTATCTGAAAAAACAGTTTCCCGCCAGTAAAATTGCCGCGGCCGAAGCTTTGCAGTGTCCGACGCTCTTGCACAACGGTTTCGGCGCCCACCGCATCGAAGGCATCGGTGACAAGCGTGTGCCCTGGATTCACAATGCGAAAAACACGGACATGATCATCGCCGTCGACGACGAAACCCCCATAAGTCTCATCCGGCTGTTCAACGAACCGGCCGGTAAAAAATACTTGGTGTCAAAAGGGCTTCCTGAAACATGGGTCAACGGGTTGGATCAGCTGGGAATTTCGTGTGCCGGCAACCTGGCGGCGGCCATTAAATTTGCCAAATACTATGAACTGGGTCCAAACGATATCATTATGACCGTGATGACCGATTCCATGGAAATGTATGCCAGCCGCCTGCGCGAGCTTACGGATGCGAGCGGGGAATTCACGCAATCCGACGCCGCCGCTGTCTACGCCCAGCATTTGCAGGGATTGACCATCGACAATATGGAGGAGCTGACCTACTACGGCCGCAAGCGTATTCACAACCTCAAATACTTTACCTGGGTGGAACAGCAGGGAAAAACCTTCGAAGAAATTCAGGAGCAGTGGTATAACGACGATTACTGGGCGCGGATCCCTGCCTGCGTGGATGAAATCGATGCCCTGATCGAGGAATTTAACGCCAAAACCGGATTGCTGGTAAAATTATAGATGCGGCATTTAAGGTAAACAAGATATGTAAGGTTTCTTAAGGTTTCTGGTGTCAGGTTTCAGGTGTCAG
>CP070771.1:2768996-2786965 GCA_020345785.1 Desulfobacterales bacterium
GCTTGTTGCGGGTATGAAAATCCACCAGGTGGCCCATGCTCCGTTTTCTGGCCAGATTATCCCGCCAGCGCTTCATGGTAAAAATCTGCAAGATAAAGTTTTCCCGAATTAAGGGATCGTTCAGGCGTCCGTCATCCTCGACCGGTATCAAGGGAAAATGTTCCATAAAGGCACGGGCAAAGATACCGATGCCGATTTTATGCGGCATACCCTTCTCGTTGTATACCTTAACCCGAATCATGCCGCTGCTGGGGGAATCACTTTTGAAGATAAAGCCGCACAGATCTTCCTTTTCCAGCTCCTGCACGCGCTTTCTGGCCCAAGCGATTATACGATCGGTATGATCTGTCTTTGACTTGAATGTTATCAGACGTGGATTGTCCGGATCGCCGACCAGCCGGAACGATTCTCTGGGTACTCCAAAGCCGGCCTCCACTTCGGGACAGACCGGAACATACTCCACAAACTGCCCCAGGGTGTAAGCCAGGTATTTATCCAATTTGTGGCCGGCATTCCAGCGCACCTCTTGCCCCAGCAAACACGCACTGATTCCTAGTTTTAACCTTTCTTCCATGCATCACCTCCAGATGAGTTCTAAAATGCTACGTGGTTTCAGGTTTCCGGAAACGTGTTCCAGAGGTCAACTAACAGCGCTTAAATCTCTCCAGAACCCAAGGTGACAATTCCTAAATATCCATCCACCGTTATTTCATCCCCGGTTTGAATTAATGCCGTCGCATCGGGAATACCGGTTACACAGGGCAATCCATATTCGCGGGCGATGATGGCGCCGTGGATCAACATGCCGCCTCTGCGTTCAACAACCGCCGCGGCCAGCGGCACAATAAAGGTCATATTGGGATCCACCGCATCGCAAATCAACACTTCGCCGGATTTAAAATCCGCCAGCTCGGAATGCCGTCGAATCACCCGGGCCTTACCCCGTGACAGTCCGGGACCTGCAGGTTGACCGACAAGCTGTCGGGCCTTAATCGCAAAGGGTTGGCCGGGCTGCTTCCGGTAGGGATTAGGCGTCTCGGAACGGTGATCCAAATCATCTAATAATTTTTTCAGATCTTCCATCACCGGTTTTTTACCCCGGGATTGCACTGCACTTTCCACTCGCCGCCTGGCCGCCTGAGTCGCCGCAAGCAGCTGAGCCTCTATGCGTCCCAGATAAATGTTGTCATCATCCCGCAGTTGATAGCTTACGCGGGCCAGATCGAGCAACTCGACCGCCCGGTCCCTGTGCTGTCCCTCGAAATGACTCAAAAATTTTTCTTTAAGCTCAGGGGCCTTATTCGATTTGCGCTTGCTCTCCGGCAGGATCGGATGCGCCGCCATCTCCAGCAGGATTCTGAAAAGGGGCGCCGCGTCCTGAACACACTGGGTTCCACCGGTCATCGAACATGAGAGATCGCCGAATTTTTGAATAAATTTTTCCACCTCGGCCAAAAATTCCCGATCAATTTGGGTTTGATCCCCGGACTTTAATTGCGCGGCCAGCTGTTGATCACGGCGAATCCGATCGGCCAGTTCTGCCAGCAGCCGGTTCCGCTCCAGACTTGCCATTTCAGTTTGCGTCAGCAAATCAACAAACTCATAGGCGTCTTCGGGACGCATCACGTCATTGTAGACCTGCCCGAACAAACGCACACCGTGGGCAAACGGGATAAAGTCTTCCCAGTAGATATTGACCCACTTGTGATTGATTTCCCAGCGGCGCTTGACTTCCTTTGCCAGCGATAGATCCGACAAAGCAGCCAAGTCAATTGTTGCCATTGCTTCAGCAGCTTCAATCATACCGGGAATCAACTCTTCTTCGATTTTTTTACGCAGTACTTTCAAGTTTTCAAAACTGCGGTGCAGGCTCAGATACCAGCCGCGATTGTCTCCGGATGTCCCCTTGGCCAGGGTCGTAATGGGGCGAGATTGGAGCACAAAAACCTTTTCGTCTTTGAGAGTCCACTCGACATCCTGCGGCAATTTAAAATAATCTTCCGCCTTAACAGCCAGCTCGAACACCGTCAAAACTTCATCCGGTTTTAGGGGCGGAGCGGCCACCAGATCCTGCGGTAAAGGCTCCAGCACAACGCCGTCGGCCTGCGGCAGCATTCGGCTCTGACGGTGCGCCGGAGTGTGCAGGACAATGGCGTGGCGCTCACGATCCAGAATCCAACGATCAGGCTCCACCAGTCCGTCCACCAGTCCCTGGTTCAAACCGTAGACAGATTCGATCACCGCCTGGGAGGCATCGTTCGGATTTCTGTAAAAAGCCACCCCGGAACGGTCGCCGACGACGATTTCCTGGATAACGACCGCCATCGAGCTTGTCTCGACATCCAAGCCGATCTCCTGACGGTAGAGCAGCGCGGCATCCGACCAGAGCGAGGCCCAAACCTTGCGAATATGCTCTAATATGGCGTCTGGGCCGTGAACGTTGAGGTAGGACGCGTGCAATCCGGCAAAGGAAGCCCGCACATCATCTTCGTCCGGCGCCGACGAACGCACCACGACCGGCGTATCCTGAAAGCAAATTTCAATCTGTTGGCGGAGCCGTTCTTCGACTTCTTTCGGCAGCGGGGTTCTCAGAAACGCATTGCGAATTCGTGTGGCGCAATCCCAGATTTCCTCCCAGCGCATCTCTTTTAAGTCTTTGCGGTTGAGCTCGAGCAGCACACGCTCTCGCAGACCGGTCCGGTTCACGAATTCGTTGTAAGCATCCACGGTTAAGCACAAAGTTTCGGGAATCGTGAAGCCTTTACCGAACAACCGCGCTAATGCATAGCCTTTGCCTCCAATCCGCCGGCGATCGTTTCGATCCACTTCTGATGCGGCTAAAATCCAGTTCATTGGGTGAGATGGAACTCCAAAACCTTTTGAAAATTTTTGACCAGATAATAGGATCTGGCTGTCACCCGCACGAGGGCACAGGTGGGCGATTGGGCGAATTCCACCAGGTGGGGGTGTTTGGCCAGATAAAGCGGCAGCCATTGCTCCCGATCGGCTCCGGAAATTTCATCAGCGCTGCCGACAGCCGTCACGGAAATGGCCTGGTGAAAGTCGGCGGCCCGATTTGTGCTGCTGTTGACGAGAAGTGCAATCCGCGGGTTGATCGTCAGGTTCGCAAACTTGCGAGTGGTTTTCGGTGTGACGAAGTACAGATATTTGAGATCATCGGTGGCAGCAAAGGCCACCAGGCTTGCATAGGGTTGTTCATTGTTATGGGTGGCAAGCACGGCCAGGTTCTGGGATGCAAAAAGATCTCTGATTTGCTTTTGAATGTCTTCGGCTTTTTCCATATTCCGTTCTTTCCGGCCCTTGTTCAAATAAAATGCCCCCCTGAATCAGCGACCACCAGCAGAGCCGCAGGGTATGAGCAAGACCCCCCGGAAGGGGCCGGAACCACGCGCTGTCACGGGTCGCCGATGGCTATAAACAATTTTGACGGCATGGTGTACGTTTGGGCAACCCAAAAATACTTTCGCTGTGACGGTAAAACCTTTTCAATTCTCATCCCGATCGATCGGGGTGGCTGACAAATGGAGTGAATAGGATTAATCAACTAAATAATAATAATACAGACCGGCCAAATGAAAAGAGCACAGGGGACGCTTTTAAGCAAGTCCCTGTCGACGGTGTGCCGTGTTTTTCAGCGTCGGTTTAACGCCGTAATTGCGAAACAAACCCGGCTTTTATTGAAGTGGCGGCGGGCCTGCTTAGCGAAATCCGCCCTTGCGGTACAAGCGCCATGCCAACACCCCCGCCGCCAGCACCGGGCGGCGCTTCAGCCACGGCTCGACATCGACCGCGACGCCGGAGTGTCTTTCGATCTTCCACAAAATATAATCCACCCCACCCTCGAAGGTGAGGGATGCTTTCAACAATCTCAGGAGGGACAACAGCTTGCCCTGCACGGACCGCAGCCGCCAGCCAAAACGGTTTACCAACCGCTGCACCCGCGAAATCCGCGGTCGGTAGCGCACTGTATCGGCAGTATCATCAATTTCCACAAGACGGGCCATGGCAGCCATGGCCAGACGGGTGACGTCTTCGTAGTAATCCGGTGCGGCGTCATACAGGCGTGCCCGTTTGGCCGGGTTTTCAGATCTGAGCTCGGCCCCGTAGGAAAGCGTCAAGCCCCGGCTCCATAACTGCTGGGCCGTAAATTCGTGCACAAACATAGGCAGCACACGCGCAATAAAAGTTATCACAGACTGCGCAAAACCCTCTTGGACAATTTTCTTTACATCCTCGTTGCGGGCATACAGCAAAGCGGTCGGTTGGCAAAACCGTCCCCACAGATAAGAATGAAACCAGCGCGCGGTGGTTCCTTTTTGAAAGTCTGCCAGCGATAAGACCGCGTATTTGGTTCGAACGGTATTTCCTTCAAACTCACGCTCCAGGTAATAAACATTCGGCGGCAGCAGCGCATTTACAAAAGCCTGCATTCGACTATTGAACGCCTTGCGGTAATCATCCACCAGCAGGTAGAGGTCCACCAGCCCGTCAAAGTCATCCCCCGAACGCAGGCAGGAGCCGTATAACAGGACTCCTAAGGCAGCCTCACCATGGCGTTTCAGAATTTCATCGATCAGTGCGGCCACCGCCGGTGAAGCGGTCCGGTCGGAAATACGGCTGATTGCGCTGATCAACTGCGAAGGAATTTCCATGGTTATATCCGTAGAAAAGATGCTGTGCCGCCGTATCGAACCACAGTGGGTTCCTGCCGATTCTCGGGTATATACAGCTGCCCATCCAGCGTAAACCCGCTGTCCAGATTCAATTTTATGGCATGGGCATTGTGGCTGTAGAAACCATTTGCCGTCGTTGCATAGCGCCCCATGCGGCCCCGCGCGACCGACGGCAACGCCCGCAGCAGACAGCGGGGATGCGCCCGGACGGCGGTGTAGTGCAACGGACCGGATTCATTGCCCCAGTATGGATGAAGCCCGAGGAACAGCCGCTCCAATGTGCTGATGAGAACCACAAGGGAGTCAAATTGCTGCGGCGGGTCATCATCCACCGAGACGACAATCGGTGCAGCCGGTATGAAGTTACTGCGCCGACGGACTGCAGACCACAAAAAACGCAGAATGGTCAAACCGGGACCGATTTCACCCCGTAAGCCCTTGGTATTGACGTTGCGATGAAAGTATTGAATTCCCTGGTATATGGCAGAAGCGCCAAAAAACATCCCGTATCGCGTCTGATGACCGGGAGCCGTCACCTGCAGAACCGGTCGTTGAATTACCTGGGGCGCGCCGTTTCCGGTTGCGGCCCAGTCAAATAGTTTTTTCAGAGACACTACGCGGGATCCGCTAAAACCGACGTCCCTGGCCGTCATGCTGGTCGTGCCTGATTGCAGCACCGCCAGCATAGGGTTCGTCCTAAACGGCTGATGATGAAAAAGGGCGGTCAACACCGCCTGGACGGTGCCGTCACCACCATTGACGGCCAGAAGATCCACATCCTGCCTGGCAAAATCCCGCAGGGCTGCCAAAACGTCGCCGGGAGTCTGGACGTCGCAATGGACCACCTGAGGATGATTCTGGATAAGGCTTCGAACATCCCCCAGGCCGTTAAGATTTCCTCCGCTGAGCGGATTGATCACCACGCCTATGTGCGGTGTGTGACCGGACCTGAAAAAACTGGGCATTATATACACGAGAAATCCTGGCCAAAAAGGCCACGCTAAATGATAACTTAAGGTATGTCTAAAATTTTACCTCACAAGTATCGGCGCATTGAAAAATATCAAATAGCAAGCACCAAACTCTACTCAAATCTCAAATTCCAATTTCAAAACTTAAAGGCCGGTTTTTAATTTTGAATTTTGGCCATTGTAATTTGTTTGGAATTTGGAATTTGTTATTTGGAGTTTTTAGTCAAGCTTGCACTGCGTCTCTCCAGCAGGCAATACTCCGGCCTTTGGTTAGCGGCAGCAGCATCAATCTATCACCCCGCCTAAAGGATCGGGCTATCGATGTTCGAATAGAAGAGTTCAACATTAACCGGTAGCCCGGTGGGTAAACAGCCGGGCGGCCAGGGGTTGTTTTTGCCTGGCCGGATCAATATCTAGAAACCAGGACCGCACCCCGCCGGCGGTCCGATGGGTGTATAACGCCATCAATAAGCGTATGATGAGAAAAACACTGGTCACAACGGTCCAGACCGTGACCCCGAATAAGCCCCAATCCGGTCGGCCGACCAGGGCACCGAGTGTTAACACGACCAGGCATGGATTGCGCCGGGCGGTAATCAGCCTGAAATAGGAGTCGATCGGACGCCAGCAGAATATGCCGAATTTGCCCAGCCAGGCCAAAAATACGCCTTCCGCCAGCCGTCCGGCAATATATCCGGCCACGATCAGCCATAGCGCGGTATTGAGCGACAATCCCATCTCGTTAAATTGAGATGCCTTCAGCCCCACCCCCCAGAGAATGTACCAGGCTGGAGGATGGATCAAGTCGATGATGTGGTCGAAATAATGGCCGAACTTGCTGGAAGTCACGGTGACCCGGGCCAATTTACCGTCAACCGTATCCAAAAATGTCATCAGCCAGGCCGCGAGCAGGCCCCAGCCATACCTGCCGTCGGCGAACAACACCCCGGCAATGACAACCAGAACCAGGCCGATAATCGTGACGTGATTCGGACTGAAACCCAGATTTACACATTGGCCGACAACCCATCGGGCCGGATGGGGCCAGATCCATTTGGTAATAAAATCCGTCACGCCCTTGTAGGACCAGTCAAACAGCCTTCGTTCCAAAATCCGTCTATTTTCAGGTGTAATGGGCAGCACAAACGGCGGCTCGAACTTGAGCAACCGCTGTTGAAACGACAGGGACAAGGTTTCCAGCGTCTCTGTCTTTACACCCGTCAGGCCGTCTTCCTCGGGGGATTCTTTTAATAGTTCAAGTGCCTGGCGGGCTAAACCCGAACCAACATGGGCGGCAACTGCCCCACTGGTTTGTGCTTCAGGGACCCTCAATAGAATATTCGGGTTTTGTACCAGATAGTTGATCACCCGGTCATCAAACAGGTAATCGCCCCTTACCAGCAGAGCCGCGCTGTTTTGCGGCACATCGGCAATATCATCGACAATGTTCGCCACACCGGCACTGTTGAGCACGCGCAAGACGCGTTGACGGGAAGTCAACCCCCAGTGTTTGACCGGACTGTCATTGATAATGTGAGCGTATATTGACATATGAAGCTTTCTACCCTGATCTGACAGAGTAAATTTTGTTTTAAGGTCGAACACCAACTTAAAAATCCAAAATTACAAGCACCAAATAACAAACAAATCTCAAATTTCAATACTCAATGGTCAAAACAGCTTTGCGGTCGGACCAGGCAATATGTATTACGAAAACCTCACGGCAGTTGCAATATGTATATAATTGCTATATTAATCGCGGATGGGTTCGACAAAATTTGACAACCCCGGAAGCAACGATAATCAATCTCCGGTAAATGCCGGCTCACCTGCCGAGCGAGCTTTTACCCTAATCCATCTTTCTGACCCGCATATCTCCTGCATGAACGCGATCAGAGTGCAGGATCTGTTGAGTAAACGAATATTCGGGTATTTAAGATGGAAGCTGCACCGGGGAGCCGAGCACAGTCCCGGCGTTCTCACAGCCTTGCAGGCGGATCTTGCGTCAATCAAACCCGATCACATTGCCGTCACCGGGGACCTGACCCACCTCAGCCTGCCGGCCGAATATATAAAGGCCGCGCAATGGCTGCAGTCATTGGGGTCCCCGGACCAAGTTACCGTCATTCCAGGCAACCATGATGCGTATGTCAAGACCAACTGGCGTCAGGGCTGGTCCCGCTGGACGGAGTACATGCTTGGGGATAACGCCGTCGAGCACGACCATGCCGTCCGCCATCCGGACAGCCTATTCCCCAGCTTGCGTTTCCGAGGCCCTGTCGCCCTGATCGGGGTGTGCACCGCCCAGCCCTGCGCACCGCACCTGGCAATCGGAACCGTCGGTCCCGGGCAGCTGCAAAAATTGGAACCTATTTTAGCTCAGACCTCCAGGCAGCAGCTTTATCGGGTCGTACTGGTTCACCATCCACCGGCACCCGGTACGGTCAGCTGGCGTAAACGCTTGACCGATGCGGCCGCTCTGCGGTCGCTAATATCCCGTTACGGGGCGGAACTGATCTTGCACGGCCATGCCCACCGTGTCCTCCAGAATCATCTTCCAACGCCAACCGGCCGTGTGCCGGTTATGGGAGCGCCCTCGGCCTCGGCCCTGGGCCGAAAGCCGGAGCGTCGTGCCCGCTACTATATCTACCGCATTACACCCGGCGCAGACAGCTGGAACGTCGACCTTACGGTGCGCATCTACTCGCCTGATAACGAATGTTTTATCACGGAAAGTGAGCAGCGGATAAGTTATCGACAATAAACCCTATCCACCATTTACCTGGGGTCATGTTCAAATAAATGAAGGTTTCAGGTGTCTGGTGTCAGGTGTCAGTTCAGCCGCTGGCCGCTGCATCTGCCTGTTTGATCTGATTAATCTGCCGAAACTCGAAGCTAACGACTTTCTTCAATTTTCAAAGAACAGTTCACAACCCTAAATATGCCATTTTTCAAGGCGGATTAATTAGAAGCTTCGCCTTTGGGGAGTTTATAATAATGCGAATACCGAATATCAGTATTAATTCTTCCCCGCACCTGACACCTTGAACCAATAACCAATAACTAATTTTTGTTCTCTGTCTTCGGTCCTCTGACCTCTGACACCCGAAACCTGACACCTGAAACCATCTGCTAGACGATCCGCCTCAAGCTCCACAGGGCAATCCCGGAGATCAGCACCACCGGGGTCATGGCGGTAATCATTGGGCTAAGACTTAACAACAAACCCAGATGAACGATCACCTGATCGCCAAAATAAAAAACAATTCCCACGAAGGAGCCCATCATTATGCGCTTTCCTGCTGATATTCTGCGGGTGGAGCCGAATATAAACGGCAGTGAAAGCAATACCATCGCCCCTGTGGTCAAAGGCACACCCAGTTTGCGCCACAAAGCCAGCGCATAGCGATCTGCATTTTGTCCGCTCTCACGCAAAGCATTTATATATCGGTAAAGATCGGGAGACGACAGACTGTCGGGCGGGATGTCCAGGACATCGACCTGCTCCGAGCTTAAAAATGAATCCAGCGTCAGGCTGGGCAATTGACTTGTCAAAATGCCCTCTTCAGTAAACGTTTTCTGAGTGATTCCGCTGAGAATCCATTGATTATTATTACCGATATTCGCCTGGCGAGCATGCGTGAATACCTTTAAATTGCCATTATCGTCAGCCTCAAAGATATCCAGATCAGCGATACTTTCACCGGAAATCCTTCGGCCGACCTGGATGTAAGTATGGCCCCGCCGAACCCAGAATCCCTGTTTGGTTAGGGTGAACCCCGTACCGGAAATGGCCAGCGCCCGCCTTTTGCGGGCCAGCTGATCTATCGGAGGCACCACCATCTCAGCCAGAAGACCGGTTAGCAGGATCAGGATCGTTCCGGCGGCCAATACCGACCAGCAAATCCGCTGGACCGACACCCCACCGGCCTGCATCGCGAGGAGTTCACCATGATCGGCCAGCAGGCCCAGCGCAACAACGCTGCCAAGCAAGGTGCTGATGGGCATCAAATCAAGCATCCGTCTGGGCAGGGTGAGGCCGATGAAAAAGAAGACATCGATAAGCTGATAATTGCCTTTGCCAACGTCATCCAGCTCGGACATCAGCTCCAGAAGGCTGAACAGGACCACCAGGATGATGATAATCAATGCAAAACTTCGCAGAAAGCTGCTGCCGATGTAGCGATCTATTGTTTTCATTTTAGGGTATTATCTGCCTTGCCGGAAGAACGTCAACGGCGGCCGCCATAAAAGAATCAGCAGTAAACCTGCCAGCAGCAATTGGCACCACCAGACTCCGGGGATGGTGTCGAGAACTCCCCGTTCGACCCACTTTTTGGCCAATGCGCTCAGGTTGTAGTAAACCGCAAAAATTACCACGGCCGTCGTAACTCTGGCATATTTGCCCCGGCGCGGAGATGAACGGCTTAAGGGGACACCCAACAGCGCCAGCAGGATGGTTGCCAGCGGCGTTGAAAATCGCCACTGCAACTCGGCAATTTCTTCACTGTCGGTAGAGTGGATGAGGGATCCGGTTGAAACCGCCTTGACGCGATATTTTGACCGGAGATTTTCTTTAGCGACAAGAGGCATGGCGGACTGTTCGAATTGGATGACGCGCCCTTCTTTGCCGGAACGGGGGAATTCGTAGAGAGTGCCGTCGGTAAAAACCAGGATTTGTCTGCCGGAGGTTCTGTCTGCAGATTGGTAAGCGTGCCGGGCGAAGATTACCTGTAATTTATCCTCGTTTTCGGTTCGGATAAATAAACCCTCGGCCTCCCCCTGCTGGTGGTCCACCTTTTCGGCAAAAATGACGCGGGCACCTTTTTGTGTTTCGTAAAACGTCCCCTCGTTCATGCGAGTCAGATCAAAGTTGGCTTCAGCATGTTCCTTTAACCGGAAAAATTGAGTGTAGGCCCAGGGTCGAATGAAAAGAGATAAGCTGGCAACGATCACCGCAATCAACAATGCGGTGTAAAAGACAGGCCGCAGCAACCGGCCCAGACTGATACCGCAGGCAAACAAGGCGGTCATTTCCGAATCTTTATACAGCCGCCCGAGGGCAACCACCACAGACAGATAAAGGGTGGTGGGCAGCAGCACCTCCAGAGCAATCGAAATTCTGAGCAGGATGAGAATAATAACCGTCGTGCCCGGCAACGAACCCGATAGGGCGTCCGATAAATAACGGGTTGCCATATAACATCCAAATATAAAGACCAGAATCGCACATACCGCCGCCGTCGGTTTAATGATTTCCCGCATTATATAACGATCGATAATCATTGTTTGCCAGCTAAAAAAGCGTTCCCCAGCACCAAAAGCTCAGAACGCTTGATCGAAATTTCACTTCAAACGGAGGATTTGCAGGCTCGGCTACCAAAGACCTGCGTTTGTTCAATTGTGAGAAGTGTTTACACCAGGTTTACCTGGCTTACCCGGCATGATTCTTCTTTGGTTCCAATTTCCCGGCGGGCAGCACAGACTGAAATAACTTTTTCCGCCAGTTCGATATCAGCGGGGTAGTCGACTTCACACCAGTGCAGGTCATTGACTGAACAGGTCCAAACCGGCATCGTGCGGGCCATTTCATCAATCACCGACAGATACCATTTTGTTTGGGCCGATGGGTTGCGCAAGGCCTTTTCAAGGGCATTGCGGAATAGCATCGGGCCCTGGTTCCGGAACAGAATCATCCCGATGGATTCAGCATCGACTTGATCCGGCAACAGATCCTTGCCGATTTTCACCAGACGGCATCCATCTAGTTCAACTTTCATGTCATCGGCGTCATAGTTGCCTTTATGACTGACAACCACCGTTACCGGGTGGAGAGGGGTTTCAAGCAAGCGTCGCAGCACTGCCGCTTCAAATAATGTATCACCGTTCAGTAAAATAAAGTCTGCATCCATCTCGTCATGGGCGGACCAACAACTGACCAGATTATCCGAAATGGCATAGGCAGCATTGTAAACGGTTCGCACCCGTTCGGGGCCATAGTGTGACCGCAGGATTTGCTCGACTTTATCCGCACGGTAGCCCACAACTACCGAGACCTTTTCAATCCCGCATTTGGCAAGTTCTTCAATTTGCCATTCGATCAATGTTTGTCCCATGATCGGAAGAATACATTTGGGAGTATTTTCTGTCAGCGGCAGCAGTCTTTTTCCCTGCCCTGCACTCAAAATTACAGCCTTCATAGAGTAGGCTCCAATGGCGTTATGTTTGTTTAAATTGTTTAGTTTCTATTGTCATGGAGTTTCAGGCCCATGGTATCATCAAAAAAGCTGATGGCATTTTTAAGGATATCATGAAAATATTCGACCTGATCGGGAGATAAACCAAGGGAAACTGAAATTGTGCTAAAAACGTCCGCTTGGGTGCGTTTAATTTCCTTCAATACTTGTTTACCTTTATCGGTCAAGGTAACGGTGGTCACCCGTTGATTTTCCGGCAGGATCTTTTTGTCAACAAGTTTTTTGTCTTTCCATAGTTTGGTAATTGTCGTAGAGATTGTGCTGTTGCTTACCGAGGGGTATAAGCTGCCGATTTCGGATATGCTCATACTGCCTTTCATGCCGATCAACTCAATGATCAGACTTTCGCGGTCAGTTAAATCACCTACTTTTTGCTCCGAGACCTTCGAGGCCATGTATAACCGCACCCTGAAGGCCATATCATAAATCAGCGATTCTGTACTCTTAGCCATCTGCTCCTCTTAAGTTACCGCGTCTTGCGCTAAGTCTTGCGACAAATTGATTAAAAATTATTTATAATACAAAAGATATAGTTTGTAAAGATTTCTTTGCCAAAAATTAAAAATTTCTTAATATTTATACTTTTAAAATATTCTATTTTAAAAGTATTTGATTGACGATCATAAATTGCGGTCGTCGATTATCGAAGAAAGCGAAAGTTGAAACTTTCATGAATGAATTTTATTTTTTTTTGGCGTTCCCTCTTCACTCTGCACGTTATTTCTCTTTGGTTCAGAATTTGTTCAAAAAATATGCCAACGGACGGTCTATATAGAAAAAATTAGCGTAATGATCAACCTGCACGGTTTAAGGTCTGTAAAATGCGGATAATATAGCGCAAGTGCAGTGACTTTTGAAATGAAAAAAATCCTCATTTCTCGGAATACTCTCCCCCCTAAATCCGCCGTTTTCGATGTTGACCTCTTCATACGAGCTGTGTATCATGCGCGGGTCTACAAATGTGCACGATAACTCTCCTGAATATCAAAGGCGAGGACGATGGGATGAACTCTGATAACCGGCTACAGGATCGTATGCCCGATAAGAGCAGCCGAGCGTTGAAGATTGTTAAAGTCGATAACCGAAGCGTCTTAAATGATTTTATTCGCCTGCCGTGGTCGCTTTACATTAAAGATCCGATGTGGGTTCCCCCGCTGTTGCTTGAGCGTCGCATGCATCTTTCCCCCAAAAACCCTTATTTTGATCATGCAAAATTTTGCTCCTGGGTAACATACCGAAACGGCAAACCGGTGGGTCGCATCAGTGCGCAGATCGACCGGCTGCATGTTGATCGTTACCAGGACGCCACCGGTTTTTTCGGGATGCTGGAGGCGGAGGACAATAGCCTGACTTTCCGTGCGCTGCTTGATACTGCGGAAAGTTGGCTGCGCGACCAGGAGATGCGACGGATCGGCGGTCCTTATAACCTGTCCATCAATCAGGAAGTGGGATTGTTGGTGGACGGATTTGACTCACCCCCGTCACTGATGATGGGTCATGCCCGTCCTTATTATGCCCATAGAATCGAAGAAAGCGGGTATCAAAAGGAAAAAGACCTGCTGGCCTATGTCATTGATACAAATTCGGAACTGTCTGATACAGTGCAAAAAATCACCGGCAAGGTTAAGGACCGGGTCCACGTCAGGAATCTGCAAAAATCCCGGTTGGTCGAAGAACTCGAAATTATACGAGATGTTTTCAATGACGCCTGGTCGCAAAATTGGGGGTTCGTTCCTTTCACCAACAAGGAATTCGAACACCTGGGTAAAGATCTGAAAATGCTGGCGGATGAAGAGCTGGTGAAAATAGCTGAAGTGGATGGAGACCCGGCTGCTTTTATCGTCATGCTGCCAAACATCAATGAGATCATCCGGGATCTCAATGGTAGGCTTTTGCCTTTTGGTTGGTTTAAAATGCTCTGGCGCCTCAAAGTGAAATATCCCAAGTCCGCCAGAATACCTCTGATGGGCGTCCGTCGCCGTTATCACGGCAGTCTGCTGGGCGCGGCTCTGGCATTTATGGTAATCGCCGACCTCAAACAACCTGCCCTGAAACGGGGTCTGAAAGAAGTGGAGCTTTCCTGGATCCTTGAAGATAATATGGGAATGCGAAATATTATTGAATCTATTAACGGCCGGGTTTATAAAACCTATCGGATCTATAGCAAGCAGCTTTGAAAAAGAATTGAACAGCGAACCGCAGAATAACGAATATTGAACCGCAGAATTTCGAAGGGTGGAATCGCTGCGCTCTGTCTGTGAAATCCATAAAAATAGATAGAAATCCTTCCTTCGACATTCGAAATTCGATATTCATTATTCGATATTCGCTTTTGTGACGTCTATTTTATAGAATTCCTCCAATCCAAATAAATACCACAATGAATAATCACCCCACGAAATTTACTGCCCTGGTCCTGGCCGCCGACCGTGGACCGGATGATCCGGTGGCGAAAGCAGCCGGTGTACCATGCAAATCCTTAACACCAATCGGCGGCATACCAATGGTTTTCAGAGTGGTAAATGCCCTGGATGCATGCCGGAACGTTAACGACATCATTTTGTGCGGTCCGCCTAAGTCCATTGTGGAACAAATGGCTGAGCTCCGGGATCTTATCGCTGCTGAGAAAATCCGATGGTTTGCAAACAAGGCGACACCGAGTTCAAGTGCCTATCATGTTCTGCAAACCCTGCCGGATGAAGTCCCGGTCTTATTGACGACCGCTGATCATGCCTTGTTAAGCGCTCAGATGGTGGACTATTTTTGCAGCGAGGCAAGAGCGACGGAATGTGATGTAGTTGCCGGCATTGCCCGTCATGAGGTGGTGACAAAAGCCCATCCCCAAACCCGCAGAACCGCCACCCGACTGGAAGATGGTGCCTACTGCGGCTGTAACCTGTTTGCTTTCATGACGCCCCGCGCCCGCCTGGCTGCAGATTTCTGGCGACAGGTCGAAACTCAGCGTAAAAATCCGCTGCGTGTGATTCGAATTCTGGGCTGGGTAGCGGTTTTGCGTTACTTGACCGGACGGCTTTCCCTGGATGAAGCCTTGAAACGGGTGTCGCACCGTCTTGGGTTTAAGGCGGGGGCCGTTATCATGCCATATGCTGAAGCAGCCGTGGATGTGGACTCGGTTGAAGACTGGAGTTTGGTGGAGCGGATCGTGGCCGAAAGGCAGGCGTGAGTAAGTCTCAGGTTTTTGGGACGGGAATTCAGAAATTAAAGGACCGAAGACAGTTGAGAGACATTGAATTCAACAAGCATTTTGGACTGTTGGCAGTCAATGGCACCAGACGTTTTCCCTGCCCGGCGCTTAGTATTACTGCTTTCATTTAATTAAATCCCCTAGGAGATGAGTGAGTTGTGTCCATTAAGCCGCAAGCCGAGCAAGTCATCGAAAAAACTGATGGCGCTTTTAAGAATCTGCCGGAAGGACTCATTCTGGTTGACGGATAAGCCCAGAGATTTAGAGACGGTATTGAAAATATCGGCTTGACTCCGCTTTATTTGACCTAATACTTGGCGACCCTCATCGGTCAAACTCACTGTCGTAATCCGCTGATTTTCCGGAAGAATGTACTTATCAACCAGCTTTTTTTCTTTCCACAGCTTTGTGACGGTTGTGGAGATCGTGCTGTTGCTTACCTTCGGGTAAAAATTGCTGATTTCGGATATACTCATGCTTCCCTTGGTATCGATAAGCTCCAATATAAGCGCCTCACGGTCGCTCAAATCCCTGACGCGGTTTTCTTCCGACAGCTTTGACGCAATGTACAGGCGCACCCTGAACGCCATGTCATAAATCATCTTTTCAGTTATTTCTTTCATCAAATCCTCCTTGGTATCCTGCCTAATTTAATTTGTAAAATGTTTATAATACAAATTTTGATAAATGTAAATAGTTTGCAAAAAGATTTTTTCTATTAATAAATTTTTTGTTTTTTGAAATATTTCTTTTTAAAACTCTTGACAACCTGAAATATGTGGGTATAATGGGGAAAAATTAAATAGTTCAAAATCTAAAATATTTATATTATAAAGTTTAAAATAAATAAAAATTTCATTTTTCTAATAAAAACTGTGGCCAAAATATTTTTTTACTAAATTCTTGACAATCTGAATTGATCGAATTATCATTCAATCAATTTTTTGAACTATTAAAACCCGGAACGGATCATTCTGGAGGCTCTTTGAGCCATATTGCAATAGTCAAGTTATATTAAAAGGTTAATTATTTTCGGTATAATTATTGCATTTGCTTTACAGTTTTTAAAATACATGTTACGCTTTTTGACTAGAAAATTTAAAATAAACGTGTCTGGTATTTGACATTTAATCTTAGATCGGGTAATAGCCACAACGGCAGAATTATTCTGTCTTAATTGGCAAAGATATAAAAGATCAATTGTAAGTTGCAGATGTTGGGTTGGTGCGTGCATTCCGGGGAGGGAATTGCTGACCTGACTTGATTTGATCGGACCAAGGAGGCTTTAGTTGCTATGGAAGCTACACCTGCTGCTAACAATCTGCCGTTGCGAATTGCAGATTTCTCTACACTTGCAGAAGCGCTCGATTACGCAGCCCAGGGTAAAACCGGCTATAATTTCTACACCGGGGGCGTCAAATTATATTCCAGCCTATCCTACGAGGAACTCAGAGAAGACGCGCGGGCATTAGCGCGCCGTCTTATTGATCTTGGCGCGAGCCGCGGGTCGCGGGTTGCTATCGTGGCGGACACTCACCCGGATTTCATGCGTTTCTTTTTCGCCTGCCAGTATGCAGGTTTCATTCCTGTACCGCTGCCGGCCTCGGTTCATCTGGGCGGTCGACAGGCATACGTTTCGCAGTTGGAAAGACTGCTTTCAATCTGCCAGGCAGAAATAGCAATGGCACCCGAAGGCTATCTCCCCTATCTGACCGAGGCCGCCAAAGCTCTGAAATTACGATTTCTGGGCAGTCCGCAGGATTTTTACGATCTTCCGGTACCCAGCATCCGCCTGCGACCCTCGGAGCCAAATGAGATTGCCTACCTGCAGTATACTTCCGGCAGCACCCGTTTTCCGAGAGGGGTGATGATTACCCAGAAAGCGGTGCTCAGCAACTTGCTTGCCATCCTTAAATATGGCATCCAGGTTCGATCGGAAGATCGGGGGGTATCCTGGCTTCCCTATTTTCACGATATGGGCCTTGTGGGTCTTGTCCTGGCCCCCATGGCGGCTCAAATATCCGTGGATTATTTGAGCACCCGGGATTTTGCGATGCGACCTCGCCTTTGGCTGACGTTGATGGCACAAAATAGCGCCACGCTGTCTTTCAGCCCGCCGTTCGGTTATGAATTGGCTGCAAGACGCATAAGAAAGGAGGAGGCCAAAAATTTTGATCTCAGCAGATGGCGGGTTGCCGGTGTCGGTGCAGAGCCGATACGCACCGAACCCCTTGAGAGGTTTGCCGATCTTCTGGCACCCACCGGCTTTGACCGGCGTTCATTTGTACCGTGTTACGGGATGGCGGAGTGTTCTCTGGCGGTAAGTTTTGCGCCCCTGGGACAGGGGGCCGATGTGGACCAGGTGGATATCGTTGCGCTGTCTGAAGAGCAAAAGGCCGTGCCGCTGCATCCAAGGCAAACCGCCGAAGCCACACGCTCGACTAAATTTACCAACTGCGGCGCACCGCTACCGGGATTTGAAGTGGAAGTGAGAGATGCCGAGGGTAATGTTCTGCCGGAAAGACATTGCGGGACCCTCTATGTCCGGGGACCCAGCATCATGTCCGGCTATTTTGGAGATCTCAAGTCCACCCGAGAGGTGTTGTCTCCTGATGGTTGGTTAAATACAGGAGACTTGGCGTATCGCGTTGGAAACGGCATCGTCATTACCGGACGTGAAAAAGACCTCATCATCATCAACGGCCGCAACATCTGGCCGCAAGACCTTGAATTCCTTGCGGAGCAGCAACCTGAAGTGCGCACGGGCGATGCGTCGTCTTTTTCGGTACCCGATGATAGGGGAGAGGAACGGGCCGTTATGATGGTCCAGTGCCGTGAATCC
>CP070771.1:2787065-2808319 GCA_020345785.1 Desulfobacterales bacterium
TGCTCCTGAAAGTAAACGATTTGGGGATGAGAATCTGCACAAAGAGTTATCTCCAGACTATCTTGCTGGATTCCAAAGAGAGGATTTGCGGCGTTCTTGTAAGGGAAGGCTATAAATACCCGGATGCGAAAAGCGGAACTCCAAAATACATCAAAGCCCGCAAAGCCGTGATTCTTGCATCCGGAGGCTTTGCCAATGACATCAAATTGAGGATCAGCCAGGATCCCCGGCTAACCGGCAAAATCGGAAGCACCAACAAATACTCAACCACAGGCGAGGCATTGAGAGAGGCGCTGCGAATCGGCGCAATGCCCGTGCATCTCTCCTGGATTCAACTGGGACCGTGGGCCTCGCCGGATGAAAAAGGTTATGGTGTCGGCCCCGAATTTGCCAGTTACACGGCTTTTCCCTATGGCATCATGGTGAACCCAAAAACCGGCCGCCGTTTCGTTAATGAACTGGCTGATCGTAAAATCCGTTCCGATGCCATTTTACAGGTCGGACTGCCCTGCATCGGAATTGCCGATGAAGAAGGGATTAAGGTTTCGGGGCATCCCATCGAGCGCTGCCTGCGCAAAGGGGTGGTGAAAAAATTCAACCGGATTCATGAAATCGCAGACGATTTTAAAATTCCGCTTCAGCCGCTCAGAAATACGATTGAACAATTTAATGCTTTTGTCGGCCGGCGGGTTGACAAAGATTTCAACAAGCCAATACTGGCGAATGCAAAGCCGTTGAAACATCCGCCTTTTTTCTGCATGCGTCTGTGGCCGAAGGTGCATCACACCATGGGAGGCATTCTCATAAACGCACGCGCACAGGTTCTCGACTTGTCTTTGCGACCAATAAAGGGTCTTTATGCTGCCGGGGAGATTGCCGGTGGGATTCACGGTGCCTGCCGATTGGGAAGTTGCGCCATTATCGACTGCCTGGTTTTTGGGCGCATCGCGGGCCGGCAGGCGGCATCAAATCCAAGTAAAAACGCCGCGTAATTTTTATAATATTTTTTAGTTGTTGCTCTCTGAAGATAAGCTGTCGGATGATATTTGCTTTATGGCAATAATGATGCAGTCGAGTCGATATTATTTTGATTTTCTCGCCTGCATCGCCCGGTGTTCGGCTGCCAGCTCCTTCAACAAATTGTTTAAGGTCCAGGTTTCTGACATGGGCGTCAGCGTCGCCCACAGGGTCTGCTTCATGCCGGCCTGCCGGCTCCCGGACATGAGCAAATGCAGCTCCTTTTGCGTGATTCCGGACATGATGACCGCCCGCGGCAGCTGCGATGTAAGGCCGGTGCCTGTGCCGTTAGCAAGCCTAACAAGCTCTCCGACGCTCAGATCGGCCTGATCCTCAGTCACCCAAACGAGCGGCAATTCCGACAAGCCGATCATGTCGAGCAGGGTGTTAAATTTGGACTGTGCGTCGGCCGCAAAACCGCAAAGCAGCAGCTTACGTGGACCGTAAAGCGGCTTGTCTGTTCGCGATACCTTTTGAAACTCACCATCCGTCATGGTCGTTCTCTCCTCCAATTGAGAAAAAAGCGCTCAATTGGAAGTTAAATAGTTTTCTGATAAAATTCGGGTGTGAAGCCAACATCACTATGGCGTATCAAACAAGGTTTCGAATGTGTGTTTTTGTCATTGGTATTTGAGCCATTTGAATTTGTTTCGAATTTCGTGTTTCAAATTTTGAATTTATGAATAATGAGAATTGGTTTTAGTCCTGTTCCAAAGGGCTTCCTGAGCCTCCCGCGCCGCGAGAAAAGCATTCAATTGTCGTCCATCGGCTTCAAGCGCTTTACGATTTCAACGGGGGCTTCGATCAGCTTTTGGGCCAGCATAATTTCTTCGGTCTGTTTCCATGCCGCTACGTCGATCTTACCGAATTCAAAATTCGCTTCCGGCAGCATCAATACGCGGGTGGCCGGCAGCTGTTTGCGCACGATTTCTTCCGGCGTTTCCGGGTCATACTTCAAAACTGTCTCAATGGCCTTGTCTGCATTGGCAGGATTCAGCGCTTCGCGCCAGGCTTCCATCAACGCCTTCATAAAGCGCCGGACGGTCTCCGGGCGTTCATCCAGCATCTTCTGAGTGGTGACCACAGAATTTGCCACAAACTGAATACCCAATCTGCTGGGACTCATCAGGTCAAACGCTTCGCCGGCTTGGCGAAGTTTTTCGCCGATGATGGGTGCCTGGGCATTGCGGTACAGGGGCCATAGATCGACTTGTCCCTTGTAAAAAGGTGTGTAATCGTAGCGCACGCTGAAAAGCTTCACCTCATCTTCTTTGATATTGTATTTGGCCAGCAGCGCCCGCATGATGGTTTCGTCGTTGCCGCCGTAAGTGATGCCGATAGTTTTTCCTTTGAGATCCTGCGGAGTTTTTAGCGGGGTTCGATCCGGCCGGTAGATCCAATGCAAGGGATTGACCTGAAACAGCTGGGCGAGGACCACAATGGGTGATCCTTTCGAGACCGCCCGAATGACCTGATCGGCCGAAGCCACCCCGAATTGAGCGTGGCCGATCTCCAACTCCTTGATCGCATCCTTTTCAGGACCGCCGGCCTTTACGGCGACCTTTAACCCATTTCTGGCGAAATTACCATGGGCATCGGCCCACAGATCACCCACAACACTCATGTTATACAGCCACTTGAGCCGGTAGGCCACTTCCTCCGGAGGCTGCTCCTTTTCACCGCAGGCGACGGGGAAAAGAAGACAGGTTAATGCTCCTGCTATAAGAAATGCCATGTGAAATTGTCTTTTCATAAGGCGATCTCCTTAAATCAAATTTTAATATCGTACCGAAAAATTGATTAGGTGCCTTGCAGTCGCCTCTGTACCACCAGCCCCAGCCATTCTAGGCAAACCAGATATATTGAGGTGCATATTCCGATTAAAAACAGCGCCACCAGGATCTTTGCCAGATCACTCTGGTAAAGGGCAATGCGGATACTGTGGCCGATGCCGGCATTGGCCGCAATAAATTCCGACACGATCGTTCCCACGATGGCCAGGGTTCCGCTGCCCACAATGACTGTGGTGATTTTGCCGACGTTTTCAAAGGCCCGGATTTTTACCTGCAGGCGCCAGTTCATTCGCAGGGTGGATTCGTAGAAATGTTCGATCGCGGTCACCGGTTCGGATAAAATACCGATAAATGATAGCAGCAGGGGAAAATAACAGATCATGGCGGTAATCAGCAGACGGGAGGATAACCCGTCTCCCAGCAGGATAAATATGATCGGTGCCACGGCAACGATGGGGTAGGCCTGGATGTTATACGCCGCCACGCGGATGAAGGAGCCGATCCAGAGGGTCAAGCGCCCGATGATGCCGACAATGGTTGCCAGACAAATGGATAGCAGGTGGCCTAAAATCGCAATGGATATCGTATCAATGACGTTAAACACAAACCGTCCGAATACGTTTTGGGCGGTCTGCCAGATTTCAAGCGGGCTGGGGATGACATAGTCGGAAAGGTTTAAAACATATTTAATCAAAAAGAGAATTGCGATTCCCAGAAAGTAGATGATAAAGAATTGATAGACGCGTCTAGCTAGCATGGACGATCTCCAGCATGGTGCGCTCCAGATCTTTTTGGACCAGGCTTTTCCCGTTGGAATGGTCCTGGCCGCTTATGGACAGGGTCTGGGGATCCCGGTGGTATCCCCGCAAAACAAGGATCTGTTTGCAGAATTTGGCGACTTCGGCCACATTGTGCGAAATGTACAGAAAACAACGGTCCGGGAAGGTGACCTTCATCTGCAGGATAATTTTTTCTTTGGTGACCTCATCCACGTTGGCCAGACTTTCATCCATGATCAGAAAATCGAAATCCTGCAGCAGGTAGCGGACAAGATTGGTTCGATTCTGCTGTCCCAGGGAAAGCTGCGAAAACCTTGAGTTGACACACGCCTCCATGCCGAAGGCGGCAACCAGTGAGCTGATTTTTTCTTTATTGGGTTCCGGGGTGGTGGCTTCCAGATGGTCGCCGACAGTGGACCATCCCGGAATTCTCTCAAGATTGTAAGTGTAAAGGACCCGGCGTATCTCGGGCATTAAAATTTCACCGCTGAAGTCTTTTATTTCTCCGGTCATCATTTTGGCCAGGGTGGTTTTGCCAACTCCAGAGGGCCCGAATAACGCATGGAATCCGGGACAGGAAATGCAATAGTTGACATCTTTAAATACTTCCGTAGCAGAGCCGGGATACCTGAAACTTATGTGCCTGCATTCGAGCAGCATGGTCCTTAGAGTCTTAGTTATTGTTTCGTTGCATTTTATGATCCGCCTGAGGCGGATTTCATCACGAAAACACGAAATTTAGAAAGCGCGAAACTTATATTTTCTCCTTTTCGTGTTTTCGTCCTTTTGTGCTTTCGTGATTAATTTCTTATTCGGTTCCGGCTTGTCCGGGTTAGGTATAAAAATTTAATCCAAAATAGCTTGACGCAAAGTTTTGGGAAATTAACACGAATACTTTCGATAGGTCGTATATCCGAATTGCCGTATACAGTCAACCGGAGAGGGAGATGAAAAATGACGAATGGCGATTGACAAATGACGAATCAAGGAACTCTATCGATTTTTATGGACTCAAAAGACAGAGCGCACCTATTCCACCGCGGCGGCCGATTTGATCAAAAAAGTTACGTCGGTTCTGTGGTGTCGCACTTAAGATATCTTGGCGGCAGATGACCGGCAGCCTTAATAGCTGCTTCATTAGACGACCAGGGAGTGGCGGTTACGATGACCTCCGCATATGAAACTTCATGGTAGTCGAAGAAGAATTTATTCGATCAAACCGGCCGCTTCGCGGCCAGCGGCTGGCCCGAACCTTGAACCCTGAACCTACTTTCTTTTCAGCTGCTTGCCGACCTTCCAGCAGTCGGCCACCACCTTACCTACCGACCAGTACTTGATGCTGCTCATGTCAAATAAAAGCGGCTTGAGTTTGGCCAGGTCGATTTTGCCTTCGGTGAGTACCGATTCGTCGGCATAGGTTTCTACGATTTCACCGATGAACAGATCATGGGTGGCGGTGTCATATATGTCGTAGAGCCGGCACTCCATGTTGACCGGGCACTCCTTGATCATAGGAGCATTTTTTACTTCACCATAAAAAATTTCAAACAAATCAGATTTATTCGTATTCTTGCCGCTGACAAGACCGACATAATCCGTTTCGACCACCAGATTTTCCGAAGGAAGGTTCACACTGAAGGCTTTATTTTCCTTGATTCCGGCATTCGTGTAGTGCGCTTTTGCCGAGCTTAGCGAAATCAGATAGGGTCTGGCGTGGTTTACGATTCCAATGTGAGCGATGGTGATATAATTGGGTTTACCGTTTACCATCGCACCGATCAACACGGTCGGGGTGGGGTAGAGCACATTAATACCGTTCAGTTTTTTTTTCACTTCAAAACCTCCTTTGCGTCAATTCTTCCGGTGAAGTTGAAAGACTTGCCTGTTCCTGCCGTTAACAGTTTTTGGTTTTCCCCTGGGCGGGAATCCATGGGAGTCATAAAAAAACAATAGCTCGGATACGTGGGAAGTCAAGGAGGTGGAATCTGCGCAGTTGGGTACTTTTTACCCGGATGATGTGAATCGGGGCAATGGGGTGCTTATTTTTTACACACTTTTTATTTTGAGCGGATATCAGAATATCCGGTTTCGAATATTCTTCAGACATTTTTAAATTATTTTCAGATAGTTAAGTTGAAGATATGATTTCCGGTCCGCTTCTGGCACGGGATTTGAAACCAAGAATTACAAAGCCTTGAACAATGATTATTGTCTGATTGTTACATCCTTCCATTTAAAATTAGGAGGAAAAAATGAATATAAACTCAAAAAAACCAATCATTTTACTGCCTTTACTGGCCGTGATTTTTATCTTGGGATCGGAACCCCTCGCCTTTGCCCATAGAGACAAAGGTTACGGTTATCCCGGAATGATGCATTACGGCCAAGGACCTCATCACCGGGGCTATGGTGGCCCGGGCTATGGCATGTTCGGCGATTTAACTGAAGATCAGATTCGGAAGCTGGACGAGGAGCGCGCGGCCTTCTGGGAAGCGACCAAAGACCTGCGGCAGCAAATTTACCAGAAACGGCTCGAATTGGCGAGTGAATTGGCCAAGCAAAACCCGGATGCCGTTGCGGCGGCTACCATACAGCAGCAGATATCCGATCTTATGGCCCAACTGGCGCAAAAGCACCTGGAACATTTTCTGCGTGTCCAAAAGATTGATCCTGACGCCGGCCGGGGTGGTCCGATGGGTTTCGGGATGATGGGATTCGGCATGAGGCGCCATGAAATGATGGGGCCGGGTATGATGCACCGCGGCATGATGGGACCCGGTGGATATGGTCCCTGGGATTGCCCCTGGGGCGTCTACGGTCGGGAGCCTTTCATGATGGGTCCGGCTGGCGGCCGCGGCATGGGGCCCGGCATGATGAACCGCGGCGACGACCGCCAGTACCATGATACGCAAGCCGCGCCGGCAGAAAATAACCCCGCGGTAGATAAGGAGAACTAAGATGAAATCCGCTAAAGTTTTGCAGGCAATAATCCTAATGGCTGCGCTGGCGTTTATGATTCTTTCCCCCGTCGATCCGGCCCTGGCCCAATGGGGTAACAATCAGGGCTGGCAAATGGGTCCGGGAATGATGGGCGGATGGGGCATGGGATGGTTTGGGGGTATTATTATGATTATCTTCTGGATTCTTATTTTGGTGGCCTTGGTGTTTTTAATCAAATGGCTGGTCCAGTCCACCAGTCGCAACCAGGCAGGCCCGGCTGGCGGCAACCGAGCGCTTGAAATTCTCAAGGAGCGCTATGCGCGCGGCGAGATCGATAAAGCTGAATTCGAAGCGATGAAAACGGATTTATCGAAATAGGATGCGGATAAGGCAGAAGAATACTGATAAATAAATTTTTGCTTTTTTAAAATAAATCACCATTATTAGTAGATCTGCGAATATCTGAGCAAATCCATGTTTCATATTTGAAAATATAGCTGGCTATTGAAGGGACGAACATGATTAATCGACGGCAGTTTTTAAAGTTCACCGGCGTAGGAGCAGCCGGCATTTTAGCGGGGGGCATAACTTCGCTCGGTACCGCTTCCAGGGTAAATGCCGGATCAAACCCGGTGCAAAATTTTGATCCCGATCTTGATATCGATCTGACAGCAACACCGGCTGATATTCCCATCCTTCCGGGCAACCCCACTGGAGTCTGGCGCTACGAGGCACAACTGTTAAAAGGGGACCCGACGAGTCTGACCCCTCTTGAACGAAGTTATCTGGGACCTATCATTCGGACCCACACGGGACAGAAAGTCCGCATTCGTTTTACCAACGACATCGCCGATGAATCCATTGTTCACTGGCATGGACTGCATGTTCCGGCTGAAATGGACGGGCATCCTCGTTTTGTTATCCCCCCGGGTGAAACCTATATTTATGAATTCGAGGTTCGCAATCGTGCCGGTACGTACTGGTATCATCCCCATCCCCACGGTCGCACCGGCCCCCAGGTATACGGCGGGTTGGCCGGCCTTTTTCTGGTGTCAGACGACGAAGAAGAAGCGGTGGCTTTGCCGACCGGAGAATGCGATATACCTCTGGTTTTGCAGGATCGGGCATTTGACAACGACAACCAGCTAATATATCTCTCCGGACACCCAATGGAGCAGATGACCGGATTTCTGGGGGACTGGATTATGGTCAACGGTCAACCCGACTTTATCCTGCCTGTGGCCACGCGTGCTTACCGGCTGAGACTGCTGAACGGCTCCAACTCACGGGTCTACAAGCTGGCCTGGCAAAACGGCAGCCCTCTGACCGTGATCGGCACTGACGGCGGACTGCTGGAAATGCCGGTTCAGCGACGCTATGTGATGCTGGGGCCGGGAGAGCGGCTGGAGCTGTGGGCCGACTTCAGCAGATATCCGGTCGGCTCGGAATCCACGCTTGTGAGTCTGCCCTTTGATGCCGGCGCAATGGCCGGAGGAAGAATGGGCGGCGGTATGATGGGGAGGATGATGGGCTCTGCAGCCGCCCTGCCAAACGGCGCCGGGTTTCCGGTTCTCAGAGTGAGGGTAAACCGCTCTGAGAATGAAAATCTCAGCCTGCCGCAACAGCTTACCAGCATCGACCGCTACAGGATCGCAGATGCCCTGAATCCGTACGATCCGAAAACATTTTATCTTGTCCCGCGCCATATGGCCTGGACCATCAACGGCCGAACGTTCCAAATGGAAGCGGTGGCCGGCGATGAAAAAGTTCAGATAAACAGCCTCGAAGTCTGGGATTTCATCAATGAAGGCGGTGGCATGGGCATGATGGGAATGATGAACATGCCCCATCCCATTCACCTGCACGGCATGCAGTTTCAGGTTCTTGAACGTCAGGGTGTTCTGCATGAAGGCTATGTCGATGAAGGCTGGAAAGATACGGTGCTGCTGATGCCCGGTGAGCGTGTCCGCTTGCTGATGCGATTTGGTGATTACCCGGGTCTATTCCTCTATCACTGCCACAATCTGGAGCA
Organism: Desulfobacterales bacterium; assembly: GCA_020345785.1. The sequence goes on from CP070771.1 coordinate 2,795,627, forward strand.
TGAAGATATGGGGATGATGCGAAATTTCCTAGTTCAAAATACATGAAGGGTCGGAAAGGTTCTTGATATCTTGGCCGGATAACGATAGTAAAGAACCGGGAAGACAAACTGTATGGCAGACCATCATCAGCATGGCCCGACTCATTATAATCGAGCCTTCGCATTTGGGGTGGCTCTTAATTTAGGCTATATTGCCGTCGAAGCGACTTTTGGCATCCTGATCGGTTCTCTGGCGTTGCTGGCGGATGCCGGCCATAATCTGAGCGATGAATTGAATCGATGCGGCGACTCATGTGAAATGGGCCGTCAAATTAAATAATCTAATCTAATTAATCCGCCCAGAAAAATAAACGATCCGGTGAAATGAAACCTATTTGGCATCTAAAATCTGTCAAATATAATTTGGAACTGCCTCGGGCGGATTAATTAGCTTAGAAGTTTTACTGTATGAATATTTTCCTGGTCTATGTTCGCGACGAAGACTATCATCGCCTGCTTCCCCCGGAGCTGGGCGGGTCGAAGCCCGACGACGGGCGTGTCAAGGTGATGGCATTTCCCCCTCTCGGGATTGAAACCCTGGCGCCGGTTGTTCGTCGGCACGGTCACCGGGTCAGGATGTTCGACACGTGTCATCCGCAAATGAAAGCGGAGCACATTGCCGAGGCGGTCAAAGAAGAACGGCCGGATGTGATAGCGCTTTCCTTTCTCTCGACGACAACCTATCCGGCCACTAAAAGCATGGCCCGGCGCCTCAAAGAGGCCGCGCCGGAGACGCCGATCATTCTGGGAGGTGTTTTCGCCTCCATGAATGCAGATCGAATTTTAAAGGATTGTCCTGATGCAGACTGTGTGGGCGTCGGCGAAGGCGAGGAGCTTTTGCCTGATTACCTGGAGCATCTCGATGATCCCGGCGCCGTTGCAGGCCTGGTGTGGCGCAAGGGCAACGAGATCGTCAGCAATCAACGCCGTGCCCTGATTCGGGACCTGGATCAGTTTCCCTACCCGGACCGGGATAGTCTGCCAATCGATTACATCGAATCGCTGCCCCTCGATGTCCCGGCGGTGCTTTCCCTCGACAAATTCTGTACCATGCAGACATCCCGAGGGTGTCCTTACGGCTGTATTTACTGCGACATTCCATCGCTATCCGGAGGCAAGTGGCGCCATCGTTCGGCCCAGCAAGTCCTGGGAGAAATGCAGCAGCTCAACGATGCGGGGTACCGTTCGATATACCTCACCGACGACCACTTTCTGCTCAAACGCAGGCGCATCGCTGATATCTGCGAGGGCATAATCGAACGCAGGCTTGAGTTTACCTGGGGCTGCGAGGGGCGGGTTGATTCGGTGGCCGTTGACCAGTTGCCGAACATGAGCAGGGCCAATTGCACCTTTTTAGCCTATGGGATCGAAGCCGGGACGCAAAAGGTTCTCGACCGGCTCAATAAAAACCAGACCTTGGAGCAAATCGAATTTGCGGTTAGTGAAGCCAAGCGCCATCGGATTGAAAGGGCCCATGGCTTTTTTCTGGTGGGGGCGCCCGGCGAGACCGTTGAGGATATCATGGAAAGTTTTCGATTCGCCGCCCGTTTAAAGCTGGATACCTTTGGTTTCAACCGCCTGTGCGTTTACCGGGGAACGCCTTTGTGGCAGGAATACATTGACCGCGGGATCATCGACGATGAGCGAGACTGGCACAAATGGTTCAAGTGCTCCGACATCGACCCCACCATCCTGCCGGGTGAAGCAATTAATAAGGCGCGAATGAAGGGCTATGCTGTGCTTTTTGCCCGCCGGATTTTCGGACGTCCCATTCAAACTTACAAGCTGGTTCGCACCCTCGGCCGGTACATGAAGGCCTCCGACATCTTCAATTTACTTTCCTCTCCCTTCCGCAAACGGACCCTGTCCCGCAAACCCGAGCTTCCGGCAAGAATGATCGATCTTGAAATGGAAGAACCAGATCGGGGGACTTTATCTTTTTAAGATCGCCCTGCGATGCGACTGATTCTAGGCGGATCGATACCCAACATGAACTACTTGCTAATTCTGATTTGAGTGTTTAATATATCAAACACTTTTGAGCCTAAAACGCGGGATAAGGCCGGCAAGCCGTGGCGCCTGCGAACACGATTGCCCTACCGATACCGGAAAATTATCCGTTGAATATTAATATCTATGAAATGGCTTTAATTGCCGTAGCCCTTGGCTGTGATGCGTTTGCAGTGGGTTTGGGGGTTGGATGCCGGTTCTGTGCGCCCAGACAAATTTTTCGATTGTCGTTTCATTTCGGTCTTTTTCAGTTCATGATGCCGCTGATCGGGTGGCTGGCGGGCCACCATATCCTGGTCTGGGCGAAAACCTGGGGACCCTGGATCGCGTTCGGCCTGCTGATGTTTATCGGCGGCCGGATGGTGCGTGGAGGGTTTATGCCCCCTGAAGAAGAGACCGAATGTGCCGATCCCACCAGGGGATTCAGCCTGGTGATGCTGTCCGTGGCCACCAGCATCGATGCCCTGGGAGTCGGCTTCAGCCTGGGCGTTTTAAATCAGAACTTATTTATGGTGGCGGTATGGATCGGCATTACGGCCGCGGCCATGACCTGGCTGGCCATGAAAATCGGCAACCGCTTATCGCAGCGATTCGCCAAGCGGATGGAGACAGTTGGGGGCCTGATATTGGTTGCCATTGCTTTTAAGTTGTTGTTCTAATTAATCCGCCCTGGTAAGCGGTACATTCAGGAGTTGTGAAGCATTTTTTGAAAATAGCAGAAAGTCAGTTGATCGCAGGTTCGGCGGATTAATTAGTTTATGCTTTGCATTTTTTTGTTTTCTCTTGGATGAGACTATTAGACACTTCCATGCACTCACGCGCACCGGAGGATATTTGGCTGCTAGGCTTTTTGCCGGGTCTGTAAATAGAAATACAAGCCAATGCCGGCGGCAATCATCAGCGCACACAGGATTTGGCCCATGGAAAAGGAGAGAATGACGAATCCGAGATGGGCATCGGGTTGACGGAAGTATTCGATGCAGAACCGGGCCACGCCGTAGCCGATCAGATAAAAGGCCAGCATGGCGCCTTTGGGCGCTCTTCGCTTGCGGATGTTCCACAACACTGCAAATAGAAAAATGCCTTCAAAGAAAGCTTCGTACAGTTGGGAGGGATGTCTTAGTTCTTTGGTGGGGGCCAGGGGAAAATACATGCCAAGGGAGGATGTCGTCACCCGGCCGTATAACTCCCCGTTGATAAAATTTCCCAACCGCCCGAAGGTGTATCCCAGGGGGATCGCGGGCACAAATAAATCCACACCGCTCCACCAGTCCAACTTTGCCTTGCGAACATATAGCCAGCCCGCGAGGGTCGCGCCGATGAGACCGCCGTGATACGACATGCCGGAGATGCCGGTAAAGGTGAATCCATTTGAGAATGAGAACGGCAGAAAGATTTCAAGCGGATGTTTGAAATAATAGGAAAGATTGTAAAAAATAACGTAACCCAAACGGGCGCCGATGATCAGGCCGATGATCAGGTATGTGATCGCTTCCTTTACCTGATCGGTGGTCATTTCAAACCGGTCTTCATGCTTGACGCGATGGCATACCAGGAAAAACGTGATGGCAAAGGCCACAATATACATCAGGCCGTAATATTGGAGCTTGAAGGAGCCGATTTCAAAAATCACGGGGCTAATATTTTGCGGCAAATGCTGCCACCAGTCCCAAAATTCATCCATAATCCATCCACAGCGTAATTATAAATTGCGGGGGCGTCCCCTGCGAAGCAACCATTTAATCATTCACTTAAATAGTCACATGGGAGAACGCTTTGTCTGGATATACAATCCGTATTGTGTTCAAGCGGTTAAATTTAATGTTAAGCATAGTCCGATAATTCCGATCCGTCAACAACAGCGATGTGCGAAATGGAACTATTCAAATTTCCCAGGACCCGATTACGTTCGGTAATGGATCTTTTCCCTCATCAAAACTTTAATTTGTACCCCTAGTGACACTTAATGGCCTTACCGTCGGTTGATTTGTTCAGCCGGTCCAGATATCTTCCCCACCATCCTTTTTTCTTCACCGTTGTCTGAGCAAAATATTTATCAGGATTCTTTTCGAATGCCTGAAGGCATCCATGTGCGCAAAAGTAAAACATTCGGTCTCTATATTCGGCAACCAGATCCGTGGCGCATGCATCCACCTGCATGCCGCAAACCGGATCAATAACGGTATTTGACGATTTGGCATTTGATTTCATAATAAAGCCTCCATCTCCATGTTTTATGTTCATAACATAGCCATTCTGACACCCTTTCTCAACCATCGCCAAATAAAATCTATCTTAATTGAGCGTTTCAGCCTCTATGGAAATGAAAAAGCCCGATCTCAAAAAATCGGGCTTTGTCTTAAGAATGAAAAGCGTCTAAAAGCAAAAAACATAAATTTAAGGCCCGATTCCGCAGGGAGCGGGCCTCAAATTTATTTAGAGTTCAATTCCCAGCCGTTCCCACACGGACTCTCCATCCTTGATCTCCGTCGCCTTCAGGTGCGGATACGTGGTGATGAGAAAGTATGCCAGCGGCAATACACCAAGCACGATGATAATCGTGTCGGGCAGGGCGCGAAAGGTTCCGAGAAAAACAACCGCACCTTTCTCGAAGAAATCCGCACTCCTGGCCACCCACAGACCGTGTTTAAAAGCGGTCCAGGCCTGAATGGCACCGACCGGCAGCAGGGTGACAAAGGCCATGAGAAACAGCCCGCCGTTGAGGCCCCAGAAGGAAATCTTCAGGAGACCGTCTTTCCAGTAAGCCTTGTCAACCAGACCCCTCCAGGAGAACAGCAGCAGCGCGATGGAAAGCATGCCGTAGGTTCCGAACATGGCCGTGTGGCCGTGATGCATGGTCAGATAAGTTCCGTGTTCATAGAAATTGACGATGGGGAGGTTGATCAGAAAGCCGAAGATACCGGCCCCCATGAAGTTCCAGAAGGAAGCGGCCACCAGGAAATACATGGGCCATTTGTAACTGAACTCACGTCCCTGTTTGCGGATATCGCGATATTCCATCAACCCGCGAACGACCAGTGTCATCAGCGGCACAGGCTCCATAGATGAGAATATGGCCCCCCACCCAATCCAGAAAGCGGCCCCGCCGTACCAGTAATAGTGATGCGCGGTTCCGACAATGCCGCTGATAAATGTGATGGCCGCCGTAAAATAGGCCACCCGCAGGGCGGCTTGAGCCGTTGCCAGCCCCATGGCCACCATCAGCAACGCGATGACGGCAATTCCGAAAAACTCGAATATGCTTTCCACCCAGAGATGAACCACGAACCAGCGCCAGTAGTCGGCCATGGTGAGATGTGAACCCCGTCCGTAAAAAAGACCGAAGCCGAAAAAGGCCACTACGAGTACAGCGCTGAAGACGTAAAACCAGATCAGGGCGCTAAATTCATCTTTGTGGCTTTTCAAATGAGTACCGACGGCCCGATACACCACCAGCAGCCAGAAAATCAAGCCGACGAAGAGCAGAATCTGCCAGACGCGTCCCAATTCAAGAAATTCCCAACCCTGATGGCCGAACCAGAACCACAAGTTTCCCAGCAGCCCCTTGATGCCCAAAACTTCACCCGTCAGGCTTCCCAGGGCGACGATTAAAACAGCGACAAAAAGCAGCTGGACCAGAAGGCTCTGTTTGGCCGGTTCTTTGCCGCCGATGATGGGCGCCAGGTAAATGGCCGACGCGAGCCAGGTGGTAGCGATCCAGAATACCATCAGCTGCAGATGCCAGGTTTTGGCCCAGTTGTAGGAAATGAGTTTGGCCACAAAAGGAAGAAAGAAACTGCCCGGGTGAATTGTGTAATGGGCCAGCAGCCCCCCGAAGCTTGTCTGCAGCAGGAACAACAATATCACCACCACAAAGAATTTGGCGGCTTTAAACTGGCTGGGGGTCAAAGGCATATCGATCAGCTTTTCGGACAGGGCCACACCTTTGGGGGCGCCGTACCAAAGACCATAGCGATGGATCCAGTAGACAAACAAGCCCAGGACTACAAGCAGGGCCAGGATACCGGCAATCGAATAAAAGTAGGTTTCCGTGCTGGCGATATTGCCCACTCTCCTGTCCGCCGGCCAGTTGTTGGTGTAGGAGTAATCGGTTCCCGGCCGCAGGGTCGAAGCCACCCAGGCCGACCAGAAGAAAAACCGTGAAATTTGCAGCCGCTGCTCCTCATCGTCAATGGTATTGGGCAGAAAACCATAGCGCTGCTCGCCTTCTTTGAAAATCTTTTCCCAGTGCTGTTTGACCCTTTCCAGACCCTGGATTTGGGCGGCGGTCAACGTCAACGTGTCCTTATCCGGGTCATAACGGTTGGGTTTCACCTCGTGCTTTATTTTGACATCGATGATGCCTCTTTGAAGCTCATCCAGGTCGGCATAGCTTTTGGCATGGTCTTGCTGCGCGAAATACTCACCGATCGCCTCCGCCATAATATGTAAGCTGGCGGCGGAAAATTCAGGTCCGCGCTGGGAACCGTGGCCCCATACGGCACCTTGATCCATCAGACCGTAACGTTGATAGACATCCTGTCCGGCCAGGATATCTGATTTCTGGAAAAGAACATTGCCGTTAGGGTCAACCACTTTTCCCGGATACGGCGGCAGGTCCTTTTTCATGTAAACACCGCCACCCAGAAGAATTGCCATGGCGACTACGAAACAAATTACAGCTGCCCACTTGAGAGTTTTAAGAGACATATTAACCTCCTTTTTTTCTTCCCAGAATTATTGTTGAAAACTGGGCTATAAATTAGGAACACTAAGAGTACAAAGAAAAACGGATTCTTGTATTCTGTGAGTACTATGATAATTAATAGCACTCCTGATGAACAGGACCTTGACTTCAATCAAGATCGGTATCAATTAAGTGGAAAACTATTCTGATAAGATATATTTTTCCGTAATCATTAAGGATTTCAGATTTTTCGGTGGATTAAGTTATTTTTTTGGTTGATATATGTTTCAGGTGTGAAATACTAGAATTGGTTCCCGCCAAATTGACAGTCTAGTTCAAAATTACATTTCAACTGGAGGATATCAGCATTGAGTTGAGCCCTTGCAGCAAAAAGTCGAATCTGATTATTGAAGGTTTTCTTATATTATAATGGAGTAAAATTCAAGTACTATTCGAAAAATTTCGAATTTTAGAAAATTGCCAAATTCCAGCCTTCCATGAGCCAAGAAATGTTTGGTATTGAACGCCATCAGTTTGAAGCAGAAAATTATAATCTGTTCAAGCTTAATAAATTAGTTCTAAGTCTTTTCAGAGTTATGATATTGAGTTGATCATTTTATGCGGAGGTAAAGTCCATGTTCGGTTCGCAGGAGCGAAAAAATAATTTTGGCCTGTTAATCATGCGCTTAGGACTGGCGGCGGCGCTTCTGGTTCATTCCTTGCCGGCATTGATAGGAGGAGAAACTGCCTGGCAAAGCGTCGGGAGGACGTTAAATTTTATCAACATTGGCGTGCCCCAGACATTATTAGGCTTTACCTTTTTGCTTCTGGCAGCGTTGGGAGGGGTCAGTATGCTATTCGGTTATTTTTTTCGGATCGCCTGTATTGTCTTGTTTGTCCTGTTCGGCCTGTATTTTTTTAATTATTTCAGCATCGGCTATAAGTCCTTGATGCTGTGGTCGGCCGGGCTGGCAGCCGTGTTTTTAGGTTTGGTTTTTGTGGGCCCCGGTCGTTATGCCATTGCCGTGAAGCTTGAAAAAAAATAACTATATTAAAATGCCATTCAAGTTAAATGAAACCCGCCTGAAAAACGTTGCACTTATCCGAGCCGCCGGCGATTCGGTTGAAATATCCTGGAACTTCACTGAAAAGCCCCTGAAGGTCACCGTTTCTGCGGGTGGGTCTCCGGACCATATCGACCGTCAAAAGCCCGTTGCAATCTTGCAGGGGAATTCGTCCGCTCGGATTACAGGGCTTGACCCGAATATGCGGTATTATTTCGAAGTGGCGCCGGATCATGCTCCGAAAATAATCATCGGTGAACGCCGGGTCTCCCTCGAAGGTTCGGTTAATTTCAGAGATCTGGGCGGCTACGAGACGGTTGACGGGCGCCGGATAAAATGGGGACAGGTGTTCCGTTCGGACAACCTGGGCCGACTCACCGATCGTGACGTCGCATATGTGCAACGCATGGGAATTCGGCTGGTCTGTGATTTTCGGACACCGGCCGAGGCCCAAAAATTACCGGATCGGTTTCCGCCGGGTGGTGACAGCCGGCACCTATCCATGCCGATACAGCACGGCGCATTTGATCCGGCCGATACCTTTGAGCGTATCAAAAAAGGCGATATCGAGTGGATGACTGAAGATTTTATGATCAAAGGTTACATAAAAAATATCGATAATTTTAACACCGTTTGGTTAGAATTTTTTAACCGCCTGGCCGATGGCGCAAAACGGCCGCTGATATTTCATTGCACCGGCGGTAAAGACCGGGCCGGAGTTTGTGCAGCACTGATTTTGCTGACACTGGGTGTGCCTGAAAAAACAGTCGTCGAGGATCACGGACTTTCCAATATCTATATTGCCGCTGTACTGGAAAAAATCTATGATCAAATCCGATCTCATGGCGTCAACCCTCAGCAAGTGGCGCCCTATTTCACCGCCCCCCGAAAAGCGATATTAGGGGTTATCCAACATATCCGGCAAAACTACGGCTCCGCCGCGCAATATTTGGTAAACAAAGCAGGAGTGGATGAGATTATTATTGAGCAGTTAAAAAAGGATCTTCTGGAATAAGCAGATTTCAGGTATATACCGACATTTTTCATTCATCTGCCTAACGAATAACGAGGACCGGACAAGGTGCAGTTTTCAATACTCGATGGGTGCAACTGCCCAGCAGCAAGCCTTCGAGATCGTTTCGTCCCCGAGAGCCCATGACAATCATGTCGGCCTTTTCAATTTTGGCGACTTCACAAATAACACCGGCTGCCGGTCCTTCAAGGATTCTGTCCGTGAATGATACCCCGGCATCTTGCACAATTTTTCGATAAGAATCTAGCAGCGCGTTTGATTTTTTCATTATCTTGTCGATTGCATTCTGAAAATATGGTTCTCCCAAAACCACCGGAAACGGTTTGTGGCAGTGAATCAGCATGATTTCAGCCGCCGTGATTTTTGCCAATTCCGCGGCATAGCCGGCCGCCCGCTTGGAATATTCTGAACCATCCACCGGAACCAAGATTTTTTTCAATTCCATCGGTGTCCTCCCTTTTAATTTACCTCCGAGGGTCGGTGTGGAGTTACCGAGTGACCGAGAAAAATTCAATGTGCTGGTACGCCAGCATGCTTATAACAGGGTTCTTAAACGCCCGGATCGGATCATTTACTGGATTGATTTTTTTAGGCAAATTTTTATGATTGCTGATAAAATCTTTTTTTAATAATACCGAACTCAGTCCCTGAAAGCAATTTATATTTGGGAATTGCATGTTTTGCGGCAGATATTTATTTATTGAATTGACATTCAAGTTGCTTCGTCTTATAGTAGCTCGCGTATGTAGTAGCTCGCGTATGGATTCGCGACCATTGATTATCGGTGCTACGACTTTTCCTACCTAAAATCCTGCTTTTTTGATGATGTGCCAATTATCTGATCGGGAGTTGTTGCAAAAACATCAAACGTCAGGTGGGGTTTTAAAACCTTTTCTAATGGCTGTTATTAAACCTTTCTGGATGAAGAACATACAATGGAAAAGAAAATACTAGTAGTAGATGATGAAGATTATCACCGGGAACTCATGCAGAAACTTCTCTCAAAGTTGGGCTACGAAGTGGATGCCGTTGAATCTGCTGAAGATGCCTTTTCCCTATTAGAACGAAACAAATTTCCGGTTATCATCACTGATCTGATTATGCTTGAAATGGACGGGGTGGAGTTTTGTCGGCGGATTCGAGAAACCGATGACAAAACTGTTGTAATTGCCTTAACCGGGCATACCGAATTGTACGACATCGACAAATTAAAAGAAGCTGGTTTTGACAACCATCTCACAAAACCCTTCAGAATTGAGATTATCACACAGGCGATTCAAGAGGGATTTGATGAGTTCCAGCGGAGAACTGAAATCCAAAACCAAGCCATTTAAGCCACATGACTGAGCGCGCGAAATTTAATCCCGCAGAACTCATTGAACCACGGTTGTATCGAAAACAGGATCGGCAATCCGAAACCTTACCCGCCAGAAGTCAATGAATCACATCTTTCCGGTTTAAGCCGGGACTTGAAAAGGACCGCTGATGACTCTGTTGCGTCCCCGGGTCTTGGCCTCATAAAGGTATTTATCAACCGCGCTTATCAAGGCTTCACTGGTAATTGCACCGGGTGGGGTTGATGCATTAAAGCCGGTGACACCAAAACTGGCTGTAATCGAAATATTATCTTCTTCTGTTTTAATAATCTTCTGTGCAAGATGTTTACGCAGTCTTTCGGCCATGCCAAACGCGTTTGTAAGGCTGGTTTCAGGCAGTATCAGCAAAAATTCTTCCCCGCCGTATCTTGCCAGCCAGTCGGTATCAGCACGGATCAATTCCAAAATGCTTTTTACAAATTTCTTAAGAACTTCATCGCCGCACTGATGGCCGTATCTGTCGTTTACGTTCTTGAAGTGGTCGATATCACACATGGCCACCGCCAACGGTCGCTTATATCTTAGCGCTCTTGTTATTTCGCGGGGCAGCACTTCATTGAGGTATCCACGGTTGTAGCATCCGGTCAAAGAATCCGTTCTTGACAGAAGCTTAATTTCTTTATTGGCTTTTTCCAGCGACAAATGTTTTTTCCTCAACCGCTCATACAAGAGGGTGTTTTCCATTACCAGGGAGCATTCTTTTGTTAGAATGGTCAACAGTTTCATGTTTTCATGGGTAATGGAGCTTTCCTGAATCGGTGTGAGGATCAGTACAATCCCCAGCGATCTTTTCACTGTAGATAACGGCAGCATGACTACTGATTTTTCTTTGTCAAAGGCCAGGCCCGGAATCAGCGCCGGCTGCCTTCTATTTATGATCCATGAAAAAATGCCGCACTCGATTTGAAGATCAATTTCTTGCTGACAGAGTTTTGCCTTGCTTGTCGGTTCGCTGTATTTCAGAATGAATTCATTGGTCGTTTCGTCAACCAGAAACAACGCACAAACTTCAATATCAATTAAATTTCGGACATCTGCCAGAAAAGCAGTCCATATTTCCCTGATGCTCGAAGGAAAATCGATGCGGTCCTGGAACTGACCCAGTCTTTCAATTTTTTCAATCAACTCTAAAAGAGCGATCCGTCTTTCACTCATGGCGATTGATTTAAATCGTTTAGATAGTATGGATGGTTTGGATCGTTATGATCGTTTTGATGGTTTCGTTCGTTGTAATCGTTTTGAATTCTCAAAGTTAACGAAATTTTTTCAATCATGTCCACATGCAGTAAGTTCTGCAAACCTTAGGGAATTGTACATAGTTTAGCACATTCGGATACTTATCGAAAGTATGCAGTTCAATCAAACGTTTTTCCGCTGGATTTTTTGATTGGTTCATTGTAGAGGTAAGTCTTCATCCAAAAACGAATTAAAAAGAAAACAATAATGCGCAGCATCAATTAATTAGGATTTTCATCTATGAGCAAGAACAAAACCGTGACCCTTTTCATTCAGTGCCTGGTGGATGGAATTTACCCGGAAGTCGGGGAGGCCATGGTACATATTTTTCGCAAACTGGGGATAAGCATAACGTGCCCGACCCAGCAGACCTGTTGCGGCCAGCCGGCTTTTAATTCCGGGTATCGCCGGCAGGCTAGAACTGCCGCAAAACGATTTATCGAAATTTTCGACTCTGCGGACACGATTGTTTGCCCCTCGGGGTCATGCGTGACCATGGTAAGGCACCACTATGCGGAATTGTTCAATGACGATGCTTCCTGGATGCAGCGGGCCCGGCGGGTGGCTGGCAAGACCTATGAACTGACGGAGTATCTGGTGGATATCCTGGGGGTGGATGACCTCGGCGCGCACTATGACGGAAAAGTTACCTATCACGACTCCTGTCATCTGCTGCGCAGTCTGCGTGTTCAGGAGCAGCCCCGCAGGCTGCTGCGCAGGGTTTCCGGCGCTGAATTTGTAGAGCTTTACGATGCGGATAAATGCTGCGGATTCGGCGGTGCATTTTCGGTAAAATATGCGGATATCTCCGCCGCCATGGTCGAGGACAAAGTCAATAATATTATTGCTTCAGGTGCCGACACCGTGACCGGCTGCGACATGGGGTGTCTGATGAACATCCAGGGAATGCTCAGCCGCAAGGGTTACGACATAAAAACCTTGCATATTGCACAAATTCTGGCCGGCGCCTGAAATGATTAATGAATATTGAATAATGAAAAATTATGGAAGTCGCTGCGCTCCATCTAAATTATGTATATAATTGATAGAATTCCTTCAACCCTGAACCCTGTACCTTGAACCCTTAAATCATGAGTGAAATTTTCATCGGAGATTATATTGCTGAAGCCCGCCGAGCCTTAAAAAACTCTGTTCTACAGGGCGCCTTGGCCGATCTTCAAAATCGATTTGGCCGGGGTACGGCCATCGCCTACCGGAATTTGCCGGAAGGACCGGATCTGCGTATTA
>CP070771.1:2808419-2821278 GCA_020345785.1 Desulfobacterales bacterium
TTCAGGGTTCAGAGGATTCAGGGTTCAGAGGTTCAGGGTTCAGAGGATTCAGGGTTCAGAGGTTCAGGGTTCAGAATTCAGAGGTTCAGGGTTATAGAGGTAAGAAGACAGATAACAGATGACAGATGACAAAAGAAAGAAGGTGAGAGGGTAGGAAGGTGGTGAAGGTGAGAAGTTAAGAAGATCAGAAGTTGGGAAGGTGTGGGAAATTGAGCAATGTGCACGGAGCATAGGGCATGGAGCAAAGCGCATAGCGCGAAGTATCAGCCTTTTACCTTTAGCCTTTATCCTTTTACCTATCAGCTTTGAACTATCAACTCTATTAAATATGGACGATCTAAACGATCATAACGAACTTAACCATCTAAACGTTCTAAACCATCATAACGATCTAAACGTTCTTAAGGATCTAAAAGAATACGAAGGAAATCGTCTGAATAAAGAACTCGGAGTGGCGATATGTCTAACCCAGAAATAAAAGGCAGTGCAACCTATCACAGAATATCCGGCAGAGTTGCCGGACAACGTGTTGACTCCAGGATAATCGAAGAGCAGATTCAAACGGCGGTGGCCCAGGGCCACCGGAAACTGCAGATCGAAGCTTTCGGCCAGCACGGGATTGGAGGAAGACTGTGGCGGGGCGGCAATGATGCGGTTCACCTTGAAATCGTCGGTCAGCCCGGACAGCGGGTCGGATCCATGGGATTTGCCAACACAACCATCGAGGTTCTCGGACCGGCATCCGATGACGTGGGATGGCTCAATGCAGGGGCTGAGATTGTAGTGCACGGCAATGTCGGCAACGGATGTGCCAACGCCATGGCCCAGGGCAAAATTTATGTTGCCGGCAACATCGGTGCACGGGGCATGACCATGACCAAGCACAACCCCCGCTTCGATCCGCCGGAGCTCTGGATTCTGGGTTCGGTGGGAGATTACTTCGGCGAATTTATGGCAGGCGGCATTGCCGTGGTTTGCGGCCATGAAGCTCAAAGCAAGAAAAATATTCTCGGCTACCGGCCGTTTGTGGGAATGGTCGGCGGCAAAGTGTTTTTTCGCGGTCCGCATGGAGGCTACAGCGAATCGGATGCAAAGCTGGTTACCCTCGGCGATGATGATTGGAACTGGCTGCTTGAAAACATGGGGATCTTTCTGGATCGCATCGGCCGATCCGAGCTGGTCGCGCCGTTTTCGGATCGCAGCCGGTGGCAGCTGCTTGTCGCCCGATCCCCCCAGGAAAAAATCGCTCGCCCGATACGATCGATGCCGTCTTTTAATTCGGAAGTCTGGCAAAAGGAACTCGGTCAGGGCGGCCTCATTGGAGATCTCACCGAATTGGATCGCAGCCCGATTGCGCTGATAACTTCGGGATATTTGAGACGCTTTGTTCCGGTTTGGGAAAACCGCAAGTACGCTGCTCCCTGCGAGGCAACATGCCCTACGGGAATTCCGGTGCAGGAACGCTGGCGGTTGATTCGAGAAGGCAGGGTCGATGAAGCGGTGGATCTGGCGCTTGCCTATACACCTTTTCCGGCCTCTGTGTGCGGATATCTGTGTCCCAATTTGTGTATGCAGTCATGCAGCCGCCAGATCGCCGCCATGGCCCCCGTTGACACAACTCAGCTGGGCAAGGCCAGTATTAATGCGCGTCTGCCGGAACTGCCGCCGGAATCAGACAAGAAGATCGCCGTTATCGGAGGGGGACCGGCCGGTATATCCGTTGCCTGGCAGCTGCGGCAGAAAGGACACCCGGTGGTTATTTATGAAATGGCGCAGGATATCGGCGGCAAATTTACCCGCATTATTCCTGCGAGCCGTATTCCAAAAGAGGTTATTATCAGCGAACTCCAACGGGTGAAAGATGTTTTGCCCCATGTTCATCATCAGAAACCTCTTGCCAAGCAAGACATCAAACAATTGCGGGAAGATTTTGATTTTGTGGTGATTGCGACCGGCGCACAAAAGCCCAGAACCTTACCGATACCGGGCAACGAGAGAGCGGTTACAGCGCTGGAATTTCTCGAAAAGGCCAAAACCGACGCTGCCGAAGTCGGCGAACAGGTGGTTATTATCGGCGCAGGCAATGTTGGTTGCGATGCAGCCACCGAAGCCCATCGACTCGGTGCCCGGAACATCACCCTGTTGGATGTGCAGGAGCCGTCATCTTTTGGTAAGGAAAGGCAAGCGGCTGAAGCCATCGGTGCTAAATTTAAATGGCCGGTATTCACTCAGGAGATCACCGCCGAGGCGGTCATGCTTCAAAACGGCGAGAAAATTGCCGCCGACACGGTCATCATATCCATCGGTGATGTGCCGGATCTTGAGTTTCTTCCCGATGATGTGACGACGGAAAAAGGCTTCGTGAAGGTCAACGATCATTTTTTGACCACCGACCCCAAGATATTTGCTATCGGCGATGTCGTCAGGCCCGGACTTTTAACCGATGCCATCGGCGCCGGGCGCATCGTGGCTCAGACGATCTGCGATATATTAGAGGACAAGCCCCTGGAGGTCCGAAGGCGAGAAATGATCGATCGCAACCGTATCACCTTGGAATATTTTGATCCCCGGATTACCGAATACAACGATTTGGATCACTGCGGGTCTCAGTGTTCGTCATGCGGCGCATGCCGGGATTGTGGAATCTGCGTAGCGGTCTGCCCCCAGCATGCCATCAGCAGGAAAGAAATGGATGGCGCTGACTATGAATATCTGGTAGATGAGAACCTTTGCATCGGGTGCGGATTTTGCGCCGGCGCCTGCCCGTGCGGGGTGTGGGATCTGGTGGAAAATATACCGATTGGATAAATCCGATTGAAAAAAGCTAAAGGTTTCAGGTTTCACGGTGTGTCAGCCCAGCGCTGGCAGCCGAAGGCGGCCAGTTTGATCGAAAAAAGAAACTTTGGAACCGAGCTAACGTAGGGTCGGCCTCCGTGCCGACCCATATTGGCGGGCACGGAGGCCCGCCCTGCGTCAGTGGTCGGAATAAATGAAGTTTCATAAGAGGTGTCAGAATAGGCGGCAGGTTTCTGGCGTTCCGAGAAGGCGAATCAGGAAAGCCGTCAGGTTTTAAAATTTAAATTCAAGTATAAAATAAGGATAAATCCCAAATTCCAAGCATCAAATTCCAAATAAATTCCAACTTACAATAATTAATGACCAAAACAGACGAAATCAGGAAATTGTCGCTGTTTTATTGTTTCGTGTATTAAAATTTTGAATTTTGATCATTGTAATTTGTTTGAGATTTGTTATTTGGATTTTGTGATTTTTTGCGGACCCCGACGACACCGGAGGCGCTGACACCTGACACGTGAAACCTAAAACCAATTTTTCAGCTCAAGCGCCGGAAAAATTTCAGCAAGATAAGAGGAACCTAAATAATATGACCGACTTTGACAAGCCCCGTGAGTCCTGCGGCATCTTCGGGATTTGCGGACATCCAGAAGCTGCGACGATTACCTATTTCGGGTTGTATGCATTGCAGCACCGGGGGCAGGAAAGTGCCGGTATTTCGGTTTGCCGGGATCAGACGATCGTTGAACATAAAGGCATGGGGCTGGTATCCGATGTTTTTACCATGCAACAGCTGAAAGAACTGGCGGGCAACTGCGCCATTGGGCACGCCCGATATTCCACCACCGGCAGCTCGGTGTTGACCAATGCCCAGCCTTTTCTGGTCCGTCATCGGCAAAAGTCGTATGCGGTGGCCCACAACGGGAATATTGTCAACGCCCACCTACTGAAAAATGTGCTTGAAGAAGCCGGGTCCATTTTCCAGACCACCATGGACAGCGAAATATTTCTGCATCTCTTTGTTAAAAATCTCGTACACGGTTTTGAAGAGGCACTGGTAAAAACGGTGTCCAGCCTGCAGGGGGCATTTTCCCTTTTGATGTTAACCAGCCGGGGAGAAGTTATCGGCATTAAAGATCCTCACAGTTTCAGACCCCTGGCCCTTGGTAAATTAAACGGCAATTATGTGCTGGCCTCCGAAACCTGCGCCTTTGACCTGGTCGAGGCTGAATTCATACGGGAACTGGATCCCGGCGAAATCGTCATTATCGGACCGGATGGCATAAAGAGTATAAAGACGGCGGCGGCCGGACGGCGGGCATTCTGCATTTTTGAATTCATTTATTTTGCAAGACCCGACAGCACCATTTACGACCGGAATGTGTATCTGACGCGCAAGGCTTTCGGAAGGCGTCTGGCTCAGGAGGCACCTGTCAAGGCTGATTTTGTGATGCCGTTTCCTGATTCCGGAACCTATGCCGCCCTCGGTTACTCGGAGGCATCCGGTATTCCCTTTGAGATGGGGATGATCCGCAACCACTATGTCGGGCGGACCTTTATTCAACCGACTCAGAGCATGCGTGATTTTGGTGTCCGCGTGAAACTCAATCCCGTCAAAGAGCTTCTAAAAGGCAAGGACATCATCATCATCGAAGATTCGATCATCCGGGGCACCACCATTAAAACGCGGGTAAAAGCCTTGCGAGAGCTCGGCGTCGGCAAGGTGCATATGCGCGTCAGCGGTCCCCCGCATCGTTTCCCGTGCCATTACGGGATCGATTTTTCAACCCGGGGTGAGCTGATTGCCGCCCGCATGTCGGTCAAAGAGCTGACGGATCATTTGGGACTGGACTCCCTGTACTATCTCAGCATCGAGGGCCTGCTGGAAGCAAGCGGCATGGAAAATCCGCTCGAAAATTTTTGCAAAGCCTGTTTTGACGGCTTTTACCCGGTGGATTTCGATGAGGATTTAACCAAAGACTGCCTTGAGATCGGCTGTTAAGTCGCTGAGCTTCGATCGAGATTGTACGCGGTAGAATCGGCCCCTGCGTCGCGCCAAATTTATCACAAAGTCATTTGAATGGGTTTCAGGTGTCAGGTGTCAGGTTTCAGGCGTCAGCCGCCTTTCGGCGAAGTTTCCAGTTTGATCAAAATTGCGGCATGCCTGTGATACCTCAAACACTTATAGGCTTCACCAACTGCCCTCCACTGGAACTCTGACACCTGACACCTCTAAAGAGTCAAAGCTCTGACAGTATTGACGTCCTCTTGCCTTTCCCCGCCTGTTGGCGGGAAGATTCAAGCCATCCCGTGCGTTGCACGGGGTGTCGTTGACTCAGATAAAGCCCGGTATATGTACCTTAATTTTAAACAAATTTCAATTTTGCGGCATAATTACTGCTTGCCCTTTTTTGAAATGCGGTATAGAATAAGTTGTTTAATTCTTTGCGATTAACAATGGCCGGAGGACGTTATGCTCGAATCGAGATATTTAAAGGATAATATTGAAAATATTCAAAAACTTCTGGCAATTCCTGCCTTGAGAAATTTTGAAACCAAAAGCCTGCAGAAGCTGCTCAGATTAAGCAAAATCAGGGAATACGAAGACGGTGAGCTGATCATCAAGGAAGGCGATCTGGATCCGTGGCTCTATTTTATGCTCTCCGGCAAAATACGGGTCTGCAAAGAGGGAATGGAAATCAACACCATTGACAGGAAAGGTGAAATCTTTGGTGAGATGCGAATTATCGACAGCCTGAAGCGGTCGGCATCGGTTTATGCGGTCGGTAAAACCATCTGCCTGGCCGTTGATACATCTGCCAAAAATCGGATCTCCGATCAGGACCCCATGGATGAGAAGTTGGACTTTTTACTTTTATTGTACCGGATATTTGCCGAATACATGTCGATCCGCCTGCGGGCAACCAACGAAGAATTAATAACCGCCAAGAAGAAAATCAAGCGCCTGCTTACTAAAATATGACCCTGACGAAAACCGTAGCCTTCTCGAAAAATTCCGCCAACCTGTTCTTTCATATCCTAACAAAATGCAATCTCAAATGCCGCCACTGTTATATCAACCCGGCGCAGCATGGTCAAAATACCCTGCCGCTGGCAACCATAAAGAGCTGGCTGGAAGCATTTGCGCCTGACAGCGGATCCAAGAATCTTGTTTTTCTTGGTGGTGAACCCACCCTGCACCCGGAACTGCCGGTAGCCGTAAAATATGCCCGCCGTCTGGGATTCAATTCCATCACGATTGACACCAACGGTTACCTATTTCACGACATCCTGTCAAAAGTGACACCTGAAGACGTAGACTATTTCAGCTTCAGCCTGGATGGCGCCACCCCTGAAACCAACGATCGGATTCGAGGGGATGGCGCTTACGCCGCCTGTCTTGACGGCATTCGCAGGGCCATTGAAAAGGGTTTTACGACCAGTTTAATCTACACGGTCAGCAGCGCCAATATCCATGAACTTGCGATGATGCCTGATTTGCTGGAAAATTTGGGGGTCGACAGGTTCTTCATTCAGGTTATCGGCCTGCGGGGAAAATCGGCCCTGGCGCAGATCGCACCTGATTTTGGTAAATCGCCGCAGGTTTCAAGGTCCCAGTGGCTGGATACTGTTCCCGCGGTTGCCCGGATAATCGCGGAACGTGGTATCACCGTTGCCTATCCGAAGGTGTTTTTAGGCCTTGAAGAAAACTTTGAATGCGCCGGCATCGTGGCCAACAATTACTTTGTTTTCCCTAACGGCCGGGTGTATCGCTGCCCGCTGTGTGAGGATTTTCCGATCCACAGCCTGTGTTTTCATGAAAATCAACTGGTGGCGACCGCCAAGCTCAATGAACAGGATTTTTTTCATCTGGATATTCCTGAAGGCTGTGTCATGAATAAGATGATTCAGCCGCATAATTTGCGCTACCGTGAAGACGGAACTCCGGAATATAAAATTGCCTGTTGTTTGCTGAAAGAAGAGATTAGCAGAGGATGACATTGGAATCACTCTGCACTTTACATTGTACTGATTTGATGAAATCACAAATCCCAAGCACCAAATTACAAATAAATCTCAATTTTCAAATACTCAATGACCCAAAGTCGTTTATTGACGAGTTTGGAATTTTGAATTTTGGTTTTGAGATTTGTTTGAGATTTGTTATTTGAGATTTGGAATTTGTAACTCTCCGCTCCCTTACTCCAAGCGCCATGACAACAACCATTTAAAGATGCCGACCATTCGCCAGCAAATAATTGCGCTTTTGACGGAAGCTGAAATGGATGCGCGTGAGCTATCCCGGGAAGTGGGTATCAAGGAGAAAGAAGTATATGAGCATCTGGCTCATATAGGCCGGTCGCTGGCGGCCAGGGGAAGCAAACTTGCGATTCGGCCGAGCGAATGCCTCCACTGCGGATATGTGTTCAAAGACCGGCGGCGTCTGACCCGTCCCAGCCGCTGCCCCCGCTGCCGGGCGTCACGCCTCACCAACCCGACCTATAGAATAGGAATGACGCTTGACGATTGACGTATTGTGGAAGTCGCTTCCCTCCCTCATCTTTATTCATAGCAATTAAGAATATACCGTTAACAAAATGTCGGTGTGTATCTGAACGTCTAATACCTGAATTTTTAAAATCAAACATCGCTCAAAGTTAATCCTGATAATGTGGCTTCGAATGCTGTAGATGAGATTTACGTGCAAAATTCAGTTAATAGGCGGGTATAAAACCCGCCACTACAATTATATTCGGAGCAGTCGTCATTGATTTTTGCTGGATTTACCAGGTGCCCACCTTTGCGTGAGTGTCGGGAACAACATCCTAAGCAGCCCATCAATCGGTAACCAAAATAGATGCTTTTAAATCGATAGAATTCCTTAATTATTCAATCTTCAATCTTCAATATTCATTTCTTCTGATACCACTTGCCGTTGGCATCCTGCAACCATTCACCAGGTTGGGCTTTATCGGCGATTTGAACGGCACGATGCTTGCCGACCACTTCAACCGTGGTTGACTGCTGTTTGGCAATGGCTTCATAAACCTGCTTGCGGTCACTGTTTTCAGCCTCGACCACATCCTCTTGCTCTTTCTTTTTGCCGATAAATTCCAGATAACCCTTATTATTCTCTCCGACAAGGCCTTTGTCCTTAAGAGATTTAATAACCGGCAGACGGGCCAGCATCCGCTGCTTAATTTCCTTGGAAGACGAATAACCATCGGTGATCAGAAAACTTAGGATAAAAAAGGGCAATATCGCAATGATTGTTTTACGCTTCATAGTAGCATCTCCTTGAATGATCAAACCAGGGTGATCACTCCCTATTCGGTCGTTGATGGTTTGGTTTCAATCTTTTCTTCAGCCTTGTCAATATCACTGAAAAAATCATCCAGAGCTTTGTCAACCTTTACATTGACATCAATGGTAATATGAATCGGCTTTATTTCCACGGGTGCCACTTCTACTTTGTGCTGGGTGCAGCCGGGTGCAACCAGGAAAAAAATTGCCGCCAGCAGCCAAAACGATTTTCTTGTCATGGGCATTTGCTCCTTCTTCTGATTATTTCATCATGTTAATGAGTTCCTTGTACCGCAGCAATTGGTTAAGCGGCAGCCTAAAATTGACATCCAGACGGATGCCCTGAAACTTTGATCCTTTGGCATCCGCTTCGACTTTCATAAAGCCACCAATATCTTTGTTGTAGACAAAGGGAAGTGTTTTAGCGGGTTTGCCGTCCATCTGCATTTGCAGCAACAACTCTTCCCCCTGTGACGTTATATTCAGTTTGGCCCACGAATAATCATAATCTTTTAGGGCTTCACTGGCAACTTCCATTTGAACAAACTGGGACGTATTCGGTGGGATGCCGGCGGTCAGGATATCTGTTCCGGTAAGACGAATTTTGCCGCCGTCTCCCGGTGTGGAGAATAAAAATCCATCGTCAAAGCTGATTTTGCCGTTTGCGTATTGCAGCGGTATGCGGCCGTTGACCGTCCCCCGGCCCTCGGCGGCGGCGGCGCCGAACTGCTCTAAAACCTTTGCCAGGTTAAGACGATCGCAGTAAAACGTTATCCGATAGTCCTCAACGCCGGGGGACAAGCGCATGGATTGGGTCTCCACATGGCCGTCACACCACAAAAAGTGCATCTTTTCAATTAGAAAAGAGCGGGCCGACTCGATCTGAAAATCAACGCTGCCTTTTTCGGCGATCAAATCGCCCAGAGAGAATTTGCTGAAATGGATCGTCTGTCCGGGCCCACTGCGAATTCGAGGTAATTCCGGAAAGCTAAGAGACATGCGAATCCCCTCGAGCGTCAGCTTGCTTTGCAACGACGATACCCGGCCGTCATTGAAATCCGCCTGCAATTTGCCGCTGAATCCACGGCCATCCAACGCAAAATCGCCGGTCAGGTCAAATTTGCCGTTAATACGAAACCCTTTTGCTTGCGGGAAGAACTTTCCCAGATCAATCTCAGGCGCACTGCCGGGACGGGAGAGTTCTACCCGGATGCTGGCGCCCCGGGATGCGACGTTATACAATTTGGACTCGCCCGCAAATGCCAGTTTCAAATTCGGCACTAGACTGCTTTGATGTTGTCCTTCAAAGGCAAAACCGCTGGGGGTTTGCCGAATATTGCTTTTCATGCCACCGAGGTTCATATCTTTATACATCAGGCCGGCGATCGAGACACTGCCTTTTTCGGTTTTTCCCTCTACCGGCCACTCAAATGGAATCTTTCCCCGGGCGTCGGTGAGCCGAGCATCTAAATCTGAAAATCGGCCGCCGGCACCGGTAAATTGCATCACGCCTGCTAACCTCATATGACGAACATCATGGCCATTAAGTCTACCGATTATAGAAAAGTTCGAAATTTTGATATCCATGCCTTCTGATTTTAGGCCGGTATTGGGCGCCTGCAGATCAAAGGTGATGCGGGAGGCTACCTCATTTTCCTCAGCCAGACTGGCAGCGCCCTTTAAATCGATCTTGGGTATATAAACGGAGTCGGATGCCGAGTCGATACGGACTTTGGGAGCCCTGAGCGTGTAAGCTGCTTCGATTTTTCGGGAAGCCGCTTCGGCCGACAGATTAAAATCCGGCGGTGATAATGTTATCGTATACGGTTCAACGTTTATCCGAACAGGCTTGGCGGACGGGTCTGTGGCTGGTTCATTGGAGATCTTAAATTCCCATTTTCCGGGATGATGAAAAACGGCTGAAAACCGCCCCTGCAGTGGCAAGGGGTCTCGAAATTTTACCGGCAGCGGGTTTACCTCGTTTTGGTCCGATGAATGCAAAACCGCGCTGAAATTACCCGAACTCTCAAATGCTGCTTCATTTCGTTTGATAATGCAATCAAAGCCGGCCAGCGTCAGAGGCGTGGGGGTCACCATCGCCAGGCTGCTTCCGGTGACCCGCCATTCGTTGTCGCCGCTTGCTGCCAGATCGATCTGAAAAGGAACTTCCTCGCTCCGGGCGGAAAGGACATTTTGAAATTGAACGTCACCTACCGCTATTTTAGTGTGCCGCAGCAGGGTTAGCGAAGCGTTCAGCGACGCCATCCGTAAGGGCGCCCAAAACACTTCGGCTCTGCCATGCACGCTGGCCTCACCGGAAATCGTGAAATCGGTCAGCCGGGCGGTTGTATCCGCCAGACGATCTAAGTTCAGATTTTTGCAATCAACAACGACTTCAGCCCTATTTTGAACTCGATTCACTTCTATGGCGGCGGTTATTTTCTGACCCAGAGGATATAACCGGGCGGCAATGTTTAACCGGTTAAATTCAGAATCCTGCGCAACAACGTCTAATTCTAGCGGCACGCTGTGAAATTGATCGTTGTACCCGATGATCACCTGTGAATTGCGTATTTCCAATCTTGACACCGCGACCAAGAGTGGCGCCTCGTCCGGCGCTGCTGCCGGCTCCTGCCGCTGTTGCCGACCTGCCATAAGCTTTTCAATGTCGAGGCCGCGCAACTTAAAACTGCCGCCTGATATCTCAGTGTACAGTTCAATGCCGCTTAAGGTTATTTTTTTTATCTTTTTTTGATAAAGGCTCCGGGGAGAATAATCGATCTGTACGGATTGAACAACCAACGCGGGATTTTCTGCCGGACCGATATGCAAGGCTCCCAGATCGGCGGCAAAGAGTCCGATGTTGCGAATATCGACGGCAACATCCGAAATGCCTGCATCAGCAGCAAGCTGCGGAATCAGTCTGGACTCCAAATAGTGCGGAAGATAAAAGTAAATGCCGGTCAGCAGGGTGATCAGCAGCAGGACGACAAAAAGCAGCACGCCTCCGGTGAGGGCTATTTTACGTTTTAACGACATGCTTGATAAAACTTAGGTTGTGCGGTTCTGGGTTCAACGTTCAGGGTTGAATGACTCCCAGACAGCCAATAAAAAAGGGATATTGTTTTCATCGTGCTTATAAAGTCGATTCATATAATGGGGTATGTCGGGTATTTCGGATCCTGATCAATATGTTAAGCAGTGTCAATCTGTTGTAACCTTTGAACTCTGAACCTTGAACCGGGAACCAATCGGTCTAAATTAGAAGATGTGTTTTGTCGCAATAAACTCCAACCCCAATAGATGCTTTAGGGTTAAACCCGTTGCAGAAATGAGCTGCGCGTCATGCCCGCGCCTACGGAATCGTTTAAAATGAGCCGGGCTTCTTTCAGCCGCGCCAGATTTCTGTTTATTTTGAAACCCTGGATCGTGTCAGCGGATAGTGCATCCCGCATCAGATCATACGGCAACCGCTGCATACAGACGACCGAGCAGTTGCCGCGCTCGTGGACATTGGTGATCATTTTGTTGGCGATAAAGTCCGCAACCACTTCTTTTGCATCCCGCAGATCAGGGTCGCAGATCTGGGCCAGGGTCAGTGGAATCATAGCAAAATTCGCCTGATGTTCGATCAAAAGATCAATATCCTCCAATTTGATGCCGTTGGGTGCAAACAGCTCGCTCAAATGCGCTTTTGCCCCCCGAGTGGCATACAGAAATACGCCTTTGCCGTCCATGTCGCCGAAGATTTCGCTATTATCGGGAAGGGCCTGGATATAGTCGGCAAAACAGCCATGGGTCCTCGTCAGCGTGTCGATAATTCCTGTTTGCGGCCGCTTAAACCGGAATTTGGCGCCTTCGTGAACGGTTACAACCCCCGTTGAATCGGGCGACAGGTAAACCGAAACCACATTATTGTATTTACCGGATTCTACGTAGGCTCTGGCGATTTCTGCCGCGGTTTCTGTTCCGGGGCCGAGCGTCATGATGTCATACGCAAACGATCTGATGTTTTGGTCATAAAATTCGAGGGCTTCCTTGAAGCGGCTGAACAACCCGGCAGCGGCCTGCTCCGGATACATCAGCTCGGCCAGCGCATGCTGGACCCGGGCGGCAGTGGCCGGCACCCGGTAAATCAGGCTGCCCATCTGATTGTCAACGATGATGCCGTCAAGTTTTTTGTCACCGTTCAATTGGTAAATGATGCGGGCTACCTGGGATATGAAGTCTTTTGCAATGGTGAATTCGTTTCTGTTATGATTCGTGTAGTGCCCCGATGGTTTCGCAGCACCGTCGGTTGCCAGGGCGGTTGCCATGGCGTCATCACCAAAAATAATATTGGCCGTGTCGTGGGGTTTAAAGGATGCTGCGCGGTGTATGTTTTCAGCTCCAATGACAAGGGATATGTCCCCGGCGCCAAGAGACCCGTTGAGAGACATCATGAAAACAAGTTCAACTGCCACATTAAAGCCGGGGCATCCAGCATAAAGATCAAACACGCGTGCATTCGGGCAATGGTCCCGGATGATGCCGTACGGATATTTGATCAACGGTCCGGGATCGTATTTGTCATCGCCGACATTGGTGGCGCCGATGACCAATTTGACCCGGGAAAGATCAAGGTCGGATGTGGCCAGCAAATCCTGCAGCGCCGTCACACCGATGCGTTCATCCGTGCCCGCCACTTTTCTTGTCCGAACCCCGATTCTTTCTTCGATGCTTTGGCCGTCAACCGGAATGCCTCCCTTGAAATACAGCT
>CP070771.1:2821378-2833438 GCA_020345785.1 Desulfobacterales bacterium
GTCATCTGTCTTCTGCCGGCCGCGCCATAGCTCCGCGGAGCGACGGCGGGTCATCTGTATCAATCCCCCATCGCCGCCGCCGGCCACAAATAGTAGAAGCCGGTATGAAACTGGTTGAGGGATTCGGGGAGTTCCAGGGAAATGACGGATAAATCGCCGCCGCCATAACGGGTGGAGGTGTTGTAAATATTGTCATCCGGATACTCGGTGCGGCGGTAAACCACCACCTTGGCATCTTCCGGAAGATCCGCCAGCTTTTTCGCCATGGCAACCGCCTGGTCCAGGTAGCCGACCTCATCCACCATACCCAGCTCTTTGGCTTCATTGGCCAGATACACGCGGGCCGTAGAAATCTCGGCTATTGCTGTCGGATTTAACTTGCGATATTTGGCGACCAAATCGATGAACCGTATTCCCAGACGATCGGTCATGGCCTGCAGCATTTTGTTTTCTTCCGCGGTGGTTCGGCGGAAAGGCGCTCCCATGTCTTTATTAACGCCGGATTTATTCACTTCAACGCCCACGCCGACTTTCTCCATTAGATCGATCACCTTGGGCCGCAGGAATATGACACCAACCGAACCGGTTAACGTCGTGGGATGGGCTAAAATATAATCCGCCGGAAGGGAAATGTAATAGCCTCCCGAAGCTGCGACACCCATCATGGCAACGACCACTTTTGCTCCGGTGCGTTTCTTAAAGGTTAGGATTTCGTTAAAGAGGATATCGCTGGCCGTCACGGAACCACCCGGTGAATCAATTTTAAGTATCACCGCTCTAACGTCTTCATCTTTCTCGGCCAGCCGGAGCTGAGAGACGACCTCCTGCACCACACTCGGCTTCGTGCGAATAAGACCCTCGCGGGGGGCGTCTGATATGACGCCTCTGATCGGAATTATCAGAACCTTTTTATCGGCCTTGCCCTCCAAAGTGAACTCTTTGAGAGGATCCGCCTGGCTCGGAAAAAGCCTGATCTTTGGGGCTGTGCAGCCGACAAAGACGAGGGTAATTACCGCAAGTAAAAGAAACATTGTTTTTCGCATATCCGTTCACCTTGACCTTATTTAGTTGATTGGTTGATTAGTTGATTGAGTTTATTGGATTTAATGGTTGGTTGAAATGGACAAACAGTTCAAAGGCCAATATAAGAGAGGCAGTTTGGCGTGTCAAGAAACCACTGGGCGCTTCTCCGGCTGCCGTCCATTTAAGGACGTAATTGACGGATGTTCAAAGTTAATCTGACAAAAGAAAATCAATAAAATACCAAGCACCAAAAACCAAATTCCAAACAAATCCCAATGACCAAGATTCAAAATCTCAAACAAATGAACCTTATTTCATGTGGCTGATATGAAATATAAAAAAAATGCGCAGCATAAATTAATTAATCCGCCGAGCCTTCGATTTAACGACTTTCTTCGATTTTACAAGAACAGGTCATAGCCCTGAATATGCTATTTTTCACGGCGGAGTAATTAGGGTAATCCAACGACCGATCTCAGGATATCGGGCCGGTTGGTGATGATGCCATCAACACCCATCTCCATTAGACGGACCATTTCGCTGCGTGAGTCGACGGTCCAAACATAGACCTCGAGCCCCAGCTGATGGGCTTCTTTCAGCAGCTCATATGTGAGGTATTTGTAAAAAGGTGCCCAATACTTGCCTCCGGCAGCCTTCACAGCCCGCGGAATTGAACCGCCAAAGTCATCTATGTCGAGACCGCCCATCCATGGCGATGGTCCGGGTTGGCCCGGTTTGATATTGTTGAGCCGAACGCCGACATGGGACAGGTAAACGGTCGCAATTTCGGGAGCAGTTTTTTGAACGTGCAACAGTGCCCGCCAGTCGAACGACAGAACACAGGCCCGTGCGGCAACTCCTTGCCCTACCAAAACCCGCACCACCGCGTCGGCCACCGTCTTCGGAGCCGGAGTGAGCGCCGGCTTTTCCGGATCGGTTTTGATTTCAACCCATAGCCCGCTTGTTGGCTTACATTGATCTTTCACCAGCGCGACGACTTCTTCTAGGGCGGGAATACGCTCCCCATCGGCAGGTCTTTGCTCGGGATAACGGCGCGCATACTTGGTGGCGGGTTTCAGGCGGCCAACATCATAAGTTTTAAGTTGCGCAAGGGTTAGATCCTTGACTGCCGGACCAGGATGGCCCAGCCACCTGCCGTCTGTTGACCGCGCAATTTCCGGCGTTAAGGTGTAGTCGTGGTGTACCGCGAGGTTGCCGTCCGATGTCATCAAAACATCAAGCTCAACGGCATCCACTCCGATTTCACACGCCGTTTTAAAGGCCGCCAACGTGTTTTCCGGTGCAAGACCTGCGGCACCGCGATGACCGATGATGAGAAACTTTTCGGCCGGGGGATGTGCGGCACTTAATTGCGGACGGCTTTTCTCAACCGCAAGACAGGCAGATACAGCCAGAGATACACCAATGGTAAATAGAACAATCAATAGCCGGCGGAAAAATATATCTTTTTGTTTCATCGTTGGTGATAACCTTAATTTATAGGATTAATTTAAAAATACATTCAAAAGTTTATTAGCATATCCCAATTTGGGATTTAAACAAAATATTTGAATGATTTTCTTGACTATTAGGTCCATAATCTGCTTAATATTTACTGCCGCCATTATAGAAAATTGATGATAGTGAGTTGCCCATTATCGACAGACATTCTTGGTTTGCTATTTTAAAGGTCAAACAAAATTTTCATAAAATTCTAATTTTCACTGTTCGCCTTCTTTCGTAATTTACAGGCAGTTTATACTGCTTTATTTTTAGATTCAGGTGGGCCTTGAAACCTGATTTGAATCACAAACCGTAATCGAAGAAAGGAGGAATGAATAATGAAACTTCCAAAATGGTCACTCGCAGTTGTATTCGCCGTTCTGGCAATTTTCCCTGTCAGTGTTCTGGCCGAACAGATAACCATCAACTGGTGGCATGCCCATGGCGGTCGACTGGGGGAGAAAGTAAACGCCATCGCAGAAGGTTTTAACAAGTCCCAGGACAAATACAAGCTGGTAGCCACGTTCAAGGGTAGCTATCCCGATACCATGACCGCCGGTATCGCGGCTTTCCGTTCCAAAAACCCGCCGCATATTTTACAGGTATTCGAAGTGGGTACCGCAACCATGATGGCCGCCCGCGGAGCGATTAAACCGGTCTACGAAGTCATGGCGGAATCGGGACTGCCGTTCGATCCTAAGGCCTATCTGCCGACCGTAACCGGCTACTACACCACACCCGACGGCAAAATGCTGTCTATGCCGTTCAACAGCTCGACCCCGATACTTTATTACAATGTTGCCGCCTTTGAAAAAGCGGGCCTGGATCCGAACAAACCGCCCAAAACCTGGCCGGAAGTCGAAGCGTACGCCAAAAAATTAGTCGCTGCCGGTTATCCGGGCGGCTTTTCAACGGCCTGGATATCCTGGATCCACATCGAAAACTTCAGCGCGTGGCACAACGTTCCCATTGGAACCAAAGATAACGGCTTCGGCGGCCTGGATACGGAATACGTTTACAACAGTCCGCTCCATGTCAAACACATTAAGCAGCTGGCCGACTGGCAACAGGACAAAGTTTTCATCTACGGCGGGCGGCGCAACCTGGGCAACGCCAAATTCTCATCCGAGGAAGTCGCGATGTATACCGAATCCTCGGCAGGATATGCAGGTTTTAAAAATACCTGTAAGTTTCCGTTTCGAACCAGCATGCTGCCTTACTGGCCCGATGCGCCGGGTGCGCCTCAAAACACCATTATCGGCGGCGCCAGCCTGTGGGTGATGGCCGGCCATTCTCAAAAGGAATATGAAGGCGTGGCCACATTTTTCACCTATCTGTCCTCTCCCGCCGTTCAGGCGGACTGGCACCAGTTCACCGGTTATTTGCCGATCACCACGGATGCCTATTACCTGACAAAAGGCCAGGGCTTTTATGAAGAAAATCCGGGAATGGAAACGGCCCTGAAACAAATGACGCTTCATGAACCGACCGCGAATTCCAAGGGACTGCGATTCGGCAATTACCCGCAGGTACGCGACATCAATTACACCGAACTCGAAGCGATCTTTGCCGGCAAGAAGACGGCTCAAGAAGGGCTGAACGATGCTGTTGCGGCGGGCAATAAACTGCTGCGCAAGTTCGAAGAGGCCAACAAGTAAATTCCTCAAGCCGGGCTCATGCAAATGGGCCCGGCCTACACCGTTTCCAAGTTTTTTCTTAATTAGGACCAGTTGGAAGTTATCCGCTGACAGTTATGGGTAAATAATCCAGATGGCAAAACGTGTTGTTTTCAAACAGAAATTTTTGCCCTACCTTCTGGTAATACCCCAGATTATCATCACTATCGTCTTTTTTATCTGGCCGGCTTCCCAGGCACTCTACCAGTCGCTCCTGCGGGAAGATCCTTTCGGTCTTTCATCGGAGTTCGTGGGTTTGGCAAACTTTGCCTACATCTTCACCGATGACATTTATCTGAACTCCATATATGTGACCGCTATTTTCAGTTTCTCAGTGGCAGCCATCGCCATGTCAACGGCCCTGCTGTTGGCGGTGATGGCCGACCGGGCCGTTCGCGCAGCAACCACCTATAAAACTTTCATCATATGGCCTTATGCGGTCGCGCCGGTGGTGGCTGCGGTTCTGTGGTATTTTTTATTTAATCCAACCGTGGGAATGGTTAGTTTTTTTCTAAAATCAATCGGATATGAATGGAACCATGCCCTCAATGGTAATCAGGCGATGCTGCTGGTCATTATAGCAGCGGCCTGGCGCGAGATCTCCTACAATTTTTTATTTTTCCTGGCCGGGCTTCAGGCCATACCCAAATCGTTTATTGAGGCCGCCGCCATTGACGGTGCATCCCCGGCCAGGCGATTTTGGACTATCGTCTTTCCGTTGTTGTCCCCCACCACCTTCTTTTTAATCGTCATGAATATTGTTTACGCCTTTTTCGATACCTTCGGTGTCATCCATGCCATTACAGAAGGGGGACCGAATGAGGCCACCAACATCATGGTATACAAGGTATATCGTGACGGCTTTCTGAATCTGGACCAGGGCGGCTCTGCCGCCCAATCGGTTATACTGATGATTGTGGTTATTTCACTGACAGTGATTCAGTTTCGTTACATCGAAAGAAAAGTGCACTACTAGTTCTATTTTGTCATATAATTTACTGCTCTATCCCCTAAATATATAAGAAGGAGATAGCGAAACAATGAATGCCTAAAATGACCTAAATTGCCAAAAATGCCTAAAATTATGGAAACGCTGCGCTTAGTCTTTTTTATAAAAGTGATGGAACACCAAAATTTTAGCTCATTTTAGTTCATTTTAAATTTTTGCTCATTTTCTCAATCAAAATTAAATCCGTATAAAAGTCGATAATATATTTTGCCAGGATAGGGATAGGTATCACATATGGTAGAACATCGCCCATGGCTGACCTTTCTAACCCACGCTGTGCTGATCGGCGGGTGTCTGATTATCGCATTTCCCATTTACATCACCTTTGTCGCCTCCAGTCACAGCCTGGATGACATTACATCAACGTTTCCGCTGTTGCCGGGAGGTCACCTGATCGAAAATTATACCCGAGCACTCTCGGTGGGTCCGCGGGATCTGGGAGCCACCGTCGGTACCATGATGCTAAACAGCCTGATCATGGCTCTGGGTATAGCTTTCGGCAAGATTTTTATCTCCCTGTTGGCCGCCTTCGCCATTGTCTATTTTAACTTTCGCTTTCGCATGCTCTTCTTCTGGATGATTTTTATCACCCTGATGCTGCCGGTCGAGGTGCGAATTTTGCCCACCTATAAGGTCGCGGCCGATTTAAAACTGCTGGACACATACTCGGGACTGATCTTTCCCTTGATCGCCTCAGCTACTGCCACTTTCTTGTTTCGCCAGTTTTTTATGACCATCCCCGACGAGCTTTGCGAGGCCCATCGCATCGACGGCGGAGGACCGCTGCGCTTCTTTTTTGATATCCTTTTGCCCATGTCCCGCACCTCGATTGCCGCGCTTTTTGTGATCCTGTTCATTTATGGGTGGAATCAGTATCTCTGGCCGCTGCTGATCACGAATGACGAAAGCTACTATACGCTTCTGATCGGAATCAAGCGCATGCTGGATGTCGGCGAAGGACAGGCTGAATGGAATATCATCATGGCATCGGCCATGCTGGCCATGATTCCGCCGGTGCTGGTGGTGATCCTTATGCAGAAACAGTTTGTCAAAGGAATGACGGAAACGGAAAAATAGGGGGTTAATAGTTATTGGTTATTTGTTATTGGAAATCGATAGAATGCCGATAACATTCCGCAATCCGCATTCCGAAATCCGAATTCGGGAGTCTGCCATGGCAGATGTCAGTTTAAAAGATGTCTACAAGTCGTTCGGGAAAACAGAGGTCATTCACGGCATCAGCTGTGATATCAAAGACGGCGAATTTATCGTCATACTGGGGCCGTCCGGCTGCGGCAAATCAACCGTACTGCGTATGATCGCCGGGCTGGAGGTAATTACGGCCGGTGAAATTGCAATCAATGGGGAGGTGGTTAACCAGCTGGAACCCGCCGACCGCGATATCGCCATGGTTTTTCAAAATTACGCCCTTTACCCGCATATGACGGTTTATAAAAACATGGCCTACGGACTGAGAATTCGCCGCATGCCGAAGGCCGACATCGATGTGAGGGTACGCAATGCCGCAAAGATACTGGAGTTGACCGAATTCCTGGATCGCAAACCCCGTCAGCTTTCCGGCGGTCAGCGGCAGCGGGTCGCCATGGGCCGATGCATTGTGCGCGAACCCAAAGTGTTTTTGTTTGACGAACCCCTCAGCAACCTGGATGCCAAACTGCGCGTTCAAATGCGTCTTGAAATCAGAAAATTGCATGAAGACCTCAAAATAACCAGCGTCTATGTCACCCACGATCAGGTGGAAGCCATGACACTTGGCGACCGCCTAATTGTCATGGACAACGGCTATGCCGCTCAAATTGGATCCCCGCTGGATGTTTATGAACGCCCGGCGACTCGCTTTGTGGCCGGCTTCATCGGCTCACCGGCCATGAACTTCCTGGAGGTTCATTTGAGTTCCGACGGCCGGTCGGTTGAAATCCCCGGCGATGTCAGCCTGCCGCTTGCCAACGGCAGCATTCCCACCCACGGGGGAAAAGAAGTTATTTTGGGAATTCGACCTGAGCATATTAAACTTGCTGAAGAAAAACAAGGCGACCTGCATCTTCGCGTGGATCATGTGGAACTCCTGGGTGCCGATACACTGGTCCACGGCCATTTCGGAGATGAAAAGACGTCTTTAACGATCAGAATTCCCGATGTCCAGCATTTTAAGAAACACACAGCACTTTACCTGTATGTTCCCCCCCGTAAAATGCATTTGTTTGATAAGGAAACCGGGAAGCGTATCGGGGGATAAAAAATATTTTCGATTCTTTGAAAAATCTTGTTGCTTTTATGCATGTTGATGCATACTATTCGCTCCTAATAAAAGTAGTACCGACATTTACTAAAAAAAGGACAATATTAATTTAGGAAAAATTTAATTAGTTAGAGGTTTCACGTGACATTAATTGTGCTGTCGCCTGAAGCCTTTTTTTATGGTTGAAAAATTTATGACCTTCAGACTTCTCATCTTTTTGTCGGAACGAATAGCGACATGGCATGGCGCCTGGCAAACGACTTGTTTGACCGAATGTATGCTCTAACTCGGCGCCTTCGAGTTTCGCTAAAGATGCTGGGGTGACTGGACGATAAAATAATAGGAAATAGAAAACCAACCCATTTGTCGCAGAGAAGGGTTAAAGCTTCCCATGATCAATATGAGATTAAACAATACTTTTAAACCGCTCTGGATTATAAGCCACCGGGGTTTTTCAGCCAACTACCCCGAAAACACCCTGGTTGCATTTGAGGCCGCAGTAACAGCCGGCGCAGCGATGATCGAACTGGATGTGATGCTCAGCCGCGACCGCAAGGTGGTTGTCATCCACGATGAAAACCTCGAACGCACAACCAACGGTCATGGTGCTGTCGCGGACCGTACCCTGGCGGAGTTAAAACAGCTTGATGCCGGCAGCTGGTATCACCCACGGTTTGAAGATCAGCAATTGCCCGAACTTAGCGAGGTGCTTGACCTGGTTAACGGCCGGGTTTACATAAACATAGAAATTAAGTCCAACGCATACGAATCGCATCATCCGGCAGATGCCATCGAAAAGCAGGTCGTCGAGATGTTAAGGCAAAAGAAGATGCTGGATACCGGAATGATCTCCAGTTTTAACGTCAATATTCTGGAGCAAATCGCATTTATGAAAGAAGCGCCGGTCATTGCATTTATTTCAAACAAACCGGCCACCAAAAATACGGTTAAAATGTGCACCCGGCTCAATGTGTTTTCCTGGCATCCGGATTGTAAAATAGTCACCCAAAAACAGGTTGACATGATGCGTGCGAACGGCATTAAAGTATTTCCTTACAAGGTAGACACATTGGAAGACTATATCAGGATGCGGGATATGAAAGTTGACGGTGTGATTACCGATGATCCGGTTCTAGCCGACAATTGGACTGGGATTAAAAGAGCGGCTTAATCAAAGACTCATGCCTCGCAAAATTGGACGTATGGGAACGACAGATGAACTTGCGATATCGCTTGTCGAAATGTTAGTGGGATAACAAAAAACGCAGCAGGAAAGACAACGAGTGGTTATAGATCTTTTTCATGACTTGCCTCAAGTCTTCTCCGCCCAGAAGTTTTCGGATGACGGGGTTGCTGCTTTTGAGCAGATCGATGAGCTTCTCATATCCCGCGTTTGAAAGCTTTTCATAAATTTTCCGATTGGCAGCAGAAATTTCCATGGGTTTCAGCAGGTCTTCTTTCCATATGTGGTCATAATCACAATCTTCAATTATGCTTTTCGCTGCCAGATAACCTGATTTAAAAGCATACCGCATACCGAAACCAGCCAGGCAGTCCTGAAAACCGGCAGCTTCTCCGATATAATATTGCTTATTAATCATAGCCTTTTTGAGGAAATAGAAATTACAGGTGGCAGAAAAAGTTTCAGCAAGAGGGCTTATTTCAGCTTTTAGAATTCCTTCAAATCGATCAACTGTATCATCCAGACGTCGTCTATGATCCCTTAGATCAACCGGATTGACGCACACAATTTCCCCCACCTGATCATTCACAATAAAATAGGAATACATTTTATATGACAGCGTATCATCGAGAAGTACGATGGATCTGTCAGGATGGTTGAAGGGGAACTTAACGCCCATGGCAACAAACGAGGGAGTTTTTATACCGGAGGCAACGACATCGGCATCTGAGATCTTCAATTTCGACTCATAAATAATTTTAACGCCATCAGCAGCTGCCCGTCTGGCGAGGGCATGATCGATTGAATCCTCCGACTGGCCTCTTTTCACCAGATACATGAGCGGTTCGGACGAAATTCCGACATAACTTTTTAGCGTTGGACTCAAAAATTCTTGCGAAAACCAGGGCTTGCAATAAAAATCAATCTGAATGTTCATTGCCCGGAGATTATCAAGCACATCTTCATCAAACGTCCAGTTTTCCACGAATTGAAAGTCTTCGGTGTGCTTGCCGCAGAAATTCTTGCGTTCATGCACTTCGACATCAATGCCGGCTTTGCTCAGGTTAATCGCGGCCGTCAGACCTGATATGCCACCGCCAAGTATTCGAATCGTTTTCATTAAGCAGCATTTTAGAGCAAGTGAACCCGTCCAATTTCGAATCGGAGATTAACTCGCGCAGCACACACATCGCGTATTGTTCAGTAATTTTTTTAAATAGACAGAATACAATATTCGATGTTCGGCGTTCAATGTTGGATGTTCGATGTTCATAAGTTTCTTTTTGGATCAGACCGGCCGTTGGTTTGTCTGGCGGCTGGGCTGACCCCTGAACCTCTGAACCCTGAACCTAACTCACATTTGTTTGAACAGATGCGCATATGACCTGCTCACCGTCAGGGTTTCCGGCAGGTCTTTAAGCGTAATAATCAGTCGACCGGCAAAAGAACGACTAACCCTGCCGACCTGGTGCACACTGATAATGGTCCCCCGGTGGATGCGCCAGAACAGATCGGGGTCCAATTCCTCGCTTAACTGCTGGATGGTTTTTTTAATCAGTGATTCACCCTCCCGGGTTTTAATCACCGTGTATTTATCTTCAGCTTTGAAGTAGCATATATCATCGACTGAGATCAGCCTCACCTCTTCGCCCTGCCGCACCTTTATCCATTTCAAATAGCCGGAAGCCGGTCTATCTTTCAGGGCAGCTAAAAGCCGATCCAAGCTGCGCGTAAAATCGATGGATGAAATAGAGTTGCCGGATATTTGCTTTTTTAATCTTTTGATGGTTTTTTGGAGCCTTTGGTCCGTAACCGGCTTCAGGATATAGTCGACGGCTTCGTTTTCAAAGGCTTCGATGGCATATTGATCAAAGGCGGTGATAAAAACAATGCGGCAGTCCCTGCCGGCTTTTTGGGCGACTTCGATACCCGATAATCCCGGCATCTTGATATCCAGAAAGGCGACGGCAGGCCGGCACGTTTCAATTAATTTCAATGCCTCAAGGCCGTTTTCTGCCTCACCGCATATGATGAGCTCCGGCCAGAGTTCAGCCAGCTTTGACTTTAAATAAATTCTGAGATGCTCTTCATCGTCGGCAATAATGGCATCAAGGTTTGCCATGCGGCACCTCAATTACGGCTTTTACGCCGTGCGGCTGGTTTTCATTTAAAATTAAACGGCCGCTTTCACCATACAGGGCATGCAACCGTTCCCGGACGTTCGACAATCCCATACCGGATTCTCGCTCCTCTTTGAAACCGATCCCGTTGTCTACGACCTCCAATCGAAGAATTCCGTCGTTTTCTGTTCCGCTGATTAAGATTTCTCCGCCGTCAATCCTGGGTTCCAGACCGTGCTTAATGGCATTTTCTACCAAAGGCTGGAGTAACATGGGGGGAAATGAAATTGCTTCCAACTTTTCAGACAGATCGATTTTATAATTCAATCTTTTGCCCATCCGAACTTTAATGATGTTTAGATAGGCTTTGATCAACTCGATTTCCTGTCCCAGGGTCGCTTGCTCCTCCCTTAATTTGGAAAGGGAAGCCCTAAGGTATTGAATGAGATCAAGCAGCATGGATTTACCCTTTTGCGGGTCGGTATCCAGCAGACTCAAAACGTTCGAAAGGGTATTGAATAGAAAATGCGGCTCGATCTGAGCCTGAAGAAGCTTTAAATTTGCTTCCGCGGCTTTAGTTTCACTGGTGAGTCTTTTTATTTTTTCTTCCTGGATTCGGGCCCGAGACTCCGCAATTTGCTCCCGGGAACTGAAAAAATAAGTAATAATAGAACCAAACATCACGCCGAGAAACAGCAATTGAAAAAGTCCGTGTTTTTCAAACAGTTCCGATGAACTCAGCCCTGAAATCGCCAGACCTAAATATGAACCGATTATCGTTCCAACCACCAAAGCAACCCCTACCAGAATCGCCTGGAAAACCGGTTTCGCTTTCTGAATGAAATTATGGATAAGCAAGACGCAGGAACAGCTTGACAGGCCGATACACTGAGAAATAATAAAGACGATTATGAACTCGTCTGTGAATTTTATCGCGTACAAAAAAATTGCGATAATGGTGTCAAAGACAAATGTGAAAAAAAGAGTTTCAAGGGCTGACCGGAAAGTAATGGCTTCTGATGTGTGTTTCATGACGGTTCCGCTGGCTGATAGGCGCCTCATTCTTAATGAACTCTCCCTGCAGCAAGCTGCAGGGTATCTGGTCGGCTTCGCTATGCTTCGTCGATGAAAAGGAAATTTTCTAATCTTTATTCATCCCTCCTGCAAGCAAGCGGGAATTCAAATTTAAAACCTAAATTGAGCGATTCCAAGAAAAGGGGTGAAACAATTTCCCGTTCCTTGCGGGCGGGGATAAACCCCGCCCCTACCCAACAGATTAAGTAAGG
>CP070771.1:2833538-2857178 GCA_020345785.1 Desulfobacterales bacterium
TTCCAGATCTATTCCGAATATCCCGGCCGGAATAGATTCCTCTATTGCCTTGCGGAAAATGTGCTCGGCTATCAGGGCCTGTTCTATGGGCTGCTTTTCGGCACTTTCCTGATCCAGCAGCTCAACAGCCATTTCAGGTTCAGCTGTTTTGTCGATGAACCCATCCTGCTTTTCCAAGGACTCCTTAAGACTCCGTTTCGCCTGGCTGTAGGTAACAACCATTTTTTCCAGCTCGCGAACCTTTTGCTCGAGTTCTTTATAGGTAGGGCGTTTTGCCACGGGTCAACTCCGTCGATATAAAAAATTTTGTATCATGCATGCCCACAATAGCAGGTTGGGCTGAGATTTATTTTATCCATACTTAAATCCTGCATATATTTCAACCTATCTGGGTAAGTGCATTCCGGATCTGATCGAAAGAAATTTATTAAACAGTCGGCTGATTTGAAATTTGAGCATGTTCAAAATATAAACAGCGACCAGCGGCAGAGCGTGGTTCCGGCCCCCTCCAGGTGCCTTCCTCATACTCCTCCTGCTCTGCTGGTGGTCGCTGATTCAGAATTAAAGAGGTTTAATTTTAGGAAGCTTTGCCGAACTCGAACCAGCGGTGCGTCTCGGCAATCAAGTTTTCATGCTCCGCCTTGAGATGGTCATGCATTCTGGCATTATCGATTGCGATGCCGCTCATGTCGGACAACCCGAAAATGAAATCGCATTCATCGTTGGAAAAATCTCGCTGCTTTGAGGTGTAAATTCTGAGTACGCCGATTATCTGATCTTTTACGGATATGGGAACTGAAAGCACTGACGCAATGCCCTCCTTCTTGGCCGCTTCCGGATACTGAATTCTCGGATCATTTTCAGCATTTGGAATTATAACGGTCCGGCCCTCCAGTGTCTCTGCTATACTTCTGTCGGCACTCAGCGGACCCTTTTTCAAATACACTTCACTCAGTCCATGGGTGGCACTCACCTCCAGGGTATTGCGTTCCTTATCCCAGAGAAATACCGTGCAGGCTTTAACATCGAGTGCATTTACGATATTTTCGGCAATCAGAATCAAAACCTCTTTCAGATTCAGACTGGAATTTATTACCTTGCAGACATCTCTAAACAGCTTGAAATATTGTATTTGTTTGTTCTGCATATTTCCCTCCGCTTCCCCTATAAAAAATCCGGGCCGTTCTTTAAAAGGCGAGTGGTTTTTTTTCTCGCAAATCGATGCTTAGCTCGTACTCACCGGTGCCCGGAGAATTTTTGAATCTAAAGCCCAATTTTTTTGCGAGAGCCAGCATCTGGATATTCTCGGCCAGAATGGTCCCCCATACCTCCTCAATACCGCGTTTTTCAGCTATGGCCAGGCAGCGCCTGAGCAGCTCCGCGCCGATGCCTTTGCCCTGCCAGGCATCCCCCACCGCAACCGAAAATTCAGCTTTCTTCTGATTGTTTTGTGTTATGATCCGTGCTACTCCCAGCATTCTTTCTGCGGTTTGCCCTTCAGCGAGTGCAACCAGGGCGATCTCACGATCATAGTCGATTTGAGTAAACCTCGCAAGCATGCTGTTA
Organism: Desulfobacterales bacterium; assembly: GCA_020345785.1. The sequence continues at coordinate 2,835,105 of CP070771.1, forward strand.
GACAGTCGTTTCAGCGGAGTGAAAAATCGCATGTAAACACTGCGCGGAGAAAGGGATTCAAACAGCTCAATTAGCAGCGGTGCATCTTCGGGACGAATCGGACGGATGAATATATCGATGTTCGCACCGGTTCGCACATGCTGCTCATACTGATCCGGATAAGGGCTGATTACCAGGTGAAGCGGCGACCTGGTTTGGGAAGGTCTCAAAACAACCCTGGCATCGATTACACACGCATCATTGCCGCTTACGAATAAGGGATTGATATCGAGCTCTTCAATTTCGGCAAAATCCGTGACCAGCTGTGCCAGCCGGATTAAAATTTCTTCAAGCATTGCAAGATCGGCAGCCGGCACGTTCCGATAGCCCTGCAGCGATCGATACACCCGGGTTTGTTCCATCAGCCTTCTGGCCAACAGGCGGTTAAGCGGCGGCAGTGCGATCGCCCGATCCTGGATCACCTCTGTTAATATTCCGCCCATACCAAACAATATCACCGGGCCGAAATCCCGGTCCATTTTCGTGCCTAACAAAAGTTCAAAATCCGGGCGAGGATGCATCGGCTGTACGGTTACACCCTCGATGCGAGCGTCGGGATAAATGGCCCGTGCATCTTGAACGATCCTGTCATAGGCCTCAACGACCTCGCTTTCATTTTGCAGATTAAGTACGACACCCTTGGCAGTGGACTTATGGGTGATGTCACGGGAGTTGATCTTCAAAACCACCGGAAAACCCATATCGGCGGCTGCTTTGCCGGCTTCTTCTCGAGAGGAGGCCATCGCTGCGCGGTTGACGGGAATTCCGTAAGCAGATAACAACGCCTTGGCCTCCAATTCGGTGAGAAGAGAATTTCGGGCTGTGAGTCCGGCCTGAATCAGGGTCTTTGCTCGTTGCCGGTCGAAATCCAGCCGGCCGGGAAGCCGGGAAGGAATCTGCTGAAGCATTTCAATATTTTTTGAATAGCGATATATATCCATGAAAGCGCGCACTGCGCGTTCGGGTGTATCAAAGGTGGGGATTCCGGCTTGATTAAAAACAGCCCGCCCTTTTTGCATCCTCGGTCCGCCGACCCAGGATGTAATTATCGGAATGGGTTTGCCGCGAATCGTATCAATCAGTGACTTCGCGACCTTGGTCGGATCAATCGCAGCCTGGGGCGCCGCCATGATCAAGATCCCGTTGACTTCCTTTGTTTGCAGGCAAATTTCGATTACCTTACGATAAAGCTCCGGGGTGGCTTCTCCCAGCATCTCGATGGGATTGCGCCTGCTCCAGTCAGGCGACATGATTTCATCTAATTTTTCGACGGTTTCAGCGCTCAGCGCCACAGGTTCGCAGCCATGGTCGGACAAGGCATCTGCTGCCATTACCGCCGGGCCGCCCGCATTGGAGATGATCACCAGACCGTGACCGGCGGGCTTCGGCTGTTTGGCAAGCAGTTCCGCGCAGTCAAACAGCTCTTCAAAAGTCTTCACCCGCAAAATTCCTGCGCGCTGGAAAGCTGAATCATAAACCGCGTCCTCGCCGGCCAACGCGCCCGTGTGGGAAACCGCCGCCAGAGCCCCTGCCTGCGACTTGCCGGCCTTCAAGGCAACAATCGGCTTCACCGTGGATACCGCCCGCGCGGCACTCATGAATTTTCTAAATCGGGTCAAACCTTCCACGTACATCACGATGCTGCTGACTTCCGGCTCACCCCCGAGATAATCAATCATGTCGCCAAAATCGACATCCAGCATATCGCCGAGACTTACAAAATGGCTGAACCCAATATTTTCGGTGACGGAAAGATCCAGAATTGCCGTGCAAAGAGCGCCGCTTTGTGAAACAAATGCCATTTTGCCGGGCAGCGGCATCCGATTTGTGAAGCTTGCGTTCAATTTGGCGCGACTGCTCATAATGCCGGCACAATTGGGGCCGATAACACGCAGACCTGTCCGTGATGCTTCCTGCATGATGGCGGCCTCCACATTTTTGCCCTTTTCGCCGACTTCCTTGCCGCCGGCCGAAATGATTACCACACCGCCGGCACCTGCCTCCGCGCAGTCCTTAATGGCGTGGACGGCCGCCGCTATTGGCATTGAAATGACCGCCAGATCGATTGGATTCCTCAGATCCTTGATCGAGGGACAGGCCGGCCGCTGCCACAATGTTTTATGATTTGGGTTTATGGGGTAGATTTCGCCCGGAAAGCCGCCTTCGATCAGGTTGCGCATCAGGATCGATCCGATACTTTTCTTTCTCTCACTGGCACCGACAATTGCAATTGATTTTGGTCGAAAAATCTTATCCAGATTTTCAATGCCCACTTTTCAACATCCCTCTGCAATTCTGCCTTGCGAAATTATCAAATCAACCCATTTTATAGGATTTCAAAAGGCTCTAATTTCAGTCAAGAAAATGCGCTAAAATTTTAAATGAACTAAAATGAACTAAAATTAAGGTATCCTGTCTATCTTAAACAAAGAGATAGAGCGCAGAGATTCATTAATTTTAGGCAGCTTAGGCAATTTAGATCATTTTAGGCATCCGATTTTTACAGTCCTCAGTCCTCTGCTATCTGCCATCCGACTTCTGTCTTCCTACGCTGACACCTGACACCTGACACTTGAAACCATCTCCTCTTAAACAAATAATCAAAAACTAATAACGGTCATCTGTCATCTTCCCTCTGCCTTCCGTCCTCTGTCCTCAGTCCGCCTTATATGGGTTGACCACCATCACCGGTACCGGGGCGGTTTTGACGACCCGCTCCGCCACCGAGCCGAAAATAATTTTATCCATACCCTTGCGGCCGTGGGTGCCCATGACCACCAGATCGATTTTATTTTCCCGGATATATCTGATTATTTCTTCCGAGGGGTCTCCCGCCACCACGGCTGTTTTGGTATGGGGAAATTCACCGAAGTTCTCATCCACGAACTCATACAAGCGCTTTTCGGCACCCTCGATCAGCTCTTTTTCAAACTTGTTGATCGAAGGGTGAGGAACATACATACTGGTGAAATGATCAAATACCCGCGCGGCAAACAGGATGTGAATCTGTGATTCGAATTTTTTGGCCACCGCTTGCACGTAGGGAACAATTTTGGTGGATGATTCTGAGAGGTCAACCGGGAATAAAATTCTGTTAAATTCTTGCATGTCGCATCCTCCTGCATCCTGGGTGTTTTTTTGTGCTTGGAATTTTTTAAATTCAAAGACTCAACTATAGTTTAGCTATCCATTTCGACTTTTAACGTATGTGTGGGACGCAAAGCTAGTAATATCAGAACAAATGTCTTGTTCGTAGATCATGGTTGATGATGTAAAGCAGTTTCGCTCTCTCTTGGATGACTTCAGTGAGCCTCAGAAAGCTGGGTTGATCGATATCGTAGATGCGAAGATATAATCGTTGATTGCGTCTGTCGGCGCGTTCCTGGGTTGAAATGAGACTTGAAATACGGCCGCCGTAGTCGAGGATCACATCGGTAATTTCCCTGATGCGGTCCGGTTGATTTTCCATTTCCAGGGCGAACTGGATGCCGTGTTTACCTTTTCCGGACACGGTAAGGATTAATTGTAAAATGTCGGATTTGGTTATCACACCGACAACGGCATCCCGGCCGTCAACGACGGGAAGTCCTGAAATCCGATTGATTAACAGAATCTCGGCCGTTTCTTCCACTGTATATTCCGGTGCAACCGTAATGGGCTTGGGGTTCATCACGGACCCTACCTTAACCTGTGACATCAGTTCAAAAATGTCATCCTGTTTTAGGGGATCAATACCCGCAGCCGATGCCCTTTGAATATCAGCGTTGGCGATTATTCCGGCAAGCCGATTGTCCATCATGACCGGCAGCATGTTTATTTCATGTTTTTTCAGCAATTTGACTGCTTTTGCGACGGATGCATCCGCATCGATTGTAACAGCCGGTTTGCTCATCCAATTTTTGACCAGCATTTTAAAATCCTCATTTACAGTATCAACGACATGGTTTTAATTTAGAGATCGGCCGTTAAAAAGGTCAAAGATGCCTCGATCGTTTCAGATGTAAAAGGCTTGGCAATTAAATGCTGTACACCGGCTTTTTTGGCCTCTTCAACGACCAGTTCGCTCTTATATGCCGTAATCAACACTTTTTTGGCGTTTTGTTGAGACCCCTGGATCTGCCTCAGAAACTCAATTCCATCCATACCCGGCAGTTTGTAATCGGTGATGATGATGTCATAGTCTTGCGAACGGAGTGCTTCCAGACCCTCTTCGGCCGTCTCAACTGAAACGATGCGGCATCCCTCAGCTTCGAAGAATATGCTGAGGGAATCTCTAATCCATTCGTCGTCGTCGATGAGTAAAATTTTCATATTTCGTAGTTTGCTGAAGATATCCATTACTGATCCTAAGTCCTACTGTTGCAAAGGTCTCCCGGGACCATTTCTAACTCCATTCAAAAGCCACCGGCTATGGCGGTGAAAATTGAAACGGTTTTACCGTTACAGCGAGAGTATTTTTTGGTTGTCCAAGCTTACACATGCCGCTGGCATATGAATGGAGATAGAAAAACAATTTTGCCGTATTTTTTATTACCTCGTTATGTCAGCTGGCCTAGCAACGATTACCGCATCGGGCTAAGCAACGCAAAATGCCGGTGAAAAATGAGTCGCTCAAATACATGTCAAACCGGACAGATCAGCGCTAAGGGTGATAAAAATATATAATAAAAACTAACAAGAGCGGGCTTTCATCGGAAACACGAATTATGCCGTCAAAATTGTTTATATACATCAGCGACCAGTGAGAGATCTTGGTTCCGGCCCCTTCCAGGGGTCTTCCTCATACCCCAGTTCTGCTGGTGGTCGCTGATTTTGCCTCTCTTAGCTTTGATACAATTTCAAATTGGGTATGTCGGATGCTCCCATCTCCGGTACATAACACGTTCTATTGGTAAATTTGCAACGCTCACCGCACTCCGGGCAGAAATCCGGTGGAAATCCGGCGATGGTAGTAAAGCCGCATTCATCGCACATCCAGTAAGTCATACCGCACCGCGGACAGATATCGCGGCTAAATCTCTCCGTAGAAGCATAGCCACATTCGGTGCATATCCAGAAATTATTATATTTTTTGTCCATTTCGCATTCCTTTTAAATTGCAGATTAATATTTTCGGCGTGGGATTTGTTCAGTCCGACGCCATCGAGCCGGCCGCGGCCGGCGATGCAGCAATTTCACTGAAAGCGTTGGCCCGTGGTGCGATGTTTTGCTTATCACTTCCCAGCGATTGCTGATTTTTGTCCAGCAAAGCGGCGTGCGCTGCCGCCAGGCGCGCCACCGGCACACGATAGGGTGAACATGAAACATAGGTCAACCCGATTTCATGACAAAAGGCGATTGATCCGGGATCGCCGGCATGTTCGCCGCAGATGCCGCATTCCAATTGGGGTTTGACGGAGCGGGCCTTTGCTACGGCCATTGCCATAAGCTGACCGACGCCTTCGCGGTCGATAGCGGCGAAGGGGTTTTCCGGCAAAATGCGGGATCGCAGGTATCTTATTAAAAAGCCTGTTTCCGCATCGTCGCGGGACATGCCGAAGGTTGTCTGGGTCAAATCATTGGTACCGAAAGAAAAAAATTCAGCATGTTCGGCCAGCTGTTCAGCAGTCAGGGCAGCCCGCGGAATCTCGATCATGGTACCGAATTTGTAGTCGATTTTTATGCCCTGTTCGCGCATTACCTTTTGGGCCTCGGCTTCAAGAATATCGCGCTGAACTTTAAGCTCATTAACATGGCTGGTCAGCGGGATCATTATTTCAGGATGGACGTCGACACCTTCCTTGGCGACCGCACAGGCGGCTTCAACAATCGCCCGCACCTGCATGGTGGTCAGCTCCGGAATCTGAATTCCCAGGCGCACTCCCCGCAGGCCCAGCATCGGATTGCTTTCCTGCAAACTTTCCACTCTTTTTAAGACCTGAGTTTTTTCGTTGATCTGCTGCAAAAGGGTATTGAATTTCTCAAGCGTGTCGGCATGCTTGAGTCGAATTTTAAGGTCCGTCAGGTCATGGGTTAACTCCATGTGATTTGGCAAAAACTCGTGCAGCGGCGGATCAATCAGGCGGGTGATGACCGGCAGTCCGTCCATGGCGCGGAAAAGGCCGATAAAATCCTCTCTTTGAAACGGCAGCAGGGCATCCAAAGCTTCGCGTCGCTCGATCGGAAGATCGGTCATGATCATTTTGTGAAGATAAGGCAGCCGTCGGGGTTCAAAGAACATGTGTTCGGTGCGGCACAGGCCGATACCTTCGGCGCCGTACGTGCGGGCGCGTTCAGCGTCCGCAGGATTATCGGCATTGCACCAGACCCCGAGCCGGCGAAACGCATCGGCCCAGGACAGCAGTTTTATCAGCCAGGGATCCATAATATCAGGTACTATCGTTTCAAGCCGGCCGCTGTATACTTCGCCGGACGTCCCATCGATGGATATCCAGTCGCCTTCTTTGATCATGTCATCGTTGATCGTCATCTGGCGCTTGTTGACATCGATTTTCAGCGCCGACACACCGACCACCGCCGGTTTGCCGAATTGACGCGCCACCAGAGCAGCGTGACTGGTGCGGCCGCCTCGGCTGGTCAAGATGCCTTCAGCGGCCAGCATGCCGTGGACATCGTCCGGCTTGGTTTCGGGGCGCACCATAATGACTTTTTTGTTTTCTTTGTTAGACCACGTTTCAGCCAGATCGGCATCGAAGGCAACGACGCCCACGGCTGCCCCGGGGGAGACATTCAGGCCGGTGGCCAACAGAGCGCCCTTGTTTCTTGCAGCCGTCTTGGCTTCGCGCTCGAACTGGGGATGCAAAAAGAAGTCTACCTGTTCCGGAGTTATCCGTAAAACAGCCTCCCGGCGGCTGATCAGTTCTTCCTCGGCCATTTCAACCGCAATGCGAACTGCAGCCTGCGCGGTGCGTTTACCGCTGCGGGTTTGCAGAATCCAAAGCTTGCCCTTTTCAACCGTAAATTCGATGTCCTGCATGTCCTGGTAATGCGTTTCCAGCTTCTTGACAATACGTTCAAACTCGGCAAAAATTCCCGGCATATCGCCTTTTAACTCTGCAATGTCATTGGTCCGGCGAATCCCTGCCACGACATCCTCCCCCTGCGCGTTTTTGAGATAATCACCTTCAATCCGATTATCCCCGGTCGTACCGTTGCGGCTCAAAGCCACACCGGTCAGGCAATCCTCACCTAAATTGCCGAAAACCATGGTGACAATATTGACGGCGGTGCCCAGATCATGGGGAATCCCGGATGCGTTGCGATAGTCGACGGCTCTTTTCCCGTTCCAGCTCTTGAAAACGGCATTGATGGCTCTTTTCAGCTGTTCGTGGGGGTCGGCCGGGAACAAATGCCCGGTGTAATACCGGTAGGTCTGCTTGAATTCCTGCGTCAATTGCTGCAGATCGGCCGCCTTGAGTTGGGCGTCGGTTTCCACCCCCGCCCTCAAGCGGCAGGCGCTTATTTTTTCTTCGAAGGCCTCATCGGGGATTCCCATCACGACGGTGCCGAACATTTGAACAAGCCGGCGGTAGGAATCATAGACAAACCGTTCATTGTCGGTCAGTTCAATCAGACCGGCGGCGGTTTCATCATTGAGACCGAGGTTTAAAATGGTGTCCATCATCCCGGGCATAGAAAACTTGGCACCGGACCGGCACGAAACCAGTAACGGATTTTTCGGATCGCCGAACCTTTTGCCGCTTTGTCGTTCCAACTCCTCGACCGACTGCAGAACCTGCTGCCACATTCCCGGCGGAAAGGTTTCGCCGGCTGCCAGGTATGCATTACACGCTTCCGTGGTGATGATGAACCCCGGCGGCACCGGCACCCCGATACGGGTCATTTCGGCCAAATTGGCACCCTTGCCGCCCAGCAGACCTTTTACGCCTTCCCATCCGCCGCCGGCATATTGATCAGCCCGATCCAATTCGTTAAATAGATATACCCATTGATTTGACATATGTGACTCCCTTAGTTGTGATCCAAATCCTCTCAACGATGTCCAGTTTCACCAATTTTTAGTGAGTTCGTGCTAAAGAAGGCCATGAGGCTGGGATGCTGGATAAAGGATAAAGGATAAAGGTTAAAGGAAAAAGGCTAAAGGCTGAAGGATTCAACCGCAGGACACAACAGGCTTGGTAAGGCGCTGGCCTATAGGCTTCCAGCCTCCCAGCTTCTCATCCTCACCCCCTCTGATCTTCTGCTCTTCTATATTTCTTATCTTCTTATCCTCTCCTCTTCCCTTCCTCTCACCTTCTCATCTTCCCGCCTCTCCTCTTCTTACCCTCTTACCTTCATAACTTCTCACCTCCCCACCTTCTATCCTTTATCTACAAGTTTCGGCTTTTTTGTCATTGCAGGATCGAATCAGCAAAATCGGCAGTTCGGCCGCCTGCAGCACCCCGGCTGCGACACTCCCGTAGGACACCCGCGCCAGACCGCTTATACCGTGGGTGGCCATTGCAATCAGATTGGTGCCTGTATCGGCGGCGGTCTTCAAAATAGCTTTCACTACCGACCCATAGGCCAGGCGTGTGTCGGCCTGAATATCTTTCTGGTTGAACTGGGTTTGAAGGCCGTTCAGATAGGCCTGGGAGCGCTCTTTTTGCTTTTCAAACTCGACATGATACTTATCGATATCGATGACTTCATCGCGGCCCAACATAATCGGCTCTTCCTCGACTTTGAGAAACACCACTTTGGCGTTGTTCCGTTTGGCCAGGTGCTCGACATGGCTTAATATGGCTTCAGCACGCTTGGAACCGTCAACGGGAACGAGTATGGTTTGATACATAGGCACCTCCCTTCAAGAATGGTCCTTTTTAATAGACAGGCAAATAGCCAGTTGTCAGAGCGGTTCCATCGGCCACCGTTCATGCGAACGCCGCTTGCACCGAAATTGTTGATCAGGTGACGGTGGCCGGGGATGTTTTCCTCCTGGTAGTGAATCTATAGGAATTGACGCCGTGGACGGCAATTCCCTCCGACCTCTGGCCGTTGATTGCTTTTTGACGGTCATTTTTATTAATTTCACCGCCAATTATCGGGGCCGCTGCAACCAGCGGCCGCGCTAATATTTTTTCATACAATTTACAAATCCATTGAGCTGCTTCCTCTTGAATCAACAGCGGGGAGTCTTTCCCGACTCCCAGGCTGCTTATCGGCCGATGTCCCTTTCGATCTATTGTGTCATGATTAGTGTATGGCGTCGGGCTGTGATGCTGCCTCAGGTTTTCCGGGCAAATGCAGGTATGGGGCAGCTCGCTGATAGAACCGGTTTGATGCCTCTTTTGCAGCAGCTGCATGAGACGTCCCAGGAACGCATCACGCTGACCCTTGGAAGCTTCCGTCAGGTAACTTATACCTGTTGTGTTGACGTGTCGGGCAGACAGAATACCGCTTAAAAGAAAGTCCAAGGGGTTCGAATCGCGGATTTCCTGGTAAATTCCAGGGTATCGATCGTAGTATAGGTACTGCCAGATGGCTGCTGCGTCGATTCCGCGATCTTCGACCTTGGAAAGGAGACTACCTGCGCTGCGGAAATTAAAAGCGCTGAACAGACAGGGAATTCCCCGGTGTTTGGCCACGGCCGGAATCAAACCGGTCATCCAGTCGTGGCAGTGAATCAGATCGGGTTGTACCCGGGGCAGGATTTGGTGACTGATCTCACGTTGAAAATCCAGAGCGATTTCCGTATTTTGCCAGTCATTATTGGTATGAATAGGGTTTGAATAAAAAAAGACCCGGTCTTCAGCCAGATGAAGCCGATCAGCGGGCAGTTTGCTGTCTGCCAGGTTGCGTTTTTTAACGACAAGGTCGACATAAATTCGGCGGTAGTCAGGCTGGGCTACATGGACATCAACTCCCTGCTCGCACAGATCGCTTACCAGCTTTGATAGGATAGCGACAACCCCGCTTTCCAGCGTCCGTTGACAATGGCGCCGGTTTACCAGGCCGGCCGGCACGAAAGCGGCCTCCGGGGTTATTATCAGAATCCTTGGTTGGGAAAAAGAAGTTTGCATCTCGCAATTCCCTTCAAACCTCAGGATGCTTTAATAGTCGGGTGGATAGTAGTGGACCCCGACCTCATAACGACAAGCATTGCTACCTTCGATCTCCCGACACCATTTTACTTCCGCGAGGGCAAGCGATCGCATGCTCTGACCGAAGCAGTCGGGGCGGGAGCCGCGCTGACCGGGTTTTACCCGGATGCAGATGGTGGTGCCGGGCCGCAGGGCGCAGAGCGATTTGAATTTAAGGCCATATGTGCTGTAATCCAATGATTGAGCATCGATGCAGTTTTGCTGGTTGAAAATGGAGAAGGTGATGGCACCCTGGTGGCGAAGGCGTCCGGATGATCTTTTTTCGGTTTTAAAGTTCATTTCGCCTGCCTTTTTTATAAGAAAAGCCTCCTGTTGCATTTCAAATGGCATTGCTTTTCCGCCGTTAATAACCAGCTAGGCATAAACTGTGCCAGGAAGATTAAAACAGCTTAATTCTAATAAAATCGGGTGACTACCAAGATTCGATCTGTGGAGCTTGAGCTAAAGAATGTCTAGTTGTAGAAAAATTTCGAAACCTGATTTCGCAAAACTTCAAATTCAACGCCGGAATTTTTTCTATCCCAAGGTGAGGCGGAGTCTTGCCGGGTGGTGCTGACTCTTTTGATTTTTTTTGCTTAAAATATTCGGAATTTTCCGAATTACACTTCGAAATAATTCTAAAAGTCCATCTCAATCCAGGTGGTCTGAATTCACATCCGAGCTTAACAATATGAAAAAATTATAGATATTTTTAGCGATGCTTGGTGGCATGTTATATGCTGGGGAGAAGTAAGAGAAACTCTCGGTATGAACATCGAATGCCTAAAATTATGGATGTCAATTATTAGGTCGTCCCCAAAAACTTTATCGAGGTCTGAGATGGACGAAAAAAGCGGAGAACATCCCCTCGGAGATAAGGGACAGGTGATATTGCTGGTGTTATTTCTGTTCGTTTGGGCAGTGGATTCGTTTATTTGGCGGTTATGACATTTATGGCCGGCTATATCGCACTGTATATTCGCATAATCGTTTTGATCCTGGCAATTATTGCTGCGCTTTATCTTATCCGCTCGGGTCATGCGGTTGCCAAACATGGAAAGTCGCACTCCGGAGTTGTGGCAACCGGCGGCTTCCGATATGTGAGACATCCCCTTGATTTAGGAAGCATCATATTTTATCTTGGATTGGCAGTATCCACGGCCTCGCTTTTCTCGCTCGGATTGGTGGTTGTGATATTCTTTTTCTACGACTACATTGCAAGCTATGAGGAAAAGCTATTAGAGGATCGTTTCAATGAGGCATATAAAAACTATAAAACAAGGACCGGCAAATGGGTGCCGATGATCGGCCGAAAAAGTTAACAAATGTGGATTGCGTGTTTTAGATTTTAAACCGCAGATATATGTCTCCCTCCTTTAATTAATCCCCCGGAAAATAACACATTCAGGGTTGTACAATTTTTTGAAAATTAAAAAAGTTGTCTGATCGAAGGTCCGGTGGATTAATTCCGATGCAGCAGCTCCAAGGCCAACGACGATCTCACCCTGTCCCTGATATGGCAATAGCGGGATTAGAGTCTTAATTGTTCTTTCTTTGCTTTTATGAAAAATTTTTTCATCACGAAAACACGAAATTTATAAAACATGAAAATTTTATTTTCCTTTTTTCGTGTTTTTCCCGCCGCAGCGGGATGATTTCGTGATCAATTTCTTTTTTGGTTCCCCGATAAATCGGGATTTCCGTTTCACGCCAAGCGGTTTGCCCGGGTTAGGGTTTAAAACAAGATTTAATTGAAGAAAAATTGCCCTGTCATTGCTGCTCTATTTATTATATAAAGCGACATAAGTCATCATAACCTTTAATGATACATTACATGATAGGGGCTATAGATGTCCATCATTTAGCTGCAGGAAATTATGCTGGTGTTGTTAGTTGCAATCGTTATCATCGCCTATCACGCCCATCTTTACACAATGGTACGGCGTGAATCCCTGAAGACGGCGATTGGGATCACCAACCACGCCCGGCAGAGATGGGTGGAGGGAGTTATGAAAGACCAACGTGATCTCCTGGCCATTCAGATCCTTCGCAATCAGGTGATGGCGGCGACCTTTCTGGCTTGGACTGCCATTCTCATCAGTCTCGGGTTGCTGAACGTGGCCTTTCGTCCCGGTATTTTCGGAGAAATCTCGCATTCGCTCAACCTGTTTGGAACCACAAATGAAGTCCTGTGGATGTTAAAGCTGATGCTCCTGGCCGTCGTATTTTTTGTTACCTTTTTTAATTTTACCCTGGCCATCCGCTATTACAATCATGCAGGGTTCATGATCAATACCATCGATGAAAACGATACGACCCTTTCCGCGGAAACCGTAACCGAAGTTCTCAACCACGGTGCGCTGCACTACACTATCGGTATGCGGGGTTTCTACCTATCGGTACCGCTCGGCCTTTGGATGTTCGGCCCGATCTGGATGGGTGGCCGGCAGCCTGGTTTTAGTCGCCGTCCTGTATCGACTGGATCGCGAGGCATAAACACATTTACAAATGAATTCTTGTTCTTTGCAAGAGGAATTAATTATTGAGTGATGCGGGGAGTCCATGGAACTGCAAACTTTAATTGAAAATTATGGCTATGCCGCGATTTTAACCGGTACATTTTTGGAAGGTGAAACCATCCTGGTCTTGGCCGGTTTGGCGGCTCACCAGGGGTATCTAACACTGACCTGGGTGATTTTGGCCGCTTTTTGCGGCAGTCTTTGCGGCGATCAGCTTTTCTTTTACTTGGGGCGCAAACACAGTCAAGCGGTTCTGTCCAGGCGCCCGGGCTGGAAGGAAAAAGTGGAAAAAGTCCACAAGATGATGAACCGATTTGAAACGCCGATGATCCTATCCTTTCGGTTTCTTTACGGACTGCGAACGGTTGCCCCCTTTGTCATCGGAATGAGCCCCGTATCATTCAAAAAGTTCATTTTGCTCAATGCCGCCGGAGCGTTGGTCTGGGCGGTAGCCGTCGGGTCCGGCGGCTACTTTTTTGGTCATGCCGTGGAGATATTTATCGGAAAGATCAAGCATTATGAAGTGCAAGTATTTGCCATGATTGCACTGCTTGGTTTAAGCATTTGGACCGTGCATTTTTATCGCCGAAAAAAGCATAGATCATAAACAAAAATAAGCTTTCTACATGCTGATGATTCATATGCCCTTCCAGGGACGAGCCAATTTGCGAAATCATCGCAAAAAGGTCATCTGCGACCATCAAACTGGCAGCATAGGGACATATTGGGAATGAAATCCATATTGCGTAAAATATTAGGTCCCTGCCTCAGCCTGATCTTTTTTGCGGCGGCCATCTGGCTGCTGCACGTTGAACTAAGAACGTATCATCTCAGAGATATCCTGAATGCTTTCGATGCAATTCCCCGAGCTCATTTGTGGGCGGCGGTAGGATTGACCATATTAAGCTACACCGTGATGACCGGCTATGATGCCCTTGCGCTGCGTTATATCCGGCATCAATTGGCATATCCAAAGGTCGGACTGGCATCTTTCATCGGCTACGCCTTCAGCAACAATATCGGAATGTCCATGATTGCCGGGGCCTCCGTGCGGTATCGGCTATATTCGGCCTGGGGGTTGTCGGCCCTGCAAATTACCCAGGTGGTCGCGTTTTGTACCCTGACCCTGTGGCTCGGATTTTTCACCATCGGGGGCGCGGTGTTTCTGATCGAACCTCTGACGATTCCAGCGGCCATCCATCTGCCGCTGGCTTCCCTGCGCGTGATCGGAATTGTCATGCTGGCCGTTGTATTGGCCTATGGGATTGCAACAACCGTCAAAAAAACCGCCGTCACGATTCGGGGATGGGAAATTCAGCTTCCGTCCGTGCGTCTGTTCGTTTCTCAGCTCAGCATTGCGGCGCTGGACTGGGTGCTGGCGAGCCTTGTCTTGTTTGTGCTGCTGGCCCCCGGCAGCGTGATGTCCTATATCGAATTTCTGGCCGTCTACCTGCTGGCGCAGCTGGCCGGACTTGTCAGCCAGGTCCCGGGGGGGGACTGGGCGTTTTCGAAACGGTGATCGTGCTGATGCTGTCCGCCAGGTTGCCGGCCAATCAAATCTTCGGTGCCTTGCTAGGATATCGCGCCTTGTATTACTGGCTGCCGCTGATCACTGCCGCGCTGTTGCTCGGGTTGCAGGAGGTCCTGCGTAAAAGGGAAAAACTGATTGTTTTCGTTCGGCTTTTTGAACGCTGGGTGTCGCCCATGGTCCCCCAGGTGTTTGCGATGGCAGCCTTGATCGGCGGTGCCATCCTGCTGTTTTCCGGCACCACGCCGGTAGTTGAACAGCGGATCATTTTTTTGCGGAAGCTGGTGCCGCTGCCTTTTCTGGAGATTTCGCACTTTATCGGCAGTGTCGCCGGAATGGGCTTGCTGCTGCTGGGACGCGGGTTACAGCGACGACTCGATGCCGCTTATCATTTGACCATCGGACTGCTGATGGTTGGCATTTTTGCTTCACTGGCCAAAGGCTTCGATTACGAAGAGGCACTTGTGCTGCTCTTGATTTTGGTTGCGATCTGGCCGACGCGCCGGCATTTCTATCGCAAGGCATCTTTGTTCAGCCAGCCGTTTAACGCCGGCTGGATTACGGCCATCTGCATTATTTTAGGCGGCTCAATCTGGCTCGGATTTTATTCCTATCGCCACATAGAATATGCCGACACTCTCTGGTGGCGTTTTGCTTTCAGCGGCGATGCCTCTCGATTTTTAAGGGCCACGGTAGGAGTTGTCGTTCTCGGATTGTTTTTCGCAGCCGCGCGGCTCCTGCGGCCTGCACCCCCTCAGCCGACTGCAGCCGGCCGACAGGAACTTGAAAAAGCCTGGACCATCGTTCGCAATTCGGTTGCGGTGTCCGCTCATCTGGCGTTACTCGGTGACAAGCGTTTTTTGTTCAGTCCGGAGGGCGATGCGTTTATTATGTATGCTGTGGAAGGCCGCAGCTGGATTGGGATGGGAGAGCCGGTCGGACCTGATTTGCGCTGGACCGATCTCATTTGGAAGTTTCGTGAATTATCCGATCGCTATGGCGGTCGAACGGTATTCTATGAGATCGGCCATGAAAATCTGCATCTGTATCTGGATCTGGGACTTTCCTTGTTGAAACTCGGGGAAGAAGCCCGGGTGCCGCTGACAGGCTTTTCGCTGGAGGGCAGTGCCCGCAAAGGGCTGCGGTACGCCAAACGGAAACTTGAAAAAGAAGGCTGTCGTTTTGAGGTGATGCCGGTAGAATCAGTGCCGGGGCATCTGGATGAGTTGAAAAGCATTTCCGATGCCTGGCTGAAGGAGAAAAATACCCGCGAAAAGGGGTTTTCCCTGGGATTTTTTGAGCCGGATTTCATCCGGCGCTGTTCGGTGGCGGTGGTGATTCGCAATGAACGCATCGAGGCGTTCGCCAATTTATGGACCGGGGCGCAGGATCCGGCTTTTAGGGAATTGTTGGTAAGGCATCTCACGGAACACCGCAAGGCTCTGGAAGGGGCTGTAAAGGTCGATCTAAGGCAGCTCGAAAACGCCAGCCCTAAGTCCATTTATTGCCTGGTTATTTATTTTCACGGTGAACTTGAATCCGCCAGTTTATGTACTATTCTTCAGCGAAACAATCCATCATTCCCATTAGACGCTATAAAATCCGTGCCGTTAAAAGGCACACGATTTAAATATGTTTTAGAAATTCCGTGACGTTTCAATTATACGGCTCCAAAATTATAATTTAAATAAAATCAATATGTTAACAAGACAACTGCGCTATTTTATCCTCGTTTTTTTTGTTTTTTCATTATGGATGCCGCTTGCATATGCCGCCGCTCCGCAGCCGGCTCCTGAAAATGAAAAACAACCGGCAATAACCCTTCCCGATGATGTCGGCACAACCATCGCCCAAAGAGCTGCAAGTGTAAAAACCGAGATCGCAAACCGAGCCAGCTCGCTTTTCGAACGTACGCCCATCGGCTGGAATTGGGATACCATCGAATATTTGTATAAGTGGGTTCTTGGCTTGCCGCTTAAACTGCCGGAATTTATTCAGCAGATTATGGAGCAAAGCCGTGTGCTCGGCCTGGCAGGGTCCTGCATCGTATTTATCTTTTTGGCGGCCGTGTTTTACAGCCTGCTGGGAAGGAAGCGGATTCTGGTCCAGATCGAAAAAAAAGTGCAGCCGCTGCAGCCCAAAATCCCGCCCACCGTCTATCCTTTTTTGCTTTCAGCCCTCAAAATTTTGGTTTCGGCCCTGATACCGCTGATTTTGCTCGCCGCCTATTCCCTGATCAATGCCATGATCCACTATCGGGCCGCCTGGTTTCAGCTTACCGGGAAATTAATGATTCTCTGGGCCATCGGATCGCTGGTTATCGGACTCCTGCGTGAGTCACTGACCCAAAATCTTTTTCAGGCAACGGCGCGCTACGGGAAAAAGATCTTTCAGCTGACGCGTCTGGCCCTGCTGTATGGCCTGGGCGGCTTTGCCGTTATCCAGGCCGCGACAGCCTTTGAGATTCGACCCGATGTGATCGCCCTGCTGAAATTTGCGATCTCGGTGTCGATTGTGGTGATCCTGTTTTTGTTTCATTTGATGAAATCCGCCTTTATGTCATTTCTGCCTGATCTGCCTTATGGAATTTACCAGAGTTTTATTCGAGTTCTGAACAGATTCTATTATCCTTTCATTTTCCTGTCTTTCATCACGGCACTCCTATGGTGCATCGGTTACAAGGAATTCGGCCGGGTGGTTTTGATCAAAATATGGGCTTCAGGCGGTGCGTACCTTCTCATTATGCTGGCTTACCACAAGATAAGGGGCTGGCTGCAGAAATGGTACGTCAATAAAGATGCTTCAGATGAAACTGCCCAATTTCTTTTTCAATCATTAAGGACCATGCTGTTATACGCCACCGTCCTGGCAACGATCGGCATTATTTTGAACCTGCTTGGGCTGCTGGATCTGGTAGAGCGCGTTATTTCATTTCCGGTTGTAACACTGGGGAAGACCCAGGTAACCTTATGGTTGATATTGAAGGCTTTAATTATCCTGCTGGCTTTTATTTATGCTGCACGCCTGCTGCAAGCGTATCTGGACTACAAAATATATCCTTCCCTGGGAATCGACCCTGGTCTGGGTTATGCCCTGGATACCTCGTTTAAATATACATTTATTGCCATCGGTGTTTTGATTTCCCTGAAAATTGTAGGCCTTGATCTACGCTTTCTGCTGGTTTTCGCCGGTGCCGCCGGCATCGGAATCGGCCTGGGGATGCAGAATCTGGCCGCCAACGTAATCAGCGGTTTTACGATCATATTCGGGGGCAAAATCAGAAAAGGCGACTGGATCGAATTGGAAAACGGGTTGGGATTGGTCACGGATATCTATCTGCGCGCCACCAAGCTCAGAACCAGAGACAATATTGAATTCATTGTGCCGAACTCAAACCTGATTTCGAACACGATTGTGAATTACTCGCTTTCGTCACCCATGATTCGCATCGCTTTGCCGGTGGGGGTTTCATACAACTCCGATCCCAAGCAGGTGGAGAAGATCTTGCTGGAGGTTGCCGAGAAAGAACCTCTGGTTTCGAAGTTTCAGAAACCGGTGGTCAGGTTTATCGCTTATGCCGACAGTTCGATCAATTTTGAGCTGCTGATATGGATAGATGTCCGGGTGACGCCGCGGCGACAGGTTCGCAGCGCGCTTTATTTTAAGATTTTTGAGGAGTTGCGCAAGGCCGGAATCGAAATCCCCTTCCCGCAACGGGACATCCATATCCGCAGCTCAATTGCGCAGGGTCAACTCTAAGCCGTCCACAATTTGTCCGGCCGTTCAATATTGATCGAAGCCCTACGTTCATATGAGATCCGTTGACGCCCATGCCCGCGGCCGGATTCAAAGCGAGGAGGATAAATGCGCTAAGGATGATAATGATCCTAGACTAAGCTAATCTGTACTAACGATAAGTGTAATGGTTTAATAGTTTTTGTCATTGAATTTTTTTGTCATTCGGATTTGTTTCGAATTTCGTGCTTATGATTTCGAATTTATACCAGTGGAGGTATATTTTCGTCCCCTTCAAGGGGCTTGTTGATGCCTCCCGCTCTGCGGGAGGAGCACTCACTGCGACGGCAGCGGCAGAAGCTGCAGCAGATACCAAACCAAAGCTGCGACGATGGCGGTGCCGGGGATTGTCAGGATCCAGGCCCACACGACTCGGTAGGCCACGCCCCACCGGATGGCCGACAGCCGGGTGGTGGCACCCACGCCGATGATGGCGCCCGTAATGGTGTGGGTGGTCGAAACGGGGATGCCGCCGAACGTCGAAAGTAATATCGAGGATGCCGCTGCCGTCTCGGCACAAAATCCGTGAACCGGTTTGAGCTTGGTCATTTTCATGCCGAGGGTTTTGATGACCCGCCAGCCGCCAGCCAGGGTACCCAGCGCGATGGCCACATGGCAGGTAATGATCACCCAGAATGGCACATGAAATTCGCCTCGCAAATAACCGGTGCTGTAAAGCAGAACCGTAATGATCCCCATGGTCTTCTGGGCGTCGTTGGTGCCGTGACCGAGGCTGAATGTCGCTGCTGAAATCAGCTGCAATCGCCGGAACCAGCGGTCCACCCGTTGCGGCGTGCCCCGGCGGCAGGTCCAGTAAACGGCCACCATAAATAGATAGCCCAGAATGATGCCGATCAGCGGCGCCAGGACGATGAAGACAGCAATTTTAAGCAAGCCGTGCCAGACCAGTGCCTCAAGGCCGGCCTTGGCGATGCCGGAGCCCACCAACCCGCCGACCAGGGCATGAGAGACGCTGATCGGCAGCCCGAAATGGGTGCACAGGTAGGTCCACAAAATGGCAGCGCATAAAGTGGCCAGAATCAAGACGGCGTCAACAACCCCGGGATCGATAACTCCCTTGCCGATCGTGGTAGCCACGTGGACTCCGAATAAGAAAGCGGCGACCAGATTAAAAAAGGCGGCCCACAAAACGGCCAGGCGCGGAGACAGCACCCGGGTGGATACCACGGTGGCAATCGAGTTGGCGGCGTCGTTCATGCCGTTGAGAAAATCGAAGGCCAGGGCCATGATTACAATAAAGATGATAAAAATCAACATGACGCCGTTTTCCATGCTCAGGCATTTTCCAGAACAATGCCTTCGATAATGTCGCTCACGTCCTCGCAGCGGTCGGTGGCCGACTCGATGAGTTCCAGAATATCCTTCCACTTGATCAATTCTTTGGGGTCATTCTCTTCCTGAAACAAACGGGCGATAGCCTGCTGATAGGCCTGGTCGGCTTCGTTTTCCAGTTGATTCAGCTCCACGGCCAGGGCCATGAGACGATCGGAGGTCTTGCTCGGCTTTCTAAGCAGGCCGACCATCTCCGCTACCTTTTCTGCTCCCCGGACCAGCAAGCCGGCCAGGTGCTCAGCCTCCCGCATGGCGTTGCGGGGATGGTACAGGTCCAGAAGCGAAGCTGCGGCTTCCGTGGTATCGAGAATATCATCCAGGCCGACGATCAACCGCAGAATGTCTTGTCGATCCAGGGGCGTTACAAAGGTCTTGTGGAGTTTTTCAATGCTGCGATGGGTCAGTTCATCGGCCTGGTTCTCGAGCGCTTTAATGCGCCGCGCAGCTTCGGCGTAAGGGCTGCCGTTTTCAAGCATGGCCCTGAGATCCCTGGCAGCCGCCGTCATCATCGCACAAATCTTCTCAAAGTTATCGAAGAAGACTTCTTCGCGCGGAATAATGGAACGAAACATTGCTCACCTCTTTCTACTTCTTCGTCTTGTCATAATACGGAAGCGCTTCCGGTATATACTTTTTAATATCCGCAATTCGAGTTTCCGGAGCCGGATGGGTGGATAAAAATTCCGGAGGACTCGCTTTTCCCTCCTGTTTGCCCATTCTTTGCCAGAACGGGATTGCCTCGCGTGGGTCATAGCCTGCGCGAGCCATAAGCGTTAAACCGATTCGATCGGCTTCACTTTCATGCAGGCGGCTGTACGGCAGCAAAAAGCCTAGGTTGGCGCCCACCCCGTAAACCGTCATGAAAAGCTGCTGGGTTTGCTGCGGTCGTGTACTCAGGGCAACCGAAAGCGCCATACCGCCCATATTGGCAAGGAGCGCCTCGCTCATGCGTTCGTTGCCGTGGTCGGCCAGCGCATGGGCCACCTCATGGCCCAGCACCACGGCCAGGCCGGCTTCATTCTGCGTATAGGGCAGGATTCCGGTATAAACAACTGCCTTGCCGCCGGGCATGACCCAGGCGTTGACGGTTTTGTCGTCCTCGATCAGATTGAATTCCCATTTATAGTTTTTAATTTTATCCTGTTGGCCGGTTTCGGAAAGAAACGCCTCGGCGGCTTTGGCGATCCGATTGCCTGTGCGCCGCACCATCTCTACCTGGCGGGTGTCGGTGGACAGCTTGCTTTTTTTCAACACCTCATCGTACTGCTGAAGGCTCATGCTCAACAGCTCTGTTTCCGGCACCAGATGCAATCCCTTGCGATGGGTGATGGGTACTTCGGCACAACCCTGAATCTGGAAAAGCATGCAAATGACGGCAATCAGTCCTCCGATTGAGCGCCAAGCATGTATCTCATGCTTACTTGCTTTCATGATTTATAGTTCCCCGTAAAGTTAATTATTTGCTTCTCGAATTTGTAAAGGGAAGGTTGCAGCGAATTGTTTCGGCCCCTTGCAGTATTAACGATCCTGCTTGTTTTGATTTAGAATAACCCCTAAGTTGCACAAAATGTTTTCTTGAATTTAGCCCGTTGTGATGAAAAGCATTGGCAATATTACGTGATCCTGGATACTGGTTTCTGGATACTGGATGGGTTCCACTCTCGGCGCATTCCTGAATATCCAGCATCCAGCATCGTCTCAGTGAAAATCGACCATCTGCTTCAAACCAACATTAAGAGTTAAACAGATTAATGCAACGTTAGGGATAACTAGCTTGGCGACCGCCCAAAATACATTACCATTCACCGTCATGCATCTAATTGTTCAGACTTGGAACGGGCGATCATCATCGTCGAAAGATGCGATAACCCGGTCTTAAATTGCGATTTCTCCCTGTTCGGTTATAACATGATCGATCAAATACAGATCGACCTGATCATGGGAAAACATTGCATGCCGGTAGGTCAAATGATCACTCGAGCGCTGACTTTCCACTTTATGGATATGCTGTTCAGATACAGCCCGGTGTGCGAATTTCATGGAATTGGCCAGCAGGTAGATTGGAATCCGGTTCAAGTGGCATAAGCCGACGGTGTTGGCCGTTCCTACCGTGGTAATGATTTTTTTATCGGGAGTGATCGACACGGCGCCGATGAGAAGCTTGGTCACGGTCATCATAAAATGACTCAGATTGTACTCCGGCACCACAAGAAACTCGACCCCTTCCTGAGACAACTCTTTGACAAGTTGCTTTATTCGAATAAAATTCTGATCGAGAATCAAAACCTTAAATTTTTTTTTCAGCTCGGAATGCGCCCGCTTTAGCGCACTTCGAATCGCCAGGCTGGGTGATTGGACAATGATGAAATCATTTTCTTCGATCATCTGACTGCCATGTTCGATGACGCCTTGAATGCAGCCTTCGTAACGGTTAAGCTTTTGGTTGATTATTTTAAGGGCGTGATCGCGAACCTGCTCAAAAGGAATTTTGAAATAAATTTGCAGCTCGGTTTCAAATTCTTCAATGAGATGGGTCAGTGGTATAATTTTAGGTTCTGTATTTTTGATCACCTCATTTAGCTCTGAAACCGATTCCTTAAAAGCTTTGTTGTCGGAATTTTTAAGTTTTTGCAAGGCCTTACGGTAAGACTGCAGGGAAACCATGGTCGTCCGGGACACCCCCATGACTTCTTCATGATCGCGGATAAGCTGGTAAAGAATTTCTTTTTCGCTTGGGTTCAAGGTAGTACCAACATAT
>CP070771.1:2857278-2889575 GCA_020345785.1 Desulfobacterales bacterium
AATTGTCTTACTAAAAATTCCGTCGGTCGGCATTGCGTTTATCCCTCCCCGAGTGAAAGTATTTTTTTTTGGCCATATTCACAGCAATTTCCGTACCAGAGATCGGAAAACAGAAGCCAGATAACAGAGGGCAGATGACAGATATCCGCAATAGAAAATTCGCCCTCAAAACACTCAGTCCTCAGTCCTCGAGCCTCAGTCCTTTTCCCTGTGCCTTTTGCGCTATGCGCTTTGCCCCA
Source organism: Desulfobacterales bacterium (assembly GCA_020345785.1). Next base: position 2,857,518 of record CP070771.1, read on the forward strand.
CAGCTCCCTGCGCATCTGCTTCTTCCTTATATTCCCGCAGTTTATTCCTCAGGGTTCGGATGCTGATTCCCAGCAGCTCGGCAGCATGGGTTCGATTATCCTTGACATTTTCAAGGGTTCTAAAAATCAGTTCTTTTTCCATATCGCGCACGGTCGTCCCAACTTTCAAAGCCGGTGCCGCCGCTGATTCGACCCTGCACTCGGACGGATCCATCAGCAGATTCTCCGCTACAATATATTCACCGCTGCAGATCAGTACCGCCCGCTCAATTGTATTTTCCAATTCACGAACATTGCCGTTCCAGGGATGCCCCAGCAGTACGTCCAGGGCCGCATCACATAACCCTGCAATTTCTTTATTGTTCAACCGGCTGTATTTTTCCAGGAAATGGCCGGCCAATAAAGCGATATCATCCTTTCTTTCTCTCAGCGGCGGAAGGGTCAAGGGGATCACATGAATGCGATAATATAAATCTTCCCTGAACTTGCCGTCGGCAACTGCCTTCTTTAGATCCACATTGCTGATGGCGATGACCCTGGCATCTATCGGGATCGGGTGTGTGCCGCCAATCCGATCAATCTCCTTTTCCTGCAATACCCGCAGCAGTTTGGCCTGAAGGGGCAGCGGCATTTCACTGATCTCATCAAGGACCACGGTGCCGTTTTTGGCCAGTTCAAATTTGCCGATCTTACGCCCCACGGCGCCGGTGAATGATCCTTTCTCATGACCGAAAAGTTCGCTTTCGGCCAGCGTGTCGGGCAACGCCGCGCAGTTTAGCGCGACATAGGGTGCATCCGGCTCAAGACTATGACGATGAACATAGGCAGCGAGTAACTCTTTGCCGGTTCCGCTTTCACCTTGGATGAGCACCGTGGCTTTGCTGGGTGCGATGCTCCTGGCCTGTTTTAAAATGCCAGCCAGCTTGGGATTGCGGGTAATGATTTCTTTGCCGGCCGAATAATGGCCGTCGCTTCTGACACCGAATCTTCCTGGACTGTCTCCTAAAGCAGAGCCTATGGCCTTTTTGACTGTCTTTTCAAGGACCTCTGGAGGAAAAGGCTTCAGGATATAGTCACTGGCACCAGCTTGCATCGCCGCAACCGCATTGTGGACGGAGCCATTGGCGGTCATGATAACTACTGGAATTTGCGGCGATATTTTCTTGACTGAATTTAACATTTCCAGGCCGCCCACCCCCGTCATTTGATCGTCCGCTATTACCATGCTGTATTTCAGAGCTTTGAATCGGTCTAATGCCTCCAAACCATCTGATGCGCTTTCAACTGGAAATCCGAACCGGCTTAAGCTTTGCATAAGCTCAGCCCGGACGTCCGGCTGGGCATCGACGATTAAGATGGGCGGAAGATCCAGCAAATTTTTTTCCCCTGAATGATCATTTTATACCCGTTCAAAGATTTTAGACTCACTGTTCGGAGTCTTATTTACCATGAACCAGGAATCTCTGAGCCTGCGCCTCGAAACGGATAATTTTTTTTAATCTTTAGATAAACCGTCTTTAAAAGAGCAATTATCATGCCACTGGCCAAGCAGGTGCAGCTAATTGGAATAAACTATTTTTTAAATGAATATCAGCAAGTTAATTTGACACACACAGAAGGAGCAACCCTGGATAAGCCCGTTGTGCTCGTCAAATTTCAGATGACGCGAGTCACCGCATTGACGCCAGGCCTGAAGTGCTGTTCATCTTATTCTTGGGGGAATCGATGCAGGGTTAAGGTCTTACTATTGAAAATTGAAGATTGAAGATTGAATATTAATGGCGTTCCGTCTTTTTAAATTATTCGACCTGCTGTTTTCTAGAAAAAGCTAAAAACGATAGGATTCCACAAATATTCAATCTGCAATATTCATTATTCAATTATCGGGGGGGATGGTCGACAATCCTGTCAAATGTTACATGGCTGAAGATGGTGTCTTTTTATTTTTTCAACCAGGGTGGTGCGATTCAGATGAAGAAGTTTGGCAGCCTTGTTTTTAACCCACTTGGTTTTCTCCAACGACTGGAGGATCAACGCTTTTTCAAATTCGGTTACGGCGCTGTTCAGACAGATGCCTTCATCTGATATTTCGATGGTGGTCGATGGTTCAAATTTATGGGTGCCCTTCAGTTCAAGCGGCAAATCCCGTGCCGAAATCTTTCCGGTTCCCTTTAGTACCACCAGCCGCTCAACCATGTTTTTGAGTTCCCGAACATTACCCGGCCAGGAATAGCTCATCATCATGGTCAGTGCTTCGTCGGAAATTTCCTTCACATGACGGTCATTTTTCTGATTGGACTGCTCCAAAAAATAGGAAATCAGATACGGTATGTCGGACTTACGATCCCGCAACGCAGGAAGCATCATCGGGATTACATAAAGCCGATAATATAAATCTTCGCGAAAATTTCCTTTTTGAACCTCTTCGGATAGATCCCGGTGAGTGGCGGCAATAATTCTAACATCGACTTTAATTGTTTTGGCGCCCCCAACCTGCTCAAACTCCCCCTCTTCTAGTACTTTCAGAACTTTCACCTGCAGGTCGGAGCTCATATCGCCGATTTCATCCAATAAAATGGTACCGCCGTCTGCCAGTTCAAATTTGCCCTGCTTGGAGGAAGTAGCTCCTGTAAAAGCGCCGCGCACATGCCCGAACAGCTCGCTCTCCAATAAATTCTCGGGAATGGCTCCGCAATTGATGGAAATGAAGGGTTTGTCCCTTCTTTTGGATCTTTCATGAATTGCTTTGGCCACCATACCTTTTCCAGTGCCGGTTTCACCATTTAAAAGGATAGTACTGTCACAATCCGCAACTTTCTGAACGAGGTCGAACACTTCCCGCATTTTACTGCTTTGACCGATAATATTGTGAAACCCACATCTCTCATTCACCTGGGCGGCCGGCATTTGGCTTTGATCCGACTTAGTCGGTGTGTTTTTATCCAGGCCTGCGTTCTGCACTCCTTCCTCCTCGTAAAAAAATATTAATAATAGTGCTTGTCCATTTGTAAAATGAGAATTATTACTCTGAAAAGTTTAATTGTAGATAAAATGACCGTGAGGATGCTCAATGGTTCCGATCGAGCGTAAACCAAAATTAGCAATAACCATGCCGTGCAGATAGATCCCTCACGCAGGGCAGATGTCATCGGTTGGAGTTCGTACAATATCGCAGAAAAAATCTTCTATATGAAGTATGTGGCCGGTATGAGTTGATACAATATTTTGTGGGATGTTTTTTTTACGATCTTGGAGGAAAAATGCCGAAAAAATTGAGTCCAGCTGAAAACCGACGCGGAAGGTTTGGACAGACGGCTGAAATGCCCTATTATTTTTTGCAATTTGCAAAGATAAAGCCGTGTCAGTTGGGGTAATAGGGGGCAATTTAAAATTCATCGGCCATTCTTGGAAGCGCTGAATCGCCACCCGCACAACTTATCGTTGCAATCAGAATTCCAGCATCCGACCAATCAGCTTATGAATTTAATTGGTTAGCCGCAACAACGGCAAAAGTGGATCCTCCCATCGGTTGGTGGTACAATAAATTCGCAGGCCAGAAGATTCACGCAATAAAATTGCAATTTGCAAATTCCACATCTTTATTTTGCAAATAAACTTTTCCTGTGAGAGATTCAATCCAATTTTTTTCAACACAGCGCGGCCTGTGCTTCTTCAATCGAATTAACTATCGGAATACTGCTCGTCTCCTGAAATGATTTTAGCTCCTCACCCTGTTTGGATGAGGCCACCACCCGCACGGCAACTTTTGCCGATTGGCAGCGCTGTAAAGTTGATATGATCAATTTTATCAGCGACACGTTGGTTTCTGCAACCTTGCACAGATCAAGAATCATTTTCTTCGCCTGTGATTCCGCCATCTCTTTGAGTTTGGCCTGCAAATAGCTTTCGACTTCCACCGAAACCGGACGGGTGACCTTGGTCGGTAGCGCCAGCAGAGTAATATCTTCAACCTGTGAAAAATATTTATTGCCGTTGCTTTCGCCAGGCTCGGTAGCAGGCCTGGGTTTCAATTGCATGATTTTTTGAACCCTGCCGATCAGGTCTTCACCCTTGAAGGGTTTTACCATGTAATCCTTAACACCCATTTTTACGATATGCATGACGTTATCTTTGCCGGATTCCGCCGTCAACATGATCACAGGAGTGTTTTTTAATTCCGGTTCGCCCTTGATCTTTTCCAACATTTCAATACCGTTCATCACCGGCATGGTAATATCCAACACAATCAGACCCGGCTTTTCTTTGGCGGCGATTGCTAAACCTTCGACACCGTTCTCTGCTTCAAACAGCTCGCAGTCGTAGTCTTTGAAAGCCTTTTTTACGATCATCCGAATGGTTTTACTGTCATCAACAGTCAACACTTTCAATGCCATAATTTTCCTCCAGTGAAATTAATTTGACGATTTCATAAAGATTTCCACCAGGGCCGTGTCTTGGTGGCTACGAAATCCATACCGTTCGCTCCGTGCCCACCCTTGGGCCTCAATCGTAAATTCTTTGCCGGATGTGATCGAAGGAATTGACAGTTCGCATGTAAGCCCCTCATCACAGAGACGGGATTTTAAATCACCGCAAATCATATTGCACAGTTCACCGATGACATCATGAATGTCCTCGCTTCCTTCAATTTCATCGGTTTCCATGTCCAGCATTGCAGCGGTCATGCGACGGGCAAACGCTTCGTCGACATGCAGATTCAGGTTGCCCATCACTAGGCCGGCAAAGCCGATCGAACCGACGATGCGACTTCCGTTAAAATTCGCCACCGATGGCTCTTCGACGGTTTCCATATCCATCGAAAGCATGGTGTCAAATATTTCGCGGACAGCATTGGTTATAAATTCTTTCAAATCCAATGAGTTAATTGATGTCATCTATGTTCCCTTTGTGGTACAAGATTCGAATGAAAAATCCGATCCCCGAGGACCGTGTTTTTTAAGATGGAATAACGGGTATGATTAAAATCTCGATAGGCTATATCGGCCGTGGAGGAAAAAACTATAGATTTTTTTGGGGGAAGTGGAATCAGATTGTACGACAGGGAGTTAATCCAATGCGGATTGCGGAACGACTTTGCAGAGCGCAGAGGGAAGCGGAAAAATTCAGCGGATGAGAGCATGAAAGCCCGGAGTCAGGGCGTTCCAACCTATTCAACTATTCAACTATTTAACCATTCAACTATTTAACCATTTGACTGCAATCAAACGATCCAAACCATCGCAACGATCAAAACGATCAAAACCATCTTAACGATCGAAACGATTTAAACCATCTCAACCTACTATGAAATGAAGGAACTGATATCGCGGTACTCGCTTTGCATCGTTTCCATAATCGATTCAAGGGCGTCGGGTTTAATTTTTAAACTTTGCCAGGCCTGCTTATCCAGGGGTGGAATTTTATTATCGCCTCCGTATCCCATATTCAGGGCCCGGCAAAAGATGTCGGCCAGGTGGACAATGGACGCTTCAATTATAAAACTGCCGGCAAAATTCGGTTGGTGATGATGGGCGATTACCTGGCCAAGCTTGATCGGAAGGTTCCATTTTTCTGCCAACAGTTTGCCGATTTCAGCGTGGTTAAATCCCAGAACCTGGTTTTCAGCCGTGATCATCAAGCTGTTTTGTCGGTTAACGACCTCTGTGACCTTGTCAAACTCGTCTGGTAGAAACTGCATCTCTACGATCTTACCGATATCATGCAGCAAACCGGAAACAAATAATTCTTCGATTTTATCATGGCGCAGGTAGTTGCCGATAACCTTCGCTCCGACAGCACATCCCAAGGAATGATCCCAGAACTTCTCCTGATCCCGTCTTCGCTTTTTAGTGCGGCCGGCAAACAAATCAAAGACCGAAGTGGTTAACAGCAAACTGCGGATAGCGTCAAACCCGAGCAGGACAATGGCGTTGGTGACAGTCGAAATACGCTGGGGAAATCCGTAAAAAGATGAATTAACCAGCTTCAGCAGCCGGGCCGTCAGCACCTGGTCGTCGGTAATTATGCGGGATAGATCTTTGGCCGATGATTTCGGATCGTTGACCAGCTCGGTAATTTTGAGCACCGTGCGCGGCAGGGTTGGCAGGTCGTCAATTTTGGCGATAATTTGTTCCGGATCAGGACGGCTCATGTTCACTCTCGTTGGTTTGCAGGTTTTGTATCAAACGGGTGGCGGCGGCCTTGAAAATTTCAACCATCACGGGATCATCCAGCACATCGGAAAATTTTTCTTTCAACTGCTTTTCAATGGATTCTTTTCCCTGAATCCGGGCATCCCCCTCGGTGCCCCCTGAATCGGACCGATCGCCTTTGATGGCGATCTCTTTCACCCCCCACGACTTGAATATGCGAATATTTTTATTGGTAATCCTGGCATCGGCCTCCAATAACAAAATGCCCTGCCGGTTGCGAACCGGCTGGGCCAATATCATACCGGGCTTTAAATCATCAACGTTCAAAGTAATCATCGGACCGCCTAAACAAGACGTCGTTGAGTAGTTGATTGGTCGACGAGGAGAATGATGGCCATTCATTTATTTGTTTCACCGCTTTAGATGCCACATGACGCCTGGTTTGTCCACCTGTTAATTGAAGATCGAAGATTGAAAATTGAATATTTAAGGTGCCCGTCTTTTTTATTTATTGGACCCGCTATTTTCTAATAGAGGCTAAAAACGTCTTGTATTTTCTAAAAAAGGCTAAAAACGATAGCATACCACCAATATTTCCGCCTGAGGCGGACAATTTTCAATATTCAGTTATAGAGCCCCTGCCCCTCTGAACCCTGAAACTCTGAACCGTAAAACAACCTTACCCTCTCTTTTTTGGCTTTATCAAGTAATACAAAAGCTTAAATCTTTAACCTAAAAAAAGTCCTAAAGTCCACACCGTTTCTTCCGATAAAGAGGTTGAAGGCAAAATCACGGTCACGAAAGGAGGGGGGAAAGAAAGACCGACTGCTTGCCCTTCAAAAACACAATAAAGCATGATTATAAAACATTGGCAAGAACGCCAAATAAAAAAACCTAGAAGAGGAGAAAAATCATGGCATACGGAAGCATTACATTAACGTCAGGCATGCGTCAAAACTTGTTTAGTTTGCAGCGAACCAACAATTTGATGGAGTTAACCCAGGGAAGACTCGCCACAGGCAAAAAAGTCAACACTGCTCTGGACGATCCGGTTGCCTTCTTTACGGCCCAGTCCCATGAGCAACGGGCGAGCGATCTGGCATCACGAAAAGATGAGATGTCAGAATCCGTTCAGCTGTTAAAGGCAGCAGACAACGGCATTGAAGCCATTGCAGACTTAATCGCTTCGGCCAAATCTCTAGCGACTTCCGCTCTTTCGGGTGAATCAACATCGGATATCTCAACACTGCAAACGCAGTATTTTGACATTTTGAGCCAGATTGACGACCTTGCGGCGGACTCCGGATATAAAGGGGTCAACCTGCTGGATAGTACTGCTGTGGTTCATGAAGTTAAGTTCGATGAAACCGGCGACTCAAAGCTCACCATCACCGGATTTGATGCGGATTCCCAGGGTGCCACCCTCTCGCTGATGACCTTTGGCGCCAATGCTTGGGTCAGCGCAGGGGGTACTGCTGACAAGCTGGATATCAACTCCGCCATCACCCGGCTTGACAACGCCACTTCAGCGCTGAGAACCGAAGCCAGCAAACTGGCCACCAATTTGAGCGTTATCACGGCCCGCCAGGATTTCACCGGAAGTATGATCAACACGCTGCGTGACGGCGCGGCCAATCTAACCAACGCCGACATGAATGAGGAAGGCGCCAACATGCTGATGCTGCAAACCCGTCAGGCCCTGAGCACGACCTCATTGAGTCTGGCTTCCCAGGCAGCGCAGGCTGTGTTGCGGCTTTTCTAACAGCGGCCTATCGCAGTATCGAGCGATTCTGAGCAAACATCCTAACGGAGGGGGAGTGATCCCCCTCCATTCTTCTGTCTGTATTAGATTTAATATCAGACTCGATAAAAAAATGGGACTCAAGATCACCCTCAAACCAGACGAACGCATGATTATCGGCGGAGCCGTCGTCACCAATAAAAACAGCACCCGCTGTGATTTGCTCGTTGAAAACAACATCCCTATTCTGCGGCAAAAGGATATATTAAACGAGGATCAGGCAGATTCTCCATGCCGCAAAATATATTTTGTCATTCAGCTCATGTATATTGACGAAGAAAACATGCCGACCTACCACAAAACATACTGGAATTTAGTCCGGGACATTGTTCAGGCAGCGCCCAGCATGACCGGTTTGATTGACATCATCAGCGAACACATTCTAAACCAACGGTATTACCAGGCCCTCAAGGCCGCAAAAACTCTGATAAATTATGAACAGGAGGCGGTTAGCAGTGTACAGTCATCAATTGAAAGCTTATGAAGCCGTTGACAAGAAGACAATGTCCGGCCGCGATGTGGAAGCCGCTGTTCTCACCAAAGCAGCCCTAAAGCTCAAAAAATGCCAGGATAACTGGGATGCCCCCGACCGGGATGAGAAACTGGAGCTGGCCCTGAAATTCAACCAGCGCATCTGGAGCATATTTCAGGGTGAGATTGCTAGGCAAGACAATCCACTGCCGACCCAGCTGAAGATAAACCTTCTCACCCTGAGTGCATTTATCGATCGACGAATTTTTGAAACCATGGCCTATCCAACACCTGACAAGCTCACGGTGATAATTAATATTAACAACAACCTGGCGGCCGGCCTCAGAGAGCGCCCCTCATCCAGTGACGACCAGGAAACTAGAGTGGCATAAGGGTCCAATCGGCCTGAAGCCAATAAAAAGGTTTTGTCCCACCTGCCGCATTTGATGGCCGAACTTCCCAAATACCAAACCAGCTGGAATTGCCACACTCCTCCGGGTTACTGCAATTCTTGCTGAGCTTATATCTCAATTTAAATACCGGTCCACCTGCAATCGCAGTCCTGACATGTTCCTGCCACCGCCTGGCTGCCTTTCTGGCAGGATAATTGCATTGATTTTTCTTCATCAGCCGTACCTAGACATGTTAAGACGCGTTACCCGCCCACCGCTGCGGAGAAAAAAATTGGAGCAAAAATTACCTTATTAGCACCTGAAAGGAAATACAGGAAAACCTAAAATGCCAGCACCGACAGATTCCTTGTCAGCGGACACGCTTTTAAGCGACCCGACCATTAACGAAAGCGGCGCCAGCCCAGCTGACTATGTATGCCTTGGCAGAGAGCTCAAGAATCAGGGCAAGGTGAACGCGGCCCTGCACTGTTTTCAAAAAGCCTTGCGGCTTGACCCGAACCTTGCCCCGGCTGCCTATTACACCGCCAATATTTTCCGGCTACAAAAAAATCCTGAGCAGGCCGCTTTCTGGTATAAAAGGACCTTACAAATAAAACCCGATCATGTGGATGCCCATAACGACCTAGGCGGCGTGTTCAACGAAATGGCCCGCTTCGATGAAGCCGCGGCCTGTTTCAAGCGGGCGATCGCTCTGGAACCGGAATTTGCCGAAGCACACTTTAACCTGGGTCTGTCCTTTAAAAATATCGGAAATGTCGAGGCGGCCATCGCCTGTTACCGGAATGCCCTGCAACAAAACCCGCATCTGGTGGAAGCCTATTACTCCCTGGGCATCGCCCTTCAAGATAAGGGGCGCTACCAAGAGGCTGCCGCCAGTCTTCAAAATGCCCTTCACATCGCACCCGGTTTTGCCGAGGCGCACTATAACCTGGGCCTGATATACTTCAGGCAGGCCAGATTTAGGGATGCCGAGATCAGCTATCGGAAGGCTCTTGAAACAAAACCTAATTTTCCGGAAGCCCTCAATAACATGGGACTGTTGTTCAAGGATCAGGACAAGATATCCGAAGCGATCGCCTGCTATCAGAAATCCCTGGACCTCAAACCAAATTTGGTGGAAGCCCATTACAACATGGGAATTGCGCTGCAACTGCTCGGCCGATATCATGACGGACGCCAATATTTCCAACAGGCCTTGAATATCAATTCCGATTATGCACCCGCCCGCTGGCTCTACCTGCTGTCTCTGCCAATGCTTTACCCAACCGTCGAAGATATTGGGGTTCATCGGCAAAGATTCCGCAATAACCTTGATGTTTTGATTCGCCGCACGCGCTTGGACAACCGGGCGCAACAAAAACGCGCCATAGATGGCATCGCCAGTACGACGAATTTTTACCTCCAGTACCAGGGCCGGAACGACCGCGATTTGCAGATAAAATACGGAAAATTCGTCACCCGGGTCATGGCAGCCAATTACCCGGATTGGGCCAAGCCCCGATCAATGCCTCTGTTGGCACCCGGCGAAAAAATCAGGATCGGTTATGTATCCTCCTTCATGCGCGCCCACACGGTGGGTGAATTCCTGCTGGGCTGGCTGAAAAATCACCGCCGGAACGAATTCGAAATATTTTGCTACCATATCGGCAATCAAACCGATGTCATGACACCGGAGTTTGTCAAAAACTGTGATCATTTTTATCAGAGCGGCCCGGCGATCGAACCGACCGCCGAAAAAATTGTCTCAGATTGTCTGCACGTGCTGGTATACACCGATATCGGAATGAATGCTGCGGCAACCCAACTGGCGGGGCTCCGCTTGGCGGCAGTCCAGTGCAAGGGCTGGGGGCATCCGGTGACCACCGGACTTCCCACCATGGATTTTTACCTGAGCAGTGACCTTATGGAACCCGAGGATGCCGACAACCATTACAGCGAAAAGCTCATCCGCCTGCCAAACCTCGCTCTGGCCTACCAGCCGCCTTCGCTGCCTGTCAACCCAAAAACCAGAAGCGATTTCGGTATTCGTCGCCAAGCCTTCGTTTATCTGACCTCCCAGTCATTGTTCAAGTATCTTCCCCAGTACGACCATGTATTTGCGAAGATTGCCGCAAGGGTGCCTCAGGCCCAGCTGGTTTTTTTGTCGCATTCAAACCTTGAGGTCACTCGTCAATTCCAAGAACGCCTGGCCGGTGCCTTCAGGTCATTGAATCTGCGTTTTGAAGATTTTTGTCTATTTTTACCCAGGCTAAACTTTGCTGATTTTTTAAGTCTGAATCTTGCCAGCGATGTTTTGCTGGATTCCTTTTGCTGGTCCGGGGGCAAAACCACCCTTGAAGGCATCACCTGCGGACTGCCGGTGGTGACCTGCCCGGGAAAGCTCATGCGCGGCCGTCATGCGTATGCCATGTTAAAAATGATGGGCATTGACGATACCATTGCAGCGAATGCAAATGAATACATCGACATATCGGTCCGCCTGGGTTTGAATCAAGAATTTTACCGGACGATGAGAAGACGAATTGAAAAAGACCGTAGCCGTCTGTACAACGATACCCGCTGCATTCAGGCGCTGGAGGATTTTTACCGCTCGCTGATCCGGGCAGCAGAAGCCGATCAGCCCCCTCCCAACCTGGAAAAATGTCAACATCAAAAGAGGGATTTATTACCGCAATTCCTCCCTGGGCCTGCCGGTAAAACGCAGCCGGCTGATGCCAGGGCCTATTTCCAAAAAGGCGACCAAATGGCTCGCTCAGGCCACTACGCAGAGGCCATTGCAAATTACCAAAAGGCCCTGCAGCTCAAACCGGATTTTGTCGAAGCCTGCTTTAAGCTGGCCGGTGCCTATCAGGATCTGAAAAACTATGAGGAAGCGATCGTTTATTACCTGCAGGCGGTTCGATTAAAACCCGATTTTTTTGAAGCCTGCTATAATGCCGGACTGGCATACCAGGCCCTGGGAAAATCGGAGGAGGCCATCGCATGGTACGAACGGACCCTGCACCTCAAACCGGACGTTGCCGAAGCTTTCAACAACCTGGGCCAAGTGCTCCGGGAGACGGGAAAGAGCGACCGGGCGCAGGTCTGCTTCCTTGAGGCGATCAGGCTGAAACCGGACTTTGCCGAGTCTTATTTCAATCTGGCGGACCTGCAGTATCGCAAAGGGCAGAGTGAGGCAGCTGAAGAAAACTTCACCCGGGCGCTGCACTTCAAGCCGCATATGATCGAGGCCCTCAACAACCTGGGAAATCTATACAAGGATTGCGGCAATTTAAATGCCGCGATTGAAAATTATCGTCGGGTCATCCGGCTCAATCCGCAGCTGGCCGAAGCATATTACAACTTGGGCAGCGCTTTGCGACTCCAGGGAAGGTTTTGCGAGGCCATCGATATTTTCAAACAGACCCTGCGGCTCAAACCGGATTATGCCGAGGCCTACAACAACCTGGCACTTTCCTATAAAAACCAGGGGCTGCTGGACCCTGCCGTTCACCACTTTACCCGCGCTCTGCAGATCAGTCCCGATCTCGCTGAAGCTCACTGGAACCGTTCATTTACGTATTTGCTGCAGGGCGACTTCGCCCGGGGATGGGAGGATTACGAGTGGCGCTTTAAACAGCCCGGATGGAAGACCATTTACCCTTTCCGTTACGATAAGCCCCGCTGGGAGGGCATGCCGGCCAGAGATAAAACGATTTTTGTCCACGACGAACAAGGCCTGGGGGATACCCTCCAGTTTGTGCGTTACCTGCCCTGGGTCAAGGCCCGCTGCGGCACCGTGATCCTTGAGACGCGTAAATCGCTGATGCAATTGTTGAACGGATTTCCGGGTGTAGATGAACTGGTTGAACGATCAACAGACGGCGACCCTGGGGTGGCCTTTGACTATTATGTGCCGCTGTTGAGCCTGCCCGCCATTTTCAGGACAACCGCAAAAAACATACCCGACCAAGTGCCTTACCTGGATGTCAATCCCGCAAAGGCGGAATACTGGCGCCATCGACTGGAGCGCAGCGCAGACAGCCTGAAGATCGGAATTGTGTGGGCGGGCCGCCCCCTGCATACGAACGATCGAAACCGTTCCTGCCGCCTTGACCAATTTGCAGGCCTGATCGAAATTCCGGGTATCACCCTCTACGGTCTGCAAAAAGGCCCGGCTGCCGATCAAGCCAAACGGTGCTCTTTTCAGCAGAAATTTGTTAATTGGGGCGAAGAATTTGAAGATTTCAGCGATACCGCGGCAGCCGTCGCCTGCCTGGACCTCGTTATTTCCGTGGACACTTCCGTCGCCCACTTGGCCGGCGCACTGGCCAAACCCGTATGGGTGCTGCTGCCCTTCATCCCGGACTGGCGCTGGATGATGGATCGCCCGGACAGTCCATGGTATCCGACCATGCGATTATTTCGACAGAAAAAGCCATCCGCATGGGATGAGACGTTCCTGCGGGTAGAAGATGAGTTGCGCCGAGTGGCGCAAGAATCTGCCCAAGAATAAGGCAGGAACCGCGCGCCTATACACCAATAAGATCCAAAAGCTGTTGGGCGCTGTGGGACCAGGTGAATTTTTTGAGATCCTCCCCTGCCCTTTGGCCGATGGTGTTGATTTCCTCCCGGTGGTGATAGGCATATTCTATTTGGGCCACCAGTTCGTCCAGCGAAGGCTCCTGCCAGCATGCCATCAGCCCGCCGTCGGCCCCTGTGATATGGACATCCCGCAAATCGTTGAGCAGCAGGGCATTTTGAGGGCTGACAATGTCTTTGTGCCCGCTGGTATTGGAAGCAATCACCGGCTTGCCGCAGGCCATATATTCCATCAGAACCAGGTTGGTACCCCCTTCACAGCGGTTCGGGAAAATGCCGAGGTCGGTGTGCCGGTAGATCTCTCTTTGCTCTTCGTTGGCGACGAGATCAAGGGTTTGAATCCGGGCAGGGTCAAGACCATTGAGGACATAGGTATGACGCATGAGATCCTGCCAGGGCTGATTTTGATATTCAAATTTGATGTGCTGCGAGTGAGCCATCAGCTTGGCGGATTCAGGCCATTTGTTGTACCAGCAGTTTATGAGCACAATGTCCGGATATTTTTCCTGCAGGATTTTAATGGCTTTTAATACGAGATCCTGCCCTTTGCGCAATTCGAACTTACCTCCGGAGAATATGACAAAATTATGGTCCCTTTTCGCCTCTGTTATGGGATAAAAGAAATGGGGATCAATACCCTGAATGAGCACATCACAATTGGTGATTCCTTTTTCAAGCATACGGTCCCGGCACCACGTGGAGCCGCCCAGCACCAGATTGTACTTTTTCGCATTTTCAATAGATAATGAGCTTAATTCATTTTCAAAAAAAGTATAGCCATAATTCTCTTTTCCGCGGGCGTGCTCGAACATGGCCCAAAAATCAACACAGGTCAGCGCCTGAAATAATTTGCCGTTCAAATTTGAATTGTCGGCCGTGCCGTCTTCTTGCCGCAGAACATGACAGCAAGTTATCTTGCTCAATTCACGGGTCAAGTATTCACTGCAAACCCCCCATCCGTAATTCTTGCCGGCTACCAGTCCCAGATACAACATCTTGCTTGATCTGCCGGTCTCAGGTAACACAGGGGTCGGTTCATTGCCTGGAACCAATTTTGTCAAAGGGTTCCCTGCTCCGCGGGTGTCTTGCGCATATTTTGCTGAAACGCCGTTCTTTTCATTGATGGCAAATAACCATCCCCTATAGCAGCGTTCATCCTCGCGGCTGGTTTCGGTAAAATGGTAGTGATTCAGACCCAGCTGCTTGATCCGCTTTTCGATCAGCTGCAGGTTGGGCAAATCATCCTTAAGATTGGTATTGCGAAAAAACATAAACGCGTTATGGCGGCAAATTCTCAAAAGCTCGTCAACCCATAGGCCGCTGAGAAATTGATCAGCGTCTGAAATCAGAAAATCATAGACATTGGAAGGGCTTTGTTTGACAAATTCTTCTTCACTGACGGGTGCAATTACCTGAACCCCGGCAGACCGTATTTCATTGATTCCCGCCGGTTCTGTCATACCCCAGTCGAACCAATTGTCAACACAGGTAAGTTGACCCATGCCATTATAACGCAGGGCATAAATCAAACTCCACGTCAGATAACCGGTGCCGATTCCCAATTCCAGAACATTTTGGGGTTTTCTCGCCAGCACCGACCCGGTGACCAACAGGTTGTGGCATCGGTCGACGGCGCCGCGATTGCTGCGGTGGTCAAAATTCAGAAGGTGATCGAAGTATTTGCGCAGGTGCTTCATAAATTGCCGCTTATAAATGCTTAGTCGTTGATCTCGATATTGCGCATATGCAGCGGGGCCCACCGAGATCGAGGGATGAAACAAATCCATTGGATTGCAACGAAAATTTGCAACTTATGTGCCATTGGCCAGATGCGGATCGTTTTCAACGCCAATTATGGCATTGCCGGATCCAGCCGGCCCCTATCATCTGTCCAAATTGTCTTCGCCGCCTTTTGAGGATACCAAATAGCGGGCTGGTATGCTTCTTGCAAAATTTTAAATATTAAAGAACCCGGAAGGACGACCTGTTTTCTGTAAATCCACCCCGGGGTTTTCTCAGGCCTTCAACGCTCAAATAGCCAACCGGCAGTGTCATTTATTTGACTATTCCACGGGCGAGGAGAACAGAAGCAATGCCGACCAGTCCCTATGCTCATTTATACCCAATGGTAGAATATTTAAACGAAGCAAGGCCCGCATCGCTGCTGGATATCGGTGTTGGCAACGGAAAAATTGGATTTATCGCCAGGGATTTTCTTGATGTCATATTGGGCGAACGGTATCGAAAAGAAGACTGGCAGATAAGAATCGATGGCATTGAAATATTTTCCGCTTACATCCAGAATCATCAAAAAGCAATCTATGATAAAATTTTCATTGGAGATGCCTTTGAAATTATCGATTCCGTCGGCCCATATGACCTGATTGTCCTTGGCGATGTCCTTGAACACCTCAATAAAGAAATGGCTCTGCAATTACTTGATAAATGTATTGCCCGTACCAAAGGCCATGTTATCATTAACATCCCGCTGGGTGAAGGGTGGCATCAGCCCGAAATATGCGGCAATCCATATGAAAAACACCTTTCATCATGGCAACCCGATGATTTTCAACCATTTGCATGTGACCATAAACTTTTTCATTATTCTGCCGGACCCTATGGAATTTTTCTGATCAAAAAAGAAGATTACATTGACTACAAAATAAGAGAGCTAAAAGCTTCCCGTATAAAGGAACAGACAGGCTTTGGCGCAAGCTTAAGAAAACGATACAGGCTATACAAAAACAACATATCGCGCATCAATCTGAATCGATTCTCAAAACATGTTGCCAATCCCCGGCACCGCAACTATTTCTTTGATGTTGATTTTCGGGAGCATTACAGGTTGATTGCATATCTGAGTACCCAGTTTAACCATACAACTATATTTGATATCGGGACCAACCTTGGCTACTCCGCCCTGGCTCTTTCCTATAGTGACAGCAACCGGGTTATCTCCTATGATATAGTTGAGTGCAAGGAGTTAAACCATGCTGAAGAACTGGTTAATATTGAGTATTGCATCGGTGACGTATTAAAAGATGAGCGGTTGTTATCCTCGCCCTTGATCATGCTGGACACCAATCACGACGGGATTTTTGAAAATAAATTTTACTCCTTTTTGAAAGAAAATAATTATAAGGGCTTATTGTTCCTGGACGATATTCATCTCAATCAGCAGATGGAAGATTTCTGGAACTCTATCGGAGAAACAAAAGAAGATCTTACCAACGTGGGTCACTGGTCGGGTTCCGGTCTGGTGGATTTTAACCTACCTTGAAACTGATTTATCTCCCTTCCTGATCGATTGGGCATTAGCGGGAAAACGCTGGTATTTTTGCTTTATCTCGGAGATGTTTGCATGAGATTCGAAATCAAATTGTATAGCAAAAACTGACTCCATAATTTAATTGGCAAAGGTATAATTCACTCTTTCTAAAAAATATTCCGCCCGTTTTGTTGTAAGATGATAATTGACGAGATGGTTCCGGCTCTCAAGAATGATTTCTTTTGTATTTAACCGTCCTTCGAGCACCCGATCGACAATCTTTCTCAATTCATCATTGCTGGCGAATCTGAGGATATGGCAGGGTTCTGTAAAATCGTTGGGAATTAATAGCGGCATCCGCGCGGATACATGGACTGCATTGCAAGCCGCATTTTCCCAGTACCTGAAAGTGTCGTAGCCGGCACCCGGCAACGATAGAACAAGGCAGCTTTTTTGCAAACTCCGGTAATATTCATCTCGGCCGAGCCGGCCTGCCGGTGCAGGATCGGAATCGGTAGGTACCACCGAAGTTTGTAGCAGTGCATCCGGATAAAATTGTGCCAAAATTTCGGCAATTGATTTTCGAAGCCCGTCATGCGTGCCGCCCAGAAAACCAATGCTGTATTGCTTTGGTTCGTCGTCATATGAAGTTATCCAATTTAGGATTTCTTCGGGAATGGCCATGGGCAAAGGAATGCTGAAATCCGACCCGTCCGTTTCACGCCGGCAAATGATATATTTGCCCGGTGGAATTTTGACCGGTAAATCTTCGCCGTCAATGATAATCAATCCGGAAGACCAAGCGGTAAAGTGTTCTTGTAAATACCCCAGCGCTCTGACATCGCAAATTATATAGTTGAAGTAGCCGGAGGCAGCCTTGCGCGGTATCTCTTCACGGTCTATTTGGCCGTTGTCGGGAGGAAACCAGCCGGGACAGCGCTGATCATCCGGGCACACCCCCAGTCCCAAGACACCGTTATATACACAATCCTTTTTCGGGTAATCCACTACCTGCGGTCCCATTAGTTTTCTGAGACCATGCAGAAGCAAGTCCGGGACATAGTTGGGATATGGATGCGTTATAAATAAAATTCTCATCTTTTTTTTCGTTAAAAAATCAATTGCGCCGGTCGGAAATGGATTGCTGATTAAACCACTTTCTTAAGAATTTTTGCCGATTTTCCACTAGAATGTCGTTGCGGAACACGTCCCGGCCGAAATAGTTTATCCGGGTATTCTCCGTTGACTGGGATACGCCCCAGTCGTGTTCAAAGCCGGTGACGGGTACGGCGTAGCAGGCCAGCCCGGCCTGGATGACCTGCAGCCCCATATCCCACTCTTCCATGAAACAGGGGCTGTACTGCACATCAAAGCATAACCTGTGATCGAGATATTTTTTGCGATCAATGCAAAAAAAGAACCCCGATACATCATGGGTTCGAACCGGCTGATGAAACCGCCCCTTTTCAAAATAGTGGACTACCCGCAGATTTTTAAAATCCAGATGCGATCCCTGAGGTCCGACCATCACCGCACAGGCCAGAGTATCCAGATAGGATTCCAACTGCGTCACGGCTGAGGGTTGTACATGCAAATCCGCATTCATGATAAATATCGTCCGACCTTCGGACATATTGATGCCGATATTCCATGAACGGCTAACGCCGGCGTTTAAATTGTTAAAGCAAAACTTGTTGATTCTTTTGTGATCCCTAAGCCTTTCATAAACTTCCCGGGAATTGAAGATGCAGATCACCTCGCCTTCAATATCAAACAGATCTTCCAGCAGCGTCAGGATATTGTACGGGCTGTGGGGCGAAAAATCCAACACCGGAATCACAAAACTCCGGTCTGGCGACTCGGATATCATTGGAAACCTCTCGGTATGAATGCTGTAATTCAAAAGCGGCCGCCGGAAAACACCTGGCCGGTCCAAAGCTCTTTTACAACTGGGGTATTATTTGTTTTAAACCTTTAAGTGCTCTTTTTTAAAAGCAAATTATATGCCATTTTGAATATTCATCATTTCCAAAACTATTTTAAGAAGATATCGATACATCCAAGAATACGGATGCCGGCCGAGGTCAATTTAATGGCGCTGCTGCGGGTTGCGCCGTTTTAAATTAGAAGCCATTTCAAAACCTCCCTTGAGACCATTTTGCCGACTTATGATCCAAGTCACGGCATGAAGCTCAGCCTAACACCTTGAACTGCTTGAAGCCTGTGTCCACGTTCTCAAAATTTAGGGTGGCGTTTTTAGCGCTTTTCCACAGCCGCAAACCGCGGGAGAAAAGGTTTTGAATCGGTATATTTTTTGCAGAGATAGGTTCAACCACTTCTAACAGCAGTTAAGTTTCATCATCTATTTTGTTAAACACAGGCGACATGAAATCAGACAGGGTATTTCAAGATTTAACCCGGGAGGGTCTTCATAAACCGCGACGATCGTCCAACCAGACCCAGCCGCCTGCGCCGGATCATCCGGATGCCCTGCACAGGTCCGGAATCATTGCTTTTCAGGCAGGCGACCACACCACCGCATTGGATCGGATATCCAGGGCCATTGCGCAGAACCCTAGCGCGCCTTCGTACCACAACAACCTGGGCCTGGTCCTTGAGTCTTCCGGGAAACAGACCGAAGCAGTGCGCGCCTACCGCATGGCCTTGAAACTTCACCCCTACTATGCCGACGCCTACAACAACCTTGGAAATGTCCTCCGACAGCAAGAGCGAATGGACCAGGCGATCGCAAACTTCAAGGCGGCGTTGCGGATCGCACCGGACTTTCCCGAGGCCCATTTCAATCTGGCGTTATCCTACCGGGACAAAGGGCTGCTTGAAGCTGCAATGGAGCACTACCGGCAGGCCATCCGGCTTAAGCCGAACTACGACAAGGCATACAACAGTTTGGGCAATGCCTTAAAACAATTGGGCCGTTTGGACGAGGCCGTTGAAAATTACCGCCGTGCGCTGCGCCACAACCCCGAATCCGTCGGCGTTCTAAATAACCTGGCAATAGCCTTGCGAGCTAAAGGCCGCATCCAGGATGCGGCTGAATGTATGATCCGGGCAATTCAACTTAAGCCCGGCTGGGCGGAATCCTACTGCAACCTGGGCAACCTCCTGAAAGACCAGAATCGTTTTGATGCAGCCCTTAAACAATACCATCGGGCCATCCGGTTGAAACCGGACTTTGTCGAGGCCTATTTCAATCGTGCAATTACCCATTTGCTGCTGGAAAATTTCGAGGAAGGCTGGAAAGAATATGAATGGCGTCTGCAAAAGCCTGAATGGAAGAAAATTCACGCGTTGCACACCCATCTCATCCGGTGGGAGGGCCAGAACTTTCATGACAGACGCTTGTTAGTCTATGACGAGCAGGGATTCGGCGACGCCCTGCAGTTTGTCCGCTATCTGCCCCTGGTCAAAGCCCGCGGTGGAACCGTTGTTTTTCAAACACGCAAGCCATTGATGGCGCTCTTTAAATTTCTGGCCGGGGTAGATGAGTTGGAAGAAAGAACCCCGGATGCCGCGTCGTCGAACTCTTCCGATTTTTACGTGCCGCTGGCAAGCCTTCCCGGAATTTTTAATACCCGCCTGGAGACGATTCCTGCGGATATACCCTACCTGCAGGCTGATATTGCCAAAGTAAAACATTGGCCGAATCGTTTGGCCGACCAGGGACATCATGTCGGCATCGTGTGGGCCGGCACGGATACGGATCCCAACCGAACCTGTCCGTTTAGACATTTTTTACCATTATCAGGGATTGCGGGGGTGAATTTATATGGTCTGCAGCAGGCAGCACCGGCGGTCATCATCAGTGGCAGCACCGGCTCACATGATGTGCAAATACCTAACTTCGGACCAGAGTTTGAGGACTTCTCCGACACAGCAGCGCTCATCGCGAATTTGGATTTGGTCATATCCATTGATACTTCGGTGGCACATCTGGCCGGTGCCTTGGGAAAACCCGTGTGGGTGCTGCTGCCCCACAATGCCGATTGGCGCTGGCTTCTGGACCGTGAGGACAGTCCCTGGTATCCGACCATGCGGCTTTTTCGGCAGAAAACCAGGGGCGACTGGTCCGAGGTTTTCGATCGGGTTGCCCAGAATTTGCAACAAAAGATGGAATCTCGCCCCGGCCACCTCGATTGGCGGCCGGCGACCCATCAGGCGGAGGCGCTTTACCATCAGGGCAACCGTCAATATGACAACCAAAAGTTTGCCGCCGCCCAAGTCTGCTACCAAAAGGCCCTGGAAATTCGACCCGATTTTTTTGAAGCCTGTTTTAACCTCGCAAAAACCCATCAGGATCTGGGCAACCATGACCGCGCAATCTTCTTTTACCGCAGGGCGCTGGCCCTGAATCAGGATTTTGCTGAAGCCCACTATAACATGGGGGTTTCTTTGCAGGAAGGTGAAAATTATCGCCAGGCAATTGAAAGTTATCGAAAGGCCTTGAAAATCAAACCGCAATTTGCCGAAGCCCAACAGAACATGGGTTCATGCTTTCAACACCTAAACCAGCCGGAGCAGGCAATCGCCTGCTACAAAAAAGCCCTGGAATTAAAACCGGAAGCGGCCCAGGCTCACTATAACATCGGCAAAATCCTCTATGACCTGGCTGAATGGGAAAAAGCAGGCGCCAGTTTTCAGAAAGCCCTGGATTTCAAGCCGGACTATGCCGAGGCTTGCCACAATATGGGTCTGGTATATTACCGCCGGAACCGGCTCGATGACGCCATGGCCTGCTTTCAGAAGGCTTTAAGGCTTAAACCGAGTCATGTTAACACCTACTATGACTTAGGCAACGTCTACAGGGACCGCGGGGAGTTGGACGGCATGATTGGCTGCTATCAAAAAGCGCTGGAACTCGAACCGGATTCAGCCCAGGCCTACCACAATCTAAGCGTTGCCTTCAGAAACCTGAACAACATGGACCAGGCAATAGCCTGCTGCAGCAAAGCGCTTCAAATAAGACCGGATTATTCAGATTCGGCAGCGTATCTGGTTCAGCTACTGCAGCATGCATGCGAATGGGAAAAGCTCCCAGACGCATCGGACAGACTCGATCGTTTGACCCAAAAAGAACTGGACCGGGGCGAAAAAACATCCGAGCAACCAATGCTCAGCCAGCGCCGTCACTCAGATCCGGGCCGCAACCTGGCAATCGCCGAGTCATGGAGCCGTGATATTCAAAGGCGTGCAGCCGGATTAGACATCCATTTTTCATTTGCTGAAAGAAAATCCGTTAAGAAAGAAATGACGGTGGGGTATCTTTCCGGAGATTTTAAAAATCATGCGGTCATGCACCAGATGCTGGGGTTGTTCGGATTGCACGACCGCAACCGGTTCAATGTTTATTGTTACTCCCACGGTAAGGATGACGGCAGCTTTTACCGCCAGAAAATCATGCAAGACTGCGATAAATTTACCGAACTGGACAACTTGAGCCATTATGAAGCTGCAAAATGCATATACACGGACAAGGTCGATATCCTCGTAGATTTGATGGGACATACCAGGAGCAATAGGTTAGCAATATGCGCCTTGCGCCCGTCACCCATCCAGGTCAGTTATCTGGGGTTTCTGGGAACAACGGGCGCCGCGTTTATTGATTATTTTATCACTGATAAAATCGTTACCCCTGAAGATCAATCCATTTTTTATAGTGAAAAATTGGTGTTTTTGCCCGACTGCTACCAGGTCAACGATCATCATCAGAAAATTTCCGAAAAGCAGTGGCAAAAAAAAGAATGCGGCTTGCCGGCCGAAGGATTTGTTTTCTGCTGCTTTAACCAGCCCTACAAAATCGATCCGCACATGTTTGACACCTGGATGCGAATCCTGCGCCGGATTCCGCAAAGTGTGTTGTGGCTGCTGAATCAAAATTCAACCGCAACAAAAAACCTGCAGCGCCGGGCACAAGCGCAAGGCATATCTCCATCACGGCTGATCTTCGCCGACGCGCTGCCCCTGGAGGATCATCTGGCCCGCCTGAGGCTGGCGGACCTGGCGCTGGACACCCGTATCTACAATGGCGGGGCAACCACCAGCAACGCGCTGTGGGCAGGGGTTCCGGTCATTACGCTGCAGGGTGATCATTTTGTATCCCGGATGTCATCCAGCAGCCTGTCGGCTGTCGGTCTTCCCGAGCTGATCACCCGCAACCTAAATACTTACGAGACGCTGGCCGTTGAGCTGGCCAGAGGTCCTGACAAACTTCAGGCCATAAGAAAAAAACTGGCCCGTAATCGTCTGACCTATCCCCTGTTTGACACCCCACGTTTTGTGAAAAATCTGGAAACCGCTTACCAAGCGATGTGGGAGATCTTTACCGGCGGGAACTCCCCGCAGCCCATCGAGGTGGTGGAAAAACGGTCATGAGCAAAAAATATGTTTTACATGTGGGTTGTGGCCCTAAAAATCCTGAAGCCCTGCACCCGGCTTTTAAACAGCCGCAATGGCAAGAGGTGCGTTTGGATATCAATCCGGCTGTTCAACCGGATATTGTCGGCAGCATCACCGACATGCGAGCCGTGGCAAATGAATCCGTCGATGCGATCTGGTCCTGTCATAATTTGGAGCATCTCTTTGCGCATGAGGTCCCCATCGCTTTGGGAGAATTTTACCGGGTTCTCAAGCCAAATGGATTGGTCCTGATCCGGCTGCCCGATATACAGGCGGTAGCCCGGGAGGTCGGCAGGGGAAATCTGGAAAATGTTCTGTATGAGTCCCCGGCGGGTCCCATATCTTCGATTGATGTCATATGGGGCCATCGCTTAACCATTGCGAACGGAAATCATTTCATGGCCCATAAAACCGGCTTTACGCGGGAAACACTTCAAAAAAAAATGCGGCATGCCGGATTTTGTGGCGTACAGATTGAATGCCAGGGACTGGATCTGATGGCCACCGGATATAAAAATGACACAAGCAGCAGGCAACTCCCCGCCCTGGAAAAATCCGAGACGAATTCTGAAATAGCGAAATATTATTGCACTCTGGGTGATGACCTGCAAAATAAGGGCAAATTGGAAGATTCGATTGCTAGTTATCAAAAGGCACTCCGCGTTAATCCGGAGCTTGCTGAGGCCTGGTACAACATGGGCAATTCACTTCATGGTCTGGGCGATTTTGAGAAAGCGATATCCTGCTTCCAAAAAGCGCTGAAAATCCGGCCGGACCTGGTCGAGGTCCATTATAACTTAGGTAATACCTATCTGGATTTAAAAAAATACGTACCTGCCGTATCCAGTTACCAAAAGGCCCTGGCACTAAAACCAGATTACATGGACGCGCATTATAATATGGGCATATCGTTTTTTGAGCAGGGTCTGCTGGACGAAGCCCTATCCAGCTATCAAAAGGCAGTGGAGCTCAATCCCAACCGGTTCGAAACCTGGTATAACATGGCGATCATTTTCCAGCAGCAGAACAATTTGGATCGCACGATCGACTGCTATCAAAAGGCGGCGGACTTAAAGCCGGACTTTGCCCAGGCCTATAACAACATGGCCATTGCTTTCAAGAAGCAGGACAATTGGCGCGAGGCCATTTCTTACTATCAAAAAGCGCTTAAACTCAAACCGGACTATGCCGATGCCTGGTATAATCTGGGCAGTACATTGCATGGGCTGGGCAATCACAGGCGGGCCGAAGCCTGCTATCAAAACGCGCTGGATATTCAGCCGGATTATTTTAAGGCTTGCAATAACCTTGCAAAGCTGAACCAGGACACGCTTCAAATTGAAAATGCTCTGAAATGGTATAAAAAATCCATAGCGCTTAAAGCAGACTATGCCGAGGCTCACTTTAATCTCTCCACGGCCTATCTTTTAGCCGGCAATTTCACCGCAGGCTGGCGGGAATATGAATGGCGCTTCAAACGGCGGGAATGGAAAAAAACCTACCCCTATGGCTTCGAGATACCGCGCTGGTGCGGGCAATCCTTGACCGGCAAACGGCTTTATGTTCATTCGGAACAGGGATTGGGAGATATCCTGCAGTTCGTGCGCTATCTGCCCATGGTCAAAGCCCGCGGTGGAACCGTAATTTTTGAGACCATCAAACCGATGATGCGGCTGTTTAAGGGCTTGGCCGGGGTGGATGAGCTGATCGAGGTGTCACAAAGAGCGTTGGCTGACCGCAGTGATTATTACATCCCCCTGCTCAGCTTACCGGGAATTTTTCAGACCCGGCTGGGATCCATTCCGGCCGACGTTCCCTATCTGTTTGCCGATGAATCCAAGGCCGACCAATGGAAGTCCCGGCTGGCGGATACCGGATTCAAGGTGGGGCTTGTCTGGGCAGGAACCATCACCGATCCCAGGCGTTCAATCCCATTGGCAAGGTTTAGGCAGATTTGCCAAATTTCGGGACTGCGCCTGTATGGCCTGCAAAAGGGGATCTCGGCCGAGCAGATCGAAGTTGAGGGTGTACCGGAGGGGATGGAAATAACCAATTTCGGTCAGGAATTCGAGGATTTTGCGGATACCGCTGCCGTCATCGATAATCTTGATCTGATCATTTCCATAGATACCTCGGTTGCCCATCTGGCCGGCGCAATGGGAAAACCGGTATGGCTGTTGTTGCCGTTCGTTCCGGACTGGCGCTGGCTTCTGGATCGGGAAGACAGTCCCTGGTATCCGACCATCCGCCTGTTTCGCCAGCAAAGCCCCGGAGACTGGGACGCGCCAATCAACCAAATTTTTATTGAATTGCGTAGGCTATCCAGGACAGCACCGGGAAAAAAACAAGATGACGACTGTTGAAGAAAAATTAGCCCAGGCCAATCAGCACCATCAAAACGGCCGGCTGCAGCATGCCGCAGCGCTGTACCAAAAAATTATTCAAATCCGGTCGAATCACCCGGAGGCGCTGCATGGCTTGGGGGTCATCGCCTATCAGCAGAAAAATTATGATCGGGCCCTGGAGCTTATCGATCAGGCCATCGCACAACATCCCGATATCGCCCAGTTTTATTATAATCTGGGCCTGGTGTGGATTGCACTCGAAAAACCGCGCAAGGCCATGGCCGCTTTTGAGGCGGCCATCAGCAAAAAAAACGACTATGCCGAAGCCTATTACAATCTTGGCAATATTTTGAAGTCAATGCGCAAACTCGAGGAAGCCATCGAAAATTACAGACAGGCCATTGCAATTCAACCGCAATTTGTGGAGGCCCACTACAATCTGGGCAACGCCTTGAAATTCAGCGGATGCCTCGAAGAGGCGATCGCCTGTTTTCAGGAATGCATCCGACTTAAAACTGATTTTCCGGAACCCCACAACAACATCGGCCTTGTTTTGAAGGAACAGGGTCGACTTGAAGCCGCCATTGACTGCTATTCCCGTGCGATCGACCTGCAGCCGCAATTCGCCGCGGCACACTGGAACCGGGCGCTGGCGTTGCTGTTGCAAGGCGACTTTGCCCATGGCTGGCGCGAATATGAGTGGCGCTTCCGAAGGGGCAAATGGCCGCGCCGTTTTTTAAACCGTCAGAACGTTCCGCAATGGGACGGCTCGCCCTTTTGCGCCCAACGTCTGCTGGTGTTTGCCGAACAGGGTATTGGTGATACACTGCAGTTTATTCGCTACCTGCCCCAGGTGAAAGCTTTAGGGGGCACGGTGATTTTCGAGACCATGGCGTCGTTGTTTGAACTATTGAAGGGATTTGAGGGAATTGACGAACTGTTGGTGAGAAACCCGGAGCAGCCTTCGGCGGTGGCATGTGATTGGTGCATCCCCCTGCTCAGTCTTCCGCGCTTGTTTAACAGCGACCTGGATACCATACCGGCGCCGGCATCATACCTTGCCCCGGACCCAGCAAAAACAAGGCGCTGGCGCACAAAAATCTGCCAGCATGGCTTTCGGGTGGGGATTGTCTGGGCCGGGAGACCTGAGCACGAAAACGATCACCATCGTTCCTGTGCCCTGGAATATTTCATGCCCCTGGCGCAAATGGAAGGTATTCGGCTGTATGGGTTACAGAAAGGTGAGTCGGCGCGGCAGGTAAGAAAATTGCCCGATAGGAGGGTCGTTGAAAACCTGGGAGAGGATTTTGAGAACTTTGCTGATACGGCCGGTGCCGTAGAAAATCTGGATCTGGTGATCTCGGTGGACACGGCAGTCGCCCACCTGGCCGGCGCCATGGGAAAACCCGTCTGGTTGCTGCTGCCCTTTGCACCCGACTGGCGCTGGCTGATGCATCGCGAAGACAGTCCCTGGTATCCTGCCATGCGGCTTTTCCGACAGAAAAGCCGGGGAGACTGGGCCGGTGTATTTCAGCGCGTGGCTTCGGAATTAGAAAATCTTAGCACCAGTTATAAATATGTCGATTAAATTGCGTTAACAAGTTTTGCCGTTCAGGTTCCCACGGAGCAGACTTTGATGCAAAGACAGAAAATTCGGATTAAATCGAAGCATATTCCACAGATGCCAATGGTAAATATCCCGGCCCTGGGAACCAAGGTATTTGCCTGTGGCCATGGTATCCCGGCCTTTATGAACCGATTGAGGGGGTCATTAGTATTTCTTCTCTCTCTTTTTGAAGGACGAACACCAGGTTGGATTGCAGGAAAGGCAGGCCTTCATTAATCGAAGTCATCTGAAGCGAAAATTCCAACCGTGTGCTGGCCAACGCTTTAAATCCGCTTCGGCCGAACAGGGAGACCCACATCTTTTCGTTGAACAGGCTGTAATGATTGGGCCAGAATTCAAGTTGCCGCGGTGTATCGGGCAGCGGCATTTCCAGGTAGACAAATCCATCCTTTTTCAATACCCGGTTAAATTCCAACAACGTCAGATAGGGAAAAGGGCTGTGCTCCAACGCATGACGTACCCATAGGGCGCCAAATGCCTTGTCGTCGAATTTGAGAAACGTCATATCCATTTGATAACATGCGATCCCGCGCTCACGGGTAGCGTGGACATCTTCCGGACTGAGTGTGATTGCCGTCAGATTCTCAAAACCCAACCCCCTGAATTTCACACAAGCGTACCCCTGTCCGCAACCCACATCGAGAATGGCGACCTGCCTGTTTGGAAGAAATTGAACAAATTTCGGAACCATTCGATCAATCAGGGAAATGTGCAGCTCCGAATCGGCCTCGGAGAACACTTCGTTTTGAATGCGTTTAAGAAACCCCCTGAAAACATCTGTTTCATCACGATCGATCATTTTCATCGGATGCTTGACCCTCGATACTCGGAAGAGGCGGTGGATGCTTTGGCTCCGGGTAAAGTTTTTTTATATCCTGCCCAAGCGTATTTACCCTATCAACAGGCGCAAGGATTGCAAGTTTCTGAGACCTCTATTTTGCCGCAGTGACCTGAATCTTGTAACAATTACGGTTGGCTTTCACTCACCTTTTGACGACAACTGATTAAAAAATTTCGGACGTTTTCATCTGCACTCCCACATTCAACGGCAGTCTCAAGCAAAGCGATGGCATAGTCAATTGCATTTGCGTCAATAAGGGTTTTAGCCAGATCATGGAAGCTTACGGCCAAAACCGGACCGATTTCTGTGCGTTGAATTTGCCGGCAACCGTCCAGAGCGCTCGCTTTATTACCCGCACAACAGTAGGCGGCGGTGAGCATAAATCTGGCGGCGATGTATTGGGGATGTTCTTCAAGGAGGTTTTCCAGCACGGGGATGGCTTTTTCGGCATCTCGGAGGTGCAGCAGATTCAGGGCATAATTAAAGTGCGCTTCCTTCAGATCCGGCTGGAGGGAGAGGGCTTTGTGGTTGCACCACAAGGCTTTCTCGTATTGACCAAGCTGCCAGTGGGCCGTGCCCATATTGACAAAAGCTTCCGGAGAATCGCCCTGCAGCCGGATCAATCGGTGCCACAATTGAATGGCCTCTTCCCATTTGCCCAGGTTGCCGGCCTGCACCGCCAACTCACGCAGGGCACTGATGTTGTCTCCCATTTCAGCAAGCTTTTTGATGCCGATGTCGTAATAAGTTTGCCCTTTGCCCGCCTGATTTTGCTGGTTGAGTTTGCCGTAATGGTGCACGGGGATGTCTGCGGTTTCTATCCGGATGCCCATTCTTTTCAGCCACGGATCCACCATTTCATGGACCGGATATTCAAACCGGATATTAGGATGGTTAGGAAACAATCGGACTTTGACGCTCGGAAACCAGCCGGTGCCGGCCTCTTCATGCGCGTATCGCCCACTGTTGGCGTTCCAACCGACCGTGTTGGCCAAGGCCGTGTAGTTGCGAGTTTCTATTGAGAACGCCACCTGCCTGTCTGGCGCACTGCTGATCAGTTTTCGGAAGCCCTCATAATCAACAGGAGCTATTACCTCGTCGGCATCGAGGATAAAAATCCAATGACCGGAAGCCTTTGAAAGAGAGATGTTTCGGGCTTTTGAAAAATCCTCCTGCCAGACTGTAGCATATACGTCGGCCCCGAAAGCCCGGGCAATATCCCGGGTTCTGTCAGTGGATCCCGTGTCCACGACAATAATTTCGTCCACCAGGGGTTTGGCACTTTGGAGACATCGGGCCAAGTGGCGTTCCTCATTCTTTGCGATCATGCACAGAGAAACACTGGCCTTATTTTTCGGCTGCGCTTGAATTCCAATCGGACCCAGATAGCTCCGAATCTTAAGCGCGGCCGGAAGGATCCCGTCATCAATGCCGAATTTTACGATAGCGGCCTCGATTTCCCGCATGGCCGCTTCATATTTGGTCTGTTGGATCAACAGGTCAATCAGCAGATACCGGATTCTTTTATTGAGCGGATACCGGTCTTTGGCTTTCCGAAACAGAGGTTCTGCCCTGAAAAAGGCTTTTTGCGCCACGACCGCTGAATGGTAAGCCAGAACAATATGGGAAACGGTCGGCGCCAGGATGAATCCCTTTTCGTATAGATCCAAGGCCTCTTTTTGCTGGGAAATTTCCTGCCTCAAATTGCCCAAATGGGTGTATGCTTCTGCGAAGTCAGGATCGAGGGCGATCGCCTTTTCAAAACAATCCCGGGCGCCTTTTAAGTCACCGTTTCTAAAGACCGCCAGAGCCTTCAGGTTCATGGCAGACGCGGAATCAGGTTTTAAGGCAAGCAGGCGATCGGCCACCTTCAGAGCTTCCCTGCCCTGACCCAACCCTTGTTTACAGTAGCCGACAAGTTCCATTTTTTTTACATCCGGGGATGGCCTCGCGTCCTCAACCGTTTTTTGCCCGTCTGAGATGCCCGCCTTGTTCGGCTTATCTTTGGCTGGCATTTTTGCCAGCACGTCCAAGGCATCCTGATATTGTTGCGAGTCGATCAGCAATTCTGCAAACCGGTAATACAAATTAGGATCACGGGGATGTCTTGCAGCAGTATTCAGAAGCAAATCGACCGCCGCGTCGCACCTTCCCTGCTGGTATAAGGCATCGGCTTTATCGGTGTAATTCCGGTAGATCGGTTTTTGGGGTTCGTTCATTGTCATAATGTAACTTTTATTGTCTGCTGTAGAGCTGCCTGTTTCCCCCTTCGGGTTCAAATCAGACCGCCTCGCGAAACCCATCCAGCTTATCGAGATTTTGCCTGGCATCCGCATTCCATGGCTCAAGTTCAAGGATTCTACGGTAAAACACCTTGGCATCCTCAAATTTATGCAGCGCCACGCAGATGTGGCCGGTAATTTGCAGGGTCTCAACATCCTCTGGATCAACAGCCAACAGATCCACATAAATCTTCAGGGCATCTTCCACTCTTCCCTGCTCCACAAAGTAAAAATCAGCAAGGTTTTTCTGGAATGTAGCATTTTCAGGCTCCAGACGGGCTGCCCGTTCGTAATGAGTTAAGGCTTTTTCCTTTTCACCGGATTGGTAGTACAATACGCCCAGGTCATTATGGGCCAGTGCAAACTCAGGCGCAGCTGCCGCCAGTTTTTCTAAAGCCTCGATGACCGTGCGGGGATCTTTGCCTTCCATTTCCGACTGAATCTCCCGATATATTTTATCAGGTGTCTTTTCTTCAATACTTTCCTGACCGAGGGCTTGAAGCGTGTCTAATAACTCTTGCGCCTCGAAGTTCCAGGGCTCAATCTCTAAAACACGATTAAAAAATACTTTCGCATCATCAAATTTGTGCAGCGACATGCATATTTGACCGGTGATCTGCAGGGTTTCTATATCTTCCGGTTCGATGGTCAATACATTCACGTAAATCTTTAAGGCTTCCTCAATCATACCCTTCTCGACAAAATAAAAATCCGCTAGATTTTTCTGGAAAACAATATTGGCCGGCGCGAGTTTGGCGGACTGTTCGTAATGCTTTAAGGCTTTTTCCTTTTCTCCGGCACGATAGTAGAGAACGCCGAGATCATTGTGAGCCAACGCATCGTCCGGATTTATTCTAATCTTTTGCTCAAGCTCGGCTATATCTTGGCGACTCAAATTTTCATTAAGAGGCTCCAGTGCCGGAGATCGGCCTTTTTCAGAGATTGTCGAATCAGGGCTTGGTTTTTCAGTCCTTTGCATCTTTTCTAGGTATTGGCGCGCATCAAGATTGTCGGGTTCAACCTCCAGGACACGCTCATAATTTTTTTTAGCTTCATCAAATCGTTCCAGGGCCAGACACAGATGCCCGGCGGTCAGCAAAGTTTCTGGTTCTGCGGGCTCGACTGCGACGATTTCCTTGTATAGTCTCGAGGCCTCTTCGATTCGGTTCTGTTCGACATAATAGAAATCGGCCAAGCTCTTTTTGAAAACAGCATTTTGCGGTTCTATCCGGGATGCAAGTTGAAATTGAGCCAGGGCTTTCTCTTTTTCATTTTTTTGGTAATAAATAGATCCTAAATCATGATGGGCTCTGGCAAAGGCCGGACAGGAGTTTACAACGTTTTCCAGCGCGGCAAGGGCATCTTCAATACTGCTGCTGTTAAATAGCGGCTGAATGGCCTGATAAACGATTTCAAAATCTTTCACATCAATACCTCCTTGGTTGATGGGTTGCGATTTTATCTGGTTTAACCGGTAACCTTGTGGTGTCTTAGCGGTGTTTTCACTGCATGTGGTTTTATGGTTTTTTCTTAACGTATCAGCAATCATAGGATTCGAAGACAGGCTAGTTATATTGCGGATTGTAATTCCGGCCGCGGCCGCATCCAGATAGGCGGAGCGAATTTTTAAATCTTCCATCCGCTTGGCCCTGATTTCACGGTGTTCGATACTGTCAGGACGCGCAAGGTAAAGTCCCAGCGGCATGCGAATATGGTAAAAATCAAAAGATTGGGAAATGCGTAGCCAGAATTCATAATCACCCGATGTTACCAGGTTCTCGTCGAACCAGCCGTAAACATCGTGTACGCACCTGCGCCACATGGGCTGAGGGCCGATAAAGCAGCCTTCCTTTAGCAAGATAT
>CP070771.1:2889675-2914876 GCA_020345785.1 Desulfobacterales bacterium
CCCCCGGCAGGGGAGTCTCTTCCAGGAAAGCGGCCAGGGCCGTGTCAAAGTCACCCCTGGCGGCGGCTCGCGCAGCACCGACGATGTCGTTTCCCGCGGGACATGCGGCCCGGCAGGGTGATGTTTTTTCAACAAAGCGGGGGCGCACGGCGGTCCAGGAACCGGTCTTAAAGACCGCCGTGGTTTGACGGGAAATGGGAACGATGGTTTCAGGATCCAGGCAAGGCGGACAGGTGCGGTCAGCCATGAGCACCTCCTGGTTCGATAATTTGTACGTGGTCGAAGGCCAGACTGGCGGCCTTGACGTTTTTTTCGGGGTCGGCCGGGGTCATCTCGCGCACGGCCTCCAAGATAGGCTCTTTTGTAAGGTAGCCGCTGAAGGCACCGTAGGCGCCGACCATGGCGGTGTTATAAAAGCGGTCCAGACCGGCCCGGCGGGCAACGGCCAAACCGTCCACGAGCCCCAGTTTATAGGCCGACAAGTCGCCGAAAGCCTCCCGGCTGCGGCGGGTGTTGATGAGAAGGCTCCCGCCCTGCTTCAACATGGATCGAACCGCGGCGGGGTCAAACAGGCTGTCGTCGAAGCAGATGAAATCGCTTGGATTCTTGATCTCACACTTCAACAAAATTTTTCGGTCATCCACCCGCAGAAAGCTGGCCAAGGGGGCTCCCCGTCTTTCACCCCCGAAGACCGAGTAGCACTGCGGGTACTTGCCGGCCTTAAAAAAAGCCAGGCCCAGCATCTGGGAGGCGAGCACCACCCCCTGGCCGCCGCGGCCGCTGAAGCTGATTTCTATCATAGGCATGCCAAAGGATTGAGGTCGTTCTCTATAGGAATAGTTTCAAATGGCTTAGAGTGCAACGTTAGGGCACTGTACCCTAACCAGAAATTGGGTGTCAATAAAAAATTTGCACGGAAAATATCGAAAATAATGTTCATCATGCATGTTTGACAAACTGCAATACACATTGACTTGCACTGCTGTTTATGCAATAGGTGCAAAAACAGGACATATTCAATTTATCAGGGTTCGCAGGGTAGTACAACGCATGTGGTTTGGGCGGTTGCTGCCTGGGACCTGCGCAAAGCGACCCGCTTGCATGCTATTGAGCGGGCAAAAGCAGCTAAAAACAAAATGCGCAGCATAAGCTAATTAATCCGCCAAACCTTCGAGCAAACAACTTTCTTCAGTTTTCAAAGAACAATTTACAACCTGAATACCCTATCTTTATAGATAGGGCGGATTAATTAGAAGATCATGTTGTCAAATCATAAAGCAATTTGC
Source organism: Desulfobacterales bacterium (assembly GCA_020345785.1). Next base: position 2,890,962 of record CP070771.1, read on the forward strand.
ATCATAGCCTGCGGCATAATTTGGTTCTGGCTGCTTTGGTTTGTTCCCGCGACCGCCTTTTCGCAAGACGACAGGGCGGCGCAGCGCAAACTATTGGTGGGAGTGGTAGCGGCACCGCCGGCCTACATGAAAACGGCTGATAATCGATGGAAGGGATTCGGCGTTGAAATCTGGCAGGCGGTGGCGCAAAATCTGGGCGTTGACTTCGAATTTCGGGAATTCAGCAGTATAGAGCCCTTATTGACGGCGCTTGAAAAAAAAGAAATAGATGCCATCCCATCCCTGGCTGTTTCTGATCGTTTCGAATCTATCTTAGATTTCAGTCAATCCTATTTGAAATCCGGGCTATCCATCGCGGTGCCGGCCGAGGGTGAAGATTACCGATGGATGAATGTTATCAAAAGTATATTTTCACTGCAGATCCTCAAAGCAGTTGGTCTGATGTTTCTGATGTCTCTGATCGTCGGCGCGATTGTCTGGTCATTTGAAAAGCGCCGGAACAGCGAGATGTTCGGAGACGACTATATCAAGGGGATCGGTCACGGCATCTGGTGGGCAATGGTGACAATGACAACCGTGGGCTATGGAGACAAAGCGCCAAAAACAGCGGGCGGGCGAATCTTTGCGGTTATCTGGATGATTTTCTCAATTGTTTTCATCGCCGGCTTTACAGCGACCATCACGACGCAGCTGACCCTTATCGAATTGAGAGGCAAGGTTCATGGTTTTAATGATCTTTACCATGTGCGGGTCGGATCTATATCCGGATCTGAGGGTTTCGCTTTTTTAACCAAAAAGGGCGTCGCCGTGATCCCATTTGAAAATTCGCAGAAAGGGTTGGCAGCTGTCGCCGGCGGGCGGATCGATGCGTTTGTCCAGGACGAAAAAATATTACATTATCTTGTCAAAAAAGACTTTCCAGGCCAAGTGCAGGTCATTGGCGAGAATTTCGATGAATATTTCGTGAGCATCGCCTTGCAGCGAAACAGCCCGCTGCGCAAACCGATTAACCAGGCATTGCTGAAATTCATGGAAACGGCAAGCTGGACGGAGCTTCTGAATCGCTATACCAAATGAGGCGTCGAACGCTTAATTTTAATTTCAATTAATTGCATAATTTGCGGGACGCTTTCAATTTATTTGACAACTCCACGGATCAGTGCTATCACCAAACCGGCATTTGACAAGACTTCGCTGAAAAATTGTTGGAAATATTGCGGCGCTGTTTTACCGGACAGTAGAGCGGAGCAGCTAAGGTGGGCAGAGGGGGGGGCCGGTGGTCGCGAGACCTCTGTTTCGTATTTCCCGTTGCACGTTTCATGCGAAGCGCAGGACGGATGCATCCAAATCCCCACCTTTATGAAAGCATGCCGGATCAACGATGATCAGATATCCTCGGCAATGGCATTCCGGGTCGCACGCATCGATTCGTGCCGGTCGCGGTAAATTGGTTGCTGGCTGACAATCGCGAAACCGCCCGCGCGCTTTCCCCATTCAAATGCCGGTGCTGCGGCTGCCCTCTGCCGCCCAATTCGTCTTCCGGAAATAAAAGGGATTTATCTGCTTAAGAAACAACATGGTCTGCGGTTTCTTAAGCTTAAGCGTTACAAATCCGAATTTGATTTTGGGGGTAAACAATTAAGCCCCTGAACTTCAACCCACAAAAATGGAAGGAGGGCACATGATGAAAAGAAGTTTCATTATTGTTTTGGCGTTGGCGACGGCATTGTGTCTGGCGGCCGTTTCCTCTCCGACGAAGGTTGCCGCAGCAAGCGAAGTTGTCAAAATCGGATACAACGCGCCGCTTTCGGGTCCGGCCGCTGCCTGGGGGCTGCCCGGTCTGGAAGGGGTCGGCATCTGGCTCGAAGAAGTCAACGGTGCGGGGGGCATCAAGGCCGGCGACAAGAGCTACAAAGTCGAGGTCGTTGAATTCGACAACGAAGGCGACGCCGGCAAAGCCCTTCTGGGAGCCAGGAAGCTCATTTTGGAGGACAAGGTGGCGGCCATGCTGATGCTGGGCGGTGCCGAAAGCGCTGTGGTACAGCCGTTTGTGACTAAAAACAAGATCATCACCTTCGTTCTGATCGCCTCGGACATCGCCAAGGATAGACCCTACCTCATGGACGTGACCGACAATTTCCCTGTCTACCATCTGCTGCACATCGAGTATATCGGGGAGGCGTATCCGAAAGCCAAGCGCGCGGCGATCCTATCCCAGGACGATGAAATCGGCCTGGCAGCCATCGCCTGGTCGGAGGCCGGCTTCGATGCAGCCGGAATCGAGGTGACGTATTCCAAACCCTTTGGATTGGACACCACGGATTTTGCTCCGATTGTGACCGCGGCGCTGGCCACCAAGCCGGACATCCTCAGCATGGGCGCCTCTTACCCGGAGTTTCAGGCCCTGATCCTCGAACAGGCGTATACCCAGGGCTGGAAGGGAATCATTACCTCGGCCTGCTGGGACTTCAAGGCCATTACGGCGAAAGTTCCGGTGGAATGGATGGAAGGCGCCGTCTCGGGGTTCCCGGATTTTGACGACCCGAAGCTGTCCAAGCGGCAAAACGAGTTTTATGCGAAGTGGCAGGCGAAATATCCGGACCATGGATTTTCCGAAATCGTGTGGGAATACATGGGGGGGTTGGATGTCTGGAAATACGGGGTCGAGAAAGCCGGCAGCGTGGATTCCGAGGCAGTGTATCAGGCGTTGAAGAGCTCCTCGTCGGTGCCGCATGCCTTTGGCCCGGGTGTTTGGTGGGGCACCGACGTGTTCGGCCTGGACAACCTGCTTGTTCCCAATTGGCCCATTACCGAGATCCGCAGCGGCAAGCCGGCCATCGTCGCCTACAAAGGCCTGAACGAGTGGCTTGCCAGGGGGAGCAATAAGGATACGTTATTCAAGTACCTTAAAAAATGGAATATGATGAAGTAACCCTCGTACAACCTTGCGAGGCTGCGACAACATGAATTGCACCGGGCGGGGCCTGTCCCCGCCCGCGTGCCTAAAGCCGTTTTAACGAAAGATGCGATGGAATTCATTGGCCAAACCATATTAAACGGACTGATAACCAGCTCGTTTTACGCGTTGATTGCCGTCGGCTTAAGCCTGGTCTTCGGGGTGATGCATATCGTCAATTTCGCCCACGGCGAATTTTACATGGTCGGCGCCTATACGGTCTGGGTTCTTTACGCCAAAATGCACTGGCCGTTTTTTGTCGCGGTGGCGGCGGCGATTGTTCTGGTCGGACTGCTGGGCCTGATCTCGGAACGGCTGGTTTTTCGCCAGGCGCACGGCAATATTCTCAGTGGATTTATCATGTCCGTCGGATTGGTTTTCATTCTTCAAGTTGCGGTGGTGAAAATCTGGGGCCTGGGAAAGATGAAACCCGTGCCGGCGGCCTATCCGCAGGTGCTGGATCTGGGCGGCATCTCCACGAGCTGGCAGCGTTTCATCGTCGTGCCGGCCACCATTCTGCTGCTGGTCGCGCTTTGGAACTTTCTGGAACGCTTCAAGATCGGCCGCGCGCTGCGGGCGGCGGCCATGGAACCGGAGGCGGCGGCCCTGCAGGGGGTCAGCGTCAAAAAATGTGCCGCGACGGCGATGCTGCTGGGATCTGCTATGGCCGGTGCGGCCGGGGCGCTGATGGCGCCGATCATGTCGGTTCATCCTTACATGGGCCACGCCGTCGTGTGGACGGCTTTCGTCGTCGTCATTGTCGGCGGAGCAGGCAACATCAAAGGCACCATTTGGGCGTCGCTCTTTTTCGGGTTTTTAACGACCATCATCACCACGCTGTTGGACTCCACCATTGCGAGTCTGGTAAACGTATTGGTAATGCTGATTATTTTAGCGATCAAGCCCGAGGGCATGACGGGGCATGCAGAAAATTAATTACAAGCAGGCGTTCATACTGGGTACGCTGCCGGTGGTATTGATTTCCGCACCGTTTGCCATCAGCGGCTATAAAGTCGATCTTCTGACGAATCTTTTAATCAACATCATTTTAGTCTCAAGCTTTCGACTGATCACCACCACCGGCGGATGGTCCCTGGCCCACATTCCCATGATGGGCTGCGGGGCCTACGCCACGGCCCTCTTGGCCGGCACGCTGGGTGTTCCGTTCTGGTTCTCCCTGCCGCTGGCCGGCCTGGCAGCCGCCTTAGCCGGCCTGGCCATCAGCTACCCGCTGGCCAGAACCAGGGGCTTTGCCTTTTTTGTGGCCTCTTTTGCAGCCGGGGAAGCCATTCGCTTGTGTTGGATCCGCTTCAAAATTCCCTTCGGGGGTCATAAGGGTCTGACCGTACCCGCGCCGGTGCTTTTCCAAAATGTGAGCTGGCTGGATTTTGAGGAGGCCGTACCTTACTATTTTCTTGCCCTGGCGATAACCATTGTTTCTCTGGCGATTATGTACCGATTCGACAAATCGCGCATCGGCGACACCTGGCGCGCGCTGGCATCTGAAGAAAAACTCGCCAAAAGCGTCGGCATCAACATTACCAAATACAAAATGCTGTCCTTTTCCATCGGCTCTTTTTTTGCCGGTGTCGCCGGCGTGATCCTGGCCCATCGCCTGTGGGCCATTGAGCCCCGCCAATTTGGATTCAACACCACCCTTTATCTGCTGGTTTGGGTGGTGTTCGGCGGTTCGCATACCTTTGCCGGGCCGATCATCGGGGTGGTTGTTTTAACCTTCCTGGCCGAGTTGTTGCGGCCCCTGGTCGAATGGGTGCCGATGATTTTTGGAACGATCATTATTTTAATTCTGATTTTTCTTCCAAATGGATTGGAAAGCCTGCCGGCCAAGCTGCGAATGCTCAAGTAGACGCCCGCAGGGCGCCGGGAGCCGGCGGCGCTGCCCGGCGTTTTTTTTACGGCCTTCGGCGCCGCCGAAGGCCGCGGCGCGACCCGGTGAATCCGGGACCTGAACGTTGAACGATTCAGGCAATACGGTGATGGGATCTACTGGACAACATGGCAATACTTGAACTGAAAGGATTGACCAAGCTTTTCGGGCGCAATACGGCCGTCGGTGATTTGGAAATGACGGTGGAAGAAGGCCAGATACGCGGCCTGATCGGGCCCAACGGGTCCGGCAAAACCACGATCTTCAATCTCATCACCGGGTTCCTGCGTCCGACCCGTGGGAAAATTTTTTGGCAGGGACGCGATATTACCCATTTGCCGACGTATCGAGTTGCCAGGCTGGGTTTGGTGCGCACGTTCCAGTTGACGGCCCTTTTTAAGGAAATCACTGCCTTGCAGAACGTGATCATGAGCTCTCACATGCATACCGGCATCCATCTCTGGCAGCAATTTTGGTTTAATAAAAAGTCCCAGCGCAAAGAAAAGGCCGTGGAACAACGCGCACTGGCGTTGCTTGACCAGATGGGTATCGCCGACATCGCCAACGAGCGGGCCGCCGACCTGCCCCATGGCCATGCCGCCGCGCTGGGAATCGCCAATGCCCTGGCAACCAATCCCAAGATTATTCTGCTGGACGAGCCGGTCGGGGGTATGAACCCTACCGAGACCGCCCAGACGATGGAACGGATCAAGGCGGTTCGGGACCAGGGTATTACGATCTTATTGGTGGAGCATGATATGAATGCCGTAATGAGCACGTGTGATGTGATTACATGCATCAATTTCGGCTATAAAATTGCAGAAGGCGCACCCCAAAATGTCTGCCGACATCCGGAAGTGGTCAAGGCCTACCTGGGAGAAGAAATTGATTTATGCTTAGCTTAAAGAACATCGCGGTCCACTACGGCGGCGTTCAGGCGCTGAAAGGAATTTCGCTGGAGGTGGAGGAGGGCACGATCACGTGCCTGATCGGAGCAAACGGTGCCGGTAAAAGTACGACCTTAAGGGCCATTTCCGGCATCGTTCCGCTGACTTCCGGTGAGATTTGGTTTCAAGACCGCCGAATTGACGGGATGGAGCCGGAAGAGATCGTGGAAATGGGGATCGGGCACGTCCCGGAGGGCAAACGGCTGTTTCTAGAAATGAGCGTTCGGGATAATTTGTTGATCGGCGCCCATTTAAGGCGCGAGAAAGAATTCGTTGAACAGGATTTGCAGCGGGTTTTTAATTACTTTCCGTTACTCGGCACCGCCGCCGCCAAACCGGCTTCCAAGATGAGCGGCGGCGAGCAGCAAATGATCGCCATCGGCCGGGGGCTGATGGGCGCGCCCAAACTTCTGCTGCTGGATGAACCCTCTCTTGGATTGTCGCCGATTCTGACACGTGACGTCGGATCCATCATCAAGAAAATTGCGGAAGAAGGGGTGTCCATTCTGCTCATTGAACAAAACGCAAATTTGGCGCTGCAATTGGCTCGCAAATGCTACGTTTTGGAAACCGGGAAGATCGCCCTGGAAGGTGCGAGCAAGGATCTGCAGGACAACGAACATGTAAGGGCCGCTTACCTGGGAATCTCCTGCACCCTGGATTCAATTACCCCGGCGGCATCCGTTGGCCGAGCAAAAGACAAAGGCCGCAGGGAGGCAGAAACCGCAAAACCAATGGCCGCCAAGTGGCAGGACCTCAGCCCCCCGGCTCCTGAGCCGGAGCGCCGTGTCGCCGAGCCTCCGCCCGCTGAAATGCGGGCCCCGGAGCCGGCGCTGACGGCGGTCGGCAGACCGGATTCCCTGGGGTCCGGCCCGCGGCTGCCGGAAGTTTCCCTGCCGGGCGGCGCCAGGCATGCAAATCGGGCAGCCGCGCAGCCGAACTTCGGCGGCGGCCCGGCTGCGACCGAAAAGAAAGAGACGTTCAGCCGGATGGCGCCAACATCAAACAAGGACCAGCTAGCCCGGGTCGTCAAGAAGGTTTTTGCACCCAAAAAAATTTAAACGACTGCCTGTTTCGCAGCGGAGTTCAACACGATGAGCATCACCGTTCAGGTTGATTTACATGCCACTATTCAAGAGGTCTTCGGGGAAAAAACCATCCGTGTCGCCCTGAACAGCCCGCAGACGGTCCGACATCTGTTGGCTGAACTGTGCACCTCGCGGCAGCGCCATGCGCAAATTTTTACTGATTCCGGTGAGCTGCGCAATGATGTCAAGATATTGCGCAACGGCAGGAATATTGTTTTTCTGGATAATTTAGACACTGAACTGAACAACGGAGACATAATCGCCGTCTTTCCTCCGGTGGTGGGAGGATAAAAAACCCTTTTGAGAGGAACTGAAAAAAATGCCTAAATCGCTCGTTATTGACATTTCTAAATGCACCGGCTGCGGATACTGCGAGCTGATCTGCTCCTTCGCGCATCATGATGAGTTCAATCCGCTTAAAGCCCGAATCCGTGTAAACGTTTTTATCGAAAAGGCCATGGCCGTGCCGGTGGTCTGTTATCAATGCGAAGAGCCTTGGTGTGCCAAGGCTTGTCCGGCAGCCGCCCTGACCGTCGAAACGGATTCAAAGCACGAAGCGCGAATGATCAAAGTAAATACGGAGCGCTGCGTGGGGTGCAAGATGTGCACCATGGCATGCCCTTTCGGGTGCATTGTGGTGGCCGAAGGACGGGCGGAAAAATGCGATCTGTGCGGCGGCACACCGCAGTGCGCGCGAATTTGCCGCAGCGGTGCCTTAAAATTCACTGATGCGCATAGGGCAGTGGCGGACAAACAGAAAACAACGGCCAAAAAACTTTTAGATTCATATCAGGAGGCATAGCGATGTGGTTTGGATGGACAGGAAATGTGATCCGCTTGAATTTGAGCGAACCGTTGGTGACGGTGGAGAGCCTCGACCGCAAAGCCGCCGAGAACTTTATCGGCGCCAGGGGCCTGGGGGTCCGGTATCTTTATGAAGAGATCGATCCGGCCGTCGGCGCGTTGGATTCCCGCAACAAGCTTCTTTTTGTCACCGGCCCGCTGACCGGCACGGGTGCCCCGGGAAGCAGCCGCTACATGGTGGTGACCAAAGGCCCGTTGACGGGCGCCATTGCCCATTCCAGTGCGGGCGGGGCCTTTGCTTCGGCCATCAAGTATGCGGGCTACGACATGCTAATCTTGGAGGGAAAATCAAGGCGTCCCGTCTATTTGTGGATCGATGACGACACCGTTGAAGTGCGCAACGCCGAGCACTTGTGGGGCAAGACGAGCACGGAGACCGAATTGGCCGTCATCGCCGAAACCCATCCCGATGCCAAAGTGTGCTGCATCGGGCCGGCCGGTGAGAACCAGGTGCTGATCGCGTGCGTGATGAGCGATATGGGGCGCGCGGCCGGCCGATCCGGGGTCGGCGCCGTCATGGGATCAAAAAATCTCAAGGCGATTGCCGTCCGGGGCACCCGCGGCGTAAAAATGGCCGATAAAACCGCTTTCTGGGCCGCCATGATGGATGCCTACCGCAAGATCGACACCCCCGGCACCGAGCATTTTCATCAAATCGGCACGCCCGGAGTGTTGAGCCTTGTCAAAGAGTTCGGGGTGCTGCCCACCCGCAACTTTAAATACGGAACCAACCAAAGCTGGGAGAAGCTGTCCGGCGACCGCCTGGCAACCACCATTTCGACCCGCAAAAAAATGGGGCTGGCCTGTCCCAGCTGCCCCGTCGGATGCGGGCGGGTGACCAAAATTACCAATCCCAAATATGCTTCCCAGGGCGTCGGACCCGAATACGAAACCATCGGTCTTTACGGCTCCAGCTGCTTCAGCAACGATCTCGAAGTGGTCTCCAAAGCCGGCTTCATCTGCAATGAATTGGGGATGGACACCATCTCCGCCGGGGCGACCATTGCCTGCGCCATGGAGCTTTATGAAGAAGGCCATTTGCCTCTCAAAGATGTGGGTATGCCGCTTAATTTCGGCAACAACGAAGCCGTCATTCAACTGACCGAGGACATGGCCTATCGCCGCGGCTTCGGCAATATTCTGGCCGACGGCGCCTTTCGCCTGGCAGCGCGCTATGGGCATCCCGAGTTTTTTATGGGCGCCAAGAAATTGGAGTTTGCCAGCTACGATCCCCGCGGCCTGCAGGGGCAGGGACTCGGTTACGCCACCAACAGCCGCGGTGCGTGCCATATTCGCGGTGAGGTGCAGGATCTGTCCCTTTACGGCGTTGATTATTGGAGGCTCACCAAAGACCGGGGCCTGGGGCCGGTCGATCCCCTGAGGTGGGACGACAAACCCGAGCTGGCCAAAGACATCCAGGACTGGTTCTGTGTGCTGGATTCCAGTGGGATGTGCAATTTCATGTTCTTTTTGGGGATGGACGAAGACAACTGCCGCGCGCTGATCGAGACGGCTACGGGCATCGACATGGGCGACTATCGGGGGTTGATGCGCACGGGGGAGCGGATTTTCAACCAGGAAAGACTGTTCAACCTCAAAGCCGGGCTGACGGGCAAAGACGACACCCTGCCCAGGCGCATGCTGGAGGAACCGATGCCCGATGGCCCGGCCAAGGGAATGGTTGTGCATCTGAGCGAAATGCTGCCGGAATACTACCGTCTCAGGGGCTGGAGTTCGGATGGGATTCCAAGCGACTTCAAGCTCAGAGAACTGGGTTTGAAGTAAAAAATCCCGGCCCAGCGGACCTGCCGACGGCGGGACTTGTCTTCACGCTGGAGGGGTGTCGTCGCGGTCAGATAACCATGGAATAATGGAATGTTGGAAAAATGGAATATTGGGAATTAAATGCGGATGATAGTCTGATTTTATTTCCTGATCTGTGCCATCGATTTAAAAACAGATCGCATTCCGCCAAACCCAATATTCCAACATTCCAGTGTTCCATCATTCCGGTCCCGCTGGCAGCGGGATTCACGGCACAGCCAATCTTCGCTAGCCGGGCTCAGAGGCCCAGGTTTTCAATTTTAAAGTGACGGATGGGGTATGTCCAAGGCCAAGAGACATACGATTATCGGCAACAGCGCTGCGGGGCTATCCGCAATCCGGGCCATCCGCCAAAGCGGCGACCGCCGTCCGATCGTCTTGGTGTCGGCCGAAAAATGCCATGCTTACTCGCCGGTGCTCACGACTTACTACATCGGCGGTCAAATTAAAAAATCACAGCTGTTCCTGGTGGATGAAGGTTTTTACAAAAAATACCGGGTTGACGCTATTTTGGGCCGAAGCGTGCAGCAGGTGGATCCTGTCCAACGGCGCATCCATCTCGACGATGGGTCGCGGCTGGACTACGACACGCTTCTGATCGCGAGCGGAGCCTCTGCCCGGCCCCTGGCAAACGTGGATCCGGACGCTTCAAAGTACGTCTCAACTTTGCGAACCATGGCGGATGCCGAACAAATCAAAGCTGCGTGTGAAAACGCCCAAAACATCGTCGCCATCGGGGCCGGTCTGGTCAGTTTGCAGACCATCAAAGCCGTCCTGGATAAAACAGCGGAGATCACCCTGGTTGTCGGCTCCGACCAGGTGCTTTCGCAGCAAATGGACCGCGAAAGCGCCTATATCATTCAGGAGAAACTTGCCAGCCACGGCGTTAAAATACTTTTTGGCCGCGAAGTTTCGCGGGTGTACGAAAACAAGGGGCGGGCGGGCGTGGTGACATCCTACGGCGAATCGCTGCCGGCGGATGCGGTGATTGTGGGCAAGGGCGTGTGGCCCAACGCCCGCATGGTCAAGAATACCTCCATCAAAGCGAACGTCGGCATTTTGGTGGACGACTGCATGCGCACCAATGTGGAAGATGTCTACGCCGCCGGGGATGTCGCCGAAGGAAGAAACGAAATTACCGGCGAGATGGAAGTCATCGCCACCTGGTTTAACGCCTGCGCCCAGGGTGAAATTGCCGGGCTCAACATGGCCGGACGTGCGGCCCGCCGTTACGGCCAATTCCGCGAGAATGTCACGACGGTGCTGGGAGTGGTCGTTGCCTCCATCGGCCAGTCCCGACCGGCGTATGGTCAGTACGAAGAACTTTGCTGCGCAGATTTCACGCACGGCCGGATGCGCAAATTGTATCTGGACGGATCTCGCATCGTTGGCGCATTGCTCGTCGGAGAGGCCTATGACGCCGGCGTGATCCGCCACTGCATCGCGAACAGGATCGATATTTCGCCCTGGAAAAATACGATTGCAACAGCCCCCATGGACTTTGGCCGGATCCTCTGCAGCCAAAGCCTGAAATATTGGCCGAGTTTCAGCAACTAAACGAATATCACGTAAGAGGGCACGATTATGTCAGTACCTGCATTATTTTTTGTTATTCTAGTTTGTGTTGCGATCGCCTTTTTTATTGTCTGGTTGATCTATTCCAGGCGGTATCAACGCGCCTCCAAGGAAACGGCCTTCGTGCGAACCGGTTTCGGCGGCCAGAAAGTGGTGATGAACGGCGGGGCGCTGGTTTTTCCGGTGCTGCACGAAGTCATCCAGGTCAACATGAACACCATCCGGCTGGTAGTCACCCGTGCCAATCAACAGGCCCTGATCACCAAAGACCGTCTGCGGATGGACGTGCAGGCCGAATTCTACGTGCGGGTCAAACCCACCCTGGATGACATTTCCGCTGCCGCCCAGACACTCGGCCGGCGCACGATGAATCCGGATGCGCTCAAAGAGCTGGTCGAAGGCAAGTTCGTCAACGCACTCAGGGCGGTGGCTGCTGAGATGAATATGGACGATCTGCACCAGAATCGGGGCGAATTCGTCCAGCGGGTGCAGGAGTCGGTCGGGGAGGGTCTTTCCAAAAACGGCCTTGAACTTGAATCGGTTTCCTTGAGTGAACTGGAGCAGACCGACCGCAAATATTTCAACCCCGATAATGCCTTCGACGCTCAGGGTCTGACGTTGCTGACCGAAATGATTCAGGCCCGGGCCAAACAGCGCAACGCCATCGAACGGGATACGGAAGTTGCCATCCGCCAAAAAGACCTGGAAGCCGAACGGCGCAAGCTCGAGCTCGCGAAAGAGGAAGAATTTTCCAAACTGGAGCAACAGCGTGAAATCGCGGTTCGCCGGGCCGAACAAAACGCCAATGTCGTCAAAGAACAGGTCGAGAAGGAACGCCAGGCCCGGGAAGCGGAAATTGCGGCCAAACAGCAGGTCGAATTGGCGCAGCTTGGTTTCGAGCGCAGCGTTGAGCAGGAGCGCATCGCCAAAAATCAATTCCTGAAAGAAGCTGAGATAGACAGTGCGCATTCCCTTCAAATCGCCCAGACAAAAACCGAGCAGCTCTCCGAGGAGACCCGGATTCAGGCGCAGCAAAAGGTCGATCAGGCGCGGATTGCCGCGGAGAAAATATTGGAAGAGGAGCGGATTGCCAAGGAGCAGCTGCTGAAAGAGAAAGAGATCGCCAGGGCCAAGGCGCTTGAATCTGCTGAGATTGAGAAAGATCGACTGCTGCGGGAGACCAGAATAGAGTCCGAACTTCAGCTTGATCAGGCGCGTATCGCGGCCGAAAAATTGGTGGAAGCCGAGCGCATCGCTAAAGAACTGCTCATCAAGCAAAAAGACCTGGAACGAACCAAAGCCCTTGAAATTGAGGAGGTCGAACGCAAAAAAAGCATTGAATTGGCTGATATGGATCGCGTGATCGCACTGGAAGAAAAAACCAAGGAGCACACGGCCGCCCAGGCCGAGGTCGACAAAACCCGCGCCCTGGCGGTAAAGGCCGAGGAACAGGTCGTCACCGCCCGCCAGATAGAGATCGCTGAACGCCAGAAAGCCGTCGAGATTTTGGAAGCGCGCAAAAAAGCCGAGCGCGAGGCCATCGGTGTGAAAGAAGCGGCTGAGGCCAGAATGAAGGCGTCCATGAGCGAAGCCGAAACCGTTAAAATCGTGGCCGGCGGTGAAGCCGACAAGATCCGCAAGATTGCCGAAGCCGAGGCCGAAGCCGAACTGGTACGCACCAAGGCTGCTGAAAAACGGTATAAAGTCGAGGCTGAGGGCACGCAGGCACTACACGAAGCCGAAAATGTGCTGGATCCGGCCAAGAGTGCCGCCCGCATCAAAATGGCCATTATTGAACATCTGGCTGAGATCATCCGCGAAAGCGTCAAGCCCATTGAATCGATCGACGGAATCAAGATCTTCCAGGTTGAAGGTCTTACGCCGTACAGCGGCCCCGGCAACGGTGCCGAATCGCCGGCAGGCGGCGGCAGTCTGGCCGACCAGCTGATAAACAGCGCGTTGCGCTATCGCGGGCAGGCGCCGCTGATTGATGCGATTCTCAAAGAGATCGGTATTGCCGGCGGCGACCTCAAAGGATTGACCCAGGCACTCAAGACGGAACCCGAAGAGCCTCCGGAAGAGAAGTAATATGAATGAGGCCCAAGCTATACAAAGTCAAACATGGCGGCAGCGGATGAAGGCGCATCTCAAGCTGCCGCCGCGGGAAAAACTCGTCGGCCCTCTCCGAAAGCTGCGCAGGCGCTTGCCCGGTATAACCACGACGCTTCTGATCCTCATGGCAGCCTGGATACTTTCCGGGATATATATGATTGCGCCGGATGAGCTCGGCGTGGTTCAGCGTTTCGGTAAACTCGTCCGAACCGCAGAGCCCGGCCTGCACTATCACCTGCCGTATCCCATCGAAGCGGTGAGCCGGCCCAAAGTGACGCGGATCCAGCGATTCGAATTCGGATTCAGGACACTGAACCCCGGGCCGCCGCCGCAATCCCAGCCGGTGCCTGACGAAGCCCTGATGCTGACAGGCGATGAGAACATCATTGACCTGTGGTTCAGCGTACAGGTCAAAATCCGAAATGCGACCGACTATCTGTTCAATCTGGCCGCTCCCGACAAAACCGTGCGGGATGCGGCTGAAGCGGCGATGCGCGAGATCATGGGCCGCTGCAACATCGACGCGGCCATGACCACCGGGCGCCTCGCCATTCAAAACGACGCCCAAAAAACACTCCAACAAATCCTGGACAGTTATGCATGCGGCCTGCAGGTTACGGCCGTCCAGCTTCAGGCCGTGCAACCTCCGGAGCCGGTCAGAGACGCCTTTAAAGAGGTGATCTCGGCGCGCGAGGAAAAGAATACATCCGTGCATGACGCCGAAAGTTATCGCAGTGACATCCTGCCGACTGCCAAGGGTCTGGCGGTTCGCATCGAGCGTGAAGCCGAAGCCTATGCAGCGGAAAGAACCAACCAGGCCCGGGGCGACGCGACTCGATTTACGGCACTGCTGACGGAATACCGCAGGGCCAAGGATGTTACCCGCAAGCGCCTGTATCTCGAGACCATGGAGGAAATTGCCGGCAAAGCCCGCAAGTTTATTATCGATTCCGAAAACCAAGGGGTACTGCCGCTGCTGCCCCTGGAGGAGCTCGGCCGCCAGGACTCGCAAGCGGACATGCCAAAACAAGATCTACGGTGATAAAATGGGGCAGAAAAGCGGACCCATCCTTCTGATCATTGCGCTGTTACTTGCGGCGCTTTACGCTTCTTTCTACGTCGTGGACCAGACGGAGCAGGCCATCCTGATCCAGGTGGGAGAACCCATCGGCGAAACCATCGGGCCGGGCCTGCACATAAAGATACCGATTATTCAGCAGGTTGTCATTTTCGAAAACCGCCTGCTGGACTATGTAGCCGCTCCGGCCGAGATGTTGACGGCCGACAAAAAGAGCCTGAAATTAAACACTTATGCCAAGTGGCGGATCACGGATCCATTGAAGTTTTATAAAACCGTGCGCGACATCGGCGGCGGCCTGGCACGTCTGGGTGACATGATCGATTCTGAAATCCGGATGGAATTGGGGCGTTATGTCATGATCGACATCCTGTTCAAATCCAGATCGGAAATACTGGAGGCGCTGCGCAAACGCTGTGATGAGGGGGCTCAAGCTTACGGCATGCGCGTCATCGACGTTCGCATCAAACGCATCGATTTGCCTCCGGAAAACCAACAGGCCGTCTATGCGCGCATGCGTGCAGAGCGCGGCCGTGAAGCGAAAAAGTACCGCTCCGAGGGTCAGGAGCAGGCCCTTGGAATTCGGGCGACTGCCGATCGCGATCGGACCATCATCCTGGCCGAGGCCCAGCGGAAGGCGCAGGCGATACGGGGCCAGGGGGATGCTGAAGCGGCGCGCATTTATGCCGAAGCCTTCGGACAGGATCCCGAGTTTTTCGAATTGACCCGAACCCTCCAGGCAACCCGCAAAGCGCTCGATGACAAAACCATTCTGATGATATCGCCGGATTACGAATTCCTGAAGTTCATGAAGAAAAGCGGAGCCAAATAATGACCCAAATTCAAAATTCTAAACCCACGCACGATGCTGCTGCAAAGACTGCAAATGGCCAAGCGTTTTTAATAATGCGGCAATAATTGTTTAGACATTCTTAATTAGGATTTAGTATTCACCGCAGAGCCGCAAAGTGCGCAGAGACTGTTTGTTTTATGTTTGCCGTTGAGAGGCCCCGCATGGGCGGGATGACCGATCTATTAAATATTTTAAACGGTCGGCCTCCGGCAAACATAAAGGGCAATCCGCATTTGAATTCAGGATTTGTTTCGAATTTCGGATTTCGAATTTTTGGCAGTCCGACTATGTCTCCCCGGACCGTTAGAACCTCTCAGTGTCCAACGGTGGAAGCGGCGGGTTTAAATCAAACTAGTACAGGCTCACCGTGCAGAACCCCGCACCGCAAAACCCCTGGACAGGTTTGCTGATCTTTTTGTAGCCCGCCGGCACGCGAAACATGGAATCCTCGATCCGCTGCTCGTTTATATTTGTCAATTTGCGGCTCAGAACGCCGGTAGGCGGCCCGTCGACCTGCACCATCTGAATGGGATAATCCAGCTTGCGGGCGACCCACACCAGCAGCTTGCCCCGGTATGTGTTTTTGAAGGCGATCTCGTATTTGTCGCAGACATAGCCTTCAACCGTCTCCTGGCCGAGCAGCCGTCGGCGATCATTGTCCTGCATGGCCTTGGGATCCTGTTCGAGAGGGGAGAGCGCCGCCGTGGCGGGAAATGCCATATAGCCTTTGGTTTTGGGGTAGAGCATGAAAGTTTGGTCTTTGCCCGGACGGCTGATCAATACCTGCTGCTGCCCGAAGGGGTCCACCATCTCCGCGCGTATCTGCCGGTCTTTGATGTAGATTTTCACCTGTTGTTTTTGCCCCAGACGGTCAATGATCGTATCGGCCGAAAACTCTGCGGCCCCGGCCGGCTGGACAACAGCGGCCAGGGCCATGAAAATCACCAGGAAGCCTGCGCCTCCGTGAAGAAATCTCACCTTCATTTCCACCCTCCTTGACTGGGTTTAGTGTGCAGCGACGTATTCATAGGGTAAATTCAGTCGAAATAATTATAATCAGCGACCACCAGCGGAGCTGGGGGTATGAGGAAGGCCCCTGGAAGGGGCCGGGGACAGCGGTCTGCCGGTGATCGCTGATGTATGTAAAGAATTTTGGCGGCATCAAACGCGTTTACGGCGAAAGCGTACCCTTGTAAATTTTTATTATATATTTTAATCACCCTTGGCGCTGATCTGGCTGGTTTGACCTGT
The DNA here is from genome assembly GCA_020345785.1 of Desulfobacterales bacterium. The sequence continues at coordinate 2,907,398 of CP070771.1, forward strand.
ATTTGAGCGACTCAACGATAAATGTTCCAGCTCTAATATTCAACAGATTTTTTGGAATATTTTTTAGAATAACCAAAATTCTGATATACAGAATTTGTCTATTATTCAGCTTTTACCAACTTTATTGCGCAATATTTCCAGCAATTTTTCGGGAGAGTCTTTGGCGAGTATTTCCCTGAACTGGGTACGGTAGTTGTTCACCATGCTAACCCCTTCGATGATGACGTCGTAAACCTTCCAGGAGCCGCTTTTGTCGGTGAGCCGGTAAAAAAGCGGGATTTTTTTGCCGTCCGACGTCTGCAGATAACTTTGGACTTCGGCGGTTCCTTTTTTCAGCATGTCCTCCTTATCAAAGATAACCTTCTGGTCCGAGTAAGCCAGGAGCCTGTCTGCATAGACGCCCTGGAGAAGTTGCCTGAACAACTGGACAAATTCTTTTTGCTGCGCATCGTTCATTTTTTTCCACTCCCGCCCCAGGGTTCTTTTCGACAGTTCTTCAAAATCGAAAATTGTATTGATGGCATCCGTCAGTTGAGCGATTTGCTGGTCTTTTGGTTTGGCCTTGAAGGCAGGATCGGTCAGCGTCCCCAGCACCTTATCGACGCCGGCTTTCACGGTTTCCATTGGCGCTGCCGCAAATCCATGCAGCGGAATCATCAACACCATTGCCATTATCAATATACCTGCGGTCAATTGTCTTTTCATAATTACCTCCTTTTAGGTTCGTTTTGAGCGTTATGATCGTTAGGTTCGTCCCGGTTAAACAAAAGACAAAAAGGTTTAACGGGATAAATTTAGTTCGTTGTGATGGTTATGATCGTTTAGTTGGTTGAGATCGTTGGGATCATCTCCCCGGTTGATCAGTTGATTAAGTTGATTGAGAGAATAAGGACTCATTCTGATTTTACAATGCAATCAATCCATTCAACTTATAAACTCAATCAACTCAATAAACTTAATCAACTTTTTTTGCTATCAGCCATGAGCTGTCAGCTATCAGCTATGATCCGCGAGCCACAACACCACAGCACCCTGTAACTTACTCTTACTTTTTACGCGATGCTCTATTCGCTATGCCCATCACCCGGACTCCGCAACCCAGATAAATGACAATTGAATATTGAATATTGACTAATTATGGAATTCGCTTCGCTCCGTCTTGATAATGTTTTAAAGCAGATAGAATTCCTTCATTCGATCCGCCTTCGGCGGATCATTCGTCATTTGTCAATCCGTTAGTCCCCGCAACCCGCTTAGAACCGATAGACAACGTTCATGTTAAAAGCTTGAACGTAGTTGGTGCCATACTCTCCCTTGAGGTCGCCTACGAGTGGTCCTTCGCTGCGGTTGATCTTGGCTTTCCCGATGTCAATCAGGGTGCAGGCCGCACCCACTGAAACATTCTTCGTCCAGTCGCACTGAACGCCGGTCGCATAGCGATAGGTCTCGTCCAAAGGCAGCAGGGGTGAACGATCGTCGGGGTCGGATATGGGTGAGCTGTCGTAGCCGAACCCGGCCATCAGCAGCCAGGGATCAGCCACGCGGTAATAGACCCCCAAGCCGATATGGAAGGTGTCTTTGTAGTCCAGGTCCTTCGTGACGCTGTTCTCGTCTGAAACTGAAATCTCGGGCTGGCCGAATTTGCTCCATTCCTGCCAGTTGACCGAGGCTGCCAGCGCGAACTTGTCGTTGAAGGCATGATAAACCCCAACCGCCAATTGCATGGGGATGGTGGTATCGATTTTCAGCCGGTCATCCGCCACTCCTGATGCATTCAGGGCCGCCCCCAGGATGGTTCCATCGAGGTTTTTGAACTTTAATTTGTCCTTGAATTCCAGGTCGACGTGGGAAATGTAAGTGACGCCCACACGGGTCTGGGGGCTCAAGTCGAACAGTACACCGAGGTTGAATCCGTAGCCGATGTCCGTGTCATCGTACTTGAGGCGGCCGTCCCCGGGCTCCAGAAGCGTATTGACAGCCACCCGCTCGCTGAGCGCGCCGTATACCACGCTGAAGCCGCCGCCGACCGACAACCACGGAGCGACCCGGTAGCCGATGGTCGGGTTGACCGCGGCCGTCGTGTAGCTGCCTTTTTGGACATAGTATTTTCCAGCCCATTCGTTGGAATAGCTGACCGCGCCGCCGAAATAGGACCCCGCCCCCAGGCCCAGTTTCAAGTCCGGGCTCAGGCTGTGCACGTAATACAGCGAGGGGACGGCGCTAAAATTGCCGGCGTTGCCGCCGTCATTGCCCCCGAAAGTGGAACTTTCGACATCAAACTTCATGTTTGGAAAAAAGCCCACAATGCCGCCTTCCATCTGGGAGCGATCCAGCCGGGTCATCGCAGCCGGTTTGCCCCCGGCCGTTGACGCATCCAGCCCCGCGGCTTCACGTCCGGCGCCGCCCACGCCCATGTCGGAGGTTGCCTGCTCGTACAGCCACAGCCCGCCGGCATTGGCTGACCCGACCGCCAAAATCACCAATAATATTGAAAAGAACACGCCAAAGCCATATTTCTTCATCGCAGCCTCCTTTGATTTACATGGTGTATTCGGCGCCTTTCTGAATGAACATCCTGTATCCACTAAAACCTATTGACGTTTCATAGTTGATGTTTTATCATCAAACATCAGATGAAATTCCATAATGATATTTCGGAGGAAAAAATGCGGACCACCATCGATCTTGAAGATGATGTCCTTCTCGCTGCCAAGGAAATTGCAAAGCAGCGAGGCAATACGCTTGGCCAGGTGTTATCGGACCTCGCTCGACAAGCATTGACCCGACGGACCTCTGTTTCCAATAGGCATGGGTTGCCGCTTTTCCCGATTCAGCCGAATGCCGGCGTGGTTACTCCGGAGTTGGTTAATCGGCTGCGAGACGAAACGCCATGACAACCTATCTTCTGGACGTCAATCTGCTGCTCGCTTTGAGCGATCCAATGCATATTCATCATGATTCAGCCCATCGCTGGTTCGCTAAAAAGGGTCGGCAGTCTTGGGCGACCTGCCCCATCACCGAAAATGGATTCATCCGTATAGCCAGCCATCCGAGTTACCCAAACCGGCCGGGCAATGTCATGGCTGTACTTGACATCTTTCGACAGCTTTGTGATGCCCCAGGCCATCAATTCTGGTCTGAGGACATTAGTATCCTTCAAATCATCGAATCCGAAACGATCATCACAAATGTTCAAATCACTGATGTGTATTTGCTGGGCCTAGCAGTACACAAAAGAGGTAAACTGGCAACGCTCGACCAACATATTCCAGCCGAAACCGTCCGTGGTGGCCGCAAAGCCCTTGAACTCGTGGTCCCATAAATCAGCGATCACCAGCTGCGCTGGAGGTATGAGGAAGAGCCCTGAAAGTGATCCGGAACACGCTCTGCCCATAGTCGCTGATTTATATAAAGAATTTTGGTTGCATTTCCCCAGTGCGGCTAACGATTACCTATGTATTTTTATAACATATTCCCACCACCTCTGACTCTCAATTCAGGTTAAACAAAGGCAACAAATTCCATCCGCCCGCTCAATTGATCCAGCCCTGTTCCTGGAATCGCTTTTTTAGCACGTCGGCAATTTCCTTGGCGGTCTGCTTGGCCCGGCCCTCAACCGTACTCTTGCCGCTCTCTTCGCCGTAGATTTTCATCCCGCTGCTGATGATGAGCCCCGCCGGATTGTGCGTGGCAAGCAAGCCGACAACCCCCAGGTCCGCGCCCGGGGTTTTGGCTCCTTCGGCATCGGTTGTGCCGGACCCGATTTTGCGCAGTCCCTGGGCCGTCATCTGGAAGCCTTCGGCCGCCACTTTCAAATCGGACGCACCGGACCCGAACCCGATGGCGAAGCGCTTGGCGGCACTGCCCTCATTGAATGAAATAAGATAGCCCTTTATAATAAGGTCGTTGATTTGCGGTGTCGTTCCTGCCGACGCCCGCTTTGCGGACATTCCCATGTTGTTGATCTGCTCGATTAACTGCGACGCGATTTCAGCGCCCAGCTGCCGGCCGGTCGCGATCTCTTTAGCAGTTTGGGGCGTGCGGTGCTCTATATCCTGCCCGGCAAGCGCGGATTCGTCCGGGACATCGTCGGGCGTGGCGGCAAAGTCGTGCACCCAGATGGTATTGGGCCGCGGGATCTTCCCGGTCACGAGTTGGTCACGGCCGGTAACCTTTGTTGATGCACACCCCGCAATAATTAGCAAGGTGATCAAACACAATACGATGCAGTTGCGAGTCTTCATTGGAAACCCTCCTTTGCGGTTAATGTTAGTTGATTTGAATTTCGAATTTAGGTCATTTGAAATTCTTGCCCGCCTGGGTGAATTTCGAATTTCGTGCTTCGAGTTTCGAATTTTATATCGATGAACAACGACAATAAAACCCTTTCCCCCTTGTCTCCAGCAACCCAGGTTATGGGTAAAGACTAGTTTTCTAAAGGGGGATCGAGGGGGATTTTAAAAGTGTCTGCGCCTTCTTGTCATCGTACTCGCTTCGCGTCATCAGACCCTGATCGATCGGGGCTTTCAGGTTTATTAGCTTCCTTTCCACGGCCGCAGCTTGGCTATCTCCTTTTTCCGGGCCTGCCAGGTGCCGTGGTCGAAGGGCGGCAAGGTGAATTTATAAGTTCCGCTCAAAGGCCTCGCCATCGGATGATAATGTTCCTGCAATGGTCCCCTCAAGCGGCAGCAGGACTTCACCCTGCAATTCGTCTGCCTTGAATTCTCCTCTGAAATTCAGGTATGAACCCTCCTCTTCGAAATGGCCGTAGCACAGCTCGCTGCCGTCAGGTGAGCGGTGCAGTTTGACCTCGATCGAACCTTCATTAAAGGCTCCACTAAAGGTGCCTTCGTATACGCTGATCAATACGGAACCCTCGGGCACGCCTGTTACGGCCGAAGAGGTGCAGCCAAATGCCGTCCAGGCGACACTCGACATGAGAATCAACAGCCAAATATTTTTTTTCATGGTACTCCTTCCCTTAGCCTGCTGCTACGGACGGTAAGCAGCCTTCTCTCTTGCCTCCATCAGCATCGATGGTGGATTCGCAGGCCGTGTCCGAAAAGACACGGCCTGGGCGGTCCACGACCGAAACGATGTTGCTCGCTCACTTTGCTGTTGCGCTGATTCGGCAAATACTAATGCGGCCGACAATTTCCTCATGCAAGTTCTGCAGCTCGATTTCCTCCCGCAGGTAGATGTTTTCCTTTTCCAGCTGCTGCTTGAGACCTTCGATCTCTTCGAGTCTCACTCGCAGTTGGTCTTCCATCTGTTTGCGTTCGGAGATGTCAAGGGACACACCCATCAGGCGTTCCGGCTCCCCCGAGGGATCGAAATACGGGCGGCCGCGGGCGGCCATCCACCTGATCGTGCCGTCCGGATGCACAATGCGATATTCCTCCCGAAAATCCCCTCGCGTCCGTGTCGCCTGGTCCACGCTGCGGCGAATCAGCTCCCGATCCTCGGGGTCGACGATCTGGAGGAAACCCTCGAAGTTCAGCTCCTGGTCCGGGGTAAATCCATATAATTCCCTGGTTTTTTCCGTAGCCCAGACATGGCCGGTGGCAAGCTCCAAAACCCACAGGCCGGCTTCCGCGGAATCGGCGGCCAGATTCAGGCGGGCCTGGCTCTCGCGCAGCGACTCTTCCGAGTGCTTGCGAGCGAGCGCGCCGGCAAATACCTCCGCGATGAGCCGCATCCTCTGAACCAGATCAACGGGCCAGATCCGTTCCTCGCGCACCGCCACAAGCGCGCAGGAACCCAGCGTCCTGCCTCCAATTACCATAGGGATTGACAGGAATGATTTCATGCTCTTGGCCAGACAAAGGCGCCGCTCCGCTTCGGCCTCAGCCGGCAGGTCTTCCAGCCGATTGATCACCACCAAATTACCTTGCATCAAATGTGATAGGTACCATGGCAACTGATCCCTTGAAAGGAAAACGGGTGCCGGTTCGACTCCTGCCATATGATATTCAAATGCGCGCCGAAGCTGAGCCCTGTCTTCCGAAAATAGCTCCAAGGTACATCGGTCCGCATCGAAAAATTCCGTGATGCGCTGAAGCCACTTATTGATTTCGCCTTCGATTTCTTTGGACGAAATGTTTACAAAACCGGCCGAAAGATCAGAAATCAGACCCTCAAACCGCAGCCGGTCCTCCAGTTGCCGCCGTGTCTGCGCAAGCTGCAGAGTATTTAAAAGAATTTCTCCCAGCAAGCGCAAGCGCGGGATGTATTCCTCAGGAAAGGCACGTTCTTTTTTTACCGAATTGATGGAAATGGTGTAGACAAATACGGCACCAACGGTGACCGGGATAAGCAGAGCGGATCTAACTTTTAATTCCTCGTATGTTTGCCTGTCGACCGCTGCCTCGACCGGCAGCTCATCCCGTGTGGTGAAGGAGACAACTTCATGTTGCTTAATGATTTTTTCGTAGACCCAGGGGAACAACTGGGTGGAAAGGTCGGTATTTTCCGGTACAGGGGGTATATCAGAAGCATACGCGGCATGGGTGATCCGAAATGAATCGTCGTTCGGTGAAACTCGGACCAGGCCGCAACGGTCCACATTGAGAAATTCGAGGATCTGCCTCAGGGCGCCTTGAATCTCCAGATCGACCTGATCAGGGGTGATGTTGATAAACCGGGCCGAAAGATCAGACAGCAATCCTTCAAACTGCAGGCGTTCATTCAGGGCCTCCTCGGTCTGCTTCCGCTGTTCGATCTCCCTGTTCAAAGACTCGTCGGAGGCAGCCAATTGCTCGTTTGCCCTGGCGAGCGCCGCCGTCATTGCTTTCAGGCGCCGGTCCGGTTCGTCATGGGACCGCTGCAGAGCCTCCTCATGCGCTTTGTTTTTTGTATTTTCCTTTTCAAATTTCCGGTTCAGGGTCTTGGCGCTTTGCAGTGGGTCGTTGTCCATCAAAAGCCTCGCTGAGCGCTTCTGCCGTTGCTGCCATCAGCTTGTTAAATTCCGACATAAGGAAAATTGATCGCCATCTTCGGTTCGAGTGTTCTTGACCCCAAATGTGCCCTAAGAACTTTTTAACTACACCCAAAGCTGATCCTTTGTCAAAACTAATCTGTTGTCAAATTCATGCCTTATATAGTAAGTTGCCCTCCTGCAGAGCGGGAGACCTCAGGAATCCCCCTTGAAGGGCGCAACAACATACGTACAATGATATAAATCCGAAATATTAAGCACGAAATTCGAAATTCACCCTTAAAGGCGGGCAAGAATCCGAATGACAAAAAATCCAATGACAAAAACAACATACCACTACATTAATTATTGTAGAACCTCTCCGAGTCCTCAACAAGGAGGAAGGTTGAAAACACGACGAAAGTCCCATAGGATCAAGTTCTGCGCGGGCGGGGATAAACAATTTGTCCCGCAACCAACAGGCTTTCATATTATACATTTAGCGATCCAAATGCATTGATTTGATCGCCAGTTCTTTGAAAACTTATTTAAACCGGCACAGT
>CP070771.1:2914976-2924695 GCA_020345785.1 Desulfobacterales bacterium
CCATCGATATTAAAGAAAAAATTCTCCCAATCCGGAATGTATTTTTTGTATACGCACTGAAAAGCCATTTCGACAACCAATTTATTTACGCTGGAATAATAAATGGTTCCATTATCAAGCTTGTGTGGGACACCAATTTTTGTGAGCCTCTTACTAACCTCTGGTTCGATAATTAATGAAGGATAGTTTGCATTGTATTCCTTTCTTGAGGCGTCAAATAGATTCGGAATAATATATGATCGAGTAAGCATAGCAGATGTTCCGCCGAGAAAGAAAAATATTATAGAAATGAGAACGGTACTTTTCTTCATGCTTCTCCAATCCTAACTATTAATTGACGGTCAAAAAAGGTTATAAAGCCGATTGAAAAATACACCTTTTTTGGTGCATAACACTCAAATATCGACCTCTAACCTACTGATATTATTTATTACGAGTATTATTTATGAGGTGTCTAATCCGCTAATGAATTGCGTGAAAAATACCATTTTTATTTTATTGTAGTTCAATAAAGCCTAAACCGCAATTTTATTTCTTATTTGATAGCGTCTACATTTTTTTCATTCGTATTTTTTTAACCACGCTGTTCCTTTAAATTGCAGTCATGATTATAGGGGATGTTGATCCTTGGATAGCCCAGACTAATTAATCAGATTTCTGTTGCCAATATAGAGCTTTTATGCAAGATCAAAAACTTAACTATGCTACAACATAAACTTGCAGGTGGCACAATTTCCCGAATTGCGTAAGTTTTGAAGCTGCTCGAGGCTAACCTTTAAGTCTTTAAAATAGAATGGTCATCCCGCCTTTGCGGGGCCTCCATGCCACGGCATAGCTTTAGCGACGTCTGGTCAGCAGAAAGTTAAAAGAAAATTTCCTCTGCACTCTCTGCGGCTCGAGCGACCTGTCGGGTCGAAGCTCGAAGAGCGAAGCCTGAAGCAGGCGGTGAATTCGTGTCTAAACAAAAATGAACTTATTAATACATGCGCTACATAGGTCCCATATATCGGCCTCCCAGTGAGGCGGACTCATTGTTGATCCAGGCAACGGTCGGCTGCCCGCATAATCGCTGCACCTTCTGCACGGTGTACAAAAATGGTCCCGGGTATCGCGTGCGCTCCGTGGATGACATCAAGGAGGATCTGGCAGCGGCGCGTGAGACCTACAGGCCGGGTATCCGCACGCTCTTTTTTCCGGCCGGCAACACGATTGCCATGAAAACCGACGATCTTTGCGAAATCTGCCGCTTTGCCGGGCAGGTGTTTCCGGATCTGGAGCGCATCACGGTCTACGGCTCATCGCAGTACATCCATAAAAAAGGCCCGGAAAGGTTAAAACGCCTGGCCGCAGCCGGTCTGTCCAGAATCCACGTAGGTCTGGAATCCGGTGATGATGTGATTTTGAAACAGATCAAGAAGGGCACCGATAGCCGCGAGCAGATCGAGGCTGGAAAATGGGTCATGCAAGCCGGCATGGAACTCAGCATCTACGTTATCATGGGCATCGGCGGCAAAGAGCGAACCGCACAGCATGCCAAAGAGACGGCCAGGGTATTGAATGCCATTGACCCGCATTTCATAAGAATTCGAACCTTTGTGCCCAAAATCAACACACCGCTTTTAAACGAAGTTCAAAACGGTACATTTAAAATGCTCGGCCCCCATGAAATCCTGCACGAAACCGACATGCTCATCCGGGATTTGGAGGTTTCGTCATATCTTGCCAGCGACCATTACACCAACTATATCAACCTGGAGGGCCGCCTGCCTGAAGCAAAAACCCGCCTTCTGAAAGAAATCCGCCTTGCACTCGGCAGGGATGAAAATACTTTCCGGCCCTTCTTCATCGGAACACAATAAAGCCCCGCAACTTCTATAATATGATGAAATCATGCCATCTTGGCAGAGCTGGATACATGCCATTGACCTGGAATAATGGAATAATGGAATAATGGTCATAAACGCCTAATTTCACTGTTTGGTTTTGAGCTAGAAATTGGATCCAATGCGCGCAAAGATGACGGATCACCAATATTCCATTTTTCTTCTCCTTCCGCTGATGAGCGAAGCGAACTACGTATATAGTTTCATGAATACGGTAACGTTTAAATTGTTGAGGCCCTAACGACAATTGGATCTCACCACAGAGGCACAGAGAACACCGAGGTAAGCATTTTTTCGTTTGCCGGGAGACGACGGCAAACGAAAAGCATCGATGCTGGCGCATAAAGAAAATTAAAGCTCAAATATAAAGCTTTGATCTCACCGAAGGTTCAGGTCTTTTGCTCATCGCCGTCTCCCGATGGGCAAAAAGAAATAGTATCTCCGAGTCCTCCGTGTCTCAGTGGTGAAAAAATATTACCGCAGTTATTTGTTTACCAGATCGCTTAAAAACCGATCGACCCCCTTCATGGTATCGCTCCACTTTGGATGCTTGTGAAAGGTTTGAAGGGCAGCGTGACTCAATTTAATCAACAGTTGACGATCTTGGTTTAATCGCTGCAGGAAGGCCAGCATTGTTTGAACATCACCATGGTCGATCAAAAAGCCGTTTTGTTCCGGCGTTACGAATTCTTTAACCGCCCCGCTCGAAGCGCCGATCACGGGCAGGGCAAATCCCATGGCTTCAAGATGGGCCATACCGAAGCCCTCATGGGAATAGGGCATGATAAAAACATGACTTCGGTCCAAAAGCGACGCCAATTCGTGGCCGTCCCTGAGGCCCGCAAACACAACCTGTTGTTTCATATTTTTGGCAACGACAAATTTTTCAACCCTGCGAAAATAGCGGCGATTCATTTCCGGGCTTCCTACAACCGTCAGGTGCCAGGTTTCAAAAGGCAAACGAGACAGTCCCCGGATCAGGGGCAACAAGCCTTTATTGGGCAACAGATTGCCGACAAAAATCAGCTCGAGCGGCCCGGGAGCCTTCGCTCTGGACTCGATCCGATCCGATGACGTCAGACATCCGAGCCGATCCCCGGCCGGGAATGCCACAATGGACGGTCGGCGTCCTTCGATCAACTGCTCGACGGTTTTACGGGTAGTGTTGCTGTTAAAAATAAATGCGTCGACTGAATTAAGATAGGGCCTTTCGACAGTTTCGTAAAGGCGGTTGAACAGACCGCTGCGCGGCTGCCGGCACAGCACCTGGTGCACGATGGCGACGATGGGAAAATAAACTTTTTTTCGAAGGCGGCGATTAATTCGGCAAAGCGATGGATGGCAAAGTTCATCCTGCAGGAGGAGATCAATTCGCAGGTTTGCCGAATCCGCGAGCAATCGACGTGCAAAACTATCCAGTAAATGACGCCCGTAATTTCGCTGCGGCAGAGAGATAATTTCAACCTGGTGACCATGCTGCTGCATGTAGTCGACGAGAATACGATCGTAAATGTAGCCGCCGGTAAGATTATTTAAATTACCATAGATAATCAATCCGATGCGCATAATGCACTGCATTAGAATGTTTGGCGAAATTGGGTCCAGGCCGATTCACTTTCCCAGAGTTTAACGGCCATCGCCTTTAGATGATCGGTTTGAATATTTGCAGCCATGGCTTGGCAAAGAATTCGCGCAAAGTGCTCGATGCTTGGGTTGAGATCTACGAACTCGGGCAGCTCATTGAGCATCTTGTCCCTGAAATAAGTGACCCGGGCGTCAAGTGCCGACTCGATGTCGCAGATATCCGTCAGATAACCGTGCGAATCGAGATTAAGGCCTTCCAAGCGAACTTCGATTACATAATGGTGCGCATGCGGCTCATTCTCATCACCCCAGTCACCGCCGATCAAATAATGTCGGGCGATAAAATCACGTTTGACTGCTACTGTATACATGGGTCGGCTCCTTGTGACGGTATTTTATCAATTTTTCCGCGAAGCGGATTTCATATACCCGGTTTCATCCGGAAACCGGGTATCTAAAATATCCAATTAATCCTGTAAATCCTGTCTATTTCAAAAATTAGAACAGAATCCATTCCCCTATTATTTTTGAATATATAAAGCATTTTTGAATTTCCGGCATTTCCTCTAGTAGCTACTTCTTCCAGTGAGCAATATTTTAGCGTGTCACCGTAAAATTAAAACTCGTGGGCAACCCTACTCATAGGTTAAGAGTACCTGAATGGCCTCCTGCGGCCTTTTGTCCAGCAATTCATATGCCTCCGCAGCCTGCTGAACATCAAACTTATGGGTGACAAAGCGGGCGGGATTCAGCTGCCGAATCATATCCAGGGCCACCTCTATACGCCGACTCTTGGTCCAGCGGTCTGAGAATTGCGGCGCAATGGTGCTCACCTGGCTGCTGATCAGTCGGATTCGGTTGCGATGAAAACGGCCACCCAGGTCCAGCTCCGCCTTTTTGGTACCGTACCAGGAGCCGATCACGATGCGGGAACCCGGACCGGTAAATGCCAGGGCCTGATTCAAGGCGGACGGATTGCCGGATAACTCATAAACCAGATCGGCTCCGATTTTGTCTCCAGCGGATTGGAGCGTTTTACTGCCTTCATCGATCACATCCGCTGTGTTCGGATCCATAACAACCCGGGCACCCGCACGTTTAGCCTCTTGGCGCCGCAGCGAATACGGGTCCATGACCACAAGGTCGCCCAACGGCAGTCGAGACATCAGGGCAGTGGTCAACAGGCCGACAATGCCCAGTCCGAATATCACGACATTTTCGCCGATCACCGGCCGTCCGTCCATTAAGAAATTGACCGCGGTCTCCATGGTTGCTAAAAATACGGCGTCGGCCGTATCGATGTCGGCGGGAAGCGGGATCAGCTGATCCTGCCGGATCACATAATGACTTTCGTGGGGATGAAAGCAGAAGACCGAGCTGCCCAGCAATTCTTTTTTTACAGACCGGCCGATCTCGACGACCTTTCCGACGGAGGCATACCCGTATTTGAGCGGGTAGCCGAATGGGCGGGCCAGCGTTGGTATGGATTCATCCACCGGCAGATGAGACGGGAACTGACCGCGAAAAATCAGCAATTCCGTGCCCGCGCTGATGGCCGAAATTCGTGCTTTTATCAGAACTTCATCGTCGCCGGGCGAGGGCAGGGGGCTTTGAATAGCTTCGATTTCATAAGGATTTTTAAAAATGACCGATGTTCGCTGCATAACCTTTATCCTAAAATTAAAAACCTGGTCATCTAAGACGGGTCATAAACAATAGGCGGATCTTCGACATTCCATTATTCCATGGATTATCTGACGGCAGAAACCACCCCTCTGGGGCGAATTCAACGCCTGACCCTTTCGGGATAGGATTCTTTACTCCTGCCAGGCCGGACGGGCCCAGATGATCAGGTCATCGCCTAAATGCTGGTAACTCACGTCAGTCAGCTTCAAATTTGGTATAGAATGTAAGCCGTCGGAATCGATTACCGGTAGACCTCCCAAGAATCTTGGTGAAACCGTCACGATAAATTGATCCACCAGCCGCGAGTTCACAAAGCTGGTTATCACCTGTGCACCACCTTCCACCATGATGCTATTGATTTGCTTTGCGGCCAGAATCTTCATCAGGGCATGCAGATCGATTTTGCCGTCCGGGGAGGCGGCACAGCCAATAGGCGATGAACCGGCGTTCTGTAGCGCCAAAGATTGCTCACCTTCTGTATCTGCGGCGTTTATGATCCAGGGCCGGGTATCGGATCTTTTCACGAGTTTGGCATTCAACGGGGTTCGTAGGTGTGTGTCCAGAATGATCGGCTGGGGGCTGCTGCCTTCAACCAGTCGCACGTTCAACTGAGGATCGTCAGCCAACAGAGTGCCGATTCCGATCAGGATGGCGTCGCTGCAGGCGCGGATTTGATGGGTCAGGACGGCGGACTGCGGACCGCTTAGGCCGATCGGCTGCCGGTCACGGGTCGCAATGCTGCCGTCCACGCTCTGGGCATAGCTGACAGTAATAAACGGTCTATTATTTTGGATGCGAAAGGCTTCGGCACCGGCCAGGCATGATTCAAGCCTTTCAATCGAATCGATCCGCATAATTAAAACACTTCCCCCGTCTTGTGAAATTTGAGACGCTCATTTCAGGTTCCGATAGCCGCATACAATCATCCAGTCTCGAACAAAGCCCGCTAAAAGGGGTATCAACACTAGATAGGCAATCAGCGTCGTAACCGGAGGCCTAACAACAGGAAGCAACGCTATGCCGACAAAGCCCATTTGAAATCCGGCAATTATCCGGGCTCCGCGCCACGGCCCGGGCTCCGCAACCGGTTTTGAAAATTTTTTTCTCAGCCGGATGCCGGCCCTGTATACATAAAAGGCGAAACCGACGCTCAAATATACAATCGGCAACTGGCCGTACCAGACTGCCACCAGCGGGGCAATCAGCAACCCTAAGGCATCGAGGTTGATATCGAGAAATGCGCCCAAGCGGGTTTCATGTCGGCAAGCCCTGGCAATGCGACCGTCGGTATAGTCCAGAATCGATGCTGTGATGTAAAGCAGACCCGGTGCCCACGAAAGACGGCCGGGAAAAAACTTTGATGCCGGCCAGGGCTGAAAGAGATATCCTGCCAACACGGCAATCAATGCGCCCCGTATGATCGTCAACCATGTACCATAACCCAGGGCCGAGTGCAAAATTTTTTGTGCGGGATGATAATTCCAAGGCAGTCCGTATCTTAGCAGCCCCAGCACATAGACCATGATAACCGTCGACTGCAAAATCGACTGCAAGGCTTCCGGCCTTGGGCGTCCCTGATTAAACACCCAAAATCCGCCCAACAGAATCAAAAAGCAAAGCCCCACCGCCGCCCACCAGCGGACGCGCAGGCGGTTCAATATTCCATTGGATAGTCTTGCCTGGGGGTCAATTCGCATTTTGGCATATCAATACGACAGGCCGGAAATGATGTAAATACAAAATCCATTCTCGCATTTTTTTCGTTTGCCGGAGGCCAAACAATAATTTATAAGTAACTACGAATAGAAACACTTAGCAGGTAATTTAATCCAATGATAGCCATTTCCACATCATATTTCATCATCGATAAGGTAAGCGGCGCGGATATAATGATGCGACTGGCAGCGTTGGATATTTCAAAAGTCGAACTGAGCTATAACATTGATGAGGATAGCTTCTTCGATCTACGGGAAGCTTTAAATCGATCCCAGATTCGGGTTTCCAGCGCCCACAATTTTTTTCCAATCCCGGCATCAGCACCAAAGGGTAAAGGCGGCGGTGATATTTTTCTGCTTTCTCACCCGGCTGCAGAAGAGCGGCGAAAAGCGGTTCAATGGACAAAACGGTCAATCGAACAGGCCGCTGCTGCAGGTGCGAAAGTGCTTGTTTTGCACTGCGGACGGGTTGAAATGAATACTGAGCTCGAACAGCTCTACGCCTACTTTAGAAACGGGCTAATCGCCACTCCTCCGGTGCAGAATTTCATTCACAGAAAGCTTAGTGAGCGTGAAAAGGAAAAATCGATTTACCTGGAAAGTGTATTGCGCAGTCTGCATGATCTTATACCGGCAGCAGAGCACCATAATATAATTCTTGGTCTTGAAAACCGCTACCATTATCACGAGCTGCCCGGTCCGGATGAGTTTGACATCATTTTTGAAGAATTTGCCGGCGCCCCCGTCGGTTACTGGCATGATACCGGCCATGCTCATGCCCAGGAATCTCTGGGGGTCATGGAGGCAGACGAACTTCTGGAAGGGTTTCACAAACACCTTGTGGGGACGCATCTACACGATGCCCGCGGATTGGATGATCACCTCCCGCCGGGTGCCGGTGAAATCGACTTCAAAAGAATCCGAACCTGGATTGGAGATGACGCGTTGAAGGTGATCGAGTTAAAGCCGGGAACTCCAGACAGTGACGCAGCTTCCGGCATCCATTATCTGAAACAAATGCTAGGCGCTTAGAGCATTTTATTATCAACATGTTGTAGGAAAGAAGGTTTCCGCTGTTATTCGCGCCGAGAGATATATTTTGAGTATGTTAAAGTTTTAAGGGGTACGGCAATTCAGGGATACATAGCAGTAAAACATCAATCCGATACTCAAGGCTGGAATTGAAAATATCATCATTATTTCTGGCCGTTAATTTCTGACGATTAGTTGGAGATCAGAGGTTTCATACCCGATTCGTTCTCACTACATCCTGTATGACCACACTGCGAAAATGAGGGCCTTTTAAATGCCAGGTCTGGTGTTCCACGTGATAAGTCCGAGTCAATATTTAAAGCCGTGGTCTATTTTTGAAGATATAAAAAATACCTCCGGCTTCGTTGAAACTGCCAATAATTTTGCAGGCTGCGCCTTGAATAGTTGTCGTCGAACAAAACGCTCACTTACCGTAAGGTGACCTGGCCTTGACGGTAGTCGAGCATAATTGGGCAAATACGAGCGCATTGTTAGTTAAGCTTCAAGCCCCTATTGGTCCACATGCAGCGACAGGTTCGCTGATTTTTCAATTTTTTACATGACAGTTGATGCTGTTTTAATCTTCCTTATTTGGAGGTGTTACTTCATAAAGTTCAGGATATATTTTTTTTGCGCATTCAGGACAAATACCATGGCTAAATTCAGCTTCGGAGTGGCTTCGAATATAGGACTCAATTTGATTCCAATATCCTTTGTCGTCTCTAATTTTTTTACACGCAGCGCAAATTGGCAAAAGACCGCTTAACATTTTTACCTTTTTCAAGCTCATCTGAAGTTCTTTTATGAGTTGTTCCCTTTCCTTTTCCATGGCCATCCGATCGACAATCTCCTGTTTAAGTTGCCTGTTCGCCATAGCCAGCTCCTCAGTGCGTGTTTTTACCAATTCTTCCATTTTTTTTTGGTACTTTGTTAAATCCTGGCGCATCTGGTTGAAGGCGGATGCAAGAGCGCCTATTTCATCCTGACTGGTCACTTCTATATGGTGGGTATAATCACCATTACCAATGGTCCGGGCGGCATCTGCCAGGAACTCGACAGGCCTGACGATCCGCCGGACTGACAGTACAATAAAGATAATTGCCAGCACAAGAACAACAGAGGTAATGGTGATCCCAATTCGAAAGATGTTCGCTATTAATGCAAACGCTTCCGAAATAGGTTGCTCGGCGACAATTGTCATTTTTTGGTTACCAAATTGAAGGAAATCCCAAGAGATGATGACATCCGCGCCGGATAAACCTTTAGCACGACCCGGAACTTCCGGCAGATTAAACGTCGTACCACGAAGAACAATGGACGGATTCCGGTGTGCAACGACCTGCTCCGCCTGATCAACAACATAGACGACCCCTTCACCAGGTATTTCAATATTGACAAGTAAATCCCAAATCTTCTTGAATCGTAGGTTCGCAACCAATACATATGCAAGTTTTCCGTTGCGCAGATCAACGAGAGGAATGGAAATCGTGATAAGGGGTTCCTGAATTTTCCGGTCAAAGTAGACCGCACTAAAATAAGATCCTTTGTGGGTAGCAGGAAAAAGGAATTCCTTTTGAGTATACCGGTTTTTCAGATCCTTGCCCAAGGAGACAATTGAGCGAGACAAACGAATTAGCTCCTGCCCCTCAGGGCTAAGCAGTAAAATATCTTGATAGACGTGCTGGTCAAACAGGAGGTTGTTGAGAATTGTTCTTTGTTTTTCAGGGTTAAGCAATTCAAAGCCGTGGAGTTTATGAATCAGAAAAAGGTGGTTTTTGTGGTCTTCAACAAAGGTTCTGACTTCGTTTGCAACACGTAT
>CP070771.1:2924795-2950675 GCA_020345785.1 Desulfobacterales bacterium
CGGGAGCTAAAAGACATATTCGCACTACAAGATGAGATCACGCTGGAGATCATCACGGCCCTGCAGGTGGAACTGACGGAGGGAGAACAAAGCCGTATTCACAGAGGGGGTACGACCAACCTGGAGGCGTTCCTAAAAATTTTAAAAGGACGTGAACATCACTTCCGGTATACCCAAGAAGACATGGAAATCGCCAAGCGGAGCTATAATGAGGCAATCGCCCTCGATCCGAAATACGCCACGGCTTATTTCTGGTTGGCCTATGCCATCGATGCAGACATTGGCATTGGTTGGAGCAAATCCCGCGAAAAGGAAATTGGGCGGCTGCTTGAACTTTCAGAGAAAATTTTTGCTCTGGATGAATCAAGTGCCCAGGGTCATATCGTGTTGAGCCGTTATTACACCTATACCGGACGGCCGGACAAAGCCATCGAAGAAGCGGAAAAGGCGGTCGACCTTGATCCCAACGACGCCGACGGGTACGCATTTGGGGGGGCTGCTCTTAAACAGACAAAACAGTTTAAAGAGGCCATTTCATGGTTTAAGAAGGCGATCCGTCGCAATCCCAGCCCGCCAATCTGGTATTTGTTTGGGTTATGCGAAGCTTTTATCGGGAGTGGCCAGCATCAAGAAGCCATCGCCACGGCCGAAAAACTGATCACCAATTATCCTGATCGTCATGGTGCCTACCTTTATTTGGGTTTATCCTATCTTGGGATGGACAGCTATGAGGAGGCGATCGCTGCCTTCAAGAAGGCCATCAATATGGCCCCAACTCATACTTTCAATCTTGAGCTTTGCGCCTATACCCAAAGCTTGACAGGAAGGCACAAGGAAGCGATTGGGATGGTTAATAACGCAATTAATTTCGGACATCAGGAATCTCAAGAAGTTCAGACAAGGAGATTCAGCCACCTTGCCGAGTACTATCGAAGAATAGGCCGGTATGAAGAAGCGATCGATACAAGCAGGAAGATTCTCGACAGCAATCCTAGTAATAAGCATGCTTTAAGAGCCTACATCACTCTGACTTGTGTTTACAGCGCCCTGGGAAGGGAAGAAGATACCCGTGTAGCGGCCGCAGAACTCCTCCGCATAAGCCCTGATTTTTCTATAGAGGCTCTAGCCAAAAATGATTCATGGATAGGTTTGTCTCATTATGATTGGTTTCTAAAGCACGAGCCCGATAGGAATCTCTTAGTCACGTCCCTCCGCAAGGCCGGGCTAAAATAAATTTGCCTGCTTTTTTTAGCATCATTACCCTATTGAGAAATAAGTGCGTGCTTCAGCTGTCTATGGTCAGCCGGGGATCGAGCCTAAAGAATACCCTCCGTCATTTTCTAATAACCAATAACTAATAACTTATAACCTTCTATTTGGAAATCTTTCGTCAAATTGTGTCTGGCCCAATCAAGGGTTGGGATAACACTACAGCCTCATCACCCCGCAAACCGGTGCTTCCCAGTCCAGTGTTTCATTTTTAGCCATAGTGGCGTCCAATTTATCTGCGATTCGGGTGGGCATCGGAGCAGAACGCCGGATTTTCAAATCGGCATGGGTAATCAATGCTTCAAAGGTGGCAGCCAACTGGTTGGTGGTTTCATTCAGCATAAAATGCATGATCTGAAAGCGTTTGTCCGACCGACCCACCAGGCGGGTGCGCACGGCAACAGTCTGCCCGACCCTGACCTCGGCGAAATACTGGATAAAATGTTTCAAGGCAAAAAGGCCCGCCTTCTGGCCCTCGAAGTAATCCGGGTCCAACCCGTGCGTTGCGAAAAATTTATGCCCGGCCTTGGCAAACATTTCAAAATACCATCGAATATTCATGTGTCCCATAATATCAAGATATTCAGCGGGAATGGTTTCGCGATAATATACCGGTAACGCCTTCAGCAACGCCAGCGGTATCAGGCACCCTCCTTCTCTGTCCCAGATACCGCACTCAAACTGATTGTTCTCAACTGCCATGATATATCTTTATCTCCATCATGAATTGTAGAATTTCAGCATTGGCTTAGTTCCTTTGTGCCTGAACTAAAATTGTTTATTTCCAATCAGGTAGCGGCGGGGTTTATCCCCGCCTAAGCTCGAATTATAAAGTCTCCCGCCAGCTGAATGATCGTCCAAAGGTAGCACGAAAATAAACACTACCGTCATGGGCGGGGATAAACCCCGCCGCTACAAAAGCTCTGTTAATTAATTCTTTTAATCCGCCAGCAGATTTGGACGAGATTTAGAGACAACTTTTAGGTCTGCTTGCCAAAACTTGCCTTTAACGAAGCAATCAATTCCTTCGGATCCCTGGGCGGTGTCGGAAAATCGGGTTTGGCCTCCATGGTGATGGCATCCGAAGGGCATCCGCTGGCACACACCGCACATCCGAAACACCGATCTAAATCCACCACCGGTACGTCATTGTCACCCATAAGCAGGGCTTCCGGCGGACAGCGTTCGATGCAGGTCTCGCAGGCGGTGCAAAGATCCGGGTCAAAGCGCGGCTGAAAACCGGAGTTGAAAAAAAGTGCCGGTTTGGACTGTTTCAAAACCCCCTGGATGACGCCACAATGCCAGCGATCGCAGTTGCAGATGAAATCGATATCCTCCGTGGTGTTGCGGCTCATGTGCACCAGACCGGCTTCTTCTGAGCTATCGAGCACCTGCCGGGCCTCTTCTTTGCCCATCTGCTGCGCTCCCAGCCTTTCGATGGCATACTCGGCCATGTTTCCAAACCACATACAGACCTCCATGGGCATACCGTGAACATCTTCATCACGCAAGTTAGCCGCGTGCCGGCAGTAGCAGGTACCGACAGCGATGGGTTCATATTTGTCGATGTAGGTAGAAACCTGACTGTAGGTGTGGACGTTATTTCCCGCCTCAATGGTTCTGTCTACTGCAATGACCCGAGTCAAGGGAAAGGTCATCCGGGTCTCACCCTTGGCGGCATTGAACGCTTCTTTATAGTCGTGAATGAGGCGGGCTATCTGTTTATCCCTGGGTGTGCTTCTGCCGGAAATGAACTGATATTCGAAAATTCCCGGCATAAACGGCTCGCCCTGGTAGTATCGGATTCCATCACGCTTAAAGGTTTTGCAAAGTCCCTTGTCGGCCATGGTTTCCAGGATCGGTTCGACCTCTTTTTCACTCATACCCATCAGGACGGCTATTTCAGCGGCCGTTGACGGTTTCCTGGACATGACATTGTTGACTGCGGCCTCCCGGGGCGTAAAAAGCGCTTCGACCAACATATAAAACTCGGGAATGTCGACGCCGACGTAAGGTCCTCGCCGCTCTTTCATGACCTCCAGCATTTGCTTATAAACTTCTTGAGTCATAACCGCTTATCCTCCCCCTTTTAAATTGAAAATTGAAGATTGATAATTGAAGGAATCTTATCAATATCCATCTAGTTTCAACAAACAACACACAACAGACCACTGACAAATTGAGTTTTACTCAATTAATTAATCACCTGCGCAAATTTCTCTTTTATGATCGCTTCAGCTTCGGCCATGATCCGATCCAGCAGCTCACGGCAGCTCGGTATGTCTCGTACAAGCCCCATACTTTGACCGGCGGACAGGACACCTTTTTCCATATCACCGTCTTCGAGCATTTTCTGGCCGACAAGCCCGGAAACAAACGGCGCGATGTCTTCGATTCTGGTGTTGCCGCGGCCTTCGATTTCCAGCACTTTGTCGACGATTTGATTGTGAAGCACACGTTCGGTATTGCGCAGGGTGCGCATGATCAGGCGCGTGTCGCGCTCACTGTGATTTATCAGAGCCTGTTTGACGTTATCGTGCACCGGCGCCTCTTTGGTGGCCACAAAACGGGTGCCCATGTTCATACCGTCGGCACCAAGGCCCAGACATCCCACTAGGCCGCGCCCGTCGGCAAACCCGCCGGAGGCGATAATCGGCAGGCGAATGGCATCGCGGGTAAGCGGGATCAGTATCAGGGATGTGACGTCGTCCTCCCCCGGATGCCCGGCCGCCTCGAATCCGTCGATGCTGACCACATCACAGCCGATTTTCTCGGCTTTAACGGCGTGGCGCACGGAGGTGCACTTGTGAACTACTTTGATGCCCGCAGACTTGAGCTGCTCCATGTAGGGCTCCGGATTGCGGCCGGCGGTTTCGATAAACTTAATGCCCTCTTCAATGCAAACGTCGATATAGGCAGGATAGTCGATCGGACGAAGAGAAGGCAAAAAAGTAAGATTGACGCCAAAGGGTTTATCCGTCATTTGCCGGCATTTCCGAATTTCAGCCCGCAAAAGTTCCGCCTCCGAAAAGCTCAGGGCGGTCATAAATCCGATCCCGCCGGCATTGGCCACAGCCGCGGCCAGCTCGGCCCGGGCAATCCACATCAACCCGCCCTGGACAATGGGACGCTCGATGCCGAATAGTTCCGTAATGCGTGTTTTGAGCATAAGTCTACTCTCCTTTTTTCTCTCGCAGAGCCCGCAGGGATCACAGAGTTTTTTTAAATTATCACTGTGTACCGGTTTATTTCCATCAATGGTTGATTTTCAAGAATGGATTCGTTTTTAATTCTTTCTTTTTGGGCAGGATGCACAGGATTTATTGGATTATTTATTCTTTGTTTCCGGATGAAACAAAGAATACCCAATCGCCTCCGGCGAGATGACCAACAATAATAACAGGGTAACCAAGATAATGAATTTTAATGAAATAATATTTGCAACCCTGAAGTTCTTCCTTCCACCAAAGGTGGCTTGTGTTTCATCAATTTCTTCCGGAAATTGATGAAGACAAAAAAAATATCCTGATAATCCCGTTAATCCTGTCTGAGTTAAAAAAATATTTAAAAGAATCCATTCCTATGAATCGAATTGCTTTTAAGTGTCCTCGTAGAGAGACCGGGTGGCCGAATCCATGGCCGCCAGGTGTTTGCGGGCCTTTTCAGGTGAAACGGCTTCCCGCGTGCCGTCGGGGTGTTCCACGATCACCCCGCTTTCCACCAGCATTTTATAGCGCTTTTTACGAACCTCTTTGTCCGGATGGCAGATCAGCTGGCAGTTTCCGCAGGTTAATTCAACCCGGTCGCCCGGCATAAGGACGTTAAAAACGGATAGCTCCGATCGCCGCCTTTTCAGAAAAGGACCCACGGCCTTTACCAATGCCGGATAAAACTCCTCGTCTTTTTCCGGTATGGGAAACCTGGCCGGAGACCAGGTGGACCATTGACCGGATTTGTGTAATCCGGCAAACCCGCCGCAGACGTAATCGCACCGGCTGTGATGTCGCTTTTTGGAGTAGGAAAAATCCATTCCGCCCATGGTCACAGTGACTTTTTCTTCGCCGTTGATAAAGCCGGATGCACACGCCGCTTCGCACAGCCGACACTCGTCGCAATAGTTATGCTCGGCCGGTATCGGTTCGGTCGGAATGAGTTCGGCTTCCGTTACCGCTGAACCCAGAATAATGGCGGCGCCCTCATTGGGGGTAAGTACATTTCCTGAAAGCCCAAAAAACCCAACACCCGAACGGACCGCCAGATATCGATGTGAAATGGGCGGTATCTCATCAAAGCGGCCGTTTTTCGAATCAGTTCTATAGGCCGTGTTGGCCGTCAAGGGGACGGATGGATACCCTTTTTGACTCAGATAACTGGCCAATTCCAGTGAGATGCCGCTGGCGATAACGTTGGTTTGAATATTATTGCGCAGGTGATCCGCA
Organism: Desulfobacterales bacterium; assembly: GCA_020345785.1. The sequence goes on from CP070771.1 coordinate 2,930,504, forward strand.
TGGCTGCGTTTACTAAACCAGGGGTCGATACAGTTCTGATCCACCGGGACCGCAAAACTTATGGCTGATTCTGCCTTCGGCAACACGTAAGTCAGATCGCTGGAAGGCGGTCCATCCACCAGCATTTCAGAGGTGACAATACCGACAGCACAGGCGCCATAAGACAAAGCCAGGTCTTTCACCCTTCCGGTAATTTTCTCCATGGATAAGATGCGTCCTCTAGAATTGAAGATTTAATAATTTTGGAATTCTGTCATTTAATTAAAGCATTCCAACATAAATGTTTTTTTAAAAAATCGATAGCATTCCTCAAATATTCAATTTTCAATTTACAATATTCAATTCTATACTCCCTCAACCCGGCACGGCACATACCTGTGCAGCGGTGTTCCGAGCGGGTCGCGATGCGTGTTTTTCGTCAGACGGTTGGCGTTTATACCATAAATCTTTCCTTCATAATTTAATCCAAAACCGTGAGGAACCAGCACCATACCCCGGCGCGTCTGATCGGTCAATTCCAGCTCACCCACCTCACTGCCGGCTGCCGTGGTCACCCGCACCTGCTGGCCGTCGTGGAGGCGCAGGGCTTCAGCGTCAACGGGGTTGACAGCTACGGTGCAGGCACGTTTGTCTTTGTTCCATTCGGGGTTGCGCATGAGGGTGTTGGCATTGTATTTCATATGTCGGCCGGCATTGAGAATCAACGGGAATTCGTCGGGCAGCTTTAGATCTTCCGCCTCGCCGACTGCATCCAAAGACTCAGCCTGTGTTTCCAGCTCGGGGATATAAATTTCAATTTTGCCCGAGGGGGTTTTGATGCTTTTCATGGGATGGTCCGCATCGGCCCGGCCGACCCACAATCCTTCGGGCGTATCCAGCAGTGCCTGGAAAATACGATCGCCCTGGTCGATTCCCGGCTCGAATCCGGCCCGGGCGGCATTTTCCCTGAACACTTTAGGGGCCGTCATTAGCATTCCCCACAACCCTGCCCTGGCTGCGCTGTCCCACACCCGTCCCAATGTTTTGGCCAGCACAAACGGCATACTTCTCATGGCTTTGGGTTCGACGGCCGCCCATTCCATTAATTTAGCGCCAAAAGTCATCCGGTCGGCCTCAGCCGCCGGCTGGAGCGAATCGGGAATTTGCGGAATCAATCCAAGTCTATCAGCCAGCAACGTATGGATCTGGGCGGCCTCCAGGCATTGACCCGGCGGATCGACGATGGGCCGACGCAATTGAAAATAGACATCCGGATACGTCCAGGGGAAGAAGGTGGCATCCCAGGCTTCATAAAAAGTGCGACAGGGCAGCACATAATGCGCCAGTCGGGCGGTTTCGTTCATGACGATGTCATTGACCACCAGCAGCTCCAGTTTGCCGAAGGCTTGCTCGTAGGCCGTGGTATCCGGATAGGCACGCAGCGGATTGCAGGCACTGACATAAACCGCACGCAGGCGCTCGGGGTGATCGCTCAGAATCTCTTCGGGCATGGCAGCCGCCGGGAACGATCCGGCTGCTGCCGGCGGCAAATTGGAGCTGACGGTTCGCCAAGTTTTGGGATCGCGCTCATCGGCGTGAAATCCCATGGGCATGACCATGCCGGGTATAACGTTGCCGCCGCGCCTGCCGAAAATACCGCATACGGCGCCCAATATGTGCACGAAATAGGAATTAAGCGTGCTGTGGCGTCCCATGTAAATACCCAGGTCGGTGTGCACGCACCAGCGTTGGGTGGTCATCAAGCGGCAAACCTCCCGAACCTGCTCATAATCAAGCTGGCAGACTTCGACTGCAGCGGCTGCGTCAAATTTGATGAACCAATTCGCAATTTTCTCCCAACCCTCGACGTTTTTGTCGATGTAGTCTTTGGCCTCCCAACCTTCGTTGAGAATGATGGCTATCATGGCCTTCATCAACAGGGCATCGGTGCCGGGGCGCACGGGCAGGTGAATGTCGGCGATGGCAGCGGTCTCGCTTTTGCGCGGATCGATGACCACCAGTAATCGGTCCGGATCCCTGGAAAAGTTGGTAAGCACTTTCGGTGCCCGCGGCATTTGATGGCTCTGCATGCCGTTCCAGCCCCAGGCGACCAACATCTCCGATGCGTGTTCGTCGGGACCGGCGATATTGTATTGCTTGCCGAATACGCGGCCGGTCACCCACCACGAGCCGCAGAACTCCTGGCCGGCGGATGAATAGTAATACTGGGAACCCATGGCCCTGAGAATACCCAAACCGAAGGCTGCCTCCAGGTGGCCGCCCTGAGCACTGCCGCCCATGTAGGCCAGACAGCGCGGACCGTGCCGATCGACCAGTTCACGCATCCTCGCGGCAATATCATCGATGACCAGCTCCCAGGAAATTGGTTCGAAACGGTCCCCGACTCGCTTCAAGGGCGTTGTCAATCGATCTGCCGGGTACTGGTGATAAATGACATTGAGCCCCTTGCGGCAGGCATAGCCCTGGCTGCGCGGATTTGATCTATCCGGTTTGACCTTGGTCATGCGGTTTTTTTCAACCAAAACCTCCAGTCCGCAATTCTGCGCACACAAAACACATCCGGTTTTATGCCATTCGCCCATTTTGCCCTCCCCTGCATTTTGTCTGCTTTTGAATGAGTTTCAGGACACCTCTTACGAAACTTCGCCATAAAAGGTTTCAGGTTTCGGGTGTCAGGTGTCAGCGTATTCAGCTGCGAATTACACTGAAGATATGAAAAATCCCCCCCGCCCCCTTTAGAAAAGGGGGGAGTACAATGGTACCATCCCCATTTTAATTTGTATACAAAATATTATGTCCAAAAAAATTATGACTTCTGAAAATCCCGCAGGAGCCTTTTTAACAGGACTCTTTCCTCCAGGGTGAATGTTTGCAGCAAATCCTCATTGGTTTGATCCCTTGCCTTCGACAGCTTGGGTTTTAAATCCCTGCTTTTTTGAGTGAGAAAAATTCGCAAAACCCTTTTGTCCTCGGAATCGGGTTCTTTTGTCACCCATTCGCCGGTCGCCAGGCGATCCAGCACGCCGGACAGGGTGGCACCGTCGAAAACCAGCTTTTTACCAATGTCTTTGGCTGAAAGGCCGTCTTCGTGCCAGAGCGCTTCGATCACCAGGTGCTGTATCGGCGTCAGTCCGTAAGATTGCAGACGCCTCTTAAAATCACCGTGGGCTTTCTGATACGCTTTGGCCAGCAGGAATATGATGCAGTCGTCGTATGTATTCATGACAATTATTTCGTATACAAATTAATTCAAATACGATCTGTCTGTCAAGCAAAAAATGGAGTCCCGCGTGAAATCAAATGCTAAAACCTTCTCAATTCTCATCCCGATAGATCGGGGTGGCTCATGAATGGAGTTGCAGCGGACTACCAGGCGAAAACTGAAACGTCGTCAAACATCAGCTTGTCGCCGTTTTTCATGTCCTCTGAGTTATTGGTGTGAAAAAGTATTTTGAAAGGCACGGTGTTTTTAAATTGGGTGAGATTGTAATATTGGCCGCAGTGATTGCCGGCGTCGTTTTTTTCCCTGAATGTTTCAATGACCTGCCAGGCAGAGCCGGTCCACACCATGAAGCTAACCCAATCCTGTCTGTCATTGTCGAAGTGGTCTCGTTTATGTTTGAAGAATGCCCACACTTCGGTTTTATCTGATAAATCCCCCACGTCGCGCGCTAACCAGTGGTCTTCTTTGTCATCGGACTCTTTACCGAATTTATACCACCCGCTATTGTCGATGCTGCATACAAATTCATCACCACATTGACCATCGCCGCCATCGTACCAGCATGAGTCCCAGGTGGTGAACTCCTGGCGGCATCGATCGTCGCTGTCGAAGCCCTCGAAATAATACGTGTCCGTTGGAGAAAAATCCGGATGGTGTCCCTGCCATATGATTTGTGCCAGTTTCAGCTGCCCTAAACGGTTGGGGTGGTAGCAGTCAAGACGGGAGATGAAGTACGGCCGGATGAGGTCCGCGCTGTACCACAAGATTTGGGTGAAATTGATATCCACCCCGTTGCGTCCCTGGTATTGGGCGGCTTTTTGCTCCATTAAATCGTTCAGTGATTTGTTGAAGCGACGGGCTTCTTCCCTCTCCGCCTGGGTGCTGCGGCTGTCGAGCATGCGGCCGCAGGGCGCATCAGAATCAAAAGTTTTCTGGAATTCATTTAAATATATATCCAGCAACTGGTCTAGGATTTCGTCAGGCAGTAATTCACAAACATAGCCGAGTTCGCCGATACATAGACTGTTTTTCGCATCTCCCTGGAGCCTGTCGGAGCTAAAATCCAGATTCCAGAGGTACTGGCATTCTTTGAGGGCATGATCATGTTTGCGATGCACCATCAAATCTCGAAATTTCGAAATATCAGAAACGCCGGACCAGTATATCTTTCCGCTCAATGGAAGTTTTTCACTCAATAACATCAGGACATCGTCGATGTGCCCTGCAATCCGGCCCAGATCGTTATCCCACTGCTCATCGGGTCCATCGCCAAAAGGCTGAAAAGTGGAACTTTTGGTCAGCACAATTTTATCCAGCCTGAATCCGTCCTCATGCATCCAGATGTTGATGGTGTTTAGGCCGGGATACAAAATATCGATGGTCGCAACCGTATCACTCTCCGTGCGGTTGCTCCAATCCCAGGAATTATATGTATTAATTTTGACCCTTTCGCCGTCGGCGTAGCTTATTCCGTCTACTCCTACGTGAATCGTGTCACCGGTTTTATCGGCGGCATAACCGCGAATCCACACATAATAGGTTCCCGTCGCGATGAAGTTGACATTGTAGTCCAGGCGGGGCCCCAATGTCGCGTCGTAGGAAGTCCCATTGTCGGGAAGCGCCCTTAAGGCTGCGCCCCCGGAATAGCCGACCTGGTAATCCGGCTCCCAGCGGTGAAATCCTTGTGTTTGGAGATTATGATAGTGCTCCGTTTCGATGCTCACTAGACCACCGCCGGAGGACTCCTGTCTAAAAATTCCGCGCGTGCCTTCTGTCGGACCGTCATTCGAAGGAAACCAATCAGCAGCTGTTGTCAGCACAATTTTATCCAGCCTGAATCCGTCCTCATGCATATAAACATTCAAGGTGTGCACGCCCTCGGTGGCGACATCGATAAACGCATAGGTTCCATTATCGGTAACATTTGTCCATGACCATTCATTATGGTTCCGGAGCACCATATTTTCAGCATCATACTGTCTCTGAGCATCAAGACCAATATGAACCGAATCGTCGCCTGAGCCGGTTGCATAACCGCGGATCCAGACATAGTGAATGCCCGTCCTTGCGAAAGTGACCCGGTAATCCAAACGGGGACCGGTTGTGAGATAAACGGGATAGCCCATGCGGGTTCCGTTGTCCGGCCGGGCCTGGACTGCCGTTAGGGAGGCTCCTGATTTGCTGCTGTCCGGTTCCCACCGATGGGTTCCGCCCGCAAACCTTTGAATAAAATGTTCCGCCTCAATCGATAAAATGTTGTCGGCAGTGGTAGGTTGAACAAATGACAAACTCCCATAATCGTGGTTATACTCGGCGCATACGTCGTTGCTGCCTAAATTGATGATCACCTTCCCGATTTGTCCCGCTTGAATCAGGTTCCGACCCCGATCGAGGGCGTCTTTCCACTCATCCCCGTCCCTTGAAGTATTGTAGACGGTGCCGCTACAAACGCGGCTCGCGATGGACCATGGTTGAGAGCCACCCAGATAGCTCCAATCCGGATCGTGTGATCCCAGCCTTAAATCGAGGCAGTCCATCAATTCCCGGTGATCCCCCAGCGTCCGATCACAGGCGTCATTGGCGTGCGTCGCCGCCCCGATACTGTCACCTAATACCAGACATTCAATTCCCCCATCATCCACCCGTCCGAAAACCTCGGCAAACGTCTCCAAGTCATCCTCATCGACATCACCGTCAGAATAATTAAAGGGATGGATATCTCCGGCACAGTGAGAAAGAGAACCACAGTCTTTGCGACCGAATTCCCTATTCATGATCGCCAGGTCAATTCCGTCGACATCCCCGTCGACATCGAAATCTTCTTCAACCTGGGCAAAAATTTCGAAGGAAAGAAAAGCCGTGAAAATCAGACTTAAACCGGTAAAAAGGAGTATCTTGCGCATCAGGAACATCCTTTCGATTTGAGATATTCTTTGGGATTCCCTGCAAGAAAATTTGACGTGCTTAATAATCCGATCTTAGAGACTCGATAAAACTTCTGAAATTCGAATTCCCGGAGGCCGCATATTTGTTTGCTTCAATTGCCGTAACGTCTCCACAGGCAATCAGCAATTCACAGTGGCTGATCACTTCATTGGCAGCCATCAGGCCGCCAAAACCCTCCAGGAGCTTCTCGTCGAAATGCTCGCGAGCGGTTTCTTCGGCAGTTTTGGGGCTGCCGCTCAAAATTTCAAGGATGGCTGCGCATCGATCTATGTGGTGCTGAAGCAATTCGTTGACTCTGGCTGCCAAATCAATACCGTTCCACCGATTGCCGTAGTACAATCGATGAGCCGGAAGTACAATTATTTCAGGGTGTTGATGGGAAATCTCTCCCAGTTTTTTTAAAGATTTGATATACCGCTGCAATCCAAAAATGGCTTCCGGTTCGGTGTATCCCGGTTCAATGATTTCCGCGACTTCCGCAAACAACGCCTGGCGGGTGGGCCAAGGTGAAATATCGGGCAGTACGATATCCCCTACAATAATTGCCTCATCACCCAGCAGGACCGCCAGGCAGTCCGGGCTGTGACCCGGCAAGTGGTAAGAACGAATATCGCTTGCAAGATAATTTTCGCCGTCACCGATTGAATCAACCTGCAAGTCCTGAAGTACGCGATGATACCCCAAACAATTTTTTGACCAGAAGGACTCGGGCATGGGACAATGCCAGCACTTGGCCGGAAACCTTTCTCTGGTTGCGGACGGAGCCTTTTCAGGATACTGACGGATCAAAAGGTCATAGACGGCATGCGCTTTTACCTTAAGGCGGCTTGTCTCCACCAGTTCCGCCAAACCGCCGTCATGGTCCTCATGACTGTGGCTGATTAAAACGAAATCCAGATCACCGGACTTTATACCGGCCGTTTCCATCATGCCGACAAGGTTTTTACCCTGCCCAAATCGTCCGGCATCTACCAGAAAGGGTGTGTTCGCCATGACGGCATAGTTCCAGGTCGGACCCAGATCCCAATGGCCGCCATAAAAATTTTTAGTCGGCAAACCATATATTTCAAGACCGGACGGCAAGCGGAATTTGACCACCATTTCATTGCCGTTGTCATCGCCTTGGTTGATTATATTAATTATGCAGTTCTCCAAAATTGCTCCAGTAGTTGGATTCAGCTGTCACAGTTGATACTGAAAGTCAGTGGTCCGTCGTCAATTGTCAGTTGCTGAAAAGGAGGAATTGAAGCCTGTAATCTATTTTAAATCGATTTCTCCCACCCCTGCCCGAAATCCGCCAGCGGCCTAATTTCGACAATTTCAAATGTTAGAGCAGCATGCATCATTTTGGCGGCATTTTCTCCCGCATGTTTTGCCACTGCAGCCTTCAATTGATCCAGTTTCTCACCGGAGGTCCGGCAGTCAGTCATTTTGACGTAGATCCTAACCCCCTTCCAATCCATTATGCTCTCGCCCGGCTCCATGACCATAAAGACCGCCCTCGGATTTTCCTGTAAATTGGCATATGTTCGATTGTTGCCAAGACCCATAAAAATTGTCTTTTCATCCACCATGCGGGGTGATCCGAAGTAAGCCGAATTGACTTTGCCGTTCCTATCGGCCGTACTGAGAGTGCCGAGCCTTGGTTGTTTGTTAAAGTACTTCATCAACTTTTCAGACATCTTAATACCTCCAATTATCTTTCAAAATCCGTTAATCCGCAGTTAAGTTAACCCTCAAGTTACATAAAATGTTTTCTTGTATTTAGTGCCGTTTTGATGAAAGTCATTGGCAATATTACGTGATCCTGGATACTGGTTTCTGGATGCCGGATGTTTCTGGATCTCACCCTCGGCGCATTCCGGGATATCCAGTATCCAGTATCCAGCATCCAGCATCGTCCCAGTAATATCGACGCTCTTATTTTTAGCCCGCATGAAGAGTAAAACAGATTTATCCAACGTTAGGTTAATAAATAGCAAATCTGCCAGTCCTCAGCCTGCCGCGTCGATGCTTTACGAAGACGGGTCCTCACAACTCAGTCCTCAGTACTCAGTCCTCATCACTCAGTCCTCGTTACCCAGTCCTCAGACTGCAGTCCTTTCTCCCGATCTCTCTTAAAAATCGCATAGGTTGCCAGGCCTTTGGCAATCAGATTCTGTTCTTCATCCCTGACTTCCACATCGCCGACGGCTGTTTGATTCCCCTTGTGGATGATCTTCGCCTCAGCAATTAATTCCCCTCCTTTGGCCGGTTTCATATAATTAATCTTCATTTCCAACGTCGAAATATTTTCATTTCGATTTATCATTCCAACCAGAGCCGTACCCACCGCCGAATCCGCCACCGAAAAAATAGCTCCGCCATGAACCAGTCCAATTGCATTGGTCAATTTTTCATCAATGGGTATTCGCAGCGTGGCCCAGCCTTTTCTGATTTCCAAAAGCTCCAACCCAAGAAGCGCCCAAAACGGATTTCTGGTCTTCATCCAATTCAGTATCGCCGCTTTAAAACGCGGCGCCAGTTCTTCATGCTCCGTCATAATCTCCACCATCATCTTAATCTAATAGTTAGGACACGGATTTTAACAGATTTGCACGGATATCTGATTAGCATATGATTTCATAAGTTCATAAATTCTTAGGTAAAGGTATCTTAACTTTTGCAGAGAATCTTAACAGCTCAGTTATATACAAACTAAAGAATTCGTAAAAGATCTGTGGTATCCGTGTTCATCCGTGTTCGCTTCTAATGTGAATTGAGGATCGCCAAACCATTGAACCTCTGAACCTTTGCCTGTGGGGTCGCAGCGCGCAGCGCGAAGCCTCAAACCCTGAACGGTCAGGATAAAAATTCACGAATCAGCGCATTTACCCTTGTGGGTTGTTCGTGACTGACCCAATGGGTACCGTCAGGTATGCGTTTGACGGTCAGATTTTCGACATATTCCTGTAGTCCGTCCAGGTTGCCGGTGAGGAGCGCCTGGTCCTCTTCGCCCCAGATGACCAAGGTCGGCACCTTTACCGCAAGCATTTCAGGCGGCAGATTTAAAATGTTTTTGATCTTTTGAACATCTTCCGGTGACGTGGGCGGATAAAGCGGCGAGGCACGATAGTAATTCAAGCCGCCGGTCAGGGCGCCGGGCTGCGACCAGGCATCAATATATTTCAAACGGACTTCCTCGGTCATTTCCCACTTGCTGCCGAACTGAAAAAGGACATCCAACAGCCGGGCATAATTGTTTTCCGCCAGGACCCGTTCTGCTTTGGGGGAACGAAACAACAGCATGTACTGGCTGGCCTTTTGTTGGTCGGGATTATTCAATAATTCCCGCGCGAAGACCGCTGGATGCGGGGAATTAACAATAATAAGCTTCTCCAGGCACTCCGGGTGGCGCATGGCAACGGACCAGGCTACCGCCCCACCCCAATCGTGGGCCACCAGGATAAACTTTTGATGCCCCAGATGTTCGGCCAACGCCCGCAAGTCTTCAATGAGGCTCCTGGCGTGATAGTCGTTAACATCTTCGGGTTTGGCCGACAGGTTATATCCGCGCATGTCGAGTGCCACGGCCTGATGGTCGCTGCCGAACTCGATTAGCTGATTCTCCCACTGGGCCCAGAATTCGGGGAACCCGTGGACAAACATGATCAACTTCCCTTGCCCCACGCTCACATAGTGCAGCCTGATGCCGTTGACGTCGGCGAATTGACTCTTGAATTCTGGCATGACGCATCTCCTTGGTTGCGGAGTAAAGAATCCTGGCCCAGAAGACCCGCCGGCGCGGTTTGACTTCACTCCGGAGCGGTGGTCTTGGCCATAAGATAATCCATCCCGTGTTCCATTATTCCACGCCATATGCCTACGGCACAGCGAAGCTCCTGTGACTTAGCCTAGAGGACCAGGTTTTCAATGTTAAAATAAAACCAGCATATTGCGATTGTCTCCGATTTGCAACAACTAACCCGTGCGTCGATGGCTATATGCCTATGTCAAATCCGTGACTGCGGCAAAATTTTGTCCCTGGTTCTCATTATTCATGTCCGCAGCCAATTTATCTAACCAATTGAAACAAATACAAATAACTTTTTTAGCTGCCCAATGACTTGGTACAATTCTTGCTGTATGTCACTCGGATACTCCGGAGCCATTTAAAAGTCTCGGAATTTTGCAGCTGGTCCAGCATTCCAATCGGGGCGAAGCCCCTAACTTACAGGAGGAACGATTATGTCTATCAGATACTTAACAATAGCTGTTTTGGCGCTTTTTCTTATCGGTTGCGCTGCAACCGGACCATTACAGCCATCACAGCCTCGTAAGGTCATCGTTAAAGTACAGGCAACAGATTCGAAAAAAACCGAGGTCAATGAAGCTGAGGGAATCGTCAAATCCATGGAGGTTCCAAATCAGGAAGTCTATCTTTCGGAGCTGTCGTTTATTTCGCGAGACAAGGCATTCGTCAAAATTTTCTCCGAATTATCGGTGGCGGATGTCACCCGACTGTGGAGCGATATTGTTTTTCTGGAAAACAACTCGGATATTCGAGACATTAACCTGTTTATTAATTCTCCAGGTGGTGATGCCTTTTCAGGGCTTGCACTGGCAGATCAAATCGAACGCGCTAAACGCAAAGGATTTCACATCACCGCGCATGCCTCCGGCATTATTGCCAGCGCTGCAGTTCCGGTTTTTGCGGTCTGCAATGTCAGACTGGCGGCACCGGGAACAATTTTTATGGTACACGAAACTGAACTCTGGAAGTGGCCGGGCCGTGAAACGGCGTCGGATATCAACTCCCAAAACGAATTGATGATGCTTCTACGGGACCGATATATCGGCAAATTGGTAGACAACTCTAAACTGGATAAAACCAATTGGGAGCAATTGGAAAACAAAACAACCTGGTTCAGTGCAGATAAAGCCCGTGAATGGGGTCTGGTGGATAGAATAGAATAAATAGAATTCGCCGGTCGAAATTTCAAAATTACCGCTCTTTTTTTGTCCACCAGGCTGCCAGGACACCGGACATAAATCCGAAGAGATGGCCCGACCAGCTGGTTCCCGGCAAATAAGCCAACAAAGATTGAACCGCCCCGCCATACAAGATCAAAACGGCTGCGGAAATTACCACAGCCGTCCATTCGCGACGGAATGCGCCCAGAAACATCAAAAAGCCGATCAGACCGAAAATGACTCCGCTGGCGCCGATATGAACGGTATTGCTGCCTTCGAGAAGCCAGACCAATCCGCCCCCCATCACGATAATGATCAAGAGCGCCTTGACCGCCAATCTTCGGCTGAACGACAGGGCGACCACCAGCAAGACAAAAAATGCACCGGTATTGGCAATTAGGTGAGCTAAATCACCATGCAGGAAGGGGGCAAAGAGAATCCCCGGCAAGCCATCGATATTCCGCGGCCGCAGGCCATAGAGACGAAGGTCCACGGCAGTGACCAGGTTGATGAAAAACACCAGCCAGAGGATCACCATTGCACCAAGCGCTACTCGTATATTTTGACCAATTTTCATAAGGACTAGAAATTTATACAGATTTGCATAATATCCGAATTTAGCACGTATTCTTACCAACAATGAACAAGAGTGTATATCAATAATTTATCCTGAGCAAAGATTGCTGCAAAAAATTCAGGTAATCCATACAGCATCAAATCTCGATGCCGGCATTGATTCGACCCGCGTTTCACGGAATAGCGAGGCCCATGACTTCGCCGAAACCTGATGAAAGCAGCAATTTGAATTCGAACGGTTTCCATAATCGATTTTCGTGTTGAGCAGGATCCGATTGTCTACATAGCTTACAAATTGCCGTCTAATAAATCGACAGCTGCCAGCCGATCAAGCGTTTCCTCATTCATAAATTCATCCACATTAATCAATAAAACCTGCATTTACGAACAGCCTGACTGAATGTTGCACACGGTTGATTATGCACTACATTGTGGTATCATATTTGCAGCCGCATCTTAATAGACAGTTTTCAGCACAATATTCCAATTTGAATTTATTTTTTCACTATACAGTTGCAGAAAGAAATTTAAGATGGAAAACACCAAGACCTCCTCGAAAAGTCTAACGGGCATTTTCCAACGGACCAAGGGGTCAATACGGCGTGTGCTGTCTCATCATTTTGGACAGGCAGACGACGAGCGCGTGCGCAAAGCTGCAGAGTATGCACAGGGCCGCCAAGCATCGATTCGCTCTTCTTCAATGAAGTATAAAGCGTTTATCTCTTACAGCCACGCTGCGGACGGCAAACTGGCTCCGGAACTCGAACGTGGGCTCAAGCGCTTTGCGAAGCCGTGGTACCGGCTCCGCGCCATGCGGGTGTTTCGAGATCAGACCGGTTTAGCGCTGACGCCTGAGCTTTGGCCAACTATTCTCAAGGCACTCGAGGATTCGGAAAACTTTGTGGTCCTCGCATCACCCAAGGCGGCCGAGTCGCGCTGGGTCCGCAAAGAAATCGAGCACTGGCATGCAAACCGCGATCCGCGTCGAATGTATATCGTCCTTACGGATGGTGAGCTTCAGTGGGACAACGAGGCACACGACTACGACTGGAGCAAGACGACCTCACTGCCCGCGCTCCTCGCCGGAACCTTCCGCGAGGAGCCGCTTCATCTTGACCTCCGCTGGGCAAAGCGCAAAAACCATCTTTCGCTGCGAGAGCCTCACTTCCGCGACGCCATTGCGGAGCTGGCAGCCCCGCTCCACGGAAAAGACAAGGATGAAATCTCGGGCGAGGACGTTCGGCAGCACCGCCGCACTGTCAAGGTAGTCGTGGCGACAGTCATTTTACTTGCCTCACTTGCTGTTTGGGCCACCATTCAAGCTGTCATCGCGGAGCAACGACGTCAGACCGCCCAATCTCGCCAACTCGCAGCCCAGGCGCTGTCGCGACTGGGCCGGGAAGAATTGGACAGCGCACTGCTGCTCAGCGTGGAAGCCAACCGGGTAAAAGCAACCCAGGAAGCGCGCAAGAGTCTGCTCGCCGGGCTTATTACCTTCCCGCACTTTGTGAGGCACCTGCGCGGACATGCCAACGAAGTCGAGGGTCTGGCCTACAGCCCGGATGGTAAAACCTTCGCAAGCGCCAGCAAAGACGGCACCATTGTCCGTTGGGATGCAAAAACCGGAAATCAGGTCGGTGAAGCGCTGAACAGCGGCGGACATATTCTCACGAGTCTTGCACTAAGCCCTGACGGTGAAACATTGGCAGTGGGAGATCAGGATGGAACCGTTCGATACGCAAGGCTCTCCGAGAATGGGTCAAAAATGGAAAGTGTCAGAGCCTGCGAGGTGGTTTGGTCGATTGAGTTCCTGGGCGACAACGAAACCATAGCGGCAGTCTGCCGATACAGAGGCGTTACTTCGTGGCGTGTCGGATCGCCGAAGGTCCGTCGTCTAGAGCTCCCCGGGGACTGGGATACGGTTGGTGCGGCAACATTCAGCGCGGATGGCAGCGTCGTGGCGGCAAGTGGCATCGGAGGCGTGATCGCCGTCGATCTCTCGCCGCGTCCAAAACTCAATCCAGCCAAGCTCGACTCACGCGGCGACGAGATATTGGCACTCGACGGTGCCGGCAGCCGGTTTGCTGTTGCCCACAGGCAAACCGTGGAAATCTGGGATCGACAGTTGAACAAGCGTCGCTTTATCCTGGAGGCGCCGCGCCGTGCAATGTTCTCGGCGTTGTCGTTCAGCCTCGACGGCAAGTTGCTCGCAGCAGGCACCGAGGACCGGGAAATCATCCTGTGGTCGTTGGCAAGAACACCACGCATCGAGAGCACGCTGCGCGGGCATCGAGGCAGAATCTCTTCACTCCGATTCTCAGCGGACGGCAAAGCGCTTGTCTCCGGAGACGCCTCGGGGTTGATCGTCCAGTGGGACCTAACCAAACCCTATCGCATTATGGAGCAGCTGGGCATATCGAGCGCAAAGGACTCTGCGCTAACATTCAGTGGGGACGGTCAATCTCTCGCCTGGCTGGACGACAGCGGCGTGCTGCAACGCTGGCATCTGCGAGAGCGCAAGTTCGAGCCTCCTATTCCGGCGGACAAGTCACGCCAAATCCAAAGCTTCGCGTTCCAGCCCGGCAAGAAAGTGGTCGTGCTCGGCTTGGACGACGGCAGCATCCAGCGCTGGGATCTCGAGCACCATTCGAAGACCGGTCCATCCATCCCGGCCCACGCGGACGCGGTTACCTGGATAGCCTTCGCCCCCGACGGAGAGATTTTCGCCAGTTCGGGCTGTGCGGGCTTCAAGACCGTCACGGGCCACGGTACGGAGCATCGCCTCTGCGCTGATTACGAGATCCGGACCTGGCGGGCGAGTGATGGAACCGAAGTCGGCGCGGCTCAACCTAAGAGCATCGCTGCGCAAACGTCATTTGCAGCACGGGGTGACTGGTCTATGGTGGATGAAACACAGGCACTCCCGCTCGAATCTATCGAGAGCTCGGCTCGCGTGGTGCACCCGAAAGACCAGGTTTTGATCGCGGCGGGATGCGGCGATTTTGACGGCACCTGCCGCACCGGTATCATCCGATTTTGGAACCTGACGACCGCAACCGCAGAGGGCCCCAGCCTGTTTGGCCACGAGACCGGCATCAGGCGCATCGCACTGAGCCCAGACGGACAGATCCTCGCCACAGGCGATCAAGATGGCGCAATCATGCTCTGGGACGTTGGCACCAGGGAATCACTGGCACCCCCGATGAAAGGTCATCACCGCTCGATTTCCGGTCTATCGTTCAGCAGCGACGGCAACCTGCTCGTATCGGCCAGCGAAGATGACGTTGTCGTCTGGGACCTCCACCCTCAATCTCTGGTGTCTCATGCCTGCGACACCGCCAACCGCCAATTCGATGAGATGGAGTGGAGGCTGCGTTTCGATGAACCGTATCGGGCCACCTGCGGGGATTCTGGTTCTTGAGGTAAAAGCGATGGGTGACTCCGATTCCAATCAGTGGAGATCTGAGGAAATCCGTATCCCCTTTAATTCTTGATGATTTCTTGATATTCAGGCTTCTTGTTCGAAAAAACTTGAAGAAATCGAACAGGTTCTGCTAAGGATAAAAGAAAAAGGAAAAAGCCGGCTGGGAAGCGATAAAGCTGGAAAGCTTGGAGGCTATAAAGCCGGGAAGCTGTTAAGCCTCTACGTTGGTATGTCCATGAGCTGGCATGCCATAATCAACCTAATGAGCTCAAGAAGAAAGATATTCTCAACAACGGACTACTGACAACTGCCAACCGACCACTGACAACAGACAACTGACAAATAGGAGGCTTTCATGTTTTTTGAAATCTCGGAAAGGGCCAAAAATCTGCAGGAGCGCCTTAAGGCATTCATGGATACGCATATCTATCCAAATGAAGCGGAGTATTATCGGCAGCTGAATGAAGGCGACCGCTGGAAAGTGATCCCCCTGGTGGAAGAACTCAAGCAAAAAGCGAAATCCGAAAATCTCTGGAATTTGTTTCTGCCGGAAAGCGAGCACGGCGCCGGACTGACCAATTTGGAATACGCACCGCTTTGCGAAATCATGGGTCGGGTGCCCTGGGCACCGGAGGTTTTTAACTGCGCTGCGCCCGATACGGGCAACATGGAAACTCTTGTGCGATACGGCGATGAAGCGCAGAAAGAGCAATGGCTGAAACCGCTGCTGGAAGGAAAAATCCGCTCGGCTTTCTGCATGACCGAGCCGCTGGTGGCGTCATCGGATGCCCGCAACATTGAGGCCAGCATCGTCCGCGACGGTGACGAATACGTAATAAACGGACTTAAATGGTGGTCGTCCGGCGCCGGTGATCCCCGCTGCGAAATTTACATTTTCATGGGTAAGACGGACCCCGAGGGCCATCCGTACCGCCAGCAGTCGATGATCCTCGTACCCCGGGATACCCCCGGCATCACTATCAAACGGATGCTGCCGGTTTTCGGGTATGACAGCGCTCCCCACGGACACGGTGAAATTGAATTTAAGGATGTTCGCGTCCCGGCATCCAACATTCTGCTGGGTGAAGGCCGAGGCTTCGAGATTGCCCAGGGACGGCTCGGACCGGGGCGAATCCATCATTGCATGCGCACCATCGGGGTCGCGGAAAGAGCCCTGGAGGAAATGTGTCGGCGGGTTAAATCCCGCGTGGCTTTCGGACGCCCGCTGGCCGAAATGGGCCAGATACGCCAAGATATTGCCACCTCACGCTGTGAAATAGACCAGGCCCGGCTGCTCACCCTCTATGCCGCCCACCGCATGGACACAGTCGGAAATAAAGTCGCACGATCTGAAATCGCAGAAATCAAAGTCGTGGCACCGAATATGGCTTTGAAAGTCATCGACCGCGCCATCCAAACCCACGGTGGAATGGGGGTCTGCGACGACACCTGGCTGGCGGCGGCCTATGCCCATATTCGGACCCTGCGTCTGGCCGATGGTCCGGACGAAGTTCATCGCGAAGTGATCGCCAGACTGGAATTAAGGAAAGAATCATGAAAACCGATGCCAAATTAACCCCGGTTCGCGAGGTTCATCGCTTTGATGAGCGCGCGCTGGACAGTTATCTAAAAAACAAATTAAAGGGCTACCAGGGCCCTCTCACCGTCCAGCAGTTCGAAGGAGGACAGTCAAATCCCACCTTTCTCCTGACCGCCGGCGAAAAAAAATATGTATTGCGCAAAAAACCGCCCGGCAAACTCCTGCCGTCGGCCCACCAGGTGGATCGCGAATTCCGGGTGATGAAGGCCCTAGATAAATCAGATGTACCGGTTCCCAAAATGTACTTTCTGTGTGAGGACGAAAAGGTAATCGGAACACCGTTTTTTGTAATGGAACATGTTCAAGGCCGCCTTCTGGAAGACATCACATTGCCAGGTATGACGCCCGAAGAAAGGCACGCCATATATTTCGATATGATTCGGGTATTAGCGGCATTGCACTCGGTGGATTATGCCGCCCTGGGACTCGAAAATTACGGCAAACCGGGCAATTACTTCAGCCGCCAGATCGGCCGCTGGTCCAAACAATATGTGGCGGCCAAGACCGACGAAATCCCTTCCATGGAGCGTCTTATGGAGTACCTGCCGGCCAACGTGCCCGCAGATGATACCAGCTGCATCGTTCACGGTGATTATCGCATGGGTAACATGCTTTTTCATCGTACTGAGCCGAAAGTAGCCGCTTTGCTGGACTGGGAGCTTTCCACCCTCGGTCATCCCCTCGGCGATCTTGGCTACTGCTGCATGTTCTATCGTTCCGGAATTGTCGGCAGGGTCAGCCTGGATGGCCTGACTGGCCCTTCGACCGGCATTCCGACCGAAGAAGAATTTTTGGCGGAATACTGCCGCTTAAGCGGCCGTTGCGGCATACCCAACTGGAATTTTTACCTGGCCTTTTCATTTTTCCGCCTGGCCAGTATTCTGCAGGGCGTTTATAAGCGAGGACTGATGGGCACCGCCAGCTCCACCGAAGCCATTCAAAGGGGCAGCATGGCCCGCGAAATCGCGGATCTTGCCTGGAAATTGATCGAATAAGAATTTTGGCCCTAAATTTTTTCTTACACATTGACGTTAAAATAAGAATCATGCATCGTGCTGTACGATTCGATCAGATTCTGGATACTGGTTTCTGGATACTCGATTTAAAAAAGGAAGTTATCCTAATTTTATCCAGAATCGGGTAACAAGTATCCAGCATCCCGTCGGTTAGGGCACAATTTATCGCTTTCACAATAGCATTATTCCGGATTCCTACAATTGCGGACTGAAAGATTATGGCAAAACTTTATCTGGTAAGGCACGGCAGGGCCGCTTCCAGCTGGGGATTGGAAGAAGATCCCGGCCTTGACGCATTGGGCCGCGCACAGGCCGAGGCGGCTGCTCAAAGGTTGGCGTCGCTGGGACAGCTTCCCATTATAACCAGCCCGCTGAAGCGGGCGCGGGAAACGTCTGCACCGTTGGCCGCAGTTTGGCGCATCGAGCCTATAATTGAACCACGCGTCGGGGAGATACGATTTCCTTCCGAAACTCCGGCCGACAGAGTCCGCTGGCTCAAAGAAGTGATGGCTGACCAATGGTCAAATCTCAGTCAGGACCTTCAGGCATGGCGTCTGGATGTGATCGAGACGCTCTATGCGATCAGAACGGACAGTGTGATTTTCAGCCATTTTATTGCCATCAACGTCGCGGTTGGTTTTGCCGTCGAAGATGACCGGGTCGTCTCTTTCAGACCGGACAATGCCTCGATCACTGTTTTGGAAACAAATGCAATTAACATAAATCTTTTAAAGCGAGGAGATGAAGCGGATACCCGGGTGAATTAATAATAGGAGCGTAATTAAGTCGACATTAAAATAGCTTTTGGGAATGCCAAGGCATGCCAATCTGGCAGTGGCGCAAGGCGCAGGGCACAGGGCGCGCGGAAAAGATTTATTTTCTATCTTTTTGGTTTCTCAGCAAGGAGCAAAAAATCAAGCAAACCCTTTGCGTTCTTCTCGACCTCTGGGTGAATATGAAGATCTGGAGAACTAAATGATGTCGCATGATACCAAGATTCTTTTGGACGGTCTCATGTTTCCGGAAGGCCCGCGATGGCATGATAATAAACTCTGGTTTTCCGATATGCAGGGCCTCCACGTGATGACCGTGGATCTTGACGGCCACAGCGAAAAAATAGTTAAGGTTAAAAATTCGCCATCCGGTCTGGGGTGGCTTCCCGATGGTCGATTACTGGTTGTTTCAATGACCGATCGGCGCCTGCTGCGTCTCGACCCTATCGGATTGGTGGAAATTGCCGATTTGAGCAAACTCGCTTCGTTTCACTGCAATGATATGGTGGTTGATAAACAGGGGCGGGCCTATATCGGGAATTTCGGTTTCGATTTGGCTTCCGGCGCACCGGCTAAACCTGCAGAGATTATAATGGTCACTCCGGCCGGCGACCTGCGGGTTGCGGCTGGAGATTTGCTCTTCCCCAACGGCACCGTCATTACGCCGGACGGTCAAACGTTGATCGTGGCCGAAACCTGGCGCAATTGCCTGACCGCATTCGATATTGAACCCGACGGCGGTCTGAAAAATCGCCGTACCTGGGCCAAACTGAAAGATGTATATCCCGATGGAATTTGTCTTGACGCGGAGGGGTCAATCTGGTTGGCCGCCCCCTACCCTGGAGAAATTATGCGCGTTCAGAAGGGAGGAAACGTTACTCACCGATTAACCGTATCGACCAAGCCTTATGCCTGCATGCTTGGTAGCTCTGACCGCCGCACCCTGTTTGTGTGCACGGCGGAATCCTCCAACCCTATCGAAGCTCGTTTAAAAGCGGGCGGCAAAATCGAAACGGTTGAAGTTGAAGTCCCAGGAGCGGGAATTCCGTGATGGAAAGGTTGTCGTCGATGTTGGCGGGTGATGAGCTAAATGATTTGAACATTTGGCATTTGTGCTTAATATATTATAACCAAATTAAGACGTAATCGGGTGCAATATTTAGTGGTTGGGCGAAAACCTTTCAAATGTCAATCGTGATTCTACATTCGTCATTCCAAATGGGTGAAGCAATGTCTACACAAACTGCCAAAAATTACGATTTTGAGGTCGGCGTTTACCGTCCCCCGAGTGAAGGCGGCAGCCATTCGCTGCTGGTGCGGGTGACCCGCAACTGTCCCTGGAACCGCTGCGAGTTTTGCGCGATGTATAAAACGGAAAAATTCGAGTTGAGATCTCCAGTCGAGGTCAAGGCAGATATCGATAAGGTGGCCGAAATCTGCAGAAACCTGAAGGACATATCCTGGAAACTCGGCTATGGCGGCAACATTACCCGGGAGGCCGCCATCGAAGTATTGAATTCAAATCCGGAGCTCAATTATCATCAGGGCTTTGTCATGGTTTACAACTGGCTTCAATCCGGTGCCAAAACTGCTTTTCTGCAGGATGCCAACAGCCTGATTATGAAGACCGATCAACTGGTGGATATTCTGCAGCATTTAAG
>CP070771.1:2950775-2966803 GCA_020345785.1 Desulfobacterales bacterium
GATAATATCCGTATCACGGCGCTGGAAAAATTCATGGGGTTCGACATGAATAAATACGTAAAGATCGCCGGGAGGACCGCCATACATCCCGGGTTCGCCTTCGCCGGTCAGTCGTAGTCTCGACCCGTTGTCCACGCCAGCGGGAATTTTAACTGAAACTTTTTTGCTGACCATCACCTGCCCCGCACCCCGGCATTTGGAACATGGGTGGGTTATGGCCTGACCTTCGCCGCGACAGACAGGACATGTCGTGCGCACGGTGAAAAACCCCTGGTTTCTGGAAATCTGGCCCGCCCCGCCGCATTGGCGGCATGTTTCCGGACTTGTTCCCGGTTCACAGCGACTGCCTTCGCATTCAGGACAAATCTCACTTTTAGCCACTTTGATTTCGGTTTCGGCACCAAAAGCAGCATCCATAAAACTGAGGGTCAGATCGTAGCGCAGATCGGCGCCGCGTTGAACTCTGGTTCTGGAGCGCCTGCGCGTGCCAAAGCCAAAAAAGTCTTCAAAAATATCACTGAAACTCGAAAAGATGTCTTCAAACCCGCCAAAACCTGAAAATCCAGTTCCTTCAAGGCCGGCATGACCGTATTGATCATAGAGAGCCCTTTTTTGTGAATCCCGGAGAACCTCGTAAGCTTCGGCTGCTTCTTTAAATTTTTCTTCTGCTTCTTTATCGCCGGGATTTCTATCAGGATGGTATTTTAAGGCGAGTTTGCGATAGGATGCTTTTAGTTCTGTGTCGGCGGCGTTGCGGCTTACACCCAGAATCTCGTAATAATCCCGTTTGGTACCCATTTATTCTACCGTGTCAGTTTGACGTCTTAAAATATTTGTCCCGCTGTTTGTTGGAAATTTATCTCATTTTTTTTAAGGCGAAAGATTTTGTCAGATAGTTGATGAATCGCCACTGGACGCTCAATCAGTGCTTGAATGTTGTCACTAATGTAATGCAAGAATGGTTGTTGTCAATTCTTACGGAGTTACTGCATTGCCCGTATTTGGGGCATTTGTGCCCACTAGAAATAACCCCGTGCATATCATCATGACAAGCGCCCCCATCGGAAATGCCCAGCTCAATTGAAAGAAATCCATCATCAAGCCTCCCAGTAGCGCCCCGCTCATCATTCCCAGACTGTGTGCCACTGTCATCAGCGCCATGACGCTTCCCATGGCATTGGCCTTAATTCCTCTTAAGACGACCATCGCCATCAGAGCCGGCATTGCAATCCCCCCGCCAAGGCCGAAAAAAATTGATGCTATTACCAGATCCTGCACCTGACCGGCCCACTCAAATGAAAGGATGGCATAGCTTACGATCAGACCCCCCACGACAACCATCAATTTTTTGCTGATCCTGTCGGCGATGTATCCCATGGGTACGTGGATTATTCCGCTGATAAATATTCCCAGCATGATCAAAATCCCGATCAGAGAACCTGAGGCATCAAATTTGATGGCTGCATACAACGGAATGAACCCCCACATAATGCCGACACAGACCACATAAGCAAATCTGAATAGAAACAGTCCGGCCAGCGGCCGATCACCCAGCAGCGTTTTCCACGAAAATGCCTTGTTGCTGGCAGTGAGTCCTCGCTCGGAGCGGGTGGGCGGCAGCAAAAACAGACTCAGAAAAAAACCCAGCAAGGCCAGCAATCCCATGCATATAAAAGACGCTTGCAGACTAAAATAATCTTTGATGACGCCGCCGATCACCGGCCCGAGACTCAATCCCAGAAACAAAGACATGTTGAACAGGCCCATGGTTGTCCCTTCACGACCTTCAGGGGTGATATCGCCGATATATGCCTGGATCACGGGCATTAACATGGCCGAGGCGATTCCATGGAAAAAGCGGATGATGATCAGGGTGTTGACCGCATCTGAATAAATAAATGCCACCGAGATTACGGCATAAGCGAAAAAGCCTGGCAGAATTATCGGTTTGCGGCCCTTTAAATCCGAAAGCCGCCCGAAATACGGCAGGAAGAAAGTCCGCGAAATGGAAAAGGCGCCGAAGATTAAACCGACGTAAAATCCGGAAGCGCCAAGATCGTGCGCCCAGATCGGCAGCAAGGGCACCACGATCCCAACGCCGGTCACAGCCGCAAAGATGGAGAAGAACAAGGTGCCGAATATTTTTTTGTCCAGTTTGTTCAAGATATTTTTGGTATAAATCAGCGACCACCGGCAGAGCTTGGTCTCGGCCCCTTCCAGTGGCCTCGCTCACCTCCCCCAGCTCTGTCGGTGGCCGCTGATGGGAACTACAAGATGATTTCTCCGGTTTTTTCCGTACTGTAACCGCCCAAGGAGTTTACCCGGCGCTTGAATTCGGTGCTGTGGATGGTCTCAAGCATCAATTGGATATTTTCCGATTCAAAGTGCTCCAGGGGGATGATCAAATCGTATTGCTCGGTGACCACCGGAATAAAGTCAAGATTCAGGGCTTTGGCAGCGGCATAAATTCCCAGACCGGCGTCCACCGTGCCGCTGAGCACTGCGACTGCCACGGCCATGTGCGTAAACTCTTCATGCTGATAGCCGATGATATTCTTCGCATTGATGCCGATTTGTTTTAAACGATAGTCAAGCAGGATTCTGGTGCCGGACCCCGGCTGGCGATTGATAAATGATATATCTTTGCGGGCCAGATCCTCTATGCCTTTAATGCCTTTGGGATTTCCCCGTGCGACTATCAAACCCTGATCGCGGTAGACCAGATTGACCAGTTTAACGTCAATTTCAGGCAAATACTTCGCAACATAGGATACATTGTACGAGCCGTCCTCGGTATCAAGCAAATGTGATCCCGCCAGATGGCAGGCACCCCTTTTGACAGCCATCAATCCGCCCATGCTTCCGACATGACTGGAGGAAATGGTCAGGTGGCTGTGTGTGGCTTTGATCCTGTCGGCCAAAACGTCCAACGTGTTGTCATGACTGCCGACAATAACAATCGTATTGCCTACCGAAGAAAGCGGGCGCAGCAACTCGGCTACTGCGGTTTCGTTTTCTTTTAATCCCTCAATATGGTTTGGTATTCGAATGATGCCGTCGGCCTCGGTGATTGAGGTGATACAGCCGGCTCCTCTGGGCAGGGGTGTCGCCACGACGCGATTGCCGACCCGGCCCAGTTTTACCCGCAAAAATTCCTCGACACCGAGTTTGGAGGCAATCTTCCGGGTGGGTTCGACATCGATCCTTTGAACAGCCGGATCGGGCTGGCCCAGCATTCGGTTGAGTATCGGGCGGACAAACTGTTCAAAGGCGATGATGGCCGACACGGGATAGCCCGGTATGCCGAAAACGGGTTTTCCCCGAACAACACCGATGACCACCGGTTTGCCGGGCATGATGGTAACGCCATGAACCAGGACCGTGCCGAGATCAAGAATGACGCCTTTGGCGTAGTCTTCCGAGCCGGCCGAAGATCCCCCCAAAACGAGTATCATTTGATAATCTTCATTAACGGCTTCGTCCACGACCTGTTTGATCGTTTCTGGATCATCCACCAGCATTTCATGGCGGGTGTAGGTTCCACCGAATTTTTCAACCAGGCTGCCCAGCATAAAAGAGTTGGTTTCGAGCACCTGACCGGGCTTGAAGGAATCGAGCGACTGGGTGCGCCAGTCCACGAGTTCCGAACCGGTGGGAACAATCAGAATTCTGGGTTTTTTTTTGACCGGCACTTCAAAGACACCGCCTGTTAACAGCGCGCCCACGCAATAGGGGGTAATGACATGGTTTTGCGGGAAAAGAAGCTCGGTTGCCACGATATCTTCACCCACCTTGCGCACATTCTGCCAGGGAAACACAGGTTTATCAATTTCTACGCGATCATCATTAATCACATTTACATGTTCGATCATGATCACCGCGTCGGTTTCCGGCGGCATCACATGGCCCGTGTTCACATAAAATGCATCCTGCCCGATCGCGAGCTCTTTTGTCACGGCCTCACTGGCCCCAAAGGTGCTTTCCGCCCTGACGGCCAATCCGTCCATAGCGGCGGCATTAAAATGGGGCGCAGAAATTCTGGCATATACCGCTTCGGCCAGGACCCGTCCAACCGCCTGGGGCACAGCTGCCGTTTCCGCCGCCAGTGCATCTTCTACTGAAAATACTTCACCAATGATTTCCCGGGCCTCCTGCAGGGTTTTCATTTTGAGGTATACGTTGCGTTTTAAACTCATATCAGCTCCAATCCGGCCTTGCGGTCTCATCAAAGCGGAATCACCTCCACCTCGGTACCTTTCTCCAATCCTTCCGTATTCATGCCGATTTCGATCAAACCGTCGGCTTTTACCATGGTATTGATTAAACCCGATTTGCCTAAAATAGGTTCGACCCAAGTGGTCCCCTCTTTACGATAAAAGCGGACGCGAATATAATCCACCCGACCTTGAGTGGATGCGATGTTTCTGCTGAGACGGGCAGCAAGCCGCAAATCCCGTTCAGCTGTGCGACAACCGCCGATGTGTTCAATAAATGGTTTGACGATGCGCGAAAACACAATCATGGCTGAAACCACGTGTCCGGGCAATCCCCAGAACGCCTTGTTTTTTATTCTGGCCAAAATCGTCGGTTTGCCCGGGCTGATCGAAATGCCGTGAAACAGGATTGCGGCGTCTTCCATCGCGGATATGACGTCGATGGTAAAATCACGGGCACCCACCGAACTTCCCCCTGATACCAGAACCATGTCGCATTGGTTGAAAGCCTGAGCGCTTTTTGCCTGCAGCGCCTTGTAGTCGTCGTGCACAATCCCAAATGGGATCGGAGTTGCACCGGCCTCCTGAATCAAACCCGATATTGTATAGGTGTTGATGTCACGTATCCGGCCCGGGCCCGGGACCTCACCAACAGGGATAATTTCATCCCCGGTCGAGATAATGCCGATGATCGGTTTTTTATATACTGTAACCATTTGATTGCCCAGCGCCGCCAGCATGCCGGCCTCCTGAGGTCTGATTCGACGTCCACCGGTCAGGGCAATTTCACCTTTTTTAATATCTTCGCCCACCGTCACCATATTCTGGCCGGGTGCGACACTGCGGTACACCTCGATGGTCGTGTCATCGATGGCCTCAGTGTGTTCTACCATAACCACGCTGTCGGCGCCTACCGGCAGCATGCCGCCGGTTGAAATCCGCACGGCTTCACCCGGTCCCACGGCAATATCTGGAGATTCCCCCATGGCGACGGTGCCGGTTACGGTCAGATACGCCGGATTACCCTCACTGGCACCAAAGGTGGATGATCCTTTGACCGCAAAACCATCCATGATGGAACGGGAAAAATCCGGCAGATCGATGTCGGACCGGATATCCGTGGCCAGAATTCTTCCCGCCGACTCTGCCAGTGGAATACTCTCAGTCGGCATAAGCGGAAATAGTTTCCGGTATTCGAGCACCTGATCGATTGTCTTAACTTTGAAAAACTCTTTCATCCTAATTACCCCGCCCTGAAAAATTGGTATATTCAGGGTTGTGACCTGGTCTTTACGAATCGAAGAAAGTAGTTGGATCAATGGTTCGGCGGATTAATTAGTTCATGCTGCGCATTTTTTTTAATTCACTCTATCTACTTTCCTTTAAAGTAAAGAAATATAGATGATGCTGTCAAAATTTTTATATACATCAGCGACCAGTGACAGAGCGCGGTTCCTACACCTTCCAGGGGCCTTCCTCATACTCCTGGCTCTGCTGGTGGTCGCTGATTAGCCGAAATAGTGATTTACCTGATCAATATGAGCCAGGGTAGCGATATTGTCAAGCGCCGAAATGCCGCTGGACGCCGGCCGGTGCAAGGCGCAAGGTAGACGGTGAAGGTGTAAGCTCTGGGCTATGAGGTGGAAGGTGCACGGCGCATGGAAGTAAGGTTTAAGGTGTAGGGTAACAGTTGAAGGACAAAGAAGACAGCTGATTTCTAACGTCGCCTACCAGCCGTATCATCTCTTATGAAACTTCACCTAAACGGAACAGCGAACCGCAGAATATCGAATATCGAACCGCAGAATGTCGAAGGGTGGTTTCGCTTCGCTCAGTCTTTTTTATAAATAGGCCGAATGCCTCCCTTCGACATTCGATATTCCCTATTCGATATTCGCTTTTTTAGAGTTTTTTTTGATCAAACCGGCCGCTCCGTGGCCGGCGGTTGGGCTGATCTCTGTCACCAATAACCAATTGCTAATAACGAATAACAAATAACAATAGTTTTTTTCGGTCCTCAGTTCTCTGTTCTCTGTCCCCTGTCCTCTGTCTTCTGACCTCTATCATCCGTCTTCTGCCATCTCTTTCATATAAGCTTGCAATAATTAAAAATTAACGTATAATCAACTCATGATAAAATTTGATGCAATAGCAGGCGCTTACCCCAAGCATTAAAAAAGGTGTCAAAACTCATGTCGGAAGAACCTCAATCGTCGTTGCAAATCCCACGGGCGCAGAAACCTGAATTCCTGACGGAAACAAGATTTGATGAGTTTGATTTGCCTACTGAAATACTTGCCGGATTAAACGATGCCGGGTTTTTCTATTGTACTCCTATCCAGGCGCAAACCCTTCCGGTGTCACTGATGGGACGCGACGTTGCCGGCCAAGCCCAGACCGGCACCGGCAAAACAGCTGCTTTTCTGGTTACCGTTCTAAACGGGTTGTTGTCGAAACCGGAAGAGAGCACCGGGTTGCCGTCGGCGCTGATTGTTGCACCGACCCGGGAATTGTCTCATCAAATATATGAAGAGGCCAAAGTTCTGTCGCGCCATACTTCGCTTTCCCTGGTTCAGGTGGTCGGCGGGGTGGATTATCTCAAGCAGGCTGAAACGCTTCGCAAGGGCGTTGATATCATCATCTGCACCCCGGGCCGCATCATCGACTATTACAAACAGGGAATTTTTAAAACCGAGGGCATCAAATTTTTGGTTATTGATGAAGCCGATCGTTTGCTGGATCTTGGTTTCGCCAAAGACATGCGGTATATTCTGCGCAAGCTTCCATCCTATGAAAAACGGCAGTCCATGTTGTTTTCAGCCACGCTTTCTTATCGCGTCATGGAGCTTACTTATGAGTATATGAATCTACCCGAGTTTATTTCCATCACCCCGCAAACCCTGACCGTTGAGGGCATCGAGCAGTCGTTGTTTCACGTCGGCAGCGACAGGAAGATGGCTTTATTGCTGGGTCTTCTGAAGCGGGAGGAGTGGAGCCGGGTACTTATTTTTGTTAATACCAAGGCCGGTGTGGAAAACCTGACCTACCGACTGAAAGGCAATGGATGGCCGGCTGAGGGGATCACAGGCGACCTTCCCCAACGCAAGCGCTTTCGGCTGATGGCGCAGTTTAAAAAAGGTCATATCAAGATTCTGGTTGCAACCGATGTCGCTTCACGGGGCATTCATGTTGAGGATATCAGCCATGTTATCAACTATGATCTGCCCCAGGACTCGGAAAACTATGTTCACCGCATTGGCCGAACAGCGCGGGCCGGCAAAACCGGTAAGGCGATTTCCCTGGCGTGTGAGAGATACGTGTTTCATCTCGAGCAGCTGGAAGATATGTTGAGTTACAAAATTCCGGTAATTTGGCCCGAGGAAGACTGGTATGTCGAAGATCAATCCAAGCCGATTCCGAGTAAAAGAAAGACCCGATTGAAGAGAACCGCCCAGCGGCGCCACCGAAGTACGGATAAAAAGCAGCGACCCGACCGCGCACCCCAGAAAAAAAGAAAGCCTTCGCATTTTCCCGGTGCATTTTTTGGCTTTGGACCGGAGCCGGTAGAAGATGAAAAAGGGGATGTCCCCCGTAGTCCTGCCTCAAATCCCTAACCCGGACAAGCCGGTTGGAGTGAAACGGAAATCCCGATTCATCGGGGAACCAAGAAATTAATCACGAAAGCATCCCGCCGCGGCGGGAAAAACACGAAAAGGAGAAAATAAAAGCTTCGTGTTTTCGTGATGAAAAAATTTTTTCACAGAATGCAAAAACTTCACTTTTAAGACTCTACGCTTCGATCGAGACTGCGCTTGGTAGAAGTGGCCCCTTGCGGGGCAGCAAATTTATCACAAAGTTGGAACTGTAAAAAGATTGAACGTCGAACATCGAACATCGAACATCGAACGTCCAATATTGATGGCGCTGCGCTTTATCTATTTTATTTAAAGGGAGTGAATCAAAGCCTGCAACGCGCTCCCCTCGACGTGCTCGGGGCCTGAGCTTGTCGAAGGCAGCCGAGTCGGATTGCGATTGGCCGATTCGATCGCACAGGCTAAGCGTTCCCGCCGCGCCAGCGCCTGCACGGTGTGTGCGCCGTGTATTATTCAGCATTTTTTTAAATTGACAGAAATTCCGTATTCGATGTTGGACGTTCATTAGTTTCTTTTTTAGATCAAACTGGCCGTTCCGCCGCCAGCGGCTGGGCTGCTTGCCCTGCGTCGCCTTGAAATCGAAGCGGGGACACCCGAAACCTGAAACCTCAAAAAATAAAAGCAATCGGCAACATCGACAATAAATTGTCGATATCGCGCAACTAAGCGCCTAATAACAAATAACCAATAACAATTAACACCTTAACCGCCCGCTCGCTGCAGCACCGGTGCCTCCCCGTCGAACAGGTGAATGATTTCAGGTGCGAAATGCAGCCAAATTTTTTCGCCGGTGCCGATTTTCTCTCCTGAGGATACCACTACTTTTACCTCGCTTTGCGCCTGGTCGGCCAGAGTCACGGTCAGCACTGTGGTTTCGCCCTGAAATTCGACGATTTTGACGGAAGCGCCAACTGCCGCCGTCGACGGCTGCGTTCGCGACACCTTGATCTGCTGAGGTCGCACGCCGATCGTAACGGCTGCTCCCTCCGGCTTGGCCTCGAGCCTGCCGTTGAATTCAAAAACGCTTTTATCCGGGGCGGCTGAAATCGAGACATGCTGTTGATCGACAAGCTCGCCCGGAATGAAATTCATGGCCGGTTCACCGACAAAATAAGCCACAAAGCGATTGGCCGGTTGATTCCAGATTTCCTCGATCGTTCCGATTTGCTGCAGCTCGGCCTTGTTGATGATCGCAATGCGGTCGGCCAGCGAGATCGCTTCGGCCTGATCGTGGGTGACATAAACGGTCGTCAGCTCCAACTCGTCATGCAATCGACGGATTCGGGCCCGGAGCGCAGCCCGTACACGCTGGTCCATGTGAGAAATCGGTTCGTCCAAAAGTGTTACATTGGGTTTGCGGACAAAGGCGCGCGCCAGCGAGACTCGTTGCTGGTGACCACCTGCCAGAGAAGACGGATATTTGCTCAGCACCGACGTGAGGTCCAACAGTTCTGCGATCCAGCTTACTTTTCGCTCCACTTCGGAGTCGCTCATTTTGCGGGCTCTGAGCGGAAAGGCAATATTTTCATAAACCGATAATCGTTGATACAATGCATAGGACTCGAACGCCAGTGCAACGTTTCTTTCCGCCGGTCCCATAACGTTGACGACTTTTCCGTCAAACAGAATTTCACCGCGACTGATTTCTTCCAGACCGGCCAGCATGCGCAGCGTCGAGCTTTTCCCGCCTCCGGAAGGCCCCAAAATGGCAAGGAATTCTTTGTCCCGGCATGTGAGGCTCAGGTCTTTGACGCCGACCACGTTGCCCCGAGGATAGATTTTCCAGACCTGCTTCACGTCGATTTGGCTCATTTTCTTAGCGGCTCCTTATACTTTGGATACATCCACGGTATTCCGATAAAAAAACATTTGATCCTGGTCGAACTCAAGCCACAGTCTCTCCGAGAGCTTGTAGTCGCAAAGACCTTTTTCACTGCGTGACCTCACATGCAGGAAACAATTTTCCAGCTCGAACGTCACAAGACTGCTGTCGGCTTCATGGGCAATCGCGTATACCGGCAGCTGTATGGCCGCATCCGTCATTTTCTCTCTGCCGAGTCGGATATGCTCGCATCGGATGCCGAGCCGCGTCAGCAGGCGCTCGTCTTCGCGGCGGGCAACATTCTTCATGGCATCAACCTTCTCATCCCGAATCCTAATTGTGAAAAACTCTCCGGCCTTAAAAAAGCTGGTGCCGTTGCGGTGCACAATTTCCCCATCGATGAGATTCATCGGCGGCTCTCCCATCAAACTTCCCACGAAGTCTGTCGCCGGAGTGTTGTATATCTCCTCGGGCGCCCCCTCCTGTTCGATCACACCACGGCGCAAGATGACGATTCGGTCTGAAAGACCCAGGGCTTCGCGATAGTCATGGGTCACATATATAATGGTGCTGTGGTATTTTGATGCAAACTCTTTGAGCAGGGTTTGAGTGGAAAATTTCAATCTGGCGTCAAGGTGGGCAATCGGTTCGTCCAGCAGATATACATCCGGTCTTCTCACCAGCGCCCTGGCCAGTGACACCCTCTGTTTCTGTCCACCGCTCAAGTGCTGAGGCAATCGATCCAGTAGATCTTCAATTCCGAGGAAGCCGGCGATCTCTTCGACGCGACGTCGCTCCGCCTCAGGGGTCAACTTCAGTTCCCAACGCGGTGCCCGCAGCGGAAATGCAACGTTATCATAAACTTTCATATGAGGATAGAGGTTGTATGTCTCAAAGGCCATCGAGACATTTCGTTCCTGGGGTGGAAGATCATTGACGATGCCGCCCTTGAAATAAATCTGCCCCGATGAGACAGACTCGATTCCTGCGAGCATCTTCAAAATTGTCGTCTTGCCGGCTCCGGTAGGTCCGACGATCGATAGGAATTCTCCCTCGTTGCAGATAAGGCTCACGTCATCGACTGCAATTTTACTCCCGTATAACTTGGTCACATGTTCCAGTCTGACTACAGCCATGTTTAGTCTTCCTCCTTTTCACCGTTTGGTCGAGGCCCAAATTGGAAAAGCGCGGCAGCCAACCCCGTGGCAATGATGGCTCCCAACCACTGCGGTAGAAAACTCTCTAAAAACCTGAGCCAGGCAAAATTGACCCCGATCCAAAGCATGATCGACCAAAACAGCCAGTTACCGATTGTCATCCGTGGAAGCATCATTCATTCACCTCGCATTCGATTCGTTGTTGGTCCCGAAGTCCGCAACTCGAAAACTTCGGAGTTAGCCTTTTACTGCACCAAAGGTAAGACCTCGGATGATGTATCGCTGCATCAACCAGGCGGCTACCAGCGTCGGTAAGATCGCAATTCCGGCACCGGCTGCCATAGGGCCGTACTGGACCTCAATGGAGCCCCAAAACGACGAAATCAGTACATTGACCGTTCGCGCTGTCAAGCGCGTAAACAGAAACGCGTAGAAAAACTCGTTCCAGGACCATATCAGACAGAACACCGTGGTGACGGCCAGACCCGGCAGAATCAGGGGGAAAACAATTTTCCGGAAAATTTCCATGCGCCCGTAGCCGTCGATCATCGCTGCATATTCAAGTTCAGCAGGAACTTCCCTGAAAAAACCGTACAGCAAAAATGTTGCAAAGGACGTATTGAAGTAGATATAAAGCAAAATGAGACCGGCGTGGGTGTCCAGCAAGCCAAGGGACCGGAAAACGATGAAGAAAGGAATGGCGGCCACCACTCCGGGAAACATTCGCGTCGAAATCGTCACAAACAGTAAATGCCCCCCGCCGGTGTTCCAGCGGGCGAAACTATACGCCGCCGGCAGTGACACGATCATAACAAATATGGTGCTGACCACGCTGACAATCGCGGTGTTGCCGAGATTGAACCAGTAGGGATAATCCGTAAAGAGACGCTCGAAGTTCTCCAGCGTGGGAGTAAACACGATCAATTTCTTAAGCTCTGTTGTAAATATGTCATCCGGACCTTTGAAGGCGGTCAGGTATATCCACAGCAGCGGACCAATCACAATCGATAAAACGACCAGGGTCGTGATCCAGAATAGCGTCTTTTTTAGCATCTTTAGCCTTTCTTCAACTTCACGAAGTTATTTCATAGTGGCAAGGCGCTCGCCGGTTACTTGATGACACCCAACGACTTCATCAGAAGCCGGAACATGACGGCACACAGCGCGATGGTCAAATACAGGGAAAAAATCGCCATAGTCGACCCGTAGCCTATATCGAAATAAACAAAGGCGGTCCTGTAAACGATCCAGTCCAGCAACTCGGTGCCCACGCCGCCGCGCGTCGTGCCGTAAAGCGGGTCAAACAGCCGGATCAGCCACATGGTCCGCAATACCACAATGATCATCATCAGCGGGCTCAGCATTGGCAGCGTCAGTCTGCGAAAGGTATACCAGCCTGAGGCGCCGTCCACTCTGGCGGCTTCAAAAACGTCTCGCGGCAAACTTCTCAGACCCGCCAACAGAACAAATATCGAAAACGGCAGCCACTGCCAGATAGTGATTAGGCAAATGGTATAGAGCGCAAAATGCGGGGACCACCAGTAGACCTTGCCGAGACCCACGGCAGTTAGAATCTGATTGACTGCGCCAAAATCATACTCGAGCATGAAATTCCACAACAGCGACAGCACCAAGGGTGCAACCAGCAAAGGTAAAAGGGCAAGCCCGCGTACGATGTTCTGACCTCTGAAGTCTCGATTCCAGAGCAAAGCCAATCCCAAGCCAATGCTCAATTCGGCAATGATGCAGATCACCAAAACTTCGAATGTACGGGCCAAGGCTTCCAGAAATGACCTATCGGAGAGCATTTGCCGGTAATTTTGCAAACCGATGAACAACGCTTCGCCCTGCATCCCCCACTCGTGAAACGAGTAGTATATGCAGTAAAACAAAGGATACAGCATGAAAATCAACAACAGAATCAGCAATGGGATCAACAATGTCCATTTAAAATAGCGTTCGCTGGTCAGGGTTTCCCAAATCGATGGTCGTCGGGCCAGGGCGATAGGTTGCACTTTACCTGCAGGTCCATATCCCCTCTCACGCACCGAATTCGTTTTCACAACTCCTCCTTTATCTTCGTCCCAGGATTTGTCTTTCTCTCCCGGCGAATTCGCCGCACAGCCTAACGCATACCAGATTTAGGCTGCAGCATGAAACTGCTCTCCGTTTACCAACCGTCACCGCGGTCGACAAACTGCGAATGGATGTCGGCATCCATCCAATTGGGGTGCCGGCCCCGGGAACCTGCCCCGGGGCCGGTCACCACGCGTTGCTCCTATTTCTCTTCACGAATGGGCACGGTCTTGTCGAACTTCGACGTCAGCTCGAGGGTTTTGGTGACAACTTCGTCAACGGCCTGGTCGATGGTTTCCTCACCAGCCATAGGCTTGTGGAAGACGTTCATCTGCATCTCGTAGACCTTGCCGCCGGCCTTGGTATTGAAATACCAATAGTTGGGAACGTATTGGGCTTGCTTTTTCCAGCTGTCGATCAGGTAATCACACAAAATGCCGAATGGGTACTGATTCTCGGCGTTATGCCACATCGGATCACTGAGAACGTCCATGCGGGTGCTCAACTGGCCGCCCTCTTTCATCACGGCCTGATGGCACTCAAATGATGCCAGGTACCGAACCAGCCAGTAAGCCGCTTCCGGGTTCTTGCTGGCCTTGGCCACACCCACCGACCAGGCACCCGTGTAAGGCTGGCCGCCGACGGTCGGATAAATACCCAGTTTACCGTCGGGTACTTTTTCGTTGATAATCGATGCGGTCCAGGCAAAACAGTTGGAAAATTGGTGCGGCTGAATAATGGCAAGGCCGCCACCCTGCTGGGCCACGACAAAGTCGAAGTTCGCCGTCAGACACCCGGGAGAGCTCCATTGGAGATCCTTTTTGTACTCTGTAAAGGTTTTCTTGAGGGCGTCTTTGTCTTTCTTGGTGATGACAAATTCTTTGAGCTTGCCGTTTGCATCCCTGAAGACCGTGACATAATCGGCCCCTTTGCCCCACATGCGGCAGCTGATTTCGTCGTTGATCTGATAGGCACCGGCCATCAGAGCCAGGCCGAACAGGTCATGCTGAAGCGGTTTGCCCTTGAGCGTGTCGCCTTTCTTGCGGGTGAAGAATTCGCCCTGATCGTTAAGTTCTTTGGCCGTCGCAGCCGGCTTCAAGTCATAGCCGTATTTGGCTTTGAAATTCGCCTGCTCCGTCGGATCGTCGAAGACATCCTGGCGAATGAACATGGACATGTGATACGTGTAGAATGGCAACACCATCTGGTCGCCATAGGCTTGACCGCAAATCAGAATCGAAGGCGAGTGGTTGACGATATCCGCCCGGAATCCTTCAACGCCGGCGGGATCATATTTTTTTGCAAGTTCTTCCAGCTTGTGGAGATAGGCCGACCACTCCGTGGTCCATGCAGTTTCGACATAGACCACGTCGTAATATCCGGTCCCACCCATCAATTCGACATTTTCCTTGGAGTACACGACAGGCGAGGCAACCCGCTCCACGTTAACCTTGACACCGGTCTTTTTCGTAAATGCCTCGATATACGGCATGATTTTGTCCCAGACCTGACCGGTTTCAACGATTGTGTTGAGTGCAGCTTTATTTTTGATTTCCGGAACATCCTGCAGACTAAATTTAGCCCCAGATGCCGCTTGGGCGGTACTGAACACCATCAGCACTGCCAGCATCAAACACGAAAAGCCCAAAAATCTAATTACTCTCTTCATGTTACCCCCTTTCTCCTGTGAAGATTCAATTGTTCAATTTTCCGCAAAATTTTTACCTACCAGATGATGGCACCTCCTTTTTTTTAACGGGTTTTTCTGAACACGGTCGGACTTCCAGGGTCCAACCCCTCGTATCTCTCCTTTTATCATACGCTTATCATACGCCTGAGAAGGCAGTATAGCCGCCATCCACCGGAATGACAGCGCCTGTTATGAAGCTGGCCCGCTCCGAAAGCAGCCACAACGCTGCATCAGCGACTTCTTCAATATTGCCGAAACGCGCCATCGGAACCGAGCGGAAAATTTGGCGCCCTCTCTCCGTCAGCTCACCTGTATTTTCATCAATTAGCAGGAATCGATTTTGATTGGTTAAAATAAAGCCGGGGGCGATGGCATTGACGCGAATGTTGACTGAATAATTCTGCGCCATGTGCACGGCCAGCCATTTGGTAAAGCTGTTCACGGCTGCCTTGGCATCCGAGTAGGATAAGGCCCTGGTCAGAGGCAGTATGCCGGCGATGGATGAGATATTCAAAATAACGCCGGAATTGTTTTTGACAAATTGCTTTGCTGCGAGCTGCGATGAGATGACTGTTCCCATGTAATTTTGAAGAAATACATGGACCATGTCATCGACTTGCAAATCGAAAAAAGGCAAATCAGGGGAAGTAGTCGCTGATTTGTTGCCGCCGCCGGCACAATTGATGAGGAAATTGACAGTCGAAAATTCTTTTAGTGTCAGCAGGAATGCCGACTCCAGCGATTCCTTGGCGGTTACGTCACATTTCAACCCGATGGCCGCTCCACCTGCGGAATTGATTTCAGCAGCTTTCAGATCGGCTGCATCTTGATCGATATCCCAGATGGCGATGGAAACTCCCTGTTCCGCCAGAGCCGCTGAAATTGCGCCGCCGATCGCACCGCCGCCGCCGGTAACGATGGCCACGTTGCCTGCCAAATGATAATTTATTTTCATTTTCAATCCTGTCTGCTGGAAGACGGATCAAACTGCAGATGGCAGTCCGCAACAGCCTGCAAAAAAATACGAGATAATAAATAAACAGCTGCAGAACGGGTCAAATTGTTTACATTTTATATATTTTTGTAAACATTATATAGAAGCCTTAAACATTGATGTCAATAAATATCTCCTATTTAATCCAATAAAATTCTCGATTTAGCAATCACAAACCGCAACCAGTTCACTATAAATTGATATCATTACACATATTAACAAATAAAAGGAATTATATGATGTTTTACATTGTATTAATAAATTTTAATTTTAGATACAACCTTTTGCATTAAGTTAACTATTCGGAACTATAACCAATACAACGGCCATTTCTACCCGATTAGCTGATTGGGCCTTTCGTAGGTTGGGTTGAGGTCGGACTGATAAATGTTGGGTTTCGTACCTCAACCCAACCTACTCGA
>CP070771.1:2966903-2981074 GCA_020345785.1 Desulfobacterales bacterium
CGCTGGTGCGCCGGCATGAAGCCCGTAGCTGACATCCTTAATTTTATAAAAGTCGGCATCTGGGAAGTTCGTGAGCACCAACCTAATTAACCCAATCAACCCAGTCAACTAATTCAACCTGCGCGTCAGCGCCGCTCATCTGCTCCCCTTCCCTACTTCTCAACTTCTATTTTTTTTATGCTCCAGCGCGGCTTGGATGAAGTCTCTGAAAAGCGGGTGTGGACTCATGGGGCGCGATTTGAATTCCGGATGGAATTGACACCCGAGAAACCAGGGATGGTCTTCGATCTCAATGATCTCCACCAGGTCACCACTGGGTGAGGTACCGCTGATGACCAACCCTTTTTCAGCCAGCAGCGACTTGTAATCATTATTGAATTCGTATCGATGGCGATGACGTTCGGATATTTCCTGTTCGCCATAGGCCCTGTAGGCTAACGTATCTTTGACTATCCGACAGGGATAAGCTCCCAGACGCATGGTGGCACCCTTGTCCGAAGACGCATCCCGCCGTTGGATGGTGCCGGTTCTCTCGTCAAACCACTCCAGGATCAGGTAAATAACAGCATCAGGCGTAAATTCGTTAAATTCAGAACTATTGGCATCTTTCAGGCCTGCCACATTGCGCGCGAACTCAATTACTGCAATCTGCATCCCCAGGCATATGCCAAAGTATGGAATTTTGTTGGCCCGGGCGTGATTTGCCGAGCATATTTTGCCTTCAATACCGCGGGTACCGAACCCGCCGGGAACCAGGATGCCGTCGGCTTGGGCCAGCAACTCACTGCAATTTCCGTCAATGATTTTTTCGGAATCCACGAAGGTGAGATTCACCTGGCAGTTATTGGCAATCCCTCCGTGGAAAAGGGCTTCGTTCAAACTTTTATAGGATTCGGTCAGATCGACATATTTTCCGACGATGGCGATATTCACGGAGTGCTCCAGAGTCTGTATTTTTTGAACCAACTCCTCCCATGGCTCAAGCCGGGGTGCACGGGTCCAGATGTTAAGCAATTCGACAATCTTGCCATCCAAACCTTCCTTGTGAAAAACCAGCGGGACTTCGTAAATACAGTCCACATCCTTGGCGGTGATCACGGCATCGATACCGACATTGCAAAAGAGGGCGATTTTGGCTTTGATATCTTTGGACAGGTACCGGTCGGTGCGGCACAGCAGAATATCGGGCTGAATCCCGATGCTGCGCAGTTCTTTCACGCTGTGCTGGGTCGGCTTGGTCTTCACCTCTCCGGCGGTGCCGATATAGGGCACCAGCGTCAGATGGATAAAAAGTGAGTTTTCCCGGCCCACATCATTTCTGAAT
The DNA here is from genome assembly GCA_020345785.1 of Desulfobacterales bacterium. The sequence goes on from CP070771.1 coordinate 2,968,228, forward strand.
TGCCGGATGGCTTCCAGGAAAGGCAGGCTCTCGATATCACCAATTGTGCCGCCAATCTCGACAATTACAATATCAACGCCGGTGGCCGCCATTTGGATGCTCTGCTTTATCTCATCGGTGATGTGCGGAATCACTTGAACGGTTCCACCCAGATAATCACCCCGCCGCTCCTTGGTAATAACGGAATGGTAGATTTTTCCGGTGGTAAAATTGTTATCCCGGCCAAGCTTGGCGTGAGTAAAACGCTCATAATGGCCGAGATCCAAATCCGTTTCAGAGCCATCGTCTGTCACGAACACCTCACCGTGTTGAAACGGGTTCATCGTACCCGGATCGACGTTAATATAGGGGTCCAACTTCTGCAGGGTCACCGTAAGACCTCGGCATTCCAACAAAGCCCCGATGGCGGCCGAGGCAAGCCCTTTTCCCAGAGATGACAGTACGCCACCGGTTACAAATATGTATTTCGCATTCGCTCCCATCTGATTTCCTCATGGTTGCAGGTTAATAGGTTTAAAACTTCTAATTGGTTTTCGTGCTTACAGGAGTAAATATGATTATCAAACTGAACGCTTACAATTGAGCAGGGTTTGGGTCTATCCTGGATTTGCCGACAGGCCCGGAACCCATCTGGGGGGTTACCGCCGGGAAAAAAGCGAAAACCCCCTTGTGCCAGGCCCAAAGGGGTTTAGATCACATAAAACAAACAAAGATATCGGAATTTGGGTGGGAATTTTAATTGAACCCTCTCTTCGCCTTTTGCCCCTTAGCGGGAGTTGTCAGGCCCGATTTATCTTTTTATCTTAATATAATTGAATAGATCGAAAAAGTAAAGTTAGAATTTTCATTAATTTTTTTTATTCAAATATGCGCTTGAACTCTTCGATGGTTTTTTGGACCTCGCTCGGCTCTTCAGGCGCACCGGGTACGATTGGAAGGGCAAGTGTGCGGGGATAGACCATCTTCAAATGCTCGATGTCGAAGAGCTCTTCAGAAAAGGTCGCGTTTTCCTCAAAATTTCTTGCCTGGCTGAAACGCACCAGGTTGTCATCCTGGTAAAACTCAATTTTCGACGGATAGCGGGTTTCGCCGATGCTCCACCAGGTAAGGTACCGCACCTCTGCTGTGCCCGAATCAGCCGTGCCGTTGACACCTTTGATAATCAGACGCAGGGGTAGTAAGGTGTCTTTATCAACCCACAGTTGATTCACCGATTCATCAGGATAATCAGCACCGATGACAAACGCAATTTTGTCCTCAAACCGCCCCAGACTCGAAATCGACACATCCACTCCCAGCTCCAACAGCCTATCGGCAAGCTCCTCGCGAGAGCGGAATAACAGAATATCTTTATAAAGATCAAATCGATTGGCAGCATCAGGCACGATATTCCCGTCGATTATCGTCAGTGTCCGGCCGCGGGAAAAAATATAAATTCGCTCCGAATTTTGTGACCTTGCATCCGATCGAAAGGCTCGTGAAAAAACATATCGCAGGGACTCCTCAAGTTCGATCGTCTCCGAGAGGAGATCCTTTTGGTTGGTCTTAGGATCTGTAGCCGCCGGGAATGCGTTATCACCGGTACCAGGTGTCGTTTGCGGCGCTTCCCCCGTCGCAGAGGTTGAGGTATCGGCAGAAGCCGCCATCCTGTAAAAAATAAGCCTCTGCGAAACAAAAAGGGTTTCGGCCACCCCCAGTTCTTGGATCATCAAATCCAAGACATGACGACCTTGAAGCACGTATGCGTGGATCGGTGAAATAAAAACGAATGAAATGACAAAAACAAACAAAAATAAAAGCGTTTTCTTCAAATTAAAATATCTCCTGAGCGAACATGGCAGCTGCCCCTAATTCTTCTTCGATTCGTATGAGCTGATTGTATTTGGCAAGTCGATCACTGCGTGACATGGAACCGGTCTTTATCTGGCCGCCGTTCACCCCGACGACAAGATCGGCGATAAATGTATCTTCGGTCTCACCGGAGCGGTGGGATATCACTGTGGTATAACCGACTTGATTGGCTAATTCGATGGCATCCAGTGTTTCGGTGACAGTCCCGATCTGGTTTAATTTTATAAGAATGGAATTTGCAATACCCTGTTCGATCCCTTTGCTGAATATCTCGGGATTGGTCACAAAAATATCATCTCCTACAAGCTGAACGGCGCCTTCCAGACGGTCCGTCATAATTTTCCAGCCGTCCCAGTCTCCTTCTGCCAGACCATCCTCTATGGAAATCACCGGGTAATTGTTGATGAGGTGCTCATAATAATCGATCATCTTCGCGGCCGTCAGGCTCTTCTTCTCCGACTTTAAGATATATTTTCCATTTTTGAAGAATTCGCTGGCTGCGGCGTCCAGACCGATCCCAATATCTTTACCGGGTTTGTAGCCGGCCTTTTCGATGGCCGCCATGATGAGTTTAATGGCAGCTTCGTTGGACTCAAGATCCGGTGCAAATCCGCCCTCATCACCGACGGCCGTTGACAGCCCTTTTGACTTGAGATTTTTTTTCAATTGCTGAAACGTTTCGGCCCCCATCTGAACCGCCTCGGCAATAGAATGTGCGCCGAAAGGGATGATCATAAATTCCTGGATATCGAGATTGTTGGCCGCATGGGCGCCGCCGTTGATTATGTTCATCATCGGCACCGGCAGATACCTGGCATTGATTCCTCCCAGATACCTGTAAAGCGGCATATCATAAGCCATTGCGGCAGCTCTGGCGGCTGCCATGGAAACACCGAGGATCGCATTGGCGCCAAGTTTTGCCTTGTTCGCCGTGCCGTCCAATTTAATCATGCGGGTGTCCAATGCAACCTGTTCGGCTGCATCCATCCCGATGACGGCCGGCGCAATTACGCTCTGTACATTTTTCACCGCCCTGGTAACGCCCTTACCGCCGAAACGCTTGGATCTTTTATCTCTGAGTTCAAGAGCTTCACGCTTTCCCGTGGAGGCACCTGAAGGAACAGCCGCCCGTCCTACGGCACCGCAGGCAACATGTACATCCACCTCAACTGTAGGGTTTCCACGCGAATCAAATATTTGTCTGGCTTTTACATCTACTATTTCAGTCATCTCGGCCATCCCTCCATCGCTGCGAGTTGTTGGTAGTTACAAGTTACGGAATTTACAGATACGACAAAAAAATATGATAGCTGGGTCGAAGATTCAGGTCCTACACCGACAATGACATACACCAATGGGATCGACGTCCCTAATTGTAATCGCTATCTTGAATCTTGACAAATTTGAAAGAAATGTTACTCTGCTTCCAGCCGTATGTCAAGTAATGACCGCTGCCGACTGCAGCAGATTTTCTGTTTTTTGCCGGATTGTCCGAAATATAGGCTTTTATTTGACTCTCTCCGAGCCGCAGGCTCTACCCGCCAGGATTTAGTCCCCAAGGGGACGGAGTCGCGCCGGAGGCCGACGTGTTCCACCGAGGGTAATTATGCAGAATAAGAAAATCGACTTCTACGACGAAGCCCATCTTTTGGTTGCGGCCATCCGCCTGTTCAACCATCTAAATTCCCGACCTCCAACTGTCGACGATCTATGCCGAACCATCCATATTTCCATTGAACGTGGAAACCTTATTTGTCGCAAACTCGAAGAACTGGGCATCATCGAGGCGGTGGCCGGGTCGTACGGCGCCCGCTGGTATATCAAAGACCATTTACAGATAGAAGACATCCCCCGCGGCGAACCGGAAAGTAAACTGGAAGATGAGCTCAAAAAATTTCAGGATTCTCAGAAAGCGCTGTCCCAAAAAATAGAATCAATGCAGGCAGAACAAAAGCAGAAGAAAAAGAGTCTTTTTGCTGATATGGAAAAAAAGCTCAAAGAAGAACTAGAAAAAAAGAGACGAAAATAAGAAGCTGGTAAGTTCGTGAGTTCTTAAGTTCGTAAGCCAAATCACAACAACTTTTATCCGGGTAAATATTTTGTAAAAATCAGCACAGCGAACGTGTACGCCGATGGAGCATTTGACTGGGCCAACCAACCTTTACCCCTTTAAATATCGATAGATCAGCACAGCGAATTTAACCGGGGCAATCAACCCATCAAATTATACTGATCGCTAATTTAACTCTATGCCCTATGCGCTATGCTCTCTGCGTCGTCATCCCGCACCCCGCAACCTGTAACCCGTAACCCGTAACTCCTAACCCGTAACTCGTAACCCGAAACTCGCAACCCGCCTCCCGCAACCTTCACCCCCTTAATCTTGCCCAAGTATTAAATATAATAATAAATTTTTTACTTGACATAAAATCCCCTTTATCATTTACTTATGTATCAATTATAGATCAGCGACCAACGGTAGAACGTGGTCTCAGCCCCTTACTGGGGCCTTCCTGATACCTCCAGCTTTGCTGGTGGTCGCTGAGGTATCGCCGATCGGGTCTTACCCGATCGATATAAATTAAAAGGATTAAAAATGGACATTGGTTTAACAGGCCGATCGGATATATATTACCGCAAAGTGATCCGCGCCGATAATGACGAGGTCTCGCTGGATGCGGATATGATTCGCCTGCTGATTGCCATTGATGAAAGCAAAAGCCTGAATCAAGTTGCCGAAGAAGTGGATATGGACAACACCGCATTTAAAAATGCCTTGTCTAAACTTCTCAAACAAGGCCTTATTGAACCCGTCCAAAAAGACAGTCTGGTGCTGGACAAATCCTTTTTAGAAACGCTTAGAATTAATCTATCAAAGGCGATCGGTCCCATGGCCGAAATTCTCATTGCAGACGTTACCGAGGAAATGGAACTTGACTCATCTGCAATTCCTATCAACCAGGCAGCTGAATTGATCACTCAACTATCGCTTGAAGTCCCTGATGAAAAAAATAAAATACAGTTTAAAAAATCTATGATTGCAATTCTGAATAAGATGCGAAGATAGGGTCAAGGAGCTTAAAAAATGTTGGAAATAAGCTGTGACGAATGCGGAAAAAAATACCGGGTAGATGAGACCAGAATGAAAAGCGCGCAGGCCAAAGTTAAGTGTAAAGCCTGCAGCCACATTATGGTTGTTTCCAAATCCGGATCGGATGGCAGCCAGCCAACCTCGGTTTCTGCGGATAATATGAAACCTTCCGTGACCGAACCGCCTCCGTCACAACCACGACAGGTGCCTCAAAGCGTGGTTGAGCGTCCAAGAGTCCAGGCGGCGGAAAAACCAACTGCTCCTGAAAAAGATGCAGCGGCATTTGTAAGCAGCCAGAAAATCCGCTTTGGTTTGTTTGGCAAAATAATCATTGTCATGCTGATCGTCAGCCTGCTGCCTTTTGCTGCCTTCTGGGGTATTACGCTCAGGGAAACCAGCGAACGTATCCGTATTGAAACGGAAAATTTAATGGCTCAAACCGCCTTGGGGCTTGCAATTCAGATAGACAGCTGGATAAACAACAATGTTTCGATCCTGCGTACAGCCGCCAAGCTGCCGGAAATCATCAGCATGAATCGCGCTGAACAGGAACCGATACTCAAGGCTATTCAAAAGGAACATCCCTGGATGTATCTGGTATTTACCGTCGGACCCGACGGCATGAACGTCGCCCGGGATGATGATCGTCCGTTGACGGATTATTCGGATCGCCAGTATTACAAGGATGTGCTTGCCGGCAAGAAATTAAGCTGGCAGACATTGATTGGCAGGACTTCCAAGAAGCCGGCCCTGGTACTGGCAGTCCCTATCAAATCGGGGGACGATCTGGTGGGTGTCATGGCGGCTGCAATGACCGTCGATGATATTTCCAAAAACATTGCGACCTGGCGTCAGGGCAAAACCGGCTTTGCTTTTCTGGTAGATGAAAAAGGTTATGTGGTCGCTCACCCGGATAAGCAGTATGTAGTCAAACGCAAAAACCTTAACAGTCATCCTCTCATCGCCAGCTTTCGTAAAAAGGGCTGGCTGACGACCACCGCCAAATTTAATACTCCAGACGGTGAGACGGCATTCGGATATGTGAGAAGCAATAATTACGGTTGGGCCTTGGTGCTTCAGCAGGAGGACAAAGAGGCGTTCGAGGCTTTGAATCGGGTTCAGGAATTTGCCTTGATTTTGTTGGGCTGTACGGTTTTACTGGTGCTGGCTATATCCTGGTTTTCGGCCCGGACCATCGTAACACCCATAATGAGCCTGACCGATGCCGCTGAACGTATGAGCCTGGGAGATTTGAATGTCAAAATTGACATCAAATCCAAAGATGAGATCGGTTTGCTGGCCCAGGCCATCGGCCGAATGCAGACCAGCTTGAGACTGGCCATGAATCGTCTACGTCGCAAGAGATGAAGAAAGCTGGGAAGCTGGGAGGCTTGAAGGCCAAGGCGTCGGCCGATAGCAGATAGCTTATCGTTGACGGGATAGAAGGTGGGAAGGTGCGCGGGTGTGAAGGTGAGCACCGCTGATGCACCATGCCTGGGTTTATTGAGTTACAGATTAAAGGATAATGGTTTAAGGAAAAAGGAATCTTACCTTCCGAATTCCGCATTGTCCGCCGCGGCATAGTTTAGGTACCTTCAGAACCACGTCGGTCCCAATTCTGAAGTCAACTGCTTTCCAGCCTCCCAGCTTCCCAGCCTCCGAGCCTCTTTAATCCGCCTTCGGTGATCCAGCCGGTTGTCACGCGGATAAGCCGACAATTGTAACTTCAATTGTCCGCGTTCGCGCATGATTATCATGGTTGATTGCCACCACCTGCTGCCAGGTTCCGGTCTTCAAACTCCCGTCTCGAATGGGCATTACAATGGAAGGCCCCAGCAGGGCCGCCTGGACATGACTGTGACCGTTGCCGTCGTGCCAGGCTTGTTCATGCGCATAGTCGATCCCCGGCGGTGCCAGTGAATTGATAGCCCTTTTCAAGTCTTCTATAACTCCCGGCTCATATTCGATGGTGGTCAGTGAACCCGTCGATCCCACCATCGCGGCGCTCAGCTGTCCGTCTTTTATCACCGAGTCCCGGATAATTTTTTGTAGCTGGGGTGTGATATCACATATATCCGGTCCGGTTCTCAAGCGGACTTCAATTGTTTGACAAAAAATCGATAGGCTCATATTTTTCCTCCACTGATAAAAAGGAGCTGGGAAGCCAGGAGGCTGGGAAGCTGGCAGGCTTAACGGATGGAAGTCGGGAAGTTAAAAATTTTGGAGGCCCCGCTGATGAACGGCGGGATAACCGATCGATTTTAATTTTATAAAGGTCGGCCTCCGGCAAGCTCTTGAGTTGGTAGACACACGCCAAATCAACGTTTACCCGTTAAATTCTCCGTAGAAGAGGGGCGAAGGGAATTTACCCGGGCCAATCAACCAAGAATGCCTTCCATTTTTACCCCGTTGCGCTTTCAGCCTTCAGCTTTATGGCCTTCCAGCCTCCCAGCTTCCCGGCATTCATTCCATTAACCTTTATCCTTTTACATTTACCCTTTAACCTATCCACCATCGGCCTCACCGCCCAATCAACTAATCAACTACTCAGCTAATCAACTAATACAAAACCTTACTGAAGTTTTGTCTCCCAATTCCACAATCCCTTCCTTTTCTTCAGCTTGACCCCCTTGGGCACCGGTTCCATCAAATTGACAAAAAGCGAATAGCCTGCTTTTTGCAGCGCCCTTCTTTTATCCCTCAAATCAAGCTGCCAATTCGGGTAGATCCAGTAATCCGGTCCATATCTGGTTATCCAGGCCTGCTCGCCCCTGGGGCTCACAAACGGCGTTTCCAGCTGAACTTCTTCGGCCGCCGACCTGGCTATACACAGGGGCCAATTGCCTGCTAAAACGATTCCCAACGGCATCGGGCTTTGTTGCGGCAGCTGTAAAAAATCTTCACTACCAAGCTCGGGGCTGACAATCGCACCGCTGAACCCCATGGGTTCAATAGATGCGATAGCCAGAGGATTGGATAGGTTGCAAAACGGTCCGGCCCAAAGATGAAAGCCTCGAAAGGATTTGAAAAAGGCGATCTGCCATGCTGCATTCAGCACGAAATACCGCGCACCAGATTTGACGGCCGCCTGTAGGTCGTCTTCGACGCCTTGCTCATTATCAGGCCAGATTACCGGAGGCAGCCACCACCAGATCCGGGCGGCCATTTTGCCGACCGCTTTTTTGACCGCCTGGCGGGATAGCCAGAGACCGAATTGCCCTCGAGAGAGAGATTTTGGCAGTGATCGATAAACCGTTATATCCTGTATCTTTGGTTTCCTCGATATCACGGGCGGCAACACAGGCTGGAATTTTGAAATCCGATTCAGGGATGCGGAGGCTTGACCAAGCTGGCCTTGCAGGGCGCCAATCATTCTGTCCAGTCCTTGTTCGCGCCGATCCGTCAGAAACACCGGCAGCCCGTTTTTTAAGCCTCTTCCTGCAGTTGGATTCAGGTGCATGCGACCGCCCTTAGGCACTGCGCGCGCGATGCGCTTTATGCTGTGTCCGGCCTCATCCTCATAGCCCAGCCGCAACACATCGCCCGGCAGCAGATCTTCTCTGGTGTTAAAATATGGTCTTTGTTGGGTGCCCTTAATTTTTCCCACGAGCAGACCGGAACCGGTTTGACTGCGAAGGTCGACCGGATTTTGCGGACGCTGAGGCAAAAAAAAGTAATGGGTACTGCTGCGCCCCAAAGCGCGGTCCAGCATCTGTAATGCATCTTTTTTCATCTGAGGATCCCGTCCGTGATCTCTAAGAATCCGGTAGCCGCAAACGGTATAGTAAACATAATGCGGCCCTTTTTTGCGACCCTCTATTTTCCAGGTGCGCACCTGAGGGATAGATAAAAGCACTTTGGTCAATACATCGACACTCAAATCCTGGCAGGAGAAATAACGGTCGGTTTTGTTGTTTTGGGAGTACTGTCGCCGACACGGTTGAACACAACGGCCCCGCAGGCTGCTTTTCCCGCCGAGATAACTGCTCCAGTAACATCGGCCGGAAACACCATAGCATAGTGCACCGTGGACAAACACCTCCAGGTCCAGGCCCGGAGGACATTCCCGCGCCAGCGTCTTGAGCTCGTCAATGTTCAGTTCCCTGGGAAGCACCACCCGGTTTACCTGAAGTTGTTGACGAATGACGCGCAAGGCCCCGGCAAAACTTACGGTGGCCAGGGTCGACAGATGAATCTCACCGGAAAATCCCGTTTGTTTGACCAGCGGTACCAGCGCCAGATCCTGAACGATGACTGCATCAGGTTTCACATGACGCCGCAAGAGATCCAGCATTTGACCGGCCTGGGTCAGGTCAGTGGGCTTTAACTGAGAGTTGAGCGCCACAAATACTTTAACCCCATTTTCATGGGCCAGACGAACCAGATCGATGAATTCTTCAAGCGTAAAATTTTTAGCCTCCATGCGAGCTGAAAAAAATTTCAAGCCGCAATAGATGGCATCCGCACGGGCGGCCACAGCCGCCAAAAAAGAGGCCTTGTTGCCGGCCGGTGCCAGAATTTCCGGTGGATGGTGTGTCATGTTTTGCTTAATTATTAGATTAATGGTTCTGGTTGTCGGTTATGAGTTTTGATTATGCAACGTTTTGACAATAGAGTCAACGGCCGCCTGCATACCGAGGCCTCATGTCATTTTAGCAGGTAATTTCCGGAACCAGCGACCACCAGCTGAACTAGGGGTATGAGGAGGGCCCCTGGAAGGGGCCGGAACCACGATCTGACACGGGTCGCTGATGGTATATGAGTAATTTTTCCGGCATTATACCTGTTTCCTGGAAAAGCGTGCCCATGTAATTTTCTAGACCTAAATTGTGCGATTTTCAATTACGTTCGCCCTGTCCCGGGCGGGCGTAAAGCCCGCCCCTACGATATGGCGACTAGCCTGTTGGGTAGGGGCGAGGTTTATCCTCGCCCGCATTTGACCCGCAATTGTCCCAACCGTCGTATTGAAAGCGCTCAACTTAGGCAGAATATATTTTGCGCTGACCTGAATTCCAAACAAATACCGATGACCGAAAGTAGAAAATGCCTGTATTTAGAATTAAAAATTTGTTATAGTTCAAAGGTTAGAGACCACCGGCAGAACCGGGTTTTGAGGAAGATCCCTGGAAGGTCCCGGGGCTGCGCTCTGCCGGTGACCGCTGATTTATATACGGTAATTATGACGCTGTGTATAATAATTCTGATCGAATCCCGCTGCGGGAAAACCATATCCTTTGAAATGAGAATAAAGAGATGAATCAATTTGGCTTTGTAGAACCTCACGGCGGTTCACCGATTAATTTACTAGTCGATGAAGATCGAGCCGCCTTGCTTAAAGAAATTGCCCTGAATCTTCCGGACATTACTTTAAATGACCGGCAGTTGTGCGACCTGGAACTTATTTCCACCGGTGCATTTTCACCTTTGACGGGTTTTATGAAACGCTCCGACTACGAATCCGTGCTGGATCGCATGCGGCTGCAAAACAATTTACTATGGCCGATTCCAATTTGCCTGGATGTAAACGAACTGAAGGCCCGTAGTTTGGAAGCCGGACAGTCTGTGGCTCTCAGAGACCCGGAGGGTTTCCTATTGGCGGTTATGCATATTGAAGATATCTGGCAAGCCGACCCTGAAAAAGAAGCGCTAAAAGTTTATGGTACCACAAATCGCAGTCATCCCGGCATGGATTATCTGTTTAACCAGGCCGGCAGCCTCTATTTGGGTGGTAAGCTGGAAGTTTTAAGCCTTCCACTTCATTTCGACTTTAAACACCTGCGACGGACGCCTGGGGAAATCCGGGCTGAGTTTAAAAAATTGGGCTGGCAGCGGATAGTGGCATTTTTAACCCGCAATCCCATCCACCGCCCCCAGTTCGCTATGACTATCAATGCCATGCGACAGGCCCGGGCCAACCTGCTCCTGCTTCCTATTGCCGGCATGACGAAACCCGGTGATTTTGACCACTACACCCGGGTTCGATGCTATCGCCAGGTGGTCCGGCACTATCCGCCCGATTCGCATATTCTGAGCCTGCTGCCTGTGGCCATGCGCATGTCGGGTCCCCGGGAAGCCCTGCTGCATGCTATCGTCTCGAAAAACTACGGCTGTACACATTTTATCGCCGGCCGGGATCATGCCGGCCCGGGCAAGGATCACAACGGCCAGCCGTATTATGCCAGTGACGAAGCTGCCAAATTGACCGAAAAACATGCCGAAGAAATAGGTGTGAGCATTGTTCCCTTCACAGAGATGGTCTATTTGCCTTTTGAGGACGAGTACCGCTGCGCCGATCAGGTGCCGGAAGGCACTCAGTTCATATCACTCTCAGGCTCTGACATCCGTGACAGGATTCGCACCGGGCGTCGCATCCCTGAGTGGGCAACCTTTCCGGATGTCATCGAGGAACTGAAGAAGGCCTATCCGCCGCCGCGCAAACAGGGGTTTACGGTTTTTCTAACCGGTCTGTCCGGGGCCGGCAAATCTACGATTGCTAAAATTCTATATGCCCGCTTTCTGGAGATCGGTGACCGTCCGGTATCCCTGCTGGACGGTGACATCGTGCGGCAAAATCTATCCAGTGAGCTGAGTTTCTCCCGCGAGCACCGCGACATCAACGTTCGGCGTATCGGTTTTGTCGCCAGCGAGATAACCAAAAACCGCGGCATTGCCATTTGTGCGCCCATCGCTCCCTATGCCGCCACCCGGGCCGAAATCAGAAAAATCATTGAAAACTATGGCGGTTTTACCGAAGTATACGTGTCCACGCCGCTTGAGGTTTGTGAGAAACGGGATCGCAAGGGGATGTATGCCAAAGCCAGGGCCGGCCTCATCCAGGGCTTTACCGGAGTTAATGACCCATATGAAAAACCCCAATCGCCCGAGGTTTTGATTGACACCAGCAACATTACGCCCGATGAAGCCGCTCGGGAAATTGTGCTGCACCTGCAGCAGAGTGGGTACATTTGAATTCGGAATTCGGAATGGATTCCTTTAAAATCTATTGTATCAGACAGGATCAACAGGATGAACTGGATCATTTCGCGGTTTCCGGATGAAACCGCGAAAACAGCATCTGCTTTTCAGCGAAGTTTTGGCAATAACTTGACTAAGAACTGAGATAACTTGGATTATTAATTTATAGGGGATTAAACTGCGGCCTAAAACGCGGCCCTCAGCCCTTTCCGCGAAGCGGTTCGTGTATTGCCGGTGTCATCCGGAAACCGGCAATATAAAATATCCCAATAATCATGTAAATCCTGTCTATTTCAAAGATAAAATAGAATCCAATCAGCTTCTATTTTTAACCAAGAAGGAAGTTACGTTAATAAGGGGATTCTTTGTCAGCAAAAACGTTAAGCTCCGTGGAAAAAACCGCTGCAATTCTTATTATCGGAGAGTTCGAAGATGAAACCAGGAATCTGGCGGACGCGCTGGCGGCCGAGTATCGCATCAGCGCAGCACCCAACCTGCAGGAGGCAGCCCGACGCCTTGAAAAAGAGACATTTGATGCAATCATCTATGTCTTCTTGATTAAAGGATCAGATTTGGCCGGTATTCTTCAATCTCTGCAAGATCTTGCACCGGCCACCCCGGTTATCGTTATCGGTCAGGCAAATGACGCCCAGTTAATCGTTGGCGCGATTAAAGCCGGCGCATTTGATTTTGTCACCACACCCTATCCGCCTGAAAAAATAAAGTTGTCGGTCCACCAGGCCCTCGAGCATCGCAGCCTGAAAAATGAGATCGATTATTTGCGCCGGGAACAGGATGTCGTCTATGATTATGATCGCATCATTGCCGTCAGTCCGGCCATGCAAAACGTCATCAGCACGATCAAAAAACTTGCCCGCACGGATTCCACCATCCTGATTACGGGGGAGACCGGAACCGGCAAAAGTTTTT
>CP070771.1:2981174-2989252 GCA_020345785.1 Desulfobacterales bacterium
GGTTTTAGTGCCACCGAACTGTCTAAAAAGCTTGGCGTCTCGCAGCCCTCGGTCAGTATTTCGGTCAAACGCGGTGAGAAAATTGCAAAAGACGAGCAGATAGAGCTTGGAGAAGACTAGAAAATTATAATTTTATGGGCGTCCTTGAACTTCCTCTGAACTTCCTTACACGTTTGACTCAAGTTTAATATTACTAAAGGTCAAACGTAGACTTTATCCCTAGCCTGATTTTCTCAGATAGATCCGAGCGGGACGCAATGAATTTAAAATCATACGCATCCCTGATTGCATCATACCCTTTCAGCCAAGCGATTCAGTTGCCGGTTATTGGTTTATCCTAATGATATTATGAGAAATATTTATTTGCTCCCCATCAACCGGATTTATAAAAAGAAATTAAAGAATCCCCATGAATTGCCGATAACTTTTTTGTGTCGGCGTCAGTATTATGATGAATAATACAAATTATTCGGCTTTTGGTTTCGAAACGTATTTAAGGCATACCTGACGTTGTGCCTCTCATATGCATGATTCTTTGCACGCCATTTCACAATGATAAAAACATGTTGGAGTTTGATGTCATCCGAACATCACTCGTGCGATCTGCTTTAACTTTAATTTAAAAATGGAAAATTCAATGCAGGAACCCGTTGCCAAATCTGAAGTGTCCGATACGCGTATAAAGCACAAAACCGCCGTTCGCCAACATGCGAAAGTGCCGGTTGAAAATGGTCAAAAGGAGATCAATCTCCTGATTTCATCGTTGCCCACAATTTTAATCGGCCTGTCAAAGGACAATAAGATTGTCCTCTGGAACTTACAGGCGGAAAAGGTGTTAGGCAAAAATCAATCTGAGGTGAAGGGTTTGCCGCTGGATCAGTGCGGCCTTGATTGGGAATGGGATAAAATTGCCGACGGAATTTCTCAAAGCCGAACCGCCAGTCAACCAACGCGGGTGGACGATATTCGATACCAAAGATCGGATGGCGAAGAACGATATCTGGGTATGACCATCAACCATTTAAATTGGGATGAAGAGTGCATTTTAGGATCCACCATCATCGGCGCGGATATTACGGATCGCAAAAAGCTGGAAACTCATCTGCAGCAGTCACAAAAAATGGAGGCTATCGGACAACTGGCGGCAGGAATCGCCCATGAAATCAACACACCGACCCAATTTGTCGGTGACAATACCCGTTTCTTTCAGGATACCTTTAACGATCTGATCCAGATCATCAGAGAATATGAGAACCTGATTGCCAAAGCCAAATCGCAGTCTCTGACCGGAGGACTTATCGCAGCGGCTGAGAAGCGCATCGAAGATATCGACCTGCCATACCTTGAAGAGGAAATACCGGTCGCGCTCCAGCATACCCTCAAAGGTGTGGACCGCATTACCAGGATCGTGCAGGCGATGAAAATCTTTTCTCACCCGGGGATGGCGGTTAAGGAACCTACCGATATCAACAAAGAAATTGAGAAAACGATTACCATCACCCGCAACGAATGGAAATATGTCGCCGAAATGAAAACCGAATTTGATGCAACCCTTCCGCTGGTCCCATGTTATCGCGCTGAATTGAATCAAGTCATCTTGAATATGATCGTCAATGCGGCGCATGCCATAGCCGAGGTCAACAAGGACAATCCCTCGCAAAGAGGCACCATCCATATTCGCACCTATCATAAAGACAACTGGGCCAAAATTCGGATCAGCGATACCGGTGCCGGCATCCCCGAGGAAATCCGACATAAAATATTCGACCTTTTCTTTACCACCAAAGGACCCGGCAAGGGATCGGGACAAGGGTTGTCCATCTCCCATTCCGTTATTGTTGAGAAACATAAGGGTACTCTGGATCTGGAGTCTCAGGTGGGGAAGGGAACGACCTTTATAATAGGGCTTCCCCTGGAGGCAAATCCGGACGAAGATGAATGAAAAAATGAAAAAAAGGATCCTGTTTGTTGATGATGAGCCGATGGTCCTGAACGGCCTGCAGCGAACGCTCCGTAAAATGCGCCGCGAATGGGAAATGATGTTTACCTCCAGCGGTAAAGAGGCCCTGGAAATCCTTGACGCAAACCTGATGGATGTCATTGTCACCGATTTAAAAATGCCGGAAATGGATGGAATCCAATTGCTCACCGAAATAAAAAAATGCCACCCCCATGTGGTACGCATCATTTTATCCGGGCATGTTAAACATGATATGACGCTCCAATCTCTCCAAATCGCCCATCAGAGCCTCGCCAAACCCTGCGATGCGGAAATATTAAAGCAGACCCTGGCAAAGCTGTTTGCGCTTAAGGATATTTTGTCCGATGATTCCATCAAAAAGATTATCTCTCAAATCGAATCCCTACCCAGCATGCCTGCCATTTACACCCAGATTATTGAGGAGATGCAGTCGGAGGATCCTTCCATCAAAAAAGTGGCAGAGATTATCGCCCGGGATGTTAGTATGACGGCCAAAATATTGCAGGTTGTAAATTCGGTATTTTTCGGACTTTCCCGCAAAATCAGCAGTACCCAGCAGGCCGTTATGCTTCTGGGGTTGGAAACCATTAAATCACTGGTACTTTCTGTTAAAATTTTTGCCGAATTCAGCCGGAAGAAATTTTCCTGGTTTAACATCGATGAACTTTTCAACCACAGCATGTCGGTCAGCTGCTACACCCAAGCCATTGTCAAGAATGAAAAAATGGATCGGGACCTCATCAGCAATTCTCTCATGGCCGGCTTGTTGCACGATTTAGGCAAACTCATACTGGCAACCAATTTCCAAAAACCCTATCGGCAGGTGCTGACTGAAGCGCATGATTCCGGTCATAATTTATGGGATCTGGAATATGAAACCTTCGGCACCAGTCACGCTGAAATCGGCGCATACTTAATGGGGCTTTGGAATCTGGAAAATCCGATCATCGAAGCCATCGCTTTTCATCACTGCCCGGCGAAAAGTATGGCTCGGAATATGGGCCTGTTGACGGCGGTGCATGTTGGCGATGCATTGGACCGCGAAGAGCATCAGGCCGCGAATCAGGAGCCCGAGCTACAGTTTGATATCGAATATTTGGACAATCTGCGCGTCGCAAATCGAATTCCGGAGTGGCGTCAGGTTTGCAGAGAGTTATACGAAAGGAACGCAGCATGAAAGACAAAGTTCTTTTGGTAGATGACGATGCCATGCTTCTGGCAGGCCTCAAGCGTCAGTTGCGAAACAATTTCCGCATTGAGACCGCCATCAGCGGCGAAGAGGCGATGAAAATGGTCAAGGAAAACGGACCGTATGCCGTGGTGGTTTCCGATTACATGATGCCGGGCATGAATGGTATTGAATTCCTGAGAAATGTTAAACAGACAAGTCCGGATACGATACGGATGATGTTGACCGGCTCAGCCGATATGTCCACCGCCATTAAAGCAGTGAACGAAGGCAGTATTTATAAATTTCATCCGAAACCCTGTCCTGCCAAAACCCTGGGCACTGCGATTCAAAGCGGAATTGACGCGTATCTGAAAGTGACAACCGACCAAACGCAGTTGAGAAAAGTTCAAAAATCACTGGCCAAAGCCAGCATGATCCAACAAAAACTGATGCCGAAATCCGACCCGCAGGTCGAGGGTTTCGACATCGCGGGCAAAAGTATCCCCTGCGATGAAACGGGCGGTGATTATTATGATTTTATAAATCCTGAAGAATGGGGCTGCAATAAAATGGGCATTGTTGTCGCCGATGTCATCGGACACGGCATATCAGCGGCCCTTCTGATGACATCCGTCCGCGCATTTTTCCGTGAGCGCATTCTCAGCCCGGGAAAGGGCGTTTCGATTGTTTCCGACATTAACAAACGTCTGGTGCAGGATATAGAAGAACTCAACCTGTTTATTACCATGTTTTACAGTGAAATCGACCTTAAAGAAAAATGCTTCCGCTGGGTACATGCCGGCCATGAATCGGCGCTGCACTATGATCCCTTAAAAGATGAATTTGCCACGCTCGGCGGCGAAGGTTTGCCCCTGGGAGTAATGGAAGAATGGGTTTACGAAGAATCTAAAAAAACACTCCGGCCGGGGCAGATAATTTTGATTGGAACAGACGGCATCAAAGAAGCCTGCAATCCCGAAAATGAACATTTCGGCAATGAGCGGCTGCAGACGGTCATCCGCGACAATTACCAAAAACCAGCTAAAGGCATATTACACGAAGTGTTTGATACGCTGGCAAATTTCCGTCATACGGCGGAAAGAAAAGACGATGAGACATTGGTCGTCATAAAAGCTTTGTAGCTCCATTCATATGCCACCGGCTAAGCCGCTGATAGCTGAAAAGTTTTTACCGTTACAGCGGGTGTATTTTTCGATGCGCAAACTTTAACGCTGCCGGTGGCATATGAATGGAGGTGGAATAAATAATTTGGCTTATTTTTTTTTAGATATCGTTTTGCCTGACGGCGCAGCAATCATTACACCATATTGACAAAAACATTCACTTTCGCTAAATTTGCTCAGAAGAAGCAGCTTAATACCCATTGATTATCTACCGGAAAAACTGCCCCATTGGAATGCAATCAAGGCCTGGTTCCTTGGACCAGGATTTTTTCTTATTTGGTGAGCGCCTGCCATGAGGAATGAATCTTCTACCAACCCCACTTCGATAACCTTCGAGGATGTGTGCGATTTGGCCGCCATTGTCGAGTCCGCGCACAACGGAATCGTCCTGGTGGATCGCTCCGGTAAGATCCTGGTTTTCAACCGGGCGGCCTTGGGTATCGTGAACAAACGCGGTCAAGATGTTCTCGGCCGCAACATTCAGGAGGTGTTTCCGAAAGTCTGGGCGGACATGCAGCAGGTTGTGGAAACCGGTTATCCCCAGCTGGCGCGACAGGTGACCATCAACGGCAATGACATCATTGCCAACCGGACGCCCATCTGGCGCGCCGGCGAGGTGTCCGGAGTTCTGAGTATCTTTCAGGATATTTCCGAGTACGAGAAAGTGTTGGCCGAACTGGAATCTTACAAACAGCTGAACGAAGAAATGGACGTCATTATCAATTCTTCTTACGACGGCCTGTGGATCTGCGACCACGAAGGCCGGGTGGTGCGGGTCAACCACGCCTCGGAAAAAATGAGCGGCGTCAAAGAAGCCGAAGTAATCGGCCGCCGCATGGAAGAGCTGGTGGCGGAAGGACTCTTTGACAAATCCGCCACCCTGGAAGTTCTTAAAAACCGGACCGCCGTTACCCTGATTCAGCGGCTGAAAGACGGCCGTCACATCCTGGTGACCGGCAACCCGGTGATGGACCAGCGCGGCAACATTCGGTTGGTGGTGGTCAACGCCCGCGACATTTCCGAGCTCAACCGGCTGCATGCCGAACTCGAGGAAAGCAGGGCTCTGAAAGAGAAGTATCACTCGGAGCTCAATTATCTGCATCGATCCCAAAAAATTAACTCGAAGATGGTGATCCGCAGCACTTCCATGCAGCGGGTCTTTGATACCGCCATGCGTATCGCCCGGGTAGACTCCAGTGTCCTGATAACCGGCGAGTCCGGCGTAGGCAAAGGGCTGATTGCCCGGTTAATTCACGAAGCGTCGACCCGCGCTGAGGGGTCGCTGATTCACATCAACTGCGGCACGATCCCGGAAAATCTGATCGAAGCCGAACTGTTCGGATACGAGAGAGGTGCCTTTACCGGCGCCCAGCAGCAGGGGAAGGCCGGCTATTTCGAAATGGCCGAGGGGGGAAGCCTTTTTCTGGACGAGATTGGCGAGCTTCCCCTGGCTTTGCAGGTAAAGATACTACATTTTCTGGAAACCAACGAAGTGGTGCGCATCGGCTCCACCCGCTCCCGCAAGATAAATGCCCGCATTCTGACTGCGACCAACCGCAACCTGGAGCGCATGGTGGCCGAGGGGAGATTTCGCAAAGATCTTTTTTTCCGCTTGAAGGTGGTTCCGCTGGCCATTCCGCCGCTGCGCCAGCGCGTGGAGGATATCCCGCCGCTGATTCATTTTTTCCTGGAAAAATACAACCGCAAGTGCGGATGTAAAAAAACCATGACATCGGCTGCGGTCGACTGCCTGCGCCAATATCCCTATCCGGGCAATGTCCGGGAGCTGGCCAATCTCACCGAACAGCTCGTGGTGCTGACACCGGACGAGCGGATCGACATCGATGATTTGCCGGGTGCTGTCCAGCGCGGCGGCCAGGAGCCTTACCGGCTGACGCCGTCCGGCCCGGAAAATCTGAAACAGATTGTACAGGATGTCGAATGCCAGGTCATCGTCAGCGCCCTCAAAACTCACGGCACCCTGCGCAGCGCCGCCAGGCAGCTGGGGATTGATCACTCCACCCTGTCACGCAAGATCAGGCGCTACGGCATCACAAATGGTGCAATAACGCACCAAGTTGAATAATCGCACCAATCTGCATTCTTGCAATCCGTTCGGTCAAAACCCGCTCGCAGGCAGGCCGTCGACCCTCCCGTGGTTACTTTCTGCACCAGTTGCAAGCACCTTCCGCCATCGAATTTCCCGACAAATAGCTATCTTCATGGCCTGGCACAAAAGTTGCTTGGGTTGATGATGCCGATGGTACAAAAACAAGCTGGGGCTTTCCCCCAATTGGAATGGTGGAACGTTGGAATAGTAGAAATTCCGGGACGTTTCATTAAATCACAAAACGATTTCAGAAAACCAGCCATGAGTGATTTTGACAAACTGGCCATGTCCATCACCCCGGACACCCGCAGAGCCATGATCCTGCTCGAAGAAACCTCCAGGGAGGTGAATAAGGAACAGGCCCTGGATTTGGTACGCCAGGTCGTCGACGGCCAGGTTCGCTTTGAAATTTTACGGGATGAATATCCAGCCGTCGTGCTTATCCGCCTGGACCGGGAACACGTGCGTGAGGCGGTTTTGAAGCTAAGCGCCAAGGGGTACACCAAGCTCAAGGCCGTCGAGCCGCCGAGGAGTGCTGCCGCAATAAAGGGGAATCAAAAAGATAATTTAAATGGAAACCGATAAAAAACAATACCTGTTTTATCAGACCCGCAAGCAGCTGCCGTTTATTGCCAAGTCCCGCGGGGTCTATATGTGGGACGACGCCGGCCGCGAGTACATCGACGCCTGCTCGGGTGCCATGGTGAGCAACATCGGCCACGGCCATCCGCGCGTCCTGCAGGCCGTCCAACGCCAGGCCCAGAAGACCTTTTTCGCCTACCGTACCCAGTTTGAAAACGAACCAGCGGTGGAGCTTGCCGCCCGCATCGTCAGCCGTTCGGCTCCGCACCTGGACCGGGTTTTTTACGTCGGCAGCGGCTCGGAGGCGGTGGAAACGGCCATGAAACTCTGTCGCCAGTACTACTACGCCCAGGGTCAGGGCGCGCGCTATCTTTTTGTCAGCCGCGAGCCGTCCTACCACGGCTGCACCCTCGGCGCACTGGCCTTGACATCCTACGCACCCCTGGAAGCTCCGTATCGGCCTCTGATGCAGAGTTATCCCAAAATTCCGGCGCCCTATTGTTATCGATGCGCCCTGACGCTGACTTACCCGGCGTGCGGGGTTCAGTGCGCCCGGATGCTGGAGGAGGTTATCCGTCGCCAGGGACCTGAAAATGTCGCGGCCTTCGTGGCAGAGCCGGTGGGAGGCGCCAGCACGGGCGCACTCGTTCCTCCGGAGGAATACTTCGGCATTGTGCAAACGATCTGCCGCCGATACGGTGTCATGTTGATCCTGGACGAAGTTATGACCGGCTTCGGGCGCACCGGCAAAATGTTTGCCTATGAGCACTGGGGGGTGGAAGCCGATATCGTGGCCCTGGCCAAGGGCATGGCGGCGGGCTACTATCCTTTGGGAGCAGCGATCACCCGCCAAAAGATTGTCGAAGAAGTGGTCAGCAAGGGCGGATTTATGCACGGGTTCACCTATGCCGGCAATCCTATGGCCTGCGCCGTTGGGTTGGAAGTATTCGATATAATAGTAGAAAACGATCTACCCGGCAATGCCGCCGCCGTCGGCGCACATCTGAAAGCAGGGCTGGAGCACCTGGCCGAACGGCATCCGATCATCGG
>CP070771.1:2989352-3009612 GCA_020345785.1 Desulfobacterales bacterium
AAACTTCACCTAAACGGAACAGTCCGCCGCGGCGGACAGAATATCGAATATCGAACCGCAGAATGTCGAAGGGTGGTTTCGCTGTGCTCAGTCTTTTTTTGTAAAATAGACAGAATGTCTCCCTTCGATCCGCCTCCGGCGGAATATTCATTATTCGATATTCGATATTCGCTTTTTTAGAGTTTCTTTTATCGATCAAACCGGCCGCCCTCCCAATACGGGCAAGCTTCGGCGGCCGGCGGCTGGCCTGGCAACTGAAACCTCAAAGTACTCAGTAACATCGACGCCAAGTTGTCGATACGGCGCCTCTAAGCGCCTAAGATTCGCAGGAAAGGCTCGCGGAGAAAATTGGCAGTGAAGTCTCCCAAGCGCATTCTGATCGTCAACTGCTATGTTGACGAATTCCGAATTCCCGTAAAGCGCAAATTAAAATTTCCCCAACCCATGGCACCGGCCTATTTGGCCGGCATATATTCTGCCGAACAATGCGATATCAAACTTTACGACGAGCTTTACAGCGGGCCCCTGGAGGATGAAGGTCTTCTGTCCTTTCCCGACATGCTGGTGCTGACCGGCGTAAATTCCGCCTTCGACCGAATGCTGCACATCACCGCTTATGTCAGAACTAAAAATCCCGAAGCTGTGGTGGTTGCCGGTGGACCGGCCATTCGCGCCCTGCCGGTGTATTCAAATCAATTTTTTGACTATGTGTGTACCGGAGATATCGAGCAGCTCAGCCAGGTTATTGAGGAAGTGTTCGGCCGGGAATATGTCTCAGAATATTTCCGACAAACCGGTTGGGTGATTCCGCGTTATGATCTGGCCTACTGGATGAAAACCATGAATTTCGTGGAATCCAGCCGCAATTGCTACTACCGCTGCAGCTACTGCTCTTTGACTGCGGAGGGTGCCGGATATCAACCCTATGCGATCGAATACCTTCGGCAGCAGTTCATGGCGCTGGGCAAAAAGAGGATGGTGCATTTTCTCGACAATAATTTTGCTTCCCGCAATCGTGAATTTATGCTGCAGCGCTATGCGCTGATGAAGGATTTGCAGGCCCAAGGCTATTTGAATATGTGGGGTGCCGAGGTAACCAGCGATTTTTTTCTCAACCAGGATTACGTGGAACTGGCTCACGACTGCGGGTGTGTGGCACTTTTTTGCGGGGTGGAATCTTTCAGTAAAAAAGCGCTGCGAAGCTTCAGGAAATATCACAACAACTGCCTGCCCCAGGTCAAGATGATTCGAGACTGCCTGGATGCGGGAATTGCTTTTCTTTATGGCATCGTGCTTGATCCGACGACCAGAAGCCTGGCCGATCTGAAAGAAGAACTTGATTTTATCATCGATACGCCCGATATTACGCTGCCCTCCTATGTGACGCTGGCCATACCGCTGTTGGGAACGCCCTACTTTTACGAGTGTCTCGCACAGCGAAGGTTTTTGCCCCACATCAAGCTGCGTGATCTGGACGCGGCCACTTTGGCCTTAAAGCCGTTGGACGGCGTTGATGATACCGTCCGGTTCATCCGGACCATTCAGAACTTCAGCGGGTACAAGCGTCGGGTGGCAAAACACATGAAAGAATTTTACCGCAGATACCGCAGGGTGCTTTCGTGGGAAAAAATGATCGTATTGCAGTACAGCGCGCTGCATCTTTGCCTGCCGAGGCTGGCAACGGCCGGCAGCGACATCGGTGGTCTGCTGGGCGGCAACGGCAAGCATGGGGCGCCGCGAACTTACATCGGCGCCACCGAACCGCTGGATGCTTTTTATAAACCGGCCTTCCGGCTAGATTCGAAGTTTGAAACTTATTTTCAGCCGACCATGTTGACCGATGGGCAGGGGGACCTTTGCGAGGACTTGCAGGCGGATTTGTTGATGAATTAGCGCCCGCTAATTCGCCAACTTGGCTGATGTTTTTACACCAAGATCTGCCTGCAGGTCTTCTGAGAGGTTACCCTTCTCATCGGTCAGCATGGTAGGCTTGAAGTAGGATTCGAATTGCGCGTCGACCCGAAATGCCGGCCGGTAAAATGGATCGAGTCCTTCGGTCGGGCTCAGGTAGGTGCGTTTATGCAGCAAGCGGCCCATCAGCACTTTGCCCATGCTCGTGGGAGCCGTAGACAGATTCGGCGTAGCCAGCAGAAGACTGCTGTAAATACAGATGAGAAGACTTTCGGGCGGCAGTTTTTTGCGATAAATCCGAAAAAAGTTTTTGGCATGGCCCAGGATTCGCTTGCGATAGCCGGTAAAACTCTGGATATTTTTAATGAATCGCACCACATCCGGTATGGGGTCCAGCGGTTTCAGCGCCAGGGTCCTGCCGTCCAGATCCCGGATTTTGACATTGGGCAGAAAACGCTTCTGCGCAAGGCATTCGTAGAAAAACGGGGTGCCCAGCAGGGGAACGGCCAGGGTGACAAAGGCCGGCAGGGTCACCTGGGGTGTGTCGAGCAGAAAGTCGATTTCCCGGCCGATATCCCGCAGCGTGCGGGTGGAGGCGTCCACCAGCATACCGTAGTAGAAGGTGAGTCCCGCCTCCAGGCATTTTTTGATTATCTCCACCTGGGGTAGGTGAACATTCTGATACTTGTTAAAACTGATCAGGGCCTTCTCATCAAAAGACTCGACACCGCTGAAGAGACCGATACAACCGGATTTACGGGCCAGCTCCAGGTTTTCATCTTCAAAGAAAAAATCATTGGAAACCAGGGCGCTCCAGCGCCAGAAAGTCTTCTTTTGCCATTGCTCCCGCAACAATGCCAGGCGGTCGCGCAAAAACCGGGGATTGGGCCCGCCGAAATTGTTGTCGAGAAACAGCAGCAATCTCCCTTTACCCAGGGCATCGAACTGGGCGCTTAAGTAGGCCAGGTCATACTGCTGATATTTTTTATTTTCGGCACTCAGCCCACAGTAGTTGCAGCGATAATTGCAGTAACGGCTCGACTCCACATAGACCATGTCCTTCATATAGTAGGCCAGGTCATAGCGGGGAACGGCCCAGCCTGTCTCAAGGAAGGCCGGCGATACGTATTGCGGACCGAAGACTTCTTCGATGATTTGCTGCAGTTGTTCGATATCGCCGGTGCAGGCGTAATCAAAGAAACGTCCGGCGTACTGCGGGATATTGCGGATGCAGGGACCGCCGGCTACCACCACGGTCTTTTTATTTTTGGTGCGAACATAGGCCGTCAGGTGCAGCATACGGTCGAAGGTGAAATTCAGGCCGGTTAAAATAAGCATGTCGGGCCAGCTCAACAGCTTTTCTTCTTCCAGCGGCCCACTGTAGATTTCATCGTATAAGATGATCCGGCAGCGGTCCGGCGCCAAGATGCCGGCAAGATAGGCCGCTGCCATGGAAAAGGGTAATCTCCGGGTGCGCCGCATCCGTATCCGCAGTTCATCAACGCCGCAGTTGACGATTAAAATCCGTTTTTTTTTCATCGCTCAGTGCTCTTATTCTTAATAAGCAGCAATATTTTTCACCGCGGAGGCGCAGAGGGCGCAGAGGGCGATTATTTTTTTATTTGCCGTTGAGAGGCCCCGCCGAGACGGGATGACCGATCTGTTTTTTAATTTAAATGGCGGCCTCCGGCAAATAAAAAGACTCATGCGCTGCGGGCAAAACAAAAACCTGATTTTCACATTGGCCGGTTTCGTATTAATATGAATTATATGTTGGGCTAAAAATTTATTCTAAGATTGAAAACCTGGTCTATTGGGCCAGGATTCTTTACTTATTGCCGATATATTTTCTGCCATCGGCTGATCGTGTTTCATTTGCCTTTCTCTCAAAGGCAAATGAAAAGAAAAGTTTTCTCTGCGCTCTTTGCGCCTCTGCGGTGAATTTTATAATTGTTTTTTGGGTCGAATTGCCGTTAGGGAATTAATGCGACGCAATCATTTTCTGAACTCTCTGCATTTCTTGGGTGGCATTGCTGGCGCTAAACTGGCGATTCGCCTCCTCCCAGTGATTGAGCGCGGTGGCGGTATTGCCGCGGTCGCGGCAAATCTCGCCCCAGGCAAGATGGGTGCGGGCCGCTTCCAGCCGGTTTTGGCCGGACTCCAGCACGGCGAGACTTTCGGCCAGCCGGGCTTCAGCCTGATCCCAGGCGGGGGTGGACGATTTTGCCAGGGCCTGGCCCCACACCCGGTATGACACACCCACCGACCAGATACTGCCCAGCGGTTTGGCGGTCTCAATGATTTGACCGGCTATCTGAATTGCACTGTCCAGCTTGCCGCCCAACAAGGCGATTTCAGCTCTGGCCGCTTGAAATACATCGCCCATGATGACTTTACCGCCCAGCTTTTGGGCCACTTGCTGGGAGCGGCTGATCTGTTCGTTTGCCACTTGGAGCTGGCCGTTGAGCGCGGCCGCCCAGGCCCACAAAGCATACCCCACATAAAGATAGATCAAATCGCCGGACCGCTTGGAAGCCTCCACGGCGGCCCGGGCGGCTTCAACTGCGCGCTGCCGGTCGCCGGCAAAAAAGTGGGCAAACCCGAGACAGTTCTGACTGACCGCAATGCCGGTAAATGACTGGAAATCCGTGGCCTTGGTTAATGCATCCTGGACCTCGGCCAGCCCTTTTTGATATTCACCCATGCCGACGATTGCGGAACCATAAAAGCTTTTGGTTTGTATCCATTCCGGCCAGCGTGACGTCTTTTCGAACAATTTGATCGCCTGCGCCATCAAAGCCGCGCCTCTCTCCAGATGGCCCTGCACCCCAAGGGCCTGACCGATCGCTCCGGACGGGATGGCCAATAGCTCTTGATCACCGGTTTGCTGAGCCACCGGCAGCACCTGTTTGTAATAAGCGAGGGCTTCTCGCATGTCGCCACGCTGATAATGGGCCCGGCCGATCCAAAAGTGGACTCGGGCCAGGCGCAGGGTGTCTTCATCCGATTTCCGACCGTTCTCGGATAATGACTCGACTAATTTTTCGGCTTCGTCCAGGCGTCTGAGCAACGCTTCAGCCGAGTCTGCCAGCCAGGATGAAATGGTCAGCTTAATTATCGTGTCCACGCGGAGCCGGCGATGTTTTTCCCCATCCCCCAGATGATCCAGGGCCTTGATTGCCTTATTGAAGTGGGTTTTGGCCTCAGCCAGCGCGTACAGACGAATGGCGTTATCACCGGCCATATTGAGATAGACAAAGGCACGTTCCCAGTCTTCGGCGCGCAGAAAGTGTTCACCGATGATATTGCTGTATTCGTTCAAACGGTCTGCAAAGTGCTGCTCCATGGCCCGTCCGACTTTACGGTGCAGTTCCTTGCGGCGCGCCGTCAGAAGACTGTAATAGGTTACCTCCTGGATCAACGCGTGTTTGAAGATGTACTCCAGCTCCGGGAACAGGCATTTTTCATAAATAAACTCAAGACCCTGAAGATTGAGAAGGTAGGCTTTAAGTTCGTCCTGCAAACCGGTGATGGATTGCAGGATGCGATAGGCAAAATCTCTGCCGATCACCGAGGCGACTTGCATGGTTCGCTTAATATTTTCTTCCAGCCGGTCGATGCGGGAGGTAATCAGACCCTGGATAGTGTCGGGCACATCCATCTGAGCTGCCTCGCGACTCAAGATATAGCAGTGACCCTCGCATTTGATGGTGCCGTTGTCCAGCAGCGTGCGGGTGAATTCTTCGATGAAAAGCGGATTGCCCGCGGCCCTGGCCAGGATAAGCTCTCTGATTTCGGGGGCAATTTCATTGCCTTCAAGGATGGCCTCGAGCAGTTTGATGCTGGAAGGCGTGCGCAGCTGGGTAAGGCCGATCTGGGTGTAATAGGATTTGTTGCCCCATTGATGCGTATACTCCTGACGATACAGCAAAAGGAGCATAATTTTGCTGTTGGCGAGCCACCCGATCAGATAGTCCAGGAAATCTTCCGAGGTCTTGTCGATCCAGTGTAAATCTTCGACTGCGATAATCAGCGGATTGTCCTGGCTGATGCGCAGAAAAAGATCCCGGATAGCTTCAAAGGTTCGCTCCCTTTTTTGCTGGGGATCCAAATCGGTGAAATCTTCATCTTTGCTCTTTAAACCTAAAAGTTCCTCAAGGGGCGCCAGCGAGGGCCTCAAGTTTGAATTCAGCGCATCGATTTTTGCCGCCAGCTTGGCTTTGACGGCGGCATCGCTGTCGCTGTTTTGAATTTCAAAATAGGATCTGATGATGTCCAGCACGGGTAGATAGCTCATCGTACCGCCATAGTGCAGACAGCGGCCTTCAAGATAGATGAATTCATCCTGGGCCAGCAAATTTACAAATTCCAGCAGCAGCCGGGACTTTCCGACACCGGCCTCGCCGACCAAACCCACCAACTGCCCGGAACCGGTCAGCACCTCGTCATAGACATCCATCAGAATGCCCATGGTGTTTTTGCGGCCGACAAAGCGTGTTAAGCCTTTGGCCACCGATGCGCCGATTCGGGTCCCCACATCCCCTGTTTTTATCAGTTGATAGGCCTCCTGCGGCTTTTCAAGACCTTTGATATCGACCAGCCCGATGGATTCGAGCTGGAAAAAGTCCCGCACCAGCCTGTGGGTGGCAGTGGATACAAGAACACTGCCGGGTTTCGCGAGTGTCTCCATGCGCGATGCCAGGTTGGTGGTGTTGCCAATGGCGGTGTAATCCATTCTGAGGTCATCGCCGATGGAGCCGACGACCACCGGACCTGAATTCAGGCCGATGCGCATGGCAAAATCGATGCCGTATTTTTTCTTAAAATCATCACCGTAGTCTTTTAACGCGCTCTGAATGGCCAGGGCCGCATGGCAGGCTCGCTGGGCGTGGTCTTCGTGGGCCACAGGTGCACCGAACAGGGCCATAACGCCGTCACCGGTAAACTGATTGATGGTGCCTTCAAACCGGTGAATGTTTTCCATCAGAATCTTGAAGGTCCCATCCATGAGTTGGTGAACTTCCTCCGGATCCAGTTTTTCCGAAAGGGCTGTAAAATTGGCGACGTCGGCGAAAAATACAGTTACAAGCTTGCGTTCACCTTCGATGGAACTCCTGGAGGTCAGTATCTTTTCAGCCAGAAATTTAGGGGTGTAGGTCTGAGGCTGAGAGTAGTCAATCAGTTCGGGTTCCGTTATGCGCTGCAGGCTATGACCGCAGCTCATGCAGAATTTTCCACCCGCCGGCGTGATAGTGCCGCACTTGGGACACTGAATATCGAAGCCTTTGCCGCACTCAACGCAAAATTTGGCGCCGGGCGGGTTCATCGTCTGACAGTTTGGGCATTTCATCTGTCGGTCTCCGTGACATATTGTCTGAAGGCTCATCCGGCATTCGCTTTCACAGGGGCCGAAGTTGCTGCACGTGATCCGATCACGATACGAATTAGATGACCTTACTGTTCGTTCAGGGGTGATGTTGAAAGGTAATTTATCTGATTTCTTGTGCGCACCTTAACATAGATAAATCAAACAGGATTTGTCAAGTATTCAGTTTCTTATCGGAAGCAGCCTGCCCTCCGGGAGCAGGTTCAATATGCACTCAAACGATCTTTTTTAGGGCCGGGCAGCCCCACGCGCTGGACTGAGAGAGCCTGACCGGCAGCCGATCCCACAAAATGCACCTTTTCTTCAAGAGACAAGAGATGCCTATATTAGAGTGCCAGTGGTTGCAGGTCCTGCAGAGCGAAGGTAGGCCTCAAATAAAAAAAACAGTAGTGCTGCAGTCAATTTGGTCGGTGGCACGGTTGTGCTGGCTGGTGCCAGCCTGAAACCCATGCATGAGGATCGGACGTTGTTCTTTGAAAATGGGGGAAAAGTGAAAAAATGAAGTTGCCTACTTTCATCCTGAGAGGCTTTCGGCACTGTAAACGAGAGCGGAAAAACCTCCGCCAGGATGAGTGAACACAGGGTCCAGCCGGTTTTCCTGACGATGCCGTAGATGCCGTAATAAATCGATTCCCGTCGTTGTCCGAATTTCAACTGATCATAATCGGCCAAGTCCGCAATAATTCCCAGTACTGCAACAAACATACCTCCGAGGGGTATCGCAGCGATGGGAAACGTCAGCATAGCCTGAACCATTGGGGATACAGCATCGGTAATGTTGATAAAAAGGTTCAGAATCCTCTCGCATCGGTTCCCCCAGGCCACATTGGTTCGCCGGTCTAAGGGTTAGCTGATATCTACCAACTCGATCTCAAATTCAAGGGTCTCCCCCGAGAGTGGGTGATTCGCATCCAGTTTGACGGTCTCATCGCTCACGCTCGCAACGGTGACCACCAAGCTTTTTCCGTCGGGCTGGCGCATCTGTAAACGTTGCCCTGTCTCGTATTCCAGGTTCTGGGGTAAGTTGGCCTTTTCGACTTCCATAATCAGGTCATCTCTGCGATGTCCGTATCCCTCCTCGGGATCGATTGTGATCTTGCGTGTTTCTCCAACCGCCATACCGATCACTCCGTTTTCAATAGGGGGAGGCAAGCGTCGGCCACCGATTTCAAACATGAGGGGGTCGCGCCCCTCCGAAGAATCAAAAACCGTGCCGTCGTCTAATTTTCCAGTGTAATGAATTTTTACTGTATCTCCGATTTTCGCCTCACTCATGCTTTTCTCCTTTCGATGTGAAATTCTTCCATAAGAGCCCTCTTGTTAATATATTTACACACTTGCAACGGCTTATCTTGGAAGAAGCTTTAAGACAGACAGGCGTCTAACGAAAAGGACTGAATTAAATCTAAATCCCAAAGATGCACTAAAAAGAGGATAAGATGAAGAAGGTGTGCAACGCTATATTGTCTTACTAACATAATTGAACTATGACGATTTGTCAAACACGTTGACCGCACATTCCTCAAAGTATTATTCTGATTCCTGCATCAGCTGATATCCGGTGGATCCATCACGCGGCGGCTTCGGACGAAACCGGTGCCGACTTGATATGTACATCCCGCTGCGGAAACGGGATTTCAATGCCTTCTTGCAGAAACCGTTTATAGATTTCAGTGTTTAGCGCATGCGATACGCGTCCTCGCAGTACCGGTTTTTCCACCCAGCACAGCAGCTCGTGATCGAGGCTGGAGTCGCCAAAGGCCCGGAAGCGCACCCGCGGCGCCGGTATTTTGCAAACCCCGGGATTGCTTTGGGCCACATCCAGCAGCACCGACTGCACCTGGTCGATGTCCGATCCGTAGGCCACGCCCACCTTAAGGCGGATGCGGTATCTCTCGGAAGGACCGCCGGTCTCGTTGGTGATCTTGACGTTTCCCATGATCGAGTTGGGCACCGTGATCTCCACGTCGTCGCGGGTGAGCAAGCGGGTGCTGCGAATGCCGATGTGGGTTACCTCGCCTCGCTCCCCCGAATCCAAGACAATGAAATCCCCAAGCTTGTAAGGGGCATCGGCCAGAATGAACACCCCTGCAAACAGGTTGGCCAGCGTATCTTTGGCGGCAAACGAAATGGCCAGGCCGAGGATACCGGCAGAGGCCATCCAGGCGGTTACATTGATATTCCAGGCAAGCAGCACAAAGTAAAGGGTCAGGGCCACTACCAGGATCATACACAGGTTGTTAAACAAAGGTCGGGTGCGTTCTTGGATTAGCTTGAATCGCCTTTCATCGTGGCTTATCAGCACGATGATCAGCTTCAGAAACCGGCCAAAGGCCGTTGCCCACAAAAAGATGGCCAAGGTCTTCAGTCCGCTCAGCGTCACGAAATTAACGGTCTGAGATAACTTCAGCCGATCGGTGGCCAGCGCCAGGCCGAAAAGCATTATGGTGACAAAGATCGGCCTGTCAAAGATTTCCAGGATCTGTTCGTCCAGCGTTAACCTGGTCTTCTTGAGCAAACGCCTTAAGAACCGGGTCATGATTATGTCCACGATCTTGGCCAGAACGGCAAACACGACAATGATCAAAAGAGCCTGCAGATAACTATTCGGAACAATCCGTGCGACCAGGTCAAGTAACTGCTCTGTGTTGTAATCCATTGTCTTTCCTCCGTTTGTTTTCCGATGGGTAATGATTTCGCGATGCGGTTCCTACAAGGATGGTTTTCATCCGATCGGCCGGTCGCACAGAGCCTCTGCTATCTCTGGCGCAGTCAGCCGGGCCGATAACCGTTATCATAGCACGAACACGTGGTGACCATAACTCCATTCATAAGCCACCGGCTATGGCGGTGAGAATTGAAAAGGTTTTACCGTTACAGCGAGCGTATTTTTTGGTTGTCCAAACTTACACATGCCGCTGGCATATGAATGGAGATAGAAAAAACAATTTTGGCTTATTATCATGATCTCGTTATATCAGCTGGCGTAGCAACGATTACCGCATCGGGCTGAGCAACACAAAATGCCTGTGAATAATGAATCGTTCAAACACATGTAAAACCAGACAGATCAGCGCCGAGAGTGATCAAGATATATTATAAAAATTTGTAAGCGCGAGCTTTCGTCGGAAACACGAATGATGCCGTCAAATTTCTTTATATACATCAGCGACCAGTGACAGATAGTGGTTCCGGCCCCTTCCAGGGGCCTTTCTCATACCCCCATCTCTGCTGGTGGTCGCTGATGGTTTCGAAGACCGCAGCGATTGGAAAGGGCAGTCAGGCAACCTTAGATCGTGGTCAAAGGCCCCGCAATGGAGCTGGATGTCACCCCAATTTCGATGGTGAAAGGGTGTTCAACAGGAGGCACCCCACAAATTTCCTGTCTATCTTTAAGAATTCGAATCTACCGCCATACGTTTAATCGCCCGATTAGGGAATTTGCGAGCTAAATAAAGACATATATAAGATTGACGTTTCGGTCGCCAATGTCAACCGATCCGGGTTAGGTTCCCTAAGTTGATGATCGGTAAAGCGCGGATTGTTAAACATATTGAAAAATGTGTCGATATACAAAACATACTGGTTTGGAAATGTGTCACTATTGTTATAGGAATCATAAGCGGAAACGCGGCAAAGAAGATCTTTGAATTGGAACTCGGGGATGAGACCAGGTCTAAAGCTTAAAATATCACCTCTTAAAATGGGCTTTCTCGTGGTGCTTGCGGCCTGCCTGATTTTTTACTCCTTTGGTGCCCAAAAACCGGATCTCTTGACCTCGTTGGACAACCGGATCACCGATGCCATGTTTCGCTGGCGCGGCCCAATGAAGACAACGGAGTCGGTTGTCATCGTCGATATCGACGAGAAAAGCCTCAAATATGCCGGACAATGGCCTTGGCCCAGAAACATAGTGGCCCGGCTCGTTCAAAAGATAAATGCCGCGGGGCCCCGGGTGATCGCTTTTGATATCGTTTTTGCCGAGGGCGATCGCACGTCTCCGATACAATACGTGGATGAACTCCAGCAAATCTTCAAAGTTCAATTGCCGGATGTAAAACAGCTCGTCGACAATGAAATGCTGAACTACGACATCGCATTGGGCAATGCCGTCGCGAATGCCCCCACCGTTTTAGGGTATGTATTTCAGTTAAAAAATGACGGATTGAAGGAACCGGAGGAAGCGCCGTTTCCCTCCGGTCGGATAAAGATCGTTCCGGAAAGCACGCGTTTCGGCGACCTGGATTTGATTTCGGCCTACCGGGCGATCGTCAACATAAGCGATGTGGCTCGCGGTAAAAGCGAAGGATTCTTCAATGTGCTACCCGACCCAGCCGGTACGGTGCGCAAAGTACCTCTGTTGATGGGTCTTGACCATATCCCCTATCCTTCCCTGGCGATGGAAGCCTTTCGTATCGGGCAGCAACAGCAGGAATTAACCATCCACGTGCCTCCTGAGAGGATAACACCGCCAATCGATGTGCTGGGGATTTCAGTGGGCGATCGCTTCATTCCGACAGACGAAAGAGTCCAGCTAGCGGTTAACTTCCGAGGACCCGGCAACATGTTTGAGTATGTTTCCGCCGCGGACGTTTTGCAGGATCTTCATCAAAAATCCTTAGAAAACAAATATGTTCTTATCGGATCCTCCGCATCCGGTTTGTTTGATCTGGTCGCAACTCCATTTTCCAGTTCCTTTGCCGGCGTCGAAGTGCACGCCACCGTCATCGATAACATGATTGCCGGCGATCCCTTCGCCCACGACATATTCACGGAAATCGGATTGACCTATGCCCTGGTTGTCGTTGGCGGTATCGTTCTGAGTCTCCTGCTGGTGTACACAGGACCTCTGTCGGGCGGACTGGGCGGTCTGGCTATCATTCTGGCTGCCGTGGCCGGTAACTACCACTTTTTCTTCCTTGAAAATGTGCTGGTGGGGGTTACCTATCCTTTTCTGTCCCTTATTGCCGTTTTTATAGTGGTAACCGTATTCAACTACTTTTACGAGGGCCGGGAAAAGAGTTTCATTCGCAACGCTTTCGGCCACTATGTCTCACCCCAGTTGGTCAACCAGCTCATCAGCAGTCCCGATAAACTCTCGTTGAAGGGCGAACAGAAAAACTTGACCGTGCTGTTCAGCGACATTCGCGGCTTCACCACCATTTCCGAGCAGATGAGCTCCGAGCAGCTCGGACTATTCATGAACGAATACCTGTCCACGATGAGTCATATCATTAGGGCCCATAGCGGCACTTTGGACAAATTCATCGGGGATGCCATCATGGCCATCTGGGGCGCGCCCATCGATGATGAAGACCATGCCGCCAAAGCGGTGCGGGCGTCCATTGAAATGATGAATCAGCTCAAGGCATCTCAGGCAGATTTTGCCGCCAGAGGATTGCCGGTCATTGAAATCGGCATCGGCATCAACACCGGCATGGTGAGCGTCGGTAATTTCGGCAGCCGGGAACGATTCGACTACACGGTGATGGGGGATAACGTGAACCTGGCCTCGCGCCTGGAAGGTCTTAACAAGGACTACGGCCCCAACATCATCATTTCCGAATTTACGAAAACGGCGCTGGGTGACCGCTTCTTTTGCCGCATCGTAGACAAGGTCCAGGTCAAGGGTAAAAACAAGGCCGTTGTGATTTATGAGCCGCTGGTCGAGGGAGAACCGGATGAGGCGCTGCGCCGAGAGGTTGAAGTCTTTGAAGATGCAGTGGGTGCCTATCAGACCCGAAAATTTGAGCAGGCATATGATATCATCGAAGCGCTGTACCGCGAAAATCCTTTAAGACTGTATGCCGTTTACCTGCACCGCATCAAACAGTTCCGGGATAGTCCTCCGCCGCCGGATTGGAATGGAATCGAGCGTCGGTCGCACCAACCGGAAAAGCTGGATTTCTAAAGTAATCCGCTGAAACGGCCGATAATTCTTATCAGATTTTCCATCCTAAAAAAAATTGATCAGTGCACTGAAATAGGGTCTTTACCCTAAAACAAATATGGGAATATCCAAAAATTGGTGAAGGCCGGCGTCGAGGCATCCCATGTCCGAACCCGAGGTACATAAAATTAATAGGACATTGATGAACCAGAAAGGCATCCCGGAGCACATCATCGATGGGTCCATAATGTTATTGATTCCGATTAGCTATCTCAGCTCTCCTCATTTTATGACATTTGGGGTCAATTAACCGGAAATGAGCGCCGGACCAATGGAAAGATATGGCTGGGAACATCAGTCACATAAAAAAAGAAGATATTACCGATTTGAATGTCGGCCCCGATGCGACTGAAAATGACCGGCATCGAACCGGCAACGAGATGCAGGTCCACAGCCCGCATCCGAAGACTTATAGATTAAGCATGGAGCCGATTGAAGAACTACCGCTAGACCACACCACCCCACTTTACAACAGCCGCATTATCAATACGTATATAGAATATCTCGAGAAGTTCTACCCTGGCATTGACATCGATGCCCTGCTGCAGGATTCAGAAATGACAAGGCACGAAGTGGAGGATCCCGCACACTGGTTCACCCAGCATCAGGCGGACAGCCTTCACCGTACTGTTGTTGCCCGAACCGGCAACCCCAGCATTGCCCGAGAAGCCGGCCGGTACACGGTTTCTTCCGAGCGGGTCGGAGCCGCGAAGCAATATGCGCTGGGATCGATCAGTCTGGCCTCAATTTACATGAAAACCGGCAAACTCGCCGCAGCAATGTCGCGGGGAGCTGTTCTGAGCAGCAGGAAATTAGGGCCCAACAAGGTTGAAATCATCTCCCGACCCACGTCGGGAACCCTGGAGAAACCCTATCAATGTGAGAATCGGATCGGCACACTTGAGGGCGTCGCCAAGCTGGTAACCAAAAAATTTGCCGAGATGGAACATCCGGACTGTATTCACAAAGGCGCCGACTGCTGCCGCTATATCGTGACCTGGGAGCGAACCCCGGCTCTTATCTGGCGCAGGATCAGCAGTTACATACCCGTCATCGGGCTTCTGATCTGCATGCTGTTTTATCCTGTCGTCTCTGTTCAGGCATCGACGGCTATGACGGCGACCTGGGCATTTTTATCGCTGATTGTACTTTTGTGTGCGGCCCATATCGAAAAAAAAGAACTCGTCAAGACCATCGAGACCCAGGGCAATGCCGCCAAAGATCTGCTGGATGAGATGAACGTTCGCCACAGCAACGCCTTGCTGGTTCGAGAGGTCGGCCAGGCTATTTCCAAGATTTTAAATGTGGGCAGGATTGCAGACACGGTCGTGGCGGTGATGAAAAAGCACCTGTATTTTGACCGCGGTATGATTATGCTTGCCGACCGGGCAGGGACGCGTCTGCAGTTTGTGGCCGGGTTTGGATATACCGATGAACAGGGCAAAATTTTGCTCCAGACCGAATTTCATCTTGATAAACCCGATACCGGCGGCCATTTCGTCAGATGTTTTAAGGAACAAAAGCCCTTTCTGGTTAGAGATGTTGCCGACATCGAAAAGGATCTTAGCCATAGAACTCGCGAGTTTATCCGCCAGATGGCGGTAAAATCCTTTATCTGCGTTCCGATTGTTTACGAAGAAGAGTCACTGGGCGTGCTCGCCGTTGAAAACACCAACTCTCGCAATCGCCTGACTCAAAGCGAGATCAGTCTCCTGATGGGAGTCGCCTCGCAAACTGCCATCAGTATCATTAATGCCAGATCCTTCAAGAAAATCAGAGAAAGTGAGCGTCAGTACCGTCTGCTGGCGGACAACATATCGGATGTAATCTGGATTCTAGATCTTTCCCTGACCAAATTCAGTTATGTCAGCCCATCCGTTGAACGCGTGCAAGGATTTACACCGGAGGAGTTGATGAAACTTGATCTGGAAGACATCTTAACGCCGCAATCTTTCGAGATCGCAAAAAGGGTTCTTACCCAGGAGCTGTCGAAAGAAAAGAACAGATCCCCCGATCCTCATCGGTCGCGCATACTGGAGCTCGAACAATACCACAAGGACGGCTCGACGATCTGGGTAGAGGTAACCGCAAGCTTTCTGCATGATGAGAGCGGACACGCGATTGCAATTCTGGGGGCGTCACGTGATATTAGAAAAAGGAAGCTGGCCGAGGCGGAAAATAAAAAGCTCGAAACCCGGCTGCAGCAAGCCCACAAGATGGAGGCCATCGGAACCTTGGCCGGTGGTATCGCGCATGATTTTAACAATATTCTGACCGCAGTTATCGGCTACGCCGAAATGGCGTCGGCAGATGCGGAAGAAGGTACGCTGCTTCACAACAACCTGAAGGAGGTCATCACAGCCGGTAACCGGGCCAAAGATCTTGTTAAGCAAATTCTGGCTTTCAGCCGCCAGGCCGAGCAGGAATTAAAGCCCGTTCAGGTGGAGCTCATTGTCAAGGAGGCCATCAAGCTTTTGAGAGCGTCGTTGCCCAGTACCATTGAGATTCAACAGGATATAAACAGTCATTCCGCTACCCTGGCGGATCCGACCCAGATTCACCAGGTATTGATGAATCTGTGCACCAATGCCGACCACGCCATGCGTGAATCAGGGGGGACGCTCACCATCGTCCTTTCGGATGTCACGATTGACTCCGAATTTGAGGCGCGCAAATTGGGCATCGACACAGGAGATTATATCTGCCTGCGCGTCGAAGACACCGGCCACGGCATGTCGGAAACAATAATGAAGCGCATATTTGACCCTTTTTTCACCACCAAAGATGTAGATAAAGGAACAGGCATGGGACTTGCCGTTGTACATGGAATCGTCAAAAGCCACGGCGGCGCCATCAGCGTACAAAGCGAACCGGGTAAAGGCACTGCCTTTGAAGTCTTTCTTCCGATTATTAAAAGTCTGATCACACCATTTGCGGATAACGGCAGCGAAGTTCCTACCGGCCACGAGCGTGTTCTGTTTGTCGACGATGAAAAATCACTGGCGGATTTGGGTCGGCAAATGCTGGAGCGGCTGGGATATTCCGTAGAATGCCGCACCAGCAGTATAGAGGCGCTGGAGCTGTTCAAAACCCGGCCCGATCAATTCGACCTGGTGGTAACCGACATGACCATGCCGAATCTGACCGGAGAAAAGCTGGCCCGGCAAATCATGCGTGTCCGTCCCGAGATCCCGGTGATCATCTGCACCGGATTCAGTGAGCAGATCAGCGAAGAGAGTGCCAGAGATTTGGGCATCAGTGCATTTATCCTCAAGCCTCTGGTGTTGGACAAGCTTGCCAGGACGGTGCGGTCGGTGCTGGACCGGATTCGCTAGTGCTGTATTGCGTGGCAGATGAGTGCATCCGGCGATACCAGCGGCTTCCCGAAGTCCCCAATCCGCAGCATGTTATTGTGTAAACCGTTTCCTATACTGTGAAATCTATTACCACTAATTTGTGTGAAAAATTATCCCTTCCCTTCAACTTCGATTTTTTTGAACTACCGAATAACCTTCTAAATTTATATCAAATATTAATCAAAGAAATAGAATGTTGATGCGTTGGCATACCGTTTGCTTTTATCGACCTGGTTTGGTTTTTCAAGCAAATTTCCAAGCCTAAATTGGACTCCAAATCCGACCGCTCCGCAGTTGGCGATCATCAGATTGCAGTCGGAAAAAATCACCGTCTGGTTGCATTGATTAACTCTTTTTAGGAATCAACCAGCTTGGGAGAGGCAAGGCAACCAGCATTGAAAGGAGAAGGGGAATGCTAGCAAGAAAAATCAGCGGATCATTACTCATCGCTGCCTTGGTCTTATTTGCCGGTCATTCGGCGATGGCCATCGAGGTGACGTACACCGATAATTCAGACTTCGCCCAAGGGATCCTGGAAGGACTCAACCATAAAGCCACGCCTGACCAACTCCAGTTGAACTCCGCCCCAATAACCTTTAAATTCATTAATGTGGCGGCCTCCAAACGGATTGGCCGCGGCACTCTTGTGCGGATTAATGCCGAAACCGGGGAAATTATGGGTGAGTACTGGACTGCACCCCAGGGATACAAGGGCAACCCCTCGCGAACTAGTGTGGACAGCGAAGGCAACGTCTGGACCGCCAATCGTGACGAAGACGGGAAGATCGACGGTGTTCCCAGCGGTTCCGTTGTCAAGATCGGCCTTGCCATCGGCGGCACCCGCGTCAGCAAGGTAGAGAAAGATGATGACGGAGACGATAGTGGTCTTGACGTTGTCGAAGATCCTCT
This sequence comes from Desulfobacterales bacterium, assembly GCA_020345785.1. Next base: position 3,006,865 of record CP070771.1, read on the forward strand.
CGGACAATACCTTGCGCCGCCATTTGACTACGCGACCTGTATCGACCGAGATGGAGACGGCCTCATTAAAACATCCAGGGGTTTGGGCGATGTGCTTGATTGGAAGGACGGCGGCGACAGCCAGGGTGGGACCGACGGTTTGGTGACCGACGCCGACGATGAATGTATTTTACTATTCCAGCGGCTTCCCAATGCCGCAAATGCGCAACATGTTTCCGTGGATGCCAACGACGATGTCTGGGTTGGCGGATACCCCGGCTTCCCGGGGTTTTTCGGAAACCCGGCGATGTTTCACAAACTGGACGGAGATACCGCAGCGGTGATCGATTCATTTGATGCCAGTCTGTCTACCGGCTTCGGCTGCGGCGGTTTTGGCGGTCTGGTGGACGAAAACGGGATTCTCTGGTCGGCCAGCCAGTTCCAAAATAAGCTGTTGCAATACAACCCGGCTGACGGCAGCGGGAGCTGCATTAATGTGACATACTCGTACGGACTGGCAGAATCGGTGATCGAACAGGACCAAAGTGTTGATGTTTTCATCTGGAACAGCAGCAAGTATTTTCCCAATCAGATAACCAAGATTGATGCCTTCACTTCGCTGATCCAGGAGGGATTTCCAATATCCACCGTCGTTGCCGGTGACTCCGCCGGTTTTGAGGATCGTGGGGTGGCGTTTACCCCCGCCGACAGAAATATCTGGGTGGCCAAGGCCGGGGCGCAGGAGGCCAATGAAGTCAGACGATTCAACAGCCATGGTAATCTTTTAAACGCGGTTGTTCTCAGAGATCCTGTAGTACCCAACATAATAGGCCGTGGTCCGACCGGGCTGGCGGTGGACGGCAACGGCAAGGTCTGGGTTGTCAATCAAAACACCAATAATGTCATGCGAATTGATCCGGCGGGAAATGACGGCCGCGGCCTGGTGGACTTGACGATTGCTTTGCCGGGTGCTGCTCCAGAATGCTACGGTGATATGGCTGGGGAAGCAGAGATAGGTACCGAGACCGCTTCTCTGGGAACCTGGACGGTTATTACCGACGGCGGTGCTGCCGGAACCATGTGGGATTCGATTGCCTGGAACACCGAATCCGAGGGCAATGAACGAGAGGGCGCAACCATTACAGTTGAAGCCCAGGCTGCCGATTCCGAAGACGAGCTGAACGATGATGCGAATTATGAAGAGATTTTAAACGGCGAGTTGCTTTCCTTAACCGGTCGCTATATTAAGATTCGCGCCACCCTGCAACCTGACGCCGATGGAACAAGCCCGGTTCTGTCGAACCTTGTCGTCAAAAGCTTTGAAGAAGCGCCGGGTTTGGTGTGTGATGTCGATGAAAACGGCAGCGTGGATATTTTCGACATCCTGGGAATCTTTTTCACCATCCAGGATATTGTCGAAGAACCTAATGATCTGCGCGATTGGGACAGTGACGGCGTCATCACCCTTAAGGATGTCCGGGGATGTGTTAAGGCGTGTGCCAGACCATTCTGCATTCCGGTGGATTATTAGAAATCCTTACCTCGCGAAAGGCTTTAAAATAGGAGGAGCCTAATCGCCGGCCTGCGGATCGTTTTCCCGGATAAAACTCAATCTAAAGTCTGCTATCAAGGCACTCTGTGTCGTTGTCGAGCCGGTCGCACCGGTAAAGCCGAATAGGAAGCGGCCAAATTTGGTGTGCTCGGTTGAGGTCAATTCGATCGTCTGGGCCAGATGCGGTGTCGCCGTGTATTCTATCCGCGTGTCTGCATAAAAAGTTCCGAAAATGTTGCCGCATTCGGAGGAATCACACTGCCGAATCCAGGCATGCAGGGTGTATTCATATTGAGTCGGGTGGCTGCGCATGACTTCCAGCCGGACAGCCCAGGGACCCTTGGAGCTGGCACCGTTTAACCAGTTCAACCCGTCTGTATCATCTATGGTAACAGGTTCGTCTGCAACCGTGAAATTCGGGTAGGTGCCTTCGGAACTTACATTTTTATCTTTAAAATTGCGGGGGATCGCGTAGTTGTTGATGGCGTAAAGTTTGTCGTTGGTGGAACCGACATAGACGACGCCTTCGTTATCGACGGTCGGCGATGAAAGGGGGGGGTCTGTCCAGACCGAAATTGGAAAGCGCCATTTCTCGGTGCCGTCCGGGTTGACGGCATAGAGGTTGCCGTCGTCGGACAGCGCCAGAATGGTTCCATCGGGGGCTATGGCCGGGGTGGAGTCGATCACATCGCCGGTTTGGAAGGTCCATTCCCTCGCTGTGGGGAATAGTTCGCCATTGTTGCGGTCCTCGGGGTTAATGGCATACAGTTTGGAATCGTCAGCTCCGAAATACACGGTTCCATCTGCATTGACGACGGGAGTCGAGTCAAAATCCGATCCCAAAGAAGTGAAAACCCAATCCTGAGTGCCCGCAGGTGTTATGGCCACTAAAACGTTACCTGATCTGTCCGAATAAATGGTTCCGGTCGTCGGGTCGACTCCCGGCATGTACATGGCGCCGTCGCCGATAGGGAAGGCCCACTCGTTTGCTCCGGGGAAAGCGCTACCGGTAGGATCAGCTTCGCGTTGCGCGGGATTGATCGCATAAACATAGAAGCCGTTGCCGGGGGTGGTCTCAGTCCGGTTGGACACGTAGATGATGCCGGTCGGGCCGATCGCCGGGCGACCAAAAGAAATGGGCCCTGCTAGGTGAAACTCCCATTCCTTCGCCAGATTCGGTGCCAAACCGTAAAAATGTGCGTCATTCGATCCCACGT
>CP070771.1:3009712-3022766 GCA_020345785.1 Desulfobacterales bacterium
TTCCTCGGCCGTCACAGAGAGATCTTTATAACGATCGGGCGTCAGCAAAAAAAAGTTCAGATTGACCATGGCATTATTCCACTTAAACCATTCCATGGCTTCCTGGTCAGACACCTTGACACTGCCGGTAATAAAGTTGTTTAACTTTTGTACCAGCAAGGCATCACGTTGACTGCGTTCAAAGGACTCAGGGGTCAGATTGTTCTGATCCAGGATGAATTGATAGCGACGGGGATTGAAAACGCCGGCCACCTGAAACGCGCTGATCCCCCTGATGGACTCCGATAGATCTTCATCGGATACTCGTATGTCCAACTCCTCGGCGGCCTGACGCATAAGAATATTATCAACGAGCTGATCCAGGGCTTTTTGTTCCAATTGCAGACTCTTGAGAAGTTCATCGTTTAGATTGTTCCCGAAACTCTGCCGCACCTGGTCGATCAGCCGCTTGTAAGCTGAATTGTAATCTCCAATTGTGATCGTTTCACCATTGACTGTAGCCACCCGGCTCAACCGTTGTGAAGTGTATTGATACCCTCCCCAGGAGATAAAAGTCACTGCAATCCCACCCATTAGCACTTTTATCATCCAGCTTCCTGCATGTTTGCGCATTATACTGAGCATAAAATCCCTTTCTCCGCTACGACTGCTTCATCATATTTTCAGTTGGCGAGACGCACCGCATGCGGCACCGTCCGGCTGAACCGCGACAACGGGCATCAGACAATCAGAGAAATCGACTTTGCCTGCCGATCCATCTTGGTCCCGACGGTTGCCGAGCAAAAGGCGCACAGATATTCATATTTTTCGCCTTCCGGCAGCACCAGCAGCAGACGCTTGCGGACCGGAACAGCCTGTTTACAGCGCTGACAATAAAGCTCTGTGGCGTCAAAGTCCTCGTAACTGTCCGCCGGTTTCGGCCCGACCGAATTTTTGCGGGCCGGATACATGAAATGTCTCGGTTCCATTTTCATTTTTCAACCCTGAGGCAATAATCTCCAACGTTGTATCCCTTTTTAAACACTAAATAATATTTTTTAATCCGACATTTGTCAACAGCATACCATGGTTAAAGATCGACAAGACGAAATTAAGACGCTCCGATAGGGTCCAATTTTCCGGGACCGGTTTATTCTTGCCATACAAATCCCGCCGCGGTCCGCGGACAAGTTCAACGATAAGATTACCTACGTCCTCTTGCCTTTCCGGCCTATGGCCGAAAATTCAAGCCACCTGCTCCGCAGGTGGTTGTTGACTCCGCCTCCCAATTTATAATTTTGCCGCCGCTGATTCCATTCTCTGCTGCCGCAAAACTGACCCGTTGTCAACAAGGGTGCCCGAATCAACGACCACCAGCGGAGTCGGGGGTATGAGGAGGCAAAAGCTTTTCAATTCTCCCCGGCATGACAGGTGGCTTATGAATGGAGTTGCGAAATAAGTGTTGACACCCTAGCCGGTGTTTGGTAAAAAACCAATTTCTTACCGGGGCTGTAGCTCAGCTGGGAGAGCGCATGACTGGCAGTCATGAGGTCAGGGGTTCGAGCCCCCTCAGCTCCACCAATAAATTAAAGGTTAGTAATTGGCTAACCTTTTTTTATTGGAATTCTCAGGCGCCTTTAGTACAATAATTGCCAGCAAAGTGCTGTTCCCGGTCCCGGCCGGACCCAATTCACAAGCGTGGAGCCTCGCCCCTATCGGCCTCCGGCCTCTCCGAGCAGGATGTCGGCTGGTAAGCCTACGGGCGGGATGCGGTCCCGGAGAGAATGCCGGAATTCCCAAACGCAAAATCATGGCCGGGCTCAGCCGACAGGCCGGTGATTTCCTCGGCAGTCGGAAAAGTCGCCGACGGACAGGATTGATCAACATAAAGACATCCACTTTCGGAGTCTCATACGAGGTTAATGTTCGGATGACCAACCACGCGCCTTGCAAGCCGAAACACATTTACAGGAGGGCCGTGGGCATCCTCTTGCTTGGATGCGCGGTTTGGGCTTTCTTTCAGAACGCAGACAGCGACCCGGCGCGCGCAAGCACGCGAGAGGTGCAACAAGGCACGGATTTGCACCGTCAATCTCAAAAAGCAGTGGTGCACCTTTATTTTGCCGACCGGAACAATTCTTTCTTGAAGTCTGAACAGCGGATTATGCTGCAACCGGCTGATCCAGTCGGCTTTGCGCGGGCGATTGTTCAGTCATTGATAAAGGGACCGCAAAAGGGACTGCTGCCAACGCTGCCGCCCGGTACAGAGCTCAGCGCCCTTTACATCACCCCCGACAACGTGTGCTATGTCGATTTATCGGAAGCCGTGAGGAAAAATCATCCCGGCGGAAGCAATTCAGAGCTGCTGACGATTTATTCGGTGGTGAATTCGTTAATATTAAATATAACCGAAATTGAACGGGTCAAAATATTGATCGGCGGGAATGAAGCCTCAACGCTGGCCGGACATATTGACCTGCAATATCCGGTTAAAGCGTACATGCTGATAGTGCGATGAGCAAAAAAACAAAAATCAACAGTATTAGAAACATCGGCATCATCGCTCACATTGATGCGGGTAAAACCACCGTGACCGAGCGGATTTTATACTACACCGGTAAATCCCATAAAATCGGCGAGGTGCACAACGGTGAAGCGGTTATGGACTGGATGGTCGATGAGCAGGAACGGGGTATCACAATTACCTCGGCGGTTACCACCTGTCTCTGGCAAGAATTTGAAATCCACATCATCGATACCCCGGGCCATGTGGATTTTACCATTGAAGTCGAGCGATCACTTCGGGTGTTGGACGGGGCGGTTGGCGTTTTCAGTGCCGTGGAGGGTGTTGAACCTCAATCCGAAACTGTCTGGCGCCAGGCTGATAAATACGGTGTCCCCAAAATTGCTTTTATCAATAAAATGGACAGAATCGGCGCCGATTTTCCAGGGACCGTCGCCATGATGAAAGCGCGTCTCAAGGCCAACCCCCTTATTTTGCAGCTGCCCGTCGGCCAGGGCGAAGAATTTACCGATGTCATTGATCTGATCGAGATGAAGCAGATCCGATGGGATGATAACACGCTGGGGATCTCCTATGATCTCCTGGACATCAGCGATGAATATCTGCCCCAGGCTGAGGAATATCGCGACCAGATGATTGAGGCGGTAGCCGAATACGATGACGAAGTGATGGAGGCTTACTTATCGGAACTGCCCATCGACCCTTCCAAGCTTGTCGATGCGATCCGCAAAGCCACCGTCCAACTGCAGCTGGTACCCGTTTTATGCGGCTCCGCCTTAAGAAACAAAGGGATTCAGCCCCTGCTGAATGCCATTGTAAAATTTCTGCCAAGCCCGGTCGATGTCCCCCCCATTAAGGGCTTGCATCCGGAGACCGGCCAGGAAATTGCTTGCAAAGCCAAAGATTCCGATCCGTTGGCCGCCCTGATATTCAAAGTGTCCATGATGGAAGGTCGAAAATTGTCATTTGTCAGGGTATACAGCGGCAAACTGAAGGCGGGCGATGAAGTTTACAATCCTACGTTAAAGAAAAAAGAGAAACTGGCTCGCCTCCTGCAAATGCACGCCAACAAGCGGGAACGGGTCGATTTGGTCGGTGCTGGCAGTATTGTGGGGGTTGTCGGTTTAAAAGACTCTTCCACCGGGGAGACTCTGTGCCATCCCGACCATCCTGTTTTGCTCGAAAATATCGAGGTTTACGAGCCGGTAATCTCCGTGGCGGTGGAACCTAAAACCCATGCCGATCAGGAAAAAATTGACGAAGTGCTGCAAAAGTTTACGGCTGAAGATCCAACCCTCAGAGTCCGCAAAGATGAGGATACCGGTCAGACAATTCTGTCGGGTATGGGTGAGCTGCATCTGGAAATTGTGACAAGCCGCATGCAGCGGGAATTCAACACTAACGTCAATGTCGGCAAACCCCAGGTAGTTTACCGCGAGACCATTGCCAAGCGGGCAAAAGCGTCGGCTATTTTTGATAAGGAAATCGCAGGACAGCGCCTTTACGGTGAAGTCAATCTGAAAGTGGCGCCATTGCCGCGAGGCTCGGGGAATCAATTTATTTCTGAAATCACAGCGGATCAGCTTCCGCAAATTTATATCGACGCGACCCGCAAAGGCGCGCTGGAATCACTTGAAAGCGGATCGTTGATCGGCTATCCGGTGGTCGATGTAGAAGTCACCCTTCTGAGCGTTCAGCATAAAGATTCCCTCAGCACTGAGCTGGCTTATACCGTTAGCGCTTCGATGGCCTGCCGGGAGGCACTGTCCAAGGCCGACCCGTTTTTGCTGGAACCCATCATGGATGTGGAGGTATTTGTGCCGGAAGCGTTTATGGGCGAGGTGATTGGCGACCTGAATGCCCGCGGTGGTAAGATTGAAGCCATCGATCACAAAACGGGATCTCAAATTATCAAGGTAACCGTCCCCCTCTCGAGCATGTTCGGATATTCTACTGACCTAAGATCAGCCACCCAGGGCAGAGGCACCTTTACCATGCAGTTTTCCCATTTTGACCGCAGTTAAAATTGGGGGTCGGCTCGAGTTTAATTTGATTTCTTTTGCGTCCCCTTTCCGCCGAGTTGAGCCAGCCATTCTTCAATTTGCTTTCGTTTTTCAGCATCCTGGTCATGCTTTAAGGCTTGTTTCAATTGAACCGCGGCATTCTTGTAATCTCTTTTCCGCAGATAATAAACACCGAGATAATAGTGCGCGTCGCCTAAATTTTGCTGTTTTCCCAGACTTTGTCCCAGATAATAGAAGGCCGTCGTAAACTGGGGGTATTGCCGGGTAAGCTTGAGAAAGCTATCGGTGGCTTCGGTCAAATTTCCCAGCTCCAGGTGGGTGCGCCCCAGATAGTAAATACATTCCGGATCCTTGGGTATCATGCCGCAGGCACTGTCCAGCGTTTTGAGAGCCTGAGGAAATTGACCGTCAAGATAATATATCCAGCCGAGATCTCTTAAGATATAGGGATCAAACGCTCTTTTCGTCAGAGCCATCCGTATTTGTTCAACGGCTTCCTGTCTTTTCCCGACTCTGGCCAGGATCAGGCCGTAGCGGTAATGGGCCATAGGATTCCCCGGGTTTCGGGCCGCATCGGCTTCAAGCCTGCTCAAAACGACTTGTTCGTCGCTATACTCGGTTTCGATCCGGGTATGGACCCGTTTGAACTCATCCTGATTGACCAGAGGAATCGGTTTGTGGGCGGCATCGTAAGATTCAAGCCATGAGCTGATAAACGCAATACGATCCTCGACGGCCGGGTGGGTCATTAAGTAAGTGGGAACCTGATCTGATCCAAACCAGGTTTTGGCGCGGATTTTCTTTAAAATTTTCAGCAGCCCGTCGGCACTGTACCCTGCGCCGGTAATAAATTTCAAGCCGAACTGGTCGGCCTGCATCTCATCGTCCCGGCTGTAAGCCAGCTCAGCGGATTGTGCGGCAGCCGGTGCCCCCATGGTGACCGCCTGGGCCGCTTCTCCGGCCCCGCCAACGCCCAGCAAAATGCCGGCCGCCATGCCGGCCAAGGTTGCCCACCCCATTTTCTTTTGCCGCTCGATTTTCTGCGAAATATGCCGGCAGTAAACGTGGGCGATTTCATGACCCAGGATACCCGCCAGCTCTTCTTCTTCCTCCATGGCATCCATGAGACCGGTATAAACAAAAATGTGACCTGCCGGTGTGGCAAACGCATTGTATACGTCTTCCTTGATGACGTGGAACTGGTACCTGAACGGCTGCTCCGGCAGGGTCGCCAGAATCCGTTTACCGATATCATTGACATAGGCGACGATCGCAGGATCATCAACAATTTCAAAATGCTTGTAAATGGCCGTCAACATTTGGGCGGACAGCTCTTCTTCCTCTTTGACCGTGATGCTGAAAACGGCCGCCGGAATGAGGCTGCCCAGGGCAAACGCGACAATTATCCCCATGGCAATACTTTTTTTAAATATTTTCATTATCTTATACTTTCGGTCATCAATGTTCAGAGTAAAGAATCCTGGCCCAGAGGACCAGGCTTTGACATGGGTCTGATTTTATTTTTTATCTCTACCACCCCTAAAACAACCCTATATAAAAAGATCTCATTCCACCAAACCCAATATTCCAACACTCCATTATTCCAATACCCCACGGCATTCTTCTACGGCAAAGCCAATCTTCTCTGACCTGGCCCATAGGACCAGGTTTTCAATCTTAGAATAAATGCCATCATATATTGCCACATTTTAATCCTCTTTTCAAACAGCAAGTTTTATGTTAAATCAAAAAAATGCGGCCTGTCTGGCTCGCAAAAATATGATTGATTTATGCGCCGCAACCGGATGGCGTTTCCAGGATACAAACCATGGCACAGGTAATATGCATTGCAAATCAGAAAGGCGGGGTGGGCAAAACGACAACGGCCATCAACTTGTCGGCGTCCCTGGCGGTGTCGGAAAAACGCACCCTGCTGGTAGATTGTGATCCCCAGGCCAATGCCACATCAGGGGTAGGCATCGAGCCGGCAGCCATGGACAAAAATCTGTACCACGGCATGCTGGGACAGGCGGGATCTGAGAATCTGATCATGGACAGCGCCATTTCGATGTTGAAGGTGATCCCTTCCAGCGTCGAGTTGATTGGATTTGAGGTGGAAATGATGTCCAGCCCCCACCGTGACCATGCCTTGAAAAATCTTATCGCCGATGTGCGCAGTTCATTTGAATATATAATCCTCGATTGTCCGCCTTCGCTGAGCCTACTAACCGTCAATGCACTGACAGCCGCTGATTCCCTGCTGATACCGTTGCAGTGCGAATTTTATGCGCTAGAAGGCCTGGGCCAGCTGCTGCAAACCGTCAAGCGCATTAAACAGGCCCTGAATCCCGATCTTAAAATTGCCGGTATCCTGTTAACCATGTTCGACCAGCGAACCAATCTATCTTACCAGGTCGCCGAGGAAGCTGAAAAATACTTCAACAATCTGGTATTCAAAACAATCATTCCCAGAAATATTCGTCTGAGTGAGGCGCCCAGTTTTGGGAAGCCCATATTGCTCTATGACGCTACCTCGACCGGCGCACGCAGTTATTTTGAACTCGCCAAAGAAATAATGGAAGACCGAATTTCCGGACGACGGAATGAGGATAACCTATGCAAAAAAGTAATCTGACTAAAAACAGCGGTTCCGGCGCGATCAAGCGCAAAAAAATGGCTCTGGGCAAAGGTCTGGAAGCTTTAATCCCGGGCATCGATAAGGAGCAAGAAGAAAAGAAGCAGGACTATTTCTATTGTGACACCGACCTGATCCGTCCCAACCGGTTTCAGCCCCGTGCGGCTTTTTCAGAAGACGACTTGCAGCAGCTTGCCGAGTCGATCAAAATCCAGGGGGTTCTCCAGCCTCTGCTGGTTCGCCATGATGAAGCCGGTTACGAACTCATCGCCGGTGAAAGGCGTTTGCGGGCCGCCAAACGGGCCGGATTAACCCAGGTGCCGGTGATAATAAAACGGGTCAGCGATGGAAAATTGCTGGAAATGTCCTTGGTCGAAAACATTCAGCGTGAAAATTTAAATCCCATTGAGGAAGCCGAAGCTTACCATCGCCTCATTACCCAGCTGAATCTGACCCAGGATCAGGCATCGGCCCGGGTGGGAAAAAGCCGATCGGCGGTGGCCAATTATTTGAGATTGCGTCAATTACCCGAACAAATTAAGGCCAGTATCATCGACGGCACCTTAAGCATGGGACACGCAAGGGCGTTGTTGGGCACCGAGTCCTCCGCCCAACAGTTGGCGGCCTGGCGGGCGGTTATCACCAAGGGATTATCGGTCAGGGAGACCGAAAATCTCGTCCGCCGCATGAAGGCAGAGAAAAAAAAGCCGAAGGTAACCGGAGATCGCTCCGAGCAAATATATCTTTCCGGTCTGGCCGAAGATCTGTCCCGCCATTTCGGCACCAAAATTCTGATCAAAAAGGAGGGTCAAAAAGGAAAAGTTGAAATTGAGTTCTACAGCAATGACGACCTCGAGCGTTTGATCACCCGGTTGAAACAGACCCAATACTAGACTGGTAAATTTTATCCCAAAGTAGATCTTAAACTATATTAAAGATAAAGCTGCTCGCAGAATTGCCTAAAATTAAAAAATGCCTAAAATGCCTAAATTTGAGGTATTCTATCGATTTTGTTAGAAATGCAGAGCAGGCAAATTCATTGTTTTCTGATTTCTTAACTCCCCTATATCAAACTTCAGCGGCCAATAAGAAAGACGAAGCACAGCGACGCCACAATTTTTAGGCATTTTAGCTCATTTTAGTTCATTTTAGGCACGTCAAACGATTATATGCTATTACGACTGTCGTGGAGTAAAATTATTACTTCCCGGTCCGGTTCGATAGATCCCGATGTCCCTTCATATCATCATAGACGGCTACAATCTCATTCGCCAATCCAGCCGGTTGAGCATCCTGGATCTGCAGGATATTCAACTGGGTCGTGAAGCACTGGTGGATATGCTGGCAGCGTACAAAAAATTTAAAGCCCATCGCATCACGGTTGTTTTCGATGGAACCGGATTGCCGCTGGTCTCCCGCCAGCGGGATCGACAAAAGGGCATCACGATTGTATATTCCCACAACGGCGAATCGGCAGATGCTGTCATAAAAAAAATGGCCCGCCGGGAAGGACCCAAGGCCCTGGTGGTCAGCTCCGATCAGGACATCGTTCGATCCGTCGCAGCATGGGGTGTGACGGCCATAAACGCTCGCGATTTTGAAAGCAAATTGGTCATGTCGCGCTCCCTGGACGGCATGCAAGCCGACGGAGAAAATCACAGCGGCTGGAAGCCGACGACTAAAAAGAAGGGTCCCCGCAGGCGATTACCGAAAAGGCAGCGCAAAAACAGGGCCAAACTAGGCAAACTCTAAAATTCGGACATAGATTTAGACAGATTTTCACCGATTGTAAAAGTGTGACGGTGGTTACAGCGTTTTACTATTAAGCCAAAATATCCGTGAGATCGGTGTTCATCCGTGTCCCTTATATAAAAAGGAATCCATTATGTGTGAAGCCAACGCCTATTTACTCGAAGGAAATGAGCAAAAATTAATCATGGAAGCAGTTGATACGGTCGAACCGCAGGAAGATGGTCTTCGCTTGACCAACATTTTTGGCGAACAAAAGTTTTTAAAGGCCCAAATCCACGCGCTGTCTTTGACGGATAACAAGGTCTTTTTGAAAGCATTATGAAAGTTCTCATCGCCAAAACATCCGGTTTTTGCATGGGGGTGCGCCGGGCCGTCGAAATGGTCCTGGATGCACCCGCGCAGAATGAAAACCCGATTTTCACCTATGGACCTTTGATTCACAATCCCCAGGTGCTTCAACTTTTAAAGACCAAAGATATCACGATACTTGATGAGATACCCGCCCACGGATCCGGCACGGTGCTGATCAGAGCCCACGGTGTTCCGCCGACCGTCAAGCAAAAACTCACCGAAGCCGATTTTAAAGTCATTGATGCGACCTGCCCGCGGGTGATTAAGGTCCAGACCATTATCCGCAAACACGCCAAACAGGGTTATGCTTCCATCATCATCGGCGATAAAGATCATCCCGAGGTCATAGGTTTGCTCGGATACGCCCGGCAAAATGGATATGTGGTCGGCAGTTTGGAAGAGCTCGAAGCTTTGCCGGCATTTGACAATGCGATCATCGTTGCGCAAACAACTCAAAATACAAAGTTATTCGAAACGGTAAAAAACTGGACCGCCGCCAACCATCCCCACTACAAGGTTTTCAACACCATTTGCGACTCTACCGAAAGACGTCAGGCTGAAGTCAAACGCCTCGCCGAGGCGGTTGATGCCGTGATTGTGGTCGGCGGCCGCGACAGCGGCAATACCCGGCGATTGGCCGAAATTGCAAATCAGACCGGCAAGCCGGCTTATCATATCGAATCCGAAGAAGATCTCAAGACCATCGATACGGCGGTTCTGGAATCGGCGCGGTATATCGGAATCACCGCCGGTGCTTCCACTCCCAACTGGATTATCAAAAAGGTCTGCCGGGCTTTAGAGGCCCTGCAGGTCAAACGCAAGAGCAACTGGAGCAGGTTAATCTTCGGTCTGCAGAGGGCGCTATTGCTGACAAACATCTATGTTTCTCTGGGAGCCGGGTGTCTGAGTTATGCCTTTGCGAAACTCCAGGGGTTCAGCCGGTTCTTCCCGTATGTGCTGATAGCCATGCTCTATGTCCAGTCCATGCATATTCTGGCCCACCTGACCGGAAGCAAGGCCGATCAGTACAATGACCCGGAAAGAGCGAATTTCTATGAAAAATACAAAATACTGCTTTCCGCCCTGGCCCTGGCAGCCGGCGGCGCCGGTCTGGTGATTGCATACACCCTGGGGCTGTTCCCCTTTCTGCTGCTTCTCATCATGAGCCTGCTGGGGTTATCATACAATCGAATTCTGGTACCCAAACGGTTCGGCGCTTTCAAATACAGAAGGATTAGAGATATCCCCGGATCAAAGACCTTTTTAATCGCCGTGGCCTGGGGTATTGTGACCGCTTTGCTGACGCCGCTGTCCCAGGCCGGCACACCTCACTGGAGGACCGGCTTGATATTTCTGTGGGCCTCGGGCCTTGTCTTTGTCAGGACAGCCTTTTTTGATGTTCTGGACATGCAGGGAGACCGCATTGTCGGCAAAGAAACCCTTGCCATCTTGCTGGGCGAGAAACGGTCATTGCGACTCTTAAAATTAGTCCTGATCATTCTGATGGCAGCGCTGCTCGTATTGAGTACCTTGCATCTGATCTCTTATCTGGGTTTTTTTCTGATCAGCTGTCCGGTTTTACTTTTATTTCTCATCTCCGCCTACGAACAGGGAGTTTTGCTGCCGAGCGTTAAACTCGAATTGCTGGTAGAGACCAATTTCATACTGGCGGGCGTGTTCGCTATTTTGTGGTCATTGCTGGGTTACTAAATTTACTGAATGGGTTTCAGGTGTCGGAGGATAGAAGACAGAGGACAGAAGAAAGGAGCAGCCAGCTTGACCAGGAAAGAAACTCTAAAAAGCGAATATTGAATATCGAATAACGAATACCCGCCTGCCATGCACATTGCCTTTGGGTTAGTCCAAACATTGAGCTATGAATCAAATTATCAAGTTTGCCACGACCCAGTTTCAAGGCATTGCGGGCAGGTCGAATGTCGAAGGGAGGTATTCTGTCTTTAATTAAAAAAAAGACTGAGCAAAGCGAAACCACCTGGAACTCCCCCTTTCCTAAAGGGGGCCGGGGGGATTTTTGAAATTCTGTCCGCCGGCGGCGGATTATTCTGCGGTTCGCTGTTCTAACCGGGTTTCAATCTTTACTTCTATCTCTAAACTTCGGCTCAGTGCCGGCTATCAGCCGTTTGATGTTATTGGTGTGGCGGATGAAAATAAAAACCGTCATGATGACGGCACCAATGGTAATTTGAACAGATTGGACGGAAAACCAGACCGCGATCGGCAACACCGCTGCTGCCGCCAGCGAACCGACCGATACGCGACGCGCCAAAAACAACGAGACGATAAATGTCAGCAACGCCGCGAGACAGGCCAGGGGAGCAAGTACAACAAAACAACCGGCGCACGTTGCAACACCTTTGCCCCCTTTTTTAAATTTCATAAAGAGGGGATAGAGGTGTCCAAAAAATGCCGCCAGGGCAACAACTGCAGGCAATGGGTCGTGTAGCACCGGCTGACTTCCGACAAAAATCAGCGCCAGATAAACGGGGACGGCGCCTTTCAGAACATCGCCGATAAATGTCAATAAACCCAATGTTGAACCTGCCACCCGGCTGACATTGGTGGCGCCGATATTGCCGCTGCCCCGACGCCTGACATCCACCGAGGTAAAGGACAGGGTAAGCACCACCCCCCAGGGGATGGATCCCAGTAGATAGGCCAGAATCGTCAGACCGATGCCGGCGATTAAAGGGGGGAATTGCGGATCAGACACCTGTTGCTCCTTATCCGGACAAGCCGAAACCAAACAGGTTCGATTGGCAGTTTCTCATGAATCATTTGCATGCAACCTCCCGGAATGTTGGCATGCTGGATTGTTGGATTAAGATAGGCACTTGAGCGCCTCTGATCAAGTATTTTACCTCCACTGACTTAAGGTAGGCGACAATGGAACCTGTTAAAATCCCGATCGAAGATGTGCTGGACCTGCACACCTTCAGGCCGCAGGATATACCGAATCTTTTGGAAGATTATTTTACCGAGTGTCTTAGAGCCGGCATCTACCAGGTACGAATTATTCACGGCAAGGGCAAAGGCATTCAAAAGAAACGCGTTCAGGGAATACTTAAAAAAAATCCTATGGTGGCCTCTTCTTGCGATGCACCGCCTGAAGCGGGTGGATGGGGCGCAACTTTGGTGGTGTTGCGCAAGGACTTCAGAATCGAGGGGTTGGAGTGATGGCCGGCCGATTTACGCGTAACAGCATCAATCATTAAGCGCGTAAACACATCGTTCTGCTTAAATTCAACCAGCGGTAGAAATTGCGAGACGATCAATTATGGCGCTGCGATTAGCTCGTCCTTGCCCATAATTTCCCCGATCTTTTCCTGCAGTATTTTCATATTAAACGGCTTTTGAATGAAGCCGCTGCAGCCTCGCTCTATAATGGCTTTGGCTTTCTGGTCGAGACCGTAGCCACTTGAAAGCAGCACTTTAATTGCCGGGTTTAGCGCCCGAAGCTTATCATAGGCATCGCCGGCTTCCAAGCCCGGCATGATCATATCCAGAATAACGAGACCGATGGTATTTTGATTATTGCGGTAAACATCGACGGCCTCTAATCCGTTTGCGGCTGTTAGAACCGAATATCCCAGCCTTTGTAGCATCTGCTTGCCGACTCCGATGACAATCTCCTCGTCATCAACAAGTAACACGGTTTCTGTCCCGGTCGCCATTGTGTGCTTGCCTCCCCTATTTGGTTGGGAACCTTTTAATATTTTCAGCTATCTTGAGTACTTAGTTTACCAGATAAAAGGAAAAAATGCAAAAGTT
>CP070771.1:3022866-3032004 GCA_020345785.1 Desulfobacterales bacterium
GCCTATCTACAAAAGTAAGGTAGATAACATTTTGTCCCCCTCCCTCAATCCCTCCCGCCAGGGGAGGGAAGTCATATTCCTCCCCCTTGACGGGGGATGCCGGGTGGGGGTGAAATTAAAACAATAAATTCCTTACCTTTAATATTGTATATAGGTCCGATACTTTATTTTGGAATGATAAAATAAAATGAAAAAAAATAAAATTAAAGTGGCCGTCGGACTGAGTGGTGGCGTGGATTCCTCGGTTGCCGCAGCCTTACTGCTCAAACAGGATTATGAGGTTTGCGGTATCACCATGGAAATTTATGACGGTTCCGTACATCTTGGGGAATCCGCCAAACATGCCTGCTACGGTCCCGGCGAAAAAGAAGATGTTGAATCGGCTGCCGCCATTTGCGAACAGCTCGAGATTCCGTTCCATTCAATTGATTTGCGGCAAGAATATAAAAATCATGTCATTGATTACTTCCGATGCGAATACCTGGAAGGCAAAACCCCGAACCCGTGCGTGGTCTGCAACCAGAAACTCAAGTTTGGATTTCTGCTGGAAAAGGCCGCAGAGGCTGGTGTGAATTTTGATTATTTTGCCACCGGCCACTATGCCCGAATTGTAAAATCGGGTAACCGGTTTTTATTGAAGCGAGCTGTGGATCGCGCAAAAGATCAGACCTATTTTCTTTACGGCCTCACACCGCAGCAACTGGGGCGCACACTGTTTCCGGTGGGAGATCATACCAAGCAGCAGGTTCGTGAGATGGCGCGCACGTTCGGGCTGAAAACCGCGGATCGCGAAGAAAGCCAGGATTTTATTGACGGCGGAGATTATTCCATTTTGTTTGCTGAAAACGAAATTAATGCCGGGGAAATTGTGGATGAAAAAGGTCAGGTCCTCGGGCAACATCGGGGGATCATCCATTACACCGTCGGCCAGCGCCGCGGCCTTGGCATCGCTTCCACGCAGCCGCTGTACGTCAGCCGAATCGATGCGGCCAACAACCGCATAGTGGTCAGCCATCATGAGCATCGATCAAAAGGTTTGGTGGTTGCCAATTTAAATTTGATTGCCATCGATCATATCGACCGACCACTGGACGTTCAGGTCAAAATTCGCCTCAGGCACAAAGAGACGGAAGCAACGGTTTATCCACCGGATGGGAATCAAACTCAGATATTATTTAAGAAACCGCAGATGTCGGTGACCCCCGGGCAGTCCGCGGTGATTTATACCGGCGATACAGTATTGGGCGGCGGCATTATTAAGGGCGCTCTGTGACTCAATTGATTCGGGTGCAGCCGTCTTATTTTTGGCTAAATTAGTGAAAATTGATCCCAAAAACTTTGTTCCAAACACTGAAGTTATGCGTTTTAAGCATACCACACCTTGGATTTGAATTAATTTTCTTGCAGAATTAGCAACTGCCTTGATTTTTATGCCGGCCTTTATGGGGGAAACTGTTTGGCATGGGCTTCAATCCTGAATGAAGCATTGCCATTTTGCAAATTTGAACTTAATTTCAAATAATCAAATAGGGAACACAATCTTATGGATTGGGCGGCATTTAAAACAAATTACGAAGTTAAGAACCCGGAACTCCGTTTTATTGAGGTTTTCCGCCTAGCCGCATTGCAGGTGGGATGTGCCGCCACCCGCCTCCAGAAAGATGTTTCTTTAGGGGAAAAACCCGGCCATTCTTCACCCGAAGGATCCGCTTTGACCGCCGTGGATCTCGCTGCCCAGGACGTTATCCTGCATCTGCTGCACGCCGCCTTGCCCGGGGTTGCGGTCGATGCCGAAGAGAATACCGACACGCTCCGATTGTTTCCAAAGGCAGACAAGGACCTGCCGCTGGTGGTTGTCGATCCAATTGACGGCACATTAAATTACGCTCGCGGTTCGAAAGACTACGCCGTTATGGGTGCGTTTGTCCAAGACGGCGTCTATACTGCTGCTGTAGTGAATTTTCCTGCCCGGCAGCAGCTATTCTGGGCACAACGGGGCCGGGGTTGCTGGCAGCAAACGGCCAATAATCATACCAGCCAGGTTCACCTCGACGCTGCGCCATCAAGGGTGCATGTCACCTCTCATTTTCCCGAATCCTGGAAGTCAAAACTGTCAGAAATCGGATATCAGGTGCAAGTTTCGCGCTGTTCGGCCGTTGACGCCTCAGCGCCTGTCAACGGCCGGGCGGCGGCAGCGATATCTTTGGGCAAATTAGGTCGCCGCCGGGCCATCGGCATGCTTCTCACGCTTGAAGCTGGCGGTGTAGTAAAAATCAATGGCCGGGATTGGCAGGCAGAAGATCCCCTGCATCTATCAGATCGCCGAGGCCCAATTGTGGTAGCCGATTCCGAGCAAACGGCTGCACGGATATTAAGTGCTTTAAAAAAAGAAAGGTTATAGAAATGGGTTATACTTTTTTAAATTTTTCTTTGATCGCCCCGCAAACCGGGCAGCGTTCCGGCGCTTCATCTTCGGCGATGTAACCGCAAACCTGACATACGTGGTAGTTTGTCTCGCGATCGGTGATCATGTCGTTGAGAGCTTTTTTGTACAGCTCGGCATGACGGCTTTCGACATCCCGTGCGTGGGAAAAGGCCTTTAATGCAGCTTCCTGGCCTTCTTCAGCGGCCTCTTTAATCAGCCTGGGATATTCTTCGGCATTGGCTTTGATTTCGTTTTCGAAAGCTGTCTGAAGGTTTTCTTCGGTGGATCCGATTTTACCCCGCATCAGCATGAGGAATCTGCGCGAATGGACCGACTCTGCATCGGAGACCGCACGAAACAGGCGCGCGATCTGGGTGAAGCCATCCATCTCGGCTTTTTTGGCGAAGACCTCGTTGCGTGCGGCGGCCTTGGATTCGGCGCCAAAAGCATAGGAAAGGTTTTTCTCGGTCTTTTTAGACATAGGCTCGGACACCTCCTTTTTTATTCGAAGGCAATATAGGAAAAATTATCTGCCCGGTCAAGTATCTCCATTCATATGCCACCGGCACTGTTTACGTTTGGACCACCATAAAATACTCCCACTGTAAAAGTAAAACCTTTTCAATTCTCACCGCGCGATAGAGCGGGATGGTTTATGAATGGAGTTGGACGGCTGCATCAGGGTTCCGTCATTTAAAGAAGCAATCGACTGAATTTGCGAAAATCACCTCCTAAATGAAAATCATGAAAAATCCAAGCACCATTTGGAATTTGGTGCTTGAGATTTGAAATTTTTTTTCTGATAAAACCTTACTCATGCCACTATTTTAGAATTTACTTTGACGCCACTCTGGACGACTGTATGTCGTTGGTTGCAATAATGCAGATTTGACCTTAAAGTTTGACAAAAGGAAGACTCGATATGATTGATCACACTCACCAGCAGCCGACTCCCCCCTGGATTCCACCTTTATCTGAAACCGCCGAAGTTATGAAAAAGGCCTGCGCCAGATTTCTTGATTCGCTGACACCGGAGCTGCGAAAAAGGGCTCATTTCAATTTTGAATCGCCGGAACGCCGGCGCTGGCATTACGTTCCGCGGGAAATGTTCGATCGCAAAGGCGTCAGTTTAAAAGAGATGAATTACCGGCAGCACAAGGCGGCTTTCGAACTGCTGGCAAGCGGCCTCAGCCATACGGGTTATGAAAAAGTCACGGCAATTATGGATCTGGAAAAAACGCTGGCGGAAATCGAAAGATCATTAAGAGTTTCGCGGCTGGTAAGGGATCCGCAGCTTTATTATCTTAGTACGTTCGGTGACCCGACAATAAAAAAACCCTGGGGCTGGCGCGCCGAAGGCCATCATATCTCATTGAATTTTACGATGGCCGGCAGCGAATGGATCGCTCCCAATCCCTTATTCCTGGGTGCAAATCCGGCAGAGGTGCAATCCGGTTCTCAAAAAGGCCTCCGCATCTTGGCCAAAGAAGAAGATCTGGCCCGCCGTCTGCTGGCCGCTTTAAACGCCGGTCAAAAGCGATATGCGATTATCAGCCCAGCCGCACCGCCGGATATTCTTACGCGCGCAGTATCAAAGGTCGAGTTCGCCGGAGCCGAAGGATTAGCCGCCGAATCCATGGCGCCTGAACAGCGGGAGTTCCTGGCCCGGCTTATTCACGTCTACATCGATCGATTGCCGCATGAACTGTCGGCCATCGAGCTAAAAAAGCTGAAAGAGGCCGGTTTGGAGGCAGTCCACTTTGCGTGGGCCGGCCCGGAAGAACGCGGCAAGCCTCATTATTACCGCCTCCATGGCCCGTTTTTCTTTGTAGAATATGACAATACCCAAAACAACGCCAACCATATCCACACCGTTTGGCGCAACCTGAAAGATGATTTCGGCGAAGACCTGCTCAACGCACATTATCAAAAAGAACATCAGTGAAAACTGATGATCTTTTGACGAAGGTCTTCTTTATTGGCTATGATTCAAAAGCTTATCTCTGTTGGGCAGGGTCAAAAACTAATATACTTGACAAAATCGGTGCATACATTATGTTACATTTATCGTAAAATTTCAGTCATACAAACCGAAGGCATCTAAAAGGAAAAGGAATTTTAAGTTTCTTTTTGTCACGAGCTATCCAAACGTGAAGAAATATAGTTGATTTTACGTGGCTCGGTGACTTGGTAGCGGGACTAATGCGACTAAACCAGCAGCTGACTGCGTTCGTGTGATCTATATTTTGCCCCTTGCTCTCTTGCCAGCTCGATTAGAATTTTTCTAATTGCTCATCACTCATCATCACTGTTCTGGAGCCTCACACGCCAAGCTGCCGTCAGAGGATACCTACCGTGCTTGAAATGGTGATCGAAAACCATGCCATTCGCTTCGGCCCGCGTTGCGCCGTATCTTTTCAACGAACCCTGCGCATTCCCGACGACGGCCGCACCTATCCCTTGCCGCCGGGCCTCGGTGCTTTCCGGATTCACCGGGTGGATGACTATAAAGACAATTTACCGCAGGAATGGCAAAAAGAGGGCAGCGCTTTCATCACCATGTATCAGCGCGAAGCGTTGTGGATTGGCTTCAGAGGCGCCGCCTGGAAACCGAATGCCGTCAAGATTGAAATCGGCGGTATCAACGCCGTTTCCGGAAGAAAATTCAAAGAAGGCCTGAGCAATGAACCGCAGGACTACGTGGTGATTCCGGATCAGCCGTGGCTGGACGGCATCAACACCGGTCCCGGCAAAGTGCGGCAGTTTGTCGCAATGGCTCTGGGACTCGGCTACACCGTTGAAGCTGCCTTGAGCGGCGAGGAGAAGCACGGCGGGATGCGGATAACCGTCTATGAACCGAGACCGGGCAGGTTCCCGGACACTCCACCACTTGAACCGGCGGCAGGGCCCCAAAAATTGGCAATGCCCTTTGCAAAAAAAGCCTCCGAGCCGGGTATGGGGCTTGGCGCCGGAGGGGCCATGAAACAGAAAATCTATCCTGATGCCCATGGCATAGATGTTTGGGATCAGACCAACTACGGCAGTCTAACGGTTCATATTCTAAACAGCGACCAATATCGAATGGTCACCGGTGAAGATCCACCGCCGACGCCGATTGACGCGGCGACTTACAGCCAACATAATCTTCCCTGGTTTGAGCTTTATGACGAGGAAAAACAAGACGTGGCGCCTTCAGAACAACTCGCCGGAGCAAAAACCATCGCAGAGCGGGATCAGGAACAGGGCATTGAATCAGATAGCGGTGAAGACATTCGCATCGAAGAAACTCAGATAAAAAAACTGGGTAAATCGGGGCCCCCAGGTGACAAATCCATCACGAAAACACGAAAGATCGGAAACACGAAAAAAAGACACGATAAATAATGAACCGGTTATACACAGCGTCATAATTAATTGCGTATTCGACTTTTGGATCGTTGATTTCAATTTAACGTAGATTATCAAAAATGCAAAACGCTGTGTATGGATGCGCAAGGATTTATTTCGTTCTGAATATTTAAGATAGAATTCCTCAATTTTAGCTCATTTTAGTCATTTTAAATTTTAGTTCATTTCTAACTCTAAAAAATACAACTCAATTAACATCGACAACAAATTGTCGATAAGGCATTACTAAGCGTTTAGAGGAAAGGAGGCTATTATGACAGTAAAAAATATTTGCTACGATAAAATTTTACCGCGTGATTTTCGCCGTGCGATTCCTTTCAGATCCATCGAAATCGGCGGCCGCACCCGTGCCATTTCGCCCATCGGCAAACTCTGGCCGAACGGGTCAACGCTATCCATTCGATTTTTAGAGGGTTCCGCCGAGAAGAAGGAAATTGTCAAACAGTACGCACCCCAGTGGACGGAATACGCCAACCTGAATTTTGAATTCAATGATGAGCCTGATGCGGACATCCGCATTGCATTTGCCAATGACGGCGCCTGGTCTTACGTCGGCACAGATGCCAAAGGCATTCATGTCAGCCGGCCCACCATGAATTTCGGTTGGTTGGATGAAGGCGTCGTGCTGCATGAGTTCGGCCATGCCATCGGCCTGGCCCATGAGCATCAGAATCCCGACAAAGGAATTCAGTGGAACGAAGAAGCGGTGATCCGGGATCTCTCGGGCCCGCCGAACTTCTGGGATGTTGCCACCATCCGGCACAATGTGCTGCGCAAGTACTCCCATGATCAGATCAACGGCACCGACTTTGATCCGAAATCGATTATGCTCTACAGTTTTCCCGCCGAGTGGACCCTGGACGGTTTTCATACCGATCCGAACGACGTGCTTTCGGGTATCGACAAAGAATTCGCTCGCAGCGAGAAGATGTACCCGGGCCGGGGGACGAAACCTAAAATTGTCGAACTCGAGGTGCAGGAGATAAAGCCCGTGCAGGCGGATATCGGAGAACCCGGTGAAGAAGACCTGTATAAATTCAGAGCCAATACCGCCGGCAAATATACGATTGAAACCGGCGGTGAAACAGATCTGATAATGAAGCTTTATGGTCCTGACAGTCCGACCTTGCTGATCGCCGAAGATGATGACAGCGGTCAGGGCTACAATCCGAAGATTACGGCAGACCTGGTACCGGGAGAATACCTGGTCCAGGTCCGGCACTATAATACCACCAGCGGAACCGGCTCCTACGGCATAAAAGTTTCCAAATAGAATTTATGATGAACCGGTAATCGTTCAATGATGAACTTAATGGAGGCTTTAAAATCAATTTTATTCAATAGTTCTGGAACTGTTGGGGATTAATTAACCACAGGGATCAGGTCTTCATCCTTAAATTAATCCCCAAAGTTCCAATTTCAGGATTCCTCAACCCTAATTTAGCAGGCTTCAGTATTTGGCACTTCCTCTTCCGGATACCTGAAACCTGACACCTTTGTCCATAAAGCGCCCCTAAGCGCCTAGTCAAAAAGTAAAGAATCCTGGCCCAGAGGACCAGGTTTTCAAGGTTGGAATAAATCAACTATATCGGTACATTGCGTTCCATCATCTGCAAAGGAGACCATCATGGCGGAAACCAGGTCCAAAAAAGCCAAACCTTCGGCCGGCAAACGCAAACCGTCGAGCAGCTCAGCGCAGACCACGTCCATTGATCCCGTCATGCAGCCGACCGGCGCATCTGCCGCAAACACGGCCTTCAAACTCAACGACCAGGAGGTCGAAAAATACCTTGTTTCAGGTGAACACAGCGGGATGCTGGAGGATTACTTCGGCGAAGAGACGTATCGTGAGCTGAGCAGAATCGCCCAGGAGGCATCCGTAAGAAGTGTGCGCGGAGGACCGCGCGTACTCATCATTCCCGGAATCATGGGTTCCAAAATAGGCAAAAAGGGCAAAATATTCGATGACACCATCTGGATCGATCCGGTGGATATTGCGGCCGGCAACCTTGTCGACCTGCGGCTGAACGGCGAAGACCCCAAATTCAGGGCCCTGGGTGTTATCTTGTTTGCCTATTTGAAGTTAAAGCTGTCCCTGAGGGCGGCCGGATACGACGCCGACTTTTACCCCTATGATTGGCGCAAAAGCATTTCCCGGCTGGGTCAGGAACTTGCGGCCGACCTGGGCAAAGAAAAAGCCGCTGATGTGAGCATCGTCGCCCACAGCATGGGCGGCCTGGTAACCCGCGCGGCGGTTGCGCAAAAAGCGCCTAAAATCAAGCGGGTTGTCATGCTGGGCACCCCGAATCACGGCTCCTTCGCGCCGGTGCAGGTCCTGCGGGCGGTCTATCCCATCCTGCGCAAAATTGCCTTTATCGATTTAAAACATTCCGCCAACAAACTGGTAAAAAAGGTTTTTCGCACGTTTCCAAGTCTTTATGAAATGATGCCCCGGCCGGAAAAGTTTTCTGCCATCGATTTATATAACTTGGCAAGCTGGCCCACGAGCGGACCGCCTCCCATTGCAAAGCTGTTTCAGTCCGCCCGCCGGGTCCAGCAGTCGCTGGCACCGGCTGATGAGCGCTTTAGCCTGATTGCCGGTGTGAATCAGGAAACCGTCGTGGGTGTCCGACTGGAAGACAATGAATTCTCCTACGATCTTTCCATGGAAGGCGATGGCACGGTTCCCCTGGCCCTGGCGGAGCTGCCGGGCGCCGGAACTTATTTCGTCGAGGAGTCGCACGGCAGCCTCCCCAATAACCGGCAGGTGGCCAAAGCCGTGGACGACATTCTGGCCACAGGTGCCACCGCCGTCCTGCCGGAACGGTGGGAGCCTTCCCGGGCCGGCTTCACCCGCATGTTGAAAGACAGTGATTTCAAAGAAATAGAATTCGGCGGCTCTCGCGGTCGCGCGCTCAGCCTGCGGGAGCAGCGGCAGCTGCTGGATGAGCTTATCTCGGCGACATCCCGTGAAAGCCCCGCCGTATCCGTCGCAGAGCCAGCTGCAGCCGCGCCGGCCCCCGGGCGGTTTGATCACGAAATGCAGCGGATTGTCATCGGACGCCGCTATCAACACCGGCTGGAGATAAGACTGGCCTGCGGCAGCATCACCGATGTGGATGCCCGCGCCTATGTTTTGGGGATGTTTCGTGATGTCACCCCGGCAGGCGCCGCGAGTGCCATCGATTCGCTGCTGGAAGGTACGATCAGTGAGTTCATTACCCGTCGCATGTTTAACGGCAACGTCGGTGAAATATCGATCATTCCAACCGGCCGACACCCCGTGCGGCCCGATCTGATCGCAT
>CP070771.1:3032104-3069863 GCA_020345785.1 Desulfobacterales bacterium
CGGCGGACCAAATTGGAAACTTAATTGTGCCCCTTTTAATTTCCGGATGGGCACTAATTATCACGCTGTGTATAGTACCTGAATCTTGCATGAAAGCCAATGAGACGTTGAAATAATAAGGAGCCAATCACTTTGCTGACTTTGGAAAATCTTTCCACATTTTACGGCAATTTTGAGGCCATAAAGGATATTTCCATGTCCATTGAGCACGGGGAACTGGTAGCGGTCATCGGCGCCAACGGGGCCGGGAAAACCACCCTGATGCGCACCATCTGCGGTCTGCACCGGTCGAAGAAAGGGACGATCACATTCAGTCGCAAAAATATCACCAACCTGGGTCCGGTTGACCGCGTCAAAGCGGGAATCGTTTACTGCCCTGAGGGCCGCAAGCTGTTTGCAGAAATGAAGGTTTTGGAAAACCTGGAAATGGGGGCCTATACCTGCCTCGATGACTTCGAAAAAAATCTCGACAAAGTTCTCTCCCTCTTTCCGGTTTTAAAAGACAGGAAAAACCAGTTGGCCGGATCCTTGAGCGGCGGCGAGCAGCAGATGCTCGCCATCGGGCGTTCATTGATGGGCAATCCGAAACTCATTTTATTTGATGAACCATCAACCGGACTGGCGCCGCTTATTGCCGAAGAATTAATGCAGGTCATCAAACAACTCAATGATGAGGGCAAAACCGTTGTTTTGGTTGAGCAAAATGTCCATCTGGCTCTGGAAATCTCCCAGCGGGGGTATATTATTGAAAACGGTAAAATTGTTTTGGAAGGAGACGCCCACGCCCTCAAAGAGAATGAGGAGGTAAAGCGGGCGTATCTGGGCGGGTAATTGTAGAGGAGGCCGTAACGAAGTACATAGTTTCATAATTACAGTGACGTATAGTCAATAAATGTCCTAAATAAATTTTGAGTTCACCACAGATGGAAATTTCACCGCAGAGCCGCAGAGGGCGCTGAGAAAACTATCCTTTTTATTTGCCGTCCTCTCAACGGCAAATAAAAAAAAATCGCCCTCTGCGTACCTCGCGCCTCTGCGGTGAAAAAATATTAATACTAACACGTTAAGAATTGTTTCCGATTTTAAGCTGCCGTTTGTGTCTATTGATTTAGGCTCGGCTTTGTAGCTGGATATATTCATAGTGCTTAACAATTCCAATTTGATAAACCATTAATCAAGGAGGTGTGATGATGAAAAAAACAAATCGCATGATAATCGCTGCACTGGGCGTCGCACTGCTTCTGGCGCCGTGCATCTCCCTGGCAGATATGCCGAAATCCGTTAAAATTGCCATTGCGCAACCATTCACCGGCTTCCTGGCGCTCAATGGAAAGGAAGTCATGGAAGGCGCGCAGCTGGCCGAAGCGTTGGTGAACAAAGACGGCGGCATCAAGGGCACCACCAAGATTGAGTTGATCGAGGGCGACACGCGCTGCAATCCGACGGATGCCGTCAATACAACCCAGCGATTGATCAATCAGGGAATCGATTTTTACGTCGGCAATTACTGCAGTTCGGCCTCCTTGGCGACCATGCCGATCCTGGAAGCCGAGGGAATTCCGCAAATTGTTCTATCCTATGCACCCAGCATCACCGCCGAAGCGCGGACCCCCAACTCGGTGAGGATTGGACCTTCAGCACCCCTGGAAATGGCCCCGCTGGCTAAATATGCGATTCAGGTCAACGGAGACAAGTCGTTTGCAGCCGTTGGATTGAATAATGATTTTGGCCGTGCCATGACCGAGGAGTTCTCTAAAACAGCAGCCAAGTTAGGCGGCAAGGTGCTGGACTTTCAATACTTTAAGTTCGGCGACGACTTTTCCACCTACCTGACGAAAGTAAAAAATATGAATCCGGATGCTGTTATGGTAATTGCCATGGGAAACGACACGATCAGCTTCACCAAGAGCTATTACGAACTGGGGCTGAAAATGAACATCTACACCGGCGACAACTTTGCGGACACCCAATACGTGGAAAAGCAGACACCGAAACCTCAAAATCTTTATTATCCGTACATCTACCAGGATGCTTCTCCCAAAGCCGCCGAAGTGCCCGACCGCGACCCCTGGGTTTTGAAATTTGTCGACGAGTTTAAAAAGAAATACGGCAAAGAACCGACCCGTAACAATGCCTGGGGATATGCATGTGTCATGGTTTTTCAGCAGGCTGTCGCCAGCACGGGTACCACCGACAGGGCCAAGATATCAGAATACCTGCATTCCGGGGCGGAATTTGAGACTCCCTTCGGCAAGTTCGGATTCCAATGGTGCGGACAGTCGGTAAACAAGGCTGGAATCGGGAAGTTTAAAGGGGACGCAAAGTACTATTTGAAACCGATGGACTGGGGCGATGACGTCATCGGAGATCTCTGCCCACCGAAATAATTAACAGCAAAGAATCACGAAAGCACGAAAGGACGAAAACGCGAAAAAGAAATAGGATAAATTTCATGTTTTCTAAGTTTCGTGTTTTCGTGGTGAAGTCCTTCTTCAAAAAGTACCGATGACCGAAATTCAAGATTCAAAACAGCTTGAAGCGGCAAAGCTGGTAAAGAATTTTTTAAGGGCGATGGAAAATCGCGATTTAGCGGCTGCCGCCGACATGATGGCCGAAGACGCAAAAATCGTTTTTCCCGGCGGCAAGGTATTTAATAACCAGGAAGAAATGGTCACCGATGCCCGCGGCCGCTATCAGTGGATAAAAAAAGCGTTCGAGCAAATCGATACCGCGGCGCTGCCGCAGGGCGGCATCGCCGTGTATATTAAGGGTACCTTGTACGGCCTCAATAATTTTGGCGTCAAATTTGCGGGCGTTCGTTATATCGATCGCTTTGTCGTTAAAGATGGTCTGATTGTTTCACAGGAAGTATGGAACGACCTTGCCGAATCCGGGGTATTGACGTTAACGTCATGACTATTAATTACTCCGAATTGAAAAATGCCGAAGACAGGTTTGCTAAAACATATCTATTCTTTTAAAACCTAATGAAAATGCGCAGCATTAAATAATTAATCCGCGGGCGCTCTGATCTATACATAACGAAATAAATCATTGTACATACATACACAGCGTTCTTTCTATTTGGCCCGCTACGGTAGGTTATAGACCAACTTAAAAAAGCCGAATACTGCATCAATTATGACGCTGTGTATAACAACTTTAATCATATTTAAACCAACATCTTGCAGGCCTGAGAAAGATAATTTTCAGGGCGGATGAATTAGGATCGATTGAATATGATCAACTATCCGAAGGAAGTCGTTATAGAAGAACAGGGCCTGCGTGACGGCTTGCAGAGCGAAAAAGCCCTTGTTCCGAAAGAAAAAAAGCTGGAGTTAATCCATGCGGTCGTCGATGCCGGCGTAAAACGGGTTCAGGTAACCTCTTTTGTCCATCCCAAACTGATCCCCCAGATGGCGGATGCCGAAGACGTTTGCCAAGGATTGAAACACACAAAGGATGTCATTTTCAGTGGATTGGTCTTGAACACAAAGGGCATTGAAAGGGCCGCCAATGCCGGCCTGAAGCATGTGGCGGCTTCAATTTCCGCCAGCGACACCCACAGCCGCAAGAATGCCAATGCGTCTCTTGCGGAAGCCAGAAAAAGATTTGCCGAAATGGTCAAAATAGGCAAACAACACCATCTAACCATCCGCGGGGGGCTGCAGTGTGTGTTTGGCTGTCGTTTTGAGGGCAAAATAGATCCCGCGCTCGTCTTTGATCTTATCAAAGAACAGCTGGATCTGGGCATCGATGAGGTTGCACTGGCCGACTCCACCGGTATGGCCAATCCGCATTCCATCCAGGAAATTTCTGCTAAGGTTATCGAATTAGCCGACGGTATGCCTGTTTTTTTGCACCTGCATGATACGGAGGGCAAAGGTCTGGCCAATGCACTGGCCGCCCTTCAGGTGGGCGTTGCTCATTTTGACACCGCTTTCGGGGGCATGGGCGGTTGCCCCTTTATCAAAGGTGCTTCAGGCAACATCTCCACTGAAGATCTGGTGTTTATGCTCGGACAAATGGGAATAGAATGCGGCATTGACATCGACAAAATTTCCGCCATTAGCCGGTCGCTGGAAGATTTTTTTGTCAAACAGTTTTCAGGCAAAATGCACCGGGTGCTGGCAAGGGACGATATACAGATTGTTCGCTGAAGATCGATTGTAAAATTTTCTAAAAGAACAGAGCGGCAGGATTGATAAAATGGGTCAAACCATTGTTGAAAAAATAATATCAGCGCATGCCGGCAAAAAAGTCTACCAGGACGAAATCGTTATCGTTCCGGTCGACGGTGCGATGGCTTCTGATACGACAGGTCCTCTCACCATCAAGGCCTTCCGGGAGATGGGAGGCAAAAAGGTATGGCAACCGGACAGATGTTTTCTGGTCATCGATCATGCCGCTCCGGCGCCGAATGAGAGAATCTCCAACCTGCACGTCATGATGCGTGAATTTGCCGGGGAACAGGATTGCGTTCTTTTTGAGGCCGGCGTCGGGATATGCCATCAGCTGATGATAGAAAAGCACATTGTGCGGCACGGACAAATCTTTATTGGTGCCGATTCGCATTCAACGGCCTATGGGGCTGTCGGGGCGCTCGGAACAGGTGTCGGGTCCACCGATCTGGCGGCGGTGTTGCTAACCGGAAAAATCTGGTTGAAAGTCCCCCGCAGTATCAAAATCGAACTGACAGGAAAAATACCGCCGGGCATTCAGAGCAAGGATTTGATTCTCAATGTCATCGCAAAGACAGGGATTGCCGGTGCCACCTATCAGTCCATGGAGTTTGCCGGTGACGCCGTATCTGAATTGTCTCTTTCCAGCAGAATTACCGTGGCCAATATGATGATTGAGGCTGGTGCCAAAACCGGTTTTGTTCATCCCAACGGACTGACA
This sequence comes from Desulfobacterales bacterium, assembly GCA_020345785.1. Next base: position 3,037,007 of record CP070771.1, read on the forward strand.
CTGCCCTATTCATTTTCTCCGATTTTTCCGGATTCCGATGCGATCTATCAGCAAACGATAAGCATTGACGCATCCCAAATGCAGCCGATGATCAGCCAGCCCCATGCGCCGGATAACGTGGTACCGGTCGACCGGGTGGTCGGCCAAAAGATTGATTACGCCTTTATCGGCACCTGTGTAAACGGCCGACTGGAGGATCTGCAAATTGCGGCCAAAATTTTAGCAGGCGTTAAGGTGCACCCGAAAGTCCGGCTGGTAATCGGCCCCGCATCCAGGCAGGTCTTCCTGGATGCTGTCAAAGACGGTACGGCGGCCATCCTTACTGAAGCGGGCGCGACATTTATCCCGCCCGGCTGCGGGCCCTGTGTCGGAACCCACAGCGGCGTACCCGGAAACGGCGAAACAGTGGTCTCAGCCGGCAATCGTAACTTCAAGGGCCGAATGGGCAATCCGAATGCATTTATATTTCTGGCATCGCCGGCGACAGTCGCTGCTTCCGCCAGAGAAGGAAAAATCACCAATCCGCTCAAATACCTTTAAAAACTTGGAGTCCCATGGAAAAATCAAAAATAACCGGCAAAGTTCATGTATTCGGTGACGATATCAATACTGATGCGATCATTCCCGGCAAGTACACCAAAACACTTGACATTCAGACCTTTGCCGATCACGTGCTGGAAGACCTTGATCCGGAGTTTAAAAACATTGTGCAACCCGGAGACATTCTGGTTGCCGGCGATAACTTCGGCTGCGGTTCTTCGCGCGAACAGGCCGCCTTGGCGATCAAGGTAGCCGGCGTGTCGGCAGTAATTGCCAAATACTTCGCGCGTATATTTTTTAGAAATGCAATCAATATTGGTCTGCCGGTACTGGAGGTGGGTGAATTTGATATGGTTACCGGCGACCAAATCAGCATAGATCTCGAAGCCGGCAAGGTTGAGAATCTGACCCGGGCCAAAACCTATACCGCGGCCAAGATGCCCCAGGTCATGATCGACATCCTCGCAGAGGGGGGGCTGGTTAATTATCTCAAAAAGCACGGTGATTACCTAATTAATCCGCCTTGAAAAATAGGATGTTCAGGACTGTGTAGTGTGAATTTATGCTAAAGTTGTGCTTGAAAATGAGGCCTGCGGATTAATTAGTTTATGCTCCGCATATTTATGATTTTGCTCTTGATCGGATAACGGCTCAGTCAGCATGAAACGGTGTATGATTTAAAATTTTTAAAATTTATCGGACCTATATACAATATTAAGGGCAAGGAATTTTTCTATTTAATTTCACCCCCACCCGGCCTCCCCCGTCAAGGGGGAGGAGTATAACTTCCCTCCCCTAGCGGGAGGGATTGAGGGAGTGGGTAAATTGTCATCTACCTTACTTTTGAAGATAGGCCCGAAGTTCCAAAGAGGAGAACAAGACGATGAGCAAGTCCTCCAAAAATTTGCCCTTGGAAGATATAAAAGTTCTGGCGTTCACGCATGCCGTGATGGGCCCGTCAGCCGGCCTTATTCTTGCCGACCTCGGTGCGGAAGTCATTCACATTGAACCGCCTGCCGGTGATATGACCCGCAGGCTCAAGGGCTTTGGGATTGGCTACTTCTCTTTTTTCAACCGCAACAAAAAGTGCCTGGCTGTGGATCTGAAGGCTGCTGAGGGCAGGGAAATTATCATCAAGTTGGTAAAAGCAGCGGATGTCTTAATCGAAAATTTTGGCCCCGGTACGATGGATCGGCTGGGTTATGATTACGAGTCGTTATCCAAAATAAATCCTCGCCTGATTTATTGTTCTCTCAAAGGTTTTCTCCCGGGCCCCTATGAAAACCGGGTAGCCATGGATGAAGTCGTTCAAATGATGGGTGGCCTGGCTTTTATGACGGGTCCTCCGGGACAACCATTGAGGGCCGGTACGTCAATCATAGATATCAGCGGAGGTATGTTTGGCGCTCTGGGGATCATTACAGCCCTTTACGATCGCGAAAGCACCGGCAAGGGAACGTTTATAAAAAGTGCCTTGTTTGAAACTACGGCGTTTATCATGGGCCAGCACATGGCATATGCAGCGCTAACCGAGGGCCCGGTTCCACCCATGCCGGCCCGGGTAAGTGCCTGGTCCGTCTACCGCCTGTTTGAAACCAAAGACGGTGACCAGGTCTTCATCGGCATCATCAGTGAAAAACACTGGCAGCAGTTTTGTGAGGCATTCGATCGCATGGATTGGTTTGAAGACGTGCGCTTGAAAACCAACAACGACCGCATCGGTCAACGGGACTGGTTTCTGCCCGAAGTCGAAAAAATGATCAAACGCTACACCAAGCAGGAAATCATCGATATCTGCGACAAAGCGGGGATATGCTTTGCCCCCATCGCCCGGCCGGAAGATTTGTTTGAGGACCCGCAATTGAACCAGGGGGCATTTGGACTTCTGGAGACGACATTTCCTTCCGGGGAGAAAACCAAAATGCCGCGGCTGCCGGTGCAGATTGGTTCATATGATTTCGCCAAGCGCAGTGACCCGCCGGCTGCCATCGGCGCTCACACCCGGGACGTGCTGGAGTCCATCGGGTATACTTCCGAGATAATCCGGGATTTGGCCGACCGGAAGATAATTGCAGGAGTAGACTAGTTTGCTCTATTTTCGCCTCAATATGTTGGGCTGTCTTGTCCCGTCGTAGCTCGATCCGTTGGGGCGCAGCTGAAAGCGAAGCCCAAAGAGCGGAGTCGGAAGCTGATGCCGGTACACAATTCTCAATTTTCGTTTCATTCGCTCCGGGAAAGCAACTTCTTATCTTTTTTATCTTTCAAAGCGGGGCAAAAAACCGGTCGCATTCGTCAACACCCGGCATCTTGATTCCAATCTTGTGGAAGGTGCCATCCTGGCGGATGTTCCAATGCTCTGTTTTCCGGAAAAAGATCCGTGTGAACTCATCTCAACCGGCGACCGGGTTGAAGTCGATGGTGAAAGGGGCCTTCTTTTAAAGCTATCTAATGGTGATGCCGGAAAATGAAGCCCCGGCCCTACCCTCTCAACGAATTGGGTATTTCGGCGCAGACAGATCAACATCGGCGCGGTCGGCAACCAGAGAAAATGGTTGCATTCGAATAGGTCTTTAAGGACGAACGATGCCGCAATAAAGGAGGTGAGTTATAAGCATATCGAAGCTTGATTGGTGCTTTCAGTAAACAGACAAAAAAGGAGGGTTGTGATGAAGACACAAGTGTTAAAGCAGTTCAGGTTTGGAGTTTATTTTGCATTGGCTATTTTGGTGGGGATTGGATTGACCGCCGTTCCCGGAGCCAATGCACAAGAAAAGGTTGTCAAATGGAATAACGGCGACTGGAAAAGCATGGATCCGGCTTTTGTCACCGGAGTTTTGGAATCATATGTCGTGATGAACATTTTTGCAGGTCTGGTGCAATGGGACTATGGAACAACGGAAATTGCTCCGGATCTGGCCGAATCGTGGGAGATTTCAGATGACGGACTGCAGTATAGCTTCAAACTTCGCAAGGGAGCGCAGTTTCACAAGGGGTATGGAGAAGTCACGGCTGAGGATGTCAAGTATTCCTATGACCGGATTCTGAATCCGAACACCGGTGCCTATCTTGCCAAAGATTACAAAATGATCAGTGAAGTCCAGGTGGTTGACAAGTACACGGTCAAGCTGATTCTCAGCGAACCCTATGCGCCGCTGCTCATGCGCTTGACCGCATTCAAGGCCGGCGGTATCGTCCCCAAAGCCGCAGTGGAAAAATACGGCAAACAGTTTGGACTGAACCCCGTCGGCGCCGGTCCTTTCGAATGGGTGAAGGGAAATCCCCGCGGAGACATAGTGCTCAAGGCATTTGACGACTATTACGGCGGTCGGCCGAAGCTTGACCAAATCGTCTTCCCCCACATCGTCGACGCCACCACGGCCTACGTGGCTTTTGAAGCGGGGGATTTAGACCTGGTCAACGTGCAGGACCCGGAAATTTTCAAAAAGTATAAATCCGACCCCAAAATAGAGCTGCAGACGCGGCCAGGGCTTAACATAAACTATCTGGTGATGAACACCAGAGACAAACCCTTCAGCGATCTGAGGGTTCGGCAGGCCGTGGCCCATGCCATCGACAAAAAAGCCTTGAACGAAACAGTTCTCAAAGGACTGGCAACCGAATTAACCGGGCCGATTCCCTCAGGTTGCAGCTATCATACGGCCGACGTAAAAAAATATCCTTACGATCCGGACAAGTCACGAGAATTACTCAAGGAGGCGGGATACCCGAGTGGATTTGAGACAACCCTGTATACCTTTATCTGGGGGCCGGCAGTGGATGTGGTCACTGCGATTCAGGGCATGCTGGCCGAAGTCGGCATAAAGGCCAAAATCCAGGCAGATGAACCATCTGCGAATTTTGAAAAAGTCTGGACCGGCAACACGCCCATCGCTTTTTTCAGATTGACCCGGGCTTCGGAACCCAACGACTACCTTCAAACCCAGCTTCATCCGGAGAGCTTTCCCCAGTGGAACTTCGGGCACTATAACAAGCCGGAAGTCACCCAGCTGATGAAAGAAGGCGTATTGACGGCCGATCCCGCCAAGAGGCAAAAAATTTATGCTGAGCTCCAGAAAAAAATAATGGAAGATCTGCCTAACGTGTGGTTGTACAGCGATAATGTTTCCGTGGCCTATCATCCCTTCATCAAGGGATACAAGCTTGATTCTCTGTGGACCAAAAGACTCTACCCGGCTTACATAGAAAAGTAGGAGCGGCATGGAGTTTATCCTGAGAGATCGAAATTGAGGCAATATGAGGAGGCAACAGGCCTGCAGCCGGCAGCTGTTGCCTCCCACTTTTTTATTGCCTCTAGACGGAAGGCAAAAACGCCTCAGATCCAAAGCGGCTATGGGCGAAGAAGCCTGAGCCTACTGCCCGCCGCCGCAAGGTTGAACAAACTGGTGATTTTCTTTTAACAATAGGCAAGAGACAAATTATGAAATATATCCTCAAAAGGCTTTTGCTTTTTATCCCCACGCTCATCGGCGTCATCACCCTGGTTTTTCTAATTCTGCACAGCGTGCCGGGCAGCCCGGCCACGCGCGTTCTGGGGGAATTCGCTACGCCCGAATCCATCGCGGAATTCGAACGAAGGCTGGGCCTGGATCGACCGCTGATGGAACAATACATCGATTTTGTGACCAGTTATGCAACCGGGAACTTTGGTGAATCATTGAGGACCGGTGAAGCGATCGTCGATCAAATCGCTATGGAATTACCCTATACCTTGCATCTTGTAACGGCCGGCATGATTATCGCGGTGATCATCGGTGTCGGCCTCGGCACGCTTTCGGCCATCAAGCCCAACAGTATGATTGACAACATCGGCCGGATTCTGGCTTTGCTGGGGGTATCCATGCCGGTATTTTGGTCGGGTATGCTATTGATTATCATCTTCGGTCTGAAACTGGGCTGGTTTCCAATCATTGGCGCCGGCGACACATCGGATATCCCCGACCTGCTGCATCGCTTGGTTTTGCCGGCGGTCACCATCGGTTTGCTGACCAGCGGCGTTATCATGCGCATGACCCGGTCAAGCATGCTGGAGGTGCTCGACCAGGATTATATTAGAACCGCTTTTTCAAAGGGACTGGCCGACAAGATTGTCTATTACAAACATGCCCTTAAAAATGCAGCCATCCCCATTGTGACCGTCATCGGTCTGAGCTTTGGCGGACTTTTGAGCGGAACGGTTTTGACCGAGACCATATTCGCACGTCACGGGCTTGGCAAATACCTGGTGGATGCAATTTTGTGGAAAGATTATCCGGCCGCTCAAGGCTGTATCTTTATTATTTCGTTTATGTTTCTGATAATTAACCTCATTACTGACTTAATCTACGGTCTGCTGGATCCGAGGATAAGACATGAGTAGCGCCAATTCACTACCGAATAACAAGTGGCTATCCGGTCTAAGTATGCTGAAAAGAAGCCCGACCGCCTTGATCGGCTTGATCATCGTATCAATCGTCATATTATCCGGCATATTTGCTCCCTGGATTTCCCCATATGACCCCATCAAGACCAATTTATATTCCCGTCTCAAGCCGCCAAGCACGGAGCATTGGTTTGGAACGGACAAATTGGGGCGCGACGTGTTAAGCCGAATCATCTGGGGCGCCCGCGTATCACTTAAGGTGGGTGTCATATCGGTCGGCATCGGAATGGTCATCGGTGTAATGATAGGACTGATCGGTGGATATTTTGGGGGGATCACCGAAAAGCTCATCTTTAGTGTGGTTGACTTGATGCTTTCCGTCCCGCCCCTGTTGCTGGCCCTGGCCATCGTTGCCACTTTAGGGCCCGGAATCGGCCCGGTCATGACCGCCGTCGGGATTTCCCTGATTCCGGTATTTGCACGCGTAGCCCGGGGATCGGTGCTGACGGTGAAAGAACAAAATTATGTCTTGAGTGCCAGAGCCCTGGGCGCTTCACATCTGGATATTATGTTGCGCCACATTTTGCCCAATATTGTAACTCCCGTTATCATTATGGCAACGTTGTACTGTGCATTTGCCATTATTATGGAAGCGGCGTTGAGTTTTCTGGGCATTGGAATTCAACCCCCCGATCCGACCTGGGGAGAAATCCTCAGCCATGGACAGCAACAAATCCGAACTGCCGCCTGGATTTCGACGTTCTCGGGTCTGGCAATAACGCTAACTGTTCTGGGATTCAATCTGCTGGGTGACGGTCTGCGCGATTTGATGGATCCGAATATGAAACACGTGATTCAAGCCAAGTGATTCGTTTGATTCAATTTTTTGATCGATTCAGGATATTTCCAGCAAAGTGACCGGCATATGCCTCTGCTTCAAATTCAAAGCCTCAAAACCTACTTTTACACCACCGATGGTGTTGGGAAAGCGGTGGATGACGTCAATTTTGATCTTGAAAAAGGCGAAACCTTAGGTCTGGTCGGTGAATCCGGCTGCGGCAAAAGCGTCACAGCCCTGTCTATTATGCGCCTTTTGAAAGAGCCACCGGCCAAAATCGCAGGCGGTCGAATTTTGTTTGACGGAGTAGACCTTCTTGGGCTTCGACCGCGAGAAATAAAGGCCATTCGGGGCCAGCGCGTCTCCATGATTTTCCAGGAACCGATGACGTCGCTCAATCCAGTTTACACCGTAGGCTATCAGATCAGCGAAACGCTTATGCTGCATGAGGATCTTGGAAAAAAAGAGAGTTGGAATCGGGCGGTCGATATGCTGGCCAAAGTTCAGATTCCATCCCCGGAAAAAAGAGCGCATGAATACCCGCACCAGCTTTCAGGCGGCATGCGACAAAGAGCGATGATCGCAATGGCGCTGGCCTGTAATCCGCAAATGTTGATTGCCGACGAACCTACGACGGCTTTAGATGTAACGGTCCAAGCCCAAATCATTGATCTCATGATGCAACTCAAGAGTGAATTCGGAACCGCCATTTTATTGATTACCCATGATCTTGGGGTAGTTGCTCAAACTGCCGAGCGCATCGTTGTTATGTATACCGGCAAAGTGGTGGAAGAAGCGAACACCCTGTCTATTTTCGAAGATCCCAAACATCCCTATACCCGGGGCCTTCTGAAATCGCTGCCGAAAATGGGTCTGCGATCAACATCCGGCCGTCAACCGCTGCATGAGATTAAGGGAATCGTGCCAAGTTTGTATGACCTGCCGCAGGGGTGCAGCTTTCATCCTCGCTGCCGGGAGGCCATGGCCATCTGCCGGCAATCTGAGCCTGACCTGATCGACATCGGCGCCGGACACAAAGTTCAGTGTCACTTGTATTCGCCAATTTGAATCTGAAGGAACGGCTGATTTGAAGGAACTGCTTAAAATCGACAATTTAAAGGTTCATTTTCGGATGCACAAAGGCATATTCTCGCGTGTATCGGGTTATGTTTATGCGGTCGACGGCGTTTCCCTCAGCTTAAGAGAAGGCGAGACACTCGGAATTGTCGGGGAAAGCGGATGCGGTAAAACGACAATCGGCATGGCCTTGATGAACTTAATCGCACCGACTTCCGGCAAGATTTATTTCAAGGAGAAAGACATTTCTCAAATGACGAGTGCCCAGTTGCGGGACTTGAGAAAAGAAATGCAAATTATTTTCCAAGACCCTTATTCGTCTTTAAATCCGCGGATGACACTGCATCAAATTCTCAATGAGCCGATGAGAATCCACAAAATGTACCCGGACCGTGAGCGAAAGGAGCGGATCGCCTACTTATTGGAAAAAGTCGGCCTGACTGCCGAACATGCTCGCCGGTATCCGCATGAATTAAGCGGCGGCCAGCGCCAACGTGTGGGAATCGCCCGCGCTTTAGCCCTGAACCCAAAAATCATTATTGGCGATGAACCCGTATCGGCTCTGGATGTTTCCATTCAAGCCCAGATTCTCAATCTGCTCATCAGCCTGCAGAGGGAATTCCGGCTTTCCTACATTATCATTGCCCATGATCTTGCAGTGGTTGAATATGTTTGTGACCGCATAGCGGTTATGTACCTTGGCAGGATCGTTGAGATGGCCTCCTACCAAAATTTATACAACAATCCCAAGCACCCTTACACCAAAGCACTGTTGTCTGCCATTCCGATACCGGACCCGAGAGTGAGCCGCAAAAATACCCTCTTAGGAGGGGATGTGCCAAGTCCCATTAATCCTCCAAGCGGATGTTCTTTCCACCCCCGTTGTCCGTATCGAATGGACCGCTGCGATCAAAATGTTCCTTTCCTTAGGGACCAGGGCCAAGACCACTTCGTGGCCTGTTATCTTTACAACCATCATTTAGGTTCCGTTAACCAATAAATAATGAAAAGGGGTAGAATAACTGCTCCTTTTGCTCTTCTAAAACCTCTTTGACAAAATCGCTTTCCCCCAGTATGCGTTCATCGCCTTTAAGATGAATACGCGCTTTGCTCATTGCTTTTAATGCACCCCAACCCCCACTGCTTCTAAGTAATCCTCCGCCAACCAATTCAGGTCGTCGTCCCAATCCTATGCTTTTTTGAACGTACTACTGGCGTGCACTCGCGGCAATTAGCAAATTTACAGATCCCACTAACGTATTAAGGTGCATAGAGTATCGGGCGGAAATCTTTCGTGCGGCGAGCCCCCGGCTGTTTGCCAGAGTAAAATCGGCCGATGTTACCAGGAACGCCTAATCTGCTAGGGGATTCAATGTCAAATCAAAGATCGTATGTACAGAAAAGTATACGGAGTTTAATTTTTTTCAAGGTGCAATTTTCATTCAAAAACACGTAACTCCTTAACATTTCATACAAAGAAAACAAGTATCGTAACTTGGAATGATTTATGCACCATTTTGATAGCAGTGTTTCAAATACCGATAAATTGGGAGGATTCAGAGAGGATATACTTTGGAATTGGATTCATTGACGCTGGAAAAGGGGAATCCCTTGGAAGTTTGGGACGCTTAGCTACTCTCCTAGGTCCGGCAAGCTCAGGATATGGTAGGAGGGCTGCCGAGCAGAAAAGGAGGATTAACTATGGCAAAAGAAAAAAGTCAATGGCGTATTTTGTTCATTGTCTGTGGTGCAATCAGTTGTTTTTTACTGATTATCACGCTCCCGTGGACGGTGTTTGAGTCCCCGGATCTGGAGAATGAGACCGTTGTCGGCAAAGGGTCGGTCAGTAATCTGCAAAAGACATATGAACGGTGGGCTGCGGTCTACGGCGCGGCCGAGCCGGCAGGTCCAGTGGTCAGCCTGATCTGGAACAAGGGTCTCTCAAGCGAATTCAGTAAGGCCAGGGGTATCGCTCAGTTTAACCTGGAGAGGGGTACCGTTAGCGTCCGGATCAAGGGCCTCGAAGATTCCAGCATTTCCGAGGTGTGGTTGGTGGATAACCGGCCCGGTCCCGGGCGCAGTGTGTTGCCTGAGCCGGGCGACAAGATGGTGAATGCCGGCAGTCTGCAGTTCGAAGGTGATCATGCCTGGCTGGATGTGCAGATGGCTGAACTGACGGACTTCAAAGTGGATCTGGTTGTCGTGTCGCGGCGCGACGGAAATTGCGGTCGTAACGGAGTACTTTACGGTACCATGTCACTCTTCCAAAAGATCTATCACTATCCCGAACAAACGCCGGAGCCCTGGCAGCAAGCCACCAGCGCAGGATCTTCACTCATCAACACGGCGCATGCAACGGGTGTGACGCCCCCGGACTTCTTCCCCGGTTTGGACTCGGATTTAATCAATGAAGGGAGACGTCTGTTCTTCAATGAGACCTTCGAAGGGAACGGCCGCACTTGCGGCACATGTCATCCGGAGAACGCAAACCTCACGATTAATGCGAAGTTTATCGCCACGCTGCCCGATAGTGATCCTCTGTTCATCGTCGAGCAGGAATATCGGCCGGATGGTACGCCGAATCCCCTGTTCAATGATTTCCGTATGGAGAAGCCGGCGTTGATGCGAAAGGTGGGTTTGATCCTGGAGAATACCAATGGGTTTGGAGACCTGGACAACAACTTCACCATGCGCGCGGTGAATCATGTCCTGAGCGTCCGCACCACCCTTAATCCACCCCCCGCCTTGGCATTCGACGACGGCACCTTGCCGGTGGATCTCGACGACCTCGAGTTCGACCAGCGCACGGGATGGAGTGGCGATGGTACGCCCACGGGCTTTCGGCCTGATTTTGACCGAGAGCTGACGGGCTCGCTAAGGGACTTCGCGGTTGGCGCGGTTGTTCAGCATTTCACCAGGACCCTGACTCGTTCCGCCATCCCCGGCGAAAATGGCGAGACCCAGCCTGACTTTCGTATGCCCACCGAGGCCGAGCTCGATGCGATCGAGGTCTTCATGCTGTCCTTGGGACGGCAAACGGAGAACGATGATCTGAATACGATTAGGCTCACCGACGAGGTTGCCGATCGAGGCCGACTGAACTACATGGGCTTCAACGTGTTCGATGCAGATCCGACTGACGGTCGACCTCCCCTCAACTGTAATGCCTGTCATTTCAACGGCGGCGGCAACACCAACCCCACGTTCCCGTTCCCGCCGGGCGTCACACCTAACCACGACCTGCCCGACCTAGCCGCAGCCGGTGGTGCCATTGAGAGCCACAACCGCTCCTTTGGGCCGCGGGTGGAGGAGCTGGTGGACCAGGCAGGTGATATCATCGTCCAGGTCGTCGATGACCCCAGCGTCAAATTCAATAACCCCAATGGGCCGGAGTTCGATTGTCCGACAGCGGCCGGGCTATTGACGAGGGACGGATGCGCAACCAACCCCTTCGACAACGGGTTCGGTGGATTCATCGGGGCAGAGCCTAGGCAAGTGCCCGATCGGTTCAATGCCCCACCGGTCTTCGAGGCCATGGATAACCCGCCGTTCTTCCACGGGCATCAGATCAACACGGTCGAGGGTTCTGTGGCCTTTTACACCAGCACGCGGCACTTTCGCGACGGAACCTCAGCCGGTCCCATCGTGCCTTTAAACGGCGCCCAAGTCATCAATGTGGCCCGTTTCATGCGCGTCATGGGTGCGGACTTTAACGCTGAGTCGGCCATCACCTTGCTCGAAAAGGCCCTACAATTCCCCGACAATCAAAAAGCGCACAAGAAGACCAACATGAAGTTGGCTCTAGCCGAGATCGAAGACGCCGTCGAGCTCCTGGAGGCTGTTCAGCTGCATTTCTCAGATGCCGTTCCGCTGTTTGAAGAGGCAAGGATTATCCTCGAGAAGGCCTTGTCGTCCGCGAATAACGGTAAGCTGGAGATGGCGATCAACAGTCTGGAGGCTGCCCAAGCCGCGATGATCGATAGAAGCGGCAGTTAAGACATCGAGAAGCAAAGGAAAAAAAAGAGTCTGGGAGGAAGTGGCCTTCAAGGCCACTCCTCTCAATTTATAGTGATTGTCAGAATTATATTCCGTTTCATTATATTGGTGTTCATCGAAAAGCTTTACGGGCGGATATAAAATCCGCCCCTACACATTTAGCAAATAGGATGCATTCGGAACAAAATTATGAAAACTGCTCTAATAGCATATATCTGTATGCTTATAAAATGAATCGGAGTGTGACAGAAAAAAGCAAGCGTTCTTCTTTAAACCTGGGATTTTTTTCCCCAGGGCTTTTCTGTTTTTAAGTACCGATACACATTTCACTATTTTCGATTCCTCCGATTTGAAAAAGCAACTTCTTATCTTTTATTTCCGGATTGAACCCGGGTATTTGTCCGACCGAGTGAATCTCCCGCCGCCGGGATCCCATCAGCCGATATAATAAACACAGGGATCCGTGCCTTTTTCGGGCAGCATTTGCCAGCCATTGTATTTTTTAATCAACGTACTCACGCTCGAGGAATCATCGGACAAATCCCCAAAGACCCGGGCGCCGGTGGGACAGACCTCACAGCACGACGGTTGATCTCCGGCTTCCACGCGGTGATAACAGAAATCACATTTGGTTGCGACTTTATTTAAAATTGGTTGATGAACCGGTTTTTCAAAAACCGTCTCGCCGTCCATATAAACCGTGCGACTATCCAGGACCAGGGTGCGCACGTGATAGGGACAGTGCTCGATACAGGCGCAGCATCCGATGCAGAGCTCATAATCAATCATGACCACGCCGTCCTCCCGCCGGTAGGTGGCTTGGGTCGGGCAAACCTCGGCACAGGTCGGCTGCTCGCAATGATTGCACAACACCGGCACAAAAATCCGGTTGCTGTCCGGGAACTTCCCCAGTTCCTTTTCCAGCACAGCCGTCTGCAGGACACCGCCGGGCGAATTATGCTCCGATTTACAGGCAACCACACAGGCATTGCAGCCGATGCATTTCTTTAAGTCGATCACCATACCGTATCTGGCCAAATCTTTTACTCCTCCACTTTGTTAATTCTGACTCTGACGCACATGTCAATCTGTCCGCTGAGGGTATCGATTCTGTCCAGCGCCGGTCTGGGCAGCAAGGCATTGTGCAACACCCCTTTGTTTTTGGATATCGGCATGCCTTTCGCCCAGTGACCAAAGGTACCGCAACAGTTTACACAATCCGGGTGCACCAGTTCGGTTACTTTGAGCCGTCCCGTGTATTGGCCGTATTTCGATTCGACCCGGACCAGATCACCGGTCTTGAGATTCCTCCTCTGCGCTGTGGACGTATGTACCATAACATTGTAGGTGTACGGATTATCCCTGGAAAGCTCGTCTATCCAAAGATTTTCGGTGGTAATGGAAAACTGATGGGTGGGAACCTTGTTGTTGGTGGCAATCAGGTCGTAGTCCTCATCCTCATCATGGGCCTCACAGGGAATCCAGATTGGCACCGGGCTGTAAGGTGTAAGATCCCATTCCAACGCCAGCGCGTCCATTATCTTTTTAACGTCTTCTTTGTGGTCCAGGTAATATTCGAGGTAGATAGGCACTCGGGAGGGCATAAACATCCGTGGATAGGCTTCTTTAACCGTTTTTTCCCGCAAAACGGCACTCGAGCTTTCGGTGAAGTCGGCCAGATCAAGATCCGGTCCGAAAATGGTCCGCGCCTGGCGTTCGGCAATATCCCTGACGGTATAATGTTTGCCTGGCTCCAATTTTAATTCATCACTCAGGTGCCACATTTCATTGCCGAACTGGTACATGTCGTCCAATATTTCCAGACGCTGCGCCAGTTCAAGGTAGATTTGCATCCAGGGCGTTGCCTTCCCGGGCGGCTCGACCACCGGCTGTCGCAACAGGAAATACCAGGATCCCTGACCCGGTGCGATAAAGGCGTAGGGATCATTGGCCGGAAACATATCCCATCGCTCAAAATCATGGGCATCCGGCAGGACAATATCGGCAAATTCGGTCGTTTCATCAATAAACATGCTGATGGAAAGCTGGAATTTGAGCTTTTTTAGCGTGGCAGCCATCGCCTCGGGGCTGTGACTGTTCATCATGTGGTTGGTTCGGCCGTGAATCATGGCCTCCGCTTGATAGGGGATGCCGAATTTTTCGGGTTCTTCAATGCCCAGCGGATAGAGCCCCCTGGTAAACAGCGCCGTCGGGAAGAGTTCCTGAAGATCCAATGTCTGGGGCACCCGGGCCCTTCTGCCGGGATAGGGCTTATTGTATTTGGCGATGAAATCCGAGGGGATGATCAGTCCGTCTTCAGATACGCCGGCATCCCAATAGGGCCCAACGGGATTGACGCCCCGCTGTCCGCCCGGAACGTCGACGGCGCCCACCAGCAGGTTCAGCAAATGGATGGCGAAACAACTGTTCATACCGCCTTTGTGGGCGGCGCCGCCTCTTTTGTAGTCAATACCGGCCGGACGATACGGCAGCGTGTAACCGTCGATGTCGATCGTACCGCCGATGCCGGCGGCTTCACAGAACTCCCGGGTTATTTTTCGTATCCTCTCGAGGGGGATGGTGCAAATTTGCGCCATTTGTGCAACATCAACGCTGCTCAAATGCTCCTTTAACACCTGGAAGGCAGGCTTGCCGGGTTGCCCGGAGATTTCATAATCGCCCTCGATGGCGGGGTCTTTTAAACTGTCATCGTCGAATGGCTTGGCTCGGCCGTCTAAAAGATCCCAAACGAGCGGCTTGTTGGTGACACTGTCTCTCAGATAACGGCCATCGGGTTTTATAAGGTAAGGACCGTTGGTCTGATGCTTAATAAATTGAACATCATAGATGCCCAGTTCGATCACCATTGTATGCAGCATGGCAAGCGCCAGGGCCCCATCGGTTCCGGGTTTGACCGGCAGCCACTCATCCGCTTTTGAGGCCGCATTGGAGCAAAACGGATCGATGACCACCAGCTTGGCCCCTTTTCGTCTGGCCTCAGCCATTTCAGACCCGGCCGCCAGAGGTATGGTGTTCACCAGATGCCCGAGTTGGGTTCCCCATAACACCGCATATTTACACCTGAGAAAATCGATTTCTGAATTCAAGGTTCCGTTGGTAATCAACCAGGCCGGATGGGATGCGGACCCGCAGTAATCTGCGCGATTCCAATGCATGTTGTTCGTGCCAAAAGCCCTGCCAAAGGCACCGCTCAGCCGGTAGCCGGAAATGTCAAAATGTGAAATAATAAGCTTGCGCGGATCTTCCTGCCGAATTCGTTTCAACTCCTTAACGACGGTATCCATGGCTTCTTCCCATGAGATTTCTACCCATCTCGGATCGACGCCGATGCCTTTTTGGGGATTGGTCCGTTTCAAGGGTCTGGTTACCCGCGATGGGTGATGAACGTCCAACGCACGCCCGATTCCCTTGGCACAAATGTACCCCCTGGAATTCGCCGCCTTCGGATCGCCCTTGACTTCGACGACTTTGCCGTTTACACGGTGCACTTTAATACCGCAGCAGTTGTAACACCCGGCACAAACGGTGGGCACCCAGACATCGTCGCCTTTGATCAGGTATTGTTTATCGTCAAGCATCTTTTTCCTCTAGCGGCCTTTATCTTGTAGGAGATTGGCAGAAAACTTGAGGCGTCATGTGTCAGCCCCGCCGCTGGCCGCGCAGCGGCCAGTTTGATCGGTAAATGAACTAACGAACGTCCAACATCGAATTTGGTATTCTGTCATTTTTAAGTTTAAAAGATAGAGCGGAGCGATTCCAACCTTCGAAATTCTGCGGTTCGATATTCTGCTGTTCTGCGGTTCGCTTTTCATTTTCTCCGTCAGGAGGACACCTCGCGGCTTCCCAACTTGTCGGCGGATCTTTCCCCGGCGTAGGTCAGCATGGGCTCGTATGGAACGGACTGCGCAATCCGTTCCATTCTTCGCTTTCGAACGGGACATTCCTCGTGGCAGCCTCCGCCATGACTGCACCCGTCCCTTTCTATCATTTGCCGATTGGCAGCCGTTGCACGATCTTGGTATTGTTGGGAAACTTCCGCAATCACAAGACTGACGGGTGTGCTGACCATGTGAAACAACTTGCTGAACGCCAGCAAAGCCAGTCCGAAAAAACAGGCCATAAAGTGAATATACCGCACAACAGTTCTGGCTTCGATGCGATCCAGGCGCAGAGCGAAGGGTTTAATTAATCTCGACAACGGATAGGATATAAAGGCAGATTGGGGGCGGGAGTGACAGTCCCAACAGTTCGTTTCGTGCAACTCCAGGCCCTTGGCAAGCGTTTGACCTGAAACCGGTAAATCAACGTTTGGCGAAACCAGACCGAAATTTTCCACCCAATAACTCTCAAGCGCCAGTTTATCCACCGGCTCATCAATATCGCTATATTCCGCGACCATATCCTCGAACTCGGCCTGAGAGGTAATTTTCAAACTTTCCAGCAAAAAACCGGACCCGATGACCACGGCCAGAATAGCGATGGCATATATATCCATGCCGCTGGTTTTGATCCGCCCTTTCAAAACAACTGCCCGGCGTATAATGGCCAGCACCAGGCCTGTCAAAACGAACATCCCGCCGAGATTTCGCAGGAAAATGAACGGATTCAGGGTGGATTGGTAATCCGGATAGAGGGCAACTGTAATATGGCTGTCCAGGGCATGGAAAAGAAGCAGGAAGGCAAATCCGGCAAAAATAAGAATGTGCATTACCCAGACCAGCGGATCTTTTTTGTCCCTGAGTATTCTTAATTGCAGCAGAACATCAACGATGAGTACTTTAACTAGAGAAAATACCTTAACGCTGAAAATTACTGATGCGACACCCTTCAGACCTGATGCGATCCTTTGTGACGCTGCAATATTTCTATCACCGGTTCCAACGTATTTAGAAAACCACCTGCTGATTTTATAGATTAATCCAACCAGGAAAAGCAAAAGCGCTAGATAAAGGACGGCATTGAAAAACATTACGCAGATCCCCAGGCCGCTGTGTTGTGGGTTCGCTTACGTTTGAGTTTGACCATATACGAGTACTTGTCGGCGCGATACAACACCGACACGTATTCAACCGGCTTTTTCTTGATGTCAAAAACGGTTCTCTCGGCTTTTAACAGAGGATCGCCGATACGGATATCTAAAAGCGCCGCTACTTCAGCATCGGCAATGGTGGCCTCGAGGGTTTGAATCGCCCGGTCCGCTCGTATACCCAAATCCTCTTCTAAAATCATCAGCAGCGGCTTGGATGACACCTTGTCCCGGGGAACTTTTTCACCAATCTCGGCCGGCAGGTAATTCAGCACATATGAAAACGGGCTTTCCTCAATGTGCCGGACTTTTTCGATACGCAGCACTTTTTCGTCACCCGACGCTAATTGTTGCCTGACATTTTCCAGCGGTTCGATCCAGGAAATATCCAGCACTTCCGTCCGGGTCTGAATCCCCATAGAGATCAAATCCTCGATGGAACCGGTCAGCTTGGGGGGTCTGAGGGGCTTTACTTTTTCGGAAATAAAGGTTCCCCTTCCCCGCTGGCGAATAACAAGCCCTTCCTGTTCAAGCGACGCAAGTGCCTGCCGCACCGTAATGCGGCTGACCTTGTACTCTGCTGCCAAGGTATCTTCGCTGGGCAGAGATTTTTCTCTGGAAAATTTACCTGCAAAAATTTTGCGCCGCAAGATCGTTTCCAGCTGATAATAGAGCGGTATGGCTTTGTCTCTCTGGATCAGACGAATCTCCCCCCTTTCGCTGGCTTAGCTAAACTCCGGGTAGTGCAGCTTCACCGGTCTCTTGATGTATTCACCCTGGCCGGGTTGACCGACAAGTTTGCCATTTTCAAAAATCACCTTGCCCCTTAAAAGCGTATATTCAGGCCAGCCCTTGAATTTCATCCCCAGTTCCGGACTGAATTCTTGGGCGGTAAAGAGATTTTCAAGGGTGACTTCTTTTTCGGCATCAATATCAACGATGGCAAAGTCGGCGTCGCTTCCAACCATGACAGCGCCCTTTTTGGGGTGCAGATTATGGTAAATCGCAGGGTTTGCAGAACTTATTTCGGCAATTCTATGCAGAGGTAAGCCGCGTTTATGGTAACCTTCTGAGATTAAAATAGGAAACATGAGCGAGGTGCCGCCAAATCCCGGCATGGAAGTCCACAGGTCGCCCTGCTTTTTTTCCGCGGTTGGACAGGCATGATCGCTGGCTACCGTTTTAATGGTGCCGTCTAACACTGACTGCCAGAGATACGCAACGTCCTCCGGGCTTCGAATCGGTGGATTCACCTTGGCGTTTTGTTCCAAATCCATGTCGTTGGACAGTCCCAGGTGATGCAGGGTGGCTTCCAGCAGGAACTCGATGTCGTTAAACCGGTGGGCAACGTCCTTGCCGGCTTCCACGGCTTTTTGGCTGCTCAAGTGCAGTAGGTTCACCGGGCAATTGGTATATTTTGCCATAATTGCGATTTCGTTTATGGCCAGTTCTTCCTGCCAGGGCGGCCGCGCATTACTGTAGTCTTTCAGCGGAATGCCACTGGGATTGGCTTGAACTTCCGCCTGGGTTCCCCGGATGACTTCCGGATTTTCACAGTGCACGCTGAGGCTGATATTGCCGTA
This sequence comes from Desulfobacterales bacterium, assembly GCA_020345785.1. Next base: position 3,055,468 of record CP070771.1, read on the forward strand.
TTTATTATAGAGTCGATTCACGCGGCTGACTTCCCGCATATATTTGTAAAGGAAACTGAAATCGACCGTGTTATCGATCATCAAATAGTTCTGGGCTTCCGGCGTTGCCCCGGCAAGGGTCAGCAGCTTGTAAAACATGTAATATTTAAGAGTTGATACGCCGCCTTCTTTTACCAGCCATTCAACTTCACTGATGTGCTCTTCGGTAAAACAGGCGATGTGATAGCCGTAGTCCGTTAAAAATGAACTGCTGGAAAGCGCTAGCAGCTCAGGCAGGATTTCTTTGTAGGGTCCGATTTTATTTAAGTAGTCTTTGCCGGTTCTAAAATAACTCAAAATGGTTGTGACACCGCCGGAAGCCGCTGAACCTGATTCGCTCCGGGCATCATCTTTTAAAGGTCGGTAAATTCCCACATGAAAGTGAGAATCTATGGCTCCGGGAAACACGTGCTTGTTCGAGGCATCAATTATCTTCCGGGCGTTTGCAGCCGGTATATCCCGGTCAATGGCTGCGATCTTTTCACCTTTAATCCCTATATCTGATTTCTGGACACCCACAAAAGGAATGACCAGACTCCCACCTTTTATGACCACATCATAATTGTCCAATTTTATCCTCCAGGTTCTGTTAGGCCGGAAACCCCTGCCAAAATTGTATTATAATTATAACAATGCGCCTTTATTGTCAAATTTAATTACTCCGCCGATGCTTGGATAGGATAAATATCTTCAGTTATCAAAACACAAATTAAGCTCTTAAACGTCCCATTGTTCAGGGCGGATTAATTAGGTGGGGAAGAACTCAGCCTTCTTCAAAAAACGAGTGTTGAAGTCGTGCGCCGGTTGGCGCAGCGGTTGGTCCATTAATATAGTGAAGGTTCAGCTGGCCGCCCAGCCGCTGATCGCGGAGCGGCCAGTTTGGTCGAAAAAAGAAACTTTAAAAAGCAAATATCGAATACCGAATGACAAATGTCGAATGTCGAAGGGAGGTATTCCGTCTTTTTAATAAAAAGAGACTGAGCAAGCCTACTTCGCCAAAATGGCTACGAAGGCCACGCGCGAAACCATCCTTCAAAATTCTGCGGTTCGCAGTTCCGTTTAGGTGGAGTTTCATAAGAGACAAAACCCGCTGAGAGATTAGTAAGGTCGTCTGAGATATCGGCCTCGAGGCTCGCCGATCACCTGCCCGTTGTCAAAAATCCGACGGCCCCGCAGGAAGGTGGTTTTAACCCGGGCACCCAGCTCGAGTCCTTCAAAAGGAGTATAACCCTGCCGGGACTCCGATTCTTGTGCGTGAACGATCCAGGTCACGTTCGGATCGACGAGCACGACATCTGCATCCAGACCTTCGGCGAGATCCCCTTTCTGATTCAACCCGAACCGGCGGGCCGGATTAAAACTTGTCAGCTCAGCCATACGGTTATAAGACAAACCTCTTTTGTGCCCCTCACTGACCAGGGCGGATAGCAGATATTCGGTGCCGCCGAAGCCCGATTTTGCCAGCCAAATGTCGCCGGGATTTTCGGCATCTAATTTGAGCTCATGCCTGCAGCAGGCGTGATCACTGCAAACCCAGTCCAGCTTGCCTTTAAGCAAATTCTGCCAGAGAAACTCCACATCGTCTCGCGGTCGAATGGGCGGATTCACTTTGGCAAAATTTCCGGTCGGGGCATCGATGTCCAGCATCAGGTGTCCGATGGTCACCTCGCGGCGGAAATTAATGTGCGGGAAGACCTCTGCCATCTGGAGGGCAGCGGTCAAGGCCTTACGGGACGACAGATGCAGCAGATTGATATTCGGCAAATCAGTTTCGTTGGCCAGATAGGAAGCAATAAAAATCGCCAACCCCTCGGAGTGCGGCGGCCTGGCGGCATGGTAGGCCGGCAGCCCCCGCAGCTTTCCATCCTCTTCCACTATCCTGGTGTAAGCCGCCATGATCTCGGCCGTCTCGCAGTGCAGGCTCAAACTGATCTGATGGGCCTTCGCGGGATACTTCTGGAGGGCAGCTTGAATACCCCGCATGACAAATTCGAAATGGGCATAGTCATAGCGTTCATCTTCACCAATCATGAGAAACTTGTGCTGGTTGGATGAGCGGCCATGCAATCCGTGGCCGCCGTAAAACATGAAAATTTTAAACGATGTCACTCCAAATTCATCGATTAGATCCGGTATCTCCTCGATATGCTGCCGGTCCATCGGCGCCAGGTGGTAGGCATAATCCACGTGGAAACGTCCCTTGGACAGTGCTAGTACTTCCGGAAAAAAATTGCGGTAAGGACCGCCTTTGTTGAGATAATAGCCTCCGGTTCGCATGTAGTTCAGGCTGGTGGTCACGCCGCCCATGGCGGCCGCGCGACTCTCGCTAATCGCATCTTCCTGCAGCGGTGAATAGATGCCGGTGTGCATATGCGCGTCCACCACACCGGGAAACGCCAACCTGTCCTGACCATCGTAAACCTCCGCCGATGCATCGGCATCGATGCCCGGCCCGATGCGCCGAATCTTACCATCTTTAACAGCAATGTCCGATTCTTCCACCGAATCAACATTGGGTCGAACTAATCGCACGTTTTGAATCAGTAAATCATATTGCATGTTGTCAGCCATATATTCCTCTTGTCTTGGTTACTGAGTAATAATGATGAAAACTCGCTTTTCCAGGAGCGGATAAGGCTAAAATTTCATCTCTGTGTAGGTATCAGATGCAGCCATTAAATGGCAACGCACAATGAGCAGAAAGGATGACCAACCAAATAACAAGGGCCGTTTGGGTTGTCAAATCCTAATAAAGCCTGACAAAAAACTGGAGCTATTCATTTCAATTTAAATTGACACCCAGCGGTGTTTCCCTCTATACCTTTTCTTGTCAGACAAATAGTCCTCTCGCTCTCTCACATCGCTCAACAACAAGGGGAAAAAAATGAAAGAGTTCACGAATCGTGTAGCGGTTGTCACCGGAGCTGCCAGCGGCATCGGCCGCGCCATGGCAAAAAGTTTCCTGGAAGCCGGCATGAAAGTAGTTTTGGCCGACATAGATGGTGAAAGGTTAGAGCGCACCCTTCATTCGTTTGAGAACTTCGGCGCCAATCTGATCGGGGTGCAGACAGATGTGTCGCAGGCCAAGCAGGTTGAGACGCTGGCCGGCAGGACGCTTGAGACGTTCGGTGCAGTGCATGTGTTATGCAACAATGCCGGTGTCGGCTACGGGGGGCGCAGCAGCTGGGAAACGCCGCTGGAGGGCTGGAAATGGGTGCTTGACGTCAATCTCATGGGCATTGTCAATGGCATTCACACCTTCATGCCGATTATGCTGGATCAAAACACCGAGGCCCACGTGGTGAATACGGCATCGATAGCGGGCCTCATCCGAAATGTATTTTCCAGCACTTACGGCGTCAGCAAGCACGCGGTTGTTGCCTTATCAGAGTCCATGCATCTCGAACTGCTAAGCCGCAATTCCAAAATAAAAGTCAGTGTCTTGTGCCCCGGACCGGTCAGTACGGATATCTTTAGTTCGTCGGAACGAAATCGACCCGCAAAAGTTCCACCGCCCCCGGAATTAACCGCTGAGGAGGCTTTTTTCTTGAGGGTCTATCAAACGTATATCGAGCGCGGCCTCGATCCCGCTGAAGTCGCCCGCCAGGTACTCGAGGCGATCCGCGAGGAACGCTTTTACGTGATTACCCATGATTACAACAGCTATATTGAAGCGCGCCTTAAGAACATACTGGCCAGGGAAAATCCGGAAATCCTGCCGCCGCCGCAAGACTATCTGGAGCTCTACCAGGAACTGACGCGTCAATCGGGAGGGCACTAGTGATGCAGCTTAAGGACAAAGTTGTTGTCGTTACCGGCGGCGCCAGTGGTATTGGTGCGGCCCTGAGCCGCCGATTCCGCCGGGAAGGGGCCCGCGCCGTCATAGTAGTGGATTTTGATGGTGACGGCGCTCGGCAGGTGGCGGAAGATATCGGCGGTTTGGGATTACAGGCCGATGTTGCCGTTGAATCGGATATCATACGCGTGGTGAAGGAATCTGAAAAACATTGCGGTCCCATCGACCTGTTTTGCTCAAACGCCGGCGTGAGCTACCGGGATGAACCGGAGGGGACGGCCGCCAGCTGTCCCAACGACAAATGGCAGAAAGCATGGGAAATCAATGTAATGGCCCACGTATATGCTGCCAGAGCGGTTTTGCCGGGCATGATCGCACGCGGAAATGGGTATCTGCTCAACACGGTGTCGGCCGCTGGGTTGCTGAGCCAGATCGGTGCGGCGTCTTATTCGACCACCAAACACGCCGCTATCGGGTTTGCCGAATGCCTGGCAATTACGCATGGCGACAGCGGAATTAAGGTATCGGTGTTATGCCCTCAGGCGGTTGCCACACCGATGCTGAGAGAGTTCACCGGAGGAGGTCCTCAGGGTGTCGACGGTGTATTAACACCGGAACAGGTGGCTGAAAGCGTCATCGACGGCCTAGCCGCCGAAACCTTCCTGATTCTGCCCCACGAGAAGGTGCGTCTTTACCTGCAACGCAAAATCTCGGACTATGACCGCTGGCTGAAAGGCATGCGCCGTCTGAGACGCTCATATGCATAGCGATATAATTATCTTAGCCATTTAAACCACACATGCGTTTTTAGAGAGGTCCGTTGGATTTCGATCCGGGTATCGAATCTGCGGCAATGGACAGTTTTTAGTAGGTTGGGTAGAGGAACGAAACCCAACAAAAGGCTCCCGGCTCTCAACCCAACTACAATCGAAGCAAAAATACAGATTAATTAAACCAGCCTTATCTTTGCAAATGGAACCTTAACTTTTTCGGGTATTCGCCCGTTAAACATTTTTAACACTTTAACCGGAGTGCTTTCGTGATTAGAGTGTTTTTAGCGGTCTCTTTGTACCCGCGCAGGGATATTTAAATGAACATACAAGCGTTACTACTGATTGCCCCACCGATTTTATTGGCACTCACTTTTCACGAGTATGCCCATGCGTATGTGGCCGATCGCTATGGCGATGATACGGCCAGGCGAAGCGGCCGTTTGTCCATGAATCCGCTGCGTCATTTAGACCCGCTGGGCACCATCATGATTTTCCTGGTCCATTTCGGCTGGGCCAAACCGGTGCCGGTAAATCCGCATCGATTAAAAAATCCCAAAAAAGATATGCTCTGGATCAGCGCGGCCGGACCCCTTTCAAATATTATCTTAGCGCTTATGAGCGGAGTTTTACTCCGACTGCTTTTCGCCTTTTACGGGGCACCCGATCGGCACTCAATTGCGGGCAGCATAGTATATATGGTATTTATGAGCCTGCAAATCAACTTGGCTTTGGCAATTTTCAATATACTTCCAATTGCGCCGCTGGACGGTTCGAAAATCTTGTACGGACTTTTGCCGGCCGGGTATGCCAAGACCATCTTCGCCCTGGAACGCTACGGACCTTTTATCCTTATCGGATTAATCATAGTGGGACGCTTGACGGGGGTGTCGGTTCTGGGGGGCTTAATCTGGCCGTTTGTCAAATTTTTCAGCAAGCTTTTTGCGGGGGGTTGAGTCCGAGCATATAAAGCATATGCAGACTGAACTGTTCTTTTAAAATCGAAAAATAGTTAAAAATCTCAATTAATTCCGACTGGTTTTTTCTGGGTGCGCGTGGTGGATATGAAATAAATAAAAAAAGATAAAAAACATGCGTAGCATAAAGTAATTAAGCCGCCAGCGCTTAGGTCTGTTAGGTTTTATCAGTTTTCAAAGAAAAATCTACAACCTTGGATGTGCACTGCGGGCGGATTAATTAGGGGTTATATCATATTTATCACCATCAACAGCATCGGCAGTACCACCACCAGCAGGGCGGTGGTAAAAAACCAGCAGGAATTGGCCAGATCCAGATCCAGGTTATAAATCGACGGTGGTATCAGGGCGTTGAAGGCAACCGGCATGGAGGACAATATGATGACAACCTTCAGCGGAAGCCCATTCTGGATGTGGCCGTATCCTAAAAAATAGGCGGGCAGCGACGCCAGCACCGGAACCAGAACAAATTTGATGAGCGAAATCGACACACACTCGCGAAGATAAGCACCTATTTTACGAAATTTCATGGCCATCCCGATGGATATCAGCAATAAAAGAGTTAAGAGCGGCACAAAAACAGAGATGATGGATTTGTAAAACTCCGGTCTTTGAAGGCCGCTGACGTTGAGGAGCCCACCGATGGTTATAGCGGACACAGCCACGAGAAGATAGGGGTCACGCGCCAAGTGCTTTACGAGTCCCCGGGCGGGGACGTCATGTCGACTGCTGCCGAAATATTTTGCGACGGGAAATCCAATGCCGTAATAGGCAACTTCTTGAAACAATTTAAACATGGCCACCAGGGCAAAACCAGCCTCTCCCAGAAAAATGTAGCAGACCAAGGCGCCGATGGCACTGATATTGGTGAAAAAGCCGCAGCCGAAAAGGGAACCGGTTTTTTTACCCTCCAGATCCAGCAACCTGGAAGCGCCAACGGCCAGCGCCCCGCCGATTAGATAAGTAAACAGTCCGATAAACGGCAGGGCAATCAGCGTGGCATTGTCTAAGTTCACCATCCAGACCGCACCCAAGATGGCGACCGGATTAACAACAAGGAGCGCCACTTTCTGCAGCAGTTTCCTGAATTCAGCAATGGGCATTCCTAAAGTAAGATCTTTGCGCCGGACGAGAATTTGAATCACATAGCCCAGCAACAATCCCATGAAAATAATCGCAAACGAATATATAAACTTCAGCATCCCAATATTCCATCATTCCAGGGCAGTTGTCTTCGGCCGTGCCAGTTTACTCTGACCTGCCCCAGGGGACCAGCTTTTTTGAATTTGAATAAATTGACAAGCAGCCGATTACCTGACTTTATAGATGGACAGCTGCCGAAAAGTTAGGGTCGGATCGGCTTCCGCCAGGTTCGGCGGCTAACGGATAGACTTTAAGTAGCCGGGGCGGCAATTCACTCCCAAAGGATTGAACGGTTTGAAGCCACAACAAATAATGGCCGGAAAGATAGATATAGTGCACAGCCCCCATGCCCAATGCTAAATAGGCCTTGTTCCGATATATTTTTAGCGGCATTAAATGAAAGAAGGGACCCTTTTTGGCGGCTGCTATTTTTTCAATCATCAGATGAAATGCTTCACCGGCCGCCTTCTCTTCTTTGTAGAAGGATATATATAAAATGTCTTTCTTATCCGGCCCGTACTCGGCGATAACATTGGCCGCGGCAGCTACGGATTGGCTGTGCATCTTATTAATGACACGTGCGGCCTGATTTCCAGATATGACGTTGACGCGCGCCTTTTGACCTATTCGCTCAGGAGAAGGCAATTCCGTCGTGGAATTCGCGCACCCCAGCCAAAAAATCATTAAAACCAGACCGATCGGCTTTATACGATATTTAAAAACATTTTCAAGCATCATAAGCTGCGTCCGGTCAACCTGTTTACAGCACCCCTCGGATTTTCGCGACCGACTCTTCGGCAGATAGCGTCTCCATTCGACAAAGTCAACCCCCTTGGCATTGGGCTGGCTTGCTTTCTTTTAATTGACACCGATCCCTCAACTTACTATTTTAGGGCATTTAGTTCGGCCCTGTTAATGCCGGCACGCCGGCGGTGCGTATCATCTATTATATTCCTCGTTATTTTAAAATGTTAAATTTTTTGTAAATATCGTTATGGCGTATTCAACCCACAATCAGGAACACGCTCAGGTCGCTGCGGATTCCGGCGCGACGCTGGGCGAATTGCTCAAAAAAAAGAAACTTATTACGGATGACCAGCTGATACGTGCGCTTGACGAACAATCAGATAGATTGCGTCGTCTCGACCAAGCGGTAAATCTGGGCCTGATTCTCATCGAACGGCAGTATGTCGCCGAGCAGGATTTGCTTAAGGCTGTAAATGAGCATTACCAATTGTCACTGACGTCGTTTCCTGGAAATTTTGATGATATTCTCAGACGACGGCGCATTAATAATAAGCAGAACAAGCCGCCGATTTTCCGGTTTCCAATCTGGCTTCAACTTTCACTGGCCATCACGCTGGTCGTCACACTGACAATTTTTTTGCTGGATTTTTTCGTCTTAAGTCGTCAAAAACATCGGCTTTACCAGCAGACACTCAAAGTCGGAATGATCAGTTTAACCTATTTCGACACCAATGCGCGGATACCGCTGCTGGAAGATAATATTCTGCAGCTGAATACCCTGATTAAAAATGCCGCCGAAGTCGAGGGATTGCTTTACGCAATTATCGTCGATCAGCGCATGGAAATTAAAGCCCACACAGACCATAATAAAATAGGAACTGAATTTAAACGGATAAAACACGTGGCCAACGATCAGCAGGACGGCGACACGCGCTATTTCGAATATACCCTGCCCGACGGTGAACGGGTCTTGAATTTAAGCCGTCCGACCGTTTTTAAAGACAAGCAATTGGGAGAAGTCCATGTCGGCGTCTCACTTGACTTCATCAAGCAGGATATTAGACGGGAACGTTTGTCGATCCTTTGGATGACCGTGCTGATTATTGCGTTTGGCATCACGATTGCCATCTATTTGGGATTGCGATTTTCACGGCCGATTTCAAAGCTGGTCAAAGCAACCCAGGATATCAGCAAGGGCAAGTACCAACACAATATCGACCTGACCCGCAGAGATGAATTGGGCAATCTGGCTATCGCCTTCAACCGGATGAATGAGGAACTCTGGGTCAAATCACTGATGCAGGAATCCTTCGGAAAATATGTTGGTCCACAAATACTTGATTTGATAATGAAAAATCCGGAAGATACCTGGCTGCAGGGCCAAACCAACGACGCCACCATTCTCTTCGCCGATATCCGCGGTTTTACCACCTACTCTGAGTCCAAGGCACCGAAAGTCATCGTGGATGAACTCAATCAATTTTTCGCAATTGCCAATAGCGCCATCCTCAACCACGATGGCTATATAGACAAGTTTATCGGCTATGGTGTCCTGGCCGTCTTCGGCGTTCCTTTTTATCAAAAAGACCACATTAAAAATGCCGTTGCTGCTGCCTTTGAAATGCAGCAAGCCTTCCGCAGCGCCGATGCCAACGGGAACGTTTTGCTGTCATCCATCGGGATCGGCATTCATACCGGACTGGTTGTATCCGGCAACATCGGCTCACCGGTCAAAATGGAGTACACGGTGATCGGTGACAGTGTCAATGTCGCTTCCCGCATAAGCGAAATCGCGGCGCCGGGTGAGATAATTATCAGCAGCAATATCTATGAACAGATCCGGGATTTCATTGAAGTGGAACCGCTTCGACCTCATTGGGTAAAAGGCAGATCCAAACCCATTAAAACCTATCGGATCTTAAAGATCAGGGAGCGGCACCATGGCCAATGGTCGTAAAAAATATCCATCGCCTGTTTTGATTGCCCTGATCGGTGTGCTCTGGGTAAATGCCTGCCTTCCAGCTGCACGCCAACAAATGCCAAATAATGATTTGTATAATGCGACGGTTGTCACCATCAAAGAAGGTGATACGCTGCCGGACCTGGCCAAAAAATATTTATCGGATCCGTCCAACAGCTATATTATCGCCGACTTTAATAAGGAAACCGTTCCGTCTCCGGGACAAAAAATAATTATCCCTCTGATACCGCTGGGACGCGGAGGCCTGCAGACCGAGGGCTACCAGACGGTTCCGGTACTGCGCTATAAAAAGTTTTCCAAAGACCAGACCGATCCCACCGCGGTAACTCGCCGCGCCTTTGAAGATCAGCTGGTATTTTTGAAGAAGCAGGGCTACCATGTCATTACCCTGGATCAACTGCTGGATTTTCTTGAGTTTAAAGATCAAATCCCTCGCAAATCGGTGGCAATCACGATCGATGACAGTTGGAATTCCTTCCTTGAAACTGCCTATCCGCTGCTTAAAAATTATCGAATGCCTGCCACGTTGTTTGTTCAAACGGATCTCGTCGGGAAAAAAGACGCCCTTTCCTGGCCGGAAATTCGTTATCTGTCCCGCGAAGGAATAGACATACAATGCCGCAGTAAAACTCATCAAAATTTTAAGTCGCTTCGAATCAAAAAAAATTTCAATCAATATGTGACGGCGTTGGACAAAGAACTTAGCCGCTCTCAAGCAGACATCAAACGAGCGCTTGGAAAAAATTGTCGCTACCTGGCTTACCCTGATGGTCCGATCAATACACTCCTGGTCGCCTTTGCGCAAAAACACGACTTTCGGGCCGGATTTATGCCAACGGGAACTTCGAATCCGTTTTATGTCGATAATTATCGGATAGGTCGCACGCTGGTATCTGCCGACGACGACTTGGAAAAATATCAACAAAAACTCGCTGTCTTCGAGACCATGTCTCTGAAATGAAACTCTCTGGTCCCCAAAATCGACTTTGTCATCTGCCAATAGACGCAAATATAGAGGTTCATCACCCGGTTCCGATTTCCCGATGCCGCTTTTTACAGCACCTGATAAGTGCGGCCTTGTATCTTATCCTGGCCTTTCATATCGTCGGGTGTGGGGGCGTGTCGGATTTTCTCCAGGAAAATACTGCAACCAGAATCGTTACCGGCGTCTCCGAAAAGGAGCGGCGTCAGAAAATTTTAATGTCGGACCGGTTGCAGCTGCGGGCCAAAGAATATGAAAAAAGCGGCCAAATTTACGGTGCACTTTTAGGCTGGCAGGTTCTCAGTATCCTGAACCCAGAAGATCAGGACTATGCCGCCAGGTTCCGGCAGTTGAAATATGAAAGTCAGCTGGCGGCGAATCGACATTTTGAAACGGGCAAGCGTGACTTTAATAATAATTCATTTGACTCCGCCCGGCAGGAATTTTTAATTGCCCTGCGATATAATCCCGACCACCCGGAGGCGCTCAATTATCTTAAAAATAAAATGTCGCCTGAAATAACAAGCCGTTATCAGGTTCAAAAAGGAGACAGCCTGGCAAGTATTGCGGAAAAAGTCTACCAGGATCCAGACAAATATTATTTAATCGCCGTTTACAATAATCTTGATGCGGACCAACCACTTATCGCCGGAAAGAACTTGAAGCTGCCGGTTCTTGAACCCGGTCTTGCCTTGCCGCTGGTTGATATCACCAGGGAGTTAAAAAACGTCAGAAAGCTGTTTCTAAGTCGGGAATATGAAAAAGTTTTGCAGCGTACTGCTGGTGTTTTAAGTATCGATCCATCCAATAGCGAGGCTGCCGATTTAAAAAATGCTGCGCTTTATCAGATTGCAGCGCGACTGCGGCAAAATCGTAACTATATTGAATCTTTAGAAATATTAAATAAAATGGATCCTCGCTATAAAGGAGTTCAAAAAGACGTTGCCGAGATAAAAGTGCTGTTAAAAAAACAGGCGGAGGAAAATTACCGCATCGGGGTCAGTTACTTCGTGAAAGAAGAAATCGACAAGGCCATTGAAGCCTGGGAAAAAACCCTGATACTGGATCCCCAGCATCCAAAAGCCGGACAGGATATCGAAAAAGCCCGCCGTCTGCTAAAAAAGCTGAAGGAAGTCGACGAACATCCCGCTTGAACGCTTTTTCGTCAAATCCCCAGGCCAAGCGCAGCGGTGAAATGCGTCCTCAATACTTTAACCGCCGGAGTACCCCTAAACTATACAGCTAGGGATTCGATTTCTTCATCATGGTTGCAACCGCAGGTTTGGGCTGCAATAAAAATGAAACAAGGAATGCCGCCAAAGCGGCCAGAAGAAAACGGGCGCTGATCAGAATCCACCAGTTGGCCCCCAGAGCGATGAATATCAGAGTGTCTTCGACAATACTGTGACAGATCCCCAGAAAAACGAGCACCAACATTAAATCTCTCTTAGTCAGTCTGCCTTCGTGGGCAAAGGCAATAATAACTCCCGAGCCGATGACGATCCCCAGAAAAAAACCAGCCAGTAGCGGAAAGGCGGCTCTGTTCGAAAGGTTAAGCCACTTCAAAACCGGCTGAAGAAGCCCGGCGGCCCGGTCCAAAAGGCGGGAGTCGCGCAGCAGCGCCAAACCAACCATCAAGGGTATAATGATGGCGAACAGCAAAAGTGAGATACGGACACTGTTGGTGAGAATTTCACGGATGATGAGCGGCCAGTCCAATTATATTTAATCCGCCCTGAAAAATGTCGCATTCAGGGTTGTATGTTGTATAAGGTTATTTGCATGCCGAAGAGTCTTGCTTGATTGAAGCTGCGACGGCTTAATTATGTTATGCTACGCATTTTTTTCTTTTGTTATGTCTCCATGCCGATAAAACTGGCCGATCTCCAAAGGCTGCTGCTCGGCTGGGCTGAAACCCCATATGAAACTTTACAAAGTTGGAACAATAAAAAGATTGAACGTCCAACATCGAACGTCCAATGTGGATCGCGCTGCGCTTTATCTAATTTAAAGGGAGTGAATCGAAGCCTGCAACGCGCTCCGTCGAGTCGGATTTCAATTGGTCGATTCGATCGCACTGACCAAGCGTTCCCGCTGCGCCAGGGCTCCCGCAGCGCCAGCACTTGCGCCGCGTGTTAATCAGTATTTAATTAAAATCGACAGAATTCCGTATTCGATGTTCGACGTTCATTCGTTTTTTTTATCGATCAAACCGGCCGCTCCGCGGCCAGCGGCGCCGCTGCGTGCCCTGCGCAGCCTGAAAGGCGAAGAAGGGACACCCGAAACCTGACACCTGAAACCTATATATATTTATCAATAAATTTGCTGAAATAAGCCTCCCGGGGCCTAATAGCCTTAGCCCAACTGCGGCAACATTTTCCCAACCAGATTCATAACGACCCCTGCCGCAAAGGCCGTGACCAGCCGAATACTCAAAATAGGCCAGGCCGAAATACCGGTTTTCTTGACCACTGCAGATTCCAGCACAAGTTCGTGGCAGCAGCACAGCATGACGGCCAAGATGGTTATTTGCCAGGCGGATAAACCCAGCGCCATAATGATTCCCAGAGCGGCATAGAAATTAAAGAGCATTCCCGTCACCACGGCCAGGGCTGCCTCCCCGGGTAGTCCCACAAAACCCATCAATGGATCACCTGCCTGCGATATCCATTTAATGACCGGGGTGTGCTCCAGCACCTTGACAACAGCAAAGACGGGAACGATGACCTTCAGCAAGCTGAGAGAGGTTTTTAAGCCGTCTGCCAATCCTGTTCGCCATGTATCTTTGGTAATCAACGATGGTATCCCTAACCCGCACAAGCCGAATTGACTATTGAAAATTGAATCGTTACGGAAGTTCTGTGGTTTTGTCTTTTTTTGCCCTTCACAAATTTGATCTGCCGGTGGACCTCAATATTCAATCGAAAATATTCAATTAAAAAGGGAGCCCTCCGACGATGTGGACAGCTCCCTTTTTTTCGCGGGACGCAATTTGCTAATTTAAATTATTAAAATCTAAAATAACGCGGATGCGTTATTTTAGCCGTGAACTTCCTCTTTGACACCCACTGCAATTTTAAACAAAGCGGTCAATACAAAAAATCCCATAGACCAGACCCCCAGCGCAATCACAATTTCCGGGACGGTAGGAATGTACTCGTTGATTTCATGCAGCGGCGACGGGGTGAAACCGCCGGCAATCATTCCCAGACCTTTGTCGATCCAAGTGCCTAAAAATATGACCACGCAGGCTACCCCCAGGACCCCCTCATTTTTGCGGGTATACGGATTGACCGTCAGAATGATGCCAAGCACCATCAATGCTATGGAGGTCCACATCCAGGGGACATAGGCCCCGTGCCCGTGTAAGCCGACAAACAGGTACTTAAGGTGATCCATGTGCTCCGGTATCTGGCTGTAAAAGGCCACAAACACCTCACACAAAAAGAAGAACACGTTGACACAAATCGCATAGGCCACAATTTTGGCCAGAGATTGAATTTGCTCCCGTCCCGGATCGAAGCTGCTGACCCGGCGAATAATCAGGCACATCAAAATCAGCAAGGCCGGTCCGGACGCAAACGCCGAAGACAGAAAGCGCGGCGCCAGAATGGCGGTCATCCAGAAGCCCCTGCCCGGCAAACCGCAGTACAGATAGGCAGTGACCGTGTGGATACTGATGGCCCAGGGAATGGAAAGGTAAATAATCGGTTTTAACCACTTTTGATACTTGACACCGTTGCGCTCGGCCTCCAGCACATTCCAGCCGATGATGATATTTAACAACAGGTAGCCGTTTAAAACGACGGTGTCCCAGAAAAGCACGGAATTGGGCGTCGGATACAAAAAGACATTCATTACGCCCGCCTTACTGGGTGGGCGTAAAGAGCAGATGCTTTCCAATCTGATTCAGATTCAAGTTGTTGATTTGCTCAATTGGCCTTTTGCTTCGGCCATGTCG
>CP070771.1:3069963-3078966 GCA_020345785.1 Desulfobacterales bacterium
ATCTAAACGAAACAGTCCGCCGCGGCGGACAGAATATCGAATATCGAACCGCAGAATATCGAAGGATGGTTTCGCGTTGCTCGGTCTCTTTATAAAATAGACAGAATACCTCCCTTCGATCCGCCTCCGGCGGAATATTCATTATTCGATATTCGATATTCGCTTTTTAAAGTTTCTTTTTTAGATCAAACTGGCAACCTTCGGTTGCCAGCGGGTGGGCTGACACCTGAAACCTATAAAAATCAGAGCACTCGGCAACATCGACAACAATTTGTCGATAGCCCTTTTTAAGCGCCTATGGAACAGGTGATGTTGGAAAAAACCCTCCTCGGTCTCATTGTAAAAAATACAATCGAGACGCCCGATCATGTCGCCATGCGGGAGAAACGATATGGTATCTGGAGGCCGATGACATGGCTCGAATTTCAATCGAATGTCCAACGTTTTGCTTTAGGACTCCGCGCGCTGGGGTTTGAGGACGGCAACCACCTGTCCATCATCGGAGATAACAAGCCCGAATGGATCATCGCCGAGTTTGGGTGTATGGCTGCCGGTGGCGTTCCTACCGGGGCTTATGCGGACAGCCTGGCTGAGGAAATAGCGTATTTGATTTCCTATGCCGATGCCAGGTTTTTGGTGGTGCGGGATCAGGAGCAGGTGGACAAAATTCTCACCATCTGGGACAAAATCAAACATAACGTCAAAAAAGTGGTGGTCTGGGACTCACGCGGCATGAGTCATTATTATGGGAAATATCCCTTCCTTGAGCGGTTTGAAGCTGTCATTGAAATTGGCGCTGAAGAAGAAGTTTCTCAAGCAGATTATCTACAAAAAAAAGCCGAGACAACCGATCCTTCCCAACCGGCCATCATGCTGACGACCTCGGGTACCACCGCTTTGCCGAAACTATCCATGCTCAGCCATGAGAACCTCCTTTTCGCCAGTGAGAGTTATGGCAACGTCGTAAAAATGGAAAAAGGGGATGAGAGACTTTCTGCGGCCCCCCTGTCGTGGATCGGCGAGCAATTATTTAATGTTATGCGTTTCTTGAAGGAAGGCAGCCGTTATAATTTCCCGGAAGAAACCGAATCGCTTCGCAAGGATCTCTTAGAGCTTCAACCTTCTTATTTCGGGGGAACACCGGTGGTATGGGAATTTTTTATATCCACCATCCAAGCGGCCATGGACAATGCCGATGTTGTCAAGCGCTATTTCTACAATCTTGCCATTCGGACAGCCTTGAAATGCACCGAAGCCGATCTGGCAGGAGAAAATCCCGGCCTCTGGAATCGAACTTTAAATCGTGCTCTGAACTTCCTTGTGCTCAGGCCGCTGAAGAATAAAATGGGTTTAGGGCGCGTAAAAGTAGCTATTACCGGAGGTGGAGCCATCTCACCGGAGGTCTTTAAATATTTCAAAGCACTCGGTCTTGACCTGCGCCAGGTTTTCGGACAATCAGAGTGCAGCGGAATCGCCACCACTCACAGAGAGCATGATGTGAGACCCGAGACGGTGGGCGTTCCGATACCGGGTGTTGAGGTCAAGATATCCGAAGACGGCGAGATCTTGGTGAGAGGTAAAAATACCCATTTAGGATACTACCAAAATGATGAAGCTACCCGGGAGGCTTATACCGCGGACGGTTTCCTGCGTACCGGTGATGCCGGGTATATGGGAGAAGACGGCCATTTGTATGTCTTCGATCGCGCTAAAGATATTATGACCCTGGAGGATGGTACGCGCTTTGCTCCGCAAGATTTGGAGACGCGACTGAAATTCAGTGCCTACATCAACGAGGCCATGGTCTGCGGCGGGGAAAGGCCTTATGTGACAGCCATCGTCAGCATCGATCTCGAAAACGTCGGGAATTGGGCCAAGAAAAGGGGCATCTCCTTTACCACTTTCCAGGATCTCTCCCAGAGGCGGGAGGTTTACGAATTGATACGAGATGAGATCCAAAAAATCAACGAGCGATTTCCGGAGAATATTCGTATCAAACGCTTTGCCATCCTGCTCAAGCAGCTTCATCCTGACGATGGAGAGTTAACGCGCACCAGAAAAGTAAGGCGCAAGTTTGTCAGCCAAAGATACCAGCTCCTGATAAAAGATCTTTATCAATCCGCGAAAGAACATGGTCTGGACATTGAGATACGCTACGAAGACGGCCGCGTCTCAACCTTTAAAGGAATCGTTGCAATAGAGGAGGTCACGGCGTGATGTCGCTGTCTGATCTTTATAATAAATATTTTTCATCTACCGCTGTCTATAGCTACCGGGAAGATGAACGGATCTTTCGCACCCGCTTCATGCGCACCTGGTTTGTCGTTTTGCTCATCCTTGTCACCATTACATTCCTCGGATCACTGATCGGCATTGGGGCCAATGAATACCATTATTTCATCGGCAGCTTAATCCTGATTAACCTCATATCTGCCATAGGCCTTCAAGTTCTCGTCGGCTTCACCGGCCTCCTTTCCATCGGTCATGCGGCCTTTATGGGGGTAGGCGCCTACACTTCCGCCCTGCTGGTTACCAAATGGGGATTTCCTTTTATACTATCCATTCTGGCAGGCGGCCTGGTGGCCGCGCTGTTAGGACTCATTGTCGGCATTCCCTCCCTGCGCATCAAGGGGTTTTATCTGATGGTCGCCACGCTGGCCTTTCAGTTTGTGATTGATTACATGATCATCCATTGGGACAGTGTGACTCGGGGTATAAGAGGAATTGAACTTCCCACCCCCCATGCGTTTGGTATCTCTCTCGAAAAGAATCAAACCTATTTTGCGTTGCTTTTTATCCTGACAATTTTTCTGATGTGGGGAGCTAAAAATATTATCCGTTCCAAAATCGGCCGCGCTTTCATTGCCATTCGTGACAACGACGTCTCCGCCGAAATCATTGGAATACCCATTTTTCCTTACAAGCTTCTTTCCTTCTCCCTCAGTGCCTTTTATGCGGGTGTGGCCGGGGCCATGTTTGCCGGACTGCTCAGAACCGCAATCCCGGAAGACTATACCTTTCTGCATTCCATCATATTGCTGGCCATGGTCTTGGTGGGCGGTCTGGGAAGACTGGTGGGCACGGTTTTTGGCGTTATCTTTATCACTCTCGTGCCCGTTCTATTGGATTTGATTGTCAGCTATATCGCTAACGTTTATGATCCTAACTTCACCATCGTTCTGGGCCCCTTAAAAGAGTTCGTCTTCGGAGGGCTGATCATTTTATTCATCATCGTGGAGCCCGAGGGTCTGGTCGGCATGTGGATACGAATACGGGATTACTTCAAGATCTGGCCGCTGCCCTATATCTCCGGATAGATTGTAAAACCTAAGATACCTGCCGGCCACCCCGCCACATATTTCTTCGGCGGCTGTGTCTTTATTAATTTTAGCTTGGCATATACTACGTTTTGGTCCCTATTTTTGACCGAATTGGCAACTGAAGTTTATATGATTTCAAATTCGATGGTCTTCAGCAATTTACCATCCATCGTCGTTATGTCAACCCGCCATGGGCCGATGTAAAGCTCATCTGAAAGCGTCTTATAGCTCCAGGTTCTCCAGTTGGAGGATTTGACATTTAACATAATTTCATTGACCTTTTCGCCTTTGAAATAATAGACGTGTCTGATCGACGAAGGAGGGCTTTCACATTGAATGCGATTCCAGATGTAGACTCTGTCTGTTGACCATCCAAACGATTCGCCGCAACCTTTTGGACTTCGGCCTATTAATTCACTGCATGCGGCTGCTTCGACAACCTCCAAACCACTTTCTGAAGGCGTTTGATAAATCACTGAATCCTGCAGGTCTTTTACCAGCGAAGACTCATAAACCGGCGGATAAACTGCAGCTCCCTTTGAAATCTTTTCTGGTTGGCGGCTTTTCTCTATTGCCGGCATTTGAGTCACGCCCTCATCATATTTTTTTGCGCTTTCCATGAATTCCGGTTTTTTTTCGAAGCCATCTTGTTTTTCTGATTCAAAAAAAACGCCGGCTTGCCGCTCCTGCGGATAGTTGGATTCAATCTTTGAAATTGTGTTTGTCAGTGCGGTTTTATCAGCGCTCTGATCATGCTCATCAGCCGCAGTTTTCTCTTGATTTCGAAAGAATGAATAATAAACTCCAGTCGTTAGAATTATTAGTATCGAAAGCGCTAAAACGAGTCGGGTTTTGGTTTTAAATGAACGAAACGGCCGCGTCGGTCCTTTTTTATTTTCCAATACCTCGGCCTTTATTTCTTCCGTATGACGTTTTTCTTTCTGAAAAGAATCATACAGTTTAAGTGCTTCATGTTCGCTGATTCCTACGCACTCGGCGTAGGAAGAGATATATCCTTTGACATAGGGTTCTCCGGGGATTTTCGTAAAATCATCCCTTTCAAGGAAATCAAGATATGTCTTTGATATCTTGGTAAATTCAGAAACATCGTTCAAGCTGATGTTGCGTGCTTCTCTTTCTTTCTTGAGATAGTCACCTAGAGTTTGCATAGTGAAACCCTAACCCGGATGAACCTGAAAAGATCCGCCCGGACTCGCCAGGATGCAAAGACGCCAAGATTAACTTGAGACTTTATCTTTGCGTGCTTTGCGCCTTTGCGAGAAAAATTTTTTATCACAAAATGCACATTTTACCTCTAAGACTCTAAGCCGGACCTGCCGTTTTGAGCAAAGCGCAGATTCCGATTCATCGGGGAACCAATTAAGACAAATGCAAAAAAATCACAATTAAGACTCTCAGGATTCTCGATTTCGCGGCTGTCGAAAATTTTCCTTTATTATAACAAATATAGTTTTAATTTGGGTGTCAAAAATGGACATGAACAAAATGAACTAAAGTCAGGTCTAAAAGTCAAGAGTTTAATTTCAATTTTATGGCTGTTGGGTACTATCAATTTGAACTCTGGGAATCAGTTCTATGAACAGCTTGTTGTCAGCTCCATAAACGTCGGCAATATCAGTATTGAGTGTCAGCGACTGATGGAGGAATTCTGATGTTACCGGTTTCAGATTGTTCAGCTCAACCGGATATTCTATGCCGCTCAACGCTGTCAGCAATGTATTCAGCAGCGCGTCCCCCTGGCTGAATTCCTTCTCATCTTTTGAGTCTACCAGGTCAGGTTTGATGAATAGGGTCTTTTGGCTTTTATCGTAGCGAAACGATACCTCCCAGCGGCTCGGTAAATTCACATCCCCTACCACTAAACTGACGATCTGTTTCCCGATTTTCGTCGTGAATTTGACATCCTTGCCGCTGATAAGAGAAGAAAATAAAATCTTACCATTGTTTATCCGAATATTTTCAATGGATTGAACAAAAAAAGAACCTAAAAAATTTTTGCCGAGATCTATTGGATACGGCAGCAGCGGCTTAATAACTTTCGTCAGGCTTTCCGCCGGAACCACCATTGTCATTTCCCGCAACGCATCAACTTGGGCAGCAGCTGAAGAAACGATTAAAAACAAGACAGCTAAAGCAAATACCACTTTATAAAATCTTTTCATGACACATTACCATCCATCAACCCTATAAATTTAAAAAGATTTTTCATCACGAAAACACGAAATCCGGAACGCGCAGCGCAGGCGCTTGCGCCGCGTTAGCACGAAATTTATTTTGCCTGATTTTCGTCTTTTTCCCGCCGCGGCACATACGCGTCAACATAAGGATTGCTGCGCGGACATCGCGGATGGAACTCGGCGTGTGATGACCTGTATAAAAGCGCCAAATGAGTAGCGGCGGGGTTTATCCCCGCCAAAACGCCGGATCGCACCGTTTAACATAGATAAATTAGAGAAACACCTGTGCAAGACAATCACCACGGTCAAGGCGGGGATTAACCCCGCCGCTACATTGTGTCTAAACCCGATGATTTTCGCTTAGGTTGAGGCATATGCGCCGCGGCGGAATGCTCTCGTGACCAAATTCTCTTTTTAGGTTCCGCGATAAATCGGGATTTCCTCTTTGCTACGGCCGGCTTGCCCGATTTAGGCGCTTGTAAAGTTTATACAATGCGCCAGGCACACGTTATCGGCACAGGCCGGGATAAGCCCTTGATCAACCCGGTGATGGCAGAGGTTGCACTTTTGCGCGATATTTCTGTACATGTCATAAGCGATGGCATCGTATGGGCATTCTTGCATGCAGGCCTGGCACCCTGTACACAGCTCGTAATTCATGATGACAAGACCGTCATCTCTTTTGCTAATAGCCTCTTCCGGGCAGGCTTCGGCACAAGGTGGTTCGTCGCAGTGCCGGCACAGGTTTACCTGAAATACAAATTCCGGTTGATCATCGACCCACCTCGGGCCGTCTTCCCGCACCGCAATCAAATTGACCCCCTCAGGTGTCCGGTTTTCCTGCTTGCAGGCCACCTCACAGGTTCTGCAGCCCCAACAGAGCTGTTCATCAATAATGATTCCAAAGCGAGTCATGTTGTATACCTTCAATTGCATTAGAACGTTTTATAAGATAATAAAATCTCAAATCTCAAGCACCAAATTACAAACAAATCCCAAAGTTCAATATTCAATGACCAGGACATTCATCAAGATTGCCGCGAATCGGTTCGTAAACCCAGATGAGCCGGGGATGATGCCGTTGGGCACAATGGTAGACGGCTCATTTGTTTGGATTTTTGAATTTGGATCATTGAGATTTGTTTGGAATTTGGCTATTGGTGCTTAAAATTTTCATGATTTTAACTATGCAAGTAATTTTCGCAAAATCAGTCATTTGCTTCTTTAAATGCCGAAACTCCGCCTCTCCACTGCCATATATCAACCTTTGGTATCGCCGCTCTCCTCCGGATATATTTTACACAGCAAAGTCCTGACACTGGTCGCGCCCATGGCCGGGTCACAGGTTTCATAGGCATTGTCGGTCAGCATATTGATATTGGACGCATCCCAGCCATGGCCGGGATCTTTATTCTCCGGAAACCACCAGCCGTGCTCGGCGGAAACGATCCGCGGGTCCATGCCGGCAAACAATTTCGCCCGCTGTCGCGCTTTGCCCCGGGGAGATTCGATGATCACCCAGTCTCCCTGCCGGATGCCTTCCTTTTTGGCGGTATCCGGATGAATTTCCACCACCGGATCCGGGTGCAGCTCCCGCATCCAGGGCAGCTGC
This sequence comes from Desulfobacterales bacterium, assembly GCA_020345785.1. The sequence continues at coordinate 3,077,094 of CP070771.1, forward strand.
CGGTTTTCAGTGTGGAAAAAACCCGGCAGACGGCGGCCGGTGATCAGGATGTAAGGGTATTGTCTGTATAGATCAGGCGTGCTGACGGGGCTTTCCGGCGGTTCGCGGTATTGCGGCAGCGGATCATAGCCCCAGTTTTCCAGCAGGGTCGAATAGAGTTCAAATTTTTTCGTAGGTGTCGAAAATCCCCTTTCTCTGTACTTTTGGTATTTGACCTCGCCGCGGATATACTCCATTTTCTTGAAATCCTGCCAGGTGATTCCCATGGGCTCCAGGATGTAGTCCAGCCCGCCTTCAAATGTATCCCACCAGTGTTCGCCCTGCCCGACCCGGTGGGCCAGGTCATTGAGCATTTCATGATCAGAGCGGCACTCGCCAACCTGAATTACCTTGCGCCTGGGTAGAAGGTAGCCGTGCCGTTTCCAGAAATCCCCGATGTAGTCCATCTCAAGCCAGGTGGCCGCCGGCAGGACAATATCGGCCAGCTCAGCGGTCGGTGTCAGGAAAAAGTCGGCCACGGCCATGAACTCGACCTCTTCAAGCGCACGGTAAACCTCTTTGGCGTTGGCCCGGGTCAGCACCGGATTGGAGCTGATCAAAAACAGCATCTTCACGGCATAAGGCTCCTCAGCTATAATCGCATCCCAGACGCACTTGGGATTGATGATCGCGAAATTGCCGGCCAGCCGAAAGCGATCACCGCCCAGACGCTTTTGGGCCTGTTCATACGGCAGCATGCGGTGGGCGCCGAATTGTCCCACATTTCTGATCTTGGGGGTGTTAAACAACACCTGGCCGCCCTTGGCATCGATATTGCCGGTGATGCCCATCAATGCCATCAGCGCCCGGTTGTTGTCGGCACAGTTGATCTGCTGTTCAATGGCGACGCCCCACTGAATGGCGGCAGGTTTAGTAGCGGCAAACAGCCGTGCGGCCTGTTTGATTGTTTCCTGCGAAACCCAGGTGATTTCGGCCGCTTTTTCCGGCGGGTATTGATTGACCCGCTCGACAAACTGCTCCCAGCCGTAAACATGCTCGCTGACAAATTCCCGATCGTAAAGCTTTTCATTTACGATCACATTGAGCATACCCAGCGCCAGGGCCGTGTCCGTGCCGGGTCTGAGCGGCAGCCAGATATCGGCCCGGGCAGCGACACGGGTAAGCCGGGGGTCTACGACAATCAGCTTGGCTCCGGCATTCAGACTGGTGGAAAAAGGCTCGCCCTTATAGCAGTCCGGATTGCTGATGGTCAGGTTGTTGCCCCACACCATAATACACTTGGGATTGTTTTCGTAGTCGACAATTGGATTTGATCCACAGGTGATGATGCTGGTGGCAATGCGCGGCCCATAACAAAAATGCCCGGCCGTCAGCACATTGGGAGTTCCCAGCAGATTGGCAAAGCGGTAGATCACGGCCTCATTTTCCCGGCCTGTTCCGTAACCCAGCACAGTAGATTCGGCCCCGAAACGCTCTTTGTAATCCAGGATCCGGCCGGCAATGGTGTCCAAGGCCTCATCCCAGGTGATCCGCTCCCATTTCCCGCTGCCTTTGGGTCCGATGCGCCGCACCGGATAGGTCAGCCGATCCGGATGATAGGCCAGCTGGAGGGACGCCAGCCCTTTACTGCAGAGGGTGCCGTGATTGATGGGACAATCCTGATCGCCGGCGATCTTAACGGCTTTGCCGTCTTTGGTATAGACCAGAACACCGCACCCACCGTGGCACATCCGGCAGTGGCTTTTGACCACCGCGTCATAGCCATAGACTTCCATTTCGCGTTCGACGTTCGAGAATTTGAATTCCGCCATCCTCGCCTCCTTCCCTAAAATTACTGCGCCGGTAATAAATCATCAAAATATGGAGCAGCAAA
>CP070771.1:3079066-3084351 GCA_020345785.1 Desulfobacterales bacterium
CTGGTCATCGCTAAGTTTGTTAAAATCCTCCGTTGTAAGCGGTTTGCCGTCAAAGACGGGAACCGTTTCGAATTCCTGTTCGGTTTCGGTTTTAATGATCTGGACGCCTTTGTCCGCGGCAAACTTTTCAATACGGTGGAAAAGCTGATGCTGTTTATCGGCATAGCCGTTTTTGATGGTAGACAGCCGGTTTAAATACGGTTCACTCTCAAAGGCAGCCGGCAGGTCTTTTTTGAGATCCTGGATAAATCGATTCATTTTTTTGCTGAGCTGGACTGCTTTTCCGCTGGGCACCGCAATGGCTCGCGGGCGAAACTCATCTTTAAAATTATTGACGAGGCACCAATCATCCGGTTTCGGCTGAGTTTTAGCGTGTTTGGTAACATAGTCTTTGACGATGGTGGACTTGCCGGTGCCTTCAAGTCCCGTGACAAAGATATTGTAGCCGGAGCTTCTCATATTGAGTCCGAATTCAAGGGCCTGAACCGCCCTTTTTTGGCCGATGATTTCATCCAAGGGTTTGACTTCCGACGTATTTTTAAATTTGAAAACCTTGGGGTCGCAAACACATCGAAGATCAGAGACCTTTAATTCATATTTTTTCGACACTTGTCGGCTCCTGGTTGATTCGTATTTGATTCACCGGATTAGGCATTAAAAGAATTGTTACATTTACCGTCGAAAAAATGTAATATTATTAATTGTTATGATACGTTATATTGACTTGAATGGCAAGTTTGAATGTTCGATAGTGCCTCAATGAAAAGTTCTGATGTCGGGTAGGTTGGGTTGAGCCCGATCGATCATGTTGTCCGCCTCTGGCGGATCAACCCAACCTACGAATATCAAATTTTTACGCAGATGTGAGTCCCTGAGGGCAAAACCCAACACAGCGGTGGGGCGGGATTTTGGATCAGCCACTAGCTTCCTTGCAGGTACTTCTGAAACCACCTTGCCGTGTGGGATTTTCCGGCGAACTTTAAGAGTTCTTGCGGTGATCCGGCGGCGACCACCCGGCCGCCTTCGTCACCGCCTTCGGGCCCCAGGTCGATGATGTAGTCCGCTTCCCTGATGATTTCCATGTTGTGTTCAATGACGGCCACGGTATTGCCTTCATCCACCAGCTTTTGCAGAACGTCGATCAGCCGCTGAACATCGGCCATGTGAAGACCTGTGGTGGGTTCATCCAGGATGTAGAGGGTGTGTCCGTTGGACGGTTTTACCAGCTGCTGGGCCAGTTTGATGCGCTGGGCCTCACCGCCTGACAGGGTGGGACTGGGCTGCCCGAGGCATAAATAGCCCAAACCCACATCACAGACAAATTGAACGGCGCGCCGGATAGAGGGAATGGCGACGAAAAAGCGCGCCGCTTCGGCAAAGGTCATTTCCAGAATCTCGGATATGTTTTTACCCCGATACTGCACGGCCAGGGTTTCGTTGGTGAAACGTTTTCCTCGGCAGACATCACAGGGCACATACACATCGGGTAAAAAGCTCATTTCAACCTTCGGCCGCCCCTGTCCCTTGCAGGCCTCACACCGGCCTTCAGCTACGTTAAATGAAAAACGGCCGGCCGAATATCCCCGGGCGCGAGCCGGCGGCGTCAGCGAGAATAATTTACGAATTTCCGACAGAAAGCCCACATAGGAAGCCGGCACGGAGCGCGGTGTGCGGCCGATGGGACTGTGATCGACCTCCAGCACGCGCTTCAGCTTCTGCCAGCCTTTGATATCATTACAATCGCCGGCCTGGCGCTGCTGCTTCAGCAGTCGATTGCGCAGTCCGCGGTATAACGTTTCCTTGAGTAAACTGGATTTGCCCGAGCCTGAAACGCCGGTTACAGCAATCAGGCAGCCCAGGGGAATCCCAACCTTGATATTTTTTAGATTGTTGACGGTTGCCCCCTGAATTTGGACCACGGACATTTTTTGGTAGGGTCTCAAGCGGGAGGTGATCTGCTTCGGGTGGCCGTCAATCAAGGCGCCGGTCACGGATAAAGGCGCTTTTTTCAGGTCGGCCAGTTTGCCGGAAGCCACGACCCGGCCGCCGTCCTGGCCGGCCCCCGGTCCCAGATCGACAATGGTATCTGCCTCGCGAATCGTCTCTTCATCATGTTCGACCACCAGAATGGTATTGCCCCGGTCGCGCAGCGTTTTGAGAGCATCGATCAGGATGCGGTTATCCCGGGCGTGCAGCCCGATGGTGGGCTCATCCAAAATATAGCACACACCGGTCAGATTCGAACCCAACTGGGCGGCCAGACGTATGCGCTGTGCCTCTCCGCCGGAAAGCGTATCGCCGCTGCGGGCCAGGGAGAGATAAGACAGTCCCAGCTGGTTCAGCAGCGCCAGGCGGCTCAGCAGTTCGGCTACAATCGGTTCGGCCACTGGTTTTTCATGGGGACGGAATGACAAATTTCTAATGATCCGATATATATCCCGCGCCGGTTTTTGGGTGAGGTCCCAGATACTGTGATCGCCGACTTTAACAGCCAGGGCTTGCGGTTTTAGGCGACTGCCGCCGCAGCCGGAGCATATCTTTACATCGACTTCATCTCCATCCTCAGTATCGCCGATGGCGCCAAGGCCGTTGCACTTGGGGCAGGCGCCCTGTTTGCTGTTGAAGGAAAAGAGGCGGGGATCGAGGCTTTCCAGACCGATGCCGCAGGTGGGACAGATGCCGTGCAGGCTGAATACATCTTCGTTGTGTTGACGATCGACAATCACCAGGCTGCCGTTGCCTTCCGCCAGGGCCCGGTCTATCAGCCCCTCAAGGTCTTTCGCGGGTAGCCTGCCAACCACAAGATCAATGTTGTGCTCATGATAACGACTCAGTGCCATACCCGCTTTTAATTTCGTTATCCGGCCGTCGATGCGGGCTGTTTTAAAGCCCTTTTTGAGGGCCCGGGCCAGCACATCTTTGTGAAAACCTTTGCGGCCGAACACTTTTGGTGCCATCACTGTCGCCGGTTTGCGGGGATACCGTGCGCGGATTTGTTCAACGATGGCCGCCTGGGTTTGAGCCGATAATTTGCGGCCGCATCCCGGACAGTGCTGAATACCCAGCTTGCTGTATAACAGCCGCAAATAATGGTAAATTTCAGTCAGCGTCGCCACGGTAGACCGTCGGCTGGCATAGCTGGTTCGCTGTTCTATGGCAACGGTCGGGGCCAAACCGGTTACCAGATCGACCTCCGGCCGCTCCAGAATTTTCATGTACTGGCGCACGTAAGGCGCCAGACTCTCCAAATAGCGGCGCTGGCCTTCGGCAAACAGAATATCGAATGCCAGGGTGGATTTGCCCGAGCCGGATACCCCGGTCAAAACCACCAATTCGTTGTGGGGCAGCGCCAGGTTCACATCCTTTAAATTATGCTCCCGGGCACCTTTTAAGGCGATGACATCCGTCAGGTGAACATTTGAATATGACGGGGTCGCTTCGGCCACCCCCCCGGCAGTTTGTTTCGGGCGCTTCAACCGACCTGATTCCTTTAAGTAGGCTTTCAAAAATCGGCCGGTATGCGATTTAATATTTTTGGCAACCTCCACAGGGGGACCGGTGGCTACGACCAGGCCGCCGGCATCGCCCCCGTCCGGTCCTAAATCGATGACCCAATCGGCGGTTTTTACAACATCCATGTTGTGTTCGATCACCAGGACCGTGTTGCCGGCGTCCACCAGCCTTTGTAAAGCGTTCAGCAGCTTGCCGATATCATCGAAATGCAGGCCGGTGGTGGGTTCGTCAAATATGAACAGTTTCGGTGAGGAATTTTCAGAACCGATGCGGACATAGCGCGACAGCTTGAGACGCTGGGCCTCGCCGCCGGACATGGTGTTGATCGGCTGCCCCAGACGAATATATCCCAGGCCCACTTCAGCCAGGGGCTGCAGGGACGCGACCACTTTTGGGTGATCTTTAAAAAAATGCAACGCCTGATCCACCGTCATGTTCAGGATATCGTGGATGTTTTGCCCCCGGTAATGGACATCCAGCACATCGGCTTTGAAGCGTTTGCCGTTGCAATCCGGACAGGTGATGAACACATCGGAAAGAAACTGCATTTCAACTTTTTCGAATCCGTCGCCTTTGCAGCTTTCGCACCTGCCGCCGGCAACATTAAAGGAGAAATGACCGGGACCCAATCCTCCAGCCCGCGCCTCGGCCGTATCGGCCAGCAGTTGACGGATCGGATCCAGGGCTTTGGTGTAGGTCAGCGCATTGGCCCGGGGGGTGCGTCCGATGGCACGCTGGTCCACCAGCACGACATCCGCGATGGCATCGACCCCTTTGATGGCGGTGTGTTTACCGGGACGTCCTTCCTGACTGCCCAGGGCTCTTTTGGCGGCTTTATATAGAATTTCTTCCGCCAGGGTCGATTTGCCCGAGCCTGAAACACCGGTCAGGCAGACAAACACCCCCAGAGGAATGTCGACATCGATTTTTTTCAGGTTGTTTTCGGCGGCGCCCCTGATAGACAACCACCGGCCGTTGCTGGGCTTGCGGTGTCGTCCGGCAGTCGTTATACGGCGCTCGCCTTTCAAGTATTGTCCCGTCAGAGAACCGTTGACGTTGGCCGTGGGCCCGAAATACATCACCCGACCGCCCTGCTCGCCGGCTTTGGGACCCAGATCCAGCAGGTAGTCACTTTCACGAATAATCTCAGGGTCGTGTTCAACCACCACGACGGTATTGGATAAATTGCGCAACCCCTTCAATATACGAATGAGACGGTGGTTGTCACGCGGATGAAGGCCGATGCTGGGTTCGTCTAGCACATAGAGGGTGTTGACCAGGGATGATCCCAGGGCTGAAGCCAGCGCCACCCGCTGGACCTCGCCGCCGGAAAGGGTGCGGGACTGGCGATCAAGCGTCAGGTATTCCAGGCCGACATCCCTGAGATAATACAGGCGATTGATGACTTCCTCAAGTATCAGCGAACTGGCCTCATCTTCGAGCGGTACCGTGAGAGACCTGAAAAATTCAAGGGCCCCGGCGACATTCTTGGCATAGATTTGAGCGATGTGTTGTCCGTTGATTCTGTACTGCAGCGTTTCCGGTTTGAAGCGTGTGCCGCCACATTCCTGACAGACGTCATAACTGCGGTAACGGGACAAAAATACCCGCACCGTCATCTTGTAAGTTCTGGACTCCAGCCAGCGGAAAAGCCCCTTGATGCCGTAATAATCGGGCGTTCCTTCAACGATGGCTTTTTGGTCGGCCGCTTTCAGTTTGCGAAAGGGGATCTTTGTCGGAATTTTTTGACTGCGGCAAAAATCCATCAGATC
>CP070771.1:3084451-3098187 GCA_020345785.1 Desulfobacterales bacterium
GTCGAAGGAAGGTTTTACTTTGCGGGGACGGCCAAAAACTGGTAATAGGATGGCATGTGTTTTACAAGAATATTCTTGGTAGAGGATAGTCAGATAAAATGCTTAGACTATGGATGACACTGATAAGGAAACTTGGGAAAGCATAATATGTCAAAACATCTGTCCGACGCTTTTAAGCCTCGGGACCTTTATGATCCCCGCTTCGAGCATGATGCCTGCGGAGTAGGTATGATCTGCCATATGAAGGGCGAAAAATCCCACCAGATCATTGCCGATGGGCTCCAGATCCTGGTCAATCTCACCCACCGCGGAGCCTGCGGTTGCGATGAAACCACCGGCGACGGCGCAGGCATTCTGATGCAGATGCCCCACGTCTTTTTGAAAAAGATAAGTGCGGAAGCTTCCATCAATCTTCCTCCCGAAAAAGAATACGCCAGCGGATTGGTCTTCCTGCCGCCAGATCCGGACCAAAGACATATTTGCATGGCTCGTTTTGAAGCGGTTATACGCGAAGAAAAGCAAGAATGTCTTGGTTGGCGCCGGGTTCCGGTGGCACGTAAGGCGCTGGGCGACCTGGCCCGGCAATTGGAACCGGCCATCTACCAAATATTCATCGGCCGCGGCCCGACCATCAGCAATACGGCCCATTTTGAACGCAAACTGTTCGTCATCCGCAAGGTAGTTGAAAAGTTTGTAAGGGAGTCCCAACTTTCCGAGGCATCCTACTTTCACATACCCAGTCTTTCCAGCCAAACCCTTGTTTACAAAGGAATGCTGCTGGCCGACCAAATCGAAGCCTATTATTCCGATCTGGCCGATAGCGACATGACCAGCGCCCTGGCGATAGTTCACCAACGTTACAGCACCAACACATTTCCCACCTGGGATCTGGCACACCCGTTCAGGTTTTTGTGCCACAATGGCGAGATCAACACACTGCGCGGCAATGTCAACTGGATGAACGCCCGTCAGTGGTTGTTTCAGTCTGAACTTTTCGGGGAAGATATGCCCAAACTGTTTCCCATCGCCACCCCGGGTGCGAGCGACTCGGCCATATTCGACAACGCCATCGAACTTCTCTATCATTCCGGTCGCTCGCTGCCCCATGCCATTATGATGCTGATCCCGGAGGCCTGGGAAAAACACGCCACCATGAGCGATGCAAAAAAGGCCTTCTACGAATACCACGCATGCCTGATGGAACCCTGGGACGGACCGGCATCTATCGCCTTCAGCGACGGCACATGCATCGGTGCCGTGTTGGATCGCAACGGCCTGCGTCCTTCCCGCTATACCGTGACCAAAGATGGTAAGGTCATCATGGCCTCGGAAACCGGCGTGCTGGAAGTCAAACCGGAAAACGTGCACTACAAGGGCCGCCTGCAGCCGGGCCGTATGTTTCTTATCGATATCGAGAAGGGTCGCATCGTTGACGACGAAGAAATCAAGGCTGAAATAGCCGCCCGCAAACCGTATCGTCGATGGCTGCAAAAAAACCTGGTTGCCCTGGACCAATTGCCGCACGCAGAACCAGTCAACTATGACGGTTCTCTGCCGCTGGTTACCCGGCAGCAAGCCTTCGGCTATAGTATGGAAGACCTGAGAATTATTCTGGCAGTCATGGCCCGGGAGGGAAAAGAACCTATCGGGTCCATGGGCGACGACATACCGCCGGCGATTCTATCCAGCCGGCCACGGTTGCTGTTTGATTATTTCAAACAGCTTTTCGCCCAGGTGACCAACCCGCCGCTGGATGCCATTCGGGAAGAACTGGTAACCTCGCTGGTAACAACAATCGGGGCCGAGCAGAATCTGTTTCAGGAAATTCCTCAGCACTGCCGTCAACTCAAACTGGATCAGCCGGTTATCAACAATTCCCAGCTCGAACAGATCCGCAGCATAAATGACGATGCCATCGGTTCGGTCACGCTGCCGATGCTTTTTCAAGTTGAACAAGGCGGGCCGGGTCTTGAGCAGGCCATGGCAATACTCTGCCGCCGGGCGAGGCAAGCGGTCAATGAAAGCACAAGCATACTGATTTTAAGCGATCGCGGTGCAAACAAACACTTGGCACCGATACCGTCTTTGCTGGCCACCGCTGGTGTTCACCATCACCTGATCCGGCAAGGACTGCGAACCCGCTGCGGAATCGTGGTAGAAACCGGTGAAGCCCGGGAGGTTCACCACCACTGCTGCCTGATCGGATATGGCGCCGGAGCTGTCAATCCCTATCTGGTATATGAAACTCTGGTAGAAATGATAGCCAGCGGACAACTGGAAGGGGTTACTCCGCAATCAGCCATCCAAAACTATATCAAAGCTGCGGGAAAAGGGATCTTGAAAGTCATGTCAAAAATGGGCATTTCCACGCTGCAAAGCTACCGGGGTGCGCAGATTTTTGAGTGCGTAGGACTCAATGAAAGTGTCATTGAAAAATATTTCAGCGGCACGCCATCGCGTATCAGTGGGGCGGGTATGGATCTTATTGCCAAGGAAGTGCAAATCAGGCATCAACATGCTTTTCCGGCTTTAAAAATAACAACCGGCGACCGCCTTGATCTGGGGGGCAAGTACAAATGGCGCCGCAGCGGAGAAGCGCATCAATACCATCCGATGAGCATCGCCAAACTGCAGCAGGCCGCACGCGCAAAAGATATCAGAGCCTGGGAGGAATTTTCGGAATTGGTCGACACGCAAAACCGCCGGGAAGGATTGATCCGCGGTCTTTTTGAATTTAAAACGCCGCCTTCCTCCATCAACCTTGAGGACGTCGAACCGGCCGAAGCCATTGTGCGCCGCTTTAAAACCGGCGCCATGTCCTACGGATCAATCAGTAAGGAAGCCCATGAAACCCTGGCGATTGCCATGAACCGGATCGGCGGCAAGAGCAACAGCGGCGAAGGCGGCGAAGATGCGGACCGGTATCAGCCCGACGCCAACGGTGACTGGCGCAACAGCGCCATCAAGCAGGTGGCCTCCGGCCGATTCGGAGTTACCGCGGCCTATCTGGCGAATGCTGCGGATCTGCAGATTAAAATGGCCCAGGGTGCCAAACCCGGTGAAGGCGGGCAACTTCCCGCCTTCAAGGTTTATCCCTGGATTGCCAAAACCCGCCATTCGACGCCTTATGTGGGTTTAATTTCGCCGCCGCCCCACCATGATATCTATTCCATTGAAGATCTGGCGCAGCTGATACATGATTTGAAAAATGCCAATCCCCGGGCCCGGATCAATGTCAAACTGGTATCGGAGGTGGGCGTGGGCACGGTGGCGGCCGGCGTAGCCAAAGGCAAAGCCGATCTGATTCTGATCAGCGGCGAATCCGGCGGCACCGGAGCATCTCCCCAGACATCCATTCGTCACGCCGGCCTTCCCTGGGAACTGGGCCTGGCGGAAACCCAGCAGACCCTTGTCATGAACGGTTTGCGCAGCCGGGTGGTGCTGGAGTGCGACGGCCAGTTGAAAACGGCGAGGGATGTTGCTGTCGCCTGTCTGCTGGGCGCCGAAGAATTCGGATTCGGTACGATCTCCCTGGTGGCGCTGGGATGTATCATGATGCGGGTCTGCCATCTGAATACCTGCCCGGTGGGCATCGCCACGCAGGATCCGGAATTGCGCAAAAAGTTTGCCGGCAAACCTGAACATGTAATCAATTTAATGTATTTTATCGCCGCAGATCTCAGAAAGATAATGGCCCGTCTTGGGTTCCGAACCGTTCGCGAGATGGCGGGGCGGGTCGATCTGCTCGATGTCGGCAACGCCGTCGACCACTGGAAGGGGCAGGGACTTGACTTTTCAAAAATTTTATACAAACCCGAAATCCCTGTGGCGATCGCCGGCACCTGTTCGGTGGAACACCAGAACCACGGCCTTGAAAACGCACTGGATCATCAACTGATCGCAAAATGCCGGCCGGCCCTGGAGCACAGAAAACCCGTTGAACTTGAAATGCCGATCCGCAACGTGCAGCGCACGGTGGGCACGATGCTCAGCTACGAAATCTCGCAACGATACGGCCTGAAAGGTCTGCCGGCCGACACCATCGTGGTCCATGCAACCGGATCAGCGGGGCAGAGTTTCTGCGCTTTTGGTGCCTCCGGGCTCACAGTCCACATCCGCGGCGATGCCAACGACTATTTCGGCAAGGGACTGTCCGGCGCCAAATTAACCATAAGTCCTGCGCCAGGCAGCACATTTACGGCCGAAGAGAACATCATCATCGGCAACGTTGCCTTTTACGGGGCAACCAGCGGTGAAGCTTACATCCGCGGCATGGCCGGAGAACGCTTCTGTGTGCGCAACAGCGGGGTTGCGGCCGTGGTTGAGGGGGTCGGAGACCATGGCTGCGAATACATGACCGGCGGCCGTGTCGTTATCCTGGGATCTACCGGCCGCAACTTTGCCGCCGGCATGAGCGGCGGGGTGGCCTATGTACTGGACGAGACCGGTGATTTCGGCCGCTTTCGCTGCAACTTGGAAATGGTCGAACTCGAAGACCTCACCGAGCCGGATGATATTGTCGAGTTGCGGCAAATGATCGAAAACCATTATCGCTATACCGACAGCGCCGTGGCGCGCCGGGTGCTGGACAACTGGGAAGGTATGCTTGCAAAATTCATCAAAGTCATGCCGAAGGATTACAAGAAAGCGCTTCTGCAATTGTCAGATAATGGTTAGTGGCAGAAAAATTTTTTTTATTTAATCAAATCTTACAGGTTGGCAAGCAAAATAAGAAACCCGAAACTCGAAATACGAAACAAATTCGAATATCAAATGACAGAAATCCCAAACCTGTTTTTAACATTTGAATTTAGCATTTTGGTTTTGTTTCGGATTTAGATTTCGTGCTTCGAATTTAATGAATGAATCTGATTGGATATGAACAAATATTTTCTCTTAAGAGTTTAAATCGCAAGCAGTCAGACAAGGATTACATATGGGCAAACCGACAGGATTCAAGGAATACGATCGAGAGCTTCCCGTAAAACGACCCGTAAAAGAACGGATAAAGGATTTTAAAGAAATCTATCTGCCCTTTCCAAGGGCAAAACTCAAAATGCAGGCTGCCCGCTGCATGGACTGCGGCGTGCCGACCTGCCATGCCGGCTGCCCCCTGGGCAACCTGATACCGGATTGGAATGACTTCGTCTATCAGGACAGTTGGCAATATGCCCTCGGTCAACTTTTGCTGACCAACAGCTTTCCGGAATTTACCGGCCGGTTATGTCCGGCCCCTTGCGAGGAGGCCTGCGTGCTGGGCATCAATGAGCCGCCGGTTACCATTGAGCAGATTGAAAAGGAGATCATTGAACATGCTTTTCAGCAAGGCTGGATTAAACCGGAGCCGCCGGAAAAAAGAACCGGCAAAACGGTGGCCGTTATCGGCTCAGGACCCTCGGGTCTGGCCTGTGCCCAGCAACTGAATCGCGCCGGACACCGCGTAACCGTGTACGAGCGCGCCGACCGCATCGGAGGGCTTCTTAGATACGGAATTCCCGATTTCAAGCTGGAAAAGTGGGTGCTGGACCGGCGCCTGGACCTCATGCAACAGGAAGGTATTCGCTTTGAGGCCCGGGTCAACGTCGGGGTGGATTTGATGCCGGAAGATCTAAATGGATTTGATGCCGCTGTGATCTGTACCGGTGCGACCATTCCCGGTGACCTGCCGATACCCGGACGCAACCTCAAAGGGGTGCATTTCGCCATGGATTTTTTATCCCGCCAGAACCGATCGATCGCCGGGGACAGCCTCGCACGGCTTAAAATCGATTTGATCTCCGCCGTCGGCAAGCACGTGGTGGTCATCGGCGGCGGCGATACCGGCAGCGACTGCATCGGCACTTGCATTCGCCAGCAGGCGAAGTCTGTGACCAATTTTGAGATTTTCCCGAAACCCCCCGAGCATCGATCGGAAAGTCATCCCTGGCCATTCTGGCCCGTCAAGATGCGCACCAGCACTTCCCATGAAGAGGGCTGTTTACGGCAGTGGGGAATATTAACCAAATCGTTTATCGGCGAGGCGGGCAAAATCGTTAAACTGAAAACGGTTGATGTTGAGTTTGTGATTGACGGCCAGGGTCGCACCGAAATGCGAGAAATTGCAGGCTCCGAGCGCGAATGGCCGGCCGACCTGGTGCTGCTCGCCTTAGGTTTCACAGGACCGGAGCCCAATACGATTGTAACCGGCTGCAATCTGGACCTGGATGAACGCGGCAACATTCAGACCGACCAAAACTACATGACGAACAAACCCGGTATTTTTGCCGCCGGCGATGCCCATCGCGGACAGTCCCTGATTGTCTGGGCCATCTCCGAAGGACGTGAAGCGGCGCGTTGCGTGGATGCCTATTTAATGGGAGCATCGGCATTGCCCACCAAGGGCGGCGGGGATCTACCCAGAATTTAAAGGTTCCAGGTTCACTGTCCAGGGTTCAAGGGTTAACTACCATCCAATAACGAATAACGAATAACTCCCAATTCTCTTTAAATTCAATTGGCAGCGACGACTATGAATGGCAACCAATCCAATAGTGCCGGCATAATCTGTCCCTCATGCCGGCATAAGAACCCCCAGGAGGCGAAATTCTGTCAGCAGTGCGGATTAAAACTCCATCAGATCTGTACCAACTGCCAAACTGCGATGTCACCGGACGCCAAATTCTGTTATCGGTGCGGACAGGCGGCCGGCACCGCAGGCGTTCGCAGCCAGGCAGGCCGTGCATACACACCCCAGTATTTGGCCGACAAGATTCTGACCACCCGCAGCGCCCTGGAGGGTGAGCGCAAACAGGTCACCGTGCTTTTTGCCGATATAAAAGGATCAATGCAGCTGGCCGAGCAGGTCGATCCCGAAGAATGGCATGCCATTCTGGATGACTTCTTCCAGATACTGGCCGCCGGCATTCACCGCTTTGAAGGCACGATTAATCAGTATACCGGTGACGGCATCATGGCTCTTTTCGGTGCACCGCTCGCTCACGAAGATCACGCCTTGCGCGCCTGTTATGCCGCCCTTTACCTGCGCAAGGCGCTGCGAAGTCACGCCGATCAACTACGAGTTAAGCGGGGACTTAATTTCGGTGTCCGCATGGGGCTCAACTCGGGAGAAGTCGTGGTCGGCAGGATCGGAGACGATCTGCGTATGGACTATACGGCGCAGGGCCAGACGGTGGGATTGGCGGCTCGCATGGAACAGCTGGCCGAGTCGGGTTGTGTCTATATTACTGAGCACACTCGCACGCTTGTCGAAGGATTTTTTAAATTGCGTGATCTGGGATTGTCTTCCATTAAGGGCGTGACGCAACCGGTGCGAATCTATGAACTGGAGGAAATCCGTGAATATCGAACCCGGCTGGATATCTCACAGGAGCGGGGGTTTTCGCGCTTTATCGGCCGCAGCAATGAAATGGCCGTTCTTCTATCCGCTCATCAGCGCGCCTTAGCCGGCCATGGCAATGTCATCGGCATCGTCGGCGAGCCGGGTGTCGGTAAAAGCCGCTTGTGCTATGAATTTCTTGAACTCAACCGCAAAACGGGTATCACCATTTGTGAAGCGAACTGCGCCTCTCACATTAAAACCATACCGCTGCTGCCCGTCTTGCAGCTGTTGCGAAGCTTCTTTGGCATCGCCATCCAGGAGCGCGAAGAAGACGCCCGCAAAAAAATTGCCGGCACGCTTATTTTGCTCGACGAAGCGTTCAAAGATACGCTGTCGATCTGGTTTGACTTCCTGTCGGTTGCCGATCGCAAACAACCGGCAATCGATGCGAACGGGGAAGAACGACAGCGGAAACTATTCGCCCTGATACAGCGTCTGATCCAGACGATGTCCAAACGGGAGCCTCTAATCATGCTGGTTGAAGATCTTCACTGGATCGACTCCTCGAGCGATACCTTCATCGATCGTCTGGTAGATGCTGTTTCCGATACAAGAACTTTGCTGCTGCTGAACTTCCGCCCCGAGTATCGCCGGGAATGGATGAACCGATCCATTTACCGGCGTCTACCACTGCCGGCCCTGGATGACGCGGCATCCAGGGAACTGTTGGAAGATCTCCTCGGCAGCGATCCATCGCTGGAAAATCTGACGCCTAAGCTGGCTTCGCGTGCGCTCGGCAATCCCTACTTCATCGAGGAGCTGGTTCGCTCGCTGGTGGAATCCGGCAATCTTGCCGGTCAGCGCAGCGCCTATCGTCTGGTGAAACCCTTAAAAACTCAAACGCTGCCTCGCACAGTACAGGCTGTTCTGTCGGCTCGCATCGACCGACTCGCAGAACCGGTAAAACAGGTTCTGCAGTCGGCGTCGGTCGTCGGCCAGGAGTTTGAAGCGGTGATCCTGCGCCAGGCACTGGATTTATCCGACAGAGAACTGGAGGATTCCCTTTACGCGCTGCAGGAGGTTGAATTTTTTTATCAAAAGGCTTTTTATCCGGTGCCGATGTATGCCTTCAAACACCCCATTTTAAGGGAGGTTGCCTACCACTCGCTGCTCACCAAACAACGCGCAAGGCTCCACCGCCGCATGGCACGGGCCATTGAAATAACGTATCCCGATCGAAAGGATGAACTTGCAGGGCTGGTGGCACATCATTGGGAAAATGCCAATAAACCGCTCAAGGCCGCTCGCCGGCATCGACGCGCTGCGCGTGCATCCGGCTTTGCCGAGGTTCACCGGACATTCTTTCATTGGACGAAAGCGTTGAAACTGGTTCATCAGGCGCCGGCCAACGAGGAGGCGCTGCGATTGCAGCTGGAGGCCTGCTGCGGAGCCCTTGATATCGGTGGTCGCGTTGATGTCTCTCCAAAACAGGTCAGGGAGATATTTGAAGAAGGCCGACAACAGGCCGAAAAGTTTGGCGATTTTCGCTCTCTTTTGCGCCTTCATGAGGACATGGCTGCGCGATTAGGGTGGTCGGGCGACTTCGCCGGGCAGAGACGGTATCTTAATGAAGCAATGATCATTGCTGAAAAGGTGGCCGATCCTGAAATTAAGATAGGTCTTTTACAGCGCCGCTATGTGGCGGAGTTCCACCAGGGCGATTTAAGATCTGCCTTGAACATGGCTGAGGAAGGCATCGCCCGGTGTGAAGCTTCAAGGTCCGCCCTGCCAGACCCGGTTCACGGTCGCCTGTTGCGCGCTTTTCTGCTTGCCAAGGCCAATGTTCTAACCCTGATGGGCAAGCTGGATGAGGCAGGATCTCTCATTGATCAGGCAGCACATCTCTTGCCGTCAGACGAAAAATCCAAAAAAGACTCGCGCACAACTCATACCGGGGCGCTTGTCCGCGCGCACCTTTCCTTTTATGTCGGCAATTCAGATGCCGGTCTGCGTGATGCACGCGTTTTTGTTGAGCTCGCGGAAAGATCCGGCTCTACCTGGGCAATTGCCGTTTCGGCTTCAACCCTTGGAAGGGCGCATATAATGGGACGGCGTTGGTCCGAAGCCCGCGAAGCGCTCGAATATGCGCTGGCGCAAGCCAGGCAGCACAAGCTTGGTCTGGAGGCGGAAGCCTCCTATCTGGCATTTTTAGCTGAGGCCCTGGCCGGCTGCGAAGAATTGAAGCAGGCGCTTGAAACCGCCGAGGAGGCCGTCGCTGCAGCCCGGCGCAAGGGAACACTTTTCTGGGAGCTGCAGGCCCAGACCGCCCTGGCAACGATTCTTTTGCACCGGGGACGATTAGAAGACCAGCATCGCATCGCGGAAATACTGGATCTGGCCGCTGGACTGATTGAAAAGACCGGAGGGCAAGTAATGAAGCCGCTGGTTACCATGCGACGCGCCGAATTTGCAGAAATGACGGGTAATAAAGCCGGCCATCTGCGATTACTTAAAAAGGCTCACAACCTATACACTGCCATGGCGGCTCACGGATACGCCGAACAGCTGGCGGCCAAACTCAGAGGAATTTGCCCCCCCAAAGCGTAGACCTTTAAGCGCTAATTCAAATGTTGAAACCTGATCCTCGTATGTGACTCCGCAGTTGATGTCTGCAAGCCGATCAAACTGGAAACTCCGGCGGCCAATGGCTGCGCTGAACCCCTGAACCTTGAACCTCTGAACCCTGAGCTAAGTTTTTTCATCAATAAAAACATCCACCTTCAGAACGGCCTTACCCTCTTCGAAATCAGCATCCAGATGATACCGCAAATATTTCAATTTAATTCTGAGAATCCTTTCATCCAGCCTGTCAAATTGAATCTCAATGACGGCCACATTATCCAATACATCATTGTTTTTAAGCACATAATCATAGGCCAGCATGTGGTCATTGCCTGAATTTCGATTCGATGGGCCGAGAATTTGGATAATCTCCGATTTGGCAGGCAGCAGTGATCTGTTTAATGATCTGATATCAACGATGATCTGCTGTTTTGCCAGGCTCTTTTCCGAGCGGCAGACCGACTGCATAATTTGTGTCAGCAATTCATCCGTGAGTATAGCGCTCAGGTTCTTGCTCAGATACCCCTCCTTCAGGCGATACTCCTCATCGACACGGACAAAGCGCAATTCAACCGGAATGTCATACTGCCCGCTGGACAAGAGCCCTCTTTTTTCGGCAATGTAGGTCATAACAAGCTCATTGCCGACATAGTTGCGTTCGGATGGCTCGGCGCCGGCCAGCCAGGTGACGTCATCATCCAGCATCACCGGATCATGCAACAAAACGCGAAACCCTTCAGAAATTTCAATCTGAAAATTCTTTTCAAAGTCGCAAAGCTGGTTTTTGACCCTGAATATCCTATCGAGAATACACCCGTTAAAAATCAAGGTGGTCGCAAAAAGAATGATTGATGCACAAAAGTGCACACTAACGGTCTTCATTCGCATACGTTTTCTCAGAACAAATTTATGTCAATAACTACTAATAACTATGATTTCAGCACATTGCAAAATTATTAAATAAATTACATTCAAGGTGTGATTTTTGCTTAGTAAAAATTGGAACGCCTTTTGAGAACAGGCAGTTCACATCCCCGACGAACGACAGCTACCAGTGTGAACCCGTTTCGATTGCGTCAACGATCTTCAAATACTTCGGGATTCAAAATCCGCAGATGCTGACCGGTAAGCCGGCCACTGATGAATCTACAAGCGTACCCAACGAATGGATTTAATCGGGATGCATTTCGGTCAGCCTGGTTTTTGACATTTTTAGGAGGGCATCCGATACCGCACCCGTTTCCGCTCGGCATTTATGAGTCGGGACGGGTGCGGGGTCGGAAAACATTTGAAATGATATTACTGAGCAGGATCGTTGCCTCCGTCGTCATCCAGGCCGTATGTGTAGGCTTTCTGTGCCCTGGCCTTGGTATGCGTGTGTACCTGGGTTTTCGCCTCTGTTTTTAAAAGGGTTTGAGATTGAGTCTCGCTTTTGACCTGGTTTTTGGTCTGTGTCTGTGACTGAGTTTGAAGCTGAGTCTGGTTCTGAATCTGGGACTGAGTTTGAGCCTGGTTTTGTGATTGGGTCCCGATGCCCGAGCCGCTGCCGCTAACATTGCCACTACCGTGGCCATGGCCGTTGGCTCCGCCATGACCGTTACCGCCACTTCCAGAACCCCCACCGCCGCCGCTTGCTCCAGCCCCTGCACCGCCACCACTGCCTGCTCCAGCCCCTGCACCGCCACCACCGCCCGCTCCAGCCCCTGCACCGCCACCACCGCCCGCTCCGGCGCCAGCACCGACACCGCCACCGCTGCCGCCGCCGCCTCCGGCACCCCTGGCGAGGAACATGTCACCCTTAGACACGGACGAGACTATGTCGACGGTCACCGGCGATTGATTCCAACTGCCCTCCGTTGGAAATAAACTTGACGGAACCGCACTCCAGGCCGGAAAAGTCATGGCCAACAACCCCAAAATACACACGACTTTTTTCAACTTTTTTTTCTTCATATCATCCTCCTGAATTTGAATTTTACTGGTTACCATAGATGCTCAACGCTCAGCATTAATTATAAATTCACGCACCCGGATCTTTGCATCGGAAAGTGACTTTAGGACGGTTCGAGTATTAAACGCATAGAAGGAAAAAAGGTTACAAATTTTTTAACATATTTTACGATCTAAATAAAAATTTGAGGAGAAAGGAAGGGTGAGATTAAGCAAAGATACATTGAGATCTAAAAATCACAAATGGTGTTCACTATTGTATACTCAAGTTGGTTCTCAAGCGCCTGTGGAAACCTTAAAATTATCTTTTTATCGGCTACCGCCGCCACCTCCGCCCGAGCCACCGCCACCTGAACCACCACCACCCGAACCGTCGCCACCCGAACCACCGCCGCCGGAACCATCACCACCCGGACCGTCGCCGCCCGATCCGCCACTGCCAGCGCCGGCACCACCGGGTCCCTCACCGCCACCGGGACCTGTACCGCCCAGGCCGGGGCCGCCCCCCTGGTTACCGGATCCCCTCGGCTCCCCGTGGAAACCCTTACCCGCCTTGATGGCGGCAGTGTAGCTGCGGGCAAGGTTCTGCGGCTCGGATTGACGGGCTTGGGCCACAAACGAGTTGCGCAGGGCGTGCATGTCTTCATGGTTGAACCCTTTGTTCAGCGCCATGCTTAGCATGCTCACGACATCCTGTGATGAAACGCCTAAGCGCGAGACGTCTCGCACAGTCTGATAACACTCGAGGGCCAGGCTGTATGCCCGATCGGAATTCATGGGGGCGGTGCGCTGCTGCAGCTTGCCGTTGATTTTATCGGCATCGTCCCAGGACAACCCGGCGGCAAGACCGGCCGCCAGCGTGAGCCCCAGGTTCTCCGTGCGGGATCTATCATTGGAGAACTTCGCCGCGCGCTGGAAGGCAAATGCATTCCGAAACTGGACGGTTTCCATGGCATTTACGATCAGGGGCGGGGGCACACCCTTGGCCATCCCCTCGAAGGCCTTGTTTACCAACGGCTGCACGGGCATGCCGCTGTTTTTGGCCTCGATCATCAGGGCGTGGGCCAGCTGGATCTGCTGTTCGTCAAACTTGTCTTGCAGCATGGCCCGGGTGAGCTTGATCACGCTTTCTTGTTCCAAGCCGTTTTGAATCGCCTGCCGCGTGCCAACCTTGACTGCCTCCGGCGTATCTGGCGGCAGGCCGTCATCGATTGCATCAGCCAGGGCGGCCGTCGCAAACAGCACTAAAAAAAGCGCCGAAGCCACCGCAAAACACCTGTAAGGTCGGTTTTCAGTGTTTGATTTTGGTATTGATAATTTCATAAATGGAAGAAATTCCTAAACTTAACGGATTTAAAATTAGGACACAGATTTGCGCGGATAACCACGGATTTTCTTTAGTATTGTCGAAGACAAAAATATATCTGTGACATCGGCGTACATCTGTGTCCCCTATAAAATTCAGGCATTCGCTACTCCGGTATATACAAACAATTACGAGAGCCAAAATCATCTTTCTCGTAAAATTTACATTCGGGCAGGTACACCGCTCCGTCCACGATGTAAAAATACCGGAACTCGGAATTGGCCGCCACGCTAACCACCCAGCGTGAGCCGTCTACCTTGCTGGCCAGGTGCGGGCTGTATTCGTCCAGCGATGAGGCGAACACCACCCCTCTGGCCCCGGGTGCTTTCAGATAGAAGGTCACCCTGTCCGACTGACGCTCGTGATAGTGGGTTGCTGCACACCCTGCAAGCCACAGGGCGGCAACTGTCAGATGCAGAATCAGTGTTTTCACGTCTTCATGTTCACGGCCAGAATCGAGTTCTCACCGCCGAAATCATC
>CP070771.1:3098287-3102921 GCA_020345785.1 Desulfobacterales bacterium
GCCCTGTAAGACTGCAACTCCATGTTAATCCTCCTTTCATCTATAAAGCTTTTTTATTTTGGAACCAGCTTTTTTGTTTTCGTTACGAATTATTTCAAAATTCCAGATGCATTCTTCCTTGGTGCAACCTCCAAAATCGGCATTCCGCAACCCAAGTAAAGGATCCCGGCCCAGAGGATCGGCTTTTCAATTTTAGAATAACATTTTTACACGCTACCTGCCCTGGAATTTTGGTTTTCTTTTCTCCAAAAACGCCAGCTGACCTTCTTTTAAATCTTCACTTGAAAAGGTTGACCTCGTGATTGCTTCGGCTTCCCGCCGTCCGCTTTCCAGCATCGATGTTGACTGTAAGAGCAGATTGATGACACGTTTGGTGCCTTTCAAAGCCAGGGGAGCATTGGCAGCGATGTCTTCAGCTATCTGGTAGGTAAAGGATTCCAGCTCATCCCCGGCAACGATATAATCGATCAACCCGAGTTCTTTCAGTCTTATCCCCTGATACGTGCGGCCGGTAAAAAACATTTCCCTGGTGCTTCGGAGTCCGATGGTCTGGATGAATCGCTTCAGACCCGGCCAGGGATAAACCAGACCAAGCTTGGCCGGAGGCATACCGATGCGGGTCTTATCGGTGCCAATGCGAATATCGCAACAAATTGCAAGCTCGCATCCGGCACCGAACGCAACACCGTCAATCAGGGCGATGACCGGATACGGATAGTTGATAACGGATTGAAAAAGCGCCTCAACCGGATTTAATTTGTTCAAATTTTGATGGACATCATCGCCGGACGCGGTGGGCAGAGAGCGAATATCGTATCCTGAGCAGAAAGCCCTATTACCGGCCCCTCGAATGACGACAGCCCGGATGGAATCGTCCGAGGCAAGTTCCCGGAAAGTCTGCAGCAGAATGTTGACGAGTTCGGGAGAGAGGGAATTTTTTTTCTCCGGTCGGTTCAGGATCAAAGTAACGACCCTATTCTTTCTTTCGATCAACAACGGACTGTCTTCCACGGGCAGCTCCTTAACTGACACCAGAAAACAGTGGACAGAAAACAGACGGCAGAAGTTAAAAGGCTGGGAAGCTATAGAGCTATGTTGCTCGAAAGGCGGAAAACTGGTTTTTTCCGCTTTGAGTTCCCTATTGCCCTACGCCGTGTGCCGTGATCCATGGGCCCGGAACCTCATATCCTGAATCCTCCGCCCAAATCCTGGTAACTTTTGTCTTTTGCCTCCAACCTCAAACCCAAAACCTTATACCCTAAACCCTACACCTTATCCCTTAAACCCTATACCTCATACATTACTGAGGAGTTCATTAGTGTTTAGACATGAATTTACCGCCCGCTTCGCTCGAGGCGCAAAGAGCGCAGAGGGTATTTTTCTTATTTCTTTTTGGTGAGAGGCCGAAAAGAAATAAAGCCATGCCCTTCGGGCAATTGTTATCGTGTTTGGTTTTCTTCCCGCCACGCATAGCCAATTTATTGTTTTTCAGACGGATTGTCCTTTATGTTTGCCGGCCTCTCAACGGCAAACATAAAATAAATATTCTCAGCGTACTTTGCGGCTCTGCGGTGAATATAAATCCTAAGAAAGAATGTCTAAATAATTATTGCCGCATTAGTATTCCCTATACCCTATACATTTTTTTTACACCGATCATCATTTTTTCTAACTATAATGCACCATTCGAAGGTATTCAATATGCTATTTCAGGATTTGCAGGCAGATAAGCACGGAACTCTTAATCCTGTCTCCTAATTAATCCGCCCTGAAAAATAGCGATACCAGGTTTAGATAAAAGATAAGCGTCCAGCTGAAACTGATTGGAGTGTTCAATTTCGTCCGGGCGGATTAATTACCTTATCCAAATAAAGATCGGTTTAAAAGGCACTTGTAAACCGATTTGTACTTTTGAAAATCGAATAATTGTCAAGAATTTCAGTTCGTTAATACCGGCTATGTCTCTTTTCTCTCATATGACTGATATGAAATATAAAAAGAAAAAAATGCGCAGCATTAAGTAATTAATCCGCCGGACCTTCAATCTGACCACTTTCTTTATTTTCCAAAGAACAGGTCACAACCTTAAATATGCTTTCTTTCAGGGCGGATTAATTAAAACCAACCGTGAGGTCAGAAAAGATACCAGGCGTGTGACAATTCGGTCATACCGTTTGTTTGACGGTCCACTGCAGACAACAGGCAACTAACAACTCACAGTAAAGAATCCTGGCCCAGAGGACCAGTTTTTGACTTCACCCCAGAGGAGTTATGTCTAGCGTCAGATAGCCCACGGAATAATGGAATGTCGCAGATCCGCCTCCGGAGGGGTGGAAAAATGGAATATTGGGAATTGAAATCGGTTGAGGGTCTGATTTTATTTTCTGATCCGTGCCATCTATATTAGACCTCATTCAGCCAAACGCGTGTTTTCAGTATTCCATCATTCCAATATTCCATCATTTTACTGCATATTTTTACGGCAAAGCCATTCTTCTCTGACCTGGCTCAGAGGCCCAGTTTTTCAATCTTAGAATAAATGAAACCACTCAATTAACGTTTGACAGCTATTTTTGTGCACAGTATACAGTATGCGTCTGAATTCGGAATGGTAAAGTTTTTAAATCTTAGCCGCAAAGGACGGTGACCAATGACACAAGGCAAAACCCATCAAAGCGAATTGGAGCGGCTTGAGGCATTAGAAAAAAGAGCCGAGACGGGCGGCGGCCAAAAAGCGGTTGAACGCCATCACCAGCGAGGCAAGTTGACTGCCCGCGAACGGTTGGCGCTGCTTTTCGATCACGGCCGTTTTGTCGAGGTCAACAAGTTGGCTGAGAGCCAATCGGTTGATTTCGGCATGCAGGAAAAAAAAGTTCCCGGCGACGGGGTGGTAACGGGCTACGGAACCATTGACGGACGTCTGGTCTTTGCCTATGCCCAGGACGTGACGGTGCTGGGCGGTTCGGTGGGCACGATCCATGGTCAGAAAATATGCCGGATTATGGATGAAGCCATAAAGGTGAAAGCGCCCCTGGTCGCTTTGAACGATTCCGGCGGCGGACGGCTGCACGAGGGCTTCTTTGCGTCCAAGGGTGTGGCCGGTATGTTTTATCGTAATACAGCCGCCTCGGGCTTGATCCCTCAGATTACCGGTATGATGGGCTCAAGCGCCGGGGTTGCGGTTTACTCGCCGGCGTTGACCGACTTTATTGTGATGGTAAAAGGCAGAAGCCATATGGTCATTACCGGTCCGGCAATCATCAAAGAGGTCACCGGCGAGGAAATCAGCCTCGAAGAACTCGGCGGCGCCAAAGTACACAGCGAGATCACTGGGCAGGCACACTTTGTCGCCGAAAGCGATGAGGACTGCATCGATATCATCAAAAAGCTGCTCAGCTATTTGCCGTCCAATAATGACGAACCTCCCCCCTACGTCAAAAGCGACGATGATCCCGATCGTGTTGATGACACCCTGGAAAAAATAGTTCCCGCTGATTTTAAAAAATCTTATGACATGCATCAAGTGATCCTGCGGATCGTTGACAAAGAGGACTTTTATGAAATCCTGCCCCGCTATGCCACAAACATCATTATCGGTTTTGCCCGTCTGGATGGAAACACCGTCGGCATTGTGGCCAATCAGCCCAGAGTCAAGGCCGGCTGTCTGGATGTCAATGCATCCGACAAAGCCGCCCGTTTCATCAGATTCTGTGACGCCTTTAACATTCCCTTGATCAACCTGGTGGATGTTCCCGGCTACTTTCCGGGCGTCACCCAGGAGCATGCCGGCATCATCCGGCACGGCGCCAAGATGCTCTATGCTTATTCTGAGGCGACCGTGCCGAAAATAACGCTGGCCCTGCGCAAAGAATACGGCGGCGCCGTGATGGGTATGTGCTGCGTGGGCATGGGGGTGGATCTGATGCTGGCCTGGCCCATCGCTCAACTGGTGGTGCTGGACACCACGGCAGCGGTAAATCTCATCTTTCGCAAAGAAATCCAGGCGGCCGAGGATCCTGAATCATACAGGCAGCAGAAAATTGAAGAATATGACTACAAGTATTCCAATCCTTATCATGCGGCCTCCAATATGCTGGTGGATTCCGTCATCAAACCGCGCGAAACCCGTCCCCAGCTGATCAAGGCATTAAAGATGCTTGGAAACAAGCAGCGGCCGGAACCGAATAAAAGGCATGGGAATATTCCGCTGTGAAATCGCAAGCGCGCTTAAATCAGGAGATTAAATGCCCGGACAAAGTATTGAAAATTCCAAACAACAAATCACAAATTACAAATAAATCCCAATGATCAAAATTCAAAATTCCAAACGAATTGAAGAAATTTGAATAAGTTACAATTATGTTTCGGTCATTGGATTTTGGAATTTGATATTTGTTTGAAATTTGGTGCTTGGGATTTGGATTTTAGAAATAACACTGACAATCATCAGGATGAAGCAGACGCTGTAGGGTTTCATTTAAGAATAATCAGAAAGGATGGTTCTTATGGATTTCAATCTGACCAAAGAGCAGCAAATCATTCAAAAGGCAGCCCGGGAATTTGCAAAAGGTGAATTTACCGCCGTCGCTCGCGATCTGGATATTAATGAAGAGTATCCCGCTGAAATCGTAAAA
>CP070771.1:3103021-3121899 GCA_020345785.1 Desulfobacterales bacterium
ATCGAACGCTGGATCAAAGAAACCCACATTCGTTGGGGGATTGATGAAAACAGCCGGCATGAAGCCGGCCTGCCAGGCTTTGCGGAAAACACCTGGCGGGCGGGTTTGGATCGACTGATCCTGGGATACGCCATGCCGGGTGAAAACAGGACCATGTTCCATGGGATTGTACCTTACGACAATATTGAGGGCGGTGAGGCGCAGATTCTAGGCCGTTTTTTGGAGTTCACGGACCGGCTCTTTGCATGGGCCCGCATCCTTGCCGTTCCCAGGAGATTAAGTGAATGGCAAAAGCGTCTGCTTGACCTGCTGGACCAATTCTTCAGACCGGATGAAAGCGCTGAACGTGAAATTCAGGCGCTGCGTCATACGCTGGAAGATATGGGCGGCAAAGAAGCGCAGGCGAACTTTTACAACCCTGTTGAACCGGAAGTCATACGCGCCTATCTGAAATCCCTCCTGGAGCAAAACAGTTACGGTTCGGGTTTTCTTACGGGGGGCGTCACCTTTTGCGCCATGCTGCCGATGCGCAGCATTCCGTTTAAGGTCATTTGTCTTATCGGCATGAACAATGATGCCTTTCCAAGAGACCATCAGCCGCTGAATTTCGATTTGATGGCCCGATACCCTAAAACCGGCGACCGATCCCGCAGGAACGATGATAAGTATCTTTTCCTCGAATCTATTATTTCAGCCCGTAAAAAATTCTATATCAGTTACGTGGGGCAAAATATTCAGGACAACGCTCGGATTCCGCCATCCGTGCTTGTCAGTGAATTTCTTGACACAATTGATGCCGGCTTCGCCTCGCGGGACAGAAATATTCTGGAACAAATCGTTACAACGCACCGCCTGCAGCCATTTTCTCCGTCGTATTTTCGTGACGGCACCGGACTGTTCAGCTATTCCGCCGAAAACATGCTTGCCGCAGCCGGCGCCCGTGAAAAAAAAGACCCGCCGTCCTTTTTTGCTCAAAAGCTTCCACTGACACCGGAAGAGGCTGAAGAATGGCAAAATCTTGATCTTGACGCCGTGTATCTGTTTTTCAGCAATCCGACCCAATTTTTAATTCAACGGCGCTTGGGAATCCAACTGCAAGATGAAACATACCTGCTCGAGGAGCGCGAAATATTCGATCTTCAAGCGCTGGAAAGGTATCAGGTTGAACAAAATCTGTTAAAATCCTTGCTTGCAGCAGGTAGTTTGGAAGATTTCAAACCTATTCAAAAGGCAATGGGACAGCTGCCCCACGGTAATGTCGGCGAATATCGCTACGCTGAAATGAGCCTGGATGTACAAACTTTTGTTCGACAAATAGAAAAGTTCACTGCTGGCATGTCGCACCCGCCGCTCGAAGTCGACCTTGCCCTGGCTGGATTTCAGCTCAGCGGACGCCTGACTTCAATATCCGATCATGGATATGTTCATATCCGTTATGCCCGGCGCAGGGTCAAGGATCTCCTCCGGGCTTGGATTTACCATCTTGTCTATTGTTCCACAGGACCATCGAATTACAACAAAAGCAGTTTTTTGATCTGCAAGGATTCGGCCATCAAATTTGAACCGGTAACCGGCAGCCGGCCGATCCTGGAAGATCTTCTGACAATATTGCGTGGGGGATTGGAGGAGCCGATTCGTTTTTTCCCAAGGTCCTCTTATGCGTATGCCGAGCAATTGTTAAAAAAAGCAGCATCCGAGCCATCCGCCTTATCCAAGGCCAGAAAGAAATGGTTCGGCAGTAATTTTGCGAAATATGCCAGGGGGGAATCCGTCGATCCATATTATGATCTTTGCTTCCAACGATTGGACCCCATTGATGATGATTTTAAAGACCTCGCCTTGCAGGTTTTTAAGCCAATGTTCGCTCACAGCGGGGAGATGAAACTGTGATTATCGAAACAAATCCTAAACTATAATGCCTAAATGGCCGAAACCAATACTGTAAATTAATTTACATATCTTCATCCCAACAGAAGGCAATCCAGCGCGGGAGGTTTCAATTTTAATCAATTTCATAGTATGGGAGTTGGTTACAGCTCCCTTAAATGCTAAGGAGAAAACCTATGGCACTCATCGTACAGTTGCATGACGGGGTGGCAATCCATAAATGCCCCTTGGACAAACCGAAGTTGAGCATCGGTCGCAGCTCGAACTGCGATATATTCATTGACGATGTCGTGGTCAGCACCGAACACGCAATTATCGAAAAGGTTGAAAATCCGGATTCCGGGGCGGAAATTGAATATTATATCCAGGATCTGGGAAGCACAAATGGTACCCATGTAAATAACCGGGCAGTGACGCGCCAAAAATTAAACCATGACGATCTCATCCGGATTGGATGGGTAAATTTCAAATTCATCGATGAAACCAAAGCCGACGCTGATCAGACCGCTAAAATTCACAAAAGCTGGATTCCCGGGGTATACTATACGAAGGGACGGGATTGAATATTGAAAATCTATGGAATCCTTTCATTTTATTAATCAAACAATGATAGAATTCCTCAAATATTCATTCTTCAATATTCATTATTCAGTTTAAACCATGCAGATACCCCCCCAGATAACGGTTTCTATAAAACCCGATTTGTATCATGCGGTACTGAACACGGATATGTTCAAACCCGGCAGTACCCTAAAGTTAAAAGTCCTGGAGCTGAGGGGTGACCGGGCGCTGATTGACTTCGGCAATTTCAGAGCGACCGCAGACGTCAGAATCCCGGTGACCTTAGGCGAAGAACTGATCGTCAGGGTACAGGATTTCGGCCGACAGCTCAAACTGAATTTGATCCATCCGGAACACCCCAAGGCGCTATCCGCCGATGCACCAGCCCGCTCTGCGGAATATCTCCCTGCAGAAAGCTTTATACAAATTCAAACCGACTTGAAACCAATTCTGCATCAGGCCCTGGCATCGCAAAATGCCACTAAAATGCCAATTTCGATTCTAAATATTTTCAAGATATTAAATAATCATTTTGAATATTTTGATTTAAGAGAAAACGTTGCCGAAATCGTAGCGCGACTTAAAGCGTACGTAGAAAATTCGGGGGTGTTTTTTGAAAAATTTCTTGAAAACGTCATCGTAAAATTATCAGCTAACGCCGAAGCAGGGGCGTCGAAAGAAATGACCGGTTTCTCTGATCTACAAACGCTGGCGGCCCGCGACCTGAAAACCAACCTTATCATGTTGCAAAATTTTGCGGAAAATGAAATGACTCTGCAAAAAGTCTTCGACACCAAAACGATCGCAATCCTGCGTGGTGTGGTGGATGCTTTGCTGGCCGACATTGTTCATCAACAGGGCAGGGCTGTTAAACAACTGGACACCACCGAACCTTTTCAGGTATTTACTTTTGCGCTGCCGTTGAAAGATGATAACCATGCTGCCGGATTAAAGATTTATTATCAAAAGAAGCAGAAATCAGGTTCGAAAAAAGGGGTTCAAATTTCCCTGCTGCTGTCGCTGGATCGATTGGGTGATTTGCGCACGGATTTTTACCTCTTAAAAAAAGACTTAACCGTGACCTTCTATGTCAAAGATCGACCGACGAAAACCAAGCTCCAGGAAAATCACTCTGAATTGCAGGAATTGTTGGCGCCTTTTTTCGACCAACTCTTTTTGCGGGTCATCGTTTCCGAAAAAAAAACCAAGAATTTTGATCACGAAGACCTTCAGATCGCCAGCGATCGGCGGGTCGATTTACGGATTTAATCATGGATAAATCTCCGAAAGCGGTTGCACTGAAATACGATGAAAAAAAGGACAGGGCACCAAGGGTCATTGCCAAGGGCCGGGGGGAAATTGCCGCCAAAATCGTTGAAATCGCAAAAGCAAATAATGTACCCTTCTACGAAGATAAAAACCTGGTTCAAATCCTGGAAGCCCTTGACCTGGAGACTGAAATCCCCCCCGAATTGTACCGAGCGGTGGCCGAGGTGCTGGCGTTTATTTACCGGCTGAACCGCAAGGTGTAATGTCTGCAGGATGCTGGATACTGGATTCTTGATACTGGATTCTTGATACTGGATACCGGATGCTTTAAACTGGATATTGATTGGATGCTGGATGCTGGGTACTGGATAGCTCCTAGCCCGAGACCCGCAACTTGCAACCAAAAGAAAGAAGCTGGGAGGCTAAAGCTCGGGGCTTTTCATTCTTTTTACCCTATGCGCTATGCTCCAGGCTCTATGCGCCTATCGCCCGCAACCCGCAACCCGTAACACGTGCCGCGCAACCCGCGATACTTTCATTCACCCACAACGGACAACTGACAACTCACAACGGACATATTGCATTGAAACCCTTTGACCTGCTCAATGCCCCCCTTGAGGGCGTCAACCTGATCGAAGCCGGTGCCGGTACGGGCAAGACTTACAATATTGAAGGCTTGTTTGTCAGGCTGATCTTAGAAACGCAATTGCAGCTCGATCAGATCCTAGTGCTGACATTCACCAATGCGGCCACCGAAGAGCTGAGGGACAGGATCCGCCACAAACTTGTCCTGACCAAGGAGGCTTTTGCGCGTGGAGGAAGCGATGAACCCTTCATCGCTTCCCTGATCAAAAGATATCCGGACTCCGCGGCAGCCGGACTGAAACTTCATGAAGCCCTCATCGATTTTGATAAGGCAGCTATTTTTACCATCCACGGATTTTGTCAGCGGGTACTGAATGAAAATGCGTTTGAAACCCATAATTTGTTTGACACGGAGCTCATAACCAACCAGTCCGATCTCATCAAGGAAGTGGCGGATGATTTCTGGCGCAACCACATTTATCATGCTCCGGTTGAATTCATCAGTTTTATCCTGCACAGGATAAATGGTCCGGAATATTTCTACAGGCTGCTGGATTGGGTAAAGACGCCTGATGTAAAAATTTTACCCGCCTTGGCTGAGCCTGCCCTGGATAGCCTCCGGTCTTTTCGCGATTCATTGGCGGTATTGAAAAGCATGTGGCCGGCATCCCGCGAAGTGGTGACCCGGGCGCTAAGGGACCCGGGCTTAAATGCCGTCATTTACGGCGGTCTGAAGCCCGTTTCAGATAATCCTGAGATGACGCAAAGAGACCTGCGTGTGATTACGCTGGTGGAAGCCATGGATCGTCTTGCCGATCAAAGAAGCATCGGGTTCCCTCTCTTTGAAAAATTTGAAAGATTGACGAGCACCAAGCTGGAAGGGTCCACCAAAAAAAAACACACGCCTCCCAGGCACGAATTTTTTGATCTCTGCGACCACTTATTTCGGCAGTCAGAAAACCTCAACGCTGCGATGGCCAACTATTTCCTGTTTCTGAAATCCAGGATATTTCCCTATGCCGCGGTCGAGCTGAAAAAGCGAAAAAAAGAGAGAAATATTCAGTTTTTTGACGACCTTCTGGTCATGTTGCGCAATGCGCTTCAGACGGAAAGCCACGATCTACTGGAGGATGCGATTCGTTATAAATACAAAGCTGCCCTGGTGGATGAATTTCAGGATACCGACAACATCCAGTATGAAATTTTATCCCGGCTTTTCGCTCACAAAAACAGTCTGCTGTTTATGATCGGCGATCCCAAACAGGCTATCTACAGTTTCAGGGGAGCCGACATCTTTTCCTACATGAAAGCCTCCCGCCATGCTGCACACAAATTCAACCTGACAGAAAATTGGCGTTCAAGGCCCGGCCTGATCAAAGCCGTCAATACCATTTTTTCCAGTACGAAGTTGCCGTTTGTCTTCGACGAGATTCCTTTTGAAAACGGTAAACCCGCCGAACAGCCTGCCCATCATGACGATACTTCAGCGGCGCCCTTCATCTTATGGTATCTGGACTCGGCAAGGTTTTCCGCCGAGGATAAACCCGTCAACAAAGAAGATGCCGTTGGTCTGATTGGGAATGCCGTCGGCGTCGAAATAAGTCGGCTGGTATCCGGTGCCGCACCGGTTGAACCCGGTGAGATTGCCGTGTTGGTCCGCACGAATGATCAGGCTCAACTTATCAAGAACATATTAAGCAGCAAAAATGTCCCTGCGGTGCTTTACAGCACGGGCAACATCTTCGACTCCGCTGAAGCCTATGAAGTTGAAAAGATACTGAGCGCAATTGTTGATCCAGCCGTCCTTTCCAAGCTTAAAGCGGCCATGTCCACGGATATTATGGGAGCGCGGGCCGACGATCTGTTCTCCGTTGATATCGGATCGCGCTGGTGGGAAAGTCGGCTGAGCCGGTTCAGAGAATATCATCGACTCTGGGATCGCTTTGGGTTTATCCGCATGTTTCGCCGGTTCCTGGCCGAGGAAAACGTTAAGGAGCGGCTCCTATGCCTGCCGGACGGTGAGCGGAGACTGACCAATGTTTTGCATCTGGCTGAAATTCTGCATCGGCAATTCACGGAAACAAATTCCGGCATGACCGGACTGTTAAAATGGCTGGCTGAGCAACGGGATCCCCGGACACCGCGTCTTGAAGAACATCAGCTGCGACTTGAAAGCGACGAGAGAGCGGTAAAAATTGTCACGATCCATAAAAGCAAGGGACTGGAGTACCCGGTGGTATTTTGCCCATTCGGATGGGAAAGCTCACAGATCCGTGGACCAGAATTTACATTTCATGATATCGATGATGATCGGCGGTTGACGCTTGATTTGGGATCGGAATCAAACAGCCGCAATATCGCCCTGGCGCAAAATGAACTTTTATCAGAAAATTTAAGACTGTTTTATGTGGCACTGACCCGAGCCAAGCAACGCTGTTATCTTGCCTGGGGGCGCATCAACAGCGCTGAAACATCGGCTCCGGCATATTTGCTCCATTGCAATGCAAAGCGGCCGGACGTCCCTGAGGACGAAGACCTAACCCGATATGTTAAAGCCCAAATTGCCGCTAAAACGGATGCAGAATTCATCCACGATCTGAACACGCTTGCTCAACGATCTCAACACAGCATCCAGATTGAACCGCTGCCCACGCCGTCGGATCCGGATACGGTTTTCAGACCACCGAAAGAAAAAGTGACGCCGCTTTTCTGTCGTCAATTCAATGGCAATATCGATTATTCATGGAAGATTTCAAGTTATTCTTCACTGGTATCGACCGGTGCGCCGGATGTGGACTCACCGGATCGGGATGTATCGCTTAAAACCGCGGCACCCGGTATGATGATGCCGTCAGAGGAGGCAGAAATTGAGAATGGTCCTGCCGACAATTCTATTTTTGCTTTTCCCAGGGGTAGCCGTGCCGGTATATTTTTCCACGATATTTTCGAACATCATGATTTTGCGGCACAAAATCCAGACGAGCTGGATCGGCTGGCGGCAGGAAAGCTGCAACAGTATGGTTTCGACTCAAAATGGCAGCCGGCTGTCAGCCGGGTTTTAAGAAACGTTCTTTCGATAGCTTTGCGGGCGGATCGGCCGCAATTGAAACTATCCTCCGTTCGAATGACGGACAGGATGAATGAAATGGAATTTTATTTTCCATTAAAGACGCTGTCTTCGCACGATTTGGCAAAGACCTTCAGAAAGTTCGGTCGGCAGGAGCTGCTGAAGGATTTTCCCGAACAACTTGAACAACTTCATTTCACCCCCTGCCGGGGCTTTGTGAAGGGGTACATCGATTTGGTATTTCAGCATCAGCAACGTTTCTACCTGGTGGATTGGAAGTCCAATTATTTGGGCCCCGGCCTCGAATCCTACGATCAACCTTCCTTGCATCAGGCGATGAAAACAGATTACTATATCCTGCAGTACCACCTTTACACTCTGGCCTTGCACCAATATCTGCACTGCCGGAAATCGAATTACCGTTATGCAGAAAACTTTGGCGGCGTTTTTTACATTTTTATCAGAGGCGTGGATAAATTCCGGGGGCCGGACTACGGCATATTTTTTGATCTTCCTGAATTCGAATTTATCCAGGCGCTGGGCGAGGCACTGATACCCGGATATAAATAATAAGACGAGGCACAGAAGGCAGAGGAGGGCTGACACCTTGTGTGAAACTTCACCGAGTTAGAAAGCGAACCGCAGAATATCAAACAATAAAAAAATGAACATCGAATCACGCCGAGGCGTGATTCGATGTTCATTAGTTTCATTTCCGATCAACCTGGTCACCTGCGGCGGAACATCTGAACACTGAAATCTATGTAATCCAACAATTATGAGCCAGCGGTACTATGGCAAAAGGGCAATTACCAAACATAAAATCAACCTTAACCAAGGCCGAAATATTTTCTGATATGGATATCCAGTTCGCCATGTTCGTCGAGCGATTCTCCGCAGGTGAAGACCCGAATGTTTTTCTGGCAGCGGCGCTGGTCAGCCGGGCAACGGGAAATGGCGATATTTGTCTGAACCTTAAAACTCTGACCGAAACCGTTGTTTTCGAAGCGCCGAATGGTTCGGATCGAATAATTTGCCCGCCGCTTGACCGTTGGCAGGAGAATCTTCTGGCAAGCCCGGCGGTGGGCCGACCCGGTGACACCTGTCCCCTGATTCTGGATAACAGCGGTCGACTGTACCTATACCGCTACTGGGAATATGAAAAAAAACTTGCGGATTCGATTCGGCAGCGGGCCGAGGGTGAACTGCAGGATTTTAATTCCCGCGAATTAGCACAGAAAATCAATATGCTTTTTCCGACATTGGATTCGCGGAAAATTGACTGGCAGAAAGTTGCGGCGGCTGTCACAGCCCTCAAGCGCTTCAGTGTCATCACAGGCGGACCGGGCAGCGGCAAAACCTTTACGATCGCCAGAATCCTGGCGTTGCTGTGCGAATGCATCCCGGGGGATAAACTGGGTGTTTATCTGGCTGCTCCCACGGGAAAAGCGGCCGCCAGGCTCGCAGCGTCAATCAAAGAAGCCAAACAAGTTCTTAATTGCAGCAATCTCATCAAAAACGCCATTCCCCATGAAGTTTATACCATACACCGTTTATTAAAACCGATTGCAGAGACTCCCTATTTTTACAGGAATGCCGCCAATCCCCTGGCGGCCGATGTCGTGGTGGTCGATGAGGCATCTATGGTGGATCTGGCCTTGATGTGCAAGCTGGTGGAGGCCGTACCTTCAAGAGCACGACTGCTGTTGATCGGAGATAAAGATCAGCTGGCATCTGTTGAAGCAGGCTCGGTGCTGGGAGACATTTGCGACCGACGGCAAATCCACTGCTTTAGCAATGGTTTTGTATCGAAAATTGAACAATTAACGCAATTCAAACTCGCTGACGCGCTGCAGAGCTTTCAACACGTCTCCGGCTTGCAGGATTGCATCACGGTTCTGCCGGAAAGCTATCGATTTGAGCCCGCCAGCGGTATCGGGGGATTGGGCCGGGCGGTCAATCGCGGTGATGACAAGGCAGCTTGGGCTTTCTTGGACAATCCCGCTGAAAAATCCATTACTTGGCACTCCGTACCGTCCAGCGCACATCTGATGCGCGATATCAGCCGCAAAATTGTAGACGGCTACAAAAAGTACTTGACTTTAGCAAATCCCGTGTTAGCTATGGACGAATTTGCTCGGTTTAAAATTTTATGCGCCCTTAAAATCGGACCATCCGGTGCAAATGCCGTTAATAGGCTGGCCGAAGAAGTTTTGAACCGTGAAGGCTTGATATCCTGGGACCGGCGGGCAACGCATTCATGGTACCGCGGGCGGCCGGTATTGATAACCAAAAACGACTACAACCTCGGTCTCTTCAACGGCGATATCGGAATTACCCTGCCCGACCCGGATGCCGCAAACGATGACCTCTACGTCTATTTCCCGGACGCAGCCGGTGATTTTAAAAAGTTCCCGACCCATCGACTGGGCGAGCACGAAACCGTTTATGCCATGACGGTTCACAAGAGTCAGGGATCTGAATTTGACCACATCGTCCTGCTCCTGCCTGAAAGGGATTACCCGATATTGACCCGGGAACTGATCTATACCGGATTGACACGGGCCAGGCAAACTGTTTCTATCTGGGGAACCGAACCTGTCTTTAAGGCCGCCGTCGCACGCAAAATTGAGCGATCATCGGGACTGCGGGATGCGCTGTGGGCTTAGCAAGGTTAAGGGTTCAAGGTTCAGAGGTTCAGCGTTGCGAGAACTGGAATATTCGTCCTGTCTGAAATCTTGAGTCATAAAGTATCGGCTAAAATCGATAGCTTACAAAAAATTGACTGTCTTAAGCCATCGTAGCCCACAACAGTGAACCCTGAACCAGTAAACTTTTACACCTGGAGCAAGGACAATGAAACGTACAGTTATACGAGGAACCGGACGCTATTTGCCGCCGCGAATCGTGACCAATGAAGAAATGACCCAATGGATGGACACATCGGATGAATGGATTCGGCAGCGAACCGGAATAGAGCAGCGTCACTGGATTCCGCCGGAAGGCGGGGTCGGATCATCCGATCTTGGGCTGGAAGCTTCCAAAATAGCGCTGCAGCGCACGGGCTGGGAGCCGCAAGACTTGGATTTGATCATTTTTGCGACCTTGAGTCCAGACATTTTTTTCCCGGGCTCCGGCTGCCTGATGCAGCATAAAATGGGTTTATCTTCAACACCGGCGCTGGATATCCGGCAGCAATGTACCGGGTTTTTGTATGGCCTGACCACCGCTGATGCCTATATCCGCAGCGGTCTTGCGAATCGAATCCTGTTGGTCGGAGCAGAGGTACACAGCACCGGTCTGAATGTAACAACCGAGGGCAGGGATGTGGCTGTCATCTTTGGCGATGGCGCCGGCGCCGTTTGTCTGGAAGGAATCGAATCCGATGAACCGACGGGCGTACTGGCATCAGCCTTGCACGCCAACGGTGAATTTGCCGAAAGCCTGATGGTTGAGGTGGGTGCATCACGTCTGAACCCCCGAATCAGCCATGAACTTATCGATCAGGGCCGTCATTGGCCGAAGATGGACGGCAAGACCATATTCAAATTAGCCGTGCAGAAATTACCTGAAGTCGTCCAGGAAGCACTGGAAAAAGCAGAGCTATCGCTGGAGGATATAGATTTGTTTATTCCGCATCAGGCCAATATGCGCATTAATCAATTTTTTCAGCAATCCATGAAGTTGCCGGAAGAGAAGGTATTCAACAATATCCAGCGTTACGGCAATACCACGGCGGCCAGCATTCCGATTGCCCTTGATGAAGCCCTTGAAATGAAGCTGATCGGCAACGGTAGCACCGTGCTGTTTCTGGGCCTGGGAGCCGGACTTACCTGGGGTGCCGTGATTTCAAAATTGGTTGATAAACCATATTGAAATAGGACCTACAGTTCTTGCCCGGTCAAGCCGGTTGGAGCAAAGCGTAAATCCCGACGTATCGGGGAGCCAAAAAAAGAAATTAATCACGAAAGCATGCCGCCGCGGCGGGAAAAACACGAAAAGGAGAAAAGATAAATTTCGTGCTCACGCGGCGCACACGCAGCGCAAGCGCTGCGGGAGCGCCTGCGCTGCGCGTTTTACATTTCGTGTTTTCCTGATAAAAAAAATCGAAAAATGCGAAGAAATCACGATTAAGCGCCTGAGAGGAGACGATCCATCTTGGAAGCCTTCAATTTCAATTTATGAGCGCCTCGTGCAGGATACCGATTCAGACAAGATCGTATGGATTTTGTCCAACATTTCGCATTCGTCACTGCACTTCGGGAAAGTCTTCTTGCGGATGCACTTTTGGCAGGGACTTTTTATCAGATACCCGATTTCGAAATCGTATTTATATTTGAATCTTTTCTCTGGCATTTTTTGCGGGACACAATTCAACGATTCTATTCACTTTCATTATAAAATGCGCATCATTAATATCATCTGCATTCACCGGCCCGGCTTTTGGAAAATGTTTTAACTATCATAAGATGCTTCACCACACAAGTCAATTTCGCTTTAAAAATCGATGATATTCAACCATCTTGGCGAATGCCTTGACGGCGCGCTCAGGAGTAGGATAAAAGACTCCCTTAAACCCACTTTCCTTAACGCGATACAGGGTTTGATTCTTTTCATCGGGCAGCAGACTGACGCCGAATATCGGTTTATGGTGGCGCTCCATTAAATTCACAATGTGACGGATATAATCATTTTCGAATACGATAAACTGCCGGTTGATCTGGTTTATCGTTTCGACGGAAATACTCGGATCCGCCTTAAGCACGGACTCTCCAAACCGTTTGACCATGATCCGGCGTCCCAATACGCCGAGGTTAATGACCGCATCGCAGCCCTCCCACTTCAAAAGCTCTTCTAAAATATTTATCGGAATAGAGGGGTCCCGCACACCCACCAGATCGATGGGGTTGGATCGACTCCAATAGGACGGCAACAGGCGATCCATCTTGGCGATCAAATTTGATGTGAGCTCCGGTACCTCAAGGCCGTATTCCGCGCACAAATCAGCCGTAACCACCCCCCAGCCACCGCCCAGTGTCATGATGGCAGCCCGATTTCCTTCAGGCAGAGGCAATGACGAAAAGGCGGCTGCCAGATCCAAAAGATCCATTGGTTTTTCGGCCCTGACAATTCCGGCCTGTCGGCAGACCGCGTCGAACAGTTTAATATCCGAAGCCATGGCACCGGTGTGGCTCGCCGCAGCCCGGTTGCCGGCATGACTTCGTCCGCCTTTGAGGAGCACAATCGGCTTCTTTTTTCCAACCCGCAGGGCACTGTTGAAGAATCGCCGCCCGTTTTTAACACTCTCGATATAAAGTATCACGGTACGGGTCAAGACATCCACTTCGAATCCGTCAAGATAATCTTCAATGGTCATCATGGCTTCATTACCCGATCCGCAAAATCCGCGAATTCCGATGCCCTGTTGTTCGGCAAACGCCAGCAACTGGATGCCCATGTTGCCTGATTGTGCCACCATGGCGGTGGAGCCGGGACGGGGCATGACCGGTGAACCGGCGCAGTATAGATTAATATGAGGATTACAAATGCCCATGGTGTTCGGCCCAAGCACCAGAATTTCGGCATTCCGGGCCGCTTTAACCAGTTCGGTTTCCAATTGCCGGCCGTTTTTGCCGGTTTCACTGAAACCGGATGTAATCAAGAGCATGTTTCGAATCCCCTTTTCCCGAAACTGCGGAATAAGGTCGAGAACCTTTTCGGCCGGCACGGTTACTGCCGCCAGATCGATCTGGTCAGGTATTTCCGCTACTGACCGATAGACTTGTCGGCCGGCAATGCGA
Source organism: Desulfobacterales bacterium (assembly GCA_020345785.1). The sequence goes on from CP070771.1 coordinate 3,116,192, forward strand.
CCGCCCCTTGGATTCACCGGATAAATCTGGCCCTTGAAGCCGCCGCTGATGGTATTGGCCATCAGGGAATAACCCCATTTGCCCATTTGGGAGGAAGCGCCCACAATGGCGACAGTTTTGGGATAAAACAATGATCCGATGGCACCCGGGGGAATGGGCGGCAGCACTTCATCCTGTTGAATCGGGTCATCGGTCATCACCAGGGCGTCGACGGCCAGAATTTGTCCTTCAGGCGTGACAAGCAGCGGATTAATATCAACTTCGGCAACTTCCGGATGCAATTCGCCGATCCGGGACAATCCCTGCAATGCTTGAATCAACACCTTTCGATCAGCAGGCTTTTCGCCCCTGAACTCGCCGAGCAGGGCTTTGCCACGGATCTCTTCGAGCATCCCGGCGGCATCCCCCTCAGTCAGCGGTGCAAGCCGAAAAGAGACATCCGAAAATGCTTCGGTGAATACGCCGCCGGTGCCGAACATGACCACCGGTCCGAATTGTTGATCTCGAAACAGACCGGCAACAAATTCCCGCCGACCCGGAGTATGCGGTTGAATCAGAAAACCTTCCAATTCCCGGTCTGCCTCAGCACTGATTTTTTGAGCTGCCTTTTCAACTGCTCCGCTATCCGTGAGATTAAGGTGCACCAGACCGCGATCGGTTTTGTGCAGCAGACTGGCGCCGATGCCTTTCAACACGACGGGAAAACCAATTTTTTGGGCCGCAGAAACGACATCCGCTTGTCGGTCGACAAATTCTTCCGGGACGAACCTAATACCGAAATCTACCAGAAGATGCCTGGCATCTTTTTCTTTTAGAACGCTTTTTCCCGAATTTTGTTTGCGCCGCCCCATTCTGACAACCTCCATTCTTTTTATTCTAGCGCAGTTTCCCGAGTTTACGCAATTTATGTTTTATGCTATGAGGAAAGCAACCATTTTTTAAATATTCGTTTAAAAATATCCGGTTATCCGGAATGCCCAAGTTGGCATTGGATGAACTTTCCATCGAAGCCCATTTCGACAATCAATATGGCTTGCTATTTCCAGATAACCAGATCAAAATAAAGAATCCTGGCCAGTGGCCCCGTCGGCGGGGTTTGACGTCACTCCAGAGGGGTGGTTTGGTCGTCAGATAACCACTGGAATAATGGAATATTGGAATAAAAGGAATGTATCATGCGCATCGGTATCGGATATGATGTACACAAGCTGGTTGCGGGACGCAGACTTGTGCTGGGCGGAGTAAATATTCCGTTCGAAAAAGGTTTGCTGGGTCATTCCGACGCGGATGTGCTGGTGCACGCGGTGTGCGACGCTCTGTTGGGCGCAGCCGGGTTGGGGGATATCGGCTTGTATTTTCCCGATACCGACCTCAAATTCAAAGACATTTCCAGTTTGACCCTTCTGACCGAAATCAACGCAATGATTCACAATAAGGGTTTTTCGATCCTAAATATCGACACGACAATTATCGCCGAAGCCCCTAAAATCAGCCCTTTTCGGAAAATGATGCAGGAAAATCTGGCCAATGCGGTTGAAGTTGATCCCGGCTGCATTAACATTAAAGCCACCACCACCGAAGGTCTGGGAATCATCGGAAAAGGGGAGGGCATCGGGGCCATGAGCGTGGCCCTTTTGGAGAAATAAAGTCCGAATACAATTGTTGATAGTCTTTTAACCCCCCCTAATCCATCATTGCAACTTTCCATTATTCCATGATTGGGGCAAGAACGCATCCCTCTAAATATACTCCTTATTTTGATTCTTGCCATACAATTCCCGCCCTGGCGGGACTCCGCATCCCGCCGCGGCGGGATTGCAAGTTCAACCATCCGTGTACTGACGTCTTCTTGCCTTTTCGGCTTATGGCCGAAAAGGCAAGCCACCTGCTGCGCAGGTGGTCGTTGACTCAGATATAGAATTTTCGAGACGTGAATGATGTCCGACTTTGAATTGATATCCAGCTTCGAGCCCACCGGCGATCAACCCAAAGCTGTTGAAAAGCTGTCACAGAACCTGATTAACGGGAAGCGCCATAATGTGCTTTTAGGAGTGACCGGTTCCGGAAAGACATTTACCATGGCCCACGTCATTGCCAAAGTCAGGAAACCGACCCTGGTTATCGCTCCCAATAAGACTCTGGCGGCACAGCTTTACAACGAATTCAAGCAGCTGTTTCCCAAAAATGCCGTTGAATATTTTGTCAGTTATTACGACTACTATCAACCGGAAGCCTACATTCCATCCAGTGATACTTACATCCAGAAGGATTCGTCCATCAATGATATGATCGACAAATTGCGACATTCCGCCACACGCTCGGTATTGTCCCGCGAAGATATCATCGTGGTAGCCAGCGTTTCCTGTATATTCGGGCTCGGAGCGCCGGAAGATTACTTGGGCATGCGGGTTGATGTGAAAAACGATATGGAATTAGGGCGAGATGAACTGCTTTTCAACCTGGTTACCATGCAATATGAACGCAACGATATGGACTTTTACCGGGGCGTTTTCAGAGTTAGAGGGGATCGGGTGGAAGTGTTTCCGGCCTATGAGGAAGACAAAGCCATTCGCATCGATTTTTTTGGAGATCAAATCGAGGCCCTATGCGAGATCGATGCGCTGAGGGGAACCGTGATCAAACGCCTGGATCACATTACGATCTTCCCGGCCAGCCATTATGTAACCCAGAAAACGACCCTGAAAAAAGCCGCGGAAACCATCCTCGAAGAATTGAAGGACCGCATTGAATACTTCCGAAATGAAAACAAATGGATCGAAGCCCAACGCATTGAGGAACGCACCCATTTCGATCTGGAGATGATCCAGGAGTTGGGTTACTGCAACGGCATCGAAAATTATTCCCGTCACCTCACGGGTCGCAGACCGGGCGAACCGCCGCCAACCTTGCTGGACTATTTCCCGGACGACTATCTGTTATTCATCGATGAAAGCCATATTGCCGTTCCCCAGTTGCGCGGCATGTACCGTGGTGATCGCTCGCGCAAGGAAACCCTTGTCGAATATGGGTTTCGTTTGCCGTCTGCCCTGGATAACCGTCCGTTGAAATTTGAAGAGACCGAAGCCAGAATGTCTCGGGTAACATATGTCTCGGCAACGCCGGCTGAATATGAGCTTACCAAAGCCAAAGATGCTCTGGTCGAGTTAATTGTCCGCCCCACTGGATTGATCGATCCGTTGATCGAGGTCCGCAGCGCCAAGAACCAGGTCGACGATCTGCTGGAAGAAATATTAATTCACCAGAAACGCAATCAAAGAATTCTGGTAACCACCCTCACGAAAAGAATGGCGGAAGATCTCACAGAATATTATGCCGATCTGGGTATAAAAGTTCGATATCTGCACTCCGACATCAGCACTCTGGAAAGAATGGACATCATCAGAGATCTGCGAATGGGTAAATTCGATGTACTGGTCGGCATCAATCTACTGCGCGAAGGTCTCGATATACCCGAGGTTGCTCTCGTAGCCATCCTGGACGCAGATAAAGAAGGTTTTTTGCGCTCTAACCGTTCGTTGATTCAAACCTGCGGTCGGGCTGCCCGCAACGTTCAGGGCCTGGTCATCATGTATGCCGATGTGATAACAAGGTCGATGCAACAATGCATCGATGAGACCGAGCGCCGCCGTAAAATTCAGAACGCTTACAATCAGATGCACAATATTACGCCCGAAAGCATTCAAAAGGAAATTACGCAAATTTTTGATTTCGGGGCAGAACAGCATAACGGTGCCCGACCTCAGGTCGCGGAAACCATCTCCGATTATAAATCCCTGGAAGATATTGATTCAGTAATAAAATCCCTGGAAGAAGAGATGAACCAGGCGGCCAAAGACCTTGAGTTTGAAAGAGCAGCAGATTTAAGAGATCAGATCAGAGCCCTGCATAAATTTGTGGTGCTGGAAACTTAAATTACCTTATCTTGAAACTACCGATGAATACCGAGACTGATATCCGGCAAAAGCTGAGCGGAGCGCCCAACGACCCCGGCGTTTATTTGATGAAAGATGCTGCGGGGGAGGTGCTTTACATAGGCAAGGCCCGCAATTTAAAAAAGCGACTGGCCTCCTATTTCAAGAATTCAGGCCAGATGGATATAAAGGTCAAAATTTTAGTGGACAAAATAAACGACCTTGAGACCATTATCACCCGCACGGAAAAAGAAGCGCTAATCCTGGAATCCAATTTGATTAAACGGCACAAACCGCGCTTCAACGTCATTTTAAAAGATGACAAACGCTATCCATCGCTCAGAATCGATCTTAATGAAAAATACCCCAACTTCGACATCGTACGCAAGATAGGACCGGACGATGCCATGTATTTCGGCCCTTTTGCCTCGGCCCATGCCGTGCGTGAGACGTTGCGGACCATTAATAAAACTTTTAAGCTTCGCAAGTGCAAAAAGAAAGATTTTAAAGCCCGAACCCGTCCCTGTCTTCACTGCCAGATGGAGGGCTGTTTGGCGCCGTGTTGCCTGGACGTTGATCCGGCCGTGTACCAGGAACAGGTCAACGAAGCCATTATGTTTTTAAAGGGTCAGACGCCGCATCTGATTCGTAAAGTCAGAAAACAAATGGAGATGTCCGCTCGCGCACAGGAGTTTGAAAGAGCCGCGCGATTAAGAGATAAAATCTACTCACTGGAACGGACGATTGAAAAGCAGATTGCAGTGACAACTGATTTTAAGGACCGCGACGTCTTTGCCATTGCCCGGTCTGCAGATTGCTCCGTGGTAACGGTATTGTCCGTTCGAGGCGGATTTCTCACCGGAACACGACATTATGACTTTTCGGAGGTCATATCCATTGATCAAGAGATGATCGGTGCTTTTATCAGACAGTATTATGAGCGACACCGGTTTATACCCGATGAAATATTAGTTGCGACTGAGCCGGAAGATGCCGTTTTGACCGAAGAATGGCTGCGCGGACTTAAAATGAAAAAAGTTCATATGTATCGGCCTCAGCGCGGTGAAAAAGTTCGTTTGGTGAAAATGGCCGAGCGAAATGCACAAAACGAGTTAAAAAATCTGAGGGCTTCGCGGTCGGCAGAAATGGATTTGCTTATAAGACTGCAAAAAAAGCTTAATATGAGCAGGCTGCCGGAACGAATTGAGTGTTTTGACAACTCCAACATCTCCGGAACTGAGCCCGTGGCCGCAATGGTCGTGTTTGAAAATGCCAGAGCCAACAAGGCTTTGTATCGTAAATACCGGATTAAAACAGTGCCCGAACACGATGACTATGCCTATTTGAAGGAGGTCCTTGAAAGACGTTTCGGCAAAGGTGAAAACTCAAAGCCTTATCCCGATCTCTTGATGGTCGACGGTGGTAAAGGACAGCTGAACATAGCGCTGGCGGTTATCAATGATTTGGATCTTGTCAGGGAATTCGAAATCGTCGGCATCGCAAAAAAAGATGAGGCCAAAGGGGAGTCCAGGGATAAGATTTTTAAGCCGGCCAGAGCCAACCCGTTAAGCTTCGGCCGGGAAGGGGACCTTCTTCTTTTTTTGCAGCGCATCCGGGATGAAGCCCACCGCTTTGCAATATCTTATCATCGGAAACGACGCCAAAAGGTATCGCTGCAATCCGCCCTGGACGCCATCCCGGAGATTGGTAAAAAGAGAAAAGCCATTTTGCTGCAGCATTTCAAAAGCGTGAAAAATATCCGGGCAGCGGACCTTG
>CP070771.1:3121999-3152818 GCA_020345785.1 Desulfobacterales bacterium
CATAATCATCTGCGATTATGTTTAAGTTCCCGTCGTTTAACGAGCAGACAGGAAAGCTCGGTATGCAGCCGGAGCTTCTTTGTCCCCGTCGAATCCGTTTCGCCCCCAAAGCCCCCAGGTGGGAAATTCCAAATCCCAAATTACAAATAACAAATCAATTCGGATCTGGAATCTGATTTTAGTTTCAGGGTATGTGAAAGAGCGGTTGTGCCTCTAAAGTAAGCAAAATCGTGGGTTTTGTCAAGAATTAGAGGATTCAGGGTCAAAATAATTCCAATGTTTTTTTATTTCAACACTTCCAATTTGTTGGCGAAATTGTTGATTTCTGCGAGCAGGCTCTTTTTTTCCGAAACGACGGTTTCCATGTATTTCTCATGGATTTCAAGCATTTGGCGCGACGGAACAAGGGTAGCTTTATCCTGCCGAGCATATGATTTTCTCAGTTTTTCCCTATCCGCGGCGTCGAAGCTTTGGAAACATCCCAATTCTTTGTAGATGGATCTAAGATTCTTCACCATACTTTGAATATTTTTTTGCGCATAGAACGGCAATGCCAATTTAATGGCAAGTTTAATTTTTTCCTTTGGCAAGGGCAGGTCGTCGAGGGGTCTGATATTGGCCGGATTTCGCTCCAACGCCCGGCGGTATTGCCGGATGACCTCCTTGGACCAATGCCAGACGCGTCTTTGCTCTTCATCGCTCAAATTCTTGAAAGCATACAAACCTTCTTTTCTTAAGGTCCGCAACACCTTTTCCATACTTGAAGCGACGGCTCTTTTCCGATCCGTTGCGCTTTGTTCAAGCTCTTTATATTTTCTAAATAGTTTCATCGTTTGGTTACTTTGGCAACGTGGGGGCCCAATGTGAGATCCGCATGAAATTGAGCCCCTTCGCTAGCTTGGATGCAATGCGGCGGCCAACTGCCGTCTTGCTCCTTAAAGCTGATATGGCAAACCGGGTGCCAATCCCGCGAAGCATAAACAGGGATTTTTTTTCGCGCGCATATCCTCTCCAGCGGTTGAAAATCGGAACCACCTGCTCACCGTCATCAACAGCCAGACGCCCACCGGGACAAAAATCCTTTTGGACATCCAGCACCAATAGACCGTCTCCCTCATCGAGCTGGTTGATACCTGAATTTTGCATGAAAATTAATGAGAGGTTTAGATAATATCGGATAACAGCATGTTGAGAGAATTAAAACAGTAAATCCAAATATCTAACAATTAAAAAAGGATAATGACGGTCGATTTTATCTCATTAATTTTTACCCGTCGGGCGAGCCGGAAGCCCTCATCTGCTTCGTTATCAAGGGATCAGCATCCGCCTCAGGCGGATAGCTTCGTCCCTAAATGACCCCGCATAGCGGGATCACACATCTGATTTTATAAATTAAGGTGTGCGTCTTGCATATGAAAGCCTCCGACTCGTGCAAAATCCGGGATGTGATTTCGGGCATTTCATAACTCCTTTTTTGGTCCATATAACCGCATTTCTATAACATACAAAAGATCGCCGGCATTTAAATGGGGTCTATTGTGTATTTTTGATACCCAGCTGCCTTATTTTGCCCCCGAATGAGACCAGGCACTTTACACCGACCTTTAAAAGAGCTATTTTTCTTTGAAATGGACGGTCCTTTTACAAAATCAGTATCCACCGCTGAAAAGTGTAAGCGATTGCTTGAAGCGGCAGGCTCCGAAGATACACTGGCGATTATGATCCATGCCGACCCGGATTCGATCGCCAGCGCCTTTGCCTTGAAAAGATTGTTTTGGCGCAAGGTGAAAAGGGTGCATATCATTCGGATCAACAAGATTGAACGCGCGGATAATCTGGCATTCATCAATCTGTTGAACCTAAAGCAGCAGCATGTCAGAAATTTTAAAAGCTCAGGTGCGACCAAGTGGGCCATCGTCGATTCCCAGCCGCACCACCACGATGAGTTCAGCAAGTTTCACTTCGATATTATCATCGACCATCACCCGGTTTCCAACAACATGCAAGCGGCTTTTATCGACATTCAGCAGAGCTACGGCGCAAATTCCACCATTCTGACCGAATATCTGAAAGCGTCCAAGATAAAACCGTCGCCCCGCCTGGCGACAGCCTTGTTTTACGGCATTAAAACCGATACGGACAGTTTTGCAAGAACCACGGTCTCCAACGACATCAAGGCTTTCCGGTTTCTGTACGAATATGCCAATCTGAATATCATCAAAAAAATCGAATCTTCCGAAATGACTAAAAAAACACTTTCCAGCTTCAAAGTGGCCCTTGAAAAGCTGTCTTTCGTAAAACGGACCGCCGTCGTTCATATGGGAGAAGTTGATGATGCCGCAACGCTGGTAATAATAGCCGACTTTTTTATGAAGATGGCGGAGGCGACTTGCAGCATTGTATCCGGAACCCTCGATCAAAAATTGATCGTTATTTTCCGAAATGCCGGGTTTCGCCGCGATGCCGGCAAACTGGCGGGGGAAATGTTCGGCCACGTCGGCTCCGCCGGTGGTCACAAAGGCATGGCCCGTGCTGAAATTCCCCTTAAGCAGATTAAACCGAATGCAAACAAAGTGAATAACCTCGAACAATACGTTCTGAACAGATTAAGACGCGCGCGCAATCATTAATCGTGGTTTCAAAATCCAATCTTGTTTTCGCCGGTTTGCCTGCCGAAATCAGCTACTCCAAATACTATAATTTTGAACAAGATATACATGCTTGACTCCATTAAGTTTGGCGATACTTATTGATATATCATAATATCAAAATTGGGAGCTTCGAGCCAATGGGGATATTGGAATGAAAGATTTTTAGGAGGAAGTATGATTTACATCGGTCATTTTTCTTTTGACGAGGTCGGTTCGGAGCAGGAGATCCGCCACGGTTACTTTACCAGCGTGGTCGACACGGATAATATTGAACGGGCCACCAAGGAATTTAAGGAACTCATACATTCGATGAGGAAGATGGAAGACACGTTCAAACGGATTGTCGCCGTGTACCTGGAGGATATTATTGAGTTTCACCATGTACCGAAAAAAGCGATTGTAACCCGGCTTCAATCTTCGGCCGGTGAATTTCCTGAATCCATCACCCACAGTCTCGTCGGGGTGGTCAGCCCCGGAATCAATGTCTATGGTTTTGAGCCGGATGTCCGCGCAGACGAAAATGATGAAAACAAAGATAAATACAGAGAAAGCAGGGCGTTCATCAAATTCCGATCGAGCCGAACGCCATAAATCGGTGACCATCCGTAGACCGTGTCCCCGTCCTTTTCCAGGGGTCTTCCTCATACCCCCAGCTTTGCTGGTGGTCGCTGATTAAGATCATACCTCTTATGAAACTTGAACGTCCAACATCGAATGAAGGAATAAAGCGATCTGACCAATTGAAACAAGTTTCTTTCTAGATCAAACTGACCGCTTTTCTGGCCAGCCGCTGGGCTGAAATCATGATGGAAGACTGGAATATCGCCATGAAACAGTCGTAAGGGAGGGTACAATGAAATTCGTATGCCCGATCTGTGAAACAGGCGGCACCATTTCAGAAGAAGATCTTGCTTACCCGATCACAAAAGCCTCATGTCTGCAGTGCGGCAGCATATTGCTGGTCAATCCCAAAACCGGCAACGTCGACGCCCACAAATCGCCCCTTAAGGGGACGCGCGAATTTGCCATCTCCGACACTCGGACGACCGAAACGGCTCCGCCGGTGCTGGAAATGCGTCCGACAGATAAAGGCTCGCGGGATTGGACGGCGATTATCACCGTAATGGTTTTTTTAATTGTGCTCATCTCCGCCGGCATTTATTTTGCCGGCCAGCTTGACATTCTGCGCGAGTCGTTTCAATCCGTTTCCAAAGTGATTGCGGACCTGCTGCGCGGCGGCAAGACGGGTATATGACCGCAATTGAGCTAAAAAAAACTCAATTGGGTGTCCTTAGTTAGTTGTCCGTTGTCAGTTGCAGCCGTGTTTGCGCGCCACAAGCGAATGGGAAAATTAATGGGCAATAATGGAAAGAAAAAGCCATAGTGCCCCGATAACACCCATCAGCCAGTAGGTCTGAGTGGACAGGTTTTTATACTGAAAAGGGAAGAATCCTGTTGAAAGAGACCAGGCAATCAGAATGGCGATGATCACCCAGCTTGGATCGATGCTGACCTCGAAGCCCAGCAGTTTGAACAATTTGAAATGTTTACCAAACAAATTGATACCTCCTCACCCGGACAAGCCGGTTGGAGTGAAACGGAAATCCCGATTTATCGGGGAACCGAAAAAGTCTCTCGCTAAGACGCAAAGACGCCAAAATCGGCAGATGGTCCGATGCCAGCCGGCTGTCGATGGTTCTCGGAACCTCAACGTTGTGAACCTTGAAGTTAGGGGAGACGAACATGTGGTCGATGCGAAGCAGCGGACGGCGGGTGGGAAAGGTTGCTTTGGGTCTGGCAGGATTCTTAAAACCTTTCTGAACGTCGGAGAAAAAGCGGGACAGCCGCCGATACACCGGAGAAAAGGGTCCGGCATTTAAATCGCCGCAGAAGACAACGGCTGCATCCGGCGGCAATGCCGCCAGCCAGTCTTTTCCCATCAGGGCGCGTATCTGACTGCGCCGTTCCAGTCGATAAAGACTTAAGTGGGTGTTGAAAAAAAGAACGGCGCCGACCGGCGTTTGAAGCGTTGTCCGGATGCAGCCCCGTCTCTGGAGGTTCAGCTTTAGTCTCGGATACAATATCGGCAGCCAGTCATAACGGACATCTATGCATTCAAAACGGCTCAAGATCGCCAGGCCGTATTCCTCACGACCGCTGCCGACCACCGGAAAAAAAAAGGCTTTCATATTCAGTATTTCAGCCAGCAGCCCGGCCTGGTCCCGATGATGGGTGCGCGGTATTCCGTTATCGACTTCCTACAGTGCGACGACGTCCGGTGCTGAATCGCCGATAACCCGTGCGATTCGCTCCAGATTCACTTCATTATCCATCCCGACACAGCTGTGAATGTTGTGGGTCATCGCCCGCAGGATGAACCCTTCTTTTTTTCGACATTGAATTTGATCTGTTTTTATGTCGCCTTCCATGCCTCTGCCACCTCAATCCGCACCTGCGGCAGATTCTGCGGAAAGTTGCGCTGCATGAACTCGACGAGCTTCTCGCGCACGTGACAGCGCAGACTCCACGCTGTCGGGGAGTCTTCCGCACTCATCAGGGCGCGCAGTTCAAGGGTGCGTTCGTTGGCGCCGGTCACCTGCAAAACCCCCACGCGCTGATCCCACAGGGGGGTGTTTTCCAGGATCCGCTGCAGCTCCTCCCGAATTTCCTGAACCGGCAAGGTGTAGTCGGCATATAAATAAACGGTGCCCAGCATCTCGGCGGTGGTGCGGGTCCAATTTTGAAAGGGCTTTTCGATGAAGTAAGAAATGGGTACCACCAGCCGGCGCTGATCCCATATCTTGACCACGACATAGGTCAGCGTAATCTCTTCAATCCAACCCCACTCGTTCTCCACAATCACCACGTCGTCGAGGCGAATCGGCTGGGTGAGCGCAATTTGAATACCGGCAAAAAGGGTGGCCAGACTTTTCTGGGCCGAAAATCCCAAAATAATGGAGAGAATTCCGGCGGAGGCCAGCAAACTGAATCCGATCTGACGCACCCTCTCAAAGGTCAAAAGGATGAAGGTTAATGCCAGAAAAATAATCAAAACTTTTAGAATGCGCTCGATGACACCCAGCTGGGTATACATGCGGCGGGCCTGCAGATTATCCTTCGCATCGATCCGGTACCGTCGCAGGATAAAATTTTTAATGACGCTCAGCATGCTGATCGTCAACCAGGCAATGGATGCGATAATCCAGATCCAGATGGCCTGCCGCATGACGGCAATCACACCGGAGGGAAACTGCAGCAGCGGCAGCGCCGGCATGAGCAGCAACGCCGGCAGAAGCGCCCGCAGGGGTCCCCGCCAGTTTTCCGGTTTTAAATCGGCCTGCATCTCGGCAGAAAGATGCGATTTGCGCCAGCGCGACAGGAAAAAAGACAGCACCCTTTGCACGATCAGTCCCAGAACAATGGCTGCCAGAATGATTCCAATCGATATCAGCACATCCTGCAGGCCGCCGGTATTGGCCTTTATCGTTTCAATCAGACGTTTAAATTCCATTTTCATTCGACCTTCCTTCAAAAAAGAGATGAATCCGATCCGGCTGGAAGCCGATCTCAGCGGTATCGCCGACTTTAAAGCGGCTGTCGGCGCTCAACACAAGAATCGTGCCGGCGTCCGTTCGGACGTGCAGCAGAAACTCCCGGCCCAGCGGTTCGATTGCGCCGATTCTGCCGGACAGACACGACGGGCTGCCTGCATCGCTGAAATGGATGTGTTCGGGTCGAATCCCCACGGTGATCTCCCGCCCGGACCCACCCTTCGGTTCCATGTCCTTTTTGAGCTCTATTTTCGTTGGCGTCTCCCCCAAAGCGGCGAAGACCCGCCCGCTTTCCCGCCGAATGCGGGCGCTGATCAGATTCATGGGCGGCGACCCGATGAATGTGGCGGCGAACGTCGTTCGCGGACGCGTATACATGTCTTCCGGAGTACCCACCTGGACCAGCGAACCGTCTTTAAGCAGCGCGATGCGGCTGCCCAGGGTCATGGCTTCGGTTTGGTCGTGGGTGACGTACAGCGTGGTAATGCCCAGCTGCTGCTGCAGATTTTTCAATTCCACCCGTGTGCGGCTGCGCAGTTGCGCGTCTAAGTTGGAAAGGGGTTCGTCCAGCAGAAACAAGCGCGGTCGTCGCACCAGCGCCCGGGCGATGGCGACCCGCTGACGCTGGCCGCCGGAGAGTTCGGCCGGCTTGCGATCCATCAGATTGCCGATGTCCAGCATGGCGGCGGTGTTTTTGACGGCCTGGTCGATATCCGATTTTCCGGCGTGCACCACCCGCAAGGGAAAGGCAACGTTGTCGTAGACATTCAAATGCGGATACAAGGCGTAGCTTTGGAAAACCATGGCCACATTACGCTGCCGGGGCGTTTGAAACACGCCTTTGCGCGGGGCCGCCACGGTTTGATCCTCGAACCGGATTTCACCATCCGTCGGTTTTTCCAGGCCGGCCACCAGATTCAACAGGGTGCTCTTGCCGCAGCCGCTGGGTCCCAGCAGGACAAAAAATTCAGCGGACGCAACCTCCAGACTGACATTGCGCACGGCGTCCACTCCGCCGCGCAGGGTCGTAAAGCGTTTGCTGAGATTTTCGATCGTAAGTGTCATTCCTTGACTGCTCCCCGGGTCAACCCCTGAATGATGCGCCGCTGGAAAATGAGCGTGAGTGCCACCACCGGCACCGTTGCCATGGTGGCGGCCGCCATAATTTCCCCCCACGGAATTTGACCGTGCAGCCCCTCGAAGAGCGCGATCCCCACCGGAACGGTCCGGGCGGCGTGGTCGGTGGTCAGCATCAGCGCGAATAAAAACTCATTGAATCCAAAAATAAAGGCCAGCAGCAGGGTTGCAAAGATGCCCGGAGCGGCTACCGGAAATATAATCCTAAAGAGAACCTGCATCCGGCTACAGCCGTCGATCAGCCCGGCCCGATCCAGATCCCGCGGTATGCGGGAAAAATAGCTGACCAAAATCCACAAAGACAGCGGCAGGGTCCACGCCACATAAGGGAATATCAGGGCCGGATAGGTGTTGATCCAGCCCAGCGCCGACATCAGCTTAAACAAATAGCCCACCAGACTGACCGGCGGAAACATGGACAGGGACAGGATCAAAAACATGAACAGCAACTTGCCGGGCAGGGACAGGCGGGTGATGGCATAGGCGGCCAGGGAGGCAAAAAATACGCTGATCACTGCACTGGTCGCTGAAATGATGATACTGTTACGCAGAAAGGACGTGAAATGAAGGGACTCGGAAGCCAAAACGGCGCGGTAGTTCGCCAGCGTTGCCACCCAGGGTGTCTCCGGTGAGAAAAAGTCCGGATAGCGGCTGAAACCGGTCAGGATCATGTAGCCGAAGGGGGCCAGGCAGAAAAGGACCGCCGCGACGGCGGCGGTAATTGTGATGGTTTTTTTGATAGCCTCCTCGTTCACGGCATCACCCCCTGTTCAACCCGTCCCAGCCTGACCAGGCCCAGCGACACGCCAAAGGCCATGATAAAAAGAATCACGCTGGCCGCTGAACCATACCCGAAATCCCCCGCTGAAAAAAAATTGTAGCCGAACAGCGAAACCGATGTGGTGGCCCCGCCCGGTCCCCCGCCGGTCAGGACGAAAATCAGGTCGAACACCCGCAAGGCCTCGATCGTACGAAACAGCAGCACGACGATCAGAACAGGTTTCAGCAGCGGCAGCGTTATCATAAAAAACCGCTGAACACAGTTGGCACGGTCCACTTTGGCCTGTCGGTATAAATCATCCGGGATGGCGGAGAGTCCCGCCAGCAGGATAATGGCGGCAAACGGCGTCGTTTTCCAGCTGTCGGCCGCCACCAGGGCCAAAAAGGCGCCGACTTCGCTGCCCAGCCAGTTGACCGGTTGCTGGGTCAGATGCAGCGTGGTCAAGACATAGTTGGCGACGCCGTAGCTGTAATTGTAGATAAGCTCGAAGATCCGGCCGGACACCACCGCCGGAATCGCCCAGGGAATCAGTACCGCGGCTCGCATGACCCCCCGCAGCGGCAGCCGTTCGTTGAGGACCAGCGCAATGATCAACCCCAGAATCACTTCCAGCGGCACGGACACCAGCACAAACAGGCCGGTAAACCGCAATGCCCGACCGAAAGCCGGGTCGTTGAGCAGCCAGATAAAGTTGTCTGCGCCCAAAAAGCGCTTCGGCCGGTAGGTCACATCCAGGAAGAAACTGTCCGCCAGGGTGCCCAGGACCGGCACCAGGATGAAAATCACCACAAAACCGACCAGCGGCAGCAAAAATCCCAGCGCCGCCCAAGTTTCCCGGCTAAGAAAATGATATTTAAACCGAAGTCGTTCCAATTTTTGAGTCCCCAAAAAACAGTGCTTGAGTGCAGAGGACTGAGTTGATAGCTGCTGCCGCGTCCCAATTTGATTCTAAGATTGAAAACCTGGTCCTCTGGGCCAAGGTTCCTTTCTTTACTCAGTCCTCAGTCCTCGCTACTCAGTCCTGATAAATCGCTACTCAGTCCTGATAAATCGCTGCTCAGTCCTGATAATTCGTTGCTCAATCCTGACGAGAACCGCAGCATCTCACTTAGGCTCATAGCGCCGCTGCAGGTCGTCGATTTCCCCTTGGGCCGCGCTCAGGGCCTGCTCGGCGGATTTTCGGTCGGCCAGGACACTGTTGATGTGTCTTTGGGCGATGGCCGAAATCTGGGTGTAATACGGCAGCAACGGCCTGGGCTGGGCGTTTTGAAAGACGTCCTTTAATTCCCGGTAATGGGGCGCATGCGCCAAAACTTCCGGGTCATCATAGAGATCTTCACGCCCCGGGTTCCATCCCATCTGCAACATGATTTTTTTTTGGGTGTCGTAGGATGTAATAAACCGGATAAGCTTTACGGCCTGGGGCTTGCGGTCCGAAAACCGGGAAAGACCGATATGCCAGCCCCCCAGGGTGGCAACCCGTTCACCGTCCGTCGGAGCCGGAAGGGGTGCCACGCCGATTTTATTTTTGACCTTCGACGACGGATTTTGATGCAGCGACCAGGCATAGGGCCAGTTGCGCTCAAACAGGGCATTGCCGGTCTGGAAATAGAGACGCACTTCTTCTTCTTTCATCTCGGTGTACGTGCTCGGCGGCGAGATCCGATAGCGCCAGATTAAATCGCGCATGAAGGTCAGCGCCGTCCGGTTGGCGACGGCATCGAGTCGCAGTCCGTCACCCGGCGCTGTAAATCCCCCTCTGGATCCGCTGAACTCCAGGAAATTGCAGATAAGCCCCTCGTACTGGGCGCCCTGCCAGACAAAGCCGTAAAAGCGCGGATGGATTTGGCGCATCGCGTTCTGAACGGTCAGCGCTTGGGATAAAAGCTCATGCCAGGTGTCCGGCGGCCCGGGCAGCCGGAATCTTTCCAGCAGATCGCGGCGATAGTAGAGAACGCCCCCATCCACATACACGGGCAGGGCCATCAGATGTCCCTGATGCCGGTCGGCCATTCGGATCACGCGCTGGAAAAAGGGCGCCGCATCCAACCGGCTTTCGAGTGGTTCGAGCCAGTTCGAAGCCACAAAAAGACCCAGCCAGGCGACGTCCATCAAAAACACATCCGGGTCGGACTTGCGGGCGTTTAAGGCGATCACCAGTCCCTGCCGGCGCTGGTCCGTATCGGCAGGTTGGCGCAGCAGATCCACCCGGATGCCGGATTGCCGCTCGAAATCCTGCAGCAACTCTTCCCAGAAAGTTACCTCCGAGGGTGCACCGCCGACGGCAAAAACGACAGCTTCGTTATTGGCGGGTCCGCAGGCGCCCACCAGCCACAAGGCCGCTGCCATTAAACCAAAGGTTCGTTTCTTTGCCACTGAACCCATATTTGCAGCTATATGAGCGAAGGTCATGCCAAATCTCAAAGGGCAGAAAACCAACAAAAAAGCAAAGCCGGCAAGGTATAAATTCCAAATTCCAAGCACCAAATCACAAATAAATCCCAAATTACAATAATCAATCACCGAAACCGGCCAAACCGGGAAAATCCGTTTGGATTATTTGTTCGTGTTTTAGAATTTTCGTGCTTTCGTGATAAAGGGTCGCATATTTTATCTGAAGTTATGACCAAAACAGATGAAGTCCGGTTTGGAATTTTGAATTTTAGTCATTGGAATTTGTTTGAGATTTGTTATTTGTGATTTTAAATTACTCCAGCAGCGACATGATGGATCACTTTTCTTAAGGTTATGCCCTGCCGTAGATTCGTGTCATCCCGCGCAAACGGTCGGTAAGTTCGGTGGTGACGGGGTTTTCCGCAAGACGCCAGTGCCAGTTGCCTTCCAGCTTGGACGGATTGTTCATGCGGGCTTCCGCTCCCAGCCCCAGCAAATCCTGCATGGGAATGATCGCCGTATCGGCCACGGACATCATTGCCAGCCGGATCAGCTCCCAGTGGAGCCGGTCGGCCGGCACATTGCCGCCCAGGTAATCCATTAGATTGACTTTGGTTTCCGGCGTGGCTTCGGTCTCGAACCATCCGCGCGCGGTATTATTGTCGTGCGTTCCCGTGTAAACCAGACAATTCTTGACATGATTATGGGGCAAGAAGGCCCCGTCGGGAAAGTCCTCACCGAAGGCAAACAACAGCAGACGCATGCCGGGCAGCTGATAACGCTGCATGGTTTCGCGCACATCGGCCGAGATGGTGCCCAAATCCTCTGCAATAATAGGCAGACACGCAAATTTTCGCAGCAGATGATGGAAGAAATCATCAACCGGCGCCGACACCCATTTGCCGTTCACGGCGGTCTTTTCCTGCGCCGGTACTTCCCAGTAGGCCACCAGACCCCGAAAGTGATCGATGCGGACAATATCGCAAAGCTGCAGGTTGTGCTGCAGCCGGAGTATCCACCAGTGATACCCGCTGTCCTGCAGGGCCTCCCAGCGATACAACGGATGGCCCCAGAGCTGACCGGTTTGGCTGAAATAATCCGGCGGCACGCCGGACACCACATAAGGCTTCAGGTTTTCATCCAGTTTGAACAACGCCGGGTGGCACCAGACATCCACGCTGTCATAGTGCACGTAAATCGGTATATCACCGACAATTTTGATCTCTTTTCGCCGGCAGTAGTCTTTTAACTGCATCCACTGCCGGAAAAAAACATACTGCAAAAATTTTTCTCTCTGAAGGGCGCTTGCCAGCTCCTGCCGCATGGCCGACAGGTCATCGCGGGATCGTTGACGGATTTCAAGCGGCCACTCAATCCAAGGCCGGCCGTCAAAGCGATCTTTGAGGGCGGCAAACAGCGCATACTCATCCAGCCAGAAATCCTGCCGGGCGCAGAATCGCTCAAACGAGGTTTTATCCCCTGTTTTTTGCTGAAACCGGTCGTGGGCAATGTCGAAAAGCCGGTATTTAATAGCGCCCACTGCCTCGAAGTCGATGCGGTTGCCGGGCGGATTCCGGGCATCGGCCAGATCCGATTCTGCCAGCAGCCCCTCTTTTACCAGGAGCTCGGGGCTGATAAGCAGCGGATTGCCGGCCAGGGCCGAAGTGCTGTGATAGGGGGAATTGTTGTGCTTCGGATCGGTGGGCGTCAAAGGCAGAATCTGCCAGAGACTCTGTCCGGCTGCCGCCAGAAAATCAACAAAACGGTAGGCTGCCGGGCCCAAATCACCGATTCCGTAAGCCGTCGGTAGACAGGTGGGGTGTAATAAAATTCCGCTGGATCGCACGTTCATTTATTTCATTCTCCGATAAGCAAGGCGGCGGGAAAAACTGCCAGAGCATCACCAAGGGCCAGGGAATTTTCAGCAGTCAGATCATCGCCGGTAAAAAGGTTTTTCCATCGGGCAGGCGCCCCGTCAGGCAGCCCGATAACCGTGTCCTGCCAGATACCGGGCCCCAGGGGGTGTTCGTCCTCATTGACCAGGGCCGTTAAAAAACGAGGCGCCGCCGTAATGCTCCATTTATGCCCGTAATGCCGCGCGAAGGCAAGCACATTGTTGTGAAACCGTCCGGCAGGCTGCAGGGCGATATAGGTGCCCTCCCGATAAAGACGAGGATGCGCATGGCGGGCATTGAGAGCTGCGGCCATTAAATACAGTTTCAGACGTCCGTCGAGACGGTTGGCCAGCAGCCCGTCAATCAGCGACCGGATATCGGTGCCGGCCAGCTCCTGTATTTCTTTTAAAAACTGCATGCGCTCGGTATAGTCCACCGGACGGCGGTTATCGGGGTCGACCACATTAAGATCAAGCAATTCGGCGCCCTGATAAAAATCGGGAACACCGGGAGCCGTAATTTTAATCAGGGTCTGGGACAGTGAATTGAAAATGCCGTAGCCGGCAATTTTTTTGCCGAACGGCAAAAACGCGTCTAAAAAATCTTGCCCATCGGGTGGCCGCAGTATTTTTTCCACAAAAGAAGTCAGAGCGGCCTCGTGGGTCTCGTTCGGATTCAGCCACGAGGTGTTCATCTTCGCCTCCCGGGCGGCCTTGACCATGTATTGGCTGATTCTGTCAATAAAATTAGAGGGGTTGCTGCTGCCGAACGGAAAAGCGCCGACAAGGGTCTGGTACAGGAAGTACTCTTCGTTTTTGTCGGGCATCTCCTGCCCGTTGAGCCGGACTTTTTTGGCTCGGTTGATGGCATGCCATTGCACCAGGTTGGCTGCCCATTCGGCGGGTATCTCGGACAACACATTCAATCTGGCGCGCACATCCTCCCCCCTTTTAGAGTCATGCGTGGCGGTGGCGTTCATCGAATGCGGCCAGCGGCTCGCTCGTTTTTCAACAAAGTCATGAAAATCGGCGGCACTGCAGCCGAATTGATGCGGTGCGCCGCCGACGTCATTCAGCGAGAGCATGCGATTGTAGACATAAAGGGCTGTGTCTTCAAATCCCTTGGCCATCAAGGGGGCGGTCAACTGCTGAAACCGGGTCACAATTCGCCTTCCACGTTCGCGCGCTGCGGGATGGTCATCGACGAGCTCCTCGCCGATCTCCCCCAGCAGCAGCCGCTGCAGGAACAGCAGTTCGGGTTGCAGATGCGGCCGGTGCATGACCGCCGACCCCACCGCCGCGCGCATATATCGTCGGTCGGGCTCCCGGGGGCCTTCATGATCGATGTAGGTCCGGTAGACCGGAAAGCGCACCAGCATTTCGCTCAATGCTTCTTTCAAGCGCTTCAGCGTGAAGTCACGGCCGCTGAGCGTGCGGTCGGCAATTGCTTTGACCTGACCGGCGAGGTTGTCTAAATCCCCTGACATCTGGGTTTCAAGGATCCGCCGCTTGCCCGAATAGACAATGCCTTCAAATGAATCCTCCCGACCGCAGAAGCGGCTATGAATCGTCGTGATGTTCTGCTCATTTTCCTGCCTCACAAACAGGGCATTGAGCAGATTGGCGAACTCATAGCCGGTGGTTCCCTGGACCGGCCAATCGACCGGCAGCTTCTCCGCCGGATCCAGTATCTTTTCGACCAGGATATAAACGTCTTTAAAGCGACTGCGAAACCGGTTTAAAAACCCCCGCGGATCCGCCAGGCCGTCAATGTGGTCGATTCTGATGCCGGATACGACTCCGTTTTCGATGAGCTCGGTTAACAGTGAGTGGGTATGGCCAAACACTTCTTCTCTTTCCTGGCACAGGGCGATCAGCTCATTAATGCTGAAAAATCGCCGGTAATTGATCTCATCACAGGCCACCTTCCAGTAACATAATCGAAACAACTGGTGGGATAGGATGTCATCCAGCAGAATAAAACTGTCCGCGTTCCCCGGCTGGCCGTTGAACAAACGAAGATTGTCGTCAATAAACTGCTTGATGGCGGTATTGTCGCAATACGTATTCCAGAGGGTCTGTTTAAGGGTCCGGATCTGGTCGTTACGCCCGGCGGGATCGACCTGCAGCGCCAGGCTTTCCAGAATGTCGAGGATGTCGACGAGGCAAACGTAATCCGGTTGGTCTGCACCCAGGCTCTCCCTGACTTTTTCGATCCCATGGCCGAGAAGGCGTGAATACGATTCGATCCTTAAAGGCAGCTTCAGGTCATAATACACGACGGCGAAACCGGCCTCAGCATAGCTTAGTTTAATTTCCCCATTTACCAGGCATTCCGCATAGTGTTTGCCTAAAAAGGGCGCCAATAGCCGGCCTCGCAAGCCTGGATCGTGATGGTGCCATTCAATGTCAAAAAACCGATAGTATTTCGAATGCGGTCCGTTTTCCAGCACATCCCTCAGCATCCGGTTGTCATAATCAAACGCCATATGATTCGGAACAACGTCCTGCAGCCAGCCCATGGCATGTCTCCGTATGGCTTGTATCAGCTTGTCAAATTCGGCCGACGCGCCCAGCTGCGGATTCAACCGGTTGGGATCCACCCCGTCATAGCCGTGAGTGCTGTCTTTGCGGGCCTTGAATATCGGTGACGCATACAGGTGCGTGATGCCAAGATCTGCCAGATAGCCGACGATCCGGGCGGCATCTTTGAAGCCAAAACCCGGGTTGAATTGTATCCGGTAGGTGGCGGTCGGGATGTTCATCTTTTCTCACGGCCTCACGATTTCGGGTGTCCGAAGTTAGGTTTCAGGTGTCGCCCCTTCGCCTTTCAGGCTGCGGAGGGCAGGCAGCCCAGCCGCTGGCAGCCGAAGGTTGCCAGTTTGATCTAAAAAAGAAACTTCAATAAGCGAATATCGAATATCGAATGTCGAAGGGAGGTATTCTGTCTATTTTATAAAGAGACTGAGCAACGCGAAACCATCCTTCGATATTCTGCGGTTCGATATTCGATATTCTGTCCGCCGCGGCGGACTGTTTCGTTTAGATAAAGTTTCATAAGAGGTGTCAGGTGTCAGAAGACAGATGACAGAGTGTTCTTCGTTATAAATCAGCGACCACCATCAGAGCTCGTGCAATGCTTAAGGTCCCTGGAAGAGACCGCAGACCTCACGCTGACGCTGGTCGCCGATGAATATAAAGAAAAAATGCGCAGCCTAAACTAATTAATCCGCCGGACGATCAACCCAACGACTTTCTTCAATTTTCAAAAAAACGTTCACAACCCTGAATATGCTATATTTCGGGCGGATTAATTAGCAGTTTTTCGTTCAACGCATCGGCATATTCAAGCCACTGACCGGCCGACGCGTCACCCCCCGCGGCTTTTTCCTTGTAGACGGGATAGATGCGTTGATTCAGATCGTATTGAATATTTTGAACTTTGCGCAAATTAACGTCAAACGGCAACGTATAGACCAGATCCAGCCCGGCCGCCATCCTCGCCAGCAAAACAATATCCTCCGGGGCCTGTCCATAGTATTCCGCCAGTCGCTCCAGCTTTTGCCGCAAAGCGAACTCCAGGGTTTTGGCATCCAGCGCGATCCCGGCCAGCTCGGCTTCCTCGATCAAATTTCGGATGGCGACATGATCCAGCTCTTCACGGCTGAACTCGAGGCGCAAATCTCTATTGATGACCAGCTCGGCGGCTGTCATTAAGACCTGGGGCGGCGGGCTGCCCGAATCTTTCAAAAACCGCATGAGGGGGACATTATTCTCGTACAGATGGCGGTACACCAACATGGCGTCATCCCGGGCCGTCTCCAGAATCAGCCCCAAAATTTTGCGCTGCTCGTCCCGAAACAAGGTCTTCAGGGAGTACTGCGGTGATTCGAAAAATTCATCCTGGACCCTCAGAACTTCAGGAAAATTGGCTTTTGCAAACATCGCAAAAATTTCCGCCTGCAGGCGCTGGAAACCCTCTTCATCCCCGATATCCCCAATACCGCAGGTGAGGTTGTGGTCGCCGAAGTGCATCACCCCGAAATAAAATGCAGCGCTTTCACGGGTAATATTGGAGGCGATGCTCACCTGCCCCACCGCCAGCTTGGCCTTGCCCACCTCGGCGCTTTGGTAATCCTGCCGGGAGACGGAATAACAGTATATGGATGCCTCGTCCGGATAGTCTTCAAACAGAGAACTGATGGCGTAATGCGCGGACACCTTCTGGAGATCGATCCCGGCCGGCTTCACAAACCTTTGAAATATGTTTCGCCCGTCTCCCATTTCAGCCAGGTTGCTGCCAGCCCGGCTCAAATATTCCAAAAACTCGGGCTCCAGGTCGTATCCGAACGTTTCGCCGTTAAGCTGGATCGCACGGCCGGCATATTGGATGACCTGCACCGTTTCAATACCCGAGAGTTCATCAAAAAACCAACCGCAGCTGGTGTACATCAACATCAGATGACGCTGCATTTCAAGCTGCTTTAGCACTGTAAGTCTGTCCGCCGGGCTCAGCGGCGCAACCGCATGCCGGGCCAAAAACTGCTTGATGTTTTCGGGCGAGCGGTCTACGATGAGATGGATATAATCGTTGCGGACCTGCCAGGGGTCCTGCAAATACGGGTTCATTTTTTCTTCATACACCGGTGCCAAGGCGTCGCGCAGCCAGTCCAGCGCATTGCGCAGCGGCTCGCGCCAGGACTGGTTCCATTCCGAATTTTGGCCCGTATGACACCCGCAGTCGCTGCGCCAGCGATCAATTCCATGCGCGCAGCTCCAGGAAGTATTTTCAAAAATTTCGACTTCATGCGTCGGCGGGTACCGTTCCAAATATTCGCCGTAATTGGTTAAGCGGGCAAGTCCGTTGGTTTCGATGTAGTCCAGGGCGTACGCCAGGGCCATGTCCCCGTGGCGATGATGGTGACCGTAACTTTCACCGTCGGTGGCAATATGCACCAGCTGCGCATCCTCGCGCTCATCCTCAAACCCGCCGATCAGACGGTTGGCAAATTCTTCCCCGTTTTTCAACAAACGTTCAAAGGCCACCGCCCGGGAGATCGGACCGTCATAGAAGAAAATCGCCAGGGAGCGCCCGCCGGACAGCCGCTGAAGGTAGGGCCTTCTGGGATCAATCGCTCCGCGTTCGGCATTCGCCCATTCTTCCTCACCTATCGGCCGCACCCGCCTGGCCTGATAGGGACTTAAAATCGTGAAAAGGATGCCATGCTCGGCCAGGACATCGAGGGTTGCCACGTCCACCGCCGCCTCCGGCAGCCACATTCCTTCCGGTTTTCTGCCGAAACGATGCTCGAAATCGCGAATACCCCAAAAAATCTGAGTGTGTTTATCCCGCTGATTGGCCAGCGGCAGGATCATATGGTTGTAGGCCTGAGCGATAGCAGAGCCATGGCCTGAAAAACGTTCACGGCTCTGCCCATCGGCGTGTATAACTTTTTCATATACATCGGCGGCATGTTCTTCCAACCAGGCAAGCAGCGTCGGGCCGAAGTTAAAGCTGATATTGGTGTAGTTGTTGACGATCTGCACGATGCGTCCCTGCTGGTCCAAAATACGTGAGTTTGCATTGGCCTCATAACATTCGTTGGCAATGCGTGCATTCCAGTCATGATACGGGTAGGCGGAATCCTGAAGCTCGACTGCCTCCAGCCAAGCATTTTCCCGCGGCGGCTGGTAAAAGTGGCCGTGGATGCATATATAGCGGTCATCTGGCATTTGGTCCTCTTTTCTAGATGGGTTTAGGGTTTGGGGCTTCGCGCTGCGCGCTACGACCCCACAAGCAAGGGTTTAGGGTTCAAAGGTTAAAAGCGAACCGCAGAATATCGAATGTCGAATTGAGGCATCCTGTCTATTTTTAAAAAGACTGAGCAAGCCTACTTCGCCAAATTGGCTACGAAGGCCACAAGCGAAACCACAAATATTCAATTTTCAATCTTCAATTGACAAGCTCCCTACCCTCCTATAAACCACCACAGCGTTCGGCGGTATGGTCAAATTAAGGGAGTCGGTTGATTCAATGTCATCCGGCAGCAAACTGCCCGGCCCGAGCCATTGTAAGTCGGCGGAATCCAGGATTTTTTTCCATCCGCCTGCGGGCAGCGGCAACGGTGCCGTCATCTCCCGGTTGCCGAAGCAAAAGATGAGAAAAGCCTCATCGGTTCCCGCCCGGCGCCGAACAAAAAGCATCCGATGGTCATCGTCGGCAACAACACGCATGTGCTTCTTGCTAAGCCGCGCCAACGCCGGAATTTTTTTGCGCAAACCAATGAGTTCCCGGTAAAAGCTGAGCAAAACCCTGCTGCGTTCTGTATCCCGCAGCGTTCGATCCAGTTTGGCCCTTAAAAAAGTGGCCTCATCCTGCGGATCCGGCGGCACTTCCTGCCAGCCGAAGGCTGCAAATTCTCGCCGGCGCCCCTCGCGCACGGCGTTAATGAGTTGCGGGTCCGAGTGGTCGATAAAGTATTGAAAGGACGAGGTCTCGCCGTACTCTTCGCCCATGAAAATCAGGGGAATAAAGGGGGACATAAGCACCAGACCGGCAGCCAATTTCAGGTCCTCAAAAGAAACCAGGCGGCTCAGACGCTCTCCGAGCAAACGATTGCCGATTTGATCGTGATTCTGGGAAAACACCACCAGCTGCTGTGCCGGGATGTTGCGGGAGGAATTGCCGTGGGCCCGCTGCCGGTAGCTGGAATACTGTCCTTCGTAAACAAAGCCTTGGCGCCAGGCCCGGGCCAGCTGGTGCAGCCGGCCGAAGTCCCGATAATAACCTGCCTGCTCACCGGTCAGCAATGTGTGCAGGGCATGGTGGAAGTCGTCGTTCCACTGGGCGTCCAGAGCGAATCCGCCCAGTTCCCGTGGCCGGATGATGCGCGTGTCGTTCAGGGCACTTTCGGCAATACAGTAAATTCGGCGGTTTAACTGGTCGGCCGTACGGTGAACCGCCCGGGTGAGCACCTCCAGAAACGGGCGGGCGGAAAAATCCAATATAGCATGCACGGCATCGATGCGCAGCGCATCGATGTGACACTCCCCCACCCAGTAAAGCGCATTTTCAATAAAAAAGCGCCGAACGTCGTCACTGTGGGGCCCGTCAAAGTTGATGGCTTCTCCCCAAGGGGTGTTGTAGAAGTCCGTAAAATAGGGACCAAAGTCCCTGAGGTAATTGCCCTCCGGCCCTAAATGGTTGTAGACCACATCCAGAATCACTGCCAGACCTTTGCGGTGGCAGGCATTGACCAGCCGTTTGAGTCCCTGGGGACCGCCGTAGGAGTTCTGGGCCGCGAAAGGATAAGTGCCGTCGTAGCCCCAGTTGCGGGTGCCGGGAAACTGCGCCACCGGCATAAGTTCGATGGCGCTGATGCCGATATCCTTGAGCTCGTCCAGATGCATAATAACGGCGTCAAATGTTCCCGCCGGGGTAAACGTGCCGACATGCAGCTCATAAATGATATACTGTGACAGCGGCAGCCCGTGCCAATCGGCATCTTCCCAGGAGAATTCCGTTTCCACAATCTGGGAGGGACCGTGAACACCTTCGGGTTGACAGCGCGAGGCCGGATCGGGCCGGTCGATCGGCTCCCCGGTCTGACTCTGGTAAAGACGATAGACATAACGATCGGACGGATGGAAGTCGTTCAGCACCGCCCGGTGATACCCCTGCGGCAATCTTTCCAGCGGCTCGCTGCGCTCCTGAGGCGACAGTTGCCGGACTTCGACCCGCTCGGCCCGAGGTGCCCAGACCAGGAACCGGCAGCGACCATCTTTGTCATAAGTGGCACCCAGAGACGTTTTCATTCGGCAGTCTCCGTCATTTTTAGAAAAACGGCCGCCAGCGGCGGAAGCGTCAGATTCAGCGAATAGGAATAACCGTGGCTGGGAACCGGGGCGGCGTCCAGGGATCCCAGGTTGCCCTGCCCGCTGCCGCCGTATTCCCGGGCATCACTGTTTAAAATTTCCAGCCAGATACCGCTGTCGGGGGCGCCGACGCGGTAATTGTACCGCGGCACCGGTGTAAAATTGCAGACAACGATGAGAGCGTTTTTGCGGGATCGTTCCCGACGAAGCAGACTGATGGTGCTTTGCAGCGTGTCATTGCAGTCGATCCAGCCGAATCCCTCCGCATTGAAGTCAAGCGCATGCAGGGCCGGCTCTTGTCGAAAAAGATGATTCAAATCATGAACCCACTGCTGAAGTCCGGCGTGCAGCGGGTTCGCCAAGAGGTGCCAATCCAGACTGCGGTCATGAGTCCATTCACTCCATTGACCGAATTCGGCTCCCATAAACAGAAGCTTTTTGCCGGGCTGGGCATACATGTACCCCAACAGGGCCCTTAAGTTGGCGAATTTCTGCCATTCATCCCCCGACATTTTCCTCAGCAGCGATCCCTTGCCGTGGACAACCTCATCGTGGGACAAGGGCAATACATAATTTTCCGTATAGGCATACAGCATCCGAAAATTCAATTTGTTGTGATGAAAGGCGCGGTGGATAGGCTCTTTGGACATGTATTCCAAGGTGTCGTGCATCCAGCCCATATCCCATTTCATATCAAACCCCAACCCTCCGGTATAGGTGGGACGAGATACCATGGGCCAGGCCGTGGACTCTTCGGCAATTGTCAGCGTCTGAGGGTAATTTGCATGCACCTCTTCGTTGAAGCGGCGCAAAAAGGCGATGGCCTCGAGGTTCTCATTGCCCCCGTAATCATTCGGTATCCACTCGCCGTCTTTGCGGGAGTAATCCAGATATAGCATGGAGGCCACCGCATCCACCCGAAAGCCGTCGACATGATATTTATCCAGCCAAAAAAGGGCGCTGCTGATGAGATAACTTTGCACCTCGTTGCGGCCGTAGTTGAAGATGTAGCTGTTCCAATCCGGGTGAAAGCCTTTGCGCGGATCGGCGTGTTCAAAAAGGTGGGAGCCGTCGAAAAATCCCAAACCGTGTTCATCGCTTGGAAAATGAGAAGGCACCCAGTCCAGAATCACACCGATGCCGTGCTGATGGAGATAATCGATCAGGAACATAAAATCTTGGGGGGTTCCGTAACGGCTGGTGGGCGAGAAATAGCCCAGGGTTTGATATCCCCAGGATCCGTAAAACGGGTGCTCCATTATCGGTAAAAATTCAAGGTGGGTAAATCCCATATGCAGAACATAATCGGTCAGCTTGGGGGCCAACTCGCGATAGGTCAAAGATCGGTTTTCTTCCTCCGGCACCCTTCGCCACGATCCCAGATGGACTTCGTAAATGGCAATCGGAGCATCAATGGCATTTGGACGGCCGCGCTCGGCCATCCAATCCTGATCCTGCCAGGAATAGTCCAGATTCCAGGTGACCGAGGCCTTTTCCGGGGAAATTTGATTGAAGAAAGCAAACGGATCGGCTTTATCTACCCGGTGGTCGTTGAGCCGGGAAACGATATGGTATTTGTAGAGTGCGCCGTCTGCAAGTTCCGGAATGATTCCCTCCCAGATTCCCGACGAATCTCTCGGCCGCAGCGGGTGACTGCCTTTGTCCCAGCCGTTAAAGTCGCCGATCACGCTTACCTGACCGGCATTGGGCGCCCAAACTGCAAAATAGACGCCTTTCTGCCGATCGTTATCCACCGGATGAGACCCCAATTTGTCGTATAAACGAAAGTGGCTGCCTTCGTTGAACAGATAAATATCGTCCTGCGTCAGCAGACTGAAATCCTCCGGAGATGTCTTGCGGGCCGCCTCGGCTGCTGATGAGTCCAAAGGTTGGTTTTCAGACATCCAAACCTCCTCTTATTCAAACAACCTCAGCGAAACAAACTGGCTGTTTGAAAGAAGCCACAAATTAACACGAATTTTCACGAAGTTAATTTTTCCCATAAGTAAACCTAATTTCACCTAAAGCCTTAATTCGTGTTTATTCGTGCCCATTCGTGGCAAACTAATTTAAAAAAGACTTAAATCATACCTTCTGCAGTAATTGCCGAATGCCGTGAATGGGAATTTTTCCCCAGTCGGGCCGGTTGTTAAGTTCATAGCCCAGTTCATAAATCGCCTTTTCCAGGAGCAAAGCATCCAGCAGAATTTCCATTTCCTCTTTGGTATCCGGCACAAAACCGTCACCGGCGGTCTGATCAATGTAAACTTCCAGAAATGCCGCACAAACCCATACATACCAGTGATTTGCCCAGGATTCCAAATATGTCAGGCTTTCCGTCTGGACTACCCCCTGCTTCTCCATTGTCATCAGCGCGGCATATGCGGCGTAGTGAAAAGATCGCAGCATCCCGGCAACATCCCGCAAGGGGGAGCGTTTGATCTGCCGTTCACTGATGGGTCGGGCAGGTTCCCCCTCGAAATCGATAATGACAAAATCTTTTCCGGTAAACAGCACCTGGCCCAGGTGAAAATCACCGTGGCAGCGGGTTCGCAATCCCGATATTTTCAAGTCCAGCAGCGAATGGAAGCGGTCGAGGATATTTTTATTCAGCTCCAGTACTTCTCTTCCCGCCTGCTGAACACCTTCCGGCAAATCTTTCAGTTGCCGGCGAAGCAGCGGCAGGGTCCGTCCGGCTAGTGTGCGCATGGATTGGTAGAGCGATCGTTGATATAATTTGGAAAAAGGTTCGGGTGCAAATTTCGGATCCTCCGTAGAGGATGCCAAAACTTTGTGAAGCTCCGCGGTACGAAGTGCCAGGATGCGCACCGACTCCATATAAAATCCTATTAATTCATATACATCCGAAGGTACGCCTGTTTCAGCCAGTTCCACAAACGACGCTCGGGGAGTCGCAGGCGGCGTTTTCTCCGACTGCTTTTCGAGGACATGTTCAAAATAATGCGTCAGGGTATTCAGGGTGTATTCCCATGCATCTCCCTGGTTGGGGATAAAACCCTGAAGAATGCCGATGGTTTGCGGTTTCTGCCGTCCGGAACGATATTCCAGAGCGCCGGCGACCGGCGGTATGTGAGCAAAGCCTTTTTCCGTCAGAAAACGTCCGATCTCGAGATCCGGGTTGGTGCCTTCCTGGAGCCGCCTGAAGAGCTTCAGGATGAAACAGCTTTCATATGCCAGGGACGTGTTGCTCTGTTCCACACTCAGCAGGGAAGGCTCCAAAGATGCTGGATTCGCTTCACAAAGCCTGCCAAACATCCGGGTGCGCGAGCATATCAACTCCCCGGCAGTCCCCTTGCGCCGATGACGGCGGTCGATGGCCCTGATCAGCGCTTGGCCGAACTCCTTCAAGGCTGTGGCCTCAAAAAGGAGTCCCTCCTCGCCCGTGGATCTTATGCGTAGACGGGCCAGGGCGGCCCATCGATGTTCATGCAGCACCTCTTCTGCTTGGGGCCCGGTTACAAAGGCCAGCGGCAGCACATAAGTTTCGCTGTTGCCGTCCATGTAGTCAATGGCCGCGAAAACAAGAATCGTCGAAAAATCGCCGTTTTGCAGGGATACAAACTCCTGAATGGCGGCCTTTTTGACCTGCTGGGCCTTGCCGCCAAACCAGCGTTGGCCCCGCAGGTAGACGGGCAGCAGATCCTCAAGCTGACTTTTGGCTCTACCCCTTAGTACTTGCTCCCATGAGCTGCCGACTTCCAAGCGAGAAAGCGGTTTCGCTTCGGCCGTCACGGTGCGGCCCTCCTCCATCATTTCAGCCGGTTGCATAAAAAACCAGTAGAAGGAATGCGGGCCTATGGTAAGAAAATAAGGATTTCCATCAACAGCGGGAAATTCCGTCCGTCCGAAAAGCTCGATGGGAATCGTGTTTTTGAGGGTAGACAAATCCAGTTCCACATACTGCACGAAGCGGGACAGGTTGGCAACGACGAGAATGCATTCATTCTGGTAGCATCTCGTAAACGCAAGTATTTTGGAATTTTCAGGATGCAGAAATTCAAGATCACCGCGGCTGAAGGCTTTGAACCGTTTTCGCAGCGTAATTAGGCGTCTCATCCACCATAACTGAGAGTGGCGGTTGTTTTCCTGGGCTTCGGCATTGACGACCTCATAATGATACTCCGGGTCGATGATCACCGGCAAATAGAGACGATGCGGGTTGCCCCTGGAAAAACCGGCGTTGCGGTCCGCACTCCATTGCATGGGAGTGCGAACGCCGTTGCGATCGCCTAGAAAAATGTTGTCACCCATCCCGATCTCATCGCCGTAGTAGATAATCGGTGTCCCCGGCATCGAAAACAGCAGCCCGTTCATCAGTTCGATGCGGCGGTGATGATTTCCCAGAAGCGGACTCAAGCGGCGACGGATACCTAAATTCACGCGCATTTGAGGATCCCGGGCGTAGACGCGGTACATATAGTCGCGCTCCTCATCGGTTACCATTTCCAGCGTCAACTCGTCGTGATTGCGCAGGAATACCGCCCACTGGCACGTGGCAGGAATGGGGGGAGTCTGTTCAAGGATGTCAACAATTGGAAAGCGGTCTTCCATGCGCAGCGCCATGAACAGCCGCGGCATCAGCGGAAAATGAAAATTCATATGGCATTCGTCGCCCCTGCCGAAATAATCGACCACATCCTCCGGCCACTGGTTGGCCTCTCCCAACAGCATCCGGTTTTTGAATTTGCGATCCACGTGCGCCCGCAATTTTTTTAAAAACGCATGGGTTTCGGGCAGATTTTCGCAATTGGTCTGCTCGCGCTCGTACAAGTACGGCACCGCATCCAGCCGCAGACCGTCTACGCCCATGTCCAGCCAGAAGTCAAGCGCGCGCAGCACGGCTTTATGAACCTGGGGGTTGTCATAATTCAAATCAGGCTGATGGGAGTAAAACCGGTGCCAGAAATAGGCCCCGGCCACAGGATCCCAGGTCCAATTGGATGACTCGAAATCCTGAAAAATGATGCGCGTTTCTTTATACTTATCGGCCGTATCACTCCAGACATAGAAATTACGTCGGCTGCTGCCGGCTTTGGCCCGCCGGGCATTTTTAAACCATGGATGCTGGTCGGAGGTGTGGTTTACGACCAGCTCGGTGATAGCCTTCAATCCTCGCCGGTGGGCCTCGCGCAAAAAGACTCTGAAATCGCGCAGGTTTCCATAAGAGGGGTGAATGTTGGTGTAATCTGCAATATCGTAGCCGTCGTCCTTTAAAGGCGACGGGTAAAAAGGCAGAAGCCAGATAGCGGTCACGCCCAAATTTTGTAGATAGTCCAATTTTTGCGTGAGTCCTTTAAAGTCCCCCACGCCGTCTTCGTCACTGTCATAATAGGTTTTGACATGGAGCTGGTAAATAATGGCATCTTTATACCAGAGGCTCTCGTCTTCCCTTAGGGTATCATTATCCATGATATGCTCCGCTTTCTGGGTCCTTAGTAGTCTCTATCTGACGACATCTTTTAGGAAAATGAAGGTGTCGGGTGTCGGGTTTCAGGTGTCAGCAATAGTCTCGCTTTGCTCAATCAAATCAAAAAGTGCTGAGTGTTGAGGACTGACGAATGAGGGATGCGTGTGCAACTAATTCTATCGTCCGAATCCCCGCATCAGTCTGCCTCGCCGAAGCTGTAAGAAGGCTGGTTCTTGTCGCTCAGTCCTAATAGGTTTCTTTCATTAACATTCGACATTTGCTTTTTAAATGTTTTCTCTTTCGATCTAGATAGATGCCCTCCCAACATGGATAAATTGCGGCGGCAGCAGTAGAGCTGACACCTGAAACCCGAAACCTCCTGTCTTCCCGCCTTCCCCATCTTTCAACTTCTCAAATCCTCAGCTTCCCGGCATCCCGGCTTCCCAGCATGCCAGCATCTTTCAGTCTGTTCTCTGTCTTCTTATAAGAAGTAATCGAAGTCACGTTCCGTGCGGACTTTGCGCCGCAGGACAAATATGTGAGCGGGAACGATTTGAGGGTTAAGCTCCACAAAGTTCCGCACGCCCTGCCACAGATAACGGGCATCACTCAACAGGTCGTGCACTTGAAATGATTGCTGCGGATCCAACCCCACTGTCTCGGGCGAAAATTCCAACCACCCGGTGTGCGTATGATGGGGATCGAGATTGACGACTACCAAAATAATATTCGAAAGATCGCCGGTGTGCTTGCTGTATGCGATCAGGTGTTCATTATCTACCGGATGAAAATGCAGATTCCGGTCCTTCTGCAGCGCCGGATTTTCGCGCCGGATGCGGTTGACCCGCGCAATAAAAGACTTTCGACTATCCGGGCGGTCGATATCCCAAGATCTTATCTGGTATTTTTCAGAGTTCAGGTACTCTTCGCTGTGAGCCTCCCTGGCGGTGTTTTCGCCAAGCTCAAAGGCCGGTCCGTAAATGCCGTAGTTGGCGCCCAGAGTTGCCGCCAAAACGAGGCGTGTCGCGAATGCCTGCCTGCCCCCCATCTGCAGATATTCGGTTAAAATATCGGGGGTATTGGGCCATAAATTGGGCCAGAAGATTTCTCGCACCGGCGCTCGGCTCAATTCGGTAAAATACTGGGTAAGTTCCCATTTGGTGTTGCGCCAGGCGAAGTAAGTGTATGATTGCGTAAATCCAAGTTTGGCGAGCCGATACATGACCCTGGGCCGTGTAAAGGCCTCGGCAAGAAAAATGGTTTCAGGATGGTCATTCTTGACCTCGGCGATCAGCCACTTCCAGAAGGCGAACGGCTTGGTATGGGGGTTGTCCACCCGAAAAATCCGAATGCCTTGATCAATCCAGAAGTACACCACGCCGCGCAGCTCCTGCCAGAGATCCTGCCAGCGGTCGTTTTCAAAATTAAGTGGATAGATATCCTCATACTTTTTGGGCGGATTTTCGGCGTATTGGATGGTGCCGTCGGGCCGCCGGTAGAACCATTCGGGATGCTCCTGAACGTAGGGATGATCCGGTGTGCACTGAAAAGCAAGGTCTAGGGCGACTTCGATACCGAATTCATCGGCCCTGGATACAAACCGTCGAAAGTCCTCCAGCGTGCCTAATTGAGGATGCAGCGCGCAATGGCCGCCCTCAGGTCCACCAATCGCCCAGGGGCTGCCCGGATCATCCGGACCGGCCCTCAGGGCATTGTTTTTCCCCTTGCGGTGGGTAATGCCGATGGGATGAATCGGCGGCAGGTAAAGAACGTCAAAACCCATCTCGGCGATGTACGGCAAGCGTTTTTCGCAATCTTTAAAGGTACCGTGTTGGTCATCTTTACCGCTGCAGGAACGGGGAAACATTTCATACCATGCACTGAAGCGGGCGCGCTGGCGTTCTACGGCCACCGGAAGTTTTTTAGCATAGCGGGTTGCACGACTTCGGTCCGGGAAACGGGTTACAATGCGCCCCAGATTTGCATCCATCGCCAGTCTGATTTTTTCATTCATCGATTTGTCGGAAACCAGCAACTCCGCCCAACTTCTCAGCATGGCCTGATCAGCCCCGTCGGCCCGCATCGCAGCGTTCTGGATGAGATCGGATCCAATCAGAAGATCGGCTGCGACCTCCTGGCCGGCGTCCACCTTTTTCTTGATATCGCGCCGCCAGGTCATAAAGCGGTCGACCCAGGCCTGGAGGGTGTAGAAGTATCGACCGACTTCTTCAACTCGAAAAGAACCGCGCCAGCGATCGTTGACCAGGGATTTCATGAAAACCCCTCTCCATGCTGTATCGGTTTCCTTGCGATACAGCAGGATCGCCGAAATAATATCGTGACCATCGGTGAAAATGTCGGCTTCCACTTCGACCATTTCACCCACCGAGCGTTTGATCGCAAATCGACCGCCGTCAACTTCCGGTTGAACACCTTCAATAATCACCCGTCCTATAATGTTTTTCAACTCTGCCGGTTGCATTCGAATTCCTTAAATTGGTGTTTATGTGAGAATCGGGTTGAGTTTGGGTTCGAAAAATAACATCTCTAAACTTTACGCATGAAAGAAAATGGGTAAATACAGTCCATTATGTATTTAAACACTTAAAAGTCTGTATTTTGGGATGGAGTAGTTCGCAGGTTGTGGTTTCAGGTTACAGCCGAAGCCCAAGCAACAAGTTATATCGACGAGCGGCTCCTGTCAAGCGCGCTCAGACAAGCCAGACAGAATTTTCGATTGACGGTTGATTTCGTGTATAAAAGATTTTGGCTCAGGCCTTGAAATTACAGCGGCAGTGATTTTTGAATCCCTGCCGGAAGACTTCTCAATTTCGGATTATCAACGAAAATACGGTCATCATTACATAGCTTTGCCCTGAAAAATACGCACTATACTTTATTTAGCGGTTTTCCGCCGTTTAGTATCGTAATTCGTCAGGATACCCGTAACTGCCGTGCATCAACGAAAGACGAGCTGCGTCAAAAAGCTTTCGGGGCTAAACAGTGTTGGAAACCGTCCGGTATCACCATCTAGATATTGCCTGTCATGTTTGTAATTAGTGGTTGAACGAATACCCGTCCAACGGCTATGTCGGGTTTCGCCCTTGCAAACAACAACTGCGTAAATGCCCTCATATTCTTAGGTTGGGTTGATCCGCCTTTTCATGATATCCAGATGATCGTGGATGGAGAAGCGGCTGCAGCCCTTGGTGCTCTGTTCAGGGACCGCTGGAAATGGGCCACGGGAAAAGATCTTCAGCCTGTCGACTCGGACAACGACGTCTGGCCATCGCCGACACACAATCGCTGATTCGGACAGTCGAATCCGTGTCGGGAAAAGATCGATGTCTACGCCGGCTGGAGTATGCGGAGCCCTCCGTCGACGGCACCCGGCTGGTGCCGGATGACAACTGGCTGGACCCGGAAAGGCCCGTCGAATTCGATCGAATATTTGACCAGTTTGTACAGGAAGAAGATGGCCAGTCCGGCAAATCTCATTTATTGAAAATTTCCGTCGTTATGCTGGTGCTGCTTTCCCTGGCGGCGGTCTGGCGCTGGACACCGCTTTCGCAGTGGGTAAGTTTGGACACGCTGACGACCCTGGCGGACCAACTGCAGGGTAGCCCTCTGATGCCCTTCGTAGTACTAGGGGCCTTTGTTGTCGGCGGGCTGATGATGGTCACCATCACCGTGTTGATCGGTACCACCGCGATAGTTTTTCCCGCTCATCTGGGTGCGGTTTATGCGTTGACGGGGTGTCTCCTGAATTCGCTGGCCACGTATCTTCTCGGCGCCGGATTCAGCAGACAGGCGGTTCGCAAACTGGCGGGCAATCGGCTGAACCGTCTTAGCAAACGCCTCGCCCGTCAGGGTATTCTCACGGTGGCAGTGGTGCGCAATTCACCGGTGGCGCCGTTTACCATCGTCAACATGGTAGCAGGTGCATCGCACATCAAGCTGAAAGATTTTCTTCTGGGTACGGCACTTGGAATGCTGCCGGGCATCGTCGCCATTACGGTGTTTGCCGATCGAGTTGTTGCAGCGGTCAAAAATCCGGATTGGACCAATTTGGCCGTCGCAGCCGGCATTGCCGTCGTTTTAGCGGTGGGGGGCTGGCTGACACAGAAGCGCCTGAAGTCGCATTAGTTGAAGATGCAGGGAGGCTAGAAAGCTGGCAAGCCTGAAGGCTGTGTGGCTGAGAAGCTGAGAAGCTGTGAGGCCGGGAGGACAAGACTGAGGGCTTGAGCATGGGAAGCTGTCGGGTTTTGGGTGTGGGAGCGACTTTTGCTTGCATCCTGCTGTTTTTCAAGCGGGATAACCGCGATAAAATCGGCCGGTCTACAGCGGACAGTCGTGTCGACCCGCTTGAAGCTTGGAGTAGGTTCGGCCTCCGCGTGGCGCAACGAAGTCACGCTGCAAGCGTGACGAAGACGGACGCCGATCTTGCCCGGCAACATGAGCGGAGAAGCACTCACTCTTCTGCGCAAGGCCTCACCGTCAACTTGAGTCCATTGATGGCCTCCACGAAAATCGCCTCGCCCTTCTCGATGGGAGCCCGGCCTTTTGCGATGCCGGCCTGCCAGCGTTCACCCTGCACTTGAACATAGCCGTCCGGGTTCAGACGGGTCAGAGCGAAACCCTTGCGGCCGACCATGCGAAATCGGTCCGGGTACTGGTTCGGATCGTAAAAGCGCCAGAGGAAGGGAAATAAAACAATATCTTTGCCGACCCAAAAGCCGAGCAACCCCCACAAGAGATAGCCGGGGACATCCAGCCACCGGCGAAACAAGAGCAAAATCAAGACAAACGACACCTGGCCCGGCAATTGCAGAAGAAAATACTTCACTACAATCCAAAGCGGAGGTCTATTGTGTTTATTATCCATTCCCTATGGATTTCCTATTTTCTTTTGTTCCATACCCGGATGAAATTGAAGATATTTACGGTATTTGTTTTGTTCCTGCAATCAGCGACCATCAGCAGAGTTGGAGGGATGAGAAAGGCCCCTGGAAGGGGCCGGAACCACGCTCTGTCACTGGTCGCTGATGTATGTAAAGAATTTTGGTAAAACCTTTTCAATTCTCACCGGCATAGCCGATGGCTTATGA
>CP070771.1:3152918-3155295 GCA_020345785.1 Desulfobacterales bacterium
AACATCGAACTTGGTATCATCGACCTTTTTAAAGCACGGTCGGAGACCGGCGAGGAGGGACTTCTGCGCCAGGTTCGGTTAACCGGACGTCATAAGCTTCCGATTAAAATTGAAATGAAAATCTACCCCGGTGACTCCGAGGGTCATCCTATTGTTGTGGACGGATATACCCGGGATGTATCCATTGGCGGCATGTGCATTGTTTTAGATGCCAAATACGCCCACGTTCCCTCCATGTATCAGAACATCAAGCATGTGCATATCCAAATCTCCATGCAAGGTGATGCGATGACCGTCAGCGTGAGCGGTAAAATTGTTTGGAGTAAAGAGGTGTCGGTCGAAACGGAAAAGACGGTTGCGCTGGGTATACAATATATGAATTTGAAACCCAAACTGAGTGGTTTGCTGGTTGTGTTTGCAGATATTCTGCATGGGGCCGGTTAAAGGGCAGGCCGAAGCGTCTGTCCCACTGCCGCAATCTGTTGGATGATGGCAGAAGATCAGCGAAAATGGCTGCAACTGGAGAATGTTAAGAATCGAGCGATGTTTTTCGGTTTAGTGTCCCACGACGATGGTGAATTTAGCCACCATAGTTGTATTTGCTCTCTAGTCGGCTTTTTTCATCCTCGGTTAACATTCCAATCTCTACCAGCAAATCCCCAATACCTGCTTCCCGCAGACGGTCGTTTTGCAGAATCGTTTCCGGCCTTTTGTTGTTTAGACTGACAAAAGTGTCATGTAGATTGAGCTCTGATTTCCTTAACAGGTAGATATGATGCCCTTCGATAATGAAATGATTGTCCAGTACGCCCCAGAGCACGAATCCGGCTGCGGCAATAACAGCGTATTGTTTGAGTCTTTGTTTCATTTTGGCGATCCTTTAATATAATAATAATATTTCGATAGGGTTGCTGATTGAATGGATCAGCCGTAAATCAGACCGGTGCCATTTACTTTAATATTTTATCAGGCCGGGTGACATAGGTCAATAACTACGGGGGTGAGTATCTTTCAATTTTATGAAATTATTGAGTTTTCCATTTTTCCCTGCGGCCCGGCTTCGGTGCTGACATGTAAATTGACTTTCAAACATTGAATCGCTCCCATGAAATTGAAAAATCACAGCAAACCATCAATAATTAAGTCCAGCGCCTTTTCTGCTTTCAGTGAACACGTGTCTTCGGGCAAAGCGGCGTTTTTTCAAAAATACGACATGGACTTTGTTATGGGACGGCGGGAAGGTCCTTACCTCTGGGACGTTGACGGTGAAAAACGCCTGTTCAATCTACACTGCAACGGCGGTGTTTTCAATCTGGGGCATCGCAACAGCGAAATTATCGGGGTGCTTAAAACCGCCCTGGATGATTACGATATCGGCAACCACCATTTGGTGAGCAAAGCCAGGGCGGATCTGGCGAAAATGCTGTCCGAACTGATGCCTGGAGACCTTGAATATACAATATTTGCAGCCGGCGGTGGAGAAGCGGTGGATCTGGCTATTAAAGTCGCCCGGGCCTACACCGGCAGGTCGAAAATTATTTCGGCGCTGGGGGGGTACCACGGGCATACCGGTTTTGCCCTGGCGGCCGGCGATGAGAAATATCGTATACCATTCGGGCCGTCGATCCCCGGCTTTATCCAAATCCCTTTCGGAGACCCCGCCGTCCTAAAAAATGCAATTGATAAGGATACGGCTGCAGTTATTCTGGAGACGATTCCGGCCACGCTTGGAATTGTCATCCCTGCCGAAGACTATCTGCCGTCAGTTCGCGAAATTTGCGACCAAATGGGGGTAATGCTGATTATTGACGAAGTCCAGACCGGATTAGGGAGAACCGGCAGACTTTGGGCATTTGAACACTTCGGAATAATCCCCGACATGGTTGTGCTGGGCAAAGGGCTGTCCGGCGGGGTCTATCCGATGGCGGCCACGGTATTGCGCAAACCGCTTGAGAGCGTATTTCATAAAGATCCTTTTATTCACGTGTCGACCTTCGGGGGTGCCGAAGTGGGATGCATTGTGGCCGGGTACGTCTTGCAAATTTCTTCCACGCCTGATTTCCTGGCGCATGTCAACCGTCTGGCCCGCGACTTTGCCGCAAAAATAGAAGATCTCCGGCAAAAGCATGTCAGATTTCTGCGTGGTTTGCGACAGCTGGGATTGATGATGGGATTGGTGTTGAAAGATGATCTCTGCGGTCCGATTTTGACCAAGACCGCTTACGATCATGGCTTGCTGATGGTATATGCCAACAATGCCCCGCATGTCTGTCAATTATTGCCGCCGCTGGTGATGGATACGGCGCAGGTCGAAGGCGTTATACAGGGACTCGACACGGCCTTGAACGATGCGCGGCGGTTGCGGCCCATCTTGGGC
>CP070771.1:3155395-3167085 GCA_020345785.1 Desulfobacterales bacterium
GTGAATCGCCGTGATGCCGATTTTTTGCTGAAGATTCTTCAATTCAATCTGCATCCGCTGGCGCAGCGCGGCGTCGATGTTGCTCAGCGGTTCATCCAAAAGCAGGATCCTGGGCCGGATGACAATTGCCCGCGCCAGGGCGACCCGCTGTTGCTGGCCGCCGCTCAATTGGCTGGGAAAGCGGTCCTCGAGGCCGTGCAGGTTAACCAGTTCCAGCGTTTCCATGACTCTGGATCGAATCTCTTTTTTGTCTTTTTTTACGTCTCTGAAGCGCAGTCCGAATCCCACATTCTGGGCAACGGACATGTGAGGAAAAAGGGCGTAGTCCTGAAAGACAAAACCGATCTCCCGCTTATGCGGCGGACGATCATTGATTCGCTCACCGTCCATCAGGACTTCCCCCTCGGTGGGGATTTCAAGGCCGGCGATACAGCGCAAGGTGGTCGTCTTGCCGCAACCGCTGGGTCCCAACAGAGCGATGAATTCACCGTGGCGGGCGCTCAGCGAGACCGGCCCCACCCCCAAAACGCCTTTATACATCTTGACAAGGTCTTTGAGCTCGAGACTGGCAGCTTCCATTATTCATTGCCTATGGCTATTGACGAATAGTCAATATTCAATTGTCAATTGTCAATCCAAAAGGGCTTACCCCAGAACCTCCTTGTTCCAGCGCTCGCCGGCTTTGTCCGAATTTTCGAGCATCTTGACGTAATCCACCTTTATTTGACCCAAGTTGTCCATTTGCTCAGGCGTCAGAAAGAGATCCTTTCTATCTTGCGGCAGCATTGCCATGGTCTTTATATTGGTTGGCGGATACCCGCAGAGCATTGAAAATTCAAGCTGCTTTTGGGGATCGAGGGTATAATCGGCAAACTTGAAGGCCATCTGCCGGTTTTCTTCCGGCCGTCCTTTTATGATAGCCGTGCCAAAATACCATCCCAGGCCGCCTTCTTTGGGGTAGACGAATTGCAGCGGCGCGCCGGCCTGAATGGCCTGATTGGTCCGCGCGGTATAATAAGGTGCGATCCAGATCTCACCGGACACAAACAGGTTCTTGGTGTGTTCGACGCTGTCCAGGATAACTGCGTTGTTTTCCTTTACCAGCTGGCGGCATTTTTCGATGCCCGGATCAAGGTTGTCTTCCGTGCCGCCGAGAACTTTGTTGACGGCATGAAACCAGGTCTCGCCCACCCAGGGCCATTTGGGAATGCCCACCCGGCCCTTGAAAGCCGGATCCCACAGATCCAGCCACGAGGTGACTTCTTTGGGGCTTGTCTTGGTGTTATAAGCCAATCCGTAAGGTGCCACGACTTTGCCGGCATGATAAGGATTCTTGAAGGCCGGGTGGACGTCTTTTAGGTTGGGGATGTTGTCAACGGTCCACTCCTCGAGCAGTCCGACGGCCCCCAGCTGCATGGCGTTGATCTGCTGAACGTGGATGAAATCGAAACTGGGGTTGTCCTTTTCGGCGCGAACCCGCACCATCTGTGAAGCGGAGTCGCCGGCCGAGACGATAATCTTGCAGTCGTTTTCACCGGCAAAGGGGATGGTAAATGTTTGTTCGAACCATTTCTTCCAGGTACCTCCGGCAAACAAAAAATTCAGGGTGACGTCTTTGGCCTCGGCGGTGGCCGGGGATAGAAAGTTAAAACCATAGCTTGCGGCAGCCATTGTCCCTGCCGCACCAAGTGTCGTCTTCAAAAATTGTCTTCTGTTTAAGTTCATAATTCGTCTCCTTTCCTAATTAGTCCGCATTAATCCGCCCCGAAAAACAGCTCTTTCAGGTTTGTGGCAGCATGCCTGCGGGCGCTAGTGTTGCATGACGGAGCTGAGTCCGACCAGTTTCTCCAAAATGAAGCTAAACAAGATGATCATCACCACCTGAAGCGTGGTGATGGCTGCAATCATGGGGTTGCTGTCCCACGCCAGAAAGGTAAAAATCTCAATCGGCAGCGTCGTAATACCGGGACCTGTCAGAAAAAGGGCGACGTTGACATCGGTAAAAGAAATAATAAAAGAAAAGATAAACGCCGCCATAATCCCGGAAAAGGTCAGACGCAATGTCACCAGGAAAAACGTCTGCCACCGATTGGCGCCCAGGGTGCGTGCGGCCTCCTCGAAAGCGGGGTTCAGCCCGGCCATACTGGAATAAATGGCCCGCACGGCGATGGGCACGGTGATGATCACATGCCCGATGACCAGGCGCAGAATACCGCCGATAAAAACCTTGGATAGAAACAAAAGCAGCGCGATTCCTACCAGCATATGGGGGATCATTAACGGCGACAGCAGAAAAGTCTGAATGAGCGAAGACAGCGGAAACCGGTAGCGCGCAATGGCGATCGTCGCCAGAAGCGATAAAAAGGTGGAAATAAACGCCACC
Source organism: Desulfobacterales bacterium (assembly GCA_020345785.1). Next base: position 3,157,779 of record CP070771.1, read on the forward strand.
ATCATAGCAATTTTCAAACTGATGTTGAAAAAGGCATTCATAAACGTCGGGTCTCTGAAAAATTCCAGGTACCAGCGCAAAGACAATCCCTGGGGCGGAAAGGCATTCAGCGCGGTCTTGTTGAATGACGTAAAAATGACAACGATCACCGGTGCGAGGAGGTACAGGTAAACCGCCACAATGAAGCCGCCGAAAAGCAGTTTCGAAGCCCTCATGTCTTTTTCCCCCTGCGCGTGACCGGCAGCAATGTGTTGATCAACAAAAGAACGATCAGAAACTCCATCAACAGCAGGATGAAGGCCGTGGCAGACCCGAAGGGCCAGTTGAGGGTGGAGATCATCAGCTGATAGATTACCGTGCCCATGGTGTGAATCTTGGGTCCCCCAAGAAGCGCCGGGGTAACGATCGCGCCGGCGGTAAGGGTGAAAACGATGATCGACCCGGAAATCACACCCGGCAGACTTTGGGGGATGAGGATATGCACGAAGACATACCATTTGTTGGCTCCGAGACAGGACGCTGCCTCCTCCAGGCTGACCGGAATCTTCTGAATCGCCGATACGATGGGAAGCACCATATACGGCATCAGGACCTCGACAATGCCGACCACAACCGCCGTGTGGGTAAAGAGGATTTTTAGCGGTGCGTCGGTAATTTTAAGGCCTACGAGAACGTTGTTCACCAGCCCTTCCCTTCCTAACAGGACAATCCAGCCGTAGGTTCGGACAATGATCCCCACCATCAGCGGAACCAGCAGGAGGAAGATGTATAGCCCCTTTCGCGGCGAGCGGGTCCGTGCCAGAAAATACGACAGGGGGTAGCCCAGCAACAGCGAGAAAAAAGTAACACTAAAGGCCAGCCAAGCGGTATACAGCAAAACCCGCCGGTAAAAGGGATCCTTGATAAAGCGCAGGTAGTTTTCCAAGGTGATTTCAGCGACAAAAATCTCCAGGGGTTTGTAAGTAAAGAAACTGACCGCCAGCATGTAAAGCTGGGGAACCACCAGGAAGGCAAGAAAAAAAAGGACCGGCAGAAATAAAAGCAGCACGTGGGGCCGCTGCCAGAAGACAACGGCTCTGGTCTCAGCAGTGACAGACGTCATGGTTTCCAATACCTATCCCTCGACGTAGTCTTCCATTAAGGCCGAATTCATGGTTGAGTTCCCTTCTGGTCTACTGGCTTAGAGGCGAAAATAGAAGGCGTTCGTAAACGCCACAGATCTTTTTGCGACGCACCGATCTTGCAGGGCGGATCTTCTATAGGGTGGTCATACAAGAAGGCAAATTCAATCTAAAGCGGCGGCTGCGACCTGTCAAGAAAAAATTGACCACAAATCTCGTCCGGCCAAAGTACAGCACACACGGCAGTTCGTGAGCATTTTGAGTCGGCTGGCAGCGCAGCAGTCGGCCGTTTGCTATTCGCTTTAGATGCTGACGGCAGGCGTCAACTCCATGCTGAGGGGCTGCTTAATTCAACAAACTGATAATATTATAAAATACTTGACAACTGAAAATTTATATTTTAAATATGCGTTCAATCGATATTTTGTTCAAATAGATTTCCTGCGGATTCCTGATTTTGCTCTCTTTTTCGGTACCCGATCTCAGACAGCTGCCAGACTTTAGTCTATTTTGGCAAATAACATCAGTCCCGAACATGTTTGATTCGATCACCCATTAATTGGCTCAAAATTACCGTAAAGGTTAGTAAACTGCCTTTTTCTACATTTGAAATTGAGGTCCCAAATGAATGTTCTGGATCATCTAATACCATTGATAGATAACGGCGGCCAGCGTTCATATGTGAAAAGACGGTGTAATCTGCGGTTTCGAGTTATCCCCGAAAGAAGAACCAACCCGGATCGCAGAAAAATTGGCGATCGCCGAAGGGCTCCCAATACAAGACGTATTTTAGGACCTGAACGCAGAGCAGTTTTTATAAGTTAGGGTCATTGGTTGTCTTTTGACATTCGCTGCGCTAAGCGCGCCATTTCTCACAACTGAAACCTCCGTCCTCAGAGCGAAACACACCTCCAAATTTTCCAACAGGGTCATACGGATCCAAATAATTGTAGGCGAAGTTGACAATGAGTGGCCTGGAATTATGTTAAAATAGTTCCGCTAAATTGCAAACTTTTAAAGTGCAAGCCAGATACAAAGCCGAGCATCAACCAGTAGATATAAGAGACAATTTAAAGTCTAAAATTATCCTTCACCCCCGCTGTTGCCGGATGTCACATCTATCTTAAAAAATTTGTGGCGAGCCTCTTACGCCTTAAGCCCCGGGCCCTGAGCCATTAACAAATAGGTAAAACCCTGATGATTGGCAGAGACAATTTTTATGTCTACTTAATTATGGTCTTCTCTAAAGAAAGCCGTTTTAAAAGTGCAGCATAAATGGTAACCGACGCATCAGATTCTGGCAGCCTAGACGGACACGGCGGCCGCAGCCTGCAATGTCCCGGCTGCCAGGTCTGCAATTCCGGCGATGCCGTCTTCTGTGACGAGTGCGGGTCGCGGCTGGAATCGAGCTGCGCCGGTTGCGGTCAGACCAATCGGCTCGGTGCCAAGTTCTGCAAAAAGTGCGGGCAGCCGTTACGCCGGGCCGCTGCTGCGCCCGGGCCGGCCGACACTGCGCGCTTCGCTTCGCCCGATTACTACACCCCCAAACACGGGGTGTTCCACCGCGTAAAAGCCCTGATCGCCCAGCAGCAGGCGGGGTTTGACTTCACCCCACAGAGGTGGTGTTGGCCGCCAGATAACCCATGGAATAATGGAATGTCGCAGATCCGCCTCAGGAGGGGTGGAAAAATGGGATACTGGGGATCCAAAAGCAAGGCACCCACTCGTAAAAATGAAACCGGAGGTCTTTTTAATATTTTTGATTTATGATAACCAATTATATACAGCGCCGAATCAATCCGCCAACCCGCTATCAGAAAGGAGTTTGAAATGGCAACCGTTAAACTGGTTGAAACCGACGAGGCAAGCCCGGCTGTAAGTGAGGTTTACGATGATATCATGCAAACCCGGCAAATAGACTGGATCAACAACTTCTGGAAAGCGCTCGCCGTGCAGCCGGATCTGTTGCGGCGGACCTGGGAAGGTGTCAAAACCGTAATGGCTCCCGGGGCCCTTGATCCGCTGACCAAAGAAATGTTATATATTGCCGTCAGTGTGACCAACGGCTGTCAGTATTGTATTAACAGTCATACCGCTGCCGCCAGAAAAAAAGGCATGAACGACGAGATGCTGGCCGAACTGATGGCGGTGGTTGGCATGGCCAACCAGACCAATGCGCTGGTTAACGGCTTCCAGGTGCAACTTGACGAAGCCTTTAAAGACGGCGGCCGCAAACCCTAATTAATCCGCCCTGAAATATAGGGGCTGCATGGTTGCGAATTGTTCTTTAAAAATTGATGAAAGCCGATAGATCCAAGGTCTGGTGGATTAATTATTGTATGCTGCGCATTTTGTTTTAGGATAGGCCGCTTTGGCCTGTTTAACCGGATACAGCAGATTGTCTTTGCGCATTCTTAGGGGCAGAGCAATTAGCGGTTCCGCAGCCAATCGGGCGGTCGCCATTCTGCGAACGGACGACAAAGGAGGTAAGCTATGCAAAAAATGCTTTTTTTAGTTTCGCTTTTTTTAGGGTTCATGGCCTTTGGCGTTGCAGCGCAGAACAATTTTGGAACAGATATTCTCAAAACCGCCATGGGCGATGTGGAGATCACCTTTATCGGGCACGGCTCCCTGATGTTCAAATACCGGGGCTTGGTGATTCATGTCGATCCCTTCAGCCGCTTGGCCGATTATTCCAAGCTTCCCAAGGCCCAATTAATTCTGATAACCCACGAACACGGCGACCATCTTGATCCGAAGGCGCTGGCTGACGTGCGCACACCAAAAACGATTCTGATTTTAACCGAAAGCTGTGCAGCCAAGATAAAAGGCGGCATTGTTATGCAGAACGGCGATGTCGAAACAGTGGGCGGGCTGCAAATTGAGGCTGTGCCGGCCTACAACCTGGTCCACATGCGCAGCGAAGGCGTTCCGTACCACCCCAAGGGCATCGGAAACGGGTACGTGATCAACTTTCACGAAAAAAGGGTTTATATCGCCGGCGACACGGAAAACATTCCCGAAATGAAACAGCTGCAAAATATCGACTGCGCTTTTTTACCCATGAACCTGCCGTATACCATGACGCCGGAGATGGTGGCGGATGCCGCCAAGGCCTTCATGCCGAAAATCCTCTATCCGTATCACTACGGCGATACCGACACGTCGAAACTGATGGAACTAATGAAAGATACCCCCGAGGTTGAAGTCATTTTACGGAACATGAAATGAACGACCGTCTGCGTAGCAGGCGGCTTGGCTTCTCGGCCATAGGCGAAAAGGCAAGAGGACGTCAGTACGCTTATCGTTGAGCTTGTCCGCCTCAGGCGGACCGCGCAGCGGGATGCGGAGCCCCGCCGGAGCGGAATTTGTGCGGCAAGAATCATGATGCAATCCCTTCAATACGTTTGGCTGGGAATTTATTTGTTCGCCCTGGCAGCGCTCTTCACCTACGGTATGAACTGCTATTTGCTGATGGTATTTTATCGTCTGAAACGCCCAGAGGCCCTTCAACGGCATGCGGAGATAAAAAAAGAGTTTTACCAGAATTATTCCATTGAAAATTGGCCCCGGGTCACCATTCAACTGCCGATCTTCAATGAACGCTATGTCGTTGAACGATTGGTCAAATCGGTTTGCCGACTGGACTACCCCAGAGAACTGCTTGAAATCCAAATCCTGGATGACTCCACCGATGATACCGTCGATATTACCAAGGCCTTGGCGGGGCGGTTGAAAGATCAGGGCTTCGATATAAATTATATTCACCGCGACAAACGCACCGGTTTCAAAGCAGGCGCCCTGAAAGCGGGTCTTAAAACAGCAAAAGGCGAACTCGTAGGCATCTTTGATGCTGATTTTGTTCCCCAGCCGGAATTTTTAAAAGAGACGGTTCCGTATTTCACAAACCCTGAAGTCGGTATGCTGCAAACCCGCTGGGGACATATCAACAGTGATTATTCATTGCTGACGAGAGCGCAATCCATTGGAATCGACGGCCACTTCGGGGTGGAACAGGCAGCACGGGCCTGGAGCGGATTCTTTATGAATTTTAACGGTACGGCCGGCATTTGGCGTAAAAAGACCATCGAAGATGCCGGCGGATGGCAGGCCGACACCCTTACCGAAGACCTTGATTTGAGCTACCGGGCTCAGCTCAATGGCTGGAAGTTAGGATTTGCAACCGATGTCGTCTGTCCGGCGGAGGTACCGGTGACCATAAACGCCTTTAAATCCCAACAGCATCGGTGGGCCAAGGGCTCTATCCAGACCGCCAAAAAAAATCTAGGCAGACTTTTCAGATCCGATATTCCGCTGCTGGTCAAAATCCAGGCTTTCCTGCACCTGACGCACTACCTGGTCCATCCGATGATGCTGCTGGTGGTGATGACGTCCATTCCGATGCTCTATTCCCAGTGGTTTTTCGACACCCTCGCATTTCCGATCATGATATTTACCCTGCTGTGTCTGGCCACATTTGGACCGTCGTCAATGTATTTGTTCTCTCAAAAAATTCTTTATCCCGATTGGAAAGCGCGGATCAAATTTCTGCCGTTTCTCATGTGCCTGGGCACCGGGATTGCGGTGAATAACACCAAGGCTGTCCTGGAAGCCCTGTTAAATGTGAAAAGCGGTTTTGTCCGCACCCCCAAATACGGAATCAAAAAGCAGCAAGACAGCTGGCGCGGCAAACATTATTCGATCCCTTTGAGTGCCGTGTCGATCTTCGAATTTTTACTAGGGGTTTATTCGCTGACCGGGCTGCTGATGTTTCTTCTATTCAGCAAATATCTTGTCAGTCCTTTTCTGCTTATTTACACATCAGGCTTTTTCTACGTCTTTTTTCTCTCGGTAAAGCACGGATATGGAAGGACGCAATCATAAAAATATATTCATCTTTAGCTCCCGGGCCGTTTCGGTCTTTGATGCATTTGAGGAATATGTCATCTTTAACCGGACCGGGAGAAGAAAAATGAGTTCCCTGGGAACCGACCTGAGAAGCAACTGTAATTTTTATTGGAAACATCGCTACCGGGATCAATGCCGGTTTTACAATCTGACCCTGGCCGATGCTCAAGGAGGCGTCAAAAATGGCTTCTAATGATGGACTCATATATGCCTACATTTTGGATGGTGTCGGTGGCGGCACTGCTGTTGATTGGCAGCGTCTCGGTCAATGGCGCCCGGAGAAGGGTCCCCTTTGGATTCACCTTGATTATTCCACCGAACAGGCCAAACAGTGGCTGCAATCGGAAAGTGAACTCAGCGCTTTATCCTGCGACATTTTGACGGAGCAGGACACCCGGCCCCGTTTTATCGCCACCAGGGAAGGCTTTCTTTTGATCCTGCGAGGCGTGAACTGCAATCCCGGCGCTGACCCAGATGACATGGTGGCGTTGCGCATGAGTTTTGAAGAAAGCCGCATCATCACCATGCGCCAGAGGAAGGTGATGGCAGTCACGGATATTCATGAGGCGATAGCGGCAGGGACCGGCCCCAAAAGTATTGCTGAATTTTTGACTGCAGTGATCGATCGTATCGTTGATCGAATGGGGGATGTTATTGCCGAAATTGATGATCAGGTAGACGAACTCGAAGACACCGTGCTCACGGCCGAAAGCTATGAGCTGCGTTCAAAATTGGCCAGAATACGGCGACAATGCATCGGCCTGCGCCGCTACATTGCTCCCCAGCGGGACGTTCTGACGCGCCTGCAGAACGAGCGCCTCGAATGGTTCAGCGACAGGGTAAAATTGCGTTTGCGGGAGTTGTCTGAAAGAACGGCTCGTTTTATTGAAGACCTGGACTCGGCGCGTGATCGCGCCGCCATCACCCACGAAGAGCTAAGCAGCCGTTTAACGGACCAAATGAACAAGGCCATGTACGTCTTGTCGATTGTGGCGGCCATATTTCTCCCCCTGGGGCTTCTCACCGGCCTGCTCGGAATCAATGTGGGCGGCATTCCCGGTACCGAAAACAAGTGGGCCTTTTTAATTGTCACTTTTGCACTGATATTGATCGCCTTGATACTGCTCGGCATTTTTCGACGCATCAAATGGCTGTGAAGTTTTCGGCTATGAAATCAAAAAAAGACGAATCCGGTTTCACTCGCAATGACAGGTGCCAATGATCATGGGTATTATCCGCCCCTTTCTTTTTGGCGTGGTTGAATGTTTGATCTCAAAATATACCGGCGTTATGTTCGGTCGGAAAACCGTCATCACCCCCCGATCCGCAAAAAATACTTTTCAATTTCGCCGGCATCCCATCATTTCCACAACGCTGCTGAATCTGCGCGGGTTGCGCCGGACCATCCCGACCGCGTTGCTGGCTGCGGCCCTCTTCCCGGCTACGGAAGCATGGACGGCCGAGGTTTTCACAAAGGAACAGGGATTGGCGGGTTCGGTGGTGGGCGTCACCGCCGAAGGCGTGGAGTTTGAGACGATCTACGGCAAAGGAGCCATCCTGATCCAATGGAGCGATATCGAAATGATCCGATCGGACAAGGAGTTTCTGGTTCTCTACGGCGAATATGAGGAGGCTCTCGGCCGGATCTGGGATCTGGTGAACGGAGAGCTGTGGGTCGGCAGCAGCCGCGCCGGAGCCACCCGCATCCCGGTCGGCCAGATCCATCGCTCGGTCACGCGCGATCTGTACGAAAAATCACGGCTGGAGTGGCTGCGGGCCCGCTATCGTTACTGGACCGCGAATTTTGATTTGGCATTTGCATTTACCGATGCCACGACGGACACGACGTCTTTTTCAGCGGCGTTTGAACTCCGGCGCCAGAAAAAGCCGACTGATTTTTTCTTCGGCGCCTACTATTTTTTCGGTTCGTCTAAGAAATCCGGTGAAAGTCGGGTTACCACTGAAAATCGCTTCTTGGGGCGCACCCGCTTGGATCGCGACCTGTCGGATCGCGTCTTCGCCTTCGGCCAGGTATCGGCCGAATACGACGAAATCCAGAGTTTAAGCCTGCGCACGGATCCGATTGTTGGCCTCGGCTACCGCTTTGTCAAACGCGAAAAACTTTCCATCTCGGGCCGCACCGGTCCTGGGTATGTTTATCAGCGCTACTTCGGCGGTGACACTGAAGACTATTTTACGCTTTTGTTCGGCGGTGACTTGAAGGCGGATCTGCCCTACGGTTCGAAGCTCAGGTGGTTTGTCGAGTATCTGCCGGCAGTCTCCGGCTGGAAGGACCACTACCTGATCCGCTCCGTCGCCGACTGGACGATGCCGATGACCGGTTGGCTGGATTTCAAAATCGCTTTTTTTGAAACCTACAACAACCAACCGCCACCCGATACCGACCGCAACAGCTTTACAATGACGGCCGGACTATCGTTTCGATTCTGACAGCGGCAGGCGCCGTTCACGTTCAGTGCAAACAGGCTCAAATGCCTGTCGCAGAGTTGTATTTTTCCAATTTACAAAAAACTGCTTCTAAGGTATAAGAAATCCCAAGTGCACAACTGCAATCCGGCCAGGTCGAATCGTTTAGCCGGCAAGCTCCTCATATTGTTTTCCGATGCACTATTCAGGACGGAGTGTCCGGGCCGGGCGGAGAGACGGCAATAGTTCGTCAACTTCTCACTGAAAGACAGGCCATGGCGCTTAAAACAAAAATTGTCATCGTCGAAGACCATCAGCTGTTCCGAGAGGGACTCAAGGCCATGTTGGCGACCAGAGACGATGTTGAGATCGTCGGAGAGGCCGCAGACGGTTTGGAAGCCATCCGCATCGTCAGGCACAAGGTCCCGGATATGCTTTTGCTGGATTTGTCCATGCCGAGGTTGAGCGGGGTTTCCGTCATAAATGAGGTCAAAGCGCGATTTCCGGACATTAAAATCCTGGCCCTGACCATCCATGAATCGGATCAGTACGTTTTGGAGGCATTTGAGGCAGGTGCGGACGGTTACTGTATCAAAGATGCAAGCCGCGAAGAACTGCAGATTGCTATCGACAGCGTACGCGGGGGGAAAAAATACATTAGTCCGGGTATCGCCGACAACGTGATGGAAGGATATTTGCAGGGGCGCAAAAAATTAAAAAGCGAGACCACCTGGGACTCCATCACCCCGCGGGAAAGAGAAGTTCTGAAACTGCTGGCCGAGGGGTATATGAACAAACAAATCGCCGATCTGCTGCACATCAGCGTCAAGACCGTCGAAAAACACCGGGCC
>CP070771.1:3167185-3173137 GCA_020345785.1 Desulfobacterales bacterium
TAAAGATCACTTCGCTCGACATGAGCACCCCGCCCTCCCAGCCGCGGCAGTAAAAAAAACCCTGGTTCATCAAAAGCTGGCCCGTTAGCGAAACAAAGATCAGACCCAGGACCATGCCCCATTCCATGGGCGTGGAAGGCAATACCGGGTGTCTTGCGAACATCGGGGCGGTCACCACAACACCCATCGTGCAGAAGTAAAGATAGATGGTCACCGGCCCGTTTTTTTCGCGCAGCGTCCGGATCAGGGTGACGGTCAGCCCGGCAAAAGCGGCTCCGACCAGCGCCATAAATTGCCCGAGCAGCCCTCCGGCAAACTGCAAATCAAATAGGATCCCGACACCGAGCAGGACCGCCGTGATACAGGCAATTTCAGGCAATCCAATACGCTCTTTGTATATGATAAATGAGCAAATGGCTGAAAAGGCTGGAAAAGAATAAAAAATAATCAGCGCCGTGGAAACGGGCAGCAGCCGGATGGCTGTCACAGTACAGATAAATGCGCTGCATCCCGCACAGCCCCGTATGATCAGCAGGCGGATGTTGTGTCCCCTATACGGATTCCGGTAGCGCCCGAAAACCGCTATAAGCATCACTGCGCCGCCGAAAAATCTGTAAAACCCGATGCTCCACACTGTATATTCGGGCCCAAGCAGCTTCATCAGCATGTTTAGCACCGTGAACAGCAGCGCCGCAGACAGCATGAAAAGCGGGCCGGCAACGGCGGCATCCAGCTGCACTTTATGTTTTGGTTTCACCATTTGATTTTAGTATTGACGGCAGCAGACCAATTCGTTAACCATATATCCAATTCACGCTGATGTCTTCGGTGGAAAAGACCAGGGGCACATTTTAAGTCCCTCATGTTCTCTTGGGCCATGTTGTCTATGCAACCTCGGGGAGCAGTCAACCGACAGATACCAACCGTTTGAGAACGTTTCTAAAATTTCCTTATTTGCTATGAAACCGGGCCGGAAACTCCTCCGGGCTGCAGATTTCTGAAATCATCGGACGGACTGCAAACTCGGCGGGTGCTTCAGAGGCGACGATTTTTTTTCTCTTGGCATAGGCATACGTCAGCTCTATAGTGACGCTGCATCCTATGTAGCCGTCAGGCAGGAGCGCATAGAAGACCTCACTCTCGTCGATTTCCGGAAAATGCTGGATGGTGACCTTCGATTTTAGTCCGGGATCCGCATCGACTTCAGCAGGGTTAAGGTGGAAATATGGGTGGTACACCCTCACGCCGGCATCTTTGAGGCGATCAACAAGCTTCATTGCCTCCCCGTAAAAGCGCTTGCTGGTTGCAACAAATACAGTCATATCATACATCGCTCTAGAAGGTTTCGCTTAAAGCATACGGTATTTTTATCCAATCAGAAATTTAAAAAAACGATCCCATTTTATTTACGATCAATTAGGCTAACAGGATGCCACACCATAGGTCAACACGATTTTAGCTTATGCCAAATCGAACGCTGATAAGCCCCGCTCACATATTTTAAAACCCGAATCAATATTGTTGACACTTCAGCGCGATCCGTTTTATGTAGACAAACTGCGATGATCCTATCCTGCACGCGCGTATAACAAACCTATTTTCCAGGATGAATGTCATGAACAAGCGTATTGAAAGACTGCGAAAACGCTACGTGGAAAGCGAACGCAAAGTCGATATCGAAAGGGCCGTTATTATCACGGAAGCCTATAAAAAGAACGAGGACAAACCGCCGATTATTGCCAAGGCGCTGGCTTTGGAAGCCATATTCTCCCGGATGAGTATCGCGGTTCGAAAAGACGAACTGATTGTCGGCAACCTGGCAAAAGACGAAAAAGGAACCCCGCTTTTTCCTGAATACGCCGTAGGGTGGATCTTGAGGTCCATGGATTCCTTTCCCACTCGGAAAGGGGATCGGTTTCAGATCACGCCGGAACAAAAGCAAACCCTCAAAGAGGTACTCCCTTACTGGAAGGGAAAATCATTGAGAGACAAAATCAAGGGTGCGCTGCCGGATTTTCTAAAGGAAATGCTTGGGTTCGGAATATTCGCCAATGAGAATTTCACCATGTCGGGCCCCGGGCATCTGGTACCGGATCATGAACGGATTCTAAAACTCGGTCTTGCCCGGATTCGGGACGATTGCCTTCGGCAGCTGGAAGGTCTTGACCGTTCGGCCCCGGCGTATATCGACCAGGCCAACCTGTATCAGGCCGCTGCGGTGGCCTGCAATGCGATCATGCACTGGGCCCTGCGGTACTCCCGCGAAGCGCAGCGCCAGGCTGAAACCGAACCCGATCCGGTGCGGCGCCGGGAATTGTTGAGGATTGCGGCAAACTGTCGGCGGGTGCCGGCAGAACCGGCGCAAAGTTTCTGGGAAGCCCTGCAGTGTGTTTATTTCATCCAGATCGCCATCCAGATCGAATCCAATGGGCTTTCCATCTCATTGGGCCGCCCGGATCAGTTCCTCTACCCCTATTACAGGCAGGATATGAATACCGGTGAGTTGGATAGGGAACAATTATTCGAACTGATAGAGACATTCTACCTGAAATTGAGTGAAACCGATAAAATCTACTCCAATGAGGCCACCCGGTTCCTGCAGGGGCCCGGCCATGGCCAGACGTTTACCCTGGGAGGTGTCACCCGCAGCGGTCAGGACGCCACCAATGAACTATCGCACATCTTTTTGGAGGCAGATCGCCATATCCGGCTGGTGCAGCCCGACATGGCCGTTCGCGTTCACCAGACCATGTCCGAAGCTTTTCTTCAGAAAGCAGCCGTAAACATTCGCGAAGGGTTGACCAAACCCAAATTTATGAATGATGAAGTGGTCATACAATCCATGCTCGACATCGGCATGCCGTTGCAGGATGCACGGGACTGGGGGGCGCTGGGCTGCAGCGAACCGGTAATATGCGGAAATACCGACAGCTGGGGAAATGCCGGGCAGATAAATCTGGCCAAGTGCCTGGAGCTTGCCCTCAATGACGGGAAATGTATGCTGACGGATCAACAGATGGGACCGCGCACGGGAGACCCCGAGGCATTTGCCCGGTTTGAAGATCTGCTCGAAGCCTTTCGCAAACAAGTCCGGTATTTTGTCGAGTATCTTGTTTTGTACGATAATATCATCGACCGCTACCATGCCGACGTGATGCCGGTTCCGATCCTTTCAGTTGCCGTGGGCGGTTGCCTGGAAAAGGGGGTTGAATTCAACCGGGGAGGTGCAAAATACAACACCTCGTCACCGGTGGGCGTCGGCCCGATTACCGCGGGAGATTCTCTGGCAGCCGTTAAAAAGCTTGTTTTCGACGAGAAAGCCCTCGACATGAAAAAACTCCGGCACGCACTCAAGCACAATTTTGAAGGCCAGGAAAACCTGAGGCTGATGCTGATCAGCAAGGCCCCCAAGTTCGGTAACGACGACGATTTTGTGGACAGCCTTTGCAATGAAGTGGCCTGCGTGTTCTGCGACGAATTGCGCAAGTACACCAACCCGAGAAAAGGACCTTATATCGGCGCCCTGTATTACCTCACCGCCAATATCCCCTTCGGCCACCGCACCGCCGCGACGCCGGACGGCAGGAAAGCCGGTGAGCCCTTAAATGACGGTGGAATTTCGCCGGTCCACGGGAGGGATAAAATGGGCGCCACGGCCGTTGCCAAGTCCGTCGGCAAACTGGATCAGCAGCGTATACCCCACGGCACCATTTTAAACCAGCGCTTTCACCCGTCGGTGCTGGAGGGGGAGGACAAGCTGCGCATGTTTACCCAGTACATACGGACATTTATGGATCTGGGGGGCTGGCACAGCCAGATGAATGTGGTGACCTCGGACATCCTCAAAGCCGCCCAGCAGTCACCGGATGACTATAGGGATCTGGTGATTCGCGTGGCGGGCTACAGTGCTTACTTCACGCAGCTTGAAAAAGAGGTCCAAGACGATATTATCGAGCGAACAGAGCACGTCTCCTTCTAGGCGCTTAGCGGCGCCATATCGACAATTTGTTGTCGAAGTCTCCTATCGCTTTGATTTTTTTAGAGGTTTCAGCCGCAACGTCCGCAAAGGTAGACTATTAAATTTATCTTGGCGTCTCTGCGTCTTGGCGAGAGATTTTTTTACGCCAGTCGACCGGGAGTTCAATTGAGCAGCGAAGGGACTGTATTTGATATTCAACGGTTTTCCGTGCACGACGGGCCCGGCATTCGAACGCTGGTCTTTCTGAAGGGCTGCTCCCTCAAGTGTGAATGGTGCGCCAACCCGGAGTCTCAGGCATTCGCCCCCGAGCTGCTCTTTGATCCTGCCAGATGCATCGGCTGCGAAAACTGCTTGACGCTGTGCACGCACGGCGCCGTGCACAAGCAGGGAGAACGAATTCTGTTTGAAAAAGAGGTGTGCATCGGCTGCGGTGCATGTGCGGAAAAGTGTTACGCCGAAGCGCGGGTATTAAAAGGGCGGAAGATGACTGTTGAAGCGGTGGTGGCGGAAGTATTAAAAGACGAGGCGTTTTATGCCGCTTCAGGAGGGGGGGTGACCTTAAGCGGTGGGGAGCCCCTGGAGCAGCCCGGTTTTTCGAAATGCATATTGGAAGCCTGTAAAAATCTTGCACTGCATACGGCGGTGGAAACCGCCGGGCATGTTTTGTGGTCCAGTATTGAAAGCGTCATCCCGTTTACGGATCTTTTCCTGTTCGATATCAAACATACCGATCCGGCTAAGCTGAAAAAATTCACCGGGGGCGATGCACCTCGAATCCTGCAAAATATTAAAAAACTGGCAATGCGTGCCAAACAGATTATTGTCCGAACCCCGGTTATACCCGGATTCAACGACTCGCCGGAGGAAATTCAACAAATCGCCCGGCTGGTGAAAAGCCTCGCCATCAAAGGCCTTCATTTGCTGCCGTATCACCGGTATGGGCAGAACAAATACCGGCTCATGGGCCGAAAATATGTTTTCCGGGGGCCGCAACAGGTCGAAACAGAACGCATGCTTGCGTTGCAGGACACCGCATCCCGCGAAGGGCTCGAGGTGCAGGTAGGGGGATAATCGGCAGCGGATGTCACGGGTGTCAAAAGCAGCATAAGGATAAAGCCAAGCCTGATACGGTACATTTCATTTTGACTTTAAAAAAAACATCATCTATATCGAAGAGCGTTAGTGGACAAGTACAGGCAAGGATCGGCAATCAAACAACAAAGGAGGAATCATGCTACGAAAAACTACCCGATTGGTCAGCATCTGCATCATTGCGAGTTTTATGTTGGTATCCGTATCCCTGGCCGCCGATTACACCTTTCACGGCGCAAGCCAGTTTGACGAAAACCACGCATTCACGCGGCTGATGCGAAAATTTGAGCAGCTTGTTACACTGTATTACACGGGTGACAAGTCGATTGAATTCGTCATGCATCTGAACAGCGAACTGGGTCTTGAAAAAGACTACTTCGCCTATCTGAACCAGGGCATTTCGGTGGATTACGCGGTCGTCGCCCCCTCTCACATGTCGACCTTCTCCAAGATGGCGTCGTTGCTCGACCCGCCGATGCTCTACAAGAATCACATCCACTGGAGCAAAGTTCTCGGCGGGAACGCTCTTGACCCCATTAAAAACGACGTCCTCAAACGGGCCGATGTCCTTCTCATCGGATACGGCGGCGGCGGAACGCGTCACCTGATCGTCAACAAACCGGTTCAGACCATGGCCGATGTCAAGGGGCTTCCGATCCGGGTCATGGGGGCACCGATTCAGACCCGAATGTTCGATGCCTTCGGTATGGCGCCGACGGTCATTGCCTATGCCGAGGTTTACAACGCGATTCAAACGGGCGTCATTGATGCCGCCGAGAATGAAGCGGCCGGTATTCAGCAGATGAAGTTTTATGAGGTCGGACCGAACATTGCACTGACAGCCCATTCCATCACGGTTCGTCCGCTGTGCTTCAGCAACA
>CP070771.1:3173237-3175523 GCA_020345785.1 Desulfobacterales bacterium
TTGGAAAATTACAAGGAACAGGCTTTTTTAAGCCGTGAACTTGTGACCATCAACACGGATGCGCCGGTGTCTTTGGATCTGGCAAAATTCAAGGTCACCGAGCCTGATCGCAACAAGCTGGCCGAACTGTTTAAAGAACTTGAATTCAGGCAACTGCAGCAATCCTTTCCGGAGCAGGCTGATCTCAGCCGCAAAGACTACCAGGCGGTTCTTGATACGGATCAACTTTCAAAGCTGATTCGACAGCTGGAAAAATCCAGCCTGTTTGCCCTGGATACGGAGACCACTTCCACCAACCCCATGCTGGCGGAACTGGTCGGATTATCGTTTGCAGTGAAGGCCCACCAGGCTTTTTACATTCCATGCCGTCACAACTATCTGGGTGCACCCGAGCAGCTGAAACTCAAACAAGTTTTAGCGCAGCTGAAGCCGGTGCTGGAAAACCCGCAAATCCAAAAAGTCGGCCAGAATATAAAATATGACTGGATGGTGCTGGAACGCCACGGCATTCACCTGGCGGGCGTGGTTTTCGATACCATGCTGGCCTCCTACCTGCTGAATCCCTCAAAGCGGGCGCATAACCTGGATCAGATTGCGCTGGATTTTTTGGACCATAAAACCATCACCTATGAAGATGTGGCCGGCAAGGGCAAAAATGCCGTTCTGTTTTCAAAGGTTGCCCTGGACAAAGCCGTGCCCTATGCCTGTGAGGATGCCGATATCACCCTGATGGCCAGGGATGTATTGCTGCCTAAGCTCAAGGAGCTTGGCCTGGACGAGCTGATGACGTCGGTGGAAATGCCGTTGGTACCGGTATTAATGCGCATGGAAATGCAAGGAGCCGGCATTGATGTCGACCGCCTGCATGAGTTGTCCAAGTCGTTTGAACAGCAGCTCGATGCCGTAGAGGGCGGCATTTACGGACTTGCGGGGGAAACCTTTAATATTAATTCCTCCCAGCAGCTCGGCCGCATATTGTTTGAAAAACTCCAGCTCCCGGTCCAAAAAAAGACCAGAAAGAAAACCGCTTATTCCACTGATGTAAATGTGCTGACGGTGCTCGCCGAGCAGCATGAACTGCCCGCTTTGATTTTAAAACACCGCACCCTGGCCAAGTTGAAATCGACCTATGTCGACGCACTGATCGGGCTGGTGAACCCGCAAACCGGACGAATTCATACCTCGTATAATCAGACGGTCGCCGCCACCGGGCGCTTGAGCAGTTCGGATCCGAACCTGCAGAATATTCCCATCCGCACCCAGGAAGGACGCCAGATACGTCAGGCATTTGTGCCGCGCACAGGCTGGTATCTGGTATCCGCCGATTATTCCCAGATAGAGCTGCGTATCCTGGCCCACTGCTCCGGAGACGAGATCCTGATCAAAGCCTTTCTGGAGGACGAAGACATTCATACCCGGACCGCCTGCGAAGTGTTTCAAATCAGCCCGGATGCGCTGTCCGACGAGCTCAGAAGGCAGGCCAAAGCCATCAACTTCGGTATCATTTACGGCATGAGCGCTTTTGGCCTATCAAAACAGCTCGAAATCAGCCAGAAGATGGCCCAAACCTATATCGACCACTATTTTGCACGCTACCAGGGCGTAAAGCGCTTTATGGATCGAACCATTGCCGAAGCCCGCAAAACCAGACGCACCAGCACGCTCCTCGGCCGCATCCGCTTGCTGCCGGATATTAAAAGCAGCAACCATATCATTCGCCAGGCTGCCGAACGCACCGCCATCAATACCCCGATCCAGGGCAGTGCGGCCGATCTGATCAAGGTGGCCATGATTAAAGTGGACGATGCGCTGAGGGAAAAAAAGTTGGAATCCGCCATGCTGCTGACGGTTCATGATGAGCTGGTTTTCGAGGTGCCGCCGGCTGAGCTCGATAAGATCACGAGACTTATCAAAGACAACATGGAAGGAGTCTGGGAGCTGAAAGTACCGCTTAAGGTTAATATTGCGAAGGGTAAGAACTGGGATGAAGCACACTAGAGGGCGGGAAGGTGAGAAGGTGAGGGCATCGGAGGTGCCCAGCTCATAGCTCATAGTTCATAGTTGATAGTAAAAAGGCTGGAATGCTGGGAAGCTGGGAAGCGTGTGATTGATTGCGTCAGTTAAGTTCGCCTCGCTCTTTTTCGACGAAAAATTTAGCGCGGTAAAAAGTTAAGCAAGTTAACCCTTAAGTTGCATAAAATGTTTTCTTCTATTTAGGCCATTTTGATGAAAGTCATTGGCAATATTACGTGATCCTGGATACTGGTTTCTGGATGCCGGATGTTT
>CP070771.1:3175623-3180133 GCA_020345785.1 Desulfobacterales bacterium
TATTGGAGTAATGGAGTATTGGAACGATGGAATAGTGGGTTTTTAAAGGAGATCAAAAAATGGCCGAACAGATAAAAAGAAAATAGATTTCAGCATGCTTTGCTTTCATGGGGAAACCTCTTTCTTCGGTTCTTCTTTGACTGAATTTAGCTCCTCTTCAAACTTTTTGAAGAAGTCATCTTTTTCTTTCCAGTCGGCACCGAATTGCCTCTCAAAGTACTCGCTTAAATTATCGAGCAGGTTTTTCCAGACCATTTTTTTGCTGCCGGTAATAACATCGGCCAGATAGGTATCCAGTTCAGCCATCAGCTCCTTGGGCAAGAATGAGACCGCGCCTAATTTTATCGATTCTTTCAAGGCCTCCGGGGTCAGGGCATGTGCGGTGAGCATCACGGTCGGGAATCCTTTGGAAACCGATTTTTTCAGCAGTTCGAATCCTCTGACGCCCATGATGTCCAGAATGACAATGTCAAACTTAAAGGCGGCCATCAGTTGCAGCGCGATTTCATAATCCTTGGCCCGGTAGATCCGGCACATATCGAGCTGCTCGGCAATGGCATCCAGAATATCAGGTTCGTCATCTGCGACCAGGACAGCCTTATCTTTTAAAATACTTTCCGGGTTCATACTGCCTCTTCCTGTGCATACTTAGAAAATGTCTTACGATCTGGAACCGGCGCTTCATACGGCCAGATAGCGCTTTTTTATTTCTTCGTTTTGCTCCAGTTCAATAATACTGCCCTCGTATTTGATGGCGCCGTTGTCGACGATGTAAGCCCGGTCGGCGTTTTTAAGGGCAAACTTGGTATTTTGCTCCGAAAGCAGGACTGTCACACCCTCTTTTTTAATCACTTGAATAAAATCGCCCAGAACTCTGACGATCAAGGGTGCCAGCCCCTCGGAGGGTTCATCCAGAAGCAGAAAATCGGGATCCCCCATCAGGGTGCGCGCAATGGTCAACATCTGCTGCTCCCCCCCGCTCAGCGTGCCCCCATGACGGTTCGAGAAATCTTTTAGAATCGGAAACAATTTATAAATGCGCTCGAGGGACCATTTTTTTGTCTTGTTCTTCGACGTCTTGCGTCCGACATCCAGATTCGCATAGACTGTCAGATCCGGAAAAATTCGCCGGTCCTCCGGCACGAAGCCGATCCCCAGCCGGGCAATTTGATAAGGCCGAAGTCCGGTGATATCCCGGCCTTTATACGTAATATTTCCCGATTTCGGGGCATTAATTCCCATGATGCTGAGCATGGTCGTGGTTTTACCGGCTCCGTTTCTGCCCAGCAATACCACCACCTCGCCTCGGTCGACCTGCAGGGAAACATCAAAAAGAATGTGGCTTAGACCGTAAAAGGTGTTGATGTTTTGAACGGAAAGTTCCATTATTCGACTTCTTCTCCCAGGTAGGCCTCAATGACCTTCTCGTTTTTGGAAATTTCTTCCGGTGTTCCTTCAGCCAGCATGGTTCCATAACAAAGAACCCGGATTTTCTGCGAAATCCCAAAGACGATGTCCATATCGTGTTCGATAAACAACATCGTAATTTTTAATTTTTCCCATAACTTTTGGACAAGATCGACCGTCCGCCAGCGTTCTTCCGGGCTCATGCCGGCTGTAGGTTCATCCAACAGCAATAATTTGGGTTCCATTGCCAGTGCCAGGGCGATATCCAGGATTTTCTGATTGCCGTGGGCCAGGGTGCCGCTCTGCCTATTTGCCCGGTCGGCCAGCCCCACATCCTCCAATATCTGATAGGCTCTCTCGTACACCGATTTGAGCTTCGTTGTCGGTGTCACAAAGTTAAGATTACCCTTCTGATGGGTGATCACCGTGGCGATGACGTTTTCAAGGACAGAGAGTTTGGGAAAAATGTTGGTGATCTGGAAAGAGCGGGCAATGCCGAGTCGCACGATATCGAAGGGCTGCATCCCGGCGATGGATTTATCCTCGAAATAAATTTTTCCACGGTTGGGAAGATGATAGCCGGTAATCAGGTTGAAAAGAGTGGTTTTTCCGGCCCCGTTAGGTCCGATGATGGCACTCAACTCGCCCTCGGGAATCGACAAATTAACATTGCTGATGACGGTATTGCCGTTAAAAGATTTCACTAAATCCTCTATCTTTAAAACGGTATGTTTTGCTTTCGTGCTATCAGTAGCCATCTTCAATCAACTTTTGCTTTTTTTTGTTATTTTTTCATACAGCCCCACCAAACCTTCCGGTGCAAAAAGGACAACTCCCAGCAAAATAAAGCCCAAAAAAATGGCCCAGACCTCAACCAGACTCTGGTGCACCTGCTGCAGGAAGATGTGAAGAAAAATGAGCACCGACGAGCCGATGGTCGGTCCGACAAAAGAATACATGCCGCCCACCAGGCAAGCAAAAATCGCATCCCCCGATCGGCTCCAGTGCAAAAATTCCGTTTGGGCAAAACGGTTCAACTCGGTAAAAAGCCCGCCGGCGATCCCGGCAAAAAATCCGGCGACGATAAAGTTGATCAACTGATAGCGCCGGACGTTGATGCCGATAAATTTAGCACGGTCCAGATTTTCCCGGATGATCCGGATCGAAAGGCCAAAAGACGAATTCACGATCATCCGCATAATGAAAAAACAAAAAATAAAGATAATCAGACAAAGCAGATAGTAGTTGACGGGACCCAAAAATTCAGGCTTGGGAATGCCGTGAATGCCGTCGTCACCGCCGGTAAAGGTATACCATTGAAAAACGATCATGTACAGAAGCTGCCCGAAAGCCAGTGTGAGAATCGCAAAGTAGAGTCCGATCAGCCGCACGCAAAACCAGCCGACAATCGCCGCCGTCACTGCCGCCACGCAGGGTGCCGCCATCAGCGCGAAAACCATGTTAACGCCGGCTTTTTTCATTAAAAGCGCCACCGTATAAGCGCCCACCCCAAAAAAAGCCGCGTGGCCAAAACTGACCATCCCCCCATATCCAAGGATGAGATTGAGGCTGGTGGCATAAAGGGCCATGATGATCATCTCGGTGGTCACCCAGATCCAGAATTCTCCGCTTCTGCCGAATTGCGCCAGCAAGAATGGAAGGGCGAGAAGTATGACGATAACCGCACCGCCGACCATCCAATTCCTGTTATTTTGCCGTGATACATTCATGTTCAGTTCTCGTCTGTTTCGTTTGACGTTTAATTGGACGTTTTTCTTCCAATTAGGCTGCTTTTATCGCTCCGGTTTACCGAACAGACCCCAGGGTCTGATGATCAGAATAAGGGCCATGGCAAAGTAGGGGAAAACAATGGCAAAACGGCTAAGCGGCAGTTGAATCAGGGATACCCCCACGCCGAGGATCAGTGAACTCAACAGCGCACCGCCGATGCTTCCCAGGCCCCCGATCACCACCACGGCAAAACATTCGATGATTTTTTCCATTCCGATACCCAGGTCGATGTTCGCCAGGGCGGACATCAACACCCCGCCCAACCCGGCCAACCAACAGCCCAGCATGAAGGTTCCGGTCATCACCCGGGAGACGTTCACGCCCAATGCGCCGACCATTTCCGGATGGGACACCGCCGCGCGGATAAGATTGCCGGCCCTGGTGCGATAAAGCAGAAACCATATGCCAATGGCGATCACCGGTCCTACCAGCAGAATAAACACATTGTATGTCGGCAGATACAATCCCAGGAATTCAATCGAGCCGGCGAGAATCTCGGGTCGGGCCACATTACGGATGTCGCCGCCCCAGATCAGACGGCAGGCATCGTCAAGTATCAGAAGCACGGCATAAGTCAGCAAGAGCTGCAGAAGATGCTCTTTGGCATAAATTCTGCGAAAGAGCGGAATCTCCAAACCCAGGCCGATCAGCGCAATCGCCGGAGGAACGAGAATCATCAGCAGGATAAATGACAGCAGGGAGCCGCTGGGCAGAAGGGTGCTCAGTGAAAAGGCCAAAAAGGCGCCGATCATATACAATGAGCCATGCGCAAAATTAATGACCCTTAAAACACCGAAAACCAGCGAAAGTCCGGATGCGACGATAAATAAGACCATGCCCTGGCTGAGACCATTGATGAGGATGAATAAGAAAAACTCTGGCGTCATAGGTTACCCGCTTTTCCAAAAACTGGATTTAAAGATTGTAAGGATGTGGATTTGTTGCCGGAATTTCAGACAACGAATCCACATCCCTCTCGGCTATTTCGGTTGCAACGCCTTCACATCTTCGACCGACAACCAGACCTCTTCGGCCGGGACTTCAACAACGTCCTTCATGATAAGAAAACCTTCGTACCTTGGATCCTTCGCGGTATAACCGACATAGATCCCCACATTGGCCATGTGGTCTTCAGCGCGAATGTATCTGTCACCGCGCAGCGATTTAAAACGTAATCCTTCCAGAGCCTTGACCACTTCGTCGGAATCAATG
The DNA here is from genome assembly GCA_020345785.1 of Desulfobacterales bacterium. The sequence goes on from CP070771.1 coordinate 3,180,034, forward strand.
GAATTCGCTTTTTTGATGGCGGTCGTCAGCACGATTAAGCCGTCATAGGCCATGCAAGCCCAATCCGATGGCCATTCGTTGTACTTGTCGTAGTACTGTT
>CP070771.1:3180233-3184798 GCA_020345785.1 Desulfobacterales bacterium
ATATACAGGGCACCGTACGCAAAATTCGCCACGCCGCTGATGCCGAAGGTCAGGTTGAACCCGATGGCCATCAGTGCCAGAACGATGCTGTTGATCAATGCGTAGACAACTGTTCCCAGAAACATAAAGCTTAACTCACTGCTAATTCCGATTATTTTAAATCAAATATATTGAAACTGCCTATTACTAATAAGTACATTATTGTTTAGACATGGATTCATCTGTCGAGTCGCATCCCGCTTCTCAAGGCTGTAATGAGACTTCATTGCATATTTGGTTTGGAATCAATTATATTAGTTTAAATCAGACAGGATAAACAGGATCATCAGGATATTTTTTGTCTTCATCAATTTCCAGAAGAAATTGATGAAACGACAATCCACCTTCGGTGGAATCAAGAATTCAACGGTGGCCAATATTCGTTTATTTAAATTTCTACCCAAGGGGTGAGGTCATCATATTGTAACTATAAGCTACTTTGCCGAAGGCAATTAGGTATTCTTTGTTTCATCCCCGTCCGCCTCGCCTGAGCAGTTCGCGATGGCGGGCAGGCGGAAACAAAGAATAGAAAAAATCCGATAAATCCTGTCTATAAACAAAAAAATATAAACGAATCCATTCATTGTTTAAATAATTATTGCCGCATTAGTAAATACAAAGCGAGTGCTGAAAAAAAGTACAAAGGGAGTGTTGGAGTGTCGGAGTGTTGGAGTTATTATGATTTCGGAATTGGGATTCGGGATTTCGGATTTGATGGAAATTCTTAGCTGCGAAAACCCCATTTCTGACGTTTCAGTCCAAATCCCAAAATCTAAGATCCAAAATCCTCATCACTCCAATACTCCATTACTCCAATACCCCCTCTTCATTAGGCTCAGACTAATTTATTAGCTAACTAATATCGGAGACTTGCAATATTATTTCAGCGACTTCAACCCCGGTGGCAGCTGGATCTTGGCTTCAGCCATTGATTCGGGAAATACTATTTTGCGCTGGCCTTTGTCGGTCCACTGGAAGACAACACCCACTGCAGTTTCATTGGGATCCATGCCATAGACGACCTGGTGTCCTTGATCGTATTTGGTCCTGCCGATCACCCCCATGCGATCCGTCTTGGCCACTTCCGCAACGATTGCATCGGGATCCAGGCTGTTGGCACGCTCGATGGCCTCGGCCAGAATATAGACGGAATCGTAGGCGGGTGCGACACCGTGGCCCGACTGAATTTCTTTGCCAAATGTATTCTTGTATTTGGCCACAAAATCTACCGAATTGGGAACCTTGGCCGAGGCGATGGCATTGCCCAATTCAAAGATGCTGTTCATGGCCCCGCCGATTTTACCATCGAAGGTCTTCCAGGCATCCGATCCGGCCAGCGGCGAGATGAACCCGGCCATCAGAGCCGGAACTTTCATTGATTTCCACTGTTTGACCAGAATTCCACTCTGGGGCATGTCAAAAATCGGCATAATGACCTGCGCACCCTTGGCCCTTGCTTTCATCAGGGCGGATGAAAAGTCCGAGGTGCCGGTGGGATAGGCTTCCTGACCCAGGACCTCCCAGCCGACCTTGTCAAAATAGACTTTTTTGACAATATCAGCCGTCGCGCGGGCCCAGGCCACATCCTGATGCATGACATACACCTTGTTGAACCCGAATTGCTTGTTGATCAGACCCATGTTGCCGGCAAGATATTTGACCAGATAGACGGCGTTCAGGCAGGTTCTGAAAATGTACTTATATTTTTCCGGATCCGATTGAAGCTTTTTTTCGGAGCCGGGGCTCATGGCGATGGTTCCCAGCATGGGCATTTTGTATTTGGCGATAATATCCATGCCGGCAATCAGGGCTTCGGAGCGGAAAGGCCCCACCACGATTGCCGCCGGTTTTTGTTCCAGAATTATTTTTTCAAGGCCCAGCAGGGCTTCGGGGACAGGCACACCCGGAGCAGCATCACGCAGATCTGCGGCCGCGACCTTCAGCATTCTTTTCTCTCCGCCGACATTCACGCCGCCTTTGGCGTTGATTTCACTGACGGCGATTTGGACCGCTTTGTGGGCTTCTTTACCCTCCAAAAATCCCAACGAGGTCGGCACTCCGATGACGATCGGTTCGGCGGCAAATGTGATCGGACTCGAAATCGACAAGGCGAATACCGTAAACAACAGGAGACCAAACAAAAATAAATTCCGCTTCATGACTTCCTCCTTTTACGCGGATTTTCCTCTATCCTGGTGATCAGGGAAAATTAACCGGGAATTCCGCAAAAATTTAACTGGGTATTGATACCTGGGTTGCTCCACCGGCGGCGGCGGATACTATGAGAACGGCCGTCAATTTGGAACAAAAAAAATGTTCGGTTATTTTGAATCAGATTTAGTAACTGTTGTCAAATCGTTTATGTGAGGCGATTTAAAATAGCTATATGGTAGCTATATTAAGCTTTTGTCTAAGTCAAGCAAATTATGCCGAGTTCGAAAGCTGCCGTGGATGTCAGCGGAATAATAAATCCGCTGCAGGAAATCCTTTATACGGCGCCAGGCCGATCCGTTGGGGAAGTCGGCAGGAATGGTTCAGCTTGCAGGTGTGCGGCACCAGCAAGAGCAGCAACTATCCGGAAGCGGAACCACAAAATTGTTCATTATAATGAACAACAATCCATTTAAAATTTCGGATTATATTTAGGAAAAATCGGCATCTAGTTTATTTACATAAAATTCACTTGACAAAAATAATACTAATGGTAAAATCCCAGGGCAAAAATCGTTCATCTAAATGAACATCTAATTCTAACATTGATAACCTGGTTCTCTGGGCCAGGATTCTCTACTTTGGAGGGTTTCATTGAAAATCCAGATAGAGTCTATCGGACTGCCGACGTTATCGAAGTTAATCGGGAAAAAGTCGCAATGGGAAATGGCCGACGGAACGGTGGCGGACCTTATTTCGCATATCGTGGATCGAAACGGCCAACCGGCGCGTAAAATTTTGCTGGACCGGACCGGGAACCTCGACCTGGCGATCCAGGTGATGGTCAATGACGAGGGCTTTCTGCCCAGAAGCGAATATGCCACGCGAATCCTCAAAGACGGGGATTCGGTGAAGTTTATGCTTTTAGTTGGAGGAGGCTGATGGTGTATCTCCATACACATGTTAAAAAAACAGTTCTCGAGATTGGAAATACATCTGCGTCCATAAATGAGAAAATTCCAAGCACCAAATAACAAATAACAAACAATATCCAAATTCGAAATCCCAATGATTCTCACCTTATAAACCGGTATTTGATACTAAATTGTATATTCAGCGATAAAAGAATCGCTTCCTCATTGCCCCAACAAGTTTGGAATTTAGGTCATTGGATTTTGAGATTTGTTTGGAATTTGGAGTTTGTGATTTGTCATTTTAATAGCGGTGGCTCATCAAGTTATTTGTAAGTTATTGCGGAGATTAATATGAGTTACTTTCGTGTAAACCAAAATTGCGACGGTTGTCTGGCCTGTGTGGAAAACTGTCCTGCTTCGGCGTTGGGTTTCAGCGATCGGGACAACAGCCGAACGCTCAAACACAATATGACCAAATGCGCCCGGTGCGGTCAATGCTGGCGAGTTTGCCCGCAAAAGGCCATCGAGTTTCAGCATCTTTTGGTCGGTCACTGGGATGACGTGGTTACGATGGATCTGATTCGTTGTCAGGTGTGCGGTGAACCGCTGTATTCGACCGCTTACCGGCAAAAAGTGGCAAGCCAACTGAACTCAACCGCTGAAGCTGAAGCGCTGTGTCCGCAGCACCGTCAAAGGCAGGCCGCGTCAAAGTGGCCGCTTTCAAGGCCGGGCAGGACCCAGTCAACATTGGGGGGTTAAATGATTGTCGGAGATCTAAAAGCGCTGGCAGAAATTGTTGCCGCGATTAAAGAATATAAGCAGGTGCTGGTCCTTGGCTGCGGCAGCTGCGTCACCGTTTGCTTGTCAGGCGGTGAAAAAGAGGCGGAACAGCTGAGCCGCGAACTTTCGCAGCTGCGTCATTATCAGGGCACCCCGCCGAAATTTGAAGTGGGTTGCATTCTCAGACAGTGTGAAGAGGACCTGGTGTTGGAATACCAGGATATCCCCGCCGGAACAGATGCCATCCTGTCGCTGGCCTGCGGTGCCGGGGTGCAAACCCTGGCGGATGCACTCGATCCGCTGCCTGTGATTCCCGCCCTCAACACAACTTTTCTCGGTGCTTCCGCCAAGCCCGGGATTTGGACTGAAATGTGCCGCGGTTGCGGCGATTGCGTGCTGACCTTTACTGGTGGTATTTGTCCGGTGGCCCGCTGTGCCAAAGGCCTTTTTAACGGCCCATGCGGCGGGTCGCAGAACGGCAGCTGCGAAGTCGGCCTGGATGTACCTTGCGCCTGGGCCATGATTTATTTCCGGCTCAAAAGACAGGACAAGCTGCACTTATTAGAAGAAATACGGGCTCCCAAAGACTGGCGGCCCGGCGGGGCGGGAGGCCCGCGCAAGCGTGTTCGACTGGGCCTTGGGGATGGGAGTAAATAGGTTAAGGGTTCAGAGGTTCAAGGT
>CP070771.1:3184898-3197193 GCA_020345785.1 Desulfobacterales bacterium
CACCATCGGAGCTAACTTTAAACTTTCAACTACAGAACTTAGCATCCTCGCGATTTGCAAATTGGCATTTCGGGCATTCCATATTACAACCTTCCAAATTACAAATTTTCCCGGCACTTCCTTCATCCGTCTTCTCAAGGTTTAAATGCAGTTGCGATCGTTCACGACGACAGGGTAAAAACAAAAAAAGCCCATACCATTTTAGTGACGGCATGAGCTTATTACAAAAGCGAATATGACGATGAAAATACCTGCCTGCGAATGGCGCCGTTTTTTCAGCTCCGCGCGCCCTTGCATTGATTCCGACCTCCTTAGAAGTAGGTGCGAGGCTTCTTGTGCATCCGTTTCAGTGGTAGCGGTTATCGAAACCCCGTTTCAGTTTTTGCAGATAGAAGCCACTAGTCATACAATTTTGCGGAATTTTTTTATATGAATTGCAGCTCTCGGAGAATTTCTTTGGTCAATCTCACTCAAAGAGGGATCCATAAATCATATAATTCTAAGCTATGCCACAATGTGCTAAATGTCAATTTAATGAGCCGATTTAATTAGAGAGAGCCTTAGAGTCCAGCTGTGCAGCAGCATTTTCTTCCTGCGCTTCACTCCAGCCGCCGCCCAGAGCTTTGAAAAGTGCCACCAGGTTGGTGGACACGCTGCCGGTGCTTTGGACCAGGGCGTCCTCGGCAGCGTATAAGGATCGCTGTGCGTCCAGAACGTTCAGAAAATCCGTATGTCCCTGGCTGTAAAGCATTGTCGCCAGATCCACGGCCTTTCGATTGGCATCGACCGCTTCAACCAGGGCCCGGCGATGTTCCGCTTCCTTTTCGGAGGCGATCAGCGCATTTTCAACTTCCTGCAGCGCGTTAAGGATCGTCTGCCGGTAGGTGATAAATGACTGGTCCTGCAATGCCTGTTGCAGCTCGATGTTGGATCGGGTACGGTCCATGTCGAATACGTTCCAGCTCACCGAAGGACCAAAGGACCAAATCCGGCTGGTCCAGTTGAACCAGGAACTGAAATCGGAGGACCTCATGCCGGCGGCGCCGAATATGGTGAATTTGGGAAACAGATCAGCCGTGGCCACGCCGATGCGCGCCGTGGCCGCATGAATCTCCGCCTCGGCCCGGCGGATGTCCGGACGCCGGCGAAGCAGGTCTGCCGGAACGCCCGGCGGCGGCAAAGGCGGAGCAGCGGGTATAATCTCTGGCGGAGACAATTCCGGGAGCAGGGCTGCCGGAGCCATGCCCAACAGGACACTTAGGCTGTAAATCGACTGCCGGGCCGATGACTCCAGCAAGGGGATCTGGGCTGCCGTGGTTGCCACTTGGGCGTCGGCGTTGGCGACGTCCAGACCGCCGGCGAATCCGCTTCGAAACCGTTGGCGGGTCAGGGCGGCGCTATGCTTTTGTGCTGCGAGATTCTGCCGGGCAATGGCGATTCGCTGCTGAAAAGTGCGCAGATCGATGTAGTTGCGCGCCACCTCGGCCGTCAAGGTTACCATTACGTCCCGACGCGTCTCCAGGACGGCTTGCAGGTCCGCATCGCCGGCTTCGATCGCCCGTCGAACGCCGCCGAAGATGTCCAGTTCCCACCCGGCATCGAACCCGGCCTGATACTGATTAGATATAACACCCTCACTTTTGCCGTTTCCGGCTCCCGCCGACCGGCTGCGCTGGTAGGTGCCGGCAGCGTCCACCGTCGGCCCGATTCCGGCAGCGACAACCCCGCGCGCCGCCCGCGCCTGGCGGATCCGCGCTTCGGCCTGCTTGAGGTCCAGGTTGGATTGAACCGCGCTTTCAACCAGCGCAACAAGCGTCGGATCTTCGAAAAGGGTCCACCAACGGGCCAATTCCGCCTCGGCCGGGGTGACCGGCCGGGGTTCAACGGTCGGCCCGGACCAGTCGGCCGGCAGCGTCATATGCGGCCGCTGGAAATTCGGACCGACCATACATCCGCTCAAGATCGTCGCAACCAGCCAGATTATAATGGCCGGGTTTCGTCCGCCCCTGCATTTTTGCCAAATCGGATTAGCGGTATGTCGCATATTCCAAGTCCTTTTAGGGCCGAGCCCGGAACTCGCGTCTGGGCGTCGCAATCATTCGTAGCGCAAGGCTTCAATCGGGTCCAGGCGCGAGGCTTTCCAGGCCGGGTAAAATCCAAAGACCATGCCGACGCCGGCTGATACCAGCACGGCGGCGGCGACGGCTGCCGGCGAAGTTTCCACCGGCCAGTGCAGCAGCAGCCACACCAGGTACGATCCGCCATGGCCGAGCAGGATGCCCATGGCGCCGCCCACCATACAAAGAACAACGGCTTCCACCAGGAATTGGCGCAAGATATCCCGCGCACGGGCACCAACCGCCATGCGCAGCCCGATCTCGCGCGTTCGCTCGGTAACCGAAACGAACATGATGTTCATGATGCCGACGCCGCCGACCACCAGCGAGATCATGGCCACGCACAAGAGCAGATTGGTCATCAGGGTCGTGGTGGAGGAGAGGGTGTCGGTCATTTCGGTCATGTCGCGAACGGTGAAGTCATCCGGCTCACCAGGTAAAATGCGATGACGCTCCCGCAGAACGCCCGTGATTTCCTCAATGGCGGAAGCGATTTCAGCGGTGCTCCGAGCCGCCGCAATGACCTGGTCGATATTGGCAAAACGCACCGGCATGGGGTTATCGGCCGCCTGAACTGTAGACCTTTCGGGATACAGGCTCGGCGCATCGCCGGGGTAAAGCTTGCTCAAGGTGTTGACCGAGCCGGCGGAGGTGTCGCTGCCGGCACTTTGATTCGTATTTTCCAGGGCGGCGCCCGTCACGCGGTACTTGATCGTGGTCCAGGGCGCCAGGAGGATGTCGTCCTGGTCGCTGCCCATCATGTTGGCCCCCTTGGCGCTCAATACACCTACCACCCGAAAGGGAACGTTCTTTACACGAATCTCTTTGCCGACGGGAAACTCCCCCTGAAACAACTCTCGCGCCAGTGTTTGTCCGAGCACGCAGACCCTGCCGGAGGTGAGAACGTCACGTTCGCTGAACATCTCGCCTTCGGCCAGGTTGGTCCACTCGCGGATATCGAGAAACGACGGAGTCGTGCCGTAGATGGACGAAGGCACCCAGTTGCGGTTGCGGTAAACCACCTGGGTGCGGGCGCGCACAACCGGGGCGGCGCTGCGAACGGAAGGACACTCGCGCAGGATCGCCTCGCTGTCCTGGGGCGTCAGGGTGGTGATCGTACCGGCACCGAAACTGATGCCCCCGCTGGCCGCCGTACCGGGTCTGATCATCATAACGTTGGCACCCATGCTGGCAATGGTTTTCTGCAGGGCCGACGAGGATCCGGTACCGATTTCCATCATGGCAATCACAGCCGCCACGCCGATGACGATCCCGAGGGTTGTCAGCATGGCGCGCATCGGGTTGCGTTGCAGGGCCTTTAGAGCCGTTCGGACGATGCGGTAGGCGGTCATCGGGCACCTCCAGCTGCCGCTTCGATCGGTAGGACTTCCATCCGCGACGAATCTGCTTGCGGGAGTTCGGCGGAACTTCCTTCCTTGATTAAGCCGTCGTGGATCTGGATGACGCGCCCGGCATAGCGGGCTACATTGGCGTCGTGGGTGACCAGGATGATGGTGATGCGGTCCTGCTCGTTGAGCTGCTGAAACATGTGCAGAACCTCTGCGCTGGTGCGCGAGTCAAGGTTTCCCGTGGGTTCATCGGCAAAGAGAACCGCCGGGCGGTTCACGAGCGCCCGGGCGATCGCCACGCGCTGCTGCTGGCCGCCGGAAAGCTGAGAGGGCTGGTGATCCAGCCGGTCTTGCAGTCCCACCCGGCAGAGCATTTCCGCGGCGCGGCGCCGGGTATCTTGATCGGATAGATGGGCGAACCCATAGGCCAGCGGCATGGCCACATTTTCCAGGGCACTGGTGCGCGGCAGCAAGTTGAAATTCTGGAAAACGAAGCCGATCTTGCGGTTGCGGGCAAGTGCCCGCTGATCGGAGGACAGCCGGGACATTTCCTGCCCGTCGAGCCAGTATTGACCGGAACTCGGCCGGTCCAGGCACCCGAGGATATTCATCAGCGTACTCTTGCCGGAGCCGGATGCGCCCATCAGGGCAACCATTTCTCCGCGGGCCACGGTCAAAGACACACCCTTGAGCACCGGGACTTCGATGTCTCCCATCTGATAGGTTTTGCAGATATGCCGCAGTTCAATCAGTTCCATAATAGTGTTAAAATGTCTAAATTGCCTAAAATTAAGGAATACTGTCTATTTAAATTGTTAGAATTTCATCACGCCGAGGCGTGATTCATTTTAGTCATTTAAATACTTTGCTCATTCGTAGTCATAAAATTCATCCACTCAATCAACATCGACCACAAATTGTCACTATGGCGCCGCCAAGCGTTTAGGAGCCTGAAGCCCGTCTGGCGCTGCCGGTGCCGCGGCGCGGAATCTTCGGTGCAAACGGATTCGTCGTGTCGTTGCGTTCGGCGGTCACGCTCTGCTGCCCGGTGACAATTTCAAGCCCTTCTATAAGACTGTCGCCCTCGACTTCCGCCATCGCGCCGTCGGTCAGCCCGAGGCGCACCCGCAAAGGCCGCACCTTTTCTCCGTCCGGAATCCAGAGAATTCCCCACTTCGCCGACTTGCTGGGAGTCTGGTTCTTTGCTGTGAAATTCGCCCGGGTGCCGTCGAATGTGCCGTCTCTCGCGGCCTTTGGCGTCAAAGTCTCCCGAAATTGCGGTGCGACTTGTGCCTGCGACGGCTGCCATCGCAGGGCCGCCGTCGGCACCAGCAGGACTTCGCTGCGACGGTTCAGTTCAAATTGAACGTTGGCGCTCAGGTAGGGCAGCAGGCGCCCGCTGCGGTTGTCGGTGACGATTTCCACCGTGTAGGTCACAACGTTCTGGGTCATGGAGGCGTTCAAACGGATTTTGCCGACCTGACCTGAAAAAGTCTCCCCAGGGAACGCATCCACCGTGAATGTGACCACCTGTCCATGTTGAATCTTGCCGATGTCGGCCTCGTTTACCGCCACCCAGACCTGCATGCGGGTGAGGTCTTTGGCAATCAGAAAGAGGCTGGGAGCATTCAGACTGGCGACGACCGTCTGACCGATATTGACCCGCCGATCGATGATCACTCCCGAAACCGGAGAGGTGATCGTACAGTAGCCGAGGTTGCGCTGCGCGCGCCGCAAAACGGCCTGCGCTTGGGCCAGGCCGGCTTCGGCTTGCAGAATGGCCGCTTTGCCGATTGCCACGTTGGCGACCGCTGATTGGTAGGCCGCCTGGTAGGCATCGTAGCTGGCTTCAGACAGGGCTTGAGAGGGTCCGAGCTTTTTAGCTCGCTGCCAGTCGCGTTGGGCCTGGTGAAGCTTGGCATTCAATTGCTGCATATCGGCGTGGGCGCGCTGCAGATTCGCCTTGGCAGCCTGAACCTGCGCTTCTGCCTGCGACGACTCAGCCGCGTACAACGATTCATCGATTTTAGCCAAAACCGTACCTTCCATGACCTTCGAGCCGTAATCAACGGTCTTGCCGTCTGCGTCCAGGCCGAAAGACAAAATTTGTCCGGCGACCTGGGCCCCGACGTCGATCACTTCCTCAGGCTCCACGGTTCCGGTGGCGCTGATGACAAGGAGCAGTTCTCCGCGGGTTACCTGGGCCGTACGATACGAAATTGCCCCGTCACTGCGGGGATTGAGATACCAGCCGACTATCACAGCGGCCGTTCCCAATACCATGATTGCGATCACTGCTTTTTTAATCAGAGGTTGCATGGATCCATCCTCCCTGAAACGGATTAAAAGGCGTTCAATGTTTCGAGGTTTGATTCTAGGATAGCAATCAATTGTGGAGAAAATATGAAAAAAACGTGGGGAAATTGTAGAAATTGAAAAATTGTCAGGCTGGCGAGTGCGAAACGGACCGGTTTCAGCTTTCCGCCTGCCCGTGCGGTGCAGTAGGATCAAATTCTTGTTTTTGACAACGGACAATAAGCCACAAACAACGGACACAATTGAGCCTTGCTCAATTGTTTTTATAGTATCGTCAGATCTTCGTCTTTGAGGTCCGACACAAACATGTGGCCCGGCGAATGGGTAATCACCGTTGAAAGTGGGGCGGAGGTTGCCGCCAACTGGGAGGTTACCCCGCAGGCCCAGAAAACCGGAATTTCTTCGGGCCGGATGGTGACCGGATCGCCGAAGTCCGGTTTAGCCAGGTCGGCAATGCCGATTTTTGTCGGGTCTCCCAGATGAATCGGTGCGCCGTGGGTGAGATGGAAGCGCGTCGTTACCTGCACCGCTCGGATGGCCTGGGCCGGGGTCATCGGCCGCATGGTGACCACCAGTTGGGCGGAAAACGGGCCGGCCGGGATGCAGGACCTGTTGGTGATATACATGGAGACGTTTTTGTTCTCCTCCATATTTCGGATCGGCAGCCCGGCGGCCAGCATGGCGTTTTCAAACGAAAAACTGCAGCCCAGCAGAAAGCTGACCATATTTTCGCTGAAATGGTCGGTGACATCTTCGACCTCGGTCTTGAATGCGCCGTTTTCAAAGATGCGGTAGCGGGGAAGATCCGTGCGCAGATCTGCGCCGGGTGCGATGATCGGCTCCACCCGCCCGGGCTCCAGCACATCCAGGATAGGGCAGGGTTTGGGATTGCGGACGCAAAAAAGCAAAAAATTAAAAGCCTCATCCGCGGGCAACATCACCAGGTTGGCCTGCAGATAGCCCGAGGCAGCGCCGGAGGTAGGGGTAGTCCACTGCCGGGATCGTATGAGATTGCGCAATTCTTTGGGGGGTAGATTGGGTTTCATGGTGTTGAGACCTCCTAGTCATACGAAATAGAAAATACGAAGCACGAAATTCGAAACAATATAAAAATTCAAATGCTCAAATGTCTTAAACGGCAGATGAATTTACTTTTCATTAAAAACGGAAAAATGACACTTCACAAGTTTTGAGTTTCGGTCATTCGGATTTCGAATTTGTTTCGAATTTCGAGATTCGAATTTCGTATTTATATTTTGCAATTCATTACCGATCTGATTTTAAGCGCTCATGGCGATTTAAATAATGATGATTTCCTCCGGATATTTCCCAAACTGCTCCAGGCCGTCCTGGGTGACCACGTGGGTGTTTTCGATGCCGACGACGCCCTGGCCCGGAAAGATCAACTTGGGTTCCAGAGCGATGGTCATGCCTTCCTTTAATTTGAGCTTTTGGCCGGTGGCCAGAAAAGGAAATTCATCAACCTCCAGTCCGATCCCGTGGCCGACAAAGCGGACGCGCTCACCACCGGTCCCCATAAAATATTTTTCATAGCCCAACTCGGCGGTTTTTTCCAGGGCCTGATCGTAAACCGCGCCGGAGGCAATGCCCGGCCTGGCAATTTTTTTTACCATTTCCTGGACCTGCAACATGGCGGCATGGGCGTCCAGCAGTTCCTGCGGCATCGCCCCCAGTGAATAAATGCGGGTATGATCGGAAAGATAGCCGTTGTAGGCAAAGATATAATCAACCATCACCGGTTCATGGCGCCGGATGGTTTTATAGCTTGGCCCCTGGGCCACCGCCGGACTTGCGCCGGCACCTCCGGTGGGAGAGGACAGATAACTGGGCACGGCACCGCTGGGGCCTGACAGCAAATGCCCGTAAAACATTTCACTGCCCCACAGGCGCATTCTTATGGCCCCCTGGTGCCCTAGTCTTCTGGCTTCTGCTTCGATCAAGCCGGCAACTTCAAGCTCCGTTGCACCTTCGCGCAGTATGTTGGGAACCCGGGCGGCGACCTGATCGGACAGTTCGGCCGCCCGACGCATAATGCCGAGCTCATATGAAGATTTAACGGCCCGCAGCAGCCGGATCTGATAGGAGATATCCATTATTTGGATGCCGTTGAAAATCTGCTGATAATTGAGAAACATGTTGGTCGGCAGGACATCCAGTTCCAATCCCAGGTTTTTGGGCATATCATATCCCTTGGCTTTGATGACATCCGGAATATATTTGGGACTGTCCAGGTGCACGATCGATTCCAGGTTGGATTCGGCTTTGGCCCGTTCCGTATTTTTAATCACCATCAGAATGGGGGCAGCCTCAGCCGGTATATAAAGGGCGGCTTGCTGAAAGGTGCCGGAAAAATATAACAGATCGACGCGTTGTGCGATCAGGGCGGCATCGATCGCCTTTTGCTCCAGGATGGCTTGCAATCTCTCAATTCGCTGTTTGAGTTCGGATGCGGGTGTATTAGCGTTCTGATATTGCATTTTAGGTGCTTAAAAAAGTGAGATCGACAATTTGGTGTCGACGTTGACGAGTTTTCTGATTTTCTATAGGTTTCAGGTGTCGGGTTTCAGGTGTCAGCCCACTGCCCGTAATGCCGGTGGTCCAGTTGAAGCGAATTGGAAACATGCCTGATACTTTCGGCCGGTCAAAAATATTCTGCCGCGCCATTTTGGGCAACTTTCCAGCAGCGCACATAATGGTTGTCGCCGACTTTGGCGAATCTCTGGTCGGTATTTCGACACTGCGGCTCCTCCAAGTGACATTTTTGCCGAAATGTGCATCCTGATGGCAGTGTCGCGGTCTGCGGAATTTCATTTTCCGGCGGCGTAATGGTTGGCTTGGCGTCTGCCTCGGAATCCGGTGCAGCCGACAGCAGCATGTGGGTATAGGGATGGCTGGGATTGTCAAAAAGCGCGTCGGCCGGCCCGTGCTCCATAATCTGGCCCCGGTACATAACGGCAACATCGTTGCACAGATATCCAACGACGTTCAGGTCGTGCGAAATAAACAGATAGCTCAATGCCAGTTGGTCCTGCAAGTCTTTTAAGAGGTTAATGATTTGAGCCTGGATCGAAACATCCAGGGCCGAAACCGGCTCATCGCAGATAACCAGTGACGGTTGCACGCTCAAAGCTCGGGCGATGCCGATCCGCTGACGCTGCCCGCCGCTGAATTCATGGGGATAGCGGTCGATACTGCGCGGTGACATCCCCACCATCTTAAGCAGATTTTCAAGCTGCGCGTCTTTTTCTCCATTGTTCCGGATGCCATTCACCTGAAGTCCTTCCGAGAGCGTTTGACCGATCGTCATTCGGGGGTTCAGCGAACCATAGGGATCTTGAAAGATGATCTGGATCTGTTTGCGAAAAGGCTTCATTTCTTTCTCGGACAGATCGGTGATATCCTGTCCGTTGTAGATGATTTTTCCTTCGTCGGCCTGCAGCAGCTTGAGAACTAACCGGGCCACCGTGGTTTTGCCGCAGCCGCTTTCACCCACAAGACCGAGTGTTTTGCCCTTTTCGATTCGAAACGACACGTCTTCAACGGCATTGACCCAGCCGGTCACCCGCTGGAAAAACCCGCGGCGAATTGGGAAGTATTTTTTTAAACCCTCAACCTGAAGAATCGTGTTGTCTGGTGAATGATTCAATTTATCTTTCCGGTGTTAAATGAGCGCTTCGCTTGATAAGCACGATAGAGTTAAAGTAGAAGCGAACCGACTCAGATTGATGCAATTTGCCTCTCAGCAAATAAACCTAAAATCCCAAATCCCAATACCCAAATTCCAAACAAATCTCAATGACCCAAATTCAAAAATCCAAACAAATGATCCGTCCACCATTGCGCCAAACGGCTCATCCCTGGTTCCCCAGGGTTTGCGAACCGATATGCTGCAACTGTGATGAATGTTTTGGTCATTGAATATTGAAATTTGAGATTTATTTGTAATTTGGTGCTTGAGATTTGAGATTTTATTGTCTTATAAAACTTTTTCATACAACTGGTTCAGAATTCACTCTTACGGTGCCTTGCGTTGTAGAAGGACCAATAATCAATAACCAATAACGAATAACTATTAACTTTTCTCCCTTTCATACAGCACCGGACATCGTGTCAGATGTCCTTGGCCGTAGTCACAGATGTCGGGAAACTGTTCCCTGCAGGTTTGGATCGCATGGGAGCAGCGCGGATGAAACGGACAGCCTTGGGGCTTGTAAGCCGGATTCGGTACGGTCCCGGGAATGCTGTAAAGCCTTTTGCCGCGCTTTGAGCGGTGCGGCAGCGATGCCAGCAAGGCCCGGGTATAGGGATGCTGTGACGTCCGAAAAATATGATCCTTGTTGCCCTGCTCAACGATAATTCCGGCATACATGACGTAGATCCGATCCGCCACTTTCGAGACCACGCCCAGGTCGTGGGTGATGTAAAGCACGGACATGGCGCGTTCTCTCTGAATGGAGTTCAGCAGCTTCAGTATCTGCGCCTGTACAGTTACATCCAGAGCGGTGGTGGGTTCATCGGCGATAATCAGTTCGGGATTGCACGCCAGGGCCATGGCAATCATAACCCGCTGGCGCTGGCCCCCGCTTAATTGATGCGGGTAATCTCCCAGGCGCTCCCCGGCAGAGGGAATTCCGACATTTTCGAGCAGTTGCCGACACCGGGACTCAAGCTTTTCCTCCGATACGGGTTCGTGGGTTTGGATGGCTTCGGCGATCTGATCACCAATGGTGAAAACCGGATTCAAGGAGGTCAGCGGTTCCTGGAATACCATGGCGATATGGTTGCCTCGAATGCGCTGCATGGACTCTTCGTCCAAATCGATGAGATTTTGGCCTTTGAATAAAATTTTCCCGCTGACGATTTTACCCGGGGGTATTGGAACGAGTCCGATGACGCTCAGGGCGGATACGGTTTTACCACAGCCGGACTCGCCCACCAGGCACACCGTCTCCTCGCGCCGCACCTCGAAACTGATCCCGTCCACCGCGCGCGCCACTTCGTCCTCGCTGCGGAAGTAGACTTTCAGATCTTCAACCGATAATAAAGTATCATTAAAGGGTTTCATTTTTGCCAACGAAAGCTGTTCTTTTTATGAACGGTCCGTTGTCTGTTGTCCGTTGTCCGATGTAAAAGGATAGATAAATGCTTTAAGCAATTAACAATTGACGACAGACCACTGACAATTTGCAATTGATGATAATTGCAAATTAATTTTAGTCATTTATTTTTACTGTCTTTCCCGCAGTTTGGGATTCAGGACATCCCGCAGCCCCTCACCGAATAGGTTAAAGGACAACACCACCACCAGGATGGCAAACCCCGGTATAAACGTCAGCCAGGGTGCATCAAAGATAAATCGCTTGCCGTCCGAAAGTATATTCCCCCAGGTGGCGTGGGGCGGCGGTACCCCGAACCCCAGGAAACTCAAACCCGCTTCGGTCAGGATGGCCGTCGCGATGCCGATGGTGGCCGACACCAGCACCGGTGCAATGGCATTGGGCATCATATGGCGAAAGATAATTCTTAGATTGCTGAGTCCCAGGGCCCTGGCAGCGGAGACGAAATCCTGTTCTCTCAAAGAGAGAAATTCGGCCCGCACAAAACGGGTGGCGCCCATCCAACTGGTGAGGCCGATGATAATCATAATGTTGTAGATGCTCGGCGGCCGCAGGGCGACCACCGTAAGGATCAAAAAAAAGCTGGGGAAGCATAACATGATATCCACAAACCGCATGATCAAGGTATCCACCGCGATGGTTCTTTTTTTAAGAATACCGGCCCCTGGGAGTTTTTTCACTGAACCAAAAAAAAACGGGCAGACGGCAACACCGACCAAAATAAGAATGCCGGCATAAGGATGGCTGGTGGCCAGCAAAGCGACGCCTGCCACCAGAAATAAGGTCCACAGCAAATGGCCGGTGCGGATGTAGTGCTGCCCGAAATAACCCGCGATGCCGCCCATGAATATTCCGATCAGGACCGAAATGCCGACGGCAACGAAGCCGACGGTCAGCGACACCCAGGCGCCCTGCAGCATGCGGGCGAAGACATCGCGACCCAGGTCATCGGTTCCAAAAAGATAAATACCCAGGGTCGGCATTTCATTTGGCTGCAGGCTTGCCGGATTGGGCCTGGCCAGCGGCGGCAGCAGTTTTTCCTGCAGTCTGACCTGGGCGGGGTCGAAAATCGGGTCCTGGCCTGATGTCAACACAAGTCCGGTCAGGGCACAGCAGAAAAAAAGAACGAATATGGCCATTCCCAGAATTGCCAGGCGGTTTCGTTTGAAAAGACGCCAGAACTCCTGCAGCCGGGTGCGCTTTGGCGCGGCCGGCTCTTCCAGGGCAACATCCGGAGTATGATCAATTTCAGCGACGTTATTCACAGTCTTATCCTCGGATCAACCACCATATACAGCAAATCGGAGATAAAGGTGCCGGCCAAAACCAGAACGGCTGAAACAAAATTGACCGTTAGAATTACCGGGTAATCCCG
>CP070771.1:3197293-3207643 GCA_020345785.1 Desulfobacterales bacterium
AAAGGTTGAGTATTGTGGTTTTGCCTGCGCCGCTGGCGCCGACGAATACCACCTGTTGGCCGGATTTGAGATCAAAATTGACCCCTTTCAATGCGGGCCTCAAACCGCCGTCAAATGCCAGATACACGCTCCGGTATTGAATGGCAAAGGGCTCGTCCTTCAGCCTTACGATTGAATCACCCATTTTGTTCGTTTGCGGTGCCGTCAGAATTTTTAGTATTTCTTCCGCAGCCCCAACGGCTTCCGCCCGGGCATGATAGTGGGCGCCCAGCTCTCTGAGCGGCAAATAAAAATCAGGTGCCAGCAAGAGTATAAAGAAGCCGTTTGCCAGACTCAGCGGTTTGCCGTAAACGCCGAAGGAGAAGTAACCCAGGTAGCTCATTCCCAGATAAACCGCCACCAGTGCAATCGAGATGGAGCTGAAAAATTCCAGCACCCCTGAGGATAAAAATGCGACCCGTAACACCCCCATCGTTCGTTTGCGATAATTGTCCGAAACCGCAGCAATGGTTTTTTCGGCGCCTTTGCTGCGATCAAACAGTTTCAACGTGGTTAAGCCCTGTAAAACATCCAGAAAATAACCACTCATGCGTGCCAGGGCCTTGAAGTGATGCTGACTGATGCTTTCAGCACCCATACCCACCAGAATCATGAACAAGGGAATCAACGGCGCGGTTCCCAGCAACAGGCCTCCTGCCGCCCAGCTGTGGGGGAATACAAAAGAAAGAATGGCAGCCGGAATCATGACCGCCAACGCCAGCTGGGGCAAATAAAAGGCATAAAAATCATGCAATCCTTCCACGTTTTCCATAACGACACTGGCCAGCGCGCCGGTGCTTTGGCTGCTCGTATACGATGGGCCGAGTGAAGCGATGTGCGCCATTAATTCCAGCCGGATTTCCTGCCGAATCCCGGCTCCCGCGTAAAACCCCGATATTTCTCGCGCATAGCCCAGGGCGGCCCGTAAGATAATAACCGCCGCCAACGCCGCAAATAGCGGCCACAACAGGTCAATAGAACGTTTTTCCATGAAGGCGCCGTGGACGATAAGGGATAAAAAGCGGGCCTGGGCAATTAGCAACATGCCGCTGCTCAGGCCCAGTCCTATTGAAATCAGAATCCAGATGCGCGCCGTCCGGATTCGTTTAAACAACCAGCGAAGCGCCATCTTATTGGATGAGTTTTTGGCAGGTTTCATTTGAATTCTGTTTGACAAAAAGCGGCAAAAATAATAGAAGTCACACCAATCTCTTACCCCAAAACGCCTGCGGCGTTCAAGTTTAAACCCAATCTAAAGCATCTTTGAAATATAAAACGAGCGAGGAGCCGACTCATGCTACCCACTGAAGCTTTCGTTGACCTATCCCGCTGGCAGTTTGCTTTAACATCCCTGTATCATTTCATATTTGTGCCTCTGACCCTGGGCCTGTCCTGGATACTGTTTATCATGGAATCGGTCTATGTCATGACCGGCAAGCAGATTTACAAGGATATGACCCGGTTCTGGGGCAAATTGTTCGGCATTAACTTTGCCCTGGGGGTGACCACCGGCATTACCATGGAATTTCAATTCGGAACCAACTGGGCCTACTATTCGCATTATGTTGGGGATATCTTCGGTGCCCCGCTGGCCATAGAGGGCTTGATGGCCTTTTTTCTGGAGTCCACCTTTGTGGGTCTGTTTTTCTTCGGCTGGGATCGTCTCAGCAAACGGGCACATTTGGCGGTCACTTTTTTAGTGGCCCTGGGCGCCAATCTATCGGCCCTGTGGATTTTGGTTGCCAACGCCTGGATGCAGCATCCGGTGGGAGCGGAGTTCAATTTCGAAACCATGCGCATGGAACTTGCCAGTTTTAAGGAACTATTTTTTAATCCGGTCGCCCAGGTAAAATTTGTTCATACGGTCGGTGCCGGATATGTGGCCGCTTCCATGTTCGTGCTGGCCGTCAGCTCCTTTTACCTGCTGAAAGGCAGGGATTTGGCCTTTGCCCGGCGCTCATTTGCCGTGGCGACCGGATTCGGGCTGGCATCAATCCTGTCCGTCATCGTGCTGGGGGATGAAACCGGCTATGTCGTCGGGCAGGTTCAGAAGGTGAAACTGGCCGCTATGGAGGCCGAATGGGAGACCGAACCGCCGCCGAGTCATTTTACCCTGTTCGGTTTTCCAGATCAGGAAGCGCAGAGAACAGCCGCTGAAATTAAAATACCCTGGGTCGGTGGAATTATCGTGACCCGGTCCATTGATACGCCGGTGCCGGGGGTGAAAGATTTAATTGTAGAAAACGAACAACGTATTCGCAGCGGCATGATTGCCTACGATATGCTTGAAAAATTGCGCAGCGGTGATCGTTCAGAGCAAAACAAGCTGCTGTTTGACCATAACAAAGAAAATTTGGGTTACGGCCTGCTTTTAAAACGCTATACCTCCAAGGTGGTGGATGCCTCCGATCAACAGATTAAGCAGGCTGCGCGGGATACCATTCCCAACGTGGCGTCCATGTTCTGGTCGTTTCGAATCATGGTCGGACTGGGTTTCTATATGCTGGCCCTGATTGCCGTCAGCTTTTACTTTTGTGCCAAGCGAGTGTTCGATCAAAAACGGTGGCTGTTAAAAATTTTGTTCTACAGCCTGCCGGTTCCGTGGATTGCTATCGAACTGGGCTGGTTTGTGGCGGAATACGGGCGTCAACCCTGGACGATCGGCGGGGTTTTGCCCACCTTTCTTTCCGCATCGACCCTGACGTTGGCGGATATCGTCGGCTCGCTTATTGCGGTGATCGCACTCTACACGGTTTTTCTGATCGTTGAAATGTATCTAATGACGAAATTTGTCCGTCTCGGTCCCAGCAGTTTGCATACCGGGAGGTATCATTTTGAGCAAGAAATGGAGAGTTAGAAAATGTTATTCGATTACCTTACGCTGAAAATCATCTGGTGGGTTTTCGTCGGCGTTTTATTAGTCGGGTTTGCGATTATGGACGGTTTTGACTTAGGCGTTGGGACGCTTCTGCCGTTTGTTGCTCGAACAGACGAACAACGCCGCATCGTTATCAATGCTATCGGCCCCACCTGGGAAGGCAATCAGGTGTGGTTAATCACCGCCGGCGGCGCTCTTTTTGCCGCCTGGCCCCTGGTTTACGCAGCAGCATTTTCCGGCTTCTACTGGGCCATGCTGCTGGTATTGTTCGCGCTATTTTTCCGACCGGTCGGCTTTGAATACCGCAGTAAAATCTCAGATCCTCGTTGGCGCAACGCCTGGGATTGGGGTTTGTTTGTCGGCGGATTCGTGCCGGCACTGATTTTCGGCGTGGCGTTCGGCAATTTGCTTCAGGGGGTACCTTTTACTTATGATGAATTCATGCGGCCACGGTATGCAGGCAGTTTCTGGGGCTTGCTGAATCCATTTGCGCTTCTGGCCGGTGTTGTCAGTCTAACCATGCTCATCATGCACGGGGCTGTCTATCTTCAAATGCGCACGGAAGATGACATCAATGTCAATGCCAAAAAGGCGGTGCGGATTTTCGGTATTATATTCATGGCCGCATTCGCCGTTGCCGGAATCTGGCAGGCCTTCGGGATTGAGGGCTATCGAGTCGTTTCCATGCCGGAGGCAGGAACTGCTTTCAGCCCGCTGGCCAAGCAAGTGGAAACAGCAAGCGGGGCCTGGATGCAAAACTACAGCACCTGCGGATATACGCTGATAGCTCCCGTATTGGCTTTTGCGGGGGGCATTCTGGCACTTTTATTGTCCGGAGCCAATCGAGCCGGAGTGGCTTTTGTGTGCAGCGGTGCAGCGCTGGCCGGCGTCATCCTGACCGCCGGTTTTGCCATGTTTCCGTTTGTCATCCCTTCCAGCGCGGATCCAAACGGCAGCCTGACTGTTTACGACGCCGTTTCAAGTCACCGCACCCTGAACTTGATGTTTATTGCGGTGGTTGTCTTTCTGCCCATTGTGCTGGCTTACACCAGTTGGGTGTACCGGGTGATGCGGGGAAAGGTCACCGAAGAGAAGATTAAAAAGGAGACGCATACGGCGTATTAGGCTATTAAGCTGGAAGGCTGGGATGCTGGAAGGCGTGAAAGTCGAAAAATGCAAAACGCAGCATCTACCTTGTAATTGCGGCTGTCGGGCTTTAAGGCTTTCAAGCTTTCCGGCTTCCCAGCTTCCAAGCCACTATCCGGTTTCCCGGTCTCTGGCTTGCTGTTTGGAGTAAATCGATCTGCAAAATAAAATGGTTATCAACCTTAATTTTAGTCATTTTAGCCATTTTAAATTTTAGTCGTTCTAAGGAGCTTCATATGTGGTACTTCGCGTGGATTTTAGGCGTGTTGCTGGCCTGTGCCTTCGGTATCATCAACGTGATGTGGATGGAGGCCGAAGAAATGCTGGGGTCCGAAAATAATTCTGAAAATTAAAATTTAACGCATTCAAAGTCTGTCAGAACAGGGTTTCAAAAAGCTCCAGGACGTAAGCTTTATTCTGAGATTGAAAGCCTGGTCCTCTGGGCCAGGATTCTTTACTGTATTCCCCTCTCTTCAATTGCCTTTTGGATGGTCGACAATCTCCTTATCCAGGGTCCTGCCCGGCGGATATTTTCAGCTAATTTATCTGCAGCCTCTTCGGCCGCCTGCTTTGTCGGATATACGCCGTAAAGCAGCTGGTACCAAGCCTTACCTTGAAAGGTCGACTCATAATAGGCAATCTCGTTCTGCTGCAATAGTTGATTTTTTTTAATGAAATCAAACAGTGATTGCTCCTTGTGAACTCCGATAATCTGAATCGTGTAAGATGTCGCATCCTGAGACAAAAGCCATCTTTCACGCCGGACCGTTCTTTGATCCGCTTCTGTGTCGGCCTTTGCCAACGTGCTTGGCGGCGGTTCCGGTTGGATTTCGATTTTCTGCGGCGCCTCTTTTTCTTCCGGCGCCGTAACAGGCGTTTGCGGAAGCACAGTTTCTTCCGTGATCGGCTGTTGCGTCTTTATTGCTGCCGTAGGTTGGGTTGACGTTTCCTCGGCCGCTGGCTGCGGCGTCTTTTTTTCTTCCGGCGCCGTAACAGGCGTTTGCGGAAGTGCCGTTTCTTCCGAGGTCGGCTGTTGCGTCTTTATTTCTGCCGTAGGTTGGGTTGACGTTTCCACCGCCGCCGGTTGCGGCGTCATGATTTCGGTCGAGGATTCAGTCGCGGTTTTGGCCGCGGCTGCTTTTTTGCGAATTACGGTATCTGTTGATTGGCGTTCGCGGGGCATCTTTTTGCGAAACACTATTTTTGCCTTTTTTTGATCCGATGGTTTTGGTTTCGCAGTCTCTCGACCCGGAAAATACCAGAGCGCCGCCAGCAAAATGACAATGACGCCGGCAGCAATCCAGACGGCAACGCGTCGCGGGGGTGCTGAAAAGTGCTGCAACATACCTTGACCTTCCTCTTTGGTTGAATATTTTATTTCGAGCCATTGGCTGGCAATCTCATTGACAGCTCCCGGGTATCCGCCCGAAGTTTGATGAATGTGTTTAATCGCTGAGGTATTGAAGGGGTTTTTTCCTGCGTGGCCGGCGGCAGCCAGTCGGTGTTGGAGATATGCGCCGGTTTGCTTTTCCGTCAAGCCGGGCAAGTAGATTTTGTTGACGGCCGGTTGGGCAGCGTAAGTTTCGGCGAGCCGGGTTACTCTAGTGTATAATTCAGATTCGCCGAACAGGACCAATCTTTTGATTTTATGGGCGCTGTCAGGTACCAGGGCCTCCTGGAGTAAAAACGCCAACTCCTTTTGCGGAAGTTTGTGAGAATCGTCAACGATGACGATGGGGCTTTCAGAATCCTGCAAAATATAGGCGGGATACCCCTCGCGTTCCAGCGTCTCGGTTGTGCGGGGCGAGGCAGTATCAGGATCGGCTATGATCCGAACGGTTTTCAATTCCGCATCGGTAGAGGCCAGATAGCGATTCAACAGCGTGGTCTTGCCGCTGCCCGGCTCCCCGATGACCAGGGCCAGGATATCTGCCCCCTGAACCAATCCCTGCAGTACTTGCAGACGCTGTTCAAAAGAATCAAAGGAATAGTAAAACGCAGGATCCGGCTCAGGCGAAAAGGGGTCTTTTTGCAGACCCAGCACACTTTTATAACTTATGTCTTGGTTGTTGAGTGCCACTTTTTAGCTTAAATACGCTTTTGGGAATTGCGGTTGTCGGGATTTAAGGGATAATAATTTTCCCTTCTAATATGGTCAAGAAAAAAAGCGTAATGGATCATTCCTCCGACTTGGTCTTTCTGGATAACCATATTATTTAATCCAAATAATGATCGGCTACAAAGGCACCTGATCACCGAATTGCACTTTTAAAAATCGAATAATAATTAAAATTTCAGTTTCTTAATACAGGCCATGTATCTTTATTCTCATGTGGCTGGTATGAAATATAAAAAGAAAAATGCGCAGCATTAAGTAATTAATCCGCCGGACCTTCGATCTAAAGACTTTCTTCATTTTTACAAGAACAGTTCAAAATCCTTAATACGCCACTCCTCAGGGCGGATTAATTAAATGCGGAAAGTGGCATGCCGTCAGATGATTGGGGTCATCTCCGCGTTGCAACAGTTCGGGTTTAGCAACCCGGCAGTGGTTTTTGACCTCCGGGCATCGCGGTGAAAAGGGGCAACCGGGCGGCGGGTCTATGGGTGTCGGTGGATCGCCCTCCAACAGGATTCCACTATGGGGTTTATCAGGATCCAGAGAGGGTAATGAAGACAGCAACACTCTCGTATAAGGATGTTGTGGCTGTTGAAAAACATCCCGGGTCAATCCGGTTTCCACCATGCCCCCTAAATACATCACCCCGATCCGGTTGCTCATGTATCGCACCACCCCCAGATCATGGGAAATAAAAAGATAAGTCAGGTTGAACTCACGCTGCAACTTCTTGAGTAGGTTAAGAATTTGTGCCTGGACCGAGACATCCAGAGCCGAGGTGGGTTCGTCCAGAATCAGCAATTGCGGCTGCAGAATCAAGGCTCGGGCCAGTGCGATCCGCTGCCGCTGACCGCCGGAAAACTCATGTGCGTAGCGATACATATGCTCTATGTTAAAACCGACGCGTTGGAGCATCGCCAGAACCTTTTCATCTATCTCGTATCCTTCGGCCAACCCGTGCAGTTTAAGCCCCACTCCTACCAGATCGCACACTGTTTTGCGCGGATGCAAAGAAGAATAGGGATCCTGAAAAATGAGCTGAACATGGCGGGCCCGCTGATAAGCTGCCCGTCCGCTCAGTCCGACAATGCTCCGGCCGTTAAAATAAATTTCGCCTGCAGTAACAGGTGCCAGGCCCACTACCGCCCGTCCCAGGGTGGTTTTGCCGCAGCCGGATTCGCCCACCAACCCAAAGGCATCACCTCGATTCAGCACCAAACTAAGACCGTTTACGGCCTTAACCGTTGCCTGATGGTGCATCAAAAAGCCTTCGCGGATAGGGAAGTGCACATGCAAATCCACTATACGCAATAAGGTTGACATGTTTTTGGGTGCAGTTAGCTGCATCAGACTTATACCCTCAGCCAAGTGCCTTGCATCAGAAATCCCATATGAAACTTCACGAATTTAAAATGCGAACCGCAGAATCCACACGAGCTGGACAAGTTTCGAAGGGTAGTTTCGCTGAGCTCTTTCCATAGAAAAAGTGCTGAGGGCTGAGTACCCAACGGGTTGCTGCTTCCATCGTCCGGATTCTCTTTAGCTCAGTCCTCGTTACTCAGTCCTGATGAGCGTCTTTCCTTCGACGTTCGATGTTTTTTACTCCGAATTCAGCCGGCCATCTCCGGTTGGCCGGCGTGGAGAAAACAAGCGACCTGGTGATCTTCAGCAAGTATGAACAGCGGAGGTATCTCCTGCCGGCAGCGGTCCATGACGTTTACGCAACGGGGTGCAAACCTGCAATTGGTTTGGGGTGCGAGCAGACTCGGTACATTGCCTCTAATAGAAAAAAGCGGCTGATCAGGATTAGATTTATCGGGAACAGTTTGCAGCAACCCCTTGGTATAGGGGTGCTGTGGGTTTTTCAGCACCCGGCGCACCGAACCCAGCTCCACCATGTCGCCGGCATACATAATTGCGACCCGATCGCAGGTTTCAGCCAGCACTCCCAGATCGTGGGTGATCATCAAGATCGACGTTTTAATTTCACGGTTCAATTTTTTAATCAGTTCTAGAATTTGGGCCTGAATGGTGACATCCAGGGCCGAAGTCGGTTCATCAGCAATAAGCAGCTTGGGGCGGGTAACCAGCATCATGGCGATCATGACCCGTTGACACATGCCGCCACTCAGTTCGTGAGGGTAGCGCCGCACCATTCTCCCCGGATCGGCGATGCCAAGTTGGGCCAGCATGTCTACAGCGTGATTTCTGGCCGATCTCCGGCCTAAAGAACGATCGTGAATGATCAAGGTTTCTGCGACCTGGTCGCCGACCCTGATGACAGGATTCAAGGACA
The DNA here is from genome assembly GCA_020345785.1 of Desulfobacterales bacterium. The sequence goes on from CP070771.1 coordinate 3,205,772, forward strand.
TCTTTGGTTCCTGCAGGATCATTGAAATTTGGCTGCCTCGAATGTGGCGCATAGCGGCTTCATTGAGGGTCAGCAGGTTTTGTCCTTCAAACAAAATGCGGCCGTTAATAATGCGACCCGGCGGGTCGATAAGCCTAAGGATTGATCGGGCGGTTACCGATTTACCGCAGCCGGTTTCTCCGGCCAACCCCAAGGTTTGCTGACGGTTCAGCGAAAACGAAACTCGTTCCAGTGCATGCACCACACCGCGCAGGGTGAAGAAATGGACCTTGAGGTTCTGTACTTTAAGCAGGGGTTGTTCAGTTAACACCATATTTGCTCATTCGCTTAAGGGGAAACGAAAGGGAACGACGAATGTCGCTTGACGAATGACGAACGAATGAATCGCTTCGCTCTTGTGTTTTAATAAAAAGATAGAATTCCATAATTCGACATTCATCAATCGTCATTCGTCATTCCCCTAGCCTTGCCTCTGGTGTGGATCCAATATATCACGAAAACCGTCGCCCATCAGGTTGAAGCCCATGACGACAATCAATATGGCAAATCCAGGCAGCGTGGATACCCACCACTGATCCACAATAAACTGGCGGCCGTCACTGACCATCAACCCCCATTCCGGTACCGGTGGCTGGGCACCTAAACCGAGAAACCCGAGCCCGGCGGCTGTTAGAATAATCGTTCCCATGTCCAGGCTCAGACGCACAATGATTGAAGACAGGCACATGGGAGTGATATGCCCCACCATGATACGAAGATTGCTGGCTCCCATGCTGCGAATCACCTGAATATAATCGTTGTTGCGTACGCTAAGTGTTTCGGCTCGGGCCAGCCTGGCATAACTGGGCCAGTTGGCGACCGAGATGGCCACGATGGCATTTTCCACACCTGGGCCTAGAGCGGCGGCAAACGCAATTGCCAGAATCAATTTGGGAAAGGCTAGAAATACGTCGGATAGGCGCATTAAAATTTCATCGATGACGCCCCCGAAGTACCCGGCCAGGACCCCGATTACCAGACCCAGCGGTGTGCTGATGGCCGCGACCAATAATGCAATGGACAGGGTAACGCGGGAACCATATACCACCCGCGAGTAGATGTCCCGCCCGAGGCTGTCGGTGCCGAAATAGTGCTGGGCTGAAGGCGGCAATAGACGATCCGGCAAAATCTGTTCATAGGGATCCCGGTTGGCCAGCAACGGTGCCATAGCAGCCACCAGCAACAAAAAGACAATGATACTGGTCCCTAGCACCATGAGATGGTTGCGCCGCCAGAGGATGTAGCTGTCTTTCAGATAGCGCAGCCGCGCTTCCCAGCGTTGGCGACGTGCTTGGTTTTTATTCAGAGCATTGGAAATGTTCATGGTCCTGTCAGGGTTATTTGGGGATTCAAAAGGGCATAAACAAGATCAACCGCCAGATTCGCCAGCGAAAACGTCAGGGCAACCAGCATGGTGCCGCCCACGACGGCATTCAAATCCAGCGTCAAAAAGGCGGTAGCCAGATAGCGGCCCAGCCCCGGCCAGGAAAAAATCGTTTCGGTCAACACGGATCCCTCCAACAGACCGCCATAGGTCAGTCCAATGACGGTGACCGCCGGAACCAGCGCGTTGCGCAAGGCGTGACGGGTCAGCACTAAAAACTCATTTAAGCCTTTGATCCGGGCCGTCTTGATATATTCCTGGGAAAGCACATCCAGCATGCTTGAGCGCACAATGCGGGCAATGCCGGCTAAACCATAAAGACCCAGTACCGATGCCGGCAGTGCCATATGCTTTAAGGCATCCCAGAAAACCTCCCAATCAAGGGCCAGCATACTGTCGATAAGAAGAAGGCCGGTAATTCTATCCGGTTCGATCAGCATAATATCCAG
>CP070771.1:3207743-3223465 GCA_020345785.1 Desulfobacterales bacterium
GATCGATAAATTCAAAGAGAACATCGCCGCAAAATCCTTCGGGGCAAAAGAGTTGAGTCACTGTTTTTTGGGCGATGTTATAAAATCGGAAATCCCACCTGATCGATTCACAGCAGCCTGATCTTTCAGGGGAAATTAATAAATTCGGATTGTTGAGGGCAACATGCGTCGGCAGGGTATCAAAGGTTTGAACAAGATTGCCCTCCAGGCTATAGAGCTCGGCAAAATACTTGTTTTCCTTGCACTGGTAAAAATAATAGGGATAGACGATCACCACCTTGTCCAAGAAGGGTGTTGAGAGGGCATAGGGTTTGGCCGGGTCTGCCCAGGACGGTATCAGTGAAGTGTTTAAAGGGACGGTCTTGCCGGATTTTTTAAATTTAATTTGTCGGGATTCAATTTCAACCGAGTCCGGGCCGGAAGGTTGGAGTTTGGCTAAAAAGTCAAATGGCGGCGGAGCACCGAATGAGTCAAAGTGAAAGTTGTAGGCGTTATCCCTCAACGGTCTATTGTTGCCGACACTACCGCCGGTTTGCTGCGACTCGGACAATTCCGTGGTTTGGCTTAAAATCATATTGGCGCTGGCCCAATGAAAAGTTTTATCAAATTGGGTAACACCTTCTGCGCCAAGTGAAGGGGAATACAGTTGCAGCAACAAGACAACAGACCCCAGCAGGCTGAGACCGATTTTGGGTTTAGATCGTCTGCAGGTTGTTTTGCTCATAGTATTCGGCAGCTTTTCACTTCGATGCGAAAAACTCTTCTGTTTTTCTTTTTTCATATGCCTGGTAGGTTCCCGAGGTTTTGATCAGATCAATCACTCTGTGATCTTCATCTGTCAACTCAAGGTTGTCAAGCACCTTCAGATTGCTGGTCAGGTGATCGGGATTATTGGTTCCGACAATTACATTTGTCACCCCCGGATGGGATAAATTCCATTTAATGCCGATTTCGGCCAAACGGCTGCGGTCTGTGACACCGCATTCAGCGCCCATCTTAAACAGCTGCCCTTTCATGAAGGCTTCTCTCGTAATTACCCCAAGATCATGTTCCTGGGCTGTGGGCAGAACTTTAAGGCTCGCACCGTGATCGGCGAAATTAAAATTCAGATACACCGCATCGAAACATCCGGCAGCAATCTGTTGCAGGTAGGTGTATTCCCCCGAAAAAGTATCGGCACACGCAAAACGGATCAGACCTTCCTTTTTCAGAGCGGCAATATTGGATCCAATTTTGTCCAGATATCGGGGGTCGTTATCCAGGGCAGATTTCATAAAGGCGATGTTCAAAAAATCCAATCGTTCTCTTTGCAGCAGTCTGAGAATTCTTTGCACCTCGGCTCTGAGAAGGCCTAAATCCGCCATTTTTTGATTGTACTTATCATAGGTGTAAACCATGCCCTCCGGCCGGGTCTGGATATAAATTTCGTATGGTGGGGTTATCTCTTTGAGGTTGCGCCCCAGCGCTTCTTTTTCTGAATCCTGGGTCACATCAAAGAAATTGATACCGCTGTCAAATGCTATCTTTAAAACGTTTTGGCGTGTCTTCTGGCCAAATCCTACGAATATGTGGTTGGGCGTGACCGCCAGATCAAAATTTTCATTGAAGCCGCGCGACCTTCCGTCCGCCAGATACTCGTGCCCCCCCATGCCAAATATGGAGAGAGCGACATCGGTTTTTCCTAATTTGCGGTATTGCATGGATAAGTTTTCTCCCGTGCTATGATCCAAAGTGGTTTTAAAATCCCGGACAGGTATATGGCATTCCGCCGACCGGATATGAAAAGATCTCCTTGAAAAGGCCCGCAATTCTGCTATGGAACCCGTGACAGGGCCTAAAACGGTTGCTATTGTTTTACTGCTCCCTCGGTAAAACCTTTCACCAAAAAATTTTGCAATAACAGATAAAGGGTTGCCGGCACGATGGTGGCAATCATGGTAGCAGCCATAATCTCGGACCACTGCACGCGGAATTGGCCTACCATCTGAGTAATCCCCAGTGTCATGGTCTGCCGGGACTTTTCGCTGATGAGACAGAGCGCCCACAGAAGGTCGCCCCAGGATAACAGGAAAGCAAAAATTATGGTGGCTACCAGTCCGGGGAGAATATTTGGCAGTATAACCATCGAAAATATCCTGGTCCGCGAAGCCCCATCGACCATCGCGGCCTGATCGATTTCGATCGGCACGGTATCGATGTAGCCTTTAAGCATCCAGATACTGAAGGGCAGTGTTATCGTTGTTTGGGAAAGAATCAGCCCCAGCAGCGTATCATAGAGCTCGACGTAGGTGAGCATTTTAAAGTAGGGACCGACCAGCAGCACCCCCGGTATCATTTGGGATGCTAAAAACAAGGTCATTATCAAACTTCTCCCCCGGAATGCGAACCTGGAGAATCCATAGGCGGCAAATGCCCCTACCAGTGATGAAACGGCCGCGGTCGATATTGAGACGATGATGCTGTTTTTAAAATATTGTAAGAAGTTTTCCTGGGTCCACATGCGAATATAAGCCCCAATGGTTATTTCACGCGGGATAATCGTGGCGGGATAATCAATCACTTCATAGTCGGTTTTCAGCGAAGAGGTGGCCATCCAGAAAAATGGTACAAGATTAAACAGCAGCATGAATGCCAAGGCCAGATAGATCAGAAACCAGAATATTAAATTCCTCTTCATCGCGAGTTAAAGTTCCTGCCGCATCGTCATTCTCAGGTACGGAATGCTGATTAAGAGCATGATTAGGGCCAAAACCACCGCAATTGCTGACGCATACGGTGAGTTAAAAAATATAAAATAGTGTTTATAGGTCAGCAGAGAAAGCACCTGACTTGAATAGCCCGGACCCCCGCCGGTCATACTGTAGACCATGCCGAACAGACGGCATTCCCAGATGATGTCTAAAATGGTGGCGATAATGAACATAAATTTAAGATTCGGCAGGGTTATGTAAAAAAAGCGGGCCAATCTCGAGGCTCCGTCTATTTCGGCAGCTTCATACATATCTTTTGGTATGGCCTGCAGACCCGCCAGCAAGATCAGCATCACGTAAGGATACCCCCGCCAAACCTCGGCAAAGATCACGCACGGAAAAGCAAGGGCCGGGTTGCCCAGCCAGTCTATGGGCTCCGTTGCCAAGCCCGTCTTGAGCAGCACAGCGTTGACGATGCCGGGCAGGGTATCAAACATAAAGCGCCAGATGAGGCCTCCGATGACATCCGGAACTGTCCAGGGCAAAATGGCCACAACACGGAAAAAGTGCTTGTTTCTGATTTCCAGGTTGAGGAGAAGGGCTACTGCGAGTCCTATCAGTAAATGAAAACCAACGGTGGTGCCGACAAAAATGACCGTATTTGCAACTGAAGCCCTGAATTCGGCATCATCCAACAACCTGACATAACTTTTGGTATTAAAAGAAGGCTCCGGAACCCACAAGATATTGAAACTCTGCAAAACTGCAACGACTGCCGGAAAACCAAGAATGACTACCAGAAGCAGCAATGCCGGAAGAATGAAAAAGTAGCCCTTGTTGTGTTCTTTAATGGACATGGGTGCCGGCCACCTGTCTCACGAAAAAAGAGTTCATGAAATGTTTTGCAGGGGCAGGGAAAGCGCCTTGCGCTCCCTGCCCCTTTAAGTTCGGATTAGCGGCTTAAAATAGATTCAATCTGATTATGCGCGTCGGTCAGCGCCTGGTCGGCCGTTTTTGTTCCGGCCACGGCAGCCTGTAAATTTTGTCGGAAGGCTTCCAGGCATTCCGGCCACTCCGGTATCAGCGGCAGAAAAGCAGCGTGATTCTCGATTTCATTCGTTACGACGGCGGCATATTTGCTCTGCAGGATCGGACCGAATCCCTCGTTCACACTCGAGCGGCATGAAAGCATATTATTGTCGACAAACCATTTTTCCATCTGCTTCTTTTCAGTCAGGAACTTAATGAGTTTCCATGCTGCTTCCGGGTTTTTGGTGTTGGGATTCATAAAAATCGACTTCTGGTAGAGGGTTGAGCGGATTTTAGATTTGGCGCCGGCAACCTGTGGTACCGGGGCCATTTCAAGAACTTTCCACCCATGCAGGTCTTTGTTCATTCCACTTACCTCCGTAATGGTCCACATGGTGCCAAAAATCATCCCGACCTTTTTATGGGCCAGCAGTCTTCTGGCGCCGTTACAATCAACCTGGGCAACCCCGGGAGGCATTGTCTTATCTTTAAGAATAGAGTCGACCACAAAATTAAAAGCCGCTTTGGCCTCAGGCGTGTTTAGGGCCGAATGCTTCCAGTCCGGAGTCAGAAAATCACCGCCAAATCCTCTCAGCACTACCGAAAAGCGCAAATCGAAACAAGCTTTGGCCAGAACCAGGGTGGCGCCCCACTGGTCAATCGGTCCGCCTGATTTTGTTGCCATGGTGAGTTTTTTAGAGATATCGCGAAAATCATCCCATGTTTTGGGCGGTGCACCGACGCCTGCCTTACCGAATAGATCGGAATTAAAAACAAGGACCATGGCAACGACGTTTTTCGGCACACCGTAAACTTTGTCATTCTCGGTAACCGGCATCAGGGTTACCGGATAAAAATCCGCCAGCCATTGTTTACCGCCCTCTTTCTCGATAAACGGCGTCAGATCCTTAACCCAGCCGTTTTTAATGTATTGTTTGACAGGATTGGCATCCAATGCAAAAACATCCGGTCCTTTTCCACCCCTGATGGCCGTGGTAAACTTTACATCTCTCTGACCCAAAGCAACCGGTTCGTCTGTTACCTTAATGCCGGGGTTTAACCGTTCAAATTCGGCAATGGCTTCTCTTAGGGATTGCCCCCAAATGTCCTGGCTCAGTTGCCAGTCTGAATAAGTCAGGGTAATTTCTGCATGTGCCTGAGAAAAACAAAAAATCGGTGCCAGTAAAACACCGGCAAGCAAAATTTTGAGCAAGCGATCCATTTTTTTCATTTTGTTTCCTCCTTTACAGCTGTGCGTGGGGTTGATCTTAACGAGTTAATCTGGATGGTTTGTTCATTATCACCCCCTTTCAACTTTGGAATTCTCAGGAGATCCGGTAGCGGCCTCTGCCGGCTAAGAATGCAGTTTGTCGTGGTGCCGATTGTTTATGCAATCCTCTTAATAAGTCAATAATTTTTCCATCAGCAATCTGCAGGTATTGCTGAGATGCTCACGCATGGATTGCCCACTTTTTTCGGGGTCTTTGTCCAGAATGGCTTGGGTGAGAGCGAGATGACCTTTTTTGGATTGATTTTCGATATCTATAGATTTTTTTGTAATATTTCTTATCAATCCATTTAGATTTTTTAGTTTTTGATAGAATTCAGATAGAACCGAATTATTGGCGGCATTTATAATCGCGTCATGCAGTTCGGTTCCTTTTGCGATGCCTGATGAACTGTCTTTGGTGATATCAAGTTGTTCAAATTGGCGTTTGAGCGTGGCAATATGGTTGAAAAACAATTCATCCCCCTTAATACATGATAGCCGGGCTGCTTGTCCCTCGACAGCCTCGCGGGCCTGGAAAATTTCTATTATTTCTTCAATGGATAGCTTTCTAACATAATAGCCCTTGGAGGGTTCAAGAGAAACGAGGCCATCTGAAACCAGTCGGCGAAGTAACTCTCTGACCGGCGTGCGACTGATTTGAAATTTCTCACTGATTTCTCTTTCAACCAGCCACTGGCCAGGAGGCAATTCTTCAGTCAATATTTTTTCTTTTATTTTGTTATAAACACGATCCTTATCCATGGACGACCGCCTGTATATTGATGGTATACCATGCTGTATTTCATGTGGAGGCAGCATGTCAAGCCTTTTTGAAATTCTTGCATTCAATTAATAATAATGTTTATTGGGTTGAATATTGGAATCTGTGTTTTTAATTAAAATGCGGGATTATGTCAGATTGCCCGCTTCTTTTTGGCGCAGGTTCGGCTGATGAAAAAAAGGGTGGGATGGAGAATTTCAACCAGGCGGCTTTTGATAAAGCCCTCTGATGCCAGCAGGGTCTTAGAGAAACGGAAGCGGCTTGCCGGTGCGGAAGGCCAAAGCCTGGCACAGGGAGATTATCTGTCCGTTTTGATCCGTGACGTTGATGTGGTAGCTGGCTGTTTTCCGGGTCTGGCTTGTCCGGCGTGCTTCGGCCTGCAATCGCATGCCGGGTTCGGGGCTGGACATATAGGTGACGTTGACATTGAGCGCCACCGCGACGGTGCCGTCGGTCTGCCCGGCGATCTCAAAGGCCTCATCGATCAGGGCGAATATGGCGCCGCCATGCGCCCGGGCAAACAGATTGTTCATTTTCTCAGGATCATAAATCATGCTTACCACCGAGTAGCCCTCCGCCAGTTCCACCAGCGCCATCTGCATTGCCTGCGCAAACGGTTCTCTTCTTACGGCCTCTTCAATTGCTTGTTTCACCTTTGGATCCATGATTCGTCTCCGTTTTGATTCGTCCGAGAACGCCCATTTATAACGCTCTATATCATATATACCGGCAGGATCAAGTCCGGATCAGATGCAAGAGTTGCATATTTTACCAACCTAAATTGAGCGACTTCAATAATTGAGGATTGCAAAAATGACCGGTTTTGCGCGGGCGGGAATAAACCCCATAAGTGCTAAGTTAGTTTGCAAACATTCAAAGAACGCTATTATGCCGTGCGGGGTAGGGTTAGTAGATGAACGTCCAACATCGAACATCGAACGTCCAACATCGAATAAAAACACCAATAATCAATGTCGAATTTTTAAATGCCGATTTTCTTTAAAGCGATACCAAGCTTATGGATAAAGTCCTTTGGCAATTCCGCTGCCTGGGCTTCGCAATGGTTTGGATAAGGTGAACTTGCGGATTTTAACGATTGCCCTGCGACAGGCTTAGACTACTCTGGTATTTGGCAGTTGTTCAACTATCTTTGTGATTCGCACCGAATAATCGCGCAGCTGTTCCGCCAGATCATAGATCTGTTTTACCATCTTTTCTCATTCAAAGTTCAATGTTGGACGTTCGATGTTCGATGTTCATCTTTTCAGTTCTTTTCGCATAAAAACAACTTATTGCTTATGGGGTTTATCCCCGCCCGCAAGGCCTTGAATATCGGATAAATCGTTCAGCTTAGGACAAAATATCATAGCGCTAACGGAGGCAACAGGTCCTTGACACAATGCATATGTTTCATCTAATAGGATAGGTTATGGAAACGATCCTGTTCTTCGTTGCAGCTGCGCTGAGTATTTTGCAAGCCGGTATCGGTCTGAGTTATTTTATTTCCTGCGTCCGGGAACAGGAGACACGGGCGATGGTGTTTGCGGCAGCCCAGTTTTTGCTCATGCTGGGACTGGTGATCATGCTGTTTTACCTGCAGGCAACCGGTTTTTTCACAACCGGCGCCGGATTGTCCGTTTTGATTCTCGGGCTCTTGCTTGCCGGCGGACTTTTGTTTGGTCTGGCCTGGCCGATCGGGTCGGATCAGAACGCCCTGGCAGGTACGAGGGGGCTTATCGTCGGTCAGGTGGCAAGAGTTGATGAAAGAGATATCGTGTTTGCCCGCAATCGCACCATTCGCCCGGGATCCGACCAATATAAGACTTATTACGAATTGCGTCCCGAACATGAACAATTCGATGCCGCCCGCCGGAACAGGGGCGGTCCCCTGGGCAAGCCCGGCACGATAGACAAGCCAAAAGACGGGCCGAACGTGGCTGCCGCCATGGCTTGTCTTACCATACCGATGCATCTCTCAACGCCCGATAAGTTTAATCCACGGGCATACCCGGAATTCCATGAGCAGCAGGTGCAGATGCCTCCTGAAACGGCCAGCAGCAGGGTCAAAGGTTACGCGTTGTCCATCGGTGCCGATCTTGTCGGCATTACTGAAATAAACCCCTTGTGGATATATTCCAAACGGGGAGAAATATTCAATGAAAACTGGGATGACTGGGGCCGGCCGATCGAATTAAACCATAAATATGCAGTCGTCTTTGCCACCGAGATGACCTTGGACCTGGTGGGTACGGCACCTCATACGCCGACTACCATTGCCTCGATGGCCAATTATGCCCGGGGCGCATTTATTGCGACCCAGCTGGCGGCGTATATTGCCAACCTCGGGTATGCCGCAACCGCCAATCATCTGCGGCATTATGATGCTGTGCTGGTGCCGTTGGCGGTCGATGCCGGTCTGGGGGAAACAGGACGACTCGGTTATTTGATGACCAGAGATTTCGGTCCGCGGGTCAGGCTGGGAGCGGTGACAACCGATCTTCCGCTGATTCCCGATCAGCCGCTCGACCTGGGTGTCGCCGATTTTTGCAGAATTTGCAAAAAGTGCGCGGACTGCTGCCCTTCGAATTCCATTCCGCTGGATGACCCCAAAGAGGTCAACGGCACCCTGCGGTGGAAGCTGAATGCGGAGACCTGTTTTGACTACTGGGGCAAGGTGGGGACGGATTGCAACATCTGCATGCGGGTGTGTCCCTGGAGTCATGCCAGCACGTTTCCCCATAGGTTAATCCGGGCCTTAATTACCCGCAACAAGTATGCCAGACGCTTATTTAATCAAATGGACAATATTTTCTACGGACAAACACCCAAAACGAAACCGGCTCCGCGTTGGGCGGAATATGAATAGCATTTTTTTTGTTGACCAAATTGTTATCGCTAATATATAGCTACATTATAGTCATTGCGGGAGTTGCGGGGCTAATGGATTGACGAATGTCGAATGTCGAATGAAGGAATTCTATCTGTTTTAAAATGTCATCAAGACGGAGCAACACGCGGCGCAAGCGCCTGCGCTGCGCGAGCGACTTCCACAATTAGTCAATTTTCAATATTCAATTGTCATTTATTTTGGTTGCGGGATTTTGAGCATAGGGCATAGGGTAAAGTGCGGGCGCATAGAACAAAGAGCATAGATTTAAGTTAAAGGAAAAAGGCGCACGGCTCACGGCACAAGGCATTCGGCTCAAGGCACACGGTGTACGGCAAAAGGCTGGGAGGTTGGGAAGCTTAAAGAGGCTGTTTTCTTGATACTGGTTTCTGGAGATACTGGATACTGGATACTGGATGCTGGATGCTGGATATAGGTTTCAGGTTTCAGGTGTCAATTGGAAGGAAAAAGGGTGCTAGTTTATTGTGTTTGCTGTGTTTGTTGAGTTAAAAGGGAGAAAGGAAGAAATGCCAGTTTTTTTCTCAACTTCTTATCTTCTCACCTTCTCACCTTCTGTTTTCTGTCAACTGGCTACTGGAACCGATAGCCGATAGCCGATAACCAATAACTAATAACAAATAACTACTACCGCTTTCTGTCATCTGTCGTCTGTCAGCTGAAGAAGGATAGCTGCAAATGAGCGAACAAAAATACTGGAATCCTGTTCTTGAAACCCTTCCACAGGAAAAAGTACGGCGGCTTCAACTAAAGAAATTTCAAAAGATCTTCAAATGGGCATATGATCATTCGAAATTTCACCGGCGTCTATACGACGCGGCCGGCCTTAAACCGGAGGATATCCGTTCTTTTGCGGATATTGCGCGGGTTCCCACGGTGGAAAAATCCATGATGCGGGACATTCAGGGCAAAGATCCGTTTCCCTACGGTGATGCCCTGTGCGTCCCCTTGGAAGAAGTAACGGTTTTTCGCCAGACCAGCGGCACCACCGGCCAGCCCGTCTATCAGCCGGATACCTGGCAGGACTGGGAGTGGTGGATGGAGTGCTGGGCTTACATCCTTTGGGCTCAGGGGTATCGTCCCCGCGACCGGGTCTTTATTCCCTTCGGGTACAATATATTTGTCGCCTTTTGGGCCGGCCACTATGCGGCCGAAAAGATCGGCTGTGAAGTCATACCAGGCGGAGTTCTGGATACCAAAGCTCGCATTCTTAAAATACAGGAACTTAAAGCCACGGCCATGATGGGCACTCCAACCTACATCCTGGGAATGGCCGAGACAGCCCGCATGAAAATGGATATCGATCCGTCCAAGCTGTCTGTCAACAAGATTACTTGCGCCGGCGAATGCGGCGCCAGTATTCCCAGCACCAAGAAGCGCCTGGAGGATGCCTGGGGGGCCAAGGTTTTTGACCACGCCGGGGCGACCGAAATCGGTGCCTGGTCCTTTGAATGTCAGGATCAACCGGGGGGAATGCATGTTAACGAGGCCCTTTTTCTGGTGGAGATCGCCGATGTGGAAACCGGAGAAATTATCCAAGAGCCCGGACGGCGAGGAAAAATGATCATTACCGCCCTGGACCGTCAGGCTCAACCGTGCGTGCACTTTGACTCCAAGGACGTTATCGAATGGTCGGCCGAACCTTGCTCCTGCGGCCGGACATCGCGCTTGATCAAAGGCGGGATCGTGGGGCGGGCCGATGACATTACCAAGGTCAAAGGGGTCCTGCTGGCACCGTCGGCCATTGAAGAAGTCGTGCGTGGCATCGACGGGCTGGGCGACGAGTACGAGGTGATCGTCGACAAAGACGGTGATACGGACCGGATAAAGCTTAAAGTGGAAGTGTTGCCCGAAGCCCAGGACCAGTGTCAATTAATCGAAGACGAGCTGGCCGATCAGCTCAGATTAAAGACCAATTTACGCTATGACCTGGAAATCTGCGGCTGCAACACACTTCCCAGGTACGAGGTCAAGGCCAAGCGGTTTAAAGATCTGCGAAAGAAAAATCAATGAATACGCAATACGATTTAAAAAAGATTAATGATAAAATTCGGGTGATGAAACGCACCGCTGAGGAGTTGAACCGGATGGGAGAAAATTTTCCTGCCCTGGCCAGAAACAGCATCCGAATTTTAGCCAGTATAAAGATGCTGGAAGTGAATGTTTCCGACCTGGTCGAGTTGGACAGCGAATCGTAGCCCATTTCAGGTTACGGCTTACTGTCAAATATCGGCCGTCAAATCAAAATACGTTGCCAGAATTAACCTTGACTTTGGCAACCGTGCAAGGTATCGTCACAGTGCAATTCGAAACATAGTTTTACACCATGAGATTGTCTTTTTGTCCGTACGTTAACTGCATGCGTTATATAATTCAAATACTTGAAATGTACTTCCCATATCAACCATTCAGTCAGTAGTCGATATCTGAGTTGAAGAAGCAGGTGGTGGAAAGAGATCAAAATCGACATTAGAACCAAGCAGTCTAAATAATTTAAAAAAGGAGGCTCCTTCCCATGAAAAAGAAATTTTTGCTGCTATCTTTGTCTTTGGCCGTCCTAATAAACCTGACACTCGCTTTTCCCAATCTTAATCCCCCGGCATTTGCAGCAGATGTGATTCAATTAAAATTTGCAAATTATTTTCCGCCTCCGGCCCCCCACTCCAAGATTTGTGAAGATTTCATCGCCGAATTGGAAAAACGCACCGATGGTAGAGTAAAAGTGCAATACTTTGCCGGAGGATCCTTGTTAAAGGCCACTAGTATGTATGAGGGGGTCGTAACCGGGATAGCAGACATCGGCCTTGCCCATGTCGAGTACACGCCGGGCCGCTTTCCGGTGACGGAAATCTGTGACCTGCCTCTGGGGTATCCCAGCGGTTGGGTGTCAAACCAGGTGGTCAATGATTTCTATGAGAATTTTAAACCTAAAGAGTGGGACAAGGTCCATATTCTTTGGATGCACGCCAGTAATCCCAACGTAGTCATTTCAAAGAAGCCGGTATATAACCTTGACGACATGCGAGGATTAACGCTGCGGGCGCCGGGACGTGTAGGCGATACCATTAAAGCCCTGGGGGCAACTCCGGCACCGACTCCCATCATGGAAACTTATGATGGAATCGCAAAAGGTGTGCTCGACGGAGTTAATACGCCTTATGAAACCTTGCGGACGTTCCGGTTTGCCGAAGTAGCCAAGTATGTTACCACCAGTTGGCAGGTGGGCAACCTCTATACCTTTTATGTGGCAATGAATAAAGACAGCTACAAAAAGTTCCCACCGGACATCAAGGCGATTTTCGATAAGCTTTGCGGCGAATACAAAGAGCGGATGGCATTGATGTGGAATTCCATCGATTTTGCAGGCAAAAATTTTGCCGCCGAAAAGGGCGTTGAGTTTATCGATCTGGATTCGGCCGAGGCAAAGAAATGGAAGCAAGCCACTGCGCCCATCATTGAAGACTATGTCAAGAAAATGGTTTCCTCCGGTTACTCCGAGGACGAGGTCAGGGGATGGTTAAAATATCTGGATGAACGCATCGAGTACTGGACTCAAAAACAGATCGCGTTGTTCATTAAATCACCAACCGGACCACCGGAGATAAGGCCGTAACTCATTGAATGAAATTCTAATTAATCCGCCTTGAAAAATAGGCTTTTAATAGTTTCACTGTGCGCTTTGAAAACGGAAGAAAGTTGTTAAATCCAAAGCCGGCGGATTAATTACTTAATGCTGCGCATTTTTTCTTTTTATATTTCATATCAGCCACGTGAGAATAAAGAGACATGGCCGGTATTAACAAACTATATGTTATTATCCGATTTTTAGATGTACTATTTGGCCTTCAGGTGCTTTGTAGCCCGTCATTATTTAAATAAGATAATTAATCCGCGCGGATAAAATTGAAAATTCTCATCATTTTTAATAAGGCGGCTATTTTTATCCGTACCTGATAACGCTATTTTTTCAGGGCGGAGTAAGGAATTTTATGAATTTCTTGGAGAAGTTTGAATCATTTAATCGCAAGCTCAGCGGCTGGTTTGAGCGGGTCGGTGTCTGGGGGCTCCTGTTGATGATGGTGATTACCTGCGCCGACGTATTTGGAGCCAAGCTTTTCCGAAAGCCGGTTTACGGTGCCCTCGATATCGTCATGCTGGCCCAGGTGGTGGCGGTGGCCTTTGCCACCGCCTTCTCCCTTATAATCGGGCGGCACGTTACCGTTGAATTTTTTGTGCCTTTACTTCCGCCGCGACTCCGGGCAATCGTTGATATGGTTATCTCCTTTTTTGGCTTGAGCTTTTTTATATTGATTATTTGGCGCCTTGCAGCATTCGGCTATTCACTTCAAATCGGCGGCGAAGTCAGCGCCACCATTCGCATACCTCTATATCCGTTTGCTTATGGCATTGCCTTTGCCAGTATTCCGGTCTCACTGGTTTTTCTGGTCAGAATACTTAGTGCGGCTGTGAGGATTGTCGAAAGATGAGCCCCGTTACGACCGGACTTGTCGGCATTGGATTATTGCTTTTACTGTTTCTTCTCAATATGCCGGTGGGCTTTGCCATGGGTTTTGTGGGAGTTGTCGGTTTTGCCTATCTGGCGGACACCGGACCCGCCCTCAGTATTCTTGCGCAGGACATCTTTGAACAATATTCTTCCTATCCCTTAAGTGTCATTCCCATGTTTATTCTGATGGGAACTTTTGCTTTTGCCTCAGGCATCAGCCGCAGACTTTATAGAACCGCCTATGCCTGGGTCGGAGAGTACCGGGGCGGATTGACGATTGCAACCGTCATTGCCTGTGCCGGTTTTGCCGCTATTTGCGGGTCCACGGCAGCTACAGCAGCCACGATGGGAAAAATCGCGCTGCCTGAGATGAAAAAATACAAATACAACGATACGCTGGCAACCGGAACCGTCGCCGCCTCCGGCACCCTTGGAATCCTCATTCCTCCGAGCACTATTCTCATCGTTTACGGCATCCTGACCGAGGAATCCATCGGCAAACTTTTCATTGCCGGCGTATTGCCGGGCATTTTGCTCAGTTTGGCTTTTGTAGCAACTGTTGTTATCCTTTGCCTGCGCAATCCGCAGCTGGGCCCGCCGGGTGCCCCCACCAGCTTTAGAGAAAAAATTGCGGCCGCCTCAGGAATTGTCGAAGCCGTGCTTTTGTTTCTGTTAACCATCGGCGGACTGTTTCTGGGGTGGTTCAGTCCGACCCAGGCCGGGGCTATTGGCGCCGGCGGTGCGTTGATCATAGGCTTGGTGCGCCGCCAGTTGAACTGGAAGGATTTTATGGACGCTGTCAGAGAAGGTTTGCGAACATCCTGTATGGTACTGGTGATCATTACGGGGGCTACCATCTTCGGCCATTTCATGGCGATATCCACCATACCCTTTGCACTTGCGGATTGGATAGAAAACCTTGCCATTTCCCGTGTTGCTCTGATAGGGGTAATTATTTTTCTTTATTTTATCGGCGGTTTTTTTATGGATTCCATGGCCCTGGTGGTCGTGACCATCCCCATCTTTTTTCCGGTTGTCATGCAATTGGGCTTTGACCCGATCTGGTTTGGCGTTATCATCGTGCTGGTTGCGGAGATGGGAGTCATTACCCCGCCTGTCGGGGTAAACGTGTTTGTCATCAAAGGTATCGCGCCCGATATTCCATTGCACAGGATTTTCCGAGGTATTCTTCCATTCCTTGTCGCGCTTATCTTCATTACGATTTTGCTGACGATCTTTCCGCAAATTGCCACTTTTTTGCCAAACCTTGTGACGTATTAGCCTATTTCATCCGCTGGGGAAGGGCCTCATGGACGAGGCGTTCGGAGAGTGTTTGGGTTTTGCCCCATGAAATGCAGCGGGTGGGACACACCGAGTAGCAGGCCGGCGCTGTATTGTTTTTCAGACGATCAACACAGAGATCGCATTTGACGGCTGTTTCCCGATTATCGTCATACTGCATGGCCCCGAAGGGACAGGCTTCCAAACACTCCTTACAGCCGATACACAATTCTTCATCGATGAGAACCAGGCCCATTTCATTCCTTGAAATGGCTTCCACCGGGCAAGCTTCCCTGCACGGCGCATTGGCACAGTGGTGGCAATAAACCGGGAAAAAATCAGCTGATTTTTCGATGACCCGCACTAAACGCGGCCCGATACCCAGTTCGTGTTCCTGCTTGCAGGCTACCTCACAGGCATGGCAGCCCATGCAGTCTTTCTTGTAAAACATTAATGAGACTTTTGACATCGCAAATCCTCCTATCTGAGCGAGTTCTCAATCTTGTCTAATGAAGCTCTGCACAAGATACTTTTATTAGCTGCAAAAGCGCCAATGAATATCCAATAACCAATAACGAATAACTAATAACCAACAATCATCCCCGCACACAACGCACATGATATGCATTTGTCTTGTAGTAACTGAGCACATAGGCGCCGTCAAACATCACAATCCAGGCGCTGTCTTTATCTGGTCCAAAAGTGGTTGAGGACCAATAGCTCAAGGGATCTCGAAATGGAACCTCTTTCCTCATGACCGGTCGGTAGACAGTTCGATCCAGTAAAGTTTCCAGTTCTCTTGCCGTCGGCAAACGCCAATCCTCTTTCCCGTTTATGGATAACGAGCCGGCATAGGATTGCGCTGCGTGCCAGTTCATCCGTCCCGGGGAATCGCACTGCCATTCCAGGCCGGTTGCAGGATCGGTCCAGGTGGCCGTAATTGCCGACTCTTGTTCAATTGCTCCGCCCGTCATATTCGCATATTCAAAATCACAAATCCCAAATCACAAACCCCAAACAATTTCCAATGACCTAAATTCTAAATTCCAAACGGGACTCAATTTACTTTAGTGATTGCTTCAGAGAATATGCGATCCTTTATCACGAAAGCACGAAAGATCTCAAACATGAAAACATAAAACAGCTGGATTTTCTTGATTAAGTTTGTTTCGCTCATTGAGTGTTGTGATTTGGGATTTACCCTTCGGCTCTGCTCAGTGTGGTGAGCTTGTCGAATCATTTGTTATTTGGTGCTTGGA
>CP070771.1:3223565-3226040 GCA_020345785.1 Desulfobacterales bacterium
AACCGGCCCCTGAGGCTTCTCAAAAATACCGCCTGTTTGATGCGGGTTTCGTAATCGTTGCGAAAATAGCGGATCGTGTCGAGCACCGGAATTGATGCGGCCTGACCAAGACCGCACAGGGAAGAGAGCATCATGGTTTCAGACAGCTCTTCGAGGGCCTGAATGTCATCCGCCTGGCCGTCGCCTTGGTCCAGCCGCTCCACGATTTGCAGCATGGCCTCGGTGCCTTCCCGGCAGGGCGTGCACTTGCCGCAGGACTCCTCCGCCAGAAAGGTCACGGTTCGATGCACAAAGTCCAGCACCTCGCGGGTTTGGTCAAAGACCATGACGGCGCCCGACCCGAGCACGGTCTCGTAGGCCAGCGGTGTTGTGATCATCGAAAATGGAACGATGCCGCCCGTCGCGCCGCCGACCTGGACCCATTTGATCTTTTCGGCCCCGGCCAGATCGACGACGAGTTCTCTGAGGGGGCTGCCCAGAACCAGTTCGTATACACCGGGGGTGGCCACATCGCCGCTGATCGAAAACAGCTTGGTGCCCTTGCTCTGCTCGGTGCCGATTTGAGCGAACCAGGCCGATCCGTTGGCGATGATGTGCGGAATGGTCGCCAGGGTTTCCACATTGTTGATGATGGTCGGCTTGTCCCAGAGACCTTTGTGTGGCGGAAAGGGCGGCCTGAAACGGGCTTCCCCGCGTTTGCCTTCCAAAGAGTCCATCAGCGCCGACTCTTCTCCGCAGATATAGGCGCCGGCGCCTTCATGGATTTCGATCGTGAGATCCGCAAGATATCCTTTCTGATCAGCTTGGACAACGGCATTTTTAAGACTGTCCAGAAGGTGGTGGTACTCGGCCCGCAGATAAATATAGGCCCGTCGGGCCCCGATGGCATAAGCGGCAATGGCCATGCCTTCAATCAGCGAAAAAGGATCATGGGACAACAGGTGCCTGTCTTTAAAGGCCCCGACCTCGCCTTCGTCGGCGTTGCAGATCAGGAATTTTTCGTCGGCCGATTCGTTGCGGGCCAGTTCCCACTTGACGCCGCATGGGAAGCCGGCGCCGCCGCGGCCTCGCAGGCCGGAGGCTTTGATTTCCGCCACGACGGTCTCGGGCGTCATCTCATCGCGCGCTTTCCCCCAGGCGCCAAAACCGCCGCGTTCAATGTAAGTCTGGATGTTGCGAGGATCGATGGCACCGCAATGTTGAAGAAGAATCTTTTTTTCTGGCACGGCTCGTCCTCCTGTTATTTGCATTCGCTGAGAATTTCAGCAATTTTCTCGGGGGTCAGATGCCCATGGACTTCCTGGTTGAGCAGCATGGCCGGCGCCATGTCGCAGGCCCCGATACAGTTGGTCAATTCGAAGGAAAATTTGCCGTCGGAGGTGGTTTGCCCCGGCTGTATGCCGATGGCGCGCACCACGCCGTCGATGATCATTTCGGCATGTTTCAGATAGCAGGGTATGCTTTTGCAGATGCGGATGACATATTTGCCCAGGGGCCGCGTCGAGAGAAAGGAGTAGAAAGTTGTCACACCATAGACTTCACTGATCGGGATCTGCAGGGAGCGGGCCGTCTCCGTTATGAATTCTTTGCTCACATAACCGTGTTGAAACTGGGCTTCTTTCAATTTTGCCAGCAAAACAGCGCGGACCTGCGCTGCGGCCGGTTGGGTATTCAGCGTCGTGCTCATTTCTGTTCACCCCTTGCAGTTAACGGTTTACTCAGGGCGCCGGTAGGGCAGTAGTCGATACAGATGCCGCAGTCGCGGCAGACATCCGTTTTCAGCGGATCATCGCAATCGACCACCACCTTGGTGGCAAACCCGCGATACGCCAGGCTGAAGACATTTTTGCGGGCAATCTCGGTGCAGGCCGAGATGCATTTGCGGCACAGGATGCACTTGGACATGTCGCGCATCACGTAGGGGTTGGTGGCTTCGACCGGATACCAGCGCGGCCGGCGCATGAGAAATCTCGGGGATCCGCTTTCCAGCTGGTCGGCGAGTTTGCGCAGGGCGCACGCTCCCGTGTGCTCGTCGGTCACACATTCTCCCGTATGCCCCGCCATCAACAGCTCGATGGTCGCTTTGCGGGCCATGATCACCTTGGGGGTGTCGGTTTGGATGACCATCCCGGCTGAAATCGGCGTGTGACAGGCCCCCACCAGGGTGCGGGCGCCTTGCACCTCGACCACGCAGATCCTGCAGTTGCCGGTCGGTTTCAGGTCCGGGCTGTGACACAGCGTTGGAATTTCAATGCCGGCAGTCCGGGCGGCGTCTAGAATGGTGGTGCCCGGGTCGGCTTGAACCTCGGTGCCGTTGATAGTTGCCTTTATTTTTTGCATGGTAGTTACCTGGGAAGTTATTAGTTATTAGATTATAGTTATTCGTTATTCGTTTTTGAACCCGGGGTCCTCTCTAGTATTTCATCTAAAAAAGAAGTGGCCCTGGCAGGGCAGCAAATTTATCACAAAGTCATT
>CP070771.1:3226140-3249090 GCA_020345785.1 Desulfobacterales bacterium
AAGATGGGAAAGCGAAAGACGGCTCAGGCCGGCGCACCTGTCGACGATGCAAAGAAATGGAGTTCCACGGACTGGACCCATGCAAGACAACACGTTCGAAGGCTGCAAGTGCGTATCGCAAAGGCTGTATTGGAAGGAAGATGGAACAAGGTAAGATCACTTCAAAATCTTTTAACCAACTCGTTCTACGCCAAGCTGTTGGCTGTCAAACGAGTTACCTCAAACAAGGGGAAAAGCACCCCTGGCGTTGACGGTATCCTGTGGAAAGGTGCCCGAGCCAAATGGCGGGCTGTTTTCAGCCTGCGCCGACGTGGATACAAGCCAAGACCACTGAGAAGAATTTACATTCCAAAGAAAAATGGTAAAAAACGGCCTTTGTCAATGCCAATAATGTTAGACAGGGCAATGCAGGCACTGTATAAGCAGGCACTGGCACCGGTGGCGGAAACCACTGCCGATGCAAATTCCTACGGCTTTCGGGAAGGACGCTGCTGCGCCGATGCCATACAGGCCGGGTTCAACGCCCTGAACAAGCCTAATTCGGCTACCTGGATATGGGAGGCCGACATTACCGGATGTTACGACAACATATCTTTGCAATGGTTGTTGGAAAACATCCCAATGGATAAAAGCATTCTTCGTATGTGGCTAAAGGCGGGATACGTCGAAAACGGCATCACGTATCCTTCACGAAAAGGAACTCCTCAGGGAGGGATAATCAGCCCTACCCTGGCGAATATGACCCTCGACGGGCTGGAGGAAGTCGTCCGTCGTGCAGTCCCCCGTCGAAAACGCGTCAATTTCGTCCGCTACGCCGATGACTTCATCGTCACAGGCAAATCAAAACGCCTGATCGAAGAAAGAATCAAACCGGCGGTTGTGGAGTTTCTGGCTGAGCGAGGCCTGAACCTCTCAGAGGAGAAGACCAAGCTCACCCACATTAAAAACGGATTTACGTTCCTCGGGCAAACCTTCAGAAGGCGTGGCCGGAAACTGCACATCAAGCCATCAAAAGAGGGAGTCCTCGCCCTGATCCGGAAGGTGGGAACGATAATCTCAAAACACGTCAGCGCCCCAATGCCGGCCCTAATCAAGAAGCTGAACCAAACGCTTCGGGGTTGGGCAAATTACCACCGCCATGTGGTGGCAGCGGAGGCCTTCAGCCGCATAGATACATATGTCTTTGAACAGCTATGGCGCATGGTAAAAAGGCGGCATCGAAATAAGTCCACCGGCTGGCTGGCCAAGAAATATTGGACAGCATCAGGCCGGAAACATATCTCTGCCGTTAAAGCCAAGACCAAGGAAAACTTGAACAAAGTTTACCAGGTTGTTAAAATAGGAGCCATAGGAATACGAAGATTTGTGAAGATAAAAGCGGCCGCTAATCCTTATCTGCCAGAATTCGCAAAGTACTTCTGGCAACGCAGAAACAACAAGGATAGCAAATTACGGCCGGTCATGTCTGCTCGTCAGTTTAGAGCAATGGCCGCATGAGAGGTAAACAGTCGGGCCGCCCACCAAGGGCTGCCTTTCGAGATGCTTGAGCCGTGTGACGGGAAACTGTCATGCACGGTTCTTAAAGGGGAATGGGGCTGCGAAGCCCCTGACCTACTTGATGGATAACTGCTATATAACCCCTTCCAAAGACCGACCAACCGCGTTGAAATATTCGTGACATATCTTTGATCCCAATTGAGCAATAATGTTCAATTGGGTTTACGCGTCAGTTGTCCGTCTTGATGCGCCATTTTGTCTCGGCGATGTTTTAACGAACTCGGAAGCTCTCGGCAACGGAAGGTCGTCGGTTAAGCCGGTTTCTTTGGCATTTTTTTTCATTCTCGGTAGCGAGGTATTATCTCAAATGGACATCAAACCAGAAAGATCGAGCCAAGAGTGATCAAAAATATATTATTAATAAAAAGGGGTGAATCCAATTATTCAATAACAAGGATTTGCCCCTTTTTGATCCTTAAACAGGCTTTCCAACAACTATTTTTCTCCTCTCTCGACGGGAGGGGATCAAGGGGAGGGTGAATAGATAAGACATAGATATCATTCATATTCTATCGCACCCACCCTACCCCTGGTCGCCTCCGGCGACGCCAATGGCGGGTAAACCTCCCCCGTCAAAGGTGGAGGAAATTATCGGATTTTAAGAAGTTATTGGACAGCATGTATCACCCTTTTTTCCGATTTCGATTTGACAGCTTGTTCGCTGTTAGGATAAATTATGCATGTCCATTTTATGAGCGAAAATTTTCATGCAAGATTCAGGAGTTATGCCTGCCACAGATACACTGCCTCCAAAGCTGATTAAGAAT
Organism: Desulfobacterales bacterium; assembly: GCA_020345785.1. Next base: position 3,228,465 of record CP070771.1, read on the forward strand.
TCTTTTGCCGACGGTGTCTTTGCCACCGTCTTCGCCACCCTCACCGGCGGTGTCTTCCTGACCGGATTTGCGCTCTACCTGGGAATGAGTGAGGTTGCCATCGGCTTGATGGCTGCCATGCCCTATGCGGCCACGCTGTTTCAGCTGCCGGCCTCGATCCTGGTCACCCGAACGGGACGGCGAAAGGGGATCACGATTTTCAACGCGGCCTGCGGCCGTCTGATGTGGCTGTTGATCCTGGCCGTTGCGCTGCTTCCCGCAGGCGCCTCCACGGTCAAAATCACCCTGGTCCTTGTGCTGATTTTTCTGTCCCACGCCTTTATCTCCACCAGCTACGTGGCCTGGTTTTCATGGACCTCGGATCTGGTGCCGGACAGGCTGCTGGGCCGATTTTTCGGCACCCGCAACATGATCAACGGCACCGCCGGCATGGTGACCATCGTCGGCTTTGGATTCCTGCTAGACTACATCTCCCGGAACGTTCCCAACGGCCAGATCCGTGGATTCAGCCTGATCTTTGTTTCCGCAGTGTTATGTGGAATGGTCAGCCTCGGATTTCTGCATCGGATCGCCGATCTCCCTAAACCGGAAAACACGAATGTTTCGACCCGGCTGGCTGATTTTCTGCAGCCGCTGCGCCGGAAGAACTTCAAATCGTTTCTCACTTACTCGCTGCTGTGGAACTTCTCGGTCTATTTCGCGAGCCCGTTTTTCACCCTTTACTTTTTGCGCGATCTGGGCTTCAGCTATGCCTTTACCTCCACCATGGGAATGATTGCCGCCCTGGCGGACCTGACAGCCATGCGCCTCTGGGGCAGCATCTCCGATAGGGTGCGCAACAAGGCAGTAATCCAGGCCTGCGGCTGGATCACGGTGTTCCTGCCCTTTTTGTGGACCTTTGTGAGGCCCGACCACGTGGTGCTGCCGCTGCTGCTTCACACCCTCGGGGGCGCCTTCTGGGCCGGCATCCACCTGTGCACGAACAACCTGGTGCTGCGCATAACCCCGCGCGAAGAGCGGGCCATTTGCTTTTCTTTGAACAACATCGTCGCCGGTGTCGGCGCCACCACGGCGCCGATTGCCGCAGGCCTGGCCATCAAAATTCTTGGCCACGCCGACCTGGACTTCCTGCACCCGGCAATCACACCCCTGAGGTTCGTGTTTCTGGTATCTACCGTCCTGCGGCTTTTCAGCCTGCAGCTGTTGAAATTCGTGCAGGAACCGGAGGAAGTGCCGGTGGGTCAGTTGATTCGGATCCTGCGAAATGTGCGCGGCTTGAACACCACCAACGGGTTCCATGCCCTGCTGCACCCCTTTGTGGAAGCGCCTGCGGCGGATGAGGATACGGAAAATCGTGCTCGCATCGAATGATTTTCCGTTTTCAAAAGAGGAGGAATATTGGATATGCAAGAAACCAAACGTAAAAAGAGCGTATTTGTCATCATGCCCTTTACAGAGACACCCTCACGCAATCAGCAGCAATTAACAAGTTTTTTCTCAGACAACATAAAAAAGACAATTGAGGCGGATACAAATTTAGATTATGAATATATAGTCTGGCGATCAGGCGAGACGTTCAATATTACAGATCAAATCATCCGTGACCTGTTCCGCGCTGATATAGTTATTGCTGATCTTTCTGGTAAGGATCCCAACCCAAATGTGATGTACGAGCTGGGTGTTCGGTTAACGCTCTCTGCGAAACCGGTAATACTAATCCGTGAAAAGAATCCGGAAAATAAAAAAGTATTTGATGTTGACAGTTACTATATACATCATTATGACCCACTAAGCTATCAAGAGTTAGAAAGTCACCTTATTGAAAAATTGAGGCGATTTGAGACCGGAGAGGAATTATATGAGTCACCTGTAAAAAGTGCTCTGCGGGGTGTAAACGACCCATCTCTTGCCGCATTAGATCAGCGAAAGAAATTGCTCAATTTCTGCTCTCGTGTTGAAGGGGCATGGTGGCAGCGCATAATTGAAAAGGTTGAAGAGGATGATGAGCTTCCCGAACTATCGATTTCTTTCATCCAGTTTGAACCCGACATCGTCACCAATGAGGTTTATATACATGGCGATACTTTTGATAAAAACGGAGAATTCCTTGGGCGCTGGTGGAGTGAAGCGGTCGGAATAATGGAGAGTCAGAGGATGATTCTCTATGTCTGGGAGGCAAAGCTTCCAACTAAACATCCGGGTATCGAGTTCAAAGGCTTCGGAGAATTTAAATTTGAGGAGTCTACCGGCATATTTGGTCTGGGAGATGGTCGATTCATGAACACGCGCATATCGGACCCGCCGATTTCGTGGTGGAAAGCCGTTGACATACGAAGAATAACGGAAGAGCGGCACTTACGCATCATGACAGAGGGTGGCGCTCAAGAAAAGCGTGAACTGGTAATAAAAATACTTAGCGAGTGGTAAAATGGAAAAAATCAGAGGGGTTGCATTTAGGCTAAGTGCATTGTTCATCTTCTTAATTAGTAATGTCGGATGTCTTTCTCCGGTTGCCATCAACACCATCGGGGCGGCCGGCAGCGGTGCGCCTGCTTCTGTTAATCATTTGGGCGGGGGCAAGGGCGAAGGCTTTTATATAGCTCGATATGAGGATGTCACAGCAGCGGCCATGCGGGCTGCCGAAGCACTTTCGCTTGAAGTTAGGGAAAAAAAGATTGAAAAGGACCGCACATTTTTTCGCTTTGCCGACGATAGAGGCAAGACAATCGACCTTACCATCGACCGCCGCACAGACACCATGACGTCGATCCTGTTCGACGTCGGGTGGTTCGGTTCGATAGCCTTCGGCCGCCTGCTGGCAAATCAAATCGTCCAGGAGCTCAACGAATCGGATGCCTTCCTTGAGGACTGGAAGCCTGAAACAGATGAGTGAGTGCTCCTCACGCAGAGCGGGAGGCCTCGGAAAGCCCCCTTGGACGGGTCGGGATCAAGCTCTCATCAGCTAAAATTCGAAATCCGAAGCAAGAAATCCGAAACAAATTCCAATAGCCAATGATCCAAAATTCAAAACAGTCACCTCACCAGAATCTGCGTATGGCCAATTCAAAAAAGGGGAAGTACTGATTCTCCCTAAGTGCTCATATTCATATTTGCGGTGACGTATCATTAGTAATATTTTTTCACCACCGAGACAGTAGAGGACACGGAGACACTACTTCTTTTTGCCCATCGGGATCAGCCGTCGCTGAAGCTATGGCACGACAGGGACGGCGATGGGCAAAAAAACTGAACCTTCGGTGAAACCATCACTGCTTGTTGGAGTTTGGATTTTCCTTATGCGTCAGCATTGATGATTTTCGTTTGCTGTTGGCTGACCTTTGAATCTTTCTAAAATCGATCAGTCATTCAGCGCATTTTAGCGGGGCGTCTCTCCCGCAAGGCGGGCTGACCTATCGGTTCGTATTATTTATTGGTAGACCTCCGGCAAACGAAGAATACACCCATCTCTGTTCTCCGTGCTCTGTGGTGAGATCCAGTTGTCGTTAGGGCTTCAAGAAATTATACGTTACCGTATTTATGAAACTATGTACTTGGGGTTTAATTGATTTGGAAAGCCGCGGCAGATCGATCTGCCGCGGACTGATAGGCTTGACACCCATTTTCCTTTCTGTCATATTTTCCCGTCGCATAGAAAATGCCATCCATGACGTTCTATTTTCATCGCCGAGAACGTTTTATCGGTGATTAGATAGAAATTGAACGAAAACCCGTCTAGAGAGTTTGTTGGGTTTCGCCCTTAGGGGCCACAAATTGGAGAAACGATAATGCAGACTCAATTCAGCGCCCATCGCCCGGTGGTCATGGGAACCGATTGGATGATTACCTCGGACCATCCGCTGGCGGCCCAGGCGGGAGCGACCGTCCTGGAAGCCGGCGGCAACGCCGTGGATGCGGCCGTCGCCGCGAATCTGGTCATGGCCGTAGTCCGTCCGCATATGTGCGGCCTCGGCGGCGACCTGTTCGCCCTGATCTACATGGCCCGGGAGAAAAAATTGGAAGCACTCGATGCCAGCGGCCGCGCGCCGTATGCAGCCACCCTGGACGTCTATCGTGAAAAAGGCTACACATCCCTGCCCGAAACCGGAATATTAACCGCCACCGTTCCGGGCGCGATCGCCGGCTGGCAGGCGGCCCTTGAAAAGCACGGTACCAAGCGCCTGGATCAGTTGCTGCCCAAGGCCGTAAAATATGCCGCCAACGGCTTTCCGGTTTATTCCGAACTGCGAAGCGCTCTGCAAGATCGCCGTAAATTCCTGGAGCAGTCGCCGGCGGCGGCTGAAACTTTATTTAAAAGCGGCAGATTGCCCGACGTGGGAGAGTTGTTGGTTCAGCCCCGTCTGGCCGAATCGCTCAAAATGCTCGCCGACAAAGGGCCTGATGCTTTTTATCACGGTCCCCTGGGTGACGCCCTGATCGCATTCTCGGCGGCTTCCGGAGGTCTGTTCAGTCAGCGGGACCTTCTCGATCACTTCGTCACCTGGCATGAGCCGCTCAAGACAACGTACAAAGGCTATGAAATCTGCACCCAGCCGCCCAGTTCCCAGGGGATTGCCCTCCTGATGCAGGCCAACATGCTGGAAAACTTTGATCTTGCAGAAACGGGAGGATTCGGCCGGACCGAACTTGTCCACCTGATGGTTGAAGCGAAAAAACTCGCCTTTGCCGATCGGAACCGGTATGTCTGCGATCCGGCTTTCCACCCGGTGCCGGTCGAACAATTGCTGGACAAAAACTATGCTAAAAAACAAATCGAGCGGATTAACCCGGCAGCCGCATCGCATTCAGTTGCGCCCACGGATTTTACAGGCGGCAGCGACACGATTTACCTGGCCGTGGTCGATGGAAACGGCAACGCCGTATCTATGATCCAGAGTCTGTTTGAGTTTTTTGGCAGCTGCACCATGGTCCCGGGGACCGGCATCATTCTGCACAACCGAGGCCGGGGGTTCACCCTGGACCCGCACCACGTCAACCGCCTCGAACCTCACAAACGCCCCTATCACACGCTGCATCCGGCCATGATCCTCAAAGACGGCCGGCCCTACATCGTACTGGGCACCCCCGGAGCCGACGGCCAAACCCAGACGGTTATCCAGTTGATTACCAACATGCTTGATTTTAAAGCCAACGTGCAGGAGGCCGTCGAAGCACCGCGCTGGCGAAGCAACCCGGATGGTATCTTGCAGATCGAAGGCCGTTTTCCGCCGGAGACCATCGCCGAACTGAAAGCCAAGGGGCACAGGTTGGAGGTTTTGTCTGACTGGCACCAGGTCATGGGAAGCGCGCAAGCCATCCTGATCGACACCGACCATGGTATTCTCATGGGAGGCGCCGATCCGCGCCGGCAGGCATATGCCATCGGGAGTTGAATGAGGTATCAATAACACTTAAAGGGGTTTCAGGTGTCAGGTGTCAGCCGCTTTTCGCCGACCGTCCGGTTTTAGGAAATGGAGACTCTAAAGAAGCCAAGGTCAAAGGTTTTAAGTAAAATCTGCCACCGTACCGCCCCGAATATCCATTTAACATTTAAAAGCATCGTTGACAAAATGTCTCTAAGCTAATACCCTCTGAAGGCTGTCTTGGGCCGGAGCCTCGTATGAAACTAAATTAAGTTTCTTATAAAATCAAACTGGCCGTGCAGCATCCAGCGGCGCCGCTGACACCTGAAACCTGACACCTGAAACCTTTTCTACAACATCCCGCCTAAAAATCCCACGAAGTGCCTGACGATCATAACGCCAATGTCGATTTCAGATCTGCAATGCTGTCAATAATGACAGTGGGCTTCTCGTTTTTTAGGGCCTCGTAACCGTCAAATCCGGTCAGCACGCCGACCGTATGCATGCCGGCGGCCTTGCCGGCCCTGATATCCACTCGGGTATCACCCACATAAGCGCATTGACCGGGCTCCAGGCCGAGCTTCCTGCTGCATTTGACCAGGGGCTCGGCATGGGGCTTTTTATTCTGCACATCGTCGGCCGTGATGACGACCTCAAGCAGAGTTTCAATGCCCACCTCTCTTAAAGGCGCAAGTTTCAGCGCCATATAATCCCTGAGAGTGGAAGTAGCCAGGGCCAGCTTCATTCCGGCGGCCGCGATATCTTTTAATACTTCTGCAGTGCCGGGAATCAATTTGACCTGCTTGCGAAACATCGACGGTGCAATGTCGTCAATGATTGTCCGCGCGTTTTTGATCACTTCCTCTTTGCGGGGTTTCATCTCATCGGGAAGTACAAGCTCCCACTCAAATTCGCCGTCTTTCATGGCGTCCAGCAGGACTTTTTTAGAAACCGGCGGAATGCCCAGCCTTTCAAAAATGACATCGATTAATTCATAATAAATCGGCGCCGAGTCAATCAGGGTTCCATCCAGATCAAATATGACCGCATCGACAGTCAATAGGTGATTTTCAAGGGACAAGGAAGTCTCCGGAATTTGTGAGTTGTGGGTTGTGAGTTGTATGTTGCATGTTGTGTGTTGTCAGTTGTCAATTGTCCGTTGTCCGTCGCCGGACAAGAGTCAATACCCGCAAGTTTTAATATGCGTAGGCTACCAGAATTTCTTGAATTCGGGGAGGTAACAAAATTTTAAATCCGGCATTGGAGTCTGTTTTTCGCAACGGACAATTGACCACGGACCACTGACAAACAAGGCTGTCAGCTATCCGCTTTCTTTGTTTTGAAAGTCAGCATAATCTCATCGCCGTCTTTCACATCCAATGCTTCTTTCAAACTTATGGGCGCAATGATTTCAATAATATTTTTGCCATGGGCGCGCACCCCTTCAGCCGGTGCAACGATGGCCCCGGTAACCCCCATAACAGAAACAGGATAGACAAGTCCGGAGCAAAAACCCGCGTCCGGCGGCACAAGCTCCATGCCCTTCCCTTTTTGAAGCGCTTCAACAACGGGGATAGTTTCTGCTGCAATTTCAAGATTGAGGGTTCCCGGATAGGGTTTAAACCCCAACTTTATCTGACACTGCTCCACGACCCAGTCAAGCTGGGTGAAAAATGCCCCTTTTTTAACTCCACTCACAATTTTGCCGGTTATTGTTATGTTGTCGTTCATTGATACTCTATTTTGTTAATTTTAACTTTATCTCTCCATCACCTTCTTCAATCGAATGGGATTGAAAGCCGGCTGCTTCGATCATGGGAATCACCTGGTCGCGACGATAAACGGCGATGGGTTTATGCAAACCGAGCAGGCCGAAAAACCACAGAAAAAACCGCTCTCGAATATTGAGTGAGGCTTTCCATTTTTCTCTGTCGATAAACTGGATAATTCTTGCAGGGTCATATATCCAGGCTTCGCCGCCATTTTTCAGCACCCGATTTATCTCAATCAGGACATTTAACGGATTTTTTAAAGAATGCAGCATACCGGTGCTGATTACCATCTCGAAAGAATTATTATTATAACGCAGTTTGGCGGCGTTTCCAACTTCGAAACTGACACGATCGGACACCCCGGCTTTTATTGCGTTACTGTTGGCCATCCGAATTAATTTTCGGCTCAAGTCAACCCCGATGATCTTGATGGCCGGTGACCGCTTCAAGATTTCAATCGGCAGATAACCCGGACCGGTGCCGAGATCAAGGATGGTGCCTTCTTTGAAATACGCTAAGATTTCCTCCGCGACCTGGCAGTAATAGCTATCGATGGCCAATTGGGTGGCCTTCTCGTAGGATGACGCCAAAACACCGGGTATTCGCTCTATTTTAAGGAATTTATTCATAATGACAGGTTAGAAGTGGCTTTACATCTACTTCTAAACAATGACCGCCCGGAATGTCAATCACTTTACAGTTTACAATTCTCTTTAGAATATGTAAGTAAAGGATCCTGGCCCAAAGAACCAGGCTTTGACTTCACCCCAGAAGGGCGGTTATGGCCGTCAGATAACCCATGCAATAATGGAATGCTTTGAGAGGAAAAAGATCATGAATAGAGAAAACAATGTCTTCTACTGGCTGCCGTGCTCGGTGGTTTTTGTAAGCACGGCCCACGGCGAAATGCGAGACATCATGACGGCCACGGCCATGTTTGTTTCCGAAAAAGAGCCCCTGCTGGCAATCAGCGTTGCGCAGGGCCATCTCACGGAAAAATTGATCCGGCAATCCGCAAAATTTACCCTGGTTATTGCCGGAGATGGACAAAAAGAGCTGGCCATAAAGGTCGGCAGCGTTAAAGGCGATGCCGCGGATAAGTTTCAAAAATTTTCCATCAAATCAATTGCCGGGACACCGAGCCAGGCGCCCATCCCCGATGGGGCCGCCGCCTGGATGGTTTGCAATGTCGAGAGCAGTCATGAAATTAAGGGATACCGCATTTTTGTCGGACGGGTAGTTGCTCAGCAGGACACGGGGAAACCGCCGCTGGTCTGGCATAAAGATGCATTTTTCGCCCTGAAGCCGGTGTGAGGTCAGACAGACGACCCGTCTTCGCTCTTCGAGCTTCGCCGCGGCACGCAGAGGGCAGGGGATTGTGAAGTCCGAAGTCGGAATGCGGATTGCGGAAGGGGGAAAGATAGGACAGAAGACAGAGGACAACCCAGTCGCCGGCCACCGAGGTTATCCAACTTGAGAGCCCGGACGGTTTGATCGAAAAAGAAACTAATCAGTCCCAGTGAAGTTTCATATGAGATGGAAGAGCACATATGAAAGTTTTATTGTGGCTGTCGCCCCCAACATATAAACAACTGCAGCAGGTTTTAGAATAATGGACACAAACAGTACAGTGATCGTACTTGGAACTTTTGATTCGAAGGCAGAGGAACACCTTTTTCTGATGCGGAAAATCGAGCAAAGGGGATTCCAGACGCTGACCATCAATGTCGGAACAAAATCACCTTCTCCGGTCAAGGTGGATCTGGATCTCTTCGACTCCGTCAATTCATATGGCAAAACCTTTTACGAGGATCGTGACGCGGCTATTAGAACCATGCTCAATGAGGCCAAAATCCTGATCAAACTTCTTTATCAGGAGGGCAAAGTCGCTGGGATCATCTCGGCCGGGGGCGGCACGGGAACCCATATTTGTACGACGATTATGCGTGAGCTGCCGCTGGGGGTTCCCAAGGTGATGGTGTCTACCGTGGCTTCGCGCGATATGTCGGGTACTGTTGCCACCAAAAATATTACCATGATGCACAGTGTCGCAGACCTGCTGGGCATCAACAGCATATCCGGCAAAATCCTTGACCAGGCCGCCGGCGCCGTATGTGGTATGGTCCAGAGTCGGTGGCAGCCGACAAAGGAAAAAAAACGCATTGCCCTGCCCTTTTTCGGTTTTATCACGACCGGGGCTGAATTCACACGGCAGGCGCTCGAATCAAAAGGGTATGAGGTGATCGCTTTTCATGCCAACGGAACCGGCGGCATGGCGATGGAAGAGCTGGCGGCCGAAGGATATTTTGACGGAATTCTTGATCTGGCAACGCATGAGCTGGCGGATCAGCTGCTGGACGGCTATTGCGGTGCCATCGGACCGCGCAGGTATGAACCTGTTCCGGGAAAGTCGATCCCACGCCTGGTGGTGCCCGGTGGTCTGGATTGCGCGGTTTTGGAATTTACCCGCAACAGTATACCCGACCAATACAGGGATCGTAAAATTTTCTTTTACGACTTTCGCTCCGCAATCCGACTGAATATTGATGAAACGACCTATTTAGCAAACCAGCTGGCAGAAAAATTAAACCGCGGCGCAGCCGATGTAAAGGTCCTGATACCACAGCGAGGGTGGTCTGAAGCCGACCGCCAAGACGGACCCTTGTACGACCCTGATACGAACAATTTTTTTACCGCAAGGTTAAAAGAAAGTCTCGATCCTCAAATTGAGATCCACGAAGTTGATCATCACATAAATGATGAAGCATTCGGCCTGATTGCAGCCGAGATGATGGATGGGATGGTTCGAAAAAGGGAGGGTTAAAAGGTTCAGGGTTAGTAGGTTTCGGGTGTCCCCTCTTCGCCTTCCAGGCTGCGGAGGGCAGGCAGCCCAGCATCTGGCCGCCGAAAGCGAGAGTTTGATCAGAAAAGAAACTAATGAACATCGAACATTGAACGTCGAACATCGAATAATGACGTCGCTGCACTCCACAAAAAATTAGGAGGAAAAAGATGACATTATCAATGTTGAAAAAGGAAAGATTACATATTGCAATATTTTTATTCTCAATCACTATAGTCGCCCTCAGCGGTTGTTCTACCTCAAATTACGGGCAGCTAAAATCAGATAAAGAAGTCACGCAAGCTTTTGAAAGCTATCAGATTTTGCCGAACCACAAATATTACTACAGGGGATCGTCCAGCAGGCCGATAGCCATTGTCGGAATTAAGGAAAATTACCAGCTGAACTCCAATCTTTGGATTGAAATCGATCCGAAATCAAACGATTTCCGAACTCTGATAAAAAAAGTTTCACTCCAGGGTTCGGGTGGTACCACCCAGCCTTGGGGATTCGTCATTTTAGACCGTTCAGGCAGGGATGTCGGGGTATGGTATTCAGCGATTCGGGCAGCGGCAGTTGAAATAAATGACAATGGCCAGATAGTTAACCTATCACCTCTAAGCCTAGTGGCGACGGGAGATCAGAAGCGGTAATGGGATCATGTTCCGCCTGATTGATCAGAAATGGTGATATTTTCGTCAAATTGGTTGGCGAACTCCCGTATGAATCGTATTTGCTCATCACTGAGAACGCTGCCATTTTGCGGAAGCGCTTGGCATTCATTGACGCCCTGAATGTACCTGATGTAGATCCTGTGATAGCGGTCTATGAGCCTGCCGACTCCGATTTCAAGACCGCAGCGATACTGCTCAATGCTAATCCCTTTTTGCCTGACGGCGCCAAAGATTTGCGCAGGAAATTCGGGAAGCGCTCTTATGTATACTTCCCAGGTTCTGCCGTCGATGGGTTTTCTACCTTTTTGAATCACTGCCATATTTTTCGTCAATTCATCCTGAGGCACCTGAAAGGCATTCGAATGCCCGCGGGTGTGAGTTTCTATCAGAACGATCTTGTTTATACCGGGATGGGTGAATATATGAAATTCTCTTTTGGTAGGGTCGTTAACAACCCCCATTTTATCCTTCTTTACGGTCCCTGATATATTCACATAATCTAGATTCGGATGAACTTTCACGGCTACCGGCCCGTAGGAAAAAACATTGTTTTCGGATACCTGACGTGCCGTGAATGTTTTCACAGGTTCCTCTTCCATGATACAACCAACGATAAATACCGCCATCAGTAGGGCTTCAATTTTTCGCATAGCGTTCTTCCCTATCAAAGGAAAATCTGCGTAAACGGCTGCTCGTTGATAGTTCTGACGCGCTGCCGGATATGTTCCTCGATTTTCGTCAGGCTGACGGCCGGTTCGATGGCATCTTCCGGGCACAGCCTGATGCAGTTAAAGCAGTCGAAACAGTTCTGATCGATCCGGGGATAGGGATTCAGATCAATCGTTTTTTTTGTTGACCAACCGAATGATTATATGATTAATCGCAATCAGCGGCCACTAGCAGAGCTGGGGGTATGAGGAAAGTCCCGGGTATGAGCCGGTAACACGATCTGCCGCTGGTCCCTGATATGTATAAAGAATTTCGGCTGCATCATACGTTTTTCCGGCTAAAGAATTCCCTCTTGAAATTTTATAATATGCTTTAAAAAAAACAACAAACCAAATTGAAGGCCCAAGACCGATGTTTGCGATTCTTTCCCGTATTTAGTCAGGTTTTCGAAGAGTATCGACAGCACTTTCTCCATACACAAACACAACATTGCAATCCCGTCAATTTAAAAACAGCAACTTGCCAATGAAAATACAAGGAGGAGAGTGTGACACAGCACCCTCAAGCGCTTCTGGTCGCCACGATGGACACCAAAGGTCAGGAAGCGCTTTTTATTTCAAACTGTCTCGAGCGCGCCGGTATATCGGTCCGGATTATGGATGCAGGCATTAAAGGTAAAAGTCCGGCCCCGGTAGATATCAGTCGGGAGGAGGTCGCCAGGGCCGGCGGAAAATCACTTGCGGAAGTTCAGAACATCGGTCACGAAGGAAAGGCCCTGGAGATGATGACCAATGGTGCCATCCGCTGCGCCCAAGAGCTGTTCCGACAAAATAAAATTCAAGGATTGATCGGACTCGGCGGTTCGATGGGCACGACGTTAGGTACCGGCGTGATGCGCGCTTTTCCGATCGGTGTCCCCAAGGTGATGATCTCCACGATGGCATCCCGGGATACCCGTGCCTTCGTGGGCACCAAAGACATTCTCATGTTGCATTCGGTTTGCGATCTAGCGGGCTTAAACAGACTCACCAAAAAGATACTGTGCAACGGCGCCATGGCCCTGGCGGGTATGTTACAGCGAACTCCGGACATGCAGGAAACCACCGAAAAACCGCTGGCATTTATCTCCACCCTGGGCACCACCGAGGCCTGCGCTCAGCGAATACGACAGGCTCTCGAAAAAAAAGGCAGCGAGGTTGTCATTTTTCATACGGTCGGCTCCGGCGGAAAAGCCATGGAAGAAATGATTGAACAGGAGGAAGTAGCGGCCCTAGTGGATCTTTCACTTCACGAAATTGCGGATCATCTTTTTGGCGGTGATTACAATGCGGGCCCCAATCGGGGCGAGACTGCCCTGAAAAAAGGCGTACCAACCATCCTGGTCCCCGGTAACATCGATTTTCTCGTCACCGGTCCGTTGGATAACGCTCGGCGCTTATTCCCTGATCGTCCCTATCACATCCACAACACGGCCATAACCGTGGTTCGGACCACACACGAAGAAATCCAAATCCTGGCCCGGACCATCGCCGGGCGATGCAATGAAGCCAAGGGGCCGATAAGCTTGCTGATTCCGATGGCGGGTTTTTCGGCTTTTGACAGCCGGGAAGGCCCCCTTCACGACCCTGAAGCACCTCAATTGTTTGTAAACACTTTGCAGGAAGTTTTAGACGGCAACATATCTTTGAGTCTACAGCCCTTTCATATTAATGATCCTGAATTTTCCCGGGCGATACTGGAAACTTTGGATCAAATATATCAAGCATAGACGAAGAGGCAGATCGGCGCGGAACTTACCCCATCGGGTTCTTTTACGATTCTTGAGAAAAAGAACAAAAAATATCTGTTTTGGGAGCTAAAAAGAAGTAGCGGCGTTGACAAAAAATTACCGATGTTTACTTTGGTTTCAACTGTTTCCCGCACTGGGTTTGAAAAAACCTTCGGTTGGTATGCTGGCGATAAATGATCATGCCGTGCCACCAAAAAAACAGTGGGAAGAATTATTGTCACCCAAAAACCACTGGCATAAAACAACTTAGCAAAGGAGAAAAGACCATGAAACTTAGACTGACAATCATCCTAATGGTTATGGGTATGATCTTGCCGGGGCTGCTTCCGGCCGCCGAGATCCTTACTCAAGAAGATTTTGTAAGAAAGACGGTTGTGGAGGAGGATTTGATCAAAACCGCCGATAATTTTCTGATCCTGTTTGATACATCCAATTCAATGGCCAGACAGCACAAGAAAGGATCGCCGGAATCGAGATATGAAGTTGCCAGAAAAATCCTGAGAGATAAGCTGACACAACTGCCGAATCTGGGTTACAATGCCGGCCTGTATACGTATACCCCTTACAAGGAAGTCTACCCGATGGCCCCCCTTGACAAGGCCAAATTTGCCGAGGCCATAGACAGCCTGCCGGCCGAACCGAAGGGTCCGACCTTTTTGCCCCAGGGACTTCGCAGCATCGAACCGACGTTGCAGGGATTGTCGGGCAAAACGGTGGTTTACATTTTCAGCGACGGGACCTACAGTCAGATGGGAGATTTCAAAGATCCGGAAGACTATACTCAGGAATACGCCGACAAATACAATGTTTGCTTCTATATGATCGGATCTCCCCAGGACAACCGGGCTCAGAAGCGACTGGTGGATATGTCCAAGGCCAATGCCTGCTCGCGGGTGATTCCCTTCGACAGATTTGTCGATAACCCGGAATACACCACTGGTGCACTGTATGTGGTAAAGTCTACGGAGCGCGTCGAAACGCTTACCGAAACAAAAATTGTCGGGCTCAAAGTCAATTCCATTCTCTTTGATTTCGACAGGGCCGACATCCGGCCTGACGATAAGGATGAGATCGATGCCCTGGGAAAGTTTTTGAAGAATAATCCGGAGGCTTACGTGCTGCTGGAAGGCTACACCGACAGTGTCGGCTCAGACGAATATAATCTGGGATTATCTCTCAGAAGAGCGGATAATGTCGCAGCATATTTAATGGACAATTACATGGTACCCATGGAGCGGATTGTCGTGAATTATTACGGAAAGGCCAATCCGACCGCCAGCAACGCCACCTCTGAAGGGCGCGCCATGAACAGGCGAGTGGAAGTAGCAGTTGGCGGACTATAATTTCTTCGGTTCATCGGCTCCACGGTTTTCCGCCCCGGCGTAATTCCGGGCTGAAAACCTTAGTACAGATAGTAATCTGAACCCGGGAACCGATCCGATAGGTATCTCTCCAACATATGCACCTGACGGGTTGATTTGCTCTCGCGATTTCGCAGATCGAGTCGTCAGGTGTTTTTTTATCTCCATTCATGAGCCACCGGCATCGTTCAACCTCCAGCCAACGACATATGCTCCCGCTGTACCGGTAAAACCTTGTCAATTCTCATCCCGATTGATCGGGGTGGCTTATTATAAATGGAGTTACAATCACTCGACTGCCTTTCTTCGCTGCGCAAGAATTCTCATCATAAGGGCGCCGATACCCATGGGATCGATATCTTCCGAGCGCAGCTTCGTCAGGGTATCCACAAATGCCTTGGCAGGCGGCGAAAGCACCTGGCCCTTCAGGTACGCAATACTTACATCCAGAAATATTTTACGACCTTTTATAGGCATATCGATCAGGCTTTTGTCTTTGAGCTCAGCGACCACCGCTTCTCTCACCAGAAAGGAGACGCCCTCTCCGCGCTGCACGAGCTGTTTTATAAATTCAGTGTTGCTGGTCTCCATCAAAATATCGGGGGAACATTTTTCTTTGGCAAACAATTCTTCGACAAGTTTGCGGGTTCCCGAACCATTCTCTTTCATTATAAATGGCTCCTGGGCCAGTTCCTTAAAAGAAATCGCCTTTCTTTTCACCAGAGGGTGATCAGGAGCCATGATAAGCGCCATCTCCTCTTTGCTGAACGGAAAGAAATTAACCTCGGGATGATCTATCGATTTTGCAATAATCGCCACCTCAATTTTTAAATCCACCAGACCGTAAATCATCTCTGCCGAGCTTCCCTCATTTAGCTGGATTTTTATATTCGGATAGTTTTGGTGAAATGTAGTGATCATCAGGGGCATAAAATAACGCGCATAAGCTTTGGTGGTCCCAAGACTGAGCAACCCTCGCTTTAATTCCCGCATCTCATCAATGGCGTTTTCGATCTCTTTTTCATATTTAAAAATCTTTTCGGCGTATTCATAAAGAGTTTTGCCTTCATCCGTAAGATATACTTTGCGTCCCTTTTTTTTGAACAATTTCAGATTGCAGTACTCTTCGAAAGATTTGACCTGAAAGGTCACGGCTGGCTGGGTAACAAAAAGATCATTGGCAGCGGCCGTAAAATTCAAATTTTTCGCAGCGTGATAAAAAATTCTGAGTTGGTTGAAGTTCAGCATAGGTTTTAGTCATTGGTTATTGGTGATTGGTGTCAGTTTTGAGGTCCAAGTATACGGTTTTGGATATTGAAGGTGTAGGGTGTTGGGTGTAAGGAAAAAGGCTTGAAGGCCGGGAAGCCAGGAGGCTTGAAGGCTTTAAGGTTGAACAACTGAATTTTCCTGAAGCCTCAATACTGCGATGCCTTGTGTCCTGCCGCCAAAAGACAGAGGTCAGAGGACAGATGACAGAAACTGAACGGCCTCCAACCTGCAACATCAATACCATGCGCCTTACGCCGTTTGACTATCAGCTATCAACTATGAACTATCAGCTGGCACTGAAAGTGCCGAATCCCGCAATTCGCAACTCGCAACTCTAAACATAATTTATACTTAAATTTAATCCATAAGTAAAACTTATCGATAGCATAAATATAATTGGATTGACAGTTTTTTTTTATTTGTCCATAAAAATAATAATTTTGATTCATAACAACTTTACATTTTCGTTCTCCAGTGCGGTATACCTTGCTCAGACCGGTACGTAAAACACTCTATGCAATAGCGCCTAAAGGCCCTTTTTTATAAAAAACACAGTCTCCAAAGAAAGGAGGATGAAAATGGCAGATAATCAAGGAAGATTCCCGGATCCCCACGAATTTAAGGTTCCCCCGGAACTTGAAGGCTGGGAGGAAATGTATCCCACCCATCACTTGTTTTCTCAGGACAGGGCGGAATGGGAAAAAGCTCAATTCTGGTATCAGGACAAAATTCATGCCCCTGAACCCCTGCCTCCCCTGGATTTAATTTTCCAGGAAGCCTGGCAGATTGCCCTCTCGCAGTATACGACGCGGGTGTTCTGCATCCCGCCGGCCCAGGGAATCGCGCAGCGAATTATGGGATGTTATCTGTATATCTGCGCCATCGCACCGCCGCCGGAGGAAATTATCGGAGAAAAGGCAGCCTTATTCGAAAAGCGCGTGTTCTATGTGTTTGAGCACTATGAGGAGCTTTGGGACAAGTGGCTGGAGAAATTTAAGGCGCTGGGTGAAGAAATGAAAGCCGTTCAGGTACCCCAGGAGCTGCCTAAATTTGTTCCCGATGACCAGGTTTTGCCGGCACCCACGGGTTATTACGACAGCTACAACCTGATCGAAGCTTTTGATAGGCTCGTTAACCAGATGTTTAAGGGCTGGCAGTATCATTTCGAAATGCTGAACCTGACATATCTCGCCTATCTCATGTTCGCTGATGTCAGCCGTAAACTTTTTCCGGGAATCAGTGAAAGCGCCATCGGCAAGATGGTCGCCGGGGCCTATGTTTCCATGTTCAAACCCGAAGAGGAGCTTTGCCGGCTGGCGCGTCTGGCGGTCTCGTCCGACGGGGTGGGAGATATTCTCAAAAGCGACAAATCGGCGGCTGAAAAAATAGCCGAACTCGAACAAACCCCGGCGGGAAAGAGTTGGCTGGCCGAATATGAAAAAGCCAAGAATCCCTGGTTTTATGTTTCCTGCGGCAGCGGTTGGCTGCATCATGAAGGCAGCTGGCTGAACACGCCGGACATCCCTTACGGCTATATAAAAGGATACGTGGAAAGGCTGGAAAAAGGCGAAACGATTGAACGCTCTCTGGACAATATAGATAAACAAAGAGATGAAATTGTAACCGAGTACCGCAAATTGATACAAACCGATGAGGATGGCAAGTCATTTGATGACGCCTACAACACCATCCGGACCATCTACCGCTATGCCGAAGATCATCTCTTCTGGGTTGAACACTGGTTTCACACCATCTGGTATTCCAAAATCAGACAAATCGGCGCCCTGTTGGTAGACAACGGCATGATAGAAAAGGTGGATGACATTTTTATGTTCAACCGCTACGAAATCCCGGAACTGCTGACCGAGGTCTCGACGGGTTGGGCATTGGGCGTGGATATTCCGCTAAGGGGCTCATACTATAAATCAAAGGCTGCCAAACGGAGGAAAATCCTCGAAGCCGCCAATAAGTGGATACCGACACCGGCCCTGGGCGTTCCGCCCGCAGAGGTTGCCGAGCCCTTCACCATCATGCTGTGGGGTATCACCACCGACAAAGTCCAGGAGTGGCTTAAAGGTGTTGATGCCACTGCAACGGCAGATGTCTCTGAAATTAAGGGCTTTGCCGCTTCGGCCGGCGTGGCTGAGGGTCCGGCCCGCGTTCTGAAATTGCTCAAGGACATTGTCGATTTGCAACCCGGCGAAGTTCTGGTCTGCCCCTCCACCAATCCGTCCTGGGCCCCGGTGTTTACCAACATCAAGGCGACCGTTACCGACATTGGTGGTCTGACAAGCCATGCGGCGATTGTCTGCCGTGAGTATGGCGTCCCCTCGGTGACCGGCACCGGCGTTGCAACGGCGATCATCAAAAATGGGGATATCATCCGGGTCGATGGTGATACGGGTGTTGTCACCATAGTCCAAAAAGCGGGATAAAAACTCGTTATACGTAACGACATAAATCATTGTGCATACATACACAGCGTTCTGCCTATTTATCCCTGCGCAGTGGTATAAAAACCGACCATCAGAATCAGAATGCAGCATTAATTATGACGCTGTGTATAACTCGTTAAATGGTTTATTTGTCGACTCGTAGATTTTCCTGTTCAATGAATCAGGGATGTTCTTATTTGTACGACCTTTCCAAACCTGCCGTCAGGTTTAATCCCGGACCCTCTTCCTAAGCGAAGCGGGTCTCGGGAGGAAGGCGGGAGGCTTTTGAAATTAACAAAAGTCTCGCAGATCCTGCGGGAGAAAAATAATGGACTTGATCCTGGATTTTAAAAAACTGGATAAAAGTGCGCTGCCGACGGTGGGCGGCAAAAATGCCAGCCTGGGGGAGATGATCAAGGCCGGCATTCGGGTTCCACCCGGATTCGCCGTCACCACAGACAGCTACGCTTTCTTTATAGAGAAAGCAGAAATAGGAGCAAAAATTTACCGGCTTATCTCCGACTTGAATCCTAACAAGATTGAAGCGCTCAACCGGGCCGCCGCCGAAGTTCAGGATTTGATCAAGACCACCAGCATACCCGATGAGGTTCAGCAGGCAATCGTCGAGAATTATGACCATTTGTGTCAGACATGCGGGGTTGATGCGATTCCGGTGGCCGTCAGGTCCAGTGCGACGGCCGAAGATCTGCCGACTGCCAGCTTTGCGGGACAGCAGGATACCTACCTTTGGGTCACCGGTGCAGACCAGGTTGTTGAAAATGTCCGAAAGTGCTGGGCCAGCCTTTTCACGCCCCGCGCCATCAGTTACCGGATTAAAAATAAATTTCCCCATGAAAAAGTTCTGATCAGTGTCGGGGTGCAAAAAATGGTCAACTCCAGAGCGGCGGGGGTGATGTTCACGCTGAATCCCACTAACGGAGATGTCTCTAAGGTGGTGATCGAAGGCAGCTGGGGACTGGGTGAAACGGTTGTGTCCGGATCCGTCAATCCGGATAAATTTGTCGTGGATAAAATTATGCTGGAAATTAACGAGAGATCTATTTCCACCAAGCACATTGAATGTGTCTACGACCTTGAGAAAGGCGAAGTTGTCAATGCCGATGTAGACGCCGATATGCAATGCATTTGCTGCCTTGAGGACCAGGAATTAAAGGAGCTGGTCAAAACCGCCAAAACGATCGAATCCCACTATGGACGCCCCATGGATATTGAATGGGCGATCGATAAAGACTTCCCCTTTCCCGAAAATATATTTATTGTGCAGGCCCGACCCGAAACCGTCTGGAGCCAGCGCAAAACCGAGTCAAAAATCGGTGCCAAGACCGGTCGTCAATTATTGCTGGAACAGGCCATGAAACGGATCAAGCTGCCAAGCTAAACGAAAAGGTGTAAGGTATAAGGTTTAGGGTTACGGGTTGCGAGTTGCGAGTTGCGGGGAAGGGGCAGAGCGCATAGCGTTGAGGTGCGCGCAGGATAAAAGTTTTTTACCTTGAACTTCGTCCTCTCCCGCCTGCCGGCAACACGAGCCGGAAGTCGGCCTGTAAAAAATAGGTGCTGGAAGCTTAAAGTCAGGATCGGTAGATTTCAATACGCTTCCCCTGAGTTGCTACCTGCTTAACCCTAAGATATAATTCAATCCACGCGACAAACACAGCAAACTCAATAAAAACAACAAACTCAATAAACTAATCAACACCAATATCAGAGAGGAGAAACGTATCAAAATGAAAGACATGCGAGATTTTATTGCCCAAGGTGAGGAAGTCGGTCTTTGCAAAAGGATCACCGCAGAAGTGGACTGGAACCTGGAGCTGTCGCATATCGCCAAGCTCAATGAAGAGCAGGCCGGTCCGGCCCTTCTTTTTGAAAATGTAAAAGATTATAATACGCCGGTCATTACCAGTGTGTGCACCACCACCCAGAGATTGGCTTTGATCATGGGTCAACCCCTCGAATCCACGTTGGGGGATCTTTACGGTGTATGGGCCAGACTGGGTGAAAACCTGACACCACCCAAGTGGGTGGATGCTGCCGGAGCACCGTGCAAGGAAAACATCCTCACCGGTGACGACATCGATCTATTCAAATTTCCCGTACCCCAGTGGTATCCCCTCGACGGCGGACGGTATATCGGCACCGCGCATTTCATTATCTCCAAAGATCCCGAGACCGGCTGGGTCAACCTGGGAACCTACCGCAGTCAACTGCTTGCCAAAGACAAAATCGGCACGCAGTTCATCAAAGGCAAGCACGCCGACATCATGCTGAAAAAATACCAGGCAATGGGCAAACCCATGCCGGTGGCTTCAGTGATCGGCTGCGACCCCCTGCTCTTCATCCTGGGGGCAGCCCGCATTTCAGCCTTTACATCGGAATACGATGTTGCCGGCGCCCTGCGGGGTGCACCCGTTGAGGTGGTCAAGGGCGAAACCGT
>CP070771.1:3249190-3259159 GCA_020345785.1 Desulfobacterales bacterium
CGGTAAAAAGATTGCGACTGAACTCACGGAATATACCAGGCGCTATTTTGCCGAACGCGATATCCCGGTAATCGTCGAATTTTCCTGGGGAGCCACGGAAGCCAAAGTAGTATCCGGACTGGCCGATGCCATTGTGGAGGTTACCGAAACCGAAAGCACCATAAAAGCCCATGGCCTTCGCATTGTTCATGAATTGATGCAAACCAATACCCAGCTGATCGTAAATCACGAATCCTGGAAAGATCCGCAGAAGAAGAAAAAAATCGAGCAGATTTCGCTGTTGCTCCAGGGCGCCCTTTTGGGTGAAAAAATGGTGGGCCTCAAAATGAATGTCCCGGAAAATCGGATGGAAGAAATTATCGCTTTGCTTCCGAGCCTTAATGCACCTACGGTCGCGTCACTTTACCAGTCCAAGTGGTTCTCCGTGGAAGTCGTCGTCAGCGAGGAAATTGTCCGGGAGCTTATTCCACAATTACTTGAGCATGGGGCGGAAGGGATAATAGAATATCCTTTGAATAAGGTTATTTAAAGTAAGTGGCGTTGACGCTCATGGCGCAATAGCGTGGTTGCTAAATGAAAAATAAATTCGAAGCACGAAGCACGAATCTCGAAACAAATTCCAAATTCTAAATCTCAATGTCCGAAACATGTTTTGAATTTTTGAAATTTTATATTCGGATTTGTTTCGAATTTCGAAATTCGGATTTCGGATTTTAAAGCATATTTATAATTGTACCAAGTAAGCTAAGGTATTTTTATGATTTCAAAAAGAACCTCTGAGATGACATCATTTATTGTCATGGATGTCCTTGAACGGGCCAATGAAATGGAACGTGAGGGTGTCAACATCATTCACCTGGAAGTGGGTGAACCGGACTTCGATACACCATCCTGTGTCAAAGAAGCGGCCTGCAGGGCACTTGAAGACGGCCATACCCATTATACCCACAGCCTGGGCATGTACGAGTTACGCGAGGCTATTTGCGAATATTACCTGACGCGCTATGGAACACCCGTCGAGCCGGATCAGATCATCGTGACCTCCGGCTCTTCTCCGGCGATCTTTCTGGTATTTTCGGCCCTGCTTGAAACAGACGATCAGGTAATTATCTCAGATCCCCATTATGCCTGCTACCCCAACTTCATAAAATTTGTTCAGGGTCAGCCGGTCACCGTACCCGTTTACGAAGAAGACGGCTTTCAATACCGGCCGGAATCCATCAAAGAAAAAATTACCTCAAAAACCAGAGCAATATTTGTCAACTCACCATCCAATCCTACCGGAAACCTTTTGTCGAAAAGCCGTATGACAGCCATAGCCAACCTGGCAGCCGAGCCGGATTCCCCCTTCATCGTATCCGATGAAATCTATCAGGGTCTGGTCTACGAAGGCAAAGACCACAGCATTTTGGAATTTACCGATCGCGCCTTTGTGTTAAACGGATTTTCAAAGCTCTTTGCCATGACCGGCCTGCGGCTGGGCTACGTCATTGCCCCCAAACCGTTTATACGGCCCATGCAAAAACTGCAGCAAAACTTTTTTATATCCGCCAATGCCATGGTCCAAAAGGCAGGAATTGCCGCTCTAAAAGAGGCCGGCGACGATGTCGCCCGCATGAAAAATATTTACAACCAACGCAGACGGTTCATGATCGACCGGCTGAAACAAATCGGGTTCGGCATCACGGTTGAGCCGACGGGTGCATTTTATGTCTTTGCCAATGCCAAGCATCTTTCGGAGAATTCCTACAGACTGGCCTTCGATATCCTGGAAAAAGCCCATGTCGGGGTGGCTCCCGGAATTGATTTCGGGTCCAAGGGCGAAGGATACCTCAGGTTCTCCTATGCCAATTCACTGGAAAATATTGCAGAGGGAATGGACAGGCTCCAAAAGTACCTCGAGGAGCGAGCTAAATACTGAGAATTTTTTTATACAAACTCCACGAATATCGAGTTTCGGCATAGCGCATAGTGCATGGCGCATAGGGACAACCCAAAACCGGAATGCCGCTCACCATCATTCGCTCTGCGCTCTGCTCTTTGCGCTCTGCAATTCCATGTAAAGCATCAACATGAAAGGTATCGCGCCAATGCTTGATGCCCAGGTCCCAAAAACATGAAAATAACGTCGGCCGAATTTATCACCAGCGCCTCTCGGCCATCCCAGTATCCCACTGCCGATTTGCCTGAAATCGCTTTTTCCGGTCGCTCCAATGTGGGCAAATCCAGCCTCATTAATACCCTGGTCAACCGCAAGAATCTGGTAAAAACCAGTTCCACTCCCGGCCGCACTCAGCTGATTAATTTCTTTGATATTAATGGTAAGCTGACATTTGTTGATCTGCCCGGCTATGGATACGCCCGAGTTCCGGCAGCCGTGAAGAAAAAATGGGGTCCAATGATCGAAACTTATCTGGCGGGCCGCAAGACGTTAAAGGGTGTCGTGGTTATAATGGATATTCGACGCACACCTCGAGATGAAGAACACAATCTCGTTGCCTGGCTGAACCACTATTCGATTGGAAAAATAATGGTTCTCACCAAGGCGGATAAGCTCTCTAAAACAAAACAGGAAAAGCAGCGGGCGGCCGTTGCGGATGCCCTTGGAATGGACAGACACGATCTAATTGTTTTTTCGGCCAAATCCAGGCAGGGAAGAGAAGACCTGTGGCAGGCTATTGAAAAACTACTCTTAATTCATAAACCAGACAAGCCGGAACCAAAAAAGAAATTAATCACGAAAGCACGAAAGGACGAAAACACGAAAAGGAGAAAATAAAATTTTCGTGTTTTCTAAATTTCGTGTTTTCGTGATGAAATCCGCCTCAGGCGGATCATAAAATATAAGAAATGACAATTAAGACACCTGTAAGAATTTTAAATATCGGTAATATCGATGCAAGATCACGATCAACATGAAAATTTTAAATCCGGCTTTGTCGCAATTGCGGGCACTCCGAATGCAGGCAAATCTACGCTGCTGAATCGGATACTCGGTGAAAAAATTTCAATTACTTCAAAAAAGCCCCAAACCACCCGCAACCGAATTTTGGGTGTGCTGCACCGTCCTGGCATTCAGATAGTTTTTTACGATACCCCTGGATTATTTAAGGCGAAGGATAAACTGAATGTCAGAATTGTCGATACCGCGCTCTCGGCCGTGGGGGACGCCGATTTAATTTTGGTTGTAATCGATGTCGCTTATCCGGACCCGAACTCCGAACGCTTCCTCGTAAAACAATTGCAGAGTCAAACCCGACCGGTGGTTTTGGCCTTGAATAAAATTGATCTTGTCGAAAAATCCAACGTGCTTGAAACCATCGATAAGTGGTCCAAAATCTATCGATTCAAGGAGGTCGTACCGATTTCCGCTGCAAAGGGTATACAGATTGACGAACTGATTGCAGCCATGGCCAAAATATTACCCCACGGTCCGCCCTATTTTCCGGAAGACACGCTGACCGATGTTACCCAGCGTTTTATTGCCGCCGAGTTGATCCGCGAGCAGGTCTTTCGATTGATCGGTGAAGAAATTCCTTACGCCACGGCCGTTACCGTAGACAGCTATAAAGAAACAAAAGAGGGACACTTGGTGAGTATTGAGGCGACCATCCATCTGGAACGCGACTCCCAGAAAGGCATCGTCATCGGTAAAAACGGCAGCAAAATAAAGCAAATCGGCACCCGATCCCGCGAACAGATCGAGCACCTGCTGGGGTGCAAGGTTTATTTGAAACTCTTCGTGAGGGTCCAAAAAAACTGGCGCAAGGATGCGAGAGCCATCAGAAGGTTCGGTTACTGATCAGATAATTAATTCGTCGGGGATTCGATTTAACATCAATTTTTAGTAATCAAAGATAAGTTTAACAACCTGAATATGCTATCTATCAGGACGGATTAATTAGAAAAACCAAAAAAATTATTGACAAACGTAGTAAATAGAGTAATTATTTTAGTATTACTGGAGGTGATACTAATTGTCTAACGTAAAAACAGCTATTTCAGTTGAGAAATCCCTGCTGGATAAAATAGATGCAACGGCAAAAAATCTGAGCTTAAGCCGGAGTAAATTTTTTGCGATGGCCGCCGAAAATTATCTTCACCAGATTGAGACCCAGGAGCTTATCGAGAAATTGAATGAAGCATATGGTGATGGTTTGGATGAAGGAGAAACCAAAACTCTAACGGCAATGAAAACCGTCATGCAAAGACATGCGGAGGATGCATGGCAATAGCTCAGGGAGATGTCTACTGGGTCGATCTCGGTGTTCCGCGAGGTTCTGTACCCGGTTTTCGAAATCCATTCGTTGTGATTCAAAATGACGCTGTAAATGTTTCGCGCATTCGCACGGTGATAGTATGCCTTATTACATCAAAGTTGCAAAGAGCAAAGGCACCCGGAAATGTTCTATTGGAAAAGGATGAAGCTAATCTTTCGATGCCCAGCGTTGTAAATGTCTCCCAGATATATACTATCGACAAGGATATGCTTGATGAAAAAATAGGAACGCTCGAAAAGGGACGTGTCCGTCAGATTCTCAATGGGCTTTTTTTGATGCTCGAACCACGATTTATATTTTAACAGAAGACAACCATTAAAATATCGAGGATTAATCCTCCGCCTGGTAATGCTCGAAAATTTCTGAACCAGTGCGATATACCACCGCTCAGCTCTCACATACAAGAAATCGGATCGGTTGTGAAGCGTTAGCTTATTCTCGAGGGCAAGGCACGATCCGAATCAAAAGCGGAGTCCCGCTGCAAGCGGGATGAGCAGTACATTTTGATTCGGATCGTAACGCAGCCATCGGGGATAAGATGACGCTTCACAACCGATCCTAAGCGATTATATTGTCGGGAGAGTATCCCCGCTCATGCGCTATCAACCATTCTTTACGCCACAGACCGCCGCCGTATCCGGTCAGGCTCCCGTCACTTCCAATTACCCGATGACAGGGAATGATAATGGCGATCGGGTTCTTGCCGTTGGCGCTTCCGACTGCCCGGCAGGCCTTGGGATTACCGATGATACAGGCAATTTCACCGTAAGAGACCAATTTACCAAAAGGAATCTTTTCAAGCTGCCGCCAGACCAATCTTTGGAATTTTGTGCCGAGGGGGTTCAGATTCAAAAAAAATATTTTCCGTTTGCCTTCAAAATATTCAGTGATTTGCTTTACGCACTCTTTGACACAAAACGGGAGGTCGCCATCACCAGGCAGGATTTCCTCCACGAAATCCAGCGCTAAAATGCTGTCTTGGGTTCCAATGATTTTAATAAATCCCAGTGGTGTTTTGCAGTACGTTTGGTAGGTTTTCAAGGCGGCACGTTTCCATGATGAAAAAAATTTTGCAATATAATTTTTAACCTACAATTATCCTTGGTCGTATATTAAAGATTCGCACCAATTGCCCGACGATGTTTAAAACAAAAGCATAGTGTTGCCTGAAGAGTCAAGAAAAACCCTATTTTTTCTTCAACGATCCGCAGCAACATATCTTTTTACGGTTCTTCGGTCGATCTTCAATCGCCGCGCTGTCTCCACGTATGAGCCAACACTGTTGTATACCCGATTACAGTATAGGCGACAAAGGTCCTCAAGGCTGAGAGTCCCCTCAAGCAATGAAGCCATCTGCCGGTCATGCTGCCCGGAGATGAGTGCGGCTGCAGGGTGGTATTCCCGCCGGATCATTACATTTCTCACACATTGCTCCAGCTCGCGGATATTACCGGGCCATGGATAGTCACCGCCGATTTTGCCCTTGATCCAGGATTGCACCTCCCCTGCCACCGCTTCTCCTTCAGGTCCGGCCACTTTTTGAGATAGGTAAGCAATCAGATCTCCCAGGACTTCCCGAGTCTCCGAGATTTGCTGGTGCAAAGAGGGGGTGGTGATGATGTCGGAACACAACCGGTAATAAAAATCTTCCCTGAATTCCTTTTTTTCCATGGCATGATGGATGTTGCGATGGGTGGCGGCAACGATCTTCCCCCGGAACAACATCGTCTTTGTGGTTCCCAGGCGATGAAATGTGCGTGCCTGTAAAACCCTGAGCAGTTTCACCTGAACAAGTGGGTCCAATTCACCGATCTCGTCTAAAAAGACGGTTCCCACCGGCGGACAGACCTCCAGCCAGCCTTTGCGGTCTTCCAGGGCCCCGGTGAAAGCCCCGCGGCGGTGGCCAAACAACTCGGATTCCACCAGCGTTGACGGCAGCGCTGAAAGGTTGATCGGAAAAAAGGTTTCGTTAAAATCGTATTCAAATTTCATCGATCTGGAATCGAAGGGAATGTAGCGTGAAAGACCGATCGCCCGAGCGACGAGTTCTTTCCCCGACCCCGTCGGCCCGATGATCAGGGTGGCAAAATCGCCCATCCGTTGATAGAAAGCACGGCGATAGCGGCGCATGTCATGGGTGAAGATCGAATTCCATACCATGGCCCGAAGATTCGCCGCCACGCTGGACCGTCCGATAATGGCCCTGAATATAAAGTAAAACGCACGGCGCACCTGAAAAAAACAGGCAAATATGTGGGCGGCCTCCTTTTGTTGGGGTAGGTGATCGACGGGATGATTGAAAAAGTGCCGCCAGTAGTGCGTGAATTCCTTGAAATATTCGTAGACCTGTTCCTTTTGGGGATTGACGATGCTGTCTTTAAACCGCTGGGCATAGTAGTAATAAAGCAAAAAGAGAACGGTGTCTTCGTAAAGCTGGACCTCTATATGGCTGGCTGCCCCACCTTTCTTCAACTGCTTTTGAATACCGGAAATAATGACATAAGCTCGCTCCGCAATCTTTCTGGTGTTGGCTTGCTGGGTCTCCGGGTCATCTCCCAGCAGGTTCCAGTTCGCCTGGGATTCGTCAAAATCATTCCCCAGAGCCTGACGTTCATAATGAATGCGCTCGGCAAGAAAAGGGTTGGCATAGCTTACCTTGGCAACGCATTCTAAGAACTTCTGTTCCTCGTTATTTAGTACGGTCATTGCAGTATCCTTCTTTTACGTCAAGGTTCACGGATTCGGCGTTTATTGGTTTTACATCAACAAAGAGCTGTCAGTTGCCGAACGCTCACCTGCGTAGCGACACGACAGGAGAACATGCGGACCCATCATAAGTACAATTATTGTACATATGATTTTATTGTTTGACAATATTATAAATATTTTTTTCCATAATGCACTTTCGACCTAATTTTTCTTTCAACGTATTTTTGATTCGATTCGGAAAAAAATAAATTGTAAATAATTATAATAAAAAACAGAGATTTGTTATATTCTTGCAGAATTTTTGAAATATATTCAATTTTTGATACCTAGTATACATATATTGATCAAACAACTTGATTTAAAGGGTGACTTTCATAATGTCCAATAGTAACTACGAATAATAATATTTTAAATTTTACCAGTCGGTTACCTAACTACGCCCCTTTATTTACTCGGATCTGGCACACCTGTTGCTCCTTTGATGGCAGTCGTTCAAAATGCATAAGGAGGTGCGCTATGAAAAGACACATTGTTCGCTTCATCCTGATCTTCGCCATAGGCATGGCCGCTTCGGCAAGTCATGCGGCCGGTATGTTGACGCCGCTCGGATCAACGCATCAACCCGTCCAGATCCGCGACCATCATGTCAATGTGGTCATCAATAATGGCTTTGCCATGACAGAAGTTCACCAAACCTTTTACAATCCAAATGCTGAAAATCTGGAAGCCGTGTATAGTTTTCCACTTCCCAAAAGCGCCAGCCTGTCTGAGGTAACCATCTATGTGGGGGAGCGTGAAATTCACGGCGAGGTCCTGGAAAAACAAAAAGCTCGCCAGATTTATGAAGATGAAAAAAGCCGCGGCAATGAGTCCGGCCTGGCTGAAAAAAACGAGTTCTACACGTTTGAATTCAAAGTGTATCCGGTTGCTGCCCATGATGAAACCAAAATTCGATTTCTCTACTACCAGCCTTTGAAAATCGACACCGGCGTCGGCCGCTATCTTTATCCGCTGGAGGAGGGCGGCACCGATGAAGCTGGAATGAGCTTTTGGACCACCAATGCCAAAGTCGAGAACACCTTTTCCATGAATTTGGAATTGAAGTCCGCCTACCCGGTGCAGGATGTCAGGGCCCCCGGTTTTGAGGCGGCCGCCCAAATCGATGAGGTGGCCGAGGGGCACATAAAACTAACGATGCAGCTGACGGACATGAGCTTAAACCGGGATTTTGTATTTTATTACCGCCTCCAGGATGATCTTCCCGGCCGCATCGAAGTGGTACCGTTTCGCAATGATCCCTCTGAAGCCGGTACCTTCATGATGGTAATTACACCCGGCGAAGACTTAAAGCCCTTGACCAACGGCGCCGACTACTGCTTTGTGCTGGATGTATCCGGCAGCATGCAATCAAAATTGTACACCCTTAAAAAAGGCGTCATGAAAGCTCTTCAGAAACTCAAACCCGGCGACCGCTTCCGGTTTGTAACCTTTTCCAGCAATGCCCGGGAGCTGACGGGGGATTGGTTGCCGGTATCCGACGACTCGCTGGTCAAAGCACGGGAGATCATCGACACCCTGACTGCCAGCGGCAGTACCAATCTATATGCCGGTATCTCCCTGGCTCTCAAAAGGCTTAATGCTGACCGGGCAACCAACATCATGCTGGTCACGGATGCGGTCACCAACACCGGTGTGGTCGACCCTTCGGAATTTTACAAGCTGCTTCAAAAGTTTGATGTCAGGGTTTTCGGGTTCCTGCTCGGAAACAGCGCCAACTGGCCGCTCATGCAGACCATTGCGGAAACCTCCGGTGGTTTTTATGATTCCATCTCAAACGTCGATGACATCATGGGCAAAATTCTGCTGGCCGGCAACAAGATCAACTATGAAGCCCTGCTCGATGCCGAAGTGAAGATTTCAGGGGTGAAGGTTTTTGATCTGACCGACGACACCTTTAAAAAAGTCTATCGCGGCGAGCAGCTGGTTTTTTTTGGGAAATATCAAACCGGCGGAGACGCGCGCGTGACACTCAAAGCCAATTTGACCGGCGAGGATAAGACCTACGTGTCTGATTTTAAGTTTCCGGACCTGGATAAGGATAATCCTGAGCTCGAGAGACTCTGGGCCCTGGCCGCCATTGAAAAGATCGAAGCCCAGGAAAGAATCGGCCAGATGCCGCCGTCGGAATCTGAAAATGCCATCCGCGACCTTGGTCTCACCTATCAGATCGTCACGGATTACACTTCCATGGTGGTTCTATCCGACAGCGCCTTCACCGATCGGGGAATAGAACGTCGCAATCAGGTCCGCATCGCCCGCGAGCAGCAGGCCCGCGCCGCAAAATCCCAGCAGCCCGTAAAAAGTTACCGTGTAGATGAGAAAAAACCGGCCTTCAAGTTTAAGGCGCCGAGTCTTGGCGGTGGCGGCGGCGCCATCGATCCATTGACCGGCGGTCTGGCCCTATTATTTTCAGCCATGACAGCATTAAAACTTCTAGCTCGGAGAAAAAAATAGGCAGCCGTTGACAGGTTCAGGGTTCCGGGTTGCCAGTATCGGCAACCCGGAACCTTTGAACCCTGAGGAAAACAGCAGCAGGTCTCGCAAAATGAAATCAAAAATTCTTGATAAAGTAAGACGGATGCCTTGCGCCTCTGTGCTTCTAACCGCTGCCGCCCTGGCGATTCATTACTGTCATCCCTTGCGGCCGCAACTGCTTTATACGCGAACAGCAATAAATGATGGCGATTTTTGGCGAATTTTCTCCTGCCACTGGGTGCACTTGAATACGGATCATCTCCTGTGGTCCGCCATGACATTTTTGGTTCTCGGTTCTCTCTGCGAAATGATGGACAGAAAAAAGTATATGACCTCCATCGTAATATCAGCCATTCTCATCCCCATCGTGATCTGGTTGGCCATGCCGAATCTAAAAAATTACGGCGGCCTTTCGGGGCTGGATTGTTCCCTGTACGCATTGTTG
>CP070771.1:3259259-3261756 GCA_020345785.1 Desulfobacterales bacterium
ATTGTCTTGTGCTGTTTTAAGCCTGCTCGTGGTGTGCCAGTCAACTATGGCGGCAGATAAAATCTCCGCTGAAGCGTTTTTGAAAAGCAATCTCGAGGCAGTTTTTGCGGTCCTGGAAAAAAAGGATTTGGACCAGGAGACGAGAAAAAAAGAAATTGTCGATATCGTAACACCGATGTTCGATTTTTCCCTGATGGCAAAGCTGACTTTGGGCAGAAAATACTGGCCCGGCCTCACTAAGGAGCAAAGAGAAAGATTCACGCAACTTTTCATCAATCGCCTGCGGACATCCTACCTCGACAGTCTCACGCTCTATACGGATGAAAAGGTTCTTTATGAACCGCCTGTTGAGATCAAGGAAAAAATTCACATCCTTACGTATTTGGTCTCCAAAGACAGGAAGATATCCATACTGTACAAGTTTTACGACTCAGAGCTCAGCTGGAAAATATATGATCTAGAGATCCAGGGCGTCAGTATTATCCGAAGTTACCGGGCCCAATTTGACCAGGTCCTGCAGAATGGTTCGTTTGAAGATCTTCTGGCGAAAATGGAAAAGCCGAGTGAAAAATAGAAACCCTTTTAACGGTCTGATACGGTTTGTGCATCCGCTCCTGACAATGTCGGCGCATTGCTCATTGTATCGATGTTGGAAACCACTACTAAAATCCTCAATTTTCGAACGTTAAGCTATCTGTATGAGTGCACTGCCGTCCCTGCTAATAAGATTTTACGATAAGATCCTTCTTAAGCGACCGCGACTCATTCTGTTCTGTCTTCTGGTACTGGTCTCTTTTCTCGGATATAAGGCCAAGGAATTTAAACTGGATGCCTCTACCCAAACGTTGATTCTCGAGACTGACGAAGACCTGCGTTATTCCCAGATCATTAAATCACGCTTTGGGGGACATGATTACCTGTTGCTGACCTATACGCCGAAAGACGATTTATTCTCGGACCACACCCTGGCGACCCTCATGCGGTTGCGCGATGAACTAAGACAGCTGGACAGCGTCTCGGAGGTAATTTCCATCCTGGATGCGCCATTACTGGAGAGTCCGCCGGTGCCGGTCAAGCAACTGGCCACCAGTATCCAGACGCTCGAATCGCCCACTGTAGACCGGAAGCGGGCTAAAATCGAGTTCGCCAACAGCCCGCTTTATCGCAATCTATTGGTCAGCGGAGATCTTAAAACAACAGCCCTTCAAATTAAATTTCACCCCGATAAGGCGTATCAGGAGCTATCGGCCAGACATGATCAATTGCTGGAAAAACGACTGAAAGGTCCCCTCCCGGCGGCAGAGAATGCCGAATTAAAAAAGGTTACCACCGAACTTCAAAACCGACGGGATGAGGTAAAGAAAATCCGCCACCGGGATATTGCTGCCATCCGTGCGATAATGGACCGCTATCGCGACGATGCTGAGCTTTTTTTGGGTGGTATCAGTATGATTACCGACGACCTGATCAGCTTTATCAAAAAAGATCTGAAAATATTTGGTCTCGGGGTACTGCTTTTTTTGATTGTAACTCTAGGTATTATATTTCGCAACAAGCGCTGGGTGATACTGCCGATACTCTGCTGTGCGTCGGCGGCAATTGCCATGATGGGCCTGCTGGGGATGTTCGGCTGGCGGGTGACGGTGATATCTTCCAATTTTATTTCTTTACAACTCATCGTCACGATGGCCATCACGGTGCATTTAATTGTGCGATACCGGTATCTTTTAGTTAATAATCCCGCTGCTGAACAGCGCCAGCTTATTCTCGACACCGTTCGCCAGATGATGACGCCCTGTCTTTTTGCAGCCTTGACAACAATTGCCGGTTTCGGGTCGCTTTTATTCTGCAATATTCTGCCGGTTAAGGCCTTTGGCTGGATGATGATTGCCGGTATTGCGGTGTCGCTGATTCTGACATTTTTGATCTTTCCGGCCGGTCTAATGCTGCTGGAAAAGAAAACGATTCGGGCCGCAAAGAAATCACGCTATTCATTGACATCATTTTTGGCCGGATTCACCGAAGCTCATGGCACCGCCATACTGGCAACAGGCGGCATCGTATTTATCATCAGCGCTGTCGGCATGACCCGACTGACCGTCGAAAACAGCTTTATTGACTACTTTAAAGATACTACCGAAATCTACCGGGGCATGAAGGTTATCGATCAAAAGCTGGGCGGCACCACACCGCTGGATGTCATCATTGAACTTGGTGAAGTTGGTAAACCGAAAGTAGCGGAACCTGCGGCACCTTCGGCACCTGCCGAAGCCGCCGGAAGCGATGCCAAGGGGGACGATGATTTTGATAAATTCGATGAATTCGGAGAATTCGAAGAATTCGATGAATTCGAAGAAAAAGAGGATAATGATAAATACTGGTTTACCTCCAGCAAAATGGCCATCGTCACCAGGATTCACGATTACCTTGACAGTCTGCCGCAAACCGGAAAAGTGCTGTCGCTGGCCACCATGCTCAAAATCGCTGAAAAGTTAAA
>CP070771.1:3261856-3268570 GCA_020345785.1 Desulfobacterales bacterium
GACTGAGCAAAGCGAAACCACCCTTCGAAATTCTGCGGTTCGTTATTCTGCGGTTCTGCGGTTCGCTGTTCCGTCCAGCCGAAGTTTCAAATAATATGAAATCTGTCATCTGTACTTTAAAACCAATTACCCAGAATGCCACCTCTATCCCTTCAATCAGCAAAATATCAGACAGTACCACTGACACAGATTAACCTGCAAAATGATACGTATCGCATCACTACCCGCGAGGATGTCGATGAACTATTGGTTTCCGTTCAGTATGATGGCCTTATAAACCCACCCATGCTGATCAAGAATAATTCGGCTTATGTGATCATCAGCGGATTTCGCCGTGTCAACGCCTGCCAAAAACTAGGTTGGAATGAAATAATCGTCCGCATTCTGGATTCTGATGCAGATCAGCTTGACTGTGTGCGCTTGGCCATTGCAGAAAATGCTTTTCAAAGACCGCTCAATTTGATCGAAATGTCCAGAGCATTTCAAAAATTATCGTCATTTTTCGACAGCAACAGTCAATTGCTAGAGGCGGTGTCAACGCTTGGCCTGCCGACCAATCCGTCAATCATCAAAAAAATCAAAAATCTCTGTTTGCTGCCGTGGCCTGTTCAATGCACTATTCTGAACGATGCAATTTCCCTGTCTATGGCCGGCGAGTTGGGGATACTAGATCCTGACAGTGCAATTGCTTTCGCCCGTTTGTTCGATCAGCTGAAATTAAGCCTCAACAAACAAAAAGAGATCCTCACTCTGGTGGATGAGATCGCCCGGCGCGGAAATAGTTCTGTCCGGCAAGTGATGCAGGAACCCGGATTACAAAAGATTATCAATGACAAAGACCTTGACCGAGCACAAAAGGCACGTCAAATAAGGTCCATTTTGCGGCGATGGCGTTTTCCCCGAATAATTGAAGCTGAAAAAAATTATCAAATCCATCTCAAGCAATTAAAGCTCGGCAGCGACATCAAAATAGTCCCTCCCAAAGACTTTGAAGGAACTTCTTACACATTGACTTTGAATTTTACCAATCTTGCGCAACTCGCGGAATTAAGAAACAGGTTAGACCAGTTGCTTACTCATCCCAGTTTTGAAAAAATTGTTGAAGGGCCAGACATTTCTGCAGGGTAGACCGTCTGATACCAACGTGTCGAAATGGCTGCAACTGATTGAGCAAAGAATCCTGGCCCGGCTTCCTGCCCATAGGGAGGACCAGGTTTTCTATTTTAGAATAAAAGGCGTATGTTGTAGGGCCTGCGTATTTGCCGTAATCCTGGAATAAATCAACAAATATTACTTGACAAACACATGCTACCGAATATAGTGATAATCATGAAATAAATTATCTTCAGAAGATTATGGGAATACAGGAAAGAAAAAAAAGGGAACGTGAAAGAAGGCGCCAGCAAATCATTGTGGCGGCAAAACGCGTGTTTTCTGAAAAGGGCTTTTCCAAGTCCACCATGGAAGACATTGCCCGAGAAGCAGAGTTGAGTCCGGGGACTCTGTATCTATATTTCAAAAATAAAGACGAGTTGTATGCCTCGCTGTCTTTGAGAATTTTGCAGTATCTGAACATCAGACTGGAGGATGTCAAGAAGGAAAAAGATAGTGATCCGCTGCAAAAAATTGTCGCGATAAAAGAAGCTTTGTATGACGTATACCAGTTTGACCCCATGATTCTGATCAATATGTTCCATCTTCAATCCAGTGAAACCCTGATGAATTTATCTTCGCCGCTGCTTGAAAACATCACGGAACTGTCGCGCAATTCACTCAATGTCCTGGCTGAAATATTTAAAGACGGTGCCGGTAAAGGTGGTTTCAGGGACAACAATCCAACTGCCATAGCGGACATTGTGTGGGCTTTATTCACCGGTGTCGTTCTCTGGGAGGAGAGCAAACGAATGATCGACGATGAAAAAAACTTCTTAAAGCAAACACTCGATGTGGCCTTCGAAATATTTGCACGCGGCGTATCTAAATAATCCCTCCGAAAATTTCCAGTCTTATGTCCATTCAAAAACTCTACATTGATCAGCAGGTCAAAGATTCTGATAAAGTGCGCGCCATTATCCGTCGATTGAACGTTCCAAGCGAAATCATAACCGACGCACGACAGGTCTATGATCGCGTGTCTGCGGCGACGGATCCCGTTCAGAAAGGAAAAACCGTCCTTTTTTTGACTCGCAATAAAGGCGCGTTCATTCGAAAATGTCCCGGCACCCGTTGTTATGCGTGCTGCGGATATGAAATTCTGCATATCGGAACTTTTTGCCACATGGACTGCAGCTATTGTATCCTGCAGTCATATTTTCACCCCCCCGTGCTGCAATATTTTGTCAATCATAACGATCTTTTCACGGAGCTCGACGGCATATTCACGGACCGCTCAATCCATAGAATAGGAACCGGAGAGTATACCGACAGCCTGATATGGGAATTGTGGACTGATCTCAGCAAAGAGCTGGTCCCCGCATTGGCCGACCAGCGGCAGGCCGTTCTTGAACTGAAAACAAAAACGACGGCAATCGATGGATTGAAGCAATTGTCGCACAATCGCAAAACCATTGTGGCATGGTCTGTTAATACAGACCGGGTCATTGCTGAAGAAGAACGACGTACGGCTTCACTTGCAGCCAGACTCAAGGCCGCAGCCAGATGCGAATCCTGGGGTTATCCGCTGGCTTTCCATTTTGACCCGATTGTGATCTATGACGGCTGCGAAGCTGAATATGAAGGCGTCGTAAAAAAAATATTCTCCCATGTTTCACCGGACAACATTGTGTGGATCAGCCTGGGTACTTTTCGCTTTATGCCGTCACTGAAAACGCGTATTCAGAAGCGCTTTCCAAAATCAAAAATTATCTACGGAGAATTCATTACGGGTCTTGATGGCAAGATGCGTTATTTCAAACCGTTGCGTATTGCAGTGTATCAAAAAATTATAGCATGCATACGAAAACTTGCGCCGCAGGTATGCATTTATCTTTGTATGGAAGATGATGAAGTCTGGCAAAAATCCCTGGGGTTTACCGCTTCCGATCAGGGCAGTCTCAACCAAATGCTGGATGACCAGGCGGTGAAGCATTGCGGGGTGAGTCAATTGAAGATTGAAGAATGAAGAATTAAGGGTTATGGTCGATTTTATATGTATG
The DNA here is from genome assembly GCA_020345785.1 of Desulfobacterales bacterium. Next base: position 3,265,012 of record CP070771.1, read on the forward strand.
GATCATTTCCATTTTTTTTGAGCTATTCTTGCTCTGGGATCTTCGCCTTTATTTTTGAAAACCTCATAGATTCCCCCTTTTTACAGGTCGGGAATTGGACGCAGCCGGATTCTTAGAGTAATGAAAATTAAAATGACAGAATTCCATAAATCTTCAATCTTCAATCGTCAATTTTCATTGCCAATCCCCTCCGCCTTCTCCATATTCTTATTTGTAGTTTTATCCACACAGAGTTCTCCCGCCCAAACCTGGCATATGGTAAAGTGGGTAGACGACGGCGACACCATCGTTTTAGCAACCGGGCAACGGGTCCGATACGTCGGTATCAATGCGCCTGAAATCGACCATGCAGATCAGAAAGCACAGCCTTATGCTTACCAAGCCATGTCATTTAACAAAAGTCTGGTTATGTCCCGCCAGATTCGCCTTGAATTTGATACCGAGCGTTGCGATCAATACGGGCGAATGCTGGCCTATATTTTCCTGCCGGATGGGTCGTTCGTAAATTTCCGGCTGCTGCAAAACGGATTGGCATATTACCTGTATCGATTGCCCAATGTGAAATACGAGAAAATACTTTACCATGCCCAGCGGGAAGCCATGGCATCAAGAAAGGGCTTATGGCGTAATTGGAAAGAAAAAAGTGACCGATACATAGGAAATCCAAAATCCCGCAGATTTCATTCTGCTGCTTGTCCCTTTGCCAAGAAAATAAAGCCGACAAACAGGATCGAGTTTGCCAGCAGATGGGACGCTTTTCAGGCAGGTTACGCCCCGGCAAAAAAATGCATCGTTCAATTTTGGAGCTACGAAGAATGAGAGTGAGGCATTAAGGAGTTCAGCTTAGGCGCTTAGCGGCGCCGTAGCGACAATCCTTCCTGCCATGCAAGGCACGAGCGGGCAGGTCGTTTCCGAGGTTTATAGATGCCTAGATTTTTTAGAAGTTTCAGGTGTCCCCCCTTCGCCTTGCCTAGGGAGGGGGGCACCTGAAACCCATTCATTCGATATTCGCTTTATTCTTTGCTCTTGTTTGCCTCTTCAACGATTTTTTCTGCGATCTGGGCCGGCACCTCATCATAATGGGAAAATTCCATGTTATATACGCCACGCCCACCGGTCATAGATCTGAGATCCGGTGCATAGGTCAGGAATTCGGCCATCGGAACGTGGGCTTTGATGACCTGATTTTTTCCGGCACTGTCCATGCCGAGCACGCGGCCGCGCCTGCCGTTGAGATCCCCCATGATATCGCCCATAAATTCATCCGGAGCAGTGATGGTAACATACATAATCGGCTCCAATAGAACAGGCTGGGCCTCTTCAGCCGCTTTCTTAAAAGCGAGCGAACCTGCAATTTTAAACGCCATTTCGGATGAATCCACGGCATGATAAGATCCGTCGTCGGCGGTAGCTTTAAAGTCGACGCACGGAAATCCTGCCAGGACACCTTTTTGAGCTGCTTCAACAATTCCCTTTTCAACGGCTGGAATATAAGTTCTGGGGATCGCACCGCCGACAATGGCATCCACGAATTCGAATCCCTTTCCCCTGGGCAGCGGTTCCAGCTGAACCCAGCAGTCACCAAATTGTCCGTGGCCGCCGGTTTGCTTCTTATGCCTTCCCTGAACTCTGATTTTTTTCTTAATGGTTTCTCGGTAGGGGACCTTGGGAGTGTTCAGCACCACCTCGACGTTAAATTTTCTCTTGAGCTTTTCAACGATGCTTTCGATGTGAATTTGCCCCAGGCCCGACAAAAGGATTTCTCTGGTTTCGCTTATTCGATCCAATTTCAGCGCCGGGTCCTCCTCCAGTAGCTTGGTTAAGGAGCTGAATATTTTGTCTTCATCGCCTTTAGACTTGGCTGCGATCGCAAACGATATTAAAGAGGGGAGGGGTTCGACACATTGATACACAATCTTATTGTTCTCATCGCAGAGCGTATGGCCCGTAAGGGTTTCTTTTAGTTTTGCCACGGCAACAATTGAGCCGGGCCCTGCGCCCGCCGCCGGTTTCTGCTCCTTGCCGGTGATAGTCAGCAATTGGTTGAAACGTTCCCTTGCTTCCTTGCTGGCATTGTAGAAGGTACCGTCGGTGCCGAGGGTACCGGAAACCACCCTGAAAATAGTCAGACGGCCGGCATAAGGATCCGCCACGGTTTTAACCACAAAACCGGAAAAGGGTGCATCCGGATCAGGCGCACGCTCTATTTTCTCGCCCGTCGCCGGATTGGTGCCGACTTTAGGACCGCGATCGCGAGGAGATGGCATTGCATTCACAATCAGGTTCATCAATAAATCAATTCCGATATTTTTGCTGGCAGAACCACACACCACTGGCACAAACGTGCGCATCAGGGTGCCCTTTCTCAAGGCAGTTCTTAAGTCTTCCTCACTGAGTTCTTCCCCTTCCAGATAGCGCTCAATCAATTTATCATCAGCTTCAGCGATGTTGTCAATGAGATTTTCTTTCTCCTTTTCGACCAACTCCTGCATATCGGCCGGGACATCGCCCTTTTGAGCCTTGCCGTCTGCATCGTAAATGTATGCTTTACCACTTATTAAGTCGACGACACCCTTAAAGCCCGCTTCAGCACCGATGGGAAGCTGCAAAATGATTGGTTTGGGTTCGAAAATCGCAGCGGCATCTTGAAAGGCACGTGAAAAATCAGCGCGTTCGCGATCGAGTTTATTGATAAAAATCATGCACGGCTGATCGAAATTCTTGGCAAATTCCCAAGCCTGCTCGGTTTGAACTTTTATCCCATCGACGGCATCAATAACTACCAGAGCGCCGTCGGCCGCCTGCTGACAACAAAGCGTATCTGAAAAAAAGTTCTGATCACCGGGGGTGTCAATAATTGTGACGGTGTGTTTTTTCCAATCGTATTGGTGGAACCCGGAGCTGATGCTAGATACACGTCTGAGTTCTTCCGGTTCAAAATCCATCGCTGTGTTGCCATCTTCCACCCGGCCCATACGTTTGATAATTCCGCTGTTGAACAACATGGCTTCTGCAAGCGTAGTTTTCCCGGCTCCGGAATGAGCAACCAAGGCAATGTTTCTTAAACTATCAACTTTTTCACTCATGAAAACTCCTCTCTTCCCTCAGCGTACGGTAACGCCTTTTCATATAGGTTCTGTCGATCAGTGCAAAATTAAAATGTCATCACTATATGTTAAGCTGGAAAAAAGCAAGTCTAAAATCAGGTCAAACCACCTTGATTGGCTGCAACAGGATAAAAAATTCCCGGTTTCCCTTTGGTCCGAGGATCGGTGAGGGGAAGACCTTCAGACACACCATTCCTTTTTCCCCAAAAAATGAGGATAAATCTTGAATAACACGGTTATGGAGATTTTCGTCCCTGACGACACCGCCTTTTCCGACCTGATTTTTACCGACTTCAAATTGTGGTTTTATCAATGCCAGAATGTGGCCATTTTCACTCAGAAATGCAGCTACTGCAGGAACGACAATTTTCAAGGAAATAAAGGAGACATCGATTGTGGCCAAATCAACCGGCTCGGTAACTGCTTCGGCCGCCATGTGGCGAATATTGGTA
>CP070771.1:3268670-3270607 GCA_020345785.1 Desulfobacterales bacterium
AGAGGTTTCAGTGTTCAGGGTTTGGACTTGCAGCAGCACCACCCCTGACACCTGATACCTAAAATAAAGAATTCAAAACCGAGATTATTATGCCAAAATTCAGCTACCGCGCCATCACCGAGGACGGTACGACCACCACCGGTGAAATCGAGGCCGAATCATCGGAGAAAGCCAGCACTATGCTGGCGTCCCAGGGGTATATTCCGACCCGGGTCCGGGAAGAACGCGCAGCGGTATCAGGTGTTCAACTGGGGAACATTCTTGATTCTCTTTCTAAGATTAAAGCACCCGAGCTGATTCTTTTCACCAAGCAGTTCAACACCTTGATTCGAGCCGGGGTGCCGATGCTATCTCTGTTGAAGGTTTTGGAAGAGCAAACCGAGCATCCTAAACTGCGCAAGATTCTAAACACCATCCACCGGGATATCAAGGAAGGCTCCAGTTTGCATGAAGCCTTTCGAAAACATCCAAAAGCATTCTCGCCGCTTTACTGCAACATGCTCAAAGCTGGAGAGGCCAGCGGAGCCCTCAACGAGGTGCTCGACCGTTTGACTTACATTATCGAACACGAACACCGGGTAAAATCCGATATTAAATCCGCCATGATGTATCCGACCATCGTGGTTTGCTTTCTGGTCGTGGCTTTTCTAGTGCTTCTGACGGGGGTCATTCCCCGGTTTGTGGGCATTTTTAAAAGCGCTGGTTTGAAACTTCCGCTGCCGACGCAGATCTGCATGCTCTTATATACGTTTATGGTCCATTACTGGTACATTGGCATCACCATTTTTGTGGTCGGCGGGGTGGTTTCCTACTTTTATTTGCGGACCGACCACGGCCGGTACGTCTTTTATACGGCAGCGATGAAGCTGCCTATCGTGGGGCCGTTGTTTGTAAAAAGTGCTATATCACGCTTTGCCAGCATATTTTCCATTTTACAGGCCAGCGGGGTCGATATTCTCCAGGTAATGGATATTTTGTCGGAAACCATCGGCAACGCCGCCATTTCCCGTGAATTGGACGGCATCAGAAACCGTCTGGCCGAAGGTCACGGTATTGCGGGACCGTTGAGCTCGGCCAAATATTTTACACCCATGCTTATTAATATGGTGGCCATCGGTGAAGAATCCGGCAACCTCGAGGAATTGATGCAGGATGTGGCCCAGCATTACGACACCGAAGTTGAGTATGCCATGAAAAAACTATCCGAAGCCATCGGGCCGATTTTGACCATCGGTCTCGCGGCTGTGGTTGGTTTTTTTGCCCTGGCGATTTTCCTGCCGATGTGGGATTTGACCCTGATGGCGAAGTAATAAGCTGGAAGGCTTGGAAGCTGTGAGGCGAGAAAGCCGACAGCAATTAAACCATGAGGGTAAGGTATTAAGAATAACTGTATCTTAGTGCTTAAGAATTTATAAACCAAAGGCCAAATAGGCCTTCAAGCTTCCTGGCCTAAAGCCGCCAAGCATAATTTTAGGCACTAAAACTAATATTTCATGAAACAGTCGCGCTTCTACATTAGTCTCTACATCATTATTCCTTTTATTTTCACGGGATTTACCATATTTGCCGCCATTGTCTCTTTCCGGCTGACCAAATATGGTTTGATGCACGGTGTGGCGCCGGAGCGAACGGTTTTCTGGGTTATCATTATTATAAGCTTTTTTGCATATGCTTGCGGTTTTGCAATGGTTCGGCTCATATTAAAACCGGTCGAGGAATTTGTCGCAAAAGCCAGTAAATTTGCGCGTCTGCCAGGTTCAAAAGAAACCAAAAAAAAAGACTGGTCTGTGGATAGAATTCAGCAGTTTTCCAGTGTATTCGATCAGGTCACATCCGTGCTCAGCCGCATGGATGCCCGGCATTTTTTTCCGAGTATCATCGGGGAAAGTCTCGCCATGCGGGGGTTGCTAAGCCTGATCCGTAAAGTGTCGCCCACC
>CP070771.1:3270707-3272351 GCA_020345785.1 Desulfobacterales bacterium
ATTTTTACAAAGCTATCATCTTGACCGAACCCATCCGAATTGATAAAAAAATGAAGGATATTCAAGAAAAACCGGGATGCCGCTATAATGGAAAAAGAGTTCTTTAAATACGAACGCCAGCGAGAAGAAATGGTGCGCAATCAGATTGAAGCAAGAGGCATCAAGGATCCGCTGGTTTTGAGTGCCTTTCGCAAAGTCCCACGGCATCTGTTTGTAAGTGAGGCTTTAAGGGATCAGGCCTACGGTGACTATCCGCTGCCGATTGGTGAGCAGCAGACCATTTCTCAACCGTATATCGTCGCAGAAATGACCCAGGCGCTGCAGCTCGATAAAAACGACCGGGTGCTTGAGATCGGCACCGGTTCGGGTTATCAGGCCGCCATTTTATCCCAAATCGTGTATCGTGTTTATACCATCGAACGCATTCGATCGCTATACATGAAGGCGCGCAGTCTTTTTGACAAGCTTCATTATCATAATATCGTCACCCGGTATGCCGACGGCACAAAAGGTTGGCAGAGTGAAAGCCCTTTCGATGCGATTGTGGTGACGGCCGGCGCGCCGGAAATTCCGGATGTACTGGTCAGTCAACTCGCCTCAGGCGGGCGGTTGGTGGTTCCGGTAGGCAACCAGCATACCCAGGATCTCATTAAAATCTACCGGGACGAAAATAGCATTCGCCAAACCAACCTCGGCGGATGCAGATTTGTCAAACTTGTGGGAGAGCATGGATGGAAGGAAGCATGAATTAATACCTGAATTTTTAAAACCAAACATCATTCGAAGTTATGACAACCTGGCTTCGAACGCTGTAGATGAGATTTGCGATGGAAGAAAAATTCATTGGGACATGGAAGGATGCATTCTATTCAAGTCCGGGTCCGTCGTCTGCCAGAAAAGCGCTGAATCTGGCTCTCAAAGGAGTTTGCATGGGCTCTGCAGACGTAATACCCGGTGTTTCCGGCGGAACCATTGCTCTGATCACCGGAATATATGAAAATCTCATTGGAGCTCTGCGCTCAATCGATATGGCGGTGCTTCAAAAAATCCTGGCATTTGATGTCAGGGGAGCCGTCGCCAAGGTCCATGTTCGATTCCTGTTGACCCTATTTTCCGGAATTATTGTGGCGATCTTGAGTTTGGCGCGCCTGATGAATTATCTGCTTCATCATCATCCGGTGCCTACCTGGAGTCTTTTTTTTGGCCTCATTGCGGCATCAACGGCTATGGTCGCCAAACATGTCAGAAATTGGCATGGCAAAGCAGGTGTTAGTTTTGTGACCGGAATCATCGCGGCCACCATCATCGTCAATCTGATTCCCATCCAGACCCCTGAGGACCTTTGGTTTATATTTCTTTGTGGAATTGTAGCCATCTGCGCCATGATCCTGCCCGGGATCAGCGGTGCCTTTATTCTGTTGATTCTGGGTAAGTATGAGTATATTACAGCAGCGCTTAAAAATCCTTTCCTGCCGCACAATTTCACGGTTATTGCGGTTTTCTGCGTAGGGTGTTTGATCGGTCTGGTAGGATTTTCAAGGGTGCTCAACTACCTGCTTAACAAATTCCACAATTTGACCCTGGCCTTCCTTGCCGGCCTGATCGCCGGCTCTTTGCAAAAAATCTGGCCCTGGAAAGAAGTGA
>CP070771.1:3272451-3282582 GCA_020345785.1 Desulfobacterales bacterium
CAAATCTTCAATATTCAATCTTCAATGTTCATTATTTGCAAGCTACCACGCGATACCCTTGTTCTTCATGCCGCCGCGTTTGATGCCGTAATCCATGCCCAGCTGGGCCCGCGAAAGAAAGAAAAGAACGAAATGAGACAGCTTGGTAAAGGGTATCGCCACCAGAAAAATTTCACCACAAATAATGTGGGCGACAATCCAGAAATAGTAATCTGCGGCCCGGTGATAAGCAATAAAACCTGTGATAAACGGAGCGACTGCGATGGCCAAAAGCAGGTAGTCGTAGGCCGTCGTGATCAATCTGACCTCCGGCAGGGCAATGCGGCGCAAGATCAAAAAGACCACAGACACAATGACGAGGATTGTAAAAAAATCCGCCACCCCTTCAGGCAGTGTCCACAAGCCGAATCCCCAGCTTTCCTTGAGCACAATGTTGTGCCCCAGCAGGAAAATCGGTGTCAGCAGCAGACCGATGTGCATCACAAAAACCCAGAGCGTAAACCAGGGATTGTTGCGCCAGCTGCGCGTCCCGTAAGGAAACAACCAGAATAGAATGGAACGTGCGGCGCCTCTTACGCCATAAGAAGTATTGACGGAGTACGTCACCCGGTCAAGCTTCCAATCAAGCCCTTTAATGTACAGGACGGTTCGGACAATCAAACCAATGAAAAAGATGCCGAATGCCAGCCAGGCCAGAGGGCCGGTTACAAACTCATACATGTTTTACTCCTTACATTCTATTATACCGTCTTTCATGCGACAACTTCAAAATATAAATTTTGCTATTCTTCGTCATCTCGATCGGTCAGAAAACGATACCACAATGTTATGGCAACAAGCGCCCCCACGATTAAAATATAGGTAATGCTTTCGGTGCGAAACATATATTCCTGTAATGTGTGAATGGTACTTTCCATCTTGTCACCCTGAAATGCTGCTCGATTTACTTTTCAAATTTCAATCCGATAGGTCCTGAGCTATGAATCCCTGAAATGGCTAAATTGCGTAAAATGCCTAAAATTAGTGATGTTAATCATTTTATAATGAGGAATCCCGGTTTCAGGATACCGCAAATCCAGTTTATCAGTTATTAGCGTTTAACATCTTCACTTCCTGACACCTGACATCTGAAACCCTATACCTGTAGAAGCATGTTATCAGGAAAAGGCCTCTGAGGGCCTGATAACCAATAACTGATAACTAATAACTGATAACTAATAACCAAAAACTAGTGCTCCTCCGGGTAATCCGGATGCGCATACAAAATCGGCATCCGGCTTACGATAAATCGAAAGGCAATGATTCCAACCGTTACCAGAAAGACGGAAATACCGATTTCCATCCAATGCGGGAAATACCGCTCACTGGACGGCAGGTGCCAGTTAAAGGCTACCAGACAGATGTTGAACCTGTTGATGATAATACCGACGACGGTCCACGCGGCCGTCCATTTAATCATTGTAATTTTCTTTTCGCGCACCCCGATGGCATAAAAAAAACACGGCAGGGCCACAAAGCCCAGTATTTCCACCAGGAACCACAGCCCGTAGGAAGTGCCCAGCAAATGCCAGTTGTTGCCTTCCGAGACTCCGATCACTTTGATAATGAAGTAACCGGCCAAGACCAACGATGCAGCTTTGCCGAATCCCAGTACGACGTCGTCCTTTTCTTTTAAATGGGCCTCGTCCATTTTATCGGCAAAATACCGATGAGACAGCGTACCTTCGAAGATGACCATCGAAAGCCCGGCAATAATGCTGGAGACAAAGAAAAATACCGGCAAATAAGGCGAATACCAGAGGGGATGCAGTTTCGAAGGCGCGATTAAAAAAAGCGCTCCCAGCGACGACTGGTGAAGGGTAGACAGGACGACGCCGAAGATCGTCAAAAGCAGCGTCAGTTTGACGACGATGCTGCGGGCCCTTTTCAGACCGAGCCACTCCATGGCCGCCGGCGAAAATTCAATGAATAACACGGTGAGATAAAGGGCCACACAGGCGGCTACTTCAAAAAGCAATGAAGTAGTTCCCTGCTGGACAATAAACGGGTACGGCAGACGCCAGGGGCGGCCGACATCATAATTAAGCGCCACCACAACCAGGGCATAGCCCAGAAAGCCGGTAAGTATGGCAGGTCTGACCGCTGAATGATATTTCTTCATACCGAATATGTAGACGGCGGCGGATGTCACGTACCCCCCGGCGGCCAGCGCAACGCCGACCAGCAGATCAAAACCGATCCAGATGCCCCATGGGTTGTTGTTGGACAGGTTGGTGACCGCCCCCAGTCCTTTGGTAAAGCGCAGCACCGTAATAAAAAGACCAATGATCACAATGATTCCGGCAACAATATTAAACGGCGTTAAATAAGATTTGCCGGCGGTCGTAGCTTGATCAGACATCAGGCATCCTCCTCGCTTGACTTCTTATCTGTATCTTCTGCCTGGGTATCGGAAGCGCTTTCTTCAGCGGCTTTGGCTGCTTCTTCCAGTGCCTTGCTGACAGCGGCTTCGATGGCTTTGGCTTTTTGTTTTTCTGCAAATTCCATTGCTTCGGTCATCTTGGCTTTCGCTTCTGCCTGCGCTTTTTCCAATGCGGCTGCTACGGCCTGCGCCTTTTCCTGCTGCTCAATTTTTTCCTTCCTCTTGTTAATGGCATAGATTCCCGTAAGCAGAACCGGCCAGAGTCCGACGACAACCGGCACACCGCTCAGCGCGCCGGAGGTGAGCTTGGGTGCCGGTGTCACCCCGAGGTCTTCTCTCATTCCGACCTCTTTAAATGGAACGGCGGAAAGGTATAGCCAGCTGGTGCCCCCCATTTCATTCTCGCCGTATATGTGATCCACGTAACGCTCCGGAAACCTGCGGATCCGCTCGCGCCCGACCCGCAATAAATCCTCGCGCTTGCCAAAGGTCAGTGCTTCGGTGGGGCAGGCTTCCACGCAGCCGGGCAGCAATCCCTCAACGATCCGCGGATAACACAATGTGCACTTCATAATCCGGGGTGAAAACGCATTATTGTATTCGTAGGCCGGTATTTCAAAGGGGCAGGCAATCATACAGTACCGGCATCCCACGCAAATCGAGGCATCATAGGTTACCGCACCGGTCTCGGTTTTGGTGAACGCCCGCACAAAGCAGGCCGATGCGCAGGCAGGCTCCAGACAGTGGTTGCACTGGACCTTGCGATACAGCGGCCTTTCGGCGCCGTTCGCATTATCGTAGCGGTTGACAATGGTGTAGGCTTTGGCCGTGGTTCGACGTTCGGTATCCAGCACGCCAAGATCACTGAAGGCCAGGTCCGGTTCCGGCAGCTCGTTGACCCGGTTGCAGCCTTCTTCACATTTGCGGCAGCCGATGCACCGGGTACTGTCAAACAGAACGCCGCTGCTTTGCGGAAAACCGGTAAAATGCTTGTTGGAAGCAGCACCTGCGGTCTTGCCCAATGCGGTACCTAAACCGGCAGCGCCCAGCCAGCCAAGAAACTTTCTGCGTGAAATGGACATACATTTACCTCTAGCTTTATGGTGGTTATCAGGTTCAAGGTTCAGCGTTCAGGGTTGCCTTAAATAACAAGCCTATAGCAATATTAAATTCAGGCATTCTCTCTTCAGAGGCCGCGAATTAACAGTTCCAACTTTATCATGATACGCTGAAAACATGCCGCACGGAAACCAGGCCCCAGAACCTTGAACCTCTAAACCCCGAACCTCGAGACCCTGAACCTCTGAACCCCTGAACCCTGAACCTCTGAACCCAAAGCATATCAAGTTCTTTTGGCATGACATGCCGTACAATCGGTTTCAACCGGTTTTTTAATTCCCATCGCTTCATGGCATTCCATGCATTGTCGGTGATAAGCGGCCATCAATCCCGGTTTGAAGGGGTCCTTATCGTTAAACGGTTTGCCGTGGCAGCTGACACAGCGCGGGGGCTTTGTGGAGGCCGGGCTGTTATGATGGCAACCCTGGCAAACCGTTCCTTTTTCATGGTGAAAGTAATTCGCCAGTTTGTTCGTGCTGATGTTGTTAACCATCGCTAAAACGATCTTGCGGTGGGGCAGCTTAACCGGCTCATATTGGTTCATCAGAATTTTGATGTCGACCGTTTCCGGTATATCTTCGGCATCGTAAGTGCGGGTAACGGCCTCGCGGTTTTCAAGAGCTCGGGCGGCCGCCGTCTTTGCTTCGACCTGCGTGCCGCCGCCGAGGGCGATCTGCGAAGGCGGCACCATGTGGCAGTTCAGACAGGAGGAAGTTCCCTCCTCGCGCTTACGCTCAAAGGAGGTATGGCAGCCGGCGCAAGCGGTATCGGACTGTCGGGCCTCATGGCATCCCATGCAGCTTTGGTCAACGTTGCGTTGATGCATGGCCTGCTCGAGTTTTACAAATTTGCCGTCCTTGGCGCCGTAAAGCGTGTGGCAGTCATTGCAGGCCTTCAGATTGGCGTGGTGGCAGACCCGGCAAGTATCATTATAGGCTTCGTGGGCTTTATGATTAAATGGTACCAGGTGCATACGGGTACCCGGGTTTGATTCTGCCCGGTCTTCCTTGCCGGACCTGACAAACACGAAATCCGGCTGGTTGACCTGCATGCGCGGCGCGTTTTCAACGCGTGCAATCAATTTTTGCTGATCCGCATCATGGCAGCCGTAGCACCTGACCGGACCGGCGCTTTCATTTTTTGCCAGTGTTTTACTATGACAATTCACACAGCCAGTGTGGGAAGCCAGCCGCAGGGAGATGCGGTTATCTTCGGTCTTTTCCTGATGACAATACCGGCAGGTGCCCTCCTCACCTTTGGCATAGTAAAGCGTTTTGGTAGCCTCGTTGTATACGTGATGACAATTCTCACATTTGTCGGCCTGGGCTTTCGTGTGACGGTAGTGCAAAGACTTATCCATGCCGATCGGTTGCCAGGAAGACACGACTCCGACATCGTCTTTGTGGCATTCACCGCAGACCACCGGACCGCTTTTTTCCTTATTGGCCGCGGTTTCCTTGTGGCAGCTGATGCAGTTGGTATGGTATATATCCATCACTTCCTCTTTGGCCGTATTTTGCAGCCGCAGGAATTTGGTGGACATAAGGTTATCTTGGGACAGGTGACAGGCAGAACAGTCTTTGTTCTTGTTTTCCAGCGCTTCCGTGTGCTTCTGGTGAAGATATGTGACCGGTGGTCTTGTCAGCTTGCCGAAGACACGCATTGAATCGATGCGAATAATATCCGCCCGACTTTCCAGTGTCTTTTGCGGCGGCGTTTTCACTCCAAAAACCGCTGGGCTGCCTATTAAAAAAGAGGCCATGACGAATGTGATGAAAATAGCAGTCCAGCGAATCAATGATCTTCCCTTCTCCATGTCTGATATCCTTACCTGTTTTCGAAAAAAAATTAACTCGGTTTTTGCGTTTTTCTGCTGATCCGCTTCTCGTTGTTCAACAGATCCTGAATCGTCGTGCTGTCATAAATATTGAAGATCGCCGCATTGACTTGATTCCACATCGATGCAAAAGCACATTTGCCGCTGAAGGGACAATTGGTTTTGGACACGCATGCCACACAATGATCCGCGCTGGTGGGCTTTTCCATAAAGCGCAAAACATCCCCGACGCTGATCTTATCCGGAGGGCGGGTCAGGTAATACCCACCGTAAAAACCGCGCTTGGAATCCACCAGGCCGCTGCCTTTCAACTGGCTCAGGATAACTTCCAGAAACCGCAGCGGGATGGCCTGGACTTCGGCGATTTCAGAAATCTTTTTAGGGCCTTTCCCCCTGTGCTTGGCAAGTTCGAAAATGGCCCGCAGTGCGTATTGATTTTTTTTGGGTGTAATCGGCATAATCGAGGATCCCGCATTTTTCCTTTAACGAGCGGGCACCTTCTTGACCTTTTTTGTCAAGATACTTGTCGACCTTTTTTGTCAAGAAAACGCCCGCTTGTCAATATTTTTTTGAAATTTTTTCTAATTTTTTTTATTAATTATTTTAGATACTTAAAGAATAAAATGTAGTCAAAATTTCATACCAAAATGGTAGGAATCGGAAAAAAATACTGATCGAATTAATGGGGATAAGGTACAAAGTTAAATGTATAAGTTGTAAGACAAAGGCGCACGGTAAAAGGGAAAGGCATGACGGAAAGGTGTAAGGTATAGGGGAACGATTATAGGCTGTAAGGAGAAAAACGACTATCGTAAAGCACAGGACTCAAGATTTAAGACTGACGTACGCGACCACCAACAGAGCTGGGGTATGGGGAGATGGATGCTACGCTGGCGGACACGATTAGATCACAAAAAATTATCCAAATTTCTTTATTTTATCTCCATTCGTATGCCATCGGCATCGTTATAAGTTTGCACGAGCAAAAAATACTCCCGCGGTAGTGGTCAAACCTTTTGAATTCTTTCCGGCATAGCCGGTGGCTTATGAATGGAGTCATCTGATTCCAGGAACAAAAAAAGCAGAGCGCTTGTAACGCCCTGCTTTTATTTATTTTGTCCATCGGGGTGTGAGGCTATCCTATGCTGACCTGATGCGCATTTTCCATGGGATCCCTGAAGGGGACGCTGACCTTGAGAACGCCGTCCTCGTATTTGGCTGAAGCTGCTCCAGCGTTTACCGGACAGCAAAAGGCAGCAGTGGTCACATAATCAAAGTCGCCTCTGGGTGCAGTTAAACTGAAACTATCATCGCGCATCTTCAGGTTGATATCTTCTTTTTTAACGCCCGGGATGCAAATTTCAAGGTTCAAATTGTTACTATCTTCATCCACGTAAGAGCACACCTCCGCGGCCATTTTGAATTTTTCTTCTGCCATTATATCATCACCTCCCGTGATTAATCAGGAAATATTTGAGTGAAATCATTATCGAACAAACATGTTCACCATATTTCAGGATCTCGGATAAATTATTCCGATCATTTTACTATGGTAATGCAAGATATTAAAATAGCAAGCACACCTTTGCAACATCCTGCAGGAAAAATCCCAGGTAAAAGCTCACGGTGAACGTCGAATCACGCCGAGGCGGACAGGTTTCTTTTTTTATGATTTTAATTTTTTCCAACTCGGACACGGATAAACACAGATTTGCAGGGATGAATTATTTATGTCCGCTTCGCGGCGGCAACTAGAGCAAAGTCTTCATCAGGGAATCGGCCTGTTTTTTTCTCGCCGAAGGCGATTGCGTTCATTGGATTTTAAATCTGTGTGAATCTGTGAAAATCTGTGTCCCTTTATTTCAATAGCTAAAGTGTTGCGCTTTTTTGAAGTTCCTTTCCTCAATAAAACGGTCCACTCGTGCCTTGCGTGGCAGGCGCTCAGACAGCTGTCGGCGTTGGCTCGCCCCGGCAGCAATTTTGAAAGCATCCGGGCAATAGACTGTTGACAATCAGACCGAGGGTTTATTATGGAAACTTGAAATGCTTGAAGACGGATACAGTAGTTGAATTTCCGGGCGATGTTCTCCTTAATAATTTCGGTGTAACCCGCCATGGCCGTGTGGTGTTCTACGACTACGACGAACTCTGCCCGCTGACAAGCTGTCATACCAGAAAATTGCCGCCGTCATCCAGCTATGACGATGAGATGGCATACGAGCCCCGGTTTTATGTAGATGAAAACGATGTGTTCCAGGAAGAATTCCGAAAATTCCTCGGATTGCCCGGACCTTTGCAGGAACTATTCATGCAGCACCGCGACGATCTGCTAGAGGTTGATTACTGGCTGCGCGCTCAGCAGGCCATACAGATTTGGGAGCCGCCTCATTTATTTCCATATGATCAAAACCGTCGGATAAAGCGAAGAGGATTTTTTTACCCGCGCAACTGCTGCATTGACGCGGCAGAAAATAGGTCTTAATTTGTCAAAAATTTAATACCTGAATCTTGCATATGAAAACCTCCAAATCGTGCAAAATCCATATTATAGGGCCTGCCTTTTTTGATCTAATTTTTTCGAAGGTCAAAGCTCGGTGGAGGCGCTGGAAGGCAGTATGGGGAAGGATCAGTTTTAGGCATAGAAATGAAGGTTTCAGGAAACTGAGGATATAGGACAGATGGCAGAAGACAGGCAATCTGCTATCTGACACCTGAAACCTCACACTTGAAACCATATTTCTATCACCTGTGTTCTGTCATCTGACTTCTGAAGTCTGTCATCTGTTTTCCGGCCTCTGAACTCTGTCATATGTCTTCTGTCATCTGAATGGAAAGGAGAACAACAAGCCATGAACATCGCCGTGCCCAGAGAAGTTCACGAGGGTGAAACCCGGGTATGCATGATTCCCGAGCACGTTGCCAAACTGGTCAAGGCCGGCGCCGATGTTGCGATAGAATCCGGGCTGGGACAAACCCTGCGCATTGTCGACGAAGAATACACCAACGCCGGCGCCGCTGTGACTGCAGACCGCCACACGCTCATACACAATGCCGACGTCGTGCTGCGTATTCGCAAACCCGGTGCGGATGAAGTCGAACTGATGAAACAGAGCTGTGTTTACATAAGCCTGCTGGATCCCTTCAACGAACGCGAACTCATTGAAAGTTTCGTGGCCAAAGGGATTACTGCCATCAGCATGGAGATGATCCCGCGCATCACTCGCGCGCAGAAAATGGATGTCTTGAGCTCTCAGGCCAATCTGGCCGGCTACGCGGCGGTCATTGTGGCGGCCGAACGCCTTGATAAAATTCTACCCATGATGATGACCCCGGCCGGCACGATTGCACCGGCCCGGGTTTTTGTTATCGGCGTCGGTGTAGCAGGATTGCAGGCGATTGCCACCGCTAAACGTCTGGGAGCGAGAGTTGAAGCGTTTGATACCCGGCCGGTGGTGGAAGAGCAGGTAAAATCTCTGGGAGCACGGTTCGTCAAAATCGATCTGGGTGAAACCGGCCAGACCAAAGACGGCTACGCCAAAGCCTTGACCGATGAACAACTGCAGAAACAGCGGGAGGGCATGGCCAAGGTCTGCGCGTCATCGGATATCGTCATCACGACCGCTCAACTATTTGGCCGCAAGGCACCGTTGATCGTCACCGAAGATATGGTCGCCGGCATGCAAAAAGGATCCGTAATCGTCGACCTAGCCGTGGAAAGCGGCGGCAATGTGGCCGGATCTGAAGTCGGCAAAGAAGTTGAAGTGGGCGGTGTGCGCATTATCGGTCTGGCGAATTTACCGGGAAGAGTTGCTGTCAACGCCAGCCAGATGTTTTCCTCGAATCTTTACAATCTGGTGGAAGAATTCTGGAACCCTGATGAGAAGCGCTTCGAGCTAAACTTCGAAGATGAAATTATCAAAGGCTGCGTGATTACGCATCAGGGGGAAATTGTTAATGAAATGATTCGAGAGCATTATAAGAGATAAACCGGCAATTTTGAGGTCATCGCAAATAAATGTTCAATCACAATGATTTAAAAACCAGAAGCACTAAATACGAAACTCGAAATTCACCTTTTTAAATGACAAAAACAATTAAGCCGCAAAACTTAATTCCAGCTACAGCTGTGTTTCGGTCATTAGAGTTTTTGAAATTTGAAATTGTTTCGGATTTCGAAATTCGTGCTTCGAATTTTTTTACGATTCCAAAAGAGAAACTTGTACTTAATCTGCTTGGTATTAATGTCTAACGATATGAAACGGCAGGAGACAATACTATGTCAATCGGACTCCTCATCTTCGTTTTTGTACTGGCCATCTTTCTGGGGGTGGAGCTCATCAGCAAGGTGCCGTCCCAGTTGCACACGCCCCTGATGTCGGGCACCAATGCGATATCCGGTATTACCATTGTCGGCGCCCTGACCGCCACCGGCACCAGCGCCGACCTGCTGGGCACCATCCTGGGAACCATTGCTCTGATTTTCGCCACCATCAACGTGGTCGGCGGATATCTGGTCACCAATCGCATGTTGGCAATGTTCAAACGTAAAGACGGAGAAAACAAATGACGGATTACACCCAAGGCCTCGTAGACTTTGGCTACATTGTGGCCTCGATTCTATTTATTCTCGGCATCAAAATGCTCGGGAAGCCGCAGCGCGCCCGCATGGGAAACATGGTCTCCGCGCTGGGGATGCTGATTGCGGTGACGGCGGTGCTGTTTGAATGTTGTCTTTCCTTTGAATGGGTCATTG
>CP070771.1:3282682-3297351 GCA_020345785.1 Desulfobacterales bacterium
GCATGGAGCATAGCGCATAGCGTGAAGGACTGAGGGATGAGGGCTGAGGACTGAGCTATATAGGAAATCGGAAGCGGAATGTGTTCGATTAGGGATTGCGGAATGCGGAAAAATCGTATAGGAAATAGAGGATGGGGCATAGCGCAAAGAGCATAGAGCATAAGACATTCAGGTTAAAGTCGCTTTGTTAATTTCTCGTTCTTGATCCACGTGACATTTATTATTCTATTTTCCAGACGCCATGCGCTATGCCCTTGCCGCCCGCAACCCGAACCCCGTAACCCGTAACGCGTAACCCGGAACCCCAACGATGATACCCCTGCGTGATACGGTTCAGGCCAGAAATTACCCGGTCGTCAACAACGTCCTCATCGGCCTCAATGTGCTTGTCTTTCTGTTTCAACTGTCACAGGGGGCGGCAGGGGACCGGTTCGTTTATATCTTCGGCCTCGTACCGGCCCGTTATTCAAATCCTCAAATCAGCGCTTATTTCAGCACACCGTATCAGCTTTTTTCTTTTTTGTCCTTTATGTTTCTGCATGGAGGCTTCTGGCATCTGCTTGGTAACATGTGGTCGCTTTATATATTCGGCGACAACGTTGAAGACCGTTTGGGCCACCTGCGTTACCTGGTATTTTACCTGATCTGCGGTTTCGCCTCGGGGCTATCCCATCTGCTTTTAAATCTGAATTCCAATGTTCCCACCATCGGTGCCAGCGGTGCGATTGCAGGTGTGATGGGCGCTTATTTTATTCTATACCCACGCTCAAAAATTTTAACTCTCATCCCGATTTTTTTTATTCCCTATTTTCTAGAAATCCCGGCCTATTTCTTTCTCGGATTCTGGTTCATATTTCAATTTATAAGCGCTGCCGGCAGCCACGGTCAGGCAGGCGGTGTTGCGTGGTGGGCTCACATCGGTGGTTTCATCTTCGGCATTTTATTCTTAAAGATCCTGCTGGCACTGCCGGCTGCCGAGCCGCCCGAAGCAGTTCGTCGGGCAACCGCGCGCAGAAAAACACCCCACCTCCAGGTTATTCGACCGGTCGGTCCAGGCCCTGATCCGAACCTTTACGGAACAATTACCATCACAGCGCGTGAAGCTGGAACCGGCACATACAAACTGGTCAACATTCCATGGGGATTTCATAAGCGCCTTTTCAGGGTGGCAATTCCGGCGGGAATTCAGGAAGGCCACAAACTGCGACTGAAAGGACTGGGAAAACAAACCAGCACGGGTGAGCGGGGAGACCTCTACCTTAGGGTGCAAATAAGGTAAAGGTTAGGAATGACGAATGACGATTGCCGAATGAATAATTAATAATTTCATAAGCTTAAATTGAACTAAGACCGGCCGGCGCAGCGCCTTCTGCAATTCGTCATTCGTCAATCGACATTCGTCATTCCTTAAGGTCTTCAGCATAGAGCGTGGAAACCTTGTTGCGTCCGTTTTGCTTGGAGAGGTACATGGCTTTATCGGCGCGCTTGATAAATGAAGACAGCTCTTCCTTGGGATAGTATTCGGTAACCCCGATGCTGATGGTGATGGTAACCTGCTCTCCGTTTTGGGGTGCAAACCTCTCGGTCTGCAGGGCTGCCCGAATTCGCTGCCCGACGGTTTTGGCCTCTGCGCCGCCCGTTTCCGGTAAAATTACCGTGAACTCTTCTCCACCATAGCGGTAGGCGGAATCGTTGGCTCTCAGGCAGGATTTAATGATCTGGCTGAATCGAACCAGCACCTTATCCCCTTCAAGGTGACCGTAACTATCGTTGTATTCTTTGAAGTGATCAAGGTCGAGCAGCAACAGTGAGAGCGGATGCTTGTAACGATTAACGCGATCAACCTCGGTTTCCAGCTGAGAATAAAAGGATCTTGAATTGTAAAGCTTCGTCAGCCCGTCGGTGACAGCCAGCCGCTGCAGCTTTTCCATCATTCGGATCCGCTCCTTGGTAAGCTCGCGCTCTTTGAGAACCCGTTTTAACCGCAGCAGCAGTTCCTCGAGACGTACCGGTTTGATGACAAAATCGCTGGCACCGATATTGATCGCTTCTTCGTAGGAATAGTCATCGCTGTAACCGGTCATTACAATAACATCGGAATCTTTGTTCTTTTTGATGACTTTGGTGAGTTCCAGGCCGCCCATGGCAGGCAATATGATGTCGGTAATAATAACCTGAAAATCATCGGTTTCCATTAATTCCAGGGCTTCTTCGGCACAGGAGACCGCCTCGGAAACATACCCGGCCGTTTGGATGTACTCATTCATGGTATTGCGTACCGCCTCGTCGTCATCGACGATTAAAACGCGTATATTTTCGCTGGGTGTTGCCATGAAAATTACCGATTAAAATTATACAAAAAAACTGTAGACTTGACAGAAACTGGCAAATACTGGTAAAAGGTTAAATTTATTAATTATATGCTGAAGTATAGCTGGAAAGACGAACAGTGTCAACTTTCTTTTGCCGGCATGATAATATCCTTTATTTTTCTAATTGTTAGGCGCGTCAAAGCGTTTTTCTAAGATACCGATTCAATGCAAAACATAAGAAATTTCAGTATCATTGCTCACATAGATCACGGTAAATCCACCCTTTCAGATCGACTCATCCAATCCACGGGCATTATCTCCGAACGGGATTTTTATGACCAGATTCTTGACAGTATGGACATTGAAAGGGAACGCGGCATAACCATCAAAAGCCACACGGTGACCCTGCCGTACACCGCTAAAGACGGTAAACTCTATTTTTTAAATCTCCTCGACACCCCCGGCCACGTCGATTTTTCCTATGAGGTCTCCCGCTCCCTGGCTTCCTGCGAAGGTGCCCTCCTGGTGATCGACGCCAGCCAGGGAGTTGAAGCCCAGACTCTGGCCAACTTGTATCAGGCCCTGGAGCATGACCTTGAAATTATTCCGGTCATCAACAAGATCGATCTGCCCTCGGCGGATATCGAACGCGTAAAAATTCAAATCCATGAT
Source organism: Desulfobacterales bacterium (assembly GCA_020345785.1). Next base: position 3,285,667 of record CP070771.1, read on the forward strand.
GATCTCGGCCTTGATCCGGAACAGGCCCTTTTAATTTCCGCTAAGGAGGGCATCGGAATTGAAGAATTGTTGGAGGCAATTGTCCTAAGATTACCGCCGCCGACCGGTGACCCCGACTTGCCGCTGAAAGCCCTTATTTTTGACTCGCATTATGATCCCTATCGCGGCACCATCGTACACTTGCGGGTCTTTCACGGACGTCTGGCTGCCGGGGATCTGATCCGATTCATGTCAAACAACGCGATCTATCGGGTTGAGGAAGTCGGTATATTTCAAATCGACATGATAAAACAAAAACAGCTGTCCGCGGGCCAGGTCGGTTATATCATGGCCGGCATCAAAACCGTCAGCGACACCCGCTGCGGGGACACCATCACTCTAAAAGACAGGCCGTGTGACGCGCCCATGCCCGGCTTCAAGGAAGCTAAGCCGGTGGTTTTCTCCTCCATTTACCCGGTGGCCTCTGACGGATACGAAGATTTGAGCATCGCGCTTGAAAAGCTGAAATTAAATGATGCCGCCCTGATATACGAAAAGGACTCTTCCGTGGCCCTGGGTTTTGGTTTCCGTTGCGGCTTCCTGGGTTTGCTGCATCTGGAAGTCGTCCAGGAGCGACTCGAACGGGAATACGATTTATCTCTGATCCTGACCGCACCGTCGGTTCGATACCGCCTGACAATGAACGACGGTTCGGAAACCATTATCGACAATCCGGCCCTGTACCCTGATCAGACGCTGATCAAGGAGGCCCGGGAACCCTTTATTCGGGCATCGATTATCGTGCCGGATCGCTACATGGGGGCAGTCATGAAACTCTGCCTCGACCGGCGTGGGGTGAATAAAAACTATCAGTATCTGACCGCCGATCGGCTCGAAATGATTTTTGAACTGCCGCTGGCCGAAGTTGTCTACGACTTTTATGACCGGCTCAAGTCGGTGACCCAGGGATATGGCTCCTTCGACTATGAATTGATTGATTTCAGAGCGACGGATCTGGTCAAACTGGATATTCTCATCAACGGCGAGCGGGTGGATGCCCTGTCCCAGCTTGTGCACAGAGATAATGCCGTTGCCCGTGCACGAACGGCTTGCGAAAAATTGCGGGATGAAATTCCGCGACAGATGTTTAAAATCGCAATTCAGGGGGCCATCGGCGGCAATGTTATCGCACGCAAAACCGTCTCGGCCTTTCGCAAGGATGTCACCGCCAAATGTTACGGGGGGGACATTACGCGCAAACGCAAATTGCTCGAAAAGCAAAAAAAAGGTAAAAAGCGCATGAAGATGGTCGGCAAGGTGATGATTCCGCAGTCGGCGTTTCTGGCTGTGCTGAAGACCGATACGGACTAGATGGAATTCGGAAGTGGGAAGGTGGGAGCATCGAAGATGCTCGGCTCATAGTTGATAGAAGACGAATGACCGGCTTCCCGACGTCTCAAATTCTCAACTTCACAGGTTCCGAGCTTATATCTTCCCAGCCTTTCTGCTATCAACTATCAACCACCAACTCAACCGGTCCAATTAGTCATCGGATTTACTATGGTCCTTTTGATTAAGTCCATCCTGGTAGCATTTTTTGCCGTACCAGTCGATTTGGCGGCAGATGCCTCGCACAATTTTCACCTCTTTGGCCCTTAGCTGCAGGCGCGACGCAAAATGCCGCAGGTTGTTCATAAAATAATCCGGATTTTCCGGATTGATGAAGCTGATACGCATCAGAACATCTTTCAGCTGTTCGTACATCGCATCAAGCTCATGCCGGTTGGCCAACCGCGGTGCAAAGTCTACCGGTTTATCCCGGCTGAAGCAAAACAACTCGTAACACATAATCATAACCGACTGGGCCAGATTGAGGGAAGAGAATTCGGCGGTAGGGATGTTCACCAGAATATCGCAGGAGCGAATGTCGATATTTGTAAGACCACGATCTTCGGGGCCGAATAAAATGGCAATTTGATTTTGCGCGGAGAGGGAAATAAGTTTTTGCGCCAGTTTGGCGGGCGAACTGACGGCTTTACGCTGTCCGCCCAGGCGAGCGGTAGTGCCGACCACAAAATTAAAGTCAACCAGTGCCGACTTCAGCGTCGAGCATACCTTCATCTGCTCGACCACCTCTAACGCCTCGTGGGTGGCCATCTTACAGATCTTGGTCAGATCACAATTCTGAGGGTCCACCACAACCAACTGCGTGAGGCCCATATTGCGCATGGCCCGGGCCGCAGCTCCGATATTTTCAGGGTATCGCGGACGGAACAAGACAATAGAGATATTGTTAAGATTTATTTTTGTGGGCTTGGGCATAAAAATAAATGAGCACTTCGTTTGAGGAGCGCTGCGCTTTGCGAGCGTTTCACTCGAGGAGTGCTGCGCTTGAGGCAAAAACGATCCAACCACCATATGGTTGATCTGGTATAATCCTCAAGTCCCGCTGGGACGCTCATCAAGCGAAGCGCTCTTAAAGCAAAATGCGCTTTAAGCGTGGCGCTCAAAATCCCCTGGATTTTAGCTTACGATTTCAAATTGGTTGAAAAAATATGATATTTCAAAGGCAGCCGTTTGCGGTGCATCGGAACCATGGACGACATTTTTTTCGATGTCGGTGGCAAACTCTCTCCGAATCGTACCCTCAGCTGCTTCCTTATAATTCGTGGCGCCCATCAAGTCACGGTATCTGGCAATGACGTCTTCTCCTTCCAGAACCATGACGACTGCGGGCCCGGAACTCATAAAATCCGTCAAGCTCTCAAAGAAGGGTCGCTCCCGGTGCACTGCGTAAAAACCCATGGCCTGTCGCTTCGTCATGTGGATCATTTTCATTGCCACGATGTTCAGCTTGTTTTGTTCCAGTCGTTTGACGACTTCGCCGATAAGCCCGCGTCGGACACCATCCGGTTTGATGATTGAAAGCGTTCTTTCCATAAGATAAAAATCCTTTCTGACTAGGTTTTGTCCCCGGTGGCATAGCAAATGACGAATTGCAAGTCAACCGACAAGAAATGCTCCTCGAGGCCGAAAGGCCGCTGCTGAATCCGCTGCACGCGGAGATCCTCAAGCGAAGCGCCCATCATATTTGGTTGACAAAGAATTTAACCGATTTTATAATTCTTTCCAAATGTTATGGATTTGAACAGGATATGCTGATTAGAGGGAAAAATTATGCCGATTTACGAGTTTTTCTGCGAGGATTGTAATACAATATTCAATTTCTTTTCCAGAACCGTCAATACCCGAAAAAAACCGAAGTGTCCTAAGTGTAAAACAAAAACGCTTTCCAGACAGATGTCGAAATTTGCATTTACCGGTAAAGCCAAAGAAGACGGTGATCTGGATGATCTGCCGATTGACGAAAGCAAGATGGAAAAGGCCATGCAAATGCTGGCCGGTGAAGCCGAAAATATTAACGAAGATGATCCCCGTCAGGCCGCCAACCTGATGCGCAAACTGACGGATATGACCGGTCTTGAACTTGGCCCCGGTATGCAGGAAGCACTGAAGCGCATGGAAGCCGGCGAGGATCCCGATGCGATCGAAGCCGAAATGGGCGACCTGTTAGAGCAGGAAGACCCGTTTGCGCTATCCGAAAAAAAAGGTGCTGCCAAAAAAATGAAACGACCTGCGCCCACAAGGGATGAAACGCTGTATGATCTGTAGATTAAGGTTTCAGGTAAAAGGTGACAGGTGAAAGGCAGGTGGCAAAAGGACTCAGGACTGAGTGCTGAGGGCTGAGGACTGAGGACTGAGGACTGAGGACTGAGAAAAATGCTGGAAGGCGGGTTGCGGGTTGCGCGTTATTGCGGGTTGTGGATGCCGGATACTGGAAATCAAGGAATGCACCGGGGGTGAGATCCAGAAAGGTACCTATGTTTTCGGTTGCACAAAACATCCAGCATCCAGAATCCAGTATCCAGGATCACGTAATATTGCCAATGACTTTCGTCAAAACACCCTAATTGCAAGAAAACATTTTATGCAACGTAAGCATTAACTCAATCAACATCTTTTTGGGGGGGAGGCATGGAAAAAAATATTCTTGATAAGATAGAGGCCAAACAGGGGGACATCACCAAGCTTGATGTGGATGCCATTGTAAATGCGGCCAACACCTCCCTGTTGGGAGGAGGAGGTGTTGACGGTGCCATTCACCGGGCCGCGGGGCCGGGTCTGCTGGCCGAGTGTCGAGGCCTGGGCGGATGTCCCACCGGCGAAGCCCGAATAACCGGAGGGTATAACCTTCCGGCCCGCTATGTGATCCACACGGTGGGTCCGGTTTATAGCGGCAGGCCTCAGGACCGGAGCCTGCTGACCGGATGCTACCGGAATAGCCTGAAACTCGCAGCGGAAAATAACGTTGCGTCGATGGCATTTCCAGCCATCAGCTGCGGTGTGTACGGTTATCCCATTGAGGACGCCTGCCGAATTGCAGTGGATACGACCTGCAATTTTCTTGAATCCGATGCATCTATCGAAAAAGTGATATTCATGCTATTTTCACCTGGGGACCTGAAGATATATCAGGATTATATCCGCTCGTTGGGTGGATAGACCGGCACCGTTTGGACAAGACACCGGCGGCCGGTATATTAGCCATTGACAAAATTGCTTCACGTAATTAAGATTAGATATAAATTTTCAAGATCGGATCAATTCCCGCCAGTTGAATCGCGATGATCATACTTCAGTTTAAGGAGGATGTTATGGTAGAGGTTACCGAAGCAGCAAGCCAGCAGATTTCAGAGTATTTTAAGGATCGGGAGGTCGTGCCGATTCGTATTTTTCTCAATGAGGGGGGATGAGGCGGCCCTTCATTGGCAATGGCTCTGGATGAGCCTAAAGATACAGATAATGTTTACGATGTTAATGGATTCCAATTTATCATGGACAAAGAGTTTGATGAGAAAGCCAGGCCGGTGACGGTGGATTTTTTAGGTTACGGGTTTAAGATCAGCTCCAGCATCGACTTCGGTCCGGCTGCCGCCTGTTCGGGTTGCGGCAGCAGCAGCAGCTGTGGTTGATGGTTTAATTTCGCTGACAGCATAATAGGCAACACCTCAAGGTGTTGCCTTTTTTTTTGCAAAATGACACAACATGATGTGAAGAATATTGCCGAAAAGATCGTTGGCTACCACGAAGAAACCAAGCACCGTTACGAGCGCTATGCCAGGTCTGCGGGATATATGGATTGGGATAACCAGCCGAATCCCTTTCGATTCTATGAACACACACGAATTGTTGAACTGCCGTTTCTAAAAGAAGATCCCCGGGCCGCATATCAGAATTTATACCAGCGGGGAAGCAACTCTCCCCGGGAATTTGACGTTGATACCATCGCCGGCTTGCTTGAGCTGTCATTGGGTTTGTCGGCCTGGAAAGCGGTGGGAAGATCGCGATGGTCTCTGCGCATAAATCCCTCCAGCGGCAATCTTCACCCCACAGAGGCCCACATCATCGTGCCACATATGCCAGCATTGCCGACAGGAATCTATCACTATAACGTTTTAACCCATTCTCTTGAAGAGCGTGCCGTGCTTGCTGAAGAAATTCAACAGCAAATTCGGGCGTATTTCGGGGCGGAAGGATTTCTGATCGGCCTGAGCAGTATTTTCTGGCGTGAATCCTGGAAATACGGAGAGCGCGCTTTTCGCTATTGCAATCACGATGTCGGGCATGCCCTGGCTGCTCTCAGTCTTGCAGCGAACCTGTTCGGCTGGAAAGTGACGTATCTAAACGGGCTTTCAGATGAAGCACTTGATACCATATTGGGGTTTGACCAAACCCGGTTTGAAGATCTGGAAGAAGAGCATCCGGACCTGTTATGTTTCGTTCACCCATATGATTGTCATGAAATACCCCGCTCGCTGCCGCAACCTGTCATTTCAGCTTTCGCCAATCTCACTTTTAAGGGCACACCCAACACCCTGAGCAAACAACGGATCAACTGGGAGATCATTTACCAAACCGCAAAACTGACCCGCAAACCGCCGACCGCGCCAACAAGGTACGATTGCGGGAAGAGGGCCTGGCGCTATTTAGCGGACAGTCAACTCACAGCCGCGCAGATCATCCGCCAACGTCGCAGTGCCACTGCGTTTGACCGCAGCGGATCGGTGAGCAAAAACCAATTCTTAGCCATGCTGGACAATACCCTGCCCCGCGGCACCTGCGCGCCCTTCGATGTTGAACTGATGCATCCTTCAATTCACCTGCTCATTTTCGTCCATCATGTGGCGGATCTCGCACCCGGCTTATATCTTTTTCTGCGCCATGGGAAAAATATTGACCGCCTGAAAATGTCGGCACGATCCGGCTTTGTATGGCAGCCGATCGATAAGGAGTTTCCACTTTATCTACTGCAAGAAGGAAATTTCCGGCAGCAGGCCAAGACGGTCAGCTGCCATCAGGACATCGCCGGCGACGGTGCTTTTTCACTGGGCATGATCGCCGTGTTCAGCGATACGATTGGCAGTGCGCCCTATCGCTACCGGCAGCTTTTCTGGGAGACCGGGATGATCGGCCAGGTCTTATACCTGGAAGCTGAAGCCCACGGAGTTCGCGGAACGGGTATCGGGTGTTTCTTTGACGATGCCGTGCACGAAATCCTGGGAATTGAAGGCAATCAATACCAGAGCTTATATCACTTCACCGTCGGAAAGCCGATTGAAGATTCCCGCCTCACCACCTACCCTGCTTACCACCATTTGAGTAACCGCTAATTTTACATGATTGCCAACAACATACTCCGTACCTATATTAACAGACAGGCTAGGAAGCGGGGAAGCCATCAGGCTGGTAAGCAGGAAATAGACGGCTAACGGCAAAAGAATGCTCTTCAATACCCAAGCCTTCAGGCCTCCCAGCTTCCTGGCCTCCTTGCTTTTTTTAACAGCAAGACAAAATCGCGCAAATGATACTGCAGGAATTACGGTATTGAATGAAAAAAGGAGTGAGTCATGTCCCCCAACCATCTTATCAATGAAAAAAGTCCCTATCTGATCCAGCATGCCCATAATCCGGTGGACTGGCATCCCTGGTCCGATGCCACTTTTGCCAAGGCCATTGCCGAAAACAAGCCCATTTTTCTTTCCATCGGCTACGCCACCTGCCACTGGTGTCATGTCATGGAAAAAGAATCCTTTGAAGATCAGGAAACCGCGAACCACCTCAACGACACGTTTGTCTGCATTAAAGTGGATCGGGAAGAACGCCCCGACATCGACGCCGTGTATATGGCCGCCTGTCAGATGCTGACCGGCAGCGGCGGCTGGCCCTTGAGCATTTTGATGACTCCGCAAAAAAAGCCTTTTTTTGCCGCCACCTATCTTCCCAAACAAAGCCGCCAGGGCCGCGCAGGCCTCATCGACATCTGCCGGCAGGTAAAAAAGCTCTGGTCCAACCAGAATGAGGAGGTCGAGGCCTCGGCCGCCAGGATTGCCGCCAATATGAATCAGGCTTTTGCCTATGCAGCCGCCGACGAGCCGGATGCCGCTTTGCTGGAGCAGGCTTACACGCAGATAAAAAAATCCTTTGATTCGCAGCACGGCGGATTTGAACCCGCGCCCAAGTTTCCGACCCCTCATCGGCTGCTTTTTCTGCTGCGCTTCTACCATCGCAACGGGGAATCGCATGCCCTGGAGATGGTCCAAAAAACGTTGACCGCCATGCGTTTGGGCGGAATCTGGGATCATGTCGGCTGCGGCTTTCACCGTTATTCCACCGATTCAAGGTGGCTGTTGCCTCATTTCGAAAAAATGCTTTATGATCAGGCCCTGATCGCCACCGCTTACCTTGAGGCTTATCAAATTGCCAAAGACCCCTTATTCGCCGAGACGGCCGCCGACATTTTCACCTATGTCCTGCGCGACATGACCTCTGTCCAAGGCGCCTTCTACTCGGCCGAAGACGCCGATAGCGAAGGCGAAGAAGGCAAGTTTTACGTTTGGACGTCGGAGGAGTTTCGGCGGGTGCTGGGCAGTGATGCCGCTCGCCAGTGGGAGACGATTTTCAGGTTGAGTCCCGAAGGCAATTTTGCCGATGAGGCCAGCCGGCAGAAAACCGGCGCCAACATCCTGCATTTGACGGCACCTTTGAGCAAATGGGCCGCCAAGCTGAATATAGCGGAAAATCAGCTGCGTGAGGAATGGGATAGAATCCGTAGCCAGTTATTTCATCACCGAGAAAAACGGATTCACCCCTTAAAAGACGACAAGATCCTGACCGACTGGAACGGACTGATGATTGCGGCGCTGGCACTGGGAGCACGGATTTTAGACAAGCCCGAATATTCAAACGCCGCCCGCCGGGCCGCCGAGTTCATTCTGTCACAGATGACGGACAGCACCGGGCGGCTTTACCATCGTTACCGCGACGGTGAGTTGGCGGTAAAAGCTCAGGCCTCTGACTACGCCTTCTTAATTCTGGGACTTTTGAGCCTGTATCAGACGACGTTTGATCTGGAATTTGCCGAAAAGGCTCGCGGGCTGCAGGAGATTATGATAGAGGATTTCTGGGATGGAAAAAACGGCGGTTTTTACTCCACTTCCGGAGATAGTATGGATCTGCCGGTACGCCCGAAGGAGCTGTATGACGGGGCCATACCTTCAGCGAATTCGGTGGCCTTGCTCAATCTGGTGACATTGTTCCGATTGACGGGTGATCCGCGGTGGGAGGACCGGGCCCAGGCTCAGATTCGGGCTTTTGCCGGTACGCTGAAATCTCAACCCCAGGCCTTTGCCTATTTCTTGTGTGCGCTTGATTTTGCCCTGCGCCCCGGCCAGGAAGTAATTATCACCGGCGAACCGCAGGCAACGGACACCCGGCAATTACTGGCGGCCTTGAACCTTAATTTTGCACCCAACAAAGTCGCGATTGTTAAATCCGACAAGAATGCCGAGCAGCTGGCCAGATTTGCCGGATACACGGACGGCCTGCAGGTCATCGAAGGCAAAGCCACTGCCCACGTTTGCCGAAACGGTTCCTGCACCGATTCCACCACCGACACCCGGATCATGCTGGACCGGGTCTTGGGAAAACGGTAAGAACCGGGTTGCGGGTTGCGAGGTACGGGTTACGAGGTGCGGGGTGCGGAGTGTGCGGCGAGAGCATAGGGCATGGCGCATAGAGCATCGCGCAGAGGGCAGGAAAGTGGGAAGATGGGTCGCGCAAAAGGAGAGCGCTGCGCTTTAGGAGCGACCTGACGGCCTCGCGGAGCGCTGCGCTTGATGGGAAGGAAACGGCCTTCCTTATTTCGCCTCCCAGCTTCCCGGCATCCAAGCTTTCCAGCGTTTCTGAACTATCAACTCAACCAACTGCATTGTCATGGACGACCTGGAATTTAAAAATCTGACCAGCGAAGAATTTGACGAGTACCTGAAACATCACCGCGAAAATGATTATCTGGTAATTGATGTGCGTCAGGAGTCGGAATATGAACTGGGTCATATACCGGGTGCCAAGCTCATACCGCTGGTCGAAGTTGAAACCCGTCTGTTTTCACTGCCCGCCGACCGGGATTTGATCTTTTATTGCCAAAACGGCGGGCGCTCGCAATGGGCGGCTTCATTGGCGGGCGAAAGTGAGGTTAGTCAAAAAACGGTGTTTAATCTGATGGGCGGGCTTTTAAACTGGCAAGGCCCAATCTTGACGGGGTATCCCAAAGTGCAAATTTTTGATAAGGACCAGGACCTTGAGCATCTGCTGACCACCGCAATGAACCTTGAAAAAGGTGCCTGGCGCTTTTATCGCTTTGCAAGCGACAAGTACAATGACGATCCCATCGGACGAACCTTCGAACAGATCTCCATTGCCGAGAAGGGGCATGCGACGTTGATTTATCGTTTCTGGCAGAAATTCAAAACCAGTCCGCCGCCTTTTGATCAGCTGTATCACCGCTTGGCAGGCGATATTTTAGAAGGCGGTCAGAGTTTTGAAGAAGCCTGCAAAGTGCTCGAGGCTACGGTAAACCGAAGTTGTGCGGCGATGATCGACCTGGCACTCGTCATTGAATACACAGCCTTTGACCTTTACCGGACAATGGCCGAACGTACTGCTGATTCCGAGGCCCGGGAAACATTCTTGACCGTCGCCCAAGCCGAAAAAGCCCACATGCGCGCCTTGGCAAGAAGCATTGCGCAATGCCCGGACCGTGAAAATGTATGAACGCCTGAATTGAACGTTTCAAATTAGAAGCTATCTCAAAAAAGTCTTTTGTCCCAAACTCTTTGTTGGTGCCTCGTTTTAAATCCTCGAAATACTGATGTATTCCTGCGGCTTAAAACTCAGCCCCGCCGCGATTCTTGTCCGCCTCTGGAGGATTGAACCAAAATCCTTTTTTTGAGATGACTTCTAGGAAAGGGTGACAGTATGGATGATATAAAAATCATCTTGGCCGACCAGAAAAATTTCTTTGATTCCGGTCAAACCAAAGACGTCGGCTTTCGCACAGCACAACTGGACATCCTGCAAAGCATCATCCGTGACAATCAGAAAGACATTTTAAATGCCTTGAAACAGGACTTGTCAAAATCAGCCTATGAGGGCTATCTGACGGAGGTGGGCATTGTTCTGGATGAAATCCGATTCGCCAGGAAGCACCTGGTCAAATGGGTTAAACCGAAAAGAGTTCGGACCCGCTTGTTTCAGTTTCCGGGTGCCAGCTACATTTACCCGGAGCCATTCGGGGTAGCGCTCATCATTTCGCCCTGGAATTATCCTTTTCAACTGGTCATCGGGCCTCTGATCGGCTCGATTGCAGCCGGTAATTGCAGCGTGGTAAAACCATCGGAATTCGCACCCGCCACGGCACGGATATTCAGTGAAATCATCGGCAAAAGTTTCGACCGCAACTTTATTGCAGTCATCGAAGGGGATGCAGGGGTCAGTAGAGCATTGCTTGATGAAGACTTTGATTATATATTCTTTACCGGCAGTGTCGGGGTCGGTAAAATCGTCATGCAGGCGGCCGCCAGAAACTTGACTCCGGTCACCCTGGAGCTGGGCGGCAAAAGCCCATGTATTGTGGATCGCGATGCAGATCTAATCCGGGCGGCCAGGCGGATTGTCTCCGGAAAATTCATCAACGCCGGTCAAACATGTATCGCACCGGACTATCTGCTGGTCCACCGCAGTCTTAAGGCGGGTTTGATGGCCCGGATGAAAATTTATATCAGTCAATTTTACGGCCGGGACCCCCAGCAAAGTCCCGACTATCCGCGGATCATCAACGAGAAACATTTCCTGCGTCTGGAAAAACTCATGCGGCAGGGCAAAATTATTGCCGGCGGTCAGACAGATCGTCCGAATCTTTACATTGCCCCGACCATTTTAGATGACATCGCCTGGGATGATCCCATTATGCAGGAGGAAATTTTCGGTCCCATCCTGCCTGTACTCGCCTTTGATGATTTAACGGAAGTCATACCTCGGATAAAATCGCTGCCCGAGCCACTGGCGTTATATGTTTTTTCCAACAATAAAGCGCATCGTGAAAAAATTATCAAAGACATCCCGTTTGGCGGCGGCTGCATCAATGACACCCTGCTGCATTTTGCAAACCCGCATCTGCCGTTCGGCGGAACCGGCAGCAGCGGCATCGGCAGTTATCATGGAAAGCGAAGTTTTGATACGTTTTCCCACCAGAAGGGTATACTCAGAAGATATTTCCGATTAGACGCGCCGCTGCGCTACCCGCCA
>CP070771.1:3297451-3302793 GCA_020345785.1 Desulfobacterales bacterium
CGGCTGGGGCGGCACTTCCATCACCAACCCCGTCGATATCATCGAATCCATTGATATGAACATTGCCCGGCCGGGGATGACCGTTCTGATTACGGAAACTACCGGTCAAAACGGCATGATGTTGAAAGTCGGCAAAAACGGCGAACTCAAGGAAATTGCGCTTACCAAAAAGGCGCGGGCCGCCCTGAATGCTATTTCCAACAGCTGTGAACCTTCCAGGGTTTCCGCCATCTATACGGCCGGGGCCGGCGGCAGCGCCCGGGCAGGGGTTACCAAATTCCCGATTAAGTTAACCCGTGCGGTTCATGCGGCCACAGCCTGTTTGACCGTCGGGGGTTCTCCGGGATATGTGTTACCCGGCGGTGGAATTACATTTATGGTTGATGTCGAGAGGGTCAAGCAGGGCTCCTTTTACTGGACGCCCACCCCGGCTACCATCTGTCCTCTGGAGTACACCATGGAACTCAAGGATTATGAAGAAATGGGCGGCCACGTGGAGGCGATGAAACCCTTTGATGCGAAGAAGCCGAAGTAGGAGGCGCGTTGCGCGTTGCGAGTTGCGGATTGCAGGTTCAAGGTTCAGGGTTCAGAGGTTCAAAGGTTCAGAGGTTCACGGAACAGGCGCAAGGCGTTCGGCGCGCGGCGCAAGGTAAAGAAATAAAGGTTAAAGGATAAAGGACAAAGGTTAAAGGCGAAAGGATATAGGATATTAGTTCCGGGTCCAGAGGTTAAAGTTAGGCCTTCTTAGCTTTCCAGCTTCCCAGCCTCCCAGCCTTTTGGCCTTTAGGAGTTGCGATTTCGAATCCTCCGACGGACAAGTTTCGGGCTTCGAATTTAATATCATTTGGAACGATAGCTGCAATGACCTATGAATACTACATCGGGGTGATCGATGAGGCGGCAGTTCTCGCCGAATGCGGTCCGATGCGGCTGGTTATTCAAGCCTGGCGCCGGGGGCAGCCGCAAATTGGGCAGGCATGGCAGGCGGCCGAGGAAGCGATTGCATATCTTGAACGGATCGCCCGCTGCCGGAAGGTGCTCAGCCGCCCATGGCATCGAATTGAGAAATTACCCAAAGATGAACTTGCCCTGCGAATGATCGACAGTGCCAAAACCGTTGGAGACGATGACCTGACGCCCATGGCGGCGGTTGCGGGAACCATTGCGGACGCGGTGGCAGACCGGCTTTTTGAGCGTGGAATGACCAAGGTTGTGGTGGACAATGGCGGCGACATCGCGATCCGGCTGGCAAAAGGGGCCAAAGTCAAGGTGGGGGTTCGCCCGAGCATTCGCTCGGCAGCGGTATCCCACGTGTTCGGTCTGGACTCGCGGATGCAATCCTGGGGTGTGACCACCAGCGGGTTCGGCGGGCGCAGCTTCACCCGGGGAATTGCATCGGCTGTGACGGCCCTGGCTGCAAGCGCGGCGGTCGCAGATGCGGCCTCTACGGCAATCGCCAACGCTTGCTTTTTAGAAAGCAAAAAAATAAGGCAGATGCCCGCCGAACAGATAGATCCAAATACCGATTTAGCAAGCCTTGCGGTTACAGTCGGCATCGGCGAACTTTCGCAGGCTGAGATAAAGGCGGCACTAAAAAAGGCACTGCAACGCGCAGAGGATCTTGTCGCTTGCGGCGTTATCCTCGGAGCACTTATTTGCCATGAGAACATCTTTGTGATGACGTCCTCTTTAAAGACTTTTATTCGCATGTCCGGCAACCGCCGACATAACGGAGAAGGCGCCCTTGCTCGTTGCTAAGATCGTCTGCAAAGCCGCGGTTGAGAAATGAGATTGCAGCCGTTGCACGGATAAACGCCTTGACATGCGGCGGGCTTTTTTGATTTAAATAGGTCGATCTTAATGAGGTTCTGAAACCTCATGCAGCGTCCGCTGGGCAAAACAGCAGTGCAGGGAGATGCAGTAGCTAATACCTCAATTTCGCTCATTTAAGGTAATAGAACGGCATCAGCGGAGAGCCTTCTGAACAGATCTTTGTCGGTGAGCCTGATAATCGGAAGCAACAGAGGCCCGGGCTTCCGCTCCAAGCCAGGGGAACGATTTCCTGATGCCTTCATGTGAAGCGGGATTTTTTGCTTGGAATCAGCAATAGGCAAATTAACGATCCATCAACCATTAAAGGAGGCGCTACATGAAAAAACAGAAGCATTTTGTAGTGGGATTTCTGGTTCTGGTCCTGGCGGCCGTTTTTTTGCTGCCATCCGGGGCAACAGCCCAATCCAAATCAACCATGCACATTAAGTTCAGTACATGGCATCCCCCGATGAGTCGGGAAGTTAAAACAGTATGGATACCCATGTTGGAGGAGCTCAAAAAGAGAAGCGACGGGCGAATTACATACACCATGTATGCCGGCGGCGCTCTGGGCAAAGGGCCCGAGCATTACGACATCGTCGCCAAAGGCCTGTCGGACATGGGATATTTCACCGCTACCTGGACCCCGGGCCGCTTTCCGGTCAGCGATGTCTTGTCCCTGGCCGCATCGGTGGACGGCAAGGACGTGAGCACCGACATCGGCAATGCCCTGTATGATAAGCTGCTGAAAAATGAGTTCCCAGGTGTTAAAATGATCGAGCTGAACGGCTGCATCCAGTCTTTTCTGTGGACCACCAAGCCGATCCGTACGCTTGATGATGTCAAGGGTCTGCGGATTCGATCCCCCGGCGGCCATCAGACCAACTACATCAAAGCGCTGGGGGCCGAACCGGTGTTTATGCCCCTGGGCGACGTGTACCTCTCCATGCAGACCGGCACAATCGACGGTCTGGTGACCTGTCCGCCGCTGGTGTTGGCATTCAAACTCTTCGAAGTTGCCAAGCAGGGAACCCTGGCGACCTTCGGCTGCGTCACCGAAGGGGTCATCATGAACGAGAAAAGCTGGGCAAACGCCCCGGATGATCTCAAGCCGATCATCATGGAAGTATGCAACAATCCTTTCCGCAGCACGGGCGGTTTGACCCGCAACGTTTATAAGACCATGATGAAGGAAATCGCCGACAAAGGCGTTCAGCTTTACGAGATGCCCCAGGACCAACAGGCCAAATGGTTCAAACTCTTCCAGGATGAGACCAAGAAATGGGTGACTGAACTCGATGCCAAAGGACTTTCCGCCAAAGAGGCCGTTATGCTTTATAACGAGCAGGCTCACGATCATGGGGTCTTCACCGCGGCGTTTCCTGCAGATTGGCGAAAATAATCGCTGCGTTGGACGGGAAGGTGGAAAGTGGGGCGAATTGGGACCGTCAAACTCTGGGTGCAGCGCATCAATCGTTGGGTCTGCTATCTGGGCATGTTGCTGATCCTGCCCTTGATGCTGCTCACCTCTGCGGATGTGGTCGGCCGGGCCGCGTGGGCCCGGCCGATTCCCGGTATCGTCGAGCTTTCCAGCTACATGCTGGATATCTTCATTTTACTCGGTCTCGCCTACACTCAACAGGTGAAAGGCCACGTGCGGGTTTCCATGCTGACCTCGCGCCTGCCTCCGCGTGCCCAGATATTTCTAGAAATTGTCGTGACACTTCTCAGCCTGTTCATCATGGCGCTGCTGGCCTGGCAGGGCTGGATCGTGGGCATGGAGGAAACCGCTGTTTCCGACATGCTGAGAATACCGCAGCGTCCATTTAAGCTTCTTGTCGGCGTGGCCGCCTTTCTGCTTTGTCTGGAGTTGGTGGTCGACCTGGCGACATCATTTGCGGCCCTCAGAAGGAGCACGTAATGGATCCTGTTCTGTCCGGCATCATCGGCACCCTTCTCGTGTTTTGCCTGCTTTCACTGGGTATGCCGATCGCCTTCTCGATGATGCTGGTCGGCTTTTTGGGTATCTCCTTTCTGGCATCTGTTGAAGCAGCCCTGCCGGTACTGGCGAGAACCGTCTACGAGACCACCTCGCACTACCCCTATACCGTTATCCCATTGTTTGTTGTCATGGGTGGATTTGCCGGAAGCTCCGGCATGACACGGCAGTTGTACGCTGCTTTCGACAAATGGCTGCGGATCCTGCCCGGAGGCCTGGGGATTGCAACCATCGCTGCATGCGCCGGATTTGCCGGGGTTTCCGGATCTTCTGTTGCCACCGCGGCGGCCATGGGAACGGTGGCTATCCCGGAAATGAATCGGTTTCGTTACAGCCCCAAACTGGCTGCGGGAACCGTTGCAGCCGGCGGTACCCTGGGATTTCTGATACCTCCGAGCATCGGTTTCGTGGTCTACGGCATGCTCACCGAACAGTCAATCGGAAAGCTGCTGATTGCCGGGATCGTCCCGGGACTGCTGCTGGCGCTGGCATATATCACCATTATCGTGGCGTGGGTGAAGATAAATCCGAAGGTCGCACCCCGCAGATCCGACGCGGTGAGTTGGAGCGAAAAATTTTCTTCGCTGCTGCCCGTCTGGGAGCCGTTGATGATCTTTCTGACCGTGATGGGCGGCATCTATTTCGGATTTTTCACGCCGACGGAGGCGGGCGGCATCGGCGCGACGGTGCTTTTTTTGGTGGCGCTGTTCAAGCGTAAGCTGAATTGGCCGGTTTTCAAAACCTCCTTGCTGGAATCTGTCAGCATTTCGGTGATGGTGCTGTTCCTGGTTGCCGGCGCCAACGTTTTCAGCACGTTTCTGGCCCTCTCGATGATACCCATCAAGGTGTCCACCTGGGTGGTCTCGCTTGAGGTCTCCCGGTACATGATTCTGACGATTGTTATTTTGATTTATCTTTTTCTGGGCTGTTTTCTCGACGCCATTTCGATGATGGTTCTAACGATGCCGGTTATTTTTCCGGTGATCGTCAATCTCGGTTTTAATCCGATTTGGTTCGGCGTCATCGCGGTCTTGATGATGGAGGCCGGGCTGCTCACCCCCCCCATGGGTCTGAATGTATTCACCGTCGCAGGTGTTGCCAAAGACGTTCCGCTGGAGTCGATTTACCGGGGTATCCTGCCTTTTCTGATCTCCATATTCGTTGTCGTTTTGTTTATTATCCTCTTTCCAGGAACGGCGACTTTTCTGCCGAACATGATGCTGAGGTAGATTTATAGAATCACTTAAAATTGACGCTGACCATTGCCCGCGCCGTTTTGGGGAACCCGCAGATGATCATTCTGGATGAACCTTCCGAGAAACATTCTAAAGCGATACCAACAGCAGTATTTTTATGGGCCACTGCGATTACGCTTGTGATAAACGGTTGTGCCGGGAAAAATAAAAATCTCTCGGATTTTTCTCAGAAACCCATCATCGAAATAAGTACTTTCTATTCAAGCAAGAAGTACATAAAGGACGGAATTACTGTTGTTTACTTAACAGGAACGCCATATGAGATAGGGTTCGCC
>CP070771.1:3302893-3308233 GCA_020345785.1 Desulfobacterales bacterium
GACTGGTGGATCAGCACGGCAACCTGATGCGACAACAATTTTATTGACAGAAATTCTCAGAACCAATAAATAAATTACCTTTTCTTAGCTCTTTTTGGGTTGTCCAACGCTTAAACTGGAGGAAACAATGAACTGGCTGAAGCAAACCCTCTGGTCCTCCATCGGTAAAAAGCTGATGATGGCCATCACCGGCCTGGCATTCTGTGCCTTTTTGGCTGGACACCTTGCGGGCAATCTGACGATTTATGCTGGAAAACAAGCCTTTAATTCCTATGCCGATCATCTGCATTCCTTAGGACCGCTGATCACAGTCGCAGAACTGGGACTCGCCGTTTTCGCCCTTATCCACATTCTCACCGGCCTCACCCTTTTTTATCAGAATATCAAAGCGCGGGGCGGGCGCTACGCCGTCAGTAAAAGGGCCGGGGGGCGGACCATCGGATCCGCCACCATGCCGTATACCGGTGTTCTTTTACTGGTGTTTGTCGTCATGCATTTAAAAAATTTTCACTTTGTGGATAAAAGCGAGACAACCATCGCAAACATTGTCGCACAAACCTTTGACAATCCACTCTGGGTAATCATCTATGTTGTTGCGATGATTGTGGCGGCGGTGCATGTCAGCCACGGATTTTGGAGCGCTTGCCAGACAATCGGCGCCAATCACGCGAAATATATGCCGATCATAATGATATTCAGCATTATATTAAGCCTGATTGTGGGATTGGGATTTGGGATCCTTCCAATTTTCGTTTTTATGACGGGTTAGAAAGGATAAATTATGACCCTTGATGCCAATGTTCCCGGAGGTCCTCTGGCACAAAAATGGGACAGACACCGTTTCGAATTAAAGTTAGTCAATCCGGCCAACAAGAGAAAGTATGAAATTATCGTGGTCGGCACCGGTTTGGCCGGTGGTTCCGCATCTGCGGCCCTGGCTGAACTGGGCTACGATGTCAAAACGTTTTGTATCCAGGACAGTCCCCGCCGAGCACACAGCATTGCGGCCCAGGGGGGTATTAATGCCGCCAAAAATTATCCCAATGACGGCGACAGCATCTGGCGGTTGTTTTATGACACTGTCAAAGGCGGTGATTTCAGGGCCAGAGAGGCCAATGTATATCGTCTGGCGCAGATCAGCAACCTGATCATCGACCATTGCGTCGCTCAAGGCATTCCATTTGCAAGGGATTACGGCGGCCTGCTCGCCAACCGGTCGTTTGGCGGCGCGCAGGTTTCGAGAACATTTTATGCTCGGGGCCAGACCGGACAGCAACTGCTGTTGGGGGCATACAGCGCCTTGTCCCGCCAGGTGGCGGCTGGAAAAGTAACGCTTTTCAGCCGACGTGAAATGCTGGATCTTGTCGTTGTCAACGGTCAGGCGCGCGGAATTGTGGTGCGCAATCTCATCAACGGTGATATCGAACGCCACGATGCCCACGCGGTGGTGCTGTGCACGGGGGGGTATGGAAACCTGTTTTTCCTTTCAACCAATGCCATGTCCTGCAATGTCAGCGCCGCTTTCAGGGCCTACAAAAAAGGCGCTTATTTCGCAAATCCGTGCTTTACTCAGATTCATCCCACCTGTATCCCGGTTCACGGCACCTATCAGTCCAAATTGACGCTGATGAGCGAAAGCCTGCGCAATGATGGCCGGGTGTGGGTCCCCAAAGACCCGGACGATAATAGACCTCCTTCCCGGATCCCGGCGTCGCAGAGAAGCTATTTTCTGGAGGAAAAGTACCCGAGTTTCGGCAATCTGGTGCCGCGTGACGTGGCCTCCCGCAATGCCAAGGAGCAGTGTGATATGGGCAAAGGCGTGGGCAGCACGGGCCTGGCGATCTATCTCGATTTTGCGGATGCCATAAAACGGGACACCAAGGCCGTCATTGAAAAAAAATACGGCAATCTTTTCCAGATGTACGAAAAAATCACCGGTGAGGATCCCTACCAGACGCCGATGATGATCTATCCGGCTGTTCACTATACCATGGGGGGCCTCTGGGTTGATTACAACCTGATGAGCACCGTTGACGGGCTCTTTGTGCTGGGTGAAGCCAACTTTTCAGATCATGGCGCCAATCGCCTCGGTGCCAGTGCCCTCATGCAGGGCTTGGCGGACGGTTACTTCATTCTGCCTTACACAATTGGCGGATATCTGGCCGGCGCGAATTTGCCGGAAATAAACACCGACCACCCGGCTTTCAAGGAGTCTGAACATGAGGTGCAATCCCGCTTGAGCGCCCTTCTGGCCGTCGACGGCAAAAGCACGGTGGACGACTTCCACAGAAAGCTGGGGCTGATAATGTGGGAGTACTGCGGCATGACCCGCAACAACGAAGACCTGGAGAAGGCTCGCGGTCTCATTCAGTCGCTGCGCGCCGAATTCTGGGAAAATGTCAAGGTGCCGGGAATCGACAAAGATTTCAACCAGAGCCTCGAGAGAGCAGGACGGGTAGCGGATTTTCTGGAATTTGGTGAACTGATGATCATTGATGCCCTGGCCCGCCAGGAGTCCTGCGGTGGCCATTTCAACGAGGCTTTTCAAACCGATGAAAATGAAGCCAGGCGCGACGATGAAAATTTCTGTCATGTGGCCGCCTGGGAATTCACCGGAACGGACGACCCGCCTCGATTTCACAAAGAGCCTCTGGTTTTTGAAAATGTTGAACTGACCCAAAGGAGCTACAAGTGACAAAGACGATCAACTTGACATTGAAAATATGGCGCCAGCAGGGGCCCGGCGTTAACGGCCGTCTCGAGGCCTACACCGCCGAGAACATTTCAACCGATATGTCGTTTCTTGAAATGCTTGACGTTATCAATGAAAAACTGACGTTGGAAGGCAAAGAACCCATTGCCTTCGACCATGACTGCCGCGAGGGTATCTGCGGCACCTGCGGTGCGGTGGTCAACGGGCGACCGCATGGCCCGGAAAAAGGAACCACCCTGTGTCAGCTGCATATGCGGCACTTTACGAACGGCGATACAATCGTCATTGAGCCTTGGCGAGCCAAGGCTTTTCCGATCATCAAAGATCTGGTTGTCGATCGCACGGCCTTTGACACGATTATTCAAGCCGGTGGATTCATCTCGGTCAATACCGGCGGCGCACCGGATGCCAATGCCATCCCGGTGCCGCAGCAAGCGGCTGAAAAAGCCATGGATGCTGCAGCTTGCATCGGTTGCGGCGCCTGTGTGGCGGCCTGTCCGAACGCAGCGGCCATGTTATTTACCGGCGCCAAGATTTCACATCTTGCCCTTCTGCCCCAGGGAAGGCCGGAAGCCGCAAAACGCGCGCTGGCTATGCTGCGCAGGATGGATGAACTGGGATTCGGCAATTGCACCAATGAAAGAGAGTGTGAGGCCGAATGCCCCAAGGAAATTTCCATCATCAACATTGCCCGGATGAACCGCGAATTTCTCAAGGCAAGCTTCATTTCAGAAGAAGCGTAAGAACCGGAATATTTCTCACTCACCGCTCTGCAAGTATCTTCTTTATATCCTGAATAAATTGCAGCAGATCAAAAGGCTTGGCAAATATATTGGTGAAACCCAACTCCGCCACCTCATCCAGCTTGGGATGGTCCGGATGTCCGGTGGTAATAATTACTTTCATATCCGAGAGTTCAGGCTCCCCGCGGATCGTGCGACAAACCTCCAGGCCGTCCATTTCAGGCATAAAAATGTCCAATATGAGAAGATCCGGCCGGTAGGTACCGAGTTTAATCGAGGCTTCAATACCGTTGGATGCCTCTTCCACCAGGTACAGACGATCCATGGTCAACGCCTCGATGAGCAGCCTGCGGATCGCATGATCATCATCCACCACCAGAATCCTGGCCGCCTCGCGTTTCAACCGAGTGGGCAAATAGACGGTAAAAGACGCTCCGGCGTCCGCGCGGGATTCAAAATTGATCTCTCCTTCATGGGCTTTAATAAGCGAATAGGTGACGGAAAGTCCAAGACCGGTACCCCCTTCGGATTGCTTGTCCGTCACGAACGGAAGAAAAATCTTATCGGCGATCGCGGGTGAAATACCCCGGCCGTTATCTTTGATTTTGATAAAAACCCGACCGTCTTTAACCTGGAATCCGGTGGTGATCTCAATCTCTCCCCGATTGTGGTCAATGGCCTGGACAGCGTTTATAACAATATTTAAGATAATCTGTTCGATGCTTTGCAGATTCCCCTCGATATCGGGAAGATCATCGGCCAGATTCAGGCGGATGTGAACAGATGATTTTCGGAGCGTGGTCTTGGTCAGCCGCAGGGCGTTCTTAACGGCCTGGTTGATCTGCAAAGGCACTTTGTCGGCCACATTGGACTGTTTGGAATAATTTTTTAAATCGGACACCGTCTTGGCGACACGGTGGGCCGCCATTTCCATATCGGCTATCAGTTGAAGCAGATTGTCTGATAGAAACCCATAGTCAAATCCACCGAACTTACGCTCCGGTTCTGCTTGCTGACGTTCGAGCATCAGCGGCAGCAAATCCAACCAGATTTTTTGCAAAAGCGGAATGTTGTACATGATCAGGTTGATCGGATTATTGATTTCATGGGCCACCCCCGCTACCAAGGTGCCCAAGGTCTCCATCTTTTGGGCTTGGTGAAGCTGCTGCTGGTATTCGCGCAGCATCTGGTTGTCGCGCCGATGCCGGGCTTCCAGTTGGTCGATCCGCTGGCGCATCGCAGCCATTTGCGCGGCCAACTGTTTTTCGCTTTTGTCCTCGTCGTTTATACTAGACATTTTAGTTATGCTTCTGGTCTATTCGGGTTGGAGATCAGCAGATAATGTGCTCCACCGGTATTTTCTGCTTCAAAATCATTTGAGCTGATTTTTCAATCTGATCGGTGAGATCAGATACCATCAGACGCAGGCTTTGATTTCTTGCCAGCTGACCGCGGATTGCCGCATGTTCCTGCAGATATTGCGCCAGGCTGTCAACCATGGTCAATGAAGGGTCGACCAAATGCACCCGTCTGCCGATCTTTGCTTGAATGATGCGCTTGAGAAGCGGAAAATAATTGCAGCCAAGAATGAGCGTGTCGATTTGCTTGATCTTCAGAGGATACAAATATTTTTTCACGATCATCGATGTTATCGGTTTCTTAAACCAGCCTTCTTCGACCAGAGGAACCAGAAGCGGACAGGCAACCGAATAGACCCTGGCCGCGGCATTCAATTCACCGATCTTTCGTGCGTACAGACCGCTGCTGATGGTGGTCCGTGTCCCGATAATTCCCAACCGGCCATGACGTGTGACCTGCAGCGAAAATTTGACGGCCGGTGAGATGACGTCAAAAACCGGGATATCAAATTTGTGCCGAATGTGT
>CP070771.1:3308333-3309699 GCA_020345785.1 Desulfobacterales bacterium
TTTCAACCTTTAATTCTTTACCGTTTTTTAGAAGCAAAACGTCGGCCCAGGCAGTCAGCGGCATTAAAATCAAAAATAAAACAGCTGTCGTTATTGGATATTTTCTGGTGTTCATTTTTTTTGCGAGCTCAAATTTTGTTTTGACAGTTTATTCAGGCATTACATGGAAACAATAATTTCCACGCGTCGATTTTTTTGTCGCCCTTGCTCGGTATCGTTGTCAGCCAGCGGACGATACTCGCCGAAGCCCATGGTTGATAGTCTTCTCGGATCAATTGCCGTTGACTTGAGTAAGAATTCAGCCACGGATCCGGCGCGTGCCATGGATAATCCAAGGTTGGATTTAAAGGGGCCGCCCCTTAAAGGGACATTGTCCGTGTGACCGGCAATGATAATCTCGCCCCGTGTTTTGCTCAAGACCTCTCCAATTTTAAGCAGCAACGGCACGAATTCCTTCTTTAGCATGGCTTGCCCGGTATCAAAGGTGGCCTCTCCCATCATTCGGATGGTGACCTGGTCTTGCTCCACCGAGACATCCACAGCCCCCTTAAATTCTTGGAATTCATCTTCCAGTTCATTTAAAATCGGATCCACAACATCTTGCACTTTAATTAAAACAATTGCCTGATCGAATTCCCTGGCGATCATTTTTTGCCCTTTGGGAGATTCGAAGATCGGTTTTTTACGCTGAATTCCAAAGGCGTTTTTTAAAGAACCGGATACGATTCGGTATTTATTGCGGTCCATCTCAGAAAACGACAGCATGAGGACGAAAAAGCAGAGCAGCAGGCTCATCAAGTCCCCGAAAGTTACCACCCATGCCGGCGCCCCCTCTTCTGCTACTTCGGTAACTGCCTGGACTTCGGCGCTCACTATGCGGCACCCCCACTTCTGGCTTTTGGCACAACTTTCAAACGATCTTTGGGTGAGAGGTGGATTTTAAGCGTTTCCTGGAAGACCATGCCGGATAAACCGCGAGCGATACCCAGGGCGGCATCGAGAATCAGATTTTTGGTCTCCTGTTCCTGCTGACTTCTGAGCGCAAGCTTATCTGCCAGGGGTAAAAAAGCCAGATTGGCCAGCAAGGCCCCGTAGAGCGTGGTTAAGAGCGCCACTGCCATAGCCGGACCGATGTCCTGGGGATTGGACATATTGGCCAGCATCTGAACCAATCCAATCAGGGTTCCGATCATCCCGAAGGCCGGCGCCGATCCCCCCATGCCTTTGAATACTTTTTGTCCGGTTGTGTGGCGCTGAATAGTTAAATTGATGTCTTTTTTCAGCAATTCCTTAATTTGCTCTTCGTCAAAACCATCTGCCAGAAACTGAAAAGCTTTGGCGGCGAAATCGTCATTGGGCTTTTCGT
>CP070771.1:3309799-3313308 GCA_020345785.1 Desulfobacterales bacterium
TCAATCCGGATGGAAAAGCAGGGATCCGGATGGACATTGCGGCAGAAGCTAAATGTCAAAGGATTCAGCTGTAATGGCGTTTGCGGATCGATGGCGTACCCCTTGCTGTATTGCAGATAATCCAGGCCGTCTAAATTGTCATCTTCAGCGTGACCATAGATTGCCAGGGGCTTGCGGCGTTTACCCAGATCCATCAAAATTCTGGCGGCATATTGTAAACATCCGATGTCCGCTACATGATCCCAGTGATAGTGGGATAACACGACCGCATCTAGATGCTGCAGTTTGATATAATTTTGCAGATGAGAAATTACACCCGACCCGCAATCGACGAGTATGTTTAAGCCTCCAGACTGCAAAAGATAACCTGAGGTTGCCTCGTTGGCATCCGGATAGGCACCCCACCAGCCGATGGTTGTCACTTTAATGGTCACGTTGCTTCCCGATCGTGTCGATATTTTAAGGCTGCGCCGTAAACTGTTGCAAATCCGGGATTCTCCGGGAAAATAAATTTCGTCCCATACAGTTTGCCGACCAGGTGCAGAACCTGCCGGATGAATTGGTTTCCGGCAACTTTGCCGATCATGACGATGCGATCCCGGCAGTTGGATTCCCGGGCGCAAATTGAGGCAATGATACCGACCGTTTCTCCCACCAGACGTAAGATTCCGGCCGCCAGATCTTCCTTTGAACTGGTTTGGACCCGGGCAAAGTTGCCGGCCGTCATATCTGCTCCCAAGAAACTGATTTCTTCATATCCCAGATCCGCAATGGTCAAATTGGTCTTGGTGGCATTGCCTTTCAAGGCCAGGGCTTCAATCTCCAAAGGGTCGTCTAGACCGCATATAAGGGAGGCAAGTCCCTTGATGGTGCCGCCCCCTACTCCTGTGCCGCCCACATGTTTGGTTCGGTTATCGGCAAAGTGGACAATGGCGCTGCCGGTGCCCATGCTGACCACGATACAATCGCGGCAGTTGGCCAAGGCGGCACCGCCAAACCCGATGGCGTCAATTTCTGCGATGATGCTGGTGCTGGATTTCATGGCATCCGGCATACCCGTTGCACACCCCGCGAATACGACGTGGTCCGTTTGACACTTTGCTTTCAGATTTTCGTAGCTCCCAACGATGGTTTTCCAATCCCTTTTTTCAATACTGAAGGTTTCTTCCAATCCGCCGGAGCCGACGACACCAAAATCGGTAAAAGAGGCGCCTCGATCAATTGCGATGATGGTCTGGTCGGAAAAACTGTGCATGATTCTTTACTCGATATGATCCAAGATTTCCGATATATGATGGATGATCTTGCAATCTTTTATTTCTTCGACGCCCAGTAGGCCGAATCGGTTGATAATCAGTGCATCCATCCCCACCCGGCGGCAGCCGACGGCATCGTCATAGTAATTATCGCCCACATAAATGCATTCTCGGGCACTGACAGCTGCGGTTTGAAACGCCAAATTAAAAATCCGGGAATCCGGTTTGATGCAGTCAACTTCGCAAGAAATTATTAGATGATCGAAATAGTCGATCAATCCGGCTGCGCTTAAGACGTCCCTGGCCGTCCAGTCCCAGTTGGAGATGACCCCCATTCCGATCGACCTTTGCTTCAGCGCGTCGAGGACTTCCTTGACGCCTTCAAAGGGCAGCCAGTAAGGATTCGTATTTTGCTTGATCTCCTCCCAGCAGGCATCCAGCTCGCATACATCCAGATCCACCCCCAGACGGTAATTCATGATACCCAAGTAAGACGGCATATACACTTTGCGGGGCTTTAAAAAGATTCCCGGGTACTCGCGCATGAATAATTTGTCCGTCAGATGAAATTCACGCTCGATATCTTCCAGTGAGACCTTCAGACCTAAATCTTTCAGGGCCTGCCGGTAGGTGACCTCGCGCTGCATATATAACAGGGTGTAGCCGATGTCGAACCATACAAACGATACTGCCAAAATTTGCCTCCCGCTAAAAAGAATGACGAATGCCGATTGACGAATTATGGAATCGTTCTTCTCTGCCCCTTTAAAATTGATACGCCTTAACGGAGGCGGACCTGAAATATTCAATCATTATTTAACCGAAACCACCGGGCAGGATGCATTCAGGATGACATACTGGGCGGTGGAGCCGAACAGCAGTTTGCCGACTTTGGATCGTCGGCGCACACCGATAATGATTTCATCCACTTTATTTTCTTCCGCCAGCCGGACAAGATCCTCGCCGGCTTCCATGCCCCGTACCGATAAAATTGAATTACATGAAATTTTTTTATCCAGCAGCCGGTTCTTTTCATATTCCAAATCATTTTCAGCCGTCTCAAAATCCTTGCGCGGGACTTCAGGGCCGCCGACCATTGAGCGAACGATGGTTATTTCGCCCTTAAAGGCATTCGCATGCGAAACGGCCAGCTCAATGGCCTCTCTGGAAACATTGGATCCGTCATATCCCACCAGTATTTTCATTTTTTGCCTCCTTTTCCCAAGAGTTCGAACATCGTTGAATAGTTGACTGGTCCATTAGGTTTTGAGGATTGAATCCTTTATATAAAAAATTTTCGAAAAATTGTCCAAATTGCATCTATATTATAAGGCCCCTAAAGACCAAGATCCTCATTTATCAACACTACTTTGACTCTTCCTTTTGGAAAGGACTTTTCGGTAATGGTCCACGTGTTGCAGATTCGGTCCGGGCTTTTGCACTCCTCGCAAAAGGAAGTCTTGACACACGGCGTCTTTTTGTCCAGGCGCATGGCGTTGGTCGGAGCGGTATAATTTTTTACCCGGTACATGGCTTCATCCAGATTAGCCACCAATTTGTTGCGGCCGACCATTATGATCACCCACTTGGGGCCAAATGTCAGGGCACCGATGCGGTTGCCGATCATATCCAGGTTTACCAGCTGACCGCTTTCCGTAACCGCGTTGGTGCCAGTGATAAAAAGATCAACCAGCAGTGCCTGCCTGCGGAGCTCCTGCTTCTGCTCATCGGAAATGTTCTTGTCATAGGTGTCAAGCACCTCCAGATCCGGATTATCTTTTAACTGCTCATACAGCCCGCTGGCAACTTGAAACGTCATAGATCCACCCCAGGATATCGACTTGGCGTTTATTTTGGGCAAGATGTCTTCCAGCACGATGCTGCAGGCCGCTTGGCGGTCGTCTGCCAGGTAGACGTCAAAGTTATTGGATTCAAGAGCAGTCTTCAGATCAGCCAACCTGAGCTTCCAGTAGTTTTCAATTGGTTTGTCCATGCTTCCTCCTGACTTTAGTTTCAATGGGAATAAGGGCAGAAAAATTTTATATCTAATTCAAAATCCTTTTAGAATCAATATTTTTCAGGGCAGATCAACCTTAACATTCTATAAATCTGTAAAACTTCTTGAGAGAGAGACGCGCAAGGCCCTCACTTTTACGAGGTCGATGCTGGATACTGGATACATGATGCTGGATATTCATGAATGCACCGCAAATGAGATTTACATCCAGTATCCAGAAACCAGTATCCAGAATC
>CP070771.1:3313408-3315975 GCA_020345785.1 Desulfobacterales bacterium
TCGGGCCTTCGCCGCGACGTAGCGGCTTCGTCCGCGCAGGCGGGTGTCAGGTGTCAGGTTTTATACTGGGAATAATAGAACCGCAGAATATCGATGGATGGTATTGCTACGCTCTATCTTTTTTCGCTAAAATCGATAGAATTCCTTCCTTCGACATTCGATATTCGATATTCATTATTCTACATTCGCTTCTTCAGAGTCTCATATTCGATCAAACTCGCCGGTTCATCAACCAGCGGCTGGGTCGAACCCTGAACCTCTGAACCCTTAAAGAGTCACCAATTAACATATCCCAAGGGGTTTTTCCATAAGAAATGTTCGAAGTCCAAAGGTCGTTAACCGATTAATTTTTTTTGTTACGTGCTTGCAAATATTCGAATCGCAACTATTATAAAAAATGAACATCTGATGGCTATTGGTCTTAAGATAAGGAATTTATCTTCTTAATTTCCAGATTCAACTATTTCCCACTCGACTTTTTGACAATTTCTGAAGTTCGACCGAAATAGATAAAATTTTGGCTTGCGTGAAATTTTAATTGGTGCTATCGGAAAAGGGTTTATTCGACCCCTCTAAATTATTGAGGTGATCACTTGTTTAACCCGCCAAATCAAACAACTCGGGAATAATATCCCGACGAGCCGAAGTCGGCCATTCAGATCCCGCTGAAAACGGGACCATCGACATATCAATTTGTTTAAAATCCTATAGTGCAAAATGGAGGCACCTATTGGGTCTGTCGCTGCAGAATGTTGACAAGATTGTGGGCCGAGAAATCCATCTCAAAAATGTCAACCTGGAATTCGAATCCGGTTCTCGTAATGTGCTCTTAGGCCGTACTCTGGCCGGCAAAACTTCTCTGCTGCGAATTATGGCCGGCATCGATCGACCCTCCCGCGGCAAAATTAAAATCGACGGCAAAGACGTCACCGGCATCTGGGTGCGCAAACGCAACGTGGCCATGGTCTACCAACAATTTATCAATTACCCGTCTCTGACAGTTTACAACAACATTGCCTCCCCGCTTAAGGTCAGCGGGGTGCAGAAAACCGAAATCGACCGGCGGGTTCGAGAAACTGCCAAAATGCTGCACATTGACGATTTGCTCGATCGTCTGCCGGCTGAACTCAGCGGCGGACAGCAGCAGCGAATCGCCATCGCACGGGCCCTAGTGAAAGACGCACAGCTGCTCCTACTCGATGAACCCCTGGTCAATTTGGATTATAAACTGCGCGAAGAACTGCGAATCGAGCTTCAGGAGATTTTCGAACGACGCGAGGCGATCGTCGTATACACCACCACAGAGCCGGCCGAAGCCTTGATGCTGGGCGGCAATGTAGTCGTCCTTGATGAGGGGCGTGTCCTGCAAACCGGCGCCACGCCGGATGTCTATCACAATCCCGCCAATACCAAAGTGGCGGAAGTGTTCAGCGATCCGCCCATCAATTATCTTCCTTGCATTGTTGAGGGACAAACGGCAAGGCTGGGGCAAGATATCGAATTCTGTCTGACCAATCATCTGCAGTCCTTGCCTGCTGGGCAATACACGTTCGGTATTCGCTCCAATCACCTGTCGCTCATCCGAACCAGCACTGAAGATACCGAAATCCACACCGAAGTCCAATTGGCCGAAATCAATGGATCGGAGACCTTCATTCATGTCAACTATGGCAACTCACAATTGGTAGTGCAGGAAGACGGCGTGCATCCTCATCGGATGGGGACGGAAATATCGATCTATGCCCATTCGAGTTGTTTTTTTGTCTTTGATAAAGCGGGCGATTTGGTC
Organism: Desulfobacterales bacterium; assembly: GCA_020345785.1. The sequence continues at coordinate 3,315,198 of CP070771.1, forward strand.
GCATCACCAGTCCGGATTACTGTTTAAAAGCAGCTATGATAGGAGACCAGCATGGCGCGCATCGAATTAAATGAGATCGCCCACAGCTATCGAAAGAATCCAAAAAATGAATCCGATTATGCACTCAAACGCATTCATCACGAATGGGACGACGGGGGTGCCTATGCCTTACTAGGACCTTCCGGTTGCGGCAAAACCACGCTGCTCAATGTTATTTCAGGTCTGCTAACACCCAGTAAAGGACATGTATTTTATGATGGCAAGGATGTAACCAATCTGCCGCCTGAAAAGCGCAACATTGCCCAGGTATTTCAATTCCCTGTGCTTTACGACACGATGTCGGTTTTCAATAATTTGGCTTTTCCTTTGCGTAATCGAAGGATGGAAGAAAGCGAAGTTAAAAAACGCGTCCTGGAAGTTGCCGAAATTCTAGATCTGACACCTTTTCTTAGCAAAAGAGCCGCCGGATTGGCGGCCGATGCCAAGCAAAAAATATCATTGGGGCGGGGCCTGGTCAGAAGCGATGTGGCAGCCATTCTATTCGACGAACCGCTGACGGTGATCGATCCCCATCTGAAGTGGAACCTCAGGCGCAAACTCAAGGAAGTCCATGAACAGCTGAAGTTAACTCTGATCTACGTCACCCACGATCAGGTGGAGGCCCTGACATTTGCCGACCAGGTCATGGTCATGTACGAAGGTGAACTCGTCCAGATCGGCACGCCCCAGCAGCTTTTTGAAAATCCAAAGCATAAATTCGTCGGCTTTTTTATCGGCA
>CP070771.1:3316075-3319845 GCA_020345785.1 Desulfobacterales bacterium
CTGAACGCCGCCCTGTTATCCGGATTGGTATCTGCCTGGAGAAAGTCTACAAGGAAGTTGAAGTCAATTTGGTAAATCGCAGCAAATTTAACTATCAAATGTTGATTGGACGCAGCTTTCTTGAAGGCGAATTTGCGGTAGACCCCGCAAAGACCCTTACCATCAAAACGGACTGTCGAAAGGTTCTGCTCAATGAATAAAAGACACCTGTATCTGCTTGCCGGATTTCTGGCGGGCATCGGTTTCATCCTTTTTTTTTACAAACTGTTCATGCTGGATTTTCCGTTGGTTCCCGAAGAAAAAGCCTATATTTGGAACATCGAAGGCCACCTTGTTTTTGAAGCCGCCAACAAACCCGTTAAGGTTTCGATGTTCATTCCGCGAAATTCACACCGGTTTAGTATTATTGATGAAAATTTTATTTCCAAAGGTTACGGCGTCAGCGTTGCCGCCGAAAATGGCAACCGCCGGGTCCATTGGTCAATTCGGAAAGCAAAAGGCTCCCAAAGCCTGTATTACCGTGCAACCGTCATTCGGATGGACAGAGATTTGCTACCTTACAAACCGGCGATATTCAAACAAAAGCAACCGGATCTCGAAGGGGCGTACCTGGAGGCATCCAAAGCACTCATCGCAGAAGTACGTGAAAAGTCAGCCGACACGGACAGTCTGGTGACAGGTTTGTTCAAGCGACTGAACGACCCTGAACCCGACGATAGTGCCACGCTGCTTTTAGGCAAAAAGGCCACGGTTCAAAAAAAGGTTGATCTTGCCGTTCAGCTGCTGGCCTTGGCCGGCATCCATGCCCGCGCCGCCCACGGCATTCGCCTGGAAGAGCAGCAACGTGAAGCACCGGTCGTTCACTGGCTGGAAGTCTATGAAAAAGATAACTGGATATCTTACGAATCTGCATCCGGGCTGCGGGACGTTCCGGAAGATTATCTGGCTGGTGGCGAGGTGCGGAAGCGCTGGTTCAGGCTCAGGGGGTAAAAAGGCTGCACATATCATTATCGGTTTTACGCAGTGAGGAAGCGGCGCTTCAACTCGCTGTTGAGAAAGGTATTATCAAGAAGCCGTTTTTGCTGGATTTTTCTCTGTTCAGCCTTCCGGTTCAGACCCAGGCCGTATATCGGGTCGTTTTGCTGGTTCCGATCGGTGTTTTGTTTCTGGTGATTCTTCGAAACGTTATCGGTATTCGTACATTCGGCACATTTATGCCGGTGCTGATTGCACTGTCATTTCGAGAAACCCAGCTGCTGTGGGGCGTTTTTTTATTTACCACTTTGGTCGGGATCGGTCTACTGATTCGTTTATACCTAGAACACTTGAAATTACTGGTCGTACCGCGATTAGCGGCAATTTTAATTGTCGTGATCGGTTTGATGGCATTTCTGAGTGTATTGACCAACAAGCTCGATTTGCAGCGCGGTCTGTCCGTGGCCCTTTTTCCCATGGTTATTTTAACCATGACCATTGAACGGATGGCCATTGTGTGGGATGAGCTGGGGGCCTTTGAAACCATCAAACAGGGGGTCGGATCCATCATCGCAGCAGTGATCGCCTATCTTATAATGAGCATTAAATACGTTGAATATCTGGTATTCGTATTTCCCGAGTTGCTCCTGTTATTGCTTGCCGCAACCATATTGTTGGGGCGCTATTCCGGTTTTAGGTTACTGGAATTTCGCCGTTTTAAGGCTTTAACCGAGATAAGATCCGATGTTTAGGATAAAAAAGCAAATAGCCGAAATTGGTGTGTTGGGCATCAACCGGCGCAACGCCGAATACGCCTTGCGCTATAATCAGCGGCGCTTGTATCCGCTTGTGGATGACAAGCTGCAGACCAAAAAAATTGCCTTGAAAGCCGGCATTGCCGTACCCGAGCTTTATGGTGTGGTGGAGACAGAATATCAGGTTCGGTATATCGAGGCGTTGCTGAAATCTTATCCGGATTTTGCCATAAAGCCATCCAGGGGATCAGGCGGGGAGGGCATCCTGGTCATCTCCGGACGCTCTAAAAATATGTATCGCAAGGTTGACGGTACACTGTTGGATCCTGAAGACGTTGATTATCATTTGTTTAATATCATCAGCGGTATGTACAGTTTGGGCGGTCAGCCGGATAAGGTCTTGATCGAATATCGAGTGCAATTTGATCCCATATTCGCACCCATCAGTTATCAGGGAGTGCCGGATATTCGGGTGATCGTTTTTCTCGGTGTGCCGGTGATGTCCATGGTACGGCTGCCAACCCGTATGTCCGGCGGTAAAGCCAACCTGCATCAGGGGGCGATTGGCGCGGGAATCGATATGGCTACCGGTACAACCCTTTCGGCGGTTTGGCGCAATGCCATTATCAGTGAGCATCCGGATACCGGCATTCCGGTCACCGGTGTAAAAATACCGAACTGGGAAAATTTGTTAAAGATTGCCGCGCAGTGTAATGCACTTACCGGACTGGGGTATATTGGCGTTGATCTGGTTTTGGATAAAGACAAGGGGCCTTTAATACTGGAAATGAAAGCTCGCCCGGGTCTTAACATCCAGATCGCCAATCGAGCCGGCTTGTTGCCGCGTTTGCAGCTTGTTGAACGGCGTCAACGAGACTTGTTAAACATTGAAGACCGAATCGCTTTTTCCAGACAGCACTTTAGAGCATAATTTCTTTTCAAAGATGAGATGGATTATTTTATCAAAGAGGTTCCCAAAATCGATTGGCAATGGATGTTTGTTGTTGGGATTTTATTCGGCCTCTTTTTACAGCAAACCCGAGTCATCCGATTATCAATTTGACCAAGGGTATCCAAAATTGTATTCGATGCCGGGAGCCGTTAAGTATTAAAATAGAAACCAACGATGAACTTTACGACCTGGCATCCCCTATTCAAGACCTGTCGGTGGTCGTGTTAAAGAAATAAAAATAAGGAGCATTAAATCCAGATGCACACACAACTCAGATTAATTGGGTATTTTGGTTGGTTTTTTCTGTTTGTTTTTGGGTGGAGTCCTTGTTATTCAAAGAATTTAGAGATAAATACAGCCGTGGAAGTTGAAACTGAATCCATCTATCACATGCGAGTCGGGGATTCAAAGGAGCTGGCCAAAACGCTGGCCCTTTTCAAAGCCAAACGAGCAGCTGTTGACATCGGCGGGCGTTACCTTAGCAAAAAGGGTCTTATTGAATTTTACGAACGTAAAAGGGAAGAAATTTACAATTTGGCGGCTGATATAATTGAATCAAGAATTTTAGAAGAAAAATGGATTTCCAATGGAAAAAGATTGCGGGTATTTGTTCGGATCAAGTCTGACGTTCATCCTTCAGATTTTATTACGGCTGAATTAACCAATCTGCAGCTTGAAAGGGGTGAGACAAAAGAATCATTTCGTGAGGAAATGGAACCGCAAATTATAAAAACAACAAAGCCCGGATTTGATCTAGCAAAAGCGTATCGGCTCATGCGACGGAGCAAATGGCGTGTATCCGTAATTTATCTGGACCGTCTTGAAAAAAAGTACCCAAACTGGGGAGCCATATTTCTAGCCAAATCCCATGCCTATTATGTGCTGCATGAATTCCCACAAATGAAAGGGGCTTTGGCTAAAGCCTGCGAGCTCGACAATACCGAGGCATGCGATGATTTAGAGAAACTAAAGCGAGTCCACGAACATGATTTCAGCTTTTAAGAACCGTAACTCGTTCTGCTTTGTCAGATTTCAAAAATCTTGCCACTAAAGCCGTTCGCCTTGATGATCATCAGACTCCGGCCGTG
>CP070771.1:3319945-3322515 GCA_020345785.1 Desulfobacterales bacterium
GGTTAGACATAATGTAGCGGCGGGCTTTATCCCCGCCTTGACAGTGGTGATTGTCTTGCACAGGTGTTTCGCTAATTTATGTATGTAAAACGGTAAAACGGTGCGATCCGCCATTTAGGCGGGGATAAACCCCGCCACTACACATTTGGCGATTTTATACAGATCATCACACGCCGAGTTCCATCCGCGATGCCCGCGCAAAAACCCTTAAGTTGACGCGCATGCGCCGCGGCGGGATGAGGTTTCATCCTTCAACCCAACCTGCCTGAAACCAATCTCCCGCACCGATATAGATTCCTGAGGGCGAAACCCAATAAAGATCTGGATCGTTTCCGAAAAATTTTTGATGTTCCAGCTTTTATTGCGCCATGGTTGGATCGGTTTTTCCAAGGTTCGGAAATCAGGCTGTTACTGCTGCTGGCAGAAAAACCAATGCAGGCCGCCGAAATAAGCGCCAAGTGGGCGGGCGACGGGAGATACCCTCAACCGAAAATGAACATCGAATCACGCCAAGGCGTGAAACGTCCAACATCGAATTTAGAATGAGAAAATTACTTGGCGCTAATGAGGGAAAGCCTCGCCTCCATATTGTTATTTCATTAATTTGGGACGTGATTCCAGCTCAACTCAAAAGGCCGCCCCCATCGACATCGATGACCGCACCCGTAATAAAGCTGTTGGCCATGAGTTCCACCGCGACTGTAGCAATGTCGGAGGGACGCCCCACCCGTTTCACCGGCAGGCTCCGGGCCACATTGGCGAACATTTCTTCGCGCGCTTTTTCGGGCATCCCGAGATAGGCCCCGGTATCGCGCGTCATGCCCGGTGAAATGACGTTGACCCGGATGGGGGCCAGCTCGACCGCCAGGGCCTTGCCCAAGGTTTCCACCGCGGAATTAACGGCGGCCAGAATAGGCGAGCCCTTGTCGGGCCGCCGGCTGAGGATGCCGGAAAACAAGACAACCGATCCGCCGGAATTTATGCGAGCTTCTCTGACCGCCAGGTAGGGACCGAAGAATTTGCTGTCCATCGACGACTTTGCATCCGAAAGCGGAAGCTCTTTTAACGGACCTGTTTTAACAGCACTGCCCGGGATTGCCAGATGATCGATGGGGCCGACCGCAGTGAATAATCTTTTGACCGCGGCCTCATCGGTAAAATCCACCGGCTGTTGCCGGACATTCGCCCCGATTTTTTGGCAAGCCGCATTAAGCTTGGACTCCGAGCGGCCGGCGATAATCACTGCGGCGCCCTCCCGGACGGCTGCTTCGGCAATTGCCAGCCCCATGCCGGAGCTGCCGCCGATGACAAGCACATTTTTATCTTTTAATCGCATGGTTTTCTCCTTTCTATTTTACATGATTTTTTTACTGCTACGCTGTTAGGAAGTCTCCTGAGAAAGACAACCTCAGGAAGTTATGGAGTAGATGTTCATGTAAAATAGTTGCTTTTATTAATTTTGTACGTAGCGACATAAATCACCGTGCATACATACACAGCATTCTGTCTATTGGTATTATTGCGTGATTCTGGATACTGGATATTTGTGGATTTCATTCGCGGTGCATTCCTGAATATCCAGCATCCCCGCTGAAGCGGGATCTCCGCTTCACTCCGACAAGTTTCCAGTATCCAGCATCGGCCTCGTAAAAGCGACGGTCTTGCACATACCCCTCTTAAGAAGTCATACAGATTTATGCATCGTTGAGGTTATTCGTAACACTGTATATGCTTGACATACTGTCCTGGTTTAGCCATACTCGCCAACAATCAACCTGAAGAGAAAAGGTTTCAGGTGTCAGGTGTCAGCATAGCCGCAGGCTATCGAAGTTTACCTGCCTTGTATGGGAGGACGGCCAGTTTGATCGAAGAGGAAATCCCCTCTAACTCCCCTTTAGAAAAGGGGAGGACGACAATCTTTTTCGAAATTCATGAAACCTCATACGAGGTAGAGGGCTAAACGCTCTTACGACCAAAACGGACTTAACGATCCAAACCATCTAAACGATCTCAACCATCCTAACGAACACTGCACAGCACCGCCGGATAACAAGTGAGGAGGACCAAAAAATGTACCATAAATCATCAGCAACAACAGTTGCCGAAGCCTACCTCGAACTGTTGGCGTCCCGCGGCATAAAATATTTTTTCGGCAACAGCGGCACCGATTTTGCGCCCATCATTGAGGCCTTTGCCAAGCGCAGCGCCGAAGGCAATCACTCAATTATACCCATTACCGTGCCGCATGAGATCACCGCCGTTGCCATGGCGCACGGCTACACGATGATCACCGGCAAACCGCAGGTAGTCATGGTGCATGTCATTGTGGGAACCGCCAATGCGCTGGGCGGCATCATCAATGCCGCCAAGATCCGCGTACCGATGTTTTTCACCGCCGGGCGTACGCCGTTGACCGAGCAGGGGCCTGTCGGCACCCGCGACCTGGGAATACACTGGGCCCAGGAGTCCTTCGACCAAGCCGCGATCGTGCGGGAGTTCGTAAAATGGGACTACGAGCTGCGGCTCGCATCTCAACTGGAAACCGTGGTGGACCGGGCGCTGGCCATTGC
>CP070771.1:3322615-3331657 GCA_020345785.1 Desulfobacterales bacterium
GGCTTTTTTCCTCAACACTTACTTTCCCAGGATTTTTGGCTCTCTGAAACCTTTCGAGAACTTTCCGTTGCTGCCCCCCGTGAACGAAATTCCGGTTATACCGCCGACGTTCATGCGCTTTGGCGGGGAGGCCATGCAAAGCGCCTTGCAACACCTCGCCCATGCCGGCGAAGAAGCGCTGCGGTGGCGCGCCGCCGTCGCTGACATCAACGGCAGCATAATGGGCCGGGGATTTCCGGCCTTTTCGGGCGGATTTACCAAGGCCCCGTTTGACGTCATCGGCGACAGCCTGCGCGGAACCACCGGGGTGATGCTCGACATCTTTCGCCATCCGGATGAACTCAAGGAGGCCTGTGAAAGACTGACACCGATCATGGTCAAAGGCGGCGCGGCCTCCTGCCGGGCCAACGGCCACATCATGCCCTTTATTCCGCTTCACAAAGGCGCCGATGGTTTCATGTCCGATGAGATGTTCCAGACCTTCTACTGGCCGACCCTGCGCAAACTCATCATCGGCCTGATCAATGAGGGCATGGTGCCCCTGCTTTTCGCCGAGGGCAGTTACAACCACCGCCTGGATGTTATCTGCGACGTTCCCAAGGGCAAAACCGTATGGTGGTTCGATCGAACCGATATGAAAAAGGCCAAACAAACCGTCGGACAGGTGGCCTGCCTGGCCGGAAACATGCCGCTGGACATCTTGTGCACCGGAACACCCGGCCAGGTCGAAGCATATTGCAAGGACCTGATCGAGGCGGCCGGTGCGGGCGGCGGCTTTATTTTCTCGAGCGGTGCCGGCATCCAGGGATCCCGGCCGGAAAATGTGAGCGCCATGATCGCCGCTGTGAAACAATTCGGTGTGTACTGATAACCGTATCCATCTGGAAGGGAACTCCTATGCCGAGCAAGTTCATCTTACGGGAACTGAGCCGGTATCAAATTGGAACCTTTGCCGACATCATTTATCGCAATGCATTGCTTCACCCCGACCGTGAGGCCTTTGTGTGCGGCTCCCGCAGAATCACTTTTGCGCAGTACAACGACCGGGTCAACAGTCTGGTCCATGCGTTGTGTTCGTCAGGGGTCAACAAAGGGGATGTCATCGGCATCCTGTCATGGAATTGTCTTGAATATGCGGATGTTTACGGAGCTGCAATGAAGGGGGGATTCATCGCTTCGCCCTTCAATCCCAGGCTGCACAGCGATGAGCTTGAATATCTCATCAATTATTCAGAGGCCAATACGCTATTTATCGGTCCGGACCTTATCCCGACAGTCAACAGCCTGCGATCCCGTCTTCCAAACGTAAAACACTTTATTTCTTTCGGGGATGCGGCGCCGGATGTGCTTTCGCATCATGAGCTGCTTGCCGCCCACCCGGCGCATGAGCCGGATCCGAGCGTGGAGCGGGACGATCCCTGTCTGATTTTCTACACCAGCGGTACCACGGGCATTCCCCGCGGTGCCCTCTATACTCATTTTCGCAAGCTGGACAACACCCGGATCAAAGCCCTGGAGATGGGGGTTAAGCCCGAAGACCGGCATATCCTGGTATTGCCGTTCTTCCATATCGGCGGGGATTGTCATGTGTGGCCCTTTTTCCTGGTCGGGGGTTGTAATGTGATCATGCTGCAAAAATCTTTTGATCCGGCAGCGGTTCTGCAGGTGATCCAAAATGAGAAAGCAACGGACATGCAAATTGTCCCCACCCAGCTGAATGCGATATTGTCCCGTCAGGACCTCAATGATTACGATTTGAGCAGTCTGAATCGGATCTATTATGCGGCATCCCCCATGCCGCTGGAGCTGCTGCGGAAGGGACTTGAAATATTCGGTCCGATTTTTTCACAGGGATATGGCCAGACCGAATCGGGACCCCAGATTTGCGCCCTTCCCAGGAAGGATCACCAGGTTCTGGACAGGCCGTTGGAAGAGCAAAAAGTGCTGAGTTCCTGCGGGCAGCCGAGTCTGGGTGTTCACGTCCGAGTGATCGATGACCAAGGCCGGGACGTCGCGGCCGGAACAGTCGGTGAGATTATCGCCCAGAGCGATTCCCTCATGGTTGAATACTGGAACAGACCGGACGAAACCCGCAATGTGTTGATCGGGGGGTGGCTTCATACCGGCGACCTGGGATACTATGATGAAAAAGGATTTATATATATCGTCGACCGCAAAAAGGACATGATTGTGACCGGCGGCGAAAATGTTTACTCCCGCGAAGTTGAGGATGTCCTCTATCGGCATCCCGCGATTGACGAAGTTGCCGTTCTGGGTGTCCCCGACCCGCAGTGGGTGGAACGGGTTCATGCGGTGGTCGTGTTGAAAGCGGAGGCCGTGGCGACGGAAGATGAAGTCATCGCCTTTTGCAAAGCCCATCTGGCTTCCTACAAGGCACCCAAGTCCATAGAGTTTGTTGATTCCCTTCCCAAAAGCGCCCAGGGAAAAATTCTTAAAAAAGAAATCCGCAAACGCTACTGGACGGAGAAATAACCGTTGCAGAATCCCAAACCCAAAACAATATCAAAAATCGAATGGTCAAAATTGGAAACAAAGCCGGTTCGGCACCGCATTTTTTATGTTTTGAAAATTCGTATTTTGTTCATTTGAATTTGTTTCGAATTTCGATATTCGAATTTCGGATTTAAGTGTCACTGGAAAATGGTTCAAAAGTGGAGCTTTGTTCCCAAATTCCGAAAGGCCGTTTCCAGAGAAAGAACGCACGAGACGCCGCACGAGGAGAAATGAATGTCGGAAGTAAGGCAGATAAGAACAGTTTGCCGCAGCTGCCACGGCGGATGCGGTGTGATTGCCCATGTAAGGGACGACAAAGTGATCAAAGTTGAGGGCGATCCGGAATCGCCGATCAGCCACGGCAGCATGTGTACCAAAGGACTGGCGATCACCCAGTTGGCCTATCACCCGGATCGGATCCTTTTTCCCATGAAAAAAAGCGCCGGCCACTGGCAGCGGATCACCTGGGATGAGGCCCTGGATACGGTCGCCGACAAGTTTAAAAAAATCATTGCCGAGCACGGTCCCGAATCCATCATTGTCGGCCAGGGCACGGGGCGGGATTTCGAAAGCCACTTCTCGCGCTTCGGCAATTTATTAGGCACGCCCAACATGTTGACGGCCGGCCACATGTGTTACCTCTCCCGCATCGCTGCGACCCTGACCACATGCGGCCGACATCCGGCCATCGACTACGCCAATAATCCCAAATGCATCGTTATGTGGGCCTGCAATCCTTTATGGACCAACCCGGATGAATATAAAGGGGTGAGTTTCTGGCGCGCTTACCGGAACGGCGCCAAACTGATCGTCATCGATCCCCGACGGGGTTTTCTGGCGAAAAAAGCCAACCTCTGGCTGCAGTTGCGACCCGGTACGGATGCAGCTCTGGCCCTGGGTTTATTTCGCGTAATCGTTGAAGAAGGACTATATGACGCGGAGTTTGTAGCCAATTATATCCACGGCTGGGACGCCTTTGTGGACCGGATCAAAACCGACTACCCGCTCGAGCGCGTGGCAGAGATCACCTGGGTGAAGCCGCAGCTAATCCGTCAGGCCGCACGCCTGTATGCGAATACAAAGCCGGCCGGGATCCACTGGGGGGTGCCGACGGAGCAAACCATCAATTGTACCGACTTCACCCGAACCGCCGTCGGTCTCATGGCTGCCACCGGGAACCTGGATGCACCCGGCGGCAATGTTTTTCACGAGCCGCCCGGCACCAGAAAGATTGCCGAATTTTCCGCGCACACGGCTTTATCCGACGAGCAGAGAAAGAAACGGTTGGGTGGGGATCAATACAAACTGGCCGCACGTATGACCATTATTACGCCCAAGTGTGCCTGGGATGCGATTTTAACCGGCAAGCCCTACCCGGTCAAAGCCGGCTACCTGGTGGCAACCAACCCGCTGGTATCCCGAGCGAATGCCGGCGAAGTTTATGAGGCCCTGAGAAAACTTGATTTTCTGGCGGTGTCGGATTTCTTCATGACCCCGACAGCCGGGCTGGCAGATGTCTTTTTGCCTGCCGGCACCTGGCTCGAGCAGGATCACGTGTCGGAAAACTGGAAGTACCACGGCTATGTGCTGGCCAGGCAAAAGGTGGTTGAGATCGGCGAATGCTGGCAGGACCACAAGATATTTATGGAACTGGGCAAGCGCATGGGCCAGCAATGGTGGAACACTATCGAGGACTCCCTCGACTGGATGCTGGAGCCGACGGGTCTGACCTGGCAAGAATTTAAAAAGAAAGGCTACCTGCACGGAAATCAAAAATATTACAAATACCGCGACAAGGGGTTTTCCACCCCCACCCGCAAAGTCGAGCTGTATTCCACCATTCTCGAAAAATGGGGCCGTGATCCATTGCCCAAGTACACCGAGATTCCCGAAAGTCCGGTTTCGCGGCCCGATCTGGCCGAAAAATACCCGTACATCCTGAATGCCGGCCTGCGCACCCCCACCTTTTTTCACTCCGCCAACCGGCAGATACCCTGGCTCAGGGAGATCCGGCCCGATCCCATCGTCGAGATCCATCCCGAGACGGCCAAAAAACACGCCATCCGGGAAGGAGACTGGGTCTGGATTGAGTCACCTCGCGGAAGGGCCAGGGAGCGGGCCAAGTTAAACGACGGCATCGACCCGCGGGTGATCGTGGCGGAACACGGCTGGTGGTATCCGGAGATCAAAGACGCGGGTCATGGCTGGGACATTTCAAACATCAATATGCTGACTGACAACTCCCACGAATCCATGGATCCGGTGATGGGAGCCACAAATCTGAGGGTCCTTTTGTGCAACATTTCTGGCTGCGCAGATGAATAGGAGAGAAAGTAAACAGCCCGCCTGCATGAGCATGTGTCCGGGCGGATGTATTCACTCTAACGTTGGAAACCTGCACCTCTGGGCCGGGATTTTTTACTTCGGCGCCAAGAACAGCATGGCAGCCGTGTTTGAAAAAAGATGTCGTGGAAAATGGTGACCAATGAATGCGGATCGACCCGTTAGACTTAAAATTGAAAACCTCATGCTGGGTTTCGGCGGCGTTGTTGCCCTGAATGAGGTCAGCCTGGACATCCGGGAAAACGAGATCCTGGCCGTCATCGGACCCAATGGCGCCGGCAAGACCGCCCTGCTCAACTGCATCAACGGTTTCTATAAACCTCAAGAAGGCGAGATCTATTACGAAGGGCAAAAGATTACCCGCACGCGCCCGGACAAGCTGGCCAGACTCGGCATTGCCAGAACGTTTCAGAATATCGAGCTCTATAGCGGATTGAGCACGCAGGACAACATCATGGCCGCGCGCCACGTGCTGATGAAACAAACCTTCGTCACCGGAGCGCTCTATCTGGGCTGGACGCGCAAAGAGGAAATTGAGCATCGCCAAACCGTGGAGGAGATTATCGACTTTTTGGAAATCGCGCCGATGAGAAAAAAAATCGTCGGCGTTCTGCCTTACGGAATCCAGAAAAGAGTCGAGCTGGGAAGAGCCTTGGCCCTGGAGCCGAAAGTGTTGCTGCTGGACGAGCCCATGGCCGGCATGAATCTGGAGGAAAAAGAAGACATCGCCCGCTTCATCCTTGACATATTTGAAGGCCAGGGGGACACGTATCCGGATACCCCGGTGCTGAGAGACGGAATTCGCAGCATCATTCTGGTCGAACACGACATGGGGGTGGTGATGGACATTGCCGACCGGATTGTGGTGCTTGATTTCGGGCGCAAGATCGCCGAGGGCACCCCCGAAGAAATTAAAACCAATCCCGAGGTTATCAATGCTTACCTGGGGGAGGAAGTATAAGGTGTCAGGTTTCAGGTGTTCCACCGGATGCGGAACGCCGGCTTGATAAGCTGCCGGTTTGATCGAAAAAGCAGACCTTGAAAAAGCGAATATCGAATATCGAATCATGAATTTCGAATGTCGAAGGAATGTATTCTGTCTATTTAAAAAAAACAGACTGAGCGGAGCGATACCACCCTTCGAAATTTGCGGTTCGCTGTTTAACTCCTTGAAGTTTCTGATAAGGATGATGTAGCTTTGGAGCCTGACACCCGAAACCTGACACCTGGTGAAACCTTTGATATATCGAAACACCCGTAGCCATCGACCGCAATTGGCGCTAAAAGACTTTGTGAGCCCGAGGTAATTCGAACAAAATGCTCCAAATCAACAACATTGAAGTTGTCTACATGAATGTCATTCAGGTGCTGCGGGGCGTGTCGCTGTCGGTCGACAAGGGCCAGATCGTTGCGCTGCTCGGGGCCAACGGCGGCGGCAAGACGACGACTTTGAAGGCCGTGTCGGGAATGCTGAAAACCGAAGAGGGAGAAGTCACCGACGGCAGCATCGAATTTGACGGACAGCGCATAGACCGTTTGGGTCCCGGCGAGATTGCGGTTTTAGGCATCAGCCAGGTGATGGAGGGTCGCAGGGTTCTCGAGCACCTGAGTGTTGAGGAGAATTTGCTGGTGGGAGCCTATCGGCGCAAAGACCGTCACGGCGTCAAGCAGGACCTCGAGATGGTCTTTGATTACTTCCCGCAGGTCAAACGCCTGCGCCGCCGGATGAGCGGCTATCTATCCGGCGGGGAACAGCAAATGCTGGTGATCGGGCGGGCACTCATGGCGCGTCCCCAACTCATGCTTTTGGATGAACCTTCCCTCGGCCTGGCCCCCATTCTGGTGCGTGAAATATATGAAATTATCCGCAAAATCAATGCCGAGCAAAAGATGGCCATCCTGCTTGTGGAACAAAACGTCAGAGCGGCACTGGCAATCGCCGACTACGGCTATGTTCTGGAGAACGGGCGGGTCGTTCTGAGCGGTTCGGCCGAGAATTTAAAAGACAATGAGGACGTGCGCGAGTTCTACATGGGGTTGTCGGCAGGCGGCTCCCGGAAGAGTTACCGCGAGGTCAAACACTACCGGCGTCGAAAGCGATGGATGGGTTAACCCTAATCCGGTAAAGCCGGTTGGCGTGAAACGGAAATCCCGATTAATCGGGGAACCAAAAAAGAAATTAATCACGAAAGTATCCCGCCGCGGCGGGAAAAACACGAAAAGGAGAAAAGATAAATTTCGTGCTTGCTATATTTCGTGTTTTCGTGATGAAAAATTTTTTCCACAAAATGCAAAAACTTCACTTTTAAGCGCTTAATGTAGGGGGAAAGTGACGATCAGGATGGAGCAAGTCCACCGGGAAAAGGGTGATACCTGGCCCAAGGTACTCAAATACAATTGCGAAAAATACGGCGACCTTCGCCGTGCCATGCGTCACAAACACTATGGTGTCTGGCAGCCTTCTACCTGGCAGGACTATTATCTCAATGTGAAACGCCTGGCAATGGGTTTGCTGGCCTACGGCTTTGAGGCCGGAGACAAGGTGCTGATTATCGGTGACAACGCCCCCCAGTGGTACTACGCCGAACTGGCCGCCCAGGCCAACCACGGGCTGTCGGTGGGCTTGTTTGCGGAATTGCTGCCGACGGAAATAGAATACATTGCAAAAAACTGTGAAGCCCGCTTTGCCGTCGTTGAAGGCCAGGAGCAGGTTGATAAGCTTCTCCAGATCAAAAATGCGCTGCCCGATCTCAAAAAAGTCATTTACTGGAACTATAAGGGGCTTGCTCACTATGACAGCGAGATCCTGGTCGGATACAGGGAGGCTCTGAAACAGGGGGCAACTTATGAATCAGAACACTCCGGGCTCTTTGAGCAGAATGTGGCAGCCGGCCAGGCGGATGAGGAATGCGCCGTCATCTACACTGCGGGAACCACCGGGGCGGCGCCCAAGGGAGCCGTCCACACATACCGCACATTGAGAGCGGGTGCCGACTATCTTCTGCAGCTCGACCCCTGGTCTGAAAATGATAATGTTGTCCCTTATCTGCCGCCCGTCTGGATTCATGAGCAATGGTTCGGCATCGGCTGCCACCTGTTATCGGCCGGCATACTGAACTTTGCGGAAGCATCGGAAACCCAGCAGCGGGACAGCCGGGAAACAGGACCCAGCATCGTATTCTACGGAGCGCGGCTGTGGGAAAGTCAGGCCGCCATGGTGAAGGCCCGGATTCTC
Source organism: Desulfobacterales bacterium (assembly GCA_020345785.1). The sequence continues at coordinate 3,330,708 of CP070771.1, forward strand.
GGGGCGGATGCCATTAAGCGGTTTGCCTTCAGGCGTCTCATGCCAATTGGCGAGAAGATGGCCGAACTGAAGTACCGCCGGCAGAAACCAGGCCTCATGCTCAGCATGCTTCAATATATCGCCGATCGCCTGCTGTATCGGTCCATCAAACGCAGCCTGGGCCTGTCAAATGCCAGAATCTGCTATTCAACCGGGGGCATACTCAGCCCGGATGCCTTTAGATTCTACCATGCCTTGAATATTCCTCTTAAAAGCCTGTATGGAACAACCGAGGGCGGGGCGCTTACCGGCGCCAGCAACGACGAGATCCATTTTGAGACGGTCGGACCGGCTCACCGGGGAACGGAGATCAGAATCAGCGAAAGCGGTGAAATCAAATATCGGCAGCCGGGTACTTTCGTCGGATACTACAATGACCCGGAAAGGACGGCGGCGGTGCTCAAAGACGGGTGGTTTCACAGCGGCGACAGCGGTTTTTTGCGGGAGGACGGGCACCTTGTTTTTGTGGATCGGCTCAAAAACCTGGTGCAGCTTCCCGGCGACGATAAAGTGGCACCCCAGTTTATTGAGAGCCGGCTGAGGTTCAGCCCCTATATAAAAGACGCCTGGATACTGGTCGGCCCGCAAGATGCATATGTTGCGGCGGTGATCGTCATTAACTATGACAACGTCAGCCGGTGGGCGGGGCAAAACAGAGTGGCCTTTACTTCCTTCGCCGAACTCTCCCAGGCACCGGAAGTTTATGACCTGGTGAGGCAGGATATCGACCGGGTCAATCACACGCTGTCCGCCGGTTCCAGGGTGAGGAAATACATCAACCTCAACAGGGAATTCGATCCTGACGAGGGGGAGCTGACCAGAAACAGGAACTTGCGAAGAGGATTCCTGGCAGAACGCTACCGCAAGCTGATCGATGCTATTTACAGCGACAATGACGCGGTGCCGCTGGA
>CP070771.1:3331757-3333039 GCA_020345785.1 Desulfobacterales bacterium
ATCCTTGCCCTCCTCTCTGTGAAATCAAATTCAAATCAAGCGGGAAATCCTTTTGACCGTTCGGGATGAGACAAACATGGCAGCAACGGCGGGAAATAGACCTCCGCTGCCGAGATGAATTCACCTTGTGCTAAAATTCCGGCACTTTTACAACCAATGAACCGTGAAAGCGTTTGCGAAATATAATTATGGCGGCCAATAACGGATGATACTCCGCTAATTAGCCCTAAGAAGCTGTCTTAACTCCATTCATAAGCCACCGGCGATGCCGATAAGAATTGAAAAGGCTTTACCTTTACAGCGAGAGTATAATTTGGTGGTCGCTGATATACACTAGAAGAAGGTTCGTCGCGCTGAAACGGCTCCCGCAGGAACGGCGCCGCCCCGGCGGGAGCATTTTTTGCAGGTCTTGAGGATCGTTTTCATGGGCTTAATATATCAGATAACAAGCGTCTTAATTAGTTTTTTATGCGCCTTTTTATGGTTGGTTTTTAATCCGGCACACAGGGTCAAATAGACAGAACGCCATGCCGGTATGCACCATGATTTATGTCTTTATGTATAAAAGGGTTGTATCTTCATCTCAAGCTGGAATCGGCCCAATGAGATCATCAGGAAAATATCCTTGCTGTCTTATTGTGTCAATAGCAAAGTGTCGCCTGTCAGCCGAATCAAGAATCCATTTTACTTGCCACCATGCGCTGGTTCACGGCAGGGCCGGTAAATATAACGATATAAGTAATTGAACAGCATATTATACCCGGGGAGGGCTTAAAATAAATGGTTTAGCCCGAACAAAACGTTGGACGAATGTCCGGTAACATGTTAAAGATTTACCAAGGTGACAAACCCTTCAGCGTCGTTCTGAAGAAACCGACCGATATGAAAGATTATTTCGCCAGGCGGAAACTGTGCAGCTTAATATGTAGAGGAATGCTGATCTCCTTTTTGGCATGCAGTCGGATTTGGGCTGCCGGAGAAGACGTTCACCATCCGCTGGACTTTCACCTCTCCGAGACCTACATGGATGATTTGCCCGGCTTGCTTGAAAGAAAGTATATCCGCGTACTGACCACAATGAATCGGACGAATTTCTTCCTAGCCGGCGGGAAAGTACACGGGTTCGAGTACGCTTTGCTCAAAGAGTACGAAAAGCATCTCAACCAGGGGATTGGTCCCCGGGAGCTGAAGGTGACTCTGGAGTTCATACCGGTCTCCCGGGACCGTCTTTTGTCCGGGGTGATGGAAGGCTACGGCGACATTGCGGCCGCCGGCCTGACGA
>CP070771.1:3333139-3338755 GCA_020345785.1 Desulfobacterales bacterium
GAGCCCTCATGTATCGATTTGTACTGCAAAGAGTGCGCGGTCAGGCCCTGTCCGAGGTTATTGCCACCTTTGGCATAGGACTGGCGATTCTCGAGTTGTTCAGGTATCTCGGCTTTGTCGGCTTCGAATACAATCTGCCGGTTTTCTTCGATCAGAGCTTTTTTATCCTGGGGGTCTTCGTCGATATGCAGCGCATCCTGATTGTCGTTATCGGCATACTTTTGATTCTCGGCCTATGGATTTTTACCCATCACACCTCACTGGGGCTTGCATTCCGTGGAATCGCCCAGGACGAGCGCACCGCCCTCAGTCTCGGCATCGATTCAGACTGGATTGCCACCGTGGCTGTATCTTTCGGCGCCGGTCTGGCTGCGATTGCCGCCACCATCATTATTCCCCTGGGGAGCATTTCGCCCGGTGAAGGATATGAGGTATTAATCAAAGCCCTGGCCGTATGCATCATCGGTGGTTTGGGCAGCACCGGCGGAGTGATCGTGGCCAGCTTCATCATCGGTTTTGCCGAACGTTTTACCGATGCTTACATCAGTTCCCACTGGACGATGATTGTCAGTCTGGCCGCCATTCTCATTGTACTGATTGTAAAACCGTCCGGTCTTTTCGGAAAGCAAAAGGAATTGGAAGAGAGAATTTAGTCGATTGCGGATTGCGGATTTCGGATTGGGGAATGGTAAAGCAAAGGGCATAGGGCAAAGGACTGAGTGCTGAGGACTGAGAAAGGAATACAGAAGTGAGGTGTCGGGTGTCAGGAACCGGACGTGAGATGTCAAATTTAGAGAAAAGAATTTAAAGCCTTCACGCTTCCAAGCCTTAAAGCCTTGCAGCCTCCAAGCCTGTGGACTATCAACTCTGAACTAACAAAGATCAACTGGACAATTAATAACTAATAACCAATAACTAATAGCTAATAATGGCAAAGCGAAAAGAGAGAATAGACAGAGGGATCAAAGCCAGGTCGGTAGACATCTTTGCGCTGGGCTCCTGGCGGGAGATGCTTTATCTGGCAGCCCCCCGCTTGATACCGATAATCGGGTTTCTAATATTGCCGCTGATACTGGGCCTGTATTGGCAAAAAGTGCTGCTTTCGGTAGCCGTTTTTGCCCTGCTGGCGATCAGCTGGGACATCCTGGCCCAGACAGGCATGATATCACTGGGCCAGGCGCTTTTTTTCGGCATGGGCGCCTATGCAGCCGGAACTTTGAATCATTACTGGGGCTGGCCGCCGCTGGTCGCCATTCCGGCAGCCACGTTGCTGGGCGGCTTGATCTGCACGGTATTTCTGCTGCCGGTCCTGCGATTGCGCGGAATCTACTTTTCAATGGTGACCCTCATCATTCCGCTGATGCTGGTTCGTATCGTTGAGGCGACCAAGATATTCGGCGGTACCGAGGGTCTCAGCGGCATCGCTGCGCTGCCCTCCAAATGGATAGAACTTTACCTGATCATGGGTGTACTGATGGCTGCCCTTTTTGGGTTCAGACGCATGCTGGCCTCCGACTACGGTCTGGTATTAAAAGGCATCTGCGACAATGACCGCTCGGTAATCAATGCCGGCATCAACATTTACTGGTTCAAAGCCCAGGCCCTGTTTATCTCCAGCTGCATCGGCGCATTTAGCGGTGCTTTTATGACCCACGTCTATATGTTTGTCGGAATGCCGGTTTTTGCGCTCGATTATTCCATCTTGCCCATTGCAGCGGCTGTCGTGGGCGGCCCCGGCACACTGGCCGGTGCCACCCTGGGTGCCTTCATTCTGGTGCCCTTATCGGAAATTTTGCGGGGCATCGGCGGGCTGCGGATTGTTTTTTACGGCCTGTTTCTGGTCGTCTTTATCGTCGCACTGCCGGAGGGAATCTTTCATTATGTACAGCGGAAATATCATCAGTTTGAGCGCTGGGTGGAGGTGGAATAATGAATTCTGGTGCTTTGCTGAAAGTCACCGGTGTTTATAAGAATTTTGGCGGTGTGCAGGCCATTCATGATTTGAGCTTTGAACTGGCGGAAGGTGAACTGCTGGGACTCATCGGGCCCAACGGCTCCGGCAAGACCACGGCCGTCAACCTGATTACCGGCTTCGTCAAACCTTCAGCGGGCGAAATCATGTACCGCGGCCGCAATATCACCGGCTGGGCACCGCATAAAATTGTCCGCCTGGGAATTGCCAGAACCTTTCAAATGGTCAAGCCCTTCTATCGTCTGCCTGCCTACAAGAACATGATTATTCCCCTGTATTCACCCCGGGTCAAACAGTTGGCGGGCGGCAAATACGGCGACCGCGATGCGGTGGCGCTGGATCTACTGGAAGAAGTCGGATTTGAACGGGATGCATTCGTAGCCTACAAAAGCGCCAGTGTGCTGCCGCAAGGCTATCTCAAACGCCTGGAACTGGCGAAAGCGATTGCCCTGCAGCCCGACCTTATCATTCTAGATGAACTTTTTTCCGGCTTGAGCCTGGCAGAGGTTGCCGGTATCGTGCCCATCATCGAAAAACTGCGCCTGGAGGGAAAAACGATCATTATGATCGAACACCGCCTCAAAGAGCTATTTCGCATCGCCGATCGGGTGGTGGTCCTCAACTACGGCGAAAAAATTGCCGAAGGTCAGGCCCGGGAGGTCATGGAAAATAATGCCGTGAAGAAGGCATATCTGGGGAGTGAGGTTTAGGAAAGCTCATAGCTAATAGCTCATAGCGCATATTCCACGCTGGGAGGCTGGAAAGCTGGGACGCTGGGAAGCCGGACTAAAAATGGCTCAAAAACCTTTAAGCTTCCAAGCTTTATAGCCTTATAGCCTCCGAGCCAGATTGAATCAGCTATCGATTTCCCGCTGTCAGCTTATTCATGGAGTTGGTCACATGCTTGAAGTTCGCAATCTGATGGTTTTTTTCGAAAACGCTTTGGCGATCAATGATCTCAGCATCGAAGTAAATGAAGGTGAAATTGTCGGTATGATCGGGTCAAACAGCGCCGGCAAGACGACCCTGATGAACTCACTTTCGGGTCTTATCATTGACATGCGGATTAAAGAAAAGCGCAGAGGCGGCGAACGGATCAACATCTACGGCAACATTATCTTCAACGGCGAGGACATTACCGAAACGAAACCGAGCGAAAGGGTCAAAAAAGGTATCGTCCTGTGCCGGGAACGGCATCCGGTGTTTCCGGAAAGCAGTGTGTTGGAAAATCTCAAGATCGCCGGCTATTTGAAAAAAAAGAACGAAATACAGGAGGGTATCGCCGACGTATTCGAACTGTTTCCGGCTCTGGCGAAATTAAAATCGCGCAAAGCCGGATTCATGAGCGGGGGAGAACAACAGATGCTGGCGATCGGCATGGCCCTGATCGTCAGACCCAGACTGCTGCTACTGGATGAACCGCTTTTGGGACTGAGCCCGATGATGCAGCAGGCGGTGATGGAGGCCGTTGTCAGTCTGAGGGAAAAGTCAGGCATTACGGTACTGCTCAGCGAGCAGTTTGCACGGCCGGTGCTGCCGGTTATCGACAGGGGCTATGTGGTTGAAAACGGCATGCTGGCTTTGTACGGTACCGGAGAGGAATTGATGGACAACCCTGAAATTAAATCCGCTTATTTTGGAATTTGAACCAATGAGCAACATCATGGGCAACCGTAAGGATATATATTCAACCTTTGCGGCCACGGCCGACCGGCGCGGCAACCATCCGGCCGTGATCTATCTGGGCAATAAATTTTCCTATAACCGGATTAAGGAGCTTGCCGAACGCTTTGCAGCCGCTTTAGTTGATTTGGGCGTTGCCTCCGGCCAGAGAGTGATGATATATATCCCCAACAGCATTCAATGGGTGGTATCCTGGCTGGGCATTCAGAAAATCGGTGCTGTGAGTTTGCCGATCACACCGATATACACACCCCATGACCTCAAATACATTGCCAACGACAGCGACTCTGAAACCATCATCTGTGCCGACACGAACTTCGGCTATGTTACCAATGTCTTGCCGGAAACTCGTCTGAAACGCGTGATTGTGACCAATGCGGCCGATCTGCTGCCGTGGTGGAAGCGCTATTTCGGTTTATTATTCGATGTGATTCCACGGGGTAAATTCAGCCTCGACGCTCAAACGTTCACTCTGAGAAATCTGTTGTCCCGCTACAAACACGATGGCCAGCACGGGCCCCAAAAGGAAGCAAACGGGCGGGAGATCGCGGAGATACTCTACACCGGCGGAACCACCAAATTTCCTAAAGGCGTTCCGTTTACCCACGACCTGTTTCTGGTTTCGGCCGATGAGCAGATCCGCATGAGCGAGGCACTTTTCCCGGCCGAGGATAATGTTATCATGGGCAATGCCCCGCTGTTTCATATTCTGGGTCAAACCTGTGGTCTGGCGGCGCTTTTGACCGGCGGCAGTTTAATCCTGCAGCCTCGCATTAATCTGGATGCCACCTTTGATGCCATTGAGCGCTTCAAGGCCAAAACCATGATCGGGGTTCCCGCCCTGTATCGGATGATGCTGGAACATGTTCGCCTGGACCAGTATGATCTGAGCTCGCTGGAATATTGTTTCAGCGGCGGCGATGTGCTGCCGGTGGAGATCGGCAAACGCTGGCAGGAAAAATTCGGCCGTCCCATCTACCAGGGGTACGGCGCCACCGAAACCTGCGGCGGTGTTGCCATGTGTCCGGTAGATCGGGAAAACCCGCCCAAAAGTGTCGGCCGGATTGTCAGGAGCAAAGAAGTCAAAATTGTCGATCCCGCATCACTGGAACCCGTGGCGGAGGGAAATCCAGGAGAGTTACTGGTATCATCAACATATATGGTCTCAAGTTATCTGAACAAACCCGAGGAAACCGCGGCGGCATTTGTTGAATTGGGCGGCAAAAAATGGTACCGCACCGCCGATATCATGTCCATAGACCCGGACGGAAATCTTTACTTCGTGGACCGCACGGTGGATACCATCAAACACAAAGGCTATCGCGTTTCCGCCTCAGAGATCGAATCCGTGCTTCAGGAGCATCCGGCGGTGATCGCCGCCTGCGCGGTCGGCTTACCGGATGAAAAAGTCGGAGAACGCATCAAGGCCTATGTGGTCCTCAAAGAAGACATCAAGGGTATCACCGGCTACGACCTGATCAAATGGTGCCGCCGGACCCTGGTATCTTATAAAGTGCCCCATTACATCGAGTTCAGAGATATGCTGCCTAAATCCAAAGTCGGCAAGCTGCTGCGACGTGAAATCCGCAGCGAAGAGAAGCGCAGGAAAGAAGCATAATTAATCCGCCCTGATAAATCGCAGTTCCGGTTTCTTCAACTGTCTTTTTAAAATTGAGCAAGGTTGATGATTGAAGATTCGTCGAATTAATTATATTTTGCTGCGCATTTTGTTTACACTTTTTGTTTTTTTATCCTTTTTCAGGTACTTGACCGGGAGGTGAGTTTTTCGCGGTATGGTTTGTCATTCCTGCGAAGCCTGTGCCGGACTTGATCAGGTAGCAGGAATCCGGAAAATTCTCTAGCGAGTGGACTGGATGTCCGCCTCCGCGGGCATGACGAGAAAAACACAACGACCTTTCAGGAACTTATAAGAAAATCAAGTAGAACCTCAGCAGATGCGC
>CP070771.1:3338855-3344523 GCA_020345785.1 Desulfobacterales bacterium
CGGATCCTGGTCGCACACGGCCAATTCCTGCGGGGTAAAATCAAAAGCCGTCGTCTTGATCTTTAATTTTTTGGCCAAGCGGCGGGCTTTTTTCAACGATTTCTGCAGCCGGCGAATCTCCTTGGTTTCATCGGAGGCAAAAAGTCCGAATCCTTTTCCCTCTTTTCCGCGAATAACATCGCATTGTTTGAAGTTCACCTGGTCCACTCCCAGGCGTGCTGCCAGGCGCACGATGTCTTCCACCTGGTGGAAGTTGATATTCATTAGAACGAAGTTGATCATAATTTTAGGAACCTTGCCCGTCCGCAGCCTGGCAATATTGGTAACATTTTGGCAAACCCGATCGAAATTGGATCCGACCCGAATTTTATTGTAGAGTTCCGCGGTGGCGCCATCCATGGAAATGCAAATCCAGTTAATGCCGCCGGCTAGAATCTTTTCTAATTTTTCTGCGGTAAGCAACTGCCCGTTGGTTAAAAAGCCGGTTTCACAACCGGCCTCTGTAGCATCTGCAATCCACTCCGCCAATTGGGGCTGAAGCAGCGGTTCTCCGCCGCCTGTAAAATCAACCGATTGCACCCGATCAAGATAAGGGCGAATCGCCTCCCAAACCGTCTGGGTCATGATACCGTGGTTTTCTACTCTTTTGGCCATCTCTCTCCAGGGACACATGACACACTTTAAATTGCAGGCAATTGCCGATTCCACCTGGAAGAGTCGCCAGGGCCTAATTTTTAATGATTTTTTTCCGATCACTTTATCCCGCAACGATGTCAGGCGCCGATCCAAATAGCGCGGCAGTTTTGAAATCAGTTCGTTCAAGGCCGTTTCAGATCGTGCCGTTACCACCAGCCGGCTCTTGCGTTGTGCCGGCAATTTAACGATAGTAGACCCCAATCCACCGCTGGCGCCGGTGATCAAAACATGTTTGCCTTCGAGTGTGTATTGCTTCATCGTGGTTTGCCTAATTAATCCGCCCGGACACAATTGAACACTCCAATCAGTTTCAGCTGGACGACTATATTTGATCTAAACGTGGTATCGCTATTTTTCAGGGCGGATTAAGCCGTCATTGTCAGGACCACTCTGAAGCGAGCCCGGTTGTTGATCATTTTGCCATAGGCATCGGCCACGTGTTCCAAAGGATAGGTCTCAATCATGGGAAGCACACCGGTTAGCGCGCTGAAGTTCAAAGCGGCTTCGGAATCCTTGGCATGCCCGGAAGGCCAACCGGTGATGGATCTGCGTCCCCTAATGAGCTGCAAGGGTGAAACTTCGATCGGTTCCACTGCTGCCGCCACAATTAAAAGCTTCCCGTTGGCACCTAAACCATCTATCAATCCAGAGATCGATTTGCTGTCGGGCGCTGTGGACAGGATCACCCGCGCGCCGCCCAATTTTTGAAGCGCTTCGACAGCATTCTCACTGGTTGTGTCGATATAATGGTGGGCGCCTAATTCAACCGCCAGAGGCTCTTTGTCCTTTCCTCTGGATAACGCGACCGTCTGGTATCCGAGTTTTCTAGCGAATTGAACCGCCAGATGTCCCAGACCGCCAATGCCGTGAACAGCCACGACATCGCCGCCGCGCGCACCTGAATTTCTCAAGGAATTATAGGTCGTGATGCCCGCACACAGCAGGGGGGCAGCCTCTGCTGATTTCAGATCATCCGGAATCCTTGCCAGGGCTTCCTGTTCGGCCACCATATACTCCTGATAGCCGCCGTCATAGGTGATGCCGCAGATTTTGGCATTTTCACAAAGTATATAGTCCCCGGCGCGACAGGAAGCACATTTGAAACAATGTCCGCCGTGCCAGCCGACCCCGACACGCTGCCCCTTTTCCCAATGGCTGACACCGGATCCCACCTCGTCAATAATGCCGGCGACTTCATGGCCGGGTACTCGGGGATATGCGATTCCGGGAAAGAGGCCTTCTTTGACAAACGCATCACTGTGGCAAATGCCACAGGCTTCCACTTTCACGCGGACTTGATTGGGGCCGGGGGTCGGAATTTCCCGCTCTACGATTTCAAATTCGCCGCCCGCCTCACTGATTTGAGCTGCTTTCATATCGCTTTCTCCTTTTTGCGTTTTGAAGTTTTCCAGGGTGCCTGGTAGCTGCCAATAGCCCGCCGTTCAACTAAGACGCGCCGGGATTCTATGACGACGTTGCTTGCGAGTTTTTCCGCGGTATTCTATGCGGGATTTGTCGCAACAGTGCAGGCATAAACGCTACCGCAGCTGCAGTCATAAATTTTAAATTACGCACTATTTGGAAGATGGAAAGGGGGATCGACTAAAATTCCGAATACTCCGGCAAAGCCGGCTAAGCTAAAACATTGATCCGGAGGCTTTACTGCTGCATGCAGCGGAGGTTTTTAATTGCTCACCGGAACGGTTTCGAAATAAGGCGGGAGGTTCACGAATTACTCAAAAATCAGCGACCACCAGCAGAGCTGGGGTATGAGGAAGGCCCCTGGAAGGGGCCGGAAAAAATATCTGTCACTGGCCGCTGATGTATATAAAGAATTTTACGGCATCATTCGTGCTTCCGACGAAAGCTCGCTCTTGTAAATTTTATAAAATATTTTGATCACCCTTGGCGCTGATTTGTCTGGTTTGACCAGCGATTCATTATTCACAGGCATTGTGTGTTGCTCAGCCCGATGCGGTAATGGTTGCTACGCCAGCTGACATAACGAGATCATAAAAAATAAGCCAACATTGTTTTTTCCATCTCCATTCATATGCCAGCGGCAGGTGTAAGTTTGGACAACCAAAAAATACGCTCGCTGTAAAGGTAAAACCTTTTCAATACTCACCGCCATAGCCGCTGGCTTATGAATGGAGTTACATGCCCTTGTCCTTGAGCTGGAAATGATTAAATATTATCAATTAGAGCAAATTTAAGACATCGGGAGATTTTAAAAAATGCATCTATCCAATGCGAACACCGATCAGTTAACGTTGCTGATCGTCCACGCCCATCCTGACGATGAATCTATCAGTACAGGCGGGATACTTGCAAAATATTCGACAAACGGTATCCACACTGTTCTTACATATTGTACCAGGGGTGAGGCCGGTGACATTTTGAATCCGGAGTTTGTCTCTCCCCAACCAGGATTGAGCATAACAGAGATCAGGGCAATTGAACTGAAAAAGGCCGTCGACGTGCTTGGGGTGAAATCTGTCCATTTTTTGGGCTACCGTGATTCGGGTATGGCCGGTACAGCGGAAAACCATCATCCACTGGCCTTTGCCCAGGCTGATCCACAGGAAGCCACTTCAAGACTGGTGGAAATAATAAGACGCGTGCGCCCGCATGTCATTGTGACCTATAATGAAAAGGGTACCTATCTTCACCCTGACCATATAATGGCAAACAAAGTAACGCTGCTTGCATTTAAAGCTTCAGGAGACCCAGGTTATACCGTCAAGGAGGAACGCGAACCATGGCGGCCCGCTAAGCTTTATTACACGGCCATACCGCTGGAAAGAATACGCAGGATGCATAGAATAATTGTGGCAAGGGGTGAAAAACCTAACTTTGATCCTGAAGTGCTGGGTACGCCTGAAGAAAAAATATCAGCTGTAATCGATGTCAGGAAATTTCTCTCCCAAAAGCTGGCGGCTCTCAACTGCCACCAGAGCCAGATGAATCCAAACAGCATTTTAAGGCGGATGCCAGAAGAATTGAGAGAAGAGGCCCTGGGATACGAACATTTCGAATGTATGTATGGGTGCCCGGCGACCGGACAGAAAGAGACTGATCTTTTTGAAGGCTTGCGTCGATAAGTGCAAAACAAAAAGGTCCGATCATATCTTTAGAGCTTATTTGTTTTAAAAAAGCGGCCTGCGGGCTTACAGACCGCCTGAAGAAGAGGGGGAGGACGGAAAAAATCTTGAACACCGCTGCAGAACAACCAGGCTCATTAATCCACTCCCAAAAAGCATCATAGTGGAGGGAATTGGGACGACTTGGATTTCAACAGAAGTCCCATTTAAAGTGAAGCCCGCCAGATCGACGCTCGAAATAGGTTGGTGTTCCCTCTGATCGCCGGTTCGGCCCCAAACCCAGGCAGGGCCGATTGAAGCCGATATACGCTTGTTGTTCGATGTGATCGCCTCCTAGGCGGATGAAACGATAGCGACAAGAGTTTTTTTATCTCCCACCGGCGCATTCATATTACTCTGCAGTCCCTAGATAGGTTCCCGCATCTTTTAAAGCTATCTCCATTTTGTCAATGTTGATTAACGCAGGATCATACCAGACAGTGTGTGTTTCCATAAAATTCTCAAATCCATTGTTAACCAGTTCGACCCCTTTCAGTCCTTCCAGGACTTCTTCGCCCACATCGTATCAACTGACAAAAAAGACAACCTTGGAAATTCCGGTATTTTCAACGTTCAAATGCACTTGACCGATAAATAGCGGGATGGCAATCATCACAAGTGCCGAGAGGACAAGTATACCCAACTTTTTTTTGTTTTTCATTATCTCAATCTCTTTGCAGGCGTGCAAAATTATCTTTTATCGTATTAAACCTAATCATCACCTGCCTTCTATCAAGCCTGCAGTTTCGTATTCAGAGGGCAATGATATGGCTTCAACTTTAGCGTTTTATGCAGAGCAGGATTTTGCATCTGATTTGGCAGCACATCGGTTTTCATATTACGAATACCGGCTATTAATTGACAGGATCTGATTTGCTCTGATAGCCTCACCCGGAGACACACTGCAGGTGAATGGAATACCAACTGTCACAGAGCAATGGAAAGGGGCACGCATGAAAAACGCTGACTATTGGATTGATAAACTCGATTTACAGCACCACCCGGAAGGGGGTTATTTCAGAGAAACCTATCGATCAAATGAGGTCATATTAAAGCAAGCCTTACCGGAACGATTTAAAGGTGATCGGGTTTTTTCGACCTGTATTTATTTTTTATTGAACAAAAATGAGCACGCGGCATTTCATGCTATTCAACAGGATGAAGTGTGGCACTTTTATGAGGGCTCATCTTTAACCATCCATATCATCGATCCAAAAGGAGAATATTCCGCGGTCAAAATGGGAAGAGACCTTGAAAATGGCGAATATCTTCAAGCAGTTGTCAGGGCCGGCTGTTGGTTCGCGGCTGCCGTAAATAACAAGGAGGGCTATTCTTTAGTGGGATGCACGGTTGCGCCGGGGTTTGACTTTGCCGATTTTGAAATGGCAGACCGCAGAAGACTTGTCGACTTGTACCCCAAATATAAAGATATTATTGAAAAATACACATAACACATTTACACCTTTTGAACCTGCATCTATTCCCATCCTGCATAATTCAGTGATACCGGCGCTAGCTGTTTGGTTAGAAAGGCAAAATGCAAATCGGTTACCTGGCGGATATGAAACAGGTCGTGGGCCAGCCAGTTGGCCAGAAGCAATTCGGCCGACATGGGACCCATTTGGGGATGGTGGTGGGTTGCCCGCCAGTCTCGTGAATTCTGCTTGGTCAGCCATCGAAGCGACTTCTCGCGCTCAGTGAGAAAATCATGCAAAGACTCCGCTGGATCCCTCTGGTTGTAGCCGCGTTGAACCACCCACCCTTCGGGATCGATGGGCGGCCATGGCTCGTCTGGATTGCTGAGGACAAGCTCGAGGCGTTTTCTGAAA
>CP070771.1:3344623-3351608 GCA_020345785.1 Desulfobacterales bacterium
TGATTCCGCTCTCAAGCATTCCCGGACCGTAAATCAGATTGGCACCTGCCAATGCTGGAATGATTCCGGTGAGCGTCTTCTCGTGGCCCATCTGGGAATCGGGTGCTTTAGAATCCGTCTACCCGCCGGCGACATAACTAGGCAGGGCATAGTAGCGGGCCAGTCTTGCCACGGCTCCGCTGATGACAGCGCACTCAGGCGTGCCGACAGAGGCGGATCCTATCTTGAGATCCATCGCTGTGGTTGAACTGCCGTAAATTACTGGCGCACCCTTGCATACAAGCTGATTCAAGGTGATGCCACCCAGGACTTCGGCATTGTGGGTAACCAGCGTCCCCGCCAGGGTAACCGGTGATGTTCCCCCCGCCAGCGCCATGGATAAAATATTGATTACGGACCCGGTGCGGGCGGCTTCCATAATAATTTCGCAGCATTCATTGATCAGTTTCAGAGGGCTCACCGGGCAGGTCGTAAAGGATAATATCGGACGTTCTTTGAGCTTTTTGATGCTGCCGACAATAGTGCCGGCCATTTTGACCAGCTTTTTTAATAAAAATCCGCTCCCGGGACCCACACAACAGTGTTTGGTGGTATTGGTGAGCATGGCTTCGGCGTTGTGCAGCGCCATGACAGGAGGGGGCACATCGCTGGAACCGACCGCCTTTTCGCAGACATCGATATGATCGAGGTAATCGACCAATTTAGCAGCATTGGCAAGATCGGCTTTTACCGGAGGCCTGCGTTCACCGCTGAAAGGATCGACCACTTCAATGCCTTCACTGAAATTGGTGAAGTGAACCCGGCCGGGTTCCAGTACTTTGTCGTGATTCGGGTTGCGCCCGGCCAGAAGGATTTTTGAAGGGGCGGAGCGAATCGCATCCTCGACCAGATGGGGTGGAATCTTGACGATGTTTTGCCCGCGGTCAACTTCGGCCCCGGCTCCCTCTAATACATCTAAAGCTTCAGCGCTTTCAATAAAAAGCCCTGTTTTTTCAAGAACCTCAAGGGTGGCCAGATGAATGTCATCCAGTTCATCGTCAGTCAATGAGGTAAGGCCGAATCCCCGGCTGCGGTGCTTATTGGGCCTGAATTTGCGCATATTGAATTGGTCTCCCTAATTAATCCGCCCTCAAAAAAAACATTCAGAGTATAAATTGTCCATTATTCCAAATGGGGCGAAGCCCCTAACTTGTAGACTTGCCTGCTCAGGACGTTACCTAACAGAGGGGCATCTGAAAATCAACCACAACCTGGATTTAACCAGGATAACGCCGAAGTAAACTTTTAGCCGATTGCATCACAGGGCTTGGAATACCATAAAATCCCAAATCTCGAGCGCCAAATTACAAATAAATCTCAAATTCCAATATTCAATGACCAAAACATCCACCACAGTTCTATCGTATTGCTTCACGAATCCGAGATTACCGGAAATAATTCCGTTGGACCCAGCTGTAGCAGAATCGGATGTTTAGAATTTTGAATTTGAGTCATTGGCATTTGTTTGGGATTTGGATTTTGGTACTTGGAATTTTCATAGTATTCATCTATCAGGTAATTCTTTTAAAATCAGCTATATAATTAATTGGCAAAGCTACCCGTATTTAACCACCATTTAGAAAATACCGGGGTTGACATCTCATCCCGCGAAAAGGTAATTAGAAGTGGTTTCAAAATCTCAGATCAGGTTCAAGGGCAAGAGGCACACCACAACTATTTAGGATAGATGTGTCATCCCGCGCAAGCGGGGGCGCGAGCCGATAAAAAAGCGCAGCATACACGGGAGTATGTGAGTCTCGCCCTCGGCGGGAAAGACGCTTGCAACGCGGCCGTTGGGCCTTAGATGGGGTTTTGAAACCACTTATAGAGAGCGCTTCAAGGTTTAGCGGGGGGTGGATCGATAGGAGATCGCGTGGACTCTAAATTCACGTAGCTCGGTGCGACACCGTGACCTCCCGCCATCACTTATTGCTGCCAAGAACTCCGGGCTCTTCTGAAGATGCGGGATTGGTTTCGCTATAACAGGGAGAACAATATATGCCGGATAGTTGACTGGTTGAATAGTTGATTGGTTGATTATGTATAGCGGATCTCATCAATTTTATTTTAATTATAATAATTAAAGGGGATAATTTTGAGTATCGCCTGGACCGAAATTCAGCATGCCCGCCTGATAGAGCTGGCGGCCGATGAACGCGAGCTGGATACGCAATTTGACAGCGCGGCAGGGCGTGACAAGGCCTTTCAACAACTGGAAAGGCGGCTGGTCAAAGTACAGCGGCAGAAGCTGCAGCGGCTGCGCGATGGTCATCGGCGGCCCGGGCTGTGCCGACTTGAAAGCCGCCTGACGGAAATCCTGGTTCACAACAATTTCGTGCAGGTGGCCACACCGACCATACTTTCCAAAGGTCTGTTAGCCAGAATGTCAATTGATGACGATCACCCGCTGGCTTCACAAATATTCTGGCTGGGCAAAGATCGATGTCTGCGGCCGATGCTGGCACCACATCTCTATTATGTTTTAAAGGACCTTTTACGGCTGTGGGAGAAACCGGTTCGCATATTTGAGATCGGATCCTGCTTCCGCAAAGAATCCCAGGGCGCACAGCATTCCAACGAGTTTACCATGCTCAATCTGGTGGAGATGGGCCTTCCCCAGGACAAACGGCAGGCAAGACTTGAAGAACTGGCAGCCCTGGTGGCAAGGGCAGCCGGTATAGATGACTATATTATTCAGACCGAAAGTTCCACCGTTTACGGTGAGACCATTGACATTCTGGCCGGTGAGAAGCGGGTGGAAGTCGGTTCCGCCGCAATGGGGCCGCATGTGCTCGATCAGGCCTGGCAAATTACGGATGCCTGGGTGGGCATCGGTTTCGGACTTGAGCGCTTGCTCATGGTGGCGGAAAAGAGCAACAGCCTGGGAAAAATGGGCCGGAGTTTGGCCTATCTTGATGGTATCCGATTGAATATCTAAAAGCTCGTAGCTGATAGTCTGAAGGATAGAAGCTCATAGCTCATCGCCTGAAGGCATAAATCTACATTTATTTTGGATGGAGTTTTTAAAGCTTTGAAGGAAAGAGCGCCAACCAAACAGCCTGCTAAAAGGTTCTACCGCAAGCGGGTGGAGCTTTTTCGCCTTATCGATAAAATCAAGCTGTGGCCTTCGCGCAAAGGCCTGCTGCACGGCATCAAGACCATTGAGGTTACAGGCGATCAGGCGCGGGTGACAACCCACTGCAACAAAACGTTCCTGATTACCAATTCCAGAAACAGCCGGGCGGCCCGCTGGCTCCGAAATAAATGGTTCAAGGGGGTGTGCGGGACCTGCGGGGTCCCGGAATGGAAGCTGGAAAAGTACTCGGCAACCTATTTCAAGCGCCGGTACGGTTCAGACCTGTTAAGAGAAAAGGAATAAAGGCTCAGGGTTCAGGGTTTAAAGGTTGAGGGAGCAGCGTAAGGAAATGTGTTTTATTGTTAACCTCTGAACGCTGAACCTTTGAACCCTGAACCTCTGAACCAAATCGACGGAGGAGATTTACATGCACCCATTGATCGAATCTCTTGTTCAAGGCGGTCCGGTCGTAACCGACGGATCATGGGGGACCCAAATGCACAAGCGCGGTTTGAAACGCGGCCAGAGTCCGGACTCCTGGAATCTGAGCCATCCGGAACACGTTGGAGATGTGGCCCGGCAGTATGTGGACGCCGGAAGTCAGATCATCTTAACAAACACCTTCGGCGCAAACCGCCTATCCTTGTCGAACTATAAATTGGGAGACAGGGTGGCTGATATCAATGGCGCCGGTGTGCAGATTTCAAAGCAGGCAGCCGGCGATCGGGCGCGTGTTTTTGCCTCCATCGGTCCGACCGGCAGGCTGCTTGTGACAGGGGAAACCACCGAAGCAGAACTGCGAAATGTATTTGAAGAGCAGGCCGATGCCCAGACGCGGGCCGGCGCGGATGGGATAATTATTGAAACCATGATCGATATCGATGAAGCCAGAATTGCGGCGCTGGCCGCCAAGCAAACCGGGCTGCCGGTCATCGTCAGTATGGTCTTTGATTCCGGTGAAGACAAGGATCGAACCATGATGGGCAACAGTCCGGAAGAATTTGCGGCGGAAATTGAAAAAATCGGGGTCGACGGTCTGGGGGCCAATTGCGGCCAGGGAATTGAAGCATTTTTGCCGATCTGCAAGCGCCTGCGGCAGGCCACGGATCTTCCCATCTGGATGAAGCCCAACGCCGGACTGCCGGAAGTTGTTGACGATAGTGTGGTGTTTCGCACGACTCCCGCTGAATTTGTCCAATACGTACCCGAGTTGATTCAAGCCGGTGCGAATTTTATCGGCGGCTGTTGCGGCACGGATCAGGAGTTTGTGAAGGCTATTCGGCAGACGGTAGCCGAAATGAAACGCTAAGATTGATGCTGGCCCTTTTAACAACCGCCAATCCGGCCTCAAGTTCAGATACGGCGACCGGGCGGTCTCCGGCCGGATATCCGGGGGATGCAAAACCGAAATAAAATCCGCTAAATGACAGGAGTAGATGATGGGTGAATCCTTTATCCTTCCCTTTCACGACTGGCTGGTTAAGTTGCGCCGCGAACTTCACCAAATTCCGGAGCTCGGCTACCGGGAGCATAAGACCGCCGCCAAGATCTGCCAGGTCTTGGATCAACTGGAAGTTCCCCACCAAACCGACGTGGGCAAGACCGGCGTGGTGGCCAGGCTGAAAGCTGAAAGCGACGGTCCACTGGTTGCCTACCGAGCCGATATAGATGCCCTGCCCCTGGAAGAAGCCAATGATGTCTCCTATAAGTCCCGACACGAAGGGATGATGCACGCCTGCGGCCATGACGGGCATGTGACCATTGCCCTGGGGATTATTCGCTGGCTAAAGGAAAGAGAGTGGACGCGTAACGGCTGCGGTGAAATCCTTTTCTTTTTTCAACCCGCGGAAGAAGGCGGCGCCGGCGCCAAGGCGATGCTGGATACCGGCCTGTTTGATCAGGAGCCGGTCAAAGCCATTTTTGCAGGGCACTTGAACCCGGAACTGCCCGTCGGAAGGATTGAACTCATTTACGGCACCGCCCATGCCGCCACAAACACCATCGGAATTCGCATAAAGGGTAAAGGAGGACATGGTGCCTCCCCGCATCTTTGTATCGATCCCATTATTGCGGGAGCCCATCTGCTCACCCAGCTGCAGACCTTTGTCAGCCGCAGTCTCGGTCCGCTGGACAGTGCGGTGCTTACCATCGGTGAGTTTCACGCCGGGACGGCTGAAAATATCATTCCGGAAGAAGCGAATTTGAAAGGCACCCTGCGCACCCTTACGCCGGAAGTCCGCGAGCAGGCCGTCCGGCGGATTGAAGCCATGGTCAAGAGCCTGGATCTGGCGTTTGGGGTTTCCACCACCTTCAAAAATGTTGAAGGTTATCCGGCACATGTCAATGATTCGGCCATGGTGGATCATTTAAAGACATGTGTCAATCAGGTTCTGGGGGCCGACGCCGTCCATATTGCCCGTCCCCGGATGGGAGCTGAGGATTTTGCCTACTTTTGCCAGAAGTGGCCGGGTGCGATGGTAGGGCTCGGCTGCCACGATCCGGCCAAGGGCTTCGAGTTTGCCCTGCACTCTCCCCATTTTGATATGGACGAAAGGGTGCTGGATGTTGGGGTGCAGCTAATGGGTCATGCCCTGATTCAATATATTGAAAAAGCGATGTCGGAATAAACCCGGGTTCAGAAGATAGAGATTTAAAGGTTTAAGGGAAAATCGCCCCGTGGGTTTCGCCGAAATTGGTTTGGGCGTCATACGCTTTTTCTTTTTCAGCGTACCTTGAAAGAATATGCCGGCCAAGTTCATTGGCCGTTTCTGCCAGTTCATCACAAGTTCTGGCGGGTTTTAATGCCGCAATGGATTGTTCGATATCGGCGGCCGCCTTCATGCCGATTTTTTTGTGGCCGTTTTCATGCTGCCGCAACGATTGCATGTAAACATCCCATTTTTGCTGTAAAGCGGCCGGACCGTCGGAGTAATTGACCCACCTCGGCAACCGAAATTCCACCTTGAGCGTTGTGGTCACCGCGCTGATGACGCAGCCCTCCTCTGTCACCTGGTACTGATACTGCCATTTTACATCCCAGGCTGTAAAGGCATCGTAGATATTCGCATTCGTCCACAGCACACCATGGATGTTCATCTGCTGCCTGAGTTCATCTGCCGTTCGGCCTTCAATGTCATAATAGTCATAGCTTATATTGATGGACGATTCGGCAGCGGCAAAAGACGCCAGTCCTAAAAGAAGGGCAATGACTATTTTGCCTGAGAGATATTTAAACACGTTGATCTCTTTTTACTTTATAAAGTTTGGGCATATTCGGGCGATATTAGTATCGAATACGGAATGTTTTTTTGGAGGAAATGAAATGCTCACCCTCGTGTTACTCTTGCTTGCAGCGTTCTGCCTGTTAATGTTCGGAAAAATGTTATACAGTACCTTTTTCGGGCCGTCCAAAAAAATCAAAGAGGACCAGCCCCTCCCAATGGATTTCTACCTTTTTAAGATTGCCCGGGTGACCGGCAAAAGCGAATACGACGTATTTTGCAAATCAGCCGAAGATTGGCCGGTGTCTCAAGCGAGAATCGAGCAGGATTTTAAAAGATATCTGTGCCAGGAAAGCGTGCCCTACTATGTGAAGGACTTCGTCAGAAGAAATAAAAAACATATCGACGACTTGGACATCCCGCGCTTCTAATTTACTCATCGGTCACGCAGCCCTCTGATGCCGACTTTACGTTTTTGATGTATTTATAAAGGGTTCCACGACTTGCCTTATAGGGAGGGGCCTGCCAGGCGTTGCGGCGCGCCGTCATTTCCTCATTGCTGATGTGGACATCGATCGTGTTCTTTTCGGCGTCGATGGTAATTTGATCGCCGTTATTCACCAGGGCGATGGGGCCTCCCTCCTGGGCT
>CP070771.1:3351708-3388200 GCA_020345785.1 Desulfobacterales bacterium
GGCTCCCCCTTAAGTTGGACGACCTGGCCGTCGGCGACAGTGGCGAGCACGCCGGCCTGCAGCCAGCAGCCGAAACATAGCGCGCGTTTGACTTCGGTATTTTGGTTTGCCTGCATCGTCTTTCCCCTCATGCTGTTCGTGTTGCAGCGGTTGATCTTAAACCGACCAAAACCTGTCCGCATTTCCCTTGCGACCGTACCCGAAAAGGTCGTCTCCCCAGAGAAACAGCTTGTTGAGCGCGGGCGCCTTGCTGATTCCCCAGCGGACCCAATCGTGAAGCCGCCCGGCTGGTTTGTTAAATGGGCAGGTCCGAATACAGTTGCTGCAGTCGGTGCCGTTGGCCGCCCAAAAGGCAAGACAGGTCTCCGCATTGATCGGCCATCTCAAGACCCCCTCGCGGTTGGATATATTATTGGGTTTGTCCGTTGGCCGGCCAAATGCAATTGATTTGCTTGGACATTTTTCGGCGCATTTCTCGCATTTCAAACAGAAATCCCAGACCCCGAATTCAACGGGCCGGTCAGCAACCAGCGGCAGATCGGTCAGCACCTTGGCCAGACGCACCCGTGGTCCAAACTCCGGTGTAATCAGCAAGCCGTTGCGCGCCAGCTCCCCCAGTCCGGCATCAATGGCGATTGGAATGCTGCAGGCCGTGTCATTGCCGCAGGCGATGGCATTATAGCCGAGTCCTCTGATATAATGCGCCAACAGCCCGGCGATAAAGGCCATTTTAGAATATCCCAGGCCGGTTGCCGCCGACGATGGACTTGCAGGGGAGCATCGGATGGCTTCATAATCCATCTCAACGGCGATGCTGATGGCAAACTGATAGGCATCGGGCAGTTCGTTGGGAACCGATGTTTGGTCCCTTAGCGGAAAGGCAGAAGAATAGACCCAATCTCTGTCCAACCTGCAAACGCCGACCTTTGAGGCACCAAAAAAAGTCGCCACTTTTTTCAGATCCCGGCTTACTTGCCCGGCGTCATCGATTTCTATTTTCAGACCCGGCGGCACTATAGGGTATTCAAAAATTTTTTTCCAATTCCAGGCATACATCCCCATTCGGCCTCCGGCCACGCCCTGCGCAAAGGCGTTTTCAAGATGCCAGGAGGCATTTACCATGGCCTGGTCTTTTAAGCGGTAGCCCGCTGTATCCCTGGGGGGAACTTCCGTCATATAGAACTTTTTGCCCAGGTCCAGCATCTCTTCGTCCCACAACGGCCTGCAGAACATTTCATTCTTTTGATCAAAGGGTTTCAGATTCCCGACGACATAGCGTCTGGCACCGATATCAACGAATTTCACCGTCATTGGACGCCTCCATTATGTCAACCTCAAAAACCGGATCTGCTTCATGGACTCTGCAGAACTAAAGCATCTTTTCGGGAAGCCACAGAGCAAGTTGAGGGAACAGCATGGTTAGCAGCAGTACCAGCAGTTGGATCACCACAAAGGGCGGCACCGACTGCCAGATGTTTTTGGTGTGGATTTCCGGGGGTGCCACCCCTTTCATTAAAATCAAGGCCCAACCAAAAGGCGGCGTCAGGTAGGCCACCTGCATGTTCAGGATAAATATGATGGCAAACCAGGTGGGATCAAATCCCAGGTAGACGGCGATCGGGATAAAAATCGGTGCGCAAATGGTCAATACGGCATAGTCATCCATGAACATGCCGAATACAAGCAGGATGAATTGCATTGCGAAAAGAACGAGCCAGCGGTTGACCGGCAGCTTTTCCACAATTTCCATGACCATGTCCTGCGCACCGGCGCTGGTATACACAACGCCGAAAAGCGTGGCCGTAACCAGAATCCAGAGGGCCAGACCGCTGATTTTCATGGTTTCGATACATGAATCCGTTATGACTGTGAAACTCAACCGGCGGTAGATGATGCAGACCAGAAAAGAACCGAAGGCCCCCACACCGGCAGCCTCGGTCGGCGTGGCGATACCCATGAAAATAGAGCCCAGGACTAAAACAACCAGCAGGGAAGGCAGAACGATGTCTTTGAGTGACTTCCATCTGGCTTTCCAGTTTTTTTCCCCGGCAGCCAGGGGAGCCAGCTCCGGCTGAATATGACATCGGATCGTTATGTAGAGAATATACAAAAATGCTGTAATAAAGCCGGGAATCGCACCGCCAAAAAAGATTTTTCCGATGGAAATGCGTGAGATGTAGGCAAATATAATCATAATGATACTGGGCGGTATGATTTCTCCTAGAACCCCGCCGGCCATGACACACCCCAGGGCCAGGGATTTGTTATAACGCAGCTTGAGCATCGCCGGAACGGCAATCAACCCCATGGTGAGGATGCCGGGGCCGAACCCGCCGCACATGGCCAGGGCAACACACACCCCCACGGATACAATGGCCAGGCCGCCTTTTAATCCCGAAAGCCAAATGTTGAGCGCCTTAAACAGCCGGTCGGAAATACCGGAATGAATCAGAAAATTGCCCATGAGGAGAAACAGGGGAATCGTAATCAGACCCGGATCGGTTATTTGTCGGTAGGTGGTTGTCGCGACGATATATAAGCCGTCGGCGCCGTCCAGCAAGAAGGTGATCAGAACACTGATTCCGCCCAGGGCAAAAACAACCGGAACGCCCATCGCTAAAAGGAAGATAAGTCCGCTAAAGAGAAGAACCGTCGTCAATTCGATGCTCATTATAATTTATTCTCTGCTTTCTCTACTGGTTTGACGTGAACCTCTGAATCATCTTTTCGGACTCTTCAACCTCGAAGTCTGATTTTCGATCAGACTGGCCGCCTTCTTGCCTGTCGGCGGGGTCTATCCCTGAGCCTCTGAACCTGCAGCCGATCAATCTTTGCCGCTCCTGAAGTAAGAAATGCCCTGAAGGAAAAACAGGAAAGCCACGACCGGTATAAGCAGCTTGAACGGATAAAGGGGAATGCGAAACGCCCCCGCGGCTTTTTCATTATTCATAAGAGAATTCCAACCCATCCAGGATGTCTGCCAAACCAGAACACCCAGAAATGAAGTCATCGCTGCCAGCGAGATCCACCGTGCGATGATTTTTAATTTGGCCGGGAAATGGTCGTAAAGAATTTCGATTCGGATATGTTCGCCCTTCAAGAGGGTGTAAACCCCGGCAAACAGAATAAAAATCCCGAATAGCTGCCGATTTAAAAGCCATCCCCAGAGCAGCGGACGATTGAAAACATAGCGGGCCACCACATCCAGGGTGGTAATCAGCATGATGATAAAAACGAGGTAGCAGGTTAATTTGCCGGCTTTCTCGGCGATGGTGTCAAGACGGTCAAAGAATACCTTTACTGCTTTTGACATATTCATGGGTCCTAACATTCGGCTGGCGATTTCGATTCCGATGGTTATTCCAACATGGAAATCCTGGTCCTCTGGACCAGGTCGGAGAAGATTGGCTGCTCCGTGAATCCCGCTGCCAGCGGGACCGGCATGATGGAACACTGGAATGTTGGAATACTGAAAACACGCGTTTGGCGGAACGCGATCTGTTTGTATCTGAATGACACAAACTATAAAATAAAATCAGACCATCATCCGCTTTTAATTCCCCAAATTCCATTTTCCCACTATTCCATTATTCCATGGGTTATCCGACGGCAGACACCGCCCGCATAGGGTGAAGTCAAAGTCTGGCCTTCTGGCCGGGATTTTTTCTCAGGTGACCGGGAGGAACTTTAAAGCCCTCCCGGTCGGATGAATAGAAATCTGAGTCTTCTCGTATCGCGAATCACGCTATTTCAGCGTTTTTCTCCATGTCTTGATGATATCGATGGCCTCGGCAGCGGCGGGGTCGCGCTGTCCTATCTGGTCCCAAAGTTTGAGGGCGGCCGCTTCATGTTTTTGATCACAGGCGGCATCGATCGGGCTGTTGATGACTTTGCTCTCTTTGACCAGGGCATCAACTTTTTTAAGTTCACCATCATAGATTTTGTTGAGCTTATGGAAATAATCCTCCGCAGCTTCTGCCATTACCTTTTTGAGGTCATCGGGCAGGGAGTTCCAGGTCTCCATATTCACCAGGATGTGGCCCACAACGACATCATTTTG
The DNA here is from genome assembly GCA_020345785.1 of Desulfobacterales bacterium. The sequence continues at coordinate 3,355,769 of CP070771.1, forward strand.
GCCGCCCAGAATCCGATAGGGTGCGACTTCATGCCAATTCAGGCCGGTTACGGCGCTGACATCCCACTGCGACGCATCGATGGTTCCCAGCTTAAGTCCCATGTAGGCCTCCATGCCGCTGATGTAGGTCCCCCGTGCTCCCAGCATGTTGTAATAGTCGGCCCAGGAGCCCTCAACTCTGAATTTTAGGCCTTGCATGTCGTCACAGGTGGTGATCTTTTTCGTGGACATGGTGAAAATGGGGCCATATGAGTGAACATCCAGCCAGTAGAGCCTTTGCTTGGCGTATTCCCTGCGCAGTAAATCGACATAGCCGGTGTTAAAAAAGAGATCCCGAATCATTTTTCCGGCTTCAAAAACATCCGGTTCGCCGGGCAGATTGTAGGCATAGGGCAGGCCGAATTCGACTTCACCGACCGGGACGATGCCGCCCCACATGGCAGCCACAGCGTGCAGCATATCCAGGGTTCCCTTTTGGGTCGCCTCGAACAGTTGTTCGGCCGGAACCAGTTCCGGATCGGCGAATACCTGTATTCTTATTTGTCCTTTACTGAGCTTATTGGCCGTCGCTGCAAAATCTTTCAATAGCTCCATTGAAAGATCGCCGCGGGGATAGGCAGATTGGATTTTCATGCGATAGGTCTTTGCAGCAGCATCGGTTGTCAGGTGGCCAACCGGTAGCGTGGTGACGAAAATTGCGATCAGAACGATGGTAATCAATGTCAATAACTGTTTCACTTTTGGGGCCCTCCTCCTTTAATTGATTTTTGTGGATCTTGTCCCTGAATAACCGTAGTGGTTATCACCTCCTTCTTTGACACGCAAAAATGATTTTTATCTCAAATTCCTGATTTTTAATCGACATTCAATGCAAACAAAATAAAATGGCTTCTAAAATTTATAAAACCCTTAAATGGTTGACTCCCATCCACTATTTTTAATCACGTTTAATATATAGAAGACGGTTATGTCAACCTGGAAGTCAGATATGAGCCGATCACGGCATCCGCTTCGATTTCCACGAGATGATCAGGGCGGGCCGGCGCTTTGGCCTCGGCCATGGTGATCACCGGTCTAAGATCTTTAAACCATTACGAAAAACAGCTTCTACCTTCCAGGATTCTCTACCTGTCACTTTATCTCAAATTCTTCGGCCATGTTATTCAACAAAGTTTCCATCAGCCAATACGTATCCTGGATCTTTTCGGTGCGGGTCAAAATCTGCTCTTTGGGACTGACAAATACATCGGGTATCCAATCCTGACTGTGTTCGGCGGTATAATATGCAACCATCTCCCGGGTGTATTCAGGGTGGAACTGAAGGCCTACTGCCGGCCGATCGTTGCAGATAAAGGCCTGATTTTCAGTGGCTTCGCTGAAAGCCAACCGGGTGCAGCTGCGGGGCAGGGAAAAGTGGTCGCTGTGCCAGTGAAAGCTGACAAAGGAAGCCGGAATGTTGTTAAAAAGAAAGGATTCCCTTCCCGGCCGGGTCAATTTAACTTCATACCAGCCGATTTCTCGGTGTTGATTGGGAAATAAATGTCCTCCCAAAGCTTCCGCCAGAATCTGGGCCCCGAAACAGATGCCCAGAAACGGCTTCCCGCTGGCCAGAGCTTTAGCGACATAGTGCTTTTCTTCCTGCAGCCAGGCGTTACCCGGCTCATCCCAGGCGTGCTGGGATCCGCCCATCACCATCAGCCAGTCAAAGTCATCCAGCGAGGGCCAGGCTTCACCCTTGCAGACGTAAGTCTGATGTATCCGGCATCCTTTCCTGGCCGCCCAAAAAGAAATATTGGTGCGGGAGAAGTCTTCCGGGTCGTGTTCGATAAGTTGAATTCTCATTAGTTGTTTCCGTAGCGTAATCTGAATTTACCCTAAATAGGAATACAGATTGGTGCAACGTTTCAGGTTAATCATCCGGTTTGTCCAGAACGCAAAAGATTCCCCGTTCAGATCTTGCGGCGCCGAGACACCCGTTGCAGGAAATGCAGGCGGCTTTGCGCAGATCGCCGGATTGCCAACGCGCAACCAATCGCGGTTCGCGGATCAGCGGCCGGCTCAGCGCGATATAATCCGTATAGCCCTCATCCACCAGACGTTCCGCCAAAAGATATGAGCGGATGCCGCCGACCAGGATCACCGGTGCCTTGATTCTTTTTTTAAACGCGCGGGCGGCTTTGCGAAAATAGGCTTGATCCCGCTCAAACGTGATATCCTTGCGAAAGGGGCTGGTTTTTCCGGAAAATTGGGCGCTGCCGCCGCTCAACTCGACGGCGTCCACTCCGGCGCGGTCCAGCATGACCCCGATCTGCAGGGAATCTTCAACTGTTAAACCGTCTTGAAGAAAATCCTCCGTGTTGAGTTTAATGAAAACCGGATAATTGTTTCCGACGGCCCGGCGAATGCCGTGGTACACCTGGAGGACGATGCGGGCACGATTTTCAATACTGCCGCCGTATTCATCGGTGCGACGGTTGAAGGCCGGAGATAAAAATTGGCTGAGCAAATAGCCGTGGGCGGCATGGATCTGAACCCCGTCGAATCCGGCCTTATTGGCCCGCAAGGCCGCCGCTGCAAATGCTTCAATAACGCCGTGGATATCCTCGACCGTCATCTGGCGACCGACGCCGTCGGGAATATCCTGGCCGGGGCAGGGGCCTGCAGGCTGCTGGCCGGTTAATTTGGGATCGGATCGCAGCCCCCCGTGGGCCAACTGGATAAAAATCCGGCCGCCCTCGCGCTGAACCGCGCCGGTCAGCCGGCTTAGATCTTCGACAAGGCTATCGCGGTCAATGCCGAGCTGCCGCGGCGTGGCCTGACCGTCGGAACTCACATACGCGTGGCCGGTGACAATCAGCCCGAGCTTGCCGCGGGTCATTTCCACCATCAGGTCGATCAGGCGTTGGGAGCAGGCACCATTTGCGTCGGCCAGACCGGTCCAGGTGGCCGACCGAATAAAACGATTCGGCAGGGTCAGCGCGTTTATGCAGGTGGTGTCAAACAGTGAAGCCATTTGAGTTTTTTGTCAAGATCAAACCAGGCAATGGAGCTGTCCAGCCAGAGCCACCAGCGGTTGTTGTAAATCAGCAGTTCATCCAAAAGGGCTACTACTTCATCGGTGGAGGTGAAGGCATCCACTGCTTTTTCAGCTTTGCGGAAGAACCGCGAGGGCGAGTGAAGCTGCCAAATTTCAAAACGGTCCGCGGCTTCCTGCAGAAGCGGCGGGAGCAGCAATTGAACTGCTGCCAGGTCCAGCTGCCCGGCTTGGATGAGGCTGCGAATCAGCCAGATATTTCTTTGATTGCGGTAAGTGTCGCCGACTGCATAGAAGCGAACGGAATAATTGCCGGCAAGTCCCTTTTGCATCTGTTTGAGAGTTTCCAGTTCGGCCGGTGCATCGAGCCAGATTTTCTCCCGTTCTCCGGCAATTTCAGCCTTTAATTTCGATATCGGACTCATCTTGACACTCTTCATTTTGCCGGCCGAGGGACCAGCCGGGCTTTTTGAAAGCCTTCTTGGCGGATCAGTTCGGCAACCGTTGTCAAATCTGCCAGCCCGGCGCTGATGCGGCCGATGGCATTGAAGGGCCCGGCGCCGAAGGGTACAATTTTGGAGCCGAAAAATAAACAGACGGTTTGTTGAATGGGGTAGTAAAGCACATCGGCGGTTTCGATCGTCTGCTTAAACCATTCCGGTTCCAGGACCAGCGGGATCATGAACATAAGCTCATCGCCGGCGAATTTGGCATGGGACAACGGAACGTCCAGCGGCAGCAATTGCCAGATTTTAGCGACGGTCCGGGGGGCGCGATCTTCGAAAAGTTCAATGGTTGCTTGATAGGGCCCAACCTGTAACGCTGCGCTTTTACTCATTTCAAATGGATCCGTTCGGGACAGATTTATTCAGTTTAATCTTTGCGCACCAGGTAGGAGCCGATGATCGCCTCGGCTTCAATTTCCACCAAGTGGGCCGGTCGCGCCAGGGCGCTGACTTCAGCCAAGATCGTCACCGGTTTGATCTCCTTGAAAAATTCAGAGTAGGCCTGCATGTATTCTTGGGCGCGTTTGATGTCGGTCACATAGATGCGCACTCGGTAGACTTCAGACAACCTGGCCCCGGCCTTTTTAAGCGCCTGCGTAATTTTCTGCAGAACAATCTTGGTCTGAAGGTAGGCATCGCCCTCCGCCTCAACGGTGCCTTCCGGGGTCGTCGTGGTCGTACCGCCGACAAACACAAAATTGCCGATCCTGACCGCCCGGCTGTATCCGATTTTTTCTTCCAATGGTGCACCGGATGAGTAGTTTTGTCTCTTCAGCAACTCCATAGTTCAGCCCTTTCCATGATGCCACCGTAAAGCCGGCGTTGACTTGTCGGCGGTATGCATTGCGCTGCCCGGCTCCCGGCCTTTCAGCGCTGATTTCCCGTCTCCATTTGGCCGCCGAAGCGGTAGCGAAAATCATCGGTCAGAACACAGCGCCGCACCAAAGTAAATGTCCGGGGGCGCACCAACCCCTCACCGCCGGTGGCGATGTGCAGCGACTTAAATCCTTCCCCCTCCACGCCGAGGCCGCCGACAGAAGATGCATTTTTGACAAACTGAGAAGCATCGGCAATGCTGGACATATAGGCAAGATTCCTGAGATCATTGGAATGAAACACGATGGTATGCCTCAGGTGCTGTTCAGCGGCCACACCCATGTTCATGGCCTCATTGGCGTCGCGGCAGCGCACAAAGGGCAGAATCGGCATGATCTGCTCGGTCCAGATAAGCGGGTGCTCTTTATCGGTTTCCAGAATCGCAATGCGGGTTTCCGCCGGTATATCCAGTCCGATGGCGCGTTTCAAGATGACGGCGGGCGGTTTTCCGATGTAGTCCATATTGATGACGCTGGGCACCCGGCCGGGAGAGATCTCTTTGAAGATTTGTTTAACCAGGGCCCGGCCTTGCTCGGCGCTGAGCTCATAAGCGCCGTATTTGATCAACAGCTGCTTCAGCTTATCTGCCACGGATTCGACCACAAAGATTTCTTTTTCACTCGAACAGGGCGTGCAGTTGCTGAATGAAGCACCGGTGATAATGCATCGGGCGGCACGGTCAAGGTCAGCGGTTTCATCGACCACCACCGGCGGATTGCCGGGGCCGCCGGCGATGACACGTTTGCCGGTTTTGGTGGCAAATTCCACCACCCGGTGTCCGCCGGTGACCGCAATCATATTGATTTTAGGGTGCGTCATCAGAAACTGAGCTGTCGGGATGTCCGGTTCGGTCACCGTTGTTACGCAATTCGGTGGTCCGCCGGCCGCGACAGCGGCCTGGTTGACATCCCGCACGACGCGGGCTGAGATGATTTTGGTTTTGGGGTGCGGATTGTTGACCACGGTGTTGCCGCCGGACAGCATCATGATGCTGTTGTGGATGATGCCCGGAGCGGCGTTGGTGACGGCGTTGACCGAGGCAATCACGCCCACCGGCAGGCGCTCGTTGATGGTGACGCCACGGTCGCCCATGTAGACCTCCGGCATCAGGTCTTCCATGGCCGGAACCTGGCAGGCAATTTCCAGCTTCAGCTTGGTCCCCGCGACTGCTCCCAAATCTGTTTCCTGCAGCTCCATGTGCCCGTATTCTTCACGGTTGGCCCAGCCGACATCCCGGATGGACTGGATTATCCGCTCCCGCACGGCCAGCGGCAACTGAATCAGTTCCTGGTGGGCAACCACTGCCGCCTGGATGGCATCTTCCATTTCCTGAAAAACACCGTCAGCGACCTTTGCAGAAGGGCCGGCGGCCGCCGCGGTTTGACCGGCAGAAGATAATCCTTCTAAAACCTTTTCAACGACCAGTTCAAGCTGTTTGCGATCGATCTTCATGATCTTCCTTTAGTCTTTCACAGAACTTCTGCAGATAACTCGTCGGCGTCGTTAATCTGCAGGGGCATGATAAAATCCCAAATTCCAAGCACCAAATTCCAAATAAATCTCAAATTCCAATGACCAAATAAAATGTCCTTTTATTGGGATTTAGAAGCATGTTTCCAATTTTGAATTTCGGTCATTTGAATTTGTTTGATATTTGTGATTTGTAACTTGGAATTTTCCTCCGTCCAGCGCAACCTTTCTTTTTTCGGGTCGAAGGCGCAATAATCAAAGCTGTAGCCTGGATCTTCACTCACTTAGCCACCATAGCGGTAGCGAAAATCATCGGCCAGCACGCAGCGCCGAATGAGGGTGAACATCCTGGGTCGCGTCTGGCCTTCGCCGTTGGTGGCGATATGAAACGAGGTGTAGCCCTCGGCGGCAACACCGACGCTGGCCAGACCGCAGGATCCGTTTTTGACAAACGCCGCGCACTTGGCCCTGCCGGCCATTTTTTTGATGACCTGCATGTTGTTTGAATGAATCGCCATGGTGTGTCCGTTGCCCTGCTCGGCGGCAATGGCCCGCTCAATGGCCTCGTCCGCATTGCGGCAGCGCACCAGGGGAAGCACCGGCATGATTTGTTCCGTCCACACCAGCGGGTGGTCGGCGTTGGCTTCCAGAATGACAATCTGAACCTCGGGTCCCACGTCAAGACCGATGGCCTTTAAAATAACGCTCGGCGATTTGCCGATATAATCCATGTTGATCACGCCGGGCTCGCCGGGCCCTTTAAGCTCCTTGAAAATATGTTTGAGCAGCTGCTCCCCCTGGGCGGCATTGATTTCGTAGGCACCGTATTTTTTGAGCTGCGCTTTTAATTGATCGGCGACGGATTCCACGACGAAGATTTCTTTCTCGCTGGCGCAGGCCATGCAGTTAGAAAAGGCCGCTCCCTCGATAATGCAGCGGGCGGCACGCTCCAAATCGGCGGTTTCATCGACCACCACCGGCGGGTTGCCGGGACCGCCGGCGATGACCCGCTTGCCGGTTTGGGTGGCGAAGGCCACCACCCCGTGTCCGCCCGTGACGGCGATAAGCCTTATTTGGGGGTGAGTCATCAGGGCCTGGGCCGATGGCACCGAGGGCTCCTCCAGGCAGCACACACAGTTGGCCGGCCCGCCGGCAGCCACAATGGCCTTGTTCAGATCTCGAATCACCCGGGCCGATACGGTCTTGGTTTTCGGATGCGGATTGTTGACTACCGTATTGCCGCCGGACAACATCATGATGGCATTGAAAAGGATGGTCGGTGCGCCGTTGGTGACCGGGTTGACCGAAGCAATCACGCCGACCGGAATGCGCTCGATAATGGTGACCCCTTTATCACCGTTAAAAACTTCGGGTGTGAGGTCCTCCATTCCCATGACCTGGCAGGCCGCCTGGTTTTTTTTGACGTTGTCCTCCATCTTGCCCAGGCCGGTTTCCTCGAATTCCATCCGGCCGTAGTTCTGCGCATTGGTAAGACCCGTCTCGCGCACCGCCTGGATAATCTTTTCGCGGGTTTTCAGCGGCATGGCGATCAATTGCTTCTGAGCCGCGAAGGCGGCCTGGACGGCATCCTCGATTTCGTTAAACACACCGTCGGCCACACCGTCGGACGGCGGTGCGCTGGTATCTGGTTCAGCAACCTGCAAACCTTCCTGCTGCAATCGCTTTACAACAATTTCGACGATTTCCTCTATCCGTCGTTCATCAAAGCTCATCCACTACCTCTCACTCAGCTTGGGGCCAAAAAGACGCCAAATAAGAACCATTAAGTTTGTCATCGGTTTTGCCGTCTACAGAATCATCGGCATAAAACTCGCCGCTCACTTTGACGCCGTCGTCAAATTTTGACAAATACCGGATGGCCTTGTCGTTGTCCAGAAACGTAATTTCATGGATCAGGGCGCCCAGATAGGCCATAACGTGAGCAAAAGGGTCAATAAACGACACCGATTCCAGATCGATAATCACATATTTGTCCGAAAGTGTGATGATGGGAGATTTCGGGGTATCACTCAGCCCGATTATTTTGACGTTGTACTTCTTGGCCAGCAGCATCAAGTCAATGGTTTTGCGGGGATACCGGGGAAAGGCAATCACAACCATGACACCGGATTTGCCATTGCGAACGATTAAATCCCGAATCTCCCAAGACAAGGTGGTATCCAGGAAAACATTATTGCGAATTTTTTTCAAAAGATAGCCGAAATAATACGCCAAGGCAGCCGAGGCACGATAGCCGACGACATAAACCGTTTCGGCCTTGAATATGTTTTTGGCAACTTGCTTGAGTTCTTTTTCTGAAACCGCTGCGCGCAAATTTTCGATATTCTGGATGGCGTTCTGACAGTATTTGTCCAGGGTATTAAGTTCGTCGGCCTGCTGGCTGGCTTTGCGCAGGCGATCAACGGCCGTTAACTCGATGTGCAGCAGCCCCTTCATATACTGGACAAATTCCACATATCCGGAAAAGCCCAGGTCGTTGACAAAACGAATGATGGTCGGTTCGCTGACATTGCATTCCTGGGCAATTTCCTTGGCCGTCATGAGAAATATTTTCTTATGATCCTTAATGATCAAATCAGCCACCCGCCGTTTTTTGGGCGAAAGCATCGGGTAGACTTTGATGATTTTTTCAAAAAGATCTTTTCTGGCGGAACTCATTCGACGCCTTCCGTTTAATGTTGTTAAAGTTGACTCAAATGAGATGTTGCGTATCAATCATCGTTTAGGTTTTCCCAATTGCCCAAGGGAAGGAAACCAAAAGAATCCACCACGTATTTCGGCAAAGCCCCCGGGCCGACCGCTAGTGCTCCTTGCCCTCCAAGCCCAGCAGGCAGGATTCAGCCGCTTTTTTGGCCGCTTGAACTTCCGATGTGGTGCCGGCCAGATAAACCCGGCCGGTGGCGCCAAAGACGGTTACATGAATCAATTTGATATTGGCCGCTTTTTCGGCTTCGTTGGCCGCATAGCCGGCGTAGCCGGCCGGAAGACACTCAAGAATATACAAGGTCTCATCGACAAGCATCATGCTGGCGGCCCGAAAACGATTCACAATCTGGCTCATGTAAGGATCCATGCGTTCAATCGTTTCGGCTGCCAAAATCTTGGGCTTGAGGCGATCGCTTTCCTTCAGGTTCAGATGTCTCAAAACGACATCCCCGGCTTCGAGGACATCGGCCGGAGAATCGGCATGGACCTCCAGCATGCCGTATGTTCGCTCCACCACCAGGGCGCCCAGCAGCACATTGGCTTTTTTCAGGACCACATCGGCCAGGGAATTGATTTCAATGCCCGGTGCCACTTCCATAAAAATCGCCGACTGCCCCGCGATGGGATAATATCCTCTGGCCGTACTGCCGATATAGCCCACCAGCTGTTCCTGCAGTTGATCAATAAACGCGTACGCTCTGAGGTCTACCATTCTGTGTAAATCCTATCCAAATCTAAGAAGTTTTTAACTGACAATATGGTGCAAAAATTTTGAGGTGTCAGGTGTCAGGTTTCACGTGTCAGCATCCTCAATTACCTTTCCTGGCACATCGTATGAAACTTGACCTAAACGGGAACAGCGAACAGATTGAACGTTGAACATCGAACGTCCAATATTGATGGCGCTGCGCTTTATCTTTTTTAAAGAAGCGAACCGCAGAATCTTCCGAAGCGGACAAGTCCACCAGAGGAGGATAAATGTCGCAAGATTAGTTCGCTTTGATCGTTACTTATTTAAATTGGCAAAATACCTTATTCGACGTTGGGCGTTCAATGTTCGCTGTTGGACGTTCATTGGTTTTTTTCCGATCAAATTGGCCGTCTTCGGCTGCCAACGAGTGGGCTGATAACTGGTTAATCTGTCTTCTGTCCTCTGTCTTCTGTTCTCTGTCATCTGAAACCCGAAACCTGAAACCATCCCTTAGATGCTCTTCAACCACTCCCGCTTGTTGGGGCAGACCGCCGTCACGGTTGTACAGACCGCATTTCCCTGACACGCACACTCGTGATCCCTGCCTTTGCTGAAGCGGCCGTAGCAAAAATCGGAAATCGGTATCGAGGTCTGACAGTCCATGATCAACTCCGCGATCAACCGTCCGATAACAGGTGCCAGGCCGAAACCGTGTCCGCTGAAGCCGGTGCAAAACACAAATCCGGGAACTTCCTGGGTCAGCCCCAGCACAGGGATGCCGTCCGACATCTGCGCAATCAGGCCCGACCATGTTCGAATTACATTGATATTTTTCAAAATCGGGAAAAAGTCGATGACCATCTGGGAAATGGCCGGTCCGATAAAGTGAAACAGCGGTTTGCCGCTGCGATGGATGAACTGCTCGGTGCCGACAAACCCTCCCCAAAAAAACGGGCCGTGCACGGTCTGTCGGCCGTAAAACAGCCCTTTGGCATGTCCGATCATTTGCTTGAAGAGCGGCGGAAAAGGCTCGGTAATCATCGCCTCGGAGAAAACCGGGCGCATCGGCAGATCCAGCCCCACCAGATTGGCGATCTCCCGGCCGGCAACTCCGGCGGCATTGACGACCAGGTCGGTTTCAATAACTTGCTTGTCGGTCACCACGGCCGTGACGCGGCCTTTTCTGAGGCGAATGTCAGCGACTTTCTCGTGGGTGCAAAAAACAGCGCCCAGTTCTCTGGCTTTTTTGTAAAACCCGTAGGTCACCAGAAAAGGATTGACGTGGCCGTCGGTCGGGCAGAAACTGGCGCCCAATACTTTTTCGCCCACATAAGGGTTGATTGCCAGCACCTGTTTGCGATCGAGCATCTCGAGTTGCAGTCCGACGGCTTTCTGGCTCTCAACAGACTGGCGCATGGTATTCAGTTCTTCTTCGGTTGTGCACAGTCGCAGATTTCCCTCCCGCACATATTCCACGTCCATGCCCAATTCCTCATGAAGATGACCATACATTTGGATACTTTCCATGGCCAGGGGCATTTCTTTCAAATTGCGGGCCGACTGGCGCACGCCCCCGCCGTTAGCGCCGGATGCTTCACCGCCGATATCCGACTTTTCAATCACTATCGGCTTGAGGCCCTGTTTCGCCAGATTATAGGCGAGGCCGCATCCCATTACTCCGCCACCGATGATGACTGTGTCCGCTTTTGCAGGCATCTTGACTCCTAAGATAAATGACTAATGACTAATGTCGAATGACTGTTTAAGGAATTCTCACATCTTAAAGATCAAACATTTATATGGTCGAGGGCAGCGACATCCACTCCGCCTCCGGCGAATTAATCTTCAATCTTCAATTTTCAATATTCACTGCATAATCTAGCTGTTCGCAAACACCGCCAATTTAAGCGGTCTCACCGGTCCTCTGGCAGTGGTGGGGTCAATGTCCGCCGCAGCGAGGCCCAGCTCTTCGGTCAGGATTCGGGTTACCAGTTTCTGGCAGGTCTGGCCCTGACACAGTCCCATACCGGCCCGGGTAATGCGTTTGATACCATTGAGGGTTCGCATCCCGTTGCGGATGGCGTCTTTAATTTCTCCCTTCGTGATTTCTTCACAACGGCAAATAACGAGATCATCGTCATCTTCCGGCGCAGCTGCCGGTTCAGCGGCTGCTTTGGCCGCAGGCGCGGTCGTCCGGCGCGCCGGGCCCTTTATTTCTCTGAAGCGTGCCAGCACCCGATTGACGATCTCTTCCACGACGTCGTCGCTGATTTCGTCGCCGGAGGGGGCCGGCTCGACGCTGCGCACCGGTTCAGAGGCTTCGTCCTGGGGGTCGTCTTTGCGGGATTCGGATGTCTCGGAAGCCGGCGTTTTGGGTGAGGGTGGTTCCTCGCTCGGCGCCTTGGCTGCGGGGCTGGCCGTTATGACCCTCATTTTATTTTGCTTGATCAGATCTGCGGCGGCAGCTGAAATGCGAGCACCCTCGGATATTTCGATTTCATTCTTACCGGCTTTCAGAATTGCTTGGACTTGTCTGGCGAAAATAAAAACAGGTGCCATCGTGGTGCTCTCCAAAATAAATGCTTAATTTGCCTATAATTTCTAAATTGCCTAAAGATAAGGTGTGCTATCTTTTTGTTTCGTTTAGACGGATATTTTGGTTGATTAAGTTGATTGGTTGATTAGAAAATAAGGATTCAATCTGGTTCTATAAACTCAATCAACCCAATCAACCAATCACGATCAGCTCTTTTTAGCCTTTTTGGCAGCCGGTTTTTCCGGGGGTGCCTTCTTTTTGTCAGGGGTCTCTTCTGCCTCCGGCCCCCGAGGAATGATCGCATCGATGTCTTCGTGCGGCCTGGGGATAACATGAACCGAGACCAGCTCACCAATGCGTTTGCAGGCGGCCGCACCGGCATCTACGGCGGCTTTGACTGCACCGACATCACCGGCCACCATGACGGCCACAAGACCGGCCTTGACTTTTTGACGACCCAAAAATTTCACCTTGGCAGCTTTGACCATTGCATCGGCCGCTTCAATGGCGGCCACCAGTCCCCTTGTTTCAATCATACCGAGTGCTTGCTGCATGCTTCAATCTCCGAATAGCATTTGCTCGACCTCAATTGAGTCAAAGACTCATTGGGAGCAATTGGTTGAGTAAGCTTTACGCTCGAAGGCTTGAAAGCTGGAAGCTTGAAGGCTTAAAAGATCCATACATCTTCGCATTCCGACTCTTGGGCTTCCCATCCGTCACCTCCGAAAGTTGATCATTACGTCCAACAACAACAAAAACAAAACAAAGGATTCATTAGGGAGTTAATATCACTCCTTGCGCCCTTCAGTGCGCCCCTTCAGCGCATTTAGGGTTTCGACGACTTTGCGGGCGGCGGCCAGAATTTCCGATTCGGTCCCGGCCAAATAAATGCGACCGGCAGCGCCGAAAAAACGCAGGTCCACCAGCCGGACATTGCAGTGTTTTTCGGCTTCATTGGCAGCAATTGATGAGTAGGCCGCCGGGGTCACCTCCAATAGATAAACATCGTCGCCGCCCAGGATGAGCATGCCCTTGCTGTTGCGGTTGATGATGACCGCTTGATAAGGATCAATCTTGTTGATGATGCTGGTGGCTAAAATAGCCGGTGTCAGGCGATCTTCTTCCTTCAGTCCCAACTCGCTTAACACCATCTGGCCGGCATGCAGAACTTCTTCCTGGTCGAATGAGTGAATCTCCAACATGCCGTAGCGCCGCTCGACAATCATCTCACCGGGGCGGGAATTGGTAATCTTCAGCGCGATATCCGTCAGGCGGTTGATTTCAATACCCGGTACCACCTCCACGAACAATGACGCCATGCCTTCCACTGAAAGAAAGCCGCGGCAGGCGCTGGCAAACAATGAAGCAAATTGTGGTTGCAGTCGATCCAAGTAACAGTAGGCTCTGAGCTCCGCCATTCAATAATCTCCTCACTGTTTTCTGATTAAGTTTTTAACTTGTTTATTTTAGATGCAATAAACCCCTGTTTGTAAAGCAGATGGGATTCGCAAAACAAGCCCGCCCAGCTGCTCTGTTTTTATCGATAAGGGCGCGCAGCAGTGTTAACCGGTTTCGATAATCTGGATCGAATATTCCTTGGCCAGATCGCGCGCCAAAGGCGTCACAATGCCTCCTGCTGCCACCCGGATCGATGTTTGCCGGCTGTCGACTGCCGTATTGACGACTTTGGCTGTAACCAGCCGCTCGGCAGGCAGGTCTGTTTTTTTGGCGGCGGGCTCCGCCTGCTTGCCGGCCGGCGCTGCGGGCGGATTCTCTGCCGACGCCAGCATCTGCCGGAAGACGGAACTGAGCTGATCGGTTGGACAGAAAACCATCCCGAAGCTTTCCAGTTTATTGAGAATGCGCCTGATTTCTTCTTTCAGGTTGGGGTTTACCAGAATATCGCAGATCATAAACCCGTCGTCGGTTGCCAGAATTCGCCTGCCCTGCAGCAACGCCGTCAGCACCAGCCTTGATCCCTGGTCGTCGCAGATCAGACTGGTGACTCTGGCGGCGGTTTGCAGGCAAAACGTCGGCAGGACCAAGAAGTCGGCCCGCTGCAGCACCTTTTCAAGCCCTTCGGGTCTGACCGTATCGAGAATGCATTTGACGCCTGCTCCCTCGCGTACGTCGCCGCCGCATACCCAGGCCCGGGCGGATTCGACCGTGTAAACGCTGGATCGGCCGACCATTTCTTCAATCAGCTGAACTTGCTTGAGGGCCTCTTCCAACCTGCGCACCCCGGCGTGGAATATGTTGAGCACCGTCGGGCCCTTGCGGGGTAATTTGCCCTTTGCAGCCGCCGCTCGGGATGCATCCTCAGTCGGCTGACCGTTTGCCGCCAGAACCTCCCGTACGATTTTTCTGATTGCGTCTTTGTTCATATCTGCCATTTTTTTCACTTACCTGCACCCGGCAGAACCTTATCTCAGGTTCGCAGATCGCCGGCTTCGGCATTTAAGCAGGACAAAGCAATGCCGAATGGAGTGATGAACTGTGGATGGGCCGGCCGAAATGCCTCCATTCCAATATTTTGGGCGACAATCTCGGTAAAGCCTTCCAATTCACAGGTCCCGCCGACCAGGCACACCTTTTCCAAATTATCGAATTTTTCGAGGTGCGAAGACGCGATGCTGGCGATTTTTTCGATGACCGGCCGCACAATCGTCAGGACCTCGCGGCTGCGTTGTTTGTCGGTCTTGATCTGCTCGGCTTCTTCGTAGCTGATTTTGTAATTGCCGGCCAGGACCAGTGAAAGGTGCACACCTCCGGTGGCCTCGTCGTCGGTATAAGCCACGTTTCCGTTTTGAATGACGGCAATGCCGGTAGTGCCGCCGCCCACATCCACGATGGCGCCGTTTTGCAGTTTGAGAACCTGATTGGCGGCCGTGGGCTCATCTAAAACATTTAAAACTTCCAGACCCACCCCCTCCAAAATATACCGGGTGGCGTTGATGTTGGCATACTCCGTCTGCGGTGGATAAGACGTCGCCCCTTTTTCGATGGGAAGGGGGCTGGCATCCCTGATTTCTTCGATCATTTCGCTGACAATATTCCGGGCACCGGCATAATCCACGATCAGGCCGCTGCGAACCACTTCGGCTATCTGCATCCGGGCGGCGCGGGGTCGGCCGGTTTCATCCACCACAATCGTGATGGCCTTATAGGTTCCCAGGTCGACCCCGGCATAAAGCTGCCCGGCTCCGGAAAAATTCCAATTTTCCGGCCGGTTGACGATGCTGCGCAGATGGGCGCCGTAATCCGTCATAGAATGCACCTGCCTATATCCCGACTGGGCGATGGGATGACCACATGACTCAATATCAGCCCGGTTCCCCGTAGAACATCGATCCCGGCTTCCACCGCCGAATTCACCGATGAGACGTCACCGGTGAGGTAAAGAAAAGACTTTCCGCCCAGGCCGGTGGCGCAGCGTATCTCGATGATATCGACATCCGCGGCTTTGACGGCCGCATCCGCTGCCATGATGGCGGATGCCACCGAAAAGGTTTCGATGACGGCCAGCGAGTCGATGTCCCGGATGCGGGTGGTGGCGGTCAGCGCCGGAAATACGGAGGAATGAACATTGGGGATTAAAAAATCATCCACCAGAAATTCGCCGGCCATTTCCCTGCCGACTTCCAATGCGCGCTCCACCGAATCCACGTCGCCGGACACCAGCGCCATGTACTTGCCGGCGCAAATCGGCTGCGCAATGACAAGTTTGACGTCCGAGGTTTTTAACATCTCATCGGCTGCTTGCACGCCTTTGGCGATGCTGTTGAGCTCGACCATGGCGATGGCTTTGAGTTCCATGTTTTTTCCTGTCTGATCGAACGAGATCTGCCTCGTATATTCCTTTAATAAGATTATTTATGTTCGACAAAATGCCTAAAATTAAAAATGCCTAAATGTCAAAAATTAATGTATTCTGTCTATTATTAAACGATAGCATTCCGCAATTTTAGCTCATTTTAGTCATTTTCAATTTTAGTTCAATTTTCTTGTCATCTGATCTGTAACAGTCAAAAAAACCTTTTTATCGGGTAATAACAATAGTTTCTCCCACCGTCTCCACCGTTCCATCGATGCTGGCGTGAACCCTGGCGCCCAGGGCGCCTTCGGGAATCTCTCCGATCAGATCGCCTTTTTTGACCTTGTCCCCTGTGCGCACTACCGGCATGGCCGGCTTGCCAAGGTGCTGCTGCAAAGGGATGGCAACTTTCTTAACCCGCATGACATCATCCATAAACGGCGGATGGGTATCATATTGGGTCACCTGGAGTCTTTCCATCAGACGCTTCAGCGGAATTTTGCGCGTGTCTTTGAAAGGGGACACCTGATAGTTTTCGCGCTTGGATTCGCGCTTGGTTCCCTCCTTCAACAGGTGTTGCTTTACGGCGGCATTTATCTCCCGGGGGGAGAGCATCATGGGGCAGGCGAATTTTTCGCAGACCCCGCATTCAGAGCAGATCAGCGCATCTTCCAAAATGTCTCCAGTCATTCCCGGGCTGTAGGCCAGATGGCGCATGATCCTGTGCGGTTCCAGGGCATGTCCGATCAGATAGCGAGGACAAAGATCCGTACAGCGTGAACACTGGGTACAGGCTGATTTGGCGATAAACCGCATCTGGGTCAGACTGCGGTTTTTGTCGCGGATAACGTTGTGATTGGCAGGCAGGACGATAATTCCGCTGGTGGTTTTGGTAACCGGTGCTGCGCCGCCGGTCTGGACTCTGCCCATCATGGGGCCGCCCAGAACGATAGCGTAATCCGAAATTTTCGGACCGCCGGCAAGCTCGATGACGGCATCAGCCGGCGTGCCGATCGGAACTCTGCAGACAACCGGCTCGTTGACTTCACCGCAAACGGTCAAATAACGGTCCGTGACCGGTACGTCATGCATGGCCCGTGCGATGTTAAGCAGTGATTCTACATTGCTGACAACCACCCGCACATTGAGGGGAATACCGCCTTCGGGCACAATCTTTCCCAATACTTCGTTGACAAGAATAAATTCGTCCCCGGCCGGGTAAAAGTCCTCCAATTCAAACACATCGATCCGGGCGGCGTCGCCGTTACCGGCGATTTTTTCCCGCAGTGCCGCCAGGGCATTTTGGTGTTTGGATTTCAGACAGACAACTCCCCGCTCGGATCCGGTGCAGTCCATCACCGTCAGCAGGCCTTCTAAAACCGCTTCAGGTTGATGCTGCATAAGATAGGGATCGCTGTAGAGCAGGGGCTCGCAGGATGCACCATTCGCCAGAACCCGTTGCACCTCAAACTGCAGTTTGACGTGGGTTGGAAAACCCGCGCCGCCGGCTCCGACGACACCGGCGGCCCGCACTTTGTCAACGATATCCGCTCTCATCTTTTCTTTCCGCTGACATCGTCGGCCATTTCCAAATTATCGACAATACCGACCACCACCGCATCAACGGGAATTAAATTGTCTCTGCGGAAGGCCTGCATGGCCGGCGCGCCCTGGGTGACAATTACCAGTTCGCCAAATCCTGCCCCGACCTCGTCGACAGCGATGAGCACGTGGCCGTCCGGTTTAAGGTCCTTTCCCAAAGGCTGGATAAACAGCAATCTCAACGCCGCTATCTCGTCCTTTTTTTTGGTGGACCACACATTCCCGATCACTTTGGCTAATAACATTCTTATTACCCTCCGGCGCAAATCAAAGTTGCGTTCGATCGGCGAAATTCATTTGAGATGTTCAGCTTCTTCAATGGCGGCTACACTGGCTTTGACATCAGCAATATCGCCGAATATTCCGATCATGGTAATATGTTGCGGACATATACCTTTCAAATCAAAGACACGAACGTTAGCGGCCTTTTCAGCCACATCAGCCGCTGCGATCATATCGACGACCTTGCCTTGAATCAGCCCAACCGCCGTAAACGGAACCTCCGCGTCGGCAAACACCTTCTTGCCGACCGATCCTACCCGCTGCCTCAAAAATTCAAAGACGCCGGGTGAGGGGTGCGATATTATTTGCGTACTGAATGCCATGGCTTGATATCTCGCAATTTTCTATTGTTTTACATAGCGGCATAATTAATTCTGTATTCGTCTTTTTTCGGTTGGTTTTTTATCTACCGTACAGGGTCAAACAGACGGAACGCTGTGCAGGTATGCACAATGATTTATGCCGTTATGTGTTGCGTAAATATCCCTTGCGGAATATTTCAACTGGATGCGCCGCCTTAACTCGCTTGAGATAACACTACTCGGTTTTAGGAATCGTGAATTCGATGTCACTGTGCGGCCTGGGAATGACATGCACGGATACAAGTTCACCGACCCGCTCGGCTGCCGCACCGCCGGCGTCCGTAGCGGCCTTTACCGCACCGACGTCGCCGCGCACAAACACGGCCACCAGACCGCCGCCCACAAATTCCCGGCCGACGAATTTTACTTTGGCTGCCTTCACCATTGCATCTGCTGCCTCAATGGCACCCACCAGACCTCTTGTTTCAACCATACCCAACGCTTGTTCTGCCATTCTACGTTACCTCCTGATTTAAAATATGGATTTCTGCTTTGCATTAATAAAACGCTATCTTCTCTCAAAAATACATGGTGAATCTTAAACAACTTGATGCTGGATACTGGATCCTGGATCCTGCTTACGAGTTTTAGGCTGCTGGTTTCCGGCTTGGTGCTAAGACAGGGTATTCCGTCCCTTTATTTTCCATTTAACCAGTCAACTCAATCAACTTAATCAACTCCGCTTTCCAGCATACTTTACCCGTATCCGGTATCCCGCACCGAATATCCAGTATCGAGCATCTGGTATCCAGTATCCGGCATCACTTCTTTAACCGTATCGCCCTGGCCCGCATGGACCAATCTTTGGGGACCTCTATGGTTACGGTGGCGGTCTGATCCATTCGCTTGGTCTGTCTGATCGCAACGACTTGGGCATCTCCTAATTCCTGACCGGCTCGATCCACAGCGATGACCACATCGCCCTTTTCCGGCAAGGGCCGGTATTCGTAAGGCATCATCACGGTGGCCCGGCCGTCGGGGAGACTTTCATCAACCATGAAAATGGCCTGGCCGGGACAAATGTAAACGCAGGTCTGACAGGCAACGCATTTGTCTCCGTCCAGATGGGGTAGGTTGGTAATGTCCTCACCGACGACGATGGCTCCCACGTTGCAGCTGGATTCACAGGGGTTGCACGGTATATCCTCTAAACATTCGATGACGGCCACCGGACCTTTGCGACGTCTGGCTTCGGACGGCACACCCGGGCTGTCTTTGAGTTCTTCCTCCGAGAGATAACCGGTTACTGATGAACCTGACGACATGGACCTAACCTTTCATTACCGCATTCATATACTCTTTAGCTTTGCCCCGTCTTTCACCGTGGCTTCCGCTGCGCAGCCCTTTCATACTCTGAAACTGCTGCTCACGCTGATTCAAAAAAGACTGCTCATCCAGGTAGCCCAGGCTGTGCGCGATGGCGAGCCCGGCGATGCGGCCTTCGATGATGGCGGTACTGGCTTCCTCGATCCCGGATACATCCCCGGCGACGTAAATACCCTTGATAGATGTTTCCTGGTTCAGATCATGCGCCGGCACCCGGCCGCCCAATGCCGGCACAAATGCCATCTTGCAGTTTGCCATGCGCAGCAGCTGGTTCATGGGGTTGAGGCCTACGGCGATGCAAACCGTGTCGACCTCAAAGCGTTTTTCAGTGCCGGCGATTGGTTTCCAACTCTCGTCGACCTGGATGATAGTGGCGCCTTCGACGCGATCGCTGCCGTGGGCCTCTTTGATGGTGTGGGACATGAAAAACGGCACTCCGGCCCGGGCGATTTTGGCGGCATGTACGGCATAGCCGCCGATTTTGGGCGCTGCATCGATAATCGCAGCCACTTGGCACCCGGCCTGCATCATCTGGTAGGCGACAATGACCCCGACGTTGCCGGAGCCCACCATCAGGATGCGATTGCCGGGCCGTATGCCGTGGATGTTGGCCATGGTTTGGGCGGCCCCGGCGCCGATGACGCCGGGTAGCGTCCACCCCGCAAAAGGAATCATATTTTCGGCAGCTCCGGTGGCCACCAGGGTTCTTTCGGCCTTGACCTGTTCGATCCGATCCTGAATCTGAACATTCAGCACGCCGTTTTCGTAGATTCCCATCACAACCGAGTTCAAAACGACGTTGACGGCGAGTTCGCCGGCGGCATCGAGGAAGCTGCGGCCGATGTTGAATCCGCGCTCCATGGCCCGGTGTTCGCGGGAGCCGAAAAATTTGTGGATCTGTTTGAACAACTGGCCGCCGGGCCGGTCGTTTTCGTCATAAACCACGACCTCGACACCGTTGCGGGCCGCTTCGATGGCGCCCGCCAAGCCTGCCGGTCCGGCTCCGACACACACCATTTCATATCTGCGCATGAAATCAGACCTCGCAAAATCTTTTTTTTAAATTTTCTGCAATCCCTAAAATGCTTTGGTGTTAAACGAATATTTTACGTCTGAACGGTCTGGGTTAGCGGATTCAAGGTTCAGCGTTCAGGGTTAATCGCTCCGCGATTTATTTCTATACAATTGATTTCATCTGGTTTAAAAAATGAAACAATAAACCTTTGAACCCGGCCTTTTGATTATCCCTTACCCTTTTGGGTTTCAACCACCATGCCTTCCTTAAGCGGTTCCACGCAGGTGCGGATATTCGGCATTCCATTGACCACCATGATGCAATCCGTACAGCGTCCGATGGCGCAGAACATCCCGCGCGGCTCATTGCGGCGGGAAGTGTACCGATGAATCATGACCCCGCTGGCGCGCAGCGAAATGGCAATGGGTTCGCCTTCAAAGCCTTCAACGGTTTTGCCGTCGAAGGTGAACTTTACTTTGCGTCCTTTTTCAAACGTTCCCAGTATTGGATGTTCTTCGATGCGCATTTTGGTTGCCTCTATACCTTCAATTAGAAAAATCCGAATTGCTCGGTGAATGTATAGTTGGTTCCGACCAGGGGTATGCCGGTCATGGCGCAGGCCTCCAACGTCAGCGACCGCAGATCCTCGCGTTCCATGTTGGCCAGTGCCGTTTTGCCGGCGGCTTTGGCCAGCAGGGTGGCTTCGTTGGTCATGCCCTGAATGTAGTTGGCTATCCGCTGGGCGGCGGCGTCTATATCCAACCTTTTGCGAAGTTCCGGATTCTGGGTGCCGATGCCGAAAGCGCACTTGCCTTCATGACAGCGCAGACAGACAACGCAGCCCATGGCGACCATGGCGCCGGTTCCGATGGCGACCGCGTCCGCCCCCAAGGCCAACGCCTTGGCCACGTCCGAGCCGTCTTTGATTCCGCCGGAGACAATCAGGCTGACCTCGTCGCGCACCTTCATCTCTTCCAGTGCCCGAACAGCTTGCACGACGGCGGGCAGGGTGGGAATCCCGAGGTGGGTGGAAGCCATCACCGGTGCTGCGCCTGTGCCCCCTTCGGAGCCGTCGACGACGATACCGTCCGCGCCTGTTTTGGCCGCGATTTTAACGTCTTCGCGCACCCGCCCGGCCGCAATTTTGATGAAGATGGGAATCTGCCAGTCGGTTACGTCGCGCAATTCCTGAATTTTCAGCACCATGTCGTCGGCGCCGAAAATGTCGCCGTGCCGCGGGTGGCTGTGCAGATCGATGCCTTCGGGAAGCTGCCGAAACGCCGCGATCTCTTTGGTGATTTTGCTGGCCATCAGATGGCCGGACAACCCCGGTTTGGCGCCGATTCCGCAAATAATCTCAAGAGCATCGGCCGCTTCGATGTTGCGCAGGGAAAACCCCATGCGGCTGGGCGTAATTTGAACCACCTGTTTGTAAGAATTCTGCCTTTCCTCCGGCAGCAGCCCACCCTCGCCGTTGTTGATCGAGGTGCCGACGATTTGGGTGGACTTTGCCAATGCGATCTTGGCCTCTTTGCTCAGCGCACCATAAGACATGCCTGAGATCATGATGGGA
Organism: Desulfobacterales bacterium; assembly: GCA_020345785.1. Next base: position 3,377,583 of record CP070771.1, read on the forward strand.
GTCTCGATCACCAGCGGCTTTTTTGCAAAGCGAGTCCCCAAAACCGTCTGAGTGCGGCAGTCCTCGCGATACGTATCGATGGAAAGCCTGGAAAGCTGAGAAGGCAAGATCAACAGATCGTCGAAGTTGGGATACTTTTTAGTGGAGCCGCAGCCGCGAATCCGGTGTTTGCCGGTTTCAGCTTTGTATTTGATTTCAGAGAGGACCTCGGGATTCCAGACACCCCGTTGCACATCTTTGGCCTTGGGTATTTTTTTTTCTTGTTTTTCCTTCTCTTCTTTAGCCATTATTCCTGAGCCCTTCTTTTGTGGGTTGGTTTAAACATGACATACTCGTGCCTTCCGTACACCCTGGGCACGATGCTGCGGAAGTTATCAACGCTCTGTTCAATGCCGTATTTTTGAAAGAGTGCTGCGACTTCAATTTTTTCCTTTTCCGGAATGGGAATCAGTTTGACGTTGCCGCCCAACTTGTTTTCGATTTCGGGATCGAGCACATGAATGATGCCGTCATACATGGACTCGCCGATTCCCATGCCGACCCTACCCAGGATAATGATCCGGCCACCGAGCGTCATTTTTCCGCTCCACATACCGACATTGCCGCAGACGATCAAATTACCGCCTTTCATCCCCCAGCCGGTGCGGCTACCGCTATGACCTTTGATCACGATAGTGCCGCCAACCATAGATGGGGCACAATTGCTGCCGCTGTTCATCTCGACGATAATTTCGCCGGAACTCATATTGTCGCCCGTATACAGGCCGGTATTGCCTTTGATGATGGTTGTCGGACCTTGCAGGAAGCCGCCGGTATAAAAGCCGGTGCTGCCCATCACCGTGACCGTGCCTTTGCCTTTGAGAGCCGTGGCAAAATTATGGACCGAATGCGGGTGCTCAACGATGATCTCATCATCCTGCTGGATCATTTCCCTGAGCTTGCGATTCACTTCCTGGGTGCTCATGCCAGCGATATCTAAACGGACCATACCTTCACGCCTCCTGGTTCCATCTCGGACGCGTAGACGTCGGAGATAATTGGGGTTAACGAAATTTGCTCCGATCCGAAAAGCACCATGCCTTCCCCTTGCTCGTAGATCACAACCGGTTTGAATGCCAGCCGATCCCGGAAGGCCCCGATCTGTTTGTCGGTGGCTACCAGGATGGTAAATATGCCGTCAAATGTATCCAGGGCGTCATGCAAGGCGCCTTCCAAATCCTGTCCTTTTTCCTTCATCTGGTAGGCAATGTAGTGCGCCGCCATCTCCGTGTCGTTGGCTGTCTTGAACCGAATACCCAGATTTTCCATTTTTCTTCTCATATTGAAGTAATTGGTGAATTGACCGTTGTGCACCAGAGAGAGTTCCGGGTAAAGGTAGGACACAAAGGGATGGGCGAAGTTGATGTTTTCGACACTTTCGGTAGCCAGCCGCACGTGGCCGATGCCATGGGTGCATTGGCCGACCTTGATCTCATGGACCTTGGCCAGGTCTTCGGCCGATCCCTGGTCCTTGTAGACTTTGAGGTGTCTTCCGAGCGAATGGACACAGAGGTTCGGATGGGAGTCGATGTCCCAGTGCAGCCGGGACACTTGCTCCGGGTCCATGTCAATCGACCCTTCAAAAAATGTGAATATGCCACCTCCTTTGTAAATTTTGGAATTGGTGATCTGACCGTAGTTGCCGATAACCTCGCGCAGATCAGTTTCAAAACGCGGATCGGTCAACGTGACGCGCGCCTGGACATCGTCGCGCTGCTCATAGATGGCAACACCGGTGGCATCCTTGCCACGGTGAACCAGCTCTCTGAGCATGTTGACCAGATCCCCTCCCAGATCTTCACGTTTTTGGGCAATTAGACCCGCTATACCACACACGGTGCACCTCCCATGTTATTTGGTTGATTTCAGCATTCGTTGATTGGTTGATTAAGTTTGAAGGATTCAACTCAATAAACGAATCAACTAATCAACGAACCCAGTCCCCTTACAGCTGATAGGAGTAGGTGTTAAACTCCCAATCCGAGACATGCCTGCGCCATCCGGTCAGTTCATGTTGCTTGAGCGCCACAAAGGCTTTGATCAGTTCCGGTCCCAGCGCGTCACAGATAACTTTGTCCTGCTGGAGATCATCGAGGGCCTCGAACAGGAAAAAAGGCATCTGTTCGTAGGTGCCGGGCTCCACGTGGTAAATATCACCGACGGCATAATCGCCGGGATCAATTTTATTTTCAATGCCGTCCAAGCCTGCCGCGAACGCGGCCGCGAACACCAGATATGGATTGGCGGACGCGCAGGGTGCGCGGTTCTCCACCCGGGTGGCCGGCCCACGTTCTCCCGGCACCCGGCAATAGACGGTTCGGTTGTCCAGACCCCAGGCAAGAAAATAGGGTGCAAAAGAATCCGGAATGTAGCGCTTGTATGAATTTATGGTCGGCGCCAGAAGGGCGGACATGCCTCTGGCATGGGCCATCTGGCCGCCGATGAAATGGCGCATCAGCTCGGATATTTGATGCTCCCCGTCGGGATCGTAAAACAGATTTTGACGGGTTGCCGGATCACTCAGCGAGAGATGGATGTGGTAGCCGCTGCCACCACCCTCGGTGGTGGGTCGGCCCATAAACGTCAGATGTAAATTGTTTTGGGCCGCAACTTCCTTGCAGACGTATTTGAAGGTGAAGGTCTGATCGGCCATTTGTAGAGCGGGGGCGTATTTCCAGTTGACCTCAAATTGACTGGGGAAAAACTCATGGTTGAGATAAATGATTTCAAGACCCAGCTTTAACAGGATCTTTTGGAGCGAGCGTGCCAATCCAAGGCTGTCGAGGCTGGGATTGCATTGATAGACGCAAGATAAGTTGGGATTGTAAAGTGCGCCGGGGCCGCTTTCTGACTTTTGATACAGAAAGAACTCCAGTTCAGAGGCGCAGACCGCGCGCAGATTCTTTTTCTCATAACGTTTGAGAACTTTTTGCAGGGCATAGCGAGGATCTACCGGGATGGGTTTGCCTTCGCGGAACGCATTGCCGATGAAGCGGGCCGTGCCGTCCAGATAGGGCAATACGGTGAAGGTGTCCAAATCCGGCATGATGGTCATGTCTTTCCACTCAATCTCATAGCCGCAGCCGGTCTCCGGCGCCACATCGTTGTTGAGATCGATGGCGTAAATCGCCTGTGCAAAATTGAGGCCTTCCTCAACCAGGGCTTCCAGCCGCTGGATCGGCACCAGCTTGTTGCGACAGATGCCGTATAAATCCGGAAATTCGATTCTGACGGTATCGATTTTGTTGGCTTTGACGATTTCCTGAATCTGCTTTAGTTCCATGGCATGCTTCCTCCCTGTGCGGTCCGATTGTGTAATAATAATTACATAATCGACCTAAAATTGAAATAAAATAATCTATCAAGCTTGTCAATCAAAAAATTAATCCTTCTCTGAAAAAAAATATAATATCGTACAATTTAATTTTTATATAATAATTTTAAAATGATATTTAGATTTCAATTTTCTAATTTTTTCATCATTATCTTATAAAATTAGAAATTTTTCTTTCAGTTATAATGAAATCTAAAAACATCCAGTATCCAGAATCCAGTATCCAGGATCAATTAAAAGTGCCAGCGGTTTTCATGGGAACCGCCGAACTCCGATGCAATACTCTATTTAATCTAAGGGTTAAGCATCAGGCGCCAAAGTAGGTTTCTTGAATATATGTTTCTTCCATTAATTCATCCGGCCGGCCTTTCATCTTTATCCGCCCGGTCTCCATTAGATAGATTTCCTCGGAGAGCGTCAGTGCAAAATTGACATTCTGTTCCGTGATCAGAATGGTAATACCTGTGTTTTCTTTCAGTTTTTTCAAAACCCGGGCGATCTCTCTGCAAACCAGCGGCGCCAGGCCAATGGTGGGTTCATCCACCAGCAACATCCGCGGATTGGACATCAGAGCCCTGCCAAGCGACAACATTTGCTGCTCGCCGCCGCTGAGCGTCTTGGCTTCCTGATTTTTACGTTTTTGAAGGATGGGGAAGAGTTCAAACACCATCCGCAAATTTTTTTCGACATCTTTTCTGGCACGGTAGGCGCCGATCAAAAGATTTTCTTTGACGCTCATATAACCAAAAAGATTGCGAGCTTCCGGAGCATAGGCAATTCCAAGGCGCACGATGGCGGTCGGGGACAGTCGGCGCAAATCCTTGCCGTCGAACAGAATTTGTCCGTTGCAATCGGTCAGACCGATAATCGAATCCAGCAAAGTCGATTTGCCGGCGCCATTGGGACCGATGATACCGACCACCGCCCCTTTTCTCACGGAAAACGAGACATCGTGCAAGGAGCAGGCCTTGCCGTAAAAAGCTTCAAGTTTTTTGACTTCCAGGAAATCCATGCTTGCCTCTGCCCTGTCGATTATCTGACCGAAAGCCGGACCGTGATGTTCAATTGCCCAAATAGGCCTCTTTTACTTTTTTATTGGCAATCACCTGTTCAAAAGAGCCATCAGCGATGAGCTGGCCAAATGAAACTACCACGACCCGGTCCACCAGGGGCGCCAGTGATTTCAAATCGTGACTAACGATGATAAAGGTCAGCCCCTCCGATTTTTTCTTTTGGATCAGGTCCGACAATTCCGCTATTTCCCCGGTCGTAAGACCGGCAAACACCTCATCAAGCAGAAGAAGTTTGGGATTGGTCGCGATGGTTCTGGCCAGTTCGAGCCGCCGCAGATCTCCCATTGACAGCTCATAGGGATAGGCCTGCAGTTGGCGTTTGCTAAAACCGACGCTTTCGCCGATCTTTCTCTCCTTTTCCAAGTCGGAATTCATATTCAAAACGCTCAGGATTTCATCCGGCATAATTCCAATCCGGATATTCTTGGTGACCCTCATTTCGCTGAAAGGGCGCGGTATCTGATAGGTACGGGAGATACCCATTTTGACCCGTTCATGGGTCGGATATCTGGAAATCTCTTTTCCTTTAAAAAAGATATTCCCTTCTTCTTGCTTGAGCTCACCCATAATCAGGTTGAAAGTTGTGGTTTTGCCCGAGCCATTGGGGCCAATCAATCCCAGCGATTCTCCCTCGTCAACATGGAAGCTTAAATCGTACACGGCAAATATGCCCCCAAATTTTTTGGTAAGAGAACTCAGTTCAAGCAGTTTGGCGGTCATTTTCCTCACCTTCGATCTTATTTCTTCCGATCCGCTTGCGGACGGCATTGACGATTGTGAAAAGCCCGTTCGGCGCGTACATGTAGACTGATAATGCAATCGTGCCGTAAAGCAAATACCGCCAGGCACCGGGAACATATGGACGCAATAGCTCCAACAGGAATGTCAGAAAGTAGGCGCCCAGCATGGGACCCACAATGGTATGTTCGCCGCCAATCAGGGCTGCGATTAATATGGTGAAGAGAAAATTGATGTCGAACATATTCCGAGGGGATATGGATCCCAGATAATGCGTGTACAATACACCGCCGATGCCGGCCACCAAAGCACTTAATGTAAAAGCAAACAGTTTAAATTTAGAGGTGTTCAACCCGGCGCTCTTGACGGCGTCTTCGTCCATGCGAATGGCACTGAGGACCGTGCCCACGCCGGATTTGGCCAAGGCCCACAGGCCCAGACCAATCAACAGCATGGCAAAAAGAGAGACATAATAGTTTGAAACTGCGCCTGTAACCACCAGCGGTAGACCGGTTAATCCCCTGCTGCCGCCCGTCACTTCGGGCTTGACAACCTGCACTAAATGGTAGGTCACTTCCATGAATGCCAGCGTAACCAGGGCAAAGTAGGTTCCCCGGGTCCGCAAAGCCGGAAAGAAAAAAAGTGTGCCGGCGGCCATGGTCAGCAAAATTGCCAGCGGCATACTGATATACAGCGGCACCGCAAACTGGTGGGTTAATATCGCGCTGGTATAACCGGCGATGCCGATTAAAAAAGGATGACCGAAACTTATGTAGCCCGTATATCCCGACAGAATATCCCAGCTCATGGCAAAAATCGCAATAAAGTTGGCGAAGATAAATATCCTGAGGGATCGCGTGGAGATCAGCAGGGGCAATAAACTCATAACGACGGCAAAAAGCAGCCACCAGGGTAATGCTTTTCTCAAAACACCTCCATCTTAAGTCTCTTCTTTGCCGAGCAATCCTTTCGGAAGAATAACAAGAATAATGATAATCAGCAGCAGGGTGAAAACGCCCCTTAACTCCGGAGCGATGACGGTCGTGGTAATGGTTTCCGCGAAACCAACGATGTGAGCGGCAACCAGGCTGCCCATGATGCTGCCGATACCGCCGATGATAACAATCGCAACGGCAGTGATAAGCGGTGGAACCCACATGGTGGGGTCCAGTTGGGTGTAGGTCGCGAAAAAAACACCGGCAAGTGCGCCCAAGGCCCCGGACAAGGCCCAAGTCAGGATGTTGATACGCCCAGGATCAATGCCCGAAAGCAAAGCACCCTTTGGATCCATGGAGACGGCCATGATAGCCCTGCCGACCTGCGTTTTTCTTACAAAAACCAGCAGCGCTCCCAAAACCACCCAACTGGTAATCATCGCAAAGAAAATGTTCCAGGAAATAATCACATTTTGTACGCGGGAGATGCCGGCAACGATCGGCCAGATAGCCCGGGGCGCCGGCGAATAAATAAGAATGACGACCGCCTGCATGACAACGGCCAGTATGAGTGTCGAGATTTCTACGGCAATGGGATTGCGCTGCAGGCGTTTCACGATGCTGACATAGGTGAGGATACCGAAAATAACGCCGCTAAGAATGGCGCCCAGCAAACTGAGTGTTTTAGACAGCTCGAGCATCTGGGATAAGGTGTAGTAGGTATACCCTCCCAGCATAATATAAATGCCGTAAGCCAGGTTGAGCACGCGTCCCACGCTGAAAATCATGGTAAATCCGACTGCAATCAGCGCGTAGAGACCGCTTATTAGAAATCCCTGAATAATTATGCCGCTCATTTGCTCCTACTGTAAACTGACATTGAAAATCTGGTCCTCTGGGCTAGATCAGAGAAGATTGGCTATGCCGTTAACATATGACGTGGAATGATGGAGCACTGGAATGCTAGAATACTGAAAACACGCGTTTGGCGGAACGCGATCTGTTTTTAAATGGATGGCACGGAACAGAAAATAAAATCAGGCCATCATCCGCATTTGATTCCCAATATTCCATTTCTCCATCCCTCCAAAGGCGGATCTTCGACATTCCATTATTCCATGGGTTATCTGACGGTCAAAAATACCCCGCCGGTGTGAACTCAAAGTCCTGCCCTTCCTCCGGGTTCTATTCCTGCTGCCCGGAGGGAGGGCCGGGATTCTTTCTATGGTTGTCATTATGTCCAAGTCACAAAGTCCGGGTGATCATTCAGTTCTGATGCGTCATTTTTTTACCCATGGCGGGACGGTAAAATCTCCATTGGCATATTTGGGCGGATAGACACACTTTACCGTTCCATCCGGGTACCATTGGATGACGATCAGCGAAGGATGACCGTCCTCCAGAGGCGGGGTGATGTCGACCTTTACATTGTGTGTAAAGGCAATACCTGTTCGCGGTTCTATTTCACCCGGCTTCCAGTAGGCGTATCGCAGCCAGAGCTTGCCGTCTTTGTAAAGTTTGAGATCTTCATTTTCCATCTCTTTAACCCAGGCATCCAACGGTTTAAAGCCTCCGGCCCGCTCGGCGGCATTGACGGCGTTGTAGATGCCGTAATAGGCGTTAAACCCGTTGAAATGGGGGAAGACCGGGCGGCTATCATACTTGGCCTGGTACTTTTTGATAAATGCTTCGGTGCGGGGGTCCATGTCCATTCCCAGGGTCGGCGGAGGCATTAGCGTTGACATGCCGCCTCCCATGCCGCCTGTGTCTGTCCAGAATTCCTTGCCGACAGCGGCTACGTTGATACCCGTAATGGGAACCGGAACCTGCATTTTTACATACTGAGATGTTGGAACCACGCATTTAACCGAAGAGATAAGGTATATGAAGTCGGGATTCGTCTGGATGATCTTATTATAAATGGGACTGAAATCCAGCGTGTTGACGTCATAGACAATATGATCCAGCATTTGAATGCCGGCGGTTTCCAGGATGTCCCCTTTAATGAATTCATAAGTCCCGGCGCCATAAGCGGTGTCTTCCTGCATGATGACGCTGGTTTTCCAGCCCATTTTCTTGGCGAGAACGTCTTTGCCGAAATCGACGTACTGGGTTCCGAGGGCATAGTCCGTCGGACAATTCATGAAATACATCTTGTACTTTTCGTACTCTGTGGCGACCTTTTCAATAGCCGCATAGGCCGAAGTCCAGGTGTCCAGGGTAGGGGTGCGGTATTCGGCCATGCGCGGCAGCCAACCCAGGGAAACATCGTCGATGCTGCCTGAAATAATAAAATCCACTTTTTCTTCTTCGTTAAGGTATTCATAGGCCTTAATGCCTTCGGTTACATCTTCGGCGGTATCTGCTTTTACCAGTTTTATCGGACGTCCGCCTAAAATCCCGCCCTTGGCATTGAGTTCTTCAATGGCGATTTCGGCGCCTCTCAACGTGCTCTTGCCGGCATCGCTGTTAAAAGATCCGATAAATCCAATGACCACGGGCTGCTTTGATGCTGCCCATGGAGGATTCATCAGTGGAGCAACCAGCAAACAGGCGCAGGCAACCAAAAATGTGAGCTTAAACAATAACTTTTTTTTCATTATGGACCCTCCTTTTCTTGTAGGTTAGCGGCCGATCAGAAAAATAAGATGCAGTTTGCACCAGGGACGATGCCGGGTTTTAACTGAGTCTTTTCATCAAGAGCCCTCTGGGGCGGGATTGCAAGTGCAAATCAGAGCGTATTGAAATCCGCATACGTTTGCGTCCGATATCCGAAAATTTAAGCCATCCTGTGCTACCACGGAGTGGTTGCAGGCTCCTCCAGCAGGTTGGCGAGGCTATAGATGTAGGAATTGTTTCATTCAATGGCAGATTTGTCAGTATTTCATACAATTTTGAATGTCAAGAAAAAAATGATTTTGATTCAAAAAATGTAATAAAATTGAAAAAATATAATTATTTATACTGTTTACAATTGGTTGCAAAATAGTTTCTTTGAAACTCCTTTTTCATACGATTGCAAGTAGTGATTTAATTGTTGCAATACGATGAGCGGTGATTTGCTATAAAGCCATTTCACAACATCTTCTTGTCCATGTAACATATTGAAATTAATATGACCGAAATTCGGAAATCGGGGTTTTTAAATGACCGTTTAAAAATAGCTGCCGCCAGGCTCTGAAGCATAGGATGGCTGCCGGGAGCAAAAAATGTGTTGACCCCGGTTTGATGCAATTATACACAGCGTTAAAATAATAGATTCGAGAGGGGGAAATAATTATGAAAGAGCGCAAAATGGCGGTCGTGGGGCTGGGGGCAACCGGCACGGTGCTGGCGGCAGCGCTGCTCAGTCAATTTCCCGAGACGGTCCTGGTCGGACGCAATCCTGATGCAGGCGAAACGCTTTTATCGGAGGGTATTCATGTTGCGGGAGTTATCAATTACCAGACGCCGGTAAAAAATTTTGTCTCACGAATAAAAGACCTCAAGGATGATGATCCTGATCTGGTGTTTCTTGCCACCAAGACCTTTCACCTCGATCAGGTTTTAGAAGAAATGGAAGATGTGTATCGACCCGGCATCAAGATTGTTTCCACTCAAAACGGGCTGGGTACCGAGGACCTGATCGCCGAGAAATTCGGTGCCGGGGCTGCCTTGCGTATGTCTTTAAATTATGGCGCGTCTTTAATCGGCCCGGGACAGGCGCAGACTGCTTTTTTTAATCGCCCGAATCATCTGGGAGCGTTGACCCCTGAAAACCGTGTTCAGGGATTACAGATCGCAGATATTCTTACCGACTGCGGTTTGGAAACCGAATATGTGGAGGATATCAAGCTCTTTGTGTGGAAGAAAATGATTATGAAATGCACCATGGCTTCCATCTGCGCCGTCACCAACAAAACCATCAAAGATGCCCTGGACTATGCGCCGACGAGGGAAATTGCCGATGCCTGCTTCAATGAGGCGCTCGCCGTCGCCAAGGCCATGGGTTACGACCTGGGAGAGGATTATCTCAGTCAAGCTATGGGATATCTCGAAAAAGTAGGCATCCACCGGGATTCGATGTGCTTTGATATCGAAAAAAAGACGCCAACGGAAATTGACTTTCTGGGAGCCAAAATAGTCGCCTATGCCCGCCAAAAGGGCATCTCGACACCGTTTTACGTGGCCATGACCAATATGGTGAAGGCCATTGAGGACAATTATCTGGAGCGAACAGATGACAGATGACGGAGGACAGATGATAAAAGAAAGAAGTTGAGAAGGTGGGAAGGTGAGAAGGTGAGAAAAAAGCTCATAGCTGATAGCTCATAGTTCATAGTAAAAAGACAGATCTCATAGCACGCAAAAATGTTGATCAGCCTTTTTATAAACTAGACAGAATACCTTCCTTCGACATTCGACGTGCCCACAATGCCTTGAAACTGGGTCGTAGCAAACTTGATAATTTGATTCATAGCTCAATGTTTGGACTAACCCAAAGGCAATGTGCATGGCAG
>CP070771.1:3388300-3392839 GCA_020345785.1 Desulfobacterales bacterium
AACAGCTGTGCATTTTCAAACAGGTCAATGTCCTACGGGTGGCGACGGCTGATGTCACCGGCACCTTGCCGCTGATGCGGGTCAGTGATTATCTCTCGGAAATTGCCGAAACCATTCTCAACGAGGTGGTAGATTTGGCCTTCAATCATCTGGTTTCAAAACACGGTGTCCCGTCCTGCCGGCTGAATGGCAGGGCCTGCCGGAGGGGATTTGCCGTTATCGCCTACGGCAAGCTCGGCGGACTGGAACTCGGTTATGGATCTGATCTTGACCTCGTATTTCTACACGCCGGGACCGAAGAACCAACCAGGGGCGGGAACACTGCCATCGACAGCGCTCAATTCTTTAACCGTCTCGGCCAGCGGGTCATCCACATTCTCACGGTCCCTACCCGCGCCGGCAAAGCCTACGAAATCGACATGCGTTTGCGACCCAGCGGTAGTTCCGGCATACTGGTCAGCCACATCGACGCCTTTGGGGATTACCAGCTTGAAGAAGCCTGGACCTGGGAGCATCAGGCGCTGATTAAGGCCAGGCCCGTCTGCGGGGATGAGGTATTGGCGAAACGCTTTGAAACGATACGGTCAAACGTACTTGCCCGTCCACGGTCAGAAACCCGTCTGAAGGATGAGGTCCTGGGCATGCGGGAGAAGATGCGCAAAGAACTTCTCAAACCGCAAGCCGAGGTTTTCGATCTCAAGCAGGACGTCGGCGCCATGGTGGACATTGAGTTTCTCGTACAGTATCTCGTGCTGCTGAATTCCCACAAACATCCCGGCCTGCTGAAATGGACCGACAATGTCCGCCTGCTTCAATCATTGATCGAAACCGGTGTACTGGATGAGTATACCGCCCATTTGCTTAAACATGCCTATTTAATCTACCGCGCCGCCGCCCATCAACTCAGCCTGCAGGAAAAGCCTTCCAAAGTCCCGCGGGAAAAATTCAGCCATTTGCAGCAAAGAGTCATTGAAATCTGGCAAAGCATATTCGGCAGCAAATAATAAAAAAGGGGCATTACAAATTTGTAATTTTTCGGTCAGATTTTTAGCAAATTTGTAATATCGTAATTTTATCTTTTTCCAGGCTTAATCATTCTATCCATTGAAATTATTAACTTTTCTCAGTCTAAAAATCCCATGGCATGCATATTGCTGATTATACATGGATAATTCTAACGGAACAGGGACTAAAGAAAAGTTAATATTGATGTTATCGGCCAACCAGAATCTCAATATGGGCAACATTTTTGAACATGCATCAGAGGAGCTGCAGCAGAAAACCGGGGCGCTGATAGACCGTCTTTTAGGTGGCAAAGAGCCTGACTTTCTAAGAAAGCATGCCCGGATTCTGGATGATTATTTCAGGCAGGCTTTTGAGACCAGCATGGTCGGCCCCCGCATGGATATCAGCAAAAATCCGTATGCCATAATTGCACTGGGCGGTTACGGCCGGCAGGAACAATGCGTTCATTCCGATGTTGACCTGTTGTTGCTATTTAAGAAAAGAGTGCCGGATCAAGCCGAGAACCTGATCCGGGAGATGGTTTATCCTTTGTGGGATATCGGTCTGGATGTCGGTTACGCCACCCGTTCCCTCAAAGAATGCCTGCAGCTTTGCGGCAGGAATTTCGACATATTGACGCCGATCCTGGATGCACGGTTTATCTGCGGCTGGTCTCATTTATTTTCTGATCTGATGGAGCAGTTGCGCCAAAAAATTATTCGCAAAAAATCCCGTACCATTATCAATTGGCTCGTTCAGAACAATGAAATGCGTCATGCCCGCTTCGGCGATTCGACCTATCTTCTCGAACCCAACCTTAAGGAGGGGCGGGGCGGCCTGCGGGACTATCACACCATGCTGTGGATCGGACAGATCGAGTTTAACCTGAAGGAGCCCCGCGATCTCGAATACTTCGGCCTGCTCTCCCATCAAGAATACCGAACGTTGAGGCGCTGCCTGCAATTTATCTGGCAGGTGCGCAACCGGATCCACCTCCTTTGCGGCCGAAAATGCGATCAGCTGCACTTTGAAAACCAGATCAAGCTGGCTGAGACATTGAAATACAAGGCCAACAACGGTCAACAGCCGGTGGAGCGTTTTCTGGGAGACCTGCACGGGTGCATGGAATCGCTGAAGCAGCAGCACCTGATGTTTTTGTATGAGCTGGGCCTTGAAAAAAAACGCCTGAGAAGAAGGAAACCCCGTAAAAAGAGCAACGTCGACGGTCTGGAAGTAATCGAATGGGGAATGCTTAATTTTGTTGCCCCCGAAAAAATTATCGAATCGCCGGATCTACTGATCAGGATTTTTGAAGAAAGCGCCCGTTTGCAGGTTCCGCTGAGCGCCGAAGCCAAGAGACTGGTCAAAGAATTTTCCCATCTGGCAAATCGAAGATTTTGCAACTCCGAGCCGGTGGTGCAGTCTTTCGAGCGAATTCTGGCGGCTCCGGCAGGGCCGCTGAATGTATTGAATGAAATGCTGAACACCGGATTTCTGGTGCGGTTATTGCCGGAATTTCGCAGCGTCATCAACCGCATCCAGTATGATGAGTACCATCTGTACCCGGTGGACAAACATTTGCTGCGAACCGTACAGACCATTAAAAAATTCGGCACCAATCTGGACAGCAGCCTGGAGCCGCTATGCGCACAGCTCTACCGGGAGCTCAAAAACAAACATATTTTGCTCTGGGCTGCGCTGCTTCACGATATCGGCAAAGGGGATGCTGCCGACGACCACGCGGAAAAAGGGGCCGCCATCATCGAAAAACTCCTAACCAAAAAAGGCCTGAACGTGCGCGATGTCGAAAGTGTTGTATTTCTCATTCGACATCACCTGCATTTGATCAAAACAGCCACCCGTCGAGATATCAATGATGAGGAAACAGCCATTTCCAGTGCCAGAAAAATCAAAGATATTGAACGGCTGAAAATGCTGTATCTGCTGACCGTGGCCGATTCCATCGCAACCGGTCCGGCGGCGTGGAACGACTGGACCGCAACCCTGCTGCGGGATTTTTTTCTCAAAGTGCTCAACGTGCTGGAAAAAGGCGAACTGGCCACCGAAGAGGCCGTCAATGTCATCGAGCAGAAAAGAAAAATAATCGTGGATTCAGCCCCTTCCCGTAAAGCACAGGCCGACACCGCCGCTCTGTTCGAAAACATGTCTCCCCGCTACCGTCTTTACATGCCGGCCGGGTCGATCCTGGAGCACATCGCGCTTTACCGTAAACTGGGCGATGCCGACTTCATATGGGAGGTCAAACGCTCGGCCGATGCCAACACCCGATCGGTTACCCTTTGCGCCAAAGATCGTCCCGGTTTGATTTCAAAAATTGCCGGGGTATTCACCTTGAATAACATCGACATTCTTGATGTCCAGGTGTTCACTTGGCGCAACAACATCGCTCTGGATATTTTTGAGGTCAATCCGCCGCCGGATCAAATCATGGAAGATGAGAAATGGCAGCGGGCGGCCGGCAACCTCGCTGCGGCCTTATCCGGCGAGTTAAACCTGGCAGCCGCCCTCAGAAAAAAAATGTCCGCTTACCGCCACATCAAAAACGGCCTGCGTCGCATACCCCATCGGGTCAAGGTGGACAACAACAGCTCCAGTTTTTTTACCATTATCGAGGTTTTTACCTATGACTTTCCCGGCCTGCTTTTCAGCATCACGGATGCCCTGTTTAATTGCGATCTGAACATCTGGGTCGCCAAAATAGCAACCAAAGCCGACCAGGTCGTCGATGTATTTTATGTCTGGGATCTCAACGGCCAAAAAGTGGATTCTGAAGACCAAGTAATGCAGATAAAATCGGCTATCCTTGAAAGGCTGCCGAGCATTTGAAATGTCGAATGACGATTGTCGAATTAAGGATTTTTAATCTGATTCGAATCACCTAAAAATGGAATCAAGGGAATAAAAATAAATCGATAGAATTCCCCAAATATTCAATTGACAATCTTCAATATTCAATGGAAGCGGGGAGGAGAAATTAAAAAGATGAGATTCATGCGACTGCTGACAATCGTGATGCTGCTGGTTATTCCTTTTTCGCCGGCGCTGGCGGCCGAAGGTCTAGATTCCGGTGATACCGCCTGGTTGATTGTATCAACCGCCCTGGTCATGATGATGACGCCGGCCGGCCTGGCCCTATTTTACGGCGGTTTGTCCCGCTATAAGAACCTGCTGAATACATTTGCCATGACCATGGTGGCCTATTGCCTGGCGAGCGTCATTTGGATGATGTGGGGTTATAGCTTGTCTTTCGGACCGGACAAGGCGGGCATCATCGGCGGGCTTTCAAACGTTTTTATGGCCGGTATCGGCGTGGAAAGTCTCGCGGGTACGATACCGACCTATGTCTTTGCCCTGTTTCAAATGACATTTGCCTGCATCACCGTGGCGCTGGTGCTGGGTTCGATTGTGGACCGCATGAAGTTTTCCTCATGGATCGTTTTTACGGTGCTGTGGGTTACCTTCATATACTGTCCGATTGCCCACTGGGTCTGGGGCGGCGGCTGGATGGGCCGC
>CP070771.1:3392939-3402926 GCA_020345785.1 Desulfobacterales bacterium
TTTAACTCCATCCGGCGGGCCGCCATCATTATCCTGACGATGCCGCTGGTCATTGTCGGGTCCGTCGTCGGTCTGCTGGTGATGCAGGCTGATTTTGGATTTATGGTCATTCTCGGGCTTCTGGCCCTGGCCGGATCCATTGTCAACAACGGTATCGTGATGATCGATAAAATTGAGGAAAACCGGCGCGATGGGCAGACGCCCTATGATGCGGTGATCAATTCGGCCGTCAGCCGCTTCAGACCGATCCTGCTTTCGGTTTCAACAACCATGCTTGGATTCTCGCCCCTGATCATCAATCATGATCCGCTCTTTTACGGCATGGCCTGCATCATGTTCTTCGGTCTGGGCATCGGCAGTTTATTTACACTAAACTATGTTCCGGCACTATACAGCATCTTTTTTCGGGTTAAACTCCCTGCCGCATGACGTACCGGTCTGAATCGATTAGGCCCTTAGACCTTTTGTTCTAACAACATGTTGCCAGAAACTTAAGGTGTCAGGTGTCAGCAGTAAGAAAATATCAAATAACAAATTTCAAATACCAAACAAATCACAATGACCGAAATTCCAAATTAATTTCTTTTTTGGTTCCGGCTTGACCGAGTTAGGGACTTAAGGCGGCAATACTTCTGTGCTCTCGTCACAGGGTTTTCAGTTTTGCGATGCTATTCATACATTTCCGGTCTCCTGTTCGGCAGAAAATAACGCATGCGGTGGCTGCGTACTGCCTTCAGCGCACTGGATTTCAAATCCGCAACAACGATGCCATCTTTGCCGCTGATATTTTTTTTAATTGTTTCACCGGCTGGATCGATGACAACAGCCATTCCGGGAAATTTCAGCCCTTTCTGGTTGTCGCCGTTTTGATTGCAAGCGACGATAAACACACCGTTGTCAAATGCTCTGGCCGTCAGGTGGCGCAGCCAGGAATTTAATTTTTCCGGCGGGGTTCCCCGGGGCGAAGCATGGGGCATGAAAATGACATCGGCCCCATCTATCGCCATTCGGGTGGAAAGTTCCGGAAAATGGGCATCGTAGCAAAGCTGAATGCCCAGTTTAATGCCGTCCGTCTCAAATAAGGGCACCGTATCGCCGGGCGAGAAAAGGCCGCGTTCCGGAGGCGCAATGTGAATTTTTCGATAGACACCTGAAATATCCTTGGGTGTTATCACCAAGTGACTTGCATAAACACCGCCTTTTTCATCCTTTTCAGCCATCCCGGCCAGGATGACCATCTGGTGGTCATGGGCCAATTTCTGAAGACGCCGGCTGATGGGCCCGGGAACCGGTTCGGCGGCGTCTTTTATTTCGGGCCGGGTGCTGTAGCCGGTGACGGTCAACTCGGGAAAACAGATAAGTTGCGCCCCCTGTTTTTGGGCGTGCTTAATCCAGTGAGCCATCCGTTCCAGGTTATTTTGGGGCTGGTTGACAATCGAATTGAAAATAACGGCCGCGACGCGAATGTCTTTCATGGTAGTGGTTGATTTAGTTGATTGGATTGATTAATTTGAGTGAGTTGATTTAGAAAATTGGTTGTCTGATAGAAAATAGTTTGAGGCACAAGGCAAAAGGTTAAAGGCAAAAGGCGCAAGGCCTAAAACGCAGGTTAAGGTTTCAACTTAAATGTTTTCCAGCTTCCCGGCCTCCCAGCCTTCCAGCGTCAAAATTTCCCACCTTCCCACTATCATACCCTTCCATCTTCTCACCTTCTTTTTTTTCACTATGCCCTATGCTCTCTGCCCTATGCTCACAAACCCGCAACCCGCAACGCGGAGCCCGCACCTCGCTACACATCAAATTGGGCTTTGATCTTAAATACCTTCGTGGCGGGCAGATTGAGAATATCACCGATACCGGTTTCTTCGGCTATTTTTTTGAGATTCACCTCTATTTCATCCATAGAGGGGGAAATAAAGGTGAACCAGACATTGTATTCGTTGTCGCGCTGATAATTGTGAGTGACGCCGGGATACCGGTTGACGACTTCAGCAAAATGCAAAACTTTATCGGCTGGAACTCTGGCGGCACACAATGTGCTGACAAACCCCAGTTTGGCAGGGACAAAATTTCCGCCGATTCGGCGGATAATTCCGGCCTTTTTTAACCGCGAAACGCGATCCAAAACCTCTTTTTCGGTTAGATCCAGCTCATTGGCCAGCGTAAGATAGGGGCGTGAAGTAATCGGAAAATCCGATTGGATTCGGTTTATAATGGCCTTATCGATGTCGTCGAGAAAATTCGGCATGGTGAATCCTTGTCAATTCAGTATAGTGGTTCTTCGTCTAGCGCAGTCGTTAAAAAAATAATCTATCGACAAATGCCGAATGAGCGCTGCGCTTGAGGATCGGCCTGGCGGCCTAAAGGAGCGTTTCACTTGAGGCAAAAGAAGATCAGATCATATTTAAGCTTTGAGCTGATCCTCCTCATATCTCAAGCACCGCAGGTGCACTCATCGAGGCCGCCAGACCGCTCCTCAAGCGCAGCGCTCATTTAGTCCCGCAGGGACGCTCATCCAGTCCGAAGGCAGGCACATCAATCGAAGCTTTGCTTAAATATCTTAACATGCAATTTTCTGTTTCGCGGGCCGTCAAATTCGCAGAAAAAGATTCCCTGCCAGGTGCCTAATACTAGCTTTCGGTTTTCGATGGCCACCAGCTCTGATGATCCCACCAGAGTAGATTTAATGTGGGCGGCCGAATTGCCCTCCAGATGGCGATAATTTGCTTCCCAGGGAATCACCTTGTTTAAGATCATCAGGATATCGGCCTTGACACTGGGGTCTGCACTCTCATTGATCGTGACCGCTGCCGTGGTGTGCGGCACATAAAGCATGCAAAGACCCTGATCGATTCCCGATTTTTGTACTAATTGATTTATATCTGATGTGACGTCAACCAATTCGGTTCTTTCCCGAGTTTTCACTGAAAGAATCATGGCCGTCTCTCCGCAGTGTTTGAATTTAAAAAAGGCATAGACGTCGCTATGTTAGTTTATAAGCAGGCAGATAGAGTGAAATGAAAAGATAAAAATTTAAAAAAAATAAATGCGAAGCATTAAGTAATTAATCCGCCGGACCTTCGATCTAACGACCTTCTTTATTTTTTAAGAAACATATCACAGCCATGAATATGCTATTTTGCAGAGCGGATTAATTAAAAAAAAGGCCCTGCCTATCACGCAGAGCCCTTTCTCTGGACAGAATTTTTTGGTCACGGCCGATTGATTAGACGCATCCCGTTGGTTTCGGGAGTCCCGCCATTTTACAGGCTCCTTTTCCGGGGCCGGACGGGAAAAGCTCATAAATGTGTTTCAGTTTAAAACCGGTAACTTTCGAGAGAACGCGCACCATCGGTGCAATGCCGTTTTTTTCGTAATAATCACGTAGGACTTCGATAACTTTCTGGTGCTCATCATTGAGCTCGTCAATGCCCTCTTCCTTCTTTACCCATTGCACCCATTCCTGACACCAATTATCGTAGGAATCAATAAACCCGTCTTCATCGACCGTGAATGATTTACCCATGAACTCTACTGTTGGCATTTAATCTTACCTCCTTTGATTTATTTTAATTTATCGTTGCGGCCTCAGCCATTAAATATTCTTTATGAAATTTTTTGAAACTTTTTTAAAAGATTTCTTTTAGCTCAATGGGATATGTATGTCAATATGAAAATAATGATGGCGACAATAGCATCTGAATAGCGAATGGTACTTGCTATTTTTCAGGGCGGATGAATTAATATTCCTTTGGTGTTTTATTTAACTGATCAAGGGTAAAAACCGGACCGTCCTTGCAAACAAATTCCTGTCCGATATTGCATCGGCCGCACATGCCGATACCGCACTTCATGCGGTTTTCAAGGGACATGATAATCTTATCATGGGAATAGCCAAGCTTATCCAAAACGGGCTGGGTGAATTTTATCATTATCGGAGGCCCGCATATAATCGCATACGTATCTTCATCTGCCGGAGGCGCTTTCTGTTCGGTGATGGTCGGCACAAAGCCGGTGTTGTATTTCCAGTTGGGATCGTCCGTCCTGTCTACGGTGATATGCATATTGATGTCATCGCGCTTTTCCCAATCCGCCAACTCATTCCGGTACAGGAGCATGCCGGGTGTTCGAGCGCCGTAAATTACGTGAATATCCTTGAATTTTGATCGGTTGGCCGGATCCAGCATATAAATGATGGAAGATCGCAGGGTGGTGAAGGCAAAACCGCCGCCGATGATCACCACATTTTTGCCTTCCAGTGTTTCCCAGGGGTACCAGTTACCCAGCGGACCGCGAATTCCCATTATATCGCCGACTTTCATGGCGTGCAGGTAGGAGGATACCAGTCCCACTTTGTTGACGGTAAACTTCACAAAGCCCCTTTCGGTGGGAGAAGATGCAATGCCGATTGGTATTTCTCCCTTCCCGGTCACGGAAAGCTCGGCGAATTGACCGGCTTTGTAATCGAATTTATCCTCATCGGCTGTATCCAGAAAGACAAACTTGAAGGTTTTTAAATTTTTATCTTCGGTTTCAATGATGATATCATCGATACGAACCGGATAGGGTAAATAAGGATTTTGCACGTTAGTTAACCCCCCATTTAAATTGAAGAATGAATATTGAAAATTGAATATTTATGGAAGTCGCTTCGCTCCGTCATTCTTAAGAAAACCATACAAAAATTGATAAAATTCCTTAAATATTCAATATTCAATCTAAAATATTCATTTGTCTAAACGGCGCAGGTGTTTTCTGCCGAAGCAAAGCTGTTCATCAATTCACAGACCCGACGGATGTCGATGTTGACCGGGCAGGACCGAATGCAGCGCCCGCACCCGACGCATTGAATTCCGACATCGTACTTGTCGACATAATACTTTAATTTGTGCATGAAGCGCTGACGAACCCGATGCAATTTGGTGCCCCGGGGATTGTGTCCGGAACCATGCAGGGTGAACAAGGGAAACATGCAACTGTCCCAGTTGCGCATGCGCTGTCCGGACTTTCCGCGATTTTCGTCTTGGATGTCGAAACACCAGCAGGTCGGACATACAAAGGTGCATGTACCGCAATTTATACATGAGAACGACACATCTTCCCAGAAAGAGGCATCGTATAATTCGATTGTGTCGGCTGCCCTAAGGTTGTCTGTATTCACAGCAGTCACAACTTTCGCTTCGGCCTCCCGCTTTTTATTTTCGAGCTGCTGCGCAGCGGTATTGGTGTCGGGAGCTGTACACCAGCCGGCGGCGGCCATCAGTTTTTCGCCTTTGTCCGTGAGGACGTTGGCCAGATATTGGTCGCCCGTGTCCACCAGCAGGACATCCAGTCCCTCTTCATGATGCGGTCCGCAGCCGGCGGTGGTACAAAAGCAGCTGCTGCAGGGTGAATCGCAGGCCAGCCCTACCAGGGTCGTGGCTTCATAGGCTCTGATCCAATAAGGATCCTTATATTCGGGAGTGTCGAAATTATGGCCGACCAGCAAAAAGGCTTTGGCATCACAGGGGCGGATTCCGAAAACTGCCCTTGGTGAATAATCGGTATCGACCTCCTTCATGATATGATGATCTTCCCGGGATTCGTCCAGGGTATATTCCAATAGCGGCTCCGACTGGGGATAAATAATCGATTTGGCTGAAAGACGGGTGTTCAGGTAATCGAAATCCGGCGCCTGACCTTCGGCGAGTTCCTTGAAATCATGAAACTCGGTTTTTTTAACGGGACCAAACAGACGATAAGATTCTGCGAGCAGCGCAAGCCCATTTGACAGGTTGTCTTTGCTGATTGAGAATATTTTCATTGCAAATGCCCTTTTTCGTCAGTTGTTCCGTCGTCGGCGGATCCATTGTTTTTACAACGGACCACGGACCACAGACAACGGACAATACTCATTTTATAAATTCATCCGGATCATCGGGTTTATAGGTGTCCAGGGGCGGGCGCAGATCCAGCGACAGGCCCGCTTCCCACTTGAAAAGCTCAAAGCAGTCTTTTTCCAGCTTTTTGGTTAGTTTGCGCATATTGATGCCCACCGGGCAGGCCCGCTCGCAGGCGCCGCAATCTGTGCACCGGCCGGTGCAGTGATAGGCTCTCAGAAAGTGAAATGTTTTGATGTCGGTGTCATCCTGGCTTTTCCCCACCCACTGGGGCCGGGATTCATCCACAAAACAGGTGGGGCAGTAACACAGGGGGCAGGCATTGCGGCAGGCATAACAACGGATGCAGGTCGAGAAAAGTTCGTCAAAATATTTGTTTTTTTCTTCAGCCGACATGGCCTCGATTTCGCGTACATCCGCATAACGATCGACATCCTGCTGCTCTTCAACCATCTCGGCGACAAGCTCATCGTGCACGACCGGGTTGCGATGAATGCAAAGGGTGCAATTTTGCTGGAGCACATCCGCCTTGTCCAATACCTTTTCAAAGCCGTTGCCGGATACCTTAATATTGTTCTCATCTTCGGTTACTTCCGTGATTTCGCCGTCAAACATGGCATTAATCCTGCGTTTGTCGATCATCCCCTTGCAGGGTACCCCGATGATGACCAATTGCTCCCGTTTGATTTTGTTCTCGATGATGTGGGTGACGATGTTGCGGGAATCGCATCCTTTGGCGATGACGGCGATTTTTTCCGTCCGATTGGTCAGGTAATTTGCCAGATTGATACCACAGTTGCTGTCCCATACCAGATTTTGGACATCCTCCTGAGTTTTCGCAAAATAAGGCTCGTTCATCATGGGCAAGGTACCTTTGCGGAAACCGATCACCATGTCCACTTTGCATTCCTTCAGGAGCTTCGCCGAAACTTCCTTTATTTTATCGATATAACCAGTCATGTTAAGCTACCTTAGCCTTTATTTTGGAAAAATTTTGATTGGGCCCGAGGGCTTTAATCTCATCGGTAACCTCTTTGACGACGGCGACAAATTTGGTGGATTCGGCCGAGGAGACCCAGGAGAACTGAAGGCGGCCGGGTTCAATTCCCATGTATTCCATCAGATTTTCAAAAAGGGCGAATTTGCGGCGGGCGTAGTAATTACCTTCCAGGTAATGGCATTCACCGGGATGTCACCCGGACACCCAAACACCGTCCGCTCCCTCCCGTAGAGCGGCCAGAAAGAATTTTGGGCTCATCCGGCCGGTGCAAGGTATCCGGATGACCCGGATATTGGGCGGATATTCCATTCTGCCGACACCGGCAAGATCGGCAGCCCCATAACTGCACCAGTTGCACAAAAAAGCCACAATTTTTGGTTCCCAATCGGACATTTTAAAAAATCTCCCGTATTATTAGTTAAATAGTTGATTGGTTGAAGAGTTGATCAGGAAATATGGAATTCTATCTGATCATGTTCAATAGATCCTTCCACTATTGTCCTAGTCCACCATTTTCCTATTTAACCATGTTATGGAAAGTTGATTGTTCATTAAGTATGGTTGAATATTTAAGAATTAAAATCAAAAATCTTTCCACCAGTCAACTAATCAACCAATCAACCATTCAACCAAATCACACGGCCTCCCTCAAAGAAAAGATCTGCGAGAAGATTTGATCATTGTCAAAGCCTTTCAAGTGAATGGCACCGGAGCGACAGGAAGCCACGCACAAACCGCAGCCCTTGCACAAAACCGGATTGATTTGAGCTCTGCCTGTCCAGGGGCCGGATTCGACAAAGGAGGGCGCCGAATACGGACAGATCGACACACAAACCCCGCAGTGGCTGCACATGGTCGGATCCGTTGCTGCAATCGTGCCGCTGGTATGGATGGTTTCACGAGCCAGCAAGGTGATGGCCCGGGAAGCCGCCGCCTGACCCTGGGCGATGGATTCATCGATGGGTTTGGGATAATGTGCCAGACCACAGAGAAATACGCCGTCCGTTGCAAATTCCGACGGACCGAGTTTGGCATGCCGCTCAATGAAGAAACCGTCATCGTTTATGGGCACTTTGAAAAAGTTGGCCAGCTTGTCGTCCCTGTTGGGGATGACCGCTGTCGCCAGGGTCAGCAAGTCGGTTTCAATTTCCACCGGGCGACCGATGACATGATCCACGGTATTTACCAGAACTTTACCGTCTTTAACGCTGACCTGGGGTTTGTGGTCGAGGGTATAACGGATAAAGATAACCCCGGCCTGGCGTGCTTCTTTGTATATGTACTCCTTTTCGCCATATGTCCGCAGATCGCGGTATAGAACGAATACGTTCATGTCCGGATTCAGATGCTTTAATGTCAAGGCATTGTCTACGGAATGGGTGCAGCAAACCCTCGAGCAGTACATCCGTTCAGGCTCGCGCGAACCGACGCACTGGATAAAGACGGCCGTATTGAGGTCTTTCAAGGACGGATCATCCCCAATGAGCCTGCGATCGAGATCCAGGGCCGTTATGATTCTGGGATCCTGACCATAGCCGTACTCGGCGGGTTTGAGAGGGGAGGCGCCGGTAGCCATGATCGCAATCCCGTGTTCGAGAATATCTTGGTACCCGTTGGAAGAAAGCGTTGTTTCAAAATTGCCGACAAATCCGTCCACATCGGAAATTTCCGTATCCAGGTGAACATGAATTTTTTCATGATTTTCGATTTCAGCAATCAGATTGGACAGCTTTTCCTGAACATTCTCGCCCTTGGCCGTGCGGTACAGATTTTGCGCCTGCCCGCCGAGCTGAGAGCTTTTTTCGATGATGTGGGTTTCGTATCCCTGCCTGGCGAGGCTTCTGGCAGCCGCCATGCCCGCGACGCCGCCGCCGACGACCATGGCAGTCTGGTTGATCTGGAGTTCGGCCTCATCCAGGGGCTCCAGCAGGGCAACCTTTGATATCGCCATGCGCACCAGGTCCTTGGCCTTTTGGGTCGCCAACTCCGGATTGTTTTTATGGACCCAGGAATTATGGTTACGAATATTGGCCATTTCAAAAAGGTATTTATTCAGGCCTGCATTTATCAGAGTTTCCTGGAACAGCGGTTCATGCGTTTTCGGGGTACAGGCTGCCACCACGACGCGATTTAGATTTTTTTCCCTGATGATCTGGCTGATGGTTTCCTGGGTGTCCTGGGAACAGGAGTAAAGATTGTCGGTGGCATATTCAACGTACGGCAGGGTTGCTGCATATTCAGCCACCGACGGCACATCGACAACGCCTGCGATATTGATGCCGCAGCGACAGACAAATACCCCGATTCGCGGGCGTTCATTGGCAACATTGATTTCCGGAATTGCTTCCGGCATTGTTGTGAGACTATTGCGCGCGCTGGTCAAGATTTCTCCGGCCGCCGTGGCGGCGGCACTTGAATCCACGACGGACTGTGGTATGTCTTTAGGTCCCTGGAATGCACCACAGACAAAAACGCCCTCTTTGGAAGTTTCAACCGGTGAGAATGTTTGGGTTCGACAGAATCTGCCCGGGGTCAGGTCAATTTTAAGACGTTTGGCAAGCTCCACGATCTCGGGGGAAATCTCCAGACCGACGGAGAGAACGATCAAATCAAAGACTTCGGTTTTCAGCTTACCGTCATCCGTGATGTAGCGAATTTCGAGATCATCGCCGTCGCCGACCGGTGTTACGGAATGGACCTTGCTCCTGATAAAGCGAACGCCGTGCTTTTCCCGGGCGCTTTCGTAAAATCTCTCAAATTCCTTGCCGTGGGTCCGCATGTCCATGTAAAATATGGCGCAATCCAGGTTGTCGCCCTGATGCTCTTTGGCGATTACCGCCTCCTTGATGGCATACATGCAGCAGACCGATGAGCAGTAAGAGTTGTCACATTTGTTCATGTCTCGCGAGCCGACACACTGAAACCACGCGATTTTTTTCGGCTCAGCATGATCTTTGGATTGACGCGTGATATGCCCCATAGTGGGCCCGGAGGCAGACAATATGCGCTCGAACTCCATGGAAGTGATAACATTTGGAAGTTTGGCGTACTGGTAGTTGTCGAATTTTGACGGATCAAAAGGGGTGAAACCCGGAGCGAGCACCACGG
>CP070771.1:3403026-3422917 GCA_020345785.1 Desulfobacterales bacterium
CCTTTTACAGTACGTTGGTTAACCTCTTATGAACTATTAAGAATACTAGCCGGCATTACATTACGGCGCCGATGTTCCACGGCACAAATTCGTCTTCGCCGATACCGTTCAGTTCGCTCTTGGTCTTGCGGCCCGAGGCAACATCCAGGATGAAACTGAAAATACGCCGGCCCATTTCTTCCACGGTTGTCGGTCCGTCCATGGTTTCCCCGCAATTGATATCCATATCATCCTCCATGCGACGGTACATTTCCGTGTTGGTCGCCAGTTTGATGCTCGGCACCGGCTTGCAGCCGTAAACCGATCCGCGGCCGGTGGTGAAGCAGATAATGTTGGCACCCCCGGCAACCATTCCGGTCAGCGAAACCGGATCGTAGCCGGGCGTATCCATGAACATCAGTCCTTTGCCGGTTATGGGATGGGCGTAATGCAGGACATCGACCAGGTTGCCGGTCCCGCCCTTGGCCACCGCGCCGAGGGACTTTTCCAGAATGGTGGTCAAACCGCCGGCCTTGTTGCCGGGTGAGGGATTGTTATCCAGTTCAGCGTTGTTTTTTGCGGTGTAATCCTCCCACCAGTGGATGCGGTCGATGAGTTTTTCGCCGACTTCCCGCGATACGGCGCGACGGGTGAGAAGATGTTCGGCACCGTAAATTTCGGCAGTCTCACCCAGCACGGCGCCCCCCCCATTCCGCACGAGAAGATCAACCGCCGCACCCAAAGAAGGGTTGGCCGTAATGCCCGAATAGGCATCAGACCCACCGCATTGGAGTCCCAGTATGAGGTGACCGGCTGAGACTGGTGTTCGCTCAACCTTGTTGACGATGGGAAGCATGGCCCGGACCCGCTCAATGCCTTGCTGCACGGTTTTCCGGGTACCGCCGGTTCCCTGAATGGTCATGGTTTGCAGCAACGCATTTTCCTGCAGATCCCGGCGCTGGAACAGCGTGTCGATCTGCATGACTTCGCATCCCAGTCCGATGACTTGAATTGCTGCAAAATTGGGATTGCGGATATATCCGGCAAGAATGTTCAGCAGGATCTCAAATCCTTCCTTGTTGTTGGCGCAGGCACAGCCCATGCCATGACAGATAGGAACCACGCCGTCCACATTGGAAAATCCGGCCAGGGCATCTCCCTTGAAGGCATCTGCCACAAAGCGCGTTACCGAAGCCGAACAATTTACCGTGCTGATTATACCGATGTAATTGCGGGTGGCAACACGACCGTCGGCTCTCACAATCCCCTGAAATGTCGCCGGCACCGCTTCATATTTGGGCGCTGAATCGGCATCGGCGCCGATCGCGTAATCGCGGTCAAACGCTTTCATCCCGACGTTGTGGGTGTGAACGTGTTCTCCCGCTCGGATATCCTTGGAAGCAAACCCGATAATCTGACCGTATTTCTTGACGGCTTCGCCTGATTTTATGGAAGCCGCGGCGACTTTGTGGCCGAAAGAAATTGGATCTCGACAGGTGATCTGCTCTTCCGGAATCGTGGTCCCGGCCGCAATGTCCACACGGGCGACAACCACGTTGTCGGAATGGTTAAGGCGTATTGTGAATGAGTGGGGTGCGGTCATTTTTGATGGCCCTCTCTTTAGGAATTCGTCTCTGGCAGGTTATGCGGACTAGACAACTTCATCAACGTTTGGTGTGCATTCCTCGGCCTCAGCCCGGGCATTTTTGGTGTCCTGCCGCCATTTACGAAAAACGGCAATAAACGGCCCGCTCCACAAAATCACGGTAATGACGCCGAGAATGGCGCTTACCGGCCGGTGAAAGAACACGGTTAAATCCCAGTCGCTTTTGATCATGGAAACCATAAAGCTGTCTTCCAGCAGGCGGCCCAGCACGATGCCCAGAATCGCCGGCGCAACCGGAATGTCGTTGACTTCCATAAAGTAGGCCAGAATTCCGCAGGCCAGCATAACGCCGACGTCAAAAGTGGTATTGTTGATGGCAAAGGAGCCGACGATGCAAAACATCAGGATCGCCGGCATCAGCATATTGCGCGGTATGCGCAGCATTTGGCTGCCGGCTTTAATGGCCATGATGCCGAAGGGGATGAGGATGAGGTTGGCAAGAATAAAGGTGATATAAACGGCATATAAAATTTCCGGGGTCCGCTGGAAAATCATAGGGCCCGGCCGAAGCCCCTTCATAAACAGAACGCCGATGACGATGGCAGTAATGGAATCCCCCGGAATGCCGAAAACCAGGGCCGGCACCCAGGCGCCGCCCAATCCGGCGTTATTCGCGGTACCGGCGTCTACGATGCCCTCGATATGTCCGGTACCGTATTTTTCGGGTTCTTTGGAAAATTTTTTGCTGACTGCATAGGCAATCCAGGCACCGATATCCGCCCCGGCACCGGGTAAAATACCAACAAATGTGCCGATCAGCCCGGCGCGACCCACATTAACCTTGTACTTTCTGATTGTTCGCATCACGCCGTTGAACATCTTCTTGGTTTGAACCCCGACGGGCGTATAAGCGCAGTCTTCCGTGGAAACATTGCGCATGACCTCGGAGACACCGAACATACCGATCATGGCCGGAATGAAGGTAAATCCGTTTAAAAAATCGGTGATGTCAAATGTAAAACGCGGATATCCCAGCGTGATGTCCACCCCGACGGTGGTCATCATCAAGCCGATCAGCAGGGAAACTAGACCTTTCAGCAAGGATCCTTTGGTCACCAGAACGGAACAGCTCAAACCGATGCAGGCCAGCCAAAAGTATTCGAAAGACGTAAATTGCATGGCCACTTCGGCCAGCATCGGGGCCAATAAAATCAGGATAACCGCACCGATCATACCGCCGATGGCGGCCACCGTGACATCCACCCCCAGAACGTAGCCGGCCCTGCCCTTCTGGGTCATGGCATAAGACTCTTCGACGTAGGCGGCCGATGAGGGGGTCCCCGGAATTCGCACCAAGGCCCCGGGAATGTCACCGGCAAAGATCGCCATCGCTTCCATGGTGACAATGGCCGCCAGGGCGGGAACCGGATCCATAAAAAACGTGACCGGCACCAGCAGGGCGGTGGCCATGGTTGCCGTAAGGCCGGGAATGGCGCCGACAAACAGCCCATAAAGCGCAGAAATGCAGATAATCATCAGCACATACGGCTGTGCGATCAGTGAAATTGCGGTCAGGACGTGTTCCATGTTTTTACCAGCCCCAGAGACCCCACGGCAGGGGTACGAGAAGAATTTTGGCAAACAGGAGATAAATGGCCAGCGTTACGGTGACCGACATGACGACACTCGGCAGCGTCTTTACTTTCAACCACTTCATCAGGATCATGAGAATCACAAAGGAAAATATCAGAAAGCCGAGATATTCTGCCAAAAATATGTAGCAGACCACCGCCCCCAGCACGAAGACAATATTGATCCACCCCGCAAGAGTAAGTGTCCCCAGGTCGAATTTCAGCACTTTTTCACGTCTACGAATACCCTGGATGACCAACCCGATTCCGCAGAAAATGAACAAAACGGCCAGGACTTCTGGAAACAGCGCCGGTCCCGGATAACCGTTATCAAGTTTGGGAAAGCTTTGGACGTGGATCAGTACGGCACAGGCAAAAATAACCAGCAGCAGTCCGATGACCGTATTGCTTGTTCGCATGGATACACCTTTTCAGGATTTTCGAATGACAAATGTCGAATGTCGAAGGAACAAATTCATCAGAACTGGGTAGCAATGACTGAGGACTGAAGGAATAAGAATTCGGACTGCGGAAGTAACCCACATGCTCAGTCCTCAGAAATCATCGCTTTTTAATGAGGTTTCAGGTGCCAAATATTAGCTCATTTGGGAGACCGCGTATGAAACTTCACCTAAACGGAACAGCGAACCGCAGAAATTCGAAGGATGGCTTCGCGTTGCTCAGTCTCTTTTCATAAAAAAGACAGAATACCTCCCTTCGACATTCGTCATTCGATATTCGTTATTCGATATTTATCCGCCTTTGGTGGATTCGCTTTTTAAAGTTTTTTTTCCGATCAAAATGGCCGCCCTTCTCGCAGATAAAAAAACCTCGGTGGCCAGCGGCTGGGCTGAAACCTGAAACCTATTCGCGCTATTTCACGATACCGGCCGCCTTCATGATCTTGCCGTTGTCCTCGTCGGCCTGGGCGAGCGCCTTGGCGAAGTCAGCTGCGTTCAGCCAGTAAATGCCGAAGCCGCGGTTTTTCATGAATTTAATAAATTCATCGCTTTTAACGACTTTGGCAATGGCGTTTTCAAGCACGGCCACTATTTCATCGGGGGTTCCCTTAGGTGCGGCAATCCCGCGCCAGGCACCGCAGGTCCAATCGATACCCATTTCCTTGAGGGTCGGGACTTCGGGAAACTTGGGATCCCTTTCAGAGGCCATAATCGCCAGGGGTCTGACTTTTCCAGCATCGATCAACGTCGCGGCTTCGGGCAGCGAGCAGGTGCTCATTTCAATGCCGCCGGCCATGAGATCCTGCAAGGCCGGTGCAGCGCCCTTGCTGGGAATCCATTTGATGGCATCCGGTGCCAGCCCGATGGCATTCATCCAGCCGGCCATGGCCAAATGCCAGATACCGCCCTGGCCCGTGCCGGAGTCCTTTAGTTGGCCGGGGTTGTTGCGAATGTAATTCTCAAGCTCCTTGTAGGTCTTCCACTCAGAGTCCGCCCGGACATTGATGCCCGCCGGGTCAAAATTCACCATGGCCACAGGGACCATGTCTTTGTAGGTCACCTGGGTCAATCCCATCCAGTGCATCATGGTAATTTCAACCGTAGGCATACCGATGGTATAGCCGTCCGGTTTGGCCGTGGCCATGGCCGTATGGCCCACCGCCCCGCTTCCGCCGGTGCGGTTGACGACGTTGACCGGTACCCCGAGATCCTGTTTAAGCAGGGTTGCAATGATTCTTGATACCGCGTCGGTACCACCACCGGCACCCCAGGGACAGATCAGTGTAATCGGTCGGCTGGGATAATCGGCAGCCGTAGCCGCGGTCATGCCAAGCGTAAAAATGAATACAAAGGTCACCGCCACAAAAGATAGATTCTTAGATTTCATAACTTTCTCCTTTTCAATTTGCTTTTTTAGTTGCGCGTTAACCCTGATCACTAACCTGTTAAAAAAATTACCCGTAATGCCTGCTGGTGGATTCGTCGGCGGCCAAAGGCATCCGACATGAAGACTTAGATATTAACAACCCGATAATGTTGTCAAGTGAAATTCTCTTGGCGCTTGGTGATGTCGGACCACAATTTGGGGTCGTTATTGCCGCGTGATATGACTTTACAAAGATTTCAGGTTTTTTGTGCCGGCAGTGCCCGGGTGGAACCGGTCGTAATTCCGCCGTCTATCAGGATGGTCTGCCCGGTTACATACTCGGCCGCATCGGAGGCCAGAAATACCACCGCACCGTCTAGATCATGTGGGGTGCCGGGTCTTTTGAGAGGTATGCGATCTGTCAGGTAATCGACCCAGTCTTTATTCTCGTACAGCACCTTGGTCTGCTCGGTCTTGAACCAGCCCGGGGCCAAACAATTGACGGTGATCCCGAATTTGCCCCAGTCATCGGCCAACGACATGGTCAGCTGCTTGACGCCTCCCCGGCTGGCGCAATAGGGCGCCAGACCGGCATATCCGAACACGCTGGTTACAGAGCCGATATTGATGATTCGGCCGTATTGACGTGGAATCATTTTTTTGGCAACCGCCTGGGCGACGAAAAAAGTTCCCCGCAAATTGGTGTTCAGGACGAGATTCCAGTCATCCCAGGTTACTTCGGTCGATGGTTTGCGCACGTTGCAACCGGCGTTGTTCACCAGGATGTCGATTTGGCCGTAATGCTGGTAGGCATTTTCAGCCATCTGCTGAATACTGCCAAAGTCCCGCACGTCTAGCTGCAACGGCAGTGCCCGGCGGCCTAAAGATTCGATCTCCTGTCTAAAGACATCCAGTGATTCCAGCTGTCGGCTGGTGATCACCAGATCGGCCCCGGCCCCGGCCAGAGCCCGGCTGAAATACTGGCCGAGTCCCCGGCTGGCACCGGTGACGATGGCCACTTTTCCAGTGAGGTCGAACATTTTTTCATTCATCTTGTATGCTCCCGATCATTTTTGGCGGTGTTGTTTTTCGTTTATTGAAGGGTTCAGGTTTGAGGTTTCAGGTGCGGATGACAGACGACAGAGGACAGAAAAAGAAGGCGGATGTCGGAAAGCGGAACTCGGAAATATTCGATATGAACTGACACTGAAACTGCCATCCCGCTCCCCGCTCTTTCCTTTTTACGCTATGCTCCATACGCTATGCCCTATGCCCGCAACACGCAACCGAAACAAATGACGATTGATTATTGAATATTGACTAATTATGGAAGTCGCACGCGCAGCGCAGGCGCTTGCGCCGCGTGTCGCTCGGTCTTTTGATAAATTTTTAAAACAGATAGAATTCCTTCATTCGACATTCGACATTCGTCAATCTGCTAGCCCCCGCAACACCATCCAGTATCCAGTATCAACGTATCTGGATTACGGATTCAATATGACTTTCATCAGGCCAGGCTCTTTCTCATAAAGTCGCTGAAACCAGCGCGCACCGTCCGCAAGGGGTGCTGTGGCACTGATTAACGGATCGACCTTGACGGCACCACGGGCAATCATATCCAGACAGGCCGGATAATCGCCTCGGGACGCACAGGAACCCCTCAAGGTGATTTCTCCGGTGACCACGGTTTGCAGCGCCAGCGCAACTTCGGATCTTAAATTGCCGATTAAGGTCAGGGCGCCGCCTTTGCGCAAACTTTCCAGCGCGCTCTTCAAGGAAGCATTCAGCCCGACGGCGTCAAACGCCACATCGGCGCCCCGCTCGCCGGTCATTTTTTTTATCACGGACACGGCATCGTCCTCCTTCGGATTCACGCTCTCATCTGCACCCAGCCGCCGCGCCAGCACAAGTCTTTCCGACTCAAGATCGACGGCAATAATCTGGCCGCAACCGGAGGTTCGCAGGGTTTGTATCACCAGCAGCCCGATGATACCGGCACCGACGACAACCGCCGTATCATTTAAGGACAGAGGGGTGATCGACACGGCGTGGAATGCCACCGAACAGGGCTCCACCATGGCGCTTTGTTCGAAAGTAATCTTTTCGGGCAGCGGATAGATGATGTGCGGGGGCACGACCACGTATTCGGCAAAGGTTCCGTGTTGGCGGTAATCAGCACAGGATACGCCCAGCACGCGGCGCTGATCGCATAAGTTGATGTCACCCCGCCGACAAAAAAAACAGTGACCACAGTAAACCGTTGAATCAAATGTGACCCGCTGGCCCGGCCGGTATTGATGCACATTCGAACCAACTTCTGCAATAACGCCCGATGCCTCGTGCCCCATAATCAGCGGCGGTATGCGGCGGCCGGTGCTGCCGTCCATGCCGTGCACGTCGCTGCCGCAAATTCCGCTGGCTTTTACCTGGATCAAAACGTCATCCGGTCCGAACTGCGGATCGGGCATCTCTTGGTAAGTCAGCCGATGATATTCTTCCAGTACCAAAGCCTTCATGCGATCCCTCTCCAACCTGGGTCGATGGTTATTCGTTATTGGCTATTAGTTATTTTGAGGATTTGATGATTGTCAAGTGAGTGCTCCTCCCGCTCCGCGGGAGGAGCACTCACTTAAAAAATTTAAAAGGATAGAATTCCTTAAATATTCAATCTGCAATCTTCAATATTCAATTTTATCCCACCTTTTCACCCTATCCGCGCTGCACTGATGGTCTTTAAAAAATCTTCTGTTTTCTGCGACAGACGATCCCAGGCCTCGGCGGCAACAAATTGCCTGTCGATAAGGGCACTGCCGACACCAACCGCCGATGCGCCCGCCCGGATGAAATCTGCGGCCGTATCAATATCAACGCCGCCGGTGGGGATCATGTCGACCTGCGGCAGCGGCGCTTTGACGGCTTTTATATACGCTGCGCCACCCATTGCATCGGCCGGGAAGACTTTGACGAAATCAGCCCCCATTTCCCAGGCCTGCAGGATTTCGCTCGGCGTCAGCGCGCCGGGCATGATAATTTTGCTATAGCGATGACACAATCGGATGGTGGCAACATCCAGGGTCGGTGCCACAATAAATTCAGCCCCGGCCAGAATCGCCATGCGTGCGGTTTCGCTGTCAAGGATGGTTCCGGCGCCCACCAGAACCGTATCACCAAAAGCGTCGACAATTTCTTTGATAATATGCAGCGCACCCGGCACCGTCATGGTGATTTCCAGCAGCGGGGCGCCCCCGTCTCGAATCGCCCCGGCCACCCGCACAGCCGCCTCCGGGTTATCGGTTCGAATGATCGGCACAAACCCGCAGCGCAAAATTTCATGTTTAACCTTATCTTTTGTTGTCATCCTCTTTTCCCATCCAATCAGAAAATTGAGTTATAATTTTCAAACACCAGGAGCGGTGAAAAATTTTAAGTAAAATATTAAGCTTCTATGTTTCTTCCCAGACAGCGCTTGGAAGAAGAGGCACTTGCGGTGCAGCAAATTTAACGGTTGAACGTCGAACATCGAACGTCCAATGCGGATGGCGCCACGCTTTATCTATTTTAAAAAAAGTGAATCGAAGCCTGCAACGCGCTGCGCCAAGTCGGATTTCGACTGGTCGATTCGATCGCCCGGAGCAGGCGTTTGCGCCGCGTGTTGCTCAGTATTTTTTAAATTGACAAAATTCCGTATTCGATGTTGGACGTTGGACGTTCGATGTTTCACGCCTCGGCGTGATTCATTAGTTTCTTTTTTGATCAGATCGGCCGTCCTTTTGGCCGGCGGCTGGGCTGCCTGCCCTCCGTAGCCTGAAAGGCGAAGGGGGGACACCTGAAACCTGAATAACGCACAACACCCGGCAACATCGACAACTCAAAGTCACTTCAGCGACACATTCAGCTATCGGTGCACCCCCGGTCTGGGTCCCGCCAGCAGCGCCTCAACCTCTTCCCGTGTGCACCAGTTAAAGTCCCCCGGGAAACTGTGCTTTAACGCCGCAAACGCCACGCCGTAATCCAGTCCCTTTTGGATATTGTTCTCGGCGATGACGCCGTACAAAAATCCAGCCGCAAACGAATCGCCCCGGCCGACCTGATCAACGATATCGATATCGTAGGTCCGGGTGGTCCAGGTTTTCTCGCGGGACATGGCAAGGGCACTCCAACGGCATTTCCAGACCGTGTCGCCTTCCCGATAGCTGACGGCAACCATTTCGATGGGATATTTATCGAGCAGAATTCCGGCCAGCGTTTGGTCATCTTCTGCTTCGATATCCAGGATGGTGCGGGTATCGCCTTTGGTGGTGATTAAAATATCCACGTAATCCAACATGGGCGCCATGGTTCGATTCGCTTCGGTGGGGCTCCAAAGCTTGGCGCGGTAATTCAAATCCAGGCTTATTTTGCAGCCCGCGGTTTTGGCCTTTTGCAGCGCCTCCAGCGTGGCCGCGGCGGCTGAATGGCTGACGGCCGGTGTAATTCCGGTCAGATGGAAACATTTGGCTGATTTAAAAATTTCAGCCCAGTTTACCTCACCCGGCTGAATGTTGCTGAAAGACGAATTCGCGCGGTCGTAAAGAACCGAGCTGGATCGCGGCGTGGCACCAAATTCCAGAAAATAAAGACCGGCCCTGCCCTCTTTTTCCCAGATAACCGGAGAAACATCCACGCCCAACTCACGGGCTTTGTTGGCAATCATCCGACCCAGAGGGTTGTCGGGCAGTTTGGATATCCAGGCGCTTTTCAGTCCCAGGCGTGAAACACCGACGGCAACGTTTAATTCCGCTCCGCCGATGTTCAAATCCAGCGCGGTTGTCTGCTCCAGTCGTTTGAAATCCGGCGGAGACAATCGAATCATGGCTTCACCGAAGGTGACTAAATCATACATGATAAACTCCCAATGCGCCTTGCATGGCAGGCGGAATCAGCAACCACCAGCAGAGCCGGGGGTATGAGGAAGGCCCCTGGAAGGGACCGGCATCCTACTCTGCCTATGGTCGCTGATGTATATAAAGAACTTTGGCTGCATCAATAGTTTTTCTGGCTAACCGCATGCCTTTTTAAGTCTCATCCCGCTAGAGCGGGATGGCTTATGAATGGCGTAAATAAGAATGAAGTGCCAAAATTCAGATTGCACGTTGTCTTATGCAAAAAAATCGGGTAAAGAAGCAATTCGACCCTAAAATTTGCGCAACTATACGTTTATTATCATTTTGCCGTCAAGCGGAAAAAGAAATGTCCGGGCAGCAAGCTCACATCGAGAAGGAGATGCGAATAAATGAAATACCCGAAGATGATCAGAATTAAACAGAATTTCAAAACCAACCCCATAAAGGATATTCCCGCCGCCGTGCGCTCTGAACTGGACAAGCTCCAGCCTCAAAAAATCATTGACCGCGGCCAAACCGTTGCCATTACCGCCGGCAGCCGCGGCATCAACAACCTGGCCGTAATCCTGTCTGAAATTGTAAGAGAACTGAAAAAAATTGGCGCCAAACCTTTCATTATCCCGGCCATGGGCAGCCACGGCGGCGCGACACCCGAGGGACAAAAAAAGATATTGGCGCATTACGGCGTGACCAAAGAGAACATGGGCGTGCCCATTAAATCGTCCATGCAGGTCATACAGATCGGCACCACCCCTGACGGTATCCCGGTATATCTGGACCGCTATGCCTCCCAGGCCGACCATATCGTAGTCTTCAACCGGGTCAAACCCCACACCGATTTCAAGGGCAAAATTGAAAGCGGTTTGATGAAAATCATGGCCATCGGGCTGGGCAAGCAAAAGGGCGCCGACCTGTATCACAACGCCATTGTCCGGCTGGGTCATTATCCGGTGTTAACATCGGTGGCCAGGGTCATATTGGACAAGTGTCCGATTGCGTTCGGCGTGGCCGTGGTTGAAAACCAGCGGGACGAAACGGAAATCATACGCGCCATACCAGCCGGGGAAATCGAGCAAACGGAGCCACAACTGCTCAGAAAAGCCAAGCGGCTGCTGCCGCAAATACCACTAAACCCCATTGACCTGCTGATCGTTGACTGGATGGGAAAGGAAATCAGCGGCACGGGTATGGACCAGAATGTGATCGGGCGCACCGTTATTTCTTATCACCGGCCTGACATTAAAATTGATATCCTGCGGATTTTTGTGCGGGACATGACAGCCGAATCCGAAGGCAACGCCACCGCTATCGGCAATGCCGACTTTACCACCCAACGGCTGGTGGATAAAATCGATCCCCGGGCAACCTACATGAATGCCGTCACATCTTCCTGCCCTGAGGCCGTGCGGATACCGCCTTATTTCAAAACCGACCGCGAGGTAATCGACACCGCGCTGAATACCATCGGACTGGTGGAACCGCAAGATGCCCGCATCGTTCATATCCGCGACACCCTGCATCTGGAGGAGATCTATATCTCGCAGACCATGCTGGCAGAGGCCCAAAAATCAAAGGACATCAGCGTCATCGGATCAGCACGACCGCTAAAATTCGGCAAAGACGGCAATCTTGTATCCGATCTATAATCAGCGACCACCAGCAGAACCAGCGATATAAGAAATGCCCCTGGAAGGGACCAGAACTGCGCTCTGTTTATGGTCGCTGATATATGTAACGATAAAACCTTTTCAATTCTCATCCCGCTAAATCGAGGTTGCTTATGAGTGGAGTCATAAATGAATCACCATCCATTCTTTATCGGACTCTTTATTTCATAAGCAGATTAGGCAGAAATAGCACCAGTTGGGGCACGTAAGAAATCAGAAATAAGACAGCTATGGATGCAACTAAAAACGGCACCGCCGAAAGAGCGATTTTTTCCAATGAAACCTCTGCGATCGGTGAAGCCACCAAGAGGCAGACACCCAGCGGCGGTGTCGCAAGTCCGATGTTGAGATTAACCGTCATTATGATCCCGAAATGGATGGGATCGATTCCGATGCTTTGGGCCAAGGGCAGCAGAATGGGTGTCATCAGAATTATGGCAGCCAATGTTTCCATGATAGTTCCCAGAAACAGAAGCAGTAAATTAACAAGCAATAAAATAACAACCGGATTTTTTGTCATGGAGGTCATGGCCGTTGCGATGATCTCCGGCACTGATTCGGCCGCCAGGATCCAACCAAACAAATGCGCCATCGCCAATATGATTAAGATGGTTCCCGTCAAGACGCTGGTTTCGTAAAGAATCTGTATAAATATCGATATCTTGAGCTCACGATAGATAAAAAAACCGACGATGAGCGCATAAAAAACAGCCACACCGGCAGCCTCGGTAGGCGTAAATACGCCGCTCAGAATTCCACCGAGCAATATTAGCGGCATCATAATTGCCAATATCGTGTTGAAGAATCCTTCAGTGACGGTGCGTAGGGAGAGAATTTTTTGCCGAACCGGGAACTTCTGTTTTCTGGCAAAATAACCTGCAACGAGCAATTGAGACAACCCCAGCAGCAGGCCTGGAATAAATCCGGCCAAAAAGAGTTTGGCGATCGATGCCTCGGCCATGGCGCCGTATACAACCATGGCAATACTCGGAGGAATCGTCGGCCCGATGGTTGAAGATATTGCCGTCACCGCCCCACTGTACTCCGACGAATATCCTTCTTTTTTCATGGCAGGGATCATGATCGAGCCGATAGCAGCCGTGTCCGCAGCACCGGCGCCGGTGATGCCGGCAAAGAAAATGCTGGCGACGATGTTTACATAGGCCAATCCCCCGCGGATATGCCCGATAATGATATAAAAGAAGTCAATCAAGCGCCGGGTGATCCCCGAGGCATTCATTAATTTGCCGGCTAAAATGAACAGGGGCACCGCCAAAATCAGAAAGTTGTCGAGGCCGACAAATACCCTCTGAGAAACCAAGACGTAGGGCATCTGCGTTTTCCAGAGGTAGGCCACGCTGCTGATTCCCAACACAATAGCGATTGGAACCCCTACCACCAAAAGAATCAGGAAAATTAAAGCGATCATTTCGCCTGCCCCTGCTCACTGTTCGAAATCAGCGTGGTTTTAATATACTCAAGGGTGCTCACACAGACGAAAAAGAGCATAAAAATAAAGCCGATCCGCAAAAGGCGATAAAGATCAACCATTGGAATACCGAGCGCGGGACTGACCGTTTTGGTAATAATTGCTTTTTTAATGAGCATTGAAGGTGATCCGATGCAAACCCCAAGGAAAAGGGCAATCATCACCTGGGTCAGTACGACGATCAATGCTTTCAGGTATTTAGGCAATAGATCTAAAAAGGCCTCTACTTTCACAAACTGGTTGTGCCTGAGGGCGATGGCGGCTCCAAAAAGAACGGTATAGACGAGAAGATAACTGGACAACTCGGTCGTCCAGGTCAGCGGCGCGGATAAGACATAACGGAAGAAAACGGCCAGGTTGACAAACACGACGATGCCGGCCATCGATAGAATAATGGAGACCTTGACGATACTTTCAAGGTAAGCACTGAATTTTTCCAATAATTTTATGATGAACATCATCTATTTTCCGGATACATACCATTCTTCTTTTTCAATCGTGGCACCTACCTCGCGGATTTTCTCCACCATTGATCTTGCCCATTCGGAGGTATCTTTCGGAAGTTGGCTATACAGCCACTCATACGCCGGTGAGGTTGCTTTGATAAACGGGGCGAGATCCTCTATCGTGGTCACCTGCAAACCCTCGTCCTTCATTTTCTGAATCGCGATGCCGCCCTGCTCCAGCGCATCTTGGTCCATGGTTTGGCGCCACACGGCAATACACTTCGTCACCGCCAGCTGATGATCGCGTGACAATTTGTCCCAGGTGGCTTTGCTCATGAGAAAGATTCCGCCATTGGAAACGATGGGCAGCAAGACCATATATTTTTGAACCTCGTAAAACTTTTTCCCATAGAGGGTCAGAGGGCCATTTTCGTTTCCGTCCACCACACCCGTTTGAAGCGCGGTATACAATTCGCCAAAGGGAAGCGGAACCGGACTGGCACCAATACTTTCATAGGCTTTCATATGAATCGGCACCTGCATGGTTCTGATTTTAAGCCCCTTGAAATCCTCTATTGAATTGATCGGAAGCTTATTGTTCATCGGAAGTCGAAAATCCGGTGCACCGATAGCGAGCACTTTAAGTCCCACTTGCTCACCCTGTTCACGGGCTTTTCCCAAAATCTGCTGGCCGACCGGTCCGTTCATCACGGCCATCCAGTGTTTGGGTCCGTTAAACAAAAAAGGAAGGTTTAAAATGTTTAAGGCGGGAATGAAGGTACCGGTTACCCCGATGGAAGTCGCCTGCAAATCGACGCTTCCCAGTTGCAGGCCTTCGGTAATGTCTCTTTCACCGCCCAGCTGGCCCTGGGGGTAGATTTTAACCTTTATTGCGCCACCGGTTGATTGATCCAGGCATTGGCCGAAAGCGAGTCCGGCAGTGTGGTAAAAATAGATGGGAACATTGGCGTGACCATACTTCAACATCATTTCGGCATGAACGGGATTGGCCCATAGAAACAGAACACAGACAAGTGCGATCATCCACAGCCTATTTTTCAAGGTATGTTTGGTTGTTTTCATAACGCTTCTCCTTTCAACACGTTAAAAGTTAATACCCTTTGGCCGGGAGGTTTACAGCAATCCAACGATCCTTTATCTTAAATACTACCACCTCCTTTCTGATCATACGGTAAACTTATCAGCGAGAAGTGAAGCTACATGATATAAAATCAGTTTTTTACTCTCACAAAGCTCACAGCTCACACCAAATTTTCTATTATCTGCTAACCATTCGGTCTCTGTACGCCTTGTCGGGTCGAAGCTCTCAGAGCGAAGCAAAAAGCCCCGCGCAGCGGGACGCATACCTGGCAGAGAGAGTCATCATTTTTTCAATTTCGAGTGGCCGATATACACATTGGGATAAACTTAATTCCATATAGTTTGGCCGGACCCCTAAAGGGCATTCCTTGAAAATCAGATTTAGGACAAGGTAAACTATGTTGCGGAGTGCAGGTGGAATCCTGGAGTTGGCGGTTGGAAGAGCCTAAGAGCACCGATAAACTTATGACCGCTCCAGCACCGTTCATATCTGCTCAGAAAGTCAAGGATATCGAAACCTTGCCCAATCGCCCGAATCATGGATGATCTTTCCCTGGGTTTGAACGGGACGATTGCTCGCCAAATTGAAATGTTTCATATCGCTTCTGGCATTATTTAATGGGCAATATCCCGGATGTCAACGTTTATTTGAAATAAGGATATGAAATGGACTAACCAACTAAAACTTCGATTGATTATAGAAAAGGGCGGGATGCACCAACAGCAAGTTTTATTCTTTAAAATGCAAAACTATTGAAGGTATATCATGGCTTAGCAACAGCATAACCAGCGGTTTTCCAGCCACTAAACCCATCGCGGAAGTAATAAACTTTCTTATATCCCCAAAACACGGCCTTTGCAGAGGCTTGGGTCGACAGGCGTCACGTATAATCACTGCAGTGGATGACGACCTCGTCTTCTTTTCTCGCGATCTTGGACAGCTCGATTTTGCTGAAAACGCCATAGAACTCAAGGTTTACAGCGCCTGGAATATGGCCTTTTGCCCACTGAGACGCACGGCGCACGTCAACGAAGGGCACACCCCGGTCGAACAGCGCTTTTGCGGTAGCAACATCAATAGTGGTGGCACCCTTGACCTCAGGACCTTGCTCCGTTTGATAAATCAAATCTTCTGCAGGAGCGACGGGTTCGCGGCCGGGTGGTACACCGGCCCGGCGAAGGCCCTCACGCCAACGTTCGACGTCCTCTTGTTCTTTAAACCCCCAAACACCTATCGTTTGCAGCGTATAGGGGTCACTCATTCCCGCTCTTGCCCTGAGTTCGTTGAATGTCTTCAAAGCGGACTTGGCCTCCACCTCGCGACCCAACTGGCCATAAATACCGGCTATCTCAAAATATTGGGTATCTTCATTTGGGTCGCGTTTGATAGCCTCCTCATATGACGCCGCCGCCTCTTCAAAATGCTCCATACCGAACTGGGCGAATCCGAGTGCCCGCAAATACGTCGGCGGGTAATGGGGATTGAGCCGCATGGCCTTTGTGATCGCGTCGGCGCCCTCACCCGGTTTGCCGGCATAAATCAGGGCCTTGCCCAATGCAATATAGCCAACGGGATCATTGGCATCCAGCAGGATAGCCCGGGTGGCTTCGACGATGGATTCTTGATACCGGC
Source organism: Desulfobacterales bacterium (assembly GCA_020345785.1). Next base: position 3,419,289 of record CP070771.1, read on the forward strand.
CTTCCGCACTCCGTATGCTGGAGGCGACAAGATGAGCAAGGGGCGTCGGTTCTTTCATGGCTTGCTGCAGGTATTGCTTGGCCTTTTCCAAGGTCTCCGACGATGTGAGCCCCAGGCTAGAGCTCCAATCCAATAAGGAGCATCTCCAGTAGCTCGCTGCAAGCGCTGCATAGGCACGGCTATAGTTGGGATCTATTTTGACAGCCTTCTCCATGTAAGGGATCGCTTGGACGATATCCTCACGCGTATCCTGCCAATAATGCGCCCAGCCTTGCAGGAAGGCCTCGTATGCTTCGGTGCTATTGGTTTCCACGCCGGCGACCTGTTTCTCTTCATCTGCTGTTAATTTCACCTTCAGCGCTGATATGATCCTGTGGGTAATTCTATCCTGCAAGGCAAAAACATTATCCATTTTTCCATCATAGCGTTCCGCCCAGAGGTGGCCGCCGGTAGTAGCATCGATGAGCTGAGCATTGATCCGCACCTGGTCTCCCGAGCGTCGCACGCTGCCCTCCAGCACGTAGCGCACACCTAGCTCTTCCGCAATCTGCCGGATTTGAACAGGCTCGCTTTTATAGGCGAAAACAGAGTTGCGGGCGATGACAAACAGGCCGCTAATTTTGGAAAGATCGGTGATGAGGTCCTCTGTGATCCCATCGCTGAAATATTCCTGTCTGGGGTTCTCACTCATATTGACAAACGGCAGCACAGCTAGGGAGGGTTTGGCGGGCAGTGGAAACGCCATCCTTTCCAAAGAAGCAGGTTCCAAGCGTTTAGATTGATGTAGAAAAAAGTTCCAGCTTGCCAATCCACCTGCAACCACAATCAAAATAATAATGGCTGCCATAGCTGACCTGCGTGAAATCCTCCCCAGGAATCTCTTTTCTCCGATCACCTTGCCTGCAGCTTCGGGCTCAATTAACACACGATAAGCAGGCACAGGTTTTTCGATATTCTTTACCGATTTCTCCCCCAGATACTCATAACCAAAAGGAAGCTTCTTTCCTATTTGATCATAGCAAGTTCCAGATATACATATGCATCCACCATCAGCTAAGCTTTCTAATCTGGCAGCAATATTGACGCCATCCCCGTAAATTCTCTCCCCGTCCTCAACTATATCTCCAAGGTTGACGCCGATCCGAAACTCCATTCTACGAGCTTCCGGCAATTCATCGTTTCGCAGTTTAAGTTGCTTCTGGATTTCAACGGCACCCTCCACCGCATCCACTACGCTGCCAAACTCGGCAAGCAGGTTATCTCCCGGAGAGTCCACCACCCGACCTCGGTACCGTTGTATTAGTTTGGCCATAATTCCACGGTATTCTTTCAATGTACGGACAGTACCAGATTCGTCCTCTCCCATTAGGCGACTGTATCCTTTCACATCCGCACTCAGGACGGCACTGAGTTTACGTTTGGCGCGCTCTTCAATCATGAGGTTACCCACATTTTTTATGATTTTAAATCAGAGGAAAAAACACAGGATTAAATTGGATCAGAACAAAACAATATAAGATGTCTGGCCCGGCTCGATTTTAGAAACGAAACGCGTTTCAGGTCAAGTGGAGAAAGGAACTTGTAATAGCTTTAGATACCACATTGTGTTATCTTAGATCAAGGCCTTTTTAAGGTGAATCCGGGATTGGAACATGTCCCTAAAAGTATTGGAAAATTTTTGGAAAATATGCTTGCTATTATCAACAACAGTATTTGACAACCTTTCAGTGCGCCAGGCAATAGGTGCCGCCGTTCGCATGATTGCACCAACCTGCACTATTTGCCATAAAAAAAGTGGGCAAAATCGATTGCCACGCGACTCACATGAATGCCGCCACATCTTCCTGATGGGTCTGGACAGCCCGCACATCCGCCACAACAGCCCACAAGATTCATTTGCTACAATTTCAGGTCCCAAGTCTCCGCGATCAGGTCATGGCCGAAGCTTTTGTGCGGTTGTTCGTAAACGAGTCGAAAACCGGCCTTTTGATAAATGTGACGTGCCGCCGTCAAAACGCTGTTGGTCCAAAGGGTGATCTTGCTGTAGCCGACCTGCTGAGCGAACTTTATGCATTCATTCACGAGGCGTGTGCCGATACCAAGCCCGCGTGCCTTTGGCTCAACCAGCAGCAGGCGAAGCTTCGCTGTTGAATCTGATTGCTTGACCAGAAAGACCGATCCGACGTTATCGCCGTCCATTTCGGTTATCCAGCAGCGCTCCCTTTTAGGATCGTAATTTCTAATAAAGCCGGTCACGATTTCCGCCACCAGTGCTTCAAATTGCTCATCCCAGGCGTATTCCTCGGCATACAGGATGCCGTGACGGTGAACGACCCAGCCCATGTCGCCCGGCTGATGGGTCCGCAGGATATAGGGCACCTTGTGTTCGGGCCGGGCGCCGAGCAGGTCTTCGATCGTTTGCATCGCCTGCACCAGACGCGCTTGGTCTGCCGGCGGCAGGTTCTTCAATGTGGTTTCGATTTCTCTGCGAGAGCGGTTATTAATTCTGGCAAATGCAGCTTGTCCGTCTTCAGATAGAGATAAAAATTTTTGACGCCCGTCCGCTTCCGAGCGTCCCCTGTCTATCAGGCCCCGTATTTTGAAATCGCGCAGTATTCGGCTCAGATACCCCCGATCTAAACCCAACTCGTTGGAAAGTTCGGTGGCGGTCGTCTTTTCGTGGTGGGCGAGTTCATAGATCACCCTGGCTTCGGCCAGCGAAAACGGACTGCGGTATATTTTCTCCTGCAGCAGTCCGATTTGCTTGGTGTAAAATCGACTAAACCGGCGCACGGCTTCCACGTTTTGACCGACGCGAATGGATGAGGGCATGTTTTAATCCTTGAAACAGGTGGTGAAATTTGTTTGCCATTATCAACAAAAATACTTGATAATGTCAAGTATATTTTAATCCATCGCAATCCGTGTTGAATCTTTAAATAGACAATAGACCTCTTCTGCTTCTGATTTCACCGCCTCATTCAATGTGGATTCGGCCGTGTCGCTCCTCATCACGCCGGTTTTTGCATTTGAACGACCATCTCAAGAATCCGGAACACGTCCCCATAAATACGAGCATCTTCGCTGGCCCGGGGGCCGGCGACATTTAAGATTTTTATCCTTCGCGCTTGAATCCAAGATGTAAGCATGGATGCCGCGTCAGAGTAGCTGGTTAGATTCAAATCGATACCAAGCATCTGTTTTCCATGCCTTAGCGCCATTTCCCGGGTATAGCCTGTTCCACCGGATGGTTCTCCGTGCGAGAATATAACTGTGCCATCTGAATCGATAACATTCTGCTCGGTGCGGGCGGAAAAGCCGTGACGGGGCATTTCTTTAAGGTTGTACTTATCGGAAATCCGACCGTCTTCGGCCAGGCGGCCCTTTGGAATCCAACCGCCGTGGGGAATGTCAAATTTCAGTGCCACGTCAAGGGCGGCTCTGTCGGCGCCCGTTTGGCCGCCTGATATTATTTTAGTCAGCATTTGCGATACCGAAGTAAAGAATCCTGCCCAGAGGACCAGGCTTTCAAACAAAGATTTAAGCCGTCGGGTTTTAATCGGCATCCAATTCAATGACGATCTTTCCAAAATGCCGGGCGCTCTGCATGAAGGCATACGCATCTTTCA
>CP070771.1:3423017-3431332 GCA_020345785.1 Desulfobacterales bacterium
TTATAGGCTTTATCCAGATCCTGCAGTTCCTGCCCCAGGGTGGTTGTGACTGTGGAAGATTCAGGTTTAACATCGGTTTTGCCGCCGCCGCATGCCACCACATTGACACTGACCAATGCGAGGAGAACCAAGGCACAAACTCTAAATAATCTCATCTATGACCTCCTTTCTTTTAATACAATAAGCAGAACCTTTTTTAGGTATTTTTGGAACCCAATACTAGGGTAGCTCTTTAATCCAGGAATCATCCTGGAACCACCGCTTGTTCAGCAAATTGTTTTGACCGCTGGCTTCGACGATCTTCAGAAAATTGCCCAGCCAGTTGATCAGCAATGTATCCTCGGGTATTGCGATTCCGAGCGGCTCAATGGTAAATTTTGATTCACCGGCTACCAGCCCTTTATCCTTGTAGCGGAAAGCGGTGAAAGCACAGAACGGGTAATCAGCTACGACTGCGTCTACTTTGCCCTGAAATAGCATATCCACCGCCTCGTCGTAGGATTTTGTCGGCACCAGCTTCGCCTTTGGGGCAGCCTGTTCAACAAAATTCTGACTGGTTGAGTTTTGCAGTGTGGCCACCTTAAATTGCGGGTTATTCATACCTTCCGCCTGTTGCAGAGCGCCAATGTTTTGAGCTTTGGTTAAAATCCCCTTGCCGGAGATGTAATAAGGTCCGACAAAAGCGACCTTCAAATTGCGCTCCATCGTCATGGTCATGCCGGACAGCACCATATCCACCTTGCCGGCTCTTAGCGCCGACAGCAGATCCGGGAAAGGTGTTGCGGCAAATTTTAATTTTACCCCCATACTCTTGGCAATCAGCTCGGCGAGGTCGGCCTCGTAACCAATGATTTTGCCTTCTTTATTGGTGACGTTCAGCGGCGGCTGATTGCCGCTGATCCCCACCACCAGCTCCCCTTTTTTAAGAATACCTTCAAGTGCTTTGCCCGCCGAGGCGATATTGGCTACCGCCAATACCATCACCGCGACAAGTACTAAAGCGACAGCTTTTTTCATTCGTTTTCTCCTTTATGATATTATTTTGTTTTCGCCTCCGTGATATTATTGGAGACAAAGACCTTTTGTCTACATCAATGGCCGGATCTATGTCAAACTGTTTTGTGGATATCCGGCGATTCTCAATGAATAGTTGATTCGAGGTTAAATGACTGAGATCTGTTTTTAATGAAATACCGGCAGTGTTGTCACCAAGAGAATCAATGATTTATAAAATATCAATAATTGGTTCCTTTCGGCTCCCCGATAGATCAAAATCCCCGATTCACTTCAGCCGGCTGATTTGGGCAGGGGACCACATAAAATTTCGGCAAATTTTGATTTGAGCAACTCCAGGTCGAGCGGCTTGAGCATGTAGCCGGTAAATCCCATGGATTTGGCCCGCTCCTCGTTAAGATCAAATTCACTGGCGGTGATGGCAAGCACGGGGGTAATGTGCTTCGCATCCTCTTCCAATCGCCGGATGGCCTTAGTTAATTCATAGCCGTTCATTTCCGGCATTTCGATATCCGTCAAAACCACATCATAGTTATTTTTCTGAAACCGTTCCAGCGCTTCTTTACCGTTCACGGCGGTATCTACCTTATAATCCAGCGACGTCAGCTGGCTTTGCATGATTTCCAGATTAATCTCATTATCTTCAACCAACAGGATCGTCTCTATCCGACCGCATTTGTCGCTTCTGGATGCCTGCGCACCGGCGAGCATCTGGCGCTCCTCGTCGAAATCGGCAAAGGTCAGCGCAATGTTGCGGAAGGTGTCTTCCAGCTCAAGAAAAGCGTCGACGATATCGGGGTCAAAATGCTTACCTTTCCCTTCAACAATGATCTCCACAGCTTTTTCATGGGGAAACGGCGGTTTGTAAACTCGTTTGCTGATCAGCGCGTCATATACATCCGCTAAGGCCATTAAGCGGCCGGATATCGGAATGTCGTCACCTTTCAATCCTTGGGGATACCCCGAGCCGTCCCATTTTTCCTGATGAGTAAAGGCTATTTCTCTGGCAAAATGCAGAAAGGAATCTCCGGCGAGTTTCTGTTCGGTAATACGCAGGGCTTCTTCTCCGTAGATCGTGTGTTTTTTCATCTCCTCAAATTCTTCATCCGTTAGTCGACCGGCTTTGAGCAGTACATTGTCGCGCACGCCCACCTTCCCGAGATCATGCAAGGGAGCGGACAGATAAATCAACTCGATGGTATCATCCTGCAGCACATCACGAAATCTTGGATGATCCTTAAGTTTCACGGCCAGCGCCTTAACATAGTTCTGAGTCCGTTTGATGTGGCCGCCGGTCTCAGGGTCCCGGTATTCGGCCAGGGTTGCCAGGCTTTCGATAGTAACCGCCTGGGTTAATGCCAGCCTCCGTGTGCGCTCCTCAACCAAATTTTCCAGATGGTCTTGATGTCGTTTCAGCGCCAGATGATTGCGCACACGAACTCTGACCAGTTCCGGGTTAATCGGTTTGGTGATGTAATCCACCGCACCCAAACCAAGTCCCTTGGCCTCATCCTCTTCATCTGCTAATGCGGTGATAAATATTACGGGAATTTGGGATGTCCTTTCATTTGATTTTAATCTGCGGCACACCTCATAACCGTCCATCTCCGGCATCATAATGTCCAGTAGAATGAGTGACGGTCTGGCCTTGTCGGCAATTTCCAGGGCGGTTTGCCCATTTTTGGCAGCAAGAAGTTTATAACCCAGGCCATCCAGAGTTTCATGCAGCAATTGAAGATTGGTGGTATTATCGTCCACCAGCAATATTTTTTCTTCCCGCCCGACTGGGTTGTTGGCGAAGGTCGTATTTTTTGACATGCGTCTGACTTTCTGCTCAGGTTGACAGAATTGAGGAGCTTCGCCCCAATGACCGAAACATTCCAATCGCTTGTTTGTGATATTCCGTTTACACTATGTTAATTTCGATTCAATGGCAATGCTATTTTTAATTAATCCACCCTGAAAAATAGAACTTGCAGGATTGTGAGTTGTTCTTTAACGCTTAAGCAGGCATCTAGATCGAAGGTTCGACGGATTAATTACCTTATGCTGTTCATTTTATATTACGATGCGTCGCTTTTGTCTGCATGCCAGCAGGTAGACAGGCGACAATGTCAGTGTTTATCATACTATGAGCGCGTAGAGCGCGTATTTTTCAGAAGGGCGTAATAAAGACAAATTTAGGCAGGCTTGGTCGCTTTTCAGCAATGGGGAGTTTGGCACCCTTCAAGGGTTCAGAGGCATAGAGGTTGGAAGTTTAAGCAAAATTAGAAAAGATCGACGCTATCCTTTGCTTCAATCCGAAATCTCAAATCCGACTCCGACAATCGGATCACCAGTTCCATTTGGTAAACAAATTCTCGATTTCGCCGGATCGGACTAATCGCGGGAAACGATGATCAAATATGTTTTTGAGCTTTTTACCCTTGATATTGCTGGCAAACACCAGATACCGATCGAGTTCCAGAACCGGCTCAACAGTGCAGCGGCTGACCTCGATAATTCCTTGATTTAGGACGGATTCCATGTCGTTGCGGGTATCCATGAAGAAGTCGACCTCATTTTGAGCGAGCCGGTGCAGAATATCATCTCTGCGGTTGAATTCGGTTTTAACCACCGGGACTTCCAGATATTTGTCGTATGAGTAACCTTTAATCCAGGCAACCTTTTTATCTTTCAGCGTTGCCTGGCCGTTCCACTGCTCAAACCTGTTTTTTTTGAATAACGCCAGCACATAATCTTTAACAAAAGGATAGCGGGAAAACAGGGCGCCCTCGATCATTTCCGGATAGATTCCGACGGCGGCATCGACCCTGTTTTTTTTAACTAGGCTTACAGATCCATTGAACGACTGAATGATGAATTTGGTTTTGATGCCCAAAGGTTCATAGACCGCTCTGAATATATCCCAGTATAATCCGGTGCCGTCGCGGTTGGTTGCATTGGTCCACTCTTCACTTGCCATAATGATTTCATTGGGTGTATTGCCGGCCATGGCGGGAAAGCATATCGGACAGATCAAGATCAATAAGACGATGCAAATAATTTTTTTAACAGCGTTCAGAGATTCAGGGCTCACGGTGCAGGGTTTCCTTTCGTACGTACACCTAATCTTACGGGCAGGTATTTACTGTACGCTGTTTACTTGTATCGTCAGTAATTTCAAAAGCTTTAAATTTTTTTATCGTTTTCGATATTGCGTCAGGACCAGTTGATTTCCTGGATACATTTTGGTTGGGCGGATTGACACTCAATTCGCGCACAGCCGGGAATTGCTCATTTTTCGACTGCAAATGAAGGTGAACCGGTTGAAAAATATTTGTACCAAGGTTATTGTATTGTGGTATCACTCATAAAAAGGAGAAAATTAGTTTGGGCAAGTGCGTGAATCACCCTGAAACAGAAACCAGTTATACCTGCATGAAACATAATATTTACATGTGCGAAGATTGCCTTGAATGCCGCGACCCGGAAATATATTGTAAATATCGCTCATCTTGCCCGATCCACTTTTTAACCAAACGTAAAGGCAATCTGGATGAAGATGAGAAGACAAAGGCAGTGTCCGGTTAGGATATCAAAATGAACTTAATCAAGTATCGCCCGATCGGAATAATTCACTCGCCTTTCAAAACGCCTGAAGGCACACCCATCCAGCCGACAGGCGCGGCAGACGTTGAAGGGCGTGTCGAGATATTTCCGGAATATACCGAAGGATTGGATGATTTGGCGGGATTTTCTCACATTTTTTTGATTTATCACTTTCACTTGTCCAAAAAATTCTCTCTGAAAGTAACGCCGTTTTTGGACAGCCGTCAGCGGGGCTTATTTGCCACCCGTGCACCATCGCGACCAAACCCTGTCGGATTGTCGGTGGTGCGACTGGTCGCTATAACAAACGGCAACCTGACGGTGAAAGATATCGATGTGGTGAACGGCACACCGCTGCTGGATCTAAAACCCTACGTCCCGGCATTTGATGTCCGTAAAGTCGATCGGATCGGTTGGATCGGGAAAAGGACCGGGGAAATTGAAGGGACAGTGGCTGACAGCAGATTCAGTTAGTGTCCATCCGGAAAGGGTAACGATAAAATGGATGAGTTTGGCACCCGGTTCTCAAAATTCCATTTGATTGCCCACGGTATTGAGATATACACGATCCCCAAATTCATTGGCAAGCGCCACCAACGCGCGCGGTCCGGTGCAATGCCCGATGCCGATCTTCGCCAGACCGTAACCTTGCAGATGATTCATGATCATTTCCAGCTTTCCATCAGAAGCTTTTCCCAGGTGTAGCCCGCCTAAAATAGCATGGATCTTACGTTTGCCCGTCAGGTGAGTCACATGGTTTAACGTGTTGATGACTCCCCGATGACTGCACCCCAGCAAAACCACGAGCCCCTTGTCCGTGTCGAGTATCAGCGCCAGGTCGTCCGGCAGGGTATCCGGGTCCACACCCCGGTCCTTTTGAAGAAAAAACCCGGATTCGACGGCTTCAAAATCATTCTTCAGAGGAATTTCACCGGACGTCATAATTCCGGGAGCGATTTCGACGGGGGTCTCATCCAGTTTGACCGCTATGCCATAGTTGTCGATGGCACTTTTATCGACGGGAATGCCGATATACTTGAAGCCATCACTTTTTTTCTTCACTTTGCGGCTAAAAACATCCGGATGTGCATATAAGGCAAAATCTGAGTTGCACGCGAGCAGACTTTGCAGTCCGCCCGTGTGATCATAATGGCCGTGACTTAAAACCGCGCTATTGATTTGGTTGAGTTCGATACCCAGCACACGGGCGTTATTGGATATGGCAAGATTCTGGCCGGTGTCGAATAATATCTTGCGATCACCGGCCTCAATGTAAAACGACAGACCGTGCTCTGCGAGCAGCGATTTCCCGCCCTGCGCCACGGAATTTTCCACCAGGGTGGTGACGGTACATTGCATAGAGATTTATCCTCCAGCTTTATTGAGCCAACCTGGAAATCTGGAATTATGCCGAGAAATGACGATTGTCGAATGACGAATGACGATTTTTAGTGTCGCTTAGCTCCGTCTATCGATAGTTATAAAATCGGCAGAATCCAGATTTTGGATTATCGATCATTATTCGAATCCATGTTTAAACCACCGATCTCACCTAATCAACTTAATCAACTTTTACCCGGTTAAATATTTCGTAGAAATCAGCGAAGCGGATTTAACTGGGCAGTCAACTTAATCCACTATTATTACCCTGCCCACCCGGCCATTATCTCCGCAACATCGGCAAATGCTTTGGTCACGGCTGAATTGCTGTGGACCTCCTGGTAGCACGCACCCGTATCACCGCAGGCGACCATTCGGGGATCAAACGGAATGCTCCCTAGAAATTTAATGCCCATCTGCTTGGCCGTCTTTTCACCACCGCCCGACCCGAAAAGCTCGATCATTTCACCGCAATGCGGACAAGAAAAACCGCTCATATTTTCAATTAAACCGAAAATCTCCATTTTGACGGTTTTACAGAAACTAATTGATTTTCTGACATCCGCCAAAGCCACCTCCTGGGGAGTCGTGACAATGACGGCCCGGGCGTCTATGATAGTCTGAGCAACAGTCAAGGGTTCATCACCGGTTCCCGGTGGCGAGTCGATTACCAGAAAATCCAGATTACCCCAGTCAACATCTCCGATAAACTGTCGGATAGCCGAGAATTTTAACGGTCCCCGCCAGATAATGGCGTCATCCTTATTCGGGGTAAAAGATTCGATGGATATGGCTTTTAGATTATTGGAGTAGCTCATGGGATTGAGCTTTTTGTTTTGATTGACTTCCGGCATCCCTGATAATCCCAACATCCTGGGCACGTCCGGTCCATGGAGATCGACATCCATTATGCCGACATGAAAACCTTTGTTGGCCAGGGCAATCGCAAGATTGACCGATGTGCTGGTTTTACCCACCCCGCCTTTTCCGCTCATAACGAGTATTTTGTTTTTTATTTTCCCCAGTGATTCTTTTACGGCCGCATCCTGTGCGGCCTGGACTTGTTTGGGGCTTTTAGGCATTTGACCCATAATGTCTGCCATTTGGTTTGCTCCTTTTTTTGTGCGCGTCGAGTAAAATTCGTAGTGCTTTTTTGCGCCTTCGCGCTGTTGTGGTTGAACGTTTTTCTATCGTATTTCGGTATATTCGATTTATCTGTTGATCAAATCAACGCTCTTATAATGGTGATGATCTCCGGTGATTTCAAGGAACGGAAGCCGTATCAACCAGCTTACTATCCGTCTTGAGCTTTCTTTTTGCCGACGCGGTAAAAGTCGATGCTTTGGCAGACGGGGCAATGCGCCGGCCTTCCCGTACCCATAGGCTCGTGCCATTCGTGTCCGCAGTCCTGGCAATAAAAAATTCGCACCCGATCAACCAGTTGGTAATTCCCGCCTTCAACGTTGATGGCTTTGCCGTTAATCAGGGCATCCGCGACGGTGTGCCGGGCCCGCTCAATTATGCGGCCGAAAGTTGCACGGGATACTCCCATGTGCCGGCCGGCTTCCTCATGTGACATTCCCAGCAAATCTGATAGTCGAATGGCTTCGCGTTGATCAACGGTAAGACAAACCTCTTCCAGATCAAACATGGGAATGCCTCTGGGTTTGAAGTAACTTATTTCAGGATTGAATGCGACCCTGCGTTCTTTTTGTGGTCTAACCATAAAAAATTCCTTTATGAGATTATTCTCAAAAAGCGAAAATTATATATTACCTTACGTGTTGTCAAGACCTCGTTGAATGACGAATGGCGAATTATGGAATTCTATCGATTTTTATTGATTTAGATGAAAGAGCGCAGCAATACCTTCCTTCGAAATTCGATATTCGATATTCTGCGGTTCTGCGGTTCTTTTATTGTCCTTCAATAGTCTCATAATAATTCCTAGTGTGATTGGAGGTGGGATTATAACAGGATCTGATTCCTCAGAGATCTGGTTTCGCCGGCGGCAATAGTTCGAATGGCCGGAAACCCTCGCACGGGGCATTTGTTTTCGCAAATACCGCAGCCGACGCATCTTTGCAAATCAACATAAGGCAGCTGTACCTGCAACTTTTTTTCATCCGGCGCCGCTGCAACGGCCTCTTTCAGGTAGATGGCCTTGGGTGAGGTCGGGCAGACTTCCTGACATACGATGCAGGGTGCGTTGCCGGACCAGGGAAGACAGCGTCCCCGGTCGATGTAGGCCGAACCGATTTTAATCGGCCGGCCGATTTTATCCTCAAAACTGATATCCTGAATCGCCCCGGTCGGACACACGCTGCCGC
>CP070771.1:3431432-3443149 GCA_020345785.1 Desulfobacterales bacterium
CAAAAAGCGCTAGCATCAGAAATGTCCAGTTGATGCTTTTGGCGGAGGCCTCCGGTTGGGCGACGGACTGCGATTTTGATATATAAATCATGTATCCCAGGTCGTTGCGGATTTGCTTGAGTTTGGCAATATGCTCCTTAACATCGATGGCTGGGAGGTGGTCTTTTTTCGTTTGAAATTCATAGAGCAATGTTAAACGGCGGTCATGGTAAGTGACATTGCTGGTGAACACCATGGCTTCATCTTCGATTCGATTCGACAGTGGTTCGATATCCCAGTGATCGGGCAATAAAACCTCTGTCTTTTGCCGATAAAACAAGGGATGAGAAATCTTAAGCGGCATGGTTCGGATTCGTGTGGTCGGCTGTCGGATAACATCATCGATAACCTGAGGATAGAAATTACCTTCCAGGCGGTCACTGTCGTCGGAGGATGTCCAGAAGTCTTTAATGACGTATTCTTCCACCACGCGGAATGAATTGTTAACGGGGTCGTCATCGACCCCAAGGGCCTTTGCCAGTTCGATGTCCGGATAAGTCTTCGCGTAGTAGTTGACATAGGATTTTTCCATTGCCCTGAGGCCCTCAGCTGCAAAGCGTCTACGCATATAATCCGCCATGTCACCGCGATAGATGGTCAGAATTCTCAGGGCCGCCGGCTGCTCATAGCCGCCTTTTAGATCAAAAGTTTCGTTTATTTCCTGTTCGGGCAGTTCCAATACGGGCGTTTGCATGGGTACGAGCGCTGAACTCGAACTCTTGAGAAAAAGGGCATATCCATAATCTGGTTGACTCAATTTATCGAGGGTGCCTCGTTGATAGGTCTTCGTGGAATCAATCCAGTAGTTGATCCCTTCAACTTCAACACCAATGATAACATGGTTGAAAGCGTACGGGGATGGGTGCCACTCTTTTATCTCGCGCTGCGTGTAGGTGTTCACGATGGCAGGATATGCCTCGATTCCCATTCTTTTCAGGATGGTGCGCAGCAGCAGCGTCTTGTCTTTGCAGTCGCCAAAACGCCGATTGAGCACAACCGATGGATCACTGGGCTTATGTGAGTTTGGACCAATTTCGATACCGAGATAGCGTATCTCATCCTGTACGAATCTGACCGCTGAAAGCAAGCGATCGGTTGGATTGGCAGAAGAGGTAGTGAATTCTTCTATCTTGGTTTGTAATTCAGCTGATATGTCGGCAGGCGTTTGATAAAGATTTTGGCCCCAATCGACGACATCCTGCCACTTTGAAAATTCACTTATTTGAATCCACGGGTAGGGATTATACCAGGAAGGCAGGTCACTGTCCGGAATGATTGCCGGTATATCGCTAAGAAAGAACACATATTCCTTGTAGCGGTCAGCATTACGTATCTCCGGTTGCAGATCAATACCGTGCGGTATCACGTGCAGAGCTTTCGACTGCGGCCATAGCAGTCGATAATGCAACCGGTAAACCGGAACACTCCATCGAACACCGATGTCCTCAAAAAACCTTCCGTCAAACACAGGATTGGCCCCCTGGATGGTATAGCTGTATTCGACAATGTCGCCGCTGCGAATGTCATTCAATATGGCATTGAAAGTTTTTCTGCCGTCGTAAATACGGGCTTCAAGATCCTTTTCTCTTTGAAGAATAAAAATGCGCGCCTGATTTATTTGATCAATGCGACGGCCCGCGCGGTGAACGGCAATTTTGTGTAATAGCAGTTTCTGATAGGATGGTTCGAAAGAAATGGTAATCTGCGAGCCATCTTCGACACCTTGCTGGCTGACGATTTTCTGCGCATAGCGTCTAAAAGACTCCTGCAATTCTCCGTTGGGATGATCCTGGCGATCGACGAGAATAAAATATGTTCCGTCTTGGATGGTACCTTCCGGCAGCTGTTGAGGTTCTTTAAGATCAACTTGCATGACCCAACTTCCAACCGGGACGATTGAATACTCCTCGGCGTGGATGGTTTCGGCCATCAGTGTTACGAGGTAAATAATTGCAAATGCCAGAAACAGACGCGTAAATCGATTAGTATTCATAAAAATAGCGAATGATCGTAATGGGATTCCAATTTGCATTGATTTGCCAAAAAAGAAACAAAACAAGCAAAAATTGCACCATTTTTGAAGAGATAGAAGATTATATCATAATTTCAGATGGTTGGATCAATGGTTTCGGTAAGTTCATATGAGTCCTGGCGGATTTTGTCAGCGATAAGCGCGCTTATTGTCATTATTCCTTGATATGGTCAGGTTTGGTAACGATCTTGGCGAAGTGGGCTTGCAGCCATTTTCGGCCGGGAGTTGTAGTGGCTTCCTATCGTGGCATTAAGCGGCATCCAAAGGGATGGTTTTGATGGGTTGCTGGAAGACTTCAGGCAGTACATGGAATGAAGGTGCTGCGGGCCAGCCGCACATGTTAAAGCGCAGGCCATTATGGAAGACATGCAACTGTTGAGTCGAGATAATCGTCTGTCGCACTATGGCATTGAACGGATTTGGCAAATCGAGGCAGTCGGGCGGCCTTCCATGGCCGCTTTTTTTGTTGAGACTGCATTTGGTAGTCGCAATGGCTCTGACTCAATAAACCCGGTTATCTGTCATATATCCTTACGCTAATAACAAGTAAAGAATCCTGGCCCAGAGGACCAGGTATCCAGTCTTAGAATCACCACTAACCATTTCTACTATTTTTCGTTGGCTGACTGCAGCATGGCATGCAGCAGCACGTTCGCACCGGCCTCGCAGTCTTCCCACTTGGTATTTTCAACTTCAACATGACTTCGTCCGCCGATACTGGGGACAAAAATCATGGCGGTCGGACATACCTGGTTCATGTAGCTGGCGTCATGTCCGGCGCCGCTGACCATGTGCAGATAGGGATATCCCAGCCTGTCGGCACAGTCCATTACCAGCTGAACGCGTTTCTCATCAAAAGGAGAGTGCTCAACCCGCCAGGTTTCCTCAATCTGAATCGGGCAGCCGCGCCGGGCGGCAATGTCTTCAAAGTCTTTGCGAACCAGCCCCCAGGCCTTAATTGCATGATCATCGTCCCAGGAGCGGATATCCACCGTAAAATGGACTTTATCGGGAATGATGTTTCTTGAATTCGGGTAATTTTGAATCTCACCGACTGTGGCCACCATATTGCCTCCCATGCGATCCGGAAGCTCATTGACTTTCAAGATCATTTCAGCCGCCGCGCAAAGGGCATCGTGTCTGCCTTCCATGGGCGTGGGACCCACCTGGTTGGCTTCACCCTCCAAATAAATGTCATACCAGTGCAGGCACAAAATTCCCTTGGGAGCCCCGATCAGCTTTCCTTCTCTTTCCAGAATCGGTCCCTGTTCGATGTGGAACTCGTAGTAGCAGTGAACCGGCCACTTCTTGCAGGGCGCGGTGCCTTTGTAGCCGATGCGGATCAGTTCGTCCTCAAAGCGTTTTCCATTAATGTCGGTACGATTATATACCCAGTCTCTGTCCAGCGCTCCGGCCCATACCCCGGAGGCCACCATGGCTGGTGCAAAGCGGGAGCCTTCCTCATTGGTCCAGTCCACGATGATAAGGGGACGCTCGGTTTCAATGCTGTTATCATGTAATGTTCTCAAAACTTCCAGAGGGCCCATAACCCCTAAGATGCCGTCAAAGCGCCCACCCTTGGGCTGTGAATCGATATGGGAACCGCTCATCACCGGCGGCAGATCGTTGTTGCGGCTCGCACGCTTGCCGAAGATATTGCCCATTTCATCAACGGTGATTTCAAGATTCAGCTCTTTCAGCCACTTGACGAATAGATCCCGGGCCTGCTTGTCCTCATCGGTCAAGGTTAAACGCTGCACACCACCGCCGGGTGTTCCACCAATTTTGGCCATCGTTTCCAGCGTGCTTTGCAGACGCGCACCATTTACTCTTAAATCTTTCAAATCCATTATACTTCCTCCCTCGTCCGGACGAGCCGGAATTGAAAATTGAAGATTGTTGGATGTCGCTTCGCGCCGTTTTTTTTAAATTGATGCGCTGAAGGCGGACTTTAAATATTCAATCTTCAATAGAAAATATTCAATATTAAATAGGACGCTGTGTATAATTAGAATAATCTTATCAAAACTACTCCTGCTACCAGAAGAACCACGCCCAGCAACCTGAGTCCGTTGACCGGATGTACCGGGTAGCCGATCCAACCGAAATGATCCAGACAAATCGAGGACAGCATCTGGCCGGCGACGATCAGGGCGATCATTGATGCCGCCCCCAGTCGCGGTGCCAGTAGGACGGTGGAGGCAACCAGAAACGCACCCAGCAGACCTCCGGTCCATATCCACCATGGATAACGGGCGACGGTTGCTCCCGACGGCCAGGGCGTTCTTAATATAAGGGCATAGACGGCCAGGCCGATGGTTCCCACCGCAAAAGAGATCGTGGCGGTCAAAATGGCCGACCGGCTCCAGAGATTGAGCTGAGTGTTGATGCCGGCCTGGGTCGGAAGGCAGAAACCGGCGACGATTGCAAGCAAAACAAAAGGCCACACAGAGGACATCAACGTTTCCTTTCAGATCATCGGTACTTTGCTCTGACATTGAAAAAAAGGTCTATTGGGGCCAGGTGGGGATAATAGGTAAGAAAGATTCGGCTGTCAATCTTGAAGACGAAGTAATTAATCTGCCGCCTCTTCGATCAAAAGACTTTCTTCAATTTTCAAAGAACCATACCCGCCTACCCTGATTAGGCTAAGTTTCAGGGCGGAACACTTAGCGGATCTATTACGCAATCGTTCCTATCATAAGCACCGGTCTCAGCCCGCCATGAAAGATAGGGTATGTCTCCATTGGAAAAGGGACCTTTTTTATAAGATGCCTGTTCGGAGATATCAGAATCACTTTCCAGCCTTTATATCCCTGCTTTAGTCGGGCACAAATTTTTATAAAGAGCGCTTCGCTCTGTGCGCGGTTCTCCAGGCGCCTGCCATAGGGCGGGTTAATGGCCACTAACCCGGTTTGATCGGTCAAATCGCGCGGAAGAAAATCAAAAAAGTCTTGATTGATAACTTTTATGACGTCGGCCAGTCGGTTTTCGGTCAGGCCTTTCTCCAGGCGTCGGCAGGCGGATGGGTCTTTGTCCGATGCGAAAATTGTCGGCGCCGGGTAGCCGGTAAAATGCGCCTGGCACTGGCGCTTGAGATATTCCCACTTTTTCGGGCGAAAAGAAGGCCATCCCATAAAGGCAAACTCTCTGAACCACCCCGGCGGGATGTTTTTGGCCATCAAAGCTGCTTCCAGGGAGAATGTTCCGGTTCCGCACATGGGATCTATAACAGGTTCGGCGCCGCGGTAGCCTGCCAGCAGTAAGGCCGCCGCCGCAATCGTTTCCCGCAGAGGCGCTCCGCCGGTATGTATTTTTAAACCGCGTTTGTGAAGGTGCTCGCCGCTGCTGTCAATGGATATGGTAAACTGATCATCCACCCCCCGCACAAAAATCTTTGGCTCCAAT
This sequence comes from Desulfobacterales bacterium, assembly GCA_020345785.1. The sequence continues at coordinate 3,436,912 of CP070771.1, forward strand.
AAAATTTTTTGTTTTCGTCCCCCACTGTCCGTGTTGCCGCTGGTCTGTCGCGAAATACTTTTCACTATGCGTTCGCAAATGGCATCGGTATGGTAAAGGCGGCAGTGTCTAGTGGTGGCGTGGATTTGCGGAGTGGTTCCAGGCGGCAGGTAAAGGTCCCAGGGGATTGCGGCCGTTTTTGATTCCAACTGATTGAAAGCGGATGCCTTGAAACTATGGACACGCAGAAGAATTCGGTTGGCAGTCCGCAAGTGCAGGTTGGCCAAATAACAATCCTGCAGGATCCCGTTAAATTCAACGCCCCCGTCAACCACGGTTGCATCTTGCATCGAAAGCCCAAGCGCAGACAGTTCCCTGTAACAAATGGTTTCGGCACCGGGACCGGTAGCGGCAAAATACGGTCGGCTGCGCCCGATGACGTGGCGTTTAATACGTTTGGATAATGATGTTTCAGAGGGCACGCTAAGGTTTCCTGATCCTATCTCATTACAGAAAGCTGCAGCCAATTAAGCGCCAAAACGGCTCCAATTGGAAACACCAGTAATGTCAATTTTTTTTCTTATTTCCGGTTGTTTATTTACCAAATACCCATTCATAAAAAGAGACAGCGTAGCGGCTGCCAAAATTTTAGCCATTTTAGCGCATTTTAGTCCCGCTGCAAGCGGGATTAGGTATTTCCCCGATCTATCGGGGGTCGGAACTTTGATTGACATTACCATAGTATTGCTGTATCAGAAACCATATTTACATCGGTTAACTCAGAAGGAGGTGGAGATGGCTGGCATCAACAAGGCTATTATCGTCGGTCGACTAGGAAAAGATCCGGAGGTTCGTTATACACCCAGCGGAGTTGCAGTCGCCAATTTCAGTGTGGCGACCTCCGAAGAATGGAAAGACAAAGATACCGGCGAGAAAAGAGAACGTACGGAATGGCATCGCATTGTCGCGTTTAATAGACTGGGAGAAATATGCGGTGAGTATTTGACAAAAGGCAAGCAAGTTTACATCGAAGGACGCATTCAGACCCGGGAATGGGAAGATCAGAACGGTGTCAAACGCTACACCACCGAGATTGTTGCCAACCAGATGCAGATGCTGGGAGCCAGGGACAATGCCGGCGGTGCAAGACCGGAAAGCCCGCCTGTTGCCGAATACCCGGGAGCCCCGGCGTCCGGGCCCGACGACGATGATATTCCGTTCTGATGAAACCCTATAGGTTGGTCACTAAGATGAGCTCCTTGGCGCCGGATTAACAAGAATGGAGCTTTATAATTGGCAAATGGCGCGCTTGGGTCGTTGCCTGGTGTGGTCCGTCGCGCCTACCTACCTGAGGAGGATATTGCATGGCATGCGGATTTGACAGTTAAAAAAGGGCAGTATGCGTCGTATCCATTCACCGCCCTTCAACTAATCTTCAATAAATCATTCTTGATTGTATATTTCCCGAAGGCTTTTCAGGTTTTTTTATCCTCTTCTATCTTTTCAGCTTCCTTTTTTTCTTCCTCATTGGATGCACCTTTAAAATTTCTTATGGCCTTACCCATTCCAGCGCCTATTTCCGGCAGTTTGCCGGCGCCAAAGATGATCAGAATGATGACTAAAATTATGATTAGTTCCGGCATTCCAATTCCAAACATAATACCTCCTATTTCTCGGGCCCGGTTTGTTTGAGTTCATTGAGCAGCCGCTTGAACTCCTTTGATTTTAAATACCGATCTATGCTGCTTTGATAATCTATCCATTTCCCCCAGGCATCAATCCAGGCCTCATTGTGCCAATAGCAATCCGGATCTCCGGCTCCTTTCAGCCGCTCGATATAGTCTATATATTCATCAGAGCACGCTTCGCAAAAATTATATGGAACATTGAGCTTGCGACTGTATTCGGCGCTGGCGCTCGAATCGACGTCAATCTGAGTGCCGCATTTTTCACACTTGAAGGCGCAATGGGTGCATTGGAAGACTTTTCGAACAGCCAGAACCTTGCGTTTTTTCATTTGGGCCGTTTGTTTTTCTTGCGCAAGGCCCTTTTTATCTTTAAATGATATGATGTTCGCCACCGGGCACCCCGCATACACAGCTCCTGGAAAAATGACATATTCGGCCAAATGGTCGTGATGTTTAAACCATCGCCGCCGGCCAAATACGCGCACCGCTGTGTATAGTTCCCTTTTTGTTGTAATCAAGATGTCAGTAGTAGATTATCGGACGAACTGAATATATCACTGGGCTATATGTGTGTCAATCATTTCAATTTGCTATTTACAAGTTTTGATTAACGGATTGCGGGCGGGGGTGGAGGTTGCAAGTTGGGGGTTGGGGGGCGAGCATTGGGTCACCGAAATTTTTTTGCCGATCCAAGGGCATGTCATTATAACCAATTTTAGCGTGCCCGCCGTTTGCCCTCACCTAAATCTTGCCAATCGAACTTGTCCGTGTTAGTTTTCTGTTTTATTTAGAATATTTTGTAGAAAGATCCTGCCGTAAGGGGCTTCAAGTATGACTGAACTGTTTCGGGCCAATGGCATGGCCACCTTGATCGGTAGTCTTCCGCTGACAGATCACAGGGAAGCCGTCGACCTGATTTTTGAATATACACCCGAAATTCCCTTCTGGGCGCAACTCACGGTTCATCAGGAAGAGGGGATGATGCTGCAATTTACCCGGGGACTGCCGGGTATCTGCCGTAATAACGGCGGCGTTTTTGTAAATACGGAAAGCGGCACCTTCGATGAGGAACTGCTTCAATTTTTTGAAGAATACATGGGAGTGATTGAGGGAGAGATCGATCTGGATGCCTCGCGCTTTGCCTTGACCGAAGACAACGCCAAAGGCTTTTTTTGCCTGTTAGAGCGCCTTGCAACCGAGCCCGCGAATCCCATTGCAGTTAAAGGACAAATTACCGGTCCTTTCACCTTGGGGACCGGGATCACTGATCAAAACAAACGGGCGATCTTTTATGATGCACAATTAAGAGATGTCGTGGTTAAGCTTTTAGCCATGAAAGCCCGGTGGCAGGTGCGCCAATTATCTCGATATAAGCAGCCGGTCCTTATTTTCATTGATGAACCTGCACTTGCCGGTTTCGGCTCCTCGGAGTTTACCAGTATCTCCCGCAATGATATCGGTCAATGCATTGCGGAAATATGCGAGGCCGTGCAGGGGGAAGGTGGGCTTGCCGGTGTCCATGTGTGTGCCAATACCGATTGGTCACTGATACTGGAATCTCCGGCCGATATTATTAGTTTTGATGCATATGCCTATTTTGACCGTCTCATTCTTTATCCCAAACAGATTATGGAATTTCTTGAATCCGGCAAAACATTAGCCTGGGGTATCGTACCGACTTTGCACAGGCAACAGATTGAACGGGAGACCAACGACTCGCTTTTGGAAAAATGGTGGGACAAAGTGAAACAATTAGAAGCACTTGGGACTAATAGGCAGACGTTGATAAGCCAATCCTTAATTACACCAAGTTGCGGCGTCGGCTCCCTGGATCTTGCTTCTGCTGAAAAAGTGATAAAATTAACCAGAGCACTCTCCCGGCAGATAAGGAACCTGTGAATTACGGGCATGGTACATAGGCACGGAGCCAAGCGTTTGCCGCATTTTTGAAGAGAGGCGGCTTAAAAATTTGAAGGCTGTTTTCAAGCTCTGAATGCTTCCCAGCATCCCAGCCTTCCAGCCTCCCAGCCGCCGCGTAAGAATACGAGACGGCCTTTGGTAAATGATCGATTTATTTAATCTTAAGAATAAAACTTAACTACAAAAGGTAAGGTATCCGATGGTAGACAATGACAGTTCAAATCATTTCTCGGGGGCGACCCGCTACGTTTTAGATGAAGAATTGGCTAGGATAGTAAATATATCGATGGCCTTGGAAATGCCGCTCCTATTGAAAGGTGAGCCCGGCACCGGCAAGACCATGCTCGCGCATGCGATTGCGGAAAGCTTAAAAATGCCCTTGATTGTGCTTAATGTAAAGTCAAGTATGAAACTGGTCGATGCCTTGTACCAGTACGATACCCTGACACGGCTGAATGACAGCCGTTTCGGAGACTCCCAACGAGATGTCAGCAACATTGAGGACTATATCAAAATGGGCAAAATCGGTCAGGCGTTTACGGCGCATGTTAGAACCGTGCTGCTGATCGATGAAATCGACAAAGCGGACACTGATTTTCAGGATGACATGCTGGATGTATTGGACCAGATGGAGTTTGATATCATCGAAATCGACAAAACCATCTCGGCCAAATTTCGGCCGGTGATTATCATCACCTCGAACGCCAAAAAAGACTTGTCCGACCCATTTTTGGGGCGCTGCAATTTTCATCACATTGCCTTTCCCGACGCGGATATGATGCGCAGAATAATCGGTGTGCATTTTCCGGACCTGGATTCCGAACTCATGGAAAATGCCATTGCTGCTTTTTATCGGATGCGCAAAGTGGATGCCGTCGAGAAGAAACCCGCTACTCGCGAATTGATAAATTGGATCAGGGCATTAAAAGCCGACCCTGACTTCAAGCCAAAGCAACTGGCGAAAGGCGAGCTGCCGTATCTGGGAGTGCTGTTTAAAAAAAGCCAAGACTATGCCCGTGCTCAATATGCGGTGAATGGACGGAGAATGAATTAGGAGCGCTGCGCTTGAGGAGCGGATCTTCGATCCTTGAGGAGCGCTATGCTCTAGGAGCGTTCCGCGTGCGGAACTTGAGGCAAAAAAGGATTAAATTCATTCCGTTATACAATTTTTACTTGCCTCAAAGCCCGGAGGGCTGCTCCTTGAGTTCCGAGGGAACGCTCCTCAAGCGAAGCGCTCATTAAAGCGAAGCTAAAAGTAAAATAGATTTCATCCCTACTGCTATGCGCTACAGGCTATCAACTATCAACTTTAAAGCGCAGCTTTAACCATGTTTATTGAATTTTTCTATAAGCTAAAGAACGTCGGTATACCGGTCAGCCCCACGGCTTTTCTGACCCTTCAGAAGGCGCTCAGTAAAGGTCTGGTGACCACATTGGATGATTTTTATACGGCTTCACGTGCGATTCTTGTTAAAAGCGAGCGTTATTTTGACCTGTTTGACCAGGTTTTTGCCCATCATTTCCGGGGCGCAGAATTGCCCGAAAATGAGGCGCTCGAGCTCGATGAACTGGCTCGAACCATGCTGGAAGCCTGGCTGCAAAATCCTGAAGAATTATCCAAATTGCTGGGCGTGGACGAGTCGGCTCTGACCAAACTCACGCCCGAAGAATTGATCGAATATTTTAAACAGCGTCTGAAGGATCAAACCGAGGCGCATCACGGGGGCGGAAAATGGATCGGTACCCGGGGGTACTCCCCGGTAGGTCATTCAGGTTACCATCCCGGAGGGATGCGGGTGGGCGGTGTTTCCAGAAATAAATCAGCCGTAAAAGTGGCCATGGACAGACGTTACAAAGATTACTCGTTGAGCGGACCCCTTACCCATGCCTTGGTGGGAGAGGCCTTGAAAAGACTGCGCAATTTGATCCCCGTGGGTCCCAAAGATCAGGTAAATATTGACGAAACAATTTATCAGACCATGAAAAATGCCGGTGAAATCGAAATTATCTTTGACCGGCGGTTAAAGGACCGGTTGAAGGTCATCCTTGCCATTGACAACGGTGGTTGGTCCATGGACCCGTATATCCCGGTCGTCCAAACCCTCTTCGATTATGCCAAAGCTCAATTCAAGGATATAAAGACCTATTTTTTCCACAATACGATTTATACTCATTTGTGGGAAGATTCGGCGCGGTATAAAAAACCGCAGCGCATCGAAGAATTTGCCCGTCTTGATCCCCAGACCCGCTTTATTGTTGTTGGAGACGCCAGTATGGCCCCCTATGAGCTGATGGCCACCGACGGGTCCATCCACATCGAGGAGCGCAGCGGCCTGCCAAGTATTGAATGCTTGAATCTTCTTGCCAAAACTTTCCCCCTTTCGGTCTGGTTGAATCCCGTGCCTGCCAGCATGTGGGATTACACCCGCACGATCAGCGCTATCCGTGAAATTTTTCCCATGTTTGAGTTGACGATCGACGGACTGGAGCAGGCGGTGTCTCACCTTATGAAGAAATAGGCGTGAAGGTTGGAGTACTGGAGTGATGGACTAATGGCCAAAGGTTTGATATCTTTCATTTCAATACTCCAACACTCCAAGATCGAGACTTTCAAGACCTTCTGAAAAGCTTCAATTACCTTAATATTGTTT
>CP070771.1:3443249-3452854 GCA_020345785.1 Desulfobacterales bacterium
TGGACTGGAAGATGCCGGGAATGGACGGTCTTGAGGCAGCTCGCCAAATAAAAAAACGCACCACAGCCGACCGTATGCCCAAGATCATCATGGCCACCGCCTACGGCCGTCAAGAGGTTATGCAGCAGGCCAAAGCCGTGGGACTGGACGGCTTTCTCATCAAACCGGTGAATCCTTCGGTGATGCTGAATACAATCATGGAGGTTTTTGGAAAAGAACTGCAGCGCGGCCCGCGCGTTCAAATCGGGCAGAAACCAGCCGAAGACGCCGCAAAGGACCTTAATGGGGCAAAAATTCTTCTGGCGGAAGACAACGAAATCAACCAGCAGGTTGCCTTGGAAATTTTATCCGGTGCCGGTATCCAGGTAGCATTGGCCAACAACGGTCAGGAAGCTGTCGAGGCCGTCCGGCAGCAAGAATTTGATGTCGTGCTGATGGACATTCAGATGCCGGTAATGGACGGATATGACGCTACGCGGGAAATCCGAAATCTGAAATCCGAAATCCGAAATGTTCCAATAATTGCCATGACGGCACACGCCATGGCCGGTGATCGTGAAAAGAGCCTGGCGGCGGGAATGAACGACCATGTCGCCAAACCCATTGATCCGCAAGAGCTTTTCACGACGCTGGAAAAATGGATTCGACCGGCCGCGAAGCGTGAAACCGGCGAATTGTCGGAAACCGAGGTGTCAGATGCAGCGCCCACGGATGTCTCTGACGGGGTTCCCTCCCGGGTGGAGTCCAACGACAGAAAAGACGGTCTGCCGCAATCACTGCCGGGTTTTGATCTCTTAGAGGGGTTAAAACGCCTGCAGGGAAACCGCAAATTATACCGCAAGCTCCTGCTGGATTTTGCGGTGAAGTATACCGAGACTGCCGATCAGATTTATCAGGCCCTGGCGTCCAAGGACATGGATCGCGTGCACAGCCTCGTCCACAATGTCAAAGGTCTTGCCGGCAATCTGTCCGCAACCCGCTTGCAGGCGGCGGCGGCTGAAATGGACAGCCTAGTTAAAAAGGCAATGTCGGGTGAGGATCGGCAATTCGATCGAATGGAGGAAAAATTCACCGTATTGAAAAATGCGCTAAACGAAGCCCTGTCAGCCTGTCGGAGCATTCAGGAGCCCACCGGTGAGGAGATAACCGCACCGAGTGCAGCGGCAATCCCGTCCATACCGCCGGCGCTCGCAAAGCAAACCGCAGAAAGGCTGCGAAATGCGGTCGGTATGGGCAACGTCACCGAATTAAAAACCATTGCCGCAGGGCTAGAATCAGATCAGTACGGCAACCTCAGCCGTAAAATTCTGCAATTGGCACAGGACTTTGATTTTGACGGTATTTCGAAACTGGCCGAAGAACTCGAAAGCAACGCGAACCGCAGAACCGCAGAATAACGAATCACGCTAAAGACGTGATCTTCAACCAGAATTTCGAAGGGCGGTTTCGCTACGCTCAGTCTTTTTTATAAAATAGACAGAATACCTTTCTTCGATCCGCCTCCGGCGGAATATTCATTATTCGATATTCGATATTCGCTTTTTTGAGTTTCTTTTTTCAATCAAATTGGCCGCCTACGGCATTCAGCGGCGCCGCTGACACCTGAAACCTCTTTACCTTCGTGATCCAAATTCATATTTGCTCAGTCCTCAGTCCTCTTTCCTCAGTCCTGTGTCTACCCTCCAATGATCCCCACCACCGCGCCGGTCATACATGTGGCCAGAGTTCCGGCGATGATGGATCTGAATCCCAACGCAACGATTTCATCCCGCCGGCCAGGCGCCATGGTCCCCATCCCGCCAATCATAATTCCCAAACTACCGGGATTGGCAAATCCGCACATAGCGTAGGTCATAATGAGCAGGCTTCTGGGACTCAATGTACCCGGGGATAGGCGACTCATATCCAGATAGGCCAGCAATTCATTGAGAATTGTTTTGGTTCCCATGAGTGCCCCGGCTGTGGTCGCCTCCTGCCAAGGCACTCCCATCAACCAGACCACCGGAGCCATCACGTATCCCATCAGCCTCTGCAGCGTAATCGGCCTGGCGCCGAGATCCGGCAAAAGACCGAGAATTACGTTTATAAGATACACCAGCGCAACCAGCACAAGCAGCATTGCCATAATGTTGATCAAAAGTTCAACGCCCTGCAGGGTGCCCTTGGTCACGGCATCCATGGAACTGGTGGCCTTCTCAGGCGCCGTTAATTCGCCGGAAGTCAGTTCACCGGTTTCCGGCACCATAAGCTTTGAAACGGTAACAGCCGCCGGTACACTGATAATGGAAGCCGTTAGAATATGTCCCATAACATCCGGAATCGTATTGCTGAGGATACTGGCATAAAGCACCATAACCGTGCCGGCAATAGTTGCCATGCCGCAGGTCATGATAGTGAAAATTTCGCTGCGGGTCATATTTTTAAGATACGGTCGAATAAAAAGCGGGGCCTCGATCATCCCAACGAATATGTTTACGGATACTCCCAATCCTTCAGCCCCCCCTACCCTCATGGTCTTCTGCAGGACCAGCGAAAATGCCTTGACGACAATCGGCAGGATCTTCCAGTAAAACAGCAGCGCCGAAAGGGCACTCATGAGCAGCACCAGGGGAAGTCCTCTGAAGGCCAGTATAAAGCTGGCTCCCGGAAATTTTTCTTTAAAAGGAAGGTCGCCGCCGCCGAGATATCCGAAAACAAAAGAGGTACCCGCTGTAGTGGCTTCTTCAAGCGACAGCACCAACCGGTTCAACAAAAGGAAAAAATCTCTGAAAATGGGCAGTTTCAATAAAACCAGCCCCACAAGCAACTGCAGAACGATACCTGTGAGAGCCATTTTTATTCTGGCGTCTCTTCGATTTTCGCTCATCAGCCATGCCAGTCCGGCGAAAACCAATAATCCGGCGACGCTTTGAATCATCATTGGTGTGTCCCTTTCCGGCCACCGCTTTGTTCAAGATCGCGTTCGGATGAAGTGGCCCATGCAGAGCATCAAATTTATCGCAACGTTATTAGAATGGGTTTCAAGTGTCAGATTTTTGGTGCGAAGCACTTGGCAGTTAATAACAGAGTCAATTTGCTTTGTCCATAAGCGGTACGGGATGAAGGGCAGCATTAATTATTTTGGTAAACAAATGTCTTATCGAAAACCACTTACTTAATGAAAAACATGAAAATTCCAAGCACCAAAAAACAAATCACAAACAAATCTCAATATTCCAAATTCAAAATACGACAGAGCCAGGCTCATAGCAGACTAAGCCGGCAATCCGTCAGCAGTTGTGTGCGATGGCATTAAAAGAATCCTCCTAGACCTGGCTTTGCCTAGCCATACGATTCAACTGGCGTGATCGTTTTGGTCATTAGATATTATAATTTGAAATTTATTTGTAATTTGGTGCTTGAGATTTGGGATTTTGTTTTCTTATACAAACTTCTGTCTTTGATCATTTCGTTAATTCTTGACAAAAAGAGAAGATAGAGACTATTCAGCTTTAATTTTAGGCAGTTTAGGCATTTTGTAATTTTAGGCATTTTTCCAAGGATTTTATATGCATCCTCTGCTTAAATATATTTTATGGCCGCTTTGCCTTTATATTGTCTACTGCGGGCTTCTTTTTCTTCTGCAGCGCCAGATGATGTTTCCGCGCGGCATGATTCCGACGCCAACATCATCCGATTCCCAAATACCCGGGCTGGAAAAAATTTGGCTCGAGTTTGAATTCGGCAAAGTTGAAACCTGGTATATACCGCCGGTATCCGACGGGCGCACCGGACCGGCACCGGCGGTAATTTTCGCCCACGGCAACGGCGAACTCATCGATTTCTGGCCCGAGGAACTCTACGGATTTGCCCGGATAGGTCTTGCCGTGCTGCTGGTGGAATATCCGGGCTACGGGCGGTCGGCAGGATCGCCCTCTCAAAAAAGCATCACCGATACCTTTGTTGCTGCCTATGATGTACTAGCATCCCGCCGCGATGTCGATCCAAAACGGATTGTTTATTTTGGCCGTTCCCTGGGAGGGGGTGCGGTATGCGCATTGGCTGCTCAAAGACCTTCGGCGGCCTTGATTTTAATTTCGACCTTTACCGGCGTCCGATCCTTTGCCAAACGCTATCTGGCACCATCGTTTCTTGTAAGGGATCCTTTCGACAACCTGTCGGTGGTCGAAAACTATCCGGCACCGGTATTGATCATGCACGGCAGGCATGACACAGTGATCCCCTATTCCCATGGAATTGCGCTGCACAGAGCAACCAAAAATGGGAAGCTGATAACCTACGAGGCCGGACACAACGACTGTCCGCCGGATTGGAAGGTTTTCTGGCAGGATATCCAGAGCTTTCTGAGGAAAAATAACATCATCTAATTCAAAAAATATCATAGCTGGCTCAATACACAAAAAACTTGACAGCATATTAATCTGTAATGTAGGTAGACCTAATTTGCCAGGAACTTTTTGGCAAAAGGGGCACCCGGCTTGCCGTTCAGCTAAACGACATGGTTAAGACTTCACCTTTGCGATACCGGCAAACTGGCAGTGCCCCCGATTCATTTTCGAGGGACCATCACCTCGACCTCTGACAACTGTGTTACTTAACTGTTACACCTCGTTGAATTGGCTCTGGTATTAACCCCAACCTCACGAAAGGAGGCAGGTAAAATGAAAAGAAGAGATTTTATTAAAAAAGCAGGCGTGGGGGCAGCTGCATTGGCAGCCACGGCCGTAAATGCACCCTATGTAATTGCACAAAAGAAAACGACCATCAAGTGGAGGCTGCAAACCTATGCCGGTCCCGCCCTGGCTGCGCATGTTATTAAACCATCCATCGATGCGTTTAACAAAGCAGCCAACGGGGAGATGGTCATCGAGCTGTACAACGCCGATCAGCTGGTACCCCACGGTGAGCTGTTTAGAGCCTTGACGAAGGGGACCATCGACGCCGTCCAGAGTGACGATGACTCCATCGCGGCGCCGGTTGATGTGGCCATATTTGCGGCTTACTTTCCTTTTGCTTCACGCTACTCACTGGATGTTCCCGTGCTGTGGAACTGGTATGGGCTGAACGAAATCTGGCAGGAAGCCTACTCTGAAGTCAAAGGGGTCACCTGGCTGAGTGCCGGGGCCTGGGACCCGTGCAATTTCGCTACTTCCAAGCCGATCAACCACGTGGAAGATTTTAAAGGTCTGAGAATGTATATGTTCCCCACCGGGGGCCGATTCATGCAGCAGTTCGGCGTTGTCCCGATGTCCCTTCCCTATGAAGACGTCCAGATGGCCCTTCAAACGGGTGAACTCGACGGCGTTGCCTGGTCCGGCATCACCGAGGACTATACGGTCGGATGGGCGGATGTCACCAAATATTATCTGACCAATCCCATATCCGGCGCCTGGGCGGGTTCGTACTTCGCCAACTCCGATTCATGGGCCAAGGTGCCTGAACACCTAAAAGAGCTGTTCCGGCTTTGCATGGACAGTTCGCACTACTACCGGCAACACTGGTACTGGTGGGGTGAAGCTCAATACCGCACCAAGGGCGGGAAGCTGAAGCTCACCACGATCCCCAAAGAGGAATGGAAGGTGGTGGAAGACGCCGCCCTCAAATTCTGGGACGAGACCGCTGCCAAGAGCCCCAGGAATGCCAAGGTGGTTAAAATAATCAAAGAATATGTCAAAACCATGGAAGAGGCTGGTCCTCCTTACCGGTATTAATGTGCCGGCAACCATGAGGTTAACATAAGATCGAGATCGCCTTCTCCGGCTTGAAAGGAGAACCGGCCGGAGAAGGCAAATCTGGAGAATTCCGACTTAAACCCGGTTGGGCGATTTATTACCTGCAGATATGCTGGGATATTGACGCATCAGGATTTGCGAAAACCACCGTTACGCCTCTCTCCGAGCTGGAAGCCGGCGGATCGAAGGGTTTTCGCGAATCCCGCCGTAGGCTGGACTGCGCAATAGATCGGCGCAGATCGGGTAAAAAATCGCTCAATTTTAATTTAGAGTCTTAATTGTAATTTCTTTGCATTTTATGCAAAAAACATTTTCGCCACCAAGACACCAAGACTCGAAGAAACATATTAACCCAAGGTTTCCCTTTGTGTCTTGGTGCCTTTGTGGCAATCTTTTCCGGCTTGTCCGGGTTAGGGTAAAGGAACCACTGGAAAGGGGCTAACATGCCTAAAGCAGTAATAATCTTCGTGCAATATGTTGAAGCAGCCAACAAAGCGGTAGGCAAGTTCTCGATGTATTTGATCTTCGCCATGGGGGGCGTGCTGCTGTATGAGTCTATATCCAGAACTATCTTTAACAAACCTCACATATGGGTTGTGGAGATAGCGCAGTTTCTGATGGCCGCTTATTACCTGCTTGGCGGCGGCTACTCCATGATCCTCAGGGGACATGTGAGAATGGATCTGCTCTACGGCCGGTGGTCGGAGAAGAAACAGGCGCTGGCCGACCTTATTACGGGTCCCGTCCTTATGTTCTATCTTATTTTTCTCCTCGTCGGCGCCATTTCCGCCATTGAGTATGCAGTATCTTACGGGCAAAAAAATTATACCCCGTGGGCCCCGCCTCTGGCCCCCATCAAAATTATCATGGGCATCGGAATCGTGCTGATGCTGTTGCAGACGCTCGCAAGGTTCTTCCAGGACCTGGCAAAGTATAGGGGGGAGGAGATATAACATGAGCTACGAACTTATCGCGATACTGATATTCGCCTCGATGTTGCTCATGCTGCTTACCGGGCAACGGGTCTTCGCTGCTATCGGCGGTGTCGCCACTCTTTTCGCTCTTATGCTGTGGGGCAAGGGTGCTTATGAGATGCCGTTCAACGCAAGCTTTGTATTGCTGAACTGGTATCCGCTCCTGACCCTGCCGTTATTTATCTACATGGGGTACATGTTTTCCGAGTCGGGCATCGCCAGTGACCTCTACCGCATGTTTCATGTCTGGACCGGTCCGGTCCATGGAGGTTTGGCCATCGGCACCATCGGCCTGATGGTCGCCATATCGGCCATGAACGGGTTAAGCGTTGCCGGCATGGCGATTGGGGCGAGCATCGCTTTGCCGGAAATGCTCAAACGAAATTATGACAAGGTCATGGTAACCGGCGTCATCCAGGCCGGCAGTTCCCTGGGAATCATGGTCCCGCCCAGCGTGGTCCTGGTTCTCTACGGCATGATCGCCAGGCAAAACGTCGGCCGGCTGTGGCTGGCTGGGGTTTTCCCGGGTCTCCTGCTGGCAGGCCTGTTCGTGGCATACATCGCTATACGATGCAAACTGCAGCCGCACCTGGGGCCGTCTTTATCGCTGGAAGAGCGGCGGCAGATAAGCTGGAGCCAGCGGTTTCGGCTGCTCAGGGCCGGGATTATTCCGATCGTCATTATTTTTTCAATGACGGGGCTGTTCCTGCTGGGAATCACCAGTCTGGTCGAGTGTTCGGCCGCCGGTGCGGCGGCAACGACCCTGGCGGCTCTCCTCAAACGCCGGTTAACCCGGAAGGTGCTGGAAGACACCCTGCGCAATACCCTGAGCGTCAGCTGCATGTTTATGTGGGTGATTCTGGCGGCCCTTTGTTTTGGGGCCGTCTTTGACGGCCTTGGCGCCGTGCATGCGATCAAGTCCCTCTTTCTCGACCGGTGGGCGCTCAGTCCGTGGGGCGTCCTCATCATGATGCAGATTACCTATATTCTGATGGGCATGTTTCTGGACGACACGGCCATGCTCATCATTGTTGCACCGCTGTATGTCCCCCTGGTTATCAGTCTGGGTTTTGACCCGATCTGGTATGGTGTCCTCTACACCATCACGTGCCAGATTGCTTACATGACGCCGCCCTTTGGCTACAACCTGTTTTTGATGAAGGCGATGGCACCTCCGGAGATAACACTGGCGGATATCTACCGCTCGATCGTCCCCTTTGTGCTGGTTATGATGGTCGGTCTGGCCCTTGTAATCCTGTTTCCCGAGATAGCCTTGTGGCTGCCGAATTTGTATTTTGGGAAATAAAGCCGGTTTGATGCGAAGCGGAGCCGGATTCTGTTTGACATCAAAATTTTGAACCCGGTTTATCCACTCGTTGAAGGCAAGCCCTGGGAGTTTTTTTATGGAGAAAAAAAGAAATCTTTTGGAAGTGGAGTTCAATGAAGAAGTTTTCGCTGAAATTTTTCCGGAATGGAAAGATTGTGACATCGAAATTTCGGTTCTGAGCGGCGGGATCACCAATAAGCTTTATCGCGTCAAATCCGAGAAAGGGGATTTGTCCGTGCGAATCTACGGCGACAAAACGGAGCTTTTTATCAACCGGGATTATGAGGCGCACGCTCTGGCCGAAATGGCTAAACTCGGCGTCTCCTCCAGATTGGTAAAATATATGCCTGAGTTGGGTGTCACCATCGTCGATTTTATCGATAACAGCATCGTACTGAAAAATGACAACTTTTTGGACCATTCCCTTCATCCCAAAATTGTCGATCCGATCCGAAAAATCCACGAAAGCGGTGTCAAACTGAAAAAAATATTTGATCCCCTTGTTGAAGTCGAAAAAATGAGTTCTATTCTGGATGAACTCAACGTCACCTATCCGGAGTTCGACATCGCGGAAACCATCCAACGCCTTGAAAAACTGGATACCATCATCAATCTTACTCATGCTGAATATGTCGCCTGCCACAACGACCTCTTGGCAGATAATTTTATCCTTATCAAGGATGGATTTAAACACCTCTATGGATCTCCGATGTATATCATCGATTGGGAATATGCCGGCATGGCCCCGAAATATTACGACATCGCCGATATGTTCCAGGAAATTCTGGTACCGCGTGAAACGGAAGAAGCCATTGTCAAGGCCTACTGCAATGGAAAAGACTTTGACCGGAACCTTTATTTTATTGATCTGTATAAACCGTTTCCGGATATTTTCTGGTTTCTATGGAGTTTGATTCAACTTAACATATCAACGATCAAGTTTGATTTTTACAATTACGGTAAAACAAAATATGAAAATGCTCAGGGCAATCTGGAGTTTATAAAGCAACAATACGGGACATCCATCTAGCTCTACTTCGTCATATTTATTTAGACTTCAGACGTTTTTATAACATGCTGATATTTCATCATAAACGAATGACTAAAGTGACCTAAATTGCCTAAAATGCCTAAAATTAATGAATCGCTACCCTATTTCGTTTTTTATAAAATCGATAGAATACCTCAATTTTAGCTCAATTTAGTGCATTTCAAATTTTAGCTCATTAAAGCTCTTAATTGTAACCATATTGACATTTATGTCTCATTAAAATTGTTCGGACCCTTCAATCCGAACTTATATCGAGGTAAGCGAAGTTGGTGTTATACGCTTCCCTCGCCTCCTCCTTTTCTTATACGGGTGACTCAGATATTCTGAGTCACCCCGCAAATCAGCGACCACCAACAAACCTGGGAAATTACGAGGAAGCCCTCTGGAAGGGGCCGGAACAACGCTTCGTCACTGGTCGCTGATGTATATAAAGATTTTCGGCGGCATCATACGTGCTTCCTGCGAAAGCGTGTCCATGTAATTTTCCAGAATATGTTTTGATCACCCTTGGCGCTGATCTG
>CP070771.1:3452954-3455939 GCA_020345785.1 Desulfobacterales bacterium
ATATAATTATCTTGTTTCATGATATTTTTATATCCTCTCATAAATATTAAGATGTGTTCGAATCTAAATACCTGAATCTCTAACCAATCGCGGAAAGATTTAAGCAATTTAATGATATAAAAATATATTAAAACATAAATAATGTATGACAAGATATTAATCCGCCGGCCTTCCAATCAAAGATCAGTCTTCAATTGTCCAAGGACAATTTTCATTCCCTGATTTGCCACTTTGCAGGCGGATTTATGCGGATAAATTAGGGTATTTTCCGGAAATGCATCATGTAATTAACGTGTGTATTGCCGCCCATGGAATAGCGGCGCAAGAACGGATTGTAATGCAGCCCGGTTAACTCCTGCAACGTCAAGCCGGCGGCCCTGGCCCAGCCGTCAAGTTCGGACGGTTTGACGAACTTGCGGTAGCTGTGGGTTCCCCGCCGCACCAGTTTCAGTATGTATTCGGCGCCGACAATGGCAAACAAAAATGACTTGAGGTTGCGGTTTAAGGTGGCAAAAAAGACGTCGCCTCCCGGTTTTACCATGCTCCGGCAGGCGGTGACGATCGAAGGGGGATCGGGAACATGTTCCAGCAATTCCAGGCAGGTAACCACATCGAAACGGTCGGGATGTTCGGCGGAGAATGCTTCGGCGGTGGCCATCCGATAATCCACCCGCAAACCGGATTCTTTCAGATGCAATTTTGCCACCGACAGCGGCGCCCGACCGGCATCAATTCCGGTAACTTCAGCTCCCAGAGCAGCCATGGCCTCTGAAAGAATCCCACCGCCGCAGCCCACATCCAGAACTTTTTTGCCTGACAGCGGTGCACGGGTATTGATATAGTCGATCCGCAACACGTTGATGTCGTGCAGCGGTTTTTGGATGCCTTCTTTATCCCACCAGATCGGAGCCATGGCCTCGAACTTGGCAATTTCAGCGGCATCGATGTTGGCGTCCAATTTATTAGTAGATTCATCTCTCATTTCTTATATGCTTTTAGTAACTTAAATATTATTTAGCCACGAATTGACACGAATAGCCACGAATTACAACAATAGGCGAAAGCTATTGGCATTCTTGATTGATCCTGGATACTGGTTTCTAGATACCAATTTTTTCTCGATTTTATTCCCGGTGCATTCCTAAATATCCAGCATCCAGTATCGAGCATCCAGTATCGACCTCTTAAAAACGAAAGTCTTGCGAGTTTCACCTCTAAAATAGGTATTCAGATTTATGAAGCGCGAAGGCAAATAAACCTTACAATTGAGAACTATAGCCGTCAAGTCCGTATGCGCTTAAAATATATATAAATGATTTAATTGAATAAACGTAATTAATCCGCCGGATCGCTGATTTACCAACTTTCTCCATTTTTCAGAAAGAGCAAATTACAGCCCTAAATGAGATATTTTTCAGGGCGGATTAATTAAAGAAAATATTGACAGTCGATCTTTTTTTTGAAACTTCTCGACTATCAATCTGATCTGTGAAAATCTGTGTAAATCCGTGTCCAAGAATAAAATTAATTCAGGAGAAAAAACATGAATCTGGCCAAATTTCCCCGCCGTCGCTACACCGAAGGACAAACCCCGATCGAAAAACTACCCCGTCTCTCCGATGCCCTTGGAGGACCGACCATTTATATGAAACGGGACGATCTTCTGGGGCTGGCCGGTGGCGGCAATAAAACAAGAAAACTTGAATTTCTGGTGGCGGATGCCCTGGCCCGGGGCGCCGACACGCTGATCACCTGCGGCGCGGTACAATCCAACCATTGCCGTCTGACCCTGGCCGCAGCGGTCAAAGAAGGCTTGAAATGCCGTCTGGTTTTAGAAGAACGGGTGGCCGGCAGTTACAACCCGGAAGCCGGTGGGAATAATTTTCTCTATCGACTGCTCGGCGTCGAGAAGGTCAAAGTGGTTCCGGGCGGTTCGGACATGGCCGCGGAAATGCAGCAGGTCGCCGAAGAAGTGGCCGCTGAAGGGCGCAAGGCCTATGTCATCCCGGGCGGCGGCTCCAATCCCATTGGGGCCACCGGCTATGTTGCCTGTGCGGAAGAAATTCTTGGGCAGCTTTTCGAGCAGGCTCTGAAAATCGAACGCGTGGTATGCGCCAGCGGCAGCACCGGCACCCATGCCGGTCTGGTCACCGGATTTTACGGCAATAACAGCAACATTCCCGTCATCGGTATTAATGTCAGCCGCAAAAAAGATGTCCAGGAAAAGATGGTCCATCGCCTGGTAATGCAAACCGCCGAACATGTCGGCATCGATTCAACCATACCCAGCGATGCCATCTTGTGTTTTGACGAATATGTCGGACCGGGGTATTCACTGCCGACGCCGCAGATGGCCGAAGCGGTCCGGATGCTTGCCAGGCTGGAGGGGATCTTGATGGATCCGGTTTACACCGGCAAGGCAATGGCCGGATTAATTGATCTGGTCCGCAAAGGCTACTTCAAAAAGGACGAAAATATTCTTTTCGTTCATACCGGCGGCTCGCCGGCGTTGTATGTCTATATAAAAGAAGTACTGGAATAAACTTTTCTAAAAATTTTGTTGGTGTCGCAGTGACCCGCAAGGTGGCCTTATAAAGGGCCACCCTCCTGGTCGGTCGATCTCTGCTTGGCCGCATCAACCTCCGTCGGTCCAACCCGGCTCCTCCTGTTCAAAGGTCTTCTGCTCAGGGGTCAGATTCGCACCGCCGGTGCCGGGCATAATCTCGAAGCCGAGATCAAAATGCACCAGCAGGGTTTTGAGCTGCTCATAAACTTGCCGGTTGCCCTCAAGCTTGGCTTTTCCGGCGGAGATCTGCTCATCGAAACTAACCGCGCCCATCATCGTCTGAACAAGATCGGAGCGGTTGATGCTAATGCTCAGATCAGCGTCGTCTGCCTGAAAGCCTTTGATGTTGGTTAAAGTGGCGTTGCTCAACTCGACGACAAATTTCTCCTCGTTGTCGGGGGTCGACAGATTGATTTTGA
>CP070771.1:3456039-3481695 GCA_020345785.1 Desulfobacterales bacterium
GATAAACTGGACCGGATGCGGGACGGAGTGGATTTGATCATTGCCGAGGATGTGCACCATGAAATCGTGCAGAAAAGAAAAGCCTGGAAGGCAGGCCTGATATTTGCCGGCCTGATCGTGGCGGCCAGCGCGGGATTGGCGGACATCATGGTGTGTGCCCTTACCGCAGTATTTCTCATGATTGTAACCGGGTGTATCCAGATGCGGGATGCTTACAGGGCCGTTCAAGCCGACGTGCTACTTTTAATCGCCGGGACTCTGGCGTTGGGAACTGCCATGGAAAAAACCGGAACCAGTCAGATCTATGCCGAGGCTTATCTGAAAATTTTTGCCGGCTTTTCACCGACATTTGTGCTCGCCGGGTTTATCCTGCTGGTTAGCATCAGCACCCAGATCCTCAGCAATAACGCCACCGCTGTGCTGCTTTTTCCGATCGCGGTCTCTACCGCCTTGGGCCTGGGGGTCGATCCCAAACCGTTTATCATCGCCGTATGTTTCGGGGCCAGCGCCTGCTATGCAACCCCGATCGGCTATCAGACCAATCTTCTGATCTACGGACCCGGCGGCTATCGTTTTACTGACTACCTGAAACTAGGCATTCCCCTCAACCTTGTGGTTTTGATCCTCGGCACCCTTCTCATACCCTTCATCTGGCCGTTTTAGAGCGGGAAGGCCTAAGATTTTAAACACATACCAATCCGTGAAGGTCTGCGAAAATCTGTGTCCTATATTTCAAATGGCCACATCCTTACGGATCGAATTGTCTCACCATTGCCTTCAAGCGTTTCCTGCCATCTCTAATCCCACCGCGTCCATAGCGCAGTCGAATATAAAGGTTGACGATATCAAGGACGCTGATTTTGAGATCCTGGCGCAGAGCCATTACCATTGACGCATAATCCATTGGGCCCTGGAATGGCTTTCTGACAAGTCCCACGCGTGCGAGTTTGGCGCAGAATGTCAGATAGGCTGTTTGAACGGCGTCTCGTTTTGGGGCCGCTTTTTTAGTGATACTCAGAAAATAGAAGAGCAATATCAAACCCATGGCGGCAGTCGCCAGAATGATTGCGGCGGCCAACCCCTTTTTAAGACCGAATTTGGAAAATAGTTGTTTTTGCCGGGTGTTCGAATACCCCAATACCCACCGGTCCCAATAGGTGTTGATTGCATCCCAGCCATACCGCAGGGTTATCCAGTGCTTTGTGAACGGACCGAGATCGCTGAGCGAGTCAAGGATAGATCGTTCTGCCGGCGGCAGTGCTGCCGCCATGCCCTGTTCCACTCTCTGCGGTGCTACCGCCAGGGTCGGATCCGTGCGCACCCAACCTCTGCCCGGCAGCCACACCTCCACCCACACATGGGCATCGGATTGTCGCACGATCAGATATTGTCCATAAGGATTGATTTCACCGCCCAGATATCCGGCCACCAGCCGGGACGGAATACCGGCCGCCCGCATCAAAAAGGCGAAGGCCGAGGCATAATGTTCGCAATAACCCCGGCGGGTGCGGAACAAAAAATCATCAATGGAATCTTCGCCAAGCGGCGGCGGATTCAGGGTGTAACCGAAGTCATTATTCCGTAAGTAATTCAAAGCGGTGTTTATGACTTTGAGGGGATTTGACGCTGCGGTGCGCCATTGACGTGCCAGGGCAACTGCCGCCGGATTCACATTGCGGGGTAATTGCAGAGCAGTGCCCTCCCATTGACGGATCCGACCCGTGGTGTAAGCCGTGTATGATTTGAGCCGGTATTGAAACTGCTGCCGCACCGTCCAGCGCGAGACCAGCGTATGATCCGACAACATGACGGCTTTCGGTTCGAATTCATAGGGCAAATCCAGCGCAAACAGCCAGCGTTGGTTGTGTGGCTCCAGGGCAATCGTGTACGCTACGCTATTTTTCCCTCTTAAGGGCAGCCTGATATTTACGGTGCTGTCACTGCGATGCCACGCGCGACCGTCAAAGCGCCAGAATACCAGTCCCCGCCAATAGAGATGTTCGGGGCCGGGGATCTGATTGTCAAATTTGACCCGAAAGGCGATATCATTGCTACGCACCAGACTGGTGACCGTGCCGGGGGAAAGGCGGTCGGAGAATCCGCTGACGGCTTCTGTCGAACGTCGCAATCCCCATAAACTGCCATGGATCCGGGGAAATATTGCAAATAGAATCAGCGCAAGCGGTAGAGCTTTCAGCATGAGCCCGGCAGCTAGTTTCAGCTGATCCATCCGTTTGCCGCAAGGATGGTGAATATGGATTAATACGGCCGTCGTTATGCAGATAGAAAATGTCATGTAGATTGCCACCGCCAGCGTACTGGAGAAAAACAGGCAGGAGACGGCCAGAAAATATGCCATAAAGATGGTCACCATCTCGTCTCGGTGGGTGCGGATTTCCATGGGCTTGATACTTGCCATGATCCAGAGCAATGCCACACTGGAATTTTTGTCCAGACCGGCTCCCGAGGTAAGCAAAACAGCCAGAATGCCGGCGACGGTCACAACCAGACGGACATATTTACCGGCTGTCGGCAGATGATATTTTACGACCGCAAACAGATAGACCCAGCTGACCAGGCACCACAGTACCACCCACAACGGCAACCGATATATGTGGGGCACCAGCGCAATCCCCAGCGCCATGATCAAGGGGCCGATATGTTTTTTAGAATCCATTGATGACCAAGCACTCCATGATGAAAATTAAGACTGCCAAGGCACACAAACACTGATTTGTTCGCGAAAAATTGAAAAAAAGCCTTCCTACCTGAATTTTGCTCGTAAATTTCATCTGCAGCGTTTGAAGCCAGGTCGTCGGGAATGACTTCAAGCGATGTTTGGTTCGATATTTGACCTTATCGACATTAGAGTCCTTGACAATTTTAGCAGCGAGAAACAACAGCTTTTAGCGGGCAATTCGGATGGTATTGTTAACGATAGCCGGCAGGCCCACATCACGATGGCCGACATCACTGCATTGATCCTCACCAAAAAAAATTATGCGCTGCATAAAGTAATTAATCCGCCGATGCTTCGATCTCATAAATGCATTGAATTTTCGCAGAACCATTTGCAATCCACAACTATTTTTCAGGGCGGATTAATTAGTATAAAGTGCCAGTGTTTTTAAACAGCGGTTTTTATGGATTTGACCATTACCAGGCGCCAGCGTGCAGCCGGGAAGTTTGAGGCCATAGGTTAAATTGCGTTGATAGGCCGTGAGAATCCGGTGGCACAGCAGAGATAATTTGTGCTCGTCATCAGAGGCCTTTAATGAATGCCAGTCCAGATAGAAGGACGAACCGTATTGTCCGTTAAAATCTTTCGTGAAAAGTCCCTGACCGCGGGAAGACGCCCGCCAGGATATCCGTTGCAGGGGATCTCCCGGCAAATAGCCTTTAAGACCTTGAAAGTCATCGGTTCCGAACCCGCTGAAACCCTCGCTGCCGTCTGATAAGTTCTTTTCAGGGATTGTTTTTACACTGCCGGCGATCGGTTTGGGATAGACGATACATTCAAGGTCCATACGCCTTTCTGATTGAACACGAATAAGTCCAAGAGGATAATCAGAATAGATCAACAGTGGACCCGGATCAAATACGCCTCTTGAAACTTCACTGAAGCCGACGTTGACACGATTGTTGTTGCCGGCCTTTATATCAAGAATGACCGCATTTTCACTGCGAAAAGCAAATCCGATTCCAAAGCGGTTTTGACCGGAGCCATCAATGATTAACTTGAATACCGCCTGCCCGCCGGCAAATACCGGTTCGGCGCTGCAAGATATTATTTTTAGGCCGGCGATGTTTTTATAAGTATGCGCAATGGATACAAATGCCATGCCGCCGAGAAGAAAGGTGAGCAAAAAGCCCAGATTATTATTGTAGTTAATGGAGCCCAGAAACATTCCCACCAACAAGAGGACAAAAACGATCCCGTAGCGAGTGGGTCGGATTTTTAGCTGCCGCCACTGGAGGGTACAGGGAAGTTGCGTTGGCGTATCGGCCATATAATCTTTAAAAGTGCCTATGACGTAGGTTTAAGGTTTCCCCCCTTCGCCTTTCAGGCTACGGAGGGCGGGCAAGTGTTCAGGTATCCCTTCTTCGCCTTTCAGGCCTCCGAATTCGTCACGCTTGCAGCGTGACTACGACGGGACAGGACGGAGGGCAGGCAGCCTAGCCGCTGGCCGTCGAAGGAGGCCAGTTTGATCAGAAAAAACTAATGAACATCCAACATCGAATCACGCCGAGGCCTGAAACGTCGAACATCGAATACGGTATTCTGTCGATCTGAAAAAAACCATCCAAAGCGAATCGACCTTTCGACACCTCTCCGCCTTTGAGGATATTGTGAATCGCTGTTTTTGAAACAGATAAAACGTAGCGCCATCAATATTGGACGTTCGAAGTTGGACGTTCGATGTTCGACGTTCAATCTGCTCACTATTTTGATCTGGTGAAGTTTCATATGAGAAGTCGAAAATTTAAATAACTATTTTTCAGGGCGGATTAATTACGGTACCGGCACTGCCATTAGAATTGACAACAACCGGTCCCTGGAAAATTCCAGGCCTTCGTTTTTGGAACGCAGCCGGTGGCCGACAACCCATGGCATGACCTGCTGCAGATCTTCGGGCAGGGCATAATCTCTGTCGTGCAGAAAGGCCCAGGATTTGGCGGCCATGAGGAGATTGAGTCCGGCCCGCGGCGAGAGACCGACATAAAAATACGCTGAATTTCGCGTAAAATCCAAAAGATCCTGCACATAGTCCAGCAACGCGTCTGAAACATGCACGCGTGCGACCTGCTCCTGGAGCATCAGAACATCCTCGCCCGTCAGCATCGAACCCAAGCCTGCCAGCGTGCTTCTAGTTTCGCCCTGTTTGAGAAGCTTCTTTTCAGCCGTTCGATCCGGATAGCCGAGATCAATGCGCATCAAAAAGCGATCCAATTGGCTTTCCGGCAGAGGAAAGGTGCCGGACTGCTCGATCGGATTCTGGGTTGCGATTACAAAAAACGGTTTTCCCAGGAGTCGGGTGTTGCCTTCCACGGTAACCTGCCGCTCTTCCATGGCCTCGAGCAGGGCGCTCTGGGTTTTGGGTGTCGCCCGATTGATCTCATCTGCCAGCAACACCTGGGAAAATATCGGTCCCGCATGAAAAACAAAGGTACCGCTTTTGCGCTCGAATACGGAAACGCCCAGGATATCGCCCGGCAGCATATCGCTGGTACATTGAATGCGGCGAAAGTTTAAACCCAGGCATTTTGACAGAACCTTGGCCAGGGTTGTTTTGCCGATTCCGGGGATGTCTTCAATCAGAAGATGTCCCTTAGCCAACAGGCAGGTCAGTGCCAGACGAATCTGTTCCTCTTTACCCAGAACAACGCTGCTGATGTGTGCGACGATTTGATCGAATTGAATATTCAATGGACTCCCGATTGCCTATTAAAATTTGGAAAACCTGGTCATCCGGACAAGGTCAGAATAGACCGGCCCCGCCGAAGACAAATGCCCTGGAACACTGGAATATTGGAATGATGGAATAATGGGTCCAGAAGGATGGAATCTGTTTTCGATATACCTCATAAATCAAAGATTAATCCACCTGTAGCGGACCGTTTTTTTAAAGCCCAACATCCCATTATTCCGCCCCTCCAAAGCCGAGACCTCTGGGCACCGATCTCAATGTTGGAGCAAAGAATCCGAGCTTACAGGACCAGGTTTTCGAAGTTTGAATAAAATCCTCGGTCAGGATCTGCCAAGGTACACGCCGTCATAATCCAGGGTGGTTAGAGGGTCGCCGGCGGTGATGACCCGTGACGCGATCACCTCGCCGATAAAAAGTGTGTGATTTCCGGGTGTGTATTTGGTTTTTACCCGGCACTCAAAATATGCCATGCATTCGTTGAGAACCGGACAACCCGTCGTGCCCCTGTGCCATTGGATGTCGTTGAATTTATCTTTTGAACCGGATCCTTTAAAGCGCCTCAAGAAATCCGATTGATCGCGGGTCAGGACATGCAGCGCAAAACAACCGCTTTGCTCGATGAGATGGTGTGAGTAACGGTTTTGATGCACGGCCACCATGATCAACAAAGGGTCATAGGAGACCTGTGAGACCCAGGAGGCGATCATGCCGTTGATTTCCTCCTCGTAAAAAGAGGTGAGCCCATAGATACCATAGGTCATGGTCGCAAGAGCCTTTTTCCACTCCGCTTTCATGTGGCAGTATCTCCTTTTTGATTTATTGGGTCAGGCGCTGCAACTATATAAAGCCGGCGGTCGTCCGAAGCGGCTTGCGTGTGAATACATCACTTTATAATATGATGCTGGTGCCGAGACGTCAAGTTGGTTGAATTATGGTGGGTAGATCGCTTGAGGACCGGTGCTAGCGATTCTCTCCTTACGCTTTTTGTACGACCTAAAGTGCCTGTATTTTTATGCGATGATATCCGTGATGGGGAAAAAAATCCTGGATATTGATCCAACCAATCAAAGCGATCAAAACAATGTCAGAAAGGCAAAGGCGATATCGGAGAAATCGAATTAGAATCTAATCCGCAAAGTGCCAAAAATGTATATTTTAATCGGACATCCATAATGAAATTGCATCCACCAAAGTTTAAATAAGCCTATCAGTTGATAATTTGATCCAAACATTTTAACCATTTTTCTATCTGATTAAAAATTAAAAACTTTTTATAAACCCTTTTCTGTGCTCTTTTGCCCCATTTTTCGAGTACTTTCGGCTTGTCAAGAATTTGTTCCAGGTTTTCTGCAATTTCCTCTGGATCCATTGGATTGATTGTCAGACGGCCATCTTTACCATCGCGAATTTGTTGTCGCAAGCCGCAGGCTGTAGTGCCAAGAACCGGAATTTGCTTCCACATAGCCTCTGTTGCCGTCAGACCGAATCCTTCCTGGAGGGAGTTTTGAGCCACTAAAGACGAACAACGTTGTAAAACGTTTACCATCAAATGATTTTGGCGACGGGAGCTCATTGGCAGAGATAAAATAGAAATATCATTTTGATCATGTGGCGGGAGCCTTTTATAATAATTGCAAAGATCCTCAAGAACACCTCTGCCTTCTGGATCGTCTTGTACAGCAAATGGCTCGGGACCAGCCAGAACCAGTTGGGTTGCTAATATGCGCAAGTTTCGCGCCGAATTTTTATTACTATTTTTTCTGTGTTTGCGTTTTAGTAAAACAAATCCTTCGATTAAAGCTTCCCATCCCTTTAAACGGTCCCAGCGAGAAATCTGAGTAACAGTCGGTCTGTAAAGTAATTCAAACCCATCACCTGAATTTGTGCCGACAAATTTCCCATTGACGTTAAGTCGCAGTGCTTTGCGTTTCCAAAGCGGATTTAAGTGAAGATGATGGCCATTTTTGATAATTCCACCTTTGTAAAGAATGCTGACCAATTCAGGACTGGAAATATCACGATTCTTGTTACTCAGAGGGTCTATAGCAGGCGAAATTATCGACGATTTCTCTTTTAAGAATGATGGTAGATATTCAGGAGCGGAAAAAACGGCATGGTCATAATTGTCTGTATAAGGTTTGAGAAATTTCCAGGCTGATGCCGTATTCGGAGTCTTTTTATCCAATCCGATGTGGCAACGCCAAATTGATTTAATCCCGCTCCTACCTGCGAATTCAGCCCCTGCGCCTAATGGTTGAGGATCGTGTACAACCAATATATCATTTGCTGGAATTATCTGCTTTAACTGCTCGGCGGCAGCATTACTGACAGCTTCATATAGTGCCTTTTCATCGTTGCTAAAGCCCGGTGTACCAAAGTCATGGATAAGATTGTGAATCCTTTTAGTTAATTGGAAAAACTCTGGGTTTTTAGGACTAAAAACCAGCCACTTGGTATTTACGCCAAGTTGTCGTAAAATACTGATCATTTTGGGCATCATCTCAGCAACTCCCCCGCCATTTGCGGTGGAATTTATCATCCATACAGTCCTGCCTCGAAGGTTTTTAACTATAGGGCCTGCATTAGAGTATAAACTAGTTACCATTCCGGATAGGTAAGCATAATTTTTGTATTCTCGAAGCCCATTAGCGTTCTTGATATCAATTATCTGAATCATCCAAGCCCCATTTAGTGTTTGAATTTTAGATCGAAACTCTGAAGGAAAAAGCTATTCTCTTTTCGAGCAATAAGTTGTAATGCTTGGAAAATGCAAATTTCATGCAACGATTGATGAAATGCGGGATTTTTAGTTTTTCCATTTTATTCAATTACTTGCCTGTTTTGGAAGTTAAATTATCCTGGATGCTATTCAGCCATAAAAAAAAATTAGGAAAAAGTTTTCATAAAAAATATGAAAATCATTTCACTCCCGACTTAGTGACTTTGCCCAAAGTACCCTTTAATCAACTAACCAATTTCCTGTCGGACTAAAAAAAATGGGGCAGATCGGTACTCCAGTTGTTCGCCAAAACGACAAAAAAAGGAGAATCCGAAATGACCCACGTAAAATATTATAGCGCCCCGGCTAGCCTCTTGGATGGAAGAAAACAGCCCTTAGGGCTTAACCGTGTTCATGTTGGCCTGTGCCATTCCCAGGCGGCTTCGGACCACCAATATGCTCGAGAGGCTCAATCGTGAGATTAAACGCCTTACCCGCGTGGCCGCTTTGTTCCCAAATGAGGCTTCTTTACTCTAGTAAGCGCCGGTGGATATCCCGAATGGTCTGTATTTTTATATTCTCATCATCTGCCAATTGAACCATGCGAATCAAACGTCCGCGTGCAGCGCGCCCCTTGCATTTGTGAGCCGGATCCCCTTTGACGCCCGCTATGAACCCCTCGATCAATCGATCACGGACAAAGCTTGCACCAGTTAAAAATTGCTGAATATCAATGATTTCGTTTGCGACATCACGGGCCAATTTTTGATGCTTTTCCCACAGTGTTGAGGTGGTGGTTCCTTCCTCCAGTATCAAGCCGGCGATATTGATGGTAAATACGAATACATTTTTCAGTACCAATTCAAAAACCAATTCATCTTCGTCGGCTAGAATTTTACCGGGGATCTGGATCCTCGCCAGTGATTCGGCAATCAATTGGGCTTTGGGCCCGAAGACCGGCGAAGGCAGGAGCACATGATAGTCCATACCTTTTTTCTTCTCGAACCATACGGATATCACGGTGGGATTTTTAACATGGTGAGTCAGCCAGTCGCGCGGCAGCAGCTCGTTTTGAAGCAGGACAGGATTGTTGCGCCATGGATCCGGCAGGGTTTCCATAACCGTCTGAAAATCTTTTTCGGCGACCGCAACCAGCACTAGTTCAGGTGCCGGCAAATGATCCGCCGCTTCATTCATGCTCATTGCACGGGTGACGGGATACACCGGATGACCGCTTCGCAAAAATGCCTTGGCGAAAACGCCGCCGAGTTCGCCGATTCCAATGATGACGATGGGTGGTTTCATTTTTGACTTCCCTTTTTACTATGGGACACCCCGGTGAAATAGGCTCCGCATTTCACTGGGCAGGCGGATTTGCACAGATTCTCAGGGATCTGTTCATTGTGAACATAGTTATGAGGGACCTTGTATGTCAAATTATAAAATGATAAAAATATAAAATCATAATTTAGCAAATCCGGAGGATACCATGAGCGCGCAAACAATAGAGGAAGGCACAATTTTGTGGGAGCCCTCACAAGATCGCAAAAGTCGGGCCAATATTACAACATACTTAAATTGGCTTGAATCAGAAAAGGGATTGTCCTTCAAAGACTACAACAGCCTGTGGGAATGGTCCGTGACCGAGATTGAAACCTTCTGGCAATCCCTCTGGGATTTTTTTAACATTAAAGCCTCCAAACCCTACACAAGTATATTGTCCGACAGAAAAATGCCCCGCGCCGTGTGGTTCCAGGGTGCGGAGTTGAATTATGCCGAACACGTCTTTCGTCATATGTCCTCCGAGCGGCCGGCGATAATATTTCAGTCGGAAATTCAACCTTTGACGGAGCTGTCCTGGGAAGAATTTTACCGTGGCGTTGCATCGGTGGCCGCAAGCCTGCGCCATCTGGGCGTCAAACGCGGGGATCGCGTCGTGGCGTATATGCCCAATATTCCTCAAACCTTGATCGCCTTTCTGGCCTGTGCCAGCATCGGGGCGACCTGGTCCAGCTGTTCGCCTGACTTCGGCACCCGCAGCGTCCATGACCGTTTCAGCCAGATCGAGCCCAAAGTGCTCATGGCCGTGGACGGCTATCAGTACGGCGGTAAAACATTTGATCTAACTCCTGCCGTCGGCTCCCTGCAACAGTCGCTGGCCACATTGGAGAGTACAATTCTGGTTCCTTACCTAAAGCCGGATGCGAGGCCTGAAGGCGCTCATGAAGTGTTGATGTGGGATGACATTTTAGCGGAGGCCGGTGAACTCGAATTTGAGCAGGTCCCGTTTGATCATCCCCTCTGGGTCGTTTACTCCTCAGGAACCACCGGGCTTCCGAAAGGCCTGGTGCATGGGCACGGTGGTATCCTGATCGAGTTTATGAAGTTTTCGAAATTGCACATGGATGTGCAGCCGGGCGACCGGTTTTTCTGGTTCAGCACCACCGGCTGGGTGATGTGGAATATCCTGCAGGGCAGCCTGCTGGCAGCGGCTACGCCGGTCCTATATGACGGCAGTCCGGGATATCCTGATTTGAACGTCTTGTGGGATCTCGCGGCCCGCTCAAAGATGACCTTTTTCGGCACCAGTGCGGCGTATCTTACCGGCTGTCTGCAGGCAGGCCTGGAACCGGGGGCCAACTATGATCTGAGCAGCTTGAAGGCGATCGGTTCGACGGGTTCACCGCTGCCGGTTGAAGGCTTCAAATGGGTGTATGAACGGGTCAAAAGCGATATTTTATTGGGCTCCACCAGCGGCGGCACCGACCCGTGCACCGGATTTTTGGGCAGCTGCGCATTGCTGCCGGTCAGGGCCGGCGAGCTTCAATGCAGATGCCTTGGGGTCAATGCCCGGGCCTTTGATGAAAACGGCCGATCTCTGATCGATGAGGTCGGCGAGCTGGTCATTACCGAACCCATGCCGTCCATGCCGCTCTACCTCTGGAACGATCCCGGCAACAAGCGCTACCACGAGAGTTATTTTGAAATGTATCCCGGCGTCTGGCGACACGGGGATTGGGTGAAATTTACCTCCCGGGGCAGCGGCGTGATTCTCGGTCGCTCCGATTCAACCATTAACAGATTTGGTGTTCGGATGGGCAGCAGTGAAATCTACGCCGCACTGGGGGATCTGCCGGAGGTTGTCGACAGCCTCGTTATTGGATTTGACACTGCCGACGGGAAATACCTGATGCCGCTTTTCGTTGTCCTTAAAGAAGGCATTGAATTAGATGACGCCCTTAAAAAAAAGATTAACACGAAAATTCGCAGCACCTTATCACCGCGCCATCTGCCGGATGAAATCCATGCCATCGCCGATGTACCCCGCACCCTGAACGGCAAAAAACTCGAAGTCCCGGTGAAAAAAATCCTGAGCGGTATTCCGGTGAGAAAAGCCGTAAATCTGGATTCCATGGGCAATCCGGAATCCATTAAGTTTTTCATGGATTTTTTTGATAAAATGTCGACAGGGTGATCATTTCCCATCTGCCACCATTTCGGATACACCGACCCAACCCATATAAGCGGTCAGGACCCTGTGTAGCGGTTATTCCCTCCAGTTTATGAATTGATGTCATCGAAAGCGCAGCAAAGATGCACGGCAACGCCGGCGGCGGCAAAAAAGCCTGATTTAGTTATTTAATGAAATTTACAAAATAAGGGTGTTCGGCACAGTAGTCAAAATCAGTTGCTAAATAAAATTTATTTAGTGAATTCAGCATCTTAAAGATTTTTTTTGTTGACAAGCCAGTCGTTATATTTTACTGCATACAATAATTTTGGGTTTAAAAAAGGAGGCGTATCGCTCGGCATAAAATATGATCCGGGTCAAAAGATTGGCCGGTAAGGAAAACATTCAGCCCTTAAGGAAGTAGGAAATTTTATCCATGGAGGGGGGGTAAACGAAGCATATTTTTTAGGACCCGCCGGGGCAGGCGGGAAGATGTTATGAGAGGAGATTGGAAAATGAAATCGAGCTCCTATAGTACTGTCAAATCACTGATAGTAGTGGCGATCGCCAGCCTGTTAGGGCCAGCCTTGGTTCAATTCGCCCTGGCGTCTCCTGTTGGTACCAATTTTACAGCTGTGCTGGATATTCCGGTATTGGTGCAACCCGGCGACCAGCCGAAGTATGAATATCATTTCAGCGATAGTATCCTGTTTGACAGTGCGCCGGGCATTTTACCGAATGATGAGGGGCCTCCCGATGCAGGCGATAATACCGACGGCAAAGATTTCTGGGTGACAGAAACCTATTCCCAGGATGCCGCCGGCGGGGGTGAACACTTATCAATATTGATTTCCAGTGGAGACGGAACCCAACTGACGGTTAACGAAATCGATCAGGGGCAGGTTGCGGCTCTGGGGATATTTGATCTCTACTGGGCGGGCTCGAGCGCCGGTGTAAGCGTTATTGATTTCGTTCTGGCACCCTCGTTTGACGGTGGACTGACATTCGAACCATTTGATTCGAGTGATTTTGTCGGCGATCCTGAAATATTCGGCACTGGAACTGTTGACGATCCGCTGGGCTTTTATTTTGAGATTTTTGGAGACTCGCTCCTGCTGCCCATTGAACCCTCTGCTTTAACTGCAACTGATTTAAAGCTGGACTTTACGGTTCAGCCGGTTCCGATCTCCGGCTCCTTGTGGCTGCTGCTTTCCGGGCTGATAGGTTTAATCGGATTAAAATCAGGTTGTCGCCGCAGGCCGGACCGCTGAAAACAATTTTGTCGGCCGGCGGCATTTTTCTCAGGCCGTTGCCGGGTCGGTTATCACGATAACCGGACACGCCGCGCGGTAACTGACCCGCTCAACCGCGCTTCCCACATACCATTTGCCGTTTTTATCTTTGGTGTGCGACCCCATCACGATGGTATCCGCCTCTTTGCGGGCTGCATATTTCAGAATTTCCAGATGGGGATGAACACCGCCCCAGACTTTGCACTCGGCCTCGATCTCAGGCGGAATTTCCCGGCTAACCGCATCAAGCTTGTTTTGTGCAATTTTAAGATCCCTGTCATACATCGCTTGGGTGTATTGGCTGCAAGGCGGCACCGGCAGCATGTTGTAGGCAAAAATTTTTGATCCGCAAGTCCGTGCCAGCTTCAGAGCAAACCGGAAGGCATGGATGCATGACGCGGAAAAATCCATGGCCAGCACCAGTTTCTTAAACTGCAGCATGTCAGGTGCCAGGTGTTGATTGACCACCATCACCGGGCAGCATTGATTGATGATGACCCCTTCGGCGGTGCTGCCCACCTTGCCTTTAACGCGCACAACACCCTTTTCCTGCGCTCGGCTGGAATGGGGTCCGATTACAATCAAATCCGCTCCGATCGCGCGGCCCCAGGATAAAATTTCCTCGTAAGGATAACCTGTGGCTACCTTGACCTCAACATTTAGATAGCTGTCCGGTTGATCCATGTATCTGTGACGGATGGTTTCCAATACAATCTGCTCGTAATCCGGGCTGCTTTCAAATTCCTCACCGGTTTCAAAGTGTTTCACCAGATGCCTGTTTTGGGAGGAGGACGATTCCAGGACATGGAGTAAATACAGTTTGCCACTATTTTGTTTTGCGATGACCTGTGCTGCCGTTACCGGCGCATCGATTGACTCTACCAGATCCGTGGCACTCAGGATTTTTTTAAACATGGGCGCCTCCTCTGCCTTGGTGATTCAATTTTCGCTCCGTCGACCAGGCATAGTTCTGAGATAAAATTTTATGTATATTTTCGACCACAGAGGCTTCCGTGTTTACGAGGATACGGTTTTTTTCTTCCGCCTCGGTTAACGGTTCAAATGTATTTTTGAATTTTTTGAGATGATGCAATCGCGCATCGGAAACTGACCGATTTGTTTCGCGGGCTGCAAGGCGCTGCCGAATTATTGGCAGGCTCGCGACACATTCCACGAAGATGAGATCGGTATCCAAATCTTTTGACAGGCGCTGTGCTTCGCCGCGATAACGGCGATTGTTGAAAGTGGCGTCCAGGATGACGGAGCAGCCTTTTTTGACTTCCTCCTGGGCCAGCATAAGCAGTTTGCCGTACGTGAGGCGATTTACTTCCTCGGAATAGATTCCCTCACCAAATGGGACATCCACCGGGGCATCCGGTTGGAAACCAAACAGGTCTTTGCGAATGACATCGGATCGAAGCACTTTTATATTTAAGATTTTGCTTAACCTTTCTGCGATCGTACTTTTGCCGCTCCCGATCATGCCGCAAACGATCCAAAGGGTGGGGCGGCTGATGTTTACGGCATACCGGTAAGCAAGTTCCATATATTTATCCGTTTCTCTGACCAATCGCTTTCGTTCGTATCCACCCAAGCCGCTTTCTTTGAGACTCAGACAGTTTACCTTGACCCTGACCAAGGCACGGTAGCATTTGTAGAAATCTATCAAGGCAAAAATATCATCATCATTTGAGCACCGGGTAAAGGATTCAAGCAATTGTTGATCAATCTCGGGGAAACCTTCAAAATCGGCATCCATGGCAAGGAACGCCAGGTCGCAGGCAATATCCGCATACCGCAAACGATCGTTGAACTCCACGCAATCTATGATTTTAATACCCTTTGCAAAATAAACGTGTCCGGTTCTCAAGTCGCCGTGACAATCACGGACTTTTTCATTGGCGATGCGCTCGGCAAAGAGGGACCTGCGCCTTTGCAGGAATGATCGAGTGGCATGCTGAATAATCTGAAACATCCGCTCATCAAGGATTTCACCCGTGAACATTTCCGTCTGGCTGAAGTTTTCCTCGCAATTGGCATAAACGGTTTCCCACGATCCAATCGGTATTTTCTTTTCATCGACCGCGGCCTGCTGGTAAAAAGTTACCAGCCGTGCGGCCAGCTGATTCATTTTAGTTGCGTCAATGATGCCCCTGTGCAACATTCGGCGCATCGAACCCTCATCCGGCAGCTGCCGCATCTTGACGGCATATTCCACCGGTCTGCCCGGTCCTGAAAGCACATAACGGTTGTTCTTCAGCGTTATGGGAATGACACCGAGATAGACATCAGGCGCCAGCCGACGGTTCAAGGTGACTTCCTGATGACAGTAATGACAGCGCTTTTCAAGCGTGGTGAAATCAAGAAATCCCAGGTCGACCGGCTTTTTGATTTTATAGGCGTATCGGCCTGTCAGGAATACTTTGGAGATATGGGTTTCGCGCGTTTTTATTTCAACAACCGGATGGGGGTAGAACTCCGGCTTCTCCATGGCCGCAAAAATACTGCTTTGCCCATTTTTTGCCATACGCGATGCTCCCCGGCTGCGATCAGGTCCCTTTTAGCAATCATTTGACGACTGCCATAAAAGGAGCTTTAGCTGGTTAACCGAGCTTCAGGAAAAGCCGACTGCGCTCGGTGTTGCATTACATCGGGCCGCTGGGTGCTAAATTGACAAGAGTAGAGCCATTTTCGGGCATGAGAACCGGGTCAGCAGGAATCTTTAGTTTCAACATATGAATGGTTTTTGAGTTGTCAAGTCAGGCCATCCTGCTGCGATATCGGTACTTTAAATCAGACTCCATTCATAAGCCATCGGCTATGACGGTGAGAATTTAAAAGGTTTTACCGTCACAGCGGGAGTATTTTTTAGTGGTCAAAACTTAAACCCTAATTGAGAGTCGAGGGTACCCCAGCTTCCCCGGCGACGGGATTTCCGCTTCGCTCCAACAAGGCGTCCAAGGGTGAAGTCCGCCTCCGGCGGATTGCCTACCGCAAACCCTTGGCAATACCGCCCGGGCGGGAAAGATGGGGCGGCGTCGGATTTCCGCGTTGTTTTCAGGGTAAACAAAATGGGATTTAAAAATGGACATTTACAACTCATCACTAGAAGAGTTAAAAATTGCGCCCAATATATGAACAATCGCCGTAAAAACTTAAAGTTAAAAAACTATCCCATTTTGTTTACGATCATTTAGGGTTAAAGGATGCCGGTGCCATATGAATGGAGATAAAATAAAGAATTCCTCATACCCCCGGCTCTGCCGGTGGATGCTGATTTCCTATTTGCTTGACAGTCCTGCCGGTAAATATTATCAATTGAATTCAACTGGAACTTTCCAGATAACCGCGTTAAGGAATTTCAAATGGGGTCGTTGATTGCCTGCCATGAATGCGATTTGATCCACCGCATCGGACCGTTGCCAAAAAAAGGGATTGCCAGCTGCGTCCGCTGCGGATCCGTGCTTTACCGCGACAAACCCAACAGTTTAGAGCGGACACTGGCGCTGTCGCTGGCCGGATTGATATTGTTTACAGTGGCCAATGCATTTCCCTTTCTCGCCTTGAAGATGGGAAGCCAGGTTCATCAAACCACGCTGATTACCGGAATAAAGGTGCTCTACACCCAGGGCATGCAGCCGGTTGCGATTTTGGTGCTGCTCACCACCATCCTGGCGCCGCTGGCCCAATTGCTCGGCATGCTTTATGTGATCGTGCCGCTGAGACACCGGCGCGTTCCTCCCAAATTTGCGCCGGTGTTTCGATTGGTGCGCAGCCTGCAACCCTGGAGCATGATGGAGGTTTTCATGCTGGGCATTCTGGTTTCCGTCGTCAAGCTGGCCAAGATGGCTCAGATTTTGCCGGGTATCGCCATTTTTTCATTTTTTGCCCTTATCGTGGTGCTGGCCGCAGCGACGGTATCCCTGGATCCTCACGAAGTATGGGAAAGGTGGGAGAAGCTGCGATGAAGTCGATTCCATTCACCGCCCGCAATGCGGGGCAGATCAGTTGCCACAGCTGCCATCTGCTCTGCCGGGTCAACTTTTTAAATGCCGGTGAATCTTTGGTTTGTCCGCGGTGTGGCGTAACATTGCATCAACGCAAACCGAACAGTCTGAAGCGCACCTGGGCGCTGGTTCTGGCGGCTGCCGTCTTTTATATTCCCGCCAACCTGCTGCCCGTTACCATCGTCATATCTTTAGGTAAAGCGCAAGCGGATACGATCATGAGCGGCGTCATCTATTTTATCTCCACCGGGATGTGGCCGATCGCACTGGTCATCTTCGTGGCCAGCATTTTGGTGCCGGTGTTGAAGCTGATCATTCTCACGTTTTTGCTGATTTCCGTGCAGCGGAAATCCACCTGGCGTCCCAGAGACCGCACCCGGCTTTATCGCATCACCGAGGCGGTCGGCCGTTGGTCAATGGTTGACATTTTCGTGGTTACGATTCTGGTGGCACTGGTTAATTTAGGCAACCTGGCCACCATCAAAGCCGGCCCGGGAGCCGGATTTTTTGCGGCGGTGGTCGTCATCACGATGTTTGCCGCCATGAGCTTTGACCCCAGGCTGATATGGGATGTAAAGGAGATTCCCAATGAGTGATGAGGAAACCCGAGAAAATGAGGATCACAAACTGCCCGAAGCCGTCGTCTCAACCCGACGACGCCAGATTTCCATTGTGTGGGTTGTTCCGCTGGTCGCCCTTCTGATCGGGGCCTGGCTGGTTTACAAAGCCTTTTCGGAAAAAGGACCGACCATCACCATTGCCTTTAAATCGGCCGAGGGACTTGAAGCCGGCAAGACCAAAATAAAATACAAGGATGTGGAGCTCGGCCAGGTGACGGAAATCAACCTCAGCTCCGATCTGTCCCATGTCGTGGTGACGGCTGAACTGGTCAAAGCGACGGAAGATTTTTTGACGGCCAACACCCGCTTCTGGGTCGTGCGCGCCCGGGTGGCCGCGGGTGAGGTTTCGGGGCTCGGCACGATTTTTTCGGGAGCCTATATCGCTTTGGATCCCGGCAAACCGGGTCTGCCGGCCTCCCACTTCGTGGGCCTGGAAACTCCCCCTGTGGTGACCACCGATCTGCCCGGCCGCCACTTCATCCTGATGGCTTCAACCCTGGGCTCCCTGGATATCGGCACACCGGTTTATTATCGCAAGATCAAGGTGGGACAGGTGGTGGGTTACAAGCTGGAAGAAGACGGCCGAGCGGTTACCGTAAAAGTTTTCGTCAACGCACCGTTTGAAAAATATGTTTACAAAAACACCCGCTTCTGGAATGCCAGCGGCCTGGATGTCGCAGTCGATGCCAGCGGCATCCGGGTCAATACCGAATCCATTTTTACCATTTTGATCGGCGGTATTGCCTTCGACACGCCGGCCAATCTGGAGCCCGGCGGCCCCGCCGAGCCGGACGCTGTATTTCGGCTCTATGAAACCCGGGAAAAAATTTTCGAGAGAACTTACGCCGAAAAAAGCCGCTGGCTTTTGCAATTTGGCGGTTCGGTCAGAGGGCTGACGGTGGGATCGCCGGTTGAATTTCGCGGCATCCGTATCGGCCAGGTGCTGGACATCAACCTTGAATACAACGCCAGAGAAAGGGCGTTTCAAATCCCGGTCTTGGTTGAAATCGAGCCCGAGCGCATCAAAGTCATCGGCGAGAGAGACTTTGGTGACCGCAAAGAAATGGACGATTACCTCGTGGCGCAGGGGCTGCGGGCTCAGCTTAAAACCGGCAGCCTGATTACCGGGCAGCTTTTCGTGGAGCTGGATTTTCATCCGGAGGCGCCGCCCGCTAAGATTAACAGGGAAGGACGCTATCCGCAAATCCCGACGGTCCCGACGCCGATGGAAGAAATTACCACCAGTTTGACTGCACTTTTGAAAAAACTTGAGAAGCTGCCCATCGAGCAGATTGGAAACGACCTGCGCGATACGATGCAGGGAGCCAAGCAGCTGGTGGCTTCAGCCGAACTGCAGGAAGCCGTCGCGGCCTTGAACCAAACCGTCAAGCAGGCCCAGCAATTTGCTGCCGCATTGAACCAGGTGATTGCGCCCGAATTAAAATCTGCGGCTTCCAACTTGAATGAGACTCTCAAGCGTACCCGGCTGCTGGCCCAGAACTTCGATGCCAGTGTCGTGCCGGAACTGGGAGCCACGCTGCAGGAAGCCCAGTCCACCTTGAAATCAATTAACGGATCCGTCAGCAAAGATTCACCGCTATATTATGAGTTGATGCGCGTCTTTAAAGAGCTCAGCGAGGCCTCACGCTCCATCCGGGTGATGGCGGATTATCTCGAGCGAAACCCCGATGCACTGATTTACGGGAAAGGAAAAAGACGATGATGACCCAAGCCGGCCTTTCAAAAATCTGCCTTGCTATCTGTATGGCCATTTTTATCCTGACCGGATGCCGCAGCGCCACCTCCCCGATTGAATTTTACACCCTGACGCCGCTAACCGGAATTGCAGAGAACGATAAAGCCGCCGGCCTGATGGATGCCGTTGCGGTGGGCGTTGGCCCCCTGCGAATCTCCAAAATCGTTGACAGGCCGCAAATCGTCTCCCGTGCGGGCGTCAACAGGATAAATGTAGACGAATTCCATCGCTGGGCAGGATCGCTGTATGAGGACGTGCTGATGGTTTTAACCCTGAATCTTTCCGCGCTATTACGAACCAGCATGGTGGCGGCTTATCCGTGGGAAGAATACTTTGATCCGGATTATCGAATTTTTTTGCAAGTTCATCAATTTGA
This sequence comes from Desulfobacterales bacterium, assembly GCA_020345785.1. The sequence goes on from CP070771.1 coordinate 3,475,690, forward strand.
CGGCCGGCTGGGAGAATATGCGTTATTGAACGTCACCTGGACGATAACCGGTCGGGAGACGGGCGAGGTCCTGCTGGTGCGGAAATCTGTGATTAAAGAAGACGTGCAGGCAGAGGATTATGAAGCCTTTGTTGCGGCCAAAAGCCGGATTCTGACAGCGCTGAGTCGAGAAATGGCGCGCGAAATTATGGAGATACATGCGGGCAACTAACAGGTTCAGCGTTCAAAGGTTCAGAGGTTCAAAGGTTCAGGTTTCGGCTGTCAGCTCAGCTTCTGGCTGCGGAACGGCCGGTCTGATTGATAAAAGAAACCTATGAACATCGAACATCCAACGTCCAATCACGCTTTGGCGTGGTCCAATGAATGGGTTCTGTCTATTTTAAATAAAGATTTAGCGACACGCGGCGCAAGTGCCTGCGCTGCGCGAGCCGATTCATCCTTTATTCATCAAAGCACGAAAATTCTTAAACACGAAAAAATAAAACAGCGGAATTTTATTGATTTGGCCCGTTTCGGTCATTGATTATTGGGATTTGGGATTTATTTGTTATTTGGTACCTGGAATTTGGGATTTATAACTTGCCTTCGACTTACGATATTACGCGGTTCTGTGGTTCGCAGTGAGAAAGCTGACACCCGACACCTGAAACCTTCCAGTGGGTCGGGCATATTGAGGAGGGATAATAATCAACTACTCCCAAATTCTTCCACGGCCTCGATGAAGGCGACGATGTTTTCGAAAGGCGCAAAATCAATGTCGTAGGCCGGTGCCAGCAGCAGGCCATTCGGCCCCAGGGTTTGGATGCAGCGCCGTACTTCAGAGCGGACCTGATCCGGTGTGCCCCAGTCCCATAGGCGTGCATTGCCCACCGCCCCCCATATCGCCAGCCGGTCACCAAATTCCCGCTTGATGGCGGCAGCATCCATGCAATCCGGCTGCACTGGATTGATCACATTTACGCCGATCTCCACCAGGTCAGGTATCAGTCGGGTGAAGTCGCCGTCGCAATGATAAAAGACCAGTAATTCGGGTGATTCCTTACGGGCGATCTCGATAGCTCCGACCAATCGGGCTTTGAAATAACGGCGCCAGGTGGCCGGTCCGATCATCAAGCCGGTCGGCATAGCCACGTCGTCATCCAGCAGCAAAATGTCGACGCCGGCCCGGGCCAAAATGAGTGCATTTTCAGTCAGCATGGACGTCAGCTGGTCAAGCAGATACTCAGCCAGATCAGGCCGGTCCACAAGGTCGGCCATGAAATTTTCAAAACCCCGCAGACGCCAGGCGGCTTCAAACAGTTCACCGCCCAAATGGGGCGGCGAACCGGCCACGGCATACCCCCGGGCATGCCAGCGCTGCACCTGTTCGGCGAGTCCGGCGTGGCGGGTCGTTTTTGAGAGATCAGGCATGACATACTTTACCAGATCCTTCAACGAGCGGATTTTGCTGAGCGGACGGGCGGAACCCCTCTCCGGGTGGTATTGCCATTCATGGTAGGTTCGAAGTTGCGTCAGGTTGCCCACATGAATGTCAGCCGGGAGGCGATCCAAATAACGCCTGAAGTCATCCTGGTTATCCGGCGGTTCGAATTCGACGAAGCGTATGTCCAGTGTGAAATAATCTTCAGGGGCCGTCGGTGCGATGGCCGCGAGGGACTGGTCAAAGAATCCGAGCGCCTTCGGGATTCGATCGGGTTTGCGGCACAGCAGGGCCTCTCTCACGCGTTTGCGGGAATTCACCTGGTCTCCTCTAAACGGAAGGATGGGCAGGTTCAGAGTTGACTGATAACCGGTTTGGATTCACCATAATTTCATTCTCTATTTTCCATGATAACTCCATTCATAAGCCACCGGCTATGGCGGTGAGAACTGAAAAGGTTTTACCATTACAGCGAAAGTATTTATTGGTTGTCCAAACTTACACCATGCCGCTGGCATATGAATGGAGATAGAAAAAACAATTTTTGCTTATTTTTTTATGATATGGTTGGGTCTACCAGCGTAGCAACATTACCGTATCGGGCTGAATAACACAAGATGCATGTGAATGATGAATTTCTCAAATATTGTTTATAGTTCCGAAAATTTATAAGGGCACGTTTTCGCAGGTACCACATATGATGCCGCCAAAATTTTTTAAATATACATCAGCGACCAGTGACAGAGCGTGGTTGAGGCCCCTTCCGGGGGCCTTCCTCCTACCCCCAGCCCTTGGTCGCTGTTTTTAAATACGCAAGGCAAAATTATGAAAGGAGATCAGAATAATGGCCCAAAATATCTTGGAAATTGATGACAGCAGCTTTGAAGCCCGGGTGCTGCAGGCGGACAAACCGGTTCTGGTCGACTTCTGGGCGCCCTGGTGCGGCCCCTGCAAAGCCGTCAGTCCGATGATTGATAAATTGGCCGAAAACTACGGCGACCAGATCTTGTTTGCCAAATGTAACGCGGACGACAGCCAGGAAACCGCTGCGAAATACGGCATCAAATCCATTCCGACACTGATGTTTTTCAAGGACGGCAACGTCTTCGATAAAATCACCGGCCTGACAAATCAGGCCAAAATCGAGGAAGTGCTTAAAAAAATCCTGGCGGGTGAGCAAGGAGCATCCCCGTTTATTGTCCAGTAAGTGGCTCAATTACCTTAACGTTGCATAAATCTGCTTAACTCTTGATGTTGGTTTGAAGCAGACAGTCGTTTTTACCGGGACGATGCTGGATGCTGGATACTTGATGCTTGATACACAGGAATGCGCCGAGAGTGAGATCCAAACATCCAGTATCCAGAAACCAGCATCCAGGATCACGTAATATTGCCAATGCTTTTCATCACAACGGCCTAAATTCAAGAAAACATTTTAGGCAACTTAGGGGGTTTACTTGGCTGATTCGTTGATGCTCTTTATAATGAAATCTATTCTTGCCTGCTGGATATCGGAAAATTCCCGGGGCAACCAACCCAGCGGCGGGGGCAGCAGCAACTGGTAGATGGTCGGCATAATAAATCCGATAATCACGCCGTAATAAACGGCAACCGCGATCACCCCGGTTATGTTTTCAAGAGGGACGCCTTCTCCGAAAAAATAGACCGGTTTTAAAACCATCAGCAAAAACGTTAGAGCCGAGGCAGCCAGGAAAAGACCGAACATTTTATGCGTGCGCCGGTTTTCCATGCGCTGGTTGTGGCGGTACTTGAGTTCATCCAATTTGTTAGTGAATTCAACGCATTCTTCCTGGTTACGATAGCTAATTCTTCTTTCGATCCACTTATTACACCAAGTTCCAGGCATGTCGAGGGTTGGAATAAAAATCGGATCTAATATTGCACTGAGCAGATAAAAGAAGATTCCGCCCAAAATAATGAACAAGAGGCGAAAGTTCAGCAAATATTTGATTAAAGAGTTCATTTCAAACAATCACCTAAATTCGTCATACAGGATCTGAAGATTTAGGATGTTTTACGAACAATACAGGTAAGGGCGGAAGAATCAAATGGCCGCAGCGATTGAAAGCGGTGACGTGGTGGTCGAAACAAAGCGGGGCAGCGTCGGTTGCGCTACCAGTATCGAACCGAACCAACGTCCACGTGCACGAAATCCGATTTCGGATAAAATCCAACCCCGCCGCCTTTTAACTTAACAGCCGTCTTATGGAGCCGCCGGGTATCGTGACCGGACAACCGGATATCGATGGCTTTGCCCAGCATGTGCAGGCTTTTAGTAGCAACTCCCCGGCTTTTTTTATGAAGCAGGGCGTTCGTGGCAGGTGAGCGATACCCGGAGATGACCTCGAAGGTTGCTGCGTGGGATCGTGTTTTTACAGAGATCGCGTACAACAGGTCCAGCAATGACCGGTCGATATCGAAAATATCGTCTGTTCGGTGGTCGCGGAGAATATAATTGATGTCGCTGAGGGCTTTGCGGTCGTATTTACCGTTGATGTAATATCGAACGCTCAAGCGTTCATCGGTGTGGGTGTTGTAAAACGTCAGTTTTCTGACGGGTTTCAGCAGGTCCCGGAAGGCGGCCCATGCTGGAAGCGGGTTCAGCACCATCGCGGCAGCCGCACCGCCAACCGTCAGGAAATCACGTCGATTCAGAGCTTTAGCCCACGTCATAGCCTCCACAGCTGCCTTCTCCTCCTTGTAGTTTTATAGTTGCATAGGACCAGTCGGGTTGTCAACCTCTTTAATTCCTGCAACTTTGATGCCTTATTTTGAAATGCCGCCCGAGGTAAAAAACAGACTGATATTTATGGAACTGAATTTATAATTATACCCCCAGCAATAAGAATTTCACCAATTTAGCCGGAATTCAGTGTATTTTGTTTGAAAATGTGCGTTATCAGTATCGTATATTTTGTACCAAATTTTGCTTTTTCCGACCTTTTTTTGTCAAATCTCTCTCCATGATTGCTCGACTTCGTGCGCACGATGTATTAATTTTTTCAATTAGGTATAAAGTTCAAGTTAAATAAGGAGGGAAGATAATCCATGCGATACATTATATCTGTATTTTTGATTTTGACGGTTGCGGCCGCTGCATATGGTGCCACCGGACATTCAGTGACATATCAGGTCGATGGTCAATCATATGAAGGTTATTATATCAGCCCTTCCGATGGGGCGCCTTTCGTGTTGTTGATTCATGACTGGGATGGTTTGACAGATTATGAGGTCAAGCGATCCCATATGCTCGCCGAGTTGGGTTATGCCGTTTTTGCACTGGATTTGTTCGGTGCCGGCGTGCGACCGAAAGAGGTGACAGACAAGCGCCAGCATACAGGTGAACTCTACAAAAACAGGGAAAAAATGCGGGCCTTGATGAACGGGGCCCTGGATGCGGCCAAGACAAGAGGCGCCAACATCGAAAATGCCGTTGCTGTCGGCTATTGTTTCGGCGGTGCGGCCGTGCTTGAACTGGCTCGGTCCGGAGCCAACCTGAAAGGTTTTGCCACTTTTCATGGCGGCCTAAAGACACCGGAAGGACAAAATTACGCCCGTACGCGGGGGAAAGTTTTGATTATGCACGGGTCTGCAGATACAGCGATCACGATGGATCAGTTCGCCGATTTGGCGAAAGAACTCGAATCGGCCGGCGTTGACCACGAAATGATCACCTACGGCGGAGCTCAACATGCCTTCACCGTTTTTGGTGAGGGACGTTATCAGGAAACGGCGGATAAAAAATCCTGGAAGCGCTTTACGGAATTTCTTGCGGATACATTGAAAAATTAAAACTTATTAATTGTGAGATTTGGAAACGAACTTATAATTCATTAGACAAATTTTTACTTTTTTGAAAGTTCGACCGGTTTCCGTCCGGGGGCAGAGATTCTACGGCGCTCGAGTAGCGATCCGTCCAGCCGGTAAAGATCGATCAACGCCTTAAGGTAGTTGGCAAGGGCTCGCACCTCAGCGATGCGGCTTACCAAAAGGTCCCGCTGAGCCTGAGCCACCAGAAAGCTGGTTGATTTTCCCACGCGTAGTTTTTCGGTTTCAGTGCGCAGTTTTTCCTCATTGAACATACGGGTGGCTGATGAGGCGGCAATCTGCTGCTTGGTACGGTTGACCTCAATGTAGGCGATGCGGACGTCGACTTCCACAAGCTGTGAAAGATTTGCCAGGGCTTTTTGCGTCTGTTCCAGAGTGAGCTTCGCTCGCCGGTGAAGGGCTTCCGCATCACGATTAAATATCGGATAATTAAATCTGACACCCGCAAGGGCATCATACGTGTCTTTTTTAATATTACTGATTGATTCACCAAAGGAATCTGCATATCCGCTTTTGCCAAGCGTGATGAAAAGATCCATTAAGGGCAGCAATCCGTTTTGGGTTTTGACAAGCTCCAGATCGTCGCGTAATATTTCAAGCCGGGCTTCATTTAATATCGGCCGCATGCGCATTGATACGGCGACATGCAGTTCAACGTCTTCCAGTTTGATTTCGGGCAAGGTCGACTGATAGATTAAATCAACTTCCCGCTGCCAGATTCCGGACCCCGCAGGGTT
>CP070771.1:3481795-3510324 GCA_020345785.1 Desulfobacterales bacterium
CGTGAATTGGCCAACACCATTCAAAAGGCGCTCATATTCAGCCGCGGAACCCCGATTCAGCCCGAGGACATCAGCCAGGCCATCAGCGGCAGCCGGATGGCCGCCAAATTCGAGGCGGAAACCCCCGAGGAAGTGATCCGACACTGGATGCGCAGTGCCATGATCGCAGGCGGAGCAGACAGCACGTTTGAAGCAATTCTCGATCGATGCGCCAGTATTCTGATAAGTGAGGCCTTGAACCTGACCGACGGCAACCGCTCCCGGGCAGCCAAACTGCTCAGCCTTTCTCGACCCACCCTGCACTCCAAAATCGAAAAATACGGTTTGAAGCTACAGACACTTGTCAAAGAGGAATAGGGCGGCTTGCGGGGGCTAACAGATTGACGAATGTCGAATGACGAATGTCGAATGAAGGCATTCTATCTGTTTTAAAAATTTATCAAAAGACCGAGCGATGCAACTCACGTAATTAGTCATTATTCAATATTCAATCGTCATTTATTTCGGTTGCGGGGGGTGGGCATAGGGCATAGCGCATAGAGCAGAGCGCAGGGGAGTTCAGGTGTAAGGCTTTAGGCGCAGGGGTCAAGGGAATTGAGGAGCTTCCGGACTTTAGCTTCTTACTTTCTCACCTTCTTTCCACAGATTTCAGCATCCAGTTGGCAGCGCCGCGCTAATCAAAATCGCAAATTCCAAACAACAAATCTCAAACAAATTACAATGACCAAAATACTAAATTCCAAAGGGGACAGAATCTGTTTTGGTGATCGCTTCAAATAAAATAAGAGATCCTTTTATCACAAAGCATGAAAATTCTAAAAAAGGAAAAATTATACAGCTGGATTTTCTTGATTAGACCGGTTTCGGTCATTGATGATTGAGATTTGGGATTTATTTGTTATTTGGTGCTTGGAATTTGGAAATTATACATTGCCTGCTAAGACTTAGCTTCCCAGCTTCCCGGCCTCACAGCCTCCCATCTTCCCACCCTCCTACCTTCTCACCCTCACACCTTCCCAACTTCCCACCCTCCCAGCTTCCTAGCTTCCCAGCCTTCCAGCTTCTGTTCTCTGTCATCCGTCCTCTGTCGCCTGAAACTTGAAAGCTGACACCTTCTTTTAAGTTTTTACATCTTGTAAAAAATGCCGACAGTGTATAGGTGGCGCATGTGTTGCAATCCCTCGACCGCCGGCTGAATCATTAAATAATCCTGTCACTTACACCCACTCGCCGATATCTGCCCTCTGGCATATACCTTGCTACATGTTGGTTGTAAAAGGACTCGGTTTTTGGCTTTTCAGGATTAGATGCCAGGGAAGTAATTTCATTGTCCTTTATACGGGTCTGGCGAAAAAATAAGGGGCCAAATATAGGGAGGAAAAAATTATGTTAGTCAGCAATTGGATGAGCAAAAATATCGTTACCGTTGATGTGGATGATTCCATGCATGATGCAATGAAATTGATGAAGGAGCATGGTATCCGCATGCTGCCGGTTCTGAAAAAAGACAAACTTGTCGGCGTGGTTACCGATCGTGATTTGAAAAGAGCGTCCGCTTCAGACGCAACGACGCTGGATGTTCACGAACTCTTATACCTGATTGCAAAGATCAAGGTTTCCGACATTATGACCAAAAATCCCATCACGGTGCCGCAGAATTATACCGTCGAAGAAACCGCCCAAGTACTGCTCGAAAATAAAATATCCGGTGCACCCGTCGTCGATCAGAACGGCAGCATTGTCGGAATTATCACCCAAACGGACTTGTTCCGTGTCCTGGTTTCGCTCACCGGTGTGGGCCAGGGCGGTATTCAGTTTGCTTTTCAACTCGAAGATCGACCGGGGTCCATCAAGGAGGTAGCAGATGTTATTCGAAAATACGGTGGGCGCATGGTGAGCATTCTGTCATCCTATGACAAAGTTCCTGAAGGGTATCGTAAGGTTTTTATTCGTATGCGCAGCATCGACCGTTCCAAACTCCAGCAGCTTAAGGAGGATCTCAGTCGGACCGCAGCCCTGATCTACATGGTGGACCAGCGGGAGCACAAACGCGAAATTTTTTAAAAAGAAGGAGGAACAAACATGAAAATCAAGACCAGCCTAAAAATTGCGTTAATTTGTCTGTTGTCGTGTGCCTGGGTGCTTGGCGCGGCACCCAGGGCTCCAGCCCAGGACACCATAAAGTACAGTTGTTCCAATCAGGTCTATGAGGCATTTGAGAAGGAAAAAATCGCAGCCTTTACCGAAGCCACAGGAATCAAGGTGGACGTGAAGCGGGCATCTTCCGGCTCCTGCGCCTACCGCCTGATCACCGGCAACTGTGATATTGCCAGCAGTGCCCGGAAGCTATACAGGCGCCACGAATTATACGGATTCAAGGAAACGCCTTTCTGCAGAGATCCCATTGCCGTGATTGCCAGAGTTGAATGCGGTGTGGATTCCATCACGGAAGAACAACTTCAGGACATATTCGCGGGTGATATCACCAACTGGAAAGAAGTCGGGGGCGCCGACCTGTCTATCATGATCATTGTGCCGGACACGGATACTGCGGCTCATAAAAACTTCAGGCGCCAGGTAATGAAGCTCAAAGAAATCGATCATGATTTCATGGCCTACGACTCTACGATGGTCATCGAGGCCGTCAAACATTTTCCCTGCGGAGCCGTGTCCTTTATTTCCCAGGGGGCGGCCATGCATCACAAGGAGATAAAGATAATAAAGATTGATGGATTGGCACCCACGGATGCGGACTATCCCTATTTTCAGATCTTCTACTACGTCACCAAAGGGGAGCCTGCCGGAAACTTGAAGAAATTTGTCGATTACACGTTTTCCGAAGAAGGACAGAAGATTATTCTCAAGTATGGAATGATTCCAATTTCAAGATGACCGTAAAATCCTTTCAACCGGTGCCGGGGCCGTCCGAGCCGGCTGCCAGGGCGTCCCCGCAACCATCCTGCCGGATCCGTCTTCAAAATCGTCAGAAATGGATTTTGATCAAAGCTAAACCGATATTGACATTTAACCTATGTTTAGGTTATTTCTCCACAAGCACCATCATTGAAAAAGCTCGGCTTAAGGTCGTCTAACAACCTATCAACTTGCGATGTACACGAAACTCAAATTCGATATCAGCAGGCAGCCGGACAATGCGTCCTGCGGTCCCACGTGTCTGCATGCCGTCTATCGCTACTACAACGACCCGATTTCCCTGGAAACGGTGACCGCCCAAGTCCCCAATATCCCGGAAGGCGGAACGATTGAGGTTTACTTGGCCTGTCATGCACTGCGGCGCGGATACAAAACCACCATTATTCCCTATAACCTGCGAATTTTCGATCCGACCTGGTCTGATATCCCGAGCAGCCAAATTGCCGCCAAGCTTCGGCGTCAACTGAATTTAAAAAAAGATATTCCGGGAATCGAGGTCGTGACCAATGCCTACCTCGAATATCTTGAACTCGGAGGCCGACTGCGGTTCGAAGTCATGACGCCGGCCCTGATTCGACGTTATCTCAAAAAGTCAATTCCAATTCTGACGGGATTGAGCGCAACCTATCTTTATAACACCGCCCGCGAATACGATAATGGCGGCGAATTGACATATGATGATGTCCGCGGTGAATCGGTGGGCCATTTTGTGGTTCTCACCGGTTACGATCGCAAAGATCGCAGCGTGTCGGTTGCCGATCCGCTAAAAACCAACCCGGTTGCAGATAGTCAATACTACTCAGTCAATATCTATCGTCTGGCCTGTGCCATTATGTTGGGCATATTGACCTATGATGGTAATTTACTGATCATTCAAAAACGTGAGAGAAAGAAAAAGGCAGCCGTTCAGGGTTGACGACAGACCTGAGCTGTTGATTCATGGGCTCCGATAGGAAAGCGTATTTCGTCATGAGAAGCCGAAGAATCATCAATCCCCCGGCAAGGACAGGCACAAAAATGCCGGCGATTTTCCTGGTGACAGCCGTGCTGGCGCTTTGGGTCGGCTGTAATTCCAACCATTCCACCGGTCTGAAGCCGCCTGTTCCCAAAAGAATCACCGAAATTTTTGTCAACGAAGACGCAGAATCGTGGAGCTGCGCCATTAAAGGCAATCAACCCCTGACCTTCATGGCCTTCAATCAGGTTTCTCCGACGGGACTTGCACTCTATTTTCCTGATACCGCGCTGGATGTCGCCCGGACAATTCCTATTCCGCCGGACAATGAAATTTTCAAGTCCATTGAAGCAGATGAAGTTTTTGATGGGGATATAAAAAATTCGCGCTTATCAATTGTCCTGCAGGTGGAAAGGCCCTACGCCTTATCCCCGGATCAAGACGGCGTCAAGATTTCCTTTCCAAAGACAACCGCTCGCCGGGAGAACACCGACGCCGAAATGCTTCCCGCAGCAGGAGATAACGAAATCGGCAGGGGGGTGAAAGATCTTGCGGACGCAACGGTGTTGGAAAATGTCACCGCCACATCTCTTAAAGATCATATTATTGTCAATGTCAATGCTGACGGCACCATCGCCGATTACACATCATTTGCAATTGAAAATCCGGCCCGCATCGTATTCGATATTCATAATCTCAAAAGCCGTTACGAAAAAGAGCAAAGCATCTCGGTGGCGTCCAGATGGGTGAAGCAAATTCGCTATTTCGCCTATCCGGAAAGGATTCGCCTGGTGCTCGACACGGAGCCGGAGTTTCTATCGCAATATTTTTCCTTTCCCACCGCTTCCGGTCTGTTGATTTATGTTGGCCGGACTCCACAACCGCTCGACAAAAAGGGGTAACCCAACCCAATCGGGAAGGTGAATATGAAGAATCGCAATCTAAAATTGAAAATTGAGATGATATGGTAACCAACCCTGCCCACCTTCTTCAGATTGAAGCGCTTAAGACCTACTTTTACACGTTTGAGGGCATTGCAAAAGCAGTTGATGATGTGAGTTTTACCCTTGACAAGGGAGAGGTGCTCGGCATCGTCGGGGAGTCCGGCTGCGGTAAAAGTGTCACCGCCCAATCCATCATGCGCCTCATCCCGGAGCCGCCGGGCAAGATCGTGAACGGCAAGATATATTTTGACGGAATTGATGTCACCCAGCTGCCCATGGAGCATATGCGATCCATTCGGGGCAATCGAATCTCCATGATATTTCAGGAGCCGATGACCTCATTGAACCCCGTATATACCATCGGCAATCAAATATCTGAAATGTTCATGCTGCATGAGAGGCGCTCCCGGACCGAAAGCTGGGAGCGATCCATTGAGATGCTCAAAAAGGTTCAGATTCCCGCACCGGAAAAAAGGGTGCACGAATATCCGCATCAGCTTTCCGGCGGCATGCGGCAGCGGGCCATGATCGCCATGGCTCTGGCGTGCAACCCGGAAATCCTGATAGCAGACGAACCTACCACCGCGCTGGATGTGACCATTCAGGCACAGATTCTTGATCTGATGATGCAGTTGCAGGAAGATTATAATTCAGCCATTATGATGATCACCCACGATTTGGGAGTGATCGCCGAGATTGCCGGACGAATTGAGGTGATGTATGCCGGCAAGGTGGTGGAAGAGGGACTCACGGCTGCCATCTTTGAAAATCCCCAGCATCCTTACACCCGGGGGCTCTTAAAATCGATTCCCAGGCTCGGAGAGCGGGCTCGAACCGGCCGCCAGCGACTCCAGGAAATAACGGGTATCGTTCCCAGCCTTTACGAGCTGCCGGCCGGATGCCGGTTTTACCCAAGATGCCCGCTGGCAATGGGAGTCTGCAATCAGCGTATTCCCGCGTTGATAGAAGTGGGCGAAACCCATCGGGTGCGCTGTTTTCTTTATTGAAGTCTTACTGGTTTTTTTGCATTTTATGATCCGCCCGAGGCGGATTTCATCACGAAAACACCCCGGTTAAACGAAAACGAAGGTTTAACAGGGCAGGCGAAATTTAGAACGCGCAGCGCAGGCGCTTGCGCCGTGTGAACACGAAACTTTTATTTTCACCTTTTCGTGTTTTTCCCGCCGTGGCGGGATGCGTTCGTGATTAATTTCTTTTTTGGTACCCCGCAAAAGCGGGATTTACGCTTCGCTCCAACCGGCTTCTCCGGGTTAGGTTGGTTGAGGGACAATTCGGTTTGGAAAACTTATTGACGGTCGATAATTTAAAAGTTCATTTTCCGATCAAAAAAGGTCTTTGGTCCAAGACCATCGGTTATGTATATGCTGTCGACGGAGTGTCCTTTACCCTGCAAAAAGGCGAAACCCTGGGGTTGGTGGGAGAAAGCGGTTGCGGTAAGACCACCACCGGCCTGGCGATCCTGCGTTTGATTGAACCTACCGGCGGGATGGTCGCATTTGATGGGCAAAACGTCACCCGCATGAACAAGTCCCATCTGCGATCTTTGAAACGCAATATCCAGATGATCTTTCAGGATCCATACTCTTCCCTCAACCCCCGCATGACGGTGAATCAGATCCTTGCTGATCCCATGGAAATCCACGGTGTTTATCCCGGGCGCGCCAGGAGCGAGCGGATTGCTTATTTGCTGGAGAAAGTCGGCCTGACACCCGAACAGGGACGACGCTATCCCCACGAATTCAGCGGCGGCCAGCGTCAGCGGATCGGCGTCGCTCGGGCCCTGGCCCTGAATCCGCAGCTTATCATCGGTGATGAACCCGTGTCGGCCCTTGATGTTTCTATCCAGGCCCAGATCATCAACCTGCTGATCGATTTGCAGCAGGATTTTAATCTGTCATACATCATCATTGCCCATGATCTGGGCGTGGTTGAGCATCTCTGTGATCACATCGCGGTGATGTATCTGGGAAAACTGGTGGAAATGGCTTCTTACAGCGAACTGTATGCGGACCCCAAACATCCCTACACGCGGGCGCTGCTTTCCGCCATTCCGCTGCCGGATCCAAAAACCAGAAAAAAAAGAATCATTCTCAAAGGTGATGTCCCCAGTCCGATCCGCCCGCCGACCGGTTGTTCCTTTCATCCGCGGTGTTCCTACCGGATGGAAGTCTGCGATAAAGAGGTGCCGGTTTTAAAAGATCTCGGCGGTCGGCATTACGCGGCGTGCTATTTGTATTGACCGCAGTCGGGAAAGGAAGATATTTATTCAGGAAAAAATGTTGGCAATGGATCACATCAGTCGGAGGTGGTCCGAATTTTTTCAACATCAACCAAAGGAGGGAAAAATGAGAAAGGTTAAATTCTTACCAGTTATTGTAATGGCGCTGGTTATCCTGGTCGGATCAATCCCGCCGACCCTGGCGGCTACATCCATCGTCGTGGCCCAGGACGACTCGCCGCGCATGATGAACCCGCACGGAGACGATTCCGATGCCGGCCTTCAGTACATGGCCAATTTTTTTGACGGATTGCTGCAGCGCAAAGGTCCCGAAGGCACCCTGGCACCTGCGCTGGCTCTGCGCTGGGAGCATCCGGACCTTTTGACCTGGAAGTTTTATCTGCGTCAGGGTGTTAAATTTCATAACGGCAATCCCTTTACGGCGGCGGATGTTAAATTTTCCTTTGAACGTCTCAGCGATCCGGAAGTTTCGGAATTCATCAACACCGGCAAATCGATTGAATCGATTGAAACTCCGGACGATTACACCGTCATCATTAAGACCAAGCAGCCGATTCCCTGGTTTGCCAATAACATGCACCAAGTTTTCATCATGGACAAAGAGTCCACCGAGTCCAGGGATAAGGGCGATGTAATGGTCAATCCGATCGGAACCGGGGCCTATAAACTGGAGGAATGGGTCAAAGGATCCTATGTCCGTATGGCATCTAATGAGGACTACTGGGAAGGCGCGCCGCCGATCAAAAAGGTGGATATCCGCCCCATCTCGGAGTCTTCCACCCGTTTTGCGGCCCTGGCATCCGGCCAGGTCGACATGGTGACCGGAGTCCCGGTGGAATTGTATGAGCAGGTCCGCAAAAATCCCAAATTGGAAGTGGTCAGCCGTCCGGCGCGACGCTCGATCTTCCTGGCGCTGGGGAACAAGTCCGGTTCGCCCATGGCGGACATCCGGGTTCGCAAGGCAATTTATTTGGCGATCAACGAAGATGAAATTATCGAAAAGGTGATGCGGGGCCATGCCGCACCGGCGGGCCAGATTCCCGACCCGCCGACCATCGGATACAACAGCGGCTTAAAACGGCTGTCGTATGATCCGGAGACGGCCAAGAAGCTGTTACAGGAAGCAGGCTACGGCGATGGATTCAATATTAAGCTTACCGGACCTAACGACCGCTACATTCAAGACGCTAAAATCGCAGAGTCGGTGGCCAGATACCTGGCCAAGGTGGGCATCAAAGTCGAGCTGGACGTGAAGCCCAAATCTATCTTTTTCCCGGAAGTCAGTGCGGGCAAGCTGGAGTTTTACCTGATCGGCTGGTTCGACGGCACCTTCGACATGGGGCGAACCTATTTTAAGCTGGCCCATACGCGGGATGAAGCAAAAGGCTACGGCGAGCTGAACGGGGCCAACTACAGTGATGCTGAAATCGACCAACTGCTGGAAACCACCGCCGACATCATTGATCCCCAGGAACGGGGCCGGGTTCTGCAGAAACTCAATAAGATGGCCATGGCGGATAAAATCGTGTGGATTCCCCTGCACTATCAAGTGGACCTTTATGCCATTCAGAAAGGAAAGGGGATCGACTTCCAACCCCGTCCGGACCGCTGGATGGTTTACAAAGAAATCACCATGAAGTAATCGAGGGAAATCGAGCTGGGGTTCACTGCCGGCAATGCAGTCGGTTTAACCGGAATGCTTCATCCATTTTCCTCTTGAAGGGAAATTAAGAGGGGGTGCGGCGGTTTACACCGTATCAGCACCCCCTTGCTCCTGAAAAGGATAATCAGGTGATAGAGGTTGCAGGTGCCAAAAGCGAATGACAAATGTCGAATGCCGAATGTCGAAGGTAGGACACTTGTCAGGACTAAGTAACGAGGACCAGTCTTCCAAAAAACTTCGACCCGGCAGACTGAGGACTGAGTCGGATAGAATTGAATTGGGACATTGGAAGAAGGACGAAGCTCAGTCTTCAGCATTTAGCACTTTTCCATTCTAATGAATGATTTGGTTGTGAAAGAAGACGCAAGATAAGACTATGCCGTGATGGTGGAGTGTGGGAGCGGTTTTTAACCGCGATTAAATCGGTCGGGCCAACTTCTAATACCGTTGTTACCTCCAGCCCGCAGGACTTATGCCCCGGAGGGAAAAGCACTCACACCAAGAATCAACTACAGCCTAAAAAAATGATAGAGCGAAGCGTTTCCAGAATTTTAGTCATTTTAGGCAATTTAGATCATTTTAGACATTCCTTTTTTAAGTTATTTCAGATCCTTATAGTTAGTGATGAAAGTAAAAGTTAATATGATAAAGCAGAGTTAAATAGCAAACTACAAACTATGGCTACTTACATCGCCCGCAGACTGATTCAAGGCTTTATCGTCCTGCTGGTGGCATCGTTGATTTGTTTTTTTATATTCCGCTACATGGGTGATCCCGTCATCACCATGGCCGGAAGATATGCCACCTTCCAGGAGCGGGAAGAGGTGCGGCGCGCCCTGGGATTGGACAAGCCCGTGCATGTCCAATATGGACGGTTTCTATGGAATGCCGTCCATGGCAATTTCGGCGTGTCCTATGTCACCCGGGTGCCGGCCCTAGGCCTCATCCTGGAGCGCTTTCCCGCCACCTTCGAGCTGGCTACGACAGCCGTCTGCATCGCATTTGTGATCGGCGTGGCGCTCGGGGTTCTGGTGGCACTGAAGCCCTATGCGTGGCGCAACCGGATTATTATGGCCGGGTCTCTGGGCGGCATTTCCATACCGACATTTTTGATGGGGATTCTGCTCATCATGGTCTTTGCGGTTTATCTGAAGATCCTTCCGCCCTTCGGCCGGGGGGAAACCGTGCAGATCGGATTCTGGCGCAGCGGGTTTTTGACGCTGGACGGCATCAAACACCTGATCCTGCCGGCAATAACCCTGGCCTTGTATCAGCTGGCTGTGCTGCTGCGGTTGACCCGGGCCGGCATGCGCGAGGTCATGACCGAAGAGTACATCAAAACCGCCTGGGCCAAGGGATTGCCGCCCCTGAAAGTCATATTCAAACATGCCCTGCGCAATGCCCTGATACCCGTGGTGACCATTACCGGTCTTCAATTCGGCGAAATCATCGCCTTTTCGATTGTCACCGAAACAATCTTCCAATGGCCGGGAATGGGCAATCTGCTTCTGACCTCGATCTATGAGACGGATCAGCCGGTGGTGGTCACCTATATCATGCTGGCCGCCATGATCATCATTACCTTGAACATTATCGTCGATATTCTTTATGGAATTATCAATCCGAAGATTCGCTATGACTGAGCGCCGCATCAAATCCAGAATGCTTTACAGCTATCTGAATGATCCTTCTGCCATTGCGGGGAGCATCATTCTGCTGGTATTCCTGGCGGCGGCCGTGCTGGCCCCCTGGATTACACCCCAGAACCCCTACGATCTGGAAAAGGTGAGTCTCGAGCATTTCTTAAAGCCGCCGCTCTGGATCGAAGGGGGACAGCGGCCGTTTATTCTGGGAACCGACGACCAGGGGCGCGGTATTTACAGCACGATCGTTTACGGCTGCCGCACCTCGCTGTTCGTGGGATTCGGAGTTGTGGCGATCGCCGGAACCTTTGGCGTTGTTATCGGTCTGCTGGCCGGCTTTTACGGCGGTTGGCTGGATGCCGTCACCATGCGGCTGGCCGACACGTTTTTCTCGTTTTCCACCACTCTGCTGGCGATTTTGTTTCTCGGGGTCTTCGGCCGGAGCAGCATTTTTATTGTGATCATTGCGATCTGCATTGCCGACTGGGTGCGCTATGCCCGCACCATGCGCGGCAGCGTTCTGCAGATTAAAGAGGAGGCTTATATTCTGGCGGCCAGGGCTTCCGGGGCCGGTGATTTCAGGCTTTTGGCCAAACATATTCTGCCGAATGCGATTCCGCCGATCTTTGTGGTGGTTGCCGTCGATCTGGCAGTGGTGATCATGCTGGAGGCAACGCTGAGTTTCCTGGGGGTCGGTGTGCCCCTCACCGAACCTTCACTGGGAATGATGATCTCCATCGGCAAAAACTATATCTATGCCGGCATGTGGTGGATGATCGTCTTCCCGGGCGCCGCCTTGATTTTGCTGGTGGTGGGCATCAATCTTTTTGCGGACTGGCTCAGAGAAGAACTGAATCCCAAGATCCAGCGCAAGGCCTGAGGCCAACCCAATATGTCGCGAACTATTCCCCTCCGGCCCCTTCCAGGGACCTTCCTCATACCACCAGTTCTGTTGCTGGTCGCTGATTGCTTCTCGAAGGCTTCCATGATGGTTCATATATTGGGGCTTGACGGTATGCCGGTTATCTTCCCTGTTGCGGGGCAATGGTAAATAGTGCTTTGATATAAATAAAGATTTTCAAAAGCACGCTTCCGATCTCTGGCAGAAGATCCTCGGTAAACTTAAAACAATAAGTGAAAACGCAGAGGGTGGGTACAATTGTTATGGGAAAGGTGTACGCCCAGTGCTCGAATTCATGGATATCATTTATATACATGGATACGGCGGCAGTGAGCGGCCCCCCCCAGAACATAAGTTTGATGATGGTGTTCTGGGGATTAAATAAATAGCGCGTAATATGAAACACCTGGCATATTGCACAAACGATGATACAAATTATGAAGGCTGAAAAGGTGGTCTCAATTGCAATTTCGATAATGTCGTTGCTCAAAAGGCTTGATACCAACTGGGTAAACTTTGGATGCTTGACGATAAATCTTTTGCCGCTGTACGTCATGCGGTAAATGTGCCAGAGAATATTGTAGAAATACAGAACCATTAAATTTAGTACGGCCGTACCGATCAATAACAGAATTGCACGGATCGTAATTTCCATAACGCGCCGAAAGTAGTTGCGGCAAAATTTTTTCAATCCGGCCACCGCCGCATCGAGTTTATCTAGCTGCATTCCGTTTACCGTTTGATCACGCGGTCTTAACCCGCACTATTTATTCTATCATCTAAAACCTGGGCCTCTGGGCCAGGATTCTTTACTTGAAAATGACATCGGGAGTGAATGCGAGAGAAAGGGTGATTATCTCTATATATCGGTCTTGATCTGGAAAACTTGAGGAAACTGAAAACTCGGTTTAAGGATTGCTCGCCAGGTGGGTCATAACGGCCGCGATAACCGCCTCCACTGCGGCTGCCATGCTCATTTTGCCGGTGTTGACGACCATATTGTAATGGATGGGATCGGATATTTCGGCATTGAAGGAATGTCTTACAAACGCTTTGCGGCGCGATTCCCGCTGGATGACCCGTCGCTTGGCCTCCTCGGCGGAAACATTGTAACCAAGCGCCACGTTGCGGATTCTGATCTCTAGCGGTGCTATCACACGGACGGCGAATATGTCACTCGCCGGCAGGATGAAATTGGCGCCCCGGCCAACAATCAGCGCGCGACCGTGTTCGGCAATGGTGCTGATGACTTTGAAAAGATGCTCAAGATAAAGATCGGGGTGGATGTAATAATCCTTTACCAAGGAGGCAATGAAATCTTCGATCCCCGACAACCGATCTTTTTCTAAAGTTTCAATGACGGTTTCTCTAATTTCAGCACTTTTAGCTATTTCTTCAACTATTTCCCGATTAAAAAGATCGAAATCCAGTCGATCTGCGATTTGCTGTGCCAAAATGCTGCCGCCGCTGCCGGGTTCCATACTCAAGGTTATCGACGGTAGGTGTGGTTGGGCCTGCCTGTCCGCCTGCGAGTACATACGCTCCCATTTCTTTACTTGGTCCCTGACAAACTGTTTGATGGAAGTTTTTTCTTTAGCCATAGGTATTTGTTCCAACTTTGAGCGCCAAGTCTCCCGGACCGTCGAAGATCCCCCTCTGCGGGGGACGTAGATTTCTGCTTTTCCCCGGTATTATGACGCTGATCAAAATTCGATTTTACGAAAGTCTGCAAGTAAATTACCCCTCTGGGGTGATAGCACAGCTTGACCCTCTGGACGGGGATTCTTCACTTGGTGAAGGCATCGATCTCGGTCAGGTAGCGGTTGATTAATTTCTGGTTGTCTTCCGGGGTCAGCGCCTGCGGCAGCCGCTGCAGAGCCTGCTCAACGGCTTCATCTATCAGCTCGGATTTAAGCCTTTTTTTGGCCTGCAGGACCTGCCGCTCTATCCAAAAGTTGGCATTGTCTATCATCAATTTGCTTTCCCGCCGCGCGGATTCGATGATAGCTTGTTTCTTGCGTTCCCCTTCGGCAACGATTTTTTCCTTTATTTCTTCAAAACGTGCATTGCTTTCCTGCATTAATTGCTGGGTCTGCCAAATTTGGGCGGCATTTTCTTCTTTTTGCGCTTCAATATCGCCGATGGTGCGGGATATTTTTTCCTTCTGATCTCGGAAAAACCCCTTGATCGGATTTTTGCCGAATTTGATCAGCACAATTACCAGAATCGCAAAGTTCACCCACATCATGATCAGATCGTAATTGGAACGCCAGCCGACTTCAGTTTCTGTTGCCAGAGCCTCCGATCCAAGCAGATGAAAAATAACCAAGCCGCCCAATGGGCAGCCGATGAGGGCAAATATTTTTTTTACCACATTCATGCAGCAAGTCTCCGATCGAGAATTTTTTCCATTATTCGCAGCACGATGGCGTCGGATTCATTTTTTAGCTGGTTGTCGACCTCCATGATTCGGTGGTTGATTTCTTTAGTGGTTTTATCCTTGAGCGCTTCAATTTCGTGTCGCGTTGCGTCGATAATCTCGGCCGCTTCAAGGTTACCGTCATCTTCCTGCTTTATGACGATACTGTGCGCCTCCCGCAAAATTTTCTGCTCTCTCTCCCTGATCTTTATTGAAATTTTTTTAAGCTCGTTTTGCTGGTCGGCGATTTCCTGCTGCAGGATTTCGATGTAAGCGTTGCGTTCGGATATCACTTTGCGCAGCGGACGAAACATCACACGGTTGATGATAAATAAAAACAGCAAAAAGGAAATCAGCTGCACAATCAACGTTTCATTGATGGTGATAAGAGCGATATTGCTGACGATTTGCATAGATCGTATTCCACCCGGCTCTGACTGAATAGATTATACCCGATTGGGATAAATCTGCGACCGGTTAACTCCTCAATGAATATTATACGACAAATAACAACAGTAAAGCGATAACCAGCGAATAAATACCGGTAGACTCTGAAACCGCCTGTCCCACCAGCATCGTGCGTGTCAGCAGGCCGGCTTCCTTGGGATTTCTTCCGATTGCCTCACAAGCTTTGGCCGCCGCCATGCCCTCGCCAACACCGGGTCCGATTGCGCCCAGCCCCATTGATATTCCTGCACCCAGAAAAGCTGCCGCCTTTACCAGATCTGCTCCTTCGATGGCCATAATGAACCTCCCCTTTGGAATGACGAATGTCGATTGACGAATGACGAATTTTAGAATTCGCTTCGCTCGACCTTTAGAATTAAATGAATAACAAAAATTGAAAAATGGCGGATGATGAATTTTGGAATCTGCTTTGATAACACTTCAACCGCCTGCAAAAAATAAATTTATAGAAATCCTTATTTCAACAACGTAATTAATCCGCCCGGGTGCCTAGCGCACACTCTTCAGTTCGAATTGGACCGCTATGTTATATCCGAACTGATTTTTGCAATTTTTCAGGGCGGAGTAATTACACGACAAAAATCAAGGCTAATGCGATTACCATTGAATAGATGGCTGTGGATTCTGCAACCGCCATCCCTACCAGCATCGTGCGGGTTAACTCTCCGGCAAAAGAGGGGCTTTTTGCTATCCATCGCACCCCGCCGCTCGATGCGATGCCTTCTCCGATACCGGGACCGATGGCACCGATGCCCATGCATAGGCCCGAAGCGAGTAATGCAATGCCGGGTGCAAGTGCGTCGGTTGCCTCAAACTGCTTGAAAATCAGGATAAAACTGATCAAAAGGCCGAGGATAGCCGGGGTTTGAGTAATCGCCTGTCCCAACAGCATGACGTTGGTCACCTGTTTCTGCGAATCCGGATTGCGGGCGATGCCCTCGCAACTGGCTTGGGCCACCACACCGCCGCCGATACCGGACCCGATAGCGGCCAGTCCGGCGGCCAGTCCGGCACCCATGACAGCCGCCCATGCGGGATTGACCGGTGCCTTCGAGAAGTCGGTAAAAATCAAAATAAATGAGGTGACCAAGGCAAAAATAGACGGCGTCTGACATACGGCGGACCCGACCAGCATATTGGTGGTCAGGCGTGCACCCATGGCCGGCTGCCGGGCCATGCCGGTGCATGCCGCAGCCGCCGGGAATCCCGAGCCTACCCCCGACCCGACTGCACCGAAGCCCATTGATAATCCGGCTGCCATAATTGCGGATGCAGTTACCAGAGATCCTGAACTGAAATCGCTGAAAAGCAGGATCATGGCAATAACCAAGGCAAAAATCGAAGCCGACTCGGCGATAGCCTGCCCCACCAGCATGGTTTTGAATAAGTCACCGGCGCTTTTGGGGTCTCGCGACAGTGCGTAATTGGCCTGGGCAGCCGTGTAGCCTTCACCGATCGCGGCTCCGATAGCACCGAGTCCCATCGCCAGACCGCCGCCGAGAAAGGCGGCAATCCCAATCCAGGTATGTACATTCAAGGTCATAAGCTATTTAACCTGCACGGAAATATATACTAAGGTCAGCATGGTAAATACAAATGCTTGTATGGCTCCTACAAAGAGACCGAAAAACGCATTCAGAAACGGGGGCAGAAGCACGCTGTAAGTAAGATAGGATACCACCAGAATAATTATCGAGCCGCCCATGATGTTGCCGAATAAACGGAAGGAAATCGATACAATTTTGGCCAATTCACCGATTAAGTTCAACGGCATCATGAAAAAGATCGGCTCGAAATATTCTTTGATATAAGCTTTTAAGCCCTTTGTTTTAATTGCAACGTAATGCGCAATGGCAAACCCCATGATACCAAGACTCAAGGGTGTATTCAGATCCCGGGTCGGCTCCTCTAAATGGGGCAGTATGCCCAACCAGTTGGACAAAACCAAAAACATGAACAGGGCACAGATTAAGGGACCGTACTTTTTGGCCATCTCTTTGTCCAGGGCGTCTTCGGCCAGGCCAAAAAACTGGGAAACGAAGAGTTCACCGAGAATCTGCCACGATCCGGGAACCCTTGCTTTTCTGTACGTTGCCAGCAGGCCGAATGCAATCAGCAACCCGCTTACGATCCATGTCATGGCAATGGCTTCCAAATTAAATGTCAGGTTATGTCCCATAATGGGAATAATCAACTGATGAATTTTTCCGAGCTCGTTCATTGCAGAATAGTTTTTATTGGATTTATAACGTTCGAGGTTTACTAAATTTGTTTTTTGTAGCTAGAAAATATTGAGACAATAAAATGGTCGACCAGAATCATCAGCTGCACCATAAATAAACCGCAAATCGAAGCGATCAAGTTAAACTGTTCCATTTTGATTGCCAAGAAAAGGGGTATCGCCATCAGTAAATATCTGAAAGAGATCGAACCCAGGGATAAAAAAAAAGCTTTCTGCCTGGATTTTCCCATTTTAACCGGCAGGATCTCGCCCATTAGAACAAAATTAATCACACTGAAAAGGGTTCCAAGAATGAGTCCTTTGCCGACCGGTTTTTGACCGGCCAGGATCATAACAAGCCCGATTAAGATGGCGGCCATTACCGCCAGGGAGCAATATTTCTTTTGCGTCTCCTTTACTGATTCCATTATTCGGTGTTCCCTGATTTAGGGCCTTTTTCCTTTGGCTCGATAACTTTTAAAATTTGTCGATAAACTGTAACCCCCCCGCCGATTACACCCAGCACGGTAAAAATTGTAACAAAAACACCTCTGGTACCGATCCACTTGTCCAGGTATAGCCCAATAAAGAAGCAGAAAACGATACAACCGGCCATCGTCAGGCCGATCTGCATCACAATGGCGAGGTTTTCGGCCCAGGCGCGGTTTTTTTTGAAATCAAAAAACATTCGCCTGAATGGGAATTGTATGGTGCAAGTATTTTAAGACACTAATAAAGCTATCTTGTTTATCAAATATTATTTAAATCTGTCAAGGATGAATTTCGGATGATCTGGGTGAATTTTTTTCGACCGGCACTTTTCGCCGTAACCCCGGCATTAGATTAAGAAAGATGGTATCAAAATCAAGCTGGATTCATGACGCCACCAGATGGCATATCATCTCTTGCGCTTTATCCAGGCTAATTTTGCTCATATTCAGCACCATATGATATAGACTTGGTCTATTATAGTCCGTCTTATGCAATTTTCGATATAGATTTTTACGACGCTTGTCTTCGCTTTTTACGACATGCGCCGCCCGGCTCTGTGAAAGGTTATAGTGGTCTCGCATGAATCTTACCCGGTTATCGAACTCATCAATCAGCAGGAAATGATAGGCGTCTGGATGGTCGTTTAAGATATACTGACTTCCCCGACCCAGAATGACAACATTGCCTTCATCAGCCATTTGCGCAATGATCAATACAAGATAATCCAGATATATTTCTTCGTCGATATAGCCGCGTTCATCCTTCAGCACACGCTCCAACAAGGGTTTTGAAACCAGCCTGTTTATAATCTTTGAAAACTTGCCGCCGGCCTCTTTTTCCACCGTTTCCACAAAATTAGTTGAAACATTTGCCATTTCAGCGACCATTCTGATAATTTCCGTGTCGGCGAATGTATAGCCTAATTTTTGTGCAACCATTTTCCCGAGAGTGATCCCTCCGGCACCAAATTGCCTTGAAATGGTGATTACCGCCATTTAATCCTCCTGCTGCCTCATAGATAGACGTCCCCAAATGCTGGGGCAAATCGAAAGGTCACATATTAAAGCTGCTTCTCTGAAGAATTGAAATTCGAATCTCGAAATCCGAAACAAATTCAAAATTCTAATGTTCAAAAATTCTAAACTTGTCATCCACAATGGATAGCAAAAAGGCGTTTTGTCGATAGGTTTGTGTCATTTGAGATTTTGTATTTCGATATTGTTTCGAATTTCGTGCTTCGAAATTTGAATTTAATCTCATCAGGAATTTACCCGAAATGATTATCTTAATATGACAATTTTCCCAACCAATTTGTGTCTGTCATTTTTTTTCCGGCGGTATCAACAGGGTCGGATAAACGGACTTTTCAGCGATCGAGCGCGGTGTGCTGCCGAGCCATCTTTCAACCCAGGCTGTTTTGGCGGATGAGCCGAGAACAATCATGCTTGACTGACAATCTTTGGCGGCCCTTTCAATTTCCTCCTCCGGTTCACCGACATAGATGTGTTCTCTGGCTTTGATGCCTTCGGCTTCGAATATGGCGCAGATTTGCACAAGTTTCGTCCTTGTTTTTTTGCGGGTTTTCTGGACGGCCATCGCGGAAGAGCCTTTTAAATCTTTTTCACTGACCACATGCACGATGCTTATTTCTTGCGCCACATCTTTTAGCTCCTTTAAATACGCCACCGCTTTCATACTGGCCGGCGACCAGTCGATTGCCAGCAAGGGCCTTTCAAAGGGTTTTTCAATGGAAATCGCCGTTTCCGATAAATGTTTGTATACCAGAACGGGTGTTGCCGCCCTGCGTAATAATTCGGTAACGTCCGAGCCGGAATACAAATGTTCCAGCACACCTTTGTGCGAACGTCCAATAACAATCAGATCGGCTTCTTCTTTTTGCGCGGCCTTGATGACTTCGGAAACCAGACTGCCGACCACGATATAGACGCCGACCTCCAGGCCCTGTTCAAACAGGTTTTCGGACCAGTCTATAAATCGAATATTGGCCGCTTCCCGCAATCGAATTTCCTCCTCCTTGCGGTAACCCACCCGGCTCATGGCAAATCGATCCCTTTCGATGACGTTTATAAATACAATGTGGTTCAAGTCGGCTTTTGTCAGGCTCAGCAATGACTGCACGGCATCGAATCCCAATTCCTCGAACTTGGTGACAAAAAGTAGTCTCGTAATCTTCATGGTTTCAGTTACTCTCCGTTAATCTGAGGGATTATAGCCAAGTTATGAGTTATTTGTTTGTTATTATACACAGCGTCATAATAAATGCTTAATTCGCCTTTTTAAGCTTGATTTTCAAACTGCCGTCTAAGGTCAAATAGGCAGAGCGCTGTGTATGTTCGCACAAGGATTTATATTGTTATTTACAGAAACTTTTTACCCCACGAAAACATCCGAATCCTGCAAAAAAGCGCGAAATTTATCTTTTTTTTATTTTGGATGGTCGTTTTTCTGTGCTCACTATTGTTTGGTTCTCCACTTCAAGCGGACCGGAGATTGGGTTTTCGTTTTCTCGCATCATTCTAAAATCTTTTTTATCTCTTCCGCCAATACCTCAGGTTCGACCGGCTTTTCCAGATATACTTCGGGTTCCGGCACCTCCTCACCGCCGAATTCGGTCAGGGCCTTCTGGGAGCGCAGAAACGTCTTTTTGGCGATGCCTGAAAGAATGATAACCTGAACATTTTTTAACGATTTGTCAGTCTTCAGCTCGCGGTATAGCCGGATTCCGCTCTGTCGCGGCATCAAGATATCCAGGATAACCAAATCCGGTTTTTCCTCTTTGATCATCTTAAGGCCTTCTTCGCCATTTGCGGCCTCCAGGGGTGTATAACCGTTTTCTTCCAAAACCGTAACGCTGAACAACCGAACATCCGGATCATCATCTACAACCAGTACTTTTTTACCCATTATGCGTCCTCCTTGTGAAAGTACTTAGCGATTTTTCCTCAGTAAGTAATAAGCGACGTGCAAAATCAATTGACCCGCTGCGGCGTCATTTCCCCTGCGGGCCGACATCAGCCGCCCTGAACGGCAGCCGGACTTTAAAAGTGGTTCCCTGCCCCGGCTGGGAGGTTACCTCTATCTTGCCTTGGTGCTCCTCGATAAGCTTGCGGGTGACCATCAGCCCCAGACCGGTGCCGCGATGCCCTTTGGTGCTGAAAAATGAAGTGAAGAGTTTTTGCAAAACCTCATCATCCATGCCGACACCGTTGTCCGACACGGCAAACGTGATCACATTGTCCGGCTCCATCTTGGTTTGTATTTTTATCTGAAAGCGTTTGCTAATGTTCTCATCGAACAGACACGCATCCACCGCGTTTGATGCCAGGTTCAGCACGATTTCGTGAACAATGCTGCCGTCCATTATTACCTCACCGATAGCTTCATCAAGCTCCATGGTGATTTCAATTTTGTTTTCTTCAGCTGCATCCTTGATCAGTTCGCAAACGTCACGAATGATTTCATTGGGGATGCAGGCCGCATACTCCGGCTCACGTTCTTTGGAATAGGACAGCAAGTCCATCACCAGGTTGGACGTGCGGCCGATGTTGCGTTTGATCGTGTCCCAGCCTTTTTTGAGCTTCTCGGTGTCATCGCGTTTGATACCGATATCAACCAGGTAACTGCCGCCTTTGAGTCCGTGCAATATGTTCTTAATGCCATGCGCCAGACCGGCCACGGTTTGCCCCACGGCGGCCAACCGTTCAGATTTGACCAGTTCTTTTTCCAACCGTTTAATTTCTCTCAAATCATGAAAAAAAGCAACCGTGCCCATTTCCCGGTCTTTTTCCGTTAAAATCGACCCCGAAAACCTGATCGGGATTTGCTGGCGGTCCTTGGAAGTTATCTCGGTTTCCCGCCAGGCAATATCCTTCAGGCTGTTATCCGCCCTTAAGGCCTCCTGAAACAGGTCGGTGATCTCAGTCGGATAAAGCGCTTCCAGCCGCATTTTATATATGACTTCGGACTGGGAATACCCGAAAATTTTCTCCGCGCCGGGATTATAAATGACAATCTTTAAATCCTGATCGGTAGCGACAATTCCATCATTTGAGCTTCGAATGAGTTTGATTTGAAAATTGGTCTGTCTTCTTAATTCGCTGGTGGCAACTTCGATTTTTTTTTCGAGATCGGTCGTATATTCCCTTAACCGGCGTTTGATATCCAGTTTTTCTTTTGCTCTTGCCAGGGCGATTGAGAGTGCTTCGTCCCTGACGGGTTTGTTAATGAAGTCTGAAGCCCCATATTTAAGCGATTCGATGGCATTGTCAATATCACCGTGGCCGGTTATGATGATCACTTCCGTTTCGGGATCAATTTCCTTTATTTTTTCTAAAACTTCGATACCGTCCATACCGGGCATTTTAATGTCGGTGATAACAATCGAGGGGTTATGCTTGGAAAATGCCTCCAGGCCTTCAGCGCCATTGAGGGCCGGGATAACTTCATATCCGTCTGCTTTCAGTGAAATGCCAAGAACCCTCAGAATGTCGGGCTCATCATCAATAAGTAATAGCTTGTCCATAAGTTTAAAATGATTGGTTCAGGGTTCAAAGTTCACGGTTTAAGGTTTCAGTGTTCAGGTGTCAGTTGTTCAGAGGACAGAAGACCCGCCGTCGCCCTGCGGGCTATGGCGCGGCAAGCAGAAGACAGATGGCAAAAATCAGATGACAGAACTCAGAAGCCCTGAGCCTTCCGCCTTTAACCTTACACCTTATACCTTCTATCTTCAATCCTACATCTTTCAATCTCTTTTTATGTTCAGTAGACCTATCCTCTTCAATCAAACCAACTTATTCGGCGGCCGGCGGCGCTGACACCTGAAACCTAAAAGTCGGATTCAATCCACCCAGTTAACCTAATCAACCCTAACTGCCGGCCGTCGGAAACATCAGTTTAAACGTCGTGCCGATGCCGATTTCACTTTCGATATCAATGCTGCCGCCATAGTCTTTCACAATCCCGTAGCTGATGCTGACACCCAGTCCGGTGCCTTTGCCGACTTTCTTGGTTGTGAAAAAAGGCTCAAAAATCTTGTTTTTAACCTCCTCCGACATCCCGGTTCCCGTATCGGTGACATGCACAGCGACGTGGCCGTCTTTCACAAAAGATTTAATGGATAGTTGCTTCGAAGTATCCTCAAAACCGGCTTCACCGGTTTTTTGATCCATGGCATCGATGGCATTGGATACCAGGTTGATGAACACCTGCTCCAGACGGTTGTGTTCGGCCAGAATATTCGGCAGATCCGGATCCAGATCCAAATGTACCTCAATGTCGTGTACTTTCAGCTGATGCCCCAGGACCTTGAAGACATCCCTGATAGGATCGTTGATGTTCACCCTTGTGCGAACAGGTTCGGATTGTCTGGCAAAATCCCTGACGTGTTTGATAACACCGGTGGCCCGCTCTACATTGGCGACAATATCATTGGCCATGGTTCGCAGGTCTTCGTCGTCAATCTTGGCGCCCCTTTTCAGCATTTTCAAAAAAAAGTCGGCGCATACCTGGATGACGTTTAAAGGCTGATTGATTTCATGGGCCATGCCGGCGGCCATCACGCCCAGCGTGGTCATTTTGCCGGCCTGTATCAGCTGGGTTTCTTTCTCAACGACTTCAGTGATGTCAGTGGTGGAGACCATGATCACATTGTCTTCACCGTATTTTGCGTAGCTTATGTTGATATTGACGTAAAACGGCTTGCGGCCCCGCCGGAAATGCCTCTTTTTGGTAAATAGCAGCGATTGATCTTCTTTGAGATTTTTTAGCGCCAGGGCCATTTCTTCATCGTCTTCTTCTCCTATTTCAAGAAACGGCCGGCCCCGCAGTTCCTCCCGTGAATATCCGTAACTGGCTTGAGCCCGTTGATTCATGTCCAGGATTTCAAATGTCCTGCTGTCTAAAATAAAAATCGGATGCGGGTCGCTGTTGAAAAGGGTCCGGTATTTTTCTTCCGATTTTATATACTGTTCCTGCAGCATGGCATTTTCGATAGCCACGCCCAGCCGGTTGCCGATCAATTCAAGAACGCTTTTCAAATCGTGACTGAACAACTTGCGCTTTTTACTGCCGATGCGAATGACGCCGAACGTTTTCTTTTCTTTGCTGCTGATGGGAACATAGGCAATCGAAGCCATCCCTTC
Source organism: Desulfobacterales bacterium (assembly GCA_020345785.1). The sequence continues at coordinate 3,504,857 of CP070771.1, forward strand.
TTCCTGCACAAGGATGACTTCATCCGGACACCCTTCCGGCAGGCAATGATTGGTGGTGTATTCATTTTTTTGAGCAACACGGTGAACCGCGCTGTTATGGTCGAGAATGCTCACCTTTTGGCAGGTTTCCTCCGATAGGCCCCGGCAACTGCGCAGATAATAGTTGCCGTCTTGATCCAGTAAATAGACACAGACGGCCTCTGCCGATAGAAACTTTAACAATTCGTCCACGGCCTGATTAATGCGCGAATTTAAATCTGCCGGAGCATTCAATGCACTGTAAATGGTGCACATCGTGCTGAGTTCCCTGTTGTAGCGCTCCCGTTCTTCTTCGGCTTTCTTGTCCTCGGTTTTGTCCCAGAGGGTTTCTATGGCTCCGACGATGGTGCCGTCCGGCGCTTTTATGGGAGCGGCCGTAAACCAGCACCATTTTCCGTTTTCCCCCAGCCGCGGGAAAAACACTTCGGCTTCATAAGCCTCTTCGATCAGTGCCGATTTGCGCCATTTCTCGCCGTACAATTTCTGAATTTCGTCTTCATCGATTTGATCCAGGATAACATCGGCCATGGTGGGGCGTTCCTCGCCCCAAAAAGGCGTCGACTGGCGGTTGGTGTTCACCATGTCCTCGGCCGGCGTACCGGTAAGCCGCTCCATGGCTTTGTTCCAATGGGTTACGATGTGGTCTTTGTTAATAACAAAGGTCGGTATCGTACTGCCTTCTATTATCTGGGACAGGGCCCTTTCGCTTTCTGCCAATTCCCTTTCGATCTCCACATATCGGTTGCTGCGCTCTTTGACAACTTCGCCCAGGCGGTCGGCAAATTTTTCAAACAGTATGTCAATTTCTTCAGCCTTAAAACTTTGCTGCCTTAGTTCCTTCAACGCGTTTCTCTTCTCTTTTTCAACCTGCAGTGAACTTCGCAGCGAGCGCGCCTCGGTATGGTTAATTATCTTGACTCCGGCCGGCGCATCTTTTTTAATAATGTCACCCAGTTTCACATCGCCGGTCAGCTCCATTAAAATCTGCAGGTTGTCGAGGCTGAGAAGATTCCTGAAGTCGGTCGTGGTAAATATTCCCATCTTCCGGGCATATACCACGCCCTTCCCATCGCTGTTCCGGTCGGCCACACCCAAAATCGTCGGATGCTGATCCTGAAACTCCTCACTGTAGAGCAGCCGTAGAAATCTTTTGCAGAATCGGCCCCCGCCCACAATGGCGATATTTGATTTTAGCAGCTCGGCTAGCATTGAGCGATCCCTTTCAATTTAAAAAAAGATAAGGGTAACCACCACAAAGCTCGGAACTAAAAATATTAAGGAGTATTTCACGATGTAACCAAAAAAGCTCGGCATGGGTGTTCCGGCCTCTTCGGAAATCGACCGCACCATGAAGTTTGGCGCATTGCCGATGTAGCTGCACGCGCCGAAAAAGACCGCTCCGGCTGATATCGCCTTGAGATAGATGGCGTTTTCCGTCATCAGCAAAGGGACTGCTTGGGCTTCAGTCATTTCGGAGTAAAAACCTCCCAGCGCGGTATTAAAAAACGTCAAATATGTGGGTGCATTGTCTAAGAAGGCTGAGAGTGCGCCGGTTACCCAGAAGTAGTGCATCGGCTGGGTGACGCCGTTGATCAGAAATGCCAGGGCACCGTGGGAACCTGCTTTTAATATCAGCAGACAGGGGATCATGGTGATAAATATCCCGATAAACAGGTAAGCCACCTCTACAATTGGAAACCAGGTAAAGTCGTTGTCCTCGCGCAGACTGACTTTGGTCGTCAGCAGCGACAAAATTCCCATGACGATCAGCAGGCCATCGCGGGCCCAATCCTGCACCGCCCTGTGAACACCAAATGTATTTATCTCCCCCCATTCTAACATGCCGCTCATCAGAACGGAACCAACTACGCCAGCCAGTAAAATAAAATTGTGCACGCCTTCCAGTTTCAGCGGCTCTTTAACGTCCGCTTCTTCGGGGGCCGAAACTCCCTCTTTACGATAGTAGTAGGTATCAAGAATAAAGTAGGTCACCAACAGCAGAATGGCAACCGTCATCATATGGGGCAGAATGTTGAAGGTCCAAAAGAAAGATACTCCGTGCAGAAATCCCAAAAACAAGGGCGGGTCACCCAGCGGTGTCAGCGACCCCCCGACATTGGCGATCAGAAATATGAAAAACACCACCATGAAAGTGCGGTTTTTGCGGTAATTGTTGGCACGCAGAAACGGACGAATCATCAGCATGGCGGCACCGGTTGTGCCCATCCAGGAAGCCAGCAGGGTTCCGATAATGAGCATGATCAAATTCACCACGGGGGTTCCCCGCAAGGTGCCGCGCAGCAGAATACCGCCCGAAACAGTGTACAGCGACCACAGCAGAATGATAAAAGGGACATAGTCTGCCATTATGATGTGAAGTATCTCGTAAAGCGCATCTCCTCTGAAGGCGATCAGAAACGGAACGCCGAGGGTTGCCGCCCAAAAGGCCGAAATTTTACCGAAGTGATGATGCCAGAAATTCGGCATCAGCAGAGGACATAGGGCAATGGAAAGAAGCATGCCGGCAAACGGAATACAACTCCACAGGGGAAGACTTACCCCAAGATTCGCATGGCCGGATCCCTGAACTCCGCCGGCTGTGTCATGGGCTTCTGCCGCACTTTCGTTGCCATGCACACCTGACTCTGCCTGGGCAGTTTCAGGTTGATGATCTGTCGCCGCCAGCATGATTGCCGGCTGCTTGTTGGGTGTCGTGTCTGAGGCGTAAACCGATACAGAAAATACCAGGATTGCTACCGCGTATGCCGTCGCAAAAATTTTCATCCGTGCCATGAACTCGCTCCCTCTGCCCTTAAATATACTATAAATTGACCTGCGATGTTTAATTCAAAGTATGACCTCTTGCAACTTGGATGCGGGTAAAACGCTACGCACCTTAGCAAAGTATCCCGAGGTTTAAAAGCTATTTTTTTCGTCATATTACGACCCATACCGGAAGAAATTCAATGATCGCTTATCATAGAATTTCCTCTGATCTAAAGTTTCAAACCCTCCCCCGAATGCTAAGCGCCGCGAGCCGCACGCCGGGCAGCAGATTCTTAGACGCTTGGGTTGGCCTGAGTTGAATAATTATTTGACCCGAAGCGGAAACTGCCCTATCTTTACAAGCAACTTTCAAATCCGGCCTTATAACCTGTCCATCACCTTACTTTCTCCTGAGGGTATATAGGTTACCAATAAAATCGAGGAGGTCCGAACCCAATGAAATTTTATTCAAAATTTGTGTTTGGCGTGGCAGCGTATCTTATTTTTTCTGCCGGATTCGCCGGCGCGGCTTCTCAGCCTCCTGCCGTTGGGGGTAAGCTGCCCGAATTTGTCCTTGCCGTACCCCAAGACACAGAACTCCGTCAATATCTAGGCATCGGGGGAAAAGAAACGTTCACGATACCCGAGATAAAAGCCGAGGTCGTGCTCATCGAGATTTTCAGCATGTACTGACCCTTCTGTCAGAAGGAGGCTCCTTCTGTAAACGCAATGTTTCGTAAAATTGAAAGCGACGAGAGGCTTAAAGGAAAAGTCAAACTCATCGGAATCGGTGTCGGCAATTCAGCTTTTGAAGTTGCTTACTTTAAAAAAGTTTACAATATACCGTTTCCGCTTTTTCCGGATGGTGATTTTCAAATCCATAAAAAGCTGGGGGAGGTGAGAACCCCATATTTTATCGGAATCCGCATCACGGGCGATGGACCTCCTAAAATCTACTATTCGAAACTCGGCGGTGCAAACAATGCCGAAGAATTGATGGAGATGCTCTTGAAGGATTCGGGGCTAATATAGTTGATTGGTTGATTAGTTGATTAGTTGATTGGTTGATTGGTTGATTGAGCTTGTCGGTTGATTAAGTTCATTGAGTTGAAAATTAATAGCTGAAATTCCACAGCACATAAGAAAATAACTATAAAAATGATAGAGCGGAGCGATATCCCCCCAATATTCAATTTTCAATCTTAAATAGTCAATTCCGGCTTGTCCGGATAGGGAGGTATGATCCTTGAAAACCTCAATTGCTTTTTTTATAGCTGTCATCCTGTTTTTACTTTTTTTGACCACGCCGGCATTGGCTGCGTCCGCTGCTTTTAAGGACAATATTTATAATCCGGGGCAGCTAAAACCGATTGACAGCGAATTAAAGGTAAAAATCGGCGATCCGGCGCCCGACTTCACGCTGCCCTCTGTTTCCGGCGAGAAAATTTCGTTAAGCCAGTATCGAGGCAAAAAAAATGTGGTTATATCTTTTGTTCCCGCAGCCTGGACGCCGGTTTGTTCCGATCAATGGCCGGGATACAACATCGTTAAAGATATGTTCGACATGAACGATGCCGTTCTTCTCGGCATCACGGTCGACAATATACCAACCCTTCATGCCTGGACCAGGCAGATGGGCAAGCTGTGGTTTCCGGTGTTGTCGGATTTCTGGCCTCACGGGCAAGTGGCCTCCAAGTACGGCGTTTTGCGCTCCGATGGTGTTTCTGAAAGAGCCTTGTTTTACATAGATAAAAAAGGCATTATCCGAGATATTCAGGTCAGTGACATTAATAAGCGGCCCGACCTGGAGTACTGTGCAACGGCTCTGGAAAAGATGAATAAATGATGAAATACCTCATTCGATATTCGTTCTTTTATGCGATTGTTGTTTTGCCGACCGTCGGTTTCACCGACTTTTCTGCCCAAGCTGAAGCCAAAGTCATCATCAAGAAAATTGAAGCGTCGGCAATGGATGATATGATTGAGGCCAAGGATAACCGGATCGTGGTCGCTTTCATGGCAGCCTGGTGCGGACCCTGCATTCAAGAATTGCCGGATTTAAATAAGCTCCATAAAAAATATAAAAACAAGGGTCTTAACTTAATCGGAGTCAGCATCGATCCGAAGGGGCCTGAGGCCATGCAGCCCATTGTAGATCAATTGCGTATCAATTTCCCGGTGTACTGGTATGGTGAGAAGGCCGTCATCAAATATAATCTGAATGCCATACCGATGCTGCTGTTTGTTAAGCAGGGAAGAATTGTCGAACGCCTGCGCGGAAAACCTTCGTCGGCATTTCTGGAAAAAAAAATTCGTGAGTTTCTAAAATAGCCTCCATTAAGCCATTTTCTTTTTCTCAATTATTCCAATTAAATTCAGTTAGATATAAAAGTATAGTTGATATTTGGCGAAATTTATGTTTTGATTATAAGTAAAGTTTGTGGCGCAAGACCGGTTATAATGTTTAAGAGAATCCGCCTTAAAGACGGTCCTTCTGCAGGTTTTAGTGCTGTTTTTGATCTCTGTTGATCTGTAATTTTTCAAAACCATAATAAAATCAACTGAATAATTAGGAGGAAGAACATGCATCCGATTAGAAAGAAAGCCCAACCAGTTGCAATTCTCATGACAATATTAACCCTTCTGTTATCGGTGCGCACCGA
>CP070771.1:3510424-3512342 GCA_020345785.1 Desulfobacterales bacterium
GCTCAGTTCGGTTTCAATGAATGTCGGCGCAACGGCATTGACCAGGATTCCGTAGGGCGCCCAATCCATGGCCAGGACTTTTGTGACCAGATTCAGTCCGGCCTTGCTGGCGCAATAGACGGCCCGCTTGGCAAGGGCAACGGAACCGGTTTGGGAGGTAATGTTGATGATCCGGCCGCCGCGACCCTGGTCGATCATTACTTTGCCAACGGCCTGGGCGAGGAAAAACGCGCCTTTAAGGTTGATGTTCATAATGGCGTCCCAGGCTTCTTCGGTGACATCGACCGAATCCTGAGGGATGTTGATGCCGGCGTTGTTGACCAGGATATCGATACCCCCCATGTCACCTGAAATTTGTTGTGCCAAAGTGGTCATATGCTTTGATTGTGTCAGATCCGCCCGAAAGGCGACTGCCCGTCGTCCCAGGTTGTTGATTTCCGCGGCCACCGCATCCAGCTGGTCTTTGCTGCGGGCCACCAGCGCCGTATCCGACCCTGCCCGGGCAAGCGCCAGGGCGATGGCCCGGCCGATGCCGCGGCCGGCACCGGTGATCAGGGAAATTTTACCGCTAAGGTTTAAACACGCAAAATTGCTTTCATTCGATTCATCCATAACAAACACCTTTCGCAGCTCGAATTAGGGTGAAATTGCAGCCACTAAGACACGAAGGCATAAATAAGAAATTCGAAGTTTGTATTTGCCAGGCACTATCCAGCGCAAATATGACTTCGACAGCATGACGATCAGTTTGGTTCAGAAAGAGTGCTGCTGCGGCTGTAGCATCCGCGTCCGGGAATTGTCAAGTCTAAAACCAATGCCCAAAAAAGGATTGACTCCCCAAAGCCCTCGGGTTTAATTTAGAAGATCCAATCACGATGCTAAACCAGGAAAAAAGACAAGGAGGAGGTTATGCCCGTTTATCTTAAAAAAGCCCAGGAAAGACCCGCGGAAGATCTTTCGCAGGTCAGGGAAACGGTTCGTCAGATCATCGAAAAGGTCAAACAGGAGGGCGAGGATGCCGTCCGCCATTATTCGGAAGCCTTTGATCAGTGGGCTCCCAAAAGTTTTAGGATATCTGAAGATGATATGCGCGCGGCCCGTGATAAACTGCCGGTCTCGATGGCCGCAGATATCGACTACTGCCAGACTCAGATACGCAATTTTGCCCGGGAGCAGATGAAGCGCCTGGTGGATTTCGAAGTGGAAACGATGCCGGGGGTCTGGCTCGGGCAAAAAATAATTCCGGTGGCATCCTCGGGCTCTTATGTTCCCGGCGGCCGCTACCCCATGCTGGCTTCGGCCCACATGACCGTCATCACACCCAATGTTGCCGGCGTCTCCCGGGTGGTGGCCTGCACACCGCCGGTCAAAGGCGAGGGGATCTATCCGGCCACCCTGTATTCCATGGTGGCCGGCGGAGCGGATGAGATTTTTTGCATGGGAGGGGTGCAGGCCCTGGCGGCCCTGGCCTACGGCATGCAGGGCCTCGAACCCGTGGATGTCGTGGTCGGTGCCGGCAACAAGTACGTGGCCGAAGCCAAACGGCAAATTTTCGGCGATGTGGGCATCGATCTGCTGGCCGGACCGACCGAAATACTGATCATTGCCGACAAAACCGCCGACCCCTTCATCCTGGCGGCGGATTTGTTGGGACAAGCCGAACATGACCCAAACTCCAGGCAGAGCCTGATCAGCCTTTCCAAAGACATTGCCGAGCAAACCCTGCAGGAGCTCGAAAAGCAGCTTAAAACCCTGCCGACCAAAGAGGTGGCCGGTCAATCCTGGGGCAACTACGGTGAAGTGGTGGTGGTGGATTCCCGCGAGGAGGCCGTTGAATTGAGCGATCGCTGGGCGCCTGAGCACCTGGAGGTCCAGACGGCGGACTGGCGGTATTTTTTGGATAACTGCAAGAATTATG
>CP070771.1:3512442-3519774 GCA_020345785.1 Desulfobacterales bacterium
GCAGGCAATATGAAAACCAAAATGATTTCCGGCGAGGTGCAGCCGACAATCCCTGGGGGTCTCGAGTTCCAATTTCTCCAGATACTCAAAATATTCATAGGTTCGGTTGGCTACTTCGACGGCATCCCTGCGACCATCCAACAGTTTGGGATAGGAAACTTTGAGACAGTAAACGGCGGTCGGTTCGGTCGATACGATGTCGTAGCCCTGCTGGGTATAGTACGTAAGGCTCCTGACGTTTTCTTCCGCCACCTTTCTGGCCCGCTGTAAATCTCCGTATCCGATATACGGGTAGCCGCATCCCTGCTGGGGCGGCATGAGTACCTTGCAGCCACGGGATTCCAGACGTTCGACGGCCGCCATGCCCATATCGGGTGCATTGTAGTTGGCATAGATGTCCGCAAAAAAAGCAACGCGGTGAACCGGATCGGACACCATGGACGCACCCCTTTTATCAAATCGTTTCGCAAGTGTCCGTCGTCTGAAGGGCGGCAGTTCGCGGCGGCTGTCAATGCCGACATATTTTTCCATCTGCGAACGGAAGAACTGATTCTTCATAAACCAGTTGGATATCGGCGCGGTGGCGCTGCCGACTTTGGCCATAGTTTCGGCGGCCATCAGGGCACGATTGACCAACGGGTGTCGCTCCAGCTTTCGATAGCGGTCTTTTACCGCTGAAATCATCAAGGGGATATCAATCTCGGCCGGACAGATCTCTTTGCAAAGACCGCAGGAAACACACAGGTCTGCAAATCCCCCCGCCTTTTCAATACCATGCACGGCCGCCGTCCATGGAATCCCGATCGGTCCGGGGTAGATGTAACCGAAGGCGTGCCCGCCGACCACCCCGTAGGTGGGGCAGATATTCATGCAGGCCGCACATCGAATGCAGTTTAAAGCGTCCTGCATCAAGGGGTCTTTGCGCATTTGGCTGCGGCCATTGTCCAGAATAATGATATGCGATTCCCGTTTGCTGCTGCCCTCCCCTTGCCCCAGCGGTGAGCGCCCCCCCATAAAGGTCTCATAGGTGGTCAGGGGCTGTCCCACAGCACTAATGGGGTGAGCCATCATCATCTGCAGCGCATCTTCAACCGTCTCCACGATTTTCTCCCGGCCCATAATGCAGATATGAACATCCGGAATGCTGGAGACCAGCCGAGCGTTGCCCTCATTGGTTTCAATCACAATGACGCCAAGTTCTGCTATCCCGACATTGGCGCCCGTCATTCCGATATCGGCATTCAAAAAATAAGGTCGCACAAACCGGCGCACGGCTTTCATTACCGCATCGGCGTCGTCGGGGATTTTCTCACCGGTAGCTTTGCGAAATATTTCAGCCACGTCGGCCAAAGTTTTGTGAACCGCCGGGAAAACCAGATGAAACGGCTTCTCATGAACCTGCTGGATAATCAGTTCCCCTAAATCGGTTTCGATGACTTCCAACCCGGCCTTTTCCAGCGGTTCATTGACCTCAATTTCCTCGCTGGTCAGTGACTTGGACTTGGCCACAATCTTGGCATCCCGTTCCCGGGCTATTTTAAGAATATAATCAATGGCAGTTCTACCATTTTTGGCAAAGAAAACGTTAGCCCCGCGCCCACGCACCTTTTCTGCAAAACGCTCCACCAATTCATCCTGTTTCTCCAGGCAGCGCAGCTTTATTGCCCGCACTTCTTTCCGAAAGGCCTCGCCGCCGGGCAGTGCAGCAACCGCCCTTTGCCGGTTGTCCCTGCCGCGCTTCATGGCCGTATAAAGCGCATCTCTTTTGGACTTTTCTCCCAGGGCTTTTTCGATTTTGGTCTGAAGTTGGGTTAAAGATGATGAGGTTGCCATGATTTCGTCCCTTTGATGATTGAGCGAAAAGGCTCAATGTCCGTTGACAAATTGAGTCTCACTCAATTTATTATTATCGCATGCGTCTCGGCCGGCCCATGAACACCAAGGATTAGCCGCATTTCGATATCCGCTGTGCGGCTGGGACCTGAAATGAACGACACATTGGCGTTCAGAGGATTTTCCTGATAAAAATTGCGGATGGGGACTGCCGCCTCTTTAAGCGTTGTGATCATGTCCGCTGCCCGGACTACGGCGACATGGACAAGGGGCAGCGCAGAAACCAAACGTTGGGAGTCATCAGTCGTAAATTCTACAATAGCGCCGGTCTCTGCGATTGCAAATGCCGCCCAGGTAATCCCGGCCTGAATAGCGTCCAGTGCCCCGGGCAATTCAGCATGGTTAAAGGGCGGCTTCAGCACATTCATACCGGCCCCGGAGCACCGCTGTTCCAATGCCTGTCGAAATTCATCCGGCAAATCACTCAAAGCAACGTTTCTGGCTTCTTTTTCCTGAAGGATGGATACTACTTTTTCTGCGGCTTCGGATGTTCCGGAGACCAGATGTACGTTTCCCGCCAGAGATTCATGCTTCAGTCGAAACTGCTCCAAAATACTCTCATTCATTTGCATATATCCTAATTAATCCGCCCTGAAAAAGGGCAAAGCCAGCGTTGTGGATTGTTATCCAAATTGTGGTAGGCCTCGTGAGCCAATTTCCAGTAGCCAAAAGCCTGATGACTGGTAGAGGCAGCTTATGTCTACTTAATTATTGACCTCTTCTATAATGCGAAATGAAAACGAAATCAAGTAGATAATTTAGCGGGGTGAGTCACGTTAAGTGACACCTAAGGTTGTAAAAGCCGGAGGGCCACAGAGCCAAGGCGTCAAGGGTGAAGCTGTGGTCGGCTGCCGCAATCCCTTGACAACACAGGATCTGAAGTCCTCAGGCTTTCCCTCAGGGTAAACAAAATGGCAAAATCGAGCCCATCCTTTGAATTCACCGTAGGAGTTATCCATAAACGGGAGCTTTTACTTTAGTATCGGGCATAATAACAAGACCATTAGCTTCTCTCTGCCATTTCGTTTATGCAACATTGGGGTGACCTTGACATGAGATTGTGCGCAGGGCATGCTATATGGCATCTAGGTTTGAATCGACGACCACCGCGGGCAAAGCACGGGATGCTTGAACCCTAACATTGCGAAAATTCTATTTCGTAGGGTGGAGATTACCCAGCGAGTGTCGCGGTCTCCGCCGTTAACGGTGGGCAATGCCCACCCTACATTTATAATGTTGCCCCATTCACAATCCACCGGCGTCGTCTAAGTTTGTACCACCGCAAAATACTCCCGCTGCAAGGGCAAAATCTTTTCAAATCTCATCCCGATAGGTCGGAGCAGTTTATGAATGGAGTTAACAAAAGGTGAATTTCAGACATGTTGGGTTTCGGCGGTGTGCCGGTTTACGCTGTGCGGTGGCAATTTGGGTAGGTTGGGTTGAGAAACGAAACCCAACATTAACCAGTCTGGCCTCAACCCAACCTACGAAAGGTTCCATCTGCAACTCGGCTGCATGTGGCCTTTTTATTGGTTGTAGTTCCACTTATCATTGAACTTGCGAACGCGGAGAGGGGATTCGAAGCACCGCCATGCAGGATTTGTCGGCAGGAATCAAAAGATTCAAGAATAGTCATTTAATTAATAATTATTTTCAACGAACACTGTATGATTTCACGGTGCGCTCAGAAAGGTAATGCCAAATAGGATTCTCCCGCTATTAAACCGTTGTTCGAGTCGAGCGGACCGTCGGCGTTGTTAAAATTAATTGCTATATCATCGCCATCGACGGGCGGCCATTCCGGGAAGACGGCAAAATGCAGAAGCGGAATGCTTACCCCCGAACTTCCGCTTGCGGCTAGATACTGCCCAGCATCAACAGCTTCACCTTCATGCACTGCCACACCCCATTGCTGGAGATGGCCATAAAATGCGATTGTGCCGTCTTCATGTTCAATGAAAATATTGTTGTGCATAGATTGATTTGGTAAATCCATATCTGGAAGATCGTCTCTTATCTCACGGACGATTCCAGCACGTGCGGCGACTATATCTGCACCCATGGGGATCAAAAAGTCATAGGCGAGAGAGTTATAATGAGAGTTTTCCTGATAGCAATAACTTTGGATGATTTCATATTGCTTACCTGCAGGATAAGGTAGCACGTAGTCCGACTCAGCAGGGTCCCCAAACGCAGCACGGTCCAGGCAGGTAGGTATCGAATCGTCTCCGCCGCTGCCACCACCACCACCACACCCATAAACAAAAGGCAGAATTAAAGGAATTAATATTATCGACATTAAAATATGAATCTTTTTCATGACACCTCAAATATATTATGTGCCAATATACAAAGAAAGCAAGCGGCAGGTCGTCGGCCGAAATGACTTGGACCGCGATAAGTTGTACGTGTGACATCAAGCAGCTAGCTACTCAATATCATCTGCGTCAAAAATAATGAAATTCACTTCAAGCAAACCTGTGCCACTAATAATGATGGGGTTTGGATCATCCAGATCTTCAGAGCCTGGATAACCAAAACCTAAGACGTCATCGAGAATCGGATCGACAATGAAGGCATAGAATGAATAGCAGCCGGGCCATAGGCTGATTGCGTATCCGTCGAAGGCGAACTCGAAGAAGTATACATCTTGAGTTTCTTGGTCTGCGGCTAAAACGATGACTAGCTTCTCCTCCTCTTCTAAGATTAGTTCGGTGAAATCCACGAAAGATTCTTCTGCGATGAACTGGCCTGTCAGGAGAATAGGAGCTTCTCCGCGCTCTATCTGCACGAAGTTTGACTCAGGAACAGACATGGTGCCTGAGACGTTTGGAATGTCCCTGTAATATCCCTGGGGGTTCACGGCAATCCCCTGTCGGATTTTTCGACCAGTTCGATAATCTTCCCACACATCTCCCATAATCTGAGCAACCTTTCCAACTATAGGTGGTGCTAGTTTAGCCATGGCAGTTAGCAAATCCATTGGATATCCTCCTTTTCATCTGCTAAAATGCATGAGGGATTATAGACTAAGAAGTTCATTTTATATAAGATAAAGAATTTTCCACCTATGGAAGCTTGAATTTTTAGGAATTCTAATTCTTTCAGCTTTGTAAGTCGATGAAAGTTGTAGATGATGTCTTTTGTTGAAATTCTATGATCCGTATCTCGATTTAATGACTTTAACCGGCCCCTCAGCCGGGATGGTATATATATACAAATCTCCGTATGGGTAGGGTCCTTCTCCGGTGCCACCCAGCCGCTGATGAAGCGATCGCAGGCTGCCTGATCCATTGGCGACCAACAAGACCACTTCACCTGCGTGCTCAGTAAGGATATCAGTTACAATCTGATCTATCGTCGATTTACTGATTCTCGGCGTTAACGTTATGCCTATTCCTAAATGAGCCGCCAGCGGTTTTACGGTATCCAGGTCGCGTTCAAGATCTGGACTGTAGATAGCCGTAATACCCATATCTTCCACAGCATCTACCAATGCTTTCGCGCGCTCACGGCCTTGGGCGGTTAAAACAAAGAAATTATCCCTTTCCGCGTGGCGGATAAGAATGACGGTTGTCGTTTTCCCAGGTTTAGTATTTTCTTCAGACCCTATGCAGCCAATCAGACAACCTAAAAGCAAAAAGATGACCGCCCGTTTAACTGAGTGTCGCAATTGACGCTTTGAACTCCATTTTTAAACTATCCAACCGCTCCTTTAACCCGGGTGCAGCCATAAATATCGGATTGAGCTTCTCACAAGGATAGTCGGAGCAATGGGCACAGTTGTCTACATCCCGTTCCATACCGCATTTTCTAACCACGCAACTCTTGCAGTAAGCAAACAGCCGATCGTTTCCGGATCTACAGCCGTCACAATTAATATCCTGTCGTTCGAGATTCATATTGTATTGTTTGGACCAGAGGTTAGCCACTTTTACCCTTTTTTTGTCATCATCATTTTTTGTGGCCTGATATGTATCACACTCATGACAGGCCAGCCCGCAGAAAGCAGTCATTTCTTTCATTTTGGACCTCCTTTTCCTTTGATACCGTTTGTTCCAAATTTGAGAACCTGCTCCTCTGGGACCGTCGAAGATCCCGCTTTGCGGGGGCAGAGAAGATTGGCCGTGCCGTAGACATATGCCGTGGAAATTTTCTGCGTTGAAAATCCGGAGGGGAATTCGATTTCAGATGAGAAGGGCAATTTACGCTACCCGGGATCGGGATCAAGAAGCAGCACCGCAGCACTTAATTTTTTTCTATATCTTTTATCCGAAAACCGCTAGATTGTCAATCAACAGTCTTTATTCCACCCATGGAGTCCCCAGCGCAACGATAGGAGCGATAGAAGCGTTAAACCCGCCGAAATCAAACCCGTCGCAACAATGCTGCCGGTCAGCCAAATCGGTCCTCCGATCAAGGCGCCGGCAATTCTTCCCAGGCCGGCTGCTGCAAGGAAGCCGGCTAACATGGTCGCCCGCATATCAGGCCGCAATTCAGTGCAGAGGGCGACACTTGAAATAATCGTAAACTCAAATATTAAAAAGTGAACAAACAGAGCGGCCAGTGCCAGGTGAAATGATTGGCTGACAAATGGCATCAGGCTGTAGGATATGATGCAAAATATCACGCCCAATGTGACCACGCGCTTCAGACCGAATCGATCGGAGACGGTGGCGACCATGATCTCGCCTATCAGCTCTGCAATACCGATGACACTGGTTCCCAGACCTATGACGACAATCCCCACATCAAACGCTTTTTCCAACCACGCGCCGTAAACCACAAAAAGATTGTCGATCGCCACACTGAAGAAAAAAACATATGCAATCGCGCCCAGCGAAGGTCTGTCTTTCACCAGGGTTTGCAGCATCTTTAAAAGAGGCGGTGCGGGGGGTGTCTGTAATTTGAGTTTTTCATTCTTTGAAAAGAAAAATATCACGGCCAGGGAACCCAGAATCCCGATAACTCCCATGGCAAAAAAAGGTGCCCGCCACCCCACAGCGTCTATCAAAAGCGCAATTAACGGTATACCCAGTAAGGTGCTTCCGGCCCAGCTGATTTCTAAAAAGCCGATGACGGTTCCGCGGCGCCGATACGGCACCCGTTCACTGACATAAGCCTGAACAGCCGGGTCGAAAATGATTTTTCCCATGCCTGCCAGAAACAAAGCAATTAGCATAACGCCGTAAAAAGGGAAAAATCCTCCCGCCAGCATGCCCACGGACAGCAGGACCATTCCGCTTATCATCATCTTGCGGTGTCCGATTCGATCCGCAATAGGGCCAAAGAAGATACCCAGAAGAGAGGTTGACCAGTTTATCGCGATCAAGGAAGTGATGGCCGTCAGCGGTACACCCAATCCCCGGCTCAGAACGGGTGCAAAGGGATAGGCAAAGCGACGCGACGTGCTCAGTACCAAACGGCAGGCAACCACCA
>CP070771.1:3519874-3523113 GCA_020345785.1 Desulfobacterales bacterium
TTCGCTGATGGGGCGCACCGCATACCCCACGCGGTGCAGTGATTCCACCAGTCCTTCCCGCTCCAGGGTGTGCAGCGCTTCCCGCACCGGTGTGCGGGAGGTGCCGATGCGGTTCGCGAGGTCGGATTCAACCAGCCTGTCGCCGGCCTTGATCCTGCCGTTGAGAATTTCCTCCCGCAGGTATTCGTGGACCTTTTCGCGAATCGACTTGCTGGGACGGATCACCAGTTTTTTCATATGTTACCTCAAACCACCAGTGACGGCAGCCACAGCGCCAGGGCCGGAAAAATGATAATCAGCATTATGGCCAGCGCATCGCAAAGAATGAACGGCATTGCCGCCCGGCAGATATCTTCGATGCTGATGCCCTCCGGCGCCACGCCTTTCATCACGAACAACAGCATGCCGAAAGGCGGCGTAATGAGGCCCATTTCAAAATTGATGAGCATGATAACACCGAACCAGACCGGATCGAATCCCAGGATTTTCACAATCGGCATAAAAATCGGCAGGCAGATCATCATGATCGAGATGGTCTCCATAAACATGCCCAGCAGAAACACCAGCAGCTGCATACCCACCAGAACCATCAGGGGCGGCAAATCCGAGCCCTTGACCACTCCCAGAAGCCCCTGAGTCGCGCCGGAAAAAGCCAGAATGGCGCTGAAAGTGTTGGAGGCGGCGATGATCATAAATATCATCACCGTGATTTCAAGCGTGCCGGTTATGGCGTCTTTGAGCGCCTTGAGGGTGAGCTTTTTAAAAAGGGCAATGACCGCTACCGTGCCCAAAACCCCGGATGCGGCGGCTTCCGTGGGGGTGGCGACCCCCAGCAGCATGAGTCCCAGTACCATGAAGATAATGATGCCCAGCGGCAGCACGTAGCGTATCAGAAGCAAAACCCGCTCCGGCCAGGTGGAGGCAGCCACTTCGTAGTGGGGCGCCAGTCCGGGATTCAACCAGCAGCGCAGGATGATGTACAGCGCAAACATCGCCCCCAGAAGCAGCCCGGGTACCACCCCGCCCATCAGAATCTTGCTGACGGATATGTGTCCCAACGCCGCCAGCACCACCGCCAGCGATGACGGCGGAATGAGCATGGCCAATCCACCCACCCCCACGATGGGGCCTACCGACATGGCGGTGTGATAGCCGCGCCGCTGCATGTCGGGCATGAGCACCGTGCCCAGCATGGCGGTGTTGGCAAGCGTGGAGCCGGACAGCGCGGAAAAGAGCGTTCCGCCGCCCGCCGCCAGCAGGCTGAGGCGCCCGGGAAGACGGCCCAGCCATTTGTCCAACACGTCGATCGTACGGTAGGCCACGCCGGAGTGAAACATCAGCTCACCCATAAAGATGAACAGCGGGATAGGGGCCAGGGTAAAGGTGGAAAGCGAGCTGAAGATCTGCAGGGGCGCCTGGTAAACACCTCGGGGGCCGATGAAAACCAAAATACCCAGCAGGTCCATGCACAAAAACGCAAAGGCAATGGGAAAGCCCGCCACCAGAAGCAGCACCAGTCCGCCGATGAAAAAGGTGAAGACCTCCCACCACTCCATAACCTATCTATCCCCCCGCACCTGCCTGACCTCCCGCAGCATTTCGCACATAAACTCCAGGGTCAGGATGAAGAACCCGAAGAATACCACCGCCAATATCCAGTGCTTAGGTACGTCCACGGCCCGCACATCGATGACGCCGCGTTGAAAATGATCCCAGACCACCACGCCGCAAATCCAGGTCAGGCACCCGCAAACCAGCAGTCCCAGGGCGGCATGCAGGGAATTGAGTATCCTGAGGTTGCTTGCGTTCAGGCGGCGGGTCAGTATGTCCAGCGATACGTGGCGTTTCCTTCTCAGCAGCCAGGCGCCGCCCAGAAAGGTCATCCACAGCAGGGAATACTCATTGAATTGCACCGACCAGAGCGGCACCTGCAGGTTTAAAGCACGCAAGGCGATGGAGGCGCAAATGGAAAACGTAATGAACAGCAGCAGGACGCCGGCCAGAACGGCCAGCACCGTTTCCACGCGGTTCAACATCCTGTCCAGACGGCCCATATCGTCTCCCGGTTCGGAAAGGCCTGTTTTCCTTCAGTTGGATCTCGATTGCTAAAAACGCGCCAGCCGTCAAATCACTCTGATTAAACTTCGGCATCAACCTGAGGCAGCCGGCTAAAATTGACCCCAGGCAAACTGGCAGTGCAATGCCGGTTTTGAAATTAGATCATTGAGTATTGGAATTCTTGCCCGCCCAAGGTGGGTGAATTTCGAATTTCGTGCTTCGAGCTTCGAATTTTATATCGAGGCACACTTTCAATGAATCCTTATTCCAGCCTGTGTCCAGCACCCGCAGGATTCAGATCTTACCTTAATCTTGCACGAGTTGGAGGCTTTCATATGCAAAATTCAGGTGCTATTTGGAGATCATCTCCTTTAGCCGCCGGCCGTCATCGCCTGATTTCTTGATGACCACTTCCCAGAGAGCCTCGTAGGCCGTGTCTTTAAGTTTCCGGGACTCTTCCGGCGACAGTTTGATCACCTGCATACCTGCTTTTTCCATGATGGCGTTTTCATTGGCCACATGGGCCATACCGCGCTCGACGGACGCTTTTTCGGCCGTGATCTCGCTTTCCTGCAGAATCTTCTGAAGGTTGGCCGGCAGTTTGTCCCAGACCTCTTTGTTGATCAGGACGACATTGTTGGCCATATAGAAGCCGGGCTCCACGCGGTATTTGACCACCTCGTTCCAGCCCCAGTCCCGGATCAAACCGGCAACCCAAATGAAGCCGTCCACCACTCCCCGTTCCAGGGCGGTATGCACGTCCGGGGGCGGTATGACCATCGGCTGGGCACCCACTTGCTTGAGAAACTCGATGTGGGTGGGCGAACAGCGGATCTTGAGCCCCTTGAGGTCGGCAAGCTGTGTGATGGGTTTGTTTAAAAACAACATGAAGGGTAAATCCACACCCAGGCGTCCCATATATTCGGCGTTGACCTTTTGATTGTGGATTTTATTTAAAAAATCGTTGACGCCTCTGGCGCGTTCCTCCCAGGGTGTCAACTCGGTCAGATTCAAGCCGTCCGCTACCGGAACTACCGAAACGTAGTAGCCGCTGGTGGAAAAAACCATGTCCACCGAGCCGTTGCGCAGCGCCTCGACCTGCTCTCGATTGGGAATGACTTCCGGCCCGCCCAGATATTTGATCTCAAGCTGACCGGGGGCCTGGGCGGCCACGTTTTGTT
>CP070771.1:3523213-3532184 GCA_020345785.1 Desulfobacterales bacterium
GGGACTGAGCGCCACGCAGCGTGCACACTGGCGCTGAGCGTAGCGAAACAATCCTTCGAAATTCTGCGACTCGCTGTTCCTTTCAGGGGAAGTTTTCTATAAACTCGACCTGCTCCCGTCATTTCAGTGTTTAGTGGTCACCGTTTGATATATAAATCCAATCGTATGCAGCAACATAAGGGCGGCGCCAACCGGTACGGCCAAATAGGGAACGGACATCGACACGCGCAATGCAGGGCTGATCTGGGCCCGCGTGATCGCCACAAGTTGGATCCCACCCCATAAAATGACCGTTAAAATGACAGCCACCGATATCAGGGCAACAATTGTAAACACCCGACGCAGCGCCGGTGGCATGCGCTCCACTATGATGGTCACGGCAATGTGCTGGCCGCGTTTGACAGCCACGGCCGATCCTAAAAGTGAGGACCACACCAGACAGTAGCGGGCAAATTCCTCGGTCCAGAACAGGGGGAAATTAAGAAGGTAACGAAAGATAACCTGCAGAAAAACAACTACCGCCATCGCCGAAAGCACGGTGACAAGAATAACTTCAGTCATGCGGTTCAGGAAATCGCTTATTCGCTGCAAGGTGTTAGCCATAATCTGCATCATCGACTCTAACTCCATTCATAAGCCACCGGCTGTGGCGGTGAGAACTGAAAGGTTTTACCGTTGCGGCGAGCTTATTTTTCGGTGGTCCAAACTTAAAAGATGCCGCTGGATTATGAATGGAGATCAGGAAAACACACTGTGTGACACCGGGCGAAGACCCCGCCGGCGGCGGGGCCTCTGGGTGTGGATCCTTTACTTTGTGGCCCTGATCTGCTCAAGCACCGTCTGCCAGCCCGGATACTTTTTACCGAACTGGTCATAGACCGGTGCCATGGCCTCGACAAAAACGGCTTTATCCACTTCACTGACAACCATTCCCTGTTCCTTGAGAGCTGCGAGCTGCTTGGCTTCATTATCGCGGATGAGTTTGCGTTCGTAGGCGGCAGCTTTCAGGGCGGCGTCCAGCACTGCCTGTTGATGCTGGGGTTTCAGCGCGTTGAATTTTTTAAGACTCATCGACAAAGGCGCCGGGGAATAGAAATGACCGGTCAAACTCAGATACCTCTGGACCTCGCTGAGTTTGAAGGCAAAGACGATGGCCACCGGATTCTCCTGTCCGTCAATCACGCCGGTTTGCAGGGAAGTGTAGACTTCACCCCAGCTCATCGGCACCGCCTGAGCACCCAGCTGACGAACCGAGGCCAAATGAACCGGATTCTCCATGGTTCGAAATTTAAGGCCTTGGAAATCTTCCGGCTTCGTCAGTGAGCGCTTGGAATTGGTAAAGTTGCGAAAACCGTTTTCAAAAAATGCCAATCCTTTGATGTTGGCTTTTTCGAGCCCGTCCAGCAGACTGCGTCCGACGGGACCATCCAGGACTTTGTCCACATGTTCATTACTGGTGAAAAGAAAAGGCAGATCAACAACGCCCATGTCTTCGCTGAAATTAGACACCGGTCCGGTCGCCGTCACCGCCAAATCGATGGTGCCTAACTGCAGACCTTCCAACAATTCGCGTTCGCCCTTGCCGAGTTGGCCGCCACCATAGACTTTGATGACCACCTCACCGTTGGTCCCTTCTTCGACCAGGCGAGCGAACTCCTGGGCACCCCTGGTGTAAGCATGATGGTCGGGTGTCACCGTTGCCAATTTCAGCGTCGTTTTAGCCTGGGCCGGAAGGAAGGTTAGCAGTGCGATCAAAGCGGCCAAAACAAACGGGCTAAACTTGAAGCGTTTCATGGTGGTTCCTCCTTTTGGTTGGTGGGTTGATCGGAGTGACAAAAATGTGAAGCGTTTGAAAGGTGAATTGCACCGTCTAATAGAAAAAATACAGATGCATTTCGCCCTATCAAATCAGAGACTAATTAATCCGCCCTGAAAAATAAACGAACCGGTGAAATTAAACCGATTTGGCATCTAAAATCTGTTTAATATAATTTGAAACTGCCTCGGGCGGATTAATTAGCAAATGCACTTTTCGATTTAATATAAAAGTAGCCGTATAAAAGTCAAGGGAAGATAGTTTAAATGATTGGGCGAAGCCGGTCCTTTGAATGTCCGTGTGATGTTTTCGCAAAATTTTGTTGACATGCACTAAAAAAATCATTTAAAAGGTCAAACAGTTTAACTGTTTATTAGTTTAACTTTTATATTTTTTGATGCCATGCGATCGCTGAACCATCAAACGTTACTCAATTTTCAAAATACACTTTCATAGGGATAAATATGCAACTTAAATTTGAAAAAATGAAACCGAGTCGATCTTTCCAACATGTTGCCGATCAAATCCAGGCGGCCATTCTCGATGGCAGTCTCAAGTCCGGAGACAAGCTTCCCGCCGAGATGAAATTAAAAGATATGTTTGACACCAGCCGAGGCACCATCCGCGAAGCCCTGCGGGTTCTTGAGCAAAAAGGTTTGATCAACATTAAAACTGGAGTCAGCGGCGGTGCCATCGTCAAGGAAATCAGTACGCAGCCGATAACCGAAGGCCTTGATCTTTTAATGCAGTACCAAAAGGTTTCGGTAGAGCATCTCTCTGAATTTCGCCACGAGATCGAGGGTACGGTCACCGCATTGGCGGCCGAAAGGGCCACTAAAAAAGATATTCAAAGGCTGAAAAAAATTCTGGCAGAAGCCCGCAAGCAGCTTGAAAAGGGAATCAACGGCCGTAATGATTTTTTTAGAACAGATGTCAAGCTGCATATCGAACTGGCTAAAATCGCAAAAAACCCCATTTTCGAAGCGGTTCTTCAAATGGTCCATGAAAACATTCTCGGACGGTGGCTCAAGTTCTCTCCGACCGATGAAAATGTTTTCCAAGAAAATTACGAAGATCTCTGTGACATTGTGGCCGCCGTGGAGCGTGGAGAATCCAACAAGGCCCGTGTTTTAGCCCATGACCATGTCAGCCGATTTTACCGCTATATGGAGCGAGGCAAAGGAAAGGTTTAAAAGCAGTAAAGAATTCTGTCTCCGCTTCCGGCCCGCAGGGCTCACAACAGCGCGGAGGGATGGCCGGGTTTTAAAAGCTATCATCTATTACCGAGGCGATAAGAATGGATTCCTGTGAATATATTAGAATCGAGGAGCAATATGGCGCCCACAATTACCGGCCTTTGGATGTCGTATTAAGCCGCGGTCAGGGTGTCTGGGTCTGGGATGTGGACGGCAACAAATATCTGGATTGCCTGTCTGCCTATTCCGCAGTTAACCAGGGACATTGCCATCCAAAAATCATGCAGGCATTTATGGATCAGGCTCGGAAGCTGACCCTGACATCACGGGCGTTTCGTAATGATCAACTCTGCCTCCTTTATAAGGAGGTTTGCGACCTGACCCGCTCCCATAAGATGCTGCCGATGAACAGCGGCGCCGAGGCTGTGGAGACTGCCCTCAAAACGGTGCGTAAGTGGGGCTATACTGTGAAAGGCGTTCCAGAGGATCAGGCTGAAATCATTGTGTGTGAAAACAATTTTCATGGCCGGACCATCTCCATCGTCAGCTTCAGTACGGATTCGAATTCGCGCAGCGGGTTCGGTCCCTTCACACCGGGGTTCAAGGTGATTCCTTTCGGTAATTTACAGGCCCTTGAAGAGGCGATAACGCCCAACACCGTCGCTTTCCTTGTGGAACCGATTCAAGGAGAGGCCGGGGTGATCATCCCCCCTGCCGGGTACCTCAAGCAGGCCAGAGATATTTGTTTAACGCACCGTGTTATCCTGGTCCTGGATGAAATCCAAACCGGTTTAGGGCGCACCGGCAAACTGCTGGCAGAGGAGCATGAGGGGATTGAGGCGGATTTGACATGCATCGGCAAAGCCCTTTCCGGCGGCTTTTATCCGGTGTCCGCTGTTTTATCCAATACCGAAGTCATGAACGTCCTGCAGCCCGGCGAACACGGTTCGACCTTCGGCGGAAATCCGCTGGCATGCGCGATTGCCCGCGCAGCTTTGAAGGTGCTGGTGGAAGAGGGACTCATCGAAAACTCGGCATCAATGGGCGCCTATTTTTTGGAAGGTCTTCGACAGATTTCAAATCCTCAGGTCAGGGAGGTACGGGGAAAGGGTTTGATGATTGGTCTGGAATTTTATCCGGAAGCCGGCGGCGCCAGACAATACTGCGAAAAACTAAAAGAAAATGGGTTGCTGTGCAAGGAAACCCATGAGCATATCATTCGCTTCGCGCCGCCTTTGGTCATTACCAAGGAACAGGTCGATTGGGCCTTGGAAAAAATTTACAACGCAATTAATGCCTAAAAGGTGATTAAATTGGCTCCGTTACCGGTTCTGGTGGTAAAACCGTTTGAGAAGACGTTTGACGCTTGAAATGTAACTCCATTCATAAGCCACCCCGACCTATCGGGCTGTGAATTGAAAAGGTTTTACCATTACGGCGGATGCATGTTTCGATGGTCCAAACTTAACCGATGCCGGTGGCTTATGAATGGAGATTGCAACGAAAAATCGGACGGGACATATAACATTTTGAAAGGAGGATACGCTATGAAGAAACGAAAGGGTCTGATCCTAGTGTTTGTTTTAATTGTTTTCGTTTCCGCGAATGCACTGGGTCAGGTGCTGGATGTCGGCACTTTATTTCCCGTCACCGGTGCTTTGAAGGAATCGGGGCCCCATGTTCGCAACGGCGTGATTTTGGCTGCCAAACAGATGGCCGCGGCCGGATTCGATGTCTCCCTCAGCCATGCGGACAGCCAAACATCCGCCCCTGCCGCGATCGAGGCTGCTGAAAAGCTCGTCAAAGAAGATAAGGTGACTGCGATCATAGGGGCGGAAGCCAGCGGTGTGACAGCGGCTGTCGCTGAAATGGTGGCGGATCCAGGCGATGTCCTGATGGTGTCGCATGCTTCCACCTCGCCCTTCCTGACCAATCTGGCCTCCGACAAGGATAAAGATCTGCTTTTCCGCACGTGTCCCTCGGACGCGCTTCAGGGAGTCGTTTTGGGCAGACTCGCCGCCAGTCTCTACAAAACGGCTGCCGTCATGTACGTCAACAATCCGTATGGTCAGGGGCTCGCCGAACAGTTTAAAAAATCTTTTGAAAAACGAGGGGGCAGGGTCCTGGCAATGGTGCCGCACCACGAGGAGGTGTCATCCTCTTATGCCGCCGAGCTCAAGACGGCGCTGGCCGCTGCCTATGTGCCGGCTCAGGTCCTGGAGACGGGTCAATCCAAGAAAATGCTTAAAAGGGCGTACCTCCCTCAAAAACCTGAGGTTCTCTGTGCCTTCAGCTACCCGGAGCACGCCATCGTTTATCTCCGGGAGGCCGTCGACCAAATGAATTACAGAAGTTTCCTGTTCTGTGACGGCACCAAGTCGATTGATATTTTAAACGCCGTCGGCGCCGAGAATCTCGAAGGAATGATGGGCACGGCCCCCGGTACCGCGAGCGGTGAGCCGTACTTGGATTTTATTACCGACTTCAAAGCCGAATTCGGCAGCCTGCCGCCGCTGCCGTTTATCTCCAACGCCTATGATGCGATGGCCGTTATCGGCCTTGCCGCCTATGCCGTCAAGGTCAAAGGGCTGCCCTTGACGGGACCGAACCTGCGGGATCACCTCCGACTGGTAGCCAATCCTCCGGGCCATTTTATCAAGCCCGGAGAATTTGAAGCGGCTTTCGCGTTGTTGCGGCAGGGCAAGGACATCAATTATGAAGGCGCGTCCGGGGGATTGGATTTCGATGAAAACGGAGATGTGGAGGCACCCATTGAAGTCTGGCAGTACGCCGACAAAAGAATCGTCACCTTTCGGATGGAATACCAGGTTCCAAAAGAATGAGAATCCGGATGCTTGCCGGGTTTGTTGATGTATATGCATCTTGCGGACCCGTTTTTTTCAACGTGCCTGGTTGAAAGCTTCGATACATGCTATTTTCCGAATCAATCAATGAGGGAGGTACTTCATGAAAAAGCTCATGGTTTTGGCGTTGACAATTTTTATCGGCCTGCTCTTTGCGGCCCATTCAGGGGCGGCGCCGGTTTTGAAGGTTGAAGGCAAGGGCGCGAACCTGAGCGGCCTAAACCTGTATTTAAAGGTGACTGTTGAAAATTTAATGCCCGGTGAAGCGCGCACAGTCGCGATAAATGCCGACGGAAAGCCGATACACCGCCAGGAACTGACCGCCGGTGAACATGAAATCAAGATAGAAGGCGCGAATCTGGACTCCGGTACCCACACGATCAGCGTCGAAAGTGAAGGTGTGAGCGCAGAAACGGAGCTTCGCGTGCTGCCGGGATGGCTGTCGCTGCTTCCGCCGGTGATTGCAATTGTCCTGGCGCTTTTGATCAAAGACGTCCTGATTTCCCTGTCCATTGCAATATTTATCGGCGCCCTGTCGCTTGCCGGCTGGAATCCGTTTGCCGCCTTTTCGATGTTCATTCTGGATTTCATCGTAAAAGCCCTCATCGATGAGTACCACGCCAGCATCATTTTGTTTTCCATGTTGCTGGGTGGCATGGTCGGCATCATCAGCAAAAATGGGGGTACCCGCGGTATCGTCGACCGGGTGGCTCCTTTTGCCACTACCCCCCGACGGGCGCAGTTGGCGGCATGGCTCATGGGCTTGCTTGTATTTTTTGATGACTACGCCAACACCCTGATCGTCGGCAACACCATGCGGCCGGTCACCGATCGCCTCCGTATCAGTAGGGAGAAGCTTTCCTATATCGTCGATTCGACGGCTGCACCGGTGTCGAGTGTATTTCCCATTACGACCTGGATCGGTTTTGAGGTGGGGTTGATCGCTGCTGGATTCGCGGCGCTGGAGATTCCATTCAATGCCTATAATGTATTCATTGCATCGATTCTTTACCGGTTTTATCCAATTTTTTGTCTAATTATCATTTTTGTGATCGCGTGGACCGGTCGTGATTTGGGGCCCATGCTCAAAGCGGAACGGCGCGCACGCCAGACCGGTGATGTCATGGCTGCCGATGCCAAACCGCTGGCGGATTTCGGCCAGGACGAATTGGCCCCGCCCGGAGAGACGCCTAAACGCGCCATGAATGCGCTGATACCCATTCTGACGGTGATTGTCGTCACCATTTTGGGGCTTTGGATTACCGGCACCGAAGCCGTCGACAGGACCGCCTACACTAGTACGTTCAAATACGTCCAGGATGTTTTCTCCAACGCCAACAGTTTCAGCGCCCTGCTGTGGGCGAGTTTGTCGGGTGTTGTCGTCGCCCTGATAATGACCTTTGCGCAGCGCCTGCTCAATGTTCGCGACGCTATCGGCGCCCTGGTCGGCGGTTTGAAGGCGATGGTGCTCGCCATGGCGGTTTTGCTGCTGGCCTGGTGTATCGGGACGGTGTGCTCGGATCTTCATACGGCGGATTACGTGGTCAGTCTCATCAGCGGACTGGTATCACCGGTATGGCTTCCGGTTCTAACCTTTGTGATCTCAGCGGTGATCGCTCTGGCCACCGGGACCTCCTGGGGAACCATGGCCATCCTGATGGCGCTGGTCATCCCTATCTGCCACGAGCTGGCAATCGCCGCCGGGCATGGTTTAGAAAGCGGGATTTACTACACCCTCATGGTTGGGACGATCTCATCCGTCCTGGCGGGAAGCGTGTGGGGAGATCATTGCTCCCCCATATCGGACACCACGATTCTGTCCAGTATGGCTTCGGGCTGTGACCACGTGGACCACGTCAAGACCCAACTGCCCTACGCCATGGGCATCGGACTCTTGGGAATGCTGGTGGGCGACATCCCCACCGCATTCGGACTTTCTCCTTGGATTTCGATTTTACTCGGAACTGCTGTTATTGTGGTTGGTGTTCGCTTTTTATTCAAAAAAAATGATGTCGAAGAAACCGAAGCGTCAGAAGAAACCGACCGTAAGACCGCCGAGGTTGGGGCTGCTTAATGAGTGAAGCATCTAATTGATATTGTTCACATTCTTTTGTCAGTCCGGTTTCCAATGATCAAAACCCTTACATTTCAGCCGGTTTGGAAAAAAGTGTTTTCTTGACAATACAACCGGTATCAGATACCTGAATCCGGGAAATCAGCAGCTGCAGTATATCAGCTCTGTGATACCGGAGATCCGCGATGCCACCTGAAACCCAGACGCCCCCGAGCTTCATGGAGTGGAGAGAGCTGAACTCACTGGTCGGCTCCATCCGAACGCGCTCCCTTGTCGCCCAGCCGACGACGATCGAACAGTGCCGCGAGGCACTGGCCTACTGCCGGCGGCACGGTATGACCATCTGCGTGCGGGGAGCCGGGCGCGGCTACGGGGACCTTGCGCTCAACGACGGCCAAGCCCTGCTCGACATGAGCGCCATGAACCGGGTCCTTGCGTTCGACGAGGAGGCCGCCCAGATCACCGTGGAGGCCGGCATCCGGATCATCGATATCTACCAGGCGGTTCACCACCGTCTGCTCACGCTCCACGCCAGTCCGACCGAATCGCACTCCAGTGTCGCCGGCGCCATCTGTGCCAACGTGAACGGCAAGGACGCCTGGCACCACGGCAGCTTCGCCCACCAGATCGTCCGCCTGAACCTGCTGCTTGCCAACGGCGAGGCGCTCACCGTCGACCGGTCGCACGAGCTCTTCAACGCCGTCGTGGGGGGGATCGGACTGCTCGGTGTCATCGTGGATGCAACGCTTCAGCTCAGACCGATCCCGTCGCCTTTTGTCGAGATCAACCGCATCCCGGCGTCCAACGTCGACGCGCTGCTTGAGACGATGGCCCGGGTCGAAAAATCACACGACGCGGCCGTGGTGTGGATGGACGCTTACGCCCGCGGTCGCAAAACCGGCCGCTCCGTGATTCACGCCGCAAAGTGGATCGAGCGCAACGATACCGAATTACAACGCCGGCAAATTCTCGAGGCGGGCTATGAACGCCTCGAGCAGCACCGCCATTTCGGCCTCGCACT
>CP070771.1:3532284-3539744 GCA_020345785.1 Desulfobacterales bacterium
TTGAACCTTGAACCTTCCAACTCTGAACGGTTACTTAAGCATTAGCGTAATAAAAGTCAACTTTCTGATTTTGCCGACAATCCGGAAAAACTTTCGTGCAAGGAAGATATTTTTCTTCCGGCCTCTTGATAATTCTTCGCAAGTGTTTAGTTTGCACCTATATTCATTGGTTAGACGAAAACCCGGCCGTGGGATTTGTTGGGTTTCGCCATCTAGGAGAACAACGATGTATATGCCTGATTTTTGTAGGTTGGGTTGAGGCGCGAAACCCAACATCATCGCTCTACGTTCAGGCACTAATCGTACACTTTCTGCAATTAGAGATGA
Organism: Desulfobacterales bacterium; assembly: GCA_020345785.1. The sequence goes on from CP070771.1 coordinate 3,532,612, forward strand.
TTTTTCTTCTCTTCTAATAATCTTTTTAGAATCTCTTGCTTCGGATTTTCAGCTAACCGGATCGGGAATTCAAACATGCCTTTTATTCAGATCGATAACGTCGTCCATTATTACACCATCGAAGGCGCAGAAAATGCGCCGGCATTGGTGTTTTCAAATTCCTTGGGGTCGGATCACCGCATCTGGGATCCGGTACTTCCTTACTTTCGGGATAGGTTCCGGATCATTCGATATGATCAACGGGGCCACGGGCTTTCGGATGCTACCCCCGCACCATACTCAATTAGTGAGCTTGTAGATGATCTTGCCGGGATGCTCGATAGCCTTAATATCGACAACGCCTTGGTGTGCGGTTTGTCCGTCGGCGGCATGATTGCCCAAGGACTGGCTGCATCTTATCCCCGGCGTGCACACGCGTTGGTTCTTTGTGATACTGCGATGCAAATCGGTCCGGCAAGTATGTGGGATGAACGTATCGCTGCCATAAAAAAGGATGGGATTGGCGCATTAACCGATCCAATCATGGAACGCTGGTTTACCCGGGAATTGCGCGACAACCGCACCACAGAACTCAGCGGCTACGTCAATATGTTAGAAAGGACACCCGTTGAGGGATACATCGGCACGTGTTGTGCGATTCGGGACGCTGATCTGCGCGAAGCCGCGGCCTCCATCAGCCGGCCGACCCTTGTTTTGTGTGGTGATCAGGACCTGGCCACGCCGCCCGGACTTGCCCGAGAACTCGCCGATGCCGTCAGCGGCGCGACGTTTTCCTTAATTGAAGGTGCCGCACACATAAGTTGTGTCGAACAGCCGGAATCATTTTCGCGATTGGTGATCGATTTTTGGGAGGAAATCAGAAATGCCGGATGATCGATTCAAAGAAGGTATGGCGATCCGCAAATCCGTGCTGGGTAAGCGCCATGTAGAGCGTGCCGAGGCCAACAAGTCTGATTTCGACGCCGATTTTCAACGGTTTATCACCGAGACCGCCTGGGGTTCCGTTTGGGCCAGGCCGGGGTTGGAAAAAAAGACAAGACACCTGGTCACCATCGCAATGCTGGCGGCCCTGGGCAAGCATGAGGAACTGGCCTTGCATATCCGGGCCACCAGAAATACGGGTGTTACCCGGAATGAAGTCAAAGAGATTTTATTGCAGGTCGCCGTTTATGCGGGCATCCCGGCAGCCAATGCGGCTATTGCGATTGCCAAGCAGATGTATGCCGAGATGGATGGAAGCAATTGAATATTGAATATTGCAAATTGAATATTGGTGGAATTCTATCGTTTTTAGCCTCCATAGAAAACAGCCATCGAGTGAATAAAAAAGAATAAATACCTTAAATATTCAATTTTCAATTTACAATATTCAATTCTCCTGGGAGGCAACCATGATAACAAAAATTAAACGCTACGGACCACGGGATTGGAAGGTTCATCCGCCGTATCTCTACGAACACTATCGCTCGACGCCGCTGCGGTCGCCGCGCAAACCGCTAATCCCCTTAACCCAGTCTCTATCCGAAATTACCGGGCCCATTTACGGGCATGACGCTGTTCAACCCGGCGACAGTGATCTGACCACCAACGCAGGTAGAGGGGGTGAAGCCATCGGCGAACGGATCATCGTCACGGGTCGCGTGGTGGAAGAAGATGGGCGTCCGGTGGCCAATACGCTGATTGAAGTGTGGCAGGCCAATGCCGCTGGGCGTTACCCGCACAAACGTGATCAGCATGATGCACCCCTGGATCCCAACTTCCTCGGCGCCGGCCGCTGCATGACCGACGAAAGAGGCGAATATCGATTTGTCAGTATCAAACCGGGTCCGTATCCGTGGGCCAACCATTATAACGCCTGGCGCCCGTCCCACATACATTTTTCGCTGTTTGGTTCGGCATTTGTGACGCGTCTGGTAACCCAGATGTATTTCCCCGGCGACCCCCTGCTTCCCCTGGATCCCATATTCAATGGTATTCCCGATGAGAAAGCCCGGCAGAGGCTGATTGCCAATTTCGCGCACGATGTTTCCGAACCTGGCTCAGCATTGGGCTACCGATTTGATCTTGTGCTCAGGGGACGCGAGGAAACACCCTTTAAGGTGAGAAAATGAAACCGTACAATCCGATGATGATTCAAAGTCCGTCCCAGACGGTCGGCCCCTATTTTGCTCAGGGACTTTTGCGTGAAGGCGATAAAGTATTCACCAATGTCTTGGTTTCAGAGAAAACGGAAGGCGAGCGAATCCGAATCGAAGGCTGTGTTACCGACGGTGAGGGACAACCGATTGAAGATGCCATGATTGAAATCTGGCAGGCGAACACCTATGGCCGTTACAACCACCCATTGGATGATCAGGATAAACCGCTCGATCCGGAATTCATGGGACACGGACGGGCGGCTACCGACACCAGCGGTAATTACTGGTTTGAAACCATCAAACCGGGATCGGTTCCGGGGCCGACGGGGACAGCACAAGCGCCGCATCTCAATGTCATCGTGTTTGCGCGTGGTATGCTGGTGCATGCCTTCACCCGGATCTACTTTGAAGGCGAAGCCGCCAATCTGAACGATCCCGTGTTGATGAGCATTGACGACGAGGCGCGAAGAAATACCCTGATTGCCGGACGCACGGCGTCGGAAGGCAAAGTGATCTACCGCTTCGATATTCATATCCAGGGCGAGAATGAAACCGCGTTTTTTGATGCGTGACGCATAAAAAGAAAGGTTTCAGGTTTCTGGTGTCAGGTTTCAGCCCAGCCGCCGGCCGGGGAGCGGCCAGTTTGATCGAAAAGAGAAACTATTGAACGTCGAACATCGAACGTTCAACGTCGAACATCGAATAATGATGTCGCTACGCTCCGCAATTTTATTTAAAATTTAGTAATTTAATTTGCATTCGAAAATTTACTTTCTAAAATTTTTGACTGTTTCCTTTTCTTCATCCTTTATCATTCAGAATTGGATGTTGGACGTTCGATGTTCGACGCTCCTCGTGAAGCTTCATATGAGGGATGTAATTTCGGAGCATACTAACAATAACTGACACCCGAAACCTGACACCTGAAACCAAATTATTTTAGGCTTTAGCACACCCGCTGCACCCACGGCTCGGTTTCTTTAAGTGCTTCAACATTGAGTAAAAAAGATGACCTTAGCTCTCGATTCTAAAATATTCGGCCCGCTTTTCACTGATCCGGAAGTTGCCGAAATCTTCGACGACGACGCCTTTCTGCGCGCAATGCTCGAGGTCGAAGGCGCCCTGGCCCGGGTTGAAGCAGGACTCGGCATCATCCCTGCCTCGGCCGGGGAGCGGATCTCAAAAATCACCGGGAGCGCTTCACTGGATCCGCAGCAGATCGGCCGGAGCATGCAGCGAGACGGCGTCCCCGTCATCGCACTGGTAAAAGGTTTACGGGAAGCCGTCGGCAAAGAAGCGTCACCCTACGTCCACTGGGGGGCCACCACACAGGATATTGTCGATACGGCAACGGTGCTCCAGATTCGTTCCGTGCTCCGGATAATTGAGAATCGGCTTTCAGCGCTCATCGATTGCCTGGCCGACCTCGCCGACCGTCATCGCGCAACGGTTATGGCCGGACGAACCCACGGGCAGCAAGCCCTTCCCGTCAGCTTCGGTTTAAAGGCTGCCGGCTGGCTGGCACCGCTTGTGCGGCACAGCAAGCGTCTCGCCGCCCAGCGCAGCAGCCTGCTGCAGCTCCAGTTCGGGGGAGCGGCAGGCACCCTGGCGGCGCTGGGTGAGAATGGATTGGCTGTGATGCAGGGACTTGCGCAGGAGCTGGAGTTGAATTTGCCGATGATGCCGTGGCACACTCAGCGGGATAGTTTTGCGGAGTTTGCCGGCTGGCTGAGTATGCTGACAGCCAGTCAGGCCAAGATGGCGCAGGACATTATTCTGCTGGCCCAGAATGAAGTGGGGGAGGTAGCGGAATCGGGCAAACCGGACCGCGGTGGGAGCACTTCCATGCCGCAAAAGCGTAATCCCATTGTCAGTGAGCTCGTCATTGCAGCAGCCCGCACCAATGCATCGCTTTTGTCGGCCATGCATCATGCTATGATCCAGGAACACGAACGGGCCACCCATGGCTGGCAGGTTGAGTGGCTGAGCCTTTCCCAGATGATCGTATTGACGGGCGGTGCGCTCAAAAATACCTTTTTTTTGGCTAAAAACCTCAAGGTCAATGAGACCGTTATGCGGGAAAATCTTGCGCGTTCAAATGATCTTGTGCTGGCAGAGGCCGTCGTTCAGGCGTTGTCGTCAGAAATTCCGCGAACCGAGGCCCAGGCGCTTGTGAAACAGGCCTGCAGGGTTGCTGCCGCGGAAGGCCGCTCATTGATAGAAATTGTCAGAAAGCAGTTTGGCGAGATGGCACCGTCGAATAAAATAGACTGGGAGGCGCTGGCCAAACCGGAAAATTATCTCGGCCAGACCGGGCGTTTTATTGATCGCGTCCTTGAACACGTCAGAAGGATTAAATCTACCGAATGAAAATTACTTATTCGCTACAGTTAAGCGATTTATTCGATAATCAAGGCCTGGCGGGCGGGGATATACCTCACCCATACAGACGCAGCACAAGACAATAGGTAGGGGCGGGGTTCATCCCCGCCCGCACAGAACTTCTCATTTCCTACCACAGACAATTAACTACGGACAACTGACAGTGAGCGTTTCTCGCTCCATTAGAATAAGAGGTTCCTGCCATGGAAAAACTCATCATCACCGCCGCCATTACCGGCGGCCGGATTACACGCGAAATGACTCCGCATATTCCCATAACGCCGGAAGAAATTGTCCAATCAGCCTATGAATGCTGGCAAGCGGGTGCCGCTATCGTTCATATCCACGTTCGAGACCCGAAAACAGCACTGGGAACGCAGGATGTGGAGATTTTCAGGCGGGTAGTTGAACCGCTGCGGGAGAAAACCGATCTGCTTCTGTGCCTGACCACCGGCGGGACTCCGGGCCGAAATCTTTCCACCGACGAACGACTTGCGCCGGTTGATTTAAATCCGGAGCTGGCCTCTTTTGATGCCGGCTCCTTCAATCGGGGCCGTGGGGTTTATATCAATTCCCCTGAGTTTCTGGATCGTGCGGCTGAAAAAATGAGAGAAAACGGGGTTAAGCCTGAATTTGAAACGTTTGATCTCGGCATGATTATGACCACTCTGCGTATGCGAGATCAGGGAAAACTAGATGAGCCGCTTCATTTTCAATTTGTTCTGGGAACACCCTGGGGGGCACCGGCAACGCCGAAATCCCTGCTGCATTTACTAGAGCATATCCCGCCATTATCCACCTGGTCCATCATCGGGGCCGGCAGATGGCAACTGCCGATGTCCATGATGGCGCTGGTTATGGGAGGACACATCCGGGTAGGTTTGGAGGACAGCTTATACTACTCTAAAGGGGTCCTGGCCGAAACCAATGCCCAGTTTGTAGAACGCATTGTCAGGATCTCCAGGGAGTCCGGACGTGAGATTGCGACTCCCGATGAGACCCGAGAAATTTTAAGTCTTAATACACTTAAACGTAAAAGGAGATTTTAATCATGGAAGGAACAATCGGTGAAGTGAGATTATTTGCAGGAAATTTTGCTCCTCGATTTTGGGCGTTCTGCCAGGGGCAGACGATTCCGATATCCCAGAACGAAGCACTTTTTTCAATATTGGGAATCCAGTTTGGCGGTGACGGCAGACAGACATTTATGTTGCCCAAGTTGGACAATATTAAATGCGGGCAAGGCGAGCTGAGATACATTATCTGCCTGCAAGGGATATTTCCCCAAAGAAATTGAATAGCCGGATGGTATTAGGCGTTTAGCGGCGACATATCGACAAGCCGGCCTTCCATGCAAGGCCCGCCCGCTTGCCAAGCGCAGCGAGGCGGACGGGCACGAGCGGGCAGGTTGTTGTCGATGTTGCCGAGCGCTTTGAATTTTTAGAGGTTTCAGGTGTCCCCGCTTCGCCTTCAAGGCTACGCAGGGCAGGCAGCGCCGCCGCTGGCTTGAGAAGCGGCCAGTTTGATCGAAGACGAAATCCCCTCTAACTCCCCTTTAGAAAAAGGGAGGAAGACATTTTTTGGCAACTCGGATACAGTGGATTTTATATCACGCCCACTTTCAGGCTTCGCTCTTCGAGCTACGACCCGACAAGCCGTTAGAGCTCACGGAGACCGCGGAGAACATTTTTCTTTCGCCGCAGGCGGCTATAAACCCAGACCTCTGTTATCTCTGAGCGCTCTGTGTGAGATGTAGTTTCATACGAGGTTGAGGACTTATCATCAAATCGGATATCCACCAAATTTCAGATCACATTTCAGCATAATTGAAGGTCATACACTGATGTGATATCATCTACCTTTACTTTGTGGATATTTGCAGGTTTCTCAATATATCCAACATGTTATATCCAGAGCTCAAACCACAACATATTGGTGTCGACGGCAAATAATTTTCGATACAAATCAACGTTTTGCGTTTTTCGCTGATTTGTTATATAAGTCTAAATACTTATCAACTCATCTTATTACTGCTCCTGATTTATTTCAATTTTAGGATACATCCTGCATTATTAATTCTGGCGGGATTTAACTATAATGCAAGTATGTGCGACTCTGATCGTACCCGAAAGTGTGGACTTCCAGATATAGTTCTGCCTGTACCGTAAGTTATTATCACTGAGCTTTTATACCATAATTGATCGGTCAACTTATTATTATAACGCAAACATCTACGGCTCGACCACAGCATGTTTTTTACCAGGTTGAAGGTGTATTTCGGATTTGAATTATTTTTTATATTTTGATTAAACAAAAAGGAGGTTCCTATCCTAGCTGCCAGGTCCAAAAGATGCCATGAAGAACAATTTGACAATTACATTCGTCTCAGGTTTTACCTGGACGGCATACTGCTCAATACCAGAAGTTCAAAAGGGACACCGATCTACAATACCAATGTGATGATGAGCATTGGAGAAGAATTCAGGGTCATCTGCCTGGACTGCATTCCGGATAATGCGGAAAGGAACCGGGTGCTGGCCTCCCTGGAAAAGTCCTTTGATGTGATCCCGATTTCCATGGATCAGATGGAAAACCATTTCAGCGGCAATATCC
>CP070771.1:3539844-3550006 GCA_020345785.1 Desulfobacterales bacterium
GCCGGCACCCTCAGCGGCGGTGAACAGCAGATGCTGGCCATCGGCCGTTCACTGATGAGCAAACCCAAACTGCTCATGATGGACGAACCCTCCATCGGTTTGTCACCGCTGGTAAAAAAACAGCTCACCGAAAGTATTCTCCATATCTGGAAGTCAGGCATTACCCTGCTCGTCGTCGAACAGGATGCCAGCTTGACCTTAGAGCTGACCCAGAGAGTCTACATCATGGAGCACGGCAAGATCGGGCTCGAAGGCAAAAGTGATGAATTAATGGACAATGAAGAGGTCAAGCGCGTTTATTTTCAGCTGGGATGATCGAAGACGAGATTCGCGCAAGGAGGCGTATAAACCCTTCAATTTCAACAGAAAATGAAGATTAGAAGATGATCGGTTGTGTGCTTGGGTTAGGGTTTGAATTGCGACACCGGTCCGATATAGGCGCCGTCCCGGCCGCGCACGACGTCATCCTGGCTGAGGGGGTCGTCAACAGATGGGGCAGTTTTACCATCCTTTCCACAGCTGTAAAGATCATAGTCGGAATTTAGTGGGTCATTGAGCGGATCCAGTCGGATTGAATTTTCAACCCCGGCGCCGTCCTTTTTGTCCTTGCCTATGGCCTTGCCTTTTGGCGTCTTGCCAGGATCCTCAGCTTCCTCATCTTCCGGATTATCCTCAAGGGTTGCAAAATTCAAGTACTGGTAAGGATTGCCCCAGGGATCGATCAGCCTGCCTGATTTGACCTCTTCCAGTGATTCCGGCAGCCGGTAGTGGTCAATTTCGAAATTCCCTATTTCCATCTGTAAATTTTCCAGTTCCGCGACAGCTTTGATAACCCTGGCCTTTTCAATCTGCCCGAAGTAAAGGGGGACTGCAATGCCGGAGAGTATGCCGATGATGGCAATGACAATCATAAGTTCGAGCAGCGTAAGTCCCCCTTGGCCGAGTCTGCCGCAACTCAGCGTCGATTGGTCGGCACAATCAACCTCCCTCGGAATTATTCGGCGATCATTGAACACGTCCGCCTTTAACTGAATTCGCTTGATCAATTTGAGTCTCACGAGTGTCATCTTCTATCAACCTTGAAATAGCCGGCCTCGCTGATCAGCATATCGAGGTGGTCGACAATAGGCTTCAGGTCCTGCCGGTCGTCCAATCGGTGTTCGAGGTCTCGCAGACAATTCAGCGCCTCGTGGCCGGATTGCTGTATGTTTTGCAGTTTATGGGTCAAAACGTCCAACATGTCATTTAGCGCTTCTTCTTCAGTGTGCAGGAAGTCCCGCCGTCGTATTTTAATTGGATAACCCATCTGACCTTCGCGTATTTGATTAAAGATACTGCGAAATCGATACAATGGCCCTGACAGACGGTGAAAAGTCAAAAAGGAGTGCAAACCGAGCATCGCAATTAATACCATCGCCGCCGGCCACACCTTGATATGCAATGTGATGACCCGATCGGCGGCGCTGGTTCTCTCAGATAAGCTCAGGGTTTCATCCTGCATTTTCAGCATGTCGGGTACAAAGAGAAAAACGGCTAAAAAAAAGACGATAACCGCGCTGTAAATGAAAAATTGAGCCAGAAAATAGTATTGGAGTGAACGATAAACAACGCGTACCCGCCTGCGCCTTTCATGTTTTCCCATATTAAACAGTCCTCCCGATCGCAACTGGCTGATTACCGGTTTTTAGGGTATCGTCCAGGTTTGCGGCAAAAGAATCATAAAATATCATCGGCTAACCTGGGAAAATCTTTAGAATGAATATCTGCAATACCAAAGTATTCCCTTATCCATAAAATGGTTCCCGCCTTCCCCGTTTCAGATCGAAGCCAGAATTAAGTTTATCAATCTGCAATCCGGAATCTTAAATTCGCAATCACCACAGGCCTTGTGGCCCTCCATCAAATGCTTAATATATAATCTTTATTCCATAAAAATTATATTTGGAGGTAAACAATCGTGACCCCGGAGATCGCTCTGGTTTTATCCATATTGACGGCATCGGTCATATTACTGATCACTGAATGGATCCCGATGGAGGTCACCGCCCTGCTGGCACTGGGGGCGGTCGCCCTGACCGGCCTGGTCTCACCCGTGGAAGCCCTGTCGGGTTTCAGCAACCCGGCCGTGGTAACGGTCTGGGCTGTATTTATTATAAGCGGCGGTTTAACCCGCACCGGTGTTGCCAATGTCATCGGCCGTTTTGTTTTAAGACTGGCCGGCACCCGGGAAACCACCATGATTATCGTTATCATGACAACGGCCGGCGTGATGTCGGCCGTTATGAACAATGTGGCCGTGGCGGCGCTGATGCTGCCGGTAGTCATGGATATCGCGCGCCACACCGATCGACCGCCTTCCAGACTTTTGATGCCGCTGGCCTACGGGTCTCTGTTAGGGGGCTTGATTACTCAAATCGGAACTCCGCCCAATATACTGGTCAGCGACGCCCTGCGTGAAGCCGGGCTCGAATCATTCACCTTTTTTGATTTCACCCCGGTCGGACTGGCGGTGATGTTCTCCGGCATTGCCTTTATGACGTTCGTCGGCCGCCACCTGCTGCCCCAGCGCGACGTGGCCAAAGAAGCCACGACCGGTCGTAAGACCGACTGGCAAACTCAGTACGATCTGCAGGAGCGCCTGTTTCACATCCGCGTCCCCCGCAAGTCAATACTGGTAAATAAAACCCTGGCGCAAATCCGCATGGGGTCGGTTTTAGGCTGGAATGTCATCGGCATCACCCGGGGGGATCGGACCCTGCTGGCGCCGGGACCCACCGACACGCTGCAGGCCGGTGACCGCCTGACGGTTGAAGGCCGAATTGAAAGCCTGAATGAGTTAAAAAACTGGCATCAGCTCACCATCGAGCAAGGCGGCATCGATTTGCAGGAACCTTACTCGGACGACATTAAAATCGGCGAGGTCCAGGTGCCTGTCAATTCACGGTTTGTCGGCAGCACGCTCAATTCACTTGCTTTTCGCAGCCGTTTCGGACTGAATGTGCTGGCGATTCGTAGAAATGATCATGTAAGGCGCACCAGCCTGCAGGATGACCCTCTGCAGCGCGGTGACACGCTTCTCGTAGCAGGCTCGGATGGACATCTGCAGGAATTGAAAAATACCGCCGGCTTTGATCATTTTCGCTACGTTGAAAGATCTGAACTCACCGAAGTCTACCATTTGCATGAACGGTTGATGATCATGCAGGTGCCGCCGGATTCCGCCCTGATCGGAAAAACATTAAAACAAAGCCGTCTGGGGGATGCGCTGGGAAGCCGTGTTCTCGGGATATTACGCGGCGACAAGCCGGTAATTATGCCCGAACCCCATGAAGAATTGCAGGCCGATGACCGTCTGGTGGTCGAAGGCCGTATGCGAGACTTTGAAATACTGCGGGGTCTCGAAGAACTGGAGATCGAACGCAGAACCCAGACGAATGTCGAGGAGCTGGTTTCCGGCAATGTCGGACTGGTGGAGGCCATCCTCTCTCCGCAAACCACCCTGGAAGGCAAGACACTGCGCCAGATCAATTTTCGGGAAAAATTCGGTTTGAACGTGCTGGCCCTCTGGCGCAAGGGGCAGGCTTACCGATCCAATCTAAGGGACACGGATCTGCAATTCGGTGACGCCTTGCTGCTGCTGGGGCCGCGCAACAAGCTGCAGCTGCTGGGCCGTGAACCTGATTTCATTGTACTGACGGAAACAGCCCAGGAAGAACTGCGCCTGGAAAAAATGAGACTTTCCATTCTGATCATGGCCGGCGTCCTGACGCCGGTCATCCTGGGTTATGTGCCGATCTATATCGCGGCGGTTGTGGGTTCCGCTCTGATGGTATTGACCGGCTGCCTCACTATGGAGGAAGCCTACCGACAGATTGAATGGAAGGCGGTATTTTTAATTGCCGGCATGCTGCCTTTGGGGACCGCCCTTGATAAGACCGGCGCCGCCAAGCTGATTGCCGAAGGGGTCGTCGGCATCGTCGGCCCTTTCGGACCCAATGCCGTTATGCTCGGTCTGGTCGCTCTGACCTTTCTGGCAACCTGCTTTGTGCCCACTGCCGCCCTGGTGGTGCTCATGGCGCCGATCGTGCTGAACACCTCCGCCAACATGGGTCTCTCCCCCCACGGCTTGATCATGGCGGTAGCCATGGCCGCCTCGGCCAGCTTTACGACGCCCATCTCCCATCCGGCCAACATCCTGGTGATGGGGCCGGGCGGATATCGTTTTGTGGATTATCTGAAAGTCGGCGGGTTGCTGACGCTGGTGATTCTGGCGGTATTAATGGTCGTCATGCCAATTTTTTGGCCGTTGAATCCCTGAGCGGGGCCCTATTATCATGAATACTTTGTATCTAGCGACATGCCTGTTTGGCTAAGAAGTCCAAAAAATTGCTGAATAAAGCAAAAAGAAATATCAAGCAAAGGAAAATTTTTCTCATAGGGCACAATGAACCTTTAGCCTTGTTTCATAGTGGAAGCCCCTGGAAGTGGCCGGAATCACGCTCTGCCGATGGTCATTGATGTTGCTTGTAATATTCTTTGCTCGGTATTATTCTGTTGCTATGCGATGGCTGTCAAAAAATATATTTTTGCCGTTGGCGATGATGATCGTCTGCCTCCCGGCGCCCGGCGTTGCGTCTGAATTTACGCTGGATCATTCCATCGGGTTTAACGGTCATTTTAAGCTCGACCATTGGTCGCCGTTGAGCGTTGTGGTTGAGAACAGGGGCCGGGCAGTGCGCGTCAGGTTAGAAGTAATCGTAACCTCCGGCAGCGAGTATCTGGGGGATGTTTATCCGACTGTCTATGCAACGGACGCCGACCTGCCGCCCCATTCAGTAAAACGTTATCATTTTACGGTCATGATCAGATCATTTACCCATGACCTAATTATTCGGCTGAGGCAAACCAATGAGATTATTTATTCCAAATCCGTGAATCTCCGGTCCCATTTCACCGAAAAAAGCCTGGCAATTGTTGTGGGTGATTTTGTCGCACCGGACATCCTGTCGGTGCTGCCGGATCAGCTGCACCCTGTCAATGTTCGGCCGAAATTCCTGCCGGAGACCTGGTACGGCTATGACAGCGTGAAATTGCTCATTATGGAAGCCGGTTCCGTCAGGCAGCTTTCAGAAGTTCAGTTTCAGGCATTACGCCGGTGGTTGAGGCAGGGAGGGTACCTGGTTATCGGGAGTGATCTAAACTACGGTGCACTAAGTGAAAAAAGGATACAGGATATTCTGCCGATCACGGTAAGCGGCTATCAGCGATTTTTTGACCTAAAATCCCTGGAGCATTTCTGCGGCGTGACCCTTAGGTCCGTCGAACCGTTTCTCATTTTGAATGCCGGAATTGACGATTCCAAAATTCTGCTAAAAGAAAATGATATCCCCATCATTATCCGCAAAGACTTTGGCTTTGGCCGGATCGTTTTTCTGTCATTTAATGTTAATACACCGCCTTTCAGCCGCTGGGAAGGCCGGCCGGTGTTCTGGGACAAAATCCTGTTGCTGGGATCGGAGACCGCCGGGCCAACGCTGGAACTGGATGATCAAAAAATTTTGAATGCCATGCTGGAAGGCTTGCCCCTTAAATTTCCTAATTTCAAAACCGGGGTAATTTTTATAGGAGTTTATCTGATCTTTCTGAGGTTTTTATTAAAAAAAATCGGAAAACCCGGCCGGAAGCGATGGCGATACAGCCTCGGCCTGCTGGTGATGATTATCATTTTTGCGGCGATCGGCTACCGGGGCTTTTATTACCCCAGCCTGAGACAAAAGATGACCTACAACACGTTTTGCCAATTAGAGATCACCGGCGCAGATGGCCCGGCATCTGCGAAGTTGATCCTCGGCCTTTATGCGTTGCAACAATCGGCCTACGCGCTTAATTTCGGGACGGATGCCTATCCTGTCAACCACCTATTATCGCAACGCTCGCAGAATAAAGTGCCATACCCCTATGTATTGCAGGGGAACAACGGCATGCAGCAGATTGCCGGATCCCTTGACCGCTGGTCACACAACTTCTACCGGCTTCAGCTGGATTTTGAATCTCCTCTGTCGGGCGATGCCCGGCAGGATAACTTTTTTTTGACGCTGAAGGTGCAAAATAAACTGCCCCACAATCTGGTCGACTGCCTGGTCTACTATAAAGGGCGCTTTGTATTTGTAGATGATATTTTAGCCAATAGGCCGCAGGTACTGAAACTAAGCCTGGCAAAATTGAAAGAAACGGAAATTTTCAACGATCATGAGGCGGAAAATATTATGCGGCATTTGGACGGCCGGGACGCTGCCGCCTTTCTCCGATCCGCCCAGATGAATCTCACTGAAGATCTATTATACAACGTTCATAAAAAATACCAATCGAGGGACGACCGCATAATTCTGCTCGGATGGATGCAGGCCGGTTTGGTTCAACCGCAATTCGTCCCGTTCGATCCGCCGGCTGCCGGTCTTACCATGGTCAGCTGGCAGCTGCCGGTGGAGGTAATTTTATGAGGTATTATTATCTGACAGACGAGTCGGAAAAATCCTTAGCCCCGTTTTTTTCGCAGCGGGTGCTGTCCGCCGGACTCTTCGGCGTAGTAATTGTCGGGACCTTTTTGCTTGTATTCTGGCCCCGTCAGCCGCTTTCCGACATTATGGTGACCGGTAAGGGCCCCACGGTATTTTTTCTTGTTTTTGCGATTGCCCTGATTGTGAACGCCTACATCAACCTTTGCTGTGGTGCCGGAGATATGATCCGTAAAGGCTACCACATGATAAACTACCCAAGCGATCAACCCACCTATGAGAGGGAAATTGACTTCTATCGCTATGGCCTGGTCGAATTTTTATTGCATGCGCTCGTAGTGTTGCTGCTTTTTTTACCCCTCCTGGCGTTGTCTGCTTTCGTTTCAGCCATATCTTTGAGAACCTTTTTAATGGCGGTCGCCATATTGTATAGTGCGTCACTGCTTTGTCGACTTTTCGGATTCACGGTGTATTTACTATGGGGCAGATCCAGTACCCTCGGTTATTTCACCGCCAGGGCGTTAATGATAGTTTTCGTTTTCATCACCGTTCTATTTGCTCCGGCGGTCAATCCGCTGTATCTTCTATATCTGTTAAATCAGGGCACCAGCGGCACCGGTTACCCCTTTGCATTTTATATGACGGTGGTGACGTTAGCCGCCCTTGTGCTCACATGGGCAAATAACGCTTTGGTCAGGCGCCATATAAATAGAAACAAGGCTGAAGGTTGAAGGTCAAAGGCAAAAGGACAGAGGCTTACGGCAAAGAAATAAAAAAGCTGGGAGGCAAGAAAGCTTGGAAGCTTGAAGGCTGGGAGGCCGGAAAGCTGGAAGGCGAAAGGGCAAAGGTTAAAGGCCAAAAGGAGCAAGGATAGAAGCTCATAGCTCATAGCTGGTAGGTTAAAGGAGAAAGGTTAAAGGACAAAGGCTTACAGTATTGATGTTGGAGTTCTGAGGTTAGAGGTTGACGGCGCTGTCTCAACCTCCCAACTTCCCAGCTTCTCATCTTCCCAGCCTCCAAGCCTCCTGGCTTCCCAGCCTATTGGCCTGCCAGCTTTCCGTAACCCGGACCCCGAAACGCAGAAACTTTTGAATGCCCCTTTTGGGAGAACATGTCGTGAGTGCCGAAATATCTTTTATCACTCAAATCGCAAAAATAAAGCGGCGGGTGGTCGTCAAGGCCGCTCAAAGCACACTGCTGAATGCCGGCCTGATTTTTCTGGGCCTGCAGCTCGTCTTATGGATCGCCGCAATAACCGGATGGACCGATTCAAGGGCTCATGACTCATGGTATATAGTTTCAGTCGGCATCTCGGTGTCGACTGCGATATTTATCGGCTTTGTGACCAGAAGAAATTTCTTAAATATTTTGGTCGAAATCGATCGACGCTTAAAATTGCAGGACAGGCTCAGCACGGCGTATGAGTATCTTAAATTCAAAAAAGATTCCGAGTTTACGGATTTATTGATGCAGGATGCGACCGCCGAATTGGTCCGCCTGAACAGCAGGCAGCTGCTGCCAAGCGGATTCTCTTGGCGGCATTTAATATGCATCTTGTTGTTGCTCGCCAACCTGGCCCTGTATACGATAAACTATCCGGTATTAAATTTTAAATCAGCGCGCGCTGAACAAAAAACAATCGAACAGGCCGCCGAATTATTGCGAAATTACACGTTTAGCCGAATTGACAAAAATGCCGGATCGCAAATCGGACGCCAAACAGCATTTTCCAGGAAATTGGAGCAACTTGGCAATCAACTTTACAACCGATCCCTAACCTCCGAGCAGGTGTTTACGGCCCTGACCGATACCTTAAAAGAAGTTCAGGCCGAACGGACGCGTCTGACAGATGAGCTTGCATCCAGACTGAACGCCGCCGGAAGCCAGGCGATGTCCGTTCGGCAAATTCCAGCGCTGGAAAATTTGTCACCGGACCAATTGGCCGAATTAAAAGGGCTTTTGAATAAGGCGTTGAACAATCGAATCCCCGATGCGGTCAACGAGGATATTGAATCCCTGCAGGAACTGGACAGCATTGCCAAACTTCTTTCTCGCATCATGGATGATGTCAAAAAAGACCGGTCTGAAGTTGCAGAATCTGCTATCCCCGCGGAAGATGAAATTCAAACATCTCAAATCATCGAAGGGCTTGATGACGTCCGGGATGATCCGCAGCAGTCGATCTTCGACGGGCGCACTCCCGCTCCCGGCCGGAACAGCCCGGACAGGGCCGGCGAGGCGGGTTCCGGTCAACTGCAGAAAAGCGACGGTCCATTTCAGGATGACGGAGAGATGCGCCAAGGTGATTTTTCTTCAGCCGGCAGCGCCAAATCAGTGAATGAAATGAATTCGAGCACTGAAATCCAAGAATCAACCGGCCCGGCCGTGCAGGAAAAAATGGCGTCATCGCCGATGAAAAGCTATCTCGTTCATATCCGCGCGTTGACGGATATCGGCGAGGCCCGGCTAAAAGAAGAGGATATTATTCGAACTTACGGCCAAGCGGTAGAGAGCATTCTTCAGAAAGAAGATATTCCTCTAAACTATCGCGAGTATATAAAGAATTACTTTATGGCGATCGGATTAAATACGGAAGAGTAAAGAACCCTGGCCCAGAGGGCCAGGTTTTCAATGTTGGAACAAACCGATGAACTTAAATGAAGAAGCACAATCGATCGGAAAGCATTTCGAACTGATTGCGTCTGAACTGGCAAAAGTCATTGTCGGCCAGGAGACATTAATCAAACATCTTTTCATTGGGCTGCTTTGCGGCGGCCATGCGTTGATCGAAGGCGTTCCGGGACTGGGCAAAACCCTGATTGTGAGATCATTGAGCAAAATTCTGGATCTTAAGTATTCCCGCATCCAGTTTACACCGGATTTGATGCCGGCGGATATCCTCGGCACGAACATTGTCAAAGAGGAAGGTACGGGAAGCCGTTATTTTGAATTCTACAAAGGACCGATTTTCGGCCAGCTGATCCTGGCCGATGAAATAAACCGGGCCAGTCCCAAAACCCAGTCGGCGCTGCTGGAGGCGATGCAGGAGGAAAAAGTCACGGTATTCGGCAAACAGTATCACCTGGAGCCGCCGTTCATGGTGCTCGCGACACAAAACCCGATCGAAATGGAAGGCACCTATCCGCTGCCCGAGGCCCAGATTGATCGGTTCTTTTTCAAGCTTAAAATCAATTATCCCGATCAAAATGAACTCCGAGAAATTTTAGATAAGACTACTGAAGATTATCGATACGAATTGAAGCGGCTCCTCGGAGCGGAAACAATTCTTAAGATGAAATCGCTCGTTAAAAAGGTGCCGATCGCTACTCACGTCAAGGACTATGCCATCCGGCTGGTACTGGCCAGCCACCCCGGCAACGAGCAGGCCACCGAGGGAATTCGCAAATACGTCTTATGCGGCGCAAGCCCCAGAGGTCTGCAGAGCCTGGTCCTGGCCGGCAAGGTAGCGGCGCTGATAGACGGACGATATAATGTTTCGCTGGAAGACATCCGGGATGTCGCCAAGCCGACCCTAAGGCATCGCATTGCGCTGAACATCAGAGGCGAGACCGAAGGACTGGATGCGGATGACCTGGTGGACGAAATACTTGCGGCGAATGAATAAGAGCTCATAGCTCGTAGCGGGG
>CP070771.1:3550106-3555951 GCA_020345785.1 Desulfobacterales bacterium
TTTGGATTTCATCCCTGGAAAAGTAGTGGGGCAAACCTTTGCCGCTGCGCAGGGTGCCGGTAATGTATATCTTGATCAGATCAGCGCCCGCGGCAAGATTTTCCCTGACGGCCAGCCGGATATTTTCGACACCGCAAAACGGGTAACCGACAAAACCGTGTCCGTGCGGGGCCCGAATGCCTCGTGTGGCCACCAGCAAGCGCGGCCCTGCAAGTTTTCCTCCAGCCACCGCCTTTTTGCACTCCAGATCCAAAAAGCCTTTATCACCGAGGCAGCGCGAGGTCGTCACGCCTGAAGCAAGATCGACGGCCATTGTCTGAACGGCCCGAATGGTCAACTCCGGAATGGGGTCCTTCATCCGGAAAAGATAATTATCCAGCGTGGGGTCCAAAGACAGGTGGTTGTGACAATCAATCAGGCCCGGGAGCAATGTCTGCCCCTGACACTCAATCACCTCGTCGGCATCGGCTTCCCGTCTCTCCGCCTCAAGGCCGGCAGCTTCGATGCGGCCATTGCGAATCAACACCGCAGCCGGCTGGGTCAGGCAATCCTCGGTTCCCAAAAACAGCGCCGTGCCCTTGATCAGTATCTTTTTCAATTTCGTCTCCAAAAAAGTTCAATATTAAGCGCCTAAAGTCCGGCCAAAAACATCGTTGCGTGCGGAAAGAAGATGGTCAATACCACCACGAATACAATCGCCAGCAGGAACCAGAATATATTCCGGCTGACGTCTTCGATGGGTGTTTCCGCCAGCAGGGCCGAAATATACAGAGTTTGTCCGACGGGCGGCGTAAACAACCCGACCGCGAGAATCATGACGATGACGACTCCCAATTGAACCGGGTTGACCCCGAACTTCATAGCGAGCGGATACAGAATCGGTGTAAAAATCAGCAAAGAAGGCGCCAGGTCCAAAAAGGTTCCGGTTACCAGAAGAACCCCCGCAATCGAAAGCAGCGCCACCGTTGCATTCGGAATGATGCTCTCCAAGCTGGCCGTCAATATGGCCGGCAATCCGCTCAGCAGAATCACGTAAGTCAGCATAAAGGAGGTGGCAATCAAAAATAAGACGACACCGGTTACTCTGGCTGATTGAATGATGATGCCCAATAGACTTTTTAGATTTAGTCCTTTGTAATAGAAAAATTCAATCAAAATAACATACAGCGCACCGAATATGGCGGCTTCGGTCGTCGTGTACACACCAAAGAGAATCCCGCCCATTACTAATACCGGCGTAAAGAGGGCTAAAGCGCTCCGCTTCAAATTTTTCCGTATGAGTTTGGGATCCGGGCGCTCCACCACATAGTATTTGCGCCGGTAACCCAAGTAGGCGGCCACCGCGATTTGAAATCCACCGACCAGGATGCCGGGAATCAGGCCGGCCAGGAAAAGATCCCTTATGGAAACTTCGGTGATCCAACCGTAAAGAATCATCGGGATACTGGGTGGAATGATGATGCCGATGGTTGACGAGGCCGCATTCACGGCGGCACTGTAGCCTTTACCGTACCCCCGTTTGACCATCTCGGGTATCAGAACCGACCCCACACTGGAGGCATCCGCTACCGCCGATCCGGAGCACCCGCCAAAAAACATGCTGATCACAATGGAAACCGAAGCCAGACCACCCCAAAACGATCCGACCAGGCTGTTTGCCAGATCCATGAGGCATCGGCCCGATTTGCCCTGATTAAGGGCGTTGCCCATCAGAACGAAAAACGGCACCGCCATGATGGGCCATGATTCCGTCGCCAGCGTCATCCGGTGAATCATGGCGGTGATCGGAATGATGCCGGTGGTGAATCCGTACAAAAAGGCGCACATCCCAACGGCAAAGGCCACCGGTATTCTTAAAAGCAACGCGAAAACGATAAACCCCAAGCCGCAAATGATGACCGCGTCCATTTGATCCCTTGTTTGCCTGTACCGGCGACCGGTGGCATAAATTTTTTAAGGAAAGAGGTTTTTCAATCTGTTTTCGGCCTGTTTCGCCGGCCCATCGTAAAACAGCAAAAGCCCGCCAATGGCAACCTCGCCGAACCTTACGCCTCTGCCATTTTGAAACGGCCGGTTTTACGTATCTGCATAAAACTCATCCCGTATCCGATAATTTTCCGGCGTCTTCCGGCCCCTTGTTTGTCGAATTTCGGTAGGGCTTCATCAACTTTTCGATGATAAAAATAGCAAAAAACAGACCTGACACCGGTATACCGACATAGCAAAATGCCTTGGATATTTTCATGACCACGAACGTGCTGGTCCGGGTGGACCATGTCATTTGACCCTCGAAGTAAATGATCAGAAGCACAAACGCAAGGCAGAGCAAAAGGTTGGTATAATGCACGATCCGTCGCACCTTCGGCGGATACTTCTCGACGATGAAATCAACGCTGAGATGATCTCCATCGCGGTAGGCGACTGCTGCCGCGAGAAAACTTACCCACAGAAAAATGAATATTGGAAACTCCTCGCCCCAGCCGAAAGCATGGTTGAACACATAGCGTGCGATCACCTGCACGCTGACGCTTACGCAAAGTGAAATGAAAGCGATGGCTGCGAGGATTTCCCCCGCTTTGTAGACATAGTCGAAACCGTTTTTTTTGGAAGCTGACATGCTTATATTTTCCCGTTTTCAAATAAAATGTCAGGTCACACGTTTGTCTTTCCCAAAATTCACTCCTGCCGCCTGTCCCGGCCAACTGCTGTATTCGTACTTTACCGGTCCGCCCGCCACCTCATGCAGGCCGCAAAATAGACAATCTAGTGGTTAAATGAAAACTCGTTCAATCACTTTGTTGGGTTTCGCCCATTTGAGTAATCGAGGGGTCGGGGTGTTTTTCTCGTCATGCCCGCGGAGGCGGGCATCCAGTCCACTCGGTACCGAATTTTCTGGATTCCTGCCTTCGCAGGAATGACGTTCTATAGCGCAATAAACTCCCCGACTGCTCAAATAATTTCGCGTTAGAATGAGATTTCGTAGGTTGGGTTGATCCGCCGGATGCGGATAACATTGAAGATACGGCTCAACCCAACCTACAAATAACAGGACGATTCGTTCAGCCACTATCTCGTTCCAAAGTTATTGCCCAAAATAGCTTCCGTCTTGCGGATACTTGGCTCTGATCTCCTCAACTTTTTTCAGAACCTCATCAACTCGCTCTGCGCCCCATTTCTGTTTGGCCCAGTCGTAAACCGGCTGCACGGACTGGCGGAACGGCGTCAGGTCGGGAACGTCGTTGATCTTCATACCTGCTTGCTCCATGGCTTTGCGCTGCTGATCTTCATTGGCACCGACCCGTTTACGCATGAATGTGGCCGCTTCCAGGGCAGCCTTTTTTAATATTTCTCTTTGGTTGTCGTTAAGGCTGTCCCATCTTTGCTTGGAAAAAATAATCGGAAGGGTGCTGTATTGATGCTTGGTCACGGACATGTACTTCTGAACCTCGAAAAACTTGGAGGCATAGATATTCATAAATGGATTTTCCTGCCCGTCGACTACGCCGGATCCCAGCGCCGTGTATAATTCGGAGTAGGCCATCGGAACCGCATTGGCCCCCAGGGCGGAAAGGATTTTAATCGACATCTCCGACTTGACCACCCGCACCTTCAAGCCCTTCATGTCGGCCGGCGTATAAACAGGTCTTTTGCTGTTGGTCAGGTGTCGGAAGCCGTTGTCCCAGGTTGCCAGATAAAAGATGCCTTTTTGCTGCAACGGCTCATAAATTTTGGATACAAAATCAGTGTCCATGAACGCATAGGCCTGGGAGTAATTATCGAAGAGATACGGTAATTCAATCAATTCCTGGGTTCGTTCGGCATCAAAGACAGATACCAGTCCGGCTGTCGTGGGGTAAAAATCGAGGGCTCCGGTTGACACCATCTCCTGACACTGCGTATGGGTGCCCATTTGACCGGATGGAAAAATCTGAATCTCAATCTCGCCGCCGCTAAGTTCTTTCACCCGGTCGGCATATAAAAGGACCGTGTCATGACGGATGTTCGTGGTGGATTCAGAGTGGGCAAAACGCAAGGTCAGCTTTTTTGCGAAAACGGTTCCCGGCACAATCATGATCAGGCTCATGCATGCCAGCAGGACAATACATTTCCCAATCCTTCTTACCAATTTCTTTTTCATTACGACCTCCTTTTGTTTTGGATTATTGCGCCTCTGTTTTACAGTGTCTCAAACGGATCCCCTTAGAAACGAACCTAAACCGTCCTTCAATGCATAACCGACATAATTGGATCTGGTCCGAGATCAGATATTTTTAGGAAGTAGCCGGCCTGTAAAAGATTTTTGACCAACGACTTGCCCATTGCTCCCAGTTCTTCAAATCCAATTGATATTTTTACTCATCCCCGAAGCCGGCGACTGACCATCTGATTGGTTCTTGCGTTCCCCATAAATCCCGCAATTACGTTTACGGCATGCTTGTATACATGTATTTTTATATTCAGGGCCATTTTTTTTGTCAAGATTTTTAATCATCTGGAGAACTGTTACAGATTCTATTCAAAAAAATGCAGTAATTAAAAAACGGAACTATGAACAATAAAAAGGCCACATGGAGCAGATTTGCAGATGCAAACTTTCGTAGGTTGGGTTGAGGCCCCATTGCGTAACGTTGGGTTTCGTACCTCAACCCAACCTACCCAAATTGTCGCAAGGTAGCACCAACAAACTCATGGCCGAAACCCAACGCAAATGATACTTTTCTTTGGGTCATAGGTCCGTTAAAAAATAGGAAGCAGGCAAATCATTGAGCTTTCTTTTAAGATGGTGCCGAGGGACAGAATTTTACTCGCCCCAGGCGATCAAATGCGCCTGAGGCGCACAAGCTACCGACACGGGGATTTTCGACCAAAATTTTGAAAATTAAAAAATGCTGTCCAACGGTGTTGGACAACGGGCGGCATTGGTTTACGGGGAGATAAATCATACTTACGATCAGATACCTACCAGATGACAAAAGAAAAGCGGGCGACCAACGGCCACTGGCAAAGGTTCTTTAACAACGGCAATATCAATCTCATCCAGTGCGCCGAGCATTTAGAGGATCCGCGGGGGATCCTTGAGAATACTTACACAAACTGCACCTGGCAGAACGAAACCATCGGTGAAGCCGAGGGGGTGGCCCGCGGAACATGGTCAGAGTTGGTCAACCTTGGCCTTAGGCTTGGTCTCCTGGGGTTTCCAGAGAAGACCTCCAATGACGACGATACAATCAAAAAGACGGCTCTGCAATACATCGAGAACCATGATCATTCCCGTTTTGTTTGTACCTTCCGCACGATCTTTCGGGGGAACGAACTTTTGGGTGAAGGTGATCGCAACCTGTGGTACAAACTCCAGCCTTATTTAATAGGCATATTCACAGCCAAAGGTATTCCCATGCTCTGGCAGGGGCAGGAGTTTGGTGAGAACTATTCCATCCCTGAACAGGGTCTGGGAAGAGTTTTGATGTTCCGGCCGGTGCGATGGGACTATTTTTATGATGCCATCGGCAAATACATGATCGCCCTTGTTCGAAAACTGATAACATTGCGTCGGGGAAAGCCCCAGTTCAGACGTGGCGAACATTTTTTTTATAACGATCACGAACGCTACAAGTCTAGAGACATCATAATCTTCTCTCGAACCTATGAAAACAGCTTTAGCCTGATTGCCCTGAACTTCGGCGACCGAGAACAGAACGTCCCGTTCACTTTCCCAGTCAGTGGGGATTTTGGTGAAGAACTTCATGGACACGACAACTTGCAGGACGTCGTCGCTAGGGAGGAGAGCTGGCTCACTGTTCCGAGCAATTACGGACGTGTCTGGACTCTAAAATAACAGGGCAGC
>CP070771.1:3556051-3567844 GCA_020345785.1 Desulfobacterales bacterium
AAAAGGCGGATACTGCATTAATTATGACGCTGTGTATAATCATTCGTTGTCCTGATAAAAATCGAAGAAAACAGATGCGCAACACAATGGTTTCGCACACCGATGCAAGTGCCATAAGTCCGGGGGAGATAGGATGATCCAGAAGGCTTGAATTCGATTTGTATACCACATTGCCCCAACCCTCATTGTAAGGAGTATTGACATTCAACAGATAATTGTTAAAGGAGATGAGTCATGAGTGAAGACTATAAATTTGAAACGTTATGTCTGCATGCCGGTCAGCAACCCGACCCCTCAACCAATGCCAGGGGAGTTCCGATACACCGCACGTCATCCTATGTATTCAACAGCACTGAGCATGCAGCCAATCTCTTTGCTTTAAAAGAGCTCGGCAACATTTACACGCGCATCATGAATCCCACCCAGGATGTCCTGGAGCAGCGTATTGCCGCCCTTGAAGGAGGTGCCGCAGCGCTTGCACTCTCTTCCGGAACGTCAGCGGTTTATTACTCAATTATCAATCTTTGCGCCGCCGGTGATGAGATCGTATCCGCCAACAACCTTTACGGCGGAACGTATACCATGTTCGACTGTATTTTGCCGCAGTTTGATATTCACGTTAACTTTGTAGATCCGCGTGATCCGCAGAATTTCGAACAGGCGATCACAGAAAAAACCAGGGGCGTATTTATTGAGACCATCGGGAATCCCGTCCTCGAGTTCACCGATATCAGAGCAGTGGCCGAGATTGCCCACCGACACAAATTGCCCCTGATTGTTGACGCCACCTTTACGTCGCCGCACTTGCTGCGATGTATTGAGCACGGTGCGGATATCGTTGTCAATTCCCTGACCAAATGGATGGGGGGCCACGGAACCGGTATCGGCGGTATCGTAATCGATTCGGGAAAATTCGACTGGACGGATCCGAAATTTACCTTATACAACGAGCCTGATCCCAGCTATCATGGTATCCGCTATGCCCATGACCTCGGAGATTTGAATCCGGTGGCTTTTATCTTGCGAATGAGATTGGTGCCCTTGCGCAATCTTGGCGCTTGCATTTCCCCCGACAATGCCTGGATGTTTCTGCAGGGGCTGGAAACACTGCCCCTGCGCATGGAGCGCCATTGTGAAAACGCGTTGAAAGTGGCGCGATATTTAAAAAGACATCCGGGCGTCGTATGGGTTCGCTATCCCGGCCTGGAGGATGACCCCACCTATCCGATTGCCCGCAAATACCTGACAAAGGGTTTCGGGGGCATGGTCGTATTCGGCATTAAAGGCGGATTCGCGGCCGGCTGTAAATTTGTAGAAAATTTAAAACTCTTTTCTCATCTGGCCAATGTGGGCGATGCCAAGAGCCTGGTGCTGCATCCTTCGAGCACTTCCCATTCGCAGCTGAATGAAGAGCAGCAAAAGGCCAGCGGCCTGACACCGGACCTGATTCGCCTCTCCATTGGCATAGAACATGTCGATGATGTCATTGGAGATCTGGAACAGGCATTTGCTAAACTTTGATACGGAACGCAGCCGTTCCATGTAAGTTGTCTGTGGTGAGTTGTTCGTTGGCAAAAAAAGGGATTGAATCTGATGTTTTACCTTTGTCTTGAATAGCTTCAATTATAGCTTATAATTTACGTCAGGTTTAAACGCTTCATCTCTCAACTGACAACAAACAACAGACAACTGACTCCGACGATTGAAAATCATATTATTTCTAATCTCTGATAATTTTGATAGATCTACATAACAAAGATATCCCGCATAATAAGTCGGTATGAGCGAATACATCGAACATGACAGAGACGCTAATTCGGTGGGAATCGTCGAGAAGAAGTTCTTCACGTTCGCCGAGCCGCCCAATGAAATGGTTCTGGAAAGCGGTGCCAGACTGGGTCCCATCACCCTGGCCTATGAAACCTGCGGAACCTTAAATAAAGACAAAAGCAATGTCATTTTGGTTCTGCACGCCTTATCCGGGGATTCCCATGTAGCCGGCTACTACAAGCCGGATGATGAGAAGCCCGGCTGGTGGGACAACATGGTGGGCCCGGGCAAAGGAATTGACACGAACAAATATTTTGTGGTCTGCTCCAACATTCTCGGCAGTTGCATGGGTTCCACCGGTCCCTGTACTATTGACCCCAAGACGGTTTTGCCTTACGGAATTGATTTTCCGGTGGTCACCATCGGAGATATGGTCGCCGCCCAAAAGGCATTGATTGATCATCTGGGGATAACAAAACTGTTGGCCGTCATCGGTGGGTCGATTGGCGGCATGCAGGTGCTGGAGTGGTGTGTCCGGTATCCGGAAAAGGTTGCCGGTGCCATACCACTGGCTACCACCACCCGCCACTCCGCACTGGCCATTGCCTTCAATGAGGTGGGCCGGCAGGCGATTATGGCCGACCCCAAATGGAACGGCGGCAATTATTATTTCGGACCCAAGCCCAATCTCGGACTGGCCGTTGCCCGCATGATCGGTCATATCACATATCTTTCGGATGAATCCATGCGCCATAAATTCGGCCGCCGGCTGCAGGACAAAAGCGACTTTTCATTTAACTTTGATGCCGATTTTCAGGTGGAAAGCTATCTGCGCTATCAGGGCAAAAAATTCGTGGAACGCTTTGATGCCAATTCGTTTTTATACATCACCAAAGCGGCCGACTACTATGACATTCGCAAGCAGTATGGCAACGGTTCGACGGTGCAGGCGTTTTCAAAAGCCCGGGCAAAATTTTTAGTGGTCTCCTTTACCTCGGACTGGCTCTACCCTACCTATCAATCCCGGGCTATGGTTAAGGCCATGAAGAAAAACGGGTTGGATGTCAGTTTCTGCGAAATCGAGGCCGAGTGGGGCCACGACGCCTTTTTATTGTCCAGCGACCGTCTCAGCGTATTGATAAAGGGTTTTTTAAATCGTGTCTACAACCAAACCGCTCAATAACAATATGCGATATGACCTGCAGATTATCGCCTCCTGGATCGAACCGGGCTCCCGGGTTATCGATCTTGGATGCGGCGGCGGAAATCTGTTGAAATATTTAATTACCCGAAAACAGGTGATCGGCACCGGCATCGAGCGCAATGAGGCCAAGGTCGCTGATTGCATTGCCAAAGGGTTGTCGGTTCTGCAGGGCGATATCAACGACGAAGTACTGGACTATCCGGACAACACCTTTGATTACGTCATTTTAAGTCAGACGCTGCAGCAGGTTTATGAACCGGACGCGCTGATTCGGTCCATGCTCAGGATCGGCAAAAGAGGCATCGTCAGTTTTCCCAACTTCAGTCATTGGGGACCCCGGCTGCAGCTGCTGCTGTCGGGCTATGCTCCCGTCACAAAACAACTACCTTATGAATGGTACAACACCCCGAACATTCGGGTTATTACCATCAAAGACTTTCGCAAATTTATTTACGAGGTCGGCTTCAGGATTTTAAAGGAAGTTGCCATTGACACCCATTCCGAGGACAGATACGGCAAGGTGATACAGATACTGCCTAATTTAAGGGCTACCTACGGAATTTTTTTAATCGGCAACGGCATCTAATTACTGTGCTTAATTAGCACGGTCGAAAAGTTATATGTGAATCCACGTATGAGTGGTCCCTCGAATTAAGAAAATACCAAGCATCAAATAACAAATAACAAACAATATCCAAAACTCAATTACCAATGATCCAAACGACTTTGTTTTGGTTATTAAATATCGGAATTTGGGATTTACTTGTAGTTTGGTGCTTGTAATTTGGAATTTGAACGACGCTGCTGTTAAAAGGAATCCAGATAATGAAGATAGTTTCCATCGCCATCAGCAAAAAAAAGGGAACCCGCAAAACTCCGGTCGACGAGGCGTTTATATCCAAAGACCACGGTCTGGAAGGTGATGCCCACGCCGGAAAGTGGCATCGGCAGGTCAGTTTTCTGGCATCCGAGAGTATCGATCAAGCCAGGGAGCAAGGACTTGAGGTGACATTCGGCGATTTTGCGGAAAACATCGCCACCACCGGAGTTGATTGGAAGAGCCTGCCGCTGGGCACCCGGGTTCGCCTGGGAGGCACCGTATTGGTCGAAATTACCCAGATCGGCAAGGAGTGTCATAACAAGTGCGCCATTTACTACAAAGCCGGAGACTGTATCATGCCGCGGGAAGGAGTTTTTGCCAGAGTTCTGGAGGAAGGCACCATCCGCCGGGGGGATGAAATTCAGATTCTTGATAATTAATCCAAACTCCTTTATTTAGTCTTAATTGTTATTTCTTTGCATTTTATGATCCGCCGGAGGCGGATTTCATCACGAAAACACGAAATTTAAAAAGCACGAAACTTTTATTTTCTCCTTTTCGTGTTTTCGTCCTTTCGTGCTTTCGTGATTAATTTCTTTTTTGGTTCCGGCTTGTCCGTGTTGGGTTTCTGTCAAAAAACTGTGGAAAAGAAAATCGAAAAAAAATTCAGCCGGCTGGAGTTGGCCGGTCACCTTGAAAAAATTGCCGTTCAACTTCGCAGCGGCACGTTTGAAGCCGATGGACGGCAATGGACCATTCCGGATGCATTCGAAGCTAAAATCAAGCACAAAGAAAAAAAAGGCCGCATCGAAACCAAGCTCAAATGGCGCTGGTCCACCCTGTCCGATTATGCACCTTCGGCCAGAGAAGCGGTTACCCGCTGGCAGGAGTCGTTTAAACGCATAAAGAAACGTCTGGCCAAGGAATTTAAGGCGCTGCAAAGCGCAGTCGCAGAGGGCAACTTTCCGGCGGATGACGCCCTGGCCGAATTCGTAAGAGATTCCAAGCGCATGGCCGAATTCGCGGAACCGGAATGGCAGAACGCCATGAACGAATACCTGGATCACCTGGCCAACCTGCAGAGAGCCGTGAACCAAAAGCAGCTTGAAGTCATCGAACACGAACTGCGTGATTTGAGCAATCGCTGGATGGCGTGCCACCGCGATTTCAAGTAATTAATTTTTCTCACTTCAACATTTCACACTCCATTGACATCAACTGCCATGCAGGCGATTGGTTGCGGCCGGGAAGGGAGGTGAAAAACAGCCAAATGGCGTCATGCCGGATCGACTGTTCCCTGTCAGTGGGGTATTTAACTCACATCAACTGAGAAAGGAGGAGCGCAAGATGATATCAAGACGAAATTTTTTTGGAAAAGCATTGGGGGTTGGCGCTGCGGCCCTTGGTTATCTGAGCCTGAAGCCCAAAAGTGCTTCGGCCGCCCAGCGCCCGGAAAGTCTGCTTTACAAAGTCATGGACCGCGGCAAGGTCATTGTGGGCACCGGCAGCGGTAATCCGCCCTGGCATTTCGAAGACGAAAAGGGCGAACTCCAGGGGTTTGATATAACGATGGCCAGGCTTTTGGCCAAAGGCCTGTTCAATGATCCCAAGGCGGTCGAATTCAATCGCCAAAAACCCGACGCCCGGGTGCCCAACCTGCAGGCCAACAAAGTCGACGTCGTGTTTCAGTTTATGACGGTCAATGCCCAACGGGCCCAGCTGGCCGAGTTTTCGATTCCCTACTATCGCGAAGGCGTCAATACGCTGTTGATGAAAGACAGCCCGTACAGAGGCGCCAGGGATCTGGCCGCCGCAACCAAGTCGGTGACCGTCTCCGTCCTGCAGAATGTCTTTGCGGAAGATCTGGTCCATGACGGGATCCCCAACGCCAAAGTTCTGCAGCTGGACACCCAGGCCAACGTGATGCTGGCACTGGACTCAGGCCGGGTGGATGCGGCCGCCATCGATGACTCGACGGTGCGCTGGATGGTCGCCCAGGAGCCCAACAAATACAAAGTCGGGGATACGGGCTGGTGGCCCCAAACCTATGCCGCTGCGGTAAAGCCGGGCGACCCCATCTGGCTCAACTACATCAACACCATCCTACACGAAGCCATGACCGGCGTGGAATTCGTCGAGTATTCCACGGCATTCAAAAAATACTTTGGAGAACAGCTTCCGAATCCCCAAACCGGTTTTCCGGTTGAGTACAAGTAGGGTGTCTGCCGATTAATAAAGATTCCTGGCCCAGCTTCCGGGCCATAGGACTCCAGCTTGGAGGGAGGGCCAGGTTTTCGGTGTCAACGCCGAGGCTGGCTCAGAAAATCAGCCAGTTTGATCGAAAAAGAAAACATTGAACATCGAACGTCGAACGTCCAACATCGAATCGTGAAGGTTCATCCCAGAGTAACAAATCAGAGCTCAGAAGGCCAGGATTTCCAAATTTGAGTAAAAAAGGGGGGCCCTGAAACGGGCACCCATCTCCCTGGTTTTTGGAGGTACGTGCATGTACCATTTGAATTGGCGACCGATATTCCAAAACTTTGATCTCCTTTGGCAGGGGATTTTGCTGGGGCTTGGACTGGCCTTGCTTTCGCTGGGCATCGGCTGCATCATCGGCCTGCTGGCCGCCTTCGCCCGGGTGCATGGCGGACGCAAGATTCGGGCGCTGGCAACGGGCTACACCGAGTTCATCAGAAACATCCCCCTGCTGCTGATCATCTACTTTGTCTTCTATGGTCTGGGGCTGATGGGATTTCACCTCTTGGACAACGTCTGGTCCTTTGTGCTGGCGCTTTCAATTTACTCCGGGGCCTATCTGGCCGAGGTCTTCCGGGCCGGAATCATGTCGGTGCCGGAGGGTTTGATCGAGGCCGGCAAAGCCATCGGGTTGCCCCCCCGCAAGACGATGCAATTTGTTACCCTCCCGGTCACCTTCCGCATCGTCCTGCCGTCTCTGAGCAACACATTTATATCGCTGTTCAAGGACACATCGCTGGCAGCGGCGATTTCGGTGCCCGAATTGACCTACGGTGCCATGGTCATCAACACCAATACCTGGCGCATATTGGAGGTCTACACGACGGTGGCGGTCATGTACCTCATTACCTGTTACGTGCTGGCGGGTTTATTGCGGCTTTTGGAAAAAAAATATGCCATGGTGCGATAAAAAAAAGTTTGGATAAAATACATGCTCGATCTAGTGTTAAACAATGCCCATTTGGTGTGGCGCGGGTTGTCGGTGACCATAGAAGCGTCGGCCCTGGTTATCGGTGCCGGCACGCTGGGCGGACTATTTGGCGGTCTCGCCCTGCTGTACGGGCCCTTGCCCTTGCGCCTCTTAATGCGGATCTATGTTGATACCATCCGCGGAATTCCATTGCTGGTGCTGATCTTCAGCGTCTTCTACGGCCTGCCGGCCCTCGGCCTGCAGATAACCGGCTTTATCGCCGCCGTGCTGGCGCTGGCTATTTTCGGCACTGCGCACGTTTCCGAAGTGGTGCGCGGGGCCGTTGATTCGATCCCCGACGGCCAGACGGAGGCCGCCAAATCCATCGGGTTGACATTTTACAAGCGTTTGCGCTACGTAATTTTCCCCCAGGCTTTAGCCCGCGCCATACCGCCCTGGACCAACACGGCCGTGGAGCTGGTAAAGGCATCTTCCCTGCTGGCGCTGGTCAGCATCGTCGACCTGCTGTATTCGACGGAACAAATCGCAGCCCGCACCCGCCAACCGCTTCTGTTTTACGGGGTGGCTGCGCTGCTTTATTTCTCGATCAATTACAGTCTTTCCATGGTCGGTGCGCGCATCGAAAAGAAATTTACTTACTCAAGTTAAGGGGCTGGCGATGAGTGAACACGTTGTTCTGATTGAAAAATTGGAGAAAAGCTTCGGTGACCTGCAGGTGCTCAAAGGCATCGATCTGGCAGTCGACCAGGGCGATGTGCTGGCTATCATCGGCCCCAGCGGATCCGGCAAAACAACCCTTCTGCGCTGCATCAATTTTCTGCAGCCCTACGACAGCGGCAAGGTGTACATCGACGGGGAACTGGTCGGCTACCGGGAAGAAAAGGGCAAGTTGATCAAACGCCCCGAGAGTGCGATTGCCAGGCAACGGGCCAAGGTCGGGATGGTATTTCAGCAGTTTAATCTTTTCCCGCACATGACCGCTCTGGAAAACGTCACCCTCGGGCTGGTTCAGGTCAAAGGCCTGCCGCGGGATGAGGCTGCAGAGATCGGACGCAACTGGCTTACCAAGGTGGGATTGAGCGACAAGATTGACGCGTACCCATCGGCGCTGTCCGGCGGGCAGCAGCAGCGGGTCGGCATTGCCAGGGCCGTGGCGGTCGAACCCAAAGTCGTTCTCTTTGACGAGGTCACCTCGGCGCTGGATCCCGAACTTGTCGGCGAAGTTCTCAGCGTCATGAAATCGCTGGCGGAGAATTATCATATGACCATGCTGGTGGTTACCCACGAAATGCTTTTTGCCAAAGAAGTCGCCAATCGGGTCGTCTTCATGGATGAAGGCGTGGTCATGGAAGACGGACCGCCGGCCACCATCCTGAGCAACCCCGCCACCGAGCGGCTGCAATCCTTCTTGCGGCGCTTCGAGCAGATCTTATAATCCGGATCGGGCCCGCACACCGGCCGGTCTTTCCCGTCAGGGGCAGCAGGAGAAAGGAACACATCGGCAATGAACATCTACCGCACGTTGGGGATACGCGAGTTGATCAACGCCGAAGGCACCATTACCCGGCTGGGCGGATGTGTCATGGATCCGGCCGTGGTAAAGGCGATGGCCGAAGCCGCCCGGTCTTTCGTCGACTTAAATCAGCTGCTGGCAAAAGCAGGACAGCATGTTGCCGGGCTGCTGGGGGTCCAAGCCGCCTACATCACCTCCGGGGCGGCCGCCGGTCTGACCCTGTCAACGGCAGCCTGCATCACCGGCACCGACCCGGCCAAAATCCGGCAGTTGCCGGATTTGCGTGCCATCGAAAAAAGCGAGGTCCTCATCCAAAAAAGTCACCGCAACGGCTACGACCATGCCGTGCGTCAGACAGGGGTCAAGATCGTCGAATTCGGATTGATAAAGGAGACTTATCCGTGGGAGCTGCGGGCGGCCATCAGCGAAAAAACAGCGGCGATTGTTCATTTCCTGGAATTTGAAAACCACCGCAACCTGGCGCTGCCGGAAGTCATCGCCATCGCCAAAGAAAAAGAAATCCCCGTCATCGTCGATGCCGCTGCCGAACTGCCGCCGGTGCAAAACTTGAGCCGCTTCTATCACATGGGTGCCGACTTCACGGTCTTCAGCGGCGGCAAGGATATCGGAGGGCCCCAATCCAGCGGGTTGATTGTGGGGCGCCGCGATTTGATTGCCTGCTGCGCCTTAAATGCCAACCCGAACTACAGCATCGGCCGCACCATGAAGGCGGGCAAGGAAGAAATCGCCGGGCTGGTGACGGCCTTGGAGTTGTATCTGCAGCAGGATTTTGCGGCCGAGGAGCAATTGTGGGAAGACATGGTGGCCTTCATGGTGGAGGCCCTGGCGGATGTGCCTGGCGTTCACGCCCGCAGGGTTGCCCCCTCCGAACCCGGTGTTCAGCCGAACTGGATACCGCGCATGTACCTTGACTGGGACAAAAAGGTTATTCCGCTGGACCGCGAAGAAGTCAAATCCCGTCTGCTGCAGGCAGACCCCGCCGTCGCGGTCGGAAAGACGTCGTCCGGCCTGTTCGTAAATCCGCAAACCCTGGTGTCCGGACAGGAAAAAATAGTGGCCCAACGCCTGCGCGAAGTGCTGCTGGCGTCGGCCGGATAATCAGCAACCGGCCTTATTACATAGGTTCATGGATACAGTGACGTATAATCAATTGATGTCCTAAAGGCAATTTGATCTCACAGCAGAAAAATAATTATAAATTTCACCGCGGAGGCGCAGAGAACGCAGAGAAAACTTTTCTTTTCATTTGCCTCTGAGAGGAAGGCAAATGAAAAACAATCAGCCTAAGGTAGAAAATAATTCGGCAATTAGTAAATCTTAAGGCAACAAACAAATTATACGAATACGAACACATAGGCAGGTGCCGAGATCCCGGTTCAATGATCGAAGAAAAATATCGGATCTATACCTCAAATAAAGGCATCATTCCCGTTGGGTTTCGACCATAAACAGACTGACGCTGTCATGGAGCAAATTGGGTAGGTTGGGTTGAGGTACGAAACCCAAAATTGCTGGGGCTTGGCCTCAACCCAACCTACTCGATGTTCTATCTGCAACTTGGTGGATGTGATCTTTTTATTGTTTATAATTCCGAAAAATTTAAGGATTGGTAACCATCATGGATATTTACGAAGCCGTCAAGACACGCAAAAGTGTACGGTCATACCAAAGCCGGGAAGTGCCGGATGATGTTCTGACCCGTATCCTGGATGCCGCCCGCCTGGCGCCGTCGGCCAACAATTTCCAGGAATGGCGCTTCGTGGTGGTGCGGGATGAAAAAACGCGCCGGAAAATCGCCAAGGCTGCCTGCCGGCAGACCTTTGTCGGCGAAGCTCCGGTGGTTCTTGCTTGCTGCGCCAAGGATAATCGGCATGTGATGACCTGCGGCCAGCAGAGCTACCCGATCGACGCGGCCATCGCCATTGACCATATCACCCTGTGTGCAGCCGCCGAAGGGCTCGGCACCTGCTGGATCGGGGCCTTCTACGAGGACGAAGTCAAGCAGATCCTCGGCATCCCGCCTGCCGTCAGGGTGGTGGCGCTGCTGCCGCTGGGATATCCGCGGGATCCGAAGCCGGTGCGAAAGCTGCGGCTGTCGCTGGACCGAATCGTATCCTACGAAAGCTGGCAGTTGGAATAAATCAGCGGCCGGCAGCAGAGCTGGGGGCACGAGGAAAGCCCCTGGAAGTATCCAAAGGCACGCTTTACCGCCCGTCGCTGATATGTATAAAGAATTTTGGGACTAATACGATCCTTTTTCCGTGGGGGAATTTAGAATGGCGTCAAATACTTCCTGGGAAAGGCACTGTGGTCCATAGTTTTCGCCCAGCAGTTCGATTTCACCCACAAAGGCCCGCAGGTGATTGCGGGAGCCTTTCATCAGATTTTCACAGACCTTGATGCTATCCGGCTTGTCCGTCTCAGAAAGAATCTCCTGCAAATCATAAATGTCCATAAAAAGTTACAAATGATGTCATTTTTTTCATCTTCCTAAAATTTTGAGTAAAAAAACCGACCAAAGTCTTTGGACTTCACACGCCCACCTGCAAACTGACAATTGAATATTGAAAAATTAATATTTATGTGAATTTGTCTTGCGACCGGGATTTGAGCCATTTGAATTATTGCAAATTCCTTTTATTTCATCTAAGTTGTAAAAATTCTAAAACGTTAAATTATTGATCCCGTTATTTTTACGAAAGAAGTTAAAAACGACAGGATTCCACAAATATTCAATCTTCAATTTTCAATCTTCAATAATCGGCAACTGGGAGGAATCAATTATGAAGTACCGTTACCTTGGAGGATCCGGGCTGCTGGTTTCACGCATCAGCCTCGGAACGATGACGTTCGGCACGCCCGACTGGGGCTGCGCTGAAAAAGAATCTCATACAATCATAAAGGCTTACCTCGAAGGCGGGGGCAACTTTATCGACACCGCCGACGTCTACGCCGGAGGGAAATCCGAGGAGATCATCGGCACCTTCATGCCGCAGATCAAACGCGACGAGGTGGTGATTGCCTCCAAGTGCTACTTCCCGATGGGCAGTTTCCCTAACGCACAGGGGGTTTCACGCAAGCACATCATGGCCTCCTGCGAGGGGAGCCTCAAACGGATGAAGACCGACTATATCGACCTTTACTACATCCATGGCCCCGATCCGATATCTCCAATGGAAGAGACGATGCGGACCCTGAATGATCTGGTGCGACAGGGCAAGGTACGCTATCTGGGATGCAGCAACCTGTTTGGGTGGCAGCTTGCCAAAGCTGCC
>CP070771.1:3567944-3571085 GCA_020345785.1 Desulfobacterales bacterium
CTTTTTTCGGATTTTGACAGAAATTGGATTTTGCGGACAATTTCTTCTTTGGGCTGGATTTCAACCTGCGGTATGTCCGCCAATCGAACCAGTTGATTGTTGTAGAAGGCATTCAACGGCCGGTTGACCAAGACCGCCAGTCCCTTTTTCTGCGCAAAGTCAAGAACGCTGCCGCCGCCGGGCTGATTATTTTCCAGGACGGCTCCCGGCTCCAGCAGGTTGAAGGGCAGTTGCACCAGCCGGAAATGATGGGCGGGGTGAACCGATTCGGCGATCTGCCAGATGGTTTCAAGGCAGGTAAAATCCGGCTGATCGGCGGCCGTAACAAATGTGTTGGAGCTGACGCCGTACCAGCGGATTCGGCCCTGGGCCACCTCATCTTCCAGGTACTCGAACGCATTCTGTATGCGGCGATAGTATTCTGCGCGGGCCGATTCCAGTGCGTGGCCGCGCTGATGGGCCCATTCGAGATAGTATTCGGGGTTGTGCAGCAGATAAAAATCCAGCGTCTCCAAATGAAGGCGTTCCAGGCTGCGCTGCAGTTGATCCTGCAAAAATTCGGGGTGGATGCAATGCTCCAGGCCTTCGGCATATTCCACCAGCTCCGGAAACGGGCGTCCCTGCTGCCTGCGTTCGCGGCTCAGGGCGAAGTTCTGCCCCTGCAGATAGCCGACCTTGGAAACCACCACCACTTCATCCCGCGCAAGATCGCCTTTGTCAATCAGGTTTCCCAGCACCTGGCCCACCAGGCTTTCGGATCCCCCGTCGGCATAGTTGGCGCTGGTATCGATCAAATTGATGCCCTCTTGCAAAGCCCGGCGCAGCGCTTTTTCATGATGGGCGACGCCGACGCTTATTCGATAGCACCCGAATCCCGCCTGGCTTGCGGTCAGCCGGGTCATGCCCAGGCGGCTGCAGGCCAACGGGTGTTTTTGCCCGTGTGCTTCGGTTGCTTTTTGGGTCGCATATCCAGGGATCATGGTCATCCTCCTGTTCGTCAGGTTGAAAAGATTAACTGGATAATTATGTTTACGATTAAACCAAAAAGCAATGTCCTGCAATATAATGGGCTGCCCAAAACTTGAGCGATAAAAGGCTAAGATGCCTTGAATGTTCATAAATATAAATAGTCTGGGTTTCAGGTGTCAGGTTCCAGCGGCGCCGCTGGCTGCCGGAGGAGGCCGGTTTGATCGAAGAAGAAGCTTTTTTGGAACCAGGCATATTTCAAAGATTATGTGGGAGCGGTTTTTAACCGCGATTACCCCGGTCTGACATATTCCGATCATCGTGGCTGCAAGCCACTCCCACTAACCATTAACTTCAGCGATCAGACTTGCTGTTTCTGAAGTCGGTGGCGATACTGACACCTGAAACCTCATTTTTCAGAACATGTTTTCAGATAGAACGCCCTAAAGGCTTATTAACGAAGATAAAACATTTCGGTGCCTGGAGAAAGCAAAATGCTTGAGCAAACGCCGGCCGGACTTTACTGCCGGGCCGGAAATTTTCATATCGACCCCTGGCAGCCGGTGGAAAACGCCGTCATCACCCACGGGCATGGGGATCACGCGCGGTGGGGAAGCAAACACTATCTGGCGGCTGAAAGCTGTGCGGGTATTCTGCGAGCCCGGCTGGGTGAGGATATTAACCTGCAAACCGTGAAATACGGCGAAACCATCAGCGTCAACGGTCTTCACGTTTCTCTGCACCCGGCTGGTCATATACTGGGATCAGCGCAAGTCCGCCTTGAACGCGGTGGAGAGGTATGGGTGGTCTCCGGCGACTATAAAATCGAACCGGATGTGACCTGTGCGTCTTTTGAACCGCTGAAGTGTCATACCTTTGTCAGCGAATCGACTTTTGGTTTGCCGGTATTTAAATGGCGGCCCCAAGCGGAAATATTTGCGGACATCAACAGCTGGTGGCGGAAAAACCGGGATCAGGGCCAAACCAGTATTCTTTATGCCTACTCCCTCGGCAAGGCCCAGCGCATCATTGCGGGCCTGGATCCGTCCATCGGCCCCATATTTACCCATGGTGCCGTAGAAAACATGAATCGATGTTACCGGGCAGCCGGCATTGCGCTGCCGCCGACCCGCCATACAGCGGAGGTGTCAGCCAAGCCTGAGTTTGCCGGCGCAATGGTGGTTGCCCCGCCGTCGGCGGACTCGCCGGGCTGGATCAAGAAATTTCCTCAAACCGCAAAAGCGTTCGCATCCGGCTGGATGCAGATTCGCGGCAACCGGCGGCGTCGATCCATCGATCGCGGGTTTGTGCTCTCCGACCATTCCGACTGGCCGGGGCTGATAACGGCCATTCGGCAAACCGGCGCCGAGACCATCTGGGTCTCCCACGGCTACACGGCTGAAATGGTTCAGTGGCTGCGCGAAAACGGTTTGAATGCGATGGGAGTCGCGACCCGCTTTAGCGGTGAAATTGATGAAGAAAATGAATAGTTGCCTGATCGATCGATTCGATGTGTCCGTTGCTTGTTGTCCGTTGTCGGTTGCTGAAAAATTAATTTAACCCTCTCTGATTAATATAGCTCGATCACATAGTTTGTTGTAAGTTGTTTGTGGTGTGTTGGTAATAAAAAAACTGTATCGAAAGGCTAACTTTCTGGCGGATAAGGTTCAGGGCGCTGATTTCCATCCTTTCCAAACCAGAATTGACAAATAACAACCCACAACTTGCAATCATCGAACTATTAACTATGAAGTATCACCCGGCACTGAAAGTGCCGTAACCCGAAACCATGAAACTATTTGCCTCCCTTTTTACGGCGCTTGATGAAACCACCAAGACCAATGCCAAGATCGATGCTCTGGTTGAATACTTTAATGCGGCCCCGCCGGAAGATTCGATCTGGACGGTCAGTTTTTTGATCGGCCGCAAACCGCGGCAAATCGTCCCGACCCGCAAGCTCATGCAGTGGGCGGCTGAAGTTGCTGCAATCCCGGACTGGCTGTTCGAAGCAAGCTATGATGTGGTCGGCGATCTGGCGGAAACCATTACCCTGGTTCTGCCCGGCGATACCGGCGCGAGCGATCGTCCCCTGCATGTCTGGGTGGAGCAGTATTTGCTTCCCCTGAGAAATAAGGACGAGGCAACCCAGCGCGAAGAGATTCTCAATGCATGGCA
>CP070771.1:3571185-3582240 GCA_020345785.1 Desulfobacterales bacterium
GATCTGCACGACGTGTCGCCGACCCACCTTAAAGCAACAGTTTACGGCAATCGCGCGGAGCAATTGGAAAAACATATCAAAGCGGTGACCTACCACAATTTGGCAATTATTCGAACAGCCGAGGGATTGTCTGCCACTGTTGTATTTGATGTTTAGACGGAAAGACAAGGCGCAGAGAGCATAGGACATAGCGTAATGAGGAAGACAGGGGCTTTCGATTGCGGAATGCGAATTGAAGGGGCAGAGCGCAGAGGGCACAGCGCATAGCGTAAGAAGGAAGACAGAGGTCTGAGGACAGAGGACAAAAGCAGGGTTGGTGGTTTCGGGTGTTAGGAAAAATAGTGTGTCGAATGCGGCGGCCGGAAGGAAGAGCCCATGGCAAAACGCAGAAGATAAAAGTTATCGAGTATCCAGAAACCAGAATCGAGTAATCAGCAGCTAGTAACCAATAAGCAATAACCTGCAGCCGGCAGCCGGTAGAAGGAGCAACCGAATGGTCAGCATTAATGATTTTAAACATATCGATGAATTCGTTTACGAAGTTCCGATCTCGTATCGAAAAGACATGCGTGTTCCGGCGCGTTTTTACGCGGATGCTGTCTTGCTGGAAGGGGTAAAAAATGACCTGAGTTTGGAACAATTGGTCAACACGGCCACGCTGCCCGGCGCCGTCAAATATGCCCTGGCCATGCCGGATATTCACCAGGGCTACGGTTTTCCGATCGGTGGTGTTGTCGCCACTAAATTGCCCGACGGCGTGATATCACCGGGGGGCGTCGGCTATGATATCAATTGCGGTGTGCGTTTGCTGGCAACCCATCTCGAGCATGAAGAGGCAAAGCCCTATCTGAATGATCTCGCCTCCGCTTTATACGCCAATTGTCCCAGCGGGGTCGGCCAAGGCGGCAGCATCAAACTTAAATCCGGTGAGCTGGATCGATTAATGGAATCAGGTGCGGCCTGGGCTTTGAAACGCGGTCTGGCCGACGGATCGGACCTGGAGCGTACCGAGGAAAATGGATGCATCGCAGGGGCGGATGCCGCCATGGTGAGCCCACGCGCCAAAGAGCGCGGAAAGGGGCAGGTGGGGACCCTGGGGGCCGGCAACCACTTCATTGAGATTGATGTTATCGACACGGTTTTCGATGAATCCGTCGCCCAGCGCATCGGGCTGTTTCGGGGGCAGATTGCCGTTCAGATTCATTGCGGATCTCGCGGACTCGGCCACCAAGTTTGCAGCGATTATGTCAAACGATTTCAGAAAGCCATCGGAAAATATGGTTTTACCCTGCCTGACCGGGAGCTGGTTTGTGCACCGTTGAGCAGTCCGGAGGGTCAGAATTATCTGGCGGCCATGAAAGCCGCGGCGAACTATGCCTTTGCCAACCGCCAGGTGCTGGCCCATCATATTCGACGCAGTTTCGAACAGGTTCTGGCCGGCAAAGTCAACAATCATAACATCTATCAAATTTACGACATCGCCCATAACATGGCCAAGATCGAAACCCATGAAGTCGACGGCGGCAAGGCGAAAGTATGTGTTCATCGCAAGGGCGCCACCCGGGCATTTGGTCCCGGTTCAGCCGACTTGCCTTCTGCTTACCGCGATATCGGTCAGCCGGTCCTGGTGCCCGGTTCCATGGGCACTGCCAGCTGGGTGCTGGTTGGAACGGCTTCCTCGATGACCCGGACTTTCGGCTCCACCTGTCACGGTGCCGGCCGCACCATGAGCCGCAAAAAGGCAAAAAAAACCGTGCATGGCGCCGGTTTGCGCGACCAACTCGAGTCACAGGGGATTCATGTACGGGCCGGCAGCATGTCCGGTTTGGCGGAAGAGGCGCCGGTTGCCTATAAGGACGTCAACCGGGTGGTTGACGTCGTACATGGGGCGGGCATTGCCAAAAAGGTGGCACGGTTGACACCGCTGGCAGTAATTAAGGGGTAAATTATCTAGCAGAGCTGATTGGTTTAGAAAAAATATTATGCCAAGTAAAACGTAATGGGATAATTAAATTTTCCAACTCACAAATATCAAAATACAAACGAATCTATTCATTGTCTGAATAGATTCTGCCGCACCATGAAAAGAGGGGGGACTACATCATGAGAGTACATTTTAAAAATATTTTGTGCGCGACTGATTTTTCGGATTTCTCCAATCAGACCGTCAATTACGGCGTAGCCCTGGCCAAGGAGTTTGATGCCAGGCTGACCATCTGCCACGTGATTGATTTATCCTCGGTGGCCATTTACGGAGAATTCCAGCTGGATCCCGTCGGTCAACAGAATCGCATTATGGAAGATGCCACGGCGCAACTTAGAGAGTTGACGGGCGACCAGCCGGTTGCCTGGGAGCCTTTGATCACAGTCGGCAAACCAGCGGATGAGATTTCCCGGGCGGTTGAAGAAAAAGGCATTGATCTGGTAATTGCGGCCACCCGCGGCAGGTCAGGATTCAAGCGTTTGATCCTGGGTTCCGTCACCGAGCGCCTGATACGCACCCTCACCTGCCCCCTTCTGGTGGTGCGCAGCCCGGAGCATGAGTTTGTCAATACCCCGGATAAAGAAATCAGACTCAAAAAAATCCTCGTGGGTTGCGATTTCTCACCGGACTCCGACCAGGCATTTAAACACGGCGTAAGTCTGGCCCAGGAATTCGAGGCGGAATTACATTTGGTCCACGTGATTGAACCCCCTGCTCAACCGAATTTAATCAAAGAAGAGAATTTAGTGTCGGGAGAAATTCAGGAGGATTATCATAGCCTGCTCATCCAAAAACTCAAAGACATGGTTCCCGAGGAAGCCGCCAACTGGTGCATCCCCCAAACAAGCATCCTCGAAGGGCAAGCCTATGAAGAGCTGGTCAAATACGCCGACACCAGGGACATCGACATGATCGTGCTGGGCGTTCGCGGCCATGGACTGGTTAAAAGTTTGTTTCTGGGCTCCACCACGGACCGTGTCATTCGCAACTCACCCTGCCCGGTTTTGTCGGTTAGCTCGAAGGTGCAAAAGGTGTAGCTGATATCCGTCTGAAGCGCCTGATTTGTAATGGTGTTATTTAGAATCTTTCGAATCCAAAATCGAATAAAATATAAAATAAGGAGAAAATCTCAATGAACTCAAAAATTACAGAACTATTAGGCAATGAGGCTGAAGATC
This sequence comes from Desulfobacterales bacterium, assembly GCA_020345785.1. The sequence goes on from CP070771.1 coordinate 3,574,348, forward strand.
TGCTGAACCATCAATGTAGGACAATTCCCAAGGAAGATCTCCATCTGCCGGGTCCCGACTTTGTGGATCGGGTCATGGCCGCCTCCGATCGAAGTGTCCGTGTGCTTCGCAATTTGCAGTCCCTCTTTAATTTTGGCCGGATGGCCGGAACGGGCTACCTTTCCATATTGCCGGTCGATCAGGGTGTCGAGCATACCGCGGGCGCATCTTTTGCCCCGAATCCCATCTATTTTGACCCTGAAAACATCGTTAAGCTGGCCTTGGAAGCCGGCTGCAACGGGGTTGCGTCCACGCTGGGCATACTGGGGTCGGTTGCCAGAAAGTACGCTCACAAGATCCCGTTTATCCTGAAGGTCAACCACAACGAACTACTCACCTATCCGAACAAATATGATCAAATCCCTTTTGCGAGTATCGACCAGGCCTTTGATATGGGTGCCGTGGCGGTCGGCGCCACCATCTATTTCGGGTCTCAGGAAAGCAATCGGCAAATTCAGGAAATTTCCGAGGCCTTCTCTTATGCGCATCAGCTCGGCATGGCAACCATCCTCTGGGCCTATCTTAGAAATTCCGCCTTCAAGACCCAGGAAGCCGACTATCACGCCGCTTCCGATCTGACCGGGCAGGCCAATTACCTTGCCGCCACCATAGAAGCGGATATCATCAAGCAAAAGCAGGCGGAAAACAACGGCGGTTTCAGGACATTGAAATTCGGTAAAACGCATGAAAAGATGTATTCGGAGCTGATATCGGATCATCCGATTGACCTGACGCGCTACCAGGTCGCCAACTGCTATATGGGGCGCATCGGCTTGATCAATTCCGGCGGCGGCTCCGGCAAAAATGATATGGCCCAAGCCGTGCGCACCGCCGTTATCAACAAACGGGCCGGAGGGATGGGACTGATTTCCGGCCGCAAAACGTTTCAAAAGCCTATGCAGGACGGCATCGAGATGTTTCACGCGATTCAGGATGTCTACCTGGACAGCGATGTAACCGTTGCCTGAGCGGCGTGGACGATCCAGACTGAAAATGAAATACGCCAAATATCATGCCTTGGGCAACGATTACATTGTAGTCGACCCGGCAGAAATCCAGGACAAGCTTACTGAAGACATGATTCGCCTGATATGCCACCGAAACTACGGGATAGGGTCCGACGGTATTTTGCTCGGCCCTCTTGTCAGCAACGTCTGCAATTTCAGACTGCAGATATTTAATCCTGACGGCAGCGAAGCAGAGAAGAGCGGAAATGTTCAGGGAGGACTCCTGCCAAAATAAGCCATAGATAAATCCATGAAAAGACATATCGGCAAAATTAAACCGGCAGTGGACAAACGCGTGTTGCTGTTCCTGGCCGGTTTTATGTGGATCGGGGTCGGAATAATGCTTCTGGTTTTATCTTATTCCTGGCTGAATGCTTTTCACGTCCAGGGCTCGTTTCTGTTCGGAGCAATAGGTGTTGCCGCTGCTTTAGTGATCCATCATTTTGGATTTTTGAAAATTGTAGATAAAAACCTGGGACGGATTTTGCCAATGGAGGGAAAAAAGTGCGTTTTTTCTTTCTTAACATGGAAGAGTTATATCATGGTCGCCCTGATGATTGCACTGGGCGCATTGTTGCGGCATTCTCCGATACCAAAACCGTATTTATCGATGCTGTATACAGGCATTGGCCTTGCACTTGTACTTTCGAGCGTTCGATACTTGAGAGTCCTTTTAAGTCAATTTAGGAAAACTCATGATTGATTACCTGAGACATTTGAAAGACCACTTGCAGCAAATCAGTGAGCGCCTTGATAGCAAAAGATAGCAAACTCTTAAAGATAGCCGGGCATACCATGCGGTTTTGATAAGTTCTAGCTTATTTCAAGCGTGGAGTTAAGCTGAGAAGTCTGCGCTCAAGCTGCACGAAAACTCAGCCCGTCATCACTGATGTAAGGTAAGGGGCATATCTTAAGTATTGCATACTAAATATTCGAACCCAAAACTTAACAATTAAGATGTGACCCCTCCATCATCGGAACGCCGAATTGGGAGATCGGTATGGGGGGGCCGTAGTAGTTTCCCTGAGCATAGTCGAATCCCAATTGGCGGCATGTTTCACCCTCTTCTTTGCACTCTATCCCCTCGGCAATCGTTGTAGCCCCTAAGTCTTGGGACATATTCAAAAACGTGACGATCAATTGGTGCAATCGTTTAGGCGCTAAATGAATCCTGCGAATGAGAGAAATGTCGAACTTCAGGAAATCCGGCGGAAATTTTGCCAGTTCAATCAACCGGGTCTGCCCCACACCGAAATCATCATAAGCCAGACCGATATCCAGATTCTTCAACGCAGACAGCAAGCTTTTCATCCGGTCCAATTCAGTGATGGCCTTTTCATTAATCTCAAGAATAATAGTGGTCGATGAGGTAATTTCGCGAAGTTTTTTGAGAGACTGCGTCAGAATACCGATTTTTTTCAGCTCAATGGGATGCGTGTTGACAAATAAAACGGCAGATCCGGGCAATCGCTGGCCCTGATTGACACCTTCTTCTCGAAAAAGTGAGCTCAGCTCGGATTCCATATCCAGCAAGACAGCCAGATTGAAAAGGTCGACGGGGTTCGATGGCAAATCTACGCCATTGGAAAGACGGCCTAGAATTTCATAGCCTTTAACGCATTGGTCGGAAAGCGCAAGTATCGGTTGAAAATGGGGCACCACTGCACGATCATGTATCAATTTTTTAAATTGGGCGGCATATGATTCCAACTGGACGGGCATCAGATCAGAAGTATCCAGGAATACGGTTTCATTATCATCATCTTTCAAAAGGCAGCTTTCGTCCAGGCTTTGAACGCAAAAGCCAACCGTGCCGATCTGGACGATATCGCCACTTGTCAGCGCCTCAGATTCCTTAATAAGATTGCCATTCAAATAGGTGCCGTTTTTGCTGCCAAAATCACGAATCCAGAGCATATCCCCGCTGACATTGAGCTGGGCATGCTGCCTGGACACCCCTTTGGATCTTAGCGTCAGATTACAGTCCTTATCCCGGCCGATAGTGAAAGGCACCCGATCGATTGGAAAAAACCACTTGTTTTTAGGATCGGAAGTGCTTTCGAGACACCAATGGGCTATTTGTTTTTTATTTTTTAGATCCATCATAGAACTTCAGCATCGTCTACCGATTCAATGCGCTGAACTTTAATGTATTATACGTTAAAAAGCGCCGTAAGAGCAACCTGAATTCTTAAATGTCAACCAGGTGTTGGGCTGTGACGACCGGGTGAATATCGGCCGAATACCTTAATTTTGCACACAAATCTGATCTACAGCGTTCGAAACCAGGTCTTCAGGAATAACTTCGAATGATGGTTGGTTTTAAAAATTCAGGTATTCGTCATTTTTTAAAAGATTTTGCTCAGATTATAAAAAATACTATCTGATTTAAATCCCAGCGGACCAGGTTTTCAATCTTAGAATAATAGGGCATATCTCAATTATTTAATATTTCGTACACAAACCCGTAGCTTCTTTCTTGCGACGGCGGTCCCTCTCTGGTATACTCCCTGCCCTATATTCGAAGGAAGGTTCCGGATCTTCGGCCGGTTAAGCGCTGCACGCTGATCCCTGCCTCCACCCTATTTTTGTCGCCAGCTAAGGAGATGCGCCATGCCTGATCTTACCCATCTGCCCCTGTTCATCCTGGCCTCGGCGGTGCTGCTCGTCACCCCCGGTCCTGCGGTTCTCTATATTATCGCCCGAAGCGTAGATCAGGGCCGCCGCGCGGGTCTTGTTTCCGTATGCGCCATCGAGGTGGGCAATTTCATGCACGTCATCGCGGCGACCCTCGGCCTGTCAGCCTTGCTCCTCTCATCCGCCCTGGCTTTTACCATTGTGAAGTATCTGGGTGCTGCCTACCTGGTTTACCTAGGTCTGCGCAAAATATTCTCGCGCGAGACCACCCAGACAACCGGCAACAGCCAACCACAACGCCTGCACCGAATCTTTTCCCAAGGGGTGATGGTTGCGACGCTGAATCCGAAAACAGCGCTGTTCTTCGTCGCTTTCCTGCCGCAGTTTGTCGACCCGACTCAGGGCGCAATCGCTTGGCAAATGTTGGTTCTGGGGTGCCTCTTTGTCATGATGGCGGTGATCAGCGACAGCATGTACGCGCTGCTGGCAGGAACCGTCGGGCTGTGGGTCAAAGGCTCCCGTTCGGCTGTGCGCGCCGAACGCTACGTGATCGGCAGTGTCTATATCGGACTGGGCGTAACAGCGGCTTTGACCGGCGCACGCCAGCAATGAGCGAATAGCCGGCTTTGCCGCAATCAGCGACCACCAACAGAACTGAAGACATGAGGAAGTTCCTTAAAAGGGGCCGGAACCAAACTCTGTCACTGGTAGCTGATGTATATAAAGAATTTTGGCGACAACATAGTTGTTTCCGACGAATGCTTGCCCTTGTAAATTTTTACTGTATATTGTGATCACCCTTGGCTGATCTGTCTGGTTTAACGCTTCATTTGCATGATAGCGCACGTTTTTTTTTGATAATCATTGTTCGGCTGACAGGTTAATATTTATTCTCAGATTAAGGAGGATCTATGGACCGACCCTTTGTTGCCGAGAATTCAAAAGAACGCAAAAGACTGATCTCGCTCGTCCAACGTTTAACAGACCAGGAGCTTCGCCTCCCTTTAGGGAAGGATTGGACCATCGCGGTTGCCCTGGCGCATTTATCATTTTGGGATCGACGCGCCCTGTTTTTGTTGCGAAAATGGAAGAACAGCGGGATTGTTGAGGCGTCACCCATAGACATCGATACCACAAATGATTCGCTCCTTGCGCTATGGTTGGCAATACCTCCGCGGGCGGCTGCCAATCTCGCGGTTTCCTCTGCTGAAGAAATAGATCGTGAACTTGAAGCGGCTCCTTCTGATCTGATCATCAAAATTGAAAGCCTGGGTGAAAATTTTAGACTTTACAGGTCTATTCATCGCAAGCTGCATATCGACGAGATAGAGCAGGTTCTAAACAGCAGGACGACGACCTAAGCGATACGGATTCACGGGACAGGAAAGAACTTGCGTATACTATCGTACTGGCGAGTTCGAATCCTGGCAGAATTGTTCTGAGGAGTCCTCTTAAGCTAGCCGGTTCCTACTCACCAGCCTTTTCTAACAATATGGAAAAAATTGAGAGCTGAGAACGATGGAAGAGCAAATAAGATACTACACGGTTAAGCTGGCCTTCGAAACCGATTCTTGGGATCTGAAAGTGGCTTTGGAAGCGGGAGAAAACGTCGTCGTGATAGACGCCCGCTCACCGGAGGCGTATCAACGCGATCATATTCCGGGCGCGCTCAACATCCCGCATCGCCAAATGAGCGGAGAAACCACGAAACACATCGATAAAACCGCGTTGGTGGTTACCTACTGTGATGGGATCGGGTGTAACGCTTCAACGAAAGGTGCCCTGAATATGGCAAAATTGGGCTTCCGGGTAAAAGAACTGATCGGCGGGCTCGACTGGTGGAAAAGAGATGGCCACAAAACTGAAAGCGGCACGCCCGGCGCTGGAACCGCGGCTTGCGGCTGTGAGTAGAATTTTTCGCATACCCCGGCTCAAATCGATGCTCCTCAAAAAAGGCGCGCAGCCTGACAGTAGTTTAAGTCCGACGTTGGGTCTGGTCCGGCTTTGAAGCGCCGGCGCTAGCGAAAGGCAAATCGCTGTCTTTTCTGGTCGGAAATCTCGCTGCAATTATTTTTTTGTCCGTCTACCACCTTGGGCATCGTGCCCCATTCAACCAGATCAAACTGATGCTCAGTCTGCTTGTCCTTGCCATGGTTGCCGGCCTGTTTTGCTTTATCAGTCGTGAATGCTATGCGGCAATTCTCTTTCACATTTTTTTTGGGTACAGTCCGGAGTTGTCAGAACAATCTGAATAAAAAATTTTGACAACGAAGATGCATTCATTATTATTTAAAGAATAAAGATTGTCAGCCTCGAAAAGAGACATTCACAAAGCGAAAGGATGAAGATAATGAAAGCACAGGTACTGCACAAATACGATGAGCAAATGACTGCTGATCGTTGGGTAGATATGGAGAACGTTGAAGATCCTAAAATTGAAAAAGCCACGGACGTCATTGTGCGCATTGGAGGCGCCGGAGTCTGCCGAACCGATCTGCACATCATTGAAGGGGTTTGGAAGCCCCACATGGACCCCGACGGCAACAGCCTGTTGCCGCTGATAATGGGGCATGAAAACGCGGGCTGGTTAGAGGAGATCGGACCTGAAGTCGAAGGTTTCCGGAAAGGAGACCCGGTGATCGTTCATCCCAAAGTTACAGGCGGAACCTGTCTGGCCTGCCGGCGGGGCCACGATATGCACGGTGACGGCACATTTCCGGGCCTTGATTCAAACGGCGGTTATGCCGAAGCACTCAAAACATCCGTCCGTAACCTGGTTAAACTGCCGCAAACATTGGCGCCGAAGGATGTTGCGCCTTATGCGGATGCCGGCCTTACTGCTTATCGCGTTGTCAAGAAAGCCACCAGACACCTGCTGCCGGGCGAATATTGTGTCGTCATCGGTGCCGGTGGGTTGGGGCACATCGGAATTCAGTGTCTCAAGGCCATGTGTGCCGCCGATATAATCGTGGTGGACAAATCCGATATGGCTTTGGAACTTGCCAAACAAAGCGGCGCCGATCACATTGTTAAAGCCGATGGAAATGAAGTCGAGGCCGTTTTGAGTCTGACCGACAATGTCGGCGCTGAAGCGGTTATTGATTTCGTCGGAGAAAAAGGGACTACAGCCAAGGGTCTTGCCATGACGCGGCCGATGGGCAACTATTATATTGTCGGGTACGGCGAGGATATCCAAATCCCAACGGTGGATTTGATCATTACCGAGCGCAATATTATCGGCAACCTGGTCGGCACCTGGGCCGAGCTTGCCGAACTAATGGCGTTGGCCGATCGCGGTCTGGTGGAGCTGGCCATCAAGGAGTACAGGCTTTCAGAGGCCGATCAAGCCCTCAAAGATTTGCATAACGGCAAGGTTAGGGGGCGGGCGGTGTTGATTCCCTGAGAATTTTTTTTGATCCCCGGTTTCCGAGCGGGTCGGGAACCGGGGAGAAAACATGCTATATGAAATTTCACCTGGGCGAACCAGCAAACCGCAAATCAGGACAATAACTAACCGCAAAAATAAGAAAATCCCCCCGACCTCTTTTAGGAAAGGGGGAGTTTCGAATGGTTCCGTTGCGCTCAGTCTAATGAAAAAGTGCTGAGGACTGAGAACTGAGTTTGTTGCCGCTTCCATCGTCCCAATTCTTTTTTTCTCAGTCCTCAGTCCTCGTTTCTCAGTCCTGACGAGTATCTTGCCTTCGAAACTTGCGTGCCTCAGGAGTATTCAATATTCTCTCTTTTTAGAATTTCCTCGCTAGTGCATCGTAAACCCGCCGTCCACCGCGTACACCTGCCCGGTGATGTACCCGGCCTCGGCCGAGCCGAGAAACACCGTCAATCCAACGACATCGGCCGGACGCCCCAAACGGCCGAGTGGTACTTGATAGGTCGTGTAGGCTTTGAGCGCAGTTTCCGGAAAAACGTTCATGGCGGTGTCGGTTTCGATGATTCCCGGTGCAATCGCATTCACATTAATGCCCATGGGAGCGACTTCTCTGGCGAGGGCCTTGGTAAAGGCGATTACCCCGCCTTTGGCAGCCGAATAAGGCACCATACCCACCGCCCCGACTAGGCCGGAGACGGATGCAACATTCACGATGGACCCGCTGCGCTGTCCGCGCATGGATACCAGCGCGATTTGGCTGCACAGAAAAACGCTTTTGAGGTCCAATGCCATAACCTCATCCCACTCTTCATCAGTCACGGT
>CP070771.1:3582340-3588538 GCA_020345785.1 Desulfobacterales bacterium
TTGGACCAGCTGTATTCGACGATGGATTCACGGATCGCATCGGCATGCGGGAGCGCACGATCCGTCAAAATGTTCTGAATTTCTGCGGCGAGAGACCGGGGTGCGGCATCGGCAGCGATTCGGCCCGCCCGGCCTTTCTGGATAAGATCTTCAGCTGCCCCAACAGGGGTGGAGACCACTGGACGTCCGCATGCCAGGGCTTCCAAGCCAACCAGCCCGAAGCTTTCATAATGGGACGGCATTACCAAAACATCCGCTGCGTTGTAATAAGGCGGTAGATTCTGTTGTTCGATTTGTCCGGCGAGCATGACCCTGTCATCGATTGCAAGTTCTCTTATTTTTTGCTTCAACTTTTTAAATTCGGGTGCTTTATCGCCGTCGCCGCCGACGATGACGAGTCGCAACCGCTGATGATGCCTCAGGTATGTCATCGCTTCCAACAGCGTGCTTAGACCTTTCAGGGGATCGAACCGTCCCACGTACAAGAGTATGGTGGCCTGCGGATCAAATCCCAATTTTTTGCGGGCCGCCGTCTTGTCTGTGGGGTAAAAAAGACCCAGATTGACCCCGCATGGCACGATGCCGATTTTATCCTCATCAGCTGCATAGTAGCGGATCAGATTTTGTTTCTCCCGTTCAGTGGGAGCCAGGACGCGGTGGCAGGTCTGCACGAGCTCCTTTTCGGCTGCGATGCGGAAATCAGGTTCATGCAGGCCGGCACCGGAGCGGTTTTTCAGTGCCCCGAGGGTGTGAAACGTAATAAAATGCGGGCGATTCCATTGTGCTTGCGCCAAGCTGCCCAGGCGACCGGACAACCAGTAATGACTGTGAATAATATCATACTCCAGATTCTCTTCAGTCCGGAATTGATCCAGTGACCGAAAAAACTTTGATAAATGAGGGTAAAGTGCCAACTTGGAGAGCTTGCCGTAATTTGGAATGCTTAGATGTATTAGCCTCACATTTTCGTAAAGCTGAATGATATGTTGATATGCGTCATTTTGCAGGCGGGTGTATATATCGATCCGATGACCGCGTCTGCCAAGCTCATGGGCCAGCTCCCTGATGTAAACACTCATGCCGCCAGTATCTTTTGTACCTAATTTTCCGATCGGATTGGAATGCAGGCTAAGCATTGCGATTCGTAGTCGTTCTTCTCTCACCTTGGCCACCTCATGTGTTTTGCTGAGTATTCAAGTTTACTGTTTTTCCGGTCTGTGCAGCTTCCGACAATGCGTCCAGCACGCGCATATTGGCGATACTGTCATCCGGCGAATAATCCAATTCTGTTTTTTTGAGGACCGCATCCGCAAAATGCTCTACCATCAATTGGTATTCGTCTGCTCCCTTGACAATGTGCGTTTCCCCCGCCTCCTCATCTCGAGTTCGATGGGTGTAAACGGCGTCTTTTTTCCAGGGTATGAAGGCGTCGTGTGGAAGTTCAAGGGCGCCTTCGCTTCCAACGACCGTAAAGGTCTGCTGCAGCGCCGCGATAAAACTGGCTTCCACAACCGCCAACTGTCCATCTGCGAATCGCAGCGTTCCGACCAGATGCACATCCACACCGTCAGGATGATAAACGGCCTGGGCTTGTGCTGCAACGGGTTCTGCGGCCATCAACCACCGCGCAACACTGACGCCGTAGCAGCCGACATCCAGCAGGGCACCGCCGCCCATATCCGGTTTTAAGCGTGTATTCGCGCCGCTATGAAAAATGTCATCTTTCATATGATAACAAAATGCCGCCCGCACCAGGCAGGGGCGGCCGATGACGCCGGCGCTGACCAACCGCTTGATCTGACGGCTGCGAGGATGAAAGCGGTACATGAACGCCTCCATCATCAGCAAACCGGATGCCGCGGCTTTATCCATCATCCGGCGGGCTTCGCCGGCATTGCAAGCCAGCGGTTTTTCGCACAGCACGTGCTTGCCGGCATCAAGGGCGCGCAACGTCCATGGAAGATGCATATGATTCGGCAGCGGTATATAGACGGCATTTACATCCGGATCCTCCAGCACCGCGCCATAGGTATTATACACCCGTCGAATGTCGTTTTCATGAGCCACCTCTTCGGCAGCAGCCGGTGACCGTGTGCCAAGCGCCTGTACCAATCCATTGCAGGAATTATGGATTGCCGGCAGGACACATTTCCGCGCAATCATTGCATTTCCCAAAACGCCCCATTTAACCTGTTCGGCCATCGACCATCTCCACCGTGCCGCCGTTTACCATTGAACGGGCGGCGGCCTCCAGGATTGCAACGACTTTGACTGCATCTTCAAAAGGGGCTGTAATCGGTTCACCGAGCAGAAGGTGATCAGCCAAATTACTGTGAAACTGGAAGTGTTTGCGGTCGGGAATCGCCGGCGTCAAACTGCTGATGCTGCCGTTCTGATGACGCCGAAATATCTTTAAGTCAGGTGTCATTTCAGTGGCCGGAATATCATACTGCCGGTAATAGAGAATAGGGTCGTTCTCATAGGATACAACATCCCGCCAGTGTCCGACCAGCGCGCCTTCGGTGCCCAGCAGATACCATTTAGGTTTGCGCGCGGCGGCAACATCCGAATGCATGAACTCAGCTTCTTTGCCGCCGACAAATCGAATCTGGATGCGCTCCTGATCCGCATTGGTAACATCATGCCATACCCGCTTGTGCCGGGTTCCGATCACCGATGCAACTCTTTCCGGGATTAAACTGACTATCCAGTCCAGGTAATGGGCTCCCCAATCGAAGGATGTTCCGCCGGACACCGCCGAATGGGAGTGCCAGTATCCGCACGGATGAGCGAAGCTGCCGACGAAGGTTTCCAGATAAAATAAATCCCCGATTAATCCTTCTGCCAAACTCTGTTTGATTGCCAGATAATCCGGATCCCAGCGTCGGTTCTGATGACAGCTCAAATGCACCTTCTTTTCGGCGGCCATTTCCGCCAAGGCATCGGTTTCCCGTCGGTTTAGAGCCAGCGGTTTTTCACAGACGACATGTTTACCGCCATTCATCATTTGCAAGCACAAATGGGCGTGGGTATTCGGGGGTGTTGCGACAATTACCAGATCTACCTCCGGATCATCAACCATCTTCTCGGGCCAGCCATAAACTCTGACGTCGGGAAAATCATTTCGGGCCTGATTTAATCGTTCCTGATCTAAGTCACATACGGACTTCAATGCCAAACCCATGGTATTTTCTGCCCCTAGTCCATGAATCTGGCCCACGGACGGCGCATACCCCAAAATTCCAATTCCCAAGGAATCCCGGTTTGTCGTGCGGCCCGATAACTGGCACAAAAGGCGGTAAAAAATTCGCTGCAAATCTGGATTTGAATAGTCTCGTATTGTGGAGCAGGCAACACACCCCCGGCCCACGCGGCGATGAGTTAACACGGCCTTGTGATTGTATTGCCAATCGGCATAGAGAATCGTCTCAGAATCATCCGCCGCTCTTGTCAGCGCATGAGAAAACCCTTTTAGATACACAGCGTCCGGTAGCCGGGCGGCAATAGGATGGTCGGCGTTTTCAAATAAAACCCGTAACTCAGCAGCCGCCACCAGCGGCTCCTGCTGTACACCGAGGATCGGCGGCAAAGAATGTTCGGGTGCATCAACCAGCATCAGCCAACCGCCCCCGCTGCCGACGAATTGGGTCAACCTATCCATGGTGCCATCCGGATGGTGCCCGTTAAAGGAAATGACGACATCATATGAACTCAAATTACTGGGCAGTTGCGGTTGCGCCGAAAGCGTGATATGCGGCATGGATCTCAGATATGAAAGCAGGGACGAAAGGGTTGCATCTATATTCTCAATTATAAAAAAAACAGAAATTGATGGATGACGCATCATGCTGTCCTAACTCTCCCCGGCTGTCTTCGAGCTCCCCGTTATATCTTCTGATTGCGATATCAGCTGCCAGCGTGAACCGTTTTTGGCATCTTCCACCATTATGTTAACACGATAAAGAATATCTCGGATCGTGTCGGCCTCCGCCCATTGCTGGTTCTCCCTATATGTTTGCCTTAATTTGAGCAGTGCATCAACCAGCGGCGTAAGACATTCCGCTTCGTTTTTAGGAGATGAAGCAAGCTCGGTTCCCAGCAAAACGATAAGATCTCTGAGTGTATCCCTGGCTTGAATAATAAACTCCTCATTTTCCAGATCGGTTTGGGCCTGCCAGATGCTGCGGTCGAGCTCCAATAGGGCATTTGTAGCTTTCCTGGCATCATGTATCGCCAGCCCGTTATGAAAGGCCGCTTCCAAGGCATGCACCCGATCCCAAAAAGTGTCTAGATTGTTGTCGGCTACTTTATATTGGGCGGGGGCCGCGACATGGACTTTCCAGTCCGAATCAACAGCGCTGCCGCGCAATACATTGAGCGGAAAACGATCGCCGGAATTAAATGTTACTTCCCGATCTTGACTCCTCAGCGTAACCGTTCCGATGCCTTTGATTTCAGCTTCATCAGTTGCTAAGTTCAGGATACAGGCGGTGTGTTCATCCAGACCGAAGACTGGCACTTTTTCCGGTAGCAGGGCGACAAGCTTTTGAAAGCGTGGTTCTCCCATGAAACAAAAACGGGTATCATGGGTGCCGCCTTCGGCATTGTTCCAGTGAGGGACCACGACAAGATTAAAACCGAAATTTCCAAGAATGTCAATGCCTTCCACCCAATGCAGGTCCTGGCCAACTTTGTAGATCTCATATACCGGCAAGGTAAAACGGCCAACCGTCAGGGCGGCAGCACTGGCTGAAACCAGGCAACCGCCGGTGTTGATGCATTGAGTGAAAATTTCCGGAACCGGAGATCCATTCCACTGGCGCACTGCATAGGTTGGGCTTCCGGGACCGATGAGGATGTAGCCGGACTGCCTTAAAAGTTGAAACGCCTGAGCGGCTTCAAATTCGGTGGTGTTCTCCCTGGATTTAAAAGAGGATATTTTCAGGGGTTGTTGAACATGCTTTCTGAAATATTCTACTGCTTTCTGGGAAATCTGGTCCACATTCAATTGAAAACCGGCCGGCGTGTCAAGAAACGATGCCTGCGGGGATCCCGGTAACTGGTCTAGAAGGGCCTTATGAACCTCCACCATCGTGGCGGTCAGCTCCCCGGAGCCCATTAGTACTATTTTACCTTTGCCCTCCGGCATCTAAAATCTCTTCCCAGTTTGGATTCGACGTTAAATTAATATGCATATTCGCCCGTTGAATCGTTGATATTAGAACGACTGTTCAGGGTCAAACATTTCAAAAGGTCGTGTATGTACCCGCAATGATGAATGTCGTTCCGTCTCGTCTGCTGAATTCAAGTAAAAGTGATCTTATCCCCTGCCCCACGCGTTGGAGTATAGTATCTCAAAAATAATGCATCAATTGATTATGGCAAACTCTAGAAATTCAGAAGCGGGAGGCTAAGCGCTTGCCCTGGTCCGAATTCTTCGATTAGGTCGTCATGGTACATTGTCGCCTTCCCTTTTCCATAAACCTGCCAGAATCCCTCTGATACGCCGCTGATAACGGCGGTTTCTTCATCAATACCCAGCAAACCGATATTTGGAAGCAATTTTTTCAGCCGTGGCACCCAGGCTTTTCCGATCGTATTGTGGTGGGGTAAAATACAAATTCTGTCTATAAGTTTGAGTCCCTCCCTAACGCACGAGGAGGCTGGATCATAGTAGTGTTTGCAGAGTACCATCGCCCCGGCACTGCTGCCGGCAATTACAGCCCCGGTCCGATAGGCGGACAATATTGCCTGCCAGCTGCGGCTTTGCATCAATGTTTGGGCCAGATGTCGGGGGAATCCACCCAGAAGATAAATTAGTCTGGCTTGCGTCAAGGTCTCAACAATGGCGGGATCATCAGCGGACGTGTTGTCGATCAGCGGTAGGGAGGAAACGTTGGTCGCTCCCAGAGATTTAAACCAGTTGACACCATTCCGTCCGGCTCGCCGGTGATTATTGTCCGGTGCAGCAGCAGTGGGCAGGATAATTATCAGTGCATCGGATCCGCCGGCCAGTTTAATCGCCAGCCGGTCGGGATCTGCCATCTGACCTCCAAATTCAGCGCCACCCTCTAATACTATGAAGCCCATTGCGCTTCCCCTAGTCATGAATGAAACTTCGTCGCCGTCGATGGATTTGGGTGTTTTTATCGTTGCGCGGACAACAATATCCGCTGATTAGTTGATTGGTTGATTAAG
>CP070771.1:3588638-3593744 GCA_020345785.1 Desulfobacterales bacterium
TCGCTGTAACGGTAAAACCTTTTCAATTCTCACCGCCATAGCCGGTGGCTTATGAATGGAGTTAGGAGAGTACTCCTTGATTTTTCATGAACAAAATTATAAGGTTGGAAAAAATTGCCTAAAGGCCTAAATTAAAATGCATAGAGTGTGGTTATGATCAGTGCGGTTGTAATGGCAGGCTACAACAACAAGCGTGAAGTTAAAAAGTACAGCCGAATTGTGGCTGAACATTACGGTGAGAAGTTTATCGAGTCAGGCTATAAGCCGTTACGCGAATTCCAGACGACCCTCAATGGCAAGCCGGTCAGCAAGCCCCTCATTCAATACACCCTTGAAAGGCTTTTCGAAAACGAACTCATCGATGACATCGTAATTGTGGGCCATCAAATGCTCCTGGAACAAAGACTGCGCAAGTTCCTTAGACAATTCGGCAAGCCCTGGCGCATTATAAACCAGAACGCAAAGATCCCCGCTGACATCATCCGCCTATTCAGGATCAAACCCAGAAAAGTAAAGTACAACTCTATTGCCGGCAATTTCATCAAAGGTTACGCCGCCTGCGCAGCCTGCCGGGACAAAAGGCATGCCGTGTTTGTCGCCTCGGATTCACCGTTGACGACGAACGATTTCATCAATCGGTTCCTCAGTGAGGTTGAAAAATATCAGAACGACAACGCGATCCTCGTGCCGGCGATCCTTATTGATGAAAAACGGGACAAGCTGGGCAGACTGCCGCTACGACTCCAAAACGATTCACAGTTTAAGCTCCCCGGCCAGAAAGATGAGTACGGGCGGCAGGGGTTTCGCCTCTCATCTGTTATCGCAGCCAATCCACATCGCTTTGATGTGAACACAGCCAACACGGCCTACAGTCTCCGTAAATGCCTGAACCCCAAGGTTCAAATACAGCTGTTCAAGATTACGCGCGGGCTGGGATACCCGAATGTGTACTCCAAGTACTTCATCCGGAAGGATTTGAGCATCGTCGAAGTGGAAAACATCGTATCGGCACATTTCGGCGGCAAGCTGAAGATAATTCCGATGCCGGGTGAAGATGCAACCTATGACTATGATGGGACGGATCTTGAGTATCGCATGATCAGCAGAATGCTCACAGCCGAAGATGAGGACTCGGAATAGCCGCCTCGGGACAGCATCGTATCAACTTGTGATTGATCATTTGGCAATTTGAAACAGAGACTTCCAAAAACCTCCTCGACTAAAGAATCCTGACCCGGAGGACCAGGTTTTCAATATTAGAATAAAAAACATTTTGATCATCTTGGCGTCATCTTTCCTCTATTTTCCCGCCTTACTATCTGTTGTTGCCGGAAAATCACCCACAGACAGCAAAGAATCCTGGCCCAGAGGACCAGGTTTTCAATGTTAGAATAAGTAACTATGCTCATTCCAATCGGATTTAAGAATTTCCTGGAAAGCGGGTTCATCGTTGAAATCATGGCCACTAACACTTCTCGAGCCAAAAGGCTGCGACGCCAAGCAGCAGAGAGAGGAATGTTGATCAATGCCGCCTGCGGTAGACCTGCCCAAAGCACCATCACCCTGAAGAGTACACATGTGGTGCTAAGTGCGCTGCAGGCCGGAACCATCAAAATGAGACTTGGCGATGTTATTCCGCGGCCGGACACCAAAGTGCACCCCGCGGCAGCTCATCCGTCTGAGCATGAGTGCGATACCAAATCAAGCTCGGCGGGCTATGGCGACCGGCGCCGGGAGCCGGAGAGGCGCAACTATTCTTACACTGTTTATATACCGGAAAGAAGAAGCGGCACAGACCGTCGAACGGCCGTAAACCGCAGAAAGGGAAAAAGAAACGATCAAGGCCGGCCGCTTCCCCAGCGAAAATAACATTTTGATTATGTTGCCGCCATCTTTCCGTTAACTAAGCAGATTATAGTTATCGAAACAAGGCCGATTTTGGCCAAAATAGTAAAACAGGGAGGTAAAAAAAAATGAAACAGACATCTAAGTTAGCGAAATACATTGTGGTTCTCGTGATGGTCGGGCTTATGCTGGGCGTCGGTCTTCCAATGGCAACGGCATCCAAGAACGCCCCGGTTCGGATGATTCCGCAAAATTTCAGCGATCTGGCAGCTACCGTCAGCCCCGCTGTGGTTCACATTCAGGTCGAAAAGACGGTCAAGGGCGGCAGTCCCGCGTTCGGACCTTTCGGCCGGAATCCATTTGGCGGAAATGAGCAATTCAAGGATTTCTTCGGTCGTAACTTCGGCGAACAGCGTCAACCGGAATTCAAACAGCCGGCCCAGGGTTCCGGGTTTATCATTGAAAAGTCCGGCTTGATTGTCACCAACAACCATGTCGTGTCAGGCGCTGATAAGATCACGGTTATTCTCAAAGATGAAACCAAGTACGATGCCAAAGTCATCGGACTTGATCCTGTAACCGATATCGCGCTGATAAAGGTGGAGCCCAAGAAGGACCTGCCCGTTGTAAGTATGGGAAGCTCCGATGACCTGAAAGTGGGAGAGTGGGTCGTCGCCATCGGGGCTCCTTTCGGTTTGGAGTATACCGTAACCGCCGGCATTGTCAGCGCCAAGGGCCGTGTGATCGGTTCTGGACCTTATGACGACTTTATTCAGACGGATGCATCCATTAACCCGGGTAACAGCGGCGGTCCCCTGATCAATATGCAGGGTGAGGTCGTGGGTATCAACACCATGATCATCGCCGGCGGACAGGGAATCGGTTTTGCTATCCCCGTCGACCAGGCCAAGGGCATCATTGCCCAGCTAGAAACCAACGGTGAAGTGACCCGCGGCTGGCTCGGCGTTACCATTCAGGATCTTAATGAAGATCTGGCCGATTATTACGGGCTCAAAGGTAAAAGCGGTGCCATGGTTGCCGATGTCGTCCCCGGAGATCCCGCAGACAAGGCCGGAATCAAACCCAAGGATATCATCACCGAAGTCAACGGTAAAGTTGTCACCAGCAGTCGTGATTTGACCAAACTGGCTGCCAACCTGCAGGTGGGCGAAACCGCCAGCGTAACGATTTTGCGCGACGGCAAGCCGCAGACGCTGGATGTTAAAATCGGCAAGCGACCGTTAACCATTGCCGCTGCCAGCCAGAATTATGGAGAGGAGAAAAAGGGAGAGTACGGCTTTCAAGTAACGGATTTGACACCGGAAGTCGCCCGTCAATTTAACGTCGATGGAACCGCGGGCGTCATCGTCGTCGGCGTGGCACCTGACAGCAAAGCCGATGCCGCCGGCATCAAAAAAGGCGATATCATCGTCGAGGTCAACCGGGTGAGTGTTGAGTCGGTAAAAGATTTCAAAAGCCTGCTCGACCAGCACAAAAATAGTGACGGTATTAATCTGCTTGTCAAACGCATGAATGCCGGCTTAATTGTAATTCATCTGGCGTAACTCTGTCACTCTATGGATCAATTCTTCGAACGAGACTCCGCTCGGCAGAAGCGGCCGCTGCCGGGCAGCAAATTTATCGCGAAGTCATTTAAATGGGTTTCAGGTGTCAGGTGTCAGCTGATGGCCGCCGAAGTTTACGCGCCTTTGGAGGGTGTTCAGTTTGATCGAAAGGGAGAGATGCCGAATACCTTAAAGCTTAGACCCCAAACCGAGTTTCCTGCACCAGAAATCTGACACCTGACACCTTTTTAACTTCTCACCGGCATAGCCGCTGGCTTATGAATGGAGTGAGATACAATAAGCTTTTGTCTGATGAATTTCCAGCCTTTACAATACCGCGAAAAGCGTTATAATAGAGCATAATTATCAGAATATTCAGATCGACGGATAACAACAAGGATGAGATTTCTCCTTTACAATATACGGTACGCGGCCGGAATTGGGAAAAACTTTCACTTTCCGGTGCCTTACAGCGGGTATTTCAAGCACACCAATGGAAATCTAAAAAGAATCCTGGATTTCATAAAATCGGTGAATCCGGACATTATTGGATTAGTCGAAGTGGACAGTGGATCTTTTAGATCTCAAAAAAACAACCAGGCCGAGGGGATTGCCTGGGAGCTGCAGCACGATCACATTTACCGGTCAAAATACCCCGTCAATTCCGTAGCCCAAAAACTGCCGTTGTTAAACAAACAGGGCAATGCAATTTTGACCAACCGGGAGATTTTATCTCAAAAATTTCATTATTTTCGCCAAGGTGTCAAACGGCTGGTGATCGAACTGGAACTGGAGGATTTGTCGGTATTACTGGTACATCTGTCGATTAAATTCCGTCATCGTCATTACCAGCTGCAGGATCTTCACTGCATCATTAAAGACATCAAAAAACCCCTCATCGTGGCGGGAGATTTCAATGTCCTGTGGGGCGATCGCGAACTTCAGTTGTTTCTGGCCGCCACAGGTTTAAAAAATGCCAACAAAAACGGGCAACCTTCCCACCCCAGCCGGGCTCCGCGCCGACAGCTGGATTACATCTTTCACAGCCCCCAAATACGGATCACGGATTTCGAAATCCCACAGGTTAAATTCTCCGACCACACCCCCCTGGTTTGCGAGTTTGACATTGCCGCCTAATTAATCCGCCCTGAAAAATAGCCCAGGAATGGTTGCAATTTGCTTTTAAACAGCAAAGGAACGTTATTATATCAAATTCCGGCGGATTAATTATTTAATGCTGCGCTTTTTTTTTAATTTCAACTGGACGAATATGCTTTATCCAAACGTGGTACCGCTGTTTTGAAGGGCGGAGTCCTGAACCCTGAACCTTTAGCCTTCAGCCTTTTACCTTTCACCTGTAGCCTCGTCCCAGGGAAACGCAACATCAACCTTCGTATAAAACGGCCAAAATGGTCGCTTGCCCGCTCTTGGCCGCAATGTGATGAGGTGTGGTGGACAGATAGTAGGCGCTGTCGCCCGGTTCCAGTTCGAACTTATCATCACCGATTTCAAGTAAGACGTCACCTTCCAGCACGAAAATAAACTCTTCGCCGTCATGCACCGAGATCTCATTTTCGGGATCCTCTTCGAGCCTCACGATCAGGGCCTCCATATGACGGCCCTTGACATCAGGCGCCAGGCTTTTGTAAGTGTAAACCTGTTTTTTACCTTTCTTGGATGTCGATCGGGAAACAGT
>CP070771.1:3593844-3607750 GCA_020345785.1 Desulfobacterales bacterium
CATCTGAAACCTGACACCTGACACCCGAAACCTGAAACCTTTAAAATTGCCCTGGACGACGCCAGCCGGTTCACAGCAGGCACGCTGCCCAACGGGCTTGCATTTGCCGAAAACGGCGATATCTTAATATCCAATTTCGGCAGTCTCAGGGGAACACGGATTCCTTATTTCCAATCGCCGGTGGTGGGGTTACCGATGGCGCATTGGAGATGACTAATGAATATTGAAGATTGAAGATTGAATATTTGCGGAATTCTGTCGATTTAATCATGTTGTTCTTCAATAGGGATCGGCAGCAGATCCATAGAAAATATTACGATAAAATAAGGGATATTTCCTGTTCCCCTATTCAACCAATCAACCTATTCAACTAATTAACTGAACAATGAGGAGATAATTATGTCCGATAAGTTCATCGTTACGGCCGCCCTTACCGGCGCCATTCACACCCCAACCATGTCGTCGAACTTACCGATAACACCGGATGAGCTCGCTGAAGAGGCCCGCCGGGCAAGGGAAGCGGGAGCAGCGGTGGTCCATGTTCATGCCCGTAATCCGGAAACCGGACAACCTTCCGCCGACAGCCGGTTATTCGGTGATATTTTAGCAAAGATCAAAAATAAATCCGACGCGGTTATCTGCACCACGACCGGCGGTGGATTCGGTATGACCGTCGAGCAGCGGGTATCCGTGGTTAAAGCTTACAGTCCGGAGCTGGCTTCGCTGAATGCCGGTTCTTTAAACTTTGCCCTGCATCCGATTTTAGAAAAAATCAAAGAATTTAAATACGACTGGGAACCCCAGTACCTGGGAATGAGCGAGGATTTTATCTTTCCGAACACCTTTAAAACCCTGCGCGAGTTCAGCGAATTTTTTGCAGCGGAGAACACCAAGCCGGAGCTTGAAATTTATGATGCCGGCATGATCAACAATGTGGCATTTCTGTTGAGCCAGGGCTACATCAAAAAACCGGTTTATCTGCAGTTTGTGCTGGGAATTCTGGGCGGTATGCAGGCAACGATCAACAACCTGGTGTTTCTGGTAAATTCGGCCAGAGAAATCATCGGCGACGGGTTTGAATGGTCGGTGTGTGCGGCCGGCAAAAATCAATTTAAAATGTGCAACGCCGCCCTGCTGATGGGAGGGTTTACCCGGGTGGGGCTGGAGGATAATCTGTATCTGGATAAAGGCAGGATGGCCCAAAGCAGCGGTGAACAAGTGGAAAAAATTGTGCGCATTGCCAGAGAGCACGGCCTGGAGCCGGCCACACCGGAGGAGGCGAGAGAGATACTGAAGCTAAAAGGATTGGATAAAGTCAGGTATTGACGCGCTATATGTATTCCTCTTGCATAAATGCTCTGATCAAATCGATCTGTTTAGGGGTCATATCGTTGAATTTTACACCCATGCCCAGCATGCCCTTCCATAGGATTTCACCGCTGATATTCAATTGACCGGGGCTGTTCGGCAGGGAGAATGTCAGGCGTATTTGCTGACCGGCGGTAAACGGCTCACCTGTTTCAATAAATGCCCCGGCCGGACTGATGTCGAGCATAAACCCTTCAAAATTACGACCCTCAACCGTGTAGTCGATATTGAGCATGCAGGACTTGCGGGTATGGCCCCGCAGGGCGATCTCGGTTTCTTCCAGGTTGACTGATTTGAGGGGAAGCTCCTGGAGTTGTCCCAAAAGGGCAGACTGCTGATCGTCTGACATGGTGCCAATCAACCGAAACAGGGTCGAAGTGAGATTGCCCTTCAGCAACTGTTTGAGCAGAATCAATTGCTGGTCTTCAGGCAAATTTTTAATTGTTTCCGCTAATTTAAGATTAACTGTTTTCTGGTCTGACGGTGGTTTGATACCGGGCATGGACAGGCTCCTTCGTTACAAGCTGGGGGCTTCGCCCCGATTGGAATGCTGAAATTACAACTAACAAAAATTGATGCGCTATGTCAAGAATCATGGAAGCGGTTTGAAAAACCAAACGATCATAAAGCTCGAAAACATCACCCTCAGAGTCCGAGATGCGTTTTTATTGCCCAACACAAGCTGGCAAATCGATAAAGGGCAGCACTGGGCGATCTTGGGACCCAACGGCGCCGGAAAGACAACCCTGGTCAAGGCGCTTAGCGGTGAAGTTCCGGTGGTCACGGGTGTGATGCGTACTTTTCATAATCCGGCGAATCCACTGCGGGCCGAATATGTATCCTTTGAACAGCATCAGCGCCTGATTGCACGTGAGGACCAACGCGATGAATTTCGTTCTTTCAGCGGTGATTTAAACCGCATCACTACGGTCCGTGAAATTCTGCTTGAAAGCAATGGACAGCCGGCCGACCTTACCGAAGATATTGAGGATGTGGTTGCCAGACTCAAATTACAGCACCTGCTCGGCAGGGGAATCCGGGCGTTGTCCACCGGAGAAATAAGAAAAATTCAGATTGCGCGGGCGCTGCGGAAATTGCCGGAAATTTTGATTCTGGATGAGCCTTTTGACGGCCTGGATGAATCTTCGCGTCGGGATCTGGTTCAAATCATCGATGGCCTGATGGATGACACCCGGACCGTGATTCTTGTAACCCATCGCCAAAGGGAGATTCTGCCCAAAATCTCGCATGTCCTGGCCGTTAAAAACGGGGAGGTGCTTTTTCAGGGGAGACGTTCGGATGTGCTGACCCCTTCGCAAATGGAGCGTCTGTATGCATTCGATTTTGCCGCTTCTATTGCCATTCCTGCCGGAGAAGAAAGATCGCTGCCGGCTGCCGGAAACTCGTCCGATAGTTTGGTCTGCATGAAAAATGTGACAGTTCAATATGGCGACACGACGGCCCTGGATAATATCAGCTGGACCATGAGATACGGTGAGAATTGGGCGATATTAGGCCCTAATGGCTCCGGCAAGACAACCCTGCTGAACCTGATCACGGCAGACAACCCCCAGGCGTATGCCAACCAGATTTATCTGTTCGGCAAACGTCGCGGTTCCGGTGAGAGCATCTGGGACATCAAACGACGCATTGGTACGGTCTCCTCTGAATTTCAGATCCGCTACCGCAAACCCATATCGGCGTTTGAAGTTGTCCTATCCGGTTTTTTCGACAGCGTCGGTCTTTATCGTCATGCATCGGCTGAACAAAAACAAAAGGCCGAACAATGGATGGCGGTTTTGGGCATTGCCCATAAGTCCAATAAAATCTTCAATCAACTTTCATATGGTGAGCAGCGCATGATTCTGCTGGCGCGATCGATGGTTAAAGTACCATTGATACTGATTCTGGATGAACCCTACCAGGGTCTTGATCGCACAAACCGGCAAAGAATGCTGGATGCAATCGACGTTATCGGTCACCGCAGCGAGACCCATATCATTTATGTCACGCATTATTCAGATGAAATCCCCACCTGCATAACCCATATGTTGCAGTTCAACAAGACACCCACTGGAAGATTCAAGGCCAGCCGGCGGCGGTTAAAATGATTTTAAATATGACAGCTGCAGTGGAAAAATTCAAAATCATGCCTATCATAAATAAAAGCTTTTTGAAGCCAACCGTTATCGTCCGCGATGCTGGCCGTGCAACCGGGTGCGCCGTGCCCATGTGCATCAGATGCATCAGGTGCTGACGGCCTTTTATTTTCCTGCGCGACGGGATCATCTGTGGGGCGCACAATTTCAAGTCATGGTCAAAGATGCAGGGGAGGGGCATTGATCCGGATGGCCGGTTAGATAACGCAAGAGGATTTGAAACATGCGGCGAGTTGTTACGATCATCTTTTTGGGGGCCGTTCTCTGCACTTCGTTTGTTGGCGCTTTAGCAGCTGAACTGCCTGAGGATGCCATCCTGCGCAGCTGGGTGCAGGCGATGAAAGAAGCCCCCCGGGGACCGTTCACACGCCTGCGCTGGTTTTGCAATGACGGCACCATCTTGCCTCCCAAAGAATACGCCTGCCGGGAGCACGGCGGTGGGGTGCAGCATGGTGAATGGACAGACCAGGTCAAATTGATGCGTGATAACGGCTATTACATCGCCAATGTTTATGCGGATATCAACCCGGAAATGTTTCAGGCGGACCCCGCACACCCGGGTATCGTCAAGCAAATGATCCTGGAACGGTTTCTGATCGATGCCGACGACGGCTGGATTTTCCGCAGGGCGCGCTATTACCGCGGCGCCCTGCAAACAGAAGATGAGACCCGCGGAGGGCGAGGCCTTTTAATTGCGCTGGCCAAAGATCCGGAGTGGAATGAGCGGCGATTTGTCGTGCTGCGCGAAGCAGTGCGATTTGTGCCCCATGGCCGCAAGGAGGCACCCATCACGGAAATGCGGCAGCTTTCCCTGTCCCTTGCCGAAAAAGACCCAAATTTTGAAACGCTGCGGATCAAAATTCATGTCCACCCGGAACTGAGCGATGCCGTCGATGTCCGTACGTATGCCAAGAGCCGCGGTGTTGCCGGTCTTGCACAGGATTACGAGCGCCTGGCCAAGGTCATCGAGGAAATTTACCAGCCCCAGGATGTTGAGCCCGCCGTTGTTTCTCTGTCCAAGCAGATCAAAAATACCAAATTAAAACGGCAGCTCAACAAGGCTGCCGGGCAGCTGCGCGACCCAAAAGATCCGGCGGCACGCTTTGCAGTTGCCGGAAAATTGCTGGCCACGCTGCGCGACAGCCTGCCCACGGCCGGACAGGCGGGCCGGCAACTTGCTCTGCTGGATACCGGGCTGGTGCTGGAGGGCGAATTGTATCGCAGCGCCAATGAACTGCTGGAAACACTTTCCGGGGCGGCCCGCCGCCAGCGGTTAATGTGGCTTGCCGCCGCTTGCGATGGCCTATACGGCAGCGGTTTAATTTCTGCGCGTCAACACCGGTCTTTGCA
Source organism: Desulfobacterales bacterium (assembly GCA_020345785.1). The sequence goes on from CP070771.1 coordinate 3,598,722, forward strand.
GGAAACTTTTCAAGCTCTGCTCGAAACCAATCCCCAATTAATCGACTACCAGTACGGCCTGGAATACGCCGCCCGTGTTCCTGAATGGGCCGATCGGCTGCTGCGGTTTCATTTTTCCGAAACATTGGCCCGCTTGGAGGTGATCGAGCCGCTCAGTCTGCGCTACATTCACGACCGACTGCGCGGCAGTCTGCTGCTTTTTTATTCAGACACGCTGGAAAGCCTGATGGCCGACGCCGGCCGGCAGCTGGATATTCAAAATGACGTGTTCGAACAAAAAACAGCCACCGGCCTACGGGGTCTGAATGCCGGACTGGCGCGCGGCATCCTCAGGTTACCCAAAACCGGCGCGGATGGACACAGCTTGGACCGCAACGGTATTTATGTCCTGCCGGCGACCACCGAAGATTTGCCCCCGGTGGCCGGCATCATTACCGCCGGCAGGGGCAATATCCTTTCCCATGTGCAACTTTTAGCACGCAATCTGGGCATCCCCAACGTGACGCTGGACAAAAAACTGCTGCCGCAAATCACCGCCAGAGAAGGCCAAAAGGTGGTGCTGGCCGTCAGCGCCATGGGTATTGTCCAACTGGTTGAAGACGGCCCTGAGTGGGATCCGATTTTTGCCGAAGAATCCAAGGTGCAGGATGTTGTCATCCGGCCGGATCTCAATAAGCTGGATCTTTACAATCTCAGTTTTATCCCGCTGCAACAGATGCGGACGACCGATTCCGGTCGGATTGCCGGACCTAAAGCCGCCAACCTGGGTGAACTCAAGCACCACTTTCCCGAGGCCGTTACCGATGGGCTGGTCATACCGTTCGGCCATTTCAGGGCCCTGCTGGACCAGCAGCTCGAACCGGACGAACCGAGTGTATTCAGCTGGATGCAGCAACAGTATGCGCTGATCCAGGACCTTAAAGACGACCCTGTGAAACAGGAACAGGTCGTCCGCCTGTTTTTGCAGCGCATGCGGGACTGGGTCGAAAATGCCGATCCCGGCGAGGACTTTCGCCGACGTCTGCTGGAGGCGATGGAGGAGACATTCGGTCCGGACGGAAGTTACGGCGTGTTTGTGCGCAGCGACACCAATGTTGAAGATCTGCCGGGATTCACCGGGGCCGGTCTCAATCTCACAGTGGCTAATGTCGTGGGGACTGAAAATGTGCTGGAAGCCATCCGCCGGGTCTGGGCCTCGCCGTTCACCGAGCGGGCTTACAGCTGGCGTCAGGCCTACATGCAGAATCCGGAACATGTTTACGCATCGGTGTTGCTGCTTAAAAGTATCCCGGCTGACAAATCCGGTGTCATGGTGACGGCCGACGTGGACACCGGCCAAACCGGTTGGTTGACCATTGCAGTTAATGAAGGTGTCGGCGGCGCTGTTTCCGGCCAGACATCCGAAGAGCTGCGAATTAACCTGGCCAACGGGAACGTGCGGCTGATGGCGCATGCCACCGAGCCGTATAAGCGGGTGATCTTAAAAGAGGGCGGCATGGCCAAGGTTGCAGCCAGCGGCACCGAGGCGGTGTTAAGTCCAAAAGATATCCAGCAATTGATGGCATTTGCCAGGTCCGTTGCCGAGCGCTTTCCCATGCTGCAAAGCGCCGATGGCAGCATCGTCCCCGCTGACATCGAATTTGGTTTTTTCCAGGACAAGCTGGTACTCTTTCAGATTCGTCCCTTTCTGGAAAGCATGCGCGCTCGACAAAACCTTTTTTTGAACCGTCTGGATCAGCGATTGAAAGAAAAATATGCCGTGGTGATTGATTTAGACGAGATTCCGGCGGAGGAAACCCAATGAAACGCGCTATAAAATCCGGCTTATTGATTTTAATACTCCTCGGGGCTCCCAACGTCTGGTCCTATCCACTGGATGGATATCCCGCCACCGGGGTTTTGCGGCTGGAAGGTTTCCGGCTGGCCCAGCAGGGAAAAGTGCAGGGCATCCGGGTTCCGTCCGGTGCAATGCTTGGTCTGGACCAGGTTGACCTGCGACTGAACGAGCAGTCCGACTTTCAGATTCCCGCAATCGATTCTGAGTTTTTGGCAAAGATCGAAAACCTGCTGGGAGACGATGCCGATAATTACGGAGTTGCCGTATTGGATTTAACGGATGCAGGCTCGCCGCGCTATGTGGAACATCGCGGTGACTATCAGGCCAATCCCGGCAGTGTCGGCAAACTTGTCGTGGCGCTGGGGGTTTTTCAAGCGCTGGCCGACCTATACCCGAACGATGTCGGCAAGCGCCAGGAAATATTGCGTGACACCCTTGTAACCGCCGATCAGTTTATCCAATCGGACCACCACAAGGTGCCGTTGTGGACCCTGGAGAGCAAAAAAATCGACTATCGTCCCATCCAGATCGGCGACCGGGCAAATCTGTGGACCTACCTTGACTGGATGCTGTCGGCCAGCTCGAATGCGGCGGCCAGTATAGTCATAAAGGAGCTGATGCTTTTGGTGCAGTATGGCCGAGATTATCCGGTCAGTATCGAGGTTGCCGATACTTTTTTTAAGGAAACCCCGCGTAAAGAGCTTGCGCAGCTGCTGTCCAAAAGCCTGCAGGAACCTTTGACCCGCAACGGACTGGATCTTGAGCATCTTCGTCAGGGATCCTTTTTTACCTGGAAGGGCAAGCAGTTGGTGCCAGGCACGACCAGCTATGCCAGCCCCCGAGAATTGATGCGGTTTCTGGTGAAAATGGAGCAGGGTCAGCTGGTCGACCCGTTTTCCAGTCGCGAAATCAAACGCCTGATCTACATGACCCAGGGCCGCATCCGTTATGCATCGGCACCGGTCCTTTTTCCGGCGGCCGTTTATTTCAAATCAGGGTCTTTGTACAAGTGCAAAGCGGAGCCCAATTTCAAGTGCGGTAAATACATGGGCAACGTGGTGAACATGCTCAATTCGGTGGCGGTCGTTGAATACCCGGCCGACGATCGGAAATACTATTATATGGTGGTGGTAATGTCGAATGTGCTGCGGAAAAATTCGGCGGTGGCCCATCAGACGCTGGCTACTCGAATTCACCGTTTGATCGAGGCCCATCATTCGGCAAAAAAAGACTAGAAGCTATCTCAAAAAAAGGATTTTGGTTCAAAATAGCGGCGGGGCCGAGTTTTAAACCGCAGGAATACATTAGTATTTCGAGGATTTAAAACGAGGCACCAACAAAGAGCTTGGGCCAAAAGACTTTTTTGAGGTAGCTTCTAGTTCGCCGTAGGCCCTTTGGTCTGAAAAATAAGATTGTCGATGGCGATGATCAGATCGGCGAGCCATTTGCCGCCTCGCGGGCTTTTGGCCAACGCCACAGCGATATAGCGACGGCCGTCGTGTTCGATGATGGCGCTGTCTGAATGATACTCTTTCCAGGTTCCGGATTTACGATAGATGCGGGAATCGGGATGAATCTGTCTCAAGCCTTTGACAAACTTGTGTTCGATGGCGGGGTTGCCGAGGATGGATTTCATTTGCCGGCTGAGCTCAGGGCTCACCAGCCGGCCGGTTTGCAGCATGTAATAAAAACGGGCGACCTGAAGGGCAGTGGCGCCATGGGAAAGGTTATGAAGGGGGTCCCGTTTCCAGGCACCGGACTTGCTGTATTCTTTGCCGACCCACAGTCCGCCGTTTTTTTTCGGATCATAGAGCCGATATCGGGGAGATTGCAGCAAATCGGCCAGATAAGCCTTGCCCACCTGATTGAGGATTTCCGTGGCAGCCTGATTCGAAGAGTTGCGAATCATCAGCGCCAGCTTTTCCCGGGTGGTTTCATCCAGGGTCATATCGCCGCGGGCGATGCGTTCGAAAGCCCCCAGCAGGATGGCGATTTTCGGCAAACTGGCGGCATACATCATCTCATTGGGATTTACGTAAGCCATGCGGGGCGATGATGGGTCGGTGATATCCACCAGCACAATGCTCAGGGACTTGCGGTCGGCTGCCTTGTCAAGATTGAGAGAAACCAGACACATTTGCAGCCCTTTCTGTAATTTTGGATCGCAGGTCTCCGACAAATCCGCCGGCAACTGGTGGGTGTGAACCGGTGTGGCAATGATCAGGAAGATGATGATTAAATATAGCTTATATCCGCACCTCTTAATCATGTTGGTAATTATTACTGTTTTGGTAGGAAAATGCAAGTGAAAAATTCAAATAGGGCGCCGGCGGAAGGCTGCAACGGTCGATACCTTGCACTGCGAAAACCCGCGGTGCGGGCGTTTTTTCTGTTTATCAATTTTTTTCTCATCATTACAGCGCTTTATCAGCTGAAACCGGCCAGCCGCTCGCTTTTTATCGAAGCGCTGGGCGCCGAGCGTCTACCCTATGTTTGGATTGTCACCGCGCTGACCATGGCCGTTTTTATCACCAGTTATCATCGGCTGGTGGCGCGTTTTAGCCGCCTGCATGTGGTGCTGGGAACCACCTTGGTCGTCGGCGGCCTGCTGGTCGTCTTTCGCATCCTATTTAATTATCCCGGCCAGATCATTCCCATCAGCTTTTATGTGTTTGTTGACATTCAGAGTGTCGTGCTGGTTGAACAGTTCTGGAGCCTGACCAATGCGATATACACAACCCGGGAGGGAAAATCCTGGTACGGCTTTGTCGGAACAGGGGGACTGGTGGGCGGTGTCACCGGCGGCGGTATCTCGGCAATTTTACTTAAGTACACCCCGCTGCAAACGCCGGATCTGCTTTTGACGGCGGCGGCGACCGTCGGTCTTATTTTTGTTCTTGCATGGCTGATGGAGCGTATGGGCCTGTACTGTGAAATCGATCAGGTGGACGCTGCGACGCCGCAAAGTACGGGCAGCTGGCGTGTTTTAGGACGCAGCCGCTATTTGCTTCTGATTGCCGCGGTCTTATTGCTGGCCCAACTGGTATCTCCCATTATTGAGTACCAATTTTTGAATGCGGTAGAGATATCCTATCCCGCCCGGGAAGCCCGGACGGAATTTCTGTCGCTGTTTTTCAGTGTGTTGGGTTTAATTTCCATTGCCATCAACCTGGTGATCACGCCCTTCATCCATCGTGTTTTCGGCACCATCGTCGGTTTGCTGATCCAGCCGTTGATGATCAGCCTGTTTTCCTGGTGTTTTTTGTTTCAATCCAGCCTCTTTTTCGGCGCCGCCAGCAAGATCAGCGACCGCGGATTATCCTATTCCATTAATCGGGCCTCCAAGGAGCTGCTCTACGTGCCGATTGATCCGGTGACCATCTATCAGGCCAAAGCCTGGATTGACATGTTCGGCTACCGCCTGTTCAAAGTTTCCGGCTCCCTTTTGATCCTGCTTTTCACCCAATGGCTGCCGGTAACCATCGGGATCGCCCGGCTAAGCTGGATTAACGTTACGATTTGCGGTGTCTGGATTGCTTTGATCATGGTGCTGCGCCATGAATACAATCTGATATGTGAAAAATCCCGCTAAGATCGGTTTAGCGAAACATATGATGCCATGTCCTTAAATCCACTCGACTGGATCATCATTATCATCTACCTGGCCGGCATGGTCGCATTAAGCGCTTTTCTGGCGCGGGGACAGAAAAATGCGCGGGATTACTATCTGGGCGGCAATCAGACCGCCCCGCTGCCCATCGCACTTTCCACCGTGGCCACCCAGTGCTCAACCAACAGCCTGCTGGGCGCACCGGCTTTTGTGGCCTTTGCGGCGGGCGGGGGCATCCTCTGGCTGCAATATGAGCTGGCCGTGCCCTTTGCCATGATGATCCTGATGGCCCTGATTTTTCCGGTTTTCCGCAGGCTGAATCTCATTTCTCTTTACGAGTATCTCGAGAAACGCTACGACCGCCAAACCCGCACCGCCGTCAGTATTCTCTTCCAGTTTCTGCGGGCGTTTTCCACCGGCGTCACCGTCTACGGGATTGCGCTCGTTTTGATGGTGTGCCTGGATCTGCCATTCTGGGCCGCCGTGCTGCTGCTGGGCGGCATCACGGTTGTCTACGATGTTTTGGGCGGCATGCGGGCGGTGATCTGGTCGGATGTTATTCAGGTGGGGGTGCTTTTCGGGGCAATCGTCGCGGCGGTTGCCGTGGCCATCCATTTGGTGGGCGGGATGGACCATGTTTGGGCCCGCTTTGATCCGCAGCGCCTGCGGGCGGTTGATTTTGCCCATCATGGTCTGGGTGACGGCCGCACGTTTGCCTTCTGGCCGATGCTGGTGGGGGGGCTTTTCCTCTACCTTTCCTATTACGGTTGCGATCAAACCCAGGCCCAACGGGAACTTTCCACGCGCAGCGTGGATGACACCCGGCGGGCTCTTTTTTTAGACGGGATGCTGCGTTTTCCACTGGTGGCGTCTTATTGTTTCCTGGGGGTGTGTCTGGGGGCCTATGCCGCGACTGATCCGGGGTTTGTCGCCGAGCTGCCGCCTGCCGACAACGGCAGTGCCAATTACAACCTGGCGGTGCCGATATTTGTTTTGAAACACTTCCCCCACGGATTGATCGGCTTGGTGATGGTAGGATTGCTGGCCGCCGCCATGTCCTCGCTGGACTCCACCTTGAATGCCCTCAGCGCCCTCAGCATGCAGGATATTGTCAAAAATTTTGTAAGAAAACAGCTCAGCTCCCGGATCGAGATGCTGCTGTCAAAATTGCTCACCGTGTTTTGGGGTGTGGTCTGTCTGGCGTTCTCGTTTTATGTGGGGGATATTTCCCAGACCGTCATCGAGTCCGTTAATAAAATCGGATCGCTGAGCAACGGGCCGCTGCTGGCCGTGTTCGTGATGGGAATGCTCAGCCGACGGGTCAACGGCCCGGGTGCCATATGCGGTTTGATCGCAGGATTTCTCGGCAATCTCGGGCTGTGGAGGTTTGCCCCGGACATCTCCTGGCTGTGGTGGAACGTTATCGGATTTATCGCGGCATACGCCGTCGGATATCTTGCCAGCCGCGTTTTCCCGGCACCTGATTCGGATAAGCTTTCGGGCACGTTGATGGCATCCCGCCCGGCTGAACGGGTGCAACTGCGCCGTTCCAAGTGGCGGCCTTACTATGTGGTGCTGGCGGCCTATGGCAGCGGCATTCTGCTTTTGTTGATTACCGTAACAATGATCCTTTAGATAACATAATCCTCACGGTCCTTCTCTTCTTCCGACGATTCTTCCTCGATCATATCACACGTCATGTAGGAGCCGTCATTGACGGTCACGTGGCAATCTAATTCTTCATTGGTTTCATTTCTTTTATCGTTCATTTTTGATGTTCTTTCGCATCTATTCGACCGGTATCGTCAGATACCGGTGTATTCAAAGTTGGAAGACTTGGTCCGCTATAGCCGGCCTTTACTTTCAGACACCCATAACGTGGGCATGAATTGGAGAATGTAAATGAAAACAGGCGGGCAATTCTCGAAAAAGGCACCGGTTGGCCAAAGCGGCAGGTTTAAGTGGAAAAGAGAATTCTACCTCGCAGCGTCTCATACGAGGCGGATCAACTCACCGCTGAAGCAATCCATCCATGACTTCGACGAACCGGAGGGGACTTACCGCAACGGCATTTAGTTTGACACCCCAGTGTAGATGCGGCCCGCTGACCCTGCCGGTGGCACCGGACAAACCTATCAACTGGCCTTTTTCAATCCGCCGGCCGGCCGCCGTCTCGATTTTGCTCAGGTGGGCATAAATCGTGAAAATTTCCGTACCGTGGTCGATGATGACGGCATTGCCGGAATAAAACAAATTTTTCGCCAGCCTCACGACACCCGAGTTGGTTGCATAAACGGGTGTTCCTTTTGGAGAGCGAAAATCCAGACCATTATGATAACTTTTCAACTGACCGTTGAATACCCGTCGGTTGCCGAAACGGCTGGATATTTCGTTTTCAACCGGCAGTTGGAACGAACCGTCCCATAACCGTTCCTTGACTCCACTGGCATAGACATGACGGACTTCCTGGTGTTCGCGGCTGGCGCGCTGACGGTCTTCATTGTTGGGGTTTACCCGACGGGAATCCACTTTTAAAACATCTGTTTTGTACTTGCCGGCGACTACCTGAAAGGGAATCAGCCTGCTCTTTTTACCGGTTGCATCAAAATAGTTCAGCGTTAGTTTTTGAGGGCCCGTTTTGGTGCGATACGGTATGCCGATCAGGGCGAAATAGACCCCGTTTGTTCCGGCTGGATGCCGGTAAACCTGGTGGCTGTGGCCGTTAAAGTCGATGCGCATGTCGGTGTCGGACAGCTGCCGTGCGCCGGTGTCGATTTGCAGCAGGAGGATGCCGCCGTTGGCGACATCATTTGAAGACGCATGTACTGCGGGGTATTGACCGACTTGGTTTTGGGCGGTCACCTTCCACGGCAGTAGCAATGCGGTGGACAGAATAAAGGCGGTCGCTATAACGAACAGGTCAGTGTTAATCCTAAGTTTCATAAATCAGTTCTGATGCGCGGCACAACAATATAAATCAGCGACCAGCGGCAGAGCATGGTTCCGGCCCAAGGGGCTTTGTCATAACCCCAGCTTTGCTGGTGGTCGCTTTTTTATAAATCTACCAGGTAATTGAGAAACTGTCCAGCTGGGAATCGATTGACACGCCGTAATTCCCCATTTTCCCGGTCATTCTGCTATCCCTTGATGATTCGCGGCAGCATCATTTGATGATGGGGACAGATGGATCTGGGATTTTGATAGGCCGCACCCGCAAAGGCCGCCAGATACTTCCGAATCTCCGTCATTTTAGCGACCTCGTCCACCAGGCCGTGCTGCGCACAATAAACCGGTCGGGAGTAATCGTTGTATTCCTGAACCAGTTTGTTCATTTCTTCGATGATGGGTTCAAGGGGTCGGCCGGCGTCTTTTTCTTTTACCAGGCGGCGGGAGAAGCTGGCGGCGGCGGCCGTCTCCCCGTGCATGACATAAATTTCCGTCGTGGCCGTGCCAAGGGTAAATGCATTGTGCCGGTTGGCGGTGGGACCGCCCATGATGTAATGGGCAGCCGCCGTCCCTTTTCTCAACACCACCAGCATCATGGGGACGTCGGTTTGCTGAATGGAATAAATTAATGATTGG
>CP070771.1:3607850-3609780 GCA_020345785.1 Desulfobacterales bacterium
AGTCGTCCAGCGGGTGAGAGCCCCGCTCGGTCAAAGCTGAGCCCGGCAGACCGGAAGTGAGCCTTGCAGCATGTCGGGCAACCGGCGTGTTGATGCGTAGGTACACAGGTATGTGAGCTGCGACAATCAGCGTCGAAATAGGTTAATTCCAGGTGCCGAGGGCCTCAAAATTCCTGAAGGCAGCAACAGGGTCACCGTAAAAAGGGCGAGGTGACACTGTGCCTGGCGGCGTGGTTGACCGGGGCGCGCATGGAAGGGACGACCTGGTAAACTGGGAGATCCTGATCACTCCTCTACAAGATTCCGGTGGCACGGAGAGCCGGTAATCAATCTCCAACGGGACCGCGTTGGCTGGGCTGCGCGTATCCCGGCTAAGAACAAACGCCAGCAATAGAGGTAGGCCGAAGGCAAGGGGAACCGGAGCCGAGGCCGAAGGTGGTCAGGAAGTCGGAGGGCCGAATACGAGCTTGGACGTCGGGGAACAGCTGGCACCTGGACCCGGCCGAGCAAAGGCGGCCCGTGCTGATACGAACCTCAGGAGGGAAACATGACAGGAGCAAAGACTCATGACGACATGTCACCGGGACTGTTGAGGGTAATGGAGAGAGCGCGACGCAGTCCGGACGAGCGGCAGTTCTCTCTGGCCTATCTCATTGATGTGGAGGCGCTAAAGCGAGCTTATAGGCGAATTCGCAAGAATGCAGCTGTGGGTGTGGACGGTGTTACGAAGGAGATGTACGGGCAGGATCTAGAGAAGAATCTATCGGACCTGCACGATCGGCTGAGGGCAATGCAGTATCGCCATCAACCGATCCGTCGAGTACACATTCCCAAGGACAAGAGCCGTACACGGCCGATCGGGATATCGTGTTTGGAGGACAAGATTGTCCAGGGCGCTCTGACCGAGATACTGGGTGCCATTTACGAGAAGGATTTTCTGGACGGCTCGTTCGGCTTTCGGCCCAGGCGCAGCGCCCATGATGCGCTAAGAGCGCTATATCGAGCAGTGAGGGAGGGTGGAGCGAATGTAATTTTCGAGGCAGACGTTACGTCCTTTTTCGACACGGTTCATCGCCGGACCATGTTGGAGATGCTCGAAGAACGGATAGCGGACAAGTCTTTTATGCGGCTTGTTGGAAAGTGTTTGCATGTAGGGGTGCTTGATGGCCAAGTGTTCACCAGGCCGGAGGAAGGCACGGTTCAGGGGTCGATCATATCGCCGATGCTGGGCAATATTTACCTGCACAATGTGTTGGACAAATGGTTCGAGGAACAGGTGAAACCGCGATTGAAGGGTAAGGCGACCTTAATCCGATACTGTGATGATTTCATCATCGGCTTCGAACGCATGGATGACGCCGAGCGGGTAAAAGGTGTTCTGAACAAGCGATTTGAGAAATATCACCTGAGCCTTCACCCGGACAAGACTCGACTGATTGATTTCAGGAGGCCGCCGTTAGATCAGAGGGGCGGAAAGGGTCCGGGAAACTTTGACTTCCTTGGATTCACGGTGTATTGGCGCCGGAATAGCCGGGGAGCGGGCTGGCATGTGGCGAGCAAGACCCGAAAGGCTCGCCTTGCGCAGGCGATCAAAAACGCCTACGACTTTTGCCGGAGCCAACGGCACAAGCCAGTAACCGTGCAGCACAAAGCGCTCGTCAGTCGAATACGCGGGCATCTTGTATACTTTGGTGTGAATGACAACCAAAGGAGCCTGAAGGCGCTGGTATACTGGTCGGGGAGAGCCTGGCACAAATGGCTCAACCGGCGGAGCCAGCGCGCGAGACTGAGTTGGGATCGGTTTAATGACCTGGTAAAGGACTATCCGCTTCCCCGACCGAAGGTATACATAAACCTTTGGACTTCCCCATGAGTCGTATCAGCGGAGGAGCCGTATGGTCGAATCGTCCACGTACGGATCTGGCGAGGG
>CP070771.1:3609880-3618914 GCA_020345785.1 Desulfobacterales bacterium
TAATGTTTCAAACACCCAAACAAATATATTATTGGAAAGCGGCTTGTTGTCTTTTGTAATCACGGTGAGGCCACTTTAGCAACGACCCGGTATGCCGCGGCGACCAGCTCGGCATTGCTTTTCGCACGGGATCCGTTCGGAAGCTCCAACGTGTCCTCAAAGCCGGTGCGTGTGTCATAGCCACGCGCCGCTGCTAGTTTGACGAACTCCCAAGCCACCGCCCCCAGGCCATGCAGAAAGCGTGGAATGCCAACACGAACCAGGACGACCTCAATCTCTGCCAAGTTCGCTATCGCATCGCCCGGTTCCTCGGCAGGCTCGATCAGGATCCGCAGGCACTCGTCGGCGAGACCGCTTCCCAACAGGATTTCGGCAGCCCGGGCATTCCAGATGCCGACCTCTACTCCAATCCCTCGGTCGAGCAAAAGCCTGGCGAGCTGCAAAGCACCCTCTTCATGGATGTTGATGGAGGCGAAGTTCGGCAAAACATCCCAGGCGCCGACGAGGGAGAGACGGCGCCTTACGTCCGGGACGATCCACGCGCCGGTGCTGACCCCAACAGGTGTGCCGGGGCACGCGGCGCGGATGGCTTCCAGCGTGTTAGCGACGTCTTCCGGTGCCAGACTCTCCCGTCCCTCCGGATCGCGGACGTGGACGTGAACCGCCCCCGCACCGGCCGCGACGGCAGCGGATGCCTCCTCGGCTTGCTGCGTCGGGGTGGAGGGGATGGCCGGATGTTCCTCTTGCGTCCGGACGCCGTTGATCGCCGCTTTTGTAAGCAAGGTGCGGTTGCCTCCGTGTGGCGATATAGTAGGTGTTTTTGCGGCCGAACCCAGGCGTCATCGCAGCTGTTTTTCAGCGCACAGCGCATAGATTTCGACTTTTATTTGTCCTGTTTTATCTTTGCATTGAATAATTCGCTCAGGAAAAGAATTTAACGCATTTGTCGGAATTAATCAATTATACCGAAACTGCTATTTCATCAATTCCGACTTGACGGCAAGCGCAATCTTTTCGATAGTATATGGTTTTTTAATATATTCTCCTGCACCCAATTTTTGAGCCTCTTTGACACGCTCCGTTTCTGAAAACCCACTTGCAATTATAGCTTTTTGCCCAGGTCGAAACTCGAGAATCCTTTTGTACGTCTCAAGCCCGTCAATGCCAGGCTCCATAATCATGTCCAACACCAAAAGATCTGCAGAGTTCTCTTTCATATAGGCAATCGCTTCTTCACCATTTGAAACCGAAGTTACGCAATATCCAAGCTTTTTTAATATGCCGGATGCAATTTCTCTCTGAACCTTCACATCATCCACAACTAAAATAGACTCTTCCCTGCCCGAATAATCTTCGATAGATGCTTGGGTTTTATCTGCGGTCAGTCCTTCTCTGGTCACTGGAAAATACAGGGTTAACCTGCTGCCTTTTCCCTCGACACTCAGGACATCAATATATCCTTTGTGATCTTTCACAGTCCCCCATACGACCGCCAGTCCCAATCCCGTTCCGCTTCTGCCCATCACTTTTTTCGTATAGAAAGGTTCAAATATTCTAGGTAAGCTGTCGGACGAAATGCCTAATCCGGTATCAGATACGCTCAGAACGGCGTAATCACCCTCTTCCACGTCATCATACCCTGTTATCGGCCTGTCGATATATCGGTTTTGCGTGCATATACGAATCATCCCCCCAAAAGGCATGGACTCTGCGGCATTTGTGACTAAATTCATAATTGTCTTGGATAGATGAATCGGAGAGCCGACGATATTCAAGAGATCGGGGTCAAGCTCGGTTTCTACCTGAATTTCTACATGCAGGGATTTCAATTTTTCATGCTCAGGGCTCTTCAAGTAATCGAGAACAATATGATTTATGTTCATGACAATTGTCCTGGCAACACCCCTTCTTGCCAAAGTCAACAGATCCTGCACGATGGAGGCGGCTTTTTGTCCTGATTCTTGTATCTTTAAAATGGGACTTATTAAGGGGCTGCCTTTAGGCAGATCAAGCAACAGCAGTTCCGGATAACTCACAATACCGCTCAAGATGTTATTAAGATCATGTGCTACACCTCCGGCAAGCGTGCCGATGGCTTCCATTTTTTCGGCTCTTTGTAGTTGACTTGCAAGCCGCTGCCTTTCTCTCTCCGCTTTTTTACGTTCGGCGATCTCCGTTTCAAGTTCCCGATTCGTCTTGGTCAAATCCGCGGTTCGCTCTTTTATAGTTGCTTCGAGATCTTCCCGGTGTTTTTTCAATTCCCGCCCGATGGACTCGCGCTGGCGGATCTCTGCTTGAAGCTGCTCGACTGCTTTCGTGAGTTCAGAGGTGCGCTCTTCCACCAGTTCTTCCAGACGGTTCCGGTGTTTTTCAAGTTCTTTTTCCCGAAAGGCGAGTTCCACAACTTTTTTTTCAAGCTCATTTTGGTAAGTCACCAACTCCTGATTGTTTTTTTCGAGGGTATCCAGCATATCATTCAAAGACATACCGAATTGCACGATCTCTTCGTCCTTGTCCCCCGAAAAAGTAGATCGTGCCCGGATGTTTCCAGCTCTTACCTCTCTCATTACGCCGGCCATTGACCTTATGGGTTCTATTATCTTTTTTGATATCAGTATAAGGATCAGAAGAAGAGTTATAATGCTAATGGCCGTTGAAATAAGGAAGAAGCGATTTAGTTCATCTCTTCTCTGCTCGATGTCCCGGAATTCTTTTTCCAACAGCCTTTCTGATTCCCTTGAAGTGTCTTCCAAAAGGCCCATAAGCCGTCCACTAATCTGGTCGAAACGCTCATTGATGGAAATGATTTCAAGTTCCAATGCATAATCTTTATCCAATAAATCCCTGAAGCTTTTCAAATAACCTGTCACTCTATCATCCAAAAACCCTGCCTTGTTAATTCTGTCTTCAAGCGAGTCTATCACCAGTTTAAGTGCCTGGTGTTCAGATTCCCTGCGATCAATACGATAGCCTATTAGAAAATGGGTTAGATTAAAAAGAGGTTTTAGAAGATCGGCCTTATTGCTTCTCAAAACGAAGGATGCCAATGATCGATAGCTCGTATCCATGCGTGTGCGATGCAGTCGCTGCTCGGTCTTCGATTGGATGATCTTGTTGAAATCCTCTTCGTATCGAGTCAGACCTTCCAAGACCTGCGCCAGCATCCCCTGAACGGATGTGAACAACGGTTTGCTTTGCAAAGCCATCAGACGATTTCTCATCTGCCCCATGACGGCCCCGAAATACTTATCAGCTTCAGGGTGTTCCTGGATGAGAACAGCTCTTTCCCAAAAACGAATTTCATAGAACTGATCATGGAGAGATCGAATCTGCCTTTCTATAAAAACGGCTTCCTGCTTCCGAACTGCGCTTTTACTCTGTTCACCTAAAAAATAGGCTAAGATAGCGTACCCGATGCTTATTATGAATACCAAAACGCCGACAATGGCATAAAATTTACTGTTTATCGACCGAAACAAAAGAAGTCTCCTCTTTCATAACAAATGAGAGTCCAACAGGTATGACAGGCGGCAATTTTTCTCCACGAAAATAAAGAACCGAAGATTCTATCGATAACCTGCCCATCTCTTCGGGTTGTTGGGCAATCGTTGCAGTAAGGCGGCCTTGTTCAACGGCTTGGACAGCCTCCCGTATGGCATCAAATCCTATGAGCACCAGCGGCGATTGAACTTTCATTTGCTCGAGGGCATCCAAAACACCTAAAATCATGTTGTCGTTATGAGCAAAAACCGCATCAAATTGGGCATCATTTTGCAGAAGACCGAGCATGACATCATGCGCTTCCTGCCGGTCAAAATTGGCTACTTCCCGGGCAACAACCGTCATCTCCGGATACTTTTGCAGCTCTTCATTAAATCCCATTCCTCTTTCATGGGCAGCAGAGGTACCCGGAATACCTTCTATTTCAATTATTCTTCCTTTTCCCTTCAGCAATTGCGCCAATACACGGGAAGCCATCCTCCCCCCTTCCAGGTTATCAGATTCAATGTGGCATAATATCTCCCCGCCCGAAGATTTTCGATCAACGGTAATCACGGGGGTATTATTTCTATTTGCCATCTCAATCGCCGGCGCTATTGATTCCGTATTGGTGGGATTAATAATGATCATATCTACTTTTTGCTTAACAAAATTTGCAACATCGGCCAGTTGTTGGGCTTCATTATTTTGAGCATCCCTAAAAATTATATTTAATCCGAATAATCTTGCAGCATCCTGAGCGCCATGCAAAAGGGTTGAAAAAAATGAGTTCTTCACATTTGAAATTGATAAAGCGACTGTTTTATTGAAAGGCTCATATGTTATCAAATCAAGGGGAGTTCGCTTGTAGGATGGAATTTCTTGTCCATTTAGCGCCTTCCAGGCCAATTCCACCCCATATTCCCCCATCAGCTCCGGGTGTTGTTCCACCGTTGCGTGAATACGGCCGTTTCGCATTTCATCGCGCACTGACTCGATGTTATCGTATCCTGCGAGCAAAATTTTGCCAGTAAGATCAAAATTATCGAAAGCTTGAAGAACGCCGAGTGCCATTTTATCGTTGGCGCAGAATATGGCGTCAACGGATTCATATTTCCGAAGCAATCGGGTTGCGAGTGAAAGTGCCTCATCGGTATGCCAGTTTGCGCTTTCGGAGCTTATAACTTCGATCTCACTATTTTGAGTGACGGCGTCGATGAATCCTTGCTTCCGCAGCTCAGCGTTCTCAACACCGCGAATCCCCTCAATCACGATGACTTGTCCGCGCCCTTTTAATTTATGTCTGATATACTTACCCACCATGCCCGCCCCGATGCGGTTGTCCGATCCTACAAAAGGTATCGAAATGCCTAATTGATCCATGGTCCCTTGGTGAAGCGGGTTGTCAATATTGATCACGACGATGTTTTTCTCCAGCGCCTTGTTACAGATCTGCACCAATCTCTTTGAGTCAGCCGGTGCAATAACAATGGCTCCGTATCCCCTGAAGATGAGGTTCTCAACAATACCGACCTGTCGCTCCACATCGGTTTCCCGTTCCACACCGAAGACTTCTAACGGAATATTCTCTTCCCGGGCATATTTTCGTGCACCTTCCTCCATTTTCAAAAAGAAAGGATTGGATAGCGCCTTCATAACAAGTGCAACCGTTCCCTCGTTCCAAGCATATGCTACAGGAATTATCAATAAAATAAGGATGTTAGTTAAAAAGATAAAGAATGTTCTTCGGAGGAAAAAGTGGTTAAAAATTCCAAACTTTTTAGCTTCCATAATGCCCCCTTATATTTGTTCAAGGCATTTGCACCTCTTATTCGACACGCAGATATAATGGTCTGATTCAGTTTTTATAGGTTCACCGCCCGCTGCCCTGCAGCGAGGCTCAGCAGAAAATAAAAAGATAAATTCCTCCGCGTTCTCTGCGAGATCTGCGGTGAACACAACATTTGAATCTTAGCAAGGAAAGTAAAGAATCCTGGCCCAGAGGATCAGGTTTTCAATCTTAGAATAAAAATGAATCTCTCCCTATCTCTCATAAATTAGTAAATCCGAAATAGTTAACCGCATTGTAATAACAAATGTCTTTGACCAGGCCGCCCAGCAGTTCGAGGTCATCAGGCATTTCGCCGGTTTGCACCTCGTTGCCCAGCAGGTTGCACAGTATTCTCCGAAAATACTCATGCCGCGGATAGGAGAGAAAGCTGCGGGAGTCGGTCAGCATGCCGACGAACCGGCTGAGCAGACCCGCATTGGCAAGGGCCACAAGCTGACGCTCGATGCCATGCTTTTGATCGTTGTACCACCAGGCAGCGCCGAATTGCATCTTGCCCGGCACCTCACCATCCTGGAAATTGCCGATCATGGCGGCCAGCATGTCGTAGTCTCCGGGATTTAAGCTGTAAAGGATGGTTTTGGCAAGCTTGTTTTCCCGATCCAGTCTGTCCAAAAATGCGGCCAGCGGCCGGGCCATTTCAAAATCCCCCATGGTGTCAAAGCCGGTATCCGGGCCCAGCGCTTTTGCCGCTCGCGAATTCACGTTGCGCAGTGCCCCCAGGTGGAACTGCTGAACCCAATTTTTGCCGGCGTCCATCCGCGCAAGCTCAAGGGCCACGACGGATTTAAACTGCAGGATTTCCTGCTGTCCGATCTTCTGTCCGCTCCGGACCAGCTCAAAAATGCGGCTGATGTTTCCCGCTGAAAAGTCTTCGGCGTAAGGCTGCTCAAGACCGTGATCCGAGAGACGGCAACCCATGCGGTGGAAAAAATCGTGCCGACGCTGCAGCGCTGTCAGAAAAGATTCATAGTCTTTAATGTCAACATCCGCTGCGGCCGCCAACAGATCGACCCATTGATTGAAAGCCTCCGGCGTTTCCACCGCCATGGCTTTGTCGGGCCGAAAGGCCGGCAGCACCTTTATCTCAAAGCTCGGGTCCGCGCTGATTTTCAGGTGATGGGACAGGTCATCAACCGGATCATCGGTCGTACAGACCACCTTGACGTTCATCTGTCTCAATAAATTGCGGGTGGAGAACTCCTCGGTCTGCAACATGGCGTTGCAGGTAGCATAAATATCCGCGGCGGTGTCCGGATTCAACAGACGGTCTCCGATACCGAAATAACGATTGAGTTCAAGATGGGTCCAGAGATAAAGCGGATTGCATAGTGTTTTGGGGACGGTTGCCGCCCAGGCCGCGAATTTTTCATCGTCGGCGGCATATCCTGTGATAAAACGCTCGGCAATGCCGTTGGCGCGCATAGCTCGCCATTTGTAGTGATCGCCGTTGAGCCAAATTTGTGTCAAATTATCAAAATTTCGATCGTCGGCAATCTCCGCGACCGGCAGGTGGCAATGATAATCCAGAATCGGCATGTCCCGAGCAAACTCTTGATACAGGGTTTTGGCGGTATCGGTTTGAAGGAGAAAATCCTCCGCTAAAAAAGGCTTCATGGCAAACTCCTTTCACTTCGGAAAAAATTTCGGCCGCCATAAAGAAATCGAAGGAAAGCGGGTAATCAGTATCAGGTTAGTGAACTTTATTAAAGGAAAAAATCTTTTTCAATCATTTTCATATTTGCTTTTTTGGATTGACTTGCGACTAAAAGCAAATTATCTGTTGCATTTAACTAAACCCGATAAATAGGAATCAAAGAAGTCTCTCGCCAAGACGCAAAGACGCCAAGATTGGCTTAATATTTTACCTTTGCGGGCTTTGACTTCGGCGAGCTCAGTCGAGTCGCGGCTTTGCGAGATTTTTTTATGACAAATGGAATTTCCCGACCTGGCACAGGCAAAACAAAAGCTGGCTGATTTCTTATGGAAAGAGCAGGAAATTTCCCCATCCGATATCCGCGTGATTGCCTCGCCCTACCGTATCTGCCCTCTCGGTGCCCACATCGACCATCAGGGCGGCCCGGTGCTCGGCATGACGATCAATGCTTACACGCTGATGGCATTTGTACCGACCAATGACGGTGTGGTTCGGCTGCAAAGCAGGAATTATCCGGGAATTATCCAGTTCGAGCTTAATCGACCGGCGGAAACGACCGGCAGTAACTGGGGTATATATGCCCGGGCCACCGCCCTGGCCCTGCAGGAAGCGTATCCAGTGAAAAAAGGCCTCAGCGGAATACTGGACGGTATGCTGCCCGGCTGCGGTTTGAGCTCCTCGGCATCGGTACTTTTGGCATACCTTCACGCGCTGGCCGCCGCCAATCATATCAGGCTGCAGCCATGGGATTACGTGCGGCTTGCCCGGCGAGCCGAAAACAACTATATCGGCCTGAACAACGGTATCCTGGATCAAACCAGCATCGTGTTCGGCCGCCGGGACCACCTGCTGCATATCGACACCCGACAGGAAAAAGTCAGCGAATTGCCCGACACTCAGGGCGAGTCTCGCTATCGACTTATCGTTGCCTATTCCGGCTACTCCAGAGAACTGACAACCTCCGGGTACAACTCCCGGGTCAGGGAATGCAAGGAGGCCGCCCAGCTACTGTCTCAGATGTCCGGCTGCGGTCCGACCCAAATTCTTTCCGAGGTTCCAGCAGAGGCATTTCAGCTTTATGGTCAAAAACTGGCACCGGACATCGGCCGCCGGGCAAGACATTTTTTCAGCGAAATTCAGCGCGTCAATGACGGGGTTGCCGCCTGGCAGCAAGGGCGGATCGAAGATTTTGGGCGTTTGATGGTAGCATCGTGCCGCAGTTCGATTGAACAGTACGAATGCGGCACTCGACCCATTTTTGATCTGCAGCAAATTGTAAGTTCAGCCGAAGGGGTTCTGGGTTCCCGTTTTATGGGAGGTGGATTCGGTGGATGTGTTGTCGGCCTCGTCGACCAAAGCAAGGCCGCAGCAGCCGCTGCAGATATTCGCCAAGCTTACCGGCAGCGTCATCCGGAAGTAGCCGATCAGGCCGAGGTCTATCTGGCCCGATCCGCCGACGGAGTGCAATTCGTATGATTGCAGTTATCCTGGGGGCAGGATTTGCCACGCGCATGTATCCACTGACACGCGACTTCCCCAAACCCCTGTTGCGGGTTGCGGACAGGCCGGTTATCGAATACCTGATGGACCAGCTCATTGAACTGCCCGAACTGGACGCCGTGCACATCGTCAGCAACGCCCGATTTTTCACTCACTTTGAAAAATGGCGCGAATGCTATCTAAAAGATGTGCCGGAGAGAACTTTTCACATCGAAATCCACAATGACGGCGCTGAAACCAATGAAAACCGCCTCGGGGCCTCGGCCGACCTGCAGCTGGTGTTAAAGCGTGTATCAGACACTTCCAGAATTCTGGTTTCCGCCGGCGACAATATTTACCGGTTTTCCATCAAATCCCTTTGGCAGAAATTTTTGCAGAGTCGACATCATTATGTGGTGGCGTTGCCCGAAACGGACGTGGAGAAGCTGAAAAAAACCGGCGTACTCGAACTGGACGCGCAGGACCGGGTGATTCGCCAGCACGAAAAACCGGACCGGCCGCAGTCCGCCTGGTCCTGCCCGCCGCTGTATTTCCTGCAGGCTTCAGCC
>CP070771.1:3619014-3621984 GCA_020345785.1 Desulfobacterales bacterium
ATCTCCATTCATATGCCAGCGGCATGGTGTAAGTTTGGACAACCCAAAAATACTCCCGTTGTAACGGTAAAATCTTTTCAATTTTCACCGCCATAGCCGGTGGCTTATGAATGGAGCTAACCCGAATATTTTCGCTTTGTAAAAGGACTTTGATTATGAAGATTTATGTATGTGTTAAGCATGTCCCCGATACTGCGGCCAAAATTACCGTGGTTGGGGGTGCCGGTTTTGCTGAAACGTGCAAGTTCATCGTCAATCCCTATGACGAGTATAGTGTGGAAGAGGCCGTTCAGATAAAAAAACGGGCCGGCCAGGGCGAAGTGGTTGTCGTGACCGTCGGCAAAGAATCTGCCCTTACGACGATGCGCTCGGCGCTCGCGCTGGGGGCTGACCGTGGAATTCTGGTCAAAACCGATGCCCAGTTTCTTGACAGTGCGCTCACCAGTCGGGCACTAAAAAACGCCATTGAGCAGGACGGCCTTCCGGATTTGATTTTTTGCGGCAAGCAGTCCATCGACTCGGAAGGCATGCAAACCATGTTTCGGCTGGCAAAAGCCTTTGACATGCCGGCGGTCAACGATGTGGTCGCGCTCAGCATAAACGATGGGGTGGC
The DNA here is from genome assembly GCA_020345785.1 of Desulfobacterales bacterium. The sequence continues at coordinate 3,619,628 of CP070771.1, forward strand.
AAGGGCTGAGCGTGAAATCGGCGGCGGCTCCCGCGAAGTGCTGGAAATGCCGCTACCCTGCGTCATCGGTGCAACCAGAGGATTAAATGAACCGCACTATCCGAAGTTGCCGGATATCATGAAAGCCAAGAAAAAGGAGGTCAAGCAGATCGACATTGCTGAGCTTGGTTTGGATCTGACGGCGCCTGGAACAGAAATCGTCAATCTTGAAGCTGTTGCTGAGAGAGGGCAAGCCCGGATGATGGAAGGTTCAACCCGCGAGATGGTGGAAGATCTGGTTAGAATACTGAAGGAAGAGGAAAAGGTGATTTGACTCCATTCACAAGCCACCGGCGATGCCTTTGAGAATTGGAAAGGTTTTGCCGCTACAACGGGAGTATTTTTGGGTCGCCCGGACTTAAACGACGCCGCTGGCTTATGAATGGAGATAACATAAAGAATATACATCAGCGACCATCTTTCGTTTGAAAACCTCAGGGAGAATTAAATCATGTCAAAAATCGGCGTGTGGATCGAAACCAGTGAGCAAGGCGTTAAGGAGGCGAATTTTGGGGTATTGACGGCTGCCCGGCGGCAAGAGGGAGCTGCAATTTATGCCTTTTTAATCGATGGCGGGGCCGAGAACTGCAAGGAACTCTTGCAGTCATACGGTGCACGGAAAATCGTAGAGATAACCGTTGACGGTGGTGATCCGGCTGCCGATCCGGAGCTCCAAGCATCCGCTTTAGCAGAAGCAGTCAAACACTTTGATGTAACAGCCTTGCTGGGCCTCAGCAGTGTGAAGGGCCGTGACCTTTTAGCCAGAACGGCGGCCTTGATGGATGTGCCCCTGATGCAGGATTGTATCGATGTCGATCCGGCGGCCAAGACCGTGATCAAATCTCATTTTTCCGGCAAAACCCTGGCAACGATCCGGTTTAACGCAAATCCATACCTCTGCGGCCTGCGGCCCAACGCCATCGAACCTCAGACTGCGCCCTGCGAGGCGGAGGTCCTCAATTTCGAGGTATCCGGGCAGCCTTCAGGGAAATTGGTGGTGAAAGAAGTAAAACGGAGTCCCTCAAAGGCGGTGGATTTGACGGAGGCCAATGTCATTATTACCGGCGGACGCCCGATCGCTTCGGCGGACAACTACAGAATCCTGCGGGAATGTGCCGAAATTTTAGGAGCTGCGGTCGGTGCATCCCGGGCGGCCGTGGATGCAGGCTATGCCCCGCACAGTATGCAGGTGGGACAGACCGGTAAAACCGTCAGCCCTAAACTCTACATCGGCTGCGGGCTTTCCGGATCGGTTCAGCATTTTGCGGGCATGAAAACTTCCAAGATCATCGTCGCGATCAACACCGACAAAGACGCCCCCATTTTCGGCAAAAGCGATTACGGTATCGTGGGGGATCTGTTCGAGGTGGTGCCGGTGTTGACGGAAGTTCTCAAGGAGCAAATGGATTAGGTTGATTTGGTTGAGTGAGTTGATAAGTTGATTGGGTTGATGCTGGATGCTTGATAAACAGGTGGTTTCAGGTGTCAGTAAAGGCTAAAGGATAAAGGTCAAAGTTGAAAGACTACTGGCGCGGAGCTAAATGGTAATGGATTCGCGTCCGAGGATTAGCCTCCCGGCTTCCCAGCCTTCCAGCTTCTTGCTCCTGGTCTCTGCCATCTGACACCTGCAACCTGAATTCGATATCATGGTGATCACCAATGAACACTTACCTCTGGATAAAATCGGTTTTAATGGCACTTGCGATTGTTGCGGCATTCAGTCTGTTTTTCGCCAGAGTCCGACGACTCTTCTCCTTGCTGCGGAGCGTGAAGGGAGATGCTGCATTTAAACTGGATCGCATCGGCGAGCGGGTTAAGGTGCTGTTTACCGATGTGCTCGGACAGAGCAATGTCAGGCGCAAACGCTTGCCGGGATTGGCCCATAGTCTAATCTTTTTCGGATTTTTAGCGGTCCAACCGCACTCTTTGGAACTGATGATTCGCGGGGTCTTTCCCTCCTTCCATGTGGCGGATGTGATTCCCCGCCTTTACGGTGCCTATTTTTTCGTGGCCGATATCCTGGCTTTTCTGGTCCTGATCGGCCTGGGGTATGCGCTCTACCGGCGGTTGTTCGTCAAACCGAAGTACCTGACCGACGGCCTCGATGCCCGGCTTATCATTGTATTTACAGCGGTTATTATTTGTACCTTTCACATTACCAATGCCTTTCTGCTCATCCCCTCGATCGGCGGCAGCACTTTTGACTATGCCCGCTATCTTACGGTTTCCAAGGTGGTGTACCAGGCCTTTCATCTCAATGCACTTTCGGCCGGCACCGCTCGAACCGGCTTCGAAATTTTTTACTGGATCCATATCCT
>CP070771.1:3622084-3628384 GCA_020345785.1 Desulfobacterales bacterium
ATTTTGGAGCTGATGATGGCCGAACTGTTGGTTGCCAGGATTGCGTGCGCCGGGGCCATCTTGTCCAGATCCGCAAATATTTTGCGCTTGAGATCCAAAACCTCCAGGACCGCTTCGATAACAAAATCGGCATCTTTTACCGCGGCTTCCATACTGGCGGTAAACGTAATCCTGTCGCGGGCGGCCTGGGCCTGTTCTTCGGTCATCCGCCCTTTTTCGACTCGACCCGGAAGATACGAATCGGCAAACGCCTCGGCTTTTCTGAGAATGTCGTCTTTGATATCGGTGCATGTTGTGCGGTAACCTTGGATCGCACAAAGCAGAGAAATCTGATGCCCCATATTGCCGGCACCGATGACGGCGATGTTATTAACGTCGTCGATGTTCATTTCTTTTTTCCTTTCCTTCTTTTTTTATTATATTTGGACACAGATGAACACGGATTTAATTTTACTAATGCGGCTCTAGTTAATTAGACATTCGTTATTAGGACTAAATATTCACCGCAGAGCCGCAAAGAGCGCAAAGATTATTTATTTTATGTTTGCCGTTGAGAGGACGGCAAACATAAATGGCAATCCGTCTTAAACGAAGAGAATAATATCAGCGCTACGCCGTGAAAACGGCGCGAAACTTCTGCCCGAAGGGCGTGTGTTCTTAACTGTCTGCCCTCTCAGCAGAAAGTTAAAAGTAAAGTTCCTCTGCGATCTTTGCGTCTCGAGCGAAGCGGGCGGTGAATCCATGTCTAAACACTAATGAACTTATTAGCAACCGCGGCAATCCCAACCGCGGAATAAGATAGCTTATAATCAGTGAGTATCCGTGAAAATCTGTGTCCCAATAATTTTTTAATACTTCGGACTCGCAGCACTGCTCATTCAATCACCACTCTGGCATTGCTTAATACGATGGATTTTTCGGTTCTGGCCTGAATAATATAGCCGTCACCGGATTTCCATCCCTCGGTGGTCAATATGTCGCCGGGATAAACGACATCTGAAAAGCGCGCACTGAATTCTTTCAGCCGGGCGACCTCACCACCAAGCAGTTCATTGACGATCGCACGAGTTGCAAAACCATATGTGCAAAGGCCATGTAAGATCGGACGATCAAAGCCGCCCCGTTTGGCTGCTGCCGGATCGAGGTGCAGCGGGTTGTAATCCCCGCTCAGGCGGTAGATGATTGCCTGATTTTCAGCGACCTTTTCGGAGATGCTGAAATCCGGCCGAATCCCCTCCGGTGGAACGATCTTCTCGGCCTTGGGTCCGGGATCTCCGCCGAAACCGCCGGCACCCAGGTAAAAGATAGACCATTCGGCCTCATATAGATCTTTGTCGCCCTCCGTCCGGCCTTTAATCCGAACGCGATAGACAGCGCCTTTGCCCTTGTCATAGATATTCAATACTTCTCCTACCTGAACTATCTTGCCTTCCGGCGCAAGCGGTCGTAAAAGCCGGATAACCTGTTCGCCGTGAAGCATCCGCGACCATTCAAGATTGTCGCCGAGACGTGGAAACGCCTTCATGGCCGGCACCACACAAAAGCTGGGCAAAACTTTAAGCCCGCCGGGGGCGTTTTCGTATACGAAGGCCAGATCTTTATCACCGGCGCCGACGCCGATGTTGTAGAGCACGATGTCCTTCCAGGTGTATTCAAAGACAATCGGTTCTGTTTTGGTGCCGATAACGCTCAGATCAACTTCGGGCATTATACAAACCTCCTGACAAATATCGTTCAAAAGAGGGGCTCCGGAGGCCCTGTTCCATCTCAAAATTACAAATCATAAATCACAAATTACAAACAAATCACAATAACCAAATTCAAAATTCAAAACTTTTGGTCATTGAGTATTGGAGTTTGAAATTTATTTGTAATTTGATGCTTGAGATTTGTGATTTATTAATGTTTGAATGCTACTTTCCCTGTTATAAGTGTGGTTATGATAAATCTTCTGGTAATGATTTAGATTTAATGACTACTGCCGGCTTCGTCCGCTGCGAATATTTGAAATCGACGGCTTCTTTATTCCGGCCGTATTTTTTTTCCAGTTCCGTCAAGGCGCCGGCATCAAGGGCACGCACAGGACAGGCTTCGATGCAGTTCGGCAGCTTGCCTGCCAGATGGCGATCCAGACAGTAGTTGCACTTGCGAATTTTGGCGTTGTTTTCCGGTCCGAACTGCGGTGCATCGTAGGGGCAGGCTTTCAAGCATTTGACGTCGCATTCTGCGTTGCCCAGGCAGACATCGCTGTCCACCAGAACGATGCCGTCTTCGGCGCGTTTTGTTATGGCATCAACCGGACAGGCCTGGGCGCACACCGGTTCGGCACAATGCCAGCAGGGCGCAATCATATAACTGACGAACGGCTTCGGAAATTTTCCTTTTTCGGTGTAAAGCACCCGCATCCAGTTTTCCGTTCCAGCCGGTATGTCGTTCCAGTCCTTGCAGGCCACGCGGCAGGCACTGCACCCCGTGCAGCGTGTCTGGTCAAAGTAGAATCCTATTTGCATTGTCTAAGCTCCTGTTTTTTATCGGACACAGATATCCACGGATTTTCGCAGATATTATAATTGCTGATAAGCTCTTAAGTTCGTGAGTTAATAAGTTCGTAAGCTTTTCACCTCGTGAATTCGTGGGTTGTTGAAATCATAAGGCTCTTAGATGCGTAAGTTTCTGATCAATTTTTTAATTGCACAAGTTCGCGAGTAGTCAAACTGCCAAATAAAAAAGGCTCATTTTTTTGCCATGAACTCACCAACTCATGAACTTATGAGCTTGCAATCTTATCACTTCTGACTTACCGGTCATCTCTCTCTAAAATTTAGATCTTTTTGACTTCTACAAGACACGTATTCATCACTGACGCCCCGCCGCCGGAGTAGGCATCTTTGGTCAGCGTGTTGGCGCAGGCGCCGCGGTCGATGCCGTCCTTGTCCGGGTTGTACCAGGCACCTTCAAAAACGCTGATCACCCCGGGGATAATCCGCTCGGTGACCCAGGCTTTGATGGCAACCTTACCGCGGTCATTGAAGACATAGATCTCGTCACCGTCCCGGACTCCCCGTGGCTCGGCGTCTACCGGATTGACCCATGCCCGGTGCTCTTCGACCTCCCGCAGCCAGGGCACCAGGTAAAGTTCGGAGTGCACCCTGTTTTTGGGATGGGGCGTGAGCAACTGCAGGGGGTACTTCTCAAACAATGGATCATTGCGGTCTTCCGGCGTCGGCATGTACTTCGGAATCGGCGGCGTGTCGGGTTTATTCAGGTCCGCTGCGCGTTGGGAAAAAATTTCGATCTTACCGGACGGGGTAGGAAAGGGGTTGTTTTCAATATTGTCGATCTGTTCCTTAAAGGCGATGATGGGTTTTTCCAGTTTCACCCGGTGAATGCCTTCTTCCCTGAATTTATCGTAATTCTTGATGTGCTGCTGATATTCCGGATTGTGATCCACGAACATTTTCAGCCATTCATCTTCCGTGTGCGGATTAAAGCCCTCGATACCCAGTCGTTCCGCCAATTCACTGACGATATCGAAGTCGGATTTGCACTCACCCAATGGCTCCAGAGCGCGATTCATAAAGGTAAAATAAGGCCCTGACGGCCAGGGACGGGTCAGATCGCTTCTCTCGGCTGCGGATGTGACCGGCAGCAATAGATCGGCGTAGCGCGCCTGGGCGGTCATGAACAATTCCTGCACGCAGAAGAATTCTAGTTCCAGCAGCGCCCGGGCGGCTTTGTTGCTGTTGCCGGTCTGGTTTAAGTAATTGTTGCACATCGACCACATCAGCTTAATGTCGGCCGGATAACCGCCCTTTTTGCCCTCCAGGATGGCATCGAAGATCTTGTTAATGTGAATGCGCTTGATCACCCGCATACGGATATCCAGAGTTCCTTTAACATTGGGACCGTCCATTTCAAACGGATTTTTCCCGGGCGGAATGGCGGACATGCGAAACATGTGTCCGACCGGGATGCCCATCAAACCGCCGCCGGCGCTGCCGCCCGGACGACCGACGTTGCCGGTCATGGCACATAGTGTGGCGGCACAGCGGTTGTACTGCTCTCCCATGGCACTGCGTGCCGGACCCTGGCAGTCCATCAGGGCCGCGGGTTTGGTGCCGGCATATTCGCGGGCCAGGCGTATAATGGTCTCGGCATCCACACCGCAGATCGCTGCCGCCCACTGCGGCGTCTTGTCGACGCCGTCTTCCTGCCCGAGGACATAATCTTTGAATTTGTCGAACCCGACGGTGTACTTGTCCAGGAAGGGCTGATCATGCAGGTTCTCCCTGATCATCACATTTGCCATGGCCACCATCATGGCCGTATCCGTACCGGGATAGATCGGAATCCATTCATCGGCCACGGTGGCAGCCGTATCGTGGTAACGGGGATCGACGGCAATCACCCGGGCCCCGTTTTCACGGGCTTTGATGACGTGATACATGGTATTGGTGCCCGATATCATGCGGGCCGGATCCCAGCCCCAGAGAATGATCATTTTGGAATTCAGCAAATCTTCGCGGCTGTTGCCGACCATTACGGATCCGTATTGTGTCAAAGACGCCCAGACAGCACCTTCCGAGGAAATGTTGCCGTAATGGGTAACGCAACCGCCGAACTGGTTTAAAAGACGCTGGGCCGCCAGGCCGCCGTTGTGCAGGCCGGCCAGGTAGCCGCCACCGGTGGCCAGAAAGATACCCGCGTTGCCGTGTGTTTCCTTCACCCGTTTCAATTCAGCGGCCAGGGTGTCGAGGGCTTCATCCCAGGAAATGCGTTCAAACTTGCCCCCACCGCGTTCACCGATCCTTTTTTGGGGAAACATCAGTCTTTCCGGATGATGAACATACTGTCTGATGGCCCGGCACCGCAAACAGGTTCTAAGCTGTTCGGGTTCGGCAGTATCATCGCCTTCCACCCGCAGAATTCGGTTGTTCTTCACGTGCAACTTGAGGGGACACCGTCCGCCGCAGTCAAAAGTGGATGTGCTTCGGACAATTTTTGCATCGTCATCCGAGGGACGGATACTGGCATTTTCCATTGATTTCTCCCATGTTAATCTATTTTTTTTCTTACATCGCGGCTGAAATTTATTCCACTTGCGTGCGAATTAACGTCGAATCCATTTTCCAGAAACTTCGTGCACTTTACCTAAGCCTGCCAGACGCGATAGATGCTTCTCGATATGCACCAGCTCAAACCACTTGATGAGGTTGTCGTTCTGGGGATAAAGCCGATATATGAGATTGCTTTCGTAAAAGGATTTGAGAGTCTTCGGTTGTTCAAGGTTTTCGAGCAGTAACTGATCGCGGTTGTAAATGACTTCTTCATAAGCATCCAGGTACGCTCGGATGTTTCCATTAAAAGGACCGGCATGACTCGTCGCTATTATTTGCGCTTTTACCTGTTTAAGTTTTTGAATTGAGAGGATGAAATCATCAATATTTGCGAAATCATGACCGTAAAACGGACCGAAACGGGAGAGATCGACATCGGCCGAAAAAAGCAGCTGGTGCTCTGGGATAAAAAAGCTCAGATGCCCCGGCGTATGACCGGGAGTGTGGATGCACACAAGCTTCAATCCTCCCAGGTCGATCTCATCGCCTTCGCCGAGGATGCGCTCGATTGTCATGTCAAAAAATCCCGCTACCTTGTCGATAAGGTCTGAGGCTTTGATGCCGCCGCGTCTGAATCCGACGCCCTCGATAAATTTCTCCCTGTTTGTCAGATATTCAATTTCAGTTACATGACACCAAACCGGTACTTCCGGGATCAACCGACGGGTGAGGCGGTGATCCACATGACAGTGGCTGAGAATCAGGACATCGATGCCGGCCTCCAATACCGGAGCCATGTTCGCTTCTCCCATTCCTGCATCAATCAAAATCCGGAGATCCCTGCCTTTGAGATACAGACAGGCGCAGTAAGGAAAGCGCGATTTATTCTTTCCGGGAATTAAATAAATGTCCGGTGCAATTTCGATCATCTTAATTACTAATTCAGCAATAAATATTTAGTCATGATATTAAGATGGTAAGTTTTGATCACCGCAGAGCCGCAAAGTACGCAAAGGGTAATTTATTTTATATTTGCCGTTGAGAGGACGGCAAATATAAAGAACAATCAGCCTCTGTTTAAACATAATGCTTAGGCGTAAAGTCACGCAAATTGCTGACCACAAAATTGCCCGAAGGGCTTGGTATTTTTAACTTTCTGGCCTCTCAGCAGAAAGTTAAAAGAAAAGATTCCCAGCGGTCTTTGCGAGCGAAGCCCCGCGGTGCGGGATGCAAGCTCGGGCGG
>CP070771.1:3628484-3634558 GCA_020345785.1 Desulfobacterales bacterium
AAATACCGTCGCATTTTTGAAGTGTCGCGGGATATGATCCTGGTGACCCGCTGGGACGGCACGATCATCAACATGAACCCCGCCGGTTATAAAATATTCGGTTACCGGGATAGCGATGTTTCTTTCTTCCAAAAATCGTTGGCGGACTTCTTTGCCAATCCGTCGGATTGGCCGGAAATCCAAAAAATAGTTGAGCGCTTCGGCTTTGTTTCAAATGCGGAATTCAGCCTGAAACACAGAGAAGATAAACAGATTCGGGTTCTGGTCAGCGGAAGTCTTGACGACGGCCTCCCGGACCGCGAGCCGACCATTCATTTTCTTATCAAGGATATCGAACAGCGGCGTCTGGTCGAGGAACAGATCGCCCAGGCGGACAAACTGGCTTCCATCGGACAACTTTCAGCCGGAATTGCCCATGAAATCAACAACCCGTTAGGAATCATTCTGGGATACACCCAGTTGTTGATCCGAAATGAGCTACCGGAAACTGAAAAATACAATGATCTCAAAACGATCGAGAAACACGTGCGCAGCTGCAAATCAATTGTCGAGGATTTGCTGAATTTTGCCCGCAGTTCAAAACCGCATGAAGATGCCATCCGAATGGATCAAACCATCGACGATGTGTTGGAATTTATTCAGCAACATGCCGGTCTGGAAGATATCGAGGTACATAAGGATTACGATGCTTCAGTTCCGGAAATGCTGCTGGATGAGAAGAAAATAAAGCAAGTGTTAATGAACCTGATCATGAATGCAAAACATGCCATCGGCCAAAAAGGTACCTTGCGCATTTCCACAGGCCTGAACCCATCGGAAGGACAGGTGGTTGTGAAGATTGCGGATTCCGGCCATGGCATCGAAAGGAAAAATCTGGCGCGTATATTTGACCCCTTCTTTACCACCAAGCCTACCGGTGAAGGGACGGGTTTGGGCCTTTCCGTCAGTTACGGGATCATAAAAAATCACGGCGGCGATATTTTGGTCGACAGTGAAGTCGGGCTGGGGTCGACATTCACCATCGTGCTGCCGCTTGTGTCACCGGCCTCAAGGATCAAACATGCAAAAATCAATTCTTATCATCGATGATGAACTTGACATGCTCCAATTGCTGAAACGCAGCCTGGAGCCCGATTTAAAATGTCGCATCGTCACCGCTCAATCCGGTAAAGAAGCCCTTCGGTTAATTTCACAACAATCGTTCGACCTGGTGCTGGCCGACATCAAAATGCCGGAGATGGACGGCCTGGAACTCCTCGAGTTGATCAAACGCGATCACCCGAATATGACCGTCGTCATGATGACGGCCTTCGGCGGCGTTGAAACCGCGGTGGAAGCCATGCGCAACGGCGCCTATGATTTTATCTCCAAACCGTTTGACCATGAGACCATCCTTGTGCGTCTGGAGAAAGCGTTGGAGCGCAGCAGTCTGATACAGGAAAATTACAGACTGCAGATGGAATGCCAGGACCGGCAGGTTTTTCACAAACTGGTCGGCAACAGTCAAATTATGAACCGGCTGTATGAAACCATTCAAATGGTGGCCAAAACGGATCTGACCGTGCTGATCTCCGGTGAATCCGGCACCGGCAAGGAACTGGCGGCCCGGGCGGTGCATGACCTGAGTGGCCGCAGTCAAAAGGCTTTTGTGGCCGTCAACTGCCCCACATTGCCGGAAAATATATTGGAAAGTGAATTATTCGGTTACAGGAAGGGGGCCTTCACCCACGCTTCCCAGGACAAAATCGGATTGTTCCAGGAGGCTCACAAAGGATCCATATTTTTGGATGAAATCGGCGACATCACGCCGGCCATTCAAACCAAACTCTTGCGGGTTTTGCAGGAAAAAGAAATCAAACCGCTGGGGGATACGAAGTCGATTACGGTGGATGTCCGAATTATCGCGTCGACCAACCAAAATCTAGAGGAAAAGATAAGAGTCGGCGAATTCAGAGAGGACGTCTATTATCGTCTGAACGTGCTGCCAATCAAACTTCCCGCCTTGAGGGAACATCCGGAAGACATCCCTCTGATCGCCAACCACCTGCTGGAAAAACATTGTCTGTTGCTCGATAAGCCTTCGAAGGTCATCTCACCGGAACTCATGGATATATTTTTACAGAAAACCTGGGAGGGTAACGTACGACAGATGGAAAACGTCATCATCCAGGGCATCCTGTTTTCATCAACGAATGAAATTAAACCCCGGGATGTCAACCTGAACGACCAGCGGAGACCAACCAGCCGCGTGGAGCAAGCCGACAACAATTTGCCTTACCGGGCGGCCAAAGAAAAATATCTAAAAGAATTTAATCACAGTTTCATCGGCCGACTGCTGGAAACCAACAATGGCAATGTTTCTCAGGCAGCACGTCAATGCGGCCTGGAAAGACAGGCACTGCAGCAGATTATGCGTCGCTACCATATTAAGGCCGATGGGTTCAGAAAGTAAAAATAAATTGAGTGGAACTCAATTTATGTGGCCGCAGGCAAGCCTGCGGCAGGAATTTTGACAACGGCTCACGGAATCGGTATAGGGTGTATGTGTAAGGTATAATAATATAAAAGGCTAAAGGTTTAAAGCCGAACCGTCAACCCACAATTTTTTCTATCATCTGGCTTCTGCTTCCTGTCTTTTGCTTTCATTTTTCCGCAGGCAACTCCTCATGGCAAACCAACACTAGTTTGGATCATTGGTGCTTTGAATTTGGATTTTGTTTGTTATTTGTGATTTGGAGCTTGGTATTTTTTTAAATTCAAAGCCTATCGTTAGGTATCTGTTCGACTTTAATAACGTGATTCTGGGACGTGCAAGTTGGCCTTAGAATATCGCCTTAAGCCCAACTCCGAGGCAGCTCAAAGCTGGTTCATTCGGGCGGGGATTCTTTACCCTCTACCAACATGATATTTTTGAAAAAAAATATCATATGAACAAAAATCATATTGACAAGTATTGAGCAATGATTATAGAACGCTAAAAACAATTGAATCAAATCTAAACCGTATGTTTCATGCAATTAAATTGGATAGTATTAAAATAATGAATACCGTTCAATATTTTTTCTAACGAATTGAAACTTATGGGATTTGTGTTGAAGATGGGTCTGCCTGATTTCTAAACCCTAAAAAATGAGAGGAGGTCATTATGGCTGAAAAGGAAATTGTCGAAACTTCCGAAGCCGAAATTGCGGTCCATTGGGGAGAGGAAAAACTTTACCATCCTTCCACAGAATTTATTGCTCAGGCCAATATGACTGATCCCGGCGTCTATGAAAGGTTCAGCTTAGACAACTTCCCCAACTGTTTCAAGGAATACGCCGATCTGCTCGACTGGTATGAATACTGGCATACGATGCTGGACACCAGCGATGCACCCTGCTGGAAGTGGTTTGTCGGTGGAAAAATCAACGCCAGTTACAATTGCGTGGACCGTCATTTGGCCAAAAACAAAAACAAGACCGCGATTCATTTTGTGCCCGAACCCGAGCAGGAGAAAACCGAACACATCACCTACCAGGAGCTTTATGTGCGGGTCAATGAATTTGCAGCCCTGCTGCGGGATTTTGCCGGACTGAAAGCCGGAGACCGGGTCACGCTTCATATGCCGATGCTGGCCGAGCTTCCCATTACCATGCTGGCCTGTGCCCGCCTGGGGGTTATCCACTCCGAGGTGTTCGGCGGATTCAGCGGACGCGCCTGCGCCGACCGAATTGTCGACTCCGGCAGCAACGTCCTAATCACCACCGATGCCTACTATCGGGCCGGCAATCTGCTCAACCACAAGGAAAAAGCGGATATCGCCGTCGATCTGGCCGGCAAAGACGGGCAGAAGGTCGACAAAGTTCTCGTTTGGCAGCGCTATCCGGGCAAATACTCGGCCGAGGAAACGCCGATGGTGGAAGGGCGTGATTATTTTGTGAACGACATGTTGAAGGACTACTACGGCCAACGGGTCGATCCGGTGCCCATGCCGGCCGAGGCGCCGCTTTTTTTAATGTACACCAGCGGGACGACCGGCAAGCCCAAGGGCTGCCAGCACGGGACCGGCGGATACCTCGCGTACGTGGCCGGCACCTCCAAATACGTGCAGGACATCCATCCGGAGGATGTCTACTGGTGTATGGCGGACATCGGTTGGATTACCGGTCACTCCTACATCGTCTACGGCCCGCTGGCACTGTGCGCCTCTTCGGTCTTATATGAAGGCGTGCCCAACTATCCGGATCCCGGACGCCCCTGGCGAATTGCTCAGGATCTGGACGTCAACATTTTTCATACCGCTCCGACGGCTATCCGGGCGCTGCGCAAGATCGGACCGGATGAACCGGCCAAGTATAATTACCAATTCAAACACATGACCACCGTCGGCGAACCCATCGAACCGGAAGTGTGGAAATGGTATTACGAGGTCGTCGGAAAAGGCAAGGCCGCCATCGTCGATACCTGGTGGCAGACGGAAACCGGCGGATTTCTGTGCAGCACGATTCCGGCCTTAACCCCCATGAAACCGGGCAGCGCCGGACCGGGCATGCCGGGTATTCATCCGGTTATCTTCGATGATGAAGGCAAAGTCATCGCCAAAGGCGTCGGCAAAGCCGGCAATATCTGTATCCAGAATCCGTGGCCCGGCGGATTTCAAACCATCTGGGGGGATCGCGATCGCTTTGTGCAAACCTATTATGCGCGCTACTGCAAAAATCCTGACAGCAAGGACTGGCGCGATTGGCCGTATTTGACCGGCGATGCCGCCGTGGAAGCCGAAGACGGCTACTACCGCATCTTGGGCCGCATCGACGACGTGATCAACGTTTCCGGTCACCGCCTGGGCACCAAGGAAATCGAATCCGCGGCATTGGTCGTGCCGGAGGTGGCCGAGGCGGCCGTGGTGCCGGTGGCCCATGAAATCAAGGGTAAAGAACCGGATCTCTATATCGCCTTGAAACCCGGTCTGGAGGCCTCCCCGGAATTGGCCCAGAAAATATCCGATGCGGTCTGCAACGAAATCGGCAAGATCGCCAAGCCGCGCAAAGTGTGGATCGTCAGGGACATGCCCAAGACCCGTTCGGGCAAGATCATGCGGCGGGTACTGGGTGCCATCTCCAACAAAAAAGATGTCGGGGATGTTACCACGCTGGCCAACCCGGACATCGTTGAAGAAATTAAAAAGATGACCGAAGCCGCTTAGTTGAATAAAATCGGGGCATACGCCGCGGAAGGCATTCTGCCGTACTGTTGGAACCGAGCTGTGCATCCTGGGTCTGAATCGGAAAAAGGTAGTTACTTCGGGACGGTATCTGAAACTGAATTTTGAATCTGCATGCGGACTGATAAAACGCGGCTTTCCCGGCAGCCCCCATATTATAAAATGCAAGCCTTAAGAACTGCGCTAAGGCGAATAAGAAGGAGGTGATGCCCTCCCGACAATGCGTGACGAAGGAATTTTTTGCAAGGCTTATAATCTACTTTTTGAAAGGAGAAAAGCATGGGAACTCACGTATACTGGTTGTTCTTTTTTGTTCTCCTTTACTGGGGATACTGCATTACCATCGGGGTTCGCGGGTACCTGGTCGCCAAGAAGGGTACCGACTATTTTATTGCCGGCCGTCAGCTCAACGTCTGGGTATTTGTGCTCGCGGCCACGGCGACCTCCTTTAGCGGCTGGACCTTCGTTGGTCACCCGGCCCTGATGTGGCGGGACGGTCTGCCCTATGGGTACGCGTCGTTTTACGTGCTGACCATTCCGATCACCGGCGTGTTTTTTCTAAAACGGCAGTGGCTGATGGGCAAGCGTTATGGATTTGTCACACCGGGCGAGATGTATTCAGCCTACTTGGGGGGCGAGACCATTCGTATTCTGACGGTCATCGTCGCGCTGTTTTTCAGCATTCCCTACCTGGGCATTCAATTGCGGGCTTCTGGCGTATTGTTCAACGTCCTCACCGACGGCTTATTTTCGGTTAACGTCGGCATGTGGCTGTTGGCCATTGTGGTTCTGTTGTACGTGGCCCTGGGCGGTCTGCGTTCGGTGGCTTACGTGGATACGGCTCAGTGCATTCTGCTCTGGTCGGGAATCA
>CP070771.1:3634658-3637832 GCA_020345785.1 Desulfobacterales bacterium
TCCGCTGCCAGTCGGGCCATTTTGACAGACTGCAAGAATTTTTCATCATCACCGATAATGTCGCTAAAAGTGAACCGCGTGCCGTTGCCGTATCCGTGGCCTTCATAAGGGCTGCAGACCGACGTAGCGGATATTTTACTGTCCAGCAGGTTATAGTCCTTAATAAAGCAAATTGCTCCCGTTACCTGGCCGTGCTGCACCAGCGGAAAGACGCTGTTGACCGTATTGACGAGTTTGCCCCGGCAGGTGCGGTAAAAAAACATCTCTCCCAGGATCGGCCGCCCGCTTTTAATGCAACGCAAAATCATACTGCTGCTATGATCAAGGTTGTAGACTTCCGGTACGGTTTTGCCGATGACCCACGCAGGATCAAGCTCGTCGATCTGGGACTGGGTGTGGTTGTAAAAAACGATGCGACCGGATTTGTCTGCAATAACCACCCCTTCGTCAAAGGCGGATAAAACGGACATGATGTCCACATCATCCAGACATAACGATTGATCCAATTCGATATCCATAACGAGCACCCTCCAATAAGGTTGATTAGTTGATCAGGTGATTGGGTTGATTGAGTTGATTGAGTTGATTAGGTGCTTAACAAAGTAGAGTTTTTGCATTTTGTGATGAAAAAATTATTCTCGCAAAGGCGCAAAGCCCGCAAAGGTAAACTATCAGGTTAATCTTGGCGTCCTGGCGTCTTGGCGAGTCCGCCTCGGCGGATCGTTTCCGGTTCATCCGGGTTAGGTTTATTGGTTTAAAAATGGGAATGAATCCTTATTTAAACTAATCAACCAGTCAACCCATCAACGATTCAACTAAAAGTTCAACCAGTCAACTAAATGATTCATCCGACATTAGGTTAACGAATTCAGTTTGTCAAAATTATTTTCTATTTGCAAAATATTTTTTACAATATTACCTCTTCAGTAAAATTATTTTTCACTTTAGCTGAAATTTTACTTCAGCGGTATCCGTCTATCCTTCGAATATTTCCTATGGATATTTTTTATATTTAAATTATCTAAAATTATTTCATATAGCTATACCCGTCATCGTTTGCAGAAACCGCTCAGGTTATCAAGCGATTACCTAAATGGCATATGATATGCAGTGGCGCAAACGAAATAACCGGAATTTGATGTCGGAATTGAATAAAATTTATTCTAAAATTGAAAACCTGGTCCTCTGGGCCAGATTCTTCGCTACTTTCAACTAAACTAAGGAGGAAGGAACCATGGCAATAAAGGACATCTATGAAGGCGTGCTCTCCTTTCAAGTGGACAAGGTAAAGGAGTTGACCCAGGCCGAGTTGGATGCCGGTACGGACGTGCAGAGCATTCTCAACGACGGCCTGATCAGTGCGATGGATGAGGTGGGCCGAAAATTCAGTGAAGGCATTCTATTTGTGCCGGAGATGCTCATGTCCGCCCAGGCCATGAAAGGCGGACTCGAAATTCTGAAGCCCCTTCTGACTGAAGAAATCAGTCACTCCAGGGGCACTGTTGTGATAGGAACCGTCAAAGGCGATCTGCATGATATCGGCAAAAACCTGGTGGCGATGATGCTGGAAGGCGCCGGGCTGACAGTGGTGGATCTGGGAGTGGATGTCGAGGCGGAAAAATTTGTTGTGGCGGTTAAGGACAACAAGGCCGATATTGTCGCAATGTCCGCACTGTTGACCACCACCATGCCTGCCATGGAAAGCACCATCAAAGCAGTCAGAGAAGCGGGTTTGGCGGCCAAATGCATTATCGGGGGCGCGCCGGTGACAGAAGCTTTTGCCAACCAGATCGGCGCAGACGGCCACAGCGATGACGCACCGGGTGCTGTGGAGCTTGTTCGCCGTCTGGTTGCGGCATAGGGCCGCAGATCGTAGCCGAAATCAGAGGGCGAACGATTGTTTTTATGCTTCGCAGAGGGCACCGGTGATAAGCTTGCAGGTTTCAGTGTTCAGGTGTCAGGTGTCAGCCCGACCGCCGGTCGCCGAAGACTATATGTTAGGGCGGCCAGTATGATCGGAAAGGAAACTAATGAACGCCCGCCTGCCATGCTTAAATCGTTGGGTTGGCTAGTTATAAATTGTTATAAAAATAGATAAAGCGCAACGCCATCATTATTGGATCCGCGGATGCTATGTTCGACATTCAATCTGTTCGATGTTCCGGCAATGTGAGGTTTTATATGAGCCTTTCGCAGCAATTAATCTGACACCTGACACCCGAAACCTGAAACCTAGAATAGTACTTTTCATCAACTTAATGTCCAATAAACAACTTTCAGGACCTAAAGGAGTACCAAGATGATCATCATTGGAGAATTGATCAACGCCAGCCGCAAAGCCATCGGTGCGGCCATAGAAGCGCAGGACGCCGAGGCGATTCAGAAGGTTGCACGGGACCAGCACGCCGCGGGCGCAAACTTTATTGATGTCAACGCCGGAATTTTCGTGGACAAGGAGCCGGAATACCTGACATGGCTGGTCAAAACAGTGCAGGAAGCTGTCGAAGGACCCTGCGCCATCGACAGCCCCAATCCCAGGGCCATCGAGGCGGCCCTAAGCGTTCACCGGGGCACCCCCATGATCAACTCAATTTCCCTGGAAAAAGAACGCTATGAAAACCTGATGCCGATTATCGCCGGCACCGATATGAAGGTAGTCGCACTGTGTATGAGCGATGAAGGCATGCCCGAAACCGTCGACGATCGGCTGAAAATCGCCGACAGACTGGTCAACGGATTGCTCCAAAACGGGGTGAAGGTAGAAAACATCTTTGTGGATCCGCTGGTGCAGCCCATGTCCGTGAAGAATCACTTCGGCGTGGAATTTCTCAACGCGGTAGAGCAGATCATGCGGAAATTTGAGGGCATCCACACCGCCTGCGGCCTGTCCAATATTTCCTACGGGCTGCCGGTGCGCCCGTTTCTGAACCAGACGTTTATGGTGATGGCAATTACCAAAGGTTTGGACGGTGCCATTGTCAATCCATTGGACAAGAAGATGATGGCCAACATTATTGCCGCCGAAACTTTGGCCGGCAAGGACAATTTTTGCATGAACTACCTGCAGGCCTATCGCGCAGGAAAGTTTGAAAAATGAAATACGTCGAATATCTTAGCGAAAACGACTTAGAACGCATCCATGCGAGCACGCTGCGGGTGCTGGAATCCGTGGGG
>CP070771.1:3637932-3656898 GCA_020345785.1 Desulfobacterales bacterium
TGGAATCAGCAAGACGCTTGAGTCCATGGGCTACGAGGTACTGCAGTTCAACGCGCAGGGAGATACGGCCAATCAGGTCGCTGGTATGGAAAACTTCATCACCCGGGGCGTGGACGGTGCCATAATTGCTGGTGGGGAAGGCCACGCCTTCCGAGATGTCTCCAAGAAGTATGACAAGGCCGGGATTCCCCTGGTGGCGGTTGATATGGTTCTACCCGGCGGGGTTGCGTTTACTGCGACCAACAATTGGGAAGGCGGGGGTAAGATGGGTATGTTCCTGGTGAACGCTATGCGCGGGGAAGGTAAGGTCCTGATGCTCAATCTGCCAAGTTGGGACTCGATTCGACAGCGAGCAGAGGCCTCCAGGCTGGTCATGAAGGAGTTCCCCGGCATTACCATCGTGGCTGAACATGAGGTAGGCGTCCACGAGCCCATCGAGACCGCCAGCAACATCACCAAGGCGACAATCCGTGCCAATCCCGATCTTAAGGGCGTGATCGCTACCTGGGGCCTTCCCGGAATCGGGGCTGCCCGAGCCGCCATGGACATGGGTTTGCAGAAGCAGATCGCAGTCGCCACCTGCGATTCCGACAGGCCTCTGGTTCAGCTGATCAACGACCCCAAAGCGCCTGCCTTCATGGCCTATGGCCAGGATTCATACACCATGGGCGTCATCGCTGGCAAATTGATGGACAAAGCCCTGAAGGCCGGCGACCTTCAAAAGGCTAAGGCCT
This sequence comes from Desulfobacterales bacterium, assembly GCA_020345785.1. The sequence continues at coordinate 3,638,667 of CP070771.1, forward strand.
CTCTGCCCTTGCTCAGCTTTGGTCCGACGCTGTTCATAGCGAACCAGGGGTTGGAACAGGCATCAACTGTGCAAGTCTGGACCCCAGAACAGGCTTGGGACAAGCTTTACAGCGATCAGAAAAAACCTTGGTAGACAATGAATCTGGGACGGGGAACAGGGCACATACTTGGTGTGACTGCAAGGAGTCCCCACCCTCGTCCCGGACATAACCAGTTCAAGCGGAAGCGATGAAAGATACAATTATCAAGACGATTGCAATACGCAAGGACTTCTCTGGTGTGACTGCTCTGGACGATGTGAGCTTTGAGATGAAGGAGGGGGAAGTTCATGCACTTTTGGGAGAGAACGGGGCGGGCAAGACGACCTTGGTCAAGATCCTCACCCGCGAGTTGAAAGAGGATGCCGGTGAGATCTACCTGCGAGACGACGATATTCGGAATTTATCGGTAAGGCAAATCCAGGACCTGGGGTTGGCCATGGTGCCCCAGGCAATTAATCTGGTTCCAATGTTTACCGTGGGGATGAATATCATGCTCGGAAGAGAGCCGGTCTGGCGATACCTCTTGAACTGGAAAAGTCTGTACGCCGAGGCCTCGATTCACCTTTCTAAGATCACGGAGAGGTTCGATGTAAGGAGGAAAGTGAGCGAAATGAGTGTGGCGGAACAGCAGCTTGTCTCCGTCGCAAGAGCCCTCGCAAGAAGTCCGAAGCTTTTGATTCTTGACGAACCCACCGCTTCGCTGGGGGAACAGGAAACACGTGAGTTTTTCTCCATCCTGAGGCAGCTGAAAGAAGAGAGGATTTCCATCCTTTACATATCCCATCGCCTTCAGGAAGTTTTCGAACTGGCTGATAGGGTCACGGTGTTGCGTGACGGCAAAAAAGTGGGAACCTATCCGATTTCTGAGATGGACGAGGAAGAACTGATCCGGTTGATGATTGGCCAATCTCTGAAGGCCATGATTCCCAAGAAGAAAGTCCCCATTCGCCAAGAAAGACTGCGTGTGTCGGGGCTTTGTATTAGGAACCGTAACGTGCGGGATGTTTCATTTGCGGCAAGAGCCGGCGAGATTGTGGGGATTGTGGGGACTTTGGGAGCCGGGAAAAGCGAGATCCTCCATTCGATCTTCGGGCTCGAACCCTTTCAAGCCGGCGAAGTTTTTGTTGATGGAAGAAGCTTCGATTCCATCGGACCTAAGGAGGCCATAAAGAACGGATTGGCCCTCGTGCCTGAAGAGCGGCGCGATGCCCTGGTCATGGACACTTCCATCGCGCACAACATCACCCTGGCGAGCTTGAGGAGCGTCTGTTCGGTGGGTGGCTGGATCAGCCGGCCGATAGAGGAACGGACGGCCATGGATTATAAAAACCGTCTCTCCATCGCCACTCCCAGTGTGCAGCAACATGTCGGTTTTCTGAGCGGCGGGAATCAGCAGAAGACTGTCATTTCGCGCTGGCTTAACACCGGGGCTAAGGTCTATCTCTTTGACGAACCAACCAAAGGGATTGACGTGGGAGCCAAGAGCGAAATATACGAACTCGTCGGAGAACTGGTCAATAACGGGGCGACTGTCGTATACGCGACTAACGAGATAGACGAGGCCCTTGGACTTTGTGACAACCTGATCGTGTTACATCGGGGACAAATAGCGGCGGTGCTCAAGTGTTCCGAAACCAACCGCCAAGAGCTCCTGCTCTATATGTTAGGTGGGAAGAGAGATGCAAAATAGCAATTGGCGCGAATTAATTCTGACCTGGGGTACGTTCCTGGCCTTTTGTCTGCTGTTTGTGGTTTTTGCGCTGGGCATTCCCGGATTTGCGAGCTGGGGCAATGCCGAAAACATTTTCAAGCAGACTGCTGTCCTACTTCTCATGTCCTTTGGATTGCTGCTGCCCATGATTGCCGGCGAAATAGATATCTCCTTCGGGGGCAGCATCGGCATGGCCGGTGCCCTGTTCGCATCTTTGGTCGTGACCGGGCATCCGGCGTGGGGTGCTGCGGTGGCCCTGGTGGTTTGCGCTATTTTCGGCTTTGTCAACGGTGTGTTCATAGCCGTGTTCAGAATGCCCTCCTTTCTGGTGACGCTTGCCACCATGTTTGTCGGTATGGGTGCCGAGCGGCTTTACACGCACGGCTTCAATATTTGGGTGAAGGACCTGAAGCTTCTGGCTATTTTCAACGGGCACATCATCGGTGTTCCGAACAGCGTTATCCTGATCGTGGCTTCTTTCGCTTTACTATGGCTCTGGGTAACACGGACTCGCAGCGGGATTTACGTTCGCGCTGTGGGTGAAAACATCGATGCGGCAAGGGAAACGGGGATTAACGTCGTCGCGATTAAGATTCTGGCCTTTACCTTAGCTGGGCTCTTCTACGGGCTGGGATCGATTTTGAATACGCTCAGGGTTTCGGGCTCGCTGGCCTATTCCGGGCAGAATCTGCTTCTTCCCACCATGGCCGTCTGCTTTATAGGCGCGACCATGTTCCAGTCCCCTAAAAAAAACGTCCCCGGTAATCTGGTCGGGGCATTCTTTCTGACTTTGATCACAAACGGGCTGACTCTTCTCGGTGTCAAGTATTACTTCGTTCCCTTTTCTCACGGGTTGCTGCTTCTCACCGCCGTCATCGTAGCAAACCTTGGTAAAAGCGGGCTGAAAATCGAGCAAGTCAAGTTCTAACCTCCGGGAATGGAGGACATAGGGAGGATTTGGCATTGAGTACAAGTACATTAACCCTTAACTTCGGTGCCGTAAAAATGGCCTGGGGCCGGATAGGTATTGTTGCGACATTCGTCGTCTTCATCGGCACGATCGCGACTATTGAGCCGCAGTTCCTGTCTCGGGGAAACCTGATGGACGTGGTCACCGTTGCCTGCATCTATCTTCTGATCTCCTTTGGCGAAACCTTTGTCATAGGTGCAGGGGGGGTCGATCTTTCGGTTGGGCACATATCCGGTTTTTCCGCACTCGTCGCTTCCCTCCTGATGAGTAGCGTGGGTCTTCCCGTATGGATAGCGGTCCTGCTAGGGATGTTGACGGGGTTCCTTCTCGGCACGATCAACGGCTTTATCGTCGGTTGGCTCGGTGTGGATTCCTTCGTCACTACGCTGAGCACGATGTTTCTGATAACAGGGACAAAGTACTGGATGACGGGTGGGATGTCAGTCATGTACCTGCCGGGAGCTTTCTTGAACCTGGGAAGAGGCACCTTTTTAAATGTGCCTTTCCTGTTCTACATTCTGTTGGCGGGATTTGTGTTCTCCTATCTAGTGTTCAGCCGGTTGCGGTCTGGACGAAATATGTACATGACCGGAGGAAACATCCTGGCAAGCTATTTATCAGGAATTTCGGTTCGATATTACACCCTATTAGCCTTTATCTTAAGCGGAATTTTAAGCTCCATTACTGGTATCCTGCTCGCAGCGCGTGCCGGACATACCAACATCACCTTGGGAGAGGGCCTGCTCCTGGATGCCTTCGCCATGTCGCTTCTGGGAGGGGTGCTGGCGGGTGGCCGTGCCTCCATCACCGGAACCCTCGTGGGCGGCTTTTTTCTGATGATGACCATAAACGGTCTCAACATGCTTGGTGTGAACCCCGCCGCAGAAAGCCTGATCAAGGGTGTGCTGTTGATGATCCTGGTCATCTTTTCCATCGGGTCTAAGAAGAGGAGATAACAACATCGGCCTATTCTTACATAGCTTTTGTTCCTCAAAACACGGCCTGGCCAGCTGACCGTGGACTGCTTTACGAAGGGACATTACTTATAACCTTGCCACGGCAAGAAAAAAGGGAAAAGACGTGTCATGGCTGAAAGTAGAGAATACTTATTGGTTCTGGATGTGGGCACGGGTAGCGGCCGGGCGATTCTGTTCAATTTGAGCGGAGAACTTATTGGATTCAAGGGCAGGGAGTGGCAGCATAGTGCAGATCCCAATTACCAGGGGGCACTGGACTTTAATGTGGAGGCTAACTGGCTGTCTCTTGAGCATAGCATAAGAGAGGTGATGGCAAAGGCCGCAGTTGCCGCCACTGAGGTAAAGGCGATCAGTATCACCAGCATGCGCCACGGTATGGTTTGCTACGACGACAAAGGTAGCGCAATCGCAGCCTTCCCCAATGCAGATGCGCGGGCGGAAGCCGAGGTGAAGTGGCTTATTAGCACAGGGCTTGCAAAACGAATCTACAAAATTGGAGGGGATTGGCCAAGTGTGCACGACGTGGCTCGTTTGCTCTGGCTCAAGAAAAATAAGCCTGATCTGTTCGGCAAGATCGATCGTTTCACGATGCTCGAGGGTTGGCCCATAGTCAAACTCTGCGGCACCTATGTGACCGATCCCTCTAGTGCCTCAAGCAGCGGACTATTTGACGTGGTTCGAAGAAGCTGGTCGGATGAGATCATTAAGGCCTGTCACCTTCCAATCGGCATATTTCCCGAAGTCATGGATGCCGGCAACAAAGTGGGCGTGCTGCGCCGCGAAATTGCCCAGGAACTCGGACTTTCTGCAGGCACCCCGGTCATCATGGCCGGCGGGGACACTCAGTGTGGCCTCCTCGGTTCTGGTGTCGTCGAAGATGGACAGGCTGGTGTAGTTGCTGGAACTTTTTGGCTTGATTGTGTCGTTCTGTCTGAAGCGATTATCGATGACCGCTTCGAATTGAGGACCTCCTGCCACATTGTTCCCGGCAAATGGATTTTTGAAGGTGTAAGCTTCGTGGGAATGTTTACACGTTGGTTCCGTGATGCCCTTTGCTCGGAGGAAAAGCAGCGCGCTATCAGAGAAGGCAAGGATGCATACAAAATCCTGGATGAGGAGGCCGCAGAAGTCCCGCCCGGAGCATACGGAATACAAGTTTGCATGTCCAACATCTTCAACGCTTCAAACTGGGTCCATACCGCACCCATGTTTTTGAATTGGGATGTCTGGGATACGACCAAGTCTGCAAAAGAGGTCTTCTACCGAGCCCTTTTGGAAAACGTCGCATATCAAACGCGAGGCGAATTCAAAAACATCCTTCGGCTGGCCGAGACCTCGCTCTCCGAGGTAGTCTTTTGCGGTGGGGCTGCCAAAAGCAAACTCTGGTCTCAGGTGCTTGCTGATGTTCTAGGAGCCGTAATCAGAGTCCCAAGAGTCAACGAGGCAACGGCCTTGGGTGCGGCAATCTGTGCAGCGGCTGGTATAGATCAATATGCGAACATCTCGGCCGCGGCGAAAGCGATGGTTAAGGTGGAAGAAGCGTTTGCACCCAACTTGGAGAATGCCTCTGTTTACGGAAGGATGTACGATCAGTGGCGGAAAATCTACGAACACATGCTTGTCCTTTCCAAAGACGGCATTCTCAAACCTCTGTGGAAAGTGGCAGGAACCTGAAAATGGAAAATGAAATATGGGAAAGAATGAAAATTTGATTTTGGTCCTTGATGTTGGAACTGGGAGCGGTCGAGCCATTCTTTTCGATTCCCGAGGGAAGCAAGTCGGTCTGAGTCAACGCGAATGGGTGCATCCGAGGATAGAGCAGCACCCGGGTGGTTTTCATTTCGAGACTTCAGAAAACTGGTACTTGCTGAAGAACTGTATTCATGAAGTCCTTGCAAAACCGGGTATCGATGTCGACAACATTGCGGCTGTCAGCTCTGCTGCACAACGTCCCGGGATTGTCTGCTACGATGCTGCCGGTCAGGAACTCTGTGCCTGGCCGTGTTTCGATGCCCGGGCTGATGGCGAAACCGAGTGGATCATCGAGCAAGGCTACGGCCCCAAGATATACGAGATCAACGGAGACTGGCCGAGCATTCACGAGCCTGCCCGTTTGCTATGGCTGAAGAAAAACATGCCGCAGATTTTCGACAAGGTGGCTCGAATCACGATGCTTGACGCATGGGTCTTGTACAAACTTACAGGCCAATATGTGGCAGAACCAACGATCGCCTCCTTCAGCGGGATGTTCGACATCCATCGAAGGGACTGGTCTCATGAGATTTTAGACTTGTTAAAGCTGCCCGCCGGGATTCTTCCTCCCATGGCCAACTCGGCCTCTATTATGGGACAGATTTCGGGACAGGCCTCCAGGGAGACCGGGCTGCGTCAAGGAATACCGGTGGTATTAGGCGGAGGTGATACCCAACTCGCACTGCTTGGGGCGGGACTGGCTACGGAGGGGGCGGGTTTAGTGGCCGGCACATTCTGGGTGGAAGGAATCATAGTAGACGCCCCGCTTATAGATACAGCTCGAAGAAAGACGAGGACTTTCTGTCATTCTTTGCCGGATCGCTGGATTATCGAGGCAGCCAACTTCAGCGGAATATTGGCGCGCTGGTTTCGGGATGTTTTCGCAAAACAAGAGGTGGCACAGGCTGCCAAAAAAGGCGCGAGTGCCTACGAGATGCTGAACAGCATCGCTCAAAAGGTCCCGCCGGGCTCGAATGGTATGCAGGTCTGCTTTTCCTCTTTATTTGATAGCGGAAGGTGGATCCATACATCACCAGCTTTCATGGGTTGGGATGTCTTTGACTCGGAAAACTCGGACAAAGCCGTGTTCTGGCGCGCCATACTGGAAAATGCGTGCTATCTGGCTAAAGGGGAGTTTAACCTTATTAGGGATGTGTCGGGTGTGCCTTTAAAAGACGTGGTCTTCTGCGGAGGAGCCAGCAAGAGTTCACTGTGGCAACAAATTTTGGCCGATGTTCTGGAAACTACGGTCTTGACGCCAGAGGTTGTTGAAACCACGTCCCTGGGGGCTGCCATGTGCGGTGCGGTGGGAGCGGGATTCTACGATGACCTGAAGGAAGCGTCAGCGGCGATGTCGCCGCCTTGTCAGATCACAGAGCCGAATCATAAAAATGCGGAGATATACGATTTAGAATACCGACGGTGGTACGAGATATGTAAGCACTCGTTGGAGCTCGTCGATAAGGGTGTCCTGGATCCAATGTGGGCCGCACCGGCAACCAGAGAAAGATAGCTTCCCAGTTCACCGTTAGTTTATCGGAAACTGAATCTGATTCCTACTTTTGAACAGATACGATCCGGAAAGGAGGCGCGAGTCGCTGTAGAGATCATTCCGGATGGGTAGCGGACAAAAGTCGAGCGTTCTTAAAATTGGTCTATCAAAATTTTTGGCTGATTAGGTATTTGATTGAACGCAAAGGAGAAAGTATGGCGCAATACAGAATCGACAAGGACAGGTTCAACGGCCATGTGGTGGTGATCACTGGTGCCGGGAATGGTATCGGACGTAGCTGTGCGTTGAGGTTCGCGATGGAGGGGGCCAGGTGTCTGATCTGCGATGTAGACGAGGAAGGGTTGCGTGAAACGAACCGAGTTATCAAGGAAAATAACGGGATTTCGGAGTATTACGTATTTGACATCACGAATCAAAAACAGATGCTATCGTCTGTGAATTCGATGATAGAAGAACATAGACAGATCCACGTCTTGGTTCACAGTGCAGGTATCGGCTATGAGAGGGCGTTTGTTGAAATGACCACCGAAGAATGGATGAAGTGCATTGATATCAATCTGAACGGAGTAGTCCTTATGACACAGCCCATCCTGAAAAACATGATTGAGCACCGATTCGGGAAAATCATCAACATCTCATCACAAGCAGGCAAGACAGGCAGGACCCTGCATACGCATTACTCCGCGTCGAAGTTCGGTCTTAATGGCTTCACGCAGGCTCTGGCCATGGAGGTCGCAGAATATGGCATCAACGTCAATGCCGTTTGTCCTAGCAGGATCGTTTCGGAGATGATTGAAAATCTTCTAAAAGAGAGAGTAAAAAGAGGCAACCAGTGTTATGAGGAGGTCCTGGAGGATTACCGGAAGGGAATACCGATTGGTCGGTTGGGCCGTCCTGACGATGTGGCCGCCTTGGTCGCATTTCTTGCGTCGGAGGAGGGCAGCTACATTACTGGGCAGTTTGTTTCGACGTCCGGCGGCAGGCTGTAATGGTCCGGAATGATGGTATAGGAGCATTGCGACAACGGACAGTACAAGGGGAAAAGAATGGAAGCTCTAGTGAAATACAAAAGAGGGAGAGGTTTTTGTGAAGTGAGAGAAGTCGAAGAACCTGTTCCCCACGACGACGAGGTCCTCATACGGATAAAAGCAGCAGGTATTTGTGGGTCTGATCTCCATTTTTATGACGGGAGTCTCACGACCTGTATTCCTCCTGTTATCCTGGGACATGAATTTTCTGGCGTGATCGAGCAGGTGGGAAAAAATGTGATCCATTTCAAGGAGGGTGACCGGGTGGTTGCCGAGGCCCATAAGGGTGGCTGCGGACTGTGCGTTCACTGTTTGACGGGCAAGGTAGAGATCTGCGATAATAAGAAGGCCGCCGGTTATAAGATAGACGGCTGCTTTGCGCCCTATCTCACACTGCCAGAGTTTGCCCTCCACCGGATTCCGGAAAACCTGACCTTTGAGCAGGCGGCCTTGATCGAGCCCCTGGCTATAGGCGTCAAGGGCGTTCTCGAAAGGACCCGGGTCGATCCAGAAGATTTTGTTGTGGTCCTGGGCTGTGGTCCTATAGGTCTTCTAGCCGCAGCTGCCGCGCGAGCCGAAGGCGCCCGTAAGGTGCTTATCACTGGAACCGCGCGTGACGAGAAGATTAGACTTCCGGCTGCTGCGAAGATGAAAATCGACTACGCTGTTAATAGCGATAAAGAAGATCTATTCGAAAAGGTGATGGACTTAACTAACGGACGGGGAGCCGATTTGGTGGTCGAAGCCTGTGGGGCTGAACCGGCCATCCATCAGGCATTTGAGATAATTCGAAAAGAAGGAAGAATCAGTGCCGTGGGCCACACGGGAAAAAAGACCTTGTCCGTTCCATGGGAAACAGGTCTGATGAAGAGTGTGCAGTTGACTTGGAGCCATAGTTCGAACTGGACTAGCTGGGAACGGGCCATTTCCATATTGGCGGGCGGCAAGATCGATGTGAGCCCTCTGATCTCCTACAGTTTTCCGCTGGCAGAATGGGAGAAAGCTTTCGAACTCCTCGAGAATATGGAGGCTATCAAGATTCTGTTGCTACCGTGATAGGGGGAATCTATCTGCCACCAAGTTACCATATAAATTAATTGGTTTCCGTCAGGAATGCAGTAATTATGTGATTGAATGCATCTGGCGCTTCCATATGGGGACTGTGTCCAACTCCCTTTAGTTCTACCAAGTATGCGCTAACATTTTTGCTAAAGCCCGTGACTGATCACTCTGAACAATAAGATCTTGATTTCGATTGGCAATAAGTGTGGGTGGATAAAAATCAGAAATCGTATCCGTTACAGCTATATATTGAACCATTGCTCTCAAATGGGCTTTTATGGCATAAGGCCGATTTTATTTAACGATAACAGAAACCATTTCATTTAATATGGATTTGTGCTTTTGCAGATACCGTTCCCCGAAGACTATTGGAAGCATTGACCATGCCAATGTTTCGAGGTTGCCAGTATTTAAAATTTGACTCCAACATTTTAGAAGCACAACTGCACGCGGACTGAGGTTTATAACCAATCCGCATATCCACATAAAACCATTCTGTTTATCCGTCCAGGGGCTAAAGTTCCAAAACTGCAGGCGACGCGAGCCCCATGACTCAGGCCTACCAAATGGATACGATTCACACATAAATAATCCAATAGCTGAATCAAATCATTTATATGAATACTGAGGCTTAAATTTGATTGTCCCAAATCGCTTTGCCCCTGTCCCCGGGCATCGTACAATAAGATATTAAATTTATATTTTAAATATCGTGCTTGCATCCACCACGATTTAGTAGTCAGGATCGTACCGTTTAAGAAAACAATCACCGGTGCATCAATTTGTAGTTTATGAAATTCGTAATATATATTACAGTTGTCCGTTGTTTTAAAGTAACTCATTAATTTTGAAGACTTCCTGAGGATTATCTTTACTGCAGAGGAACTGCCAACTTGCGACCTCGGCAAATACCAACTGCACAGAAGCTCGTCGCTATGCTTCAAATATTCTCATTTTCTTTTGATAGAGTTTAATCAGATGTGAATTGCCGCTCGGAAGACATTCAGGGTGGCCTCCCTAATGACCTCCGAAAGAGTTGGATGTGCGTGGATGGTATGGGTTATTTCTTCATCGCTGCATTCTAAGGTCTTAGCAAGACAAAGTTCCGCTATCAATTCAGTGGCTTCTGGTCCAATAATATGAGCCCCAAGAAGCTCCCTATATTGGGAATCAAAGATTACCTTCACAAGCCCTTCGGTTTCTCCTATCACTCTAGCTTTGCCGCTTGCGCTAAAAGGATATCTTCCAACTTTGATATTATATCCCTCTTCTAATGCTTGCTGTTCAGTTAATCCGACAGTTGCCACCTGGGGCTTGCAATACGTACAAGCCGGAAAATTCTTATAATTCATACCTGGAGTCTCTTTACCCGCTATTTTATCCACGCATACAATGCCTTCGTGAGAAGCTATATGTGCCAACCAGGGCTCCCCCGCAACGTCACCAATGGCATAGATTCCGTCCACATTGGTTCTCATGAACTCATCAGTGATGATAGCACTTTTTTCTGTTTTCACTCCTACCTTTTCTAACCGAATACCTTCTATATTCCCCTGAACTCCAATCGCGACCAAGCAGCAATCCGCACTGATCATTCTTGTACCGTTAACCTCGGCCAATTTAGCGGTGACTTTGTTCTTCTCGGTCTTTATTGATTCCACAGTAGCTTTTGTATAAATCTTTATCCCTGCCTTTTCAAAATTCCGCTTTAAAACTTCGGAAATTTCGCTATCTGCGGTTGGTAGTATATGCGGCATCATTTCGACTATCTCAATTTTAGTTCCGAATGTATGATACAAATATCCGAACTCGATCCCTATAGAACCCGCACCAATAATAATCATTGATTTGGGTGGTTTTTTCATTAATAAAGCCTCTTTGCTAGTAATTATCCGTTTCCCATCTATTTTGACTCCGGGGAAGGACCGAGCTCGACCGCCGGTTGCGATTATAATGTGTTTGGACATAACACGGTCAATTTCATGCCCCTTGTTGTTATTGATTGTTACAGTAGAGCTGTCTGCTAAGGTGCCAACTCCCCTAATCACACTAATATTATTCTTTTTCATTAGGCTTTCAACGCCGCGAGAATTTGTTTCTGCCAAACCTCGGCTTCTTTGAATAACATTAGCAAAATCAAACTTTAATTTTTCAAAGGTGAAACCCCATTTTGAGGCTTCCTTTAAAAATTCCATTTGTTCAGCACTTTTTAATAGGGATTTGGTAGGTATACATCCCCAGTTGAGGCAGACTCCACCCAGAGCGGCTTTTTCAACGATGGCGGTCTTCATCCCGCATTGAGATGAGCGGATCGCTGCCACATAACCTCCGGGTCCTCCACCGATAACTACTAAATCAAAAATTTTCGCCATCAACCTTATCCTTAAAAGTTCCCAGTAATTTTTTTAAAATTACATTAACTCAATTGATTTTTAGTACACAAACCACACAAAGGTTAAACTGCCCAAGCGCTTTTTAAACTTCAAATCGCTTAAGATTTATTTCAGGTATATCAATATTATTCGGTTGGCGGATCAAATAAAGGACGAGTTCCGCTATGTTCTCAGGTTCAATTAAAGAGCCTTGACTGACTCGGTTGCCCACGTATGTGTCCTTAACAAGGTCGGTCCTGACAACACCCGGGCAAATCGTATGAACATGAACATTATACGGCTTAGCCTCGATTGATAGACAGCGTGTAAATCCTAGCAGCCCATGCTTACTTGCGCAATAGGCTGCCTGATAGATGTAGCCTTGGATACCGGCTGTACTGGCAATTGCTATAATCCGGCCTCCTTTTTGGTTCATCATCTTTTGAAGGGCACTTCTGCATAAAATAAATGTCGCCGTGAGGTTTGTTTTAAGAACCTTATCCCATTCTTCAACTGTAATTTCAGTAATCGGTTTTTCTAAAAAAATACCTGCATTGCTTATTAGCACATCTAAAGGATCGAAATGCTGGTATATCTTTTTCAAAGAATTCTCTATGGCATCAGCGTCAAGTAGATCACAAGGAACGGCTATAGCTTCACCCCCAGCAGTGTGAACTTCATCTACCACTTTTTGCAACTTTTTTGTTGAACGAGCCAGTAAGGCTAATCGCATTTTTTCTTTACCAAGAGAAACTGCAATAGTTTTACCTATGCCACGACTTGCACCTGTAATTATCGCTGTTTTTCCGCTAAGCATGTTTTTATCCTACCTTATTCAAGATTCAGAGTTTGATCACAAATAATTCCCTATAAATCTGAAACATCGACAAATACTTTTTGACTTAATCGCCTCCGGTCGTTGCCGTAAATAATGGTTATAATATCAGGAACACAGGTTAGGTGTCTTATCTCACCCAAAAGCAGACACAGTCTCATAGACACCTCGCAAGATATCCGAAGGATCAGGTATTGTGCATTCTTTTTCGCTGTAATTAACAGCCTCCTCAATTTCTTCAACAACCTTTTTTTCTAAACTTTTATAGGCTTCTTCAGTTAGAATGCCTTCACTGATTAGCTCTTTTTTGAACCTCTTTATGGGATCATTCTTTTCCCCTATTTTCCTCTCTTTATCAGTACGGTAAATGTCGGCATCACTTATGGAATGGCCCGACCATCGATGAACCATACACTCTAAAAGGGTAGGACCTTTTCCAGTTCGAGCCCTTATGATTGCTTTACTTGCCTCTAAATAGACTTTTCGGACATCATTCCCGTTTAAATTGACACCTGGGATGCCGTAACCTTTTGCTCGATCGACCAATTTTTTCATTCCGGTCGCTTTTTCCACGGAAACAGACATCGCATAAGCATTATTAATAAGAACGAAAATGACTGGTAGCTTGAGCGCAGAAGCTAGATTAAGGCCTTCATGAAAGTCGCCTCTGTTTGCTGCTCCGTCACCAAAAAAACACACCATCACCGCACTTTTTCCGTCCATTTTAAGTCCCAAAGCCACACCAACAGCAATAGGAATCACACTTCCGATAGGACCGGGCATCGGAATAATATGCTTGGAGAGGTCACCGTACATATGAGAACCTGTCGGAACTCGGCCCCCTTCACATCCTTCCTTTTTTGCATAATAGCCTGCCATCAGGTTTTTCAGAGACATGCCCTTCATCAGTTCCGGATTCTTTCCGCGATGGTATAAAGACACATAATCTTTTTCCTCTAGACCATAGCAAACTCCGACGCTAGTAGCTTCTTGGCCAATTCCAGGGTGGTGGTGGCCTCGCAAACGAGCCTCTTTAAAAAGGGTAGTGATACGTTCTTCGAGTCTTCTTCCTATTAGCATCCAGTATGCCATTTTTTTTAAATCTTTATTTGGTATACTCATATGATTTCCTTTCTTATCGAATATCTGTTAGATAGCACAAATCAGTGCAATACCAAAAAAAGTGATTTAAGATTTTCCAGTTTATCGCGCATTTCAGCAAAGAACCGGGAAGCGGGGCCACCATGGACAGCTCGATGGTCATAGGAATTGGTCACAAACATCTTTTTTCTAATTTCTATGGACCCATCTATTACAGCAGGAACCTCTCGCACTGCGCCAACACAGATGATAGTCGTCTGGGGAGGAACAATAATCGAGAAGCCGGTATATAATCCCAGGGGTCCTACATTTGAAATTGTAATTGTAGCATCTTGGACGTCTCTGGGCTCAAGTTTGTCATCGCGAGCTCTACCGACGAGAGATTTCAGTTCGGCGGCTAACTGCACAATCGATTTGTTTTGAACTTGTTTAACCACAGGTACAATCAGCTTTCCATTCGCATCAACCGCAATTCCGATATTTAAATCCTGCCTTATAACATAATGATCTCCATAACAGTGAGCATTGATTTCAGGTGTGACCTTGATTGCGGCCTGAATGGCTTTCATTAGAAAAGGCATATAAGTCAACCGTGGCATTGATGGATCATTTTGGATTTCTGTGATATAGTGGGACAATTCTGTTACATCGATATCAATGGATTGAGCGTGGTGGGGTATCTCAGTCCAACTGGCAGTTAAGCGTTCAGCGATGACTTTGCGCCAATGAGTTAGTTGCACCGTTTTATCGGCAACAGATGTCTGTGGTGCTGACGGATAGGCAGCGTTAGCTTTTTCATATTCTGGCTCGGTCCGGTCTTTATTTTGCTTGATGAAAATGAGAACATCTTCTTTGATTATCCGCCCTCCTGGTCCACTACCTGATGGAATTAGAGACAAGTCAATACCTTCTTTTTTTGCGAAGGTCATTGCAAGTCGTGATATCCGTCTTCTTCTTAAACTCCTATTGTATTGAGGGGCTTCAGATTCACTCTTGGATAGACTATGATTTATTTCTTCAGAAATATCGATGTTAGCCTCTGTAGTGATGATTCCTAAAACATAACCGACCGGAACTACATCTCCAACCTTGCATCGTATTTCTATTAATATTCCGCTACTTGGCGCTGGAATTTCAACATTAACCTTCTCGGTTTCAACTGAAACGATCGGCTCTCCTTCTTGAACCTCGTCTCCTATATTTTTGAACCATTCAACAATTGTTCCCTCTGCAATACCAAATCCTGTTTCTGGAACTTTTATTTCGTGCAACATTTATGATTCCTCCCTCTGCCTATGCAATTTCTAAAACCGCCTTAACAATCTTTTCAGCATTAGGCAGATAAAATTGCTCCATTTCCGGAGAAGAGGGGACTGGACAAAAAGGAGCTCCCAAACGCTTTACTGGTGCTTCTAGAAAATTTATGCCTTTGTCCGCCAAAATGGCTGCAATTTCACCACCGAATCCACCAACTACTGGAGCCTCATGGACGATGACGACCTTTCCTGTTTTTTCAACTGATTGGAGTATAAGTTCTTCATCCAATGGCAGTATGGTTCGAGGGTCCAATACTTCTGCTTGAATGTTTTTCTGTTCCAAAATTTTAGCTGCTTCAAGTGCCTGCTGCACCATAGCCGACATGGCGATGATGGTTACATCGTCACCTTCTTTCTTAATATCGCCCTTTCCAATTGGAACAATGTAATCATTTTCAGGAACAGGACCCTTAAGTCTTTTGTAGAGAAACTTGTGTTCTAAAACCAACACAGGATCGTTGTCGCGCACAGCTGCTTTAAGGAGCCCTTTGACATCAGAAGATGTAGAAGGCAGCACGACTTTTAGGCCAGGAACTCCGGCAAACCAACTCTCAAAACACTGGGAATGGTGCATTCCTGCACCGACACCTCCTCCATAAGCAGTTCGATAAACAATTGGGACATCGACCTTCCCTCCAAGCGACCAACGCATCTTGGCCGCACAATTAACAATCTGCTCAGAGGCGATTGTCAAAAAATCGCCAAACATAAGTTCTACTATCGGGCGATATCCGACAAGGGCTGCACCAATTGCACACCCGGCAATAGCAGATTCTGATAAAGGGGCATCAATGACCCGCTCACTGCCAAATTTATCAAAAAGACCGCGGGTAGCACCGAAAACCCCCCCACCGCCATAGCCAACTGCAATGTCTTCACCAATTATAAAAACCTTATCGTCTCTGGCCATCTCCTCGGTGAGGGCCTCATTCACAGCGTCTATATAAAATAAATCCTTCATTGTCACCTCGCTTGAACTGAATAAATTGAATTTTAAAAGAATGTGTATTCTTCTGTCATGCAATCATATTATCTAATTCTCTTTTTGGTACAATTCTATAGTGAAATTCTCCGGCCCCCTGGAAAATGCATCTTGAAATCATTCGTATTCGTAACCATCGACGAGAAGTTGAACGTATAAATAATTTTATTGATTTTTTTGTGACCCTAATCGAGATTGTCAACGATGAAGACGATATAATTAACCAATCGATTTTTGAAGGTTTTTAATCTTGTTCGGGTTTAAATCCCATCCGCTTAGCTTGCTGCCATAAGATTGACATAATTTTTAGAAAAATTCCCCCGCCCTCTTGCTGCGGGGATGCTTTATTTGAATTTAAACATGTTTTCCCTTGGGTGGTACAAACAAAATTTAAAACGGAATTCGACAAAACACTCTTTTTATTAATGAAGCTATGGCCCTATATGCTTAAGAAATCGGTTTCAACCGATTAACGAACCCACCGTCATACAGGCGGTGGTCGTTCAGTGCGATTGCTTTTGTCGGGTGATTGATTTATTATTGGATATAGCGACTAAAAACACGTTAACTTGTCAGCATGTAATACTTACATAACATGTTTATATCCTAAGAGGATTCATTGTCAAGAAAAAAATCTAATCATGAAATCAGATAGATAAATAAGATTATCCAAGATGTTGCCACTATGATTTTTATTGGACAGGCAAGAAATGGACAAGGCGCAAATTCAGCCTTCATGGAAATGGTTTTGGGAGAAAAATCTCGTTTTTGAATATTATTTGCGGTTTCACAACCTCCTGCAGTTTAAACGAAAATGGTTTAAAGGGAATAATATGGCTTTATAGTATGCTTGAATTGCACTTTGGGTTTTCAAAATTAGCATAATTTGGAACTTAACTGCTCCTCAAACTTTCTTGGAAAAATAGTCAGGTGGTCTTTCAATGGTCGATTTCAACATACAATTAGTACCGCTAAATCGGGCATCAAAGTAATCGACGGCATGTCCATCGGAGTCGTACGCAATGCCTTTCATTCGAAGGCATGGCTCCCACAATTCCACCTGAAGTAACTGTGCGTCCATAAGTGACATCCTAACAGCCATAACCTCCCTCTCAGCTCGAACAATCTCCAATTTGAAATATTCATGCAAGAGGCAATAAAGGTCCGCTGCGAAACTGTCTTTATTAATCTCGAGCAATTTTGAAAATCTGAAAAACGGCAAATATTGGTCAACAACAATCAGGGGTTTTTTATCTACAAAACGTAAGCGCTTCAGATGAATAACCGGATCTCCGCGCTCTATTCCTAACCCATTTGATACCGATGCCGATGAATTCTCTTTGGTTCTCTCAAGCAGATTGGTATGATGATTCCGGCCGAGTTTATCAACCATCTCCCCGAAACTCAAAAGCGTGCTCATATATACTAACGACACGCCTTCTAATTTTTTAACAATTGTACCCTTCCCTCGAATCCTCTTTAGATAGTCGTTTTTGATTAGTATGTTTATAGCCCGATTAACGGTTGGACGACTAACTTCAAGTTGGGAGGAGATTTCTTCCTCGCTGAAAAAACGGCTTCCAGGTTTTAGCATATTGCTGGACAGGAAATGTTCCAAGACATAGGCGACCTGATAATAGAGTGGTAAATCACTTTCAACTATATAGGTCTTGTATTCGGACAACTTATTATTCACATCATCATACGTTTCCATGTTTACAACAGTTATCTGTTTTTTAGGTGAATTTCAATATAAAAATACCAATTGGCAAATTATGTTGATCACAACCGATAGTGATAATCTGAGGCTATCACTCAGTCCTGGAGGTAAGCTTCTTCTTGAGCGATGTCGCCTGCATGTTTTCCGATAAGCCTCTTCACTTCGGATGATCAGCACCATATTATTGGAAACCAGTGAAGAATGGTAAATAAATAAATAGTATCTTAAATCGGAGCCCTACCTTTAAAAATGAAGGGTGGTTTAACGCCCTTTATGATCGTGCTGAAGACATCAAAGCGACAGATCTCGAAGACGACGATGAATAAGTCTAGGCTATCGACTGAAAGGAGGTGATGAAATTGATGGTAGGGGATTACGGTAATAAAAGATGCCGTATTGAGTATTAATCCAACAGCAGGGCTGTCAGAGGCTCCCAATACGGCAACATAGCACCTGCATACATAATCTGGATAGAGCCCTCTGTCAAGTCCAGAGGAGGCCACCATGGTTATTATTATCATCGTGATATGAGATCGGCCGCCCTTAGCCTCGTGCTAGGGGTGGCCTTCTTTTTTAGTTCTACTGTACTTTCCCGTGTGAGAGTCTGTGTGTTAAAAACTTTCCAAAATATGACAAAACGGGATAAAATTGGAAAAGGCATGGAATGAAAAAATCAAGTAATTATTGTATGTTATGGAAAATTGAGGAATTTAGGAAACCCGGAGGTAGTGTCTGAAAATCCCCGTGTTGCGCCTCAGGCGCATTCGATTCTGTCCCTCGGCACCAAATTAAAGGATATCAGGCGAAGTTCGATATCCTTTTTTCATTTTTGACCTCACATGCAGACGCAT
>CP070771.1:3656998-3664891 GCA_020345785.1 Desulfobacterales bacterium
GCCGTCGATGATCGAGGCGTGGTTTAAGGCATCCGATATAATGGCATCCTTTTCACCCAGCAATGTTTCAAATAGCCCGGCATTGGCATCAAAACACGATGAGTAGAGAATCGTGTCATCGGTTCTAAAAAAATCGCTGATTTTTCTTTCCAGCTCGTGATGGATGTCCTGGGTGCCGCAGATAAAACGCACGGAGGCCATGCCGAATCCCCGTTCATCCAGACCTTTTTTGACGGCTTCGATGATCTGTTTGTTGTCTGCCAGACCAAGGTAGTTGTTGGCGCACATATTCAGCACCTTTTTGTCTCCGACGCTGATGCGGGCCTGCTGGGGAGAGGTAATGTAGCGTTCTGATTTATACAGGCCGGATTCGGTGATTTCTACCAACGTCTGCTTTAGTTCATCACGAATTTTTCCATACATGGTGGTCTCCTTTTTATAACAGATGACAGATGTCTGAAGACAGAGGTCAGATGGCAGAGAACAGATGACAGAAATCTTTGAACTCGGAAGCGAGCATGCGCAAGTCGGAATTATTCGATTTTGGATATTGGATTGAGATTTAAAGTTTCATCATCGACTTTCCGCGCTGTGCGCTATGCTCTATGTCCTCTGCACTTTGCCTCGCGCCGCGAACCTATCCCTCACCTCAGAACTAGCCTCTTTAAATAAAGAGGAACCTGTTGTATAGCTATCGTTATCGACTTTGGCGCTTCACTTGCATCCGCTTGGATGCTAGGCATGCTTTGCGGAATTTTCCGGTTGTCATTTAGATAATGTGAGCTCGACCTTCAAAAAAAATAACTGATATCTGAATTCTTAACAGTCAACCCAGCTCGGAGTCAACCCTGGGCAAATAACCTCTACCGCTGTACATGCAGTTTGCGCGCGAAATTCAGATATCAGAACACTAAAAGAATGGAGCGAAAATGGCAAGCACGAAATCATCTCATCAAATAGCCCAGGTTCATAAAATCCATCAGCACTACCAAGGCGCTCTTTTTTCTTTTGTGAGTGAAGATGTGACGCTGCCCAATGGCTCCCGGACGCAATTGGCCATGGTGCGGCATCCGGGATCGACCGCCGTTGTGCCGCTTTTCGACGACGGCACGGTTCTGATGGAACGCCAGTACCGGCATGCGGTCGGAAAGTATCTGCTGGAAATCCCCGCCGGTACCATGGAACCCGGCGAATCCCCGCTGACGTGCGCCGGACGGGAACTGGAAGAAGAGACCGGGTATGTTGCCGAACAATTTCTTGAATTATCCCAGGTAGACATCATTCCGGCCTATTCGGACGAAAAAATCTATGTCTTCCTCGCTCGGGGTTTAAAACAGTTTGAACAGAAACTGGATAAAGACGAGATCATCGAGATTGTGAAATATCCGTTTGAAGAAACGCTGGAGATGATTGATCGGGGACAGATAAGCGATGCCTTGACAATCCTTGCCTTGCAAAGAGCTTGGTTTTATTTGCAAAAGTAGAAATCGATTCTTCTGCTCAGCGAATTTCTCCTGCAGTCAGGCATGAGATATTACAGACTATATGCAGCATACCGCGGTGCCTTCCAACCCCGATCGTAAGTCCATGGGTTGACACCGCCGATTGATGCCGATAAAATAAGATTCAGCAAAAGGGAAAATAGGGGTCGTGTTTTTGACGGCCTGAACGCATCAAATTTTTCCGGACCAGCATCATGAGTATTTGAGCTTAGGCAGTGAAACTGGAAGGGGGATTGCGATGTCCGTTTTCAGTCTCTTCGGCTTCATATTTTTACTGGCAGCTCTTGGCCTATTGGGTTATCAGGCCATCGCAGCTTTTTTAGAGCTTGGTGTTTCGAATCATTTTGTCTATAAAAACATCCGGCTCATAGACATTCTGGATGAAAGATATCTGGCCCGGATCAATGATAGTATTCCATCGACTTTTTTACATAAAATCGCCGGTGTTATTTTCACTTCGCCCTTATTCCTCTGGTTTATTGTGGGTGCGGTTCTGTTCTTTTTAATTAACGCCTTTAAACGGGTAAAATAGACGACGGGGAACAGGAATCCGGTTGCCGGCAGATTACTGCTTTTAAGAATCCTTCAAAGTTTAGTGAAATATCTCTACAAGTCTAAGCCAGACCTTCAGCATATTCTCCGGCCCACTTATAAACCATTTCGATAAAACCCTGCAGAGGTTCCGACACGTACTTGTCCTTGTGGTGGATCATAAAAAATTTGCGGCTCATGGACGGATCCGACATGGGAATGGCCGCGATACGCCCGCTCCGGATTTCTTCTTGTGCCACCTTTCGGGATATCAGGGCAATCCCGATGCCCTCCTCGACTGCACGCTTGATGGCGCGGTTGCTGGACACCTCCAGCGGAATTTTAACCGTGATTTTGTGGGTTCGGATATACTCGTCGATGGCATTGCGCGGTGCCGAGCCGCTCTCGTGCATGATCATCTGCTGATCGGCCAGATCGGCGGGTTCTATCTTTTTTTTGCGGGTCAAAGGATGCGCCATAGGTGCGATGATTACCAGTCGGTCCTCCAGCACCTCCCTTGCCAGCAGCTTGGGGTGTTCCACCGGATAAGAAATAAATCCCAGATCGTTGTTGAGCGAGACCGTATTTTCCACGACCTGCTCTGTCGGAAGGATGTTCATGGTAATTCGCACCAATGGGTAAGCTTTGCTGAAAGCGATGATGATGCGGGGTAGGTAGTAATCACCGAAGCTTTCACTGGATAAAATGCGAATATGCCCGCGTTTGCGTTGCTGAAAATCGCGGATGCTTTCCTCCGCCTGGCTTTCCAGTTCAAATATTTTTTCGGCAATTTCGTAGAGAACTTCCCCGGCGTCGGTCAGCACCAGTTTTTTGCCGATGTGGTCGACAAACTTCATGTCGTAAAACTCCTGCAAACGCTGGATTCCCTTGGTGACTGCCGGCTGGGTAATGAAGAGTTCCTGCGCTGCCAAGCTGAGGTTGCCGTTTTTGGCAGCCAGATAAAAAATTTTCAACTGGTTGAGATTCATTTCTCTATAACCTCATGTAATTCTGTTGGTTGCTATCATTAGTTTTGTTTATTAACATATTTGCTTCGCAATTTAAAGGGTTCAGGATAGAAGGTTCACGGTTCGGGGTTCAGGGCTCGGGGATCGGGCGTCAGCCGGCTGCTTTTCAGGCCGGAGGCCGAGCCATCACCGACTATGAAACCTCACCTGAACGGAACAGTCCACCGCGGCGGAAAGAATATCGAATATCGAATATCGCAGGATGGAACGTCTCCCTGAGTCTTTTTAAATAGACAGAATGGATTCATTGGGTGTTTCACGCTTTGGTGTTATTCGATTTTAATTTATTAATTTGAGATGAACGCTGAACAGCATCTGCTGTTTGGACGATATCGAAGCCATAACCTGAAGTTATGAAAAAAATTATTATAAGTGCTTTGACTTATATATATATATTCTCTAACATTTCCATGAGCTTCTTGCCTAGGTTAAGAAAAAATCACATGCTATTAATTTTGACCTAAATTCAGAGGAGAGAAAATATTGAAAGACCAATCACAAATCGTCATCATCGGCGGGGGCATCTTCGGCACCAGTATCGCGTATCATCTCGCCAAAGCCGGATGCACCGATGTTGTTTTGGTGGAAAAAGGTGAATTGACCAGCGGGACAACTTTTCACTCAGTGGGTCTTGTTTCCCAGTTTCGTACCTCGCCGGCCCTTATGAAGCTGATGAATTATACCATTAACCTTTACAATGAGCTGGCTAAAGGCGAAGGGGGCGCTTCTCTGGGTTGGCACACCGTAGGCAGTTTAAGGCTGGCCAGTAGTAAGAACCGCCTGAAAGCTTTGCAGCGGGAGGTCAGCCGGGCTAAAGCCATCGGTCTCGCAGCAGACATCATATCTCCCCGGGAAGTGTTGGACATCTTTCCGCATTTATCAGAGGAGAATCTTTACGGCGCCGTTTACGTGCCGGATGACGGACACATCGATCCCAGCGGCATTACTTACGAGTTCGCCCGTCAAGCACGGCATATGGGGGTACAGATATACACAAACGTTCGCGTCACCGGCATTGAGCTATCTGCGACACGGGAGGTTACCAAAGTGATCACCGACCATGGAGACATCAAAACCGAGTGCGTCGTAAATGCTGCCGGTCAATGGGCCCCGCGAATCGGCGAGATGGTCGGTGTCCACATACCGATTGTTTCCATGATGAATCAGTATCTTACTACCAAACCGATTCCGGGACATGAATTACCATCCCAAACACCGGTTATTCGCGATCCGGACAACCTATTTTACTGCCGGGAGGATGTCGGCGCCTTTTTGTTCGGCGGATTTGAAACCAATCCAAAACCGTGGTCGGTCAACGGCGTGCCCTGGGATTTCAGCCAGCAGTTGTTGCCCGGTGATTGGGAGCTGTTTGAAGGCATCATGGAAGGCGCCATGCGGCGGATTCCGATCATGCAGCAGGCTGAAGCCATCGAGTTGGTCAACGGCCCGGATGCGTTTACCCCCGACGGCTATTATGCCCTGGGACCGGTACCCGGCTTAAGAGGCTTTTATGTTGCCGCCGGCGGATCGGACAACGGCATTGCCGGCGGCGGCGGCGTCGGAAAACTAACGGCGGAATGGATTCTGGAAGGGGAAACCTCCATCGATACCCACGAGATGAACATCAGAAGGTTCGGACCGCATCTGACCGACAAAGCCTTTCTGGTTGGCCAGTGCCGCGAAGTCATCCGGTATTATTACCATCTGCGCTATCCCTATGACGAAAATGAGTGGGGCCGGCCGCTGCGCACCAGTCCCTTTTATGAGCGCCTCAAGCCGTTGGGTGCGGTGTTCGGCCTTAAAAACGGCTGGGAGCGGGTAAATTATTATGATCCCGGCCAACCTTGGCGTCAGGCCGGTGCCGATCAGAAGCACTGGGGCTGGCAACGACCGCCCTACTTTGAGCGAGTCGGCCGTGAAGTCAAAGCCGCCCGTGAGCGGGCGGCATTGTTTGACATGACTTCCTTCGGTAAAATTCGCCTGCTGGGATCAGGCGCCCTGCAGCTTTTAAAGAAGCTGGCGGCCAACAATCTTGACAAACCGGTGGGCAGCGTCACCTACACCCAGTTTCTCAATGCGCGCGGCGGCATCGAAAGCGATGTCACCGTCACGCGCTTGGCAAAGCATGATTTCAGAATCATCTCGGGCACTTCTTTTGTCGCCAATGACATGGGATGGATCCGACTGCAGATGCCCGCAGATGGTTCGGTTGAAATTACTGATGAAACGGAAAATTTGGGCTGCCTCGGCCTCTGGGGGCCGGCATCCCGTCAGGTGCTGCAGACCGTTTCAACCAACGATCTGTCAAATGCGGCCTTTCCATACATGACCGCCAAATCCATCAACATCAAGGGCGCATCCGTCTGGGCTCAGCGGGTCAGCTACGTCGGCGAGCTTGGATGGGAGCTGTACATACAACCGCAGGACGCCCTGAATATCTGGGATGCGCTGATGGAAGCCGGCCGGGAGTACGGAATTCAGCCTGCCGGCTACAAGGCACTGGATGCCTTGCGAATCGAAAAGGGTTACTTATACTGGAGCGTGGATATTTCACCGGTCGACAATCCGCTGGAAGCCGGACTGGGCATGTTTGTGAGGATGAATAAGAAAGAAGAGTTTATCGGACGCCAGGCCCTGGCCACGATCAAGGAGCAGGGCCTCAAAACAAGGCTGATGGCCCTTACCATGGATGCCGGCGGCAATCTGTACGGCGGAGAGTCGGTCCGATCCGACGGCGAAATGGTCGGCCGCATCCGATCCGCCAATTACGGATACACCATCGGGAAAGATATCGGCCTGGTTTATCTGCCGTCGGCGCTGGCGGTGGCCGGCACTGAAGTCGATGTCGAAGTGCTGGGTGAGCACATTAACGCCCGGGTTGCTGAAACACCGTTGGTGGATCCCAAAGGATTGAAGCTGAGAGTGTAAGGGGGTCAGAGGTTCTGGGTTCAGAGGTTCAGAGGTTCAAGGTTCAGAGGTTCAGAGGTTCAAGGTTCAGAGGTTCAAGGCTTTGGCCTCCGGCCTACAACCCCACATGCAGGGTTCCGGTTTCAACCCGGCCGCTCGTATCGAATTGAACGTGTTCGGCATGTTTTCCCTCTCAACGCGACGAACAATTGACAACCGACAACCAACAACTGACAACAATCAACATGCAACACACAACATACTATTAACCACAAACGCCAAAAACGGACAATGGACCATTGACAATTGACAACTGACCAACAGAGTTCTATTCAATCTCTGTTATACATTCCTCGATGATTTCCAGGGCGCGATCCATTTCTGCGGTGGTGATGGTCAGCGGCGGCGTCAGGGTGATAATATTGCCCATCGTCAATTTAAAACTCAATCCTTTTGACAGGGCCGCATACATCACCGCCTCGGCTTCATCGCAGGCCCGTTCGCGGGTTTGCCGGTCTTTGACCAACTCGATGCCCAAAAACAGCCCCAATCCGCGGACGTCTCCGATCAAGGAATGGCGATCTTTCATGGCCTGCAGTCGTTTAAGCGAATGCCGGCCGAGTTCGCGGGCATGTTGCACCAGCTTGTGCTTTTCGATATAGGTGATGGCGGCCAGGGCCGCAGCGCAGCCGACCGGACTTTTTTCGTGGGTGTAATGCCCCAGTGCCCGGTGACCGGCAACATCCAGCTCTTCGCGCGCGATCACAGCGGCCAGCGGGAACACCCCGCCGCCCAGTCCCTTGCCGATAACCACCATGTCGGGAATGACACCGAAATTTTCAAAAGTAAACATCGCACCGGTGCGGCCGAGGCAGTGGGGGATTTCATCGAAAATCAATAAGGCGCCGTGCCGGTCGCAGGCCTGTCTGATTTTTTGCCAGTATTCGGGCTTGGGGATGTAGGGCGTGCTGCGAATGGACTCGGCAATGACGGCCGCAATATCGCCTTCTTTTTCCATGATATATTCGACATAATTGGCGCAGGTCAAGTCGCAACCGCCGCGGTCCGTGCAGCCGAACACACAGCGGTATTCATCCGGCGGCGGTGCATGCTCGGTGCCGGGCAGCAGCGGGCCCATGTCCTGGCGGAAGACGGCCTCGCCGCCGATGGAGATGGTGTCCAGAGTGGCGCCGTGAAAAGAATCCCACATGGAGATCGTTTTGTGGCGGCCGGTGGCCAGGCGGGCCAGTTTCAGTGCGATGCCGACGGCTTCGGCACCGCCGGGGCAGAACAGGGATTTGTTGAGGTTGCCGGGTGCGATGGCGGCCAGTTTTTTGGCCAGCTCCACCGCAACCCGGTTGGTATACCGACGGGTGCAGAACGAAAGCTCATCAAGCTGGTTTTTAATGGCGGCAATGACATCGGGATTGGCGAAGCCCACCTGGTGTACGTTGTTGCCGTGGAAATCCATACAGCGCCGCCCCTGAATGTCTTCAATGTAGATGCCCTCGCAGGTCCGCATGGTGTTCAGACAGGGACTGGATAAAGACTGCTTCAGAAAATAGCGGGAATCCTCATCCAATAGTTGGCGGCTTGCGGCATTAAGGTGCTTTTTCTGCCATTCTTCCCGCTTAGGGGAAATATTGATATCACCTTCTGATTTGTGCAGTTTTGGCATAATCAATCGCCTTTCTTTGTCAGTCTGAAAGGATTGTGTTCAGCTACTTAACTCCATTCATAAGCCACCGGCTAGGCCGATGAGAATAGAAAAGGTTTTACCGTTACGGCGAAAGTATTTTTTGATTGTGCAAACGTACACCCTGCCGCTGGCATATGAATGGGGATAGAAAAAACAATTTTGGCTTATTTTTTATGATTTCGTTGTGTCTGCCGGCGTAGCAACCATTACCGCATCGGGCTGAACA
>CP070771.1:3664991-3668633 GCA_020345785.1 Desulfobacterales bacterium
GTGTAAGTTTGGACAACCAAAAAATACTCTCGCTGTAACGGTAAAACCTTTTAAATTCGCAACGGCATAGCCGGTGGCTTATGAATGGAGTTAAGGCTCAAACATGGCTTTCACTTCCTTGGTATAAGCGCCGTTATCATCGTAGATAATCAGCGGAGGCGCGACGATGAGTCCGGCTCTTCCGTCTTTAACGCCCTCGATGAGCACCAGCTTGGCATCTGCCTTCTGACTGGAATGAATCATTCGCATAAATTTCGGCTCAATGCGCTCACTTCGCATCCGGAGCAATACGTCGGTAGCCCGCTCGGCGGTATAGATCGTTACAAACCGTCCCGCCGTTCGCAGCATACGGCGAGCGGTCTCGAGGATATCATTCAAGGTGACTTTTATTTCATGTCGCGCGACCGCACGTTGTTGCGCCGGATTTATTCTGCCGGAACCGGGCTTGCGGTACGGCGGATTGCAAACAATCAAATCAGCCGGGCCATCCGTCATTTCCGGCTTTAACAACTTCATGTCCGTAAGCATCACTTCAATACGATCTTCCAGTTGGTTTTGATTGACATTGGCCTTAGCCAGCCCGGCAAGCTCCGGCTGAACTTCAATCGCAAAAATTCGGATATCCGGTGCGCGAACGGCCATGATCATAGAGATAATCCCGCATCCCGTACCCAAATCCAAAATTTTATCGCCGGACCGCGGACCGGCATGAAATGCCAACAAGACGGCATCAATTGAAAAACGATATCCCGCCCGGCTTTGCATCACCTGAATTTTACCGTCAAAAAAAGTATCGGTGGTATAGGAGGACATGGTAATGTAATGAAGATTGAAAATTGAATAATGAATATTTGTGGTATTCTATCTATTTAATTTTCGTCTCCCTCGTTGGAACGTCTAGCGCAATAAAAAATAATGGCCGGAAGCGTCCTTATTAAATGTTCAATCTGCAATCTTCAATATTCAATATTCATTCTAGAGCGGTCCGATTTTAAATTTGAGATCATCAATCAGCGGCTTTCCCAAGGCCTTGTTTAACTTGGCAATCATCTCGTCTTTTAAGAACTGGAGCTGATGAATCCAGGTAGAATTTGTCGCATGCACCAATAAAATTCTGCCCTTAAAGGCGGCAGGTTTGGCATTTTGGGCGATTATTTCACCGAGTGTGCTATCCCAAACCTGCCAGACCTGGACAAGTTCACTGTCGGATTCACGCCGGTATGTTTTTAAGACATCGGGGATGAGGCTACCGATGTGCACAAATTCAGCCTTGCGTTTTTTTCTTTCCATGATGGAAAACTTATCACAGCCGCCGGGCTTCATGTCAAGAAAAACCAAAGCTTTTTTCTTGACTTGAATGGCCGGGTAACTTATTGTTAAACTAACTTATTGTTAAACAACGATTTAAAATATTCCCCTTGTATTTGCCGAAACCCGGCGTGAGTTGCCGAGAGTCACCAACCGCCGGTTTTATAAGCAGACATGCCGGATTCAGGGGTGATACTCCTGAATCCATTCTTTTTAACCACAGACAGGAAACAAACTATGAGTTGGGATTGGGATAAGCTCAAACAGCAGCAACATAGCAGGGGCGGTGCGCCACCCCAGATGGATGAAATCCTGGACAAATTTAAAAAGTTCAAACTGCCGGGCGGGCCGCTGGTCGTTCTGGTGATTGTTATTATTCTGCTCGCATCCACCACCTTTTATACGGTGAAACAAGACGAAGTCGGTATCGTTCAACTATTTGGCAGGTACGTTCGCACCACTCAGCCGGGGCTCAATTTTAAATTACCGATCGGTATTGAAAAGGTCACCAAGGTAAATGTCAAGCAGATCAGAACCGAAGAATTCGGATTCACTTCCGCCAGAACGGACAGCAGGCTGCGGTTTAATTCCGGCAGTGAAAACGAAAATGTTGCGCTGATGCTCACCGGCGACCTGAATGTCGCGCTGGTACCGTGGATTGTTCAATACAGGATCAAGGACCCTTATGACTATCTATTCAAGGTTCGCAACGTCCAGCGAATCCTGACGGATATGTCCGAGGCCGCGATGCGGCTGGTTGTGGGAGACCGAAGTATCGATGAGGTGATCAACAGACGTGACGAGATCGCCGTGGAAGCCAAGGGACTGCTGCAAAAAGAACTTGACCAGGCGGAAACCGGCATCCACATCGTGACGATCGAAATGAAAAGGACCAATGTGCCCGGTCCCGTGCAGCCTTCCTGGAATGAGGTGAACCAGGCCACCCAGGAACGAGAGCAAATGATCTACCAAGCCAGAGAGGAATACAACAAGGCCATTCCGGCCGCACGCGGCGAGGCGGAAAGAACCATTAAAGGGGCCGAAGGCTATGCTTTAAACCGCGTCAACCGCGCCAAGGGTGACGCTGCTAAATTCACGGCGATTTACAATGAGTATGTAAAAGCCAAAGATGTGACCAAAAGGCGGATGTATCTTGAGACGCTGCGCGAGCTTTTCCCCCGCCTAGGCCCGAAATATATTGTCGATTCTGATCAGAAAAATTTTCTACCCTTGCTCAATATGGGAAGCCAGAGTGGTACTCAAAAATGAAAAATAAAGGAATAATCATCGTTGTATTGCTTGCGGCAGTTGTGCTGGTTTACAATGCCGCCTATATCGTCAATGAAACCGAGCAGGTCGTTATCACCCAATTCGGCCGCATCATCGGAGAGCCCAAAAAAGATCCCGGATTGAAATTTAAAATTCCGTTCATCCAAAAAGCCAATTTTTTCCCTAAAAATTTGTTGGACTGGGACGGAGACCCGGGGCAGATTCCCACGTTGGATAAGACATTTATCTGGGTCGATATCTTTGCCAGGTGGAAAATCGTTGACTCGGTCAAGTTCTTTCAAACGGTGAACAACCGGTTTAATGCCATCGGCAAACTCAACGATATCATTGATCCGGCCGTCAGGAATTTTATTACTTCCAACAGCCTGATTGAAACCGTTCGCAAATCTAACCGCGAGTTGGAAACTACGGAAATCGGTATGGAAGGAGAGGAAAAAGCTTATTTTACGGTGAATACCGGCAGAGAAAAAATAACCCAGGGCATCCTGGCGCAGGCCCAACCCAAATTAAGCCCCTTCGGCATCGAACTGGTGGACGTTAAGATCAAACGGATAAACTATGTCGAGCAGGTCAGAAAATCCGTGTACGGGCGAATGATTGCGGAACGCAAGCAAATTGCCGAGAAATTTCGTTCTGAGGGAAAGGGCGAAGCCCAGAAAATCTTGGGTGAAAAAGAAAGGGATTTGCAGGAGATTACATCCGAGGCCTACCGCACGGCCCAGGAAATCAAAGGTAAGGCCGATGCCGAGGCAACCATTATTTATGCCGATGCATATGGAATGGACCCTGATTTCTATTCATTCGTCCAGACGCTTGAAATTTACAGTGAAGCCATGGACGACAAAAATACGCTCATATTATCCACAGATTCAGAATTTTTGAAATATCTAAAAGGATATACGGAATAAAAACTCAATATCCGTATCGATCGGCGGCAAGACAATAAAAACACCGGAACATGGTTGATGTCCGGTGTTTTTATTTTGGTTCAGAAAAGTATACCGGTATCATTATTTACCTTTCCTTCTCTGATGACGTGTCTTG
>CP070771.1:3668733-3691874 GCA_020345785.1 Desulfobacterales bacterium
CGCCGGTGTTGCTCGGGTGCAGGCGCACCCGGCATGCGCTCGGGGGGTTGCCGGTCGAGTGGCGGGCGTCAATTTTGGCAGCCGTTAGTCAACACTTTGACGATAAAATAAAAGTATAATATTGGAAAGTTAGCAAATTTTCTCTGTCCTATCGGCTTGCAGCCGAATGCAGACTTTGATCGGTATGAACTTCATCAAGCAAATTGCGATTGATGGCGCGCTGATAATCCACGATACGCTGAGATATTTCCTCTACCGGCTCTTTGACAATGAGTTTGTCATGGTTGGTAAATGTAATGACCGTATCCGGCGTCGCCTGCAGCGATTGTATTTTTTCGACATTGATCACCATAACGGAATCGTTTAAACGGGTTACCTTGATCATTTCTATCCACCTATTTTCTTGTTTTCGGTTGTAATAAACCCTGATCCTTTCACCAATCAGTCAAATTCAGAAGATGATCAGTGCTGAGGACTGAGTTAAGAAGAATTTCGCGATGGCAGCAGCGACATGCTCAGTCCTCAGTCCTCGTTGCTCAGTCCTGTCCTGCCCAGCTCCAAGGACACCTATTCTTGCGGACCTTGCCTCATGGAACGACTACTCATTAGCGTTTGATGTTGATCAGCTCGGACAGTATTTCATCACTGGTGGTGATTACGCGAGAATTGGCCTGAAACGCACGCTGGGTGGTGATCATCTTGACGAACTCTTGAGCCAGGTCGATATTGGACATTTCAATGGCACTGGCCGTAATCGAACCCAGCCGGCCGTTGCCCGCGACCCCCGGCATCGGTTGCCCGGACTGCAGAGATTCGGCATAGAGGTTTTTTCCCAGCTTCGTCAGCCCATCGTAACTGGGAAAGTCGGCCAGCGCAATCTGGTAGGTCGGGGTCAATTGGCCGTTGGAATACGCGGCGGTGACCACACCGTCTTCATCCACCGATATGCCCCGCAGCACACCGGAGGCATAACCGTCCTGATACTGAAAGGTTGTGGAGGATTGTGATGCAAAACCGGTGATATCATCAAGACTGGTGCCGCTGGCATCATATAGATCCCAGGTAATTGCCAGGGGCGTGGATGCACCGTTGGCCAGGACAATGGATACCGCTTGATCGGCCGCCGGCGCTGTTAAATTTCCGGCGCTGTCGAAAGTAATCGTGGCAGTCGGGTTGCCGCCAATCGTAACAGGCCCGTTGGGCGCAGGAACGGAGGCCGCCACCGCCCACGTTTGGGCGGCCGCCTGTTTGGTAAAAGTCAGGGTCAACGGAATGGCATTGCCCAGGGAGTCAAAAACCGACTGGGAAGTCGAATAGGTGCCGTTGGTGGCGGTCTGTGAATCCAGATTGATGTCAAATGAAATCTCTGTCGTGGCGGAAGGCGGTGAAATCCGTTCTCCGGGAATGCTGATGGCCGTTAAACTTCCCAGATTGCCGCTGCTGTCGATCTGGTAGCCTTGAACATACATCCCGTCGGGATTAACCATATCGCCGGCATCATCCAGATAAAACTGCCCGGCCCGTGTATAGTAATTGGAACCGGCATCATCCTGCACGATAAAGAAACCCTTGCCGTTGATAGCCAGATCGGTGGGGTTGGCCGTGTTTTCAAGCGACCCTTGGGTCCACAGTGGACTGGTGCCCCAGAATTCGACGCCCCGGCCGATACCATTATTGATAGAACCGCCGAGGGACTGACTTAACACATTGGCAAACATGGAACGGTTGGCCTTAAAGGCGGTGGTGTTGACATTGGCGATATTGTCACCAATAACCGTCATGGCCGTTGAATTGGCATTTAAGCCTGAAATTCCTGCAAATAAAGATCCTATCATTTTTAATTTCCTCCATTAATTGATGGGGTTGTAAACTGCGAAGCCGGGTTGATGGAATCGGAGTCGGCAGTGTCAATGACGGCCGCTTTTTCAGGGGCGGCAACCTGGATGACATCTCCCAAGGCAATTTTCCGACCGCCGGACATCAAATAGGATGCATTGTTCTCAAAAGTCACTTTATCGACGGTCCCGGTGAAAAATGTTGCCGCATCAA
This sequence comes from Desulfobacterales bacterium, assembly GCA_020345785.1. Next base: position 3,670,783 of record CP070771.1, read on the forward strand.
CGTTCTTACCATTGAGATCAGCGGCCATAATTTCAAAGGTATAATCGCCGCCGGGCATCCGATTTCCATTTCTATCGGTACCGTCCCATAACAGGGTATGCTCTCCGGCAGCCATGTCCTGGCTCTCGATGGCCTTCACAAATTCGCCGGTGCTGTCATAAACGTTGGCCACAACCAGGGCGGCGTCATCATCGAGTTTAAAACTACATTCAACCGGTATGTCGGCAGTTAAACGAATGAAGTTGCCGGCGGCGGTGATTGTTTTGCCGATCAGTGAGACGGCCTGGGAATTGTTGATCGATGCTTGGAAATTCTTTAATTCCTGCAAATTATCATTGACGTTTCCCAACTGCTCCAGGGAACTGAATTGGGCCAGCTGCGCCGTGAACTCAACACTGTCGGTCGGATTCAGCGGATCCTGGTTCTGCAACTGGGTAATTAAAAGATTCAAAAAGTCATCCTTATCCAATACCTTTGATGGCAGGGCGGCAAGCGGGGAACCGCCGGAAACGCCTGAATTTAATGCCTCGGTTATCATATTAAGTTTCACCTCACACGGTTAGAGTCTTAAAAGTAAAGTGTTTGCATTTAGTGATACAAAATTTTTCTGGCAAAGCCGCAAAGCCCGCAAAGGTGAATAATGTGGTTCATCTTGGCGTCCTTGCGTCTTGGCGAGTCCGCCGAAGGCGGATCGGTTCCGGTTCATCCGGGTTAAGGTTTAATCGCTGCAAAAATAAGGCGCTGCTCACGCGAAATAATCCACCCCGGTCGCACTCTTTGGACTGCGACGCGGTTGCCGGTTATCTTGCGGCGTGTCCTGCTCGAAGTGTCTTTGGTTGCCGTTATCAGTGGCACCATGTCGCGCCCTCATTCCGGCCCGTCTCTCTTTGGGCGTTCCGGATTCATCTGAATCGCGGGAGACCGATACCTCGAGTTTCTCGATGTCCAGTCCTTGCTGCTGCAAATTGGCTTTTAACTGGTGCAGATTGTTTTCGATCATATCCTTGACAAAACCGTGCTCCGCCATGATTCTTACCGTCACCTGATGATTCTCAGAAATAACCTGCATTCGGATATGACCGAGGAATTCCGGCTTGAGATCGATTCGGGCTTCATGCTGCCCGTTTTTCAGATGCATAGCAGCCTTTTGTACAATTTGATCCAGAGTCTGAGTTCTAAGGCCGCTGCGCTCGGATTCGATCGCCTTTGATAATGATAGGGGGTCCGCCGTTTTTTCAATTTGATGATTTTGCGGGTTCAGCAGTCCGGGGTCATTGGCACCGCCCTCGGTTTTGATGACCTTGCCGCCGGTCTCACCGCTCATGCCGCCCGACATTTTAACATTCCCATCTTTTTGAGACCGGGTTTCCTGCAGCACTTTCGAAAGCGACTCTTGGTCGGCAGTTGTCCGGTTTGAACCATTGGAAAGGTTGGCCGACTCAATCTTTAATTCAGAGGGCGCAGATTGTTTTACGGACCGGTTATCCGGGACTGTATCGGTTTTATTTGCCAGCATGCGATTTTGGCCGGCCGGCATCTGAGAAGAGTCATCAACCCGGCTGACGGTTTTGGTTTCACGCAGAAAAGCCGCATCCTCTTTGGGTCTGGGAGTGTCGGCATCCGCCTTTTCAACAGCGATGGCCTCTCTCCTATTTTCATTGATTTGCGTCTGAGAGGGAAGATTTTCAGATACTTTTTTTGCCGGTTCGATTGTCGCGCGATTCTCCGGTTGAGATGTAAGGCCGGCATTTTCAGTAGATTGAAACGGACCGCTGCCTTCGAGGTTGCCGGTCCCCTTAATTGAATTCCCGGCCGATCCAGGAAAACTACTGGCATCTGTGACGCTCGACCCGGACGGTTTGGCGCCCGAGTCCCCTTCGCCCACGCTCATTCCGGCATCATTGCCCTGAGGATGCAGGCCGGAGGTGAGTTGCTGTATCCATTGTAAAATCAGCGCTGAATTCGGAACCTGATTCAGAGCTTGGCCGATGGCCGTGTTTCCTCCAACGGCGGCCTGAGTAGTACCCTTCAGGATACCGGCAATGAACTGCTCCAGCCGTTTGAAAGCGACTTCCAGCTCGTTGGATGAGACTAACTCGTTTTGTTGCGGTCTGGCCATCAGGATTTTTAGGGCGGCGACATCTTTACTTCCGGTAGATTCCGCAGCCACCGGATTCGGTCCGTCGGATCCCTCAACCGAAAGGTGATATCCCATTTCTTCCAGTGCCTTGATAAAATTCATGAAACCCCGGATAGACAGCAACTGATCCGACTCCGCAGAGGCGGTGTTTTCCTGCAGCAACGCAAGCTCCAATTCACCTTCGTTTTGCACTGCTGTGGGATTTAACGTTTCGTCCATTTTATCTTCCGGGACCGATGTATCGGTTTCAGAAGGTTTTGCCTTGTCGATATTCTGTGACCTATCAGCCGGTCTATGATTTTGGGACACTTTTTTCAGAACCTTCAAAAAACTTTCACCCTTATCTTTTTGTGGTTCCTTGTTCGTTTTGATCTTGGCTGAATGGGCCGAGTCGGAAGGTCCTATCTTGTCGGCGCAAATTCCAGATGTCGGATTCTGGGGAACAGGCTGTGAAAAAAACAAATCAGTTGCCATTATTCAATTTCCTCAAACTAGAGATTGCTGAAAAAAGGTCTTTCTTTCAAAATCAGCTGTTTTAGTAGCATGTAGCATGCCAAACTTATCAGAAGACTGATCAGTAAGGCATCGGCTTATCATAAAGACTTATAAGCCGTTTTAAATATTAAGAAATAGAGAAATTGATTCCCGAAATGCGTTTACTGAAATCAGCATTGCTGACTTGACTTCTAATCTCCTGGGCGGCATCCGTTATTAAATTCATGGGCAATAATTTCCCACGGGTGGCAAAGTTTACCGATATTAGGTGTCCCCCCTTCGCCTTACAGGCTTCCGACTTCGTCCCGCTTGCAGCGTGACTACGACGGGACAGGGCGGAGGGCAGGCAGTGACGCCGCTGGCTGGCGGAGGCGGTCAGTTTGATCGGAAAAGAAATTCTAAAAAAAGCGAATATCGAATAATGAATATCGAATGTCGAAGGAAGGTATTCTGTCTATTTTATAAAAAAGACTGAGCAAACCTACTTCGTCAAATTGGCTACGAAGGCCACGAGCGAAACCACCCTTCGATATTCTGCGGTTCGATATTCGATATTCTGCGGTTCGCTGTTTCGACCAGTGACGTTTCACACGAGGTGCCAGAAGATATGGGAAGGTGTAGGGCAAAGAGCAGAGCGCATGGCGCAAGGCGTAAAGATGGATGGGTGATATAAATCAGGTATCAGAGGAAAGACAATAGAGGCTGGAAGGCTAGGAAGGTGAGAGGGTGGGAGGGTGAGAAGCGTTGATCCCGCCTCAGAGGGGGTACTTGATACTGGATATTCAGGAATGCACCGGGAATGAAATCCATAGACATCCGGTGTCCAGAAACCAGTATCCAGGATCAATCAATAATGCCAGTGGTTTTCATCGGACCAGCCGTAGCCCGATGCCATAATTTATGCAATTATAGGCTTTATTATGCCTTCAGCCCTATGCCTTGGACCGTGCGCCGAAGGGTGTCCTGCAACCCGCATCGCAGCCCTCGCTACCCGCAACTCGCGCCCCGGAACCCGCAACCCGTAACCCGCAAAAGGCAACCCGCAACTCACTTCTTCCGTGCGCGCTGGGTCGTTGCGACTTCGTCCATCAATTTGCGTTCGTCCTGCATCATTTTTTTCTGATAGGCCAGCCAATCCTTTTCTTTCAGTTTTTCCAGAGTCTTGCGTTTTTTCATGATACCAATCAATTCATTACGCTTGTGATTGACCTTTTTGGCAGCTTCATGCACGCATGTGGCTTGCTCCTCGATCTCTTTTGACAGCTGCTCAATGTAATTCATATACAGGATAATATCGGAAACACTGGCGCTTTCTTTTTGTCTGACCTTAAGTTTTTGAACGTTTTCACGTTTCTGCTGTTTCTGACGGCGCAGCTTTTCCTGCTCGTCGGCCAATTGTCGCTGCAAGCGAGCCAGTTCCTTTTGACATATCTCTTCCTGGTGGCGGCGATGGTTGAGAAGTGCTTCCAGTTTGAATCGATACATTTAGTTGGGGTGTCAGGTTTCGGGTGTCAACGGCGCTGCTGGCAGCCGAAGGTTGCCAGTTTAATCTAAAAAAGAAACTCTAAAAAAGCGAATATCGAATATCGAATAATGAATGTTCCGCCGGAGGCGGATCGAAGGAAGGTATTCTGTCTATTTTATTAGTTTATTAAGACTGAGCGCAGCGAAACCACCCTTCAACATTCTGCGGTTCGATATTCGATATTCTGCGGTTTGCAGTCAAGGAGTTTAGCTATCACCATGCGCATCTGATTCCAATAAAGCATCCAGTTGCGCAATGCTGTCTTCAAAAAACACCGTCTCCTCTACATTCTGTTTTAGATAAGCGTTTATCCTGTCAATCATCTTGATCGCAAAATCAATTTTTGGATTACTGCCGGACACATAGGCACCGATATTGATCAAATCTTCCGCTCTGCGGTAAGTTGCCAGTATTTCTTTCAGCCGATTGGCATTCTGTTTGTGCTTATCATCGATCACATCGACCATGACACGGCTGATACTGCTCAACACATCAACTGCGGGGTAGTGATTTTGCATTGCCAGATCTCTGGTAAGATTAATATGACCGTCCAGAATGGACCGCACGGCATCGGCGATGGGCTCATTGGTGTCATCGCCTTCCACCAGCACCGTATAAAGGCCGGTAATGGTGCCGCGGTTGGCGGAAGTCCCGGCGCGTTCCAGCAGCTTGGGCAAAAGGGTAAAAACTGACGGGGTATATCCCTTGGTGGTAGGCGGCTCCCCGAGTGCCAGTCCGATCTCCCGCTGAGCCATGGCAAAGCGGGTAATCGAGTCCATCATCAAATTGACATGTTGGCCCTGATCACGAAAGTATTCAGCGATCGCAGTTGCAATAAAGGCCCCTCGCATTCGAATCAGCGGTAGACGATCTGAAGTGGCCACAACGATCACCGACCTGCTGAGTCCTTCCCGACCGAGGTCTTTCTCGATGAATTCATTAAGTTCTCTGCCCCGCTCTCCGATAAGGGCAATCACATTGACATCAGCCTTTGTTTTACGGGCGATCATCCCCAGCAATACGCTTTTACCAACCCCGGAGCCTGCAAATACACCGATGCGCTGTCCGCAACCGACAGTCAACAAACCGTTGATAACCCGGATACCCAAATCCAGCGGTTGACGAATTCTCCTGCGCTTGAGCGGATTGATCGACGCGGCATAAATCGGGTATTCGGCCTCGGTCGCGATGGGTCCTTTGTCATCAATCGGGATGCCGAGACCATCAATTACACGACCCAGCAAACCCGGTCCCACCGGCACAACGGCCTGTTGCCGGCGAGCCACTATTTTGCACCCCGGCGCAATGCCGTGAATTTCCTCCAGCGGCATCAGCAAAACGCTTTTATCTCTGAAGCCGGAGACTTCAGCAGCTATGGTATGGTTCTTCTGGGTAGTATAGATATCGCACACGGTACCCAGGCAGGACACCGGTCCGTGCGCTTCGACCACCAAACCGACAACATTGGTTACGCGTCCGGTGGCGCGAATGGGATAAGTTGACTCCAGACAGGTATGATATTTGGTTAAGTCGACACCGGCAGCCATCGATGATTGGTTCCTTAAGAATTCCAACACTCCAATACTCCAATACTTCAATACTCCGGCACTATAAGGGCAAAGCCTGTTTTCTCAGCCCGGGCTATAATATCAGGCGCGGCGGGTCACTCCTTCCTGCCAAAATTCTCGATGGCGTTGCGAAAGGACTCCTCCACGGCTTGAATCTGATTTTCAATCCGGGCGTCGATCTCCCCAAAATTGGTTTCGATAATACAGCCGCCGCTTTGAATATTTTCTTCAGCTTCAAAGCTGACATTATCCATACTGCCAATCAGGCCTGACAGTTGGTGCTTGGTTTCATTGACAAATTGAAGATCGGCCGGATTCATCTTGATTTTAATTTCTCCCGGATCTTCGATTCTGGCGAGAGCTTCCCTGGCCACACCCAAGACAACCTCACGGCCCGTCTCTATCTCGCGGCAGACGACTTTCCGGGCGATGGCCAAGGCCAGTTCCACAACTTCCTTTTCAATATGGTGATACGTCTCGGCCCGAATCGTTTTTAGCTGCAATAAAGCGCTTCGCAGACTGTCCAGCAGCGGTTCCAGTTTTTTTGAGGCGCGCTCAAACCCGGCTTTTTCGCCATCGGCGGCGCCTTTTTCCAAGCCATCGTTGAATCCCTTCTGATAAGTATCCACATCAAATCGGCCACCGGATTTCGCGCTTTTCTCCGGTCGTGTTTCATGGTTCTCATCATCGCGGCAAAGATCCGCACCGTCCGTATTATGATTGTCATAGCGGACCCTTTGAAATTTATCTTTCAACGACGCGCAGGTTCGTATGTTATCCGGATCCTCAAGCGGAATATCCGGAAAGTAGTGGAGTCTGAAACCGGCTCGATGGTTGCGGGAGGCGCCGGCATCAGTACTAGGTAATAATTTCTTCTCCTCGGCGCCCACTGATAATTATTTCTCCCTTGGCTTCCATTTCCTGGATAATATTGGTAATGCCCATCTGAGCATCGGAGACTTCTTTCATCCTGACCGGTCCGAGATCTTCCATCTCTTCGCGCAGCATCGCACCGGCCCGTTCCGACATATTCCGGAAGACCTTGTCTTTTACTTCTTCAGAGGCCGCCTTAAGCGCAATCGCCAGTTCCATCGTTTCAACTTTACGCAGCAGCTTCTGAAATCCACGATCATCAACCAGCACCAGATCTTCAAATACAAACATCTTTTGCTTGATCTCGGCGGCCATTTCCGCATCGGTTTCTTCGATTTCGTTTAGAATCAGTTCACTTGAAATTTCATCCGTCTGATTCAAGATCTCGGCCAGACGATCAATACCGCCGCTGACATTGGCCACCGAGCTTTTCTTATTCTTCAGAATTTCTTTGAAAACGCTATTGACCTCTTCGATCATTTCAGTGTTCACCTTATCCAGTGTTGCCACCCGCATTGAGACATCGGTTTTTATTTCATCCGACAGTCTGGACAGCACATTACTGGCAGTGGCTGTTTTCAAGTGAATTAAAATGATGGCAATCGTCTGGGGATGCTCATCTTTTATTAATTCGTAGAGTTCATCCGCGGTCAGCGAATCAATTGCTTTCAATCCCTCGAGTTCATCCTCGGTTTCGCCTTTTTTTTTGTCGGCATTTTTAGCGCGACCAGGTTCGGGCGGGGGTGCAAGCCGAGCCGCCTGGGCCCGCATGGCGATAGTATCAGTAAATTCCTTGGCCACATGCTCTATAACGTTCGTTGATATGGTGCCCATCTGATCCAGGTGACGATTGACTTTCATTTTCTCACCATCGGACAGACCATTTAAGATCGTTTCGGCGACCTGTTTGCCCAGGGAGCGAATCAAAATGGCGGCTTTTAAGGGTCCTGAAATTTTTCCGGGATCCATTCTAATCCTCTTTTATCCAGTCCTTCATAACGCCCATGGACGCTTCGCTGTCCCTGGCAATCAGTTTTGATGCCTGGTCTCTAAATGTCAGCCGCCGGGCAGTCTGATCAAAATCACCTTCGAGTTCACCCACCGTTCTCGGCAGTTGCTTGAACATTTCTAAATCGCCGAATGAATACTCCGTCAACCATCTAACCAGTGGCCTGACAAAAAACAGGAAAGACAAAATGAGGAAAAGACTTAAAAAACCGTATTTCATATATGGCTGGTATTTTTTCAACAGATTCAGCCACTTGTCTTCGACAGGTGGGTCCGCATTCAAGGAAAGCAGGGTCGTTTCGAATGGGATGTTCACTATTTCGAGCTCATCCCCTCTGGAGGCATTGAAATTCACCGCTCGTTTAACAATGTTTTCAAATTTCTGCATCTCCTCAGCCGATCTGGCTATATATTTCCATTCAAACCGCCCCTCTTCCTTCTCAACCCGCTCGTAAGTGCCATCCACCAGAACGGCAATGGATACCCGGGTCACTTTGCCGACCGGTTCTTTGGTATGGCTGATCACTTTGCCGATTTCATAATTTACGGTGCGATCCTTTTTCTCAAAGATCGAAGCCCTGGTGGTAGAACGGATCGCTTCACCGGCCGTTGCATCCCCAGGAATGTTGGATCTGACGCCCGGTATCCCTTGAGGGGTAAGCTCCGGGTTGGTGGAGGATTCATTTATGGCTTGTTCACTGCGAACTACCTGATTATTCGGCAAGTATAGTTCTTCTGTTTTTTCCTGGCTTTTGAAATCAAAGGAACAGGATAATCTGACAATGGCTTTATCCTCTCCCAAAGCCGACTCCAGCATGGTCCGGACACGATTTTCGAGGTTCTTCTCAACTCGGGTCTGGTACTCCAGTTGATCGGAGCTGAGGTTTCCGAAAGAGGCGTCATCTTCGACACCGGCCAACAGCTTTCCGGACTGATCGACAACGGTTACATTTTCGGGCTTCAACCGCGCAACGCTGGAAGAAACCAGGTGGACGATCCCGTTGATCTGGCTCTGGTTCAACCATTTTCCCGGGCGCAGTTTCAACACTACCGAGGCTGTGGCCGGTTCTTCTTCTTCCACAAAAAGTGATTTTTCGGGCAGCACAATGTGAACCCTTGAACTTTCAATTTCCCCGATCCGGTTGATGGTGCGGGACAGCTCGCCCTGAAGCGCTCTCTGATAATTGACATTCTGGGCAAATTCGGTCATTCCGAGTTTGGTATCATTAAAGATCTCAAAACCAATTCCGCTGCCCCGGGGCAGCCCCTCAGATGCCATTTGCATGCGGATTTCATAAATATGTTCCTGCGGAATCAGGATGGTCGTTCCATTGGAAGCAAGGCGGTATTCAATTTTTTGTTCTTTAAGACGGGTCAGTATAATGCCGGCATCCTCCGGGTCCAGTTGGGCAAACACCGGCTGAAATTCACTTTTGCCCGACCAGCTCATCAGGAAAATGAAACCGGCCAGTGACCCCAGAAACAAAGTTGCCAGCGTGATCTGCTTGCCGCGGCTGAGGTTGGTAAACGTGGCTTTCAGTTGCGACAATATCTGACGAAGAACTTCCATATTGTTACCTAATGATAAAAGTTTTCAGGTGTCAGCCCAGCCGCTGGCCGCGGAGCGGCCAGTTTGATCGAAAAAAGAAACTTTGGCCCAGTGCTAACGCAGGGCGGGCCTCCGTGCCGACCCATATCGGCGGACACGGAGGCCCGCCCTGCGTCAGCGGTCGGAATAAATGAAGTTTCATACGAGGTGTCAGATTTCTGGTTCAAGGAACTTGGTTTACGGTATAGGTGAGGTGTCAGGCATGTCTCCATTTCGATCAACCTGAACACCCTCCAGAGGCGCGTAAACCAGCCTGAGACTGGTAAACTTCGGCGGCCATCAGCTGACACCTGGTGAAACCTGAAACCCTTTTAAATGACTTTGCGATAAATTTACTGCCCCGCAGGGACCCAAGCGTTGTCTCGGAAGAAGCTTAGAATCTTGCAGAGGGAAGCGGCAGTTCTTATTGTTTGCAATAGCGGAATTTAAAGTTCTGCTTTCGGGTCGGGTAGATTTCGTATCATCCAACACCGTTAAAAATAATCCGCAACGAGAGGGGCTAATGGAGAGTTTCGGCTCACTGATTCTGATAAAAGCACTGCTTAATTGGCGATCCACACTGGACATCCTTCTGATGGCAGCGGGATTATTTTTTTTATACCGCACATTGCTGCGTCTGGGCACCTGGAGGATCGTTGTCGGAATTTTGGCGGGCTTGGGTCTTTTTCTCATCGCCAGTTTTCTGGATCTCCGGGGCATCGAGTGGATTTTCGGCAACCTCAGTCAGGTAGCCGCCATTGCGTTGATTGTTATCTTTCAGCCGGAAATTAGAAAAATATTTGAACGCGCTGTCTCGGTTAGACGTTCTGAAACGGGTGACAGAGAAGATGAACTTTCTCAAATCGTGGCAGATTCCCTATGGAAAATGTCCCAGCAACACCGGGGGGCCATCGCTGTCTTTCCCGGCAAAGAACCCATTGAAGAGTGGCTTGCGGGCGGCTATAAGTTGGATGCGAAGCCGAGCATCCCCCTGATTATGAGCATCTTTGATCCGAACTCACCCGGTCATGACGGTGCTCTCATCATTCAGAACGGAAAATTTAGGCGTTTCGGTGTGCGCCTGCCCGTGTCTCAAAGTTCCAGGCTGCCGGAAGAATACGGTACCCGCCACCATGCGGCCATGGGCCTGGCCGAAAAATCGGATGCACTGGTTATTGTCGTATCTGAGGAACGGGGTCGCGTATCATTTTTCAAAAACGGCCGGTTCCGTGCGGCGGCCGACCCTGATCAAATTTGTAAAAAGATCATTTCCCATTGGAAAGAAACGGTTTCATACGTCATTAAAATGCCTGATCGCGAATTACGCTGGAAACTATTCCCCCAGATCCTTGCGAGTCTGATTGTGGCGATGTTTTTCTGGTCGACATTAATTATTGCCCAGGGTGAGATGCTCGAGAAGATCATTTCGGTCCCGGTGGAATATACGGCATCGCCGGCCAACCTGATCCTGGTCGGTGACAAGCAGAAAGAAGTCCGCCTTCATCTCGCCGGTCCAAAATCGGATCTTGATTCCATAAACGCGGCGCAGTTAAATGTAAAGGTAGACCTTTCCAAGGCCGCCGCTGGAAAGCAAACCTTCCCAATTACCGGCGAGAATATTCGAATGCCGAGAAATGTTAAAATACTCGATGTGGTCCCTTCCGGTGTGGAGTTGACCTTGGCTGAAATTGAAGAACGCGAAGTTCCGATCAAACCGCAGCTGATCGGGAAACTGCCCGGCGGTCTGAAGGTATTGGAGTTGAAAATGGTTCCCGAAAGAGTAAAGGTGCTCTCTCCGGCCGCCGCCGGCAAGGACAAGGTAAGCAGCGTCATCACCACCCCGATTTACCTTGAAAGCATTTACAACGATACCAGTGTCTTTTGCAAAATTATTGCACCATCGGCCGTTCAACCTGTCGAAAAGCGTTGGCCGGATGTCGAAGTGCAGATCAAGGTGGGTTACTAGGCGCTCAGGCCATTTGTTCTGATAACATGTTCTCATAGAGACTGATGGGTTGAGGTTTTGGGGGTGTTAGGTGGCAGCAGTTAGAAAATATCAAATTCCAAAATCCAAGCACCAAATAAATCCCAAATCCCAATAATCAATGACCGAAACCAATGATGTCCCGTTTGAAATTTTTAATTTTGGTCATTGTAATTTGTTTGAGCCCGCCCTGGTGCGACTTGCTTGGTATATACCTACATCCCTGTTCTGACCTGGGCGTGAATGCAATAAATACTATAGGTGTTAAATCGGTCTGGGCCAGGGATTTGTTATTTGGAATTTGTGATTTTAAGCAGCCGAAACCGACAATGATATCTTTACATGGCTTCCGACCTGATCAAACGGGTCTTTTTTCAGGCCGGCGGCTGGCTGACAGTTGACAGTGATACAAAGGAGCGGGACCATGACCGATCAAGCCACGTTTCTGCCTTTGATTGAAAAATTCCTCGAACACGACCTGGGCACTGCCGCCCGATTCATTGAAAGTTTGCCGGAAGAAAGGGCCGCCGGCATCCTTCAGGCACTGCCGCCTTCGCTGGCTGTGAGGGTCATAAAGCAATTGCAGGTAAGCTATGCTTCGTCGCTGCTGAAAGATGCTGATGAGGAATTTTTGCAGGAATTAACCGCCCAACTCGACCCCCAGCTGGCGTCGTCGATTCTGATGCATCTTCCGGAGGATGCCCGAGAACGCATGACCCGGCATCTTTCAGGCAAACTCAAAGAACAAATCGGGGAGCTGTTGGAATATCCGCAGGACAGTGTCGGTCGAATCATGACAACGGATTTTTTGACATTTAACAAAGACACGTTGGCGGAAGAAGCGATTGAAAAAATCCGTTTACTGGCCAAAAAACGCTTCCCGTTATCATATGTCTACGTTGTCGACGAAGAAAAGCATCTTATCGGCGTGTTGAATATGCGTGATCTGATGCTCGCCGCCCCAGATAATCCGCTGGAGGCAATCATCCGCAAGGAGGTTTTTGTCCTGCATTGCTTTACCGACCGCCAGGAGGCGGCCAATGAACTCGCCAAGCGCAAATATTTTGCCGCCCCGGTGGTGGACAGCGAAAACCATATTCTCGGTATTATCAAAGCCGAACGCATGCTGCAAAAAGTACAGGATGACGTCACCCAGGATATTCAGCGCATGGTCGGCGTCGGCGCCGATGAGCGTGTTTTCTCCGCCATATCCTATTCATTGAAAAAACGGCTGCCGTGGTTGCACATCAATCTCGCCACCGCATTTTTAGCTGCGGCGGTGGTGGCCCTGTTTGAAGGCATCATTGCCAAATTGACCATCCTGGCGGTTTTTCTGCCGGTAGTCGCCGGCCAGGGCGGCAATGCCGGCGCCCAGTCTCTGGCTGTCGTCATGCGCGGCATCGTCATGCGGGAAATTCCAAAAGATAAAATTTTGAGCTTAATCGGCAAGGAAGGCAAGCTGGGTGCCATCAACGGGGCCATTATCGGTGCCGTGACGGCACTGGTGGCGTGGATGTGGTACGGCAATCCCTACCTCGGTGTCGTCATCGGCCTGGGTATGCTGTTCAATCTCATCTTTGCCGGTTTATCCGGAGCCGCCATCCCGCTTTTGATGAAAAAGATCGGGATCGATCCGGCGCAAAGCTCCAGCATAATTTTGACGACGGTAACGGACGTCATGGGCTTCCTGGCCTTTCTGGGATTTGCCGTCATATTTCAAGGCAAGCTGGTCTAAAAAAATAGGAAATAATATCCCCTGGAACATAATCCGGTAACAAGATTTCTTCCATAGTCATCTGATGTGCTTTGGATTTTTACAGCAGGTATCTTTTTATGCCGCTACATCTTTACTTGTGTCACCACCCCGTGGAGTTTATGCGGAGGAAGTTTATGAAATTGAAGAAATGTAGGTGACAGGCGCTTGATGGTGGCAAAAATTTTCCAAAAAGCGTTTCGGGTTACAATATCCTCAAGTCCGTAGAATATGGCTTTTTCATCGATGCCGGATTTGCGCATGAGTTTTTCAACGTTTATAACCTCCATATAGCCGTACCTGATTTCAAACACCCGCAATCCCGAAGCCAGATCCTCTTTGAAGGCTCCGCTGACACCGAAAGGCTCGTCCAACCTCACCACCGAGACAAAAATATTATCCGTATAGATGATGTTGTTGGTAAACATGGTGTGGATAATGTAGGGAGGTATTTTGGAGATATCTCTGACAAAAAAAAGCCCTGTGCCCTCTATCTTTGACATAACGGAGTGAGCTATTTGAAAGCGTTCAAGGAATCGTGTCAGCCTTGTGGGGCTCAAGCGACGGTACAACAACCTTTGACCCGAGGTATAAATTAAAATGACCGAAAACGGTATGCCGGCCAGAATCAGGGACCAGTATCCGCCGAGAGGAAGTTTGTAAAAGCATGCTATCAGAAAAACCATAGCGACCACTGTTACGATGACAGATACCATGAACTTGCCCGGATGCTTTCTCAGTATAAAAATCCATGTCATCATGATGCCGGTGATCGTCATGGTGCCGGTAACCGCCAGGCCGTATGCAGCCGCTAATCGATGCGATTCTCGAAATTGCAGCACAATGAAGATAACGGCAAGCAGAAGAAACCAGTTGACGCTTCCGATATAGATTTGCGATCTTAATTTTGGTGAGGTGTACTCGATTTTGAAGAGGGGCATAATGTGGGTGTTGATGCCTTGATAGACGATTGAAAACATTCCGCTGATCATTGCCTGAGAGGCAATAACCGTGGCCAAAATACTGAGAATCAGAAAGGGAACATATGCCAGTTTAGCCTGGTGGAAGACCATCTCAAAAAGAACTGATTTTGCCTCCGGGTGCTGAATGATATAGGCTCCCTGGCCTAAATAGTTAAACAAGAGCGCAGTGAATACAAAATACCATGCTCGGATGATCGGCTGGCGTCCCAGGTGACCCATGTCGGCATACAGCGCTTCGCCGCCGGTTGCACAAAGAATGACTTCCGAAAGAATAAAGAATCCGGCCAGTCTGTTTTCTACCAAGAAATGCACCGCAAAGTAAGGGTTTACGGATTTGAGAACCGATGGAAATCCTGAAACCGCAACCATGCCGGATACCGTCAGTGAAAGAAACCACAGCACCATTATCGGGCCGAACGTATCAGCGACCCGGTCTGTTCCCCTCCTCTGGATAAAAAATAGGACCGCAGCAATGCCACAGGCGATTATGATAAGAATTCTGTGGTTAATACTTCCGAGACCCGGTACCAGCACTAGGCCTTCAACGGCACTGAGAATGCTGATCGCTGGGGTAATAATGCCGTCACCAATCAGAAGTGAAATGCCAATGTAAGCCAATAGCGTAGCAAAGGCAGCCCGGCGTCCTCCTTTGAGTAGAGGTAACAGGATCTCTTTCAGGACGATGGTTCCGCCTTCGCCCTTTTTCCCAAGGCTCATGGCGAGCCAGGCATATTCTACCGACACCAAAACCACCAGGGTCCAGATAATCAGAGAGAGTACCCCGATTACATGCTCTGCGGATGGTTTGGTTAAAAGAAATATGACGCTCAAGGTGTAAATTGGGCTGGTGCCGATGTCTCCAAACACCAATCCTAAAGATCGGATGACTCCCTTTATCGTGGAATCACCGCTGCCCGGCATGCTCATTTCAATACTTTGTTTCATGGTGGCGTCCATCTAGCGGGAATGGTTTCAACATTGCTAAACCCTATTTCGGAGGCGTATGGCGCGCACAAGAACGACCAGCAGTGTAACCGCTGTGATCGGGATGACAAACCACAGCATGGCTCTGCCGAATAGCGGCAGAATGTCGCTGCGGGTGGCGGACAGGATCAGATAAAGGGTATAGGTCAGATAGTATCCGAGGAAAAGGCCCCCTTCCCAGCGGGAGATGACGTTGCCCGTGAAAAAAATCGGCAGGCAGGCGACGGCCACCGCGGTCATAATCGGAATGTCGAAGCGCAGGGTGATGTCGGATATGGTGATTCCTTCCGAGGCAACAAGGGCTGACATACCGAGCACGGCCATGATGTTGAATATATTGCTTCCGACAACATTTCCGACCGCGATGTCGCGCTCACCGCGGAGGGCGGCGACAACCGAGGTGGCAACCTCCGGCAGGGAGGTGCCGGCAGCCACGACGGTCAGGCCGATCAACAGCTGACTCACCCCCAGGAACTGAGCGATCGCCACAGCCCCCCTCACAAGCCAGTTTGAGCCGAGAACCAGCAGGGCGAGTCCTACGATGATCAATCCGATATTGACCAGCAACCCTGCACCCAAAGCCGATTGTTTATTGATCGAAGTCGGCACTTTTTCCCCGTGAAAGTCTTTGTTTTCCCGCCGCCCCTGGTGGATCAGAAACGCCGTGTAGATGATGATGCCGGCAAACAGCAGAATACCGTCGATGCGGCCGATCTTCCCATCGGCCCCCAGCATCAGTGTCAGGATAGATACGGCAACCATGATCGGCACATCCAGGCGCACCAGTTGTGCCGATACAATTAACGGTGTAATCAGGGATGAAACCCCGAGTATGAAGAGCACATTGAAAATGTTGCTGCCCACGACGTTCCCCAACGAGATGTCGGCTTTTCCGGCCAGGCCGGCCAGCACACTGACAGCCATTTCAGGAGCGCTGGTGCCGAAAGCCACGATGGTCAAACCGATGATCAGAGGCGACAGCCCCACCGTCCTTGCCAGTTTCGATGCCCCCCTCACTAGGGCCTCGGCCCCGGTAATCATAAGCACCAGGCCGCCGATAAAATAAAATAGCGTCATTTTTTGTCCTCAAATCAATCAGCGACCACATGCAGAGCCAAGGGTGGGCTGAAGGCCCCCGGAAGAGGCAGGGACCGCGATCTGCCGTTAATCTCTGATTGATGCGGTAAAAGCTTTTAATTTCTCATCCTGATAGGTCAGGGTGGTTTATGAAAGGTCAGGTTACCGCCGAAGCACATAAACGGGAAGTTATTAAAAGAAAAAAATGCAAAATTTATACCTGCTGTCAAAAGTTGATGCTTACGATAGGTCTTTTAAGGTTTTCGGAATCATCAAACCGTTTCCGATAAACGCCGGCCGTCAACCCCGCCGAACTGATCGGAAATCAGTATAATAGAGAGCTTTGGTCGAACTTATAACAACGTATTCACTCTGATTTTCTATACTATTTAGGCACCCAAGATAGTTTAGTTCCGCTTTTTCAATGAAATAGGAACTGCAGGTTCTTTTTTTAAATTAATCCTGTCTGAATCCAGCGGACGGAATATTTTCTTTGGGATCCCTGAACGAGAATGAAATATAATTTCAATAACTTCGAGTGCATTCTGCAAATGCACGGGCTGTGGAGGAATTATCCCGGAGCCTTCACGGGAAGCATCACCAATGGCACACCCCTTGCTTGATTAATGCTTACATCTATTCACGGAAAGGAGGATTAAGATGTTTGAGAAAATTCTATATCCCACTGATTTTTCGGATGTGGCTGAAAAGGCCTTGATCTATATCAAAGGACTTAAAGACAGCGGGGCCAAAGAGGTGGTTGTTCTGCATGTGATCGATGAACGCGGCATGGATTCTCTGCGCCGATTTCTAAACGAAAAGGACTTTGAGGCTCTGAAAAAAAACAAAAAAGAATACATTGAAAAACGGCTGCAGGGTGTAGCAAAAGAGCTGACCGAAGCAGGTTTAAAGGTGAAGTTGCGGGCCGAAGCCGGCATCCCTGTAAAAGAGATCCTGCGGGTTGAAGATGAAGAGCGCGTCTCTGCCGTGGTCATCGGGTCCCACGGCATGAGCAACCTCCAGGAACTTTTTCTCGGATCTGTTTCAGAGAAAGTTATCAGGAGAAGCATAAGTCCGGTGTTTGTAATAAAACGATGAATGTCAAATTCGATTCGAAGCAATTTAAACTACTGACAAAACGAAATGTTGATTCATCATATTTGCGATCGATTGATGATCGACTGGCTGCAGCAGCCTTAAGCGCAGGCAATATAAAGGTCGCTTTTGAAGATGATCCGCAAAATTTCATTCTCATGCATGCGCTAGGCGCCAACGTTGCCAGGCAGGTCGCTTCGGTGCTGGCCGCCGGTATCCTCATTCAGATGGTTTTCCTCTTGCTGCTGCCGAAGTGAGCCGGATCCGTGAAGTGCCGGTTTCAGAGGTCATATGGGCTCTGGTGAGCATCTTGCACAGAATCCGAACCGGGTTCTTGCGTTGTTAGAGTCTTTGCGAAAGATACTGATCCAGTCGGGTATCGTGATTCTCCTTTTCTCGATTGGCGGATATTTTTTCAGCTTGCGGATCCTCGTGTTTCTGCAGGCGCGAACCGGCGTGCAGCTGGCTGCCTTCGGAGTCCCGGAAACATTTATAGCAGTTCTGACCCTGTCCTTGGCTACAGGCCTGATCGCCGGTGTGCCCTTCATATTTTACCGAATTCTGTCGGAGGTCGCCCTTTTATTCTCATCTTTTTCACGTCGCATGATGCTTGCCTTTTGGGTGAGCTCCATGGTGCTTTTCATCGGGGGCGCCGTCTTTTGTCTGGGTGTGACGCTGCCCTATGGTGTTCGTTTCCTTCTGAATTTTCAGACCCCATATCTTGAGGCGGTCATTTCGGTGAAAAAGTTTGTCTCGTTCTGCTTTCTTTTCGTCTTCGGCTTTGGCTGCATTTTTGAACTGCCGCTTGCCATGATTTTGCTGGCTAGACTCGGCCTGGTGGAGGCAAAGGTGCTTGCAAGGCACCGACGCTATGCGATTTTAGGCATCAGCGTCGTATCGGCCATATTGACGCCGACACCGGATATTTTCAACTTGTCCCTGATGGGGGTGCCGCTTTATCTGCTCTATGAAATCGGTCTGATCGGAATGCGCATCTGCGGCAACAGAAAATCACGCCATAGGTTCAACGACCGCTTGCACGGGCTGGTTGGTTGAAGGATCATTATTCCGGGGGCTTATTAACCCCTGAATTGCATAAAATGTGTCCTTAATTTAGGCCGTTGTGATGAAAAGCATTGGCAATATTACGTGATCCTGGATACTGGTTTCTGGATACTGGATTTAGATGGATCTCACTCTCGCCGAATTCCTGAACATCCGGCATCAAGTATCCAGCATCCAGCATCGTCCCAGTAAAATCGACTGTCTGCTTCTACTCAACATCAAGGGTTAAAAAGATTTATGCAATGTTAGGGTTAACTGTCATTAATATCAGTCTCAGTCGCTTTCATAAAAATGGACTTTGATCGCACGAAAGTCATTTTTCTTTTTCAAGGGATGTTGGCCCTGGTGGCAGTCGGTCTGGTGTTGAAGCACGCCGCTGCGGCCATCCTGCCGCTGACCCTTGCCTGGCTCCTTTCCCACTTGATCGAACCGGCGGTCGATTTCAGTACCCGGCGTAAAATACCTGCCTCGCTGGCGATCTTCTTGATCCTGATTCTTTTATTCGGAATTTTCTGCTTGTCGGGTATATTTCTGTACCTGCGAATCTCTAGCTTTACCGTAGCTTATCCGACGTATCAGACACGCCTGATCGATTTGATCGCCGGCGTGACCAGCCATTGGAATATCAAGTTCGATCCGTTTGGCGGCATCGACTGGGAGCAAAGTATCGCCCGCTTTTTGGTAACGCTTTCCGGCTCCATTTTTTTATTCGTGTCCAACCTGATTTTGGTAATCGTCTTTTTGTTTTTCATCCTGCTGGGCAAACCTTACTTCCAGTACAAGATTGTTCAAACCTTTTCTGAAAAAAATGCCGACCAGATCAACCGCATAACTTACTCCATCAAAGCCCAGATTCGAAGGTATCTGTTTTTGAATATCTTGGTCAGTTTTGTAACCGGCCTGCTGGTTTGGATGGCCTTGCTGCTGATTGGCGTGGATTTTCCGATCACCTGGGGCGCGATGGCATTTTTCTTGAATTTCATCCCCACCGTCGGGTCTATTGCAGCCTCGATTCCGCCGATACTGCTGGCGGTGGTGCAGTTTTACCCGAATATCTGGCCGGGCGTGGCCACCTTGATCGCCGTTACCGTCATTCAACTGGTCATAGGCAACGTGGTGACACCGAAATTCATGGGGGACCAGCTGAATTTGAGCCCGGTGGTAGTGCTGGTGGCGCTGCTGTTCTGGGGATGGCTGTGGGGAATTGTGGGTGCGCTCATTTCAGTTCCGATTGCGGTAATCATCAAAATTGTTTGTGAAAACATCGAGCCCCTGCATCCAATCGGGGTGATAATGGGAACTGGCAAAAGTTACCGGCGAACAGTCGACAAATCAGTTGCGACTGCTGTGTCAAGGAACAGCCGGCCGCATCCGTCGCCGGTGACCAAAACGGACTCTGAATCGAATGAAAATCTTCAATAAAACCCGCTCTCGTCGCAAAGGACCATTTCCCTGAAATCCAGGTCATGCGTTTTCTGGTCTCAATTGTGACGGGCGTTAATGCTGGAGTTCTGTCGTTCTCTTGCGCGCCTGATGTCGTGAGGGTGTAAAGAAGGCTTTCCAGTCCACAATCAGAGCGCCGGCGACAAAAATAGTGGAATAAATGCCCACGCTGAAACCGATCAGAAGTGTGAAAGCAAAATCGTTGATGGCACGGCCGCCAAAAAAATACAGGGCTGCGGCGCACATCAGCGTCGTAAAGCTCGTCAGCACCGTCCGGCTTAAGGTCTGGTTGATACTGGCCTCAAATACAGTTTGAAGAGTAGCCTTGCGCATTGACTTCAAATTGTCGCGCACCCGGTCAAACGTAACAATGGTGTCGTTTACCGAGTAGCCCATAATGGTCAGCATTGCCGCCACGATGGGAAGGCTGATCTCCCGGCCGCTCAGGGCGAAGACGCCCAGTGTGAACAGCGTGTCGTGCAGCAGCGCAATCACGGCGGCGGCGGCAAAGGTACGGTCAAACCGCCAGGCAAGATAGCCCAAAATTCCGGCCGTCGACAAAAGGATCGCCCAAAAAGCTTTGGTCCGCAGGTCTTCGCTGACCGCCGGTCCGATGCGCTCGACGCGCATAATTTCATAGCCCTGATCGCCGACAACCCGGCGCATCGCGGGTTCGAGGTTCTGAAGTTCGGCATCTCTCATCCGGATGACCACCTGGTTTTCAGATGCGCTTGCATACGGCTGAATCATGACATCTTTGACCGCTGCTTCTTCAAGCGCTTCGCGGATACGCCCGATATCCGGGTTTTGCTGAAACCGCATTTGAACAAGGGCTCCGCCGACAAACTCGACGCCGAAGTTTCCGTGACCCCGCCAGAAGAAACCGGCGAGCCCCAGCGCCAGCGTCAACAATGAAAAGCCGTAGGCCCAGAATCTTCGCCGCAGAAAAGGTATCCGCGTGGCGCCGGCCAACCCAAACATTTTCAACTCCATGTGCGGATTGCGCCGGATCAACCAGTCGAAAATCAGCCGCGTGACAAAGAGCGCCGAAAACATACTGGCAATGATACCAATGCTCAAGGTGACGGCAAACCCCTTGACGGGCCCGGTTCCGAAAATAAACAGAATCAGAGATGTCAGCAGGGTTGTGGCGTTGGAATCCAGGATCGCCGGAAACGCACGGGTGTATCCGGCATCAATTGCAGATCGGACTGACTTTCCGTTCAACTTTTCTTCGCGTATGCGTTCGCCGATCAAGACATTTGCATCAACGGCCATGCCGATGGAAAGGATAAACCCCGCAATACCGGGCAACGTCAAGGTTGCACCGATTGCGGCCAGTGCACCGATTACAACGATTGCATAGAGAATAAGACCAATGTCGGCGACAAGCCCTGCCAGCAGGTAATAGCCTGGCATGAAAACTAGAACGAACAGGGCACCGATGAGAGCGGCGTTGATGCCTTTTACAATGGAATCTCTCCCGAGGCTGGGACCCACAGTGCGCTCTT
>CP070771.1:3691974-3699481 GCA_020345785.1 Desulfobacterales bacterium
CTTCGGCAGTGAAATTGCCCGTGATCTGGGCCTTCCCGCTGGGAATGCGTTCGTTGATCACGGGCGCCGAATGAAGTTTATCATCGAGCACGATGGCCAACCGCTGCCCGACATTCCGGGAGGTCACTTCATCGAAGATCGCTGCCCCCTGCCGATCGAATTCGAGGTGCACCACGGCACGGCTGTATTCATCAAAGCCGACCGAGGCATTTTTGAGGTGCTTGCCGGTGAGAACCGCTTTTTTCTGCACCAACAATCGTTCGCGGTCGGCTGAATCAGCCAGCATTTTATATTCAAACCCGTCGGGAACATGACCTTCCCGGGCCCGCTTCAGCAACTCGACGCTGTCGGCAACAAGCTTAAACTCGAGATGGGCTGCTTTGCCCACAATGCGCAGGGCACGCTCACGATCGGTGACACCGGGCAGTTGAACCAAAACCTTGTCTTTTCCCTGCTTTGAAATCACCGGCTCCTGCACGCCGAACTGATCAATACGGTTCCGTATTATTTCAATGACGCGGTCCACCAGATCGGTCCCGGACTCCGCGGAAACCTGGTCGGTATCGACCTTGAGCACAAGCTGGATGCCGCCCTGCAAATCAAGCCCGAGAACAAGCTTTTCGCCGGGGGGATAGGCTTGCCAGATGGCAAAGGCCGCAACGGCCAAGACCCCAAGAACTTTTATTTTGTAATATGAATTCATTTTTCCCCGCCTGTATTTTGACCCCACATCTTTCAACAATAAGGTATAGCTGCAAGATTTATACCTGGTATCGCAGATAGATGCATACCGGAGATCTGTGGAAGTTTCCGGATTCTTCAGGCGGATTTTGAAAAGCGCCGGACGGCAACTTTTCTGACGTGAACGGTGTTCTGCTATAATATTTGGCTCTGGATTTATGAACCGCGGATTCATCAGATTCTTCAAATTTCTGTTATTTTAGTTCCGCTTTTTTATTGAAATAGGAACTGCTGGTTCTTTGTTTGAAATGATCCTACCTCTGGAGGTTTCTGATGAATCATCCGAAGCACCAAGCATGTGCCTTTAGCGCTCTGGCGGGGGCTTATTCAAGGCTGCCGCCAGCGATTTATCCCGACCGTAGATGTCCGGGCTAAAATGAATTTGATTATTCGGATCAATCCATACAGTCCAGTACAGAAGATAAACTTGAATCGGCTCCGGCAGCTTAACGGTTTGCTCGGTGATATCGGTTCCCGTCACCTTCGCTCGTATTTTTTCCGGCGGCCAATCCCGGTCGTTGCGCAGGAGATATTCCGCCAATTCGAGGGGTTTTTCAATACGAATACAGCCGGAGCTGAAAGCCCGCCGTGCCTTGCCAAACAAATCCCGAGAGGGCGTGTCATGTAGATACACGTCGAATTGGTTGGGAAACATAAATTTGATTCGACCCAGCGCATTCAGTGGACCAGGCTCCTGCCTGAAGCGATAATTAAAATTGGCGGCAGAAATTTCAGGCCAATTCACCCCAGCCGGATCAATTTCGATCGTATTCGCGCCCCAGCCTTGAAGAACTTTGATTTTCTGACTGCTTGGATACGTCGGATCCTTTTTGATTTTTGGCAAAATGTCTTTAACCGCGATTGAATGCGGCACAGTCCAGGAAGGATTCATCACCAGGTAAGTCATGGTACTTGAAAAGACGGGTGTTCGGCGATAGGGTTTGCCCGTCACCACTCGCATATCAAGAGCAAGCTGCCCATCTTCGATAAGCTTCAAATAAAAACCGGCGATGTTCACCAGTATGTAGCGGTTTCCCAACTCTTGCGGCAGCCAGCGCCAGCGCTCCATGTTGGCAATTATCCGATTGATGCGCTCATCAGGCGATACATTCAACGCTTTGGTGCTTTGAGGTCCGACAACACCATCCGGCTCCAACCCGTTTTGTGACTGGAATTTCCGCAATGCTCGGTCCAGTGCATCATCGAAGGTCGGATCATCATTGGAGGACAAATTCTCAAGAAAACCCTCTGCCGCAAGCCGATTCCGAAGAGCGGACACGCGCTCGCCGCGATCTCCTTTTTGCAGTTTAGACCCGTCCGGAACAGACGGCCAGCCGCCTCCGGCATCAATCTCCCGGTAGCGGGCCAGTTCCTGGCGCAGTCTACCGTAGCCGGAATTCGTCGGAAGAAGCGACCTGAGCATGGGTTCGATTTGATCCGAAGCCAGGGCCTGCTCCAAAATCCCGGCCAAATCCGCTTCGCGTCGATTGACATGCCACTGGGCATCGACGGTTTTCGGATCGACGCGGCCGGCGAGTAAATGGGACCCGAATATCAGAAATGCATCCGTGAGCAGCAGATCGAGATCAACCAGTGGCCGGGGATCCAACGGTTCTTGCTTTTCTTGATGACGGCGGATTTCCGCCAGAACGGTTTCTATTTTTTCCAGGTGGTAATCCGAAGACCTCAGACCTTCTAAATCGGCATTGCGGATCGCTTTAAGCAGTGAATCAACCTGGGGCGACGGACCGCCTTCGTTGCTCCATGCCGCCTGGAATATTCTGCGTTCATAAAACATAGGGAGCACAATTGAGGAATAGATCATCTCATCGCCGACGGATATTTTAAGCGGAATACCGCCGCTTTCAATTCGGTTGCGCAGTGCATCCTGAAGTGCCGAGGCCGGCATGGTTGCCGGAGACGGCCCGGCAGATATTGTAACGGTGATCAAAGCCACCCATGCAAATCTTTTATAATTCATAAAAATTTTTCCAGAGATTATCTGGGATTTTCAGATAGAAAGGCTTCGATGAAGACATCCACCGCATTGTATACATCTTCTCGAATATCCAACAAACGTCTCATCCCCACGGCTTCCGTCTGCCAGGTAATCGCCATGCTATGAATTGAAGGTTCCCGCAGGAGTGAAACCGGCTGGCGGAAATTCAACCGAATGGCGTAAACATATTTCTTCCTGGGATCGGGCCGTTCTATTTTCTCTTCTGTCGAAGTTTGATAGGTTTTTTTTGACGGTTCGGGCTCTAAAAACGCCATCCTGACATTGAGAACACCCACCGACGCCAACTGTTTAGCGGCCTCTTCGGCCACAACCCTGATTGCCGAATTTTCAAGCCGCTGTTCAATCGATGACTGCAATATACTTTCCGACATCCCCACCTTCCCGAGTTCTGCCCGCCACCCGGATTCCCAGCTATGAACCCTGACAACCACCGCCTGGATCCCTTTCAGCGTGGCGCGATCCCTGGCTCTGTCATCCGCCCGGCAAAACGCGCTCAAAAAAACAAAGACCAGACAAAAAACGACAACGTTAAGTAGACGAAGTCTGGAGTACATAAAACAATTCCTCCCTTCCTACTATAATCCGTTAAGAAGTTGTATTATTCTATTCTTTTTCCGGGCTGGTCGGCTTATCGTCTTGCTTCTTTAATTCAGCCCCCATGCTCTTGACGGCCTTGGTGGTTTCCTCCCTCAACCTTTTGACCAGCTCTGTCGTTTCCTGCTTGACTTTATCCATTTTCTGTTGAAGTTCTTTAAGATCAGACCGAAGGTCTGCCTGGCCGCCGCTACGGTTGTAAGCCACGAACGACAATACCAGAGCTATCATCGAGAAAATCAGCGCAAGAGTTGCCCGGAAACCGCCTTTGACTATTTTTTGTGGCGTTTTCCCTTCCTTCATTTTCACACCTCCTTTTATCTGATTGTAGAGTTTTGGGAGCAAGTTTTATTCATTTTGTGACAACTACTATTTAGCGCCTTTAATTCTATGCTGCTTGCGTTTCGGAAAGGACAACAGCCAGCC
The DNA here is from genome assembly GCA_020345785.1 of Desulfobacterales bacterium. The sequence continues at coordinate 3,695,756 of CP070771.1, forward strand.
CGCGACAAATCCGACGGCAAGCGTACCAAACAGCATCAAGGCCCTGGATATGGAAAACCTCCAGAACAGAAATCGAAATTCGACTACTTCCGTATTTTGAATGACAAAAATCAGCACAACGGCCATCAGTATGATAAATAAAGTGTTCCTGAACATAACCGGCCTCCTTTCTGCTAAAGTGCTTTAGCAACAAAAAGTACAACGGTAAAATGTAAAATATTCAATCCATGTTGCCCGAACACCGGTAACTTCGAGCGATGTAATTGAGATTCGCGTGCAAAATTCAGGTAATAGGAATGAGAATTTCTTTTAGGAAAATTTTCAGCTGTTACCAGTGCGGTTGATTGCCGATGCGCTTGCCCATTACTTCCAGAGTATCGGTCACCACCACAAATGCTTCCGGGTCAATTTTGCGGATGGCTTCTTTGAACCGGGAGAGTTCCTGAAAGGCAAGAACCGAGTAGAGAATCCGTACCTCCTGCCCGGTGTAACCGCCCTCGCCCCGGACGACGGTCACGCCGCGCTGCAGGCGCTCCATGATTTCGCCGGCGATCTCCCGCCATTTAGGAGAGATGATCATGATTGCCTTGCGTTGGCTGAAGCCGGTAACCACCAGATTGACAAAGTGCGAAGTGACATACAAATAGATCAGGGTATAAAGGACCATCTCCAGCGGAATTCTGAAGGCTGCGAGGATCATCAATACGGCGTTAAAAACCATGACCGTCGTACCGAGGCGCACCGAATATTTTTTATATAAAATTACCGACAAAATGTCCATTCCGCCGGCCGAGCCCAGCGACCTCAAAATGATGCCGGACCCCGTCCCCGTGATAATTCCGGCCGTAAGGGCGGCCAGAATCATGTCCTTTATATCTAAGACGGGATAGGGCAAAAGTACCACCGCCGAGAAGATCAAAAGTCCGGCAATGCTGTAAACGAAAAACCGCCGCCCGACAAACATCCAGCCGATCAAAAAAAGAGGGATATTCAACAAAAAATAGATCACCCCAATCGGAAGGGAGGGCAACACATAATGTACCAATAATGCCAGACCTGTGATCCCCCCGGCCAAAAATTGCTTCGGCACCAGGATACCCTTGATGGCTGCAGCGCAGACAATGCTGCCGACACTGATCAGCAGCAGATTCCATAATATAGTAGCAATTGGTTTCATTAGATCCTAGACATCCAAAAAAAGTTGTCAGGAAATGGCGCCGTTGGCGCAGCAAATGGATTGAAAAGCCACAGGTTTAAGGTTTCAGGTGTCAGGTGTCAGCGCTGTCTCCGGGGACCCTGCGAGAAACAACACGCAACCCGCAACCTGACACCTCTTATGAAACTTCACCTGAACGGAAAAGTCCGCCGCGGCGGACAGAATATCGAATATCGAACCGCAGAATGTCGAAGGATGGTTTCGCTCCGCTCAGTCTTTTTTTATAAATTTTTTTATAAAAAAGATAGAATACCTTCCTTCGACATTCGACATTTGATATTCATTATTCGATATTCGCTTTTTTAAAGTCTCCTCTTTCGATCAAACTGGCCCTTCCCTAGCCAGGGCCAGCGGCTGGGCTGAGACCTGACACCTGAAACCTGAAAGCCTTTTCTAGAGGTCAAACCCCAATCCGGGCTTGCCGGTCGGATACAAAACCCCTTCTTTCAGGAGAACCGCACCGGCCGAGGGATCATTGACCAGATCCAGATGGCCGTCCAGATCGGCATACACCACGTTGGGGCGCGCCAGCGCAAAATGCAGGCCGGCGGCGATCGCCAGCGCGGCCTCATCCATGCACCCCACCATGACTTCAAGCCCGGCAGCCCGCGACACAGTATTGATGCGCACGGCTTCGGAAATGCCGCCGACCTTCATCAGCTTGATATTGATCATGTCCACCAAACCGCGCCGTGCCAGACGAAACGCATCCTTTAAGCTCATGATGCTCTCGTCGGCCATCACCGGAATCGGCACTTTTGCTGTAATTCGTCCCAGCAAATCGAAATCCTTGCGCGCGGTCGGCTGTTCGATCAACTCCAGCTTGGCTGAACGGGTTGCCTGCACGAAGTGCAGTGCGTCGTCTTCGCTATAACCCTGATTGGCGTCAAAGCGCAGTTCGATGCGCGGACCTACTGCTTCGCGGACCCTCAATACCCGTTCGATGTCATCGCCGTCGTCCTTGCCGCCTTTAATTTTTAGCACCCGAAACCCCCGGTCTACATATTCCCGGGCTTTGGCTACGGTTTCGTCAACCGGCAGAATACCGATGGTGATGCTGGTTTTGATGCGGGTACGGAACCCGCCCAAAAGCCGGTAGACCGGCAGTCCTGCAATCTTGCCTAAAATATCGTGCAGCGCTACGTCGACCATCGCCACAGCGGACGGGTGCTTGACTATTATAAATGCCAGTTTCTCAGTTAGAAAAGCGATGCGCAAGGGATCGGCCCCCTTCAGGATCGGCGCAATAGCTTCCTCAAAAATTCGCATCACGGATTGAGCGGTCTCACCGGTAACCTGCTCGTCCGGCGCCGCACAGCCGAATCCGCTGATCCCCCTATTGGTCTCAATGCGCAAAAAAATATTCTCCACGGCCGCAATGGTCTCATAGGCGATGGTGTAGGGTTCGGTCAGCCGCATTTCAACCGGCCATATTTCAAGGTTTGTAATTCTCAAATCTTTAGTACTTCCGATGATGGATTTCTTCCAGGGTCATAAGTTTTAAATCCTCTACCATCGCAACCAGATGCGCAATCATGATTTCCCAAATCTTCCGTCCTTTTGCAGCACTGGCTTTGGTGGGGTCACCCATCACCCCGGTTTTTGATATTTTGCGGGTATGCGCATACCAGAGAACGCTGCGCTTGGAAGTAAAATCGAGGTAGCGGCTGGAAAACTCCGGAACGGACTGCAGCGCCTGATTCATTTTCACCAGGTGCGGACGCACCGCCAGGGAGGTGCTGGTTTCAATTTCGCCGGCATGGACATCATTGGGTGTTTCGACGAGATCGTCGATATCAACATCACTTGTTTCACCGGTGTCCACGCAGACAAAGATGTGGGCGTCGCGGTTGATCATTTGCGCAGCATGGTTGAGTGCCGGACTATTGCCTCCGTGCCCGTTGATGATCACCATTTTTTTTATCCCATTGCGCGAAAGGCTGATGCCGATGTCATAAATCAGGCGCGCGAGGGTATCGTTTGACAGGCTGATCGTTCCCTGAAAGCCCTCGTGGTGGTACGAAACCCCGTAGGAGACGGTCGGCAGGACGAGAGGTTTGGGATCACTGCAAGCATCAGCTACCCGGTGGGATAGATATTCGGCATCGAAGGCATCCGTATCCAGCGGCAAATGTGGACCGTGCTGCTCGACGGCGCCCACCGGCAGCAGCGCAATATCCACCTCCTTCAGACGTTCGGCCGCGTCCGGCCAAGTCAGTTCAGCCCATAAATACCCGGGCCCAAAAGGACGCGGTGTCGAACGGGCGAGCTCGGTCTCGGATTTCGCTGAACCCAATTCAAAAGGATAGGGTTTTCGTATCCCGGGATCTTCCAGTGGATCGAACTGCGTCCATCTTCGCCCGCTGCGCCGCAGAGCGCCATCGGAGCATTCCAGCAGTTTGCGCAGCAACACGATGCGCAGATCGACCGGTATGGCGTTAAGCGGTGAATTCCGGTCGTCGAAACGCAGTTTCAGGATTTCAGGCTGCTCTGTGAAAAACTGCCTGCGA
>CP070771.1:3699581-3707582 GCA_020345785.1 Desulfobacterales bacterium
AATCTTAGAGCAGATATTTTCAGCCGGGCGGTTGCGCCGGGAGCCAACGACCATCCAGAGCACAACACGGGATCGCGCGGATTATCCCGCCTAAAGGCGGGCAAAGGCAGGAGGACGTCGTTACGCTTATCGTTGAGCTTGCAATCCCGCCAAGGCGGGATTTGTTTAGCAAGAATCAGAAAAGGATCATGCATTTTTGCGGATTCAAATGCAGATAGAGATCATGCCCTTCTTCCTGAGGCACATAGTGCGGCACCTGCACCCGGATCATGGTGTCATTCACGTTCACGAAAAAATATAGAAAATTACCCAGATACGCTTTGTGGGCAATGGCACCTTTGACCAAGTTTTCAGTGGTTTGAGGTGGTTCCGTAAAAATTGCCACATCCTCGGGGCGTATTGATGCATAGACTTTTTCGCCGGCCTTGACCGTCTTAGTGTCGGGCATCGTACACCGCATCTTCTCGCTGAATTCGGTACGCACGTAGACCTCGTTCGTGTTCGCCAGAACCTCAATGACTTCCCCGGACATAAAATTCATGGTGCCGATGAAATCGGCCACAAATCTGTTGGCCGGCTTTTGGTAGATTTGCTCGGGCGGACCGATTTGCACCACATGGCCCGCTTCCATGACGGCGATGCGATCTGAGATAACCATCGCTTCGGCCTGATCGTGGGTGACGTAAACCGATGTGATGCCCATGCGTCTGACCAGACTTTTGATTTCAAATCTCAATTCTTCCCTGAGCTTGGCATCGAGGTTGCTCAGGGGTTCATCCAGCAGCAACACTTTAGGGTTGCCGACCAGCGCCCGCGCCAGCGCCACCCGTTGCTGCTGTCCCCCGCTCAATTGGGCCGGGTACCTGTCTTCCAAGCCATCTAAACCCACCATTTCCAGGACCTTTTGCGCCTTTTCCTTGATCCGCTGTCTGGATAACCGCTGCAGTTTCAGGCCGTAGACAACATTATTGTATACCTTCATATGCGGCCAAACGGCATAGTTTTGAAACACCATGCCGATCCCCCTTTTGGACGGCTGAACAAACCCCTGTGACAGCATCGGTTTGCCGTCGATGACGATATCCCCCTCATCGGGCTTTTCCAGGCCGGCGATGCAGCGCAGGGTTGTTGTTTTGCCGCAGCCGCTGGGCCCGAGCAGCGTCAACATTTCACCCTTGTTCACCTCCAGCTGGATGTGATTAATCGCCACGACGTTTTTAAAGCGCTTAAACAGGTTGTGGATCTCGATGAATGCCATTAAAATCTTCTCCCATAATGATGGTTCAAAGGTTCAGCGTTCCGGGTTCAGGGTTCAAGGTTATCATGACCCTAAACTCTTGTATGCGACTCATCAAAACCGATAAAAGGTTTCAGGTTTCGGGTGTCAGGTGTCAGGATTTTCGCCGCGAGCCGCCTAATCCTCCAAAGGCATAAAAGTTTCGAAGATTGGGTTCACTCATTCGACGTTCGATGTTCGATGTTCGACGTTCATCAGTTTCTTTTTCGATTCGACTGGCTGCTCCTCGGCCAGCAGCAGCGCTGACATCCGCCTGCGCGGACGAAGCCGCAACGTCGCGGCGAAGGCCCGAAACCTGACACCTGAAACCATCTTCTAACCCTGAACCTCTGAACCCCCAAACCTTTCTCACCCCTCGGCCCCCCAAGCGGCTTTGAGGACGCTTCCCCCGATCCTTGATATGATCAGCAGCAGAATGAAGGTAATCACAATCATAAGAAACGCCATGGCGGAGGCAATGCCGAACTCCATGCCGCGGTGCCAGTTCAGATAGATTCCAATGGGCAGGGTCTCCCATCCGCCGCGATAAAGGAAGATCGCCGTAGAGATTTCCTGAAATGCCATAATGAAAAACATCACAACACCGACGAGCACCCCTTTCAGCAGCAGCGGCAGCGATATTTTAAAAAAAGTTCTGAATTTACCGGCGCCCGATACTTCGGAGGCTTCTTCGAGCGAAGGGTCCAGTTGCAAATAGGAGGAATGTGCCATGCGTAAAAAATACGGCAACCGCCTTGCAAACAGCGCCAGCGGCATGATGATCCAATGCGTGGCCAAGGGTATGTCCTGCCAGAAAGCCAGCAGGTAACTCACACCGATCGCAATGCCCGGAAACGCCAGCATCAGGGTGATCACGAAATCAAGCGCATCTTTGCCCGGCACCCGGGTGCGGACCACAAGATAGGCCACCGGGAGCCCGAAGGCGATCCCGAAAATAAGGGCGATCCCGCTGAAGAGAAAAGAGTTTTTTATCAGCCCCGGAGTTTCCAGAAGGATGACCCTGAAATTTTCGAGGGTCCAATATGTCGGAAACGGTTCTAAGGTCCATCTGCGGGAGAAAGCACCCAGGCCGAGCACGATTGGGATCAGCAGGACGAGAATGGCGATGATAATCATGTACAAATACGCGCCTGATTTCACCGGCAGGCTGGGCTCGATGACTCTGCCTTCAGAAGTTGTTCCTTTAGAGAGGCCGGTATACTTTTTCTTCTCGACCCACCAGCGTGCCAGCAAAAAAAGGGAAATGCAAATGACGGAGGAAACGACCACCGCCACGATCCCCATGTACTTGCGGTGCACATCCGTAAAATGGTAGGCGATGTTGATGTACGAAACCGAGGGCAAAAAGTCCACTTGGCCCAGAATCTGAGGCGTGAGCCAGTCCGTAAAGGGCCACAGGAAGACGAGTACGGCGCCCGCCAGATAACTTGGTGTGCAAAGCGGCAGGGTGACGGTGATGAATCTCCAGAAGCCGGATGCGCCTTCGACTTCGGCCGCCTCCTCGAAGGAAGGATCTATGTTGGTGAAACCGGCCGATAGACCGAGGACGATAAACGGCAGCATGTGCAGGGATTGAATGAATACCAACCCGTGTAAACCGTATATGAAATTGATGGGCTTCTCGGTCAGCCCCATATCCATCAAAAGCAGATTCAGGGTACCCCACTTGCCGAAAAAGATGATGAAAGCAAAAACGCCGGCAAAGGCCGGCAAAACAATCGGCAGCAGAATCAGGGCGGTGAAAACGGTCTTGCCCCGATGGCGGTAGCGCGCCAGAATATAAGCCAGGGGAACTCCAAAGACAGTGGTCGTCAAAAGAACCAGCGTGCTTAAGAGCAGGGTATTGCCGAAAGTTTTAAGATAATACGTGTCCCTGAAAAACTCCAGATAATTGCCCAGGCCCCACCCGCCGGTGTCGGCAATTTTAAAGCTTTCCAGCACCAGAATGGACAGCGGAAAAATCACCAGGAAAGCAATGACCAGCCACAGGAGTGCTGCCAGAGAGATACTGCCGTCAGATCTTTTTTTGCTATATTGCATTTTCAAAGGCACGTCCTCTAAAATCCTAAATACCAAGCACCAAATTCCAATAATCTAATGACCAAAACCTTATGGCAGCAGCAGCTGCCAGGCCGGTAAGTCGAAATGCTTAGAAGCTAAAAGGCCGGAAGGCTTGGAAAACAGGAGGTTTTGAAGCCGGTAAACCGGTAAGCTTAAAAATTAGACCAAATTAGCCCTCTATATTCCCAGCTTTGTAACCTCCCAGCCTAATAGCTTCCCAGCCTCATAGCCTCCCAGCTTTCCAGCCTCCCAGCCTTAAGCGTAGTAACCCTCCAACTCCAGATTGGTATTTAACCCGCTCGATTGGAGATTTTCTTGAGATTCCCGTTACGGCGCCACCAGCAGCGCACGCGCCTTGGATGCAGCCAGACGGGCAGCCGCATAGTTGCCATCATAGGCGAAGAGATTTCGCGCTTCTTTTATTTTGGCCTCGGCCTTGCTCACATCCATGTTCTGACCTTTGGCTGCCTGGACTTCGCCCTCGACTTCCTCGATCAGGTACAGGCTGCTCTTCAATTCGCCCCATTTGCGGTAAATCTCGTACTCATAGTAGCGGTTGACCTCGTCCCATCGCTTGGTGGCCAGATCCAGATCGTACTCGATGAATCCGACATCCAAATCCCAGAAAGAATCGACACCCAGCGCCTTCTGGGCATGCTCGGCCATTTCAACGCCTTCTTTCTCCCAAGCCGAGAATTTAATGTCTGTCCGGGCAGCAAAGTAGCGGCCCTCCAGCACGTATTTCTGGCCGTCCATGCTGAACAGCCAGTCCAGAAAGATCTTGCCGACGGCTTCATTGGGTGCGCCCTTCAGCAAGGCCACCGCCTCCGGAACCAGGATCGTTTTTTCCGGCAGCAAATCTTTTACGGGATAGCCGTCTTTGCGCGCCGCCATGGCGTTCATCTGCGGCTGCGCAACCCCGATGGGGATTTCGCCGCGGCCCGTTAATTGGGTGGTATCGGTGCTGCCGGTGGAGAAGCGGGCCAGCTGGGCCGCCAGCGATCTCAGATACGCCCAGGCTTCCTTTTCGCCATAGGCCTGCATTAGGATTTCGACGACTTCATGCATAGTGCCGGAGGCATACGGCAATGTATGCACGATAGAACCCCGGTAAATGGGATTGAGCAGATCGTTCCAGGTTTTGGGCGGCGGCAGCCTCAATCTTTTCAGAATCTTTTCGTTGTAAAGATTGGTGACGATCCAGGGCGCAAAACAGGTCCAATAATCATCTGCGTCCTTTACCTTCATACCGTGCCATTCGGCGGGAATTTTGTCCCAGTCCTTCGGCCGGTAGGGGATTATCAGCCCCTCTTGCTTCAGGACTTGATGGGCCGGAGCGCCCGCCCCCAGGAAGACGTCGGCATCCGGCTTGCCCCCCCATGCTTTCACCTTGTCCACGCAAACCGGCCACCCTCCAGGCCGCACGAACGTGATTTCCACGTCCTTGCCATAGGTCTTCTTGTAATACTCCGTGAAACCCTTTCTCAGGCTGTCGGACAGCTCCTTGTAAACCGGACCGACCCAGCCGACTTTGTCGGCGGCCTGCGCCCCTGGATTCGGCAGCAGCAGGGCCATTGCAAGGGCCGCGCAGATGGTTGTGGTCAGGATTCTTTTTGTCATTTTGTCCTCCTTTCTGGTAAGGTGGTCGTATTTTAAAAAGGCGTTCTGGACTTCCGACACATGGTTAAAAAAACCCTATAATATTATTTGCAAATCTCCTCCTTTCAGATGGTTTGGGTGTTTAAATTGAACAGGCAAATTTCTTGAAAAGCGATATCGGCGCTATAAAGAATCGATCGTCGTTGGCGCAAATGCATACCTATTATCCGAGTGGCGGATTCATCTAGAGGCTTGTGTTGATGACCGGATAATAGGTAAATAATGGAAATTTAGTACTGAGTCAAGGAAGATGTCATGGAAACCATAGCGATTCACACGGCCCGCCGGCTTGCCCTGGCCCGCGCCGGTCTGCTCAAGCCCGAATTGACCGGCTTTCCGAAACGCGCCGCGGGTCGTTCGCTCCGCGCACGCAAAGCAGCCCATCGTGTCATCCAGCGATTTGGGTACCTGCAGCTCGACACGGTTTCGATTGCCGGGGCCCGCAGCCATACGATCGTGCTTCTATCACGCCTCGAAGGTTTCGATCGGCTACTATTGCCTGCCGGTGCTTGCAGGGGACAGACTGGTGGCGCGAGTCGACCTCAAGGCCGACTGGAAGGGCCAAAAGTTGCAAGTGCTGTCGCAGCGGTTCGAGGCCGCAAATTCCGCCGGCGCAGTTGCTTCGGAAGATAGTGAGGCTGTGCGGACGGCACTCGCACGCTATGCAGGCGCCCTCGGGCTGCAGCCTTCGCAAAGATGATGCATCAGGGGTCTGGTCTTCAGATTAGCCGCAGGCCGCCGAAGTTTACCCCCCAGCGCGGGCGGCCAGTTTGATCGAAGAAGGGACTTCGGTTTAATGATGATCAATGTCCGTCTTAATCTCCCGATACTTGAATTCTTCAATCAGCTCCGCCATCCGGTCGACAATCACCTTGAACAGTCGTTCACCTTTTTCCTTTGACGCCACGGTCGCATCGCCGACCACACCGGTCTCGGAAATGCGCGACCAGCGGTCGACGAAACTGAGCGGAGGCGGATCGATCAGGCTGCGCCAGTGAAACTTCGAGATTGGAAAGCCAATTTCTTTTACCCGCTTGCTCATATCAACCAACGTTTCATCCAAATAAAGAACCAATGACGTTTCGAGCTCTTCGGCGTGAGAAAGAAATTTGGATTCGCAGATGTCCTTGATCTCATTTCTGGCTAACGAGTAGGGAGTGACGCAACCGATGATGGCATCCGTTTCATCCATCGTCATTCGAGCAGCCACATCCATAAACGGCCGATTGGAGCCATGCCCGTTTGCGACGAGCAATCGCCGGAATCCATGACGGGCCAGGCTTTTCAATGCACCCGCCAAATACTCGACCAGATGATGCCCGGCAATAGAGATCGGGCCCGGGAAATCCATGTGATGTTCGACGTAGCCGTACGGTATGAGCGGCATCAGGAGAACATTTTTTTCAACCTTTCTCACCGCAGCCAACGATATCGCATTAATGAGCAAACAATCCGTCTCCACCGGCAGATGCGGTCCGTGATCTTCAATGGCACCGAACGGTTGGACCACAACGATATTGTCTTTCTTCAAATCTCGTATTTCCGGCCAACTCAAATGAGCATAAAGTATTGCTTCTTTCATACCGATTCCTTTCGTGTGGCGAAAAAGCTTTGATCCAGAACATCTATTACCTGGTTCAAAACATCTGTTTCAACATTGAGGGGCGGCATGAACCTGAGGATATTGCCACGCACGCCGCATGTATAAACCAAAATTTTTTGTGAAAACATGTGGGAGACAATTGCAGCCGCCTTTTCAGCATCGGGCGATCCGCCGGGTTCGATCAGTTCAATGGCATTCATCAGTCCGATACCGCGGACATCTCCTATTTCGCGGTGCTTTTTTTGCAGGTCGATCAGTTGCCGTTTGAAATAGTCCCCTTTAGCAGCCACTGATTCCAGAAAACCGCCTGCGCCGATATGTTCCAGCTGAACGGATCCGGCTGCACAGGCGACGGGATGTCCGCCGAAGGTTGAACCGTGGGAACCGGGGGGCCATTGATCCATAAGCTGCCTGTTGGCCGCCACCACTGCCAGCGGATAGCCCCCGCCGACCGCTTTGCCTAAAATCAGGATATCAGGTTCGATTCCGAAATGCTGATAGGCAAACATGTGCCCGGTTCGTCCAATGCCGCTTTGAACTTCGTCGAACATCAGCAGAATTTTATTATCGCTGCAAAAGCGGGCCAGCACTTCCACGTATTTTTTCGGCGGCACGACGTAACCGCCTTCTCCCATGACCGGCTCGAACAGAACCGCACTGACATCTTCCAGGGGAATAAAGTGCTCAAAATCATCCAGCAGATACGCCAGACAATCCAGACTGCAGGCTTCGGCCTCTTGATGAAAAGGACACCGAAAACAGTACGGATAGGGGGCAAAATATACCTGCGGAAGAAAAGGCGCATAGTGTTTCCGAAACTTCGCACTGGAAGCGGTGACCGAAGCCGCCCCCATGGTCCGTCCATGAAAAGCGCCCCGAAAAGCAATAATGGTGCTTTTGGCGCTGACGTACCTTGCGAGCTTGAGTGCGCTTTCCACCCCTTCGGCGCCGCTGTTCGTAAAAAAAAATTTGTCCAGCCGGCCGGTCCATTTCCGAAGTTCGGCGGCCAGGATCAGGGCACTGGGATAGCTGACCAGATTGAAAGAGGCATGGCCCAGTTGTTGAAGCTGACTCGCGGCAGCGGCCGTCAGAGCCGGATGGCAATGCCCCAGTGCGTTTACCGCCACACCCTGGACAAAATCCAAGTAGCGCTCTCCGTCTATCGTATAAAGATAGACGCCCGCACCCCGCTCCACCACCAAGTCGGTGACTTTCTTGGGAGCAGTCGTAAAATGTTCGGAATAAGCGTTTTTCAGCCACTCTTTTTTCATCATCCTACCTCATTAAATTATGCTGTCTATAAATTTGCCTTTTTTTTAAACGAATCATCAAAACCCATCGTATCTCCATTCATATGCCACCGGCATCGCTTAAGTTTGGA
>CP070771.1:3707682-3710033 GCA_020345785.1 Desulfobacterales bacterium
CTTGTCCCGTCGTCTTGTGGGGTCGTAGTTGAAAGCGACCTGTCGGGTCGTAGCCGGAGGCGTAGCCTGAAGCCCCAAGCTCGTAGAGCGAAGTCGGACTTGTCGCGGCGTCCTGTGAGGTCGAAGCTCTAAGGCGAAGCCCCAAGCTTCAGCGAAGACGGAAGCTGAAGCCGATACACAATTTGCGAATTTCGATTTATCCGCTCCGGAAAAGCAACTTCTTATCTTTATCTTTGACAGGTGAGCAAACGCACCGGAAAGAGTCGGTTGCCCGGTACCTGCAGATCGAAACGGTGCCGGTTACTGCATGTCAATGAGGCGTTCAGGTGAAAAATAAGATATCGATTCTATTCATTGCGACATCCTTCCTCTTCGTTTTATCTTCCCCCCAGCTTTCACTTGCCTCTCCGGAGAAGAGAGTCGCCCTGGTAATCGGAAACGCCGAATACCGGTTCTCTCCTTTGTCCAATCCTGCAAACGATGCCGACGACATGGCTGCCGCGCTCCAACAATGCGGTTTTTCCGTTATTAAGACCATCAACGCTACCAGAAAGGAAATGAGACGATCCATCAGGAAATTTGGTCAAGAGATAGCCGACGAAGATGCGGTCGGACTCTTTTATTACTCCGGCCATGCGATCCAGGTGGATGGTGAGAACTACATGATTCCGATCGGTGCGAGTGTTTATGCCCAAGATGAGATCGAAGACGAGTGTTTGAGGGTATCGGCGGTCCTCAGAAAAATGGAAACGGCAAGCAACAAACTCAACATCATCATCCTCGATGCCTGCCGGGACAACCCATTCGGTCGCGGTTTCAGAACCGGTACCAGCGGGCTGGCAAAAATGGATGCGCCTGTCGGGTCCATCTATGCATTTTCAACGGCACCCGGATCGGTGGCGGCCGATGGGGCCGGCCGAAACGGTCTGTACACTTCCGTGTTGTTGGAGCACATTTTGACCCCCGGCCTTGAAATCGGACAGCTTTTCAGACTGGTGCGTGTTGAAGTAATGGCGGCTTCCAACTATAATCAGGTACCCTGGGAATCGTCTTCTTTGACCGGATCGTTCTTTTTCAATCCGGGTCGCGGGATCGCGGTTACAGATCGCCCCGCCTATTCGCCGCCGAAAACGCGCAAGAAAAAAGAGCGGATTATTCCTTTGCCGACTTTTTGACCTTTCGACCTGTTTCGGATCAATGGTGTTGCCATGCAGATTCACAAGCGCTCTGAGATGAGAAGATTCGCGAAGATCCTGCTGCTGGGAATTGCCGCATTTCATCTTTACACGCCTTCCGCATCCGCAGACGACCTGTCCGTCACCCTGGGATTGAAGGCGCGTTTTAACAAGTTAACGGCCAATGTTTCCGACAGCGCGGTCTTATTCGACGGTGCCAGCGATACGGCCATCCTTCTGGGACCGAGCCTGAAATTGGCATACAAGAAGTTGTTTGTCGGTGTAACCTGGCTACAGACAGTACAGCGAAGGTACGCGCTCGAGTATTACAACTTTGCTCAGAATGAAACACGTACGGCAGACATGAGCGTAAGCGAAATAGATGCACTGGCCGGTTATATGTTCCACCCGCGGTTTGGGGCTTTTGTCGGCTACAAGTCGATTTCCAGCGAGTTAACTCCCATTGCGATTTCTCCTACTACAAGTCTAATTTATAGCCTCGTGCTAAAAGGGCCTGCCATCGGCGTGATCGGCAATGTCCCCCTGGGCAAACTGCCCATGCTGGCAGTGGTGAGTGCGAGCTATATCGCCGCCACTGAATATGCTTTTGCACCAACAGATGTCGATCAAAAAGCGGCCGGTTACGCCCTGGAAATCGGAGTCACCTATGATCCTTTCGAAAATACGGTCTTTTACCTGGGACTAAAACTCCAGCAATATGAAGCCGACCTCGGAGACGAGTGGAAGTCTCTGGGACTGACCATAAGCGGTGACTATCGATTCTGATCTCGGGGTTTCTGTCCCCTTCTCACCTTTCCATCCCGGAAACGACAGCTATAGAACCGGCACATCCTAAATAACTAAATAACTTATTCAGGCAAATGACAATTACTGCGAAGGGTAATATCTTCCTTTATTTGAGCCGTATAGATGAAGCCGGAAATCATCATTTCAAGTTCAATATTTTTTTTGCATTCTATATCCTGAAAGATGACGCGGTGTAAAACACTTGGATATTCAATTTAAGCTGATCAATGCAAATTAGATTAAATTCAATGAATAATCAGGGATATAGAGATATTGAGTTACTGAATGTCCCGCATTTCCACATGCAGCGGCAGCTTGGTTTCATGGGCCAGGGCGCGTGTCAAGTTTGAGTGGCAGCAATGGTGATAA
>CP070771.1:3710133-3715967 GCA_020345785.1 Desulfobacterales bacterium
TACGGCAAGCTGGGCGAGCGTTTTGATCATGCAGCGGTCATCGCCAATCTGCCGACGCATTTTACCAACTATACGATGGAAACCAGCCAGAGCTATGATTTCGTCGTGCCCCGCAGGGACGTAAAATTCTTTGATATCAAAACAGGACTGCGCGCTGAACCGATTCCATTGTAAGGAGAGAAGATGGACACTGCAAATCAGCGACTATCAACAGAGCTGAGGGTATGAGAAAAGCCCCTGGAAGGGGCCGAACCACGCTTGGTTGCGGGTCGCTGATTTATATAAAAAATTTTGGCGGCATCATGCGTGTTTCCAGCTGAGGTTTGCCTCTATCAATTTTCGCAACATATTTTGATTACATTTGTCTTTGATCTGTCTGGTTTGGCGAGCATTTGACCTATTCTTCATTCGCATGCATCCTGTGTCGTTCAGCCGGATGGGCTGATGGTTGCTACGCCGGCAGATACAACTATATTGTATAAAATAAAATTTTTTATTTTTACTCCATTCATCAGCCACCGGCATCGTACAAGCTCGGACCAATCAAAAATGTGCCCACTGGAAGGGAAAACTCTTTCAATTCTCAACGGAAAACCGGTGGCTGATGAATGGAGTCAAGACAATGGAAAGTACCCTAAATAGCAAAAATAAGCAGCTGCGTTTCATCTTTGACAATAAAAACGTGCTGGGATTTCTCATGATCGCACCGGCGGTGGTCTATATTCTGGCGCTGGTTGGTTACCCGCTCGTTCTGGCATTTATTTACAGCGTCAGCGACATCACGATTGGCAGCTCCCATTTCAATTTTGTGGGTCTGAAAAACATCCAGATGCTGATCGACGATTTTGACTTTAAAACCGCACTTTACAACACCATCTATTTTACCGCCGTTTCGATGATCATCGTGCTGGTGCTGGCGAAGATTCTTGCCCTGATCCTGTTGAAAGATTTTAAGGGAAAATTCATTATTCGCGCGCTGATCCTGATGCCTTACGTCGCACCCATATCGTTGGGGGTAATCGGCTGGCTCTGGATGCTCGACTCCATCTACAGCCCCATAAACTGGCTGCTGCAGCATTCAGGGCTTTTCGGACCCGATTTCTGGCCCATGTGGCTGGGGAAACCGAAGCTTGCCATGTCGGCCATCATTGCCGTCCACGTCTGGCGCATGCTGCCCCTGGCAACCGTCATCATGCTGGCCGGACTCACATCGATTCCACAGGACATCCAGGATGCCGCCCTGGTGGATGGGGCCGGTTATTTCCGTCAGCTTTTTCAGATCACCATTCCGATGATGCTGCCGATTATGATGGTGGCCGTACTTTTCGGCATCGTCTTCACCGCCACGGACATTATCATCATCCTGGTGCTCACTCGGGGCGGTCCTTACGGTTCCACCCAGGTTCTGGTGAGCAAGGCTTTCTACACGGGCATCGACGCCGCAGATTTGGCCACCGGGGCCGCCACGGCCCTCTTCCTCTTTCCCCTGCTGGCGGCCGTGGCCATATTTATGCTCAGAATCGCCCGCCGGGCGGAGATTGCCTAGCATGCAAAAAAACACCGAACGCACCAAACAAATCGTTTTGAGGATTGCGCATCTCGGCTCGTTGGCGGTATTTGCCCTTTTTGCATCGCTGCCTTTTTTATGGATGCTGATCACCACCTTCAAGCAGGATGCCGATTTATACAACCGAGCCAACAATCCGTTTATCTTTAACATGTCGCCGACCCTGGTGCATCTCAAAGAGCTCTTCCATGGTACCCTGTTTGTAAACTGGTTGCTGAATACGGCGTGGGTCGGTGTGCTGGTGGTGCTCATCACGCTGTTTCTCGCCATTCCGGCTGCTTACAGCCTCGTGCGTTTAGCCGGACGCTGGGGCGAGCGGCTCGGCATCGGGATTTTTCTGACCTATCTGGTCGCACCAACAATTCTGTTCATCCCGATGTCCCGGGTGGTCGCCAACCTCGGCCTGCAGGACTCGCTGTGGTCACTGGTGCTGGTTTTTCCGACCTTTACCGTTCCCTTTGCCATCTGGCTTTTAATGGGTTTTTTCAAAACCATTCCGCGGGATCTGGAAGAAGCGGCCATGATCGACGGCTACAGCCGTTTTGGGGCGTTCATCCGCATGGTCATTCCCATCTCGACCTCAGGGATCTTAACGGTGGTGATCTTCAGCTTTACCCTGGTGGTGCAGGAATATATCTACACGCTGACCTTTGTCACGACGGCTTCCCGCTACACGGTCAGTGTGGGGGTGCCCACGTTCCTGGTTCACGGTGACGTTTACAACTGGGGGGCGCTGATGGCAGGCTGCCTGATTGCCTCGCTGCCGGTAGTAATCGTCTACAACTTTTTTGTAGAAAGATTTATCAGCGGACTTACTCTGGGGGCCGTGAAAGGATAGAGAAATCTGCCAACAGGCCTAAAAGTCCTCAAAATCATCATCCAATAGGATGATCTGCTCGGGATTTGTCTGTTTAGCTTTGCCGGTGCGTTGATTCAGAGCCGGCCGTTCAAAGGCCGCAGCGCTGCGCCTCCGCTGTTCGCCGGCCTTGGATGCTGAAGAGGCTGTTCCATCATGCCCGCCGGTCATTGAATGGTTATTGCCGCTGCTCCCCACCAGTACCACCAGATCATAGACAAAGTCTTTCATATGCTGAGCCTGGGTGCTCATTTCCTCAGAGGCGGAAGCCGACTCTTCGGCATTGGCAGCATTTTGCTGAGTCAATTTGTCCATTTCGGTTACGGCGTTGTTTACCTGCTCAATCCCCTGCGCCTGCTCATTGGAGGCTGCAGAAATTTCTGCGATCAGCTGGCCCACTTTGGATGATCGCTCGGCCACCTCTTTGAAAGATTCGCTGGTTTCCGTAACCAGATCGGATCCGTCTTTAACCTTTTTGATGGTGCCTTCAATCAAGGCCGCCGTATTCTTGGCGGCATCAGCAGCTCGCATGGCAAGATTTCTGACTTCATCCGCCACCACCGCGAAACCCGCTCCGGCTTCACCGGCTCGGGCCGCCTCAACGGCCGCGTTTAACGCCAGCAGATTTGTCTGGAAGGCGATCTCATCAATGGTTTGGATAATTTTAGAGGTCTCTTCACTGGCTTTTGAAATATCTCCCATGGCATCGGTCAGCTGTGCCATAGATGAATTGGCGGTGATAACGACCTGATTGGCTTCCTGCATAAGATCGTCAGCCTGAGCAGAATTTTCGGCATTATGCTTGGTCATGGAGGCCATCTCCTCCAGGGAGGATGAAGTTTCTTCCAGCGAAGCCGCCTGTTCGGAAGAACCTTCCGCCAGCGATTGACTGGCCTGGGCAACTTGCTCAGACGCAGAGGCCACCTGCTCCGACCCTTCGGTGAGTCCTAATATAACTGCTTTCAAGGGTCGGGTAATTCCCCGCCCCAAGCCCCACATCAGAAAAACTCCCACCAGCAGACCGATTCCCGTAATGGTAAACATACTCATCAGGGTCGTTCGATAGGTGTCATCGGCCTCTGCATGGGCTTTTTCTGCAATGGCAAGATTAATTTCCGTCAACTGGTCCAGATAATTGCGCATTTCCTCAAATTTTTCCTTGGCGTGCCCAAGGGTCAGGTCCAGAGCTTCCCGCCGACCTTCTCTCGTATCGGCGACTCTGCCTTCCACGACCCTCGTGGAAATAGACTTCCACGCTTCTCGGGCCTTATCGTATTTGGACACGATGGCCTTTTCTTCATCAGTGGCCTTAAGGGCCTTGAATTTTTCCCAGCGCTGCTGGGATTGCTCCAGGTTTTCCTTATAATCCTTGACCAGCTGCTCGAACACCTCTGATTTGGCATTGGCAAAAATCATCGAGCGTTCCGCCACCAATAATTGCTGCAGGTCGCGGTCAGTTTGAATGAGATAATTTATGCTGGGCAGCCGGACGGCAAAAATTTCATTTAAATTTTTATTAATATTCGCAGCGCTGCGGTAGCCGCTAAATCCGATAATGCCTAACATCAATATCATTATTGAAAATCCGAGGATCAGTTTGACACCGACGGTAAGGTTTCTGAACCAATTCATGCTTAAACGGCCTCCTGAATTTATTCCTTAGGTTTAAAAATATGGGAGCCGATAGAACTCGGCTCCCGATAAACAACCTATTCGATCTTGTCGACATCAATTCCGAATGTGATGGCGCCGATCACTGCATTACCGTCTTTGACCGGAACTGAGACCTGCACCAGATAGGCCTGGGTGCTGTCGTCAAATTCTACCTTGTCGACAAATACGGCCCCGCTGCCGCCGTTAAAGGATTTTTGAAACTTGGCTTCATCGCCCTGCCAGTAGTCGGAGGTCTTGTCGGTCATGGCGACATTGGCGCCCTGGTTGTCCATAACAAAAATTTCAGCATAATACGGCGCCGACTTCTGGATACCTGCAATGCGTTTGCCGCATTCAGAATCCATTAGGGCTTTCATGTAATCGGCGATACCGGCAGTGTCCTTCCACTCTTTGTCCTTTTTCTTGATCTGGTCCAATGTCTTGCCTTTGGCGTTTTCCTCTTTGACAGCCTTGACGATAACGGGGTCAGTCCCCACATTGGCCAGTTTGCCATTGGCAAGGTCATAAACTTTCTGGGGCGCCTTTTCGGCCGACGCCACGGTCGCGCTCACAACTAAAAACAATCCCAAAACGACGAGTGTCAGTGCTTTCTTCATGGTGCTTTTCTTCCTTTCTTGCTTTTTTTAATTTCAAGCGATCTCGACGATACGCGCCGATTTTCATCAGCTTAATATCGTGTTGAGACTGGTAACCTGACCGTTTAATTTTGCCTACCGCGGTTTTAGTCGGTATTCTAATCGCCAGTGGAGAGGAATTCTTCGGTAGCGTCTGGCTGAATATTTAGAAGCAACATTTCTGTTATCGTCAAAAACCGGATTAACTTTAATAAATGTCGACCCAAAAAATATGAATTCAAAATTCGGCAAAATTCTCTCGCTGTAACGGAAATATTTTCCGCTCCAAAAAGAAAAGCATCCACCGGAATAAATTTATAAGCAGTTGATAACAATCTTAATATCATATTATCAAATTTTGGAATGATTATTGCTTATCTACAGGTTGACTTAAATTGGAAGGAAAAATGAATCACACATGGCAACGCAAAATCATCTGACCATCAGGGATTATTTTGATCAAGCTCTTTTTGGCAGCACCGCCAACAGGAAGACGCTGTCTGCGACCGAAGCCGACCCATCCGACACCCGTTCATTTCAACGGATTTTGAGCTCCCATGGGAATCAGCAATTCGACCGGAGCAATCTTAAGCCCACCGGGTTGACGGTTGTTGATTATCTGAACAATCCGGTACGGGTAAAATGTCAATTCAATCATCGCCTGTCGCCGACGGTGCCTGAAAAAAAGGAAACAAAAGCAGTTAAATCTCAGGGGCCGGCAGCACCTTTAGCGGCGAAGGCATCAACCGATACGAACTTTGCACCATCCGGTTGGCAAAATACACATCAAGAGCGGACGGAAGCATCTGCTTCCATATCCCCTAAAAATCAAACCGGTTTAAATGAACGCCTGATAATCGAAAGAAGCATTCAGCGGGCCGCCCGCAGGTATAATTTGCCGCCCGGCTTGATAAAGGCTGTGATCCGGGCGGAATCGAATTTTCAGGTCGGTGCTGTTTCCCAGGCCGGCGCCCAGGGTCTAATGCAGTTGATGCCGGAAACGGCCAAAGAGCTTGGTGTAGAGAATTCATTTGATATCGAGCAGAATATCGACGGTGGGGCACGTTATTTGAGGCAAATGCTGGACAGCTTTGGCGGAGATGTCAAGGTTGCTTTGGCGGCA
>CP070771.1:3716067-3722908 GCA_020345785.1 Desulfobacterales bacterium
TCGCGCACCCGGGGATTGCTTTTGACCTCAGCGGTCGTTCCGTCACCGATGACCTCGCCGTAGTGCAGCACGATGACCCGTTGTGAAAGCGAAAAAACGATGTCCATATCGTGCTCCACGATGACGAAGGTTGTGCGGCCCTGATCGGACAGGCGGCGGATATTTTCCAGAATCCTTACCCGTTCCACCGGGTTCATGCCGGCAGTGGGTTCGTCCAAAAACAGCAGTTTCGGTCGGGCAGCCATTGCAATGCCGACCTCCAGCACCCGCTCATCGCCGTGGGAAAGAGCGCTGGCGATGGTGCCGGCCTCTGCCGACAGGCCGATTAACTCTAAGATCTCATTGACTTCGCGTTGGACCGCCGATTCGTTTGCGAGGGAGCCGAACAGGCGCCGCGAACGGTTTCTGACGGCCAGAACCGGCAGTTGAATGTTGTCGAACACGGTCAGTTCCGGAAAGACGTTGACGACTTGAAACGAGCGGCAAAGCCCCAGCCGGACCCGGCGATGAATCGGCATGTCGGTGATATCCCTCCCCTGGAAAATAATCCGCCCCGAGTCGGCCGGCAGCGAGCCGGACAACATGTTGATGAGGGTGGACTTGCCGGCACCGTTCGGTCCGATAATGGATGTCAAAATGCCTTCCTCGAAGGTCAGATTGATGTTAACGGCGGCCTGCACCCGTCCGAACGACTTATTCAGGTTTTCAATTTGCAGCAAGGTTGCAGCCATAGCGTTTTCTCCCCGAGCGACGGTGCGCCTTCCCGGCTATTTTTTGAATCTCGATAGGGCCCCCACAATTCCGCCCCGAAACCCCATGATGATGACCAGCAATATCAAACCGAACCAGAGCATCCAGTTGTGGGTGAAGCGTTCGATAATCTCGCGCAGCACGATAAACACGGCACTGCCCACAAGCGGACCGGTGAAGGTCTGAATGCCACCGATCAGGCTTACCAGCACCGGTGCGGCGGAGTGGCTCCAGTGGGCCGAAAACGGGGTCGTATTACTTTCCAGCAGGGTGCCCAGCGCACCCGCCAGGCCGGCGAATGTTCCGGAAATAATAAATGCGCCCAGGCGGTAATTTTTCAAAGAAACCCCGGCGAATTCGACCCGCCGGTCGTTTTCGCGAATGCCGGCCAGCACGAGACCAAAGGGCGAACGTCGAATGCGGTAAATCAGAAATACCGACGTTGCGAGAAAGAAAAGTACCAGAAAATAGTAGTATCTGGGCTTAATGATGGGAATACTGAAGATACCGAGCGATATGGGGGCGCGCATGATTCCCACCAGTCCGTCGTCGCCGCCGGTGACACTGCGCATATTCCAGATGAGGGAAAATATCATCATGCCGAATGCCAGCGTCAGCATGGCAAAATAAATCTCGGTCTGACGTACGCAAAAAAAACCGATCACAGCGGCCAGCAGGCAGGCACAGGCAACGCCCACGAGTATTCCGACCAACGGGTGCGGGGACACATGCAGCGCAAACAGACCCAGGCCGTAGGCACCGGCCGCATAAAATGCGGCGTGTCCGAAGGACAGCAGCCCGGTGAGTCCGAAGAGAATATTGTAGCCCAGGGCGAAGATGGAAAGTATCATCACGCGCGAGGTCAGATACACGGTGAAGCGGCCGGCAAAAAGGCCGATCAGGATCAGGGCTGCCAATACCAGAACCGTTATGATAATATTCCAGGATCGCTGCATTTAGGCTGCCTCCCCGAAAAATCCCTGGGGCCGCCACAGGAGAACTGCGGCCATCAAGATGAAGGTTAAAAACATGTCGAAGGTCGGGATGAACCGCGTGCCGAAGGAGGACAGCAGGCCGATGATCAGGGCTCCCAAAAAGGCTCCTTTTAAACTGCCCAGGCCGCCGATCACCGCGACCACGAAGGCATCGATGATAATGGCCTCACCCATCCCGGGGGTCAGCAGACCGACGTAGGGTACCGCCAGACCGCCGCCCATGGCTCCCAGCCATGTTCCGAATATGAATACGGCGGTAAACAGCACGGGCACATTGACGCCGATGGCCGAGGCCATCTCCCGGTCGGAGGATGCCGCCCGGATAATCCGGCCGTACCACGTTTTTTCAATCAGGGCCCACAGTCCCAAGGCGACCAGCGGGCCGACGACAATGATAAAAAGGCTGTAGTTGGGAAAGTTGCGTCCCAGGATCGGCACGGAACCGGCCAGCCCCGGCACACTGGGAGAGCCGAGCGAGCCGGCGCCCCAGATGATCTTGACCAGATCATCGAACAGCAGCACAAAGGCAAAGGTCAGCAGCAGCTGGTAGGGCAGTTCGAGCCGGTACACGTAGCGCAGGAAAAACCGTTCAATGACGAATCCTACGACGCAAACGGCAAGCGGTCCGAACAGCAGTCCGAGCCAGAAATTGTCACCCAACCGGCTCAGGACAGTGAAACAGCAATAGGCGCCCAGCATGTAAAAGCTGCCGTGGGCAAAATTCAGCACCCCGAGCACCCCGAAGATCAGCGTTAGGCCGCTGGCCACCAGCCAGATGAACATGCCGGTGGACAGGCCGGCCAGGCATACGTGCACAATGGATTTCAGGTCCAATTTCCCTCCTCAACGGCACGACTGCGAACAGCTGGCGCAGCCCAATCAACTTTTTGTCTTCTATTCAAAACGTTATTTGTTATTAGTTATTCGTTATTTGAAATGGATGGGCGCCAATTGTGGCAGCCAATACCAAATAACGAATAACTTCCGGTTTTCGTAGAAGGTTGGGTTGACCCCGCCGCGGCGGGGTCAACCCAACATTACGGATCTTTGAGCACTAATGACGATAACCAATAACGAATAACCCCAAATGGGTCAGAACGGGGGTTTGGTATTGTCCCCTTCAAAGGGCGGCCGGTTGAAGCATTCTTTGGCCGGAATGACCACCTGCTTGCCCATGACTTTAAACGGGTACTTGGGATTGGAAACGGTCAGGCCCCACGGCACTTCGTACATGGCCTGATGGTCTTCCTTCCTAAAGACGCGATCGCCCGCGGGGGAGCCCAGGCTCATGCCCTCCAGGGCCTGGACGACAGCGTCGGTTTCCTTGGAACCGGCCGCTTCGACCGCTTTTTTAAAAGCGAACATGGTGGAGTAACCGGTTTCGGAAACGTAAGCGGGGTAGTGATTCCAGCGCTTACGGAAATTGGCGACCCAGCCGTTGTTGCGGGCATCGTCGGGATACATGAAGAAATAGCGCCCGGAAATCCAAACATTGTCCGGCATTTCACTGCCCAGCCCTTCCAGCACGTCCATGGCAGCGCCGACCGGAAACATGGCGTGTTTGATCTTGTCAAACATGCCGGCCTGATTGGCCTGTTTGACGAATGCGATCAGTTCGCCGGCCCATTCGACCGAGTAAAATCCTTCGGGCGCCGCATCCATGATGGTGTTGATGTGCGACCGAAAGTCGGTGGTGCCGAACGGCGCCCAGGAATCGGCCACAAAGGAGACATCGGGCTTCAGCTTGCTCAGCGTGTCTTTGAACATGGCCCAGCAGGTGTAGCCGTACTCGTACTTGGGGCTTATCGTGGCCCAGGTCTTGGCCGGCAGATCCTTGGCCACGAAGGCCGCCGCATTGCCGTCCTGGTATGTGGGCGAACAAATGCGGAAAATCTGCTTGATGCCGTTTTTAAAAACCTGTTGTTCGGTCAGCTTTTCGGTGGCGGCATGGGTGACCATCAGCACCCGGTCCAGCTCGGCCATCACCGGGGCCAGGGCCAGCGCCTGTCCCGAAGAATCGACACCGGCCAGGAAGTCGGCCCCCCAGCTGTCGACAAAATAGCGGGCATTTTTAATGGCCTCGTCGGCCTTGAGGGTGGAGTCCCGGTATTCGATCTCCAGCTTGTTGCCGGCAATGCCGCCGGCCGCGTTGATTTCCTCCATGGCCATGGTGGCGCCATATTTGTGAAATGCGCCGTAACCGGCCAGGGTGCCGGACATGACGGCCTGGTATCCGACCTTGATCGGACCTTTTATCTTGGGTGTTGCCGCCCACAGCCCCAGAGGTTTAAGAACCCCGGGCCCCAGCGCGGCCGCGCCGGCTGTCATAAGTCCGGTCTTGATAAATTTTCTGCGAGTGAATCCTTGCTTGCCCATGGTACCCTCCTTTGCTTTAAGGTTGCTTGGATCAATCTACGAACAAGGACGATGACGACCCCTTCGGACTGCGTGGCAAGGGACCGGTTGTGCGAGAGAATGACTTGTTCTGATTCTGAAAACTTGGCTCTCCAGGCCGAAAATAAATAGCCGGTACGCCAACCTATTGAAATTATCTCCATTCATAAGCCATCCCGCTATAGCGGGATGAGAATTGAAAAGGATCTACCGATATAGCGGGAGTTTTATTCGATGGTCCAAACTTAAACGACGCCGGTGACATATGAATGGAGATGATATAAAGAATTTTGGCTTATTTTTGATGGTCTCGTTGTGCCTGCCGGTGTCGCCACAATTACCGCATCCTGCTGAAGAACACAAGATGCATGCAAATGATGAGGCGCTCAAACGCATGCCAAACCGGAAAGATCAACGACAAATGTGATCGAAATATGTTACAGAAAACTACAAAGGCATGCATTAGCCGAAATAACTATTGATGCCGCCAAAGTGCTTTATATACATCAGCGACCTTGGGCAGAGCATGGTTCAGGCACCTACTAGGGGCCTTCCTCATACCCGCAGTTCTGCTAGTGGTCGCTGATTTTGATACCAATGAACCGAATGAAATGTGTTCAATAATATTAAATACTGAAATTTTGTCAAATGAAAAAAGATTCTCTTATTTACTTTTTTGAGGTAATTTGTCATTTAATACAAAATGTTATTGGATGCTTTCGTGATTAATTTCTTTTTGGTTCCCCGATGAATCGGGATTTCCGTTTCACTCCAACCGGCTTGGCCGGGTTAGGGTCTCGCATGGCCAAAAAAATTCTGATCATTGAAGACAACCAGGATCTCGCGCATCTGCTTGAGAACCATCTGCGGGACCTTGCATTTCAGGTCGATGTCGCCTTTGACGGCCCAACAGGTCTTGCCAAAGCGAATTCCGATAATTACGATTTAGTCATACTCGATTTGATGCTGCCGGGTCTCGACGGCATTGAAGTCTGCCGGCGTCTGCGCCGCAGGGCCGCTTACGTGCCCATCTTGATGCTGACCGCGAAATCCTCGGAAATAGACCGGGTGCTCGGGCTGGAAATCGGGGCGGACGATTACGTCACCAAACCCTTCAGCATCAGGGAACTGCTGGCGAGGGTCAAGGCCATTTTGAGGCGCGTGGAAGAATTGACGGACGGGAAACATGAGCCGGTGCCGACCGTCATCCGGGTCGCCGACCTGGAAATTGATCCGACCAAAAGAATTGCCCGCTGCGGGGGGCAAAGCGTCGATCTGACGGCCAAGGAGTTCGACCTGCTGCTGCATTTTGCCCGCAACCCCGGCAAGGTTTACACGCGGTCCCAGTTGCTGGACAGGATCTGGGGCTACGGGCATGACGGTTACGAGCATACCGTCAACTCGCACATCAATCGGCTGCGCGCCAAGATCGAAAAGGATCCCGCTCATCCCGTTTATATTCTCACCGTGTGGGGGGTCGGCTACAAGTTTGTTGATATCGAAACCTTGAAAGAATCCGACTGATGGTTAAATCCCTTTACTCAAAGCTTGCGATGGCATTACTCGGGGTGTTTTGTTTTTTGGGCGTATCCATTGTCGTTGTCACCCAGTTTGCCTCGGACATGTATCAGCAGGAAGTCGTTCAGAAACTCAACCGCGACCTGGCCCGTCAAATCGTTGCCCAAAAGATTCTGATGCAGGAGCATCGCATCAATGAAAAGGGACTCAAAGAAATTTTTGACATGCTGATGGTGGTCAACCCCAGCATTGAAGTTTACCTGCTGAATCCCACCGGCCAAATCCTGGCTTATTCAGCCCCGCCCGGCAAAGTCAAGTTGGACCGGGTTGATCTGGAACCGATAAAGACCTGGTTTGAAGAAGGCGTTGCCTTTCCGCTGACCGGTGATGACCCCCGCCATCCGGGAAGAAAAAAAGTTTTCAGCGCTGCCCGCGTCCCGGAACAGGGCCCGCTGCAAGGATACCTGTACATTATTCTGGGGGGAGAAATATTCGACAGCATCGTCCAGAAACTCAAAGGCAGCTACATCCTGCAGTTAAGCGCCTGGTGGATCGCCGCCAGCCTTTTCTTTGCGCTGGTCACCGGTTTGCTGCTGTTTGCCTACCTGACCCGCCGACTGAAACGCCTGGCCGCGGTCATGGATTCATTCGATGTGGCGCAGACGGCGGCACGGCTGCGGTCCATTCGCGTCAAGGACCGGCAGAAGGGCGATGAAATCGACCGGTTGACTTCTACTTTTAACCAGCTGGTTGAGCGAATTAATATCCAGATGGAGAAATTGCAAAAGGCGGATATGTCGCGCCGCGAGCTTGTCGCCAACGTGTCCCACGATCTGCGAACGCCGCTGGCCACGCTGCAGGGGTACATCGAAACGCTCTTTCTTAAAGACAACAACCTGACCGCACAAGAACGGAAACAGCACCTTGAGATTGCCATTCTGCATTGTGAAAGGCTGGGTAAACTGGTCGATGCCCTATTCGAACTGGCCAAACTGGATTCACATGAGACCAAGGCCCGCTATGAACCGTTTAACATCGGCGAGCTGGCGCATGACGTGGTGCAAAAATTTGATTTATCCGCCCGTGAAAAACAAATCGCGATTGAAGTCGACCTTGATCAAAGCCTGCCTTTCGTAAACGCCGACATCGCCATGATTGAGCGTGTCATTGAAAACCTGCTCGAG
>CP070771.1:3723008-3727863 GCA_020345785.1 Desulfobacterales bacterium
GCCATTGCACAACTCCCGAACCGCGAACCGTGTAGCGGGCCAGTCCGTAAGCCGCCAAAAATCCCAATAAACAGGCAAGCGACGAAGATACCACGGCAACCATCAACGAGTTCAACAAGGCATTCATGATCCGAAAGTCGGTAAAGACGGCCGTATACCATCTCAGGGAAGGGCCCTGAAACGGAGGGATCGGCAATAATGAATCCTGAAATGAAAAGAGCACCAGAACCGCCACCGGCATGAATATGAACAGGTAAACCAGCGCGACATAAACGACGGCGGGAAGATTTTTGAACACACTTCGCAACATCTCTCTAACCCCGGTCAAATCGAAACCGGCATTTTAATGGGTTTCAGGTGTCAACGGCGCCTCTGGCCGCTGCGCGGCCAGTTTGATCGATAAAAGAGACTCTAAAAAAGCGAATATCGAATATCGACTCGGCTGAGCTCGTCGCAGGCTGCGGTTCGGTGACGCCTTGTTCTGTGCTTCACTTGGAAATCCTGACACCTGACAGCTGAAACCAAAGAAATATCTTAACTCTCGACACCATCGACAACAAATTGTCTATATGGCGCTGCTAAGCGCCTGAACATCACATTCTTTCAATTTTCAGCCAGCGGGAAAACAGCAGGAATATAATCGAAATGACCACCATCAACACCAGGCTCATGGCAGACGCCATGGGAAAGTCGGCCAGACGCTGAATCTGCAGCATAATGGCCTGAGGCAGCAGCACCTCCCGGAAGCCGCCCAGAATCTGCGGCGTAATGTAGTCCCCCAGCGCCAGCACGATGGTCAGAAAGGCCCCTACCATGACACCGGGTATGCTCAAGGGCAGGGTGATGCGCCAGAAGGTCTGCCAGCGCGAAGCGCCGAGATCGGCCGCCGCCTTTCTGTAATTCGGAGAAATCTGCACTAAATTGGCAAATATCGTCAGGGTCAGCAGCATGGTAAAAAAATGGACAAATCCCAGGACCGTTGCCGCCCGGCTGTTGGCCAGCGAGACCGGGTTTTCAACGATCCCGAGCCACTGAAGGACACTGCTGATAATTCCGTTGCTGGAGAGCACCAGCAGCCAGCTGTAAGAGCGGACCACATACGATGTCCAGAAAGGCAGAATTGCCATCATCAGCGCAATTCGTTGCCACCTGGCCGGCACCCGGAAGGCCAGGATATATGCCAGCGGGTACGCCAGGATAATGCTGATGAGGGTCGTGATCAGGGTGACTTCCAGCGAATTGACCAGGGCATTGATATGATGCGGTTTTGAAAAAAAAGCAAGATAGTTGCTCAAGGACAGATCCGTAACAATCCGTCCCCCGACCCGCTGAAATAGGCTGTAGGCTGCCATAATCAGCAAAGGAACGGCAAAAAAAGCTATTGTCCACAAAAGGCCGGGGCCAATGAAGCCCCAGCCTTTCCATTTGGCACTTCTAACCGTCATAGTGTTAAATCTAATTATTTTTACATCTTACTTGGACACTGGCGCTTGATGTCAGTCGTTAGTTGTCCGTTGTCCATTGTAAAAGCATGGAACCATCCACGAACTTTAACCAACGGACCACGGACCAGCGACAACTGACAAATTGAGTTTCAACTCAATTATTTATGCTGCAGCATTTCCGTCCAGACATCCAGCATGGCCTTATCAAAACCCTCATCCGGCTGGAGATAAAAGTAGGAATTAGCCAGGAATTTGGGTTGTTCATCCCAGCGCAGAATTTTTTTCTGCTCCGGAGTCAACACCGCTTTGGAGTTGGCCGGCATTGCCCAATAGCAGGAGGAAGTCGCCAGGCGCCCCTGACCTTCCGGACTCATGATATACTGGACAAATTTGAGGGCCAGATCCTTTTTCTTGGAGGCTGCGAAAACCCCGATGGCCTGCTGCCAGCGTACACCCCCCTGATTCGGCAATACCCAGTCCAGGGCGGGATTTTCTTTGTGAAGGACGGAAACTGAAAATTCGCCGCCGCCGGCAATGATATCCACTTCACCGGTCGCGAGGGCTGTCTGAACCTGAACCACATCCCCCACCAGTGCGGACAATTCCTTCATTTTGAATAATTTTTCCTTGATCGCCGGCAGATGTGATTTATTTAATTCGGGCGGTTTGATACCGAGTCCGATGGCGACCATCTCGATGACCGGAATATAATAATCATATATCGCTATACGTCCCTTATATTTCGGATTCCAAAGAACGGCGGCGTCGCGCATATCGGCCGGATCCACATTTTTGTTGTTGTATGCAATCGTATTATAGCCGAATTTTTCCGGCATTGCATAAAACTTGCCGCCGACACTGTTGAGTTCGGGAGTGCGAATTTCCGGGAAAATGTCATTCCAGGGAAAATCTTTTTCATTTAAGGGTTCCAACAGGCCGAGTTTGACCACTCGTTTGACATCGATGCTGTCAACCACAAAAACATCCCAGTCTCCCGGCTGCGACTGTTCGAGAAGCGCCAGGGCCACGCCGGTGCCGTCATACTCCTTCATGTTGATTCGAACATTGTGCTTTTGTTCAAAAGGTTTCAGCAAATCGGGGTCGGTATGATCGCACCAGGTCAGAACATTGAGTTCTTCGGCAGCCTGAGCGGGCAAGACGGCAACAATTGCGCTAAAGAAAAAAAATACTAGTAATATGAAAGCCTTGGTTATGATATTGGTTTTATTCATTGTCATATTATACCCTCCCTTCTTTTGATATTGATTGTCATAGTGTCAAAATCGCCGACAGGTGTCAATTGAGAAATTGCTTTATGGAAAAAAGCTGGGAGGCTGGGAAGCTGGGAAGCTGGGATGCTCGGAAGCTGGGAAGCTGGGAGGCTGGGATGCTTTAAGGCTGGGAACCCGGAAAGTTTGGAGGCTGATAGGCCTTTGCCATATGTGCCGTTTTCACTGCTGATATTCTCAGCGTAAGGCCGGCAATATTTTGAGAATTCCAAGCACCAAATACCAAATTACTAACAAATTTTGATTGTTTTAATTGCATCTTTGACTTTAACATGCACGCGGTTCTTTTTCTCTTGACGCCAGACATCGCCTTTTGTATTTAAAATAATTCTAAAGTTCAAGGTTCACCGTTCAAGGTTTCCTTTCTTCCTCAGGCGTTCACAGGTTCAGGGTTCACTTAAACCCAGAACTTCTCGTATGAGACTCCGCCTTGCCGGAACAGCAAACAGCAGAATATCGAATCACGCTAAAGACGTGATCTGCGACCCGAATTTTGAATGGTGGTTTCGCATCGCTCAATCTTTTTTAAAATAGACAAAATACATTCATTGGGCGTTCGATGTTCGATGTTCATAAGTTTCGTTTTTGATCAGACCGGCTCTTTTTTTGGCCGGCGGCTGGGCTCAACCCTGCTTGTGGGGTCTCAGCCCGAAGGGCGGAGCCCCAAACCCCAGAACTGCTTTTACATTATATCCTGTAGGCCTTTCTCATCCGAGGCCCTACTGAAATTAAAATGCCGGACACAGGAGGTTTCACATGAAAAAATCACTAGGTCCCCGAGCAATAATCCAACCGAATCCCGTACTAATCGTCGGCAGTTACGATCAAAGCGGCCGGGCCAATATCATGGCTGTGGCCTGGGGCGGAATCTGTTGCAGCCGCCCGCCGTGTGCTGCGATCTCGCTCAGAAAAGCAACTTACACCTACGGGAACATTCAGCACCACAAAGCCTTTACCATCAATATTCCCTCCATTTCTTTTGTCAAAGAAGCCGACTATGTCGGAATTTATTCCGGGAAAAATGAAGATAAATTTGAAGCCTTGGGGTTGACACCTTTCAAAAGCAAAGTTGTGAACGCCCCGTATGTTAAGGAATTCCCGGTTGTTCTGGAATGTGAGGTGCTGAAGGTTGTGGAAATCGGAATGCACACTCAGTTCATCGGGGAAATTAAAGACATCAAAGCCGATGAAAGCATCCTCGCTGAAAACGGTTTGCCGGATATCACGAAAGTAAAGCCGTTTATCTATGATGCGGCCGGTCCGGACTATTATGGGTTGGGAGAGTTTCTGGGCAAGGCATATTCAGTCGGGCGCAAGAAATAAAACAGTTTCGACCTATGGATAAGAATTCGCTTTTTGGGACCTGAATAAGCAAAAGTAAGGAGGATTAGATAATGAGAAAGACACAATTGATAATAATAATGGCACTGTGCTCGCTCATCATTTTGAGCGTCATTAACGTCCCGACCGCAGATTGCCAGTCCAAGAAACCTATGCTCAAAATTGTCTTTATTGATGTCGATTCACCTGGTACGGTTGCAAAGTTGGCTCGCATGGGAATTGATATCGCAGCCGTCAGGAATATAGATGCTGCCAAAGTAGAAAAAAATTCTTTAACTAAAAAATATCGTATCGAGGCGGTTGTATCGGCGATTGACGAGACGAAGTTAAAGAAAGCGGGCATCAAATGGACATCTGCCCAGAGCGCGGCAGCCGCGCAAGCCATGACCACGGCAACTGCAAAGCAAGCCGCAGATTCCGTTTACCACAGCTTCGATGAACCGAATCTGGGAATCAAAGACCAACTACACCAGATTGCAGCACAATATCCCAGGATCGCCCACCTCACAACCATCGGCTACAGTACCCAAAATCGTCCGCTTCTGGCAATGAGTCTATCGTCAAAATTTTCCCGTAAAAAGCATGGCAGATGGCACTGGAAAAAGCCCGAGGTTCTGATTCTAGCCACCCACCATGCCAGAGAATGGGTGGCCACGCAGATGGCCATGCGTCTGATCAAATACCTTGCTTCCAACTTCGGAAGTGACTCAAGAGTCACGAACCTTTTAAACAACGTCAAAGTGTGGATTATTCCGGTAGCCAATCCCGACGGATACGAGT
>CP070771.1:3727963-3740974 GCA_020345785.1 Desulfobacterales bacterium
ATATCCCATGCTTCTTTTCGCCAATCAACTAAAGTCCCGCCCTAACCCCCTGTACGAGACTCCGCAAAACGAATGAACAGGAAGGTGTCGTAGGGTCGATTCGCCCGCGCAGCGCCGGCGCCTGCCCAGCGTGCCGCCGCGTGTTGATTGGTATTTCTTTTAATTGACAGAATACATTATTCGACCTTGGACGTTGGAGGTTCGATGTTCGACGTTCAATCAATTAAGACTCGACTGAGTTCGTCGCTGGCCGGCAAGGGCAGGGAAAACGAGGTTATTGGGCAGCCTCCTCCCCCCTCCTTTATAAATGGTCCTAAAGCAGAACGGAAAACTGCCGAAATAACATACTGGAAGAAATGATATGCGAATCCGCGATGCTTCCGATTTCAGCAAGTGGCAGGATCAGGACGCTTGCCGGCGGTCGTTCGAACGGCTGCTGGGAGATCTTAAGATGCAGAGTCGATAAATTAAACGTTGGTGGTGGGAAATGGCCAAGGAACATGAAATTTTATTAGATGATTCGGATACTTCTGAAGAATCTTCAGAAGAGCAGACTGACCGGGTAGATACTATCAGACAAGTACTGGACGCAAGAGATTTCATCGCACCTTTGAAAGAAATCCAGGATGAATCGTTGGACCCGGACGAGCCGCCTAAATCCGGCGGGTCGGAAGAGTCGACGACTCAGGAAATTGAACTGTCATTAGATGGAGTTGATTTTCAGATGGATAATGACCAGACAGATACCGAAAAGGAAATTGCCCTTAAGAAGGATGCCGCAGAGACCGATGAGGAGCCCGAAGAAAACGACCCGACAGATGATATGCCGGTTGAAGACGATAATCCGGTTGAAGATGATACGGGCATCGATGCACCCGACAATGACAACGCCGACGATGAAGAGGAAGCGGCGGCAGGTGATGACCTAGAAACCATGACTGCCGAGCCGCAGACGGGAACCGATCAAGAAGTGCAAGACACTGAAACACTGCCGGACGGAGATATACCCGATATCGATTTGCCTCCCGCGGAGAAATTGCAGACCAGGGTATCCGAGGAAAACATCCAAAATGACTTTGTGGGGCTGGATGATGATGATGAGTTGGAAGTTAAATTTTCTAAATCGAAAGCAGCCAAACCCAAAGCACCCCCGTCAAATCAACCGGATGGCATGAAGCCTGGAAAAGCAGCCGCCAAAAAAATCGAAACCGAATCCCCGCCGGTTGAGAGCAAGCATAAGCCGCCGTCCAAAAAGCCGGCGGAAAATTCCGGGACGTTAAATACAGCGCACAGGCAGTCGATGATAAGCAAAATGATCAGTTTTGCCTTGATAGGGCTGATTGCTGCCGGATTTATCTTTTATAACAATCCCGCCCTCATCGGGTTAAAAAAATCCTCTGAGCCGACACCGCCTCCGGTGGTCGATCCCGTCCAGCCCGCGCAGCCTGCCGCCACGCAAACAGACAATTTTCCATCACTGCCCAGCCGGCAAGACAGTGTGATGGCCAAACTCGAAGAAGCAAACGACCTTCGCAATCAATTGCTCGAGAAAAAAGAAGAAATCTACAAGCTGAATTTATATTATCGCAACGGGATCGCCGAACTGGAAGAAAATATTTACCAGGAAGCGCAAAAAGAAGGCATAAAGACCTTTGAACAGGCCCTGACAAATAAGCGAATTGAACTTAATCTGCGAACAATTCAGCGACGTCTGGCTTATATCACAGAACTTGAAAAGCCGGCTTACTGGGTCGACAGCGGCAGCGAAAAACTTTTATTTCTCATTCGCAAAGCACAGCTGGATTTGGAATTGATCGATATTGCCGATGGTATCGATATGAATAGGCACAAGAGGCATATCGAAGCTGCCATTAACCAGTATCGACCAAGTTCCGATAGACTTGTCATTGATCTGCAGGAGGATAAGTTAACGTCGCTTGAAAAAATATGGCAGCAAGCAAGCAATAAAAAAAACACAAACGAGAAAATTTCTTTGAATACAAAGGATGAGGAGATCACCGCCGAAATTTGCTCCGGAAACTTTGGACGCATTGCCGAACTCACGGAGATTTCGCCCGACACCGCCAGATGTCTGTCCCGAATGAAAGGCTCAGATCTTTTTTTAAATGGTGTGACCCAGCTTTTACCGGATGCTGCCAGAGAATTATTTCAGTGGCAGGGCAACTGGCTCTGCTTAAACGGCATGAGAGAACTTTCCCCGGCCGTCGCCAAACATTTATTTACATGGAAGGGAAACTGGATATCTCTCAACGGGTTGGCTGAGTTTCAACCGGAACTGGCGTTGTATCTGCTGAAATGGGAGGGGGAGCAACTCGAACTTATGGGTCTAAAGTATCATAAAAAAGATGCAGAGCAAAAGACGCTGAAATATCTGGCTTTATGGGAAACCACCGGTGGCAGATTATTTGTGTCGGATGAAATCAGAAAAGAGATGGGACGAATAATGCTGTCCCAAGTGCAATAGCAGGGGAGCAGCAGAAGGTTTCGGGTGTCAGCGGCGCCGCTGGCCGCGGAGCGGCAAGTTTGATCGATAAAAGAAACTAATGAACGTCCAACATCGAACGTCCAACTTTGAACGTCCAATGTTGATGGCGCTGCGCTTTTTCTATTAAACTATACGAAAAGCAGTCTGCAACGAACTCAGCCGAGTCGAATCCTTCATGCAGATCCGCCAGCGGCGGACCGCAGGGTCGATTCGCCTTGCTTGGTATTTTTTTATATGGACAAAATTCCTTATTCGATGTTGGACGTTGAACGTTCGATGTTCGACGTTCAATCTGCTCGCTGTTCAGTTTAGGTGCTAGTTTCATATTAGGTTTCAGGCATCAGAAATTGCGCCGGTAACCACAAAAAAACAGAATGCGATCAGAGGCATTGCTGACATCTAAGATCTTGCACATTCAAGATTTGTCTTACATGAGGAAACAAAACATGAAAAAATTATTCGCATACAGCATGGTGGTATGTGTGCTCTGGTTTTACGGAGCCATGGATGCCAATGGACTTAAAACAACCGAACTCAACCGGAAAATGTCTGAAATATCCTCTTTGCAGCATAATCTGACCGGCAAAATTGCTCAGGCCGACGAAAAAAGAGATCAACTGCAGCAAAGGGTCTTAGAACTTAAAAATGAAATCAAAGCGCAAATGGGGCAATATATGATCGAGTCGTACCAGATGGCTATCCAGAATCCGCGGATTGACTACAATCTCAAATTGATTCAGCTGCTGCTCGGCTATATTGCCCGATTAAATGAAAAAATCGAATATTTCAAAAATGGAAATGAGACGCTGACTTTTTACTTCCAGCAGGCTGAAGATGATCTGTTGATGATCAAGACACTGAATGATCTGGAAACTGACAAGCTCATCGGTCAAATAAATGCGATCCTCGACGAGTACATACCTGAAACCGGCAAGCCCATGTTTGACGTCAATGACGTCCCGCTGAAGGATACCGAAAAAATCTGGAGTGAAATCATTAAAACGAATTAATCCGCTTATGATTCCAGGCGTAAATTTAGATTGTCTGGGCAGGTTTCATCTTGCCATTATTCCAGGTGTAAGTTATAGTCAAAATTAGGGTCTGGGCTTAATTTGCCACCGGCCCCGCTTGCAGCCCGCAGGGGGTGCAGACCGGCTTCCAGCTGCTCAGAGATAGGGTAGGGCCTGCGCCCCGGAGGGAATGGCGGAATAATTGAATATTGGCCTTGGTAAAAGGATAACTGCATGTATAGAGCGGCTGTCTTGGTTTTATTGTTATTATTATCTGCACTGACCGCCGGGTGCGGTCCGAAAATAACGCCCCAAGAGGCAAAAGTTTTAGTGGTACTGGAAGAAATTCAACGGGATGTTGAAGATAACAATGATTACGACAGATTTGTTCAGCTACTGACGACGGCCAAAGCTGAGCTTGATATGCTCAGACAAAGCGACGACCCCAATCCCTGTTTCCTGAGCGCAGCCGAAAAATGTTATGCCTCATATGAGATAGCCCGGAAAGCCTGGCAGAAAAAGATGGAAGCAACGGACGAAAAAAGAAAAGCGGATATGGAGATGACCCTTGCTTTTTCCCTGTCATTTTCATCGCTTAACATTGAAAAAGCAAATAACTGCTATAAGTAACAGAGGACAGAGGTCAGAAAACAGATAACAGAAGCTTAAATGCTTGAAAGCTGGGAAGCTAGGAGGCCCCGTTTAAGAAGACGGGATGACACAGCTATTCTAAAAAATTGTGGTGTGTCTCGTGCGCCTCTTTCCTTTCTGATCCATCCTATTAACTACCAGCTGTGAGCCGGCGCGCTTGAGCGCAACTCCGCAATCTGCAAATCGAATCGCCCCTCCGCCACAG
Organism: Desulfobacterales bacterium; assembly: GCA_020345785.1. The sequence continues at coordinate 3,732,336 of CP070771.1, forward strand.
GGTTATTCCACTCAATCAACCCATAAACTTAATCAACTCAATCAACTTCAAAATCCCGCACCCCGCACCTCGCAACCCGCAACGCGAACCCCGCCCCCTATAGCAATCCCTTATCGACAAGAAGGCTCATGGACTGCTGACCGATGGTCGTGACTTTGCTCAGGGCCTGGGTGAGGTGATAGCTGGATTCTTGAGCCACCCCTGAATGCAACATCACCTGAGCGGTCTGAATGTCTTTTTCAGCTTTCGGCCAGATATCATGGGGAGCGGCATTTTTGGCGATATGGATTTCATTGCCGATCATGGTGAGCAAGATTTTGAGCAATCTTTCCGCCCCCGGCTTTTCGGATTCCGGCAAGGCGGCATATACCTCAATTATCTGGTTCGCCCAGATAAGACCGGTCTTAAGTTTTTCACTTTGCGAGAATGCTTTTATGGCCTGCTTGGTTTGCATGGTACCCCAGTATAAGGATTGAATAATGAAGATTGAAAATTGAAGAATTAATGTATCGCTTCGCTTCGTCCAATCTGTTGGTCATCGTTGGGCATCTGTTATCTGTAATCTGTCATCTGATTTCTGACACCTCGTATGAAACTTCACCTAAACGGAACAGTCCGCCGTGGCGGACAGAATATCGAATATCGAACCGCAGAATGTCGAAGGGTGGTTTCGCTGTACTCAGTCTTTTTTTAAAAAAGATAGAATACCTTCCTTCAACATTCGACATTCGATATTCATTATTCGATATTCGCTTTTTTAAAGTTTCCTCATTAGATCAAACTGACCGCGGAGAGACCAGCGGCTGGGCTGACACCTGAAACCTCCCCTATGCCCTATTGATCATCGCCGCCATATACCCGGCCCCAAAGCCGTTGTCAATATTGACAACCGCCACATTGGAACTGCAGCTGTTGAGCATGGCGAAGAGGGCGGTCAGACCTCCAAGATTGACCCCATACCCCACACTGGTTGGAACCGCTATGACCGGTCGGGCAACCATGCCGGCCACCACGCTGGGAAGCGCGCCTTCCATACCGGCGACGACAATCAGAACAGTGGCCTGATCAATCATTTTTTTGTGGTTCAGCAGTCGGTGAATACCCGATACACCCACATCAAATATGGTGTGAACAGTATTGCCCATGGCGCAGGCCGTTAAATAGGCCTCCCTAGCAACCGGTATGTCGGAGGTGCCCGCTGAAAGGACCAGAATGGGTCCGCGCCCCTGAATCGGCACGGAGCCGATCTCCAGGACAAGCATGCGGGCATCTGCATGATATACTGCGTTAGGGAAACGCGAGTGGACAAAATCCGCCTTTTGTTGATCGATGCGGGTAACCAAGATAATGTTTTCCTGCGCAACCATTTTTTCCAGTATTCCCGCAATTTGATCGCCAGATTTCCCTTCCCCGAAGATGACTTCAGGAAATCCTTTGCGCAGGGAACGGTGATGATCGATGTGAGCGTAGGTGATGTCCTCATATGCCAGGTGGCGGAGTCTATCGGCAGCTTCATCGGTTGAGACACGGCCTTCGGCAACAGATTTCAGAATAGTCATTAAGAGGTTCTTGTCCATGATAAATTATTCGGTCAGATCTTTTTCCACAATGGTCCCGGATGGCGAGACGGTCGATTTACTGACCGACTCTGTATTATCGGTCGACTCGGGTTGCGGAAGTGATGTCTTTTTGGATACTTTCTTCAGAGACTGCTTTTGAGAATTGGAAATTTTTCCAATGGCGTCGATTTCCTTTTTAAGGGAGTCCATTTTCTGGTTAAGGTCCGATACTTCTTTGGAAATTTGGTTTTGAAAATGTTTTTTAATTTTCAGTATTTCAAGATCAAGGGTGTCCTGGTCGACAATCTTGCCGGACAACTTCGCCAGGGAATCCTTAATTTCTTGATAGTCCTTATTGTTTTGTTCGATGTTGGCTGCGACTGTTGCAAGTTGATTGGTCAATTCGTTTTTCAGAACGGCAATATCATTGGAAACTGTTTTTATGTCGCGACCCATGTTTTTTAATTTATCCAGCTCAGCTTGAAGAGGGGCAATTGCGCCATTGATTTTCTCAATTGCGACCGCATGGCTTTTTTGGTCCACTTTGGAAGCGTCTAAGCTCTCAATTGTTTCTCCGGTCCTTTTAAGATTTTCGTTCAAAGATGTTAAATTTTTCTGCAATTCATCGATATTTTTGCTGATTGCCGACAGCCTGCCTTCAACGGAAGTTCCAAAATCTTTGTCCTGAGTGGACAACGTGGTTGAAAAAACGATTAATTTATCATTGAAATCTTTGGCAAGATTTTCTATCTGCTTTTCCAGCTGTTGTACTTCCAGAGATCCGGTATCATAACTTTGGCTGACCCTGCCGGATAAATCCCGGTAGCCAAAGTAGATGGCCACCCCGACCAGGCAGGGCAGAAGTATCGAAAGCAGCGTCAATCGCTGGCTCAGTTTCTCAACGCGCAGATCCTTCAATTCTTCCTGGTAAAAGGATTCTGGCTCCTGTTCGTCGCCGTTGAATTTGAATTTGGGGGGAAACTCTTCAGCCATTTCTTTCTTATTCCCATTCAATCGTGCTGGGCGGTTTAGAGCTGATATCGTAGACCACCCGGTTAACGCCCTTGACCTCATTAATGATCCTGTTGGATATTCGGCCCAACAATTTATGAGGTAATTTGGCCCAATCAGCCGTCATGGCATCTTTACTGGTCACAGCCCGCAACGCCACGATGTTTTCATAGGTGCGTTGATCTCCCATTACACCCACGCTTTTAAGCGGCAGCAGCACGGCAAAAGATTGCCAAAGCTTTTTATAATATCCTTCATTTTTAATCTCTTCAAGCAGAAGATCATCCACATTGCGCAATATGGCAAGTCGCCGGGGGGTGATTTCCCCAATTATTCTGATGGCGAGGCCCGGTCCCGGAAATGGCTGACGCCAGATGAGGTCTTGCGATATACCCAGCTCGCGGCCCAGGAGGCGGACTTCATCCTTGAACAGATACTTAAGGGGTTCGATCAGCTTTAACTTCATTTTTCTGGGTAGTCCGCCGACATTATGGTGGGATTTAATAATCGAAGTGGGACCCCCAAACGCAGATACCGATTCGATGACATCCGGATACAGGGTCCCCTGAGCAAGAAATTCCGCGCCTTTTATCTTGCGGGCTTCGGTTTCAAAAACGTTCATGAACACCCGGCCGATGATTTTGCGTTTTTTCTCGGGATCGGTTACCTTGGCCAAGGCCTTTAAAAATTGCGTTGCGGCATTTACAAACCGGATGTTGATGTTCAGGTGCTGCTTTAACCTTACTTTCAGTATTTTGGCTTCATTTTTCCTTAACAAGCCATTGTCAACAAATATGCAGGTAAGGTTTTTACCGATGCTTTTATGAATCAGTACAGCCGTCACCGAAGAATCCACACCGCCGCTGAGACCCAGGATAACCTTTTTGTTTCCGACCGTCTTGCTGATTTCTTCAATGGATTGCCGGGCAAAAGATTTCATTGTCCAGGAGCGCTTGCAGCCGCAAATTTTAAAAATAAAGTTGTGCAGCATCTTTTTGCCCATCTGAGTGTGGGCAACTTCCGGGTGATATTGCACCGCATAAAGGTTTTTCTCTGCATCTACGGCCGCAGCCACCTGTGTGTTGGCAGTTGCAGCGGCAACTTTAAATCCGGCCGGCAGTTTTTGGATGGAGTCGCCGTGACTCATCCAACAGACGCTTCGCGGGGGCACGCCATCAAAAATACCGGCCGGATTTTTGACTTCAAGCTCGGCAAAGCCGTATTCTCGCTTGCCGGTGCCGCGCACGCTGCCGCCAAGTGCCGCCATCATAAAGTGCATGCCGTAACAAATACCCAAAATGGGAATTCCGAGATCAAAAATGCCCCGGTCGGCTTTGGGGCTGTTTTTCTCATAGATGCTTGCCGGTCCGCCCGACAAAATAATGCCGTCCGGATTGAGTGTTTTGACGGCCTTCAGGCTGATGCCGGGCGGTTCAATTTGGCAATAGACATGATGCTCGCGAACCCTGCGGGCTATGAGCTGGTTGTATTGAGAACCAAAGTCAATGATCAGTATCATCGTTTGACTACGCCAGATATTATTGAAGACTCACGATTGAATTTTTGTGGTGTGCTACTTATCTTATTCGGGTCTATAACCCGGATTAAAGCATCACCCATTTGCCCAAGTTCCGGAAACATGAAACGGTTTGCGAAACCAGGCTGAATATGTTAGACACAGCTCAAAATGTCAACTCTAAATTCATTTTCAGCCAAAAATTACTGTCGATTCTCGACCCTTGAGGGAATTCAGAACGGGACATGATCAATTTTCTGCCGGGGCTGCATACCGGTGTGGGATATGTTTAAAAATGATCGTCCAAGTCTACGAAATACAGACGCCGGCTGAAGCGCATACTATGATTGAACTGGGAGTGGATCATATCGGCAGCGTGATTGTCAGCGAGACCGAATGGAAGATTCCCGAACTGAAAGACACATTGGAATGCGTGCGATCTTCTCCTGCCAGAAGCAGTTTGATACCGCTTTTCAACACGCCGGATTCCGTATTTCGCATTTTGGATTACTACCGTCCGAATATTATACACTTCTGTGAAGCATTGACAGATCAACCGGAATTAAAAATCTACAGCCAGAGGTTAATACGGTTGCAGCAGGAGGTTAAAACGCAATTTCCTGAAGTCAAAATTATGCGGTCCATTCCGATCGCCCGGTCCGGGGCCGCTAATTCAATTTTCAGCCTTGAGATTGCCGAGTGGTTCGAGCCTTTCAGTGATTTTTTTCTAACGGATACCGTATTGGTGAACCCATCAGGGACAGCTATGGATGATCAGCCGGTAATGGGCTTTGTAGGAATAACCGGCCAGACGTGCAACTGGGATACGGCCGGCCGACTGGCGGCATCAAGCCATGTTCCCGTTATTCTGGCGGGCGGGATATCACCCGCCAATGTGTCCGAGGGTATCGCGCGGGTTCGACCGGCCGGTGTGGACAGCTGCACCCTTACCAATGCCCGGGATGAAAACGGGTCTCCCATTCGGTTCAAAAAGGATCTGCAAAAGGTGAAGCTGTTGGTTGATGCCGTGAGGGAGGCCGAAGAAGCTTTAACACGTTCAGAGGTTCAGGGTTCGAGGGTTCAGGATTAAGAGGTTCAGGGTTCAGCGTGGCCGCCGGCCAGAACATCGGCCGGTTTGATCGAAAAAAGAAACTCAAAAAAGCGAATCCGCCAAAGGCGGATAAATATCGAATATCGAATCACGCCAAGGCGTGAAATATCGAATGTTGAAGGAGGGTATTCTGTCTATTTTATAAAAAAGACTGAGCGAAGCGAAACAGTCCTTCGAAATTCTGCTGTTAGTTATTCTGCTGTTCTGCGGTTCGCTGTTTCGTTCAGGTGAAGTTTCATACGAGGGTTCAGGGTTCAAGGTTAACTCTTACTCCTTGGTTTTGCAGTGAATTGCTGCCATTCAGGAACCGCTTCCTCCGAGCACGGTTTCGGGCGAAGCACAGCTCCTTCAACCCTGAATCCCGCCGGGGCGGGAAACCCTGAACCTCCGAACCCAAATCACATTAGAGAGGAATGAACAAACATGTTAGAAAGTGCAGATCTAAGAAAAGGACTTAAAATCGAGATTGATGGTGATCCTTATATTGTCATACAGTTCGAATTTAGCAAACCCGGCAAGGGCCAGGCGCTCTACAAATGTAAGCTGAAAAACATGGTTACCGGCGCGCAATTCGATCGAACGTTTCGATCCGGCGACAAGTTCAAGGAACCTGATCTGGAAGAACAGGAAATGGAATACTTGTATTCAGAGGGCGACCGTCACTGTTTTATGAACACCACCACCTATGATCAGGAGTTTCTGACGGATGAGCAAATCAGCGATGCTAAAAATTTCCTCAAAGAAAATACGGTGTGCAACATACTGCTTTTTGAAGGCCGGCCGATCGGGATTTCCCTGCCCATTTTTATCAATTTGAAGGTGGAACAAACCGATCCTTGGGTGCGCGGTGATACGGCATCCGGTGACTCAAAACCGGCAACCCTGGAGACGGGTTACGTGATCCAGGTACCGCCCTTCATCGAAGAAGGGGAACTTCTTAAAATCGACACCCGCACCGGACAATACGTCGAGCGGGTTAAAGAGTAAGGCTTGCAGGAGCAGGTTCCAGGTTCCGGGACAGCGACGGCGCTCGCATGACACTCTGTATCGAGAAAGGAACGTCGAACATCGAACATCGAACGTCCAACATCAAATGAAAAAACAAACCTTGTTCAATGTTCATTTTTCAGCACCTGTTCTCCTTCGTTTGCTTTTTAAAGCTTACTTTTTTAGATCAAACTGGCAACCTTCGGCTGCCAGCGGTCCGCCTGTCGCGGAACATCTGAAACCAATAAAGGCTGACCCCTGACCCCCGAAACCTAAAACCGTCCTGACCCGAATGGCAGCATCCTATGGGAAGTATTGACCATCTCCCATCAAAAATAGCTGAGTATCTGCAGTCACTCTTCAAATCCGAGCGCCTGGGAGCCCAGGTAACCTTTCAAACCGTCCTGCCGGAAAATCCTGCGCGCTGGTCGTCGACACGCGCGCAATGGTCGGGTGCAATTCAAAAAGCGCTTCGTGCTCAAGGGATTCGGAGGCTTTATCGACATCAGGCCCAAGCCATTGATTTGATTCAAAGCGGCCGGCATGTTATTGTCGCCACCCCCACCGCCAGCGGAAAAACATTAATTTATAACCTGCCGGTGCTGGATAGATTCGAGAAAAATATCCGCTCAAAAAGCTTGTATATATTTCCCCTAAAAGCGCTGGCCCAGGATCAGCTGCGGGCTTTTGAACAGGCGGCCGCTCACTTCGAAGGTGTAAAACCGACGGCTGCAATATATGATGGTGACACCAGCGCCTATCGGCGCAAGCGAATCAGAGAGGCGCCGCCCAATGTTATTTTAACCAACCCTGAAATGCTGCACCTTTCCTTCCTGGCATACCACCGGAAATGGCAGACTTTCTATGAAGATCTGCACACGGTGGTGGTTGATGAAGTTCACGCGTACCGTGGCGTGTTGGGATCGCATGTGGCCCAGATCTTCCGGCGATTGCAAAGAATATGCCGACGCTACGGATCATCGCCGACCTTCGTTTTTAGTTCTGCAACCGTCGCAGAACCGGCAGTGTTGGCCCGGCAGTTGACCGGCCTTGCCGTGCAGCAGATCACCCAATCCGGCGCGCCGCGTGGTAAACGCCATATTGTATTTATCAATCCGGATACCGGAGCGGCCCAAGCCGCCATCCTACTGTTAAAGGCCGCTCTGCCCAGGGAGTTGCGAACCATCGTCTACACCCAGTCGCGCAAACTGACGGAATTGATTGCACTCTGGGCCGCCAATCAGGCCGGCAAATTCGCGCGTCGAATTAGTGCTTATCGCGCAGGTTTTCTACCGGAAGAACGCCGTGATATTGAGTCACGTCTTGCAAGCGGCGATCTTCTGGCGGTCATCTCCACCAGTGCCCTTGAGTTGGGCATTGATATCGGGGATCTGGATTTGTGTGTTCTGGTCGGATATCCCGGTACAGTGGTATCCACCTGGCAGCGGGGCGGCCGGGTAGGGCGCAGCGGACAGGACTCCGCATTGATCCTGATTGCCGGCGAAGACGCTCTGGACCAGTTCTTCATGCGAAATCCCGCTGATTTCATCAACCGCGAGCCGGAAGCAGCGGTTGTGAACCCGTATAATGCCAAAATTATGGCCCAACACTTGGAGTGTGCCGCTGCGGAACTTCCCCTTAAAACCAACGAGCCCATATTCGGCAACGATAAGGTAAGCGCCGCTGCAAATCGCCTTGAGATGGACGGCAGACTTCTGCGCAGCGCCGACGGCAAAGAACTGTATGCACGGCGCAAATTGCCTCACCGCGATGTGGACATCAGGGGTGCCGGGAATCGATATCGGATCATTGACAGCGTCTCCGGAGAAAACTGCGGCGAGATCGACGAATTAAGAGCCTTTCACGAAACTCACCCCGGGGCGGTCTATCTTCACCGGGGAGTGACATATATTGTCGATTCCCTCGATTTAAATGCCCACACCATTACGGCAACCAAAACCGCTGTGAATTATTACACCCAGGTGAGGGGTTATAAGGAAACCGAAATTCTGAATATTTACGACCAGAAGCCGGCCTGGGGCACTACGGTTTACACCGGACAACTCAAAGTAACCGACCAGGTAACCCAATATGAAATGCGGCAGATTCATACCAAAAAAATGATAAAGAAAGTCGATCTGGATCTTCCGCCTCAGATATTTGAAACCGAAGGGCTTTGGTTTGAAATACCTCAGACAGTATATCGGGCGGCTGAGTCCAGCGGATTGGATTTTCTGGGAGGCATTCACGCCATGGAGCATGCCGCCATCGGCATCTTCCCGCTGCTGGTGCTGGCTGATCGCAATGATCTTGGGGGACTGTCTACCTTATATCATCCTCAGCTGCACAGTGCCGCCGTTTTCATCTATGACGGCATTCCCGGCGGGGCCGGCTTGAATCGCCAGGCATTCCGGAGGGCGGAAAGTCTGCTGGAATACACCCTGCGAGTAGTTTC
>CP070771.1:3741074-3745367 GCA_020345785.1 Desulfobacterales bacterium
TAGAACCGTATAGTTATAATGCTGACGGCGCAACAATCACCCCATCCGGCTGAACAACAGCGGTAAAGAGATAATTTTCCTTGACTCGGCCGCTCAACCACAGCCAACCTGCTGATAGTAAGTAAAGAATCCTGGACCAGAAAAACAGGTTTTCAATGTTAGAGTAAACCGCCAACTGTCGAGAATTATGAAAAACAGCAATGCACCTCCGCCGCTTCGCCTGGCCTGGACCATCTGGGGCTTCGGCGCGCTGTTCTACCTCATGGGTTTTTACCAGCGCGTCGCACCGGCCGTCATGACCGCCGAACTGATGCAGGAATTCAACATCAGCGCTGCGGCCCTGGGCAACCTGTCCGCCTTTTATTATTACAGTTACGTGGCCATGCAGATACCGACCGGTATTCTGGCCGATATCTGGGGGCCACGCCGCCTTCTGGCCACCGGGGCCCTGGTGGCCGCCAGCGGTATTTTACTGTTTGCAGTTGCACCGAACATCTGGTGGGCCAACTGCGGCAGATTTCTAATCGGCGGTTCAGTAGCCGTCGCCTATGTTGGCACCCTGAAACTAGCCGGCGATTGGTTCCCTCAAAAATATTTCGCTATGATATCCGGCGTTGCTCTTTTTTTTGGTCTTGTGGGGGCCGTATTTGCCGGAACACCGCTGCGGCTTCTGATCGTTGCCTTTGGCTGGCGCAGCACCATGCTGGCTTCAGCTGTCGCCACCTTTGCCATCTGCGCGGGAATCTGGTGGATCGTCAGAGACCACCCCGGCGAGAAAGGCTATGCCGGTTTTACCGATCCCGTCCTGGCGGCCGGCAACGGTTCACGCAGACAGATTATATCCGGCATTATCGAGGTGCTGGGTTATCCGAATGTTTGGCTGCTGTTTGTCATCGGAGGTGGTATGGTCGGTTGTGTGATGACCTTTGGCGGTTTATGGGGAGTTCCCTATTTAAGCACGCATCATGGCGTTACCACTGCTCAAGCCGCCGCATTAAATTCGACTCTGCTGGTGGCATGGGGGGTCGGCGGCCCCATTTTCGGCGGACTTTCGGATCGAATCGGCCGCCGAAAGCCGCTTTTTATCGCTGGATTTACCCTGACGGTCATCGGCTGGTCGGTGATATTATTTTTACCGATTATATCGGGAGCCGTGCTGACCATCTTGTTGCTGATCACCGGTTTTACATCGGGCTGTGTGATCATCAGCTTTGCCTTCGCCAGGGAATCCGTGCCTGCCCACCGGGCCGGAACGGTTATCGGTTTGATCAATATGGGGTTTATGCTGGGACCCACCCTGCTGCAACCCGCAGTGGGCTGGATGCTGGATCGAAATTGGCATGGCGAATGGCTGCACGGCGCCAAAATTTACAGTCTAAATGCTTACCGTGCCGGCTTTGCGCTGATGATCGTGTGGGCCCTGCTGAGTTTTGGGCTGCTGTTTTTTACCAGGGAGACCTACTGCCGGCCAAAAAGAAATTAGTAATCCGTGGTGGGCAATACCCACTCCGCGCGCGAGATGTTTTACAGCAAGGCATAATAATGGCAGCGGCAGTTGACATTTAGACCCCTAATCCATAAATTAACTGTACCCAAAATGATCGTAAACAAAATGGGATAGTTTTCTAACTTTATGATTTTAGGGTGTTTATTTTACTGGGGTAATATTCACACCTTCCAAGCTGCAATTTTCCGACTTTCATCCCATTGTGACTGCCAGCATAGCTGGGGGTATGAGGAAGGCCCCTGGAAGAGGACGGGGCAACGCTTTGCTGGTGGTCGCTGATCCTATATAAAAATTTGGAAAGAATAAGCATATGTCAAAAAATGACTCCCGTGCGGGCGAGATTGAAAAAGAAATTGAATACGAAAACAGGGAATGGCTCGAATCGCTGGACTACGTGTATGAGAACCAGGGTCCGGACCGTGTGCGGCAGCTGCTGCGCCGCCTGCAGGCGCATGCCCAGCAGCGCGGCGTCCACTTCCATTACACGGCCAATACCCCATACATCAACACCATTTCCATCGATCGCCAGCCGGTGTTTCCGGGCAGCCGCGAGATCGAGCGTCGGATAAAAAGCATCATCCGCTGGAATGCAATGGCCATGGTTGTGCGGGCCAATCGCCGGCACTCCGGCATCGGCGGACACATTTCAACCTACGCCTCCTGTGCGACGCTGTACGAGATCGGTTTCAACCATTTCTTTCGAGCCAAGACCGCCAGCCACTTCGGCGACATCGTTTACTTTCAGGGGCATGCCGCCCCCGGCATCTATGCCCGGGCGTTTCTGGAAGGCCGCATCAACGAGAAGCATTTGGAGAACTTTCGGCTTGAACTTCAAAAAGAGGAAGGTTTGTCCTCTTATCCGCACCCCTATCTCATGCCGCAATTCTGGCAGTTTCCAACGGTTTCCATGGGACTGTCGCCCATCATGGCCATCTATCAGGCCCGTTTCAACCGCTATCTGGAAGATCGCGAGCTGGTGAAAACCGGTGATCAGAAGGTCTGGGCATTTTTGGGGGACGGCGAACTGGATGAGCCGGAGTCTCTCGGCGCCATCACCCTGGCAGCCCGCGAACGACTCGACAACCTGATCTTTGTGATCAACTGCAATCTGCAGCGTCTCGACGGGCCGGTGCGCGGCAACGGCAAGATCATCCAGGAACTGGAAGCCGCCTTTCGCGGCGCCGGCTGGAATGTCATCAAAGTCATCTGGGGCGACGATTGGGATCCGCTGCTGGCCCAGGACGAACACGGACTGCTCGTCAAGCGCATGGAAGAGGTTCCCGACGGCCAGTATCAAATGTATTCGGTCGCGGCGGGGAATTACATTCGCAAAGATTTTTTCGGCAAATATCCTGAGCTGGAGCACATGGTTCACTCCTATACCGATGAACAGCTGCAGAAGCTGAGGCGCGGGGGCCACGATCCCCAGAAGGTTTACGCGGCCTACAAGGCGGCCGTGGAGCACAAAGGCGCCCCGACCGTGATTCTGGCCAAGACCATCAAAGGCTACGGTCTGGGCGAGGCCGGCGAAGGCCGCAACGTAACCCATCAGCAAAAGGCACTCAACGAGCAGGAACTGCGGCATTTTCGCAGCCGGTTCGGTATTCCCATTCCCGACTCGGCCATCAACGAGATGCCCTTTTACCGGCCGGCACCCGACAGCGAGGAGATCAAGTACCTCCAGGAACGGCGCCGCGAACTGGGCGGCCTGCTGCCCGCACGCTTCGAATCGGTGCCGGTCTTCCGCCCACCGGGCCGAGAGTTGTACACCGAGTTTTTTGAGGGCACCGGCGATCGGGAGGTGGCCACCACGATGGTGATGGTGCATTTGCTGGGCAAGCTTTTAAATGATAAAAAAATCGGCCGGTACATCGTACCCATCGTGCCCGATGAGGCCCGCACGTTCGGGATGGAGTCTTTGTTTCGCAAATTCGGTATTTACTCGCATGTCGGGCAGAACTATGAGCCGGTCGATAAGGAGAGTCTGCTCTATTACAAAGAAGCTAAGGACGGGCAGATTCTCGAAGAGGGCATCACCGAGGCGGGATCAATGTCGTCCTTCATTGCGGCCGGTACGGCTTATTCGACCTTCGGCATCAATATGGTGCCGTTCTTCTTTTTCTACTCGATGTTCGGCTTTCAGCGGATCGGCGACCTGATCTGGGCTTCCGGCGATGCCCAGGCCCGCGGCTTTATGCTGGGTGCAACGGCCGGACGCACAACCCTTGCCGGGGAGGGATTGCAGCACCAGGACGGTCACACGCACATCCTGGCCTACGGCAATCCCTCGGTGTTGACCTATGATCCGACATTTGCTTATGAACTGGCGGTCATTGTGCGCGAGGGGATGCGCCGCATGCTCGAGGACGGCGAAAACATCGTCTATTATCTGACAATCATGAACGAGTTTTACAAAATGCCTGCCATGCCGCAAAATGTCGAGGAAGGAATCCTGAAGGGAATCTATAAATTCCGGGCCTCGAGCAACAAGCGGGCCAAAATCAAGGCCCATCTATTCGGCAGCGGGACCATTTTGAACGAAGCGGTCAAAGCCCAGCAACTGCTTGAAAACGATTACGGTGTGGCCGCCGATGTCTGGAGCGTGACCAGCTACAAGAATCTTTACTGGGATGCGACCGATACCGAACACTGGAATTATCTGCATCCGGACCGGGAACCGAAATTGTCGTATCTCCAGCAGCAGCTGGCCGATGAGCAAGGGGTTTTTATTGCCGCCTCCGATTATATCAAAGCCCTGCCGGCCTCGGTGGCCAAATGGCTGCCCG
>CP070771.1:3745467-3748266 GCA_020345785.1 Desulfobacterales bacterium
CCCGCCACGAACACGATCATGGAGCACGAACTCTGGAGCATCATCTTCGCCAATCAGGGGCAGGACGCGCTCCGCGGCATCGGCATCCACACCACCACGGTCTCGATTCCCAGGCCGCAAGTCGGCACGGCGGAGGGCCTGTAGAACTTCAAGCAACAGTTCCTCGGCGGACTGGAGAGCGCCGTGACCAAGGCGCTCCCGGCGGCGCCCCAGTACCTGATCATGGGGATCAGCCTGGAGCACATCCTGACGGGCATCGGCCCGATCCGGGAGACGATGGCGAAGACCGAGACCTATTGCTCCCTCGGCTGGTCAACCGAGCATGAAGCGATCAAGTCGGCGCTGGACTGCTTCGGCGCGAAGCGGATCGGCCTCCTGACGCCGTGGGAGCAAATTGGCAACGGTCCGGCGACGCGGATGTTCGAGGACCTCGGCTTTGAGGTGGTGTCGAGCGTCGGCTTCTCGTGCGGAAACGTGCAGCACATCGCGCACATCCCGGACTGGGCCAAGGAGAAGGCCATCACGCAGTTGCTTGCCACGGCGGACAACCGGCTCGACGCGATCGTGCAGTGCGGCACGAACATGAGCCTGAACGCTGTCCTTGAGCGTCTCGAGCCCGTGGTCGGCATGCCGATCATCGGCGTCAATGCCGCGATCCTGTGGTATGCGCTTCGGGAGAACGGATTTCACGCACCCCTCAAGGGGGGCGGCCGATTGTTGCGAGAGTTCTAGTTCCCGCCGGGGTGCACTCGCATAGCAAATCTCATTTCAGATGAAAATTGAGTGGGGCGTCCAGCAAGAGCATGCAGCGGAAGGCGCTTCGCGCCGCCGCTGATGCTGGGCGTTATAACCACTTAATAAAACGATCAAAAATATAAATACCCACCATCTTGATCTTTGCAAGCAGTTCATTTTATCAAGTTAACGCTTGACGTTATTAACGAATTACGTCTATATGATGCTATGATAAAATCTTTCCGGGATAGAGAAACAGAAAAAATTTTCAATAGACTTCTTTCCAAAAAATTACCGCAACATATTCAACATCTTGCGCGTAGAAAGTTGATTATTTTAGATGCAGCTACACAATTAAGTACCCTGCGCGTACCACCTGGTATCAGATTGGAAGCTTTAAAAGGTGACCGGAAAGGACAACATAGCATCCGCATCAACGATCAGTGGCGAATATGTTTCAAATGGAAAGTCGGTGATGCATATGATGTCGAAATTGCAGATTATCACTAGGGGGCAAAAATGAAAGATAAAAGACTTCCTCCCATTCATCCTGGCGAAATTCTCATGGAGGAATTCCTTAAACCAATGGGTATCAGTCAATACCGCCTCGCAAAAGACATAAGTGTACCTCCAAGGCGGATAAATGAAATCGTTCATGGAAAACGTTCGATTTCAGCTGATACAGCCCTGCGTTTAGGGCGTTTTTTTGGAATATCGCCACAATTCTGGTTAAATCTCCAAACGCGCTTTGATCTTGAAATAGCCGAGGATATGCTGGCAGATCGCCTTGAAAAGGAGGTACAGGTACTTAGCTCAAATGCAGCCTAATCCTATAATTAGGTTATAACCAGCCGGGTGGAGGTGACGGCTGTTCAATTATGAACTACTATAGCTGCCCATACTGCGGCAAGTTCGCAAAGTCGAGCAATTTTTTAATTACAGGCTATGAATTTGCCCAACCTAAAAAATGTGAAAATTGCAAAAGAAATATTCAGTATATTGGTACAACGTATACTATCTCATTTCTCATTTCATTACTCTTGATAGGCCCGTATTGTTATCTGATCTACTTATTGGTCAAAGGTTTATTTCAGAAAATTCATATTCTAAATTTGATTATTGCGCTCATTCTTTTTTTTCCAGGTATTCCGTTAGTAAAATACCTTATAGAATGGCACGTAATTCCAAAGTTTGTTGGAGAGTATTTAGGGAAAACACTATTTCAGCGAGACGAAAGACCGTATTATTAACTGACGGCGTTGTATAACAAGCGAGATGGAGCTGACAGGAAAAGCTAGGCGGTTTTAGGTATTCAATTGGTGAACCAAGAATATCAGACGCATGGTGGCGCGGTGGGCCATAAATTATTCATATCATACCAAATAAACTTCTGATCATATAACCATGCCAGTGGAGCAGACCAGTCTTCGCTCTTAAGAGCTTCGCCGCGGCACGGCGGCGTGAAGATCGTGGTTTCACGTAAAATGGGTGCAGGTTTGGAAATCCTGTAGGCCGCTGCTCAGTGGCGGACGTTACGAGCACTTTCATAATGTGAGAAATTATAATATGGCTGAAGGAAAACAATGTTTTGAGTGTAAAAGCGTAATTCCGAAAGAAGCAAGTGTATGTCGGTTTTGTGGTCAAAGAATTGAGGGGATTAAATGCCCGGACTGTGCATCCTTTTGTAAAGCCGAGGCTAGAGTCTGCAATTGGTGCGGTAAAATCCTTTTAAAGCAGGCAAACCTGAAAATTTCTAAACCTATTGAAGTTCAAGCAAGTTTTTGGGGTACTTTTCTTTCTAAACTTAGTTTTCATCCCCAAGAGGCCATTTTCTCAAATGAAAAAATCCTCGTTAGGACATATGGTTTTTTGGCTTTGACAAAAAATGATGAGGAGATACCTTGGGAAAAGGTAGCTGGCTTTCAGCACAAGGATGGGATAATTTGGGATACAATATGGATTGAGACTAGAGGTCAATCCTCCGCCTATATTTCAGCACTAAGAAAAGGCGATTCTTTGAGGATTAAAGCTATTTTACAAAGACTTGAAAAATAATGTTCGATC
>CP070771.1:3748366-3757773 GCA_020345785.1 Desulfobacterales bacterium
TATTATTGACAGATTGCTTTACAAATTTGGCACAGACGGACTTGTGGTTGTTAATGAAAAAAGCAAGCAAGCTGCGATAGGGCGCAATGGTTTTAAATCCGAGAGCGTGCAGGTTGCCGAACCCGGCATCGACCTGGAGCGATTTTCACCCCGGCGTAAAATTTCCGTCGACCGGGAATTCTCCGAATTGAAGCCGGCTTCTTTCGTGATGGGTGTTGTCACCCGAATCAGGGATAGTCGCCGCTTGGACATTCCTTTGAAAGCGTTGTCGGCGCTTGCACCAACCCATCCGCAGGTGCGCATGCTGCTGGTCGGTCGCGGCAGAGAAGGGGCGGTTGACATGGTGGTGGAAAAACCGGCGCGGGAGATGAACATTTATGACAGAATTGTGATGCCGGGATACTGCAGCGGCGATCACCTTGTCGCAGCCTATCGTGCCATGGATGTTTTGGTCTATCCGACTCCCGGCTCGGACAAATCATGCCGGACCGTCAGAGAGGCCATGGCAGCCGGTGTACCGGTTATTGCGCCGAGAATCGGCTTCCTGCCGGAACTCATAGAGGACCATGTTACCGGCAGACTGATGGATTTATCTTGGGAAAGTTTGGCAAATATTCTCAGAGATCTCATAAAGGACGATATCAAGTTGCGTGACATGGGACGCCGGGCACTTGAGTGCGCGGCCCAACGGTTTTCTCTCGCTCTGCAGGCTGAAAAAACGTTATCCTTTTATCAGCGATTGCTGGAAAGCTTGGCGGCCTGAAGGCTTGAAAGCTGGGAAGCTGGGAGGCTGGAAAGCCAGGAAGCAAGGAAGTTGAGAAGTTAAGATGCTGTGAGGTTGAGAAGATGGAATGCGGGTTTTAAGGCGTAAATTGCAATCGAATTCTATTAGTTACGATTTAAATCCGAAATCTGAAATCCATAATCGTCATTACTCCAATACTCCATCACTCCAATACTTAAGCATTTAGGCATTCCAGCCTCCTGGCTTCCGAGCTTTCCAGCCTAAGTTCTTTTAGGCCTTCCGGCTTCATTGCCTCAGTATTGGAAACAATAAGAGGTGAATAAATATGAAAATAAACCGCAGCTGGCATCAGCTCCAGGAGGCATTCGGCGTTAGATTTCGACCCTATCGGGTCCGATATCTACCGACAAAACTGCAACTTGAAACCACCAACCGGTGCAACCTGGGCTGCATTGAATGCTACCGCACCAACCTCGATTTCAAGGCCAAACTCGGTGATCTGTCTTTTCAGAACTTCCGCAGGATAGTGGATCAGTTTCCCTATCTGCGCGGGATCAGTCTCTTCGGCCTGGGAGAGCCGCTCATGAATCGTGAACTCGGCGACATGCTGACCTATCTCCGCCGGGACAGACCCGAAGTCCGCCCCTATATCACCACCAACGCAACCCTGCTCGATGAAGCGCGGTCGGCCATGCTGGTCACGCATCGAGTTGATCTGACGGTTTCACTCAACGCAGCAACCCCGGAAACCTATAAGCGAACCACCGGCGATACGCGGTACGAAATCGCCGAGATCATCGACAATCTCAAACGGCTTTCCGCCGCCGCCCGCAAAGCAGATCTGCGGTTTACGATCTGCATGGTCATTATGAATGAGAACGTTGACGAGATACCCGCTTACGTCCGCCTGGCGCATGAGGTCGGGGCCCGTGAAGCCTATTTCGGCGAGCAGAATTACGACGGGGCCGGCGACAGGCGTGATGAACTTGAGCTGCGCGAACCGCAGCTGGTGCGAAGCAAACTTAAAGAAGCGCACGAGCTCGGCACCCGACTCGGGGTGCGGGTCGGCCATTCAAAGCGCGATCCGAGCATCTGGGGCAGCAAAAACGCCTTCGTCCCCTGCAAGTATCTTTGGAAAATGCCCTACGTATCGTGGGACGGTTATCTGCTGCCCTGCTGTGCGCGCCCTTTTCCGGGTGTTTTCAATTTCGGCAATATCGTGCCGCCCGACCAGGACCAGGGGGCGTCTTTCCGTGAATTATGGTTTTCTGATCGGTACAACGGCATGCGACGCAGTGTCGCCCGGGGGCGGGAAAACGGACTTTGCGACGGGTGCCAACACCTGCGTCCCGACATTCGTGTATAGGATCCGATATGATCAGTGTGCAGAAAGTCAGCTGCGCGGCGTTTGCGGATATCAACCCGATTCTTACTGAAATCTGGGGCAAGGGCAGTGAAGCAAAATGGCGCAAACTATTCGATTATACCTGGGAACGGGATGAAGATTATTGCGGACTCGTATTAAAGGACGCGGAAAGCACCGTTGGATTTCTCGGCATGATTTTCAGCCGGCGCCGCATAAACCAAAACCCCGAGAAATTCTGCAATTTGACTTCCTGGTTTGTGCATGAGGACTACCGGATCAAAGCGATGTCCATGCTGTTGCCCCTGTTGGCCATGAAAGATTACACCATAACCGATTTAACACCCGCTAAAAACGTCTACCGGATCCAACAAAGGATCGGATTCAAGGACCTGGATGCCAAGGGGCGGATACTGCTGCCTTTCGGCGGTCGACGAGCCCGGCCTGAACTATCCGACACCCGCGTCACCCATGATCCGGCGGAAATAGAAAAAAAGCTGCAGGGAGAGCATCTTAAAATTTTCAATGATCACAAAATCTATCGCTGCTCTCATTTTCTGCTGACGGATAGGGAACGTTATTGCTACCTCATTTACTCCAAACTGAAAAGAAAACGCCTCCCTTATGCCCATGTTCATTATGTCAGCGATCGGGACCTTTTTGCACGTGCTTATCGCGATATCCGCAATTCGATTGTATCGCATTGCGGGGCCTATTTTATCCTGATCGATTCCAGATTAGTGGAAAACCTCAAACTGCCCTTCAGTTTTTGTCTGCCGTACCGGGCGCCCAAACAGTATCTGTCCTCAACGCTCAAGCCTGGCCAAATCGATAATTTATACTCGGAGCTTATTTTGCTCGATCTGAAAACCCACCCGCGGTTCAAATATCTGATCCGCAATTACCGCAGAAAGCTATTCGGCTCAAAGTGACCGGCTCCATTCACAAGCCACCCCGACCTATCGGGATGAGATTTGAAAAAGTTGTATCGGGGCCGGCGGGAGCATATTTTGTTGGTTCAAATTTAAACGATGCCGGTGGCTTATGAATAGAGAGAAAATATGGAGCATAAGATGGTGATGCCGCTGTTCTTACCTGGACATAATGGCCTTCTCTCCAGTTTATATTGGCCAATTTTTTTGATTTTCGATTCCAATTAAATCCTACGCCCCGAATTTTGTAATGTTTGACCTGGTCGATGGTAGAGACTTTTTCAAAAAAAAACGAATAAGATGGGTTTTTGGAATTTGTTGCAAAACAGGCGATCCAGATAAAAGTAGAGGGATCGATACGAAATCCCAAATGTGGCGCATGGGTATTTTTGCGCTTCGACCTTTCAACATCAACTGCTCCTAAAATCATGTTGTTTTTTGGATTGTAGGTATTGATAGCGGCTATTGCATTGGCGGGTTTTTCGTTACGATCATCCCATTGTCGTATGATAACTTTTTGGGCAATGAGACCACCCTCTATTTCATAGGGTGAAAACCAGATTTGGTCATAAACGATCGTTTTCCGGTTTTGAATCCATTTTCCTCTCCAGCGGCCTTGAAACCGGTGGAAAACATCGGCTCCCACATCCAACCGATTCCGTCTTTTGGGTGTTAATCCTAAAAGGATTTTTTCGATCTGATTGAATTCATCTTTCCGGAATTGACTAACGTACTTTTCTTTTATTTCTGAATAAAGTTGCCTTTTGAATGTCCTATAATCCTCAATGACTTGCTGGAAGGGGGGGTTGAATCCTGCATTCCGGTGGGCTTGTATTTGTTCCTTCAGGAGAATTTCGTAGTCCGAATCAACCTGATTGGCATTATTGCGAGAAGCACACCCGATTGATATAAATAGAAAAAAAAATGTTATGTGAATACTGTAGTGCCTCATATGCTATCTTGGGATTTTCGGTTTGAGAATAAGATTTCCCACTTCTCTACCTAACTCTCCAGCTGTGTTAAATAGCTTGAAGCTCTTTTACAATATATGAAGCACTGCTTATGTCATCGACTTCCTTAAAACGAATAATACCGCTTTTATCAATAATTATAGTACCATATTCCCTGACTCCAAATAGTTTTGCAACCGATCTATTCGGTGTAGGAATAAGAGTAAAAGTAATCTTGTGAAAACTTTCGGAAATTTCTACATCATTTTGATTTCCGGCAGTTGCAAAAGCTATTACCTCGGCATCAAGGTTCTCGATTTCAGATATTTTTTCCTGCAGCTCACCGAGCCGCCTACTGCTAAGAGATCACTTACTGTCGGCATAAAAAACTAAGACAACATTCTTTTTTCCTTTAAAGTCACTCAATCTGACCTCGTCTCCAGAAACATCCGTGATACTGAAATCCGGAGCAGCCTTCCCCACTGCTGGAGATTGACCTGTTGTTGCGCAGCCTAACAAAAGCGCAAATACAACCAAAGTTAACGCGGTCTTTTTCATTTTACCCTCCTTTTTATTCTGTACAAGCGTTCCACATTCACTTGTAACCATAGATAAAGTTTAGACTAAACCTTTCGCGAAAGGCGATCCCCATGATACTTTGGCTGTGAGCTCGGCCTTGTTTGACTAGTCCTAAAACAAGATCCGGTCTCCCGGGCATTTCTCAGTTAGACATCCAAACACCGAAGCCGCGAAGCTTTGAATAAATGAAAGCCAGAGATTTTACTCAAGCTCACTTACCACCTTCAAAACTTCAGCGATTTTTTTTCGATTTTTTATTGATTTCCAAGGGACTATATATTGAGGAAGACAAGCAATATTTCCCAACAGGGCACACAGCACCTGTCAGGACCGAGCTAGGCAGATTTTGAGGGGTTTCTCCATTGGATCTTTAACTTATTAATAGGTTAAAGTTTATGGAAAACAGAATATATTTGAACAGGAATGATCGTTTTAATTTTAATTCATCAGATAGTAGATAGGGGACAGAGAGAAACGATGTTCCTATTCAAACAAGGTTATGGAGGAGTGTAATACATTGTGGTATTATCTGTCAAGCTAATTTTCGGGTTTTTTACTGATTTTGCGCTTTCCCAGCCCCCCGGGCTCTACAGCCTTCAAGCCTTCCAGCTTCGCAGCCTCATAGCTTCTTTGCCCTGGCTTCAGGACTCCGGAAATAATCAGGCAGTGGTTAAATGAGATGGTAAAGGTGGAAGGTTTTTAGAAGCCGAATGTCACGTATAGCATTGGCCCTGGAAGCTTAACGTTGTACTTATCTTCCTTATTCCCCGGATCATACTCAATTTTTGCGTGAAGGTACCTGAATCCTGCCCCAAAACCGGCATATTGAATCGGCCAGTATTCGAGAAAAACAGTGCCAAAGCCCTCAGGGCGACGGCTGATCTTCAGCCTAACCGGCCGCACGAATCCAGGGCATCAGGTAGTATTTGTAAAGTTTGAATAAATTCGCGCGGCGGCCCCAATTTACGCGGGGCAGGCGGAAGGGATCGATATTTGGCGAGACAAGTTTCTTTTTCTGGGTGGTGAATGCCAGTTTGTAACCGGCCTCTCTGACTTTTTGAGCGGCAGCTTGCGTTGTTCCACCCCACGGATATGCAAAATAGGGAACTTCTACGTTGAGAGATTCCTCCAGCAGATCTTTTGGCGGGCGTAATTCTTGCCACAGCTCATCGCCCTTCAGCCGGGTGAGATCACGGTGGTTGTAGCCGTGGGCGCCGACTTCAACCAGACCGGTTTTCAGGAGCGTCTTTAGCTGCTCGAGATCAAGGTGTCGGCGCTTGGGCCCCGAGGGGCGCTTCGAAAAATGGCTTTCGCGACCAATGAGACCGGCGATAACAAAAATGGTAATCGGAATCGCCTGCTGTTTCAGATGTGCGAAAACGTTTTCGGAAATTGAAACGAGGGCGTCGTCAAACGTCAAGACGGCGGCTCGTTTAGGGATCGGTTTTTTCCCCTGAAGCCAGGCCATAAAATGGTTCATGGAAATAAATCGAACCCCCATACGGTCTAACCATCGCAGCTGGTACAAAAACGCGTTGATATCGAGGGTGCCCCGCTGCTTTTCGCCGGGCGCCAGCGGAACCACATTATGGCAGGTATAAACGACACAGCTCATAGCTTGCGCAGCCCGTTTTTGCAGATAACGTCGGGATCCGGCCATTTGAAATATGGGTGATCATTTAAATTGCTGATTTGCGGAAGCGTGCGCCAATTTTGAACCCGATGGTATAAATGATACGTGCGGGCTTTCGAGTGCAGCGGTACTGCCCGGAAAGATCCCTTGACGAGGCGGTTACGGATGTCGGAATCGCTTTTGTTGTATCCATCATAATTTTCATCATAACCGTTGATTTTTTCAAACACATTCCGATTGATCGCACAGTTTCCGCCCCAGATTTTCGGTTTGCGAACCTTAAACGTGCTGTAAAATCGGCTTTTCCAGTAGCGTTTAAAGTTCCGGGTTGCGGTCCCCTTTTTTTGGTTTTGCAGTTGAGCGGCTCCCATCCAGAATGCTTGCGGCGTAAAGGACCGGAAATTATGCAGCATTGCTTCTGAAAAATGCTGGGTCAGATAGTAGACGCCGCCAAGGTAAAAGGCCTCCGGCGCCGAATGGGCCGCATAAGTGGCGAGAAGATTTTCGTCCGGTATGCAATCGCTGTCCAGAAATATTAAAATGTCGCCGCTTGCCTTCCGGCTGGCCTGATTGAGAATAAACGCCCGTCGATACATCAGGTGCTCGTGCCAACAATGCTGGATTTCCGGCACGCTTCGGTTTGAGCGGGCTTCTGAAATCACCTCCGGTGTATGGTCAGTGGAGCCGTCATCGGCGACGATGATTTGCCATTCGCCCTTATAGTTTTGAGCTGAAAGGCATGCAAGGCAGAGACGCAAATAATCGGCACGATTATAGGTTGCCACCAGGACGGATAGGGAAGGAAGCATTAATCCTTGGGATTTCATCTAATTGCACCCTAGCTGTTAGTGGTTGAACAAAATCCCGTCCAACGGCTGTTTTGGGTTTCGCCCTCAGGAATCCTTACCGGCGTAAGTTTTTGATTTTCGTAGGTTGGGTTGAGGTACGAAACCCAACATTATCGGTCGGGCTCAACCCAGCCTACCCTAAATCAGCCAGCTACCATATCCTTGAAAGCAGGAAAAGGCAAGCTTCAATCGATTTGAACTTGACCTTTAACCTTCTATAAACCATTTAATCAGATCCTGGATTCGAATCTGATCCGCCAATTATATTTTATACAGTGCCATTTAAATTTATGCTTGCTATCCTTTGATTTCTGCAATAATAAAAAACATTCTTGGGTGAGAGGCATCCAATCAAATAAACTGTCCTCCTGAAACTATTTTTCACGATTTTTCTTAAAAATCCGCAGAACATCGGCTGCCTGTACTCAGCCGATCTTGGTTTAAATTAGACAGAAAATAGATTGTAAATCCTTGAGCATGGGAGATAGTTATGGCGATCAGTCAGGAACTTTTAGACATCTTAGCCTGTCCGAAGTGTAAGGGCGACATTTACCTGAATGAGACAAAAGACGGACTGATTTGCGATCAATGCAAATTATTATATGAAATTCGGGACGATATTCCGATCATGCTGATCGATGAGGCGAAACCGATTGAAGGATAGTTGTTTATTGTCCCGGGATGACAGGAAATCCGGAAACCGAGGTGTCGGAAAGCCGGGAAACTAACAAGCTATAAAGCTGGCAGGCCGGGAAGCTGGGAAGCCAACAGGCTGGGAAACTGGGCGGCCGGGAAGCGGGGAGGCTGAGATGATTTGATGTGATCCGAAATTTTTGCTTTCAAGCCTTCTGGCTGCCAAGCATCCAAGCCTTTTTTGAGACTTTTGAAATGAGCATACCGCAAGCGCCGAAGCCTGCGAAGCTGATCATCGGGCTTATGATGAAAGACCGGACGCTGATTGAGCCTCTGACCGATGAACTTTGTGCATCTTACGGTTCCCTTGACATTGTCAGCGCATGGATGCCCTTTGATTACACTGCATACTATGCACCGGAGATGGGAGCGCCCCTTGTGCGCCGAATGCTGGTATTTAAAAACCTGATCCGGCAAAGTGAGCTGACGGCGATAAAATTGACGACCAATCGCCTGGAAGAATCCTATTCTAAAAACGGCAAGCGCCGGGTCAATATTGATCCGGGGTACTTGCTGCTTGAGCGTCTGGTGTTGGCTTCGGGGAAGAATTTCAGCCACCGGATTTATATCGGCGACGGAATTTACGCGGATCTAACCCTAATTTATCAGCGTGGCGCTTTCGAGAAATTACCGTGGACCTACCCTGATTATGCGGATCAACCCATGCTGGAATTTCTGCAGCAGGTCCGCAGCAAATATGCCGTTGATCTAAAAAAAAGAAGCTGACGCTTCGTCCGTGGTCCGTTGTCGGTGGCCTATTGTCCGTGGTCATCTGAGCTCTGGGAAAATTAAACCTGGCAACCTGTTGCAAGAATCTTGAGGTTTTAGACGTGAATCCTGCGGGCTGGAGGCTACCGCGATTAAAATGTCGAAAAAACTTTTTACAACGGACAACAGACCACTGACAACTGACAAAATGATTGCAGGCGCTGATATTAGTTTTGGTATTCCACCGCTGTTTACAGCAACTTAAATGAGGAATTTCCATGTTATGATCAAAAGCATGACCGGTTTCGCAACAGCTGAAATAACTGCCGGAGAAATTACGGTTTCGGCCGATATTCGTTCGTACAACAGTCGACACCTGGATGTTGTAATTCGCGTGTCACCAGGCTCCATGGAGTTGGAGGAAAAAATAAAAGGACTCATCGCCGGAAAGATCGCCAGGGGGCGACTGGAAGTAAAGATTCAGACCAAAGATACGTCCGGGGGGGCCGTCACCTTCGACATTGACTGGCCCAGGGCCGAAGGCATGCATGCCGCTCTGATCCAGCTGAAAAATAAATTTGGCTTGGAGGACGACATTACCATAGAGCACCTGCTCGGTGTGGGGGGGATAATTAAACCGGTTGAAGCGGCAGAGGAATCCGAGCGATTTTGGCCGACGATCGAGGACTGTCTTACCCGCGCCCTCGATGACCTTGATGCCATGCGCAGGAAGGAAGGTGATTTTATCGCCGGCGACCTGTATGCGCGGCTGGATTATATCGAGGCGTGTCTGGGCAAAATTAAGGGTGATACCGATGACCTGTTAGGCCAGTATCAGGAACGATTGAAGGAGCGCATAGCGGCTCTGACCCAGGAAACGATTGAACTTGATCCGGCGCGGCTTGCTCAGGAATCTGCCTATCTGGCGGATCGAAGCGACATTTCCGAGGAAATCA
>CP070771.1:3757873-3769829 GCA_020345785.1 Desulfobacterales bacterium
CGCCAGTTCCGGAACCGGTTTTTTGCAGGTTGCCAGCCTGCTGGTCCTGCTGGACCCGGATTACAAGAACAAACCGGTCGAGGAGAATAAGGCCTGGGATTTTCTGAAAGAATTGGACAAAAACATGGGCCAGTATATCAAGAGCGGGTCCAAACCGGCAAAGCTGACCGCTGCCGGGGAATATGCGGTGGGCTGTTCATTTGCATTCGTGTATTCCTCCCTGAAAAGGCAGGGTTCACCGGTTGCGCTGGTCATGCCCGAAGAGGGCGCCGGGTACGAACTCGAAGCCAATGCGCTGTTAAAAGGCGCCAAGCATGAGGCCGCGGCCAAGAAATTTTTGGACTGGGCCATCAGCAAGAACGCCATGGAAGAATATGCCAAATTCAAACTGGGCGTCACGTATCCGGGTATTCCCGGCCCCGCAGATTTGCCGGCGTTAGCAACCATTAAACTGGCCCCGATGGATTTCCCTTGGCAGTCTGAAAACCGCGCCAAGATTCTGGAAGTCTGGCAGAGTCATTTCTTGAAATAACCATACGCTGTAAACGCCATGCAAAACTTCATAAATCCTCTGCGGAGGATTTATGAAGTTTTTTTGCTTAGAATTTCATTGGACGAATGTCCGAAGTGACGCACTCGCAAGGGGATCCTCGACGGTTGTTTGAAAGGATATTTTTATGGAAACCGCGTCCAAACAGCTTGTTTTAGAAAACATTAGCAAACACTTCGGCTCGCTGGTGGCGGTTCAGGATGTTAATCTTGTCATTGAACCCGGTGAATTTATTTGCTTTTTAGGTCCGAGCGGGTGTGGCAAAACCACCCTTTTGAGGATCATCACCGGTTTCGAGCAGCAGACAACCGGGAAGGTTATTTATGATGGCAAGGTGATCAACGATGTGATTCCGCAAAAAAGGGATTTTGGAATTGTTTTTCAATCCTATGCGTTGTTTCCGAACATGACGGTCCACCAGAACATCGCCTTCGGTTTGGAAATGCGAAAAATGCCGAAAAAACTGATTGATGAAAGAGTCGGTGACATACTCGAGCTGGTGGGACTGACCGAATGGGCCGGCCATTTTCCATCGCAACTCAGCGGTGGTCAACAGCAGCGGGTGGCACTGGGACGAGCGCTGGCCATCAAACCGAAAGTGTTGCTGCTGGATGAACCCTTGAGTGCGCTGGATGCCAAAATCCGGGTGCGCCTCAGAATCGTGATCAAGAAGCTACAGGAAGAGCTGGGTATTACCCTGATTTATGTCACCCATGACCAGGAAGAAGCGCTGGCGCTTGCGGATCGGGTCGCCATCATGCGTGATGGCCAGATTCGACAGATTGGTTCACCCTGGGAAATTTATAAAAAACCTAAAACAAGTTTTATTGCCGAATTTGTTGGGACCTCCAATTTCATCACCGGTAAAAAAGAAAATGGCAAAGTCAGATTCGGCCGACTGAAGTTGGCGGTTTCAAATCTGGACGACATCGACAGCGAGACGGTTTATCTGGCCATTCGACCTGAAAATATTGAATTGGTGGATGAGACCCTGTCGGCTGAAAACTATTTGCCTTCCAATGCCGTTGAAGTCGAAGCGGAAGTGATAAATTTTCTCGGCGCGGTCGTAAGAGTGACTTTCACCTTAGAAGAAGAAGAAATGATCGTAGATATTGCGGAAAAGGAATTTGAAAGAATCAACTTAAAAAGAAAGGAAAAACTTAACCTCTATTTCCCGCCGGATGCGTTCCATGTGTATTCGGAGCTCTTTAGGAAACTTATATAATGTTTCGGAATTTCTACGCCGGTGTCGGCGGGGAAAATATAGCAACTTTTAGGGGGTTCTGAACTCACTCTGCATCATGAATACCTCGTCAAAAGCCGATGCCATAGCGACTTCTTACCAGATTTCTGCAACTCGGATGGAAATCGACCGATTCATTGTTCCCACCGTCACCGTTTTTATCGGCCTGATTCTTTGTTTTTTTATGCTCTTCCCCATTTCGGCGATCCTAAAGTTGAGTTTTTTCAAAGGCGGCGAGTTCGGTCTAGCCAATTTCACCCTGGCCAATTTCCAAAAATATTTCACCACTTCCTACACCTTGAATGCGCTCTGGCACAGCCTGTATGTCTCAATCGCCACCACGATTATTGTCACCATCATTATTTTCTTTTACGCCTATGCGATGACGAGAACAACCATCGCCGGCAAAACTTTCTTCCGCAATGTCATCATGATGCCGCTGGTGGCACCCTCCATCGTCCAGGCCCTGGCTCTGATTTATCTGTTCGGCCGCAACGGGCTGATTACCGCCCATCTGCTTAAAACCGAGTGGAGTATTTACGGAGCCACTGGAATTATCGTTTCCGAAGTTCTTTATTGTCTGCCCCATGCGTTTGTAATCTTGTACACGACCCTTTCGGCGGTGGATATCCGCCTGGACGAAGCCGCGGAAAGTCTGGGGGCCACGCCTTTCAAGGTGTTTACCCGCATTACGGTTCCGTCTTGCAAATACGGCATCTTCAGCGCCGCCGCCTTGACCTTTAATCTGACCATCACCGATTTCGGCAACCCGGTGGTCATCGGCGCCGATTATAACGTCCTGGCCACTGAAATTTACGCCCAGGTGACCAATTTATATCGTTTTGATCTGGGAGCCACCATCAGCATCATACTGCTGGTACCTTCGATGATAGCATTTATGATGAATTATTATATCTCCCGCAAGACATTCGCCATGATCAGCGGGGCGGCCAAACCAGTCATTCCACCGTCCCGGCCCCTGAAAAAGATTTCCTATACAGCTTATTGCAGCCTGATAACTTTCGCCATTTTTTTAGTCTTTGCCACCGTCATCATCGGCTCTTTTGTTAACATTTGGCCTTATGACTGGTCGCTGACCTTTAGGCATTACAAATTCCCGTCCATCGGGGGATATTCTGCCATTTGGACCAGCGTGTGGGTTTCTCTAATCGTGGGAATTGCCGGTGCATTTGTTACACTGGTGGCAGGGTACGTCATGGAAAACCGCCGACCCTTTTTTAAACAGGGTATTTATCTTTTGTCGGTAATGCCGGCGGCGATCCCCGGACTCGTCATGGGGCTCGGCTATATTTTGGCGTTTAACAAACCCTATTATTTTTTCTACGGGACGCCCTGGATCATTGTGATCAATATCGTGATCTGCAACTTTACCCTGGGTATATTGTCCAGTATCTCCAACCTGCGAAACATCGATCCCTCCATTGAGGAAGCCGCCATCAGTCTGGGTGGAGACACCATCCGGACGTTTTTCAGAATTATTTTCCCGCTTTCAAGGGTCGCGTTCTTCCAAAATTTTATATACTTTTTTATGCGGTCGATGACAACCATCAGTGCCGTGATTTTCCTGGTCTCAGCCACTGTTCATCTGGCTGCCATCGAAATCATCATGTTGGACAATGATGGTTGGACCGCAAGTGCCAATGCCATGTGTACCTGTATTATTGTGATTGTGCTGATGATGCTGGGTATTTTACAGATTGTCGCCAAAAAAACGGGCACCCGGCCGGAGGGACTGGTTTCGGAAGTTTAAAGAACAGGGTACATCACCCCAGTTGGAATATCTTGAATAACAAATCTCAAATATCAAATAACAAATAACAAACAAATCACAATGACCGAAATTCAAAATTCCAAAGGTTTTGGTCATTGATTATTGGGATTTGAGATTTATTTGTAATTTGGTGCTTGAAATTTGGGATTTCATATATCAGTACTTGAAGCACCGGATGTTATTATCGGATCCTACCTACTCCTTTTTAATACATGAATCGAACGTGGCACCGTTACTTTAACCCGGTCATTTTTGCTGAATTTTTCAGATCCCCTGGGATTATAATGATCAATCACCATCTGCCTGTCGCCGAAATTCACGGTATATTTGGCCAGGTTGCCGGCATACATTTGGCTTTCCACGATGCCGTGGAACGTATTGGGCCGTTCGGTTCCTTTTGACGGTGAAAGTGAAAGAGTTTCCGGTCGGATGACCAGCAAGACCCTATCCCCGGCCTTAATTTCTTTTTGATCATGCTCCAATAAGAGTTTACCGTAATCGGTGGTAACATACGAAGTATTTGTGTCCTCATCAATGGTAGCGACGGTCCCCACCAGAAAATTAACATATCCTACAAAGCCGGCGATAAACTCGTTGGCGGGTCGCTCATAGATATCAATCGGCGAGCCGATCTGCTGGATGACCCCGTCATTGAGGACCAGAAGCCGGTCGGAAATGCTCATGGCCTCATACTGGTCGTGAGTGACAAAGATGGTGGTAATCCCGATTCGTTCCTGGATATTTCTGATCTCTTCGCGCATGACCACCCGCAGGTTGGCATCGAGGTTGGACAGCGGCTCGTCCAGCAGAAGCACCTTGGGTTCCAGCGCGAGTGCTCTGGCCAAAGCGACGCGCTGCTGTTGTCCACCGCTGATGCGGTCGATGGTGCGATCTCCCAGGCCTTCCATATGGACCAGCGATAGAAGTTCTTCGACCCGCCTATCGATTTTTTCTTTGGGCCATTTTTGCAGTTTCAGCCCGAAGCCGATATTCTTTCTGACGTTCATGTGAGGAAAAAGCGCATAGCTTTGAAACACCATTTTGGTGTTGCGCATGTTTGGCGGTAATTTCCCGATATCCTCACCGTCTAGAATCACTTGTCCGGAAGTTGCCGTGGTGAAACCGCCCACAATTCTCAGCAAGGTCGTTTTACCGCACCCGCTCGGCCCCACAAATGTCAGCAATTCACCTTTGTCGATTTCAGCGGAAATCCCCTTCAGCACTTCCACCTCTCCAAAGCTTTTATAGATATCCCGCAATTCCAACATGGGCGTTTGGGCTGTTTGCATAATACTATTTCACTCCGTTTACAATTACTCCGCCCTGAGAAATAAGGTTTGATAAGAAGAAAATAACCCTGGCCCAGAGGACCAGGTTTTCAAAGTTAGAATAAAAAATATGCGCAGCATAAAGGTAATTAAGCCGCCGGGGCTCTGATCAAATAAGTTTCTTCAGTTTCCAAAAAAATCCTACATAACCCTGAAGGTGCTATTTTTCAGGGCGGATTAATTACACTCCCTGCTTCTTGCTGACGTCGAGACCGGTTTTCTTGGCAATGATTTGAAGTACGCCCAGGGAAACGGCCACGATGGCAATGACTTTCATCGTTGTTGCCGATGCCAGGCCTAACTCCCCGAGCTGGGCCGTTAAGTAGATATATACCGATGCCAGGTCAAAGCCCGGTGTCACCAGAAAAATCACCGAGCTCAACGACATCATGGTTGTCATAAAGGTATATATGAATCCCGCTACGAAAGCGGAAAACATGATCGGCAGAACAACTTTAAAAAAAATGGTTATAAAATCCGCACCCAAATCCGCCGAGGCTTCTTCGATTTCGATACTGATCTGGTGCAGCTTGCTGATGCCGGCTTCGACACCCACTGCCAGGAAGCGAAACACACAGTTCAGGATAATAATCCAAATGGTTCCGGTCATCAGAAATGGCGGGCGATTGAAAGCCATGATATAGCCGACGCCGATAACGGTGCCGGGAAGTGCGAAACCGGACAGGGCCACCATCTCCATGACATGCTTGCCGGGAAATTTTCCGCGCATGATCACATAGGCCAGCAAAGTGCCGACAATGGCACCGACCAGACCGGCACCCATAGATACCTTGATGCTGTTCCAAATCGCAACGTTCGACTGCGTATTCAGGACGTGGTCGATAACAAAGGTATTATCCACGCCGACAATCTTGACGAATGATCCCAGCAGAATCACTCCGAAGCTCAGCAGCACCATCACGGCTACGGGGATGCTGACAGCCATAAAAGGGATTTTGATAAAAGGGGCCATTGGTTTTGG
Source organism: Desulfobacterales bacterium (assembly GCA_020345785.1). The sequence goes on from CP070771.1 coordinate 3,763,769, forward strand.
TTCGGAGGCCATGCCTTTGCCGGTAATCGTGGCATACCCCTTACCCCTTAAGACGTAGTTATGCAGAATGAATATCAGCACACAGGGTGTGATCAGCACCACAGAAAGCACGCTGGCCATGTTGAAGTCGCCTTCGCCGGTAATTGCCAAATAGGTGTCCACCGCCAGAAACGGTGTTCGGCCGCCGAGGATCGCGGGGTTGCCGAACTCCGCGATGGTCATCACAAAAACCAGCAGGGCCGCTTTCAACAGGCCGGGCGCTGCCAGCGGCACGGTGATGGACCGCACGATCCGAACCTCGGATGCCCCCATGTCGCTGGCCGTTTCTTCCAGGCTGGGGTTAAGGGAGTTTAAGACATTTTCAATCATCATGAATGACAACGGAAGAAATGCCAGGCATTGGGCTGATATGACCCCCGTCCAGCTGTAAATATTAAAATTCAGGTTCAGTAAATTGTTAATCAGCCCGTTTCTACCAAAGAGGGTGATCAAAGAAATGGAAAAGATATAAGGTGGCGCTGCCAGAGGGAGCAAGGCACAAATCTTCAACGGTTTTCTCAGCCAAACCGGGCCTCGCGTGGTCAGATAGGCAAAACAGAAGCCGACGATCACTAATATGATCATCGTCGAGAAACCTAGAATCAGGGTATTGAAAAGGGACCAGTAGTAAAAATTATAGCTTAAAAACTCGACGTAAAAGTCAAATGTAAAACCGTCATCTCCCCAGAAGCTTTTCACCAGTACGCTGAAGATCGGGTAAAGCAGGAAGATGGCAAGAAGGGCAAACAGTGCTCCGGCAAAAACATTGACCAGATTGGCATTGAAAAATGACCGAATCTTGTACCAAACACCCGCACCGGGCATGCTTTCGATTGCCGCTTCTGCCACCTTTTCATTCCTCCTTTACTGCTTCTTCTTGGCCTCTTCGGCTTCCTTCTGATCACCGACCTCCCTGGCTTTGGTGGTTTCCTTCATCATAAACTTACTTTTCCAGGTTTTGATGATTTTACTGCGGTTCTGAACCGCCCAGTCGTGGTCAAGCTTAATAAATGTTGGTTTTGCGGCGCCATACAGTGCACTGGGAATACCCGGCCGGGGGGGAATGTATCCCATGGATGCCAGAAACGCGCTGGCATCTTTGGTGCCCAAGTAATCCATGATTTTCTTGGCCAAATCCAGCTTCTCAGTGCCTTTCAAAATGGTGCAATAGTTGCCCTCGTATCCGATGCCCTCCGCCGGAATCACCCACTGGATCGGATAGCCGTCATTAATTCTCTTCAGCACGTTTTCGTCCGCCGTGATACCGAGCAGAAATTCGCCTCGGCCGACGAGATCGGTGGGAGCGTTTCCGCTCTTGGTATACTGGGCCATGTTCTTGTCCAGCGCCTCAAGAAACTTCCACCCTTCTTTTTCGCCGTAAAGCTGCAAAAAGGAGTAGTTGATCATAAAGGCGGTGCCGGAAGTCCTGGGTGAGGGGGCGACAATCTGTCCTTTCCATTTGGGATCCAGGAGCTCCTTCCAGCTCATCGGCATCCCGTAGCCTTTTTCAGCAAGCTTCACCTTGTTGCCGATCAATAAGAACGAGAAAGTCCCCAGCGCGTAATAACTGCCGTCGGGTGACTTAAAGGCTGCATCGATATCTTCCCAGTTAGGAGATTTATAAGGGATATAATATCCCTTCTTGGTGCCGTCGATCGCCTGAGCCGCACCAAAGGACAATACCATATCGGCGTTAAATCTGGGAGCTTCCGACACGAGCCTGGCCCAGATCTCCCCCCATGAGAGGGTAATATTCTTGACCTCGATCCCGAGCTCTTTCTGAATTCTGTCTGCCAGCGCTTCATTGACCTCACGCGAGAACCCCATATAAGCGCTAATCGATTCAGCGGCATGCAGGCCGCTGCCAACAGTGCCGAATGTCAGGACAAGAGCCAACGCTGCGATTGTTGCGAATCTGAATTTCATCGGTTACCTCCTTTTTTTCAGTGTTTATATTTTTGCCACATAAGATTATCGCCAACACCAGCTATACATAACGACATAAAATCAGCGACCAGCAGCAGCGCTGGGGGTATGAGGAAGTCCCCTGGAAGGGGCCGGAACCAATATCTGTCACTGGTCGCTGATGTACTGATACCTATTCAGAAATTATGCAATAACAAACTTAATAATCCATGCCAAGAAAAATAATCTCATTATGGCTATAAGATTTGGTAATATTTTTTGAGCCGTTTGCGGAATTAAAACTGCCGATACATAAAGTAAATAATCTTATATAGTTATCGTTTATAAAAGTTATACAGGTCGCTGGGGGAAAATCCTGAATGATGGACAAATTCCCTATAAAAATAAGCTGTTCTACCCATGGACAAAAAAGAACAAAACGTCTAAAAGGTGATACATTCAAATAATTCATGAGCGCAGGGGAGGCTACATTTAATTTTCATTGCGCGGGACAAGGGTGGTTCTTTCATCAAAGGACTGCCCTTCAACTTTCTTGGTCAAAGCACTTCCATTGTCGAGCGCGGGATGACATGAATTTGTAAAGAATCCTGGTCCAGCTTCCGGCCCGTAGGGCCTTCAGACCGAAGGGGGGACAAGGTTTTCAATGTTAGAATAAATCCGGAGCGCTGCAATGCCAGGCAACGTCCGCATCTAAATCATCGAACCTGCAGCCGGATGCGGAACAACCGGTTCGTACGGCATGGATCAAACACCACAAAAAACCTTTATAAGGCTCCCGATATTCCAAGCTTCTTTTTCACCCGGTAATTTTTTCCTATTATTCCTCATCCATCAGCAAAGGAGATGACTCCATGAAAGATCTGGTTGCTCACATTGCCCGCGAGTTAGTCGACAAACCCGAAGAAGTGTCGGTTGTGGAAGTTGAAGGTAATCACACAGCGGTCCTGGAGTTGAAGGTGGCAAAAGATGACCTGGGAAAAGTCATCGGCAAGAAGGGTCGTATCGCTCAGGCCATACGCACCATCGTAAGCTCTGTGGCCGCCAAGGAAAAAAAACGTACGGTCCTGGAAATCGTAGATTGAGGCGGAGGATACCTGATTGACAAACTTTGCGCGATGGGCCTATAGAAGACAGCGTGGGACCTTGTCATTCTTATTTCCATTATCTGTAGCTGGCTGCCGCAGCAAATCCGTCGCATGGGAATTATGACATCAATAGAAAGATATGAACATCTTTGTGGTTTAGCGCCCTGGTGGCTGAAGGTTTGCGTTTCATAAATCCGGAAGGGGGTTACACGATGGCCGGTAAATCCATCAACGAACACTTTGACGCAAAGAGCTATGAACCCGTGACTTACCGGCGCAGGACCACCGAAGGGTCTGAGTTGGAGCGCGAGGAACGCAAACTGGCCATCAAACTGCTTCGCCGGCGCGATGAAATTTTAAAAGCCGTCCATCTGTTTACCGAACGATTTTTAAGAATGCCGCTTACAGAAAGCAGCGTCGAACCCATATTGGAGATATTGGGGCACGCCGCCGAAGTCAGCCGCGTATATATTTTTGAAAATCACACCCTTCAGGACGGAACCCAGGCAACCAGCCAGCGCTATGAATGGGTTGCTCCGGGGATTGTTTCCCAGCTTGCCAATACCGATCTGCAGAACCTGCCATGGCTGGAAGCCGGCTTTAAACGTTGGGTGGATACCCTCAGCCGGCGTGAACTCATCTATGGCCATGTGAGCGAATTTCCCGAGGTCGAAAGAAAAATTCTGGCCGCGCAGAATATTATCTCGATTATGGTGGCCCCTATTTTTGTAGGCGAGAACTGGTGGGGATTTATCGGATTTGACGACTGCCGCACGGCCCGCGAGTGGTCTCCGGTTGAAATCGAGGCACTTAAAACCGCCGCCAATGTCCTCGGTGCGGCGATACAGCGCAAAAAGGCCGAAGATGCATTGATGGAATCCGAGAAAAAATATCGCCTGGTCGTGGACAATGCCAACGAGGGCATCATCATTGCCCAGGACGGCATGATCAAGTTTGTTAATCCCCAAATTTCTGAATTTACGGGTCGCGAGGATCAGGCCTTAAAAGCAAGTTCATTTCTCGATTACGTCCATCCGGATGACAGGGAAATGGTCATCGAGCACCACCGCAAACGTCTGGCCGGCGAAGAAATACCCCGCGCCTATTTTTTCAGAATGATCGATCAAAACGGTGACGTCAGATGGATCCGAAACAACGGCGTCATCGTCGAATGGGAAGGCCGGCCCGCGACATTGAACTTCCTGCTGGACTCCACCGAACGCAAAAAAGCGGCGGATGCCCTGGCGGAAAGCGAAGAAAAATATCGGCAGCTTTTTGAAAACGAGTCGGATGCCGTAATGATATTTGATGCCCAAACCCTGCGATTCGAGGACGCCAACCCGGCAACACTGAATCTGTTAGGCTATTCTAAAGATGAATTCCTGGTATTGAAAGTGGAAGACATATCGGCCGAAAAAGACAAGACTCGCATATCGGTCAAAAAAGTAATCACCGATGACACAGAGAGTGCACACGTTCCCCTGCGCTGGTTCAAAAGAAAGGACGGCACGGTATTTCCCGGTGAAATTTCGGCCGGAAAATTTTTTGCCGGCGGTCGTAAAAAGATTATCGGTGCGGTCCGCGACATCACCGAAAGAATGCAGGCCGAAGAGAAAATTCGGGCCCTGACCCAGCAACTCATCAAAGCCCAGGAAAATGAGCGCAACCTCATCGCCGGCTATCTGCATGATGATGTGGCCCAGGATCTTTCAAGTCTGAAAATCGGTCTGGAAACCCTTTATGACCGCGGACAGGAAGTAACACCGGAGATAAAAGTCAAAATCTGTGAATTGTCAAAAATCCTGCAGGAATCGATAACCGCCGTGCGTGATCTGTCCTATGATCTGCGTCCGCCGGGCATGGACCAGCTGGGTCTGGTTCGGACGGTTTATCAGTACTGCGATGACTTCTCCGAAAAAAATAACGTGGACGTTGATCTCTATACCGCCGGGATGAAAGATTTGAAGCTGGATTTTGACACCGAGATCAATCTGTATCGTCTGATTCAAGAAGGTCTCAACAATATAAAAAAACACGCAGATGCCGACAAGGTCGTCATCCGGCTGGTGGCATCATCGCCGAACATCATTTTACGCATCGAAGACAACGGCAAAGGTTTTGACGTAGAACAGCGCATGGCCAGATCCTTAAAAGAGAAGCGCATGGGCCTGTCCAGTATGGAAGAGAGAGTCAGTCTGCTGGGAGGGTCGATGAAAATCAAGTCCCGGCTGTCCAAAGGTACCAGGATCTTTATTGAAGTTCCTTGCGGGGTGCGAAAGGATGACTGAAAAAATATCAATTTTGATTGTTGATGATCATCCTCTCTTTCGTGAAGGTCTGAAGACGATTATCGGGCGCAGCCGACACTATGAAGTCGTCGCAGAGGCCGGCAGCGGAGAAGAGGGTCTTGAGATGGCCCTCAAATTCAAACCGACGCTGATGATGATCGACTTGTCGTTGCCGGATATAAACGGCATTCAATTAACCCGCAAATTACGCACCGAGCTGCCCGAGACAACGATCATCATTGTTACCATGCATGCCAAAGTCGATTACATCGCCGAAGCATTTCAGGCCGGCGCCACGGGATACGTGATCAAAGAGTCCGCGGCCGAAGGCCTTTTGAAAGGGATTGAGACCGTTTTAAAAGGCGAATATTTCCTGGACAGCGCCGTCTCCTCGCAGGTTGTCCAGACATTAATGAAACTGCCGCGCAAAGAGGCAAAAATCACTGATGCGCAGTACGGCGCCCTTACCCCTCGGGAACAGGAAGTTCTTAGGTTGCTGGCCGAGGGGTTGTCGTCACGAAAAATCGCGGAAAAGCTTTTCATCAGCCCCAAAACCGTGGAAAATCACCGTGCCAACATCATGAATAAACTGGACCTGCACAGCACCATCGAACTGGTCCGCTATGCCGCCAAACTCGGCCTGATCGACATGGATCTCTGGGCGTAAATACGCGTTGCGGGCTGCGGGGTACGAGTTGCGGGGTACGGGGTGCGCGTTGCGGG
>CP070771.1:3769929-3789896 GCA_020345785.1 Desulfobacterales bacterium
TGAGTTGATTAAGTTGATTAGGTTGATTCGTTGACTGTTTGATTGGTGGGCACTTGTCGTACCCAGCTCATAGCTGTTAGCTCATAGGTCATAGTTAAGTGAAGAAAAATCAATTATACCCTTGAATGCTCACGAACTTACCAGCTTTTCAATCCCACCTTCCCAGCCTCCTTGCCCCCCAGCTTCCCAGCTTTATACTCAGTCCTCAGCACTAGGCCCTGCACGTTTCTTCCCCGCAAAAATCACCGGATTTTCACCTCTGATCTTACGTCAACAAGCGAAGCGCTCATCAAGTCTACCCAGTGGAATGCGAAGCCTATTCCTCCGGGGTGAAACGCTCCTTAGGCGCAGCGCTCATCTTTTCCTCCCACCTTTATCCTTTAACCTTTATCCTTTAACCTTTATCCTTTGGCCTCAACCCTCAACTCTACGCGCTGTGCTATTCCTTCCGCATTCCGACTTCCGACTTATTCTAGGTAGGCTCCTTTGATGGCCGATACCGCCAGCGCGGTATATCGTTTAAGAATTCCGGGAGGATGCTGCCGGACGGCGGGCCTCCAGGCTTTTTTGCGCTCGGCCAGCAGGGCCTGAACCTCATTTGACTCCAGGCGTTTGTCTTTATGTCCGGCGATATTAAGTGTGCGCCCGGGAATATCGATGGATATGATATCACCGTCTTCCACCAGGGCAATGGGTCCGCCGGCAGCTGCTTCAGGTGAAACATGTCCGATACAGGGTCCCCGGGTGGCACCGGAGAATCGGCCGTCCGTAATAATGGCCGTGTGCTGCAGGGCCGGGTTGGTGACAAGGGCTTCAGTGGTGGACAAAATTTCGGGCATACCACAGCCCCGCGGTCCTTCGTAGCGCAGTATAATAACACAACCGGCCTCGACCCGGTCGTTCATGACCGCATCCAGCGCTTCTTCCTCATTGTCGAAGACCCTGGCCGGCCCCTCGTGCTTCAGCATGTCGGCGGGAACCGCTGCAAACTTCACCACCGCGCCTTCAGGGGCCAGATTGCCTTTTAATACGGCGATCGAGCCAAAACCTTTGTTCCGGCTCACCGGGTGGATAACCTCTTCTCTGCGGAGGCCGAAATTGGCCAAATACCCCTCCCCTCGCTGAAAGAATCCCTCCTTTTCCAGCTGCGCGAGATTTTCACCAAGGGATTGGCCGGTCACGGTCATCACATTCAAATCCAGCATGTCTCTTAGTTCCAGTTGTACCCGCGGCACGCCGCCGGCATACCAGACCATTTCACTGACATGCCGTCCCGACGGCTGTACATCCACCAGATAGGGGGTTTGCCGGTTCAGGCGGTCAAACAATTGGGCATCAATTTCTATCCCCAGTTCATGGGCAACGGCCGGCAGGTGGAGCAGTGCATTGGTTGACCCGGATATCGCCGCATGCACTTTTATGGCGTTATCAAATGCTGCCGGTGAAAGAATGTCCGACGGCTTAAGCCCCTCTTTTGCCAATTTCATGATCTGTCGCCCGGCTTGCCGCGCCAATCGCCTTATTTCAAAAAGACTGGCCGGCGCCAAGGCTGAGCCGGGCAGCGCCATACCCAAAGCTTCGGCCATACATTGCATGGTACTGGCGGTTCCCATGAACTGGCAGGCCCCGGCGCCCGGGCATCCGCACAGTTTGTAATTGCGGACCTCGGACCGAACATCTTCGCCCTTGCGCCATCTGGTGGCCGTCTCGCCCACCAACAGGCTGTGTGACATATTCGGAGCAGCGCGATTGCTGCCCCCGGGGATATGAATCCCGGGAATGTTCAAGCGCGCAAGCGCCATGAGATGCGCGGGAACGGATTTGTCACAGGAGGAAATCACCACCAGTCCGTCCCAAGGGATGACCCGGCCGTGAACTTCGACCAGATCGCAGAGAATTTCACGGGAGGCCAGAATATAGTTCATCCCGTCATGGGACATGGCCCATCCGTCACAGATATCGGTGCCGTGGAATCCGGCAGGCTTTCCGCCGCTCTGATAGATGCCGATGGAAACCTCTTCGGCCAATGTATCCAGGTGAACGCTGCCGGGATGCGAGCTGCCAAAGACATCTTCCACCAGAATCTGGGGGTTTTTTAAATCATCCTCGTCCCAGCCTGTGCCGTGACAAAGGGTGTCAAACTGAACCCAATTCTCCCTGATTTTTTTGCTTCGTTGTTTTTTTGTTTTCATAAATACTCCTACTTTTGAAGCACCAAATTACAATATCCAATTAACAAATAAATCCCAAATTCTAAACTCCAATGACCAAAACCTGCTTATTCCGCATGTTTAGTTGAAAAATTTTATTTTATTCTAATAATGATGTTCTCGTAAAAAAATCCGGAAAATGTCTTTTTTTAAATTTCAATGAACATAGCTAGCTTGGAATTTTGAATTTCGGTCATTGTGAATTATTTATGATTTGGAATTTGGAATTTTTTCTAAACCCAATCCCATTATTCCATGTGCGATCGAAGTGAACCATTCTTTAAATATTTTTGACCTAGTAATGCTGCTCCTTTCAATGACGATTCCGTCTCAAATCGATAGCTGCAGGTTCGCATCCATCTGGTTTTGGCGCGGATCAGGGCTTCGTTGACAGCACCGCCGGAGACCACGATTTCATTCGCCAGAGGCATTTCAAGGGAGACCTCTTTTAAATTCTCCCGTTGATATTCACAGAGCCCCCGGACCAACGCGGCCAGCAGTTCTCCGCGGGATGTCTCCTGGGTCATCCCGCGGAATTCGGCTTTCAGCGGTGCCAAAGAATACCTGGAACCCATCAGATAAGGTATATAGGTCACACCACTTTCCCGGCTCAACCACATATCAATGGCGCTCGGAATGAAGTCGTTAAAAAATTTTTCCTCGCTCATCTCGCTGCAGAAAAGGTTTTTAAACCACTCAAATGCTTTGCCGCCCGCATTCATCACATAGAAGGAAAACCATCGCTCCGGCAGAACATGGGTGCGGATATTATAATTGCGGGATGGAAAGCATTTGGACAGGCAGACCATGGTAATTTCGCAGGTGCCGTTGATGTTGAATATTTCACCCGGCTCCCGGATTCCGACCGAGTAAGCCGCCAGCACTGCGTCATTGCCGCCGATCAATACCGGCGGTTCTTTTTTAAGACCAAACTGCTTGGCAAGGTTTGCTCTTATTCTGCCTGTGCTGTGATAAGCCGGCATCAGTTCCGGCAACTGAGAAATCTCTATATCAAATTCATCCAGAATATCTTTATTCCAGGTCATATCATTGCCGACGGTGTTGTACATGGCGGTCAGCGAGGCCGATGAGGGGTCCATGGCGAATGTTTCCGACAGCCATCGCGCCATGAAGGTGTTGGAATGCCCGAAAACATGGGTCTTTTTGAAAACCTCGGGCAGATGGTCTTTGATCCAAAGAATGCTGGCCAGCGAACAGCCGCCTGCCACCGGCATGTTGGCAGTGGCGTTAAGCAGTTTTTCCATCCCGATCCTGTCAATGATCCGCTGGGCCTGGATCCGGGAACGTTGATCCAGCATGAGTATGGCCGGATAAAGCGCGCTGCCCTGCCGATCCATGGCCGTCAGACCCGGCGTGGTGCCGGAAAGGGCGATGACATCGATCTGCGGCATAAAATCCGACATTTCCTCACACCCGGCCGCAAACGCCTGCTGCCATTTTTCCTGCTCGATGTCGCTGAACAGCCCGTCATTATAGGTATTAATCGCATACTCCTGATAAAACTGTTTGACTGAGCTGAGATCACCGCTATTTTCCTCAAAAACCCCCATTTTCATCGCTGTGGTTCCAACATCAACACTGAGTATCTTCATGGAAATTTTCTCCTGAATTGCACATTTTTCATCATAATAAGATTAAAACCGATTAGTTTTAGTTTAAGTTACTATGCTTCGACCGAGACTACGCTCGGTAGAAGTGGCCCCTGCTGGGCAACAAATTTATCGAAAAGACATTTGAATGGGTTTCAGGTGTCAGGAGTCAGGTGTCAGATTTTTGGTGCAAGGCACTTCTTAGTGAGTACAAGGTTGAAGGTATGGGGCATGTCTCCATTTCAATCAAACTGAACACACTTCAAAGGGGGGCAAACTTCGGCTGACACCTGACACCTGACACCTGAAACCTCGAAAAAAATCAAAGTACTCGGCAACATCGACAACAAATTGTCGATATCGCGCAACTAAGCGGTTAGCAAGAACATTCTTTTGTCTGTTTTCTGCACGTTTCGCCATTGACTCTAATTATAAATTCTTCTATGTTCTTTCAATAAAAAAGTCGCTGAATAGGAGAATTAATTATGAAACTTGAAAAGCAAGTTGCCCTTGTCACTGGAGGTTCAAGAAGCATCGGTCGCGCAATTGCGCTGGGATTGGCCCGTGAAGGTGCCGATGTCGCGGTTAACTATGTCAGCAACACCGGCGAGGCTCAGAGCACGGTGCACGATATCGAAGCGTTGGGACGGCAGGCACTGGCTGTCAGGGCCGACACCTCCAAACAGGCGGAGGTTGAGGCTATGGTGAATCAAGTCTGGGAGCGCTTCGGCCGGATTGACATCCTGGTCAATAACGCGGGCGTGCAGAAGCGGGTTTATTTCCTGGATTTGGAAGAAGAAGACTGGGACTGGATGCTGGGGGTGAACTTAAAAGGCTATTACCTTGTCGGCCGGACGGTTGCCGCCCGCATGAAATCGCGCAGTTACGGGACGATTATCAATATCTCATCTGAGGCAGCCGGTTTCCCTTCCCCGCGGATGACCGCCTATTGTGTTTCCAAAGCCGGCGTGGCAATGCTGACAAAGTGTATGGCACTTGAGCTGGCACAGTACGGCATACGTGTTAATGCGCTTGCCCCAGGGCTTACACGAACCGACATCAATCGTAAGGATCTGGAAGATGAGGAATTTTTAAAATTGCGCCTGACGCGCATCCCTTTGGGAAGGGTACTGAATCCTGAGAATTTAGTCGGGGGTGCCGTTTTTTTGGCCTCTTCCGACTCCGAAATGGCCACGGGAACTACCCTACAGGTGGACGGCGGCAGGAGTATTGCATGACGACAGGAGGTCGATATGAACGAGGATAGACACGTAGCCATCGTTACAGGGGCCGGAGGAGGAATCGGTCGGGCTATCGCCCTGAGGCTGGCAGAGTCGGGATATGCCGTGGCTGTGGCCGATATCGATCCGGACGGGGCAAACCGCGTGGCCCAGGAGCTCAGCTCAAATGCCGGACTGGCAAAAGCCATTGTTTGCGATATCGGCGACAGGGCGGGGGCGTTCCAAATGGTGGCAGCGGCCACCGAAGCTCTTGGACCCGTGCGGCTGCTGGTAAATAACGCGGGTATTGTCGGTCTGGGGCCTCTGGCCGAATTCTCGGAACAGAATTGGCGCAGGCTGTTTCGCGTGAATGTAGACGGTGTCTTTTTTTGTTGCCAGGCAGTACTTCCCGGCATGCTGGCGCGACGCCAGGGCAGCATTGTGAACATCGCCTCATGGAACGGTAAATTGGGCGCACCCAATTTCGGGGCCTACAGCGCGACGAAAGCGGCTGTTATCTCTATCACCCAGACCCTGGCGCGCGAAGTGGCGGCCATGGGTGTGCGCGTGAATGCGGTTTGCCCCGGGATCATCGCGGGAACACCGATGCGCGAGCAGGTGCAGTCTGAAGGAAAAGCTTACGGCTTGCCGCCTGCCTCCGAACGCGCCAAGACGATACCTCTGGGACGCCTGGGCAAACCCGAAGAAATCGCCGATGCGGTGGCTTTTCTGGCTTCCGAACAAGCCGCCTATATGACCGGCCAAGCCATTAATGTCACCGGCGGTTTGTGGCTGCATTAACCCTGATGTTGCATAAATCTGCATAATAATTTCAGAGGGGTTGGCCAAGACCGTCGTTTTTACGAGGTCGATGCTGGATGCTCGATACTCGATGCTGGATATTCGGCAATGCACCCGTAATTAAATTCGGATACATCCGGCATCCAGAAACCAGTATCCTTGATTAGATAATAATGGCGATAAGTTTCGTCGGAACCGACTAGGTCCAATGCCATTTTTTATGAGGTTATAGGGAGTAAACTATGCCTGGATATTATTTCGATGACTTCAACGTGGGCGATGAATTTGTGACGCCGACCCGCACGATCACCGAAACAGACGTGGTCATGTTTGCCGCCATGACCGGAGACTACAATGAGCTGCACACCAGCGCAGAGTACATGAAAGATACCCAGTTCAAACAAAGACTGGTGCACGGGCTGCTGGGGCTGTCCGTATCGCACGGGTTGCTGTTCCGTCTTGGATTGCTTGAGGGCACGGCCATCGCCTTTCTGGGAATTGAGTCCTGGCAGTTTAAAGCCCCCATGTATTTTGGCGACACCATTCACGTCAGGGTAAAAGTCACCGAAGCCAGAGCCAGTCAGAGCAAGCCGGATCGCGGCATCGTAAAGCTATATCTTGAGATCGTCAAACAGGACGGCACGGTTGCACAATCCGGCTACAAGTCGATTATGATGAAAAGACGAGCTAAGGGTGCATAGGGGAAGTGGGTGCTCCTCTTTCATAGTGGGGGCCCTCAGAAAGCTTCCCCATGAAGAAAATACACCTTTAATGGAATAAATTCGAAATCATAAGCACGAAATTCGAAACAAATCCGAATGACAAAAAATCCAATGACAAAAACCATTGAACCATTTCACTTAGCATTGCTACAAATTAGCTTAGTCTATGATAATTATCATGTTTAAGTCCTTTATTTTTGCTGTTTTGAACATTTGAAATTTCGGGTTTCGTATTTGTTTCGAATTTCGGATTTCGTGCTTCGGATTTTGATCAGAGGAATCTCCCAAAGCCGCACTCTCAGCTCATCCCCCTTGATGGCTGCGTATAACACCCTGCTGCTCGAACTCGGCGATTTCGTCCTTGGAATATCCCAGCTCATCCATGATCTCAACGGTCTGCGCGCCCAGGGGTTGCGGCGGCAGCCGAATTTCCGGTGCCTCACCGTCATAGCGGATCGGATGTGATACCAGGTGGATGTCAGTGCCGGTTGCTCCTCTGGTGTCTGCGATACTGCCTTTGTGCCGCACCTGGGGGTCATCGATGACCGATTCATAATCATTTACAGGCGAATGCCAGATACCATGTTTGTCGAAGATTGCACTCCACTCAGAATTGGATTTCGCTGTCATGATCTTGGCAATGCACGCCGCAATTTCTTCACGTTTGCTGTAGTGTTCCTCATCGCTGAAAGCCCTTAGCTCCTGCGAGTTCAAGGCTTCGCTTAATGACTTCAAACTGGACAGCGAAATGGCGGTGTGCCCGTCTCGGGTGGCATAGATGCCGTATGGAGCACCGTAGATCCACCCGCCGATATACTTGGGCGGAACTACCGACTCGGAACGCGGACCGTTCAGGTAGCATACGAGCGTTTCCATCTGGAGATCCAGGGCGGATGATAACAGATCGACATCGATCCGACACCCTTCCCCGGTTCGTTCCCGTTTAAAAAGCGCCGCGACAATTCCCAGAGCCAACAAAGCCGCCCCATGGTGATCTACGGCCGACACCCCGACCGTCCGCGGTCCGCTTTCAGGAGTACCGGTAATGGTGGCCAAACCCGACAGCGCCTGAACCAGAAGATCCTGCCCCGGGCGGTTGACGTAGGGACCATCCGGCCCGTAGCCGGTGGCAGCCGCGTAAATCAGCCGGGGATTTTCTTTTTTCAGGGCCTCATAGCTGAAACCGAGCTTCTCCAGCACGCCGGGCCGATAGTTGGTAACCAGAACATCACTGCCGGCAATAATCCTGTCTGTAATTTCAACGCCCTTGGGGTGTTTTAGATTAATTGCAATGCTGCGCTTGTTGCGGTCCACTGCCAGAAACAGCACGCTTTGTCCATCCACCATCCGGTTGTCGGCGCCGCCCCAGCTACGCTGCCAACTGCCGCCCAGCGGCTCCACATTGATGACATCGGCCCCCAAATCAGCAAGCGTCTGAACGCCCATCGGGCCGAACAAAAAGTGTGTAAAACTCACGATTCTAATGTCCTTCAATAATTCAACCATAGTTCTCCCTTCGTCCGCTATACATTCTTCTTTGTGATTTCTACAATGCCCTTATCGGCATCGACTTTCACCCAATCTCCGGTTTCAATAATCTCGGTGGGATCCTGATCCAGGTCCGTTACAGTCGGCACTCGCATGACAACGGCCCCGATCCCGGTCAGCGAGCTGATCTCCCTGATGATCATGGCTTTGGGTGATTGATCGGCCAGGCGAATGACCTGGGCCACCGTGGACCAGCCGGAAGACCCCTTGGCAGCCGGAAACACCAGGATTTTATCTTTAAAGCTTTGTCCGTTGAGCTCGTGGCGTCTTTCCGTAATGATGCCTTTGACGGCGTGGACACCACCCCAGGTCGAAATATTCTGCCTGGTTACCAGGGCTTCACCTTCGCTCACCCCGCCGTATACTTTTCTGCCATTTAAGACGATTTGACTCATTTTAACTCTCCTCTCCATTTGCCGGTTACCGCTGCGTCAATGCAGTTTTCCATGGTGCCGAAGTAAACGTCAAGCCCTCCGATGGCCGGAGCATAATGGGCATGTTTGGCCGAGTCGGTTGCCACGACAGAGGCGCCTTTGGGAAACAAATTCGTATTCAACGGGCAGCTGTCCGTCATCAGATGGCCGCCGGCCTTCCTGATGGTATCGGTAATGCCGTTGCGGTCTGCGATGGATTTGAGCTGATAGGCCGTCCAGATCCACAGGTCGACATTTTCATGGATTTTTTTGCCGTCCAGCAAGCGGGCCACGTCTCTGAGCTGTTCCAGCGAATAATGCGGACAACCGATATTGACCAGGTCGACAGTTCCACCCTCGGCGCAGTTTAGGTTGGCATAGGCTTCCCGGCGTTGTGCTTCGCCGTAGACAATGGTTTCTTTAGATTTGTTCCCTCCAAACGCCGCCTGCCGGGAAGGTGCCTCTGGTGTTATACCGACAATGTGATACATCATAATTCCCCCGGAGGATGCGCCGGCGGCGTTCAACCCCTTGAGCATGCTGATGTTGGGAACCATTTTATGTCTCAATTCGTATACCGGCACTGCCAGTTGGCATACCTCTCCCACATAATAACCCAGAAGATACCAGTCCATGATACTGTTCACATCCAGTTGCACATCGATCAGGTGTGTTCCCCGCCGATGTTCTTCCAAATGCAGTCCCCACAGGGGAATTTTGCCGGTCAGCGCAGACGGAAAGGCACTGTGGGCCGCTTCGGTATTGGTGCGGGCCCCCAGGACGGCATTGCAGAACGGTACCGCCGATGATTCGGTCCAGGCACAGTGCTCGCCTCTGGTGGGAACATTGCCGACCTGATAGGGTGTGCAGGTAGCACTGAGACTAATGCCGGTTCGAATACAATACGCGCGGATGGATTCCATCAAATTATGCAAGCTTTCCGGAGCGCCCATGACCTGCCAGCGGTCGAGATCCATGGCCCAGATATGAGTCGTATTAAAGGCCTTCACATAGTCGACCGTAATTTTCTCATCCGTATCCAGTAAAAATTTGGAAGCCAGTTCGTCGCCGTCCAGAATTTGAATCACCTCCGGATAGGGATGAAAGCCGACAAAAAGATGGACATTGTTCGTGTCCACGAATCGTTCGGCGCCGAGCGCATCGGCATATTGCACCAGGATTTCCATTGAGCGTTGCTGCGCACGGCCGTGCTTGCCGTCCAGCATTTCCTGCTCGTCTCTGGCCAGTTTAACCATTTTTTTAACTCCTTTCTTCACGTTTAACAATCTCGCCCTTACGGTAACCGATCAGGATGCGTTTATCCCACCGGGGATCCTGAGCCGGATAATCTTCCCGGTAATGGCTGCCGCGGGACTCTGTGCGGTGCAGAGCCGCGGTAATTATGGCTTCTCCGACATCCAGCAGGTTCCCGAGCTCGATTAAAGACCGCAGGTCATTGACACTATTGATCTTCGCTTGCGGCATGCGGCAACGTAAGTCAGCAAGCTCGCTCAATGCGGTTTCCAGTTTTACCTTGTTGCGAACCACCAGCGCATTGCGCCACATGGTTTCCTGGAGATGTTCTGTCAGCTGCTGTACCTTCAAGGTTCCCTGCTGCTGCTTGCAGAATTGAATCCTGTCCAGGATCGGCGCATCCTGCAGTTGTTCGAATGCAGCATAACCTTTTTCAGAAGCTGTTTTGGCGGCTGCACGTCCCGCCCGCGCCCCGTACACCTGGCAGGTAACCAGCATATTGCCTCCCAGGCGGTCGGCACCGTGCGGCCCGCCGGCCACCTCGCCGGCAGCGTATAAACCCGGCAAAGTGGTTTGCCCGTCGGTATTGATTTTTAATCCACCGTTGATCGCGTGGGCGAAGCAGGCGACCGGAACCGGCTCGGTGTCAATGGAAAATCCCCTTTTTTTCATGTACGCTTTGACAATCGGCCAGACTTTCGGCAGCGGACTGGTCGGCGGGAGTCCGGCCACAACGTCGTCGGTGATGCCCGTCAAGTCGATAAAAACGCCGGCATGATCGTCCTGGTCACTCTTGAGGGTCTCTTTTTGAACCGCAATTTCGATGTACCGCGAATGATCACAGGTACTGAAGGGAAAGTGTCTTGATTTGGCATCCATGCATTGTTCGGCGGTCACCTGTCCGGGAAGATAATTGTCCAGAAACTGTTCTCCGAAGGCATTCAACAGGCGGGGACGGGCGCACCATAAAAACGTGTTGAACTGATTTTTGGTGGGTTTTAGCGTGCCCAGGACAACCTGCATAAATTCCATATTCACCAGCTCTGCCCCGGCGCGCAATCCCAAAGCATAACCGTCCCCCGTGATATCCTTCGGGGTGAGTGTATACTTAAATAGCTGCCCGGCGCCACCGCACCCCAACACGACCGCTTTGGCCCGCAGAACCACCGGATGACCTTCGGCGTCAATTCCGACCGCTCCTACACAACTGCCGTCGTTGACGATCAAATCCACGATGAGGGTCCGCTCCACAATCCTGATCGGTAAACCTTTAATAACCGGCACCATCGCGCGGATAATCTGCTCCCCGTGATCTCTCATGATATGCATGCGGGGCCGTGAAGCAAAACAGCCGGTCACCTCGATGTAGCGCCGGGTGGCTGCGTCCTTTTCAAAACTTACCCCCAGTTTTTCGAGGAAGGTAGCCGTATCGACCGCGTCAGCGGCCAGCACGCCTGCCAGTTCCTCATATTCCATGCCTTTGCCGGCCCTGCGGATGTCTGCCAGATGCTGGTCCGGATTGTCCTCCGAATCCACGATACCATCCGCGAAATTATATCCTGCCGTATCTGCCACCCGGAACGCCGTCGTGCCGCTTTTGCCGAATAATCCCTTTGTCACCAGGGTGACATCGCAGCCGGTTTGGACCGCCTCCAAGGCCGCACGACACCCCGCCCCACCCGATCCTATTACCAACACATCTGTGTCAATTGTTGCAGTCATCATACCTGCCGAGTCAACAACCACCTGCAGAGCAGGCGACCTGAATTTTCGGCCATAGGCCCGCAAGACAAGAGAACGTCAGTACGCTTATCCTTGAACTTGCAACCCCGCTCCGGCGGGATGTGGTGTCCCGTCGGGGCGGGATTTGTATGGCAAGAATCAACATTGGACTTGACCCATTGTAATCAATTGCCTATTGTCAATTTTTCCGTGGTAACCCCAAGGTTTCAACATTGGCGGTAATATTCGTATACGCATATAAAGTAAAGGAAAATATTCTATGGAGGTTCTTACTGTGGATCCCGGTATTTATCATCATGCGACCAATACCGGTTACGAAGACGCGCATATGATTGTTGCCTATTCGACAGGCAACCGCCAAATGCAATTAAAAGCTTAGCAGCGGGAGGTTTTAACCATGCAATTGGGTTTTATCGGAACCGGCAATATTACCACCGCCCTTGTTGAAGGACTGTGTACGGCCGGAGTTCCCGGTTTGCACATCCTGCTGTCACCCCGCAATGCCGCCAAAGCGGCGCGTCTGGCAGCCATGTTTTCCCAGGTCGAGATCGCTGAAAATAATCAGGCTGTGATCCGAGCGTGCGATACCATCATCCTCGCTCTGCGCCCCCAGGTGGCGCTGCCCGTTCTGCGTGAACTGCAGTTTCAGTCCGGTCAAAAAATTATATCATTGATCGCCGTCACTCCACTAAAAGTCGTCAAAAATTCAACAGCACCGGCCCGGGATGTGTGCCGCGCCCTGCCCCTGCCGTCGGTGGCCAAACACAGCGGCCCGATCCCGCTCTATCCCGCACACGCATTCGCAAACGACCTTTTAAGCTATGTCGGCCGGCCCTTCCCGGTGGACGATGAGAAAACGCTTGAAATTTTATGGACCCTGACCGCCCTCATCAGTCCGTATTATGCCCTGCTGGAGGCGGCATCAAATTGGGCCGCCACCGCCGGGGTAGAGGAGCCGGCAGCCAAAAGCTATACGGCGGCCATGTTTTTTGCCTTATCGGGGCAGGCGATGGATATTTCCGAAAAAAATTTTTCCGATTTGGTAAATGAGGCCGCCACACCGGGTGGTCTCAACGAGCAAGCGTTGGAAATCATCCGCAGCAAAGGCGCCTATGACGCCTTTCGAACGGCCTTGGATTCGATCGCTGCGCGACTTGGGGTCAAGACCACCGGCCTCGAAGAGTAAAAAACGTTAATTGTTATTGGTTATTCGTTAAAAGAGTTTGGGCCAAAAGACTTTTTTGAGATAGCTTCTAATAACAAATAACTGACAGCTCCTAATCGGGGTTCTACTTCCGCTCACTCAGCTCAATACGCACTTTATCGGGTGCTTCCACATAGGCAATCCGCAGCCCGGGCCGGACCTGCATCGGTTCCACCACAAATTTGACCCCTTTGCTTTTCAGTTCTTCGGCGACGGCATCCATATCATCAATCGCAAATCCGAAATGATCCAGACCTTCTCGGGTCTGAATGGTGGCGGCCAGAGGCTTTTCATCGGGCATCTTCTCGATGAGAATAATATTAAACCCGTTCACATCGACATAATAAACCTTGTTTCCCTTAAAATCTCCCTCAAAGGTTACCTTGCCGCCGAAAACGTTGCAGTACCAGTCCTTGGTTTGCTCGATGTTGGGACTAATGAGATGCAGATGATCGACTCGGTATGTTTGCATAGGTTGTTCTCCTTATCTAATCCAAAATTAATTGATTCCAGTTTAGGCTTAAAATAAGGTGTCAGGTGTCAGGTGTCAGCCCAGCTACCGTTCACCTAAGTCTATCTTCATTGGGAGAGCAGCCAGTTTGATCAAAAATAAACCTAAATTAAAGTAAATTAGGCCTTCCGACTTCGGTTTCCCTTATCCCCTGCCCCTTTTACCACATACTTTCAGCATTATGTCCTTTGCCGAGGACCCGGCACTAAAAACCTGACACCTGACACCTGAAACCTCTAAAAAAGTAACACTCGTCAACATCGACAACAACTTATCGATCCCGCACTTTCCAGCGCCTAAAGCCTCTCGGATAGATACGCTATCCAGGCCAGTTCTTCTGTGAGATCGGCCACATTATAAGCGGTGACGACATCAACTCCCAACGCGGCAATGCCGTGCTGCTCCATAAACAACACTTTGCAGCCGGGGTTTTCCTGGACGGCCCGCGACACATTTTCCTTCAACTCCTGGGTTCCGGACGGCGCAAAAGGAACACTGGGCATCGGGGGTTGTTTAAAGGCTGCGTCGGTCACCATGGGAATCGGAAGTTTTTTCACGGCGTAGGCCGTGGCGTACGGTGAATGGACATGCAAAACCGCGCCGACATCCGGTCGCAGGCGCAAAATCTCCGCATGAAAATGATACTCCTTGGAAGGTATAAAGTCGCCCACCGGCGCCCATTCTCCGGTATGGATATCAACAACAACCAGGTTGTCCAAGCTGGTATCGCCCAGGGAGACACCGCTGGGGGTAATCACCATTTTGCCGCCATTCAGCCGGGCGCTGAAGTTGCCTCCGGTACCGCCTACCAAATGTCGGTCATACGCTTTGCGCGCGTAGACCACCAGTTGATTTCGAATGTCGTCATCATGCATGTCATGATCCTTTTCTCACCCAAACTTTCGGCAAATCCAACTTTGCCAATCGCTCAAAATAGGGTTTAACATCCGGGTATAGTTCCTTATAGATCGGAAAGAGCTGGTTATAGGCGGCATGCGCCCTTGGATCCGGTGTAAACTCGCGGTCCACCTCAACCACTTGGCTCAGGGCGGCACCATAATCCGGATAAGCACCGATTCCTACGCCGGCTAGAACGGCGGCCCCCAATACCTCGGTGTGGACTTCCGTCAGGTTTACCACCGTTTTGCCCAGAATATCGGCAATGATTTGATTCCAGACCACGTTGGTCGCAGCGGCGCCGCCGATGCGAATTTTTTGGATCTTCATTCCGCCGTCCGTCTCAAGAATTTCAATGACATGACGAATCGCGAATGCAGCGCCTTCGAGAATTGAACGCATAAAATCACATCGGTTGTGGCCCAGCGTCAGGCCGAACATGACTCCCCGCGCGTAAGGATTCCAGATGGGCGTTCTTTCACCTGAGATGTAGGGCAGAAAAACAAGCCCTTTGCTGCCGGGTGGAGAATATAGGGCTTGGTCGGTGAGAATGTCGTAAACATCGCGCCTCGTGAAACCGGCTACCGTTTGCTCCGACTGGCCGAACGTATCTCTGATCCAGCGCAGCGATGAACCCACACCATTGATGGCACCGATGGATAACCAGCGGTCCGGCAACGCATGCGTGCAATTCATAAATCGTTGGTCGAACTTGGGGCTGCCAAGCGGACAAGACACCCGGGCAGCAGTCCCCATGATCACAAAACATTCCCCGGGCTCCATCACACCGGAGCCGATGGAAGCACCGAGTGTGTCCATACAACCGGCCAGCACCGGGGTGCCGGCCTTCAGACCGGTTAACTGCGCCACCTCGGCCGTCACCCGGCCGGCTATTTCCTGGGAAGCCATGGGCGCAGGCAGCTTTTCCGGCGGGATTTCAAGCGCTTCCAGGAAAGGTTCGTGCCATTGCATCTTTTGTATGTCAAATAGCAGCGTGGTACATGCCCGTGAATAATCAATGGTAAATTCACCGGTGAGCCGTGCCACGATGTATCCGCCCGGCACCATGAGCTTGTGGGCGGCTGAGAAGACCTCAGGATCATCGTTTTTTAGCCAGAGAATCGTAGGCAGTGAATATGCTCCCGGTGCCACCGGATTGCCGCTGATGGCAAAAACATGGTCGGCATCGAGAACCTGACGAATCCGATCCACTTCCGGCAGCGCTCTTTGATCCCACAGCATGATCGCCGAACGCAGGGGACGCCCCTGGCGGTCGACGGCGATCAAACCGTTGGTGCAGCCGACGCCGACGGCCAGTATCTGGCTGCTGTCGATATTGTCCACCGTTTCCCGGATGGCCGCTACGGTTGCTTCCCACCATGACTCGGCATCGTGCTCAGCCTGTCCGGGCACGTTGCTGATCATGCGGTATTCACCGTATCCCGTTCCAACCGGGGTCCCGTCAAGCGCAAAAACCCCCACTTTGGCACCGGTTCCACCGATGTCTATTCCCAGCAAATAGGATTCTTGAGTCATTTAACGGTCTCCCTGAAGTAGAACAGGGGCTACGCCCCAATTGGAATGTTGGAATGTTGGAAGAATGGAAAAATGGATCCTGGTAAAATGCGGGGATGATTTATTGGAACAATTTTCATTGACCGCAAAATTAATAATAAGATTATTTCCTTTGATGACCCAAACTTCTAGTATTCCATTATTCCATTCGTGAAGCAAAAACCCATACTCTGTAAAAGGTCATTTATTTTCAACTAGAAGTAGAATTTTCGATAAGTTTAGTGAAAATTTTTCCATTCACTCCTGCACTAATCAGTCAGCATCACGGCCTCAACATTAAGGATGCGGCAAAGTCGAATCAATTCTTCACGATAGTCACCCGCAACGGCATGAATGTGGTTGGATTGCAGTTTCATGACAAGTTCTTCCGGTAATACGTCCATCTGCAGAAAAGCATGCGGCCATTGGGGGCTGGCCCCGGTGACTTCGCTTAGCGGAAATTCCCTGGCCTGTGCCCGGCCGATGACCATCTGGTATTTATCAGGGGTTCGCGTCAACCTGGCCAGGGTGAGCTCGCCCTGGGCAAAGACAAACTCCACGTGGGCACCACCGCCGGCATATTTGGTTATCGAAGGAACAATTCGCACCCGGGACAGGTTTTCGGCCGGATCGTCGCTGCGGGCGGCAAACCAGGTCGCCGCGGCGCCGCAGTTGGGTGTCACGTAAACCTGTTTTTGCGGGTCAAAAAAGCGCCAGTCCAGCAGACATGAAGGTTTGCCGGACATCAGGGCCAGCAATTGCATGGTCAGGGCCGCATCTGAATCGGACTCGCATGCCAATGGGGTCGGCTGTTTCGAGCCCTGCCAGTCATACGGATCATTTAGAAAGGCAGCTCCCAGGCACTGAACGCTGAAAAATTCACTCATATCAAAGTGGCATTTAAGGCCGACAAAATCAAACTGATGATCGGCAACAATTTGTTTTAGCGCCATCCAGCAGCGCACCTCGAAATCAAACTTTTCGCGAGTCAGCTGCAGTCCATCGATGACGATCTCGGCCACATGATCCTCCAGCCAGTTTTTGGCCAGCTTAACCTCCGCATCCGGCATGAGTTTGGCACGCCGTACAATCTCGGATTGGTCCACGTGATCCACGTCGACGCCGAACAAACGCTGCCAGAGTTCAGCCGGTGCCGCACCGGTATACATGCCGATACTGCGTCCGCCGATCAGGCCGTATACCTGCCCGCGCAGGCGTTTGGCCGCCGCGGCCGGTCTGGCAAATTTAAGAACTTCCCGGGGCATGCGTGGATCGTCAAGATCAATCCACAAGCGTTCGTGGGCAATGCCCACCTGTTTCAGAGCGCCGCCGGAGGCCAGCAAGCCGGTCAGGCCGGGATAACGTGAATCATGGGGGCCCAACAGAAGGTAAGGCCCGCCGCATGCTTGCGCGGCAATCACGACAAAGTTGGGAAATGCAAAAACGGCAATGTTTAATATCACGCCGTCCAAGTCACGGGCCGCCATGCGCTTGGCTTCCCGGCGGGCGGTATCAGCCGAATGGACGATATCCTCCGCGAATACAACCTCGACTTCACCGGTTGCCTCCAGGATCTTTTTTATTTTGACCTCGTGTTCGCGAATGTCGGGAGCCAGACCTTCATGCACCCGCAGTCTGCCGTCTGAAAAAGAAATCAATCCTAAGCGTATCATGTTGCCTTCCCGTTATCCGTTGATTTGACTTAAATGCTGTTCGAATGTTATTTGATATGGAGAGAATTCCTTAAATATTCAATATTCAATCGAAAA
Source organism: Desulfobacterales bacterium (assembly GCA_020345785.1). The sequence goes on from CP070771.1 coordinate 3,787,386, forward strand.
TATTCAATCCTAAGCCCTACCCGCCCCGGTTGTAGCTTTCAATCATGGGCAGCATGGTCTCGGCCGCCTTGCGGGCTGCTGAGTCGGGATCAGGCACCGGCAAAATCTCGATCGCCGACCAGCCGTCGAAACCGGCCCGGCGCAAGCCCTTGAAAACGTCGGCAAAGTCCAAATGACCCCAACCGGGCGCCCGGCGGTTCGAATCGGCAAAATGGATATATTTCACCAGGTCGCCGTGCCGGGCAAGGCTATCACCGATCCCGGCGTCTTCGATATTCATATGAAAAACATCCGGCATCAGGCCCAGATTGTGCCGCTCGACCTTCGCCAGCAGCGCGGCACCCTCATCCAGATTATTGACGAAATTAATTTCATAGCGGTTGACCGGTTCGATGATGATCGTTACACCGTCGTCAGCGGCGAAATCGCAAATTCGACGCGAGGTGTCGATAAAAAGCCGTTCTGCTTCCTGCCGAGTTTGGCCTTCGGCAATAAATCCCCGGGTACGCCCGACATTGACCAGTTGGCCGAAATCTTTGGCGAGGCGAATCAGACCTTTGAAAAGATCGATGACGCGTTCGCGCATGGCAGCGTCCGGGTGGGTGAAATACAGGCCGAGCGTGGCGAACACCTGGCCGGTACTGATGCAGCTTACTTCCAGATGATGCTGTGACAACCAACTGTTGATCTTATCCGGATCCACTTCATCTGCGGTTTTAAGCGCCAGTTCAATACCGTGATAACCAAGATCCGCCGCCTTGGCGATGGATTCCTCGAATCCGCGCCAGACCACAAACGCTGACGGCGGCGCCTCCTTGGCGGCAACTGCTACCGATAATTTCATTGTTTTAAATCTCCTGTCTGTTAGGTGCTAAATAAAGCGAAATCGACAATTTGGAGTCAACGTTGCCGGGTTATTTATAAAGGTTTCAGGTTTCGGGTGTCAGGTGCCAGCCGCTGTATGCCATAGTTTACATACCTCGGGCTGGTTTACCTGCCTTTGGAGGATGTTCAGTTTGATCGAAATGGTGACAGGACTCATACCTTCAACCGTATGTCCTCTTCCAAGCACATTGCACCGGAAATATCTTATGAAACTTGACCCAAACGGAACAGTGAACCGCAGAATATCGAATATCGAACCCCAGAATGTCGAAGAGTGGTTTCGCTGTTCTCAGTCTTTTTTATAAAATAGACAGAATGCCTCCCTTCGATCCGCCTCCGGCGGAATATTCATTATTCGATATTCGCTTTGTTAGATTTTCTTTTTTCGATCAAACTGACCGCCCTCCCAATACGGGTAAGCTTCGGCGGCCAGCGGTTGAGCTGACACCTGCAACCTGACACCTATTTAATTGACTTTGCAATAAATTTGTTGCCTCGCAGCGTCTACTTCCACCGAGCGGAGTTCCGGTCGAAGTTCGAGAAACCTAAATTCCGTTTTGCGCAAAAGGTAGCACCAGATTTACCAGTACATTCACAATTTCCTGGCGCAAATTGTTCAGATGGCTGCGCATCTGCTGGGCGGCGTCGTCACCATTGCCGGCCAGAATACTCTCCACAAAAGCCGTATGTTCGATGTTCGACCGGTGAACACGGCCTTCCATGGCGACAAGTCCGATCCGAACCCGGTACCACTGGTCATTGAGGTCATTGATGACGCGGGCGGCCCGCTTATTGTCCGCCATTGATAGCATAATCCGATGAAGCTCCATGTCATTTTTGCGCCACGTCTCATTATCCTTTTCTTTTTCAGCCGCCTTCATACCGTCCAGAGCCTTTTTTAATGCGGCGCGCAGCCTCTTATCGGTGCAGGCTGCGGCTTTTCTGGCCAGCATGCCTTCAAGCTCCACTTTGACGTCAAATATTTCATGAATGTCTTCCAGTGAAAGGGCGTATACATTCCAGCCTTTACCGGCCTGCCCTACCAGGAAACCTTCATGCTCTAAACGGCGCAATGCATCGCGGACCGGGGTACGGCTGAAATTTAATTCGCCGGCAATCTTGCTGTCCAGAATCTTCTGGCCGGGAGCATAGATACGGCGCATGATGCGCTTTTTGACGTATTCATAAGCCTTCAACTCCAGCGAGTCTCCTCTTTTGGAGGACAGTGTCATCTCAGCTCCCCTCCCTCAAAACAGCTGCAGCAGTCGGCAAGTATTTCCATTACATGTAAAGCCCTTTTGTGATGTATTTTTGTCCGAAGAGGGTGATCAAAATCGCCGGTATCAGGGCAATGATGGCCGAGCCTGCCATCAGGTTCCACTCCATGCCGATCTCGTTGACAAACTGTACGATGGTCACCGTCAAAAGGGGCGTATCCGCACTGGTTAACAGCATCGCAAACAGCAGCTCATTCCATGTCCACAGCCAGCATATCAGCGACAGCGCGAATATGCCCGGCAATACCTGCGGCACGGCAATCCTGAAATAGACCCCCCAATATGAGCAGCCGTCCACCAGCGCGGCTTCTTCCGAAGAAGCCGTTATATTCTCGAAAAATCCCTTCAT
>CP070771.1:3789996-3796450 GCA_020345785.1 Desulfobacterales bacterium
CCTGGTGTTTTTTCATCGGTTGTGCCCGGCGGTTATCGCCCTTGATATTCAAGCCTCCTTCGGCCTCAGTGGGACCCTGTTGGGTGTGCTGGGTTCGGCCTATTTCTACGCGTATGCCATCATGCAGCTGCCCACCGGTCTCATGGCCGACTCCTTGGGACCGCGCAAAACCGTGTCGGCGTTTTTTATTCTGGCCGGCATTGGGTCGGTGCTGATGGGTGTTGCGCCGAATTTGTCGGTGGCCGTCCTGGGTCGCATCCTGATTGGAATCGGCGTATCCACGGTATTTGTCTGCAATTTTAAACTGCTGTCCGAATGGTTCACGGTGCGCCAGTTTGTCATCATGGGGGCCGCCTTTATGGCCATGGGCGGTTTGGGGGCGTTATCTTCCAGTGCCCCTTTGGCCTGGATCAGCAACGCCATCGGCTGGCGGATGACGCTGATCGCGGTCGGCATAATTACCCTGTTGATGGCCGGTCTCGTATATGCCTTTGTGCGCAATCGACCTTCTGATATGGGCCTGCCTTCAATTCGACCGGAGCGTGAAGAGGCGCAAAAAGAGATCGGCCTGATGAGCGGCATGAAGATGGTGGTTTTATCGGGCCGTTTCTGGCCGATCGCCATCTGGGCTTTCTGTGTTGTGGGGATATCATTTGCCGTCGGAGGATTGTGGGGCGGTCCCTATCTTATGCATGTTTACGGTCTCAGCAAGTCGGCCGCCGGCGCTGTTTTGTCCACTTTCGCCCTGGCAATGATCTTCGGCAGCCCATTATTAGGCTGGCTCAGCAACCGTTTTGGACGCAAGCCGGTTCTTATCGGATGCAGCGCGGTATTGATCGCCGTGACCGGACTCATGAGCTGGTTTGTGGACACTCTGCCCCTGTCGGCCCTGTACCTTCTGTTTTTCTGTTTTTTTATCACCGGCGGTGCGATCGGTCCGATCGTTGCGGCCGTATCCAAGGAGCTGTTTCCCATCTCCATTTCCGGGACGTCGGTCGGGGTGGTCAATCTTTTTCCGTTCGCAGGAGCCACATTCTTCCAGATCCTTATCGGGGCGGTCTTGACAGCCAGCAGCCAGGGCCAGGGCAATTACGCAACGGCCGGCTATCAGACCATGTTTTTGATCTGTCTGGCCGGCGCAGTGCTGTCACTGGTGGCGGCCTTGTTGATGCGAGAAACCATGGCATTCAACGTTGAGGAAGCCGGTGACGATTTATTCTAACATTGAAAACCTGGTCCTCTGGGCCAGGTCAGAGAAGATCGGCTTTGCCGTCAATGAATGCCATGGGGTATTGGAATAATGGAGTGTTGGAATATTGAAAACACGCGTTTGGTGGAATGAGATCTGTTTTTATCGGGTTGACAGAGATAAAAAAAATAAAATCAGACCCATATCCACTTTTGATCCCCAATATTCCATTTTTCCATCATTCCATTATTCCATGGATTATTTGACGACCAAAACCACACCCCTCTGGGGTGAAGTCAAAGCCCGGTCCTCTGGGGCAGGATTCTTTACTTAAACCGGAAGAATAGATGTTCAATGTCAGAATCATGGCGGAGTTGTAAATGGCTGAGCTAAAGAGAATTACCATTGAAGAGCTGATCGAACGTTATGCGGTGCTGTTACTGGATGCCTACGGCGTTCTCGTCAATGACTCCGGCGCAATTGCCGGTGCGAGCGAACTGATCCGAATGCTAAACCGGACCCGAAAACCCTATTACCTGCTGACCAACGACGCTTCCAAGTTGCCGCAGACCACCGCAAGTCGATTTCAAAGTTACGGGCTGGAAATAGCACCGGATCGAATTATCACCTCCGGCGGGCTTCTCAAAAACCACTTTAAAACTCAGAATTTGCAGGGTGCCCGTTGTGTTGTGCTGGGCCCGGACGACAGTGAGCAGTACGTTGTCGATGCGGGCGGGAGGGTGGTGTCACCTGCAAATGGATTCGATGCGGTCATCATCGGAGACGAGGCCGGGTTTCCTTTTGTTGAGACCGTGGATACGATTTTAACGGCACTTATTCACAAGGTGGAACGTCGGGAAAAATTTCACTTGCTGCTGCCCAATCCTGACCTGATCTACCCCAAAGCCGACCGGGGAGTCGGCATTGCCAGCGGAAGCATCGCTCTGATAATCGAGGCAGCGCTGCAGCTGCGTTATCCCGGACGTCCGAACCTGCGCTTTGCGCGACTGGGCAAACCCCATGCCGCTATCTTCGAGGAAGCGGTCGGGCGCAGCGGTACCAGGGATATGGTGATGATCGGCGATCAATTGGAAACCGACATTCGCGGCGCCAACGCTTTCGGCCTGGACTCCGTACTGGTAGACACCGGCATTACGGATATAACGGCAGTCGCATCCCCGGATCAGCCGCGGCCCACATATCTTATGCATTCTGTCGGGCTTCGCCGGCCTGAATGCTAAATAGTGGTTGAACGAAAACCCTTTTAGCGGCAGTGTTGGGTTTCGCCCTCAGGAATCCATATTGGTGCAAGAGCTTAATTTTCGTAGGTTGGGTTGTGGTACGAAACCCAACACTATCGGTCGGGCTCTACCCAACCTACCGGGCATCCGGACTTTTCGTTCAGACACTAAATAGTCAAAAATGTCAGTCGATTTATATCTTTGTGCCTAAATCGATTTGTGATATGAATTTTTCGATTTGATCAACACAACGACCCACCGATTAAAGAAGGGGGCGGCTCCAATCAATGGCGAAAAAACCTTTTGAAAAATATGATAAAGATTCAAACCACATACCTGGAATCTACAATTACTGCGATCGTTGGTGCGAGCGGTGTCCCTTCACCTCGCGCTGCCTGAATTTTGAAATGAGCGAGGAAAAATTCGGCGATCTTGAGGATGGTGATATCGACAATAAAGTCTTCTGGCAAAGATTGAGCGAAACGCTTCAGGAAACCATGAGTATGCTGATAGAAATGGCGGAGGAAAGGGGAATCGACCTTAATTCTCTTGATGGGGAGGATGATGGAGATCTTAAGGGCCCGCTTGAAGACAAGCCCGTCGTGCATATCATCGCCCATATGGCCAAATCTTATATAACCACCGTCGAGACGTGGTTCGAGGAGAATGTCTATATCTTCGAAGACGAGGCAAAGCAGCTGGCAACAATGTCCGCCCTGGATCCCACCCGCCATCAGGCAGAGGAGGAGGATACGGTATCGCTGATAGATTCGGTGGAAGTTATTCGATGGTACCAGCACCAGATTTATGTCAAACTTCAAAGAGCCCTGCACAGTGTTGGGAATGAAGAGTTTGAAATATTAAATGATTTTCCCAAAGATTCGGACGGCTCTGCAAAAGTGGCCCTGATCGGATTGGATCGATCCATCAGCGCCTGGGGTAAAATGATAAAATACTTCCCCCATCTGGAAGATAATATCCTCGGCATCATCGCCCATCTTGAGCGCCTTCGCAGACGAACGGAAAACGAATTCCCCGCTGCCAGAGCCTTTGTGAGACCGGGTTTCGATGAGATCGACGTGTAAAAGGAGCAATGGTAATGAAATTTCTGGATCGTCTTAAAAATGATGTCGTGCTGGTGGCGGAGGGCTATGTTTTTGAGCTGGAGCGGCGGGGTTATTTAAAGGCCGGCCCCTTCGTGCCCGAAGCGGTGCTGGAAAATCCTGCCGCCGTCAAAGAACTTCACGAGGAGTTTTTGCGGGCAGGCTCGGACGTGGTTGTCGCCTGCACCTATTATGGACACCGGGCCAAATTAAAGGCCATCGGCAAGGAAGACCAGCTGGAAACGCTCAACATCACGGCACTCAAACTGGCTAAGGAGACCGCGGGCGCAGTCAATGCGCTGGTGGCCGGAAACCTCTCCAACACCTGGGAATACGATCCCACTGTCGCCGCCTCCGCCAAAACGGTCCGGACGATTTTTGACGAGCAGGTGGGCTGGGCCGTTCAGGAAGGCGCCGATTTCATCATTGCGGAAACCTTCGGTCACCTGGAGGAAGCCCGTCTCGCCCTGCAAGCCATAAAGGCCGGCGGTTTGCCGGCGGTCATCACCTTCAGTCCTGCTACCGGCCAAAGCTGTGACGGATATCCGTGGGAAGATGCCTGCAAAGCGCTGCACGATGAGGGGGCCGATGTCGTGGGGTTGAACTGCGGCAATGGGCCGGCCACCATGCTGCCCTATTTGGAAAAAATTCGCCGCAGGGTCGACGGTTGGGTTGCCGGGCTTCCCGTACCCTATCGCACCACTGAAAAACAACCCTGCTTTCAAAAGCTCAGGCTGCCGAACGGCGGCACGGCCTTTCCGCTGTCGCTGGATCCCTTTCTGTTGACCCGTTATGAAATGGCAGACTTCGCCGTAAAAGCACGGGAGATGGGGATCAACTACATCGGCATCTGCTGCGGCGCGGGGCCGCATCATGTGCGTGCCATGGCGGAAGCGTTGGGACGCAAACCCGCGGCCGGTAAATATTCGCCGGATATGAGTCTGCACCCCATCTTCGGGGATAAGGACACCAGGATGCAGCACGTTGAGTGCCTGCTCGGACCGGTGGATAAATGAAGAATCGATCAGCGCGGATCCTGCCGGTTATTATCTTTTCTCAATTTGCGGGGACCTCGCTGTGGTTTGCCGGCAACGCCGTCTTAGGCGATCTGCAGCGTCAGTGGCAACTCGGCGATGCCGCCCTGAGCTATATGATCTCCTCGGTTCAGCTGGGCTTCATCATCGGAACCCTTCTGTTCGCATTTTTTACCATTTCAGACCGATTTTCTCCTCGGATTGTCTTTTTCCTATGTTCGCTGCTGGGCGCCCTCTCAAACGTGGGTATTTATTTGGCAGCGGACGGTCTGATCTCGCTGCTGGTGTTGCGTTTCTGCACCGGATTTTTCTTGGCCGGCATCTATCCGGTGGGCATGAAAATAGCAGCCGGCTGGTATCGCCAGGGCCTGGGGCAGGCCCTGGGATATCTGGTGGGTGCTCTGGTGGTGGGAACCGCCTTTCCCCATTTACTGAAAAGTACCGATCAGTCATTTTCCTGGGAGCACGTCATTCTCTCGATTTCAGCAATTTCAACACTCGGGGGTATTTTAATGCTGTTGCTGGTTCCGGATGGGCCTTATGCAGTGCAAGGAACAAAGTTTAACAGCCAAGCGTTTGCCGTCATCTTTCGATCCAGGGACCTGCGATCGGCATCTTTCGGTTATTTCGGCCATATGTGGGAGCTGTATACCCTGTGGGCATTTTTCCCGGTGCTGATCAAGGCCTACGGCACTATGGCCGGGCAGCCGTTAAATATTCCTTTCTGGTCCTTTTGGGTAATTGCCGTGGGATGCCTGGGCTGCATCGGCGGCGGTCTTTTATCATTTAACCTGGGCAGTCCGTCGATCGCCTTTTTTCAGCTGCTGGTATCGGGAATTTGCTGTTTGCTGTCTCCGATTTTTTTTCATGCCCCGGTGGCAATATTTTTGGGGTTCATCGTTTTATGGGGTATTGTGGTGGTCGGCGACTCACCGCAGTTTTCAGCCCTGACGGCCCACACAGCTCCCCGAGAACTCGTCGGATCCGCCCTGACGATCGTTACCAGCATCGGGTTCTTCATCACGATCGTCAGCATTCAGTTCACCAATTATTTAACTGATTTTATAACCCCTCAATATATTTTCCTGTTCCTGGTACCGGGGCCGATATTCGGTCTGGTAAATTTGTGGCCCTTATATCGCAAGAATCAATTCGGTAAATTCAGTGTCGATTAAGTAAATTCCAATCGGAACGCACCCGTTATGGATTTGGCAGCCATAGTGAAAGAAGAGTCAAATGCATAAAGATAAACCTTTTACAAGGACCATTTAATGCAAAACCGGCTGATTCTCACGCCATTTTTTCTGGATGAGCCGCTGCGCGAGCTTGAATCTCTGGCGGCATCCGATTGGCGCATCAACAAACCGCTTTTGCCCGACGGCGCAAAGCAGCAGCGCCTGTCCGCCCTCCACAGGCCCCTGGCCGAATTCACGCAGCAATCCGTATTAAACGGCGCGCGGCCGGTCAGCATTGCAGGGGATTGCTGTGCAACCATCGGCGTGCTGGCCGGGCTGCAGCGCGCCGGAATGCATCCGGTCCTTGTGTGGTTTGATGCCCACGGCGACTTCAACACCTGGCAAACCACCCCCAGCGGCTTTCTGGGCGGAATGCCGCTGGCCATGCTGGTGGGCCGAGGAGAGCAAACCATGCTAAATGCACTCGACCTAAAGCCTCTGGCCGAAGATCGGGTGATTTTAACCGATGCGCGTGATCTGGATCCGGGTGAAAAACTGCTGATCGAACAAGCCGCCATTATCCATATAACCGATGTTAGAGATCTTCTGAATTTAACTTTGCCGGAAGGTCCCTTGTATGTGCATATAGATACTGATATTTTGGACCCGGCTGAAGCCCCGGCCATGAATTACCCGGCGACCGGCGGCCCGT
>CP070771.1:3796550-3805316 GCA_020345785.1 Desulfobacterales bacterium
CGAAGATCAGGCCGCACTTGATCCATTGCCAATATGTTCGTCAGGACCAATTCGATCGGATCAAGGAATTGGCCAATATTGGAATGACCTTCTTTACTGCACACGTGTATTTTTGGGGTGATATGCACCGGGATGTCCTCTTAGGTCCGGAACGAGCACCTAAGATCAGCTCCATAAACAGTGCCATGGAAAGGAACATTCCTTTCGCCATCCACAACGATCCGCCGGTCACCCCACCGGATGCGCTACATTCCATGTGGGTGGCCGTGAACCGTCTGACTTCATCGGGAAAAGTGCTGGGACCAAAGGAACGCATCACACCGGAACAGGCTTTGTTGGCCTACACCCGGCAAGCGGCAATTGTTCTTGGTATTGAAGATCAGGTTGGATCACTGGAGCCCGGCAAGTATGCTGATTTTGTCGTACTGTCAGAGAATCCCCTGAAAGTCGATCCGATGAAGATCAAAGACATCAAAGTGGAAGCAACAGTAATGAATGGACAGATCACCCATATGGTAGCGGAAAAGGGCTATTATCACCACTAGCAGAAGAAAGGCTGCGCCATTTCTGGATGTATTTCCGCGGACAACAGCTTTGAGCAGGGCACGTATTACGCTGCCGCTTTTCAATTGGCTTTCATGCCGGCCGTCATAAGTACAGCGGGGTCGGTAAGCTTTTTATAATAGGCAATCAAGCCATAAATGCCCGAACCGAAGCCTACTACAATGTCGAAAAACCCGATGGTGTCCCGAATTGGAACTGGGGCTTCACGGTTCAATTTCTATTTCCGAAATATAGGTTTTGGGTTCTTAACGGTGACCGAACTGTCACGGAAAGAAGGGACCAAATAACAAGTGGTATGAAGCGTGATTTTTAAAAGGCCAACCACAAAAGAAAAGGAGGAAAAACCATGAATTTACAAAAAACCAACTTGCTGAGGATTCTGGCAATCGTATCCCTGGGCATTTTTGCGGGCAGCGCCCTGGCCGCAGAGGTCCTAATCAAAGAGGATTTTATTCAAAAAGTTGTCACAGAAAAGCAACTGGTGAAGACGGTCGACAACTTTATCGTCTTGTTTGATACCTCCAGCTCCACCGGCAAACCTTTCAAGGGAACCGACACGCCCAAACGCGAAATCGCGAAATCCACGCTCAAAGAGCGCAATGCGTTTCTACCGAACCTGGGCTACAATGCCGGCTTGTATCTTTACACACCTTTTAAGGAGATTTATCCGGTGCAGGCCTACGACCGGCAAAAGTTCTCCGAGGCCATTGATCAATTACCGGATACATCGGGCGGTCCGACCTTGCTGATGCAGGCCTTGATCAAGCTTGAGCCCATATTAAAAAATCTATCCGGTCGCACGGCGGTGTTTATTGTCAGCGACGGCAACTACACCAAGATGGAAGGCTTTAAAGAGCCGGAACAAAAGGCCAAGGAACTCTCAGCCGAATACAGCACATGTTTTTATTACTTGAGCAATGCCGACACTGAAAGGGAAAAAAGAAATTTAATGGAGCTGGCCAAAGGCAGCGAGTGCTCGCGGGTGATTCCCTTCGAATTTTTTGTGGATCGGCTGGAGTATATGAGCGGCGCCCTGTTTGTAGTGAGAGCCAACACTTCGATCGTGACCATGACTGATAAGAAGGTGGCCGGACTTAAAGTTGATAACATCCAGTTTGGCTTCGATGCATCGAAGGTCGAAGAGGAGTATTATGACGAACTCGATCAGGTGGCGGCATTTCTGAAGCAGCATCCCGAGGCCTACGCGGTGATCGACGGCTACACCGATCCGTCCGGCGATTTTGAGTACAACATGCGCCTGTCGCGCCGGAGAGCGGAAAGTGTTGCGGAGTACTTGATGTATAAATACGGGATTACCGAGGATCGCCTGGTAGTGCTGTGGTTTGGCGCGGTCAATCCCGTCGCCGCCAACGACACTGAGGAAGGACGTGCTAAAAACCGGCGGGTAGAGATTGCTGTCGGCGGATTGGAGTGATGTGACATTATAAGCGAGAGGAGAGAATATCATCTTCTCTCCTCTTTTTCAATATATGGAAATGAGGTCAAATACGATATTTTTGAGAGAAAACGCTGCGTCGTAGAGGCGTGGCGTGAGAAATGAGGACCTCACGCCACGCCGCTGCGGCGCAACGATAGCTTAAAAGGTAAAGGAGGCAATATGAGAAGAGTATTATTATGGGAATCACTTATGGTTGCTATGCTGGCCATGTGCCTGGCAGTACCGGTTGCTTTTGCAGCCGATAAACCCAACATCCTCGTCATCTGGGGTGACGACGTCGGCTACTGGAACGTCAGCGCTTATAACCAGGGGATGATGGGCTACGAGACGCCCAACATCGACTCCGTGGCGAATGAGGGCGCGCTTTTCACCGACTGGTACGCCCAGCAGAGCTGCACCGCCGGGAGGGCGGCCTTCATCCTCGGGCAACATCCCTTCCGCACCGGGCTGCTTACCATCGGGATGCCGGGATCGCCCCACGGGATAAGCGAAGAGATGGTGACCCTCGCCACACTCCTCAAGCCCCACGGCTATACAAGCGGGCAGTTCGGCAAGAACCACCTGGGCGATCAGGACCAGCATCTGCCGACGGTCCACGGCTTTGATGAATTTTTCGGCAACCTATATCATCTCAATGCCGAGGAGGAGCCGGAGGGCTACTATTACCCGAAGGATCCCGAGTTCCGCAAAGAATTCGGTCCCCGCGGCGTGATCCACAGCTGGGCTGACGGCAATGGCGGTCAAAAGATCGAGGACACCGGACCCATGACGCGCAAGCGCATGGAGACCGCGGACGATGAGTTCACCAACGCGGCCATCGACTTCATCGAGCGGGCCCACAAGGCCAAAAAACCCTTCTTTACCTGGGTGACCACGACGCGCATGCACGTCTGGACCCACCTCACGAAGGAATGGCAAGGCAAGAGCGGCATTGGCCTCTATGCCGACGGCATGCTTGAGCACGATGACGACGTTGGCCGTATCCTCGCCAAGCTCAAGGAACTCGGCATTGATGACAACACCATTGTCTTTTACTCCACCGACAACGGTGCTGAGACCTTCACCTGGCCCGACGGCGGCACCATCCCCTTCCACGGCGAAAAGGGAACAACCTGGGAGGGCGGATTCCGCGTACCCGCTTTCATCAAGTGGCCCGGTGTTATCAAGCCGGGAACAAAGCTCAACGGCATCGCCTCACACGAGGATATGATCCCCACGCTGCTGGCGGCTGTCGGAGAGCCGGATATCAAGGAAAAGCTCAAAAAAGGTCTTACTATTGACGGCAAAAAGTATAAGGTACATCTCGACGGCTACAATCTTCTGCCCTGGTTTAAGGGCGAGGTAGAAAATTCTCTCCGAAAAGAGATCATGTATTTTGACCAGGTGGGCAACCTCAACGCCATCCGTTACAACAACTGGAAACTCCACTTTGCCATTCTCGAGGGGAACATCGCCTCCGCCGTTCGCGTCCAGACGGCATGGCCGAAGGTCATCAACTTAAGGGCCGACCCCTTTGAAAGGGCCTGGCACGAGTCGGAGATGTACCTGCGCTGGATGGCCGAGAACATGTGGCTCTTCGTTCCCGCCCAGGTTTTCACCAGGCAATGGCTGGAAACCTTCAAGGAGTTTCCGCCACGGGGCGGCACCACCCTGGGCATCGATGGTGTCGTCAAACAGCTTGAGAATCCGGCCGCCAGGCAGTAGATCTTAAGCGCTTTGAGCAATTGTGACCGCTGGTGGATCGAGCGCAGTGCGTTTTCCGTGACGGCCCTCCAGGAGATCGTGGTCGGTTTTATCGGGACGTTCAAGGATTTCCCGCCACGGCAGGAGCCCGCGAAGTTCAACGTGGATGACGTCATGGCGACTATGTACAAAACGGGCGTCGATTGATCGGGCATGCAGTTACAGGTTCGGCCAGTGATTGTATAAGCTAGTTGCAAGCCCTATGGCGGGGTGATTGCCCGCCATAAGGCGTTGCATCATCTTCGACCATTTTGCCGGTGCGAGTATTCGTGACAATAACCATAAACACCCGATTGGATGTTTTATGATCTAGCGGGCACAAGGAGGTGAAGGGGGGCATCTTTCCTGATGAAACAACTGATGGTGTTTTTAAAGACAACCGCTATGGGCGGTCTTTTCGTACTTCTGCCGATACTGCTCCTTTATCTGCTGCTGGCCGAGTTGCTGGAAGTTATGGTGGCGCTGGCAACCCCGATTGCCGAATTGTTTCCCCAGGGGACATTCGACCGGGTCAATGCGCCCGTCCTGGTGGCCGTGGTGCTGATTATCGGGGCCTCGTTTCTTCTCGGTTTGGCCCTGCGCTCGATGACCTTAAGGCGGATTGGTCTTTGGACAGAGCGCACCGTGCTTGGCCGGCTGCCCCTGTACGGTGCGGTCAAACGCCTGTCCAGAGGCCTGGTCGGAGCAAAGGAGGATACCGCCTTCCGGACGGCGGTGCTGAATTCTGCAGACGGGGAGCGGGAGTTTGTCTACGTAATCGAGGATCACGGCGACGGTCAGGTGACCGTGCTGGTACCCTGGGCGCCGGCATCCTTCGCCGGTTCGGTAAAAATTATGCGCCGCGATCGGATCGAGATGCTGGACGCAAGCCTGGGTGACGTCTCCCGCGCCCTGAGCCACTGGGGCGTGGGTGTTCGCGAGTTGCTAACAAAATAAGAAAAACAGAATAATGACACAAAATACCGCTTCAAAAAACGAGCAACCGCTTGCAGGCTGGCGCTTTCGACTGGGCCTGACGGTGCTGATTGTCGGATGGCTCAGCCCGTTGCTCATTCCCGTCATAACCCGGACGGCGCTTGCGATTGAATGGAAGACAATTATTTCAGGGTTGCTGGCCGTTGGCATCCCCGAGGTGTTTACTCTCGCAGCAATCGCCATCATGGGGAAGCAGGGTTACGATCTTATTAAGGATCGCATTTTTCGTTTTTTGAAAAAGCATGGCCCGCCGGACCGGGTCAGCCTGACCCGATACCGCATCGGGCTGGTCATGTTTTTGCTTCCCGTTGTCTTCGGCTGGCTGGGTCCCTACGGAGCGCACCGGATTCCGCATTATGAGGCACATCGATTTGTCGTCAGCTTGATCGGCGATGTCATCTTTTTCGCCAGTGTCTTTGTGCTGGGCGGAGATTTCTGGGATAAGTTAAGAGCGCTGTTCATCCACCAAGCCAGGGTTCAGGCAGCGGATAAGAAGTTGAATTGAAATTTGATTGTTTGCACAGTTTACATGGTATTTCTAGTTTGCTCGGGTTCTAGTTTCCTCGGGGGGAGGGCATTGCTGTAAATTGAGAGGAAACAATAATGAAAATAAAAAAATCACATATTTCCAGAATTAAAAGGATCCAAAATGAAACACATCTCTGATTGTACAAAATCAACGCTCCAGCGACGCCGGCTATTTTCGATCCTGCCGATTGCAATCATCGCAGTGTTAGTCGCAGTGCCGTTGACACCGCAGGCTGCCGAAAGGGATCCAGCCATGGAGGAAGCCCTGCTGGAGAACAAACCATGGTTCGGAGATTTCGACGGAATGGCAAAAAATCGCCGGATTCGGGCGCTGGTGGTTTACAATAAAACCTTTTACTTTCTGGATCGCGGGCGGCAGCGTGGGATATCCTATGAATTGCTCAAGGAATTTGAAAAATACGTCAACAAAAAACTTAAAACCAAAACATTGAAAGTTCAGGTCGTATTTGTTCCTGTTCGGCGTGATGAACTGATCCCCGGTATTGTAAAAGGATTGGGAGACATTGCAGTTGCCAATCTGACGATTACCCCGGAGCGTCTCAAGTATGTTGATTTCTCGAATCCCTTGCTTACAGGAGTAAAGGAGCTGGTAGTCACCGGACCTGCTGCATCGCCGGTGGCTAGTATTTATGATCTGCCCGGCCAAGAAATCCATGTACGCAAGTCCAGCAGTTATTATGAAAGTCTACTTGAGCTGAATGCCTCCTTCAAAAAAGCTGGCAAACAACCGATGCAACTTGTTGCGGCGGACGAGTCATTTGAGGATGAAGATTTGCTGGAAATGGTAAATGCCGGTCTAATTCCGATGATTGTCATGGACAGCCACAAGGCGCAATTTTGGACCCAAATATTTGACAAAATCAAGGTGCATCCTGAAATTTCCGTGCGGACCGGTGGTGAAATCGCATGGGGCTTTCGCAGGAACAGCCCGAAGCTCAAGGCCGTGATCAATGAATTCGTCAAAGGCCACAAAAAGGGAACCCTGATTGGCAATATTATGTTAAAGCGCTACCTAAAGAATACAAAATATGTCAAAAATTCCTTATCCAAAAAGGAGTTGGAAAAATTTGAAGCCATGGTCCGGCTTTTCCGGAAATACGCTGATAGGTATGACTTTGACTACCTGATGATTGGCGCCCAAGCCTACCAGGAGTCCGGCTTAAACCAAAACAAAAAAAGTCCGGCGGGCGCCATTGGCGTCATGCAGCTTCTGCCGACGACGGCGGCGGACCGCAACGTCAACATATCCGAAATTGAAAAGCTGGAAAACAATATCCACGCCGGCATAAAGTACCTGCGGTTTATCGTCAACCAATACTACCAGGATGAGCCCGTCGACGATCTCAACAAGATGCTCTTTGCCTTTGCATCGTACAATGCCGGACCGGCCAAGGTGAATACGTTGCGCAAGAAAACCTTAGAAATGGGGTTGGATCCCAACGTCTGGTTCCACAACGTTGAGATGGCCGCAGCTCAGGTCATTGGCCGTGAAACAGTCCAGTATGTCAGCAATATTTACAAATATTACATCGCTTACCGCATGGTCACTGAACAAAGAGAAAGAAAACAGAAACTTATGAAAGAAAAATCAGAATGATTCCTTGTCCACCGATTCAGACCATCAGAAAATGCGCCAATTTTATTTGGCAAAATTCCGGGGGATTCTTCCGGACACCAAAATGAACCGCGCATAAGGCTATTCGACAGGTATTTTACTTATGTTTATTCTTAAACTACCTTTTGCAACGGGCTTTCTCATTGCCATGCTGACCGGCGTTGCATTTACTAGTATTTTGTTTTTAGTCGTGCATGGATTTCTCCGGGATAAGCGATCCAAAACAACCAGAACATTTGCACAACAAATGGCGCTGAGAATCGGTACATTGCATGCACTCATTATTGCGTTGGTTTTCGGAGTCATCGCCAGTGCATACATGGATCTTGAAAAATCTCTGGATGTTGAAGCTACCTCTATTGGAAGTCTTTACACAGCATTGACCGCTATTCCATCCGACAAAAATGAGAAAATCAGAAATCAGCTCATTCTTTATCTAAAAAATCTTATAGATACGGAGTGGAGGCAAAAAACGAAACGTCCGCTTGGTAAATCCACCGGCCGGATTCTCTTTAAGATCATGCAAAATATGCAAAATTGGCAAACCACGCAGCTCTATGAGGAGAAGATAAAAAATTATGCAATGGATCTGGTGCTTAAGATAAATGAGCAAAGAATTCGACGATTATACGCATGGTATCGAGAAGAAATTCCACCGATCTTTTGGGTCATCGCGGTGGCAGGCTTTATTCTGACGCTTGTACCATATTTAACGGTGGAGCTGACCAAAACTCGTTTTTTCTTAATAAACTGCTATGCATGTATGGTCGGCATAACTTTCTACGGTATCATCCTCCTGAATAATCCTTTTATGAATGGGCTGGTCGCTCCGACTCCTTATGAGATGATTTACAATGAGATGAAAGAGGGCTTTTGAGTTAAATCGGCTTTTTATTGGTCATCATTGGAATAAACATGCTTGGACCAATTCACTAAAAACCGTCACAAGAGGAGGAAAAGATGAAGATTAGAACTATTGGGCTGTGCTTGTTGATGATCTGGTTTGCTTTGGCATTGCTGGTTCCACATGCGTTCGCCGATGAAAAGGACTATTCCAATGAGCCGTGGGAACGAGCTGCTCTTTACCTGGGAGCGTATGTCATTGAAACGAAAAGTGACTTGAAGCTGGGCGGAGGAATAAAGCTGGACGCCGAGGATGTCTTAAATCTCGATGAGAATTATACTGCATTTCGGGCGGATGCATTCTGGCGGATCACACGCCGGAATCGAGTGGATTTTACTTATTACAAAATGAACCGTAGTGGCAGCAGCTTTCTGGGCGTCGAAATCCCTGACGGGGAGGGGGGATCATTTCCGCTAGGTACGAAAGTAAAAACCGACTTCGATATATCGGTTCTGCGGGGTTCATATGCGTGGTCTTTCTTTAAAAACGAGCATTTCGATCTGGGTGTTGCCGGGGGGCTTTTTGGATTAAAAGTCGATTTTAAGATGGACTCGGATGTACTGGGCAAAGTCGAAGAAACGGACTTCACCGTTCCCCTTCCGGTCGTCGGCTTGCGCGGCAGCTTCGCTCTGACCCCCAAGTGGTTTATCCGGCAGAGTTTCGATTATTTTTACATCAACATCGGAGACTATGAAGGGCAATTGGTCGATTTCAATGTGGCATTGGAGTGGAATGCGCTGAAGCATCTCGGTGTCGGCGTCGGGTACAATTATGCTCAAATGGATCTCAAATACAGCGGCAGCGACGATTTTTTGGAGGAAATCGATATGTCCTATGGCGGTGTCCTGCTCTTTGCGAAGCTTTATTTTTAATTGTTTCCAAACGTCGAGTAAATCACGTGCACACTTAGCATAAATTTAACACGATGGTGAAGTTGCCGACAAATCATAACAAGGT
>CP070771.1:3805416-3826357 GCA_020345785.1 Desulfobacterales bacterium
CTTGTCCAACTCGGGTGTTTGATTCCTGCCATACAAATCCCGCCGCGGTGGGATTATATATTCAACGATAAGCGTACTGACGTCCTCTTGCCTTTCCCCGCCTTGGCGGGATAATTCAAGCCATCCCGCGCTTTGCGCGGTGTGGTCGTTGATTCGACGTCCTGATATCCTTTCTTGCCACCGGCCAAATAGTTGTTACATTTGATTTTCAATGAAAAAATGTGCTGCCGTTACATTTATTCTGGCTGCAGTGGTAAGTTGCGGTCCCAGATATGTTTACCCTCACCTGGAGTGGCTGATTCCCTGGTATATCAGCGACTATATCTCCCTTGACGACAGGCAAAAAAATTTGCTTGAGGAGCGGCTGCTGAAGCAGCTTGACTGGCATTGCCGAACGCAGCTGAGGACCTACGCCGGGGTGCTGCGCGCAATAGGCCTGGATTTTAGCAGCGCCACCCAACCGATTGAATATTCGAAGATCCAGTCTTACAACCAAAGACTGATGACACTCTGGAAGGACTTGCTGCGACAAATCAGACCGGATATTACGGATATATTGCTTACAGCGTCTAACACTCAAATTGCCGAGCTCTTCGGCAACCTGCAAAAGCGAAATCAAATATTTAAAGAGAAATATGTCGATCTTCAACCCCGCGAGTTGAATGAAAATCGTCAAAAACGCATGATAAAAAGGTTGGAGTACTGGATATCCGATGTGACCGAAGCGCAGCAGGCGGCGGTTTCTGCCTGGAGTTCGCAATTGGTGCCGATAGCCGGGGACTGGCTGAAGAATCGTGAACTGATCCAGGCCGAAGCGCGCCGTCTGCTTATCCGGGCAAAAATCGATCCGGAATTCAGGATAACTCTGCAGGAACTTATCATAAACCCTGAACGCATGAGATCTTCGAATTATCAACAGAAGATTGACATCAATACCGACATCACCATAAGACTTGTTATGCAACTGGACCACCTGGCGACCCCTCAGCAACGCACCTATCTCACAAAACGGATTGAATCCCTGGCTGCAGACTTTGATAAACTCAGCTGCGATCCCAAAGATAAACCCAATAGCGGTTCAGAGTTCAGGGTTCTGGGTTCTAA
Source organism: Desulfobacterales bacterium (assembly GCA_020345785.1). Next base: position 3,806,521 of record CP070771.1, read on the forward strand.
ATTTCATAAAACGCCCCAACCGTCAACACACTCTAATTAAAGTCCGGCATCAGCCTGAGGTTGCCGGCTGCAATTCACCCCGGGCAAATTTATAGGGACATATTGGTTTTGAATTTGGATCATTGGTTATTCGAATTTGTTTCGAATTTCGTGTTTCGAGCTTCGAATTTTATACTGATTTGATTTTTCGAATTGGGGTTTCACAGGGGCTCCGAGGTCGTTGAACAGCCAAACTAGTCTCACCCTTTATGGGTTTCTATCCTCAATAAGTCATGCGGATTCGATGTAACCGGCAGATTATTTTCCTGGGGCCTTTCGTTTGGAGACAACCGCGTATATGTCATGATCTTTTGCAAAAGCCGCCTCACCGGCGGAACGGTAATCGCTTAAGCGATCCGGCGGAATGGTTGGCGTAAATCGGCAGTCGTTTTGCCAGTCGACATATATCGGCTTGGGACGCAGGACACGGGGGTCGATTTGCATATCTCGGCAGAGCAAATCCACCAGATATAATTTCTTTTTATATTTGCCGGTTAAGCGCGAAAAGGGAATTTCACGGATCGTTAGGATCCTGTCCATAATCCCTTCATCTAGTGTCCCTAGGACCTGTATCAGCGTTGAGTAGGAACGGGACGTTCCCCCTGTGGCTTCTTCCAGCGAGATTATCGTGTATCCATGCCGGTAATTGGTTAAATTGACAATCCTGGATTTGCCCGGGATGATTCTTTCGGGTTTTTCACTAATTTCGCCTATCGATGGATAAAATTTTGGTTCGGGAAAAACCTGATTTAAACGCCCGGCGATCGCCTCGTAGGTGGTCGCGTAATTACCGGCGGGATTCCATACCGACCAGCTCCTGTTTTCTGCAAGCCTCAAGCCGTCAATCTGCGCATTGATGTCATCCGGACTATACCAGAATCCCTGTATCCATGGGCGAATGCGTTTGTCCGTGCGTTTTTTTATGCGTTTCATACTTAATTCCATTATTTCCAGCGGAAATTCTGCCGGATCTTGCTTGCCTAAAAAACCCCTCGGAAAATGGGACGGGTAAAACATCGGGCATATGACATCTACATGCGGCGCAATTGCCTCTATTTGTTGGCCGACGCCAAAATCACCGGATTTCCATGCCACCAGTCCGAATAAATCGACCGAGATGGCGACCCCCGTAGGCTTTAGCCGGGTATAAGCCCTCTGCAGAAATTTTCCGATACACTGGATCCTGGATAAATTTTCGTCCATGATCGGGTAATGCATCATTGAAAGATCGCCGTCACTGGGAAATCGAATATAATCAAATTGAATTTCGTCAAAACCGAGTTCAACCAGTTCCTGACAAAGTGCAATGTTGTAGTCCCAGACTTGCTGATTGTAAGGATTGGCCCAATATAAACCGTTGTCATCGCTCCACGGCCCGCCGGTTCGTATGTCCAGAATACCCAGGTAAGGATTGCTGCGGACAAGACGGTGATCGACAAAAACATCTAATTTAGCAATACACCAGAATCCCTGCGCCTTTAATTTTTTTAAACTGTTTTCCACCAATCCGTTCGAGGCGACGGCGCCTATTGCTTTGGCCAGTTCGTTTTCGGATTTCCATCGAATCAAACCAAAAGGATCTTTCACATGCAAGACGACGGCATTCAAGCCGGCCAGTTCAGCGTAATGGGTAAATTCGGTGATTTTGCGCTCGGTAAAGCTGTGGGAAGGCAGGTAGATGGCGTTGACCTTCTCAGGTAAAGCCGCGAGACCGTCAGAGGGCCACATGACACCGCCCGCCCAAAAAATTAAGAATAGAAAGGATATCAGTTTTGATTGTTTACCCGGAAATAAGCTTGACACGATTTTTCCTCCCGCAATCGGATTTACTCAGCCTGCATGACATTTGCCCTGCATTGATACGCTGCCGGGGTGAACGTCTCGGCTTTGGTATAAAGATATATCGGTTGTTTGATTAAACTCTTGAGTGTGCGATCAAAAAGGGAGGGATTTGCGAATGACCAATGTCGAATGACCAGTGTCGAATGTCTAATGACAAATGCAATGGGAGTGACGAATGACCAAATTCTAATGATGAACTGTAAAGGAAGCGGTGCAAAGCGGATTATCGGAGGCGGACATGTATCAAATAAAGAGTATTAAATCCATCAAAGGTGGGTCGAAGGAAGGTACTCCCTTGGAGATGAATATTGAATATTGCTGATTGTATAATTCAGAATCTATGTCCTTATTAATTCCTTTCAACTATCAACCTAATCAACCTGATAAAATCCGGCTGTTTAACGGATATTGAAACAATCGGTATAGCCCCAAAGATGGGTAATCAACAAAATGATGGGTTTTGAATTTTGTTTCATAATCTCAAGGATTTATTCTGACATTAAAGACCTGATCCTATGGCCGGGTAAGAATAATAGGCATTTGCGCAATCAAATGCCATGGGGTACCGGAATTATGGAATGTTGGAGTGCTGGGTTTGGCGGAAGAGATCTATTTTTATATGCATGACTCTGATCAGAAATTTAAATCAGGCCAGCATCCGCTTTGCATACCCAATATTCCATTTTTCCATCCCTCCCTTATTCCATTAGATATTAAACGGTAAACACCACAGCTTTGGGAAAAAATAAAAGCTTAGTCTGCGAGGTCAGGGTTCTGTGCTTTTTCCGGGCTTTTTAAAATAACTGTCTGAATGCAAAAACTAATAATATCGTCAACCCGTAAAGGCGAAAAAGTAACGGCTAAATGCTTGCCGTTGCGTATGGTTTCATAGCCGAATTCTTTCTGTCGCCCTTTTTTAAATTCTGCCAGCATGTGGTCAATTTTTTCGATGCTGGCAGATTTTTCATGGCAATCCCGAATGTCGCGGCCGATGTATTCCGGCTTGCGATCCAGAATGCGACTGCTGAAATCATTGTAATACTGAATGTGACCGTTTAGATCGACGACGGTGATCCCGACGGGAATGGCCTCCAGAATGAGAGCAAACCCCTTAGGATCGAAATCACCTTCAACATGGTAAGGCATTTGAGTTCCTCCGATATTACGATAGACGAAAATTTTAGACAGATTTCGTCGTCCAGGGTAGCGTCAGTAAATTCTAAACCAGTTGCATGAAAAGGTATTATAAGACACTAAAATCTCAAATCTCAAGCACCAAATACCAAATAAATTCCAAATCACAATAATCAATGACCGAAACTGGCCAAACCAAGAAAATCCAGCTGTTTTTCTTTTTTTTGTGTGTTAGAATTTTCGTGCTTTGGTGATAAAAGGATCGCGTATGTGTCTAAAGCGATAACCAAAACCGATAAAATTCCGTATGGAATTCCGAATTTTGGTCATTTGGGATTTGGTTGGCGGTGCTTGGAATTTTCATAATTTTCGTTAATGAGGTAATTTTCGCAAAATCAGTCAATTGCTTCTTTAAAAATGACGCAACCCTGTTACATCCTCCCTGCCGCTTGACACAGAGGTGTCGGGCTGCAATACTTAAATATTGGTGGAATTATATACAATCCGTGCGCAGCCTCATATTAAAATACAATCGAATCGCTGGATGCTGATGGAGATTCCAATGGTATTGCGCAAAAAAAGTTTTGTTGTCGCGTGCCTGGTGCTGCCGCTAATTCTTGGTGTGTATGCAAATTTATGCCGGGCACAATCGTCATCTGCACATAAATTTGAGTCCGAAAGGGTTTCCTGGCGCAGCCTTCATTTCAAGGAAGATAGATTCATCGGCAAGGTTGAAATACGGGCTCAATTGGCGGTCCTGCCGGCCAAGGCGGCGGTCGAGCAGCTGCTTGCGGTGCCCCAGGCCGAGGCGTTACAGCCCTCGGGCGCCACGATTGTTTCCATCACGGTTGAGTCCGGTATTCATCCGCTTTTCGGTTCCAATGAAATTTTAAAAACCCATTCGTGGTTTAATCCGCATGATGCCGCCGCCCTGCAGCGCGTCAGGCTGCGACACGGGGACAAGATTTGGCAAAAGTCATATCGTTTTCAGCCCCACGGTGTTTATCATCAGCGTAAACAACCGGCAGATAAAAAGCAGTTGGAATCGGCGCCGGAGCAGTGGACCACATTTGAGAAGCGGTTTTATCAATATAACGGCGAAGATCACAAATGTGCGGCAGTCTTAGAACCAAGCGCACTTTTATATCTTGCATCGGTCATGGACTTCTCGGAGCAAAGAGTCCCGCTGAACCTTTGCGTTTTCGATAAACAGCAATTACACCGGGTAACAGTAACTGCCGGAGGGGCCCGGCAGCTGAAAGTGAACTACCTTGAAAGGTCGCCGCGTAAACAAATCCGGAGAAAAGGGACTATAGACGCTATCAAGATTTCTTTTCAACCGCGCTCGCTGGCGCCCCCCAATGCAGTGCAGGAAGAGTTTTCATTTTTGGGGCTGAAAGGAGATTTTGACATCTATATAGACCAAGCTTCCGGTATTCCGGTCCAGGTGAGCGGGAAGATATCCACATTCGGCGACGTTGACATTCGGCTGCAGCAAGTCAGCTTTTAGGGTGGATTAACCGAAAAGCCTCTGCCGCAGTGAATCCATGGTTTTGAAAACGACGCTTTTAGAAGCTTTGCGGACCAGTTTCCGCATGTACTCCGATGAGTACTCCGGCTCAATAACCGGTTGAGGGCTAATCTCCCAATCCTCGCAATCATAACCGATTCGTTTCATATAGGGTGTGTAAGCAGGTTTTAAAAGTTCGACATCCTCTTCGGTAAACCAGTGGCGCCAGTCACCGGTCGCTTTTTTGCGAATCACCTTGGCCTTGCCTGTTGTCTCGGGCACCTCCGCGTCTTCGGCCACATTAAATCCAAGGTAATTATTTAATCCTGCGAATTTCTTGTTCACCATATCCTCATAGGTAAAAAAGTACCAATCGTCCTCAAGACATTTTATAAATTCATGCATCCGCTGATAGCGCTCCTGCTCTTCTGCGAATACTTCTTCTAAAGAAAGCGGCCATCGGTTGAATCTGGCATAACGGTAAATTTCTGAAAAAGAAACCGAGCGAGGGTCGTTTTCTTTTCGCAAAACTAAATTTATGTGGGCTAGATACTGCTCTTTTTGGCCCTTGTTGCCGCGCTGCCAGCGGTAAAGCATCCGGCTGACTGCCACATCCCGTGGATCGCGGGCCATCCAGATCTTGCGATCGTAATGTTCCTCTTTTAAATGGTCCAGATACAATTCAAAGCTTTTGCCTTTGCTCTCCTCGTAGGTGTGCTTGTAGACGGCGTTTTCGTAGTCCCCTAAATATTTACCGGGTTTGCCGCCGGAAAATGCCTTGCAGTTCGGGAGTCCGCCGGCCACCTTGTAAACCAATGCCGTGGTTCCCGACTTTCCGGTGCCTAAGATGAAAATTTTCATGTGAATCCTCCATACTAAATACCGCTTCTAATTTAAAACGGCTTGCAATCGATTTGAATTTCAGGTTCAAGAAATAGCTTTATTCTTTAAAATCAGATTGTGACAAAAAATAGTTTCTCGCAGCGCCGCAAAGCCCGCAAAGGTAAATGATTAAGTTCATTTTGTCGCCTTTGCTTCCTGGTCGGCCCGCCCCAAGCCAGATTGGTCCCGGTTCATCCGAGTTAGGTCCCGCTAAGCATTAAACAGCGCTGATCCGGTAGAACTGATGAAAAATTTCTTCCACTATCAGTTCGGTGCGCTCCCCAAGCATCTGTTGAAATTGGTCTAACCTTGATCTCAACTCTTGTAAAGAAACACCCGGATAGCGATGCCGCAAAAAATCAGCTTTGTTATGGGACATATCCGCGCTAAATCCCTTGAAACGCTTCTTTATTCGGCGCCGGGTTGCCCAGACGCGGCTTTTTAACCGCTGTTGGAGAGGAGGTGCCGGCGCAGCGTCTTGCATACTGTTTATCTCCTCGAAAATATCGACCATGCGATCACAGGCCATAGGGCCTTGCATCGCCGCCAGATGGTGCTCCATAATCCTTTGGCGTTCATCGCTGTTCGCACTGCTGATTTTGCCTTTAAGGACATCTGCCAGGGTGTCCTGCAGTTCGTCATGATTGAAACATTCATGACTCAACTGATTGGGCAAGCGGTGAAAAGCGTTGTCGAAGTACTCGTTGATAGACGCCCGGTATGCAATTGTCGGCACCCCCAGCGCATACGCCTCCACCCCGGTCGTACATCCGTTGTGAATAAGGGCTTTGGCTGCAATCAGCCAAGGCACGACATTACCCTCATTGGTCACCCGCACCCGCCGGCAGGTTTTGGCGATGTTGTGGTACACCTCCTGATTTTCAGCCGGATGGGGCCGCACGACGATCGTGTGATCCGGAAAGGCCCGATCCAAGGTCGGTATGAGGCGCTTAAAGTCTTCAAAAATGGATTGTTTGTGTTTGGTCAGACCTTCGGCATATTCCCGGTTCATCCCCATTCCGACGGCGCGCCGGCTTAATTCCGGTTCTTGTCCCTTGCGGGCGGGGGGTTTGAGAATGTTCATATCCGGATAAAAGGCATTGACCTGATTAAAATTGGTGTTTACGAGGATGAAATTTCCATGGGTTTGACGAATTTTTGCAACATCATGCGTGTATAAACCGCGCATTTCAGGTCGCAGCAAGTCGCCGCGCGGATTCCCGGTAATTTTAATCGACATTTCCGGCGGCATTTCCGGATATTGGCGCCACAACTGGACATTATCTTCTCCCCAGGCGAATAGATGGGATACGTATTTTATCGCCAGAGGGGACAGCCGCCGTTTGAAATATGAATCGGGGGGCAGATGGACCAGCGCTTCTTCATCCCAGGCCACAATCTGGTGGCCGAGTCGGTGCAGATTGCGAAATACATTCTTGCTGCCGCTGGTCAGGCTTTTGGATAAGTAGATGCCCCTTGGAAAAGAAGGGATATGAAAGTGCATCTCCCGGCGCGGTCCGATCACCGATGGAAATCCACGCTGCGCCGCAACACATGCCAGCAGCAGCTTGGGATCAAGCTCGCGCACCTGCAGTTCGACGGGAATAAGCAGCGTTGCTTTTGACGGGTTCATTCTTTTAAATTACCTCCGTTCCTGCATGAGCAATTCGACCAGCCTGAGATCCAGCTCACTGTCAATGCTGACCGATCTTTCCGGCGGCATTACGTAGGGACGGATACTTCGTCCCCAGATCGATTCCTGCTCCATGAGCACATCGCGGCGAGTCAAGTAAATGGCGCCGTTGCGCATATAGGCCGGCGGCTGATAATCCTGCCGGCGCGTGCCTTCTTTTTCTTCGATGCAATAGGGCAACAGGCGATTATCTTCGATGCGTTTCATCAGAATGGGATGTTCCGCAAAGACCTGCACCACGCTGATCACGGAGTCGCACTCGCTTTGCAAGGCCGCTGTCAATGAACCTTCAATATCTTCCAATGCGCGCAAGGGGGTCGTGGGTTGAAGCAGCAGCACCCAGTCAAGCTTGACGTTATCCTGCGCTTCAATAAATCTTACCGCGTGCTGGAGAACCGGCAGCGTCGGTACGCTGTCTCCGGCGAGCTCAGCGGGCCTCAAAAAAGGAACCTCGGCACCATGATTGCGGGCGACGGCGGCGATCTCGGAATCATCGGTGCTGACGATAACCCGGAACAATAGTTGCCGCGCAGCCAGGGCCGTCTCGATCGTATAGGCAATCAGAGGCCTTCCGCAGACGGATCTGATGTTTTTGCGCACGACACCCTTCGATCCGCCGCGAGCCGGTATGACCGCCAATATTTTCGGTTCCGGTGTTTGGGAATTGTAAGACGGTTTCATGCAATATTCCGGTTAAAGAAGGAAGTGATCATCTTTCTAATAAGTCAATCGTTTGTCGACAGTTAACGGCTGTTCGGCAAGAATATCGGCAATTCGCTGACCTGATTTTCCGTCGCCATAGAGGGTCGACGAAGGATATCTACCGTTTTTGAGGTGATGCCGGACGGCTTGCAGGATTGCCTCGGCCGAGTATCCGGTATCGATGATATTGGGTCCGCGATCGCGTCCTGCCTGCCGATTCCCGATGTTGACCGCGGGCACACCCAGAAATGATGCTTCGCGAACACCGACACTCGAATTGCCCACCATGCATTTGGAACCGATCAGCAAACGCAAAAAATCTTCCGGGGCCAAATTTTTAAAGAAATAGATGAACGGCACGTCGCGTGTCTCACGGAAATGGCGAATGCCCTTGGAGATCCGATCCGATCCGGCATCCACGTTGGGCCAGAACCAGAAGGTGGGACAGGCCAATTTTTCGATCGCCGTCAACGTCTCGTTGATCTGCTGCAGCGAGTCATTGTATTCGGTGGTTACCGGATGTTGCATGACCACCAGGTAGCCGTCTTTGGGGTCAAACTGATGCCCGACGCCTCCGTAATGGTCAAAGGGATTAAAATTGTTTTGTCCTTCGGCCATTACGCGCGCAGCGAGATCCACCGACGGGCAGCCCGTTTTAAACACCGTTTCAGGATTTTCACCCATGCGGATGACACGGTCGGCTGCCTGTTGATTCGAGACAAAGTGCAGGTTGGCGAGTTTTGTTACCGCGTGGCGTACTTTTTCATCGATTGAGCCGGTCACCTCGCCGCCCTGTACGTGGGCGACGGGGATATTGAGATAGGAGGCGGCAATTGCCGTTGCGATGGTTTCGTAGCGATCGGCGACACTGACCACCACATCCGGCTTGAGGTTGTCAAAGATGGTCGCCAGTTCCACGACTCCCAGTCCGGTGGATTTGGCGGTCGTGACCAGGTTTTCGCCTTCAACCACCATATGAACCACGGCGTTGGGCTTAAAACCGTCGGCCTCGATGACCTTTATCGCCGGGCCGTAGCGTTCCAGTAGCGCCGAAGCACCGACCACCAATTGTAATTCCAGGTCCGGATGACTACGCACCGATTCCAGGACTGTTTTGATTCGGGCATAGCTCGGCCGAGCGGTAATCACAACACAGATCTTTCTCATCATAACACTTTTTGATCCTTGTCCATTTCAAGTAGAAATTTTTTAAGTTTGTGAGCCATAAATAATTCTGTTTGGGCCATGGATTCATAGGTCGCGCCGCCAATATGCGGCGTAATCAATAAATTGTCGTGGTTACGGGCGTAGGCAAACAAAGGGCTTTTCATACGGCTTTCGGTATCGCGTTCGAAAGCAACGACATCCAGCGCCGCCCCTGCCAGATGCCTGTTCGTCAGCGCTTTGATCAAGGCGGATTCATCGATTACCCGGCCCCTGGATGTATTAACGAGCACTGCGCCCGCAGGCAACAGGGCCAGTTGGGCGGCGCCAATCATCCCCTCGGTTTCAGTATTCAAGGGGACATGCAGGCTTAGAATATCGCTCTTCTTCAACAAATCGGTAAGCGTCAGCTTACGCCGGACACCCTCGAGCCATTCCTCAACCAGGGGATCATAGGCCGCCACCCGCATACCGAAGGCCTGACCGTAACGGGCAACCTTTTGGCCCAGACGCCCCAAACCAACGATTCCGAGACGCTGGCCGAACAACTCATGCCCCCGGAACTTATCGCGGTCCCATTGACCCTGCCGGGCTGCGATGGAAGCCGGGACGATATTTCTCATCAGAGCAAGTAGCAGGGCCCAGGTATGTTCCGCTGTGGCCTGCACTTGCTGTAAAAAATCCGTCTCTCCTCTCAGACTGAGTACGGCTATACCCTGTTGCCGTGCGTAGGCGACATCGATATGGTCAAGTCCGGTGGTAGCCGTGACAATAGCTCGCAAACGACGACCCGCCCCAATGAGCTCGCGATCGATCTGATTGGCCAAACGCACAATGAGTACATCAAAATCGCTCACTTCCCTCAACAGCTGGGATCGAGACATTTCTTTGGCGACCACGTTGCCCAGCTCCGATAATACAGCCCCGGCTTCGGCGCTGTATCCCAGAGGCTCGGCATTGAGAATGTTTATTCGCTTCATATTTAAATCAATATGCTATGCATTTTTTCCAGATTCAACTCTTGCCTGAGTTGAGCGATTTATCCGGTATTCAAGGTCTTGCTTGCGGGCTGGGCATCTGAGCAATCTTCTCAACCGAATCGCTCAATTTAGGTCTTATATAGTTTGCTAAAATAATATTTTGTCCTGCGAATCAGATTTTTGTAATGATAATTTTTGAAAATCGCCTCCTCGACAGCCTGTTTGCGGGGGTATATTTCATCGTCAGGCCACTTTGTGAAATTTACGTGAACCTCTCCCATTCCGAAACTTTTCTCAAGTGCGGTTATGTATGCCGGCTCATCCTTGATAAGGCCCTGGGTCAGGCAGTCATCATAGAGCTTGGATCCCGGAATGGGAGTTATGACCGTGAACCGTCTACCCGGATGGTCAACCCGTTTGAACAATTCTATGGTTTCCTGCAGGGTCGTCTCATCTTCTCCCGGATAGCCGAAAATTAATTGGACTTTAATCGGGATTTTGAGTTGCTGGGTATATATCATCGCGGATTCGATCTGCTTTACCGTTGTTTTTTTGTTCATGTTGTTGAGTATTTTTTGACTGCCAGACTCAATGCCGTAACCGATGCCCACGCAGTTGGTGGTTTTTATCAAACCTAAAAATTCTTTATCCACCAGATTCACTCTTGCCTGTCCGGCCCACGGCAGGTTAAGCGCTGATAAAAGAGGTGCTAATTCTTTAAACTTGGATTTACTGGAGAGAAACAGTTCGTCTCCGAAATAGATTTCATCCAACTTGAATTCATTCTTCAATCGGGCGATCATTTCATAAAGTTTGTTTGGTGATAGGCTTCTGAAACTCTGGCATGACTTGGAGCAAAAATGACATCGGTAGGGACAGCCTCTCGATGTGATAAAGGTCATTGCCCGAATACCCTTTTGCGAGCTGCCGGCGAACTTGTTTTTATGTCTAACGTATTTCTCCATATCGAAGAGCGAAAAATCGGGCAACGGAAGCTGGTCTAAATCCACAAATCGATCCTGAGAAGATGTCATTACGATTTTTCCGTTTTGTCGAAAGGCGATGCCCTTGACCCCAGCCAGATTTTTCCAGGATTGCAGTATTTCAAGCCCGGCAATTTCGCCCTCGCCGATAACACACACATCTGCATCGGTGGTCTGCAGCACCATTTCAGCTTGGTAGGTCGCCAACGGTCCACCGACGATTACCGGGACATTGCGATTCTCTTTAATATATTTTGCAAACATCTTCACGGCCGGATACTGGGTGGAAAATGACGTTATTCCGACAATGTCAAAATCGAATTTATCAATTTCCGGCAAAAGCTCTTCTTTCGGCAGCTGCATTGCCTGCCCATCCAAAATGCTGACATCATATCCAGCCTCCCGGTAATAGCTCGCCAAAGTGGCCAAACCCCAGGGAAAAGCGATTGATGTTTTTTTCTTCTTTTTATTATTTTGTTTCTCATGCATTGGCTGAATGAGCAAAATCTTATTAAAATGCATGCTGTTCTCCCTGATTCACATCAACACATACATGTGTCCATGTGCTATCATTTTATCCGGCGCTGATAGCTTCAAAAGAAGGTACCAGAATGCGTTCAAATCCGATATTGATTATTTCAATCAAAATCTTCTTCTGAGATCAATGTATCGGCAGCAATTGAACGTTTTAGTCGACGTCCGATAATTTCTGTCAGGCGTGCGGCCGGGATACCCGTTCCGGGCTTTTTCAATGCCAGGTCACCGGACGTTAATGTCGTGCCGGCTTCGATATTTCTCCGCGCAACAATGCTTTTAGTAAACATGTTGCGCAATTCCTCTGCCTCCCGGGCCATTGCCTCTTTGTCGACCGGGTTGGCCACCATCTTTTCAATGAAACGGATGCCATCTACGAGTTGACGCAGTTCATCGACTGTAATCGAAGCCGGCACATCCGGTCCGAACATCTGGCGATTGAAAATCAGGTGGACCTCCAGAATTTGCACTCCGATTGCTGCGGCAGCCAGCCCCGCATAAATAGTTCCCGAATGATCTGAGAGACCCACAGCGCACTTATAGCGTTTTTTGAAGAAAGAAATCATGTTGATCCCGATTTTCTCCGGCGGACAAGGGTAGGCCGTTGTGCACTGGAGAACGGCCAATGGCACTCCTCTGTCTTTTACCCGGTTGACGGCATCATCAATTTCTCCGAGTGGACTCATTCCGGTTGACAGGATAATCGGCAGCCCCGTGGCAATTATGTTATCCAGCATCGGCACATTGGTTGTTTCACCGGAAGGTATCTTCCAGGCTGCCACCCCTACCCGATTGAGCAAATCAACCGCCTGGAAGGAAAAGGGTGAGCTGAGAAACAGTAGTCCCCGCTCATCGGCATGTCGCTTGAGACCAACCCATTGCTCCTCGGTGAACTCCATGCGCTTCCAGTAATCATAGCGCGTGGCGTCCTGGGGACTGAACTTAATCCGCCAGGGTTCATCCGGGGTGCTTTCGGCCGACGCGATGTGGGTCTGAAATTTAACGGCATTGGCTCCGGCAGCGGCAATGGCATCAATGAAAGCATGCGCCGTACCGAGGCTGCCGTCGTGCGCCTGGGCAACTTCCGCGATGATCAAACACGGTTGCCCTGGTCCCACCGTTTGATCCCCCATTTTAAATATTTGGGACATTTTTAAATTCCTACTTCAAATTGAACTGTCAGAATACGACGATCATCCTCCAGGCCTCATTGCCAGGCGCTGGATCACCGGATCGAGGTACCGCAGCACTCTGTTTTTGCTTGCCTTGCGCACCAGGTTCTGCATATAGGCGGATGAGTATTCAGGTTCGATCACCGGCTTTGGTTCCAGACCCCAGTCTTCACAATCATAGCCGATAATCTCCATGTAGGGTGTAAAGGCCGGTTTGAAAAGAGCGACATCCTCCTCGGTAAACCAATGCCGCCAATCTCCGGTGGCTTTTTTTCGAATCACTTTCGCTTTGCCGGATGAGCTCGGAACCACCGCATCGGCCTGAACCTCAAATCCGAGATAGTCATTGAGTGCATCAAAATTGCCGGCGACCATGTCCTCGTATTTGAATAAAAACCAATCGCTGGTCAAACCGCTGACGAAATCGCGCATTTGCTGATTGCGGCGCTGTTCTTCTTCGACCACCTGATCGCTGGTCCCTGGCGAACCGTTGTGTCCGGTATACCGGCAGATCTGATGAAAAGGGATTGATTGGGGATCCCTTTCTTTCTGCAGAACCAGCTCCAGGTGGGCTTCGTATTGCTTCTTTCTGCCTCTGTAACCGCCATGCCACCGATAAAGCATGCGGCTGACCGCCGCATCACGCGGGTCGCGGGCCATCCAAATCTTGCGGTCGTAGTGTTCCTTCTTTAAATGCTCCCTGAAAAGATCAAAACTTTTGCCTTTGCGCTCTTCATAGGTGTGCTTGTATACGGCGTTTTCATAGTCACCGATATATTTGCCGGGACGGCCGCCGGAAAAGGCATGGCAGTTCGGCAAACCGCCGGACACTTTGTAGACCATGGCCGTGGTACCTGTTTTCCCCGTACCCAAGATCAAAACTCTCATTGCAAATCTCCTCTTTTACCTAATCTACGAATCAACCAGTCAACTATTCAACTGACCGAGGCCCGATCAAAAAGATCTGGTCGGACACTTGCGTGATGTTTAATTTTACCCTGTCACCGATAACCTGCTGCAGCCTTGATATTCTTTCCTCAAGCTCGACCAGCGAGATTCCGGGATATCGATGACGATGAAATTCTTCCGGCGCATGTTTGCCCGGCAGATATTTGCGAATATAACGATTAAAGCGGCGCCAGTTGGCCAGACTCCAGCCCAGCGCTCGCCGGTTCGGTGTCGGTTTGGGCAACTCGGGTCGGGCCTCCATGATACTTGCAAGAACATCCACTATCCGTTCACACGCCAGCGGACCGTCATGGGCGCTCAAATATTTTTTGACCAGCTCGCGGCGGTCATCGCCATCGGCCGCACCGAGTTCGCCATTTATGATTCTGTTCAGGGTTTCCAGCAGTTGATCGGCATCGAAACATTGATGACTGATTAAGTTCGGCAGCCGATAAAATCCAAGATCGTATTCTTCATTGATCTTGGCGCGGTATGATACGGCCGGCACACCCATTACGTAGGCTTCCACGCCTGTGGTGCAGCCGTTGTGGATAACCGCCCCGGTTGCCATCAGCCAGGGCACCACATTGCCTTCATTTGTCACTTTGACGCGTTTGCACCCGGCGGCAATATCCTGATAGATCTGCTGGTTTTCGGTCGGATGCGGTCGAACGATAACCGTGTGATCCGGAAAAGCGCCGTCCAGCATGGGAATCATCTGCTTGAAGGCATCCAGGATGGCCTGCTTGTGATCCCGCAGTCCCTCGGCGTACGTACGGCTCATTCCCACGGCTGCTTTGCCGAATTGAGAGGATTCACCGTTGCCTTTCAGCGGCTGGAATAAATTTTGAGCCGGATAAAAGGCATTTACATGGTTGAAATTCGTATTAACCAGAATGAAGGGGCCATGTTTTCTTCTTAAATTTTCTGCTTCCGGTTCATAAAACGGCTGTAGTTCAGGGCGCAGCATGTCGCCGCGCGGATTACCCGTGACGTGAATCGGCATGCCGGCGGGCATTTCCGGATACCTGCGCCACAATTCGGCATTGTCCTCACCCCAGGCAAATAAATGGGCGACGTATCGGATGGCAACCGGTGAAAGGCGGCGAGAATAGTAGGTGTCGGCCGGCAGATGTACCAGCGCTTCTTCATCCCAGGTTACGATCTCATGACCGATTTTTTGCATGATGCGAAACATTTTTAGGTTACGATCGGTCATGCTCTTGTTGAGATACAGACTTCTCGGAAAAGATGAAATCCGGAGATCTATCTCGCGATGCGATCCGATAACAACCTTGAACCCCCGTTGGGCTGCGATACAGGCCAGCAACAGTTTGGGGTCAAGTTCGCGCACCTGGTTTTCAACCGGTATGATAAGGCACGCTTGTTGGCCTTTTATCTTCACGAGCATTCTCCTTTTACTTCTACCGGAGGCCGTTTGATCCCTACGGTCTCGGTTCCTCCGGCTCACGATAACGGTTTGCATCCTTCATCTAGGCGCTTAGACCTTAATCTGAAAAAGCACCTCGCTGAGCTGCGTAACATTCAGCTTGGTATTATCGTTGATGATGCCCTGTATCCGTTCTATTTTCGATTGTATTGAATCGATTGATATGCCCGGATAGCGGTGGCGCTGGAATTCGGGTCGATTGTGAGATCCGGGTAATTTGGGTTTCAACCGTTTGTACAGATGATACCCGTCGGCAATGAGTCGACGCTGGAGGCGATCCCAAAATGAAAGCCGGGTAGTATGGTTCCGTGCCGCCACGACAGATGCCAGGACGTCTACTATTTTTTCGCAGGCCAGGGAACCATCCCGGGACGCCAGATAACTTTTCACAATCGTTCGGCGCTCATCGCCGTCTGCCACGCCCAGGTTGCCGGTGAGAATCCGATGGATCATATCCTGCAATTGGTCGAAGTTAAAGCACTGGTGGCTTAACGTGTTGGGCAGCCGGTAAAATCCGTTGTCGTACTTTTCATCAACCGATTCACGGTAGCTGATGGCCGGCACCCCCATGACAAATGCCTCCACCCCTGTGGTACATCCGTTGTGCAAAACCACCCTGGTGGCCAATATCCAGGGGACCACATTGCCTTCGTTGGTTACCTGCACCCGTGAACAACGGGCGGCAATCGCCTTGTATACATCATGGCTCTCGGTGGGATGAGGGCGAATGATGATGTTCAGGTCCGGGAAAGCTCGATCCAGTTTAGGGATGATCTGCTGGAAAGATTTGAAAACGGCGTGTTTATGATTCCAAAGTCCCTGGGCGTAGTCCCGGCTCATGCCGCGAGCCGCCCGACCGAATTTAGGTATATCGCCCGCTTTGTCAACCGGCTTAAATAAATTCAGATCAGGTCCAAATGCGTTGACATGGTTGAAGTTGGTATTTACCAGAATAAAATCCCCATGTCGGTGCTTTAGTGCCGTTACTTCTTTTTCATAAAACGAATGCATTTCCGGGCGCAGCATATCATTGCGCGGATTTCCGGTTACGTGGATCGGTACATCTTGGGGCAAATGGGGATATTGCTGCCACATCTCTGCGTTGTCCTGGCCCCAGGCAAACAAATGCGACACCAGTTTGATCGCTTCCGGATGCAGCCTGCGGGAAAAATAGGTATCCGCGGGCAAATGCACCAATGCCTCTTCGTCCCACGTGACGATATCATGTCCGAACTTGCGGGCGATGCGGAAAAAGATCAGGCTGCGACCGGTCATACTCTTTGAGAGATATATACTTCTGGGATACGAGTCGATGCGAAACTCGAGTTCCCGGCGCGATCCGATTACCGACGAAAAGCCTCTGCGGGCGGCAACACACGCCAATAACAGCTTGGGATCGAGTTCCCGCACCTGATTTTCCACCGGGATGAGTAGTAACATGTTTGTATCCATTTTGTTGTCTTGTAACTGCTTACGTCTTATTTTCTGTAAACCAAGTCTTATTACCTGTCCATATGCTGGGAAGCTTGGAGGCTTTAAGTTTGATATATACCTTCAGCTCCTCCTGGCCTTCCAGCTACCCTGCCACTTCATGCTCCTCGCATGGTTTTCAAGATCGTCGCTGCGATACTTTTACCATCTAATTTATGATGCGCCAGTACTTCCGGAGGTGTTCCGCAGGCGGGGTACTCGTCCAGGCCAAACTTTATAAACCGTTTGCTGCGTGCGGCATCTATTTTTTGGGCGGTATTTAAAAGCTGATCTCCCAGACCGCCGTATTGCGAGTGGTTATCTAAGATAAAGACCGTGTCGCAATCAGCGATGCTCCTTTCAAACCATTCTCTGTCGACGCGGTTCAGCCAGGGCAGATTGATGACTTTGAGCGAAAAATTATTAACCTGCAACGTTTCTGCGGCAGTTACCGCTTCATTTAACATGACCGGACCGTAGGCAAACAGGACGGCATCGCGGCCCTCCATAATTACGGTTCCCTGAGCATATGTGAATTGGTAATCATCCGGCAACGGTATCGTCCGGGGCGACGGTGATATCGCCAACCGCAGCATGCAGCTTTGAGGGGCTTCATTGACACACCATTTCAACGCTTCTTTGGTCTCAACCCCATTGGCCGGCTCGATTAATACACAGTTTGGAAGGGCGCCAAACAGGGAGATATCGCGGACGCTTTGGTGGGATTTTCCCGGGCCGGCAGGAATCAACCCCGCGTAATGACAGACATAAATAATTTTGGTTTTCTCGGTGGCGTTATTGTAAATCTGTTCATTGGCGCGGGAGGCCAGAAATACCCCGAAAGAGTTGACAACCGGCAGCAGCCCTTGCAGGGCCAGACCGCCGGCAGTGGAGACCATGTCCTGCTCGGCAATGCCGCTTTCAATAAAGCGCTGCGGATAGGTGTTTTCAAAAAGCCGCAATCCGCAATCTGCCGACAGATCGGCGTCCAGAACGATCATGTCCTCTCTATTCTCCGCCAGTTCGACCAACGCTTCACCATATGCATTGACGACTTTTTCGGCGGTGTCCTTAAGTTTGACCCGATTCTTTTCTCTGGTCTCGATAACGATGCTCGACAACGCATCAAGACCGGCTTTATAAAGCAGACGATTGATATTTTCGGTAAGTTCGCGGTAGCCGGCTTCAAACGCATCGTCATCGGGTGCTCCGGCATGCCATTTGTATAGAAATTTTTCGTCCGGTAACTCCGTCGGACTTTCCATAAAAGAAATGCCCCTGCCTTTGACGGTGTCGGCAATCAACACTTTGGGCTTGTCGTTGATTCCCTTCAGTTTGGTAAAGACACGCTCCAAAGCGGCAAAATCATGCCCATCACAGCGTTCGACATGCCAACCGAAGACCTTGAATTTTGATTCCAGATCGCCGAGATCGATGATGTGTTTAAGCGCCTTGTCCGACTGAAATTTGTTGCAATCGACGATAACGGTAAGGTTATTGATTTTCTGATGTGTGCTGGTCTGCAGGGATTCCCAAATTTGTCCTTCCTGGAGTTCGCCGTCGCCGGTCATCACGATAACCCGGCCGCCGGATCCCTTTGACTGCTTGGCCCATGCCATACCCTTGGCCTTTGAAATCCCCATGCCCAGCGAGCCGGAGTTGGCCTCAATTCCGGGTATGCTGACATCCGGGTGGCCGTGGGTGCCGCCGTAGCGTCTCAGATTGATGAATTGCGCCTCGGGGATGATGCCCAAAGCGTAGAGAACAGCGTAATGTCCGGGAACATCATGACCTTTGGAAGAAAAATAGATATCACGGTCCGGATGGGAGATGCCCAGCTCGGCAAAATTCAGCTCGGCAAAATAAAGGGCGGTGACGATGTCCAATGAGCTGAAACTGGATCCCAGGTGTCCGGAGCCCGCGCGTTTGACGGTAGCAATCGCATTGGCCCGGCACATATCGGCCAGCAAATGCAGTTTGGTATATTTATCAATATTGGCTGCGCGAACGCGTCTAAATTCTTTTTCAGGAATGAGTCGTATCTCAATCATTATAGTTGGTGCTCCTTATTGATTTACCCCTTAAACTTTGCCGCCCCATGCGGGATGGTCCAAGCTTTGCTATGCAGGTAGTTATTTGAGAATCCACCGCCCGCTGCGCTCGAGCCGCAAAGATCGCAGAGAAAAATTGTCTTTTTCCTTTGCCGTTGAGAGGCCCCGCTGAGGCGGGATGACCGATCGAATCTTATAAAGTAGTGGTCGGCCTACGGCAAAGGAAAAGCTCTAGGCTTTGATGCTCCATCAAGTCACTTATGAGGGTATGTCGTTTATTAGTAGCCAGTTAATGTCCCGAAGGGTTGCTGATTTTTGCTTTCCGCCCTCTCAGCGGAAAGCAAAAACACGAAATAAATCCTCTGCGTGCTCAGCGTCTCTGCGGTGAATATTACCTTTTCAAGAGTAAACTGTTTGCCTCACCTGCGGCAATTTTGCATCACCTTTTCGAACCAGTTGTTCGGCAAGCTGCCAGTCGTACTCATTGTTCACGTCGAACCCTTCGTAATCAACCGTGAAAAACGGCATGACCACGTTGCCGGCGATGGTTCGACCCTCGAAAACCACCCGCGACCATGCAATTTCCAAACTGGCATTCTGAACATATATTTCCGGCAGCGTGGGGTATTGACTGCTGTGCCACGGCTGTTCGGGCGGACCCAGCGGCAAAAGCGGTGTCATGCGATTGCCCCGCACCACCCACATCTTTCCGGGGTGCTGGCTGCATTTCTCCACGGCCCGCAAGGAATCGACGCCGGTTTGGTTTGAAAAATCCATCCAGGCCCGCCGGATGGTTTCCGGCAACCGAAACGGACTGGTAGGTCGCAAAATGCTGAAGCAGTCATAGCTGCGACCTTCATCCTTCAGGCGGCCCAACGTATAAGAAAGCCATTCAATGTCGGGGGATTGGTCGCCGGCCAGTTTTGTCGGACGCAGAAACGGTACCTGCGCCCCGTAATATTTTACAATTTGCGCATAGTGGTCCGAGTCCGTTGACACGATCACATCGGCAAAGATTCCGCTGTCGAGGGCGGCTGCGATCGTATAGGCGATGACCGGATGACCGGCCAGCGGCCGGATGTTCTTATCCGGAACCCGTTTGGAGCCGGAGCGGGCGGGAATTAATGCAACGATAGTAGTTTGTTTTTCAGACATCCTGTTTTCCAGAGCCGGACAAACCGGAACCCAAAAAGAAATTAATCACGAAAGCACGAAAGGGCGAAAACACGAAAAGGAGAAAATAAAATTTTCGTGTTTTCTAAATTTCGTGTTTTCGTGATGAA
>CP070771.1:3826457-3837796 GCA_020345785.1 Desulfobacterales bacterium
TTTACCGCCGGATACCACAATAAACCCGAGGAAACGGCCAACACATTAAAGAACGGCTGGATCTACACCGGTGATGTTTGCAGGATGGACGATGACGGCTATTTCTACGTAGTGGATCGGGTAAAAGACATGGTGATCGTCTCGGGATACAAGGTTTTCACCCGCACTGTGGATGATATTCTGATGGAACACCCGGACGTTGATGTGGCCGCCACCATCGGCTTGCCGGATCCCAACCGGCCCGGCTCTGAAATCGTCGCCACGGCGGTCGTACTGAAGCCCGGCGTGGAGAAGGGCGATGAAATCAGAGAAGAAATAACCCGCTATATGCGGGAGAAAGTCGCTCCTTACAAAGTTCCCAAAAGGATCGAGTTCATGGATGAACTGCCGCTGAGTGCTGTCGGTAAGGTGTTGAAAAGAGAATTGCGAAATTTAATGGGCTAACCCTCGCAACATGATCAAGCATTCTAATGTTTGGACAAAGAATCAAAAATCAGTATTCGGCTTTAATTTTTCCATCGGCAACTTATAATTCATAATTTTAATATATCCGCCTAATGCGCGTTTACCCGTGTCCTTTTTTATAAAATTAAAATTATTTCACCCTTTTGCCTTGGGCCTCCAATATGAATACAGCTCAGCTCTTCGATCCGGATCGGCGCAGTAAAGCTCCCCTGGTGTTTATTGTTTGCCTGACTGTTCTGATTGGTGCCGCACTTTTAGCATCTCAGACGCAGAAGAGTTTCGGCAGCGTGTCGGTATCGAATGTTACCTATGCAAATTTTAATGGTATTACCATCAGGGCCAAACTTTTAAAGCCGCTGAGCGCTTCAAAAAGCAATCCGAGGCCTGGAATCGTTTATATCCACGGCTACCAAAACAACCGCGAGACCGGCGACGCCTATTGCATTGAACTGGCAAGGCGCGGAATTGTGGTCCTAGAAATAGACGCCATCGGGCGGGGCAATTCCGGTGTTCCCGGAAAAATGGACGATCCGGATTTCGACGCCACCTGGGGGGGTAGGAGATCGCTGGCCTATCTCAAGTCACTGCCTTTTGTCGATACCCAAAGAATCGGCTTGATGGGTCACAGCCTCGGAGCAGAGATGGTGTACACCGTTGCCCTGCAGGACACGACCGTCAACGCTCTGGTGATTACGGGATTTGCATACGGAGAGGACGCCTCTGCTTCGATCCCCCGCAATATGCTGATGATTTATGGCAAGTACGATGAATTTCGCAAACGCATGACCGGAACCCATAACTTTAAAAAAGAGTGGATGGCCACCGCCAGAACCAGCAAGGTTTTTCCGGTAGAAAATCCTGCAATTGGAAAGACTTATGGCAGTTTTGAAAACGGAACTGCCCGTCGCGTCTTTATGCCGCACATCACCCACTTGCATACTACTCATAGCACTGCGGCCGTCGCCGAAGCGCTGGACTGGATCAAAGCGGCTTTTAATCCGTCCCCGTCCGATTGGATTCCATCGGATCAGCAAATCTGGCCGATCAAGGAGTGGTCGACCCTGATTAGCATGGTGGCCTGCCTGGCTTCTCTTCTGCCCTTAGGATTGATGCTCTTGCGGACATCATTTTTTCAATCGCTGCAGCATTCGACACCGGGTATTTATGCTTGTACCGGCAAAGCGTATCTGAAGCCGGCTCTCATCAATGCGGTCCTGATGTGGCTTTACTTCCCTTTAGTATTCGTCCTCTGGGGAATTCATCTATATGTGATACGAATTGACATCATGTTTCCACAGATGCTCACCAATGGAATTGTCTGGTGGTTTCTGTGGATCAACATCATTGGTTTTGTTTTCTTCCAACGATGGTTCAAAAAACAAAATCGTGCCAAAGGCATTACCCTCTATGAGTTGGGCCTTTCTGAGGAAGAAGATCGTTTCGCCATTAACAGTATGCAAATCGGCAAAACATTATTGCTCGCAACAATCTTGTTTCTATTTGCTTACTTGAGCGAACATACCCTGGAAAGCATTTTCATCGTCGATTTTCGCTTTATCTTTCCTTTCGCCAGCGATCTAACAGCCTATCGAGCTCGCCTCTGGTTCACCTACTTTCCATTCCTGCTCGTAGGCTTTTTGCTGATGGGCATTTTTCTCCACGGCCAACTCCGCCGGCCGCAAAAATCGACCTGGCTGAAGACATTTATCTCCTGGTCGGTTGCCAATGTCCTGGTGCTCATCCTGCCGCCGCTGGTCATCGTGCTGGTTCAATTCATTCCCCTATTTTTCGGCAGTTTACCCCCCTTTTCAGGGCCGGGCGGGTTTTTTATAGCACTGACTCAGAATCTGCTCCATATCATCGTGGTATTGATCATGGTAGTGCCCATACAAACCTGGTTTTATCAACTGACCGGCCGCATCTATCTCGGAGCGTCACTCAACGCCGCCCTGGTCACGTGGATGTTTGTATCTTCGCAGGTGGTAGCACCGTTGCCTGTTTAGTAGGCAAGGGGCAGAGGGTGGCAAGCGAGAAGTTGGGAGGGTGAGAGGTTGGGAAGATGGGAAGGATATGGGGATCTTATCTAAAAATATTTCCGCCGATTTATTAAATCCATCCGGATTGAAATTGTAGTCGGGTGTCGGTAAACCTGCTTGCATGTCACGAATCACCTGCCTCAAAAGCCCTCAGCTCCGATTGAGATGCTCATTCTCCTATTAATTTTTTCTTGACGTTTTCCGCTGAATATATATGTTTTAACCACAATGTGACATTTTCATTGTGTAATATATCCTATGAAACTTCATTTATGCCGACCGCTGACGCAGGGCGGGCCTCTGTGCCCGCCGATATGGATCGGCACCCGTCTTCGTCACGTTCGCAGCGTGACTTCGCCGCACCAAGCGGAGGCCGACCCTACGTTAGCGCAGGTCCAAAGTTTCATTTTCGCTCAAATTGGCAGCCCGAGGCCAGCGGTCGGTCTGAATTAGACCCTCCAATTAAATTCGGCGTCGATCAGGAGGCTTGCATTATGGCTGTTAACCATGCACTGACATTACGGGGGCTTGACGAAGACGCCACAGTACGCGCCATCTTGGAGGGGACTGCTACGGAAACCGGGGAACGATTCTTTGCTGCGCTGGTGGAAAATCTTTCCAGGGCGCTGAATACATACAGTTCATGGGTTACCGAATATATCGAGGAATCCCGCCAGCTGCATGCGCTGGCCTTTTGGGTGAACGGGCAGCTTGCGCAAGATTTTTATATCGACATTGCGGGAACACCCTGCGAGACCGTTATCGAAAGCGCCCGTCTGGTCCATTACCCCGATAATATGACGGAACTTTTCCCTAATAGCTCCACTGTTAAGGAATTTTCCGCCGTCAGCTACATGGGTGTGCCCCTGATAGATTCCAGAGGCAGGATCCTCGGCAATCTGGCAGTATTGGATAACCGGCCCATGCCTGAGGAGCCGCGCTCCCAGGCGCTTTTCCGAATTTTTGCCGCCCGGGCGGCGGCCGAACTGCAGCGTATTTATGCCGAAGCAGAAATTCGCAAACGCGAGGAAAAATACCGCCGGATTGTCGAGACGGCCGGAGAAGGCTTCATCCTGATGGATAAGAATTTGATCATAACGGACGTCAATGAGGCCTTGTGCCAATTGGTCGGCGTCCGCCGGGAGGAAATCATCGGCAGGACACCGCTGGAGTTTGCAACGGAGGAATTCCGGCAATTCATGGAGACAAACCAAAAAGAAATTTCTTCCGGAAAGTATAAAGAATTTGAAGGTACTGTGGCTTCTAAAAACGGACAGGATATTCCCGTTCTGGTTCACGGCAGCACCCTGCGTGATGATCAGGGCCATATAATCGGCAACATGGCCTTTGTAACGAACCTGTCCGAACAAAAGAAGTCATTGACCCTTGCCGGAGAAGTCCAGAAAAGCCTTCAGCCGCAAAACAGTCTCCAGGTTCAGGGCCTTGATGTGGCCGGCCGCACAATCGCATGCGATGAAATCGGCGGCGACTATTTCGATTTTCTCCAGGAGCAGGAATGCGCCAACAACCACTTTGATGCGGTGGTAGGAGACGTCACCGGCCACGGGGTTGATGCCGCCCTTCTCATGACGACCGCCCGCGCCTTTTTACGCATACGCGCGTCGCAATGCGGCAGTATTTCTCAGATCATTACAGAGATGAATCACCGGCTGGCGCTGGATTTTTTGAATACCGGCCGCTTTATGACGTTATTCTACTTGAGCATCGATCCGGAAAGTCGAAGTCTTCGCTGGGTGCGGGCCGGTCATGACGCGGCCGTCATTTATGATCCGGTAATGGATAATTTTGAGGAACTGATGGGATCGGGGCTGGCGCTGGGCGTGGATCAAAATTTTGCATACGAGGAATACCTGAGAACAGGCCTTTGCGAGGGACAGATCATCGCCATCGGCACCGACGGCATATGGGAGGCCTGCAACCGGGATGGCGAGATGTTCGGTAAGAAGCGCTTTCATGAAATCATTCGGGAAAATGCACACCGGTCCGCCCGTCAGATTATCGATACCGTCTACAACGATTTGAACCGCTTTAAGTCGGGTCTCAAGCAGGCCGACGATATCACGCTGGTGGTAATCAAGCTAAACGATCTTCCAGGAGCCGTTGACGATTGGCAGATTTGAATTCATAAAATTATTTAACCACGAATTGGCAACAAATGACCAAGAATTATTATTACCAAAAGCAGGCGCACTGATAATGTAAAAATTAATTTCGTGAAAATTCGTGTTAATTTGTGGCTGCATTCAAACATCTGAATTGTTGCGAAAGCTCATAATACCGGATTATTTCAGGAACCTTTCCACCAAACTCATAATTTCGTTGACCTGATCCGGCTCATACCATTTAATTTGAGCGTCGGCACCAAACCAGGTGAACTGGCGCTTGGCGAATCGGCGGGTATCGCGCTTGAGCGTCCGAACGCACTCACCCCAGGGCAATCTTTCTGCGAGAAATTCAACCATATGGCGATATCCAATCGACTGCATTGACTTCAATTCGGCCGAATAGCCCATGGCCAGCAATTTCCTTACTTCCTCAACCAGACCCGCTTGAATCATCAAGTCCACCCGGTGGTCAATTCGCTCGTACAGTCTCGTGCGATCTATCTTGAGACCTATCTTCAGCGCATTAAGCGGGTCATCTTCAAACCCATGGTTCTGATGGTGTTTTGAAATGGACTCACCGCTGGATTCAATGGTTTCCAGCGCTCTTATAATGCGGTACGAATCATTGGGGTGCAGTCGCTCTGCAGTATCCGGATCAATTTGCTCAAGGCGCTCGTACAGAAAACTGCTGCCGCTTTGCTCCAGTTCCTGCTTCAAGCGTTTTCTGATTTTTGGATCAACCGGTTTGGATTGAAATAACCCGTGAAGCAAGGCTTTGATGTAAAGCCCGGTACCGCCGACCACAAAGGCCGGACACCCCTGTCGGTTAAGCACGGCAATCGCCGTCCGGGCCCCATCCGAAAACTGCACCGCATCAAAGTCTTCATCCGGGTCCACGATATCGATCATGTGATGGGGAACCCGGCGGCGTTCTTCAAGAGTGGGTTTCGCCGTGCCAATATCCATGTGCCGGTATATCTGCATAGAGTCCGCGCTGATGATTTCACCGCCGAACTTTTCGGCAAGGTGAATGCCGACAGCCGTTTTACCGATTCCGGTCGGACCGCAAATGATAATGACTTTGGTTTTTGGGGAATTTAAATTCATTATTTAAAAACAATCACCCGACGGGCCGAAATATTATTTTTCGTCATGCCCGCGAAGGCGGGCATCTAGTCTGCATTCCGGCCATGGCGGGCGAGGATAAACCTCGCCCCTATAAAAGTGGCTTGATCTAACATGTCGAAGCGGAGTTGATATCAAGAATACACAGGAGAGAATTCAAAATCAACCGAGCAGTGAAAAAATTAGATGTAATTCAGCCCGAAAAAATGGCAATAGCGGGACTCAAACGGTGGCGTTATTTGGTGCAGATGTCTATGTCTGCCTGCCTCTCCCGGACGGGTCGCAGCCCGATCTTTGGATAGTGCATCCAAAAGTGGTGCCAAAATCTGAAATAAGTACGCTAACATTCGGCTAAAGGCTCTACAGACCGGCACCGACATTAAGTTTTAGCCAATGGTATTTTTTACGATACCGATCAGCTTTTCCGGATCAAATGGTTTTTTTACGAAAGCCACCGCGTCTTTGATGGCATGATCGCCGTCGATGCCGCTGACCACAATAACGGGTGTATCTTTCAGCTCTTTGTCTTTTCTGAGTTTACGGTAGAATCTTGGGCCCCATTCACCGGGCAGCTGCAGGTCAAGGGTAATCAGATCCGGCTTCTCCTGGCGCACAACATCCATCCCTTCCGAACTGCTGCCGGCCACACAAGTGGCATACCCGTTATCGCTGAAAACCGCCTGCAGGTACTTGACGATCACGGGATCGTCTTCAATGATTAAAATTTTTTTGGGCATAACGACCTCACTATTCTTCCATCAGCTTTTACAATCGTGTCGGTTGTTTCAGGATACTTAGTTTTAGAGTTTATGAAGGCAAAAGTCATTCCTCGGCTAGCATCCCACGAACATGACATTGTCCGCACATTACCGGCCCTTTACTTTTCTCCTTGTGACAGCCTTTGCAATTGGTATGGAAGGCCTTCATCAGCGCGGGTTTTTTGCCGGAGGCTTCCAGCTCGTGACATTCGGAGCAACGTTGATCCTCGGATGATTCATCCTCAACCGGTTTACCATCATCATCATATACGTGGTGACACTCGTTGCACTCTTCGATACCGGCCTTTTCATTGTGTTCTTCGTGGCGGAAAACAGACGGCGGCCGCTGCGGGTTATCAAATGCATCAGAATTGACAACCACCATATCTTCCTGGGAATAGGCGGAAACAAAAATCAATAGGAGGACCATTAAACCTGCGCAAATGAAAAAGGCACTCTTCTTCATCCTAATATCTCCTTTGAATCATACCGTTTTTTCAATAACTTCATATAGAATGTCACTGATAAATTTAATTTCCATACCCAGACCATAGTGATGGTTGATATCTTCCAGGCCGCTGTGGCAGTTATGACAGGGGGTAATAAGAACCTTCGCGCCCCGGGCTTTGGCGGCAAATAACTGCTCGGCCTTCACCCGGTTGCTTTCCACCCTTTTTAATTTGTAAGGGGGTCCGCAGTTTATCACCCCGCCGCCGGCACAGCAGCAGTAGTTGTACTCACGGTTTGGGTGCATCTCCACCAG
This sequence comes from Desulfobacterales bacterium, assembly GCA_020345785.1. The sequence goes on from CP070771.1 coordinate 3,833,731, forward strand.
TTTTTCACAAGTGGCATTGACGACATAGCGCGATTTTTCCATCAGGCCGCCGCCCCGGATCACATTGCAGGGATCGTGCAGGGTTACCGGTGTCTCAAATTTCTTGGCAACTTTGACTTTTCCATCCTTGAGCAATTCATAAAAAAATTGTATCGCATGCACAATCGGAATCGGCGGCATGCGCCATCCCAGCCAGCGGTTGCCCATGTCATAAACGGAACGAAAGGCATGGCCGCATTCGCCCATGACGATGCGTTTTACTTTCAACCTGGCGGCGGTTTCAAAGTGCTCCCGTTTAATGCGTCCCATCAGCTCATAGTCGCCGGTAAACATGGCCATGTCGCTGTTGTCCCAGCCCGGGGTGGCCGGCATGGTCCAGTCAACCCCGGCCACATCCATGATCACGGCCGCCTGATAGATCAGCTGGGCCTGAAATTTAGGCTCCGGCCCGATCACGGAATACATGATATCGGCACCTTCTTTCTCAAGAGGAATTCGCAACGTCGGAATTTCGGACTGGGCTTCTTCCTCCTGCCACTGCAGGGTATCAATCCATTCATCGTCTTTAACCCACATCTGGTTTAAGGTGGCGGCATGGCTGTGGGCCGTGTCCTGGATGTAAAGCGGCGTTACGCCGAGCAAATGACAGATCCTTCGCACCACCGTCATCATGTAGGCGATGTCGATGCCAAAGGGACAGTACATGGCGCAACGCTTGCACAAATTGCACTCGGTGGCGGCGATTTCGCAGGCGCTTTTGATAAATTCCGGGCTGACCTTGCCTTTATTTTTCACCATCTCCCAAATGGTCTGCTTGACCTTGCCCACCGGCGACCAGCGTGGATCATTGTCGTGGGATAAATAGTAGTGGCAGGCCTCCGAACACAGACCGCAGTGAATGCAGGTTTCCACATATGCTTTGAGCCGCGCACCACTTTCGCCCTTCAAAACCCGGTTGACAACTTTTTCAATGCGGTCCTGGGTCAGTCTCGCAGCTCCCCGTTCCAGGCCTTCGTCCGCGAATTTCTTTTCTTCTTTTGGTGCAGGTTCAGCCATGACTGGAATCTCCTAACCCGGACTATCCGGTATTTGTTATTTTGTGTCTGGTGTTCGGTGTTTGGCAAACGTATTCGTCATCATTGCAGAATTATGGCTGACTAAACACTAAACACCAAAAACTAAACACCCTCGTGGAAAGTTAGCTTATCCGACTTTTTACGGGACCATCAATCTGCCATCGTAAATATTCAATTTAGATCGACATCAATCCTTAAATCTTCAATATTCAATCGAAAATATTCATTTACAAGCCTCTACCAATCTCTGGCCTGTCTGACCCCTCCGAACTCCGATCCCATATATGCCCGCGTCAGGGGTGCAAACAACATGTGGCTCAAGCGTGTAAAAGGAATCGCAATCAACATGACTTCACCCGACAAGATATGCAGGATCGTAAAAAACTGATAACCGAACCATTGATAATAGGCCATAAAACCGGTGATAAAGGGTGCGGCTGCAATCGCCAGAATGACATAATCGGACGCCGATGTTACGTACTGCACCTCGGGCGATACCAACCGCCGGATCAAAAAAAATACGCATCCGCCGATAACAATCAGGGTCATCAGTATTGCCATACCATCCGGCAGGGACCACCAACTCACGCCAAAGGCTTCATCCCACAAAATGACATGTGCCAACAGAAAGATGGGCGTCAAAATCAGACATAAGTGAAAGGCGAAGGTTACAATGGTCAGTGCCGGATGGTTTCTCCAGTTGGTCGTGCCGAAAGGTATGATCCAATGCACAATTGAACGAAAGCTATATTTCCAGCTCATGTAAGTATAAATAAACTTTTCTTTTTTATGCACCAATGTCAGCAGACTAACCAGACGGTAAAGACTTCCAACGATGAAAATAATAAACGCCGCCCATGCCAGAGGACCGCTTACAAAGTTGTAAAGGCTGTTCATTGCTCCCCCGCTTTTTCGTTATTAATTAATAGTTATTCGTTATTGGTCAGGGCAGGAAGAAACGTGTTTCGGCACAAGTGATTCAATTTCAGAGACAGCCGACAACCAATAACTAATAACCAGTATCTTGGCTAGCCAACCAGTTCGGCTACGGGCAAAACCCTGCGGTAGTAATTCCCATTCTCAATGGTCCGCAACAATATTTTATCCCCATCTGGGCTGAACACCGGCTCCCAGGCTGCATCATATTGCCCGGACCACAACCGGTCGTTTAACGCGATGGTGTATTTACCCTTCTTTTCCACCCTGGCCGCGAGATATTTACCATCGGGACTGAATACCGGTTTCCAGGCCATGTCAAAGTCATTTTTCCAGGGGATGCCGTCCGCGACAACAAACCATTTCTGTCCCGCTTTGGCCAAAGCTGCAACCCGCTTGCCGTCCGGACTAAATACCGCGTCGGTGACAAGATCAGTGAACGTCACGGCCCACGCTTGACCATCCACGGCAATCGTCCATTTGCCGAACTTGGGTGCGACAACGGCCGCCAGTTTGCTGCCGTCCGGGCTGAACATCTGGTGCCAGAGCTGGACAAATCGCCTGTCCCAGATGAGGTTTCCGTCCTGGGCCAGCGTCCAAACACCCCCGGTTCTCACGGGCGCAACCACAGCACCGCTGCCGGGATGAAAAGTCGGCTGCCAGACACAGCCGAACGTGCTCTCCCAGGGTTTCCCGTTAACCGCAATCGTATAGTCATAAAGGTTCAACCGCACTTCGGCGGCCAGTGCCGCCCCATCCGGACTGATGGCCATTTTCCAGACATTGACAAATTTGCGGTCCCAGGCCTTGCCGTTCAGCGCCGCCGTGTAAACACCTTGCTGGTATTTATCAATTTCGCCCTCGCCGAAAGTTTCAACCTGCACCACGGCCGCTGTTTTATGACCATCGCGGCTAAGCAAAGGATTGGTCATATTCGGATAGGACTCCTCCCAGGCGGTGTCATCAAGCGCCATGCCATAAGCCATATCCTTTTGAATTGCGACGGCGATTTGCTTGCCGTTCTCACTGAACATGGTGTTCCAGACATAGCCGAATTTGTTCTCCCATGCGACCCCGTCAACCGCCACAGTCCATTCACCCATTTCCGAAACCAGGGCGGTTAAACGACCATCAGGGGCAAAGCGCAGATACCAGATTTTATCACAGGCATTTTCCCAGGTTTCACCGTTGACACAAACGTTGAATTCACCCTCGGCGACGTTGACGATGGCAGCGACTTTTTCGCCGTCGGGACTAACCTGAGGTTCTTCCACCCATTCAAACTGTTGGTTCCAGTCTGCAATGGCGACCATCTTTTCGCGGGATTCCCAATCCATGCTATCGACGCTCATCATAAGACCTCCTTGCAATAAAGGTCCAAATATCACGATGTTTCTGTATCGAGGAAATGTCATCTGAAATTGATTGCGAAACCGGGCGCCGCAGGATCAAGCATCCGGCAATCAGGCGAGGTTTAGTCAAAAGGATAAACAATTGAGAGCGGAGCCTGTTCATTTCATCGTCTTTACAGATTTTAAAATGATTGGTTCAAGATTGTTCGAATATTGTTTTATACAAAATCATAAAGACAAATGCAAGCTAACTCCCTAATTTTTTAAAGCATATTAAATTAGTAGGGTATCTCCGATGTTGTTCCGCAAACCCTATTGAACCAAAGCCGATGTTCGGTCGAAAGACCGCTGGAGCATGGCGTGAGCAGTGCAACTCGAATCCAATATCTAAATTAAATTCAGAATATTAGCAAGTTTTTGGATCTCGTTGACTCGGCTAAAAAATCCCGATGATTAAAAACAATTTTTATTGACAAAATATATCCAGATCTATATTTATTATCCCTTTGGCTAAATTTCGGAGTTGGAATTGGCTACGGGCGGATTTTTCAAATTCAGCATTAGGAGAATATGGATATGTCAGATGAAATAGTTGGATCGGTGATGGTCGTTGGCGGCGGAATTGGTGGTATGCAGGCCGCACTGGATCTGGCCGACTCCGGTTACTACGTGTACCTGGTGGAAAAGGGGTCTTCGATAGGT
>CP070771.1:3837896-3843502 GCA_020345785.1 Desulfobacterales bacterium
GTCGGGTGTCAGGTGTCAGTTTTTGGGCCTAAATTCTTACGATCTGACACCTGACACCCGACACCTGAAACCCTATAACAAGCAATTGATTTAGAAAAGTGAAAACAATATTTTGTACTGTATATTTTTGAAAGGAGGAATTTTTTAAATCATGACCGAATACGATTACTGGAAAATATTTCCCCGAATGCCTAAAAAAGTAACCATCGGAGATATCACCGTCCGTGATGGATTCCAACATCTGGAGCATTTTATTTCCACCCGGGCCAAAATTTTCTATGCTGAAGAGCTGATTTTTGCGGGATGTCGCAACATCGAGGTCACCAACCTGGGTAATCCTTATTTGATGCCGCAATTCAGTGATGCCGAAGAGGTGCTGGCGAATCTGCGCAGCGATCGTTTCAAAAATCGCTGCGAAAAAAGCGGGATCAACTATGATGACATCTGCATCACGGCAGTGACGATTCGTGAAAAATCCGTCGATCGGGCGATCGAGCTGAAAGAAAAGGGGGTCGGTCCCGACCGCTGCCTGATGATGGTTTCCACCGAAGAAGAACACCATTTCGCCAATTCCGGAACGACCTTGCCGGTATACTGGGAGGAAGCCGAACGTTGCATAAAAAAATGCACGGATGCCGGTCTTAAGATGTGCGGCACGGTGAGCACCATCTGGGGCAGTCCCATTGCCGGAGCCACCGATTTAAAGGACGCCGTTGAGTTCACCAAACGTTGGCTGGAGATCGGGGCTTCCGACATCGAGCATGCGGACCACGATGGAAGTGCGTCGGCGCCGGATGTGTACCGTTATTTTTCGATGATATTGGATGAAATACCGGATACTTCTCTGCATATTGCCCACTTTCACGAAACCAAAAGAGTGGCATCCGCATCCGTCCTGGCGGCTCTGCAAGCGGGCATTACGCATTTCGAGGCTACTATCGGCGGCATGGGCGGCCAGCCGGCCAACTTCCTGGATGACTGCCCGGTGCCGGGAACCGGCGAATATTACTATGAGGATCCGAGATATGTCGGTTTGATTTGCCTGGAAGATCTGCTGGTTCAGATCGATGAGATGGGCATTGAGCATGGTTATGATGTCGATCGTGTTCTGTGGCTGGGACGTCAAATGGAACGAACAGCGGGTAAAAGATTGCGCAGCGAAGCTGCGATTAACGGTCGGACGCTCAAGGAAGGGCATCCCAAATTTGCCAGACCGGGCCTGAAAATATTAAAAGATAAATTAGGCGAAGACCCCAACCAGAACTGGCCAAAGCATTGGGGCAGTACTTCGGTGCTGCCGGAGCGGTATCGACCGTGAAAACGAAATGAGGGCAGCCGCTGCGCGCCGAAGTTTAATAGCCTTGGGGAGGGCAGGCGAGTTGATCGAAAAAGAAACTAATGAACAAATTAAAATAGTTTGACATCTGCATTCTTTTGCAGGCATAATATAGGTAACGTCTTGGAATAACTTAAAACTCAAGAACATTGCCAGAAAGGTTTTGCATGAAATCTTTAAATGCCTGGATTGTTATCTGTTGTGTCGGTTTAGCCGTCGGCTGTACTGCTCCAAATAAAACCATCCACCATGATGTAACGTATGATTATGATGTGAACGTCGACTTCAGCCGGTTCAATTCGTATAACTGGGTTAAGCTGCCGGCAACATCACGCCTTGATCCATTCAATCAAATCCGGATAAAAGATGCCGTGAATACCCAGCTTGAAGCCAAGGGTTTGAAAGTCGACATCGATAAACCGGATGTGTATCTTGTCATTTATGGCGGCAGCTATAAAGCGGTGGATATGGCCGCCATGATGGATTACAAAGTCTATAACGTCGGTCGGCTGAAACTGGCTATGTATGACGCCGAATCTCACCAGGAAATATGGTGGGCGGAGACCAGAGCAGATTTGCATGAACCATTGACCCCGGCGCAAAAAGATGACGTCATAGCAATCGCGGTCCAGAATATCCTAAAATATTATCCTCCCCGGCCTTAAAACCTTCTACCGCCAGCTCCTATCATCAACCAGAGGCAGAGCCGGTTTCGACTCTGCCTTCTATGTGCCTTCGTGTCTTAGTATTGATCTAAACCCTCCACTTTGTGGAGGACCTGGCGATAAATACGACAAAGCTCGAAATTCGAATAGCGAAATTCGAAACAAATCCGAAATCCGAATGATCCAATGACTAAAACAAAATTCACCTGGCCCGTTTAAGCGTTCCATTTTTCACGAGATGTAATAAAAACGATGCGGTTGTTGTTTTGAATTTCGAATTTGAGTCATTTGAATTTGTTTCGGATTTCGGATTTTAACTGATGAGAGCTTAATCCCGCCCCCTTCAAGGAGGCTTCCTGAGGCCTCCCGCTCTGCTGCTGGTCGCTGATTGCCTGACGATTATTAGCTGCTTAAGTTTTACAGCTGTTTGCCCGATATAGTCTAATAACGGGCAGCATCATTGTACGTCTTGAAATTTTTTTCAGGCAAAGGAGAGTATCCGGCACGTTGTGGGGGATTGACATCACGCGCCCTAAACAGGAGTAACAGCAACCGTGAAGCAAGAAAAACTAAAGCACATCATGTCCCAGGTCAAGGCATTTCCGGGAATGCCGGCTACTTCAGCAAAACTGATTAAGATGCTGAAAAATCCGGAATCATCAGCCCGTGAAATTGAAGATATTTTAAAATATGATCCAGGGCTGACGGCCAATATACTTAAATTGACAAATTCGGCTTATTTTGGAATTCCTTCCAAGGTGAGTTCGGTGAAGCAGGCCATTGTTCTGCTGGGGTGGAAACGCCTGCTTCAGCTGGTGATGACCATGTGTATGAGTACGGTCATGAAAAAACCTTTACCCGGTTATGACTTACCGCACGGTGAGCTATGGCGGCACTCGGTGGCGGTGTCTGTAGCTGCAGAGCTGGTGGTGAAAGCTTTGAAAATACCCGGCGCAGATGAGGTATTCACCGCGGCTCTTTTGCATGATATCGGCAAACTGGTTCTGGGCGGCTTTGTGCAGGATGATTTACATCAAATCGAGGCCATGGTCGCCAAAGGTATTGCCTTTGAGGTAGCCGAATTTATTGTACTTGGAACCGACCACGCTCAAATTGGTGCTCGTATACTGGAAAAATGGTCCTTTCCCACGGATCTTGTCAATGCGGTCAGCTGGCACCATGATCCGGAAACATGCGAAAATCACTGCACATTTAGCGATATTGTGCACGTCGCCAATATCCTGGGGCTAATGTCCGGCTACGGCAAAGGCAAGAACGGACTTAGCGTCATTGCCTCTAACTCGGTCACCGAACGTTTAGGATTTGAACCCTCTCACCTTGAAATGCTGGCGGAAGAGACGCAGCAGGGGGTTAACAAACTTGCTGATATTCTCACTATCAAGTAGGCTATTGTATTGAATATTGAAAATTGAAGATTGAATATTTGCGGCATCCTATCTTTTTTATTTTTACCACCTGCATGGGCAAAAGCATATACAAGAGTATAAAAGACATCATTCCTTAATTATTCAATTTTCAATCTTCAATATTCAATTCACAAATAGTCCACCCATTGCCACCGAATCTCTCCATTTGTATCGGTATATTTTAAATTTCCCTGCTGCAGGGCATGGCTCAGGGTGTCCCGAAGCAACTGCGGATCTGCATCAACCACAGACCCGATCCTATCACTGAGGGTTCTGAGGTTGTCTTCCGTGCGCATCGACCGGCCATCCTTACACCAAAAGCCTTTTTGTTCAATCGCGTTTTTCATCATCAGATCATAGACCAGGACAATGCGCTCAAGATTGATTAACTGGCCGGCTTCCTGGGGAGATGCTTCAGCGGTTTGCATGCGCTGCTTTATGTCCGCTAACAGTTGATTGTATTCACTCTCCCAGCTGATCACAATATTATCCAACATTTGGCGATCGACCCACGCTGTTTCCACAATGGCCCGGTTGGCATGGTATTGAGACCAGTCATCGGTGAGGATTTTAATACCGTATTGATGGCTGTTGGCACGAATTTCAGTGCCGGGAAAGGGGGCCAGCAGGTGAAATCCGAATGACAGCCCCAGATCCTTAAGTTGTTCGCCGAAGTCCAAGGTTTCTTGGATGGTTTGCGGTGTTTCACCCGGCAGACCGAGGATAAAGGATGCAAAAGGAGTAATTCCGGCGCGTCGGCACATAATCACCGCAGCCACAACCTGCTCCCGGGTGATGCCTTTTTTGATGGTCTTAAGGATTTGCGGGTTGCCCGATTCGATGCCAAAGCTGACAGCACTGCAACCGGCCGCTTTCATTCGCGTCAAGACTTCCTCCGATACGGTATCAACCCGGGCAAATGAGGTCCAGGTGATCTTCAGGCGCCGTTTGACAATTTCGTCGCATACCGCCAGGCAGTGGTTTTTATTGGCGGTAAAAAGATCATCGGCGATATTGATCTGATGAAAACGAAGGGTGTGCAGATATTCCAGTTCATCAACAACCTTATGCGGGCTGCGGTAGCGAACCCTGGCCCCCACCATTTTGCGTCCCACGCAAAATATACATTTATAAGGGCAGCCGCGGCTGGTGGTCAGACTGACAGGCATTCCGAGTGCGCGATAGCGGCCAAGCGGCAGCAGGTGACGGGCCGGAACCGGCAGCGTATCGAGGTCCTCGATAGGCGCGCGCTCCGGGGTGCAGCGTATATCAAAGCTGCTACGATAGGCAATTCCCTTTACGCCTTCCAATTGACGGCCGTTTTCGACTGCTCGGATAAGTTCGACCACGGTTTGCTCACCTTCACCCAGCACAACGATATCCAACTCAGGAAATCGCTGCAAGGTTTCCGGGGCGCAAAATGATACATGGGGACCGCCCATGACCGTCAGAATTTTCGGGCAGAGATGCTTGATGTCTCTGATGACTCCGATCGCAAAATCAAAGGTCATCGTGACGGCGGTCAGACCCGCAATTTGAGGTTTGAACTGTTCCAAGACATTTTGCAGCATAGCCTGGCTGTGCGGAAAAACAACCAGATCAAGAATTTTTACCTCTATGCCTGCCTCGGACAAAGCCGCTGCCAGATAGGCCAGTCCCAGTGGAGGGGAAGGGGTCTCGGAAATGGGATAGAAAGGGTTAATCAGTAGAACTCGCATGATATTTTGTAATTTACACCGAAGCCTAGAGCTTCAAATTCCAAAATACAAATACCAAATCACAAATAATATCCAATGACCGAAAGTCGAAATTCCAAACAAGCCTAAAATCTTTAAATAAGAGTTCCCCAGTGTAGATTATTCGCTGAGCCTTCATGCCTAAAATAGAATCTACCAACAAACCGGGGCTGTTTTGGTCATTGGTTATTTGAATTTGGAATTTATTTGTAATTTGGTGCTTGGTATTTGTGATTTAAAAAATTTGGTGCGTAAAATTTGTGATTTAGAAAAAAAAGGGGGCCGGTCAACTTGTCCAGCCCCCATATGGTTTAACGCCTGCGGTTATTAAAATAACCCTGAAACTTTCCCGGTCTCAACATCCACATCCACCCGCCTGAAAGCCGGGTTGGATCCGGTGCCGGGCATCAGGCTGATGGCGCCGGCGCAGGGGCACAGGAAC
>CP070771.1:3843602-3846491 GCA_020345785.1 Desulfobacterales bacterium
GGTCATTTCATCTTTGAAATTGTCGGCGAATTCCATCAGTTCCATCGCTCCGGTGGTGAAAATTACGATTGGAATAACAAAAGAGGCTACGGTGAGAAGGGTCCAGAAGGCCATCACCTTGGTCAATGCCGCTTCTTTGTGCTTCACCCAACCCCAGATGAAGGTATAAATTCCGAAAACAAATCCGAGGATTCCCATCAGCGCACCCTCTTTCTTGAAGAGCTTGATCAAAACAATAAAAAACAAAATCAGAGAGATCAGCTGAATGGCTACAAACGCAACTATTAATGCAATGGTTGTCATAATGTTTCCCCTTGTTCAAATAGATTGATATTCACATGCATTATCGGCATCTGCGCAAAAAACCTTTATCAATTTTCACGAAACCGGGATCGGATAAGCGCGATTCGATGCCGGCGGGGGAATTTTGGATACTCGATACTGGATTCTGGATGCTGGATCTTCAGACGGCTGAGGGCCACAACGTGAGTTTGTCTTCGTTTTTTTCAAATCCGGCGCGCACCAAATGCTCGGCAAATGGGTGACTGCTGGCGGGCCGATTATTTATTTCATGGATTTCGATTCGTTTTTTGGGCTTGAGCGAATGCGGCAGTTTCAACCAGCCCGACAATAATTCTGCAGAGGACGCCAAAATCGCCGGGGAACTTTCATCGATGAGCCACAGCCGTTCAAAGAAGTTTTCACTGTACATCACCGCTTTGCCCTCCACCAGCACCAGATGATTGGCGGCCGAACGGACCACCTTCAAAGGGATTCCGAGGGCATCCTTCAGGTTCCAGGCAACGCTTCCGCCGTAAGGCAATGCGGGGTCTAAACTGCTCAACAATACCGTATGACCGTCAGCCGGTGGCGGGTGTCGGCTGATTTTGTCTAATAGGTCGACCGCTTCGGGCAGGGCAAATTGCACCCCGGAAAGTCCTTGCACGAAATAGCCCCGACGAATTTCTCCCTGCCATTCCAGACGCTTTAACATCTGAAAGATCCGGTACCAGGGCAGCAGGCCCGCTTCACGGCGGTACCATTCCTTGACCAGAATTCCATAACGATTGAGCAATAATCGCGCCTGCAGGGTTGCCCGTTGCGAATCACTGAGACGTTTGCCCATGACCGCAAATGACGTCGTCAAAAACCAGCGTGCATCTCTGATTTGAGCGCCCTGTTGGATGGCTTGTCGCAAAAGGGCTCTTTTGGGTCGCCGGCGATGCCGTTGGCGTGCCCAACGAGGGGTGGAATGCGGTATGGAGTCGTTTGCATCATCCGCGGCACGTTGATTTGACAAGGATTGCAGGATCCCTAGAAACGAGGGGTAATTTTCGCAGCTTGCCAGGCCTTTTTCAGCCAGCTGCTGCAGTGCCCCTTGCAGCTGCAGCTGGGTTAAATCGGTTGCCAGCTCCAGATCTCGAACATAGCTGGTGCCGTTTTCTTGCAGAAAATCAAAAACGGTTCTCGCCGGGGGACTCAAATCATCGACGGCAGATCGCAGGGTTTGAGCATCGGAGAATAGATTGCCTTCCCCACGCAGCCTGAAATCAAGCCATCTCCGGCCGGAATCCCGGTTGCGGCCGGAATGTACGATGATTTCACCTTCAGAAATCAAGGTGTTCAGTTCCGTCTGTTTTTCTTTGAAAACGGGTACGGTCAATGGCTGATAACGGGAACCGAAAACCGCCCGTTCAAAGAAATACAGCGGAAAGCGAAACCCGCGATAGCGTCGGATGACGTCCTTTAAACATTGCCCCGGTTGGGCGATGTGATGCCACTGCAGCAGAAATCGGTTGAATGTGAGGCGGTCGGCCGGTTTCTGAACGATGCGTCGTCTGGCAACGGCGGTTCGATACAGCTGCAAAAAATTGTGGCGATGACACCACTGTTCTTCTTTGCGCCCGATGATCAGCCGGCCGCGGACGACCTTATTTTGCTGGTGCAGCTGTTGGAGCGCATCGGTAATCGAAGATAGCGGCAGATTCAAACGATCCGCCAGCATTGCGACGGTTACCGGGCCGCGGGTTCGCAGATAGCGCTCCAGACGTTTGACAATGCGGTCTTGATCATCTGCCTGAATCGAGACGACCGTTTCTTCGGCGACGCTCCAGAACGCATGTGATGGGTTGATGTTTGCCGGCTGAAAAAAGACAATTCGCCTGGCCGCCTGTAGTTCATCCAACCACGGAAGCGGATCGCGTCTGCTGCGCAGGCGCAATTCTTTTTCGGCAATCGGTCCCAGCTTTTCGATAATGCTGAATAATTCCTCCGCCGAGGCAGCCTGGGTTTCAGCATCCAGGTGCTGCCAGCGTTTTTCGGCCTGATCGACCAGACGGGGAGGAAGGATGGTTGGGATGGTTTCCGGTTCCAAAATGATGTCCAACAACTCACTGCTGACACTGAGGGGTCGAGCGGGGCGTCTGCTCTGATCCAGTTCATAAAGATAAACGGATACAAACTTAAACAATATACCGGCCGCCATGGGGGAAGGATAGGAGGTGTTGACAAAGTCTATGCGGATGCGGCCGTGGTGTATCGCCTCGATGACCGTTTTTAATGCCGGCAGATCAAAGACGTCCTGCAAACATTCACGGTAGGTTTCCACGAGAACCGGAAAGTCGGCATCATCGCAGACCGCCTGCTGCAGGTCCGTCGCACGCAGGCGTTGTAACCACAAGGGAATGCGCTTGCCGGCTTGCGAGCGGGGCAATAAAAGCGCACGCGCCGCGTTATAGCGAAAGTGCACGGCAAACACAGGCGCCTGGGGTAGGGCCTGAACCAGAAGCTGCTCAATCTCCACGGCCGTTAACCTGAAAAGCGCGGCCATGGGCGGCGGCTCCGTTGTTTCAAGCAGTCGAATCAGGATGCCGTCATCATCAAAAGAAT
>CP070771.1:3846591-3856311 GCA_020345785.1 Desulfobacterales bacterium
GGGGGGGGGATCCAATATGCAAAAAACAAACGGGTATCGCGATGTTTTGAAAGCCTTTGGAATCATAGCATCGCTGATGTTGTTAAGTGTCGCATGTTCGTCAACTCCGAAAACAATTGACGGCCCTGAGGCCGGGGAAAAAGATGAAAAAAATACCCCTCTATACCACGATTTTGAAGATGTGCTTGTTCCGCGTGAATTAAAGTTGAATACCAAATCTTCTTTTGTCTACCAGAGTTCCGGCATCACAGCCGGTGTTCTCGTCTTTAAATCAGAGGTTGAACGAAATTCTTTGATTCGATTTTTTGAAAACAATATGGCCAAAGATAACTGGCAATCCATCAGCAGTTTTAAATCTCCTCGTACACTTCTGCTGTTTAGAAAAGAAGCTCGCTGGTGCGTGATCAATATCACGGATAATAAATGGGATACGATGGTGGAAATTTGGGTCGCCCCGTTTAGCGGCTTAGCTGATTCGGGACTTTTGAAATAGCCAAAACAGCATTAATTTGTCAATTCTTTATATACATCAGCGACCAGTGAAAGATCGTGGTTCCGGCCCCTTCCAGGGGCCTTCCTCATACCCGCAGCTCTGCTGGTGGTCGCTGATTCTCGTGAGGAATTTTTGCGAATCAATTATTCACGACCCACGCCGAACGCTTGTAACAGCAGGTTCTTGACACAATTCGCTCGAATGGATACTTTAGCTTTATAAATTCGAATCGAACTGCTCAGGTGCGTAATTCGAACGGCGTGAACAGTTTGGCGTAATATTTTACTTGGTTTGACATCAGGCGGCCCCCGGCCTGTGAACCTTTAAATGGATGTAATCATTATTACCGATGAATGGTAAACAAGCAATCGATAGGGCCATCACTGAAATCCATAACAGCTTACGATTTCTATCCGCCAGTGGATATCGCGGCTTTGACTGCTCCCAGGAATCGCTGGAAAAGATAAAAAAGTGGGGGCAGGATCCTAAATTTTTTTCTGAATCGCTGGATGATATCCGCGCGGAGCTCGGTGATTGCCAACGGTGCAGGCTGGCCCGGGGACGCAAGAAGATTGTATTTGGAGACGGAAAGCCAGGTGCCAAACTTGTATTTGTTGGCGAGGGACCCGGATTCGAGGAAGACCAACAGGGAAAACCCTTTGTCGGCGCCGCAGGTCAGCTGCTCACCCGCATCATCGAAGCCATAAAGCTTACCCGCGATCAGGTCTATATATGTAATATCATTAAGTGTCGTCCGCCGGGAAACCGTAATCCCGAACCCGATGAAATCAGAACTTGTTTCCCCTTTCTGGAGCGTCAGATTGCCGCCATTCAGCCTGACTTTATCTGTGCTTTAGGTACCTTTGCGGCTCAGACACTGCTTCAAACAACGACGTCCATTTCAAGACTCAGGGGAAGATTTCATGAGTACAAGGGAATTAAAGTCCTGCCCACCTATCATCCGGCCTACCTTTTGCGAAATCCCGACAAGAAACGCGATGTGTGGGAGGACATGAAAATGCTGATCAAGGAATATCATTATGAAGAATAAATTTTTTCTTATTGCAATGATTCTTCTCCTGTTATTGGGCCCGAATTTTGTTTCGGCGGAACAGAAGGAGGTCTACATCATTCAGATCGCGGATGCCATCAGTCCTGGTTCGGCTGAATTTATAAAATTCGGGATTAGGTCTGCGGAAGAAAATGGGGCCGCATGCATTATCATCGAACTGGACACACCCGGCGGATTGGCGGAATCGATGCGAATAATTGTCCAAAACATCCTGGCAAGCAGGGTGCCGGTGGTGGTATACGTGTCACCAAGCGGTGCCCGTGCCGCATCGGCCGGAGTTATGATAACGATGGCCGCGGATGTAGCGGCCATGGCGCCCGGAACCAATATCGGTGCCGCCCATCCGGTGGGAGCGGGCGGAAAAGATATTGACGGCAAGATGTCGGAGAAGGTTATTAACGATATGGTTGCGCAGGCCAGAAGCGTCGCCGAAAAACGAGGCCGCAACGCTGAGTGGGTGGAAGCTGCGATTCGCGAGAGCGTCTCGGTGACCGAAACCGAGGCCCTAAAAGAAAATGTCATTGACCTTATCGCCAGCGATACGGAGGATTTGATTCGGCAACTCAACGGTCGTGAATTGAAAGACAGAGGCGTGCTTAAACTTGATGATGTCAAGAAAGTTCTTCTTGAGGAAACTTTGCGAACCAAAATTTTAAAAACCATCAGCAATCCCAACATTGCCTACATTCTGATGATGATCGGACTCGCCGGACTTTATTTTGAACTGTCTCATCCGGGCGCCATCTTCCCGGGAGTTATCGGAGGTATATGTTTAATCCTTGCCTTTTTTGCACTGCAAACGCTTCCGGTAAACTATGCCGGGGTTTTGCTGATCGTTCTGGCCATAATCTTCTTTATCATGGAGATGAAAATCACCAGCTACGGGCTTCTGAGCGTGGCGGGCGTCGTATCTTTGCTTCTGGGATCTTTGATGCTTTTTGAGGGCAGCACACCGGATATGAAATTGTCTTTGCAGGTCTTGCTGCCGACCATCGTATTGATTTCCGGATTTTTCGTGGTGGTTGCAGGACTGGTATTTCGTGCCCAAATTTCCAAACCGTTTACCGGTTCCGGAGGATTGCTGGGTGAGATCGGGGTGGTTAAAAAAGCGCTGACACCTGAGGGCAAGGTCTTTATTCATGGTGAACTGTGGAATGCACGCGCCGGGCAGGCGCTTGAGGAGAACACGAAAGTACGGGTCGTAAAAGTAGTAAACCTGACCCTGGAGGTAGAGCCTGCGGATGAAGCAGCAACTACCTGAAAACCAAAGGTAAATTTAAAGGACAGGTTCCAAATAAGACTGACATGTAATTGCGGTCCAACTTGTTTTTCTTTAAACTTGCCCGGAGAACCGGTTTTCTGATATCAGTATGTGAACTTACCACCAAAGGAGGATGATATGAGTTTATTTACGCCGATTGCCATTGTAGTGCTTGTCATTTTTTTCCTTTCGGCAGCCCTGCGAATTTTAAACGAATATGAACGTGGTGTAATTTTCAGGCTGGGTCGGGTGATCAATGCCAAAGGGCCGGGGCTAATTATACTCATACCGATCGTTGATAAGATGGTGAAGGTAAGTCTGAGACTGGTGGCGATGGATGTGGATCCCCAGGATGTCATCACCCGTGATAATGTGTCCGTTAAAGTGAATGCCGTTATCTATTTCAGGGTGATCGATCCTACCAAGGCGATTGTCGAGGTGGAAAACTATGCCTATGCCATGTCGCAGCTGGCTCAGACGACTCTGCGGAGCGTCTGCGGGCAGGCCGAGCTTGACGAACTTTTAGCGGAAAGAGAAAAAATCAACACGGAATTGCAGGAAATATTGGATACCCATACCGATCCCTGGGGGATAAAGGTCGCCACCGTGGAGCTCAAACACATCGACCTGCCCCAGGAAATGCAGCGGGCTATGGCTCGGCAGGCCGAAGCCGAACGTGAGCGACGGGCGAAAGTGATCAACGCCGAAGGTGAATTTCAAGCTGCAGCTAAATTGGCGGAGGCATCGGGAATCATTGAGAAGCATCCCATCGCGCTTCAGCTCAGGTATCTCCAGACCATGAACGAAATGTCCACGGAAAGCAATTCGACCACAATTTTTCCTATTCCCATTGAGCTGTTTAGACCGTTTTTATCTGTTTTAAAGAAAGATTCTGAGAATGAATAGGAATCTGCAAAAATTCGAATGGCTGCTTCTGGCGGTGCGCAGCGGTTGACGCCCCGAGCTGCATTTTACTAACCTGAACACGTCTCAATTGGCTTACACATCACCTTTGCCTATTGACAGGATAATCAAAAATAGATATTAAAAAAAGTTTTGAATAATTTTTTTAAGCAGGACTTCATGAGTTCTGACGTAAACGACGGCTTGGTTTTATTCGAAGCATTCAGCGGGGGCTTTGCGGCCTCCGCTTGTGCTTTCAATTAAGAGCGAGAAAAGGAGAGATTACGGCAAATGAGTGCTGAAAAGGTTGAAACCAAGGAAAAAGCGCTGGAGAAAATGACGGTCAAAGATCTGCGTGAGCTGGCCAAAGATATACCCCAGATTGTCGGCGTACACGGTATGAAAAAGGAAGAATTAATTGTTGCCATCAAAGAAGCCAAGGGTATCGTAGATGAGCCGGTCAAAAAAGCAGATGCCTCCGTTCAGGAATTAAAGCAAAAGATAAAGGGCTATAAGGCGCAGCGCCAGGCGGCACTAGAAGCCAAAGACAAGAAAATGGCGACAATATACAAGCGACGCATCGCCAGGCTGAAGAAAAAATCACGCCGAGCCGCCGCCTAGCAGACGGGTCGTCAGCGAATGGATTGTGCTTGTGATTGATCCGGCCTCGATGGCGTTCGACATTGATGTTTAGTGGAAGAAAGACTTAGTATCTGCTACCGTCTTTATGAGACGGCTATTATGCCGGTTTTATTCAAGAGCCTTGGAACCGGGAGCCGCACCCCTTTATAGAGATAGGATCCTGGAGAGAGCTTGAGGTTATCATAGACTTCTGAAAAGGTTGGATCGGATGACGAGGAGCCCGATTAAAAATTTAGTCAGCGGGTTCATAGAGTCTCTTGAAGTTGAGAAAGGGTACGCGGGGAATACCTGCAGAGCTTACCGCCATGACTTGCATGAATTCCTGTCATATCTTGTCCGAAGTCAATCGGCGGGAAATGAACACGCACAGATCATTGATCGCATTGAAATTGACAGTGTTAATAGAATTACCATAAGGGGCTATTTGGGTTGGTTACACGGAAAAAATAAAAAAAATACTATCGCACGCAAGCTTTCGGCAGTGCGATCTTTTTTTAAATATCTTGTCAAAAGAGGTGTCGTAGAAGACAATCTGGCCGAATCAATTTTAACCCCGAAACAGGACAAAAGTATTCCGCAATACTTACCTGTTGATGAAATGTTCAGACTGCTAGATTCCATTCAAAACGACAGTATGCTGGATCTGAGAAACCGCGCTATATTTGAAACGCTGTATTCATGCGGCATAAGAGTTTCGGAACTGGTCGGGTTGAACGTGTTTGATGTAGATTTTAAAGGATCGGTAATCCGGGTCCTGGGAAAGGGCGGCAAGGAACGCATCGTACCCATCGGTCAAAAGGCGCTGGCAGCCATTGAGACATATCGCGCAAGATTGCACAAAGAATTCGGGAATTCTGCGGATCTCAATGGGCCGCTTTTTTTAAATAAAAGCCAAGAAAGACTCAGCGCCCGATCCGTGGCTCGTATTTTGGATAAACTGGTGACTGGGTGCGGTCTGTTAAAACCCGTATCGCCGCACACCATGCGGCACACGTTTGCGACCCACATGCTGGACGCCGGTGCGGATCTGAGAATCGTTCAGGAACTTTTAGGACATAAAAGTCTTTCCACCACTCAAAAGTATACCCATGTAAGCATTGATCGTTTGATGGAGACTTATGACCGGGCGCACCCCAGGAAATGATTGGAAGGTTGATTGACGACTGACGAACGGCGAATTACGGTATTCTGTCTGATTAAGGCCGTTATGGAGTGATGGAGTACTGGAGTGATGCAATAAAAACCCAATACTTTAATACTCCAGCACTCCAAAGGGAGTGCAGTGTTTTGTTTTTGTTTAAAACTCAATATCAAAAGCCTCTGGAGATAGAGCGATAATGAACTTCCATGGGACGACCATACTGGCCGTCAGACACAAGGGGCAAGTCGCCGTCGCAGGTGATGGCCAGGTCACATTTAATAATAATGTGGTCAAACATCGCGCCAGAAAAGTAAGACGCATTTACAACAACAAAATCATCGTTGGATTTGCCGGTGCCACCGCAGATGCCATGAACCTGTCGGAGCGCCTGGAAGAAAAACTCGAACGGTATAACGGCAACCTGACCCGTTCGACGGTTGAGCTGGCGCGGGATTGGCGCACTGATAAATACCTGAGACGGCTTGAGGCCTTTATGATTGCCGTTGACGAAGACAGCCTATATCTAATCTCCGGCAACGGCGATGTCATTGAGCCCGATAGGGGGATCGTTGCCATCGGTTCGGGGGCCGTAGCGGCCCAAGCAGCGGCGCAGGCTTTAATCGAATATGCCGATCTGGATGCACGCGGCATCGTGGAAGCGGCCATGAAAATCGCTGCCGCCATTTGCATATATACCAATGATGCCATCACGGTTGAGGAAATATGAACCACTGCTACTGAAAGCATCCACAATGGATTTGCTTCTCGGGTTTCCTATTCCGAAATAAATATGATTAACAAGAAGGTTATCGCTCATGAGCAGCCTGAAACCATCTGAAATTGTAAAAGAGCTCGATAAGTATATTATCGGCCAGAATCAAGCCAAACGCTCGGTTGCGGTTGCATTGAGAAACCGCTGGCGCCGGCAACAGGTCCCGGAAGAGTTGCGCGATGAAATTGCACCGAAAAACATTATTCTGATCGGACCCACCGGAGTCGGTAAAACGGAAATTGCGCGCCGGCTTTCCCGGCTCACCGACTCGCCCTTTATCAAAGTAGAAGCGTCCAAGTTTACCGAGGTTGGGTACGTTGGCCGGGATGTGGAGTCAATGGTGCGGGACTTGGTTGAGCTTACCGTCAACCTTTACAAAGCGCGGGCGCAAGAGAGCGTGCAGGATAGAGCCTGGCAGATCGCCGAAGATCGCATGCTCGATCTTTTGCTTCCCAAATCAGGTACTCCCGTTGCTGCAAAAGTTGAGGAAGCCAAAGACCCTCAATTTGAACTGGTAACCCTCGGCAGTGATGAATCTTCTTCAACCCGGGAAAAACTGCGCAGCATGTTGAGAAAGGGCAAACTCGACAATCGCTATGTGGACCTTGACGTCGCCGACCGCAGCATGCCGATGGTGGAGATTTTCTCAAATGTCGGCATCGAAGAAATGGGAATTAATTTTAAAGACATGCTCGGCGGTATGTTTCCCAAAGGCACCAAACGAAGGCGGGTAAAAGTGCCGGAAGCAATGGAAATACTGGCCCAGGAAGAAGCCCAGGACCTGGTAGACATGGACAAGGTTATCAAAGATGCCATCGCCAGAGTCGAACAATCCGGAATTATTTTCCTTGATGAGATTGACAAGATAGCCGGGAAAAACGGCACCCATGGACCGGATGTATCGAGGGAGGGCGTGCAAAGAGATCTGTTGCCGATCGTTGAAGGAAGCACGGTGACGACGAAATACGGACCGGCCAAGACGGATCATATTCTCTTCATTGCATCAGGCGCCTTTCACATGGTCAAACCATCAGATCTAATTCCCGAGCTCCAGGGACGTTTTCCTATTCGGGTCGAGCTGAAATCTCTGGGCCGAAAGGAGTTTGTCAGAATACTCACCGAACCCAGAAACGCCTTGTTGCTTCAATACATCGCCTTATTGCGAACCGAAGGTATCGATGTCGTTTTTGAAGATGATGCCGTTGCCGATATTGCCAGAATAGCCGAAGAGGTGAATAACAAAACCGAGAATATCGGAGCGCGCAGACTGCATACCATCATGGAGCGTCTGCTGGAAGACATTCTGTTCGACGCACCGGATTTGAAAGACAAGCGAATGGTCATCGACAAAAAATACGTGGAAGACAAACTAAAAGACATCAAGGACGATGAGGATTTGAGTCGCTACATCCTTTAGATTGAATATTGAAAATTGCATATCGGTGGAACTCGCTCGCGCAGTGAACATGTCGTGCACACTCCGCGTAAGCGCTGGCGCTGCGGGAGCGCCTGACGCTGCGTGGCACTCCGCCAGCTTTTTGATTCGCCTTTTAAAAACGACCCGCCGTTGGCGGACATTAATTATTCAATCATCAATCTTCAATTTTCAATTCTAAAGCCGGAGGTGAAGTATGACCGCTGAAATCATGGAGCGGGCTGACAAGTTCATGGCAAACACCTATAAACGTTTTCCCGTCGTGTTTTCCAAAGGCAGCGGCTGTACTTTATACGATACCGCAGGCCGCAGCTACATCGATTTTGTGGCCGGTATCGCCGTCTGTAATCTGGGCCATGCACATCCGGCAATAACCGCTGCGCTGGTTTCACAGGCGCAAACATTATGGCATGTATCCAATCTTTACTACACCCTGCCTCAAATCGAGTTGGCGGCGTGGCTGGTAAAAAACAGTTTTGCGGACAAAGTGTTTTTTTGTAACAGCGGGGCAGAGGCCAATGAGGCGGCCATAAAGCTGGCCCGCAAATACTTTAAAGAACGCGGCGAAAACAAGCGTTTTCGAATCATCTCCATGGAGCAGTCCTTTCATGGAAGAACCATGGCAGCCCTTTCCGCTACTGGTCAGGATAAAATCAAAAAAGGATTCGACCCCGTGCTGGATGGATTTGATTTTGTGCCCTTTAACGATGCAGCGGCGCTGCGTTCTAAAATCGGACCGGATACCTGCGCGGTAATGCTTGAGCCTGTTCAGGGAGAAGGCGGTGTGCGCTGTCCTGATTCTGATTATTTAAAGGCCGTGCGACAAATTTGCGATGAAAGCGGTGTCTTGTTGATATTTGATGAAATTCAAACCGGAATGGGGCGCACCGGCAGACTCTTTGCCTATGAGCATTTCGGTGTTGAGCCTGATATCATGACGCTGGCCAAAGCGCTGGCCAACGGATTGCCCATCGGTGCGATGCTGGCTAAAGAGCAGGTGGCTTCAGCGTTTGGACGCGGTGCGCATGCATCGACCTTTGGCGGCACTCCGCTGGTCACAGCAGCGGCGCTTGAAGTTTGTAAAACCCTTCTGGAAGGTGACGTCATCAAACAGGGGCGAGAACGAGCAGAATATTTCAGGCAAAAACTGCTCCGGCTCAAAGAGCGCCACGATGCAATTGTCGATGTGCGCGGTCTTGGCATGCTGCTCGGAATGAGGCTTAATTTCAATGCGGAATCCATGGTCTCGCAATGCATGCAATACGGTTTTTTAATCAACTGCATCCAGGAAACTATTTTACGTTTTGTTCCACCGCTGATAATCAAAAAAGAAGAGATTGACGCGCTGATCGATTGCCTGGACGAATTGCTGCAGAAGCAAGAAGAAGGGAAGCAGCAGGCGTGAAAATGATTGAATATTTTCGATCGAATATTGAATATTTTTGGAATTCTGCCCAATTTAAAAAAGACGGAGCCAAGCGACATCCACAAATACTCAATTTACAATCTTCAATTTTAAATTCCGGCTTGTCCGGAGTGGATTGCTAAATTTGAACCCTTTGTGCATATTGCGGCGAAACCTATGCGAATGGTATAGGGATGTCTGAAAAACTCTGGCAAGGACGATTTTCAGAAAAGACGGCCCGTATCGTTGAGGCCTTTACATCCTCAATTGAGGTAGATCGACGGCTTTATGCCTATGATATTCAGGGCAGTATAGCGCACTGCCGGGCGCTGGCGAAGGCTTCGATCATTACCGATGAAGAAGCCGCAGCCATCATTCAGGGCCTTGAAAAAATCCGGCGGGAGATAGAAGACGACCGGTTTCAATATGATGACAGCCTGGAAGATATTCATATGCACATCGAATCCAGACTGGTTGAAATCTCAGGGCCGGTAGCCCGAAAACTTCATACCGCCAGAAGCCGCAACGACCAGATCGCGCTGGATGTCAGAATGTATTTGCGGGTTGAGACTGCCGGCGTCATCTCTCGCCTGCAT
>CP070771.1:3856411-3862358 GCA_020345785.1 Desulfobacterales bacterium
GAAGGTGAGAGAGTAAGGAGGGAAATGACGGAGGCTGAGAAGCTGGGGAGGTGGGAAGTTGGGATTAGGTAGCTGGTCAGTTCGTGAGCTCTTGAGTTCGTAAGCAACAAAGGAATAAAACCGATCTATTCCAATCAGCTGCGGGCTATGAGCTAACAGCTATGAGCTGGACACACCAAGTGCCACCAATCAACTTTCACCCCGTTAAATTTTTCACAGAAATCAGCGCAGCGGATTTAACCGGGGCAGTCAACTTAATCAACCTAATCAACCCAATCAACAAGGAACCATATGGAAATTATCCGTAAACGCGCTTATGGCCGGGCCGGGCTTCTTGGGAATCCGTCCGATGGTTATAATGGCAAAACCATCTCGATTATCGTGCATAATTTCCGGGCCGAGGTGGTCCTCTACGAGTGGGATTCGGTGGATATCATCCAGTCCAGAGACGATCGGGCCCGCTTTCGTTCCATTTATGATCTGGCCCAGGATGTACAGTTACACGGGTATTACGGCGGTATCCGTCTCATCAAAGCCACCATCAAGCGCTTCGTCGACTATTGCCGGAAACGCCGTCTAACCCTCCATGATCGCAATTTTTCAGTACGGTACGATACCACCATACCGCGCCAGGTAGGCCTGGCCGGCTCCAGTTCCATCATTGTGGGCACGCTGCGCTGTTTGATGGAGTTCTACGGAATCGAGATCCCTCTCGAACAACAACCATCGTTTGTATTGTCTGTGGAAACAGAAGAACTCGGCATTTCGGCCGGCCTGCAGGATCGGGTGATCCAGTGTTATGAAGGCATGGTCTACATGGACTTTGACAAACGGGTCGAACATGTGGTCGACGGAATAACTTTTTATGAATATGAAAGACTCGACCCCGCCCTGCTGCCGCCTATTTACATCGCCTACCACCATGAACTCAGCGAGCCCACCGAAACGTTTCACAATGACATCCGCGGCCGCTACGCATGCGGTGAACCACCGGTAGTCAATGCCATGCAACATTTTGCCGAATTAACCGTCCAGGGACGCGCGGCATTGCTCAGCCGCGACACGGAAAAACTGTCGGCCCTGATCGATGAAAATTTCGACACGCGGCGCAGTATCTATAAACTGCCCGCCTGGCAGATTAAAATGGTCGAGACGGCCCGTCAGTGCGGCGCCAGCGCCAAATTCGCCGGCTCCGGCGGCGCGATCATCGGCATCTATCGCGACGAAGCCATGTTCAACGAAATCCGCGATCGCATGGCCGAAATCGGCTCAAAAACCATCAAGCCGGTGGTGACGGAATGATTGAAGGCTCTAAATCATCCTATATTATTTGATTCGGCAAATGCTTATGACACGGAATTCCTAAAATTAAAAATGGCTAAATTGACTAAAATGACTAAATTTGAGGTATTCTACCGATTTAATTAAAAAGCGATGTCGCATAGCGACACCACAATTTTAGGCAATTTATAATTTTAGATCATTTTAGCTCATTTTTACGGTTTGTCTGAATTAAGATATTTGGATCTCAGCCCAGTCGCATTATTTACCTTGGGATAATTGTGACGCCGCAGGTCCATCCAGATAAATATACGCATTAGGATGTTTACGCAGGATCGAGGCCGGATGCATGGGGGAAATTTCTCCTTCGAAGCATTGCTGCACCGCTCGGGCTTTCCTTTCATCCGGCACCGTGCAGATAATAGACTCTGATTTCATGATTTGCTGTATCGACATCGATATGGCCGTTGTCGGCACTTCTTCCAGCGATGCAAACCAGCCCTCGCCGAACTGCTGTTGTCGGCAGGCCTCATCCAGTTCCACGATAATATACGGCACCTCAGTATCAAAATCCGCCGGCGGATCATTGAATGCCAAGTGCCCGTTTTCGCCAATTCCGACAAACGCCACGTCAATTTTATCCTGTGAGATAATTTCGTTGAGACGCCGGCACTCTGCCGCAGCATCCGCGGCTTCGCCTTGAATAAAGTGAACCATGCCCGGCTGGACAACATCGACCAGCCGTTCTTTGAGATACCGGCGAAAACTGGCCGGATGATCCGCCGTAAAGCCGATATATTCATCCAGATGGTACATCTTTGTAAGCCGCCAATCAATTCCCTCCTTTTGTGTCAGGGCTTTTAGAAAATCAAACTGGGAAGCCCCGGTGGCCACAATAAAGCTCGCCCGACCTTTAGCAGCTATCGCTTGCTTTAAAATATCCGCCCCCCTCTCGGCCGCAGCCGCACCGCATTGCGCTTTTGTATTAAACACTTCAATTTTCAATTTTCCCTCCGTTTTTTTTGTATTTGCAAGGAATGAATTCTCTTTTACATTTTTTTGAATTAAAAGACAGAATCCATTTATTTGTTTTGTCTCAAAATTTCATCGTATATTGTGTTTGCCGCAAAGCCGCATAAGGCGACATTATTCTTGACAAAAGGTATCCGTCCCATTTATCGTGCGGGCATCAGGGCCAAGTGGCGGCAGCCGGTTCAAACTAGAAGTCATCTCAAAAAAAGGATTTTGCTTCAACCCTCCAGAGGCGGACAAGAATCGCGGCGGCGCCGAGTTTCCCCGCATAGCGGGATGACCCGTCTAATCTTGTTTTCTTTGTGGGCCTTAAACCGCAGGAATCCATCCGTATTTCGAGGATTTAAAACGAGGCACCAACAAAGAGTTTGGGCCAAAAGACTTTTTTGAGATAGCTTCTAATCTTTACCGTTGTTATTATGGCAGACAAATTTTTACCTAAATCTTTACAAAAAGAAAGGGGGGTATTGCAATGAAAAAATTTGGAATCCTTATCGTCATCGTGGCCGTGGTCTTCTCCGCAGCTCTCGTTCACGCCGAATGGCAACCCCAAAGACCCATTACGTTGATCGTCCCGTGGGCGGCAGGAGGCGCAACCGATCAAACCTGTCGCACGCTGGCGGGTGAGATGGAAAAAGTACTGGGCCAGAAAATTCCGGTGATCAATCAACCCGGCGGCTCCGGCTCCATCGGGATGAAAAATGCCTTTGAAGCCAAGCATGACGGCTACACCTGGACCGGCAACGCCGACGGCAGCGTGATCACTTACCAGGTTCTGGACCTGCTGCCCAACATCTCGCACAGAGACTGGATTCATTACTATGCGATGCTGACAGCCCCGGTAATCACCGTACCTTATGACTCCAAAATCAAGACCATCGACGACCTGGTGGCCGAATTCAAGGCACGGCCGGGTGAGGTGAAGGTTGCCTCAGCCGGGGTTGGCGCCGGCGGGCATCTGGCGGCCGAAACCTTTCGCAAGGCCACCGGTATTGAGTACCGCCACATCCCTTACAAGGGAGGCTATCCGGCGGTGGTGTCCACCGTAAAAGGTGAAACCGAAGTCGTGATGCAGTTGTCCATGGAAGTGGCGGATATGCTGCGTGCCAAAAAACTGCGGGCGCTGGCTAACATGTCCACCCAGGCCCTTCTAATTGACGGGTACGGAGAAGTACCACCTGTGATGCAGTTTTTGCCCAACCACGCGCCGCTGCAGTATCTTTTCGGCCTTTATATTCCCAAGGATGTCCCTCCCGAGGTTGTTGAAGCAATTAACGAGGCCTTTGATGCCGCAGCCGCATCCGACTCCATCAAGCGTCTAGCCAAAGAAAAAGCATCTGCCGTGGTCAACTACAAGGGTGAAGAAGCCCTCAAGTTGTCTGAAACCACCGGCAACAACGTTAACTGTATTTTGCAGGATATCGGAATTGCCAAGAAAAATCCCACGGACTTCGGATTTAAATGTGAATAAAAATCTAAAGCCGGGTTTTCCCGGCTTTAGATGTATTTAATGAGAGTTCATGTGTTATGGCAAGTAAAGGAATGCCAAAAGCTGACTTTGTGATGGGCCTGATTTTGATGATCCTTGGCCTGTTGATTGTCTTGGAATCACTTAAAATTCCCCGTTTCGAAAAAGACTGGGGCGGCTTCTACGCCGCCCCTGGATTCGTGCCCTTGATACTGGGGATCACCCTTTTCGGCATGAGCCTGGCGCTTTTTGTGCGGGCTGTCAAGCAGCAAGGTTACAAAATCATCCCCAGTCGGCAGACCGTTGATAATTCTTTGAGATCAAAAACCGTGCACCGCTGGTGCCTGGCGATGATTTATGCCTTCGGCTTCTTTTTCCTGCTGGGCCACATCTATTTTTACATCGCCGCCTTTCTCGTCCTTTTCGCTTATATGGCGACGTTTGGCGAGCAGAAGCTTTGGGTCGGACTGACGGTATCGCTGGCCGCCTCCGGTTTGATCTACCTGGTATTTACCAAAATCTTTCTGGTTCCGTTGCCATAGGTTTATCATTAATACAAACCCAGAGCCCGGGATAAAGGCAGTACCTGAAAAGCAATTTAAATAAATAAAAATTCGAAATCCGAATATCGAAATCCGAAACAATATCGAATGACAAAATCACCATAAATTCAAAACGGATTAGCGTCACTTTATTTTTTACAACTTAATTCAGCTCGTTTTGTTTTGAGCATTGGAATTTTCGAATTTAGAATTTGTTTAGAATTTCGAGCTTCGAGCTTCGGATTTGTGCGCCTGCTATTTTGTATTTTGGTTCTTTTATTCAGGGCAGATACGACGGCTGAGCAAATCAGTCAAGGAGGTCCTTCTTGGGTGTAGTAGAGTTGGTGAATGCGCTTTGGGGACTGATGACACCCGAAATCCTATTCTCCGTTTTCTGGGCCACCTTTCTCGGAATTATCGTGGGGATGCTGCCCGGCCTGACTGCAACCATGGGCATTGCGCTTCTCACAGGCCTGACCTTCCAGTGGGAATCCGCCAACGCCATTGTCATCCTGATCGCCATGTACGTGGGGGCCATTTACGGCGGCAGCCGCTCGGCGATCCTGGTCAACATCCCGGGTACGCCGGCCAACGCTGCGGCCTGTCTCGACGGCCACCCCCTGGCCCTGCAGGGCAAAGCCGGTGAAGCCATCGGCATCGCAACCTCTTCTTCCTTTCTCGGTTCCACCATTGCATTGTTCTTCATGGCCTTTTTTACGCCGTATCTGGGACAGGTCGCCCTGCGCTTCCAGTCCTTCGAGTTTTTTTGGCTGACGCTGTTCGGGGTTCTGATTTGCGGTAATTTGACGGCCCCGGAAGATCCGCTGAAGGGCTGGATCGCCGGTTTTCTGGGACTGTTTCTGGCCATGATTGGAATGGAAGCCATCCAGGCCTACCCGCGATTTGCCTACGGCAAGGTGGATCTTTATGGCGGGATTTCCATGATACCGGCCCTTGTGGGCGTATACGGCATGACCGAGGTTATCCAGACCACGGTCGAAGCCCAGCGTCGGGCGAAAATTTTGCAGGTACGGCGCGTGCTGCCCCGCGCAAGAGATTTGATCGACAACTGGAAAAACATTATACGGTCCGGGCTCATTGGTGTTTTTGTGGGAACGATTCCGGGGGTCGGGGAGAATATTGCATCTTTTGTCTCTTACGATTTCGCACGCCGGGCCAGCAAGACCCCTGAAAAATTCGGTAAAGGATCGGTGGAGGGTCTGACGGCGGCCGAAACCGGTGATAATGCCTGCGTGGGCGGCGCCATCATTCCGGTTCTGGTGCTGGCGGTCCCGGGAAGCCCTCCGGCCGCTGTTTTGCTGGCCGCCATGTGGCTGCACGGCATGCGGCCCGGTCCGCTGCTGGTCATTGAAGCCCCTAATTACATCTATGAGGTGTCGGCCATGTTTCTGCTGGCCAGCGTGGCAATGTTGATCCTGGGGCTGTCAATGGTTAGACTTGTCGTCAAGATACTGCGGGTGCCGACCGAGATTCTCATGCCGATCATTCTGGTCCTATGTGCGGTCGGCTCATTTGCCATTAACGGCCGAGTCTTCGATATTTTGATTATGCTGCTGTTCGGCGTTATCGGATACCCGCTGCGCAAAATGAAATATCCGGATGC
>CP070771.1:3862458-3891744 GCA_020345785.1 Desulfobacterales bacterium
CGGTAGGGCTTGCCCCACATTTCAGGCTCCCATTGATCCTTGGTAAAAATCCAGTCCGGGTGTTCCAGGACGTTATTGTAGCCGTCAGGACCCAGAATTTTAAAAAGATGCAGAAAGGTTTTATATTCCTGTGAGCCGATGGGCTCCACATCCACGTTGTTGGCCAGCATGACAATCACACCGTTTTCTTTGACGGCGGGCATGGCGTTGACGGCAGCTTTTACGGCCTGGTAATGATTGCGTCCGACGTATCCGGCGTGGGTAATGACAATATCAAAAGGCTGATCTACCGGAATCATAACCGATTTTTTCATGGCTTCATATGCCGCCAGGTGTGCTTCTTCCAGCGCGCCTGCATAGACACCGGTAAGGCACAGGCTCTTGTCAAGGGTAACATTGACCAGGAAGTCAATGCCTACGGTTTGGGCAACCTCGAGAGACTCTTCATGACAGGGATTTCCGTCCAGGATCAAGTTGGTTGCCTTTGGGTCTTCAAGGACACGGACACTGTGAAAAACCTGGATGGTCTTGGTATTGACCAGGGCAGGGCAAACGGCTTTTCTTCCGCCGGAAACGCCGGCCATAAAGTGACTTTCAACAAGTCCCGTGATGATTTTAACATCCGCTTCATAAAAAATTTTGTTTAGATGAACCTGGGTGCCACGCTTGGTTTGAGCGGCCAGAACCATGGAATCGTCATCCTCGCAATCGTGATCCACAATACGATAATTATCCACCACCTTTTGGCCGTACATGAAAATACGCTCCTCAAGCGTGCTGTGACGATGCATGCCGTTGCCGATGACAATGACAATATTCTCTCTTTTGACACCGGTGTCCTCAATGAGCCGCAACAGAGGCAGCAACAAACCATTTTCTCCCTTATAGGGGGCCGGTCGCGTTATATCTGATACCGTTATGCAAACCGTCAATTTGTCAATCGGTTTGCCCTTTGAACGAATGATTTCGGATATGGTCGGTGAACCAATCGGCTGATTCAAGGCCCTGATGATCGCCTCACCTGAGTCGACCAGGCAGGGCATGGAGGGCATGGTCAATATTTTACAGTTATCCGGTACATTGATGTCCAGAAATTCCTCGCCGAAATCCACCTGAATCGTTTTCCAGTCCCGGGTATCCGCACCCGCTATAATATCTGCAATTTCCTTATTCATGGTCATCCTCATATTGAAAAAATGGTATAAGGTTTAGGGTAAAAGGTGGAAGGTTTTAGGAAAGCCCTTGAATGACCATATACCTTAAACCTTACACCGTATACCTTTGGATCTCTCTCATATTTTCGTTCAAACTGCAATCTAAACCTGAAATCTAAAATACCAAATCAAGTCAATCAGGCAGCGGCACAGGATCGGGCACCTCGATCTGTCGCGGATCAGTGGCAGCGGGATCCCAAAAAAAATGGTCGGCCTGGTACATAATCCGATTCAACGCATCGTCGAGTTGCTGGCGATATCGCTCACACGCTTCACGCGAGGCATCCTCCGGCACCTGAATATAGCTATCGGCAAAAAGGGCCACAATACGTGCAAACGGCTTGGGAATAATGGTCCGGTCCCAGCTCTGCAGCTTCCAGAATCGATCCGCACTCCATATCACCGGAATAATTGGAATCCCGGTTCGTTTGGCCAGATAAATAATTCCCAATTTAGATACGAATCGCGGCCCGCGGGGAGCATCGGCAACCAGACCGCCTTTGTAACCCTGGTTTATGAGAGCTTCCATTTCGCGGTATGCCTGCCTTCCGCCTCGCGATGAGGATCCCCTGGCAGTGATCCATCCGAAGCGTTTCGCGGCCTGGGCGGCCAACTCGCCATCCTCGCTGGCACTGGCGATAGACACAACATTCTGATGACGGTACCAATATATGACAAAGAACAGTCCCCGATGCCAGCTGGCATAAAGTACTCCCTTTTGCGGATTCTGTCCAATATATCTTTCTTCGATTTCACGGCCGAATTCAGAAATCCTACAGGTGCTGAGCCACAGGGTGGCGACGGTTTTTGATATCCAACCAAACGCCCAGAATGCCGCGCGTTTCCACGGCTTCATATGGACTCCTTTTCGGACAAAGCGATCATGCTGATGATGGTATCAATTTTGCATCTACAAAACTACATGTTTGTAGTAAAATGCCCTGCTGACCGACAATTCATCTGGTAAAGCGTTGCACTCGATCTGATCACACCCGGTAAGGTTTCGAAATCAAATAATATTCAGGCAATAGCAGCTTTTGCTCTTTGAAAATATCAGCCACACACCTGGAGTTTGATTGGTTTTAACAACCGAATCCTTTTCCAGAAATCTTAAGAACGACATTAAAACCGTCATTTTAATGTCAAAAAATCGATAATCTGTAAATCTTTTTTATCAGTTTTTAGTTGACCGCAAGGGTAAGATGATTACGGTTCTATTATCAGGCTAGTTCGGGATCAGTAGAGCTCGAACAGGTTCGACTGTTTAGTTATTTTTGGCTTCCCACCGGAATTTCTCGCCCGACAGCGGTTACAGCATTTCTTGAAAATCGTTCGCCTAAAAAGAATGCGGATCCACTGCATATTTGAAAAAGACAACATTCTGAATGATCCCGCGGTCAATCGGGAGCCGCCCGAAAACGGCTAAACAAACTTTTCTAATGGAGGTAAAATGTCTAATAATTCAAAAACACTCCACTATCACCTGACTGAAGTCAAGCAAGGCAATCGTCGCTTTGAAAATGCTTTTCAAGGCGTGTCGCGCATGGTTTTGGAAAGCAAGATCGAAAAAGTAGTGGTAAACGGAAAAACAACATATGATTTCAGTATCTTCCGCGAAGGATCCAAGCATGTGATCGGCATGTATGACGAAATCAACAGTTTTGTTTCTTATGTCAAAGATGCCGCCGAGGGGGGATCATCCAAAGAAATGGCCTTCGTGCTGGTGGGCGAGCCGGGAAATGGCAAGACATTTTTGGTCGAGTTTCTGGCTGCTAAATATCGCGCGTTCCTATCCAACAACAAGAACCGCAAATATACGTTCAAGTTTTTAAATCTCGATAAGGTTGGCAACTACGGCAAGATTACCACCATTGAATCCCAGACTTATGAAGACCCGATGATTCTGGCAATGAGTCTGTTTGAGGACCCCGATCAAAACAAAGAATTTTTAGCCAAACAAATCGGTTTTTCAGATAAGGAAATTGACACGCTGTACGAAAATTATCGTCCCTTGGGTGCCTGCAGCAGTTATATTCTAAATGATATGAGGAATTTTACGGGTGGCGGGATCGATGAAATTCTTAAATTTATCGAAATTACCCCGGTGCCGCTGACCGAGAGCCTGGGCACCGTAACCGGCAAATATCCGGCAAAAGACAAGATTACATCGTCCTCGGTGGACCTGCTTGGAGAAGAATCGATCCAGCGCTTGCTGCACATCACCGATACCAACAACCCTTATCGTTTTGATCTAAGGCGGGGTGCACTGGCCCGGGTGGCAGGCGGCGGTATTCACTTCAGTGATGAAATTTACAAAAACAAGAAAGATCTGGTCCAGGTTTATTTAGGCGTCATTCAGAACCGCAATATCGAAATCGATGGTTACAAATGGCCCATCGACACCCTGATCGTCGCCACCAGCAACAATTCTGAATTTCACCGTTTTCTGTCCGAAAAAGAAGAAGCCCCTATCGTCGACCGTTGCCGGATTTGCTACGTGTCGCATAATACCAATTACAAACTTCAGAAGGAGCTCACCATTTATGCCATCGGTAGCGAAACCCGTACCACGCTGACCAAAGAAAATTTACATCAGGATCCGAATTTGAATTATGCCGCATCCATTGCCGTTGTTTTGTCCCGTTTGCCCCGCTCCGAAAAACTGACCCCGGTCGAAACGATGAAATTGGCAGCCGGAGAAGTTGCCGGCGAAAAGAGCATCAAAACCCTGGCCGAGGTTATTGATACACTCAATCAGGATCCGGAAATTATCAACCGCTTCGGCCAAAAAGGTTTAGGCCAACGGAATCTCGGCCGTGCCATCCAGCTTTTGATCGAAAGCTCGGAAACCAACGAAGGTGAGTGCATGTTTGCCTATGACGTTTTTAAGTCTATAGATCGGATCATCTTGGACTACGTCACCGAAGCCAATGACCGAACCAAATATCTGGAGGATCTAAAAACCGCCAAGGGGTTGTATCGCGAACGCATCATGACCGAAATGTTCAACGCTTACATGGATGAGCCCTTTGCGATTCGAAAAGACGTCATGAGCTATGTCAACATGATTATCGGCATTGATGCTGAAAATTTAGGTCCCGACAAAATGTGGAAATACAAAGACCCGCAATCCGGTGAGCTAAAGGCGCTCAAGATCGATGAGCGCTACATTAACAGCGTGGAAGAGCGTCTGGGTCTAAAGAGCGAAGAACAGCGTGAATCATTTCGAACGTCAATCCGCAAGATTTACGGCCAGAAAATATCCGTAAATCCGGACTATGATTTTATGGACAACCTGGAACTGGTCAAGGCCGTCACCGATGTGCGTCTTAAATCCGACATTGCCGGAGCCGGCAGTCTCATAGGGGCCCTGGCAAATCGAACCAACGAGGAAAACCAAAAGCTTTACGACCGCATGATTGCCACCATGCTCGAGAAACTGGGATATTGCAAGACCTGTGCGCAGAAGACTATTGAATACTTTTGTACGCAGGAAGACGAAAAATAGGGGGTAAGGAAATGGCCCTTTTTCCGATATACGGCGTTCTCCGCGGCTTTTAGCCTTCGACGTACTCGGAGTGCGCCTCAGGCTAAAAACCTTGTGCGGCCTTGTCTATCGAAAAAATTGCTCATTTCCTGCATCTAGTTAAACAATAAGTAAATACACATTTTTATACCTTGTCGACAGGATAAAGGGTCATGGATCAACATCTGATCAAAATTTATAATGAGCTAAAGCAGGAAGGCCTTACGCCCGAGCGGGAGCAAAAGATTCTTGCGGAGCTAAACGATAGCAGCTCCCATGGTGTGCCTGATGCGGACTCAGCCGGCGAAGGGCAGGGCAATATTTCTCGGCCTGTCCGCAATTTTTATGCCTTTCATGATCTGCTGGATTTACAGGGCATTACCGCGCTGCAGAGCACACCCAATGTCAGCATCCGCTCCATCGATGAGTTGCTCGAACGCGACAAGCAGCGGGAAAAAGATGGTTTTCCGCGCAAGATTAATGTGGGTCGTCTGATCAAACCGGGTAAAAGCGGCAAAGATAAAGTCGTTATTGTGCCCACCACAGTAGAGGAGAAATTTCTTCATGACACCTCGTTTCGTACGGAGGAAGAGCAAGGCAGTGGTGGAGCCGGCGATGGCGAAGAAGGCGAGGTCATCGGCGAACAGCCGGTACGGGCACCCGATCAGCAGGGCGGAACCGGTCCCGGACAAGGCGAGGGCGGCCAGCACGAAATGGAATCAAACGCTTATGACCTGGGCAAAATTCTCACCGAAAAATTTGAACTTCCCAACCTGAAAGATAAAGGTAAAAAGAGATCGCTGACGCGTTACACCTACGATCTGACAGATAAACACCGCGGCTTTGGACAGTTACTCGACAAAAAAGCGACGCTGCGCAAAATTACTGAAACCAATATCCATCTGGGCAATATTCCGAATGTTGCAGATATCGACCCGTCGCGATTCCTGGTGTCGCCCGCTGATTTGGTTTACCGAATTCTGTCACGCGAAAAAGACTACGAGTCCCAGGCTATGGTGTTTTTCCTGCGGGATTATTCAGGATCAATGGCCGGTAAATCCACTGTGCTGGTGGTCGCCCAGCATGTGTTGATTTACAGCTGGCTGCTGTACCAATATGCCATGCAGGTGGAAACCCGCTTTATCCTGCATGACACTGAAGCCAAAGAGGTGTCGGACTTTTACACATACTATAATTCGAAAGTTGCCGGCGGAACCCAGGTATCGTCGGCCTATCGGCTGGTCAATGAAATCGTCGAAAAAGAAAATTTGATGCGGGACTACAATATATATATCTTTCACGGAACAGACGGTGACGATTGGGATACGGACGGCAAAGAGAGTGTTCCGGAGCTCAAAAAAATGCTGACCTATGCCAACCGGGTGGGAATCACAATCGCCGAGCATGCTACTGAAGCGACCCACAACAGCGAGGTGGAAAAATATCTAAAAAAGTCCAACCTGCTGGAAGACAAACCGAATTTGCTCAGACTGGATGTGATGCAGGAAGATGCGGATGAACCCAGGTTGATTGAGGGGATAAAACATTTGATTAGCGAGTAGCCTCCGAACCTACTTTTTGATATGCGGCAGACTAACTGGAACACAGGATTGAACATTGAAGATTGACTATTGAATATTGATGGGATTCTGTCGATTTTAATTGAGGTCAGTCATTCGCCGCATTTTGATGTCATCTGGCGCTCTAATAAAGACGCCTTAATATAAAACGGATTGAAATCCTTAAATATTCAATATTCAATTTTCAATATTCATTTATTACTATGGAGTTAATAGATCAACATACCAAAAAAATCATGG
The DNA here is from genome assembly GCA_020345785.1 of Desulfobacterales bacterium. The sequence goes on from CP070771.1 coordinate 3,869,019, forward strand.
AAGGGTGCAAGAGGAGAGCCCTCGACGCAGGTCTGAGTTTTCAGGATGAAACCTTGGAATATATTGTTTCCAACCGCGATCTGCTGGAGCTTACTCCCAAGCTAATGATTCCAACTCTTTATGATTACTGGGTCCACGATGTAGAAGTTTTGAAAGAAAAAGGCCGGTATGAACTATATCCAAGCAATCCTTACGAAACCGTCATCAACACCCGCCCGGCTATTTCTTACTACAATGATAACAATCCGGACTGGATGAATGTCATGATTTTCTACCACGTTCTGGCCCACATTGATTTTTTCCAGAACAATTTATACTTTCGTCACACATGGGATTATGATTTCACCGGTCAGGCGCTTTCGGATAAACGAATGATCGCCAATCTCCGATCTGAAAAAGGCAGATGGGTGGATTATATCATTGAATTTTCGCGGAGCATTGACAACCTGGTCGGCTACCACTATGAGCTGTCGCAACTAAATCGCCCCCACAAAACCAACCGCTCGAAAATGCTTGATTACTATTTTGATGTCTTCCTGCAATCGATAAAGAAGATAAATATCAATAAATACGTCAAGGAAATAGAAAGATACAATCAGAGTATAAAAGAGAGCAGAGACCTTGGAGAAAAGGCCTTTTTTGCGGAAGTGTTCCGAAAATACCCTGAGTTTGATGCGATATTCAAAAAGAGCTTGGAGAAAAAACCGGCTCAAAAACTCGACCTGATGCAATATCTGCTGGAGCACTCCGAATTCTTGAGAAAAGAAAAAAACGCCTGGATGAAGCCGGTCATTGAACTCGTCCGCAAAACGTCATTATTTTTCCAGCCGCAGATCCGAACCAAAATTATGAACGAGGGCTGGGCCAGTTACTGGCATGAGAAGCTTTTTCTGCAGGATGATCGCATCGATGGACACGAAGTGGACTTCGCCCGCACCCATGCCGGCGTCACGTTCATGCCGCGCGTGGGTTTAAATCCCTATGCTTTAGGTATGCGGTTGTTTTACTACATTGAAGAGTTGTCAGGCAAGGGCAAATACTCCATTAAATTCAGACGACTCTTGGATGCCAGAGAGCGCGACCAATTTGATGAGCACAACGGACAAGGCCTGGACTTTTTGTTCAAGTTGCGTGAAAACTTCAATGATTTCATGTTCATAAATACATTTGTCGACCAGGATTTCGTCAACAAGTATAAGCTGTTTGTGGCCGGCCGGCGTCTAAACCAAAACAGAGGGGTCTGGGAATACTTCGTCAAAAGCCGCAGTGCCGGGAAATACCGTCAGATGCTGCTCGACACCCTCTACCATCCGCCCCACATTCAAATCAACCCGGAAAAAACCAATAACGGCAATCTTTATCTGGTACACGTATTTGAAGGCAAACCTCTCGTAAAAGAATTTATCGCCAATACCATGTTGGGAATTGAGTATTTGTGGGGAAGTCCGGTTCAGCTGGAAACCAGCGAGGTTGTGCAAGCCGAACCATCCCAGGTGCGCCTTCCGATTCCCGGGCTTACCACGCCGGTGGAAGAGGATCCCCAAGCCAAGGAAATTAAGTGGCAGCGGATGCTTTATACTATGAAAGACCGCAAGCTGTCGAAGCAAAATATTTAAGAATTTAGAAGGTGGAATGCGAAAGCCGGAAAACAGACCCAGGAAACCCGCCGCCAGAGGTCGGAATAAAACAATGAAGAACATCAAAAATTTACTGGTGCCTTCAAAGAAAAAAGCCACCTTACCCCCGCACGATGATCAGGGAGTAAAAAACATCAAGAAGGCCATGTACAATCTCAACGAGAACATGAGCGGGTTGGAACAGCGCTCCGCTATTCCGTTCGAGGTGTTTCTCAATGAACTTGTCGCTGACCCGCCGGCCGTAATACGCAATGTCTTCCAGGTCTTTCACGATATGATCAAGGTTTATGTTGGGGAAGGTCTCGATGAGTACTCCGATGATCCGGAATCCATTCATTACGTATTGTATGATTGCAGCGAACTCTTCGTCGAAGGCACCGACCATCCGTTTTTCGCCGACCGTCTCTTTGCCAATCGTTTGATCAGCCTGGTAGAAGCCTGGAAACGAGGTGCTCAGCAAAATAAGATTTACCTGTTCAAAGGTCCACCCGGTTGCGGCAAAAGCACTTTTCTGAATAATTTGTTAAGGAAGTTCGAAGAATTCGCCAACACTGATGTCGGCCTGCGCTATGAAGCCGTTTGGCGGTTTAATCGAAAAATATTGGGAAGACTCAGTGATTTCGAAACCCATCCGGTGCTCGAAAAATTATCTCAGCTGCTGGACAGCTCTCTTTCTGAACAATCCGATATGATGGCTGAAAACGGATCGCGCAATTCCTTGCAGGGCTCCGAAGCATATATGGCTGCCAATTATCTGGCGAGCGATTTTATCGAGGTACCCTGTCCCAGCCACGATAATCCGATATTAATTATTCCAAAGCAGCATCGGCGGGAATTTTTTGACGATTTGTTTAAAAACGATGAATTCAAGTGGAAGCTATCCACTGAGAAGGAATATGACTGGGTCTTCAGAGACAATCCCTGCACGATCTGCAGCGCCTTGTATGAGGCCCTGCTGAATCGCCTGCAAAGTCCGCAAAAAGTTTTTGACATGCTATACGCGCGTCCCTACCGGTTTAATCGTCGGCTGGGAGAGGGGATCAGTGTCTTCAATCCGGGCGATAAGCCCTTGCGCGAAAACATTATGAGTAATGCCATATTACAGCGGCGAATTAACAGCCTTTTGAGGGACAGCAACCAGGTAAAGTACATATTTTCACAATATGCCAAGACCAACAACGGTATTTATGCCTTAATGGATGTCAAGTCTCATAATACCGAACGCTTGATCGAACTTCACAACATCATCAGTGAAGGTGTCCACAAAGTGGAGGATATTGAGGAGAATGTTAACTCCCTGCTTTTGGCGGTCATGAACCCGGAGGATGAAAAAAACATTCAAGGTTTCCAGTCCTTTCTTGATCGCGTTGAATACATCAATATTCCCTATGTGATGGATCTGGCAACTGAAGTAGAAATTTACCGCAATATTTTCGGCAAACATATCGATGAAGGGTTTCTGCCCAGGGTGCTGCACAATTTTGCGCGCGTGATCATTTCATCGCGCCTGAATTTGAAATCCGAAGCCATGCTGGAGTGGATCGGTGATCCGAACAAATATCGGCTCTACTGCGACGAAAACCTGCAATTACTCAAAATGGAAATTTATACCGGCTATATTCCGGAATGGCTGAAGGAAGAAGACCGCAAGCGATTGACTGCCAAGCGGCGCCGCAATATCATTGCCGAATCGGAAAAAGAAGGGGAGCATGGTATTTCCGGTCGCGATTCAATCAAAATTTTTAATCAATTTTACTCTGCCTACGCTAAAGATGACAAGTTGATCAACATGTCGGATCTGTGCAAATTTTTTACTAAAATCCACAAAGAGGTAAAAGATTTGATACCGGCGGGATTTTTGGATTCTCTGCTGCGGATGTACGACTACACGGTATTACAGGAGGTCAAAGAATCTCTTTATTACTACAATGAAGAACAGATCTCGCGGGAAATCCAGAATTATTTGTTTGCGATTAATTTTGAGATCGGCTCGACTGAAACCTGTACCTACACGAAAGAAAAATTGGAGGTCACCGAAGAATTTCTAGAAGGCATTGAAAGGCACCTGCTGGGCACCAAAGCCGACAGCAGTCAACGCATCGCTTTTCGTAAATCTTCGCAAAAAGAATACACCACCAGGACATTAACCCAGGAAATCATGGTAGACGGGTTGCCGATTACGGAGACTAAAATTTATAAAGCCATGCATGATCGCTATGTTTATAATCTGAAAGAAAAGGTGCTGGACCCGTTTCTTGAAAATGAGAACTTCCGGCGGGCTATTAAGGACTATAACCAAGAGGATTTTAAAACTTATGACAAGCGCATCAGAGACGATGTGAGTTATTTAATCAACAACCTATGTCAGAAAAGCGGTTATCTGGAGCAGGGTGCCAAAGAAGTTTGTATATATGTAATTGATAATGATCTGGCGAAAAAATTCGCGAATCCCTAATATTATTAGATATTTTCAATTGAATATTGAATGTTTAAAACCCGCCTCAGTCGGATCCAGATTAAAACAGACAGAGCGAAGCGATAGCAATAATTATTCAATTTTCAATCTTCAATATTCATTTCTTTAGTTCTTTAATTGCTGCTGGGCATTCATCTGGGCCGTGAGGCAATCACAGTATTCATCAAAAATGAAATACATGCAACGTTCGGCGAATTGCGATTTTTCATAGTAGCTGCAACCAACCTGCTGTTTGCGATTGTCGGCCGTGCAAATACTCATCTGCTCCTGCCTACAAAAATTGACTGACAAATCAGACATCCGTATTCCCTCCCCTTGTGCAAGATCTTTTTTCTCTCCTCTAATTCCTGGAATCTCTTCTAGAACCTTTATTTAACTTGGAATCAGTCAACACAACTACCGTCGGTGAGAAAAACCAGCACGTTTGCCCCTCTATTCAGGAAAACGCTTCTATGTTTATTATCGGTCAAAGCAAGAAATCCTTTATAAGGTTTTTCGATATATACACAGCGTCATAATTAATGCAGTATTCAGCTTTTTGAAGTTGGTTCATAACTTACCGTACCAGGCCAATTAGAAAGAACGCTGTGTATGTATGCACAATGATTTATTTCGTTATGTATATTAAAGCACTAATTGTGCCAAGATGGGGCAGAGGCGCAAATGTTTTGATTTTAGATGAATACCCTTGGCCGGAACATTAAAAACTGAAAGCTGAAGCCCGGATGCGTCAAAACCTTGACTGAAATTGCTAAACTTTTCTATATTATGATTCCAAACAGTTGCAAGCCCTTGCGGCAAACCGACCTCATCAACGGGAGTTGCAGTCGGAGGTAATCTGCTTATCTTATCTTTAATCCGATACCGGAATGGGGGTGCCAAATTCAGGCAATAAATTGACGAAAAAGGGCTTGATCAGGATTGGGCTTCAACAGAACTATCAAAAATATGAGACCGGAAAATGTTCAAACAAAGAAAAATGTGGCTTGATGACGAGAAACGCAGGGAACAACTAGAAAAAAGTGCCAGTGGCGCTCAAACGACCTATTTCGGGTTTCAACGGGTCCCTCGGGAGGAAAAAGCCGACCGGGTTTTGCAGCATTTTAACACGGTGGCCAAAAATTACGATTTCATGAACAGCTTGTTGAGCCTCGGTATTCATCATCTTTGGAAACGGTCTGCTGTTCATATGATGGCATTGTCCCCCGGCAGCCGGGTGCTTGATGTATGCGGCGGCACGGGTGATCTGGCAATCCTGGCGGCGGAAAAAATCGGGCCCGAAGGACTTGTTATTGTTTATGATATCAATCGTGCCATGATTCTGGCCGGTCTCCATAAAGTTGTTGACACAGATATTGAACAACGTATCTGCTATGTTCAGGGAGATGCCGAATCGATTTCATTTCCAGACGCTGATTTCGACGCTGCCATGGTTGGTTTTGGTATCCGGAATGTGACCCATATGAAAAAGGGATTTGAGGAAATGTACCGGGTACTGAAACCCGGCGGTAAAATGATGTGCCTGGAATTTTCGAAACCTACCTTCACGCCATTTCGCTGGCTATATGATTTCTATTCATTTTACATCATGCCCTTTCTGGGCGAACTGATTGCGGGCTCCCGCCAAGCCTATACCCACCTTCCCGAGACGATTCGCATGTGGCCGTTGCCGGACGAGTTGACTGAAATTTTGACAGGTATCGGTTTCTCAAAGGTCAGCCACCGAAAACTGACAAACGGCATCGCCGTGATACACCTTGCCATTAAGTAAAAAACCTGGTCTCGGAGAATTTGGGAATCTAAACTTCAAATAAACTAAGTGATGGATTCCTATAAATTCCAATACCCAAATCCCAAATATCAAATAAATCACAATGACCGAAATCCGAAATACCAAACAAGTTTGGGTCATTTAATATTGGAATTTGAGATTTGTTTGTTATTTGGTGCTTGGAATTTGGGATTTACACCTTGCCGGCTGCACTCTGTGTTTCTTTTCTACCCCCCCCGATGAGATTTGACCTGACACCTGAAACCTAACTACACTACTCCTTCTCCACCGGAAAGGTCATGGATGCCCCATACCAGCCGATAACCGTTATCATCGGCACCAGAGACAGAACCAGCAGAAAATACACAATGCTGCCGAAGCGGATGGAATCCAGTATGTCCGGTGTCATGATACGCCAGACAAAAATAACAACCTCGGTAATCAGCATGACGTTCGTGAGGGGCAGTTTTATTTTGACGGCTTTGAGCGGTTTGGCCATGTAGTTCAGCCACCAGGTGTAAACACCGGTGGTGATGCCCACTGCCGAAAATAAAATGCCGCCGGCAAGACAGTGCAATGCGGTAAGCTCAAAAGACTTATTTCCGGTAAGCAGGTAAAGGATATTGAAAACAGTCGTTGAAAAAGTAAACACGATGGGAAAGTGAACCGTCATCGGATGCGGATGCCGCCGCAGAAAGGGAAAACGCCTGATAAGCAGGGCAAGCGGCCCCGGTATTGCCGGTTCCTCAACAGCAACCTTTTTAATTACGCCGACCTGGGGATATCGCTCCAGCACATCGGCAGCGTGCGGTGCAGCCTGCATGTCGCTGGTCAGATCATTGCCGGAACGATGCCGTTTCATATGCTGGCCGTTGCGCCAGAGCCTGCTTTCGCTGACATCGTAGACCTTACCCTCGTAAGCAACATAAATCGGATTGCCGTTTTCACCGTTGAACCTGGCCAGCTCTCCGGCATCAAATTCTTTCATGGATGACTCCTTCTCATCTTCAGCGCTGCAACAAAACTTTGATCAAAACAATCAGCAGCAACGCCAGTGGATAATAACTGGCTTTGTTGAACAGGACCATCGCGTGGGAACGTTCACGGGTTTTGGATAGTTTCAGCGCCGGCAAGAGCAGCAGATAACACCCCGCAGCCAGTGATAAAACAATAAAAGCAATTCCGTAAGTTACGCGGGAAAAATGAAAAAGAACAGCGCTCATGCCCAGGGCTAAAACGATGGTGCCCAGAATGATGCCATTGGCGGCCTGAAGTCCCCATTGGACCGGAATGGTTTTGGCGTTCATCTGCCGATCCTCAGCCGCATCAGACCAATCGTTGGGAATATTCTGCCCCCCGATTTCCCAGAAAAACATCATCAAAAACAAACATATTAAATACAAGCCCGAGGGATTTGGATCGACCGCGAAAACCGCCGCAATGGCGCCCGAGGTTTTTACGGCTCCGCTGACAAAGGTACGAAACGGGCTGACACGCCATAACAGGCAATAAATGGCCTCCAGCGCACAGCCGCCGACAAAAATAAGCACACAAACCGGATTGAGGATATAAGCACCGATCAGTGCCGCCACGGCCCAGGATATCGCCCACAACAGTCCTTCTTTAAAAGTCAACAATCCCTGAGCCATCGGGTGACGGACGAAGACACCATCAAGATCACTTCCTGCGTTCGACAGACCGACCGTGGCCGCCTTTTCTTTATCAACCTTGTAATCGATGAGATCGTTTAAGGCGTAGACGGCGGTATACCCGGCGAGGGTCGTGACAAGGCCGATAATGACAACATAAAAAGAAGGAAAATGTCCGAGCCATAGCAGGGCCCCAAAGGCAGGCGTACACATATCCAATAATCCATGGGAGGTTCTCGACAAGGCCAGGAAAAGCTTCAATCGAGAAAAGCCTTTAAAACGATCCTGTAATGAGATATCAGACACGTGATACAACCTATCCCCTTGCCTGACCGGGTTCTGCGATGACCTGCCGCATGCCGCCGGCGCATAGCTGATGGATTTTCCAAAAATGCCCGCAATTCGCTGATAGACAGAGATTTTAAGACGGAAGCATTAGCACGTATCCGTCATCCCCGTCAAGGAGTTTACGGGTAACGTTCGGAGCCCTGTCACTTATACAACTGTAGTAAATAATTTGGTGCTTGAGATTTGGGATTTTATTGCCTATCGAATCTGCTGATGCAAATGGTTTAGAATTGACTTTAACATTCCCCTGCAGTTTATTGCAGCCACACCCCATACCGCAGTCGCCAGATAACGGCGGGCAAGGCCACCATACCGGTAAATGCGATGGCGGCCAGCAGGAGTCTTAACCCGGCAATTCGCGCGCGCATATTTGCGGTTTGAATGAATTCCGGATATGTCGCAGCTATTTTAGCAGTTAGAAAAGAAGTCGGTCCTTCCAGGACGACAACCGCCAGGGTAAAAAATAATGGAATTCCGACAAATTTGTGGTCGGATAAAAACAAGCACCAGGGACAGTGATGGTGGAGCACCTGATAGTAATAAGCGGCAAATACCCTTATCAGGACAACGGCGGCCGCCGGCACCCATAAAAGGGCAAGCAAGGCCATCCAGCCCGTGGCCTTAACCTGTGCGGACGGCTCCGCCCGCCAGGCTCGTAAACCGCCAAATACCAGCGGGATAGTTAAAGTCCAAAAAATCAACAGCCATAGGGTATCCGGAATTCCGGCCGCCTGCTGAGCGCTTGCAAGGTTGCGGACTTGATCATAAACCACGGCACAGCAATCAACGGGTTGATGGGTATCCATGCGATATACGGCCTGCATAGTGGTCGACGCCGCCAGCAGATGAAAGGGCAACACCAGCAGCAAAATGCGGGCATTGCGCTGGGTGAGCGGTCTATGCGGTTGCAGGATGTTTAGCTTTTCGATGTTCAGCCAGATGTAAATGATCCCCAACAAAAGGAGACGAAATACTAACGCGCGGCCGCCCAAGCCGTCGGTTGCCTGAAGGACGCCGGTCCCACACATGGCACCGGGAATAAGGGCCGGCAACACGTTGGTTATTCCGACGATCAAAACCAGTGTAGATGCAAAAAAAATCCCCAGCGCAAATTTGGCGGTTAAAACGGAGGTTTCTGCTGCGCGTTCGAGCTGTATCTGTTGGCTTGTCGCTGACTGCGGGGCCCATTGAATGGTGATCTTGAACGCAGTTTTAGCCGCCGCCAGCAGTAATAAAAGGCTGAGCAAATCTCCCACAAGAACGGCTATGAGCAGCGGGTGCCAGATCATTTCAATTCCTTTAAACAACCGCCTTTCAGCTCAAACTGCCTGTCGGCAAAATTGCTGTGCCGCTGCAATCGCGCATCATGCGCAGCGATGATGGTGATCCTATCCGGACGCTTCCACTCGGACAAGCGCTGAATAATCGCTGCGGTGCCGGTGTCGTCCTGATGCGCGGTGGGTTCGTCGGCAACCAGGATTTCAGGCTGAGATACAATTGCCCGGGCGATGGAAACTCTTTGCTGTTCTCCGCCGGAAAGGGTGAAGCCGGGCTGACCTGCCAAATGTGAGATGCCGAGACTTTCAAGGGCTTCATAACCGCTCTGCCGCAGCCTGGCAATAGAGCGGACGCGGGGAATGATTGGAAGGACAACGTTTTCTAGAACGGTGAGTTCATTTAACAGACGGGGGTGCTGGAAGACAATGCCCACCTTTCTGCGCCAGCGGTCCCGGTGAGCGGTGTTCCAGCGCGAAACGGGTTGATCTTCTGCCAGGAGCTGACCTTGCGAGGGGCGCAAAAGACCGGCCAGAATATTAAGCAGCGTGCTTTTGCCGGCGCCGGTCAACCCTGATATAAGTGTTACCTGGCCGGCCTTGAAAACGGCATTCACGTCATTTAGAACCGCATGCTGTGAGCCGTCCCAACTGCGGCGCAGCAGGCTGATATTCTGACAGACAAGTGTTGAGTGCATACCTACATGAATTCCCTTTCAAGAAAGTCCTGCGGATCGGTGGTTGCTGCTTTGATTGCCGGCCAGAGGGTTGCGGCAAGATACGGCAAAAATACCAGCAGTGCGATTTCAAGGAGCACCAACAACGCTCCGGAAGCATCAAGATGTAGCAGCGGCGGATGTTGTTTCCACCCCAGCAGCAAATACCCGGGCCAGGACACACCGGGCCGGAGGACAAGGCCGTAGGCGAGGATAAGTCCGCTGGACATGGCAGGCCCTCCGATCATCAGCGCTTTCAACAGGTGAAGGCGGAAGATGTCAGGGGTGGTCCAGCCGAAAGCTTTGTATAATCCGACCTCGTAACGCCGTGCGTTTTGATTTTTATAAGCGCCCAGGACGATAAAGGCGAGTGCGAGCAGTGCCGGCACCAGGGCCAAATAAGCAAGGCCGCTGCGGCGGGCCAGCCCGGCGGAATAAATACCGGCCGCCTCCCGGCGTGTAATCAGACGCACCGGCCAGGGATATGCCCTGGCCAGATCCGGCAATACCGCCTCGGCTTCACTCTCGTGAAATACATCCACGGCAACGTCGCTGGCGTATCCCGCTGCAATGCCCAAGATTTGTCTGGCGTCCTCGGGATGCAGCAGGACCACATCATGGATTGCCATACTCGTCCGGGAATCGAGAACCGCCGCAACTTTGACGGCAACAGAATTGATACCGCTCAATTTTATGACATCTGCTTTGGTATCCGCCATGACACCGGGGCCCAAAATCGCCTGACCTGGGGAGGGAAGCGGGATGGTGTCCGGCAAGCCGCCACGCTCAAGGGGCTGATTAATTCCAAAGACGGTAAGGGGTCCGGCCGGGCCGTTTACCGTGCCCCAGATACGCGCTCTGGCACCAATGACACCGGCGACCGATTTCGCCAGCCGGATGGATTCTTGAACCGGCATGGGCGCCCAGCCGCCCACACCGACTCGGCGGATAACCAGGGAGGGGGCATCCTGCAAAATGCGTTGGGCGGTGTGGGAAAGTGACTGACTCAGCAAAAGGGCGGTGCCCAGCACCGTCGCCAGCGAAGCCAGTGATAGAAAAAGGAGAATGGCTTCAAGCGGCTGCCTGAGGATATCTCTTACCGTCCAGGCCAAGAATGGATATGATGAACGAAATTTCATATTTCGTTTTCAGGCAGAGTCTTAATTGTTATTTTTTTGCATTTTATGATCCGCCTGAGGCGGATTTCATCACGAAGACACGAAATTTAGAAAACACGAAAATTTTATTTTCTCCTTTTCGTGTTTTCGTCCTTTCGTGCTTTATTTCTTTTTTGGCTCCCCGCTAAAGCGGGATTGACGCTTCGCTCCAACCGGCTTGTCCGGGTTAGGGGCTTTCAGAATTAATTCAGCCGGGTATGGCTGGATGCCTGCAAGTCCTGGATCATACTGCCAGTCAACGGCTGAATTCGGCAAATTGAGCATTCGCAACGTCCGGCCGGACGGTACCAGGGAGAGCCGGTCGAAACCGAAAACACGCACCAGCTGTGCGCACTGATCGATAGAGGTGTCGCTGCGATATGTGACGTCGATGAAAACGATGACGGCGGCCACTGCCGCAAGAATCAGGATAAATATGCCGACCGCATTGCAAATACCCAATCGATCGGCCTTTTCGCGGTTCGGTGTCATTTGGGGGGTAGGGCTTTCCTGCCGGTCAGGTTTTGCCATTTTTCATCGGTCATTTCGTTCAGTCGAAAAACAGCTTTCCCGCCGTGTCGATTTTTAAAGACCGCCACCTGACCTTCATCGAAAATGGGCACCAACGCCGGCCCCATGGGCCCCATTACATCGGAGCCTGCCACCCAGTAAACGGCCAGGCCGTCAACCTGCTCGCCGCTAAAATAATCCTGCACCACGCTTCTCTGCAATTCTGCTTTTGATGCATTTAAAAATATTTCCGGATGCATCCAGGAACGGATCATGCAGCCGGTGCCGCAGAAATAAAAGGTTTTGCCATCCACAAGCTGGATAGCACTGGAAAATTTTATATGGACGTTCACTCTCATGGCGCATACCGGGCAACGGTCTTGATCACTGATTTGCATGCGACCATGTTCATCCAGAGGTTTCAGGCCGGGTTTCGGCCCTGAACCGGCCTCACCGACCAACATTGCCAATCCGAAGAGTACCGATCCGATACATCCCGCAACCAGAAAAAATCTTTTTAAAAAATCAGATCTAAGCAGTCCCCTTTTATCGCCATCACCACCGATTTGCATGCCGGCCTCCTTCTACTTAAATGAAGCTGTTTCTGATTTGGCAAAATTACTAAAGGAATCTAATGCCGTTGTCAAACTATAAAGAGGGGGGACCAAGATGGCTAGAAGTAAATTCTAAACCAGTTTTATGTTCGAAACAAAGCGCCTGATTTTTCTGCTAAACTGTCAATGAGTCCTTTAGATGACCACACCATGCAATGGAACCGAAATTTGCGTTGCCTTTTCCTGCTTTCCAAATATTTTCTGAAATGTTAGGAATTACGGCATGATTGAGCTGACGCTTTTCTCCATGTTTATGCTCGGACTTCTCGGAACCGGGCACTGCATCGGCATGTGCGGTCCTCTGATTATCGGCTTTCCAGGCCGGACCGGCAAATTGTCGGCGCATCTATTCTATCATCTCGGTAGAATAGTCACCTATGTGGTCATCGGCGCCGCTATGGGCGGTATCGGCGCCGGATTGGCGGGAGTTGCCGCTCTGACCGGTGGGGACTATTTGGCTTGGGTCGCGCGAATTCAGGTAGGATTTTCCATGCTGGCGGCATTGTTTCTAATGATATTCGGCCTGGCGCGCCTGGATATTATACGGGAGCCGGGATGGATGGCTGTGGTGTCGCCCGATAAACTTCCCGGATACGGAAAGATTGTGACATCCGCAGCTTCAAATCAGGGCCGGGTTAAATTGTTTTTGGTGGGTTTAATGATGGGCTTTCTTCCCTGTGGACTATCGTTTGCCGCCTTTAGCCGGGCCCTTCCGGCCGGGGGACCGTTCAGCGGCGCCATTTTGGTCTTTGCTTTTGCCCTGGGAACGATACCGGGCTTGCTGCTGCTGGGAACGGGTGCATCCGGTCTGGCACGTCGTTATCAGAAACAATCCGATATTCTCGCCGGGCTTCTCATGATTTATATGGCCGCTGAATTGGCGTTAAAAGCACTGGGCAATATCGGGTGAACCGGATGGTCGGACAATGGAGAGCATGACGCAGGGAAGAGCCGGCGAATATCGAACTTCCAACGTCCAACATCGAATAATGATGTCGCTATGCCCCGCAATTTTATTTAAAATTTAGTAAGTTATTTTGCATTCGAAAAACTATTGTCTAAAATTTTTGGTTATTTCCGTTTCTTCAACTTTTTTCATTCAAAATTGGATGTTGAACGTTCGATGTTCGACGTTCATCGTGAAGTTTCACACGAGCAGTGTAGGGTCGGCCTCCGCTTGGCGCGGCGAAGTCACGCTACAAGCGCGACGTGGGCGGGTGCCGAACCATATCGGCGGGCACAGAGGCCCGCCCTACATCAGCGGACGGAATGAAGTTTCTTATGAGCTTTTCCCCCGCGAAACTATTCCCGCAACCGGCATTCCTTGTCCCACTCGGGACAGGCGGTCTTCATATCGGCCGTAAATTTTTCCATACACTCGCTGCATTCCATGTCGAAATTGGGGACGTGACCGTACCTTTCCTGCATTTCCTCTTCAGATAACACCTGGGCTCTGCTGCAGCCGCACTGCGGACAGGCAGTGTTGATGGTGTACCGCTTTTTGGCCATCGAATATCTCCTTATATTCAGATTTGGAAAACCTGGTACTCCGGATCCGGTCAGAGTAAACCGGCTATGCCGAAGACAAATGCCATGGAATGATGGAACATTGGAACGTTGGAATAATGGTTCAGAAGGATGAAATCTATTTTCGATACACCTTGTCGATTAGAGATAAAAATCAAGGTAGAATCCGTTTTTCAAACTCAATATTCCAATATTCCACCCTTCCACTATTCCTTTGGTTAATTGATGATGTGCGGATTTAAAGCTGATTTTGGTAGAAATGTAAACAGCCATCATATTAACAACTTATCCAATTCCCCCTCGGGCAATACCTTTTCCGCAAGTGCGACTTCCCTGATCGTTTTACCGGTCTCATAGGCCTTTTTGGCAATCTCAGCCCCTTTATCATACCCGATTTTGGGTACCAGCGCCGTAACCAAGGCCAGACTTTTTTCTATGTAGGCCGCACAGGTCTCGCGGTTGGCGGTAATGCCGGAAATGCATTTCTCGTTAAACACTTGGGTTACCGACGCCAGGGTGGAAATCGACTGCAAAAGGTTGTAGGCGATTACCGGCAGCATGACATTCAATTCGAAATTGCCGGCCTGACCCCCAATGGTAATCGTGGTGTCGTTGCCCATCACATGGGCGGCCACCTGCATGACCGCTTCGGGGATGACGGGGTTGACCTTGCCCGGCATGATGGAAGAGCCCGGCTGCAGGGACGGGATGGTGATTTCTCCGATGCCGCTGCGCGGGCCTGATGCCAGCCAGCGGATGTCATTGGCAATTTTGGTCAGACTGACCGCCAGCGTCTTCAAGGCGCCGCTGGTTTCGACCGCCGCATCCTGGGCGGCCTGGGCTTCGAAGTGATTGACGGCTTTGCTGAAAGGCAAACCCGTGTGTTCTGCAATCAGCTCAATGACATTGCTTGCAAAATCCGGGTGGGCGTTTAAACCGCTGCCGACCGCCGTCCCCCCTAATGCAAGTTCGGCCAGCCGGGGCTCGACGGCCCGGATGCGCTCCATGCCAAGCTCGATTTGCCGGCTGTAGCCGGAAAATTCCTGCCCCAGGGTCATCGGTACAGCATCCTGCAGGTGCGTGCGGCCAAGTTTTTTGACATCTTCAAATTCACGGGATTTCGCAGCCAGCACGTGTTTAAGTGACTCAAGGGACGGCAGAAGACGGCTGTGAATGCGCGTTAAGGCGGCGATGTGAATGACCGAGGGAATGACGTCATTGCTTGATTGACCCAGATTGACATGGTCGTTGGGATGAACCGGTGAACGGCCGCCTTTTTTACCGGTGAGAATCTCATTGGCTCGTGAGGCCACCACCTCGTTCATGTTCATGTTGGTGGATGTGCCGGATCCGGTCTGAAAAATATCCACCACAAACTGGTCATCGAATTTTCCGTCCATGACTTCCTGGGCGGCGTGAGCGATGGCCGGTGCCAATTCGGCATCCAGCAGTCCAAGGGTATCATTCACCCGGGCGGCGCATTTTTTTACCGTTGCCAGGGCATGGATAAACGCCGGCGGAAATCGAAGCCCGCTGATGGGAAAATTATCCGCCGCCCGCTGGGTCTGAGATCCGTAATACGCATCTTCGGGAACTCTCACGGTTCCCATGGAATCTATTTCGTCTCGGTATTTCACCATTTGAATCTCCTTCACCAAATCAGCGACCACCAGCAGAGCTGGGGGTATGAGAAAGGCCCCGGGAAGAGACCGGAACCGCTACCTGTCACTGGTCGCTGATGTGCTGTTTAAAAAAATAAATTAAGACGGTTGCAGGAATTGGCAAGGTCTTTTCAAAGCGAGGCAAGATGGACAATGCTCAGCTGGTAGCCCGGAGAAGGGGTTCGGACGCTTCAGGCCATATCGCCGTTGACAATCTCCGGGACCTGCGGTACTGGGATAACGCTCGCCTTTAATTTATCGACGAATCCGGTTTTTCATTTGCAGCGGGAGGTCGGCTTCTGCCGACAGTATGCCTTTCAGCGCCGTTTGAAACGGCAGCGCAACGAGATCGAAATAAAAATCAACATGGGAGGTGCAATCATGAAAAAACTCGTTTCTTTGTTGCTGGTTTTATTCGTGGTCCCCTGTGCCTACTCAGCCGACCAAACTCTGATTGAGAAAGCAAAGTCGGAGGGGAAAGTGACGTTTTACGCCAACATTACGGCCATCGAGCCCATAATTGAGGCCTTTAGCAAAAAGTACGGCCTAAAGGCGGAATACACCCGCATTTCTACCTCCAAGTATCTTGCAACCGTCTCAACGGAGCATCAGGCCGGAAAACTGCTGGCCGACGTCCTGCAGGCGCCCCTGCCGATCGTTGAGTTGTTGAAGGATCAGAACGTGCTGACCGCCTACTCATCGCCGACGGCCGCCGATTACCCCGCATGGACGAAAAAAGACGACCGGATCCAGATTTTCGGCATTGAATATGTGGCTCCGATTTACAATAAAGAGCTCGTTAAACCCGCGGATGTCCCCCGGAGCTACATGGACCTGACCGATTCCAAATGGCGGGAGAAGATCGTGATGGCCAATCCCTCCTCTCATGCGACCACCATTTCGTGGCTTGTCGGATTGAAGGACAAGGTCTTTGCCTCCGACGACCAGTGGATGAAATTCGTCAAGGGGCTCGCCGCCAATAAACCGATGTTTGTCAGATCGTTCGGTCCCACACCCGCTCCGGTGGAAAGCGGAGAGAAACTGATTGGCATCTCCATGCCGAAATACATCATCACCAAGGCACCGGCACCCCTGGACTGGGCCAGGGTCGAGCCCCTGCTGGGAACGCCGCGGGGAATGGGTATCTCCGCAACGGCCCCGCATCCCGCGGCCGCCAGACTTTTTGTGGATTTCTGGCTGTCCCGGGAGGCCATGCAGATGCTTGCCGATCAGGTAGGTGAGTGGGTTCTCTATCCGGGCGTCTATCCGCCGATCGACGGCATCGACCAGGCCAAAGTGCTGCCAATTAGAACGCTGTCGGATGATGAAATCCGCAAATGGGGCGCCGAATTCAAAAATATCTTCGATGTGCCCTAAATCCGGCGCTAAGTTATTTTTATGCAACAGCAGCTGAAAAGATGAACGTCGAAGATCGAACGTCCAATCACGCCAAGGCGTGAAACATTGAATGATGATGTCGCTTCGCTGCACTGTTTGTTAATGCGGCAAGTTGTTTGGCCATGTTGGTCGTAGCCATGCAGAGAGCCGAAATCCGAGGGAAGTTCCGATATTACCGGACTCCTGACTTCGCCGGAATGACGACCTGATCAGCAGCAGCTGCTTTATTTTGTTGCAGAATTGATAATTTTATTCTTTCTGGAACCGATATCAAACCTTATTCGATGTTCGACGTTCAATGTTCAATGTTCGATGTTCAGCGCGTTTGGCGTTCAACGTTTTTTTATGCACACCTCATGATGGCATAAAGGCAACCTAAGATCAGCCACAAGATAACTTAGCGCGCATGGGAGAGCCCCGTTCGGCGCCAATCAGCCATGGAAATTCGCATCAACAACCTCAGTAAGGATTATTTCTCGGAAGGCAGGTCAATCAAGGCGCTTTGCAACGTTGATCTGACCATTCCGACCAATCGAATTTTTACGCTGCTGGGACCCAGCGGCTGCGGCAAAACCACCCTGTTGCGGTGCATCGTCGGATTGGAAATGCCGGATTCCGGAGAAATCGCGATCGGCGACGAACTCGTCTGGTCGAAAGAAAGGAACGTCTTCGTCCCGCCGGAAAAACGCGGCCTGAGCATGGTGTTCCAGACGTATGCCATCTGGCCCCATATGAATGTGTTCGACAACGTGGCCTACCCCCTCCAGGCCCGCAAGGAACCCAAGGAGGAAATCCGCAGGAAAGTCGAGCAGGCGCTGCGCTTCGTTCAGCTCGACGGTTTCGAGAAGCGGCCGGCGACAAAGCTCAGCGGCGGCCAGCAGCAGCGTGTCGCCTTGGCACGGGCTCTGGTCCCCGAGCCGAAAGTGATTCTTTTTGACGAACCACTGAGCAACCTGGATGCCAAGCTGCGGGAAGAGACGCGCAAGGAATTACGGAGCTTCCTGACTCGCCTGAAGATCACAGCCGTTTACGTGACCCACGACCGGATTGAAGCCCTGTCGCTGTCGGATGCGCTGGCGGTGATGCGCGAGGGCCGCATCATCGAGATCGGCACACCCACAGAGGTCTATTTTGATTCCGATCAGCGATTCGTAGCCGATTTCATCGGCCGGGCCAACCTGATCAGCGGTAAGGTGGCGGCCGTCAACCACGGCGACACCATTATCGATTCCGGCATCGGCCCCATTGCCTGCCGGTCAAAGCATCATGCTTCGCCTGGACATCCGGTGACGGTGTGTGTCCGCCCGGAGTTCATCAGCGTGACGACCGCAGCGCCCGGCCACGGAGCCAACGTCTTCCGTGGAAGCGTGGCGTCGCTGGTTTTTGTGGGTGACACCTATGAAGGCGAGATAATCATCGGTGATTCACGCTTCATCACCCGGGTCGAACCGACCGCCGGCTTCAGGGAAGGCGACGAGGTCTTTCTTTACTTTGCGCCGGATGATTGTTCGGTGTTGTCGAGGTGAATCGGTGGCGGTGATCTCCAGCCGAAGAAGTGCACTTACGCCGACGCTGATCGCGATCGTCGGTTTTCTGACGGTATGTCCGGTGGTCATGCTCGTGCTCGGAAGTTTTTCCGAGGGTCTGGGCGCTTTCGGGGGCTTCACCCTGAACAAGTACTTCAAGGCTTATACCGATCCCGACCTGGCCGCCATTATCGTCAACACGGTCATATTCACCACCGGGTCCGCCGTCGTCGCCACGCTTCTGGCTCTGTTTCTGGCATATTTGAACACCCGGACCAACATACCGTTCAAATTCCTCTTCCGGATCATTTCCATCATTCCGATGATGATTCCCCACATCCTGTTCTCCGTCAGCTGGGTTCTCCTGCTGAACCCCTCCAACGGTCTGATCAACCTGTTTCTGCGCGAGGTCTTCGACCTGCAAACGGCGCCTTTCAATGTCTACACGCTGCCGGGAATGATCCTGGTGGAAGGGTTGCTGGATCTGCCCATCGCCTATCTGATTCTGGCCCCCGCCCTGTCGGCCTTCGACGTTTCGCTGGAGGAATCGTCCAAAGTTTGCGGCGCGTCGAACCTTAAAACCCTGGTCAGAGTGACCTTGCCGGTTCTGCGACCGGCGATCCTGGCCGCGATCATACTGGTGATTGTCCGCAGCCTGGCGTCGTTTGCGGTTCCCTCGGTCATCGGCATGCCCGGGCGAATCTACGTTCTGGCCACGCATATTTACCGGATTATTGCGACGGGTTTTACCCCGGACTACGGCATGGCGGCAGCCGTGGGCATGAGCGCCCTGGCAACATCCATCGCGCTTATCTACCTGTATCGTTATCTGACGTCGGAAAGCGAAAAATACGTGACCGTTTCCAGCCGGGGATACCGGCCCACCCTGATAGATTTGAAAAATGCCAGATATCCCCTGTTCGGCATTGTCGGCCTGATTTCCTTTGTCCTGATCCTGTTGCCGGTGCTGGTGCTTTTCTACACCTCTCTGGTTCCATATTCGATGGTGCCCGGCGCCAGGGCCTTTTCCCTGATGAGCTGGAAGAACTGGATGGCGGTGCTCGCTGATCCCATTTCTCTGCTTTCCCTTAAAAACAGTATTTTTTTAGGTGTTGCGGGGGCGACCCTGGGCATCATCCTTTCGATCTTCGTCTCCTACGTTATCGTCAAGGTTCGTTCACCGGCCGCCGGGGTTCTGGAATCGTTGAGTTTTCTGTCCTTCTCCTTCCCCGGAATTGTCGTCGGCGTCGGCTTTATGTGGTTTTTTGTCCAGACGCCCTTGTATGCGACGATATGGTCGCTGCTGATCGGCTATATCGCCACCTATCTGCCCTACGGAATTCGCCCGCTCACCAGTGCGTTTGTTCAGATCCACAGCCACCTGGAAGAATCATCCCGGGTCTGCGGCGGCGGGGCCTTTTACACACTGCGCCGCATCGTGATTCCACTGCTCATCCCGGGCATCGTATCGGGCTGGATCCTGATGGCAACCATGTATGTGCGGGAGCTGACCCTGTCGGTCGTGCTTTCCCGACCAGGCACGGAGGTGCTGGCGGTTCAGATTTTTCGATTTGCCGAAGACGGCCTGTGGGGGAAACTATCCGCGCTGGGAATCATGATGATCTTTATCTCCATCCTTCTGGTGGTGATCGCATCGCTGATCGGGGCTAAACTGACGACAGTGGAAACGGAGAAAACATAGGGAATCTCGAAATTTTCGATTCTTCCGCTTTGGAAACCCAACTTTTTATCTTCCAACAAAAGGGGGAAACCATGAAAATCAATATTGGAGAATTCCTAACCAGACGCTCGAAGGTTACTCCAACCCGGGAAGGATTGGTATGTGGAGATATCCGCCGCACTTATAAAGCTCTTAACGACCGTGCCAATCGTCTGGCCAATGCCATGACAGCCCTTGGTATCGGGCATGGTGACCGGGTAAGCATTCTGGCCTTCAACGAACCCGAATATTACGATATGTATTTCGGATTGGGTAAAATCGGTTCCACGCTGGTACCGATCAACTACCGCCTGGCGGGCCCTGAAATTAAGTACATCCTCTCAGACTGCGCATCAAAGGCACTTGTATTCGGCCCGGAATATACGGAGGTGGTTGACTCCATCCGCCGGGACATCCCCGCCAAGGATTTCATCGTCCTTTCCGAAGATCCACCGCAATGGGCCGGATCGTATGCGGCCATGATCGGCGATGCTTCCGACCGGGAGCCTCAAATTGTCGGCGGCGACGACGATACCCTAACCATTCTTTATACCTCCGGAACTACCGGACGGCCCAAAGGTGCTGAGTTAACCCACACCTACTATTACTGGAACTCGGTAAATCTGATGTGCACCCTGGGTCTGGATATCGGCAACACAAATTTAATCGCCTTGCCCCTGTTTCACATTGGTGCCCTGGCAGGTCCGCCCTGGGTCGTCCACTCGGGTGGGAAAGTGGTCCTGCTCAGAACTTTAGACCCTCAGCGCTTTCTGGAACTTATCGCAGAAGAGAAGGTCACCGGCTTCGGATCGGTACCCCAGCTTCTGGATTTTCTAAAACTGGTTCCCGATTTTGCAAAATATGACTGGGGTTCTGTGAGAACCATCCTGGTATATGCTGCTCCGGTCCCGGTAACCTTGATTAAAGAATATGAAGCCGCCGGCATCGAAGTGCGTCAGCTTTACGGCCTGACCGAATGCAACACCGGTACCGTGCTGGATTCCGAAAATGCGTTAGAAAAAGTCGGTTCCTGCGGCCGGCCCTTTTTTCACACCGAGCTGCGGGTGGTGGACGACAACGACCGGGATTTACCACCGGGCGAAAAAGGTGAAGTGCTGCTGCGCGCCCCCAATATGATGAAAGGTTACCTGAACCGGCCTGATGATACCGCGGTCGCCATAAGAGATGGATGGCTTTATACCGGTGATATCGGCAAAATGGATGCGGACGGGTTCTTATATATCCTGGACCGCAAAAAGGATATGATCATCTCCGGTGGTGAAAATATTTACCCGGCGGAAATCGAAGACGCCCTGTTGAATAACCCAAAAGTTAAGGACGTCGGCGTTATCGGCTATCCTCATGAAAAATGGGGAGAAGCCGTCAAGGCGATCGTGGTCGTAGAAGAGGGCGAAACTCTAACGGAAGCGGAACTGATTGAATGGTGTCAGGGCAAGATCGGAAGATTCAAGATTCCCAAAGCCGTCGTGTTTGCAGATGCAATACCAAGGACGCCCACAGGTAAAATACTGAAAACGGAATTAAGAAAACAATTCAATTAAGGAGCAGTTTATCGGGGGTGGTATAGAATTGGGTGAGAATATCGGGGATGGCCATTAAATTATAAATTTCCTTTTAAAAGTGCTACGAATATTATAAATTTATGGGCGTCCTATAATTTCATAACTTCAAGGGAGCATCAATGACGGAGCAAAACTCGAGCTTGATCTAACACTGCAGGGATTTAACGTGAGGTGATCCGGCCTTGTGAGGATGCCTAACGAAGAGTTAAATACAATTAGATCTGGAGGAAGATATCATGACGAAAATCGTGAATGCCTGGAACGAATGGGATCCCCTAAAGAGATTAATTTTGGGTCGACCTGAAGGCAGCCATGTGGCTGCACCTGAACCCGGTGCGTACTCGCATCAACCCGACGGTGGTTATCCGCTCGGCACCTATGGGCCATATCCCCAGGAGATGGTTGATGAAGCTAACGAGCAGATGGATAACTTCTTGAAAATACTAGAAAACCGTGGTATTACGGTGGACCGTGTGGAAGTGCACCCGGCCTACTTGGAAGGTCGGGGCAATGGGACGCCAGATTGGACCATGCCCAATGTCCGCGGCACGAACTGCCCTCGTGACCTTTTCATGACAGTTGGGAATGAGATAATTGAGGGCGCTGGCGCACAACGACAGCGCTGGTACGAGCACTTGAACCTTCGCCCCATCTTTGAGCGCTACTTCAAGGAAGATCCGGATTTTTTGTGGACTGCAGCACCCAAGCCTCGCATGACAGATGCTTCTTACGAAAAGAATTACTGGTACAACTACTACAATGTATGGTCAGATGAAGAAAAACAAAAGCGATTAGAAAAAAGTCGCTTCCACCTGACCGACGTGGAACCGATGTGGGACGCCGCTTGCTGCATGCGAATGGGGAAGGACATCTTCTGGTACCATGGTTGTGTGACTAACAATGCCGGCATTGACTGGCTCAAGCGCTATTTCGGATCCAAAGGGATCAGGGTGCATGAAGTGCAGTTCGGCACCACCCAAGACACGTATTACGCGTTTCACGCTGACGTCATTATTTGCCCCGTTCGTCCTGGGCTAATGATGCACAACCCTACTCGACCTTTCCTGACCCCAGAAGCCGTAGAACTTCTCAAGAAGAACGACTGGGAAATAGTTGAGACGGCTCCCCCAACCCATCATTACACGGAAGTGCTTGACTC
>CP070771.1:3891844-3894660 GCA_020345785.1 Desulfobacterales bacterium
GGCTGAATTCGGAGAAACTGGCGGCAGAAAATATTTATCTGGACTGGGTCTACGATCAGCGCCCCTATATCCGGGGGGCGATATCCCTGGTCCGCCAAAATATCCTGCTGGGAGGTACCCTGGCAATCATTGTATTGTTGATTTATCTGCGAAGTTTTATCTCGACGGTCATCGTGGCGACGGCAATCCCCATCAGCATTATCGGCACTTTCATTTTCATGAATCTGCTGGGCCGCAACCTCAATGTGGTCAGCCTGGCAGGAATTGCCTTTGCCGTCGGGATGCTGATCGACAGCGCGATTGTCGTGCTGGAAAACATCGACCGGCACCGAGGTTTGGGCAAATCTGCCTTCAGGTCCGCCTATGATGGTGCCCGGGAAGTATGGGGTGCCATCCTGGCATCGACGATGACAACCATTGCGGTGTTCCTGCCGGTGATCTTTATGGAAGAGGAGGCCGGCCAGCTTTTCAGGGATATCGCCATCGCGGTGACCTTTGCCGTGGCGTTAAGCCTTTTTGCCTCGATCTCGGTCATTCCGATGTTGGCAAAACAGCTTTTTAAAATTGTCGGTCGCAAACAGGAAGCCCGGCGCTCCAAATCATGGCTGGGAACCGTCGGCGGCTGGTTTGAAAAGGGCATTATGTTCCTGGTGAGGCTTGCCACCAGGAACTGGCTGACGCGGCTTCTCACCGTATCGTGTTTGGGCGTAATATCGATATACGGCGCCATACTCCTGCTGCCCAAAACAGAGTATCTGCCCCAGGGCAATCGCAATCTGGTTATCAATATCCTGATCCCCCCTCCCGGACTTTCCTTTGATGAAAGAAAAGCCATCGGCGAGTATATTTATCAGGTCAATGAGCCTTACTTCGGCCGGGACCACAACGGATATCCCGGAATAGAGAACATGTTCTACGTGGGAGCCGAACAAATCATGCTCTTTGGTGCCATCAGCACCGATGAACAGAGAGCCGGCGAGCTGATACCGCTGTTCATGCGCACCATTTTTTCCATTCCAGGGATGTATGGGGTGAGTATCCAGGCCGGGGTGTTTCAAACCGGTCTTGGTCGGGGCAGGACGATACAGCTCAATGTCAGCGGCGACGACCTGGATCGCATCGTTCAGGTCACCGGCATGCTTTTCGGTGCCATAAAAAAGGAAATACCGAAAGCTCAGATTAGACCGATACCATCACTGGAGTTGCTTTTCCCCGAGGTTCGGATCGTTCCGGATCGCGACCGACTTAAGGCCGCCGGCATGACCGCCAGCAGCTTCGGAATTGCGGTCGATGTGCTCATGGACGGCCGGGAGATCGGCGAGTTCAAGCAAGAAGGCGAGAAGAAAATCGATATGATTCTTATGGCTTCCGAGGAAGAAATTTCAACGCCGGAAGCACTGTATAATTCCCCCATTGCCATTCCGGACGGCAAGGTCGTGCCGGTGTCATCGCTTTCGCAGCTGCAACGAACATACGGGATCACCGAAATCAGACATCTTGAAAGGCAGCGGACCATTACCCTGGAGATTACGCCGCCCGAGACGATTCCGCTGCAGGAAGCCATGGAGATCATAAATTCCAACGTGGTCGCCCCCATGGCCGAGCAGGGTATGCTCAAGGGAACCAATATCGGACAAAGCGGGGTTGCCGACAAGCTGACCGCAGCCCGAGAGAGCCTGCAATGGAATTTTGTGCTGGCGGCTGTGATCGCCTATTTGCTGATGGCCGCCCTGTTCGGCAATTTTATCTATCCTTTTGTCATTATGTTTACCGTTCCGCTGGCGGCCGCGGGCGGACTGCTGGGGCTTAAAATGGTCAACATTTTCATAGGCAATCAGCCCCTGGATATTCTCACCATGCTGGGATTTGTGATTCTGGTAGGTGTGGTCGTCAACAATGCGATTCTGATCGTGCATCAGGCGCTGAACAACATCCGCTACAACGACATGCCCTACCGCGAAGCCGTCCTGGAATCCACCCGCACTCGGCTGCGGCCCATTTTCATGAGCACGACCACCAGCATTTTCGGCATGCTGCCGCTGGTTTTGGTACCCGGCCCGGGCTCCGAGTTCTACCGGGGGCTGGGCAGCGTGGTTTTGGGAGGACTTGCGATATCCACTCTATTCACCATTTTTGTCATACCTTCCATGCTGATGTTTTTCATCAAGATGGAAAAGCCTTCAACGACGTGATATGGATTCCCGGGAGCGAAACCCAACACCGGCGTTGGACGGGTTTTCGTTCAATCACTATTTAGATATATTCTTTTAAAATCAAATAAGGATTTTTTACAAAGATAGACGGTTCTACATAACAAGCCTTATAACATTTGTTTTTACAAAAAGGCAAATTCCCAAATCTTTCAATAGCTTTTATTAAAGCGATTCTGTATGAGCCTGCCTCTAAGAGATTTCCACCTACTTTTTGAATCGGTTCACAAGGGTAGAATAAGTCTCCATTGGGATAAATGTGGGGTGTCAGGGTGGGGTAGCAGACAAACGGCTTGAAATCCAGGATTGTCTCCAAATATTTTTTACTACCGAAAACCGGCTTCCCCGCTTCTTTTGCTTTTAAGATATCTCTAATCAGATCCTGATATTCTTTATTGTTTACTAATCGGTCGTTGATTTTACCGCCATCCAACTCGGCCGGCACCACCGCAAAACGCATATCATGCTCAAAACAAAAGTTCATTACTTCTTTAACATAACCAACCGTTTCGGGTATAACGACACAGTTAATCGTCATTGTAAATTTTTTTTCTTTCTGAAGATGTGCACATTTAATGATGTTTCCTTTTACCTGTTTGACGGTTG
>CP070771.1:3894760-3920394 GCA_020345785.1 Desulfobacterales bacterium
CCGCTATTCCATCATTCCACTATCCTATGATTGAGGTTTATTGAGAAAAAACTTATAACTATCTGTATTTAAATAATATTATTGTGATGCCGCGAGTATTAAACTTAGTTTTTGTATTTTTGTCAATAACTTTCTAAAAATTACCGGCTGAAAAATTTCACCTCATTCATAATAAAATCGAATCAAATGTGAATAGCCCCCTGAAAGACATTCAGCGTTGCCTCCATGCTGGCCTCTGAAAGCGTTGGGTGGGCGTGGATGGTATGGGTGATTTCTTCATCATTGCATTCCAGTGTTTTGGCGAGGCAGAATTCTGCTATCAATTCAGTGGCTTCCGGTCCAATTATATGAGCTCCAAGAAACTCGCTATATTTAGCATCAAAGATCACCTTCACAAACCCTTCGGTTTCTCCGATAGCGCGAGCTTTACCGTTTGCGGTAAAGGGATACCTCCCCACGCGTATATCATACCCCTTATCTATCGCCTGCTGTTCAGTCAAGCCGACAGTTGCCACCTGGGGCTTGCAATATGTGCATCCTGGAAAATTGCTGTAATTCATTCCCGGAATATCTTTTCCCGCAATTTTATCTGCACACACAATGCCTTCATGGGAGGCAACATGTGCCAAACACGGCTCTCCGGCGACGTCACCGATAGCATAAATTCCCGGCACACTGGTTCGCATATAGCTATCCGTAGCGATGGCATTTTTTTCTAATTGCACCCCAATTTTTTCCAGTCCCAAACCTTCTATGTTGCCTTGAACCCCGGTTGCCAACAGGCAGCAGTCCGCAATGATCTCATTCGCACCTTTGGGACCCGACAATTTGGCGGCCACCTGGGCATTCGTGGCCGTTACGGACTCCAACAGGGTTTCGGTAAAGATTGTTATTCCTGCCTTCTCAAAGATCCGTCTCAACGTTGCTGAAATTTCACTGTCTACCGTGGGCAGAATCTGAGGCATCATTTCGACGATGGTTATTGCAGTGCCGAAAGTATGATAAAAATAGCCAAACTCCACTCCGATAGAACCGGCGCCGATAATGATCATTGATTTAGGCGGTTTTTTCAGGCATAGCGCCTCTTTGCTGGTTATAATCCGCTTGCCGTCTGCTTCGACTCCGGAAATCATTCGGGTTCGGCCGCCGGTGGCGATTATAATATGATTGGCCTTCATCTGCTCGACTTCACAACCTCGGCTGTCGTTGACGACAACCTTTTTGGCGTCAACAATCATTCCGAATCCTTTAACTACCCGAACCCCGTTTTTTTTCATCAGCAATTCAACGCCCCGGGAATTGGCCTTCGCTATCTGTCTGCTCCGCTGGATAATACGGGCAAAATCAAACTTCAATTTATCAAATGTGAAACCCCAGTTTGATGCCTCCTTTAAAAAGGCCATCTGTTCTGCGCTCTTCAAAAGGACCTTGGTAGGTATACAGCCCCAGTTGAGACAGACGCCGCCCAGCTCCGCTTTTTCCACGACAGCTGTCTTCATGCCGCTTTGAGATGCGCGTATGGCCGCCACATACCCCCCTGGACCGCCACCGATGACTATCAAATCATAATCAGAAACCATTCATTATTTCCTTCACAATTCGCTTCAGCTAATTGTATCTAATTCCAACATATTGGCTACCCTGGCGAAATGAATAAGTTGAATACTTCTTAATGCCCCGCATGGCGGGGCTTCAAACTGGAGGTTCAAACTCATTTTAAACTGCGAACCGTTTTAGGTTGATTTCCGGAATATCGACGTTTTCTGGTTGCCGGATTAAAAAAACAACAAGTTCCGCTATGTTCTCCGGTTCGATGAGAGCGCCCTGGCTGACGCGTTGGCCCACATAAGTATCTTTAATCAAGTCGGTCCTAACTCCACCGGGGCAAATGGTATGGACATGCACATTATGCGGCTTGGCTTCGATGGATAGACAGCGCGCAAATCCAAGCAAGCCATGTTTACTGGCGCAGTAAGCGGCTTGATGGATGTAGCCTTGGTTACTGGCGGAACTACCTATGGTTATGATTCGCCCGCCCTTCTGGTCTTTCATCTTTAGAAATACAGCCTGGCATAGGAGAAACGTTGCCGTGAGATTGGTTTTAAGAACCCTTTCCCACTCTTCAATCTTAATTTCCGTAATCGGTTTTTCCAAAAAAATACCTGCATTGCTGATAAGTACATCCAAGGAGTTGAAATGCTGAAATATCCTTTTCATAGAAGCCTCTATCGCATCGGTATTCATTAGATCACAAGGAACTGCGATAGCCTCCCCCCCGACAGCGTGAATCTCGTCGACCACATCTTGCAGTTTATTGGCTGAACGAGCCATTAAGGCCAATTGCATTTTTTCTCGGCCAAGCGCAATCGCAATGGTTTTGCCAATTCCACGGCTTGCGCCTGTGATTATCGCTGTTTTTCCACTAAGCGTGTTTTCCATACGACCTCTTCATATTCGGTATGCGATTTTTGACCCCATGTCCTTCATTTTTTCTCAATTTTAGAAATAGAGGCCAACATATCGCCAATTTCAGAGTTGAATCGACTCGCCTTTCGATAAATTGGCAGCAGCCTTCCGTATGTTGCACTATTTTCAGATATCGGCTTAGTAATATCCTCAATTGTATGAATTTCATCAATTATATTAAAATCAGACCAAATGCCGCTCCCAACTGCTGCCAGTGCTGCCGCGCCCAAAGCGGCTGCCTGTTGATCTATATTCGTTTTAACAATGTCCATCTGATAAACATCGGCGAATATTTGTCGCCAGAGCCGGCTTCGGCTGCTGCCACCGACAACCGTCATTTCAGCGGCAATGCTGGTGAGTCTTTTTAACTCATCCAATACCAGGCGCAGCCCCAAAGCCACACCCTCCATTACAGATCTTATCACATCCGCCCGGGTGTGACCGAGATCCAGCCCCATAAATGCACCGCGGATATTCGGACTGTCATCCAAAGAACTCCCACCAGCTAGACTTGGATTAAAAATGAGGGAATTGGCTCCAACAGGTGAACTTTCCGCCTCCGCTGTCATTCGTTCATATGGATCGCACTTATTCAATCCGGCCTCGAATACAATTGATTGACAAAGTTGATCCCGCAACCATCGAAAACTGGAACCGGCTGAAAAAATTGCCATAGCCGACATAAACATGCCCGGAATGACATGGGTAAACACATATGGCCTGGTCCGGACATCCAGCAGAGGGGTTCCGGAAGCCACCGCAATCCAGCTGGATGAGCCTAGTGAGCTGTAAACCCTTCCCTCCTGAAAGCTTCTTGCGCCAAGCGCCATGCACGAGTTGTCAACTCCTCCGGCCACTACTTTTACGTGCGCGGGAAGATTCAGGGCTTCCGAGGCTTCCGGTGTAAGCTCTCCGATCACTTCAGTGGACGGAACAATTTCCGGAAAAATATCCTTTGGCAGACCACTGGCACTGATCATAAAATCAGAATATTCCCAATTCACAAGATCATAGACACCGCTTCCGGATGCATATGAATAGTCGGTAATCATATTACCTGTCAGCTTGTAGTTGATAAAATCCTTTGTCCCAATGATCTTATGGATTTTTTTAAACATCTGTGGCTCATTGTCTCGATACCACATCATCTTGAATACCGAATACAAATGGGGTGGAAACCCATTGCCGGTCATAAGGTACCATTCACTTTCATCGACTTTCTCGAGGAATTTTTTACTCTGAGAAAGGGCCCTCGAATCAGTCCAGATGGGCGTTGCTTCACGTAAAAGCTTACCGTTCCGATCCAGAGGAACAACACCCAGACTATGACCTGAGATCCCACAGCAACCAATCTCATCTCTTTTTATGGGGGCTTCCGCGAGCAAGCGATTTGTACTCTTAACCACCGCGTCCCACCAATCGTTTGGCCGCTGCTCGTGCCAACCTGTTGCCGGGTATTGGGTCGGGTATGAAACGAAATTTTCGGCCAGGCACCTGCCGTCGCTATCATATAAAGATGCCTTATTACCACCGGTTCCTAAGTCGTAGGCAATGATGTAATGACCTTTCATCGGCTCTCTCCTGTTAGTTGAAAATCTGATGATCAATCAGAATTCGATTATACCGCCGGGATAAGCGGCCGCTTGCTCAATAATTTTTTTGCCCGATTCAAATCCTATCCCAAATCGACGTGCTCCTCGACGATACATTTCCAGAACAGTTTCCAGCCTGCGGATATCACCGGCCGCCTTTATATCAATTCTGCCTCCTAAACAGGAATGGATCAAGGAAACATTTTCCAGTGTTGCACCCGTAGGAGCCCATCCTGTAGCCGTCTTCACGAAGGCGGCTCCTGATTCCAAGGATAGCTCACATCCTGTACGTATTTCATCATTGGTGAGATAATGGCATTCGAGAACTACCTTCACGGGAACACCGGCCGCAACTTCTACAACTGAACGAATATCTTCCAATACGTATTCTTTGCAACCGGATCTGAGTTTTCCTATATTTATGACCATGTCCAACTCACTGCATCCCAAGTCGATCAGTTCCTTGGCCTCGCCAATTTTTGCTTTTACCGTGGCACCGCCGGAAGGAAAACCGACGACGCCCCCAATCACTACTTTTTCATCTCCAACCAACTGTTTCAAGAAAGGCGTTTGGCATGGCAAGGTGAATACCGCTTTGCACTGATAGCGAATTGTCAACTCCGCGGCTTGCCGAACATCTTCTTTACCATGTTGGGCCTGCACTACACTCAGATCCATCATTTGGGTCAACTCACCAAAGTTTAATTTCATTGCCTATTAAATCTCTTTAGGGTCTATTTCCCCGCAGCTTGCTGCGGTAGAATTGATAAAACCAGCTGTATGATACCCGCGGCTTGCCGCTGGGAGATTCATTATCCGTGCTTATAAAGCAAGATTATAGATACTGTCTACCAGCTCTCTATCAATCGGCGGACGGCTATCGAGTTTACCATCCGGGCCGAAAATGATCTTTAAATGGATTGTATAATTCAAAATTTCCCATGGCACTCCCTCCTTTCATTCTCTGGGTGATCTGAATTACACTGCGATGAGTTTCATTTACTCTAAAAAACTATCGGCATAGACACCTCTCAGAATATCTGAGGGATCCGGGAGGGTGCATTCATTCTCGCTGTAATTGACAGCCGCCTCAATCTCTTCTTCGACCATTTTCTCAATTTTTTGGTACTCTTCTTCGGTCAGTATGCCGCCCTTGACAAGCTCGCTTTTGAACCTTTTTATCGGATCGTTTTTTTCGCCTTTTTTTCTTTCCTCATCGGTGCGGTAGATATCGGCATCACTGATGGAATGACCGGTCCAGCGATGAACCATACTTTCAATCAGCGTAGGCCCTTTGCCGGATCTAGCCCTTTTAATGGCTTTAGCTGTCTCAAGATAGACTTTTTGAACATCATTGCCGTCCACGTTGACACCCGGCATACCGTAGCCTTTGGCCCGATCAACCAGCTTTTTCATCCCGGTGGCCTTTTCGACGGAAACGGACATGGCATAGGCATTATTGATCAGAACAAAAATAACTGGCAGTTTAAGCGCCGCAGCCAAATTCAAACCTTCATGGAAATCACCCCGGTTTGCAGCTCCATCACCGAAAAAGCACACCATCACCGCCCCTTTTCCGTCCATTTTAAGACCCAGACCCACCCCGACCGCGATGGGGATCACACTGCCGATGGGACCGGGCATCGGAATAATATGCCTGGAAAGATCCCCGTACATATGAGAGCCAGTCGGAACTCTTCCCCCTTCGCACCCCTGTCTTTTAGCATAATAGCCGGCCATCAGATCCTTCAGCGGCATTCCCTTCATCAATTCCGGATTTTTTCCACGGTGGGACAACGAAACATAATCCCTTTCCTCCAATCCGTAGCAGACGCCGACACTCGTTGCCTCCTGTCCGATTCCTGGATGATGGTGCCCGCGCAGGCGTGCCTCCTTGAAAAGGGTTGTGATGCGTTCTTCAAGGCGTCTTTCCATCACCATCCAATAAGCCATCTCTTTTAGATCTTTTTTGGGTATATTCATCTGCCTTCCTCTCTTATCGGACGTTCACCCGTTGCCTTTATTCAGCGTAATATCAAAAGAAGTGATTTAAAATTTTCAAGTTTATCGCGCAGTTCAGCAAAGAACCGGGAGGCAGGACCTCCATGAACCGCACGATGATCATAAGAATTGGTCACAAACATCTTTTTCCTAATCTCTATGGATCCGTTTATGACGGCTGGCACCTCCCTCACAGCGCCGACGCAAACGATCGTCGTTTGGGGGGGCACAATAATCGAAAAGCCGGAATATAATCCGAGGGGGCCCACATTTGAAATCGTAATGGTAGCATTTTGAACATCCTTGGGTTCGAGTTTATCCTCGCGTGCCCTGAGAACCAGCGATTTCAGTTCCAAGGCCAACTCAACGATCGATTTGTTCTGAACTTCTCTGACAACCGGTACAATCAACTTCCCGTTGGCATCAACGGCAATACCGATATTCACATCGTGCCGGATGACATAATGGTCACCAAAACAATGCGCATTGATTTCAGGCGTAACCTTGATGCCGGCCTGAATCGCCTTCATCAGAAAAGGCATATATGTCAACCGCGGGATGGAAGAATCATTTTGGGTTTCGCTCATATAGTCAGACAATTCCGTCACATCGATGTCTATGGATTGTGCATGATGGGGAATCTCGGTCCAACTTGCGGTTAACCGATCCGCTATGACTTTACGCCAATGGGTCAGCATCACTTTTTCATCGCCACCCGCGGTCGGCACGGCCGCCAAAGAGACCGCCTCAACTTCTTCACGCTCCAGTTTAACCCGGTCTTTTTTCTGATGAACGACCTTGAGCACATCTTCTTTGGTGATCCTTCCCCCCGGACCAGTGCCGGATGGAATTAGAGCCAAATCAACGCCTAATTTTTTGGCAATGGTCTTGGCAAGGCGTGATACCCTCTTTCTCTTGGCCTTGACGGCATCATCAGGGCGCATTTGCGCGTCGTCCGGCTTATCGGAGATGCGCTGGTGAGGACTTGGTTTTATGGGGTCGGCAACACGGATCTTAACATCGGATGTGATCATTCCGAGAACTCCGCCGACCGGCACCACATCCCCGACCCGGCACCGTATCGCGGTTAAAATCCCACTGCAAGGAGCGGGAATCTCTACGTTAACCTTTTCCGTCTCAATCGCAACGATGGGCTCGCCTTCCCGGACCTGGTCTCCGATCGATTTGAACCATTCAACAATAGTCGCCTCCGCGATACCAAACCCTGTTTCTGGAACCTTTATTTCGTGCAACATCTTTAATCCTCCCGCTGCCTAAGCAATCTCTAGAACCGCTTTAACAATCTTTTCCGCATTCGGCAGATAAAATTGCTCCATTTCCGGAGAAGAAGGGACGGGACAAAAAGGCGCCCCCACACGTTTTACGGGTGCTTCCAGAAAATCTAAACCTTGGTCTGCCAGGATGGCGGCTATTTGCCCGCCGAAACCACCGATGACAGGAGCCTCATGAACGATGACAGCCTTTCCCGTTTTTTCCACTGATTTAAGGATGATTGCTTCATCCAACGGCAGAATGGTTCGAGGATCCACCACTTCGGCCGAAATATTTTTTTTCTCCAGAAGATTAGCCGCTTCAAGCGCCTGTTGCACCATCGCCGACATGGCGATGATCGTTACATCGTCTCCTTCCCGCTTAATATCTCCTTTGCCGATCGGAACGATATAATCTCCATCCGGTACAGGCCCCTTGAGTCTTTTGTACAGGTATTTGTGCTCCAGAACCAAAACCGGGTCATTGTCCCGTATCGCTGCTTTAAGGAGCCCTTTGGCATCGGCCGGTGCGGAAGGCAGCACGACTTTTAGGCCTGGGACGCCTGCAAACCAGCTTTCAAAGCACTGGGAATGATGCATGCCTGCCCCCACGCCTCCGCCGTAGGCCGTTCGATAAACAATCGGAACATCAACCGCTCCCCCCAGCGCCCAACGCATCTTGGCGGCACAATTAACAATCTGCTCCGAGGCGATCGTCAGAAAATCACCAAACATGAGTTCGACAATCGGGCGGTACCCGACAAGGGCCGCGCCAATTGCACATCCGGCGATGGCCGATTCGGAAAGCGGCGCATCAATGACCCGCTCTGCGCCAAATTTTTCCAAGAGTCCACGGGTGGCTCCAAAAACGCCCCCGCCGCCATACCCAACAGCAATATCTTCACCAATTATAAAAACCTTGTTATCTCTGGTCATCTCTTCTGTAAGAGCTTCATTCACGGCATCCAGATAAAATAACTCCTTCATCGCTACCTCGCTTTAATTTATAAGTTGTTTGGTGCGCTGATGCGGTCTTCGCCTGCCTGCCTACCTTTATGACCCCGCTTTCTGGTACAGCTCGACTATAACATTATCCGGTCCCTTGAAAAATGCGATTTTGGGACCATTTTCCCTGGTTACCATGGGCGGGGAGTTGAACTGGTACCCAAGGTTTTTGATCTTCTGGTAACTTTCATCGACGTCTTCAACAATGAAGGCGATATGAACAAGTCCTGGCTCGTCCTGTGGTTTGTAGCTGTAATTCAGCTTGGCTTGGTCTTTGTTCTTGTATTCGATCAATTCTAATCGATGTTTTCCTTTCGTGACGTAGCACACTGCGACCTCGGCATTCTCGACATCCACTACTCGGCTTACTTTTTCCCCCGTGTGATAGGCACGAGTATCTTCCTGCATTCCAAGAACCTCAGTATAAAATCGAACTGATTCTTCGAGATTTCGAACGCTTATACCAACATGCAAAAAATCGTTGACCATAAGATCCTCCCTGTCGCGGCTGAACGCATTTTCCGAAAACAAGTAATTTTGTTATCTTGTAATATTTTGTTTACATGTTTATATGTTTAAGGGCGAACATTGTCAAGAAAAAAATCCATCACTGGATTCAAGCTTATGTGCTGGTTGCGGCTTGGTGTAACGGGTCTTTATTGGGCTAACGCGAAAGTACATCTTTTGCGAGCGCGGGAGGATCCAACTTTCGCGAACGGTAGATTTTTATTCAGAAAAATTGCTTGGAGAATCGGATTGTCGATTCTTTCAACCGCCGTTGGTTTCAAAACCACGGCGTCAACGACCACCTGCGCAGCATGCGGCTTGAATTTTCGATCACAAACAGAAAAGCCAGGAGGACGTTGGTACGCTCGGCGTTGAACTTGAAATCCGCCGCGGCGGATTTGTTTGTCACGCATCAGAAGGGGTTCGCGGATGATTTAGAAACTGAACTGGCAGGCTGCCAGCAGGATTCAAGCTTAAAACCTGCCATTGGCCCTAATCCTTATGGGAAAAATACTCGGGAGGTCTTTCGAGGGTAGATTTTAACACACAATTGGTGCCTTTTATCCGGGCGTCGAAATTTTCCACCGCCTGCCCGTCGGAGTCGTAGGCAACACCTTTCATTCGAAAGCATGGCTCCCACAATTCCACCTGAAGCAACTGTGCGTCCATGAGTGACATCCGGCCTGCCATAACCTCCCTTTCGGCCCGAACGATCTCCAGATCTAAATGTTCTCGCAGGAGCCCGTAAAGATCTGTAACAAAACTCTTTTCATCAATCTCGAGCAATTTGGAAAATCGGGAAAACGGCAGATAAGAATCGACCACGATGAGCGGTTTATTGTCGATAAAGCGCAAGCGCTTCAAATGAATAACCGAATCGCCAGGATTGATCCCCAGTGCGTTTGACACCGCGGCCAAGGACTTTTCCTGGTTGCGTTCGAGCAGATCTGTGTGGTGCCGCCGCCCGATTTTATCAACCATCTCCCCAAAGCTAAGCAGTGAGCTCATCAGAACCAATGATACGCCCTTTAGCTTTTGAACAATTGTACCCTTGCCTCGAATCCGCTTCAAATAATCGTTTTTTATCAGTATATTGATTGCTCGATTTACAGTTGGACGACTGACTTCAAGTTGGGAGGAGATTTCTTCTTCACTGAAAAAGCGGGTTCCGGGTTTAAGTATATTGCTGCTTAGGAAGTGTTCCAAAACATAGGCGACCTGATAATAAAGCGGCAAGTCGCTTTCAATCAAATACACCTTATATTTCGTTAGTTTATTATTTACATCATCATATGTTCTCATGCTTACAACTTATATATGCTTTCTAAATGAATTTCAAGATAAAAAAATCCTTTGGCTAAAATTCATCCTCCTGAAAAAGGGAATGCTGCTTATCAGTTTTTTGTCTTTAATTTATAAATTCGATTGCTGAAGTATTCGCTTTGCAGCGCCATGTTAATGGAAAGCGCTCCAAGCAGGAGGGAGCCTTTTACAAATTTCACGAAAAATGGATTTACACCCATCATGGTAAGCCCGTTGGTGAGCGCTATGAGAATAACCGTCGCTAAAATTACGCCTAAAGTTTTTATTCTACCATAGACCACCACGCTGAATACGGCAATGATCAGGGCATCAAGAAGGAACCCATCGCCGATATCAACACTGACGACCCCCATGTGAGAGGTATGCACAATTCCCGTAATTAAAGAAAAAATTCCACCCATCACAAAGGTCAGCATCGTATATTTTCGGATGTTGATGCCGGACAGCCAGCTATCAGTGATATTTCCGCCCGTGCTCGACACGCGTCGACCAAATACCGTTCTTTCCATTTGATAATAACAGATGACGGCCAGCGTTATCATGATGAGGATCGTGTTATGAATGGAAAGGATTTTACCGTTACCGATAACCGTATAGGCGTCGGGCAAAAACATGATGATGTTGCCACTGTTTATCCAATATCGCAATCCGAGGATAATAAACTGGGGCCCCAACGTGACGATAAATGAAGAGATGCCGAGGTAGGCAACGAGCAAACCGTTGAACAGGCCGAAGATGAGGCCAATTGAAATGCCGCCGGCAAGTCCAAGCACAATTCCGACCTCATATCGTTTTAAAACGGTTGTCGCGATGATGGCCGAAAAGCCCGCGATATGGCCTAATGAAAGATCGATACCACCGGCCGCAATAATAACGGCCATGCCGAAGGAAATGATACAAAGCTTGCTCGCCTCTTTTAAGATATCAAACAAATTGGCTTTTTCGATGAAGGTGGAAGTGAAAATTTGAAAAAACAGCACCATGCCAGCGAGAATACCCGCCAGGATTAATGTCGCCTTGGTAGGGGCATTTTTTTTTAGAACAGACTGGTATGCATTCATAGGCCGACCTTAAAGCATCAAAGCTTGATCTGTTTAATGGAGCGATTTTTAATGCTCGACAAACTCACGGCAATTAACAGCAAAAAGCCCTGAATCGGATTTATAAAGTAATATACCATGCCGATTTGAGTTAAAAAATTGATAATCAAACTCAAAAACAGGGCACTGATCAAAGTGCCCAAGGGATTGACCCTTCCAGGTTCAAACATGGTGGTACTGAGAAAGCAGGCGGCCAGCGAGGGAACAAATAGGGCCCATCCGGAATCGATAACTCCCCCCCGAGCTTCGCAGGGGTTCGATGACTCCGGCGATGCCGAAACACAGCGATGCGAATATAAATGCCATCCATTTTATGCGCATGGTTTTGATTCCAACTTCTTTGGCTGCTTCAAAATTCTCACCAATCAGCTTGAGTTTAAATCCGGCATTGCTGTAAGCGATTATTATGAAATAAACGATGAATGAAATCATTAATATGATGGCGGGAAAAGGGACACTGAAAATTTGCATGGTGGCAATTGCCAGCACTTTTTGATTGTCAATCCACACCGCACGGCCGTTGGTCAGGCCGCGCTGCAGCCCCATCATGATGAACATCATACTCAGGGTTGCCAATAGGGCAGAATATTTCAGTTTGCTGATAAAAAAGCCGTTGTGGATGCCGAAGCTAAGCGATATGCCAATCACAATCAAGGCTGCCGTAAATCCGCTGACCCAATTCAACAGCAAAACAAACACGGTACCCAGCAGCCCCAGAGAACCCACATAGGACAAATCGATTTCGCCGCACATCATGACGATGGACAGTCCGATGGAAACGAGACTCAACACCGTCGCCTGCGCAGCAATATTCATCAAATTTGACCAGCTTAACAATGGCAGTTCAAAAAAGATCAGCTGCATCAGAATAATAAACAACAGCAGGACGACGACAGTTCCGAACCTTGCTAAGTAGTCACCGGCTTTGGACTTCATTATGAACGCCTCCCCCCATCATGTTCATTAAAACGGCTTCTCTTGTTGTGGCTTCGGGAATTACTTCCGAAACGATTGAGCCCCGATGCATAATCAATAGACGGTCACAAAGCCCCATGGCCTCCTGGATATCACTCGTTGAAAGCATAACCGCAGTGCCGGCTTCGATCAAATTGCCAATCAATTCATAGATCTCAAATTTGGCGCCGATGTCTATGCCGGCAGTCACCTCGTCAAGCAGGAAAACTTTCTGCGATCCTGCAACCCATTTGCCAAGAACCACTTTTTGCTGGTTGCCGCCGCTGAGAAATTTTACGCTGGTATCCGGATCCGGTGTCTTGATCTGCAGGCGGTCGATTAGCTCAAATGCCTTTTGCTGTTCTTTTTTTCTTTTAATGAAACCCAGTTGCGAGAAAGAACGAAGATTGACCAAGGTAAGATTTTCGCGCACGGCAAAATCCATGACCAGGCCTTCATCGGACCTATCTTCGGGCAAATATGCAATTCCAGCTTCAAAGGCATCAGCCGGTTTTTGGATGAAGGTATTATCGGATCCAATAAGAATCTCACCGCTATCTGGATGTTTAGCACCAAAGATTAATTGTAAGACTTCGCTTTTTCCGGCCCCCACGGCACCTACCAGTCCTACTAATTCGCCGGCCTTTATCGAGAAGGATAAATTTTTGACGACACTTCCATAGGTCAGGTTCCTAACTTCAACAGCTGTTTTTCCCTTGTCGGTTTTGCGTTTTGTTATGAACTGTTCAACTTCTCTCCCGATCATCTGGCGAACCAATTCCTCCTGAGATATTTCAGAGATTTCGGCAGTCAGGACCTGGAGACCATCCCGAAGAACAGTCACCCGATCGCAAACTCGATAGATCTCCTCGAGTCGATGGGAAATATATATAATTGTGACTTTTTCTTGTATCAAAACTTTTAAAAGCGTAAATAGCTGCGCCGTTTCTTCCAGGCCCAACCTTGCAGTTGGCTCATCTAAAATTAAGACCTTTGGCTTTTGGGCAAGTGCTCTGGCAAGGATCACCAGCTGGCTTTGGGCGGCACTTAATTTTGCTGCGGATTGTTCAATACTCAAGGAATTGCTCACAAATTTCAGCGCTTTTTTTGCCTCTGGATAGCCGGCCTTCCAATTGAGCAACCCCCAACTGTTCGTCGGAGGATTCCCTAGCAGAATATTCTGGCCGATGTTTAAGCTCCCCACGACGTTAAGGTCTTGATGGACTGTCATCATCCCCAACTTCTGAATTTCCCAGGGCGACAGATCGTTAATGGATTCCCCTCTATAGGTGATTGAGCCCTTATTTTCCTTAATTTCCCGGCCGAGGATTTTCATCAGGGTTGACTTGCCGGCACCATTTTCACCGACAATCCCGTGCACTTCCCCTTCGTAAACCTGCAAATCCACCCCTTGCAACGCATTTACACCGCCAAATTTTTTTTCAATGTGATGTATGTCCAAAATACAGGATTGACTCATTCTTCACTCCCGCAAAAGGCGGTAGGATATGTGTCGGAACCTATATCCTACCGGCTGTTTGCTGTCTCAAAGTAGTCCAAAATTTTGGTTATTGCACCTCAAAACGGGCGCTTGGTGTCATAATGATAAATGTCCCAGCATTCAGCCGGCGTCATGGGCGTTAACTTCGAAAAGTCTTTATCAGGATCGCCATTGGAGATAAAGTAGGTGGGTCCGAAAACCGACAACGGCACACTGTCAACGCCTTGTGTCAGGGCTCGATCCATAAACTCAGCCGCCAGCTTTCCTAACACCCGAGCGTTTTGTCCCATGCACATCATGACAGGCGCATCGGGCTTTGCCATTTCGGCCAGCAGGCGCTTGCCCGGATCTGCGCTGGAAATGAAGATCTGTTCGGTCTTCCCCATTTCCTTAACGGCCTTAATGGCGCCAACCGTCGGCATATCCCAGGTGGTGATAATACCCTTTAGGTCGGGGTGCTGACGAATTGTGCTCTTCACAATGTTGTAGGCATTGCCGACGGGATCATCCACGCCGACTTCGAAAGTGTTCAGGACTTCAATTCCCGGAAACTCAGCAAACGTTGCCTGGGCCATGCGCGCCCGTATCAGCAAAGAATGCCATCCCGGTGTGTCTAAAACAATTACTTTTCCCTGGCCTTTCATTTTAGTGCTTAGGAATATACCCATTTGGGTTCCACCTGAATAATTATCAGCATACACGCCGCTGATCGCACCGGGCAGCACCATATCGACTGCAACCAATGGTATTTCGGCAGCTTTGATTTTTTTGGAGACCTCTATGAAGGCCGGTCCCACGCCGCCGGCGATGATGATGCCATCCACTTTCCGCTGCATAAAGTTTTCTGTATCCATCACCTGTTTGCGGGTTTGGCCCTCGGCGTTCGAGTGTATAACTTTATAGCCTTTTTCTTCCAGGTATTTTTTGATTTCGCCGCCGCAATAAATATTCCAGTCATTGCCCATCCATATGGCGGTTACCCCGATTACTTTTTGCTGGGCAATATGCCGTTGGGGAAAATGAAGACCGATATCAGAATCAATAATAACAGTAGGATATAATTCTTTTTCATTTTTTCTCCTTTTTTCCTAAATATCTGCTGTCATGTTTAACAAAAATATCAATGTTGCGACAACGACTTTAAATTTTTACCTCCTTTCTTCGCCTTGAGGTTCTGATGATTCAGTCTCAAACGCCGAAGGCGGCCTTGAATGCATCGGCAATTTCAGGGTGAACATCCGGATTAATCCCGTCCTCATCATACGCAATATTCAGAACATCCAAATCATGCTTTAATTGAACTACTTCCTGTTCTGGCGTGACTCTAGGCGGCACGGATCGGGTCAACGGGGTCAGCCAGGCATTTAGCGTATGTCCGCCGTCAACCACCAAATCATGGCCGGTCACATAGTTGGCAGCATCAGAAGCCAGGAATACTATCGGTCCATATAAATCCTCGGGCCGTTGAACATGACCCAATGGTGTTAATTCCCGGATCCGATCCCGAACGATGACCGGCGTTGAGGCGTGCATGGGGGTCAGCACATAGCTGGGGCTGATACTGTTGACGTTGATGTTGTATTGCCCCCATTCAGCGGCCAGTGTTTTGGTCATATGAACGATGCCGGCCTCGGAGGCATCGTAGGAAGCATTGCAATTGGCGATGGTGGCTGACATTGAGGCCATGTTGATAATCTTGCCTCCGGCAGGGGATTGTTTTATCATCTGCTTAGCTTCGGCCTGGGCACAGAGAAATATTCCCGTCAAATTCACCGCAATGACCTGGTCCCATGAATTCTGGTCGATCTCTTCATCGGCCCCAAGGATGGCGATCCCGGCGTTGTTAACGCCGATGTCCAAACGACCGAATTTTTGAACAACTTTTTTAACCATCGCCTGGACCTGATCTTTGGCAGCCACATCGCATTTCACGAATAACACATCACATAAGGGGCTAATTAGGCAATAGGTTGCTTTAATCATTGATTTTTTTTTACTTGACAAAGTGACTGACAAATCCTATATGTGTCACCTTGTCCTTACATGTTTATATGTTTTTCTCTAAACATCGATTCTCAAAAAGGATTCCATCGGATAAGGGGTAACCGCATTTTGAAATTCTTGTGGATGGATTGAGCGGCAAAATTGGAAGGCTAGATTTGATTTTCATGATTAATCCTGGTTTTCACTTTCAATCGCAATTTAAATCGGCTTGAAACCTTTCTATTCATAATCGGCTTGTTGGATAGTAGAGGAGAGACTTTATGGAGGCACTCGTAAAAACGAAACACGGTAGGGGTTTTATGGAAATAAAAGAGGTCAAAAATCCGGAACCGAATCCAAAGGAAGTCTTGATCAAGATTAAAGTGGCCGGCATATGTGGTTCAGACGTTCACTTTTATGACGGATCTTTGACCCATTGCTTGCCGCCAGTAATATTAGGACATGAATTTTCTGGAGAAATCGTAAAGGTTGGAAATGCGGTCGCTCGGTTTTCGCCGGGTGATCGCGTTGTTTCAGAACCTCACAAGGGAGGCTGCGGTCTGTGCCGGTTCTGTCAAACGGGTCAAGTGGAGGTTTGCCAGGACAAGCGCGCGATTGGCTACAAAATCGATGGGGCGTTCGCATCTTACATAGCGATGCCGGAAACATCCCTGCACCGCATTCCAGATCAGCTTTCATTCGAACATGCCGCCCTTGCGGAACCGCTGGCGGTCGTGGTTAAAGGCGTGCTGGAGAGGTCAAAGGTTTATCCGGAGGACTTTGTCGTCGTTTTGGGTTGCGGTCCTATCGGCTTGTTGGCGGCCATGGCGGCCAAGGCCGAAGGCGCGCGAAGAGTCATGATTACAGGCACAGATCTGGACGAAGGGATTCGACTCAAAATGGCTCGTCAAATGAATATCGATCATGTCCTGAATGCCCAGCAAGAAAATATCAAGGAGGCGGTTTTATCTCTTACCAACGGCATTGGTGCCGATCTTGTGGTCGAGGCCTGCGGGGTTGAAGCTGCTATTCACCAGGCGTTTGACATTTTAAGGACGGATGGACGTATCGCTGCAATCGGTCATACAGGTCGCGATTACTTGTCTGTGCCATGGGAAACAGGTTTGCGGAAAGCTGCCCATGTTACCTGGAGCTTCAGTTCAAACTGGGCGAGTTGGGAAAGGGCGGTATCGATGCTAAGCTGCCATAAAATTGCAGCTGATAAGATAGTTACCCACACCTACCCACTCAAAGAATGGAAAGCGGCCTTCGAGTCGCTTGAGAGATTGGAAGCCATCAAAGTCTTATTGGTTCCTTAACCGACAGGATCGAGCCATCGAAATCCAAGCGTTTGTGGACGAACATCTGCATTATTAACGGAAGAAAGCTATGAAAGTCATACTTTGTTACGGTGATTCCAACACTTACGGCCGGGATCCGGTCACGAAAGGTCGGCTCGACCGAATGACTCGATGGCCTGGCGTGCTCCAGAAGAAACTCGGCGAAGAATATTATGTGATAGAAGAGGGATTGAATGGCAGAACTACTGTGTGGAACGACCCCGTACGGGGAGGGAAAAAAAGAAACGGGAGTCTCTACCTGTTACCGTGTCTTGAATCACACGCACCAATTGACCTGCTTGTCATCATGTTAGGCACCAATGATCTAAAAGCCAGGTTCTCTGTAACGCCTTATGATATAGGAGAAAGTTTAGGCGCCCTGATTGAAATTGCCCAAGGGAGCCGAAGCGGAAAAGATGGTATGGGTCCGGATATTTTGATAATGGCCCCGCCGCCCCTTGGTAAGCTTACTGAATGGGCGGAAACGTTTCAAGGTGGAGTTGAAAAATCTAAAAAACTTGCCCATTATTATCGTTCAGTTGCATCAACCTACAGGTGTCTTTTCCTTGACACTTCGACTATTATTCAGTCAAGCCAATTTGACGGCCTGCATCTCGATCCCGAGGATCATCATAAGCTTGGAAATGCTGTTGGAAATTTCATTTGCGATTTGAGAGCTTGATAGATTTGCCGTATTTAAGGGCGTGTTAGAACTAGTTGAAAAGCTGAGGATAAATGGCTTCATTTCCAGAGTATTACCGATGGAATTGAACAGCCACTCCGTCATTAAGTTTTTGCTTCATCAACTTGTATTTATAATACGATCTTTTTCATTAGCTGAGATCAGATGTGTGATTCACATAGATCGTTTCAATCTTTTTAACTGCAATTCGATG
Source organism: Desulfobacterales bacterium (assembly GCA_020345785.1). The sequence continues at coordinate 3,912,700 of CP070771.1, forward strand.
TAATAATTTAGGTTCTGGATTCTTGGATTTTGCTCATCGTAGTTATTGTAAACGTCTTCCCAGTATGTTGTCTTTTGCAGCAATTCACAGACGTTATCAATAGGTGACCTGCCATTGAGGGAACCATGCGGACGGTGCCAATAATAGTAATACTCCCATTCTTAAAGTTGTAGGTCTAAATTTGGCGCTGATAAATTCGCCGTTTCGTAAAATTCGTATAAATCTGTCTGTTGTGATCTTTCTACTTTTCCATTCAAGTGAGGACTGCCAGGTTTTGTCGGCCTGAATTTAACTGATTGTTCGATCAAATATTCTTGGACCTTGATGGCGAAAAATTCGGTACCCCTATCAGTTTGAATACGTTGGATCGGGAAAGGTATCTCCTCCATTACCCTTTCCATAAATAGGATCGTGTTCTTTGCCGTACGCCTTTTATATAGCCCTAAAACACGAAATCTGGAACAGTCATCGATAGCTGTACATTGATACTTGCCAGGCGCAACTTTCATAGTATCAAGCTGGACACGATCACCAAGAATGGGTCGCTGATACTGTTTGTATCGTTGTTTCCGGCGCTTTCGCTGTAATGGTTTTACATTGTGCTGGGTGAGGACCTTATGAATTGTTGCCAGGGAGAACGGTAGATCGTGATTTCGTATAAGTTCGTTTTGTATTCGCCGAGCCCCAAGTTTTCTGTTTCTCCGAAGGTCGAGAATTAACGCCTCATGTTCTTTGGTCACCTTTCTGTTGGGGCTTCGGTGGGGTTTCTTGCTCTTGTCTTGGAGGCTTTCAAGGCCCGATTCTTCAAATCGTCTAAACCATTTTCTAAGGGTAGGTCTTGAAATTCCGCAGCGACGGCAAACCAGACCTGCATCTCTTGTCTTTTGATAAAGTTTTATCCATCTAAGGCGTGCTTTTATCTCTGGCTTCATAGCTTACGTTTAATAACAATTAACTTAAACGATGTCTATGAATCGCACAGATCAGATGAATTCATATTTTAAGATGCGCTTACTTTAATGGGCCAAGATATATCTATTCCACGCCTCTGCTCATAGTAATATGCCAATTGCAGGACTCCTAAGTCATCATATTGTTTGCCAATAATTTGCAGACCGATAGGCAAACCATTATCGGCAAAACCACAGCATATACTAGCGGCAGGCTGCCTGGTTTGATTATAAAGGCAGGTGAATCCAATATGCGCAATCGGTTTGTCAGGGTTTGGCCCTAATGCATCGGCCGCAAATCCAACCATCGGCATCACGGGCGAAAGAATATAGTCAAATTTATTAAATGCTTCCATGAGGATGCCTTTTATCTGCTCTATGGTCGCTATAGCCGCCATCAGTTCGACTCCGCTAACCTCTTCTGCACCTGTGCTCCATTGTCTGATGTATGGCAAAGCATTATGTTTTTGTTCTTCTGTAAATGCATTATATTCGAGATAGGTGCGAACCATAAAAAATCGCTCTATTACTTCCATAGGATCAAAATTGAAAGTGAGGGAGATTGGCTCCACTGCAGCATTGGCCTCTTCAAATAAGATGGTAGCACATTCCACAGCGCGGCTTACCTCTTCTGACACCGATGGGCCGAATCCTATATCAAGCAACATTCCGATTCGCAATCCCTTTAAGTCTCGTGTGAGGTTATCATAGAAGTTTACCCTAGTTGGCGGAAGGGCCCAGTAATCACGTCTATCAGGTCGAACTAGCGTATTTAATATCAAAGCTGCATCAGCTACAGTTCTGGATAGAGGGCCAACACAGCGCATAGGATCGGGCGGTATATGTGGAATCCTTCCGTTTGTGGGTTTGAAACCGAAGACCCCGCAGTGAGCGGCCGGCAATCGTACCGAACCGGCGATGTCAGACCCTATGGAACATGAGGTTATACCAGCAGCTACCGAACTTGCCGCTCCTGAACTTGATCCGCCGGTGTTATAATCTTTATTCCAAGCGTTTCGGACAATTCCATGTGCCGAGCTTACGCCGCTGACAAGCATGCCCAAATCGGGTTGAGTGCTTTTTGCAAATATTATCGCACCAGCCTCTTTGAGCCGCGCAGCAGGTGGGGCGTCCTCTTTCGCAAGTGGTGTGCCTATGAATGCTCTACAGCCACGCCAGTATGGGAATCCTTCCGCCCTAATGCTGTCCTTTACTGTCACAGGGAGCCCATCCAAATCCCCCTTGGGAGCATTTTGATTCCAACGCTTTTCGGATTTTCGCGCTTCTGCTATGGCTACCTCTGGCTCTATAGAGAAAAGGGAATTAATATGGGGGTTGAGGGCCTCAGCTTGGTCTAAAGTTGCCTTCATCACTTCAACCGGCGATAATGCCTTCTTTTTATATGCATCAATTAGTTCTTTAGCTGTGAGAAAACAGATATCAGATTGCATTTTTTCTTTTCCTTATTTTAATAAGTAATATTTCCAACGGCACTATAACCCAAAAGAAGGCTGAAGTTTCACAACGTGGCGTTTACGGGGGGATTACGGATTTTATCAGTAGACATTTCGAATTCAAATAACCAATTGAGATTAATATCAATAATGGTCAAGCTCTTTTATTGGTTATAGATCCGATTTCAAATTAAATACGATTTTTGTCTATGTTTTTTCCTCTGGTGCTAATACAAGCCTGTTGCCAAATTTTTCTAAAAGCTTTACAACCGATCTCTATCGGTTACTAAATTGGTGACTTACGCAATTTCGCATATTGTTATCAAAGCCGGGTTTTAGGTTTTGGCAGTTCCCTATTCCCGTTGATGTTATCCTAATTACTATTTGTATATCAATATGTTACCAGAGAATCAACTGTTTAAAGAAATATTGGTGAGATGCCCCTTCCATCTGAATTGGACATCTTACCTGTTTGTCAACTCCCTGACGTTGCCATTTTGAATATTTGAGCATCCCTAAATGCTCTCCGCGAACCCCCTGCAACCTATAATTCAATTCTGCCGACAAACTATCCATCGCCGCAGCTCTGGTATAGGTGTTCGCCAGATGGAACATTGTATTACCGGCTTCCTCTGGCCAGACCCAGGCAATCGCCTCACGTTCAGGTTATGCAAGTCGATTATGACCATCACCCAATTGATATTCTATCTTATCGTGTTTTTGTACCATAGATACGAAAACTATTGCGGGAAATACTCCATTCTTCCACTGCAAAGCTAATTTACACCATTCCACCGATTTACCTTTTCCTAATAGAACGGTCTCAATTTTCTCATCAGGTAAGCCCACCAAAGAACCTGGTTCAATAAAAGGAATATATGCGCCGGCTCCATTCACCGCATCAGCGATTGGCAATTCTTCTATGAAACTTATTTCAAAATCATCAATAGAGTGATCATCTTCATGTATTTCACTAATTGCCCTCTCCATGTCCATAATAGCGTTTGAAAAGGCAGGAGTATTTGGAATATTGATTTGGCGTGAATATCGATTATTCATTTGTGAATGGATGTTATTTTGTTTTTTTGAGAACAATGATGTTATTTCTTCGTGCCTCAAGGGCGTCAGCTAAAATTTTGGGTGCCCTTTTGGCATATCGTCTTGTCATTTCGGGTTTAGTGTGGCCGAGTTGGTCTTGGACCAGGGAAAGGTCATAACCCAAATCAAGCAGCTGAGATCCCAGGGAATGCCTCGTACCATTATACATTTTTATTTTAATGCCGACCTTTTTGCCGGCATCCTGCCAGATTTTGTTTAGGTTTTTGGATGTGTATGGTTTGCCGTCGACGCGGACGAATACGAAGGGGGATAGGTGGGGCTGAATACTATCTAACACCGTTTGAAAATAGGCTGTAATTTTATAAACTCTGATTCTGCCGGTTTTCGTGGTTTCCCGAAGTTCATTGTCGGAAAATGCACGACGATGATCGCTCAGGTTTTCATAGGTAGATGAAAGATAGGTGGTCGTCATACGATATCAACCTTTTAGCGCAAGGTCTTCATTGTATCTTCGTCATCCAAGGCACGAGAGCTACTTGTATCGCAGTTTCGGAGCGGAAACAGCAAGCATTTCGATATTTATAAAGAAATAAAAAAAATTGCACACGAATCGATTCGCTTTTTTAGTCGCTTACGCGGCGAAAAGTAAACAGATGTTCAAAAGATAGGGGACGTGCAACACACACGAAAACCAAGGTCGAAATACCGGTAGTCCGGGTGATTGTAATGGCGGGCTGCACATCGCGCGAGGCCGTGGTTGTTGAGCCAAGACCCGCCGCGTACCGAACGGCGTCTCTTTCCGTTAAGCTCGATCTGATTTGGGTTTTCGTATTCGTTCTGGCACCATTCCCTCACATTTCCGCTCATATCCAGAGCTCCTACCGGTGAAGCTCCTTCCGGATAAAGCCCTACTGCGGTGGTTCGGCTCAAACGGCTTTCACGGGTATTAGCTCTGTTTGAGTCCCAGTTCGCCCCCCATGGATAAATGCTGGCCGGATCTCCTCCCGTTGCTGCCTGCTGCCATTCCCACTCGGTGGGTAGCCGTATCTCGTCGCCGTAACCAAGGCGCTTCGTCAACCAGCGGCAAAAAGCCATCGCATCGTACCACGACACATTTTCCGCCGGATGATTATCGAGCTTCTGATATTGTTTACCCGGTTCATCCTCGCGTTCAGCCATACCCTCCCACCAGCGTTTATCGCAATAACCGTCTTGGGCTTCGAGGAACCTGCGGTACTGAATCAAGGATACCGGATACTTGCCGATGCAAAAGGGATCAACAGAAAATGTGCCAGCTTTTTTCTTAAGAATTATTTTTCCACCCGGCACCTTGCACCAGACAATATCTGGCAATCCGTCCGCACGAATACCAACACCGCGCCGAGGATCACCTATTTCTGCAAGACGGTCACCAATTTTCATCCGCTGCTGGGGGATGGTGGCCGAATCTTCGATTACATTTAGCCAGCGCTCGCTTTCAGGTCGTATAAATTTCTCTTCCAGCGGACTTAAGTTCGGACGCATCCGCTCCACCATCTGACTGACAAACTCAAGCCGCTCATGGGGCCAGAGAAAAGGAGCAGCGCATCGTTGCTTTTCCCACTCCGCCGCCGCCAGGCGCACCTGCCGCAGCAGTCGCAGGTCGTCCCTCCTGACCTCGATCCATTCCCTGATACGCGGCCAATTGGTGAATATTGCTTCGTGGGCCACCTCCACCATCGCTTCGTTTCCTTCTCCCTGGCTTGTAACCAACAAACGCGCTTCGGTCAGCGTTTTTACCATAACTTCGGCCTCAGCCCCATCGGCGACCTGGCTCAATTGCGCTCGTCGTCGGGTCGCAACCCCACGTTCGTCAACTTCTACCAGTTCCCGGAATACGCGTGCGAGCGCAGCTTCTAACCCGCCTTCTTTTTCTTTGAGAGCGGTGAAGGTGTCTTCCGCTCGTTTACCAATGGCGCCGTGAACGCCATTAAAGCTGTCATAAGCGGCATGAGTCAGGGTCTTGCGGCTTTCTTTCAAGCTCTGCCAGAGTTCAAAGAGCGCAAAGGCCATGAGCGCCAGTGCGCCCGGCTCGGTGCCTGTATCGTCAAGGATGCGCTCCGGGAGCCCCTTTTCGAAATGCAGCCCGGCCCTTTCCGCCGGCCGAGTGATCATTTCATTCAGTTCACCTATCTTTGGCGCCAAAAGCGTGAACTGCCCCCCTACCAGCAACTCATCCAGTACGGGCCAATCCAGGCAGCGATGGTAAAAATCAGCCCGCATCGTTATCACTGTTCGAACCCGGGCCTCCTTGGCCATCAGCACCAACAAATCTACAAAGGGTTGCAGATATTTCGTGTCGACCAGCGTAAACAGCTCTTCAAATTGATCGATAAAAATCAGCACCTCGACCCAGTCCGGTGTGCCATCCAAAGCCATTGAGACAATTTCCTGCAAAGCGTCGGAGTCGGCCTCTAGATCTTGTGCCAGGTCTCGAGGTCGGCGTCCATGCCCCTCAATGATCAATTTGAAGCCGTTTGCGAGTGCCATAAAGGGATTGTCACCAACCTCGCCGGGGGTGAACCGTACGCTAACCCAGTCTTTGCTGCCATGAATAGCATTATTTTTCAACGCGGGAAGCAGTCCGGCTGCCACCAGCGATGATTTACCCGATCCGGATGCACCCACTACCGCAATGAAACGTTTGTTCGGCTTGCTCAGTACATCAATTAGTTCATCGGTTTCCCGGCCCCGGCCATAAAAAATTAGAGCTTCCTCTTGAGTGAAGGCTCGTAGGCCTGGAAAAGGTGGCGTGGATGGATCCCAGGTCGGCTCTTCAGATGGCATTGAAATGTCCAATTGATCCAGCGGGTGTTTCTCAAAATATCCTGCTACAAAGTCGCGGAGATCCTCGTCCAGTAAATCTTTGAAATCAGACGGCTCGTCGTATTTTTTTAAATATCTTTTATATGACCCATCAGGATTTCTAAATTCTGAAAAGAAACTTTCAACCAAATCCCATTGTCTCTTTTTCTCATCATATTCTGAGTCGTTAAATAGGACTGGAGGAGGTTGGCTTTTTCGGTACACCAGCACTTCAGGTTTGCCGGTTTTTTCCGCAGCATTAAGACCGTCAAGAAATTCATACTCCGTACCCGAGCGGTAACGGCCGCCATCCGGTTTGCGATAATTATCGGACAAGGGAGTTCCCATTCTCGCCCAAAATATGACAATGACAACGTCGCAATCGGACGGTTTCATCAGTCCGCGGTTGATCGCCTCCTGCGGTTCGAGGTGCGCCGGCATGCGGGTACCTGCCCCGGATTTGTCCCACGCTACGACCTCCAGCTTGAGTCGATCCCGGTATGCGCGCTCGCTTTGTATCCGATCAATCACCTCCCGGGCCAACTGCCGCTCACGGCTGACGTCGCCGGGGGAGGAAAGGAAAATGTGTATATGGTGCATGGTCATATCTGTCTAGCATTATGGTTGGAAAAGGATGAAGATTCAAAGTCTGCCATTATGGCCCTGACTCAAGAAACGTATGGAATCACTTACTGGTCTGAATGCCCTAATAGACTTTTTGCAAATGCCATTATCACATATTTAGTAAATTTTGCAATATGTTATGATAACAATGGGCTCGAAAATTTAAGGTTCAGAGCATTCTCTTTGGAGTATATTTTTGACCAGATGCTTTGAAGGCCGACTCCCTTATTCGGACCGGTTCCATGATTTTTAGAGAGCAATATTAAATTTTGATTGGTCGGCTGCGTTCACTCCAATTCCCCTTGCGCTTTCTCGGAATGGATTGCTTTTGTGACTTTTTTTCTCTCACGGAATTCTTCTTCTGTATCAAATTCATCAATCCCAATAGTTGGAAAGGATCATTCGCAGATTTCATATCACAGTGATCAAGATGATTTATCAGGATGAAAATTCATGATCCGTAAATATAGGTGATGGGCGAGAATTATAAAACTAAATCTATAATTTTTGAAAGAAAAATAGAACATTTAGAAAATTGAAGTCGAAAAAATAAACATTTCAACTTACCCATGGGACATCTTTACCTGAATCTTGTATGAAGATTAATGAGAGGAGCATTTATTATTATTAAACCATGCGCAAAATCAGAGAAGTTTTCCGATTAAAATTTTAGGGGAAATCATGGGGACGGCGTTGACTGAGTTGACTTACTTTAGGAATTGAGGAAGCGGCGTTTACAAAGAAACGAACGGTAAAGACTCCTA
>CP070771.1:3920494-3926596 GCA_020345785.1 Desulfobacterales bacterium
TTTCATCGTGTCTGCCCCACCTGCGATTGCCGTCGCTCACATCTCACGAGGGCGTTGCAGTTCAAGAACTTAATTGATGATTAAATTTTAGTATAAAGTGGGGGTCATGTCAAAAATTCCGAAGGCAAAAGCAAAGGATCGTTCACTGCATCGGAAGGCGTCACTATTTTTTTTGGATGGAGGAGAAAGAATTTTGGTATAGACCATCAATTTAATAAAACTCAACCGCCATTGCCGGGAGAGCCCAAGGACCAGCTAAAATTGATCCAGGAATTCCGCAATGGTTTTATACACCCTCTCCGCACCATTTCCCAAAAGAATGCCGTGGCGATCGAAATTAAAAAGAACATATTCCTTATCTGCTGAACCCAAAAGTTCGAAAATTTTGCGTGACCCCTTGGGATCAACGACCGGATCTCCTCTGGATTGCACGACCAGGGCGGGTAGCTGCAATCCGGGCAGTTTGGGTTCTAAATCGTCCATGAGTCGTTCAAGCTCCCTTACGCCGGAAATGGGATTGCGCAGGTAATTGATATGTGGATTTTCCGGTTTATTTTCAACAAATTCCATTTTCGGACCCACCCGGTGCGCACGATCCATCAACCGATTCCATATATCCACGGCTGGCGCAAATTTGGAAGAAAAGTCCTTCAGCCGCATGGGAGCGGACACCGCAAAAACGCCGGCCACCGACGGAATTCTGGCGGCAAGATCTAGCGCCAATCCTGCTCCGGTAGAAAACCCGCCGACGACAACCTGTTTGCAAAGACTGCTCATAATCGCATATCCGCGATCGACCGACGCGACCCAATCCAGGTAAGACCGCCTCGCCAAGTCATCCGGAGATGTCCCATGGCCCTTTAACCGCGGAACGTAAACCCAGTACCCCCTGCGACCCAGATACTTGGCGAGTGCATGCACTTCCAGCGGTGCCGCCATGTAGCCGTGCGATAAAACCACTCCGACTTTTTTCAATCTGCCTCTAATCAAAAACGGCATGCCGACATCGATGGGCTTGGATTCTCCTTCTACGTAAAAGGTTTGATAATCATCATTGTATTCCTCAACCGCTTCTTGCATCAGGAACCGCGCCACTTTTTTGCGGATCCAAAAACTCGGCAAAGACGCCAAACGGCTGACCTTTCGCTGGAGATCCTTCAGCGGTTCTACCGAATTGGCCATCACCTCAATTGGATTATCGATGCGGGCGCGATGAAAATCATAAGGGGATGAAAACTTCGTCTTATCCTTTATTAGGGTATGGTCGTTTTTCTGCAGAATACCCTTTTCTACTGCAATGTCGATAAAATCATGAAACCGTCCCAGTCGATCGTCGGTCAACAGATGAACCTGACTGTCTTCAAGATTTCGATGAAATTTGATTCCCGCGTCATTTCGAATTTGAGTCGCCGCCAAAAAAACTCTTCTGCGAAAATCCTGTTCATCGATCTTTTTAAAAGGCATCATTCTCAGTATGGACGCAAACAGGTGATCATGATTCACAGTGGTCAGGTTATAAATGGCCGCCATGTAGCGCTGCATAATCTTGAGGGATTCTTTGCGCATAGAGGGTTTAGAGGGGATCGGATCATCAAAATTGATTCTTTTTTTAGTGCAGATATCGGTGTCGATTGGAGCGCATTGCAAACATTCGTTGATTTCAATCGGTTCTCCGAATCGGATGTCGATATCTACCCCGGAAATCAACATGGATCCCTCTGTCATAATCTCCTCGACAATTCTCTCTGGGAGGTCTTCCACGAGGCGGACCGCCAGTGTACTTAAAATGTTCTCTCTGGCTCTGATCGGATAATAGGTGAGGTTAACCGGAACAATATAGGTATTGCCTTCCAAGACCGGCTCTAGGGACTTAATTTGAAACTGATCCATAAGATATTCGACTTCATTCGGAGCACTTTCGGATAATCGACGCAATCTCTGGCGGTAAAACTCGGTTCGAATCGCCAAGGTGGCGGCTCCTGTGTGAGGTGGACGTTTGCCCCCCGCCCAAGAGATCATAAAACGTCCCTTTTCGATTATTTTTTTATTTTTAACCATCCGGCCTTCCGGAAAAATAATCCAAAGCGCTTCACCGGTCAGCAGCGTTTTAACAATCAGACGATCGCGGTCGGGATTATTGGTGGACACCGCCCCTACCTTTTCGAGATACGTCCCCAGGGGACCCACAAACAGCTCATAGGCCGCCAGGGACCAAACAGGAATTTTGGTTAATTTGAAGATGATATAGGGCATCAGAAAGGTTTCAAGACGGGTAAAATGATTGATGACGAAAATAACCGACCCTTTGGGTATATTTTCCTGGCCATGAATATGGATATTGGTCTTTGAAATGTTGGTCAGTGCCTTAACGGCGAATCCGGTGGTTCGATAGGCAAAGCGATTCATGACTTGCGGACCTAATCTTCGTGTTTGTGAGGCACCTTACTTATGTCGAATAAAATGTCTCAACCATTGCAGGATTTGAAAATAACATTGACATCTTGACATCATCACAGCATGTTAACACCCAATTTAGACCTATATAGTTGAATAGTAGAAGAAAAAAATGATTGAATCAATACTTACCTTCTGCCTCACTTGCAAAGCGCATCAAATGGCGTCGCAAATTTTCGTGATTGACAAACGCTGAAATTTAATCCCGCAGCGCATCTTGCAGTTGACAGGCCGGCCAATTCAGATTAATTTAGTGGGCCTCGTCAAAAACTTAAATAATATCCGGAGGTCCAGCGTGTATTCAAAAATCTTACTTCTTCGCTTTCCAAAAACCGAAGTTCAAAAACCAATTGTCTATCATTTAACCAAAGACCATGATCTGATTTTTAATATTCTCAACGCGACCATACTTCCGCGCAAGGAAGGCGTCATGGTGCTGGAGTTATCCGGCTCGAAAAAAAACTTCCGGGAAGGGGTTAACTATCTTAAGGCCCAAGGTGTACAGGTACAAAATGCATCCCAGGAAGTCAAACGCAATATCAAAAAATGCACCCATTGCGGTGCATGTACCGCCGTTTGTCCGACAGGGGCGCTTGCGGTTCAACGACCTGAAATGATTATTAATTTTCATCAGAAAAAATGCAGTGTATGTGAGCTGTGTGTCCCGGCCTGCCCCACCCGGGCCATGGTCGTTCGTCCAACAACCCAAACATTTTTTGAATGAAGCCTGCGATAGCGATTGCCTTAAGTGGCGGAGTCGACTCTCTTGTCGCCGCCTATTTGTTAAAAGAACGGGGACACCCCGTATTTGGTATGCATTTTGTCACCGGCTACGAAATCGCCGCATCCGATCACCCAATTGATCTCCCAATTTCATCGCATCGGATCTTTGATATCGGGAAGCAGCTTGGAATACCGGTAGAACTGTTCGATTGCCGCACGGAATTTCAGGGTAAGGTCGTAGATTATTTCGTCCAAACTTATTTGGCCGGCCAAACGCCTAACCCTTGCCTCGTGTGCAATCCTGCCATTAAATTTGGAACGGTTCTGGCACATGCAGGCAAACTTGGCGCCGAATATCTGGCCACAGGGCATTATGCCAGAACAAAAAGAGATGCACATGGCCACTACCACCTTTATAAAGGGCGGGATCAGAAAAAAGATCAGTCTTATTTTCTTGCGCGGCTGACACAACAACAGCTTGCAAAAGCCCGCTTTCCCCTGGAAGACATGACCAAATCCGAGGTCAAAAAAACGGCTGAGCAAAAAGGTTTGCATCCGGTCACCCAAAAAGAAAGCCAGGATATCTGCTTCATCAAAGGCACCTCTTACGGTGAATTTATCGCCAAGCACGGAGGATTTTCTGCCGAGCCGGGTCTGATCGAAGATGTCGGCGGCAGCATCCTCGGCGACCACAAAGGATTGCATTTATTCACCATTGGTCAACGCCGCGGAATCAACATTCCGGCGGCTGAACCATACTATGTCGTTAGATTGGACAGGTCCCGCAACCGTCTGATCGTCGGCTCTAAAACCGACTTGCTGCAGTCTCAATGCAAAGTTGTCCAGATAAACTGGATCAATGAGCCTCCGCGTGCGGCGCTCAACGTGCATACACGGGTACGCTACCGCAGCAGAGAGGTAAGCTCTACCATTGTTCCTGTGGATCCGCAAATGGCCATCGTTCGTTTCGAAACGCCGCAAGCTGCGTTAACACCGGGTCAAGCAGCGGTTTTTTATAATGACGATGAAATATTAGGCGGTGGATGGATCAGCGCTTAGCGGCCCGGCATCGCTAATTTTTTGTAATATTAAACCAGCGTTTATGCCTAAATTTATCATCACGACCCTGGGCAGTAAGGTGAATCAGGCCGAGTCTGAAACCATCGCCCGGGACCTGACGACATGTCGATGGTCTGCGGTCGGCGAAGATGAGACTGCGGATATTTGCATCGTCAACACCTGCACGGTGACTCAGAGAGCCTCGATGCAGTCCCGGCAGGCCGTCCGGCAGGCAATCCGGGCGAATCCGAATGCACGCATTGTCGTGACAGGTTGCTACGCCCAGACCGAAGCAGAGGTCCTCCGAAAAATAAAAGGTGTGCACGAGGTCATCGGTCATGCCGAAAAACATCGCATTGCCCGGCGACTCGCGGCTTCTTCCCAGTGCGAATCTCAAGGTCCAGAATCGCAAAGCAACATCGACACCCGAAAATTTGCCTGCCCGCCACCTGTCGACCCGACGGAGGGTCATCGGACCCGGCCTTTTTTGAAAATCCAGGACGGCTGTGATGCGTTCTGCACTTACTGTATCGTCCCCTACGCACGGGGTCGCAGCCGCAGCATATCTTTGAAAAGTGTCTTAGAGCAGATCAAACAGCTGGCGGACAACGGATATCACGAAGTCGTCTTAACCGGGATACATATCGGAAATTACGGAAAGGATCTGGAGCCCCGAACAAGTCTTCTTGATTTGCTCAAGCGGATACACACACAGCAACCGATAGCGAGGATTCGGCTCAGCTCTATAGAGCCTCTGGAATTATCACCGGAGATCATCAAATGTGTCGCAACATCCGAGGTACTCTGCCCACATTTTCATATCCCCTTGCAAAGCGCAGACATTTCGATTCTCAAAAAGATGCACCGCCCCTATACGCCAGAATATTTTAAAGACCTCGTGCTGCATATCAGGCGCACCCTCCCCCAGGCCGCCATCGGCGTGGACGTCCTCATAGGATTTCCGGGTGAAACACAAGCGGCTTTTAACAATACCTATCGGTTGATTGCCGAACTCCCGGTCTCCTACCTTCATGTTTTTCCGTTTTCCCCGCGACCCGGAACGCCGGCCAGCACATTTAACAATAAGGTTTCGATAGAGGTGATCAAAAAAAGATGTCAAAAAATGCGAGCACTGGGCAGTGAAAAACGCATGCAATTTTACCGGCAATTTATCGGTCAACAGACGCAGGTTTTGATCGAATCCAGCCGCGACAGTAAAACAGGTTTGTTAAAGGGCACTGCGGCAAACTATTTGCAGGTGCTGATAAGAGCGGATGATGAGATGAAGAATAAAATCGTTGCCGTTGAAATCAAAAAAATTCATGACCACAGGCTCTACGCAAAAATTTGTAGCCAAACGTAAGCACGGTGTCTTCAAAGAATTCTATGCTTTGTCAAAGACTGCGCCCGCAAAAATCTGCATCGGGGTCGGTATTTCTGCAGCGGACTGAAACCCACTGCTAGGCAATGTTTCTTTCTTTTTTTATTTCATCATAGGCTTGTTGAATTTCTCTGAATTTATCGTGAGCAAATTGGTTAAATTCGTCCGGCAACCCTTTTGAGGCAATGGTGTCCGGGTGAAAATCTCGGACGAGTTTACGATATTGTTTCTTGATATCCTCGTCAGAATCGTTGGGATTGCATTTTAGCACGGCATAGTATTTTTCTGATATTTGAACGTATTTGGATTTGATGGTTTGGTATTGTTCATCGTTGAGATTAAAAATCCGGACGGCGGAATGAATGAGCTGTTCTTCGTTAGTAGACATTTGTCCGTCGGCAATGGAAACCCTTAACAAAATTTCAATCATAAATTCCAGGATGCGGGGCTGGAATCGAAACTGGCTGTAAAACTGGGTGGCAAAA
>CP070771.1:3926696-3937341 GCA_020345785.1 Desulfobacterales bacterium
ACCTGATAGAAGCGATCAGAAAGGAAAAACCGGAAAATTTCTCCCAGGTCCCGGTTACGATTGAAGGCCAAGAAGTCCATAAAAAGCCTTTCAACTACTTGATTGAATACCTCCCCATAAAAAAACGAATGGGGTTCAAAAAAATTAAGCTGTTCTATATATTTGACTTCGATGCTGCCTGGGCCTTTACCACTCCTGATGAGTTTGAACAGATCGTCTATCAGCGGATGTTGGAAGAATACCCGGAAAGTAACCATCCGGGAATTCAGGACCTAAGCTCACCCAACGATTTGCTTCAGTTATTGGTTGAAAATAATGTTGCTGTCTCCACCCATGAGGATGATCAGGGCGTTGTGTTGTTTCTGCGGGGCGGAATGGATCTCGCGAAGATGATCTCTTTCGAAGGCGCTATTGGGCTGATGCTCAGCGAACAGAAGGGCTTTCGAACCGGCTATTCGATCAAAGGCAAGCTGTTCAACTGGATTGAGACCGCCTCGTTCTTTTTTCTTAAAATAAACCCCGCCGATAGACAGGAGATGATCAGAGTTCTCGGTTCAACCTACCTTAAGGTCTTTGAGCGGGATGTTTTGAAAGGGAGGATTGAATTAACTACTGAATTAAATAGTAGAAAATTAATACTGCAGGGGATGCTGGACGCCTTCCCGGCAGGCTTCCCGATACAACTCAAAGGTTTTGTAAATGGTGACTTCAACGACAAAATCATTAGATACGACAGCCATGCCGGCCTGCAACTGGGTTTGTTCAGCGCCCAAGCCGGGCTCAAAATTCACATCGACAAAGGCAAACTGCTTTTTTCAAGTGACTTAATTTTTGCCAATTCCTTCTGGCACTTTTCCATAGAACACAAGAAAGAGAATGCCCAGGAATGGTTCAGGGCGGATCTAGCGGCCAACGCCTTTAACCTACTGGCACTGGAAGGCCACCTGCGCTTCAGGCGCGACACCCGCCGCCTGCAGTTGCTGGGAATGGTATCCCTGGACTTTCCGGCGTTGAAAATTTTGAGTGTTCAGCTGGATTATGCCGGGGAATTTAATGCCGCGACCGGCTTCCTGAGCCTGAGTGCCCAGCTGGGGGGCAATTCTTATATTCTCTCCGAAAACTGCCGGCCGACGGGGGGAGCTGCCTTCTGCATCTGGTTTAATAAAGACCCCAGGGGTGACGCTGAAGCCGGCGAAAAAGCCGTATCCGGGCCTCGGGCCGGCGATTTTGTATTGACCCTGGGCGGGTATCATCCCAACTTTCGCTTGCCGGCGCATTATCCCCGGGTGCCCCGTTTGGGGATTAACTGGGAAATCGATCCCTATACCCATATTCGCGGCGAAGCCTATTTCGCCATGACGCCCCTGGCCGTCATGGCTGGTGCCAAACTGGATCTGGTTTACCAGCGCGGCAACATCCGGGCCTGGTTCCTGGCTTATGCCGATTTTCTCTGTCAGTGGAAGCCGCTTTATTATGATGCCAAAATCGCCGTGAGCGTGGGCGCTTCCTACACGCTGCGGGTCGGGATTAGGGTGGCCGGCAAATTTATCGGCGTTACCAAAACCTTCAGCATTTCGATAAAAGCCCTTTTCCACCTGTATGGCCCTCCGACCGGCGGACGGGTCGAGATTAAACTGCCGATTGTGACTATCGGTATTCATTTCGGGAAACCTTACGAACCGCCTAAACCTTTGGAAAATTGGCAGGCGTTTAAAAAGCAGTTTTTTGATAATGATAAAAATGCAGCTGCCGGCGCTATTCTTCAGATAGTGCCGCAAAGCGGGGTTTCGACCATCAAAGAACTCGCTGACGGAAGTACAGCGTGGATCGCAAGGGCCGATGAGTTGAGCTTCATGGTCACGACAAAGGTGCCGGCCGGCAAAGTCAACGGGCATCCGGAACCCGAAAAATTAATTAACATCAAACCGCTGAACAAAGTGAATATAGGTTCTGCTCTGACGGTCGGCCTCCTGCGGGACCGGGAAAAAATTGATGCATTTGAGATACAGCCTATCAAAAGCAATGTTCCGGCGGCCTTGTGGGGCTCGCCGGATGCCGATCTCCTGGACAGCGAGAAGGCATTGATACCAGAGGCGATCACTGGATTGCATATTTTTCCCAAAGAAGCCGTCAGGGAGGCCTCGGCGCTGGAAATTATCGACCAAAACCTGGGGTATTCGGAAATTGAGGCAGCAAACGGGAAGAATAAGCTGCCCGATCCGGGTGTGGTGATTGCGCCTCGTTCGCCTGAACCCGGATCACTGGAGAAACTGGGGGAGGCAATCCGTGCTGCCACGTCAACCAGAGAGACCGTCGCAAAAAAGCTACAGGATCTCAACTTATTTCCCAAGACGGATGATCTGGACTTCGCCTGGGAAAACCTTTGCCGTGAGATGAAAACCGATTGGCGGCATTGGCCTGATATCATTGACCACTAGGTGCTGGCAGCGCGGTATCGACAATTTTTTGTCGATGCTGGCGAGTGAGCTGATTATTTAGAGGTGTCAGGTGTCAGAAGACAGAGGTCAGAAGACAGAAGCCAGAGAATATAAACTTCGACGGCCGGCGGCGCAGCTGACACCTGAAACCTCCCCGGAAACCTGAAGCCCGAACAAATGCCTAATGCCCGAAAAGGTAATTCCTGATGGATGCCACGCCAAATAAAGATGACAGACCCATCCGGATGTGGAGTTTTTTCAAACCGGCGCTCCAGGGAGGAGAGTATAAGATCTCGGTGGAACAGATGCTCCAGCTTTCAGACGCCGACATTAAAGCACTGCAGCAGAAGCTGTACATTGATGCACCCCGCTTTGCGCTTGATCCCAGAGACATTCACTCGCTTTACCCGGCGCGCGACGCCGCGGGCAGCTTTGCCGGAGAACTTCCCCATATAGTATTTACCAAACGCACCCTGCCCTGGGAGCGTCCGATTTCAGCAACGGCCACCGCTATGCCGGAAGACAATCCGCCGCCGGTTCCCTGGCTGGCGCTGGTTGTATTCGTGGAAGGAGAAGTTTCTGAGACTTTTACGACGACGATTAAAGATTATCTGCAAACTGATAATCCCAAAACGAAGATACCGCTCCGGGGTCAAATTTCTTCTGCCACCGAGCAGTTTATCAATAATCAGCAGCACTGCCAATACATAGAAGTCGCCCTGGAAGTCTTCCAGGCCCTTATGCCTCGCTTGAACGAGTTGCCCTTATTGGCTCATGTCCGCGAGGTCGACATGGATTATAAAGCCGATGTGGACATGCCCAGCCGGGGCGTCTTTTCCATTGTTATGGCCAACCGCTTGCCGCTGCCTGGCCGCAACCATATCGTCCATCTGGTATCCATCGAAGGGTGTGAAGATCTGCTGGATCATCAGGAAAATAAAGGTGCGACAGACACAGAAATTGTTCGTCTCATTTCCCTTGTCAGCTGGAGCTTCAAGTGCAGCGCGGGTTTGGGAAGTTTTAGGGAAATGGTCGGCCGTTTGTCCGAACAAGACCCTGAAGACCTGCGGCTGGCTTTGCCCGCCGGCGATGAGATGGAAGCCAACGCGCGCCAGCGGCTGAAGAGCGGATATGTCCCCTTGCCCTATCACTTCATGAGCGGCGAGAACAGCTTTGCCTGGTACCGGGGGCCTGCAATACCGGCTCCGCACGACAGAACAGTGATGCAGCCGCCGGATGAAGCTTTATTCAGCGCATCGGCAGCCATGCGCTTCGACCGAACCACCGGTGCCTTTGACCAGACCTATGCCGCCGCCTGGCAACTGGGCCGCAGCCTGGCCCTGGCGGACCCCCAATTCGGACCCCGGTTGATGGGGTTGAGAAGAAAAGCCCACCAGGTCTGGGATAAATTTTGCGACATTATGTTTTTTGTGGGTTCCGACAAGCTGACAGTAGAAATAGATGAACTTGTACCGTTAGCGAGGAAACTGGCCGAGGGCGAAGTTGATATGCAAGCGGTGGATAAATTTCTGGAAAACGCATTAAAGGGTTTAATCGGCCGGATCGATGTTGCCGTCGAAAAGATGACCGGCGGCAGTTATGACACGCTGCAGGTCAGCGATTTGCTGCAGATGGACTTTGACAAAGACCGGGCGGATGCGTTCCAGAATGACACCCGCTCGGGCCTCTTCGATTTGATATTCAAGGTTGTCGAAAGGGTGCTGATTCCTTTAAGAGAAAGACTCGGCGCCGGTTTACTTGGCAGCCTGAAGGATCAGTTGGATCTTCTATCCGGTATCTATAAACTGGCGTTATCGAAGCTGATAGACCGGATGGCTGACAAGGTGCTGAAGCCGCAACTGGTACACGAACTGGAAGCCGTCTATCAATGGATGGATAATTTATCCCTCACCGATATTCCATTTAATTATCTGGTTGCCCATCCGGATCTTTTGCCGCCGGAATCTTTGCGATTTTTCTATGTCGATGAATTCTGGTGGTATGCGCTGTTTGACGGGGCGGCCAGCCTGGGGCTTCATTCCAGCATTGATGAAGCGCTATACCAGGTGATGAGAAAGAGATTTCTCGGACGCTGGATTGAGAAAAACTTTAAAAGCAGGCGCCATCAATGGGGCTTGATCCTTCGTTCCAGCTTGGTCGGCATGTGGTCCGGCATCGAGTTTTATGTCTACGAAGAAAAAAAACTCATTCGGCCTTTGATTACGCGGAAATTAGGTGAGGACCTTATATTATTTCTGTTTGAGCATGTGCCGGATTCCCTCGAGCTGCGCGAGCCCAAAGAAGGGTTACGGTTTGGTGTCGACGAGGTCAGCTATCCGACCCCGTCCGAAGATGGAAAGAGCGGCCCATTCGCGATGGCGACCGTTTCCGAAAAATATGCGTTCGGCAGCAACCAAGCCGGAAAATCCACCGGCAAGGCAATCACCCTGATGTTCAGACAAAACGGCGCAAGATGGCAGAACGTTTTGGATATCGCGGAAACGGTAAAAAAACGTCCAATTGCCGGCAGCGCTGAGTTTGCCCTGCAATTGATCAAAAAACCCGAACGACTGATTTTAGAGGCGCCCAAAAATGTTAACCGCAAATAATACCCTTGTGGTGCCGATTCGTCTGGAGGCGCTGGCGGTCAACAGCAGTTTCAAAGACAAGCCGGTAAGGCGCTGGTGCATGAATTACCACCGGCTGCTGCGCCAAAACAACCCTGAGGCGCCGCCGTTCAGTGAGGAAATTGAAGCGGCTTATTTTGATAATCCGCAACATTGGGGCGTGTATCTGCATTGGTTTGTACCGGAGGCTTTAAGAAGAGGTGGCCAAAAAGACGACGACCAAAAAGACGCGGACCAAAAAAACGAGAACCAGAAAATAGACAACCAAGCCGGTTTTCGGCCGCTGCCCAATCGTTGGCTGGTTGCCAGACAATTTAAAAAAGACGATTCCGACGATAGTCTTGGCTTCAAATTCTGGCTGATCAAAAGTGACGAAATTGACGCCGGGAACGACGGCGGATCTGCCTTCGCCTACATCAACAACGATCACAAGGTTCAGGTCACAAGGCTTGGAAAAAGCTATGAATTGAAAAGTTTGGAAAAACTGGGGAAAATCGAATCAGAAAAGGTAGACACGGGCGGTGAAGACCCTTACCCTCGGTCTTTAAAAGACGGTCGCGTGGTCTCGCCCCGGTCACTGAATGCGCTTGGATTCGGCGATGTCAATTTCCTGGCCTATCAACCGTTCGTAAATGATGTGTTTTCGTTTCATGATGATTTGAATGACATCCGCGAGGGGGAGAAATTAATAAATGAAGGTTTATTGAGCTATTTCATTGCCGGTTGGTATTCTGATCCCGTCGACGACGTGCTTTACCGGAAAACGGCGGGAGATATTGTTAAGATCCTCGATGACCTGAACTGGACCGTAAAAGATCCGGCTTCCGAAGCAAAAAAAGAGTCAGCCGGGATCGAAGGCCTCACCCATCTCAACCGGACCATTTATTACGGCCGGCGATACCGAGTCGATTGGCAGAAGGCAACCCACATTGTCGATGCCCTCAAGGGTGAGGATCTGCAGGTCGTTTTCGGCAACAATGCGCTGGATGCCATGCTGGCCTTGCTGGAAAAAACCGCTTACGGGGGGGCTGTCAACTGGGGTGCCTTACAATTTTTAAGACTATTCATTTACGGGCAATTACCGTTGTTAAAAGAGCCGGGGGGCTTCGTACGCCTTAACCAGGAGATACGCAAAACATGGTTTAAAGCCAGATCCGGCGGCCGGTGCTGGGTTTTGGAGCCGATAGACCAGCTCGATAAAAAAGAATCGGAAGTTAAAGACGAAGCCAAAGCGCTCCTCGCAAAAATCAATGCCCGACAGGAAGAAATCGAAGGGACCCAAATGGAACTGGAACAGCTGCAGAAGCTTCTCTATGACACCTGGTGGCAACTTAATGCAAAAAATAACAATGTCGGAGATGAGCCGGTCAATCCTGAACCCATTAAAAAGCAGATTGAGGAACTGAAAAACTGTGCCTTGGCAGAAAAAATCAGGCTGAAGCAGAAAGACTCAGACAAAATAGCACTCGATATCAAAGATTTATTCAGGAGGTTGTTACATACACTTTCCAGCAGCCAGGCAGGTCCAAATGCCTTACCAGCCGATGTCCTTGAAATACAAAAAAAGCTGCATGAAAACCATGGTCTTATCGAAAAGGCCAAGCCGACCTTTTGCAAACCCCACGACCCTACCATTCTCATTGCAGGTCTGGATCTCAAAGAGTCCGCTGAGACGGATGAATCACTCATATGTCAGCTACCGTCTCATCTTAATTTCTCCGACCAATTGAAGTTGCCGGACAAAATTTGTGACGACTTATTGATCGCCCTTTTAAAAGACTTCGTCGCTCGGCAGGATCAGGATGCCTGTCAATGGGAGCAGCCCTGGAATCCGTTTTTTCTTGAATGGGAAGCAGAATGGTTGGCCCTGCCGTTCAGCAACGGCGATGGCCGCTATTGGGAATACATCGGGTTCGACTATGAGTATCAGCCGGACCGTGCGCCGGGCGGTGGATTAACGCCAAATGGCGGACAGATTCTCATGGGTCGCACGTTTTTGACCCCCCAAAACAATCAATTGCTGCAGCATCAATTGGAAAATCTCAAGGCCATGATACTCGATGAGGAAAAAGATAAACTTCAAGTGCAAACAGATAAACCTCAAAAGGCAGGCGCTAAACCTGAAGGCCCTTTACAGCAATTCGTGGAGTTCGTCGACCAAATAGCTCGCCGGCGGCTTTTATCCCAGAGCCTACTGGATTTTAATAATCAGCTGCAGATGCGCAACAGCCAGCTTAGCATTATACCCCAGGATGAGGCCCTCGCAGAGTTGATCGGGGAGCAATACCAAAACCAGCCCATAACTTCATCCCCGGGACCTTTTGAGTGTCAGGGAATTCGGCAGGGGCATTTCAAAATCAACAAACTGCAGGTGTATGATGGATTCGGACAGTGCCTGGTTCTGGTGGGCTCGCGAGGCCTTAAAGACAGGGAGACGTTTGCACCGATCAAGGATAACAATTTAACACCGGGTGAACACACTTTAAATTCGAGCCGAATGATCGAACTCAAACCGCGAATCCTGGAGTACACCCGTTTACGATTTGATTTGGTAGCTACCGATGAAAAAGAAGATACTGAAGATAAGCATAAGATCGTAGATATCCACCACGATGCTAATCCGATCGTGGGTTGGGTTCTTTATAATCACCTGGATAAAAGTTTGGTTCTGTTTGATGAGCGGGGTGAGCACCTGGGAGAGCTAAGAGTTGTTCATGATAAAGTAACTAAAATTGACCTTGACCAAGACATTAACCAGGCTTTTCAACATGTTATTTCCCAGATTCCAACCAATTCGCAAATTTTCAACCTTTTTCTCAACGTCATCGACGAAACCCTGTGGACCATCGAACCCAATGCGAGTTTGCAGGAACAACACCTGGCCGTTTGGGTAGGCCGTCCCCTGGCGCTTGTTCGTGCCCGCTTGAAATTTGAGGTCTACGGCATCGAGCAAAATCAATTCGACCGCGTTGCAGAACTGGCAGGTGATATACCACTGACCGGCCCTGAAAATCCTGTCTACCTGGCGCGAAAACAACAGCAATTTCAGAATTTTGATTTCAATATCAGACTTGGCAGCCGCGGAATTCGTCAGGACGGGCTGATCGGCTATTTTCTGGATGACGTCTTGGATCACGTCTTTTATTCGGTGCACGATTTGAAAGCCATTCCTCCTCAATACGCCGAATTCATCAAACCCATCAAAGAGGGCAACTTGATCCGCCTAAAATTTTCAGAACCATTATATTTGACGCTGCTCGTCGATCCCAGGGCGGCCGTTTACGCGCAAACAGGAATTCTACCCTATACCTCGCTTCGCTTGCCGGAGCGTCTGGTAAACCAGGCCCTGGAAAAGATCCAGGTGAACTTCCGCTACCACTGCCTGCTAACCAGCCTGCAGCAGGCAGCTGAACCCGGCGGGCGCGGCCTGGTTAGTCTTCCGCTTCCCGCCCTGCGCAGAGGAACCTGGGAGTGGATTGAAAACGGCCAACGAAAATTCGACATACAGGGTCTACCGGCCGCACCCAAATTACCGGCTGAATCGGCCCTGCTTAGGGACGGCCGGTTAGCCCTGCTGGATCCATTTCACGAAGAGAAGAAGGCCGGTGGAAAAAAAGAAAAATAGTAGCGTTCGAGGCGTAAGTATAAAGAATCTTGGCCGAGCTTCTTGCCCGTAAAGAGGACCAGGCTTTCGAGGTAAAAATACCACCACCTGCCGACAATCAAAATAGCAGTGGCGACGGCCTGCGGCGTGCCGTAGAGGTTGAAATCGATGGCGAACACTACTACTTCGATTCGGCCACGGATTACAGTGAAACTCAAGGGGTCTCATCCCTGACAAGAAGTTTTAATACAAGTGATCTAAGTTTGCGGAACTTGTATCGGTCGGTTGAAAAGGGGGCGGATGAGCGCAAAGATGTTACGATCCTTTTCTCCGAAACGATAACGTTCGACGGCAACGAGTATGCAAGAAGAAATCTGTACGGCTGCCTGCCCGTCAGTTATGACTTATCCACGCTGGCCGCAGAGGAACCGGGGATGGAATCCATTTCGCTTGAGTATCAGGACGCGGATTAAGCATAACTCCATTCATAAGCCATCCCGCTCTATCGGAATGAGAATTGATAAGCTTTTACCAAAATTCTTTATGTACATCAGCGACCAGTGACAGAGCGTGGTTGCGGCCCCTTCAAGGGCCCTTCCTCATCCCCCCAGCTCTGCTGGTGGTCGCTGATTTCAATTGGAGTAAAAGCAACCCAATATAAAAAAACTCTGGGTTCTCAGCGGGCTCTGCGAGAGAACAGATTTTTCAACTGTGGATGCCCGGATCAAATGCCCTGCCAAAATTTTAAATCCTAAGTCCTCAGCATGCCGGGTCGAAGTTTTTACGAAGACTGGTCCTCAGCACGCAGTGCCATATGTTGCCTCGATCCGACGAGGAAGGAACTCCTCAAGGACCGAGGGTCCGCTCATCAAGTGAAACGCTCCTTGAGCGAAGCGCTCATCTTTTCCTCCCATCCTCCCACCTTCTTTCTTTCGCCCTCAGTCCTCAGCACTCAGCCCTAACCCGCTCACTCTCTGCCCTGTGCTCTCTGCTCCATGCCGTACCTTCCCAACTTCTCAGCTTCTCACCCTCCCACCTTCCCAACTTCTCAACTTCTATGCCGTGCTCCACCGGTGGGGAAGGTCCTTGACCAGCGCCTCGAACCAGAGCTTCAGATCGTCATAGCTCAACTTATCGACCTTGGGGGCATGCTCGAGCGCACACTCGCCGATGTGCTGCCCGAGCGCCCGGTAGGCCTCAAACTGGCCTTCGTCGAAGAACTGATCGGCCGTGCTCTCATGGGGGAACGTCGGATTGCGCTTGCGGTACTCGACAACCACTTCATCTTCTTCCCCGCAGAAGGAGGACTTCAGATAGAGCAGGTAGCCGTACTCCGCTTCGTTCGGATAGTGAATCCGGCCGATGGCGAAATGCGCCTCGCTCAGTCGATCCTTATCGGGGTCTTTGAGCCTGATTTGCTTGAGATCGATGTCGATGTGGATCCCTAGATCGATGCGGGCGTAGCGGATCAAGGTCGCCAGGCTGCCGAAGCGCAGGTTCGCGTCCGCCTCGCCGTCGCCGGTGACGATGAACTTGCACCGCCGGCGCAGCAGCTCGATGGTGGCAAGATTCTCGATATGGCCGCCGTCCGAGAGGTTGACCCACTTGTGGGTCTCGTCAAGCCGGCTTCCCATCTCGCGCAGGAAGGCCTCCGGCCTCACCCGCCAGTTGAAACGCTCCCGAAGACTTCCGCGCTTTGTGCCGGGCACCTGGATCTTGACCAGTGATTCGCCCCGCGACACCTGCTGGCCCTCCTGCACGCAGAGCTGGAGCGTGCACGGCACCCAATACTCGCTGGACCCGGCCTCGTTGCTGACGACTTCGACACGCTGCATGCCGTCCTGGATCCCCCCGATACGCACGCTGCCGTGGACTTCGCTGACGAAACGCTTCTTGCGCATCAGAGTGCTGATGCTGGAGCCCAGGTAACCGCCGCCCGAGACCGTCGACATATAGTCCACGTGGTCGAAGACGCC
>CP070771.1:3937441-3953822 GCA_020345785.1 Desulfobacterales bacterium
CTTTAACCATGACAAAAACCGGCTCTGCTCGATGGCAGACACCGATCAGTTTCAATGCGAATCGGGTGTTTTCAAGTTCGGTACCCGCGAAACCGATTCCGTTTTCGTATCGGCCGTCTTCGGTTTTGCGGCTGTGGACGACCCGGCCCTTGCTTTCAATCAGAGAGCCATCCAAATCAACAGCGATCAAACGGATCATTTCTGATTCAATCTTTTGAAATGACTCAATTTTTACGCCGACCGGACTCACATCGATCGCCCGGGCCATGCAGTGGTCCACTTCGTTTTCATTTTCGTCCAAACAGCAGCACTCCAGTAGATTGCTGGTGTCGACCCGCGGATATTTTCGGCGCTCTTTTGGCTCTCTTTTTTTCATACTGTTATTATCGACCAATTAACAACTGCTCTTGAGAAAAATTTGGTGCACACAAATAGCCTCATTTTTCCATTTAAAATTTCTTTGCCCCTCGCGTATCCTGCTCATCGTTGACAATCTTTTTGACACCCTCAGCAATTTTTCGTATAAATACGCAAAACACCGTTCCTTGATGCCAACCGCGAATTAAAAGAAGGAGAGCAACGATGGAAGATGAAATTGTGCATAAAGAAAAAACTTCCAAATCTTGATCTTCATACGTCTCATATTAAGACTCGGATTCGGCAGCCCAGCTCTTTTCGATATCTGTAAAGGAGGAATTCATGGCACATGAAATTTTAAAACTAAAAAGCGTTCATCCCACTGTGGGTTATTCCCACGCGGCGAAAGCCGGTAACACTTTGTATATCGCCGGTCAGGTCGCGCAAGATGTGGATGGTAACCTGGTGGGTCGGGGAGACTTCGAGGCCCAGGTTCGCCAGGTTTATGAAAATTTAAAGAACATCGTTCAGGAAGCCGGCGGCACTTTGCAGAACATTGTAAAAATGACTACCTTGCTGACCCATTACAACTACGTTGAAACCTACCGCAGCGTTCGAAACCAGTATTTCCCGGAGCCTTGTCCGCCCAATACCCTTTTAATAATAGAAAGTTTAGCACTACCGGATTACATGATTGAAGTCGAGGCTATTGCGGTGTTGGATTAGAGAGAAAACCATAATTACTCTGCCCTGAAAAATAGCATATTGAAAGTTTGAAAATCACCAAAACTTTGGAGAGGATCTCTGACAATTCCCCATTTACCCTTGGGGAAAGCCGATGGCTCCCCATCTTCTGCGGCTGTCCCGCCATAGCTGACGAAGCGACGGCGGATTGCCAAGGGTTTGCGGTAGGCAACTACAGGTTCACCCCTGGACGCCTTAAAGTTGGAGCGCCCCTCCAGAGGCCGATCTGCGACCTCGCCTTTCGCTCATTTAAGAAAATAATTTGAATTGGTTACCTTATCTCGACGTTGCAACAATGATTATAAAAAAATCGTACGTACTCTACTTTACTCACGCGTAAAATCGTATTATATCGATTTTACAATGGAACTCAACTGGCGACCTTCCCGCAGCGAGGTTGAAACGCTGTTGAAATTCGGAGGTTTTCCTGAACCCTGCCTGAAAGGAGATGAAAAATTCTGGAGGCGCTGGCAACTGGAAAGACTGCACCGTGTTATTTATTCGGATATGG
This sequence comes from Desulfobacterales bacterium, assembly GCA_020345785.1. Next base: position 3,939,054 of record CP070771.1, read on the forward strand.
ATCTGGTTTTAAAATGTAATGGATAAAATTCAACTCCTTTTTTTCTTCATCAGCGGTTTTCTGATCTCGCGCCTGATGATCAAAGTTCGTCTGCCGCAAAGACTCGTCTACTGGTTTATCGGCAAAAGACATCTTTCGCTGGCTGGAATTCTTTTCTACCTGGTGGCTATCGCCGCTTTTTTGTCGTTTTTCATCCCCAATGCCATCACGGTGCTGACCCTCCTACCGCTGCTGGAGCTGTTGCGCCAATCCTACGAAGCCGCCAACGGTCCCTCCAAAAGTGTGCCCACCATGCTGGCCCTGGCGACGATATACGGCGCCAACATCGGCGGAATGGGTTCAATCACGGCCACGCCGGCCAACGGCATCCTGGTTACGTACGCGGTATTGAACGAGATCCCCGGATTACAATACCTGACCTTTGCATCCTGGCTCGTCTGGGGTGTACCCCTCGTTGTTGTTTTTGTGTGCATCGCGGCCTTGATCTTATTCATTTTCATGCGCCCCGTAAAATATAACAAGCACCGGATTCAGCTGCCGTTTGATTCCGGTCAGATTCAACATCGCTTCCAGGGAATCACCATCTGGTTGACGGCCTTTTACTTTCTGTCGTCGCTGATCCTATCTCTGCTCCTGATGAAATTTCCCGATCGAATATTGTTGATCTTGATTGTATCCGGAGCGCTGACCCTGGTATTTATATCTTTTCTCTTCTTTGTTCCCCTCAGGGGCAGCGATCGCGATCATTCAAGGCAAAAACTTTTGGAAATCGCGGATTGCTATAACGAGCTGCCCGTCAAAGGCTTCGTCTTTGTTGCTATTGCTGTGGTGCTGGCTGCCATCCTGTATGCGTTTGACGTCCATGTCCTATTTTCAAGCTGGTCCGCCCGCATCATTCCGACCGGCCTGCCGACCTTTGCCCTGTTTTTTCTGGTTGCCCTGGCCGCCTCCTTTTCAACCGAAGTGCTCAGCAATACCGCCGTTCAACTCAGTTTCTTCGTCGTGGCCCTGCCCTTATCAAAATCTCTCGGTTTTTCAGCGCTGGAGGCGCTGATCATTATCACGCTTTCCAGCACGTGCGCCTTTATGAGCCCGATTGCAACGGGGGTCAACGGTCTGGCCTTCGGCGGCGTAAAGGGCGTCTCGTTCAGCAGGATGCTGGCCGTCGGATTTGTTATGAATTTGGCCGGCGCCCTGTTGATATCAAGCTGGGTCCTGTATTTTATCGGCCGATTTTACGGTCTTTAATAAAAAACGGACGGATAGAGTGTTTCTTTCGACCCCTTTTTTTGCTTACGAAAAGCATTACACAATTGTGAAGCGAATTGCCGAAAAATAGGTGCCGTCTTTCACAATTCCACCGCGCACAGGGATACGCCGCCGACTCATAAATAGTCATAACTATCTGTATCAAAATCCAAATTTTAAAACTTAAAAAAGAGCAAACCCTTGGTGCAATTATTGCTTATCTTCGATCCGGATACATGGGCCTGATTCATGTAAAAATGGGGGCACCCGGGCATTTCAGAAAAAGCGCTGGTCCACGGGATTCACGCGATACCCCAAGCCGAAATCCCTGTCGGGTTGAAACATTTCAAGAGGGAAAAACCATCATCAGAAGGAGGAGCAAATGAAAAAAACGGGATTTATATCACTGGCGGTTCTCACCATGCTGTGCGTATCGGGTATGGCCCATGCGTTGATCTTCGATGGGGACGTCACCAACAACGTGATTTTCGGAACGGGCAACGCCAATGGGTATTGGACCATTGGTCAAAATGCGGCTGCGGGCATCGAAGTAGGGTTGCGCGGCAAGCTCCGATACCAGGGGATTTACAACAGCGGCGGGGACGGCACCTACGCGTTTGATCCCGGTTTTAGCTCCGGGACGGCTGCCTTGTGGAACTACGAGTTTTCCATCAATACAGCCTACAACGGTGCGGGAGCCAACCTGGATAAATACAGCATCTTCTTATCCATTGACGCCGATCCTTCCCAGGGAGTCGACTGGTTGACCTTCGATCCGTTTTCCGTTTGGAATGACAATTCATTCGGGGATAATTCAACTGCGCAAAGCGATGGCACAGAATATAACAATCTTATCGACCAGGCCGCTGCGCTTGAGAACCACAATCTTGTCCAGAATTCCCAGAATCTGGGGTGGGCCGGCCTGCCGGGGTTCAACCCTGATGCAGACGGCACCTATGATTTTAGCCTTTTTGTCAAGGATCTGAGCGGTGTTGAGCTGGCGCGAACTTCCATGACCGTCATCGTCGGCCAGGGGGGCGCCGCCGTCCCTGAACCGGCTACCATGCTGCTGCTGGGTTGCGGCCTGATGGGTCTGGTCGGCGTTCGAAGAAAATTCAATAAATAATCACCTGCTTCTGTAGGATGAGCATTCCTTGCGGTAATCGTTGACAGGTTCAGGATTCAGATATTCCAGGTCGATTATTATAGGTTCGTGGAAGCGGCTTTTTGCAGCGAATGGCCGGGTCTAACCGAAGCCGATAACAGTAACCGTGATCGCCCCCGCTGAATTGGGATATAAGCAGAAGCCGCTTCCACAACCAATTGCTCTTAAACCAACAAAATTTATGGCACCTCGCCTTAGGGTTCACGAAAAAATAAGTTTACAATCTCAGGCGTTGAGGCGCCCGGCTGACAAGGCGCGAAAACGCAGGAATATCTGGATATTCCGAGCTTTCGCAACGCAGTTAGGCGGGATGCATCGGCGTATAAAATGTGAAGTTATTTTTGAGTGAGCCCTTAGTCTCCGCAGCGGCCCTTCAGCCCCTTTAGAATCTTTTCCGCAGTAACGGGCAGATCCTTGATTCTTACACCGGTGGCATTATAGACGGCATTGGCAATGGCCGGCGCCGCCGGATCCAGCGAACCTTCGCCGGTTTCCTTGGCGCCGAAGGGACCGCGGGGGTCGTCCGTTATCACGTGGGTGATCTTGATTTCCGGCATTTGGTCGGCCGTCGGGATGCTATAGCCTAAAAAGGACGGGTTCATCGTCCGGCCGTTCTCAGAGATCAGTTGCTCTGAAATCGCGTAGCCCATGCCCATGCCGATACAGCCTTCGATTTGCCCCTCCACGGACATGGGATTGAGCGGTTGTCCGCAGTCATGGGCCACGGTAAACTTCTTTACCCTGACTTCACCGGTCTTCAGGCTGACCTCCACCTCACAGATATAGGCCCCGAAACTGTAAGTAGGGGACAGCGGGTCCGGCGAATTGTAGGCGCCTTTCGTAACCAGGGGCGCGCCGCTGTTCTTTTTCTGATATAGGTGGATCGCATTCTCAAAGGTTAAAAATCGATCCGGACTGCCTTTCACATAAATTTTGCGGTCTCGGGCCGCCAAATCATCCGGGTTGGCTTCCAGCGCATCGGATACAACTTTGAATAACTCGGCTTTGACTTTGTTGGCTGCTTCTAAGGCGGCATTACCTGCGGCTACGGTCACGCGGCTTGAATAGGTACCCATGTCCGGCGGTGTCAGATGGGTGTCGGCACTGGTCAGATGAATATCTTCCAGGGGCAATCCCAGCACCTCGGCCACAATCTGGCAGATGACGCTGTCGGAACCCTGGCCGATGTCGGATGCGCCGGTATACACCCGGATTCCGCCTCCTTCACCAACCCGGATAATAACGGAAGAATGAGCCGATGTGGTTTTATTGAAATAAAAACCCGCACCGGACGGAAAACCGCCGCATCCCAGACCGATGCCATAGGCTTGGTCGGGGTCTTTGTTTTGGGCTTTGCGCTTTCGCTGCCATTCGGACTCGGCCGCGGCTTTTTTAAGGCATTCGCGAAATGCGGAGCTGACGATCTTAAATCCGGCGGCTGATTCATCTCCCGTCTGCAGGCCGTTTTTAAGCGCCATTTCGAGCGGGTCCAGTCCCAGATCTTCGGCAATCATGTCCAGCTGAACATCCTGTGCAAAATGGACCTGGGGTCCGCCATGACCCCGCATGGCGCCGCAAGGCGGTTTGTTGGTGTAAATGCGATAGCCGTCATATTGAAAATGTTCAAATTTAAAGGGCAGGGTTTGAAAGGTGCCCACCAGAACCGTGGTCAAGGGGCCCAGACTGCAGTAGGCACCACCGTCTAATACCGCACGGCATTTTCGCGCCACAATGGTGCCGTCTTTTTTAACCCCGGTTTTCATGGTAATCTGAATGGGGTGTTTGCGGCGCGCAGCCATGAATTCTTCATCGCGCGAGCACACGATTTTAACCGGCCGATCGGCATGCTTGGCCAGCAGGGCCGCACAAAATTCAACTGCGGACAAGCCGTCGGACTTGCCGCCGAACCCGCCGCCAACGTGGGGTTTGATCACCCGGATGTTATCCGGGTTTATATCCAGGGTAAGCCCCAGGTGCTGCTGGACATAGTAGGGTGTCTGAGTGGAGGTGTACACCGTGAGTCTGCCGGATTTGTCCCAGCCGGCCAGCGCTGCCCGGGGCTCCATGTAGCAATGGATGGCCGATTGTGTGGCAAATACGTCCTCCCGGACATGGTCGCATTGCGCAAACGCTTTTTGCGGGTCTCCTTTCTTGATGTGATACTCGCGGCTGATATTTCGGGGTGCATGCGCATGAAGCTGGGGAGCTCCCGGTCTCCGGGCTTCCTGCGGATCAAAGACGGCCGGCAGTTCTTCATATTCAACCGTGATTAATTCCAGCGCTTCCAGGGCCACCTCCGCATCAACCGCAGCAACAGCCGCCACTTCTTCGCCAATGAAGCGCACCCTGTCCACTGCCAGAGGGTATTCATCCATGTATTTGGCCGATCGGGAAATGATGCCGAATTTTATTTTGGCCGTATCCCCCCCGGTCAATACGGCTTTGACGCCGGGCAGTTTCAGGGCTTTGGAAACATCGATGGCAACAATTCTTGCATGGGGCAAAGGGCTGCGCAGGATCATACCGCACAGCATCCCCGGCAAGGACAGGTCATCAGTGTAAAGCGCCTTGCCGGTGACTTTTTCTTTGGCATCCATCCGCGGCAGCCGTTTTCCGATGAAACGGTATGGGGTCATTGTCGAACCTCTTGTCCGTATTCTACAATTAACTTGAAGGGAATAAATTGTTCGTCCAATGGTATAAATCCGAGATAATAAGCACGAAATTCGAAACAAATCCCAAGGACAAAAAAATCAATGACAAAAACATAAGACAATGAGATTATTCATTTTTACCCATTAGCTTGATGCGTGGTTATTATCATGCTTTATGCTTTTGGTTTCCCCATTTTGAACATTTGAACATTCGGGTTTCGAATTTGTTTCGGGCTTCGATATTCGAATTTCGAATTTTAATGTTATCGCCGCCTTCTCCACGGGTCGGTATTTCAAAATAAAAACTAACGACAAGCAGCGCTCAATCAGCTTTGTAAACCCTGCACATGACCCCCCGCAGGTTGGCGCTTCCCAGGGCCGGGTCGTGGGGGGGAGCGCTGTCGGTGAGCAGATTCAAATTGGCCTCCTGCCAGCCGTAAAGCTCAGCAGGCCCTTTTTCCGGAAACCACCAGCCGAAGGCCGCGATAACCACGCGCGGGTCCAGGTCGGCATTCAAACGCAGGGTTTGTTTGATCCTGCCCACGGGAGTTTCAATGCAGACCGCTTCGCCCGCGTGCAAGCCGAGCTCGGCCGCGGTTTGAGGATGCAGTTCGGCAACCGGCAGTGGTGAGCGCCTACGCAGGCCGGCAATGTTGCGGTGGCTGGCATGATAGAAAAAAGGGTTTTTGCTGCTGGTCAGCACCAGGGGATATTCGACGGCCTGGCCTGGTGAGCCGAAAGGAGTCAGCTTCGGCTCACGATAGACCGGCAGCGGATCGATACCCAACTGCTGCAACGCCTCGGAGAAAAGCTCCACCTTGCCGGAGGGGGTAGCAAATCCGAGGCTTCATACTTCCGATAACGCTGTTCGACACCCTGCAGTCCTTTTGTCTTCAACCCCTCAAAAGTCAAAGCGGCCGGCGCCAGGACAGCGTCCAGGGCGGCCGCCTCATTTTGCCAAAAGTATTTGCCAAGCTCCATCCTAGCAGCAAGCAGGTTGATCCACTGCATATCCGAACGGCATTCACCGGGCGGAGCAACCAGTTTCGGACGTGCCGCCACACCGAGGCGATGTGAAACCAGATCATCATATTCCGGGCCGGCCGCCACCGGCAGCACGATGTCGGCCATCGCAACCGTCGGCGTCATAAACAGGTCGGCGGCAACCATAAAATCAAGCTTTTGAAAGGCCGCATAGGATTGTTTGGCGCCGGCATAGGTCAGCAGGGGATTGCTGCCGAAGATCAGAGCCATTTTGAGCGGGTAGGGCTCTTGCGAAAGGATCGCCCGGCTGGCCTCTTGGCTCGGCACCAGGTTGGCCCGAAAAGCCAGTTGAAAGCGGCTGCCCACAGGGGGTTTGACCGGCCCTGGAAGGCCCTCGGTCCGGCTGAATTCCGCCCCCCTGAGAAGGGACATGGGGTCGAGAAAAACCGCACCACCGGGGATATCGAGATTCCCGGTAATCGCCATGAGAATAGCTGCGGCCCGGCAGGTTTGAAATGCATTGCTGGTCTGGTCCAGGGCGTTTCCCCATTGGATGGCAGCGGGCTTAGCGGCGGCAAACGTCCGGGCAGCCTGTACGATGAAAGATTGGGGCACCCAGGTTTTTGGTGCCACTACAGCGGGCGGGTAAGCCGCAATGAAATCCTTCAAGCGGTCGAAACCCACCGTCCATTGATCGACAAAGTCGGCATCGTAACGTTTTTCATTAATGATGACATGGAGCATTCCCAAAGCCAGCAGACCGTCGCTGCCGGGTCTGGGTTTGAGCCAGAGTTCGGCTTTTGAGACCGGCGCAATTTTCCGAGGATCAATTACGATGAATCGGGTCCCACCATCAAATGCCGGACGAAACTGGGCCGGCGACCCGTCGCCGCCGGTCTGCAGGGAGTTGCGACCCCAGATGATCAGGCATTGGGGTGGGTGCTCATAGTCGGGAAATGGCATCGCGCCGCAGGTATATCGAGCGGCCGTCGTTCGGGGCACATGACAGTTGTTGTCGACACTCACCGTGTTGGGGGTTCCCAATACCCGGCCAAATCTCTGGATAAAATCACGTTCAAGACCCCGGTAGGCGCCGGCGAACAGCATGATGGACTCCGGCCCGCAAGTTTCAGTATAAACTTTGAGCCTCCCGGCAATCGTGTCGAGGGCCTCATCCGTTGATATCGACCGCCACTGATCGGCGCCTTTGGGACCGATTTTCTTTAACGGCACCGTCAGCCGCTCCGGATGATACAGCAGTTCAGGGAGGACGCGGGCCTTGGCGCAGATGGCGCCCCGGTTGAAGGGACAGGCCGGATCGCCCTTGATTTGGGTGATCCTCCCGCCTTCCAGGGTCAACAATATACCGCAGGTACCGCTGCAAAGCCGGGCGCAATAGGACTTGATAGTTTCCATGATTGCAACTTCAGGCGTTTAGTGCCTTGCGTTTTTATAGCTTTTTGATTGAACCGCAGCGCTCCTCGAGACCGCAGAGGCCATCCTAAAAATTCAACATGAACACCCAAAATTTGGAGCGCGCAGCGCAGGCGCTTGCGCCGCGTGAGCACGAAATTTTTCTAAAAGTCTTTCCGTGTTTTTCCCGCCGCGGCGGGATGCTTTCGTGATTAATTCTTTCTTTATTAGTTGAACTCCGGCTCGGCTGTTTTGGTTAAGTCCGCGCTGGCAAATACCACCGCCGAAATCACAAACAAGACCGCGGTGAAAAAGAGCGTGGCTTTCATACCGTAAGCCTGGTAGAGAAATCCGGCAATCAGCGGCGAAATGGCCGCCATGATAAACCGCAGAAAGGATAAGATGCCCAGCATGGTGGTGGCCACCTTCTGACCGACGATATCGAGGATGGCTGCCGACAATAGGGCATAGTCGCTGCGCAGAAAAATACCGAGCATCGCGATAATCGCAGTGAATTTGATGCCGTGGCCGAAAAGCGCCAGAATGACGGTCAGTAGACTCGAGCAAAGAAGGGCGGGAATCAGCACCGGTTTCCTGCCAAGACGATCCGAAAGGTGGCCCATCAGCGGACTGGCCACAATCCCGATTGCCCACAGTAGTCCAAAATGAAATCCAACAGATTGGGAGCTCAGACCGAGTCCTTCTTTCATATGCAGAGGAAGAAACGTCACGTAAATCGTAAAACACATGCCGCGTAAACCGGCCACCAGGTTGACCTTCCAGATCGGGGTGGTTTTAAATATGTTCCTGGTGATTTTAATTTGTGTTTTGAAATCAACCTCTTTTTCGACGGCTGTTTTGTCAGGTTGTTTATGCCCTCTTGCGCCTCTGTTGGACCAAATGAACAAGAATGTCATGAGCAACGGGACGACGGCATAGATCGAAATAACCTCCCGCCATGCCAGGGCACCCAGCAGCAGTCCGGTGACAACCGGTCCGAAAATATCCCCGAAGCTGCCGCCGATGCCGAAGATAGCCAGCGAAGCGCCTTTCCGATGGGAAAAACGCTGCGAAATTTCGGCCATTGAAGGCAGGTGCCACACAGATGTGGCGATGGACACGAACACCATGCCGATAATGAGCAGTGAATAAATCGGGGCGAATCCGATCATCAGCCAGCTCAACCCAAAAACTGCCATACAGGCTGCCATAATAATGCCACGGAAACGCCTGAGGCGATCGGACAGCACACCGCCGGGAAGAGAGGAGATGCCCATGGCAATTTCTCTGGCCGTCATCAGGCCACCAATGGCAACCGCGCTGATACCGAAAGTCTCTTTGATCGCCGGAAGCATCACCGCAAAGCTCTGCTGCATAAAATGAAAAATCCCATGCGCGATGGTAAAACCGGTTAAAATTTTAACCCCACTCCGGGACGTTTCAACAGAACGGTTTGCAGCTGATATAGCATTCGTCATGCCGACTCATATAGCACACCTGACCGGGAAGGAAAACCTTAGGAATGACGATTGTCGAATGTCGAATTATGAATCGGGAAGATTGGCCAGCGAATAATTCGATATGAATAACAATGTGCTTTCTCATGCTGTTACTTTTGGCATATCATTGGTTTATAATTTTTCGCAACTATAAACAATATTAAGGCAATTAAACCTTGTCAGAAGGCCTAAAAAGTATCGACTTCGGAGTAATGGAGTATTGGAGTGTTGAAAAAAAGACATCGAACCTTTGGCCATTACTCCAACACTCCACTACTCCAATACTCCGAAATAAATTGAAATTAAAATCTTTCAACAAAGATTACCTTGTTTTGGTTTATAGAACCGTAATTTTTGGGGCAGCTACAAAATAAAAAGGCAGCGTCGATTGACGCTGCCTTAAATATCCAGTAACTGATATGTTATCCGGCCACATCAATTCCCAGATTACAACCTAAACGGGATTTGTTTTCACATTCAAAATTTTTATATCTGGTATCTTCGTGGCCGGCTTCTCTTTCTTCATCACTTTCAATGTAATTGTGTTCTTTATCTGTAAATTTCATTTGATCACCTCATAATGTCGTTATTAGTTATCGATAAGGTTGATTTTCTGTTTGATTATAAATATGATCATCCAAGTAAATACTGCAATACGAAAGGAATCAGGGTATATTAATAGGTAAAAACTATCATCTCGATCGCTGATGAAATGAGTAACAATCTTATGTTTAATATAAACGAAATAACCCGCCGGGTTCTTCACAATTGCGACATCTCAGACGCACATCACGCCGGAATGTATTCCATCTGCGGATTGGCACTGCGATTGCGAGACCTGTATAAATGGGAACAGGGATTGCCCCCTTGGGAAGAGAGGGAATCCGCCGAGGTCTTGGAATGGATTGAAGCAAAGGAAAATAAATGGGATACGTATGCCGACACCGACTTTTGGGACATATCAATCAACGGAAAAAAATTTGACCCTTTTGATACCGTCGGCATTAATTCGGTCCTTGAACCACACAATTTTTTATATGGTGCCGGCTACGCCCGCAGCCTTAAACCAACCTTTTTTCTTGCCGCCATCGAGGAAAAGTCAATAATAGATGGAACTCCAACTTATACCCTCGGCCGCGAGGCGGCACGCGATCTGTTGACCATTCCTGCTCTTTCCCAGGATGACTGTGTGCTTTTACGGCAGGAATCCGCCAGACTGTTTCTCTGGGACAGCATCTTTTACATAAAAAAATCGGCCCGGCCTGCCCTAAACTTTGCGCTGGATCGCTGCGGAATAAAAGATCAACAACCAAAGGCGCTGCGCCGCAGTTTAGCCGACATTCTGGCAGTTCAAAAGGCAACTTACATATACCATGAAATCGGCGAATTGAAAGAAACCGTCTTTGATCGTGCCCTCTGGCGCGAAATCATCGCGGCCTTCCCATACTCGCCGGTAGAATACCTGGCCCGGGCTGTCAAAGACCTCCTGGCCGATACCAATGACTTCGGAACACTTCATCATATCGTCAGGGAACGCAAAACAGCTGCGCTGGCATTTTATGTGGCCTTTCTGGATGGTTTGGTCAAAGAGTTTTTTCCTGAGCTTCCGACGGCATTTGAAGACTTCACCGAAACAAATGATTGGAGCACGATCGAGCAGGCCCTCTCCAGTGGTTACAAAACCGCCGCCCAACATGCCGGTTTAATCATGAATCTCTACCGGGAGGGGGTCCACAAAAATGATTTGAAATGGGCTGAAGCACAAATCCAAAAACGTTTACTTGGAAAATATACAAAAAATAGGAGCACTTAATTGGCGGCAGATAACCAGGCTCGCTCAAGATTTCACCTGATTCAGGGAGGCCTCCAATGTCGAACCGCGTTTGCGTCTCTCAACGTCACTGCGGCACCTGAAGAATCACCGCCGTTCAGAGTCGATGCCGTCGCTTTTGAGGAAGATACCTGGCTGATGATGAGCGCAGAGCCTGAAATAGCCGAGCCGCTCGAACATCCCATCCGATTAATGACCGAATTGATTGAAGCCCAACCGAAGCCGGTGGGCAGTGTGGTCGTCAGAGGAAAAAATCCCCTGCAGTTTCTGGCAATTGTGCATGACGTCAACCAGGATCCGACCTGGCGGGAGGAATGGGTTGAGGGCGCCCTGAAAAATATCTTTAAAGAATCTGAACGGCGCATGCTTCAGGCTATCGGCCTGCCGCTGCTGGGAACGAAGCATGGCAGGTTGGAGAAGAAGCGATTTGTCTCTTTATTGAGTCGTGTACTGAAGCAAATCCCCTTCAAACACCTAAAAGACCTGTGGCTGATGGCGCCGACACCCCAGAATGCCGACATCATTAAATGGCTTGAATCAGAAAAAAAGGAGAATTCCATGATCCCATGCCAGCGCGATATGTTTGATCTTCCTGAAAATATCACTTATCTGAATTGTGCCTACACATCACCGCTGCTGAAAGCCGCCCAACAGGCGGGCCGGGCTGCGATACAGGCCAAAGCAAATCCCTGGACCATAAAGAGTGATGATTTTTTCAGCACCGCCGAAACTGCCCGGGGGTTGTTTGCACGGCTGGTCGACTGTAAAGCCGATGACGTGGCCATCGTGCCCGCTGTATCCTACGGCATTGCCCTGGCCGCCCGCAATTTGCCGGTTGCACGGGATCAGGCAATTGTAATTCTGCAGGATCAGTTTCCTTCAAATGTATATGCCTGGATGCGAGTGGCCCGTGAAAATGATGCCGTGCTCAAAACAGTTCAGCGCCCGCCGGATAGTGATTGGACGCCGGCGGTACTTGAAGCCATTGATTCTGACACCGCCATCGTTGCGGTACCAAACTGCCATTGGACCGACGGTACCCTGCTTGATCTTGTCAAAATCAGCGAAAAATGCCGAACGGTGCAGGCCGCCCTGGTGGTGGACGGCATCCAGTCCGTGGGCGCCATGCCATTTTCAATAAAAAATGTCCAACCGGATTTTCTTGTCGCCGCATCGCACAAATGGTTGCTGGGAGCTTACAGTTTCGGATTCTGTTATGTGGCGCCCAAATGGCATGGAGGAAAACCGCTGGAAGAAAACTGGTTTAACCGAGCGGGCTCGGAAGACTTTGCCCGTCTGGTTGACTATCGCGATTCCTACCAGCCCGGAGCAAGGCGCTTTGACCAGGGCGAAGCAAGTAATTTTATTCTTGCGCCTATCGCCGCTGCCGGGATCAGACAAATATTGGAATGGGGCGTCGCAAATATTGCACGAACGCTGCAAAATATGACCGATGCGATCGCCGACCGCGCCCAGCAGATGGGGCTGTTTGTTGCACCGGGCCCAATAAGGGCGCCGCATATGATCGGGGTGTCCAAGGCGGGCGGTTTCAAGAAGGATCTGCCGTTGCTTTTGGCACAGGATAATATATTCGTCAGTGTCCGGGGAGACTCTGTCCGCATATCACCGCACTTATATACCACCGATCAGGATATCGACCGCCTTTTTGCGGTACTTGAAAAGGTATGCGCTTAATGACGCCGTATCCACAATCCCGACGGCCTCGGCTGAGGTGGGCTTCAGCTTTCAGCCCATGGCCGCCGAAGAGCCCAGTTTGGATTCAGATCAAGAGTATCTCATAGGAACTGAGTTTTTTGTCCAGCGCTCTGGCATCACCCAGCAGAGCATCCATCTGCCGCCAGAATCTTGGGCTGTGGTTTTTGATGCGGGTATGTACCAGTTCATGCAGGAGGGTGTAATCGATTAATTCCTGCGGCAACCGGACCAGATTGATATTCAGGTTTATGTTGTTTTTATTTGAGCAACTACCCCACCTGGTTTTCTGATTTTTTATAAAAACCCGGTTGTAGGTGAAACCATGCCCGCGGGCCAACTGTTCAAGCCGGTCGATTAAAATCTTGCGGGCCGCCAGCCGATCAATCGGACCGCTGTATGCAAGCATCCTCGCCCTTTGCTCCATCCGTTCCATTTTGCCGAGGTGTTTTTTAATCCACCCGGCCTTTGATTGGGCAAATGACTGAGCCGTTTCAAATGAAACACCATGGGGAACCGCCACCCGCACGCCTTTAAACGGTCGGATGGATACACTGATCCGTTTTGCCCTGCGGCTGCGCTCGATCAACACAGTTCCGACACTTTTCAATTCAACGGTTTTCGACGTCACTTTCAGTCTGCCTCTTAATTGATTTCTTTTGATCAATGAATTTAACCGTTCTAAAAGGGTACACGGATAAACACGGATTACACAGATATATATCTGTCTTCATCAAAATTACAAAAGTAGCCCTAACTTCCTGAACATCTGTGGAGATCTGTGCAAATCTGTGTCCAATTATCAGATAGCAAAATACAACCGTTTGTTTCTTTGTCCGGGCTTATTCGAATAACCCTCGATAGACAGCCCGCTTCTCTTTGGACCACCTCGGGCAGAATGCGGGTTTACCCTGCGTGACCAGCTGCATGCAGGCATCGCATTTGGGGCTGCATTTTAAAATCGCTTGATCCTGGCCGTTGCGCGCCTTTTGCGGCCACTGCGGATCCACCCATAGTACGCGCGCCAATCCGATCAGGTCCGCCTTTTGAGCTTTCAGTATGGATTCAGCCCTGGCTGAGGTCGAGATCCTGCCCGCGGCAATCACCGGCACGTTTACCACTTTTTTGACGGCGTCGGCCAGCGCAACCATGTAACCCGGCTTTCTGGATTTTTTAACGACCTCGGGCAGGTAAAACGATTCATAGGTCCCTCCCATGGTCGAAATGTAAGCAACGCCGTTTTGCGCCAGGACCTGGGCCAGGACAAGGGACTCCTTCAGCTTCAAACCGTCGGGCAGCCATTCATCGGCCAGAAAACGATAGCCCACCGGAAAATCTCCCACTGCGTCTTTGACCCGTTTTAAAACTTCCAGGGGAAACCGGATGCGGTTGGCAAGCACGCCGCCATAGGCATCGGTGCGTTGATTGCTTCGCGGCGATACGAATTGGGCCAGCAGATAACCGGTGCCGCCATGAAGCTCCACAAGGTCAAACCCGGCTTGTTTCGCCCTTAAAGCGGCACCGGCAAATTGGCGGGCGATGGTGGTGATCTCTTTTTGGGTGAGCGCCCGCGGGATTCTATTGAAAGCAGCTACCGCCGAAGGCGCCACCGGATCGGAAACATGGGCAAACCGGCCGGCATGATTGATCTGCAGGCCGGCCCGTGTCTTTTGATCTTTTATGGTTGCGGCCAGCTCTGCAAGACCCGCTATGTATCGGTTGTGGTCACAGCGAATGGTTCGCGGTGAACCGCTGCCGCCCGGCGCAATGCTGGCATTTTCCACCATGATCATCGCGGTCCCGCTTTGGGCCATCAGTTTATAATGATAAAGCAGCAGTGGCGAAATCTTGCCGCCGGCAGCCGCATACCCCAGGTAAAGCGGTGCCATGGTAATACGGTTTTTCAATCTCAGCCCGTTTAAATTCAAAGGTTTAAAAAGGTTCGGGTAAACGGTTTTCTTCATTTTGGATCTCCTTATATACAATATTTCCAGGCTTCCTCTTCGCGGATATCGCGCACAAATACCAAGGCGGCCAGTGATCTGCCATAGGGTACAACGCAAACATTAAGTTCGACATCACCTGAATTTCCTCATGCAATTCGCTCACCCGTTTTTTCACTCTGTTTTCAAAATGTTCCCGATAGCGCTTCAGCTCTAAGTGGGTCCGAATCCTTGACCTGAGGACGGATTTTTTAAAAGGCTTTGTTATGTAATCCGCGGCACCGACTTCAAATCCCCTTGCCTCCGTGTCTTCCGTGGT
>CP070771.1:3953922-3957393 GCA_020345785.1 Desulfobacterales bacterium
AATATTGTTAAAATCATGCGCGATGCCGCCGGCCAGAGTGCCGATTGCTTCCATTTTTTGGGCCTGAGCCAATCGCTTTTCAAGCTGCCATTTTTCAGTGACGTCAATGCCGACACACAGTATTTCCTTGACCCGGCCCTCTTCATCATTAATTGCTTTGTTCATCCAGGCTATCCGCACCCGTTCGCCGTTGCGTTTAATATTCTCGTTTTCGTTGGAAACATAACGTTCGGGATACGCGCCTATCTTTTTGATCATCAGTTCCAGGTCAAAGCCGTTGCGGTCTATCTGGGGTACAATGGTGCCGATCACATTTTTGCCGAGAATCTCTTCTTCGCTGTAGCCGAAAAAGGTCTGGGCATACTCATTAAAAAAAATGATATCGCCTGCGGTGTCCATGCGTAAGATGATGCTGTTGGCACTTTGAACGAGCTCACGATACTTACGTTCACTTTTGCGCAATGCCGCCTCGGCCTCGTTTCTTTCCATAATCATGCGATTGGCCGCCTGCGCCAGGATTTCAAATTCCTTAAAGTGCAGATTTTCGGAGTCGATTTTGGCCGATTCAGTGGCTGCTTTTGAAAAAAATGCGGAAAATTGATTGAAACTCCTGCTTATTCTGCTGGTAACCAGCTTCGCAGTGATAAGTATGAACAACACAATGGCCGACAGTGTGACAATGATTTTGAAGAGGCTGCTTCTGACTCTATTCTGTAAAGCGTCTCTTTTCTGTTGGATGAGGGTTTCTATTTTATCCACATTGACGCCGGCCCCCACATACCACTCCCATTCCGGGATGCCGGTAGTGTAACTCAGCTTATTGTATGTGACATGGCTGTTAAACTTTGGCATAACATAGCTGACGAATCCACCCCCTGAGCGCGCAGCCTTGATCAGTTCACGCACGATCTTAACGCCGTTCACATCGGTGACGTCTAGCATATTCCTGCCTTTGGCGGGGCTGACCAGACTCAATCCATCCCATTGGCCGGCAAAAATATAACCGTCGTCTCCAAAGGCGATATCTTCTATTCGCGCCAGAACCTCCTGCTGGATATCGCTGACCACGTCGTCCAAATATTCCCCGGTTCCGATCAACCAGTCAAACGGCTCAAAATGTCTGATAAATGCAATCTTGGGAAAATTTTTTCCGGTATTGTTCGGTTTTGTCCAAGTATAGCGGTAAAATCCCTCACCGGAATTTCTGATGATATCGATCATGTCCCGAATGACAAATTTGTCCTCGGTATCCTGCATACCGATGAGATTCAAGCCTTCCATCTCAGGCCGGTCGGCAAACAGGATTTCGACACCGTCCAGACGGGTAATAAAATAATACCCACGCTGATTGTTGTAGCGAATCGGCCGTAAAGCATCCTTGATGATATTTTCGATTTCGGAAGGGCTTAAACGCGCCTTGTTTTGGTTGTATAAACTGAACGCAATATCATGAGCCTCATTTGTTCGACTCCGAATTATCTGTTTCAACCTTTCTTCAGCCTGGGATTTCTTGTATTCGATATAGTCGATCACCTTTTCGGTTTCAGTTTTGATAAGACTTTTTTGGGTGTTGATATAATCTTCTCTTAAAGCGGCGGCTTCCTTCCTGAATCGCTCATACTCATTCAATATCCAGAATGATCCGACCAGGCCCACTGAAATAAAGGCCAAGCTCACCAGACTGTAAAGAAATATCTTCGTAACGCCGTATTTGATTTTCATAAATTCACTCTATGGTTGCCGGACGCATCCTTCAGCCGTCTCAAATACCCATCGGCTGCCGTTAGAAATAACAGCGTTAGACGATAATACCTACGACTCTTGTTTGCAAGATTCAGCAACCTTTCTACGGAAAAGAATTTAATAGGGGAGGGTAAAAAAAAGACCCTGGAAGCGGCATCTTTTCAAGGATCGGTGCCGTTTCCAGGGATTCGCGAGAGGACAAGTCTACCTAGTTAATCTACCATTGAAAATCTAGTCCTCCAGACCAGTTCATAGAAAATAGGCGTTGCATATGGCCCTGCCTCCGGAGCATAGTCCCCTGCGGGACAGAGTCGGCCGGACGATGAGACAGGATTTATTACTTCAGCTGAGCCGTCATATCTTCAGCGGAGCCGATGACGTAATGGGATAGATCCCGGGCTTTGGGGTTGCGCGGATCGCTCCAGTCATAGAAGCCCTTTCCGCTGCTTGCGCCGTACTCACCGTTTTTCACCATGCGCATGAGGGTCAGGGGTGGATACATACGCGGATCATTGGATGCTTGGTACATTTGGAGAGCAACCCGCAACATGGTGGGAGATGTGACAAAATCATGCAGTTTAAATGTTCCCTGGGGATGTCCCAGGCTGGTGTTCAAACCGATGTCGCCGTCCTGCACCTTTATTTTTCCCTGCTCCAGCAACCGCACGGCATCCAGCATCTGGGGGACGAGCAGTCGGTTGACCCAGAAACCCGGAATGTTGGGTGCCAGGAAGGGCGCTTTTTTCATATCAAGTAAAGTCTGGCGGGTGAATTCCACTGTTTCAGCGGTAGTCTTACCTCCCGGAACCACTTCAACACCTGGCATCAGCGGCACCGGATTCATGCCATGGGTGATAATCGAACGTTCCGGCCGGCCGCCTGCCTCGGCCATTGGATTAATATCCAGGCTGCTGGTGTTTGACCAGAAGACAACATTTTCCGGAAGCTGCGGCAAAAATTCAGAAAGGACCGCGCATTTGAGTTTCAGATCTTCAAAGATAACTTCCAAGAAAACATCACAGCTTTTGGCGGCTTCGATAAAAGCCCCCTTGTCCGCATAGGTAGTTATTTTTTTGGCGGCCTTTGATACAAAGTCCGAATCATCAATCTTAAACTTTTTGGCTGCCGTTGCCGCGAGTTTTTCGCATCCCGCAACCGTACCGGCCAGAATATCTGAATTTGAATCAAAACAGTGCACATCGTGTCCGGTCATCGCACATTGCGTGATCCATCCGCGCCCCATAATTCCCGTACCAAGAATTGCAAATTTCATCATTTTTCTCCCTGTTTTTTTAGTTTTTTTTTTGATTTCTCTGCCTCTTATGAGAAAAAATTATCGTCACCAAGACACAAAGACGCGAAGACGATTTTTTACTAAAGGTTTTGCTTTGACTCTTGGTGCCTTTGTGGCAATTTGTTCCCCGATAAACCGGGATTTCCGTTTCACGTCAATCCCGTAAGCTGGCTCCCCAAAGGCGGATAAATCGCCGCTGCGCTGCGACCGGCTGTTCCGGGTCAGGCTGCTAAAATGGACTCGGAGTATAGAAAATTGATGTTTCATGTGTCAAATAAAAAATTCCTACTCAATTTATTTGCTTGATAATTCAATGTGTCTACCTATATTAAATTTAACATCGAGAACCTAGCTATCTTGGCAACGCCAGAGAAGATCAGCTGTTTGATAACCATATGCCGTGGAATGATGGAATACTGGAATGATGGAATACT
>CP070771.1:3957493-3968701 GCA_020345785.1 Desulfobacterales bacterium
GAAGGCGGATAACCCGCACATTTTGAACCTTTCACCGCCGCTTAACATGGAGGCAAAATGGTTCGCACCCCACGTCGCCTACACCATGGCCAAGTTCGGTATGAGCATGTGTGTTCTCGGGATGGCCGAGGAATTAAAGCCCAAGGGTATCGCGGTCAACGCCCTGTGGCCGCGGACGACCATCGCGACTTCAGCCGTACGAAACCTTTTCGGCGGCGAGGAGATGGTTCGCGCCTCGCGCAAGCCGGAAATTCTGGCAGATGCCGCCCATGCGATTTTCACCAAACCAAGCCGTGAGTGCACCGGCAACTTTTTTGTGGATGACGACGTCCTGAAAGCCGAGGGTATAACGGATCTTAGCGACTATGCCGTCGATCCGAATGCCGAACTGATGCCGGACTTTTTCGTGTAATTTATCCGCCCCAAAAAAAAGAACATTCAAGGTTATAAATTATTCTTTGACAGCAGAAAAATTTTATTAAATCAAAGGTCCGGCGGATTAATTATTTTATGCTGCGCATATTTTTTATAGTTGTTTCAAACGAATATGTTTTATCGACACCTGATACCACAATTTTTCAAGGCGGAGCGATTAGACGGGTACTCATGATGATAATCATGCGCCGGGTAGAACTCACCGAAAGGCAGGAATTCGGCCTGAATTTTCTTGTTTATAATTATGGAGATAACATCATGGTGAAGGCAGTGATATTAGATATGGACGGGGTAATGACAGACTCTGAACATATGATAAATGAAGCGGCAATTGCCGGCTTGCGCGAATACGGAATCGAACCTGAACCGGATGATTTTCTGCCATTTTTAGGAATGGGTGAAGATCATTACATAGGTGGCGTCGCCCGGAAATACGGACTGACATATATTCCGGAAATGAAAGCACGGGTCTACGAAATTTACTTCGATCTAATTTCCGGGCGGTTGACAGCTTTTCCAGGAGTGCATGATCTACTGGAGCAATTGAGGGCCCAACAAGTCAGACTTGCAGTGGCATCTTGCGCGGACCGCATCAAAATAGAAGCAAACCTGGCAGCTATCGAGGTTGAGCCTGCATGGTTTGATGCAATTGTGGCAGGCGATGAGGTACAAAATATGAAACCCGCGCCGGACATTTATCTGGCAGCGGCTGAAAGGCTGAACGTGGCGCCGCAAAGTTGCTGTGTGATTGAGGATTCCATCAATGGGATTCGGGCGGCCAAGGCGGCCGGTATGCGGTGTGTTGCCGTTGCGCAAAGCTTTGCAGCCTCCGAGTTGCAGGTCGCCTTACCGGATTGCATCCGCCCCAATGTCAGCAGCATTTTGCCGGCCGATTTAGGCCTGAGAAAAGAGAGGTTTTCTTTCTAGGTAAATACCGATAATCCAGTATCAAGTATCGAGTATCCATCATCGACCTCGGAAAAACGGCGGTCTTGCGCCTACTGCTCTTAACTAGTGCCCGGGCGAAAATTCGGATTTCGGGTAGGTTGGGTTGAGCCCGATAGAGCATGTTGGGTTTCGTCCCTCAACCCAACCTACGAAAATAAGGCATTTACGACGATATGAGTGCCTGAAGGCGAAACCCAACATCGGACTTGAATGGGTTTTCGTTCAATCACTAACTAGTTATACAAATTTATGCAACGTTGAGGTACGTTTTAATTTGCAGCAAGTGCCACTTGTTCTCAGCCGTACACATCGCTATTCAGCAGTAAATCTCTTAATTATTCCACCTTTTGGAAATCGCCAGCAACCGCTCCCGCCCCGCTGGTGATAAGCCCAGGTCTTCGATGCTTGACTTGATCTCTTCAGATGTACCGTATCCGCCAGTGTAACCATTGACCCGGGCGGCGGCGGTGGAATTGATAAAATCAATTTCCCTGGGATAGAATGTTTTAAATTCAGTCATCAGATCCCTGTGCCGGCGCAGCTCGTATTTCTGATGATAATCTTCCGCCAGATAGAACTTGCCGAACGGCACGATTTCAGTCTGGATTTTCTTGTTTCTCTGGTTTTCTTCGAAAGCCTTTGTTTCAAGCGCCAGCTTACGTTGCGCATCATTGTGATAGAAGATCGCCGACATGTACTGGCGGCTCCAGGACTTGGATGTCGGGTCGTGGCTTTGCCAGAAAACGAAGAGCAGATCCTTGTATGACAAGCGGGTCGGATCGTAATCGATCTGGATCGTTTCGCTGTGGTCCCCGATGCTGCGATAGGTCGGGTCTTTTGTTTGGCCGCCCGAATATCCAACGCGAGTCCTGATAACTCCGTCCATACTCCCGAACCGGGAGTCCGGTCCCCAGAATCAGCCCAGCGCAAATGTTGCGGTTTCCGTTTCAGGTAAAACCGCCGCATCGATGGGCGGTATTTTATGTTGAATGGTTGTGGTAGTTTGTATGGATTCCATGTTGCTTTCTTCCTTAGAGTTGGTTTCTGCCGAAGCATCAACCTTGCGAAAATCACAGGCGCTGATCGCCAAACTTATGCATACAGCCGCCAAACAGAACAACATCATAAGTTTCCAACGATGAGCCCATGTATAAATTCCGGTCGGTTGATCTCCAGTCGATTTACGGTATTTCATTTGATTGATTCCGATATTTTTTATCTAGTTGTTTTTCAACCCGGGATCCCGCTTTCAGCGGGAAACCTTAAACCGCTCAAAACTGAATAAAAAATAAGTATGCGTTAGATAAAATCAAAATTAAAGATTCTATTCAAATAAGTCCCGTGGATTACGAAAAAACGCAGGCGTTATGATGCGATGCTGACTATTCGGCTGAAACAGAACTGTGGGGTTTGTATTGTTTGTGCTAATATCGGAATTTGCAAAAGGCGGGAATTCACAACATCGTGAAACCTTCCGGCCTTTTACTATTCCCCCAGGCGCCCTATCGTCAGGGGCGCTAGTGCGTCAGTTCCAGCCGGACCTCGCCCATACCCTCGATCAGGAATTTCAAGGTATCGCCGGCATTCGGAAATTTGGTTGTGATGTTGCTGCCGGTCATAACGAGCATGTCCCGTTTGAGCATCTTGCCCTGCTGGTTGAGCAGATTGGCCAGCCAGGCAACCGCTTCGAAGGGATGTCCCATGGCATCCCCGACCCGCCCTTTGCCGGCGGGTTCGTCGTTTATCCGCAGCCGAGTGGGGGCATTTTCCAGATCAATGCGATGCCAGTCCCTCACCGGGGTGCCCAGGACCACGCCGCCGTTCCAGCAGTTGTCGGCAACCAAGGTGAACGCATCTAACTTCCGGTAGTCCGCTTGGCGGTCTTCAATCAGTTCGAAAGACGCCATGCAGGCCGCAATAGCGGGGGAGACACTTTGGCGAGTGTGCGGGGAGGTGGCCGCCGGCAGATCGGCCCCCAGCCTGACGGCGACTTCAAATTCGACTCCCAAATGCTGAAAATTCGCATAACTTAATTTCGCCGGTGATTGGTGAATCACCGACGACAGAATCGCCCCAGCCAGCGGCTGGTCGACGCCGCACAACTGTTGCATGGCCTTGGAAGTCAAAGCGATTTTATAACCCGCAAGGTCACCCCGCCCCGCTTCCATCAATAGTTTTAAAAATGCCTCCTGGATCAGGTAGGCATCCGCCAGCGACCCCGACCGGATGGATTCTTCAAAGGGATGATAGGGTTTTGCTGCCTTGTGCTCGACAAACAGCGCTTCTGCCAATGCGGTAATCGTTTTACCTTCCATCATTGCGTGACTCCTTGGGGTCTCAGAATTTCTATCCCGCTGTAGACACCTTTATACATTTTTATTGCATTTGTCGTGACGAATATGCCTTTAAGACGATGTGTGTCAATAAAATATTGATAGAATTCTTATCGAGGGAGGCATGCTTTAATTATGAAAAAGAATTTGGCCTTTTTGTATAGAGTAAGGATGGAACATCGACAAAAACATTCGACGCGCAGGATTGTCTCCGTTAGAGAACGACGGGATGTGAACATTGGCCCAGCTTACCGCCCACATCCCTAACAGGGGGAATCCGCCGGCGGAGTTCGTTATTACGGATTCTATTCAAATAAATCCCGTTGATTACGAAAAAACGCAGGCGCGGATGATCCGACTTCGCTCCTGATGCTTCGCAGGACAGGTTACATAATCGATGCTGACTATCCGGCTGAAACCTACCTGTAAAGATTCCTGCTGTCGGCAAAGTGCTGAGTCCCGCAGCCGGCGGGACTTAAACTGGCCTGAAATTGCAATGCCGAGGTAAAAAATTGATCTTGACAACAAATCCCGCTTTGATTATGCGAATTTGTATTGTTTGCGCCAAGGGGCGCTTCAATGGGTTGGGCTGCAGCTGAAGCTGATCCACCACCCACCATTTTCGATTCATCCGCTTTGAAAAAGCAACTTCTTATCTTTTTTAATCGATCAGGAAGATGATTGTGATGAAAACCCTGGTTAATGCTGATAACGAGGATCAAGGGCATGCTCTGGAGCTAAGAAAGCTCAAGCTGGAGGAAAAACGTATAAGAAACGAGCTGTTAAAGTGGATTACGGTTGCCATTGGCGCCGTGGTCTCCTTTTACGTAATTGACCTCGGCAAGCTCCGACTAGAGGAATTCAGAGTTAAGGCCGAGAACCAAAGAGAACTATTGACGGCTTATCTCAAGGCGACCGAGTCTGTGCAGCCTGATGTATGGAAGAGAAAGCTACACGTACTCCGCACCATTTCTAGCGATGAAATGGTGCGCAGATGGTCTGAACAGGAGCTAAAGCACATCGAACAATTTGCGGCGCTTGAGGCCCTTTATCGAGAAACTCTTAAGGTCGCGTCCCAGCTCGTCGTTAAACATGAATACGGTGACTGGGATCGAAAAAAAGCCCGAGCAAGGTTTGAACAGCTATATTGGGCCGATTTGGTGTTTGCCGGTGAGTCGCTGCCTGTGGAGAAGGGTATGGTGGATTTCAGAAATGCGTTGATTGCCGTCGAAGAAGCACCAGATGACGACAGCAAATGGAGAGCATTGAATATGTCGCTCCTAAAGTTATCTCAAGTCTTAAAGGAATCTAGGCCTAACTACTCGCTCCAGGCGGCGCAATAGGGTGAGCGGCCGGACCAAGTCGTTATCAGAGAGCGTTGGATGACTTCCGGGGTTCGGTTTTGTTGCAACCGTCTTACCCAGGTTAATTAGAGTCGTTGCGTAGACATAGAACCATCAATGATAGGGGTGGTTTCCACCCGGAACAGCTATTGATGCTCACGTCGTAAGACTAATCCGGTCATTTGTTATCAAGCACTTTGCGAACGGTTCGAGCCAGTGCTTTTACGGAAAGGGGCTTCATTAGAAAGGCCCTGATTCCTATCTCGACAGCCCTTTCTTAGATGATCAACTCGCTGAAGCCGGTACAAAGAATAATGGTATGTCAAGCCCTTCATTAAAAATTTTTTGAGAAAGCTGCTGAAGTCAATCCTTGACTCACAAAATCTGGTGGAGTAAAGAATCCTGGCCAGAGGACCATGCTTTGACTTCACCCCTGAGGGATGATTTTGGCCGTCAGATAACCCATGGAATAATGGAATGTCGAAGATCCGCCTTTGGAGCGATGGAAAAATGGAATGTTGAATAAAGCGGGAACAAAGGAGGAGAACATGGAATACAGGAAGATGGGAAGAACCGGGCTTAAGGTTTCTTCTTTCTGTCTGGGGACCATGACGTTTGGACGCCAGGTGGAGGAAAATTTATCCATCAGCATCATTCACAAGGCTCTGGATGCCGGCGTCAATTTCATCGATACTGCAGACATGTATGTAAACGGAGTAACCGAAGAAATCGTCGGCAAAGCAATAAAGGGCAACCGGGATCAAATCGTTCTGGCATCCAAGGGCGGACATGTTCGAAAACTAGGCAAGAAGTGGGGCGAGCAAAGAGATTCCGGTCCGATCGATTTGGCGAGACCAAAGCCTTTCCATCCATGGCCCGGACAGGCGGATGCAGGACCCAATGACATGGGCCTGTCCCGGAAACATCTCATGCAGGCGCTGGAAGGAAGTCTTAAACGCCTAAATACGGACTATCTCGATATCTATTATGCGCATATGCCGGACTATGACACGCCCTTGGAAGAGACCCTGCGGGCGATGGACGACATGGTGCGTCAGGGAAAGGTGCGCTACCTGGCCTGTTCCAACTTCCGGGCGTTTCAACTTTGCAAGGCCCTCTGGCTCAGCGACAAGTATAACCTCGCGCGATGGGACTGCATTCAACCACCCTATAATTTATTAACCCGGGATATTGAATACGAACTGCTGCCGCTGTGCGCGGAGGAAGGCGTGGGGGTATGTGTGTTCAGTCCAATGGCCGCGGGATTTCTTTCCGGAAAATACGACCAGCAAACCGGTCCGATTGAAGGCGCCCGGTTCAGTCTGGCCCATCAAGGCTATCGTTATAACCAACCCTACTGGAACGATAGTAACTTTGCCGCTGTGGAACAGATCAGAAAGATCGCCGAGGAGCACGGCCAGCGCCTGCCTCAATTTGCCCTGGCATGGGTGTTGAGCAACAAGACAATTACCTCGGTCGTTTGCGGGGCAACCTCGATTGAACAGCTGCAAGAAAATATGGTTGCCGCAGAAATAACATTATCTCAGGAGGCGCTTGACGCTTGCGACCAGGTCTGGCATCAGCTCAGACCGCCGAGGCTGTTTTATGGCCGTTAATGAGGAGGACTTTTGTTATGACTACAAAATTTAATCCAAACAATGTCAACCGACCACGGCTGTCGGCACCGCCGGGTGCCTGTGATACGCACATGCACTTCTATGGACCGTGGGATCAGTATCCTTTGGCGCCGACTGCAAGTTTTGAACCCCCCTTAGCATCGGTCGAAGCCTACCGCACGGTGCAAAAAAGGCTGGGTTTAAAGCGCGTGGTGGTTGTGCAGCCATCCGGTTATGGTTTCGACAATCGTTGTACGCTCGATGCGATCAAACAACTCGGAGAGGATGCGCGTGGAATAGTGGTCGTCGACACGAGCGTCACGGATGATGAACTTCAGCAGCTCACCGATTTGGGAGCGCGTGGTATTCGATTTTTCATGTTTCCAGGAGGCGTGTTGTCCTGGGAAATTCTCGATGAAATGGCCGCTCGGGTAAACGAATTCGGTTGGCATGTGCAGCTGCAGCTTGACGGGCGGGAGCTGCCGGATCATATCGCTCAAATCCGTTCCTTGCCGGGCAGATTTGTTATCGACCATGTCGGCAAGTTCATCGAGCCGGTTGCGACCGGCGACCGGGCTTTTAAGATGCTCCTCGCGCTCGTCGATAGCGGACAGTGCTGGGTAAAGCTGTCGGCACCCTATGAGACATCCAAGGACGGGCCGCCGCTATACAGCGACGTCGGCGAATTAGCCAAAGCGTTGGTAAAAGCCTCGCCGGAGAGGATGCTCTGGGCCAGCAACTGGCCCCATCCTTCGGCCCAAGACGACTTGCCGGACGATGCCATGTTGCTTGATCTGTTGTTGGACTGGGTTGACGATGACACAACCCGCAAACGCATCCTTGTAGATAACCCGGCGGAGCTTTACGGGTTTGAGTAAATAACCGGCTGTGAAAGAAAGCTGGCATGGAAAAATTTATCTTGTTTGTAAAGGAGGACAAAAAGCCGACGGCGGCGTGTTGCGGGCCATTGTGTGAGTTTCATCGGACGGACTGTTTTTTGTGAAAGGTTGATTTGTTATGGGTCGGCCCGCTCGCCGACCCTGTTTGAGGATAAAAAAAGGAGGGAAACTTTCCCTCCTTTCTTGTTTAAAATGAGGCAGATTTAAATCCGGTTAAAGATGGCGCACATCCATATACACAGTTGGCCGCGGTTATGTCATACGCGTCCGCCCCAGACTGCGGGCTGCTCTTTTCTGCTCTTGGTCCAGGAAGGGCTGTTCGGGTTCGGATCGCTGTAAGGTTCCGATTTAATGCGCTCCTGGCGCTCCTCTTCACCCTCTTTAACACGGTCACGGCATTCGCCTTCACAATTGCCGGTTATGTCTCTTTCAGGAAATTTTTCCATGATATCGTTCTCCTTTTTCAGGCCTTCTATTTAAGGTCTTTACTGTTGATTTTCAACAGTTCACAACTAATCATATGTATCGATCGGAAAAAATCAAGCCGACAAAATGTTCGAAATCGGCCGGAAACCCTACAATAAGGCTGTTCATCTTCTCAGAATTTGAATCCAGCGCCATACGTTCAGAAGCCCGACCAGGGCATTTGCCACGTACGTCAGCGCGCAGGCAAATAAAATTTGTCGAAAGCATTTACGCCGCTGATCATTGGACCAATTTTTGCCCCAGGGCCTCGGCCTCCTCCATCAAGCTTTGATTCGATTTGATCTCACCGGGCTTATCGGCGCTGCCGTAAACCATACCCACAATATTGGCTCCGACATAGGCAAAGGCATCCTGAAAAGTGCGCAACGCATTGACGCAGCCGGAAACAAATGGGTCGGCATCCGCATAGCTCATGGCGATGGCGATCCGTTTACCGGCAAAGGCACTTTTTTTGTAGGACAACAGGGCAAAGCAGCGGTCCAGAAACAGCTTGGTTTGCGCCGACATGGTAAACCAGTAAACCGGACTGGCAACAACCCAGGCATCGGCCTCGATCAGCTTCTGATATATCGGCTGCATGTCATCCTCGATTGCGCAGCCCCTGCTGTCGGGTTTCCGGCAGGCATAGCATGCCTGACAGGGCGCGATGCTTTCACCGTGTAGATAGATTTTTTCGACGGTTGCACCGGCGGCTTCGGCGCCCTTGATGATCTTTTCAGCCAAGGTGGTGCTGTTGCCTTTTTTCCGCGGACTGCCCAGCAACACAAGTATCTTTTTCGAATCTGCCTTCTTAGTCATACGTCCCTTTCGAATTCTACTAAAAGAATTTTTCACCGCAGTCCTGAACGAAAACTCCGGTTTTTGGTAGGTTGGGTTGAGCCCCATCGGAAATGTTGGGTTTCGTACCTCAACCCAACCTACAAAAATCGGGCATTTAACAATTTGGGATTCCTGAGGGCGAAACCCGACAGATTATTTAGACGAGTTTTCGTTCAACCACTGATTAGCAAAAAGCAGTTTCAGAACTTATTTAATGAAACACAAGGCGATAATTTAGCTATTTAAAATCTAGGACACAGATTTTTACGGATCCTCTGAGATTTGTAAGTGTTTGAGTCAGTGTTATCTGACCTGGTGGAATTCAGCGGTTCTTTTTTTAACCCTGAAACCCGACAATACATCTGTGCGATCCGCGTTTATCCGTGTCCAAAAATCTACTAATAACCAATAACTTTTTCTCTACGGCAGTCGCTTGGCGCTCTTGATAACAACCGGCTCCACGGGCACATCCCGGTAGGGTCCGCGGGTGGTCGTCTTAACGGCGGAGATGGCGTCCACCGCATCCATGCCTTCGACGACCTTGCCGAAGGCCGCATATCCCCAGCCCTGCTGTGTTTTACTCTTGTGATTCAAAAAGTCATTATTGACGGTGTTGATAAAAAACTGGGCCGTAGCGCTATGGGGATCACCCGTGCGGGCCATTGAAATTGTCCCCCGGTCATTTTTAAGACCTTTATCGGCTTCATTTTTAATCGGCGCCTGCGTGGTTTTACGCTTCATATCAGCCGCAAAACCGCCGCCCTGAATCATGAAGTTCGGGATCACGCGATGAAAAATCGTGCCGTCATAAAACTTCGCATCAACATAGCTTAAAAAATTCTTCACAGTTTCAGGCGCTTTATCCGGAAAAAGCTCTAGGACAATTGCACCTTTTGACGTATCCAGTGCGACTTTTGGATTATTGTCTGCGGTTAGGGCTGAACCAGCAAAAAATAACACACCGAGAATTATAAGTGTCGAAAAAATTTTAGATTTCATATTTTCACCTCAAAATTTTAAGCTGGAAGGCTGGGAGGCGAGGAAGCTATAAGGCCCAATTGGACGAAAAGCAATTGGGAGTTATTAGTTATTGGTTATTAGCTCATCGTTTGAAAGGAATATTATCCTTTCTTCTTTTTCATTTACCTGGAATTTTTAATACAAAGCGATGATTAAACTCTAATAACGAATAACATTTAACGCCTCCAAACTTCCAAGCTTTCTGGCCTTCTAGCCTTCAAGCTTTCAAGCCTCGCAGCTTTCACACTTCCGGGCTTCCAAGCATTTTTTATGGCTTTTATCATTTTTTAAGCCCGGCCGCCAATCCTTTTTTGCCCGAATTTATCCATCACGAGTTTCACCATATCACCTTTGCGATGGCAGGCCACCTGATGACCCGGCAACACGGTTTCAAGCCGGGGCAACTCCCTGGTGCATCGATCCTCCACAAAGGGGCATCGTGTATGAAACCGGCAGCCGGCCGGCGGGTTTACAGAGCCGGGCACATCACCGGACAAAACGATACGCCGCTGCTTGCTTTTGACAGCGGGAATCGGAATGGCCGACAGCAATGCATGGGTGTAGGGGTGCACCGGGTTTGAAAAAAGATCCCCGGTATCGGCAACTTCTACTATTTTCCCCAGGTACATCACCGCCAGGCGGTTGCTGATATATTTGACAACCAGTAAATGGTGGGTGACAAACATATAGGTAAGGTTTAATCGCTGCTGAAGTGACTTGAGCAGGTTTAGTATTTGGGATTGGACGGATACGTCCAGAGCTGAGGTCGGTTCATCCAGCACAATAAATTCCGGATCGGTGGCTATTGCCCGGGCCACAGCGATACGCTGGCGCTGACCACCGGAAAATTCGTGTGGATAACGCAGCAAATGATCCCGGGTCAATCCCACCAGGTGGAGCAGATCAGTCACTCGCTGTTCAAGCGCCCGCCCTCCCAAACGCTCCTGGGTTTTGATCGGCTCCGCCACGATGTTTTTGACCAGCATGCGGGGATTCAATGAAGTGGTCGGATCCTGAAACACCATCTGCAGCTTGCCGCGAATACCCAGACTTTTGAGCAACGACCTTCTTTTCCTGGCAATGTCTATCGGCTCACCGTTGTTAAAGTCCTTGCCGTAATAATACACATGTCCGGCGGTGGGATCGTGTAAACGGATAATTGCCTTGCCTGTCGTGGTCTTGCCGCAGCCGGATTCTCCAACAACCCCCAAGCACTCACCGCGATAAATATCCAGATCAACGCCGTCCAGGGCCTTAACGGTAGCAACTTCATGGCGCAAAACCCCGCCCAGAATCGGGTAGTATTTCT
>CP070771.1:3968801-3980491 GCA_020345785.1 Desulfobacterales bacterium
AAACTGCCCCTGAGCCATTCACCTTCACACATCTCCCAGACATTGCCGCACATATCATAGCAACCATAAGGGCTGATTCCCCGGTCGAAAGTGCCTATTTCAGATGTCAGCTGCAAATTGTACTCTCTGGAATTGCAGCTGTTCGGCAAAAATTCGTGACCCCAGGCCCACCAGCGACCGTCGGATCCGCGGCCGGCCTTTTCCCAGCTCTCTTCGGTGGGAAGGGTTTTGCCTGCCCAGCTTGCATAGGCCCTGGCATCATCCCAGCCGACGAATACAACCGGCTGCATCGGTTTGCCCCAATCAGGGTGATTGAGGAGCATCGGTTTGCGGTGTCCGGTGCTTTCGATGAACCTGCGGTATTGGTAATTTGTAACCGGATACCGGTCGATATAGTAAGCGTCAAGATATACCCGGCGTACGGGTATTTCCGTGGCAAACACCGGATTTTCGCGACTATCCAGCAAGAATATCTGGTAGATCTCTTCCTCGGCCATACCCATGGTGAATTCACCGGCAGGCACCAGAACCATCTCGGCATCGTCAATGGGTGCTATGATGGCCTCCGGCAAAGGGCTGGGGCCTAGCATATCTCTTATGTTCCATCTATCTTCCACTTTGGATCAATCCGTTCGTTGCCACCTGAATTAACCCAACAAACCTTCCCGCACAGTTATGTGGGATGGTCCAAGCTCTGCTATGCGGGTAGGTGGGTTATATAAAAGTGTTTCTCTCACCGCTCGAGTTTGCATCCCGCTCTGCGGGGCTTTCACTCGCGCAAAGGTCGCAGGGAAAAAATAAACAAGTCCTCAGCGTACTCGGCGTCTCTGCCGTGAAAATGAACATCAAAACGGCCCCCTTTAGGGGGATCATCGAGCCAGCCTTTTTAGGGGTGGCATTTGACATTAATGAAAGCGGCGCGTTGCAATTCAGCGGCCTCAGATTACAAAATAATTACCCGTAAAGCAATCAAGAAATTTTTGCAGTGTTCGTGGGCAAAATATTCTTGACAATCTTGATGGAAGCCCCTGTTGTTAGTTATGAGCATATACGCATAAATATTCGAAACAGGTTGATGCCTACCTGGTTCACCGCACAACCGACATGGCTGAAGATGCTGCCGAAAGCCTATCGGAGGAAATTGAAACGATTCCAGATGATCGGCTGCAATCCGTTATCGACTATCTTGAAAAGAAAGTAGCTGAAATTACGTGATATGATCATCAGTGTTGCCAGCGGAAAGGGTGGAACCGGCAAAACGACCGTGTCGACGAATCTGGCTTTGTCAGTGGGTTCAAAGGTGCAGTTGCTGGATGGTGATGTCGAGCAGCCCAATGCGCATCTATTTATGCATCCGGTCTTTGAACGGACCGAAACCATCACAACCCCGGTACCTGAAATTAACCTGGATAAATGCACTTTTTGCGGCAAATGCAGCGAAATTTGCCGGTATAACGCCATCGTAGTGGTCGGTGAAATGGTATTGCCTTTTGAAGAACTCTGCCACAGCTGCGGCGGTTGTATGGAGGTCTGTCCTGAAAATGCCATCACTGAAAAAGGTCGCGAGTTGGGTATGATTCAGACAGGCCGTCACGATGGTATCGGTTTCATTCACGGCAAATTAAGAGTGGGTGAAGCCATGTCGCCACCGCTCATCAAAAAGGTGCTATCCTTCGTGGATCCGGCTCAGATCAATATCGTGGATGCCCCGCCGGGGACATCGTGTCCGGTCATCGAAACCATGAAAAAAGCTGATTCCATTCTTCTGGTGACAGAGCCCACCCCCTTCGGACTCCATGATCTGAAACTGGCGGTCGGGGCGGCGCGAATTCTGAATATTCCCTGCGGTCTGGTAATCAATCGCTCTGATCTGGGAGACCACCAGGTAGAAGCATATGCCACTGCAGAAAATTTGCCGGTTCTCATGGAGATTCCTTACGATCGACGGGTAGCCGAGGCCTATTCGCGAGGGGAGATGATTGTGGAAGTAATGCCGGAATGGAAGCTAAAATTTTCTGAACTCTATCAAAAGATAAGGCGGTTGGTAGGTGAATGTTAATAGTGTTTAGTGTTTCGTGTTTGGTGGTTGATGGTTGACGGGCGCTGATTTTAACGTGAATATGGAACATAAGAAATTCAATTTCTGGCAGAATCATTCGCTGCACTATCTGGAAATGGCCTTTCGCAACGACCGGCGCGAAATCATAAGTCAGCCTGACGGTTATGGTAAGAGGGTCGGCGAATGCGGGGATACGGTGGAGATCTACTTATCCATTCGCAATGACCGAATTCAAAGGGTGTCATATCAAACCGACGGCTGTATCAATACCAACGCGTGTGCCAATACCGTGGCTGAGCTGGCCGAAGGCAAAAAAGTAGACGAGGCCTGGGATATTACGCCGGATGATGTCATTGCCTACCTGGAAACGCTGCCGCCGGGGAATGCGCACTGCGCGGAACTGGCGGTTGGCGCATTGTATCTGTCTTTAGTGAATTATAAAGAACTCAAACGCCATCCTTGGAAAAAGCTTTATATGTCTTGATTCGCCCGGCTGCTCTACCGGCGCCGGATGCGGACGGCATTAGCACTGTCCCGGCTGGATTCCGGCAACAACTAATTAATCCGCCCTGAAAAATAGGCGATCCAGGGTTGTAACTGGGTGTATGAAAACTGAAGAAACTTGTTCCAGCCACGGCCCGGCGGATTAATTATTTAATGCTGCGCATTTTTCTTTTTGGGTTTCATATCAGCCCCACGCGGATAAAGCGCCATGGCCGGTATTAACAAACTGAAATTTTTGACAATGATTCGATTATTAAAAGTACAATGCGGTCCTCGGCTGCCTTTGTAACCCATCATTATTTGAAAAATATTATTAATTCGCCCGGACAACATTAGAGATCTTAATCGGGTTCAAGGGGACGACGATGGTTGATCCAAACCAGCTATTGCTATTTTCAGGGCGGAGTAATTATGTGCAGTGGCATGTTTTTGTCATTGGATTTTTTGTCATTCGGATTTGTTTCGAACTTCGTGCTTATGATTTCGAATTTATACCGTTGAACGAACGCTTGCGCCCCTTTAAGTAGGCTTGCTGAGGCCTCCCGTTCTGCGCAAAGAACTCTCCCGGGGGCGTCTTGCGCCCTTCAGCGCTGCATGGCTTGGCGGCAGCGGGCCAGGATGCTCAGCACTTCAAACGGCTCTTCAATCAGCGGGAAGGTCGGCACGCCGCGCGGCTCGAGAAACGCTTTGGCTGCGTCCATGTGCTGCTTTTGGCCGGAGAAGGTCACGTAAAGGGGCTTTGCCGGATAGCGCCGGGCCAGATCGACGATAAAATCCATCGAGGGCACGCCGGTTTCCTCGGTGATCATCAAAATCATGACCACGGCGTCGATGTTGGCGTCTTTGAGCACCGCCTCGGTGCCGTCCCGATAAGCCTCCTCGACACCTGTGGCCGTGGCGGCCGGCCAGATGTCCACCGGGTTTCGCATCCGGATGTAGGGGGGGCTGATGTCTTGAAGGTAGCGGCGGGTTTTTTCTTCCAGCTGCGGCACCTGCAGTCCCCAGCGTCGGTGGCAAAGATCGGTCATGCATACCAGCATGGCGCCCGAAGGCGCCGAAAAGCTGACCCGGTTTCCCATAGGCAGGGGCATGGCCGAAAGCGCCTTGGCCGCCAGAATCAAATGGGAATATTCATACACCCTGACCACACCGGCCTGACGCAGGGCCCCTTCGATAATGCGGTCGTCCGAGGCCAAGGCGGCGGTGTGGGCCACGGCTGCCCGGGAGCCTTCGGCGGTGCTCCCACCTTTGAGAAGGATCACCGGTTTGGAGCGCGTCACCCGGCGGGCCACTTCTAAAAAGCGGCGGGGCTTTTTAAAGCTTTCCAGATAGACAAAGATGGCCTGGGTTTCCGGGTCCCGGCCGTAATATTCGAGAACCTCGCTTTCTTCCACATCCAGCTTGTTTCCCATACCCAGAACCCGGGCAACGCCGAAGTGCTCGCCGGATATAATGTAGCGCATGGTGTGGGTGGCGAAATTTCCGGTCTGGGCCAGGTAGGAAACATGCCCGCGCGGCACTTTGCCGAGCGGAAAAAAGCTCGAAGTGAAGTTGTGGGGCGTCGAGGTATGCCCCGAGGTGTTGGGGCCAATGGCTCTGACACCGGTTTCGCGGATGGCTTGAATCGTTTCTTCCTGGAGTTTTTCACCCTGTTCGTCCACCTCGGCGAACCCGCTGGCGGCCATGACGATAGCCTTTGCTCCTTTGGCGGCGCAGTCCCGGATGGCCTGCGGCGTTGCGGAGGCCGGCAGGATGATGATCGCCAGATCGATGCTGTCCGGCAGATCCTGGATGGAGGGGTATACCGGGTACCCTAGAATCTCGCCGCCCTTTGGGTTGACCAGATAAAGTTTGCCCCCGAATTCATTTGCCAAAATGTTTTTGATGACGTCGTTGCCGGCCTTGTGGGGCGTTTGGGATGCACCGACGACGGCAACACTTTGGGGTTCGAAAAATACATCCAGGTTGCCGGAAGGCGCCGCCTCTTCGGTTGCCTGCGGCAGAGGCTTCTGCAGCACCACCAGTGCGTCGACGGCCACCGGCAGACCGTTGCGAACAATTAAAGGATTGATATCAATTTCGCCGATGGCGGGATGGTCAAGACCGATCCGGCCCAGCTGCCGGAGGCAGCGGCAGATTTCATCGGTCTGGACAGGGGGCATACCGCGGATACCCTCTAAGATTTTGGCTCCCTGGATTTCGGCCGGCATTTCGCGGGCATCCTGATCGCTCAACGGGGCCACCCGGAAAGAAACGTCGCCTAAGGCTTCGGTGAAAATGCCGCCCAGGCCGAACATGACACAGGGGCCGAACTGGGGATCCCGGATCAGACCGATCACCAACTCACGCGAACCCGCGATCATTTCCTGGACCAGGATTGCGCCGCCGATATCACGCGCTTTGGGGGCCAGACGATCATAGGCGCGCTTTAATTCAACCGCATCCCTGATTCCCAGCTCAATGAGTCCCATTTCGGTCTTATGCTGGGCTGCGGGGGCACAGGCTTTTAACACCACCGGATAGCCGATGCGATCGGCGGCCTGCTCGACGTCTGCCAAATCTTCTGCCAAAAATTCCCGGGTCGTTGGTATGCCGTATTCGGCTAAGATTCGTTTGCTGTCATATTCGGATAAAGTGGTTTGGCCGCTTGCAAGGGCCTCCGCGATAATGGTCTCAACTGAATTCATATAGTCTCCTTAATATGCGATTACCCGCGCGGCAGCGGCGGTTTGCTGTCGATGTTGCAGAGCGCATTCATTATTTAAAGGTTTTAGGTGTCGGGTTTCAGGTTTCAGCTTTTTGGATTACGATACTTTGCAGAGATTATAAGATTAAAGTTATGAGGTGAGACGCCATTTCGATCAATCTGGAATCTTCGTCAGCCAATGGCTGACACCTCTTATGAAACTTCACGTGGAAAGTCCCAGTTAACAAATTGAACGTCGAACATCGAACGTCCAACATCGAATTTTGAATGATAAAAAATGGAGAAACGGAAAAAATTATAAATTTTGGGCATTAGATTTTCGAAAACAGTTTCAATTATAATATTTATCAAATTAAATTGCGGAGCGCAGCGGCATCAGTATTCGATGTTCAGCTTTGAACGTTCGATGTTCGATGTTCATTAGTTTCTTTTATTGATCCCAGAGCCCCTTCATAATCGATTCCCGTCAAAAGCTGGTCTGGTCCTTGCCTTTAAGCCCCAGCATTTGGCGGGCTTCATCAGCGTCGGCAATATCGAAACTAAGTTCGTTGATAATCCGCTGCATCTTGGCGACCAGATCGGCATTGCTTTTGGCCAACTCGCCTCTGCCGATATAAAGGTTGTCCTCCAACCCCACCCGGACGCAGCCTCCCATCACCACCCCGACGGTTCCCAGATTAAGCTCATGGCGGCCGACAGCGAGCACCGAAAAGATGTAGTCATCTCCGAAGAGCTTGTCGGCGGTGGTCTTCATAAAAACCAGATTTTCCACCGAAGGCTGAATGGCACCGTGGATACCCAGGATCAACTGGATCCAGAAAGGCGGCCGGATCACGCCCTGATCGGCCCAATAGGCTGTATTGTATAAATGGCCGACGTCATAGCATTCCAGCTCCGGCTTGGTGCCGCATTCATCCATTATTTTAAAGATGCGCTCCTGGTCGTAAAAGGTGTTTTTGAACACCAGGTCTCGGGAGGACTCCAGATAGGATTTTTCCCAGTCATGTTTGTATTCCTTGATTCGGTCCATCATTGGGAAAAGGCCGAAATTGATGGATCCCATATTAATGGATGCCAGCTCCGGTTTGAGGGCGCGCACGGCCACCATGCGTTCTTCAGGCGTCATGGTCGGCGCACCGCCCGTTGTGATGCAAATAACGGCATTGCTTTGCGCATGAACCTGTCGGCAGAAGGTTCGGAATAATTCTAGGTCCATGGTCGGACGTCCGGTTTGCGGGTCCCGAGCGTGCAGGTGGACCGTGGCGGCCCCGGCCTCCGCGGCTGCCACCGCCTCGGCGGCGATCTGCTCCGGTGTGATGGGAAGATACGGCGAAAGCGAAGGGACGTGTATCGATCCGGTGATTGCGCAGTTGATAATAACTTTTCGGCTCATCGGCACCTCCAATATTTTCAACTCCTGTGTCACAACATCGCCTTACCTGCCAAACAATACGGTGGGCAACCACAGCGCAATCTGGGGAAAAATCATGACAATAATCAGTCCCAGACACTGGAGCCACATGAAATCGAGCATTCCCCAGTAGATATCTTTCAAATCCAGCTCCGGCGCTACCCCTTTGAGATAATAGGCTGCCATGGCCACCGGCGGCGAGAGAAAGGCCGTCAGCAAATTCATGGAAACGATGATGCAAAACCACACCATGTCATATCCGAGTTCATTGACCAGCGGGAGAAACATCGGCAGAAAGATCAAAATGATCGCCGGCCACTCCAGGGGCCAGCCGAGCAAGAAAATGAAGATCATCAGCAGAACCAGCATCACAAACGGCGGCAGATTAAGCGCCAGAAGGGTTTGCGTAATCCAGGTCCCGGTGCCCAGTCGTCCGAATACGGCGGCATAACAGTTGGCGGCCACGCCCAGAAACAGGACTAGGCTTGACGTCTGCAAAGTAAGGAACGCCGACTCCTTGACTTTCTGGAAGGTTAAACGTCGATAAATCAAACTCAATATCACCGCCCCGGCAGCCCCCATGGCGGCCGCTTCGGTCGGTGTGGCCAGTCCCATCAAAATGCTGCCGAGCGCAGCAAAGATCAGCAACGCCGCCGGGATAATGCCCAGGAAAAGCTCTTTGATTGCATGACCGAAACTAGTTGCTCTTTCCTCGGGCGGCAGCGGCGGTCCCAGCTCCGGATTGCGATAACTCTTGAACATGGCGTAGCCGATAAAAATAGCCGACAGCAGCAAGCCCGGCAACAGGGCGGCCGCAAACAGCTTCATTACGGAAACCCCGGCCACCGGCCCCAGCAGAACCAGCATGACGCTGGGCGGAATGAGAATGCCCAGGCACCCGCCGGCCGTGATGACCCCCGCGGAAAGTCTCTGGCTATAGTTGCTTTTCAGCATGGGAGGTACGGCCAGCAGACCGATGACGGTGATGCAGGCTCCGATAATACCGGTTGCGGTCGCAAAAACCGTTGTCGTTACTATGACGACCAGGTAAAGGGATCCTCTGACTCCGCCCATGATCAGCTGGAAGGCCTTAAAAAGTCTTTCAATGATCCCGGCACGTTCCAATATATAGCCCATGAACACAAAAAGGGGCACGGCCGCCAGCACTTCCTCCTGCATAAACCCGAAGGTCTGGATGACCATCAGATCAAAAACGAGTTTTCCGAATCCGATATACCCAAAAACAATTGCCAGTATGATCAGTGTGAAGGCGATGGGGAAGCCCAGGAATATGGCTACCAGTAAGGTCCCCAGCTGAATCAGACCTAAGAATTCCGGAGTCATGGCCATTCTCCTTTAACCGCAGCGTAAATGCACTTGAATAGTTCAGAGACACCCTGTATCAAAAGCATGCCGATACTCACCGGGATTGCTGTTTTAAAGGGGTAGATGATGGGGCGCCAGGGACTCATCGTTGCCGTTTCTTTAATCATCCACGACTCTGCTGTATATTCGATTCCGGCGATAAGAAAAAGTATCAAACCCGGAAAAAAGAAGAGAATGTATAAGCTGCCGTCAACAATTCCCTGCCAGCGGGGCGAAAACAGGCGATAAAACATGTCGGTGCGAATATGTCCGCCTTTGAGAAGCGTGTAGGCCGCCCCCAGCATGAATATCCCCCCGTAGAGCATATAGGTCACGTCGAATGCCCATTCCGTTGGGGAATGGAAAAAATAACGCGCAAAAACCTCATACACGAGCGCACATACCATGGGGACAACGAGCCAGGCGACAAGCCTACCGCCCCAAGCCGTTATCACATCAATCACTCGAATGCATTTTAGTAGAAAATTCAATTTGCCGGACCTCCTGCGAAAACCAGTAAGTGGACGGCCCAAAGGCGTCGGATCCATACCAAGCTGAAAAAGGAGTTAAGGAACCATTTGATTCTCGTCAAACAAATCCCGCCCCGGCGGGATTTCCCACCCCGTCCAGGTCCGCCTGAGGCGGACAAGTTCAACGATAAGCGTACCGACGTCCTCTTGCCTTTCCCCGCCTGTTGGCGGGAAAATTCAAGCCATCCCGTGCTTAGCACGGGGTAGTCGTTGACGCGGTTTTATAACGCTGCCTGCCGGACCTTTGGCCCCGGGCCGTTTGTCGATCGCTACGGTTTGACCACCTTATAGGGATTTTCACCTGCCCAGTAGTAGTCGGCGGCTAAATCATAAGGCGGATGAGCGATGCTGCGGTAGGGCACAACCCGCTTGGCCCATTTTTTTTGAGATTCAAGCACCTTGGCAAAAAAAGCGTTTTTCTTGGAATATTCATCCGCGACTTTATCCCAGCCGGCCAATACTTCCAGCATAATATCCCGCGGCGTTTGCACAACCGTCACGTCGTACTCGTTGACGAGCTTGGCCAAATCCTGGCTGTTGCGATCCAGCATTTTAATGGTGAAGTGCAGGGCTTCGGCCATGCTGGCATATTTGATAATGGCTTTGAGATCATCGGGCAGCTCGTCATACTTCTTTTTGTTGATGATAAATTCCATAAAACCGGTGGGCTGATGGATACCGGGCATGTGGTAATACTTGCGCAGATCTTGAAAGCCCATGGCCATATCCGAGCTTGGATCGCTGTATTCAGCGGCATCAATGACGCCTCTTTCCAGCGCCGGCGCTATCTCGCCGCCGGGCAGGGTGACAACCGACATACCCATGGCCTTGAACACTTCGGCCGACATTCCGGCCGCACGGAATTTGAGTCCCTTGAAGTCGTCCATGCTTTTAATGGGCTTTTCAAACCAACCCTGGGGCTCCGGCGCCTCGCCGAAGGTAGGAAACACCACCACATCCAATTTCAATTCATTTTGCAGCAGCTCATTGTACAGTTCCAGACCGCCGCCCTCATAGACCCAGCCCAGAAAGTCCTCCGTACCCATGCCAAAGGGTCCTCCGGCGACGCTGCTGAAAAGGGTCGCGGCAGGATGTTTGCCGGTCCAGTAGCCCGGCCAGGCATGGCCTGCATCCAGGATGCCCTTACTGACGGCCCCGAGAAGTTCGAAGGCCGGCACCACCGCACCCGCCGGCATCAGCTCCAATTTCAGACGTCCACCGGACATCGTCTCGATTTTTTCTTTTAAACCGGTTGGATTGACCTGATGAAAATCAGCCGCCGGCCACGTGCTCTGCATTTTCCATTCAAATTTTTTGGACTGAGCAAGTGCTGTACTGTCAAGTGCGGTCATTGACAGCGCCACACCGATGGCAACCACGAATGTTAAAAATCCCACGCGTTTGATTGTTTTCGTCATCTTTGGCCTCCTTTTTTTGATGGTTTAAGACGCTTCTCTCTATCCCGCTGGACGGAAAAACCATATTCCGCCCTGCAAAACCCAACCTCATGCAAACACAACTCGACGAATCGGAAGTTCAACAACTGATTTGTCTTTTATTTTCATTGAAAAGGAAACTGAATGACAAAGAATTGAATAACGGTCCAGATAAAAGAGAGTACTTTTTGCGATAGTCGCCGTTTTGCCCGAACGGGCCAGTCTTGCAGCATCGCTGAAGATAATCCGCTCCACGTATGCCATTTCGCTCAACCATGTCTACCCAAAAGGAGCTTTCCTCGAAAACCGGTGGTCCACGAGTCCATGTCCGGTTGTCTTTCCCTCCGTAGGTGGAATCCGGCTCACGGATTAGATTAGAACACGCTCTAACTAATATACCCTTGATGAGTTGTCAATCGTTTATTAAACGTCTCGGAATTTTTACAACTGGTTGAATAAAGGAGGTATTTTTGGGAACCTGTGTATTTGCCTCAATCCTGGAATAGGGGAATAGGGGAATGATGGAATAGTGGGTTTTTGAAGGATGCTATCGATTCTGACTTTTAAGTTAAGACCAATTTTTCCATCAACCCAATATATCAGAATCCTCTCTGATGAGCAGGCTCTGCGTGTTTGCGGCCAAGACCAATTTTTCCAATATTCCAATTGGGGGCAAAGCCCTAAATCGTAAATGCAATTGTCGCAATCCATGAGGGGCCTGGCTCTACCTGCCCGGCACGCTGAGGCGGTTTCAGAATGCCGCGTAATGCCGGCATGCAGCGGCGAGATTGAACCGTGATGTTATTTGGCAGCGTTGGTTTTTTTCTCGCCCGCAGGGTTGTTGCAGGTAATACCTGGTGTATCAAAATCCCGGTCGAGACCCCCGTTCGGGCGACTTGTCTTCTTCCCACTCCATTCTGACCAGTTTCAGCCGGGCATAGAACTTTCGATCCCGGTCCCGCCGCATGACGTCCGCAGCCCCGGGACCGTAGTCATAAAAACCGCCCGACGTCTTCAGCCCCAGCCGTCCGGCCTGCACCTGGTCAGACAGCAGACGCGGCGGTTTGAAGTAGGGCTTGCCGAGTTTGGCATACAGATATTCGTAAACCCCCAAATAGGTGTCCGCGCCGGCCTGATCCATTATTTCAAAGGGACCGTATGCGCCCAACCGGAAACCAAAGGAGCTTTTCACGATGCGGTCTACCTCGGCCGGTGTGGCCAACCCCTCTTCGACCAGGGCGATGGCCTCGGCGGCCATTGCCATCTGAATGCGATTGGCCACAAAACCGGGCGCGCTTTTGCAAACCGTTGGCATTTTACCCAGACCGGTCAAAAAGTTCATCATCAGATCTATGTTGGCCTGACTGGCACCCTGGCCGGGAATGACCTCCACGCAGGGCGTGATCTGGGGCGGATGGAACCAGTGGGTTCCGATGATTCGCTCCGGGTTGGGCACGCCTGCGGCCAACTCGTTGATATCGTAAGAGGACGTGTTGGAGGCCAGGATGGCCTGCGGTGCAGCTTTCCGGCCCATAATATTCCAGACGCGCCGTTTGAGTTCAAAATTTTCGCTGACGGCTTCCAGAACATAGTCGGCGACAGGAAGATTGCCCTCCAAATCGGTCGTAAAATTGATCCTTGACAGGACGGCGGCCTTTTCAGGTTTCTGCAATTCACC
>CP070771.1:3980591-3990693 GCA_020345785.1 Desulfobacterales bacterium
GTTTTTGATGCTGGCTCTGTTTGTGGTATTAACACTTAAATTTACCCGGCGTAAAAAAGGTTTCAGAGTAACTCCAATGGACTTCCTGATTTTGTTTATTGCAATTGTGGTACCGAATCTGCCGGACCCTCGTATTCAAAGCCTACAGATGGGCTTCCTGGCCACAAAGATGATCGTATTATTTTTCAGTTTTGAAGTGTTGATTGGTGAATTGCGCGGCGAAATCAAACGGCAGGGGGTTGCAACCCTTGTTGCTTTATTGCTGGTAGCTGTAAGAGGCGTAATTTAGTTGATTCGTTAACTTTTTGACCAAAAACGAGAGGCAGGCGTGAAAAAGATTAAACGCTTAACGATAGGGGTTGGTATCACGCTGATGGTGATAATACTGGCAGCGTGCAGCAGTCCTGAAGAAAAGAAGATCAAGTTCTTTGAAAAAGGAAAGACACTTTATGAGCAGGAGGAATACTCCAAAGCTCGTTTGGAAATCAAAAATGCGCTGCAGATTGTTCCTAAGTTTGCTGAAGGATATTACTGGCTCGGCCGGATTGAGCTAAAATTAGGCAATTTTAGAGCAGCCTACGGAAGTTATGTTAAAGCAGTGGAATTAGATTCGGCGCTTCTGTCCGCCCAGTTGGAAATTGCAAAATTGCTTCTATTATCCCGTGAAACCGATACTGCCATGGAAAAGATTAAATTCATCCTGGAAAAAGATCCCGATAACTATGATGCTCGGATATTGATGGGGTCTTTGCTCTTGATAAAGAAGGACACGAAGGGTGCCATTGAACACCTGGAAACGCTTTATGCCGAAGGCAATAAACAGCAGGACATTTATTTAACGTTGGCCGCTGCCTATACTCAAAATAAGGATTTCAAAAAAGCAGAGGAAATTTACCAAAAGGGACTGACGGATAATCCCGATTCGATGCCCCTGCATCAGGCGCTGGTTCAATTCTATCGCGATCAAAAGAGATTGGACGAAGCTGCCATGTTGCTGGAGAAAATTAGTGACCGCGAACCTGAAAACCGTATTTACAAAATCGGCCTTGCGACCCTTTACTGGGAAGACGGCCGGAAAAAGGCCGCTAATAATATAATCGATGAAGTGATTTCAGTTGATCCAACCAATGAGGAAAATCGAATACTGGCAGCCCGGTTCTATCTGTCAGCAGGCCAACCGGATAAGGCAATTGAAATCTTCAACAGCGGAATCAAACAGAAGCCGGAGTCTTTTAAGCTGCGGACCCTGCTCGGCGAACTCTATGCGTCTATAAATCAGCCCCAAAAGGCCATCGAGACGCTGGAGGAATGCTTGACCTTGGACAAAGACCCGACAACTCCGGGTATTATCCAGGCAAAAAATGCACTGGCAAAAGTCCACCTCATGTTGCGACAGGTTGAGGAAGCGGAAAAGTATGTGAACGAAGTTCTTCAACAGGAACCAAAAAGTGTAGAGGGGCATTTCAACAGGGGCAATATTTTTCTGATTAAAGGTGACGGCGTCAATGCGGTCTCGGAGTTCAGAACCGTCATCAATGATCGCCCCCAGTTTATTACCGGTTATCTCCGGCTCGCCAGCGCCCATGTCTTAAACCAGGAGTTGGAGTTGGCGGTGGATACACTGCAAAACGCTTTGAAAATCAATCCCCAATCCAAAGAAGTGCGCCGGGCCTTGGCCCGAATCTATCTGATGAAAAAAGACAATGCCGCGGCAGCAAATCAATTGCGGGAAATTCTTAAAATAGACCCCGATGATACCGCTGCCAGAGCCGACCTGGGAGATTTCCTGCTGGCGGAAGAAGACCTTAAAGGCGCTGAAAAAGAATTTCTGATGCTAAAGAAGGGCGCATCCAAGGAACCTCTGCTTTATATCCGGTTGAGCCGGTTTTATTTAAAGCAGAATAAATATGATCAGGCATTGGAGATACTGGAAGAAGGATATAAACAGAACCCGAATTCTGCCGCGTTGTTGACGGGCTTGACGCAGATGTATGTGCG
Organism: Desulfobacterales bacterium; assembly: GCA_020345785.1. Next base: position 3,982,590 of record CP070771.1, read on the forward strand.
GCAGAAAAATTACCATTCGGCAATATCGTTATGTGAGCAGCGACTTGATGAGAATCCGAAAGATGCATTTACTTACAACTTGCTTGGCTGGGTGTACAGTGAGTCAAAAAATTTCGAAGAAGCCGAGAAAGCAATAAAGACCGCGATCGAGATACAGCCGCTCTGGCCGACAGCCCATAATAATCTTGCCAGGCTTTACCTGGTTCAAGGGAAAAAGAAAGAGGCTGCAGAAAAATTTGAGGCCGCCATTCAGCGCAATCCCAAAAACCCGTCGGCGTACCTGTCACTTGCTTTATTATATGAAGGCGACCGTGACTTTACCAATGCCATTAAAGTATATGAACGAGCGTTGACAGTGAACCCCAAATTTTGGTTTGCTGCCAACAATCTGGCGTTCCTGATCAGCGAGTATTCCAGTAAGCCCTCGGATCTCGAACGGGCGATGCAGCTCGCGCAGGAAGCCCTGAACCTGCAACCCGGGAATTCGGCGGTCCTGGATACCATCGGCTGGATACACTACCGCATGGAGGATATAAATCAGGCCCGGGGGTTTATCGAAAAGGCACTTGCCGGTGCACCGGATAGCCCTATTTTAAATTATCACATGGCCATGGTGCTTTACAAAAACGGCGAAACCGAGCAAGCCCGTCAAAAATTGGAAAAGGCTTTGGAAGGTGAAGAAGACTTCTATGGGCGTCCGTTAGCCGAGGAGACTTTAAAAAAGGTTACAAGCTAAGAAGCTAAGAATTTGAACCGTCGGAAGCTTGATATGTTGGATGCATTCAGTTAAGAAGATTAGAGGATAATAGAATTAGATGGTTTGAGGTGGGATCAAGACAAGGTGAAGGTTGGACAACAAGGGCTGAGACCTTCACCAATATGCGGCGGAGAAAATAAATGAAGAAAGCGAAAATGATGTGTTTAGTTGCGTTTTTGATGGTGGTCCCGCTATGTGCGACGGCGGGGGAACAGACCGTCGGCCCGCCGGAGGCAGACTATGTGATAGGTCCCGGAGATGTGTTGGACATTTCGGTTTGGAAAGATAATGCACTGACAAAGCTGGTGACCGTTCTGCCGGACGGGAAAATATCATTCCCTTTGATTGGAGAAGTCAGGGCCGGCGGCAAGACCGTCGCCCAACTCAGCCGGGAACTGGCGGGAAAGCTTGCCCGGTACGTGCCGGATGTTAACCTGAGTGTTGTGGTCGCCCGGGTTGACAGTATGCTGATTTATGTCATCGGCCGGGTGAACAAGCCGGGTATGTTTGAACTAAACGCCAACGTAAATGTTTTGCAGGCGCTGGCCATGGCGGGGGGATTGAATCCATTTGCCAAGAGAGGCGGTATTAAAATATTTCGCAAGCATGGCGATCAGAACCAGGTATTTGCCTTTGATTATGATGATGTGACCAAGGGTGAAAAATTGGAGCAAAACATTCAATTGAAAAGGGGTGATGTTGTTGTGGTTCCTTAGTATATAAATCAGCGACCAGCGGCAAAGCCGCGGGTATAAGAAAGCTTCCTGGAAGGGACCGGGACAACACTCTGCCGCTGCTCGCTGATTTATTGAAGGTAGGGTATGAAAAAGGTTGCTGTTGTATTGTTGGTGGCGTTGACTTGGGACCTCTTGCTGATGTCTGCACACGGAGATGAATTCCAAATCAAACCTTATGTCGCTGTTCGGGGTGAATACAATGATAATATTTTCTTTGTTTCGGAAGATGAAGTCGATGACTATATCCTTACAATTAAGCCGGGTATAGAGTTGATTGAACGCACCGAGCGATTGGACGCAAAACTTACCGGGGAGGTGGCCCCGTTTTTCTACGCGGACAATTCGGATTTAAATGATGTTGATCAGGATTACAGAGGGCGGATTGGATATCAGTTTAGCCCTCGATTCAACGGCAGGGCCGACGCTTTTTTTATTGTCGATAACAGACCGGACCGGGACCTTCTAGCGACCGGTTTGGTACAAGGTATTGACCAGCGCAACCGTTATCATTTTGGCGCCGGAACGAATTATCTGCTTTCCGAGCGGGCGGCGGTAGATCTATCCTATAATTGGAATAGAGATGACTGGGACAAGGATGTTATAGACCGGGAAGATTTAACCGCCAATACAGCTAATCTTGGATTTCTCTACAGTTTAGGCGGTTGGCTGGAGAACTCGACAGGCCGCATGAATTTCGGATATGCGAACTATGACTATGATACATCAAAAACAAAAAGTTTCTATGGCGGCATAGGTTTGGAGCATAAGTTCAGCGAGATTCTTGCCCTCGAGGTGGACGTTGGCGCGCGCTATTTTCATTCCAAATTTGATGTGAGCAAATTTGTTCCGGTTGCACCGGGTCTGCCCATCTTCGAATCGGTTGTCGAAAAGGAGAGCAATTCAGGATGGGGGGGGATTGGACAGGCTATCCTGGAATATCGTGGCGAGAAAACCCGCAGCAACCTTCTTGTCTCCCGCGATCTTGCGGCCAGCAGCGGCCGCACCGGTCCGACCGACCTCTTTCGGGTGGTCTTTTCCTATTATTATCGGTTTTTGGAAGAAATGCGCGTCGGTCTGACGGCCGGCTATTATCATAATAAGGCCAAACAGGGGGATTTTTCATCGCAGGAGATCGACCAAGATACGTTTCGTATTCGTCCGAGTATCCGCTGGGAATTTTATGACAACTTTACACTGGAAGGGGCCTATACATATACCTACATAGACGACAAAGAGTTTGATAATGATAGAGCGCAAAACAAGATTTTCCTGCAGGTCGCATATGGATTACCGCTCTTTGAGATTTTAGATGTGTTTACACCCGAAGGCCGGCAGGTCGTTTCGGGGGCGATCCCTTTACCAGAACCACGGTAAGTAAACGGGTCGAAGTTTTTACAACCGGCTGAATAAAAGTTGCGGCGAAGCCCCTAACGCCATTCATAAGCCACCCCGACCTATCGGGATGAGAATGGAAAAGGTTTTATCGTTACAGCGGGAGCGTGTTTTGTCGGTCCAAACTTAAACGATGCCGCTTACTTATGGATGGAGATAGGAGATAGTGTTTAAGGAGAGAATGAATGGAAGCAACGCAGATGTTTCCCAAGGATTATTTCGATATTTTGAAACGCAGAAAATGGAGCTTGATTTTACCGGCGCTGATCGTCATGCTGATCGGTATTGCCGTTGCGCTTGGGCTCCCACCGATATATAAATCAACCTCTACCATTTTAATCGAGGAACAGGGAATTCCGTCCGATTTCGTCACCACCACTGTAACCAGCTATGCCGAACAGCGCCTGCAGACCATCAATCAGCGAATCATGAGTTTTTCCCGGTTGTTGGAAATCATTCAGCGCTTTGATCTGTACCCGGAATACAAAGATAAATGGACGACCGAAGAGATCGTGGAAAAGATGCAGGAGGACACAATCCTGGAGCCCATCAGCGCCGAGGTCATTGACCGCAGAACCGGCCGCCCGACATCTGCTACCATTGCATTCACGCTGTCGTATGAAGGGAAAAATCCCAGGACGGTGCTGCAGGTAGCCAATGTGCTGGCATCCCTGTTTCTGTCAGAAAATCTGCAGGAGCGCGAAAAACAGGCCAAGGAGACTTCAGCGTTTTTGGAGTCTGAATTGGATAAGCTTAAAACAGAATTAACCGACTTGGAGGCCAGGATTGCCGTTTTCAAAAAAGAGCACATTAATGAACTGCCTGAAGTGATGCAGGTTAATCTGCAGAGCCTGGATCGCATTGAGCGGGATATCGCTCTGGCAGGCCAGCAGCTGCGCAAGCTTAAAGAAAACGAACAATATTATCTTACCCAGCTGGCAAGTATCGAACCCTACATCAATGATGAAGAAGAATCGACCAGTCGGCGCAGACTGGAAGAACTCAAAGTTGAATTGGTCCATTTAACAAAACGGTTTTCGGATGAATACCCCGACGTGAAAAAAACGCGGGCGGAGATTGCAGAGCTCGAGAAAACACTTGCCGCAACAGAGGGAAAGCGAAAATCGAATGGCCAGGCGCCTGATAATCCGGCCTATATCAACCTTGCGGCCCAGTTGGCAAGCACGCGTGCAGAAATTGACTCGACCAGGAGCAGTATTGAAACGCTTCAGCTGTCTGCCAAGGAATTTCGTCGAAGAATGTCGGCTACGCCCCATGTCGAGGAAGCCTACAACGCGATGATTGCTGAACGCAGCAACACACAGGCCAAATACAATGACCTGATGCAAAAGCTCATGGAAGCGCGGGTGGCGCAAGGCCTTGAAAAAGAGCAAAAGGGCGAACGATTCACCTTGATCGACCCGGCCCGGTTGCCGGAAAAGCCGTTTAAGCCGAATCGCCTGGCAATCATTCTGATTGGTTTCGTGCTTGGTAGCGGTGCCGGCATCGGTTTGGCGGCGCTGCGAGAATTCAGTGATGATACGATTCGCAAAGTCGAGCAGCTGGAACGCGCCACCAAATTTCCGGTACTGGCCGGCATCCCCCGGATTTTAACTAATAAGGATATCATCCGTAGAAGATGGAAGCGGCTCGCCCTGGCAGGCGGCACGGTCTGTGTTATCGCGGCAGGACTGTTGGTATTTCACTTTGTCGTGATGGATCTGCACATATTTTGGGCAAAACTGATGCGGCGGCTTGCTATTTAGTCATTCATCTATTCAACCAAGCACGAAACACGGAGTGAGCATGAAATTAAGAAAGGCACTGGAAAAGGCTAAACAAACTCGCGGGGAGGTAGCCAGGCTTGAGGTGGCAGAGAGGCCACCTGAGCTGCCAAAGGATGACGAAAAAAAATCCGACAAGGGATGGAAACCTCTGGTGTATTCGAAATCCAGGCATATTGAGTTGGATACCAAAGCCGTGCTGGAAAACAGGTGCATCTGCATCGATCCCAATTCTACTGAAATTAACTGCTACAAAATTTTGAGGACCAAAATCCAGCAATTGACCAAATACAAGGGCTGGAACACCGTAATGATTACAAGCGCCCTGCCCGGAGAGGGAAAAACCCTGACGTCAATTAATCTGGCATTGACGTTTGCGAAAGCATACAACCAGACGGTAATGCTGGTCGACTGCGATCTGCGAAATCAAGACATCCATAAAGTATTGGGTTTCCAGAGCAATGCGGGCTTGATCGACTATCTGGTGGATGACCGCCCTCTTCATGAGGCCATCATCTGGCCGGGGATTGATAAGCTGACCGTGATGTCCGGAGGCCGCACGATTCAAGACAGTACGGAATTGCTGGGGTCTCCACGTATGCAGGCACTTGTCAAGGAGATGAAGTCCCGCTATGATGACCGCTATGTCATATTTGATGTTCCACCATTGCTGGTCTTGGCCGATGCCTTGGCGTTGGCACCGTATATTGATTGCATTGTGATGGTAGTTGAGGAAGGAAGGACGTCCATGAGAGAGGCTATAAGGGCTTTGGAAATGCTGCCGAAAGAAAAGTTTATCGGCTTTGTCATGAACCGCCAGACATCAATCACAACGGAGTACTATGGGTATTATAAGTAATTTGTTAAGATCGTTGAGATGGTTGAGATGGGGGGAATAGTTGGAGGTTAGAGGTAGGAGGTTAGAGGCAATACAGCATTTTGGGGAGATTAAAAAATGAATGAAAGAAAAAGCGGCTCTGTATATGTTTTTCCCTTTGAAAAGCTCGACGTATATCAATTGACTCTTGACCTTGCTGAATATGTGTTACAAATATTAGACCGATTTCCGCCGAACAAGCATATCCGTTTAGTTGGACAAATGGAGGCGGCGTCGACTTCACCGGCTCAAAACATAGCCGAAGGGAAGGGACGTCAATACAAGAAGGAATTTATTCAATATTTACATATTGCTCAGGGTTCTCTTTATGAGGGTGTAACGCTAAACGAAATATTCAGAAGAAGGAAGCTGTTTAGCGAAGATGAGGCATCTGAAATAAGAAAAAGATGTGAACATATAGATCGTAAATTAAATGGTTTGATAAATTCACTGCGAGGTAAGGACCGCCCTTTCTAATTTATCGAATTCAAACCATAACAGAATCTGTCAATGATAAAATATATGGTAGGACAATTTATTCGCCTCCAACCTCCGACCTCTAACCTCATACTTTTATAAACATGTACGAAAAATTTTACGGCTTTAAAGACAAACCGTTTCAAATTGTTCCCGATCCCGACTGCCTCTACAAAAGTCCCAAACATCAGAATGCTTTAACTTACCTGGAATATGGGCTGGCGGAAAACGTGGGGTTTATATTGCTGACGGGTGAAATCGGCTCGGGCAAGACCACCCTCATACGATATGTCTTAAGCAAGCTCGTTGATGATACCGAGGTGGCCGTCATTTTTAACACCAATGTGTCGGCCGATCAGCTTCTGTTGATGATATTAAACGAGTTTGAACTTCCCTCGCAGCACGTGGATAAGCCGCAGGCTTTGGACATCTTGAATCAGTTCCTCATTCGAAAATATGCTGAAAATAGAAAAGTTTTGCTGATTATAGATGAAGCTCAAAACCTTTCGGCCGAAGCCCTGGAAGAAATTCGGATGCTGTCAAACCTTCACTCGGAGGACCGGGCCCTCCTGCAGATTATGCTGGTGGGCCAACCCGAACTCATCAACACGCTGCGCAAGCCGAATTTGCTGCAGTTCTCCCAGCGCATCGCCGTTAATTTCCACCTGGAAGGTCTGGATCGCGAAGAGACTGCCGAATACATTGCATTTCGCCTTAGTAACGCCGGGGGCCGCACCAATATCTTCACCACCGAGGCGTTGGACATGATTTACCAACTTTCGGGCGGGATCCCCCGATCGATTAATCTCCTGTGCCAGGCAGCCCTGGTCTATGGGTTTGCCGATGGCGTTCAGACCGTTGATAAACTCATCATCGATCAAATTACGGCGGATAAAATCGGGGTCGGACTAGAAATAAACATCCGCAACGGTCAGAAGGACAATGCAGCGGGATCAGCGGATAAAATTGCACCAGAGATATTGAAGCGTTTGAGCGGTCTGGAAGCTGAGGTTCGAAAAATCCGTTTGCAGCTGGACAACCGGTTTCAGAATCTCGCAGAAAAATCCGAAGGGTTGAAAGACGATCTCGTCGACAAATTAACGCAGCTTCTGGCAGCAGAACGGGACCGCAACGCTGATTTTACCCGCAAATACAAGCAATTGAAGATGGACTATGATGCGTTGCAGCGGATCCGGGAAAGATTAGAAAATCAGCTTAACGGTGCGCCGCAGAATGTAAATTCAGGCAATTATCACGATGAAAAGTAGTTATAATTCTAATATTAGATACCCAGTTTTCTGAGCCAGGATTCTCTACTCTATATTCTGAGCGCCCTTCTGCTGGGCCTTCAGAATCTTGGCCCAGGTATCCCGCAGCGTCACGGTGCGGTTAAAAACCGGCGCCCCGGGGGCGGAATTTTTAGCATCCGCGCAAAAATACCCCAGTCGCTCAAACTGGCAGCGTTCGCCCGGCATTGCATCCGCCAGACTGGGTTCCACCCGACAATCCTTCAAAACTTCTAAAGATTGCGGATTGATATAATCCGTAAAATCCTTGCCTTCCTTCACCTCATTGGGATTTTCCTTCACAAAAAGATGCTCGTAGAGGCGAACCTCTGCCGGAACCGAGTGGTCTGCTGACACCCAGTGCAGGGTGCCTTTGACTTTGCGTCCGTCCGGGGCATCGCCGCCGCGGGTTGCCGGATCATAGGTGCAGTGCAGCTCAACAACTTTGCCGGTTGCAGGATCCTTTACGACATCGACGCATTTTACAAAATAAGCGTAACGCAGTCGGACCTCGCGACCGGGGGCCAGACGGAAAAACTTTTTCGGCGGATCCTCCATGAAGTCATCACTTTCGATATAAAGCACGCGTGAAAAAGGTACCTTGCGAGTGCCCATGCCCGGATCTTCGGGATTGTTGACGGCTTCCAATTCTTCGACTTTCCCTTCAGGGTAGTTGTCGATGACGACTTTCAAGGGGTGCAGGACGCCCATGACCCGGCGGGCGCGTTTGTTTAAATCTTCGCGGATGCAGTATTCCAGCAAGGCGATATCCACCATGCTGTCGGCTTTCGCCA
>CP070771.1:3990793-4001389 GCA_020345785.1 Desulfobacterales bacterium
AAATAAAATGCCTGAAGTTGCGGCTACAATAAACGATTTTGATATGGATGAAGATACAACAGATTCCTCAACTGTTAATCTCCAGGATGTGTTTGACGACCCGGATGCGGATACATTAACTTATCGGGTAGAAAATAACGGCAGCATCAATGTGACAATTAACCAGGGCACGGGCCAAGTGACTTTCGAACCGCTTCCAAATTGGAATGGTATAGTATACGATATTACGTTCTACGCAAATGATATGAAATCCGAGATCAATACTGCGGTCGATGTTACAGTCAATCCAGTTAACGATAACCCGGTTATCAACGATCCGACAGCTTGGATCCCCGGTACTCCCGCACCTGTAGTTTCAGCTACCAAAGTTAAGGGTGAAGAAAATATCTGGCTCAATATCACGGTTACTGCATATGACGATGCAGACCCGGGAGATACATTAACCTTCTCAGATGACAAAAAGATGTTCGGCGGAGTCGGCCATTTAATAAACGGCAATATGTTTTGCGGGGTATACAAAGAATTTTTGATCCTGCGAATCGGGCGGGAGAAGGCTGATGACGCACTTAAATTGCCGTATGTCCGGCCGTTTGATATTACCGGCAAGCCCATGCAAGGCTGGATTATGGTAGATAACAACGGATACAAAAGCGATAAGGATCTAAAAGCCTGGCTGGAGCAGGCTAAGGGATTCGTCAAAACTTTACCCAAAAAATAAAGAAGGAAAATCCTTATAATGACCGACAGGATGCAAATTTTCCGAGGCTATGAACTCAGCCAGATTCACAATGCATCGATGGAGATTCTGCGCGAAGCCGGTGTGAAATTCAACTCCAGCGAGGCGCAAGAATTATTTCAAAAGCATGGATTCAGAATAGAAGGACCAAGGGTATTCATCACGGAAAAAGATGTCAGAAAAACCCTCGAGACGGTGCCGCCACGTTTTACGGTCCGCGCCAGAAATCCTGCCCACAATGCGTCGATTGGAGAAAATGATTTTGTACTCCTGCCCACCGGCGGGGCCCCCAACGTATCTAACTTTACCGGGAAGCGCAGACCGGCAACCCTCGAAGACTATCATACCTGCTGTAAGCTGGTTCAAACCTCAGATCAACTGGACATGAACGGAATTTTAATGGTCCAACCAACGGACCTGCCCTCCAAAACGGCGCATCTTGACATGCTGTTCGCCAATATGGTGTTGAGCGACAAGGCCTATGTCGGGGCCGGCATGCACCATCAGGCGGCTGTTGATTGTCTGGAGATGGCTGCAATTGCGTGGGGCGGAAAGGAAAATTTAAAAAAACAACCGGTCATGGCGACAATCGTCACGGCAACTTCACCCCTCAAATATCCGGCCGACGAGGCCGAAGCTATCATCGAAATGGCACGGTTGGGACAGCCGCTGGTGATTACGGATCTGGTGATGGCAGGCACGAGTGGTCCGGTATCCCTGCCGGGGCTGCTGGCCCTGGCCAATGCCGAGATTCTGGCTGGAATCGTTCTTTCTCAGTTGGCAGGACCGGGCACGCCGGTGGTTTACGGCTCCGTGTCAGCGCCGGCGGATATGCGGTCAGTCACCTCGGCGGTCGGAGCACCGGAAGCAGTCGCCCTGGCGTCGGCCGTCATTCAATTGGCCCAGTTTTACCGCCTGCCCTGCCGAACCGGCGGAATGCTGACCAATGCCCATTGTCCCGACACCCAGGCTATGGCCGAGGGAACCCTGATGATGATTACGGCGGTACGCAACGGGGCGAATTTCATCTTCCAGGCCTGCGGGCAATTGGGCTCTTACATTTCAATGAGCTTCGAGAAGTGGCTGCTTGATGAAGAAGTGTGCCGCACGATTCGCAGAGTTCTCACCGCCATGCAAATCAGCGTGGAGTCCATCGACGTTGATACGATCAAAAGTGTCGGCAGTGATGGGAACTATCTGGTTCACCCGACGACATTCAAACACTGCCGGCATCTATACCAGCCGCAATTATTTACGCGCAGCGATTATCAAAAATGGTCTAGCAATGGGGCAAAGCGTGCGGAAGAAATTGCCGCCGAAATGCTGCCCAAACGCCTGGCAGAATACAGCAAACCACCGATTGATGAAGGCCTCGAGCAGGCCTTGAGTGAATATGTCAGCCGCCGGAAAGCGTCGCTGACTTAGTGCATTATCGTTACGTTTTCCGGACGTTTTAAATTAACCACAGAGTTCGCCGAGACCGCAGAGGTCAGCAATGAAATTAATGTTATTAATTTTTACCTGTTTGCTTTTAACCGCTGGTACCGCCGATGCCGGGGAAGCAGATGTCGTTGCGGTTACGATTAAGATGACCGGCCCTGACTCCTTTGACTTTGCTGTCACCGTGCGCCATGCTGATGAGGGCTGGAAGCACTATGCCGACAAATGGGATGTGGTCGCACCCGACGGCACCGTACTCGGCACGCGCACCCTGTATCATCCTCATGAGGACGAACAGCCTTTCACCCGTAGCCTATCCGGAGTGAAAATCCCCGAGTCCATCAATGAAGTCAGTGTCCGGGCCCATGATTCGGTTCATGGATATGGCGGGAAGACAGTAAAAGTTGCGATTCCAAGAAAATAAATTCGTTAATGATCATTGGATTGCGCAATAATCGGTAATGAGTGAAAACGAAATCTCAAAAAACAAGCATCAAATTACAAACAAATATCAATTCCCAATACCCAAGGACCCAAACGTTTGTATAACGTCGATCCCAGCGCTATTGAGTTCAAAGTCGAAAGACGACTCTCGGCATGCTTGAAGATCTGATCTTATCGAAGACTACAGATTCGACTTTCTAATTTTGGTCATTGGGATTTATTTGTTATTTGTAATTTGGGATTTGGGATTTGATTTCCCCCATAAGGGGAGCTCTATTTAGCAAAAGAAAACTCCCGTATAAACTTTATGCACTGTATTTAGAGGTATGATTATGGTTGAAATTCGCGTATATGGAAAATTGCGCCGCTATGTGCAGGATAACACCATCGACAGCGACAATGTCATTCGGATCACTCCCGATTCCGATGAAACGCTGGATATGCTTTTGAGCCGCCTGGGTATCCCGCTGGAAGAGATCTATTCGATTTTTTTCAACTCCAAATTGCTGGCCGCCCGCTCGGGGATGGCAAAATGGCTCGGCTACCGGCAGGTCCGGACCGATCCCTTCGACTGGGATCTGAACGTTACACTAAAACTCTCGGATCGCGTTGGGCTATTTGGCAGGGATATGGCGGCCCTCGTTGTATAAACCCCAATGTTGCATAAACAAGATGACAAAGTGTAGCTAACGGTCCGTTCTTTTATCCGATATCTTAATGAAATCTCCCTTTTCTGGATAACCCCAAGGTAAATGCAAAGGATGGGGCCGATTTTGCCATGTTGTTTCCCCTGAAAACAAAGCGGAAAGGATGATGTTTATGCTGACAACGATACCGAAACACCGACGGAGTCTTGTTTTGCTTGGCACCATGTGCACCCTTTTGCTCGGCTGCTCGTCTGCGTACTACGGCACTATGGAAAAGTTGGGTTACCCCAAACGGGATTTGATGGTAAATCGCGTGGAATCGGCCCGCGACGCCCAGGAGGATGCCAAAGAAGAATTTGAGTCGGCCCTGGAAAAATTCAGGCGCGTCTTGGGTTTTGACGGTGGTGACTTGGAAAAAAAGTATGATGAACTGAAGACCGCATATGACCGGAGTGAAGCGCGTGCTGAGAGAGTAAGGGACCGCATCGAATCTGTGGAAGATGTTGCCGATGCGTTGTTTGAGGAGTGGGCATCCGAGCTTGACCAGTATAGCAGCAGCAGCTTGCGCCGCAGCAGCGCCCAAAAACTGCAGCAGACCAAACGGCAGTATGCCCAACTGATCAGTGCCATGAAACGGGCAGAAAAAAAAATGGACCCGGTGCTGGCGGCGTTTAATGATCAGGTCCTGTTCCTTAAACACAACCTGAACGCCAAAGCAATCGCTTCGCTGCAAACCGAACTGGTTTCCGTCCAATCGGAAGTTGATGCGCTGATCAGGGATATGAATGCTTCAATTAAAGAAGCCAATGCATTTATCAGCGCGATGGCGAAAGAATAACTCGATTGCGGAATTCGGAATGCGGATTGCGGATTTTTGCCGGATTGATAGGCCATTATGAAAACGCAAAAAATTACCAAGCGGCTGAAGGCGCTTGGGAATAAAGAGCAAGCCGCCGTCAGTCGGCGGTTTTTTAAAACCGGGCCGGGAGAATATGGCGAGGGCGATGTCTTTTTAGGCATCAAGGTGCCGGTCTTAAGGCAACTGGTAAAAGAGTTCGCGGATTTGCCGCTAAAAGAAGTCAGGACTTTACTCACTTCCCGGATCCATGAAGAGCGCCTTCTGGCCCTGCTCATGCTTGTGCGCATGTTCGACCGCGGAGATGACTCGAGGAGACAGGCGATCTATGATCTTTATCTGCAAAACACCTCAACTGTAAACAACTGGGACCTGGTGGATTCATCGGCGCATTACATTATTGGGCCATTTTTGATGAACAAGAGCAGAGCACCGCTCTATCGTCTGGCGAAATCCAAGAGCATGTGGGAACGGCGCATTGCGATCATGTCCACCTTTCACTTTATCAAAAACGGCGAGTTCTCTGAAACTCTGAAGACTGCCGAAATGTTGCTCACCGACCTGGAGGATTTGATTCATAAAGCCGTGGGCTGGATGCTGCGCGAAGTCGGCAAGCGGCATCTTCCAACCGAGGAGAATTTCTTGAAAAAATATTACTGCCGAATGCCGCGCACAATGCTGCGATACGCAATTGAAAAATTTCCAAAAGCGCAAAGGCAGGCTTATCTGAAAGGAGCCATATGATAGCGCATAGGGCATAGAGCGTGGGGCATAGGGCACAGCACAGGGCGTAAAGGACTGAGGACTGAGAGCGGAAGAAAAGTTTTTTCGCCTTCCGACTCATAGAGCCTTATAGCTTCACAGCCTTCCAGCTTCCCAGCGTCATAATTAAGGAGGATACATCCTATGATGAAGCACTACGCAATTTTATTTATTGTTGTCGGCACCCTATTAATCCAAGCCTGCGCCGGGACCCAATCAAAGAGCACCGGAACCATGGCGGGCGGCATTTTGGTCACGCCCAATCTTATTGACAAAATCACAGGTATTGAATGGCAGCTGATTAAAATGACCATGGATAATAAATCGATTGACCTGGTTGAAAACTCGAAAACGACCTTTGCATGTGATGACAATGGCAGAGTGTCCGGCGTCGCCACCCTCAATCGCTATTCCGGCAATCTCGAACTCCTGCCTGACGGGGAAATTGTCTGGAGCAAAGCCTTTATCATGACCAGAATGGCCGGCCCGCCCGAGTTAATGCAACAGGAGGCAAATTTTACCCAGGCCCTTATGAAAACGTCCCGCATGTTGTTAGATGATTCAAAACTGGCTTTGCGGAGTCAAGACAACTCAACGGTTCTGGAGTTCGAACCGGCCGAATAATGCTTCATAGTTCAACCCACCCACTGACCCGAAAAGAGATTTTTAAGCAAGCGAATATCGAACGTCGAAGCAAAGAGACTTATCAGCACTGAGTAATGAGGACTGAGGACTGAGTTAAAGAAAATTCGGACAATCAAAGCAATGGTCCGCTCAGTCCTCAGCATTCCGCGCCGAAGTTTTAAAGAAGACTGGTCTTCGGCACTCATCACTTTTTCAAAAAGGCTGAACAGTGCACGGCATGTACGCTGCGCGTGTGTATCTGGTAATGTGCCATTTTTTTGACGACGGTCCCCTTCCCTCCAATCTCCCCGCTTAACGATCAAACGCAACGATGAATTATTCTCTCGACTGATTTTGCTCTAAAACACCGTATTCCGGGCCATCAGAGGCACCCGCCCCTTATAAATACAGCAAAACGGATATTTAGGAACAATTTTTGCACATTTTAGAGTCAGTTATCCGACCACAGCAAACAAGCAAAAAAACAAAGATAGAAATCAAGGATTCACGAAGTTTGTGAATTGAATTGGAGTGACGATGCAAGCCTTTAAAAAATGCAGCTGTTGCGACAGTCCGTGGTTTGACCGGGATGAATTTCTGCGAGACGGCAACATCGATTTGGTTGGTTATCAGGCAAATTTCAGCCACCTGGAGCTTGGATATTTTCTTTTCAACCATCTAACCTGCCAGTCGACGCTGGCTATTCCTGCCGGTCAATTCAAAGATCTCTATGATGGTCCGGTTTTTGCCGATAGGTTGACCGGTTCCGAATCGTGTCCCGGCTATTGTTCGTATGAGACCGCTCTCGACCTGTGCCCGGCGAAATGTGAAGGCGCCTATGTCCGCGAGATTATGCAGGTTATACGAAATTGGCCGAAAGTGGCGTGTCAGCTGGCAAATATCGCTCAGGGTTAATTCCTGTAAAAGCATTTAATTTTCCAATATCCGACCGGCTCCCTTTCTATTATCCAAACATTTTGTTATATGCAGGTATGTTTCCGATTGACCATTGACCAACAAAATATTGGAAGAAAGGAAAGGGAGTTGCTCTCTATGTTTACCCACGCCGTGGCCAGAAAGCCGGGCAAAAATTTTTCCCGGGGCCTTACTACAACCGTCGGAACCGAACCGGCCGACTATGGTTTGATGGTCAAACAGCATGAGGCCTACCTTGAGGCCCTGACCGCCGCGGGACTCGAGGTAATCGTTCTCGATCCCCTGCCGGATTTTCCTGATGCGCATTTTGTCGAAGATACCGCTGTTGTAACACCGGATGTGGCCGTCATTACAAATCCGGGAGCTGCAGCCCGTCGGGGCGAGGAGGAATCCATCGCCCTGGTGCTGGCCGAGTTCCGCAAAATTGAGCGGATTGAGCCTCCAGGTACAGTCGACGGCGGTGATGTTCTCCAGGTGGGCAACCATTTCTTTATCGGATTATCGCAGCGAACCAACAGACAAGGCGCCGAGCAACTGGGTCGCATCCTGCAGGCCCACGCAAACACCTGGACCCTGATTGCAGTGGGCGCGGGACTGCACTTTAAATCCAGTGTCAATTATGTCGGCCGCAACACTCTGCTCGTAACCAATGACTTCGCGCGAAATGAACAAATCAAAGGGTATGATCAAATTGTGACGGATAAGGCTGAGGAATATGCGGCCAACACGCTGCTGGTCAATGAGCATTTACTGATGCCCGCGGGGTTTCCACGCACCCGCAGACAACTTGCGCCTCTTGGGTTTAAAATAACCGAGCTTGAAACCAGTGAGGTGCGCAAAATGGACGGTGGGTTGACCTGCATGTCGCTGAGGCTATAAAGCGAATCACGAAAATACGAAAACACAAAATAAAAGTTTAAACGTCCTTTTTCGTGCTCACGCGGCGCAAGCGCCTGCGCTGCGCGTTTCATCTTCCGTGCTTTCGTGATTGAAAAAATTTGACGTCTACGCGCAGGCGGAGTTTAACTCAAAGACAAATAGATTCCTGTCTGCCCGGGATTGACGGTCAATTTAACAATAAACTTCCGACTACTTAACTGCCTATAATCAGTGCAATCAAACTTTTTCCGTTTCAACCGGAACCGCCCGGCCGGAATTCTCTACCCGGCAAAGCTGGACAACGACCTTCCCATTTTTGTCTTCATCCGCAATCACGCAGTGGGCCTTCTTCTGGCTCCAACAACCCGAATTGGCATAGATTCGGTCGGCCACAAGAAAGGAATCCTTGTCGATTCTGGCTTTATGGGTATGCCCGAAGATGACTACTTTGAAGCCTTTCTTGGCGCTCAAACGGTCTCCGAATGGCTCAAGTTCCCCCTCTTCGGCCATTTTCTTTCCGGCAGCAAAAAAAGAATATTTTGCAGCGAGCGGTTCATACATCTTTTTAACTGCCTCAATTGAGATCTTTTTGCCTTTGGCATCCATGACAATTTCGTTTACCCCTGCTCTTTCGGCCAAACCTTCAATGATGGAGGCAAATATATTTGATTTACCCGCGGCCAATTCAAGGACATCATCTATATAGGATACAAGATCATAAAACCTGTTCACGTAGCCGCCCAAATGCTCGGATAAGCGCGTAATAAAATATCCGATGGGACGTCCGTTGGCAATCTTCGGATAAGATCGGTTGAACAGGACATATTGATTGCCGTGTTCGGCGCGAAGCTTTAAGCTGGTATCATCATATGCCTTCTGACAAATCAGGGCCGGGATCTCCGATTCGATTGCTGATTTTTTGAGGCCGAAATCGTGATTGCCGGGAAGATAATACAGGTTGATTTTACTCTTGGCGATCGCTCTCAGCGCGTCCATGATTTCAGGATTTGACCGAAAAATTTCATCAAAAGTGGGAGGGGCTTCATCGGGTGGGCACACCCAGTCATCAAATATGTCACCAACCAAAACCAGGTCTTTTATTTCTGCTTCTTTTTGCAGGATCGTTTTATTCAAAAAATTAACCAGCCTTTGTTGGTGGTCTGCGGGACTGAATCGGGCCCGTTTCGACTTCTCCGGGACATTATAACGCTCCTCCGAACTCAGATGTATATCGCTGATAAAAAATCTTTTGGTTCCGGCCATTTTGTCCTCCTTTCTGACCTATTGCATGGGTAATAGCCCTTTAAGGCTTTTATCTGACCACAAGCTGTCGGAAATTGAAATTTTGAGGTTTCAGGTGTCCCCCCTTCGCCTTCCAGGCTTCGGAGGACAGGCAGCACGGCCGCTGAGCGCGGAGCGACCAGTTTGATCATAAAAGAAACTGAAGGTGCAGGCGACTAGTTGGAAAAATTCAACCAACAAAATTACATATACAAAACAAATTACAATGTCCGAAATTCCAACTCCCAAACCTGTCTTACAGAACGGATCTTAAAATTTAGAAGGTGAAACGCCTGGGCGGCGATCTATATTTATTTCATCGGGCACCCGGTTCCCGACACCTGGTAACCTGACACCACTACCGTTAATCTATGTTTAAATGCTGCAACAATGGTGCAATTTGCTGCAAAACCTCAATCCGTGTCACCCCCGGTTTTTCTCTGCGCCAGGTATTGCTTCTTAAGCTCTGTTTTGCGCACTTTGCCTAGAGCGGTTAGGGGAAGTTCCGCGGTAAACTGGACATGCTTGGGCCATTTATATCGTGCCAGTTGACCGTCGCAAAATTTGATTAACTCCTCGGCCTTAAGATTTGCTCCCGGTTTGGGCATCACAAATGCATACCCCACTTCACCCCAGGTTTCGTCCGGCATACCCACGACCGCGATGTCTTCAACAGCCGGATGAATCCGCAAAACCCTTTCAATCTCCGCCGGATAGACATTTTCGCCCCCGGAAATAAACATATCTTTAGCCCGGTCGATAAGATAAAAATAACCGTCTTCGTCCATGCGGGCCAAATCACCGGTGTGCAGCCAGCCGCCCCTGATCGTCTCTTCGGTTTTGACGGGATCCTGCCAGTATTCCGTCATCATAATGGAGCCCCGCACAACAATCTCCCCCACCTGCCCAGGCGCACACGGGCGGCCATTGCGATCGACAATTCTAACTTCCGCATGAAAAACGGGTCTACCGACTGAGCCCGGCTTACGGTCGGCATCTTCCTCATGGGCCCATAAGAGAATGGAAGTTTCAGTCTGCCCCATGATCTGGCGCAGCGAAAAACCGGCTTCTTTAAACTGAGCCATCATTTCCGGCGTTAATTTTTCTCCGCCGATCGCGCTGACTTTTAATGATGATAAATCTGCCTTCTGCTCCGATTCAGCCTTTACTAGAGATTTGTAGATCGTGGGTACGCCAAGGAATTTGGTCACCTGATACTCGCGAATATCTCGATAGGTCCGGTGCGGATCAAAATTTTGATGAAGAATCATTGTCGCGCCTTTGTAAATCACGGGCGAAGCCTGGATAAAAAGTCCGCCGGAATGAAACAGGGGTAGGACAATAAGCATAATATCATCAAAATGGAGTTTGAAAAAAATGTCTGCATTGAGGCAGTTAAAAAATGTTTTGCGATGGGATAGCACGGCGCCTTTCGCTTGTCCGGTGGTGCCGGACGTATACATAATCACATGCGCCTCTTCCGGAGCGGCCGGCGCCATTAAATCGGCGAGAAAGGGCAGCTGTCCCTCAAAGGCCGCCGACCCGACATGATAGTTCAAGACATTCGCATATTGCGGGCAGACAGGAACACTGGCCAGCAGCATCAACGGTCGGCGCTCATTCAGGTTAAGGCTTGAAACGGTCTCAACGAATTCGGCTCCGAAAACAAACAGCCTAGGTCTTGAATTGGTAAGCGTGTAATCCAGTTCCGGGGCCGCCAGCCGGTAATTGACCGGCACAAAAAGCGCTCCCATCCTTGAGCATGCCAGGAAGAGTTCAATAAATTCCGGACAATTGCCTAACATAACCGCAACCCGGTCGCCTTTTTCGATTCCCAGGGACTGCAGCCAGCAAGACGCCCGATTGACTTTCTGATGCAGTTCCAGATAGCTGATCCGGTTGTCTTCAAAGATGATCGCGGTTTTATGCGGATGCAATTCGCTCCAACGCTTGACCCACCAGGCAATGTTCATTGACTTGATCATTATTTA
>CP070771.1:4001489-4007724 GCA_020345785.1 Desulfobacterales bacterium
TCACTTCTTCTTGATATTATTAATTATCTGGGTGGAGGAAATATTTTCGGTGATGGGGATCAGATTCACCCGGCCGCCGAACTTTTCAACGAGCAGCCGGCCTTCAACCTCTTCGGATTCGTAGTTGCTGCCCTTGGTCAGCACATCGGGCCGGACGGATGAAATGACTTTTTCCAATTCATTGGTTGCAAAAACCACCACGTAATCCACACTGTCCAGGGCGCTGAGGATGCCCACGCGCTCTGTTGAACTGATGACGGGCCGATCAGCGCCTTTCAGGCTCCGAACGGAGTCGTCGTCGTCGATGGCAACGATCAACACGTCACCGAGCTGCTTGGAGGCTGCAAATAGCTTGATGTGGCCCACATGCAGCAGGTCGAAACAGCCGTTGGTCAGAACAATCCGCTTGCGATCATTGTGCAGTTTTCTGCAGATATCCGCCAGTTCATTCAGCGTCTTGTGTTTTACGACGATGCTTTCGCCGGTCTGTTTAAGGGCCAGGGCCAGCTCCTTGGGCGTGACCGTTGCCGTTCCCACTTTACCGACGACAATACCGGCGGCGGTGTTGGCCAGCCCGACTGCCTCCTTATAGGTTAGACCGGCGGCAAGGCCGAGGCCCAGCACGGCGACGACGGTATCACCGGCCCCGGATACATCATAGACTTCCCGCGCATTGGTGCTGATTTTATAGGGCTTGCGTTGCGGTTCAAAGAATGCCATCCCGTCCTTGCCGCAGGTGATCAACAGCCTTTCGACGCCGGATTTTTGCAGCAAACCGGTACCTGCCGCGGCAAGGCTTCTATCATTCACAATTTCCACCCCTGAAGCCAGCGAGGCTTCTTTTTTATTGGGGGTGAGCACCGAGACACCCGCATACTTGGTAAAATCCAAGCCCTTGGGATCGGCTACCGAAGTTTTGCCATGGGCGCGGGCGAGTTTGACCAGATGGGCGATCAGGTCGCGGGTGACCAATCCTTTGCCGTAATCTGAAATCAGAATCACATCCACCGCGGGGATGATTTCTTTTGCCAGTTCTACGAGAGCGTCAAATGTTTCGGCGGATATTTTCTCATTTGTTTCACGATCGATGCGCACCACCTGCTGATGGTCGGCAATGATCCGCGTTTTTTTGGTTGTCGGCCGTCCGGATTCCTGAACAACGCCCCGGGTATCCACCCCAAGATCCTGTAGTTTATTCAGCAACAACTTTCCGTCTTTGCCGCTGCCGACAACACCGAGAACCGAGACCTTGGCCCCCAGGCTCACCAGATTGTTGGCCACATTGCCGGCGCCCCCCAGGGTGTATTCCTCGGACTTAACCGCTACCACCTGCACGGGGGCCTCGGGCGAGATGCGATCCACATTGCCCCATACGTATTCATCGATCATCAGGTCGCCCACCACCAGCAGACGGCATTGTTCAAATTTCGCCAAGTCGAAGTTCGAAGGAAAGTTCATGGCATCCTTAGTGCTTTTATTCATAATTACTGTGACGTATTAGCAGTAATATTTTTTCACCGCAGAGGCGCGAAGGTCGCGGAGAGCGATTATTTTTTTTTATTTGTCGTTGAGAGGACGGCAAATAAAAAGACTCAAGCCCTGCGAGCAAAACAAAAGTCTGATCTTCAAGTTGCCCTTTTGCGTTTTAGTATGAATTGTATACTGGCCTTAATATTTATTAATTGCCGATTTATTTTCTGCCATCGGATGATGGTTTTTCATTTGCCTTTGCTTGCATTCCGTTCCAGCGGGGCATCTCAAAGGCAAATGAAAAGAAAAGTTTTCTCTGCGCTCTCTGCGCCTGCGGTGAAATTTATAATTATTTTTCTGTGCTGAGATCCAATCGTCGTAAGGGCTTCAATTATTCCAGGATCGAGGCAACTACGCATGCCTCAAAAAATGCCCCTTTTATTCAACCAGTTGTAGAAATTCCGAGACGTTGTACTATTCAAAAATTTTCGCGATAACCTCCCTTAAAAATTGGGGCGGTCGAACGACTCTCCCTTCCCGGTTGACGCAGGGGTGTTTGGTGTAGCCTTCGGCAATCAGCGTCTGACCGTCTTCCTTAAAGATTTTGTAGTCAAATTTAATTCCGGCTTTGAGTTTGGTGTCAAGAGAGGTTTCAATTACCAGAACATCGTCATATTTGGCGGGTGACGCATATTTGCAGTGGGATTCGGCAACGGGCAGGAAAATCCCGTTTTCCTCGACGGCTTTATAGGGGAGTCCCAGGAATCTGAACATTTCACTGCGGCCGATTTCAAACCAGCGAAAATAATTGCCGTAATACGCCTGGCCCATGTTGTCGGTGTCGCCGTAGATAACGCGGTAGGTCGTGCGATGGCTGAACATACATACTCCAAATTGAGGAACTCTACCCTGTCACAGTTATCTCTTATAAGATACTGATATCGTGAAATAAAAAAATGCCTAAAGTGAACTAAAATGCCTAAAGTGCCTAAATCCGCCAAACAGCAAGGCGGACAAGAATTTAAGAATCGCTGCGCTCTAACCCTTTTAATTTAGAAAAATGACAGAATACCAAAATCTTAGCTCATTCTTGTCGGCCAGTTCTTTGGCGGATGAGTTCATTTAAAATTTTAGCTCATTTTCTCAATTAAAATTGGCCTACCCCTTCCCATGGTTCATGTTTTTAAGAAGCTGTTCTTTCAATTCCTCGTAGTTAAAAGCGGCTGGAAATTCTGCGTATTCCGCCACCACATTGTCCGGCGGACGGTACAGGATGGCACAATCGGCAGCTTTGAGCATCGTAATGTCGTTGTATGAATCTCCGATGGCGATTACCCTGTAGTTCAGCTTTTTCAGCGCCTGGGCAACCTTCTTCTTACCGTCCTTCTGGCGCAAATTGTAGCCGCTGATGGACCCGTCTTCAGCCACTGAGAGGGTATTACAAAAAAGGGTCGGGTGGCCCAGCTTTTCCATCAAAGGCCCGGCAAACTCGACATATGTGTCTGATACGATAATAATTTGTACCAATTTTCTTAACCACTTTAAAAACTCAAAGGCGCCGTCCAGGGGTTCCATTTGGGCGATAACCGCCTGTATGTCAGTAAGCTTCAGATTGTTTTCTGCCAGAATGGACAGGCGTCGTTTCATTAAGACATCATAATCGGAGATATCCCTGGTCGTTAGGCTGAGTTCCTTGATACCCGTGATTTTAGAGACATTGATCCAAATTTCAGGTGTAAAAATTCCTTCGAGATCCGAACATACGATGTCCATATTTTTTTTAATCCTTAAAAAAAATGTATTTTACTTAATAAAACACGTCCTATTTAAAATTTGTTATCAAGCTACAAGCGTCCAGTATCAAGCATCCAGTATCCAGCATTGATCAATATGGTAAAAAGTGTCCATGTGTCGTAAACTTTGAACCTTGAACTCTGAACCTGGAACCGATCAGTTTAGGTGACTAATCCATCTCATCATCTTCAATTCGAATGAGAACCGGTTCGTCGCTAACGACATCCAGGGCACCAATCTCGCTCAAGGCCTTTTTCACATCGGATTCTTTTACCAGATGCGTTAGCATGACAACGGGTACGGAACCATTTGTTTTGCGACCTTTTTGATGCACCGACTGGATACTGATATCATATTTGCCCAGAATCCCGGAAATGGTTGAAAGTACGCCGGGCCGGTCAAGAGCGGAAAATCTGAAATAATAGTGGGTTACAAGCTCGTCAATGGGCAAAATCTGTATTTTGCGAATATGGTCCCGCACATAGGAAAGGGCAGGGACCCTGTTGACGGCACCGGAGAGGATGTTGCGGGCAATATCGACGATGTCGCTTATGACGGCACTGGCGGTGGGCATCATGCCAGCGCCGCGTCCATACAACATGATATCGCCGACGGCATCACCGGAAACCGTGATGGCGTTGACGGTGCCGTTGATGTTGGTCAGAAGATTGTCGAACGGTATCATTGTCGGATGCACCCGGGCCTCCACGCTGTCAGCCAGAAATTTGCTGATTGCCAGCAATTTGATTCGGTAGCCGAACTGTTCGGCAAAGGAGATATCCAGCGGTGTGATCCTGGAAATTCCTTCAATGTAGACATCGTTTAGATTGATTTCCATGCCATAGGCCAGGGCTGACAGGATGGCTAATTTGTGAGCGGTGTCAAAGCCTTCGACATCCAGCGTCGGGTCTGCTTCCGCATACCCATGTTTTTGTGCCTGGGCAAGGGCCTCTTCGAACGTGATTCCCTCATCCGTTATTTTTGATAATATGTAGTTGCAGGTGCCGTTTAGAATGCCGGTCATGGACCGGATGTGATTTCCGACCAGCGATTCCCGCATGGATTTTATGGTCGGCATACACCCGCCGACGCTGGCCTCAAAAGCCAGATCAACGTTATTCTGGGCTGCCGCCGCAAACAATTCATTGCCCTGGCTTGCCAGAAGGGCCTTGTTGGCCGTGACGACGTGCTTTTTGTTTTCAATGGCCTTCAGAATAAGGTCCTTAGCGATACCCTGACCGCCGATCATTTCGACGATGACATCAATGTCAGGGTCACTGACCACTTTGTGCGCGTCGGTAATGAATACGCCGTCCGGCAGCCGAATACCTCTGTCGGTTTCAATGTCAATGTCCGCCACCCATTTTAAATTCAAGATCGCCCCCACCCGAGCGGTGAGCAGCGCTTGGTTCTCGATGAGCAATTTTGCCACGCCGGTGCCGACCGTCCCGCAACCGAGCAGACCGATATTTATCTTTTTCATATAGCGTTTTGCTTCCTTTCCGACGTACGTTTTTTATCCATATTCCGATGTTCGACGGCCGGAAGCCGACAATAAGGGCTCCGGCTGCCGCTTTGGTCAGCCGATCACGGGCATCCGGGATGGAATTGTGGAGTTGGCAGCTAAGTTTTCCGGACCTTCGGATCGGCGAATGCATTAAAAATTCAATAATACGACCCTGATCCGAAGAAGTCAAAAAAATTGTTTTGACTTTTATGCCGAATAAGTTTAATTTTCAAGGGCTTTTATTCGCAAATTGCAAAACAGACCAGACAGGAGACGCTCATGACCGATTCGCTAACGTACGCGGACGCCGGTGTTGATATTGACAAGGGCAATAAGCTGGTTTCGACCATCTGTGAAATCGCTAAGCAAACCTCAATATCAGGTGTCATTGGAGAAATCGGCGGTTTTGGAGGACTTTTTTCTTTGAATCTCGCCAATCTTGACCGACCTGTTCTGGTCAGTTCGACGGATGGGGTTGGAACCAAGCTTAAGATTGCATTCATGCTCGACAAACACGACACCATCGGCATCGATCTGGTTGCCATGTGTGTGAATGATATCCTCGTTCAGGGCGCCAAGCCGCTGTTTTTTCTGGACTATTTGTCCATGGGCAAATTGGATGACCGGCGGGCAGCAGATATCATCGCAGGGATTGGTGAAGGCTGCAAACAGGCAAAATGCGCTTTGATCGGTGGCGAGACGGCCGAAATGCCCGGATTTTATCACGAAAATGAATATGACCTCGCCGGTTTTGCCGTCGGCATTGTTGATAACAGCAAAATCATTGACGGTACTGAAGTACGCGTGGGCCACAGACTCATCGGCATCGCTTCAAGCGGCTTGCATAGCAACGGCTACTCCCTGGTTCGTAAAATCTGTTTCGACATTCTTAAAATGAAGGTTGATGATTATGTGGCGGACTTCGGCAAAACCCTTGGCGAAGAGCTGCTTACTCCCACCCTAATCTATGTTGAGCCCATATTGAACCTTCTAAAAGATATACCGGTGCATGGACTTGCCCATATTACCGGCGGCGGTATTGCAGACAATATCTTGAGAATTGTTCCCAAGGCCTGCAATATCCTGATTCAAACCGAACTCTGGGATGTACCGCCCATATTTAAATTTTTGCAGCAGGCCGGCAAGGTTTCGGATCTGGAAATGAAGCGAACCTTCAACAACGGGATCGGAATGATTGCCATCGTTCCTCCGGATGCGACGGCGGACGTTTTACAGCGCCTGGACGCTATGAATCAAAAGGCATTTTTAATCGGTGAAATACTGGAATGTAAGGATTCCGGCAACCGGATTATATGGGAGTAGCTGTGGCTGATAAAGATAAAAATGAAGTTGCAAAAAGATCGCTGCTCGGTAAATTCGGCGCCCAGTTGTTAAAGTTTATGGACTGGCTTGCCAAAGGCCAGGAGGGGAATTTACCCTGCGCCGGCTGAGGCGGCCGCAAAA
>CP070771.1:4007824-4017429 GCA_020345785.1 Desulfobacterales bacterium
CCAAACCTGATAGGAAGTGCATAAGACGTGCCAAATTCATAGTTTCAATATTCTCAATGATTCCTTTAAGTTGACAAAAAAATCATACCTTGTTTAAGATAATGGTAACGCCAATCAGATGACTCGTCAGGAATTTGACTGGTTTTCTCGACCGATGACAGTCCTTACGATGCTTGGGATCGACAAAAAAGGAATCGGAACTACTTTTAAATGAAGAATCCGAGCCTAACTTCCGGCCCGAAGCGCATACAGCCTGGAGGGAGGCTCCGGCTTTGATTTCACCCCAGAGGGGTGGATTTTACCTTAAGCCTCCAATGAAATGATGAAGGGGGAATCATGCAGTTAAAAATGGGTGACTTTATCCTGGGCATGGGCAAAGACTTTGCCCTTAAAGCCATTGAAATTTCAGAAAAATTATCGCTGAAGGCGGGAGACACACTCTTCAACTTCGGTGAGCCTGCTGATTATTTCTATGTGTTAATCAAAGGGCAAATCAAGCTGACTCTGGGACAAATCGGACCGGTGGTATATGTGGCAAGGCAACCGGGAGAGGTCATTGGTTGGTCGAGCCTGGTCGGTCGCGAAGTTTATTCAGCGTCGGCCACATGCACGGATTCGACTAAATTACTCAAATTTGAGCGGGATGAATTTCTTAACATCCTGCAAAAAAACCCCGCTAACGAAGCACTTCTTTTCAAAAGACTGGCTGAAATGCTGGGAAATCGTCTGCTTGAATTGTATCCAACCATTACTTAATCTCGAATAGTTACAAATTGTTACAAACATTTACATCTCTGAAAAGCATCGCGCATGTGAATTATTTATATTGCATTCTATACAACAATCGGTTTTGTTCTGATAGCATGTTCTCAGTATCTTACAGTTTTCCGCCAGCTTCCGGCTCCGTTTCCAGGTCGTTGGGTAGGGCGCCGACAGCTCGGAGAGAGGCGAAATTAAATTGATAGAATACCGTAAATATTCAATCTTCAATTGACAGGAGGCCTCGGCCACGATGGTTCAAACACAATTATCTTCTCCACGGCATCATGTCTGCCCCTGGTGGTTGGCGTATACATTCGATAACCCGATCCGCAAACTATTTCATAATCCCCATAAAATTTTCGGCGCCTATGTCAAAGAAGGAATGACCGTTATTGATGTGGGCTGCGGCATGGGTTACTTTTCAATAGGCATGGCAAAGCTGGTCGGTGCAAGCGGAAAAGTCATTGCGTTAGATCTTCAGCAAAAGATGTTGGACGTTATGCTCCGGCGCGCCAGACGCGCCGGAGTGGCGGATAGGATTTCCCCCCACCGCTGTGAAGCGGGTTCGATCGGAATATTGGAGCCGGTCGATTTTATTCTGGCTTTTTGGATGGTCCATGAGGTAAGCGATAAAAATCAATTTTTTCAGCAGTTGCGGTCGAATCTGGCAGTAACAGGCAAGGTTTTAATTGCCGAGCCTAACCTGCACGTTACTGCTGAAGAGCTTGAAAAGACAATTGAAATAGCCCAAGACAGCGGCTTGCGATACTGCGATGGGCCAAAGATCAGGTTTAGCCGGACGGCTTTGTTCAGCCTGGAAATTCATTCTTCCAATAAAATCATTTCTTCACAGTAACTGGTATAAGGCCGCAATTTCGTATAGTTTCGGGTAAATCTTAGTTTCGGATTTACTTTCCGAAGCATATCGGTAGTAGGTTTTTCGGTCAAATGTCGACATACGAGACGGGTATCAAGGCCAAGAATTTTACATGCTTCAAGGGTTGGGCAAAAATTTTTAGAATGCAGGACAATACGCCTTGAGTCACGACTAACGATGGGAGCTTGATCTCTAATAATTCCAAGCTTTTTCAGAAATAGCTGATAACCAGTATCTAAGGCATCACCTTTTCTACCAGAAAAAGATTGGTAATTTTCAGAAAACCACGCGCACCTTTTTCTGGATAGATCACGCGCCAAAATCTTCAGCTTTTTTTCATCTGCGTCGCGTAACAGGTCAATGCTTTTCCGCACCGCTCTGTTATATTGAATGGAGCACTCATCGCGCAAAACGTTCTCATGCACGATCACATTTCTACCGGCACGCTTGAAGATTTCTTTTAACGGTATATCAACCCGCTTGCGACCGGTTTTGAAATTCCGGCAATACCGCCATCGGGGCCAGCCCCATACCTTTAATCAACCTGTCTTGTGTTTCTATTACTGCAGGACTCAACAGGATGTGCCCTACAATTTCATTATTTGAAATCGCAACCAGTGAGACTATTCCTTCACATGACTGGCGCAATTTATCGACCATAAGACCCTCGGCTGGTTGACCGAATGCTTTATCGTTTACCAGACGCACTGCATCAATATCTTCTGGTTGCTCAATACGTACTTCAATCACCGATTGGTTCCTATCCAATTAACCCGCCCTTAGAATTCAGTTCATTCTGGGCTATAATTTGTCCATCTTATCGTTTGCCTCAGTAAGGTATTACAGACGGGTAAAGGGGTTTGTATCTTTTTCCTGCTGTACCGTCGAGGAGGGCGTCGGTCCGTAGTCATGCCCGGGCCAGACATGGGTATGGCCGGGCAGCGTATAGATCTTCTCGTGAATGGAGTTGACCAGCTGCTTCAGAGACCCGCCGGGCAGATCGGTTCTGCCAACCGCCCTCACAAATAGTGTGTCTCCGGTAAAAATATGGCCCTCGGTGTAAAGGCACACACTTCCCGGCGTGTGTCCCGGGGTATGAAGCACTTTTAAGCGAACTGCTCCGATTGGGATGACATCGTTGTCCTGCAGTAATACATCCGCACGTGGAGAGCCTTTACCGCCTAAGATCCGGGAAAAAGCACTGTTCAGCAGCTTGCCCAGGCGCCCGGCATCTGCGGTATGGATAAGCAGTTCGGCACCCGTAGCTGCTTTTATGGCCTCATTGCCGGCAGTGTGATCCGAATGTCCGTGGGTGTTGATGATATGGGTAATCTTATACCCCAGTTTATCAGCCTCAGCCAAAATCCGATCTGTTTCAAACGCCGGGTCCACCAATGCGCAGGTTTTGGAACTTTCGTCTCCGACCAGGTAACAGAAGGTTGCCATCTTTATCAGTTTGATTTGCTTCAGTTGCATTTTTTCCCTTCTACTCCTTCTGTCTATGGAAATGGCGTCTTGCCAGAAACTGGGTTTTTTATAAGCTCTATTGATGTTTTTTTCGACTCAAAATAGGTTAATTTCACAAATCATATTTTTTTTTAATTTGCAAAACAAGTTTTCAATCTTCATTGACATTTGTGCCGATGCACCTTACGTTTACAGCAACCGTTAGGGCTGGCCGGAAATTTGGCCTCACGTCCCTGATATCAAATCGGAGAAAATATATGTTTGAAACCAGAGAGCAAGTATTAGAGCGGATTCTAGAACAGAAAAAACCCAAGTGCCCGCATTGCGGCGAGGAAATGAAGCTCTGGGAAGTTCCGCCGATAACAGTCGGTGATGGCCTCGGATGGGGCACACCCTATCTTTACTTATGTTTCAACGATAATTGTCAGCTCTACAGACAGGGCTGGGACCATATGAAAGAAACATATGCCCATACTGCATCCTATCGTTGTATGAATTACCCGGGCACCGAGCAATTTGAGCTGATCCCGGTTTTTAGCGATCAGGGCGGCCGTGGACAAATTGTTGATGAACAGATGATGGCCGAACAGGAAGCGATAAAAGAGGCCATTAAAAACGGATTTGCCATGCTGGCGGAATGTTTCGTCAGAAAAGACGGCCCGTCCGTTATCACGATTCTGATGGACGCATCGCATCCGAACCGGGTCAGAAGAAAAGCCGCCGAGATGATCGGTGACATCGGCGAGGTCGAGGCCATTGAGCCGTTGCGGAATGCAAGATTCGGCAATGATCTGGTCCAAAAAGAGGTCGATGCGGCCATAACAAAAATACATAAAAGACACTTTACCCGTGAGTGTCCGTTTTGTGCCGAAATTATTAAAAAACGCGCAAAAATTTGCAAGCATTGCGGCAGGGAAGTGGCAGGGATTTAAACCCGAGCATGTCACTTGTCGAAGATCCCGTCGCCTTTCACGGGCAGAACCGTTCCGCTTTCAGCGATCTATACCTGCGGGCTTGTTTCTCCATTCATAAGCCAGCGGCACCGTCTCATTTTGAACCAATCAAATATGCTCCCGCTGTTAACTGTAAAACCCTTTCGATTCTCACCCCGATAGATCGGGGTGGCTTATGAATGGGTTAGAGGCAATGAAATTCGACAAAATCTGCGCAGAACTCCAGCTGAAAATCTACAACTAACTGTCGCGTTGCTCGGAGAACAGGAAGCGGAAGATAGCGTCCAGGAAGTCTTCGCCAAGGTCAGCAGCAGCTTAGACAGCTTTGAAGGCCAGTCCAAACTTTCCACTTGGGTATACCGTATTGCCACTAATACGGCTATTGACAAATTCGGTCTCGCGTCTCGAGACATGCATCCAGCCCGACCCCCTTGGAAGGCAACGCCGGAGATGAGAACAACACTTCACCCATCTTTCAAACATATACCCCCATCGACGAGAAAGTCATCAGTAAAGAAATGAGCGCATGTGTGCAAGAGTATGTCAATCGGCTTCCGCCTGACTATCGAACGGTTCTTATTCTCAGCGAACTGGAGCAGTTTAAAAACTGGGAGATTGCCGATATCCTCCAGATTACCCTTGAAAACGTAAAAGTAAGACTCCATCGCGCCAGAGCCCGTTTGAAGCAAGAACTGGATGACGGCTGCGATTTCTACCACGACGAAGAGGGTACCCTTGCCTGTGATCGCAGGCCGATTCTTATAGAATCAAAAAAACCTGAATAAAAATCCTACCAATTAATTGTGCCCCTTTTTATTTCCGGAAGGGCACTAATTAATTTGAATTGTCCACCCATCAACCTTTCTGCTGCGGATTCTGTATCCTTTTTCTTTGAACTTCCGTCTATGGGATTAAAAAGGCTACGAAGAGGAAAAAGCAACATAGCGCATTAAATTTACAGGAGGCCTAAAAATGAACACAGCAAAAAAAGAAAACAATATCAGCAAATTACAAGGAAAAGGGGACATTCCCCAAATCGTCGATTACAAGGTAACCATGCTGATTGCGGCCGGAGCCGCGATGGCAGCCAACTGCGAGCCATGCTTGAACAAGGTCGTCCCCGATCTGATTGAAGCAGGAGTGGCCGAGGCCGACATTCGTAAGGCAGTAGAAATAGGTCAGTTCGTAAAAGACAAACCGGCAGCCATTATGAAAGAGGCGGCAGATGCACTCACAGGCTCAAACCTGTCGGATCCAAAGAATTTCGAGGGTTGCCCGGCTGAGGCATTGAAACCGCAGCCCACCATTGTGTGCACATCCAATTGAGCACTATTTGAATAAACGCCTTGACAAAAAAAGATTTGTAAATTATATTTCGACATATGCCGAACTATCGTGATACAAATATTGAGAAATTTGCCGAAATGTTCAAGGCCCTCTCCAACCCGAATCGGCTGAGAATATTCATGCGGCTGATTTCCTGTTGTCAACCGGGAACGGTTGCCAGTATTAACAGTACCACCGGTGAAGAGGGCTGCGCCTGCGTCGGAGAGCTCGGACAGGATTTGGGGATTGTGGCTTCAACGATATCGCACCATATAAAGGAGCTGCGTCGTGCCGGTCTCATCCGCATGGAACGGCGCGGGCAAAAAATGGAATGCTGGATTGATCCGGAGACACTGACCGCCTTGCGCGATTTTTTTTAAGGGATAAAGCGGCCGCTTTTTTTTGGCAGATTGATTCGATAGTTGTCGAAATATCCAATGATAATGGGCCATAGATTTTCACAGACTAGTACTTATAAAAGTACGGAACTACAAACAATATAAAGGAGAAACCAAATGCAAAACGAAGAAAAAGAAACTATCCGACAGGTAGTTCGAGAACGTTATGGCAGTGTTGCAAGATCGGCCACGGATGTCAGCGGTAAGGGTTCAACGTCATCTTGTTGCGGGCAATCCGAGCCCTCGGTCTCAACCCACCCGGCCTCTTCCTGCTGCGGTGGGCCGCAAATCACCCCGCAGCAAATTTCCACGCTCATGGGGTATTCCAAGGAAGATTTCAGGAGTGTCGTCGAAGGTGCAAACCTGGGCTTAGGCTGCGGCAATCCGGTCGCTCTGGCTTCGCTTAAGCCGGGAGAAACGGTGGTGGATCTTGGCAGCGGCGGGGGATTTGACTGCTTCCTGGCGGCCAAACAGGTCGGCGATACCGGTCGGGTTATCGGAGTGGATATGACACCCGATATGCTCAGCAGGGCCAGAGCCAACGCCGAAAAAATGAGAACCACAAACGTCGAATTTCGCCTGGGTGAGATCGAAAACCTGCCGGTGGCCGACAACACAGCTGATATCATCATGTCCAATTGTGTCATCAACCTCTCACCGGAGAAACTAAAAGTATATCGCGAAGCCTTTCGCATCCTGAAACCCGGCGGGCGTTTGGCTATTGCAGATGTTGTCGCCACTGCGCCACTGCCGGCTGAAATTCAGCAAAGCCTGGCCCTGGTGTCCGCCTGTGTCGGCGGTGCCGCCACAATTGACGATACGAAAGGAATGCTACAGGAAGCCGGATTTGAGGATATCAGGATCACGGCCAAAGATGAAAGTCGTAAACTCATTTCCCAATGGGTGCCCGGAGAAAATAAAAACGCCGGAGACTACGTTGTTTCAGCCTATATTGAGGCGAGAAAGCCGGTTTAGATGCGATTTTTGAATGGATTCGAATTTCTTGTAAAAGCAGAGGAAAATAAAATGAGCGAAGAAAAAATCGGCAGATTTAAAAAAATAAGGGCGGCAATCTGCCACAATTGCCCGCTGTGCATACATGCCAGGAAAAACCCGCAGTCGACTATCGGTAAAATTTTACACCACAAACTGCATGCTGATCATTGCCCGATGTGGAAGGCCGAACAAGAAGTATATGGCAAGGAGGGTTAATCATGGAAGATGTTGACTTTCAATAGCAATAATGCTTAAGAGAAGATTCGACCACCTAACGCTTGAAAGGCTATTCGGAAATATTGTATAAATCTTTTTAATCGATAGCATTACTTTTAATCCATTACCTTTGAGGAGGATTGCATGGACAATTTTACTTTCGGAGTGACAATGATGGTTACCGGCATGGGGGGTACCTTGTTGGCGCTGGCGCTGCTTGCCGTCCTCATGAATGTCTTGAAACTGATATTCCCGATTAAGAAAGAAAAAGACAAATAAACTTTTCACGGTGAGCGAGGTTTAATTATGTTAGATGCAATTGTAGATGGATTAAGCGGGCTCGTGGCCGGATTCGCCCACCTGCATTGGTCGAATCCCGTGATGATTGCAGTCGGATGTCTTCTCCTTTACCTTGGCATTAAAAAGGACGTGGAGCCTCTTCTGTTGGTTCCAATCGGATTCGGCGCCATTCTGACAAATATCCCCCTGGCGGATTTAATGGGAGATGAGGGATTTCTGAGAACCATTTACAATATGGGCATAGCGAATGAACTTTTCCCCCTTTTGATCTTTATCGGAATCGGAGCCATGACGGATTTTGGTCCCCTCCTTGAGAATCCCAAGATATTTCTCCTCGGCGCTGCCGGGCAGTTCGGTATTTTTCTGACTATCGCTCTGGCGCTGATTTTCGGTTTTCCAAAATTGGATGCAGTGGCCATCGGCATTATCGGCGCCTGCGACGGCCCGACGGCGATATATGTGACGTCCAAGTACGCCCCGCATCTGCTGGGAGCCGTTTCGGTCGCCGCCTACTCCTATATGAGCCTCGTGCCGGTTATCCAGCCTCCGATAATGAAACTGTTGACGTCGCAAAAGGAACGAACGCTTAAAATGCAGCCCACGCAAAAACCGGCCTCCAAAAGTGTCAAGATCGTATTTCCGATTGTCGTGACAATCATCGGAGGACTTATTGCTCCCAAAGGCCTGCCGCTATTGGCAACGATTATGCTCGGCAATCTGATGAAAGAATGCGGAGTCGTCAGCCGCCTCACCCATGCATCCGAAAATGAAATTGCCAACGTCGTAACCCTATTCCTCGGGATTTCCATCGGCGCGACCATGGACGGCAAACTCTTCTTAACCGGCCAGACGCTTCTTATTCTGGGATTTGGATTCATTGCGATTTGTCTGGACACCGTCTGCGGGGTTTTGTTCGGAAAACTCATGAACTGGCTGACGGGCGGAAAGATCAATCCTTTGATCGGAGCTGCCGGTATTTCCGCTTATCCCATGGCGGCGCGCGTCGTCCAGAAAGAAGGCCAGAAATACAATCGAAGCAATTATCTACTCATGCATGCGGTCGGAGCAAACACCGGCGGCCAGGTAGGTTCTGTCATGGCAGCCGCAATTATGCTATCCGTATTGTTCGGAATGGGCCTCATTTAAAGCCAAACTTCCGCCGGCCGAATGCAAGACCTGAACTTTTTTTGGGATGGCTATTACAGCGTTCCGAAATTTTAGATCATTTTAGTCATTTTCAATTTTAGTTCATTCATAACTATAAAATACAAACACTTAATCGATATCGACAACAAATTGTCGATATCGCTTTGTTCAGCGCCTAAGCTTATGCAAGCGCAGGTAGGCGCTGATGATGAACCCAAGTTGGAGGAATCACCATGAGCGACTCGGATGGCACTTATAGTCGCCAACACAAAACTAAGGAACTGACAATAGTCGATCCGAACGAAACTGGACCGCGACGAAGACACCTTGCGGCACGTGATGTGAACGGTCGGCCCTGCATCCGAGCATAGCCCACCGGTTCTCCTCCGGCCGCGCCCGCCTCCCGCCGCGGCAGAATGGGAGGTGAACCATGAACAACAAGAATCCACTCCTGGTTCCCGAGCTCCGTGAGATGCTGGCGGCCGGAAACGCCAAAGTCCTGCGCGATTTCTGTGAAGGAGGACACCCTGCCGTTGTTGCCGAGCTGATTTCCGCCCTTTCCGCCCAAGAAGCCTGGGCGGTAATCGGTTATGTTGGCCTGCAGCTGCGCGCGGAGATCTTCAGTCATCTCGAAAATGATCTTATGGTTGAGATGATAGAGACCCTGCGGCGCGACGAAATTGCCCGCCTCTTGACCGAAATGCCCCACGACGAACGCGCCGATCTGTTCAAGCGGCTGCCGGAAGAAAAACGCGAAGCCGTTCTTCCGGCCCTGGCCCAAGCCGAGCGGGAGGACATCCGCCGCCTGACGGCCTACAGGGAAGGAACTGCGGGTGCGGTTATGACCTCAGATTATGCCACTCTCTCACAGCAATTGACCGTTTCACAGGCAATCGAGCGCCTCAGGGAAGTCGCACCGGACAAGGAGACCATCTATTACGCCTATGTGGTGGATGAACACCGCAAGCTGTTGGGGTTTGTTTCTCTCAAGGATCTTATCGTGGCCCGGCGGGAATCTCGGGTCGGGGACATCATGCACCGCGACGTCATTTTCGCCCGGGTTGAAGACGACCAGGAAGAGGCGGCCCGCAAAATCCAGAAATACGACCTCCTTGCCCTGCCGGTGCTCAATGGCAACGACGCCTTGGTAGGAATCATCACCCA
>CP070771.1:4017529-4025962 GCA_020345785.1 Desulfobacterales bacterium
AGCGCATCTCCCCAGACGTATGAAAAGTCGGCCGGCTGCAGGATAGGGCCATTGGCCTCCTCAGCGATCTCTACATATCCTTTTGCGCTTTTCATGTATGATTCGTATATAACCGGGTCGCTGGGATAAGGCAATATCTGGTCAATACCCCTGCCTGTCATGACATCGCCGGCCATGAACAGGGTGATGTATTTCCGGCCCCTTAAGGGTCCCCGGCGAGCTTTTGATACGGAGTTTGTCATTTCCGCTCTCATAGGATTTTTCGGCTGCGTCGCATCAGCCTCTACTGTTTGGCCGCAGACAGCAAAACATATGAATAGCGCAGATGGAAGATAGTGCAAAATTCTGCATAACATTTCTGGACAGCCTTCTCTCTGCCGAGGTGAAAGCAGATCTTAAGTTTTCATGTCCTTGTCTTTACCCCGCTGTTGGCCGATTTGGCAGCAATCGATACAGGTTCCATCTCCCTTACTCCACAAATGAAATTACATCAGCAAACAAATTCAGCCCATCACTGCTCGGCAATCTTATAGCTGATGGAGATGCCCGCCGAACTGGACCTGTCAATGGTGGTCTCGAAGTTCGGCAGGCTTTCGACATAATCGAGAAATTCTCGAATCCCGCCCCAATGGCTCGCGACATTGTGGGCTGTAAAACAGCCGCCCACTTCGAGTTTAGGCGCCAAAGCGACAAAGTAGTTTTTATACCAGTCTTTATCGGCATCGGAGAACACGAAATCAAACGGTCCTTTCAGCTCTTTGACCAGTTGATGGGCATTAGCCAGCCGGGCATCGATATAGTCTGAAAGCCCGGCCTTTTTAAAATTGGCAAGGGCCTGTTTGTAGCGGCCTTCATCGATCTCGATCGTAACCAACTTTCCGCCGGTTTTGCTGAGCGCCCATGCCATCCAAATCGCAGAGTGCCCGGTGGAGGTACCGATTTCGACAGCTCTTCGATAATTGTTTTTAACGATCAGATCGTACAGAACCTTTCCATCAACTTCAGGAACATTCCAGTCAACCCATTTACCCCTCTGGCCGGCTAAAAACATGTTCACTTTCTCATCGAGATCCCCACTTTTATCGGCGTTTTCGGCGAGTGCGTGACTAAAAAACGAACTCAAAAAGAGTAAAAAGGAGGCGAAGTAAAATCCGATTTTAAGCTTTATTGTCATTTTTTTACCTCTCTGCTTACCAATTTAGCAGCATTTGAAAAAAGAGAGTCTCAAACCATTTGCGATGATTCGACAAGCACGTAAACGACGGTTTTGCCCTTCTTGCTTAACTTCGAAATCTCTTCCTTGTCAACCGATAAATCGTTACCCACTCCAAAGCGGCCTTCGGTCATGGTGCCGGTCTTATCGAAGACCACGGCTTCCAGGTTGCGGGTTTGAGTCAACGACAACCTGCGGAGCAAGTGGCTTGAATTTTCGGCCATAGGCCGAAAAGGCAAAAGGAGGTCGGTATTCTTATCGTTGAACTTGTCCGCCGGCGGACCGCGGCGGGATGCGGAGCACCCGGTTTGCATGGCAAGAATTAAAAACGGA
This sequence comes from Desulfobacterales bacterium, assembly GCA_020345785.1. The sequence goes on from CP070771.1 coordinate 4,019,076, forward strand.
TCATGGTAGGTGTTTTCAACCCCAATATTGTCATTTTCAGGGTCAAAATGAGTACGATAAGCCACCCGCAACTCTCGAAGCTGATAGTCTGTTCCGGCCTCAACTACCTTTCGGCCCTTTGCCCGAATGCCAAGCTGCATGGATCTTGGAATCGTAGTTCTATCACCGTCATCAGCCACGAGAAGGCGAACGTGATTCGAAGTCACCTTGTAGTTTAATTTCAACTACTTGGCTTGGCGACCCTCCAAAAATTGAGAATCTGTCAGGATCTGGGCGAATTTGTGTCCTGATAAAAACATCGCAGTTGCGTTCAACTATATGATGTTTAAATTATATATATTACCCCGCAAAAGGGTAATAAAAAATCCACATGGAGGGCAATAGCTATGGCTACAAATAAATCAAGTAGTGAAAGCGTCTGCATGGAAAGATGCTATTTTGAAGCCGCGAATTGCAGACAGAACGAAGATGGAACCTGGGAATGCAGCTCAAGCCCCCGGTTTTGCGAGGAATACTGTCGCGACAAATAATAAGTTATAAAACTTATAAACATATCTGAGGGTGATCCGGCATTCCGAGGGTCACCCTCAACTGTCTGTTGATCTCAAGCAACCCGCCTCCGCTGGTGGACATATCCAATATCGTCGGAAGTTAGTTTTTATTTCTGGAAAATAATCTGAAGGAGGATATACGAATGTCCGGTGAAAACCTTGAAAAAGAAAAGGACTGCATTAGCAGATGCCAGGAAGAATTTATCGATTGCGTTGAATATGATCGTTCCGATTGTGTTGCAAATTTTAATGACTGTACCGGCGCCTGCGAACGTTAACCATTGACCGCCGCTGCGGCCAAATCATTCACAGGCATCGTCTGCCGTTCAGACCGATTCGGTAATGGTTGCTACGCCGGCAGACACAACTAGATCATAAAAAATAAGCTAAAATTTTTTATTCTATCTCCATTTATATGCCACCGGCATTGTGTAAGTTTGGACATCCCCAAAATACTCCCGCTCTAACGGTAAAACCTTTTCAATTCTCATCCCAATAGATCACGGTGGCGTATGAATGGAGTCATCGTTGAAATCGCCTGCCAGACCATCCTGCAGGAGAGATATCATATACCCGGAATCAGCAACCACCGGCAGAGCCGGGGGTATGGATAAAGCCCCTGGAAGGAGCCGGAACCACGTTCTGCCGGTGGTCGCTGATTTAACCTTCCAAGATCCGTTCTTCAGCTCATCGTTTCAACCAATTGAATTTACCATTACCTTGACATAAAATACTGCTTCTGCGATATTCCGAAAAGGTAGATTGCCTGCCCAATGAAATACCTTGTCTCTTTCATCGGGATGTTTTATTAATTTCTTCCCTCCGGGCCATAAGCCTTGCGGTCCGGAGGCCGGATATTCCTGTAAGACACTGGAGCTGCCCTGGAAGAACAATGAAAGATGAGTTTAGATCCTGAATACAAGAAACTCGTCATAAAAGGTTTCATGAAATTAGCCGTGTTTTTGGTGCTGATTTTTGTGGTGGCCGGCCGCATAAGTTACTGGCAGGGCTGGATTTTTGTCGCAATTATCTGCATGTATGCGATTGTGGTAATATTCATGTTTGCCGGGATGCCGGATCTGGCCATGGAGAGGGTAAAGCCCGGACCGGGGATCAAATGGTGGGATAAAATCTTCTGGGTGATTTTTGCAATTTTTAGTCTGGCAACTTTTATGGTCCCTGCCCTTGATGCCGGGCGCTTCTACTGGACCAAATCGCTGCCGGGAGTTGTTTATGCATTGGCATATCTGGCATATATTCTGTCGACGGCCATCAGCCTCTGGGCCATGCGCGTAAACCGTTTCTTTTCCAGCGTCGTCCGAATTCAAAAAGACAGAGGGCAGGTGGTTATCAGCTCGGGCCCCTATCAATTTGTGAGACACCCGGGATATGCCGGCGGAATTTTAATGTTTTTGGCGTTTCCCATAATGTTAGGATCCGTGGTGGGGTTAATTCCGGCGGCTGTCACCATTGTCACTTTAGTTATAAGAACCTATCTGGAGGACATTACTCTGCAAAAAGAATTGCCGGGGTATCAGGAATATGCCGGGAAAGTAAAGAATCGGCTGCTGCCCGGGATATGGTAATACAAAACGGAGTGAATCTGCATCCTCGCAGTGTTGATAATTATAACGTCAATATCTTTCGCGCCTCATCGGGTTTTGCTACTTCCCGGCCGTATTCCTTTGCCAGCCTGACAATGCGCTCCACGAACTGGGCATTGGTTTTGGCCAGAACACCTCTGGCGTAGTAGATATTGTCTTCCATACCAACACGTATGTGGCCTCCCATGGCCATTGCCATCATTGACATCGGCAGATGGCCTTTGCCGATCCCGATGACGGACCAGGTTGAATTCGGCGGGATATATTCGTGCAAATAAATTAGCGATTTTGGAGTTGCCGGGGCGCCCCAGGGAGTTCCCAGCACAAACTGGAAGTGAAGCGGTTCGTCTAACTTTCCCTCGTCCCGCATGCGAAGACAGGTGACGAGCATTCCCAAATCGAAAATTTCAAGCTCCGGTTTTACGCCCACTGCCCGCATTTTTGCTGCGGCCTGATCAAGAAACTCGGGGGGATTTAAAAAAACGGTACCTCCCAGGTTGATCGAACCCGCATCGAAAGAGGCCACCTCCGGTTTGAGCTCAAGCGGTGCAAGCCGCTCCTCGGTGGGAAGATTTCGGCCCGGAATACCGCTGGTGGTCAGACACAGAATCAGATTGGTTTTTTCCCGCAGAATATCAACAACCTTTTTGAAAATTTTCACATCCTGGGTCCCCAAGCCGGTATTTGAATCCCGCACGTGGATGTGAACCATAGCGGCACCCGCATTCCAGCACTCGACGGCGGATTGAGCAATCTCCTCAGGCGTTATGGGAATGTAGGGCGTCGTTTCGCGCGAAATCCGACTCCCGGTGATAGCGGCGGTTATAATCAGTTTTTCCATTTTTGCTCTCCTTAGATCACTTGACAATGTCCTTGCTGTTCAGCTAATAGAGTTTCAGAAGTTGGCCTTTGAGAAAAAGCAATGTTTTGTTGGCCCGACGTTCTGAACATAACGTCATTCGGCCCTGATTTCAACCGGGTAAATCCATAACAACCATTTGCAACTGAAAGGAGGAATGATGAAACGAAAATGTTACCTCATTTTGGCCCTGGTCGTTGTGTCGATTTTTCTGATCACCTCGGCGCCGCAGGCTGAACAAAAATTTTTGCGGATGTTTTCAGGCCCCGAAGGAGGATCCTGGTACCCCCTCGGCTCGGCCATGATGAGCATTGTGGAACAGAACTTAGGGATCTCCTCCTCCAACGGCCCCGGTGGCGGGGTCGGCAACTGCAAGGCCGTCGACGGCGGGCGGGCCGACCTGGGTTGGACCTACACGCATACCGCCTACAATGCGTTTGACGGCCGCGGTAAGTTTGATAAAAAGAACACCAATCTGCGACACTTGATGAGCCTGTATCCGGGCGTCTTTCAAATGGCGGTCCCGCGGTCCAGCAAGATCTTCAGCGTGGCCGACCTCAAGGACAAGCGCATTGTGCCCGGCAAAGTCGGTTTTTCAGGCACGGTAATTGCCGAACTGGTCTTGAAGTCCTATGGCTTGACTTTCGACAGCATCAAGAAAAACGGCGGCTCGGTAAGCTACGTGGGTTACTCCGACTCGGCCGCTCTCATGAAAGACGGCCACAGCGACTGCTACATGGCCGTAACCTCCTGCCCCCAATCCACCATTATTGATCTGAACTTTCGGCCGGGTGTTCGATTTCTGCCCGTCGATAAAGAACACATGAAAAAAATCCTGGAAATGGAACCCGGCCTGCTGGAAACGGTTATTCCCATGAGTGCCTATAAGGGCATGGAAGCCGATGTGGCGGCGGTAGGGACCGTGACGGCCATCGTGATTCACAAGGACGTGTCCGATGATCTGGCCTACAAAATCGTCAAAACCCTGTATGCCAACTGGCCTGAACTGGCCAAGGTCAAAAAGCAGGCCATTGAAGAATCCAAGCCCGAAAATGCGCTCCTGGGGGCCCGTATTCCCGTGCATCCCGGTGCGATGCGCTACTATAAAGAAATGGGGTATGTCAAGTAGGAGTAAGCGTTCAGGGTTCAGGGTTCAGGGTTCGGCCCGACCGCCGGCAGCCGGTGGCGTCCGATTGCAGCCCGATGGACAAGATACTTGATACTGGATACTGGATACTTGTCGTAGCGGAGCGCAGATCCCGCTTTAGCGGGGATGCTGGATAAAAAATGAGTACGTCCTTATCACATCGAGTATCCAGCCTGCCGGGGCGAAGCTCTGAAAGAGCGAAGACTGGAAACCAGCATCCAGCATCCGCTCCACATAAGCCACATTGTTCGGACCACATTTTTCTAAATCGGCACTCAGGTTTCGCCAAGGGTTTAATAAAGATTGAGGAAATCAAGAGTTGACTGCCGAAGCGCAAAAACTTGAATACCAGGAAGAAAAGAAAGAAAGTGTTCTGGAATGGCTGACAAGCCAGGAGAAAGGGATTTTCCACTATCCCCTGGAACTAACCGTCTGCTTTCTGTCAATTGCCTTAAGCATCTATCATCTTTTTGTGGCCTATGCCGGCTCGCTGGAGGCCCATGCCTTTCGCTCCACCCACCTGGCCTTTGTGATGATTCTGTGTTTTTTGCTGCGTCCGCTGGGCCGCAAAAAGTGGACGGACCCCAAAAATGCCTGGTTTGCGGTCGATCTGGTCTGTGCCTTCTTAACGCTGGCAGTGCAGGTCTACACCCTCTGGGATCTGGAAGCCTTTATCTTCCGCCGTGGTGATCTGAATCAGCTGGATATCTATGCCGGCACCGTCATGCTCATTTTGCTGCTGGAGGCTACCCGACGGGCGGTGGGATGGGCCATGGTGATCATTGCCGGCTTCTTCCTGATGCAAACCGCGCTGTCGGATCACTTCTTCGGCATATTCTACGGACCTCCCAGTTCCTGGTTCACCATGATCGATTATCTTTTTATGCGGGAAAACGGCATTTACAGCATTCCCATGATGGTCATGGCCACTTACATTTTCCTGTTCATCCTCTTCGGCGCCATTTTGGTGCGATCGGGCGCCGGCCGCTTTTTCATCAACGTAGCGCTGGCGCTTACGGGAAGCAAGGTCGGGGGGCCGGCCAAGGCTTCGGTGGTCAGCTCATGTCTGATGGCTTCGGTGTCGGGTTCGGCCGTGGCCAACGTGGTCACCACCGGCAGCTTTACCATTCCGCTGATGAAGCGCATCGGGTACCGGGACTATTTTGCCGGTGCGGTGGAAGCCTGCGCCTCCTCCGGGGGGCAGATCATGCCGCCGGTGATGGGAGCGGCGGCCTTCGTCATCGCCGAGTTTCTCAACCTGCCCTACCTGATGGTGGCCGTTGCCGGTATATTCCCGGCGCTGATCTATTTCTTCTCAATCTTCGTTATGGTTCATTTCGAGGCCCGCAAGCGCAACCTGGCAACCATCTCGACGGCCGAGCTTCCCAGCTTCAAGGAAGAGGTCAAGCGGGGCGGGCATTTGTTTATATCTATCGCCATCATCATTATCCTGCTGGTCATTGGGTATACGCCCATGTATGCCGCTTTCTGGGCCATTATCTCAATTATGGGGTTAAGTTTTTTGCGCCCGGAAACCCGAATGTCTCCCATCGCTCTGCTCAGCGCCCTTGAGGAAGGCGCCCGCATGGCGGTATCGGTTTCCGTGGCTTGCGCCGCAGCGGGCATTATCATCGGCTGCGTATTCGTATCCGGCCTGGGTCTCAAATTCACCACCCTGATTGTCAGTACGGCCGGCGGTATTCTGCCGATCGCGCTGATTTTGACCATGATCGCCTCCCTGATACTGGGCATGGGACTTACCACCACCGCAGTTTATATTACCTTGGCGGCCTTGGTGATACCAGCCCTGACCAAGATGGGTGTTGAGCCTATCGCCGCTCATTTTTTTGCCTTTTACTACGGCCTGGTTTCGGCCATTACACCGCCGGTGGCACTGGCGTCCTTTGCCGCGGCCGGCATCGCCGGCTCCAACCCTATGCAGACCGGATTTCACTCCCTGCGGTTGGGCATCGCCAAGTATATCCTGCCGTTCGTATTCGTGTACGCTCCGGGAATGGTTTTTGTCGGCAGCTGGCACGATATTCTGCTGGGCATCATCGGGGGCTTTGCCGGGATTTATGCGCTCACCATCACCACCGAAGGATGGTGCATTTCCAGGGTGGGCTGGCCGACGCGAATCCTGATGGCCATTTGCGCACTGCTGTTTTTTCTACCGGGGCTGAAGCTTGCTGCCGTCGGCCTTAACCTGAACCTGCCCTACTGGCTGACCCATCTTTTGGCCTGGCTGCTGCTGGTCGGTTTTACCCTCACTCACCGCGCGGGAAATCGCAAACTTGCAGAGGAGGCAACGGTATGAACCTGCAGAAAACGCTTCAATGGCTGCTTCTGGCCGCAACGGCTGCCCTCCTGATGTTCCTGAAATGGCTTCATCTGGGCGTAACCAATTATAATCTTTTTCTATTGATTCTGATTGGGTGGATTCTAGGCCTCGTGATTGCCTTCCGTGCACTGACCGCCGAACACCGCACGAAAAAATGAGGATCCGGTTTTAACCCTCTTGACCAGGGGTCAAGGGTGATTGCCCTCGGATTAGGGAATTGCTGGATGTTGGTAAATTCTAAAATCCAAATCTCAAATATCTAACCAATAACAATGACCTAAATTCGAAACTCCAAACTTGTTTCGAGCATTGAATCCGCCAGAGGCGGACAGGTATTGGAATTTGAGATTTATTTGATATTTGGTGCTTGAGATTTGAGATTTTA
>CP070771.1:4026062-4033926 GCA_020345785.1 Desulfobacterales bacterium
AATCGCATGCGTTTGGCCTGATTCAAAATGGCAGCGGCATCCGCATAGAAAGTGGGCAGGTATATCAGATCCGGCTTGAGGCCTTTCAATTTTGTCAAAATTGCCGTAAAGTCTTTTTCACCCGGCACAAATGCCTCTTCGGCGACAATCTCAGCGCCGAGGTTGCGCGCCTCCATGGTGAAGTATTTATTGGCGTCCACGCCCCAGTCATTGTTGATGTAAATCGTGGCGAGTTTCTTTTTACCGAGATCCTTAACCGCCCATCTGGCATTATAGGGTCCCTCATATCCCTGGGTGGCCACGACGCGGAACATGTTCTCGCCCTTTTTGGTAAAGTCCATATGAGAAGATGTCGGTGACAGTTGGGTCATTTCGGCCTTTTCATAAATCGGGGCGGCCGCCATGCAGCTGGAACTGCTGAAGTCACCGATTTCGGCAATGACATCGGGATCTGCAACCAATTTTTCCGCAATCAGCACGGATTCTTTAGGATCACCGCGGCTGTCTGAAATTAACACTTCGACGCTCCTGCCGTGGATGCCCCCCATGCGGTTGACCCGGTCGATGACCATCGTCACCGACCGTTTGAAATCATTGCCATACTCGGCCCAGTCGCCGGTCAGCGGCGCCGACAAACCGATTTTAACTACATCCTGGGCTGCTGCTGCCTGGAAGTCTCCTGCTGTCAAAAGGCCCAGTGCCAGCAGACCGAATCCCAGGAATAATAAAGTCTTTCTGATCATAACCGCCTCCTTTTTTATGTTTTTATTGTGACGTCCAAATATCTTTTTACGAATAAACATAATTGGGATATATCTACCATCCCATAATAATTGAGTTGCAATCGGCCGTCGCTTCAGCGGCCAAATATTCCATTTTTATTATTTATAGCAGAAGAGATGTCAAGCAGATTTTAATTGAGCGCGTGATGGCTCCCTTTCACGATACGCTACCAATTGCATTGCAATATATACCATTTTTGATATAGAGAATCAGCGACCACCAGCAGAGCTGGGGATATGAGGAAGGCCACTGGAAGGGGCCGGAACCAAGACCTGTCACTGGTCGCTGATGTATTTAAAGAATTTTAACGGCATCATACGCGTTTGCGACGAAAGCTTGCGCACGTCATTTTCTAGAACATATTTTGATCACCCTTGGTGCTGGTCTGTCTGGTTTGACCTGTATTTGAGCGATTCATCCTTCACAGGCATCTTGTGTTGTTCAGCCCGATACGGTAATGGTTGCTACGCTGGCAGACACAACGAGATCATAAAAGATAAGCCAAAATTGTTTTTTCCATCTCCATTCATATGCCAGCGGCACGGTGTAAGTTTGGACAACCAAAAAATATTTTCGCTGTCACAGTAAAACCTTTTCAATTCTCAACGGCATAGCCGGTGGCTTATGAATGGAGTTATTGACAAAATTATGCTGGCGTTTATCTGAAATAATTTGACTTCCTAAGATTAATCAATAAAAATTAGTTCTTTCGAAGATAAAAAAAATTTATCATGATCGTTGACGGTTTCTGATTGGTGTAGAAATAAGGTGTAAATTTTACGCTGCTGCCGGAATTTTTAAAATTGCGTAATATTGAAAGACAGCAAGTGCATAGAACAAATTAATACATCAAGTTCGTCAAGCAAGCTCTTTTGAGGTCCTGCTTTGACGGTGAAAGATTCCTATCGGCGGAATAAATCTGCAATGGTGGATATCGATCGAAATAAAATCACCCTGGTTTTTCTGGGCATCCTGGTGCTGGTGGCTGTCGGCGTTGTGCTCAAATATGCCGCTACCGTTATATTGCCCTTGATAATAGCCTGGCTGCTGTCCTTTTTAATTGCGCCGGTGGTAAATTTCATGACAGCAAGAAAGGTTCCTACAACCCTGGCAGTTTTTATCATCCTGATTGTCCTGCTGGGGATTATTTATTTGTCCGGGACCTTTTTGTATACCCGCATCTCGGCCTTTGCAGCGGCCTATCCCAGATATCATACGCGAATGACGGAATTGATCGCCTCCGTATCGAGTCAACTGAATTTAAGCTTCGACCCGCTTGCCGGCTTTAATTGGGGGCAGAGTATCGGACGATTTTTAGTGACATTGTCCGGGTCCATTTTTTCATTCGTTTCCAAGCTGGTGCTGGTGGTCATATTTCTTTTCTTCATCCTGCTAGGCAAACCTTTTTTTAAATACAAAATTTTAAAATCATTCTCCGATGACAAAGCCAACCAGTTCAGTCAGATCACCTTTTCGATTACGGCTCAGATTCGACGCTATTTATCGCTGCAATTTTTAATCAGTTTTGTGACCGGCTGCCTGGTGTGGTTTGCTCTGGTACTCATCGGTGTGGATTTTGCGGTTACCTGGGGTGCGCTGGCTTTTTTCCTAAATTTTATTCCAACTGTTGGATCCATCGCCGCATCCATTCCTCCTATTCTTCTGGCCCTGGTTCAATTTTATCCAAGCATATGGCCCGGCATCATTACCCTGCTATCAATTTTAACGATACAGCTGGGCATGGGTAACGGCATTGCACCCAAAGTTCTGGGGGATCAGTTGAACCTCAGTCCGGTGGTGATTCTGCTATCCTTGTTATTCTGGGGTTGGCTTTGGGGAATTGTCGGCGCCCTGCTATCGGTTCCGATTACAGCAGCCTTGAAAATCGTGTGTGAGAATATTGAACCTCTCCAGCCGATAAGCGTAATGATGGGTTCCGGAAAAAGCTACCGGCGTGAATATCACAAACTGCAAAAGACTTTCCCGGAGGTGGGAAACCTCATTAATCCTCACAAAGAAGATACAAAATCTTAATTAATCCGGCATGAAAAATAGCATATTTAGGGTTGTGACCTGTTCTTTGGAAAATAAAGAAAGTCGTCAGATCGAAGGTCCGGCGGATTAATTATTTAATGCTGCGCATTATATTTTTTTCAGTGAAAAATCCGGTGCTAAGTAGGAATTGCCAGATGATGAGTGGTGAGAATGAGGTGAGAGGTCGAGAATTTTTTTGCTAGGATAGTCTCAAACGCTATGCGCTTTGCCCTATGCTTTCTTTATTCCGCCTTATGCCTTTCAAATTTCCAAAATTCGCATCCCGTCTCCCGGATTTTCCGCCTTCCGCCTTCCCCTTTTCAAATTCCATCATCCCCAGCCCGCCTCTTTTTTCAGTGACTTTAGCGTCAGAATGAGGCAGGCTTTCAAGGTGTCGTTGACGCCCTGGCCGGTCACGGCGCTGGCTGCATAAGCAGGCGCTTTCAGCTGTCGGTTGTATGCGTGCTGCATTTCCTCGACGGACATCAGCGGCACCCCCTCTTGGGCAAGATCTCTTTTATTCCATTGCATGACCAGCGGAATCTTCATGATATTCAGCCCATAGCCTTTGAGGTTTTCAGCCAGGTTTTTTAAGGATAAGATGTTTTTTTCGTGGCGAATTTTAAGGGAATCGGCAACAAAAACCACGCCATCCACACCTTTTAATACAAGTTTGCGGGTTGAATTGTATTTCACCTGGCCGGGGACCGTATAGAGCTGAATTCGAACATCACATCCTTTAATTTTACCGGCTTCCATAGGGACAAAGTCAAAAAAGATCGTCAGATCTCCTTTGGTCTTGATGGAAACCATTTCATCGGTCATTAATTTGCGGCTGTGTTTGAATACATATTCCAAATTGGTTGTTTTGCCGCATCTACCCGGTCCATAGTAGACGATCTTGCACTCAACTTCCCTCTTTTTCAGATTAATTATCGCCATAATTGATAGAGTACCGGGTGAATTTGTTGTAATTTATCATAATTAGATCATTATAGAAATCTGTAGATGATGTGTCAAGCCGGAAGACCGGTACGCCGCCTAAAATTGCTGATTATTTATACTCATCTGAATTAATTTGATAATTCCAGTGCTACGGCCGGACTTGAGGTTGAGACCAGCATCTAACTGCTGCACTTGCCAATTGATCCCGCGTCACATCAAATTGCGAAGAACGTCCTAATTCAGCTGTTAATTAATTATCGGCAACTTTGATGATGACATTAATTATTAATTTGCATCTTTTTCCCATTAAAAAGGGAGATAAGGCTTACGCTCATCTCCCTTTTTGAATGTCGGCTTCAGGGTTTTTCAAAAGGCCGCTCCGCGGCCAGGTGCGGCCCACACGCGCCTAACCCTTTGAATATTCACAACTTCTGGAAGCCGGCACGTCGGTTTCAACAGCTTCCTTGTCGGCAATTTCCAGGGATTTATCAAGGATGTGGATCGCTTCATCGATTTGGTCTTCGGTTATGATCAGCGGCGGCGTGATCACAAGCGTGTCATACCAGGCAGACACGTACAGTCCGTTTTTCATCGCATCCCCGGTGATTTTACCGGTCATCAGGGCTTTACCGCTGAACTTATCCGCCTTGGTGTCAAAGGGTTCTTTGGTTTTGCGGTTTTTCACGATTTCAAGGGCCCAGAAGTGACCGACTCCTCTGACGTCTCCGATACAAATATGCTTGTCTGACAGTTCGTAGAGTTTTTGTTTTAAATGTTCACTGGCCTTCTGGGGCATACCGGAGTCAAATAATTTGACGTGTTCGGAGATCGCTGCCGGAATGGCAGAGGCTGCCAGCGCGTGATAGGCAAAGGTGTGACCATGGCAGAAGACTTCTTCCTCAAAGAAATTGGCCACGTCTTCCGTAGAGGCAGTGATCGCCACCGGCGTATAGGCCGCACTGGCACCTTTGGCTGTTGTCAGAATGTCGGGCAGAACATCCCAGTGCTGAATGGCAAAGGTCTTGCCGGTGCGGAACCAACCGGACATGACTTCGTCGCAGATCAATAATACACCATGTTCATCACAAATCCGGCGTATGATCGGATAGTATTCCGGCGGCGGTATCATTCTGCCGTTGGTACCCACAATCGGCTCCACGATAATAGCAGCCACATTGCCTTCTTCTTTTATCATATACTCCAGGTATCGGGCACATTGCACCTTGCATTCCGGATATGTTAGGCCGAAAGGACATCGGTAGCAGTAATTGTCCGGTGCAAATACAACCCCGTCCACAACAGTGCGGGCCAGCTCCGCGTACCAACGGCGGGGATCACCGGTAAAAGATTGCCCGACAGCCGTGGCCCCGTGATAAGAATGGTAGCGGGAAATCACTTTATAGGCCGGAAATTTGGATTGTCTTAACATTTTCATGGCCGCCTCATTGGCTGCGGTTCCACTGGTGGAAAAAAAGAATTTGCTGAGTTTTTCCGGAAAAACGGATCGCAACGCCTCAACGGCCTCAATAATTATCTCCGTGGCAAAACCCGGCGCAATGTAGGGCAGTTTTTCAGCCTGCTTGATGATCGCTTCGATCACGACCCGGTTTTTGTGGCCGAGATTCGAACACATCAGCTGCGCTGAGAAGTCAAGATAGCGTTTGCCGGTGTGATCATAAAAATAAACGCCTTCGGCATCAGTGATCAGCAGAGGGGTCGACCATGCTTTCTGACGATTCCAGGTGCCATAGGTATGGGTCGTCATTTCCTTGATTCTTTCTGTAATGTCAGTCATCTCGTTTTGCTCCTTATCGATTTCGGTTATCGGGCTGCAGCGGGTTAAATGGCAGCGAGTTTTGCGCGGTGCGCTTTATGTTTTTTGCATATCGTTTTTAAAGCGCGGGACACCTCCGGCTGAGCTTTGATTTTTTCAGCCGCTTCGGTATAATAGCGCTCGGCTCTGTCGACCAGCCTTTTTGCCGTCGCCAGCGCATCTTCAACACCCATGTTGCCTGCCTCTGCACATTCCTCGCAAAAAGGCGCGCGCGTAAAATCTCTTATTGGTTCAAGAATCATTTCTGTTACGTTTTCCCGGCGGGTCCTTTGAACAGCTATCATATTCTTGCCGGCGTCCGATGCAAATTGCTCAAACATCTCTTTGTATTCGGCGCAGGCCGGGTTACCCGCGATCGCCGAAAAGAAAGCTTCATCCTGCTTTTCCAGCTCTTCGGCAAAATTGAGAATACTTCCAAAGTTTTCAAGAGGCATCATATTGCTCCTTTATACGAGTTGCGTGTTGCGAGTTGCACGTTACGTGGTGCGTGTTGCGCGTGAAGCGCTACGCATAAGGGGCCGCAGGAATTTTACGGGTTTCAAAATTGCAAGTTTAGCGATTAAATGCAATGAATTCAGCCTTTAAACCCGCGACCCGTAACCCGCAACGCGCTTTTAGAACCAGCGTTCAATGACGACCTTGGTATCCGTGAAGAATTTAAAAATTTCCTGGCCATGAGCTTTTGTGTCGCCAAAAAAAGAGTTTCCGGCACCGCCAAAGGGGAAGAAACTCATCGGAGCCGCAATGCCGATATTTATGCCGACCATGCTGGGTAACACCCGATATTTGAACTCACGGGCGGTTGCACCATTGTTGGTGTAGATACAGGCTGCGTTGGCAAAACCGCGAGTATTAATCAAATCGATAACCTCGTCCAGATTTTTGGCTCGAACCACGCTTACCACAGGTCCAAAGATTTCCTCTTTGGCGATGGTCATGTCCGGTTTGACGTTATCGAAAATGGTGGGTCCGACGAAAAAACCGTTCGGATATTCCGGCACCGTGAAGTTCCGGCCGTCCATGATCAGGTCAGCACCCTCTTCGATTCCCTTTTCAATATAGCCTAAGACTCTCGCTTTGTGTGCGGCGCTCACCACCGGGCCCATCGCTGTTTTTTCATCCAGTCCGCTGCCGACCTTCATGATTTTCGCGGCGACACTGAATTTTTCAATTAGTTCGTCAGCGACATCGCCGACCGGCACCAGAACCGAACCGGAAAGACAGCGCTGTCCGGTGCAGCCGTAAAAAGAGGTGATCAAAGAAGGCATGCCGGCATCCAGGTCGGCGTCGGGCATTACCGCCACAATGTTTTTGGCGCCGCCCAAGGCCTGAACTCTTTTGCCGGTCGCACCGCAGCGCTCATATATATATTTTGCCGTAGGTGATGACCCAACGAAAGAGATACCTTTGATATCGGGATGGTTCAATAAGGCGTTAACGACGTCCCGGGAACCGTGAACCATGTTGACAACGCCTTCCGGAAAACCCACCTCATCCATAATCTCAAAAATTTTGGTCTGGGTCATAGGAACCTGCTCGGACGGTTTAACGATATAGGTGTTGCCGGTAACAATGGCATAGGGCAAAAACCACCAGGCCACCATGCCCGGAAAGTTGTATGGAACGATTCCGGCAAAAACCCCTATAGGTTGTCGGTGGCCCATGCAGTCGATATCTTTGGCGATATCTTCCAGGGTATACCCACACATCAAGGTGGTGACACCGGTCGCATGCTCTACATTTTCGATCATGCGCCGCACTTCCCCGCGTGCCTCGTCGATGCATTTGCCCTGCTCGGTAGTCAGGACCCGGGCGATATCTTCAAAATTTTCTTCAAAGGCGTCTTTGAGCCTGAATAAGTAGCGGGCGCGTGTTAATGGCGGTGTCGTGCGCCAATCCCAGTAAGCGTCATTGGCAGCTTTGACTGCTTTTTCTACATCATTTGCCGTTCCGTATGCAACCTGGGCTATTTTTTCACCCAAGGCCGGATTCCATACGTCACCGATAGTTGTGGAGTCGGATTCCACCCATTCGCCGTTGATGTAGTTTTTCATTAATGGCAGTGATTGTTCTTTCGTTGCTGGTTGTTGCATATCGGTTCCTCCTTTGTCGGTTTGATATAATTGGTAAGTGTCGATATCTGCAAATTAAAGAGGCTCATGCGAATTGAAAAGACAGCTAACATTATCAATTTTGAGTCACTTTAGGCAATTGATATTTCCTTGTCAAGATAATATTTCTATTTTTCTGCAAAAAATAGAAATAGTA
>CP070771.1:4034026-4059454 GCA_020345785.1 Desulfobacterales bacterium
GGCCGTTGGTCAGGGTGGTGTAGATTGAATATTGAAGATTGAAAATTGAAGATTTGAGGTATGCTGTCTTTTTGTATTAAAGATTATCTTTGAACAATCTAAATTTTTAAAAGTCGACTATCTGTTGTCCATCCACAAGTCTGCCTCACGCTGATCGCCTCATTATAAAACCGACAGGATTCATTAAATCTTCAATCTTCAATCTTCAATCTTCATTCCTAGAATCGCCTTAGCGGGTATCAAGCCCGTTGCGCTTGCTGATACGATGTTGCCGGCGACACCGGGGCCGTCGCCGGCCACGTACATACCCTTCATTTTCGTTTCCAAGTTGTCGTTGGTGTCCACCTGGGTGGCGAAAAATTTTATCTCCGGTGCATAAAGCAGCGTCTCGTCATTGGCCACGCCCGGAACGACGCAATTTAACTTCTCCAGCCCTTCAATGATGTTGGCCAGGATCCTTTCCGGCAAGGCCATGGCGATGTCGCCGCAGACAACATCTTTCATGGTGGGCTCGATATATCCTTTGCGTATCCGGTGCCATGTGCTGCGACGCCCCCGTTTAAGATCGCCGAAACGCTGTAAAATGGGTTTGCCGCCGCCGATCAGGGTGGCCAGGCTGCCGATAGATTCCCCGTAGGCTTGGTTGTCCGTGACCGGTTCTGTAAGAATTACCTTGGACAGAAATGCAAAATTGGTGTTCTGCGATTTTTGATCAATATAGGCATGACCGTTGACGCAGACGAAGTTGCTGTACCTTTCCAATGACACAAAGCCGCCTTTGTTGGTGCAGAAGGTTCGCGTCTGGTCGTCGTACTTTCCGGTTTGAATGAAAAATGTGGGATCATAGATGACATCACAGAGATCCTGCATGATATCATTGTGCACCTCGACCCTGACACCCACCTCAATGCCGCGCTGTTTAAGCCCGATACCATGTTGTTGCGCCAATCTCCCGACCCAGTCGGCACCGGCCCTGCCGGGGGCGAGAATGATATTGGGAGCAAAATAATTTTTGCGGCTGGTTGCGACCCCGACCGTGTGAGAGTTTTCAATGATGACTTCTTTTGCTTCCTCGGAGGTGTGTATGACCACCCCTTTGGATTTGATGTAATCGGCCATACCGGAAATATGGTCGGGAAGGCGGTCGCTGCCTAAATGCTTCTGCTTGATGATCAGCAGATCAATGCCGTAGCGTTTGGCACGTTTGCGGATTTCTCTGGCCTGATCCATGTCGGTGGGGTAGGCAGGTCCGTCCATGCCAAATTTATTGAAAATCTGCTCGGTTTCGTCTATCAGCTCCTCTGCGCTGTCAATCGACATAAATTGAGACAGATCGGTTTTGCCCAATTTATAAATATAGTTCAATTTGCCGTCCGAAAACAGTCCGGCCCCCCCGATGCCGCTTAGAATATTGCAGGGTTTGCACTTGATGCATTCGTGATATGACTTGATCGGACAGTTGCGCTTCTGGGGGGCTTTGCCTTTTTCAAGGAGCAGGACTTTTTTGGAAGAATGCTCACTTAAATAATAGGCCGCGAACAGCCCCGCCGGTCCCCCGCCGACGATAATGACATCATAGTTGACTTGTTTGTCGCTTCCTTTTGTGTCGGACATCGGTCCTCAATAATTTTGAGAATAAGGTTAAAAAAAGCTAAAATTATGGGATTCTGTGGTTCAATTAAAACATATTCTTTCCAAATACACAAATTTCTCAAACGCTAAAACCTGCATTCTGGCTTACGTCTTTAACACGGCATCTTCCTTGAATTCGGCTAAATCCTGTTTGTATGCAAATCGAGTTCTTTGCAGGGCGGTGACATTGGCTAGGACGGCAACCAGCCAAATGGCGATTTTAAACGCATTTATGTGAATTAAGGCTCCTAAACCAATCAACACGATACGTTCGGGACGCTGCATAACGCCCACTTTGGCCTCCAAGCCCAGACTTTCAGCGCGTGCCCGGGTATAACTGACCATAAATGATCCGCACAGGGCCAGGAAAGTGGCCGCCGATGTTCCGTAATCTTCAATATAGAAAAAATAGGCGGCAATACCGAAAAACATAATGAACTCGGAATACCGGTCGACAGTGGAATCCAACAAGGCGCCGAAGCGCGACGCTTTACCGGTGGTGCGCGCCAATAACCCGTCAATAGTGTCGCAGAGTCCGCCGAGCAGCGTCAAGATGCCTGCCAGTCGGATATATCCCATCAAAAAGGCGGCCGCCGCGAAGAATGTAATCACTACGCCTGCAAAGGTAAACGAGTTTGGACTCAGTCCCCATTTGGAAAATAGCCTTAAAAGCGGCGACAGTAATTTTATGAAACGGTCCTGCAGACTCTGCGGAATTAAACGCCTACACGAATGAGCCATGCTATTGTCCTCTTTTTTGATCTATCCTTGTAAGTTTTAAAAATCCCCATCTAAGGCCGGATGCATAGTATCACATTCTCAATACGGAAATAAAGCTCGCATTTCGCGAGTCCTGGTTTTGCAAGGCACGCCTCGGCGTGCAGACGAGCATCTGTTTTCTCCTATTGAACCCCACAAGGCCGCTGAAAGGTTTCAGGTGTCGGGTGTCAGGTGTCAGCCTGCTCGCCGGCCAAAACAGCGGCCGGTCTGATCATGCTAAGGAACTTTGGTCCTGAGCTAACGCAGGGTCGGTCTCCGTTCTGACCCTTATCGGCGGCCCCGGAGGCCCACTGGTTTGATCAAAATTTATCCGCCTTTGGTGGATCCGCTTTTTAGAGTTTCTTGTCCGATCAAACTGGATGCCTTAGCCTTCCAGGGCGGCGCTGACACCTGAAACCCGACACCCGAAACCTTTTTGCCCTCAGCCCTCCGCCATCTAACCTCTGTCTGCTGTCCTCTGTCTTCTGTCATCTGCCCTCTGTCTTCTGCTCTCTGTCCTCTTTTTTCTGCCCTCGGCCCTCATCACAAGCTAAGCGTATCGGCGGTTATGTATTTTCCTTCTACCTGCCGGGCCGCGATATTGGCTGCATATCGGCAGGCATCAGGAATTTCTTTTTCAGCGGAATACCGGCTTACAAGGTAAGCGGCAAAGAATACATCGCCGGCACCGGTTGGATCAACCGGGAAATCAACTACCTGCGCCTGATAGTTGTATGCCACCCCACTTTGCTTTCGAACGAATCCGCCTTTTTTCCCTAAGGTAACCACTATTTCCTCAATATTAAACCTGCGCATGAGTTCTGCCGGACGCATTCCATAAAAATCGAGAACGGCGCTATATTCCGGCCCATTGGCCTTGACAATGTGAGCGAGGCTTAAACCGAGCTCCATGTATTCAGATATGGATGGAAATACCCGTTTGTTTTTCACCATTCGGGCAAGCCCCTGAACATCCAGAAAAATCATTCGGTTTGAATTGCGCAGTAAAGTTGAAGCTTCCCATTGAATATCCGAGGGGTGCAGGGGGCCTAAGTGCAAGCTGTCTACCTGATCCAGGATGGCATAAATTTGATCGGTTTGTATCGGTCCTGCCTGCTGCGGCATTTCCTGGCTGCGGTTGTCACCCTTGATATAGTTGACGAACCGCGTGCTGTGTTCCGATTCTTTCCGGCAGACGACGATATTTTCCTCATACAACTTATCCAGTATGGCCAGGTCCTGCTCAGCCAGGTTGCTCACAATCAGGGTATTGATGCCATGCCTGCGGTAGGTGAGGCCTGAATAGGTGGTGACACCGCCCAGTTTGAGAAAGCTGCGGTTATTGTCTACGATCGTATCGATGGTCGTTGATCCGACAACGGCGACGCCTTTTTTAAGCATGGTCATTACTTTTTATGGTTCAGGGTTCAGGGTTCAAAGGTTCAGGGTTCAAAGGTTCAGGGTTCAAAGGTTCAGAGTTAAGCCCAGACTCTGGCCTGAAAGATTAACCCGTGTTGGAAGGCGGCCAGTCTGATTGTAGAAGAAACTTTCGCAATGTAGGGTCGACCTCCGATTGGCCCGGCGAAGTCACGCTGCAAGCGTAACGAAGACGGGTGCCGACCCATATCGGCGGGACCAGAGGCCCGCACTACCTTAGCGGTCGGAATGAAGTTTCATACGAGATGCACAGCGGGTTGGGTTCGGGGATTAAAGAATTTGAAATTCACGACAATGCTGTATTTCTAGCGCCTGACATAATAAGCAATCCTTAACCTTTGAACCCTGAACCCTGAACCTGTAAACCCTTGAACCTCTCAATCTTTGAACCATCCACCCGGAAGACTTAATCTTTTAATTAAGGTTCAAATCTGCTAAGTTTTCACCATGATCTATAACCTTGCTCGATATCTCCGTCAACCACTTAATATCGGAAGCAAAGCAATTGATAGCAGGTTGGTCCTGGCGCCGATGACATTCCTCGGGCATATTGCTTTCCGGGAGCTCGTGTCGCGATACGGCGGGTGTGGTCTGCTGTTCTCCGAGATGTGCAGCGCCAAGACCATCCCGACGGAAAACCGTTATGTTTCGCCTTATTTCAGGTGGCATGATGCAGAGCGCCGTAGGTTGGTCTGCCAGATATTCGGCTCGAATCCCCAAGTAATGGCACACGCCGCCCGCAGGATAGAAAAGGAAGATTTGTTCGGTGTCGACATCAATTTTGGGTGCGCCAATGGCAGCATATGCCGCCAAAATTGCGGCGCTGCTCTATTACAAGATCCGGATCTTGCCGCTAAGATTGTGGAGGAGGTCCGCAAGGCCGTATCGATTCCTCTGTCCGTCAAATTTCGCACAGGATGGAAAGACGCACCCGGGGCGGCCGTGGCGCTTGCCGTGAGATTTGAAAGTGCCGGTGCCGATGCACTGATTTTTCATCCGCGAGTGGCGCCGGACCGTCGTTCACGGCCGCCTAGATGGGAGTACATCGGAATGGTGAAAAATGCCGTCGCTATCCCGGTTTTCGGCAACGGCGATGTGTTTGACCGCAACGACTGCATCAGGATTATAGAGAAAACAGGTTGTGATGGTGTGGCTTTAGGAAGGATGGCCGTCGCAAAGCCCTGGATTTTTGCGGAGTGGAGCAATGATTTGAAACCCGGCCCGGACATCTTTCGTGAGGCTGCACTTCAATTGGCCCGGCTTCTTGCGAAACACTATGACTCCCAGAGAGCCGTCAGACGCTACAAGCGATTTGCATATTATTTTTCCGCCAACTTTCGATTCGGACACACCTTTTATTCGCAGGTATCGAACGCGCCCGATATGACCCGGATCACTCAGATTATACATCGATTTTTCGACCAATCCCCTGATCTCGTCTTAAGACCCAACCTGAATTTTTTTCAATAACTCCATTTATAAGCCACCGGATATGCCGCTGAGAATTGAAGAGGTTTTACCGGTGGCGCGGGAGTATGGGTCGTTGGTCCAAACGTTATCGATACCGGTGGCTTATGAATGTAGATAAAATAAAAAATTTTGGCTTTTTTCACGATATCTTTGTATCTAACGGCGGTGCAACCATCCCTCCTTGCAGGAAACTTTCTCATACCTCCAGCTCTGCCGTTGGTTGCTGATGGGGTCAAAAATCTGACAGATTTCATCGGTAGGTGTGTCCGATTTTAGAATTTTTTCTGTTCAAATTGTTGGGAGATTTGCTTCAAATCAATGAAATGAAGAAATTATCAGCAATCCCTGAATTGGCATGATTCATGCTCAAGAAAAACGTGTAATGTGTTTTCGGAATTATACCGTCCTGCAAGACAGCGATACCAGTTTAGAATAAAACATAGTTGTTTCATTGAACCAGAAATTTTTGGGGTATTCAGCATAAGGGTTGCTTTTCATGAATATTTCGCCGACTTATAAGGAATTAAGAAAAAAAATAGCCGAATCAGAAAAAGATTCCGTGCCTCCGGAGAAAGCCTTGGGGAAGGTTAATTCACTCGAAAACGAATCCGAACCGCCGGTTTCCGAGCTTACGTCGGATTTGCGGGAGACCATAAAACTGCTCAGATCTGAGATAAAAGAACGTGAGCGAATTGAGAATCAGCTGAGAGATTCAGAGGAAAAATTCCGAATTCTGACTGAACTTTCGCCGCTGGGTGTTTCTCTGATTGACAGTGATGGGCGCTATAAATATGTCAATCCCAAGTTTATTGAGCTCTTTGGTTACTCAATAGAGGAAACTCCTACCGGCCGAGACTGGTTCCGCAAAGCCTTTCCTGAATCGAGTCACCGCCGGCAGGTTATAACAGCATGGATTCATGATCTAAAGGTGGCCCAAGTCGGCGAGGTCCGTCCGCGCACCTACCCGGTGAGATGCAGCGACGGTACTGATAAAACGATTCGTTTTCGACCTGTTACGATGGAAGGGGGCGACCAATTTGTAATTTATGAAGACATCACGGAACACAAGCGTCTGGAGGTTCACCTGCAACAGGCTCAGAAAATGGAAGCCATCGGCACGCTGGCCGGCGGGATTGCCCATGATTTTAATAATATCCTTGCGGCCATTCTGGGATACGGTGAATTGCTCGCCTTTGACATGCCCAAAGATACGCCCGCCTGGCAAAACCTGCAGGCGGTGCTCAAATCCTGTCATCGGGCAAAGGATCTTGTCGGACAGATTCTTGCCTTCAGCCGCCAGAACGAACTGGATTTAATGCCGATTCAAATCAGCGCCATCGTTAAAGAGGCCTTAAAAATGATGCGAGCCTCACTGCCCGCCACGATCGAGATCCGCAGAAATATAGAAACCTCGGACGCTATCGTCAATGCCAATGCCACTCAAATACATCAGGTTTTGATGAATTTGTGCACCAATGCCAGCCATGCCATGCGTGAAAAGGGTGGGGTGCTCGGGGTGACCCTGAGCCGATTTCAGGCAGAAAATTCAGATCAGTTGCCTCATCCTGACCTGAAGCCCGGGACTTTCCTGAAACTCAGTGTGAGCGATACCGGCCATGGTATGACGGCCAAGCAGATGCAGCGAATTTTTGATCCCTATTTTACCACCAAAGAAGCCGGTGAAGGCACGGGGCTGGGATTGGCGGTCGTGCAAGGTATTGTCAGGGCCCACGGCGGTGCCGTCAAAGTTCAGAGTTCACCAGAAAAGGGATCAGTTTTTGATGTATATCTGCCCGAGATGCAAAAAGAAGTTGCCGCCCAACCGGAAATTATCCAACCTTACGTCACCGGCCATGAGACCATTCTGTTTGTGGACGACGAACAGGCATTGGTAGCCATGAGCAAGCAGATGCTCGAGCTTTTGGGGTATAAGGCGGTAACCAGAACCAGCAGCGTCGAAGCCTTCGAGTTGTTTCAACATGATCCGGGTCGCTTTGATCTGGTGATTACCGATATGACCATGCCGAATATGACGGGCGAAAAGCTGGCAGGCAAGATTTTAGAAATCCGCCCGGATATCCCGGTGATTATGTGCACCGGTTACAGCGAGCAAATTACAGAACAGCGCGCCAGAGAAATAGGTATTCGGGCATTTGTCATGAAACCGCTGGTGATGAGGGATTTAGCAGATACGATCCGAGAAGTGCTGGATAAAAACGCCTAAGCTTCAATTTATGGGGGTTCAGGTGCCAACATAGCTGCTGGCAGCCGGAGGCGGCCAGTTTGATCGAAGAAGAAGCTGATGAACGTCGAACATCGAACGTCGAACATCGAATGTCCAATATTGATGGCGCTGCGCTTTAGCTATTTAATCCAAGCGAATCACACTGAAAAGGTGATCCAAAGGACGCTGTCGAAACGGGCACCGTCCTATCGAATTCTGAAGGTCGATTTCACTCGCGCCGCGTGTCGCTCAATCTTATTCAAAACAGACAGAATACATTCATTCGGTGTTCGATGTTGGACGTTCGATGTTCGACGTTCAATCCTTTTACTGTTCCAGTCTCGTGAACTTTCATCTGAGGCTTCAGCCTTCAAGTCACCGAGACCGGATCTCAGATGAAATGAACCGACCAACTGAGATCCGGCATCTTTTGAACCACACCGTTAACTGAATCAGACCCGAATCATGGTTTGGTCGGCTTCAACACCCCTTTTTCATCTCGTCGCAAAGGATAGGGCTGCTTTGGCAGAGGGGCACCGGGCATCTCGAGCACTGATTTGCCGTACTTCCAATCAGGCGGGCAAATCGCAATGTAGCGAGCGTAGCCGCCGGTACCACCTTCCGGTTTGGCAAATCCTAAAATGTGAAACAATAATTGAAATTTAGGATTTTTTAAACTATGATGACTCCATTCATAAGCCACCGCCTATGTCGGTTAGAATTGAAACGGTTTTACCGTTACAGCGAGAGTATTTTTTGGCTGTCCAAACTTACACACGCCGCTGGCATATAAATGGAGATAGAAAAAACAATTTTGGCTGATTTTTATTATTTTGCAGATCCTAACCCGGGCAAGCCGGTCGCAGCGTCGCCGAGATACCGATTTAGCGGGGAAACATAAAAGAAATTAATCACGAAAGCACCCCGGTTAAACTAATAAAAAAGGTTTAACAGGGTAGGCGAAAGGGCCTCTGTTAAGCGAAATCCTGGTCGTTCCCTTTTGATCTAAACAATTGAATCGATGGAGGTAAACAATGAAATTTATTCGTCAATCGGTGAAACCTGTCAGCTTTTTTATGGCCATTTTTGTGTTGATGATCTCCGGTCCGTTTCAATCCGCATACGCGGCCATGATCGAAACCGAATCCGTACTGGATATATCGCGAGGTCAGCAGGCCCGTGTCTATCTCAAGTCATTACTGGCGCGTGAAGATGTGCAGGCGGCCTTGGTCGCCCGCGGTCTGGAACCGCAGGAGGCTAAGGCTCGGATCGACAGTCTTTCTGATGCCGAAGCCATTAACGCAGCGGATAGATTTGATCAACTGCCGTCGGCCAGTGGGGTTTTTGAAACCCTGCTGATTGTTGCATTCCTGGTTTTTCTCATACTGCTGATTACCGATATAGCCGGTTATACAGATATTTTCCCGTTTGTTCACCCCATGAAGAAGTAGTGCATGTTACCTCATGGCCGCATCATTATAGAAGAGGCCATAATTATGTAGACATAAAAGTCGTTTCTGCCAATCATCAGACTTTTACCTTTTAGGAAGTGGCTCACGAGGCACACCACAATTTTTTAGAATAGCTGTGTCATCCCGCAATGGCGGGGGTGAAGGATAATTTCCGATTTTAAGCTGTCTCTTGTGTCTATTGATTTATGCACGGCTTTGTAAATAGAAAAGGACTCCGAATATGGCACATAATATTGCTTTGATTCCAGGTGACGGAATCGGCAAAGAAGTAGTTCCGGCAGCGGTCCGGGTTATGGAAAGCCTGTCAAAGCGGCATGGCTTTGAAATGACTTATACTGAATTTCCTTACTCCTGTGAGTACTACCTAAAGACAGGCAAAATGATGCCGGAGGATGGGATTGATAAACTGAGCAACTTCGATGCTATCTTCCTGGGCGCCGTCGGGGACCCAAAGGTTGCTGACCATGTTTCGTTATGGGGATTGTTGCTGCCGATCCGGCGCCGGATGCAGCAGTATGTAAATATCCGGCCTGTCAGGCTGCTGCCCGGTATCGCATCACCGCTCGCCAACCGCAAGGCAGAAGATATCGACTTTATCGTGGTGCGCGAAAATAATGAAGGCGAATATTCGGAAATCGGCGGCCGTCTTTACAGCGGTACGGAGTCCGAAATGGTGGTTCAGGAAACCGTTTTTACCCGCAAGGGCGTGGATCGCGTTCTGCGCTACGCCTTCGAACTGGCCCAAAGCCGCCCGCGAAAGCATGTGACGTCTGCCACCAAATCCAACGGCATCATTCATACCATGCCTTTCTGGGATGAACGTTTCCGGACTATATCCAAAGAATACCCGGACGTCAGGACTGATCAGTATCATATTGATATCCTGACGGCCCACTTCGTGCAACATCCCGATTGGTTCGATGTCGTTGTCGGCAGTAATCTATTTGGAGATATCCTGTCCGACCTCGGACCCGCGATCGCCGGCAGCATCGGGATTGCAGCCTCTGCCAATCTCAATCCCGCCAGAGAGTTTCCCTCCATGTTTGAACCCGTCCACGGCTCAGCGCCTGATATTGCCGGCAAGGGGATCGCCAATCCCATCGGCACGTTATGGTCGGCTCAGATGATGCTGGCATTTTTAGGCGAAGAAACGGCGGCGCGGGCCCTGATGAAGGCCATCGAAACCGTTACTTCATCGAAAATCCTGACGCGGGATTTAGGCGGAGAGGCCACAACCAAATCGTTTAGCGATGCCGTTATTGAAAATTTATGAAGGACAAACCAATGAAATCGAAACGCTTTGAAAATCTGGCTCAGCGACCCGTCAATCAGGAAACCTTTATTAAACCCTGGCCGGAAACAGGGCTTGAAGCCATGGCCAGTCCTCTTGATCCTGCTCCCGGACTGAAGATCGTGGACGGCCAGGTGGTTGAGATGGACGGTGTTTCCCGGAACAATTTCGATATTATCGATCATTTTATTGTGGACCATGCGCTCGATCTGGAAATGGCGGCGAAGGCCATGGCGACACCGTCGCTTGAGATCGCTCGAATGCTGGTGGACATCAACGTTTCACGGGCGGCAGTTCTTGAAATTGTGGGTGGCTGTACGGCAGCCAAACTGGTCGATGTCGTCCGGCAAATGAGTGTGTTGGAAATGATGATGGGACTTGCCAAAATGCGGGCGCGTCGAACACCGGCCAATCAAGCCCATGTTACCAATAGAAAAGAGCATCCGGCGCTGCTGGCGGCGGACGCGGCGGAGGCCGCTCTGCGGGGTTTCAGTGAAGTCGAGACAACTATTGGTGTTACCCGCTACGCGCCCCTTAATGCACTTTCCATTTTGGTCGGATCCCAGACCGGGCGAGGGGGTACGCTGACCCAGTGTGCGGTGGAAGAAGCCACCAATTTGCGGCTCGGCTTCAAAGGTCTGACGACGTACTCCGAAACCCTTTCGGTGTATGGCTCGGAGAGAACCTTTGTCGACGGCGACGACACCCCTTGGTCCAAAGCATTCTTGGCAGCCGCCTATGCCAGCCGGGGCGTTAAAATCCGGTTTACTTCCGGCACAGGGGCAGCAGCCCTGATGGGACATTCCGAAGGCAAGTCAATGCTCTTCTTGGAAGCGCGTTGTTTGCTGACCACCAAGGGGGCCGGCAGCCAGGGGACCCAAAACGGCTCAATCAGCTGCATCGCGCTGCCTGAATCGCTTCCGGGAGGCGTGCGCACGGTTTTGGCCGAAAATCTGATTGCCGCCATGCTGGGTCTGGAGGTGGCCTCCGGCAATGATGCTCTGGCCTCCCAGTCGGAAATGCGCAAGAGCGCCAAACTCATGCTGCAATTTATTCCCGGCACCGATTTTATCACTTCCGGTTACGGCGCGATTCCGCGCTATGACAACATGTTCGGCGGCGGAAACTTCGATGTGAGTGAACTGGACGATTGGTTGGTCCTGCAGCGCGATATGCAGGTCGACGGCGGTATGGTGCCGGTTGAAGAATCCGATGTGCTGCAGGTGCGGGAACGCGCCGCCCGCGCCATCCAGGCCGTCTTTAAAACATTTGACTTTCCTGCGATCAGCGAAGAAGAGGTCCAGGCCGCTGTTGCGGCTTATAACAGCGAAGACATGCCCGACCGTGACAAAGTGGCTGATATCGAAGCCGCCGCAAGATTGCTGCACGGACCCCTGACGGTGGTTGATGTCATAGCGGCTCTGCATGCAACCGGCTTTCAAGATGTTGCTGCCAGGGTTCTGGAATTGCAGCGTCAACGGGTTATTGGAGATTACCTGCAACCGTCGGCAATTTTCGACGATAGCTTTCAGGTCATCAGTGCGTTGACGGACCCCAATGATTATCGGGGACCGGG
Source organism: Desulfobacterales bacterium (assembly GCA_020345785.1). The sequence goes on from CP070771.1 coordinate 4,045,888, forward strand.
CACAGGTTATCGGGTTGAGGGAGATCGCTGGTCGATGCTGCAGGACCTGCCCCAGGCCTGGGACCCGCGTGCTTATCTGGACAGCATCAGCTCCGCCAAAGCCGAAGACTGGTTGGAAGAGGTGAAAACCGCCGAAGCCGGCGATCAGCCCGAGGTGGTGATTGCCCTCGACCCGGCTTTCGGCCGGCAAATACATCACACCATCGGCGGACTGGATCTGCGGGAAGTGCTTCAGACCATCATCAAAGGCATCCGGGATGAAGGGCTTGCCGCCCGGGTGGTGCGAATTTATCACACGGCAGACTGCGCGTTTATCGGTCACGCCGGCGCCAAATTGAGCGGATCGGGAGTTGCCGTCGGTATTCAGTCCAAAGGGACCACTGTCATTCATCAGCGGGATCTGGCGCCTTTGGAGAATCTGGAGCTTTTCCCCCAGGCGCCCAATATGGTGCTGGAGACCTACCGCAGCATCGGACGCAACGCTGCGCGGTATGCCGGCGGCAAACCGACGTCGCCGGTCGCGGTCAAAATCGACAACACTGCCCGTTTACGGCTGATCGTGCAGACCACTCTGCTGCAACTGCTGGCCACCCGGCAGATCAAAAGCGACCGTCCACCGGTGGAATTGCAGGCACGCTTTTAAAGGCGGAGATCGATCCAGGGGCGTTTTAATCTGATAATTGAGTGAATTTGTAAAATTTGCTCTGTTAAAATAGTTAAAATTTCAAGCACCAAAAAACAAATCTCAAATAAATATCAATGACCGAAATTCAAAATTCAAAACAGCTATCGTGAGCGCAAGACATTCAATCAGTACCCGAAATTTTTTGGTCATTTGAATTTGGAAGTTTGATATTGTTTGGAATTTGAATATTGTGATTTGGGATTTAAGTGGGTATTGGAAAAAACAAACGTGTTGCTATCTGAACCAGTTGAAGCTTGCTTTGACGCTGCCACGTAATCCATCCTTTCGGGGATGAATTATTTTTATGCCATTTTGAGAATAAGGAGTATGGCTATGCCCCAGAATAATCTATGTACTTTCACCGGGCGTCCATTGCAGGATCTGACGATTGATAAGGTGCTCAGCGGCGAGTTGAGCGCCGAAGATTTTCGCACCAGTGCAGAAACATTGCGGAAACAGGCCGATACGGCCGAAGCGGCCGGATATCGGCAGCTGGCCGAAAATTTGCGAAGAGCCGCCGAACTGACCTGCCTGTCCAACGCAGAAGTGCTCGATACCTATAATCAGCTGCGTCCCGGACGCTCAAATTACAAATCGCTCATCGCCCTGGCCGAACGTCTTGAAAAAGAGCGCCAGGCACCGCTGACTTCGACGCTGGTAAGAGAAGCCGCAGAGGTATATTTGCAGCGGGGGATTGTTCAGGAGGGGGAATGAATGCTTGGCCGCAACCTCAGAAAATTGGTAGTTAAAGCGGCTGGGTTCTTCGATGTGTCTGCGGTTCGATATTCGATATTCTGCGGTTCGCTTTTCCGATTAGGTGAAGTCTCATGCGAATTCTAAGAATTTAGAAGCATATCAAGCTGACACCTGACACCCGAAACCTGAAACCTTTCATCGGGATAAGGAGACAGAATATGAAATACACGTTCCTGGGCAACACCGGCATCCAGGTATCCTGCCTGTGCATGGGGACCATGACCTTCGGCCGGGAGGCTGATAAAGCTGCAGCGAAGGATATCTTCAATCAATGCCGCGATGCCGGCATTAATTTTTTTGACTGCGCCAATGTCTACAGTATGGGGCGGGCTGAAAGAATCCTGGGCAGATTGATCGCAGATTGCCGCCATGAGCTTATCATCACTTCCAAGTTCGGCGGTCCTTTCGGCGACGATCTCAATAACCGGGGAGGATCCCGTCGCCACCTGGTGTCTTCGCTTGAGGCAAGTCTGAAACGTCTCAATACCGACTACGTTGACATCTACTTCCTGCATCACTTTGACCCGCAAACCCCGCTTGAAGAAACCCTGCGGGCACTGCATGACGTAGTCGCCCAGGGCAAGGTCCGCTATGCCGGTGTCAGCAACTTTGCCGCCTGGCAGATCGCGAAGGCACTGGGCATCTGTGCCCTCAACAGCTGGGCCCCCATTCACTGCATTCAGCCCATGTACAACCTGGTTAAACGCCAGGCGGAAGTTGAAATTTTACCCCTGGCCGAATCTGAAAATCTCGCGGTGATCAGCTACAATCCCCTGGGAGGGGGCCTCCTTACCGGAAAGTACGGTCGGGACCGCCGCTCCGAGAAGGGGCGTCTGACCGGCGACGACATGTACCAGAAACGATATGGTGATCAATGGATGTATGAAGCCGCCGTAAATTTTGCGCAGCTGGCCGGCGAAAACGGCTTCCACCCGGTTTCCCTGGCAGTGGCGTGGGTGGTGCATCACCCGGCGGTAACCGCACCTATCATCGGTGCCCGCAACGTTGAGCAGTTAAAAGACTCGCTCCCGGCAGCCGAGATTGAATTGAGCCCGGATCTATATGACGCGATCTGCCGTCTCACCCCAGAACCACCGCCGGCAACCGATCGCTCGGAAGACCGGTTCGACGAGCAAAAAGCGTAGCTGTTACCCTAATTGAGCGAAGATCGCTCAATCACCGATTATTTTCTTTTGGATTTTAGATTGGTTCTCCTGTATAGAGCGACGCGCTGCGTCCTTTGCCGAATGCCTCCGGGTTGACACAGCTGATCATGGGTTGGCCGTTTAATGCGTTGATGAGATTTTGGGCGGCCCTTTGAGCCATTTTGGCGCGGGTTTTAAGCGTCGCGCTGCCGATGTGTGGAAGAATGGTTACCTGGGGCAAGGCAAGCAGTGGATCGTCGCTGCGCATGGGCTCCGGATCGGTGACATCCAGGCCGGCGCCTGCAATCCGACCATTTTGTAAAGCGTTCAGCAACGCTGCCTGGTCGACGATTTGACCTCTGGCCGAATTTATCAGTATGGCAGACGGCATCATCAGCTTCAACTCATCTGGCCCGATGTAATGGTAGGTGTCGGCCGCCAGGGGCAGATGCAAGCTGACAAAATCGCTCCGGCGCAAAAGCTCTTCTTTGTCGACATAGCGGGCAGCGAACTCCTGCTCTGCCTGCATATCGCGCCTGATATCATGGTATAAAATGGTCATGTTGAAGCCGGCGGCCCGCCGAGCCACTTCCCGGCCGATACGACCCAGGCCGATAATACCCAGGGTCGCATGATGAACGTCGGTGCCCAGATTTTCGAGCATGCCTCTTTCGGGCGTCCAGCGATCCTGTTTGACCCACTCGACCATTTCCGCCAACCGGCGGGCGGAGGCCAGTAGCAGAGCAAACGCCAGATCCGCTGTTGTTTCAGTCAGCACATCCGGCGTATGTCCGACCGGAACACCGGCCGCGGTGCAGGCGGCAATGTCAATATTATCATATCCGACCGCCTGGTTGCTGATCACTTTAACGGTCGGGCAGGCTTCCAGCAGCTGAGCATCTACCTTGATGTCCGTGGTTGTCAGCAGTCCGTTGCAATCTGCAAACAATTTCAACTGCACATCCCTGGGCATCAGTTCCCTTTGCTGCCAGACGTGCAGCTGGCAAACCTCCCGCAGCAAATCCAATCCTTCATCGGCGATGATGCGTGATACGTATACTCTTGGTTTGGTCATGTCATAAGCCTGTGGTAATTTACATGGTAATGTATGGATTGAGGTTTCGGGTGTCGGGTTTCAGGTTTCAGCACCGCCGCCGGCCGAAACAACGGCCGGTCTGAAAAAAAAAGAAACGTTGGTCCTTCGCCAACGTGGGGTCGGCCTCATTGCCGAACCATATCGGCGGACAGTGAGGTCCGCCCTGTTTTTTTAAATAAGGAATACCAGTCGATATTATAGATTTTGCGCCTGACACCTGACACCCGAAACCTGAAGCCTTTTTAGCTGATTCCGGTGTCCTTATGCTTCATAGGATGGCCTTTTCACTTTCAGAATCGAAAAGATGCAGATTCTCTATCCCGGGTTCGACAACCAGGTTGCTGTGCGTCTTGATTTTGGTCTTGCGGCCCACAGCGGCAATTAAAGTGAAACTGCCGGTGTTGAGAACCACGTAGGTCTCATTGCCGATGGGCTCGATCACCTCGACTTCGCCCTGAATTGTTTTGCCCGGCTGGTGCTCAGCGGTGACTTTGAGATCTTCCGGCCGAATGCCGACGATAATTTGTTTCGGCTTGTAGTCGGCCAGTTGCTTTGAATTTTCCGGGGGCAGATCGATCCGAACTTCACCTGTTTGCAGGGAGGCGGTGTCTGCCCGGCTGATCAATTCGGCCTCGAAGAAGTTCATTGCCGGGCTGCCGATAAATCCGCCGACGAATTTGTTGGCAGGGGATTCATAAAGTTCGAGGGGAGAGCCGATCTGCTGGATCAGGCCGTCTCGCATAACCACGATCCGGTCGCCCATGGTCATGGCTTCAATCTGGTCGTGGGTTACATATACAGCCGTGGTGGCCAGGCGCTCATGCAGTTTTTTCAATTCCAGTCTTGTTTGCACCCGGAGTTTGGCATCTAGGTTGGATAACGGCTCATCAAATAAGAAGACTTCAGGTTTTCTTACTATTGCCCGGCCAACCGCAACACGTTGACGTTGACCGCCCGAGAGCTGCTTGGGCTTTCGTGCCAGGAGATGTTGGATACCCAGAATTTCGGCGGCCTCCTGCACCCTTGCTTTAATTTCACCTTTGGACCGCTTGCGCATCTCCAGGGAAAAGGCCATGTTGTCGAACACCGTCATGTGGGGATAAAGGGCATAATTTTGGAACACCATGGCGATATTACGGTCCTTGGCCGGCAGTTTGTTGATCAGATTATCTCCGATATAGACATTGCCGCTGGTAATGCTTTCAAGGCCTGCAATCATGCGCAATGTGGTGGTTTTGCCGCAGCCGCTGGGTCCGACCAGAACCACAAACTCCTTGTCTTTAATTGACATGTTGAAATTGTCGACAGCCAGGACTTCTTCAAACCGCTTGTAAACGTTTTCTAACCGTACTTCTGCCATATTTAAATTACTCCTTCAATGCGCCGGTCATACCCGCAACATAGTGTTCAACAAAAAATGAGTATACCAGGGCCACCGGCACCGATGCACACAGGGCCCCCGCCATCAGCGCGCCCCAGTGGTATACGTCGCCCCGCACCAGCTCGGTGACCAGGCCGATAGGCACCGTCTTTTTGGCCGTGCTGGAAATAAACGCCAACGCGTAAAGATATTCATTCCATGAGAGCGTGAAACAAAAAATGCCGGCCGAAAGAACCCCCGGCAGACACAGGGGCAGAATTATCCTGCGAAAGATTTTGATCCGGCTGGCGCCGTCGATCATGGCACATTCTTCCATCTCCTTGGGAATGGATTTAAAGTATCCCATTAGCAGCCAGGTGCAAAACGGAATAAGAAACGTCGGATAGGTCAGAATCAGGGCCCAGAGCGAGTCCCACAGCCTTGCTTTAAAAATGATGTGGGCCAGGGGGATAAATAAAATCGTTTGGGGCACCAGATACCCCAAAAAGATGGCCACACCGGTGGGACCGGAGGTTTTGAACTGCAGCCGTTGAATCGCATAGGCCGCCAGCAGGCTGGCCACCAGCGAAATCAAGGTGGCGCTAATGGCCACAAAGAAGGTGTTCCACATCCATCTGAGAAAAATGGTTTCGGTAAAAAGGGCGACGATGTTGCCCAGGGTCGGCGAGTGGATGAAAAAGGGGTTCAGATCCAGGTTATAGAGCTCGATGTCCGACTTGAATACCGTGTTGACCATCCAATAGAAAGGAAAGAGAAGAAATATCAGGTAGGCCGCCAGCGGCACATAGAATTTTACAACTTTGGATCCAACGCGTTCGATTACCATTTGTCAGTCCTCTTTCCTCAGAAAAACGAAAGCGATAAACACACAGGACACCAGTATCGGCAGCATAAAATTGGAGATGGCCGCCCCCTCGCCGAATTGCCCGCCCTGCATGGCCCGTTGAAAGGAGAGCGTTCCGAAAATATGAGTGGCGCCGGCCGGCCCGCCCTTGGTGATGATCCAGACCAACTGGAAATCCGCAAAGGTCCAGATGGTGGAAAATACGGTCACCACCGTCAACAGCGGCGTGAGCAGCGGCAGGGTTATTTTGCGGAACTTTTTCCAGGCTCCGGCACCGTCGATTTCAGCGGCCTCGTAGAGGTCGGGGCTGATGGTCTGCAAGCCGGCCAGCAGTCCGATGGTAAAGAACGGAACTCCGCGCCAGACATTGGCCGCGATCAACGCCCATCGCGCGTTCCAGGGATCGCCCAGAAAATCAATGAAATGGTCGGTGATACCGAGCTTCAACAGGGCCCATGATATGCCGCTGAAGGTCGAATCATAAAGCCACCAGAAACAGATCGCACTGAGCGCCGTCGGGATGATCCAGGGCAAAAGTACGATGGCCCGCATCAATCCCTTGCCCTTGAAATCACGATTTAAAACCACGGCCAAACCGATGCCCAGGACGGCTTTAAAAATAACCGCCACGACCGTGTAGAGGAAGGTGTTGAAACAGGTTAGCCAAAAAGTGGGGTCTTCCAGCAGATAGGCGTAATTTTCAAACCCGATAAAATGGCCCTCACGCCCGACAATGGTGTCGGTAAAACCCAGCCACAGACCCAGGAAAAAGGGGTATGCCAGGAATATTAAGAGCAGGAGTTCAGCCGGAGCTACGAACAGCAGACCAAGGATGGTCGGATTTTCCAGCGCCCGCGAGAAGCGTTGACGCAGGCCGGACGCGCCCTGTGTCTGTTCTGAAGCGGCAATTACATCCACTGGTTTACCTCCAGATTCGTTATTAGTTATTGGTTATTGGATACATATACTTTATGTGTCGATCCTGCTGTTGAGCCAATTACAGAGGGTATCAACGGATAGGTTGAGGAATGAAACCCAATCCCGCCGCGGCGGCCCTCCGGAACTCAACCATCTGCATTCGTTATACAAATAAAGTTATTTCGATCCAACATTATTTTTGCGTGAAGAATCGGTGTCTTTGGTGCCGCCAACCAATGACCAATACCTAATAACAAATAACGTTGGGGGGGATGGCCGCGCGTTGCTCAACGTTCGGCCACCCCCGCCATTCTTAACTAATATCTACCGGGATCACTACCTGTATGCCCGGGCGATTTGCTTTTCTGCGCGCGAAATAACCGCATCCTTGGACATGCCCCTGGCGCAGTAGTTGGCAAACATGTCCACCACCACATATTCAGCCATGGTTGCGGCCGAGCCGGGGCCGATGGGTCCCGGGTAACCGTTCCAAAGCATATTTTTGACGCAGTCGCGGTAAGCCGTATGTTTGGGATCACTGGTCCAGACGGGCAAATCACGATACGCTTTAAGACCAGGCGTAACATATCCGCTCATGGCATCCATCCAGGGAGAGGCCTGCTCTTTTTCCAGCATAAACATCAGGAAATGTTTGGCTGCATTAGGAACGGCGCTGTACTTATAGATGAAAGCCTGGTTGAATAAATGCAGTTGCGTGGGTTTTCCTATCGGACCGACCGGCAGTTCGGCGTGGTAGGTGTCCTTGGAAATTTCCGCCCATTCCGGTTTCGTGCGGGATGCATAGTAGATGCTGATCCCGTTGTTGGTCGCTGAAATCTGTTCCGCCAGATAGGCTTTGTTGTTGTGGGGATCAAGCCAGGAGGCGCAGCCCGGTATCATGGCGCTGTACAAATCTTTCATGCCATCGAGGGCATTGCGCGTCTCGGGGCTGTTGATCGCCGGGTTTCCGCCGGCATCGACGGTTGATGCCCCATATGACCACAACCAGGTGTAAGCAAAGTTGTTGCCGTCACCGACGGAGTGACCCAGGGCAAATCCAACCGGATGGCCCATGCTGTTGAGTTTTTTGCAGCACTTGATAAACTCATTGGTGGTCTTGGGAAATTCGCTGTAGCCGGCTGCTTCGACCCAGGATTTGCGATAAACGATTTGCTGGCCGGGTGCGCCCATGGGAATAGCAATCCATCGGCCGTCTTTCTTGCCGTATTTGAGACAGGCGTCTTCCCAGCCCCCGTATTTGGCACCCAGATACTCAGCCACATCCGTCACATCAAGCAGCTTATCAGGATACAGGTGCGGGTCGTCATGCCAACCGGAGACCAGATCCGGACCGGCGCCAACAGCAGCCGACATAGCGGCCTTGGGCCGGACATCTTCCCAGGAGATATATTCGTTCACCACTTTGCAGCCCGTGGCCTCTTCCCACTTGCGGCAGTTTGCTTCCCACAGGTCTTTATCGCCGCCCACGAAAACGCTCCATCTGAGGACGTTCAAGGTTTCCCCTTTTTCGACGGCCAGGTTGGGTGGGGTTGCCGCCATTGCTTTTTGGGCAAGAGGGCCCAGAGGACTTGCGAGAATTGCGGCACCGGCCAGACCGGCACTCGAAGTTTTGATGAAGTCCCTCCGACTCATGTTGTTATCCTGCTTTTTCATGGCCAATTCCTCCTTTCTAAAGCTAATCTATCGATAAGCTCTCTACTCCTTTGTCGTTTTAAGCTCTTGTAAGAAAAATACCTAGGACTTAAAGCGTATGTTCAACAAAAACAAAGTGTTGCTCGAGCCGATTCACATTTAAGATCCTTGCAGGAAACAGCATCACCTCCCTTCTTCAGTCGATACGATAAATACAATTCAGGGGGTTGGTAGTTGGTTGTTTGGTTATACGTGTCAGTATAGTTTTTGCGCTTGCATAAACAGCGCTTTGCCATTAGGTGCTCAATGTCGCCTTATCGAAAATTCCACCTGCTATGCGAGGCATGAGCGGGCAGGTTTTAATCGATGGTACCAAATGCTCCGAGTATCGATTTAAATCGCTAAAATGATGTTATGTCAATAAAAAAGCGCAAAATACGGCAAACAATATTTGCGGAACAGGAAAACGAATCCGATTTAGAGCTTAAACTTCATCATTTATTGACAGGGTTAACACGTGTTGATAGTGAATAAAATATTCTTGATGCTTGACACTGGATGCTGGATATAAAAACAGGCTTTAGGCGAAGGGGCGCACGATGCACGGTTAAGGTAAAGAGAACCGCAGAATATCGAATAACGAATATCGAATTTCGAAGGAAGGAATTCTGTCCTTTGTTTTCTGAAACAGCATACAACAAACAACAAGCGACAAGCAATCAAATTTATCTTTTCTGACCTCTGTCATCTGTCTTCTCTTAGCGTAACTGTAAACAACGGATAATAATCGACAAACACCTTGAACCGAACGTTATCGATTTGGGACAAAAGAAAGGAACAGTCATGAATTGGCGCAGCAAAAAGATACTCCAGCGGCCGGAGTGGTCCAGCCATCGGTCCCTTTACAAATCCATGGGATACTCAGATTACGATCTGGACCGTCCCATGATTGGAATTGCCAACTCCTGGAACCGGGTGGTTCCGGGACATTATAATCTCAATCAGGTTTCGGAATTTGTTAAGCAGGGTATTCGACAGGCCGGCGGGACGCCGGTGGAATTCGGCGTGATCGCCGCCTGTGACGGCATTGCCCAGGGCCATGAAGGCATGCATTTCATTCTGCCCACCCGCGATCTGATAGCCAATGACATTGAGATGATGGTTGAGGCCCACCGCCTGGATGCCGTCGTTATGCTGGGTTCCTGTGACAAGATTGTGCCGGCCATGTTAATGGCGGCAGCCAGACTGGATCTGCCGGCCATTATTGTGGTGGGCGGACCCATGGAAGGCGGCTGCCAGTTTGACGGCCGCTCCTCGGATATTACCTCCCTGACGGAAGGCCTGGGCATGTTGAAAGCAGGCAAGATCAACGAGGAGAATTACCTAAATCTGGAAAACTGTGCCGGACCGACCTGCGGTTCCTGCTCATTTCTTGGAACGGCCAATACCATGTGCTGTGTGGCAGAAGCCATGGGGCTATCGCTGCCGGGCAGTGCTACGATTCCGGCAACCTATGCTGAGCGCTGGCGTGCGGCCCAGGCATCCGGCCGGCAGATTGTGGAGCTGATCAAACAGGGGATTACGGCCCGTCAGATTCTCAACCGGAAGGGCATCGAAAACGGCATTCGCCTCAGCACGGCCATCGGCGGTTCGACCAATGTTGCGTTGCACATCCCGGCCATCGGCTATGAAGCCGACTGCGAAATTACAATGGATATTTTTGAGGAATTGTGCCGCAGCACACCGCATATCGCCAAAATGAATCCGGCGGCCGCACCCAATGTTCCGGATTTTCACCATGCCGGCGGCGTCCAGGCGGTGATGAAAGAACTGCTTCCCATTTTGCACGCGGATGCCTTGACTGTTACCGGCAAAACGCTGGCCGAAAACCTTTCTGCCGCCCCTGCCGCCAACCGCATGATTATAAAAACAATGCAGGACCCATGGAGCAATCAAGGTGGACTTGCCGTTTTGCACGGCAATCTGGCACCCAGCAGCGCCGTTACCAAGCCGGCTGCCATTCATCCGGATATGCATACCTTTACCGGGACGGCGCACTGTTTTGACTGTGAAGAGGAAGCCAATGCAGCGATTCTGGACGGCAAGGTTAAGGAAGGTGAGGTCATCGTGATTCGTTACGAGGGACCCAAAGGGGGGCCCGGCATGCGGGAAATGTACAAGGCCATGAAACTCCTCTATGGGCGGGGTCTGGCGCTAAAGACGGCCGTGGTTACCGACGGACGTTTTTCCGGTACCAACAACGGCTGCTTCGTGGGGCATGTCTCGCCGGAAGCCGCCGAGGGCGGACCGATTGCCGTCGTGGAAAACGGTGATGAAATCACCATCGACATCTCAAACCGTAAATTGCACGTGAATATTTCCGATCAGGAGATTCAGGATCGTTTAGCCAAATGGCAACGGCCGGCACCAAAATACAAAAAGGGATATCTGGCGCTGTACTCGCAATTGGCGGAATCGGCGGATAAAGGCGCCATCATTCGGCACAAGTTCGAATAAAAAAGCAAAAAATTCGAAGCACGAAATTCGAAATTCGAAACAAATTCAAAATCCGAATTATAAAATATTCCAAACCCCAAAAAATGCAGGATAAAAAAAACGGTATCTGCTTCTTTCGGTTTGGCATTACAGCCGATCCTGCATTGCGGATTGAAGTGATAAGATGAAGTCCATCTTTATCATCGCAGATGATTTAACGGGAGCTGCCGACACGGGTGTTCAGTTCTGTCCCTTTTTTGAAGACACAACCCTGATTTCCTACCAACAATTGGACCGGATTTTGGAGCCGTCTCCGGCGTCTGCTTCACGGGCGACCGCGGTTTATACTAATAGCCGCGCTCTGGCACACGAGACAGCGCGACAGCGTCTGGTTTCCGTGGCGCAAGGATTAGCCAAGAAACAACCGCTCTGGATTTACAAAAAAATCGATTCCTGTATGCGCGGTAATGTCGGAGCGGAGGTAGAAGCACTTTTGGATGAACTCGACTATGAGGTAAGCTTTATCACGCCCGCATTTCCTGAAATGGGGCGTACAACCGAAAATGATATTCACCGGGTTCACGGCATCCCGCTGGAACAAACCGAAATTTCGCGGGACCCGATCACGCCTGTGAAAGAATCCCATCTGTCCCGGATTGTGCAATCCCAGAGCAGATATCGCGTCGGTCATGTGGCTTTAACACATCTGGATGGTTCTGAAAAGGAACTGCAGGCGGAAATCGACCGGCAGATTCAGCGTGGGTTCAGGCATTTCGTGTTTGATGCAACCCACCGATATCAGCTTGACCGGGTTGCCAATCTGGTTTACTCCTTTCCCGGCAAAGTACTTCCTGTGGGCTCAGCGGGATTGGCAGGCAGCCTTACCGAACCATTATCCCCTGCCAAGAGGGTAGTGAAATCCGGGTCAGAATTTGAGGGCGGCAACTGCAATTTGCTGGTTTGCGGCACTGCGTCGGAAGTAACCGGACGGCAAATTGATCGTCTACTGGAGAAACATTCGTACGAATTCATTCAGTTGCCCCCCGAGCTGCTGGTTGATCAGAGACTCAGCGATGACTTTTCAAGAACCGTGTCTTCGACCCGCTCGAGTTTATCGAGAAAAAATGTGGTCCTAACCATAACGTCGCAAAGAAACGCCCAAGCCGCTCCCAGGGCGGCAAATCTTCAAGAGGCTGCAGAATCGATCGTCAGGGGTTTGGGTCTTTTCGTTGCGGAAGTCGTTGCGGACACCAGGCCGGCATACCTTTTTCTGACCGGGGGCGATACGGCGGACGCGGTTTTGACAACCATCGGGGCTGAAGGTATACGAATCCTGGGAGAAGTTGTTGCTGGTGTGGTGCAGGGCGTGCTCATCGGTGGACCCTTGGAAGGTTTGCCGGTGGTTACCAAAGCCGGAGCATTCGGGCATGAAGACACGCTGGTTGTTCTTCATGAAAGGTGGCATAAATAGGTTCAGGGTTCAGAGGTTCAGGGGTTCAGGGTTCAGTCCGGCCGCTGTTAGCCGGGCGGCCAGTTTGATCGATAAAAGAAACTGATGAACGTCGAACATCGAACGTCCAACTCGCCACAGGCGAGCAAGCACTTGTCTGCCTCCGGCAGATCGAATGTTGAATGATAAAAAATGAGGAAACCGAAGCCGTCGATAATTTTGGACAATCGATATTCGAATGCCGATTCAATTCTAATTTTTAAATGAAATTGCGGAGCGCAGCGACATCACTATTCGATGTTAAACGTTGGACGTTCGAAGTTGGACGTTTCACGCCTTGGCGTGATTCGGCGTTCAAACTGTTCAATGTATCGGCCCCGTTAGGTTCCATACGAGGGTTTACTTTCATGACGGTCAATAAATTAAGAATACGAGCGAAAAGATTGTTCGGAGAAAAATCATGAGTGATGATAAACGACCTATGCTGGGAATTTCGGTCGGTGATCCGGGAGGAATCGGTCCGGAGATTACAGCTAAAGCCCTGGCTGAGGAGGAAATTTATCGCCTCGCGCGCCCGTTGGTCGTTGGGGATCTTAGCTTTATGGAGGATGTCCTGCGCTTTACCGGACTGAAGTTGGACCTTAATCCAGTGCAGCACATTGATGATGCCCGTTTTTTGCAGGGTACCCTGGACGTTTTGGACCTGCACAATATGCCGCTCGAGCACCTGAAATACAAAACAGTTACGCCCGAACAGGGTCGGGCATCATTTGAGTATGTCGCCAAAGTCATCGAATTGGCCATGAACAAACAGATTGACGGCACCGTTACCGGCCCCATCAACAAGGCTGCGATACATGCCGGCGGGCATCATTATGCCGGCCATACCGAAATTTATGCGACCCTGACCCATACCCGGGACTATTCCATGATGCTGACCCATGGGGATTTCAGAGTCACCCACGTTTCCACACATGTCAGCTTGAGGCAGGCCTGCGACCTTGTTAAAAAGGATCGGATCATTCGGGTGATCGAATTGACATATGGTGCGCTTAAAAATTTCGGCCTGTCCGAGCCTCGGATCGGTGTTGCGGGGTTGAATCCGCATTGCGGTGAAGAAGGGATGTTCGGCCATGAGGACGA
>CP070771.1:4059554-4067102 GCA_020345785.1 Desulfobacterales bacterium
AACAGCGAACCGCAGAACAGCAGAATAACGAACCGCAGAATTTCGAAGGGTGGTTTCGCTCGCGCAACGCAGGCGCTTGCGCTGCGTGTCGCTCAATCTTTTTTATAATAGACAGAATACCTTCCTTCGACATTCGATATTCATTATTCGATATTCGCTTTTTTGGAGTTTGCTCTTTCGATCAAACTGGCCATCGCCCCCCAAGTCCGCTAAACCAGCCCAAGACGAGAATTTCGGCGGTGAAGAGCCTAGTTGACACTGCGAAACCTGGCGACCCTCCGCGCTCCGATTGACACTCCCGCCGGCAGTTCTTAAGTTTGATTTGTAATAGAGATCATTCACCGAGCTGCATCATCTGAAGCGAATGCTTCCTGGCGGAGATGATTTTGAAATCGTGATCCACCAGTCGAAAGGATTTTCTGGCATCGGCTATTTTGAATCGATACGAATAGGATACCTGCGGGTCCAAATCCGGGATAATCACGTCGATTTGAAATTCGGATTCCCCCGCCAGGCCGCGATAGACGAGTTCAGCGTTGCCGTGTCGCATTTTTTTGTGGAGGGGCAGGAGCAGTTTTTGCCGGCGGGCAGCAGCAGCGGTACTGTCGGATGAAGCTGGTATTCGCCAGGTGGGTATATTAAAGACCCAGCGGGAAACTCGATCGGGACGTGCAGGAACCAGGTCCGACGACTGGCTGGGAAAATAGGTTTCGGCGAACAATAGCAAGAGGCCTAAAAAAAGCACTGAACCCACCACATAAACGGTAATGGGTAACCATTTTTTTTGCCGGATGTTGTCCATCGGTTACATTTGCGATGGGAAACTTACCTTTGAATAAATCCAAATTTTGGATTATGATGGAAAAATAGCTGACCTTTCTGACATATCAGTTGCTCCAGTGGAAATTTCTGCCGGTTTGCCATCAATATCAGAAGCTGTTTCCGAGCGTCTATCGTTATAATAATACATTCAGCTGGACACGCAAATGCCATTGCGCCGGGCGACTGTTCATACGTCGCGTGCAGCTGAAAAGACCAAAAATATCGGCGACATGTACCAGGCAAAATTTCGCAGCAATGACCGGTAGGAAGGTAATATTGCGGTGTTATTTTGGAAATTTCCAACCACCCGGGAATATGGACGATAACGGGGTGATCCGGCGCCGTTAAGCACATAATCTTCACCAAGGGAGGGAGTTGCCATGTCGAAAGAACTTCCTAAAAAATTTCTCAGAAGAGCGTTTGTCAAAACCGTCTTACGCAGGATTTTGGCCCTGGCTGCCATTGCCGGGCTGGTTTACGGTGTGGTCGCCGTTATTTATGCCACCAAAACGTTTTTCAAAGTCAAAAAAAATTATGCCGTCGTTCTGGAGCGTTTTGGCGGACAGCGTGAGGCTGTAACCGAGATCGGTTGGCACGCCCGGCTGCCCTATTTTACCCGGATCGAGCAGGAGGTTCCGCTGATGAATCAGCGTCTTTTTCTGAGCGGTAAACTCGAACCGGTACGAATTATTTCCAGGGAAAACGTTGCGCTCTGGACCTCGGGCGTCCTTACGTACCGGATCCGCGATCTGAAGACCTGGGCCATTGAAAATCTCGACCCACTAAACATCCTGCAGGGTGACTACGACGGTATCGTAAAGGATATCCTGCAGGCCCAGAAAGTCGATGAGCTGGTCAGCGATCGTGAAATGATCAAAGAGGAGATATTCCGGGCCTTGAAGTCGCGGCCCATCAACGAAGGCGGACCGACCCTGGAGGAAAAGTACGGCATTGAGGTCGTCAGTTTTGTGCTCAAAGAAACCCGTTTCGGCGACAAACTGGTGGAAGCCACCGAAGAAAAAAAGCGGCGTGAATTGATTGCCGAAGCCGAAAACTATGCCGCCGATCAGGAGGCAAGCCGTATTCGTAAACTCTACGCAGCATATCTGAGCGGAATCCAGGCATTGCAGGAAGCGCTGGGTCGCCCGGACGGATCCACGGATTTGCCGCTGCTGCAATTTCTGACCCAGCAGAAATGGGCGACGGCTTATGAGAAAAACCAGAGTGGCCAGAACACGCTGGTGATTCAAAATACACAGGGATCGCCGGCGTTGACCATCCCGCCGCCTGCGCCGGTGAACGGCGCCAAAGGAGACGATTGATGGCGAAAAGGCTTACCAAATCCGTGCAATATGTGC
The DNA here is from genome assembly GCA_020345785.1 of Desulfobacterales bacterium. Next base: position 4,061,735 of record CP070771.1, read on the forward strand.
GTTTGCCGGAAAAGCGGATCCATGAAATAGAGGAGCTTGTGGCGACATGGTCGTACGAAACCAAAGCGTTTATGCGGGCTCGGCTAAACCAGTACCATCCGCCTTCGGGTATGCTCAACAGCATGCTGGAATTTTTGCTGTCCGTTTTCATGTCCGCCCCGGAAAGAAAATTTACCATTCTAAAAGACCCCCAAATCCTGACCGACTGGCAAAAAAGATTTGAAATCTCGGGACAGACCAAACCGCAGGACGCCTGGAACAAGATTCTGGAAAAAGAAGTATCGGCCAGAGATTACACCTACCTGTTGTCGCTGCTGAACAAAGAGCTTGGCGACATCCACGTTCCAAATGAAATGGCGGCACTTTTCGAAAAAATCTACCGGGCCCACATCCGCAAAGAATATCTCTCCGATCCCGGCGTGCCCAACGCGCCCCTGCTGTTGATAATCGGCCCCAGCGGCAGCGGCAAAACGGCCACCGTAAAGGAAACCATCGAACAAATCATATTTGTCAACGAAGTATTGCCGGAAATTGATTTGAAACAGAAACAGGAAGAGCTTCTCGCCGATGAGCCTTTCTGGCAAACCATCGATAAAATCGATCCGACCCTGGCAGATGAAATCGCCCGCCGCAAGCGTCTGCGCTTTTACAAGAGAGTGTCCGGCATCCCTCTCATCCGCTGGCTGTTCAAAAATCGCATTAGCAAGCAGCTATCCGAACTGGAAGAGCAAAGTATTCTAGTCGACTACGCCATGGTCACGCCCAATGATTACCAGACAGCGCTGGCCGGTGAGCCAGGCAATTATTTCAAAAAGGCCATGGGTGATCCGCGCCGCATCACCATCCGCCACATCGAAGAGGCCCACAGTGCCTTTGGCAAGTCCAGCGGTCGCGAATCATCGGGGGTCGATCACCAGCAAAGAACACTGATCGATACGGCCAACATCATCATCGATGAAATTACCAGCGGTCGCCGGGACTGCTTGTTGATCGCCACTACCGATCAGCCGGAGCGAATTGACACGGCCATCTACCGCCGCTTCGTCGAAAAAGGCCGGATCATCGACATTAACGAAAACTGGAAGGATCCGGGTAATCTCAGAGAAATCGTACGTCTTGAACTCCTGCGCAACAATATTCGCATCGCCGATGGAGCTGACGGCCGGTGCCATGCACCCGTTACCTGTCTTGCTCCCGAAAGACTGGATCAGGCGGTAGAAAAGATCAATACCATTTTTGCAGAAAGAACCCTGAAAATAACTCCTTCCTACGTCCGCAAGCTGGTCTCCTCGGTTATCGAGATAAAAGGCGATTTTTTGCCCGAACACCTGGGAGATTCATTGCTGGTGCGCCGGGCTTTCGAGCTCGTTGCCCAAAATTCCCATGGCAACCTCTTTAACAAGGTGGTGGACCACATGGATCGAGGGGTAAAATGGGACGAGTATGCCGGGGATATTAAAAATGTATTTTCGGAAATGGCCAACAACTGTCTTTTCTACGAGGTGAGCGAGGAAAAAGGCGTGGTACTCAATGGACCACCCGGCAGCGGTAAAACCTTTCTGATTCGATCCTGGCTCAGTGAAAACAGAGGTGCACACGATATGGCCATCAGCCCCATCACCCTGCAGGATCCGATAAATCCGATCGACGGCGCTGTGGCGAATCTGGAAAAAGTCTACGACATCGCCAAAATGATTGCGCCCACCGTTATTTTTATTGATGAAGGCGATTCTCTGGCGCCCAAGAGAAGCAGCTCAGGAGGATCACCGTCGGATAAACTCACCAACAAGTTTCTCAATCTGATCGACGGCGAAATTCCTCTTAACCGGGTATTCACGGTTCTGACCACCAATCGACTCGATATTCTCGATCCGGCGCTCATTCGCTCCAAACGCTTGAAAGTAATGGAGGTATCGGGGCATTTAAACAAAGAAGACATCACCAAAATAATTGAACGAACCCTGGGAGACGTCCCCCTGAGCAACGGGGTGAACCTGGAAGGCATCCTGGATGCCGCCCGGGGCATATGCAATACACCTGCCGATTATACTGCCTTTGTGGAAAAAGCCCGCAGCCTGCGCGGCACTGAACACCGGGTGCTGCAAAAACTGCAGGCGCTGGTGGGGGCCGGCCACGAAGAAAAGAATAATTTTATCAAATTCAATTTCAAGACGTTGATCGGCATTCTGGATGCGCTGGACGTGCCCCGCAACATCCGCACCCGAATCAAAAGCGACCCCAATGAATTCATCAATCATTTTGATGCCGTTTTAAATCTGCTCGATCACATCAATCCCGCGGACGGTTACCCCCTCATGAAGTCGCACCTTTCCTCCGCCCGCAAAGAAATCTCCCAGAGTCCCGTCAAGAAGGGCAAGGTGCAGCTGGACGAGTTTTTAGAAGCCGAACTGAGTCAGGAGCCGCAGGTCGGCTTTATCATCGGTGTGGGGGCCAGCGACGTCGCCGGGGTGCTGCTGCCGATCGCCACCAGCCTCAATTACAGCTTATCTTCTGAAAAAGTCCTGGTTACCGGAGCCGTCTCTTCTTCTTCTCCGGCGGCGGCTGAAATGGACCTGGCCGTTCAGATGACCCAGCAGTCGGCTCAGGAAGCCCTGACCATGGTTCAAAACTATTTTCAGGCCCTGTCTCCCAAGATCAGCATCGCCCGGCTGTTCGGTGAGTTTCTGGAGAAATTTACCATCCACCACCAGCTGCTGTCGGCATCGTATAATGTCGGCGGTCCGTCAGCCGGCTATGCCCTGGCTCTCAATACCCTTTCGGCCTTGCTGCACATACCGATCTACCATGATTTCGGCATCACCGGGGCACCCTGGACCAAGGGTGTAAAAAAAGACGAGGTCGGCGGCAGTGTGATCATCGGCGGCCACAAAAAAAAGACCGAGAAAGTGCTGCTGCATTTGAGACGCATGTATATGCCGCTGCAGAACTACAGAGACCTGGAACTGGATTTTTTATTCGGCTACTGGCTGCAAAACAAAGACATCCTAGGTGTGTCGAATTTCGGCGATCTGGTTCCCGAACTGATCTGGCTGGGGCCCGATTATGAAAAGACGCTGCTGGCCTTAATCAGTATGCGTCTTGAATACAAACTCAAAAAGTATAAAGACCTCAAGCAAGATCAACCGTTAAAAGAAAAAATCCTGGCAATGAAGGCGGATTTAAGAGGCCAGGCCGAGAAAGAATTAATCAGCCGGCTTGAAGCCATCCGCCGCTATCTGCGCAATCCCGGCCGCGATCCCCATCTTTCGATGGAAGAAATCTTCAAACAGCAGTACAAAAACGGCTTGCCGCTCAGGGATGCGCTGCGGGGTCTTATAAGAGGCAGAAAAAAAGAACGTCTCCAGACCGATGATGCTGCCTTATGATACCGAAACTAAACGGAATTTAAATATGACGCTGTGTAAAATTATTAATTCTTTTCCAAATTTGCATGGCATAAATTCCAAATCCGAATATCGAAATTCGAAACAAATACAAAATTACAATTTTCAAATGCTCAAAACAACCGGAAACAAACCTGCAAGACCTGCTAATAGTCAGGCGTTAAGCTAACACTATAACGTGATATTGAAAGGGACTATCACTTTTCGAATTTGTGTTTTTGTCATCGGAATTTTTGTCATTGGAATTTGTTTCGAATTTCGATATTCGTATTTCGTGCTTTTAAGAGTCCGTCTATTTCTCGCCGGATTGATAGACGCTTTCCGGGTCCACCTCTGGAAAAAGCTAGCTTAAATGACCACCACCATAACCGCCTGTACCATGGACTGCCCCGACGCCTGCTCCCTTGTGGTGGAACAGCAGGGAGACGGACGCACGAAATTAAGGGGCAACCCGGACAGCCCTTTTACGTCCGGGTTCACCTGCCCAAAAATCAAAGGCCACATCAAACGCCTGCAGCATCCCGGGCGCATTCGCCATCCGCTTTTGCGGATCGATCAATCCTGGCAGCGCATCTCCTGGGAAAAGGCGTTGGATCTGTGCGTGCAAAAAATTCAGCAGTTGCGCTCCGAGCCGAAATCCATCCTGCACATTAAAAGTGAAGGCGCCAAAGGGGTTCGGAAGGCCGCCACCGCCCTTTTTTTCTCGATTTTGGGATCCAGCCGCACCAAAGGGTCGCTGTGCGATGCCGCCGGCTTTATGGCCTACATCCATGACTTCGGCTCCCGTAAAAACAACGACATCAATGATATGCTCCACGCCGCCCGAATTGTTAACTGGGGCAAGGATTTCGCGCGCAGCTCAATACACACTGCCGCCGTCATTCGCCGCGCCTGCAAACAGGGAACGCGCATGCTGACCATTTCACCGGGCGGCGACGGCAATGATGCATTTTCCGATGAACGCATTCGCATTCGCCCCGGCACTGATCGTTTTCTGGCGGCGGCTGTTATCAGACGTTTGTGGGAGAACGGACAAATATCTCCTGAAATTCTCTCGCACACGAAAAACCCGGAAAAGTTCCTGGCGCTGATTTCCGGCCAAAACCCGGATGACCTGATGCGGGCCTGTGACGTCGGTCCGGCGGAAGTCGAAAAATTAATGCACTGGTACAGCGGGCAAAAACCGACGGCGACATATATCGGCACGGGGCTGCAGCGGTATCGCTACGGCGGTGAAAACGCCCGTTTTATCAATGCTCTGGCGCTTCTTTCCGGCAATATCGGAATCTCCGGCGGCGGCAGCTATTTTCATCAGCATTCCTACCGCAACGTAAATTTAACCTGGACCAACGATCCGCAGCGCAAAAGCCGCCGGTCGTTTCCGATCTCGGTCATCGGCGAAGAAATTCAGGCCGCCCAGGATCCGCCGGTAAAAATGATCTGGGTCAACGGTATCAACGTCGTCAACCAGGCGCCGGACTCCTGCCGGATCGCACGTGCTTTTGAAAGCGTAGAATTCAAAGTTGTGGTGGATGCGTTTATGAATGACACCGCCCAGCGAGCGGATTTGATCTTGCCCAGCAAACTGATGCTCGAGCAGGAAGACATCATTGGATCTTACCTGCATGAATACATCCAGTATGTCCGGCCGGCCCTGACGCCGCCGGACGAAGCACGTGATGATATGTGGATCCTGACTGAAATCGGCAAGAGGCTTGATCCGCCCATTCATCTGCCGGACCCGGAAACCTGCCTGCGCAATGCGCTGGAGGCGCCTTATTTGCAGGTTACCTTAGAGGAACTGCGCCGGAAGGGCTGTGCCCGGGCCGACCGGCCGACCGTGGCTTATGCCGGGATGACCTTCGACCACCACGACGGGAAATATCGGTTCCCCATGATCCTGCATGCGCAACCCGAGGCAGATCCAGAATATCCGCTGCAGCTGCTGACACTGGTGCGCCGAA
>CP070771.1:4067202-4070038 GCA_020345785.1 Desulfobacterales bacterium
GTCTTCGCGTACGATACCCATCAGGTCGTTGCGGACCATGCGCACATAGTCTTCGGGGGTGTTCTCGCCGATGTAGGTGTTAATTGCAGAAAGACCCTGAGCAACCGCGCCGCTTCTTTCCAGGGCGGCCTTGTCTACCAGCAGCACACTCTGATCGTCGCTCATCCATTTTTTTACCTCAAACGCAGCGCCGCAGGCAGCCATGCCGCCGCCCACGATCAGAATATCAACCTCCCGCTCTTCGACTTCCGGGTCCCTTACAGCCTTAAGCTCACCTGCAGGTTTGTTCGGTAATGCCATATTGCATCCTCCTTAATTCACTATATTTATTAGGTAAATTGTTTTCAACGTCTTCTACGCTATCTGATCCGCCAATTAAACCAATTGGTCGGCAGCAGGTGCACGCATCGCTGCGCCATCGGCTTCCTCGGTTGAAAGCGCCTGACTTTCGATGTCATTGCCTTTCATATCCTTGTAAGCATTGGCCTGTCCTTCGGGAGTGGTCCGAATGGGGAACTTGAAACGTTTGATGGTTCCGTTTCTGAACTTGCAGGTCCACATGACATCCTCGGTACCCAGCATCGGCATGACGCTGCTTCCCAAGGGCACAAAGTCCGCATAGCCTCTGACTTCGATGGCCTGAGTCGGGCAAATCTTAACGCAAGAGAAGCATTCCCAGCACTGATCAGGCTCCTGGTTGTAAGCCTTCATCTCGTTGGGTTCCAAAACCATCAGGTCGTTGGGACAAATGTACATGCAGGCAGTCTTGTCTCCGCCTTTGCAGCCGTCACATTTTTCAGTTATTACAAAACTTGGCATTTATTATACCTCCTAAATTTTGTTTTTTGTCTTTTAAACAACTGGAAACTGTCCTTTAAATTCCGTTCGTGTTTTGCACCTCCCTTCATTAAGTTGATCCAAAGTGGAACGCTTTGGATCACTTTGTTTTTTCTGGGTGATTTATTATTCAATAACCGGACCCCATCCGGTTAAACTCATTGTAAATGCAAGCGATCAAGTATGAAATGGAGCAAGCGAAATTCCCTATAATTTCAATAGGATAGGCTCGCCATAAGATGAGAACAATACCATCCAACATTAACCTTGTCAAGTATTTTTAACCATAGAAAATAACAAGAAATGTTGATTTTATATCCCATATAAATTTCTTACAATATCTGGATAACAAACCGAATTCAGGCACCATATGTAGTGTTGGATGCAGCTTTCAGGTGTCAGGTGTCGGGTGTCAGCGAGATTTTGATTGCGGATTGTGCGAGCATAGGGCAGAGAGATAGGAATTCGGAAATGGGAAGGCGGTATACAGATTGAATCAGCAAAAGACATTCAGGATTAATTTTTTTCCCAGTCAATGAATCAACCAATCAAAGATTCAACTAATTTCAAAAGATCCCAACGATAATAGCCATCTAAATGACCCTAACGATTTTAACCATCCCAGCGATAACCATCTAAACCATCTAAACGAACTTACAATTAGCTAAAAATTCAAAGCCGTGCTATTAGTGGTTGTCATCATTAAAATTAAGGAGCCCCTGCCGTGAACCCAGATTTAACTCCGATATCACTGCAAGAAACCTTTTGCTTTGCATGCAACCCGGATGTGCCGTGTTTTAATGCGTGCTGCCGGGATTTAAACCAATTTTTAACACCTTACGATATCCTGCGGTTAAAAATGCACCTTGGACTGTCTTCGGAACAATTCCTTGCCCAGTATACCTTACAGCATACCGGTCCTGGATCCGGACTACCCGTTGTCACGCTGAAACCGGTCGACAACCATGATCTTTGCTGCCCATTTTTAATGGAAAAGGGATGCAGCGTATATGAGAACCGGCCGTCATCATGTCGCATGTATCCCCTGGTGCGGGCTGCTGCATATTCCAGAAAGACAGGTGAGATATCCGAAAGGTATATGCTGCTAAAGGAACCGCACTGCCTCGGATATAATCAGGGTAATCAACGAATCGTCCAAAAATGGATTGAAGACCAGAAAATCGCCGACTACATTGAAATCAATGACAAACTGATTCACATCATCAGCCTGAAAAACAGGCTGATGCCCGGTGTGCTGGATCTTAAATCCAGACACCTGTTTTTTACAGCGCTTTACGATCTGGACGGTTTCAGATCCCGGATAATCAACAAAGGTCTTTTGGGCGACTTTCAGATCGATTCTTCGGTGTTGGAAAAAGCGCTTGAGGATGATGTGGCGCTTTTGGAAGTGGGGATGTCGTGGATTCAGCGTGTGCTTTTCGGTCAAAAATGAGGAGGCAATTAATTTTGCTGATATTTGTGTATTGAACTTTTAAAAATTCCAAATCACAAATCCCAAATTCCAAACAAATCACAATGACCCAAATTCGAAATTTCAAACAAAAGAACCGAACATGAGATCACGCCTTGTTTCGCAATGGGGTTTCGAACATTGGTTATTGGAATTTGAGATTTATTTGGAATTTGGTGCTTGGATATTGGAATCTTAAGTAGCCCAAATATAGAATATTGGACGGTTTCCCTATGGAGTTAAATGGTAAAGTCGCTCTCGTATTAGGTGCAATTAAAGGCATCGGCAAAGGCATCGGGCTGGCCCTGGCAGAGCTGGGCGTGAAGGTGGCGCTTAATTATTTTGACTGGCAGGAAGAGTTGGCGGGGATGCGCAAGGAATTTGCCGACACCGGCAAAGAGCACCTCATCGTTCAAACCAATCTGCTGGATGTTGAAAAGATACCCGAACTCATTCAAAAGGTCATCGATCATTTCGGTCGGCTCGATATCCTGATCAATAACATCGAACGCGGCGGATGGCCGGTCG
>CP070771.1:4070138-4076298 GCA_020345785.1 Desulfobacterales bacterium
CCAAGGAGGGATGGAAAGATGGCCATGGACTTTTCTGGTAAGGTGGCAATTGTTACGGGTGTTGCCGGCGGAATCGGAATTGCGACGGCCGCCATGCTCGCAGAGCAGGGGGCAACCGTAATCGGGTGGGATTTTCAGGAAGAAAAGCTGGAGCAGGCCCAAAAAGCGCTGCAAACGCGCAATATCGAAATGGCGGCAGTCAAAGCCGATCTCGAAAACATCGATGAAATTAAGCCGCTTTTTTCAAAGGCCATAAAGGATTTTAAGCGAATTGACATTCTGGTTCAATGCGCGGGCGTTTGCTACCGATCTCCGGTGCCTGAAATCACCTCTGAGGAATGGGATCACGTTTTCGCCGTAAATCTCAAGTCGGTTTTCTTCACCGCCCAGCAGGCGCTCAAATTTATGTGCCCGCAAAATTACGGGAAAATTATTAATATTTCGTCGGCCTCAGGCAAAAGCGGCGGTGTTGCGGTCGGGGCGCATTATGCGGCGACAAAAGCCGCCGTCATATGTCTTACCAAGTCCCTCGCGCTTTATTCAGCCCCGTTTGGTGTCAACGTCAACTGCGTATGTCCCGGGCCGATCAAGACGGCGATGACCGATGTCTGGGATGAAGAAACCAATAAAGCGTTCGCGGCAAAGATTCCTTTCAAACGCTACGGCGCACCCGAAGAGGTTGCCGAAGCCATCTGCTTCCTCGCCTCAGATCGGGCCCGCTATATTACCGGTGAAACCATGGATGTGAACGGCGGTTTGGTGATGGATTAACCACCTGAGAATACATTCCAGTGCGGCAACCGGTGCCGATTTTTCAGCTGCTTTGGATGGTGATACGACAGGGGGGAACGGATGCCGTTGATAAAACCGATCAGCTTAGCCAGGCGCCTGCTTCTGGCCAATGTCATGCTGGTTATGTACTTTTTGGGTTTGACCGCCAGCATCGGGATCGCCGTCGTTATTGGCCACTACTCGATTTTTTCCGAGGATCACCTCCTGCACCGCACCCTGATGCAATATGCACCCTATTATGACATTCCCGTGAGCATCATCGAGATCATTATCATCATTTTTTACGAACGTCCCATCAGGCGCCTGATTAAAAATCTTTATTTGCGGGAAAAATCCACACCCGCTGAAATCCTGCGCGCCCGCCGGCGCCTTTTGAACGAACCTTTTGTTCTCATGACGGTGAATTTGTTTGCGTGGCTCGGGGCGGCCGTCTTTTACTATCTGCTTGCGCGCGGCCTGATCCTTCAGCCCGAATTGGCGACCGAACTCATCGTCAAAAGTTTGCTAACGGCTGTCATCAGTGTTTTGGCCACCTTCTTCTCTCTGCAATACTGCATCCAGCGCTGGATGGCACCGGTGCTGTTTCCGCAAGGCGGCCTGTCGCGGATCCGCGGCGCCCTGCGCATTAGATTATCGACCCGGCTGGCGGCACTGATCGCCGCCGTCTGTCTGGCGCCGCTGATTATCATCGGGCTCACCCTATACGGGGCTGAGCGCCAACGGCTTTACGGCAGCCACCCCGATGCCGTCTTGGATCAGCTTTCATCGACCCTGACCGTTGAGTTGATTCTGTTTTTCCTGACGGCGGCCGCCCTGACCTACCTGGTGGCGGTCAATCTTTCCCGGCCCTTTCGCGACATCCTCGCCGTTTTGAAGCAGATCAAAAACGGCCGGTTTAACCGGCGCGTGCAGGTGGTATCCAACGATGAAATCGGTTATACGGGCGATGCCATCAACGAAATGGCCAAAGGCTTGCAGGAGCGCGACCGTATGCAACGCTCCCTGTCGCTGGCCCGGGAAGTACAGCAAAGCCTGCTCCCATCCAAAGCGCCGCAGATACCGGGCCTGGAAATCGCCGGCAGAAGCCTTTACTGCGACGAGACGGGCGGAGATTATTTTGATTTCCTGGAGCTCGAGCGCAGCGGTTGCCGAAAGCTGGCGGCGATCATCGGCGATGTCAGCGGCCACGGCGTTTCCGCTGCGCTGCTGATGACCAGCCTCCGGGCGCTGCTGCGCGCCAGAACCGCCCTTTCCGGGGGCCCTCAGGAGATCGTCGCCTACCTCAATCAACAGATCTCTTTGGATACTGATGAGACCTGTCAGTTTGTGACGCTTTTCTACCTGGAGGTGGATCTGCAGAGCCGTGCCCTGGAATGGGTGCGGGCGGGCCACGAGCCGGCCTATTTATACCGGCCGCAAGCCGATCTGTTTGAAACCCTTGACGGTCAAGGAGTGGCGCTGGGCATCGAGCCTGAATCGCGATATGACACAAATCGCGCGTCGGCCTATCCTGGAGAAATCCTCACATTGACCACCGACGGAATTTTCGAGACCCGCCGCCGCCGAAAAATGTTCGGCCGTCAACGGTTTATGGAAGTCATTCGCCGCAACCATCACCTGGCTGCCGCCGACATTCGCGATGCCGTGCTCGATGCAGTCGATGATTTCCGGGCGCAGACACCGCAGGAGGACGATGTGACCCTGGTGGTGATTAAATTTGTTTAGAATCGAAAATGGTGTTTGACAGAAGCGTGCGATCGCCAGAGTTCCCAAAATTTCAAAAGAATAATTGGATCAAATTGTCCAACATACTTTCACGGGTCTATTCAGGCGAACGCCATCTTGACAGAGAAGCAGGCTGCTTTATCATATACCCAAGGAAGCACAGCAGCCTCTATAACAATTTGGAAATTATTTTGTGCTCAAGGGGGCTTGGTTGCTTCCTTCTTTATTTTAAAAGCCTGTCTCTAGTCCCTCGTTGACTTGGAGAACTCGCCTGGTTTTCGACCGGCTCCGGGCAGACCGGCATATGTCTGGGCAATCGACATCCATTGGCGGGCGGTTGCGCCCTTAATGACAAGTCGGGTATCGGCAGGATTGCGTCTCTGGACGACAACCAGGCAGAAATCTTCAGCCGAACCCTTGACGATGTCGTCTGCTTTTTCAGAGCCCCACGTCCAGAGCTCGCCCGAGGGACTGGTGATTTCGACCCGGACCGGTGAATCGGGCACCTTCATCCGGCGGTTGGTAAAACTCCAGCCAAAGGTTGCCACCCCCATATGGGCGATATGACGCAGCCGGTCGGTGAGGACCCGTTTAATGCCTAAGGCGTCCGCAACGTCCTGGCCATGGGCCCAGGTCTCCATGATGCGGGCAGTCGCAAAAGACATGGCGCTCATAGGCGGTCCATACCATCTTAGCCTGGCCTTGCGGTCCAGAGGCAGCAGCGCGTCAAGAACTGCCTGCCGCTCCTGCCGCCACCAGTCTAATACTTCGGCAGTGGATAGTTCTTTGCCTACTTTTTCAAGGGTCTCACGATGGCCTTCAGGGGCACGTGCGATATCAGCCAGATGTTGATCAAACGCCTCCGGCTCGGTGACAGCCAGCCTGGCCCTTTCATCATAATAGGCGAGATGTCGAATCTGGTCTTTTACCGTCCAGCCCTTTGCCGGTGTCATGACGTTCCAGCCGGTTTCATCAAGATCGGCCACGATGACATCCAACTCCTCATATTCTTTTGACAGGTCGTTACAAATATCTTTCATTGGTCCGTACCCTTTTTGAAGTATGTCTTGATATAAATCAGCAGCCACCGGCAGAGCGTGGTCCCGGCCTCTTCCAGGGGCCTTTAAAATACCCCCAGCCGTGCCGGCCCGCTGATTTATTTGCTATATTTTTGGGGAGGAATACGGAGTGGTGCCTGGATGGGTGAGGATGATAAACCGACTGCGCGCCGGTCAGGATTTGACACCTTCTCTCCTCTTCCGGTGGATGGTGGGACGGTGCCACACACATGTCGGCGCTCCTGATAGCAGGATTAAGGCTCTTTTTAAGGAGCGTGTCCTAACGCCCCGGGGCAAAGACATGAACCCGGTACTTGGACCCGTGGTCACCGCCCCACCGAAAGCAGACTATCATTTCGCTGCGGCTGGATCAAGGGGTTTTATTCTAACAGTGAAAACCTTGCCAAGCGTGATCAAAATAGGTTGCGAAAATTTACGCGGCAACCTGTTTCCTGTCACAAAATTTTTTGATGCTTGCAATTAATGGCTATAAAATCTATCATCCCTGTTCGTCCAACGCACTTTTGCAAACCTTATAAATAGGGAGCCTGAAATTATGAAGATAGGAAAATCGGCGATTATATTTGGGATTTTAGCAATTCTGGTGTTTATCCTGGTGGGGATAATTATTTCAATTTATCCCGACTGGCTGTGGTTCGGGAATCTGAACTTTGCGCCTGTGTTCTGGACAATGGTACTGGGCAAATACGGAGTTGCTGCGGTGATCTGGCTTCTGATGCTCATCAGCCTGTCCATTAATCTTTACGCGGCTCAGCGACTTCATCGCGAAAGAGAGCAGAAGATTACCGAAATCGCCGGAATGCCCGTCTCCGGCAGGTCTCTGACGACCCTAATCCTGGCCGCAATACTGATCGTTAGTTTTATAATTGCGTCAAAGGGATCTGTGCAATGGAATATGGTGCTGAGTTATCTTAACCAGCAACCCTTTGGCAGCACTGATCCCGTATTCGGCAAGGACATCGGCTTCTATGTCTTTTCGCTTCCGTTCTACCTTTTTGGGCGGGAACAGTTGCTGATTATCCTGCTCTTTGCCGCGCTGGTGACCGTTATATGGTATGTAAAAGACGGCGGGATCCAGATAATCGGTGAATTCGTTATGACAGAGGACAGACCGAGCGCTATCCCCAAAGTCAAAGTTGCGGACCGAGTCGGCAAGCATCTCCTCGTCCTCGCCGCAATATTTGTTCTGCTGGCCGCATGGGGATACCATTTAAAAGCCTACGGTGTTCTCTACTCCACCCAGGGCCCGGCGTTTGGCGCAAGCTACACGGATGTCAACATAAAGATCCTCGCTTACAGGCTCTTAACGGTAATATCCTTGCTATTGTGTCTTTTTATCATTTATAACGCCTTCAGATTGAGGATAAAATCTCTCTTAATCTGCGCCGGCATATGGGTTGGCGCCATTGTGATCCTTGCCGGCGGTCTTCCGCTCCTGGTGCAGCAGTTCGTGGTCAAACCGAATGAGCTGGCCAAGGAATCGCCCTACATCGCCTATAATATCGCTTTTACCCGCCAGGCCTATAACCTGAATAATATTAAGGAGGTCGACTTTGAGGTCAATAACAGCCTGAGTGCTGAAGACATCAAAAACCATGATGTGACCATTCAAAACATCCGGGTGTGGGATGAACGGCCCCTGCTCCAGACCTACCGCCAAATTCAATCAATAAGGCTCTATTACAATTTCAACAACGTCGACGTCGATCGTTATCTGATCGGCGATCAATATCGACAGGTCATGCTGGCCGCCCGGGAACTGGTGGTCGATCAGCTTCCGCCCCAGGCGAAGACCTGGGTCAACAGGCACCTGATCTACACCCACGGATATGGGTTGGCTATGAGCCCGGTTAATGAAGTCACCGCCGAAGGTTTACCGCAACTCATGATCAAGGACGTTCCCCCTGCGGTGGATATCAACCTGAAGATAGACCGGCCGGAAATCTATTTCGGGGAAAAAACGACCGAATATATCCTGGTAAAGACCAGCACCCAGGAATTTGATTATCCCAAGGGAGACAAAAATGTCTATACCACTTACCAGGGTCAGGGCGGCGTTCTTATCAACTCTTTTATGAGAAGAGCGCTCTTTGCGATTGAATTTCAGGATCCGCAGATCCTATTCACTACTTATCTGACCCCTGAAAGCAGGATCATGTTCAACCGCCGAATTAAAAGCCGGGTGACCGCCATCGCCCCGTTTCTCGCCTATGATACCGACCCCTATATGGTGGTTTCAGAAGGAAGGCTCTTTTGGATCCAGGACGCCTATACTGCCTCCAACATGTACCCATACTCCAAACGATCCAAGACGCCGTTCAGGAAAAGAGAGCTCAACTACATCCGAAATTCGGTCAAAGTGATCATCGATGCCTATGACGGGCATGTCGCCTACTACATGATCGACACGCAAGATCCCATTCTCAAAACATACTCAAAAGTATATCCGGACCTTTTTAAACCCCTGGACGAGATGCCCGCTGATCTGAAAAAGCACCTGCGATACCCCAATGATCTCTTTGAAATTCAGGTGCAAACATACGCGAAGTACCATATGCAGGACG
>CP070771.1:4076398-4081324 GCA_020345785.1 Desulfobacterales bacterium
GATTTGCTTCTGCCATGGGTTGCGGCGGTGACTATGGCGTATATGCCGACGGGCGCTATCATCTGTTAAAGACCTTGCTGGAACTTGATGACTGGCTCAAACTGCGGAAGGTGATTTTTCCAGATAAAATTCAAAGAAAAATTCCCAACAATTGAAAAGATTTGAAAAATCAAACCGGCATGGAGCATTTTGATGTATAAAGATTCGAGCGAAGATAAAATCGTTGCAGATAATTTTGCCAACGGATTGTTGCCCGCCCAAAAAGGTCGCTTCAAGAAGCAGATCGAATTTATTCTCGAGGTCGATAAACTTAAACTTACCATGAGGGAAACTATTTTAACAGACCGATCGAGGCGGGAAAATTCAGCTGAACACTCCTGGCATATTACATTGTTGGTTCTGGTATTGTCTGAGTATGCGAAAGAGAAGGATCTCGATTTTTTCCGGGTAGTAAAAATGCTTTTGATTCATGATTTGATCGAAATCGATGCCGGCGATACTTATTGCTATGATAAGCGGGGGAGAAAAGACCAGGCACAACGGGAACGAAAGGCTGCCGACCGCATATTTAACATTCTGCCCTCGGATCAAGCGGTGTTGTTTCGTGAACTCTGGGATGAATTTGAAGCCGGAAAAACACCCGAATCAAGATTTGCCAATGCACTGGATCGATTTCAACCCTTTTTATTTAATTACTTCACCGAAGGGCAAACCTGGAAAAAGAACAACGTCGATAGCAGCCAGGTCATAGACAGAATGCAGCCCGTTGAGTCCGGATCACTTTTGCTCTGGAATTATATTGCTGACCTCATTGATGATGCCGTTAGCAAGGGCTATCTTTCAAAATAAAGGAATGAATTGATTGATATGAGTCCGAACAAAATCCAACCTTTGATTGTTGCAAAGGCAGTAACCCGAATTTATTCGGTTGGAGACACGGCAGTCGTCGGCATCAATAATGTTGATTTGGAAATTGCTCCCGGTGAGCTTGTAGTTATCAAAGGCATCAGCGGTTCCGGCAAAAGCACCCTTTTATCTTTGGTGGCCGGGCTGGATCGTCCAACCCAGGGAGAATTGATGGTTGCCAACCATGATCTCAACCGGACCAGTGATGCAGAACTGACCCGCTTTCGGCGGGAAGTCATCGGTATGGTGTTTCAATCATTTAATTTGCTGCCTACCTTAAATGTTTTGGAAAATGCCTGTCTACCGGCGCTTTTAGCCGGAAAACCCATTGGCGAAAGTCAGACCAAGGCAATTGAATTTTTGGAATGGCTGGGTCTCAAAGCACGTTTAACTCACCTTCCAGCCCAGCTTTCCGGCGGCGAGATGCAGCGCGCAGCTATTGCCCGAGCCCTTATCAATGATCCGGCCATCATTTTGGCAGATGAGCCTACCGGCAATCTGGACAGCAGCAACGGTGAAATTGTGGTTGACCTGCTTGCGGAATTGAACCGGAAATGGCAAAGGACAGTCATGATTGCCACCCACAGCAATCTGGCCGATTCCCTGGCGACCTTGAAAATTTTTTTGAAGGACGGCATGATCACGGATCATCGATGCGACATCTAACCTTCTTTTTTCGGCTTTTTGTCTGGTTTAACCTCCGCAACATGCGCAACCGTCTGGGACGAGCGCTGACCGTGCTGTTGGGGATTGCTCTGGGGGCATCGGTTTTTACCAGTGTGAGGCTTTCCATTCACGCTTCGCTGAATACCTTCAGCAAAAGCATGGAGCTTATTGCCGGCGGAGCGGACCAGGTGTTGGTTCGACCCGGCGGCGGTGTTCCCGAAGAGCTTATCTCCCGCCTGTTGACACATCCATCGATTCATAGTGCCTCGCCATTTTTTAGCACCTACGTCAGGCCTGCGATTGAGGGAGCAGATCCCTTTTTGCTGATCGGTTTTGATCCCCTACTGGATCGATCATTTCGTAACTGGCAGATCGCCGAAACCGGTGGTCAAGATCCCCGGCTGTGGTTAAATCTGATAAAAGATCCGTATACGCTGATTGTCGCGGAACCTTTGGCCCGCCGATACGGATGGGTTCGAGGGGAGTTGCTGAACCTCGAACATTCTAAACAGACGGTGGAATTTCGGATGCTTGGAACCTTGAGGCCGGAAGGGTTGGCTCTGGCGGAAGGTGGCCAAATAGCTTTAACGGATATCGCGACATTTCAGGAATTCACCGGACTTTACGGGCTGGTGGATCGCATCGATATGCGACTAAAACCATTTTCAAACCCGAGAGCCCTGGAAGAAATCAGAAAAATATTGCCCGAAAGTATAATGATGACTTCCCCTTCGGCCGCCAAGGAAAGCGGGCAGGGGATGGTCCGGGCCTATCAGCTTAATCTATCTATTTTGAGCTTTGCATCATTATTTGTCGGGATGTTTCTGGTTTACAGTTTGGTGGCTTTAAATGCTGCATCTCGTCGTCATGAACTGGCAATTTTAAGATCCACCGGCGCTTCGTCCTACCTTATTTTTGCCGTCTTTCTGGCGGAAGGTGCACTTTTAGGAATTGCGGGCTGGATTGCGGCCATCCCCATCAGCAGCTTTTTGGTCAAGTATCTGCTGCACGGCGTTAACCAGACCATCTCCACCCTTTTTGTTCGGGTGCAGGTTGATAAACTTTCACTCAACTTATGGGAAGTCATTTTAAGTTTCGGTGTCACGGTTTTCATCTCGATATTGGCGGCTTTTCAACCTGCAAGGGAAGCCATGCAGGTGGCACCTAAAGAAGCTTTGGAAATTTCGCAACACGAGGTCCGGCACCAGAGATCTCCGAGAAAACTGGGTTTGATCGGTTTGATTTGTATCTTTCTGGTTCTTCCCTTGTCGCAGCTACCGGGACTTTTAAATATGCCCCTTCCGGGATATATGGCAATTCTAATGCTGTTCGTGGGCTTTTCCTTGCTTAGCCCCTGGATCCTCGAACGGATGGGCCATGGGATCTCTCCTGTACTACGCCGATTCGCCGGTATACCCGCTTATCTTGCAGGCCGCTATGTGCGGGACAGCGGCACGCGGACCGCCGTCTCCGTGGGAGCACTGATCACAGCCGTTGCTCTTTTTGGATCTCTGGTTATCATGATTCACAGTTTTCGTAAGACCGTTGAACTCTGGGTTCACCAGAGCATTCGAGGGGATTTGTTTCTGACCAACAAAATGGGGGAAATTAACCAGTTTCGCTTCCCGATTCCGTCTGAAATCGTCGACGGTCTTCAAAGATATAGCGACAGAGCGGACATTGTTCCCAATCGCCGATTTTTTCTTTACTACGGTGATTTTCCGTATGAGTTTGAAGTCCTGGATTTAAAACTTTTTTTTAAGCATGCCGAATTTTTTTGGATGAAAGGTGATCCGGAGGAAATCAGGCCCAAATTGATTCGGGGGGAAGGTGTCCTTATTTCTGAAGTGTTTTCCAATCGCACGGGAATAACCGAGGGCGATCAATTCCAGGCCCGCATCGAAGACTCCGTTGTCAAACTACCCGTTCTGGGGGTTATCCGCGATTACCGGACCCAGGGCGGCGTGGTCTTTTACTCCTTCTCCCATTTTAAGGAACGCTACCATGATCCCCGTTGGGGGGCCTTGCGGTTTTTCTTTCGAGACCGTACGCAGGATCTGGATGCCGCGGTGTCAGAACTTCGCAGTGATATCATCAAGCGCTGGGGTGAAAATTTCAGCATGATCAGCGGAAAGCACTTAAGGCAATCCATCCTGCGGGTTTTTGATGAAACCTTTGCCGTAACCACTGTGCTGTTGCTCATTGCTCTGGTTATTGCCGCCTTAGGTATTACCACCACTTTAACGGTTCTGGTTTTAGAGCGTTCCCGGCAATTGAACACTCTCTTTGCCGTGGGTGCGAGTTTCAGGCAGATTCGTGCCATGATTCTCTGGGAAGCCGCCTTTATGGTGGTAGCCGGCGAATTGGCAGGCATAATCTGCGGGTTTATTTTGTCTCATATTTTGGTTTATGTAATTAACCGGCAATCTTTCGGCTGGACCTTTCTGTATGGCGTGGACTGGGTTGCGCTGGGAATGTCGCTGCCCCTGATAATTCTGACCGCGCTGGCGGCGGCTTTACCGGCTATAAAACTGGTTTTCCGGGAACCGCCGGCCACGCTTTTGCGAGAATGATAATTTCTCAGCAAAAAGATCACGGAGAACCCGGAGCGCGAGACCTTAAAATCTTATATATTCTGTCTAAATAAAAAGGTTAAATGAGAAGATTTGCCAACACATATAAATATTCAATTATTAGCATATTCCTAATCATTACCTTCATTATCAGCATGACATTTGCTGAAGACCAAGCCGGTTATCTGTCGGTGAGTGGACCATGTAATCTGGAGTTTCCCAGAGACCACGGACCCCATCCGGGGTATCGCACCGAGTGGTGGTACTATACCGGTAATTTAAAATCTGAGACCGGTAGGCGATATGGCTTTCAGCTGACGTTTTTTAGAAGTCAAATTAGTCCCTCCGGAGCCGAAAAAAAATGGCCGCAGCCCCCATCCGCCTGGCGCACCCAGCAGGTCTATTTGGGGCATGCTGCACTGACAGATATCGCCGGCAAAAAACATTTAAAGGCTGAAATCGTGGCGCGCCAGGCTCTGGGTATGGCCGGTGCTTTTATGGAAGCGGGAAACACCACTGTTTTCGTTAAAAATTGGTTTGCGCAGATAGGATCGGACAGCCACTTTCTGAGAGTGGATACAGATGATTTATCATATGAACTGAACTTGGAGCCCGTTAAACCGCCGGTTTTACATGGCGTGGCCGGTTACAGCCGCAAAGGCTCTACCCCTGAGCGGGCAAGCTGCTATTATTCGATCACCCGCCTGATCGCCGAAGGCACGCTGACTCTGGACGGCAAAACAATCCCGGTAAAGGGGTTGAGCTGGATGGATCACGAATT
>CP070771.1:4081424-4093469 GCA_020345785.1 Desulfobacterales bacterium
GAGTAGATCCGTGGGGTGTTTATAAAGAGGTTGGATTTGCAAGACCTGATTGGGATAAGGTTAAATTTGAATTAGATCAGGACATCTTAGGGATTAAGATTGAATTGGCGGCTATGTAAATGGCCAGGATCAGGCAGAGTCATTTATGATCCTGCTTTTTTAATATACCTGCTATGTATTTGTAATGATCTCATATGGTTCAAAATTATGATACTCAAATGATATCTCGAAGTAGGCAATCGATTTTTTTGACCCATACCTTCTATTTTAATTTAACCTTAAAAGCCTGCTGAATATCAAACCGGAATCATTAGCCTTCATTTTATCAGGATAAATTATGCTGGATATATAGAGAAGGCAATGGACCAAACGCCCGTTAAAGGGAGCCGAGATCCGAGGCAATAACAGAGATGAAGTTATTTCCGAAATGTCACATTGTGGCAAATTTTTCATAAAATATGGGAAATTTTTTTCACATTTCGAAGAGGCCTAATTAGATTCGGTTGGGTTAAGTAATTGTAATGAATATGGCTTTCAAAAACATAGGCCAAAGCAAAATTATTGCATGATTCTTGCAATTCTTATTGCTTCAACAACCGTTTGATCAAATGCGGGCGCGTCTAAGCATTATGCCTTCAGGAATATTTCGGAAGTTTCCCCGGAAAGGATATTCTGAAAGTTCCCAATGTCTCTCCCGGAAAGAGCAGCCTTTGGGAGTTTCTGAAGTGAGGCTTTGAATTTTTACACCGAAAATTCAAAGACCGATGATAGGGGGTGGTGGCCCCGTTGCGGGAAGTGCTTAGAAATTAAGGGAGGGTCAGTCAATATTTGGCTGGCCTTTCGTTATATTCGAATCTTTTTCTTATACCCCGTGCCATGCGTCCTGAGCCACCCGCTTACCCGGGATGACACAGCTATCATAATGAGGGGAAGGCTGCCTTAAGTGCCATTCCGTGATCGGCAACGGTTTTGAAAAGTGAGATTGGTATCCGAAAGAAAAGTCCTGATTTCGAGTAGGTTGGGTTGAGCCCGACCGAGACCGATAATGTTGGGTTTCGTCCCTCAACCCAACCTACGAAAGTCATACTCTGAGGTCGATATGGATTCCTAGGGGCGAAACCCAACACAGCCATGAGACGGTTTGTCGTTCAATCACTACTTAGTAAACTCCGGTTTTCTTCTTTCCAGAAAAGCCGAGATGCCTTCCTTGGCTGCCTCGGTGCAGGCGATCTCACCGAAGCCCCGGTAGCCGATCTCAAGCGCTTCGGCCAGGTTCTCCGTTGCGACCGCCTGTTTAATGGTGCGGGCCGTGATGCCGACCGCCTCTTTGCTCAGCAATTGCCTGCCCGCCATGGGCTCAGCGGGAATGCTTATTTCCGGAATGTCCACTTTGCCGTCCGGGATGCCGGTGACCTTGCCCTGTAGCTTGTCGATCTCTTCGATGGCGGCTTGAAAAAGGCGTTGATGGCTGTCCACCAGTTCGGCCACCATGCCGATTTCGGCCGCATCTTTGGCGCTCAAGGCTTTGCCGAAGCAGATCATGTCATGAAACAAAGCCGCGCCCCGGGGCCATTTGCGATACGGCACCACACATCCGCCTATGCCCGGCAATATCCCGAGCGTGATTTCGGGAAATTGCAGAATGGCATTTTCCATGGCCACGATGCTGTGGCAGCGAATGGCAACTTCCAGGCCGCCGCCCATGGCCAGGCCGTTTAAGGCGGCTACCACCGGTTTTTTCATTTGATCCATAAACACCTGAACTTTGGCGCAGTCCCGGGCGTACTGGGCCGAGGCCTCGGGGTCGCCCAGCATCGAGGGGAATTTGCCGATATCCGCCCCGGCGGAAAAGGCCGCCGTGCCGCAGCCGGTAATGACAAAACCCTTTACGGCGGGATCATCGGCATACTGCTTTAAGACCGCCAGAATTTCATCGGTCAGCTCGTCATTGAGGGCGTTCATGGCCTGGGGCCGCCGGATGGTGATAATTTTAACGTCCTCGCGATCATCGACCAGGATAAAACGCTTAAAATCCTGATAGGCGGCAAAGGACTGTTGCGCCCGGGGAAAGCCCGGCCGGTCTTTTTCAAATCTTTGCATGATGCGATTGACTTCTGCCTCGCCCAGTTTGCGCATGAGGTCCAGCGGCCCCATTCTGAACCCCAAGGCCACCTGGCAGCCGAAGTTTAAGTCTTCTTTGGTGCCGATGCCGCGGTCGATAATGTCAAATGACTGGGAAAACAGGATGCCCAGCAGCCGGTCGCGAATCATGTTTTTAGTCTCTTCGCCGACCTTAACGGTGCTTCCCGGGCGCGGCGTGAGCCAGCGATCCACCGAAGCCAGAATGGGTGCGGGTTTATAGTGGGCGCCTTCCTCCATTTGAAGGGTGTTGGTTTCAATAATGATGGGATTGCCGTTGGCCATGTTCAAGACAAAGAACGGGCCGGCAAACACAAACTCCTCGGCGGTTTTATCGACCTGGCCGGCGGTGGCGCTGTCCAACAGATACGCGGATTCGTTGCACCAGTTGTCAAATATGCGGTCCAGAACAAAGCAAATGGCATTGTCGGTGATGATGGGGGCCTTGCCGGTCTTGGCAAAAAACCAGAACAAATAATCCAGCACGTCCTGGCTGCCGCCTTCCCAGGAGATCACTTCAACCGGAAGACTGCGCCAGGCGGGTGCGAAAAAGTGAGTGATTGAGGTGCGTTCAGGCTTATCCATTTTTGAAAATATTCTATCCGCCGGAATCGAACTGGTATTGGAAGTGATAATGGTATCCGCGCCGACGATTTTTTCAACCATACCGAAAATTTTCTGTTTGAGCGGAATGTCTTCAGTGGCGGCCTCGATGACCAGTTTGCAGTTCCTGATCTTTTCATAGTCCGTGGTATAAACGATGTTTTCCCGGACGACGGCGGCTTTTTCCGGTTTCATCTTTTTTCTGTCGACAGCCTTCTCGGTATAACCGATGATACGCTGTTCAGCTTTTTTTAAAGGCTCTTCGACGACATCTACCAGAAACAGTCGGCAGTCCGGCATGGCGCTTTTCAGGTAGTAGCCGATGTCCGGTCCGATAGTTCCGGCGCCGATGACGGCAACTTCGTCCGGCAGTGGACGATCAGGTTTTATGAGCAGGGGGTTATAGGCCGAGCGGTAGAGTTTTTTCTGATTCGTCATGTCGACGGTCCCTTTCTTTGCATTTAATGAAAAACCTTTTCAACGATAATTTTCTTGACTAAGGTCTGTATACCGTATACACATTCAAGTCAAGACAATTCATGAATGACTCTTAGATCCCTAAGTGACTAATATTACTAAAATTAGTCCTGATTTCGCGGGATGGAACTGCGTGATCGTAATAAACGCGTAGGCATCTGCCGCAGCTGCAGGGCAGGCAAGATTGCCTATTTTTAGTCATTCTTTTAATCAGCTCATTCTTCCCGGGTGGTCCGGGTGATGTTGCTGCTATCGTTGAACGTTAACCAATCAGCAAGGAGGGTGCAATGGAAACCAAAAAAGTTTTTTTGACCGAAGATGAAATACCACGCCAATGGTACAACGTGCTCGCGGACATTAAAATGAATCCACCTCTGGGTCCGGATGGAAACCCGGTAAGCCCTGACATGCTCGCCCCGGTTTTCCCGATGAACCTGATCGAGCAGGAAGTCAGCTCAGAAAGATGGATCGATATTCCGGAAGAAGTATTACGCGTTCTGAGAATCTGGCGCCCTTCTCCGCTGGTCAGAGCTTACGAGCTGGAAAAAGCCTTGGATACGCCGGCCAGAATTTACTACAAGTATGAGGGCGTCAGTCCTCCGGGCAGCCATAAACCCAACACGGCCGTTGCCCAGGCCTATTACAACAAAGAATTCGGGATTAAACGTCTGACGACTGAAACCGGTGCCGGTCAGTGGGGCAGCGCGCTTTCATTTGCGTGTTCCCAATTCGGACTCGAATGCAAGGTTTTCATGGTCAGAATCAGCTTCGACCAAAAACCCTATCGCAAAACCATGATGGCCACCTGGGGTGCGAACTGTGTTGCCAGCCCCAGCACGGAGACCAAGGCCGGCCGCCAGATCCTGGAGCAGAATCCGGATACCCCCGGAAGCCTCGGGATTGCAATCAGTGAAGCCATCGAAGCGGCTGTGACCGACGAGTCGGGTCAGACCCGCTACTCATTGGGCAGTGTTCTCAACCATGTCATGCTCCATCAGACGGTGATCGGTCTGGAAGCCAAAAAACAGATGGAAAAAATCGGCGAGTATCCGGACGTGGTCATCGGGTGCGCCGGCGGCGGCAGCAATTTTGCCGGACTGGCGTTTCCATTTGTCTATGACAAGTTCAACGGCAAGAATATCGACATACACCCGGTTGAACCGGCGGCCTGCCCGACATTAACCAGGGCACCATTTGCCTATGATCACGGGGATACGATTGGAATGACACCGCTGCTGGCCATGCATAGTCTCGGCCACACCTTTGTACCTCCGCCTATGCATGCCGGCGGTCTGCGCTATCACGGCATGGCGCCCACGGTGAGTCAGCTGGTCGATGAAGGCATCCTGGAGCCCAAAGCATATAATCAAATCGCAACTTACGAGGCCGGCATGCTGGTTGCCAGAACCGAGGGCTTCATCTCCGCGCCGGAAACCAACCACGCCCTGGCCTGTGTGGTCGATCTGGCCAGAAAGGCCAAGGAGGAAGGCAAGGAGAAAGTCATTCTTTTCAACTTCAGCGGCCACGGGTTGATCGACCTCGGTGCCTATGAGCAGTTCCTGGCCGGCAATCTCCAAGATTATGAGTATCCGGCCGATGAAATCGCAGAAGCGGAAAAGATTCTCGAGCAGTATCCCAAACCGCAGCATGTCAAAAGCCGTTAAGATGTCCTGATCGTGCGAAATTCGCACCATTGGGTGAAAAATTTTGTTCGTTATCCGCTACTTGCGGTCAAATGGCTGGGAAGCGGTGTTGGCCAACTGTGGGTGGTGATTGAACGAAAACCCGTCCCATAGCTGTGTTGGGTTTCGCCCTTAGAAATCCAAATCGGCGTCAGAGTTTGGTATTCGTAGGTTGGGTTGAGGGACGAAACCCAATCCCGCCGCGGCGGGATCGGTCGGGCTCAACCCAACCTACCCGGAATCAAAACTTTTCGGTCCGGCACTAGTAAGGAAGCGGCGTTCATCTTGTTGCGGTGCAATAACTGAAAAGCAGATTTAAGGTTTCAGTGTTAAGAATCTCTGTCTGACACCTGAAACCTTATCAGCTGAACTGTATGTTGGCGCGTAAACGGCCAAAAAGGTCGGATTGGATGAGGATGAAAAAGACCTCAAATAAACTGGTGCGGCGTTGCCCGCGATTGGGCAACCCCGTGCCGTTTCAATATTGTAAAATCTGTGGTGATCAGCAGCAGCCTTGCTTTAAAATCCTGGACTGCTGGTGGGAACACTTTGATGTGGTACAGTACCTGAAAGACCATCTACCTGAAGCTCAGTTTAATCAGCTAATGGAGCGGGATCCGAAGCCGAAGGTCGCGAGTTTGATTGAACTGATTGAACAGGCCAAAAAACACAACGGTTAAACGGAGCGGCGCAGTTTATATTAATGACAATCGCAGAAGTGATATGGTGCCTGTTTGCTAAAAGCTTGTCGCCTGTGGGACGGCTTTTTTTCCGCTTACCTCTTTTTCCCATCACGCTCCGCTGTATATCACGGTACTCAGCCTTCCGGACATTTATCAAGCCAGAAAACTTTTTTCGTGGAGGATGTCATGAAAGTTCTTGTTAGCGATAATCTCGGGGAAGTTGGAATTAAAATGTTTCAGGAAGAGCCGGGGATTGAAGTGGATGTCAAAACCGGATTGACGCCCGCCGAGCTCAAAAGCATCATCGGCGATTATGAGGCTTTAGTTGTTCGCAGCGCAACCAAGGTGACCGAGGATATTCTCGAAGCGGCCGTAAATCTGAAAGTTGTCGGGCGGGCCGGTATCGGTCTGGACAACGTCGACATTCCGGCAGCAACCAAACGCGGTGTCATTGTTATGAATACCCCCACCGGCAACGTTGTCACCACTGCCGAGCATACCATCGCCATGATGATGTCCCTGACCCGCAACATTCCCTGGGGCACTGCCTCCTTAAAAGCGGGCCTCTGGGAAAAGAAAAAGCTGCAGGGAAGAGAGGTGTTCAATAAAGTCCTGGGAGTTGTCGGGTTTGGAAAAATCGGATCCATTGTTGCCGATCGTGCCCGGGGTTTAAGGATGCAGGTAATCGTGCATGATCCTTTTGTCGCCCCCGAGCAGATCGAAAAGGCCGGTTTTGAACCCGTTTCACTGGATGAGTTATTCAAAAGATCGGATTATATCACCGTTCATGTTCCCAAACTGAAGGATACGGCCGGTTTGCTGAACAAAGCCGCCTTCGATCGGATGAAAGACGGCGTCATGATCATCAACTGTGCCCGCGGCGGCATCGTGGACGAAGCCGATTTAAATGAGGCCATACGCGCCGGCAAGATTGCGGGAGCGGCCCTGGATGTTTTTGAAAATGAGCCACCCGGTGTATGCCCGCTATTTGAAATTGAACGCGTGATCTGTACACCGCATCTGGGAGCGTCCACCCTGGAGGCCCAGACCAACGTGGCGGTGCAGGTGGCTGAACAAATCATCGCTTATCTCAAACACGGCACCATCATCAATGCGGTGAACGTGCCGGCTGTCAGCGGCGACCTGCTGGAGAAAATCGGTCCGCTGCTAACCCTGGCCGATCGCATGGGGTGCTTGTCGGCCCAGCTGTCGTCCGGTCCGGTAAAGGAGGTAGTGATTGAATATGCCGGAGATTTCCAGGAACTTGATCTTTCTTCCGTTACAACCAGCGTCCTGAAAGGTTTTCTGACCCCCATGGTCAAGGATACGGTAAATTTTGTCAATGCCGGAGTGCTGGCAAGAGAAAGAGGGATTAAAGTCACGGAAACCACCCTGGCCGCGACCGAAGAATATGTCAATCTGCTCACCGTTAAAGCCGTTGCGAATGAAGGGACGAGCAAGGTTGCCGGTACCATTTTCGGACAAAAAGATCCGCGTGTGGTCAATATCAACAATTTCAGACTTGAAATGCACCCCCAGGGCCGATTCATTCTAATCCACAACCATGATCGGCCGGGTGCCATCGGCAGCATCGGGACCCTGCTGGGTGACAACAACATCAACATCAGCCGCATGCGGGTCGGGCAGGAGCAGGGTGGAGATAAAACAATGATATTTCTGCGGACCGATCAAAGGATACCCGACGATGTCATGGAAAAACTGCGCAATCTGCCGCTTATCATCACCGTGACGCCGTTTGAACTATGAAGATGATTCGTTGATTGAGTTGATGGAGTTGATTAATCCCTTAAACCTTCAGCTTTGCTGATGGTCCAAGAATTGCTCAGGGGATAGGTGGGTGAAAATTCACCGCTCGCTTCGCTCAAGACGCAAAGATTGCAGAGAAAAACACCTTTTTCCTTTGCCGTTGAGAGGACGGCAAAGGAAAAGCTTTCAGCTTGTGTATGCAACAAAAGCACCAGTGAGAGTATATTATTCAAAGTCGCAAGTTAGATCCCCGAAGGGTGGTGCTTTTTGTTTTCCGCCCTCTCAGCGGAAAACAAAAAAATAAAAAGAATCCTTTGCGTGCTCTGCGACTCTGCGGTGAGAACAAAATTCAATTTGGCCCCCTTTTAGGGGATTCATCAAGCCACCCCTTTTAGGGGGGATATTTGACTGAGTTGGATGAGTTGAATAAGTTAAAGGTTGATCGTGTTTATATTTTCGGATTCATCCTTATTTCCTAATCAACCAATCAACTTAATCAACTTATCAACCAAAGAAACGATCATAACCATCCTAACGATCTCAACGACCTAACGGAGGAAACTGTCGTGACTGAATACAGATTACTGTTGGGCAACGAAGCCATCGCGCGGGGACTGGTGGAAAACGGTTGCGCGATTGCGACCTCTTACCCGGGTACCCCGGCATCCGAAATATTGGCGGCGGTGGCTTTTTTTCAAAAGGAAAATGATATTTCCATGCATACCCAGTGGGCCGTCAACGAGAAAATTGCATTTGAAATTGCCTACGCCGGCTGTCAGACAGGACTGCGCACGGCGGTCAGCATGAAGCAGGTGGGCTTAAACGTGGCTTCCGATCCGCTTATGAGTGCCGCTTATATGGGGGTTGAGGGCGGCTTTATTGTGGTCACGGCCGATGATCCCGGCCCCATCTCCTCCCAGACCGAGCAGGACAGCCGGTTGATGGCCATGCTGGCCAGAATTCCGGTACTGGATCCGGACACGCCGCGTCAGGCCAAAGAGATGGTCGGCCTGGCCTACGAGATCTCCGAAACCTACAAAACGCCGGTAATGCTGCGACCCACCACCCGGGTCTGTCATTCCCGCCAGGATGTGGCCCTGGGAAAGATTCCGCAAAATGGCCGGGAAGTCAAATTCGAAAAGGATCCCAGCCGCTGGGCGGCAACACCGCGCTATCGGTTTCATCTGCACAATGAGGTGGAAGAAAAGCTCAGGGCCATTGCCCGGCACAAAGCCACCCGGCCGCTGCGTCTCAATCCCCGGGCGAAATCTGCCAGAGCTATTATATCCTCCGGTGTTGCAGCTGCCCACACGAAAGAAATTTTAAAAGAGCTGAAGCTGTGGCAAAAAATTCCCTTTTACCAAGTGTTGCAGCCTTTTCCCTTGCACACTGATTTCATAACCCACTGGCTTGAAACCTACGAGGAGATACTGGTTATCGAAGAACCCATGGCGGTTATCGAGATGCAGTTGGCGGATCGACACCGGGTCAAGGGCAAGATGTCCAATGCCGTATCTACCGTGGGGGAGCTTTATCCTGAGAATATTCAGGAAATTATTTGCAAATTCAGCGGCACGGAAGCGGAAAAGCTGGAAATGCCATTTGTCGGTGGGCGGCGACCGACGCTGTGTGCCGGTTGTCCGCACCGGGCCAGTTTTTTTGCCATCAAAAAAGCGGCTCCCCGGGGAATATATACCAGCGATATCGGATGCTATACCCTGGGATTGAATTTAGGGGCGGTGGACACGGTTCTTTGCATGGGAGCGGCCATCAGCCAGGCTTCCGGTTTCTACCATGCCCATAAGAATGAAGCGAAGCAGCCGGATATCGTCGCCACCATCGGAGATTCGACATTTTTTCACGCCGGGGTGCCGGCCCTCATTGATGCAGTGGTCCAGAATGTAAAATTTGTGCTGGTAATTCTTGACAACCGTACCACGGCCATGACCGGCAGCCAGCCCACACCGACTTCAGGGTTCGGTGCCTGCGGCGAGCCGCTGCACGCTGTCGACATCGAAGCCCTGGTGCGCGGCTGCGGAGTCAAATTCTGCAAAGAAGGCAACCCCTATCAGGTAAAAGATTTCATGGCCCTGATGAAAAAAGCCGTCAAATACAGCCGTGAAAATGGACCGGCGGTGGTGATATCCAGGTATCCCTGCGTTATCGATCTGACGCGCAAAGGGGAAGCCGCCGAGTACATACCCATCGAAATCACTGAAGATTGCGACGGCTGTGGTTACTGCATCAAGCATTTTGAATGCCCGGCGCTGATTTACCATGATGAAAATAAGGATGAAAAATACACGACGGTCGATCCGCTTTTGTGTATCGGATGCGGCGTCTGTTTGAATGTTTGCCCGAAAGGGGCGATACAGGTTAGACAGGACTGAGGACTGAGTAATGAGGACTGAGCAATGGGTGTGGGGTGCAAGGCGCAAAGGTTAAAGGCTAAAGGGAAAAGGTGAAAGGTTAAAGGTTAAAGGAGCGGACCTTCGGTCCTTTAGGAGCGTTTCACTTGTTGAACACCTTTGCTCTTAAAATTAGATGTGAAATCCCGCTGATTTTGTGCGGGGAGGAGCGCTGCGCTTGTGGGAACGGCATAAAGGAATTTAGGGACGAGAGCTTGGCAGTAGGCGCATTGCGTGGGGAGTTAACGTTAATAGTTATTAGTTATTAGGAATTCTGTCGATCTCATATAAACAAAGATAGAGCGAAGCGTTTCCTTAATTTTAGGCATTTTAGGCATTTTAGATCACTTTAGGCATTCCTTTATTGTGTTGCATCACTCTGCGATAAAAAGGTAATGATGCATAGATAAATATGACAAAGTAGAGCTAATAACTAAAAGGCGGAGATCTTATGAGCAAGAAAATCCGGCAGCAACTCATCATCAGCGGCGTCGGCGGGCAGGGGGTTTTGTTTGTGACGCAACTTCTGGCGGAGGCGGCCATCAAAAAAGGCTTGCCTGTTTTTACATCCGAAACCCACGGCATGGCCCAGAGGGGAGGGACCGTTCTCTCCCATTTTAAGGTCGGGGATTTTTCAAGTCCCCTGATCCGGCCGAAACAAGCCGATGGCCTGCTGGCTCTCAAGGCTGAAAACCTGAGGACACATAAGCACTTTCTTAAAGCAAGCGGGTGGGCGGTCGCCAACGGCGACAGTGCGGGCAAATCGGTTGCGGAATTACCGGTTGATGCGATTGATGCCGACACCCTGGCCCAAAAGATCGGAAATCCAAAGGCGGTCAATCTTATCGTCCTTGGCTTTGCCTTGGCCAAAGCCAATAAGGCTGGAGCGAAGCAGCCCAAATTGTTTTGTACCATGTCGGATATCATATCGGTTTTAAAAGATCGATTCGGCAAAAATAAAAAAATGCTGGAGGCATCGCTAAAAGCGCTGGAGGCGGGGTACAAAGCCTAAAGCAAATGATGACCATGTAATAAGCCGAACTTTGGATTCTCTTTGGTATAATACCAAAACTCCTCCGAACTTTGAGAGAATCTCAACAGATCACCGCCTGTGGGATTCCTGATTAATGATTGACTTAATCTCGTCGATTTGGTTATAAATAGGTACAACCTATTTCTGATTCTCCGATTGCAACCGACCTGAAGCGGCTTACCATTTTCATAATCGAATCCGGTTCCCATCTGATCTTTGCGTCCATTCGAATAGTCCACCATTTTCCAGAATGGAGTGATTAGGCGGTGCCACTATGGCAGATGAAGGTTTTAAACGTAAACTTACCTCCATTTTCAGTGCTGATGCCGTCGGCTACAGTCGTTTGATGGGTGATGATGAAGCGGCGACTGTCCAGACCTTGACATCCTATCGCAACGTAATTTCCACCTTAATCAAGCAATACCATGGCACTGTTATAGATTCCCCCGGCGATAATATATTGGCTGAATTTGTCAGTGTGGTCGATGCCGTTCAATGTGCGGTGGCGATACAAAAGGAACTTAAAGCCAGAAACGATGAATTGCCTGAAAAACGCAAAATGCAGTTTCGCATCGGGGTCAATCTCGGCGATGTCATTCAGGAAGAAGATCGGATTTATGGAGATGGTGTCAATATCGCTGCCAGACTGGAAGGTTTGGCCGAACCTGGGGGAATATGCATCTCCAAGACCGCTTTTGATCATATCGAAAGCAAGCTGCCATATGGATATGAGTTTTTAGGTGATCAAACGGTCAAAAACATCGCCAAGCCGGTGGGTGCCTATCGGGTCTTGATGGAGCCAAGGGTGACGGTTGCAGAGTTGCCGGAGCCGGAAAAACCGGCACTTGTGAGGCGCATGCCTATAATAATTGCTGCCATTGGGGTGTTGGGGGTTGCCATTTCTTTGGTGATCTGGCAGCTTTACTTTCACCGTCCATCCGTTGAACCTGCTTCTGTTGAGAAGATGGCATTTGCCTTGCCAGATAAGCCATCCATAGCGGTTATGCCGTTTGACAATCTAAGTGGTGATCCAGAGCAAGAGTATTTTTGCGATGGCATGACAGAGGATTTGATTACTGATCTATCGAAAATTTCGGGTATATTCGTCATCGCCCGCAACTCGACGTTTACCTATAAGGGTAAGCCTGTAAAAATGAAACAAGTGGCAGAAGAACTCGGTGTCCGTTATGTACTGGAAGGAAGTGTTCGCAAAGCTGAAGATAAAGTAAGAATTAATGCACAGCTTATTGATG
>CP070771.1:4093569-4098460 GCA_020345785.1 Desulfobacterales bacterium
GTTCCTGGTGCTCAATTAGCATCGATGCCAGGAAAGTCATGTTCGGATGCCCTCTGTTTATAGGCAGGTGGTTCTTGATTCTTTTCCATTGAAGCCCGGCTTATTATCACGAAACAATGGTCCTGATCCTGCACATTCTGGTCCAGATCGCCCTCATCGGGAGGGTGCTGCTGCGCCCTCATCGGGAGCCCGCTTCGCGGATCGCCTGGATAGTGGTCATCATCGCTTTTCCGGTGCTGGGCATCCTGGCTTATATCCTGTTGGGTGAAACGAATATCGGCCGACGCCGGGTGGCACGGATGCGCGAGGTCCTCTCACGGTTGCCGGATGTGGCCGGTGTTGCAGGAGCGGGCGATCCCAATCTGCAAGTCAATGTGCCGCGACGCTACGCCTATCTGTTTCAAGTGGGAAAGTCGGTCAATGGCTTCGACCCGGTCGGCGGCAACCGGGCGCTTCTGTTGCAGGATTCGAACGCGACCATCGCTTCCATGGTGGCCGACATCGATGCCGCGCAAGACCACGTCCACCTGCTGTTTTATATTTGGCTGCCGGACAATAACGGTCGCAAGGTGGTCGAGGCGCTTAAGCGGGCTGCCGCACGCGGCGTCACCTGCCGGGCCATGGCGGACAGTTTGGGCTCGCATGTCATGATCGACTCGGAACATTGGCAAGCCATGCGTCAAGCAGGCGTCCGCTTGGCCGCCGCCTTGCCGGTCGGCAATCCGCTGCTTCGATCGCTGAAGGGCCGTATCGACCTGCGCAATCACCGAAAGATCGTCGTGATAGACAATCACATCACGTATTGCGGAAGCCAGAACTGTGCCGATCCGGAGTTTCGTGTCAAGGCTAAGTATGCACCGTGGGTGGACGCCATGATGCGCTTCGAGGGGCCGATCGCCCGCCAGAGCCAATACCTGTTCGTCTGCGACTGGATGGCCGGGGTGGAAGAAGATATCGGCGATCTGCTCAGGGAGCCCATACCGCCGGCTCAGCCCGGTCTGCCGGCACAGGTGATCGGCACCGGGCCGACAATTCGTTACTCCGCCATGCCCGAGGTGTTCGAGTCGCTGATGTATGCCGCCCGCCGCGAGTTGGTCATCTCGACGCCGTACTACGTTCCAGACGAGCCCATTCAGGCGGCTCTGTGCGCAAGCGCCCGCCGCGGGGTCGATACGACCGTCATTTTCCCGGCGAGGAACGACTCATGGGTCGTCGGTGCGGCAAGTCGAAGCTATTACGGCGACCTGCTCGCTGCCGGGGTCCGAATCTTCGAATACGAGGGTGGGCTGTTGCATACCAAGTCGTTGACCCTTGACGGCGAAGTCACACTGATCGGTTCCGCCAACATGGACCGCCGAAGCTTCGAACTCGATTACGAGAACAACATCTTGTTCTACGACCGGTCGTTGACGTCCGACATGCGTCAACGCCAGGAAAGCTACATCGCCAAATCCAAACCGATCACCCCCGAAATGGTGGAGCGCTGGACCCGGCGCCGGCGGCTCTGGAACAACGCCATTGCCATCATGGGTCCCGTGCTCTGAATTCGAACCTGTCAAGCGTTAAATGGAACGTTGGTGCAGAACGTGCAAAAATGTTCAAAGATACCTCTTCAGTGGGGCGTCTCACTCGAAACAGAGCGTGAATAAAGCGATTCCTGCACCAACGTTCCCCTTCTCTACTGCCGGCCATAAGGAAACATGGCTATTACTTGACACCAGGCCGTTGAAGGATCGTAGTAAATCCCGCCTTAGTTACCATCTGCGAAGATCTACCGAGCAGAGATACCGCCAACTGAGGTGATTCATTCTTGATGTCTGACTTGCAAAGATGCCCTTTCAAGCTTGACATTCCAGCCGGGTTGAACCATAGTCGGACAAAAAAAATTGCTTTTCTATCTCTGACGGAAGGTAAATGAATTTGCTGCATCGAAAATGTTTCATTAGGTTTTTTGTTTTTTCAGCCGTGATTGTGGTTGTGCTGTCGTTTTTATGCCGGAAAGGCTCGGCTCAGGAAAAAACGCCGGCAGATCAGCCGGAGGCCGTCGCGGCGATACTCACAAAGGAGGTCGTGAGTGAAAAGCTGGCTGCGACGCGCAAAAAACTGGAAGCCATTTCCGCCACCCCCGGCAAAGACAGCCCGGAGGGGTTGAGCCGGACCGTTTTGCAAAGGCAAATAGCGCTGTTGGAGCAAGCGCTGAGCCTCATTACCAAAGCCGAAACCCAGAGCGGGCAGAAAGCCGCCATAGAGGGCCGTTTGAGGAGCGCCAGAGATCAACTGGCAGCCCTTTCAGCAAAAAGCCCGCCGCAGCCACCCGACGCTCTTGATAAGAAGGGCCTTGAAAGCCTCAAAGCCAGCGCAGATCAGCAACGGGATCGGGTAGCCGCCATGCGCAATGCCATCAGTGAACATGGCAAGCGTTTGGAATCATTGCCTAAACTCATTGCGGAAACCCGCAAGGCCTCAGGGGCGGCTGAGAAAAATGCCTCCCTGCTGGCCGAAGCCGGCAACGCTGCCAAAACCGAGGCGGAAAAGAAACTTATCGATTTAAGGCTGGAAAATGCGCAGATCGAGAACCAGATTGCCCTGAAATCCATCAAGATTCTAACGGAAGAGGCTGCTTTGAGAGCAGATCTCGAGCCGGTTTTGAGCGCCGAGCTGGAGCTGGCTGAAAAACAGCTCGAGCGTCTCGATCAAGAGCTTGAAGGCTACAGCAAGGCTTTCGAGCAGCAACTGGCTTTGGCGCAAAAGCAGAAGATCGAATCTCTGGCCCGCAAAGAGCAGGATGAGGCGACTGCTAAAACCCCGGCCGCCCTTTTCACTGCGACGTGGGAAGCAGAGCTTTCCCGTTCGGAGAGAAACAAAGGGGAACTTGAACAATTTTTGGTCGGCCTGGAACGCGATGCGGCCGATCAGGATAAAAGGCTGGTGACGGAAAAGGAAGAACTGGCCGGAATCCGGGAATTGCTGAAGCTGGAGGGAGCCTCGCAAAAAGCGGCCGACCGCATCAAACTCACCCTGCGGCAATTGAAGCTCCGTCGCCGCGTGTTGACCCGGCCTTTCCGGCCGGGTTTCTCCCAGATCCTTAACGGCTACCGCGACCGCCGTTATATAATCGAGGACACGCTCTTTTCCATCAGGGACCGCTGGAAAGAAGCTGTCGAAACCGCCATGGCACAGTTGTCCGAGGGAGAAAAAGAGGCCTTCAAAGCCGTCACGGTCGATTTGCTGACAAGATATCGCGCCGCTTTGCAGGATGAGAAGGGGCTTCTGACCGAAGCGATCAGCCTCGGGCAACATATCCAGATGACGCTTCTTGCGCGAATGGATACTTTGAACGAGTTGGAGCGCTTCATCCGTTCAAGGGTTTTCTGGCTGCGGGACGACAAGCCCATAGGCGTGGAAGTTTTAAAGCCCATCGGCAGCGAGATCCGCAATCTTGCTCTATGGGCACGGAAGACCGTATCCAATGAAATGACAACCTGGCTCGGTGAGATTCTCCGCAGCCCCGTGGCGATATTTTATGGTTTGATTCTGTTCATCGCTCTGCCCGTCGGGCTTTTCTATGCCCGGCAGCGACTGCGGCGGGTAACCCGAAGGCGCATCCAATTAACGGTTGAGCGCGGTGTCGGTGCCCTCGACCGGTTGTTTGTAATTTTCGGCGCCTTGATGAGTGCCGTGCTTCTCCCGGCTTATCTGCTGATCTTCGCCCGATTTATAGGCCCCACCGATCTGCCCCTCTTTTTGAAACCGGTTTTAAGCCGGGCTTTGGAGTCTACGGCATACTTTTTGGTTTTCTGGTTTCTGACCCGTTCCTTTCTGGCGAACCGCGGCATTGCCCGTCTCCAATTTGACATGCCTCCCGAAGCGGCACGCACCCTCTACAGATCGCTGCGTATCATTCTCATCGGTTACATCACCTGGCTGTTGTTTTGGCAAATTCTCCGTGTATCGCCCTTTGATTTCCAGGCATTGCCGCGAATCTGTTATACTTTCTTTGAACTCATGGCGGGAGTCGCCATCGTATGGCTGGTCAGACCCAAGTCACCCTTTGTGCAGCGTATGTTCATCACGAAAAATGAAGGATTCCTCGCCCGTTACTGGCCGTTGCTCAGCACGCTATTGATCCTGGCAGCCATTCTTATTGTCGCCCTCGATATTGCCGGCTACCGCTACGGTGCCCGGCGCCTCGCCCGCAGTTACACGCTTTCGCTTGGGACTCTGATTCTACTACCGCTTCTCCATACGGGAGTCCGTTCCATGCTCCACGCCTTGGCCCGGCGGAGGGGAATGCTGACACCCGTAACGGCTCCGGGCGAAGAAGCGGCTCCGGAAGATAAAGTCGAGGTGCAGATTCACCGCTTTACGCGCGTCGTTTTCATACTCCTCGGCATCATTTTGCTGGCCAATTACTGGGGTATCGATTCGCAGGCTTTTAAGGCTTTTGACGAACTGAACCTATATCGTATTCGTCAAGCGGGAGACGTTGTTGAATATGTCACCGTAGCGGACTTAATTCGCGCCGCGCTTTTTTTCGTAGCGACATTCTGGATTCTCCGGGCTCTTCCCGGTATTTACGAGTTTACGCTCTTTCCGCGCCTGCGTCTCGACGAAGGCATGAAGTATGCCACGCTCACCATCTCCCGGTACAGCATTTTCGTGATCGGAATGCTGCTGACACTCTCTGAGATGCACCTGGATCTGGGCAGACTCGGCTGGTTGATGGCGGCCGTGGGCGTCGGGCTGGGCTTCGGTCTGCAGGAGATTGTCTCGAATTTCGTGAGCGGTATTATTCTGCTGGTGGAAAGACCCGTTCAGGTCGGGGATACCGTGACGGTCGGCAATATGTCCGGGACGGTGCGCCGTATCAATATCCGGGCCACCACCATTT
>CP070771.1:4098560-4101197 GCA_020345785.1 Desulfobacterales bacterium
CTGACACAGACCGAATTTTGTCGTCTCCATAATTTAAAAACGCACCAGCTGACATACTGGAAGAAACGGTTGCATCGCACGCAAGCCCCGGTTTCTTTGATTGAACTTCAATTGGGCTCGGCTGTGCAATCACATACATGCTCAAATGGTTCCCCGTTACGATTAATCCTGGATGAGCAATACCGCATTGATATCGATCGCGGTTTTGACCCGGTCACTCTTCGGCAATTGGTTTTGACCCTCAGGCAGCTGTAAATGTTTTTGCCATCGCACACCCGGGTATATTTAGCCCTGGGTCACACGGACATGCGCAAATCCATCAATGGGTTGTCGATTCTGGTCGAGACCCAGCTGCAGATGGACCCGTTTTCGGGGCACTTATTTGTTTTCTGCAACCGCCGCTGCCAGATCATCAAGATTTTGTACTGGGACCGCAACGGGTTCGCCTTATGGCAGAAGCGTCTGGAGAAGCATCGCTTCAGTTGGCCGCAATCGGAAAAGCAGATTCTTTCTATCGATGCGCGTCAACTGGGCTGGCTTTTGGAGGGACTGCCGTTTCATCAGATCCGCGCCCACGCTGCTCTCAACTACTCCACCTTGACATAAAGTCCTATTTGGCGGTATTTTTAAGAAAAATTTTTAAAAAAATTTCTTCCTAAAGTCATCCGGCTGTGCTATAGGAAGGCATCATGGATATAGACATTTCAAGCCTTCCCGAAGATTCAGCCGAGTTAAAAGAGATCATTATTTCTTTGGCTGCATCCCGTGCAGACCTTGAAGAAAAAGAGCACAGCTACCAGTCTCGTATTGACTATTTGCAAGAGCGCATCCGGTTGCTTCAAAACGAGCTGTTCGGCCGCAAGACCGACAAGCTTCCCAAAGAAGATCGCCACCAACTGCTTCTTTTCAATGAAGTGGAAACCGCTGAAGCCGCTGTTGTTTTACCCAATGAGATCACTATTGCGCAGCATACTCGCCGCAAAAGAGGTCGCAAGCCGCTTCCCGAAGATTTGCCGCGCGTCGAGGTAATCCACGATTTGACCGACGCCGAAAAGGTCTGCGGCTGTGGCAGCCATATGAGCCGTATCGGTGAAGAGGTCTGTGAAAAACTGGACATCATACCGGCCAAAGTTCAGGTGATTCGCCATATCCGATACAAGTATGCCTGCAAAAGCTGTGAGGGTGTCGACAGTGATGGCCCTACGGTCAAGGTTGCGCCGGCTCCGGTGCCGTTGATCCCTAAAAGCATGGCGACCGCCGGGCTGCTGGCCCACCTGTTGGTATCCAAATTCGAAGACGCCTTGCCGTTTTACCGCCAGGAGAAAATCTTTGCCCGGATGGGAATCGAGTTGGGCCGGGCCACGATGTGCAACTGGGCGGTTAAGGTGGCCGAACGTCTCAAGCCTTTGATGGCATTGCTTCATCAGGAGATCCGCTCCGGTCCTTTGATCAACATCGATGAAACGCCGGTTCAGGTATTAAACGAAGCGGGTCGTTCCAACACCAGCAAATCATATATGTGGGTGTATCGCGGCGGCGCTCCGCAAAAACCGGTATTGATCTATCAGTATCAACCCACGCGTTCGGGTCAGGTTCCGCTGAAGTTCCTGGACGGCTATCAGGGTTATGTCCAAACCGATGGATACAACGGCTATGACACGCTGGGCCGACAGCAGGGTGTCGAGCTTGTGGGTTGCTGGGCACACGTGCGCCGTAAATTTGTAGAAGTGATCAACGCCAAAGCAAACCCCAAAAAGCAGGGCCATGCTGAGCAGGCCGTAAACTATATCCGCCAACTGTATGCTCTGGAAAAGCATGCCGACGAAAACGAGTTTTCAACACCTCAGCGCTATGGTCTGCGTCAGGAGAAGGCCAAAGACATATTAATCGAATTTAAAGACTGGTTGACTCAAACCTCGCTGATCACCCCGCCCAAGGGACTGCTGGGTAAAGCGGTCAATTATGCGCTGCGCAATTGGGGCCGGCTGGTTCGCTATATTGATGACGGTCGCCTCAGACCGGATAATAACCTGGCCGAAAATGCGATACGTCCCTTTGTGCTGGGTAGAAAAAATTGGCTGTTTTCCGGACATCCCAACGGCGCGCAGGCCAGCGCAGCTATATTCAGTTTAATCGAGACCGCCAAGGCCAACCGGCTGAAGCCCTACGAGTATTTTCGATTCCTGTTTGATAGACTTCCCTACGCTGAATCCGAAGACGACTACAAAAAACTGCTGCCGCAGTATCTTGACCCTGATCTCCTGGCGATTTCTTAGCCGGTGCTGTTTATTAAGCGCTTACACTGCTATCTATATTTACCACGGGCAGGTCAAAAACCTTTGACAAACACGGATTATATCACCATACCTTTCGAGAACTATCTAATTGCAGAGATTGTATGATAACCAAATGTAGGCGGTGATTAACCAGCGACATAGATCCCACGGCTTTTTCGCTTAATTGCACCTGTTTTGTGAAGTTTGTATATTATGTTTCGGATTTTTTTATCTCCAAATCCTGTTTTAGCCTGGATTTGCGAAAAATTCAGCCCTTTTTTATGCCGCTTAATCGCATCATAAACCTTATCACCGGCTGTTATCTTAGACCGCTTACGTGGAATCTGATATTTTAATTGAA
>CP070771.1:4101297-4114703 GCA_020345785.1 Desulfobacterales bacterium
AGCTCAATGCAAAAAAGGGAAAAATCGGGAACCTGGACAGCCCGAAAAACCCCTTTGATTATAGTAAACGCGAATACGGTACCGTCCCATTGGATACCAAGCGGGCGCCGTTTCAATGGGTGTCGGAAGTTGCTTACAAAAATGTTCACCGCATCGTCGCCCGCGGATACGACACTACCGAGGTTATGGAGCAAGGCTACGGCGTGGTGGACATGCTGTTCATCGACTATCAGGCCCGGATTCCGACGGTCGAAGAAGAGCAGATGCTCAACTACGTTATGATCATGGCGCTGGAGGATGGATTGTCGGGGGCGGCGGTCATGTCGCGCATTGTGGCTCAATCCAAAACGTTTTTGACCCAGGCCTGCGGGGCCTCGATCCTGGCTTTCGGACATGCCTACGGTGCTTATTCAGCATTCGGCAACCGGCTGGAAAAATATCTTAAACAGGCCGAAGCCGAAGGATTGTCAATGGCGCAAGCAGCCGAACGCCTGGTGCAGGAAAACATCCATGACGAAGCTTTGGGGGTTTCCAATCTGATGCTCAAGGACCCGGCCGCCAAACGCATGCTTGCCCGGGCCGAAAAGCTCGGGGTGGCAGGAAAATACATCGAGTTCACCAAAGAAATCGTCAAAGCGGCTCAGGCCGTCAGTGACGCGCCGGTTGATCTTGACATGCTGGGCGCGACCGGTGCTGCCATGCTGGATCTCGGATTTTCACCCGAAGCAACCTGGGCCATTTTGGCCGTAACCCGCTCCTTTGCTGTCGGTGCGCATTACATCGAGGAAGTCGAACGCAACGGATACCGGCGCACTGGTCAGACCTTGACGCCCAAGGAATTCTATGATGGACCGGAGGATCGGCCGGTTCCGCCGCTGAAAGACCGCAATAAGGTGGCCCAATCCGGCATCTGCCGGACGGTTGATGAATGGAACAAGGCCAAAGAGGAAAGAAAGAAAATCGTCGGCAGCGGACATTCGATCGTGGAAGAAATTGAAGATCCCAGCAAGAAGAGCGGGATTAAGAAGGTAGGAAAATTATAATCGCGTTAAGATAATAAAAGAAAAATAATAGCTGTAGATAAATTCGAAGCACGAATCTCGAAATTCGAAACAAATTCAAATATCAAATGAACCAATGTTCGAAACGGAGAAAAGATTGCCAGATCTTGCCATTTTGCTTTAATTGCAGGTCAATTTGGCGTTTTGAATTTTGAATTTGGGTCATTTAGAATTGTTTCGGATTTCGGATTTAGAATTTCGAATTTTATATCGTAGGTATTGCGACTACCTCTAAAATATAGAATTCGTTGTATAAATGATATTTGGAGAGGCACAAACAAAATGGAAGTCCTAAAATCCGTTAAACGCAACATTTTATTGAATCCCGGGCCGGCCACCACTACCGATACGGTCAAATATGCCCAGGTAGTGCCGGATATCTGTCCGCGGGAAAAGGAATTTGTCGAAATCATGGATGAGGTCCGGCGCGAACTTGTCAAGGTCGTGCACGCGGACCCGCAAAGGTACACGTCGGTGCTGTTCACCGGTTCCGGAACGATTATCCAGGATGCTCTCGTGAACTCACTGGTGCCGGAGGGCAAAAAGATATGTGTCGTAAACAATGGGGCCTATTCCAGCCGGATGGTGGAAATAGCCGACTATTACCACATCCCCTGCGTCAATCTCCAATTTCCGACAACGGGGTTGCCGGATCTGAAGGTGGTCAAAGAAACCTTGGAAAAAGAAAAAGACATCGCGGTGGTGGCCACCACCCACCATGAAACCGGCACGGGAGTTTTGAACCCGGTGCGTGACATCGGCAAAATGGCCCATGACAACGGCTGTATTTTTATCGCGGACACGATTTCTACATACGGCCTGTTGCCCCTCAATATCGAAGAAGAAAACATTGATTTTTGCATGTCCTCGGCTCAGAAGGGATTGTGCGGAATGACCGGTGTCTCATGGACCGTGGGTAAAATCGATGAAATCATCAAGTCAAAGGACTACCCGACGCGCTCCTATTACTGCAACCTCTTCATGCAATACGACTTCTTCGAGCGGGTGGGCGAGATGCATTTCACCCCGCCGGTTCAGGTGATTTATGCCCTGCGCCAGGCCATTAAAGAGTACTGGCAGGAAGGGGAGCAGGCCCGCTATAAGCGCATCACCGGCTGCTGGGAAGCCATCCATAAAGGCCTGGAAGAAATCGGGCTGGATACCGTCATCGACAAAGAAATTCAGGGCCATCTGGTGGTCACCGTAAAAGCACCCGAGGATGAGCGCTTTGATTTCAGCAAGCTGCATGACTATTGCTATGAGCGCGGCTTTACCATCTACCCGGGCAAAATGTTCGGCCTGGAGACGTTTCGGCTGTGCAATCT
The DNA here is from genome assembly GCA_020345785.1 of Desulfobacterales bacterium. The sequence continues at coordinate 4,103,684 of CP070771.1, forward strand.
GGGCTGGATCACCTCCAAGGACATTGAAGATTTCTTTGTGGTGGCCAAGGAAGCGTTTCAAAGCATGGGATACTCTCTGCCTATAAAGTAGTATCGATTGCTGATACGAGCTTGTAAGCGGAAAAAATATTTCACCGCAGAGGCGCAAAGGACGCAGAGTGAAATTTTCTTTTCATTTGCCTTTGACCTGCCGTCGTCCTGCAGAGGCGAGGACTATGGCAAGGCAGGGAGGCTCCGCCTGAGCGGGATGCAAGCAAAGGCAAATGAAAAACAGTCAGCCTGCGGCGTTCTATACATAAGCAGTTGATAGATAATATAGCCAAGCACGAAATTAGAAACCTTTTGAATTGAATATTTTTTATCCGAAGGAGAAAAAATCATGGAAGACAACATTCAGGAAATGTATCAGAAAGCCAGAAAGGCATTTAAGCAGGTCGAATTCTGGCCCCAGGAAAAAGTCGACGAGATGGTCCAGGCCGTGGCTTGGGAACTTTTGAAAGATGACGTGCGCCATAAGCTGGGCCATATGGCCGTGGAGGAGTCCAATATCGGCAATGCCGAGGACAAGGTGAACAAAATCAAGAACAAGACCCTGGGAACCCTCTGGGACATGCGCAATGCCAAGACCTGCGGCCTGATCGAAGAGAACAAGGCCCTGGGGATCCGCAAATACGCCAAACCGATCGGGGTCATTGCCAATGTCGTGCCCTGCACCAACCCGGAGTCGACCATCTGCTGCCTGGCCTTGAGCACGCTCAAAACCCGCAACGCGCAGATCGTCTCGCCGCATCCCCGCACCCAAAAGACCTCCTATGAAACGGTGCAGCACGTTCGCAAGGCGCTCGAGAAAATCGGTGCTCCGGTGGATCTGATGCAGTGCATCAAACAGACCAGCCATGCCAAAACTTCCGAACTGATGGCCAACTGTGATTATGCGGTGGCTACCGGCGGTGCCGCTCTGGTGAAAGTGGTCTATGCGGCCGGCAAGCCCGCCCAAACCGTGGGAGCCGGCAACGTGGTTTCTATTGTGGATGACACCGTCGATCTGGCGGCGGCGGCCCACAAGATCCGGCTTTCAAAAATTGCCAACAATTCGGCCTCCTGCTCTTCAGAAAATGCGGTGGCGCTTTATGAGGGCATTTACGATCAAATGATCGAGTGCCTGAAAGCCGAAGGCGGCTACCTGTGCAGCACGGATGAACGCGAAAAATTGAGAAAATACATGTGGCCGGACGGCAGCCACCTGAACCGGGACATCGTGGCCAGGCCGGCGACATTCATTGCCGAGCATGCCGGCTTGACGGTGCCGGAAAGCACCCGCTTTCTGATGGTCATCGGGGAAAAGATCGGGCCGGAAGACCGCTTTTCGGGCGAGAAAATTTCTCCGGTGCTGACCGTCTGGAAGTGGAACGATTTCGACGAGATGTTGGACCGCGTCGAGAAGATTCTCAAGTTTTCCGGCGAAGGCCATTCCGTATCCATTCACTCGGAAAACGATGAAAGGCGGGTGAAGCTGGCGCTGCGGGCCAATGTGGGACGGGTCGTCTGCAACATGCCCCATGCGCATGCCAACAGCGGCGGCTGGACCTCGGGCCTGCCCACCACCGACTCGCTCGGTTGCGGCAGCTGGGCCGGCAATATCTTCAGCGGCAACATCAACTGGGAGAACTTTCTCAACTATACGCTGCTGGCGATTCCCAAGGAGGAATACATCCCTACCGTGGAGGAGCTTTGCGGCGCTTATCTGGAAAAATGGGGCCGGGAGTAATTTGAGAAAACCACGGCAAATTGTCAAGAAATGATAGAGCTACATTTGAGCTGGAACCTAAAAAGATCAATCACGAAAGCACGAAATGATCCCGCTTAAACAGAAAAAAAGGTTTAACGGGACAGGCGAAAACACGAAAAACCTAAGAAACTTTTCGTGTTTTCCAACTTTCGTGTTTTCGTGATAAAAAAAATCTTTTTATAAGATGCAAAGAATTCACAATTAAGCGCCTAAAAATTACAGAAGAGGCAGATAGCGGTGCTGAAAAGCCGGCTTTAAATTGCTCGGTCCTTACGAAGGAGATCATTGGCCATGCCCAGCGCACTGTTTTCACCCATTGAGCTTCGCGGCCTTACGTTGAACAACCGGATCGCGGTTTCTTCCATGTGTCAGTATTGCGCTGAAAACGGCTCGGCGGTCGACTGGCACCTGATGCACCTGGGCCAGTTTTCCATGGGAGCGGCCGGTCTGGTGATGACCGAAGCCACGGCTGTCTCTGCCGCAGGCCGCATTACACCGAAATGCCTTGGCCTTTACAGTGATGAGCACGAAGCGGCACTAAAACGGGTGATCGACTTCTGCCGGGAGTACGGTGTGACTCCCATGGGAATCCAACTGGCCCATGCCGGGCGCAAGGGGTCGGCCCACATACCTTCAGACGGCGGCCACCCGTTGGCGGCCGATGAAAATTCCTGGAAGACAATAGCGCCCTCAGCACTTCCTTTCGGACCGGATTGGCATGTGCCGCAGGCCTTGAGTCGCGAAGGTCTTGCGGCAGTCAAAGCGGAGTTTGTCGCCGCCGCAGAACGGGCGGACCGCATCGGTTTCAATCTCGTTGAACTGCACAGTGCCCACGGCTATTTGCTGCACCAGTTTCTGTCGCCCCTCAGCAATCAACGCAATGACGAATACGGCGGCAAACTCGAGAATCGCATGCGCTACCCGCTGGAAGTGTTCGAGGCCGTTCGCGCCGTCTGGCCGGATGACAAGCCCTTAGGCATTCGAATTTCGGCAACTGACTGGATTGATGGGGGCTGGACCGTGGAAGAATCCGTCGTCTTTGCCAAGGCCCTAAAAACGCTGGGGTGTGATTTCATCGATGTCAGCTCAGGCGCTTTAGATCCGCGCCAGAAGATACCCTTCGGACCCGGCTATCAGGTGCCGTTTTCCGCTCGAATCCGCACACAAGTCGAGATAAGGACCTGGACGGTGGGGATGATTACCAAAGCGCGTCAGGCCGAAGAAATCATCGCAGGCGGTAAAGCAGACATCGTTGCGCTGGGGCGCGGCATGATGTTCGACCCGCGCTGGGCCTGGCATGCCGCAGAGGAACTCGGAGTCGAGACCGAATATCCGAAAATGTACGCACGCTGTGCGCCTGCGCAGTGGCCCGAGGTATTCCCGTGGCGCGATAAATAGACCGCACAAGCTACAACGTGGCTTAAATGTTAAGATTATGTTTCAGATCTTGATCAGTGATTTAATTGAGCAACTAAATCACGAATCAAGACCCCCAATTTTTCGAACCCATCAAAAAAATTAGATGATTGAATTCCTTTGATAATCAATCTGCAATAATCAATCGTCAATTCTATATAAGGTGCCCCAGATAATTCCTCACCCGGTCATCGCTCAGCATCGACTCGAAGTCCGGGTGGTGTTGCAGCCGGCCACGGGAGACAAAGATATACTGCTCACAAATCTCTCTCATAATATCCAGATGCAGAGGTTCGTTCGGGTGAAGACAGACGAGGACCAGTCGGTCCTCCCGGCGCAGTTTGTAGAAGAAATCCAGCATAAAACCGATATATCCGTCTTGGGTGTTGAACTGGGGTTCATCAAACAGATGAATCATGGGATAGTTACTGTCGGCAGCTTCCATCATAAAACTTGGTTGGGTCTTTTTAAAGCGCCGGACCTGGTATGACTGGTGATAATGGATCGCCAAACGGTCCCGTTCACGATATTTGACATTGTGGATATTGCGACCCAGGCACAGAACGGTTCCGCTCGTGGGCCGGTTGCTGCCGGTGATCAGTTCGAACAGCGTCGTTTTCCCCGAACCGTTGGGTCCCATCATGCCGACGATCGCCGACTTTGCGATGGTGAAATCGGCCTCGAGTTTAAAAGTGACTCGTCTGTTCAGTCGCCCCCGGGTGTAAACCTTCGTGATTTTATCGACAACAAGAAGCGGTGGCTGTCTCATTTCAAATCCCCAATAGCTTTACCCGCAATGCTTCGTTCTCGACCAGGTCCCGGGCGACCCCGTCGTGGACAATTTTGCCGAGATCCATAATATACACCCGGTCACTCACCTGCAGGGCACTCAGCGCATTGTGTTCCACCAGCAGTACCGCAATCCCTTCTTCCTTGAGGCGCGTCACTGTTCCCATGACATCCTGGGCGACCTTCGGCGCCAGCCCCTGGGTGGGTTCGTCGAACAGCACCATACCCGGAGCGCCGAGCAGAGCCCGTGAGATGGCAACCATCTGCATTTCACCGCCGGAAAGGTTTTCACACTCGCGATCCATCAAATACTCGAGGGCGGTGAACAGTTCGAACACCTCTTTGATCTGCCAGGCACGGAACCGGCTTTTTTTGCGGGCAATGGAAAGATTGCGGCTAACAGTCAGGGTAGGAAAAATGCGCCGATCATCCGGGACCCAGGATATGCCGGCCCGGGCGATTTCATGGGTCGGTTTGGACGTAATTTCTGTACCGTCGAAAAATATCGTACCCTGCCGTGCCGGCGTCAAACCGAGGATGGAACGCAGGGTCGTGGTTTTACCGGCACCGTTGGGACCGAGCAGGCTGACCACCTCGCCTTTGTCCACCGACAGCGATACATCGTAGAGCACCTGGGTTTCACCGTAAAAGGTGTCAATGTTTTTGACCTCCAGAATCATACCAGTTTCCCCAAGTTCGATGCCTGTACCCATTTATTCGCTCGCAGCTCCTCGGGCGTGCCTTCGGCAATGACCTGACCCCAGTGGACCACCGAGATGTGGTCCGCCAGATCAAAAAGAAATTTCATGTCATGTTCAATAATCACCATGGTATACTGACACTTTAGCTCCTGCACCAGGTCCGCCAGCCGGTTCATGGCATTGGCGCCCATGCCGGATGTCGGTTCGTCCAGAAAAAGGATCCGGGGTTCGGCGGCCAGGGCGACTGCAATTTCAAGGGAACGGCGGTCACCGTAGGACAACCGGTCGGAGGGCTCAAGCTCCTTACCGCCGAGGCCCACCTGTTTGAGCACCGATGCCGCCTTATCCATTGCTGCGCTGTCTCTCTCGATATCGAGGATCATATTGTACCCTCTGTTCCGCACCTGGGGCACGGCGATGAGCACGTTTTCAAGGGCCGTATATTCATCGAACAGATTTATCTGCTGAAAGGACCGCGACACGCCTTTTTGCGCAATCACCCGGGGAGGAAGCCCCGTGATGTCCTCCCCATCGAAAATCACCTGCCCCCGGTTGGGCTTGTAGCGGCCTGTCAGCACATTAAAGCAGGTTGTCTTGCCGGCACCGTTCGGCCCCATGATACCGCTGAGCCGACCTTCCATGAAGGCCAGGTTGATCTCTTCGAGCACCACCTGATCCCCAAAGCGTTTGTGAATGTGACGGGCTTCGAACAAAGGTGAAGCAGTCATATGCTATCTCCGTAAAAACGGAAGCGGATGCGCCGCCACGGATTCTTTGCCGGACATCCGGGAGCGGGTCAGATCCTGCCAGATGCCCGCAAGTCCTTCGGGCTTGAACAGCACCACCACGATGAACATCAGGCCGTACCAGAGCAGCCAGGTCTCGGTTAACGCCCCCAGGATGTCACGGGCCACAAAGAAAATGATGGTTCCCAGAACGGGTCCCCAGAAACTGACAAATCCTCCGCCGATGAGGGTCATCATCACGACCAACCCGGATACGTGCAAACTCATGACGTCCGGATACGCGCTACCCTGGGCCATGGAAAATAAGCCGCCGGCCAGCCCCGCGATTCCCGCTGAAATCGTAAAAACCAGAAATTTGAACAGTCTGACGTTGTAGCCGATAAATCCGGCCCGCATCTCGTTTTGCTTAATGGCTTTGATGACCTTACCGAAGGGTGAATGGATCAATCGCCACAGCGCAACAACCACGATGCAAAAAAAGACAAAAGCGAAATAATACAGGGCCTCGTTTTCCCATAGACTGATCGAAAAGACATCCGGCCGGGGGATGTTTTGAAGACCATCTTCGCCGCCGGTGACAGCGTGCCATTTGACGGAAGTGAACCAGAATACCTGTCCGAAGGCGATCGTCATCAGGGCGAAATAAATACCGCGCCGGTGTGAGACAAACGCCCCGACTGCCGCGCCTGCCACCGTCGCCGCCAAGACCGCAAACCCAAGTCCCAGCCACGTGTTCTCCATGAGATGCAGCTGGGAGAGTCCAAAGCCGTAAGCGCCGATGCCGAAAAAGGCGCCGTGCCCGAAAGACGGCTTGCCCGTGTAACCTAAAAGCAGATTGAAGCCGAGCGCATAGATCATCCAAATCAGGATTTCCACCCCCAGATATTGATAGAGTCCCACGGCCTCGACCCACAATGGAACCGTAGACAGCACCGCGAAAGCAATCAGCATTTCAACCGTGATCCAGTGTTTGATATACGAGCCAAACCCGGGCATACGCTCAATCCTCCAATATGCTCTTTTTACCGAAAAGCCCGCGGGCACGAACGGTCACCACCGCAATCAGCAACAGATACATGGACAGCAGGGACCACTCGGAAGCAAAACCGGCGGTAATTCCCACGGCCAAGCCGACCAGGACTCCGGCGATGACCGCCCCCCAAAAACTGCCCACCCCTCCCAGCGTGATAATCAGGAAGGCCGGAATGACGGCATCCACCCCGACGTGAGGCCGCAGCCCCCAGATCGGTGACATGATGATGCCGGCAACCGCCGCCAGCGATGTTCCGAACCCAAACACAAAAAACCGCAGGCGGGGCAAGTTGATGCCCAGGGCGCGGACCATCTCTGAATCGTGGGCTCCGGCTTTAATGATGGCACCGTAGGGCGTGCGCTCCAAAAACAGCCACACGAGCAGAATAATGATGAATGCGAGCGCGCTGGCGAAAAACTGGTATTTGGAATAAATCATCCCCCCGAACAGAAAAGGCCCTACAAAGGCCGGCGGGACCTGCAGTGTCTGCTCTGCCGATCCCCACACGACCCGAATGGATTCCTCCAGAACCAGCGCCGCACCGAAGGTCAGCAGCAGCCCGTAAAGCGGATCCTTTCCATAGGTGGGACGCATGCAGACTTCAAGAACCATTCCCACCACGGCAACCAGGGCCGGCGCCAACACAATGGCCAGCACATAACGCAACACGATCGGAAGACCCAGATACCACTGCCCGAATGCGCCGAGCCAGGGGACATGCGGGAAGATCAAGACCATTGCAAGATAGGCACCGAGTGCAAATAAAGATCCATGGGCCAGATTGATCAGCTCCATGACCCCGATAATCAGCATAAAGCCCAACGCGATCAGTGCAAATAACAGGCCCAGGCTGATTCCATTGATAATATAGGGCAAAAGCGTAATGACAAAATCCATCTGCCTCAACCCTCGTAGGTCGGGGTTTCGTCATAGGATTCCAGGCTGCATTCGGCCATCGCATCCGTGTCTTCAACATCCTTGGGACTCACATAGGTCAGGATACTAAAAAGGTCATCGTTGTTTTTCTTCCACACCTCCTCATCATTGGTCGTTGCCAGGTAAACGGTTTGCTGCATCTGATGACTCGGCCCCATGTAGGCGTCATGATGCTGCATGCGATCCCGGGCCGACACCTTGAGCCCTTCAAGTTGCTTGATGACTTTGATGTTATTGGTGCTCCCCGCACGTTCGACCGCACTCAAGAGTTCTTTGGTGCACATATAGCCATTGTAGAAGACATTGCCGGGCGACTTCATGGCGGTGTCCGGATACATCTGACGATAGCGCTCGACAAACTCCTTTACCCCCGGAAGATCCAGGTTGTAGTACCATGTGGTGCCGAAAACGCCGAAAAGATTGTCAAGCGGCTGGCCGTAGACATCCGGCCAGTCCTGCTGGTTGTTGATCCAGGCCGGCGTTTTCCCCATTTTCATTTGAGCAACCTGCTGGCGCATCACCTTCGAGTCGTCCCCGGCCACGGCGGCCGCCACCACTTGCGGCTTGATTTGTTGGATTTTCAACAAATAGGAAGTGAAGTCCCGGGTGCCTTGGGGCACGAACAGTTCGTCGATGATCTTGCCCCCGAAAGCGTTGACCAGCTTGCGGGTGGAGTTCGAGGTATTGTGCCCCCACACATAGTCGTTGGTCAGCAGCAGCCATCGGTCGCCGATCTTTTCAATGGCGTTTTTCACCGCCGCCTTGGCAAAATTGGTCCCGTTGCCGTCCCATACGAATTTGGTACGGTGACAGTTCTTGCCGGATTCCGTCGGAGAGCTGGAGTTGCTGTTCATATAAACGACGCCGTACTTCTGGGCGACCTGGGAGATGGCGTTGGCCACCCCTGAACTCAGCGCACCGATCAGAAAGGTCGCCTCGTCGCGCGTGATCATGCGTTCGGCGACCCGGCTTCCGGTGGCGGGGTTGCTCTCGGTATCGATATGCATGTATTCGATCTTGCGCCCCAGCACCCCGCCCTTTTCATTGAATTCGGCAATGGCCATCATCATGCCGCGGCGGTCAGAGGCCCCGCTGTTGGCGAACTGTCCACTGGCGTCGGAGGTCATGCCGATCAAAATCGGTTTATCGGTCGCAGCTGCATAGACCCGGTTGTATTTCCAGGGGCCGTAAAAAACTGCGCTGGTACTGGCCGCGGCCAATCCTGCCTTCTTGAAGAATTGGCGCCGTGAAATCTTTTTCTCTTTCATACCTTTCCTCCTTTCTCATAATTTTAATTGAAGCGTTTTCAAAACCTCAGATCACGCTCAGGGCGGGCAAGAAACCGCATCCGTCTTGCCTAATTTTCGAGACTTCATATTCGCCTCCCCACCGGTTAAAAATGTATCCCGCAAGCGCCGGTGTTTGACTGCGCTCAGGCTAACAGAATCGCAGCCTCCCGCATCAATTGTCCGATCGGCAGGTTGCGGGGGCATGATCTTTCTGCCTCGCTGAAGTCCAACTGAGTTAACAGCCTGCTTGTCTCAGCCGGCAGGGTTTCGAAGGTGGAGCGTGCCAGCCCGAGATCCTGATAGGAACGCAAGTACATAAGGCAGCGCATGACATCGCTGATCGGCACGCTGTCGGCAAGCACTTCTGAACAGAGACGACCGCATCCGGCGCAATAGTCGCTGCAGGTTTCCCCGGCGTGGCGGGCCAATAAGGCATGATCTGACTGTGAAAGGCGGGTTTGGTCCACTGCCGCGACCGCGTTGGTGGCCAAAATAGTTAGATTAGGCATCTGAGAGCAGATAGCGGCGATACGCTTATCTTCCCAAACAGCCTTGAGCTTGGCCTGATGTTCTGTAAATCCCTTCTGCATAAAGCGGCCCGCCATTTCAATCTCAGATTCACTGTCGCTTTTGAGCGGCCCGCCGCCCTGCGTCTTCATGGCCGTCAGACCGATACCGGCGCGGTAGCAGGCATCAACTGCAGCTTTCATATTGGCTTCGTGCATTAGACGGTAGTTGTAAGTAAACATAATGCCGTCTATCCATGGGAGTTCGGCTGCTCCCGCGAGGCACGCTTCCATGTTTGAATGGGTGCTGAAGCCGAACAGACGGATTTTGCCGGCCTTTTTCATGGCCTGCGCCCAAGATGCCAGACCGGCTTCCATTTCATCGATACCGCGGATTCCATGCACGAAGAACATGTCGACGTAATCTGTGCGCAGTCTTTTCAAACTCTCCTCCAGCCGGGGTGTGAAATCGGTGCCTCTCCTCGCTGAAAGCTTGGTAACCAGAAAAACTTGCTTGCGGGTATCCGGATTACGGGCGAACCAGCGGCCGATGCCCTCCTCGCTGCGGCCTCCCCCGTATCCCTCCGCGGTGTCCCAATAGTTGATGCCCCAGTCAAGCGCTTTAGCGAGCATCAAACGGTTGTTCAGAATGTCGAACATTCCCCCCAGTGACAGCGAAGAGACCATGATGCCCGACCGGCCGAAAGGCCTGCGGGGTGCCGGCTCCTTGGGCAGGGTGATCCCAGCCGAGGCCCGGCGAGGCCGCCAGAAAGCGGTGCCACCCACCGAGGCCCCCAATCCGATGGCGGCAGCTTTTTTAAAGAAGTCGCGACGATTAACCCCGCCGTTTTTACCTCTGGCAGATGACATGATTCCTATCTCCTTATCTGTTTCTGCGTCTTCACATTGTCAGATCAACATGTTTTATCCGTCTTAATCGAAAAAATGATCTAAAATTTGAAATGAATAAAATGAGCTAAAATTGTGGTATTTTGTCTATCTTATAAGAAGAGATAGAGCGCAGCGTATCCTTAATTTTAGGCATTTTAGGCAATTTAGAGCACTTTAGGCATTCGTGTATTACGCTGGATCATTCTGCAGTAAAAAGCTGGTGACGCAAAGCGAAATATGACAAAGCAGAAACATCCCCTACTCGGTTTTGGCGGCCGGATGCAGCCGGTGGCCCGTGCTGAGGTCAAAAACCGGCCGGACATTATATCTGCCCATGATCACGTCTTCGGGAACCTGTAAACTGGTTTCTCCCTGCTCAATCAAAAAGCGAAGCTCAGCTGTAATCTTAAGGCCTTTGTTTAGGGCGCGTTCGAGTTCTTTTTGGGTTTTGCCGTAATAAGCCTCGGCCTTTCTCCCATGAAATGCGCGCCTCGCGTCGAACCAGTCCTGAGCGCTTGCATGCGGTAACACCACAAAAACCCAATATTCCGTGCTCTCAGGTGAAACAATCTCGAGAAACAAAGAGTATTCGGATTTCTTGCCTTCGGCGGAGGCCTGCTCCAGGCCTTTTAACTCCAGATCCTCGATCAACCATGTCGGCGTGCCGCCGAGCGTAGTCACGAAATCCTGCACCGGCCCGAAAACAAAACCCGGATTTTTTTCGCGGGCAACGAAGTACCCTTCCAAAAACCAGGCAGGCGGAGCATAGGCCAGCAGTCCGTTCTGTTGTCTAAAAGCCTGAACGGACTCCACAGCAACAGCCGCGGAATTCGTCATCAGGCCAGCCAACATAAGCATGGACACCATGCGCCACAATTTTTTCAGCATGATCGCATCTCTCTCTTCCTCAAAGGTTATACCGGT
>CP070771.1:4114803-4118799 GCA_020345785.1 Desulfobacterales bacterium
ATTCATGGGGCGGGTAACACATCAGGGTATAACACCCGATATCACCGCCCACAAAAGGTTTTGCTTTGGCTTTACGCATCGCTTTTTTCAGGGCCAGCATCGTACCGGTATGCGGGCAGCCGGCACAAAACACCATGGTTCGCGGCGGCAGGATTTCATTGGCTTTTTTCAAAATCGCCTGCCGGCCAGCGCCCTCGGGTTCATTACGACCCAGTGTTTGGGCAATCGTTTGAGTGACACCGGTAAGATTTAACTCGCCCACAGCCGGAACAGCACCGGACATTTTTCCCGAAATTCGCACCGCCATCTGCAGATCCGATGCCAGTGCTTTCACCTGCAACTCGACCAGGGGTCCCCCTTCTTCGATAACCAGCACGGATTCTTTGCCGTAAAGGGCTTCTCCAACCAGTGACTTCGGCAGCGGAAATACACTGCCGAGCTTGAGTACGGCAATGTCATCGGTTTCCAATGTATTCAGCGCATCTTCAACATACGTGGCGGCAACCCCCGAAGTAATAATGCAAATTTTCTCCGAGCCCTTGCTTCGCAAGGTGTTGAAGGACAAACTTTCGGAGATATTCTCCAGCAGCGGCTGCTGGTCTTGCAACCACTGGCAGCGCTGCAGCGCGCGTTTGCCGGTGACGAAAAACCTGCCCGAATCCCGCTGGTAGCCGATCTCACGATTTTTTGGTGAGATGTCGTCCAACTTCACGTTCGAGCGGCTGTGGCTGACCCGCGTCACACTGCGCACAATTACCGGAAGCTGCGCTTGTTCGCTCAATTTAAATGCTTCCTTGACCATGTCTTTGGCAGATTGAGGATCCGACGGCTCCAGGGTTAAGGTCTTCAGAAACCATCCGTAGAAACGGCTGTCCTGCTCATTTGCCGAACTGTGGCAGTTGGGATCATCCGCCGTGACGATCACCAAGCCCCCGCGGATACCGCTTAACACGGCGATGGAGAGCGGATCTGCCACCCAGTTCATCCCGGCGTGCTTCATGGTAACCATGGCCCGCAGTCCCGCCATTGAAGCGCCCAGTGCATTTTCAAAGGCCACCATTTCGTTGGTGGACCATTCCACGTAGATTCCGTATTTATCGGCATTGCGCGCCAGAGTTTCTATAATTTCCGATGACGGGGTTCCCGGATAACCGGCGGCAAAATCAATGTGCGACTCGATGGCCCCTCTGGCAATGGCCTCATTGCCGAGAAGAAAATCTTCTTTTAGTTCAACCTGAGACTTTCCGTCCAAGCTCACCTCCTAATATCAGGGCTTCGCCCCGGCAGCGGGCACAGAGCGCAAGGCCCATGGCAAACAGATTTCCTTGAACCTTGCACCGTATACCCGGCACCTTTTACCTTGCTCCCTTTACCTCGCACCTTGAATATCTCCCCGCCGTCTCAGCCCCGCTTCATAGCCCGCTTCAAATGCCTTGACATTTTTTGCTGCAAATGCACCGGTTATCTTTGAGATGACATCCTTTACCGTCCCGGGACTCAACGGAAGAACACCCAGTCCCAGCAGTACGCCGGCCATGGCCATATTCATCGCGCGTTCGCTGCCGGTTGTCGCTTTGGCCAAAGCGGTTGCATCCAGATCTACCAGATTGGGTGTCAACTGCCCCAATAGCTCAATAATATTCGCGGTAGCGGGATAGCCGACCTCGCCGGCTTTGACCTTCGCCGGCGGCACGGGGGCGGTGTTAAAAATCAACAATCCATCTTCGCTCAGAAAAGGTACCGCGGCGCGCAGCGTCTCCACCGGCTCCAGACCCAGTAATATGTCGCAGTCACCCCGCGGTACCAGGCTTGAACTCACACCGGACCCCAGTCGAATGTGGCTTAAGACGGATCCCCCCCTCTGGGAAGCGCCGAAGGTGTCCGCCGCCCGAACCTTTTGACCCTCATGAATCGCGCTCAAACCGAGAACCTTTTCGAGCAAGACGTTTCCCTGGCCGCCAACTCCGCATATAAGAATGTTTAATTGCATTTTCATAATTCACAACGGACCCAATCGAGTTTTGACTCAATTGATATGAATCAAGATCCGTCGTCTCTGGCGCTGATCATACCCGGATCCTCCGCCACTGTTTCATAGGCCTGATATGGCTGCGCCGGCATATCTGCTTGTTTTCGATCACGGGTTTTATATGAACACAGAAAACCTGCCGCCATCAAAACGACACCGGCAATATTTACCGCTCGATGAGGAAAAATAAGACTGGCAGCTGCAGCGAGCATTACAACCCTCTGCTCCATTGACAACGGACTTGCGAAGTGGCCGATGACTCCGGTGGCCAGACAAACCGCCCCCCAAAGCGGTGAAAATCACTGTGGTCATGATTTGAAGGACCGGACCGTCAGCCAGTGTATTCATCTGATGATAAAAATCTCCTACTGCAGATAACCCTTTTCCTTATAATACTTCTCTGCGCCTGGATGTAGAGGAATGGCAGAACCTTTTGGGCCGTTTTCCGGCTGGTAAGGTTCCAGACTGGCATGGACTTTGCGAACCTTTTCCACGCTTTCGTTAAAAGCCTTGGTAAGGCGATAGGCCAATTCATCGGACATGGATTTGTTGACCATAATGACGCAGCCTGCACAGCCCATCATGACGTTTTCGCCGCCGTTGACTGCTTTGGGGTAGGTACCGCCGGGGACTTCGCAACCGAACATACCGTACTGTTCGATTTCCTTAATCGCTTTTTGAGACCAGGGAATCAGCTTCAGATTGCGGCCAATGGACGCGTCGGTTACCGCGGCAGCGGGGGCCGCCAGAAACGTCCAGACCCCGTCGACGTTTTTGTCTTTGAACTGGCTGGCCTGGTAAGAATAATTACCGCGGGCAAAGTGCCAACCTCGATCCTTCAGTTGATCCCACGAGGTGCCGCAGGCTTTCATGGCCTGCTCGAATACCCACACGTCTGAAGCTCCGCGCTGGGACATGGCCACCCGGAAGTCTTTCTGAGCGAAGAAATCATCCATGGTATTGACCGGAGACTCCGCGTCTACAAAAAGATGGACATGGCTGGTGCTCATGTAGCCGCCGGCCCTGCCATACCAGCCACCGCCCGCGCTGCCCGCCATCCATGTCAAATTGATGGACTCTGCCAGAGCCGACATCGGCATCAGGGCCGCCCCAATGACGACAACCAAAATGATAAGTTCACGAGCGATACGATTTCCCCCTTTCTAGAATTTGCGAAGAATGGTTCCAATCACTGAGACTCTCGAAAATGAGATCTCGCCCTAGCCGATACCTCCGCCAAGCAGGGGCTGTCTTCGAATAATTAATGGCGCAAGTTATAGTTATATGGTCAGAAAAACGCCCTTAAGGGCCTAATACCGACATTAGCATTCACCGCCTTCCATACTTTTCAACTTTTCCCGGATCTATCGTCACCCCAATTCCCGGTTCTTCGGGAACCCACACGCAGCCATCTTTGAACGCAATGGAATTTTTGGCGATATCGTCTCGCAGCAAAACGGGACCAAAAAGCTCGCACCCATAGGGTAAGGATTCGATCGCAGCCGCAAATTGCAGATAGGCGGCGGTGCCGACACTGGTTTCAAGCATACAGCCAATGTAGGCGCCAAGACCGGCCGCGGTCGCCATGGCATAGATATTTCTAGCCGTGAGCAGTCCTCCCATTTTTGTCAGCTTAAACGAGAAGATGTCCGCTGCAGCATGTTTTATGACACTCAGACATGAAAACGCATCCGACAGGCTTTCATCCGCCATAATGGGAACCTGCACCCGCTTTCTGATCTCGGACATACCGTCCAGATCCCATTTGGGAAGCGGTTGTTCTATGAATTCCACCCCGTATGACTCCATGCCCTTTATCGCTTTGGTCGCAGTCGGCAAATCCCAGCCCTGATTCACGTCCACACGTAAACGAACGGAATCTCCCAATTCCGCACGCAATACCTTTATCTTTTCGACATCCTCTTCAGGAGATTTCTCACCGGCTTTGACCTTGAATATGCGGTAGC
>CP070771.1:4118899-4123646 GCA_020345785.1 Desulfobacterales bacterium
ATATTTGTGGATTTCATTCGCGGTGCATTCCTGAATATCCAGCATCAAGTATCCAGTATCCGGCATCGACCTCGTAAAAGCGATGGTCTTACGCCTACCCCTCTTAAGTAATTATACAGATTTATGCAAGGTTAAGGCAACATGAACCAGGCACTGTTGGCATTAAGACAGGTTTCAAAAAATTTCGGTGGGCTGAAAGCCGTGGACAATGTTAACTTTGAGGTCAATCGCGGTGAAATTATGGGACTCATTGGACCCAACGGCGCCGGGAAGACCGTTTGCTTTAACCTGATATCAGGAGTCTACCCGCCAAGCAGCGGTGAAATATTGTTAAATGACCGGCGCACCGACAACAAAGCACCGCACCAGATTGCCCACCTGGGTGTGGGACGAACCTTTCAGATTGTAAAACCTTTTGCCGCCCTCAGTGTTCTTGAAAATGTTCTGGTTGCACGCGGCATATCCCAATACAGGGCCTTCGCCAGAATCTGGTCGCCCTGGAAATCAAGATCGGAAGTCAGGGAAGGTCTCAAAATGCTGGAACGGGTCGGGCTGGCGGACCTGGCCCACCGCAGAGCCGGACTGTTGCCCCTGGGAAACCTGCGCAGACTGGAAATTGCCCGGGCGTTGATCGTTGGAAGCCGGCTTTTGCTCCTGGACGAATCCTTTTCGGGTTTGCGTCATGAGGAAATTGCCCGGCTCGAAGCACTCATAAGAAGTATTCGCAACGACGGTATCACCGTGCTTCTTATCGAACACAACATGCGGGTGGCCATGGGATTGTGCGACCGGCTCGTGGTGTTGGATCACGGCCGCAAAATTGCCGAAGGCGCACCGGATACCATCCAGCAAAACGAAAACGTCATCGAGGCCTACCTGGGCCGCAAGGGGGGCGCAGATGCTGCTTGAGGCCCGCAATCTTCATATCGCTTACGGTGATATAAAAGCCGTCAGCGGAGTGAGCTTTTTTCTTGAAAAAGGAGAGCTGGTTTCCATAATCGGAGCCAATGGAGCCGGCAAGACTTCGATTTTAAACGGCATTATGGGAATTGTGCCGCTGGATGACGGACACATAAAATTCAATGACGATGCGATTACCTCACTGGCTGCTTACCAGAGAGCCAGAGCAGGTATTCGGATTGTGCCGGAGCGGGCCAGGGTGTTTCAGCGACTTTCAGTCTACGAAAATCTCATGACCGGTGTGTATGGACTGCGTAAGATGATAAATGTTGACGATCAAATAGCATGGCTATATGATCTGTTCCCGATATTGCAGGAAAGAAACGATCAGCCAGCCAATACCCTGTCCGGCGGAGAGCAGCAGCAACTGGCAATTGCCCGGGCCTTAATTTCCAATCCCCAGCTGCTGCTGGTGGACGAAGTCTCAATGGGCCTCATGCCCAAACTGGTCGATCAGGTTTTTGAGGTTCTCAAGCAGCTTAACCGCCGGAAAGGGTTGACCATATTGCTGGTTGAGCAAAATGCCATGGCCTCCCTCGAAATTTCACACCGGGCCTATGTGCTGGAAACCGGAATGTGTGTCCACGAAGGAAGGGCCAAAGATTTGCTGGAGGATCCCAAAGTGAAGGAGGTGTATCTGGGGACGCATTAGTTGAAGAGTTGATTGGTTTATAAGTTGATTAGGGGCTTTTATCTAACAACATGCTGTCAGAAAATGAAGGTTTCAGCGGATCCTAATGCCGCCGGGGCGGCGATAAAGAAACAATCAACTCGTCAACGAATCAACTAATTCAACTAAACAAAAAGGAGGGCGTTAAAATGAAAATTGCACGTATTCTGATCATACTCAGTCTGGTTTGTGTATTTGCCGCCGGTGCTTTGGGCGCAGATACGATTAAGATCGGTCTGATGGCGCCTCTGACCGGGTTTGCTGCCGCGGATGGCGCCAGTGTGCATAATTCCGTCAAACTGGCCGTGGAAAGAGTCAACGATGAAGGCGGTGTTTTGGGTAAAAAAGTCGAGCTGATTGTCTATGACGATCGCGCCGATGGGAAAGAAGCCGTGGCCGTCGCCCGCAAACTCATTCAGCAGGACCAGGTGGTCGGCGTTGTGGCCGGCTCGTACAGCACACCCAGCAGGGCTTCGGCACCGATTTTTCAGGATGAAGAAATTCCCTTTGTGGCGGCCTATGCGGTACATCCGGATATCACCACAGCAGGGGATTTTTGCTTCCGCAACGGCTTTCTGGGAATGGTGGAAGGCAAGTCCGCCGGTTACGCTGCGGTCCAGATGCTGAAAGCCAAGAAAGTTGCGCTGTTGACCAGCGACAATGATTTCGGCCGCACCCTGGCCGCCGGATTCAAGGAGTATATTGAAAAGTATGCGAAAGACGCCCAAATTGTGTATGCCCAGACATACCCGATGTCGGAAAAAGATTTTAAACCCTATCTGTCCAAAATTAAAGAGATCGGCCCGGACCTGATCTTTGCCAGCGGCTATTATTTTCAGACCGGCCCTGTCCTCAAGCAGGCCCGAGAAATGGGCATCGACACCCAGATCCTTGGCGAAGAAGGCGCTGATTCTCCCAAGACGCTGGAAATCGCGGGGCCGGCGGCTGAAGGCTTTGTGATTGTGACCAACCTGAACCGTGACGACCCCCGTCCCGAAGTTCAGGCGTTTCTCAAGGCGTATGAAGAGCGCTACAAGATTCAGCCTGACATGGTAGGGGCTTCGGCCTACGATGCCTTCATGATCATATGCGATGCCATTAAACGCGCGAACAGCACGGACGGCAAGGCCATCCGGGATGCGATCGCGAGCACGAAGAATTTTAACGGGCTCACCGGTGAGATCAAGGGGTTCAATGACATCGGAGAAGTGGTAAAGGATGTGCAGGTTCAGATCGTCAAAGGCGGCCGTTTTCGCAATTTCGGCGTTGTCACCGATATGGAACTGATTACACCATAAACGAGCTTAAGCGCTCAATGTAAGTTGCTGGTCGTCAGTTGCGGATTAAAAATGATGACGATCGGCATCTTAGATCTCTGCTAGGCGTGAGATCTACATTCGGTAAAACATTTTTTGACAACAAACCACACAAACCCTGATTGAGCTTAATGGCTCGATCAGGGTTTCAGCTTTTTCAACTCTGTAGCGCAGGCCACTAAATCGGGTCTGCGATTTATATCCATGACCAGGATCGCGCTAATGATTCCTTTCTTATCAATAAAAATCAGGGCACGCTCCGACAACCCGTCAGAGCGCAGCACGCCATATTTTTCAGCGACGGCACCGTGCGGCCAAAAATCTGAAAGTACTTCAAACCACAGATCTCCCATTTGACGGGTCCAGGCATACAGTGTGGGTATATTGTCTACCGTGATCCCAAGCAAAATAGCATCCGTTTCATCGAACATATCTTTGACAATATTATAACCCGGCCATTGGTCGGAACAAACCGGTGTGAAGGCAGCCGGCACGAATGAGAGCACCACGTTTTTTTTGCCCCGATACTGACTGAGTGAAATTTTCCTGCCTGATACAGCCGGCAGGCTAAAGTCCGGCGCCGGTTGTCCGGCCTTAACCTTCAGCTCGCTGTCCCGGGGCTTTAAATTGCCCGGATCATAGATATTGCCTTTCAATTCCGCTGACTGCCCGAATGCCAATGCGCTCATCAATAGTAATCCAAATGCGCAAACAGCGCCCAATTTTAAATACGACTTCATTCATGACTCTCCAGATTAAGGTCGACGAAATGAAAACCGCTCAACATATAGTGTTTTTCTCAATTCTGGTCCAATAAGCTAAAAATTACTGATCATCATAAAATCGAAACGCAACTGTCGAATACCCCAGGCGGTGGCACCAAAGCAAATTTGTTGCTGGAACTTGTTTGGTTCAGGATTGGCCGGGTCCGGATTTTCTGAACAACATGAGATAATTAAATGGCCCGATTTCCGTGACGCGTTCCCTGGTAAATCCATAAGGGACAAGAATGTCCGCGACCTCTTCCGGAGCCAGGCGGATATGTAGCGGAGGCCCGGGCGGACCTTCCATTTTTTTAAACTCAACGATGGCCAGCAGGCCGTTGGTTTTCAATACCCGGACGACTTCCTGCAGCACTTTTTCTGATATATGATCCTCAACAAAATCATGCAGCACGGTGGCCATCAGACAGGCATCCACCACCTGATCAGCCACCGGAATCTGCCGGCCGGCATCGCTGACAAAGGCCTTAATGTTCAGGGCGTTTTCTTCAATTGCACGCGCCTTGAGTTCCTCAATCCCCCCTTCCCACAGATCTACCGCGTAAACGGTGCCGGTCGAACCTATAATTTCAGAAGCTTTCAGGCAATAGGCGCCCCGGCCGCAGGCCACATCCAGAAAAGAAATGCCCTTTTGCAGGTCAAGCTCCCGGTAGAGGGCTTCGACATCGATCAAACCGAAACTGCTCTTTCCGGCACCGGTCGGTTTTCTATGATTACTCGTCGCCACTTTGATACTCCTTAAAATACTTACAGGCATATTGAAATATTTTTAATTAAAGCCTGAACCAAAAATCCGGCTTATCGCCCTGTCAGTTTTGCCGTATACTCCACCTGCGGGATCGATTGTAGAACAAAACCTGCATCCCCAGCGCCAGATAAATTACATCCCGCACGATCGTGGATGACGACGAGACCTCGTTGGCTGAGTTCTCAAGCGCGAAACACCCGCAGTTAAACTCATGCCCCCGAATGAGGTTGATGGAAATAAGGATGATAAAAGCCACGAGCAGCGCATTGAG
>CP070771.1:4123746-4142076 GCA_020345785.1 Desulfobacterales bacterium
AGGCGTTTTGTCCAACCCTTTCAGCATCGATATCGACATGGATAATCTTTTGTTGCGGCCCGCCCATCATGGGTTGACGGCCATATCCAACCCATGTTGAAAATCGACAACCGACAGCTATGACCATATCCGCTTCCTGCAAAGCTTTAACGACCGCCTCCCCCCCGAGCCAACCGCCGCCTCCAAAAAAATTCTCGTCCTGCGGACTCGTGCATCCTGCTCCCATGGGAGTTGTCGTGACAGGTATGGCCGTTTCTCGCATGAACCCCCGTAATTCTTCGAGTGCTCCTGATCTCACAACACCGCCGCCTGCAAGCAGGAGAGGTCTTTCGGCGGCCAGAAGCATCTCATAAGTTCTTTCAATTAAGTTCCGGTCAGCTCTCACTTTTCCGGAAAACCGAGAGCTTTGTGGCTCCGGTAAGTCGTCAATCTTGCCCTTTTTGAACATAATATCAGCCGGGATGTCCAGATGCACCGGGCCTGGTCTTCCATTGTAGGCCATTCTCACGGCCGTTTGAAAAAGCTCAGGAATTCGGTTCCAATCGTGAATTACGGCATTCCATTTTGTAACGGCACTATACAATTGCTTATGGTTACCATCCTGCAGGCCACCAATAAAAGGGTAGGTACAGAATGTCTGATTGTTGGGTGTGATGGCCAGAAGGGGTATACTATCGGCATATGCTGCCGCAACGCCGGGCAGCATGTTGGTTGCTCCCGGCCCGGTGGTCCCGAAGCAAACACCAATCGTGCCAGTGAGTCGCGAAGTGGCATCCGCCATATGAGCAGCATTTTCTTCATGTCTTGTCGTTATGACTTCCATTCCTTCTTCCTGACTGACGGCTTGGATGAAAGGGAAAAGCTGTCCACCGGGCACTCCGAATATATATTTTACTCCCTCCTTCTTGAGCAGCTTTGCCAAAACTTCTCCGCAATTAAGTTCCATAACGCATCCTCCTTTTCTAATGGATTGCAGGGAAAGATTACGTAATAAAGATCTCGGTTATGCCAAATTCTTTAATGGTTCGGCTTAGGATTCAACCAAAAGCGCCGGCAAATATTTCGATAACGTTGATGATCTGACTTGAGTTGAAATAGTAGTTCGCTGATCGAAAATCGTTTTTCGGGTGCGGATAAAGCGTAAATTGAATAGAGATTGATTAGAGAGATCAACTGTCGTCGGGAATAAGGAAACGTCCAAATAGACACGCACCACTTCCGTCCAAATACCCAAGGCCGCATTAATTGTCAATGGTGATTTTTGGATTGAACCTTAAACAGCTTCCAGCGCCTGCCCAAGATCCTCAATCAACACATCCACATTTTCAATGCCGACCGAAAGGCGCACCAGGCTTTCGCTGATTCCAGCTTTGGCCCGATTTTCCGGACTCAATGCGGCATGGGTGTTGGTGATGGGTTGATTGGCCAGACTCGAAACGCCTCCCAGGCTGGTTGCCAGCTTTATCACCTTCAGCGTGTCCATAAATTGCTTCGTGTTGTAAAAGTCGCCGTTCACTTCGAAACTGAGCATGCCGCCGAAACCACTCATCTGCCTTTTGGCGATCTCATGATCGGGGTGGGAAGGCAAGCCCGGGTAGTAAACGGTTTTTATTTTTTCGTGTTCTTCCAGAAATGCGGCAATTTTCATGGCACTTTCGTTCTGACGCTGTATTCGAAGCTCTAATGTTTTCATCCCCCGCAGTGCCAAAAAAGCGCTCATCGGATCCATTACGCCGCCCAGTATTTTACGATAGGTCCAGATTTGGTCAAAATGCGTGTTATTGCAACAAACAAATCCTGCAGTGATATCGTGGTGGCCACCGAGATATTTCGTTGCGCTGTGGATGACAATATCAACGCCGTAAGCAATCGGCCGCTGGTTGACCGGGGATGCAAAGGTTCCATCAAGCATCACAATTGCACCCTTCTCATGGGCCGCTTCAGCCAACGGTTTGATATCCGCGATCCTTAATAAGGGATTCGTGGGGGTCTCAAGATATAGGACCGAACCCCCTTTTTTAATTTCATCCAGAAACTGGTCGGTCTTCCAGCAATTAATAAAAACCGGCTCGACATTCAATTTGGTTAACACATCATTTAACAACTCAAAGGTTCCGCCGTATATCTCCCGGGATGCAATCACTCTGTTGGCGGATTTTATATGGGCCATCATCGCTGTGGTGATAGCCGCCATGCCGGAGCCAAAACCCAGGGCCTTGTCGTAGCCTTCCATTGCGGCGAGTTCATTTTCTGCCTCAACAACCGAGGGATTATCCCACCTGGAGTATATATAGCCGCTGCGATTTTGCACCACATCGATCAGATCATCCGATTTATCGAATTTATAAGTTGCAGTCAGGTGCACCGGTGGTATCACAGGTCTTCCTTTCACTCGGATATCTCCTTTCTCTTGGTTACCGTAAATGGTTTAAAATAATCTGAATTGTAAGTCTTATATATTACAGCCGATCTAAAATGGCAATTTCCTTTAAAATAAAAATTTTTCATGTCTAAAAAACCAGTTGACAAGTCTTGAGGTTAAATATAGATAAAAAGACCGGTCGGTATATTTTAAAATATTTTACATCGCCAAGAGCCTGCAAACTTATCATCCATTAAACTAGTCAACTATTCAATCAAATTATGGCAACCAAAGGCACGCAAACCCGGCGAAATATCATTGAAAATTCCTTGCAGCTCTTTTCGGTGAAAGGTTATTACAACACATCCGTCAGTGACATACTCGATGCCACCGGGTTGACCAAGGGAGGTCTCTACGGCCATTTTGCCAGCAAAGAGGATATCTGGTACAGCGTTTATGAGGAAGCGGTAAGTATCTGGAAAGGGATCGTTTTTAAAGGCATCCGCAATGGCGCTGATCCCTTGAAACGGATCGAAAAATTTATTGAAAATGACATGCAAGACTATCTGGGAGCCGATGTTTTCGAAGGCGGCTGTTTCTTCCTCAACATGCTGGTTGAGCTTTCCGGCCAGTCTGCGTCTATGAGCAAACAGATTCTGCGCGGTTTCGTCCGGCTGTCCGGTTTGCTGCAATCCTGGCTGGAAGAGGCCGACCGCAAGGGCATGCTTCAGCAGGGACTGGATTTCAAGGAGATCGCCAACTTTATCATTATCTCATTAAACGGTGCGGCGGCGCTTTATATTGCCACAAGAGATCGATCCATTTTGGACCAAACGATTCGTCAAATCCATTTTTATATTGAGCAGCTAAAGCGGTAAACCAGAAATTGCAATTTTTTTTTAAAATATACCGACCGGTCTTTATCAATTTATACCGGCCCAAACAAGAAGCCATGCTTGCCGCCCTTGATAGTTACTTTCCAGACCAATTTAACTGGTCGCGTCCGGATGGCGGAATGTTTGTCTGGGCCGAGGGGCCAAAGGGTCTTGACATGGAGAGGATGTATTGGAAAGCCGTGGAGAAAAAAGTTGCCTTTGTGCCGGGTAAATATTTTTACACGGAGCCGGCCGCGGGAATAGAAACCATGCGCCTCAATTACACCATGGCAGATGAAGAAACCATAGACTGTTCGATAAAAATCCTTGCTGAAGTAATAAAAAGCGTTACATGATGTCATTCGCCAGGGTTGTGTTATTGCGAATTGTAAAGATTATCAATTTCAAGGGGTTGTATTCCAATTCATGCATTAGATAACTTTTTGGTCATATTCCCGTCATTTGCAGGTTAATTTCCCATACTATTATAATTCTATTTAAATATTGTTACTGCCGGATCCCATGTTTTTCCGTCTAATATGTTTAGCATCTTCATCCGGTGCCGATGGTCAATGTCGATAATTGCCCTGGAGCCGGAGAGGGGTACGGGAATATCGCCCTGCTGCAGGATAACCCGTCCGGCGAACAGGTTCAATTCATTCCTTGCCGTGCACGCGGGAATGCAATTGACCCTGCCCCGGTATCAGAGTTCTATGATCCGCCATTAACAAGAAACATTAAAAGGGATTCAAATGGAGAGCCTGGACAGCACTTTTGGACGATCCGGCCTGATGAACAGACGCAGGCCAGAGCAGCGGGGATATCCAAACAGCAATCCTGGGAAGGTTTATACCGCCAGCAATTCCAATGACAGCTCCGATTACGAGACCGCTGCGTCATATTTTCGGGAGGTCGGCGCCTTTAAATTGCTGAGCCGAGAGGATGAAGTGCAAATTGCCAAACGGATTGAAGCCGGCGAACACATCATCATGCGCGCGCTTTTGCAGACACCGGCCGCAGCTGAACATATTATACAGCTTGGCAGGCAGGTTGAGGAAGGAACCGTGGATGCCAAAAGGAGCTTCCGAGCCGTGAAGAATGGTAAAGGCACGCCCGGCGCGGTCGACGCCAACCGTCAATTTTTAAATACTGTAAAACAAATTAAAAAATTGCACGGCATAAACCGGATTTTTCGTGCTCGACTTATGGCGGATGACCTGGCCGTCGAGAGAAGACGACATCTGCACCAATCGATCAACAGGCGGTGCAACCGGTTGGCTGATCTCTTGCAAGAATGGCGTATCAATCCCGAAATCATTGAAAGTATGGTTGATGACATCCGCAGCCAGGCTGACCGGATCGACGTTCAATCCATTGAACAGATAGAAATAAAGCTTGGCATGAATACTGGCAGACTATCACGAATTCTGGACAGGATCGATTACGGCTGCCGTATGGCCCAAACAGCCAAAAACGAATTTGTCACGGCCAATTTGCGTTTGGTTTTCAGAATCGCCCGTCAATACGCGTTCGGTAAATTGCAGCTATTGGATTGCATCCAGGAAGGCAATCTTGGTCTGATGAAGGCAGTTGATAAATTCGACTTTCGCCTCGGATTTAAATTCAGCACATATGCAACCTGGTGGATTAAACAGGCTATCTTTCGCGCCATTGACAATCAATCCCGTTTAATTCGAATTCCGGTGCATATGAATGAAAACTTGAAAAAAATTATGCGCACCGCACGTACTTTAGCAACCGAGGAAAACCCAAGGACGCATGCTGAAGAAATTGCTGCCGAGCTGGATATTCCTCGCGAAGATGTTGATGAAATGCTGAAACTCGATGAAGAACCGCTCTCACTGAATGCACCTTTAAGAGAACCGGGCGGGCACGATTGGGGACACCTCATTTCCGACGGAGAGTCCCACGGACCTCTGGATGCGGTCATCAATCGGGATGCCGGTGAAAAAATTCGAAAAGCGCTGGCTACCTTAAGTCCCCGGGAGGAAAGAGTACTGCGCCTGCGGTTCGGTATCGGAGAAACTACAGAGCATACCCTTGATGAAATCAGTCGAGACTTTGCGCTAACCCGCGAGCGGATCCGGCAAATCGAAGCCAAAGCCTTGCAGAAGTTACGGAATCCTAAACAGCTTCGACAGCTGGCATGCTTTATCGAAAACTGATTCGGCCTCTTTTATTCTAAAATTGAAAACCTGGTCCTCTGGGCCAGGATTCTTTACTCGCGCCGGTGCAGCGCAAGCTGGTAACTCTGGAAAATCAGCCCCCCTGCCAGCGCGATTAAACTACTCATCAAAAACAGGGTATGTGAACCCGTAATTTCATATACATAACCATTGACGAAAAAACCTACCATTAATCCGAGACCGTAACTCAGGGCGTTGTTTACAGCCTGGCCCAGGGTTTTGGCCTGTTCCGGCGCAAGACGATCGATGTAAAGGATGCTGGCCATATGAAATGTGCCGTAAGTGACTGCATGAAGGATTTGTGACAGCAGAATGACCACTGCCGACCCGGCAAAAAAAAGGATTATCCATCTGGCAGCGGCCGTCAGAAAGGAAAAGAAGAGAACATTTTCCAGCGTAAAACGACCAAATATTTTATCGGATTTAATCATGACCAGGATTTCAGCGGTTGATGCGACGGCCCAGGCGATTCCAATGAAGGTGCTGTGGTATCCTAAATTTTCCAGGTGAATCGAAAAAAAGCCATAGTAGGCACCGTGGCTGGCCAGCATCAGGAACGCGCAGAAAAGAAAAATGATGGCGCGTTTTGCCAACAGTGATTCTGCGCCTTGTGCCAGAAGATCTTTCTTGCGGGTTTCGATGGCGGGGATGCGAATTGAGATGGCGGCCAACATCAGGGAGCCGGCTAAAATTAGGATCAGAATGATATCCACCGAGTATAGATCGATTATCTTGCCCAGAACAAGAACCATAAAAATAAAGCTGATCGATCCCCAGGCCCGAATCCTGCCGTAGCTTTTCTTCTGGGTGCCCAGCGCATCCATCGTAACAGCCTCTAAAAAGGATATGATGGGCGCATAAAACATGCCGTAAATTGCCGTGATAATCAGCATCGGCCAGAAATCGACGAAGAACAAATACAGGATCCATATAAATGTGCTGAAAAAAGTGCAGAGAATATATATTGGCTTGCGAATATTAAACCGATCGGCCAGCGATCCCCAGATCAACGGAAAAAGTACAAGGGCCACGGAACGCAACGCCGAGATGACTCCTATTTGAAGGCCGTTGAATCCGAGATGATAGCAGTACAGATTGAAATAAGGCAGAAAGATTCCCAGCACGCCGAAATAGATAAAGTACTGGGAACTGATGATAAACTTTAAACTTGACCGCTGCTTTGTTGTCATGTCTGATTGATCCGCTTCCGGTTCAGACTCTATTCAACGTTAACCTTGATCGGTTTGGGTCTCTCTTCTACAGGCCTTGGAATATCGATTCGCAGGATTCCGTCTTTAAATGTTGCTTTGATTTGAGCGGGCTGAATGTTTTGATGAAGTGTAAAGGAACGCTTGAAGGGTCCGTAGAGGCGTTCCCGGCGGTAGTAATTATCCTCCTTAACCTGGGGATTGGCAAGTCGCTCACCCTTGAGCGTCAAAACATCATCCTTGACCTCTATCGCAATGTCTGCTTTAGTGACACCAGGCAGTTCAACATCGATTGTAATTCCATTTTCAGTGTCATAAATGTCAACTGCAGGTCTCCAGGCACGCAGGCCGGACCCATCATCCAGATCTCTTGAACGGCCGAATGATTCGTCAAACATGCGATTGATTCGGTTTTGAAGCTCTGCTATGTCCCGGAACGGATCCCATCTTACGAGTGTCATGGTCTGTCCTCCTGGTCGGAGTCATTGTTTTTTGATCCAACTTAAGCATGCGGATGTGCTTGTCAAGACGAGGTGCGGGGTGCGTGTTGCGGGGTGCGGGAGGGTCCTTTCAGTGCCAGCTCATAGCTCATGGCTCATAGCTGATAGGTAAAAGGTTAAAGGTCAAAGAAGATCGGCAAACGGCGCACGGCATAAGGCGCACGGTATTGATGTTGGAAGTGTGAGGCTCTTGAGATTGGCGGCACCATCTCAACTTCTCAACTTTCCCAGCTTCATGGCTTCCGCCTTTCTGATTCTTTGGTTTGGTCTCCTCAGAAAGGATAGCTGTGAATACCATTTAACACAACTATTAAGGGTCAGATTTGATCGTAGCTAATTCAATTCATTGGACGTTCGATGTTCGATGTTCATTTCCTTCCATCTTGATCAAGCTGGTCGCCGGCCGTAGGCGGTTTGGCTGGCATCTAAGCCGCGAGGTACGCTCTGCGCTATGCTCTCTGCTCTTTGCCCGATGCGCTCTGATCTATTCTCGGTCATTCCGCACCCCGCAACGCGCACCCCGCAACACGCACCCCGCAACCCCCATTCCTCAATCACCCCCGTCCTCTCTTTACAAAGCTCTCGTTAGATGTTATTTTCGTCTCAATTCGACCTGGAGGAGATGAAGAGATTTAAACTGGGCCAACCCCCAACGTCTAAATTTAGGAGCCGGAAATGGAGTACATCAAAATAAGATTTTTAGATGATTTCGGACAGCTAGGTTCCAAATTCGAAAAAACAATCGAAGATATGTTTCGATCGATGAGCCCGGCTTTTACCTTTGCCGAGCGTTCGTGGAAACCACCGATGGATATGAATGAAACCCCGGAAGAAGTCGTCATTGTGGCCGAGATTCCGGGAGTCGACAAAGATGATCTGGAGGTTGAGATAAGTTCCAAAGCCGTGAGGATTCAAGGCAATCGCATTGCGAGACACTGTTCCAGCAATGCCACTTATCGACTCGCTGAAATTCAGTACGGCAGATTTGAGCGGATTCTCTTTCTGCCGGCGCCCATTGATCCCGAAGTGGTTTCCGCCGCCTATCAAAAGGGGCTCCTTGAAATTCGATTGGCAAAACAACCCCCGGAGAAAACCCATAAAATACCGATTCAGGACGGGTAAGGGATATTCATCTCAAGATTTTCTGATTATCAAAAAAAGTGGGGAGGAAAATATGGCTGATCAACAGTCACCCATGGAATTTAATGCAGAGCAACTACCGGAAGTCCTTCCAATATTGCCGCTGTATGATGCGGCGCTTTTTCCCAAAATGGTTTTGCCGCTGGTGGTTATGCAGGGTGAATCTGTTAAGCTGGTAGATGAAGCAATGGCCAAAGATCGGATCATCGGTTTGGTCGTATCCAAAAAGCCCGAGGAAAAAAAGGCCCCTGACCGGGAAGATCTCGCTCCCGTGGGAACCAGCGCCTTGATTCTCAAGATGGCAAAAACGCATGACAATCGGACGCAGCTTTTGGTGCAGGGGTTGAGCCGATTTAAAATTAAATTCTTTGAAGAAGGGAAACCATATCTGGTCGCGCGAATCGAATTGATCAAAGATGTCGAGACAAAAGACAATGAAACCGAAGCATTGATGTCTAACATCATCAGTCAATTTGAAAGGATCGTTGAACTGTCTCCGGGACTGCCGCCTGAGATCGCCCACATGGCAAAAACCATCCAGGAACCCGGCACATTGGCGGATATGATTGCTTCCACCATCAATTCAAGTCCCGAGGAAAAACAAAAAGTTCTGGAACTGGAAGATGTAAAAAAACGACTGAAAGAAGTTACCCGCCTGGTAAATCATCAACTTGACATCCTGGAGTTGGGAGATAAAATTCAAAGCCAGGTTAAAGGAGATATGGATAAAAGCCAGCGCGAGTATTACCTGCGGCAACAACTGAAGGCTATTAAAGAAGAACTGGGTGAAAAAGATGAGGCCAGCGTTGAGATCGAGGAATATCGGGCTAAAATCGAAGCAAAAAACCTGCCGGAAGAGGCTCGCAAAGAAGCCGATCGTGAACTGGAGCGATTATCCCGCATGCACCCGTCTTCAGCCGAATACACGGTGGCTTCTACCTATCTGGACTGGATTACATCTCTGCCCTGGCATGACAGTACGCAGGATAATCTGGATATTAAGAAGGCTAGAAAGATACTGGACGATGACCATTTCGGGCTGGAAAAACCCAAACGGCGCATCATCGAATACCTGGCGGTTCGCAAGTTGAAGCCCGAATCTAAGGGTCCGATTTTGTGTTTTGCCGGTCCTCCCGGAACCGGCAAGACCTCCCTGGGTCAATCTATTGCCCGGGCCTTGGGGCGCAGATTTTATCGCATTTCTTTAGGCGGTGTACGCGACGAGGCTGAAATCCGGGGGCATCGGCGCACCTATGTGGGCGCCCTTCCCGGTCGAATCATTCAGGGATTGCGGCGAGCCGAATCCAATAACCCAATATTCATGCTGGATGAAATTGACAAGGTCGGAAGCGATTTTCGCGGCGACCCCTCCGCGGCATTGCTGGAAGTGCTGGATCCCGAGCAGAATTTTTCATTTACGGATCACTACCTGGATGTGCCCTTCGATCTTTCAAAAGTTATGTTCATAACAACGGCAAACATCCTGGACACCATTCCGCCGGCATTGCGGGACCGGATGGAAGTGCTGATGCTGCACGGATATACTTTGGATGAAAAAATTAAGATTGCCAATCGTTTTCTCGTCCCCCGCCAGCGGGATGAGCACGGTCTTAATGCCAAGCAAATCAAATTCAGCGGCGGTGCGGTAAAGCATATTGTGATCAGCTATACCCGTGAAGCCGGTTTGCGCAACCTGGAGCGGGAAATTGCCAACGTTTGCCGCGGGGTGGCCAGTAAGATTGCCGTGGGCGAAGTTGATTCCATGACCATCAAGGTCGACGATATCCATGAATTTCTCGGTCCCATTCGCTTCACTTCCGAAACCAAGGCCAGGATAACATCACCGGGTGTGGCGACGGGTCTGGCCTGGACGCCCACGGGCGGTGAACTACTATTTATTGAAGCCACGGCAATGAAGGGCAAAAAAGGCCTGACCCTTACGGGACAGCTGGGAGACGTTATGAAAGAGTCGGCTACGGCGGCGCTCAGTTTTGCCCGTGCCAATGCACGCGCTCTTGGGATAGACGAGGACTTTTTTGATTCCCACGATCTCCACATTCATGTGCCCGCCGGGGCTATCCCAAAAGATGGACCCTCAGCCGGGGTAACCATGCTGACCGCATTGACCTCTTTGTTGACGAACACACGCATTCGCAAGGATCTCGCCATGACAGGTGAGATTACATTAAGGGGTCAGGTGCTGCCGGTCGGCGGCATTAAAGAAAAGGTGCTTGCGGCCCACCGGGCCGGAATTAAAACGATTATCCTGCCGGCATGGAATCGCAAAGATTTGGAAGATATTCCAAAAAATGTCGAAAAAGATATTCAATTCCAATTTGTCGATAAGATGCTGGATGTCATCGATATTGCACTGGATGGCAAAAAACCGCGCCCTAAAATGAAGCCCCGCAAAAAGAAGCAAAAATTAACGGAAAATTGAGAAGTTGCGTCAAGCGGACCCCAATCAGTTTAACAAGAAGGTTATTTGTTCGGAGAAAAAAAGACGGCCGGCGCTTTTTCTCATGTTTACCGCCCTGTTTTTTTCCGTCATCAGCTGTGTCAGCTATGAACCCCCCGTCCCCCAGCGGCCACCCGGCTACCCCAAGCCCTATAAAGTTTTCGGTAAATGGTATCAGCCGCTGCCGGATTCCAGAGGATTCCGGCAGCGCGGACTTGCTTCCTGGTACGGAGAGGATTTTCACGGCAAGAAGACTTCAAACGGTGAAATTTACGATATGTATGCCCTGACTGCAGCTCACAAAACTCTGCCGCTGGGCACATACGTGCGCGTCGACAATCTTGAAAACAACCGGCGGGTGGAGCTGCGGATTAACGATCGGGGACCTTTTGTAAAGGATAGAATCATTGATCTTTCTTACATGGCAGCCAAAAAGATCGGCATCGTTGGTCCGGGAACGGCCAGAGTCGAGGTCATCGCCTTGGCCACACCGGCCGTGACCGATGGCGGAACACCGCGCCTTGAGCCGGTCGACCTTTATTCGGGGAACTTTACCTTCCAGGTCGGTGCCTTTGTAAATCGTGAAAATGCCGAGCGGCTGACCTCCAAACTGGGTCGAAAATATAAAAACGCTCACATAACGGTTTACGATCGAGGGGATCAGATTTTCTACCGCGTACGGGTGGGTTCATTTAGCACTCTGCAACAGGCGGCCGCGCAGGAAGAAATTTTAATCAGAGACGGCTATCCGGACGTATTTATCGTCGGGGAATAATACGGGGTGCGGGTTTTTCGATTGCGGATTGCGGATTTCGGATTGATTAAAACGGATAGGAATGAATCGGGGTGCGTGTTACGGGTTGCGGGTTGCGTGTTACGGGTTGCGGGTTGCGGGTTGCGGGGGATGGGCATAGCGCATAGAGCAGAGGGTATGGCGCATGGGGCTAATGGCGGAGGAAAAAGGGGTTAATAGTTATTGGTTATCATGAAGTTGCATATAAGCCCGGTTGCTAACCTGAAAGTTGACCGGTTTCGGTCATTGGTTTTTGAGATTTGGGATTTATTTGTTATTTGGTGCTTGGAATTTGAGATTTATACCTTAGCCAAAGCCTTCTATCGATGCAGTTACGCAATACATGTAAAACTTAGGCATTTGTGTGAGGATTGAAAGTCCGCATGGGATTATTAAAGAAGGTGGTTTTCTTAGATCGGGACGGCACGATTAACAGGGATTCGCCGGATTACATCAAGAGCCGATCCGAATTTGGTTTCATTCCCGGCGCGATCGCGGCCATCGGTGAGCTTACCGCCGGCGGGTTTACATGTATAGTGATTACCAATCAATCCGCGCTGGCCCGCGGATTTATTTCGACTGCAGAGCTGGATGCGATGCATGCGATGATGTGCGATGAGATCGCGGCCGGGGGCGGCAGCATTAAGGACATTTTTTTCTGTCCGCACCTGCCGGATGCCGGATGCAACTGTCGCAAACCCGCACCGGGTCTGCTATTTCGGGCACAGCGCAAATACAACATTGATCTGACCGATGCAATTATGGTCGGAGACTCAACTAAGGATATTGAATGCGGACACATCGCCGGATGCGGCCGGACAGTGCTGGTTAAATCCGGCAAGGATGCCGATGTTGAAAAGCAGTTGCATCAAAAAAATCTTACGGCAGATTATGTGGCCGCAGACCTGCTTGAGGCAGTACGGTGGATAATTGATTACCATGAAAGACTTCAACTAGGCGGAACTTAGCAGATATTCGTGCGTTAGCCATTGAACTCATTATGAAAATTCGAAATCCGAAACAAATCCTAAATTCGAATGTTTCAATCACAAAAACAAAACCGCATTACGCACCACTTATAGTTACTGGTTGTTTCGATCATTTGAATTTGGAAAATTGGTTATTGTTTCGAATTTCGAACTTCGTGCTTCGAATTTCGGTGCCATAGATACCTATCAGAATGAAAAATACAAATGCTCAAAACGCATCCCTTGTGACTTTAGAAGGTCAATTGGAACGCGTCACCTACTTTAACGAAGCAAATCATTACACCATTGCCCGCTTGAAACCCTCCCTTCTGGATACCGGCGTCACCGTGGTTGGATATCTAACCGGCGTCAGTGCCGGTGAGACCATTAAAGTCAGGGGCTCGTGGGAAACTCATCCCAGATACGGACAGCAGTTTAAAGTAAAATCCTTTGACGTGACTCTGCCGGCGGAAGTTGACGGTATCCGAAAATACCTGGCCTCCGGGATCATCAAAGGTATCGGTCCATCGATGGCGAATAGAATGGTAAAGGCATTCGGGAACAACACCCTCGAAATTATCGAGAAAAATCCTGAGAAATTGCTTGAAGTTGAAGGCATCGGCGAGGCGAAAGCCGCCATGATAAGAAGCGCCTGGCAAGAGCATCACACTCTCAGGGGATTGATGATGTTTCTGCAGCAGATGGGGGTCCAAACCGCTTACGGCGCCAAAATATACAAGGAATACGGTCCGGATGCCGTGGATTTTATCAAGCAGGATCCGTACAGACTGGCTGAAGATATTCCGGGTACCGGATTTCTAATCGCCGATACCATCGCTCGGAAACTGGGGATTGAAAAAGAGAATCCCGAACGCGTGAGGGCCTGTATCGTGCACATCATCCTGCAGAACGCCGAAGATGGGCACACCTTTGCCGAGGAAGAAAACCTTTTTGCACGTTGTGAGAATCAATTTCAAATAAGTCGCCGGATAATTCAAAATACTATAGAGGAAATGGCTGCCGCCAACGCCATCGTTGTTGAACCATTGGCCGCTGAACCGTCCACCAATGCCATATATATGAAGGACTTGCATCAGGCGGAAGCCGGTTTGGCCAACCGCCTGAAGGCCATGCTTTGCGTGCCGCTAGAGATTGCCGGTATTGATGCAGAGCGCATAGCAAATGAAGTTCACCAAAAGCTGGCCATCAACCTGTCTGACGAACAGCTGGAAGTTCTCGAACAGATCGTCTCCCACCGGATTGCCATTATCACCGGCGGCCCGGGAACCGGTAAAACGACGCTGTTACGATCTATCAGCACGATCTTTGAAACCTTGGGCAAGCGTGTGCTGTTGGCGGCCCCTACCGGCCGGGCGGCCAGGCGGCTGGCAGAGGTGACCCGCAGAAAAGCAGCAACCATTCATCGTCTGCTGGGCTACAGTTTCATAGAAGGCGGCTTCCTGCGAAATCGGGACAATCCGCTCGAGACCGACGCCGTTATTATCGATGAAGCTTCCATGGTTGATACCGTCCTCATGAATCATCTGGTCGATGCCATTCCCATTTCGGCGGTAATGGTGCTGGTGGGGGATGTGGCCCAGCTTCCGGCCATAGGTCCCGGCAATGTTCTTTCCGATATGATCAACTCGACCCGTATACCGGTTTTTTCCCTGAATAAAATATTTCGTCAGGACCAGGAAAGCGCAATTATTCTGAATGCCCACAAAGTGCGGCAGGGTCGGTCAACGCTTGATGCTCAGCCGGACATCATCGACGACAATTGTGATTTTTATTTCATTGAGCAGGGTGATCCCGACCGGGTGGCGGTTAAAATTGTGCAACTGTGCAGCGAGGAATTGCCGCGGAAATTTAATTTCGACCCCATACTTGATATTCAGGTACTGACGCCGATGCACAAAGGCGCTGTGGGAACGATCAATCTGAACCACATGCTGCAAAAGTCGCTAAATCCGGAGCCGGTTTTGGTCGAAGCCATGGGAAATGCTTTCAAAGCCGGTGACAAGGTCATGCACCTTATTAATAATTACCAGAAGGAAGTTTATAACGGTGATATCGGCGTGGTTCGCAAGTTTGACCGCCAAAAAGGAGAGCTTTCCGTCGATTATTACGGCAGAACTGTCCGCTATGACGCCGGTGAATTTGATCAGATAACCATTGCCTATGCGATTTCGGTTCACAAATCCCAGGGGTCTGAATATCCGGCCGTTATTGTGCCTCTGGTAACCCAGCATTATGTTATGCTGCAGAGAAATTTAATATATACCGCCATGACGAGAGGGCAAAAGCTTGTCATTCTGATCGGCACTCCAAAAGCGTTATATATTGCCTTAAAAAATGACAGGCCCCGGCTGCGGCTGACCTCTCTGGCCGCGAGACTGAGCAAGGGTTTTGTCCCGGAATCGTCCGGCAAAGAGGCCGGGCATCGAGGCTAAAAAAAAGCGAATCCACCCTTCGAAACTTGTCCGGGTGGATGCTGCGGTATGTCGTTTAAACATTGTAAGAGAATGACCTGATGAAACGAAACCCAACCTATGAGGAACTGATAAATAGAGTAGCAGAGCTGGAAAGCGAAGCCGCCAATTCTAGATCTGCAGAAGATTCACTTAAAAAAAGTAATGAAATCGTCAGCAGTATCCTGTCTGCTTCTCCCATCGGTATCGGTCTGGTTGAAAATCGAATCATCAAGCGCATCAATGAAGCGATGAAGAAGATGTTTCGATTTGAATCAGAAACGGATTATTTGGGCAAAAGCGCTCGAATCATTTACCCGTCTGATGAAGACTTTCAGAAAGTCGGCGAGTTTATCTACAATCAATTTAAAGCCGGCAGAGAAGCTGTGCTGGACACTACCTTTAAACGCAGAGACGGGTCTACTTTTTTCGGCCATATAAAGGTAAACACGATGAATCCTCCTGATCCCATGAAGCGAGCGACGTTCACCATATCTGATATTTCATGGCGCAAGCAGGCCGAGGCGGAGATGTTGCAAAGGGAAAAATTGCAGGCGGTGGTCGAAATGGCCGGCGCGGTGTGTCATGAGATGAATCAGCCTATGCAGGTGGCATTGGTGGAACTTGCAGAATGCATGGCGATGGAGGGGTTTAAAAACAATACGATCAAACAGAAGGCTGAAAATATCAGACAGCAACTAAATGCATTGCGACAGTTGTCGCGCAAACTCATGCATATTACCAGATATGAGACACGTGACTACGTAAAAGGCGAGAAAATCATCGATATTGATAAATCTTCCGGCACGATGGGATAATTCAGCGACCAGCAGCAGAGGGTGGCCCCGGCCCTTTCCGGGGGCTTTCCTCATACCCCCGGCTCTGCTGGTGATCGCAGATTTATGCGCGTTTTAATCTGCAATTCTGTTCTAACAGTGAAAACCTGGTCTCTGGGCCAGGTCAGATAAGATTGGCTGTGCCGTAAAAACCGTAAAAATATTCCGTGGAATGATGGAACACTGGGTTTGGTGGAACGCGATCTATTTTTATATGGCTTGCACAGACCATAAAATAAAATCAGACCATCATGCGCTTTTAACTCCCAATATTCCATTATTCCATGGGTTATCTGACAGCAGATAGCACCTCTCGGATGAAGTTATACCCCGTCGACGGCGGGGACTTGGTTGCAGAATTCTTTGCTAAGAGTCCGTATCCTGCCGGACGGGTAGTGCAATCTTGAAGAATTGGACGCCTTCCTTCTTGAGGGTCTTTTCTTCCTCTTTAGTGCTTACGCCCCGGATGTTGCGGGGTTCAGCGGCGCCATAGTGGATTTTTAAGGCCTCTTTAGCAAATTCGCAACCAACGTCGTCAAAGTTTTTTTCAACAAACTCAACGGCTTCTTTACCAATTCTTTCCAGCACGGCTTCTTCATCCGAAAGCCGCTTGGGACTGGCAGCCGGAGATGCTTTTATGGCAAACTTAGAAGGGATGATGTCCACATAGGTAGCGTTGCATACCGGACAGGAAATCAATCCTTTTTTTTGTTGGTCCAGGTAGGTCTTGCGATCTTCAAACCAACCTTCAAAAGTATGACCATTAGCACATTGTAAATCGTATGCGATCATACTGGAAAACCCAATCTGAGAGGTAATGATGAAAGCTGAATTTCAATTAATTTTTAATAAAATTAGATAAATACATCAATATCAAAATAAGATTAGCACAACTGGCAACATTTTTAAAGACATTGTTGACATAATTTGCTATTTTGACAATATATTGTAAAATAAGGTAATAATTAAAGTTCGTCAATCTCAATCAGGGAGTGTGCCGTTTATGAATATGCAGCTTAAGCGTATGGTGTTTATTGGAATTTGTCTAACAATTTTTTCGGGTATTTCTTATGCTGAAAGCATGTATGTGACGGACCTGATTAAGTTGACGCTGCGCAGCGGTCCGAGCACGGAATACAAAATTCTGGCCGTGGTTGAATCCGGTCAGCAGTTGGAGGTGCTTGAACCTGGTGAAGATTGGTCCCTAGTGAGACTTGCCAACGAGAAAGAGGGGTATGTTTTGACCAGGTATTTAACCCCTGAGCCGACCCACAACATTTTACTGGAACAATTACAGGACAAGCACAAAGTTGTGGCCCAGCAGGCGGCTGCCCTGCTTGAAGAAAATACTCAGCTCAGAGAGGAGAACCAAAATTTAAAATCGACCCTCCAGGATACCGAACAAGCACTTAAGAAAGTGGAACAGGATTATCAGGAGCTCAAGGCCGGATCAGCCGAATTTATAACGCTTAAAACTAAATACAAGCAAGCCAGCGAAAATCTCACCGAACAGACCAAAAGGGTCGAAAAATTGGATGAAGAATTGAGCCGAGTTGAAATGAACCAGTATATCAAGTGGTTTTTAGCCGGCTCCGGTGTTTTGCTGGTGGGTTTTATCATCGGATTTTCTGCCAGAAAACAGCGTCGACGCCCCTCTTTGCTGTAACATGAAGCGCATTAGCGCACATGGACTTCGCATTGACATACTTGTTGATTGTCACTATATTCTTGGCGAACGCTCAAGCGAGCGAGCCCGCGACAATTAAGAGAACAAATTAACCGAAAATAACGCCAGCCACAAGTGACAATGGTGAGCCCTCACCATTACCAAAATGATAAACTCTTACCACACAAGGAAAAGAGGACAACTATAAACAAGCTGAAAAATTAGATGATAATACTGGGAACACAGATGCTATTTGAACAAATAGTGATTTTAAGCGTCCTCCTTTTGCTTTCCGGGTTTTTCTCCTCCGCCGAAACTGCTCTATTTTCCATCAGCAAAGCCAAAGCGATTCATCTTGCAAAAGAAAAGGGACTAATAAATTCGCTGATCAAAAAAATGAAAGACGACCCCCACCGGTTGCTTTCGACCATCCTTATCGGAAACAATATCGTCAATGTCGGTGCGTCGGCACTGGCAACTGCGATTACCATTAACCTGGTGGCCAGCAATGCGGTGGGAATTGCGACTGGTGTCATGACTTTTTTAATCCTGATTTTTGGCGAAATTTTCCCCAAATCTATCGCCACCCGCAACAATGTCCTTATTGCCCGTCTGGTTATCATTCCGTTGTACTGGTTCTCGGTGATGTTTACCCCCTTGATTATCCTGCTGAACTTCATTCCCAAGCTGACCGGTAAAATGCAAAAAAAGCCCCATGTCACCGAAGAAGAGTTGATGACATTTGTGGAAGTTGTTGAAGAAGAAGGCGGCATCGAAGAAGAAGAAAAGGAGCTGATAGAAAATATTTTCGAGTTTGATGATACCAGCGCCTCGGAAATTATGACA
>CP070771.1:4142176-4148364 GCA_020345785.1 Desulfobacterales bacterium
CCCGGCACTCTTTTCTGCATGTACTTGGCCATGCCCACACTTTTCATCGGCGTCAAGCCGGCCAAAATATAAGCCTTTTCATGCAGACCACGCTCGCGCACGCCTTCCATCCATTTTTCAAATTTATCGAGATTATAAATACACTGGGTCTGAATGAATTCCACTCCGGCGGCGATCTTTTTGGCCAGCCGCGGAACACGAATTTCGAATGGATCGGCAAACGGGTTGGCGGCCGCCCCCACAAACATCTTCGGCGGACGATTCAGATCGTCCCCGCCTAAAAATTTACCCTCGTCACGCATGAGCCTTACCATCTGGATCAGCTGCATGGAGTCAATGTCATGCACATTCTGCCCTTTGGGATTGTCGCCAAAGCTCTGATGATCACCCGAGAGACACAGAATATTGTGGATATCAAATGAAGCTGCCCCCAGAATGTCGCTTTGCAGCGCAATTCGGTTACGATCGCGCGTCACCATTTGTAAAACCGGTTCCAGGCCCATGAGCTTCAAACGGATACAGGCCGCCAAACTGCACAAGCGGGTCATCGACGTTTGGTTATCGGTGATGTTGATCGCATCCACATGGTCTTTGATCATTTCGGCTTTTTCGATGATGTGCTTGGGGTCACTGCCGCGAGGAGGTCCGCACTCAGACGTTACGCCAAAATGGCCTTCACTCAAAATCTTTTCGAGTTTGCTCGGTGTTTTTACGCTCATTGCTGCACATCCTCCCTGGCTACTTTTCTGGGACCCCCCGCCCGGTCGGTCGACCAATCTTTGAGCGGACACAGGGTTTCGTATTCATCGAGTTTATTTAATGCCTTCATTCGATCGACGATCAACTGCCAGGCACAGTCGACCTCGGGGTTGATCTCGCATTTGCCTGCAGTTGAGCCGCCGCAGGGACCATTGAACAGGCGCTTGGCACACCGCGCAACCGGACAAACGCTGCCGGTGGTCGCCAATATGCACTGTCCGCAGCCCTGGCAGCGTTCCGTCCAAAGTCCTCTTTTCTCGGTTGCTCCCATAAAACAGGTGTTGACCCCCGGATAGATCATGGTGGAAGGGTATTGTTCCGCGGTAAACTGAACACCGACTCCACAAGCAAGGGAAACCACGGCATCATATTGATCAATGATGTCACGAATCTCCTCTACATATTCCTGATCACATTGCCTCTCAAGGGTAACTTCATCGATTCTGACGTCTTTGCCCTGATTTTTTGCATTCATCCGCAAAGCCGAAGCCAGAACCTGAACTTCCTTCTTGCCCCCTGCTTCGCATACCGTAACGCACTCATTGCATCCCAGGACCAGGATGTTTGTGTAATCTTTGAGGTACTCGATTATCTCCTCAACCGGCTTTTTGTCTGCAACTATCATAGAACGTGACCTCTCTTATTTTAATTGGTTTGCCCGTTGACCTGTTGAGCCCGTTGACCCGTTGTCCTATGAAACCGGCGAACAGGCAACCGGCCAACCAAAGCTATGCCGCTTTATTTTTAGCGAGCTTGATCGGATTCGGTCCAAGCTCTTTTATTGTTGCGGTAAAATCCGTCGCATACTGGGCAAAACGCGGCCCTTCACTGGATGAAAGGTTGAACATTTTCGCCCGCTCGCCGCCGATTCCAATGGTATCCAGAATCTTCTGGGCTTGCACCACCCTCCTTTTGGCCATTAAATTACCCGTGTTGAAGTGGCACTCGCCTTCCAGGCATCCGATAACGCATGCACCGTCGGCGCCCTTTTCGAACGCACGCAAGATGTGAATGACATCTACCTTGCCAGTGCAGGGAACACGGACAATTCTGATGTTTGTCGGGTATTGCAATCGCATCGAACCTGCCAGGTCCGCCGCCGTGTAACCTCAGAAATTGCAGCAAAATGCAATGATGATCGGCTCAAAGTCCTCGCTCATGGTTTCCTCTCAAAAGAATTCGTTGATTAAGTTGATTGGTTAATTGAGTATAAAGGATTCAAACTATTCAAATAATCGTTCAACCGAATCAAAATGTTAATCAATCACTAAATGTGCACATTACGCTATGCCCTATGCGCTGAGGGTTCGACCTCAGACATCATTAATCTCAGTCCTCAGTCCTCGTCGCTCAGTCCTTTCAATTCCGACTTCCGACTTCCTAATTCCCACTTCCAACTTCTAAAGCACTCCCTCCAGCAACGCCTCCACTTTGCAAAGAATCTGGTCGTCCTCGTACCAGTTCAGCTGGATGGCTTTGGCCGGACACTCCGCACAACATATGCCGCACCCGTGACACAGCGCCTCATCGATCTCGCTGACACCGTCTTCGTTGATCCTGGGAACACCGTAGGGACATGAGCGGACACAGATCAGACAGCTGGCACATTTGTCGGCCTCCACTTGAGCGGTGACCGCCGATAGGGTGAGACTGGCCTGGGACAGAAATGTAATGGCCCTGGCCGACGCGGCATAGGCTTGGGCGATGGCTTCCGATAGCAGCTTGGGACTGTGGGCCGTACCGCACACAAAAATTCCCTCGGTAACCATATCCACCGGTCTCAACTTGACATGGGCCTCCATAAAGTAACCTTCCGCTGTGCGGGCCAGTTTGAGAATGGACGAAAGCTCCTCGGTGTCCTGAGCCTGCATGCCGGCGCTCAACACCAGCAGGTCGGCGGTGGTTTTCACCTTGCGATTGAGGATGTGGTCGGTGAAAGTGACCTCAACCCCGTCTGCCGCAGATTCCACAACCGGCGGATCCTCGGCTTCAAACCGGAAGAAGAGAACGCCTTTTTTGCGTGCTTCGGTGTAGTAGTCCTCCAGCAGACCGTAGGTCCGGATATCCCGGTACAGGACATAAACGTTCATGTCGGGATTGAGCTCTTTTAAATGCAACGCATTTTTCACCGCCGTCTGGCAACAGATTCTGGAGCAGTTGGGATTTTCCTCGTTGCGCGATCCGACACATTGAATCATGACCACGGTTTCCGAATCACCGATATCCTCTTTTTCCATCCTGGCTGCCAATTCCAGCTGGGTCATCACCTTTTCATTGCGGCCGTAAAGAAATTCATCCTCTTTGGGCTGGTACTCATTGGCGCCTGTGGCCACGATAACCACCCCGTGATCAATTTTTCGCTGGACCATTTCCGGGCCCACCAGAATTTCGGTGGTAAAATTGCCCTTGAATCCCCCGAAATCGAGAATCAAGGCATTGGTCAGCACCTGAATTTTGTCGTGATTGGAAACCTTGGCAACCAGTTCGCCCAGATATTTTTTGACGTTGGCGCCTTCAATGGTCGCCGTCAGTCGATTGGCCAGGCCACCCAGCTCGGCTTCTTTTTCCACCAGGATGACTTCGTACCCTTGATCGGCCAATCCCAGAGCTGCATTCATGCCGGCCACGCCGCCACCGACCACCAAGCCTCGCTGAACAACAGGAATTTTCTTTTCCTCCAGCGGGTGCAGGGTACCGGCGCGGGCCACGGACATGCGCACCAGATCCTTGGCCTTGGCGGATGCTTCCTCGTTGGTCTGGGAGTGGACCCAGGAATCCTGGTTGCGGATGTTGGCCATCTCAAACAGATATTTGTTCAGACCGCAGGCTTCCATGGTGTCCTGGAAAATGGGCTCATGGGTCTTGGGACTGCAGGCCGCCACCACCACACGGTTCAAGTTATGCTCCTCGATGATCTTTTTCATCTGTTCCTGGGAATCCTGGGAGCAGGTAAAAAGATTCTGGGTGGCGTAAACCACGTTCGGCAGGCCCTTGGCATATTCTTCAACTGCCGCCACATCGACCACGCTTGATATATTCACACCGCAGTTGCACACGAACACGCCGACCCTGGGCGCCTCCCCGGTCACATCGATTTGATCCGGCACTTCGACACTGCGGGTGAGGGAGTTGCGGGCGCCGGCCAGGCGGGATCCCGCGGCAGAGGCCGCGGCGCTGGCTTCGATAACCGATCCGGGAATGTCTTTGGGCTCCTGAAACACACCGCAGGCGTAAACGCCGGGCCGGGAGGTTTCGATCGGGGTAAAGGGATGGGTCACCGCAAAATTGGATTTATTCAGCTCGACTCCCAGTCGCTGGGCCATTTCAACCGTTGATTGCGGGACCTGGAGACCCACCGAAAGAACCACCATGTCAAATTCTTCTATTTGAAGCTGACCGGCGTCATCCATATAGCGCAGACTCAGATTACCGGTGTCGCCGACCTCGTCCAGCGAATGAATGCGTGATTTGATGAAACGGATGCCGGCTTCTTTGGCGCGGTTGTAATATTTTTCATAATCCTTGCCGAAGGTTCGAATATCCATATTAAAAATGACGCAGTCCATATCCCCTTCGGCATGCTCCTTGGCGATCATGGAATCCTTGCAGGCGTACATGCAGCAAACCGAAGAACAGTACCCATTGCCGCATTGATTGGTGTCCCTGGAACCGACGCACTGCAGCCAGGCGATTTTCTGAGGTTCCCGGCCATCCGAAGGCCGCTTCAGGTGGCCCATGGTTGGCCCCGAGGCGCTGAGGATTCTTTCAAATTCAAGACTGGTGACCACATTGGGGCTGGTCTTGTAG
Organism: Desulfobacterales bacterium; assembly: GCA_020345785.1. The sequence goes on from CP070771.1 coordinate 4,146,743, forward strand.
TGATAGACGTTTTCCAGCTGGGTCGGGTCATAGGGTTCACTGCCGGGACATAGAATCACGGAACCGACATCAAGCTCGAGGAGTTCTTCCTGCTGACTGTGATCGATGGCATTGGCCAGACAGGCATCCACGCACTGGTAGCACTCGCAGCAATAGCCGCAATTTAGGCAGCGGCCCGCTTCCTGGCGGCCTGCTGTTTCTTCATAGCCAAGTTCCACTTCTGCGAAATTGCCCTGACGTTTTTCAACCGGCAGCTCCGGCATTCGGGCCCGCGGCATCTTGGGTTCGTCATCGGGAATCGGCCGGTAGCAAGGATCTTCGTAAACGATCGGTTCGCGCCCGGCGGCCATGTCACGGCCTTCAATGTAACGCAGGATGGACTCGGCGGCTTCCTTGCCGGCCCCGATGGCACCAATAGCCACCCAGGGGCCGGTTTGCAGATCACCGCCGGCAAACACCCCTTCACGCTCGGTGGCAAATGTCACCGAATCAACGTCGGTGGTTCCCCAGCGCGAGAATGTCAAGCCGGTTACATTTTCAATGGCGGATAGGTCCGGCCGCTGGCCGATGGCCGGTATGAGTTGATCGATCTCGATATCATACTCACTGCCGGGAATCGGTATCGGCCGCTTGCGGCCCGAAGAATCCGGTTCGCTTAACTCCATGCGGATGCAGCGCAATCCGACCACTTTGCCGTCGCGGGTCAGCACTTCCTGCGGTGCCGACAGATACGTAATTTGGGTACCTTCATCCTCGGCCGCCTGGATTTCCTCCTCCCAGGCCGGCATCTCGGCACGGGTGCGTCGATAAATGATGCTGACCTCGCCGGCCCCCAGTCGAACCGCCGCCCGGGCCACGTCGATGGCCACATTACCGCCGCCGATAATTGCCAGTTTCCGGCCCACTTCAGCTTTACCGCTCAGATTGACTTCCCGCAGGAAATCGACGCCCTGGCGGACACCGTTGGCTTTTTCACCGGGGATGCCCAGTTCGATGCCCTTGTGCGACCCGAGGGCCAGATATACCGCTTTGTAGCCGTCATTTAAAAGATCATCGACTGTCAGGTCAGGACCCAGCGGTATGCCGGTTTTAATCTCCACACCCAGGTTGGTAATCACCTCAATCTCCTGGTCGAGCACTTCGCGGGGCAAACGGTGCGCCGGGATACCGACTCTGAGCATCCCGCCGGCAGCAGGCAGCGCTTCGTAAATGGTGGATAGGATTCCTTTGCGGGCCAGGTGATAGGCACAGGAAAGTCCCGCCGGGCCGGAACCGATGATCGCTACCTTTTCTTTGCGCGGCGGGACACATTCGATCTTGATCTCCCGGCAGTCAAACTTGTCGGCGGCCAGACGCTTCAGATCCCGGATAGCAACCGGCTCATCGACATCGCACCGGCGACAGGCGTCTTCACAGCCGTGCGGACAGATTCTTCCCAGCACACCGGGAAGCGGGAGATCCTGCATAATGATTTCAAGGGCTTCCTTGTATCTGCCCGTCTTTACCATATTAACGTAGCCCTGCACGTTTAACCCGCCCGGACACGCCAGACGGCAGGGCGCTTTGTCACCCTTATCGATGGCAAAAGCACCGGGAATTGCCTGGGCGTATTGTTTATAAGT
>CP070771.1:4148464-4150997 GCA_020345785.1 Desulfobacterales bacterium
ACCGTGGCATAGTTGTCCAACTGGTACTGCATCCACTGCGTGCACGACACCCCCGGACGGTCGTCCTCCGGTGGGTATACCGCCGTCAGGTTCGTCTCGTCCACCATCAAACCCGCCTCGTTCATACCCCCCTCGATGAAGTCCCGGCCGTAGCAGGTAAAGGTCACCGAACCATAGCGCGATACCCACGCCACCGGCCCACGCTCGCCCGCTGCAGGCCAACTGCCGTCCCAGTCCAGGATCGTCTTGCGGATACCTCGTGGATTCACCACCACCAGCCCCGGCAGCGGATCATACCAGTCCAGGTTCTGACCGTACACCGCTTCCGCCCCCCGCGAAAGGCTGAAAATGGTGCATGCTGCAAGGTGAGGCTGGAACAGGGAGTAGAAAATCGTCCAGAGAAATATATGTATGCTGGCTGGCTTCATCCGCTTCATCCTTCTGGTTGTACTCAAGGCTGACCGCGTTGACCGCATATACCAAATGCTGATGGGTAAATTAAGGAATGATCCCAGCCTGCGAAGATACTCTTGATGGCAAGGAAGGACACTGATGCCTGCCTCTCCTTCTGAGCACAGCGAAGCATCTCTATGCCCAGGGATATCAGCCTGTCCAACGCACCTGCCATCCCGCGTCTGCGTCCGGCAACGTAGTACGGCACGATAGTATAACATTACCTGGTATGTCCCACATCGTACAGCCGTTTCAACTCATTATTTCCACTCATCGGAATTGTTTTTACTTGCTGCAGGACGTATATTCGCCTCCAAGGTAGGGTAACTACTACCAGCACAAAGAGATACATCCTTCACTATCGGTGGGGAGACATGTTTGTCTGTATTTCCACCCTGGAGATACGCGCACGTCCGCTGGGGCAACCCACAGCCTCAAATTCACCTTTTCGCACCTGCACGAAAGTGGATAGCGCTATAAGACCGGGCTTGCGGATACTTCTCTCGGTCCAATTCCTGGTCGCGCTGACCGTGATGCCCTGCTTTGCGCAGCAGAGAGCGTGGGACCGGCTCAACGATGAAGTCCACCGGCACTACCAGGCGGGTGATTATCAGCAAGCCATCCATTTGTGCCTCGATGCCAAGCTGCTCTTGTTCTTCCTTGATTTTGCGGATGGTTTGAATCAGATCTTTTTCATTTTGCCAATGGGCCTTCATTTTTGTCAGCTCGGTGTTTATATCGGCCAGCTCGGCTTCCAATTTTTTCAGCCGTTCTTTGGAGGCGGTGTCGGTTTCTTTTTTAAGTGCCTGACGTTCAATTTCCGCTTGGGTGATTTTACGTTGAATTTCATCGATTTCTACCGGCATACTATCTATTTCGATTCTGAGCTTGGACGCGCATTCATCGATCAAGTCAATGGCTTTATCCGGCAGAAAACGATCCGTAATATACCGATGGGATAGGGTCGCCGCTGCGACAATGGCCGAATCTTTGATCCTGACGCCGTGATGGACTTCGTATTTTTCTTTGAGTCCCCGCAGAATCGATATGGTGTCTTCCACCGAGGGTTGGCGCACCATTACCGGCTGAAATCGTCTTTCAAGGGCCGCATCTTTTTCAATGTATTTACGATATTCATTTAAGGTTGTGGCACCGACACAGCGGAGCGTACCCCTGGCCAAAGCCGGTTTTAACATGTTGGAGGCATCCACGGCGCCTTCTGCAGCGCCGGCGCCCACCACGGTGTGAAGCTCATCAATGAAAAGGATGATTTCGCCTTCAGCACTTTCCACTTCTTTCAACACCGCCTTGAAGCGATCTTCAAACTCTCCCCGGTATTTGGCGCCGGCAATCAGGGCCCCCATATCGAGGGCCACCAAGCGGCGATTTTTTAAGGTCTCGGAAACATCACCGGCCACGATTCGCTGAGCTAGGCCCTCAACAATGGCGGTTTTGCCCACACCCGGCTCTCCGATGAGTACCGGATTGTTTTTGGTGCGGCGGGAGAGCACCTGCACAATACGCCGGATTTCATCATCGCGCCCGATGACCGGATCCAATTTTCCCAAGCGGGCAAGATCGGTCAAATCCCGGCTGAACTTTTCCAGGGCTTGGTACTTTTCTTCAGGATTCGGATCGGTTATGCGTTGATTTCCCCGAATTTCCAACAAGACCTTTAATATTGTTTCTCGGTTGACACCAAAGCTGGAAAGAATCTTCGCTGCCTGGCTGTGTTTTTCATCCGCAATTGCAAGAAAAATATGTTCGATACTTACATATTCATCTTTCATTTTGGTCGCTTCGGCGAAAGAAGCTTCCAGTACGGCCTTAGACCTGGGCGAGATATACACATCTGGCAGTCCGCTGCCGGTCACCGTCGGCATCTTTTGTATTGCCTTTGATAGTTCTTGAGCGATGTCATTTGGTGAAACCCCGAGCTTGCGCAGCATGGCTCCGGCAATGCCTTGCGGCTCATGAAGCATCGCTGCCAGCAGGTGTTCAGGTTCGATTTGCTGCTGCTGGTGTTGCGACGCCAATGATTGAGCATTTTGAATAAGCTCCTGAGATTTAATGGTAAATT
>CP070771.1:4151097-4153367 GCA_020345785.1 Desulfobacterales bacterium
TCCCTGAAGAGCTGGACTTAAAATTATCAGCTGTGGCTGCAAGGAGACGTGAAAGCAAATCGGCTTTAATCCGCGCTGCCCTTGACCAAATTGTGGAATCAAGTGAAACGGCTACCCCCAATTCATGTCTCGATCTGGCTAAAGATTTGATTGGCACTGTTGAAGGTCCCCCGGATCTTTCACATAACAAAAAATATTTAAAGGGATATGGCCGGTGAAAGAAAACGTTCTATTGGACACCGGCCCTCTGGTTGCCTTTTTGAACCGCAGGGACAAATTTCACGACTGGGTGCTCGAACATTGGGATCAAATCCAGCCTTCCATGTTGACTTGTGAGGCCGTAATTTCTGAAGCCTGTTTTCTGCTGGCAGGAACCGACACCGGTGTTGATTCGGTTATGCAAATGATCCAACGCAAAATAATTGCGGTCTCTTTTCACTTGGCTGAGCATATTCAACCGGTTAAAAGTCTGCTGTTGAAATACCGTTCGGTTCCGATGTCTATGGCGGATGCATGTTTGATCAGAATGAGCGAATTGCACCCGGAAAGCCGTATTTTTACTTTGGACAGCGATTTTAAACTATACCGTAAAGATAGACGGCGCATAATCCCTACCATCATGCCTGGATAGGTATAGCGGATTAGCGCCGTGTATTAACCCTTGACATGGGTATAACAATTGTTATACTGATAAATCATGAAAACAGCAATCTCAATACCGGATGATATTTATCAAGCCGCTGATCATCTTGCCAAAAGGTTGGGGATGTCGCGAAGCGAATTTTATTCCAAGGCTGTATCGAACTATATTGCCTCACATCTAAATGATGCAGTAACCGAAGCGTTGAATCAAATCTATGAAAAAGAAACCCCTGACATAGATCCTGTGCTAAATTTGATGCAGCTCAAATCTCTGCCGAAGGAACAGTGGTGATAAAGCGTGGAGAAATTTGGTGGGCAGAACTCCAGGCACCGGCCGGTTCAGGTCCCGGCTATCGGAGACCCCTTTTAATCGTTCAATCAAATGATTTCAATAAAAGCCGCATCAACACGATAATCGCGATAGCCTTAACCTCAAATCTCCACTTAGCGGATGCACCCGGCAACGTTCTGCTGCCAAAAAAAATCACAAGGCTTCCAAAAGACAGCGTTGCCAATGTTTCCCAGATCATTACGATCGATAAACATTTCCTGACCGAACGCATCGGAAGACTGCCGATCAGTATCATGAGAGGCATAGATGCCGGCATGCGTCTAGCCCTGTCTCTTTAAAAAACGATGGAAAATAACAAAAAAAAGAATGCACGGCACAGCCTGCATGGTATTCAGCCTTCCGGTGGTACCCTCAGCACCTTTGCCGGCGTCTTTACCCCCAGCGTATTAACCATCCTAGGAATCATATTATTCCTGCGCCTGGGCTATGTGGTCGGCAACGCCGGGCTGGGTCCGGCACTACTGATATTGCTGTTGGCCAACGGCATCTCGGTGTTGACCAGCGTCTCCCTTTCGGCCATCGCCACCAACTTGAAAGTGAAAGGCGGCGGTGATTACTATTTGATATCCCGAACCCTGGGGCATGAATTCGGCGGGGCGCTCGGCATCGTTCTTTTTCTGGCCCAGTCGGTTTCGATTGCATTTTACTGTCTCGGCTTTGGCGAGGCTGTCGCCGCGCTTATATCAACGAATCTGTCCATCCTGCCCCAAATTATTGCCGCCCTGGCGGTTTCCTTTCTCTTCATCTTTGCCTGGCTGGGAGCGGACTGGGCCACCCGCTTTCAGTACGTGGTCATGGTCGTTTTGTTCGCTGCGATCCTGTCATTTTTTATCGGCGGCTTCCTGCGCTGGGATTCGGGACTTCTGGCTCAAAACTGGTCTTCACCGCAAACAAACCCGGGCTTCTGGGTGTTGTTTGCGATTTTTTTCCCTGCAGTTACCGGGTTCACCCAGGGAGTGAGCATGTCCGGCGACTTAAAAGATCCCGGCAAAAGCCTGCCCCGTGGTACGTTTGCAGCTGTCGGCTTGTCAATTATCATCTACTTCATGTCCTCAGTGATATTTGCCGCTGCCCTGCCCGGTGAGGTCCTGATGGGTGATTACGGAGCTATGCAACGGGTGGCCCTGATAGGTTTTCTGATTACCGCCGGGGTGATAGCCGCCACCCTGTCTTCCGCCATGGCATCTTTTCTAGGGGCCCCCCGCATCCTGCAGTCATTAGCAGCCGACCGCATTTTTCCATTTCTGGTTTTTTTTGCCAAAGGCGCCGGCCCAAC
>CP070771.1:4153467-4165342 GCA_020345785.1 Desulfobacterales bacterium
CTGGTTGAAGCACCAGGGATGCTTGACGTATTCTTCAGCCCCGCCGATGGTTTTCTTGTAGCCGAATATCTCGTCGGCCAGGGCGATGGGCACGACCGGAACCTGAGCGGCCACGACTTTTTGTACCTCCATCAGCGCCTCCTGCCTTGACTGTTGGGTGTCGCCGAAGCGCGCCTGATCCAGAAGCTGATCTACTTTCGGGTTGCTGAAAAAACACCACTGGACGATGGAGCCGATGCTGTCGGAGTGGGCGGTGTCCACCAGATCGTCCAGGGCAATACCCTGGCTGCCCACCAGACCTGTTGAGAGCAGGTCATGTTTGCCCTTTAAAACCCGCTCATAGAGGTCGCCGGCCTCAAGGATCTTGAGGTCCACCTGGAATCCCACATCCTGAAGCATGGGGGTGGCCACCTCGCCCATGCGTTTATACCGGGCAATGCTGAATGCCAGAAAGTTCACATACAGCGGCTGTCCGTCCTTTTCCCGAATGCCGTCGCCGTTGGTATCTTTCCACCCGGCTTCATCCAGCAGCTTTTTGGCCAGCTCTGGATTGTATTCCACCAGCGGCTTGGCGACGGTCTCGGCTTCCGTGTTAAAGCCCATGGCAGTCGGGGCGATGGACGTATAAAGCGGATAACCTACGCCTGCCATGGCTGCCTTGCGAACCGCCTCGGCTGATACGGCGTGGGCCAGGGCCTGCCGAACTCTCACGTCGTCAAAAGGCGGATTGTCGGCCGAGCAGTTGATGGCGAGATAGATGGCCGATGTGGACTTGGCCATGACCAGGTTGGTTTTGGCGCTGGCTTGCACCCGCTTGGCGTCCAGCTCGGTGACATAGTCCGACAGATCCACCCCACCGGCGGTCAGTTCCCCGATGAGTGTGGCGGGCTCGGGCAGAAAACGGATAACCCACTCGTCCACATAAGCCGGTCCCCGGTTCGAAAGCCATGCCGGACCGTGCGCATAGTCAGGATTGCGCACCAAAATCACCCGGTCGCCGGAGCGCCATTCCTTGAACATCAGCGGCCCGGAGCCAACAATTACCTTGCTTCCCCAGCTATCCTTGTTATTTTCATAGGCCGTCGGGGATACAATTCCGATATCGAAGCTGCAAAGCGTAGTAGTCAGCAAGGGATTGGATTTCTGGCAGATAATTTTGAAAGTAAGATCGTCCACCACCTCGATGCTTTCAATGGCTTTTACCTTGCCCGCCTGGGAGCCGTTTTTGTGTTTTTCCAATGAAAATTTAACTGCGGCCGCGTTCACCGGGGTTCCGTCATGGAACTTAAGCCCTTTTTTGAGAGTGAACGTCCAGACTTTGTTATCGGCCGAAGGTTCCCAGGACGCCACGAGCAGCGGCTCGGGTTGAAGGTTAAGATTGGCCACGAAAAGCGGTTCGATGATCATGTGCAGAATTGTCAGCTCGGGCCGCCGGCGCGCCTTGAAAGGGTCCAGGTTGGTCGGTTCCGTGCCGATGGCCTCGATGATGGTGCCTCCCTTTTGGGGTGTGTCCGCCTGCCCCACGCCGATGATGCCGGCAAGAAGGGCTGCCGAAAGGGTTAGAATTAAAATCGATTTTAGCCTGCTGTTTTTAACCATGATTTTTCCCCCCTTTTCTGGTTGGTTAACGATAGGACGGCCGATTTCTAATTGACCTGCCGTTCCCTGCGATGGGCCTCTGCGGCAGACTACCTTTTTCCGTGCATTCATGCAACTGCTCATCGGGATGCCACCATACCGTGAGCCGTCTGACGGAACCCTCATCCGCGCGGGCTTTTACAGTTTGTTTTTATACATCCGGCCGCCTTGCATAATAAGCGTGATGTTTTCCTGATATCGCTGAAGGACGTCGATGTTTGCCAGCGGATCGCCGTTCACCACGATCATGTCTGCCAATTTACCTGCTTCGACGGTACCGAGGTCATCTTCCCGATGGAGCAGTTCCGCATTCGTTTTGGTAGAGGCTACCAGAGCCCCCATGGGCCCCAGAACCCGAGCCTTCAACTCCAGTTCAACGGCCTTGTAAATCTGCATGGGACCCAGCAGGTCGCTGCCCGATGCGATTTTAACCCCCGTCCGATAGGCCGTTTCCAGAGCATCCTGGGCTTTTTCCCTGGCAATGTTAATCTTTCTGACATTGTTTTCCGGTATCCCCAGATCTTTGCCCATGCGGGAAATCATCTCATATGTCACGATGGTGGGAACCAGATAGGCACCGGCATCCCGCATGGCAACGGCTGATTTTTCCGTCAGCAGGTTGCCATGTTCGATGGAGCGCACCCCGCTCGCGACGCTGTTGAGTATGCTGCGGTCTGAGTAGCAGTGGGCCATCACATAAGTGCCGGCCGATTCAGCCTCGAATACAACGGCTTTCAGCTCATCAAGAGAATATTGCGAGGTGTCGATTTCATCGCTGGGCGACATGGCGCCGCCGCCGGCCATGACTTTGATGTGATCAACCCCTTGACGCAGTAAATCGCGGGCGGCGCGCCGTACTTCGTCCACACCGTCACAGACCCGGGATGCCAAGCCGGCAGCACCTCGCACCGGAGGGGTAGTTTCAGTCGGAAGCCTGAAATCAGCGTGACCGCCGGTCTGGCTGAGGGCCGTTCCGCAGACAAAGAGGCGCGGCCCGGGTACCAACCCTTGATCAACCGCTGCACGGAGCCCCGGATCCGCCCCTCCGGCATCCCTTACCGTTGTGAATCCCTGATCAAGGGTCTGCTTCATAATTTTCAACGTCTTGACTACCAGCAGCGAAGAAAAATACTGCCGTTGTTGTTCGATGATGTTGGCATCCACGGCGCCGAGATGAACATGGGCATCAATAAGTCCCGGCAGCAGGCTTTGGCCCCGGCAGTCAATCGTAAAGGCCGTTGAAGGTATCTTACCCGAGTCTCCGCTGCCGACCTCTTTGATCCGCTCATTTTCGATGACGACAAAGCCGTTGGATACCGGATCGGCTCCCGTGCCGTCAATGATGGTTGCATTTTTGATTACAGTTGTTTGCTGGGTTGACTCCATCGTTTCCTCCTCATATTCTGCAGCCGCAAGTGGTTTGAAGTTAAAAAAGATGATATCTCAGATTGAATTTGACGTGTCAAGATTGATGTAACTAAATAAGGACCTTAGGATTGGAAATTTGACGCTCGAGATTCCTTATTTTCCCGCCTGTTCATACTATCCGACTCCTGAATTTATCTTGATTTTACATGCCATTTTTTTTATGTTCATTCCAGATAAATATTTGACGGAATTGGTGATAATAAAGCCACAACTCTGCCTTACGAATGCTTAGGGTAAGAAAATTAAACAATGCTCCATCCCTGCACTGGTGTGATATTATCCGGCGGTCTGAGTACCCGCTTTAACGGCCAAAATAAAGCCTTTATCCAAGTCGGCGGAGTGCGCATTCTAGACCGCCTCTATCGAATCTTCTCGGATCTATTTAACGAAATTATTTTAGTTACCAATGATCCCCTGCATTTCCTTGAATGGGATTTAACCATCGCCACCGACCTTTTCGCGGTGCGAAGTTCCCTGACAGGCATCCATGCCGGTCTGTTTTACATGAAAAATTCCTTCGGATTTTTCGCGGCCTGCGACACCCCCTTTTTAAAAAAAGATCTGGTAGAAGTTCTCCTCGAAAATATAGAAGAAAATAAAGATATCATCATGCCCGAAACCGCTGACGGGATGGAACCACTCTGCGCAATCTACTCAAAACGCTGTTTGAATACAGTTGAACATCATATCAAACAAAATAAATTCAAAATTCAACGGGCACTGAAAAAGCATCGATGGAAAAAAATTCCGGAATCCAAATTGCGCTCAAAAGATCCGGAGTTGATATCATTTTTTAACATCAACACACCGGAGGATCTGGCACGGGCGGAGGAGATGGCGGGTCTTTTGTCCTCCAGTAACAGAGGGTAGCGCGAATATGGATATTAATAAAATGATTCGAGAGATTAAAAAGCATCCGGATTTTAACCGTGTCGGAATGGTTCTTTGTCATAACGGAGTGGTGCGGGCCACGTCCCGCGATGGCCGCAAAGTGCGAGGGCTGAGAGTTGCCGCCGATCATAAAAGGCTGAAACAGATCTTAACGGAACAAAAACAGAAACCCGGAATAATCGATATTAAAGTGGAAATTGCCGAAAACAGGGATCTGGCTGTTGGAGATGATGTGATGCTGCTGCTGGTGGCAGGCGATATTCGGGAGAATGTGATCGCGGTTATGACCGAAACGCTCAATCTCATAAAATCATCGGTGACGGCAAAAACGGAATACTTTTTCTAATTGAAAATTTTAAATTGAAGATTGAATATTTAAGGAATTTTTACAATTCTATATCTCACCAGATCAGATTGATGGAGCGAAGCGACTACCACAAATATTCAATGTTCAATATACACTATTCAATTCTTAGGGGGCCATCATGTCTTCATTCACCCACATCGATGACAAGGGACGCGTCAGAATGGTTGATGTTACCGACAAGAAAGCCACCGTGCGGACAGCCGTGGCCGGCGGGACGGTATCAATGAAGCCGGAAACACTAAAAATGATCGGAGATCAAAAAGTTAAAAAAGGCAACGTCCTGGAAACCGCCAGAATTGCTGGTGTTATGGCTGCCAAGAAGACCTCCGACCTCATTCCTATGTGCCACCCCCTGAAACTGTCCCATGTGCAGGTTGATTTCGAAGCGGATGATGCGAAACATTGCATCGACATCAGCGCTGTCGTGCGCACAATCGATCAAACCGGTGTTGAAATGGAAGCCCTCACGGCCGTATCGGCAGCGGCTTTAACCATTTACGATATGTGCAAGTCCTATGACCGCGAAATGATCATTTCCAATATTCGGCTGCTGGAGAAGACCGGCGGCAAAAGCGGAACGTTTAAGCGAAAACCGGATCACTAGGTCGGATGGTTCACTCTATTAAAGTCGTTGCCGTCGCGTAAAAAGGTAACCACAGCATTTTTTAGTTTGAATGAAGCCACGAATTGACACGAATTTTCACGAAATTAATTACCTTGCAATAATTCGTGGTCATTCGTGTCAATTCGTGGTTTATTAAATACGAAAAGGTTTAAAACATATAGGAAACAATATTCACCCATGGCCTCTAAAATCAAATTTTTCTCTCCGGCAATCGCAGCTTTGATCATCATATTCATTTTGCTGACGTTCGGCTGTGCACCAACCAAGGATAGGGTAATGCAACGGATTTCCGCATGGTCCTATCCGAAATTTTCCGATGATATGCGCTATGATGCTCTGGAGCACAGCATTTCACAAAGTCTTGCCTACCTTTATAAAATCCCCGTCGATCGACAGTTTGTTTTCGGAAACGACCGCTATACGGCACAGCATATGATCCGCTCATTGGAACATTTCCTGGAATACGTTCAAACCCGGCCGGCCACAGGGGAATTGGACGAATTTATCCGTTCAAACTACATCGTATACCGTTCGGTCGGACGGGATGGCGGCGGCGAAGTATTGTATACCGGATATTATGAACCCCATTTGAGAGGCAGCCTTAACCCCAGTGACAAGTATCGATTTCCGATCTATGCCCGCCCGCCGGATCTACTTACCGTTGACCTTTCGCTTTTCAATGAAAAATATGCCGGCCAGAGGATCATCGGCCGCCTGAAGGATCAGACGGTGGTGCCTTATTATGATCGCAATGAAATCGACGCTAAGGGCGCACTGCAAGGCAAGGCGGACGTCCTGGTCTGGGTCGACGATCCGGTTGATGTCTTTTTCTTGCAGATACAAGGATCCGGCAAGGTCTATCTGGATAACGGAGAGGTTTTGAATATCCATTATCATACCTCCAACGGAAGGCCGTATCGCAGCATCGGCACCCTGTTGATAGAAGAGAGACAAATTTCAGTAGAGGAAATGTCGATGCAAAAAATCCGGGAATATCTGAACAATCATCCGGATAAAATGACGGCCGTATTCAACTACAATCCCAGCTACGTTTTTTTTAAAATCGAGCCGGATGGTCCGCTCGGTAACATCAACGTAAAATTAACGCCGGGGCGTTCCATCGCGCTGGATCGCCGAATATTTCCTGCGGCGGCCCTGGCCTTCATCGAAACAGAAAAACCGGTCGTAGACAGCAGCGGTCAGATTGAAAGCTGGCAGCGATTCGGCCGTTTTGCCCTGAATCAGGATACCGGGGGCGCGATTCGGGGGCCCGGACGCGCGGATCTGTTTTTTGGCAACGGACCGTATGCCGAAATCGCCGCCGGACATCTTAAACACACCGGAAAACTATATTTTTTGGTTTTAAAACCCAAATCTTGACACTTTGCCCGGAACCAAGTAATAGTGTCTTTTTTATTTGAGATTTTTTCATATAACCGTTAATTGAAGGAAATGGATTATGTTCGGCATCGGCATGCCTGAAATGATATTAATTCTGGCCATCGCATTAATCGTCATCGGCCCCAAAAAATTGCCGGATCTTGCCAAATCGTTGGGCCGTGCAATGCGGGAGTTTAAAAAGGCAACCAGTGAGTTAAAAGAGTCGATGCAGATTGACAGTGAGCTCGCCGACGTCAAAAAAGCCTTCAACGATATCAATGACGATGTCAAAGAAGCCGTAAACGTCAAACCCGATCAGGAGGAAAAATCGGACGACGATACGACGGTCGATAAAGAAAAAAGTGAAACGCAAAAGGATGAATCCGAATCCGTATCAGATGAATTTGAAAACCTAAAAGATCTGAAAAAAGCCTTTGATAATCTGGATTCAACTTCAAACCAACCCGCCACGGATGAAACCACCCCGGTCGATGAGCCGCTCAATACCGATGACAACCAAAAGGATAAGCTAAAAGGATCCGTTGAAGATGCGTGAGGATGAAAAACTCCCCTTTACCTCCCACCTGGAAGAGCTCCGCAAGCGGCTGATTACCAGCTTTATCGCTGTCGGTGTTGGATTTGTGGCTTCTTTTGGATTTAAAGAGCGGTTGTTTACAATTCTGGTTCAACCCCTGATACGCGTCATGAAAGAAGGGGAAACCCTCATATACACCGGGCTTCCCGAAGCTTTTTTTACCTATCTGAAAGTGGCCTTTCTCACCGGTTTAATCGTGGCCAGCCCGATCATATTGTACCAGTTCTGGATGTTTGTGGCGCCGGGCCTGTATAAAAACGAACGCCGCATGATGGCGCCCATTGTTCTGCTGTCATCATTCTTTTTCATCGGAGGGGCGCTGTTTGGATATTATATTGTTTTTCCATGGGGGTTTAAATTTTTCCTTGGATTTGCCACCGATACCATCCGGCCACTGCCCTCCATGAAAGAATACTTCGGCTTTTCAGCCAAACTATTGCTGGCCTTCGGGCTGGTATTTGAGCTCCCCCTGGTTTTAACCTTCATGGCCAAACTGGGAATTGTCTCGGTGGATTTTTTGAAAAAAAACCGCAAATACGCCATTCTTTTATTTTTTGCCGGGGCCGCCATTCTGACGCCGCCCGATGTCATCACCCAGATCATGATGGCCCTCCCGTTAATGGTACTCTATGAAATCAGCATCATCGGCGCGAAGCTGTTCGGCAAAAAGAAACCCAAAGAGGAAAAAACAGAAACTACTGAAAAAAGTGCCGCCTGAATCGTGGTGACAGCTTGTTTATGCAAATTTATACGGTCAACTTTTAAGATTGCAATTTATGTAAACTTTTTTTTATTGCCTGCGTCTTTTACGACTGAGAGAAAAACATAACAAACTTTTAAAGCAGCTATACATTGCTATAATCATTAGCAGCTTATTTGTTGACTGGGGACACCTGTGCGGCTCTTTGCGATTGACAGGGCACTCTTGGCCTGGTAAAGGGTACGATGTGCGAAAATCGGTGCAACAGATAAGGATGGTTAAGGGAAAACAGTTCAAAGAAGGAGGGAGAGAGGAAAGTCATGACAAAAAGACATTTGCTGGTATCAGGGATTATTGCCGTTGTGACATTGTTCATTGCTGCCGGAATTTATGCCAAAGCAGTGCCGGAGGAGATCAAATTAGAGGACCCGGCGTATAAGGAACATAAAAAGGGCGTTGTCATTTTCCATCATAAAAAACACGAAGCCGAATACGCCAAGGAATATCAGGACTTGTACAAAAACGGATGCGGCGAATGCCACCATGATAAGGACGGCAAGCCGCTGACTAAACTCAAAGAGGGCGACGACGTTCAAAAGTGCATCGAGTGTCACAAAACAGCCAGCGAAGCGCCCAAGGGGAAGAAGGCCAAGAAAAAACTGTCCAAAAAAGAAAAAATAAAAGAGTATCATGCCGAGGCTTTGCACGAAAACTGCAAGGGCTGTCACAAGAAATTCAACAAGAAGTATAAACCCAAAAAGGCTCCGACCACCTGCACCAAGTGCCATCCCAAAAAAGCCGGTGATAAAGATGAAGACGAGGAAGAGGAAGAAAAGGAGAGTTAATCGCTCTCTGCACATTTAAAAAAAGGACGGGTTTTAAAACCCGTCCTTTTTTGCTCTCGTCGTTGGGCTCAGAACCGGATTTGATGTTGCCGGTTTGAAATCAACCTCCGCAGCAGGTCATATCCTTCATTGTCGGCTGCCCCGGCATGACGTCCGCTGCAAAACAACACCGGCCCATCCCGCTTCTGATTGCCTCCAGCGGCAATCCCACCGTTTTTCGGCATAAAACTGCAGCAGATCCTGCACCTCGATGTTCCTGATGCCGGATATTACCAAAAAACCTGCGGGTGCAGTCAACAAACTCAGCTGTGCGCGCAGGCGTTTCAAGCTCGGATAGCGCAGATTGGCGGTGACCATCTGAAATCGACGCCAAATTGTCTCCGGTGGTTGCCCGGATATTACTACCCGATCCTCCAACGCATTCAACTGAACATTATGGCGGGCCTCCGCCAGGGCACACGCATCGAAATCGATGCCAAGCCCGGCAGCTGCTCCCAGACGCACGGCTGCGATAACCAGCACCCCCGAACCGCAGCCCACATCCAAAATTTCGGCGCGGGAGAAATTGCTCCCGCTGCCATGCGGTCGCAGCACCATCTCGATTCCCCGGATGGCCAGCCGGGTGGTCGGATGCCGACCGTCACCAAAAGAGGCGCCGGATTGAATTTGCACCGCCACCTCATCCGGACCGAGGCAGTAACTGTAGCCCGGAGGATGAAGCACAACAAACTGCGATACTTTCCGGGGTCGATTAAAAGACAGCTCCAGATAGGTGGATCCGTATTGATAGGTATAGGCAAGCTCGCCGTCCGACACCAGCTCCCGGATAATGGCCCTGGCCTGATTTTGGGCCAGCCGATATTTTTCAGACAGGACTTTCGCGAGAGCGGTCGGCGTTACTTTGGCAGGCGATGATGCAATCGCCGCAATGGCATCGTTGCGGATCTGATTTTCAGCAATCCGCTCCGAGCAATCAGATGCGGTTTTTTTTGAACTGGATTGCATTGCGAACGAGAGCCCGAGCCCATTGGGGGGTACCGAGGGCATGCACATGGGTATAGGTGGCGAGAACCTTTTTATAAACAATACCGTCGCGGTCTTTCTCAATCCCTTCACCCCGTTGCATGCGAAAGACCAGATCGCACTTTTCTCCCTCCAGTTTCGACACACGTGAGTAGTGAAACTCATGGCCCCGGATCTCGGAGCCGACGTCATAGTAAGGATTTTCTGCCACCACTTGAACCACGGTGTAACCATGACCCTGGGGTCGTTTATAAAAATCAAATGTCACCGGCAAAATTCCGACCATCGGATGGGAGTGGCCCTCTAATACAAGGCTCTTCCCCAAATACATCAGTCCGCCGCACTCCGCATAGATCGGAAAACCTTCATCGGCCAACGCCTTGAGTTGGGCATTGAATTTTTTGTTGCTCGCCAGCTGCCGGGCATGGGTTTCGGGAAATCCGCCACCGATATAAAGCGCGTCCAGTTCGGGCAGTTCTTGATCGGTCAGGGGGCTGATAAATAGGATTTCAGCACCTCCTTCGGAAAGTGCTTCAATATTTTCCGGATAATAAAATTGGAATGCCGAATCCCGGATGATGCCGATTCGGGGTGATGGGTTTTCGATACTGGATACCGGATGCTGGATGCTGGTGGCCGGCTTTTGGTCATTGGTCTCAGGTTCATGGTTTGTGGTTCCTGGTCTCCAGCTGACGGCTTTTTCTGTGTGCCGCGCCATAACCCCGGAAGGAAAGGCAGGACCACTGCCTTCTATGATCTGTCTTCTGACCTCTGACCTCCGGCCTCTGTCTTCCATCTCCAAAACAGGCGCATTTTGAGCAATTTCGGCAATGGTTGCAAGATCGAGATGACTTTCACCAATCTTCATTATCGCAGCGATCGAATCCTCGGCCCAATGGTGTTCCGCAGTGGGCACCAAGCCAAGATGCCGCTCGGGAAAGTGCTGTTCGCTGAGCCTGGGTATGGCGCCAAGCACCGGAACGCCGCAATAATGCGCTACACTTTCGCGCAGCTTTTTTTCATGTCTGGCGTTGGCAACGCGGTTGAGAATGACGCCTTTGATCATAACATCCGGATCAAATTGAGTGCATCCCAATACAACCGCAGCCATTGTGCGGGTCATTTTGGTACAATCCACACATAACACCACCGGGCATTGGAGTAGTTTGGCGAGTTCAGCCGTGCTGGTACTGCCTTCAAGGTCGATGCCGTCATAAAGGCCGCGATTGCCTTCAATAACAGAAAGGTCACTATCGGTGGCGTGCAAAAGAAAGGACGTTAGATTGGCTTCCGGGCTTAAAAGGAAAGAATCCAGATTATAGCAGGAATGGCCGGCTGCAAGGGCCAGCCACCCCGCGTCAATATAGTCCGGACCTTTTTTGAAAGGTGCGATTCTTTTACCCTGATTGCTCAAAGCAGCAATAATGGCAACCGATAATATGGTCTTTCCCGATCCGCCGCGCAGGGCGGCAATGATTATTCTGGGAAATTCCATACCATCTGACTGCATGAATGACTGTTTGAAAATCAGAATAAAACCTAACCGGCGGTTGTAAAAAAACTACTTCTCTTCGTGTTCTGCCGACGCCTGTTTTCCGGCACCCTTGAGTCCGTAAAGCGATGTACTTCCGCTGGACCAGTAAACAAGAACTTCTTCCGCCACCAGTTGATTAATCAGCTTTTTGGCTTCCCTGGGTTTTAAATCAAGAATTTTGGCCAGGTCGTTGAAGTAAAATTTGGTCTTGGATTTGGATTTCTTCTCCAATCCTTCGATAATTTTAGCTTTTGCTTCCGCGTAATCCATTGTTAACCTCTTTTTAATTAAATATCGGGAGCCCGATCCGGTGGGGCTCCCTTCATTGCTTTCGGCATCTAGAACTTAAATTGCGTTGTCTGGCGCCATGTGAAGTAGGCCGGATCACGGAAATCATCAATCAAATGATGGGTGAATTCCAGTTTACATTTCTCAAAGAAACGCTCCCAACCGATCCGCTCAGCCCATTCTCCCAGACGCTCATATTTGTGGGCATCTTTGGCATAGGCTGCGACGATTTGCTTGATGATTGCGGTGGTCTGCGGCCAGCGCGGTGCCTCATTGGGAATAAAGGCAACCACGACTTTGGAAAACTTCGGTGCGCTGATACGATTGGACACCTTGCCGCCGGCCATAATGACGATTCCATCACCTTCCGTATCTGCCAGCGGCATGGAAGGACACATGGTATAGCAGTTGCCGCAGAACATGCAGCGATCTTCATTCACAGCCACACTATTAACTTTTTGTCCGCCGATCTCCACCTTGGCCGGTTTAATGGCCGCTGTCGGGCAGGCCGCAATCGCCAGCGGAATTTCGCACATTTTATCCAGGTATTCATGGTCCAGC
>CP070771.1:4165442-4171889 GCA_020345785.1 Desulfobacterales bacterium
ATACAGATTTGCAATCGTTGTGGCGGGTAAAAGAAAATTGTTGGTTAAAAATACAAAGGATCTGCCGCTTTGCTGATCGTAATATTTTATTCGCCGAAGTTTTTCTGGATACTCTTTGGCAGGATAAAATCCGGTCAGCCGTATGGTTTGGTCGCATCTTAATCCGGTGCTTTTGTCGATAGGATGTGAGTAAATTCTGCGAAATTTTAGATTGGATTTGGCCCGGATGACGAAAAATGCAGTATTTTGATGTATGGTAAAGAGTCGTGCGAAATCCAAATAGCCGCGATCCATAATGTAAATGCTGCCGGCTTCCGGTATGAGGATATCCAGTACTTGCACGTCGTGCAGTTTTCCGTCGGTGATATGAATGAATGTAGGAATGTTGCCGCGCAAATCCAAGAGGGTATGAAGTTTGATCGCAGCTTTTGTGCGCCGGAAGTGAGCCCAAGGAAATACACTTAGACAAAGGTCGATGGTGGAAGAGTCCAGTGCGTAAGCTGTATTTTCCAATTCGAAGTCGAACTGTTCGTTGAGGTATAGTTTCCGTGCTGTTTGGATCAGCGTTTGAGCAAATTCGGCGTAAATGCGCCAATCTCGAGTTTGGTTGGCATTTGCCAAGGTGTTGCGAGATACTGTACTTCGAATACCCATGTGGTAGAGCTTGGATTTTTGGGCTCTGAGACATGCTTCGATGTCGCGTAGGCTCTCGCGAAATGTCATTTGTGCAAAAGCCATACATAGGTACTGATCCAGACATGTGAAGCTTTTGACTTTGTAGTTGCCGCGGTAGCGATTGACGCATTTTCGAAATGTGTAAAGCGGTAAATGGTCGATCACTTGAGAGAAAACGAGTTTGCCTGTATTCATTCGACTTATCCTCCTGGGTCTGTAATAGCACAGGAGTATAGTTGGATTTGGTGGAAAAATTCAAATCGATAACAGGCATTTTATTCATATTTTACATAAAATTTAGATGGTTAAATGAGTTTTACTAATAAACGTTGGGACAGCTGTGATATCACAATTATGCCTTGCCAAGCCTCTAACACTGACAAGTGAACTTAAAGTTATGCAAAAGACCTAACCGGCTTTTATCGGATCAGATACAAATAGCTTGGGATGAAACGAACGATGATGGCTAAGGCCACTTGGCAGATACTATTACTTATTTATATAGAGAAAAAGCGGACTTTATCTGTAGAGACTCAGCTATATTTTTGCAATTATATACATCCCAATTGACTTCGGCGTCGGAATCGAATGCCGAGGGCGATGCAACCAAACCCCACAACAGTCCTAAAAACAGTAGGTATTACAAATGATGTAGAAATGACGATTGACTCTGGAATGACGATTGACTCTGCAATGACGAATGACTCTGGAATGACGAATGACGATTGAGGAATGCCGAAATAAGGAATTCTATCAAGCATCCAGCATCTTCCCAATAAAATCGACGGTCTTTTTTCTATCCCACATGACGAGTTAAACAGCTTTATGCAGCATTAGGGTTAAGTTAGTCACGTTTTATCTCACCTTCCCACCTTCTGACTTTCTCACCTTCTTTCACTTGACTTCCGTCATCTGTCATATCCGCGCTAGGTTTTCGTCTTTTCAACTTCCTCCCAGCAGGTCCACTGACAATCGGTGGGTTTAAGATCCATCAACTTGGGGTTGTTGCAGCTGATGCTGTTTGCAACCAACTGGCCGTCCTTTTCGCACCATTCGACCAGAAGCTCGGCGTCGACTTTTTCTTCCGGGCATTTGATCCGGCATTTTTCCCATCTGGATTGCTGTTTCACGGAACGATCTCCAATGATTTCGTTGATTGGTTAATTGGGTTGACTGAGTTGATTTAGTTGACTGGATTAATAAGTTGATTGAGTTGATTAGGTTCGTTAAGTTGAATGAGTTGATTAGGTTGACTGGGTTGATTAGGCTGAATCGGATCAGGTCTTCTCAACCTCCGAGCCTACGTTCTCTGCCGTCTGTTTTCGTTACGCTATGCGCTATGCCCTTTGCCCTATGCTCTTTATCTTCCCACCTTCTGACCTTCTCACCTTCTTTCACCAGACCTCTGCCCTATGCTCTCTGCGCTATGCCCTATTCTTAATCTTTTCGCAATCCGCAATCCGAAATCCGCAATCAAATCATTCCCCCAGGTAGGCCTTCTTGACCTGTTCGTTTTCAAGCAAGGCAGAGGCTTTGTCGGTCAGTACAATACGGCCCGTTTCCATGACGTAGCCGGAGCCGGAGATGGTCAGCGCCATGTGCGCGTTTTGTTCGACCAGAAAAATAGTCACACCGCTTTTGTTGATTTCAAGGATGGTCTTAAAAATTTTTTCCACCAGTTTCGGCGCCAGCCCCAGTGAGGGTTCATCCAGCAGCAGCAATTCGGGACGTGACATGAGGGCCCGGCCGATGGCCAGCATCTGCTGTTCGCCCCCGCTCAATGTTCCGCCAAGCTGGCGCATGCGGTCTTTCAACACCGGAAACAGGCTGAATACCCACTCCAGATCTTGCGCGACTTTATCCTTGTCCTTGCGCAGGAAAGCTCCCATCTCTAAATTTTCGCGCGTGGTCATGCGGGGGAAGATCTGACGTCCTTCAGGTATCTGCGACACGCGGAGGGCTGCAACTTTCTCCGGACGCAGCTTTTGAATGGGTTGGCCCCTGTATCGAATTTCACCTTGAGAAGCCCGCTGCACGCCGAAGATGGTCATCAGCGTTGTTGACTTCCCGGCACCGTTGGCGCCGATCAGGCAGGCAATCTCACCTTCGGCAATGGAACAGGACACGCCTTTTAGGGCGTGGATGTTGCCGTAATAGGTATGGACGTCTCTTAGCTCCAGAATTGCGTCCGTTGTGGTCATAAGGTCAATCCTTGGGTTTTTTCTCATTGCCTTCGTGTAATTCACGTCGGCGGCGCGATGCCGGAATAAGTCCTTCAGGCTTGAGGATCATCATGGTGGCCATGATCGCGCCAAAGGCCAGCATGCGGTAATTTTCCAGGCCCCGGAAAACTTCAGGGGCGGCGATCAAAATGAAGGCGGCGACAATAACGCCGGGGATGCTGCCGATCCCCCCCAGCACAACGATGCTCAACACAATGCAGGATTCCATGAACAGGAAAAAATTGGGATTGGTGTAGCTCAACTTGGCGGCGAAAAAGGCGCCGGCCACCGAGGCAAAGGCGGCCCCGAGGGCATAGGCCAGCAGCTTGATCCAGGTGGTCGGCACGCCGGAGAGCTCTGCCGCGACTTCATCCTCGCGGATCGCAATCCAGGCGCGGCCGATGCGGGAATTGTCCAGGCGCCGGACGCCGATAATGGTCAGGATAGCAATCACCAGAATAAAATAGTACAGGGCCGGCAGGGACTTAAGATAGTAGGCCGCCCATTGGAAACCGTCTTCCGCAAAGGAGGGATAGTACAACACGGGCCGCTTCATGCCGAAAAGGCCGTTGGGTCCTGCGGTAAGGGAATCCCAGTTGTTGAGCACCAGGCGGACAATCTCGCCAAAGCCCAGGGTTACGATGGCGAGATAGTCGCCGCGCATCTTCAATGTCGGATAACCGATGATGCAGCCGACAATCATGCCCAGGACGATGCCGAGTGGCAATGCGCTCCAGAAAGACAACCCATAGGTCAGGTTCAGCAACGAATAAGTGTAAGCCCCGACGGCGTAAAAGGCGATATAACCCAGATCCAGCAAACCGCACAGGCCCACCACGATGTTTAATCCCAGGCCCAGGCAGACATAGATCAGACAAGTAATGCCGACATCGATCATATAGTTGTCGGCAAATATCGGGAATATTGCCGCCAGCGCCAGCAGACCTCCCAGGGTGAAAATTTTGGGGAATCGATTGATTTGACTGCCAATACGCTCCGTTAGAGGTGTTTTTTGTTCGACGTTTTCTTCTTTCCGACTGCGAAATATTTTAACGCCAAAGTTTAAAACGAGGATCGCCATAAAAACGCCCAGGGTCTTGAAAGCCCGGCCGGGATTGAAAGTCGGGCTTTTGAATCCAAGCATGGGAATGAGCAAAATGGCCAGAAAGAAGCCGTAGACAACCAGTTTTTTGAGCTCTCGCTGTATCATTAGACGCGCACCTCCGCAGAGCTTTCACCCAGCAGACCGGCGGGTCTGAGGTAAAGGACCAGAATCAGCACCGTGAAGGTTGTCACATCTTTCCAGGCGCTGGGCAGGAAGGCGGCCCACATCACCTCGATGGTGCCGATTATCAACCCGCCCAGCATGGCGCCGGGAATCGAACCGATGCCTCCCAGAATGGCCGCCGCAAAGGCTTTGATCATAAAAATAAATCCCATGTCAAATCGCACTGCACCGTAATAAAGTCCCACCATCACGCCGGCGGCAGCGCCCAGGGCCGGGCCAATCATAAAGGTAATCCGAATGGTTTGATCGATATCGATGCCCAGGATACGGGCCATGGTTTTGTTCTGGGCCGTGGCCCGCATGGCCTTGCCCAGACGGGTGCGATGAACGAACAACTGGAGTCCGACCATCAGGGCAATTGCCAGGAGGATAATGAAAATTTGGCCGTTTGTGATTCTGGCGCCCATAATCTCGATGCCTTCGAGGCCGAAAACCTGGGGATAGGCCCGATCAGAAACCCCTTGGCTGAGCATCATACCGTTGGATAAAAAGATCGACATGCCCAAAGCACTCAGGAGCGCGGACAGGCGTGAGGATGCGCGCAGAGGTTTGTAGGCCACATGCTCCACCGCAACACCCAAAACGGCCACATACGCCATTGCCATGCCGAACACGATAATCATAGTGAGGACGAAATGGGTTTCCACAAATCCAATCTGCTGCAATGCGGTCAGGACAATGACCCCGATAAAGGCTCCGGCCGTAAATAATTCGCCGTGGGCAAAATTGATCAGCTCGATGATGCCGTATACCATGGTGTAGCCCAATGCAATCAAAGCATAGATGCTGCCGAGAAAGACGGCGTTGATTATCTGCTGAAGTAAAAAAGAGCTCAGCTCCATCGGTTAAGATATCCCTTCTTTGTATATCCGATGTCAGAGGTCAGAGGTCAGAAGTTGGAATTCGGAAAGATGAAGCATAGGGCATAGAGCAAAGCGCATAGAGTATTAAAGACTGATGAGGGCGAGAAGCTTTTGTCCGGGTCGGTCTATCTGCCATCTTGTTTGGTATTCTTCCCGTCGTCCGCCCTTTGAGTTCCTCAACCAAAAGATTTTCTCTTTTCTCACACAGCAATCCGAAGTCTGCTGTCGTCTGTCCTCTGTCGTCAGTTTTCTGTCATTTTACCTCTGACACCTGACATCTGAAACCTACCATGTGTCTTCTGTTCTCTGTCCTCTGTGCTCTGTCTTCTGTCCTCTGCCATATAAAGAAGACCGGGCACCAACGGCACCCGGTCTGGTTTACAGGTTACAGATCCTTGCCGGTGATAGGATCCCAGTAGGGCACAAACTGGTTGTCCTTGACGATCCAGACGATGTGGGCCAGTTTGCGGTCACCATGTTCATCAAACTTGATGTCGCCGGTTACACCCGGCCAGGTAGTGTCGCGTATGGTTTTTTGCAGCGCATCGCCTTTGGCGGTTCCGGCTTTTTCAATGGCGGCTAGAGCCATCATGCCCGCGTCATACGCAAAGTAGGCATAGGTGCCGACAGCATTGACTTTCCACATGGCTTTGTAGGTCTTGATAAACTGCTCTTTTTCGGGTGTATCCGGGGACTTGGCAAAGGTCAGGTATACGCCTTCGGCCGCCGGGCCGGCAACTTCCAGAAACACAGGATGATAGACCGCGTCTTCAGTGACGAAGATGTTGTTCATGGCCAGCTTGCGGGCCTGCTGGATCATTTTGGACCCTTCGGGCTGATAAACACTCATATAGATTACTTCCGGATTGATCCGCTTCAGCTTGGTCAGAACGGCGGTAAAATCGCTGTCGCCGGGGGTGATATATTCATGGGCCACGATTTTTACCTTATTTTTTTCTTTGGCGAATTTGGTGATGTTGGCAGTCAAACCGGCGGTGTAAGTCTGCTTGTCGTCGATCAGCGCCAGGGTCTTGGCGTTCAGCTTGTTTTCGAGAAACTGAACCGTTGACCAGGCCTGGACGTCGTCTCTGGGCGG
This sequence comes from Desulfobacterales bacterium, assembly GCA_020345785.1. The sequence continues at coordinate 4,171,587 of CP070771.1, forward strand.
CATCCGGAAGAAATGCTTGTAGCCTTTGGACGTCAAACGTTCGTTGGTCGAAGCCGGGGTGATTTGGACAATCTTGGCTTCCATCAGCGGTATCTGCGCCGGTTCGGTGGCCGAGGAGCAGTAGGCGCCGATGACAACATGCACCCCGCTGTTGATCAGCTTATTGGCGGCCATGGTGGCTTTGCCGCCGTCACAAGCACTGTCGCCCGGGATCACTTCGACATCGTCCCAGCCTTTAACCGGTCCGTAGACGGACACTGCCGTTTTGACACCCTGCAGGATGTCAATGCCGTCCTGAGCATA
>CP070771.1:4171989-4179699 GCA_020345785.1 Desulfobacterales bacterium
GCCATCCTGTCCCGTCGCAGTCACGCTGCAAGCGTGACGAAGTCGGACATGTCCGACGAAACTTCAGCGAAGCTGGAAGCCCTCAGCGCAACGGCTGGTCATCTGTCCTCTGTTCTCCGGCCACCGTCCCCCACCCTATGGATCTTGCGCTCAAGCACTTTCTTTTTGACTTTCTCTTTGGTGCCTGCCAGTTTGGCTTTTTGCCGGGCGAGTTTTTCCTTGACATCCTTCTGGTATTTTTCCACGGCCGCGTAAGACAGATAATAACTGGCAACGGCTAACGGCAAACCGATTATCGCACCGCCCACCGTCATGGCCCCAAATGCCCGGGGTGCTTTTTGAAGCATCGCCTTGAGCGTGCTCCAGGTGGGACTTAACGACATATTGAACACCGGATCCAGGCTCATCAACTTGGCACCGGTGAGATAGGTAACGCCATAAATTACGGGGGCCGTCAGCGGATTTGAGATCCAGACACCGACGGCGGCGGAGAGTTTACTCCACTTAAATAGGGCCGCCAGAAAGACGGCAATGGGCGTCTGTACGCCCATGGTTGGCGTCATCCCGACAAAGATTCCGAGAGCAAATCCCAGTGCAACCTCCCGCGGTGCACCTCTGATCCGAATGAATCTTTCATAAACCCTGCGAATAATGCCGACCAGGTTTTCCTTCGGGACCGCTTTTATTTCTATTTGTTTATCCGATGTGTCGACCAATTATCATCTCCGTTACGCAAAACAGCCGTGTAAAGAATCCTGGCCCGATGAACCAGGTTTTGTACGGTAAAAAATTCACACCGCCGCCCTTTAGATATCATTTTTCGATAGTTTCCGCTATCCAGTTCGACCGTATTTGGTTGTTTTTGGACGCAACCCTAGCTGGCCGTTACCACCCGGACCTCCAGCGGTCCGATCTGATCAAGATGCACATCGCGCTGCGGGAAGGAAATGGTGACACCTGCCTTGCGGAATTCTTGGTCAACGGTTTGGTTGAGTTTGTGCAGCATGGGGATCCAGTCATTGATGCCGTTGATAAAAACCCGCAATTCGAAATTAAGGCTGTTGTCCCCGAAGCCGAGAAAGACGGCCTGCGGTTCCGGCTGGCGGAGAACCAGCGAGTTGGCTTTGGCCGCCTTGAGCATCAATTCCTCGGCTAAATTCGTATCTGAACCGTAAGCGATGCCGATGGGAATTTTTATGCGGATGACATTGTCCGACAGGGACCAGTTGATCAACCTACCGGTGATGAATTCCTTGTTGGGAACGATGAGTTCTTTGCGATCCCAATCCATGACGGTGGTGGCCCGGATTTGGATGCGGGTGACGGTTCCGCTGACATCCCCGATGGTGACCGTATCACCGATGCGAAACGGCCGCTCAAAAAGGACAATCAGGCCGCAGATGAAATTGGCCACGATCTCCTGCAGCCCGAAGCCGACGCCCACACCCAGGGCGGCAATCAGCCACTGGATGCTGGACCATTTAATGCCGATAACCGTAAATGCGACCACTATCCCGATAGCGGTGATCATATAGTTGAATATCGTGGAAATCGCATGGCGCAATCCGGCATCCACTGGGAACCAGTTCAACAGAATGATTTCCAACAGGCTGGGCAGATTTTTTGCGGCAACCACGGTGACCATGGCCACGATGACAGCAATCATCAGATCGGCGAGGGTAATCGGAACGATGGTGCGGACCCCTTCCACCTCGCTGCTGTAGCTCCAGAGTTGGACATTCTCTAAAAAGTTCAGCGCCGGCAGCACATTGGCCCAAATCAGCCAAAGTCCGATCAAGGCTGAAAAGAACATCAAGGTTCTCAACAGCGCGCGGTTTTTCTCATAAATTTGATCGAGATTTATCTCCGGCTCTTCAATGCTGACGCCTTCACCTTCACCGGCTCCGGCTGTCTCCTCTTTTTCCGGTTTTTCGGCCCGGGCTGCTGTTTTACGTCTGATTTCCTCAAAGGCCAGGCGGCGCTGGGTGATAAACAACCACCGCAGCACGAGATCCTTCACTATAATCAATCCGAGTATAAGAGCGATGGTTTCGCCCAATCGCAGGTACAGGGCAAAGGCCGAGTAGTAGTAGCCTATACCGGCTAAAACAGCCAGCACCAGGGGCACCCCGACGGCCAGCGGATACCAGATGAATCTCAAACGCACCAGCCATCCTTCTCGACGGCGGCGGGTCAACATCGAAACGATCTCACCGGAAAAGCGCAGCATGTAGGCAGCCCACAGGGAAAATCCCGCCATGAGAGCGATCAAGGCCAGGCGTCCCAGCGAATCCGTATAGACGGCATCGTTTTTGGTTTGAACGGCGATGATGGTAAAGCTCATTGTCACCAGTAAAAGGATAAACCATTGCAGGCTGTGCCGCAGGGATCTCCTCACGCTCTCCGGCCACTTGAAATGCACCTTGGCAACGCCTTCCTTCCAACAAAACTCGTACATTAACAGTCCGCCGGCCAGGGTCTGGGCGGCAAAAATGAGGCCGTTGGCCACCACCTGGCTAAAATCCTGCGACGACGGCAGTTTTACCAGCTGCCAGCCCGCAAATAGCATCAACAGCGGCCAGCCGAGGGCCACCCGACCGGTCAGCGCCAGGGCTCTGAGTGTCAGGATAAAAGAGTCGGTTTTTACGGAGTAGACCCTGCGGGCGACCCGCGACAGATCCTGGTGAGCCCGCTGCCGCAGACCCATAAAGACAAATGAAATCAGCAGCGCCAGCATCCAAATGAGCGGATTGCGCATGATGGACCGCTGCCAATCCTGGACAACCTGCCACCAGTTCAGCGGACTTAGCAGCCATTGCAACACTTCAGGCAAATTGCGCAGGTCCTGCAGGCCGACACTCTTGGCACTGCGAATCCACAGCAGATGTTCATCCAAAAAACGGGCTTCTTCTTCGGCTTTGGCGGCCACCTGCTGCTCTATAAATTCAAGGCTCTGCAGGTTTTTGAAGAGTCGCTGGCATCCGGTCTGCAATTTTCTCACCAATTCGCGCCGGTCAGTGAGCAGGCGGCGCAGTTCGGTTTTCAATACTTCGGTGTCCGTGCCCGACGGGAGGGTTTGGCGCTGTATAATGCGATCCATGGCCAGGTCCGGATCCGCCAGTTCCCGGCGCTGCCGCTCGAGGTCCAGTTGGATCGAACGGATTTCGCCCATTTGCACCTGGCGCCGGTTCGAATTTCGGCGGAAGTTTGCGATGCTCGGCAAACCCCGGCGCTGCTCGCGCAGGGCCAGTCCAATGGTTTCGGTGTGCATAGGATATTTAACCTGCTCCCGGGCCAGAGCAAACTCCTCTTCTATTTGTTTCAACTGGGCCTGTTTGAGCTTGAGGCTTTCAGCGACTTGGGCTTCTTCCGCGGTAACCTTTTCCAGCATTTTTCCCAGCTCGATATTGACATCAAATTGCTTTTGAATGTCCGGCGGCAAATCCACCGCAATATTTTTGGCTTGCTCGGCAACTGCAAGGTCTTGCTTGGCTTCCAGTTCGCGAATCCGTTGGACCTCGGCCTGCCAGCTTTTTACCAAGGATTCCTGCCGGGCAACCTTGCGGGCTGCCAGGTCGCGTTCAGCCGCGACAAGGGCTGTCAGAGCGTCATGGTTTGCGAGGCGGCTTTCAAATGTATTGATCTCCGTTTCGATTCGCGATTGTTCGGCCGACAACGCGACCTGCCGCGCTTTCGTCACCGGCAGCGGCTCATCCGGCGCGGAACCTGCTTTCAATTCTTCGCCAATCTCCATTAAGCGCTTTTTTGCATTGGCAATTTCCTGCGGCAGATTTGCGGGCTGTTCCTTCAAGCTCTTTAACTGTTCGCTCAGCTTGTTCAAATCGTTGCCCGCATCGGATAAATCCACTTCCATCTTCCTCAGATGCTGTTCTATTTGATCGGGCTTCATTTTGCCGGCGGCGGCAACAACATCATCCGGGGGCGTTAGAGGGCGATCCAGCTCCGCTTCAATCGCCTTGATGCGCTCGGGGGCAGCCTTAGCCCTCTGTCTGACATTCTCGGTTTCATCTCTCAGCTGGGCTTCGCGTTCGCGGAAGAGGATCGCTCGATCCAGATAACTCAAAACGCTTTTTTTAACATCTTCCGCCAGATCGCCGGCATTTTCAGCGGCAGAACGCCACTTCTTCAATTCATCCAGGCGCATGCCGGCGGGCGCTTCAGCTCCGATCCCGGAATTACCGGCTCCGGCAGCGCCTTGATTTTCTCTTTGCGATATCGATTTTTCCGGGACTGTTGTGATGACAATTACGGCAAGTACAGCAGCCGCCAATTTCAGGGAGGGTTTCATCATTTTATTCATCCAGGATTTTTTAGCTTTTCGATGGAGTTAATCTTGGCGTCGTTGCGTCTTTGCGAGTCCGCCTCGGTGGTTCGGTTCCGACTGACCTTTCCCCTCTTCGTCCGCACCAAATTTCTGGATACCTTGTGCGAGTTCATCCAATTTACAATCAACCAGATAATTGATGGTTCCTGCAGGATATTTACCGTCGGCCTGTTTGGTGCCTGCCGCTTGGCCGGTAAGAATTTCGATGCCCTCATCAATACTTTTGACGGCATAAATTCTAAAACGCCCTTCTTTGACGGCTTCAACCACATCCTTGCGCAGCATGAGATCCTTGACATTGCTCTGGGGAATCATCACGCCCTGACGGCCGTTGAGTCCTTTGTGGCGGCAGCAGTCGTAGAATCCCTCTATCTTCTGATTGACACCACCGATGGCCTGAACCTCTCCCTTTTGGTTGACGGAGCCGGTGACGGCGATGTCTTGCCTGATCGGCACCTCCGCCAAACTGGAAAGCAGCGCGTAGATCTCGGTAGAAGAAGCACTGTCGCCGTCCACGCCGCTGTATGACTGCTCAAAGGCAATACTGGCGCTCATGGCCAGGGGTTTGTCCTGGGCATATTTTTTCCGCAGATAGCCGCTTAGAATCAGAACGCCTTTGTCGTGGGTGTTGCCGGACAGGTCGGCCTCGCGTTCAATATTAATGACCCCGGCGCGTCCCATGGATGTGGATGCCGTGATGCGGGAAGGTTTGCCGAACATGTAGTCACCCAGGGAGTAAATCGCCAAGCCGTTGACCTGACCGACGACCTCGCCCTCAGTATCAATCATGAGGGTGCCGCGGTCGATCATCTCCTGCAGACGTTCCTCCACCAGATTGGATCGGAAGATTTTGGCGTCAATCGCCTGATGCACATGTCGGTCGCTGACGATCGATTCGTTGGCTTGGCGGGCCCAGAAGTCTGCTTCGCGAATCAAATCCGCGATGGCCGGAAAGGTTGTGGCAATTTTTTCCTGCCGGCCCGTCATCCGCACAGCCTGTTCAACGAGAGCCGCCACCGCTGTCCGGTCAAGCGGTTTCAACTGCTCTTCATCCGTAACCATCTTTATAAATTCCGCAAACTGCTGAATGTTCTGGTCGTTATTGGCCATGGCAGAGTCGAAGTCGGCCCTGACTTTAAATATCTTTCCAAGGTCCTCGTCATAGTATCCAAGAAGCTGGTACAGAAAAGCATCACCGATCAATACGACTTTAACATTCAACTCAATGGGCTCCGGTTTTAAACCGGTGGTGGTAAAAAAATACATCGGATCGAAAGTCTGAATTTCAAGCTTCTTGCTTTTTAAAGCACGTTTCAAGGCCTGCCAGACGCCGGGTTCCATAATGGCGTCTTTGAGGTTAATGACGAGATACCCCCCGCTGGCCTTCACCAGCGAGCCGGCTTTGATCCTGCTGTAATCCGTTCGCCAGACACCGCTGCGGTCCACCACGCGCTCGATGGCACCGAATATGTTGCGATAGGTAGGATATTCTTCGATAATAACCGGTGGACTCTTACGCTGGCTATTGTCCACCAGCAAGTTAACACCGTAGGGTTGAAACATGTCGACATCGGGCATGATCGCCGGCAGCCCTGGAATTTGAATGGGACTCTGAGGACTGAATATTTTTAGGTTATCGGCCATGTCTTCCAGCATATCCTGCAGATATTGCTTCACCTTCTCGTTGCGGAATTTTTGTGAGAGCGTTGCCGCCAAATCGGAAGCGGTTTTCATGAAGGTTGCGCGATCCATTTTTTCAAGTTTTTGCGACACCTCTTTTTGAAGATCTCTTATTTCCAGAAAAATTTGATCGATTTGATTGCGCAGGGTGGCGTGCTTTTGCTTTATTTCCTCGAATTCCGCTTTAGGAAACCGCCCTTTTTCCGCCATCAGCTCGAGCTGTTCAATGGGGACCGGCTTATCGTCAACCAGCGGCATTACTTCCGGCCTTTTGAACTGTCCCATTTGTACGTCGACAATCGCAAAGCCCTCTTCCTTTACTTTCTGATCCAGTGATTTAAAAAAGCCGCTCGCCTGGCGTTCGTAGGTTTCCGTAATTTCCTTTTTCATATTGATGTATTCCTGACTCTCGAACAGCTGCGGAATTTCTTTGTGCAGCGTATCGACCAGCCATTTGACATCGCGTTTGAAAGTAGATCCGACTCCGCCGGGCAGACGAATTAATAAAGGAGATTCGGGATCTTTGAAGCAGTTGACGTAGCAAAGATCGTCAGGCGCCTGGTCTTTTTTAGACATCTCCTCCAGCAGTCGTTTGACCGTCGCCATTCTGCCCGATCCTGCAGCTCCTGTGACGAAAACATTGTAGCCGGGTTTATCCATATTAATGCCGAAGCGAAAGGCTTGCACACCTCTATGCTGGCCGATGATTTCCTTGAGCGGTGTGAGATCTTCGGTTGTTTCAAATGAAAGTGTGGCAGGATCCAGTCGCCATCGAAGTTTCTCGACAGGAACCTCAGTGGACGATGTTGCTTGGGACATTTTTCCCTCCTTCTTTGATCAATTTCATATAGGTAGTCACAGTTTCAAGGCTTCCCGCTGCAGGCCGGATTCAGTTTTACTTCTGTTCGGATAGGCCGGAGCATCTGAATCTAGCGTCTCGGCCGGAAATAAGATATACTGCGCGCACGCGGCCGCTATTGAACTTCAATTTTGACACCGCGCGCCTCAACCGGCCTGCATTTCGGCAAAACAATCTCCAATATGCCGTCCTTGTAAGTAGCTTTCACATCCGCGGTTATGATGCGGCAGGGAAGCGAAATTGATCTTGAAAAAGATTGTGATCTTTTTGCTACCCGTTCATAGTTTTCTCCTTGCTCAACGCTTTCGTCGCGTATTTCTCCGCGAAGGATCAGAGAGTCATCCGTAACAGAGACGTGCATGTCTTCCGGCTTCATGCCCGGCAGTTCGGCTCTCAGTGTTACCGTGTTCTCCGTTTCGGACAAATCCAGGGAAAAAGGTTCGGCAGGCTCCAGCAGGAAACGGGGGACCCCGAACTCCCGGCGGAACCTCCTAAAAAGGTGGTCGATATCACGGCGCAGCCGGTCGATCTCCTGTTTTCGCCACACGATTAATTCGGTCATCGACAGACCTCCTTTTTGTTTGTTTTGGGCATTTGAGTATTGAGATTTTGTATTTGTTTCGAATTTCGATACTCGAATTTCGAATTTACAATCCTTCGGCCGCTTTCTAACCGGATCGGTAGAACCTCGCCGGGTCCTCCACCTGAAACGGCGGGCTTATATCTGAACTAAAGGTCGTCCATCCACGCCGGTTTGATACGTTTACGCCGAAATGATTCGTAGGTCTTGAATAGAAACGTCTTATAATTTTCGTAGAGCACTTTC
>CP070771.1:4179799-4185302 GCA_020345785.1 Desulfobacterales bacterium
TTCGAATGCCGATTCAATTCTAATTTTTAAATGAAATTGCGGAGCGCAGCGACATCATTATTCGATGTTTAACGTTGGACGTTCGATGTTCGACGTTCATCTTTTTTGTCGATATTCGATATTCGCTTTTTTAGAGTTTCTTTTTTCGATCAAATTGGCCGCTCCGTGGCCAGCGGCGGGGCTGACACGTGAAACCTTATTATACCTAAACACCTGCCGACAGCGGCAATAACCTGCCCGCTCTTGCAGGCTCGGGCGAGACGGGCGGAATGGTTGATAAGGCGCCATAAGCCCATACGAGGAAGCAGGCATGGCTAAGATCCTGGTCATCGACGACGAAAAACCGACATTGTCTATGTTTCGGCTATTTTTAGAGGCCTGGGGATATTTGGTTCTGACCGCCGAAAACGGAACTGAGGGCCTTGAAATTTATAGAAAAGAGAAACCGGCCATCGTGATTACCGATATAAAAATGCCCGGCATTGACGGGTTGGCCGTATTGCAGCACATAATAGATATTGACCCCAAAGCCGTGGTTGTTGTAATTACAGGACATGGAGATACCGATTTGGCGCAACGGGCGCTGGAGAGCCAGGCGGTCGATTTGATCCACAAGCCCATAAAAAAAGAAGCGCTTGAAGCCGCCCTGAAAAAGGCCCGGGAGAGACTCGACCTGGCGAGCGACACCGACAGCCGGTAAGCCTGCCGGCGGAAAAGGAACCCTTCGATGTGTCTTGCAATTCCATCGAAAATCGTAAAAATTGAAAACAGTATGGCCGTCATTGATGTTGACGGCGTAAAGCGGGAAGCCAGTCTGCTCTTATTGGACGATGCCGGCGTCGGTGATTATGTCATCGTGCACGCCGGCTTTGCCATCCATAAAATAGATGAACAAGCCGCCCTGGAGACGCTGAAGTTTTTAAAGGAGGCTGCCGATTATGTTGATAGTCTGGCGAAACGAGAAGGTGAAAGGTGATTCATCCGCCCGGAAGACATTGAACATTTTTATCAGTTTCGATTGTACGACTATGTTTTATCCAAAGCTGGTATCGCAATTTTTCAGGGCGGAGCAACTAGGATGGCAAATAGGGTTACTGCCAAAAAACTGCACGTAAATGGAATTGTTCAGGGCGTCGGCTTCAGGCCCTTTGTTTTTCAGCTGGCTGAAAAATACCGCCTCAAAGGCGAAGTTGCCAACACCTCATCCGGTGTTGCCATCCACGTTGAAGGACCTGCCGAGCAGGTCGCCGCTTTTGAGAAAGATCTTGCCGCCAAAACACCACCGCTGGCATACGTTGTTGAAATTACCCGCCAAACGGAATCCGTTAAAAATTATTCCGGTTTTGCTATTGTTAAAAGCAAAAGCGACGCTGAAATTTCCACCTTGATCTCACCGGACGTTTCGGTCTGCGACGATTGCCGGGAAGAATTATTCGATCCCGCTGACCGGCGCTTTCACTATCCGTTTATCAACTGCACCAACTGCGGACCCCGCTATACCATCATTGACGATATTCCCTATGATCGGCCCAAAACTTCCATGCGGCACTTTAAAATGTGCGCCGCCTGTCAGGCGGAATATGATGACCCCACCAACCGGCGCTTTCACGCCCAACCCAATGCCTGTGCTGAGTGCGGACCCCGGGTCACACTTTACGACAACCAGAAAGGCGAGATCAGCCCCGGGAATCCCATCGTAAAAGCTGTCGAACTTTTGAAAAACGGCTGCATTCTGGCGATCAAAGGTCTTGGCGGTTATCATCTGGCGGTCGATGCGACCAACTCGGAAGCCGTCAGGCGTCTACGCAACCGTAAAATTCGCGAGGAAAAGCCTTTGGCCATCATGTCCTATGAGCTCGCGACCATTCGCCGCTATGCCCAAGTGGATCGGGACGAGGAAACGCTGCTTTCTTCGATCCAGCGGCCGATCGTTCTCTTGAAAAAAAAGGCCTCCGGCTTGATTTGTGAAGACGTTGCACCCCGCAATAAATATCTTGGTGTGATGCTTCCCTACACCCCGCTGCATTACCTGTTGTTACAAAATGACTTTACGGCCTTGGTGATGACCAGCGGCAATCTGAGTGAGGAGCCCATTGCCATCGACAACGATGAGGCCTTTAACCGGCTGGCCGGGATTGCCGACTATTTTTTAGTCCACAACCGCGACATCTATCTGCGCAGTGATGACTCCATAGTCAGGCACACGGCCGGGGCGAAGCGTTTCATCCGACGCTCCAGGGGGTTTGTGCCCATACCCGTTTTTCTGCAAAAAAAGGTGCCGCCGATTCTGGCCTGCGGGGCCGAGCTCAAAAACACGATCTGTCTAACCAAACAGGACAAAGCATTTTTGAGCCAGCACATCGGGGACCTTGAAAATCTTGCCACCTATGATTTTCTAAAACTGACCGTCGACCATTTAAAACGCATTCTCGATATTCAGCCTGAAATCATTGTCTGCGATTTGCATCCGGATTATTTGAGCACCCGCTACGCCCGGGAGCAAACGGCTGTCCCGAAAATTCAGGTTCAGCATCACCACGCCCATATTGTCAGCTGTATGGCCGAGCACAAACTGGACGGCGCGGTGATCGGTCTTGCTTTTGACGGCACGGGATATGGCACCGACGGCGCCGTCTGGGGCGGAGAAATCCTGATTGTCGAAGAACATAATTTTTTGCGGGTCGGGCATCTGGCCTACATCGCCATGCCGGGCAGCACCGCGGCTATCAAAGAGCCCTGGCGTATGGCGGTCAGTTATCTTCAGGATGCTTACGGTCCCGACGTCGGCAGTCTTAATTTGCCGGTGCTGGCGAGCTTTGAGCGCGAAAAGCTGACCGTAATCGGCGAAATGATCTCCAAAAGGGTTAATTCACCGCCGACCTCGAGTCTGGGGCGTCTGTTTGACGGTGTGGCGGCGATCTGCGGGATTCGCAGCCGGGTGAATTTTGAAGGGCAGGCTGCCATGGAATTGGAAATGCTGGCAGCGGAGTCGGTCGATTCCCTCTATGGTTATGAATGGGAGAAGGAAGGTATATGGCGCATTTTACCGGCGCCCATCATTCGCGGCGTCGTTGCCGATATTCAAAACAAAGTCCCGCTGGCCGAAATCAGCGCCAAATTCCACCGAACCTTGATCTGCCTGTTTGCGGATCTGTGTGGGGCCGTGCGACGAGAACACGGTTTAAACCGCGTGGTTCTCAGCGGCGGTTGTTTTCAAAACGCCATGCTGTTGACCGGTCTGGTCCGAGCGCTGGAAGACAATGGTTTCGAGGTGTTCTCGCACGAACAGGTACCGACCAACGACGGCGGGATAGCGCTGGGGCAGGCGGTGGTGGCGGCGGCCGTGGCGAAACGGCAAGGATTAAAGTAATATATTAAGCAAGGTGAAGTGGCCGCTGATCCAAACTAAGCCGCCACGCGTGAGGAGCGCCGCCTGCGGCGGCTTGAGGAGCGCTGTGCTCGATGAGCGTTTCACTCGAGGAGCGCTACGCTTGAGGAGCGGCCCTGCGGGCCTCTTGAGGTTGGAGGCAGGATAGATTGCGGATTGCGGATTGCAGATTGCGGATTTATAGGTATGGATTTCTCTTTTTGTCTTTTGCCTCAAGTGAAACGCTCCTCAAGTGAAACGCTCCTTAAGCGGAGCGATCTTTCTTCGCGCTCGTTTTAATTTTTTATATGGATTTTTCCCATGCCGCTAAAACATATTGACGAATACCGCGATGCCGACATTGCCAAACATCTCATCGCGAAGATCAAGGCAGCCAGCACCCGCAGCATCCGTTTGATGGAGGTTTGCGGCACGCACACGGTGTCGATTTTTCGCAGCGGAATACGTTCGGTGCTGCCGCCGACGATATCCCTGCTGTCGGGTCCGGGCTGTCCGGTGTGTGTGACCGACCAGAGGGAAATCGATGCCTTTATTGAGCTGGCCCGCCTGGATGATGTCATTGTTACAACATTCGGTGATTTGATGCGCGTGCCCGGCAGCAATTCCTCGCTGCAAAAGGAGAGCGCTGCAGGCCGGGATATTCGCATGGTCTATTCGACCTTTGATGCCCTGAAGATCGCGGAAAAGAATCCCGACAAAAAGGTTGTTTTCTTGGGAGTGGGGTTTGAAACGACTGCGCCGACCATTGCCGCAGCCATCCTTCAGGCGGATCAAATGAACATTGAGAATTTTTCGGTGATCTCCGCTCACAAGCTGGTTCCGCCGGCCCTGGAAACTTTGATGAGCTTAAAAGACGTCAACCTGGACGGCTTTATTTTACCGGGACACGTGTCGGTGATTATCGGTCTGAATGCCTTCCGTCCCTTCTTTGAGCGGCATCAAATTCCATGTGTGGTGGCAGGGTTTGAACCGGCGGACATTTTGCAGGCCGTCAGCCTGCTGGTCGAGATGATCGAAACCGGTACGCCGGGCCTTGACAATGCCTATCCCCGGGCTGTCACCGAACAAGGAAACACGAAGGCGCAGGAAATACTGCAAGATATTTTTGAACGGACCGATGCCTGTTGGCGGGGAATCGGCATGATCCCTAATAGCGGGCTGAAAATACGGAATGAATATGCAGTCCATGATGCCGGGAAACTTTTTGACATTCAGATCCCCGAACCGAAAATTCCGCCGGGTTGTGCTTGCGGTGATATTCTGACCGGTAGAAAGGTTCCACCGAATTGTAAATTATACCGCAAAGTCTGTACGCCCACCGATCCGGTAGGTCCCTGTATGGTATCGACCGAGGGGACGTGTGCGGCCTATTACAAGTACCACACGGGGTGACGGCATCCAATTGAATATTGAAGATTGCAGATTGAATATTTGAGGTGTTCCGTCTTTATAATTTGTTCGATCTGCTGTTGCCTGAAAGAAAACTAATAAGGCCGACTTTTCTCCAGGCAGGCTAAAAAAGATAGGGTGCCTTAAATTTTCAATTTTCAATCTTCAATATTCAACTATAAGACCCTGAACCTCTGAACGAATTAAAGAAATATAACGATCTTAACGGTCTAAACGATCTAAACCATCAAAACCATCGAAACGATCAAAACGATCCAAACGGTTCACGGACAATTTAGATGAAATCCGACAAAATACTTCTTGACCACGGCAGCGGCGGTAAGATTTCCCATCGTCTAACAACCGACATGATGCTGCCTGTCTTTGATAATCCCATACTCGCCGCATTGAATGACGGCGCTATATTTGAGCTTAACGGAATGCGCCTGGCATTTTCAACCGATTCCTATACGGTGGATCCCATTTTTTTCCCGGGGGGAAACATCGGCGATCTGGCCATTAATGGTACGGTTAACGATATTGCCATGTGCGGAGCGGAGCCGTTATACCTGAGTGTCGGTCTGATTATCGAGGAAGGGTTTCCGGTGGCGGATCTTAAGACCATTGTCGGCGAAATGGGCAAAGCTGCCGCAAGCGCCGGTATCACGGTGGTGACGGGGGATACCAAGGTTGTGCCCAAGGGTGCGGTGGATAAAATTTTTATCA
>CP070771.1:4185402-4187435 GCA_020345785.1 Desulfobacterales bacterium
CGACTTCATTGGAACGCCTTCCATCAATCTCATTGAGGGAGAAATCGCCGCGGAAATGGACCAAAAGGTTTTTCGCAGCCAAAATATCATTCTCCCCCTGCCATTGGAAACGTCATTGGAAACAGGCCGAAAAGTAATATACGGAATTCGGCCGCAGCATATAAAAGTCCTGACTGACGATTCCCAATCCGATACCGGCATTATAGAGGCCCAGCTGATGCTCAGCGAGACAACGGGAACCGAAACGCAGTTCTCATTTGATTTTGGCGGACGGAAATTAATCGTTGCCAACCAGGGAAGATTCGATATTCCGCCAAATACCCGATGCCGTTTAAAAGTTGATGCTGAAAGGGCACACTTCTTCGATCTGGAAAGCCAGCAGCGAATTTGACGGACTTGGATCGGCGTCATAAAAATCCGGTTTTAATCTCCCCGAACTCAAAGACAGCAATTTGCCAGATTTAATTGTCAGGAGAAGAAGTCTATGGAGAATGCATATAGTGAAGCTCACGCAAAGGATTTGATAACGCTTTATCCTGACATTGCCGAGGAACTGGTCCGGCGCATATACACCTCGCGGCTGATTGGGGCAAATCATGATCTGGTTCTTCACGGCGGAGGCACCACCTCGCTTAAATTAAGGCAAAAAAATGTTCTGGGTGAAGATCAAGAAATCCTATTCGTCAAAGGAAGCGGTGTCGACTTGGCGCATATCGAGCCGGATGGTTTCGTTGCGCTGGATCTTGCAGTGCTGCAAAAGTTTCGCAGGCTGGAAAAACTTGAAGATGCGGAAATGGACAACCAACTGCAAATCCACAAATTGCGACCGTCGTCATTGGATGCCTCGCGTGAGTCATTCCTGCATGCTTTTTTGCCGTATCGATATATTGATCATACCCATGCCGACAGTATTCTTATTTTGACAAACCAGCCAGAGGGCCCGAATATGGTTCGGGAGGCTCTTGGCTCCAGGGTTGCCGTTTTGCCTTATACCATGTCCCGCCTGCCCCTGGCCAAAGCGGCGGCGGCCCAATATGACAAGCAGTCAAACCTGGAAGCAATCGTCATTGTCAACCACGGAATTTTTACTTTCGGCGAGGATGCTGAAACATCCTACACCAGAATGATTGACTGCGTAAACCGCGCCGAAACATTTATAAAAAGAAGACTTAAAGACAAACCAGCAGCGTCCCCGCAGGCCGATGTCGCATCATCTGAAGAAAGTAGATCTTTAGCTGCCGTCTTTGCGCAATTAATTCGCGGCGCCTGTGCTCACGAGAATTCTGACGGGCGGCTATGCCGGTTCAGGGTTGAATTCAGAAACGCACCCTACTTGCTGGGCGCCTCCATTGCCAAAAATGCTCAATCCCTCTGTGATTCAGGAGTGCTGACGCCCGAACATGTTATGTGGACAAAAAACAGGTATATCTATATTGACTCGCTGCCGGATAGTGTCGAAGATCTGGCGGTCTTGCTAAAGCAGGAAATTGATGTATTCGCAAGGGACTACCATCGCTATTTTCGAGAGCAATCCAAGATCAAAGGTCCGCACCGAGACGCGCTGGATCCTTACCCTAGGGTATTTTTAGTGCAAGATTTGGGATTATTTACCCTCGGATCCACGCACCGGGAAGCCAAGGCGGCCGCAGATATTGCCGAGCACACCATCCGGGCCAAACTGCAGGCCGGCGCCATCGGTACCTATGTCCCCCTGGCAGACGACCACATCTTCAAAATGGAGTACCGGCAGCTCCAGCAAAAAAAAGTGTTTGGTCGCTCAGGGCCTTTGCTTCAGGGCCAGATCGCCCTGATCACCGGCGGCGGCGGCGCCATCGGGTGCGGGATTGCCGACCGATTGCTGGCGGCCGGTGCGGCGGTCGTACTCTCGGATATCGACGAATCCCGCCTGCAAATGGTCGGCCGGGTCCTCAGAGACCGCTATCCGCGAGGCGAGATTGAAAGCATCCCCTTTGATGTGACGAATTACCGGTCGGTCACCTCGGCCTATGAGGAAATCAGCCGACGCGTTGGCG
>CP070771.1:4187535-4195960 GCA_020345785.1 Desulfobacterales bacterium
ATCATGACGGTGGCAAGACCTTTTGCCGCCTTTGTCACTGCAACCTTTGCCGGAATAGCCGAAAATCTTTTCGGCAATAGCGGGAAAAACAAAAGCGTCATACCGGACCTCAGCTGTCCGGTCGACAACTGCTGTGACGGGAAAAATTGTGACCCGGATACTCACAGAGGCCACCACGCGTTGCTGGAAAAAATCAAAGCCGGCGTCGGCTATGCCTATGGCGATCTCTGGGAAGATATTGCAAAATGGTTTCTCTTCGGGGTACTGCTGGCGGGATTCATAACTGTATTGATACCGGATGATATCTTCAGCAGATATCTCGGATCCGGATTGTCGGCCATGCTGCTTATGCTGGCCGTCGGGATTCCATTATATATTTGTGCAACCGCTTCCACCCCGATTGCCGCGGCCCTGATTTTAAAAGGCGTCAGTCCGGGGGCGGCTCTGGTGTTTTTGTTGGTCGGACCCGCCACGAATGTGGCGTCTTTGACTGTTTTGACGGGGATTCTCGGCAGGCGGGCCACCGCAATTTATTTGGGAACGATTGCGGTTGCAGCTGTATTTTTCGGCCTGGTTGTTGATCACGTGTATAACATTATGGGTTTTTCAGCTCAAGCCATGGTGGGGCAGGCATCCGAGGTAGTGCCGTCGTGGGCTCAGTGGGCAGGCGCCCTGTTGGTGCTGTTTTTATCGATTAAGCCGCTGTACCGCATGATAAGATCGCTGGCAGCGCGGTTGAAACCGGCCACACCGTCCGCGCCGAAAACATCAATCCCGGCACCGTCCGATCCTGAATCCTTGCTAACGCCGACTCAATGCGGACCTACCTGAGGCTGCTCGTGAGGGTCCGGAGGACCCATTAGAATGACGATTGACGAATGACAAATGACAAAGGATTGAACGTCGAATCACGCCTTGGCTTGATTCGACGTTCTATCATTACTCAGTCCTCAGTCCTCTAAACTCAGTCCTTCAACCTATGCCCCAAGCGCCTCTTTGACTTTATCATCCCATCCCAGCGGCTGCATCCAGGCTGGGTAGGGAACTGCAGGAGTTGTTAAATCATCGAGCGCCTGCACATCCTCTGCTGATAGATTTACCTTTGTAGCCCCGAGGTTGTCTTCAAGTTGTTGGGGTTTGGTGGCGCCGATGAGCACGCTTGAAACAAACGGCTTTGCCAGCAACCAGGCAAGTGCCATCTGGGCTACCGAGGCCTTGTATTTTTGGTCATGGTTCCTTAAATTGCCTTCAGTTTAACAGTCGTTGGGCAGCGCTGAAAACGTATAATCCGGGGCCGTCCGCCAAGGTCGCCAGCGTGATGTTAAGTTCCGCTGCCAGTTGGACTGCCAGCGCGGTGGGACGCGATATGGCCAGAATGATCGGGATGCGGGCCCGGGCTGATTTTTGGACAAGTTCATAACTGATGCGGGACGACAGGGTCAACAGTGCGATCTTTTCGAGTTTTCTATCAAGAAATACTTTACCGATAGCTTTATCAAGGGCATTGTGCCGTCCGACATCTTCCGCTGCCGCCAATAATTCAAAATCCGAATTATATAAAACCGCAGCATGCGCGGCACGTGTTTGCCGGCGCAAAGGCTGATGTTGGGAAATTTTTTCAAGACAGGCAAGTGCGCTGTTCATGTCGATACGGGAATTATCCTCCAACGGCTTGATTTTTTGAAAAAGATCTTGCACGATTTCCTTGCCGCAAAGGCCACAGCTGGATTGGCTGATGAACCCCCGTCTATCCAGTATGTCAGATATTAAATTCCTGCGTGACGATACCAGGGTAACGGCAACCGTATTGGTATCCTCACCGTCACAAAACGCCAGTGATATGTAATCATCCGGCGTGTCAATTATTCCCTCCGTCAGACAGAATCCGGCAACAAGCTCGATTTCATCCCCCGGGGTACGCATCACAACCGAGTAGGGATTTCCCTGAATGCGAATGGAAAGCGGTTCTTCGCCCAGAAGATCCTTTTCACTTGTTCGATTGGAAGTACGGTCCCAGTGAATAATCTGATGATGGGTGGTGGTATTCAATAATTCCTCCTAATTAATCCGCCCTGAGAAAATCAACAGCAGGTTTCGGACCGGTTGAATGGTTTCTTGAAAATCAAAAAGTTTAATAGAAGTTTATCCGGTCGGATTAATTAAATATATGACCGAATGACCATTTGTCTATTTCCTGATTACTGCGCATGACGACTAAGTTTCTTCATGTACCAGTGGCTGATATAATACAGGAATATTCAAAGAATAAAAAACCTGCGCAGCACAAAGTAATTAACCCGCGGCGATCAAATCCGACGAGTTTCTTCAGTTTTCAAAAAATCTACAACCCTGTAAGCGCTATTTTTTTAAGGGCGGGTTAATTACAAATTTTACTTGACAAATTATGTGTAAAGATTAATATTCACAGGTTTTAAATCAAAGATAAAAATATATTCTACAGGAGGCTGATCCGATGTACGCGGTAGTCAATACGGGCGGTAAACAATATAAAGTCCAGCAAGGTGAGATTTTAAAAGTCGAAAAAATTCCGGGGGATGTCGGCAGCCCCGTGACCTTTGATCGGGTATTGGTGTTTTCAGACGGAGAAAATATCAGCATCGGCCAGCCTGTTTTAGACCATGTTTCAGTTGAAGGTCACATTGTGGAGCAGGGCAAGGCCAAAAAAATTATCGTATTCAAGTACAAAAGGCGCAAGCGCTACCGCCGCAAACAAGGGCATCGTCAGGAATTCACAGCGGTGCAGATCGACAGCATAAAAGGGGCGGGCGTTAAAGCCAAAGAAGCCCCAGCGCCGGAAAAAGAGCCCGAACCGGAAGTTAAAAAGGCCGGCGCTGATACAAAAGCCGGAAAGGACGACGCCAAGAAGGCCGCACCGCAAGAGGGTGCCAAGCAAACCAAGACCGACAAGGCTGTAGCCGCAAAAGCGGAGGCCGAGGAGTCCGAAACCAAAGAGCCCGAAACCAAGAAGGCCGATTCGGAGAAGGATGCCTAGCAGTGTCGAAAGTAGAATGTAGTAATGGAATCGGATTATAAGCCTTTTATCGTTCGGAATTTTTAAAATTTGGATTTGTTTCGAATTACGGGTTTCGAGTTTTGAATTTAATTATCCAGAGGGTTCCGATGCCGTGGCAATACCCTCCAATCATTAAGGAGTTAAACAATGGCTCATAAAAAAGCAGGCGGCAGTTCAAAAAATGGCCGCGACAGCAATGCTCAACGACGTGGCGTCAAGCGTTTTGGCGGGCAAAAGGTAAAAGCCGGTAATATTCTGGTGCGCCAGCTGGGCACCAAAATTCATCCGGGTGCCAATGTCGGTATGGGCAAGGATTATACCCTTTTTGCCAAAGTTGACGGCACGGTTGCCTTCGAGAGACTGGGACGCGATCGAAAAAGAGTGAGCGTTTATGTAGAGTGAAATTTATTGATGAAGTTTTTATTACGGTTCAGTCCGGGAACGGCGGTCGCGGATGCGTGAGCTTTAGACGCGAAAAATTTGTCCCCCGGGGCGGTCCGGACGGCGGCGACGGGGGCAAAGGCGGTGATGTTATTTTAAAAAGTACGTCGCGCAGACGCACTTTATACCCGTTTCGATTCAAGCGGCAGTTTAAAGCCCAAAATGGTGCACCCGGCCAGGGAAGGCAAAAAACCGGCAAAAACGGTAATGATCTTATCATTGAAGTTCCGCCGGGAACTCTGGTCAGCGATGCAGAAACCAATGCGCTCCTTATAGACCTCATCCAGCCCGGTGAACCATTTGTCGTTGCCAAAGGCGGCCGCGGCGGACAGGGAAATTCTCGTTTTAAAACCTCCACCCGGCGTGCGCCGCGTTTTGCCCAACCCGGTGAACCCGGGCAATATCTAAAGCTTAAACTCGAACTCAAACTATTGGCCGACGTGGGGCTGATAGGTTTGCCCAACGTCGGAAAATCCACCCTCATCAGCGTCATTTCTTCGGCAACACCTAAAATAGCCGATTATCCCTTCACCACGCTTTCACCGAACCTGGGAGTCGTCCAACCCGATCAGGCAGAATCCTTTGTGGTTGCGGATATACCCGGATTGATCGAAGGGGCCCACAAAGGGGCCGGTCTGGGAATTCGTTTTCTGCGCCACATTGAACGCACGCAAATTCTGGTTCATCTGATTGATGCCAGCGCCATTGATCCGCAAAATCCGCTTGTGAGCTATGTAACCATCAATAAGGAATTGGCGCAATACAACCCGATGCTGACAAAAAAACCTCAGATTATTGTTTTAAATAAAATGGATCTGCCGGGCACCGATCAGGCCGCAGAAGCGTTTCAGACGGCAATGAATGACCGTCGGGTTTTGAAAATATCTGCTGCAACCCGCAAAGGAATCGAACAACTGAAATTGATGCTGGTTGAATTATTGGATAAACCCCATGACAAAAGAAAATAAATTTAGCTTTGACGGGGCCAGGCGGATCGTGATCAAAGTGGGAAGCAACGTGCTGACCGAAGATAATGGGTTAAATTTGAAAGCCATACGGTCCCTTACCCGTCAGATAAGTCAGTTGATTGAAAGCGGACTGGAAGTGATACTGGTGTCCTCCGGCGCCATGGCGTCAGGCTTAAAAAAAATCGGTCTTGCGGGGCGGCCGGATGAACTTCCCAAGCGGCAGGCAGTGGCAGCCGTCGGTCAGGCCGGTTTGATGATGCAATATGAAAAAGCTTTCGGCCGTTACCGGCTGAAAGTCGCCCAGATTCTCTTAACCAGTGAAGACCTTTCCAATCGCAAGCGATATCTGAACGCCCGAAACACCCTTAACACGCTATTGTCATGGCAGGTTGTTCCGATTGTCAACGAGAACGATACGGTGTGGGTCGAAGAGATCAAGCTGGGGGATAACGATAATCTGGCCGCCATGATCACCCTGCTGATGGACGCGGACATGTTGATCAATCTTACGGATATCGACGGTCTTTTCAGTCGAGATCCGCGGGTTCATCCGGATGCCGAACTGATCGATACCGTTACACATATCAATAAGGCCACCGAAATGCTTGCCGGTCATCTTCCCGGCGCCTTGGGAACCGGCGGAATGATCAGCAAAATTAAAGCTGCCCGCAAAGTCACATCCGCCGGTGTGCCCATGGTGATTGCCAAAGGCGACAAACCGAATATTTTGCTCAAGTTGTTTGCCGGGCAAAAGCATGGCACTTTTTTTATACCCAAAAGGCAGAAGCTTAACCGTCGCAAGTGCTGGATCGCCTATTCTTTAAAACCTAAAGGCATCATTAAAATTGACGATGGTGCCGTAAAAGCAATTCTGAAGAATGGGAAAAGCTTGCTGCCCATCGGTATCGCTGAGGTGATAAATGATTTTGACGTCGGAGCACCGGTAGAATTTCAGAATCTGCGCAACGAATCATTGGGAATCGGGCTGGTCAATTACAGCGCGGCTGATATTGAAAAGATCAAGGGCTTGAAGTCCAACCGCATCAAACAGGTGCTCGGGCACAAATCTTACGATGAGGTTATACATCGGGATAATCTTGCCATTACAGCGGAGGATGAGGTATAAATGTCGGGCAATCTGGAACGGCGTTAACTGAATTTGCGCCCTTTTATTCATATCAGATCAACAGGCGAATGTAGAAATGGCTAAATTGCCTAAAATTGTAAAATGCCTAAAGTTAAGGTTGTCAATCGTTTTTAAACAAGAAATAAAATAGCTATATTAAGTCATCGAGTCCAGCATGCGGCATCGAGTATCTGCAGTACGAAATAGCATTCATTAAAAATATCGGAAAAAGACAATGACTCCTACCGAAGCGACAATAAAAGAAATGGCCCGGGCGGCCAGGCAGGCGGCGAAGCAGCTGGGCCGGGTAACCACCGATCAAAAAAATGCAGCATTATTATTAATTGCTGACTATCTTGTTAAAGAGGCCGCCTTTATCAAAGAGGAAAACCGTCGGGATCTTTCCCGTGCCGAGGATTTGGGGCTTTCCAGTGCCATGATCGATCGGTTGACCATAAAAGAGGAGACCATCACATCCATGGTGACGGGACTCAATGAAATCGTGGGCCTCAATGATCCTGTCGGAACGATGAGTGAGACCCGGATTCGGCCCAACGGGCTGCAGGTTGCGCGCATGCGAATTCCGCTGGGAGTCATCGGCATCATCTACGAGTCAAGACCCAACGTGACCATTGATGCCGCGGGACTGTGTCTTAAAGCCGGCAACGCGGTCATCCTGCGTGGCGGATCTGAAGCCTTTCATTCGAATCAGGCCCTGGCACAGATCATTTATCAGGCGCTGGAAAATACGAATTTGCCGCAAAATTCCGTGCAGGTGGTGCCGGTTCGGGAGCGGGAGGCCGTCCTGGCCCTTTTGAACCAGGAAGAATTTATTGACCTTATCATTCCGCGCGGTGGCGAGGGGCTCATTCGGTCAGTGGTGGAGAACTCGAAAATTCCGGTTTTGAAACACTATAAAGGCGTTTGCCATATTTATGTCGACGACGGTGCCGACGTTGATATGGCGCAGGAAATCTGCTTTAATGCCAAGGTCCAGCGCCCCGGCGTATGCAATGCCCTGGAAACCCTGCTCGTGCATCGGGCGGCGGCCGGATTATTTTTGCCGCGCATGGCCGAACGTTTTGTGCAGGCAGGCGTGGAGATTAGAGGCTGCGAGGCAACCTGCCGCCTGCTGCCCGATGCAAAGAAAGCGACCGAAGCTGACTGGCCGGCTGAATATCTGGATCTCATTCTGGCCATTAAGCTGGTTGAAGATATGGACGAGGCGATTTCACACATCGCCGAGTATTCATCCAACCATACCGAAGCCATCGTCACCCGAAATTATGATCGGGCGAAGCGTTTCGTACGTGAAGTGGACTCATCGGTGGTGCTGGTGAATGCTTCCACCCGTTTTAACGATGGCGGACAACTGGGGCTGGGTGCCGAAATCGGCATCAGTACTTCCAAGCTGCATGCATTTGGACCCATGGGGGTGGAGGAATTGACGACCACCAAATTTGTGGTGCTGGGAGATGGGCAAATTAGATTATAGCACCTGTTGTAAGGTACCAGTTCGCTTGATGATTTATTGCCAAAAATCATAAAATCACAAATCACAAATACCAAATACCAAACAAATCACAATGACCAAAATTCGAAATTCGAAACCCATCAATGACTCAAATGCGAAAATCTGTTGTTTTGGTCATTGGATATTGGGATTTGGAATTTGTTTGTAATTTGGTGCTTGTTATTTGGGATTTAGCAATGGTCCACGGTCTCGGATTAAGTAAAAGTCATGAAATTGGGTCTGCTCCTTATTTGTTATTGGTTGATTGGCAAATTTCCAGGCCTTGTTCTTTTTAGAATAATTAAGAACAAATAACTAATAACAGGTTTATTATGCGTATCGGACTATTCGGCGGGACATTTAATCCGGTTCATTTCGGCCATCTCCGGGCTGCGTTGGAAGTAAAAGAAGGTTTTGAGCTGGATGAGGTTATTCTGATCCCCGCGGCCCTGCCGCCTCACAAGTTGCCCGGTGAAGTGGCTGATGCCGCCGACCGCCTGCATATGCTTAACCTGGCCCTTGAAAACACTTCCGGCCTTAATATTTCAGACGTTGAACTAAAGCGATCAGGACCATCTTACACGATCGATACGGTTCAACACTTTAAGCGCACGCTGCCTGCTGAATCCCGGATTTACCTGATTATGGGACTGGATGCATTTCTTGAGATCGACACTTGGAAATCCTATGAAGCATTGCTGAGACAGGTTCCTTTTATAATCATCAATCGGCCGAGGGCCGGCAGCGGTGCCGATGGTTCACGATGGAAAATCCTTGAAGATTACCTGACATCTGAAATATCCACCGACTATGCCTTTTCCGAGTCCGAGGACGTTTTTCGCGCAAAGAACAGACAACCGGTTTATGTTTATGAAGTAACCGCGCTGGACATTTCTTCCACAAAGGTTAGAAAGCTGGTTAAAGAAGGCCGGTCAATAGGATATCTGGTGCCGCAGAAAGTGGCCGAATTTATCAACTCCAAAGGAATATATTTATGACAAATGCCATGGACCCTCCCCTTGATCTTTATATCAAGGCTATCCTGGGTAAAAAAGCCATGAATGTGGTGGCGCTTGACGTTGCTGAGTTAACATCTTATGCGGATGTCTTTATTATTTGCAGCGGCCGTTCCAACCGACAGGTCAGTGCCATTGCAGAATACATTCAAACCGATTTAAGAAAACACAAAATAAAACCTTTAAGTGTGGAAGGTACCAAAGACGGTCATTGGGTGTTGCTGGATTACGGACATGTGATCATCCATGTGTTTTATGAGCCCGTGCGGGAGTTCTATGACCTGGAAGGATTGTGGGTCGATGCCAAACGAATTATGACGCCTTCCC
>CP070771.1:4196060-4208470 GCA_020345785.1 Desulfobacterales bacterium
ATCAATTCGGGTTCCGGGAAAACATCGCCGTAGAAATGATTAAAACGCCGCGCGATTTCGCGGGTGATCTCCACATGGGGTGCCTGGTCCACCCCCACCGGGACACCGTAAGGTCGGTATATAATGATGTCGGCTGCTTGCAGCACGGGATAACCCAAAAAACCGAAGGTGGATAAATCCTTATTATTAAGCTCGCCGATTATCTCCTTATACGTCGGGTTGCGTTCCAGCCAGGGGACCGGAGTTATCATGGACAGGAGCAAAAAAAGCTCGGCATGCTCCTTGACAAGTGACTGCACGAACAGCGTGCTTTTATCCGGTGTAAGACCGGCGGAAAGCCAGTCCAGGATTATTTCTTTCCGGTTCTGCATAATCGGTTCCGTGTTGTCGTAGTCGCTGGTCAGCGCATGCCAGTCGGCAATGAAAAAATAGCAGTCATACTCGTCCTGCATATTCACCCAGTTTGCAAGTGCTCCCAGTAAATTGCCGAGATGCAAAGGTCCCGTCGGCCGCATACCGCTCAGAATTCGTTTTTTTTGAGTCATGAAGTTTTGTTTATCCTCCTATACGGTTTTCTGTCACAAATATGTTCGGATTATAAGAAAATCTATCTCTATAGCAGATACTGGTGTGTGTGAAAACAAAAATTCGCAATAGTCGGACGGAAACGACCTGCCGCTGGTGTTATCCTAACTTCAGTGATTTTCAATATGACCGCGTGCAAAATCAATCTCATCCTTTTTGGTTTTCAGCTTGCCATCTATTTTGGCATCCAAAACAGCTTGAAGGATTTGCCGGTAAATCGGACCGGGCTTAATCTTCATTTTCTTTAAGTCTCTGCCTTTCAGTGAAATTTGAACCCGGCGCAGGTTGGTAAAAAAATGAGATATCGCTCTTTTCACCTTCTGTTGCCTGGCGACGGCCATCATATAAAGGATCAATTCAATTCTAAAGCCGTTAAGTTGGCGGTAAAGGGCGCTGGCGGACATCGGCAGATTCTTTTCGAGCCAGAAGACACAGCGGTCCGCTTCAAACCGCTCAATGCAGATGATTTTACGAAAATCCGGTGCCAGTTCAAAGCGCCGGCAGATCTCCTCGGATCGCTCGGCATCACAGTGATAAATCAAAGCCAGAAAATAAACGACCCACTTCGTATAAGATTCATCGAGAAAAAGCAAATCATGCCAGGTCAGAACTTCTTTTACCGATGTCAGCATTGCAATGAAGTTTTTATCCAATTTAATGGATTCATGGATCACCTTTAATAGATCATAATCATCTAATCGGATGATGGCGGCCACCGGATTATCTTCTTGCAGGATGAGTCGCAATTCGCTAAAAACCCGTTTGCCGCTGAGTCCCCTGAAAAAATCCATATTAACGGCATTTGCAATTAGCCCGGCGGTTAATTTGCCGATGGTGAACCCAAAACGCTGCTCAAACCGGATGGCGCGAAATACCCGGGTGGGATCCTCCACGAAACTCAGATTGTGCAAAACCCGTATGATTCTCTCTTTGATGTCCTTACGGGCGCCAAAAAAATCGATCAAGGTGCCGAATTTATCTGCATTTAGCTGAATGGCCAGCGTGTTGATGGTGAAATCCCGGCGGTACAGATCGAGTTTGATCGAGCTCATTTCCACCACCGGAAGGGCGGCCGGGAATTTATAGTACTCCATTCTGGCCGAGGCCACGTCAATCTTGAAATCATCCGGGAATACGATCACGGCTGTCCCGAATTTTTCATGGGTATGAATTCGCGCGTTCACCAGTTTGGCGTATTTTCTGGCAAAGGCGATTCCATCTCCTTCAATGACAATATCTAGATCCTCGTCGCTGCGGTACAAAAATAAATCCCTGACAAACCCGCCGACTACATAGGCCCCGTAACCGATTTCATCGGCCACCTCGCCGATCTGCCTCAATATGTTGATCAGGTCGACTGAAAGTCGCTCTTTCATGAACCTCAGAACGTTCCGGGTGTGAGCGGGAGCCGGCTCTTTGAAGGAATCGGCTTCAATTTCCGGCTTTGACTGTGATTGCCGCACCAATATGTTCAGCAGGTCCGTACGGGTGATGACACCGGAAATTTTGCCGTTTTCCATCACCGGTAAAATACGCTGTTTGTTGTCGATGATTTTTTCCTGAATTTCCAGTAGATCCGCATCCGGACTGACCGTCGCCACTTCGGTGGTCATGTAATCCCTGACGGGGACCTGGCCCAGTTTATGGTAAAGTACCTTTTCAATCACCTGGCGCGTAATGTAGCCGCAAAGCGACTCCCTGCCGTCGACTTTTTCCGTGACCAGCAGGGCGTTGATATTATATCGGGTAATTAGATCCTTGGCTTCCTGGCAGGAAACATCTGCCCGGGTGCAAATGGCGGGTGCTGACATGAGATCCTTGGCCTGACGCTGGGTTTTGATTTTGGCGTATAGGATTTCGATCAGGCTGGTCTCCGTCTGGGCCAGAGTTTTGCCTTTAATCGATGCCGCGGCGGCATAGGGATGGCCGCCGCCGCCCATAGCCGTCAATATGGCGCCGACATCCACCTCATTGATGCGGCTGCGAGCCACCACGTAAATTTTATTCTCCATGCGCGCAATGGCAAAAATGGCGTCCAGATTCTCCATTTTCACCATTTTTTGCACGAGGAAGGCGAAGTCGGGCATGTATTTTTCCATCGTCACACTGGTGACGACAATTTCGATACCATTAATGTGATAGCGGGTGACGGCCTGAATCATATCGTTTAAAAGCACCACCTGTTCCGGACTCAGCTCCCGGGCGATTAAATCTGAGACGATATTTAAATTGGCACCCTGAGATAAAAGAAAGGCGGCTGCTAAAAAATCTCGCTCAGTTGTGGAGGGAAACGTAAAAGAGCCGGTGTCTTCATATATTCCCAGGCACATAATGGTGGCTTCGTCCGCCGAGACTTCAACCCCTTTCGCCTGGATGATTTCAGTTAATATGGTGACATTGGCGCCGGTTTTTCCATGAACTTCCAGGTTGCCTTTTATATCGTTGTCCGAGGAGGGATGATGGTCGAAAATGTGGATTTCGATATCGGATCTTTTTAAAAGTTTGTCGAGCTTGCCGATGCGGCCCGGGTTTCTGGTATCCACCAGAATCAGTCGGCTGATATTGCTGAAATCGATATCATTGATATCAGCCATGTTAAACAGATACACCATCGAATTGATGAAAAAATTCTTTAAATTTTTTTCCTGGGAGCCTGGAAATACAACAAGTGCTTCGGGATACAGCTTCTGGGCGGCCAGCATTGACGCAAGGGCGTCAAAGTCTGCATTCACATGGGTCGTAATGACCGTGAGTCCCTCATTTTCAGTGTTTTTTTTCTCTTCCGGCATTGTCGTATCTTGCCCCCTCCTCAGGACTGAGTAGGGAGGACCCGTTTTTGTCAAAACTTCGAAGCGGCGGGCTGAGGAGTGAGTTCAAGGCCATTCGGGCGGTGGAGAAAGCGATCCGTACGGACCTCAGTGCGCAACATCTTCACTCATCACTGATTCTTCTAGGCAACCCGTCCAACCGTCAACTATTCAACGGTATTTCAGGTTACCATATTTAAATAGGTATTGCCAATAGCATATTGTCGGATTTGATTAGTGCTATGGTATTGAAAACACATATAATATAACCGAATTTCCTGTGCGCAACGGTCCTTGACATCCCCCGGAGCATATAATATCAATAATTTTTGTAAATTATTTAAGTTTTTTTCCTCACCGGCCGATAAAGATTCTAAATGTTATAGTGTCGGCTTAGATGCTTGCCGGGCATAGAAATTGCAATGGTTTAAAATGCTGTTCTCCGGCACAACAAATCGGGGAGCGGAAATAAACCGTCGGCAATTGCATCTTATCCAAAATTTTTAGGGAGGATTGATCATGCCAGTTTATCAATGGGTGGGCAAGAACAGAAAAAACGAGACCCAAAAAGGCGAGATTGATGCTGTCAGCGAAGAGGCTGTCAAGGCTCAATTGATACGCCAGCGGATAACACCCACCAGAATCAAGAAAAAGCCCAAAGATCTGCTTGAAGGTGTTTCATTTCTTCAACCGAAAGTCAAAGAACACGACATTATACTTTTTGCCAGACAGTTCTCAACCATGATCGACGCCGGTCTGCCCATTATTCAGTGTCTCGACATTCTTTTCAGCCAACAGGCCAACGCCACCTTTAGGAGGATGCTCAAAGAGATCAAGGAGTCTGTCGAAGGCGGCGCAACCCTGGCGGAGGCTTTAAAGAAATTTCCCAAACAATTTGATGATCTTTTCGTGAATATGATTGCCGCCGGTGAAGCCGGTGGTATCCTCGATGCAATTTTGAGGAGGCTGGCGGCATATATGGAAAAAGCTGCCAGACTCAAAGCCCAGGTGAAAGGGGCCATGACCTACCCTATTGTCACCCTGATTATTGCGATCGTCGTTCTAGCCGTTATTTTGGTCTTTGTTATTCCGGTTTTTCAGGAGATGTTTGCTGATTTCGGCGGTGAACTGCCGGTTCCCACCCAAATTGTTGTGGGGATGAGCGAAATGGTTAAAAGCAAGATTTTGTACATCATCATCGGCATTATTCTGTTTGTTATTGCATACAAGAAGTTTTACAGCACTCAAAAAGGTCGCGATACCGTGGACGACCTGCTGTTAAAGATTCCGGTATTCGGCGAACTTCTGCGCAAGGTGGCCGTTGCCAAATTCACCCGTACCATGGGGACCATGTTGGCCAGTGGTGTGGCCATATTGGAAGCACTTGATATTGTAGCCAAAACAGCGGGCAACCGCACGGTTGAAAAAGCCATTTATAACGTCCGCACGGGAATTGCCGAAGGACGCACCATGGCTGACCCGTTGACTGAAAGCGGGGTTTTCCCGCCGATGGTTTGTCAGATGATCGGTGTCGGCGAGTCAACCGGTGCGCTGGATGCCATGCTTGAGAAAATTGCCGACTTTTATGATGAGGAAGTGGATCAAGCCGTCGATAATCTGACATCATTGATTGAGCCTTTTATGCTGGTATTTTTGGGTGTGACCATCGGCGGGCTTGTGGTTGCCATGTATCTTCCGATATTTAAAATGGCTGGTGCGATGGGATAGCCGTGCCAGACATAATCCGAGAACAAATGCCGCAAGATGGAGTTGCGGCATTTTTTTTGATTGTCCCGACGAACAGCGGCCGCCGTCAAACCGGGCCGCTTTTTTTTCATCTGACTGCTTTATCGAATTGAAATATAGTTGTTTTTCTAGTAAAGCAGGCCAGCGGAACGATGTTCTGTTTGCACCAATTCGGCCGGCAATAGGGGAAACTATGGGGCGCACATCATCAGCACCTGAAGGGGATATCAAAGAAAAGCTGAAGTGGTTGATGCTTTTTCGGGTTCTTTTTTCAACCCTGCTGCTGGGCTCTACCATTATCCTGCAATTCGGCGATTCGCCGCCCCCCATCGGACCGCCGCTTATCATTTTGTACGGTCTAATTGCCACCGTCTTTTTTCTATCAATATTATATGCGCTGGCATTATACCGCATTAAGCGTCTTATCCTATTTGCCTACATACAGGTTTTAATGGATACGTTGGTCGTAACAGTGATATTATTTGTTACGGGCAATTATCACAGTATTTTCTCTTTTCTGTACCTGGTGGTAATTATTTACTCCAGCATTTTGCTGCCGACGCGGGGAACGATTGTTATCGCGGCCCTTTGCAGTATTCAGTTTGGCATCATGGTGGATCTTGAGTACTATGGCGTCATATTGCCTTTCGGCACCGAAGACGTGCTTCTGGCATCCGCCTACACCTGGAAAGAGATAATATATAAAATTTTGATAACCATGACGGCCTGTTTTGCCGTTGCTTTTCTCAGCAGCTTTTTATCGGAGCAGGTTCGCAGAACCAGAAAAGAACTGCGAATCATGGAGGACCACGTAAAGCGTGTTGATAAAATGGCAGCCATTGGCGAGATGGCTGCCGGTCTGGCCCATGAGATCAAAAATCCCCTTGCTTCCCTGACAGGTTCCATCCAGCTTCTGCGTGATGAAATCCGCTATGATGCGGATCACGACCGGCTGATGCAAATAATATTGCGGGAGGCCGATCGCTTAAGCTCTTTGGTCACCAATTTTTTGCTGTACGCGCGACCGCCGACCGGCAAAACCGTGGCCATCGAGCTCGACAAAATCTTAATTGATACCGTCGAGCTGTTTGAGAAAGATGCCAACCACGATGGGCGTATCACCACTAACAAAACTATTCAACCCAATGTTTGGATTGCAATGGATCCGGTGCACCTGCGTCAGATTCTCTGGAATTTATTGATCAATGCATCTGAAGCCATTGAAGGTGAAGGAATAATTAATATTGAAATGCACGCGTCAAAGAACAAACAGGCCTATATCAGTATTGCCGATAATGGCCGCGGCATGTCCCAGGATGAACTAAAGCACATTTTTGATCCTTTTTTTACCACCAAACCTTCCGGCACGGGCCTCGGCCTTTCGATCGTCCACCGTATTCTCGAGTCCTACGATTCCCTGCTGGATGTCCAAAGTGAAATAAATAAAGGGACGACTTTTTTGCTTCAATTCAAACAGATTGTCCAACCAACTTGATCTTGACAGTTTTTCGCAAATAGGCTACCTAATAAAATTTAAATTTTAAATAGTTAATTGATATCACGGTCAGCCTTCCGGTGACCACTTACCGGCAGGTCGGTTCAGGCAATTATTACCCGAAACCGGCCGGGGCGCCTAATCATAGAATAACTGTCGATGAATATGGAAAAAACAAGCGAGCTGTTGCAAAAGCGCAAAGAAAAAATTGAAGAATTAAAGAAAAACAGTATTAATCCTTTTCCAAACGGGTTCAGGGTTTTACACACCATACGTGATATTCGCAATGCGATTGACAAATCAGCGCAAAACCTGACAGAGAGTGAACCGGTCTTTGTTACGGCCGGACGCATGATGGCCATTAACAGGTTCGGCAAAAGTACCTTCATACGATTCAGGGATCGGACTGGCCAGCTTCAGGCATACGTCAGAAAAGACCGCGTCGGCGACGATGCATACGGTTTATTCAAACAGCTCGATATTGGCGATTTTGTAGGGCTAAAGGGCGGCGTGTTTCAAACCCGGACCGGTGAATGGACGCTGCTGGCAAACGAGCTGGTGCTGCTCTGCAAGGCCACGCGCCCTTTGCCGGAGAAATTTCACGGGCTACGGGATCCGGAAAAAAGATACCGTCAGCGTTATGTTGATTTGATCATGAACGCCGACGTGCGGGATATTTTTTTAAAGCGCAGTCGGATTATTCAACTGATGCGCGATTTTTTTCTCAGCCGGGACTTTCTCGAAGTTGAAACTCCCATGATGCAGCCGATTCCCGGCGGTGCGGAAGCGACCCCATTTAAAACCCATCATAACGCCCTGGATATGGACCTGTACCTGCGCATCGCGCCGGAGTTATACTTGAAGCGCCTGGTTGTCGGAGGTTTTGAGAGAGTTTTTGAAATCAACCGCAATTTCAGAAATGAAGGTGTATCCACCCAGCACAATCCGGAATTTACCATGCTTGAATTCTATCAGGCCTATGCCACCTATTCCGATCTGATGGACTTAACTGAAGAGTTGATTACCGGGATTGCCGAGGCCCTCAACGGATCGGCGAGAATCAGCTATCAGGGCGAAACCATCGATTTCTCAGGTCAATGGCGACGCATGTCGCTTTTTTCGGCGCTGGTGGAACTTGGCGGCATCGACCAGCAACTCCTGAATGACAAAGAAGGGCTGCTGGAATTTGCAGCACGTAACGACGTTCAGGTAACCAAAACCGGCCAGCTGGGTAAAGTCATCACCAAACTGTTTGATGCTCTGGTTGAACCCAAATTGATTCAACCTACATTTATCACCGGCTACCCGACGGAGGTGTCGCCTCTATCCCGGCGCAGTGATCAGGAACCCGAACTCACCGAACGGTTTGAACTCTTTATCGCCGGCCGTGAAATCGCCAACGGTTTTTCGGAACTCAATGACCCGGTTGACCAGCATCAGCGGTTTGCCCAGCAGGTTCAGGGCAGGGAGGCCGGCGACGAGGAAGCCCATCGAATGGATGAAGATTATATTGAGGCACTGGAATACGGGATGCCGCCGACAGCCGGTGAAGGAATCGGAATTGACAGACTGGTGATGCTGCTTACCGATGCAGCCTCCATTCGGGAAGTGATTCTCTTTCCTCATATGAAACCGGTGGGAAACTGATTGATTTCAGATTTCGGATCGCTGATTGCGGATTGAGCGTGCCTGAGGAAAGAGGTCAGAAGACAGAGAGCAGAGGAAAGGCGAAACAGACGTTTGCAATTGCCCTGCCGAGACAACTTCTTCCGAGTGCATCATTGGGTGAAGTGTGGAATCCTGTCCGTCTAAATGTTAAATATGAAGATCATTCAATAACACATAACACATAACAAATATCCAATAACCTTTCCATGGGATTTGAAATATTTATCGGCCGCCGATATCTAAGGGCCAAACAAAAGCAGGCGTTTATATCCTTAATTACGATTCTTTCCGTTGCCGGAGTGGCAGTGGGCGTTATGGCCTTGATCGTTGTCATTGCAGTCATGACCGGCTTCGAAGCCGATCTGAAGAGTCGTATCCTGGGAGGTCAACCGCAGGTGATGATCATGCGCCACGGCGGCGCCTTTACGGACTATCGCCAGGTTCTCCAGGAGGTGGAAAAAACCCCCGGCGTTGAGGCGGCCACCCCGTTTATCTACGCTCAGATCATGCTGCGCTCAAAATATGGTGCTTCCGGAGCCGTGTTGCGAGGAATCGATCCCGACTCCGCCGGCCGGGTGATGAAGACCTTGCAGCATCTAAATCTACCCAGCACAGACGGTGACAATTCCTCTCCGGGTTCTTCCCCCGATATCCCTGGTATTGTTCTCGGGCGTGAATTAGCAAAAAATCTTGGGGTTATTGAAGGAGATGTGATCTATTTAATTTCTCCAAGGGGTATGATATCGCCCATAGGACATGTTCCGTCCATGAAACAGTTTCGGGTATCCGGATTCTTCGAGTCGGGTATGTATGAGTACGACCAGACCTTTGCCTACATCAACATCAAAGATGCCCAGAAAATCATGCGTCTGGGAGACGCCGTCACCGGTCTTGATGTCAGGGTCACCGATATATACCATGCACGCAGGGTTGCCCAGAGTATCACCGAAAAGCTCGGTTTTCCGTATTGGGCGCGGGATTGGATGCAGATGAATCGCAACCTTTTTAAAGCCCTGAAATTGGAAAGAAGGGTAATGTTTATCATTTTAACCCTGATTATTCTGGTTGCAGCCTTTAACATCGCCAGCAGTCTGATAATGATGGTAATGGGAAAAACCAAGGATATTGCCATTCTAAAGGCCATGGGTGCCACCGAGCGCAGCATCAGGAAAATATTTGTTTTCAACGGCAGGGTCATCGGCACCTTCGGCACTCTCGTTGGCGTGGGCTTGGGACTTGTGATATGCACAGGCCTTAAATATTACGATATTCACGAGCTGACCGGAGATATCTATTATTTTACCACCAAACTGCCGGTGAAGCTCGAATTTCTCGACGTTGTCTCAATCATTGTCGCAGCGCTGTTGATCTGTTTTCTTGCGACACTGTATCCTGCGCGACAGGCCGCCAAATTAAATCCTGTCGATGCGATCCGGTATGGGTGATTATGATTGAATATTGAAGATTGCAGAATGAATATTTAAGGAATTCTGTCCTATTGAATAATATATCTTACATTTTTAACCAAGGAAGCGAAAATAAAAAGATGGAACTCCACAAATATTCAATTTTCATTCTTCAATATTCATTTAACTGATTCTTCCAGTCTCATAACTTTGGTCAGGGCAACAATGCAAATAAAGAAGCAAAACAATGGTTCCGGATATGCAGCGAGCCTGATACGCGTCCGCGGCCTGTGTAAGAAATTTTCCAACGGCGGCGCCAGCATCAATGTTTTGGAACAACTCGACTTTGATCTGGTGGCCGGTGAAACAGTCGCCATTGTGGGCGCTTCCGGAATCGGAAAATCTACTCTGCTTCATATCATCGGCACCCTGGACAGACCCGACAGTGGAAAATTGCTGTTCAAGGGAGATGATGTTTTTTCTTATGACGATTTGAAGCTGGCGCAGTTTCGCAACGAGTCGATCGGATTTGTTTTTCAATTTCATCATCTTTTGCCCGAATTCAGTTCTGTTGAGAATACGATGATGCCGGCACTGATCAGGGGCTTAAGTAAGCAGGAAGCCATTCAGACGGCGGAGGATATTCTCATCAGGGTCGGGCTTAAAGATAGACTGCATTATCGGGTGGGAAAATTGTCGGGAGGTGAGCAACAACGCGTCGCTCTTGCCAGGGCGCTGGTTCTGAAGCCGGCGCTGCTGCTGGCGGATGAACCCACCGGAAATCTGGACAAATCCAACAGCGAACAGGTACACTCCCTTCTAATGGAGCTAAATCAGGAATTCTCAATGACCCTGGTTGTAGTTACCCATAATACGGAGCTTGCATCTTTCATGTCCCGCAGGGTAACGATTGCTGATGGAAAACTGTTACCGGTGCAGTGAGCTTGACGAATTGACAGCAACCGTTATTCGTCCGTTCCCTTGCTTCATATTACAATGCCTACCTGTTTGGTTTCGGCTTGTCCGGGTTAGGATCTTATGATCAAACGTGCATGGTGGCTCCTATTTTTATTAGCTGGTCTGCTCACTGGCGGTGCATCTGCACAACAGTCCGTAAGGGTCATCATATTGCCTTTTGAAATTTATGCTCAGGAGGATTTATCATATTTACAGAATGAAATCCCTCAGGCTATCAAAACGCAGCTTGAGCAGGAAGGCGCCAATGTTCTGATCGTGGATCGAACCTCCCTTGAATCACGCAACATTCGAACCGACAGAATTGAAGACATTCGGCAGCTGAGCAATGATATCGGCACCGAATATGCCGTGTGGGGGAGTTTGACCTGGATCGGTCAGAATTTCAGCCTGGATGCAAAGCTTCTGTCCTCAAAGGTGGATACCAAGCCGGATCTGTTCTCGGTTGAAGGGGAAGGTGTCGAGAATTTGCCCGCCACCCTGAAAAGCCTGGTGAACGAGCTTGGATTGAAGCTTTTCAAGCGGGAGAAGATTGTCAAGATTCAGATCAAAGGCAATAATCGTATAGAAGAGGACGCCATCAGGAGAGTTTTAAAAATTCAATCCGGGGATGTATTCAATGAAAAGAATATCAGCGATGAATTAAAATCCGTTTATAAAATGGGTTATTTTGATGACATACGGGTAGAAGCCCAAACGACTGCCGATGGAAAAATCATTACCTTCGTGGTTACAGAAAAACCCACCGTGCGCAACATATCCGTCGAAGGCAACACTTGGGTTTTTGAGGATGATGAAATCAAGGAGGAGTTAACCCTTCGCAAGGGATCGATTGTTAACATCAATACCATTCAAAATGACATGCGGCGGATTGAAGAGCTTTACAAGGAGAAAAATTATTACAACGTCAAGGTCGGTTTCAAGATTTATCCCAAAGAAAACAACTTGGCGGACGTGGAGTATGTCATTGAAGAGGGCAAGAAGTTTCAAATTAAAAAAATTGAATTCATCGGCAACACGGCCTATTCCAGCAGCAAACTGAAGCGCCTCATGGACACTTCGGAAAAGGGCTTGTTTTCCTTCATCACCAGCTCCGGTGATCTCAATCAGGAAAAACTCAGCCAGGATGCCGCAAAACTGACGGCTTTTTATCACAACAACGGCTATGTCCAGGCTCGGGTCGGA
Source organism: Desulfobacterales bacterium (assembly GCA_020345785.1). Next base: position 4,207,928 of record CP070771.1, read on the forward strand.
GAACCGGAAGTCACCTTCGAAGAGGACGGCATCGTTATTACGGTCCGGCTCGTGGAGGGGCCCCGATTCAAGGTGGGCAAGGTGTCCATGGCCGGTGACTTGATTATTCCGGAGGAGCAGCTGCTGGAAAAAATCGCCATTACCGAGGAAGAATATTACAACCGCGAAACGCTGCGCAAGGATGTGATCGAGCTGACGGATATTTATTCGGATGAAGGATACGCCTACGCCGATATCTCCCCCGACATCGATCAGGATACCGAAAATTTAACCGTCAATATTACATTTGATATCAGCAAAGGCAAACAGGTCTATTTTGAAGAAATTACCATCAGCGGCAACTCAAAGACACGGGATAAGGTCATTCGTCGTCAGCTGCAGGTATATGAACAGGAACTTTACAGCGGTCGGCGCTTAAAGCGCAGTGTTAGAAATCTGTATCGACTCGATTTTTTTGAAGACATCAAGGTGAACACCGTTAAGGGCAGTGGCGAGGATAAAATGCGGCTGCTCATCGATGTAAAAGAAAAAAATACAGGGGCC
>CP070771.1:4208570-4215662 GCA_020345785.1 Desulfobacterales bacterium
AAAGGAGGAGCAAAATGAAGACAAAAATTTTTATCATTTTACTCGGCGTACTTTTGTTTGCGGGATTGGTGAGTTCTCCGGCCATGGCGCTGGAGTTAAAATTCGGACATTACGCTGCCGAAACACATCCGGGTCATAAGGCAACGCTGATGTTTGCCGAAGCTGTTGAAAAGCGCACCAATGGAGATATTACCGTTAAGATCTACCCGTCCAATGCCCTGGGCTCTCCCCCGGAAGTGCTGGAACAGAACAAACTCGGCGCCATCGACATGAGTCTGCCCACCCAAGGGGCCTTGGATAAGTATGTGCGTGAGTTTTCCGTCGTCATGATGCCCTTTGTCTATGACAATTATGAGCATTGCTGGCGTGTACTGGATGGTCCGTTCATGGATTGGGTGGCACCCAAGCTGGAATCTCAGAATCTCGTATTTCTCTCCAACTGGGAATGGGGTTTTCGGAATGTCACCAACAACGTCAGGCCCGTGATGACTCCCGGCGACATGAAAGGCCTTAAAATGCGTACACCACCCGAATTGCAGCTTCAGGCCGCCATGGAAGCCTGCGGGGCCGTGGTCACCAAAATTGCCTTCCCGGAGCTTTACAATGCCCTGAAGCAGGGAGTTGTCGATGGACAGGAGAATCCCCTGGCCGTCATCTACCATTTTAAACTCTACGAAGTTCAAAAGAATCTGGCCCTCACCCGCCACGTCTACAATTCCATGGTCCATGTTATGAGCAAAAAGACATGGGACAGGCTAACCCCCGAACAGCAGAAAATAGTTAAAGAGGAAAGCAAAAGGGCCGGCCAGTGGTTTCGCGACCGCATGGTGGAGGAAGAGGGCGAACTGATTCAGAAACTCAAGGATAAGGGCATGCAGGTAACCGAGCCGGACATTGCAAAATTCCGCAACGCCATGCAGCCTGCCTACGACCGTATCTCTGATTATGCCGGGAAGGAGAATGTCGCTAAATTCCTCAAGATGGTCGATGACGCACGTTAACGGCGCCGGCTAAAACCGGTCGGAAGGAAAGCTGGTTATGCTGACCTTAGCGATATTTGGTGTGTTGGTGGCGCTCATCTTTTTGGGGGTCCCGATTGCCGTCGCCATGGGTTTGACGGCGGTGGGAACATTTATTTTTCTTGATGAGGCGTTTGTTCTGCCGATGCTTGCCCAGCGCATGTATTCGGCGACCACCGGCTTTACGCTCCTCGCCATACCCTTCTTTATTCTGGCCGGAAATCTGATGAACAGGGGCGGGATCACCCACCGGGTCTTTCGATTTGCCCAGGCCCTGGTCGGCCACTTTCAGGGTGGACTCGGGCACGTCAATGTTGTTTCAAGTATGATTTTTTCAGGCATGTCCGGCGCTGCGGTAGCTGATGCCGCCGGCCTGGGTCTCGTTGAATTGGAGGCCATGAAAAAAGCAGGCTACGGCATTCGATTCAGTGCCGCAATTACGGCAGCATCGTCTACGATCGGCCCGGTGGTCCCCCCGAGTATTCCTTTTGTAATTTACGGCAGCATCACCGGCGAGTCGGTAGGGCGTCTTTTTCTCGCCGGATGTCTGCCGGGCGTGATGATGGGTTTGGCCATGATGATCGCTGTTTATTTTGTTTCCAAACGACGCGGTTTTCCCACAGGCCAAAGGGCATCATTTAAAGAATTGCTGATAGGTGCCAGGGACTCATTTTTTGCCTTGTTCATGCCGGTGCTGATTATCGGCGGTATCCTGGGGGGCATCTTTACACCTACGGAGGCCGCCGTGGTTGCCTCGTTTTACGCTTTGCTGCTGGGCCTTTTCGTATACCGCGAGATCAAAATTAAAGATCTGCCCGACATCCTGTGGGAAACCATTGTTCAAAGCGTCAAGGTGTTATTTATAATTGCCTCGGCGGGTTTTCTCGGATGGCTGCTGATCCACCAGCGGATCCCGCAGCAGGTAATTACCGGCCTGACGGCGCTGAGCAATACCAAGTGGGTTCTCATGTTGATCATTATTGCCATTCTTCTCGTTTTAGGCTGCTTTTTGGAAGGCATCGCCGTGCTGGTTATTACCATTCCGGTCTTTATGCCGCTGATTGAACAATTCGGTGTCGATCCGATTCAATTCGGGGTCATCATGATTCTGTGCTCGATGCTCGGTTTACTCACGCCGCCGGTGGGGATGTCGCTTTATGCCGTGTCCAGCATCAGCGATGTTCCGGTAGGCGGTCTGTCCAAGGAGCTCTGGCCCTATCTTCTCGGCATATTTATCGTTCTGATACTGATTACGTATGTGCCGGTATTTTCACTGGGAATTCCAGACCTGCTGATGCCGCGGTAGGCGCTTAACGCTGCGGCCTCGACAATTTGTTGTCGATGTTGCCGATTGCTTTGATTTTTTGAGGTGTCAGGTGTCAGGTGTCAGAAGACCCGTCTTCGCTCTTCGAGCTTCGCCGCGGCGCGCAGAGGACAGAAGAAAAGAGCGGCCGGCCTGATCAAAAAAGAAAGTGACACCGTCTGAATTATCAAATCCGTTGAGTAAAACAGGTTTAGGATTTTGAATTTTGGTCATTGTTATTTGTTTGGTATTTGGAACTTGTTATTTGATATTTTCTAACTGCTGACACCTGACACCTGAAGCCTATTTAAATCACTTCTGATGGAGCAATCTCACAAGAGGTGACTATGCTGCAATTCTTGATAAAGTTAGACAGCTGGATAGAGCGAATCCTGCGATGGTTCAGCATTGGTTGCATGGTAATGCTGGCTGTGGTTTTAGCCGGTGTGGTATTCGTGCGTTTCGTTCCGATCGCTAAATTGAGCTGGTCTGATGAAGTCATCGAATGGGCCTTTGCCTGGTTGGTTTTTATGGGCGCCGCCGCACTCTGGCGCCGCAATGATCATTTCTGCGTTGATGCACTCTCATGCAGGTTAGGGCAGATGCGCAGCGGCCTGTTCCACAGCCTACTGGTCGGTCTGCTCTCGCTGAGCTTTTTTGTGATTTTTACCTATTACGGATATCTGCTCACTGCAGCGGCCAATGATCGATCGCCTATCCTGGAATGGCCGCGGCCGCTCTGGTATGCAAGTATGCCCCTGGCAGGCTTCATTATGACGGGCTATTGCGTCCAGAGTCTCATAAAAATCATTTTAGACATTGTTGCACCGGGAAAGAGTCGGCAGAAGTCTTTTCCTGACGGGAATAAGGCTGACCCCGACCAACCGCTGTGAGTGAAGCGTTAATCCCGCAATAACGTGTGATGCCGCCAAAATTCTATAAAATACATCAGCGACCAGTGACAGAGTGCGGTTCAAGCCCCTTCTATGGGCCTTCCGCATACCCCAAGCTCTGCTGGTGGTCGCTGATTTTTACTATAAAATCCCAAAACCTTATATTTACATTATAAAAATATTTTGAGCTCATTAGAAAAAGTATTTACTGTTATCGAGACAATCGTTTCGCATCAGAGCACGGGAATGAACTTTGCCGCGGTTGTCGCTAAAACCGGACTACCCAAATCCACCGCTCATCGTATCTTGAAATACTTGACCGGTATCGGGTACTTGTCCTACGGCACGGATACCAAAATGTACCGCGGCGCGCTCAAACTGGCAGGCCTGGGTGCGGAAGTGATGTCCAACTTCGACCTGCGTCAGCAAGTCCACCCGCAGCTTATCAAACTGCACCAGGAAACCGAGCATACCTGTAATATGGGAATCAAAAGCGGGGAGGCAGGTATTTTTGTCGATAAGATCGAGTCGCGCGATTTTGGAATTAAACTTTTCTCCGAGATAGGAAAAAGCTTTCCACTGCATTGCACGGCGATGGGCAAGATCCTGCTGGCTTTTGCGGCCAGAGAGGAGACAGAAAAAATTTTGTCGCAACCATTGCGCGCTTACACTGATAAAACAATTACCAGAAAAAAGGTGCTGCTCAAAGAACTGGAAAAAGTAAAAAAGAGCGGATACGCGGTTGATTGGGAGGAAATTACTCGCGGGGTTATGTGCGTGGCGGCACCGGTTGTTGGTATTGCCGGTGAAGTAACCTGTGCCATCAGTATGGCGTTTCCATCTTACATTTACAGTGACCGGGGGATCGACATGGAAATTGGTGCAATCAAGCGCCACGCCGCGGCTATATCCGTCACCGACAATCGGGGTCGGCGTTAACCGATAAGATAACGGGAGGTTTAGATGATTTTAGACAAATTCAACCTTAGTGGAAAAAGCGGCATCGTCACCGGCGCCGGGTCCGGTATCGGCAGGGCGATTGCGGGGGGACTGGCTGAAGCCGGCGCTGAGGTGGTGGTCGCTGGCCGCAACCTGGCAAAGCTTGAAAAGACTGTCAGGGAATACTCCGGCGCCGGCGGCCGACTGGTGCCGCTGACGGTTGACATGAAACACCGGGAAAGCATCCAATCATTGGTGGACCGAACTGTATCCGAATTCGGCAAAATAAATTTTTTATTTAATAATGCCGGGACCATCCACCGGCAACCGTCTGAAGAACATTCCAGCGAGGCCTGGGACGAGGTATTGCAGGTCAACCTGACCGGTCCTTTCCTTCTGGCTCAGGCTGTGGCGCGTGTCATGATATCAAAAAGAATAAAAGGCAAGATCATAAATACGTCTTCGCTGATCGCGGTGTTCGGAGGTAAAACGGTACCCTCCTATGCCGCCAGTAAAGGCGGTCTGAGCCAGCTGACCAAGGCCATGTGCAATGATTTCGGGCAATACGGAATCAACGTGAATGCTATTGGTCCCGGCTGGGTCAAGACCGAGCTCACCCAGGCATTGCAGAAAAACGAGGAGCGGTATACTGAGATAACTGCACGCATCCCCCTCGGACGCTGGGCGGATCCGCAGGACCTGGCCGGAACAGCTGTTTTTCTGGCTTCCGCCGCTTCCGACTACATCAGCGGCCAGGTAATTTTTGTCGACGGCGGCTATTTGGCGTTATAGGCGATTAGGCTACTGCCGATACTGCACCTGGAAAAAGTGGGCGCAACAGGGCCGCTATTCGAGTTCCTTACTGTGATAAAAATGCCTAAATTGCCTAAATTTGTAAAATGCCTAAGGTTAAGGTATCCTGTCTATTTAAAACGATAGTCCGCCAGAGGCGGATTAGCTCATTTTAGTCATTCTAAATTTTAGCTCATTTTAATATGCCGGAAAGGATCTTACATTATGGAAATAAGATATCCATCAAACCCAGATGATTTTCAAGGCTATAGCACCGACCGCATCCGATCAGAGTTTTTGCTGCCGGACCTTTTTACCCGCGGCAGGATGGCGTTAACTTACAGTCATTTTGACCGTATGGTCATCGGTGGGATATGCCCGACCGACCCGCTGCCGCTGAAGGCCGGCAAGGAGTTGGGCACGGAATACTTTTTGGAGCGCCGCGAGATGGGTCTCATAAATGTAGGCCCCGCGGGCAAGGTCAGCGTCGACGGCCGGAATTTTGAACTCGACAAAACCGACGGTCTTTACATCGGTAAAAATGCAAAAGAGGTCGTATTCACAAGCCTCGATCCGGAAAATCCCGCGCGCTTCTACATGCTCAGCGGCCCGGCCCATAAGGACTATCCCACGGTTAAAATCACCAAAGCCGAGACTGACATCACCAATTTAGGTACATCCCAGGAGGCCAACGTCCGTGTGATCTACAAATATATTCACCCGGACGGCGTGCAAAGCTGCCAGCTGGTGATGGGAATGACGGTTCTTGAATCCGGCAGCGTCTGGAACAGCATGCCCTGCCATACGCATGAGCGTCGCATGGAAGTATATTTTTATTTCGACTTGGCGCCGGGTGCCGTAATGCTGCACCTGATGGGCAAGCCGGATGAAACCCGTCACCTCGTCATGCGCAATGAAGAAGCGGTCATTTCGCCCAGCTGGTCGATCCACGCCGGGGCCGGGACCTCGAGTTATTCATTCATCTGGGGTATGCTGGGTGACAATCAAACCTTCAGTGACATGGACGCGGTTGATTTGGCTAATTTGAAGTAACTCCATTCATCAGCCGCCGGCTATGCCGGTGAGAAGTGAAAAGGTTTTAGCGGTAGGCCGGGAGCATGTGTCGTTGGTCCAAACTTAAACGATGCCGGTGGCTGATGAATGGAGTTAGTTGGTTCAGGGTTTGGGGCTTCGCCCTCCGGGCTACGACCCCACACGCAGGGTTCTGGGTTCAAAGGTTACAACCGATTGAACTTGGTTACAATATTGATCAAGAAACACAACAAGCTCAATTATCATCATTAGAGAGGAGAAATTATGTCTAAAGTTATACTTATTACAGGTGCCAGCACCGGCATCGGCGCTGAAACGGCCCGCCACCTGGCGGACGGCAATCAAATATTCATCCACTACTGCGCGTCCGGGGAGGCGGCGCAAAAGGTCGCCGCCGATGTCGAAGCCAACGGCGGCAAACCCCAAACGGTGCAGGCGGATTTGTCCAAAGAAGACGGCTGCCGGAAGCTGTTCGAGGCCGTTGCCGCAAAAGCGGATAAACTCGATCTACTCGTCAACAATGCGGGTGGGCTGATAAAAAGGCAGCCGGCCAGGGAGTACGAGTGGCGTCTGATGGAGGAGACTTTTGCTTTAAACACCTTTTCGGCGATGTTGGTCACCTCACTGTTCATACCGATGCTCGAGAAGGGAGAGGATCCATGCATTGTTAACATAAGTTCGGTAGGCATACGCCATGGCGGTCCAACAGCCACGATTTATGCCGCCTCAAAAGCGGCCCTTGATTCCTTTACCAGAGGGCTTGCCAAAGAACTGGCCCCTCGCATCAGAGTGAACGCCGTGGCGCCGGGGGTGATTGTTACGCCGTTTCATGATAAAGTTTCCACCCCCGAACAGCTGGAAGCCTGGCGCAAAGCATGTCCCTTGCAAATAAACGGTGATCCCATCCACATTGCCCAAACGATAAAGTTCGTCATGGACAATAACTTCCTGCACGGCGAAACGATCGACGTCAATGGCGGGCTTCTCATGAGATAAAAAACTTTAGAAAGTATATCGCTCGCCGCACCCGCTGCGAGCGCAGAAATTTTTATTCTAACATTGAAAACCTGGTCCTCTGGGCCAGGATTCTTTA
>CP070771.1:4215762-4221470 GCA_020345785.1 Desulfobacterales bacterium
GACGTGCAGAATGTTGATCTGCCAAGGATCGATGAAAAAAATAAATCCATGATCAAAAGGGCCATCGAAGAACGACTTACAACTAAACCCGAAGTTTATGGGAGACCACTGCTGAGAACCCTCAAAGGATACTGGAAGTTAAGAGTAGGCGAATACCGCGTTGTTTTCAAGATTTCCGGAAATGATTTGCGAATTCTTGGAATCATTCACCGCAAAAGAGTATATCAGGATATCGGAAGAAGAATAAAGTAAAAATCAGTTTAACGATCAGAGCTCATAGACTAAATAGCCGGGTTGATTCTGAACAGAAGGTGGTCCGGCTTTTTTTATGGCAGAAATTATAAAAATAAAGGGGACGACCGTGACATTTGGTCATTTTAATGACTTATAAACTATTGGCTGTCTGTAACATTATATTTCCGGAAAATACTGCTATTGCTTGCATACACCTGCTTTTTCCTGCTGCACTCTTTCATGTAACCATATCTTTATCAGGGCATCACAGTCGACACCGATGCGCTGCCGGATTTGGCCAATTTCCTGAATCAGCTCCTCTGCGATATCAAGGGTGATGCGGACATTCCTTTTGTGGCGGATAATTTTAGCTTTGGTCAAATTGAAGAGTGGAAAGGATATTTATGAAAAATGGACAAAAAAGGCTCAGGGTTCAAAGGTTCATAAAATAAGCAGTAGGTTGGAGGCACAATTAACGTCGGAGGTTAGAGGTTTGAGGCAAAAAAAATATAGGTTTCAGGTTTCGGGTGTCAGGTGTCAGCACCTGACTCCGGCGCTAATGGTTAGAGTTATTGATGCAACTGACAAACATACTTCCAGCTCGCCTTGCTCGCACCCGCCCGCCTCGCCTTGCTCGCATGGCGGGAATAGTGGCGGGCGTGGTCAGAGGCAAAAAAAAGAGGTTACATGGCTTACGGCTCACGGCGCAGAGCGCAAGGTACCCCAGTTAAGTAAGTTTCGTTTGTTTTTCTCTCACAGAGTTCACGGAGTGCTCAGAGTTTTGTTAGTTAGCCACCCGTCTTCATTAAAGGTTCGCCGCGGCAAAACCCTGCTTCACTTAGCTACGCAACGGCAGGCCGGACTTACACAGACATTTAAAGAGTTCACTTCACTAAAAGATTTGGTCTCTCTGTGACCTCCGAGGGCTCTGTGTGAGGGAAAATTTCATGTCAGTTGCGCTCTTCTTCAAAAACAGTTCGCTTTTATTTTGATTTTTTTTTGTATATTTTTTAGTCTTAAACTGTCCATTTTGCCTATAAAATTGGCTGTTTAAGACCAAAAAAGGGCCCGATTTTTTATTCATTTCTTTTATTTTCAAATCGTTACCGTGGTCCGACCACAGCTTTCCACAAACCTCTTGACAGCTTAGTTTTCCAGCGTTTATACAAATCATGATTCCTCCAAAATGACGGCGGACAGATCCTCCTTTCTGCATGAAAACCAGCATGGTACTGTCGTAATATGTCTTCGGAAATTGAAGGGGGGACGGCAGGCCGTGTAGTTAATATTTATACGCCTCCGGCGTATTTATGTGCCTGCGGCGTATTCATATGCCTTTGGCGTAGAACGTTTTCTTTTCACATTTCCGATTCCCTGGTATTCTCAATCTTAATTTGCCGGTGAAAGTAAATTAATTACTCGTTGAATGGCTCATTGCGCTTTTTTTTAAGGGAGATTTTGAGCGTGAACCCGGGCAAATTGTGGCCGAAGATAAGCACGGAATGCATTGTGTTTTTAATTCTGGCGGTTACCGTCCTGGAGGGATCATCAACCCATCCGGTGAATAGGGGCCTGGCGGGCCTTTCATTTTCAACCCTGGATAAGGATTTTGGCCTGGCTCGTGACGAGCAGCAGGGCGGCGCAGGACTGATCGCCGGGACGGTTCGAATCCTCAATGGCAACGTGGTTGAAATCCGCAACGATTTAAGCTTTGCTTCCCCCCATGGTCCGGGGCTTTCCTTTTCTGCCTTTTACAACAGCAAATCCAACATTGCCGGCCCTTCAGGTTTTGGCTGGAGTCACACATATTCGGTTTTTGTGGATGCCGGCCTGGCATCCAACGGCCAAAGCTATCTGAGGATCGTGGATGACACCGGCTGCGGGCGGTATTTTAAACAGAGAAAATCGGGGACCTACAAAGGCATTTTATTTGAGCTCTCCAGGGTTGAATTTAGCGGCGGCGAATATATCTGGCATCGTTTGGACGGCAGCCGGTATGGGTTTTCGGAAGCCGGCAAATTGCGCTGGATGGAGGATCCGGTCGGCAACCGCCTGGCGATCGACTATGATGACCAGGGCCGTTTGGATAGCGTAGCGGATTTGTCCAGCGGCCGCAGCCTGATCTTCAATTATAACGAAGATGGCCTGATGGAATCGATTTCAGGCCCGGTCACCGCCGCGGTCGGCGACGGCATCTGGGTGCGGTTTGGATATGAGGCCGGCAATCTAACATCGGTGAGATATGCTGATGACTCCGGTTACCTATATGAATACGACGATCCGGAGGATGCTCACAACCTGACGGCAAAGCGCAGTTTGGCCAACCACATGCTGGCCGGCTGGGACTATGAGGCAAAGGATCGCTGCAAGACCCATTTCAGTCCTCAGGGAACGGGGGTTACCCTCAAATATGTGAGTTCCACCCGGGTGGATGTGACCGATGCCTATGGCATCACGCGCAGCTACAGCATTGGAAAAATCGGCGATCGCAAGCGGGTGTTGGCCATGCAGGGGCCGGCGGACCCGCAATACGGCGACGACGATGTGGTGCGCTGGCAATACGACAGCAAAATGAATCTGATCGAGGTGCAAGATTCCGGCGGCACCATTCATCAATACCAGGACCATGATAGCCGCGGCAATGCGCAGACCGTAAAGCTGGCGGCCGGCACAGCCCGGCAGCGGGTGATTGGCTTCAGGTATCATCCGCAATTGAATGTACCCGTGACACGCACCGAGGCCAGCGTGCTGGGCGCCGGCAGCAAGGTGACCACCCGGGATTATGACAATGACGAAGGCAGCGGTGCTCCCAACGAGAATCCAACCAACCTGGTCTATCGTGTCATCGAAGCAGGCTATACCAAAGATGCGGCTGCCACCACAGTTGAATATGAATACATCACCGTCTTTTATTATAACAGCTTCGGTCAGGTGCAGCGCATTGACGGTCCGCGCAATGATGTCGCTGATGTGACATACTTTTATTATTATCCCAACGGCGATCTGGATTATATCGAGTCTCCCTTGATCGGCGCCACCGGCTTTGACGACTACGATGATGCCGGGCAGGTGGGAACCATGGTGGATGTCAACGGCCAATCCACGCATTTTGACTATGACGGCCGGGGCAGAATGACTGCCATCACCCATGGAGCGGACAACAGCGCAAACAAGTTGATTTATGTGGACGGATTGCCGGACACCGCCATTGACGAAGACGGGGTTGAAACCGGCTATGAGTATGATCCTGACTTTGGCCGGCTGTATCGGATCTATGACATTGAAAACAACTACATTCAATATGGCTATGATCAGCAGGGCAAGCTGAAGAAAAAAAGCCGGCACGATGCAACCGGCCAACGCTTTTCCCACACGCGCTTAAAATACAACGGTCCGGATATTCCCGGCAAACTCTGGAAACAGATCAATTTCAATGGCAGCTTCACCGAATACCGGTATTATAAAAACGGAAATCTGAAGAAAAAGATCGATGCGGAAAACCGTATCACCCGATACAGCTACGATGCATTCAACCGGCTGACAACGGTCACCCAGACCGACAAAAGCCCAAACGACACCGTTACCGCCTATGAGTACGACGGCCACGGCAACTTAAAATGGGTCATCGATGCGCAAGGTCTTAAAACCCGTTTTGAACACGATGACATGGGCCGGGTGGTGTATATTAAATCACCGGATACGGGCAAAACCTGGTATGCCTATGATGAGGCCGGCAACCTGGTTCAAAAGACCGATGCCAATGGCATTGCCACCCGATACGTGTATGATGCCTTAAACCGCTTAACCCACATCCATTTTGCCGATGCTTCCTAGGATATTGGATATAGCTACGATGAGGGTACAAACGCCATCGGCCGCCGCACCGGAATGACAGATCCCTCGGGAACTACCAGCTTCGGTTATGACGAACGCGGACGGCTGGTAGAAAAGAAAAGCTTTATCAGCGGGGATGAATATGTGCTGGGACGTGGATATTCGCCTGGCAGTCGCCTGAACACCATCACCTATCCCTCAGGCCATGTGATTGATTTGACCAGCCGCCATGCGGATACCAAAAAGATAAAAGATATCTCCGTTGACTTTACCCACTACAGTTTGACGCTGATCAGCAATCTGGGCTACAATCCATTTGGCGGGGCCAGGGAAATGGATACCGGCTCCGGTGCCAGCATCTACAACGAGCAAAGTGAGTGCGCCTGTCTGGAAAAGTCCAATCCGGGCGCATCCATGGAGCAGACCTATACTTACGATAACAACCGAAACCTGACAGGCATACGCGGAACCAGGGTGTCCTGGTATGATCAGGATTTTGTCTATGATAATCTAGATCGGCTGAAGGGAGCCGTCGGTAAATATGGAAAGATTCGCTACACCTATGACAGGGTCGGCAACCGCTTAACCCGAAAGATTGGCGGCCTGGCTGAGACTTACGGCTACTATCCAGGCACCAATCGACTGGAGAGTATTATCGGATCAGAAACCGTCAATTATGCTTACGATAAAAATGGAAATCCCACCGCAATTGGAAATAGAGCCTACGAATACAACCACAACAACCGGCTGGTGAGGGTGAAACAAGGCGGCAGCACCATTGCAGATTATACCTATAACGGCCTGGGCCAGCGGGTGATCAAAAAAACCGGTGACAAACAAACGGTTTTTCTCTATGATTTTGACGGCAACATCATTGCCGAAAGCCGGCCCGACGGCACCTTTATTGCCGAGTATATTTACATGGGAAGCACGCGGCTGGCCAAAGTGGATTTCAAAGCCAATGATACCCCGGTGTATTATTATGCCAATAATTACCTGGGTACTCCGGTGTTGATGACCGATGAACGCGGAGCGGTGGTGTGGGAGGCTGAGTACATGCCTTTTGGTGAAGCTAACATAAATCCGAATTCCAAGTTGGTGAATAACTTCAGGTTTGCGGGGCAATACTATGATGCTGAGACCGGGTTGCACTATAACTACCATCGATACTACGACCCCAAGAGTGGAAGATATTTGACGCCGGATCCCATTTGGATATTTAGAGGAGCAAATTTATATCTTTTTGCTAGCGCTAATCCCATCCGATTCACAGATCCTTATGGGTTGCTCTCATTAGGAGATATCATAGGGAATAAGCCAGGTGATATTTTTACAATCGGAATAAGCGGTGGCTATTGGATCGGGATTGGATTTAGTTTTGATAGAATTGTAATGCCAAGTGGAGAAGTTGATTGGTTTTTAACTGCTGGAGGAGGTCTTTCTACTCCAGGAGTATCATTGATTGTTTACCGGGGGAGGGTTCGGAATGAGAATGATGCTTTAGATTTTTGTGAAGAAGATGTTAAAGGCCTTTCTATATCTGGAGATATCTCATTATTTATTGTTGGAGTTGAGTGGATAGCAGCAAACATCCTCAGTGACAATAACAACGATGAACTTATAGGATTGAAAGGTGGTTT
>CP070771.1:4221570-4232117 GCA_020345785.1 Desulfobacterales bacterium
TGGTATCGGTCAATATGCGGACATTTCTTTCCTTGAGACGTTTGAGTATGATTTTTTTAGTCATAGCCTCCAGTCCGCTGCCGATTTTAGGAAGCATTTCTACGACGGTCGTTTTACAGCCGTATTCGGCCAGATGAAGCGCCAGTTCCAAACCGGTGGCCCCCCCGCCGATAATAACCACACTTTTAAAAGGCGGCGGACCGCCGTTTAAAACATCTTCGTAGGTGAGCACGATATTTTTATCAATACCCTCAACCTGTGGCAGGGCCGGCAAGGAGCCGGTGGCCAGTATCACGACATCCGGTTTGAAGGCCTCGATGTCTTCGGCCCGCACCTCGCGATTCAGGTGGCATTTGACGCCGAACAGCTCAGCCTGTTTTTTCTGAAAGCGAATCAAGCTGCGCAATTCTGCTTTGTGGCCCGGTGTGCTGCCGGGAACCAGCTGTCCGCCGAGTTCGCTTCGTTTTTCATAGACGTGTACGTCATGTCCGCGTTTGGCGGCCACCCACGCCACGTTCAAGCCGCCGGGTCCGCCGCCGACCACCATCACCCTTTTCGGATTAGTGGTCGGTATGAATGCCATTTCTTTTTCGCGACCCAGCATGGGGTTCACCAGACACTCGATGCGGCCCCTTTTGAAGATCGATTGCATGCAGGTATTACAGGCAATGCAGGTGCGGATTTCATCCAGTCTTCCTTCCTGCGCTTTTATAGGCATTTCCGGGTCCGCCAGCAGACCGCGGCCGATACATACCAGATCGGCTTTTTGCTGCGCGATGATCTCGTCGGCGATTTGGGGATCGTTGATTCTCCCGACAGCCATCACCGGAACATCCAAGGCCTTTTTTACCTGATTGGCCGATTCTACCAAACAGGCTTTCTGCATGAACATCGGCTGGCAGATCCATTCCGCCGTCACATCGTTGCCGGCCGAAACCTGGATAACATCGACACCGGCCGCCACCAGGATTTTCAGGATTTCAATGCTTTCACTTGTCGTCAGGCCGCTGTCGACATATTCCTCGGCGCTTATTTTAAATGAAATGGGGAAATCGGCGCCGACCCGCTGCCGGATTTCCGTGACGATTTCCCTGGCAAAGCGGGTTCTGCCGGCCACATCTTTGCCATATCCATCTTCACGGATGTTGGAAAATCGAGACAGAAATTGGTTCACCAGATAGCCGTGAGCCCCGTGAATTTCAATCAATTCAAATCCTGCCTGATACGCTCTGTGGGCCGCATCGCCGAAGTTTTGCACCAGCTGCTGGATGCCGTCAACCGTCAACGGTTCCACTTCGCCCCGGATCGTGGGGCAGGGCAGGGGGGACGGCGCCAGGGGTCTGCGGTGGATAACTTTAACTGATGTTTGCCGGCCTCCGTGATGGATCTGGACTGCGGAGACGGCCCCTTCTTCCTTCATGGCGCGGGCGATCTTTGCCAGCCCCTCAATAAAGCGGTCATCATAAATGACGGCCTGATGGGGAGATACCACACCTTCGGGCGAAACAGCGCAGGCCTCCATTATTACCATGGCCGGACCGCCGGCCGCTCGTCTGCGATAATGCTCCACCGCTACATCTGAGATGCTGCCGTCTTCTTTGATTAAAAATGATGCCAGGGCCGGCATGACAATTCGATTTTTCAACTGAATATTTTTAATGGTAAAAGGGGAAAACAGCTTGTCCATAACCCTTTCCTCCAAGAAATATTTTTTAGACTTTTCCTTTGCAACGTCCTGATTTATAGAGGCGACCTATAACTTATTCAGGTGTTAAAATCAATGTTCCTTTCCGCAAATTTTTTATTTCTTCCCGATTCATCATCTGTTTGCGAAATTTTCCCGTATTGAATAAGTGCGCCTGGTCGGCATAATGAGCGCTCAAAAAATAACCGGATTGGCCGGTGGGATTTACGCTCAATGAATTTTCAATGTCGGCAAAATCGAGAATAATCCGCATGGCCGGACCGAAGACAACCGGGTAGCGTCCCGGAGAATCCAAACGGAACCCTAAATTGACGATTGTTTCATTGCCGCCCAACGCCGCAAAAGGCCCCACATTAAATAAGACATTCAGGGGTTTTTGCCGGCCCAAAGGATGGGCATGTTCCAGTGTGTGGACCTTTCCCCAGTGCCAGCCGGAAATATCCGCTCCAATTTGTTTAGCCAACAGGCTGACGGCCTGATCATAGGATCGGGCAAAAATCATGCGGCGGGTTTCTTTGATCTTTTCGGTATGGATATCGTCCCACCATAACGACGAATCATTTTTGATAAAAGCAGGTGTGGTGCGTTTCATCAAATGGCTGGAAACAATCGCCCTGAAGTCTTCCATACCCAGCTCGTCGGCCATGCTGTTTTCCATGATGTAGGCCAATAGCGTGTAAAATATGGTGGGCGCCACATCTGAGATTTTGTGATCTCCCTCCCAATTTTGCAGGATTTGATAGGCCTGCTCGTGAAGGGGTGTAATTTTTAAGACCGTGTCATTTTCAAGTGTTTTGAGTATTTCTTTGCTTACCGCCGCAAATACGGTAGATATGCAGTCCAGGATCATATGCTGCATTGTTTCAATCGACCAGATCGTCTCCGAATCCAGGTAATCCGTGATACGCCGGGCACGATCTTCCGGAAGATAATAACCCGGATATAAGGCGCCCGCTAATGTGTCGGGTTGATTATTGGCAGAATACACAAATCCGGACGGCGGATTTTCGGAATGAGGATTCTGCGAGAAGTCATAATATCCCAGGGGCTCATCCCGGCCGCCGGCCCCGTCCAGAAACAGCTTCGAGTTAGCATGGTCCGGGCGTTTGATGAGCCTGGCAGCGGCCCACCAGGCAATATTGCCGTCGCGGTCGCCGTACATGACATTGAGCCCGACCACATCGATCATTGATGCGGCCCGGCGGGCATCTTTTATTGACCGAGCATGGGAAAGGTCATAAAATGCCTGGAACGTGGTTGTGGATAACTTATTGAACACCCACCAGACCGCAACCGGATCGCTTTCCGTTTGGGCGGCTTTTTCATCGACCTCGTTTATAACGGGGCCGTGGCGCGAGGTGTGCACCTCAAAAACAACATCCGCACCTCCCTTGACTTTAATGGTCTCCCGTCTGATTTTCAGATCTTCCCAATGATCATCAAACCATACCTGATGGGGATTATCCGGGTTGAGGCGTTCCCGGTAGAAATCCACATCATCGTTTTCAAACATCGTCAGCCCCCAGGCCGCGTAGCGGTTTTGGCCGATGAGGGCAAACGGTATACCGGCTGCATGATTGCCATAGAGGCTGAATCCGGGACACTCCAGATGTGCTTCAAACCAGATCGAAGGCTGGGCATACATCATGTGGGTGTCATTGGCGAAAATGACCTTACCGGATTTTGTTTTTTTCCCTGCAACCACCCAGCTGTTGCTCCCGATCCACGTCGGTAGCGGAAGATCGGCAACAATTCCGGCGATGGTTGCGCCCAGCGTTTCAGCCGCCCCTGCCGATTGGGAATGCTGGACCGGGATTTTTAGTGCGTCCGACGGCCAATCGAAGGCCCAGTCTTTTAAATATTTCCAGCCCAGCTTATGATGAGCCTTAGTTACCAGCGGGTCCGTTTGAAAGCCCGTGGCAAAGCCAAAGGCCATCAGAGCTCCGTTCAGGTATAAATCTCGCGGTGTGAATCTTTCCTTGGGTATGCCGAGGATGTGAAATTCTAGGGGCATGTCGCCGGTTTCAACAAACCGGTTGATGCCCGCCAGGTAAGCTAGCGCCGCTTTTTGCCAGGGTTCTGAAATATCCTTAAAATATCGGGAGGCATTGGCCTCCGCCTTTTCCAGAATTCCAATGGTGCGGAAGAATCTATCCGTTTTAACCAATTCCATGCCGAGAATTTCGGCCAGACGTCCCGCCGCAACCCGCCGCATCATTTCCATCTGAAAAAGGCGCTCCCGGGCGTGAACAAAGCCCAGCGCAAAATAGACATCTTCTTCATTCCGGCCGTAAATGTGCGGTATGCCGTAGTCGTCGAAAATGACTTCGACTTCGTCCTGCAATCCGGCAAGACTAAGACGGCCTGAATATTCGGGCTGCAGACTGTAAAGATACATCAGACCGCCCAGCATGACGGTTGGTATGATAACGAGCAAAGCCAGCAAAATTTTAGATGCGACTCCAATGAGTGGTTTCGATGGCGAGCAGCCTGACGGTTCCGGCGTCATTTTTTTTCCCTGAAACATATTTTCTTTAGGCTTTGAATTTTAAATCGCGGAAATCGGAAACTTAATTGTGACTCTTTTTATTTCCGGGTGGGCACTAATTAGACGCTACCCTAGCATGACCTGCCCCTTTGTGTCATCAAATTTTTTTGCTCTGCCGCTCTCTTTTTTTATACGATCATTGGCGCTTGACGCCCAGGCCTCTTTTCTCTATAATTCTTCGGATCGAAAAAAATATCGTATTTTTAATATGTTATAGATGGGATGGGGTGACGCAAACCACAGCAGTTCGGATAGATTGTGTTCTGAAAATATTGTTAAGGAAAAAACACCATGGTCCAAGTCATAAATGATGCGGCGGCGTATATCAGCCAGTATGCCATTGAACTGTTTCTGGGGTTTGCCTTTCTGCTATTGCTTGCCGCCCTTATCCTGCTCATTGTTCTCATGCGGCGCAAACCTGAAGATGTTATCAATAAACTGCAGAAGGATTTTGAGACCCTGGGAAAAAAACAGGAACGCCTGGAGACTGTCGTCAAAGATGAGATAACCCTGAACCGGCAGGAAACGTCCAACAGTGACCGGCTGGCCCGGGAGGAATTGGGCAAAGTCCTGAGGGCATCGAGTGATTCTTTGCAGCAACGGATGGTTGACAACATTCGTATGCAACGCGATCAGCTTGATTCTTTTTCCAAGCAGCAGATTGCGATGGCCAAGCTTAACGAAGATAAACTGGAGGCGATGCGCCGGACGATGGAAATCCAGTTGCGTACCCTGCAGGAAGACAATACCCGACAGCTTGAAAAAATGCGAGCCACAGTGGACGATAAACTTCAGACGACGCTGGAAAAGCGCCTGGGTGAGTCATTTAAGCAGGTCAGTGAGCGTTTGGAGCAGGTCTACAAAGGACTGGGTGAAATGCGCAGCCTGGCGACCGGTGTCGGCGACCTGAAAAAAGTGCTGACCAATGTCAAGACACGCGGAACCTGGGGCGAAATTCGCCTAAGCCACATTCTGGAGCAAATCCTGACACCCGACCAGTACGCAGTAAATGTTGCCACCAAA
Organism: Desulfobacterales bacterium; assembly: GCA_020345785.1. The sequence goes on from CP070771.1 coordinate 4,226,847, forward strand.
AAGGACAGCAACGAGCGGGTGGAGTTTGCCATCAAGCTGCCGGGTCCAGATCCGGAGAAAGAACAGGTGGTTTGGCTGCCGATTGACGCTAAATTTCCGCAGGAAGATTATCAACGTCTGGTGGATGCCCAGGAGGCAGCCGACAGAGAGCTGGCTGATAAATCGATTAAAAGCCTGGAGAATCGCATCAAACTGGAGGCCAAAAACATCAAAGACAAGTATATTGATCCGCCCCATACCACGGATTTTGCGATCATGTTTTTGCCGGTGGAGGGATTGTATGCCGAAGTACTGCGTCAGCCGGGCCTCTGCGATACCTTGCAGCGCGAGCACCGCATCGTAGTGACCGGGCCCACGACCCTGGCAGCATTACTCAACAGCCTGCAGATGGGTTTTAGGACCCTGGCCATCGAAAAGCGCTCCAGCGAGGTCTGGGAATTGTTGGGTGTGGTTAAAGCTGAATTCGGTAAATTCGGTGATGTACTGGCCCAAACCAAAAAGAAATTGCAAGAGGCCAGCAACACCATCGGTAAAGCCGAAGTTCGCACCCGGGTCATCGAGCGTAAGCTGCGCGCAGTGCAGGAAGTGCCGCAGTCGGATACAATGGGGTTGATCGAGGAAGATCAAGGGGAGAATTAATATCGCTTAAAAAACTGTGGTGAATTAAATTCCAAATTACAAGCACCAAATTACCAATACATTCCAAATTTCAATAGCCAATGACCAAAACAGCGTTATAATTGGGATAGACAATATCTTTGAGGAGAACTGTATAGCTATTGAAATTAAACATACGCTTTCTCAATTAAAATATAACAGTTTGGGATTTTGAATTTTTGTCATTGTGATTTGTTTGGGATTTGAGATTTGTGATTTGAGTTTTGTAATCGGGGCTGAATATTTTGAGAATAGATAAAATTAGAGCCATCATGAGCGCCTATGGAAAGCCATTCTTCAGTTGTTTCCATCCTCCGGCAATCGCACGACCAGCACCGGTTTGGAACAGCGCCTCAGCACCCGGCGAGATGTGGTGCCCATGGTTACGTCCGCCAGTCCTCCCTTTCCTCGCGAGCCTATGACAACTAAATCCATGTCTTTTTCTTGCGCATATCGGATGATTTGATCCACCGGATGACCGGTCACAACAATGGTTTTATCGATGACAAAAGGATAGTCCGGCCGGTTATGACGGACATCATTGAAAAATTTATCCAGTCGCAATTGTAAACCCGATATAACCCTGGCTTCTCTTTCCCTTCTAAGTTCGGACCAGCGTTTTTCCCCGAGAATGTCCTCAACCATCGAACGGGCAAATGATGAGAGTTCCTCCACCACGTGCAAAACCGTGATCTTCGCCTCGTGCCGGTTGGCCAGGCTCACGGCATAGCCAAACGCATGGCGGGCATTTTCGGAGAGATCGGTGGCATACAATATCTTTTTTATATCCGGGATCATTTTGTTACCTCCTTTGATGTGCAATCGATTGGTGTCAAGCAATGAATTGCAATCTCGCCGTCACCCGCAACGATAAAATTTTACATAGATTTTGATGTTATTCCATTCTTTGCGAAAATTCATGAAGATAGACACCGAAACTGATTGCTGAAAATATTTCTATCACGGTCCATTCAAATTGTAAAAAAAAATCGCCAGCCGGTCAGAGAGAAACCGGCTGGCGATTACAGTTTTACACTAAGCGAATGGGATCGGGTTACGTCAATCTTGTTGAGGATTATCCTCTAAGCGAGTACTTCGGCAGAATGGTGTTGTAGTATGCCAGTTCGGATACCGTACCCCAGGTGCCGACCACCTGCTGGAATTTTTTAAAGGATTCATTCACTTTCTTGGCTATGGCGCTCTTGGCGGCCTCTTCTTCACGCACTTCTTCCGCCAACGGTCGCAGGGCATCGAGCACTTGTTCCGGAAACCTGATCAGCTCGACTTTGTGTTGATTGATCAGCGTTTGAAGGGATGCACCGTTGTTGGCGTCGAACTGCGTCAGGACCCATGCTTCGCTTTCCATGCAGGCGGCATCAAGTATGTGCTGTAATTCCTTCGGCAGGCTCTCATAGGCCTTTTTGTTGAAGAAATACTCGAGATAGGTCCCGGGCTCGTGCCAACCGGGGTAATAATAATACTTGGCGGCCTGGTAAAAGCCCATTCTCAGGTCGTGGTAGGGTCCGACCCATTCCGTGGCATCAATGACGCCGCGTTCGAGGTTGGTGAAAATTTCACCGCCGGGTGTCAGCACCACGGTTCCGCCGGCTTTGGCGACGACTTTGCCTCCCAGGCCTGGGATGCGCATTTTCAGACCTTTGTAGTCATCAATGGAATTTATCTTTTTATTAAACCAACCTCCCATCTGAACACCGGTGGAACCGCCGGGACGGGGAACCAGATTGAAGGGCGCATACGTTTCCTCCCACAGTTTGAGGCCGTCGCCGCCATGGAACCAGGCCGCCATACCTTGGGCGTTCATACCGAAAGGCACGGCGGCGAACCACTGGGTGGCCGGCTCTTTTCCGGCCCAGTAATAGGAGGCGCCGCTGCCTACTTCCACCGTGCCATCGGATACGGCTTGAAAACTCTCAAAAGCCGGTACAAGCTCGCCGGCCGCAAAAACCTGGATTTCAAGTTGCCCGCCCGTCATCTCACTGACTCTTTTGGCCAACCGCTCGCAGCCTTCCTGGAGCACCGGAAGCTTGGGTGGCCAGGTGGTAACCATCTTCCATCGATATTTTTTTTGCGCCAATACCGCCGGGGCATTGACGGCAGTTGCTGCAACCGCTGCAGCGCCGAGACCAGCTTTCTTCAGAAAATCACGTCGCTTCATAAAAAATCTCCTTCTAGAGTGGATTACGCTTGCCAGCTCGGACCTCCAATTCCGCAGGCCGTCACTGCAACAAGCCGCCCTTTTATTCCCGCCGCAACTCAATATCGGAGGTTCTGAATAAAAGAGCAATGGTCTAATCTAACTGCTACCGGCAATAAGTCAAGTTTTTTTGACATATTACCAGTTTCCGTCAGGGCCCGAAAACCACATGCGGCAGCCAGGTTGCCAGCTTTGGAAAAAAGACCACAATGGCCAGTCCGATAAGCTGAAACAGCACAAACGGTATGATTCCCCGGTAAATATGACCGGTTGTGACTTCAGGCGGCGTGACCGCCTTGAGATAAAAGAGCGAAAATCCAAAGGGTGGGGTCAGGAAAGACGTCTGCAGGTTGACGGCCAGCAATATGCAGAACCAGATCGGATCGTATCCGAAATCAATCATGATCGGTGCCAGCACCGGTACGTGGATAAAGGTGATTTCGATGAAATCCAGAAAAAATCCGATAAAAAAGATAAGGGCCATGACAATGGCCAGAACCATGCCGTGGCTGTATTGGTGGGCAATGGATCCCAGAAAATTCCGCACGATGCTGTCTCCCCCGAGACCGCGGAATACCAGTCCAAAAGCAGCCGCACCGCACAGGATGATGAAAACCATGCAGGTCAATCTTACGGTGGTGAGCATGACTTCGCGCAGGATGCCCATGTTGAATTTGCGGTTGAAAACAGTGAGAAGGGTCGCGCCGACCGCCCCGACTGCGGCGGCTTCGGTCGGCGAGGCAATGCCGGCAAAAATCGATCCCAAAACCGCCACTATTAAAAATAAGGGGGGAACCAGCGCCTTGCCGACGCGGGCCGCCAGCTCTTTTGGTGAAATCGCCGCCAGTTCTTCCTTTGAAATGGCCGGGGCCACGCCCGGGCGCAAATGGGCAGCAATGAGAATGTAGATGATAAAAAGACAAACCAGAAGCAGTCCCGGCAGGACGGCGCCCATAAAAAGATCCCCTACGGACACCCCGACGATATCCCCGATGAGCACCAGCACGATGCTGGGGGGGATGATTTGCCCCAGAGTGCCGGAGGCCGACACGGTGCCGGTAGCCAACTCCATCTGGTAACCGCGTCGCAGCATGGTGGGCACAGCCAGCAGCCCCATGGTGACGACCGTCGCACCCACAATACCGGTTGATGCTCCCAGAAGCGCACCCACCACGACAACGGATATGGCCAGACCGCCCTTCAAACGACCGAACAGAAGACCCATTGTATCCAGCAGTTCTTCGGCCAAACCCGAACGTTCCAGCATGACTCCCATGAAAACAAACAGCGGAACTGCAAGTAAAGTAACATTGTTCATGACGCCCCAGATTCGGAGAGGCAATAAATTGAAGAAATCCCAGCCGAAACCGATCATACCGAAGGTCAGAGCAGTTCCCAGCAACGTAAAGGTGACCGGAAATCCGGCCATCAACAAAATCGTCAGTGCCAAAAACATCCAGGCCGCCAGATAATCCATCAGGAATGATCCTCCGTGACTGTTTCGATTCCTATAATTTGCATGAAACTATGGATGCCAAGGGAAATTCCCTGCATCAGAAGGAGTGTAAACCCGACGGGAATGCATCCCTTTAAGATGAAGCGAAAGGGAATGCCGCCCGGGTCCGGCGAACCCTCGAGCATTGCAAATGAATTCAGCGTAAATTTCCAGGAAGTCGATATCACCATGATGCAGCCGGGGATTAGAAAGAGCAGAACGCCGATGAAGTTCACCCATGCCCGGCCTTTATGGCTCAGACGCTGATAGATGATATCAACCCTGACGTGACCGTCGTGCAGCAGGGTGTAGCCGGCGCCGATCAGGAAGATAAAGCCGAATAAATGCCATTCCAGTTCCTGGGTGAACACAAAACTGGTATTGAAGAGGTAGCGCATGACCACGTCGATAAATACCACCAGCACCAGTCCCAGTGTCACCCAGGCTACGCCGCGGCCGGCCCATTCATTAAAAGCGTCGATCCAGCGGCTTAACGTTTTGATTAATTTCATGATTTCATCCGTATCCAATCAGTTGGTGCAGTGCTAAGATTTGAAACAAAATAGGTGTTTATAGAAAAAAGAACTTTCGGAGTCAAGTAATAATACCGCAGGTTTCCCTTGCCAAGCGAGGTTGGATGGGCTAATTTAAAAAGTCTTTGAACCTGATTCTACTTAAGGAGACGTGGATGGCCACATCAACCTACTGGGCCGATAATTACGTTGAAAACAGATGCAGCGCCCGAAAAGCGCTGAGCCGCATCAAAGCGGGGCAGCGAGTATTTATCGGATCTTCCTGCGGTGAACCCCAACATCTGGTTCGGGAGCTTTCCGAGATGTCGAACTATCTGAAAGATATTGAGATTAACCGGTTGATGACGCTTGAAACCACACCGCTCACGCTG
>CP070771.1:4232217-4233575 GCA_020345785.1 Desulfobacterales bacterium
GTGATAACTCCATTCATAAGCCACCCCGATCTATCGGGATGCGAATTGAAAAGGTTTTTCCAAAATTCTTTACATGCATCAGCGACCATCGGCAGAGCGTGGTCCCGGCTCCTTCCAGGGGCTTTCCTCATACCCCCAACTCTGCTGGTGGTCGCTGATTATGCAACATCCTCAAATAATGTCAAGCCGCTATAAAGTATGAACGGAAAATTTGGATATGATCTCAGCGGACGGAACCCAACCATTCGTTCAACGGGGATTTCGTTCAACCAATTGAAAAGAACCATGCTGTGGAACATGTTAATGCTCGGCGGAATATACCCACTTCCCCTGCAGGGTAGGATATTTCAGTGCGCGGCCGAGCTCTGCCAGATAGCGGGTTCTTGATATTTCCCGGGCGCCAAAACTGATCAGATGCTCGGTGGCGATCTGACAATCAATAAAGGCAAAGTCGCGCGCTTGCAGATACGCCACCAGCGCGGCCAGAGCAACCTTTGAGGCGTTCGTTACGCGGGTGAACATGGACTCGCCGAAAAAGCATTTACCCAATGAGACCCCGTAAAGACCGCCGGCCAAACCGCCGTCCTGCCAGGCCTCAACGGAGTGGGCAAAGCCGGACTCGTGCAGTCGGCAGTAAGCCTGGACCATGTCATGGACAATCCAGGTACCCTCATCATTTTCCAGGCGCACCTGCGCGCATTGCGTGATCACGTCATCGAAAGCACGATCCATGGTCACTCTGAAAGCTCGTTTTTTAATAGTTTTTTTCAGTGACCTGGACATTTTGAATTCATCCGGATAGAGCACAAGACGGGGATCAGGGGACCACCATAGGATCGGTTCGCCCGCCGAATACCAGGGAAATATACCCATACTGTAGGCCAACAGCAGACGTTTGCGGCTCAAATCACCGCCAATAGCCAGCAGACCTGATTTGGAGGCCAGATAGGGAGGGGGAAATATGAGGTCTTCAGATAGCTGATAGACGGGCATCGGATTTCGGAATGCAGAATGCGGAATGCGGATTTGAGAGAAGGAATAAATCCGTTTTTACTTTCGAATTTCCTGAATTCGCAATTCCTGAATAATACTGGTAGTTTTTGACCATTTGGAAACCGTTTCAAAATTTCGGTTGAGTTGCTGGTTTTTTGAAACAGTTTCTAACTATAATTAAAGGTTAGCTTATCGTCCGCCAGGTCGACATGCACCAAGCCGCCCTTTTGCATTTTGCCGAACAGAATCTCATCCGACAGCTGATCTTTCATTTCAGTTTGAATTACCCGCGTCAGGGGCCTGGCACCATATTGCGGATCGTAGCCTTTTTTGGCCAGCCACGTCCGCACTGCCGGTGATATGGT
>CP070771.1:4233675-4237883 GCA_020345785.1 Desulfobacterales bacterium
GCTCTGTCACTGGTCGCTGATGTATATAAAAAATTTTGGCGGCATCATACAAGCTTTCTGAGTAAGCATGCCTAGGTAATTTTCTAACATATATTTTGATCACCCTTGGCGCTGATCTGTCCGGTTTGATGTTTATTTGTGCGATTCATCATTCACATGCATCTTGTGTTGTTCAGTGCCTTACGGTGATAGTTGCTATGCCCAGCAGACACAACTTTATCATAAAAAATAAGCCAAAATTGTTTTTTCTATCTCCATTCATAGGCCACCGGCAGGGTGTAAGTTTGGATAACCAAAAAATACTTTCGCTGTAACCATAAAACCTTTTCAATTCTCATCCCGCTAGACCGGGGTGGCCTATGAATGGAGTCAGCACACAATGTATCTGATCAACGGGTGATACCCCGTTGAGAGGATTTTATGAAATTAATGAAATTGATTACTTCCGGTAAATGATCCACCTCTGCCTGGGCTCTTTCAATGGCTTCATTAAGGGTGATCCCGATACGGAAGAAAATTCGATAGACCTTCTTTAGGGCCTTGACGGTGGTTTCGGGAAACCCATGACGCTTGAGTCCCACCTGATTAAGACCGTGCAGCTTGGCCCGGTCGCCGGCGGCGATCACATAGGGGGGGATGTCTTTGGGCACTCCGCTTTTTCCCCCGACGTAAGCATATTCTCCGATTCTCACAAACTGGTGAATCGCTACCAATCCGCCCACCGTAACGTAATCCCCGATCGTGATGTGTCCGGCCAAGGTCGCATTATTGGCCAGGATCACTTTACGGCCCGTCCGGCAGTCATGGGCCACATGGCAGTAAGCCATCAGCAGGTTCTCCTCCCCGATTTCGGTGACCCCCGTGCCGAATTCGGTTCCGCGATTGATGGTTGCAAACTCACGCACCACGGTACCGCGTCCAATTTTGACAAACGTCTTCTCACCTTTGAATTTGACTGCCTGGGGTGGCGTTCCCACCGAAGCATATTGAAAGATTTGACAGTCCGGTCCGATGGATACATAGCGATCCACAATGACATGGGGACCGATGATAGTTCCGGCCCCAATCGAAACGTTATCACTGATAACGGAATATGGACCGATTTCAACATCAGCGTCTATTTCACTTTTCGGATCAACAATCGCAGTCGGATGTATCATTTAATATCTCCAAAGGATGCCATCAGCTCAGCCTCGGCGACGAGTTGACCGTCGACCGCGGCTGTGCCGGACATTTTGGCCACTTTTGAACGGAACTTCAAGATCTTGGCCTCAAATATGATCTGGTCGCCCGGAACGACCATTTTACGGAATCTGACCTTGTCCATGCCCATAAAATAAATCAGCCGGTTACGTTTTTCAGGAGGACCGGTTTTATAGGCAAGGATTCCGCCGACCTGGGCCATGGCTTCAATGATGAGCACACCGGGCATGATCGGCTTGCCCGGGAAGTGTCCCTGGAAAAAAGGCTCGCTGATAGTAACGTTTTTCAGGGCCACGATTTTGTCATCAGGCACCAGACTGATAACTCGATCCACCAGCAGAAAGGGATACCGGTGCGGCAACAATTCCATAATTTTTTCAATGTCATATACTGCATCCATATTTTAACCCAATTTTTCTTCGAGGTTTTTAACTATTTTTTCCAAGCCCGACAATCGCTTGTTGATTTCAGGCAGTTTGGGGATCGTTCGCACCACCCGCAACCATAATCGATGCGGCATTTCGGGAATACCGGCGGATACAATTTCACCGGCAGGAACATTCTTGCCCACACCGGTTTGGGGACCGACCGTCGCATTGTCGCCGATGGTCAGATGTCCGGCGATCCCGGCCTGTCCGGCCAGTATGGCATTTCTCCCGATGGTGACGCTGCCCGAAATTCCAACCTGCGCAACAAGCACCGTATTTTCTCCTACTGCTACATTGTGGGCCACATGAACCAGGTTGTCGGTCTTGACACCCCGGCCGATATGGGTCTTGCCGAAGGTTCCCCGGTCGATGGCGTTATTGGCCCCGATTTCGACATCGTCATCAATTTGGACAATGCCTATATGGGGCAGCTTGTGATAGGATTTACCATCCGGTGCGAATCCGAAACCGTCGCTTCCGATCACCGTACCGGAATGAATAATCACCCGGTCGCCGATGATGGTGCCCTCGCGGATGGTCACGTTGGGATAGATGATGACATCATCTCCGATCGCAACGTTGTCTCCGATGACCACTCCCGGGTGCAGCCAAACCTGCCGGCCGAGGGTAACGTGATCGCCGATCACCACCATGGGTCCGATCGAAACATCCCGGCCGTGTTTAAAATCCCGGCCGATCTCAGCCCGGGGGTGAATCCCGCCCTGTGGTTGAGCCGGTGGATGAAAGAATTGCAGCACCTTGGCAAAAGCCACCATGGGATTGTCCACCTGGACAAGATTGTGTCCCGGGGCCTCGATATTTTGGGGCACAATAATTGCTGCGGCATTGCAGCCGCCGATTTTTTTCACAAACTTGGCATTGCCGGCCACGGTGATATCATGGTCTGCGGCATGCTCAAAGGGCGCAGCACCGCTGATCATTGCGTCAGCATTGCCGAATATTTTGCCCTGCACCAACCCGGCAATTTGGGATAAGGAAACCTTCATGCAACCACCACTTTATGTCCGCGGCCTTGTTATTTCTTTTTCTTTTTGGCTGTCACGGCATTGAGCTGCTGGATCACTTTATCGGTTATGTCAATTGAACTCGGCGCATAAAGGACGCCTATTTTATTGATAATCATCAGATACCCTTCTTTTTTTCCGATGGCGTCCACAAGTTTCTTCAAATCGTCTTGCAGCTCGTTCATTAACCGAACTTCGAGATTCTGCAGCTCGGAGCGATATCTTTTTTGCAGCGATTTAAAATCGTTGATCTTGATGCGCTGCTCGCGTTCTTTTTCTTCGCGCATATCCTTGCTCATCACCATGGCCTCGCGCTCAAGGCGCTTGCTGATATTTTCAATTTCAGCACCTTTTTGCTTCAAATCCGATTCCATTTTATCTTTCTGGCTTTTCAATTCATTCTGAATTGACTTTCCGGCATCGGAAGTTTCAAGAATTTTCTGCAAATCAAGGATACCTATTTTGGCAACATCGGCAGCATAAGAAAAACTGCCGACGTAAAACAAAAACAGAATCGATATGGCAATGCCAAATTTAACTATTTTCATAATATCCCCCTTTTCTGGATATCCTATAATTGCCGAAAACGCATCAAATTTGCAACTCAAAACATGATTTTCTATTCAAAGCTCTCCGGCAAGGGCGTACCACACGACCCGATTCAAACCCGGGGGCCTAAAAGGCCGAAGCCATAGAAAATTCCCAGGCTCCCGGGCCGTGGTCTGTCGGCTTGGGGTCTAAGATCCAGCCGTATTCCAGGCGCACCGGTCCCATGGGTGAAAGCCACCGAATACCGCCACCGGCGCTCTCTCTCAGGTTGCCGAAATCGATGTCTTCATCATTGTTGTAAATATCGCCGGTGTCAAAAAAGGCAACCCCGTAAACACCGGCCTGCGGCACAAGCGGAAATCGAAACTCGGCGTTGAACTGGACAAATTTATTCCCACCGATACAGGCACCCCCTTCGTCTCTGGGACACAGGTCATTGCGTTCAAACCCGCGCAGCGCGTCGATGCCGCCCATATAGAACTTTTCGTAGTCCGGCAGGGTCCAGCCTTTAAGCTCCTTGACCCAACCGGACCTGCCGTGCAACACACCGACGGTCTGCCAGAACAATGGGTAGTACCAGCCGGTTTCGCCGATAATTTTGTTAAAACCGACATTGCCGCCGAGGCCGGCGAATTCGTATGATATGCTGTGCGAAGAACCCGTGGTGGGATGAAAAAGCTGATCTCTGGAATCATATTTTATCGAGCTGGTGACACTGCTTTTTATATTCTCCCCGACATCCCTTTTAACGGACACCGCAGCATCGTCACTGACGTTCTTGATATCCGCCAGGTCATAGTTGTAGCTGAGATTCGCCCGGGTATAATCAAATATCGGGTAACCCAATCGCAGCCGGGCGCCGTAACTGTCTTTGTCGTAGTCCGGGTATCTATAACTCCAGTTGTAGATATCGGCACCCGCTGACAGCGGTATGTCAAACAGCCATGGCTCGGTGAAGCTCAACGTGTAGCGCTGAGTCGTGGATCCCACCTGCCCTTGAAGC
>CP070771.1:4237983-4241432 GCA_020345785.1 Desulfobacterales bacterium
GATATCGGCGGAGCAGTTGCCGGCGGGTACAATCCGAATGCCCGTGAGATCTGGCAGGAAGCCCTGCGCATCACCCCGGTCAAAGTTTTTGAGAAAGGCAAAATAAGACGGGATGTCTGGGATCTTATTTTCGCCAATATTCGCTATCCGATTGTGGAGGAAGATATCAAGGCCCAGATCGGCGGCTGCGCGGTGGGCGAGCGGTTGATTAAATCTCTTCTGCAGCGCTACGGGATTGACAGCCTCCGGGAGCATATCGAGCTGCTATTTGATTCAACCGAGCAAATGGTGCGTTCCGAAATTAAACGCATTCCGGACGGCAGCTATGAAGGCGAAAGCTGGATGTATTACGACGGATTTCATGAGGGATCCAGATTTAAAATCAAAGTTACCGTCACCGTCGAAGGTGATGAAATCTCCTTCGATTACACCGGCACCGACGGCCAAACGGAAGGCTTTGCCAATGCGCCCTTGGGAGCCAGTGTCTCGGCCGTCATTTTGACTTTTCTAATGCTGATCGATCCCAATATCCCCCACAACGACGGTCTCACCAGACCTTTGCACATTCACATCCCGGAGGGCACTTTTTTAAATGCACGCTTTCCGGCCGCTACCACTTTCGGCAACAGCATTACCGGTCCCAATGCGGATGCGATTTTAAAAGCAATGGCCAAAGCCTTGCCGGATCGCGTCACCGCCGGTTGGAACCGAATGCTGGCCTTGGCCGTTTCCGGTCACGACCCCAGGGTCGACCGGCCGTACGTCGATATTCTTTTCAACGCCCTCAAAGGCGGGTCCGGTGCCACCCGCGGGTATGACGGCTACGATCACATCGGTTTGATCAATTGTGCCGGCGGCATCCTGGCCCAGGACCCGGAAATGTTTGAACTTCAAACCCCCAATGTAATTGTCAAACACGAATACGCGCCGGATTCGGCAGGCGCCGGCCGCTGGCGCGGCGGACTGGGGGTGGAGACCATCATCCGTTTTGAAGGCGAAAATTCCAAGGGGGTTGTCTTCGGTGATGGAATCGATGAACAAGCACGGGCTTTCGGCCTCTTTGGCGGCCGACCGGGCAGTATTAATGAGATGGAATTAAGCTTTCCGGACGGCAGGCGCTACAAGCCGCAATCCAAGGAACTCATCCCCAATATTCCAGGAGGAACCCTATTGCGACAGGTGGCCGGGGGTGGAGGCGGTTACGGAGATCCCTATCAAAGACCTGCCGAGCAGGTGGCCAAAGAAGTGCGCAACGGTGTCCTTTCCGCGCGAAGGGCGCAGGAGGATTACGGGGTTGTGCTGGACCCAGAGACCCTGGATGCCGATATTGCCGGCACGGAAAAGCTTCGCGCCGGCAGTGACGCCTAAGGTTGTATCCCACAAATAACAAAAAATATCAGGCTCTAAAGCTTGGATTTCCTGTTATACATAACGACATAAATCATTGTTCATACATACACAGCGTTCATTCTATTTGGCCCGGTGCGGCAGGTTATAAACCAACTATAAAAAAACCGACGTATCCTTGTATTTTGTCAGAGAAAATTTGATCCGATGCTCTGATTCCTCTTCGAATCCATAAAAGACAATATTGGTAAAGAGTTCATCCAAGCCTAAATTGATTTCGAGCAGACACTGTTGAGGCAGGCCCATAGCATGGCCGCAGTCTTCCAGGTGCCGGCACAATGCATTTAATTCGGAGAGATTGCTTTTCAGTTCAAAACTATAGTTGAGTTTCGTCATCGGTTTGCTCCTTGTAAGGGAACACCACGTTACTATTGAAATCGTCTTCATTGAAAATTTATTTGACAAAATATATAATTTAAAAATGTTTTAATGTCAATATATTTTAATTAAAAACATTTCAAATATAAAAATATTAATATTTTAAATTAAAGCGCCAGATCAGAACATATCTATTTCGTGTCCATCCTCAAATCGTCCTTTTTCCGATGAGTCCCGCCTGGACCATGATGGTTGTCTTCGTCAGACGCTCGGCTGATTCATCTATGAACAACGGTGTGAACCCCCTTTCAGGCGGGGATAAACCCCGCCGTTACATTATGCCTAATCCTGATGATTTTTTTTCTAAGTTGATGCCTGTGGGCCCGGGCGGGATTGCCGCAGGTAGCTGCAGCTTCACGCTTGGACGCCTTGTTGGACGAAGCGGAAATCCCGCCGCCGGGTAAGCTGGGGCACCACGCCAGAGGCGTGCAAGCCTCGACTCTCGCTGGTACCTTGCCGAGAGGCAGATGTTGGGCAGGCGAGCGAGACTTTTGGCGAGCTTGCTCATTTGGGGTTCTATCTACGTGCATCATGTTTACGGGGCACTCTCGAAGGACTTTTGCGTCTGGAGGTAGACACTTTCAACTTTTTTAAAAACATTCGCCCAGGAAAAGGCAGTGATTTTTTCTTTAATGCCGGAAAGGTCAATTTGCGGCTGCTTCGCAGCTGCTGATAGCTGCTTTCTAATGGCGTGTTCTAATTTCTCTTCAAATGTTTTTTCATCTTCCGGAAATGGTGTGTCGATTGAATGGAGGCGCGGAGTTTTAACCAGGCTGATATCATCCGTTTGCATATCCCGGAAAATTTCGACTATTCCCGGTAAATCATTGGCGACGATGCGGCAGCCGCAGGCAAGTGCTTCCAGTACAACCAGAGGCAGTCCCTCATAAAATGACGGCAGAATGAATATATGGGACTGCTTTAAGATCTGTGCTAATTCCTGTTGATCTACTGCGCCGAGTAATTGTACGCGTCGGCCTAAATTTTGGGCCAGTCTCAGGCAGTTTTCTTTTTCCGATCCACTGCCGCTGCCTACCAGATGAAGATGCCAGGCAGGATAATCAATTTTTGAAAGGGCGCGCAGCAGCCAGGGAACACCCTTAGCGTTGCTTAATTTACCGGCATAAGCCAGATGAACCGGATTTGGCTCGGGCTTTGTATCTTCCGAAAACAGCGCGTCATTGTAACCGGCGCCGACGACATGTATCTTGCGTGACGGCAGACGATATAGGCGCTCTATCTCATTCTTCTGGGCTTCACTTAACGCCATGACGGCATCGACTTTCCTGCAACCCCTTAAGACCTTGTTCTGCAGATGGGTGCATTGCTGAAATTGCCTGAGATCAGAGCCATGGCAAGTTGTGACAATCGGCAGATCAGGGCAAAGGCGTCTTGTCAAGGCGCTTAATAGCCATAAATGATGGCTGTGGATAATATCCGGCTTGAATTCACGTACAGCATCTTTTATTTTTTTCGCAAAGCTGTTTTCGTATTCCGAAAGCTCGCCGCTGGTAAGGTCGCAAAATCGCTTGCTGCGGTAAGGCATCACATCGCTCATGCCCACAATCCGGTAGGAAATGTCTTTGCCGTTGAACTGCACAAAAGAGCATCTGTCTTTCGAAATACAGTTTAAAACAGGCGTTCGGTTTGATTGAATGCCGGCC
>CP070771.1:4241532-4243913 GCA_020345785.1 Desulfobacterales bacterium
GCCGGTCGATTCGCTGAACGATTTTCTCTATAATCGTGGATTTCCCGCAGCCGGGCAATCCAGTAAAGAGTATGTTCTTGTGCGCCATTTTGCCTTCCAATTCTCAGGCGCCCATGAGAGGGACCTTCTATTTTAAAGTTTTTTTATAGCCGGATATTGACTTTGAACTACTCCTACCACGAAAGCCTGAAGGAATCCAGAAGCAGCGTTGACTCTTCAGAGTAAAAAAGATAACCTGAACATCCCATAAACCCAAATCGGGAGTTACACGTCATGGAATTGGACCCTCAATTTGCGGGCGCCCGAATGCGTCCCTACCAGGTCGACGTCAACTGGCGCAGGACCACCAACTACGCAGCCGCCGTCGGAGATGACAACCCGCACTACTTCGACGACCGGCGGCCGGGGGGGCTTATTGCCCCGCCCATGCTGGCCGCAGCCTTAACCTGGCCCATCTCTTCAAGCATCGGCGACTACCTCGAATTTAAGGACTTTCCGGGGGAGGTTCTCTTAACCCAGGTTCACTACTCGGAAAGACTCGATTTCCACCGACCGGTCCGACCGGGGGACCGGTTGACCATAAACGGCCTCATTGCCGGCATCCTGCCCCACCGGGCAGGGACGCATTCCATCATGCGCTATGAAGCCATTGACCGGGAAAATCGGCCGGTCTTCACCGAACACATCGGGGCCATGTTCCGGGGCGTGCGCTGCCGGGGCAAAGGGGCCGCACTGGACCTGCCCGAGGAACCGCAGGGGGATTGGCGCGCCGGTCCTGTTTGGACCCAAGAAATCCAGATCGACCCAATGCTGCCTTACGTTTATGACGGGTGCACCGACATAGTATTTGCCATTCACACCTCGCCGGCCTTTGCCGTCGGCGTCGGCCTGCCGGGCATCATATTGCAGGGCACCTGCACCCTGGCCCTGGCTGCCCGCGAACTGGTCAACCGCGAAGCCCGCGGCGACCCGGCGCGACTGAAGACGTTGAGCTGTCGTTTCTCCGGTATGGTTCGGCCGAGCACCACAATCAGCGTGGAACTGAAATCCCGCGTCAAGGAAGATCTTTTTTTTGAAGTGATTAACCAGGAAGGTGAAAAGGCCCTCAGCAAGGGATATGCACGTATTACTCCGCCCTGATAGATAGCTCATCCAGAATCAGCGACCACCAGCAGAGCTGGGGGTAGGAGGAAGGACTATTTACGACGGCATATCAGCTTACTTCTCCCCGATGGCGTGTGGTCCAGTGTCACCGCGGGGAAAACCTGCTGAAAGGGCTTGAGACCTGATTCCACAAACTCCTTTGCATCGGCAGATCCCATTGCCATCAGCCGGAGACCAAACATGAACCTGACAAAAGGCCGCGTAGGCACCTCGTGCTCCATGATCAACACAACACCATCTTTGCGAACCACGCGTTTCATTTCATGAAGCGATTTGACACGATCTTCCCCTTTGAGTTCGTAAAGTGCGTGGGAACAGCTGACCACGTGGAACAGGTTGTCGACAAACGGGAGGCAGGCGGCATTGCCTTGAATAAAGGTAATGCTGCCGGCCGGATCTTTGCGCCGGGTTGCAAGCAGCATGCCGCGTGAAAAATCACAGCCGATGTAAACTCCCCGGGGGTGGCACTTGGCAAAGGCCGACAACACCGCGCCCGTCCCGCAGCAAATATCAAGAACCCGCGGTCTTTCAACCCGATCAAGTGCCGCCCTGTGCACGAGAAACGATCGCGTATCGGATTCATCTTGGCGGGCGTGAAGCTGGATGAATCGGTCATACAAGTGTGAAAACCAATCATAATAGCGTCGCCGCCAAAACCTTGATCGGGTGCTGTTCACTTGGTCGCTTTACTTTCTCAATTAGATGTTTACAAAGTATCATGTACAACCCTCAATTGGCTGTTTGGCAGGGCGGATGAATCAACATGAACCGGAAGAGGCTTTCTTGTCTACAACACCTTTACGCTATTTTTTCGGCCTGGCGTCCTTTGAAATGCTGGCCATGTTCCGCCGCGGCCTCTTTTACGCCTACCTTTCCATCTACCTGCGCCCCGCGCCTCGAACCTTTAACCTTTTAACCTTTGCCTTTTTCAGCCTCGAGTACCACTTTGACGGCCGCAGGATCTGTGCGGGCCACTTCAAATGCCTCGAAAATTTGGCTCAATCGAAATCGATGGGTTATCAGCGGTTTGACATTGATTTGACCTTGGATGACCGGCCGCAGCGCAGCGGGCGTCCAGAGTCTGCGCTCCTCGATGGAATGATGGACCAGACCGGTGTTGATAATGTTAAGACTGTTGTTATGCCAGCGGGAAATATTAAGGGTAACGTCCCGGGTAATCCAGCTGTAGAAGACCAGCGTGCCATTGTGCCTTACCG
>CP070771.1:4244013-4267178 GCA_020345785.1 Desulfobacterales bacterium
AAACTTTCAAACGATTATCCTACCCAAGCTTTTGCAGAGACGAAAACGATCGTTCCGCATTTTAATCAGAACGGACTAAGCGGTATCCGGTGAGCGATTCATTTTAAACCATCATTGGAACATCCTCACGGATGACCGATACCAACGTTAACTTTATGCTCTGCGGTTTTAAAAGCAGTTACACCAAACACACTTATTTATCGCCGCCGGATCGATTCAATTTTAGACGTAATTACTTGACTCTTATCTTAGACCTATTTTGCGTCGCTTTTTAACCCATTTAATTGGGGTGAGAGGCAACGTCAGAGATCTCAGGCAAAATTCTCGATCTTTATCATTTGCATTCGCAGATTATTTAGTTCTGACCATAGAATCTCAGCGTAACTTCACCGGGGTTTGGGTCTTAGCCTATCGCATCTTTTGGAATGGTGTGCCGTGATGGGCTCATCCTTCGGAGCGAAGTTCATATGGATAAACGCGAAAGGAGGTTTGTCATGTCAAAATCCATTAAAGTTCTAGCCGTTATCATGATCGTCCTTATGTTCATAGGGGCCACGGGCTTTTTTTCAGGGGCCCTGGCAAAGCAAAAGGTCAAAATAGGATTTATCGGTCCCTTAACCGGCGGAAATGCCTCCATGGGTCTGGGCGGTCGCAACTCTTTCCTGTTGGCGGTCCGACAATACAATCGCGGCGAATTCGGGCCCAAAAAGTATGAGTACGAAGCGGTAGTAGAAGACGATTCCTGCATACCCGCCACCGGTGTTCGCGTCGCCACCAAGATGGCGTCAAACCCTTCCATTATTGCCGGCGCCTCCCACTATTGCAGCATGGTGGGAATTGCCACAAAACCGGTTTTTACCCAGTACAAATACCCGTCCATGATCTGGGGTGCCGTTTTGCCCGCCATCACGATCCCCTCCCCCAAATACATCACCCGGGTCAACGGAACCCAGAGGGAACAGAATGTTTTCCACGCTGCCTGGTCCAGAGAGACGGTTAAAGAGGTGTACAAAAAAGCGCCCTCAACATACGTGGTCATCCACGACATTACCGATTACGGCCGGGGGCATGCCGAGTATTTTATCGACGCTGTGGAGAAACTTGAGGGCAAAATCCTGGCCAAGATGGGCATCACGATCGGGCAAAAAGACTTCTCGGCCGAACTTACAAAGGCCAAAGCGCTAAATCCCAATGTCATCTTTTTCGGGGGATTGACCCCGGAAGGCGCCAGGCTGCGAATTCAAATGCAAAAATTGGGCATCAAAGCCGGATTTGAAGGAACCTCCGGAATTCTAAATGAGGACTTCATCAAAACGACCGGGCCCGAAGTCGCCGAGGGCAGCATGTGCTTTGGAGAGGGAGCGCCTTTTGAAAAGCTGCCGGGCGGAAAGGAATTCTTTAGCAGTTATCAAAAAGAGGGGTTCAAAGATGAACCCGAGTTCTACGGAATCTTCGCCTACATCGCCGCCCAATTGATCATGGATGCCATCGAAGAGGTGGGACCGGATCGTGACAAGGTTGCCGATAAATTAGCTCAGACTGATAGGGCAAGCTCGGCCATCGGCCCCATCAAATTTGACAAAGACGGCCAGAATATTTTGCCCGTCGTTACCGCCTATGTAGCCCAGGACGGCAAGTGGACGGTTTGGGAGGATTCGGAATACGCCAGCGGAAAGAGAGTGTTACCGACCATATCCTACATAAAATAATTCTTCAGCATCACCTGCCCTCGGCCATGAGCTCGAACCGAATGCAGTTTGCGGCCCGCCTGCCTGCAGGGCCCGTTCGCTTGTCGATCTCAGCGAGGCGGACGGGCACAGGCGGCAGGTGCCAGGCAAGCGTAATTTAGGGCATTTATAGCATGGAAACTATCCTCAATCAGATCATCCACGGAATCATGCTGGGAGTTATGTATAGCCTTGTGGCAGTTGGATTCACCCTGTTTTTTGGCGTCTTGAACTTGATCCAATTTTCACATGGTGAAATTTTTATGGTGGGGGCCTTTATGGGGCTTATCATCATCAATGTTCTCAGCGTAGTTATTGGAATACAAAATCCCGTCCTGTTGCTATTGGCCGCTTTTATTGTATCCAGCATTTTGACCGGCCTGATCAGCATTATCTTCGGCAGGATAACCATCCGGCCTATTCTGAAGGCGCCGCCCATCATTGCACTGCTGACCACCTTGGCCGCCGGGATCTCCATCCGGTACAGCGTCATGGCCTTTTACCCGGCGGGTTCCGAACCCCAGAGATTTCCGGCCCTGCTGCCGGATTGGCAGGCGGAAGTGGGCGGGGTTCTGCTCAGATTCGACAGTTTGTTCATTTTAGTGGCCGGCATTCTTCTGATCATCTGCACCTATCTGTTTATCAATAAAACCAAAATGGGCATTGCCATGCGGGCGGTTGCTCAGGACAGAGAGACCGCGGCCATGATGGGCGTGAATATAAATAGGGTCATTGACATAACCTTTGTGGTGGCCGGCGTCCTGGCGGCCTGTGCCGGGATATTCAACGGGCTTTACTACCGGGAGATTATTTTCGATATGGGGGCGCTCTACGGCGTGGTGGGATTCTCGGCCGCCGTCATCGGAGGTCTTGGAAATATTTTCGGTGCGATTGTGGGCGGATTTTTGTTCGCCCTGCTTGCCAGCTTCACGTCGGCCTTCATACCCGGGGGCTCCGCTTACCGATTTGTGGTCGCTTTTACTTTTCTGATAGTCTTCCTCGTTGTCATGCCGAAAGGAATCTTAGGGTTTAGAAGGAGAAAAACAGTCGCATGAAAGATTCAGGCGCATCTTTTAAAGACCTTGGTCTCATCCTGTTTTGCGTGCTGGGATCCCTGGCGGTCTTTGTGGCCTTTCTGAAGATAGAGAACCTGTTTGCACTGCTGGCCATTATTTTGGCCGCCGCTGCCGTTATTTACCTGGTTGCCAGGGTCAACGGGATTAGAACGCCGGTGGTTGGAGCATTTCAGCGCCAAAGAAAATTTGTCTTTGTAATTGTATTGGCGATTATCCTTCTTCTCCCGTTTATTCTACGCAGCTCACCCTATTGGATCTATATTCTCACGATCGCCATTTTATGGATTATCGTTTGTTTGGGAATCAATATCCAATTCGGATCGGCCGGAATTATCAACCTGGGAGCAGCTGCGTTTTATGGTGTCGGGGCCTATACCGCCGGAATGCTGGCGACCAAAATCGGGTCGCCGCCCTTGTTAAATCTCTTCCTCGGTGCGGTAATGACCATGGTAGTAGGCTCGGTGCTCTTTATTCCGGTTCTAAAAACCAAAAGCTACTATTTGGCTTTGGTGACGATTGCCTTTGTGATGGCATTTCATACCCTTCTCAACAATGCGGAATGGCTGGGGGGTGCTCAGGGCATCGTCGATATTCCGCTCATGTCGATCGGCGGCTACTCCTTTCTGCAGGAAATTAACATTTTGGGGGTGAAGTTGCCCTCCCAAGCCAATTTCTATTACCTGGCCCTGGCATTGGGGGGGCTGTTGGTGCTGGTTGCCTACAGGCTTTGGAATTCATGGGTGGGACTTACCTGGAATTCTTTCAATGAAGACACGGGAGACGAGCTTTCCGCCCAATGCATGGGCGTGGAAGTCAAAAAATGGTCGATGATTGCTTTCACTGTCGGTAATTTTTACATCGGCCTGGCCGGAGCCTTCTACGCTCACATGAACAGTTATGTTTCCCCACCGGATATTACCTTCTACCTGTCTCTGCTTTTTCTGAGTGCTGTAATTCTGGGGGGTGTGGACAGTATCCTGGGTGTTTCCGTGGCCGCTGTGCTTCTCGTGATAATGCCCGAAAAGCTGAGGGCGCTTCAGCAGTACTGGATGATCATATTTGGGATCATTTTGGTGCTGATGCTGGTTTTGCGGCGCGAAGGTTTAATACCGGTTGGCGTTAGAACTTACGGATTGAAAAAGCCGGAGGCCATTGACAAACCGGCAGAAGGGTAAACTGAAAACCTTGCTGAGTTCGACGTTTTCCGAATTCATCTGATTTCAGGGGTCACCATGACGACACATCATCAAGAATTATTCCGCTGTGAGAAGTTGACCAAACATTTCGGTGGACTTACGGCCCTTCTTGGAGTTGATTTTGCAGTCTCCGAAGGTGAAACGGTGGGATTGATCGGTCCGAACGGGGCTGGCAAAACAACGCTCTTCAATGTCATTACCGGAGTCTACCGGCCGGATGATGGCCGGTTCACGCTCAGGGGCAGGGACCTTACCGGATTGGTGCCCCATCAGATCAAAAAGAAGGGAATCTCCCGAACCTTTCAACAGTCCCGGCTGGTCCTTGCTTTAAGTGTTTACGACAACCTGTTTATCGGAATGCTGGAGGGTTTTAAATCCGGGTTTTTTGACACCCTTGTCCGGCGTTCGAGATTCAAGCATGAACTCGCCGGCGCTGTCGAAAAGGCCAATGCGCTCTTGAGCCAATTCAATGAAGAACTGGTTGATAGGGGTTTTACGACGGTCAACGATATATCTCAGATCGATCGCAGACGACTGGAAATATGCCGGGCCCTGGCAACGGAGCCGGCCTTGTTATTATTGGATGAACCCTCCGCCGGGATGACGCCGGAGGAAAGCATCGAGCTCATGAATGATATCAGACGGGTGCGGCAGAAATATTACCGACAGCTGTCCATCATCCTGGTGGAGCATGATATGCTCGTCATCGAGGGCATCACCGATAGAGTCGTCGCGCTTAATTATGGTCAGAAAATCGCAGAGGGGACATTTGAGGACGTCGCGTCCAATGAAGAGTTAAGGGAGGCCTATTTAGGAAAATGAGCCTATTGTCGATAAGCGATATCACTGCCGCCTATGGTAAAGCGATCGTGCTGCAGAACCTGAGCCTTGCCGTCGAAGCAGGGGAAATCTGTGCCTTGCTCGGCAGCAACGGATCCGGCAAAACGACTCTGATCAAAACCATTTTAGGACTCGTTAAAGCGACAGCCGGGCGCATCGAATTTGACGGCCGGTCGATTCTTGGGATGGACACCCACCGGGCAAACGAGATGGGAATTACGATCGTACCCGAAGGCAGAAAAATATTCCCTGAAATGAACGTGATTGAAAACTTGAGAATGGGCTGCTTTCATGAAGACCGCAAAGCTGTCATTCAGGCAAGAATGGAGGAAATTTTTGGAATTTTCCCCCGGCTGAAGGAACGGGCGGAACAGATGGGAGGAACATTAAGCGGCGGGGAGCAGGGCATGTTGGCCATCGGGAGAGCGTTGATGGGGGAACCGCGCCTTATGATACTCGATGAGCCGTCTCTGGGGCTTCAGCCGAACCTGGTAGAATTGATGTTTGACATCATCCAGAAGATTAACAAGGACCGAAATACAACCATTCTGCTGGCAGAGCAAAACGCCAAAAGGACGCTGGAAATTGCCGATTCCGGATATGTCCTTCAGAAAGGCAGGATCATCGCGCAGGGAACGGCGGCCGAGGTGGCCGCAAATGAGGTCGTACAAAAAGCTTATTTGAAGGCCGACAGTTCATTAATCGACCACAGCGAGGCCGGATAGACCACCACGGGTCTCGTGCGTTTTAACTCAAACCCTTTTGGGCCAGCTGTTCATCGAAAATCAGAGGACACCTGTATCATGGGAACAGACTTGAATGCGCTGTCATTGACGCGTGATTTACTCTCCTTTCACACGATCAACCCTCCCGGTCAGGAACGTCAATGTGCGCAGTATCTGGGTAAACTGCTGGAAGATGGGGGATTCAAGGTAGCTTCTTATGAGTTTGATGAAGGCAGAACGAGCCTGGTCGCCCGTTTGGAAGCCGGACCGGACAGATCTCCCATCTGCTTTAGCGGACACCTGGATACCGTGCCGCTTGGCGCTAAAAGTTGGAGCAAGGATCCATTCAGCGGTGTCGTGGATGGCGATCGAGTTTACGGCCGGGGTGCATCCGATATGAAGTCGGGCATTGCTGCCATGGTGGTTGCTTCGCTCAGGCTGGGGAAAGTCTTAAAGAATTCAGGCGGGATAACGTTGGTATTCACTGCCGGCGAAGAAACAGGCAGCCTGGGAGCATCCCATCTTGCCGGCCTCAAAAATGTGCTCGGCAAATGCGGAGCGCTTGTGGTCGGCGAGCCGACTTCCAACTACCCTTTGGTAGGCCACAAAGGTTCTCTCTGGTTGGAGATTCAAACAACGGGCATCACCGCCCACGGCTCGATGCCGGAGCGAGGCGACAACGCAATTTATAAGGCCGTCGATGCGGTTGCCAAACTTCGCGAATTTGACTTCAACATTTCACCCCATCCGTTTCTGGGGGCTCCGACACTCAATGTGGGGACTATCGCCGGCGGCCTGAACATCAACTCCGTTCCCGATCGCGCCACTGTAGGAGTTGATATCCGCACGATTCCGGATCTGCCAAATGACGACGTCTATGACAAAATAAAATCCTACCTCGGAGAAGAGGTGACGATCAGACGCGTCGTCGATGTCGGAAGCGTCACGACCGACCCGGAAGATGAATGGATCCAGACTGTATTTGAAATCATTGAATCTTTCCAGCAGGAGCGTCCGGTGGCGCGGGGCGTCGCCTATTTCACGGATGCCTCCATACTGACACCGGCGTTTAACAACCCTCCCACCGTCATCCTGGGTCCCGGTGAGCCGGCGATGGCCCACAAAACAGATGAATTCTGCCATATCTCTAAAATTGAAGAGGCCGCCGAAATCTATTTTGAGCTCGCAAAGAGATGGTGTGAATGATGGTGGTTTTTTTCACCAATGTCAAAAAAAAACCTTAAGCAGACCATTGGTAAATCATGAACACAAAGATTTTGGGTGATGCTAAGACACAGATCCCATCCGCCCCGCTCCACCTCAGGGTGTTTCTGGCCTCGCCGGGCGATGTCGCGGACGAACGGACGCTGGCTCTGCAGGTATTGGAGCAACTGCAGTACGATCCGCTGCTGCGCGGCCGCATAATTTTAGAAACCGTGGCTTGGGACAAACCCGGCGCCAGCACGCCCATGCTGGCAACCCTGACGCCCCAGGAGGCAATTAAGAAAAGTCTATCGACCCCGGCTGACTGCGACATCGTCATCGTTATATTCTGGTCACGCATGGGTACGCCGTTGCCAGAAGGATGGAAGAAGCCTGATGGCAGCCGGTATCTGTCCGGCACCGAATGGGAATATTTAAACGCCTTGGAAGCTGCTGATAAACATAAAAAGCCGGAAATTCTGGTGTATCGCCGGACTGAGAAAATCAACCTCGATCCTGACGATCCAGACTTTGAAACCAAATCGCACCAGTGGCGCCTTGTAAAGCAGTTCTTTGAATCTTTCCAGAATCCAAATGGTTCCATAAAGCGAGGCTATAATCAGTACCCGGCACCGGAGAAATTCAGAGAGCAGTTGAACCTCCATCTGAGGTCACTGGTGCGGGAGATACTGGAGCGCGAGGCACCTATCGCTGCGGTTAAGCCTGCGTCGCCGTCACCGCAATCCAATGACCCTCCTCTGTGGCGAAACTCTCCATTTCCCGGACTGCGTGCTTTTACCCCGGCCGATGCGCCAATCTTCTTCGGTCGCGGTCGGGAAACCGATGGATTGGTCAGCAAGCTGGCCGATCCCGCAGTTCGCTTCCTGGCAATCGTGGGCGCCTCGGGCTCGGGTAAATCCTCGCTGGTCGCCGCCGGGTTAATCCCCCGCCTCACAGCAGGGGCGCTGCCGGGCAGTAAAGACTGGGTGTGGAACCGGTTCACTCCCGGTGAGGTCGGTGATAACCCCTTTATGGCTCTGGCCGTACCATTCAAGGAGTTAATTCAGCAACATGGCAAACAGCCGCGGGCACTGGCGGAAAATCTCGCAAATAACCCAGCCGCCGTAGCTGATCTGCGCGATTTGCTGCTCGCAGATAAACCATCCTGGGCGGAACTGCTGCTGTTCATCGATCAGTTTGAGGAGCTGTTCACGCTGGTAGCACCGCACTACGTCGGTCCTTTCGTCGAATTGCTTAACGAAGCAGCGCAAACCGAGCATATCCGTGCCGTGGCCACACTGCGAGCGGACTTCTATCACCGTTGTGTGGAACAACCACCGCTGGCGGAGTTACTCGGTAGCGGCTCCTATCCGCTTGCGGCACCAGGTCCGGGTGCCCTGCACGAGATGATTGCCCGCCCGGCGGAACGCGCTGGGTTAATCTTCGAGACGGGACTGGTCGAGCGGATCCTGGACCAGACCGGCAACGAGCCTGGGGCACTGGCGTTGCTGGCCTTTGCCCTGGCGCAACTGTATGCAAGCCGCACCGCCGAGGGGTATTTGACCTGGACGGCTTACGAGGGCTTTGGAGGGGTGCAAGGCGCCATCGCTAAACGTGCAGAGGATACTGTGCATGGACTCGGCGTTACTCCGAAAACTATAGGAGAGGTCTTTCAGGAATTGGTGGAAGTCGAGGAAGGCGACACGGTGACGAGACGGCGGGCGCCCTGGGCACGTCTCGTCCAATCGCCAGAGGCCGAACGGTTGGTTAAGGCCTTCATCGATGTCCGCTTACTGGTAGCCAGCCGCGGCGAAGACGGTCAAGCAGTGGTGGAAGTCGCTCACGAGGCACTATTCACGGCCTGGCAAAGATTGCGCACCTGGCTCGAAACCCACCGCGAGCAGCTCAATGCGGGCCAAGACCTTGAAGAGGCTGCCCGAGAGTGGCAGGCCCTTGGCGAGCGCTGGGCAGGATTGGCGTCCGGCGCGCGGCTTAAGCGCTACCGTCAGGCCATCAAGCCTTCTGCTCAGGCTGATCGGTTTCTGAAAGCCAGCCGCCGGCGGCGGGGAATACTATGGGGAACAGCCGGTTTAGCTACAGCACTGGTGCTGGCGCTGGCCGGTGGAACCGTCTTGCTTTACGCCAAAGGCTTGACCATCAAACACGGCACCTCGATGCTATTGGCTGCCGTGGGGCTTTACCATATCTCTGATCCGACAATGGTGGAGATTCCCACCGGGGAGTTTTGGATGGGATCCAAGGACGACGATTCGGAAGCCCGAGCAAACGAAAAGCCTTCTCATGTAGTGGTGATTTCAAAACCGTTTGGGATTGGCAAATACGAAGTCACCTTCGAAGAATACGACCGGTTTGCATACGCCACAAAACGTCCACTGCCAAGTGATGCCGAAAACCAGGGCCGTGATCGATATCCTGTGGTAAATATTTGCTGGATTGATGCCATGGCGTACGCGGAATGGCTTTCTTCGCAGACTGGCAAGCGTTACCGGTTGCCGACAGAAGCGGAGTGGGAATACGCCGCACGAGCGGGAACCAATTCGGTGCGGTTCTGGGGCAACTCCTCAGAGCAGGCGTGCGAGTATGCTAATGTGGCCGACTTGAGCCACAACAGATATAAAGGTGGTAGGATTAAGCATACTTGTGATGACGGTCACAAGGTTTCCGCCAAGGTTGGCTCCTTTAAGCCCAATCCATTTGGGCTTTATGACATGCTGGGCAACGTCTGGGAATGGGTGCACGACTGTTGGAACGACACCTACAAAGAGGCACCTGCTGACGGTTCGGCTTGGCCTGCTGGCCAGTGCGATGACCACATTGCCCGCGGCGGATCATGGAACTGTGCTCCGGAGCAGTTACGTTCGGCACATCGCCTGAAGAATTCTTCCATTAACCGGAGCCCATATATCGGGTTTCGCCTCGCTCAGGATTTTTAATTTTAGGATCATCCGGAATCTCCATTGAAGGGGTCTCCATTCAGATTATCGGCAGCTCATCGTGATCACTGCGGTAAAATGCCATGGAAAAAGTGGGGACCACATGGGTCGACGAACCGGCCTTTCGAGAAGATAATCCGGTATGGGGTCGCGTGGTGGTTGATATTCCGGACTATTGCCGGGAGTTGATCAGGGAGCTTTTATCATAATTCAACGAAAAGAGGCGCATCATGCCGACCCAGCAGGAGCTTAAAGTCTTAAGGTTATTGGCCAGGGAGTGGGAGCAAAGCGGACCGCCCGGCATTTTAGACATCCGCGACATCATCGCGGTCGTGGACATGGCGCCCGGTGAGGCCTTGCAAGCACTGAAAACTCTGTATCAAACCGGTCTGGTCGATATGAATTCGCTCAAAACAAGCGCATTTCTGACGCCCGAGGGCTACGCGGCCGTCGAACCCGCTTGAATTCATCTGCAGATCCCTGCCCACTTCCACATTCTTATCTTTAATTTTACTAAATCATGGAATAAATGTCCCTAAAATCGCCAACCCTTTCTCATCCATGGAGTCTGACGCCGCAGGATGCGGCTGCCTTGCAGCGGCAACTTGCGCCCAGAGTGTTACGCCAATCCAGCATCGACGTAGAAAAGATAAAAACGGTGGCCGGAGTCGACACGCACTATCGGGATGGTCTGGCATCCGCTGCCGTGGTTGTCGTAAGCATTCAGAATTTGGAAACCGTGGATTGGGTGACGTCCTCCGAGCGTGTGAATTTCCCGTACGTTCCGGGGCTGCTTACCTTCCGGGAAGGACCCGCCGTGGTGGCAGCGCTGACGAAATTAACATCTCAACCGGATCTGCTGATTTTCGATGGACAGGGTATCGCCCACCCCCGACGCTTCGGCATCGCCAGCCATATCGGACTTTTGTTGGACAGACCGTCTATCGGCTGCGCCAAATCCAGGTTGGTAGGGCATCATAAAGAACCTGGGCGCGAAAAAGGCAAATATACCTTTCTTGAGGACCGCGATGAGGCTATCGGCGCTGTGCTGCGAACCCGCAGCGACGTCAAACCGGTATATGTCTCGATCGGTCATCGTATAGATCTGATTGACAGCATCCGGATCATTTTAAAATGCTGCCGCCGATACCGACTCCCCGAACCCATCCGCCGAGCGGACAGGTTGGCGAGAAAGATTTAGTTGATAAGTTAATATGTTGAATAGTTGAATAAGTTAAGACGATTGAATCTAATTTTTCCAACAGTTATATCAGTCAATCAACCGGCCAACTTAATCAACCAGTCAACCCAATTAACTCAATCAACTCAATCATCCTATCATTGCAATCAACTGAATCGATTCAAACAACTTATCAAATTAGAAAACCGCAGATTTAACTCTATGCCCTATGCGCCCTGCTCTATGCGAATTTCCCCACATCCCGCAACCGGAAGACAGAAGCTGGAAAGCTTGGAGGCTGGGAGGCCGGAAAGCTTGGAGGCAATGAAGCTGAGAAGGTGATATGAAAATGCAAAGTGCAAAGCGCTTAGCCCATAAGGTCGGAAAAACTTGAAGCTGGAAGGCTGGAAAGCCGATAAACTACAAAACTAAAAATTGTAAAGGCTGACATTTGATCTTACATTCTAAAATGCGAGCTAAAAAATCATACTAATTTCATATAGCATCTACTTATCTGCAATTCCATTAGGTTTCAGGTTTCATGATAATATCCCAATTTCAATTAATGCCAGTGCTGATATTTGAGTTTAGAGAAGCCCAAAGTTTATAATTTTTTTTAATTACTTCAAAACTGACCCCAAAGATCTATAGGTCTAAAAAGCATGGTACAAAGATTACTCTGAGGCGCAGGCAATAATGAGATGCAAAGAGGTTCAGGAGCTTTAACCCCTCAGCGCCGCGGGTGGCGGAGTCTGAAGGCCCAAGCGTGACGAACACTCGTAAATTTTCCGCACCAGCGCCGATTGATGGAAAAAGGATCTCAGGGTTTCATCCTTTAGCGTCGCAGCTATTTGCTCGACGGCAGCCTTGGCCTTACCATAAAGCATTGCGGCATTCTTCTCCTGCCCTGTCGTTTCGTACCACTGGCCCAGATCGTGAGCTGCCGAGTATGCGATCGTCGGGATACCCAACTGCTCTGCAAGTGTGAAAGCTCTCTGAAGCTCTGCCCCTGCAGATTCGATATCTCCCAGCTTTGCGGCAATCTTACCACGCAAGGCCCAGCCTTTGGCGATATACTTCTGCGAGGACGTTGCCTGTGCTTCTTTGAGTCCATCTTCCAGATAGCGCAACGCTTGCTCATACGCTCCCGAGGCATAGTAGACATCTGCAAGCCCGATGAGCAACCGTATCTTCCACCGCCACCTGTGTGCGCCGAAAGCCTCGTGCTGGACACGATCAAGGGTTGGCTGGAGATAGGACAGGGCACGCTCATGCCGGCCAAGTAAAAAATGGTCTATCCCAAGGTTAATCAAAGCGCTGATTTCTACATTAGGAATGCCAAACCTGCGTCCCACTTCTTCACTCTCTTGATCATACTCGATGGCGCTAACGAGATCACCGAACTCACTATGCAGCCAACCAAGAGTGTTCGTCATGCGGCCAATGGCATACTTACTATCCCTCTCCTTCGCCTTCCTGATCCCATCGTGCAATAGGCTAAGAGCATTATCATAATTTCCTATGCTCGTATATGCAAATCCGAGGTTGCCTTGGGCGAATAGCTCGTGAAACCCATCATGGATCTCACGAGAGAGGGCCAAACCCTTTTGATTCATTCGCACTGCTCGCTGAAAATGTCCTTGCCAGTAAGCCTGAAGTCCTAAAAATATAAAACTTGTGGTCGAGGACTCTTTAAATCCCTCTCGACGGCTGATCTGAAGGGACGCTTCAAAGTTCCTATCAGCTTCATGAAGGTTTCCGCGTGCCTGATGCACATGTCCAAGAATAGCCAGGCTTTTCGCCAGGATTAGTTGGTTCCCGGTTTGTTGAGAGAGTTGCATGGCCTCCTGTGCATACTCTTCTACAATAGGAATGTGGTCTTCAGAGAATTTTTGATGATGGGCAAGGGCCAGATGACACAAACTTTCGCCCTCTTTGGGCCGGCTGCCTGACGCGCGGGCCATCTGGCGCATTATCTGAAAGTCATCAATGGCCTCATCGAGTTTGGACAGCAGAAACCAGTCGAGCCCCCGCCCCTCGTATATGGGAAGGAGATCCTCCTCTTTCAGTGCAGACGCGATCCTGGCGCTCACCTCTATGGCCTTGGTGTAGAATTCGATCGATTCGTGGCTGGCAAAGGCCTGGCGCGCTTTATCCCCGGATTTGGATAAATAGAGAAACGACTTTAGCCAGTCCTCCGCCTGAACGAAATGATACGCCAGCATCTCGTAGAACTCCTCCAGTCTCTGTGCGTAAAGCTGCTCTATGGCCTTTCCTATCTTCCCGTGAATCTTATTTTTGCTTTTGTGCAGCAGGCTATTGTAAGCCACCTCTTGCGTAAGTGCATGTTTGAAAATGTATTCCAGCTCAGGGAAAAGACTCTTTTCATAGATGAATTCTAGTCCCTGAAGATTGAGCAGGTACGATTTGAGCTCCTCTCTCATCCCTGTGATGGTTTGAAGGATGCGAAAAGCAAAATCCCTTCCAATAACGGAGGCTAATTGTAGAGTGCGTTTGAGGTTGTCTTCCAGGCGGTCCATCCGGGCTGCAATGATCCCCTGGATCGTATCGGGGATCTGGATATCTTCGGGCTTTTTCGTAAGAAAGCATTGATTTTGTCCTCTTTGAATCGTTCCGTTTTCCAGCAAACTATGTGTCAATTCTTCTATATACAGAGGAGTTCCTGAGGCTCGATTCAGAATGAGGGTTTCCAGGCCAGGGTCAATCTCACAATCATAAAGTATTGCCTTAATCAGTTCGGCACTGGATTGTGATGAGAGTTGAGTTAACCCGATCTTCGTATAATAAGTTTTGCTTCCCCAGGGATGGGTAAATTCCGGACGATAGAGCAGAAGCAGCAGAATATGGCGGTTTGCCAGCCATTCGATCAAATAGCTTAAAAATTCCTGCGAAGTCTTGTCGATCCAGTGCAGATCCTCAACAACGATGATAAGGGGTTTGTTCTGACTCTCACATACCAACAGATCCCTGAGGGACTCAAAGGTCTTCTCCCTTTTCTGCTGGGGCCCAAGTTTTTGGTATTCGGCGTCCCCAACCCCAAGGGCTAAGAGTTCGTGAAAAGACGGCAAAATACCATTAAGTTTCTCATCGAGCTGCAGGATTTTTTCTTGCATCTTTTTTTTAATTCGAGACTCCTGATCTCCCTCTTTGATCTCAAAGTAAGCTCGTAAAATATCCAATACGGGCAAGTAGGCCATAGTATTGCCAAAATGTAGGCACTGGCCTTCAAGATAGTTGAATTCACCCGGGGGCAGTTGATTTTTAAATTCGAAAAGCAGCCTGGATTTTCCAACTCCGGCGTCACCCACGATCCCCACGACCTGACCTGAGCCTGATTGTGCTTTGTGGTATGCATCCATGAGGACGCCCATTGAATTGTTTCGACCAACAAACCTGCTCAAGCCTTTGGCTACCGAAGCGGCTATTCGAGTATCCACCCCGCTGGCCTTGAGAAGTTCATAAACCTCCTGCGGCTCTTTTTTCCCTTTAACCCGAACATTGCCCTGGGCCTTGAACTCGAAATAATCCCGAGCGAGTCTGTAGGTATTTTGGGATACAAGGGTCGTACCCGGGCCTGCTATGCTTTCAATCCTTGACGCCAGATTGGTGGTGTCGCCGACGGCGGTGTAATCCATGCGCAGGTCATCGCCGATGGAGCCCACAATCACCGGACCCGAGTTGAGACCCAGGCGCATTTTAAAGTCTGCTCCGTAGTCTTTGCGCACAGCAATCCCATAATCTCCAATGGCTTTTTGAATAGACAGCGCCGCCTGGCATGCTCTCTGGGCATGATCCTCATGGGCAACAGGTGCTCCAAATAAAGCCATCACGCCGTCACCGGTAAACTGATTTATCGTACCCTCGTATTTGTGGATTTCATCCATCAGGATTTTGAAACAACCGTCCATAATCTGATGAACTTCTTCAGGATCTAACTTTTCTGCCATTGAGGTGTAGTTGGCGACATCGGCGAAAAGAACCGTGACGAGCTTGCGCTCGCCTTCAATGGAACTGCGCGATGTCAGAATTTTATCGGCCAGAAACTTGGGAGTATAAGATTGGGGTTTAGCATAATCGAACCCGGCTCGCCTTCTTAATCCATTTAAGTTGTGGCCGCATGCATTGCAAAACTTGCTGCTTGGTGGATTCGCTTTGCCGCACTTCGTGCAGACCAGTTCCAGTTTGCTGCCGCACTCGTTGCAGAATCTTGCATCATCGGGATTATCAAACTGGCATTCTGGGCACTTCATTTTTTTCGATGCGTGCATGAGTTTAATTTGCAAGTTAAAAACAAAAAAGGCCCATACCATTTGGAATGGGTATTATCGAGAATCTTGAGCGAAAGTTGATGATCGTCTTAACAGACCTGAAATATGGTCCACCAGAAGCTTCATTTTCACGATCGCCTTACTAAAAGTGCTGCATATTGCATCACCAATTACTGATGAGCTTATTGACGCGAGATACCAGATGTAATCACTCAAGTTTTCTGCGCAGTGAATATATGGAGCTTATTATTTAATTAAAATTATGCCACTTTGTAGCAGATGTCAAATGGAACCATTTTTTAAATATTGAATGACATGATGGAGGATGATGTAATTAAACCTTAATGAGGTTTTATTGGCTTAAAAACAGATTCTTTGAGACAAAATCAAATTATATATATCATCAGTTTAGGGGTCAAATTTAGGCTGGCCTAAAACGAGAGATACGTGCTTAAGACGTGAATTCCTGATTATTATTGATTTGTTATGTATATCTGCAAAAAATGCGGACCCCCAAAACTACAGATACTGTAAACGTATCACTTTTAGGCCAGTTGTCAGATCCGGTTTTGCCTAAATTCCGTGACTTGTAAGATTAAATCCCGGTCATTGCACCTAAATCCAATATGCTTGCAAACTGGCCAGCCTAAACATAGAAACTCTCAACCCTGAACCCTGCTTGGGGAGTCGTAGCTCGCAGCACGACTTGTCCCGTCGTAGCTCGAAGAGCGGAGTTGGAAGCCCCAAACCTTTATCCTTTTCCCTTTAACCTTACTTCAATCAACTCAATCAACCTAATCAACTTTTACCTCGCATATTTCCCAATCCGAAATCTGCAATCCGCAATCCGCAATCGAAAGACCCGTGCCTCCGCACGCCGCTCCTGCTTTTTACGCTATGCGCCATGCGCTATGCCCTATGCCCCATCCCCGCAACACGCAACTCGCAACTCGTAACCCGCAACACGCAACACGAATCAACGCAGAAATTATTTTTTCATCAATTCTTCGATTTCTTCTGCCTCCCTGGGAATACTCTCCGTCAAATCAACGGGCCTGTCTTCGGTGATCAAGATATCGTTTTCAATCCTGACGCCGATAGCCTCATCGCTGATATAGATACCCGGCTCGCAGGTTAAAATCATTCCGGGTTCAAATTTTCGGAACTTGTCACCGGAGTCGTGCACATCCAGCCCCAGGTAATGAGAGGTGCCGTGCGGAAAATACTTCTTGTAAAGCGGTTCGTCTTCAGATTGTTTCTTTACATCAGCCGCATCCAGTAATCCCAGGTGTATAAGTTCGCCTTCCATTATTTGGCCGACTTCCCTGGAATATTCATCAAAGGTTTTGCCCGGTGTCAGCACTGCGATGGCGGCCTTCTGCACCTTTAAAACGGCATTGTAGACTTGTTTCTGGCGTTTTGAGAACCTGCCGCCCACCGGAAGGGTGCGTGTCACGTCGGCTGCATAATTCGCATATTCCGCCCCGAAGTCGATCAGCACCAGTTCACCATCCCGGCACTGTTTATCATTTTTTACATAGTGCAGCGTGCAGGAGTCTGTGCCTGAGGCGACAATCGTCTCAAAGGCCGGTCCTCTTGAACGGTTTCTTAAAAACTCATGATATATCTCGGCTTCAATCTCAAATTCCCATACCCCGGGTCTGATAAAGCCCAGCAAGCGACGGAATGTTTTTTCGGTGATGCTGCAGGCATTTTTGATGATATCCACTTCGATTTGCGATTTGACGGCCCGCAAGTCATGCATGATAGGTGCCAGTCGCTCGTATTTGTGCAGGGGGAAGGTCTGGCGGCACCACCCTCGGAAGCGATCGTCGCGGGTCTGCACAATGGCATCCGCCCGCAGATGCTCATTGGTGTTCAGATATATATTCTCGGATTGATATACCAGGGACTTAAAGATATTTTTGAATTCATGATTCCAGCAGACTGTTTTTATTCCGGAAACCGCGGCGGCTTCTTCTTTGGTATATTTTTGACCCTCCCATAGGGCAATCTGGTCATTGGTCTCCTTTAGAAACAGAATCTCACGGTGTTTTTCTTCCTTAATATCCGGGCCGATCACCAAGGTGCTCTGCTCCTGGTCGATACCGCTTAAGTAAAACAAGTCCGTTTGTTGAACAAACCGATGGATGCCGTCGGCACTGGTAGGCATTATATCATTTGAATTAAAAACAGCCACCGACCCGGGTTTAAGTTTCTCAACAAGTCGCCGCCGGTTTCGAATAAACAAGTCATTGTCAATCTGTGAGTATCTCATCGTTTTTCACCCTGTATCGAAATAGTGTCTCCAATATAGCCTTTATTAATATTTCGTCAAGCACGCATTTGGGCTTGTATACCGTTGGAGGGAAAAAGGAGAGATCTTTTCTCAGGTTTGGGGTGTCAGACGAGTCGTGGATTGCGGGCTTGTTAAAGCATCGAGCACAGGGTTTGGTGTGCAGAGCGTGCCTATCTGAAGTTGGAATATCCGACATCTATTCTCTGTCTGCTGTCATCTGTCCACTGAAATTTTATATGAAACTTCATGTGGCCGGAACAGAGAACAGATTGAACGTTGAACACTGAAAGGAAAAATTATGAACGCCGAACATCGAACGTCCTATCACGCCAAGGCTTGAAACATCGAAGAATGATGTCGCTGCGCTCCACAATTCCCTTAAAAATTTAGAAAATTAAGTTGCATACGAAAATCTAAGATCCAATACTTTTGACTGTTTCCGTTTCTTCATCTTTTATCATTCAAAATTCGATGTTGGACGTTCGATGTTCGACGTTCATTATCGTCTTTTCTGATCAAACTGGCCGCCTCCGCCAGGCAACGGCTTGGCTGAAACCTGCCCGCCTTGGACTGCTGCATGTTCAGCAAGTTTTCAGAAAAGCACCAGGGGATATACCTTTATGACGGCATTGAACTTAGTCGGCTGTTTTGAATTTCCGCCATCAACCCCATCTTTACCCTCGATTACCGTTAAAATACTTTTTAAGGGGTAATTGTACTGCAGATTTTTGTCTCTTACAAACACACTGAAATAGTCGCTGTTGGCTCCTTCGAGGAGCGCTTCCTTGATCTCGGCCGAATTGTCGTAGTTGATACCGATCGCCTGCCCCTCATATTTTTTAAGCAAATTCAGCATCTTGGAATTTACTTCCAGGGGCCGGGCAATGTCGGTGGGCGTATCTGCCTGCCGGGGACCGGCGGCAGCGAATTCTTTGTTTTTTGCGGTCTCGATGGCGGACTGGGATTCACTTTGTTTTTTTAAGGCCTGGGCTTTGGCTTCCGCCGCTTTTTTACGCTTTAAGGCCGCGGCTTTAGCCAGCAGCAATTTTTGTTTCTTTTTGGCCTGTGCCTTTGCGAGGGCCGCCTTTTGCTTCTTAAGCTCCTGAATTTTGTCCGCCTCCACCCTCTTGTCACTTAAATTCTCAACTTCAGCCGTTTTTTCTTTTTGCTTCTCAATCGCCGCGGCCATCTCTTGAGCCCCCTTTACTATTTTCAGAACATCAGCCTGCCTTTTGTTTTCTGCCGCGGGAGCATCGAATCCGGCTTTAGCCGTCTTCGTTGGTTTTGGCGCAGGCATTTTCGCCCTTTCTTTGACTTTGTCGGGACTCTTCTTGACAGGGGTCTGAACTTCATCGGCAGGCTCCAGTAAAATAGTGTCCCCTAAAGATTCTGATTCTAGGATTTCCGCCCCCGGAGTTTCCGATTCAACCGGTCCTTCAGTGGCCAGATCCACCCCCCCCGCCTGCGGTGACAATGGGTCTTCCTCCGGCCCGGATTCGGCTTGAGTTCGCTCATCATCGGTTTGACCGGTATCTTCGGCAGAAAGGGATTTTTCCACTGCCGCAGCTTCATTTTCCAGCATATAATGGCCGGCCGGCGCCGGTTCGGAAAGAGAAACAGCCTCCGGTTCCGCCGCTTCTGTCGATGCTGTTTCGAAATTACTCTCGGAATCCGGTGATTGCCGGAAAGGATCCGGATCAGGAGCCAACGCCTGTTCTTTCTCGGGAGACACAAATTCAAGGCGGCTTTCGCCTTCGGTCGTTGCGATATCGGCGGGAGACTCCGCTTCGGGTTCCGGTTCGGGTGATTCTACTGCGGCCGGTTCTGCTAAAGTCTCTTGCGTAGGCATCGGTTCAAACGGTTCTTCAACCGCATCTCGCGTCATGTCCGTCTCATCGGACATATCAGCCTCAGGGAGCATTTCCGCTGAGAGCAAAGGCGTCGCAGATTCGGTCGGTTTGGTTTCCTCCGCGGCTATTTGGTCATTCGTTTGCTCCTTTTGTTCTCCCACTGAAATTATTGAACCGCAATAGGCACAGGCCCCGGCAGCGTTACTTACGGCATGACCGCATGTAGGGCAGCTCATGAGGTTTGAATCCATCTCGTTCTACTCCTTCTTTGACTTATTTCTTATTCAATTATATCATTAGATGATTAATTTGTTAAGACCAACCGGATTATTAGACGCTGAGCCGGAAATAATTTTATTTAATATCAAAAGGTTAAACAAATTAAGAATATTTGTCATCACTGTTTAGGTGAATGATTGCGTGGACGAGTGTCGGTGAGTCGAGCCGGGCCGTAACTCCCGTTACTAGTTTAGTAAAAAGATGTAACGATGTCAAATAACAATTAAAATTTAAAATTAAATCAAGTTGTTATGTGGATCATTATACTTGCATTTGACATAGCCCCAACGGTTCGGTAGATTTGGATTGATGAGCATGAGCATTCGCTACAAAGCCATCGTATCCTCGGACTGGAACGAGTGCCTGGCACCCTGCGGCCCATTTGACTGCATCTCTTTTATTCATCCGGGACTTGAGACTCAACTGGCCGATATTTTTCAACAGTACACGGGCAACATAATCTCTTTGGGAGACGCGGTCGGAAAAATTGGTGGACTGCTGAACAATCCCGTGACAGCGGAGCAAATGGATGCCTACCTGGATGAATCATTTGCCGCCTATACCGGCGTTGCCGATTTGATCGAATGGTGTTTGAGTAACAACATCCTTTTTATGATCAATACCACCGGCATGATAGGCTATTTCCAACGGATATTTGCCAAAGGCCTCATGCCCCGGGTGCCGGTATTATCGGCACACCCGATGATACGCTTTCCTAAATCCAGCAGTGATCCCGGAAGCATCTATGCAATATCTGACACCCGGGATAAAGGCGAGAATACAGCGTCGGCGATACGTTCTCTAAAAATCCCGGATCAAAAG
The DNA here is from genome assembly GCA_020345785.1 of Desulfobacterales bacterium. Next base: position 4,264,454 of record CP070771.1, read on the forward strand.
TTGATATTGGTGGGCGACAGCGGGGCAGACGGCCCCCACTTCGAATGGGGTGTAAAAGCCGGCGCCTTTTTGGTCGGCAGCATGATCAAACCGTCTTTAGACCAGTACTGCCGCGAAAAAGATATATTCATCAACCGGCGTTTCGGCCTGGATTACTCACGAGGCGGACATAGAGATGTGCAAAAAGAGATGCAGGTAAATTTTATGGATTTAGCGCGTACAATTGAGGAAATCATAGAAAGTTGATCATCATTCGGCATTCAGCAATCTGAAATCAAATTAGGCTCTCCCCGAAAACTTCCAGCGCCGACCGGCTAACGTGCGGATCATCGTAATCAAGAAACCGGCCGCTGAATTGCCGGGGGGCGTGGAGCGCAAGCCAGGCGATGGATCGGGCCGGAATCTCCGGCGGTTCCAATTCGCCACGGTCTTTGAGTTGCTGGTAATAGGCAGCCTGGTCGGCCGGCAGACTTTTAGGACCCTCCTCGCGGATATAGGCCTGCATATCGGTGTCGACCACCCCCGGCCTGACGGCTAATACGGTTAAGGCAGCCTCTTCGGCAGCCATCACCCGGCTAAAATGATTTAAGGCAGCCTTGGCGGCGCAATAAGCACTGATGTTCTCCAACGCCAGGTTGGCGGCGCCGCTGCTGACGTTTACGATTCGTCCGTCCTGCCGGCGCAGGGCGGAAACCGCTGCTCTGATCAAATTAAAAGAACCGATCAGATTAACTTCGATGTTGTAGCGCCAGTCGGCGGGATCGGATTGGGCAACGGCAGAGATGGGCTGAACAATACCGGCATTGTTTACCAGCGCGTCAATCCGACCGAAACGCTTCAGCGTGTTCTCAACAGCCCCCAGGCACCTATCGTAGTCTACAACATCCCCTCTGCAGACCAGCGGCTCGCCGCCCCGCTGACGAACATCTTCAGCCACCTTGTTGAGATTTTCCTCTGACCGGGCCAACAGGGTTACCGCGGTCCCGGCCTTAGCCAGCCAGCCGGCTACGGCCGCACCCAGACCACGTGAAGCTCCGGTAACTATGACGACAGGTTTTTGCAGCATTCGATCACCATGAACCGTTCTAACCGAACATCCGAAGCACGAAATTCGAAATTCCCAGAAAATCCCCCATTACCGTTTCAAATCCAGAAGCTCGCTTACGTCCTCCGGCCGGCTTTTGCCAAGGATGTATTTCATATACTCAATCACCATCGCCGACTCCATTTCTTCTCTAGACAATTCGAGCCAGTGATTTTTGTTTTCGAAAAGTTTGGAAATCGATTTTTTGGAAGGTTTCTTACCCGAGTTATACCTCTTCACTAAAATCTGTGAATAAATCTTCATCTTTGATTTCAGCGCCGTGTCGGACAGTGCCGTGACCCGAGAGAAATCCTGCGCCATCGTCGCCACGGAGGGAAGTTTAGGATATTCCAAAATATCTTTAAATGGCACCGCAAACCGTTTCAGTCCGGAATAGATATGTTTTTTTTGAACCATATTTATTTTGGACCAGCCCGCCCGCAGCCATTTAAACATGGCACAACGCACCCTCGGAGCGCCCGGATCGATTTCATAGTAAATATTGATTCCGCTCGAATCATACATATACGACCGGACCCAGCCCAATGCCGGAAGGGTCAAGCCGGTCTTGCCGGTATAATAATAATCCCAATCATTATCGTCGCCCAGGATGTAGCCTTTTTTCCCGACGGCGGAAACATCCGCCTGCCTGGCAACGGTAACTAAAACTTTTCGCTGGCGGTGTTTAAAGTAGAGAAGGGTTTGAAAGGATTTGTAGGCGTAGTAGGCGCCTGAAGTCAAGTCCGGTGTGATTTCCACAATATTATAGCCCTTCAAAACGACCGGGGCATCGAATTCATCAAGGTGCTGAGTCACGCGGGGAGGTGATTGCCTGTTCCCCCCCGCTTCAGTCCATTGAAACAACCTCGCAGATGACGGCATTATGGCAATAGCCGGAATATCAGGGTTGAACGAATACGCTACGACCTTCTCAAGACTGGTGGAAATATCAATGTCATAGTAGGCCGAAGTAAGGCCGCGTATCCTATCTGCAAAATAAAGGGCGTCATCTTTTTTAGGCGTTTCGATAAAATCCAATACACCCGCTACCATTTGGGGATCGAATGCCATTTCTTTATCGGCGTCAGCAAGGGCGAGAAAATAGTCGAGACCGGGATAAATGACGGCTGGAATTTTAATCTCCTTGGAATTTGTTTCCACATCGGCCCAGGCCGGCAAAAGTATGCAAATTGTCCATATCAAAATAGACAAGACAGACGTCATACATTGCAGTTTCAAGGATTTTTCGGAGTAGCTTCCCTTCATAACTATCATCTTTTATTTCTAATCAATTATGGCCATCTTTGTAATTTTGAGAACAGCATGGCTGAAAAAAAATGACAATCAAATATCATACAACTTCTAAAAACTCAAACCGACAGCGTTGCCTTCCAGGGTGGCGTCAAAGTAAATTCTAAAATAATTGTATGATTATGGTCCTAACAAAAAATAAAATCTCAAATCTCAAGCACCAAATTCCAAATAAATCCCAAATTTCAATATCCAATGACCAAAACCTTTACCACTATTGTATCGCACCGCTTCGTAAACTATGGTGAGCCGGGAACGATGCTGTTGGGCGAAATGATAGACGGATCTTTTGTTTTGGTTTTTGAATTTGGGTCATTGGGATTTGTTTGA
>CP070771.1:4267278-4275926 GCA_020345785.1 Desulfobacterales bacterium
CTAAGAAAGAATGTCTAAATAATTATTGCCGCATTAGTAAACAGGGAATAATTCCGCTAAAATTTCAAGATATACACAGCGTCATAATTGATTTTGTATTCGCCTTTTTATGGTTGGTTTTTAATCTGCCGTACTGGGCCAAAAGGATAGAACGCTGTGTATGTATGCGCAATGATTTATGTCGTTGTGTATAAATTGTAACGAAAATAAAAAAGCTGGTTCCAAAAGTATAAAACAACGTAAATGAGAGGAGGATTAACATGGAGTTGCAGTCTTACAGGGCAGAAGATTTATTTGAATGGGTGACCAAGGAAGGAAACGATTTTACCCTTTTGGATGTACGCAATAACGAGGAATTCGGTCGCTTCAAAGTTGAGGGACCCTATCTTTCAAAGATGATCAATGTTCCCTATATTGAATTTATCGAGTTGGAAGATGAATCGGTTGCCAAAGTCCAGGTTCCCAAGGATGAAAGTATCCGCATTGTATGTGCCAAGGAGGGCTCCGCCAAATACGTCGGTGAAATTCTCGTGAATAACGGTTGGACGGATGTGCGCTATCTGGAAGGCGGCATCAAAACCTGGGGCAACATGCTGGCCCCAAAATTAGTTGCGTCCGAAAACGGCTATAAATTGTATCAGTTTATTCGCCCCGGCAAGGCGTCCTGCAGCTACGGACTCATTTATGAAGGTGAAATGGCGGTATTTGATCCATCCAGAAACATAGAGTTTTACCAAAATTTTGCCGGCAAAAACGGCTGCAGACTGGTCAAAACATTTGAAACCCATTTGCAGGCCGACTATATTTCCGGCAGCCGGCAGCTCGCAGAGAATACCGGCGCCCAGATCGTCGGCCATCAAAACGATTTTCAAGTGGCTGCCTTCAACTATAAGGCGCTCGCCGACCAGGAGGTTTTCCATTTTTCCAAAGGCGGTCCTGAAATCAAAGCGGTTCACATGCCGGGACATACACCCGGCAGCACCTCGTACCTGATCGACAATAAATTCCTGGTCACCGGTGATACGGTTTTTATCCTGTCAATTGGTCGGCCCGACCTTGGCGGTAAAGTCGAGGAATGGTCCAAGCTGCTTTATAAAACTATAAAAACAAAGATTGCTGAATTAAATGATGATCTGATCATCCTGCCGGGACATTACATCGAGTGGAGCGAAGCCAACCCGGATCAAATGTTTATCGATACGCTGGGCAGCATCAAACAGAAAAATGCAGATATTTACGGGATTGAGGGCGAAGCCGAATTTACCAAGTTTATCAAAGACAATATGCGAGAACAGCCCCCGGAGTATGCGCAAATTCGCAAAGTCAATGCCGGGCTTTTGGATGTCGATGCCGAGGACCAGGAAATCATGGATCTCGGTAAAAATGAATGTGCGGCCAGTACGTATGCGTACAAATAAGCCCGGCCCGGGGACCTGGCTGGCTCACGGCGCAAGGCTTGCGGTTTAAGGCAGAGAATCTGGTCACTTATTACTGGATACTGGAAGCTTTACTTGATACTGGAAGCTGTACTTGATACTGGACTTGATAGGCGTAAGGCGCAAGACTCAGGGCGCACGGAGTCGATGTTGGAGGTTTGAGGTTAGAGGCTGCAGGAAAAAGGTTAAAGGAGAAAGGTAGGAGGATAAGGAAGAGGCCGACCGATAAAAAATTAAAATCGATCGGTCATCCCGTCTTTTTAGAAGGGGCCTCCCAGCCTTCCAGCTTCTATCTTCTGATCTCTGTCTTCTTGAAATAATGAGAGCATGATTAGGAGGTTTTTGAAATGAGTGAAGAAATCAGTGTTGCCAAAGTATTGGATCTCAAAGGGTTGGCATGCCCGATACCTATCGTTAAGGTCAGTAAAGGAATTAAAGATGTCGAAGTCGGGCAGGTACTTCAGGCCGTGACCAGTGATCCCGGTGCATTAACGGACTTTCCGGCCTGGGCTAAGACCAGCGGCAATGAAATTGTAAAAACCGAAACGCGGGACAAAGAGACCACTTTCTACATTAAGCGCCTCGTCTGAAATTACATTATACTCGAACCGCATAGATAAAGAATAAAACCCTAGTTGAGCGTCATGTCTTCAATGCATGTTGTGAGAGGTTTTTTGTCAACATGTGACTCAGACGCGAAGCGACCGGTGGATTCATGAAATAGAATTATCTTGTTATCCAGAAAACCCAAGTTAAAGGAATGCCAACTTTTTTATCTTCCTCCCTCAATCCCTCCCGCCGGGGGAGGGAAGTGAGAAACCATATACGCGGGCTTGGTAGATAACCAGGCAAAATTAAAAATAAAGGCGAATCACGAAAGCACGAAATAAAACATAAAATAAACCGTTCCTACCTCCAATTTTTCACACACTCTGGTGCACGTCATTTTTTCGCTAATGTCATTGAATTTAGAATAAATCTAAGAGGAAAACAGTTCTTGACATTTGTACTTTGTATACCGTATACCGTATTCGACCGTGCAAACAGCGATACTATCGTACGGATAGGGACCGCTGCCCTTTTCATATCCAATTGATTCCAGGCTAACCGATTAATGGAGAAACTATATGGAATTATTCAAAAACCTCACGGTATTATCCCTTGAACAGGCCACCGTTTTACCCTACTTGACTTACAGACTCGCCCAGGACGGCATGACCGTCATTCGACTGGAGCATCCGGTTTACGGTGATCCCAACCGCATGGTCGGGGAAAATGTTCTGTCCGAGGAACGGATGAATGCCTACTATCTGTGCATCAATGCCGGTAAAAAGGCCTTGACGCTGAATCTGGCCGAAGAAGAAGGGCAGAAAATTTTCCATTCCCTCATCCGGGAGCTGAAAGTGGATATATTTGCCACCAACCAGCTGCCGAGAAATTATAAAAAGCTGGGCATTGACTACGATACGTTGAAATCCTTGAAGTCGGACATTATCTGGCTGGGTGTTACCGGTTTCGGACCGGACAGCAATGAAGCAGCTTATGATCCTATTTTACAGGCCCGCTCGGGGTTGATGGAGCTTACCGGCGAAGGAGACGGCGACCCGCAGGTGTTGGGGATACCGCTTCCGGATATGGGCACCAGTGAACACGCTTACGGTCTGGTGATGAAAGCGCTTTTCAAACGCCAGGCTAACGGCGAGGGTAGCTGTATCAATATGGCCATGTTCGAGTCTTCGGTATCATGGCTCACGGTTCCCATTACCCTGACGGACAGTTTTGGTAAATCCATCACACGACGCGGTAACACCCACGAGTTTTTCTGTCCGGTATCCGTCTACCAAACCAGCAACGGCTATATCTACCTGGCGGTTGGAAATGATCGGCAATGGAAAAGCATGGTCTCCCTGGAAATGTTCAAATCGCTGGACAAGGCCGAATATGAGAAAAATTCCGGCCGCATCGGGGATGTTATCAATTTAAATGCGGCGATTAATGCGATAACCCGAAATCATACTTCCGAAGAATTGATTGGACTGTTCACTTCAATTACAGTTCCCATCTCCAAAATTAACACGGTTGCCGAAGTAATAACCGACCCTCTGGTGAAAAGAAGACTGCTGCATGCGCAGGATCCGGTCACCGGAATCCGTATCACACTGGCGCCGCCGCCCAATATGACCCCGTTTATGGATGCCTCGAACCGGCAGCTTTCATTCCCGCCGCGATTCGGAGAGCACAACCGGGAAATTTACGGTGCCAAGCTTAATTACTCCGATGATGAACTTTCGACCCTTAAGGAGAAGGGGGTTATCTGAACGAATTTAATATTGAAGATTGCAGATTGAATATTTAAGGGATGGTTTCCAATTAAAAAATGCTCGTAAAAATGACGGAGCGAATCTTGCCATCGCGGGGCATTAATAGTCAATTTTCAATATTCAATAGTCAATACCGGCTTGGCCGGACAAGGACCAGTCATGAAAAAAAGGGCTGAATTAAAAGGATTTGATCCCGGGCCGCTGCAGGTACTGCAGGAACGAAAGCCGCTTGGCCAGCATGTATTCGATAATCTGAAGCAAGCCATTATAATGGGCAATATTGCCCCGGGAGAATGGCTGGTTGAAAGCCATATTGCCGAAATGCTGGGAATCAGTCGCACACCGGTCAGAGAGGCCCTTCACAAATTGGAACGTGAAAGACTTATCGAGCGGCAGCCGCGGGGAGGGTTCACCGTCCTGGGATTGAATCGCGAAGACATCGAAGAGACGTTCGGCATTCGCAGTGTTCTGGAAGGCTATGCCGCCAGTCTGGCGACCATTAATCATCAGCCAAAAGAGCTTCGAGCGCTTGAGAAGAAGATTGAGCAGTTTCAGCAATGTCTGAACAAAAAACAGATGGATGTCCTGCCGGGTATAAATACGGAATTTCACGAATTACTCTATGATCTCAGTAAAAGCCCCCGCCTGGTCCACATGATAAACGGACTCAGGGATCAAATTTATCGATTCAGGCAAATGATTCTTAAAGACGAAACCCTGGCCAATGTCAGCAATGAAGACCATATTCAGATGTTGAAGTTTATGCGTAAACGGGATGCTGAAAAGGTTGAAAGCCTGGTGAGGGAGCACATTTTGAGAGGACGGGATGTCGTCCTGCAGGAATTCGGGAAATAGGAGAATTTAAGGCATATGTCGCAAAAGAAAATAAAAATTCTTGTTGGCAAACCGGGATTGGACGGGCATGATCGTGGGGCAAAAATTATTGCCCTGGCCCTGCGAGACGCCGGTATGGAGGTTATTTATACCGGCCTTCATCAGACGATCGAACAAATTGTCAGAACAGCCGTTCAGGAAGCCGTGGACATTATCGGTCTCAGCATCATGTCGGGGGCGCATATTCCCATCAGCAAGACGCTGTTGGAGCTGATGAAAGACCAGGGTATTGAAGACATTCCGGTTATCGTGGGCGGGGTAATTCCCAAACAGGACATCCCAAAACTCAAAGCGCTCGGGATTAAAGGCGTGTTCCCCGGTGGAACCCCGTTTGATGAAATAATTGCCGGTATAAAAGGGCTTGCGAAATAGCTCACAGCTCATAGCTCATAGTAAAGAAGATAGAATCCTTCTTGCTATCGGCTGTCAGCTATGAACTATGAGCTCGGAAATTTTTAACGCGGCTTTATCGAATTGAAACTGAGATTTTAGATAACACTATACTGGAAGAGGTACGCCATGGGTGTTGCAAAATATATCAAAAATGAAAAAGATGCCATCGAAGAGGTGATTTATCAATCCGGCATTCGTGTGAAACCGGTCTATACACCCCGGGATCTCGAGGAGGCCGGATTTGATTATGAGAAGGATCTCGGTGATCCCGGTCAGTATCCGTTCACCCGCAGTATCCATCCGCAGGGCTATCGCACCAGGGCCTGGACGACCCGGCAATACACCGGCTTCGGCACCCCGCAGGAAACCAATAGTCGTTTCAAGCTGATGATCTCCCACGGGCAGACGGGCTTGAATGTCGCCTTCGATCTACCCACCCAGATGGGCTATGATTCCGATGACCCAAAAGTTTTGGGAGAAGTCGGCCGGGTTGGAATGGCCGTGGATTCTTTGCGTGATTTCGAAATCGCCTTTGAGGGCATCCCGCTGGATCGAATAGGTTCCGGGCTGACCATCAATGCGGTTGCATCCATCATGCTGGCCATGTACCAGGCCATGGCTGAAAAGTTCGGCTACCCCAAAGATAAATTCAGCGCGACGCCCCAGAATGATATTCTCAAGGAAATGATCGGACGCGGCGCCTGGATATATCCTGTGGAAGATGCAGTCCGCCTGGTGGGAGACAGCATCGTATATTCCGCAAAGGAACTGCCGCGCTGCAATCCGGTCAGTATCTGCGGCTACCACATTCGCGAATCCGGTGCGACGCCGGCCCAGGAGATTGCCTGTGCCTTCGAAATCGCCAAAGCTTACATGGAAAACGTAATTGCACGGGGCATGCCGGCCGAAGATTTTGTCGGTCGCTTTTCTTTCAACCTGAATGTTTTCGGCAATTTATGGGAGCAAATCGCTAAATTCAGGGCGGCCCGTAAACTGTGGGCCAGGATGCTGCGGGAAGAGTACGGTGTCCAGGACAAGAAAAAGTTGTTCTTAAGGGGCATTTTCGGCGGCGGGGGAAGCGGACTCACCAAGGAGCAGCCGGAAAACAATATCATGCGCGGCGCCTTCTATGCGCTGGGCGCTGCCCTGAGCGGAGCCCAGACCACCGCCCTGTGCTCCTTTGATGAAGCCTATACCATACCGACCCCGCGAGCCGCATTGCTGTCGTTGCGCACGCTTGAAATTATCATGGATGAGGTCGGGCTGCGCGACACGGTGGACCCGCTGGCCGGGTCGTATTTTATCGAGACCCTGACCAAACAGATGGAAGAAAAAATTCTGGAGGAAATGAAGCAAATCCAGGAGATCGGTGGCATGGTTCACGCGGTGGCGACCGGCTTTATCCAGCGCAAAGTCGCCCGCCAGGCCTATGAGTATGAAAAAGGCATTCAAAACGGGGAATATATTAAAGTCGGGGTTAACAAGTATGTCGATCAAGCTGACGAGCAAACCGATGTGGAGCTGCACGAATACAATGAAGAAGGTGTGGAGCAGCAGATTGCAAATCTGAAGGAACTGCGGCGAACCCGGGACAACCGAGAGGTTGCGCGCACCCTCCAAGCGCTGGAGCAGGGAACGCGGGCCGGCAAGAACGTAATGCCGCTGCTGGTGGATTGCTGCCGAGCTTATGCCACCGTAGGTGAGATGGCCGGGGTTTTCAGGGATATTTTCGGGGAGTGGGAAGAACCCAGTATTTTCTGAATCCCCGCCACGAGAAATTAGGGTTTTCAGTTAGCTATCACTTTTTTGGATTTAAAACTCAAAAGTTCGAAATCCGAATAACGAAATTCGAAACAAATTAAAATTTTCTAAATTATAATGATCTAAACACCTTCCGTGACTTTAAGCGAGGCACATAAAGTTTTTGTTTGAAACATTTGAATATTTGAATTTGGAATTTGTTTCGAGCTTCGAATTTCGAGCTTCGGATTTTAATCTGTCGAAATCGCAGATTTGAGAATTAAAATGCGAAATTGATTTACTTTAGGAGAATTTAAGTGGCGATCGGAAACTACAGATTGGGTTGTGATATCGGCGGTACGTTTACGGATTTCGTTCTGGTGAACGATGAAACGGGTGAGTTCCAGATTAACAAGTGTTTGACGACCCCCGGAGATCCCTCCGATGCGGTGGAGCAGGGCATCAAGGAACTGCTGGCGCGCAGCCCCGGATTCATGCCGCGCATCGAGGAATTCATCCATGGTACAACCCTTGTGATCAATGCCATTATTGAAAGAAAAGGTGCTAAAACCGGCCTGATCACCACCCGCGGGTTTCGTGATGTACTGGAGCTCGGACGGGAGCTGCGCTACGATGCGTACGATATCTTTGCTGAGTATCCTTTGCCCCTGGTACCACGATCGCTGCGCCATGAGGTGACCGAGCGTGTCACCAGCGACGGACGGTTAATCAAGGGGCTGGACGAGCAGGAAGTGCGACAGGTGCTTGATGATCTGATCGAGAGGGGAATTGATTCGCTGGCGGTGTGCCTGATTAATTCATACGAAAACCCGGCGCACGAAATCGCGATCAAGGACCTTGTAACCCAGCAGGCGCCGGAGCTTTCCTTATCGACGTCCTTTGAAGTATTGCCCCAGATCCGTGAATATGAAAGAACCTGCACCACGGTTACCAACGCCTACGTCAAACCGATCACCGCCAAATACCTGGCCAAACTTTCCGCCCGCCTGGAGTCTCTCGGCTTCAAGGGAAAACTGTTTATCATGCTCTCCAGCGGCGGTATTACATCGGTTGAGACCGCGCGGCAGTTCCCGGTAAGAATCATCGAATCCGGCCCCACCGCCGCAGTCATCGCATCCCAGCATTACGGCCGGATGTTTGCCATCAAGGACATGTTCTGCTTCGACATGGGCGGGACAACCGCCAAATCCTGTTTAATTCAGAAAGGCCAGGCCGGCCTGGTTTCGACTTTTGAGGTGGGGCGCGTACAGCGCTTTAAAAAAGGCAGCGGTCTGCCGATCCAGGTTCCGGTGGTGGATTTGATGGAAATCGGGGCCGGCGGCGGAAGCATTGCCAGGATGAGCAAAATGGGCCTTTTGCAGGTCGGTCCGGAAAGTGCCGGCGCCGATCCTGGGCCGGCCTGCTACGGCCGCGCCGGCCAAAATCCGACGGTGACCGATGCCGATCTGGTCCTCGGTTATCTGGACCCGGATTATTTCCTGGGCGGTACGATGCCGCTGGACAAATCAGCGTCGGAAAAGGCCATTGAAAAAAATGTTGCCGAGCCTCTGGGCACTACACTCGTGGAGGCCGCCTTCGGTATTCACGACCTGATAAACGAAACCATGGCGGCTGCGGCCAAAACCCATATTGCCGAAAAAGGGGGCAATCCAAAGATTGTTACCATATCTGCTTTTGGTGGTGCGGGACCGGTCCATGCCTATGGTCTGGCCAAAAAGATCGGTGCCCCGCGCATCCTGGTTCCCCCTCTGGCCGGGGTTGGATCCGCGCTTGGCTTCTTTACCGCCCCGGTTGCCTTTGATTTGACCCGCAGCCACCGTGTAGCCCTGGATAATGCCGATTT
>CP070771.1:4276026-4296643 GCA_020345785.1 Desulfobacterales bacterium
GAAGTCGCCGAACCCATCGTTTGGCGTATTTCTCAGATGATCCATGATGTGGCCGATCTGTTCCATACCTTTGGCACCCAAGAGCCGGATTTCGGTCAGATAATTGTGACAGTAGCCGTATTTGGCGTATATGTCGTTAAGATCATCCAGCAGGGTTTTGTGCTGCTTTTTTAACTCAGCGGCATGTTCAGCCAGCCAGACAGCAGCAGGTGCTGCATCCTTGTCCCTGGCGTAATTGCCGGTTAGATACCCATGGCTTTCTTCGGTACCAAGTATAAAATCGTCGATTCGGCCTTCTTCTTCAATTTTATTCATCACATCGGCAATGTATTTGAAGCCCACTAATAAATCGCCGATGCATTGAACGCCATTTTCCCGGGCGATTTTCTCGATCAGGGAGGTAGTGACCTCTGTTTTAATGATCACACTGTTTTGGTTTAAACGGCCTTTGGACGCGTATTTTGAAATGGCATAGTTCGCCAGAATGATCCCGATTTCGTTGCCGGTCAGAAACTGCCACGAGCTCTTATGCTTTAACATGACACCGATTCTGTCGGCGTCCGGATCCGTGCTGATTAAAATGTCCGCATCAACTTCTTTCGCATAAGGCAGCGACTTATCAAACGATTCAATCACCTCGGGGTTCGGAATGTTAAAGGTTACGTTTTCAAAGGCGCCGCTCAAACTGGAAGTTTTTGGATCGAGGGTAACATCGAAACCTAATTTCTTTAAAACCGGATACACCGATGTAAGGCCGGTTCCGTGTAATGGCGAATAGACAATTTTCAGATCGCGAGCTTCCGACAGAGATGCGGGACAAACCGCCTCGAAATAAGCGTTGTCGAGCGCTTCACCGATAAGTTTCAGCAATCCTCGATTCCCGGCCTCATCGATGGAAATGGTTTTAATTTCTGCAACATTTTGCGTAACCTCATCAACCAGAATCTGGTCGTCAGGCGGGATCAGCTGTCCGCCGAAGCGATCATACACTTTTTTGCCGTTATCCGTCGGCAAATTGTGACTGGCACTGAACATATCACCGGAGATGGCATTGAGATGACGAATGGCAAAGGAAAGCTCGGGCGTAGTGCGGACGCTCTCGAACATGTAAACCCTGATGTCGTTTGCGGCATATACGGCTGCTGCGGCTTCAGCCAGTTGGAGACCGTCAAGATTCATGACGGGATTCGGCCGGGTGTCATCGTATATGCCTTGCTGGGTGTATTTACGCACGTCAAAGGCCAATACGACGCCTCTTTTTTGGGCTTCCTCGCCGAATTGCTTGATTAAATACTGGGAATGACCCTGGGCCGATGCCTGGATGGTCCAGGGATTGACGCGGTTGGGCCCGATACCGACCAACCCGCGGCGGCCGCCGGTGCCGAAGGGAATGACCTGATAGAAGGAATCCAATAAAATATCCCATTTTTCGGATTCTACCAGATATTTTATCTGTGGAAAGTAGTCTTCAAATATCCGATTCGTCAGCCAGATCTCCAGCCAGTCTAAAGCTGATTTAATGTATTTCTCTGAAATATTTAAGTTTGCAAATCCATCTTCGGTTTTCCTCAGCAATGCATCAGAATCATTCATCTCTTCCCTCTTTTTAATGAAATCAATCCATCGTGTTATTTCAAAATAAAAACTCTTTAAATTACCCACAATGATATCGTGATGCAATCCATGTCGATGAATTGCACGATAACAATATATTATGATGTTTGCGGCGTCAACCAAACATACTGGTAGGGTTTCAGTGACAATGAAGCCGGTCTGAACGTTTGGCCGGAAATGAGGTCCGTCGCCGTATCGGCTCCGTTTTCCGGCGGTAGTGAGACCGACGCCTCGGCAGAAGATATATTGGTTACGGCGTGAATCGTTTGGCCCCCTGATGAACGCCGGATGGCAAATACCCGGCGATCGAGGTTTAGTATTTCAAACGCCGCATTCGGGTGAAAGGCCGGTTGCGCTTTGCGGGTTTTTATCAAATTGATATACGGAAAAAAGACTTGCGACCTGAAGGACTGCGGATCGCCAAGCGCTTTCATGATCTTTTCGACCTCAAGTTTTTCCCGGTTGATGGTTCGGGCGCGGCCGGTCTGCTTAACGCCTGCAGTCCAGTTGCGGGACCCCAGTAAACTGTGAATATAGGTGGCCGGCACACCGGGCAGGGCATACTGAATGGCCTGGGATGCCAGAAACTTTTCCGCCCGGGCGGATTGCCGGTCGGCTAAAATTGCATCCACATAGGTGATGTTCAGCTCGTAGGGGCTGTCGCTGCCGTCCGGATTTCTCTTATAGGAAACTTGTCCGCCATTGGTTTCAACGACCTCTATCAGCGCTTTCAGTTCCGGCGGCGGCAAAATCCCCTCCAGGGGGCGAACGCCGATGCCGTCGTGGGATGCGGTGAAGTTAAAAAAAGTGTTACCGGCAGATTCCAGGTGCAGCCCCTTGGCCCAATCGGACAGCACCGTTGCGTCTTCTTTTGCAAAAGAGTAAAAAAGCAGCGGCGGCAGCGTAAAATTGTAAACCATCTGGGCTTCATCCCGACCGTTGCCGAAATAGCTGATATTCTCTGCATGGGGCACGTTGGTTTCCGTGAGGATCATCACATCCGGCGCAACGATATCCAGGATGGCGCGGAATAATTTGACCATGGCATGGGTCTGCGGCAGATGGATACAAGTGGTGCCGATCTCCTTCCAAAGATAGGCAATGGCGTCCTGCCTGAGGATCGTGGCGCCCTGCCGGACGTAAAAGAGCAGCACTTCTATCATTTTTGCCAGCACATCCAGGCTCTTAAAATTAAAATCGATCTGATCTGCACTGAATGTGGTCCATAGATGAACCCGGCGTCCGTCGTGTTTGGTGTATTCCGACAACAGCGGCAAAGAGCGGGGGCGGGTCACCTTGGACAAATCGATCAACGGATCAACTTCAATCGCAAATTTTTCAAATCCACTTTTGTCCGCCAGGTAGTTTTCAAACCATTGACTCTTTGCAGAGAAGTGGTTGACGACATAATCAAACATGAGCTGAAAATCGCGGCCAATCTCCCGGACGTTTTCCCAGGAACCCAATTCCGGGTCAATGGCGTAGAAATCCATCACCGAGAAGCCGTCATCCGAAGAATAAGGGAAAAACGGCAAAAAGTGGATGGCGGATACGGCCTCCTTCAGGTAACGGCCGGCAAATTCGTGCAGGACAGCCAGCGGCGCCTGCCCGGCTTTTTGCAGAGAGTCGCCATAGGTGATCAGAACGATGTCTTCCTGCGAGAAGAACTCCGGCTTTTTTCTTTGTTGGACCGGAAATTTTTCTATTAACGGCTGAATCCGCTCAAAAGCCGCTTGACCTGTTTGCGGGCCGTATATCCCGGTGAGCAACTCTTTTACTTTTTGCATACCCTCCATTGGTTTTCTCCGTTTACCTAAAATTGTCAGCGTCCGGGAGTGACCAAACCTTTTGAAATCAGAAACCCCCGCAGTCCCCGGTGAAGGACTGAATATGAAAAGTACTTCAACCCCAAATCATAATTAAGATCGACCATCTCCCGGCGCAGCTGCGGATTATCCAATATCTGTTTGGTCTTTTCGACCGCATCGGATGTCACAAATCCGTCGATTTCAATGACGGAAAAGCCTTTGGGTTTGATGTCTTTGGTGTAGATGGAATAGGCATTGACCACGATGGGTTTGCGAAAATATACCGCTTCCAGAAAAGCATTGCCGAAACCTTCAAAAGTTGAAGGATACGTAACTAAATCGGCATAAGGATATATGTCTTCCAGGGTATAGATCTTGCGGCCGTCACCGGTTCGCCCTCTCTGCTCATTGATGATATCTGACACAAAAACGGTGTTTACGTCCATGAGTTTGGAATATTCTTTCAGCCGCTGCTCATAGTCATAGCCTTCATCACCGGAGGCATGGGAAATTACCAGTTTTGCTTTTCTCCCCATCCGGTGAACCAGTTCAATCGCATGCTCGATGCCTTTGCGCTGCACCACCCGGGTCGGCTGGAGCACGAAAAGCTCATCATCCCGGATACCGAGTGCCTCGCGGACATCCAGGGTGTAGTCATCGGGCGGCGGCGGCGGGTTTGCGAAATCCATCACATTGGGTGCGACGTGCGAGGAGACTCCCGTCCGAAGACCGAGTTGGGCATCCGCCACTGAATTGATGACGACGTGGTGAATGGAGGGTAAGTCCGGTGGAAATGCCATATTCAGATAATCCTGCACGGCATTGACCATGAAACGGTCCCTCTCCCAGTAAAAATCATGATGGTGCGCGATGGTTTGGATATTGGTTTCAGCAATAAATTCAGTGAGCGCAATCCCCAAGGGAATATTCAGCGGAATGGTCAGGGCATTCTCAGGCACGATGAGATGGATATCATATTTTTCGACGAATTCGTACAGGTGGTCTTTCAGTTCGATGGCCAGATGATAGATCTTTTTCGAAACCGCACGGTCTCTTTTGGTAAAACCAAAGGACTTCAGGTAAACATCTTTGATTTCGGGATGACTGAAATGGGCTTTGGGAACTATATAGCATCTTTCGGGCGGCCGATCCAATTCACCGGCAAAGTAAAAGCACGTGAATGCCTCCTGCTGGAAAACGCTGGCCCATTTTTCGATTTCCAGTGAGACACCGTCCGTCCCGGCAATCCGGGTGGAGATAAAGGCAACATTTTTGAATTCCGTAATCGACTTGAAATCTCTCATATTCAGCTCCCTTGATGGCAGAAGGTTTAGATATGGTGGTCAAGTTTGAGCTATCAGTTAAATTTTCATTGTTGTCTATCTCGTCAGAGGGGTATTGTAGTAGGGGAGTACCGCAGTAATGAAATCGCCAAAATCCTAACCCGGATAAGCCGGTACCCAAAAGAAATTAATCACGAAAGCACGAAAGGATTAAAGCACGAAAAGGTGAAATTAAAAGTTTCGCGTTTTCTAAATTTCGTGTTTTCGTGATGAAAAAGATTTTTCGTAGAAGAAAAAAAATAACAATTAAGACTCAGTTTGTCCACTACTTCAATACTCCAACCCTTCATCCAATCAGCGACCACCAGCAGAGCTGAGGGTATGAGGAAGGCCCCTGGAAGGGGCCGGAACCAAGATCTGTCACTGGTCGCTGATGTATGTAAAGAATTTTGATGATATCATTCGTGTATCCAACGAAAGCTCGCGCTTGTAAATTTTTATAAAATATTTTGATCACCCTTGGCACTGATCTGTCTGGTTTGACCAGCGATTCATTATTCACGGGCATTTTGTGTTGCTCAGCCCGATGCGGTGATCGTTGCTAGGCCAGCTGACATAACGAGATCATAAAAAATAAGCCAAAATTGTTTTGTCTATCTCCATTCATATGCCAGCGGCATTGTTTAAGTTTGGACAACCAAAAAATACGCTCGCTGTAGCGGTAAACCCTTTTCAATTCTCACCGGCATAGCCGGTGGCTTATGAATGGAGTTATGCTTTGGCTGCGCTGCCCAGCACCTTCTCATTTTTAGGCTTAATATTGAAGCCCGCTTGCCGCTTCCCTGAGAATTTGCGCGCTTTTATTCAGCAATCGGTGTTCTTCCTGCGAGAGCGACGGCGACAGGGTGGCTTTTATGCCGTCGGCTCCGAGCACCCGCGGTAATGAAAGACTTACCCCGGCCAGCGCTTCGATCTCCGAACTCAGACAGGAAAGGGTCAACACCGCACCTTCATCGTTGAATATCGCGGTGACGATTCTGGCAATTCCGGCACCAATTCCGAAATAGGTAGCTCCTTTACCTTCGATGATCCGATAGGCGGCGTTGCGCACGCTGTCATCAATCTCTGATCGAATTGAATCGGTTATCGGTCGGCCGATTTGCTGTGCAAAATCTAACAGGGACACACCACCAATTTTGGCATTTGACCAAGCCAGCACTTCCGAGTCTCCGTGTTCACCCAATACATATGCGTGTACGGATTGCGGCGCAATTCCGAGATGCTCGCCGATCAGGGTACGGAAACGCGCGGTATCCAGAATGGTTCCGGATCCGATGACTCTTTCAGGGGGCAGATTGGCGATATGTGTTACGACTTTGGTCATAATATCTACCGGGTTCGAAACGATCAGCAGGATGGTTTTCGGAGCGTGTTCCAGGACCCGCGGGACGACCTCCTGAAAGACCTGAACGTTGCGTTCGAGCAGCTGCAGACGGGTTTCTCCTTCCCGCTGGGCCACTCCACAGGAAAGCACTGCGATGCCGGCGTCTCTCAAATGCGAATAATCACCGGCCGCAACCCTTATCGGTTTGGCGAAAGGTGTAGCGTGGAGAATATCTTCAGCATGAGCCCGCGCCAGTTCTCGATTGATGTCGATCAATACGAGATCACGGGCAGCCCCTGCCAGGGCAATGGCATATGCCCCTGAGCTGCCGACCAAACCGCATCCGACAATACCGACTTTCATCCGACAATACCGAATTTCATAGTTATTCTCCTGATGCATTTGGAATATTACTGAGCAAAAAACACTTTATTTAACATAAGAACTTGTTGGCGGCTTTCAACTGTTGGATAGCAAATGACAGAGGCCAGACTTTTGAAGTGGGAGGTGGGAAGTCGGAGTTCGGAAGTCTAAGCATAGGGCAAAGAGCATAGCGCAGAGCGTTAATGCAGAATGCAGAGGACGGATGGCAGAGGACCCGCCTTCGCTCTTCGAGCTATGGCGCGGCAAGCAGAGGACAGAAGACAGATGACAGAGGTCAAAAGGAAGGTTTCAGCCCAGCCGCTGGCCGCCGAAGCGGTCAGTTTGATCAAGAAAAGAAACTGATGAACGTCGAATCACGCCAAGGCGTGAAACATCGAATGAATGTATTCTGTCTAATTTATGGAAAAATGACTGAGCGCAGCGATTCCACCCTTCGACATTCGTTATTTGTTATTCGATATTCTGCGGTTCGCTGTTCCGTTGTTTAACCGGGACCATCCAAACCATCTAAACCCACATCAAGACGCGGCTTTTATACATTGCACTGTCTGCTCGGCGATTTCAAGCTCCTCATCCGTCGGAACAACAAGTATGGTGACCTCACTTTTCGGGCTTTGGATCTCAAATATTCCACTTCCTCTGACACTGTTGTTCTGTTCATCTACATCAATGCCCAGCCGCGCCAGACCCTCGCATGAGCGCAAGCGGATATCTCCGGCGTTCTCTCCAATGCCGCCGGTAAATACCAGCACATCGACCCGGCCCAGGGCAGCATAATAGGCGCCGATGTATTTTTTAATTCGATAGCAGAACATATCGATGGCCAGCCTGGCCCTCTTATCCCCTTTTGCAGCAAGCCTCGCAATGTCACGCATGTCGTTGACCCCGCAAATCCCCTTAAGGCCGCTTTGCCTGTTTAGCATGGATTCAATTTTCTGCGGTGCATACCCGACTTGACGGCCGAGAAAGAAAATTATGGCCGGATCTATGTCGCCCGACCGGGTTCCCATAATCAGCCCTTCCAACGGTGTCATGCCCATGGAGGTGTCGACACTTTTGCCGTTTTTTATCGCGGTGACGCTGGCGCCGTTTCCCAGGTGAAGCGTGATGAGGTTCAAGGATTCCAGGGGTCTGTTCAGATGCAAGGCGGCCTGTTTGGCAACATAGTAATGGGAGGTGCCGTGAAAACCATAGCGGCGCACCTGATGATTTGCATACAGATCCTGCGGGAGCGCGTAGTGAAATGCCGGGGGAGGTATACTGTGATGAAAGGCCGTATCGAATACGGCCACCTGGGGTACTTGCGGGGCAGCCTCCCTAGCGACTTCGATGCCGAGAAGGTTCGGAGGGTTGTGCAGGGGAGCCAGGGGGATTAGCCGGCGAATGGTTTCGATCACCTCCGGATTAATGATCGTCGCTGCGCGGAATTTTTCACCCCCATGAACCACGCGGTGGCCGATACCGAACAACTCGCCCGTGTCACCGACAGCACCGGTTTCATTCAAGACGCCTCCAATGAGCTGAAAGCCCGCCTGATGATTTTCAACCGGCTGGGTTCGGACGATTTCTTCCATACCGCCCTGCACGCTGCGGGATCGATGCGTCAAACGGCTTTCCGTCTCACCGATCTGCTCCAGCAGACCGGCGGCCAGAACTGTCCGATCCCGCATGTCGAAGAGCTGGTATTTGATTGATGAACTGCCGCTGTTTATGACTAATACCTTCATGTTTAACCTCCGAGATGACAGAGAACAGATGACAGATGACAGAGTACAGTTGAAAAACTTAAGGTTTCAGGTTTCGGGTGTCAGGTGTCAGCACTGCCGCTGGAAGCCGAAGTTTACCCGCCTTTGTAGGGTATTCCGTTTGATGGACAAAGAAACTTCTTTGGCCCTAGAAATTTTCAAAGATATTAACTTAGGCAATTTTGAGTGTGGGAGCGTTTTGCAACCGCGATCACCTCGGTTTGGCTGACTCCACGATCGTGGTTGCCCCGCTTGAAAAACAGCGGGATGCAGGCAGAAACCACTACCACCCGCCATTAACTTCGGCCTGAACATTATACCCTGCACCTACTTATCCCTCCAGCGTTTAAACCTGACATCTCAATAGCTCAGTCCTCAGTCCTTTCCGCTATGCACTATGCTCTCTGCCCTATGCCATTGCAATCCCCAATCCGCAATCCGCATTCCGCAATCAAAAGGCGCTTGCCTGTGCCTGAATCGCCGTGATGGCCACCGTGTTGACGATGTCAGGGATGGTGCAGCCGCGGCTCAAATCGTTGACCGGTTTTTTTAAGCCTTGCAGGACCGGTCCGATGGCCACGGCATTGGCGGATCGCTGGACGGCCTTGTAAAGATTATTGCCGGTGTTCAGATCG
This sequence comes from Desulfobacterales bacterium, assembly GCA_020345785.1. The sequence continues at coordinate 4,284,880 of CP070771.1, forward strand.
GGGAATATGAATACCGTGGCATGACCGGCCACCTCACTTGCAGGCAATTTGGTTTTTGCAACTCCGGCATCCACGGCGGCATCATACTGGATGGGGCCTTCGATTTTCAAATCCGGGCGGCGCTTCCTGGCGCGACGGGTGGCTTCACGCACCTTGTCGACATCCTTTCCTTTACCGGATTGGCCGGTGGAATATGAGCACATGGCAATGCGGGGCTCGATGCCGTACATTTCGGCGGTTTCAGCCGAACTAATGGCAATGTCGGCCAGTTGTTCGGCGTCCGGGTCCGGATTTACCGCACAGTCGCCGTAAACCAGAACGCGGTCTGCCAGGCACATGAGAAACACACTGGAAACGATGGAGACTCCGGGTCGGGTGCGAATAATCTGAAGGGCCGGCCGGATGGTGTCCCCGGTGGTGTGGATGGCTCCCGACACCATGCCGTCAGCGGCGCCTTTGTGAACCATCATGGTCCCGTAATAGCTGACATCCGTCATGGTGTCTTTCGCCATTTCGCGGGATATTCCCTTATGCTTGCGCAACTCGAAGTAGGTTTCCGCGTAATCGTTGAGCTGTTCCGACAACTGGGGGTCAATGATGTGCGCTCCCGCAAGATTGAGCCCCAACAAACTGATTTTATGATTAATTTCTTCCGGATTGCCCAGGAGGGTAATCTCTGCTACCTGGCGCTGCAGAAGTATTTCGACCGCTCGCAGAATTCTTTCTTCATGGCCTTCGGGCAGCACGATGTGCTGACGGTCGACCTTGGCCCGTTCAATGAGTTCGTATTCGAACATGATCGGGGTCACTCGTTTGGAACGGACCACCGCGATCCGATCTTCGAGCTCTGGAATGTCTACATGGGATTCGAAAACTCCCAGAGCTGCCGCAATCTTGCGGTCGTTTTGCGGGGTGAGAGCGGCTCTCACCGAACCGGCGTTCATCGCCGTGGTGTAGGTGTCGGTGCCGACACTGAAGATAGGTATCGGCGACGATTTTTTGAAACCTTCCATCAGTTTTTGAACCGGTGGCTCGGGCGTCAACCCCCCGGATAGAAGCAGACCGGAAATATTCGGATAGGTTTCCGAGGCTGCGGCCGCTAAGCTGCCCAGAATGACATCGGAGCGATCGCCGGGCGCAATGACAAGGGTGCCTTCCGTGATATAATCCAGAAAATGCGGCAGGGTCATAGCGGCTATTTTTATATCCAGCACCTCGCGGTTCATGCGATCCGGATCACCCTGGAGGATTCGTCCGTCAAGGGCGGCGGCGATTTCGCCGACCGATGGCTTGCCGAGCAAAGGCACTTCGGGCAGAACGTATACCGGCACCCCGGCCTCGGCTTCTTGCGCAAGATGCGCCTTGATGACTTCAAGGCTTTGCGGCGCTATGCGATTGACAATCGTCGCCAGGATCGTGCATCCGCGGCTTTCAAAAAATTCATGGGCAAAACTTATCCCTTCGATGATTTCTTGCGGTGATTTTTCGCGTCCGTTAAGCACCGTGAGAATGGGGCATCCCAGATTGTTGGCGACGTCTGCATTGAAGTCGAACTCGAAAGCCGAGGAGACTCCGGTGTAATCCGTGCCTTCGCATAAAACGAAATCACATTGACTCTCCAGCGCCTTATACTTGCTGAGAATATTTTTCAAAAGCGCATCGTACTGCCCGACGGCCACCATATGCTGGGCATCCTCGTGCTGGTAGGCGTACATTTTTTCGTACGATAATTCCAAGTTATACCTGCTCAGAATCAACTGAATGTTATTGTCCCGCTCAACATCGGGAATAACCGGACGAAAGAATCCGATTTTATTCAAACGCCGCGACAGTAATTCCATGATGCCGAGGGCTACTACCGATTTACCGCCTCTCGGTTCCATGGTTGCAATGTATAGATTTTTGGACATTTTGAATGCCTTCCCAATTAATCCGCCCTGAAAAATATGCCATTCAGGGTGTGGAATGGTTCTTTAAAAATTGAATAAAGTTTTTAGATCGAAGGTCCGGCGGATTAATTACTGAATGCTGCGCAATTTTTGTTTTTATATGTCATATCAGCCACGTGAAAATAAAGAGACATGGCCGGTATTCCGGTATTAAGAAACTTGAATATCGTACTATATCAAAAAATTTCTTGAGATTCGCGTATAATATGATATATATCCCTGGTAGAATAACTTTCGGGTAATTTTAATTTAATTACCGAAGCATTCTTATCAAGTCGTGCCATGCATCCAAAACAAAAGTGCAAGCCGAACCGCTTAGAAAACCTGCAAACTTGATAAAGAAAAATGTCTCTGAACGCTTGATCCCCTTGCATTTTTGTGCCACCATACATAAATTATCTTATTTTTTGCAATATAGAAATCCTAATCGCCTCAGGTTAACTTCTTGATCGCATTTTGGCGATGCCGTTGTTCGAGGGAGGGAAAATCACAATATGGCAGACAATTCTACGGTTGAACCTACCGCAGGAGACGCAGCACTGAGCTCAAAAAAAGGATTGCTGAGATCGTTTTTCGATTTTTTCGGCGGCAAAACCCTTAGGCTGAACAACGATCTGGGAGCCATGGCCATCTTTTTCTTTCGTTCCTTTTTCATGATCTTTCGGGTCAAGGCCATCCCGGACATTATACAGCAGGTCTATTTTATCGGGGCCAAATCGGCCCAGATCGTGATGCTGGTGGGTTTTTTCACCGGCATGGTCCTGGGGCTGCAGCTGTATTTCGTGCTGGTGAAGTTCGGCTCGGTGGGTGTGCTGGGCACCGCCATCGCTCTGACGCTGATTCGCGAGATGGGACCGGTGCTGGCCGCCATTATGATAACGGCCCGGGCGGGCTCGGCCATGACGGCGGAGATCGGCATCCAGCGCATCAGCGAGCAGATCGACGCGCTGTCCACCATGCGCATTGATCCGCTGGGCTATCTGATCAGCCCGCGCATTGCGGCGGCGATTATCAGTTTTCCGATTTTAACCGCCTTTTTTGACCTGATCGGCATCATCGGCGCCTGGGTCAGCGGCTGCCTGCTGCTGGGGGTTAATTCGGGCACCTACTTTTACCGAGTGTTGTCCAGCACCGAGTTGGACGACATCACGGGCGGCTTTACCAAATCCATCGTCTTTGGGCTGCTGGTGGTGACCATCTGCTGTTTTCAGGGCTTCTTTACGCACATGCGCACCGACAGCTACGGCGCCAAGAGCGTCAGCCTGTCCACCACCTCGGCGGTAGTGATTTCGTGTGTGATGATCCTGATTGCAGACTACGTGGTAACCTCGTTTATCGTTTAATACCTGAATTTTGCACGTAAATCTCAATTACTGCGTTCGAAGCCACATTATCAGGATTAACTTTGAGCGATGTTTGGTTTTAAAAATTCAGGTAATAGTTATTTTTAAATGATTTTGCTCAGATTCTATAAAATACTATCTGATTTAAATTTCATAAATTCAACTCATTGGCGACGTGCAAGAAGTTTCTTGCACAACCTATTGGCAAACCAAATTTATACGGCCAACGGTTATTGGCTGTGGAGTTTTAATCAATTGGTATCAAAAAAAATCGAAAAATACCGTTGAAATATTGACTATTCAAGCCTTGGTGCTAAATCGGGCAAACCCGTAACCAGAGGGCTTTTTCGGACTTTTGCTTTTCAGTGTTGTTACCATCAGGGTAATTTTTGTTTTTGCAAAATAAACATAAAAAATAACAGATACCTGAATTTTTTCCAGCAAACTTAGCTACGGAGCACCTAATAGAAACGCGCCTTTTTCATTGTTGTTAAGAATACGTGCAAAATTCAGGTAATAACAAATAACCAATAACTCTTATCTTCCGGGAGTCGCCATGGATGCGCAAAGAGAACCTCTAATCGAATTTAAAGGCGTCAGCAAAACTTTCGGCACCCGCAACATTTTAAACCGCATCGATTTTTCCATTTATGAAGGCGAGGTGACGACGCTGATCGGCCTTTCCGGGACAGGCAAAAGCGTGACGCTCAAGCACATCATCGGGATGCTCAAACCCGATGAAGGGCAGATTCTGTACCGGGGCAAGCCCATTGATAAGATGACCCGGAAGGAATGGAACGACTACATCGGTCAGATCAGCTACATGTTTCAGAACAATGCCCTGTTTGATTCGATGACGGTTTTTGAAAACGTGGCCATGCCGCTGAAGTACACGACTAAATTAAAAAAGAAGGAAATCGAGAAAAAGGCCATGGCCCGCATCGAGCAGACCGAGCTGACCGAGGTGGCCGACAAATACCCGTCGGAGATCTCCGGCGGCATGCAGAAGCGGGCGGCCCTGGCGCGCGCCCTGGTCACCGATCCGAACATCGTGCTCTTTGACGAGCCCACCACCGGCCAGGACCCCATCCGCAAAAATGCTATCCTGGGAATGGTGGCCGAATATCAGAAGCGTTTCGGTTTCACGGCCCTTTTGATCAGCCACGAAATTCCGGATGTCTATTTCATCTCCAACCGCATCCTGGCGCTGTACGACCGCAAAATCGTATTCCAGGGGGACCCGGAGGCTTTTGAAGCACTGGACCATCCCTTCCGTCAGGAGCTGATCAGCAGCCTGGAGAGCCTGGGAGAAGAGCTGACGGGGCTTTATTCCAAGCGGCATTTCAAGGTTCGCTATCAAACGGATTTGAGCCAGCGACAGCCGGATGCCACCTACGCGGCGGCCGTCTTCACGCTGGATGACATTGATGCCATTACCGAGCATCTGGGGCATGAATCGGCCCAGCAAATCATTCGCTCTTTAGGTTCCTATATCAACAAACATTTCGGTGCGGTGGGCGGATTCTCGTCACGCCAGACAATTAACGAATATGCCACCGTGCTGCCCTATTCGGATCTCGAAGAGGCCAATCGCATCATGGAGGATTTTACCCGGGATTTTCAAGCACACGGAATCCGCGGTATCGAGTTGCAGCAAGGCGAGGCGGGGTCGGATGAGGAGTGTACCGAATTCTCAGTCCTTGCCGGACTGGCCCAGGGTAAGCCTCAGATTGAGATCGAGTCCGTGATGGAGTTTGCACGGTTTAATCAAAAAGAGATTGCTAAATTCAAGTGTGGACCCGGAGGAAAATCAGCATGAAAAAATATTCCAAGGAAACCGTCGTAGGCATTTTTGTGGTGATCGGCTTAGTTTGCATTGGTTATATGACTGTAAAACTCGGCAATGTAGGGTTTTTAGGCGACAACAGCTATACCCTGAATGCCAATTTCACCGCGGTAACCGGCCTGCGGGTCGGAAACCCGGTGAACATGCTCGGCCTGGAAATCGGTAGGGTAGAGAGCTTTAAAATGGACCAGGAGAATCAGGTGGTCAAGGTGCAGTTTAGAATCAACAAGGGCATCGAGATATTTGACGATGCGATTGCATCGATTAAAACCGAGGGGTTGATCGGGGATAAATACGTCTCGATCGATCCGGGCGGCGGCGGGGATCTGCTGGCCGACGGCGACTCCATCACCGATACCAACTCCCCCACCGACATCATGGATCTGGTCAGCAAGTATGCGTTTGGTGACGTGGGCGGTGGAGGCGGAGGAGGAGGAGAGAAGGAAGAATAAAGATGAAGTCGGAATTATGCGCGTGACGCGTGACGCGTTACGGGTTGCAAGGTGGAGGGATAGGCATAGCGCATAGGGCATAGCGTTAAAAGCGGAGATCGGGTTGCGGGATGGCGCTCTGGCGCACCGGCTCATAGCTGATAGCAATAAGGGGTTGATTAAGTTCATTGAGTTGATTGAGTTTATAAGTTGAATGGATTGATTGAATTGTAAAATCAGAATGAGTCCTTATTCCCCAATCAACTTAATCAACTAATCAACCAAGAAGACGATCCAAACGATCGTAACGGACATAACGAACATAACAATCAAGACGAATCCCAAAGGGAGGAAAATATGACTAGAAAATTTACCGCATTTATATTGATATTTGCAGTGGTGTTGATGATTCCGCTGCATGGATTTGCGGCAGGCCCTAAAGAAACCGTGGAAGCCGGCGTCAACAAGGTTCTTGCAACGCTGACCGATTCGGCATTCAAGGCCAAATCCAAAGATGAGCAACTCGCCCAACTAACTGAGGTGATCAGTACGATTTTCGACTTTGACGAACTGTCAAAAAGAACCCTGGGCCGGGAATGGAAAAAAATGAAGGACGCGCAGCAAAAAGAATTTGTCGAGTTGTTCAGGGAACTGCTCCAGGGGGTTTATGCGGACAGGCTGCTGGCTTACTCGGATCAGAAAGTTATTTTTGATAAGGAAAGCATGCTTAAAAAGGGAACAGCCGAGGTTCAGAGTTATCTGCAGACGTCGGACGGCAAAAAAATCCCGCTTTTTTACCGGCTCACCGACAAAAGCGGCTCCTGGAAGGTTTACGACGTCATCATCGAAGGGGTCAGCATGGTGAAAAACTACCGTACCCAGTTCAGGGAAATACTCGCCAAAGAGTCTCCCGAAAAATTGCTGGAAATATTGCGCAATAAAGTGGGTAAAGGCTAGACGTCATGCAAGACCGCGCTCGGCGGAAATGGCGCTGTCGGCGCCACAAATTTACAGATAGGTCATTTGTTTGGGTTTCAGGTATCAGAATCAGGATAAATTGGGATCAATAAGCTCGTTTCAGGCGCAGAAAGGAGAGTTAAGTCCGTGAAAAAGTTATGGCCGGTCGCCGCAGCAATATTCTTCTTTATTTTACTTTTCAGCAATAATCCCGCAGGGGCTTTCAATGATGAAGCCACGCTTTATCTGGCCCAGGCAGCGCCGGAGGCTTCCGATACTGCCGGGGATCAAACCCAGGAGCAAGCCGCCGAAGATGAGGAAGACGAGTACGACGATGAATACGACGACGAGGATGAATACGCCGAGGCCGAAGATGTGATCCTGATCCCGGATCCCTGGGTGGAGATGAACCGGGGGCTGTATACCTTCAACGACAAGATGTATTTCTGGGTGCTCAAGCCGGTCGCCCGAGGATACGGCTTTATTATCCCGGAAGAGCTGCGCCAGGCCATTCGCAATGCCTTTTACAACATCCGCTTTCCGGTGCGTTTTATCAACTGCCTGCTGCAGGGCAAATTCCGCAAGTCGGGCTATGAATTCGGCCAGTTTTTCATCAATACCACCGCCGGTTGCGTGGGGCTGTTGAATCCGGCGGCCAACTACCCCGAGTTGCAGCCCAGCAAGGAAGATCTGGGCCAGACCTTTGCCGTCTGGGGATTTGACAACGGCGCCTATCTGATGCTGCCGTTTTTCGGACCTTCCAGCCTGCGTGATGGTCTGGGCAGACTGGGCGACACCTTCCTGGACCCTATCTGGTGGCTGTTTGACGAGCTCTGGGTATCATTGGCCATTCGTGCCGGCGAGACCGTCAACGACACATCGCTGCGAATCGGGGAGTACGAGGCCCTGAAAGAAGCCGCCCTGGATCCCTACGTCATGATTCGCAACGCTTACGTTCAGAACCGCAACAAGCTGATCGCGGAGTAGCAAAATAAAAAAAGGACAGGGAACGGAAGACATAAGTCAAAGGACAGCAGGGGAAGGTCTCGATTAGCGCTGCGCTTGAGGTGAACCCTTTCAGGGCTTGAAGTGAAAAGCGCCGATTACCCAGTTTCGGTGATATAGAGGCTCCTTAGCCGTCAGCTTTTGACACAAGCGAAGCGCTCCTTCGGCGCCTCCTACGCGCCGTGCACCTCTATCTGTGTCCAGCAGCCATTAACCATCCATCAGCTAGCCGATCGAAACCTGTTAGAGATATCCCGGATCGAATCAGAAAGTGCAGCATCAGCGACCACCAGCAGAGCTGGAGGTATGAGGAAGGCCCCTGGAAGGGGCCGGAACCAAGACCTGTCATGTGTCGCTGATGTATATAAAGAATTTTGACGGCATCATGTCAGTTTGGACAACCAAAAAATGCTCTCGCTGTAACGGTAAATTCTTTTCAATTCTCACCAACATAGCCGGTGGCTTATGAATGGAGTTATAGCAGTCTTCTTTTTAGTTAAACCTTATATCATCGCGCAGGGTGCAGCTACCATAACTTGGCCCGGGACATGATGATCTTTTACCCTTCTTTTTGCATCGTTGACAAGCATGGAATCGTAATTAATTAAGAATTAGACCCACCTATAGAGGAGTTATAAATTGCGCCCAATTTATGAACACTCACCGTAAAATCATAAAGTTAAAAAACTATCCTATTTTGTTTACGATCATTTAGGGTTAAACAACGCTTAACAAGGAGGTGTCGCATGTCAACTGTCGGTTTAGGCTTAATGGGTTTTGGCAGGATCGGAAGAAACCTCTTCCGCATTCTTTACCAGAGCCGGGATATCCGTTTGCGGGCGATCAGCGATATTGCCGATCACAAAGCGCTCGAGTATTTGTTGCGTTTCGATACGATTTTGGGCCCCTTTCCGGATGAAGTCAGCGTCAAGGAAGGGCACCTTTACGTGGCCGGGCGCCAGGTTCCCATGCTTTCGGAAAAAGAGCCCGGTGACGTGCCGTGGGGAGACCTTGGGGTCGATGTGGTGATTGAGGCCACCGCCCGCAGATGGTCGCGCGGGAAGCTCGAAAGGCATCTCGAACGGGGAGCCAAACGGGTTATTCTATGCGCTCCGCCCCAGGACCCACCGGATATTACGGTGGTGATGGGCGTCAACGACGATCAGCTGAAACCGGAGCACCGCATTGTCTCCAACGGTTCGTGCACGGCCCACTGCGCAGCGCCGATCGTCAAAGTACTGCATGAAGCTTTCGGAATTCAGCGGGCGTTTCTGAGCACCGTTCATGCATATACCAACCAGCAGCGCCTGGCGGATGTTCCCTCCGAAGATAAACGCCGCGGCCGGGCGGCCGCCGAAAACATTATTCCCCAGACAACCGATGCCGCTCTGATGGTTTCCAGCTTGATACCCGAAATGGAAGGGCGCATCAGCGGCGGATCCATGAATGTTCCCGTGCCCAACGGCTCGGTGGTGGATCTGGTTTGCTGGCATGAAAAACCGGTGACGACCACCGCAATCAACGAGGTGGTGCGGACAGCCGCCTCTACTGTTAAATGGCGTGAAATCATCGAGTATGAGGACGATCCCATCGTATCCAGCGACATCATTCGCAGTCCCTACTCGACCACCTTCGATTCCCTGGCCACCATGGTGATGGGAGATCGCGTCTCTAAAACGCTTTCCTGGTACGACAATGGCTGGGGTTATGCACACCGAGTGGTAGATCTCATCAATACCTTCTCTGAAATAGAAAAGGAGGCAGCATAATGGCTATAAACATCGGAATAAACGGCTTCGGCCGCATCGGCCGCAGCGTCTTTCGAATTTTAAGTGATCGCAATGATGTTAACGTCGTATGCATCAACGACCTGTTTGACAACGAACAGCTTGCCTACCTTCTGAAATACGATACGGTGATGGGTATCTTCCCAAAGGAGGTGCGGGCAACTGCGGATGCTATGTATGTGGGCGATCAGAAAGTTGTGATGACCGATCAGCGGGACCCGGCTGAAATTCCCTGGAAAGATTTGGGGGTTGATTTTGTCATTGAATCAACCGGCGTGTTTCGCGAGAGAAAAGGTCTGGAAAAGCATTTAGCGGCGGGAGCGGGCAAAGTGATTCTCACGGTGCCGGCCAAGGATGAAATCGATGCCACTATCGTACTCGGCGTCAACGACGATCAACTCAAGGCGGATCACCGCATCGTCTCCAATGCATCCTGCACCACCAATTGCCTGGCACCCATTGCCAAAATTCTCGATGAATCTTTCGGCATCGAAGAAGGGTTTATCACCACGGTCCACGCCTATACCAACGACCAGCGTCTGGCCGATGTGCCTCACAAAGACTTTCGACGCAGTCGTGCTGCAGGCGAAAATATTATTCCCACAACCACCGGTGCGGCCCGGGCGGTCGGCAAGGTGCTGCCGCAATTGAAGGGCAAACTGGATGGGCTGGCCATGCGTGTTCCGGTGCCGGACGGCTCCATCGTGGACCTGGTGGCCCGCCTGGGGCGCAACGCATCCGTGGAAGAAGTCAATGCCGCGGCGCGGGAAGCAGCCGAGGGGCCGATGCGAAAGGTCGTCGAATACAGCGACGCACCGCTGGTCTCGAGCGACATCATCGGCAATCCCCATTCAAGTATTTTTGACGCGCTGTCCACCATATCATTGCAGGACGGCTTTGTCAGGATTGTTTCATGGTACGACAACGAGTGGGGCTACTCCAATCGAGTAGTGGATCTGATTGATAAGATGGCAACCCTGTGATATGGGATTTGCGATATCGGATTGCGGATTGAATTGGCATAGTGCCGGCGGCAAAGCACATAGCGTGGAGGACTGGAGACTGAAACCTTTTTTCTGTCCTCTGAAATCTGAACCGAACACGAAAGGAAAGGCATGTCGACACACTCTGATGAGCTTCAAAAAATGCGGCAACACGCCATGGCGATTTTCAAGGCAGCTTTGAAAGCGGTCGATCCGGTGGAGGCGATTCTCCGCTATGTCAAACTGGTAGATGATGGCTTACAAATTGGAGAGCAGCGCTTTAAATTTGAAGATTATGATCGTATTTTGGTGACAGGAGCCGGCAAAGCCGGAGCCCCCATGGCAAAAGCCCTGGAGGACCTGCTGGGGGATCGGATTTCAGATGGTGTGATCGTGGTCAAAGAAGGCCACGGTTTGCCATTACAGCACATGCGTATTCATGAGGCAGGACACCCGGTCCCCGATAAACGCGGAATTCGGGGTGCCGAGGATATTCTATCGTTGGTAGAGGCGGCCGGGGAGCGGGATTTGGTGATATGCGTCATTTCCGGGGGCGGATCCGCCCTGCTGGTGGCTCCGGCCGAAGGGGTTACCCTTGAGAACAAACAGGAGGTGACACGTTTGCTTTTGGCCTGCGGTGCGGATATTCACGAAATCAACACCGTCAGAAAGCATCTCTCCCGGGCTAAAGGAGGAGGTTTGGCCCGTCTGGCCTATCCGGCTACGGTGATAAGCCTGATCCTCTCGGATGTTATCGGAGATGATCTGAATGTGATTGCATCCGGACCCGCGGTACCGGATACCAGCACATTTGCCGATGCCCGGGGCGTGTTTAAGAAGTATGACATCTGGAACAAGCTTCCAGAATCTGTCCAAACACGCATTCAGCAAGGCCTGGCAGGAGATATCGAGGATACCCCTAAAGCGGGTGATGATGTCTTCAAAAGATGCTATTCCGAGCTGGTGGGGACCAACATCCAGGCCTTGATCGCCGCGAGCCGGGAGGCCCAGCGGAAGGGTTATCGGTCTTTGATTCTTTCTTCCACTGTGGAGGGAGAAGCAAGGGAAGTGGTTAAAATGTTTGCGGCTTTTGCGAAAGAAGTTCGCAATTCAGCCAACCCGATTCCAGCACCCGCCTGTATTTTGTGCGGCGGAGAAACCACGGTAACGATTCAGGGCGAAGGCAAAGGAGGCCGCAACCAGGAATTTGCATTGGCATCTGCCATGATCATCGACGGCATGGAAAACATCGTTGTTTTAAGCGGAGGCACCGACGGTACGGATGGACCCACCGATGCCGCGGGGGCCATCGCCGACGGCAAAACGATTACCAGAGCCCGGTCCATCAATCTCGATCCATTGGACTTTCTCAAACGCAACGACTCATATCATTTCTTCAAGCCGCTGGATGATTTGATAATCACCGGACCCACCCGGACGAATGTTTCGGATGTGTATATGGT
>CP070771.1:4296743-4315411 GCA_020345785.1 Desulfobacterales bacterium
CACCAGAATCGGTCACTGTCTGCAAAGCTTTACCGAAAGCTACGGCCGACGACTGCTGTCGGGCAAAGATATCGTCATGATCTTCAGCGACGGCTGGGATCGGGGCGAGGTCGACATATTAGAGGCTCAGATGTCCCTGCTCAAACGCAGGGCCAATAAGATCATCTGGTTAAACCCGCTGCTGAGGACCAGGGACTACCGGCCGATTTGCCAGGGAATGCGCACGGCGCTGCCGTACGTGGATTATTTTTTGCCCATGGGTGCTTTGCAGGATCTGCGCCTATTGAGCCGGACAATAGAGAAAATCATGCTACTGGAAAGGGTTCGAAATTAGCGGCGTATGATGCCATATACGGTTCATTATCTAAGCGAGAACAAAAATTAATTTGACTTGCAGATTATAATTTGACATATATCGATGCAGGTCAATACAGGCATGACTTTGCCAAGACCTGACGGCCCAAAGCCCACGTGTTCGGGGGATTTTGTTTAAATCGTACGGGTATTTGCTTCCCTTTTGGCGGCGCAGCTGACTTTGCGTGATTCGCAATTCGGAAACCTGATCTAATCAGGTGAAAGGAAGACCGACCTTGAACAGAGTGGCAATTACCGGTTTAGGGATGGTGACTCCAGCAGGGCTCGGCAAAGAGCCTTTCTTTCAGGCCCTGACCAAAGGGAAGAGCACGATTCGCCGCCCTACTATAACCCTGCCAAACGGCAACACAAACGTTGCCGCCGAAATCAGCGATTTCAATGTAACCGAATTTGTCGGACGCAAGATTTCGCGCTTTATGGACCGGGCATCGTCTTTTTGTTATGTGGCCTCAAAACTTGCCCTCGAAGATGCCCGCATCGATATTGCAAGGATAAATACCGACAATTTTGCTGTCAGCATCGGCACTTTTTTGGGTTCCGTACACTGGGGCGAACCCGAATACAACCGCTTTTATAAAAATCCTGCCGCCGAGCCCCATCGGTTTACTGCGATTATCGGCTACTTCGGCAATCTTATCGGAAGCGTGACCATCCCCTTGGGAATTCACGGCCGCGGTCATGTGTTTTTAAACTCCGATATTGCCGCCTGTGACGCCATCGGGCACGGCTATGAAAACGTTCAGCGCGGCCGGGCCAAGATTTCTCTGGCTGGAGGAACAGAAGCGCCCCTGACACCCGGCATTTTCTATTTATTCAACAGTGTCGGCATGCTGGCTCACAATGCCGACATTCCCGCCAGAGCGGTACGCCCGTTCGACCGCCACCGCAGCGGCTTTGCGCTGGCAGAAGGCGCCTGGATGCTCGTCCTGGAAGATCTGGATCACGCTTTGCAACGCGGTGCACCGATCTATGCCGAAATTATCGGCTATAGCAGCTCCTGCCACGTCAATCTCGCCACTGCCATGCAGGAAGTTTTGCACAAGGCAAATGTACGCCCGGAAGCTGTCGGCTACATCAGCGCCAACGGTTTGGCAACCGTTGCAGAGGACCGGCGAGAAACCTGGGCGATAAAAAGAACTTTTGGAGATGCGGCCAAGAAGATCCCCGTCAGCTCGATCAAATCCATGTTTGGCCATCCCCTGGGGGCGGGTGGCGCCTTGCAGGCCATCGGCTGTGCCTTTGTAATCCAAAAAGAGATGATCCCTCCGACCATCAACCTCGACACGCCGGATCCGGATTGTGACCTGGATTTCGTGCCCAATGTACCACGCCGGTTAATGGTGGATATCGTGCTGCAAAACACCATCGGCCTGACCGGCAAAAACAGCGCCCTGCTATACCAGAGGTTTACGGAATGAACGCCGACCAGCGATATGAGAGAAGATTGCGGCGGGTAGTGGTCACAGGACTGGGCATCATTTCGCCGGCCGGGGTCGGCAAAGATGCGTACTGGGATGTTTTGCAGCATGGCAAATCCTGCGTGGATTGGATCACGCGCTTTGACAGCTCGCGAACCAATGTAAAAATCGCGGCCGAAATCAAAAAGCCCCGGTTGCCCCGCTATCCGAAACCCAAAACACCGCGGGACCTGAGTCGGGTTGCGCGCTATGCGCTGATTGCGGCCTACCTGGCGCTGCAGGACAGTGGACTCGATTTAAAGGCCGCTTATTCGAAAAGAATCGGCACCGTGATGGGAACCTCCGTCGGAGGTATGGAAGGCGCCGGGCATACTTACAACCGATTCATCTTGAACGCACCCGGCGGGGTCAGCCTCGACAACGATCCCACTCTCGATTACCGTCTTTCGTTCTTTCCCGGCAGCCTGGCCAAAAACATCAACATGACCTACAGCTTTAAAGGGCGTTCCGACATTATCTCCACCGGATGCACTGCTTCGGCCGATGCGATCGGCACCGCAGTTGAGTATATTCAGGATGATACGGCTGATGTCATCCTGGCAGGCGGTGCTGAAGATCCGATCAATTTGTTTACCATCAAGGCATTTGATACCGTACTGGCTTTGTCCACCCGCAGCGACTGCCCCCAAAAGGCATCCCGGCCCTTTGATCGCAAGCGCAGCGGCTTTGTCATGGGTGAAGGCTCTGCAATTCTAGTCCTGGAGGAACTCGAACATGCCAAACAACGGGGCGCTCACATATACTGTGAAGTGGCAGCCTACCAGACCACCTGCGATGGCTATCATCAAACGGCCTCCGATCCCAGCCAGGATCAGGCGGCCCGGGCCATCCGGGAAGCGCTCAAGGCGGCGGATATTTCAAAAGAAAGCGTCGCCTATGTGAGCGCCCATGGTACCTCAACGCCGATTAACGACCGGCAGGAAACTTTTTTGATCAAAAAGGTGTTCGGACGTCATGCCTATTCCCTGCCAATCAGCTCGATAAAATCAATGGTGGGCCATTCATCCGGTGCGGCCGGGGCCATGCAGGCCGTTTCATGCGCCCTGGTGTTCAATCACAATACCATCCCACCGACGATTAACTACGAATTTCCGGATCCGGAGTGCGATCTGGATTATGTTCCCAATCAGGCCAGAGTGTGGCATGGATCCGTAGTTTTGCAAAACACCTTTGGATTTGCCGGCAAAAATACCGCCCTTATCTATCGGCGGTTTGAAGGTTAGGCGGCGGCCTGAATGGTTTTTGAAATAAGGAGGGATAACACCCTGTGACCGAATACTTCGTCAAATATATGGAGGCCAGAGGGGAAGAACTAAACAACGATCCGGATAAACTGGATGATATTGAAGCCCTTGAAGGCGAAGTCATCCAGCTGAATACCGATGAAGGCGATACCTATAAAATCACAGTTAAAGACTGCAAATTACAAAGGGCCGCGGAGGACGATGAGCCGACGATTTTCCTGGAAAGCAACGAACAGGTCATCATGGCGATCGTCAAAGGTGAACTGGACCCGTTGCAAGTGCTCAACACCCGCAAATTGATGGCCAAAACCGACGCCGTCCGGGGCAGAATCATGCGGCGGCTATTTTACGGGGAGGATTTCTGAAAAGCAGTGATTTTTCGGGGGCTGTACCGCAGTATAAGCAGTTAAGACAGGTCAAGCGCTGATCGATTGATAGTGCAACTATTGGGTTTCAGGTTTCAGTGTTCAGGTGTCAGCGTTTTACCGCCGCCTTCAGCCACGGAATGGCCGGCTTTATCAAATTGGAATTTGTTATTTGATGTTTTTTTAACTGCTGACACTTGAAACCTGACACCTGAAACCTTTACCTTTAGTATTTAATATCAAACATCAACCCATGAAGGGCTAACGGCGAAAGAGCTAGCGAGGGTGCCCATGGCCGGTATATCCGGATTCGGCGTCTATGTGCCTAAACGGCGCCTGAGGCTGCAAGACTGCCCGGCGATAAGGGGAAATTTTTTTTCCGCGGATGAACAGGGTGAAATCGGCATGCGGCGGCGCGCCGTGCTGGCATCCGATGAAGATACCAATACCCTAACGATCATGGCGGCCAAGGCGGCGATCGCCGCTGCCGGAAGCCCCCGTGAGGCGCTTGGTGCGCTGTACCTGGGCACGCGCACCGACCCTTATGCGACGCGGCCGTCGGCGACATTTCTGGCCGAGGCCCTGGGACTATCTGCGCAAATCTTTACCGGCGATATTCAGCTCGGCAACCGGTCGGGCGTCGCCGCCTTGATCAGTGGCTTGGCGCTGGTGGAAAGCGGCATGGTTTCCCATGCCCTGGCGCTGGCTGGCGACACCATCGCCCGCTACGCCGCTGCCGACAGTTTCCACGGCGCTTTTGCCGCATCCGGGGCTGCCGGCTTTATTCTCGCAAATAAAGACGTCCTTGCGGAATTCAAGCATGTGGTTTCCGGCCTGGGCCCAGGTGGCAATGCTTCGGGGATGGATGATTTCTGGTGTGGCAGAGCGACCGCTGCGGATCCAGTAGAGCAGCTGCAAATCAACGAAGCCGCTCTCGTGCAGGAACTGACGGCCGCCGTGAAAAAATTCTTTGCGGCGACGCATCTTCAGGCACAGGACTTCAACCACGCCATCTTTCATCAGCCATACGCAAGGATCGCAGAACAGCTGGGGGCGGCCCTCGGGTTTGAAGACAGCCATCTTTGCCGCGGCCTGGTAACGCCTGAGATTGGAGATTGCGGCGGGGCCTCGGTGTTAATCGGCTTGTCGGCGGTTTTGGATGCAGCCCGACCCGGGGAGAGCATCCTGCTCGTATCCTGCGGCGCAGGAGGATACGACATTTTGCACCTGCAGGTCACCCCGGTAATGGCGCACCAACGTCGAGAAGCCGGCGCCCTCCAACAGCATCTTTTTTCGGACGTGCTTACCGTGGATTATGCAACGGCAATGAAACACGAGCAGAAATATCGCAAAGTACCTTACGAACTCAACGCCTTTATGTGATATCTGAGGAAGCCTTATGACAGGTCCGGTTCGCGTTTCCATCATTGGTGTGGGCACCACCCGGCATGTGCTGCACTACCCCGGCTTGACCTGGCTTGAGATGCTCGGCCTGGCCGTCAAAGATGCGCTGGAAGATGCCGGCGGCATCGATCCGGCCGAGATCGAAGCCGGTGTTGTGGCCTATCACGGCGAGGTCATGACGGAAATGGGCGACATCGGCCCGGAGGTTTCCGCCGGCATCGGCGCGGCACCGGCCGGATTTACCCAGGTGTGTGCGGCCTGTTCCGGCGGTGCAGTGGCGCTGCAGCATGGCTGGACCGCGGTGGCCTCCCAACTGGCACGTCTGGTGTTGGTGTGCGGCTTTGAAAAAGGCGGAGATATGTTCGACGTCTCCAATTATATCGATGCCATCGATTTGAGTTCTGATCCCGAGTACGACTTTGCCTTCGGCTTCACCCACATCGACAACCTGGTGCTAATCATGAACCGCTATGCTACGCAATTTGACGTCAGCATGGATGCAGTCGGTCAATGGGTGGAGCAGTGTCATTGGTATGCGAAAAGAAACCCCAAGGCCTTTCATTTTAAAACGCCGATGGTTCGAAGAAATACCGCCAAACGAGCCCTGCTGAAACTGATCGCCCAGCGCGTCGAAGGCGCATCGGCGGTGATTCTGGCACCGGAAGGCGATTCGCGTTATGCGGCCAAGATGCCAGTTTATCTCGACGGCATCGCCTATGCCTGCGGGACGGGCAATTTGTCCTGTTATTTCAACGGTGCACACAAACGCTATGATATCGCCGAATCACGCTACACCGGAATCGCTGCGCAGAAAGCCTACCGCATGGCCGGGATCGTCCCCGACGACATCGATCTGGTACAGGTTTCCGATGCCACAGCGGTCATCGGCATGATGCAATTGGAAGGCCTCGGTCTTTGCGGCATCGGCGAAGCCGGCGCAGCGGTGCTCGACGGCGCCACGGCAGTTGACGGCAGGTTTCCGACCAACACCTACGGGGGCAGCATCGGCTGCGGCCACGCCTCGGGCGCTTCGGCTCTGACGGCCGTCATTGAATGCGTCACCCAGCTGCGCGGCGACGCCGGCCAAAGGCAGGTTTGGAACCCGAAAGTTGCGGTTGCCCAGTCCAGCAGCGGCGCCAACAGCGGCAATACCGTGGTGGTGTTGAGGAAGGGCTAGGCGTTTAACAAAACAAAATCGAAAATTTATTGTGGATATTACCGAATGCTAAGATTGTTTGAGGTTTCAGGTGTCAGGTGTCAGATGTCAGATTCCCGGTGCAAGGAAGTTGGTGGCGGTTATAAGGTTGAAGCTGTGAGGCATGTCTCCATATAGAACTACCTGGAAACTTCGACAGCCAGAGACTGACACCCCTGGCCCAGACCTAACTTTAAATGAATATGGAAGGCAAGAAATTATTGGGATCTCATGCAGCTAAAAGAAAAAACAATTCATGTCATCATAAGGTGGGCTGACACCTGAAACCTATTTTTAGGAGCCACGAAACTAATTTAGGACAAATTTTCAATAATAGTAATAAGGAAACACGCAAGTACGTTATGAATTCCAACAACCCCATCTACCGCCAGGGTGTGTACCACCCGGCCAAATCCTGGCGCGAGCGGCAAGGCCGCTACCGGCTAATGGGTTCACGCTGCACGGCCTGCGGCGCCTTATTTTTCCCACGCTGCCAGTGCTGTTCACGATGCGGCGGAACACCTTTGGCGCCCTATCAATGCACGCCCACCGGTCGGGTGATCGCCGGCTGGTCACCGGCTGAAATGACGACACCTTCGGGTTATGGAAATCAGATGCCGCGATACGTGGTCTTGGTTCGCCTGGATGACGGTGTTCACATCAAAGGCGAGGTGGTGGATATCGGCGAGGATCAATTGGAGCCTGCTATGGAAGGTTTTGACCTCAAAAAGCCTAGAGAGGGGCTGCGGGTTCAAGCGGTTCTAAGACGCTTGAGGCGTGAATCCACCGGCAGCTGGCTGTATGGTTTCAAGTTTGTTCCCTGTCATGATCATGACGGTGAATAAGGAGAAGCATGCCTTGCATAAAATATCCGGCAATACCGATTCGCAGGACCTTATCCTGCATGTCGATTTGACGACCCGCAAAACATGGGTCGAAGAGATGCCCGCAGAGCTGCAGGCACTTTATATCGGCGGGATCGGAGCCAATGCCCGTCTGCTGTATGAAAAGGTAAAGCACACCGTTGATCCCCTGTCGGCCGACAATGTCCTGATCCTGGGGCAAGGTCCGCTGGTCGGCACCCCGTTTCCGACGGCCGGGCGCACGGTTGCCGCGGCCAAAAGCCCCATGACGAATGCCTATGGACATTCCGGAGCAATTGGTCGCTTTGGCCCCCTGATGCGCGCAGCGGGGTTTTCGCACATGATTTTTTACGGTCAAGCATCAAGTCCGGTATATATTCTGGTGCGCGGCATGAATCAGATCGAGATTCGCGAGGCCCGGGATCTCTGGGGCCTGTCGATTCCCCAGACCGTTGCCGCTCTTTCGGCCCGCCACCCTAAATGCGATACCGCCTGCATCGGTCCGGCCGGCGAAAACCGAGTGCGTTTCGCATGCATCATGGTTTCGCTGGATCGTACCATCGCGCGGCTCGGGATGGGGTGTGTCATGGGTTCCAAAAACTTGAAAGCCATTGTGGTACAAAGCACTCGCAAAGTGCCGGTGGCCGACCGCGGCACCCTGGCGGCGCTCAGCAAAACCTACCAGAAACTCTTCCCGAAGCAAATGCTAAGCGTCGCCCTTGGCTACTTCGGCACCCCTCTTGTGGTGGGCGTACGTGCCGCCGAAGGAACCCTGGCCACCAGGAATTTCAGAGACGAGCTGCCGCCGGATTACAGGAGCCTGACCGAAGACAAATTTCTGGCCTTTCAAAACGGCCGCAAAGGCTGCTGGCGCTGCCCGGTCGCCTGTCATCATTCCTGGAAGATCACAGAGGGGAAATTTGCCGGAATCGAAGGCACCAAAGTCGAAGGCGGCAATATCGGCCCGCTGGGGATAAATCTGGCGTTGTTTGACTATCCGGCGGTGCTGCACCTGGTTAACATGATCAATGAACTGGGGATCGAATCCCACGAGTTGGGTCTGACCATCAGCTGGGCCATGGAATGCTGGGAATACGGATTGCTGACCGCCGAGGATACCGACGGCATGATCCTCAAATGGGGCGATCACGACGTGGTGGCCGGGCTGATCCGAAAAATATCAGCACGCGAAGGATTCGGTGACCTACTGGCCGAAGGGGCCCGAGGCGCCGCCAAAATCCTGGGCCGGGGCAGCGAAAAATACACCTGGCATGTAAAGGGAGTGTCTTTTCCCATCTGGAAAAAGGCCGGAGATACCCTTGGATTCTGCGTATCGGCCCGGGGAGCGGATCATCTGTTTGCCTACCCCTTTACCGCTCAAGGATACGATCAATCCAAGCGTCTGGCAAAGCGCTTGTTCGGAGCCGCCGGTGATGCGGTCGGCGATCCCTACAGTCCCGAGGCCAAGGGACGGGCGATCTGGTGGCATGAAAATTACAAGGCCATTATCGATTCGTTGGGTTTGTGTCTATTTCCGGTGGTGGCCGTTGGTATTTCCAAGGATCACGAAATGATCCATCCGGCGGCCCTGGCCAAAATATTGGCCGCCGTCGACGGCCGTCCCTGGAACGGAACCCGGCTGATGGAATGCGCCGAGCGCATCATCCAGGTGGAGAAAGCGTTCAATGTCAAATGCGGCCTGACGAGAAAAGACGATTACTTTGTCAAAAAACCGCCGGGCCGGTTTTATAGACCCCAGGAGGCCGTTGATCTCGATCATCCCGGCATGCTGGATGAGTATTACCGCTACCGGGGCTACAGTTCCGACGGGCTGCCCACGGCGGCCCGGCTCAGGGAGCTGGGCCTAAACGACGTGCTCGAGGATTTACAGCGCCTTGATAAGGTGGGTGAAGCCGAGGTGCCATCGCTGGCGTCGATCATGGCCCAGCAGGATGTCTACTAGCAAAAACAAAGAAGCCTGGCCAGGCGAGGAGAGAGTATTGGTTTAACGGAGAAATGAAGCGTTGAAAAATACCAAATTTCAAGCACCAAATTCCAATGAAATCCCAAATTCGAATATTCAAACGCAAGGGCCTATTTTGAATTTTTAATTTTAGTCATTGGGATTTGTTTGGGAGTTGTGATTTGTTATTTGAAATTTTCAATTATTTCAGAACTTTAATGATCCCAAAAAAAAGTTGCGGGCAAATCCGATTCACCTCACCCGGTACCGAAGACGAGGCTTTCCATTTCAGTATGAGGAATTCGGCGCTACAAGGGGAGATCCTATGAAACCGACAGGTTGCAAGGACACAGGAAGCAGGGCGCTTGAAAGAATCCAACACACCTGCGTCAAGTGCGGCAAGAAATTTCCCCATGCCGCCGTCTTCTTCTGCGATCGATGCGACGGTTTTGTCGATGTCGATTATGATTTAACCATGGTCGACATCACGGACCACGACAACCCGCTGATAAGATATTTTGATCTGCTGCCGATCGCCGATACGCATAATCTGCTGTGGGTGGGCTGCGGCAATACGCCCTGTACCCATGCCCGGGAACTCAGCAAGGCGCTCGGAATCCGCCGGCTTTATCTGAAGGATGAAACCCCGAATCCGACTTGGACGACCAAAGATCGGATGGCTTCCGCAGTACTGTCATTTTTCAATGAAATCGGCGTCAAAGAGTTTGTGACCTCATCCACCGGCAACAGCTCGACGTCGCTCGCAGCCGGCGTTATTAAATATCCCTACTTTACCCTGCACCTGTTCGTGGCGGCGGACTTCCTGGACCGGCTCAATTTTCGACCTGCCGCCAACATAAAAGTTTATTCACTGGAGGGAGCAACCTTTGTGGAGGCCTTTGCCGAAGCGGGCAAATTCGCTGCGGCCAACGGCCTCATATCCGAGCGCGGCTTCTTCAATCCGGCCCGCCGGGAAGGCCTCAAGCTTGCATTTCTCGAGGCCATCGACCAGCTGTCCGTATCGCCCGACTGGTATTTCCAGGCTGTCAGCAGTGCCATGGGCGTGTATGGAACCTACAAGGGTGCCCTGCAGTATCTTGCTCTGGGAAGACTGAAAAAAATGCCCAAATTTTGCTGTGTACAGCAGGACCTGTGCTGTCCGATGGTCAAAGCCTGGCAGGACCGGTCCCCCGTGATCCGGGAGCATCATATCTTTCGCAAGCCCGCCGGGATTGCCCGCGCGATTCTGCGCGGCAATCCGACCCGGACCTATCCCTATGCCTATAATATCGTCAAGCGGTGGGGGGGCGATTTTGTCATGGTAACCCAAAGCGAGATCATGGAAGCCCGCAAGTTAATTTGGGACCTGGAGGGGATTCCGGCATGCGCCAACTCGGCCTGCACGATCGCTGCATTGAAAAAAATGCTGGCCGCGGGAAAAATTGATAAAGAGGAAGTGGTTCTGGCCAATATCACCGGCCGCGAAAGAGACGATACCCACGTTTCGCTTTCGCCGGCCGATGTCATCGTCTGGCCGGAAGATCAATGGCGACAGCCGGCTGTGCAGCAACAAACCGGTGTGGCGGGTGCAAGTAGAAAACACTTGAACTTTGAACCTTGAACCCTGAACCTTTATCTCACACAGAGCTCTCAGAGATCACGGAGCTTAAGGTTATAATCGTCTGGAGCACGAAAAATGCTCCCTGCGGTCTCTGTGAGCTCGAACGCAGTGGGCGTGATATTGATTTCTCAGAACCCTGAATCCTGAACCTTTACAACAAAAGGAGTTCTTTCAATGAATACGAAGACGCAAGTTGGCATCATCGGAGCCGGTCCGTCCGGCCTGCTGCTGTCCCACCTGCTGCACCTGGAGGGCATCGACTCGGTTGTACTGGAAGCGCGCAGCCGGAAATATGTCGAAGAACGCGTTCGGGCAGGCGTTCTTGAGCAGGGCACGGTCGACCTGCTATGTGACACCGGTCTTGGCGACAGACTCCGGCGTGAAGGATTGGTGCACCACGGCGTCGAGTTGCGTTTCGACGGCCGCGGTCATCGGATCGCCCTGAGCGATCTCACCGGCGGCCGCGCCATCTGGATCTACGGCCAGCAGGAGGTCGTCAAGGACCTGATCAATGCCCGGCTCGAAGCGGGTGCAACGGTCCATTTCGAAGTGGATGACGTGAGGCTGTCGGACATCGACTCCACCAGTCCTGTTATCAAATACCGCAAGGATGATCGAGAAAACGAACTGCACTGCGATTTCATTGCCGGATGCGACGGGTTCCACGGTGTGACACGGGAATCGATCCCGGCCGGCGTCCTGCGAACCTACCATCACGAGTATCCGTTTGGGTGGCTGGGGATTCTGGCCGCCGTCGCGCCGTCAACCGAGGAGTTGATCTATGCCTATCACGACCGGGGCTTCGCCCTGCACAGCCTCAGGTCCCCGGAAATCAGCCGCCTGTATATTCAGGTGAAACCCGACGAGGACATCAATGCCTGGCCGGATGAGCGCATCTGGGAAGAACTCAGCATACGCCTCGCTACTGATGACGGCTGGACGCTCACTGACGGCCCCGTCCTGGAAAAGGGCGTTACCCCGATGCGCAGCTTCGTTGTCGAGCCCATGCAGTACGGACGCCTGTTCCTGGCGGGAGACGCCGCCCATATTGTGCCCGCCACGGGAGCCAAGGGACTGAATCTTGCAGTTCACGACGTGCACAAGCTTGCCGAAGCGTTCATCGCCTGGTATCGCAGGGGTACCAACCAACTTCTGGCGCAATATTCCGCCGCATGTCTGGGTCGGGTCTGGCGGGTCCAGGATTTCTCCTCTTTCATGAGTTTAATGCTGCACCGCTATTCCGACGACGACGGGTTCAGGGGCCGTCTGCAGCGTGCCCAGCTTGAATACGTCTGCAGCTCCGAAGCTGCAGCGCGCAGCCTGGCGGAGAACTATGTCGGACTGCCGCATGTGTAGTACCAATTGATCTAAAATGATCTAAATTGCCTAAAATGCCTAAAATTAAGGATATACTCGAGCAGTGCAGGCGTTTGCGCCGCGTAGCGCTCTATCTCTTTTAATAAGATTGACAGAATACCAAAATTTTAGCTCATTTTAGATCATTTCAATCCCGCTTTCAGCGGGATTAGCTCATTCTCTCCATCTACTATATCCCTGCTATATCCCTAGATATGCTTTCTTGACATGTTCGTTCGCGAGCAACTCCCTGCTCTCCCCGTTTAGCACAATCCGCCCGTTCTCGAGAACATAGGCTCTATCGGCGATTTCCAATGCGTGCTGGACATTTTGCTCGACAATCAGAATTGTAATCCCCTCTTCACGCAGCGATCGGATGAAATCGAAAAGCTGCCTGACAATGATCGGCGCCAGTCCGTAGGATGGTTCATCGAACAGACACATTTTGGGCTGCGACATCAGGCTCCTTGCCATTGCCAGCATCTGGCGTTCTCCGCCGCTCAACGTCTTTGCCAATTGATGGGTTCTTTCTTTAAGTACCGGAAACACCCGATACACGCGTTCAAGAGATTCCTCCTTATTTTTCCAGGTTTGATACATATAGGCCCCGATTTCCAGGTTTTCCTGCACCGTCATCTCCGGAAAGGGTTTGCCGCCTTCCGGAACCAGGGAAATCCCCAAGCGTACAATCCGGTGGGGGGCAAGTTTGTCGATTCTGCTATTCAGAAATGCGATGGACCCATCATTGGGCGGTGTCAGGCCGGTTATGGTGTGCAGCAGCGTCGTTTTGCCGGCACCGTTAGCGCCCACCAGCGCGACAATCTCATTTTTGTCCACTTCCAGGGAAACCCCCCAGAGAACGTCTATTTTTCCATATGAGGTTTTGATATTTTCAAGCGTCAGCATTGCTTTGCACACCCAGATAGACTTCAAGAACGGTTTTGTCGGCCGCGACCTGGCGGGGGATCCCTTCGGCAATCTTGGTGCCGAAATGCAGGGCCAGGATCCGATCCGATATTTTCATGATTGCTTTCATGACATGCTCGATCATAAAGACGGTAATTTTCTGATCTCTGATTTCTTGCACCAGTTCAATGGCCTGATCCACTTCCGACGGGTTCAAGCCTGCCATGACCTCGTCCAGCAGCAGCAGCTGCGGTCCGGTGGCGAGGGCCCGGGCGATCTCCAATCTTTTCTGATTGACCATCGTCAAATCTCCGGCAATCATGTTTTCCCTGCCTGCCAAACCGACAAAATCCAGCAACGCCCGGGCTTGCCTGCCGGATTCCCGCGCGCTGGATTCTGATCGCCGTCCGAATCGACATCCCATGTAGACATTTTCAAAGACCGTCATCTGGCCGAAGAGCTTGACCAGCTGAAACGTGCGGGCGATACCGCGCCGGCAAATTTGATGCGGTTTCAGCCCGCCGATTTCCTGGCCCCTGAATTTTATGGTCCCACCGTCGGGGACCAGGGAGCCTGAAATAAGATTAAAAAGCGTTGTTTTGCCGGCGCCGTTCGGTCCGATCAAACCGACAATCTCTCCTTCTTGAATGTGAAAATCCACATTCCTGGTGGCGGCCAATCCTCCGAAATACTTTTGCAATCCTTTTGCTTCCAACAAGTGCATATCAGGCCGCCGACCTCCGTTCCCTCCATTTTTTCAACTCGATTGTCAACCCCGCCAAACCTTGCGGCAAAAAAAGAATCACGCAGACCAGGACAACCCCGTAAAGCAGATTATAGTAGTAAGGGAATTTGGTCAGCAGCATGTCGGCCAGCAGGGTCAGCACCGCCGCTCCCAGAAGCTGACCATAGATTTTTGTGATACCGCCAAAGATCGCCATCAGAACCGGCATAAACGAGTAAAGCGGATTAAAGGCAATCGACGGATCAATGTAGGTCCATTGGGTAGCCATGACCGCCCCGGTCGTCCCCATGAAAAAAGTGCTCAGCGCAAAAACGCCGATCTTGACCCGATTGACATTGACCCCGATGTGATCGGCAGCCTCTTCGGACTCACCGATGCCGCGCAGGGCAAGACCGTACTTTGATCGGCGGATGAGATGGACCATCAGCAGGTTCAAAAAAACGGTCACCAGCAGGATATAAAACACGGTCTGATGATGCAGGGAAACCACCAGCCGGCCGACAGTACCCGAGATATTCACCTCCCACCACAGAACCGCATGCCGGATGAGTTCACTGAGTCCGAAGGTAAAGATCGTAAAATACATGCCGCGCAGTCTCAGGCTGGAAAGCCCGACCAGAAGAGCGATGATAAAGCTGAGCAGGCCTCCGGTCAAAATAACCACCGCCAGCGGAAGATTGTCCCCCAGGATGGCGGCGGTGTAAATGCCGGTGCCGAAAAATGCAGCCGTGGCCAGTGATATGTAACCGGTGGGCCCCGAAAAAAGAGACCAGTTGACGGTCAACACGATGTACAAAAAAATGTCATTCAACGATATGATGGTGTAGTGGGAAAGCCAGACAGGAGAGAAAGCCAGCAGGATGAAAAGCGGGACAATCAGCCAGTGCAGAAAGGACTGTCCGTGCAAAAGTTTCCGAGGGTCAACCACTGCTTGCTACCTCCCGAGTATGCCCCTGGGCTTGACCAGCAGGAGCAGTAGAAAAATGACGTAGTAGGCGATCATCGACAACCCCGGATGGATGTACGTCACGAGGTTGCCGACAACTCCGAGGATCAGCCCTCCCACTACGCTCCCCATGATGTTTCCCAATCCCCCCAGGACCACGGCAATCACGGCGATAACCGTATAAGGCAGACCCATCAGCGGAGTAATTTCAAACATCATGCTCACCAGAGCGCCGGCCAGCGCGGCCATAAGGGCACCCAGGCCGAAACACAGGCCCAGAACGGTGTGAATGTTAATGCCCATCAACTGGGCGACCGACAAATCCTGGGCGGCCGCCCGGATAGCCTTGCCGGTGCGGGTGCGGGCCAGAAACAGGTAGAAAACCAATGCCAGGCCCAGGGCCAGTACAAGCGCCAGCAGCCGATTGGCGGCATAGAGGGCGCCGCCGATATCGAGTGTCGCCGTAAGATAGGAATAGCCTTTAATATCGGGACCCCAGGTGAGCAGCGCGATGTTCTGAATGACAAACAGCAGACCGAAGGAGGCCAGCAGGGAATTCCCCTCAAAGGCTGTCTGGGTGGGCGAGGTTTTGCGCAGATAGCGGAATAAGGTGCGGTGCAGACCAAAAGCAATCAGAAAAATAAGCGGACCGCTGATGACCAGCGACAAAATAGGATTCAAGCCGGCCAAAGTATGCAGTGAGTAAGTGCCGAAAGCCCCCAGCATGATAAACTCCCCATGGGAGACGTTCAGCACCCGGGCCACCCCGTACTGCAAACCCAGGCCAACGGCAATCAGGGCATAAAGGCCTCCAAGAATCAACCCGCCGAGCAGGAGATCAAAGAAAAGTGTAGCACTCATTTCCCACCGTCAACCAATTTCTGAAATCGGCAGCATCGCATCATTCCCCCTACAAACCCGCCCGTCTCCGGGAGACGGACGGGCAGGGGCGGATGGCATGCCAAAGGGTGCTGCAACGATGATTACCAGGCCGGTTTAGGGTACAGGGGCGGAGCCGTTCTTTTATCCTTGCCCGCCACGATCTCAAATCTTCCCTGCTGCCACTGACCGATTTCGCCGGGCGCCTGCACGTTGAAACCCCCTTCAAACTTTACCGGACCGATGACGGTGGGAAAGGTTTCCGAGGCGATGGCATCTCTTAGCTTTTTCCGATCAAGGCTGCCGACTTTTTCGATGGCCTGCTCAAGAATCTGCAGCGAGGCATACGTGAAGGCACTAGCCCATCGATCGGGTTCTTTATTCCAGCGCGCGACATGCCGGTCATAATATTCTTGCGCCCCGGGATAGGGAACCCTCGGATTCCA
The DNA here is from genome assembly GCA_020345785.1 of Desulfobacterales bacterium. The sequence continues at coordinate 4,312,530 of CP070771.1, forward strand.
TGCACCGGCACCCATAATTCCTTCCACGACCTCCGGACCACCGAACATTTGTTTGTAGATCGGAAAAGCGACCCCCACACCGAGGTAAAAAAGTTTGGGGTTCAAATCGAGTTCTCTGACCTGTTTAGTGATCAGGAAAGTGTCGTTGGGATAAGACATGCAAAGCAGGGCATCGACATTGGCCGCCTTGATGCTTTTCAGCAGCGGAGATAAATCCTTGGCATCCAACGGATAGCTCTTTTCGACCGCTTTTTCGATTCCCTTCTTATCCAGGTCAGGCGAGACTTCGCCTGTCCACTCGATGCCGTATGCGTCGGCCACGTAGATCAACGCCACCTTCTTGACGTTGAGTTCCGCCAACAGGTCAACAAGAGCGGCCGCCTGTTCGCGGGGCATATTTAAAATGCCGAAAAAGTAAGGAATTTTGTCGGCTATTTCGCGGAGTTTTTCCGAGGAGACGGTGGGTCCTATCAAGGGGTAGCCGTACTTGTTGGCCACCGGCCCGACAGCGAAGTGCATGGCGGTACCCCAGGGCGGCAGCAATAAATCTACTTTATCTTCAATGACCAGTTTTTCGACAAGTTTGACGGCCGTACCAATCTCGCTCTTATCGTCGTAAATAATTAGTTCCACGGGCAGGCGTTTATTGTATTCTTTGACGAATATGCCGCCTTTGGCATTCATCTCCTCCACCCACATTTTGTAGTTGGGAATCTGGGTCATGCCGGCACCGGGTGCGTAAGGCCCGGATAGGGAGATGGCGGTTCCGATGAGGATCTTATCTTTGGCCAATACCGTAACAGGGGCGAAGATAAGTATTGCGGCGAATACGGCACACAAGGTCCTGATTTTGATATTAGAGCTCATGTTTACCCTCCTTTCGTTAATGACGCGGGTTGCAGACCAACATAGATCGCTGTGACAGATTCAGAAGCCGGATTGAAGCGATCTCTTCTAACAGAACGAAGATTTACAATTAACGAATTGCTGTTTGAAAAGCTTTTGGTTTGACGAATGTTGAATGATCTATCTTACGCGTATTGTGTATACTATAAAACATTAAAATACAAAAGGTAAGGTTTCCAAAGACGAAATAATTCATTTTTTTTATTCTTGACACAACCATAAGATCCGTTTAATATACCGAACAAATGTTCTTTATATAGAACAAACAAGAAAATGATCTAATCCCGCTGAAAGCGGGATTGAAATAAAGTAAAATTAATTATGCCGAATGAATTCAAAAATGTCCCTGCCATCGAAAAGTGTTTTGCGATCCTGCAGCTCTTTGCAAAATCAAAGCAGGCGCTTGGCATCAGTGAAATTTCCAAGCGCCTGGAATTGAACAAAAGCACGGTATTCAGCATCATTTACACCCTGAAGCATCTGGAGGTCCTCGATCAAAGCCAGGACGGCAAATTTCACTTTGGCACCCTTCTCTACCTGCTGGGCAACGCCAATGGACAAAAATCCGAACTGATTCAAACGGTCCATCCCTATCTCGAAAAAATAAACCGGGAGACAAAACTATCGGCCTTCCTGGGTATTCGTTCTGAAAACCAGGCGGTTATCCTTGACAAGGTCGATACGGCTTATGACATCAAGATCTCATCAGAGATCGGCATGCGGCTACCCTTAACGGCCGGTGCCGGCGGCAAAGCGCTGCTGAGCCAGCTTTCAAACCAGGAGATCGACCGCGTTCTGAGCGCAAACCCTCTAAAAAAATTCACCACCGGAACATGTGTTAATAAACGCCAATTTAAAAGGGATGTCATAAATATCAGAGAAAAAGGCCTTGCCTTTGATGATGAGGAATATATAGACGGCATCATCGCTTTTGCGGTACCCCTCAAAACATATCGGTCGAACCTTCAGGCCGCGATATGGGCCGTTGGATTAAGGCAGCAGGTCCGCCCGGAAATCAGGCCCGCAATCAGCGATTTATTGAAAAAAACAGCAAATGAGATAAACCAACGATTTCTCATTTGAATTACTTAAAGATTCTTCGAAAGATTGAAGAAAAGCGGAAAATTAGAGCTGCTTAATTTATACTCTTTTCTGTAGAGCAGCATCTGAGCTGTAACTAACAACTCAAAAATCACATAAATATATGCGCAGCATAAGGTAATTAATCCGCCGGACCTTCGATCTGAAAACTCTCTTCAATTTTCAAAAAACCATTACACACCCTGAATGGCCTATTTTTCAGGGCGGATTAATTAGGGAGGTAAAGAATGGGTGAAGTTAAAAAAATACGGACGGCCTGCCGTCAGTGTCATGGGGGATGCGGTGTTATCGCCCACGTGCAGGACGGTAAAGTCATCAAGGTCGAGGGGGATCCGCAATCTCCCATCAGCCACGGCACCATGTGCAGCAAAGGATTGTCGGTGACCCAGCTGGCCTATCATCCCGATCGTATTCTTCATCCCATGCGCAAAACAGCGCAAGGCTGGCAGCGGATTACCTGGGACGAGGCCCTGGATACGGTCGTCGAAAAATTTAAAGCCGTCATCGATGCGCACGGACCGGAATCCATTGTTATCGGACAAGGTACCGGAAGAGATTATGAAAGTCATCTTTACCGGTTTGCCAACCAACTGGGAACCCCCAATGTTCTGACCGCGGGGCATATGTGCTATGTTTCGCGCGTTGCATCAACCCTGGTCACGGTCGGCAATCTTCCCGTAAGCGACTATGAAGGCGGACCCAAATGCATTGTTTTGTGGGGCTGCAACCCGCAGTGGACCAACCCGGATGAGTACAAGGGAGAAGGTTTCTGGCGCGCCTATAAAACAGGGGCTAAGCTCATTTGCATCGATCCGCGTAAGGGATTCACAGCCAGGAAAGCGGATCTCTGGCTTCAGCTGCGGCCGGGTACCGAT
>CP070771.1:4315511-4322508 GCA_020345785.1 Desulfobacterales bacterium
ACCTGAGACCGGTGTATGTGGCCCGCCAGCACCGCGGCAAACCCTTCAGGTATATCGGATGCATTGACGACATCCGGGGCATTGCGAAACATGTAGTTGCCCGGTCCCACCGTGGCGCCGTCAACGGCCTGATGGATGCATAAGACGCGAATATCGACATCGAGCGCCTGACAGCCGGTCTGATCAACCAGATCCAAAAAATCATTGCGAATCCCATGCCGCACGAAGGGAAACCCGGCCAGGGCGGCGGTGAATCGGTCCTTTTTTAACCGAAATGTGCGGGGTCGATCAAAAATATGAATTCGGGGATGTTCGCCAAGGTGACGGTGGGGGATGGCCGAGCGCTCATGGTTGCCGGGAACCAGATAAATCGGGATGCCCCGGTCGGCAACCTTTTTGAGCGGTTCGAAGGCCATGGCGACCAGTCCGGCGGGGACTTTGCTGCGGTATAAAAGATCGCCGCCGTGCACCACGCAGTCAACCTGACCGTTCAGCGCCGGCTGAAGGGCGCGTTCGAAATTGGCAAAAAACTCAGGACCTCTTCTGCGCCGCTGAATTCTCGGGCGCAAAGGAAAATCAAAACCCAGGTGGGTGTCGGCCAGCAACAATATGCGGATTATACCCATTGCAGCACCTTGATCAGTTGCTGACGCCTCAAAGTGACCTGCGGCCTCAGGCGCAGTTCGATATCGCGGCCTTCTGAGATAATCCGCCTCAGTTCAGTGGTAACGACCCGCAAGCGGTCGTAGGTTTTTAAATCAATATTTTTTTGCCGATCGCGAAAAGATCTGGCAAAGCCGGGCGGTGTCATCAGCTGTCCATCGGTTTTAAAATCATTGCGTTGAATCACCCTGCCGTTCTCAAAGACGATCATGATACGATATTTTTCCGGCTGACCGGCCGCCGTCCATGCCAGAGTTGATTCGCTCAGCAGGCAATACCAGCGGGCGCGTCGAATCAGATGAGCGCTGTGCCTTACCATTCGCTCGATGGCGCCTGCGACCGCCTCCGGAGTCCAAACGAATTCGCTTGCCGATTCATTTTGCTGGATATCTCCGTGGTCGGCAGCAGCCGACGCTTCATCCACTGTCTCAGCAAGTGCCGCTGCTGCCAATTTCTCCTGCCATAGTTTTGCGCCAAGTGCGGTCAAAAATCGCAGCGGTGATAAATTTGCCGGGTGGCCCCGGTGTTGTCGACGGAAGACGTCGAAGCCCTGTCGCAAACAATCGAACTCCGGAGCATACCCCGGGGGAAGGCCGAGCACCGCGTACCCCATACCGGCAAAGTTATCGCCGGCCGACTGCATTCCGTTTTTAAACCAAACGCCGAATGCGGCCAGCGCTTCACAGGATTTTCCGGCGGGAAGCGGACCCACGCTACAATCTTTTTCGGCAACCGGAGATTGGCGGCTGAAATCCTCCGTGCAGTAGGCGAGCCTGCGTTGATGCCGGCGCAGCGCGATGTTGTAGGGCGGAGAATAGCGTTTAATCTCGTCGGACTCCAGTATGGCTGCTTCCAGGGCGGATCCGGTCCGGGTAACATCCAAGCCCCGGGCCTGGGTCAACATTTCCAGGGTATGTTCGGCGTGGGCGGCTTTCTGGTGGAAATAGCTGTTTACTCGCTGTTTGAGAGATTTGGCTTTGCCGATGTAAAGTAAATCTCCGTTGCTCCGCAGCATGCGATAGATGCCGGGTTTGTCGGGCAAATGCCGTCGAAGACGCGGATTCATCGGAAATGTTCGCGTTGAGCGGCCGGCCGGCCGGGTGGATACCAACCAATCGCTCAACTGTTCAAGTTTGAAAATGCCGCAAGCGGTATTTAGGAGTTCGACCATTTTTTGCCAGATAAAAGCGGTTGCAACTGCATGGTCTGCGCTGCGTTTGAATTCGGACAAGCGATGGCCGTAATAGCCGGCAATCGCTTTGATGCCGCGGCGCGGCAAGTCTGGCAGCAAGCGGATTGCGATTTCATGGGTACAGAAGATCCGGAATGGAAATGGACGGGCAGGGCGGTGCCGGCGATGGAGGTCCTTTAGAAAGGGTTCTTCAAACCGGGCGAAGTGAATAACCAGCGGGCAGGTGGCCGAAGGATTGACGGCGGTAATTTGTCCGGCGGCCGCCAGCAAATGGTGCCAGACGATATCTGATGGTACGGCAGCCGGCAGGTTTTCCTCTGAGATACCCGTAATGCGCTGCACCGCCCGTGGGATGGCCGCATCGTCAGGTAAACGGATCAGGTAGGATTGCGGTATTGAATGCAGCGGTTTTTTGAGCGCAGAGGCGCAGGCCGGGATCCAGCCGATTTCAAGCAGGTGTCCTTTGGCCGGATTGGCGCCGGTTGCCTGGCAGTCAAGGGCCAGGATCTTTAAATCTGCCAGGTTGGTCATCCTGTCACCATGGCGTACATCGATTCCCCTGCAGGGCATATATCGTGTGCCACATTTTCTATTGAACAGAGGGTCGAAAAAGGAATATTTGAATATTTATTTTTGTATTAATAATGTCAATATGTTATAAAATACCTGAATTTTTCATGCAAATAACCCTTGGTGAAGTTTGCGCCCGTAAACCCAATTGACCTGGTGCACTGATTATTGCGCTAAAATTCAGGTATCTATTTTTTCATAATATTTTTAGGCTATAATTACCCATCTCTGATAAATATACGTGATCATTGTAGGTAATAATGGTTGAAGATTCAGGTATGAACATGAATTTCGAGTATCCAGCATCGAGTCTCCAGAATCCAGGATCGATTATCGAGTATCCAGCACCCAGTATCAAACATTGAGGATCGACTGTCAATGGAACAGGCTCTTTATGATGCGCTAAAAGTGCTCAGAAACCAAATTCCCCGGCTGGCGGATCTGCTCCAGCTCGGTGATGATGAAGCAATCGGCTTTTGGAAGGATATGGTCGACGCCAAGCTGCTCAGCCGGCTGGCGCCTGATTTTCCAATAGTGGCTGCCATATGCGGCGGCGGCTCATCCGGTAAATCCACCCTGTTCAACTCCCTGGTGGGGGAGAATTTCGCTCCGACGGGCGGCACGGCGGGTCTGAATCGGCGGGTGCTCTTTTCTATACCGGCCCGGCGGGCCGAACAAATCGACTTTCTGGCCGATTTGGCAAGGCCTTTCGGAGATGTTCCCCAGCCTTTAAACGTCAAAGAAGAATTGACCATTCCGGGAAAGCCGCTTTATGTCCTGAATCATTCCAACTCAAACAATCTGGTGCTGCTGGATACCCCGGATTTCGACACGGGTGCCAAAGGTTCCTATACCAACCGGGAGGTGACCCGGATGGCATTGGAAGCTGCGGACATTTTGATCTATATTTTTACCAACTCTAACTACAACAATCGCGATAACACGGATTTTATTGCTCAAATGCTCACCGGAATCGGCAAACGCAAATGTTTTCTCGTGTACCGGGTCTATCCGAGCTTCACCGAGCGGGAGGTGCTGGAACATGCCATGACCGTGGCCAGGGGTATTTACGGCGAATTGGCGGACCATTACCTGCTGGGCGTTTATCGCACCGATGAGGACAATAACGTGGCTGCCGGTCGACGTTTCATGAAGCTCAAGCCGGCACATTCAAAAGAACCGGCGTTTATGCAGGTCTTGCAATCGCTTGATGCACCGAAGATCAGGATCGAGCTGTATTCATCCATCCTGAACGATGTCTGTCAGCGGGCCGGGATGATTAAAGACCGCGCAGAGGTGTCACTTGATAAATTGCGTCTGTATTATGATACCCTCCAGATGGCCCAGAGCCACTGTATTCGGGAAGCATTGAAACATTTTCCGATGGATCGCATTATGCGGCGGTTTGCCCGCATCTGGGCGGCAACGGATCCGACCCACGTCAAGATTATGCGCAGAACCGGCAGCGTCATCGAATTTCCGCTTAAAATGCTGCTTGGTGCGGCCGGCTGGGCTAAAAACCAGATATCGCCGCCTAAATCCAGACCATCTTCCAAAAAAGAGTATGTTCAAAAATTGGATGAAGACCTGGTGACCGCGGTGACCGGTTTACATAATCAGGCGGTAAGTCCTCAGATTGCGGTTATCAGCTCCCTGAATGATCCTGCATCCGGCAGGTTGGTCGGCACTATTGAGGCAATTAAAACCCGTCAAAGCCTGGCGCAAGGACAAAACCCCCGGGTCGAAACCTCCGGTGAGGGGGCCATACTCAATTTTGTGATTGATGTCCATCCTGTGGTTGTTGAGGAGCAGGACCGGCTGCGGGCCAGGGAGTTTAAATACGTACTGCAATCAATTCTGGCGGAAAAAGAGATCATTGTGGGTATTTCCAGCGATATGGAAAAGGATCTTAAAGATCTGGCCGACCAATTTCGTGAAAAGATGGGCGTATGGCGCAAAATCAGCCAAACGTTCTGGGCTTTTCTCAACGTGCTGCCTGCAACGGCGGCGGTGACCTATGTACTTTCGACCGGCGACCCGGTCGGCGCGGCCGGTATAAAAGTCAAGCTCGCAGGACTTTTCGGTGTCAAGGATCTGTATGCATTATTCGCAATTCCATTCACCACGGGGTTGAAAAAAGCCGATCGGCAGCAGATCGAGGAAATGCTGGGACACATCTTGCAAACCTGGTTAAAAGATAAGTCCCAAAAAGTGCAGCACTTATTTGAGGAGAAACTTACCGGCGGAATCCTCCGGTGCGCCCGTCGGAACATAGCTGATGCAGAGCGGTTGATCAGCACCATAAACAACCTACTGCTGACATGTACGGAAGGAAGCGATAAACAATGATATCGACACGGCAGTTTTCTGCGCTGAAGGCACTCGGCCGGATTGAAGGGTTTAAAAATGACCTTAACATGCTGGGCATAACCCTTGGCCGCCTGTCTTTGTGGCAGCCGGCAACCCCGCTCAAGAAACAATGCGATGTGGCCATTGAAATGATTGATGACATCGCCGAACGGTTCGACCGCAAGCTGGTGGTGACGATCGTCGGACCCTGTGGGGCCGGCAAATCCACGCTGTTGAATGCTCTGGCTGGAGTCGATGACCTGTCACCGGCCGGTCATCAACGTCCAACCACCGGCCATGTTATTGTATTCAGCAGTGATGCGCATGACGGCGGCCAGCTGATTGAATCGCTGGGAACTGACTCGGTGGAGGTCAAGTCAAGTCCTGCAGCGGAACTATTGGAGCATGTGTCCATCATCGATACGCCGGATACCGACAGCATGGCTTACAAAAAACACAGCCCACTCGTGCGTAAGGCCATCGCACGTTCCGATATGCTCATCTGCGTTTTTGATTCCGAAAATCCCAAGAGAAAGGACCATGTTGATTTCATGGCTCCGTTTATTCGCCAATTTAATGGCGCGTCATTGGTATGTGTGATCAACAAATGCGATCGTCAGGACGAACTGGAATTGAAAAAACGCATCTTGCCGGACTTTTCAACATACATCCAAAACGGGTGGCAAACGCCGGTCGACCATATGCTGTGCATATCCGCTCGCAGGCATCTGCAAAATCCGCAATGGGATCAAACGGCCGGTCCGAAACACGATTTTGATCAATTCGAAGAATTGCAGCAATTGATCTTCGACAACATAAATCGCGCCGGCTATGTGGTCGACAGGCGACTTGAAAATGCCTGCAGTTTGCGGGATTTTATGTTCAATGAAGTCAGCCGGGAGATTTCCGGGCACCGGAATTCCCTGGCGGCCGCGGCGGAACAATTCCGGGAAGCTGAAAAAAAGTCTTACCTGGACGCAATTGCCGCCATGAAAAACGATGATTCGCGCCAACTTTTCGGCGTCAGTCTGATGGTCTACCAAAAGCTGGCCCAGCGATGGGTCGGACCCATCGGGTGGATGATCGCCGTTTGGGCCCGTCTGCTGATTTTTGGAGCCGGCCTTGCCGCCCTTTTTAGATTCGGTCGCCCCGTGAGCCAGATAATCGGGCTGATTTCAGCCTGGCGTCACTATAAGGATTCCAAATCCGCCATGGCCGAAACGAACAACGATGAGCGAGTAGCGGCAGGCTGGCGAACATACCGCCTTGCGACGCTCAGCAATTGGCCGGATATTGCCGAGTCTCTAATCGGCGGAGGCTTTGACAGTGCAGTGCGCAGAGCCAACGACGCCTTACCGGCCGTTAATTCCTTCAGTGAAAAATTTGCGGGGATTTGGCGCAACAGTCTGGAAAGTGAAATGGAGCGTATTTCGCGCAGGCTTTCCGGCATGCTGCTGCAGTTACTATTTAACCTGCCGGCCTTGGCGATTCTGGGATATACCGGCTGGATCACGGTGCAGCGCTTTTTAATGGGCAGCTATCTTGTATTTGACTTTTTTCTACATGCCCTGTGGACCATCGGCATTGTATTGTTAATGAGCTTTTTTCTATTTCAGATTTGCGTGCGGTTGGTTGCCAGCCCCGAGCGCGTGACTACCCGGGCTTTCGAGAAAATGAAACGCCAGGCAGATCAATTCGATGGAACCCAAGCCAATCCGGTGCTGGAGCAGCTTGAAAGCGTTCTGGAGCTGGACCGGATGCTGGCGGGGAAAAAGTCGTAAGCGGGGACATTGATTAGGAAGAACTTTTTAAATCTCAAATTCCAAATACCAAATTTCAAACAATTTCAAAATTCCAAGCTTCAATGACCGAAACATTCCCACCACTTATTCGAAGCCGCACGGAGAATTCTTCTGTTTTGGATTTTAAATTTTGGTCATTGGTATTTATTTGAGATTTGAATTTTGGTGCTTGGAATTTTTGCGAATTTCAGAAGGCAGGCAGTTTTAACTAATCCAAGCAAATACCCCATTATATGCCGAGTCGCTGATGGTTCCGGGAGCTCAGGGAGCCTTTTTAGCCTTTCTGGCGGCTTCCAGTTTTTCGATGGCGGCCATGCGCTCCAGTATTTCTTTAGTCTCCATGGGACGCTCCTCAAAATCGCCGCACCACTGATTCTGTCCGGTTGCGGGCCAGGCGGCAAAGCGGATTTTAGTGTCCAGA
>CP070771.1:4322608-4342324 GCA_020345785.1 Desulfobacterales bacterium
CGATAATTTTTTTGCGTGTCTCACCGGGTAAGATGATTTCGTCAACCATTTGGGCGGTCCAGCTTAAGGCAGTGCCATAAACATCAACTATTTCCCTTGACCGGTAAAGATAGGATTCATAGGCATCTTCTTCTATGCCGTGCCGGTAATGTTTTCGGTAATCCAGGTTGGAGGCTTCCGCCCCGAATCTGGCGATGGGCCAGGCATAGGTTATATCCGTTCCCATGCTCTTGGGAATTCCCATGATCATGCTGCCGGCATCGGCATAAGCCTGCCGCAATACGATGCTTATCTTGGGAACGGTGGCCGTGGCATAGGTATCCACGATTTTGCCGATATGCCGCAGCAGGCCTCGGGCTTCTTCATTTTCGCCAGGAACTACGGGCGGTGTGTCTACCAGGTTGACCAGAGGGATGTTGTATGCATCCAGGACCTGCAGAAATCGGTAGTATTTGTCGCAGGAGTTAATTTCCAGAATACTGCCGGGATAGCAAGGATTTCCGGCCACCAATCCCACGACCTCACCATCAAACCTGCCGAAACAGGTAATCAAGTTTTTGGCATATTCGTCTTTGATCTCGAAATAGTCTCCCTCATCAACCAGTTTCTTGATAACGTCATGCATATCGTAACTCCGGTCATATTCATCGGGTACAATATCCATCAGTTCGTCCACAGACCTTTGCGGATCATCGTTTTTTTCCCAGGGTGGCGGTTTCTCTCTGAAATTCTGAGGGAGGTAGCTGAGTAGCTGACGGCATTTTTTAATGGTCTCTTCATCATCATCGCCGACGACATCGCAGCTTCCGCTGAGCTGCATGTGGTAATCGGCACCGCCGACATTGCGATCAATTTTCTCGGATGTGGCGGCTTGGGTCTGACGCGGTCCGCCCAGCCACATATTGGCGGAAACCCGGCTCATAAACAAAAAATCGCAGAGTGTCGGAAGATAGGCCCCGCCGGCGATGCAGGGACCCATCAACAGGGTGATCTGGGGAATGACGCCTGAATACAAGGACTGTATTCGAAAATACCAGTCAATACCGGCCAGGGCGACATCCTCATATCCGAGTCGTCCCCCTGATGAGTCCAGCAGATTGACCATCGGAATACCCCATCGGGCGGCCATTTCGAGGGGTTTGGCAAACTTGGTGATATGCTGGGCTCCGATTGATCCGCCTAAGACCGTAAAATCGCTGGCGTGGACCATGGTCAAACGGCCGTTTACCCGTCCTGTTCCGATAACGGCGCCGTCGCAGGGCGCCTCGGGTATGCGGCCGTCGATGCGCCGGCTGGTGGTCCCCACAAACGATCCAAGCTCGCTGAAGCTCCCGGGGTCAACCAGAATTTCGATTCTCTCCCTGGCAGTCAACTTGCCCCGGCCGTGCTGTCGTTCGATGTGTTTGATGCCGCCTCCCAGAAGGTTTTTCTCCTTAATCGCCCGGTAGCGTTTGATGGCTTCATCCATTCTCTTATTCATAACAATCTTCCCTTTTGCTTATTTACTAAAAAAGTTTTGCACTAAAATAACGGTTTTATTTTTCCAATTTTTAAAATTACAAATTACAAGCACCAAATTCCAATTAAATCCCAAATTTCAATAATCAATGACCAAAACCACTCCAGGTTTCGAATTTTGGATTTTGATCATTGGTAATTGTTTGTAATTTGTAATTTGTTATTTGAGATTTATAAAATTCCACTACTCCAATTCACCATCACTCCAGCCTCTCTATTTTTAGGCCGGTTTAACATACCGCCTTTTTTCCGGTACCTGCTCGGACTTATTTAAACTGGCCCTCAAAGCCTTGATGATTTTAGGCCGGGTTTCTCTGGGATCAATAACCTCGTGAACCGTGTAGTAGGTCGTAAACATCTTCCCCATCGTCATGACACTGAAATGCTCCTTCAATATGCTCAGGAAAAAGTTGTATACTTCTTCATATTTTCCTTCCTGCCTGGCCTTGTCCAGTTCTTTGTGGAAAACGGCCTGCACGATGGATTCAGGGCCGGTTGGGGCAAATTCGGTAGTCGGCCAGCCGTAAATGAAATCAGGGCCCATTTTGCTGCAGCCCATGACGATGTTTGACCCACCATAAGAACGTCTCAACACCAAAGTGACTTTTGGATTCGTCAGATGTGAATAACCGTGCAGGTTTTTGGCCCCATGCCGGATGACACCCAAACGCTCCCATTTATCACCGGGCGGAAATGCCGGTGTGTCCGATATGGTTAAAAGAGGGATATTAAAGGCATCCAGAAACATGATGAAACGATCATACTTATCTGATGAATCCGGCTCCATAATGCCGCTGAGTTCATCTGGATTGCTAGCCGCGATGCCGGCAACCATGCCGTCAAACCTGCCAAAACCGGTAACCATGTTGGGTGCGAAGTCTTCTTTCAATTCGAAGAACTTACCGTCGTCGACGATCAGATCGATGATCTCATGGATATCATAAGTGAATTTCGGATCGTCGGGCATGACCTCCAGCAAAGCATCTTCGGTTCGGTCCGGATCATCCGTGGCTTCGATTGTAAGTGGCTTTCCCCAGCAATTGTCCGGCATAAACGTCAGCAGTTCTTTAACCAGATCAATGGCATGCTCGTCGCTTTCGGCGATCAGGTCGCATTGACCGCACTTTTCCATGTGGAATTCCGCTGACCCCGCATCCTCGGACGCGATTTCGCCGCCCCACCACAAAAAACCGGTTTTCTCATTGATAATCAGAAAATCGGACATAACAGGTACCTGTGATATGGGGCCGGTGCAGGGTCCTAAAACCATTGCTATTTTAGGTATAATACCCGAGTAGAGGCAGTAGTTTCTTACCAATTGCCCCAAACCGTTCAATCCGACATATCCATTTTTAAAGCCGAACCTTGAACCGGCCGAGTCGAATATACCAACCACCGGCATCTGCAGCTGGCCGGCCATCCGGATCAATTCAGCTATTTTCCAGACGCCCTGATCGCCGATAGAACCCGACATAACCGTGAAATCCAGCGAGTAGACTATGACCGGTCGGCCATTTATTTCGACCATCCCCATGATGACACCATCGGAAGGGCTGGGTTTCGGGTCTCCTTCCAGTCCCATACGAAACTCCCGGACCAGCGAGCCGATTTCCTCGAAAGTGCCCGGATCGGCCAAACGCTCAATTCTCTCTCTGGCGGTAAGTTTGCCAAGCTGATGCTGGCGTTCAATGCGCTGGGATCCGCCGGCCTCAAGGTTTTCCCGTCGATTGGCGGCCAGTTTTTCCATATAGCCGTCCATCCATTTTCCCATGGTTAAATCCTCCGGATTTTTTAGTTGAATAGTTGAATGGTTGATTAAGTTGACTGGGTTTATTGAGTTAATTGAGTTGATTAAGTTGACCGGTTTAAATAGATATAAACTCTTGATATAATGAGGTAATCAACCCGTAAACCTATCAACTATTCTTCCCCATATTCACTGCGTGATTCACACAAATAGCTTTAATAGAGCAAAACAAAAATTAAAAAAATGCGCAGCATTAATTAATTAATCCGCGGGGCTTATTTTTGAATACATTCTTCAGTTATTACCAAGAAACGACTCGCCTGTACCTGCTGAGGTTCAATGCGGATTAATTATTCCCTTGAAAAAAAATTCACACAACTGCTCGGTGAGTTCGTCGGGATCGATATCGCGGCCGAAAGTTATTCCCGAGAGGCATACCTGCTCGATACTGCCCAGAATCCCGTGCCGCAGCAGCTTTGGTGAGACGTCATTTCTTATTTCCTTGTTCTGAATGCCCTCTTCAATTATTTTCAGGACAATATCACTGTATTCTCTCACCCGCTCATAGGTTTCACTTTTATAGTAATCCGGATAGTTGCGCACTTCAATCAGAAGGATTTTAGCAAATACTTTATTGGTAGCATATACATTTATGTGCGACCAGATAAGTTTGCGCAGCTTGTTCAAAGCACCTTTAACTCCCCCGAGGTCCTGGATCATCCGGGCCCGGTACTGTTCGAGATAGTCGCTTAGAAGCTGATGCAGCAAATCGCGCTTGTCTTTAAAATATTTATAAATGAGTGCTTCGGTGACACCGGCGGTTTTTGCAATTTCTGCGGTGGTAATGGCACCGAATTCTTTTTTTTCAAGCAACGTTTTCAGCGCCGCGACAATTTTTACCCGCCCCGGCGGCGAAGGCCTACTCTTTGAATTTTTCACAGACCTATTAACAGACAGTTGCATCGTTCAACCTCTCAAAAATATATTAGGCGCAAAGGTTAGCGCACAGTGCATAGGGCGCGGAGCATGGAGCATAGCGCATAGAAAGTAGCGCATGGGGTAAAGGTACAAACCGTCACTCATCGCTCCATCTCCGTATTTGGAAATCAATTCGCTCTTTACTCTGTCTTCAGTCCTCCGTTCTCTGTCATCTTTTTCTGACACCTGAAACCTTTCCTCTGTCCTCTGCTCCATGCACGATGCCCTCTGCCCTCTGAAAATCAGTAGCCTTCCATTTTGGCGATAACCTCCCGCATTACTTCATCCGCACCACCGCCGATCGCCAATCCGCGGGCATCGCGGTAGTATCTTGAAATGAGCATTTCATTCATGAATCCAAGGCCGCCGTACATCTGCAAACACCCGTCCGCGACTTTCATCAGCACTTGGCTGGCAACGAGCTTGCCCATGGAGATTTCACGGGTGGCGTCCAGGCCGGACTCCTTCATTCTAACGATATGGTAGATCAGCTGTTGCAGGCATTCGATTTCCGTCAGCCAATCGACCAGTCTGTGTCGGAGTACCTGCCTGGCAACCAACGGCTTGCCAAAGACCACCCTTTGCCGGATATGTTCCAACGTCATATTGATGATGTCCTTGGCAGCAGTGCAGGCGAACGGCAGCAATGAAAAGCGTTCGTGCTGAAATTGCATCATCTGGTAAACAAAGCCTTCGTTTTCTTTGCCGATAAGATTGGACGCGGGTATTCTCACATTGTCGAAAAACAACTCAGCCGTGTCACTGATCCGAATACCCAGTTTGTCCAATTTTCGGCTTACGGTGAAACCGGGCAAATCTGTCGGTACGACAAACAGACTGAAGGAGTGATAACCGGGCTCTTCGCTGCTTCTGGCCAACAGTGTCAGGAAGTCCGCCTGGGTGCCGTTGGTAATGTACATTTTGGAGCCGTTGATGAGGTAATCGCCGCCGTCTCTTTTAGCAGTGGTTTGGATGGCGGCCACATCCGATCCGGCACCCGGCTCGGTGACGGCAATCGCACCGACCATGTCGCCGGCGATGGCTGCCTTCAAATAGGTTTCCTTCAAATACTCACTGCCGAACTCATAGATGGCTGGAGTTGCCATGTGCGTCTGCACGGTAACTGCGACCGCCAGGCCAAGTGCTTTGATGTGGCCAAGTTCTTCCAGAAATACGGTGTCATACCAGTAGTCCAATCCCTGACCGCCGTAGGCGGAATCATAACGAATTCCGAGAAAACCAAGGTCGCCCATTTTTTTAAATATGTCTTTCAGGGGGGCGATACCATCCTCTTCCCATTGATCGACGTTGGGATTAATTTCTTTTTTTACAAAATCGCTCACCGCACGGCGAACCATGTCGTGTTCTTTGGTGAAGTACATACTGTTGGCGGCATTATTCTTTTTCTTCATTTTTTTAGGTGGTCTGGTTCGCTGAATAATGCATTTCAACAAAAAGGTTTCAGGTGTCAGGTGTCAGATGTCAGTATGAGTCAGTCCCTGCTTCGACGGTTCAGATCGCTGAGATCGTTATGTTCGTTTTGATCGTTTAGATGGTCCCGGTACAACCCGCATCGCTCGTCCCTATCGAGAATTTCACAGGATAAATTTAGATCGTTAGGATCATTGATCCGCAATCTCCCATGCAAAATCCTCAATTCTTTTCTTCTATTTCCTCGATAATAGTCAAAAATTCCAGTTTGTTAATACGGGCCATGTCTCTTAATTCCCATGGGCGGATAGGAAATATAAAAACAAAAAAATGCGCAGCATTAAGTAATTAATTCGCTGGGCCTTGGATGTAACAACTTTCTTCAGTTGCCAAAGAACGAATTACAACCCTGAATGGCCTATTTTTCAAGGCGGATTAATTACCCAAGCTCCATCTTGGCGATGATTTCCCTCATAATTTCATCGGTGCCGCCGCCGATTGAAATTAATTTGGCATCCCGATAGCATCGCGAAATCAACATCTCTTCCATAAAACCCAGTCCGCCGTACATCTGCAAACATCCATCGGCTACTTTTTGGATGACCCGAGCGGCGTAGAGCTTGCCCATGGAAACTTCGCGGGTAACGTCAAGGCCGGCTTGCTTCATCCTGACGATATGGTAGGTTAACTGTCGTAAACATTCAATTTCAGTCTGCCAGTCCGCCAGCCGGTGTCGCAACACCTGCCTGCTGATCAAGGGTTTTCCAAAAACGATGCGCTGCCGGATGTGCTCGACTGTCATCGCAATCATCTCCTCGGCCGCAACATAGGACATCGGGATGGCCGAAAAACGCTCATGTTGAAATTGCTGCATCTGGTAAATGAATCCTTCGCCTTCTTTGCCGATCATGTTTTCTGCCGGAATTCTCATGTCGTCAAAAAAAAGCTCAGCCGTGTCACTGCTGCGCAGCCCCATTTTATTCAGCTTGCGGCTCACCTGAAATCCGGGTAGATTGGTAGGCACAACGAAAAGGCTGAACGAGTGATACCCCGGATCATCGCTGGTTCTCGCCAGCAGGGTCAAAAAGTCAGCCTGGGTTCCGTTGGTAATATACGTTTTGGAGCCGTTGATGATATACGACTCGCCGTCTTTTCGGGCCGAAGTCTGTATGGCACTGACATCCGATCCGGCGCCGGGCTCCGTAACGGCGATGGATGCAACCATCTCCCCGGCAATGGCGGATTTTAGATAGCTCTCTTTTAAATACTCGCTGCCGAATTCATCAATGGCCGGTGTTGCCATGTGGGTTTGAACCGCTATGGCAACCGGTATGCCGGACCCGTGAATGCGGCCGAGCTCTTCTAAAAAAACGGTATCATACCAGTAATCAAGCCCCTGCCCCCCGTATTCGGGATCATAGCGAATACCCAGAAATCCGAGATCGCCCATTTTTTTGAATAGGTCGTGAAGCGGGGCTTCGCCTTTCTCCTCCCATTCGTCCATGCAGGGATTGATCTCTTTATCCACAAATTCTCTGACGGCCTTGCGGACCATCTCATGGTCTTTGTTAAAATAAATTTGCGTTGCGGATTTTGATTTGACAGCCATGTGCTACCTTTCAGGAAATTTGGTTGAGTAAGTTGATTGAGTTGATTAAGTTGATTAAGTAAACATGATAGACAGAATCATTTCACTTAATCAACCAGTCAACGAGTCACCTAATTCAACCCAAATTTTTTTCTAATCAACCAATCAACCATTAAACTTATTAATCCCATTTTTTTAAATCAACTAATCGCCAGTCAACTTAGTCAACTAATCATCCAATCAACTTTTTTCCCAACTTCCCAACTTCCCAACTTCTCATCTTCTTTTTATTTCTTTTGTTTTGCCTCCAGGAACAGCTTTATGATTGCTTTGTGCTCCGGTGTCTGCAGGGCAATCGACTGGTGGGCTGCCTCCCAGTCAAGGACCTCCTTGAGGGACAGGTCAAAACTTTTTTCGAGTCCCTCCTTGATCAGTCTCAGGGCAAGGGGCGGTTTTTGAGACAAGGTGGCGGCCAGGATTTCGACTTCCTTTTCGAGTGCTTCTTCCGGAACGGATTTGTATACGAGACCGATAGCGGCAGCTTTTTTGCCGTCGATTTCGTTTCCGAGCATGGCCAATTCCCTGGCTTTGGCAAGGCCGACCAGCCGGGGCAGAAAATAGTGACCACCGTAATCCATGATTGCTCCGATGTTTATGAAGATCTCGCAAAACCTTGCGTTTTCCGCTGCTATGACAAAATCCCCGGCCAGAGCCAGATTCGCGCCACCGCCAACTGCCACGCCCTTTAACATGGTTATTACCGGTTGCGGCATTTCACGCAAGGTCCGAACAATTTGCCCGACGCCCTTCATGGCAGTCAGCCACTCGTGGGATGAAATATTTTCATTGAAAAGATTAATATCCGCCCCCGAGCAAAAATGATCCCCGGCGCCTTTCATAATCACGATCTTGACCCCGTCATCACGTGCGATTTCCTTTACGGCGTCGTGCAGTTGCAGAATCATTTCCTTGCTCATGGCGTTCATCACTTCGGGGCGGTTTAAAATAATGGACGCTATTTTATCCTTTTTTTCGACAATCAGATGCTTTGAGGTCATGCGTGTTTCTCCTTGAGACAGATGAGCTAAATCATTATTAAGTTTCGCCTCTCTCCGAGCTATGGGCTCTCCGAGTTGGAAGCCGTCAAATTCAATTTAAAAAGCACGGAGCGAAGAGACAACCACAAATATTCAATTTGCAATTTTCAATATTCAATTCTCCGCCCAAGGCGGAGCCAGGTTAGTAAAATTTACCAATTATACACAGCGTTACAATTAATTCTGTATTTGCCTTTTTATGGTGGACTTTATTAGCTCTACCGAAGAGTGCCAAACATGCACTTTGTATGTTTATATACGATGACTTATGTCGTTTTTTAATGAAGAAAAATAACTCTTGATATTTCATTTTTTGTGGATCAATTTAGGTTAGTAAATATCACTAATCTAAATCATGTCAATAAAATTTTGCTATTAAGAATGATCCTATCATATGAATATATTTGACCCGCTTCGGCTTAATGATATATAAAGAACCAAATGACATAATGATTTTATGATTTTTCCCATCTGAAACGCACATTCATTTCCTAAAGCGGACCCGGCCTTACTTCGTATCCAGCATCCTTCTGTTGCCCCGCAACGACGTTTGTCAGGCTTTCTGATTTTTTTAATACAGCATGTGTTTTGATGGGGACAGACAGGATGAAACCCCAGTAAAGGAGGTGAGAGGATGATGGAGAATTTGATAAGAGATTGGAACGGTGAAACCGTCATCACCCGCTATGACCGCCCCTCCGGTGCCTGGATCTTCATTGCGATCTATTCGACCCACCTTGGTCCTGCGGGGGGCGGAACACGCATGAAGACCTATCCTGATGCTGCATCAGCTTTGAGGGACGCGCAGCGGCTGGCTGAGGGGATGACTTACAAATTGGCGTTATCCGGTATGAACTTTGGCGGAGGAAAGGCCGTTATCGCAGCCCCTGAAGATCTTGCTCCGGATTCGCGTCCGGATCTTCTCCGCCGCTATGGCAAGCTGATCCGGCAACTCGGCGGATTGTTTTATACCGGTCCGGACATCGGCACCTCAGCCACGGATATGAACTTAATTGCTGAAGCTGGCGCACCCTATGTATTCGGCCGCACAGCGTCTGCCGGCGGGGCCGGATCATCCGGACCGGCCACGGCCTTGGGCGTATTTGCCGGCATGCAGGTTGCCAGTGAATTGATTTTTGGCGCGAGATCACTTAAGGATCGCCGGGTTTTAGTTCAGGGCGCGGGCAGTGTCGGGGGCGCGCTGATTGATTACTTGCAATCAGCCGGTGCCGAAGTGATATTCAGCGATGTGGAAGAGGGAGCCGTCTGCCGCTTTCGAGATGGACTCGGGCTGCAATGTGTTCCCGCCGAGGAAGTATATCACTTAGATTGTGACATTTTTGCACCGTGCGCCGGGGGGCAAGTTCTCAATGCCCAAACGATTTCCCAACTAAAATGCCGCGTGGTGGCCGGAAGCGCCAACAACCAGCTGGCGGAGCCGGAAGATGCTCAACGCCTCAAGGAAAGAGGTATTCTCTATGCACCGGACTATGTGATTAATTTCGGCGGCGCCATGTTTCTGGTCGGCATGGAAACCCAGGGATGGACGCGAAAGAAAGCGGAAAAAATGCTGACCGACGGCGTTCAGGACGCGCTGTCTCAGATTTTTGAATTGGCGCTGACCCGGGACATCACGACGGAGTCTGCTGCCCGCCAGGTCGCGGAACAACGTTTGTCCCGTAATTCCTAGCCGATATTGATCCGGCGTCCCTGGATCGGTCTGTCGCTAAGGCAATGGTGAATTGTTCGGCCGGTTGTCAGCTAATATAGCGGGCAACAATTGAGGTTTAACTGCCGATTGTAATGACGGTAAAGGCTTCTTAAATGGTCTTTCAATCATGATACGGTTGTGATCTGAGAAACGGGCGTGAACTTTGCGACGAAAGCGGCTGCAGGGAGGTTTCGAGCCGAAAAATAAAAGATGCGTATGACAGCGGCAGCCGGAGGAACCAAACCCCGGCAGCGCAGCGGATGCACCTCTGGTCTGTTCAAGTGTTTCAGCCCACTGGTGCTCCCGATGAACGCGATCATGGGTATACCAGATTTCAGTTAGGTTTAGGCAACCCTTTAAGTAGTCCATGTGCCAGTGAGGTCGGGTAAAATTATTAAGGTGATGGTTTATGCGCGCTCTCAAACCTCCCGGGCCGAAGGCGCTGCCGATATAAACATAAAAGCCGGGTTTGAGGAAAAGGGTGCCGAGTTTCCCAATATTGACAGCCTTTTCCATCGAAGCGCAAAAGACCAGCGCATATGTGCCGGGTAGAGAATGCATACTAGCTGGGTAATGATCATTTAGAATTTTTAATTGAAATTTAAATGCCTTTTTCACCGCAGAGCCGCAGAGAGCGCAGAGGATAGTTGTTTTATATTTGCCATTGAGAGGACGGCAAACATAAAGGTCAATCGACTCATATGGTTGTTAAATTATCTCCATGGGGCGGAAGCTATTTTTTTAGGTTCCTTTGGAAACCATGAAAAAATCCCGTCCATCCTGCTTGCCAGGGCGAAGCTTTAAGCGAAGACTGGTTAATCCTGTCAGAAAATTCTATTTAAACAGAATCCATTCCTTCGCGAAATTCGAGGCCTCCATAGAGCCTGGCAGTATTTGCGGTGACTGCCTCAATCACTTCCTCTTCACTGACATTTTTTAATTCTGCGATAGCTTTAACGGAAACTGTGATATTGGCCGGCTCGTTGCGCTCATTTGGATCGGGCCCCAGTACGGGACTGTCGGTTTCGGCCAGGATACACGAGAGGGGCAGGTTTTTGACGAGCTTTTGTTTCTGCCGGGAACGCACCACCGAGGGCGGTACGGAAAAAAAGTACCCGGCTTCAACCGCCGGCAGGGCGGCCGACGCCTTGCCGTCAAAAGCATGCATCTGAACCCGGTCGGCACTGCATTCGAGCAGCAAAGCAACCGCATGCCTGCCCGCCGATCGCGAATGGACGTTGAGCGGCAGATCCAGCTCTTTGGACAGCGTGATAAAACCTTTAAAGATATCTCTTTGAATTTCCCTTTCGGCGTCTTCTTTTACGACCCAGAAGTCAAGCCCGACTTCGCCGATGGCAAACAGCCTGGAACGCTCGCTGCGGATGAAGGCGTGCATCTCATCAGCTCGGGCCGGGTCCAGGATGGTCGGATAGAGCCCGGCCGCCGGCTTGAGTAGGGAGTGCTCGGCGGCCAGTTCAATATTTTTGCGCGCATCAGAAATATTCTCCCCGACGGCGATCACTGCCCCAACACCCGCTGCCGCGGCACTTCGCAGCACCTCGGCCCGATCCGCATCAAACGCAGGATCGCAGATGTGCGCGTGGGTGTCGACCATTTTGTGTTCTGGCGAGATCATAAGGAATAAGATTTCAGGTGTCAGCAGGAGATCTAAATCGATAGGCTCAAGGAAAAAGCTCAAAGCGAACTATCTCAAAGCTGAAAGCTTAAAGTCCAAGGGAAGAAAATCATACGGCTTTCACTAAACACCGACCTTTTTATTCTATACCCAGTTTTTTATTTTTCACGCTTAGCTCTATGCGCTTTGCCCTATGCTACTTTCCAAACACGTAGTGCTTCCTGACGTCCTTGCGAATTTTCCAGGTGCAGGACATGCCCTTGGGAAACGTCACCAGATCGCCTTTACCGATTTTTACCGGTTCACCATCTTCCGGTGTTACAATCACATCACCTTCCAGAAAGTAGCAGGTTTCGGATTCATCATAGGACCAGGGAAATTCAGATGCCTCCTTGGTCCAGATCGGCCAGTCCGGCACACCCAATTCTTTTAATTTTTCCGGACCTGGCTTTTTTACTACCTTTATTGGTTCCACGGATAATCCTCCTGATTTTTACGGGTCGGAAGTGTGAGCGACCCAGTTCGGTGAACGGAATACAAGCTGGTTTGTTGATTAAAAATCAGAGTTGATTAAGCTGCCCCCCGCTAGGACGTTCAACCAGTAAAATCAATCGACATCATCAACCTGATAGCGGAAATTTATTTGTAGCGACTTCCGACGGCGGTTTCCGGGTATTGGGAGATTCCATGGCGCGCAAATCTTCAGGCAGATCATCAGCCGCTTCATCTTTGCGTCCCACCGCAATGGCGGCCATCACATGATAATCGTCTTTAGAGACCCCCAGTATCTCATAGGCTTTTTCCTGGTTGAAGCCGGCCATGGCATGGGCATAAAGTCCCAATCTGCGTGCCTGTAAGGCCAACGCCATCCAGGCGGCACCCGCATCGTAGGGTGCGTGGCGATTCTCTCGGCCGCCTTGCTGAAACTTTTTTCTTGCCAGGACAAACATCAACAGTGGGCATTTGCCGGCCCACCTCTGATTTTTAGGCACCAGGGCCGAGACCAATTTATCGCGCTGCGCGGGCTCGGTGGCGTAAACGAAAAGCCAGGGTTGTTCATTAAAGCAGGACGGCGCCCAGCGGGCAGCTTCAAACAGGGAATTTATCTGGTGCTCCGGTAAGGGATCGGACAAAAATGCTCGCGGCGACCAGCGGTCGGTGAACATGCTGTCGACCTCGCATTCAGGGGTTCTGGTGTTCGGTGTTTTGCCTGCCATGTCATCTCCTTCTATAGCTTTAGTATGGGACACGGATGAACACAGATTAAATGGATAATATGCAAATTGCTACGTGAAGGATTAAGAAATTAAGAAAAATATCTTATCGGATATTAATTTCTCAATCCTTTAATATATTCAGGTACCTGTGTTGATCGGCGTAAATCTTGGTCCTTTTTATTAAAAACCAGCTCGCGCAATTGCTGGATGATGGACTTGCTGACCTCAATCGGGAATCCGTCTTCGCCGGCTTCTTTCAGGTTCGTAACCCCGTCGACACATCCATTGGCAAATAAATAAATCGCAATGGATTGGGGATCGACCAGTTCAAATAGGTCACGGTCCAAAAGATCACATAGCACGGCAATAACGCCATACACCCCCCAGTTGGAAACTGATGCGATCACCAGCTCGTCACAGCCGGTAACAGAAGGAATAATATCCATATCTGCCAGAGCTTCGGCTACCTTGCCCATGCCGATTTCGTTTCCGCCATCTCCAAAAGCAATGCTGGGGCATTTGCTTTCCAGCAAAAAAAGATCGAATTTCGCCGTGGCGTCGGTAATATCCTTCCTGTGCATGTTATAATACCGTCCGTCGGCCGCCACCCCCGGCCGCTCGATGGACACTATCAACTTCGGGTCCAAATCCTTAAGAGCCTTTTTGATTGCCGGACGGCTCTCATCCCAGCCTGCCAAAGGCAGTTCATAGGTTAAAAAACCATTTGAGAGTATTTTAGATATCGGCGGGGCGCAGGCAAACACCGGCTCGTAGGCGAGATCAACCAGCACCCGATAAAGCGCGATCGCACCGATCGGGCCGTCGCTTTCAAAACTGCCGGAAACCGGGAATCCGGTTCCGATCACCACCACCCCTTTGTTGTCCAATATGAGTTGGGCGGCCCGCCGGCAATAACCGGGTTTCATTCTTTTCTGCAAACGATCCATTCCCCGATTACCGTGCTGCAGGATAATCTCCTCGATTTTTTCGGATAGGTTATTCATTATTTTTCTTTTTCTTTTTTTTGGGCCGTTTAGTGCCATGGCTGCCACTAAAAATTTTGCCTCGTTTTGTGCGTTTGTCACCTTTTCCCATTCGCCATCTCTCCTTTCTACCCCAAGGGGCTTTAGTTATTTGTTATTCAGGGAATTTAATCGTTACTTTTTCCTTGCCTTCTTTTTTTTTCATTTTTATTTCAAGTTCAATGCTGTCATTGCGGATACCCAAAGCCAGCGGCGTCTTCCCTTTTTGGCCTTCGATATGGGTAACTTCTCTTACCGCTTCCATTATGCGGGTACCAACTTCCGAACCCGGTGACGGCAGCTCTGTTTCACGATATTTTGCCCAGACCTGCACATTCCCGTCCGAAGATCGGGTAATGGTTACTTCTTTGGCGTTGTTATTTACGCCATGCAGCGCTGCCAGTGCCAGCCACTTGAGGGCCGCTTCTTCCTTATCCCCGTCATTTTTTACGACCGACATCTCTTTAAGCGGGTCATTGGTAGCGTAACAATCGCAAAGTTCCTGAACTTTTAGGTGCACATTGCGTTTCTCTTTCATCTTTTGATTTCCTTTCTTACGATCCGTGAAGACAGTTAATAGAGGATATTAATATTAGCTAACTTATGCATTTTTGGTTGAAATGCAAGATGGGTTCCTGTCCGTCGTCGGTGGTCCGTTGTCCAGGGTCAGAAGACAGAGGACAGATGGCAGATGACTGAAGGCAGAAGCTGGGATGCGGAAGGGGGAAAGCTGGAAGGCTGGGAAGCTATGAGGCTGGAAAGCTAAGGTCCACAGCCTAAGTTGCAGGGCATTAAAGACTTGAAGCTTGGCGGCCATGATGTTGGTAAGCCGGAACTAAATTCAATCAACTAAAACCCATTAACAAGCTGATAGGTTAAAGGAGAAAGGTCAAAAAGGCGCAGCTGGGAAAAGGACGTTAGAGGGAGGGGGATTGAATGAAAATTCCAGCCTTTTGTTCCGCTGACCGGCTTTATGGTCTCAAGTCTCCCCGCATTCCAGCTTCTGCCCTCTCAGTCCTCAGTCCTCATTACTCAGGTCCTTATTTTCACCCCCGTATATTATTTTGTTCTTTTCCAAGCATTCAGCTTCTTTTTCTTCCGTTGCCAAGCTTCTTAGCTTCCCAGCCTCCTCGCCTCCCAGCTTCCTTTTTTTACCTAAACACATCCCGGTAAGCAACCGCCAGGATACATCCTTGAATCGGGATGGTGAAGACGACGCCGATACCGAAGGCAATGATACCGATACTGCCGATGATGCCTGCCACAGCTGACACTGCGAAAAACGGCCAAAAGTTGGTTTTTACTGTCTTGATGCTTTCCATGGACGCCGGCCAGAATTCCATCTGCCTGTCCACAATGAGGAAAAGTCCGAACATTAAAAAAGCCTGCGCTGCGTAGACAGCGAAAAGAGACGCCAGTTGCCCGATAACAGGAATGAGTCCTATAATTAAGGAAACGATAAAAATGCCGAGGCCCCACACAACTACAAAAAGAAAAGAGTTTATGAAATAATCAAAACCTTTAAAAACCATGCCGGCTTCGGGTCCGGGTTCTCTGCCGGCCATCAGTTCAAGGGTTAACAGGACCAGCCCGGCCAACATGGGACCGGCCAGAATGCCAACCGTCACGGAACTTATCACCACTACGAAGATGGATGCCAGAACCAGGGTTTTAAAATTTTTTTTGTACAGGTTAAATCCATCCTCAATCCATTCCCCAAATTTGACCGGAACCTTTTGCATTTTAGGCCCTCCCTTACATTAGTAGGACACGGATCTTCACAGATATACACAGGTTAATAGCTGATGAGTTCGTAATCATATTGGTAAAGAAAGTAGACGGGTTGACTGGTTGAATATTTGATTAAGTTCAAAGGTTTTAGTCTTTCTATTTGACCCAATTAACCCAATCAACCACATAAACTAATCAACTCTATCAATTCCGTCGACTTAATCAACTTTCCGGCAAGCTCAATTCATACTTCTGTTCCAATATATGTTGTCCCCACTGGGTAACTTCATTTTCCTCGCAAAGCTTAAAATTGAAGGCCTCGTACAGCCGACGGGCATCCTCCAATCCTTTGAATGTCCACAGGTACACTTTCGGGTAGCGCTGTTTTCTGCAGAAATCAATGGCGCGCAGGATCAAGTTTTTGCCGATGCCGGACTTCTGGAATTTAGGAGCAACAATGAACCACCGCAACCTCGCACCTTCTTGAAACGCCTGGGTGCCGTCGATGGCAATCGCTCCGGCAAACTCTCCCTTTTTAGCAGCAGCCCATAGTCCATCGCGATTTTCATCCAACTGCCGGACGAATTCGGCAAGTTCTTTGCCCACCTGAGTTTCAAACGTTACATCAAAGCCCCAGTGTTCATAATAATAAACCGCGTGAAGCTCGGTAATTTTTCCGACAACGCCAGGAAAATAGCCTCGTATCTTTACATCTTGCAAACAATCCTCCTTATGATGCCTGAATAACCGTTCGAATGTTTAACTTTTTCCTAAGTTGAGCGGTTCCAATACGAAGATTGGAAAAATGGTCCCTTCAGTGCGGGCGAGGGTAAACCTCGCCCCTACCTAACAGGTTCGGCAATGCTTCGTAGGGGCGGGCTTTACGCCCGCCCGCACTGGGTGCAAGCACATGGAAACCGCTCAATTTAGGTTTTTAATGGCAATTTAGTGAAACGCCCCGTGTCGGTTGTCTGTTGTTAGTGGTATGTCTTCAATAAGATGAATTGATTCCAACTTTT
Organism: Desulfobacterales bacterium; assembly: GCA_020345785.1. Next base: position 4,339,304 of record CP070771.1, read on the forward strand.
ATATTTAAGTATGCACGTCAAATAAAATTAAGCATAACGTTTAAATTTTTTCCATCCTTTCACAACGGACAACTGACTTTTGATAATGCCTCCTTTTTTCTGGTAAAATAAATCAAATAAGGCTTCCTTCAAAAGATGTGAAAATTCGAAGCACGAAATTCGAATGCTTCAAAGTTCAAAACGTCTAAGATGGCGATTTCTTTTTTTTTGATCAGTTGTTTGAAAATTTGAATTTATGTCATTTGATATTGTTTCGAATTTCGGAATTCGGATTTCGAATTTAAAATCTATCTCAAAATATATGATAAAAATTTAGAGGGATACGCTTTCGTCGGAAACAGTATGATGCCGTCAAAATTCTTTATATACATCAGCGACCAGTGACAGATTGAGGTTCCGGATCCTTCCAGGGGCCTTCCTCATACCTCCAGCACTGCAGGTGGTCGCTGATTTGAATTGAAAAACTGGTTCCCCTTTTGTTAGGTTATTTTCGGTCCCGGAGGTTTACGACGTCTAATCGTATCCAGCCACTGGGCGGCCCCCATCAGACTGATCAATGCATCATCGATGGCACCTAAAACCGGCACGCTGTCGGGAAACAGATCAATGGGTGATAACAGCCAGATAATAGCGATGCCGGTGATAATGATTTTTCGAATCCAGACCGCAATTTCGTCAAATAAGGATTCTACTTTCAAAATTGCCTCACAGGGTATTAGGAAGAAACCTCTTTCATCACCGTATAGCTCCAAAATACGGTGCTCGCGCACGAGGCGGTGGGAAATTGCCTGGGCAGTCCCGCGGATTGTCAGCGAATCCAACTCATTTTGTTTGCCGTATTCCCGCTGAACCACTGCCAGGACGCCATCTTCTGTGATAAATCCGTCTTCCACTGTGCGTTTGGCGATTCTTAGGCTGCATTTATACTCCAGCCGATCATCGACAGCGTGCAGGCGGCTCAGTACGTTCTGCTGACCGACAATATCCCCGTATTTACTGAACTGCAAAGCAATACCCACCAGCATGGCAACAGATCCCAATCCGAATGCCAGGGTGGGTCGCGGATCGTGCGACAAAGTCTGCATGACCGGGACGAGGAAGGCCACCACCAGCAATGCGAAGCGGCGGCCGGCCTTTCTCTGGGTGAAGGCAATGGCGGTAAAAAAGATCAGAAGCAAAATTCCGGGGTTGCGAAAGATGTCCTGTATCCAGACCGGTAGAATACTGTTAAGGCCGACAGCATCCTTTAAGGTGACCACGTAATCTTTGAGCTGTCCCAGCAGGCCGTAAGATGACCCCGGGGCCGAGGGCAGGCCTGCAATTCTGCCGATGAGCAGGGCAATAGGGACAATCAGAAGACAATGCAGCACCAGATTGATGCCGGCAGGGCGGCCCAGCAGATAAATTTCCCAGCAAAAACCGGCTACCAGAAGTATCGCCAGTAAACCGACAAAAATTCCCTGGTTATAGGTGAAGTACTTGTCGCCAAACCAGGGATCCTGTCCCATCAGCGCAACGGCGGCAATGTAGAGCAGGGCGACGGCGATCCATTTGGGGTCGCTGATTCCGGCGATACCACTCCAGCGGTGTTTTTTAAGCGGCCTTTCGCTTTTGGCAGCCTTTGCTTTGGTTGCGGGATTGTTCATAATTTTTCGGCTTCTTTGAGCTGCCCGGTAAGGTCATCCAGCTTTTTCTGAAGATCTTTTCTTTTTTGGCGCCGGTTTTGAATAATTTGTTGGCCTTCAAACCAGTACCAGCGATCCAGCACGTGGGTAAAAATGACCGCCTTCAATGCTTTAGCCTCTTTCATAGATGCAAGTTCTTCACTTTCACAAATATCCAACGCCTTGTCGCGGTAAAAAACGTCCGGGTGATCGTCTTCTTCATATCCCCCCAACTGCCAGATGAAAACATATAACTTGGCCTGTTCCAGGCGCAATTTCTGATACAGATCGGTTAATACGTCCAGCTTTTCCTGTTTGACATCCGGGTGTTTTCGTTGGGCATCTATTGTGCTGCAAGTCCGTTCGATTTGGCGTGCGACGGCCTCCGTTTCCTGGCGGTATGCCGCTTTTGTTTCCGGGGAGTAGCTGTGGATGCGTTCGGCGACTTTCAGAAAAGCCCGTGCAAAATAATAATTGGCAAACGGGTCTTCCGGAAAAGCGTCCAGATAGGTCCGGGTCGAAGATTGCAGGACAGGGAGCCGGTCGGCATCGAGTAGCAGTTCCCAGTACCGGTAATACAGCTGGTGCCAGGTTTCCCAATCCTTTTTCGGCAGTTTTTCCAGCGCCGACTCCGCCATCTGGATGGCTTCCGATAATTTTCCCTTCTGGAAGTAGAGTCGGTCGATTTCAACCAGTACCCTCAGCCACGGTTTATTGCGAATATTGGAGGGCGTCAGCGAATCTTCAAGGATGGGGCCGCCGATGCTCATGGAGCCGAGATCCCTGGGTGCCGGTTTGAAAAAACGATTCAGCGGGAAAAAGACAATGACCAGGATGACAGCACCAATGATCATGGACAGCAGGCGAATTTTATCGGATGCGGATGAGGTCGGCGGTGCCAGTGCCAGCTGAATAGCCATGGGGTCATAGCCTTCATCGCGGGCTATTTCTATTTTTTCATCTGTGTCGATGGATTCGGTTTTGGGCAAAACCCCCATGACCGCCGGAGCGGTTGTTTCAGACTGGATCTGAAAATCGGGATGACGATGCTTCACCGGCAGCCGGTCTTGATCTTGATCTGAGGCCATGGTCTGATTTTTTTAACGATACCCAGCGTTATAGTAAAGAATCCTGGCCCAGAGGACCAGGCTTTGACTTCACCCCAGAAGGGTGGTTTTGGTCGTCAAATAACCCATGGAATAATGGAATGTCGAAGATCCGCCTTTGGAGGGATGGAAGAATGGAATATTGAATATAGCGGATTAAAAGCGGATATGGGTCTGATTTTATTTTTTTGATCTCTACCAACCCTAAAGCAAACCTATAAAAAAAGATTTCATTCCACCAAACGCGTGTT
>CP070771.1:4342424-4350231 GCA_020345785.1 Desulfobacterales bacterium
CTCTGGAATAATTAAGACATACGAGAGGCCAGATCGATGGAAATGGGGATTATTTAATAGACACAAGTGAAAACAAGCCGCAAAAACGCTCAAAATTGCGCAAAAAGGAGATAAACAGAATAAAAAAACAATGTGCCTACCAGGGTGTGTCCCTTGGTTGAATTAAGACGGTAGTCATATAAATATTTCCCGTAAAAAAAGGAAGGCAACGCCGTGAGGCGTTGCCTTTTTTTCGTTTTACTATCTATAATTAAGCCTTATATTTTAGAAGTTTAATGCTAAAATAAGATCATAATCGTTCCCCTAACATTGCTAACCCCGTCCGCCCGGGCAAACCCAAAAGGGCTTGGGTTGCAACCACAGCCGGTTCCTCAGGGGTCGGATGCTTTAGTCAGAAAAAATCGGATGTCAAAAAAGGAGAATATGGCCATGGCTGAATGGAAATCGTATCTGGCAGACAACACTTCCCGCTATCTGGATGAACTTTGCACTTTTCTTCGTATCCCCAGCATTTCCAGCTTGCCCGATCATGCCGCTGATGTGAAACGGGCAGCTGAGTGGGTGGCTGAGCGTATGAAGGAGGCCGGCATCGAAGCGGTTCGGATTTTCCCCACTGAAGGCCATCCCGTCGTCTACGGTCAATGGCTGCATGCTTCTGATAAACCCACTGTTCTGATTTACGGTCATTTCGATACCCAGCCGGTGGATCCGCTGGAACTTTGGACGCAACCGCCGTTTGAGCCCGTTATCAGGGATAATCGCATTTACGCCCGGGGGGCTTCCGATGATAAAGGCAATATGCTCATACCGATTCTGGCAGTCGAAGCCCTGCTGCAGACCCTGAGCCGATTGCCTGTGAACGTCAAATTTTTCTTTGAAGGTCAGGAGGAGATCGGCAGTCCGCAAATGCCCGACTTTATCGCCTCACAAAAGGATCTGCTGGCCTGCGACATGGTGCTCAGTGCGGACGGCGGGCAGTGGGAGGAAAATCAACCCGCCCTGAATGTCGGGCGCAGAGGACTTTGCGCCCTGCAGATAAATTTGCAGAGCGCTGCGCAAGATGTTCATTCCGGCACCTATGGCGGCACATTTCAAAATCCCATCCACGCCCTGGCGCGGCTTATTGCTTCAATGCACCGCCCCCAGGGCGGCATTTCCGTTGAAGGCTTTTATGATACGGTGCGTGAGCTCACGGAAACAGAGCGGTCTCAGATCGCCGATATTCCCTATGATGAATCGCAGTACATGGATGAACTGGGGGTGACGCAGCTGTTTGGCGAAGCCGGTTATTCGACCTATGAAAGGGCGTGGGTGCGTCCCACGCTGGAAGTGAACGGCATCTGGGGCGGCTTTCAGGGCGATGGCATCAAGACCGTCATACCCGGCAAAGCCCATGCCAAAATCACCTGCCGCCTGGTGCCTGATCAGGTACCGGATAAGATTATCGAATTAATCCGCGCCCACGTGATCAAGCATTTGCCGGTCGGTACGACAGCCTCGGTGGAAAAGCTTGCCGGCAGTGCCGATCCCTTCCTCGTCCCGTTTGATCACCCCGGCAACCAGGCTGCCCGGGTTGTATTAAAAGAGCTGTACGGTAAAGAACCCTACATTGCCCGAACAGGAGGCACCATCCCGGTATCCGGCTTGTTTTTGAAATCTTTAGGGGCCTATATGGTGAATTTTGCATTTGGTCTCGAAGATGAGAATCTGCATGCACCTGATGAGTTCTTTCGGATCAGCAGTTTTAAGCGCGGGCTGAATGCCTACTGTATGATTCTAGAAGAGCTGGGTCGATAGGGATAATGCTTAAACCAGACCGGTACATGTGAATTCAATCCAAAACACCCTACCAGGAGGGTCTCAGGCATGGCTCAAAAGCCATCATATGAAGCACTGCAAAAAAAAATCGCCTCCCTGCAAAAACAAATCAGCCGACACCGGAAGAAAGAAGCCGCCCTGCGGGGGATTCAGGAGCGGTTGAGCCAAATTATCGCCAGTATCCCGATTCCTGTTTTTGTCCTAAATAACGACCATAACGTCACACACTATAACCCGGCCTTGGAGAATCTGACCGGTCTCGCTGCTGATGAAATCATCGGTACCCGGCAGGCCTGGAAGGCATTTTATGGCGCCGCCCGACCCACGATGGCCGACCTGATCGTGGATGGCGCACCCGAGGAGGAGATCGCGCGGTACTACCGTGATAAGTACCGCCGATCTGCTGTCAAAAATGGGGCCTATGAAGCGGAAGATTTTTTCCCGGATATCGGTGACGGCGGGCGCTGGTTGTTTTTTACCGCGGCCCCCTTAACGGATTCTGAAGGAAATGTATTTGGTGCTTTAGAAACACTGCAGGACACCACCGAGCGCAGGCTTGCCGAGGAGGCCCGCTTAAAATCCGAGCAGCGTTTTCGCACCTTGCTTGATTTCGCACCGTATTCAATTCTCGTGTTCACTGTGGATGGACTGGTTTCCTATCTGAATCCAACGTTTACTGAAACCTTCGGCTGGACGTTGGAAGAATTGCGCGGCCGGCGAATTTCTTATGTACCCCCTGATCTGGAGGCGGAAACCCGCGAACACCTTCGCAAGCTTTTCGAGGAAAAAGTCATTCGCCGTTACGAAACGCGCCGTCTTACCAAAGACGGACGCTGTCTGGATGTGGTCTGGCGCGCTTCGGTGTTTTCTGATTCAGAAGGTGAGCCGGCCGGCGTGCTGGTGATCCTCAGAGATATTACCCAGGTGAAACGCATCACCAGAAGCAATGAGGCCATGCTTCGCATCAGCCTGGCCTTGCCTGAATACCCGGAGCTTCATGAACTGCTGGATTATGTGAGCGGGGTGATCAAGGAATTAATGGAAACCGAGGGCGGGGTCGTCATTCTGCTTGATGAACAGCGGCAGGAGCTTTTCTTACGCGGTGCCGCCTATGATGACACGGCCACTCAGCAGAGGGCCAAGGAGGCTCGTTTTCAAGCCGATGAACTGGTGGCGGGGAAGGTGATCAAGACGGGCAAGCCGATCATTATGAATGACATCTCTGGTGATTCTGAAATTCATGTCGAACGCGATAAAAAGCTGGGATATCAGACCCGCAATCTGCTGTTGGTACCTCTGAGGAGTCAGGAGCGAATTATCGGCACCCTATGCGCCGTCAACAAAAAAGAAGGCGGCTTTGATCAGACCGATGTCGATCTTTTGAGCATGCTGGCGGGTACCGTGGCGCTTTCCATCGAAAATGCGAGGTTTGCAGCGGAACTCAAAAGCGCATATATGGAGGTAACCAGCCTGAACCGCGCCAAAGACAAGGTAATCAACCACCTGTCGCACGAATTAAAAACCCCGATCGCCGTCCTGCGAACGTCTCTGGTGACGCTGGAGAAAAAACTTCAATCCATGCCGCCCGAAAGCTGGCAGCCCACCATCGACAGAGCCCGTCGAAATCTCGATCGGCTGCTGGAAATGCAATATCAGGTCTATGACATCATCCAGCACAAAACCTATAAAACGCGAACCATCCTGTCGCATCTGGTTGATTTGTGCAGCGATGAGCTGGAAGCCCTGTTAGCCGAACAGCTCGGGGAAGGTCCGATCGTGCAGCATATACGAAAATATATTGATGATACATATGGTGCCAAAGATGTGGCCCTGGAGACTGTCCGGCTTGATACGTTCGTCCGCCAGCGGCTGTCTTACCTGGCACCGGCTTTTGCCCACCGTGAAGTTGAGGTCGCCAGCAGCTTAAATCCGGCACCGTCCATATTGATGCCGCGGGAAGCACTGGCCAAAATTGTCGACGGACTGGTGAAAAACGCCATTGAGAATACGCCGGATGAAGGCCGGGTGGAAGTCAATGTGAAAGTAAAAGGGGAAGGCACGCTTCTTGAGGTGCGTGATTTCGGTGTCGGAATCACACCCGAGAATCAGATTCGTATATTTGAAGGTTTTTTTACGACCCGTGCCACCATGGACTATGCCAGCAGAAAGCCGTTTGACTTCAATGCCGGTGGTAAGGGAGCTGATCTATTGCGCATGAAGATCTTCGCAGAGCGCTATAATTTTCAAATCGAACTGAATTCAAACCGCTGTCCGACCCTGCCGCAGGACAGCGACATCTGTCCCGGCAGAATCAGTGCCTGTCCTCGATGCGAGAAGGGTGCCGGCTGCCAACAGGCGGCTGCCACTACTTTTTCGCTCTATTTTCCACCGGCAACAGCGTCTCTCTAATTTTCTGGGGAAGCTTTTTTAAAGTAAAAAGATCATCACGATTAGCGACTTTATAATTTCTCAGCGCTCTCTGCGTGCTCTGCGGTCAGTTTATATGTCATCGTATTTAAGAAAATGTGTACCTAGAGGGTGATGTGCGCGGGTATTGCGGGATTCATGAAAACGCCATCCCGGCGCGGAATGCCGGGATGGCGGGTTAAGATGATATCATTGTTGCGGAAACCAGATTTCCTCGACCTTGTATTTGCCGTCGTGCACGCTGATAATGGAGACACCTTTCATGGGCACGCCGCTGGGTCGGGAGTAAGTAATTTCACCGGTTACGGCCTTAAATCCCTGGGTATTGGCCAGAGCGTCGCGCAGTGCTTTACCATCGGTGGTGCCCGCTCTTTGGATGGCATCGGCGATCAGTCCGACCGCATCGAAGCCCAGCGCCGCGAATGCATTTTCAGGCGGACGGCCGTATTCTTTTTCATAAGCGGCAACGAATGCCTGCACTTCCGGCCGATTGTCTTCCCGGTAGGTGTGGGTGGAAAAATAAACATCGTTTGCCAACTTGTCACCGGGAACAGTGGTCACCAGCTCGGTATCGAAGCCGTCGCCGCTGACGATAGGAAGGTCTAATCCGGCCTCGCGAATCTGTTTAACCGTCAGCCCGGCTTCGTTGGGAATGGCCGAGATAAACACGGCATCTGCCTTGGGGCTGGCGTTTTTCAGGCGTGCGATCTGGGCTGAAAAATCCTTATCGCCCATCATGAAAAAGTCTTCCAGAACAATATTGGCGCCGAGTTCCTGCGCGCGTTGTTTGTAAAATTTGGAAAGTGCCTTGGTAAAGTCCATGGAATTGTCGGTCCATACCACAATATTTTTAACGCCGAGTTTGTTGACCGAGAAGTCGGCAATGGCATAGGACTGATCGTCATCCCCAAAGGGCGCCATGAACATATAGTCGCCTACCCATTGGGGAAGCATGGGATGCGTGGCTCCCGAAGTAACAAAGGGGACACTTTTTTGCTGGAACAACGGGGCGGCCGCCATTACATACGTCGTGTCGCCGTATCCCAGTCCGGCCACGACGCCCTCAGCCAGCGCTTTTTTAGCGCCCGTGGCGGCAGCTTTTTGATCGGTTTTGGTGTCAATGCCGATAACTTCGATTTGCTTGCCCAAGACCCCGCCTTTTTCATTGATCAGTTTGGCCTGCAGCTTGGCGCCGTTCAGAGCCGGTGCATCAATTGAGGACATGCCGCCGGTCAGATTATAAAGCGCGCCCAGCTTGATGGTGTCTGCTCCCAGCGCCGGAAAAACGAGCAGGAGCGAAAGTACAATCCCTACCAATGTTAAACCCAGTTTTTTTTGCATACGTTCCTCCTTTCGTTTAGCGGTAACATGTTAGCTCCGGTACCTGTTGCAAATAGTCGGCGGCTAAAATTTTGCCCGGCCGGCTGTCATGTTACCGCATTTTGAGTAGAAAAGTACGACCGTTCTCATCGGGGGCCTCTTGCCAGCAATATGCCGGGCTCCCGACTGCCGAACAGGCCTTGCGGCCTGTATATTAGAATCACAATGAGAATCAGCGCCATGATCACTTCACCGATCCCGTAAACGTCAAAGGCCTCCTCCAGCGGGCGAAAAATCTCCGTCAGCACCGAAAAAATAATCGCCGCGATAAAGGAACCGGTAATGCTGCCGCTGCCGCCCACGACCACCATCACCACAATGTTAAACGCCATAATCAGCGAGAAAGATGTCGGGGTGATGGCGGTCACCAGATGGGCCCAGAGTCCTCCGGCGACCCCCGCGAAAAAAGCGCCGATTACGAGGGCGGCGACCCGGGTCTTGAAAAGGTTGACACCCAGACACTGAGCGGCCGTCTCATCTTCGCGCACGGCCAGCATCCGGCGGCCGTAAGATGAGAATTTTATTTTCCAGCTGACATAGACGGTGACGACCACCCATGGGTAAACCCACCACAGATTGGTCAGCGCCGGCAAACCGTTCAACCCCAGCGGTCCCCGCGTCACGCTTTCCCAGTTGATGATCATTACCTGAACGATTATCAGAAAGCCCATGGTGGCTACTGCCAGGTAATGACCCCGCAGGCGCAGAACCGGCAAGCCGACCACCAGCGCTGTCAGCCCGGCGCATGCACCACCGACGATCAGAGCCGGAAAAAAAGGCAGCTGCAGGCTTGCCAGCCAACGCGGCAGTTCGAGAAACATGGACTTGCGGGCCACCGGGAAAGTGAGAATTGCGGTCACATATCCCCCGATGGCCATAAAACCCGGGTGGCCCAGGGAGAACAGGCCGCTGAAACCGTTGGTAATATTCAGACTGACAGCCAAAATAACATTTATTCCAACGAAGTTGATAATAGCTAAAATATATTCATCAACTGTACTGCGGGCAAGCGCAACGATGCCGATTCCCAGAAAAATAAGGGACAAGAAGATCAGACGGTTTCGATTCGCTTTCATCAGGTGCGTTCCTCCATTCTTTTCCCGAGAATTCCATTGGGCAGGATCAACAGAATTAATATGAGGGTGGAAAATACAAAAGCGTCTCGAAAGGCTGAATAAATCGGCGGCAGCAAGCCTACAAACAGCACTTCAGCCACTCCCAGCACATAACCGCCGAGGATGGCTCCGGGTATGGAACCCACACCGCCGATGACTGCGGCAACAAAGGACTTAAGCCCGGGTATAAATCCCAGCAGCGGGTCGATCTGGCCGAACTTGCCGCCCCACATCAGCCCCGCAATGCCGGCCAGCGAACTTCCAATGGCAAAAGTTGCCATAATTGTGCGGTTGATGTTGATGCCCATCAGCCGGGCCACATCAATATTTTCGGCGGTAGCGCGCATGGCCATGCCCAGCCTGGTTTTGTTGACCAGCAAAATCAGGGTGCACATCAAGATCAAGGCTGCGAGCATAATGACCGCATCTACTACCCGAAAGCTGACCCCCGCAACATGGATGACTCTCTGCAGGTAATCGGGAAATGCAAAATTGCGCGGTTGGGCGGTTAGAAATAAAACCCCCAGGTTCTGAAGCATGATGGAAACAGCCAGTGAAGCAATGAAGCCGGTAACTTGAGGGGCACCGCGCATCGGTCGGAACGCCCCTTTTTCAATGAGGACTCCGACGACGGCGCCGGCTGCCAGAACGACCAGGGCCACAAGGGGAAACGGTGCGCCCACGGTCTGCAACAGAGCGAGGGTGATAAACGCTCCAATCATGACGACGTCGCCATGGGCAAAATTAATCAGCCGGATAATGCCGTAAATCATGGAAAACCCGATGGCCACCATGGCATACATGCTGCCCAGGATGAGTCCGTTGACTATTTGCTGAGCGATGTATTGCAAACTCATAAATTGGATTCCAACCTGAATTAACAGGTCTTTAAAGTTACTGTTGCGCCTTGTTTTTTCCTCAAACTCCCCCCAGATAGGCTCGGCGGACGTTTTCATTGTCGGCCAGCTCTCTGCTGGGACCTGATAGCGTCACGCGGCCGTTTTCCAGCACGTAGGCGCGGTGAGCAAAATCCAGGGCCATGATGGCATTTTGCTCCACCAGCAGGA
>CP070771.1:4350331-4377738 GCA_020345785.1 Desulfobacterales bacterium
ATAAAGAATTGCAAGATTATAATGGGCGTCGGCAAATCCTGGATTAATGGCGATCGACTTCTTTAAATAATGGATAGCTTTCGCAACATCGTTCTTCTGATCATATACAACCCCTAGAATGTAATACGCCTTGAAGTGATTCGGCAGTAACTTCACGGCTTTCTGGTATTCAACGATGGCTTCATCCAGCTGCCCCCGTTCATGGTAGGCGCGCCCCAGACCGCCATGGGCGATGCCGCTGTTCGGCGACTGCATCACCGTTTTTGACCACAGCGTGAAATCGTCTTTCCAATCTCTGTTGCGCCGGATGGTAATGGTGGCATAGGCGCTTGACAATACAATGATGACCAGCAGTGTGACCACCCTGACGGAAAGTGTTCGGTTCAGTGTTTTAGTGCAAATGCGATAAAAAATGATCGGCAGCAACAGACAGTATCCGATGATGGGAATATAAAGGTAGCGTTCGGCGAGGGGATTGAAAATTTCAATAATGTTGTAGACCGGAAAAAGAGTGATCAAAAACCACCAGATGCCAAAAAATATTTCTTTGAAACGTCTATAAATAAAAAAACTCAAAACGACCAGCCCTAAGACGATAATAAAACCAACAAGATTGGAAATTTCAAAAAAATGATCAGGATATGAAAACACGTAATCGACGTTTAAATCATAAGGCGCAATTGCCAGTTTGACAAAACTGAAAATGTGATTCGGCAGATAGAGCAGTCTTTCAAACAAATTGACAAAGTGCGGCTTGTTTCCGTCTCCCGGATTGGTAAAGATAAAAAAACGCAGCACCAGATACAACAGACAGATCACTGCATATCCCGCATAAAAAGACCATCTGACTTTAATGGTGCTCAGAATATATTTGACGGACAGCCCCTGTCCTGCTGCCTCTCTGAAAGTCAGGTCATAAAGCAAAATTATGGCCGGCAAAGTGATCGCCATTTCTTTTGACAACAGGCCGCAAAAGAAAAAAAACAGCGATAAAAGATAGGCGAGGCCACCGGGTAATTTATCCACTGCTTTAACGTAAAGGATAAGGGCCAGAAGGATGAAAAAAGCGGCCAACAGATCCTCATTGAAGGCGATGCAATCAACTGCCTCGGTCAGGGCCGGATGGCAGGCAAACAAGAGGGCCGCCAGCAACGCTTTGAACCAATCCCCCAACAGCAATAAGATCAAAAGGTACACGAGTATGACATTTAGCGTGTGCAGAAGAACACTGGCGAGATGATAATAAAAGGGATTCAGACCCGCAAATGCATGGATAAGAAAATAAGAAAGCGTCGCTATCGGCCGGTAGCTGGCTTCACCGCCGGCTATTTTAAAATACGACTTGCTAAAAAAAGACGGCAGGCTATTTTTCAAATCCTTTATGTGCTTATTTTCAACGATAACAACCCAATCGTCAAAGACAAAGCCGTTCGACAACGAATTATAGTAAACCGCCAGACTGATGACAACGAGAACTGCTATGCACACCGGATGACTGACGGCCAACCTGGATGCGGGTCCGGGCGATTGTTGAGCAGTGCCATTTTGAAAAGATTTTTGTTTTGAATACATTTATATCCGTTTAACACGAGATGCACGATAGCACAAATAGCTATTGGCCCGCCTAAGTTTTATTGGATCGTATAATGTCCTAATACCGTCACTGCGGCGAAAGCCGGAGTCCAGAAGCCATCGTAATGAATGAATATCGGCGCCTGCTCCGGACGTAGAGGAGCTTTTAGTGGTTTCGTGATCAAATTTATCTTCTATGATCTAACCTGTTCAGGTTAAGCGAATGGATTATAGAATTTTGAGGATATCCATGAATTTGGCTGATCCTCAATTCGTGAACTAAAGAATCCTAGGCGGGAGGACCAGGCTTTGACTTCACCCCAGAGGGGCGGTGTCTGCCGTCAGATAACCCATGGAATAATGGAATAGTGGAAAAATGGAATATTGGGAATTAAATGCGGATGATGGTCTGATTTTATTTTATAGTCCGTGCCATCCATATAAAAACAGATCGCTTTCCGCCAAACCCTGTCTTCCATCATTCCACGACGTATATTTACGGCACAGCCAATCTTCTCTGACATAGCCCACAGGACCAGGTTTTCAATATTGGAATAGAAAGACCAGCTAATTGAAAATTTTCACATGTTGATATGAAATAATGTGCTGATCTGTGGTTATGAGCGTCATATTGCAATGCCGTGCTGAAGCGACAATTATCTGATCTGCCGGATCTTTGTGAAACACTCCCGGAAGTATGGTGGATTCCAGAGCGATATCTACTGATAGAGGGATAATTTCAATGAATGGCTTCCGCGTGGCCTGACCAAGCCAGTCTCGAACAGGGATTGAAAGTGCCAACCTACCTATTGAAACCTTTTTCGCCACTTCCCAGACGCTGATGGCTGAAATATGAAAGGGATAGTTATCCGGTTCAAGGAGAGTGGACATAATTTTGCGAGGGATTCTCTGCTGACTCTCAACCATCCAAACCCAGATATTGGTATCCAGCAGATATTTCATTTACATGCATCCCAGTCATCTTCACCCAAAGGTTGATCCCAATCCGGCGCGTAGGTTACTGTATCATGCAGGCAACCCAAAAATTCATGGGGATCGATTTTTTTAGGTGAAGCAGGCGGGGTTACAATCGCGACAATTTTGCCTCGCTTAGTAATTTCAATTGTCTGATTAAGGTTCGCAACATCACGAATAAATTTGGTACATTTAGTCTTAAACTCACTTACAGATATTTGCATGACCATTTCTCCTGATTTGTTGACTACATAATAAGACTATTTTAGATTATAAGCAAGATTAAATTGGGATAACATTTCAAAGGCATTAGAACTGCCCCATCAACAGCAATCCACCGAATTGGTCTTGACTAAACCGCGTCGATCGTACATTATTCCAGTTCTGTTAAACGATTCATGGGCACATTTTTATGGGAGATATTTTCGCCGCCAAGACACCAAGACGCAACAATGAAAATTATCCAACGGCTCCGCTTTGTGTCTTGGTGCCTTTGTGGCAATTGTTCCGGTTAGTCCCCGTCCAGGGATAATCAGGATACCAAGAGAGCAACCTATGGAGTTCGAACCGGTCATCGGGCTTGAGGTCCATGCCCAATTAAAAACCAAAACTAAAATTTTTTGCGCATGTTCGACATCTTTCGGGGCGCCGCCCAACACCCATGTCTGTCCGGTGTGTCTGGGAATGCCGGGCGTTCTGCCGGTACTCAACAAAAAGGTCGTGGATTACACCCTGCGCATGGCCCTGGCCACCAATTGTCAGATTTCCGCTGAAAGCCGCTTTGCGCGTAAAAATTATTTTTACCCGGACCTGCCCAAAGGTTACCAGATTTCGCAGTATGAGCTGCCCATCGCGCAGCACGGATATGTCGATATCGAAATGAACGGCAGCCGACGGCGTATTGGGATCACGCGCATCCACATGGAGGAAGATGCCGGCAAACTGGGCCACGATCCCGGCCGGCCCGTCAGCATGGTTGATTTCAACCGCACCGGCGTCCCGTTGATTGAAATCGTGAGCGAACCGGACCTTCGCTCGGCCGAAGAAGCCGGCGTCTATCTCAGACAGCTCCGCTCCATCGTACGCTATCTGGGAATATGTGACGGCAATCTGGAAGAAGGAAGTTTCAGATGCGATGCCAATGTATCGATCCGGCCCGAGGGCAGCGAAAAATTGGGCACCCGTACGGAGTTGAAGAACTTAAACTCCTTCAGGCACGTCGAAAAAGCACTGCAGTATGAAATCGACCGCCAGCGGGAAGTCCTGGTAGACGGCGGTCAAGTCGTCCAGGAAACCCGGCTCTGGGACCCCGAGAAAAACAAAACCATCTCCATGCGCGGTAAAGAGGAGGCCCACGACTATCGCTATTTTCCGGACCCCGATTTGCTGCCGCTGGTTATCGATGACGGCTGGATTGAAAGCATCAAAAAAAGCCTGCCGGAACTGCCGGATCAAAAAAAGAAGCGCTTCATGGATCATTTCGAGCTGCCCGCCTATGATGCCGAATTGTTGACCTCGGATCGAGAATTGGCGGATTACTTCGAAAACTGCGTGCGCATATTTCCCCAGCCCAAAACCGTCAGCAATTGGGTAATGGGATCATTGCTGGCACTGTTAAATGCCATGGATAAAACCATTCGTGAATCTCCGGTATCCGCTGAAAATCTTGCCGGGCTGCTGGAATTGGTCCAGGCGGGCGTGATCAGCGGCAAAATCGCCAAAACCGTGTTTGACGAGATGGCGCAGACGGGCAAAGCGGCCCAACAAGTCGTCGAAGAAAAAGGCCTGGTTCAGATTACCGATACGGATGCCATAGACGACGTGATTTCAAAAGTGGTCACCGACAATCCCAAAGAAGTTGAAGCCTACAAAAAGGGCAAAACCAAGTTGCTGGGATTTTTCGTCGGTCAGGTCATGAAAGAAACCAGAGGCAAGGCCAATCCGAAGCTGGTGAATGAGATATTAAAAGAAAAGCTTGGATAAAAAAATGTCAGTGGCCCGTGGTCGGTTGTTCGTGGTCAACTGTTCCTGGCCAGTTGTCAGTGGTCAGTTGTCCGTTGTCTGTGGTTAGATTCGTAGGTTGGATTGAGGTACGAAATCCAACATAAAGGGGGGACCATATCCCAAATTTTATAAAAGGCTCTTTATTTAGACCCTTTTAAATTTTTAGTGGCGTAGGTTGGGTTGAGGCACGAAACCCGACAAACGGGGCTGACTCCACATCCCGCCAAAAGAAAAAGGAGAAGCTGATTTGGCAAAGGCGGTTCTGGGAACACGTCATACGTAATCAACAAGATTTAAATCGACACATAGAATATATCCATTATAATCCGGTAAAACACGGATTAGCAGAAGCTCCAGCTGATTGGTCGTATTCCAGTTTTCACCGTTATGTGGATAAAGGAATATACGATATTAAATGGGGAGCCGGTGACAAGATTGAATTTGATGATACGATAGGCTATGAATAGATAAGGTTTTCATCTTTTGTTGGGTTTCGTAGCTCAACCCGACCTACAGGTATGCAATCTGCAACCAGCATCAAATATCTGTAATTGTGGTAGTAGTAGGTTGGGTTGAGGTACGAAACCCAACGAAATGGGAGTACTCCAATTCCCGATAAGAGAAAAATGACAACGGACAACCGGCCACAGACAACATACAAAACCCAGCACACTATGGACCACGAACAACCGACCTGGGACAAAATTTCAAGGAGGATGATTTTCTTGAAAATTTTACAATATCCAAAATTATGTTTACTCATAACATATGTCGCAGCATTGGCAACGCTTGCCTTCAATTTTGCCTACGCACAGACTCCCAAACGCATCGCCCTGCTGCCGTTTAAAATTAATTCGGATAAAGATCTGTCGTTTCTAAAAGACGGCATCTTCGACATGCTCACCACCCGCCTTTCCAAGGAGGGCCAGGTGGAAGTTCTCGGCCGGTCTCAGGTTGAGGCGGCCATGCAGGCCGAAGCGCCGTCCGGAACCATCAACGAGACCGCGGCCCGCAGCATCGGCAGCCGTCTGAATGCCGATTACGTGCTTTTCGGAAGTCTGACGGTTCTAGGAAATAATGTGAGCATCGACGCCAAGATGACAGACGTTGCCGGCGGCAAGCCGACCATGACGTTTTTCGATCAAAGCCAGGATCTGGGTGCCGTCATTACCAAAATCAATCTGATCGCGGCCGACATCAACGATAAAATATTCGGCCGCTCCCAGACCCAAACCGCAGTCCAGACACCGCCGCCCGCCGCCGCCACGCCGCCGGCATCCGCCGAATCCAACATTTACGCCCATCCGGAAAAAGTTCTCAAAGAAGAAGGCTTCA
Organism: Desulfobacterales bacterium; assembly: GCA_020345785.1. The sequence continues at coordinate 4,356,218 of CP070771.1, forward strand.
TTAATCGCGGCAGCGATCAAGAAGCTGAACTACTCGGCAGTCGGCGGGGTACTGCCCGGGAGCGCCAGGGACAATTCTGGAAAAGCGCCAATTTCAAACATCTTATCAACGGGATTTGCCTTGGTGACGTGGACGGCGACGGCAAGATCGAAACGGTGACCATTACCCCGAATTCCGTGATTATTTTTCGCTCCAACGGCGGCGCATTTCAAAGGGTTGCCGAGATGGACGCAGGCTTTAATAAAAATTTAATTGCCGTCGATTGTGCGGATATTAATGAAAACGGAAAGGCGGAAGTTTTTGTCACCAGTCTCAATGCCAAGAGAGAACTCGTAAATTCCTTTGTTCTTGAATATGACAATACGAATCTTTCCAAATTGATTGATGACAGCCGCTGGTACTATCGGGTGGCAAGCACCCCCGATCGCGGGAAGATTCTGCTCGGCCAGCGCCCCCGGTCGGGCAATCCTTCCGCCGGGATGATTTATGAAATGAAATGGCAGGGGGGGGAATATGTGCCGGCCGATCCAATCAAAACGCCAAACAACACCAATCTGCTGGGATTGACCATCGGCAATGTGTTAAACGAAGGTCGGGAGGAGGCCGTTTCTTACAAAGAAAGCGATCGCATCCAGATCATTGATTCAGGAGGACAAATCATCTGGAACGGCTCGGACCGGCTGGGCGGCAGCATGTTGTATTACAACCTGCCCCGGGACGATCGGGGTCAGGTTGAAAACAAGTCGTATTACCCCCTGCGGCTGGTGGTGTGGCACAACACATCCGCCAAGGAAAGCGAGGTCATTGCCGTGCGCAACGAGGATATCAGCAACAGAAAACTCGATATGCGTTATTTCACCAATTCTCAGATAGAATCCTATAAATGGGACGGGGTGGGCCTGGCACCGAACTGGAAGACGCGCCAGCTTTCCGGCTATATCCAGGATTTTTATGTGGGTGATTTTGACAACGACGGCCAGGATGAGCTTGTTGCCGCCCTGATCATAAAAGAAGGACGTATTGCCCTGATAACGGAACCCAAAAGCACCATCATCGGATATGAGTTGACCGGCCCCGTGGAATGACGATTGACGAATGGCGAATGACGAATGACGAATTTTCTTGAGTGGGCAGCTGTCTATACAATCGGTATAACCTGTATAAGGCAGACAGGTTCAGCTTGATTTTGATCTTTCAACCAATCGGCCGTTTACATAGCGATGCAGAATGCTGGAAATGAGGGTTTGATATGGTATCCCATCTTCGACTGCAATCGCCTGAATTTCTTCCAAATCCTTGGATGAAATTCTGATATTTATCCGTTTATCCTTTGTTAACGTTGCTCTGGCATACTTTTGGTGTTTTTCGATTTCCTTTTTTAAATTTTTAGCGCTACGCCATTCGCCTTTTTCAAAGGAATCAAGTATATTTTTCTCTTCTTTATCAAGTTTGATCTTCTTCATTCTTCTCACCTCCCAGATAATATCGTGTTGCTTTGCGGCTGGGAATTATTGTCTTAAGAAACCGGCCATTTTCGTCTTCTACAAATGGTACGAGATAGGCATAGTCATTGACTTCAACAACCAACAACTGCTGGTTTGGATATCTCTCCCGGTTTGGATGGTTGAGGACGTCTAAAAGGCCACCCCTTTCTATATGGATAACAACTTGTTCAAAACCGATTCCCCGTTCCTCCTTGAGTTTTCGGTTTTTCTCATGATTCCATCTGTAATAATCCATGTAGAAATATAATTACAATGTGTGCCTAATGTCAATATAAATTTATTTGCGAATTCATCATTTTGAAATAAAAAAACCGGGGCCGCAAGGCCCCGGTTGTTTTATTTTTGTTACAACTAAGCGATTAGACAGCCGGCTTAGAAGTCAATCTGCCACTTGGCACCCAGATAGAACGCGCTGCCTGCGTCGTCGCCGTCGAACTCATCCCCGAAATCGAAATAACCGACTTCCGGAACGATATACACCCCCGGCGCCATGGCGATGACGGACTGCACATAGGCTGACCAGGCTTTCTGTTTGTCGGCTCCGGACACATCGGGATCGTCCTGCCGATATCCAAAACCACCTTCAAAGCTCAGCATATCGCTCATCTTAAGGCCGACCGCCAGCGCACCCATGAAGCTGGTGGTCTCGTCGGTATCATCGTCACCGTCCCATACTGCAACGGAGCCACCGGTGTACGAACCATCAAGACCCCAGGAAGCGTTGCCCCAGTTTTGGCCATAGGCGATGGAACCTTTCACATAGCCCGGACCGAAATTGAACCCGACATCCCCACCAATGGTGTAGGAGGTCACTTCGACGTCTTCTTCCGCGGGAGTTTCGATCGTGTAGTAATTGTAACCACCGGCGATATTGAAATTCCAGGCATCAAAGCTCATGCCCCATTTGGCTTCGATCTTGGGAATATAGGAATCAACGTCGCCGCCCGTGGACACTCCCGCAGCCGTTGCTACGTCAATTTGCGTCGGTTCAAGCAGCGCGACTTCGAATCCGCCGAACATAAATGAGAGTCCGGCCGTTCGGTTGCCGTACTGCGTGCCAATACCGAGCAAGCCGAGGTCTTCGTCGAATACCTGTCCGGAAATGAACTGGGCAACGGGGGTGTAGTCTTTGCCGACCTTCATGCTGCCGGCGCCGAACTTCCAGATCCCGTAGACCAGACGGTCTTCAACGGTGACACTCGAACCCGGATCTCCGCCCGGTTCGGCCTTGAGCTGAATTTCAATCCGTCCGGTGACGTTTTCGGCTTTGACCCTGGCGCCGATACGGCTGTTGTCCTGACCGTTGGATCCCCAGCGCACTTCGGTGTCACCGTCATCGCCGGCGACGGTTCTGGCATCGCCGAGGTCGGTGCTCACATACCAGGTGTTGATACGGGCGGAACCATAAAAGTTCCAGTCTACTGCCATGGCCGGGACGCTAAAGCATACCAGCGCGACGGCTGCTAAAAATATCGTTAATTTCTTCATCTAATTTTTCCTCCTCAACTCAAATTTAGTAAACGTATAGCCTAACAACTGTTCAACTTAGCCTAATAATAAAAAATTTGCCTTGAGCCGTTTGAATCTTCACCTCCTTTCCAGGCAGGAATATGCCCGCATCAGCGGTTTGGGGACCTTGCCCCGCCTAATAGCCTAATATTTTTCATCTTTTTTTGCTGATGCGGTCAATTATGAAAATCTTAGTCTGAAACGGACCTAAAGTCAAGATTTTTTTCTGAATTTTTTTAATTTTCTCGCTAATTTTATCGCTGCCGGATCGTGTCGAATTCGTTTCATATCACTCAGGAAGCAGCCTGGATTATGAGGATGATATTGTGACTGCGATAAAATTAGATGAACAAAAAAGATCAACTTGAGATTATGCCTAACACTATTTTGGGTATAAGGGACAAAACTTTGGCTGAAATGCCGACTGCTCTATTTTTCAATCGAGGCTATTTCGCTCTTTTTGAAAGAAATGATCGCCAGATCAAGCTTCTTTAGCTTAGCTCTGAACTTTTGGTCAAAAGTGGCAACAGAAGAACCGCTAGTATCTTTACAAAGTACCGCGATGATCGCATCACCGTAATCGGGCACCTTCTCGGGCCAGTACGATAATAGCGTTTGGAGGTTGATTTCGTGAACAATTTCAACACCCGGCATGGAGATAAAATCCTTGACCATATCTCTTATCTCAGCATTTGCCACGTCATATACCGAATTCATCACATAAACAAATTCGGTCAGTACATTCTGGGGGCAGAGGACTTTAACCTTAAGCTGGGCGGCACGGTCAAAAACCGCGGCAATTTTATCCTGCTGACCCGGATTTCGGTCAGTTACAAATGAAATCAACGCATTGGTGTCAATGATATATTTTTTCACCGGTATTTTTCCAGCCTGGACTGACGCGCCTTCTTGATGTCATTCTCAATTTTTCCAGGGCCTGTATGAATTCTATTTTTGTATTTTAGAAATTCTTTTTGAACCGGTAAAATAACTATCTTACCCTCTTCAATCTTCCATTCAAGCGTATCGTGAACAGAAAGCTTAAGGCGGTCGCGCACATCTTTGGGTATGGTTGTTTGGTATTTGGATGTAATCACAGACTGCATGGTCCGACACCTCCTATGTCTCCTTACAAAAATACAATATGGTAAGGAGCTTGATTTGTCAAGCCGCTCATTATATTTGTTTCAAACAACCACATTATTCAGTGGAGTTTCCTTTCAATACCCTTGGCACATGCTTTGTTCGATCTTGGATTTTACGATCTATATCATCAAAAAAAGGGGCATCATTTTCAAACGATTCTTTTAAACGACTTCTCTAGCTCTCTCAGCTCCCAGCGCAGCCAGGTGGGACGTCCGTGGGGACAGTGGGAGGGGTTGCGGCATTCATCGAGCTGATTCAGCAGTCCCCTGATCTGTTTCTCGCCCAACGCCTGGTTGGCGCGAATAGCGCCGTGACAGGCCATGACCATGCGGCATTGATCCAGGACTTCCGCCAGCCCGGGGCCGGATCCGATCTCCGCGATTTTTTCAACGATTTCTAGAATCAACGGTTTGACTTGACGGCCGGCCAGCAAACCCGGCACGCTTTTGACCACAAAGGTGTTGCCGCCGAAGGGTTCGATCTCCAGACCAAGTTCGTTTAAATCCGGTATCAGTTTTTCGAGAACCCCGACCTCCCGAAAACCCAGCTCGATGGTTTCCGGGACCAGCAGTCTTTGAACCGATGGTTTGGTGCCGGCGGAACGGGTGCTGAACGTTTCGAAAAGAACCCGTTCATGAGCGGCATGCTGGTCGATTAAAATCAAACCCGCCTCGGCCTCACAGATGATGTAACTTTTGTGCAATTGCCCGATCACCCGCATGTCGCCGAAGCGTTTTTGTTGCCAGATGGAGGCTTGGGCGGTGCGGGATGCGGGGTGCGGGGTGCGAGATGCGGATTCATCAAAAATTTCGTATTGTATATCACTATTCGAAGAATAAGATCGAGATTCACGATCCGCTTTATTAAATCCGAAATCCGAAATCCGAAATCCGAAATCCTGTTGGGGTTTTTCCGAAATTCGGTCAGGCAACGGATGCCGCTCATCCGCTGAAAATTGGGCCGGTTTCCAGCTGGGTCGATCAACATCATAAAGGGTCTGCGCCACCGTTCGTCTTACGGCTTCATGGACTTCTTTCTGCCGGGCAAAGCGGACCTCGTTCTTCGTGGGATGGACGTTGACATCCACCTCATCAAAGGGCACCCGGATAAAAAGGACCGCCACCGGATATTGGCCTTTGACCAATCGCTGGGAATAGCCTTCAAACAGCGCATGCTGAACGATCCGGTCGCGAACGAACCGGCCGTTGACGTAAATGTACAATCCCCGAAAGGTGCGGCGGGGTGTCCGGGGGGAGGAAATCCAGCCGGAAACAGCGATGCGGTCGATTCGCGATTCAATTGCATACAGGTCATTTTTCAGCTCGCTGCCCAGCACGTCAACCACCCGGTCAAATGTTGAGGAAGTCACCGGCCAGTCTTTTACGATTTTATCATTGTGCGTCAGACGGAACTGAACCCCGGGCTGGCCCAAGGCAATACGGGCCACCCGCTCCGCAATGTGGGCCATCTCCGTACCAACGGTTTTCAAGAATTTACGCCTGGCCGGCGTGTTGAAAAAAAGCTGTTTTACCGTCACCATGGTGCCTGGGGGGGCGCCGACCTCGGCGACATTTTTGATTTTGCCGCCTTCCACCAGGATCTCGGTGCCGGCATCGTCTGATTCCGCCCGCGTGACCAGGCTGAATTGCGAAACCGATGCAATACTGGGCAGCGCTTCCCCCCTGAAGCCGAGGGTATGAATGGAAAAAAGGTCCCGGTCTTTATAAATTTTACTGGTGGCATAGCGCTCGAGCGCCAGCAAGGCATCATCGCGGTTCATCCCGCTGCCGTTGTCGGATACCCGGATCAGGGATCGCCCCCCCTGGACAATGTCGACCATAATACGCTTGCTGCCGGCATCCAGCGAGTTTTCCACCAGTTCCTTGACCACCGAAGCCGGCCGCTCAACCACTTCACCGGCAGCGATCTTGTTGGAAAGTATCTCAGGTAAAATTTTTATTTTTGACATTTGAATGACTCTTAATTTTTTTAAAGACGATATATATTCGTGCGATGGTCATAGGAAATTTGCACGAATAAAAATTTTACTCGCAGAAATTTTGAGCCTTTTGGGGGTTTCATAAAGCTAAATTTTGAGGATATTGTCTATTCCCAGTCGCGGTTGCAAACCGCTCCCACACACCACTATTGCCGGCTTTGGAATATCTGCCGGTAAACTTTTCCGACACGACGGTTCAGGGGTATCCTCCAATTTGCACACCGCTCCCACACACCTCTCTTTTATCCCCTAAGTTGCACAAAATGTTTTCTTGAATTTAGCCCGTTGTGATGAAAAGCATTGGCAATATTACGTGTTCCTGGATACTGGTTTCTGGATCCCACTCTCGGCGTATTCCTAAATATCCAGCATCAAGTATCCAGCATCCAGCATCGTCTCAGTAAAATCGACCATCTGCTTCAAACCAACATCAAGAGTTAAACAGATTAATGCAACGTTAGGGGTATCTGTTCTGACTCGGCTGTTTCGCCATAGCAAAAATCTCGTACAAATAAACGCCCCAAATGGAATAGGCAACCATCAGCGGATAAAACTTCCAGAAAACCTGGAAAAAGCTGACGGTACCCGGCAGAACAAACTCAGGGGAAGTAATCAAACACAGTATCAAAATAAACGGCATGGCTTTCGCATGACGGGCGTTTACAATGATGTGATACGTCGGCACCAGCAGCAGCATATAGGCATAGTCCTTGAAGCGCGGATGGATCAGACCGTAAACCAGACAAACCAGAAACAGCGCGATTTTTTCTTTTGCTTCCGGCTCAACACTTCGTAATCGAACAAAAGCCTTACCGGAAAAAAAAATTACCGCAGCCGCAGCAATGACGACGGCGAACACCTGTATCGATTTTGGTGCGTTCAAACCGAAATTTCCAGCCAATAACCGGAACACATCCCTGATGAAGCTATATGTAGAAGGTGCGACCTCGCCCCTTTCTCGAACGACCTGCGAGGCATTTATTACAAACTCGGTAAACATATCCGGCACGACGATATATTGAATCAGCAAATACGCCAGAAATGACACGCACGAACCAAAGAAATATCGATACTTTTTCTCGTTGCCGCTAATCAGCAGCATTACCAGAAAGAATGCCGGCAACATCTTAAAACTTGCCGCAATCAGGATAAAAACACAGAAAAGCAGCAGCCGGTGCCTTAAATAGAAAAAAAATGCCAGCCAAAGCATGACCTGTTCAACCAGGTTGATATTGCCCGCGATGATGTCTCGATATACGGCACTGTTAAAAGCCAGCAGGCAAAACACATAGAACATTACATCCGTTTTTCGATGCAGAAATTCTCTTTGCCAGAAATAAACCAGCGCCAAAAGCAGTATGAATTTGAAAAAAAGGAAGAGGTGGAAAGCGGTCTTGTATTCGGTCAAGGCAAAAAGACCGTAAAATAAAAGTGTTACCGGTGGATACGTATAGAGCAGGTACGTCCGGGCTTCGGAAAAGAGGGTGTCGGCATCATAGGGATCGCCTCCGGAGATAAAGATTTCGCCGGCCTGCCGGTGCGTTCGAAAATCCCACTGGTACTGCTCAAAATTGGCGGATATATGAAACAGCAGGCTGATGAAATAGAGCAGCAACAGACCGGTCAATAATCCGCTGAAAAGTTTCCTTGGCTTTAATGTCATAGTAAACTTACGCTTTAACCGAAACCGTGATCGCTAGTAGTGGCACTTGCAGTAACAAAAAATTTATTGCAACGTCATTTAAGTGGGTTTTAAATGTTCCGGCGGACCGCTAGTCGCGGAGCGGCCAGTTTGATCGAACATAGAACTTTTTAAATGCTCACAAAGTTTAAAAATGATAGCTTGGACGATGTTGGTTGTGGGAGCGGTTTGTAACCGCGATCGATTCGGTCTGACATACGCTGATGCTCGCGGTTAAAAACCACTCCCACCCACAGGTAGCCTGAGCCTAAAATTTGTATCGTTATGGGTCGGCACCCGTCTTCGTCACGCATTCAGCGTGACTTCGCCGCGCCAAGCGGAGGCCGCCCCTACATTGCGAAAGTTGCTTGATTGTAGCGGTCCATCCATAAAATGCCGCCGCCGGCACGGCATTCTCCGCGGAGTTGAATGCCGGTCCCGATTATTCAAAGTCCTCTTCCTTCCGTATAAATTTCGCCAGGTACTCGGCATCCATGGGGGAAAGATTAAACTTCAAACAGGCTTCTTCAATCAGCTTCGAATTCTTTCTGGCGGGTCCATATTTCCGCTCTTCAGAAATCCACCTGACGGCCTTTCTAAGATCCTCACCTTCGGGTTGTATCGTACTCATTACAAAATCCTTTTCTCTTCAGGATTCAATTCATTTACCAACCAGTCCCAGGTCAAGCAACCATTAACAGCTCACAAAGGCGATAATCTTGCGACCTCTGCGCCCTGCGCCTTGAGCCGTGTGCCGTGCGCCGTGCACCATTGCTCCGACACCTTGCTCCTTTAACCTTTTGCCTTTATCCTCATATCTTCGGCTTTATTTTATGAAACTCCGTCGCCTGTTCAAAGCAATACGCCACCTTCAAAAGCATTTCTTCGTTAAAATGCTTTCCCATAACCTGCAGACCGATGGGCAGACCTTCGGCTGAAAATCCGCAGGGCACCGAAATGCCGGGAATACCTGCCAGATTGGCGGAAAGGGTAAAAATGTCCGATAAGTACATGGTCAGGGGATCATCGATCTTTTCCCCGATTTTAAAAGCCGCGGTGGGCGCCACCGGACACACGATGACATCGCAGGTTTCAAAAGCTCTTTTAAAATCATCGATGATGAGGGTTCGAACCTGGGAAGCTTTGCCGTAATAGGCATCGTAATAGCCGGCTGAAAGACAATACGTGCCGATGATGATGCGCCGCTGCACCTCCGGCCCGAATCCTCTGGAGCGGGTATTGCGGTACATCGTCATCAGGTCCTGATTGTCTTTATTCCTGAAACCGTATTTGACGCCGTCGTATCGGGCCAGGTTGGAACTGGCTTCCGAGGGGGCAATCACGTAATAGGCGGCCACCGCATATTCGGTGTGCGGCAGAGTTACCTCAACCCGTCCGGCCCCTAAATTTTCGAGCACCTCAACGGCTTGGCTGACGGCCGACAGCACCGATGGGTCCAGCCCCTTAACAGCCGCGAATTCTTCCGGAATGCCGATGGTTACCCCTTCCAGATCGCCCCTAAGTGCGGTTGTGTAGTCCGGCACATCCCGAGGCACCGATGTGGAGTCGGATTTGTCGTATCCCGCGATAATATTCAACAGATGAGCACAATCGTTCACATTTTTGGCCAAGGGACCGATCTGATCCAGTGATGATGCAAAGGCAACCAACCCGAAGCGGGATACCCGGCCGTAGGTGGGTTTCAGTCCCACCACACCGCAATGCGACGCCGGCTGCCGGATGGATCCGCCGGTATCCGATCCCAGCGCTCCCAAGCACATGTCCGCAGCAACCGCCGCTGCGGAGCCGCCGCTGGAACCACCGGGAATCCGGCTTGGATCCCAGGGATTGCGGGTAATTTTAAAGGCGGAGTGCTCATTGGATGATCCCATGGCAAACTCATCCATATTGAGTTTGCCCAGAATCACCACACCGGCGTCTCTCAACTTTCGTATAACAGTTGCATCATAAGGCGGCACGAAATTTTCAAGAATTTTCGATCCGCAGGTCGTTGCCACATCCCGGGTGCACATCAGATCTTTAATCCCCAACGGAATCCCGGTCAGCGGCATACACTTTCCGCTTGCGATGGCCTGATCGGCCTGATCGGCTTGCCGCATCGCACGTTCTTCTGAAACCACCAGGTAGGCATCAATTTTGTCATCAACATCAGAGATTCTATCCAAAACCGCCCGGGTCAACTCCCGCGCTGATATCTCCCTGTTTTTTAAAAGGTGATGAGCCTCGTTGATAGTTAGTTCGTATAATTCCAATGATTTTTTCTCCTGGTAAGCTGGAACCTTTGAAAAGATCCATATGAAAATATCAAATACCAAGCACCAAATTACAAATAAATCTCAAATCCCAATACCCAATGACCAAAACATAATTTAGTAAATTATCAATTGGTTGCCGTCTCCAATATTTGCTATGGTTCTCCATAAAGTTTTAACGAAAAGCCTTACATCTTTAGCAAATTGGAATGTTCTTTCTTCAAGATCATATGCGGGTTTAGGATTTTGAATTTCGGTCATTGCAATTTGTTTGTTATTTGGGATTTGTAATTTGGAATTTCGGGATATTTACCCTACTATTTTCGGCACAATAAAATTGCCGTCCTCCTTTTCCGGTGCATTGGCCAGCGCTTTATCACGGTCCAGATGCTCACTTTGCTCGTCTTCGCGAAAGGCATTGGTTAATGAAATCGCGTGCGATGTGGGCTTGACCCCCTCGGTGTTCACCTCATTGAGCTTGTCGACATATTCCAAAATTTCCCCGATCTGGCCGGCAAACTTTTCAATGGCAGCCTCATCCAGGTTCAGGCGCGCCAGATCGGCCACATACAAAACTTCGTTTTTGGTGATTTTCATGATTGTCTCCGCTTGTCGGTGGTCCGTGGTCGGTTGTCCGTTGAATATAACCGCTATTAAGGAGCGCTTCGCTTGAGGAGCACTTCGTTTGAGGAGCGTTCCTCAGACGGAACTTTAGGAGCGCTTCGCTTGAGGTAAAAATTTTAAATATTCCACGCAGGGTTGTTGCGTTATTTTCTTAACCCTCAAGGTCCGAAGGACCGCTCCTAAAGGCTCGTAATGCCGCTCCTAAAGTTCTGCGAAGCAGTATGCTCGTTGAGCTACCGTTCAACCAAAATCGGCTTCAACCCTGCCTTTCGCAGCCTTGACATCATATCGCCGGCTTCGGCCTTGTCATGGTACTCCCCGATTCTGACCCGGTACCAGATGCCTTTGCCCGGCACCTTGCCGATCGCCCGGTAAGCCTGAAATCCTTTTTTCTTGAGTTCGGCTACCTTTTTATCTGCATCCGCGGCATCTTTAAAGGCAGCGATCTGGATTGCGTAAGGTTCGTCGGCCGATTTCGTATCGCCTTTTTTATCAACTGTTGATGTTTCCGATGGTTTGGCCGGCTCGTTATTAGGTGATTCCGGTTTTGCCTTATCCTTTTTTTGCGAAATAGTTTTCTTTTTCCTGCTTTCCTTCTTCGGCTTGGCCGGCTTATCTTCAGGCAGCGGAGCTTCTTTTTTTTCAATGGCCGGCGCAGGCGCGTTTTCAGACATTTTGTCGTCGTCTCGATTGTCCTGCAGGGCTTCGTAAAAATCGAGATCGTTTCTATCTTTGACCGATTCCGATTCCTCCGGGGGACGTCCCTGCTGCTTTTGTTTAAGATTTTTTATGGAAACCTCCAGTTTTCTTTGGGACTCATTGACATCAAATTCGATCGGCGCGCATCCCCTGCCGACCACAATGCCCATGGCAAACATCCAGCCGCAAACAACAAAGACGACCGCCACCCAGCCTGAAATGGCCCTGCGGCTTAGCACAAGAAAGGGCTTTTTGGCCAAAGATACTTTTTTGTTCTTTTTTCTCATTATCTAATCTTATTGCATAAAAAGCGTTCATTGCCAAGTCAAGAAACTTCACCTGAAGACGCAAGTGGCTGAGATTTAGAAGAAAATTTTTCTTTAATAAAAAATGGTTGTGTGGTATTTTTCTCAAATTTAAATTGCCGCCAATTGGAATCATTAAATAAATCATTAAATAAAATAGTGCTATTAATTTTCTTTTAGGGTTCACAGATGTCAACGTTGAGAATATTCGGCTGCCTGATCGGGATCGTCGGCTTGTTGGCGACGTTTCTGGTCTATCGCGGCGCCCGCTGGAACAAATCCAATTTTATTTTACTGGCCCTGCTCAACATCAGCCTGATTACGATAACTATCAATCCGGATATCTTAAACTACCTGCGTGATGCCCTATCCCTGAAATCCGCCTACCGGGGACGGATCATTGCCTTGCTGATCGTCTCAAATATATTTTTGTTATTCTATATTTTTTTCACCAAAATAAAAGTTGACAGTATTCATCTTCAATTTGACCGGCTCGTTCGATATCTGGGCAGTAAAGAAGTCGAGCAAAATCTCGAGCTCGTCAAATACATTCAGCCGGCCATGGTTCTCATCCCCGCCTATAACGAAGGAGAAAATTTAAAGGTCCTTCTGCCGATGATTCCCCGGCAAATAGCAGGTATACCGATCGGTATCCTAGTTGTCGACGACGGCAGTGAGGATGATACATTTGCAATCGCTTCTGAAATGAACGGCATTTGCTTGGTGAAAAATATCATTAACCGCGGCGGCGGTGCTGCCCTTAGGCTGGGCTACGATATTTTGCAAGGAGCGGGGGTCCGTTATTGCATTACGATGGATGCTGATGGACAGCATCGCCCGGATGACATCAAGAACCTGCTCTTGCCGATCACTGAAAATCACTATGACTGCGTTATCGGCTCTAGAATTCTGGGCAACCGAGAAAGATCGAACTGGCTCAGAATCACGGGAGTATATGTTTTCGGCAGAATTGTGTCCATTTTGCTAGGAAAAAGAATAACCGATCCATCCAGTGGATTTCGGGCCTTCCGCATGGAGGCCATGGCATCTATCCAACTGCATGAAGATCAGTATCATACGAGCGAATTGATCATCGAAGCGGTTAAGAGAGGCTTGCGGGTCGGAGAGGTTCCAATAACGATTTTAAAAAGAAAATACGGCAAAAGTAAAAAAGGCAAAGATCTGGCCTATGGATTTCATTTTGCCAGAATCATCCTCAAAACTTGGTGGCGATAACCTCCTTAAATTATCAATGCCTCGCTAATGTATCAAAATCTTATTATGAGCGTGCCGGTAGTGGATAAATCTGCTAAAAATGATAAATTTGTTTTTATCGTCGGCTCTCCCAGGTCGGGCACAACAATACTCGGGGAGTTGCTTGACAAGCATCCGCAGGTCAGTCAATGGTATGAACCATATTTTGTATGGGATAGGGGGTTTCGCCTGGCACCCCACGATGAAAGGACAGCGGAAGATGCAACTCAAAAGGTTCAAAAACAGATTTTAAAGGATTTCTGTGATTACAAGAAAAAGAAAAAGTGTTCGGTTCTTATCGATAAGTCACCGCGAAACAGCCTGAAGATCCCCTTTATCTTAAAAATATTCCCCGGGGCCAGGTTTGTTCACCTTTTGCGGGACGGACGGGATGTAACCCTCTCGATACACAAGGAATGGCAGCGTCGTCGAAAAATCATGAACAATCCGAACAATAGGGGGCAAGTTGACTATTTACGAGCTTACAGGGTGTTGAAAAACTTTTTAGCGCGCCAGACATATGCCCGAGATAAGCTTAAGGCCTTGTGGTTTGAAACTCACGGCCATTTACTTAATCAAACCAAACTGCTAAGCAGGTTGCGATGGAATGGTGAAATCGGGTGGGGGCCGAGGTTTAAAGACTGGGAGACGACATATTCACAAACGTCTCTTCTGCAATTTAATGCCCATCAGTGGCAGGCATGCGTAGGAACCGTTAAGCGTGATTGGAAGCGAATCCCGCAGCAAAATCGACTAACGATCAGGTACGAAGACCTCATTGTCAATCCGAATTCGCGAATTGACGAACTGCTAAATTTTATCGGTTTCCAAAACAACAGGGAATTTACATCGACCTTACCCAAATTGCAGGCGGACAATTATAATAAATGGAAACGTGAATTCACTCCAAAACAGTTAGAAGAAATCCACCCCATTTTAACCCCTGCGCTCGTGGAATTTGGCTATGCGGAATCTGAAGCATGGATAAGAAAAAGCTAAAAATCGCCTTTAAACTATTCATGTCCTGTTTTTTCGTAGGTTACCTGTGTCTTAAGGTGAAAGTGTCTGCCATAGCCGTCGCTTTGAAGGGCGTCGATTTAATTTTTTACTCGTTGTCCACGCTGATAGCTGTGGCTTCCACTTTTTTCATTGCCGGCAAATACTACATTCTCATAAGGCAAAGTCCCATCAAGCATTCCCTGCTTTCTCTTATAAAAATAAATTTCATTTCCAGATTTTACGCGCTTTTTTTGCCTTCCGCGGTGGGTCGTGAATTCATCCGATGGATTAAGATTACCCGCAATCAAGGTGGAAGGGCCTTTTTTCTGGCCTGCATATTGCTTGAACGCCTAACATCGATAGTAGTGCTGCTTCTGTGCGGAACCATACCGCTTCTGATGCACGGGACGATGCCGACAATTGATACTCTGAAATGGCGGCTGCTGCCATGGGTGGTGTTAGCACTGATGCTCTGCTTTTTATTATTGACTTTTTATGTATCGGCTGCAGTGCGATCAGGGGTTCAATCAATAGTTGTTCGCTTGCTCGGTAGGTATGCAAATAATTTTAAAGTTGCATCGTTTTTTGAAAATTTTTCGCTTGCAAATATCAAGGCTTCTTTTTACTGCGCTATCATTGGGCTGACTCTCGTCTGGCTGATTTTTTATGTCGCTCGTCTATCTGTGCTGATTAAAGCCACCGACCTACCCTTAAACACAGTCGACATCGCCTGGATGGGCGCGCTGGTACTGCTGCTGCAGACCCTTCCACTTAGCTTGGCTGGAATCGGCCTGCGCGAAGGTGCCTATGCCTATCTATTTATGCTGTATAAATTGCCACCCGAAAACGGTGTTCTCATCGGCGTGCTATTTTTCTCTCAGATGTTGATAATGGCGGCGGTGGGAGGAGTTTTCGAGCTGATGGAGAGGTAACCTTTTTCCCGATTTAAAACCCATTTTTTATTTTAAAGAGTATGAAGACATCGCCTCGAAGCCCAGCTGATATGCTTCGCCGAATACAATCGCACTTGGCAACAAAATGGTCGTGCTCGCCTGACGCAATAAAAAGGGCATTAATCGTCCTGATGTTTTTGGGGGTAGGTTTTCTTATTTATTCCAATACGTTCCAAAGCCCCTTTCTTTTTGATGATCGGGTGCACATCGTGGAAAATCCCTCAATCCGCATGAATCAGCTTACCTTCGCCAATCTTTGGAGAGCCGCTTTCAGCAAAATGTCGGCCAAGTCCAGGCCTGTCGGTAATATCAGCTTTGCCTTAAATTATTACTTCCATAAGAATGCACTTGCCGGTTATCACCTTGTCAATATCTTCATCCATATTTTCAGCGGTATCCTGCTGTGGCTATTCTTAAAAAAGACCTTGCAGCTTAAATCAGCCTGCCCCGAATTTGTCAGTCCGGGCGGGATCGCTCTGATGGGGTCTCTGCTCTGGCTAGTGAACCCGTTGCAGACCCAATCGGTTACATATGTCATACAACGGTTAAACAGCATGGGTGCCATGTTTTTCATGCTTTCTTTTCTTTTTTATCTGAACGGCCGACTGCAAGGCAGAACAGGCCGGAAGTGGGGCTGGTTTCTTGGCTCGGCTTTGGCGTGGATACTGGCTCTGGGCTGTAAGCAGAATACCGCGACACTGCCGTTTTTTATTTTCCTGTATGAATGGTATTTCTTTCAGGATCTAAGCGGCGACTGGCTTAAACACAATTTCAAGTATTTCTTAATTATACTGGGAGTGTTTACCATTGTTGCATTCATCTACCTGGGCCCCAGTCCTAGTGATAGACTCTCTTCAATTTCAGATTATGCCAACAAACAGTTTACCCTGTCTGAAAGGCTCATGACCCAGTTTCGGGTCGTGGTCTATTACCTAACCCTGATTATATTCCCCAACCCGTCCCGCCTTAATCTGGACTACGATTTCCCGCTTTCCTATTCATTGATTCATCCCATTACAACGTTTCTGTCCTTAATTTTTATTGTCGGCCTGACCATATTAGCCGTTTTGCTGGCTAAAAGGCAGCGTTTAATATCATTCTGTATTTGGTGGTTTCTGGGAAACCTTGTGATCGAATCATCTGTCATTCCGGTAGCGATTATTTTTGAACATCGCGTGTATTTGCCCTCCATGCTGGTCTGGCTCGCGCCTGTCATTTTATTTCATCGCTATCTCAAACCCCGGTTGCTGACCGTCAGTATCTGCTGTGTTCTGGTGACATTGTTTTCCTACTGGACTTTTGAAAGAAATAAAGTTTGGCGAAACGAGGTAACTCTATGGGCAGATTGTGTAAAAAAATCCCCCAACAAGGCCCGACCCTATTTAAACCTGGGTGAGGTTTTGATGAATCGAAAGCGGTATGACGAAGCTTTGCCCAATTTACTCAAAGCCATTCAGCTAGATCCAAAGTCAAAAGAGACCTATCATAATCTGGGATTCCTCTATGATAATCTGGGGGAATCGGATAAAGCGATCGAACAATACCGCAAGGCCATTCAGATTGATCCAAATTTTGCCAAGGCTTACAACAACCTGGGAGTTGCACTCACAAAGCAAGGTAAAACGGATGAGGCGCTATCAAGTCTCCAAAAGGCCTTGCAGATAGACCCTGAATTACCTGAAGCGCATATGAGCATGGGAGTCGCACTTGCAGGACAAAATAAAAACGATGCGGCGATCGAGCACTTTAAAAAAGCCCTGCAATTGAACCCGGACCTGCCCAGAGCGCAGTTTCTGCTGGGAGATGCACTGCTGAAGCGAGGTCAGACTGAACAGGGCATCCATCTCATTGAAATGGCGTTGCAAATCGATCCGGATTATGCCGAAGCACACAACAATCTGGGTGGAGAACTTTTACGTCAAGGCAAAATTGATGAAGCGCTCGAACATTTAACCCGATCTCTGAGCATAAATCCGGATTTGGCGGAAGCCCACAACAATGTCGGGATCATTATGATACAAAAAGGAAATTTCGATGCGGCGATTTCGCGTTTTCAGGATGCACTACGGATTGATCCTGAGTTTGGGCTGGCAAAGAAAAATCTCCAGCGAGCACTGGCAATCCGCAACAGTATGGACACAGAAATTGACAATGTTCAAAAAGAATTGGACGCCGGATCCGATGATCCTCTGCTGCATTTTAAAATGGGAAACTTGTATCTTGGCAAAGGAGAGCTGAGCAAAGCGATCGGTGAATTTGAAAAAGCCCTCAGCCTCCAACCGGAATTTGCGGAGGCACAGAACAATCTGGCGCTGGCCTATGCCGCCGACCGGCAGTATGATCGGGCGCTTGCAGCCTTTAAAAAATTAATCGAGCTTGATTTGGACAACCCAAGCACTTACTACAACATCGCCGTCTTGTATGCCCTGCAAAATAAGGTTGCCGACGCCATGGCGTGGCTTAAAAGAGCGATTGACAAGGGCTACCAGAACTGGGAGCTAATAAAAACGGATAAAGATCTGGCAAATATCAGGCAATCGGAGGATTATAAGCAGCTGGTAAAAGGGCATTGAAACTCTGAACCCAATTTATCATTGACAGTCGTGCCTTCTTGATATATTGGTAAAGTTGATTAACGTCAGGCTGAAGCCTGGGGGCAAAGAATCACAATTATCGACAAATAGTCCAAGAATGCCAGCCACGAAGGTTGTGTGCCATGAAGGCACATAAAACCCGTGGCTTTTTTGTTCAAATCCTGTCGCAAAAACAACAGACCATGGGATAAAAAAACTAATAACAACGGACCCATGATATGCACATTTCAGAAGGTGTACTTTCGTCGCCGGTGCTGGTTTCGGGAATGGTACTGACGGCGGCCGGCACGGCTATCGGGCTTAAAAAGCTAGACTACGATCACATTGCCAAAGCGGGTATGCTTTCAGCGGCATTCTTTGTGGCATCCCTAATTCATGTTCCGGTTGGTCCATCCAATGTCCACCTGGTACTAAACGGGATCGTGGGGCTGTTGCTGGGTTGGGCCGCATTTCCCGCTATCCTGGTAGCGTTGATTTTGCAAGCCGTTTTTTTTCAGTTCGGCGGCATTACAACCCTGGGGGTCAATACTGTCATCATGGCGCTGCCGGCTGTTGTCTGCTACTTTGCATTCGGTCCCTTGATCCACAAAAAAAATCAGGTGGCCATGGCAGCAGCATTTGCCTGCGGGTCGATGGCGGTTTTACTGGGAGCAATTTTAGTAGGCCTGGCACTGATGTTCACGGAAGAGAATTTTTTTGAGGTATCCGCGATTGTCGTTGCCGCTCACCTGCCGGTGATGATCATTGAGGGAATTGTCACCGCCCTTTGTCTGGCATTTTTAAAAAAGGTCCAGCCGGAATTGTTAATATGAAACCGACTTTTGCAAAAGATAATAAAATCCTGTTTTGGTTTGTATTAAGCTCGCTCCTGCTGACCCACAGTGCATTTGCCCATCGGGTTAACGTATTTGCCTGGGTCGAAGGCGACACGGTTTTTGTAGAGAGCAAATTCGCGGCGGGCCGAAAAGTAAGCGGCGGCAAAATCATCGTCACCGATTCCAAGGGGGTCGAACTGCTCAGAGGAGAAACCAACGATCAGGGGGAGTTCTCGTTTAAAATACCGCAGAAAACAGACCTGAAAATCATACTGGAAGCTGGTACAGGACATCGGGCCGAGTGGACGGTTTCGGTGAGTGAAATGGCTTCCGTTTCACTACCAGGGGATATGCTGCCCGCCAAAACCTCACCCGATAAGGAGTCCGCAACTCCCGCAGACAAGCGGTCGGATGACCAGTCGGCCGCAAATGCACCCGTTCAGCCAACCGGGCCGAGTTTGGCAGAGATCGAAGCTGCGGTCGGAAAAGCTCTGGACCAAAAATTAAAGCCGCTGTTTAAAATGATGGCCGAATCTACTCAAAAGGGACCGACCATCAGAGATATATTCGGCGGAATCGGTTATATCATCGGGTTGGTGGGGCTTGCCGCTTATTTACGCTACCGCAAGAACAATCCCGGTGATCAGTAGCCCGTCGTCCGTACTTTTTCTATACCACGGACCACGGACGATCGACGGCTGACAGAGATGAATTTACCAACGCAACAAATTCAAATGCAAACACTCCAGAAACTCTAATCGCGGTTTAAAAAATATCGCTATGATCTCAGAAGCTTTTGCCGCCGGTGACTCAATCATTCACAACCTCGATCCAAGGACGAGGATTATCTTTGCAACGGTTTACTG
Organism: Desulfobacterales bacterium; assembly: GCA_020345785.1. The sequence goes on from CP070771.1 coordinate 4,375,440, forward strand.
TTTTGTGGTGGCAACTTCCGGCCATTTTCCGGTTCTGCTGACCGCCCTGGCGGTCTCCATGACGCTGGTCCTCATAACCGGCATACGTTTGAAAGAAATCGGCAGACGTATGGTGATGGTTAACGGACTTATCTTGCTGCTGTGGGCGGTGGTACCCTTAACCTATGGCGGAGAAGCGCTTTTTGAAATTGGCTGGCTTGATGTGTCCCGTCAGGGCGTGAGCCTGTCCGCCCGTATCACCTTAAAATCCAATGCCATTTTACTTGCTTTCATCAGCCTGATCGCAACCATGACATTTGCTACCCTTGGCTATGCTCTAAAAGAGCTGATGGTTCCCCCAAAAATAATACAACTGCTCTTAATGAATTACCGCTATATATTTGTCATCGAGCAGGAATATCAACGGCTCATCAGGGCGGCGAAAATCCGCGGCTTTCAGCCCAAAACCAGTCTGCATACTTACCGTACCTACGCCTACGTCATCGGCATGCTCCTGGTGCGGACGGCAACCAGAGCCGAGCGGGTGCACCAGGCCATGCTCTGCCGAGGATTCAAAGGAATTTTCTACAGTCTCCAGGAATTTAAATGGGACCGCAAGGCATGGATCTTTTCGATGTTGATGACGATCATCATTATTGGGCTCATTCTCATGGAATGGACAAGGGTGGGGTGGTGAAGAATACCCTAAGCTTGGGTTGTGGTTGGATTAGGTTTCAGGTGTCAGCGGCGCAGCTGGCCGGAGACGGCCGTTCTGATCGAAGACGAAACTTTTTTTTGGCACCTGAACACAGTTTAAAGATGTTGTGGGAGCGGTTTGCAACCGCGATGAACTCGGTCGGGACGCCATCTAAAATCGTGGTTGAAAACCACTCCCACTCGGCATTAACTTCAACCTAAAAATAATCATAGATCAGATGAAGTTCCGTAAGAGGTGTCAGCCTAGCCGCCGGTCAAAATGAAATCACAAATTCCAAATCACAAATCACAAACAAATTAAAATGACCAAAATTCAAAATTCCAGTATTCCATTATTCCCCGACATCGGTCTATGGCACAGCCAACCATCTCTGACCTGGCGTAAAAAAACAATTTTTCTAAGTTCGAACTTATAGGAGCCGCTATGAACCCGGACACCCCTCTTATAAATCTTTCGGGTATTACCTTCAGTTATCCGGGAGCCGAACAACCCGTGCTCAATAATCTGGACCTGAAATTTTATCGCGGAGAAAGGATGGGACTGGTAGCTCCCAACGGCAGCGGCAAGACCACCCTTTTGCATATCATGATGGGGTTGTTGAAACCAAATTCCGGCCGCATGGAAATTTTCGACAAACTTATCTCGGAAGAAAATGATTTTTTGGAAGTTCGTCGGCGAATCGGACTGCTGTTTCAAGACTCGGATGATCAGCTTTTTTCCCCGACGGTTTTGGAGGACGTCGCCTTCGGTCCGCTTAATTTGGGCAAATCCAAAGCAGAGGCCATTGATATCGCCCGCAGAACCCTGGCAAATTTGGGATTGGCCGGCTTTGAGACCCGGATAACTTTTAAGCTTTCCGGCGGCGAAAAGAGGCTGGTGGCCCTGGCCACCGTGTTGGCCATGGAACCGGAAATTCTGCTGCTTGATGAACCGATAAATGGCCTGGATGCGGAAACTCAAAAAAAAATCGGGCACATTCTTGCCGAGCTTGATCTTTCATATATCATCATCTCACATGATCTCGAGTTTCTGGCAGCTACAACCAGTTCAATTCATACAATGCAGGCAGGCAAGATCTTTTTAGACGATAAAGTACACGTCCACGAGCATATCCATGCTCATCCCCATGGAACGTATCCCCATAAACATGAGTAAAGGCTCCTGGCCCAGCTTCCGGCCCGCAGGGCTTACAGCTCGGACGTAAGCCTCGCCGACGGCCGGATTTGACCTCACCCCAGAGAGGTGGGTTTGGTCGTCAGATGACCCATGGCATGATGGAAAATTGGCATTCTGTAATTATGGATGTAAACGGATCAGCGTCTTATCTCCAAATATTGATAAAAACGGGCTTCTGAGAGCCTTAATTGTAATTTCTTTGCATTTTATGATCCGAGGCGAAGGCGGATTTCATCACGAAAACACGAAATTTAGAAGGCACGAAATTCATTTTGTACCCTTTTCGTGTTTTCGCCTGCCCTGTTAAACCTTTTTTATGTTTAACCGGGGTCCTTTCGTGCTTTCGTGATTAGTTTGTCCTATCGGTTCCCCGACAAATCTGGATTTCCGCTTCACTCCAACCGGCTGGTCCGGGCTAAGGTGCTG
>CP070771.1:4377838-4387152 GCA_020345785.1 Desulfobacterales bacterium
GTTGGCGATGGACCCTCAAAGGCAATTTATTTAAAAGACATAAGAAGAAAATAAAGAGAAAACCTCTAACCCATAAGGATTGATACGACCTGCAAGATCGTTTTCAATCCATTGTTCAAGAAGCCCGGTTGTTCATATAGGGGACTAAAGTCAAAGCTTTAATAGAGAATAATAGCTAAGCTTTTGAGCCCTCAAAAGGGCTTTATTCAGTGGATTGGAAAAGGGAAAGGGGTCGTGGCGTAATTTGAAGTTATAGAAACCGATTAGTCACTGATCAAGGTTTGGCAATCTGATCTTACATAAGGAGCTATACCATGGCGATTGAATATCACGGGCACCTTCCCGCTTTGCAGGATGCCTTTCGGTCGGGCAAACTCACCTTTTACCTCGGCGCCGGGGTATCAAAACTTAACGGTTTGCCAAGCTGGGAGGAGTTCGTGCAGGCGCTCTATTTCACGACCTTGAATGACGAATCATTCATCTATGAACTAAGGCCCTACCCCAATTATTTATTTGCCCTTGCAGAATGGGTGCTAAAGCAAAAAAATGAACCCTTGGATATCATTATCAGGAAAATAAGGCAATGGTATGAGGGTAAAGACTTCATTGGCATGATGACAAATACACTATATGCCGGACTTGCGCGCGAAAGCATAGGGCCGGACATCAGCGGTCTGCCCGAATACATCCTGCAGCAGAACGCCACCTTGAAAGCAATCCTTGAATGTTCTGTCAGGTCCGAGCCCGGCATCTCAGGACTCCGTTCGATCATCACCTATAACTACGACAATCTGGTTGAATTAGGCTTAGAATGTTTCCCCGCAGAAAGAAATAATTTTCAGGTCATATACAAGCGTGATCAGCAGCTGTTGCCGGACAGGATTCCAATCTATCACGTGCATGGCTATATTCCCTACCAAAGTACAGATATCAATTATGACGACATAATCTTCTCTGAAGACCAGTACAACCGCGTCTTCCAGGACCCATTCTTTTGGGGCAATGTGGTCCAAGTCAATCAATTAACGAGTACAACCGGTTTGATGATTGGCCTGTCGCTTTCTGACCGAAATACGCGACGTATTCTCGACTCCATTCGGAGTCAGCCTCTGCCGCGGGAAAATTTTATCCTGATGCGAAAGCCGCAGTTTGCAATGATTGATGATCCCAGTCTAGAGCTTAACCAAATCCGGGAGAAGGCGGAGCAGTACCTTACCCGTTTTCCGCAGTCGAGAATGAAGATGCCCGAAAGGGAACCCCGGCAGATCCAGCAACTGTTGGGAAAAATCTATCAGTACGAAAATAGTGAATTTGAAAAAGGGTTTGAGAATCTTGGTCTGCACCTGATCACTATTGATGACTTTGATGAAATTCAGCTGGTGCTGCAACAGGTTGCTGAAGGATAATCAGATTACCGGAATCTGAGAGACTCGAGCCAAGATCTATGCCCGGGAGAAGGCCTGGGACAGTGCCAACCCACCCGTGAAGCCTACGTTCCAAATCTTTCATCAGTGGTGTGATGGCTTCAATGACATGTCTTGCAGTGAAAGGGCCGCTTTATAGTTGCGACGACATGGCTATCAGGAGACAGCGATGCCAAATAAATGGAAATCGTAACTGCCACGTTAAATCTGGTTGCTTCATTTAACCGGGGTTGTGTAAAAGAATTGGGATGGAGGCTGAAGCCAAACCGGGTGCTGTGGCAACAGGTCCCAGAGAGTTGGAGAATAATGAGAGTCATGAACTTAGGGAATATCCTAACAACCATGATTTTACCCTCGAAAAGCGTAACCTAAGACTTAAAATAGGCCATTTCCGGCAGGTGTCTTAACAAAAATACAAGAGTATAGCTCGGTCCGACAAGGATAAGCACGCTCAAAAATTACCTTGACAACCTGATTGGCCTTCGATTACTGAGCATCAATTGGTTTCAATCCCTTTACCCATCTGTATGCTGGACGGCTGCCGACATCGCGACACCATTTCGCCACGAGTCCAAATGGTTTATCAGATCGGTGCACAAAGGCTTTCTGTGATGTTCACGGGGGGGTACCCTCGGGGCCGTAGCCCGGGTCCGACAAATCTGCGAATTGGGCAAAAAGAAGGGATCGAGGTTAAACCTGTATCATCCATTTATTAATGAGGAGATATCATCATGGCGGCCGGTCTTTTTGAAAAGCCTTTCTTTCGCATCGCAGGAGACCAGGGGCTGCTGGTGGAATACGGTGATGCCATCGACCCGGAAATCAACCGCAAGGTCAGAGCCGTAGCCATCGCCGTGGATCAGGAAAGGCCGCCGGGAATCATTGAATACATACCGACCTACCGCTCGCTTATCATCATATACGACCCTTCTTTAACCGATGCCCAAAAACTCCAGGCTGCGCTTCTGGCCCTCGAAGAGCGCTTGACAGTTATCGAGATTCCCCCGCCGGATATCGTTGAAATTCCGGTATGCTATGGAGGGGAGCTCGGGCCGGATATCGAATTCGTGGCCGGCTGCCATAAATTGACTGTCGACGAGGTGATCCGGATCCATTCTGAGCCAGAGTACCCGGTATACATGATCGGATTCACACCGGGCTTCCCCTTTCTGGGGGGCTTGCCGGAGATTCTCCACACCCCGCGGCTTGAAACCCCGCGCAAACTCGTGCCGGCTGGTTCGGTGGGAATCGCCAACGCACAAACCGGGGTCTATCCCATCGACAGCCCGGGCGGGTGGCAGCTCATCGGACGGACACCCCTGAAGCTGTTCGATCCGAAACGCCCCACTCCCTTTCTCCTCAAGGCGGGCGACCGGCTCAAATTCAGAGCCATAACCTTCGAGGAATACAACCGTCTGAAGCAAGGGGGTGATGCGTAATGGATGTCTTCAAAGTGCTGGTGCCGGGACCCTTTACGACGGTCCAGGACAAAGGCCGCTACGGCTATCAACAGTTTGGTATTCCGCCCGCCGGGGCCCTGGACCCCTTTGCCTATCGGGTGGCCAACCTTCTCGTCGGAAATCCTGAGGATGCAGCAGTTCTGGAAACCACGATCATAGGCCCCCGGCTGGAAGTGCTGGCAGAAGCAGACGTCGCGGTGACCGGGGGTCAAGCGGCGATTCGTCTGAACGATCAGCCCATGCCGTGCTGGACCTCTTTCAGAGTTAAACCGGGTGATTTATTGAACGTCGGACAGGTGAAAAGCGGGTGTCGATCCTACATTGCCGTGACGGGCGGCATCGCAGTACCCCTGGTGATGAACAGCCGTTCATGTTATGTCGGCGGCGCAATCGGCGGTCATGAAGGCCGGCCTGTGGCCAAAGAAGATGTTCTCAAACGCTTTGAGGGGAAGATGCTGGGTGCAACCCGTCAGCTCCCCGAGGCCATCATACCCAAATATCCCTCGACAATTACTCTCAGGTCCGTACCAGGCCCTCAAGATGACTTTTTTGACGAAGGCCTCGAACTGTTCTTCGAATCGAAATTTAGCGTCAGCCCAGACGCAAACCGGATGGGATATCGACTCGAAGGGCCCAGAATACCCCACCGGCAGGATGTTTCCAAAAGTATTATCTCCGAACCCAGCCTGCCGGGAAGTGTTCAAATCCCGCCCGACGGCCGCGCCATCATCCTGATGGTCGAGCAAACCGTGGGAGGATACACCAAGATTGCCACGGTGATATCGAGCGACATCCCGCATGTGGCTCAGGCCAAGCCCGGAGACAAAATCCGATTCGAGAGGTTTGATTTGGCAGCGGCCTATGAAGCTTTCAGGCAACAGGAAGAAATCCTGAGACAGATCAGAAATCAGGTGGCCGGCAGGCGCTAATGCCGAGACAGGGATAAAAATGGGGTGGGGATAATAGAGACGTTCTTACTTAATTGCTATTTTTCGACATGCGCATAAAAATATATTAAGCATACCCCAATCTCGCATAAAATCTATTCTTGGATTTAGGCCGTTATGATGAAAATCATTGGCAATATTACGTGATCCTGGATACTGGTTTCTGGACCTCATTCTGCGTTCATTCCTGAATATCCAGTATCAAATATCCCCGCTGAAGCGGGATCTCCACTCCGCTCCGACCAGCATCCAGCATCGTCCCGGTAATATCGAAGGTCTTATTTCTACCCCACATGAAGAGTTAAAAAGATTTATGCAACATTAGGGTATGGCGGCCATCAGGGCGTTTACAGCAGGCAAAGCACGGGTGTTCACATTATTCCTTACCCCGCCGATGCCAATTTTTGACTTTTCTTTGCGAGCATTGTGAATTTGAGTGGGACTTGGCAAACATGGCTCTCAACCCATTTTGAATTGACAACAAAAATCATAAGAGATACGTTCTATGGCGGATTTAAAATGACCGAGCTGAAAATCTTTTTATCTTTTTCCGTCTTGCGGCGGCAGAGAAACGCCGTATTTTTTTGGGTCTTTCAGAAGAAAGGGGGGATGCAAATTTGACGATAAACGATCTGGGGACAATTTGAGGCCAGTTTTCTTTATAACCCCTATAAAAAAGGAGATGATGCTATGAAAAGAATAGGTCTCACTCTAACGTTGGCGTCTATTGGTGCTGTTCTGCTGCTCGTCCTCCTCATGGCAGTCGATGCGACAGCCAAGGAAGGCGATGCGGGCCGCGACTATTTCAAAGTGGGAGTTATTACCTCGCTCTCGGGTCAAAATGTTTGGGGGGGCAACGTCACCCGCAGAGGATATGAAATGTGGTCTGATGCAGTCAATCGCGAGGGCGGCATCGAAGTCAAGGGAACGAAATATCGCGTTCACTTGATTTTTGCGGATGCCCAGTCCGATCCCGCAGTGGGAGCAGACGCTGTCACACGGATGATACACAGGGAGGAAGTTGACTTCATTCTCGGCCCGTATTCAAGCTCTGTCACATTGGCTACCGCGCCCATTGTTGAAAAATACAAGGTCCCAATGATTACCGGTTCTGCGGAATCCCCGAAGATTTGGAAAGAAGGATTCAAATATACGTTCGGTGCCATACCCTCCGTTGATCTCATTGGCGGGTCCCCGATCCTAACCCTCGCAAAAGATGTGAAACCCAAGCCGAAGAGTATTTTCATTTTATCCCTGATTGATCCATTTACGGAGGCCTGCGGTGCAGAATACAAGCGCCAAGCAGAAATATCCGGAATTGAGGTCGTCGGCAACGAAAAGGTCCCCGACAACACCAGCGACTGGACTCCACTAATCACCAAGGCGAAGAGAAGCGGCGCCGAAATCTTTGCAATGGCCACTCATTTGGAGGCCGCATTGGGATTGATGAAGACAGCGAAGGAACTTGATTTCAATCCTAAAGCATACGTCCAACATGCAGGTATGGGTTATGCCGATTTCCTGGGATTGGGAAAAGATGCTGAATATGTCATGGGGGCAACCGTCTGGTCGCCACAAATCGAGTATCAGGGAGATTTGCCTCTCTTTAAAAGCTCTGCCAGTTTTTTTGAACAATATCAACAGCGCTACAATAGAGCCGTGCCCGAATATACTGAAGCAGCATGTGCCGCAACGGGAATAGCTTTCCAGACGGTTATAGCGCAGTTAGGACTCATCCCGCCTCTGGATGAGAAGGAGCGCGAGGCGCTCATGGGTGGGCTGGAAAAACTGAATATCCTTACATTCTATGGCCCGATCAAATTCGCCGCCTCCGGAGACTATTTTCACGACAACAGCGGTCTGACATCCTTAACCTTACAAATCCAAGACGGCAAACACGTTATCGTCGGCCCGGGTTCATTGGCGAGAGTTCCTCCACGCTATCCAACTCCGCCGTGGAACCGGCGCTAATCAAAAGATAAGGCGGGACAGGAAAATCGGCAGCTAATCTCGGGGGGATTGCCATCGGAGTAGTAATTCATCGGCCATCCCCCATTTAATATGTCATGAATTCCGGTCACAGCGGACGTGATCCGATCTCGGGCTCTGTTCCTCTACTTCAGTATGCTGACCAGCTCTTGGAAAAAACCGGCTGATGCCACGGGATTCCCTTCGATTTGGTCCTGCCTAACACCCTCAACGCAAAGGCTCTAACGGAGCGAAAAGATGGAACTATTTGCAGAATCCTTGCTCAACGGTATTTTGATCGGGGGCATTCTAATCACGATGGCCGTAGGCTTTTCCCTTTCCTTTGGAGTTATGGAAATTATCGATTTTGCAGTTGGGGAATGGCTGATGTTAGCCAGCTTTTTAACGTATTCAATGACGAACTTCCTTAAAATCGAACCACTTCTTCTGGTCCCGTTGGTTGCCATCGTATTCTTCTTTGCCGGGTTTTTTATTCAGCCTTTAATTGCCCGCGCTGTGCACGGCAAGCAGTCGCTGGCTGTATTAATGGGTCTGGTTTTTACCTTTGGAATCTCCCTGATTTTGCGCGGCAGTGCCCTTTCAATATGGGGTTTTAATGTGAGGTCCGTTTCCAGTATGATCTCCGGAACCCATGTCCCCTTAGGAAACTTCATCATATCATCGACCAGGTTGGTTGCCTTTTCCTTTGGCATTCTTTCAACTTTGGCTCTTCTGGCTTTCCTACGCTTTACGAAAACCGGCATGGCAATAAGAGCCACGGCGCAGAATGGGGTAGTCGCTGAAACCCTGGGAGTCAACGTACCGAAAATTAGATCCCTCGTTTACGCGATTTATGCCGCCATGACGGGAATGGCCGGAGTTTTTATTGGGATCCTGTTTTCCATCAGCGCCGAGATGGGCGTCCTTTATACGATATTTATTTTCTTCGTCGTGGTGCTGGCCGGCTTAGGCTATATCCAGGGCGTCATATACGCCGCAGTATTCTTGGGAGTGCTGCAGTCTTTAATCACGATCTATATCGGCGCGCAGTATGTTCTTCTTTTGGTTTTTGCCACTCTGTATGTCGTTCTCCTCATCGCCCCTAAAGGGCTGCTGGGAAAGGGTCTTTGAATGGCTTCAATCACGCGAAAAGAAAATACGCCTGGTCTATTCATAATTTTTACCCTTTTGGGCCTAGTAGGCCTTGCATTTTTTGCGCCGATCTTCCTCCCCACTTTTTGGTTACGGATTATTACGGGAGTCCTCATGTGGATTAGTTTGGCTCAGAGCTGGAATATCATCGGGGGCTATACGGGATATATTAACTTTGGCCACGGCGCTTTTTTTGGGATAGGGGCCTATTTCACAGGTTTGGCAATGAAATTGGCAGGGATGCCTTTCATTGTCGCCATTATATTAGCTGGATTGATAAATAGTGCACTTGCGTTGATTATAGGACTCCCGACCTTGAGATTGAGAGGCGCCTACTTTGCTATCGCCACATGGGCATTTGCCGAAGCCATTCGCCAATTAATGTCTATTTTGAACATCACCGGAGGCTCCTATGGGTTTCGACTACCGCCATATTTAAATGAAAGCTTTTTCTATTTGACGATGCTGGCTTCGACACTGCTTACCATGGTTACCACGTATTTCCTGGTAGACAGATCGAGATTCGGATTTTGCTTGCGCGCCATAAGGGATGCTGCCGAGGCTGCTGAATCGCTGGGGGTGGACACAACAAAAGAAAAACTAAAAGCCTTTACCTTGAGCGCTTTTTTTCCGGGGATGATTGGAGGGGTATATGCATATTGGCTGACCTTTATCCACCCGGGTAATGTTCTCTCTCCCCTCATAACGGACCAGATGGTGGTTATGACGCTCGTCGGAGGAGTGGGCACCTTCTGGGGCCCTGCCATAGGAGCTGTGGTCATTCAGTTGGCCAACCGGCTCATATGGGTGGCATTTGGAGCCGAGGTCTATTACATCATACTTCTTGGGTTAGCTATTTGCGCCGTTGTTTTGTTCATGCCGGACGGTATTGTGGGTCTTATCAGAAGCGCCCGGTCTCGATCTTCGATTATTTCAGTATCCGCTCGGCAGAAGGGTTTGGAAAATCATGCTGCTGCAGATTAGGAGCATAGTAAAGAGGTTTGGCGGAATCGTGGCTGTTGATAGCGTTGACCTGGTTTTCGATTCGGGAACCGCAGTCGGCATAATTGGACCGAACGGCAGCGGTAAAACCACTCTTTTTAATTTAATTACCGGTTATCACAAATCTGATGCCGGAACCATCATTTACAAAGACCGCGACATAACCGGTTTAAAGCCTTTTCAGGTGGCAAGAATCGGGATAGGCCGTACCTTTCAAATTCCTATTCCTTTCTCCAAGATGACGCTTCTCGAAAACATGCTCGTGCCGCATATGGCGGAAAGCATCAAAAACATAAAAAAGCGCGCCGAAGAACTACTTGAGCTATTCTATCTCGATCATCTGAGCGCCGAATTGGCTGAGAATCTTTCCGGAGGCCAGCTGAAATTGCTGGAAATCGCCAGAACGCTTATGCGAGATCCGGATACCATATTGTTTGATGAATGCGTGGCGGGAGTCAACCCAACCATAAGGGCCGAAATTATGGGGCATCTCAAACATCTTCGGGAGCGGGGAAAAACCCTTATTCTAATTGAGCATGACATGGAATGGATTTCTGAAATCTCAGAAAAAGTAGTCGTCATGGACTTTGGCAGGGTCATAGCACAGGGCACTTTTTCTGAAATTTACAGTGACCAAAGGGTGAGGGAAGCTTACCTTGGGAGGTAATAGGTGTGGTAACGCTTGAGACGGTAAAACTTGTTGCAGGATATGGTAAAATAAAAGTTCTGAACGGAATCAATCTAAAGGTTCACTCGGGTTGTATCACCAGCGTCCTGGGGCCCAACGGCAGCGGGAAATCAACGTTGATTAAAAGCTTGATTGGTCTGGTGAGAGCCTGGCGGGGACAGATTATCTTCGAGGGAGAAGATATCTCCCGGCTGCCGACATATGGCGCAATAAGAAAAGGGATTGCGATTTTGCCGCAGGCAGGAGGAGTTTTCCCTGAACTGTCGGTGCAGGAAAATCTCCTGATGGGAGCCTACACAGTGGATTCACGCACCGAGAGAATGGAAAGGTTGGAATCCATCTATACCCGCTTTTCGGTCCTCATGTCGAAGAGGTATCAAAGGGCTGCGGAGTTGAGTGGTGGTCAACAGATGCTATTGAGCTTTGGACGCGCCTTAATGTCCAAACCAAAAATTATGTTGCTCGACGAACCATCTGCGGGCCTTGCCCCGCTGGTCGTTGAAGAGATTTTTCAAATTATTAGAGATCTTTATGCCAACGGAGTTGACTTTCTGCTGGTTGAACAAAAGGTCAGGGAAGCCTTGCGGATCTCGGACTACACGTTTATAATGGTCCAGGGTGAAGGGAGATTTTTTGGTTCCCCGGATCAACTCCAAGACGAAGATAAACTGAT
>CP070771.1:4387252-4396391 GCA_020345785.1 Desulfobacterales bacterium
CGATTTTAGGGCGTCTGGCGTCTACTGTGGCCTCCCGTCTGCAGGGCAAACACAACCCTTTGTATACGCCGCATGTCGATACCGGTGACTGGATCATCGTGATCAATGCCGATAAGGTGTTGCTTACCGGGAAAAAACTGGATCAAAAGCGATATTACCGCCACAGCGGTTATATTGGCGGCCTCAGAACGACCACCGCCAGAGAGCTCACCGAAAAACGTCCGGAAGATTTGATTCGTTTTGCCGTCAAAGGCATGCTGCCCAAAAACAAGCTGGGGCGAAAACAGTTCAAGAAATTAAAAGTATATGCCGGAGACCAGCATCCTCATGAGGCCCAAAACCCAGAGGTTCTTGAAATATAAATAAACTGATCTTTAGGGGAGTCAAATGCAGCAAGAAAACACTTTTTACGCAACCGGCAGACGTAAGACGGCCATTGCCAGAACGTGGATAAAACCGGGCAGCGGTGAAATCGTCATTAACGATCGCCCGGTGGAAGAATTTTTTCCGATTGAAACCATACGCAATGAAATGGTTCATCCGTTTAAAATAACCAACACCTTGGGTTCCTACGATGTGAAAGCAACTGTCGTGGGCGGCGGTGTGTCCGGTCAGGCCGGGGCGGTTCGGCACGGTATCACCAGGGCTCTGGTATTGGCCGACCCTGATTTGAGAATACCGTTAAAAAAAGCCGGTTTTATCAAGCGTGATCCAAGGGTTAAGGAGAGAAAAAAATACGGGCAAAGAGGTGCCAGGGCCCGGTTCCAGTTTTCCAAACGTTAATTCAATTTTTTTTGATGTTCTTGAAGGGAATAGGTTATGGCCTATTCCCTTTCTTTTTTTCAGCGGCCAAGGCAGGAAGCCCTGCGAAATTTTAGCGAAATCGCCTACCTGATTTAAATCATGAAAATTCCAAGCACCAATAACCAAATCCCTGGCCCAGACCGAATAAACACATGTAGTATGTATCGACTTTTGCTCCAGGATGGAGACGGGCTAAAAATACACCAACCAAGTCGCACCAGGGCGGGCGCAAACAAATTCCAATAACCCAAATTCAAAATTCCAAACACATCTTAATTTAATAAAAAGTTATCCTGCGGGAAGGCGACTGCGACTACTACTTGTATTGCGGTGTGATTTGTGTCATAGATTTCTCGAATTGCATTCGAAAAATGGAGGTAAAATCATGCCGGCAAATAAAATCGACCTGAATTCCGATGTCGGGGAAAGCTTTGGAAATTATAAACTCGGTTTGGACGAAGAGGTCATTCCTCTAATCAGTTCAGCCAATATTGCCTGCGGGTTTCATGCCGGTGATCCGACGGTGATGAAACGCACCGTCGCCATTGCCAAAGAAAACGGCGTTGCCCTGGGCGTACATCCGGGATTTCCGGACCTGATCGGTTTCGGTCGGCGCAACCTGGATGCTTCCCTGGATGAAATCAAAGATTACGTAACCTACCAGATCGGTGCCCTTCAGGCATTTGCAACTGCCCAGGGAATGACAATACAGCATGTCAAACCCCACGGTGCTCTCTATAACATGGCCGTTCGGAATCCGAATATCTGGGAGGCAGTTGCCGAGGCGGTAGCTGCTGTGGACACACGCCTCATCTTATTTGTCCTGGCCGGCTCAAATCGCAAAGACCTGGAAGCCATCGGCCACCGACACGGAATCCGCATGGCCTTTGAGTTTTTTGGTGACCGTGCTTACAACCCGGATGGATCACTTGTTTCGCGGAAAGAACCCGGCGCGGTGATTCATGACCACCAGGCAGTAGCCGCCAAAGTTTTGAAAATGGTTAAAGAGGGCCGGGTGGTTTGCCGGGACGGTTCCGAAATAGAAATGGCGGCAGATACCATCTGTGTGCACGGCGATAATCCGGCCGCGCTGGCGTTGGTGAAAAATATACGAGAGAGCCTGCAGTCGGCAGGGGTCGAAATTGCTGCAGCGGGTGCGTTTCTCTAGCTGCAGCTGCGAATTTGATCCTTTGGGTGCTCGAGTTTTGGGTTTTTAAATAGTTGTATCCTTGTTTTGACGATCGCGTCATTAAGGCAAATTCGCAGGTTTCAGTGTTCAGGCATCAGGTTTCAGCCTAGTCGATGTCCGTTATAGCAGCCAATTTTATCTATACAGAAACGTTAGGGAAATAGCATCGGAATTAATGAAGTTACATACGTAACCTCAGATGAAACTTCACTAAATTCGATGTCATTTTTAGGCTGGAGCTATTGGTTGGTGGGAGTGGCTTGTAGCCACGATGATAACTGTCGGCCCGACCGAGTTCATCGCGGTTAAAAACCGCTCCCACAACATCTTGATACGGTATTCAGGCAGCGGAATGCAGCGATATCAGTATTCGATGTTCAGCTTTGAACGTTCGATGTTTCACGCCTCGGCGTGATTCATTAGTTTATTGTTTCGATCAAACTGGCCGCCTTCGGCTGCCAGCGGCGCTGCTGCCTGCCCTCCGAAGCCTGGAAGGCGAAGGGGGGACACCTGACACCAGAAACCTGAAACCTTCTCTTGATAACATGCTCTGCGAAAAACCAATATTTCGCCTCATGGGGGATCGTGCACTCCTGGTTGAACTGGGGGATGAAATCAGTCCCGCCGTCAACCAAAGCGTTCAGGAACTTTTTACCGCGTTGGACATTCGAAAACCCCAAGGGATCCTTGAACTGGTACCCAGCTATCGATCCTTGCTGGTGATCTGTGAACCATTGACCGTATCCCTTGATGATCTAAAGTCCATCGTTCTTGACATTCATGAAAAATTGGATCGATCGCAATTGCCGGAACCGCGGACCGTCAAAATCCCGGTGGTATACGGTGACAAATACGGGCCCGACCTGGCAGCGGTGGCGGAATATCATCATATGACCCCCGATGAGGTCATCACGCATCACACCCAACCCACCTACCGGGTATACATGATCGGTTTCACGCCGGGCTACCCCTACCTGGGTGAACTGCCGGACGCCATTGCCACCCCGCGGCGCAAAACTCCGCGCACCCTGGTCCCCAGAGGATCGGTCGGAATTGCTCAAAAGCAGACCGGGATTTACTCGGTTGACAGCCCCGGCGGGTGGCAGATCATCGGATGGACGCCGATCCCGCAATTTGATCCGCAACGAAACCCACCGAGTTTGCTGGTAATGGGGGACCGGGTTGAATTTTTGTCGATAACCGCTGAGGAAGCTGATCAATGGCAGCCGCAGAGATTTTAGAAATACTGTCGCCGGGTGCATTGACATCGATCCAGGATTTGGGCCGCTACGGATACGGCCGATTCGGCGTTGCGCCCAGCGGCGCGCTGGATGCGTTCGCCCTTCGAATTGCCAACCTGCTGGTCGGCAACCGGCAGGATCAGGCCTGTTTTGAGGCGATGTTGCTGGGCCCGAGAGTCAAGGCCTTAACCGACATCGTCGTGAGTCTCACGGGCGGCGACCTTCAGCCCCGGCGCAACGGGCAACCGATCCATATGTGGCGGTCGCATGTGTTCAAAAAAGACGATATATTGTCATTCAAGGCGCCGCTGAGCGGATTCAGGGCCTATTTGGCCGTGGCCGGCGGCATCGGCGTGCCGGTGGTTATGGGCAGCAAGTCGACCAATCTGCCTTCGGGTTTCGGCGGATATCAGGGACGGCAGTTGAAAAAAGGCGATATTCTGCGCTCGGAATCGACTGGCAGCGGTTTGAGCCTTGCCGGCCGCGCAATTGACTCCCAATGGATCCCGCAATATTCGAACAAATGGACTCTGCGGGTGATCTGGGGACCGCAGGATGACCATTTTCCGGATCAAAGCCGGGATCTTTTTCTGAACGCCGCTTATAAGATGTCGCCGGAATCCGATCGGACCGGTATCCGCCTGCAGGGGCCCGTGATTCAACGCAAAGCGGATATCGAGGAATCGATCATTTCAGAAGGCGTTGTCTGCGGTTCCATTCAGATTCCGGGCGACGGCAAGCCCATTATTATTCTGGGTGAGACCGTTACCGGCGGCTACCGTAAAATTGCCACCGTGATTTCGGCCGATCTGCCCCTGCTGGGCCAAATCAAACCCGGAGACGAGGTTCGCTTCGCAGCGGTCTCCCTGGAAGCGTCACATCGAGCCCTTCGCGACGCGGAAGACCTGATCAGAAGAATTGAACAGAGCTTAACGGCCTGAAGTTTTTTCGGCCGCCTCCAGCCAGCTGTAGACCGGGGGCAGATGATCGACTTCCGATTGGGTCTTGACATCCAGGAAGACGGGCTTCCTGCTGTTGAATGCCTTATCCAGGGCCGCATCCAGTTCCGGGGGACCGCTGACTTCCAGCGCTTTCAATCCGAAGCCCTCGGCCACCAGAGCCGGTCGACCCGGCGTAAAATCCACCGAGAAGTATTTGCCGCTGCTGTGCAGTTTCTGCAGGGCCTTGATCCAGCCGAAGGTGCTGTTGTTGAAATGAATTAAAATAGCAGGGATCTCAAGCCGGGACAGGGTTTCAAGTTCTCCGGCCGACATGCCCAGGCTGCCGTCGCCGAACAGCCCCACCAGGCGCGCCCCGGGCCGGGCAAAGTGCGCACCCACCAGCGCCGGAATGGCATATCCCAGCCCGCCGTATGAGCGTGGAATAATTAAGCGGGAGTCGCTGCCGCCCATCTTTAAAAATCGGCTGATATAAGGCGTGGGGGTGCCGGCATCCGAAATGACGACGGCGCTTGACGTCAGTCGCCGGCTTAATGCTGCAATGATGCGCTGGGGTTTTAACGGGACCTCATCGGAGCGAAAGTCGTCTTCAGCTTTTTGCCAGAATTCAGCTCTTGACGCGTTTAATGATTCGACCCAGGACGACGGCTCACGCTGTGTGGTTTTGCCTTTCACCAGGATCAGCAAATCCTCTATCACCAGTCGGGCGTCACCGGCGACACTCAGGGTGTTTTGGAAGTTGTTCCCCAGCATCTCCGGGTTCAGGTCGATTTGAATGATTTTGCGGTCCGGTCTGTAGGCCGGCATTGACCAGTTTATGGTGGATACCGAGCCCATCTTGCAGCCGATATAAAGCAGGACATCTCCCGCTTCAACGGCCCGGTGGGCGTGGGGATGAAATCCGTTGTCTCCGATGACCCCCATGGCCAGGGGGTGGTCATCCGGCATGATTCCCTTCACCCAAGATCTGTGCGCCGGTCATTGTTATCCCTGCTTTCGATTGAAGTTTTGGAAGATTTATTCACTCCACTAACATTTAATAATCATTTTGACAAGTTAAAGAGGAAAGCGCGCGGTGGCTCAAGAAATAAGGGACTGCGTCATTTAGACAAATGTTTCAGAATTTACTTTGACGTTTCGCCGGGAGAATTTATTCGAACCTTGCAAAATATACAGAAACTGCTTAAGGTGTTTGTAATTGACCAATGAACCCCAAACCCGGATCGGCCGGAATCCAAGCGTGCCATGCGGCAATATCCTGTGACAACCTGCCTGCAGCCTGCTGAAACGTTGGCCTCCGGCTCGGTGAAAAGATTGGCTAAAATTCGGATATAGCAAAAGGAGGATAAAAAATGGCTACCAATGGCTATAAAATGTACATCAATGGTGAATGGGTCGGCAAGGATGAAACCTTTGCCGATTATAACCCCGCCAACGGGGTAGTTTGGGCCGAGATTCCCAACGGGACGCGGGAAGACGCCAAAAAAGCCGTCGAGGCCGCCGCCGCCGCGCAGCCCGAATGGGCCGCCTTGCCTCACTCCGCACGCGCCGGTTATCTGCTGAAAGCAGCCGATATTCTGGAAAGACGCCAGACGGATTTCGTCAACGCGCTGATCGAGGAAGGCGGGGGCTGGATCGGCAAGGGGATGTTTGAGAGCGGTTATACACCCGGCATTTTTCGGGCGGCCGCCGCTGCGGTCTACCAAATGACCGGTGAAATTTTGCCGTCGGAGCACGGCAAAATCAGCATGGTGATTCGCAAGCCGCTGGGGGTCGTCTCGGTGATCTCGCCGTGGAACTTTCCCTTGCTGCTCTCTTCGCGCGGCCTGGCGGTCGCCCTGGCGGTAGGCAATGCGGTTGTGTTGAAACCCTCGGAAGAAACGCCGGTGGCAGGCGGGATCCTGATCGCCGAACTTTTCGAAGAAGCAGGGCTGCCGAAAGGTGTCTTTAACGTGGTGACCTGTGCGCGGGAAAATGTGGCGGATGTAGGCGATGAACTGGTCGCCAATCCGCTGGTTGGAGGCGTCAGCTTTACCGGATCGACGGCCGTCGGCCGTCAGGTGGCTTCCAAAGCCGGGCAGATGCTCAAGAAAGTCTGTGTGGAGCTGGGCGGCAAAGACTCCCTGATCGTCCTCGATGACGCCGACATGGAACTGGCGCTGAACGCGGCAACCTTCGGCACCTTTATGCACCAGGGACAAATCTGTATGTCGGTGGAGAAAATCATCGTCGATGAAGCAGTTGCCGCCGAGTTTACCGAGCGGTTTGTGGCCAAAGTGAAAACCCTCAAGGTCGGCGACCCGCGGGAGATGCCCAATGTCATCGGGCCGATCATCAACCAGCGGCAGTTGGATAAGATTCACGCTCAGGTGACCGATGCCGTCGAAAAGGGCGCGCAGCTGCTGGCCGGCGGAAAATTTGAAGGCTTGTTCTACCAGCCGACGGTGTTGACCGGCATCACGCCTGAAATGCGCATTTATCAGGAAGAAACCTTTGGTCCGGTGGCACCGATTATTACGGTGAAGGGCGTCGATGAAGCAGTGGCGGTGGCCAACGACTCCGAGTACGGCCTTTCAGCGGGCATCATCACGCGCGACGAGGAAAAAGGGCTCGCGGTCGCCAATCGCCTGCAAACGGGCATGGCCCACGTCAATGACAGCTCGGTGAATGACGAGCCGCACGTGCCCTTCGGCGGCGTCAAAAACAGCGGCGTCGGACGTCACGGCGGCAGGGCATCCGTGGAGACTTTTACCGAGCTTCGCTGGTTGACCCTGGAGCGGGGCGGCAGGCATTATCCGCCGCCGTTCGTGGTTGAACCCCGCGGATGATCCATCTTGATCGTCGCAGTCTGGTGGGAGTGGTTTGTGCTTGCATCCCGCTGTTTTTAAGCGGGACAACCGCGATCTTCTGTGCCGGCGCGGCCGAGTAAATAGCGGTTGGAAACCGCTTCCACTACCAAACATCTCTTAAGTCAACAATGTTGGGGGTAAATCCTGCCCCTACATATCTGCCGCATTACAGAGAAGGCCATAATTAAGCAGACATAAAAGATGTCCCTGGCAGCAACCATGCTTTTATTCATTTAGAAATGGCTTTCGGCGCAGGGCTTTAGGCACAAGAGGCACACCATAATGTTTTAAAATAGATGTGTCATCCCGCAACGGCGAGGGTAAAGGTTTTTTTCGATTTTTAATACATCTAATGTCTAATGATTTATGCTCGGCGTATTAATCTCGTGCATGGTCTAAGCTAGTACGGTTGTTCTAAGAGTAAATAAGGATAAGGTTTCGCCCGAAGGCAGCAGACGGGATGGCCGCAATCGAAGTTCATATGATACAGGACGATTAACGATGAGCAAAATGATGATCAAAGGATCCTTCGTTGCTTTAATTACGCCCTTCAAAGATGACGGCTCGGTGGATATCGAAGGATTTCGCCGACTGATCGAATTTCAAGCGCTCAACGGCACCGGCGCGCTACTAATCATGGGCTCGACCGGCGAGGTGTCGCTGCTCTCAAAGGAAGAGCGGCAGCAGGTTATCTCTGAAACGGTGAAATTCAGGCAAGACGGTATGCCTCTTTTTTACGGCTGCACCGGCAACAACACGCAGGAAACGATCAAAATGGTCGAATTTGCCGCCAAAGCAGGCGCCGATGGTGCCATTGTCACTGTTCCCTCCTACATCTATGCCCCGGTTGATGCCGCGATCAGATATTTTCTGGAAGTTGCCGACGCCAGCCCCATTCCGGTCGGCATATACAATAATCCGGTGCGGGTGGGGACGGACCTGCCGGCAGACGCCATCATTGAGCTGGCCGATCATCCCAATATCGTCATCGACAAGGAGGCCATGGCCCGTCCCGGCCAGATCGCCCAAATTCTGGCGGCCAAAAAAGACATGTCTCTCATGTGCTGCGACTCACCGAACCTGGGCCTGGTGCCGGCGGTAATGTCGCTGGGCGGCCACGGAACCGCCAATATGTCCGGCAATATCGCACCGCGGGAGATGGCCGTTATTTCCAGGCCCTGGGAGACATATGCGGACGCGGTTAATTTTCGGCAGACCTACCTGAAACTGCTGCCCCTGATCCAATTCAACTATTCCCGGGTGAATCCGGTTCCGGTCAAATCCCTTGCCAAGGCCCTGGGACTGCCGGCGGGCAACCTGCGCAAGCCCTATTTGAACATGACCGGCCAGGCCTTGCAGCGCGGCGTGGAAATCGCGCGAAATCTGGGCCTGGTCGAGCAGTACAATTTTCAAGTCAAAGAGGAAGACTTCGTGGATCGGAAAGAAACGGCTCCGCCGAATGCATCGGCAGACTCCCGGGCGCAGATGGCAACCGGAAAGTGCTTTGTCGATTGAGCGTAGAGTCTTATTTGTTATTTCTTTGTGTTTTATGAAATCCGCCTCAGGCGGATCATCACGAAAACACGAAATCTAGAAAGCACGAAATTTATCTTTTCTCCATTTCGTGTTTTCGTCCTTTCGTGCTTTCGTGATTAATTACTTTTTTGGTTCCGGCTTGTCCGGGTTGGGATTATAAATACTTCATAAGGCGTGTGAAGAATGACGCAATTTGCCCGTAAAAACGTATTGATCACCGGAGGAGCGAGCGGTATCGGGCGGCGCATGGCCGAAAAAATCGCCGGCAAAGGCGGAACCGTCATTATCTGGGACATTGACCAAAAAAAATTGAGTCATGTTGAATCGGAGCTAAAAAAGCCCGGATGCAATCTTTTTACCTATATCTGCGATGTATCAGACAGGAAGAAGGTCTATTTCACCGCGGAACAAGTGAAAAAAGATATCGGCAAAGTCGATATTCTCATCAATAATGCCGGCATCGTATCGGGCAAGCCGCTCCTTGAATGCACGGATGAACAGATAGAAAAGACATTTCAAGTGAACAGCTTGGCGTTCATCTGGACAATCCGGGCCTTCCTT
>CP070771.1:4396491-4401119 GCA_020345785.1 Desulfobacterales bacterium
CCGGCAAAAGCTTTAAAAAGAGAACGATTGAATAAATTTTTTTTTCGGCTTTTTTTGATTTTTTTTTTTCTGCGAGTGGGATTTCGTTTTGCCATATAGAGATGTCAGATGTCTGTAGTCCGTTGCAGTATCGTTAAATCAGATTATTGAATTCGACTCCACAGACAACGGACATTCAAAATCAGCTTTTCATATTTTTGAAGATCTCATAACCGCGCAGCATTTCAAGCGCACGCATCACCTGGTTGTCCGACTGCAGCGCTTCGCGTGTCAGCGGACCGACTCTAAGTTCGGCATCCTGCATTTTGGAGTCCTTTTCGCTCTCTTCCTTTTCCTGCATATCGCTATCCGGTTTTTTAACTCTACTGGGTTCGGCCTCAAGATGGTTTTCCAGATCTTTCTCTTTTAACAGCCCTTCTTCCTTTCTGGTAATTTCTTCCGGATCCAGGCGCCGGAATTTTAGATAAATATCGGGCACAATGCCCTTGGCCTGTATCGAGCGATCATTGGGGGTATAATATCTGGCGATGGTTAATTTCAGCCCCGATCCGTCGCGCAGAGTTTCAACTGTTTGAACCGATCCTTTGCCGAACGAGGTCGTGCCCAGAATCAGGGCGCGTTTGTGATCCTGCAAGGCGCCGGCAACTATTTCAGAGGCGCTGGCACTGCCGCCGTTTATTAAAACCACCATCGGATAGTCCCGTTTAATGCTGGACTGAGATGCTTTGAAAACCTTGGTGTTTTTCTTGTTGCGTCCTTTGATGGAGAGAATGTCGCCTTCATCTATGAAAAGGTCGGCGATTTTGATGGATTGGTTCAGTAGTCCGCCGCCATTGTTGCGAAGATCAAGGATCAGCCCTTTTAACGGCACCTCCAAGTTTTCCAATTCGTCCAGGGCCTTTTCAAGTTCGTCGGTCGTGCTGCCGGTGAAATTTGATAAACGTACATAGCCATACCCCGGCTCTATAAGGATAAACTTTACACTTTGAATGGGAATGACATCTCTTACCAATTCGAATTCAAGCGGTTTTTTGACGCCCTCGCGCATAATTGTTACCGTAACCTTCGTTCCCTTGGGTCCGCGCATCATTTTTACCGCTTCTCTGAGGTCTTTGGCAGGCTGGCCGTCGACTTTAATGATTCTGTCGCGGGCCTTGATGCCGGCATTATAGGCGGGGGTATCTTCAATGGGCGAAATTACCGTGACAAAGCCGTCCTGCATGGTGATATGGATTCCGATACCGGTAAATTTACCTTTCGTGTCAATTTGCAGATCTTCAAAAGCATCCTGCGGCAGCAGGGCCGAATGGGGGTCCAAACTCTGTACCATGCCCTGAATTGCCTTTTGAATCAAATCCTTGGTATCAACCTCATCAACATATTCCCGCTCTATCAATTCAATGACATCGGAGAATATTTTTAATTCTTCGTATGTCTGTTCACTTGTGGCCGACAGGTCACGGTAAAATCCAGTACCGATCGTCCAGAAAACAACTGCGATTACCATCAGTAACCACAGTTTCACGTGCCTTTGGTTTTTGCTGATCATTTATTTTTACTCCTTCTTATCCTTTTTTTAACCACATTAGCGGATCGACCGGTTTCCCGTGATGGCGCACTTCGAAATACAGCTTGGCCCCCTCCATTGATCCGGTGTCTCCCACAGTGGCGATGACCTCGCCGGCTTCAGCATTATCACCTTTGGATTTAAAAGTTTCTTCCAGGTGGGCATAAACGGTATAATAATTATTGCCATGATCAATTATAATCATGTTGCCGTAACCTTTAAACCAGTCGGAATAAAGAACTTTGCCTCTGAAAACGGATCGAATGGGTTCACCTTTGTCTGCCTTGATGTCAATGCCGCTGCGGAAGTTGGTAATATTATATTTCTGGTTTTTAAACGGCCCAAATAAAGAAATTATTTTACCTTTTACCGGCATGATAAGCAAGCCCTTATGCGCGGAAAATAGTGATTGCAAAACAATTTTATCCTGATTGTCACTTTTTATCTCTTCGCGCAACGAATTTATTTGTTCGTCCAAATCATTGGCTGCCTGCGTCAACGCTTCTATGGCAGCCAGTTCCAGCGCTTTTTGGCTGCGGATGTCGGCCAATAATTTCTGGCGCAACGACCGCTCTTCCGACATTTGCCGTATCTGTTCTTTATACGCTTTCGCCCGTTCGCTTTTTTGGATTTTATGCATCTCCAGGCGAGCCAGCACCCTTTCAAGCTCAGCCTGGTTTCTGACCATCTCATCGCGAATTTTTTCATCGTAGGCAAGTATGTGCTGAAGGGCCGCTTTGCGCTGCATAAATTCCTGCATGGATTCCGCGGATGCCAGCAGGTGAATGGTGCCCAACCAACTCATCTTGTACATCGCAACCAAACGCTTGGCTACATATTCCTCATTGACTTGAATACGCTTCTTCAATTCTTCTGAGGTTTGTAAGGCCTCCGATATCTCATTATCAAGCTCGCTGATTTCTTTGCTCAAAAAAGCAGCGCGTTTTTTGCTTTTAATGAATGCCAATTCCACCTCGTTTAAACGTTTAATAGTATCAGACTCTTTACGGGTAATTGCTTCAACTTCCTGCCTGCCTTTTTCTATTTCGCGGCGGATGTTTTTTTGCCGAATTTTATAAGCGTCAATCCGGGTTTGCCGCTCTTCCGGCGGCTGCGGGCGCGCTTGATCTTCAACTTCCTCTACGGCCTCGATGGCGGCCGGATGGCTGTCGGCGCCGTCGACAGTTGCTGGTCCGTTAAGCATTAGCTGACCGATGATCAGAAACAGTATTTTCCAGTAAAATTGTGCGGGGCGGATAACCATAATTAAAGAGTCAAAATTTTAAAAGTTGTTTCAGTCATATTCCATCAGGTTTTCAGAAACTGTTTCAGAGAAATATAACAACCCAGCCAACCGACCAGCATACTTCCCAGCAAAATATAGCACAATGTTGCCGCTGGAAGAAATGAAATACGAAAAAGGCTCGGTAAAAGCCCCTGCTCTGCATTGGAGGATATAAACAGGTAGGCGATATAGAGTATACCCAATCCAAAAGTTGCGCCCAGAGCCCCCTGGATGACTCCCTCGAAATAAAACGGCATCTTTATGAAATTATCGGTTGCTCCCACCAGCCGCATAATTTCAAGCTCTTCGCGTCTCGAATAGATGACAAGCCGGATTGTGTTTGCCACAATGAATATGGCGGCCATGAAAAACAGCGCACCCATGGCATATCCCGCCAGTCTAAACAGATTGAACATGTGGATAAAGCGTCCAATCCAGCGTTGGCCGTATTCAACATCTTCAACCTGGGTCAACGTCTCTATTTTAGCGGCCAGCGATTCGATTTTTTGCCAGCTGTCGGTGGTGGAGGCCATGCGAATTTCGATGCTGTCGGGCAAGGGATTTTCAGTGAGATTCTCGAATAAAGAGGCCTGGTGCCGCATTTGAGATTTTAACCGCTTGAGCGCTTCCTCTTTGGGAATATACTGCAACCGTTGGACCCCGTCCAGAGACTGGATGGCCTGTTTTAAATATGCCAAGTCGGTTTGATTGACTCCCGGCTTGAGATAGGCCATGATGCGCAGGCCTTTTTGCCAGGAATTGATAATTTTACCGGTGTTGATAAAAAAAAGGATAAAGGCGCTGGTGATTAATATCGACAGTGAGATGGTGATAATAGTGATTAAATTCAAAAAACTGTTTTGGAAGATATCATCCAGCGCGCGTCTAAAAAATAGCATTGTCGTAGTGTTTTTCGATGAAGGTGGATGTTTCAAGCCGACCCTGCTGAAGGTGCAGGACATGCCCGCCGGTTCTGCGCATCAGGGCTTTGTCGTGGGTGGCGATGATTACGGTTGCCCCCCGGATGTGCACGCCTCTGAGCAAATCCAGAATTACTTCAGCAGACGCCTCATCCAGGCTTCCGGTAGGTTCGTCGGCCAGAATTATTTTAGGATCCCCGATGATCGCCCTGGCAACGGCAATTCGCTGCTGCTCACCGCCGGACAGACTGGGCGGATATGATTTGAGCCGATCTTCCATGCCCACCAATCGCAGGACGCTTCTTACCTTCTTTTGGATAATCCGCTTCTTGGTGCCGGCTGCCTCCAGCACGAGGGCAACATTGTCAAAAACGGTTTTACTCGGGATAAGCTTGTAATCCTGAAAGATGATGCCGAATTTACGTCTCAGGTGAGGAATGCGGTTGCGGGGAATCCGGGCCAGGTTGATGCCATCGATCAGAATTTGTCCCTCCGAAGCCGGCTCTCCGAGATAAAAAAGCTTTAACAATGTCGTCTTGCCGGCACCGCTGGGGCCGCTGATAAACACAAATTCATTTTTTGCGATGTCGAGGGTAATATCAATCAGGGCTTTTTTGGGACCGTAATTATGATGGACGTGGAACATCCGAATGATGGAGCTCTTCTCGGCGGCGTCGATCATTCCATCACTTCCTGGCCAATCGCACGAAAGAGGATGGCTTTTGCTATTTTGTAGTCGTACAATGCATTGTAATAATTTGTCATTGTTTCGGTAAAAAGAGTCTGGGCAATCAGTACGTCGGTGATCGTGGATACCTGC
The DNA here is from genome assembly GCA_020345785.1 of Desulfobacterales bacterium. The sequence continues at coordinate 4,401,084 of CP070771.1, forward strand.
TCTTTGTAGCGCTCCTCGGTAATTCTCAGATTTTCT
>CP070771.1:4401219-4409279 GCA_020345785.1 Desulfobacterales bacterium
GGGTTAGTTCGGAGCCCCTTTTGACGTATTCTTCCATATTCGTCAGAAAGTCGTAATGGGGGTGTTTGGCATCCACATCCATGAGCATCAAAGATAGGTTGCCTTGAAAACCCATTAAAAGGTTGTTAAAATCATGGGCAATACCCCCGGCAAGGGTTCCGATGGCTTCCATTTTCTGCGCATGCAGCATCTGGGTGACAAGCTGTTCTCTTTGATTTTCTGCGATCAACTGGTCGGTAACATCCTGCACGATACCCCGAAAACCGACAGGGTTTTGATCGGCGTCGCACATAAGAGAAGCCGAGAGGTATAAGATTTTTTTGGTTCCGTCTTTGGTGGTAACTTCATAATTGAGTATTCTGGCGGAGCGCCCCGTTTTATAAACCTGATTAAATATCCGGAAGATTTTTCTGGCAGTTTTAGGATTGGTATAATCGCGGTTGGGTTTGATCTTCAGTTCATCTGCGGTATAACCGAGTATATTACACATTGCATTGTTGAAAAACGTCAGGTTGCCTTTAAGGTCCACCTCGAAGTAGCCTTCTCCCATTTCTTCAAGGATATTGCGGTATTTTTCCTCGCTTTCCCGGATGGCCTTCTCGGTTATTTTTCGTTCTGTAATGTCTTCTATCAGACCGAGCCAGTATTTAATGCCGCCATTGCGGTCTTTGATGGCGGTGGCCCGTACCCGCCCCCAGACAGTGTTGCCATCTTTTTTTAAATAGCGTTTCTCGGCGATATAGAAATTGATCTCGCCGTCCCTCACTCGTCGGCTCGACCTTTCCGACTCGTTTCGGTCCTCCGGGTGTGTGATGTCGAGAAAGGTCAATTGACTCAATTCGTCCGAATTGTAGCCGAGCATCCGGGCGAACCTTTCATTGACCTGCATAAAATAGCCCTCGGAGCTGGCGATGGCGATACCGATCGGGGCGTGCTCGAAAACCGTGCGAAAGCGCCTTTCGTTTTCCTTAAGCTCCGCAAGATCGATCATCTTATCGCTTGCCGACTGAGAGAATTTGTGGCTTTGCTCTTGAGGTTTGAGTGCTTGAGACGCTGATCCGGGGACCTGGTTTGAAAGTGTCGCGTGAAGCTGTTTGTCAGAGGAGTGTTCTTTTCCGATTTTCTTTTGATTGTCACCCATATTATCTATCCGGTCTGAAAATATTGTCGTTGAGAGTACCCGATATGGCAATATCCTCTCCGAGCCGTAAGCATCACCCTCCGGCCTGCAGCTATTCGGGCGTGAAGCCAAGCCGAAGGCCAAGACCCATTTTTTTTCCCCGTGAAATTTTTTTCGCTTTTCACCGGGACCGATATTGCAATGTTCCACCATCCCAATTGGGGCAAGGCCCCTAACCTGATTATATCGGTAAATGTCGGAATAAACTTGATACGTTATTTAACCTGATTTCTGATGATAGCGGTCTTCTGGTCGGTCTTGCAGGAAAATCATATCAAATTGCCCGGTATCCGCCCGATCGTACCATTCGTAACCGGTTTCGCGGCATTTGTCGCAGGCCTCACGGGGAATGTGGACGGCCAGGATGTGAAAACCGCGGTCTGAGGATGATTCAATGCGCAGGGCGCCGGCGCAAGCCCGGCAGATCCGAATTTGTTCATTTTGAGATTCACGGATACGGTCGGTATCATAAAAAATGTTGCGCGTTCGCTGTCGGGGATTTGTTTCGTGCATGAGCTGGTCCCGGATCTCGGCCCGCTGCTGCCAGATGGTGAGGACGATTTCGCCGATTTTTTCGATGGCATCGGTGACGGCCGGAGTCTGCCGAATCCTGTCCGGGTCGTAGTTGGGTTCCTTTACCTTGCTGAAGTCGACGCCGGCCATGGCAAGAATGATTCCCACATTGACGTACGGCAGCGCCCCCTCGATGGAATAACCGCCCTCCAAAACAGCTATATCGGGTTTTAAGATTTCGGTTAAACGGGCATACCCCTGGGCTGAGAAATTCATGTTGGTGATGGGGTCCGTATAATGGTTGTCCTGACCGGCGGAGTTGATGATGATTTCCGGTTCAAACTCGGCGAGAATCGGCATGACAATATTCTCTATGGTATATAAAAACCCCTCCTCGGATGTGTTCGGCGGCAGGGGAATATTTAACGTTTTGCCCACCGCATTGATTCCACCCAGTTCGTTCGGAAACCCCGATCCTGGATACAGGGTCCGTCCGTCCTGGTGAATCGAAATAAAGAGCGTGTCCGGATCATGCCAGTATATGTCCTGGGTACCGTCGCCGTGGTGGCAATCCGTATCCACAATGGCTACCTTCCGGATGGAATAGGCCCGGCGCAGGTATTCGATCATGACGGCTTCAATGTTGATATTGCAAAACCCTCTGGCGCCGTGCACGATACGCATGGCGTGATGCCCAGGGGGCCGCACAAGGGCAAACCCCCTTTCAATCTTGCCTTCGAGAACAGCCATGCCGATGGTCTTGGCACCGCCGGCGCTGATAAAATGTGATTCAGTCGTCACATGCCTGACGTCCGGCACACAGAAATGAACGCGCTGGATATCCTCCAAAAGGACCGGAGCCGGTTTGAGTTCCGTAATTCCATCGATATCAAAAAGCCCTTCTTCGAATACCTGGTCCTGGGTATAAAGCAGCCGCTCTTCCCTTTCCGGATGGGTGGGGCTGATGGCCCAGTCGAAGGCCGGGAAAAAAACGAGGCCGGTTTTGTACTTTGCTTGCAGCATTATGTGCTCTATGTCTTATTAATTAATTTAGTGATCTATAACTTTGTAATTGACCCTGATAAAATTCGAAATTCGAAGTCCGAAATTCGAAACAAATTCAAAAATTCAAAAACTCAAAAATTAAAAATGAGTTTGGGTTTTATTTCATTCGATATTCGTGCTTCGAATTTTCAGTTTTACCGATTGAATTCCTATCAATACATCAGTGCAGTGACTAACCTATTGTGATAAATTAGCAATTGCCTCATCATACCCGTGGATCAATCCCGGCTTGACCTGTACTTTGACCCGAATGTTTTTGCCGGTGGTATTGAAGCCGCGCACCATGTTGAACTGCAGGCTTTCGAGGACTTCCATTTCCAGAAAATCGATATTGGCCCCCCGTTCGATGGCCTTGGCCTTCAGCAGGTCAAGCGCCTGTTGGACGGCAGCTTCCCTGTCAAATGAATGATCAATTTTGCGTCTGAAATTTTCTTCCGGTGCTTCGGCCGTGCGGCGCTCAGTATCGGCGAAAAGGGTGACTTCACAGGTGGTTCTAGCAAGGGCCGCCCCGATGGCGTTGGCCACCTTCCAGCGGGGGACCACCTTCACGCGGTAGTCGGAAACACCTGATAGATACTTGGTAAAATACGGCGCGGGGCCGCCCAGAACGAGTATCGTTTTGGGCCGCACAAGATACCCTTCCAAAAGTTCATGGACCGTGTAAACCGGTTTACTGTTGATCTGGGAGACTAATTGTCGGGCCGCAGCTAATATTTTTTTACACACGACATCGAGAATTGCGGCTGCCAGAGATTTAACAGAGATGCCCATTTGTTCGGCCAAAGGCGCGAGCCCCTGAATTGATTTTTGCCGGCTGCCGTCCGGGATGTCCTCCAATACAAAAAGCGCATCCGTCGGTGTCGGACCCGGTCCACCGTAAGCCATGGCCGGGCCCCGCCTTTCGGGACCGACGCAGATTTCGCCATCTTTGATCTTGACGGCACTGTCACCCCCCAGGCCGATTGAAAGCGTCTCAAGGGAACGGATCAATGTTTTGTAGGTAGCAATTTCTATCCCCAGCGGATTCAAAACCGGGGATCGGCCAATGAGGACCGCCATATCCGTTGTGGTTCCTCCGATATCCATCACCAGAGTATCTTCTTTTTCCGAGCCGAAGGCGACCGCCCCCATCACACTGGCGGCCGGACCGGAAAGAATGGTGTTGGCCGGATAATCGATGGAGGACTCAAATTTCATGTTGCCGCCGTCCGCTTTAAGAAGACGCGGGGGAAGGTTTAATCCTTTTGTTACCAGTGATTTCTGCACGGCCTGATAGAATTTTTTGTGCAGGGGATACACGGCCGCATTTAAGAAGGTGGTCGCGATGCGGCGGCCAAAGTTCAAATTGCCGGATATCCGGTGGCCCATAAAAACTTTCGCAAAAGACGTCTGCAGGATGGAATTGATGGCCGTTTCATGGGAAGGGTTGCGGATGGAAAATTTGCCCACGACACCGACATGGCGGATGCCGTCTTTTTGCAGTTGACCGGCAACGGCGTTAATTTCGGCGGGATTGATGGGCTCGATTTCCCGGCCCCGGTGGTCGATGGAGCCCGCGACTGTGAAATAATACGCGCCGGTGCGGTAAAATTCAGGATCGATGCCCGGACCACCTGAAACAATCATCCCCACCGGCGGGAGTTGATTTTGAACGATGGCGTTGGTAGCCAGGGTGGTGCTCAGGACAATCCGTTCAATTTTTGCAGAATCGATATTTTCGGTTACTGCATTCAAGCCGGACAGTACGGAGTGAAACAGATCGGACGGATCGGTGGCAACCTTAATTTCTTTTTGGACGCCACCTCTGTCAAGAAGAACCACATCGGTGTGGGTGCCGCCGATATCTAAGCCGATGATCATTTTGAATTCCTAAGGCATTATCATCTCTGGGAGGGCGAAAAAGACTCAAGCTTTCATTCAATCAGTAACTAAGGCCAGCCTGATTGTCAACGACTTGTTTAAATGACGGAGCCCTGGCGGGAGTCATCACCCAAAAAACATCTCCTGGGTCACGACGTCTCCGGGACTCAGATGAATAAATTCATCGGAGTTATAGGGACCTTTTACCAGCTTATAGAAGTACTCAAGGCTATCGCCTTCGATTTCTACGTATTGCATGTTGAAAAATCGGGCGTTTTCCCGGGCAATCTTCCGCAGGGGTTCTACTTCTGCTACACCGGTGTTAATTAAAACCAAATGGGTATAATGCTTGAGTTCCTCTCGTTTGACCCATTCGGCTGTTTCACGTCCAAAACGCGGTTCATATTCCTTCCTGATGATGCTCAACGGATCTTTTCGTTCCGCAATCCATCCGGGGGTTAAATAATATGTTCCGGGGCGGGAATTGAAATCATCTAGATAGGCCTTGGGAGATCCCAGAAAAAATGCAATACAATCATGGCACCGCGGCACAATGAGCCCCTGTTGCCGCGCTTCAACCCCCACAATACCGTTGGAACAGAGTCCATAACCCAGCACAATCCGATCGGCCGTCTCGGCCGCCTGGTCAACGAGTGACTGAACTTGCGCAGCCATTTTCTGAGGCGTGCGATGAAGCCCCTGGTCAAGATACAGGATCTCCACGTTTTCATGGTTTTTCCGAACAGCCTCAAATTCGGGTTCCATAACGCGACAGGCCACTATGGTGACGCGACCATCGGCACTTTGTGAATTAATTATTGTCATGTCAGTCCTTTTTCATGCTGCTGAGCCGCAGTTCAAACACACTTCCTAAGAATGCAGCGGCAGATCATATTTTTTCATTTTTTTGTAGAGCAGCGTGCGGTGAATGCCCAGGATTTTGGCCGCTCGGGCCTTGTTGTTATTGGTTTCCTTTAGGGCAAAGCGGATGGCTTCTTTTTCCGTCCGAGCCTGCACATATTTTAAGGTAGAACGATTTTGTTCCACTTCAAGCCGGCGGCTGCGATGCAGATAGAACGGAAGATCTTTCAGCCGGATGGTTTCGCCTTCCAGCACCGACATCGTTCTTTCAAGCACGTTGGACAATTCGCGGACATTTCCCTGCCATTCGTAATGTTCGAGCGCTTCCTGGGCCTGCTCATCCAGGTTTATTTGGGGTATATTCGCTTCCACTGCCAATTGTTTGAGCAGGTATTCGGCAATGGGAATGATGTCTGTTTTTCGTTCCCGCAGGGGAGGGATGTGCAGCGGAATCACGTTGAGGCGATAAAAGAGATCCTTGCGGAAGCGACCGTCGGCCAGCATTTTTTCGAGATTCTGATTGGTCGCCGCAATCACACGAAAATTTGATCGTATGAGTTTGGTGCTGCCCACCCGTTCAAATTCGTTGTCTTCGATGGCCCGCAGCAATTTGGGCTGCATCTCCAGCGGAAGGTCTCCGACTTCATCCAGAAATACGCTGCCCTGGTGGGCCAGTTCAAACTTGCCGGGTTTGCCCTCGGATTTCGCTCCGGTAAATGCGCCCTTTTCATAGCCGAAAAGCTCGGACTCCAGCAGGTCTCTTGGAATCGCTGCACAGTTGATCCGGACAAAGGGGTAGAGTTTGCGGGCGCTGGCGTGATGAATTGCCTGGGCGAAAAGTTCCTTGCCGGTTCCGCTCTCACCTGAGATTAGCACCGAATAATGATTGGAGGCAGCTTTGAGCGCTTCCTGCTTGAGAGACAAGATGGCATTGCTTTTTCCGATGATGCTGTCGAAGGTATAACGGGTCGATCGAAGATTGATGAGTTCCTCTTCGTAGAGCTTCACTTTCGACTCCAAGAGGGAGAGCTCGGCAGCTAGTTTGCGGACATCTTTGACGTCCTTGAACATCACCTGTCCGAATACCGCTATGACCTGGTTTTCTTTTTTAATCGGAATACGCTGGACGACCATGCTCTGTCCCATTATGCGATGGGAATGATTTATTTCGGGGATCCCGGTTTTCGCCACAATGTGCATGCGGCTGTTTTCAACCGCTGCGGTGCAATGTTTTCCGATCTGCTCGGCAGGGTTTACGCCGAGAAATTCCCCGTAGGGTTTGTTGAAGTGGGTAATGTATCCGTTGGCGTCGGTTACGATGGCGCCGTTGTAAATGCTGTCAAAAACCATCCGGTGCATTTCCAGCTGTCTCTGAAGGTCTTTCTTTTCAGTGTTATCAGACTTTTCAAGCATGGTCTCCCCCCTATGCCCGTCTTGCCGAGTGTAGACTGTTTGATACACAACTCTCTTACACTTTTCGATGCAATCTGTCGAGTCTATTCTTATCAATTTTTTAAATGATGAATTTTGTGGTATAGGTTTTCAGACTCTTTTCAAAAATAAATGTTGAAACCAAACCGGGAGGTTGAGAGCTTATGGAAATTGAATCCATCGCAATTGTTGGAACAGGGGTCATTGGGTCCAGTTGGGCGGCCTTTTATGCCGCCAAAGGCCATCCGGTCAAGATGTACGATGTGGATGCAGACCAATGTCGGAAGGGGCACCAGCAGGCTATGGGTATTATCGAAATGCTGCGGGAACAGGGGGTATTATCTGCAGATGCCGTTGCCGATGCGGTCGGCAGGATCACAACGACCTCTAAACTTGCCCAGGCCGTTGAGGGCGTCCAGCTGGTCCAGGAAAATGCCGCTGAAAATTATGCGGTCAAACAGCAGGTGTTTGAAGCCCTCGATGCCGTGACAGCGCCCGATGTGGTGCTGGCGAGCAGCTCGTCGGGCTTGCTGATGACCGAAATCCAGAAAGTGACGCGTTATCCCGGACGCTGCCTGATTGCCCACCCGTTTAACCCGCCGCATCTGATCCCGCTGGTTGAATTGGTCCCCGGAGAGGCGACGGAGGATAAGACCATTGCCGAAATGAAACGCTTCTACGAAGCGGTGGGAAAGGTACCGGTCGTCTTGAAAAAGGCGGTCCCCGGGCACATTGCCAACCGCCTGGCAATGGCCTTGTGGCGCGAAGCCGTCGACCTCGTCGTGCAGGGCATCGCCAGCGTCGAAGACGTGGACAAAGCCGTGTGCGCCGGCCCGGGCCTGCGGTGGGCGATTATGGGTCCGCACTTGATTTATCATCTTGGAGGGGGCGAAGGCGGGATGGACCATTTTATCGACCACTTCGGCCCGGCTGTCAAAATCTGGTGGGAAAGCATGGCCACCTGGACGACCCTGCCGCCGGAAACAAAACAAGTGCTGATCGCAGGTTTGAAAAAAGAAATGGGCGATAGATCCTTAGCGGAAATCAACCGCTTGCGGGACGAAAAGCTTTGCGGGCTGCTGAAGCTCATCTATGATCGTTAAACCGTTTCAGGGTTAAGAGGTTCAAAGATTTAGGGTTCAGGGTTCAA
>CP070771.1:4409379-4410572 GCA_020345785.1 Desulfobacterales bacterium
AAAAGGGTGATATCGTTGGCGGTGGCCGGTTTGGCTGCCAGCTGGCGGGCGCAGCGCATACCGTCCGAATAGTCGAGGATGACGGCAACCCGTCGGGCAGCGCGCCGCCGCCGCCGCAGTCTGTCGCCGGCCTGTTCGACCAGGCCGTACAGCGTGCTTGCCAGGGTGGATTGGTCATTGGTGTCATTGCCGAATTCGTGATCGACAATTATTTTCGGCGGTTTTTGTCCCGCCGGCAGGACGGGGGAAGGATCAATGCCGCGGGCGGCTTCGTAAAGAAACAGGGCGCGGGCGCCGAAGGGGATCTGCAACTGCTCCAGACTCAGGGCGGTGAGATGCAACACCCGACTGAGATTGAATTCCCGCAGCCGCAGGAGGTCGTCGCGTTCGATGCCCGGGACCAGGTCGATCGGCAGCGGCGCTAAAAGCGCTGCTTCTTCGCCGGCGCCGACGATATACTCTCCGTCGGGCTTTACCAGGCGTGTGGCCACTTTGGCCACCAGTTTGTTGGGGGCCACCGACCAGATGGGATCCAGGCCGAGATCTTTTTTAACCTGCCGGCGCAACCGCCAGGCGACATCAACGGGGGGGCCGAAAAGGCGAGCGGTGCCGGTGACGTCCAGAAACAGGTGCCCGTCGACTTCCCCGGTTTCGATGAGCGGTGAATACGGCAGCGTCTGCTTGAACAGGGTCCGCATGGCGTGCTCGTAGCGGTCCGGGTGGGGCGGCAGGATGCGGGCATCCCGGCACAGACGCACGGCCCGGCGCAACGGCATGCCCTTGCGGATCCCGGTCCGATAGGCTTCTTCGCTCATATCGTAAACGGCGGCCCGGGCCGCTCCCTCAGGGGCGATGATCACCGGCCGGTCCTTGAGCCGGCAATCCACCGCCCGTTCGACCGCCACGGCAAAGTCGGCGACATTCAAATGGATAATGGAACGATCCTCTGTTTTCCAGCCTTGATTCATTTAAACGAAGTAACTCCTTGGTTATACAGGCGTGCGTTGGGTCAATGTGGATTAAATCCGAAGCACGAAATTCGAAACAAACTCGAATGCTCCAAATTTTAAATTCAAAACGGCAAGCATCCTTCAGAAGCTGGAATCTCGGCGTACCTTAACCGAAATGTTTCGGTCATTTAGTATTTGAATTTTGGATTTGTTTCGAATTTCGATATTCGGATTTCGAATTTT
>CP070771.1:4410672-4413404 GCA_020345785.1 Desulfobacterales bacterium
ATCGGCATTGATCTCACGCCCGTTAAAATACAGGTTCCGCCACAGGTTCAAATCATAACCGCGGATGTGTTTTCGCTGGACGTTGAATCTTTGGGAAATGATTTCAATGTGGTGTTAAGCGATATGGCGCCGGCCACCACGGGCCACAAAGCCGTGGATGCCGCGCGATCCTTCAATCTGTGTGAAACTGCCTTGAGCATTGCGCAAAAGGTTTTATTGCCGGGAGGGCACTTTGTCTGCAAGATCTTTCAGGGCCATGACTTTAAAGAATTTGAGGAAGCGGTAAAAGCCGCCTTTCGCGAACAGAAGATTTTCAAGCCCCAGAGCAGCCGCAAGGCCAGCAAAGAAATATACTTAATTGGGCGGGGTTTTATAAAGCAAAGCAGTGATATGTAGGCAAATCGGTCTAAGCATATTTGCCAGAACCAAAAATGGACAAATTAATCACGAAAGCATTCCGCATAATTTAAGCTTAAATATATTCTGGGCCTATCTACAAAAATAAGGTAGATGCCATTTTATCCCCCTGTCTCAATCCCTCCCGCCAGGGGAAGGAAGCGAGACTCCACCCCCTTGACAGGGGAGCTTGGGTGGGGGTGAAATTAATTTGCTAAGTTCCCTACCCTTAATATTGTATATAGGTTCGAAATATTTAAAAAAAACCTGAATTTTTGCATGCAAATTCAGGTAGTAACAATCTTCAATTGATTGAGCATCAGCTCAATTAGTTTTGGAGGTATCTATGTCAGGACACAGCAAATGGTCGAGTATCAAACATAAAAAGGCCGCCACTGACGCCAGAAGAGGCAAGATTTTTACCAAACTGATCAAAGAAATTACTGTGGCCGCCCGCATGGGCGGAGGCGATGAGAACGCCAACTCAAGATTGAGATCCGCGATTTTATCGGCAAAAAGCGAAAACATGCCCAAGGACAACATTGAACGGGCCATCAAAAAAGGGACCGGTGAACTCGAGGGCGTCAGTTACGAGGAAAGCATTTATGAAGGTTACGGTCCCGGGGGTGCTGCCGTGCTGGTGGAATCCCTGACCGACAATAAAAACCGGACGGTGGCCGATATTCGCAGAATTTTCGGCAAAAACGGCGGCAGTCTCGGCGAAAGCGGCTGCGTGGCCTGGATTTTTGACAAGAAGGGTTACATTGCGATTGAGAGTAAATCCGTTGAAGAGGAAAGGTTGATGGAGATTGCCCTGGAGGCCGGGGCTGAGGACATCAGGGAGGATAACGGCAATTTTGAGGTCATCACCGCCCCAGGAGATTTCGAGGCTGTCAAGGAAGCCATCGACGAGGCTTCGATACCTTACATAGTTGCCGAAGTAACCATGCTTCCTCAAAATACAACCAATCTGGCCGGCAAGGAAGCCGAACAGATGGTGCGCCTGATGGAACTGCTGGACGACTGCGATGACGTCCAGAAAGTTTATACCAACGCGGATATACCGGAAGAAATTATGGAGAATGCGTGAAGGATTCTGGATACTTGATACTGGATGCTGGATACTTGATGCTCGATTCTGGATGATGGGTACTGTAACTTGAAGGGTATAGGGCTTACTAATTGACGAATGAAGATTGACGAATGTCGAAATATGGTATGCTGTCCTATCTTGTCCGTATTTTGAACTTGAAATGGATATAGGAGAATCGTCGCGGCTGAACCGAACTCGTCGTAGGCTGCAATCTAAAATCCAATATCAGCTAATTCCACCTTCCCATCTTCCTGCATTCTGCTTGCGCCGCGCCAAAAGCCTCAGGGAGACGGCGGGTTGCCTCTCATCTATATCTTTATGCGCTATGCGCTTTGCCCTATGATCTATGCGCCATGCCCTTTGCTATCTGCTTAATTTTCCTACCTTCTTACCCTCTCATCCTCTCACCTTCTCACGCTCTCACCTTCTAATCCTCTCAGTTTCTCAACTTCCCAACAGCTCACCTTCTCACCTTCTTTCTTTTTCTATTTGTCCATCTGAAGCACATCAACCCCTTCCGGAATATCGAAGCTAAAAAGCGCATCATCAAGTTTGGCATTGAATTTATGATTGATCAGCTCGATGCGATTTTCATCCCCATAGGAGTTGTAGGTAATTACTCGAATTACAGTGAACGTATTTTTGGTAACGGAAATACGGATGTCGGTGACATCCAGAGTTTTCTCCAGGGGTAGCAGTTTAAGTTCGTAAAAGAAATCATCCTTCGACTTTTCCAGCGAAATATTGAACTTTTTTCGAATCAGCGTGATATCCGACAGAAAACTGGCCCCTTTGCCGTCACTGAAAAATGCCGGCGCACTGCCGGTCATCACCTGGTTGTCATCTGGTCTGTAAATCCACAGTTTGTGGCCGTCCGTAACAATTATCTGCTTTTCCGGCTTTTCATACTCCCATCTCATCATGCCCGGGTAGCGGACATACATTTTTCCGGTCGCAAAATCGGTGATGTCCATCGCCTTCACGGTCGATTCCTGGCCGAATTCGGCCGTAAAGCTTTTACCCGTGTAATGCTTTTCTAGCCGATCCAAAATCTGTTCCAGCGTCAAATCCGATTCGGCGGCAAATGCATTCATGCCGCGGTGCCGAATCGAAAATGTGAAAATCTGAATCAAGGATAGGGCAAAAATCCCGAGAGAAAACGCCAGTACCTTTAATTTCATTTTGCAAAATTCCTAACCCGGCTGAGCCGGAAATGAAAATTGAAGCTTGAAAATTGAATATT
>CP070771.1:4413504-4417861 GCA_020345785.1 Desulfobacterales bacterium
TTGCAGCCGACACGCCGCGCGGACTGCTGGTGCCGGTGGTGCGCAACGCCGACCGGAAGAGTATCAGCAGGCTTGCCGCCGAAATCGCCGACCTTGCCGACCGGGCCCGCAACAAAAAGCTAAAACCGGATGAAATGGAAGGCGGCACCTTTACCATATCCAACCAGGGCGGCATCGGCGGTGTCGGTTTTACGCCGATCGTCTTTTGGCCCCAGGCAGCCATCCTCGGCGTCAGCCGCGCATCCGTTGAACCGAAGTATATCGACGGTGAATTTAAGCCGCGCAGCATCCTGCCTTTGGCGTTATCGTTCGATCACCGGATTATTGACGGGGCGGACGCCGCGCGTTTCCTGCGCTGGGTGTGCGAAAGCCTGGAGCATCCGTTTACGATGGTTCTTGAATGAGGATGGAGAGGATCAAATGGCAGACAAAAAAACCCATTTAGCGGTGGTCGGAGGGGGTCCCGGCGGATATGCAGCTGCGTTTCTGGCAGCCGACCTCGGTCTGGAAGTAACCTTGATCGATCCGGAAAAAAACCCCGGCGGCGTGTGTCTCTATCGTGGGTGCATTCCGTCCAAAGCCTTGCTGCATGCCGCCAAAGTAATCGATGAAGCCCGGGAGGCCAAAGCCTGGGGGCTTCGTTTCAGCGGGCTCAAAGTCCAGCACGGCAAGCTGCAGGAATGGAAAAACGAGGTGGTGGCCAGACTGACCGGCGGATTGGGTCAACTCGTCAAGCAACGCAAAATAAATTACCTGCAGGCGTCCGCCGCATTCAAGGACAGCCGGACGCTGACCGTCACAGAGGTGAACGGCAGGCAAAGCACCCTGAGTTTCGAGTATGCCATCATCGCCACCGGCTCTGAGGCAGCCGGCATACCAGGCTTTGATTTTGATTCCGAACGCCTTCTCGACGCCACGGCCGCGCTCGATCTCACCCAAATCCCCAAAAAATTACTGGTGGTCGGCGGCGGTTATATCGGCCTGGAACTAGGAACCGTATATGCCGCGCTCGGCTCCAACGTAACGGTCGTGGAAATGACCTCAAGTCTGCTACCGGGAGTCGACCAGGATTTGGTCCGCATTCTGCAAAAACGCCTGCAAGAGCGAATGGCCGGCATCTTGCTGCAAACCACCGTCAAAGAGCTGAAGGTTCAGAAGAACGGGGTTAAAGCGACGTTGGAGGGCCCGGATGTCGATCAAAAAGCGCGCATTTTCGACAGAGTCCTCATGGCAGTCGGACGCCGTCCCAATTCCGCCGACCTGGGCCTGAAGAACACCGACATCCAGGTCGACGGCCGCGGTTTCATTAAAGTAGATGATCAGCGCCGCACAGCCGAAAAACACATTTTTGCCATCGGCGACGTCGCCGGAGAGCCTATGCTGGCACACAAGGCATCCCATGAAGGCCGCGTCGCCGCCGAGGTTATCGCCGGCCGCCAGGTGGCCTACGAACCGGCGACGATACCGGCTGTCGTATTCACCGACCCGGAAATCGCCTGGGCCGGCCTGACGGAAAACGACGCTCGCCGCAACGGCATCGAGCATGAAGTGGTCAGATTCCCGTGGGTCGCATCCGGTCGCGCCGCCACACTGGACCGCAATGACGGTCTGACCAAGCTCGTAGTTGATCCGCAGAGCGAACGCATTCTGGGTATGGGTATCGCCGGTTCCGGTGCCGGCGAGATGATCGCCGAGGGTGTTCTGGCCATTGAGATGGGCGCCAACATAACCGATGTCGGCCTTTCGATCCATCCGCATCCGACCCTGACTGAAACCATCATGGAGGCCGCCGATATGTTTCACGGCAATGCCACCCATTTCTACCAGCCCAGACGCAAGCGGAAGGCACAAGGCGGAAAAAGCAGCACATAGTGTATGGGGCATAGAGCATAGGGCATGGAGCATAGCGCAGAGATAGAAGTCAGAGGAGAGTAACGAAGTCGGAAAAACGGCAATGATTCTCTTTAGAGCCTCCCAGCCTCCCGGTCTCCCAGCCTTCTCACCTCCCGGCCTCCCAGCCTTCTCACCCCCTAGCCTCCTTAAGGTCAGAGGACCTGCCGTCGCCCTGCGGGCTTGCAGCGTGACGACGACGGGACAGTATGGCGCGGCAAGCAGAGGGCAGAGGACGGAGGGCAGGCAGCCCAGCCGCTGACCAAAACAACGGCCGGTCTGATCAAAAAAGAAACTAATGAACGTCGAACATCGAACGTCCAACATCGAACATCGAATACGGAATTTTGTCAATTTAAAAAAATACTGAACAACACGCGGCGCACACGCCGTGCAAGCGCTGGCTCTGCGGGAACGCCTGGCCCGTGCGATCGAATGGACCAGTCGAAATCCGAATCGGCAGAACGCGTTGCAGGCTTCGATTCAGTTTTTATATTTAAAATAGATAAAGCGCAGCGCCATCCACATTGGACGTTCAAAGTTGGACGTTCGATGTCCAACGTTCAATCCGTCAACTGGCCCGACCTTGTGAAGTTGCATATGAGGTTTCAGGTTTCAGCCCCGCCGAAAATGATAAATTCGTAGGATCTTTGAATTCATCATGCTTTGGATGTTTGTGTTTGGTATTTGACATAGAGTATTGTTTATCGTAATAAATTTGTTGGCTCACTAAACGCTTAACACCAAAGACTAAACACTTTCGGAAGAAGGCCTATTTTCTGATTTTTGCGAGGCCATCAACGATGAACTATTAAATCAATCAACCCAATGAACCCAATCAACTTAATCAACTCAATCAACTTAATCAACCCAATCAACTTAATCAACCCAATGAACCCAATCAACGAGATACGATCATGAAAGAATTCAATCAGAACCAGATTGCGGCCTTATCCGGCATGGTGGATTCCGACTGCTTTTCTACCGGTCAATCCAATCGCGAGCTCCATCTGCATGACATTTCACCGCATCGCGGAACCCTGCCGGCAGGCATTATCTGGCCCCAAACCACCGCAGAAGTTGCCCGGATTCTCGCCTGGACCTATGCCAACGACGTTCCGGTCACGCCCTGGGGTGCCGGAACCAGCACCGAGGGCAACCCCATTCCGACCCGCGGGGGGTTGGTGCTGGATATGACCCGCATGAACAAAATCCTCGAGATCCGCCCGCAGGACCTCCAGGCCGACGTGCAGCCCGGTGTATTGCGCAAGGAATTGAACCGGCAAACCGGCCGCCACGGTCTTTTCTTCCCGCCCGATCCTGGGGCGGACGCCACCATCGGCGGCATGATCGCCAATAATGCTTCCGGAGTTCAAACGATTAAATACGGGGCCACCAGAGATTATGTGATGCGGTTGACCGTCGTTTTGCCCGGAGGACAAATCATTCATACCGGGTGCAAAGCCCACAAATCCTCTTCCGGGTACGACCTGACACGGCTGTTTGTCGGGTCGGAGGGAACCTTGGGCGTCGTAACCGAAGCCACCCTGAAATTGACCGGAATTCCGTCTTACCATCTGGCCGCCACGATTACTTTCAACGACCTTGAGAGCGCGTCCCGCGCCGTGGCGGTTCTCATGGGATCCGGTCTGGAGCCGGCCGCTCTTGAACTGCTGCCGCCGGTTTTGATCAATCTGATGAACCGGGAAAAAAGTCTGAATATTCCGGAGGTGCCCTCTCTTTTTTGCGAATTTCACGGAGTCAGCAAAACCACCCTGCAGGAAAAGGCCGATCTGGCCCGCGAACTGTGTGAAGAATGCGGTGCAACCGGATTTAAATTCGGCATCGAGGAAAAGGACCGCCGTGAATTGTGGCGCGCCCGGCACGAGGCCTGGGAAACCATTCATCGCGCCCACCCCAAAAAGGAAACCCTGATCGTCGACGTTGCGGTTCCGATTTCCCGTTACCCGGAAATGATTGTTATTGCCCAAAACCTAGTGGATGAGTATCACGTCGCCGGTTATGTTTTCGGCCATGCGGGGGACGGTAATCTGCATGTCGTCATCGCAGGCGACCCGGACGATCCAAATGAGTGGTCGACACTGGAAAAAATCAATCAGTTGATTGTGGAAAAAGCCATCAAACTCGGCGGCACCTGCACCGGTGAACACGGCATCGGCATCGGTAAACGCAAATTCATGCAACTGGAGCATGGTGACAGTTATCAACTGATGCGCAGCATCAAAGCATTGATCGATCCCAAAGGATTGATGAATCCGGGAAAGATATTTATATAATGTCAGTGGTCCGTGGTCCGTTGCTGCGGCATTGAAAGACTTCAACAAATCTGTTTAATCCGTGTTCATCCGTGTCCTTTGTGGAAAAGGCTGAAATCGACTTAAATTAAAACGGGAAGGGAGAATTCACAAGTCATGGCACTTGAAACGGCATTTTCGATGGATACATC
>CP070771.1:4417961-4422399 GCA_020345785.1 Desulfobacterales bacterium
CCATCATTCCATTGGACGTCTCAAGCTAAACTCCACCTCTCTGGGGTGAAATCAAACCCCGCCGCCGGCGGGGCCTCTGGGCTCGGATTCTTACTACTGAACTTTCGAATCAAAAGGGGTGAATCATGGCTGCTTTTTTCCATCAACTCAACGGGGTTGAAATCTTTTTTTTGATCTGCGCGCTCATCGGCGGTGCTTTTGTTATTATCCGGTTTGTGATGCTGTTAATCGGTATGGATCATGATTTCGGCACCCATCTGGATGCCGGCCACGATATCGATGGTCATCACGCCGATTCTGATGCCGGTTTCAAACTGCTTTCCATCCAGGGGATCACATCCTTTCTAATGATGTTCGGTCTCGTCGGGATGGCGCTTTACCATCAGAGCAAAGTGGGAACCTTGTTCGCCATGGTCGGTGCCCTGGCCGCCGGTTTGGTCTCCGTGTGGGTCATGGCGAAATTATTCGCGCTCGTGGTGAAGCTGCAGTCCAGTGGAACCATTGAAATCGACAGCACCGTCGGTGCCCAGGGAAAAGTCTACCTGACGATACCGGAAAACGGTATCGGCAAGGTCCTTATCAATGTCCGCAACAGTCTAAGAGAGTATGACGCCGCTTCCCATGATCAGAAGAGAATCGAAACCGGCGTGCCGGTTCGGGTAATCTGGGTGGATGGCAATATTCTGGTCGTTGAAACCATTTAATTCAGAAGAAAGGTGAGCATATGGCAGCACTCGGCTTTTGGGCAATTGTGATTATCGCGTTTGTTTGTCTTGTCTTTATGACGCTGGTGTTTTTGGCATCCCGTTATAAACGGTGTCCATCGGATCAAATCCTGGTGATCTACGGAAAAGTGGGTGCCGGCCGGTCCGCCGATTGTATCCACGGCGGCGGAGCTTTGGTATGGCCGCTGATCCAGGACTACGCTTACATGGAATTGACCCCTATGACCATCAATATTCCGCTGCAGAATGCGCTTTCGATGCAAAATATCCGCATTAATGTACCCAGTACGTTTACAGTCGGCATCAGCACCGAGCCGGGTATTATGAACAACGCCGCGGAAAGGCTCCTGAACCTCCCGAAGGAGGAAATCGAGGAGATGGCCAAAGAAATCATTTTTGGCCAGCTTAGGTTAACGGTGGCCTCCCTGACCATCGAGGAAATCAACCAGGATCGTGAAAGTTTCCTGGAGGAAATTCACAAGAACGTTGCGCCGGAGCTGAATAAAATCGGACTTTATCTGATCAACGTGAATATCACCGATATCACGGATGAATCGGATTACATCGAGAGTATTGGAAAAAAGGCCGCCGCCGAAGCCATTAACCGGGCCAAAATCGACGTGGCGGAACAGGAAAAACTGGGCGAAATCGGCCAGGCTCAGGCCACCAAGGAAAAAGAAATCAAAGTTGCCGAAAACGTGGCTGAAGCTGAAAAAGGCAAGAAGAAAGCCGAGGCGGAGCGCCGGATCTTTGTCCAGCAACAGGAAAGCGAAGCCACCATTGGAGAGGCCCAAGCGGACAAACAAAAGGAAATCAAGGTTGCCGAAAACGTGGCTGAAGCTGAAAAAGGCAAGAAAAAGGCCGAGGCCGACAAACGAATATACATCCAGCAGCAGGAAGCCATGGCCATCGAAGGCGAGAATACGGCCAAGGCCGACATCGCCAAAGCGGATGCGGAGCTGGCGGTGAAAAGAGCCGAAGCGGAACAGCGCGGTGAAGTGGCCAAACGGGAAGCGCTGGTGGAGATTCAAAAGGCGCAGTATCTGGCGGAAATGGAACGTCTGAATGCCGAAGAAATTGCTAAAAAAGAGATCCAAAAACGTGAGATCGAAATTGCCGCCGAGGCGGAAGCCGAGCGCATTCGACGTGAAGCCAGGGGCACTGCCGATGCGGTCTTGCTAAAGTATGAAGCTGAAGCCCGCGGAATCAAACAGGTTCTGGAAAGCAAAGCCGCCGGTTACGCGGAACTTGTTAAGAGCTGTGCCGGAGATGCAAAAGCCGCGGCCACCCTCTTGATGATTGAAAAGCTTGAAGAAATTGTCGCCAAACAGGTCGAGGCCATTAAAAATCTTAAAATCGATAAAATCACCGTGTGGGATTCCGGCGGAGACCATCAGCACGGCACGACCACCGCCAATTTCCTTTCCGGCTTTGTAAAAAGTCTGCCGCCGTTGCATGACATCGCGGAGATGGCAGGACTCGATCTGCCGAAATACTTGGGAGCAATGGTTCTGCCTGAAAAAGAAAAGGAGGAGAAAAAGGCAGGCAGCAGCGGATCTGCACCGAAAACGGCTCAACCATCATAGGATTCTTTCAGACTGTATGATTTTTTTATTTAGAAAAAGAGAGGGTTGTGCCAATGATTTACATTCAAGGTATCATATACTCAGGAGTTCATTAGCTTTTAGACATGGATTCACCGCCCGCTTCGCTCGAGGCGCAAAGAGCGCAGAGGGTATTTTTCTTATTTCTTTTCGGTGAGAGGCCGAAAAGAAATAAACCCAAGCCCTTCGGGCTGTGGTTATCGTATTTTGTTTTCTTCCCGCGACGCATAGCCAATTTATTGTTTTTCGGACGGATTGTCCTTTATGTTTGCCGGAGGCCGACCGTCTAAAATGCTCAATAGATCTGTCATCCCGCCCATGTGGGGCCTCTCAGCGGCAAACATAAAAAAAGAATTCTCTGCGTACTGTGGTGAATATAAATCCTAAGAAAGAATGTCTAAATAATTATTGCCGCGTTAGTAGTACTCAGATTCCAGCGCATTTCCGACCTTCTCTTTTTCCAGCCACCGGCCAATAGGGCCTGCTGTCCAGAGGGAAGAAATTGAAGTAACCAGCCAGATGATATGGACGATATCAATGAAACTGAACATCGCGTCCGCGACGGCAAGCGAATCCGATTTAAAAAACCTTGTAGTTTTTCAAGAATCCTTGGCGGCCCATTCCCCGCGGCGATGACGCCGCGGGGAATGGCATCGGTGAAATTGCATGCGAACGCCGCCACGGCCGCTTCTCAGGGATTCTCACACTGGAAGTTGGCTGCATCGTTGATATCACCGCTGCCTTTGTACTTGGCTACCTGCGGATAGGGGCACAGCGGCCGTGTCCATAAGGTTTCGTCTTTGGTGCCCTTCTTTGTCGCCAGCAGGCTCTCAGGCGGTGTTCCCTTTTCCACCCAGGCCTCAAGGGCGCTCAAGGGATCGAATCCCATCTGGTTGATGCCCGGTCCCGAAAGCAGCCCGCAGTGGTCCACGCCGGGTATCATAAACAGGCGGAAAAACTCCTTCGTCTTTGACTCGCCGCCCATCTTGCTCAATACTTCTTCATAGTAATCGACCGTCTTCTGCGGGGTAACGATGGCATCGGCCCATCCGTGCCACAAAAGCAGCTTACCTCCATGTTCCTTGAATTTGCTGAGGTCGGGGTTGTCGGAATTATAAATGGCAGCCATGTATTCGAGTGCCTCCGGATCGTTGTCGAAATCGAAATCCATCGGCGTATAGTCCGGCCCCGGATCGTCCCGGAAGGCCATATATGATAAAAAGTTCGCGGAAAATAGCGGAATCAGGCGCCCGCCGCCTTTTTCGTTGCCTGTCAGCCATAGCCACCAGTACGGCTCCGAACCCTTGGGAATGCCTCCGGGATACAGCTGTTTGCCGGCGGAGTCCCTGGCGCCCCCGTACCACGCCTCGAGCGTGTTGGTCATTTCTTCGGTCAGGCAGTCATCGGCGGATGTGCCCGGAGGACACCGCAGGCTGGCCGGATCGAAGTCGCATTTTCTGGGGTCGTCGATGACACCGTCGGCGATGCCGTCCAGTTTGTCGCACCGCTCGTAGACCGCCTTCCGGATCAGATCAACTTTTGCCGGTGTGATAATGTCTTTGCCTTCGGGGTTGGTATTGGCCTGCACGAGCCACGCGAAAAATGTGCCGACAAGACCCGTGTAGTCCATTGCCGGGGCGCCGCAAATGATGCCGTCAAAATCCTCCGGAAATCTCCACGCCTCCATGAGGGCCATGCGGCCGCCGGTGGAGCATCCCTGGAAATAGCTCTTTTCAGGCCTTTTCCCATAGTAGGCCTCGATAACGGCCTTGGTGGCGTGTTGTGTTTCGTGCACGGCTCGGTAGGCCCAGTCCACTTCCGCCACCGGATTGTGGTATGCCCAGCGTCCGTCCAAGACACTCGATCCCCAATGGCCTGAATCCATTGTCGAGATGGCGTATCCTCGGGGAAGGGCATAGGCCATGGCGTTGATAAAACCCGGCCTGTCGCTGTCCAAAGTCCCGCAGTACCCGCCGCAGCCGGCCATATAGAATTTGCCGTTCCAGTCGGTGGGCAGGCGGATCTCGAAATTGATGGCCGGCCGGACGTATCCCAGCACCCTGCAGTATTCGGGGGCGCCATCAGCCGCGGGCACGACGGTCGACGACA
>CP070771.1:4422499-4425832 GCA_020345785.1 Desulfobacterales bacterium
CCGGCCATGTACGACCCCACCGGTAAGATTGATCCATTTGAGCCTTTGTTCAAAGAGGAAAAAGAGGTTTTAGCTAAGAAAACGAAGCGTAAAAAACGAATCCCCCGCACACCGTTGGAACGCATTGATTTGAGTCAGTTGAAGCTGGTCGGAATCATACTGGCAACCAGCGGCAACCGCGCTCTGGTGGAAGAAGCCTCCGGTAAAGGATATGTCATTAAAGAGGGCACCTACATCGGCACCAATGGCGGCAAAATCGTCAGTATCCAAAAAGAAATTGTTACAGTTGAGGAAGAATTTGAAGATGTTTTTGGCAAACTTAAAATCCGTAAAAGAGAGCTCAAACTTCCCAAACCCCCTGGAGAGTTTTAAGATGCTGCATTTCACAACTAAAATTTATAGACCCCTTCATTTAGGCATCCTTTTACTAGTATTAAGCCTATTGGTGTTGTTCGCTGCATGTGCCTCCCAAAAAGCGGGCCAAGTCAAAACCGCAGAAGAGACCAAACTGATCACCGACATCATCACAAGTGAAGATGCCGAAACCACGACCGTTACGGTAAAGGGTAACCAGACGCTGACCTACACGGCGATCAAACAGGTCTTCCCGCTGGGAGTTCTCTTTCATTTCCCGGCAACCACCCTGGATAATATCAAAACCGTGTATTATCCACCGGAAAATGATGTTATCAGCTCCATCAGGGCAACCCAGGTCGAAGAAGACGGCAAAACATCCCGTATCTTTATTGCCCTCAAAAAGGATCTGCCTTACAACATCAAGCCGGACGCCGCCGGGTTGAACATCGTGTTCCCAAAAACCGGCACACCTGTAGCGGAGACCAAAACGGAAGCAGCACCATCAGAGGAGACAGAACCGGCCGAAGCTCCGGCGTCTCCCGCCGCCCGTATGACCTCGATTGCCGCAACACCGCTCAAAAATAATGTCGCCATCAGTGTCAAGGCGGACGGAACAATTACAAACTATAAAGCATTCACGATCAGTGAAACTCCGCCCCGCATTGTTTATGACCTTTTTAACCTTAAAAGCCCGTACCAAGGAGAGCAACGAATCGCTGTCAAGTCTGATTGGGTAGGCAAGATTCGCCATTTCGGACATCCCGATAAGGTCCGGATCGTGCTGGAAACTAAAAAAGCCTATCTATCCAAATACTCTGCGTCACCGGTAGACAACGGATTGATGATTTATGTCGGCCAGGCACCAGCCCCCGTGAGCGAAGAAAAACCCAAACCGGCAGTCGCCCAGGCTGCTGAACCGATAAAACCGACATCCAAAGCGCCGATGGCGGAAGAAAAAAGCGAAGCGATCAAATACGACAAACCGGCCTGGTTGAATCGCATCGACTTTTCGAGTGAAGAAAGCGGCAAATCGGCAATCATTGTTGGAACCACCCGTCCGGTTGAATACCAGATGTTGAAAGTCGACAACAAGCGCTTGCAGCTGAATCTTTTGGATACCAATCTGCCCGAATACCGCAAACGGGCCCTGATTACCACTCGTTTTCAAAGCGCGGTGGACCGCATCACGCCGATCCACCAGCCTAAATCCAAAGATACAATCCTGGATATTGAACTGCGCGAAGGGGTACCATATTTTGTCAAACAAGCGGATAATGTCATCCAGGTGAATTTTGAAGCATCTTCCATACCGCCCAGACCTTATGAAGATGCCAAGCTTCCTGCCTGGAAGCAGGTGATGGCTGAGCCTGCAACCGAAGCTGCGGCCGCTCCGTCAGAGGAAGCTGCGGCCGCTCCGTCAGAGGAAGCTGCGGCCGCTCCGAAAGAAATGGCGGCTGGTGCAACCGAGGCGTTACCGTCCGCCGCCGAGGTGCTGAAGTCACCCGAAGGCCAGGAAGAGCTTCAACTGGCTAAAAAAGACGTGCTGGAAGAGACGAAGCTGGCTAAAAAGGAACCGTCACTTGCCGAACGCCTGGCGGGTGATGCCAAGGCAGACGAGAAATACACCGGCGAGAAAATTGCCCTTGATTTTTATGATACGGACATCAAGAATGTGTTCCGAATCATCAGGGAAATCAGCGGCAAAAATTTTGCCATCGACAAGAATGTCACCGGCAAAGTGACCCTGACCCTCGATAAACCAGTGCCTTGGGACCAAGTCCTCGATCTGGTGCTCAAAATGAATCAGCTCGGGATGACCATGGAAGGCGACATTATCCGCATCGCCACTCTTAACAGCCTGGCCCAGGAAGAAAAGCTGAAACAGGCGCAGCTAAAAGCCACGCAGCAAGCCGTAAAACAACAAAAAGCCCTGGAACCGCTTCTGACCGCATACATTCCGGTCAGCTATTCCAATGCTCAGACCGAAGTATTGCCGCATATCCAGCCGGTTCTCAGCGAAGGCCGCGGCAAAGTCAGCGTCGATACCCGCAACAATCAGCTGATTTTAACCGACACGGCCGAAAAGATTGAGCAGATCCGGGAAATCGTGGCACGCATCGATCAGGTCACTCCCCAGGTGATCATCGAAGCCCGCATCGTAGAAGCCAATTCGAGTTTCACCAAAGACCTCGGCTTTGACTGGGGAACGGTTAGCGCCGGTCCGTTTGATATCGGTGACTCACAGCTGACCCTCACCGGGTTGGCGTCTAATTTGCCGGCGGCGATTCCGACCGGTGTGGTTGGGATGGATTTTGTCAAATTGACTGGAACGCCGTTTTCGATTATTGATGCCAGTTTGGTGGTCAGCGAAACCGAGGGTAAAACCAACATTATTTCGGCTCCGAAGGTCTTAACGCTGGACAACAAGAAGGCCAAGATAAAACAGGGGCTGGAAGTGCCTTACCTGGAACGGGACTCCTCGGGGAATGCGACGGTCAGATTTAAAAATGTTGATTTGCTGCTGGAAGTCACCCCCAATGTCACACCGGACAACCGCATCACCCTGAAGCTGTTTATCACGAAAAACGACGTGGTCGATCCGACGGCCGATCAGCCGGCTCTATCCACCAATGAAGCCGAAACCGAGCTTCTGGTGGATGACGGAGACACCATTGTCATCGGCGGTATCGTGAAATCCACCTTAACCTATGCTGAACGGGGCATACCCGGCTTGCGGAAAATCGGCGTGCTGGGCTGGCTGTTTAAAAGCCAAAGCAAGGATGACTCTAAAAACGAGCTGCTGATATTCATCACACCTCGCATCGTCCAACTCAAACAGAAAAGCAGCACGGATATTTAATTAGCCCCAGCGGGGGGATTGGATCGAAGCGATGCCTTCCCCTCGCTAAATCGCGGATCGCGCGGAAAAGTTAGTACCTGAAAGAAATCTTGACGGTTGGATAACATTGAAAAGGC
>CP070771.1:4425932-4432790 GCA_020345785.1 Desulfobacterales bacterium
GGGATCTCAGCCGCGAGACCCATCTGAGTTTAGGCGCCTTATATTCTTATTTTGCGAGCAAAGAAGAGCTTCTGGCGATGCTCCAGAATCAACGACGTACCATAACCAAACGGATACTGGATGAATGCATCGCAAAGGAAAGCAGCCCAGCAGCCCGGCTTAGGGCTGCGATCTTAACACACCTATATTTGAGTGAGGTCATGCAGCCTTGGTTTTATTTCTCTTACATGGAGGCCAAAAATCTCTCCAAAAAGGAGCAGGATCTGGCAGTTGCCAGTGAACTTTATACCGAAAAGATTTTAGCGGAGATTATCCGGGAGGGCCAGGATCGAGGAGAGTTCATAGCGCGCGATGCTCAACTGACGGCCAGTTTGATTAAGGCCATGCTGCAAGATTGGTATTTGAAGCGCAGCAAATATGCCAAAAGAAGAATTCCGGTGGAAAAATACGCGCAATTTGTGTTGCAGTTTATTGAGGCTTTTATCGTCGATACTGCAGCTGTTCCACAACGCTTTCAGGCCTGATATGGTCTTGCTCAACAAAATAATTCGAAGTAATCAATATTTGGAGGATGGCGAATGGAAAACATTTATGAGCGATTGAGAGCACGTCTGGATGACTTGGCAACAGGCTATCCGGCCACCGAGACTAAAATTGAAATCCGGCTGCTCGAGCGGCTGTTCACCGAAGAAGAGGCCGAGTTATATTTGCAGCTTTCGCCACTTCTGCAAAAGCCTGCCGACGTGGCCAGGCAGCTAGGCCGTGATCCGGGTGATATTGCCGGGATGATGGAGCGGATGGCCCAAAAAGGGCTTCTTTTCCGCAAACGCAAAGGCGATTTGGTGCGCTACTCGGCTGTGCCCTATGTGGTGGGAATATTCGAACACCAGCTCGGCCGCATGGATGAGGGGTTTGCCCGGGATCATGAAGAATATTTTGAAGCCGCCTTCGGTCGCACCATTCAGTCTTTTAAAACTCCCGTGCTGCGTACTGTGCCCATCAACCGCCAATTGGTTGCGGATTATCCGGTGGCACCTTATGAAGATGTGCTGCAGATTATCGATAACCAGGAAAAGATTGCAATCGCGCCGTGTGTTTGCCGGACAACCACTAAATTGGCCGGCAAGGAATGTGATAAGCCGATCGAGAATTGCTTTTCGTTCGGTTCCCATGCCGAGTACTACGTTGAAAACAAAATGGGACGTTTTATTTCCAACGAGGAGGCCAAAGAGATTGTTCGCAAGAACGAAGAGGCCGGTCTGGTTATGCAGCCGTTTAATTCGCAGAAAATCGGCGGCATGTGCAGCTGCTGCGGTGATTGCTGCGGTGTGCTCCGGTCGCTGAAAATGCATCCATCACCGGCAGAGATGGTGCAAAGCAACTATTTTGCCCGGGTTGATGAGGACGAATGCACAGGCTGTGAAACCTGTCAGGAGCGATGTCAAATGGACGCTGTTGATGTCACCGACGGCGTTGCTGCGATTGATCTGAACCGCTGCATTGGCTGCGGACTGTGCGTGACAACCTGTCCGGTCGATGCGATCGAGCTGATCAAAAAAGCTGAAGATCAGCTTTACGTGCCCCCCAAAACCGGGGCGGAAACCTATATACGAATTATGCAGGAGCGGGGGAAGATGTAAGGGCGGGGTGCGGGGTGCGTGTTGCGGGTTACGGGTTGCGGGTTGCGAGTTTCGGGGTGCGGGTTGCGGGAGGTCGGGCGCAATGCTCACGGCGCACGGCACTCGGTGCACGGCGCAAGGGATTGATAGCATACCGAATTTCGCCTTTAAAAAATCTGCCATCTGCCCTCGACCATCTGTCGACGGACTTCTTTACGCTATGCGCTATGCTCTCTGCGCTTTGCTGGTGGTCGCTGATTGCTGAAACCTGACACCTGAAACCCAAATCGAACCTAAAACATATAATAGAGGCCGCAAAGAGCTTATGGCTCCCTTTACGATTACTATCACCAATAATCTGCGGTTAAAAAATGTTCCGCCGAACCTTCTGGCCGTCCTAACCGAAAAGCTGGAAATATTAAATCCCAAATGGCTGGAGAATGAAAGGATGGGGCGCTGGAACCGGGGTACGCCCCAGGTATTACGTTTCTACGACAAGGTAGGCCGCACGGGCTTGTGGATTCCGCGAGGCTACATGCGACAGCTGATTTTGCTGTGTCGGCAACATCAAATAAAATATGAAATTGACGATCAACGCCGGGGTCTGGCTCCCGTCGACTACAACTTTAAAGGCAAGCTACGGCCGTTTCAGCAGGTCGCGGTGGACCGGATGCTGGCCAAAGACTTCGGTACATTGAGTTCGGCTACCGGATCCGGCAAAACTATAATGGCCTTGTACATGATTGCCCAACGCCGGCAGCCCGCGTTAATCATTGTTCATACCAAAGACCTGGCCGCCCAATGGGCCGTGCGCATTGAAAAATTTCTTGGCATCGAGGCTGAAAAAGTCGGTTTTATCGGCGGCGGAAAAAAGGAGCTGGGAGAAAAAGCAACCATCGCTTTGGTGCAATCTTTGTACAAATGTGTCGAAGAGGTCGCCGGGCATATCGGGTTTTTGGTGGTGGACGAATGCCATCGTTGTCCAAGCCGCACCTTCACCGAGGCTGTGACCGGCTTTGACTCCAAATATATGCTGGGATTGTCGGCGACGCCCTGGCGAAGGGACAAACTGTCCAAGTTGATTTTCTGGCACCTTGGTGACGTACACCATGAAGTTGATAAAAAGCATCTGATTGAAACCGGAGATGTTCTTCCCGCGAAAGTTATCACCCGGGAAACCGGCTTTAAGCCCCATTACGATCCGGTGACTGAATACAGCAAGATGTTATCGGAACTGACGGCCGATACGGAAAGAAATGTTCTCATCGCTGGGGACGTTGCCCGGGAATCCGCGAGCAATGATGGTATTTGCCTGGTTTTGTCCGATCGCAAAGCCCATTGTGAAAACCTGCGGGCCCTGTTGAAGTATCGATTCAAAGTCGATTCCGAAATTTTGACCGGTGACCTGAATATGGATCAGCGTCAAAAGGTAATCGAATGTTTAAATCAAAAAAAGGTACACGTTGTCATTGCCACCGGCCAGCTTATTGGTGAGGGCTTTGACTGTCGGAACCTGTCTACCCTGTTTCTTGCCACCCCCATCCGATTCAGCGGCCGTGTCTTGCAGTATCTCGGCCGGGTACTGCGTCCTGCACCCGGTAAAAAAATGGCCCGGGTTTTCGATTACGTAGATGTCCATGTCGATACCTTAACCAAAGCGGCTTTGGCCAGACAGAGAATTTACCGGCGCTGATGGCTGCCACCGATCACTCCTCCGGCAGGGTGTTCCAAGACTAAAAAATGCGCATTGCAAAAGTCGAAAACAGCCTTTCCGCCCTCGCGAGCTCCATTCGGCCTGCACAGATAACTCCATTCATAAACCATCCCGCTCTATCAGGATGAGAATTGAAAAGGTTTTACCGTTACAACGAAAGTATTTTTTGGTTGTCCAAACTGACACCATGCCACCGGCATATGAATGGAGCGAGCACGCTTTTGCGGGAAACAAGTATGATGCCGCAAAAATTTTTTATATACATCAGCGACCACTGACAGATCGTGGTTCCGGTCCCTTCCAGGGGCTTTTCTCATACCCCCAACTCTGCTGGCGGTCGCTGATTGAGGGTAGCTAAGGCAGACGCGACTGTCGATACGGCGCCGCTAAGGCCGTAATAATTGTATTTTCAAATACAATACTCTTGCTATATGCTGCAAATAAGGATAATATCAAGTAATTACTCCGCCTTGAAAAATAGTCTCAGGTAAATCCAAAATCCAATGTATAAAAAAACACCTGAAAATAAAAAAGGATCGGAAACAGCTCTAAAGATACTCGATTCGCTGCTGAAAGACTCGGGGCGCAGGAAAATAAATGAAAACCAGATCATTGTAATTTTGGATGCCCTGGCAAATGCTGAAGATATTGAGGTCGTTGCCAGATTTCCCGCCGTTCTTGCCATCTGTGCCCGCAGAGGTTTGGTGCTCAATTCGTCGGCATTATTTTCCCGCTACTGGGAGACGAGCCCGAAAAGGCAGAATTTGGAAAAACTGCTTTTGGTAAGTGCGGCAATTTTTAAAATTAAAGGGATTACCCCACCAGGAAATCTAAAACAAATCGCCGCATCGCTGAGACATAAATATGGCGATCTACTATCGACAGGAGAATTTCAACTGAGCAGTGGGATGTATGTCTCAATACAAGCTCTGGAAAATAAGTTAAATACATATCTGACCGGTGGCTCGCAATCCCGCCCTGTCCAGGGACCGATAACACTCAAAAAGTCCGGATCGCTCGATGTTTCACTGGATAGATTGTTTTCCCCGAAACAAAAGGAACTGGTATTTAAAAAGCGGGACGGCCAAGCATTTACCAAAACCGAGCGTGAATATTATTCCAGAATTGTACGAAAAAAACTGGAGGCCATTGCCAGTGAAGAATTGGGGGAACTGGCTAAACGGCTGACGGCTAAATAAAGATAAAGTTCGTATTGGTTTCGCCGACTATTGCCCTCGGGAATTGCCCATTTAATTCAAGTTGCTAGATTGAATTGTGCATGAGGATATCAAATGCAGATCATACAGGAAATAGGATTGCAAGCCATTGAGATTTTAACGCTAATCTTCGGCGTTCTGGGGATAACGTTTTCGGTTTTGCTGCTGTTTTCACCCAACCTGACCAAATCCCTGAGCAATATCCTCAATCGCAGGATAAATTTTGATGAAAAGATTGATTTCCTGGATAAAGATATTGAGATTGCGCATTTTTTTTACAACCACCATATTCTGATCGGACTTGTGTTAGTCGGAGGATCTGCTTTTTCCCTCTTTTTTTTCTATTTTTCCCTGGATGTTGCAAAGTTTACCAGAGTATTTCTCGGTTCTCAAAATTCCACTCTTTTTCCTGTAATAATAATTAATTCAATTAGTTGGATCGGAAAAATAGCATGTCTCTTCGGCCTGTTTTATGGATTTTTGCTTGTTTTGGCGCCGGGCAAAATGAGGCAGATAGAGAGTAAGTTGAATTCATGGTTCGAAACAAAATCCATCATCGAAAAGCTTGACAAATCCGGAAGCGACCTTGACTCTTTCATCTTCCGGCATCCAATTTGGGTGGGACTGACAGGAGCTGTTCTCTCATTCTTTCTCCTATCCCTGTCGATCATCAATTTGCTCGAATAGCTGGAGATTCAAAATCCTGCCGCCCCTGCGATTCTTCGCCCGGGGGCAGATGGTATTTCCAGGCCATTGACATTCACTGGCAAATTGCTTATCGTCATTTTTCTAAAATAAAAAAAAGGAACCGTCGGTGACCAGCAACGATTTTACAACTTTTCCTCCGCAGAGAATGGAAAATGAATTCCCATGGGGCATTTGGGCTGTTGGCTGGCTTGCGCTTGTCAAAGCTTTTCTGTGGGTGGCATATGAACCGGTTCAACAGGATCATATCCTCCAACTCATGGGTTATAAATACCTATTGAATATCCCTTTACTGGTCATTTTCGGTATTGGCGTATGGAACTTACGAAGGTGGGCTGTATGGGGAATTCTGTTGGTATCCATTGGCAATCTGGTATTTTTTATTGTCAATTCCCGGACCTTAAATGCTGTTTTGGTGCAATCGGAAGTGCCTTTATACTCGATTATCCTGTCAATTGTTACCTTGCTGTGCAACGGACCGCTCGGTGACTTTTTAATTCTCTGTGCCGCCCCCCTTATGCTGAAGCATACCCAGCGCTAAACATTCAGCCGGGTTGATGCCGATATCACCACTCCCGATTTTTATGTGCGGTGGGTAAAATCTAAAGGTTTTGATGTTTCTGCCGATATTTGGTTTCAGGAAACACCCTCTGCAGTTTTTAAGGCGGAAACAGTCTGATGAAAATAAAGTTTCTTTTCTGGAGTTCTATTTTGTGTTTTGCCCTGGGATTATGCACCAGGGACAGCGCTTTATTCTATTTCTTTTCGATTCACCTTTTCATGCTTTTCATTGGCGTGGGTCTTCATAAACTCACCGGCAATTCTCAAGCCGGCGCGGCAGTGGAGCCGCTTCCGGAAGCATCGGAGACCGGCAAGAACTAATTCAATGCTAAAATTTTACTTTTGGAGCTTCTTTTTCCGCCTCCGGAATTTCATAATACTCTGCCGCTGATACACCGGCCAGCAAGGCATAGAGTCTACCGAAAAAGGTCCGGATGTAGGTGTTCAACATCTGGACCGAATCGTTATAGCGTTTTCTTTCAACCGCGATTCTATTTTCCGTTCCTTCGAGACTGTCTTGAAGCCTGAGAAAAGATTGATTGGCTTTGAGATCCGGATAGCGCTCCTGAAGCAGCAGCAGTCTGGCAAGGGCGCCTTCAAGGCGGTTGGCACTCTGGATTTGGCTCTTTAAGTCTTTCGCCTGAAAGTATTGAGTCCTGGCCTGGGCGATATTTTCAAAAATCTCTTTTTCATGTTGGGCATATCCTTTAACGGTTTCCACCAGATTCGGGATAAGGTCGTAGCGGCGTTTCAGTTGGTTCTCGACCTGGGCCCACTTACCTTTCACGTCTTCTTCCATGGTAATCACCCGATTGTAACCGCCAATCAGCTTGCCGCCCACGATAAACAGCAACAATACGGTGACACCCATTATAACCAGCACGACTTTTAACGCATTTGACATAAGAGCCTCCGTTTGTGAATTGCGAGTCCAAACTTCTAGTATGTTGCAATCAATAAAGTTTTTGAATATTTGTTCAGCTCGTTACAGAAATTCGAAATTCGAAGCACGAAATTCGAAACAAATCCCAAATCCAAAGGT
>CP070771.1:4432890-4452302 GCA_020345785.1 Desulfobacterales bacterium
TGGCTTTCCGCTGCAGTGCGTTTTCGATCACTTCGATAAAATCGAGCAGCTCCACCGGGTTGTTGTTGCCGATGTTATATATTTTGTAAGGCGCATAGGATGTCCCCGGGTCCGGATTATCCCCCTGCCAGGCGGAGTTGGGTTTCGGCAGCCTGCCCATAACCCTTACGACCCCCTCGATAATATCATCAATATAAGTAAAATCCCGCTGCATCTTACCGTGATTGAAGACCTTGATGGGTTTATTTTCCAAAATCGCTCGGGTAAACAGAAACAGGGCCATATCCGGACGTCCCCAGGGTCCATAGACGGTGAAAAACCGAAGGCCCGTGCAACAAAGTCCGTAAAGGTGGCTGTAAGTGTGGGCCATAAGTTCGTTGGCTTTTTTGGTGGCGGCATACAGCGAAACGGGGTGGTCGACATTGTGATGGACCGAAAACGGCATGCGGGTGTTGGCGCCGTAAACCGAGCTGGAGGAGGCAAATACCAGGTGCCTGACGGCTGAGTGCCGGCAGCCCTCAAGGATATTGACAAAACCTACCAAATTGGAATCCACATAAGCATTCGGATTTTCAATGGAATATCTGACACCTGCCTGGGCAGCCAGATTGACCACGACATCAAAGCGGTTGTTTTCAAAAAGCGTTTGCATGGCGGTTCGATCCGACAGGTCCATTTCGACAAATTTGAAATTTGAATCGGTTAAAATCAAATCCAGCCGGTCATTTTTGAGACGCACGTCGTAATAGGGGCTAAGATTGTCAAGACCGGTTACTTGGACATTTTGTTGCAACAGCCGCCGGCACAGATGAAAACCGATAAACCCCGCAGCTCCGGTTACCAGAACCTTCTTAAATTCTAAATCCATTTCAAGTCCTCACAAGAGACATTTTAGCTATAAATTCCAAATTCCAAGCTCCAAATAACAAATAAATCCCAAATCACAATAACTAATGACCGAAACCGGCCAAACCAGTAAAGAATCCTGGCCCAGAGGACGGGGTTTTCAATGTTAGAATAAAATCCAATGGCATCTTCATTTACAATCCAATGGGATTGCCGGCTACGCAGCCAGGGGACTGCAGTGCCAACTGAAACCAACAGCCAATAACTAATAACAATGATTATTTCTAACCTCTGTCCTCTGCCTTCTGTCTTCTGCCCTCTCTCTTCTGCTTGCCGCGGCGAAGCTCGAAGAGCGAAGACGGGTCATCTGACCTCTGTCATCTGACCTCTGTTCTCTGCTTGCCGCGCCACCTGTCTGTCTTTTCCGACTTCCCCATTCCGAAATCCGCCTTCTAAATCCCCTGTCCCCGATACCACTCCAATGTCGCCGCAAGGCCCTGCTCCAATGAAAAATCGGTTTTAAAATTGAGCAGTGACTCGGCCAGCCCGATACCGGCAACTGAATGCAAAATATCTCCGGCTCTGGCAGGCTCATAATCGGGCTCCAGCTGTTGATCGGCCAGGGAGGCAATCAGTTCCCAGAGCCGGTTGATGGTAACATTGATGCCGGTACCGATGTTCAATACATTGCCGGCTGAATCATCGGCGTTGGCGGCAAGAATCAGGGCTTTAACCACATCCTTGACATACACAAAATCTCGGCTCTGACTGCCGTCCCCGTAGATCACCGGTGCCTGGTTTGAAATCGCGCGGGTCATAAAAATGGATATAACGCCGGAATAAGGGGAAGATGGATCCTGCCGGGGGCCGAATACATTAAAAAATCTAAGGCTTGCGGTTTTCAACCCGAAAAGTTCGCTGTAAATCCTCGCATAGTGTTCGGCCGCCAGTTTATGAACCGCATAGGGGCTGGCCGGCATGGGTGTCATGGTTTCCTTTTTGGGCAGCCGTGGATCGTCCCCATAAACCGCGCAAGAGCTGGCAAGAACAAATCGCTGAACATTGTTTCGGCGGGCGGCCTCCAAAACATTAATGGTGCCGATATCATTCACCATTGTAGACTCGACGGGGTCACTGATCGTTTGCTGCACCGCCACAACGGCGGCCAGGTGAAATATGACATCACAGCCCTGAGCGACGGTGGTCAAAACATCCAACTGTCTGATATCATTTTCATAAAACTCAATCCGATCCTTCACTGGTTCCAAATTCGACAGGTTACCGCCCGAAAGATTGTCCAACACCGCAACCCGGCTGCCGGCTGACAAAAGGGCCTCTGCAAGATGCGAACCGATGAAACCCGCGCCGCCCGTTACCAGCGCCTTTCTAAATTCAAGCTTCATATGGTCTCCGTCTGCATGCGGTTTCATCACCTCCGCTCAAACTTTGATATCGACCGATGATAAGTCAGACAAGGCTATGAAATCGCAGCCACATAAAAGTTCGTGCCGATGATTAAAAAGCATGAGGGCTTATTTTATCGCAAAAACTGCAAAATTACTATGGGTAAAATTTTCCAACAAAAGTTCGCCGACAATCTGAAACACTGGCAGTTGCATGTCACAAAAGTAGAAAACCCTTACTATCTCTTGACTTTCAAGTATATAGGCCCTACAGTTGAATCATCGCGTATCAAAAAATTCCAAATCCAGAAGAAGATGAAATCAAAAATTCAACTCAAACTATTTGCAACCTTACATGAATTCGAACCGCCGTCGTCCGATAATTACAGCATTGAAGAGGGAATAAGTATCCGCGAACTGCTTCAACAGCTGGAATTACCGCCGGAAAAGGCCAAGCTCGTCTTTATCAACGGGATCAAGGCCGATCTTACCGCAACCCTGAAAGGGGGAGAACGCGTGGGTATTTTTCCTCCTGTGGGAGGCGGGTAATTCAATCTGCTGTTGCAATAATCGTCGCGAACGCATACTGAATTTGATTGGTGAACCAAGGAGAACGGGCATGGCAAAAGAGTATCTAGTGGTGACTGCTGTCGGCCGCGATAAAGTGGGCACCGTCGAAATGGTCACCGACGTGGTGGCAAGCCACTCTGCCAATATTGAAGAAAGCAGAATGGCACGCTTAGGAGGAGAATTTGCGATTATCATGCTCCTGTCGCTGGCCCCTGAAAAAGTGCAACCGCTTGTAAATGCGCTGCCGTCTCTTCAGGAAAAAGGATTAACCGTCACCTCCAAACGCACCGATCTAACGAGGTTATCCGAATTCAAGGGGTATGTTCCCTACGAAATTTCGGTCATCGGCGCTGATCACGAAGGCATCGTTTATAGAGTCGCCCGTTATTTGGCTGCCGAAGGCATCAACGTGGAAGACATGGATACCAGCGTAAGCCCTGCTCCGAACACCGGAACACCTCTATTTTCCATGTCGGCCAGAGTGCAGGCACCGCCGAACCTTACCCTACGCCAGCTGCGTAACAAATTGGCCGATGTTGGTGAGGAGATTGATGTGGATATCGAAATTAAGCTGCCGAAAAGCTGATGTTCGATTTGAACGAAGTCGGGACCGGCAATCCCCCCAAGCGGGCAACAGTAAAACATTTTCAATTCTTAACGGCATAGCCGATGGCTTGTGAATGGAGTTACATGCAATCGTTAGAAGGAGAAAACGCTTATGAGGCTTAGCACCCGAACGATGTTGGCAACTGCCCTGCTGATCACGTCCGTTTTAATCGGCGCCTGTGCTTCGGATAAACCATTCTTGATCATTCACTATCAACTGCCGTCATCTTCTCAGGCTTTGGAAGGGCAGAAGGTTTCGCTGACGGTAACCGACGCCAGAGAAAACAAAGCTTTTTTAGGCGAAAGTGCCAAAAAATCTTTGAGAACGTTCAATGACACCTATTCGCTGGTCGTACTTAAAGCGGATGGGTCCGGCAACTTGCTCGGCATCTACAACGTTGATGCGCTTATATCGGAAATTTTCAGGCAAAGATTGGCAAACATGGGCATGCAGGTCACGTCATCCGCCGAAACCGCCGACCATGAACTCGAAATCAGGCTAAAGGACTTCAAGCTCGATCTGGCGGCCCGAAAATGGGTCGTCAATATGAATTACCGGGCCGATCTGATAAAAGATGGAAGCGTTCGCGCAACGGAAACCATCAGCGGCAGTGCGGAACGGTTGAAATTGAGGAAAAAGAACGACGCAGAAAAGGTTTTGAGTGAGCTGCTGACCGACATGGCAAACAAACTGGATTTGGCAAGACTGTTTCAACAGGCCCAACGGTAACGCTAACGGCTGGAGGAAGGGAATGTTTGAATTGGATTCGCAAAATGACAAATATGGAGTCACAGCGCGCATTTTCAATTTCATCAATGAACTTTCGCTGGAAAAACAGTTCATTCTCTACAAGCAATTGGTCAAGGGCAAGGTCACGACGGAACTGCTCAAACTGATCATTGACATGTCTGAGGATGAAAAATTCCAGCTTCTCGAGCAGCTGGGAGAGATGCATTATGAGGATGAGTCGATTCGAACGGTAAATCTGGACGACGATGAATCATTCATGCGCGAAAATCCCCGCAAAATTTGTTTGATTGCAGTAAAATGCAAGGTCGAAGACCGTTCTTTTAAAAGTTATATCATCGACATCAGTGCCGTGGGTGCGTTTATTGAATCCAATGATCGGTTTCCCGTCGGCCAGAAAATCGTCATGGCGTTCAAGTTACCTAATCATCATGAAGCATTTCAACTAAAAGGCCGTATTGCCAGAAGCGGTTCCAAAGGCATTGGCGTGAGATTCTATGATTTAACGCCGACCCAGGAGGATGTCATTCGCAAGTTTATCGAAATAAGAAATTAGGATGGCACGCGGAGGCGATATAAGCTACTCTATGAATATCTCAGACATGCCGGCCCGTTACGAAAATTCCTCAACCGTCTAGGCTTAGGGTTCACGAAAAAATTAATTCACAGTTTTAGGCGCTGAGGCGCCTGGACGGCAAGGCGCGAAAACGCAGGAATATCTGGATATTCCGAGCTTTCGCAACGCAGCCGGGCGGAATGCATCGACGTATAAAATGTGACGTTATTTTTAAGTGAGCCCTTAGAATAGATTCAACAAATGCTCAATTCTTTGCTGATTTTCACTCGTCTCGGCGATGATTCCCTGAAGATCTTTTTCGGAAAGGTCAAGGCGCTTTAGAACATCGCTGTAAAACCGGTAGGAAAGTCCGTCTGCTCCGGTGCAGACGCCCATCATCATGCAGATGATATCCGCCAGATACACCAGGGAGGTTTCCAGATCCTGCCTGGCAGATTCATCAGACAGATGATGGTGGCCGATAATGTAGATCAGTTTTTCACTGAAACACCACTTTTCTCCCACCCGTGTTCCCAATTCTTCGTGATTCATACCGATAATCTTTTTCTCAGCATCATTAAAACTAAGTCCTTTGGCATGAACCAGGATATTAATTTGTTCAAATGTAAAGGCGACGAACCTTCCCAGAATCAATTTGCCGATATCTTTCAGCAAGGCCGCCGTAAAAACGAGATGTCTGGTTTTTGATGCGCCGTATCGGACGGCCATTGCCTTGGCCACATGGGCTGATAAAACCGCGTGACGCCACAGTTCACCCTCACCCAGGCCGTAACCCTCGACTCCCTTTTTAAAGTTTTGTGAAACGCTGCTGAGCATAACGAGCTGAACGACATGATCCAGCCCGATCAGAGTGATCGCCTCCTTCACGGAATCCACCTTGCGGTTTAGTCCGAAATAGGCCGAGTTGCAGGTTTTCAGCAAATTGGCTGTAAGGGCGGGATCGTTGACAGTCAGTTCGGCAATCTCAGACAGCGAACTGTCGGGGTCCTCGGCCAACGCCATAATCCGGGTGGCGACCGGCGGGATCGGTGCAAGCTGATCGATCCGGTCAAGAATGTCTTTAACGCTGCTCATACCCGCTCCTGCCCTTCGCCGAAAATTTTAATCACGCTGCAGCCACTGCCGATTTCCAGCGCCAGGGTTTTGCTGCTGGTTCCGCCGATGTTCTCATGGTGAATCTTTAAGCCGAACTGTGCCAGGCCGGCTTTGAACGCCTCGATGTTTTTTTGTCCGATGTTGAACAGTTCGGTCTGATCCATGATATGTGCGCCGCCGGCAACTACAATTTTGGATCTGTCCGGCTGCACCCCCTCCAGATTCAGTGCCGCTATAAATGCCGAGATACCGGTATCGGCAAACATGAACGGTGCTTTTGCAGGATCAACCCCATTGGCCTTGCCGGAGTCGGGAAGTAAAAAATTTAAAACCCCGCCCGCACTGCTTACCGGGTCGTAGATCGCAACCCCTATCCCCGAGCCGATGGAAAAAGCCACCAGTGTTTCCACCGGATTGCGGCTGATCTTCATTGTGGCAGCGTTAACGGCGGTCATTAAAGAAACTGCATTGGATTGGTTTTGAAGGTAACCCATGATGTCATCCTTAATTTTGGCAGTGATGATGCCCCCCTGTGGTTCGATCGCAGACGGTACCAACCAGCTGTTATATCGGCATTAGGGATGACAAACTTGAGTAGAATCGGGGGGTTCGTTACACGCCAACCGGCTGGCATGGGTTAGGGCTTAACGAGGATAACAAATCGGTCGTTGCTTTCAAGGACCCGATTGTTTTTTTCAATCTGCTGCCAGGAGCTTTTTTTTTCGACTGTCTGTCGATTCGAGACGATGGCCTTAACCGCTGGATCTTCTGCCAGCTGACTGAAGCTGTCCGAACAGTCGATTAGCTTGTTGTAATAATAGCTGACCGCCCCCTGGGCTCTGTTGTTCATGCTGCAATCGTAAAACTTGATTTCCTGCGCGGCAAGCCCCTGTTTTTTCAGCGCGCGGCTCAACCGCAGGTAGTCGGCAGTTTTATCGTCAATGATGCCGTCGGCCACTTCGATGGAAAGGAGCAATATGATGAAACTGGCGAAGAGGCCCGCGGCTTTGAGCGGCAGCCATTTTCGAACCGCCGCCAGTGCCAGTCCCAGACAGACAACATACGGCACAGGAGCTACCTAAGATGCTTTGGCACAATAGGCAAAGGCAAAGGGGACAAGCAGACTTGCGGCAGCAATCCCGAGGAATATCCGATCCCCCCAGCGCATTATTTTGCCGAAGGTCTCAGGGTACTTCTCAAGATAAATCATAACCGCCCAGGCTGCCGCCAGGGCGGACGGCATTTAAAAATGGTGGCAGATAGCGCGCGGTTTTGCCGGAGGTGAAATGCAGCAGAACAACAAAGACGGCCACCCAAATGAAGGCGAATACAAGACCAGCGAGATTCTCAAGCTGTTTGCGGCACCGGAAAAAGCCCCAGACAGCCAGAAAGAAAAAGGGCGACGCCGGAAAAAGTTTGACCGCCAAATCGTAAAAAATAGGTGAAAAACGCTTTGCCGCGATGCATGATGACGGTCTGATTGTAAACCTGCATAAAATCGGCAAACCGCTCATGAGTTATCAGCGGGATGGCCCATGGCAGAATCGGCAGCAGCATCAGAGGGCTGGTCAGCGCCAGCCACCCCGGTGCGATCCTGCGTCCATTGCTTCTGAGAACCACCATCAGGCAGTATGAAACGATGATGGCCAGATTCGTGAGGGCCACAAATGCCTTGGACATCATGGCAAAGCCGGTGGCCAACCAGAAAGCGGCATACCAGAGCGCCTTATTCTTTCGATCAACTGTATCCAGACCGCAATAGAAAAAAACCAGGGACATGCTGAAAAAAACGGCCATTTCAATGTCGATGCGGGTCCGCCGGCCCCAGAAGAAATATCCGTAGGAGGACAGCAGGATCATGGCAGCCAGAAATGCGGTGGAAGGGTTGCGAAATATTTTTCGGCCGAAGAAATAGGCCGTCAAAAAACCCAAAAAAGCGGCGAAGGCTTCCGGAATTCTGGCAGCAAACGGGGTGATGCCGAACAGTTTATACAAGCCGGCGGTTGCCCAAAAGTGGAGGGGGGGTTGTCCGGGTAAATCTTGCCGTCCAGCCGCAGTATGATCCAGTCGTCGAATTCGAGAATTTCGCGGGATATTTCAGCGAATCTTACGGAGTCCTTGTTCTCCAGCGAACGCCCGCCCAGATCGAAGAAAAGGGCAAACAGCGTAAAGAGCACAAGGAAAATCAAATACCTTTTATGGGATGACTGCGAATCAAAGGCCGCTGCGCAATTGGCGGCCCCGTCGGATAGATTATTCGTGGAATTATCGTCGAATGCATCATCGGAATTTGTCTTAATGGATGAAGTGCAGCGCCAATCAGCGACCACCAGCAAAGCTGGGGGTATGAGGAAGGCCCCCGGAAGGGGCCTGAACCAGGATTTGCCACTGGTCGCTGATGTCTATAAAAAATTTCAGCGGAATCATATGTGCTTCCAGCGAAAGTGTGTTTTTATAATTTTCTAGAATATATGCTGATCACCCTTGGCGGTGATCTGTCTGGTTTGACGTGTATTTGAGCGATTCATCATTCACATGCTTCTTGTGTTGTTCAGCCTGAGACGGTAATGGTTGCTGCGCCGGCAGACACAACGAGATCATAAAAAAAAGCCAAAATTGTTTTTTCTATCTCCATTCATACGCCAGCGGCATGGCGTAAGGTTGGACAACCAGAAAATACTTTCGCTGTAACGGTAAAACCTTTTCAATTCTCACCGGCATAGCCGATAGCTTATGAATGGAGTTAAACGATGGCAGAAAGCAAGGGTCTCCCTCCGGCGCCCGCCGGCTTGTCGAATCAGGCGCGTACAATAAAGAAGGCGCCGATTTGTGTCAAGCCAAATCCAGCGGACCGATTCAGCGGAAAATCAGATAACACAGCCAGACGATGATCGTCGGCAGGATGGCCGCTTTTAACAGGCCGGCCGGTGAAACCCCGTTTTCGAAATATTTTTTGAGAATCGACTGGCCGGCCGGGTTGGGTGCATTCGCAATCACCGTAAGTCCGCCGCCTGCCACCGCCCCGGCCACAACGGCATATTTAAGACTGTCGGTAAATCCCGGCACGAGGGTGCTTAAATAAGTAATGGCGGCGTTGTCGTTAAAGGCGGTTAATACCGTGGCCATCAGCATCAGCGGAATATCGGTCAAATTACCCAGAACCGGGGCGATCCACCAGCCCTGCACACCGCCGTGGATAACGAGACCACCCAGAAAAAAACCCACCAGCAGTGCCGGTTTCAGGTCAATCCGGTTTTGAAAAGGTGACGTCACCTGGGAAAAACCCAGAAAAAACAATAACCCGGGGATAAACAGCTCCGGATGGTGCGCATTGACAATCGTCCAGGCCATAAATGCCACGTGAAAGATCGTCACCCAGGCCGGCACCGGATCGTCGCGCTCATCCCACTGCGGGTCCTGAAATTCTGCGCGTTCATGTTCGGGCAGCAAACCGGGCAAAAATTCGCGCATCCGTGCCAGCTTGACTTCATCAAAGCGTTTGTCGAATACGTCTCGTACCAGGTTCTGATCGATGCCTTCCCTGACAATGCTGGGCAGGTATTTTGCGCTCAAGCGATCTGCCATCCGCTGTTTAATCTTCGGCATCACTTTCTCGATTTGCTGCCCAAAAATTTGTCTGAAACCGAGTTCTTCATCAACGCTGGCGGCTATTTTTTCAAATTCGGCATCAAGCTCCCGGCGGCTTAAATATTTTAGGCGGATCTCCTCTTTTATGCTTCGCATTACATAACTTTCCTGTAATCGTGCCAGTTCCCGGCGGAAGAAGGCATAATATACGCCGTTTGAAATAACAATCCCCACCAGGGCCTTCCAGCCGAAATTGACAAGCATGTGGCCTATGCCCCAATTCCAGGGTCCGGCCACCATCAGCACCGGCGGGGCGGCAAAATGCGTCAGGGTTCCTCCCACGGAAATGTTGACGAACAGGAGGCCGATAGTGGCGTATTTGAATTTTTCGCTTGGTTCTAAATCATAGAGCCTATGGGCGAGCAGGAGCGCGGATATGGTCATGGCCGCCGGTTCGGTGATCAAAGATCCCAGCAACGGTCCGATGGTCAGAATGGTGAACCACCAGGCGGTCAGGGTGCCGCCCAGCAGGTCGGCGATTTTCCACATGATGGACTCGGACAGTTTCAAAATTGGCCGGGTCGAGGCCAGCGTCATAATCACCACCACGAACATGGCCTCGGTAAAATTCACCCGGTAGCCGATATAGTTGACGACGGTTTTCCAGTCGTAAAAGGCAAATATCGCGCCGACCAGGGCAACTACCCAAATTCCGAAGACAGCTTCGACTTCGCCGAGGAAATGAAACAGTTCGGCACCATGGTGCACGGAGTGACGGTCCACCAGTCCCTGCTTTATCTTTTCTTCATGTTCGTGCTCCCATTTATGGGAGACGGCCGTAAATTTGCTGGTTAGAAAAGTGTGGACAATCGCACAGAAAAAGATAAGGGTGGCAATCAGGTTGAAGGGTTCCTGTTTGATGCGGTTTTTGAGGATGGCGGTAATACTTTTGACATCGGCATCATCGTAGCTGTCAAGACTGCGCGGAAACGCCTTGGCATCGTCAGCCGGCTTGTCTGCGGCGATCGCCCCTGCCCCGCTGATCAAACCGATGCCCAATAGGCACAAAAAAATAATCGACCCCGCCCTGCGGTATCTCTTCATTGTGGTCCTCCCCCCTGCCGAACCGGCATCAACGCTGAATTAAGTCGTCTCAAACCCTTCTTGCGATAAGACGCCGGATTGGTTTTAGAAAAGAATAAAGTTATACGGCAAAATCAGCGACCACCAGCAGAGCTTGGGATTTGAGGAAGGCCCCTGGAAGGGGCCGAAGCCAATCTCTACCACCGGTCCCTGATGTATAAAAAGAATTTTGGCTGCATCGTGCTTGTTTCCGGCTAACGCGTGCCGTTGTATATTTGTGTCTCATATCTCGATCACCTTTGGCGCGGAGCTGTCTAGTGTGGCTTGCATTTTTACTGTTCATCATTTATATGCATCTTG
The DNA here is from genome assembly GCA_020345785.1 of Desulfobacterales bacterium. The sequence goes on from CP070771.1 coordinate 4,443,767, forward strand.
TCTTGTTCAGCCGGTTGGGGTAATGGTCGCTACCCCGCCAAACACAACTTGATAATGAATAATAAACCAAAATTCTTTATATTACCTCCATTCATACGCCACCGGCATCTCCATAAGTTCGGACCGCCAAAAAATACTCCCGATGTACCGTTAAAACCTTTTCGATTCTCACCGGCATAGCCGGTGGCTTGTGAATGGAGTTATATTAATACATTTTGATTAAAAATCAAATGGATGGGAGGATAATCCAGAAGCGGCAGTAAAAATTGTGGCCTTGGGGGGTTCCTGCTGACGCCGGGATTTGCGTTTATCTCCATGAGGCTTGTCAGGGCTGGTGTTGCTTTAGAGAATTCCATCAAAACAGTCGAACGCATACCCGGCTTGGGTTTAAACGTGCATTCCTCCGGCCGTCGGCTGCTCCGATTTTTCGGTCGCTGCAACCAGCCGGTTGCGGCCCTGTTTTTTGGCGGCATACAGCCCGTCGTCCGCCCGCTTGATCAGATCGGCGGTGGATTTGTCGAGCGCCGGTGTAAACTGGGCCAGCCCGATACTGACGGTAAACCGTATTTCTTTGGAATCATATCGAACCGTTGTATCCTCGATTTTTTTCCGCAGTCTTTCGCAAAATTTTTCCGCGTCGGCCAGCTGGGTGTTGGGCATAATCACGGCAAATTCTTCTCCGCCGTAGCGGCAGGGCAGATCGTACTGGCGGATGCTGCCACGCAGCAGGCGGGCTGTTTCTTTGAGCACCGAATCACCGGCCGGATGGCCGTAGGCATCGTTAATTTTTTTGAAATTATCCAGATCCAGCATGCAAATGGTGAGGTGCTGCCCGTATCTTGCGGCGCCGGAAATCTCGCGCTCGGCAAATTCCATGAAGTAGCGTCGATTGTACAAATCGGTTAATTCGTCTTTGGTCGAAAGCTCCGCCATTTTATCCATGGCCTGCTTGATTTCAATCTTCATCCTGAATTTTTCGAGAGTATTGTTAATGATCCTTGTCAACGACTTTTTGCTGATTTGTGATTTGGGCAGATAATCGTAGGCCCCGGCCTGAATAACCTGAGACGCTATCATTTCATCGCCCTTGCCCGTGATGACGACCACCGGTATTTCCAGCTCCTTTTCATCCATCAATCGCATTAAATCAAGCGCCGTGCTGGATGGAAGGGCATAATCTAAAAAAATCAAATCAAAGGATTGCCTCGCCAACATCTCAATAGCGTCCTCGGAATCATAGGCGCGCTCTATGCGGATCAGCTCCGGTTTTTCAATTACCGCTTTGATTTTACGAAAATCCAGATCATTGTCTTCCACCGACAGTATCTGAATGGATCTATCCAGATTCAGAATGGTTGTCTCACCGGCATAGTGTTTGACCTGATCGTGCCGGATGGTCTGGATCTTTTTCACAATTTCGGCAATGCGCCGGCCGGCATCTTCGATCTGCTCGCTGTATTTGGCCATATTTTCAGGATTTCCCCTGTCCATCGCCATCAGCTCGATATAGCCCAGGAGTGCCATCAGCGGCTGGTTCAACTCATGGGCCGTGGCGCCGGCCATCTGCAGCAGTACCTTCAGACGTTCTTCTTCAATCATGGATTTTTGCTGTTCGAGGATTTGGCGGTTGGCCCGTTCAAGTTCCTGGTTGCCCTGTTCGAGGGCCTCATTCTGCTGTCTGAGTCTTTTTTCCATATCTTTGGAACCGGTGGTGTCTTCCAGAATAATAACAGTGCCTAAAAACTTGCCGGAGATATCCTGCATACGTGAAAAACGTATGACGTATATCCTATCTCCTCTTTCCGATGAAACCGCTTTTTCAAATCGATGCGTCAGATCAGAACCACCGGCAAAAGCCGCCAACTCGTCATCCAACCACGGCAAACACAGTCCAACCGAACCGACGGCGGAATTGTCCATCCGATCGCCCGCGGCATCTTCGGGAAAATGGTAATGGCGGACGCCGCAGACCCGGTTGTCTTCAAACAGCAGCGCGGCTTCATGATTCATGTATTCAAACTGATTCTTCTCGTCCGCTAAAATGACCGGATTGGGCAGGCTCTCAAGCAGTGTGAGATATTTATGCTTTTCATTGGTGACCAGCCGGTTTTTATGCTGCAGCTCACTTAGCAGTTCCGATTGCTCTTTATCGGCCCACTCCCGGCAAAATGCGATCTCGATCCTGTCAAAACAACGCTCCAGGAAATACCGATACGCTTTAACTTTACGTTTCGCAGCGCATTTCAGCTCCACCAGGTCGATATAGCTTTGACGATAGTATTTCATCAAACCCATAAACATGCCAATGCTGACACCTCTTTCGCGGTGACGGCGTGCCTCGATCACACCGAACTTTGTCAGAAAGTCATTGGTGTAGCTGTCATCCGATCCGAGTTCCGGTGCGCTTGAATATTGACGGATGCCTTCCTGCAGAGAAGAAGCCAGTCCGGCGATCGATAGCCGCCAGGCCTCCTCCAGGGTGGAGGTGTACTTTGTGTATCCATGATTTTTCGCATAGCTGAGGATACGTTCTATCAGCCAGTCTTCGTTTTCGGCGATAAGCTGTCTTAGTTCGTCCATATTTTTTCCGCCATTTACTGTGCCGTCATCAGAAAGAGTAAAACGTTGCCATCTTTTTCATTTTGTCTGCGATCAATTCGGGGAAAAGGTCGTGAGATATTCGTCTGCTGATATGAACCGATTGCTGGTTTAACCCTAAAGCTAATTGATATTAAAGCATTTTCAGCTTAAAAAGTCAATTTTATACCAGGCACCGGTGTTGCCGCCGGACTGCCCGCAGGATTATTGCCTCGCAGGGTTCACAATTCGGAAAAAAAGATTTATAATTTACATCAAGTTGACAAATATTTCAGTTGAATTATCTTTCATCCGAAAATTGAACTTAACCACCACCTGCCCGGCGGGCGGTTTGAGTTTTTGGATCATAGCCCGAAAGTTCAAAAGCACGTCAATAATTTATATGTTGAACTTGCAACCCGGCCCCGGAGAGATGCAACACCTCCGGTTTGTTCGGCAAAAATCAAGTTCAGATTCCGCAATGCAAAAGAAGGACAGATAAGCGATGCTGAAAAAAAGCTACTCTAAAACAAAGCGTTCATGTCGTGTCACATTTGATTTGCCGCAGCAGTCAAAAGCAAAAAGCGTTGCGCTATGCGGTGAATTCAATAACTGGAATCCAGCCGCCCACCCGATGAAACAGAGAAAAGACGGTAGGTTTAGCACGACAATTTCTCTGAAGGCGGGCCGCAATTACCGATTTAAATATTTGGTGGATAACCTGCGCTGGGAAAACGATTGGTCGGCAGACAGTTATGTGCCCAACAAGTTCGGCTCCGATGATTCACTGATTCGACTATAGATCTGATTTCTCGAAAGCTTCATTGCCTATCCTCCGACGCTGTCGCCAGAGTAGAGCAGGAACACCCTTTTTGATATTTTCTGCACAATCAGGAGCCGTCGACAAACAGTTCGATGGTCTCCAGGCGTACACTTGCGCCTTGAGCTAATTTATATTCTGATATAAATTAGGCAATTTTCCGGCGTCAATTCTCGTCTATACCGGTCAATGCTCGGGCGGGAAGGCGCTCCCACCAATCATTATGGAAAGAATCAGCCTGAAAGATATAGCACAAATATCACTGAGGCGTTGCCCGCTTATGGCTTTTGGCCCAATCCTTGCTTAAATTAGTGCCCATCCGGAAATAAAAAGGGGCACAATTAAGTTTCCAATTTGGTCCGCCGAGGCGGATTTCGATGAGTCCGCCAGAGGCGGACACAAGGGTTTACGACGAGGCGTACTTTTCGTACGTCGAGGACGTAAACCCGCGGAGAACGCAGCGCATCGGAAAAAGGGCCATTTCCGGATGGAAAATAATTAATACCGCAAATTGTCACGCGACGGCACCGATTCCCAAACCTCGGTTAACCCGTCGGATTCAATCTGATCCCGGAGGCCTACTATCATGCCCGACAGGCAATTAACGTATTTGACCCATCGCATCGCTCTATCAGTGGGCGTGATGCTTGTGCTCAATTTTTTGGCGCTGACGTCAACCGGCCGGGCAGCGACGAATCTGGAAGGATGCCCCATCTTCCCTGCAGACAACCTGTGGAATACGCCGGTGGATGACCTGCCCGTTGATTCCAGTTCAAACGCCTATATAGCAACCATCGGAGCCAATCGCGGTTTACACCCGGATTTCGGCTCCGGCACCTGGGCCGGCGGTCCCATCGGAATTCCCTATACCATCGTCGATGGCAGCCAGCCTGAGGTGAATGTAGATTTTGACTATGCTGATGAGAGCGATCCGGGTCCTTACCCGATTCCGGCCGATGCGCCCATTGAAGGCGGAAGTCTTTCGAGCGGCGACCGCCATGTCCTGGTGCTCGACCGGGATTACTGCATACTCTATGAGCTTTATGCTGCCTATCCGCAGCCCGATGGAAGCTGGGAGGCGGGCTCCGGAGCGGTGTTTGATCTCAACTCAAATGCATTGCGTCCGGAAGGCTGGACCTCGGCTGATGCCGCCGGACTGCCCATCCTCCCGGGTTTGATGCGCTACGATGAGGTGGCTTCCGGGGAGATTCAGCATGCCGTTCGCTTCACGGCCCCTCAAACCCGACGGGCATATGTCTGGCCCGCACGCCACTTTGCCTCAAGTCTCACGGATGCGGCCTATCCACCCATGGGAAAACGCTTCCGTCTGAAGGCCGGTTTCGACCACTCCGGCTTTTCTGAAGAGGTGCAGGTCATTCTGCGCGCACTGAAGAAATACGGCATGATTCTGGCCGATAACGGATCGGCCTGGTACATATCCGGTGCGCCGGACCCGCGGTGGGACAACGATGTCCTGGTGAACGAGCTGGCCCAGGTCAATGGTTCGGATTTCGAAGCCGTTGATGAAACCTTCCTGATGGTGGATCCCGAGTCCGGCCAGGCCCTTCAAAATGCAGCTTCCGACAACCCTCAGGAGCAGGTCTCAGATGATCCCGGAGGTTCAGGAGGCGGAGGCAGTTGCTTCATCACCACCAGCAGGGATCACTAAGGGATTTTCAATTTATCGCGATGAAGTACATTACGGTATTTTGATCGTACGTCTTAAACAGCCAACCAGATCAAAAACCCATAAGCGCGTCATGCAGGCGATAACAAAGTATTCTGAAGATCAGTGGCACCGGCTGATGGTTGTCATGCGTGACGTTGTTCAAAGCTCCTGGAAGTCTCGCCAAAAAGAATAAGGAAACCGATTGCCCTCTGTATTGGCCCTTTCTGTCATGCTAAATGCAGTTTCTAACATAATCAGCCGTTATCAGACAGAGCAGTCTATTTTTTAAAAGATTCTAAGGTGCGCCGTCTGATAACGCGAGTATATGTGCCCGGGCACAAACCACACCGGCTGAATACCTTAATCTATATAATCCGATGTGAAGTTCCGTCTTATAACGGAGCCCCTTCATGCCACCTACCCCCACCGTACCAACATTGACGGCATAGCCTTAACGCCCCTGATAAGGATCGAGTCTATTTGTATCTGTTATTAAATATTAAAATAAAAAGACGAATGAGGGATATGCACTCTTCGCCTTTAATTCTTCTCTGTACTACAATTTTATAATTTTTATGGGTGTGCCTAATGTTCCAGTTTTCGTGCCGCCGGCAAGCTCTCCCGGACGACTGACAAAATTCTTGCGATCGGCAATATCATCGACAATCCGACGCTTTTCGATACCTCGCACAATGATATGATGCAAGGTGCCGGGAGCATCCAACCGAGCTCGACGCGGCATCTTAGCCTCCTTGATCAATTATCTTGATCGATTTTATCCCACAATAAGTCAACTTAGTCAACACCGTCCCCTATTTTTCCCCCAACTTAGTCTACACCGTCCCCTATTTTTTCCAGTCACTTTTTAGTTCAGCGTGAACCGCCGCTTGGCAGCCAAGTTGCCGGGCAGTCTGCCCTAGATATTATATTTAAAATTGGCGCCATCATGTATTGATTTTTGCGATTTCTTGACAAATTTTAGGACTTAAGATAAAAAACCGATGGAATCAAAAATAAATTGTTTTCTAATTTGTGCTTCAACCCCTAAACAAGCGCATTAGAATTGTATAGGAGTTTATAGTGAAGATCAGGAGGCGGTCATCAAGCTGATCAATGCACTGATTGTCAACAACAAGGTGAAGGGGCGATTACAGCGATACAAAAAAAGGCAAATTAAGCTGCTAAAGAAAGATACGTTATGCCTACCGTCCTGAGAACCGGCCCTTATCGGATATACTTTTACAGCCACGAACCCAACGAACCGGCCCATGTGCACATTGACCGCGACAATGATTCATGTAAATTCTGGCTCGATCCGGTAGCCCTGGCCCGTAACCTGGGCTTTAGTGCTAAAGAACTTCGTGATATAGAAAAGATCATTATAGAAAATCAACAGCACCTTTTGGAGGCTTGGTATGAATACCCTGGACATTAAACCCGGTGAACGCGTTAAAGATGTGCATTTCACCGAAGACACCTTAAGTGTTGACTTGATTGACGGACGCACAATTACCGTACCCTTGGCATGGTATCCGCGGCTGCTTCACGCTACAGCGCAGCAGCGCAAAAATTGGCAAATATGCGGCGGCGGATACGGCATCCACTGGCCGGATATCGATGAGGATCTGAGCACCGAAGGCCTGCTGCGGGGTGCCCCCGCACCTCGGGGAAAGATTTCGCATGTGGCGTAACTAACCCATCCAAATGCGGAACGGCTGCGCAGCGGATAAGGATCTGATCTTATACCTGCAGCCGCTCTGATTCAATAACCCCCGCCCTCCAATAAACCAAGGAAGCCGCTTGCCTATTTTAATGGCCCTGCCTTTCATGCTAAATGCAGTTTCTTACATAATCTGTCATTATCAGACGCTGCTCTATTTTTAACCCCCCAAAAGGTCTGCAGCATCTGATAATACAGACTATGTCATCAGCTAAATGCAAACAGCACGCCAGACAAAACCAACACCAAAGGGAAGCGGCTGTCTGATTTTATCGCCCTTCTCCCCGACCTCTACCCCTCAAAAAAGGATTGGATCATTTTAAACCAGCGATTAAAACAAAAAGGCAGTCAAAGATTACTCTCCAACTGCCTTAAATTCTGCCAATATTTAATATTTAAGACCAGACCCCACTATCTATTTTTGCCCTCCAACTTTCATAAACAGTGGATCAGTGGTCCAGATCGATCCCGGCCTGTAACCATAGGACTTGACGACATTTCCTGCTTCATCGACTTCAGCCACCAATCCCTCATCAGCATAGACGAAGTATGTCCTCTCACCATTTACATCTTTCCATAACCGTCTGCCGAACGGGTCATAGTAGTATTGGGATATCAAAGAACCGGAACCGTCTTCAACTCTCTCCAGACGGTCCTCTACATTGTAAATGTAGTTGGTAATAACACCATTATCATTCTTTTTGATCGTGTTGCCGTTGGCATCATATTGAAATGAGACACCATTATAGCCCTGAAGCTCGTTGTTGTCATTGTAGCTCCAGTTGTCGGCCACACCTTCAGCCGTCAGCCGGTTGCCCACGGCATCGTAGGTAAAGCCCTCATCGGCCTGAACCGGGTTGTCGGAACCGATCAGCCGATACAGTTCGTCATAGTCGTAATCGTACTGGCCATGTTCGGTAACCCTGGCCGTGATGTTATCCATCTGGTCTTGAGTTGAGCGATTGTCGAGGTTGCCGGAGATTCAAGGAAGATGTCGTCACGCTATAGCAGCCTATGCGCTACGGCATCTGACACGGAAGATCCGGCAAGATCGGCAATCCCGAAGGGTTTCAGATTTTAAAAATAGAAATCGACAGCATTCAACAAAGAATATATAAAGACCCCTTTTAAAATCTGAAACGCTCATTTCAGGGTATCATAAATGTACTGAATATTCAGCAAAATATTTTGGCCCGGATCTCTGGCCGTAATCGTTTTCACCCGCATCAGCGGATCATATTTATACTGCCGCCTTCTGCCGCCGGGCAGCACCACCTTTTCCGGCCGGTTCCATTTATAGGAGATGCAGTTCCGGGTTAACGACCCGGGTCAGGTTGTCCCACTCGTCGTAATCTTTGCGGGTGACCCGGCCTTTTTCACCGGTAATTATCAGATTGCGACCGTCTTTTTCGAGCTTTTTAATCGTGCGACCATTGATGTCGACGCGTTTCGTTTCACCATTTTTGTCATACCAGACTTCTTTAATGCGACCGGCGGAGGTTTTTACCTGAGCATAATATTCCTGTCGGGACTGATCGTAGTCAAACTGGAAAAAACGCCCCTTGCCTTCCGAATCGACGACCAAGGCCACATTGCCGTATTTGTCGTAAGTTACATTTGTCGGCCGGCCGTGTCAGGGCTGCGGATCAGCTGTCCCTTGCTGTTGTATTGGTAGCTGGTAACATTGATTTTTACTATTTATTGACATATTTTTCATATTAGGTTAAAAAATAAGACTTCTAACTGATTT
>CP070771.1:4452402-4464744 GCA_020345785.1 Desulfobacterales bacterium
TTTTATCAGGCGAAAAATAGTTGGCCTCCACCAGCGCCGGCACGCCGTCATAGTCCATCCAGATCCAGGACATGTCATCCATGCCCCATCCCAGTAGATCTTCACAGCGAAAAGTGGGTGAAAGCCGTTGTAACCACTTCTACTGCTGAAACAATTTCTAAAAAATCCCGTGACCACGACCGCTGCGGTCTCCAGCACTTGTTTTGATGACTTTAATGTATCAACTAGGAAGTCGTTTTTGGACGGGCAAATCTGGCAAAAAGCTTCTGGACGTGCTGAGCAATAAGCTCTATTTTTATCGAGCGCTCTCTGCCGGTTTGAATAAGGAAAAACATTCCGATGCTTCCCATCACTAAATTTGGCAGCCACATTCCTATCTCTGGGGGGTAGGTACCATCCTCTCCAAAAGCATATCCCGCCGTTAAAAGCAGGTAGTAGAGCAGGAAGAAGAAAAGGCATAAAATCAAGCCGAATGAGCGTTTGGATGTTTTGGATTGAATCCCCAACGGAAACGCAAGCAGTCCCATAGAAAGGCAGGCAACGGGTATTGAAAATCGTCGATGCAGGACTATTTTCACTTTATTATATGCTTCGTCTTTACTCTCAGAATCATCCATGTATTTGCGCAGCTCTGCGATGCTCATTTCCTCCCGATGTTTATTTCTATTTTCAGTATTGGCAAGCTCTTTTCCGAAATCAAAGCTCAATTTGTAGGTATCAAAGTGGATTGAGGTGGCCGATCTACTTTTGAGGTTGGTCTGATGGATGGTTCCATTGGACAGCAACAGGTGAAAGATGGATTTCTCCGGCTCACTGAATAGTTGACCTTCCGGAGCGACGACCGTGCTGACGACATCCGGCTTTCGTTTATCTTCGATAAAGATGTCGAGCAACTTTTTATTATGGGGGTCCATTTTGTTGACGTATAGAACGACGTCTTTAATTGCGTCGTTGAAAGTTCTCTCCTTCAGTCCGATATCGACATTAGATGCCGCCAACCGCCGGGCCATTTCTTCAAGGGCCGTTTTGGATCTCGGTACCGCGTACAGCGTAATAAAGGCCGTTAATAGACATCCAAACAAAGAAAAAAGCAAAACCGGAGGCAGCAACCTGTAGACACTTAAGCCGCATGACTTTAGGGCAACAATCTCATTGTCGCTGGACAACCGCAGAAAAGTCAGCAACACCGTCATCATAACCGACATCGGAATAATGAACATCAAAAACCAGGGCAGCGTAAAAAGCAGGATCGTCAGTACGGCAAATATATTAATGTTGTAATTGACGATCCAGTTGGTGATTTTGATCATTTCGGTCATCACAAACAAAAAAGTAAATACCACCACGTTGATGCTGAAGGGAGCCAACATCTCCTTTATAATATACCGGTTGGTGATGGTATTAATCTTCATAGGGATAGTTCCGTAACATCATAAAAACAGTAACAAAATTGATTTTGCATGTCAATCATCAGACCCCAACGGTGCTCTACCACCAGGCGGAATAATTCAGTTTGATGCCTTACACCCGCATTTGGGCCGATATTGGATTATGATAAACGGAAGGTGAAACTTTGCACTTGACGGAGCATACTTTTTGGAGGAAGATCCCCCTGCTGTTACTGATTTTTCTGGCCTTCTTTACTTTTTTATTCAGATACGGTCTTAACTGAATGATCTCACGCATATCATCTAAAAAAATTCTTTTACTATTCTCCCTCACCCTTTATTTCCTCCTGAGCGGATACAAACTGCTGCGATTGGGTATCCATGGCGATGGCACCGAATATGCCAGCGTGGCCAGAAATCTGGCAGACGGCGTGGGAACATTCTGGAAGCCTTACCTGGACGACATGATTCATCCGGTATTCCATGAACATCCGCCGCTGGTGTTTTGGATTCAGTCTATCTTTTTTAAAATATTCGGCAACGGGCCTTATCTTGAAGCGTTTTACGGATTTTTCATTGGCCTGATAATCCTGTTTCTCACAGCGCTCTTATGGCAGCAGATTCGTCGAGACTTCCAATTTCATAGTGTCGGAAGTTGGTGGCCGATGTTGCTGCTGGTGCCGATTCCCATTTTTACCTACATACTACAAATTAATCGAATCGTGAATACATGGGCGGTTATCGCCGTTGTCTCTACCTATTTGGCTTACCTCAGCACTGTTAAAACCGGAAAGACTTCCTTTTACAGCATTCTGACCGGTGTGTTTATATATCTCGGGTTCATCGCCAAGGGACCGGTCGCGTTTTTTCCGTTCGCTGTGCCGGTGCTGGCGGGACTGACATTGAAAGCAAAATATTCAAAGGCCGTCACAGTCGTATTGATTTCCCTCGTCACATTCACGGTCATTTTGCTTGCAACCTTTCATTTCTTTCCGGACAGCGTTAAATTCTGGCAGGGATTCTGGCAGGCACAGGTAATCGCAAGCTTAAAAAGCGAAAGATCCGCCGCCAGACCGCACTGGCATTATTTAGAGCGATGGTTGGCGGAGATGATTGTGCCTTTTTTGGTGGCCGGGGTGTTTATGATAGCGGCCAAAGTACCCTTGCGCCGGATTCGATTTAATCGGCAGGCCTTATTTTTTTTATTAGTTGCACTCGCCGGCAGTTTACCGTTTGTGGTCAGCACCCGCCAGCACGGGCGCTATATATTTCATACGTATCCTTTTTTTGTGCTGAGTCTGGCGTTTGCAACCGAAAACATCGCTGCCCAAATAGAGTCAATTCTAACCAACAAACGAAAGATACGATTTGCTGCAGGACTGATCACAGTTGTTTTTTTTGTGATCGCCGTTACAAGTATGTTTTATCGAAAAAACCATATTGCCAGGCGACAACCGTTTTTCCACGATTTTTATTTGCAAAATATCCAATTGCCCGAACGTATCACCGTATCAGCCTGTCCAGGAGATATGATCCTCGGTGACTGGCTCTTTGCCGATATGCAAAGATTTTACAGGGTCAGTTTGACTCCCAAAATGGGCAATGAATTTCTCATCATTGCTAAAAACGCCAACTGCACGGTACCCGAAGGCTATCAAAAAGTACATCAACAGCCGACGATTAAATATGTACTTTACAAACGAATCCAGCCGTAAATTTGTTAAATCCGAAACTCGAAGCTTGCAATTCGAAATAAATTCAAATATCAAAATGCCGAATGCCTAAATGAAAAAGAATCGAAAATACATAATTATTCCTGTATGTAAGCCCTTTACACCGGTTTAGAACATTCAGTCATTATAATTTATAACATTGTTTCGAATTTAGGATTTCGTGCTTCGAATTTTTTGGGCCTGCCTGATGCCGATAAGACTCAATATCCCCGGAACAGCGCTAATTCTCAGCTTTCCAGAGCAGGCTGGACACATCCACCTTCTTGTCAATCAGCCCGTGCGCCAACGCAAAGTCGGCAAATTCCTGCCAGCGTTTTGTATCCATTTTCTGGCCGGATGCGTAATATGGCAAGGTTAGCTTAAACGCATCAATTTCGGTTTTGCGATCAGCCTGCGGTACCTGTTTGAAATAGTCTGTAAGCGCCTGCTGTGGATTTTGCCTCACCTGGACGATGGCGCGATCAACAACCCGGCGAAATGCCGCCATGGCTGCCCGGTTTTTCGCCATGGTCTTTTTGCTGGTGATGAAAATCAACTCGTCATAGTCCGGTATCCCCCATTTCTCCAGCTCGAAATAGCCGACCTCGTATCCCTTGTGCGCCATGGTAACGGTTTCATAGGTTTTAAACGGCCCCATGACGGCATCCACCTTGCCCGCTGTCAAGGACTGCACAATCGCGAATCCGACATTGATGGCCTTATAATCCCGGATAGCATTAACCCGTGCAAAAGCATCCAAGAGCACATCCATCAGACCGGGTACCGTGTAGCCGATTCTTTTACCTGTCAGATCCTTGGGTGTCGCAATACCCTTGTCTTTTAAAAAAAGCAGCGTTGTGAGCGGGTGCTCGATTAAGCGCGCAAATACCACCACATCCAGTCCGCGGGCAGCGGCAATAATCGTCTGAGGCTCGTAGGAAACAGCAACGTCCACATTGCCCGAAGCCGCCATTTTGAGCCCGTCGGACGTCTCGGAGGGGCTGATAATCTCAATTTCAAGTCCTTCTTCAGCGAAGAATCCCTGCTGGCGGGCCACATAAATGGGCAGATGATCGATATTGGGAAACCAGTCCAGAATCAGCGTTAATTTCTGGCCGGCATCGCTTGACGGGACCCAGAAGGCGACGCAAAGCAGCAATATAAATATGAGGGTGCGTTTGGTTTTCATTATTTTTTCCTTTCAGTTAAAGGTTCAACGTTCAGCGTTCAGGGTTGTTTTGAAATATGAACGTCCAACATCGAATAATTGAACAACTGATACTCAACATTCATTGCCCCTGCAGCATGTTTGCCTCCTCTGGTATTTGGTGCCTGATCGACAAAATTAATGGTTCGCACTGAATACTCAAGCAACCTTTCTTCCAGCGCAGACGTTTGTTTCTTCACCTTTTCCCATTCAAAGCTCAATGTTGGAAGTTCGATGTTCGATGTTCTTTTTTTTTAAGTTTCTCCTAAGCATAAACATTTTAGCGCTTATGTGACTTAACCCCGAACCTCTGAACCCCGTACCCTGAACCCCGTACCCTGAACCCTGAACCTCTGAACCCTGAACCCTATTTCCATGTAATCACCCTGCGCTCCAGGTAACCGACAAATATCCACAACGACAATCCCATGCCGGATAGCCATAAAATGGCGGCAAAAACCAGGTCGACATTGAGCCTGGCATTGGCCTGAATCATTAAATAACCGAGGCCCTGCTGCGCACCAACCCATTCCCCGATCACCGCCCCGATGGTCGCCACCGATACGCCGACCTTAAGCCCGGCAAAGAAATGAGGCAGCGCCCAGGGCCAATACAAGAGGCGCAATGAATTCCAGAAGCCCGCCCCCATCAGTTGAAAAAGATTGCGAAACTCGTGATCGCAGCTTTTGAAACCCTCCAACAGATTTACCGTAATTGGAAAAAAGATGATCACCGCTGCCATCAGCACTTTGCTGGCGATGCCGTATCCGAGCCACACAACCAGCAGGGGAGCAATGGCGAAAACCGGCACCGCCTGGGAAGCCACCAGAAATGGTGCAAGGGCGTTTTCTACCGATGGATGGGTAAACATCGCAATGGACAGCGGCACCGCAACCATTAAAGAAATAATTATACCAATCAAAACTTCCAGAGCAGTCGTGCCGGCATGGGGCAGGAGAATAGCCGCCTGAAATACAGCCACCGTGATAATTTGCGAGGGTGCGGGCAAAATAAAATCCGGCACCTGAAGCCCCCGGCAGGCCGACTCCCAGGCAGCCAGAAGGATAAAAACCACAAGCAGGGAAACATAGAAGGAATGCTTCATTTAACTACTCCGCTAATTAATCCGCTCTGAATAATAGAACATTCGGGATTGAAAATATTTCTTCAATCACTGAAAAAATGTGTTTGATTGAAAATTCGGGCGGATTAATTAGTTTATGCTGCGCATTTATTTTATTTTTTTTATTCATTCCGCCTACTTGTATATAAGGAAACCTATCAGAAATAGGAAGCTGTTTATAAAGCCAAAAACATTCTTTAAACATGCACAGCGTTCTTCCTTTTTGGCTTTGCCCGGAATTTGCCAAACCAAAGATTCGAAGGGTGAATAGGCTATTTATCTTGACGCTGTGTATAGTTCCTCCTGCAGCAGGTTCAACACATATTCCTTGATCTCGATCAGCTGTGGATCATCGAGTCGCCGCAGTTTGGGCCCGTTTAACGAAAATCGGTCAAGCACCCGCATCGGCCGCCCGCTCAACACCAGAATCTCATCGGCCAGCCTTAGCGCCTCTTCAATGTCATGGGTAATCATGAGAATACTTTTTTCGAATTCCACTTGAAGAATCAAAAGCAGTGCCTGCAGACTTCTTCTGGTAATGGCATCAAGGGCGGAGAGCGGCTCGTCCAGCAAAACCAGGTCGCGTTCAAACATCAGGGTGCGAACCAACGCACAGCGTTGTTTCATGCCGCCGGAAATTTCCCCGGGTAAATAGGACTCAAATCCTCCCAGGCCAAGCCGTTGAAACAGAGCCATCGCTTTTGCGCCGGATTCCGCCCTGTCGGCACCGGCAATTCTGGCCGGCAGCAATGCATTATCCAGCAGCGAAAACCACGGCAGCAGCAAATCCTTCTGTTGCATGTAGGCGGCTATCTCCCGCAGGTGCGAAACGGCTCGACCGCGCCAGGATATCTCTCCGGCGTCTCCGGCAACAACACCCGTGAGGACATTAAACAAGGTACTTTTACCGCACCCCGACGGACCGATCAAAACGGTAAAGCCGTTTGGGGGTAGCATTAAATTAAAATTTTCGAAGATGGAAAGGTCGCCGAAGCGTTTGCTCAGACGCGCAACATTCAGCACGAGCGCCTCCTCCGATGCGGACCTCTGCCGGAGGAAAGGAAGGAATTCAGATGTGATTAATGTGACTTCCCTACGCCGGCATTATCCGGATCAGGTCCAGGGGTCGAGACGATCAGCCTCCTCTCAGCCAGGTTGTACAGCTCCCCCAGTAATTTTTAACCAATACCTAACACTCCAGAGCTGGATTGTCAATCTTGATGAATTTGAAGCTTGTTCATATGGTTTCAGGTTTCAGTGTTCAGGTGTCAGACAGGTAGAGTTCATAGAGTTTTTTGAGTTTATTGGATTAAATGAAATATAATCTCAAAAGACGAAACCCAACAATTCATTGAACGAGGTTTTGGTTCATTCATAAAAAAGGTTGTCGAACCGTTAAACACGAAACACTAAATACTAAACACTCCCGCAGAAATCATTCTTAAAAGGCTAAAACTTTTAACTGCAACGGACCACTGACTATGAACCACTGACATTTTTTTTATTCAGCGCAATCAAAGACAAAAACTCGTACATAATATTGGCAGCCAGGAGCGCAGTGATTTCTGCTGCATCCTTATCCGGCAGAACTTCAACCACATCAAATCCGACAAAGTTCAGTCCCTTGAGACCGCGCACAATATCAATGGCCTCACCGCTTGTAAAACCGCCCACCTCGGGCGTGCCCGTGCCGGGGGCAAAAGCCGGATCAACGACATCGATGTCAAAGGTAACAAAGACCCTCTGCTGTCCAACCCGATCCCTGACGATCTCGACCAATTTTCGAATGCCCATTTGCCTGACGGCAGACATGGTGAGTACCTTGAATCCCAAGGCGGTTGAATCGTCATAGGCATCCTTTGAATAAACGGATCCCCGCATGCCGACCTGAATTGAATTTTCGGCAATTACAATTTTTTCTTCCGCCGCGCGGCGAAACGGTGAGCCGTGATAGTAGAGTTTGCCGAAGTAGCGATCGTTGGTGTCGGTGTGGGAATCAAAGTGGATTAAAGCAACCGGCCCATGGGTTTTTGCAACGGCTCTTAGCTCCGGCAGCGTGATGGAGTGATCTCCACCCATCAACACGGGAATGACGCCGGCCTCAACCAAAGGACAAAGCTCCGCTTCGATCTTGGCATAGGTGTCTTCGATGTACCCGGCCACCACCGACAGATCGCCGTAGTCAATACCGGAGCAATGCTCGAAAATATCGACGTCCAGTGCCAGGTTATAGGGTCTCAGCGTCACCGAAACCTTCCGGATGGCATCGGGCCCCAGGCGCTGGCCGGTGCGGTAAGAAGTTGCGCCGTCCCAGGGGACGCCGGCCACAGCAAAATCTATCCCCTTGACGGTCTGAGAATGGGGCAGACGCATAAACGTTTTAATGCCGGCAAACTTCGGCTGCTGCTGGGGTGTTATCGGTTTGTATTCGGTCATGGCGTTAATCCTTTAAATATTTACAGCGATCAATGTATAGACTTTTGGATTTTAGCGGGTCAAGAGAAAAAGGCGGAAACGATTCTCCGCACGCCCCTGCATTTTGTATCTGAGCCCTTTTCTGTTATAATGAGAACGTTTCGAAAATTCTATAGCGTAGGGTGGGCATTGCCCACCAAATAGCGTCTTTCTCGACTGTCAACGGTGGGCAATGCCCACTCTACATCCATATTGTTGGATTCACTAGTCAGTGAGTTCCAGATACACAACCGCAAATGGGATTCCTACAATTATATATGCGGTTTTTTTGAACAGATTCAGTGTGAGTTACGCAACTACAAGGTATACTTAAGTGAGGAAATATATGATTGATATCTCAAAATTTAACCCCTTGTATCTTCAGGCTAAGGCTCCTGAAATCTTCACTATTGCGCAAAAAATGACGTCGGCGGACGACCTTCGTGCAAGCCTGGCTCGGCTGGCCAATGACATGATGTTCGAAGCCTTCGATGACTATGATATTTTTACGGAAGACCATGTCATGAGGGTGCGGGACTGTGCCAAGGTGTTGATCCGGCTGATGACCCGGCGCAGCGATGATATGGCAAAATTTTCTGTTGCACAGGCCATTTTGGATATTGCCAGAGGCAAAGACAGACCGGATCTAACCCCTGCCTTTTACGCTGAGTTGCTCTACCTGTTCTTAGGCCTCCAGGGACGCGGGCCGGGCAAGGCTTTGGCCGACTTGCACCTGATCCCAAGCCGCTATGAGCACCGCGAGGCTGCCATCGAACGCTCCCGGCAGCTCGACGAGTTGCATACCGAAGTCGAATTGCGCCTTGCAAAATTCGTCTCCGGCCTGAATAAGGAATCCGTAAAAAGGCGAAACGAGCGGCGTCAGCGAATCATCGAAAATCTGCAGGGATCACAGGAAGACTGGAACGACTGGTGCTGGCACATCCAACATATTCTGCGCGATGCTGAGGACATCGCCCGGTTGCTGGAGCTTACCGACTCCGAATACAAAGCCATTAAAAAGGCTCGGGCCAATGGCATCCCTTTCGGCATCACACCCCACTATCTGTCGCTCATGGACGATCAGCCTGCCGACGGACGTGACAGGGCGATTCGCGCCCAGGTTATTCCTTCATTGGACTATGTCGAAAAAATGGCTGAGGCCGAGCGGTTCGGGCACTGTCTGGATTTTATGCTCGAATCGGACACATCCCCTATCGACCTGATAACCCGCCGCTATCCGTCCATCTGCATATTCAAGCCCTTCAACACCTGCCCCCAAATTTGCGTCTATTGCCAGCGAAATTGGGAGATCGATGACGCCATGGAGCCGGGCGCCATGGCGCCGGAGAAAAGAATTAATGCGGCTGTCGAATGGATGCGATCCCATCCGGCCATCCATGAAGTACTGATTACAGGCGGTGACCCTCTGGCCATGACCGACAATGAAATCGAGCATATTTTAAATCTTGTGGCCGACATCCCGACGGTGGAGCGCATCCGAATTGGGTCCCGTACACCGATCACGCTTCCCATGCGAATTACGGATTCACTGGCCGGCATTCTCGCTCGGTACCGGGAGCCCGGGCGACGCCAGATAGCGGTGGTTACCCACGCCCAACACGGTTATGAAATCACACCTGAAACCGTCACTGCAGTAAACAGGCTGCGGAAAAAGGGCATACCGGTTTATAATCAGCTTGTGTATACTTTTTTCGCTTCCCGCCGATTCGAGGCGGTATTTCTGCGGCGAACGCTCACTAAAATCGGTATTGACCCTTATTACACCTTCAATACCAAAGGAAAGGAAGAGACCGTCGAATATCGGGTTCCCATCGCACGGCTGCTGCAGGAGCAAAAAGAGGAGGCAAGGCTGCTGCCCGGCCTGTCCAGAACCGATGAAGCCGTTTACAATGTCCCCGGGCTGGGCAAGAATTACCTTAGGGCCAGCATCCATCGGGATTTGATATCCATTTTGCCCGACGGCTCGCGCCTATACGAATTTCACCCGTGGGAAAAGAACATATCAACGGCTGCCAGGACACACTTGAGTGAGGATGTCCCCATCCTTGACTACCTTTACAAACTTGATGCCATCGGAGAAAACATCCACGATTATGATACTATCTGGTACTATTACTAATTAATCCGCCCCAATAAATAGCGCTTTCACGGTTTTAAGTTGTTCTTTGAAGATTGAAGAAAGTCATTAGCTCGTTGATCCCGCGGATTAATCAGAGATTAAATTTATGCAGAAGAAGGTTTTTCGAACGAAAATACCGGCAAGGAACCCAAGGTTTGAACCATACCAAATTGGATTCTGATTCAGATAATATTACAACTTTATCGAATATTGAGAGAATCTGAATCCAAATGATTCCAAGCCTCAATTTTTTTAGGTAATTATCTACCACTTAAGACAGTTTTCAGTGCCGAATCTAGCTGCAAAATCACTTAGAGTGGTCGCCAGCGGATTCGAAATAAAGCCCGCAAGATCCGAACCATCGATTTCGCCATCCATGTCAAGATCGGCGTCACACGCTTTGGGTTTATATGCAACCTCCCTTGAAAAGTCACTTTCGCCAAATTCATTGTAAGCAGTTACCGCAAAATAGTACATCTGGCCATAATTGAGGTCTGAAATGGTGCATTGTGCCCACAGACCGAGATCGATTACAAATGGATAGTTCCTGCTTTCAAATCCGTAATATATCTTATACCCCATCGCTTCATCGCTTGAATCCCACGCCAATGATACCTCTACGGCATGAGTTGGTTGCCAATTAAAGGCTATAATGAAGGTCATTAACAGGAGTCTTAAACATGGAAAAAATGATTGGTTGTATTTTGTCTCTACATGCGGTTCAATTTTACGATTGAACTTAAAAAAGGCCGGCATAACATCCAAATCTTTCATCCTCCATCCTCTCCGCTCTGGTATAATTTATTGAGGATGGAATCGGCAAAATTTATGCCAGATTTTTAAGAACTATATTTTATATAATTTCAATAGGTTATCATATAATCCACAATTCCGTTGTTATAAAAAAATGAACACCAATCGTAACTATTTGTATACATAGACAGATATATCGAAATAAAGATAGCCTGGAACGCATCCAGTATTTCAGCTATGGAGCTTTTGTTACGATTTATATCCGGCTTCCTGAAAGACCGCTAAGATTTTATTATTTTATTACCAGGTCAAGGTTGAGACCTCGGTGCAGAGGCCTCGTAAACCTCAAAGCCCATGGCTTTTAGCTTTTTCAGCATGCCTTTTGAAGTCACAGCCTCCACAATAAAACCGCCCGACAGCGACTTCCTGTTCGGCGGGCTGCTGGGATCTGACTTTACCCTGACGATGTCCAGTCTCATCCGACGCAGTTGCTCAACTTCATGGGAAGACCTGGTTTTGATGATAACCATCTTCAGCTTACTTTGATTGTCGGATTCTTGGGATGAAGCTGCTGAAACCGGACGGACACCTTCAGCGAAGAAGGTAACCGCGAAACCTGTTTTATCAGAGGCTCCATGGAGCATCGGCCTCTCAGCGGGATCAGCCGTTGCAGATGAGTTAACTGGGAAAAAGCTTATAACAAAGAAGCCCAGCGCCAATACCCAAAGTGAGGTAATATTTCTCATTATATTATCCGTATTTACAAAGGGGCGAGGACCGGGCAAAATGTCCCGGTCACCCGCCGGGCCAGGCTGATTACTATTGTCCGAAGTAGTTCATTACCCGATCCATCACTTCCACACGGCTGTCAGCCGAATCAATGGCCTCAAACCCAAAGCCGAGATAGATCGTATTATCCGTCCGGATCGCCGGACCCTCTGGGAAACCGGCGCCGGAAATACGCACCCAGTTGTTAAAGGCGCCGCTTCCCGGGGCGACACTGACCGCCCAATCACCCAGGCCATCCTCAAAATCTTCCAGTTCCTCATCCGCGATCTCGATATTATCCACAAAAACACCGAGATTTTGGGTCGCCCAGTCGGTGGCATAACTAATGTGAATTTCGACTTCCTTGCCGGCGTAGGCCGAAAGATCGATTTCAACCGGCTGCCAGCCGCTGCTGCTGCCTGTAAAGGCATGCCAATCACCGGTGAGACCGCTTGGGTTGCAGTCTTCATCCATATAGTTGGCCAGGAAAGGATGGATTTCCTGCACCCAGCCGGATGTGCAGCTATCGCCGGTGCTCTGAGTTGTCAGGCCGTTTAAATCCGGAAGGGTTGTCCAGTCATCCGTGCCGACCTCCCGAATCTCGACGAACGCATAATCCCAATCGAATTCAATGTCAAAGGAGATCATGAATTTTAATGCCGGAGCGCCTGCCGGCAGTGTAATGGTCCGGCCGAGCCGTTTAAAAGCCATGTCGGCCATCTGGCTGTAAACGTAGTATTCACCGGAATAAGGATCGAAGGGGCCGCCGGGGCGATCGTAGCGGGCGGCGACGAAAT
>CP070771.1:4464844-4482944 GCA_020345785.1 Desulfobacterales bacterium
GGCCGCCAGGGTGCCGGTGTCATTGTAGCGAGCCTGATAAAAAGCCGGGACGTACGCACCCGGGACATTGCGTGCCAGGTTCAGTAATGCGGCCTTTTGATCCGCGTGCGGTTCAAACGTCTGGAAAAAACCGGGAAGCAGCTCTTCGGCCTCGCCGATGAGAAAACAGTCGATAAAAGCGGATATCGGTTCGGGGTTTAAGAAGCACGCCACCCCGCCGGCAATGACCAGCGGGTGCCGGTGGTCTCTATCGTCGGCACGCAGCGGGATGCCGGCCTGTTCCAGCATGGCCAGCACATGGGGGTAATCGTTTTCAAACGAGAGGGAAAAGGCGATGATATCGGCCGCAGCAACGCGGCGGCCCGACTCCATGGTAGCCAGCAGTGCCGGCCGAGACCGGCTTTCATCCGGCAAAAAAACCCTTTCGCACACCACGTGGTCATAGCTGTTCAAAAGCCTATACAGGGTCAGATATCCGAGATTGGACATACCCACGTGATAGCGGTTGGGATACGCCAAGGCAACACTGACTCTGGACTGCCAGGATTTTCGAATGGTCCCGATTTCGGTCCGGGCGTGAGGGCGGTCTGATTTATCTGATTTTCGCGGCATGTTATCGGCTGTCCATTGTCCGTGGCGCGTTGCCGGATGCGTTTCAGGACATCAATGGGTATGGGGTCCGTTGTTCCGCCGGAGGCGGATTCGTTGCTTAAAAAAGCGATATGGCCTCAATTCACTTGCGGACTGATGCCCCGCTGGTTGCTGGGGCAACATTGCACGAGGAAAATCAACCATTAACAGTATAATGGTGCTGTTTTGATCAGAGTCAACAGCCCAAATAAGATGTCCCTTTAGATGTACTAAAGATACCGCCGCATCAAAAAAATCCTCCCTTCCACAACAACACATAGTCGTTTTAGCGAATGCGCACAAACATTGAACAATGAACAACCGACCACAAACAACAGAGACAAAAAAACCGATCCGCCACCGGCGGAACAACGGACCTTTTTAATCAGCTTTCTTTCTTAAGAAGGTGGGCACATCCAATTCTCTGTCATTGATGATCACACCGCTGGTGCCTCGGTAAATAGCCCCGGAAGATTCACCCACCGCCCTTTTCTGACGGATGAAGGTCGGCTCATCGTAATCGATGATTTTATCCAGGTCTTCGGGAGTGATGTCTCGGATTTTACCTCGCAGCGGTTGAACTTGCGCCTCTTCCTTGGCAGGTTCTTTTCCGATTCCGGTTGCAATCACCGTCACCCGCATTTCATCTCCCAAGCTGTCGTCAACCGAGGTGCCCCAGAAGATCTCCGCATCATCGCCCACTTCGTTGTGAATGAATTCGGACGCTTCGGCAACTTCTTCAAATTCCATGTCGCTGGTAGCGGTGATGTTCATCAGGACGCCCTTGGCTCCGTTGATGGGAATGTCTTCCAGCAGGGGATGCGAGATCGCCTTTTCGGCAGCCTCCACCGCCCGGTTTTCACCCGATGCAATGCCAATACCCATCAGGGCCATGCCGGCCTTGGACATGGTGGTTCTGACGTCGGCAAAATCCAGGTTGACGACACCCGGCATCATGATCAGATCCGTGATTCCTTTAACCGAGTGCAGCAGGATTTCGTCGGCTTTTACAAACATCTCCATCAAGGTGGCTTTTTTGGATGCCAGACCGCGCAGTCTGTCATTGGGAATGGTGATGGCCGTGTCCACCACTTTCTTCAGCGTCTCGATGGCGTCGTCGGCCACTTTGGCGCGTTTTTTGCCCTCAAAAGAAAACGGCCGGGTCACTACCGCAACTGTCAACGCCCCCAAATCCTTACTGATTTCAGCAATGACCGGGGCTGCGCCGCTGCCGGTGCCGCCGCCGAATCCAGCCGTGATGAACACCATGTGACTGTCGGCCAACACCTGCCGGATTGATTCTTCGTTTTCCAAGGCGGCATCCCGGCCTACCTGGGGATTGGCTCCGGCTCCCAGACCCTCGGTAATGTGTTCGCCAAGTTGAATCCTGATCGGGGCTTTGGAAATCTCCAGAGCCTGGGCGTCTGTGTTGGCCGCAATGAATTTGACTCCCTGAAGATTGGATGCGATCATGTTGTTGATGGCGTTTCCACCTGCACCGCCGACTCCGATAACCTTGATTTTCGCTGATTTTTCCTTGTCTACATAAGTAAACATGTTTGCCCTCCTACCGATTTTAGATGTGGGTTGTTAGTTATAGGTTATAGGTTATTGGTTAATGGCTATTTGCCGTTTTTGAATTCTGTCATCCGTCTGCTTGAAGGCTGGGAAGCCGCGAAGCCGGGAAGCTGCGAAGTAGCATCCTTTTTTCCGCATTCCGATTTCCGCCATCCGACTTCCAGCACCTCTGCTTCTGCCCTCTGTCTTCTGTCATCTGTCTTCAAACCACATCATGAAACCACTTCTTCATGGTTGTCATGACACGATTGAAGATGTTTTTATCGCGGATTCTGAACTTCTTTGAATTACGGTTACGGGCACCATACAAAACCAATCCCACTCCGGTGGCGTACATGGGATTATTGACCACGTCAACCAGACCCTTAATTCCTTGGGGCTTGCCCAGTCGGGTGGGCAGCTTGAAAACCGACTCCGCCACCTCCGTTACACCTTCCAGCAAAGACGATCCGCCGGTTAAGACAACTCCGGAACTGATGGCGTTTTCCATTCGGGCGCGATAAATTTCCCGGTAAGTCAGTTCGAAAATTTCCTCGAGACGGGGTTCCAGAATTTCTCCAAGGATCTGTCGCGGAAGTTTACGGGGTCCACGACCGCCCATTCCCGATACCTCGATGGTTTCATCGCTGCTGATATCCCGGGCCAGACAGGTACCGTACTTCTTTTTTATTTTCTCGGCCTCGGCCTGAGGGGTGCGCAATCCAATCGCGATATCGTTGGTCAGGTTGTTGCCTCCCAAAGCCAGCACGAACGTATGCTTTATATTTTTGCCGGAAAATACGGCCAGGTCGGTGGTCCCGCCGCCCAGATCCAGCAGGGCGGTGCCCAGTTGTTTTTCTTCTTCAGTCAGGACGGCTTCACCGGATGCCAGTGACTCTAAAACAATATCGGAAACATCAAGTCCGGATCGATTGGCGCATTTCACAATGTTGTGGGCCGACGCGACGGCCCCGGTAACGATGTGAATTTTAGCCTCCAACCGAACCCCGGCCATTCCCACCGGATTTTGAATACCAGGTTCGTCGTCGACTATAAATTCCTGGGGCAGAACATGAATGACTTCACGATCCATGGGAATCGCAACCGCTCTGGCGGCATCGATAACCCGCTCGACATCGTTTTCCGTGATTTCCGATCCTTTGATGGCAACAATACCGCGGCTGTTAAATCCCGTGATATGCCCGCCTGCAATACCGGTGCATACCGAAGAGATTTCACAGCCCGCCATTAGTTCCGCCTCTTCCACCGCTTTTTTAATTGATTCCACAGTCGATTCGATATTAATGACCACCCCCTTTCGCAACCCGATGGAAGGATGTGTTCCAATACCGATAATGTTGGTATCCGACCCGGATACCTCACCTACCACGGCACAGATCTTGGTCGTTCCGATATCAAGGCCCACGATAATATCACCTGCTCGTCGCATTCTATTCCTCCTCATGATCCCCATTGGATTGTCGAATGTCTCTTGGCAATCGTTTCAATCGGATCCGGCCATTTCACTCCAATCCAAGGGGATGTATCACGACACGCTCTAAATTGTTCAGATCGATGCGATCAAAATCCAATATGTTCTGTTGACGCTTAAGATACGAAAGCAACTTCGCCAGCATATGATACTTGCCGGGAAAGTCGCTGTATCCGAGATTTATGGCCTTGATGCTGTCAAAGGCATAAAGTGTCAGGCCGATTTGCCGGTCGACTTTAATCTGCCGGACGAGACGATTCGGCAGAATGGCGCCCTGCTGCAAACCCATTTGTAAGACCTGCATCACCGCTTTAAACGGTGCCGAATGGGCCGGCATCCCTTGTTTTTCTGATGATTGCAACTGACCATATACCGGCAGATCCGAGATATCGAGGCCGCTGACGACCGGTAGATCTTGGGGATCCGATGAATCCATTGCTTTGAATATCTGGCCCTGATGATTGATCAGAAACTTTTGCCCGAGATCGACCTGCGCCAGGGCTTGATGTTCTTTGACGTGAATGATCAGCCGGGATGGAATCTCCCGGCGAACCTCAGCGTCAGCAATCCACGGGTGGGCCAGCAGCCTTTTTCGGACCAAAGGGAGATTAACCGCCAGGATATTATCGCCTATGCGGACCCGGGCCTGCCGGGCGACCTCCTCCGGAGTTAACCGCTGCGTTCCCTCGATGCTCATCTGTCGCGCCGCAAAATAACTACATTTGGTAGCCAGATCATGAACCAGAACGAAAAAGACGGTTACCACCACCAATGCCACGACTGACGCCAACGCCTTGAATGCTAGGGTAATGCCCCCCAGGATTTTATGGCGCTTCTTGGTCTTATCGGACTTACGATAATTTTTGCGCGGCTTCTTACTGAAAAACACCTGTTACCTCATAAATAAATGAGCACTTTGTTCAAGGAGCACTTCGTTTAAAGAGCGCTGCGCTTGTCGAAGATCCCGTTGCTTTTTGCGGGGAGGCAAAAAAGAGGATGTAATCGTTTTTTACCTGGATCTTTCTGCTCTTTACGGCATAAGCCGTGCGTTGTGCGTTTTGCTCTCTTCGCTCTGCTCTTTGCACTCTGCTCTATGCCCTCTGCCTTATGCTTTCCACCTTCCAAACTTCCCAGCTTCCCAGCTTTCAAGCCTCCCAGCCTCCTACCTTCTCATCTTTTTCGTATCCCGACTTCCGGATTCGGACAGGCTCAGTCCTCGACGCTCAGTCCTGTGCCCCCCACTCCTGAAGCAGCTGCTCACCCACTTTATAGACATCTCCGGCTCCCAGCGTCAGCAAGATGTCGGCCGGTTTTAAATTTTGCTTCAGATAAGCCACCGCATCTTCAATCCCCGCCGCATATGCTACCTCCTTGTGACCGTGGGCCTGAATGCCTTCACACAGCAGCCGGCCGGTCACGCCTTCGATTTCTTTCTCACTGGCAGCATAAATCGGTAATACCAGCAGAACATCGGATTGATAGAATGAACGGGTGAAGTCATCAAACAATGCCCGGGTCCGACTGTAGCGATGCGGCTGAAATACAACAACCTTGCGTCTGCCGGGCCAGCATTTTTCAACAGCCTCCAGAGTACTCTTTATTTCGGTGGGATGATGCCCGTAATCGTCTACCACCGTTATGTCACGTAACTCACCTTTGATCTCCAACCTGCGCTGGACGCCCTCAAGGGTCTCCAGCGCGCCCTTGATGGCGGCAAAAGGCACATCCAGTTCGATGCCCACCGCGATGCTCGCCGTGGCGTTATAGACGTTGTGAAGGCCCGGAAGGTTCAGGTTAATGCGGCCAAGCTTCTGCCCATGGCGGTACACGGTAAATTGGCTTTGCCGCTTTTCAAATTTCACATCTCTGATCTGGAAATCGGCCTGGGTACTCATGCCATAAGTTGTATAGCGTTTTTTAATGTCAGGGATCAGATCCTGTATCGGTTCATTGTCCAGACAAAGGATGGCCAGACCGTAAAAGGGTATCCGGTCGATAAAGTTCAAGAAAACGGATTTGATGGCATCCATGTCCGCATAAAAATCAAGATGCTCCCGATCAATATTCGTGACCACGGCGATGGCGGGCGAGTATTTTAAAAATGATCCATCACTCTCATCGGCTTCAGCCACGATAAAATCACCCTGGCCCAACACGGCGTTAGAACCGACACTTTTCAGCTTGCCGCCGATGACCACTGTCGGGTCAAGCCCTCCGCGGGCCAATACCGACGCCACTATCGAGGTCGTTGTGGTCTTGCCGTGCGCACCGGCGATGGCCACACTGTACTTCAACCGCATCAGCTCGGCCAGCATCTCTGCCCGCGGAATCACCGGAATTGATGCCTGCTCAGCAGCAACTACTTCCGGATTGTCGCGGCTGACGGCCGAAGACGTCACAACGACATCGGCGCCGACGATCTGATCTGCCAGATGACCTTCAAAGATAATTCCGCCCAATGCTTTGAGACGTTCGGTGATATCGGAGGATTTTAAATCGGAGCCGGAAACCTTGTAGCCTAGGTTGAGAAGCAACTCGGCAATGCCGCTCATTCCGATACCGCCGATTCCTACAAAATGGATGTGATATTTTTTGCGATACATAAGATTAGTTGATTAGTTGAATAGTTGATTGGTTGATTCGTTAAAAAAGACCTTATTTTAGTTTATTGATTAAAGATTTAACTCATTGCGTGTTTGATATTGAACTTGGAAGCATGGTTGCGTGGCCGGCTGAAAATTTCCTTTACCTATTCAACTAATCAACCAGTCAGCTCATCAACCAACTTATAACAATCATCCACAATATGTTTGGCCGCATCGGGCTTGCCGAGACGGCGGGCCCTGGCGGCCATATCCTTTAAAGCTGACGAATTCGCTGCATAGAACGCTATTTTTTCACTGAGAATTTTACCGTTGAGATTCTTTTCGATAATCATTTCGGCGGCGCCTTCTTCCGAAAGGCTGCCGGCATTTAACACCTGATGGTCATCAGCCGCGTAGGGAAACGGGACGAACATGGCCGCCTTGCCCAGCGCAGTTATTTCGGCAACCGTTGTGGCACCGGCGCGGCATATCAGCAGGTCAGCCTGGCGGTATAGTTCGGCCATGTTGTCGAAAAAAGGTTGAACCGTGCAGCGAATTTGGTTTTGACGGTAGGCTTCGCCGACCGTCTGCTCGTCCGCCGCACCTGTCTGATGTATAAAATACATCTGTTCTTTTTCTCTTAGATCTTGTAAAGCTTCTATGACCGCCATGTTTATCCTGTGGGCGCCCTGACTGCCGCCGATGACAAGAATCGTAAAAAACCGATCGTCGCCATGGTTGTCCCTTCCGTTTTCCCGGCGATCCGCATCCACTAGTAATTCACGCCGCACCGGATTGCCCGTCCACAGAACTTTTTCCGATTTAAAGCGCGATTTGGTATTTTCAAACGATATGTAAATACGCTTCGCAAAACGCGCTAAAATTCGGTTGGTTATGCCCGGCAATATATTTTGTTCATGAACAACCGTTGGGACTCTCAGCAACCAGGCGCCGATTATTACCGGCCCGGCTGAATAGCTACCGAGACCGACAGCAAGATCCGGACCGAATTTTTTAATGATCCGCATCGATTCCAAGATTCCGATAGGAATTATTAAAGTCGATTTTAGTTGATTCCACATTCCTCGACCTTTAATGCCGGCGGCTGTGATACACTCAAGTTCAAAGCCGGCTTTGGCAAGCACCGATTTCTCTAGTGGATTACCGGTGCTGACAAAAATAACTCTGGTTGCTGCATTGCGGCGCTGGAACTCCTGGGCAATAGCAATTCCGGGGAACAGATGACCGCCGGTTCCACCGCCGGCGATGATTATATTTAACGGGCGCCAGCCGTTATCATCATTCATATCGTTTCTTAATTGCTTCTATATGTAATCACCGCTTGTTATTGGTTATATGTTATTAGTTATTAGAATTCGTACAATTACTCCAATGTTAGTGACTTCGTTTCCTAAGCTTTGAAATCTCATTTTTTATTTATATCAAGCTATCTGACTCATATCTAGAGCTAACCACCAATAACCAATAACTAATAACAAATATCTATTGACCAGGCGCCGGCGCGCGGCGTGAAGCGCTGATATTCATCAAAATCCCAACCGATGCCATATTCAGCAACAGAGATGTTCCGCCGTAGCTCAAAAAGGGCAGGGTGAGCCCTTTGGTGGGCAGCAAACCCAGGGCGACGCCCATGTTAATGCATATTTGCAGCCCCATGGCGGCCGTCAAACCGACGGCCATCATCGATCCAAATGTGTCCGATGCATGGCGGGCAATTTGAATGCCTTTGAAAAGAATTAAAGCATAAAGCATGATGATAATCAGAACGCCAACCAGGCCGAACTCTTCTCCAATTATTGAAAATATGAAATCCGTGTGGGGCTCAGGCAGATAGAACAGTTTCTGATAGCCCTTGCCGATTCCCACACCCCACAATCCTCCCGTGCCGAAGGCCATCAGGGAGTGCACAATCTGATAGCCTTCGTCGGCCGAGTACTGCCAGGGATTGAGAAAACTCAAAATGCGTTTCATCCGGTACTCGGCGCTCGCTAAAAAGAAATAGGCCATAGGCATCAACAAGAGCAGTGATCCGAAAAGATGGCGGCAGCGAACCCCTCCAACGAACAGCATCAGCCATGTAAGTGCCGCCAGAATGACAACCGAACCAAAATCCGGTTGTTTGATAATGAAAAAAGAGAATACACCCAAGACGACGACATGCGGTATAAATCCAATTGAAAACTCTTTGAGTTTCTCACCCTTTTTTTCCAGGGAATAGGCCAGAAATATTACCAAAGCAAACCTGGCAAATTCCGACGGCTGAAACGACAATCTGCCGAAGCGCAACCATCTGACAGAACCACCGGCCGCCAGACCGAGATCCGTGAATTCAATTGCGATCAGAAAAACAAGGGCCAGCACCAGCAGGGGGTATGTCAGCGGGCGATACCAGCGATACGGAAAATGGCGGCAGATGACCAGTCCGACAATTCCTAGCAGGGCGAAAAGCGCCTGCTTCTTCAAAAACAAATTGTCTGTGCCGAATTTTTTTAAAGCCACCGCCGAGCTGGCACTGTAAACCATCACGATTCCAATGCCGACCAGAAATAGTACCGGAAACAGCAAGCCAATATCGTATGAGACATTATGTGCGATTTGTTTGTCGGAATTCATGATGTTTGTGATTTTAACTTTTCGACTGCCTTCCTGAAATCATCACCCCGCTGGGCATAATTGTCGTACATATCGAAGCTGGCACACCCGGGTGACAGCAGAACCACATCGCCCGGGTTACATGTACTGTAAGCCTGATTTACTGCGTCCGCCATGGAATCGGCCGAAGATGTCGCCGTAATATCCTTCAGTGACTCGTGAATAAGATCAGCGGCCCGGCCGATCACTATCAGTTTTTGGGTATGCCGGGAGACGACCTCCCGGAGTTCCTTGAAATTTCCGCCTTTATCCAGCCCGCCCATGATCAAAACCACAGGTGAATCAAAGCATTCCAGGGCCCGCATCACGGCATTCACATTGGTTGCTTTTGAGTCATTGAAAAATTCGACGTCATTTATCACGTCGACATACTCCAGCCGGTGGGCACTACCCTTGAAATGGTCCAGGGTGTCCTGAATCGACTGCGGCCGTGCGCCAACCGCCATGGCTGCCAGGCCGGCGGCACAGGCATTCTCAAGATTGTGCCGGCCCCGGAGTTTTATATTGGCAAGATTGAGCGATATCGGGTTTCGGCCTCCAGCCCGGAAGAGCCGGCGACCCGCCGGGCTTCCGGATTTCAAATTTCGGCTTTTGGCGGCTTTGCTGCTTAATTCGTCCGAGTGCAGGGTGATATGGTGATTGTTTAAAATTGCACCTTCTTCATCGGCCGCAGGGTTTGGGTATATCAACTTTCGCGCCTTGATATCTCCAGTCAGTGAACGGATTAAAGGATCCGAACCATTTAAAACAGCAAAATCGCCGGCCTGCTGGTTTTCAAAAAGCCTCATTTTAGATGCGGCATAGGCGGCAAAATTCGGGTAGCGATCCAGATGATCGGCCGTGATATTCAACAGCACACCGACCCGCGCCCTGAAGCTTTCAATGGTGTCCAGCTGAAAGCTGCTGACCTCGGCTACGATGACATCCGCCTGCTGCTCGCCGTCCACATAATCGATGAGCGGATTGCCGATGTTGCCGCCCACAAAAACATTTAGACCGGAGCGTTCCAGCATATCGCCCAACAGCTCGGTCGTGGTCGTCTTGCCGTTGGTGCCGGTAACCGCCACGATGGGCCGGCGGATATACCGTGAGGCCAGCTCAACTTCCCCCATCACCGGAATAGCGCGTTGCCTGGCCTGTATGACCGGCTCGATCATATGCGAGACGCCCGGGCTCAAGACAATCAAGTCCGCTGCCGTAAAGGTTTCCGTCCGGTGTCCGCCCAGCTCCATGGGGATGCCCATGGCCTGGATTTCCTGCACTTGGGATGCCAGTTTATTTTCAGGCGCCATGTCGGTCACCACGACCGCCGCCCTCCTGTTCTTCAGAAAGCGGGCTACGGCCACGCCTGTTTTTCCGAGTCCCGCAACCACAATTTTTTTTCCGGCAAGCTTCATAATCAAGGAATTTTTTCTGCCCGTCGTTCCAATCCGACCGCCCCGCTCTTGCTGGCAGGAGGGCAGGGCCTGAGCAAGAGCAGAGGCGGTCAGAGTTTGGTTTCAGCCGTTCAAAGGTTTAAGGTTCAGGGTTCGCGGGTTGCATTTTTTTCACCATCCAAACAGCGAACCGCAGAACAGCAGAATATCGAAGGCTGGAATCGCTGCGCTCTGTCTTTTTTATAAATAGACAGAATGCATTCCTTCGACCTTCGATATTCGTTATTCATTATTCGATATTCGCTTTTTATATAGTTTCTTTTACGATCAAGCTCGCTTCTATGGCGGCCAGCGGCTGCGCTGATTCCTTGACAGACACAACTATCTAAGTTTCAGCGTACTCATGGCCAGCAGGGCCAGGGCAATGGCAATGATCCAGAAGCGCACGATCACCTTGGGTTCCGGCCAACCCTTGAGTTCAAAATGATGATGCAGCGGCGCCATTTTGAATATTCTCTTGCCGCTGGTCATTTTGAAAAAACCGACCTGGAATATGACGGATAAGGCTTCTATGACAAACAACCCTCCCACCAGCAGCAATAAAATTTCCTGCTTGGTAATCACGGCCACCGTTCCCAGAAATGCACCCAGCGATAAGGAACCGACGTCTCCCATAAAAATCTGGGCAGGATACGAGTTAAACCACAGAAATCCGAGACCGGCGCCAGCCAGAGCACCGCAGAAGATGGTTAATTCTCCTGCACCGGCCACGTAATTTAATTGCAGGTATCCGGCGATTTTGACATGCCCCGACACATAGGCAAAAATCATATAGGTTGCCGCAGCGATAATCACCGGACCGATGGCGAGTCCGTCAAGGCCGTCGGTGAGATTAACGGCGTTGGACGCGCCGACAATGACAAATACTGCAAAAATGATGTACCCCCAACCGAAATCCGGCGAGATATTTTTAAAGAAGGGTATGGTAACCTGAGTTGAAAAATCCGGGCTGACGTATACCAGAATTCCGGTGATCAGAGCGACAATTGCCTGCAACAACAGTTTCCGGCGTACGGTCAGTCCCTTGCTTTGCTTTTTGACCTGCATTAGATAATCATCGAAAAATCCGATCAATCCGTAACCCAGGAGAACAAACAGCCCGATCCATACAAATAAATTCGTCAAGTCACTCCACAAGAGAATGGAAACCGTAATGGATAACAAGATCAACGTACCGCCCATGGTCGGTGTGCCGGCTTTGTCAAGGTGCGTTTTGGGACCGTCATCGCGAATATATTGCCCCACCTGCATTTCTGCCAGCTTACGGATCATCCAGGGACCCAGCAGAAAGCAAATGAAAAAGGCCGTCAAACTGGCATATATGGTCCTGAACGTGATGTAGCGAAATACGTTAAAGACCGAAAACGTTGTATGCAGTGGATATAGGAGGTGGTAAAGCATCTTAGTTCCTTAATTGCCTAAATTGTCTAAAATGTCTAAAATGCCTAAAATTATGGATGCCGATCTCTTTTATGAAACGAATCATCAACAACTTATAACAAATAACCATTAACTTTTTTTCTCTCCCGCCCAATCCTTCAGTCCCTGTACCACTTTCTCCATCGCCATGCCGCGCGAACCTTTCACCAGTACCCAGTCCCCGGGTTGCAGCCAGGCGATCAGATCTTCGATTATTTCCTCGCGGGATCCGGTGATCGAATCCGCCGCCGGCAAACCTTCATTACGGGCACCTGCTGCCAGCGAATCGGCATATTCACCGTAGGCATACAAACGGTTGATCCCGGATCGGGCGGCCAGGGCACCAACCTGGCTGTGCAGCGACGCCGCCTGCCGGCCGAGCTCCAGCATATCTCCCGCCACAAAAATGCCCCTGGCCCCGGCGCGCATCCTTTTGAGAGTTGTCAGGGCGGCTTTCATTGAATCCGGATTGGCATTGTAAGTATCATCGATAATGTGAATCCCATTGGGTGTTCGATGGATATTCATTCGGCCGCTGACCGGTTCAAACGCCTCCAAACCCGCTTTGATCTTACCGGCAGACAACCCCAGCAGATTGCCAACTGCCGCGGCCGCCAGTGCATTGGTAACCATAAAGCGGCCCGGAGAATTCAGCCGGATGGATATGCTTTCTTCAACAAGTTTCAGCGTAAAACATATTGCGTTCTCTTTTTCGGCAACATCATCTGCTCGGATTGCAGCATCCGGCGCCAAACCATAGAGGTGCACTTCGTGAGCAGTTTGGCGGGCCAGTTGCCGCACCCGGGGGTCATCGGCATTGAGAACTGCTTTGCCGTGTCGACCCAAGCCTTTTAAGAGAGAGCCTTTTTCCCGCGCGACCCCTTCCATTGATCCCAGGCCTTCCAGGTGGGCCGGGCCGATATTGGTAATAACCCCGACATCCGGGGTGCAGATTTCGGCCAATCTGGCGATTTCGCCCGGATAGTTTGTGCCCAGCTCCACCACGGCCCATTGATGCTCAGGCTCAAGACCCAGCAGGGTCAGCGGCAAGCCGATCTGGTTGTTGAGATTTCCAACGGTTGCCAGGGTGTTGAATTGCTGTGACACGACAGCGGCCGTCATTTGACGGGTGGTGGTCTTGCCGTTAGAGCCCGTAATGGCGACAACCGAAACGTTGGAACGTCGGCGATTGAACGCCGCCATATCACCCAGGGCACGAGTGGTGTCTTCCACCGCGACGACCGCGACACCTTTTTCTTTCCATTTCGCTACCGGCAGATGTTCAACATTTTTGTTGCTGATGACCAGCCCCCGGCCCCCCTGCTCGACAACATCCGGCGCGAAAGTATGGCCGTCATGAACCTCCCCTACGACGGCTACAAAAACGCCGCCGGCAGCTACGCGGCGCGAGTCGATAAAGACCTGCGCAAACAGATACTGCCGGTCGCCGCACAAAAGTTCACCGCCGGTCGCTTCAAGAATCTCGCTGGTTGTCCAGGGTATGGGATGACTGTTCGTCATTGTCCGTTGTTAGTTGTTAGTTGTTTGTTGTCCTTTGTCCGTAGCGAGTCTCAGCCGTCTCACCTATATCCTGATAACTCCTATCAGCTGACTAAAGGGATGAGACTGTTTTCTTAGACCTTTGATGTTAACTTAAATCCAGGTTCAGCGCTTGTCGAGGTCAGAGATCCACCTCAACTTGGCTATTATCAAATAATCCGTTTCTAATGAGTGCTTGAACGAAAACCCGATCGCATAATTTTTTAAACGCTATGGGGCGTCCCGGCTTTATTGCCTTCCAGCTTCCCAGCCTCCAAGCCTCTTAACTCAGCCCTCGCGTCTCGCTCCGCGAATCAAGTATCCGGCATCGAGGATCCGACAACCAGCACCCCTCGGCAGGCTGTGCCACGGAGCATTGACTACGGACCACTGACGGCGCGCAACGCCTTGCGCGCTTCTTCGCGATCATCAAAATCTATCGTGGTATTGCCAAGTATCTGGTATGTCTCATGTCCTTTGCCGGCAATTATTACGGCATCGTTCGGCCGGGATGCCAATATTCCCAGCCCAATGGCGCGTCGGCGATCCGTCTCAACAATATAGCCCTTTTTATCAAAGCCCGTTTTCAAATCCTGAACCGAATATTGGACACCGCCCACCTTTTTGATACCCGGCAAAATCTGTTCGATGATGGCAGCCGGGTCCTCGGTGCGCGGATTGTCCGATGTCACAATCGACAGGTCGCAAAGCCGGGCGACGATCTCTCCCATCAGAGGGCGTTTTTCCCTGTCGCGGTCACCGCCGCAGCCAAATACGCAGATGATTCTGGCCGGTGCGATCTGTTTTAAGGCGGAAATAGCATTTTCCAGGGCATCCGGCGTATGGGCATAATCCACGTATACAAAGCGCCCACTTGAATTTTCAATGCTCTCAAGGCGGCCGGGTATGGCACCTAATGCCTCGATGCCCGCTTTTATGGCATCGAGTGCAATGCCCAGTGCTGCAGCTGCTCCGGTGGCACTGAGGATATTTGCAACATTATGAAACCCCACGAGGGGAGTTTTGAAATCAAAACTCCCCTGCGGGGTGGAAACCCTCCCATGGGTGCCCATTAATCCATATTGGGAGGTTTCGGCCTTAATTTCGCAATCCGGAGCAGAGCCGGTTTTAATAACCTGCATGGCAAGAATATTTGCAAGCTCCTTGCCTTTGGTGTCATCACAATTAACAACCGCCACGGCTCTGTTCTTTTTAGGTCCTGTGCCGAGATATTCGGTGAATAACCTTTTTTTGCTGGACCAGTAGGATTGCATGTCGCCATGGAAGTCGAGATGATCCTGGCTCAAATTCGTAAAGACCGCCATGTCGAATCGACAGCCTCTAATCCGGTAAAGGTCCATGGCGTGGGAAGACGCTTCCATAATGACATGGGTGACACCTTCCTGCAGCATTTCCGACAGAATCCTCTGCAGATCCAGGGATTCCGGAGTCGTCATGGGATTGGGAAATGTTTTGTCGGCATAGCGGTAATTTATGGTTCCGATCACTCCTACCTTGAAACCGGCGCACGACAAGATACTTTCGATTAAATAAGCGACGGTGGTCTTGCCGTTGGTACCGGTAATACCGATCAGGGTCATATGTTCCGAGGGGTGGCTAAAAAAACAGGCGGCCAAATCGGCCAGCCCCATGCGCGTATCCAGCACCTGTATGATGACCGGTTTGATTTTTATGGATGACGCCCCGCCAAGTTCGTAAGAGAACTGCCGTGGTTCCTTTTGAACCACCATCGCTGCCGCTCCCCTTTCCAAAGCCTGGTCGATATAATCATGTCCGTCAGCGCTGCGACCCACAACGGCAACAAACAGGCCATTCGGCTCAACCTCCTGGGCTCGGTAATGAATTGAACCGATGTCGGTATCCGGCAAGCCGGCATCGGGCATAGAGCATAGGGCATAGCGAACCCTTTCAATACTTTTTGCGCTTTGCGCTTTGCGTTCCGCCTTCAGGCTGAACATTCCAAGGGGTTCAATTGCTTTTAATAAGGTTGAAAGCTTCACCCGTTCACCCATTTGCCTTGGTTCCCACGGATACTCTGAATTTGGTTTTGTCGCTTTCAGGCGCGACGTTTAAATAGTTAAGTGTTTGTTGGGCGATATCTTTGAATACCGGTGCTGCGACAATGCCGCCGTAGAAAATTTCCTTGGGTTCATCAATGACGACCAGGATTGCAATTTGCGGATGATTGGCCGGTGTAAATCCCACAAATGACGCAACATGTTTGTTGTCCGAGTATTTTCCGTTTTCATCCAGCTTGCGGGCGGTGCCGGTTTTGCCGCAAACCGAATATCCATCGAGAGCGGCATTGACGCCGGTACCGCCCTCGGTAATGACGGTTCTCATAATTTTTTTGACAATTCCGGCAGTTCGTGCCGAAACCACACGCCGCACCTGCCGGGGTTTGAAGGATTTAACAGGAAGGCCGTTTTGATCCGTAATCGACCCCACGATATAAGGCTGCATCAGGACTCCATCATTGGCGATAGACGCAACCGCCGTAATCAATTGAACGGCAGAAACTGCGATTCCATGACCGAAAGAGATGGCGCCTATGTCTATATTCGACCAGGATGAATAATGGGAGAGACTGCCCGGTGTTTCACCCGGGCAGTCAATTCCTGTTTTTTCACCAAAACCAAAGTTGCGAAATGTTTGATAAAGTCTTTTAGCTCCCACCTTTTCGCCGACTTTCACAGCCCCGATGTTGCTCGAAAACTTAATGATTTGCTGCAGTGACAGCCAGCCGTGCCGGCGGATATCATGAACAACGTTTTTTCCAATTTTGTAAGCGCCGTTCTCACAATAAAAAATATCATTTTCTTTGATGTTGCCATACTCCAGTGCTGCGGCGGCGCTGAAGATCTTGAAGGTCGATCCCGGCTCAAATGGATCGGTGATGGCCCGGTTGCGCCACCGTGATCGGTCGTATTCCAAATAGGAATTCGGATTGAATGTCGGATAATGGGCAATGGCCAGTATGGCACCTGTCTGCGGCTGCATGACAATTGCCAAAGCGGAGCCGGCCGAATATTGATCGGCTGCCCGCTGCAGGGCGTTTTCAGTTATATACTGGATGGTACTGTCGATGGTCAGAACCAGGTTATGACCTCTGTTGGTCGCCAATTGACGATTTTCAGGGCTAAAACCGTTGCCCAGAGCATCCTTGAAAACCGTAAAATTTTTGTCAGCCCCCGTGAGTTGCCGGTTGTAATAAAACTCGATACCTTCCAAGCCTTCGCCGTCCAAGCCCGTAAAACCCAGTGCCTGGGCCGCCAGCGTCGTATTGGGGTAATAGCGGTTGTATTCCTGGATAAAATCAATGCCCGGCAAATCAAGATCTTTAACCAGACTGGTTTCTTTGGCCGTTGTTTTGCGCTTGATCCAGACGAAGGATCTGTCGGACGCCAGTCGCATTTTGATTGCACGGGCATCCAACTTCAAAATCGCGGCCAGCGCCTTGGCGCTCGCTTTTACTTCCGTGACCCGCGACGGATGGGCGGCAATGGACGTCACATCTCCGCTAAGAGCCAGCTCCCGCATATTGCGGTCATAAATAGTGCCGCGTTTGCCGGATGTCGTTAATGATTTTTCATACTGATCCGTTGCTATTTGCGATAGCCACTGACTCCGATAAACCTGCAGGTGTACCGCTTTGGCGATAATGGCCCCCAAGGCTCCCAAAAAGAAGAGACCCACCAGCAGGATTCGCAATTTTATATATTTATTTTCCATTACAAATTAGGTTCTTATTTTTGCTACTCTGATAATTTATAGCCGGTGCCTGATAAATGATAGCTTGGGTTTTAGGCCTTAATTAAAAAGGCTAACTTCATTAATTTTTGGCAATCTAGAGCATTTCAGGCATTTATATTCAGGGCATTACGATTGTATGTTTCGCACTCGGCGAAATCAAACCCAGCTTTTCTCTGGCTATCTTTGAAATGCGTGCAGGTGATTTGAGACGCGCCAGTTCAATTTTTAAATTATCCCGCACCGTCGAGAGCTGCTGGTTCTTCTCCATCAGATCGGCGATATCATATTTAATCTGCGTGTACTGCACCCGGCACCACGTGTAGAAAAGAAGCTCGGCGATGAATACGATCATCAAAACCAGACAGGTCATAACCGCTTTCGGGTTGCGTTGCTTAAGCTTCTGCTTGCTGTTCTTTACTTTTTTTGACACCAGAATAGTATAGAGTTGATTAGTTTATAAATTATTGCAGAAAGGCTGGGAGGCTTGGATGCCGGGAGGCGAGGCTTCTCAGCCTCCAATCCTGCAAGTTTCTCAGCCTCCTGTTTCCCCGATTCCCCGTCTCTCCCCCTCTCCGTTTCACCTCTCCACGCCATGCTCTATGCGCTCTGCTCTCTGCCCTTAGCTTCCCACCTTCTTACTCTCTGACTTTCTCACCATCTTGTTTTGCCTTCCCAGCCCCCAGCCTCAGCTTGCCGCGGCATAGTCCAACGGACGAAGACGGGTCCTCAGTCCTTCATACCTATAGCTTTTCCGCCGCCCGCAGGCGGGTGCTTCTGGCCATGGGATTGACTGCGATTTCCTCGGCCGTCGGCCGGACTACTCTTTTTGTCAGGATCCGAATCTGTGGTTTTTGACCGCAAACGCAGCGTGGCAGCTGCGGCGGACAGGTGCAGCCTTTTTCCAGGGCTTTCAGCTGCTGTTTTACAATGCGGTCTTCAAGCGAATGAAAGGACAGCACGCACAGACGACCCCCGGAATTCAAATAAGTCGCTGC
>CP070771.1:4483044-4487249 GCA_020345785.1 Desulfobacterales bacterium
ATGTCGAAATGTTCGATATTGTTTTCGACTTTTATTTTCCGGATCCCTTCAGCGGGGACATCGCTTTTTTGCAAATAGCTAACATCCTGCCAGTACCAGTTCAGGATCCGATCCAGCGGATACTGGTTTAATTTCGTCGAATGAGATTCATAAAATTGAACGATATCATTTTCCCCGGGAAATTTATCAAGCCCCACCGATGACGCATGATGGCATTTCACGAAGGGCAGATTGGCATAGCGCTTTTGCAATTCAACAAAACGCGGCTGGGATATCTCGAGGCAAAAAAGTGTCGGGTGGTGGGGATTTTTTTTCAATCCGGCCACAAAAGCCGCCGTACTGCCGTCACCGGAGGCTGACCCGATCTCTAAGATGGTGCCAACCGGTTCTTCAGCGGCTATTTTTTCAATCATATCGTAAAATTTATCATTTTTTATTTCAGGTGCGATGATCCGGTCTAATTCGTTTCCGGCGAAGGATTTCGTATACCCGGATCGATCCGGGGAAACAGGTTGCCCGTATCCATCCACAAATATCAGGTTGTGATCCTTAAGCCCCCAATTGTCGGGGTTGGGCGCCATGCAAGTCGGTTCGATATATGGGTTTTTCTTGCGCGGATTTTCATTGATGTAGTTCTCAAACCGGTTGACATAGTGCTCCAGATGAAAAATTCTGATCCCGTGAAGAAGAAGATCTTCCCATTTGTATTTAGTCGCCAGCCGTCGATGAAAATCAATGTCATTCCAGCCCCAGTAAATCAGCCGCTCATCCCAGCCTCTGGATTCAAACCACATTTCACGGCTCATCAGCAGGGCGGCTCCGCAACCGGCAAAATTTTCCTTACTGACCCTCTCCTGGACATAGTCCGGCCAATTCTTTTCAATCTCCTGGTCCAGCTCCTCGAGCGCCGGTGACCGCATGACCAACTCATTTGGAACATGTACTTTCGAGGCCCAGAAAAAGGACTCCCGCAGGTCGTACCGCCCCAGATTGCCCCGCTGCAAAGCCTGCATCAGGATTTTCATTGATGCCAGCGGAACATAAATATCTGAGTCGGAAAAGGTCAGGAATTTCCCCGAAGATCTGCGTGCAATTGCGTTGATGGCGTGAGGAACCGAGAAAACAGCGTCTTTATCATAAATTTTTGTCACCGTGGGAGGAACGATCAAAAATTTTACCTGCCGGCGTGCTTCGGGGGTAAGCTCAAGGGTTTCATAAAGCGGGACCTCGCTGCCCCAGTCCGCAACTAAAAGTTCGACCTGATCGGCGCATCCAAGCAGATGTAAATTTTTCGAATGCTGGTTGATAACCGTCGCCAGACGCCAAATAAAATTGCCGAGATAGGAATCGTTTCGCCCCTGGCAGAGAATGGAAAGCAGTTTGGACGGTGGCCCTATTTGAGCGTGAGCACCGCCATCTGAGGGTGTCCAATTCGGTGAAGGCTTTTCAGACTGGTTCATGATGCGCTCTCTGTTGGCCTTTATCTGCAAATCTTCGGGGGCATAGCGCAGCGCATGGATGATGTGCTGTTGCGCCTGGTGAAGATCCCCCTGCCTTAAGAGATCGGTGGCCATCCGGTTTAGCAAAAGGGACATGGAACGAGCGACCTTCTCGTTTCGTTCACTTTGATCCAGCAGCCGTTTTACCTTTCCCAAGGCGCCCGAGGGGGAAGCAAAATTGGAATCAGTGGCGGGCGGCTCCGCGGCAGCGGCACGGGATATGGTTTTAGGAACGGGGCCATCCGGCCCCTTTTGGGTGTTGCCTGTTCCTGAAATAAGGTGATCAAGTTGTTGGCAAAAATCGGTTATGAAATAGCGGCCGAGATTAAATTTTTCTTCAAATAGCTTTCTTGCGCTGCCGGAAAAAAATCCGTAGTCACGGTTGATTTTTTCCAATGCTCCCGGGATTTGCCCCATAGAGCACACGCCTATGCCGCAGTGATGGTCATCGACAAATCGATTCAATTCATCCGATCCGCAGGTGATCACCGGCAGCCCCAAACGCAGAAATTGGACAAGTTGGCTGGAGGCATGCTCAATGTAGCGGTGATTGGCGTCATCTTCTTTGTATCCCACAAATCCAATATCGTAGCGGTCGAGGATACCCGGCAGCTCGTGATTGTCATACAGGGTGTCCGATAAGATGGGGCGCCTGTTTAGTGCTGCGACTTGCCGGGTTACCGCAGGTTGGATGAATCCCCGCAGATGGAGACGGTATTCGGCGGGCCAGCTCTGATAGGCGTTAACCAGCGACTCGCTCCAGCGATTGGCGGCAATTGTGCCGCTTTGAACAATATGGATCTCATCGGTTAACTTTTTGGAGGCGCGCTGCCTGGCAGCACGTTGGCAAAACTTTGAATCGTTGAGCCCGACGGGCAGATAGACGGTGTTGACAAAACCCGCCCCACAGGATGCTTCAAAGAGTTTCTGACGCGCTTTGTCCTGAATGATGAGGCCGCGGGCTGCGGGAGCGATCCCGCCAACCCGCTCAACCAGTTCGTCAATCAAGCCGTCTCGCAAACGGTAGGGACAGTCTCGGGTAAATATGTCAAAGCTCCAGAGCACACAATTGTCAGGATAACGGACGCAAGCCCAATAAAACAGATGATCATCAATGGCGATGATCAGGCGCTTGTCGAAGGAAAGGCGGATGCGGTTTAAGCGGTCAACAAATGTTTTTAACTTCTTTTGGTAATCGGCGTAGTTCGTTAATACGTTGTAGGTATGAATAACCTCCTGGCTGAGGCTCGTGGATGAGGGCAGCTTTTTCAGCGCTTGGTCAATCATGTACAGCTGGCGAAAACGCATGTCACTGTATGCGTAGACCACCTCGGCGTAGTATTCTCGCAGATTCAGGAGAACGTCCTGAAGATGGGGATACATCCTTTCATTTTCAGGCTCATACCCGAGAATCAGGATGGAGGCGTTTTCTTTTTTCAACGATATCCTAGGCGGCGTTTAAATGGGCATTTGAGCCCGGTTCAGTGCATGGCACAGTTCAATGACTCTGTCTTCTCGTAAGCCCCGGGCACTTGCCGACGTCATCGCCCTAAAATTGAAGGGGAAAGTTGTTTCTATCGCTTACCACCCTACTGCAAGCGGCCAGTGCTGCGTGAGATAAAATATACATTCCATGTGTCAGAACCGGGTTTTTTGTCGGTCATCCATTCCCGACATACCAGCGGACGGAAGCCTGTTTGCTGAAAAAGGTCTCCAAGCTCCGATTGGAAGAGATATCTCATATGATGCTGCTCGCATACCTGGGATATTTCCCCGGTTGTCCGATTTTCAATAAAGAGCTGATAGTTGACCACAACGGTATTTTTGTCCGCCAACACTGACGGCTCCGCGATTCGTGTAATTTTACAGGCCGCATCTTCGACTCTTTTTACGCGTACCGTTGGTGGATCATTTAAAACCGCGGGTCCGTACCAGCAGTCAAAAATAAATATTCCCCCGCCCTTTAAATGGGTCTTGGCCGTGAGAACCGTCGCCAGCAGATCGGCATCGGAGACCTGATAATTAATCACATGAAATAGGCATATGACGACATCAAATTTTTGCTCGAGGCGAACATTTCGAATATCCCCTTCGCGGAAATGAAGCCCTCGCATACCCGGGCTCATGGTGGAACACTTAGCGATGGCCGATGCAATATTCACTGCCGAAGCATCGATGCCGGTTACCTCATACCCTTTTTCAGCCAGGCACAGTGCATGATTGCCGGTTCCACAGCCCAGATCCAAAACAGTTTTTGAGTGCCGATGATGATGGTTTTTGATGAGTTGATCGATATAGCTGGCCTCGGCCCGATAATCTTTTTCATGGTACAAAAGATCATAGTAATGCGCATAACGGTCAAAAATTTTCACTGCAACACCGCGTGGATCGCCTGCGAAACCTTGTCCATCTTTCGGTCGGTTAACGACAATCCGCTGGGAATGTAAAAACCGCGGCGGGCGATCCTTTCGGCCACAGGGTGGCTTTGATCAGAAAAGAGTCCCATTTTTTCAAAAACCGGCTGCTGATGCATCGGCCAGAAAAAGGGGCGTGTTCCGATCTGACATTGGTTC
The DNA here is from genome assembly GCA_020345785.1 of Desulfobacterales bacterium. The sequence continues at coordinate 4,487,117 of CP070771.1, forward strand.
AGGCTCTCGCGGATCGCATCACGATCTGGTGGATATTCTTCCTTAAGTACCAGGCCAAAAACCCAGTAGATATTTTCGGCATAGTCCGTGGCCGGTGCCGGCAATTCCAAACTCCCTATATCAGACAGCAAGT
>CP070771.1:4487349-4495054 GCA_020345785.1 Desulfobacterales bacterium
TGTTCCTGCGGGCCGCATGGATAAAATGGTTGCCGCCGATGGCCAAGGCATCCCCGTCACCCATGGGAACGATCAAATTTAACTCGGGACGACTCATTTTTACTCCCGTGGCAAAAGCCAGCGCGCGTCCGTGGATCGTGTGCAGCGTATGAAAGTCGAGGTACCCGCTGATTCTGGCCGAACAGCCGATACCGGATACCATAACGATTTCGTTTTTGCTTATGCTCAGTTTTTCAACGGCCTGCAGCAGACCGTTGAGCACCATACCGTGGCCGCAGCCGGGACACCACAGGTGCGGAAAAAATCGTTCCCTCAGGTAGTCCTTAACCGCCATGCCTCAGACCCCCTTTCCTTGCATTATCCGCAGGATGTTCATAATATCCTCCGGGGTGATAAACTCGCCGTCAATGCGATTGGCCAGAAAAACTTTATTTGGTTGGTCCACGGCCATTTTTACTTCTCGAAGAATCTGCCCCATATTTAATTCTACCACGATAACCGATCTGGCATGTGCGCATTTATCGCGCACAATGTCTTCGGGAAAAGGCCATAGTGTCTGCAGTTCGAGAAGCCCAAGCTTTTCTCCCCGCATGCGTCGATTTTCCACCACATGCCGGGCCGACCGGGCCGCTGAGCCGTAAGAAATCAGCAAGTGTTCCGCATCTTCCAGATAAAACTCCTTGTAGCGGGCGATCATGTTGGTTCGATTTTCGATCTTATCAACAAGATGACGCAGCAAGCCGTGTACCACTCTGGGCTCGCTGGACGGAAATCCCCACATGTCGTGAAATAGTCCGGTAACATTATAGCGGTGAACACCGCCGAAATCAGACATGGGAAGACGTCCGTCTTCCCGCGGCAGATAGGGATGATAATCCACGCCCTCCTTCACCGAAGTTCTAAGTCGTTCAACCAGCGGTACAGCGCCGGACTCCGGTATTGCCAATCGTTCACGCATGTGAGCCACGACTTCATCAAGTAAGAGTATAACCGGGGTCCGATACGTCTCAGCCAAATTAAAGGCCTCAATGGTTACCGCAAAAACATCCTGATGATTTGATGCCGTCATCGCAATGATCGCATGATCGCCGTGGGTTCCCCAGCGGGCCTGGTTGATGTCTCCCTGGCTGCCGTGGGTTGGAATTCCGGTGGAAGGACCGCCGCGCTGAACATCGACGATCACACAGGGTATTTCCGCCATAACCGCATATCCGAGTGCCTCCTGCATTAACGAGAATCCTGGACCGCTGGTGGCTGTCATGACCTTGCGCCCGGTGAGAGAAGCGCCGATAATGGCGCACAGCGATGCAATTTCATCTTCCATCTGGATAAATTTACCGCCGGATTCCGGGAGGCGGAACGACAACAGTTCGGCAATCTCAGATGACGGCGTGATCGGGTAACCGGCATAAAAGTCAAGCCCTGCGTAAACAGCGCCTTCAACACAGGCCTCATTGCCTTGAACAAATTTTATAGTTTCGCTCATCTCAACACCCTATTCTTCTGTTTCTATTTCGACGGCTAAATCGGGACATCGGAGTTCGCATAATCTGCAGCAGATGCAGTCCTGCGGCCTCACCGGGATAACCTTTTCCTGGTCATCGAGCTGCAGAACTTTCTTGGGGCAAAATTCTACACAAATACCGCAGCCTTTACACCAATCCCGGTTTATGAGGTGTTGTTTTAATTTAGGTTTGGCCATTGAGTATTCCTCTCGAAGAAAAAAATCCAAAATTTGACCGACCTTTTAACCTATTCGTTTACTGTGATATTGTCAAGGAAAAGACCTTTGACAAGTTAGCATAGTTTTTATTATGCTTATATAGAGTTTTTGGATCCGCAATTTGAGAGGAGCGTTTTTAGAATTGAAAAGAGCACGGCTATTGATCGGTATTCCTCTTTTGCTGCTCATTTGCGTCGCATCAGGGCTGTTTATCGAGTTACAGAATTATGCCGATAGACCCGCGGAGGCTGACAGTTCCAATGAAGTCGTCATCAATGTGCCTCAGGGGCAAACCTTGAAAACAACGGCGGATATGCTCTACCAAAAAAGTATTATCAAAAGTCCTCTAAAAATGGTTTGGATCGCACGCCTTAAGGGCTACGATAAAAGTCTCAAGGCCGGAGAATACGTACTTTCGGCGGGCATGTCTCCCCGTCAGATACTAGAAGTCATGGTAAAGGGTGAGGTCAAGCTCCACAAACTAACGGTTCCGGAAGGCCTCAACACTTATCAAATAGCCGATCTTGTGGCACAAGCAGGATTCGCGGCAAAAACCGATTTTATCAGCGCCGCCACGGATACCGCCCTGGTGCGCAAAATGGGCCTGGATGCGGAAACATTTGAAGGGTATCTGTTTCCGGACACTTACTATTTCCCGCGAGAAGTCAGCGTGGAAAAGATTATTTCAACCATGGTGCAGCGGTTCCAGGACATCTTTGTAACTGATTGGCGCGAACGGGCCAAGCAGCTCGAATTCACGGTAAACCAGGTGGTCACATTGGCATCGATCATCGAAAAGGAGACCGGCGCGCCTTCTGAACGCGCGCTGATTTCGTCGGTTTTTCACAACCGCTTGAAAAAGAAAATGCGCCTGGAATCAGATCCGACCGTCATCTACGGCATTAAAGACTTTAACGGCAATTTAACCCGCCGCCACCTCAAAACCACCACGCCCTATAACACCTACCAAATCCGGGGGCTTCCGGCCGGCCCGATTGCCAATCCCGGGCGCGCATCGCTGGAAGCCGCCCTGTATCCTGAAGATACCGACTATATCTATTTTGTTTCAAAAAAAGACAGCACTCACCAATTTTCAACCAACCTGAAAGACCACAATCGTGCCGTGAGAAAATATCAGCTGGGCCGAAATTAAGGAAATTACCCCTAAGTTGCATAAAATGTGTTCTTGAATTTAGCCCGTTGTGATGAAAAGCATTGGCAATATTACGTGATCCTGGATACTGGTTTCTGGATGCTTGATGTTTCGGGATCCCACTCTTGGCGCATTCCTGAATATCCAGTATCTAGTATCCAGCATCCAGCATCTTCGCAGTAAAATCGACCATCTGCTTCTAACCAACATCAAGAGTTAAACCGATTAATGCAACGTTAGGGATTAGTTTGAGCACAGCGAAACCGCCTTAGGTCGATATATGGCTTGACTCTAAGCTGTACCGCCCTTAAGTTAGTCTCAACCGCAGCATTTCACCCTAAATGATCGTAAACAAAATGGGATAGTTTTTAAATTTATGATTTTACGTTTATTTTTCATGATTTGGACGCAATTTTTAACTCTTCTATAGATGAGTTGTAAATGTCCATTTTTAAATCCCATTTTGTTTACCCTGAAAACAACGCGGAAAGCCGATGCCACCTCATCTTCTACGTTGCTCCGCCGGAGGCGGACGGTAGGCAATCCGCCGGAGGCGGACTTCACCCTTGGACGCCTTGAATCTGGGGTACCCTCGACTTTCGCTCAATTAGGGTTTCAGTTAAAAATCGATCCCATTTTAGGTGTTGCCGGGTTTGAACGTTGGCCAAAATAAGGAGGAGTTGAAAATGACGAAGATTGAAAAAAAGAGGCAGACCTTTATCATCGACCTTGAAAAACTCAACACGCTCAATGCGGAGGGGTGCGCCGCCTGTGGTCGCAAATTCACCCTTGGAGAAACGGTTGTCAGAGCTTGCGGTGCTTGGGAAGGCCCTCCGAAAGTGATCCACGAAAATGAAGCGGTGTGGGATGAAGACAGCGCAACGTTTTTCGAAAGGCGCTGCTACGAATCTCGCAAAGACGGTTAGAATTTCCTGCCCCAAGATCCTCACCCCACCAACGACCGACGCCATTGGAATGGTCCCGCATGCCCTTGGAAATAATGTCTTGCAGACCTCGTTGAATAGTTTACTGTTTGATTAGAAAAATTATGGTAATCATTTCATCATGTTATGATTGTTGAAACATGAGGTGCCCCAATCAGCGACCACCAGCAGAGCTACGAGTATAAGGAAGGCCCTTGAAAGGAGCTGGGGCCACGTTCTGCTGGTGGTCGATGATTTATTACCTATGGATTAAACCCATTTTCAAAACCAATCAACCGATAAACGCTATCTGTCCATTCAAGTTTCACCAAGAACCGACCGATAATTAATTATATCGTGGAGAGTAAACCCCAACGCTGCAAATCCGATTTTTTCCGAGGTGCCTGATGGCCAGCAAAAATATGGCAAAATATCTTGATAAGATCAGCCTGGTGATCATTGGAGCCGGTGCTTCACTGTTTTACTACTATCTTGAAAACTCAGTGGCCTCCGACCAGAGTCTGGGCGCCTTTGTCACCATCGCTATGATATTGTTAATCAGTGTATTTACTCAGCTGCTGATCAACAACATCAATCGTTCCAGACAGGCGTTGCGGGAATCGAACGAAACTTTGGAACAGAAGGTTGTCGAACGCACCAAGGAGTTGCGTGAATCCGAGATCAAGTACCGCACAATATTTGAAAACACGGGAGCGGCCACCATTATCATTGAAAGAGATTTGACCATCTCCCTGGCCAACTCCGTCTTTGTGAGTTTCTCCGGATTCAATCGGGGGGAAGTGGAATTCAAGAAATCATTTTTTGATTTTCTGGATGAAAAAAGTCACCGCGCCATTTTAAATAGTGAGGGATTTTTGAACAAAGAAGAAAACATTGAATGCAAATTTATCAACAGGCAAGGTGAGCTGAAAGATATACTGATTTCCATTGCCCCTATCACCGGCACGGATAAAAGCGTTGCCTCCCTGACAGACGTATCCAAACTCAAGGAAGCCGAACGTCAAATCTCGCATCAAGCTTTTCACGACACGCTGACTAATTTGCCCAACCGCGCTCTGTTCATGGAACATCTCAATATGGCGATTAAGCGCGGCAAACGCCGGGATGATTATAATTTTGCAGTTTTATATCTGGATATTGACCGTTTCAAGCTCGTCAACGACAGCCTCGGACATAGTGTCGGTGATAATCTTCTCGTTGCATTTGCCGCACGAATCCAAAATTCGCTACGGGACAGCGACACCTTGGCGCGCCTGGGCGGGGATGAATTTGTCATTCTGCTGGAAGACATTGAACAGACAAATTATGCCAATTCGGTGGCCGAGAGACTGCAGCAGGAGCTCAAACGTCCCTTTATGGTCAACGGTAAGGAAGTCTTCGCCCCGTCGAGCTTTGGTGTGGTGAAAGATATAAAAGATTATGATCTTCCCGAAGACATCATTCGGGATGCCGACTCTGCCATGTATCATGCCAAGGAAAAAGGCAGAGCCCAGTATAAAGTTTTTGATAAGAAATTGCATGAAAAAGCCTTGCACCTGTTGCAACGGGAAACCGATTTAAGAAAAGCGATCCACAAAAAAGAGTTTAAAACCCACTACCAACCGATTGTGTCATTGAGGACGCGGGAGGTGGTCGGTTTCGAAGCGTTGATCCGTTGGAATCATCCCCAGCTGGGGTTGATTTATCCGGGCTCTTTTATTTCAATCGCCGAAGAAACCGGACTGATCATCCCGATTACACGCCTGATGGTTGAGGAGGCCTGTCGCGATCTTAAAATCTGGCAGGACCAACTTAAGGACATACAAAAATTGACCATGAACGTCAATATATCCAGCCGGCATTTTCTCCAACCCAGTCTGCTAAACGACCTCAAAGAGGTGCTGAATAAAATCGATCTACCGCCGGATCACTTGAAGCTGGAAATCACCGAAACCGCATTAATGGAAGATGTGGAGGAAACCGTGCGGCTGGTTCACCGCATGCGGGATTACGGTCTTCAGATCGTAATTGATGATTTCGGCACCGGATACTCTTCTCTTAGCTATTTGCAGCGCTTGCCCATCGATACCCTCAAGGTGGATCGAAGCTTCGTATCCCGCATCCAGAACATACCTGACGGAAATAGAAATATCGTCGAGGCCATTATCTCGCTGGCCCACCGTCTAGATATGATTGTCGTGGCCGAGGGGGTAGAAACCCTTGAGCAGTACACCATACTTCTTGACATGAATTGTCAATTCGGTCAGGGATATTTATTCTCCAAACCGCTTACAAAACCGCTGGTCGATGAGCTGATCGAAGAGATGCTGGACTATTCCCGAAAAAACCCGGGGCAAAATTATCCCCTGACCAAAGCGGTATCAAATTGAGACCTCAATTTTTACCGGTACCCCGCCCATTTTCTTCGAAGGTATTGCCAACAACCTTTTTCCTTGCCCCATAATGGAGGCAATGATAATCTTATTTATAACTTCTTTGTATGTATCGAGTGCTGGTATGAAGCGGCAGTTTCTTTTCCGATCAGACTGCCAGCCTCAGGTAGCCAGTGGCGGCGCTGCCTGCCCTGGGTAGCCTTGATGGCAAAGCGGGGACACCTGAAACCTTCATTTTCCGACAAAATGTTGCCGGAACCAACCCGCTAAGGGCATTATGACAGCCACGAAATATTCAAATCAACAGCTGGCCGGTCAACGCTTGATGGTCGGTTTTGACGGCACCGATCTCAATGCGGATCTCAGGTTTCTGATCGATCGATTGAAGGTGGGCGGTGTCATTCTTTTTGCAAGAAATCTGGTGACACCCGATCAGATTAGAGATCTGTGCCATGCGTTACAGGATTATGCCCAACAGCGTGGGCACCCGCCGCTATTCATTGCCATTGATCAGGAGGGCGGGCAGGTCGCGAGGCTCAAAGAGCCGTTTACCCAATTTGCCGGCAACCCTTCCATGAAACATGAAGAAGACGCGGTTCATTTCGCCGAGGTGACGGCGACCGAGCTAAAACAGGTAGGTATCAATATGAATATGGCGCCGGTCATGGATGTAGCGCCGGAAGAAATGAACAGCATCATGGCCAAGCGTTCCTTCGGCGCCGATCCGGACTGGGTGTCGCGGATGGGGATAAAAGTCATCGAGCATTTGCAGATCAACAATATTATGGCGGTAGCCAAACATTTTCCCGGTATCGGCCGGACGGTTCTGGATTCCCATCTGGAATTGCCTGTGCTGGAAGATGAGTTGTCCATCCTGGAGCAGCTCGACCTGATCCCCTTTGAAGCCAGTATTAAACACGGTGTGTCCGGGATGATGCTGTCTCATATTTTTTATCCGAAACTAGATCCCGAATGGCCGGCCAGTTTGTCCAACCGAATTGCCAATGATCTTCTGAGAAAACGAATGGGATTCGACGGCCTCGTCATGACCGATGATCTGGATATGGGCGCCATCACCAAACATTTTGATATCCGAACATCGATCCTTCAGATACTTGCCGCAGATATCGATCTGGCCCTTATATGCCACAAAGGCCCGAGCATTGAATTCGCTTATGAAGCCATCTTAAAGGAGATAACGGATTTGCCCGAAATGAAGGCGAGAGGGGTGAAGTCAGTGGAGCGCATCATGCGTTTGAAACGTAAATATTTAATGCATTCGTAGAAAGTGTTCCGTGCGGGGCAACAAATTTATCGAAAAGAGTTTGAATGGGTTTCAGGTGTCCCCGCTTCGCCATCAAGGCTACCCAGGGCAGGCAGCCCAGCCGCTGGCAAACGAAGGCGGCCAGTCTGATCTGAAAACGAAACTTTAAAATAGCGAATATCGAATATCGAATAATGAATTTCGAATTTCGAAGGGAGGTATTCTGTCTATTTTATAAAAAGACTGAGC
>CP070771.1:4495154-4500501 GCA_020345785.1 Desulfobacterales bacterium
TCAGACAATTCTGCTGAAAGCCTTTTTTGTAGTTTCTCGTCAAATCTCGTCATATCGGATTTTTTGCGGTCAATCTTCTGATCAAATTATACGTAACAAGCTTCACTTCTCAAGATCGGCGCAAATTTTTTCCATACCAAAAGCTCAGCTTTTGTTTCCTTTTCCATTTAACAAATAGCCATCGGCAAGTTTGCGATAGTCTTCCACCTGCGCCCGTTGCCATTTCCTGTCGAAACCGAATTCCCGGGCCATAAGGCGCGCTGTTTCCGGAGCGATCTCAATACTGGCTCTGGCATTCAATAAAATTGCGCGAGTACGGCGGGCCAACACATCTTCGATAGTGCGAGCCATCTCCTTGCGCACCGCCCAAATCACTTGCGCTTTTAAGTAGGGCAATTCAGGGTGCAGTTTATCGCCCAGGGCGGGATTATTCTTGATTATTTTTTTTATCCCAAGAATATCCGACCCATAATAGTGCAATGGATCGCTTTTATCCGTATTTTTCAGCCAGCCGTGAATTCGCAGCGTTTTGGTGACACATTCTCGTATATTCAAGCCGGCGATCAGAGCGGCCTGGTTGATGGTATCTTCGGCCATCTTCCGATACGTTGTCCACTTTCCACCGGTGATTGTCACCAACCCCGAAGATGACACCGCCAGATAATGGTCCCTGGAGATTCCCGCAGTGTTTGAATCGACGCCCTCGTGGCTGACCAGAGGCCTGAGACCGGCAAAAACGCTCAGCACATCAGCCCGGGTGGGATCTTTGCGCAGGTATTTGGCAATATTTTCCAGGATGAAGTCGATTTCTTCATCGAGGGCGCGAGGTTCCAAAGCCGGCTCGTCCATTGGGGTATCGGTGGTGCCGACGACCACACGCTGGTGCCAGGGAACGGCAAAGAGTACTCGTCCGTCGCTGGTATGGGGCACCAAAATCGCCGAATTACCGGGCAAGAATTCCTTATCCAAAACCAGGTGAACGCCCTGGCTGGAAGTGATGATCTTCCTTGCCTGGGGCTCGTCCATGCGCAGAATACCATCGGTGAAGATACCGGTCGCATTGATTACCACCCGACCGTTAATTTCAAATTCCCTGCCGGTTTCCGCGTCTTTGGCGCGAAGCCCGCAGAGCATACCGCTCTCGGATTTGACAAGCCCGGTGACCTCCATATAATTGATTGGTGTGCCGCCCAGCTCTGCCACGGTTTGGGCAAGATTAACGGCCAGGCGAGCATCGTCAAACTGGCCGTCGTAGTAGATCACCCCGCCGCGCAAACCTTCCGGTTCCAAAGTGGGGATGCGCGCCAGGGTCTCCTCGCGCGACAGTATTTTTGACGGTCCGAGCCCCAATTTCCCGGCCAACAGGTCATACACCTTTAGTCCGACGCCGTAAAAAGGTCCGTTCCACCATTCATAGCTGGGCACAATAAAGGATTGATGATGCACAAGATGCGGGGCATTCTGTATCAGCAGACCCCTCTCGTTCAACGCTTCCAAGACCAACGAAATATTGCCTTGCTGCAGATAGCGCACCCCGCCGTGAATCAGCTTCGTGCTGCGGCTGGAAGTGCCTTTGGCAAAATCATGCTGCTCCAGCAGCAGCGTTTTATAGCCTCGCGAGGCTGCCTCCACCGCCGCACCCAAACCCGTGGCTCCTCCGCCGATTACAATGGTATCCCAATACTCCGGCTGGGTTTCCAATTTTTCAACCATCTCATCGCGATTCATGTTTGTCAAAATCTCCAGTTTCGAATTATAATTTTCGATTTGAGAGTGTTGTACGCTTTGCGATTATGCTTTCATACGGGCTCCAGTGCCGACATCTGCTTAACTTAATTGTGTCCGTTTTAATTTTCGGATGGGCACTAATTCGCTTCACGGTTTCACCTCTTTATGGCTTAAGGAATTCATAATATAGGCTTTATATGGTCATAAATCAATTAAGGCAAAAAGGTCGGCAATTGTATCACTGCCGACCTTTTTTTGGTTCTAACTCCATTCAAAAGCCACCGACTCTGCCGGTGGTCGCTGATTTTTTATGAAATAAGGCGGTCCGCCAAACCGCTCAGACCGCCGGAGACTGCAAATTCACATCCCGGTTTAGTAGCAGCTTTGAATACGATATTCAGCGCGCCGAAAAACCGAAAAAGAATGTATTGCCTATCGGATATCTTTTTTATGGTAAGCCACATCCTCCGCTGTAGAAACCCTTCTGTAACAAGAATCCTGGCAAATAGCGCCAACCTTTATTCGCAATCAAGCCACCTTTTTTAAAGGTGCGGCCGGTCATGCGGCGCTGGCAAACGATCTGCAATCCGGCTTCTTTTGCCAATTTGCTCGACGGCTTGGGTGGCGCCCAGAGGCTCATAGACTTTTTCCTGGAGCACCCGCAAAAGCCGGATTTGGATCGCCGGCGAGATATCCCCGATCTCATCTAAAAAGATCTTTCCGTTCTGCGCCATGGCAAAACGCCCGGGTTTATCGCACCTGGCATTGGTGAATGCACCGGCCTTGTATCCAAAAAGCTCGGATTCTATCAGGGTATCGGGCAGGGCGCCGCAATTGACCGGCACAAAAGGCCCCATTTTGTAAGGGCTGTTGTTGTGGATCGCCCTAGCCAGAAGTTCCTTGCCGGTACCGGTTGCGCCCTCGATCAGAACGTTGCAGTCGCTATCCGAAATTTGAACCAGGGTTGAAAATATGTGATGCATCGTTTCATTCCTGCTCACCATATTTTCAAAATGGGAATACCGGTGAAGTGGTGTGCGCAAGCGATGGAGGGCCGTTAAGTCCCTGAAAGTCTCAACACCGCCAATGATGCGGCCTGCGCTGTTTCTCAATATCGATGCGTTGACACTAATGGGGATGCTTTTTGAATCAGAGCGGCGCATGTGAACCGCAATGTTTGCCGGCGACGCGTTGGTAGTCACGACCCTGCGAAGCACACAATCCCTTTTACAGAAATTGGTGTTGAAGATTTCCGAGCATGGCCGGCCGATGGCTTCCAGCCTGGATATGCCCGTGATTTTCTCGGCCGCCCTGTTAAACGACGTAATGCGCCAATCCAGATCAACCGTAAAGACACCCTCCTCGATGCTCTGCAAGATGGCATGACAGCTTTCTGCTTTTAACGCCTCGGTTTTCTTTGTTGGGGCCGGGTACATGTCAGTGCCTGCAACATAATGTTAATGGAGCATAAATGCAGGTTTGGCTATTAGGGTTGAACAAGTAATACCCCTTTCTTCTATTAAGCTTAGGAGATAAATTGCCTGATCGCGCTGATTTTTAAAGGTCCTCTCCATCAGGATCTTGTTCTTGATGCGGCGCAATGTATCCGCTATTTCTTTTTTTGCATTTCCATTGGATTATCCATTTATTGATTGTGGGATCTTACATTCAATACGTTAAAACCATCACGCTTTGGCGCGAGTATTCCTTGCTGCAGCAACTTCTCGTAAATCTCAATATACTGCTCCGTTTTTGCTCGATGCTGATTTACAGTTGCGCAACCGCTTTCAATTTTCTTAACGAGTATTTGCCATATCGGAAATTTAACAAAACGACTTTGATCCTGGCATCCATTCGCCAGGAAGGCCAGGCGGCTGGTCGTGACAAAATTGGCAGCGAAAACTCCGCTTAAAAGAAAGTCTGCTGGATTGGTCTCGCGGGTTTCTTCATAATTGAGGGGGTACCGATCGTAAAACAGATGTTGCCAGAATACCGCAGCGTCAATGCCTCGATCTTCGACATAGGACAGAGAACTTCTGGCAGTATCAAATTTTTGAGCCGTAAAAAGGCAGGGGATTTTAAAAATTCTGGCCGCCGCCGGAATCAAACCTGTCATCCAGTCGTAGCAGTGGATTATATCCGGTTGCACTCGCGGTATGATCTGGTTGATTACTTCCCGCTGGAATGCAAGGGATATCTTGATATTTTCCCATTCAGGATTTGAATTGATGGGCTTTGAATAAAAAATCGATCTATCTTCTGCCAGGTAAAAACGATCATAAGGCAGCTTGCCTCCTTGGCCGGCCTTATCTTTGCGGGATCGCGTTTTAAAAATATTGCGAAAATCCGGTTGAGCCACGTAGACATCAGCGCCAAATTCAAACAACTTGCTTATCAATTCAGCCGGGAAACTATCCAAATTTCCCCCATTGACATCAACGGAATATGTGCTGTCGTCTCCATTTTCCGGCCTAAATACTGCTTCAGGAGTGACAAAAAGAATGCGAGGATAGTTTTGATTTTTGGACATTATCTTAAAATGATTGAATATTTTCGATTGAATATTGAAGCTTCAAACGGTCGACCCGGTCTGGATCCACAGATTTGATTTAAAACACATGCCGTCCAGGCCAAGATTCAGGACCTCCGCATGATAAGAATGTTTTTTGTTGAAATATGAAAACGCAATATCAGCGGCATAAGAATACCGTTCACAAGTTCTTTTCGCTGCAACGGCATTCATTATTCATTTCTTTCCTGCGACCCAGCAGAAGCCGTTGTATGTCCTCCGGACAGCATGAGGCAATGATCACGCCACGCACAATCCATCTGCTCACATTCTCGCCGCCCCCTGCGATAGCAGTCCAGATTACCTTCAACGCGCTGAATGCTTCGGATAAGCTTTACCAAATCAACATAATTCGGGTTTGAACTGGAAGTGTTCTCGATCCCCATTTTCACCAGCAACTATATTTTCAAGCTAACCTTCATAGAGAAATTAAACTCCAACCGCCCTCTCCAATGCTTCCATTCTGTTTTTGCAGCCGATGCAGTAAGTCGCAACCGGTCTGGCTTTTAATCGTTTTATTGAGATCTCCTCACCACACACTTCACAAATACCGTAGGCGCCCTCTTCGATCCTCGTAAGAGCCTGGTTGATTTTAAGCATCAGTTTTTTTTCGCGGTCTCGCATTCGAAGCCTGAAGCTCTGATCTGTTTCCATGGCGGCTTGGTCCATGAAATCGGACGAATCCACTGTCGTTTCCCTCAGAAGATAGGTTTCTTCATCACCCTTTTTTAAAAGGTCATCCAATCTCTGAGTCAAAATTCTACGAAAGTATTCTAAATCGTAATTTTTCATGATAAGACAGCCCTCCCCCCATTCAGCTGGAAATATTTGATCCCTACTCCCGATAGGGAATATCGCTCTTTCGCTCAAATTGACTATCTCTAAAAAATTCAAGGCTGTCTATAGAGCGACCGCCTCATTTTAATGGGAAAAATACCTGTTTATGGGAAATTGTCTCGGATGCCTGGGAATGGCTCATAGATAAAAATGAGGCGGGGTTTTACAGTGAAATTTACTACCTGAATCTTGCATGAAAATTAATGAGAAGTT
>CP070771.1:4500601-4512650 GCA_020345785.1 Desulfobacterales bacterium
AGGATTATATTGCGCGTCCCAAGCCCAATATGTATCAGTCCTTGCATACAACGGTTATCGGACCTTTTGGCGAGCGTATTGAAATCCAGATACGAACCCGGGATATGGATCGGGTTGCCAAATCCGGCATTGCTGCGCACTGGAGCTACAAGGAAGGTAAGAAGATCGATGAGAATATCAGCAAAAAATTCGCTTGGATTCAGGATCTAGTGGAGAACCAGGCGAACTTTCTTGATCCGGGCGAGTTCCTCGAAAACGTGCGCATTGATCTGTTTCAGGATGAAGTCTATGTGTTTACGCCGCGAGGTGAGATCAAAACCTTGCCGCGTGGCGCCACGACGGTTGATTTTGCTTATATGATACATACGGAAGTCGGCAATCAATGCACCGGTGCCAAAGTAAACGGTCAACTGGTTCCTCTGACCTATGAATTGAAGACAGGGGATATTGTTGAAATTACAACTTCCAAGAATCATCATCCCAGCAAAGATTGGCTGAAATATGTCAAGACCGTCAAAGCCCGATCAAAGATCCGGCACTGGATCAAGACCCAGGAAAAAGAACGCAGCATCACCTTGGGCCGGGAGATGCTTGAAAAGGCTTTCCGGAAAGAAAAGCTGAATTTTCTTGCCCTGGTTAAAACCGAGCAGATGGCGGAGGTCGGGGCACATTTTGGGTTCAAGACCATTGATGATCTTGTGGCTAATGTGGGTTACGGTAAAATTACGCCGCTTCAGGTCGTACGGAAATTTGCCCCCAAACAGGAGCCCGAAGAAGATCAGGAATCGATTTTTAATAAACTCGTCGGCCGGGTGGTTCGCAAAAAAAGACTCAAAGCCGGAGTGCTCGTCAAAGGGGTGGATGATATTCTGATAAGGTTCGGAAAATGTTGCCAGCCGGTCCCCGGTGATCCGGTTATCGGTTATATTACCCGGGGATACGGTGTGACGGTGCATCGAACCAATTGTATCAATGCATTGCGCATGAATCCGGAACGCCAGATCGAGGTCGAATGGAATCAGGAAAAGAGTGAGACCTATCCGGTTAAAATTCGGATTATCTCCCAGGATCGGGTCGGTTTGCTGGCGGATGTGGTCGGCAATATCAGTAAGTTCGGCGCCAACATCCTTAATGCCAGTTCGGAGACCCGTGACAACAAGATGGTTGACAGTTATTTCACCATCGGTGTTGAAGATACCAACCACTTAGATAAGATTTTGTCGGCGGTCAGGAAGGTAAAGCTGGTGCAGGATGTTAAACGCGTAGGCTAGGAAATGAAAAATGAATATTGAAGATTGAATATTTCCGGAATCCTATCTTTTTTAAATAGAAAGCATACCTTAATTATTCAATATGCAATTTTCAATATTCATTCTCTAGGGCGCTTTAACCACATATCCCGACTTGATGCAGTTGGCACAAACATCCATTTTCTTGACTCTTCCGCCTGAAATTGCACGTACGCGCTGCAAATTAGGGTTGAATCGACGTTTGGTGACATTGTGCGCGTGACTGACGTTGCTGCCCACCATAGGTTTTTTGCCGCATATTTCACACATTTTGGACATGATTATTCTCCTTGATTCCAATTGGTATTTCGTAAAAGACAGGCTTATTACAATAATACCGCGGAGGTGTAAAGACTTTTTTTAATTTTCGTTTGCCGTTTCAGCCAGCGAGGCTTCGCATTTAGCGATGTATTGCAGGGCCTGCTGGTGATACCCGACGTCGGGGTAATTGGTAAGTACCGACATAAATCGTTTCAGGGCGGCTGCGTAGTGTTTGGAATTATAGTAAAATAGGCCGATGTAATAATCATTGCCGGCTAAACTTTTTAAACATTTCGGAATATGTTCATTCGCGCTGCGCGCATATTGATTGCCGGGAAATTGTTTGCTCAATCTTTGAAAAGTGTCCAACGCTTTGCGGGCCGGTGTCTGGTCTCGATCAATGGTTTCGATTTGATCGTAGTAGCAACGCCCGATTTGATAGATCACATATGGTACGGCTTCGTTGCGCGGATGCAGCTTCTCAAATTCTTCGTAGGCAAAAATCGCCTCTTCATATTGTTCCAGATGATAATGGGCATCTGCTATTTTCAGTTCAGCCAGAATGGCATATTTGGAAAATGGATACCAGTCTTTTAGTTTTTGGAAGTATTCGATGGCGTCTTTGTATTCGCCGTCTTCGAATGCATCCATCCCATCCCATGCCAATTGTTGAGCGGATCCGCTCTCGTCTTTGCCTGTGATGGCATTCCATGTTTTTTTTAGCGCCGAGCATCCGGAGCTTACAAACAATATGATGATTCCGGCAATGATGAGGCGTTTCATGTCTGTATCCCGGCAACGCTTGCCCGGCACCCTTAATCTTTTTAAACCCCTTGCCGCAATGTGGATTGCCGGTCCTTTTTGCATGTTTCAGCTTAATTTTTTACAGCAATTTATTGATAGCGTCTTCCAGTTTTGACTTGGCAACCATACCGGTGATTTGTTCGACAACATCACCTTGCTTGAAGAAAATGAGGGTGGGTATGGCTTTAATACCGAATTTGCCGGGTGTGATAGGACTATTGTCTACATTACATTTGGCAAATTTGATTTGATCTCCGAATGAATTTGCAAGATCCTCTACGATGGGTCCGATGGCTTTGCAGGGTCCGCACCAGGGCGCCCAGAAATCGACCAGTACCGGCTTATTGGACTGTAACACCTCGGCTTCGAAATTACCGTCATCTATCTCCATGATTCCTTCTGCCATAACTTAACATCCTTTCCTTGGGAAAATGATACAACTGGCTCATTATAGCTATGGCGATGTCCATTGTCAACCATCGACGATTGCTAAGGTCCCAGCCACCAAGAGCCGCGGGCCAGAGGTGAAAAGCCGGTGCAAACATATTATCGACTTCTAATTTTAGTCATTGATTTGCCTCTTGGTTTCTGGCATTTTTTCAGGGCGGATTAATAGGGCGGATTAATTAGGTAAAGGGTTTCTAAAAACCCGGAGGGGAGGATTCCAATTGACTAAAAAAATTCGAATAGGAGCTCTGATTTCGGGGGGCGGTACAAACCTGCAGGCCATTATAGATGCCTGTCGTCGCGGTGACATCGATGGTCGAATGGTTTTTGTCGGATCGGATAATTCTGACGCCGGAGGTCTGGCAAGAGCAAACCAAAACAATATTCCGACATTTGTTGTCGATTATAAATCAATCATCCGGCAGACGCGAAAAGAGCCTGAAAAAGCCATACCGCCGGATGATTTCGACTTTAATGATGTGTCGGCAAAACAATCGCTTTTTACCGAGCAGAATGATCCTGCCAAAGCCAGGTCTTTTCTGATATCTCGTGCCATCGCCGAAGCAAAGCTGCTGGATGCCATTAGAGCGTACCCTTTGGATCTGCTGGTTTTAGCAGGTTTTATGCGCAATTTAAGCCCCTATTTTATCGACCGGATAAACACCGACCGCGAGCGGCCCCGGATTATGAATATTCATCCGTCCCTGCTACCGGCGTTTGCCGGTATCGACGGATATGGCGATACTTTCCGTTATGGCTGCAAAGTAGGCGGGTGCACGGTACACTTCATCGATTATGGGGAAGATACCGGGCCGATCATCGGGCAGCGGGCATTTCAAATCCAACCAGATGATACCATCGATTCGATACGCAAAAAAGGACTTAAACTCGAATGGGAGTTGTATCCGGCATGCATTCAGCACTTCGCTCAGGAGCGTATCAGGTTGGTTAAGATGAGCTATGAGCTGAAAGGCGGGAAAAAGCTGGAAAGGACGGTGGTGAGGATAGTGGAATAGGTTAAGAGCGTTTAGATGGTTTAGATGGTTTGGATGGTTGAGATCGTTTTGATGGCCAAGACCGTTGGGATGGTAGGAATTATTGGAGGTTGGAGGTGTGAGGTTGAGGCAATCGGGTAGGATTTGTTGGAAGTGGGGATAGGTCTGATGGGTTCAAATCGTTTTGATGGTTGTTATCTCCCTATGGCCATTGAAATCAACCCGGCAATTATTCTGATGAGTGCAACCGTCCAAACGGACTAAACGATCTCAACGATCAAAACGATCCTAACGCTCTCAACCATCAAAGGTACGTTCTGGCTCCAAGATAGCGGGTACGATAATATTTACTGGATAAAGACGACATCCTGATTTTGCGGTTTTTGCCGGGAGCGTGCAGAAACTTGTTGTTTCCGGCATAAATACCCACGTGCGACACCCGTTGACCTCCGGACGTGGCGAAGAAAACCAGATCGCCCTTTTGAAGCTGGCTGCGGTTGACCGATCTTCCAGCTTGCCACTGTGCTCGGGACGACCGCGGCAGCTGCAATCCGTTCAACCGGTAAACCACCATGGTCAAACCACTGCAGTCAAATCCGGTGCGAGGCGACTCCCCGCCCCATTTATAGGGAATACCGACGTACTTTTGGGCGGTTGTGACAATATCAATTCTGAGATAATCACGATTGCCGGGGCGGTTGGCTGAGGCAGTGTAATCGTTCGGGCCGACGATGTAGTACACATCGATAATGCCGGCCCCTTTTAGATATTCAGCCCTGGCAAGAGCGGCATTTTTTGTCGGATAGTTGCCAAAGCGCACTTTGTAGAGGCCGGAATCATGGAGAAAATGATAGGCGTTTAAACCCTGTGCTTGGAGTTTCGCGGTCAGGCGCACGGCATTATCCATATTTGAAAAGGCGCCGACCTGAATCGTGTGACGCATGGGGGGAAGTTCTGCTGCCGGTGGTGCCTCCAATTCATCCTGCGATAAGATCGCCGTGCCGCCGCAGCCCCAAAGGATCAGCATCACCAAGAGTGCAATTAAAGGCAGGGCCTCAGCTCCGCGGTGTTTTCTGAAAGGATATGTAATGGATGCCACTGGTGAATCGGACCACTTCCAACACAGACCCAAATAATTGATTTCCCGTGTCAATTCCGAGCCCCTCAATCCGCCTTGCTCCCTTTAGGGTGACACACCGATCAGCAACTTCACAATCACCGGAAATGCGACAAATGTTCCGATCGAACTGCCAAGGTTGGTAAATACAACCACCAGCAGGATCCGGGTCACTTTATTGCGCCAGAAGCCGCGTATGGAAAGGATATCTTCGGGAAGTCTTTCCAGATCCTTTACCTTGGGTTTGCGGGAAAAGGCCTCCACAAGACCTGAAACCCAGCCGGCCGCAATCATGGGGTTTAACGAGGTTAACGGCGCCGCCAGCATGGAAGATATAATTGTGGCCGGATGCGCCAGCGCTATGATGGCCCCCAGCCCGGCTAAAATCGCGTTGGCGGCAACCCACCAGATAAGCATGTCTTTGCCGGCTTTGGCGCCGCCGTAAAAAAAACCGGCGATAAACATTGCGATGATTGCACCCGGAATAAGCCACTTTAATAATCCGGTGATCTTTTTTCGGGGGGGAAGTTGTTCAAGTGTCTGGACATTGATGTCTGTGTTCCAGTATTTTTTAATGCCTTGAACATGGCCGGCCCCGACGACCGCTACAATTTTTTGGCCGGGAGCGTTTTTAATTTTGTCGGCCAGGTACTGGTCGCGTTCATCGATCAGAATGTCTTTTAAAATGGGCAATGATTTTCCAACTTCAGATAGCAGGGATTCGAGAACATCCTCCTGCTTCATTTTTTCGATATCTTCAGCCTTGATTTCCTCAACTTCGCCCAATGACAGGATCATTTGAAACATGAGTTTGACTTTGCTCCATAATCCCATGGCCCGCCAGGTTCGTGCCAGCGTGGTGCGAATGTCTCGGTCTGCCAGATGAATTTCAGCGCCCACCTCCTCGGCGGTTTCGATGGCTTTGATCATCTCGGCGCCAGGTTTAATGTCGAATTTTTTGGCAATCCGTTTTTGGAACGATGCCAGCAGAAGATTTGAAAGCAGCAGAAAAGATTTTTTTTCTTTGATGATTTTAATGATATCCGTTTCCTGCCAGCGCTCCTTCTGGCGTATGGACTGGTACCTTGATGGGCACAGTTCAACGCAGACCGTGTCGGGTTTTTCTTCCCGAATAATTTGTTCGACCTCTTGCGCGCTTTCCTTGGAAACATGGGCGGTTCCCACCAAGACAACCTTTTTGTCACCGTGCGCGAGATGATGAACGGTATCGGATGAGTCGGTTATTGACATAAGGCCATATTTTCCTTTATTTTTTCAATCTGAAAATATATTACATAAGAGCCGGTAAGGCAACCTGAAATGCGATGACGCAAACAGATGAAAACCGGAGGCGCTTGATGTTGATTTATGATGATATATATTCCTGGGAAGGCTGGGGCGGCTCTTTGCGTTTGGCCAGCGGCAGGTGCCGATTGCGGATATTTGACCTAAAAAAGGGAGATAAAAAGGGTCTGGCGCATTTAAGACCGATCATCGTTGTTGCATCGGATGTTTCTGAGAGCCGAATGTCGGTGCGCAGCTGTTGCGGACATATTGCCTCCAGCGTTGCCAGAGAATTCAACATCGCGCCCCATCGGATGATGTTTATCGAGTACTATCCTCAAACAGTTTACGGGGAACATCGAGACCGCGTTATTGCTGAAAAATACGACCTGGTGGACTTCAACTGGCAAGAGGACAAAGCAATTGAACCCAAATGGCGGCCACTTCAGCCGCCCCTGCTCGATGTCGTCAAGGAACTCGTCGAAAGCACTAACCTAAAGAAGGTTTAGATGGTTAGGATCGTTTAGATTGGAACCACCGCAAAGATCACCGTACTCCAAATTGAATGGGAAATGATTACCGGTGCCAGATTTTTAAAGCGCCAGTACATGGCGCCCCAGAAAGCTCCCGCCACAAAGGCCGCTCCGATAAGCATAAAATTAAACGACCAGATGTGTACGCCGGCATAAATGACGGTTGCCAGAAGCCAGCCCCGCCAATGGCCAAAGCGGGTCATCAGGTTTTTTTGCAGATAACCGCGCCAGTAAAGTTCTTCAGCAGGTCCGGTTATAAAAAAGAGCAGCATTGCAATTACCCACATCGGTGTTCCGGCGCCCTTATCATAAACGCTCCCGATCTGTTGATCGGCAAAGGGCAGCAGGAAGATCGCAACCGTGTTACCGACCCAGAAGATCAGGTACAGTGCGGCGGCTGATAGCAGACCAAGTATAACGGCCGTTGCGTTAAATTTTAGGTGTTCTGTTCGGTTGGATTGCAGCCCCAAAGACAAAAGGGCGAGGGTGGCCGCTGAAAGCGAGATCTTTATCCAAAAAGTGGACCAGGTGAGATAAAAAGTGACAAACCAAAGAAGGGCTGCCAACACGACCGTTGCGATCAAGGGGATCGGCCGAAACTCGATGCGATTCAAAATACACCCTCCAGCACCAGTGATACTACCAGCAGCACGCCAAACGCGGTGTCCAGTTGGGCAGTGCGGGCATCGGCATCAGCCGGTATCTGCTTCATCATCTGGCGCAGCAGACGCAAAGCCAGCGGCATCGACAGCAGAACAATCAACGACCACATATATAGCGGCCCAAAAATCGACATCAGAACGATTCCCAGATAAGCTGATAACACTAGGATAAAGTACAGCCAAAGTCCATTGCGCTGGCCCAGAACAATTGCCAGGGTTAAAATACCTTTATCCCGATCATGGTTGATGTCGCGTATGTTGTTGGCCAGCAGTACCAAAGCTACCAGCGCTCCGAAAGGAAGGGAAATCCAGAAAGCATTCAAGCTGAACGTTTGTCGCTGGACAAAATAAGCACCGGCCACCATCAGCGGTCCCCACATCAAAAATACTGAAATTTCTCCCAGCGCGCTGTATTTGTATTTAAGCGGCGGGGCCGTGTAGGTTAGGCTGGCAAATACGCCGGTTAAACCGATCCACAGCAGGGCCCAGCCGCGGGTGGCCGCCAGATAAATACCGATGCAGGTAGACAGTGCGTAGAGGATGGCTGCTGCAGTCCGCACATGTTCGGCTTTCAGTTTTCCTTCCACCAGGGGGTGCGGCCGGTACTGGGCGGTGGAAACTTCCTGGGTGTCCACACCGCTTTTGACATCATAGTAATCGTTGATCAAATTGGTGGCTGCATGCAACAAAACTGTCCCACACAGGGTAATCAGATAGTAGGCCCAGGAAAAACTTCCGTCGATGGCCCCCAAGGCACTGCCGACGCTGACGGAAATAGCTGTCATGGTAAAGGACCATGGGCGGCTGGCAAGAAACCAGTTGCGATAAATATTCATGCTTTTTGGGCATCCTCCTTTAGTTCTCGGGCTGAACTGCGTCGCGGCTCAACCAGGCGAACAATAGGTTTTGTCGGATGGTATGTCAAGGGTAAAGGAAAAGGGTATAGGGGGGAAGGTATAGGGTATAAGGTTTAAGGTGTATGGTTAAATTATAGTTGGTCGCCAGCGTACACCCACTATATGTTTTCGGATATATTCGCAACCTGCAATCCGCATGCCAGCTCCCGCAGTTTAATCCTTCCTCTGTCTTCTGAATTCTTAGTTACTGAGCCTCGCCTGCTTCGGCAGCCGACTGCCGCGCTTTTTTGGCTGCTGCCTCAGCCTCCTGCTCGGCCTCCTTGGCTTCGGCCTGAGCGGCTTCGGTTTCATTCTTTATCCGTTGAATCTTTTTTCTGAACTGCTTCCTTTTTTCTTTGGTGGAGCTGAGTCTTCGGACGTATTCCTGGTTGTGCTCGGTTTCCTGCTGAACTTTTTGCTTCGCTTCCTGGGCCCGTTCCTGGGCTTCGCGGGCCTTTATGGCAGCTTGCCGGGCAGCTTCACGTTTTTCAAACTGCTCGTATCGTTCGCGCAACTGCTGTTTCTTGCGCTCAATTGCGTCGATTTCCTGCCGGCTTTTTTCGGAGTAGCCGGTTACATCTTTCAATCTAACATTTTGAGGCGCTGGTTCATCAGTGATGTGGGTAACCCCATTTTCGTCGATCCAGGTATAGAGCCTTTGGGCGCCAAGGTCGCAGGCACCCATTACGGCAAAAAGAAAGATGATCGCCGCTGTTACAATTTTCATCCTTGCCTCCCGTGGCTTTTGCGCAAACAAATAATTTTATAAGATATTGATCATTATATGAATTTAAATTAATCCTGTCAATTTTTCCCACCAAACATCGCTTCGGATGCGTGCCCTGATGTACACTCTAAACCACGGTTGGTAAGAGTACTCACAAAATCCAGGTGCTAAGTTGATCTTTGCGTGTTTGCAGCCTGCCGAGAGACTCTTTTTGGTTCCCGTTCATCCGGGTGAGGGTCGAGCCTTATACCTTACACCTTACACCGACATTTTCTATCTTTTATCTTCTGACTGATACCTTTGCGTTCCAGAATTTCTGTAAATCTCTGGCAAACTGCTCCTGGTTTTTTACCTGGGTAGGATTCCACTCCGGGAGTAGAAGAGATCGATAGCGATAGGTAGCATAGCGCTGATCAATCAGCAAAACGGCCCCCCGGTCGGTTTCGCTGCGAATCACCCGGCCGGCGGCCTGAAGCACCCGGTTGATTCCCGGATATTGGTAGGCAAACTCGAAGCCTGCATTCAAAGTAGCGGTAAAATACTCACGGATCAATTCCCTTTCAAGGCAGATACCGGGAAGACCGACGCCGACCACCACTGCTCCTGACAACCGATCGCCGACCAGATCGATGCCTTCCCCAAAAATTCCTCCCATCACGGCAAATCCTACCAGGGATGCGGGGTTGTCCCGGCTGAAACGCTGTAGAAACTCGTCTCTTTCGCCTTCGCTCATCGCCGGGGTTTGGACAATAGTTTCGCTGTCAGGGCAATCGGATTTAAAAATCTCGAAAACCATTTGCAGATATTCATAAGACGGAAAGAAGACCAAATAATTGCCTTTTTTCTGATTAATGAAGCTGCAAATCGTGCGGCAAACGTGATGCTTGGTGCTTTGCCTTTGCCGATAAAGGGTGGAAAGCCGGTCGCTGACAAAAAGCCCTAAATTTTCAGTGTCAAATGGAGACGGCAGTATCAAATGGGCGGCGCTTTCATAGCAGCCTAGGATTTTTTGAAAGTATGCCATGGGTGTCATGGTGGCCGAAAAAAAGACTGCTGCCATACATCGGTTCAGCGCATTTTTTAACTGGATCGACGGATCAATACAAAACAGCTTGAGCTTCAGATCCTTATTGATTTTTTCAAAACAAGTTGCGTAACTTTCATCGTATTGTTCTGCCACCCGCATAAAGCCTGATATCTTAAAATACAGGTCGAGAAGATCCTCGTGAAATTTCGCTTTTAGGTTGCGGGAAAGCCAGCGTTCAGTGATTCTGAGAAATCCTCGCAACAGTGGAAACAACTCATCGGGTGGCTCTTTTTCGTGCCAGACAAAACCGGCTTCATCAGATTTTTTTCCGGCCTTGATCATCCAGGAATTAATTTTACCAAGGCTTTTATACACTGCGGGGAGCTCGCTTCGAACGGCGCGGCGGACATCCAGCAGTGGCTGTTTGAATATTTCGGCTGAAAACATCTCCCGTGAACGATCCACCAGGTTATGTGCCTCATCGATCAAAAACGTGTAATCACCGGATTCTTCCAGGAAAAAGCGGCGCAAAAAAACGCGCGGATCAAAGGCATAATTATAGTCGCATATGATGCAGTCCGCCCAAAGCGACAATTCAAGGCAAAACTCAAACGGACAGATCCGGTGGGATCGTGCGAACTGCTCCAACGCCTCGCGCGTAAATGCGTCTTGTAGAAATATATCTTCAAGGGCGCCATTGAGACGGTCAAAGTGACCCCGGGCAAATTCACATTCTTCCGGATGGCAGGTAGAATCGGGATTGAAACAGATTTTTTCTTTGGCGGTGATTGTCAGCGACTTGAGCTTGAGATTATTTTTGCGCAATTCGTCCAGCGCTTTTTCCGCAGCGATTCGCCCGGTGGTGCGGGCCGTCAGATAGAAAATTTTGGTGCTGATGCCTTCGCCGATGGCCTTTACGGACGAAAACATGGCCGCCATGGTTTTGCCGATACCGGTGGCAGCCTGGACCAACAGCTGGCCTTCATTTTTAATGGCTCGATAAACACCAACCGCCATCTCGCGCTGCCCCGGGCGGTAATGTGCAAATGGAAATTTAAGTCGGCGAATGGATGTATCGCGCGCATGCTGCCAGCGGACGATAGTCTGTGCCCATTGAAGATACCTGGCTACCAGATCCTGGAAAAAAGATTCCAATTCAGCCACAGTGAAATGCTTTTGAAAATTGATAATGTCACCAGTATCCACCTGATAGTATGTCAACCGGGTATCGATCTCGGCAAGATTGTGATCCTTGGCATAGATGTAGGCGTAGCTTTTGACTTGGCCCCAGTGGGTGGGATCCTCCTGATGTTCGAAATGATCCAGACTGCGGGTGGTGGTCTTAATCTCTTCGATTAGAATTTGATCGGAATCCGCCAGGACCCCGTCGATGCGGCCGCCAATGGCCAACGTGAACAGTTCTGTCTCAACATCGTATGAGACAGCCACTTCTGCTTGATAATTTTCCGGGCGAGATTGCTGAATTCTCTGATGGATTCGAATGGCCTCAACCGGCCGAGTCGAGGATAAAAATTCAAACGCTAAATCTCCGGAGCGCAGAACATATGCAACCAGATCGCGAACGGCTATTTTCAGGATTTTTTTCAATGTTCAATGATTTCTTGCCATACAAATCCCGCCGAGGCGGGATTGCACGTTCAGCGATAAGAGTCCTGACGTCCTCTTGCCTTTTCCCGCCTGAAGGCGTGATAATTCAAGCCATCCCGTGCGCTGCACGGGGTGGTCGTTGACTCCATTTTTGGAATTCGATTGCAAATAATCCGGGTGCCCTGTGAAATGAGGGGTCGGTATCCGCTGAATTCAAAATCAGGAGATCGCCAGATAGTACATTATCTTGGAAAAATACAGAAAAAAATGCAATGGTAAAGTTACTCCATTCATAAGCCACGCCGACCTATCGGGATGAGTATTGAAAAGGTTTTATCGGTGCAGCGGGAGTATTTTTCGGTGGTCCAAACATAAACCATGCCGATGGCATATGAATGG
>CP070771.1:4512750-4516737 GCA_020345785.1 Desulfobacterales bacterium
CGATTTCAAGGGCGCCGCTAAAATCGGCTCCCGGGTATACCAGGTGGCCGATTTTGGCAAATGCAAAGGTGGCCGTAGCCCGGGCACGTATACAGGTCCCGCATGGCTGACCGGTATCGGAATTCAATCCTGAGGGGATATCGACGGCGAACACCGGTTTGTCGAGGTCGTTGATAAACTCTATAACCGTTTTGAAATAGCCTTTCACATCCGATTTCAAGCCGGTGCCCAGCAGGGCGTCGACCCATACATCCAGGCCGGTTAAATCCGCTTTGATGCGGGAAAATGAGGCTTCATCCGGAAGTTCAAACAACGGAATGTCCAGCGGACGCAGGAATCTGAGATTGGCCGCGGCATCGCCCTGAACCGCTTTGGAATCGGCAAGCAGATATACAAATACCTGGATACCCTTTTGCTTCAGGTAACGGGCAATGACAAACCCATCGCCGCCGTTGTTGCCCCGTCCGGCCATCACGCCGACCCTTTGATTTTGTAAATCCGGGAATTGCTCGAGCATAAAACGCGTCGCGCCCCGGCCGGCATTTTCCATTAAAACCATGCCGGGTATTCCGAATTCTTCAATGGTCCGGCGATCGATTTGTTGCATTTCGCTGGCTGTTACGAGAATCAATTCACGCTCCCCATTTTGAATTCAGCAAAGTACTCTAATCAGCCGTATCATTTCTGCGACCGCGGCTTGCATCCCCGTCAGGACAGCACGGGATATGATGCTGTGACCGATGCTGAATTCATCGATTTCCGGAATGTTTTTAAAGGCCTTAATTGTTTTATAGCACAGCCCGCGGCCGGCTTTGACACTTAACTTAAGTTTGTGGGCGAGTTTAACGGCATCGACAATATCCAGGAAGGCCTGATGTCTTTTCTGAGCTGTTTTAGCCTCACAGTAGGTTCCGGTATGGACTTCAACCATGGTGGCATTGCTTTTGTGGGCCAGTTTGATCTGCTCGGGTACCGGGTCGACCAAAAGTCCCACCGGAATGCCGCTGTTTTGCAGCGTCGTCACGGTTTCTGAAATATCGTCACGGTGAACGATAAGATCCATCCCGCCATCGGCAGTGGATTCTTCCCGTTTTTCGGGTACCAGTGTCACCAGATCGGGCTTTATATCCAGGGCGACACCGACCATCTCCGATGTCGATGCCATCTCGAGAATCAGTTTGCTCTGCACGATGCTGCGCAGGATGCGTACATCTCTATCTTTTATGTATCGGCGATCCTGTCTGAGGTGCACAATGATGCCATCGGCACCCGACACTTCTGCCAGGGCAGCGGCTGTCACCGGATCAGGAAATTGGCTTCCGCGAGCCGCCCTTAAGACTGCCACTTGATCAACTTTTACTGCCAATCCTGCCATCAGATAGTCTCCTATTTTTGCCCCTAGGGCTGCTATTTCTGTAAACTGTTTATAAACAGCCTGAGTTTTCCCAACCATGGTTTCAGGTGTCAGGTTTCACCAGGTGTCAGAACTTGGAGTCCCCGCCGATTCTCGGTAGAGACTTGATGGCTCGATCGCAGAAAAGCAAACCATAGAATCCCTGCGCGCTTTCCATTTGAAATAGTGATGCGGACTGAATCCTGGTATACCGAAAGGTGTATGGTAATTAATCCTCGGGGTATCCTTACCGACTTCGACTCGACTGAGCTCGCCGCAGGCTGCATTCCTGCTTGCGAATTCGCCCAAATCTGTCATTTGTCCTTCTGTCCTCTGTTATCTGTCCTCTGTTTTCTGACACCTGACACCTAATTTATATTAAATCCAACAACTCCCGGCTCTTATCTTCCATGCGCCGGGTCTCCTTCTCTGATTCTTCATGATCATAGCCGAACAAATGCAAGATTCCGTGCACCAGCAGTTCATTGAATCTGCGCTCGGTGCTCATGCCGGAGTTTAGTGCTTCTTTAGCGGCTGTATCTGCAGATATTACCACGTCCCCCAAAAGATGGGGGGTGACATGTGGAAATTCGCCTTCGCGCATGGCAAAAGCAATTACATTTGTTGGACCCTGGCGGTTAAGATATTGGCGATTGAGTTTTTCGATCTGCGGGTCATCCACGATAAGGATGGAAATTTCTCCATCAGGAAAGTCCAAGGCGTCTAAGATGACCCGAACCGTTTGTTTTATCTTCTTCGGCGAGATTTTGAACCTGCTTTGCCTGTTGTCTATCAGGACTTCCATTCCGTGATTTTCCTTTGCCATTTTCACCGGCTGGCGTTCGTTTTTCAGTATATTCAATCCGATGATGATGAATGCCGTTTAACAACTTGTTAAAGCTCCTGGCAATCTTGTGCAGGTCTTTCAGAGTCAACTCGCACTCGTCCAGCTGACCGTCTGAAAAAATGTTGTTGATGAGGTTCTGGACCAGGCCTTGGATCCTGGAGGGTGTCGGGTTTTCAAGGGTTCTTGAGGCCGCCTCCACTACATCGGCCAGCATGACCAGTCCGGCTTCCCGGGTTTGCGGCTTGGGGCCCGGGTATCGGAAGTCATCAATATTAACGGCGTCTTCCCCTTTGAGCTGTTTGGCCTTTTCATAAAAATATTTGATAAGACTGGTGCCGTGGTGTTGTCGGATGGTATCGATGATGACCTGACCCAGTTTGTTTTCTCTGGCTACTTCCACACCGTCTTTGACATGAGCAATCAGGATCAAGCTGGACATGGAGGGGGCCAGTTTATCATGCTTGTTTTTACCGGCTTTTTGATTTTCGATAAAATAAAGGGGCTTTTTTATCTTGCCGACATCATGATAGTACCCGCATACTTTCGCCAGCAAATGGTTCGCTCCAATTTCGGATGCCGCCGCTTCCACAAGAGATCCGACAATCGCCGAATGATGGTAAGTTCCCGGTGCTTCGAACATTAGCTTTCTCAGGATCGGCCGATCCAGGTTTGCCAACTCAAGCAGCGAGATATCCGTTGTGTAGCCGAAAGCGATTTCAACGAGCGGCGCAAGTCCGGCGGTAACAATTCCGGTGCCGATACCTCCCATAAAAGCAAATGCCCAATCCCATAGAAGGTTGGTTCCGGAGAATTCCGCCAGATAGAAGTTAATGGCGGTGACAGATAGAATGTTGAGCAATCCGATTTTGGCACCGGCCGTTATGAAGACTTTGCGCTCCTGGCAGTGTCTGATCCAGTAAGCTGCCATGGTGCCGTTTATCAGGTAGTAAAGAAAAACAGTCAGGCTGTTTTCGAATACCACCGCATAGGAGGCCGCCAAGATCAATGCCAGCGGCACGGCGACTCTCAACCCCATGAACAGACATACAATCATGGCGCCTGACGCCAGAGGTATACCGTACCATAGCGAAGACATCTGAATGGGGATGGTTGCGTTGAGCGTCAGGACTTCCGACAGTTTAAAACCGATTTCGGCAAGAAGCAGGAAGGTTAAAAACACACTCGCCATAAAAAGCAGACTTTTATTATGCGCTGCCGACAGCCGGCCGGGAGGGTTTAAATGAAGAACATAAGTGGTTACCAACAGCAGCAACAGCAGCATCGCGGCACCAACACTGGTTAGGAAAACCTGCTCTTTTTTAGTCTGGGTCTGCAGGGTTTTCAATTTCAGCAGCTGGACTTCCGTGACGCGCTCGCCTTCGCGCAAAAGCATCTCCCCGGCCTTTATTTTGTTAAGTACCGGTTTAATATTCGCTAGGGCTTTCTCTCTTCGATCCTCAGTTTCGTTGCGGTTCAAGGTGATATTGGGCTGAATGAGTCGCTGAACAAAATCTACCACCAGATTCAACAATCCGTAATCAAGATCTTTAAGTTGCGGCTGACCTACAATTCGGACCATGGTTTTGGCCTGGTCGAGACCATAAAATTTTTTTAACTGATGCAGCTCTTTTTCTTCCTTGGTACCCACATCCCGCAGATGAATACCTTTCTCAGATTCTCTGAGCAGTATCTCCTTGTTGGTAACGACTCCGTTGTCTAATATTGCCGTTAATATCTGATTTATGAT
>CP070771.1:4516837-4519611 GCA_020345785.1 Desulfobacterales bacterium
AGATTTATTTGGAATTTGGTGCTTGAGATTTGAGATTTTATATTTTGTTAAACCCATAATCATACAATTATTTTAGAATTTACTTTGACGCCACCCTGTCGTCTGCAGCCGGCCGGTCAGGAGATGTTTCCACTGATTTTGACTTGTATTACAGCGGCGGCATCTATATCATGAGAGCACCATTTCATTTCACAGAAGGAAATTCTAAATATGAATCCGGATTTTTCAGGCAAATCGGTGCTGGTAACCGGGGCCTCCCGGGGTATCGGCCGGGAAATCGCGCGTCAGTTTGCAGAACATGGCGCCCGTGTCGTTGTTCATTATCATAAAAACCGGCAGGCAGCAGAGCAAACCCTGGCGGAGCTTTCGGAAAATTCTCACCTGCTTTTGCAGGCGGATTTGTCCGATGCCGTTGCGGTCGGAGAGTTGGCGCAAAAAGTGCTGGAAGAAATAGGTCCAATCGATGTTCTGGTCAACAATGCCGGGGTCTATGAATTTCATCCCGCCGCCACGACCTCTTTTGAGCAGTGGCGGCAGAGCTGGGAAAAAACCATCTTTACGAATCTGATGGGACCGGCCCATCTGACGTTTCATGTGGCCCGCCAAATGATAAAAAGCGGCGGTGGCAAAATCATCAACATCACTTCGCGGGGCGCCTTCCGGGGTGAGCCGAAGGCCCCGGCCTACGGCGCCAGCAAGGCCGGGCTCAATGCATTCAGCCAGTCCATGGCCCAGGCCCTGGCCCCTTATGGGGTATTTGTCTATGCCGTGGCACCCGGATTCGCGGCAACCGACATGGCCGCAGCCGAGCTCTCCGGCCCTGAAGGCGATGCCATCCGCGCCCAAAGCCCCTTAAACCGGGTGGCGCGACCTGAAGAAATTGCCCGGGTGGTGTTGTTTCTGGCGGGTCACGGCACCGACTATCTTACCGGCTGCATCATCGACGTCAACGGCGCCTCTTATCTGCGGACATAGGCTCTTTCATCCAAGGGTTTCAGGTTTCGAGCCTTCGCCGCGCCGCAGGGGCTTCGGCCCCGCAGGCGAGTTTCAGGTGTAAAATAGCTGGAAGGCTGGGATGCCAGGATGCTTGAAAGCTCAACAGCTTCCGGCTTTTCAATTGGAAATTAATGAATTCGTAAAAATCCGGTTCGATCAAGCTGTTTGAACCGCAAACTTTACTAAGGAATGGATTCTTTTTTAATATTTGAAATAGACCAGATTTACAGGATTAGTGGAATGTTTTTGAATACCCGGTTTCCGGATGAAATCGGGTATATACAATCCGCTTCGCGGAATAATTCATCATTAGTTTCAAATCAAAGTTCTTATTTACTATTTACTTGAGCAGTCGGGGAGTTTATTGCGTTATAGGCCGTCATTCCTGCGAAGGCAGGAATCCAGAAAATTCGGTACCGAGTGGACTGGATGCCCGCCTGCGCGGGCATGACGAGAAAAACACTCCAACCCCTCATTTACTTATAAATGGCAGCATCCACGATTGGGCTCTTATGGTGCCGAAATTTCTGTCGGAAAGCGAATGCTTATTTTACGGTTTCATCCGGAAACCGTAAAAAAAATCCTGTTAATCCTGTAGATCCTGTCAAAAGAAAACTAAAAATGAATCCATTCCTTTTCTTTTTCCGTTTCTTCTTTACCCTGACGGGCCAAAATGATAATGGGGCGGGGTCATAAAATTTCCTGAGTGAGAACGTCTGTGACCGACACCAGCCAAATCCACAAAAAAGCGATTTTTGCACTTTTTCTGATTCATTTCATCGGCGATTTTTTCCAGTCTTTTATTCGCCCCCTGTTGCCGGTGCTTGCGAATAAATTTTCTCTGAACCTGACCCAGGTCGGGATGATTACCGGGATCGCAACATTTATGGCTTTTCTGATTCAACCTGTTTTCGGCTATATGGCCGACCGCTACAGAAACCGGCTGATCCTTCTGGTGGGCTCATTTGTAGGCGCAATCTGCATCCCTCTGGTGGGGGTTGCTCCTTATTTCTGGATTGTCCTGACGCTAATCGGCCTGGGCTCGATCAGCTCCGCCATCTATCATCCGACCGCGGCCGGAATGGTATCAGTCTACGCCGGCCTGCGCACCGGCTTGGCCATGTCCTTTTTCGGCCTGGGAGGTACCCTTGGATTTACCTTGGGACCTCTCGTGTGTTCCGGCTACGTAACTCTTGTGGGACTTCAACGGCTGCCGATTTTGACCATTTTTGGTGTGCTGGTCTTTGTGGTTCTTTTCATCATGATACCGGCTGCGGATGGTGACGGTCACCCCCGGAGCGATTTCTTCGGCGCGCTGAAAGAAAGTCTTGGCGACGTGTGGAAACCGGTTTTATTGATCTGGTCGATCGCTTTTTCCCGGGCGTTTGTGGAGCAGTCCCTGCTGACCTTTATACCGATGCTGACGGCCGCCGAAGGACATTCTTTGGTATCGGTGGGCGGCATCGTTTCCCTTTTTACGGTGGGAGGATCCGTCTCCGCCCTCGTCTGTGGCCACCTGGTGGATCGGATCGGTTTTAAGCCCGTGTACTTTTTTTCTTTTGCTCTCTCATCTCCCTGCATCCTGCTGTTCATTAACTCACAAGGGCCGCAAATTTATCCCATCGCCTTTCTATCCGGATTCCTGCTCCTGGCTACCTTGTTTCCCGCCGTGGCGCTGGCTCAAAAGGTTGCCCCCAGAGGGCGATCCCTGGTGTCCAGCATCGTCATGGGACTGGCCCTGGGTGCCGCAGGGCTTTTGTTGCCTCTAACCGGCAAGA
>CP070771.1:4519711-4524566 GCA_020345785.1 Desulfobacterales bacterium
GGTGTCCCATACTTCTGGAATTTCACGTTCGACCATTTTTTTAGCGCTTTTTACGGTTGACACCAACCCTTTCTGTTCGAGGCGGTAGTATACAAAGGGCTTGAACAGCTCCAGCGCCATCTTTTTGGGCAGACCGCACTGATGAAGTCGCAAATCCGGACCGACGGTAATCACGGTGCGCCCCGAGTAATCAACCCGTTTACCCAGCAGATTCTGACGAAATCTTCCCTGCTTGCCTTTCAGCGTGTCACTAAGGGACTTCAACGGGCGTTTGTTGGTACCGGTGATGACACGGCCGTGCCGGCCGTTGTCAAACAGGACGTCGACCGACTCCTGCAACATCCTTTTTTCGTTGCGAACGATAATATCAGGGGCTTTTAAATCAATCAGCCGTTTCAGCCGATTGTTGCGGTTAATGACCCGCCGATAGAGATCGTTAAGATCAGATGTCGCAAAACGTCCTCCTTCAAGCGGTACCAGGGGGCGAAGATCCGGCGGGAGAACCGGAATCACATCCATGATCATCCAGACCGGATCAACGCCTGATTTTCGAAAAGCATCGACAATTTTAAGGCGTTTGGCCAGTTTCTGCCGTTTGGCCACCGATCCGGTCTCGCGAATTTCAGTACGCAGTTCGTTATAGAGCTCATCCAGATTCAGGTTTTCCAGCATGATCTTGACAGCTTCAGCGCCGATCCCGGCTTCAAAGTTCGGACCATAGCTTTCCAGCGCTTCCTGGTACTTATCATCGGATAGCAGCTGTCCCCGGCTCAAAGGCGTGTTTTTGGGATCCAGTACGATGTAGCTGTCAAAATACAGCACCTTCTCCATGTTTTTAAGCGTAAGATCCAGCAGATTGCCTATTTTACTGGGCAAACTCTTCAAAAACCAAATGTGCGAAACCGGGGTCGCCAGTTCAATATGGGCCATTCGTTCCCGCCGCACCTTGGATTGGATGACTTCGACGCCGCACTTCTCACATATAACCCCTCTGTGTTTCATGCGTTTGTATTTACCACAGTTGCACTCATAGTCCTTGGTGGGGCCAAAAATCTTTGCACAGAAAAGACCATCACGTTCCGGTTTAAAGGTTCGATAGTTAATGGTTTCCGGCTTTTTTATCTCGCCGTGGGACCATTTCCGAATTTGCTCCGGCGAAGCCAGTGCAAGGCGTATTGCCTGGTAACGTTTTGGATCCGTAGGTTTTGCAAAGAAATCATACAGAGTTTCCATGGTGTTTTCCTATTTTTGGTTAAGATTAACTGATCTATAATGCATATCTCAGCTTAAAGTTTGATTCTCTCGCAGAGCCCGCGGAGATCACGGAGAATATCGTTTTTTCTCAGCTCACTCTGTGTTCTCTGTGAGAGATAAAATGCCGTCTTATTGAACCTCTTCCAGCAGAGCGATGTCGAGGCCCAGTGCCTGCAGTTCCTTGGTCATAACCCGGAAGGATTCGGGTATGCCGGGTTCCAGTACGTTTTGGCCCTTGACGATTTTTTCGTACATACGGGTCCGGCCGGCCATATCGTCGGATTTAACGGTTAAAAACTCCTGCAACGCGTAAGCCGCGCCGTAGGCCTCCATCGCCCATACCTCCATCTCGCCGAGGCGCTGTCCACCGAACTGCGCCTTGCCGCCCAGCGGTTGCTGGGTAACCAGTGAATAGGGTCCGATGGATCGGGCGTGAATTTTGTCGTCAACAAGATGGTGCAGTTTCATGACGTACATGGTACCGACGGTAATCTTTTTATCGAACGCTTCACCGGTGCGACCGTCATACAGCGTCGTCTGTCCGGAACTGTCAAGACCTGCTTCCACCAAAAGTTCCTTGATTTCGGTCTCTTTGGCACCGTCGAAAACAGGTGTTGCCATAAAGACACCATCCTTGTAGTAGGATGCAAACTCGACTAAGTCGTTGTCATCCATTTGGGTGATCACCTTTTTGTCGGAAGGCTTGGTGAAAATTTTCTTTACTTTCTCTCGCAAGTTCTTTATCTTTTGTTCTTCCAACATCTGATTGAGCTGATCTCCCAGCGCCTTGGCGGCCCGCCCCAGATGGATTTCCAGAATTTGCCCCACATTCATGCGGGATGGCACTCCCAAGGGATTCAGCACCATGTCAACCGCGGTGCCGTCCTCGAAATAAGGCAAATCTTCAATCGGCAGGATCCTGGAAACAACACCTTTGTTGCCGTGACGGCCGGCCATCTTGTCCCCGACCGACAGCTTGCGCTTCATGGCAACGTAAACTTTGACCATTTTAATCACGCCGGGCGGCAGATCGTCACCTTTTTCGTAGCGACCGACTTGCTGCTCAAATGCCAGGCGGCACAGCTCACATTGATCCCGATAGCGTTCAATGGTATCATGAACCTGTTGGGTCACCGCAGGATCCTTTAACACAATGCCCTCAAGTTGAACGACCGGTATCTTGGCCAGCGTTTTGGCATCGATTTTAGCGCCGTTTGCAATGAGAACCTTTTTGCCCTTTTTCAGCGGCGCAAACGCCTTATTACCGTCCAAGAGCGTCTCTAGCTGGGACCTGACGACATCCTCGACAACTTTGAGTTCGTCATCGCGATCTTTTTCCAGAGCGGCAATCTCTTCATCTTCGATGAGGCGCGCCCGATCATCTTTTTCAATACCTCTTCTTGAAAAAACTTTGGCATCAATGACGATGCCCTGGACACCGGGCGGAACCCTCAAGGAAGTATCTTTAACGTCCCCGGCTTTTTCCCCGAATATGGCCCGCAGAAGTTTTTCTTCAGGTGAAAGTTGGGTTTCCCCTTTGGGCGTAATCTTACCCACCAAAATATCCCCCGGATTCACTTCGGCGCCCAGGCAGATGATTCCGCTTTCATCCAGATTTTTTAATGCCTCCTCACCGACGTTGGGGATATCCCTGGTGATTTCCTCTTTGCCGAGTTTGGTATCCCTGGCAACAATCTCAAATTCCTCAATATGCACGGATGTATAAACCCCGTCCCTGACAAGTCTTTCGCTGACAAGAATCGAGTCCTCAAAATTGTATCCTCCCCACGGCATGAAGGCCACGGTAACATTCTTGCCGAGCGCCAGTTCACCCTGGTCCGTTGCAGGTCCGTCGGCAATGATATCTCTGGCGAATACCCGCTGACCTTTTTTGACAATGGGTCGGTGATTGAAGCAGGTATTCTGATTGGAGCGGATAAATTTAGAAAGGCTGTAAATGGACACATCCTTTTCATTGGGATCATCGGATGGATCATGCTTAAGTACAATGCGCGAAGCATCAACATCCACTACCGTGGCATCACGCTTGGCGACAATGGCCACACCGGAATCTTTGGCCACGACCTCCTCTATGCCCGTGCCCACCAAAGGCGCCTGATTCATCAGCAGGGGCACCGCCTGGCGCTGCATGTTGGAACCCATCAGGGCCCGGTTGGCGTCGTCGTTTTCCAAAAACGGTATCAGCGACGCGGATACACTTACCAACTGATTGGGCGATATATCCATCAATTCAATCTGTTCGCGCTGGACCATCATAAATTCTCCGGCAACCCGTGAGGTGACCAGCTCATTGATGTATTCCCCCTTATCATTGACCGGTGCATTGGCCTGGGCAATCGGATGCTCTTTTTCTTCAAATGCATCCATGAACCGGACATCCTTGGAAATTCTGGCACTTTCGACAACCCGGTAAGGGGTTTCAATGAAACCATAATCGTTCACCCGGGCATAGGTGCTGAGAGAGACGATCAGCCCGATGTTGGGGCCTTCCGGAGTTTCGATCGGACAGATCCGGCCGTAGTGGGAAGGATGCACATCCCGCACCTCAAAACCTGCTCGTTCGCGGGTTAATCCACCGGGGCCCAGAGCACTCAATCGCCGTTTGTGGGTTGTCTCCGAAAGGGGATTCGTCTGGTCCATAAACTGGGACAACTGACTGGTGCCAAAAAACTCTTTGACAACCGCCGAGACCGGCTTCGGGTTGACCAGATCATGGGGCATCAGTGCATCCACCTCCTGCAGGCTCATGCGCTCTTTAATGGCACGCTCCATGCGAACCAGTCCGATGCGGTATTGATTTTCCAAAAGCTCACCCACCGCGCGCACCCTGCGATTGCCGAGATGATCGATATCGTCAACAACCCCCTGGGTATCCCTGAGTTCGATCAATGCCTTGGCGGTCAGTAAAATATCCTCTTTGCGCAGAATGTTTAAGTTAATTTCACTGTTGATACCCAGACGCTGGTTAATTTTCAAACGTCCCACACCCGAAAGATCATAGTATGTCGTTTTGAAGAACAGATTATCGATAAACTCCTGGGCCACTTCCGGTGTCGCCGGGTTGCCCGGTCTGAGCCGGCGATAAATTTCAATCAGGGCTTCTTCTTTGTTTTCCACTTTATCGATTAACAGCGTTTTGCGGATAGAATCGCCGGAGGTATACCCATCGATAAAGAGCAGTTCAAATTCATTGATACCGGCCTCGGCCAGCTTGGCCAGATTCTCTTCATCAACCGTTTCATTCGCCTTCACGATGAGTTTTCCGGTTTCCGGATGCAAAATGTTGACCGCAAACGCCCCTCCGATAACCTCGTCGCCATGGATGGGAATCAAATCCGCTTTGGCGGTTTTGAGACGTTTGATGGCACGCTGGGCGAAAATGCGGCCCTTTTTCACGAGCACATCTCCTGTTTCAGGATCCTTCACATCTTTGCTGGCCCGCCGCCCCTTCAAGAAATCCTCATTGAACTCTTTGAAAAATCTCTTGCCGCTGATAACAACTTTCTCTTTTTTGTAGAAATAGGACAGCAGATCTTCAACACCGTAGCCGAAAGCCTTAAAGAGGATCGTTACCGGGAAT
>CP070771.1:4524666-4529737 GCA_020345785.1 Desulfobacterales bacterium
TCAAACAGTTGAAGATTATTGCCCGCTACGGGGTCGGAGTCGACAATGTCGACCTGGAGACCGCGCGGCGCCGTAAAATATATGTCAGCATCGTTCCCAACTACGGCAATGAAGATGTTTCCGACCATGCCATGGCGCTGATGCTGGCCTGTATCCGAACCCTGCCGATCCGTGACAGAAACGTCCGCCGCGGTATTTTCGAAACCGACATCGTAGCCGAAATTCATCGCACCACCGGGCGAAATTTAGGCATTATCGGCTACGGCAAAATCGCACGGGTGTTTCATAGGAAATGGCAGGGATTTCTGCCGGCCCGCGTTCTGGTCTACGACCCGTTTGTGGATGAGGACACCATCACGGAAAACGGCGCTGAAAAAGTCGAACTTAACCTGCTGCTGGAGGAGGCGGATTATATCTCCATCCATGCGCCGCTCACGCCGGACACCCGGCACATCATCAATGAATCGGCGCTTAAGACGATGAAGTCAACTGCCGTTATTGTAAACACCTCCCGCGGGGCGATCATCGACACGGCGGCCCTGGCCAAGGCCCTGGAGAAAGGTGAAATTTTTGCCGCCGGCATCGACGTGTTCGAAAAGGAGCCGCTGCCGGTGGATCATCCCCTGGTGTCCCTGCCGAACGTCATCCTGACGCCGCACCTGGCCTGGTATTCAAAGGAATCCACCCGCGATCTGCAGGGTGGGGCGGCCGGGGAAATTCAGCGGGTGCTTTCCGGGCAGCGTCCGCAGAACTGGGCCAATCCGTGGTAAGGGTTCAGGGTTCTGCGTTCAGGGTTCAGGGTTCAAGATTCACAGTTATCGGGCTATCTTAAACCAGCAGTCGAGGATTTTTTCTGCGATACAGCCCGTCATTCCTGAGAAGACAGGAATCTAAGTTTTGAGGCTTAATTTTCGATCAAACCGGCCGCCTCGGTGGCCTTCGACAGCGCTGACACCTGAAACCCGACACCTGAAACCTAAACGCAGAACCCTGAACCTTAAACCTTTGAACCCAAAACTCAAATAATAAGGACCAAATACAGGATGAAAGCCCTACGCTATTTAAATCCCCACGTTCTCAAAACCGAAGAAATCGATTCCCCGGCGTGCGCCGCAGGCGAAGCCCTGGTAAGGGTTCATGCGGCCGGCATTTGCGGATCGGACATGGCCATCTTTACCGGCAAACATCCCCGGGCCAAAGCGCCGCTGGTGATGGGCCATGAGTTTGCCGGAGAAATTGTAGAAATTCAACCAGGTGAAATGAAGACGCCGCTGGCGGTGGGCGATAAGGTGACGGCTTATCCACTGCTGATGTGCGGAGAATGCTGGGCCTGCCGCAACGGTTTTTCCCATGTCTGCCGCGATTTGAAACTCATCGGCATCGACCGTGACGGCGGCTTTGCCGAATATGTCAGCGTGCCGCTGGATTTGCTGGTTAAATACCCCGAAAATTTGTCCTATGATCAGGCCGCGTTAATTGAACCGCTGGCGGTGGGGGTCCATGCCCTTGAAATGGCCGGACCACCGGACTGGCAAAGCGCGGTGGTGGTCGGCTGCGGACCCATCGGCCTGTTGGTCGGGTTGTGCCTGCAAAATGCCGGGATTGAAAACCTGCTGGTGTGCGACATCAATCCTCACCGGGTAAAACGCGCGGCAGGCTTGAATTTCCAGGCACTAAACAGCGCAGATGAAAATCTGCTGGATCGGGTTACCGAGATGACCAAGGGTGAGGGTGCTGACATTGTTTTTGAATGTGCCGGCTCTGCGCCGGCTGCCCTGCAGATGTGCGATCTGGTGCGGCCCCGCGGTAAAATAATTATGGTCAGCGTTCACAAGGAGCCGCATCCGGTTGATCTGAGGGCAATTTCCTTCAAAGAGATCAGCATGATCGGCACCCGGGTTTACTCCCGCAGCGACTTTCGCCGGGCGATCCAAATGATGCCGGACCTGCCTTACCAGGATGTAATATCTCACCGGGTCGACCTGGAGAGAGGGGCCGAAGGCTTTAATATCATGGGGCAGGCCGCAGACGCCTGCAAGGTGCTCATCAGGGCCGAACGATGATCCGGGTTAAATCGCGAAGTGTGTAGCGGCGGGGTTTATCCCCATTAGCGCTAAGTTATTTTTAAGTTAGGAGAACTTTACAAGTTTTAAAGAAAATAATTGAACATCGAACATCGAACGTCCAACATCGAACATCGAATGAGAAAAAAGCTGACGAAGACAACCACCACAGTTCGGGCGGAGATAAACGCTTCCGCTACATTATGTCCTATCCCAATGTTTTCATTTTGAGATGATGCCCAAGCGCTTGCTAGAAAGAGACCATTATTTTTTTTGACTCCGGAGGTGAGATATATATTTGACTTGTGATTATCGGAAGTCCGGCAAAAGATTAAATCGCAGCGGCATCCTGTGGACAGTTATCCTTGCCTTGTTGTGGAGTTGTTCCGAAGGGGAACCCCCTGCATCCGTCAGCGAGGATCCGGGCAAGAATCTGCGGCTGGTCATCAAATGGCCGGGGGATGACTTGGCATCCAAACAGGATTTACAATTAAGAGATGAGATCCAACAACGTCTTATTAATGAAAAAGTCGGCAATATTGTGCGGTCCGGGACCGGCATGGGCTGGATGGATATCGTCCTTGAAGTCAAAGACAAAGACGGGGCACGGACAGAAATTGAGGCCGTCATGAAGGCGATCGCGCCGGATGCAAAGTATGCCATTGAGGCGGAAAAATAGCTTTAATCAAAATATCTAAAGGAGAATAGCTCGATGAACATCGATGAATTCAAGGCCTTGCTCAAGCCCGTGACGGATCTCGTCTCAAACAGTCAGGTGGATTCCGCACTTGCCGCGGAACTGAACCGTCGCTTTCCGCCGGGAGGTGAGACGTTTGATGCGATTGAAAAGGCCTGCCACGAAGCGATCGCAGATGGCTGGATGTGCGCCCAAGGCACTGAAGGGGGGCCGCGCTATGGTCGCGTCATTGAACCTTGTCCGGAGACAGGCGGACTCAGTGTGGATGTTGTGGATCTGACAGATTGGGTGGGGTCGCACCATCGCCATCCCACAGGCGAGGTTTGCATGATTATGCCGATAACTACGAACGCCCGATTTGACGGTGTTCCCCGCGGCTGGAGCATATATGAACCTTCATCGGCACACCATCCCACGGTAACGGACGGGCAAGCACTGATATTGTACATGCTGCCGGACGGCCAAATTGAGTATTCAAGTCGTTGAATTCCATGATATTATTTTCTCTTGTGCAAAGCGAAATAAAACAACGGGTGCTACACAAAATTAATTTGTAGAAAGGATCAAAGCCCTGTTTTAGTCCAAAATATTTGCAGTGATCACTGAGGCCCTTATTCAAAACAATTTCAAGAAAGGAGGAAATAAAATGCGTAATTTTACCAAAGTTTCATTAATAATGACTTTGTTTATTGTCTTGGAAGGTGGCGTGTTCGCAGAAGATGATATCGTAATCGATACAAATGCAGCAAAAGAATTTGTTTCATTGCCCGATGGTGTGGGCTATCCAGAAGGCATTACCGTCAATCCGAAATCAGGCGACATCTATGTCAGCACTTTCGACTTCAGTGGCGACAACAAACTCTTACGGTTCAGCAAAAACGGTATGCTGCTGGCGCAAAAAGATTTTGAGGGAACACCGCTCCTCGGGCTCGATTTCAACGCGCAGGACGACAAAGTATACATTTGTAATCCCGCTGCACTGGTTGGCGGGCAATCCAAAATTCAGCGCATCGATGCCGATTTCGATGACAACACGCCCGCTGAGGACGTCGCTGAGATACCCATAATTGGAGCACCGCCAGACCGTCTGGCGGACAATCCCGATGGAAGCCAAGACCAGATAATATTTGGCAATAACGCGGCAGCGCCAAACGCCCTTATATTCGACAGCGTTGGCAACCTTTTTGTTTCTGATTCTTTTCAAGGCGCTATTTTCCGGATCGACGATGTCCGGAACTGTCCATCTTGCCCCGTCACAATTGTAAAACATGATGGACTTCTGGCAACAGCGGGTTTCCCGCCATTTGGTGCAAACGGCCTGGCTTTGAGCGCCGATGAAGAAGTACTTTATGTCGCCAATACCGGAGATGACAGAATCCTGATGCTGGATTTAGAAACAGCGC
Organism: Desulfobacterales bacterium; assembly: GCA_020345785.1. The sequence goes on from CP070771.1 coordinate 4,528,830, forward strand.
ACCTTGAAGTATTTGCTGAAAGCATCAATGGTGCAGATGGCATCGCGCTTGACAATGCAGGCCTGCTCTGGGTGGCTGCTAATCAGGCAGATAAAATGATTGTGCTGAATGAAGATGGAAGGGTTATCGCCAAACTCGGTGAATTTCTCGGCATTCGAAGAGACGGCTCGCCCCGCGGCCTGCTGTTTCCGGCAAGTCTTGTTATCAGTGGCAAGTGGGTATTTGTGACAAACCTTGCCCTTCCGCTGACTCCCGCAATGGGTGACGAACCTGAGGATTACATATCGAAATTTACGGTTTCCAGGATTAAAAATCACTTAAAATATGGATTGAAATGGAAACACCAAAAACGTTGGTAATCTCGACCATAAAAGACAAATGTAATCATGGTATGCAGCTGGGATTGATAAAAAGATATGAATCTCAATAGTCAGAATTAGTGGTTTATTTGAAAAATGATTAAATCCGGCCAATCACTCCAATCACTTCCAAAAACAGTTAATCAGGCCGTAGAAAGACTTATTGCAGAATTGCCTTTAGAGGAAAAGGCGAGGATTGCAAATACAGGTGAATGGAATTTGATGGATCTTTATTTTTCCCTCAGTGTAGACGTAGAAGATAAATTTTGCCTTAAGGAAAACAAGGCGCTAGTTGAATCCTGCCGCGCGGTATCAGGGGACAATCATATTTTTGTTGAGGAAGCTTCCTATATAATTATCACAGAACTCTGGAAACGATTAAAGAGATTCTCCAACATAGCTGCTAAATATTAAGGCCATCAAAACCTGTGATAATCAATTTTTAAATGTTTCGGTGTTCCCTGCGTCCCTCAATAGGTGGCATCGATGATGGCACTGTGATATACGAATTGTATATGGAACGGTCCGGTAAAAATTGATAGTTGGTTT
>CP070771.1:4529837-4532762 GCA_020345785.1 Desulfobacterales bacterium
CACGGTATTGAGGTTGCCTCTGAAAGCCTGGAAATGAGCCGAACCTCCGGCACCCATTTGTTGAACTGCCTGATCACGGGGCAATCCATATTGTCCGCCATAAATGCCGGTGATTTGAAATTGGCCGATCAACTCCTTGAAGAAATAAGGCCGCCGGAGGAGCGTTCTGCCGGATGGCAAAGGGCCTGGTATCATTTTTTAAAAGCAAGGGCCGCGCAAAGTCTGGGAAAACCGGAACAGGCACTTCTTCATCTTGAAACCGCCCTGAGATTCGCCGTCGATCTGGGAGCTCCGTGTTTTCTCGGCTTTTGTCATCTGACAAAAGCAAATATTCTGCATACACTGGATCAAAATGAGGGGTCCTCCCATCACCTTACCATGGCGACCAACTTAGCCGAGCAAACAAAAAGTAAGCTCCTCCGATTTTACGTGTATCTCACCCAGGCTTTGTTTGATTTAAGTAAGCGCAAGAGAGCAAGTGTTCCAAAATCACTGCGAAAGGCATTGGAATTTGGTAAACGACACGAATACTTCAATACGATTATCGATCATCCCAATGCCATCCAGAATCTTTGTTTTGCGGCACTCGATGCCGAAATCGAGGTCGAGTATGTGCAGCAGTTGATTCGGAAGCACAAGCTGATTCCCGAGACTCCGCCCATTCACTTAAAGAATTGGCCGTGGGAGCTGAAGATAATTACGTTGGGACGATTTTCTCTGGCGAAGGACGAAACACCGGTGCGGTTCACCAAAAAAGCGCAAAAGAAGCCGCTTTTGATGCTCAAGGCCTTGATTGCGTTTGGAGGGATAGAAGTCAGAGAAGAGCAGATCGCCGATGCGCTCTGGCCCGAGGTCGACGGTGATATCGCGCACAAATCTTTTACCACCACGTTGCACCGTCTGCGAAAGTTGCTTGGTAATCACAAAGCCGTTGAGCTTTGCAACGGATGTTTAACGCTGAATCAAAACGAGTGCTGGACCGATGTTTGGGCCTTTGAGCGAATTTGTGAGCAGGCCGAGGCTGCCTGGACAAATCAATCCACGGAAGGTGACGCGGCAGAGGCCATTGAGTTGACTCAAAAGACAATCGAAATTTACAAAGGACATTTTTTATCCGACCAAACCGACGAACCGTGGACCGTCCCCATCCGGGAACGCCTACGAAATAAATTTCTCCGCTGTGTCGGCAAACTGGGGCATTATTGGGAAAGTACCGGAAATCTGGAAAAAGCCGTGGATTGCTTTCAGCGGGGACTGGAAGTCGATGGTATTGACGAGGAGTCCTATCGACGCTTGATGGCGTGCTATCACCGCCTGGGGCACAGGGCCAAAGCGCTCTGGGTTTATGACCGCTGTAAACATATGCTCTCTGCGGTTCTTGGTATCGAGCCCTCTCCCGAGACAGAAATATTACGAAAATCCATTCTTGGCTAACGGAAAATTCCCTATTTTTCAAATTTTCCTGCAATATGTAACCTATCTGTAAGCTCGACTTTGTTAGAAAAAGGAAACCTCCAAAAGACATTGACCCGATTGGTATGAGTGCGCAGACTGAAAGACGAAAATTTTCGCGATATCAGGTTCCCGGCGGGGCATTGTATGTATTTGATCATTTGTCCACACGGGTGGGTTGGATAAATGACATTAGCCGCGGAGGGCTGTCTTTTGAATATATCCTTGGACAGGATGCCGAGATCGAACCCGAAGTGATCGATATCTTTTCATACAGATATGATCAATTTTATCTGCCGGCCGTGTCCTGCAAGCTAATATATGCCGGGCGGACTGCGGATCAATCCTCTACCAACGGTCGTCTGGATACCGTCCATTGCGGGTTGCAATTCGGCGCCCTTTCAGACGAGCAGAGTAACAAGATGGACGCATTGATCGTCGATCATTTGATGCCGTCTGCTTAAAGGATAGGTTACTTTTCCCGATTTCGTCAGTTCACAGAGCGAACGGTTACGGATTATCTGTCTGTATGCTTCCTGAGTTTCCTTGCCAAATTTTGAGTTGTCGGATGATCTGATAACCGATTACCGGCTTTGTGACGATTGATCGCAGCGCTTGCGTGTTATTTGTCGCACGCAGGTGCTGCCAGCCGCCAATCCATTGTGGAATTGGCACCGGAAAGGAGGTGATTGAAGGGTCAGAATTGAATTGATTTTGGTTAGAAATCTGGTGTTTAAACCTTTAATCGAGAAGGAGGCCGAATATGAAATTTTGTAAAATAATCTTAATCCTAAGCGCAGCGATGCTGTTGGCGACATCGGCCTGGGCGGGCAACATTCCCGAATTTGATGCCGTGGATTGTGATGCATTGAATTTCTTTGCTGTTGCAAATCTCGTCCAGCATGTGCCGGTAATCAACAACAATGTCGGGCCGTATGGACCGGTGAATTATTCCAGTGTTTTCCCGCCGGTTTTTGAGAACGGAGCGCTCATCGATGGTGAATATTTCGATACGACAGCAGGCCAGTTATTCCCGGATCCGTGCTTTCCCGGCTATGTCAGTGCGCTCACTGACGCCTATAACGAAGCGGTTTATGAATGGTGGATTGTTCTTCAGATGAAGCCCGAAAGCGACATCAACCTGAATATCTACGACTGCGTTCTGAAGCCAAATGCGTTCGGTCTGTTTGCGCCGTATTACGGTGCCGAACAAACCGGGCGTTATCGGGCGGACTGGGGCCAGCTGTTCTTTGTGCCGTCTGCGAATCCCAGTATAACGGCGCAAGCCCTTCCGGGAGAATTTGCCACTCCGAGCTTTGCGAATCCCTTTATTATGGATGCGCGCACGCTGCCGGGCTTGGGCATCGTCTCGCTGAATAACTCACTTTACACGTCCAAGGCCCACTGGGAAGAAGGCATCGTGATGGTGCTGCCTGAAACCGGGGGCACCAATGTTGCTGGACAGGCCGTCTA
>CP070771.1:4532862-4542329 GCA_020345785.1 Desulfobacterales bacterium
ATGCAATTTCCAAACGTGCGGCGACATCGGCCCACACGTGGTCAAACACAAACTCACCGGCACTGTGTGCTTTGATATACATGGGAGCAGCCGCTACCAACCTACCGGAAGACCACACCGTCAGATGGTGGGGCAGCCAGCCTGTCTTAGCTGTGGTGCTGCCGGATATTTCCATCAGACGCAGCCAGTCCCATTCAAGAAAGGGGGTCGCCAAAGGTCTGGCCAACGCATCCCAGGCTGTCCGGTCTATATCGGAAATGCTGCTCACCCAGGAAACGGAATATAAAGATGGTTGTTCTTCTGACATGATTTCTACAGGTGGTTTTTTTGGCAATTTTCGGTGAAATCTTCATCGCAAGGACAGACGGGTTCTGAGTTCACCGTTCAGGGTTAACTTTTTTTCTGGCCCTTAAACGTCTGTAAAAAGTTAAGTCTGATATTGGACCCTGTCATCTTTTTTTGATACGCTGGCGGCAAGTACACCAATTTCTTGACAATTAGCGCCGGATAAATAATATTAATTGTTTAAGCTTATTTATCTATGGGAAAAGGAAAATCAATATGCCGCTATATGAATTCAGATGTTTAAGATGCGATGAATGCTTCGAATTTTTGGTAATGAAAAAGGAGGAGCAGGTGGAACTCAGATGTCCCAAGTGCAAGTCCGAGGAGTTTGAAAGGGTTTTGAGCGTTTCATGCCATTCTATGGGTTCCGAAGCTTCTGCGGGCGAGGGGGCTCGGTCACAGACCCGCTCCTGCCCTGGCGGTACTTGTACAACCTATGACATTCCCGGTCACAGCCGTTAATGAATATTCAGTTGTTAATTGAAGCAGGGGTGCAGATGTCCAATGAAGCAAGTTCATATTCAAGAAAAACAGCAATTTAAAAACCTGTTTAAACAGGAAAATATTGACAATTTCGAAGATCGATTCAAGATTTTGGAAGCTTTTTTGCAAACTGAAAAGCATGTTACGGTCAACGAGTTGGTCGAGTTGCTTAAAGAAAGCGGTTGGCAACTGGAACCCGAATTTGTCAGAGAAACGCTAAAATTAATGTGCCGGTTCGGTTTCGCTCACAAAAGCCGGTTCGATAATGGCGAGCTTCGTTACGAACATCGACACCTGGGACAACACCATGATCATATGATCTGCACGAAATGCAGAAAAATTTTTGAATTTGAAGACAAGCAAATTGAGCAGCTGCAAATAAAAATTGCCGCGGCCCATGGATTCCACATGCTGCAGCACAAACTGGAAATTTACGGCATTTGCAACAACTGTCTCAAAGAGCGAATTCAAATGATGTCGCTCATCCATGCAAAACCGGGTGAGCGGCTGGTAATCAAAGAAATCAGTGGAGGCGCCGGAGTTAAAATGCGGTTGCTGACGATGGGCCTCCGCAGGGATGATAAAATTGAAGTGATTACCAACAACGGCCAGGGTCAGCTGGCCATTGCGGCAGATCTTAAACGCTATGTGCTGGGACGCGGTCTGGCCGAAAAAATAATGGTTGAACGGGTCGATGGGTAAACGTCACGGAATTTCTACAACTTGAAATTATGGCATTATTTGAACCATCATACATTAGATCTTTTGAGAAGGGATTGCTCAAAGAAAAAAAAGATAAAGCTCACCGTCTGTTAAAATCTTGTGTCCTTTGCCCTAGAAAATGCGGCGTTGATCGACTTTCCGGCGAAACAGGCATCTGCAATACCGGCAAACTCGCTTGGGTGTCCAGTTACAATCCCCATTTCGGTGAAGAAGATCCACTAGTCGGAAACCACGGTTCAGGTACCATTTTCTTTACCCATTGCAATCTGTTGTGTCTTTTCTGCCAAAACTTTGACATCAGCCATCAGGGTTGCGGTCAGGAGGTATCCAGTGATGAATTAGCCGCTATGATGCTCGCTTTGCAGAATCAGGGATGTCACAATATTAACTTTGTCACCCCATCCCACGTCGTACCTCAAATTTTGTCAGCCGTCGAGATCGCCATACAGCATGGACTTTCTGTACCGCTGGTCTTCAACAGCGGCGGCTATGATCGCGTCACAACATTAAAACTTCTTGAGGGTATTTTTGACATTTACATGCCCGATTTTAAATTCTGGGATCCGCAAATCGCCGAAAACGCCTGCCAGGCCGCTGATTATCCCGAGGTGGCTCGCCGGGCTCTGCTGGAAATGCATCGACAAGTGGGTGACCTGCAGCTCGATGAATCCGGCATTGCCTGGCGTGGTCTTTTGATAAGACATCTGGTGTTGCCGGGCGGTTTGGCGGGAACCCGGGAAATTATGAGATTCATCGCTCAGCGCGTATCGCCCGACAGCTATGTCAACATTATGTCGCAGTATCGGCCATGCGGCAGAGCGGTTGAAGTCAAAGGACTGGAATCAAATCTTGCCGCCAAAGACTATCAAATGGCCGTTCAGGCTGCAAAAGAGGAAGGCATCACCCGGCTTGACCGGCCCCGTCGGGTATTTCTCTTTCGATGAGTGCCAGGCGTCCATCGAATTTGTTCTGATAACATGTTGTAAGAAATTGATATGAATTGATTGATATTATGGGCAGAATATTTGCTATAGGCGACATCCATGGCTCTTTTGAACGATTGCAGGAGTTAATGCAAAAAATACCGATCGATTTCGCGCACGATACTCTGGTATTTATAGGCGACTATATAGACCGGGGGCCGGGTTCGGTTGAAGTCGTGGATTATCTGGTGAATTTAAAAAAGCGGATTCCGGGGATCATATTTTTAAAGGGCAACCATGAGGATATGCTCGAAAAATACCTGGATGGAACCGACCGTTTCACCTATCTGCTAAACGGCGGACAAAATACCTTGGACAGCTACCTGAGCAAAAATCCCCAATCGGAATCATTTCCGATTCCCCCTGAGCACATGAAGTTTTTTAAATCTTTAAGGCTCTATTACGAAACCGAGGCCTATATTTTCGTTCACGCGGGCCTGCGTCCCAAGGTGCCTCTGGGATCTCAGGAAACCGAAGATCTGCTGTGGATCCGGGACAAGTTTATATACAGCAAATATAATTTCGGCAAAACGGTGATTTTCGGTCACACTCCGCTGGAAAGACCACTGGTGGAATCCAATAAAATCGGTATCGATACCGGCGCAGTTTACGGCAATGCCCTTACCTGTGTCCAGCTGCCGGAGCTTGAGTTTTTTACAGCTTAAAGGAACCAAGATGCTTCGCCGCATTTGATTGCCGAAATTCTGAAATATTTTATGGACGCTTTTGCTTGACAAACTGCGCAGAATTCAAATACCAGTCAATAGAACCGGCATGGAGATATTCGCACCGGTATCGAATAATGTTACCGGATCTTTTTATCCTCTAAAGTAATTGGTAACGATATCATCATGAAACGCTATTTCTTAATGCTAATTTTTCTTTTTCTTATCAGCGCCGGAACTGCGATGGCAGAACGTTTGACCGTTGTCGCACCGGTGGCAAATATCCGTTCCGGACCCGGTACCGAATATGATGTTTTGTGGCAGGTAGAAAAATACTATCCCATTCTGGTGACTGAAAAGTCGGATCAATGGTATCAATTTAAGGACTTTGAGGAGGACATCGGCTGGATACATAAATCACTGATCGGCAATGTTGAAGCGATCATCACCAATAAGGACCTCTGCAACATCCGCTCCGGACCAGGGACCGGCGAAAAAATCCTGTTTACCGTCGAAAAAGGGATCCCTTTTAAGGTCCTCGAACAAAAGGAAAGCTGGCTGCATATCGAACACGCCGACGGGGACAAAGGTTGGATCCACGATTCCCTCGTCTGGTGATACCGCCGAGGGTATTAAGTGTCTGGAATTATAACCCTAATTGAGTTGAAACCAATTGGGAGTTATTATTTAATGGTTATTAATAAATAGTTATTAGTAAATAGTTTGAGCTGATTGAATAATAATTTTAGATATATAGAAAACAACCGCCGACTGATAGTCGGAATTGGCTCCGCGTTGGTTGACATCCTCACTCACGAAGAGGACGAATTTTTGGCCAAAGCAGGCGCAACCAAAGGCGGTATGACCCTGGTGGCAAAAGAAGACATAGAGCGCATTCTGGCGATATCTTCCGGCAACCCAAGCGTAGTCCCGGGCGGATCCGCATGTAACACGGTCGTTGGTATTGGCAAACTGGGCGGTTTGGCTCGATTTGTAGGCAAGTGTGGCAATGGCGACATGGGTAGATTGATTGAAAATGATTTAAAAAGACAACATGTCGAACCCGCCCTGTTTCGATCCGATTCACCCACCGGTCGCGTTCTATCGATTATAACACCGGATGCCCAGCGATCCATGTTGACTTATCTCGGTGCATCGGCGGAAACCCGCCCGGAAGAAATATCCGCAAGTTGTTTTGAAGGTGCCGCCATTGTGCACGTTGAGGGCTATCTCCTGTTTAATCCGGATTTGATTCAGGCTGCGCTGGGCGCCGCCAAAGATGCCGGCGCTAAAATATCATTGGACCTTGCCAGCTTTACAGTGGTTGAAGAATCAAAAGAGTTGCTTACGCAACTCGTAAAGAATCATGTGGATATTCTCATTGCCAATGAAGATGAAGCCGAGGCCTTTTCCGGCTACCGAGATGAATATCTTGCCCTTGAAGCGCTTTCACAGAACGCTGAAATTGCCGTTCTTAAAGTCGGTGCTCGCGGAAGTTATGTATCTCACGCAGGAGGGATCATTGCTGTCAATCCCATGGGCGATGGCAATGCATTGGATACGACCGGTGCCGGCGACCTGTGGGCCGCCGGCTTTCTTTTTGGGCTTGTTGAGGGATACCCGCTCGAAAAGTGCGGCCAACTCGGCTCTGCCTGCGGCTATGAGGTTTGCCAAGTTCTCGGAGCGAATATTCCAGATGACGGGTGGGAACGAATCAGGAAGCTGTTCATGTAAGAATTCTGAAATCTTAAATTTTAGTTCATTCAATTTTTAATGGAGGATTTATGGCAAAAAAACGCAAAAAAACCCGCAAGGAGCTGCTAAAAGAACCTGATGAGTTTATAACCCTTTCAGGTAAATTGATTCGATTTGCCGTCGAGCATAAAACCGCACTAACCTATGCGGTGGCAATTATTATAGGCCTGGCGGTGATTATCTCCGGGATCCGATTTTTCTCAATCCGGGGTGAAAACAAGGCGGCCGCTTTACTGGACAAAAGCCTGACAAAATACGAAAGCCTTAAGAATGAAAAGAAGAGCCCGCAGGAAAGTTATAGTGCCGTGTCGTCAGATTTTCAATTGATCCTTAGCAAATACAGCAGCAAAGAAAGCGGAAAAATTGCCAGATTAACTTTTGCCAATATTTGTTACAATGCCGGCAATTATGAACAGGCTATCGAGTTGTATAAAACGTCGCTTGAAGATTTTGAAAAGCACCCGTTGATTCACAATCAGGTTCTTGGCAGTTTAGGGTACGCCTGGGAGCAGTTAAATGATTATGCAACTGCGGTCGTCTATTTTGAAAAACTCGCTGCGTCACCGGAGCCGATTATGCGTGCTGAGGCGCTTTACCATCTGGGCTGGCTTTATGATAAATTAGGACAAACCGATAAAAGCCAGGCGGCTTACAATAAAATACTTTCCGACCATCCAGATTTTATTTACCTTGATCTTGTCAAGGAGCGAATGACCGGCTGACGGGAAAGGAAACTTAGTCAACGTCGAACATCGAACATTGAACGTCCAACATCGAATATTGTATTCTGTCAGTTTAAAAAAATACTGAACAATACGTAGTATGTGAGCTGCGCGAGAGAATCGACCATTCAAAATTCTGCAGTTGGCTTGTTTTAAAATCGATAAAGCGTAGCGCCATCAATATTGGACGTTCGCTGTTGGGCGTTCGATGTTCGACGTTCAATCTGTTAACTGGTTTGACCACGTTACGTTTCATGCCAGGCTAATTTTTAGACCCGACATCCAAATTGTACTTTTTTATTTTTTGATTCAGACCGCTTTTGCCGATCCCCAGCATAGCAGCCGCATGGGCCTGGACATTGTCGGCCATTTCTAAGGCCCGTTCGATCATCGCCTTTTCAATCATAGCCAGGGTTTCGTACAGTTTGGCATTTGTAGGAATGCCTTCCAGATGCAAGGTGTTGTGCACATTGTCGGTGAAGCCCCGGGGCAGATCCGATACCCGGATGACATCACCGGGGCACAATATCATGACCCTTTCTATTAGATTCTCAAGTTCACGAACATTGCCCGGCCAGCCATAATCAAAGAAGAGTCGATCCACTTCCTGATCAACTCCTTTTATGGGCAGAGCCGATTTGCGTTCGGATTCGTACTTTTTGATGAAGTGATCCACCAGAAGGCGAATATCTTCTCGGCGCTCTCTTAACGGCGGTAAAACGATATGCAGAACATCCAGCCGGTAAAAAAGGTCATCTCGGAAACGTCCGTTTATCATCTCTTCTCTTAAACTTTTGTTGGTGGCCGCGATAACCCGGATATCTACAGAGATGGGTCTGATACCACCAACCCGCTCAATCACTTTTTCCTGCAAAACGCGCAGCAGTTTCACCTGGAGGTTCGCCGACAACTCTCCAATCTCATCCAGAAAAAGCGTGCCGCCATCGGCCAATTCAAAGCGTCCTTTTTTCATAGCCACCGCCCCTGTAAAAGCACCTTTTTCGTGGCCGAACAGCTCGCTTTCCAGCAAACTTTCAGCCAGGGCCGAACAATTCACCACAACAAAGGGTTTATCACGACGCGAGCTATTGAAATGGATGGATTTGGCTGCCAGTTCCTTGCCGGTACCGCTCTCGCCCTCAATCAACACGGTCGCGTTTGACGGCGCAACTTTCTGAATCGTTTTAAATACATCCTGCATCGCCTTGCTTTTGGCGATGAAATTACCAAACCGGTATTGAGATTCAACCGCATCGCGCAAACGCCGATTCTCTTTGACCACCTGGAACATGGCGATGGCCTTTTTCACATAGATAATCAAACGATCGTTGTCGAAAGGTTTCAGGATATAGCTGTAAGCACCTTTTTGCATGGCCTCGACCGCTTTATCGACGGTGCCGTGAGCGGTCATCATAATCACCGGCAGATCGGGATCAATCGCCTTGACATTTTCCAGCAGCTCAATGCCGCTCATGCCCGGCATTTTCATATCCGTTAAAATCAGATCCAAATCCGACGTTTTTTGAATCTCAAGTGCCTCCTGCCCGCTGAGAGCGGTCAGTACTTCATAGTTTTCATCTTCCAGCACCGCGCTCAGCACGAGCAGATAATTTTTTTCATCATCAACAATTAGGATGGTTTCCATTATCTTCGTATTTCTCCATCTTCTGCCGTCACCGCCCAAGGTGGTTTCGACATTCAATACTCAAACGCAGATATGGCAGATTTTGTCAATTCCCCAACGCGCAACTTCGCAACGACGAATGTCGAATGTCAAGCTATTGAATTCTGTCATATCTTCAGCTTTTTCCACCCGGCTAACTCAACCCAATTAATCAACGTTGAGCTATCGGCATTCCTTCCCCGCAACCTGCAACACGCAACCCGCAACACGCAACGCACAACCCGCAAACCACGATCGGTCATATATCAGCTCGTATTTGCGGCTGTTCGACAGGCAACTCTACGGTGACCCGCGCGCCGCCAGAGTTCCTGTTTTGAATTTGGATACTGCCGCCATGAGATTCAATGATATTTTTGACGACACCCAGCCCCAGACCCGTTCCCATTTCCTTGGTGGTGAAAAAGGGATCCCAAATCTTGTCCAGAACTTCCTCCGCAATGCCCTGACCTTCATCTTCGAAGTTTATCGTAACAATTTTTTCATTGGCACTGATTGAAATTTCAATGCAACCGCCATCAGGCATTGCCTGCATGGCGTTGATCAGAATATTTAGAAACGACTGATACAGCATCGCGGCGTCGGCCTGAATCTCCGGCAATGAATTCTGGTAATTCTGTCTAATGTGGTATCCTTTTTCTTCAATTTGCGTGGTCAGAAATGTAATATTTTTATCGATCACCTCTTCGATGCGGCAGGGAGTCAAATTCGGGCTTCTGGGCTTGGCAAAATTAATAAAATCGGTGATAATCCGATTGAGGCGATTGGCTTCTTCGACAATGATATCCGGAATCGTATTTGAAGGATCGATTTTGGTGACTTTTTTCTTTAATAATTCAGCCGAGCTTCGAATGATTCCCAGCGGGTTGCGAATCTCATGGGAAATTCCGGCAGCCATCTCACCGAGAGATGAAAGCCGCTCTGCCCGGCTTAAGCGTTCTTTAAGCCGCAGTCTTTCCATGGCCCGTTTTTGGATAATGCCTTCACCCCGCTTGACAACAAAGATCAGCACGACAAAAAGTGCGCCCATCACCACTGTACAGGTAATTACAACCAGAATCTGAATTCTGAAAATAGTCTGATAATCTCCGGATAAATCCTGTACAATCTCTACCACGCCCAGCACCGGCCCGGTAATCCTGGATAGCTGAGGCTCCCAGCGCAAGGGGGCATATGTTATCAGCTGCACGAATTTTGGAAAACCGAGTGAAATCTCGAACAAGTTGCCACGCTGAACCAACTTGGAAGTGATGTTGCCCTCCAGTGCCTGCTGATAGCCGGTTCCGCCGTAATTTTTACGACCGATTAAATCATGGTCAAAACTGTATGAAACCACATTGTCCATATTATATATATTGATCGTTTCGACTTTGAAACTGTGCAAAGTGCTGCGAACGACATTATCCATACGTTCAAACTGTTCCTTGTTGCTGAGTTGAATTTTTCCGAACATAACACCGATCGGAACAATAAACTGCACAAATACCTGGTGATTCAAATTTTCGATAAGGCTGTGGGCATAATCTTCACTTTTCTGTCGTTGCATGGCTTTGACCCAGTGGGTGTTAAGCACCGACAGTATGATCGTAACCAGGAAAATAACGACCAAACCGGTAAAAGTAAAATATTTGACCAGCCTAAAGGGCTTAATTCTTTCTTCTGGGGGTTTGCTGTCCATCATGAGCTATAAAGAATATACGTTTTTAAAGTTAATTTAAAGCTTTTTCTCTCAAGTTTCCCCAGGCCCGGACCGATACAGGCATTGTGAATTTGCCAAGACGGGGCCTAGATGAAGACGCCAGCGGCTGTAATACCGTCGTCCTTTCAAAATTTTGACGGTTACGGCAAAAAATCATACATGAATCGCAAACCATGCTGGATGATCATCGCTTTGCACACGGTAAAATGTAAATTTAATAGATGCTAATCATTTGAAATTACAGCCATATTGTTAAGTCGTCTTTTTGGTCCGAAAATTAGCAAAACATTTGATAGTTATTGGCGCAGAACTTGCATTCTCTTAATCAGGTCAAAAGATTGGATTTCTCAAACGCCAATCCAATGACCGGTTAAACCCATATAAAGATTTAAGCAACCGAAATCTATGCAA
>CP070771.1:4542429-4546408 GCA_020345785.1 Desulfobacterales bacterium
TACATCAGCGACCAGCGGCAGAGCGTGGTTCCGGCCCCTTCCAGGGGCCTTCCTCATACCCCCAGCTTTGCTGGTGGTCGCTGATTGTCTGTATGAAAATGATTCCAAGGAGATATGCATGATGCAAGATACCATGAATAGCGATACCCCTCAAAGCGAGATGGCCAGTCAGGCCTATCTGAAACAGCTGAGAGCGACGTTTGAGCAACTTCCGAATGATATTACGCTGTATCTTTTCACGGCCAAAGGTCATGAAGATGCATTCACCCACGGTAACCGTCAGGTGATCAGGGCTTTTCGAGAGCTCAGCGCAAGAATAACACTGCGAGAATTTGATTTAGATCATGAGTTGGCCAAAAAATACAACATCACCAGTTCGCCCACCTTGCTGATTGCACCGGAACGCTATTCCATTCGATGGCTCGGCGCACCTCTGGGGGAAGAAGCGCGAACCTTTCTTGAAATCCTGATTTTGGTCGGACTCGGCCAAAGTCAGCTCAGTGACCAGTCGCTGAAGGTCATCCAAAAAATTGATTCACCAAGAAATGTTAAGGTATTTGTCAGTCCAACGTGTCCCTATTGTCCCCAGCAGGCGGTCAATGCCGTTAAAGCAGCCGTTGAGATGCCCGAATATATCTCCCTTGAGATCATAGATATCCAGAGCGAACCGGAACTGGCCTTACAGTATGCAGCCCAAAGCGTACCCCAGGCCTTTGCCAATGATGTTCTCATTGGCCAGGGCGCTCAACCCGAAGAGGTCTTTATTCTTTCGCTGCTAAAATTGGAGTCCCAGACCATTTTTATTCCAGATAGTGACGCCGAATTGGTAGAAACCGATCTGGTCATCATCGGTGGGGGACCGGCCGGTTTGACGGCCGGAATATATGCCGTCCGCAGCGGCTTGCGAACCGCCGTGGTGGAACGCGAAGCTCTCGGAGGACAAGTGGCGACAACACCGATTGTCGAAAATTATCCGGGCTTTACTTCAGTTGGCGGCAAGACACTGGTGGATATTATGGTGAGTCATGCCCTGCAGTATGTGCAGATCTTTCAGGGCGAGGCAGTGGTTGATGTGCAAGCCGGAAAACAATTTACCGTGTTAACCAACCGTAGGAAGTTTTTGACAAAGACCGTCCTTTTAGCTACCGGAGCGACCCATCGGCATCTGGGTGTTTCCGGTGAATCCCGGCTTTCAGGAAGAGGCGTCAGTTACTGCAGTACCTGTGACGGCCCTCTTTTCAAAGGAAAAAAGGTTGTGATGGTTGGGGGCGGCAACAGCGCTGTGACGGAAGCTCTGCATTTGTTTCATATGGGTGTTGATGTCAGCTTGATTCACCGGCGGGATAAATTAAGAGCGCAGGAATTTTTGGCCAAGCAGCTGTTTGATAACAACATACCGGTGCTCTGGAACACCGAAATAAAACAGATCAAAGGTGAGCAACGGGTTGAGGAAATCCTGCTCCTTAACAACAAGACCGGTGAAACCTCCACGTTTAAGACCGACGGTGTCTTTATTGCCATCGGATACACGCCGGCCGTTGAACTGGCCGAGAAAATGGGCTTGGAGATTAACGCGGACGGCTATATCAAACACGACGGCAGGCATCGTACCAATGTGCCCGGAATTTATTCCGCCGGCGATGTTGAGGGAGGCTACAAACAGATCGTCACTGCATCCGGTCAGGGAGCTGAAGCCGCCATGACCATATTTGAAGATCTGATTAATCCTTACTGGTTGAATTAGAAAAAATGTCCATTGTCCGTTGTCGGTTGTCCGTGGCAGGC
Source organism: Desulfobacterales bacterium (assembly GCA_020345785.1). The sequence continues at coordinate 4,544,215 of CP070771.1, forward strand.
TTTTAGTAGTATTAAAGGTGAATTGAGGCAAAAGGCGCCTAGGCTTACTTTTCGGAAAGGGTATGATCGCACTTGAAGTCAGTTAATTTCCTGAATTGATATGACCTGCTGCTGCGGAGTTATCTGCAGGCAATCGACAATCTACAAAAGACGAAGCATTGATTTCAACGGACCACGGACAATTGACTACTGACGATCTGCATTTATGTCCAAAGACAGTATCAAGCCGTAAAAACCTTAGCTATGCATACCTTTTCGGCCCACCCTCAAATTCTGCATAGCTTCTCAGCCGCCCGCTCCAGCGTCTCATCTTTCTTGGCAAAACAGAACCGCAGTACTTTATAATCATCCCTGCGGTGATAAAATACGGAAGGCGGGATGGCCGCCACTCGGCTTTCGATGGTCAGGCGTTTTGCAAATTCGATATCGGATTCATCGGTGATTGCAGAATAATCCAGCATTTGAAAATAAGTTCCTCTGCAAGGCAGGGCTTTAAAACGTGATCCTTTGAGGGCGTCTATAAACTTATCCCGTTTTTGCTGATAGAATTTGGATAAGCGGCGATAGACTTCTTTGTGCTGCATGAATTCAGCAAATGCGTGTTGCACAGGGGTGTTGGAGGCAAACGTCAGGTACTGGTGAATTTTCTGGAATTCCGTGGTTAGTGCAGCCGGTGCCAGACAGTAGCCGATTTTCCAGCCGGTGGCATGATAGGTCTTGCCGAATGAGCTGATGACGAAACTTCTTTTTGCCAGCTGCGGAAAGCGGGCCATGCTCTGGTGGGTATACCCGTCGAAAATAATATGCTCGTAAACTTCATCGCTGATGATGACGATGTCCGAGTTGTGCACGACGCCAATCAGACTGGATATGTCCTCCTGCGTTAACACCGCTCCGGTGGGATTATGGGGAAAGTTTAAAATAATGGCGCTTGTTTTTTGGGAAACGGCATGTCGGACTTCGTCCCAGTCAATGCGATAATCAGGGAATTTGAGCTGAACATACACCGGTGCAGCCCCGCATAACGAAATAACCGGCGTGTATGAGTCAAAAGCCGGTTCCAACACAATGACTTCATCATCCTTGTGAACCACGGCCATAATAGCGGCAAACAACGCCTCGGTGGCTCCGGACGTTACCGTAATTTCGCTTGCCGGATCGTATTCGGCGCCGTATAATTCGAGAGCTTTTTCGGCAATCCGCTCCCGCAGCAACTGAACCCCTTGCATGGGCGCATACTGGTTACAACCCTGTTGCATGTATTTTGCGACCAGTGAGATGAGTTCCGGGGGCACAGCATAATCCGGAAACCCCTGGGATAAATTAATGGCCCCGTGTGCGTCGGCCAGACGCGTCATTTCCGAAAATATCGTAACGCTGAGATTCGGCAGCTTTGATTTCAGGTTCATTTCCGTGCCATCATCAATTAGGTGTTTTCGGTGAGTGCAGCTATTGTCGGATCGGACCATACGGTAAACCATGGCGGGTGTCAAGTATTGACGACAATGCTCAAATCCGTGTCAGCTGAATTTGGAATCTTGATGATGATTGAAAAGCACGAAATTCGAAATACGAAACAAAATGTAAATCAAATTGTTCACATGACCGAAAAAATTTAAGTTTTGAATTTTTGTCATTTGGGCTTCGGATTTGTTTCGAGTTTCGAAATTCGGATTTCGTATTTTTTTAATTGGAGGTCTTAATTCCTTGAAATCGACTTCGCAAACTGGCAATAGTGAGTATCCGACTCTCCCGCGTGTCGCCGTCGGCGCCATTGTGTTCAAGGACAATAAGGTTCTTCTGGTTCGACGGGGTAAACCGCCGGCAGAAGATCTTTGGGCGATACCCGGCGGCAGCGTGGAAATCGGTGAAACCCTGAAGGCAGCCGCCGAGCGGGAGATATTTGAGGAAACCGGCATTACAATTCTTGCGGTGGAACCGGTTTATACCTTTGATTTTATTGAGCGGGATGCATGCGGCCGAACCAGGTTTCACTACGTCATTGTTGATTTGACTGCTGATTATATTCGGGGAGATCTCAGAGCAGGGGGGGACGCCTCCGCAGCGCGCTGGGTCTCATCTGATGAGATAGCGTCGTTAAACGTCAGCTCAACGACGCGGCAGCTTTTGAAAACACAATACAAATTTGGTGTTTAATTTGGTATTTGGTGTTTTGTGTTTAGTATTTGGTGTT
>CP070771.1:4546508-4549387 GCA_020345785.1 Desulfobacterales bacterium
TCTTCGATTCCCAGTTGATAGAAATCTGAGAGCATCACCTCCTGCTCGGCCCCGTCTATTTTATTGACCGCATAAAAAATCGGTTTGTCGACAACGCGCAGAATTTCAATGACGTCCTGATCAAACGGCGAAATTCCCTCTTTCCCATCCAGCAATAAAATGATCACATCTGCGTCGGCGATGGCCTGTTGCACCTGCAGACGGATCTCTTCCGCAAGATCATCACCCGTAGTGAATCCGCCGGTATCCACCAGGGTAAATGTCACATCATTCCAGCTGGCATCCCCGTAATGTCGATCCCGGGTGACCCCCGGAAAATCATCTACCAGGGCATCTTTGGTGCGCGTGACACGGTTAAATAAAGTCGATTTGCCCACGTTGGGGCGTCCGACAATAGCGACGATGGGTTTCATACACGCAGCTGTTTAATTCATTTATAGGTTGTGAGTTTTTGCGTCAGAGCCTGCAAATCAGTTAATTTGAGCATAAATATCATAGGGATTGAAACACTGTCAAATGTTGGAATCGGTGCTGATTTTATACGGATCAACTGATCTCGCATAAATGAGGATATAAGCGAGGTTCGGCAAGTAAACCTTTAGAGGACGTCGAAACGGGTGGCAAACTCATCAAGTTCGTCCAGAAACTTCTGTTTCTCGGCAGGACTGAGAAAGGCGGCATTGAAGGCATTGCGGCAAAGCCTGTAAATTTCGGTAAAAGTCAAATTATGCGCCTGTTGCACTGCCGAAAAGTTTTCTTCGATATAGCCGCCGAAATAAGCCGGGTCATCGGAATTCACCGTCACGCAAAGCCCGGCGTCCAGCAGTCGTTTGAGATTATGGTGATACATACTCTCAAAAACCCGAAGCTTCACATTCGACAGCGGGCAAACGGTTAAGGCAACTTTCTTCTGAGCCAGACGCTCCACCAGGTCTGAATCTTCCATACATCGAACCCCGTGATCCAGACGGTCCACTTTTAAAATTTTCAGGGCCTGCCAAATGTATTCCGGCGGGCCTTCCTCACCAGCGTGAGCCACGGCCTTGAATCCATGTTGCCTTGCCCGATCGAATACGGCTTTAAACTTTTGCGGCGGATTCCCTATTTCAGCGGAATCCAGGCCGACGGCGGTAATCCAATCTGCAAAGGGTAACGCCGCCTCAAGGGTCCGCATGGCATCGGCAGCACTCAGATCCCTTAAAAAGCACATGATCAGTCTGGATGACACATCCAAATGCAGCCCGGCATCTATTAAGGCCCGGTGAATCCCCTGCACAATAGTTTCAAATTTAATCCCGCGTGCCGTGTGGGTTTGGGGATCAAAAAATATTTCGGCATGGCGCACATTCTGCTCAGCCGCTTTTCGAAGGTAATTCCAGGTGAGCTGATAAAAATCATCTTCGTCCAGCAGCACCCGCGCACCCTGGTAATATATAGCCAGAAAGGACTGGAGATCCTTAAAATCATAAGCCCGACGGATATCGCTGACCGATTCATAGGGGAGCGAAATGCCGTTTTTATGTGCCAAATCCAACATCAAATCCGGTTCCAGAGAGCCTTCGATGTGGATATGCAATTCCGCCTTGGGAATGTTATGAATAAACGCTTTCATTTTTCCAAATAGAATTCTTCGGGAGTATCGAAGTCGACACGGGATCGGATCGGGGGCTGAAAATCAGGGGAATAGTCGCCTCTCAAACACCAGTTCCGTTGTAGTAGCTGTATTATCAATGATTTTGCACGGTATTGTCAACAAAAAATGTTTTGGGACGGAAAAGCGCATCCACGACATTGCGTATATATTGTTCATCCGAGATGCCGTCGGTAGCTTCCGGGGGGAAAGTCACAATGGATTTAAAGTGGGACACCAGGCTTTCAAAAAGTTCCACACGCGCCGCGGGTTTAATCTCATCTCTTCTTACCAGAGTCTGCAGGGCAATCCGGGATTCGGCGGGGGAAACATGCTGGCGCAGGCGTGCTTCCAGGTGAGGATATTTGCGAAACGAATTGTATTTTCCTTCCAGAAGTTGGTCCAGGTCGGGCTCATCAAGACGTGGGCTCCAGACTACAATGGTGTTGGCGGCGAAATCACCGAGCCGCTGGCCGTGGCGGTTGATAAGACAGGCCAATCCTCCGACCAGATAAAGGGCCGGCAGGCTGTCCACAAAACGCAAAAGATTGCGAATAACGACCTGACTGAAATGCAGCTGTAACCCATGCACATCCGTTACTCTCAAGCGCATCATCCTTTTACCCAATGTCTGCCCGTGCCAGTACCACTCCAGGAAGATTCCGTAACCAATGGAAACGACAAAGTACCCCAGGATATGGGCGGCTGCGGCCAGATCCTGACTGATAATACCGGCAGCACCGAAAACAACATTAAGCAGCTTGTTGATGGCCAAAATCGCCAAGAGATCAACCGACCAGGCTAAAAACCGCGAAATCGGTCCGGCTAGCAGAAGAGAAAATTCGATTCCTTCCGGTGTCCTGATGGTTAATGTGTTCGTTTTTGCAATACTCATAAATCAACCCTTAATCCGGGAAGTCTCTAAGATGCGTAAAAATGACCGTAAAACGTTGTTAAAAGAGCGCTTCGCTCAAAGAGCGTTTTACTCGATGAGCGCTCCGCTTGATGCAAAAAAGGATAATGTCGGGCGCCCTGTTTCCCCATTTAAATATTCCGCTCAATTCGAGCGAACCAAATTTAACCGGGCGCCTAACGCCCTATGCCTTTCGCCTTTTTCCTTTTACCTTTGAGCTTTCAGCTTTTTGCTCCTTTCCCCGCTCGTGCAAAAAAAAGCACCAGCAGGATAAGCTCGAACACACCAAATCCGATCTTCACAGCATAGGGAATTACCGGCTCATGATACTGTGAA
>CP070771.1:4549487-4560749 GCA_020345785.1 Desulfobacterales bacterium
CACTTTCATTTTTATTGTCTCTATAAGTCTCAGATTGTGCCTTTCGAATGCCCTTGGGTCATCAGGTATTTCTTCCCACCCATCGATAGGTTTCATATGCTCATCCGGAACACTTCGGTCATCGAGATAGATGGACGTAAGTTCAACCCCATATATCTCACCAGTCTTACTGTCTTTAAGGAAATAGTCAGGTGTCTCTTGTTTAGAATCGACCACAAAAGTACGTCCATTTGGGAGGCGGGAATACGCTGAAATAAATTGTGATATTTCAAACTGTTCCCTTTCACTTTTTTGTAGCCAATGATGTTTCACTTGTAGATCCTCACACATAACTATTAATTGACGGTCAAAAAAGGGCATAAACCCGAATGAAAAATACACCTTTTCTGGTGTATAATACTCATATGACCTCTTTTAACCTATTGATATTATTATATCAGTGTTTTATCAAAGTGGTGTCTAACACGCTAATGAATTGCGTAAAATACACCATTTCTATTCAAATCCATAATTTTTACAAAATAATTGTATTATAATAAATTCTAAACCGCAATTTCAATTCAAATTTCAACCTCAATCTATTATTCACTCCTGCTGTTTAGTGAAGGCTATACCTATTAATTACAATTACATATCTTTACAGGCAGTTTTTTCAAAATTGATGGTTGGGTATAAATTTTTGCGAAAGTTCAACATAAAAGTTAATTATAATTAAACAAGCGTAAAAAAAATATTGACAATCATATGTACATTAATTTAAAGATTTAAAAAATATTTCTACAGGAGGATCAAATGGGGAGTGAAAAGACTAAAATTCTGGACCAATTGCGGATCAGAATTCGACGCTGCGGCTACAGTATTCGAACTGAAAAATCATATGTTGACTGGAACAGAAGATTTATCCTTTTTCACAGGAAGAAGCACCCCAAAGATATGGGAGCTGAGCACGTAGAACAATTTTTGTCGTTTTTAGCTGTTCAGTGTAATGTGGCGGCAAGTACGCAGAATCAGGCAAAATGCGCAATTTTATTTCTTTACAAGGAAGTATTAAATCAAAACTTAGATTGGCTGCAAAATGTGAGGAGTGCCAAACGATCTGAGCGAATTCCGGTTGTTTTAACGAAAAGTGAAGTAAAATCAGTATTATCGTCGCTTGATGGGGTAAATTGGATGGCTGGTCATATACTCTACGGCGCCGGCTTGCGTGTAATGGAGTGTGTGCGGCTGAGGGTGAAAGACATCGATTTTGAAATGAACCAGATCACTGTGCGTGACGGCAAAGGGAAAAAAGATAGAAGAACGGTTTTGCCCAAGGTGATCAAAGATGTATTGATGCGTCATTTATTAAAAGTTAAAGCTATTCATAAAAATGATCTGTCGAAAGGATATGGTGAAGTCTATTTGCCTTTTGCCCTGGAGCGAAAATACCCGAATGCGAACAGGGAGTGGGCCTGGCAGTATGTGTTTCCTTCAAGAAAAAGATCTGTCGATCCGAGATCCGGTAAAATTCGACGCCATCATATAGATGAAAAGACAATCCAGCGGTCTATAAAAAAGGCAGCAAAAATATCGCGTATTTATAAGCAGGTGAGCTGTCATACTTTGAGACACAGCTTTGCTACTCACCTGCTGGAATCGGGATATGATATCCGGACAGTTCAGGAGTTATTAGGCCACAAAGACGTCAGAACAACAATGATTTATACACATGTTTTAAACAAGGGCGGGCGAGGGGTCATAAGCCCTTCAGATCAGTTAGTGGTAAATTAATCCGCTCTGCAAAATAATACTTGCAGGGTGTTGAACTGTTCTTTGAAAATTCAAGAAAATCGTTATATCGAAGGCGCCACGGATTAGTTATCTTCTTCCAACATTCGCCTTAAATCCGCAATGTGCCGTGCCGGATAAACAGCGGTGGGGCACACCCGACTGCAGTTCAGTGCTCTTTCACAAAGATGATGGCCCCGCTTACTTCCCGCCAGAGACGTGAGATAACTTTCTTTTTGTGGTGATTTCTGAAGCTCGCTATTTAAAGCGGCAAGCACAGCTGGCCCCAGGAATGCCGCATTTTTTTCTGTTACCGGACAGGCGGAAACGCAGGCGCCGCATTCAATACAGTTTTCGAAGCGTGTAAATTGACGGATTCCTTGAGGGCGAGCGGTGCTTTTTACTTCTTCGGATTTCCTTAAATAACTCCAGTCATCGGGCAAATCCCCGTATAGTCTGCTTACGTCCACCACCAGATCACCTATGGGTTCAAAGCCCTCGAGAGGTGTCAGCTCAATGGTGTCGCCTGGAAGTTCCTGAATTTTAGTGATGCAGGTCAGGCGCTCTTTGCCGTTGATTTTGCAGGCGCAGGTGCCGCAGGAGGAATGATGGCAGGAGTGGCGGTACATCAGGGTATTGTCCTGCTTATGCCGGATTTTTTCAAGAGCATCAAGGACACTTATGTCGGTGTCTGCTTCGAGGGTGAACTCCTGAAACCGGGGCGGATCGATACGGTCCGGTTTGTAGCGCAGTATTTTAAATGTTAATTTTTTGATTGGCATAGTCGATTCTAATTTGTTTGGACACGGATTTACACGGATGAACACAGATTTTGGATGTATTAACCACCCGCTTCGCTCGAGGCACGGAGTTCACGGAGTCCGCCTAAGGCGGATCCCCCGGGCGGGAGACGACGCCCGGGGGAAAGCACCAAGCCTATCGGCGGAAATAGCTTAGCGCACCTTAGACTGGCTTTTTGCCGGTAAATGTTTGTTGCTTGATATTTGTATGTTGACTGCCCGAAGGGCTGCAGGCTTTTGTTGGATCGTCGTCTCCCGCTCCAACAAAAAAACAGAACCTCCGTGCCCTCTGTGTCTCCGTGTCCTCCGTGCCTCTGTGGTGAAAAAATATTACTGCGAATACGTCACCGTAATCATGAATGGGTGTAATAAGTGTCGAGTTTTCTAAATACGTAATTAAGATCCCAAAAGCTTTGATCATTTAAAGATTCTCAATCTATAGGAAATATACTGTTTTCTCTGCGATCCTTGCGCCTCGAGCGAAGCCCCGCAGAGCGGGATGCAAGCTCGGGCGGTGAATTTCACTCAGGTAGCTGCCCACCAAAGCTCGGCCCATCATCGTGGCTGAAGGTTTAAAGTATTGATAAAGTGAATGCTGAAAGATAGCACGGGCCATTAGCCCCCGACCCAAAAGGCCTTTTTCAAATCAGTGAAATCGGCGGCGGGTCCTTCATATTTGTTGCGGCCGAGTTCCAGAACGTAGACGTAATCTGAGATTTTAAGGGCTTTGCGGATTTCCTGATCGACAAGCAGTATAGTCAACCCTTCCCGGTCGCGAAGGTCCGTCAGCATATGGTAAACTTCTTCTGAAAGCATTTTGGACAAGCCGGCCGTCGGTTCATCGACCAGCAGCATTTGGGGATCAGACATGAGGGTGCGCCCGATCTCCACCATGCGCTGCTGTCCACCGGAGAGTTCACCGGTCATCTGCCTCCTTCTTTCCCCAAGAATCGGAAAACGCACGTAGTTTTCTTCGATCTTTTTCCGGACACGTTTTTTGTCCCGCCGGAAGGTCCAGGCACCCAGTTCGAGATTCTCCTCCACCGACATGTCACGGAAAATTCCGGGCTGCTGCGGGATGTAGGCTAAACCCTTCTGGATACGCTTGTATGTGGGTGTCTCAAGAATGCTCCGACCATTGAGCAGAATCTCTCCCGCATTTGGCTTCAGAAAACCAAAGACGGCTTTGAGCAGGGTGGATTTACCGACGCCATTGGCCCCTAATATCGTCGATATTTTGCTTTTCCGGGCAACCAGCTCAAGATCCTGGAGGATGTTGAGGTCCTTGTAGTAACCCACGTAAAGATTCCTGACCTCCAGCATCTTTTGATCGTCCTGGCCTGGTGGGTTTGAGTGCATTAGTTTTCCATTGATCTTTTCGGCTTGACGAATGTCTATCAATAAAAAGATGAACGTCGAACATCGAACGTCCAACGTTGAACATCGAATAATGATATCGCTACGCTCCGCAATTTAATTTAAAATTTACAATGAAATTTGCATTCAAAAATCTATGGTTCAAAATTTTTGACGGTACCCGTTTTTTCATCTTTTAGCATTCAAAATTCGATCTGCCTGAGGCAGACAAGTGCTTGCTCGCCTGTGGCGAGTTGAACGTTCGATGTTTCACGCCTCGGCGTGATTCATTCGTTTCGTTTTTCGATCAAAATGGCCGCTACGCAGCCAGCGGTTTGGCTGCTTGCCCTCCGTCTCGTCCCGTCGTAGTCGCGCTGCAAGCGTGACGAAGTCGGAAGCCTGAAAGGCGAAGGAGGGACACCTGAACACCTTTAAAAAATCAATGCATTCGCTCACATCGACAACCAATTGTCGCTTTATTAACGAACGCCTAACCCGCCTCCGCCGGAATAAATGATAGAATTCCTCAAATCTTCAATTTTCATTCTTCAATCTTCAATATTATTGTTCCGCTTCTTCATCCCGGCCGAGATAAGCCTCTATCACGACCGGATCTTTTTTCACAATTTCCGGATCGCCGTCGGCAATCAGATCGCCGTTATTAAGCACGAGGAGTCTCCTGCTGAGCGCGAAAATCGTATCCATATCGTGGCTGATGATGATAATCGCTTTGCCCTCCTCATTGACCCGGTATATGTATTGGTAAATAATCTCCATCAGCTTCGGATGCACGCCGGCAAACGGTTCGTCGAGAATCATAACATCAGGATTCAGCATCAGCAGTCGTCCAAGCTCGAGCAGCTTCTGCTGCCCGCCGGAAAGCGCCTGAGCGTATTCATTGCGCAAATGCTCCATGGTCAGAAACGCCAGTACCTCGAGGGCCCGCTTCCGAAAATCACGTTGACGGGCGGTCGGGTCCATCGCAAGTGCCGGCACGTACAGGTTCTCCAAAACCGTCAGGCGCCTGAAGGCGCGGGTTACCTGAAAAGTGCGCCCAAAACCCGCCTGGGCCACTTTGTACGGCGGCAAAGGATCGATGCGTCTGCCATTCAAATAAACCGTGCCGCTGGTGGGTTTGATCACGCCGTCAAGAATATTGGTCAAAGTGGTCTTACCGGCACCATTGGGTCCGATTAAACCGATAAGTTCGGGCCCTTCAACCTTGAGAGAGACATTATTCAAAACCTGCAGTCCGCCGAAATTTTTGCAGATCCGATTTATCTCAAGTCGGATCATACCGCTTCCTCCGTTTTGCCTTCCGGCACGTCCTGTTCGGCGTCGATCAAGCGTTTGGCCACGGTTTCCTGCTTTGCGCCGGCACGTGAAAACCACAACAGCAAGGGGTGAATAAGGCCGTTGCGCCAAAAACGCAGCGTGAGCATCAAGAGCAGGCCAAAAATCACCAGCCGCCAGATGGTCATATCAACGGTGACCGGACCAATGGTGAAGCTGCTGCGCAAGAACTCCAGGGTGAATGATATGATGATCGCACCGACCGCTGCCCCCACGATACTCTCCAGACCCCCGATAACCGCCATGGCAATAACAATGCTCATCTGCAGAAGGATCAGAATGTTCGGTGTAATGATCCCAATGTAATGTGCCTGCACTGCTCCGGCGGCCGCGGCCATCATTGAGGTGATAACGAAAACCAGAATTTTGTAGCGCACCGTGTTGACGGCAAGCGCAGCGGCCGCTTCTTCATCCTCCCGTATTGAACGGATGAAAAGTCCAAATCGTGATCGCTCCAGCCAGACCATAATTGCCATGCAAAACAGGAACAGAAACAGCATCAGATAATAAGGTGGTACTTTATCGATGGCACTGTAAGTTGTGCCGAAAACCGTCAGACCATCGCTAAACAACGGTTTCAATCTCAGTCCGGCCTGTCCGCGCGTAATGGAAATCTCGGCGCTGATTGCAGCCCGCAAAATTTCCGAAAAGCCGATGGTAAGCAGTGCCAGATACGCAGCCCGCAGGCGCAGAACCAATGCGCCGATCAGAAGACCGAAAAGGCCCCCCAGCAAAATACCCAACAGAATGCCCCAAACAATGGGGGGCTGGGTGACGGTGGCATCCACCGGCCAGCTTTGTTGGGCCACATCCAAGCAGGTCAGCGGAGTCGAGGTCACCCCGATCGGGTCAAGAACAACAAGGTAGAGGTCGCCCAGTTTGAACTCGGTGCAAATCTGGGTCGGCGCACTGGCAAGGTAAACATAATTACTGAACAGACCGGTGGAATAGGCGCCGATGGCCATGAAGGCCATGTGCCCGAAAGAGAACTGACCGGCGTAGCCACCCAGCAGCGACCAGCTTGATGCAAGAATGGCGTAAAAAAAAGCCGTAATCCACAGGTGCATGATAAAATCGTAATCCGACCGCGTGTAAATAAACGGAAACGCCAGCAGGAAGGCAACGACCAGAATACCGGTGATATGGGGAATCCGTTTTCTCATTGTTGGCGTCCGAAAAATCCTGTGGGCTTCAGCAAAAGCACCAGTATCAGTACAATCATTCCGTATGCGGGGATGTAGGCCGAAGCCCGGCTCGGGTCGGGCACACAACCGGTGCCCGCGGCCTCAATGGTGCCGACGATTAAACCGCCGAGAAAAGCGCCGGGCAAAGACCCCAGCCCCCCCAGCACGATGATCACGAAAGATCGCAGGGCCGGCAGCATGCCCACCTGCGGCACCCACGAAAAAGCCTGCACCAGGGTCGCGCCCGAGAGGGCTGCCAGCATGCCTCCCAGGGCGAAGGCCAGCGTATTCATCATATCGGGATTAATGCCGGCAACGGCCGCGGCCTGACGATCCTGGCTGACCGCCCGCAGGGCCTTGCCGGTCCACGTATGGTAAAGGAAGTACAGCAAAAGTCCCAGCATAAGCACGGAAATAACCGCAGCGGTTAAACGTGGATTGGAAATCGACACGGTATCAAACAGGGTCAGGTTGCCGTGGCTGGTCTTTATCAGCCAGGGATCGGCCATACTGGGAATTCTAAGAATGGGAAAATCAAAGTAGCGTCTGGCTTTCACCGGATTGGCTCCGGCAATCGCCTGCACAAAGTATTGTATGAAAAAAGCCAGGCCAAAGGTCACCAGAATGCCGTATTCGATGGGCCGATCGACCTTTCCCTTGTACATGGGCTGCAAAAAGATGCGCTCAAAGACAATACCGACGGCAAAGGTGATCACACAGGCGGCGACAAGCCCCAAAATCGGGTGGCTGCCGGGAAACCAGGTGGTAGTAAAGTAATAAACGACCATGCCGCCCACCATATAGAATTCGCCATGGGCAAAACTGACAACGCCAAGTATGGAGAAGATCAGGGACAGTCCCAGCGCCATGAGGCCATAGATGATTCCCATGATAAGGCCGTTGGAGAGCAGGGAAACGACATATCTCCCGTTGGTGATACAGGCATTGTCGGGGTCAGCCAGCGCAAAGGCCCATGCCAGAATAGCGATGATGGTCAAACCGGCTAAAACATTCCAGCTCGTTCGCAACCGGGGGGCAAAAATCCAAAGCGGCAGCAACCCGACAGGGCCTGTTGCCGCGCCGATGCTGGCACCCGCCAACCCCGCCCGGGAAACGTCGAGATTTTTTCGCAGGAAAATGCGCGGCGTAACAATACCGCCGACCGCACCCCAAAGGATCAGCCACAACACGACACTCCAAAAAAAAGCTGCATGTTCCATCGGCTCTCCCGGCCTTGTTAAGCGCTTAGCGGCGCCGTATCGACAGTCCCGCCTGCCATGCGAGGCCCGAGCGGGCAGGTTGCTGTCGATGTTACCGAGTGCTTTGATCTACATAGAGGTTTCAAGTGTCCCCCCTTCGCCTTTCAGGCTTCCGACTTCGTCACGCTTGCAGCGCGACTATGACGGGACGAGACGGAGGGCAGGCAGTCCAGCCGCTGGCCTGGGAGCGGCCAGTTTGTTCGAAAAAAGAAACTATAAAAAAGCGAATATCGAATATCGAATAATGAATATCGAATGTCGAAGGAAGGTATTCTGTCTACTTTATTAATTTAAGACTGAGCGCAGCGAAACCATCCTTCGACATTCTGCGGTTCGCTTCTAATAAAAGATAAAGCGCAGCGGCATCAATATTGGGCGTTCGATGTTGGACGTTCAAACTGTCCGCTGTTCCTTCCAGGTGAAGTTTCACACCCGGTGTCAGCCCATTGCGGCCGTAATGCCCCTGCGCAATTCAGAATGACGCTGCATAAATCAACTATTTTACGTACACGGCGTCTCCCGTCTTATATCTTGCCGGATAGACCACGGGTGCTTCGGTGGAATCCTGGCCGCTCTTTTGATATTGCACCATCGTGACCGCCGGTTCGGGAAACTGATGCCACCATTTGGCATCCATGTTGCTTTTTTCAGGCGGATTGCTGCGGCCGTATGGAAAGGTGATGGTGCCGAGAGCACCCTCGTACTTGATTTTTTCAAGGGCGCTGATGATCGCCTCGGCATCGGTGCTGCCGGCTTCCCGGATCGCCTGACCAATGATGCGGATCGAGTCATAAGCTTCAAAAGCATAGGACTCAGGCACTATTTTTCCGGTTCTTTTCTTGTAACTGGCCACAAATGACTTGGCCACGTCGTTATAGAGTTGGGGCGGCAATCCGACGCGCATCATAAAGCCGAAATTACCATCCGGAACGTTGGTCCAATAGGCTTTGCTCTCCAGGGCGACCTGGTCGCACAGCATTGGCAAGTTCTGGGGGCCGATACCGGCATCGGCTGCCTGCTGAACAAAATTGTAGCTTGCCTCGCCTGTCAAGATCACAAAAATCATATCCGGATCTTGGGCCTTCATGCGTTGAACGATGCCGGCAAAATCCTGTGTACCGATGTCCACCGTTAACATGACGGACTTGATGCCTGCTTTTTCCAGCACCTTGACCGAGGCTTCGGCATTGGGTCTGCCAAAGTCGGTATTCTCAACGATCATCGCAACCTTTTTCACCCCGGGAACAGTCGTCGCAAAATTCGACTGGAAATTGGCGACTTCGGAGCTCAGCGGCGCGATCCGGAAGACCTCCGGCAGCTTGCTGTTCGTGATTTCATCACTCCATGTTTCGGCAAATACCACCGGAACGCCGCGATTGTGAGCAACTCGTCCCGCTGCAACACCCACCGAGCTGTGATAGCCTCCACCGACAGCCACCACATTGTCCTGGCTGATGAGCTTCTCCATCACGGCGGTGCCCTTCTCCGGCAAGCCCTCCGTGTCGGCGACGACAAGCTGGACCTCGCAGCCGAGCACACCGCCCTGGGCATTGATCTCATCAACTGCGATGTTCATTGCATCACGCATGGCTTCGCCGCCCGTCACTGATCCGGGGGCCGATAGCGGCGCCAACCCTCCTATCTTTATCGGACAATCCGCAGCCGACAGGCTGCCGCCCCAAACAGCGAGGATCACAGCGCATAAAATCACCCAAAAACGTAAGATAATGGATTTGTTCATTTTAATATTCCTCCTTTCAAGTTGTGGTTGGGGGTTGAAGTGTTAGGTTTTAAGAACGGTCTGCGGTTTGATCGTTCCAGTCAAAATCCTGCTGCTCGCCTCCGGCAACATAAACCCGTGATTGAACCGTATCTGATGTCACGCGAAACACCGCCGTGGCAAGGGTATTTTCGTTGTCCGAATCTTCCGGATTCATGCGATAGATAGGCAAGTTCCGGTTTTCCACGTCGCCAAGCATCAGCCGGATGTCGGCCGGCCCGGTGGAATCATTTAGTTTCCGGCACAGTTCATCGACACGAATTTGGCGTGCCGCCGATGATGGTGTTATCCGTTGTTTTGACGTTTGCAACCGGGGGTGAATAAAATGATTCGCATGACCGTAAGAAGTGTGCAAGCGTAACATACTCACTTCTCGCGGGGTATACTCAATGCTGAGAGTATGTTTATCACCGCTTTGAGCCAGCAGGTGATGAAAACTTCCGGCCCGATCACAACCCTCAAGGATTGAAAAAACATCCTTTAGGCTGCGGCAGTCCAGCAGCGCCCTGGAAAGAAGCTGACGCGGGACGCCCTCACCATACTCGAGACTTCGGATGTTGTCGACGAGTTGAACGATTCCGGCGGAATTGACGGAAAATGTATGTCCGTTAATGGAAGCGGGATAGGTGAAAGCGATATAGCCTAAATTATTGCTTCCGGGTTCCCGCTTCGAGATGAAGCAGTGGGATCGCAATTTTGGGTCACCATCTTCGTTGTGCCCTAACAAAACACCGTCGGGAGCGGGTGCACAAACGGTCGTGCAGCCGTCGCTGACAAAAGGGTAGATATCACCCCGCGAATTCCAAAGGAATATTTGCGAAAAAGGCAGCTTGCAGCCGTCGGCGATGCCTGCCAATTCGTCCACGTAGCGCGGGAAGGCGGCGCGGGCGGCATCTTCCATATATTTTAGCCGGTCGCTGCCGATCCAAGCCTTCAAAGACTGCCACGGCTTCGAAGCCAAAACGTACTCATGCATTATTTGGCGGGAACGCTGCCCGATGATGTAACCGGCCTGGTAATGATCGTGAGGTAAGATAAGCGTTTCGTACATTGACGGACTCACATGCCTCAAAAAAGACGGTCAGGTTGTGGATGGCAGGGGAAGCAATAGGTGTATTCGGTTTACCTTCTCCAACGAATTGAGCTTTTTCCATGAACAGCGTTCCATGCCGCTTGGGCGAAATGCCATTCCTCAATCACGCGCAACCATCGTCGTTTTCGCTGCAGGGACATTGCGGATTCCGCTGAGCGCCTTAGAACCGAAGAATACCGAAAACAAGTCACATCCACCGCTAGCACAAGAGAAAATAGAAGTCAACCTTTTTGCGGCAGCGCAGCGATTCTCGGTGAATAGACAATTCGATGTTAAATTACAGAGAATCTGTTTTTAATGTAATTTCAGCAGTGTTTGTAACCGAGAGAATCGCTGATTTTCATTGTTGAAATTTTTTAAACCAGCAGACAGATAAGCGGGATGACCAATTGCCCTAAAGGCTCAGGTCTGAGGCGGGCGGAAAGCTGGGGCAGAATTCTTTACTTTAGAGCCGGTTTCAAAATGTTCAATTTTGAAACCGGCCCCCGAACTCAAATAATGATGGGTTACAAAGCCGCCTGAAGACCGAATTGTACTTTAAAAATCGAATTATTGTCAAAAATTTCAATTTTTTAATATCGACCATGTCTATTTATTTTCATGTGGCTGATATGAAACCTAAAAAGAAAAAATGCGCAGCATTAAGTAATTAATCCGCCGGACCTTCGAT
>CP070771.1:4560849-4562532 GCA_020345785.1 Desulfobacterales bacterium
AAAAATTGGCTGCCATGTCAAGCAAAGTTCCACCATGATGTTGCCGACAATGATCCGATCAAGAACCGTTCACAAATAAGGTCGCATTTTGACGACATTCGGCACCTACGTCACCAATAAGCAAGTAGCGTACCATTTTTGCTTAATTTAAAATTATATTTAAATATCAAATGGTTATATTTTCACCCGAACAGATTAAGGTAGCACTATGTATATCTTTCTCGAAATTCGTGTGTACTTTTTTTCGCAGTATGAAAGGATTTTCATATTATTCGACATCCATAAACCCCAGTCGGTTGATTGAAATTTCTTTACGATCGTAGGCATTCATCAACGGAATATATCTCTTGCCGATAATATCCGGCGGAATCCCTCTGCCATTGAATCGCGTGCGGTTATTGACAAGGGTCAATCCCCCAAGATCAAAGCTGACACCGGTCGGCAGATCTCGGTCTCGCAAAAGGATTTCATCGCCAGTGCAGATCCAGTCCCCTGCCACGCCGATACCGGCGCCATTATCAATAAATATCGTATATTTATCGGTGGTAAACTGTACGGCCACAAAGGCATTCTCACGGATGGCCCGAATCTTGGCCATTTCCATGTCAGCCACCAGGTTATTGGTGGCGCCTCTGAGCCGGTAGGCCCGCAGCCAGGTTACATAATTCGGCATGACAAACGCGGCAATAATTGCCATGATGGCCAGAGCAACCGCCACTTCAAATGCTGAAAATCCTGAATTGTTACGCATGGTTTTAAAGCTCCTCTTTTTAGTTAAATGCTAGATTTACCGAATAAAAATACAAAATCTGTGCCATACTCCTCCTTTTTGAAGTGTTATTATAGATAGCCTCGAACCAACCGATGCCTGTTTAAGTGAAATGTAAATTATCCAAGAAAAATGACGAAGTAGCTAATTATTGAAATGTTTCCGGTGATATAAAATTAGCAATCAGTTATCCTTCTAAAATTATTAATAAATTATAAAAGTAAGGATAGTTTCGGCAATTCATTTTTTTGGAGGACGTCGAAACTGAGGCGATACATTTCAATTTAAAGAACTTGGGACGAATGTAGAACAACCAAATGCCCGCGTTTGAGCAGGCAGCAACTAACAGTTTGAGTTAGAGATAAGGTGAGCACCTGAACGGAAAAATAGGAGAAATGAAGCGCAATTTAATTACGATCCTGAAATATGAGTTACAAGATTGATGTTTGAATTGAAGCAGAGGAATTAGATGTTAAGCAACTCCCTCCACCACAGGTAATAGAAATTTTTCTTCGGTGTCAGGGGGTCAAAGCCCACAACTCCGGCGCCAAAAGATTCAGAGTTCGGATCCGGATTTGTGCTGCCCACCGAAATAAATAATTTGGTACCTCCTGAATCCGTTAATACCGTCACCACCTTGGAAGGTATGCCACCGCCAATGATTGTGCTGCGTTCTGAATTGCCGTCATTATTCAAATCTAAAACTGCCTTGCCTGTTTTATATTCAACGGCATAAAGCTTTCCGACGCCTCCCGGCATGCAGACGTCATCGTTGGGTGTAAAGGTTGTAAAATACAGCGTTTTATAAAAAATCGTGTTCTCGGCCAGCACTTTTTCGCCGGCAGCCAGTTGGATGAACCAGCCTTGATCGAGATTGCCGTCGAGATCCACATCGCCGCTTTCGTTATCCAGAT
>CP070771.1:4562632-4565606 GCA_020345785.1 Desulfobacterales bacterium
TCTGGGGGGGCGTTAGCCATTGGAACAGCGCTCTGTTGGTCCAAAACTGGTCATCTCCTTCCGATGCGCCCTCTTTCTGGGTGATATTTGCCATTTTCTTTCCGGCGGTCACCGGCTTTACCCAGGGGGTCAGTATGTCCGGGGATTTAAAGGACGCCGGAAAAAGTCTGCCGTTGGGTACCTTTCTCGCCGTGAGCCTGTCGATCGTCGTGTATTTTCTATCAGCACTTGTTTTTGCAGGATCACTCCCCGCTGAAGTTATGCAAAGCGACTACAGCGCTATGAAACGGGTGGCAGCCGTCAATTTTTTAATCACCGCCGGTGTTATCGCCGCCACATTGTCATCGGCGATGGCCTCATTTTTGGGGGCCCCGCGTATTTTACAATCGTTGTCCGGCGATCGGATTTTTCCGTTTCTGCTGCCTTTTGCCAAGGGATATGGCCCCACCGGAAATCCAAGAAGAGGCGTTTTGCTCTCTGCCGCCATTGCGTTTGCGACCATTGCCTTAGGGAATTTGAATATCATCGCACCGATTGTGTCCATGTTCTTTCTAATTTCCTATGGTCTTTTAAACTACGCTACCTTTTATGAGGCCCGCACTGCCAGCCCTTCTTTTCGTCCCCGTTTCCGCTGGTACGACTTTCGACTCAGCCTCGCCGGGGGTCTGTCTTGCCTGGGGGTCATGCTGGCGATAGATTTGACCGCCGGCATCATCGCGATTGCCATTTTGTTCGCGATCTATCAATATCTCAAGCGTACGTCCGGTCCGGCGCGCTGGGCCGACAGTCAACGCTCCTATCATCTGCAGCGCATCCGGGAACATATTCTGGCCGCCGCTGAAGAACCCGAACATCCCCGCAACTGGCGCCCTCATTTGCTTTTGTTTTCAGATGACAGCCACCGGCGAGATCACTTGTTTCAATTCGCTTCCTGGCTGCAAGGTAAGAGTGGATTTGCCACGGTCGTCCGAATCCTCGAAGGCGAGGGCGTGAAAATGATAAAACCCCGCATGGAGGCTGAAGACGAGCTTCGCAGAGACATTGGAAAAATGAAATTACAAGCTTTCCCACTTGTAATGCTGAGCCCGAATCTGACCCAGGGAATCCAAATTCTGGTCCAGGCATACGGGATCGGTCCGCTCAGGGCAAATACGATTCTGCTGAATTGGTTCGAAAACCCACCGGAAGGAATCCAAAGCGTTCAGGAGACCCTTTACGCTCGCCATCTGCGAACCGCCTTCCGTTACGGCTGCAATGTGATCGTGCTGGACGCAAAGCAGGATGCATGGGCCGCTTTAAAGGAGATACCTTCGAAGCAGCGCCGCATTGATGTCTGGTGGTGGGACGATGCCAGCAGCCATCTGATGCTGCTGCTGGCCTATCTCATGACTCGCAGGGATGAATGGGAAGAGGTAACCATTCGGGTGCTGGCAGCCGGTTCTAATCGGGTCTCGGATGAAACCGTGGAAGATCTCCGGCATACCCTCGAAGACGTGCGTATTGAAGCGGAACCGGAGGTCGTTGCCAATGCCGATACGGATGCCATTGCAAACTATTCGTTCGACGCGTCCTTGGTTTTCCTACCCTTCCGATTAAGTGGCAATCATTTTTTCGATCCTTTCGGTGAACCACTGGGACCCCTTCTTTCCCGATTGCCGACTGTGGCTGCGGTTTTAGCACCCAAAGACATCGATTTGGAGGCTGAACCTGAAGAGGGACACGCCGCCCAGACGGCTGCGGCGCTCGACGCCCTGGCGGATGCGGAAAAGCACGCCCGCGATGCGGAAAAAGATGCGGTCAAAGCGTCGGAAGAAGCCGCGGCCGCAAAAGAAAAATTACGCCAACTCGAGGATACGGTGGCTGCATCGCAAATCGATGAATCCGAATTGACCGAAATCAGAGCATCGGCCGAAGACGCTGAAAAACGCGCAGAAAAAGCGGCTCGGCGCGCCGCCAAGGCCAAAGCCAAGGCAACGACAGCCGCTCAGGAAGTTGAAGCTATAGGCGCAAAACCGCCTGAAGAAGAAAAGAATGAGATACCGGATGCTGACAAGGATAATCCGTAAATAAATTGGCCCATCCCGGCCCCCTTATTCGTTTTCTTTAAGTGTCCAATCTTGCAGATAGGTCCCGGCTTTAGCAATCTCGAACTTAATTTGACGTGCCATGAGTCGGCTCATACTTATCGGCCCAAACAGTCCCACGTCGAAGCGAATCCACGTCAGCGTGTCTGTGCGGCGTTCAACCAGCATATCCAATTTATCACCCCGACCGTCAGCATAGCGCAATGAAGTTCGATCCTTGCCGGTCTTTTCCTCCTTGAGTTCCAGCGAGAGCACTTTGCCGGCCTGCACAGTGGCCTCGATGACATCATCGTAGCGCGCGAGCCATGAACTCTCGCTTCTGCCCTTCCCGATATAACTAAAAGCCACCGGGGAAGCGCCACTGATTCCCTGCATCGCCAGCGGCACGGTACAGCCGGAAAGACCGGTGAATACCGCGCAGAACAAAGTTAGCTTCATCACGCATATAATCCTTTTGTTCATGAGGTCCCCTTTCCTTTTGCTTGTGGGGCAGCCCATCCCGCCATTCGGCGGGAACTTCTCCCCGGTGGGCGAACCCAGTGACTCCTCCAAAAAAAATGAAGATTGTACCTCGTCGTCCTCGTTCTCGTAATCGAGAAATGAAGGTCTGCGAGCCACGATTCGAAACGGTTCGAAGGACGAGGACAAGCACGAGGACGACGACGCCATCCCGCTGGGCGGTGTCTGTCCTGCATCGTATCTACGATGGTATTTGGGGGGCACCTTGCTCCGTGAGCACGCGATCGCCGGAAATACTGATTTGAAGCGGACGGCGACTGTCATGCGCCAGATAGTTGGTCGTCGTCGGAAAGGCGAACTCGATACCTTCGGCTTCAAATGCTCGCATGATCTGCAGATTCACCCATTCTGAAAACGCCATGTAAGCCGCC
>CP070771.1:4565706-4569326 GCA_020345785.1 Desulfobacterales bacterium
CCGCGTGTCGCTCGGTCTTTTGATAAATTTTTAAAACAGATAGAATTCCTTCATTCGACATTCGTCAATCTGTTAGCCCCGCAGCACGCCTATATATCCTTAAGCAGCTTATTTGCCGGCGAAGCTTCCATCTCCTCTCTGAATTTTTCAATCGCATGGGACAGCTTCTCAAATTCCTCGGTTCTTGCCACGGGAATGCTGTTGGTTCCTCTTTGTTCGACAGCATCTACCACATATTTGATGGTGAGGATATTGATGTCGCGGGCCGGCTGATAGCCGTATTTTTGATCGTCTGTGGTCCTGGTCTCGCTCATGATCCGGCTTTGAGTGAGATCATATAAAATATTGTGCACCAGACGAATGGGCATTTTGAGCCGGTTGGAAATCTCGCTATCGGTCAGCGGTCGGTCCCCTCTCGCAAAATTTTTAACCAAAAGGTGCGCGATTTGCAGAGTGAGCACCTTTTTAAAAGCCGGGCTGACGTTTTCGGCATCGGGCTCATATTCATAGGTATTGACGTTCTGGTTGGCAAAAGACAGTTCCGCGCCGAAGAGAACCACCCACCAGCTGACCTGCACCCACATCAAAAACAGCGGCAGGGCGGCAAAACTGCCATAGATGGCGTTGTATCTCGCAGCGCCTATCTGAAAACTGATATAGGCCCACTGGACCAGCTGGAAAATGGTTCCGGCAATAATACCGGCCACCAGGCCGGCCTTCAATGTCACCTTGGTGTTGGGCATCAGAATATACGTGATGGAAAAAAGAACCCAGACGAGCACGTAGGGTATCAGCTTGAAACTCAGGAATATCAGGGGGCTGAAAAATCCCAGCAGCGCAATTCGTTCCGTCAACTGAGCAATCTGCGTGGTCACAAACACCGTTGCACTGCTGGACAACAAAATCAGCAGCGGGCTTAACAGCATAAGTGCCAGGTAGTCGCTGAATTTTCGGCCCCAGCTCCGGCTTTCCTTTATTTCCCAGATTTCGTTAAACGATGTTTCTATGTTGTGCAGGACTTTAATCACGGACCAGAAGAGCACAATAAGGCCGATACCGGCAACGACCCCCCCTTTGGTAGACTGGAGCAGCGATTCGGCAAACTCGATGACTTTTGCCAGCACCTCTTGCTGGGCGTTTCCCGGGAATCTTTCGATCAGCTCTTTTTTCAGTATCGCCTCAAAGCCGAAGCCCTTGGCTACTCCGAACAGCATCGCCACCACTGGCACAACCGAAAGCAGCGAATAAAAGGTGAGCGCCGATGCTCGAAAAAAACACTTGTCTTCGTCAAATCCGCGTATGGTGAGAAGAACAACCCGGAGCTGTTTGATGGCGAACGATTTTCCAAAGGGTAGATCTTCAAGTTGAATACGCCAGATATCGATGGAGATAAAATCGATGACCTTGTTAATCCACGTGTCAATTTTCTTTAGTGAAAGACCACTCAACTCATCAACCCCATTTTATTCAAATCAACCTATTCATCCAATCAACCATTCAACCTAATCAACCATTCAACCTAATCAACCATATTGCTAAGCACCGAGTAAGCCTTCATAAACGTCGGAAAGCCGGCGGTTGGAATCAACAACAGCAGGGCATGCTTGATTTCCTGATCGCCGACACCGGCATCCCTGGCCTTTTTGATATGGGTCGCCAGGGCGCGTTTGTGGTTACAGGCGGCCGATATGGCAATTTTAATCAACCAGCGGGATTTTTCATCCAGCGGTCCGGCATTTTCATGGACTTCCTTGCCCAGAGCTTCATGCCTGGCGTATACTTCGGGAAACTCTTCTTTAAACCGGGTGAAAATTTCATGCATGTCATTCATTGATTTTCCTCTCCTGGCGTCTCACTATCCATGACATTGACGTGAGTACTTTGGGGGGCAGCGACAAATAAATCGGTTCGCGGTGTCAGATGGAACTCGGCCTTCATGGTTTCGGCCTCCTCCCGGGAGACAGTCTCAACCGTTTTTGAAACCATTTCTGCCTGAACAACCGTGCGTTGAAAATCGGACAGATACATAACTTCCTCCGGCGCTGCCATGCCCGTCACTTCCAGCCGGCTATTGTCAAAGGCGATGATTTCGGTTGTGTCCGAATTCGCGATGACAATAAAGTCGGCATTGCCTGTCACCATAAATGCCGTATCCGTCTGGACTTTGAATTCATAGGAAGATAAATCAGGCAACGGCATCAATTTAAAGCGGGCGTCTCCCTGTTTTAACTGCAAAAATGATGCGCTGGTTTTGCGGGCGGAATTATAGGTGCTTTGAAGGACGGCAAGGGTTGTCTCCGACATCAGCGCAATATGGCAACGGTCAACAAGCCAACATGAAATCCAGCCGGTTTCCCCGGTCCGGATAATATCGCCCTGATAGAGCGGCATTCCTGTCCAAACGCGATATCCCACGGCGGGATCACGATGAAAAACAATCGCTTCACCCCGCACGGATTTGATCTTGCCCAGCGGCAAACCACTGCCGGGTTGATACACCTCCCTGATAACTATATCGGAAGACAGCGATTTTTCCGAAATAGTGGTTTCGGCGAAGGATGGGTGATGCAATAATAATAATGACCCGATTAAAAACACCCAAAAAACGAAAATTTTTTTCAAAACCGCCATTTGAAACTCCTGATATTATACCGCACGTCATCAATCATTGGGCTTCCAGTATTCCTGTCTCCCCCGAGCCTTGATATAGATGATTTATGACAAAAAAAATGCTGTGCGAATCTGTTTGGTTCCGACCTGTCTGGACTATGGTATATGTAACAATAACTGGAAGTGTTGTAAAGTTAAGACCTGAATTTTGCACGTATTCTTAACAACAATTAATAGGCGCTTTGCTGGTAGGTGCTAGGTAGCTATGGTTGCTGGAAAAAATTCAGGTATCCTTTATTTTTTTAGGTTTAGGTTGCAAAAACAAAAATTGCGCATATGATAAAAACCCCGGAAAGCAGAAGTCGGAAAAAGCCTGCTGGTTGTGGATTTACCCGATCCAGCGATAAAGTTTGAATAATCAGCAATTCAAAGGCCTTTTTTAATTGTTTTGATACCAATTGATGACAACTCCCAAATCAATAATCGTTGGCCGTATGCATGTCGTTTGCCAAATGGAGTTATTGCGCTGCAAATGCCAAATAAGTTTTCGCCTGATCCCCGTGCTGCCGATGTAAAAATTTTGCATAGGATAAATCGCTAAAAGGCCTCTCTTCCATCAGTCTTACTCCTTATTTAAGTAAGGTTCAGAGGTTCAGGGTTCAGGGTTCAAAGGTTAAGGATTAAAGCAGCCGCCGGTGGCCGGAGTCTCCTACAAGGCCTCCTGATGTATGGATCAGTTCTCAGGGCTGGCGCATATCAAAATCATAAATTGCAAGGTCTGCGGTTCGCTGTTAAGTCATGCGAAGTCTCAATCGAGAGGTTTAAGTTTCAGAGTTTCGTGGGCTTAAGACATCTTAATGATCAACCCTGAACATTGATGAACTCGTAAAAAGTAAATTCTTCCGTTTTGCCGTCATTCCGGCGAAAGCCGGAATCCAATAAATTCAAGGTGTTCTGGATGCCGGATCGAGTCCGGCATGACGGTTCGAGGACTTTTTACGGAACCATCA
>CP070771.1:4569426-4579481 GCA_020345785.1 Desulfobacterales bacterium
TTTCTTCTGTCCTCTGCGTGCCGCGGCGAAGCTCGAAGAGCCAAGACGGGTCATCTGACATCTGTCTTCTGTTCTCTGACACCTGAAACCTCTATTCACCTGCTCAACCCGATAAACACCACGCCGAGTGCAATCAGCGAAGCTCCGGCAAGTTTCTGGTGGGCATGCGCCTCCTTGAGCCAGATAATCCCAAATAAGGCTGAAAAAACGATGCTCACTTCGCGGGCGGCAACCACGTAGCTTACCTTGCTGAGTCGGAAGGCAAAAAGGATCATCAAATAGGTGAAGAGAACCAGAAAACCGTCGATGAGAATGGGTCCCCGGTTGAACCGCCACTCCATTTTCAATGCTTCACGCTCCTTGACCAACACGTAGGGGGAGAGCAGCAGCAGCGAAATGACAAACATCAGATAGATGTAAACCGGCGGGTAAACCAGACCAACGCCCACTTTGTCAACCAGAGAATATCCGGCAATGGTTCCTCCGGTACAAAGCGCCCAGATCGAGGCGCTTCCGCGCATTGCTCGAAATGGCTCAAGTATGGAATCAAGGTTAAATGAATTCAGATGGATAAAGTAGATTCCGCAGACAACCAGGATAATACCCAATACTCCCGGCACTGAGAGCTTTTCCTGCAAAAGAGTGACAGCCAGTATTGGCACAAACAGAGGTCCGGAGCCCCGCGAGAGGGGATACACCAGCGAAAGGTCGCCTCTCTCGTAAGCCCCTCCCATGAACCAGAAATATAAGGCGTGCAACACGCCGGTGGCAATGATGCAGGCCCATCCGGCCGGGTTCAGGGTCAGCTGCGGCAGGAAGTACAGAAACATCGGCAGATAGCCGATAGAGGCGATCAGGAGAAACCACCAGATGAATGCCATTTTTTTACGGCTCGTTTTGGCAAGATAATTCCAGCTTGCATGCAATAATGCCGCAACGAGCACAATGGAAAGGGCCAGACCGCTCATAATTAGAAATTAGGTTGTTAATGGTTATTGGTTATTGGCTCCTAAATTAAATTGCATACTTTTTGATATCCAGAGAAATCTATGAACTTATCGTCGGCGTTGAGCAGCCGACCGAGGTTCTGCGGAGTGATCGCTAACTTACGGAAGATTTCCTCTTCCAAGGCCTGGGTTTTGTCCCAGAGCCAACGAATTCGTTCCTTGTGTTCCGGCAGCTTGCCGTACTTTTCCAGTATATAGTTCAAACGTTTATCAAGACCGACGATCCTTTCATGCAGCACCCGCTTATCGGCATAATTGATAATCTCCGCTTCGCCAAGCGTTACCGGATCCGGGTATGCATCCAGTCTGACATGCTGCCGAACGAGATCACCGACCTCGGGATAGCCCTGCTCGGCCAGAAATTGGCCGCCGGTAAGGGCATGATTTTCTTCGGTTTTAAAGCTGCGGGTCTTGGTGATGTCGTGCAGCAGGGACGCCGCCCGGATCAAATCGTAATTGAGCCGGTGATGCTGCGCGTTTAGATTCTGCGCCAGGTAGGTTGCCACTCGGCAAACCTGAAGGGAGTGGCGCACAATATGGTCCATCATCTTCATATCGCACATCAGCTGATAGCACTGTTCAATGCTTGGAATCTGCATAGTAAAATACACTTTCATTTCAGTTTTTCATCAGGAATTAATGCGATCTTCGTTAAAAAAGCGTTAGATTTAGATGCTTCTCCTATCGACAATTGTCAATCTTTAATTAGTCTGCTCTCAAAAATAGCTTATTCAGAGTGTTGAAATATTCTTTTAAGATTGAAGAAAGTCGTAAAATCGAAATTCCGGCGGATTAATTATTTAATGCTGCGCATTTTTTTCTTTTTTTATTTTATATCAAATATGAAAATTTGGAGACACAGCCGGTATTATGAAATTGAAATCTTTTGTCAATCACCGATTTTTAAAAAAATCGGTGATTGACAAAGTCTATCCAGCCCTTTAATTAATCGAGCAGTCGGGGATTTTTTGCGACATAATTTGGCCTTCCTGCAAAGGCAGGAATCCAGAGAATAAGGTGCCGAGGGACCTGAATGCCCGACCCCTTCTACACGCGGGCAGGCTCTACGCAGGCATGACGACATAACACCCCGGCCATTCAAATAATCTGAACTTAATAACCGCTTGCTAAAATTGTACAGGAAGCAAAATTGAAAGTCGTTATTGTCAGAGATGCACCCGAAAATACACAGCAGTTAATTGCCGGACAATTCCCTGCCGATTGGCAAATCGTTGTGGTTCCGGCATTATCTTTAATCGATGAAATCGGCGATGCGGATGCGCTCATACCCGAGGGGACCCGGATCGACGCCCCGCTTCTGGAACATGCCAAAAATTTGAAAATCATTCAGACCGGAGCCGGCTACGACAACGTCGATATAGAGGAATGCAGCCGAAGAGGCATCCTGGTGGCCAATGCAGCCGGGATCAATGCCCGCGCGGTGGCTGAACACGTGCTTGCTTTAATTCTCTGCTGGTACAAAAATATCGCCAAATTAAACGCGGCAATCAAGAGCGGTAATTTCGCTGTGGACTATGCCGGATCGGAGCTTTCCGGCAAGGTGATCGGCGTGGTGGGGCTCGGCCGCATCGGCCGGGAAGTCGCCAAAATGGCACAGGCCAACAACCTGAAGGCTGTTGGATACCATTATCGGCAGACGGGAGAAACTGCCGACATAGACCGCATGGATTTGCATTCACTTCTAAAACGAGCGGATATCGTTTCTATTCATGTCGCGTTAAACGAAAAGACGCGACATATGATCGGCGCCAGGCAATTCAAGGTAATGAAAAAAGATGCTTTTTTAGTCAATACCTCCCGCGGAGCCGTGGTTGATGAGCAGGCCCTGATAGAGGCTCTGCGGCTGGGCCGCATTGGGGGAGCCGGTCTGGATGTATTCGAAACTGAACCGCTGCCCGCCGACAGTCCCCTGCGACGCCTTGAAAATGTTATCCTGACGCCCCACACGGCCGGAGAACCGGATGCCTTGTTTTTTCATAGGAAGCGTTTTCAGTTCTTCGCGCAAAACATCTCCCGGCATGATGCCGGAATACCGCTATTGAACGAATTGCAGCCGGTCCGGAGCGGCACAAAAACGGCCGGCAGGGTAATTCCGGCGGTCAATTTGCCGGAAGGCTACAATGGTAAAATCCTTCTGGTATCGGTGTCCGGCGATGGTATTGAAGAAATGGTGATTCTGCGTTCCGGGGATCTCTGGCACCGGGAAATACTGCGCAACACAGAGAAAGAAATTCGCGACCGCGGATTCAAAAACGCCCGGGTCCATGAATTGGGCGGCGCTCACCTGCGTTTTGAACCGGACGGTACCATCATCATCCATGGCTTCAGCCAGCAGTACGGTGCCTGCGACAAGGAATATGCCGCTGAGCTTGTCAGAACCGCATTTGGGGGTAGACGTGTTGAGGTAGCCTAACCGATATTCAATAAAGGCATTTGATCGGGTTTCAAGGCTGGCGCAAACAAAATTACAAATTCCAAATCACAAATCTCAAATAAATTTCAATGACCAAAATACAAAATTCCAAACGGACCTCAACCTGTTTTTGTCATCGTTATTGATAAATGCGCGGTCCTATATCACGAGAGCAAGAAATTACCAATACTCAAAAAATACAGCTAAATTATCTCGGTTTGGCCGGTTTCGGTCATTGATTATGGTGATTTGAGATTTACCCTTCGACGCTGCTAAGGGTGGTGAGTTTGTCGAACCATTTGTTATTTGGTGCTCGGAATTTGGAATTTATATCTTGCCGGCCTGGTCTTTTAAAGGGCTCTTACCGATCCCAGGCCACACCCGCAGGACCCCGAACACGGCCCGTATCCATATCCAGGCACAGGTAATAACCCACAACCAGGTCAGCGCATCCCCACGGTTTTCATCGAGCAGGAAAATAGCCGATCCGCAGCAGACAGTGGCCGCCAGCATGACATTGCGCAGGAAACGAAAATCTCCGGTACCCCAGTGAATTCCGTCGGTGGCATAGGTCAGCGCATTGACCGGCTGGGTAACAGCGGATACAATCCAGGCCGGAATAAAAAGTTTAATGGCCGATGGGGGAACAATGAGGTCCATAATTGCAGCCTGCCCGAGCAACATCAGTAGAGCCAGCGCCAGGCCGGTTGCCGCGCTCCAGCCAAAAACGTAATGGGCCACTCGCCGTGCCTGCTGCCGCAAGGCCGGACCCATAAAAAAACCCACCAGACTCTGAGCGGTAACGGCATAAGAATCAAGCAAAAGCGTGGTAAACATCCAGACTTGCCGTATGGCTTGGTGGGCCGCCCCGGCGTCCGGTCCGATGCGGGTGGCAACGCGGGTCGTCAAAAGAAAAAAAGCCGTGGCCAGACCGGTTCGGATAAACATTTCACCACCGATCTGAAACAGCCGCCGGATATCGCGCACCCGAATGTCGCCGGGAATGCCGATTTTGCGATACAGGATAATTCCCGCTGCTGCCGCTCCGATCCACTGACTGATAACGCTCGCCAGTGCAGCCCCGGCGACCCCGAGTGCCGGCAGTGCACCATATCCAAAAATCAAAAAGGCGTCCAGGATGATATTTAAGATGTTGATGATCAGCGCAATCCACAAAGGGTTGCGCATGTCCTGCAGCCCCCTGAGGATGCCGAAGCCCGCCACCGTAATCATAACGGCGGGAGCGCCAAACAATCTGATGCGCAGGTACTGAGTGGCCTGGTAGTGGACTGCACCGTCGGCACCCATGGCAGTAGAAAAGTATGGAACCAGTGCCAAACCCGCCGCCAGCAGCAATAAACCGAAGATGACTGCCAGGGCAAGCGCCAAGCCGCCTATTTCGGCAACACGTCGCAGGGACTGCCTGCCAAAGGCTTGGGATATCTCGGTTTGCGTGCCTATGCCCAAGAAATTAAAAACCCAGTAAATGCCGGACAATCCGACGGTCCCGACACCCAGGGCCGCCAGCGAAACCGAGCCCAATCGGGCGATAAAAGCCGTGTCCACAAGTCCGGTCAGGGGTTCGGCGATCAGGGACAACAAAACCGGCAATGACATGGATAGCAAGGTAGTATTCGGAGCGTGAATAAAGGGATGCGCCCGGGGCGCAACGGTTCCTGCAGCGATATTGTAATCGGTGGGTTGCATGCGCAAAGATGAAATCAGCGACCGCCAGCAGAACTAGAGGTATGAGGAAGGCCCTTAGAAGGGGCCGGTACCACGCTCTATCACTGGTCGCTGATTTATATAAAGAATTTTGGCGGCATCATAAGATTTTCCGACAAAAGCTTGCCCTTGTAAATTTTTATTAGCTACGTTGAGCGATTCATCATTCACAGGCATCTTGTGTTGTTCAGCCCAATGCGGTCACGGTTGCCATGCCGGCAGACACAACGAGATCATAAAAAATAAGCCAACATTGTCTTTTTCATCTCCATTCATACGCCAGCGGCATGGTGAAAGTTTGGACAACCAAAAAATACTTTCGCTGTAACGGTAAAACCTTTTCAATTATCACTGCCATAGCCGGTGGCTTATGAATGGAGCTACAAAATATCCAGAAGCTTTTCGATGTTTTCCGGGTTGGCAACCCGTTCATATCGAGCTATCTTTACCTTATGAACTTCAACCAATTCGGGTGATGTATGGCGATCTCTAAGATTGCAAAGCATGGTCGCCGCCCAAAGTATCCAATGCATTGAAATCAGAGGTTCAATGATTTTGAGCTTTTCCATGAGATAATCAGGATTTTTTCCCCCCAAGCGCGCATAAATCTCTATAAAGTACGTACGTTCTTCCGAATTCAGGACAGTATCCGAATTGTACAGTTCTGCCGGCCCGGCAAGAAAACAAGCGACATCATAGATGCCGTCATCCACCCGGGGCTTTTCCCAGTCAATCAATCTCAGGCCCCCGGCGGTCAAAACAAAGTTCTCACAGCACAGATCGGTGTGAATCAGACTGTCGGCCTGGAAGAGCTGCTGATGTTTGCCGATCAGCGTTTCGGATTTGGCCAATACCTTTTGACCCAGACCGATTGTTTTCTTATCCGGGCTCATCTTGGCCGCATAGGCGGTCAGCTCATTTCGAGTCTGTTCAAATATACCTGCCAATGGATTCCGCCGAATTACCAGCGGCACGCCCCGGGGCTCCAAAGAATGAAGCCGCATTAAGATCTGCGCGACCGCCGGCAGGTACTTTTTTTCAAGAGGCAACGGTGGTCCGCGCAGATATTCCTCGATAAGGATGTCAAAATCAAAGCGCTTCCGGCTGTCGTCAAAATAGTAGGCCTTTGGAGCAATGCCATGGCCTTCCAGGAATTTCAGCACCCTGAACTCATATTCGATCTGATTGGAGAGCCCGCTTTGCGGGTCGATATTGATTCGAAAAATGAATTCCTTTCGATCGACCCTGACATGGTAGTTAAGATTGTAAGACCCCGGGGTCATTGCCAGGATCTCAATCGAATCCATGTCCGGCACCCCTAAAAGGTCCGGCGAAAGGTCGCGTATATATTTCCTGATCTGCTCGTGTACGGCTGTCATGTGTTTCAAATGGTTTGGCGGTCAAACCGCAGAAAGGATGGATGGAATCTGGTTATCGAGATTGCGTTCGGTTATGATGCACCTCCTCGCTGTAATGCACCATATGTTACCCTTTGTCATGCAAAGGGGATAGCTGCCTCCGTGAGGGTGAGTGTCTGCCCCAGACCCCTTGCCCTGGCTTTTGATAGGATGAGGGTGGCCAGATAAACATCATGAAGCGCCATACCGTAATTTATATTGACGATGCGCTCGTTGCGCCCCTCCCGCCCCGGTTTACTGCCGATCACAATCTCGCCGAGTTCGACAGGCGAACCGGGCAATTGTCCATAGTAACCGTCGGCTCTGAACAGGGTGTGCGAAAGTTGTTGCCAGTCATCAACGACAAACTTATCCGCATTGTGAATTGTTGCAGTCTCCCATCCCCTGGTGTGAACCGGAAGCACCAAGGCACCCTCCTTTACCCACCTACTTTGGAATATCCGTTCTTCAAGATGTCCGGTGGCAGTAACAACGACATCCGCCCCTTCTATGACCTGTCGGCAGGATTTGCAGGCCTCAATTTTAAACGACACATGCTCGCTCATCAAGCTTGTAAATTGTTGCAGGATCTTCTCGTTGGTATCAAAAACCCGCACCACCTCGAGTTTTGTCAGTACTTCCTGGAGACTCAGTAAATTATAGCGGCCTTGAATCCCGGCGCCCACAATACCGAGAGTTTTAGCATCTTTGTTGGCCAGGTGTTTGGCTGACACCCCTGAAACAGCCGCGGTTCTCAGGGCCGTGATATAGGCGCAGTCCAGCACGGCGGTGGGTTGTCCGGTGTTCACATCATTTAAAACGATAAGCCCCATAATTGTCGGCAGATCATATGCAGAATTTTTGGGAAACCCGCTCACCCACTTCATGCCGCAGGCCTCTTTGCGGGGAAGATATCCGGGCATGGCATGAATAAAGGCCTCTTTTCGCGGATGGACTCCCGGTTTGGGCGGATTTTCATAATGTTTAAGACCATGCTCTTTTAAACAATCTTCTGCAGCCAGGATCGCCTCTTTCATCGTCAAGCCGACATCAACCACATCTTTTTGAGACAGGTAGAGAAATCTCACCATGTTCATGATTCATCAAACTCCTGGTTCAAAACCAACATATTATACGAACCCTGATAAGCCGGTCATCGTGTAAGGGATAAATTAACACGAAAGCACAAAATTAAAAGGGCACAATTAAGTTTCGAATTTGGAAATGAGCAATTTTTTCGATGATCAATGCCGCACAAGGTTTTACGACGAGGCGTACTTATCGTACGTCCAGCAAGTAAACCCGCGGAGAACGCAGCGCATCGCAAAAAGGGCCATTTCCGGATGGAAAGTGATGTCCTGGCACAAACAGAGGATCTTTCGTGCCATACGAGAATCTCCCCGAATATTCCGGCTTGTCCGGGTTAGGTTATTTTCTGTCTGCTGACACCTGAGCCCTCATGTTTCTGACCACAAGTCGTCAAAAAACGTGCCAGGTGACTTAATGCATGTAGGGAAGTATCTTAAAGTCCAGCCAATGTCAAATATCTTCTTGGAGGTCTGCGAGCGCTGATCAAATCCGGACAAGCCGGTCGGAGCGAACACAGCAGAGATTTATCCGCCTTTGGAAGATACCACACCGGGGTCGGCGCGCAACGCCAACCCGGTGTAGTTGGGAACAGCAAAAGGAGAGGAAAGAATCCTGTTTTCTGATTTCAGGGGGACTTGCGATCTCGATTTAATTGCCGGCTGAACCAGTAGAGCACGAGCGGCAGCAAAAGGATGATCACGAAAGCAAGTATTATTGACCTGCACCCGGCAGCGCCAGACGCGTATGAGGTAATTCCGCCGGCCGTAGCTGAAATAAAGCAGCTTAGATCATTCGGAATGACTCCTTCAAATAAAACGTCGAGCGCTGAACCGGAGCCACCGTTCGGGTCGGTTTCCGAGCCAAAAGCCAGGGGGTCGACTATGATTCCGTTCGCGATTCCGTCTGCGTCACCGAACCCTCCGTCCTTAATGGTTAAGTACACCTGCTGGCGGCCGGGGCTGAATTCGGTGTAGCCGGAATAATCCAACCAGACTCCATCAACCGGATCAAATTTGAAGCAATTGCCTTCTTCGTAGGCCGGTCTGGAGAGATAGATGGTAACGGTGGTCTCATCGCCGGGTGCGTCCACCAGTAATTTGAAGTCAAGCAATCCAAATTCGATATAATTCGGCTTTCCGTGGGTTTTGGAAACCAGTTGAGGATCGGAAGGATCTTCAGCATCGAGCGATACGATTGAATTGGCATTTTCAGCGTCTCGAATGCTGACGCAAATTTGAACGTGCCCCTCTTGCTTTTCCACGTTCACACACTTGATGTCGTTTTGAGCAAGGTCCATGGTACCGTCGTTATCAATATCCTGATATTCCGAAACTTCCAGATCATCAGGCACCCCGTTTGCATTCCTATCGTTCTCCGCATACACGGTGCTGAATTCTTTTTCCTCAGACCAATCGGATGGCGTATCGTGGTTGTCGACAAATCTGACTTTCCAGATGTACTCGGTGTTCGGTTCCAGGATCTGTCTGGGTATCGTCATCGAGGTTAATGAGACCGAGGAGGTGACATCGAATACACACAGTTCATCAAATGCCCGGATAACCATCCAATGGGTTTTCCGGTGGACGTCATTGGCGTTGGGATCAGAAAATTCGTCGGTTCTGAGCAGCGGTGTTAAACCGACCGTCGCATTGCTTTCCGGAACCAACAGCACCGGAGGATCCGGTTTGAAATTTCCTTCATTAAAATTCGGGGCACTACCCAAATTGTACTCATTGATATTGCTGATCTCATCACCGTCCAAATCATCAGCGGCATCATCCTCTAATGGATTCAGGCCGTATGATATCTCCCAGGTATCCGGCATGCCGTCATTGTCGTCGTCCTCATCGGTATTGTTGCCCAAGCCGTCGCCGTCGGTATCCATTGTTTCATTCGGATCCAGCGGGAAAGCATCCTGGTCGTCGGGCACTCCGTCGCCGTCGCTGTCAACCGCCGGCGGTTTGGTGATCTCAACCGCACACGTATCGACATCAGAGAGACTGCCGGCATCCGTTACGGTGAGCTTAAAGGTTAATTTCTCTCCATTTGTCAATACTTGAGGCGCGACAAAAGTTGTTTCGGATTTGTCTGGAGTTGAAAGGGTCACAGCGGATCCACCGGTCTGTTCCCAGGCAAATCCGGCAATATTTTGATCGGGATCAGTTGAACCGGATCCACTGAGCAGGACGGTGGTGCTTTCTTCAACTATTTGATCGGCACCCGCATTGCTGACCGGTGCCGAGTTCGTGG
Organism: Desulfobacterales bacterium; assembly: GCA_020345785.1. The sequence goes on from CP070771.1 coordinate 4,579,329, forward strand.
TGCCGATGGTTACCGTATCCGGCGTGCTGTTGTCGGTTCCGTCGTTGACGATCAGCTGCACCGTATAACTGCCGGCAACATCAACCTCAAAGGTGGGTTTTATGGCCGTGGTACTGGACAGGGATGCACTGCTGCCGCCGGGTTTGGAGACAA
>CP070771.1:4579581-4592468 GCA_020345785.1 Desulfobacterales bacterium
ATTGCAGCTTCAAATTGAGGGCCGGTTCCAGGAGATGGGCGGCCCCGGACCCTCGCGAGTGGTTATCGGCAGCCCCCACCCCGAAGCGCTGTACAAGGTGACTACCCGGACCGTGAGTGCCGGAGCGGATCTTTCCATCAGCTGGTATGTCGACAAGCGCTTTAGCAATGGACCTCAGGAAGCTCTGGCCAATTCCACTTTAATCGGCGGTATCGGCGGCGTCATTCTCCTGGTGTTGTTTATCGGAGTACTGCTGCTGCGGAATTTGACGATCACGCAAAAAGTCGAAGAAGCCACCGAAGAATTGGCCGAAAGCCGTCAGCGTCTTGCCCTGGCTCTGGCCGCCTCCGGAATCGGCACCTGGGACTGGGACATCAATGCCGACACTCTTTTCTGGGACGAAGGCCAGCACCGGATAATGGGCACCGACCCTGCCGAAGGGGTCCTTAATCTGTCAAGATTCGTCAAAATCATCCGTCCGGAAGATGCCAAGCGGGTCGAATCCGAGATCAATGCCGCCTTCTCGGGAGACCAAGATTATGTCAGCGAGTACCGGTTTTTAAGACCGGATGGGGAAATCCGCACGCTCAGGGCGCGCGGGCGTGTTATCAGGGATGCAAACGGCCGACCGCTGAGGATGATCGGCACGAGCATGGACATCACCGAACGCAAACAGGCGGAGGAAGAGCTGAAAAAACTCTCCCAGGCGGTCGAGCAGAGCCCGGCCTCGTTGGTGATTACCGATCTCAGGGGAACCATCGAATATGTCAACCACAAGTTCTGCGAGGTCACCGGATATACAATCGAAGAAGCCGTCGGACAAAACCCCCGCATCCTCAAATCCGGCCAAACGCCGCCGGAAGTCTACCGGGAGCTCTGGAAGACCATTAGGGCCGGGCAGGAATGGCGGGGTGAGTTTCAGAATAAAAAAAAGAACGGCGAGCTTTACTGGGAGTGGGCCACGATCTCACCGCTCAAGTCCAGCGATGGCTCAGTTGCTCATTACTTAGCCGTCAAGGAAGATATCACCGAGCGCAAAAAGATGGAGGAGAGCATCCGGGAAAAAGAAGCGCGGTTTCGGGGATATTTCGAGCACGGCCAGGTCGGGATGGCAATCACTTCACCGGTCAAAGGGTGGATCGAGGCCAATGATCAATTACAGAGAATGTTCGGCTATACGCTGGACGAGCTGCGGAACACTGCCTGGGCCGAACTTACCCATCCCGCTGATCTCGATACGGATGTCAAACAGTTCGAACGGATGCTGGCCGGTGAAATTGACGACTATGCCCTTGACAAGCGATTTATCCGCAAGGACGGCGAAATTGTTTACACCAATTTAACCGTATCCTGCATCCGCGATGAAGTGGGTGATGTCATTTATGTCCTGGCATCGTTCCTGGATATTACCGAGCGCAAAAAAATGGAGAACGATCTGCATGAGCGGATCAAAGAGCTGGACGAGGCCCAATCGGCCATGCTCAATATGATGGAGGACCTGGACGAGGAGAAAGCCAGGGCCGAGGCCGCCACCCGGGCCAAAGGCGATTTTCTGGCCAACATGAGCCACGAAATCCGTACACCGATGAATGCCATTATCGGTATGGCCCATCTGGCGCTGAAAACCAAACTGACACCCAAGCAACGGGATTATTTGGACAAAATTCAATCCTCGGCCAACTCGCTGCTGGGGATCATCAACGACATTCTGGATTTCTCCAAAATCGAAGCCGGCAAGCTGGATATGGAAACCGTGGAGTTCGACCTGTCGAAGACTCTGGACAACGTCGCCAATGTGATCACCGTCAAGGCGCAGGAAAAGGAGAATGTGGAAGTTTTGTTCCAGCTCGATTCCCGGGTGCCGAACTTTCTGGTCGGAGATCCGCTAAGGCTCAATCAAATCCTGGTCAACCTCGGAAATAATGCGGTCAAGTTCACCCAGCAAGGTGAGATTGTACTGACGACCAATATGAAAGAGAAGTCGGAGGATAAAGTTACCCTGCTGTTTTCGATGCGGGATACGGGCATCGGCATGAGCGCTGAACAGCAGGCCAAACTGTTCCAGGCTTTTTCCCAGGCCGACACCTCGACCACGCGCAAGTTCGGCGGCACCGGGCTGGGGTTGACCATCAGCAAACGTCTGGTCAATATGATGGGCGGGGAGATATGGGTGGAATCTGAGCCTGGCAAGGGAACCACGTTCAGTTTCACGGCCGACTTTGGTCTGGGAAAGGAGACGGTCAAAAAACGTTTTGTGCCGGCGCAGGATATCAGAGGCTTGAAGGTGTTGGTGGTGGATGACAATGCCACTTCCAGACAGATTTTGCACGATATCCTGGAATCGTTTAGCTTTGAAGTTTATGAGGCAGCCTCCGGCGAAGATGCCCTGGGAGAAATCGAAAGGGCCGACGAGGATCGACCATTTGGGCTGGTGATCATGGACTGGAAGATGCCGGGTATGGACGGCATCGAGGCTGCCAAGCGCATTAAAAACAACCAAAAATTAGGGCAAGTTCCGCCAATTATTCTGGTGACCGCCTATGGACGGGAAGAACTCATGCGGCAGGCCGATGCCATCGGGTTGGAAGGCTTTTTACTCAAACCGGTGAGTTCATCGATGCTGTTTGATGCCATCATGCAGGCTTTGGGAAAAGAGGTTCCAGCCCGATCCGATATCAGGCGAGAAACGGAAATGCCGCCCGAGGCGCTGAATTCCATTGCCGGGTCCCGGGTGCTGCTGGTGGAAGACAATGAGATCAACCAGCAGGTGGCGCTGGAGATTCTGCAAGGGGCCGGGCTCAGGGTGACGATCGCCAATAATGGTCAGGAAGGCGTCGACGCTGCCAAGAAATACCCATTTGATGCCGTCTTAATGGATATTCAAATGCCGGTGATGGATGGCCTCACTGCCTCGCGTGAAATTCGGAAGTGGGAATCCGTTTCCGCTCAAGCGGAAACGGATGTGACGGAAACAAGGAATCGTGCCGGTGCAAATCCGGCGTCCGGCGTCCAGGATCCAGAATCGAGTATCCGGCATCCAGTGCCTATCATTGCAATGACGGCCCATGCCATGGCCGGTGATGAACAAAAGAGCATCGAGGCCGGTATGAACGATCACGTTACCAAGCCCATCGATCCGGACCAACTGTTTGCCACTTTGCAGAAGTGGATCAAGCCGGCTGCAGAGCGGGCTGCCATCCCAAAAAGTTTACCCGCTTCAGGAGGACCGCCGGGACTTGAAGCACCTGCTGAACCGGCGCAGGCGGTACCGGAGGCAGATGAACTGCCGGAATCTTTACCGGGATTCAATCTGGCAGCCGGTTTGGAACGATTGATGGGAAACAAACGTCTTTACCGCAAGCTTCTGCTTGATTTCGGGGCAAACTATGGCGGAACAGCCGGCGAAATTCGCGAGGCATTGACTGCCAGGGATTTTGCGCAGGCCCACAGCCTCATTCATAACCTGAAAGGTTTGGCCGGCAATCTGGAAGCCACCGAACTTCAGGCGGCGGCCGTGGCTCTGGAGAAACTTGTTAAAGGGCAGGCTGCGAAAACTGCTTCCGAGGAGGAACTGAACCGGAAATTTTCAGAACTGGAAGGTGCGCTGAACTTCGCGCTTGAGGCCGTTCAAACACTGGGCACCCAGATCGAAAAGACAAATATCAAGCGCAGCGGAGACGATACGTCGCCGGCATCCCCCCAACTGGAAAAGGCAGTGGTCGACCGGATAAAAGCGGCGGCTGAAATGGGGGATGTGATGCAAATTAAATCAATTTCCGAAGAATTGAAATCCGAATCCGATGCCATGGCGCCTTTCTGTGACGAGTTGATCCGATTAGCTGAGGATTTTGACTTTGACGGGATTCAGAAACTCGTGCTCGAATCAAACAGCTAAACCCGATTTCCGGCGGAAGCCTTTTATGACGATCAGATCATCGCCGCCTGTCTGCCTCAAAATTCGGATAATAAAGAATTTCAACATAGCCTCACGCGCCGGCAGGACGGCCGCGAACTGGCGCGCGCCAGAACGGCGTGGCGGCAAGTTGATTGAGTTTACCGGGCAGATTGAATCAAATTCACATATAAACTTCAACCTATAATTTTTGAAATTCATATTCCTCCAGCTAATCGTAATATTATTCAGACCACAAAAATTTTAAATATATGCCCGGCCGAATAAGACCACAATCCTAAATTCGATATCTTCCTCCGAGTTCTAATACCTCTGTCTTCATAAGGGCGGGGAGGCATGGAAGCTGGGAAGCCGGAATGCTGAAAACCGGGAAGGTTGCTTGCCCTTACCGACTTTCGCATGCTTGCCGCACCCCAATACCTGTCTTTAGGGACCACGGCGGGCCCATCTTTCCGCAAAGGGCGATGTTTAAACCTTCCACCTTTCACCTTTATCTTTGGTCCTTTAACCTCTGACTTTATTTCAAGTATATGACCGGCCCGGAGGTATACTGGTCCGCCACCGTCAGTTCGGCGCTGCAGCGGGTGAGGGCGTGGGAGACTTCGGCGAACGCCTTATGAGGCGTGTTGTTGATTTCACTGAGGTGGGCCAGGATGACATGCTGCAGTTTTTCATGCTGCAGTTCATGGAGCAGTTTTTTTGAATCGGCATTGGAGAGATGGCCGACGCGGCTTTGAATGCGCTGCTTCAGAGGCCAGGGATAGGGACCGGTTTCCAGCATCTGCGGATCGTGATTGGCCTCGAGGATCAGCAGGGAACATTGCTTTAAATGCTCCTTTACCATGGCGGTCGCTATTCCCAGATCGGTTGCGATGGCCATTCTGGTTCCGTTGCAGCCGATGGTAAAGCCGGCCGGATCTTCAGCATCGTGAGATATCGAAAAGGGATGGATGGAAAGATTGCGGATGCTAAATGTCGTACCGCATTCAAACGGCCTTATTTCATGCAGGCGACCAAGTTCGGCCGAGGCGCTTTGGGTGGGTTGATTTATGTATACCGGCAGTTTATAGCGTCGGGAAAGGATGCCGACCCCTTTTGTGTGATCGCTGTGCTCATGGGAGACGATGATGGCATTCAGGTCTGCCGGGTCCAGGCCTCTTGATGTCAGCCGCCGCTGGAGCTCGATGCCGGAAAGACCGGCATCAATCAGAATCGATGTCTGACCGTCGCTGATGTAGGTCGCATTGCCCTTGCTGCCGCTGGCCAGGGTGCAGATGGCGAGGTTGTAATCGAGCGGGCTCTGATAATTCTCAGTCATCGGATCCTTTATGATAGTAAATCTGAACAATGGACGGCAATATGATAGCATCGCTCGATGAGCGCTTCGCTTTAGGAGCGTTTCACTTAAGGAGCGCTTCGCTTTAGGCAAAAGACAAAAAAAGAAATCTATACCTTTAAAATCCGCATTCCGTATTTTATCTTGCCTCCAACCTCAAGGCCGCAGGCCGCTCCTCAATCCGCCGCAGGCGGAGCTCCTCAAGCGGCGCAGCGCTCGTTGAGGCCGCAGGCCGCTTCCTTTTTCATTTCCCCGTATGTCCGAATCCGCCGGTATTGCGCCGGGTTTCGTCCAGATCTTTTACTTCCAGCAGATCGGCCTGATAAACCTTTTGGATCACCATCTGGGCGACCCGGTCTCCGCGCCGAAACGTATAGGAATCCTGACCCATATTGATGACCGCGATCTTGACTTCACCGCGGTAGTCGGCATCGATGGTGCCGGGTGAATTAATCAGCCCGATACCATGTTTTACCGCCAGTCCGCTGCGCGGGCGGATCTGGGCCTCATAGCCCCTGGGCAGCGCCAAGGCAAAGCCGGTCGGCAGCAGGGCGATGGCCCCTTTGCCCAGCACCACTTCTTTTTCGATGGCGATACAGATGTCCATTCCGGCAGCCTGCGGTGTCATATAACGGGGTAGGGGGATGTCGGTATTCGATTCGGGCCGCAGGCGTAAGATTTTTATAATTGGAGCAGATTCCAAAATGGGGGGGCTCGCGTGTTTTTCTAATTTTTGAACCACATTGCGTATGGGTTAATAAGATGAAATTTTCAAATTACCGCATGTCTGTCGTCAGTTGTCCGTCGTCAGTAGTTTGAAAAAAGGAATGCTGTCTGTTTAATCCTCCACCCAATTTCACTTCTCCGTCTCGTAGGCTCTACTCTTCCTAAGGGCCTTTAAGCTCTGGGGGCTACGAGAGAAGCCGAATGCCACCATGGGAGTGGTGCTAAATTTAACACAACTATACAATGCATGTTTAGCCGAGATAAAAGAAACCTTCCGTTTCACAACTAACCACGGACCACGGACAATTGACAAATTGAGCGCAGCTCAATTTTAATACAAAATTTCTTCAAACTCTTTCTTGTCCACATCCAGCGGACCCAACAGCGTCAGGCTTATTTGGTTGCGGTTGAAAAGTTCTTCGGCCGTATTCAGGATGTCGTCTGCCGTGACCGCTTCGATATTTTCGATGACCGTCTCCAGGGCAATGTCCTTTTCAAAATGAATTTCGTTCTGGGCACAGCGTACCATCTGATTGTCGGAACTTTCGGAGGCCAGTAAAAGACTGCCCTTGGTGTATTCCTTGGCGCCTTTAAGTTCGGATGAATCGATCGGTTCCTGTTTTATACGATCGATTTCATGCAGCACAAGTCGCGTTGCTTCCAGAGCGCGTTGAGGGTCAACCCCCAAGTAAAAACCGAACATACCGGTATCCACATGGGAAGAAAGAAAGGAATACACCGAATAAGCAAGACCGCGGCGCTCCCGCACCTCCTGAAACAGCCTTGAGCTCATATTGCCCCCCAGGACGGTATTTAGAATAGAACAGGCATAACGACGCGGATCGGTGATGGAAATGCCCGGGGCGCAGAGGCAGATGTGCATTTGCTCCAGGTTGCGGTGGTTGAGGGCCACCACCGAGCGGCCGCTGGGCATTATGCGCTGCGGGAAACCGTCCCGGGGCTGGATGGTTTCAAATACGGGACCCACCAGATCCACCAAGCGCTTGTGATCAATATTGCCGGCGGCCGAAATCACAATCCGGTCGGGTTGATACAGGCGCAGGAAAAAATTCCTGATGGTTTGCGCATCAAAACGAACGATATTTTCCGGCGTGCCGAGAATTGAACGGCCCAGGGGGTTTTCTCCCCAGAAATTATGACTTGAGAGCACATGGATGTATTCGTCCGGACTGTCTTCGACCATGCCGATTTCCTGCAGAATCACCGGGCGTTCCTTGTCGACCTCGATCGGATCAAAAACCGAGTTGACAAAAATGTCGGCCAGAATATCGACCATGGTCGCTGTTTGGTTGTCGATCACCTTGGCATAGTAACAGGTGTTTTCCATGGTCGTAAACGCATTGGTTTGTCCGCCGATGGCATCGAATTCTTTGGCTATCTGATATGCGGTCCGTTTGCGCGTGCCTTTAAAAATCATGTGCTCGATGAAATGGGAAAGTCCGCATTCCAACACAGATTCGTCCCGGGCACCCACGTTGACCCAAACCCCCATGGAAACCGAGTGGGAGTAGGGCATTTTTTTGGTGACAATCCGGACGCCGTTCTCAAGGGTGGTCTTAGCGACGGTTTCGTCCATTTCCTTCTTCCAAAACTGCCTTGTGGCTCAAACGAATTTTGCCGTCCCGGCTGATTTCCAGCACCTTTACCTTGATTTTGTCGCCTTCCTTGACGATGTCGGATACCTTGGTTACCCGGTGGTTTGCCAGCTGCGAGATGTGCACCAGGCCGTCCGTGCCGGGCATGATTTGGACAAAGGCGCCGAAATCCGTAATTTTTACAACCGTGCCTTCGTAGATCGCTCCGACTTCCGGCTCCCGGGTCAGGTTTTCAATCATTTTTACGGCCGCATCACCTTCCTCCCTCGAGAAAGCGGCAATTTTAACCATACCGGAATCTTCAATTTCGATGGTGGTGCCGGTTTCGCTCTGGATGCCGCGAATGACTTTTCCGCCGGGGCCGATGACTTCGCGAATTTTATCCGGATGAATCTGGATGGTGCGGATGGTCGGTGCGTAGGGTGAAATTTCCTGCCGCGGTTCTTTAATGGCGTCCTCCATTTTTTCGAGGATATGCAAACGGCCGATTTTGGCCTGGGCCAAGGCCTTTTCCATGATTTCTCTGGAGAGCTCATGAATTTTGATATCCATCTGAAGCGCCGTGATTCCGTCCCGGGTGCCGGCAACTTTAAAGTCCATGTCGCCTGAGTGATCTTCGTCGCCCAAAATATCGGAAAGGATCACTACCTGATCGCCTTCCTTGACCAGACCCATGGCAATGCCGGCTACCGGAGCCTTTATGGGCACGCCGCCGTCCATCAGGGCCATACAACAGGCGCAAACGGTTCCCATGGAGGAAGACCCATTGGATTCGAGGACTTCGGATACCAGCCGAATGGTGTAGTCAAAGTCTTCTTTGGCGGGCAGAATTTTCTCAATCGCCCGGGTGGACAATCCGCCGTGGCCGATATCCCGGCGGCTGGGGCCTCCAATGCGTTTTACCTCGCCCACGGAAAAGGGCGGAAAGTTGTAATGCAGCATAAAGGGACGAAATTCTTCACCACTTAGGGTTTCCACACGCTGTTCGTCCTGTCCGGAGCCCAAGGTCAAGACACCCAGCACCTGGGTTTCTCCCCGGGTAAAAATGGCGCTGCCGTGGGGGCGTGGTAGAATGCCGACCTCACAGGAAATCGGCCGGACCATGTCAAACTGGCGGCCGTCAATACGGCGGCCCTCTTTCAGAATGAGATCCCGGCTGATTTGCTTCTGTAAGTCGTTTAATATTTCCCAGGCCTCATCCTTTAGATCGGCATAGTCTTCACCTAATTTTTCAACCAACTGCATCTTGAGATTGCGCAGCGCTTCGTTGCGTGCCACTTTGTCAGGGACGACGATCGTCTCCCGGATAAGCGGGCGGGCATCTGTTTCCAGCAGACGGACCAGGTCCTCTGATCTGGCTGGCGGCTCAAACGGCTGTTTTTCCGCACCGTTGGTCTCGCGGAGTTTCAGCTGCAAGTCAATGAGGGGCTGCAAGGATCGGTGACCGAAAAATATGGCTTCGAGCATGTCGGCCTCACTGACTAAATTCCCGCCGCCTTCCACCATGACAACACCCGTCTTGGAGCCGGCCACGATAATATTGATATCGCTTTTTTCCCAATCCGTTATGGTCGGGTTAATTTTCAGCTGGCCGTCGATGCGTCCGACGCGCACGCTGGCAATGGGACCGGCAAAGGGTATGTCCGAAATCGTAAGGGCAGCCGAAGCTCCCAGCATAGCCAGTGTGTCCGGATCGTTCTCCTGATCCATCGACAGCACGGTGGCGATCACCTGGGTCTCACGGCGATACTCTTTCGGGAACAGCGGGCGGATGGGTCGATCAATCAAGCGGGCCGTCAAGGTCTCCTTCTCACTGGGACGGCCGATTTCGCGTCGAAAATAATTGCCCGGTATGCGGCCGGCGGCATAGATTTTTTCCTGATATTCGACGGAAAGTGGTAAGAAATTCGACGGCCTATCCTCTTTTGCCGAAACCACGGTCACCAACACGACAGTATCGCCGTACTGGACTACCACCGAACCGGATGCCTGTTTGGCAACCTTGCCGGCCTGAATGCTGAGGATTTTTCCATCGATTTCTTCTTTTAACAAAATTTCCATGTTTTTCTCCTAACTCTAAATGACGCCGCATCGTATTGTGCCGGGTATTCGAAAAGTGTCTCACTCAAGCACAGACGATACCTCACAGGCTGCGGGCGCGACCCCGGCGCTGGAAAGTGCCGGCACTTACCACCAATGCAAAGAGGGGGGGTGGCACCTGCTGTTTGCACAAGAAAATCGGATGATGATGCAGTCTGTGCTGGGTCAAAATTTTCTGTGGTGTGGATGGGCATACAGGTTCGTAAGGGCCTGTTGTTTACCTTTTCAAACCCAGGGTTTCAATAATTATCCGGTAACGGTTGACATCTTTGAACTTTACGTAGTTGAGCAGTCGGCGGCGTCTTCCGACCAGCATCAACAGTCCTCTGCGAGAATGATGATCCTTCTTATGAACCTTCAGATGTTCGGTAAGATAGGAGATTCGGTGGGTCAAAAGTCCAACCTGCACTTCCGGCGATCCCGTATCGGACTCGTGTAATTTAAATTTTTCGATCAGCTTCTTCTTATCTTCTGATGTGAAAGCCACTTTCTTTTTTGCCTCCTCTTGCTAATAATACCTTCGTGATGAGTGTTTGCGTCTTTTATCAAAAAACATAAGTAACAATGTGTGTTGCGCTTATGGTTGCGATGCCGGCCTCCGGCTCGACCGACTCAAGCATTCTGTTCGGCTAACACGCAGCAGTATTTCAAGCGGTTACCCGATGCGCTGCGCTCCACGATGGCAATAAGATTCCCTTTCTGATCAACGATTTTTACGTAAGCGTCCCCGATATCCTGGCTGCGATGCGGGCCGCTCAGATCTTGCACGGTCAGGATTTGACCGTGCCGAATTTTCTCAACTAAACGATCAGCGGCGGAAAATTCGGGCATTGCCGGCAAAGCATCCCTCATGCTGATTATTCGCTGCGTCAGCTTCCGGCTCCGGGCCATTTCTTTTAGGGCCGACAGCGGTGTCGCCTGATCCAGCTTGAAACCGCTGCTTTCAACCCGCTTCAGGGCATGCAGATGACCGCCGCAGCCCAGCGATTTGCCGATGTCGGCACCCAGGGTTCGAATATAAGTTCCGGCCGAACACACCACTTCAAAATGGATGAACGGCAGCTCAATCCGCGTTGCTTTAATATCGTATATCTGGACGCGTCGGGGCGGCTTTTGAACCGGCTGTCCGCGACGGGCCAGCCTGTAAAGCGGCACCCCTTTGTGCTTTAACGCCGAATAAACCGGCGGCAGTTGCTCAACGGCTCCTTTAAATGCTTTGATGGCGTTTTGTATCGTTTGCTGCGACAATCCATTCGGTTTCGAGGTCGCAACGACCGTGCCGGTACAATCCTGGGTGTCCGTCTCCTCGCCGAGTTTGAGAACGGCAACATATCTCTTAGGGCTGTGCAACAAAAATCCGGCCAGCCGGGTCGCCTGGTTCACACAGCACACCAGCACACCCTCGGCAAACGGGTCCAACGTACCTGCATGGCCGACTTTGGCAGCGTTGAGCGCTTTTTTTACCGACGCCACCGCCCTGGCCGACGTAACATTCGGGGGTTTATCAATGACGATAATTCCGTTTAATGTGGCGCCATCCATTAAAGATTATTGGCCAAGGTAATAATATCCGATTTTAATTTTATCAGAGACGTTTCAACCTGAAAGCCGGCTGCGCTGGGATGGCCTCCCCCCCCAAACGCACCGGCGATGGCCGCGACATCAACAGACCCGTCGGAGCGCAGGCTGACATGAAACCGGCGCCGATTGTCAGATCTGATTTTACCGTTTCTTTGTTCTTGGATCAGCGCAGCCACTTTGACGTCTTCGATACGTCTGGCATAGTTTATCATTCCATCAACATCTTCAGGTTGGGTTTTTGTATATTCAAACATGGCATTGGTGACGGTCATGATAGACAGTTTACCATTGTCCGAAATTTCTAGCGAATCCAGCGCGAGGTTTAAAAGCTTGATGCGGCCCAGGGAATACGTTCCAAATACATGCTGGGCGACACGATACGGTTCAACCCCCAAGGCGATCATCTCCCTGCTGATGGCAAAGGCAGCCTGATTGGTGTTGGAAAAGCGAAATGATCCCGTGTCGGTTAAAATGCCTGTATAGATGGACGTTGCGATGGCTTTGTCTATCGCGGCGTTTAAGGCGGTTATCAAACGATAGACGATTTCGGCCGTCGAACAGGCCTGCGCATCAACAAGCTTCATGCACCCAAAACCGGTATTTGAGATATGGTGGTCGATGTTGATAATGACCGGTATTTGATTGACCGTGGCACTGGCTTCTCCGATACGCGACAGGTCGCCGCAATCAAGGATGAGCGCAACGTCATAAGTCTCGGCTTCCTTAATATGGGTGACGATGCGTTCTACTGAAGGCAAAAAACGATAAACCGCCGGAATCGGGCTGGCGTTGTAAAGGGTTGTTTTTTTCTCAAGCTTACTTAAGGCCAGCCCCAAGGCCAGTAAAGAACTGACGGCATCTCCGTCGGGTTCAGAATGTGAGGCCAGCAAAATATGTTGCGCTTTTTTAATCTGATTGATTATCTGGTCCATTGTCGGCTGCAATTTTTTTGAGCAATTGTTCTATATGATTACTGTAATCAAAGGAATCATCATAAAAAAAATTTAAATCCGGCATATAGCGCAAACCGAGCCTGCGGGCAAGACTTCTTTTAATAAATCCGCGTGCACTTTCAAAACCCAATGCGGCAGCCTCTGATTTGTTTCTGCCGCCGTAAATTGAAAAGTAAATTCGGGCCAGTTTCAAATCCCGCGACATTTTAACCCTGGTGACGGTTGCCATCGCCAGACGGGGGTCGCGGATATTTTTTTTTAATAAATCCGACAGGACTTCCTGAATTAAAGCGCTAACCCTGTCAGCTCGGGAAAAGGGTATCATATATGGATTATTTCCATTTCCGTATTAATAATTTCAGCCAGGCCCAAATCTTCAGCCATGTTGATTAATTTGTCGATTTTAGAGTTAATCACGGCGGTGTCGTTGCCAACCAGAGAAAATCCTATTTCCGCTTTCTGATAAATATCGTTTGATCCCACCTCGGCTATCGATACATTGAAATTATTGCGTAATCTGCTGATCATTGATTTGACAACTTTACGCTTGCCCTTCAAAGAACGGCAATCGTGCAGTCTCAAGGTAATGAGTCCGGTACCGACGACCATGGTATTTCGCCTGCGGCGGATTGAGGAGCGCTTCGCTTGAGGAGCGTTTCACT
>CP070771.1:4592568-4595048 GCA_020345785.1 Desulfobacterales bacterium
TGCAGGCCGTAAAGCAGATTGGTTGCCGGGGTATATGGAAAGAAGCCCGATTTATTGGCCGCGATAACCGCTTCCCAGTCCCAATAGGAACGGGGCAGTTTTGCTGTTTTGGAGGCATTCAGGGCCTTTTCACTGACGGCGTTTAAACCGAGACCGGGCGGCAACATGAGACCTTTCTGGGAAGCGCCCACGGTGATGTCCACGCCCCATGCATCATGCTGATAATCAATGGATCCAAGCGAGGAGATGGTATCGACCATCAGCAAGGCCGGATGGTTAGCGCGGTCGATGGCCTTGCGGATTGCTGACACCCGGCTGGTCACCCCGGTGGAGGTCTCATTGTGGACCACCACAACGGCCTTGATGTCGCGGCGCGCATCCTCAGCGAGTTTTTCCTCAATTGCGCTAGGGTCCACCCCGTGGCGCCAGTCGCCGGGAACGAAATCCACCTCGATGCCGAACCGCACTGCAATATCACGCCATAACGTGGCAAACGCCCCGGTTTCAAACATCAATACCTTATCACTGGAAGAAAGGGTGTTTACCAGTGCGGCCTCCCAGGCCCCGGTTCCGGAAGATGGATAAATCAAAACCGGACCGGAAGACTGAAAGATGCGCTTGAGACCGTCCAGGATTTCCAGCGAAAGCCGTGCAAATTCAGGTCCGCGGTGATCGATGGTGGGTCGGCCCATTGCGCGCAGGATCCGGTCCGGAACATTTGTGGGGCCGGGTATTTGAAGAAAATGACGTCCGCTTTGAAAAGACATGTTACCTCCCATCAATGAATGATTTGGTCCAGAAAAAGCTGGGTCCGGTCGCTTTTCGGGTTGGAGAAAAATTCCCCGGGTGAAGCGGACTCAACAATCTCACCATCGTCCATAAAAACCATCGTGTCCGCCACCTCCCGGGCAAACCCCATTTCGTGCGTGACCACGATCATGGTCATGCCCTCCCGGGCAAGTTCGACCATAACATCCAGGACTTCGTTGATCATTTCCGGGTCAAGCGCCGATGTCGGCTCATCGAAAAGCATGATTTTCGGATGCATGATCAGCGCCCTGGCGATCGCGACGCGCTGTTGCTGGCCACCGGATAGCTGGCCGGGATACTTGTACGCCTGTTCGGGTATCTTGACCCTCTCCAGGAGTTCCATGCCTCGCTCCTGGGCTTCTTTTTCCGGCATCTTGAGAACGTAAATCGGGCCAACGGTCAGATTATCCATGACCGTTAAGTGCGAAAACAGATTAAAGGATTGGAAAACCATTCCGACATCGCGGCGAATGGCTTCAATGTTGCGAAGATCGTCCGTCATCTCTTTGCCCACCACCCGGATCGTGCCTTCCTGATGCTCCTCAAGCCGGTTGATACAGCGTATCATTGTCGATTTTCCGGAACCCGACGGCCCGCAGACGACCACCTTTTCGCCCTTTCCAACCGTAATGTTTATATCCACCAGGACATGAAAGTCGCCGAACCACTTGTTGACATCTTTGAATTCAATCATGGAACCCGTATGTGCGTCGCGATTGGCTTTTGTCGCTTCCCTCATTTGAAACTCCTTCCGGTACCCAGATACTTTTCAACCCACTGGCTGTACTTCGACATGCTGAAACAGAAACAGAAATAGAGAATAAAAATGAAAATATAGGCTTCAATTGCATATCTGACCCAAAGCGGATCCTCGAGGGATGTTGCGGTCGCACCCAGAACATCGAAGAGACCGATGATGCTGATAAAGGTCGTGTTCTTGAAGGCACGAATGATGTCATTCATCAGAGCCGGAATAACGATTCTGAGCGCCTGCGGCAGAATAATCTTTCGCGTTTTCTGCCAATAGGTCAGCCCGATCGCCTCGGCGGCTTCATATTGCCCGGCGGGGATCGCCTGCAGGCCTCCGCGAACGATCTCTGCGCCATAGGCGGCAAAAAAGATCATCATGGCAACCTGGGCGCGCAGAACTTTGTCGAAGTTGACACCCTCCGGCATAAACAGCGGAAACATCATCGACGCCATAAACAACACCGTTATCAAAGGGACCCCACGGGTAATCTCGATGACGGCAATGCAGATGGCCTTTATTGCCGGAAGATTGGAGCGCCGTCCCAGGGCCAAAAAGACGGAAATTGGCAGCCCCCCAACAATCGTTCCGACAAACAGGATCAGGGTCAACGGAAGGCCGCCCCATTGATGGGTGCCCGTCGGGGTGAGTCCAAAAACACCGCCCAACATGAGGATGAGAACCATCGCGAAGGCCACCAGCCAAGCATAGAAGAGCCTGTATGACCAGAAGCGCTGAAAGGCGGAAACGACCGACATTCCGATGATTACAGCAATGGCAAGAACACCGCGCCAGTGCTCGTCATAGGGAAAGGTGCCGAAGAGCATCACCCGATATTTTTCCGCAACCACGGCCCAGCAGGCTCCGGTCGCTTCGCGGCAAGCCGCAGGATCGTTGGTGTACCAGACACTGTCGAAAAACG
>CP070771.1:4595148-4601064 GCA_020345785.1 Desulfobacterales bacterium
TTGATAAAACGGGATTTTAAAGACTCGGGTTTCGGGCTACGGGTTGCGGGGGGATGGGGGCATTGGGCAGAGCGCATGGAGCATGGCGTATTGGGTAGAGAGCAAGGTTTTGTGAGGCGCACGGCTCACGGCCCACGGCGCAAGGTGCCGGGGGCGCGAAGCACGTCCGGGATTAATCCTTTTCCCCAGTCAACGTATCAACCAATCAACTTAATCAGCTATTCGACAAAGGAGACGATCCTAACGATCAAAACGAACCCAACCATCAAAACGAACGTAACGAAACTGACGCCATCCGCTTTGGCCCATGCGAAAAACGTTCCACCTTCTCCTTTCAACGTAACTATCTGATAACATGTAGTATTTGAATATTTTTCTTGCAAAAAAAGTGAATACCGCATAAAATTACTAGTAATTCTTTAAGCATCCGGGCGTGTCGTATCTGCCTGATGCCGTCAGATCTTTAATCCAATACAATGCAACAAAAAGAACTCACAAATCTGCTTGAATTTACAGGCAAAGATCCCACCAGGCTGGTCTTTGAGGATGAACTCACCAGTGTCTACAACCGGCGATTCCTCTTCCGGTTTTTTGAGTCCAAGATATCATGGGAGAACCTGTCGAAAGATCCCCTGTCGCTGATTATGATGGATGTCGACAATTTCAAGGGCGTCAACGACTCATACGGGCACCAGGTCGGTGACAAGGCACTGATTTGGGTGGCGGATATCCTGCGTGAGGTGGCCGGCGATGAGGGCCTTCCCATACGCTATGCCGGCGACGAATTCATGTTGCTGTTTTTGCATTGCGACAAGCAAACGGCCCTCAAGCTGGGCAATCGTTTAATCAACAAAGTACGGTCGGAGCATTTCAAGTTCAACGGCAACAAAAAGGCATTGCCGATTACCCTGAGCCTCGGGGTTGCCTCGGCCCCAGAGGATGCAAAGACCGGCAAAGGTCTGATACAGCAGGCGGACGTAGCCCTTTACTTTGCGAAAAGCAGCGGTCGGGACTGCCTGGTGAATGCCAGCGAAGTTGTGCAGGAAGCCGTTTTCGACAAAACCGCCATCAATCAGCTTGAAGACGTCAAATTGGTGGGCCGGGGACCCCAGCTTTCCCAGGTGAGCGAGGCCTTGACCAAATTCGGCCAAAAACAAAATCAGATGTTGATTGCCGAAGGCTCAGCCGGACTGGGCAAAACCGAGTTTTTAGACACCGTGCGGCGCAGCCTGGCCAGAACCAAGGCCTGGCGCATAAAGGTCAGCGGTGATCCCCAGGAAATGTTTCGTCCCTATTACCTGATGACCAGCATCCTGGTTAACCTGCTAAACCACCGTGGGGACCAGGGAACAGCCATCATCAACAGCCTGGAAAAAAAACATCAGGTCTATATCGGCAAGATCCTTCCGCAACTGGCCCCGGAGACGGCGCCTGCGGAAGATGAAGATGAAAGCACGAATCGCAAAGGCATTTTTAAAGCACTGGCGCATTTGTTCATTAAGGCAGCCGGTAATCGCCCGGTTTTCCTGTTTCTGGATGATTTGCATTCCGCTGACGAAGCATCCCTGATTCTGCTGCGTCAGCTGTTGTTGCTGAAAAATTTTTCTCTTTTCATCTGTGGGGCTGCCGGAAGCATCCAGGAATCCGACCGCGCCGAGCACAAGATTCCCCTGCATCGTTTTTACGAAATCTATCAGGCGTCCCTCGACATCCGGAAGGTTATCCTTACGCCGTTGAGCGTTGCTGATATTACCAAACATATTCAGGGGTTATTCCCGAACATTAAACTGCACCCGGAGTTTGCTCAGGAGATTTTCCGCATCAGCCAGGGCAATCCGCTATTTATCAGTGAATTGCTGCGCAAACTGGTTCTTGATCGCAAAATCACCTTAGTGGGGCAACAATGGACGATCGAACCGCTGGAAGAAGGTTATCTGCCCAAAACGCTGGAAGAAATTGTTTCCCATAAAATTGCCGCGCTGGATGAAGAAAGCCGCCTGATTCTGGATCAGGTTTCGGCGCTTGGCGGGGATGTCTCCCTGAGCATGCTGGTGGGAAGTTCCGAACAGATGGAAACCAGGGTTTTGGAATTTATCGATCAGGCACGCGCCCAGGGGCTTATCAGCACCAATTTTCACCTCAATGACGAAATTATTACGATTCTGGGTAAGCAGGTCTTAGCCATTACATACGGTGCCATCGAACCGGACCGTAAACACGAATTGCACGAACGCATCGGCAATTACCAAGAAACCCTCTATGAGCGGCAGTTGTTGCCGTCCGCGGCAACACTGGCATACCATTTCAAGCGTTCGACCAATCAGCAAAAAGCCGTGCGATACGAAAAAATCCAGGCTATTGCCAACAACCGCAATTTTAACGGGCAGGAGGCCATTACCTATACGGTTGAGGCACCCGGTGAGGGCACTGAAATCGATGTTCCCTTAAAGCCGGAAGATCTGAAACGGGTGCCCGAAATCATCCGGGATTTCATGGTGGCCGTGCGCAATTTCAAACTCTACCCGCCGGGCAGTAAATCAATTGAAAAGATCAATCGTCAGTTTAAGGCCTCCCTCGATCAAATTCTGGACGGCAACGACATCTTAAACATTGTGCAGGTAAAAAATTCCATTCTGATAAACGGTCAGAAAATCGATGTTTCCGAATATAAGCTGGTGATGGATACTTTTTTGAAGCTGCTCAACCGCGTGGAGCTGAAAGGCATCGCGTTTCACAGCGGCGTGACCGAGCCGGAGCTTGAAATCCTCCTGCAGACACTTGGCAAAACCGATAAAAAGACATTTGATGCCGGTTTCTGGGACCACTTTTCCGCGGAACATCAGATCAGCAACATTGAGTTAAAACAGGTACAATACGCCGTGAAAGTCCGGGCGGCTGCTGGTGCCGGGCAAAGCCCCGCAGGCGGCCCGGGCCAGACACCGACCGCTTCGGCACCGTCTGAGCAGTTGGCAACGCCGCTGGGCCCCCAGGAAATGAAAGCGATTCCGGAAATTCTGCGCAATCTGGTTGCCGCGGCGCGGGTCATAAAGCTCTATCCGATAAAAAGCAAGTCGGTTGCAAACACCATCTATAAACTGCTGGAGACGCTGCAGCGATTTTTTTCCACTCAGCGGGTTTTGGCTTTTTCGCGCGCCGGAGATGTCCTGTTGGTCAACGGTGAGAAGTTGATTACGTCCGGTACTTCAGAGTTTCGAGGGCTCACCCAAAATTTTATGACACTGTTGGGTGAGATCGGCCTGGAAAGTCTCACATTTTTGGAAAGCATATCTGTACACCAGCTGGAAACATTTATCGGTGCCCTGGGCGATTCGTCTGAATTGGAAGTTAATGCGGACTACTGGAAGGTTCTGGCTGAAGAACAGGGCCTGTCCGCCATTCTATTTGACCAGCAGCTGTATGAAATCCAAGTGGCGCATAGCCTGTCGGCCGGAGGGGGGCAAGCGCAAGCGGCCGGTGGTGAATCCCCGATGGCGATGCTCAGGGGCATCCGGGACGAACCCATTGCACCGGAGCGTTTTGAAAAATATCTGGATGAGCTGCCCGAAGAGGTCAATGATCTATTTCTGGACGGTAAGCCGGCTTTCGTCGAGCAGGCTGTCTATCGGGTATACCTGGGCCTGCAGGACCGTGAGCTTGTCATGCGCAACAAAGTCATAGAGGTCTGGCGGCGGGTCCTGGATCGTTTGACGTTGGCCTATCAGCATGATTTTGCCAAAATTCTGGCCGATCCGCTTCTGACGGATTTCGGTAATGAAAAAGAACCCAAGATTCTGGTCGAGATGGCTTCACTGTTAAGCCGTTTGGTTACGCTTTTCATTCAATTTGTTGAATATCCGCTGGCATCGCGCCTTCTCGGCCATCTTGACAAACGATTTCAGAAGTTCAAGCAAGCCAAAGATTCCAATGCCCAGTTGCTGGCGCGAAGTATGAATCGACAACTGGAACCCATGGCCCGGGAGCTTCTGGTAGAGGATCTCAAATCCGCCGATCCTGAGCGGCAGCGCAATGCCGCTCAGCTTTTGGGCAGCCTAAAGCATGTGGCCGCGCCGATGCTGATGGAAATTATTCAGCGTGAAGATAATTATCGCGCCCGTCAAATTGCCGTCATTTTGCTGGAAAAGCTGGGGCCCAAGACGGTAGAGCGTCTCAAGCGATTACTGGTGCTGGAAATCAGCGCGGAGGAGCGGACACGGATTCTGGAGGTAATCGATACCCTGACGTCGGATTTGAAAACCGAGCTGTTTCATTCCCTGGGGGATGAAGATCCTAACGTGCGGCGTGCCGCCTATCGGCTGGTGGAGCGCCTCAACGGCAGCCAGATCCTTGAATGGCTGCGTGAGTTTATGCAAAGCCAGAAGCCCGCCCTGGCTGCCAGCGCCGTCAAATGCCTGGGCAAACTCAAACCGCCGGATGTTGAAACCGAATTGATTGCACTGTTGAATTCCACCGACGATGATCAATTGCGTATTGCCTGCTGTCGGGCCCTGGGCCAGATTGCCAAGCCGGCCAGCATTGATTCGCTGTTTAAGCTGCTACTTCCCAAAAGGTCCTTTCTTTTTCGTAAAAATCATAACTCTCAGGTTCGGGCCGCCGCCGCCTTTGCGCTGGGACAAATCTCCCACCCCAAAGCCGCTGAGAGCCTCGCCAGATTTGTCGAAGACGATGATCCGCGAGTCCGTGAGATTGCGCTTAAAACGACGAACTCACCCGCATCTAAGCCCGGACAAGGCGAAATTGCATCATGAATGATGGTGGATGTCGCTCGCATAGCGCACACGTCGCGCGCACACCGCACAATCGGTGGCGCTGCGGGGGCACTTGCGCCGCCTGTTGCTCCGCCATTATTAAAGGAAAGGGACTGAGGGAAAGAATTCCTTAAATATTCAATATTCAATCGAAAATATTCAATAGCTAGGCTGCCTTCTTTTCATCTATTAGCAAGGCCACCCTCAGCGACGTCAGGTGGTCGACCATCTCCAGATTTTCCATTTCTTCCCGGTCATCAACTTCTTTATCCAGCACTGAATTCAGGCAGCGATATGCTGCCGACAGGTCCGGGTCGATTTCAATCGCACGGTCAAAATCGCGGTAGGCCCTTGCAATATCTCCCGCCTTTTCATAAGCCAGCCCGCGCAGGTGGAAGGATCTTGCATAGTCGGGCTTCAGCTTTATGGCACGGGTAAAGTCGGATATTGCCTTTTTTATTTTATTTGTTTTCAGATATGCCGCACCACGACTCGAATAAACCAGAGCAAATTTACGATCGTGCTTGAGCGCCTGGGAGAAGAGTTTAATGCTGGTTTTAAAATCCTCCTTGGTATAGGCTGCCACACCGTCACCAAATAGTTTTATCGCCATATAGTTGTCGGACATTCGTCTTCCTTTGTAATTTTATCCTTTTTTTTTGGCATCTGTAGCTCTCAAGAAGCCAATCCATCTTGGGACTTTTTAAATGCAATGGTGTTTGATTTAGAATGTAGTCATCCGGTTTGTCTTTGTCAATAAATACGGAGTGTTGGAGATTGCGGGGTGCGCGGTACGGGGTACGGGTTGCGAGGTGCGGGGTGCGGGCTTTGACGAAATGACGAATGTCGAGTGACGAATGTCGAATGAAGGAATTCTATCTTTAATATAGATTTTAAAATAGGTATTTCGGAATTTCCCAATCAACCAATCGACTTAATCAACTATTCAACTAAGGAGACGATCCTAAGATCAAAACCAACACAACCACGGACAGAGAAAGGAGGGCATAGAGCATGGAGCATAGCGCATAGCGTAGAAAGCAGGAAATGGCTCCGAGCTTTAGCCTCCCGGCTTTCCAGCTTCCCAGCCTGCCAGCTGGTAGTTGAGGGTTGCGGGGAAATGCGCATAGAGCAGGGCGCATAGGGCATA
>CP070771.1:4601164-4603822 GCA_020345785.1 Desulfobacterales bacterium
GCTCGACCTGGCCAGTTATAAGGTCGATTTTTTGTCGGCAGGCGGACACAAATGGCTCCTGGGACCCATTGGAACCGGTTTTTTTTACTGCCGTCAGAGTGCCCTTGACAGTCTCGATCCGCCAACGGTCGGCTACCACACCGTCGACAAGGGGGAGGATCATATGGATTATGAGCTTGTCTACCGCCCGAATGCCGGGCGGTTCGAAGAGGCGCTCGTCAACTTTCCCGGCATTTGGGGTTTGGACGCCGCGGTCAAGATTCAGCTCGCATTGGGGCCGCAGACGATCGAGCGCCACATTTTGGGACTCAACGCATTGGCTGCCGATAAATTGAGGAGCAAAGGTTACCGGATTGTCAGTCCCACGGGTGAAGGCGAACGCTCCGGTATCCTGTCTTTCCGGCATCCAAATCTCGCTTCGGATGAAATTGCCGATCGCTTGTTCCAGGCCGGTGTCGATGTTGCCGTCCGCGGCAATGCGCTGCGGATTTCACCCTCCTACTATAACGACGAACAAGAGGTCGGTCGGTTCATTGAGGCACTGCCCATATAGTTGACCCCTAAAAAGGAGGACCAAAAAATGAAAAAAAAGATGACATCGTATTTTTTTATTGTGCTCCTGATTGCGGCCTTGATTCTGGGGCCGGCTGCCTTGGCAGCCTTGGCCGCAGCACCGAAGGTCGGCGGCCAGCTGCGCTACGGAACGGTAACGGAGGTATCGAGCCTCGACCCACACGTTTATGTCGGGAGCGCCTGGAAGGTGCTGATTGAAGCGCTTTACAGCCAGTTAGTCGGCTTCAATCAGAATGCCGAGCTTGTCCCCGAGCTCGCCGCAAGCTGGGAAATCCCGAATGCGCAGACCTACATCTTCAAGCTTCGCAGTGGACTCAAGTTCCAGAACGGCGCGCCGCTGACTGCCGCGGATGTCAAATACTCGCTGGAGCGAATCAAGAATCCGGACACCGGCGCCACCCTGAGGCCCAATTTGGAAGGTGTCACCATCACCACGAGCGGGGATGACACCATCAAGCTTGAGCTGCCGCAACCGGATGCCACGCTTTTAAACGTGCTGGCGCTGCCGGAAGCTTCGATTGTTTCCAAATCCTGGATGGACACCGGGCCTAACATCAAAGTTCAGGCCAACGGCTCCGGACCTTTCAAACTCGATCAATACGAACCGGGAGTCAAAGCGATCCTCTCCCGCAATCCGGGCTATTTCGTTAAGGGACAACCCTATCTGGACGAAGTCGAATTTCGCATGATCAAAAATGATGATGCCCGGGTAAACGCCCTGCGCACCAAGGCCGTGGATATGATCGACTTTGTGCCCTGGAAAGACATCGACGCACTTGACCGGGACGCGGATATCATCGTCGAATCGGCGGGCGGCGCTTTCATGAATCTGTGGCCCAATGCCACCAAGAAGCCGTTTGACGATCCGCGGGTCCGCCGGGCACTGGCCTTTGCAATCGATCGCGAAGCCATCTCCAAAGCCGCCTTTTTCGGGCACGGTTCACCGCTGTTCGGCCCACCGACGACCGCCGACTCGCCGTATTACAATCAGGACCTGGCGAATTCTTTCGGTTATGATCCCGAAAAAGCCAAAGCGCTGCTCACTGAGGCCGGATATCCCAACGGATTCGACCTCGAGATCGGCGTCTATCAAGGTATGACAATCTACACCACAACTGCTCAAATCGTGCAGGCCAACTTGAAGAAAGCCGGTCTGAACGCCAGCCTCAAGCTGCTGGAGTGGGCCAGCGTTGTCGAGAAAAAGAACAGCGGCGATTATGACATTATGGTTTATGGTGTTTCCGTTAAGCTGCCCGATCCCGGCGCTTACAGCTACTATTTTGGGGCTGAGTCGACCTATTGGGCCAAACCGATCGGATACCGCGATGATCAGCTCGAAGATTTGTTGGTCCAAGGCCGCGCGGCCACCGAAATCAGCGCCCGCAAGCAGATTTATCACCAAGTCGAGAAACGACTCATTGAACTGAGCCCCTGGATTTTCATCAATTGGCGCGAGACCGCTCAGGCCTTTCATAAGAAAGTCAAAGGATACAAGCAACTGGGTGGCGGTTTGGCAGAGCTCAGCCCGGGAATCGCATTGCCCATCCTGTGGGTGGAATAGCGTCACCGGATTGCGCGGCGTCCCCATTTTCTGCTACGCTGCGCCATGCCGGGCTTAAGCAGGTAATTTTGTTCGGTGGATCATGCTAAAATTTTTAGGACGCCGGCTGGCTGCATCGATACTGATCATGGCGATTGCCAGCACGGTGGTCTTCTTCTCCATTCATATATTGCCTGGAGACCCTGTCCTTATTCTGCTTGGCGAGCAGGGAGCAAGCAACCCCGAGGTCGTCGCACGTATCCGGGCGCAGCTGAATCTCGATGTCTCCCTGCCGCAACAGTTTTGGCTGTGGCTCAAGGGGTTGGCGGTTGGTGACCTGGGTAAATCCCTGGAAAACGGTTTGCCCGTGGTTGAGGTAATCAGCCGCCGCATTCCCCGCAGCCTCGAGATCATCATTGCCGGCCTGGTGCTTGCCGCAACCCTGGGCATTCCGCTGGGAACCATAGCGGCGCGCCATCGCAAGCGCTTTCACGGCACTTTGGCGAGCGCGCTGGCGGTGGTCGGTTTTTCCTCGCCGGTTTTTG
>CP070771.1:4603922-4609944 GCA_020345785.1 Desulfobacterales bacterium
AATACGTCGTATCATTGAACCGACGGCGGTAGTTTTTAAAGCTAATCTCAACCTCATTGCCTGGTAACCGCGGACAGACCACAATTCATGTCGAGAAATCTGTAATTTTTTGACCTATCAGGTTTTTCAAAGTCAATAATTTAGGGTTCAAATATATAAATGCAGCGGACGTACCCATCACCCCCCAAAAATATCACTTTAAGCCTAAATATGAGGATCATTTTCAGCATACAGCTATCACTGTCAGACTTTTACCGTGGCCCGAACCCCAACCCTCAACCCAAATGGATAAATAGAACGGACATACCCCTTATCCCTCCTCAGCCACAATTATCCTTTTTTCCGGCCATGCTCGTCACACAAATTCTAACCCGATTCTCCACCAGGTGCTCACGACCTAAAGGTTGTGTCAGTGCCCGATGTGAGGTAGTAAACTTCCACATTCATTTCTTGACAACGGCCTGGCTGCAATCCTACATAGGGGATACATAAAGCGGTAAGTTTTGAGCCTAATTCCAAATTTTTTTTAGAAAGCGCAGGCATTCGATGGGCAAAAATACGGATCTGGTACACCTGGGTCGGGACCCGATGTCACAGCACGGTGTTGTCAGCACACCGGTTTATCATGCATCTACCATTATTTATCCGACCATTGCAGCGTTTAAAAACCGCGCCGCCGGCGATCGCAAATATCGCGGGGTGCGCTACGGCGCCTACGGCACCCCCACAACCTTTGCCCTGGCCGACACGGTGGCACAACTGGAGGGCGGCGTCGGCGGGGTGGTCACCTCATCCGGTCTGGCGGCAGCAACCATGGCCCTGACCGCATTTTTAAACAGCGGTGATCATCTGCTGATGGTTGACTCGGTCTACCCGCCGACCCGGGAATTCTGCAACTCCGTTCTGGTGCGTTTGGGTGTGGAAACAACCTACTACGACCCCCTTATCGGTGCGGACATTGCAGGTTTGATCCGTTCCAACACCCGGGTGGTGTTTACCGAGTCTCCGGGCTCGCTTACCTTCGAAGTTCAGGATATTCCGGCCATCGCTGCCGCCGCCCATCAAAGGAATGCGCTGATCTTGCTGGACAACACGTGGGCCACGCCGCTTTTCTTCAAACCCTTCGCCCATGGCGTGGATATTTCAATTCAGGCCGCAACCAAGTATATCGCCGGCGGCTCGGATCTGGTAATCGGAATTATCACGGCCGCCGAAGAGAAATATTTTCGTCAATTAAAGGATACCACCCTGGCCTTCGGAGAGATCGCCGCACCGGACGATTGTTACCAGGCCCTCAAGGGGATGAGATCCATGGGGGCCCGGCTGAAGCAGCAGCAGGCGGCAGCGCTGGATCTGGCCCGCT
Source organism: Desulfobacterales bacterium (assembly GCA_020345785.1). The sequence continues at coordinate 4,605,286 of CP070771.1, forward strand.
GGCTTCAGGCCCGGTCCGAGGTCAAGCGCGTCCTGTACCCGGCGCTGGAAGGGAACCCTGGCCATCACCTCTGGCAGCGCGATTTTACCGGGGCGTCAAGCCTCTTCGGTGTGCTGTTACATGAGACATCGGAAGAAGCGCTTGCCCGGATGGTGGACAATTACAGCTACTTTAAAATCGGAGCCAGCTGGGGCGGCTTTGAAAGTCTGGTGGTCCCTGCCGATCCTGCGGCCTATCGAACGGCTCCTCCATGGGATGAATCCGGCTATCTCCTGCGCTATCATATCGGGCTGGAGGACCCACAGGATTTGATTTCAGATCTGGCGGATGGTTTCAAGAGGCTCAATTAACTCCAACGCTGCAAAAACCGGAGGGCTTTAAGATGGCGAGGGTTAAAAATCGATTAATGAAAAGAGTTATAATTCGCTATACAAGCTTTGAACCCCTGCCCTTAACCCTTATCCTAAATTTGTATTCTCTTTAAATTGTTTGCTCTTAATTCCTATTCATCTTACGGCGTCAACCTTCAAATGAATGCCCTCACGTTTCTGAAGGTGGGCTATGATATCAAAAAGATTACGGGCCTGCGGATTTCCCTTCGGCCCGAACATGCGCATTAGGCTTTTTGGTGATCTATCAGTGGCCTCACCAAGGGTTTCAAATCCCATAGTGGCGTTGATATAATCACGTAGCACAGCTTTGCCGGTATCCACGTCTCCAGCCAAAAGACATTCAATGCCTTCCTTGAGCAGTTCCTCCCGAAAAGCAGGATCCCGTTCAACCCGATTCTTGATAGTATCTTTAAAATCTTTTGTAAGCGCCATTTTCATTGCTCCTGTCGCTTTCGTCGTTTATATTCTTTCCAAAGTACCTTGGCGAGGTCTATATCTTTCTGCTGGCGCTTCTTTGAGCCACCGCCAAGCAGGATTACGAGATTATCCCCATCCTTGCCAAAATAAATTCGGTATCCGGGTCCAAAATCAATCCGGCATTCGAATACCCTCTCTCCGACACCTTTGGAAGTTGAAAAATTACCTTGCTCCATTCGGATTAAAGCCGTTGCAACTTTGGCAGCAGCCGGCGCATTCAGCCGATTAAACCATTTAGCGTAAGGACTACGGCCATTGAGATCAAGATATTCTCTAATTGTGACCATGCGTTAATAAGTAACGCACATGTTACTAAAGGTCAAGAATTTATTTTACCTATCCCATGTTATTTACGATCATTTATGCTTTATATCAGTTCAAGTCATACCCAATTTGGCAGAGAGGGTTTTGGAGCTAAGAAGAGGCGGGGTATTGTGCTTAAAAAGACAGAACGTAATTTCCCCTTGCAACTGACAACGAACAAATAACTACGCACACCCAATTGAATTTTTGGCTCAATTGGGGCAAAAGAGAAAACAAACAGGAGATTGAAAAGATTAAACCGCTTCAGGCTGCCTGATGAAAACCCAATTTGGGCAACTGCGGAGATTTGAGCAGGACAGCCGAAGATCACAAGTATGAGCGTTGCCAAGCCAGTAAGTCAACTCATGTAACCACATCTCCAAAAATTTCTATGATCTCCAAATAGATAAATAGAACGGATGTCCCCCTTATCCCTCCTATCACAGAGTCAGTCGATCTTTTTGAATTTTAGACCAAAGCCCTCTTCGTTTAGCCATGCAACTTTCCCTATGATCCTTGCTGTTTTACCTTTCATTGGAAGATTCAACTCGATAACCTGTCCGACTTTTAATTTTTCTTCTGTAGCGATAAAAACTCCAGATACACTTATATTTTTAGTGCTGCCCTTAAAAATTCCTTTGTGGTTCTCAAATTGTACAGTTCGGAAAAAAGGTTTTCTTAGATGCCTTCTTGAATCTTTTGTGCTTTTTGCAGGATCTGATTTTAAACTCTGATTGTGTGAATCGAAAAACAGTTGGACTCCATACCCGTAACTAAAGAAGGATCCTTTCAAATATTTTCTCCACATAACTTCCCCCTTATAATAATTCAAAACACCAGAGGGGTTTGGATATGGAGCGTTTTGTATACCGATGTAGATCTTATCACCCTTCTGGAAGACAACATCAGATTCGAAATAAATTCCATTATCGCTATAGTTGAACATTCTGGCTTCATATATTTGACCAGATCTTAGTTCCTTAACCTGAAGCGGTGTAATATGACTGAATCGTACTTTTTTCCTGTTTTCAGTATCGTCCATCATTAGATCCATTTCTGCTGTAGGACTGCCGGTCGAAACATGCATTAAGCTCGATTATATTATCGGTAAAACTCAACAAAACTTGATTCGAACAATGGTATTGAGAATTTTCAAAGGATAAAATGCTCGGGTGGCTCCGACCTCCGATCGTGCCTTTTCATACCCTACCTGCTTATCGGTTTTTCGATCTGAAAATGGTCATGCTTATCAGATTATGGTGGGGAAAATTCATCGGGGTATACTCAGGTATGCTCTACCTGCAAATGGGATCATAATGAAAGGGCGGGTTATGATGAAAAATATCTTTTGAAAGGTGTTCAATCAAATCCTGAAACTCTTCGTCCGAATGGCTTTTAAGTTTATAATCGTATTCGAACCGTGGCTGCCAGTATTTGGGGTGTCGTTTGCTGGGATGGGATCGATTTTCACTGTCATAATTCCATCTTGATCCGGTATTATCGTATATGTAACGATCTCCGAAGCTATGGGGCCATTTGTTAACAGACTGCGTCTTACCCCCGCTGAGCTGACTAAATCCGAAAGTCGGGGTTAATCCCGACAGTAAATAGAAAATAAGAATCAAAGCTTGAATTGTGAATAGGAATTACAATTCCAACAGCCTTATTCACTATTCAAGCTTTGAGCCCGTAATTACTCACTTCAGCGCCGGAAGGTCTTCTCCGGGCAGAATTTCATGTAACAACGTGTACGGATCTTCAACCAATTCATTCCAGTCCTTTACGAGTTCATCCCAAAGCCGCTTCACATCATCAGGGTATTGATCAGTATCCTCTCCGAAACCACGAACCACATGGATCATTAAATTGTAGCATATGGTTGCCTGCCCGGCAGCAACCAAACAGGGTAGCTGATAGGGTTCGCCAAACCACATCGCCGTCGGCACATTGACCGCAATATCGGCAACGTTTCGGAGTTTATCTGACGGCTTGGCGACTTGCTGCATGCGGGCCAGCTTTTTCGAAAACGGCCGACCCGGTTTCAGATCGTAAATTAAATTGGATATTCTTCTTTTAAGGTAGCGTTCTTCTGTGTACAGGTCATTTCGGGTCAGTTGCCGTATACGGGTCAAGAAAATTGAGCTCGTCAAATCCACCAACGATTTCACCCGGCGGTTCAGGATGTTCAGCATTTGGCGGAAAGTGATACGGCCAATCCGATTCCAAACTGCTTCGCTCAACTGGGGAATCCTCTTTTTCAAATTGGTTTTCAGCTGTTCGAATTTGAAATGGCTCCACAACACGGCGCCCGCTAAAGAAGAGGATAAAAGGAAAGGAAAACCATATAAGAAGAAGTCAGGAAAAAACTTAAATCCATGATTGAGCATCTGCTTTATTCCGGCAATAGCCAACGCAGCGGCCGAAATAGCGGCCGCAGCGCCGATACCCCAAATGATCCATTGGATACTTCTCAGTCTAAGGCTACTTGCATCGATGTCTTCGGGGTATTCATGGAGCGGAATTTCATCCTGAAAAACATCTGAGGTTATGATCATGTCCAGCCATGTCGAATTCATGTCTTTATTTATCCGCCGTTCTGCCAGCATGAGAGCGTCGATGCCCAAATTATCGTAGATACCGCCGTCCATGATGGGAACAGGATTTTGGAAACACTCCTGCTCCTGAATCTCAGGTGGAACTTTATTTCCAGGCCATGCGAAATCATCGGGAAATATGATGGGTTCAAATCCAGCGGGAATACAGGATGATGCTGCCACGATGTCGGCCAGACGGATTTCTTTGGACGCTTCAAGAGGAATATCCATGTAGTAGTTACCGATTTTAGCGCGGGGATCAGCGCTTTTTTGAAACCGAAAATTAATGCCATGGATAAATTCCGTCGTATTAAAAATGATCTCGTGAATCGGAATATCGACATCCAATATATCCCCGAATCGCGCGGATTTAGCGTCTTGGCCTCTGAACAAAATTTCGTCATAGACTTGCGCTACGGAAATAATTGGATTTTCCCGATTCGAGGGCACGCGAACCTCGCCATCTGTCAGTTCTTCGACAGCGTCCTTTATAAAATCAGTATCTCTCAGTGCGTCATAAAACTCTTTGAAATATTGATGGAATGACTTCCCTTGCACAAGCGACCAAATGTATTTGGCGCCTGTAAAAGTCCCACCCGAAACGGTGGATAAAATGCGTACCTGTGAAATTAATCCCACGTGGTCCAAGTAGGCAAGGGTACCGAGATGAAACGCCGCTGCCCGCGTGCCGCCTCCCGATAGGGCAAGTCCAATCGGACCGGATACGCCAGACGGTGGTTGATGATTCTCAGGCATAGTTCTTCTCATTCAAAAGATAGGGTAAAAGATAGGACATTGCTTTCTTAAAGAAAACGCAAGAAAATTTTGAATTGATTATTGGCCCCAACTGTCAACTTCGCTCTCCGAGCTTGGGGCTTCGCTTTAGAGCTTTG
>CP070771.1:4610044-4614715 GCA_020345785.1 Desulfobacterales bacterium
GTTTGCGCATCTCCACCCGCCAATTTCGGAACCCCGGTTGCCCCGCCTGAAAAAGCGGGATGGCCCGGACCTGGCTAGACGATGGGGACACAAGTTTTTTTACGTTTGCGCATCTCCACCCGCCAATTTCGGAACCCCGGTTGCCCCGCAGAAACATGCGGTAGGACCTGAACCCGACTGGACGACGGAAACGCAAGTCTCGGCAGAGAGCATCATGCAAAGCGCCTGACGTAAATTAATGGCATCGACCCTCACGCCCTGCCCTTTGCGCGATGCTCTTTGCGAATTGGTGGGCCGTGTTGGACTCGAACCAACGACTCTCTGCTTAAAAGGCAGATACTCTACCGACTGAGTTAACGGCCCCGCAAAAAGTATATTTATTTAATGACATATTTGGTTTTTGTCAACCATAAAAACGGCAATTGGCCAATTATTTTCGCCAAAACTCCGGGACCACCAGGATAATCACCGTAAATATTTCCAGGCGACCGAGCAGCATACACCAGGCCAGCAGCCATTTTCCGAGAGTCGGTATGCCCGCATAGTTTTCCACCGGGCCCACCATGCCGAACCCGGGGCCGATGTTGCCGATGGATGCCGCCACAGCCCCAAAAGATGTCGTAAAATCAACCCCTGTGCCGGCCAGCACCACAGATGAGATAGCAAACAACCCGACATAGAGTGCCATAAACCCGAGAACACTGCGCATGACGTCATCCGGCACCGTTTTACCGCCGATTTTTATGTGCGAAACCGCCCGGGGATGAACCAGTGAAAACAGCTCCTTGTAACAATACTTGAAACACAGCATGATCCGCAGGCATTTCATACCGCCGCCGGTTGAACCGGCGGATGCCCCGATAAACATGCACAACAGCAGTATCAGCTGGGACATGGCCGGCCATTGCTCGTAGTCGGCAGTGGCATAACCGGTGGTGGTGACAATCGATACCACCTGAAATGCCCCGTACCGCAGTGCTTCACCGATGGTATCGTATACGGTTTTGAATACGTCCAAACTCACCGCAAAAATCAACAGAACAACCACGCCTAGAAAGAAACGACATTCGGAATCCTGCCAGAATACGAGTGTTTTTCCCCGCAGCATCTGATAATGGAGGGAGAAATTAATGCCCGCCAGCAGCATGAAAAATATGATGACGCAATCAAAATAGACACTGTCGTAGTGCGCGATGGAGGCATTCCTGGTAGAAAATCCGCCGGTAGGCATGGTGGTAAACGTATGGCACAGCGCGTCAAACAGGCTCATACCGCCCAGCATCAGCAAAACAACCTGAAGCAGAGAAATCAGGGCATACACTTGCCAAAGAATCATGGCGGTATCGCGAATGCGGGGCTTGAGCTTGTCGGGCACAGGAGTGGGAACTTCGGCTTTGTAAAGCTGCATGCCGCCGACCCCCAGAAACGGCAGGATGGCCACCGACAGCACGATGATGCCCATGCCTCCCAGCCACTGGATAAAGCTGCGCCAGAAAAGAAGCCCCTTGGAAACGGATTCTATATCGGTGAGAATCGAGGCTCCGGTGGTGGTAAATCCTGATACGGATTCAAAAAACGCGTCTGTGAAAGTAAAAGCGCCATCGCCCAGGTAAAACGGAATCGCCCCGAAGAAACCGACGGCGGTCCATCCCACCGCAACGATCGCCATGCCCTCGCGCTGGTTTATAACTTCCACCTTGTGTTTGCGGAAAATTAGATAGAGTATCAAGCCGGCCAGCGACGTGACTCCCATGGATTCCAAAAGCGGAATCACGCTGGAGTCCCGGTAATAAAGGCCAACAATCAAGGGGAATATCATGGTCAGCCCGAAAAAAAAGGTCAATATCCCGATGATATTCAGGATAAACCGCCAGCGCATTTAAAAATACTCCAGTTTGACCGCCAGGATTTTTTCGATTTTTGGTATGGCTTTTCTACTCGCACAAATGATGATCCGGTCACCCGGATGGATGACGCTGTCGCCGGTGGGAATGATAATTTGATCGTCGCGGATAATGCCGGCCACGATCGCGCCCTTTGGAAAGGAAATCCGCTTGAGCGGTTTGTCCACGATATCAGATGTCTCGAGGGCCAACGCTTCTATGACCTCCGCCTGCTCTCCTTTGATGGAAATAGCCGAAAACACCTTGCCCCGTCGAGTGTGCTGCAGAATGGTGTTGATAGCGGAAAGACGGGTACTGACCACCTGTTCGATCCCGATGGCTTTCATCAGGGGAAAATAACTGAATTTACTGATTTTGGTGATGGCCTTTTTGGCCCCCAGGCGCTTGGCCAGCAAGGATGCGAGAATATTGGTTTCTTCGTCGCTGGTCAGCGTAATCACCACATCCATGTCCTGAATATTTTCTTCGGCCAAAAGCCCCTGATCGGATCCGTCGCCACAAAGCACGACCGTCTTGTTGAGCCCTTCAGCCAGATAGGTGCAGCGTGTCGGACTTTTCTCGATGATCTTGCAATGGATCGCTTTATCCTCCAGACTCCTGGCCAGGCGGTATCCGATGCGTCCACCACCCACGATCAGTGCGCGGTTAATCGGCTGCTCGTGCTTATCGAACAACGCCAGCGTCTGAAACAGTTTGTCCTCTTCGCTGATAAAATAGATCAGATCACCGGGCATTAAACGATCGTCGCCCCTGGGGATGATCAATTCCTCATCCCGCACCACGGCTGCAATCAGCATACGTGAATTGCTGACTTTTCCCGGAATCTCCGCCAGTTTGATACCGGCCAGACGCGAGGTCTTGTCTAAGTATATCCCGACAAATTTTATGCGGCCGTCGGCAAACTCACCCACATCCACCGCGCCCGGCACACCCATCATGCTGGTAATGGTTTTGACCACTTCAATCTCAGGGTTGATGATGGTATCAATGTGGGGCGCGTGCTCACGAAAATTATCATGATAAAGATCAAAATCCCCGTCGCGGACCCGGGCCAATTTTTTAGTGGACGGTGAAAGGATATTGGCCACCAGGCAGGCGACCAGGTTGGCTTCGTCACTGTTGGTGACCGCCAGAATGATTTCCGCATTGCGGATGCCGGCTTCCTCCAACACCACGGGACTGCTGCCCGACCCCTGTATCACCTGAACATCCAGATTGTCGGAAACCCGCCGCAGGGAATCGGCATCCTTGTCGATGACCACAACTTCCTTGTTTTCAAGTGACAGGTGACCGGCGACGTGAAAGCCGACCTCTCCCGCACCGACGATAACCACCTTCAATGCATTAATCCCCTAACCTGTGCAAGCCGGAACTAAAAAAGAAATTAATCACGAAAGCATCCCGCCGCGGCGGGAAAAACACGAAAAGGAGAAAAGATAAATTTCGTGCTTTCGTGATGAAAAAATTTTTACTGTTCCTATTTGTCCAGGCTTGCGCCTGCCGATTTACGAGTTCAAAATCCCCTCATTCCGAGGTCCGTCTTCCGACTTCCGACTGCCGAATTCCCCCCTGACCGCAACTCCCCAGGCTTTCAAACTTTCAGCAATAAACTCGACGACGCATTCGTGCGTCCGTCGGCCCTTGCCCTCCACTGCCAGCGGTTTGCCGAATTTGAAGTACAGTGTTTTTTTCGGATCAATGGGTCCCATGTCTTTTAAAAATTTTCCATTGCCTTGAAAATCTGTTTTTATTGCAACCGGCACCACCGGCACGCCGGCTTTGGCGGCCAGTTTAACGCCCAGGGTATTAAACGCTTGAACATTAAACTCAACACTTCTGGTGGCCTGAGGAAATATGAAAATGGAACCGCCTCTGGATATGAAATCGCTGCCCGCCCCCATGACCACTTTGAGATCCTCCCGCGGGTTTTGCCGCGATACCGCTATCAGTTTCAACCCCTTCATAATGTGACCGACCACCGGGTAGTGTCGCAACTCTTCCTTGATAACAAAGGTGATTCTGTTAAAAGGCAGGACCATACTCGCCAGCATGAGCGTCTCGAGCAGGCTCATGTGATTGGCAATGTACACCACCGGTCCCCCGTAATGAGCCACTGCTTCCAAACCTGAAATTCGAATTTTTCCGCCGACGGATTCGACGATCTCCAGAATCCTATGGGAGTATCGGGCCCATTTCTCGTCATCGAGCAGGCCGCGGCGGGCCGGAAAACTGGCATGGGTGAGCGTTGCTATCAGTTTGACATAATAAATCAAGGACAGGGGCCAACCCGAGACATATTTGGCCAGAATATTGTTTCTGGTCGGACTCTGGTAGCCGAACTCGGATCTGAGAACCTGCCAGTATTGATCTTTATTCATTACGATAGGTTGTTCGAAATCATTCGATATTTGATCGGTAACAATCGTTTTTTTGCTCGCCAATCTATATCAAAAATTACCTGGTTTCGCCAACCCCAAATTTGCAAAAAAAAAACCGGCAACGGCCGGTTTGTTTTTAGTTAAATTTCCGAGGCGATCAGTTGGTAAAGGCCGAAAGAATCAGGCTGGCGTTGGTTCCGCCGAACCCGAAGGAATTGGTCATGGCATGGGTCACTTTAGCTTTGCGCTTGACATTGGGTACATAATCCAGATCGCATTCCTCATCCGCATTTTCATAGTTGATCGTGGGCGGGATAACCCCCTCAGCAATTGTCAGGGCCGTGAAAACGGTTTCGATTCCCCCGGCGCCGCCCAGCAGGTGCCCGGTC
>CP070771.1:4614815-4619695 GCA_020345785.1 Desulfobacterales bacterium
TGCTCTACCAGCTGAGCTACGTCGGCCCGAAGTTATTCATTCAAATCATTTTTGTGCACATTTTAAGAATCTTCCCAATACGTGATTTAAAGTGCAAAATCAAGAATTAATTTTAGACGAAACATTCTTTGAGCAGATTCCCAGACGCGAACGCGGCATAGAATTTACCGGATTTTCCGGCTCTGAAAAGGCCTATTTGATCGCAAGCCTTTTTCTGCAGCACAGGGTTTCCTGTCTGGTTATCGTATCTTCAACCAAGCAGGGGGAGCAGTTGGTTGAGGATCTGCGATTTTTTATCGGTAATTCACAAACACCGGTGATGTTTTTTCCCCCTTACAATATCTTACCTTTTAAATTTCTTTCCTATCACAATGAAATCGCCGGAAATCGAATTCGTGTTTTATATCAACTGCTGGAAGAAACTACGCCTTCAATCGTAGTAATTACCGTTGAAGCGTTGCTCAAAAAAATCATTCCCAGGCCTGAAATCAGCCGCTATGCCGAGCTTTTAATTGCCGGTGAGGAAATTGAACGGGATTATTTAATCACAAAATTGATATCCGGCGGCTATACCAAAACGGCAGTCGTTGAAGAGCCGGGTGACTTCAGCGTTAGAGGTGGAATTATTGATATCTTTTCACCCCTTTACGAGGATCCATTAAGAATTGAGTTCTACGGAGATCTGGTCGAATCAATGCGGTTTTTTTCGGCCTCAAGTCAGCGAAAATTTAGCGACGTTAATGAGGCTGTCATTCTGCCGGCCAGGGAAGTGATTCTGGATAATAAGTTGGTGCCGAACATCATCAGCCGGATTCGAGCGCTGGCAAATGAGCTGGATGTTTCGGTCACCCATGCTCGCAGTGTCATTGATAAAATCAAAAACTATGAGGAGCTGTCCGGGATTGAAAGCCTGATCCCGCTCATTTACCCGAAACTGGATACCATATTCGATTATATTCCCCAAAATTCATTGGTCATTGCGATCGATCCGGATGAGTTGGAAAAAGCTGCCAACGAGATGGAAGAAAGTGTGGTTAACAACTATACACAGGTTCGCGATGAAAAAAAGCTTTGTCTTTCGCCTGAGGAACTCTACCTGAAGTGGTCAGAGGCTGCCGCGGTTCTATCTGAGAGAAAACCGCTGGTTTTTAAAACGCTCGATGTGCTCAAGATCGAAGATAAACCGCAGGCTCGTCCTTACCGGTTTAAGGCCGCCATTGAAAACAATACGGATCTGAGTATTGCGCTTAAGAATCTTCGCGACAGAGAGCATTTATTCCAGCCCCTGGTAGAATGGTTGACGGACAGAAAGCGTTCTGGAAATGCGACGCTCGTTGCATGCCGAAACGAATCCCAGGCCGACAGATTGAACTCGCTGCTTACCCCGTATGGTATTCAGTCGGTGCGTCTCAATGGGTTTGCGAGGAACCAACTCGGGCGGGGACAGATTTACATTTGTATCGGGCAGGTATCCAGCGGATTCGTATGGCCCAATGAGTATCTGGCCCTAATTACCGATGATGAAATTTTCGGTGTCCGCAAACAGCGCCGTAAATATGCACCGCCCAGACCTGCTGTTCAGTTACTGGACATGCAGGAGCTGAAAAAAGACGATTTGATTGTCCATAACGATCACGGCATCGGACAGTATGGCGGTTTGGCCAAGTTGACGGTTGACGGCCTCACCAATGATTTTTTGATTATTGTCTACCAAGGGGGTGATAAACTTTATCTGCCGGTTGACCGCATGAGTGTGGTGCAAAAATACATGGGAGTGGACGGTATTACTCCGGTGCTTGATTCATTGGGGGGAAAATCATGGGAGCGGGTGAAATCAAGGGTAAAAAGATCAGCGGAAAAAATTGCCGGAGAGCTTCTCAAACTTTATGCCCGGCGTCAAGTCGATCAGGGTAATGCTTTTTCTGCGCCGGACAACTACTTTCAGGATTTTGAAAGCGGCTTTGCGTATGAAGAAACTGCCGATCAGCAAAAAGCCATCGAGGAAGTCCTCGCTGACATGCAACGTCCAACCCCCATGGATCGCCTTGTGTGCGGGGATGTGGGCTATGGCAAAACAGAAGTGGCGCTGCGTGCATCATTTTTAGCCGTAAATGACGGCAAACAGGTTGCCTTGCTGGTTCCGACGACCATCTTGGCGGAGCAGCATTATGCAACTTTTTGCAGCAGATTTGATCGCTACCCGGTCAATATCGCATGCTTGAGTCGGTTCCGATCCCCACGTGTTCAGCGGGCGATCGTCAATGATCTTAAAGAGGGTAAGATCGATATTGTGATCGGCACCCACCGTCTGCTGCAGAAAGATGTCGCCTTTAAGGACCTGGGTCTTTTGGTGCTGGATGAGGAACAGCGCTTCGGCGTCAAACACAAAGAAAAGCTGAAACGGCTGCGAAGCACGGTGGACGTGCTGGCATTGACGGCAACACCGATACCCCGCACCCTGCATCTATCCCTGGTGGGCGTCCGTGACATCAGTGTTATATCGACACCGCCCGAATATCGCAAATCGATCATCACCTATATTTCTGAATTTGACGAAGCCGTCGTTGCCGATTCCGTCAGGAAGGAGCTAAAGCGGCAGGGACAGATTTTCTTTGTGCATAACAACATTCACAGTATCGACAAAATGGCCGCTAAATTGAAGCGGTTGGTACCCGAAGTCAATCTGGCCGTCGCTCATGGCCGCATGGACGAAGACCAGCTGGAAGAGGTCATGTTCCTTTTCATGAACAAAGAAATCGACATGCTGGTATGTACCACCATCATTGAATCCGGCCTGGATATTGCTTCGGCAAACACCATTATCGTCAACCGCGCCGACCGATTCGGACTGGCACAGATGTACCAGTTGCGGGGTCGCGTCGGACGCTCGGATGAGCAGGCCTATGCCTACCTGCTTATTCCCCATGAAAGCCTGCTGGGAAAAGATGCCCGCAAACGGCTGAAAGTGCTGATGGAACACAGTGATCTGGGTTCAGGATTTCAAATCGCTATGAGCGACTTAAAAATTCGAGGCGGCGGTACCATCCTGGGTGCCTCCCAATCGGGGCACATCGCTGCGGTCGGCTATGACATGTTCCTTAAATTGATGGAAAGCGCGATGGCCGAGCTAAAGGGCGAAGCGACGGTGGAGCCTGTGGAGCCGGAAATTAATGTAAATATGTCCGCCCTGTTGGCCGAGCACTATATCCCGGATATTGATCAGCGCATGGCGGCATATCGTCGTTTGGCAAAGATGACGGAACTTCAGCAAATTTCCGATTTTAAATCAGAGTTGATTGACCGCTTTGGACCGCTGCCGGATGAAGCCACCAATCTGTTATTTAAAATCGTGCTGAAGGTGCTAGCCAAAAAAGCAGGGGTTTCACGACTTGATATGGCGAACCAAAATCTTATTCTATACTTTTCGGAAATGCACCAGCGCAATCCTGCGGCTATGATTGACATGATCATAGATGATTCCAAACGTTTCCAACTATCACCGGAGGGTGTTCTTAAGGCCAGACTGACATCCAACAATTTTAACGCCCATCTGGCTCAAACTAAAAACATCTTGAAAGAAATTGCTCAACGTGTTAACGGCTAGAGGTTACGCGTCCTAATTTTGCAAGAACCAAATGGAAATGATAAAGCGATTAAAATAACCATTAAAAGAGTGAAGCGCCGTTTGATGTCACAAAGATTCTTTAAAACCGTGTTTATGATCGGGTCTATTATTGTTCTTCTCCTTTCACCCGGATGCGGACAAAAGGATACCGACTTGGGTAAAGAAGTATTGATTCGCGTCGGAGACCGAAATTTGACCGTTCTCGACTTCTATAACGCCTTTGAAATTGCTAAAATTGCATACGATAATGGTCTCAGGCAACATCCGGAAGATTTAAGAAATGCACAGATTAGACTTTTGAATCAATTGACGGTCGAGATGATTCTTCTTGAACAGGCGCAAAAGTTGGGAATCAGCGTAACCGATGCCGAACTTGAGAAAGCCGTTTCGCAGATAAAAAGTGACTATCCGGAGGGGGAATTTGAAAAGACATTGCTGGAATTTGCCGTATCCTATGATTCCTGGAAAAAACGACTAAAAAACCGGCTGATCATAGACAAAGTGATCGAAGAAGAACTTAAAAGCCGAATCACAATAACCGCCGAAGACATATCCGAATATTACCAGAAGCACTATCAGGGCAGGGAGACGGAATCCGAGTCGGCGCAGACCTCAGAAGACATCAACGAGGCCATTGTAAAACAACTGCGCCGCCTAAAAGCGGAAGAAACTTACCATTCCTGGATTGAGGACCTGAAAAAACAATATGTCATTGATGTCAACAGCGAGCTCTGGGAAAAGATAACCGGTTCCAAAAGCACTAAAGAAAATGAAAAAACGGTCGGCGATGACTCAAAGAGCGGCTAATTACAAAAAAGGTCGGCGTCTGTTGGCGGCGATCGCGTGGGTTTGGATCTTCCTCACAACAGCATCTCTCGGCGGCGTGCGGGCCCAGGAATCTGAAGTGATCGATCGCATCGTGGCGGTGGTCAATGCGGATGTTATTACCCTTTACGATTTGAACCGGGCTTTCAAGCCGTTTGAGGCCAACATCAAGGCTTTGCGTTATCCTCTGGAAAGGGAACGTCAGACTCTTTTTCAGGTACGCAGCGATGTTCTCAACCAGCTTATTGACAGTCAACTGGCCGATCAGCAAATAAAACGCTATCAAATTGATGTGTCTCAGAACGAAATTGACGCAACCATCGAACGCATCAAAGAGGCGCGCTCTTTTACAGATGAGCAGTTGCGTGAAGGTCTTGCCGCGCAGGGATTAACGATGGAGGAATATCGCGAGGAGATAAAATCGCAGATT
>CP070771.1:4619795-4627191 GCA_020345785.1 Desulfobacterales bacterium
GCTGGCCGCTCCGCGGCCGGAGGTGATGCTGAAACCTCAAGTTTCTGCCAACATGTTGTCAAGTAAATCGCCCTTGGCGCCCAATGGAATGATGGAATACCGAATTTTGCCTTCTACGCTATGCCCTATGCGCTCTGCCCTATGCCTACCCCCGCAACGCGTATCGCGTAACATCAATCCTTTGTTTCTCTCTGCACCGTTGATGTTTTTTGGTACAGCGCAGTTTGGATGACGACACCTGCAATGACCAAAGCAAAATACACAATCAGTTCTACCACCGGCGATAGCTTTGCCGCTTGAATAATCATCGTAGCGCCGGTCAGAGATGAAACGAATATCAAGGCCCAGTCGAATATGAAAAACAGCAGCAGCGCGCCGATGATGCCGCCGATCAGAAAAGGCAGCCAGATTATTTGCTCCAGCCTGAGCCCCAATAAATTTAGCAAGTTCAATGCAATGTAACCGCCGCCCGCAAAACCGGCCAGTGCAATGGCAATCTTCTGGAAGAAAAGCGCCAAAACAGCACCGACGATGCCGGTGATGGTTGCCAGAATCAGCAAAAATAAATTTGATTGAACCTGCCATACGTAGGGCGCATAGTGAAAGCCGACGGCAAAGCCGAGGCACCCGACGAACAGCCAGAAGAGCTTGCGGCCGAAGGTCAGCACCAGTATTCCGATTAATATGTTGACAACAGTACCTGAATATCCGCTAGCAACAATCATGTCGGTACCTCCTAATTGGTGCCCATCCGAAAATTAAAAGGGTACAATTAAGTTTCCAATTTTTTCTTCTTATATTTCATATCAGCCCCATGAGAATTAAGAGACATCGCCGGTATTAAGAAAACTAAATTTTTATTTCATACCGCAAATTGTTGATATTCGAAACAATTAATGAGATAAATCATTTCATGCCGACCCTGATTGGTCTGCCCTGAAACCGGATTGGGCGGTTCGCACTGGAGGTGTTTATGACCGAAAGCCGATTTCCATCGCACAAAAACAACAATCATTCGGACGACGAACCGGATCAATTGAAGTCCCGGCATTTTAAAAGGCGGTATGCGGATTATTTTGATTTCGCGCCGGTCGGCCATTTTACCTTTGATAGAGCAGGCGTCATTTTGAATGTAAATTCCGCCGGTGCGCTGCTGCTGGGAACGGACCGGGAATCTTTATTGAATAAACCCTTCTCTGCATTTATCTCTCATGATTCTCAACCGGTTTTTGATTCCCACCACCGACTGCTTTTTGAAACCCGCCAGATTCAGACCTGCGATGTCAGACTTCTTTCTAAAAACAGGCCTTCGCCCTGGGTCCAGCTTGAAAGTGTGCCTGTGCGCTGCCGCGGAGCAAAACAGGATCATTTTCGCTCGGTTATCAAAGAAATTACCCGTCGAAAAGAGGCGGAAGCAGCGCTGCTGAAAACCCGCGAGGAGCTGGCGCAACGCGTGGCTGAACGCACCGCTGAACTCGAAAAAATAAACGCAAAATTGCGCCAACAGATTGTCGAATGTGAACATGCCGAAGCTGCGTTGCGCGAATCTGAACAAAAATACAGCACCCTGGTCGAAGATGCACTGATTGGCGTATATATCATAAAAGACGGAAAAATTGAATTTGCCAATGATAAATTCGCCGAAATATACGGCTATGAAAAAGACGAGTTAATCGGCATGGATGCGTCTATTCTCGTTCACCCGATAGATCGACTTCTGGTAGCCGAATTGCGGGAAAAGCGGCTGAAGGGCGAAAAGGTTCCGTCGGAGTATGAAATTCGAGGTTTGAAGAAAAATGGCGATGTCATCTGGGTCATGCGAAGCCTCTCATTGATTAATTACAAAGACGGCCCCGCCATTTCGGGAATCGTACAGGATATGACCAAACGTCGCATGGTTGAGGACGCCCTGCGGGAATCGGGCAAGGAGCTGCGGATTCTTTCCAACCAGTTTCTGTCCACGGAAGAAAAAGAAAGGAAGCGAATCGCCCGGGAACTGCACGATGGTATCGGCCAGGCATTAAGTGCCATTAAATTCAGTGTGGAAAACTCGTTAAGAGAATTGCGCAACAGACCGAATCATTCAGATTTAAAATCGCTGGAAGCCGTCATCCCCCTGACGCAAAAGACAATTGAGGAGGTGCGCCGAATCGTACAGGATCTGCGGCCTGCCATCCTCGATGATCTGGGGATTCTGGCCACCATCACCTGGTTTTGCCGTGAATTTCAAAAAGTCTACGCACGCATCGAGATAAAAAAAGATATCGACATCAAAGAAAAAGACATCCCCTCCCCGCTGAAAACGGTTGTCTACCGGATATTGCAGGAAGCCCTGAACAATGTTGCCAAACACAGCCGGGCCGACACGGTTCGGCTCGGGCTGAAGCGGAAAAATAACACGATCGAGTTTAAAGTGCACGATAACGGCCAGGGCTTTGATTTTGCCAAAGCGATATCCTTAACCTCCTCCCGGCGGGGCTTCGGATTGGCCAGCATGCGTGAGAGGGCCGAGCTTTCAGGGGCGACATTCGAAATCGATTCCTCTGTCGGAAGCGGTACCACAATTCGGATGAGGTGGGAGGTGTAAGTTAATGATATTGTTGATTGAATATTGAATAATTAAGGTATGCTATCGATAATGTTCTTTAAGTGCTTAAACTGATTACGGTAATTGGTAAAGAAGGCCGGATCTTTATTAAAAATTAAAAGGACAGGATTCCGCTAATATTCAATCTTCAATTTTCAATATTCAATTCTAACGGCTAACCAGCCCTCTTTCCACTGCATATACCGTCAACGCCGCCGCATTGTGCAGATCGAGCTTTTTCATCAGGTTGGCACGATGTTTTTCAACGGTCTTTAAACTGATGCACAGGTCTTCAGCGATTTCTTTGTTCTTGTAGCCTTCGGCGATTAGTTTTAATACCTCCCGCTCGCGCTGCGAGAGGGTTTCCCAGGCAGATAAAGACCGGGTGCTTTCCTTGCCCTCCAGGTAGCCTTCGATCACTTTTTCCGAAACACCGGGACTTAGATAGGATTTGCCCGCTCTCACATTCTTGATGGCCATGACGAGTTCATCATGGGTGGCATCTTTAAGAACATAGCCGTCGGCCCCGGCTTGAAGCGTCGTCAGAAGGTATTCCTCTGTTTTGTGCACGGTCAGGGCAATGATCCTGGTTTTTGGGTAGCGTTTTTTTATTTCCCTGATGGCGTCCATCCCGCTCATGCGGGGCATCGAAAGATCCATCAGCAAAAGATCCGGCTCCAGCTTTTCGACGCAGCGAACGGCTTCGCGGCCGTCCTGTGCCTCACCGACAACCTCGAAGTCGGGATCAGCCGTTAGCAGCGCCCGCAATCCCTCCCGCAGGATCGTATGATCGTCGGCCAGCACAATGCGCACTTTATGATCCATGTCCTCCTCTTCCGGTTACCGGCACCCTATTGGAAAAAAAGAAAAATACAGCCAAATTAGGTTAAATATACAGTGTTCGCTTTATTTATCACGCTACCATTATTTAGTAAACAACGTTATCCTTTAAGTGGAAACCCTGCCCCGGATCTGACATGCTTCGTTTGCATCCAATTTGAAAATTACAATCCGATGGATATCTATAAATGTTTAAAATATTAATCGTCGATCCGAACGATCCCTTCCGCCGATCTTTAAAAAAAGTTCTGGTTAACCGATTTCCATTTGTTGACATCCAGGAGGCCTCTGACGCCGGCGAGGGTTTGGAAATGGTGCAAGACTTCGGTCCGAATTTGATTTTTCTCGAGATCCACCTGCCTTCAGAAAGCGGCCTTGATCTTGCCCGTCAGATAAAAACCGATCATCCTGATATCATTATCATCATTCTGACAAGTTATGATTTACCGGAATATCAGACAGCAGCCGAGGAATCGGGGATTGAGCACCTAGTGCCAAAGGATCACTGGACCGGTGAGGACATCATAGATCTGGTTCACACCATTCTGTCAGATCTTGATATTAATGACCAGAACCGACAGGATCGGCACCAACCGCAAGAGTACTCCTCCTAATTTTTCTGCCTGGAAAATGCCTGTCTGACGAATAAGGTGTTTTTTTTGAGTAAATAAAGCATTCGCCCCATTTTGTTCAGATATAAAAAATTATTGCTATTAGGAATAATTACTACTAAGTTCCTATAAATTTTTTTTATGAAGATCGGAAAAGCAAATCAAACCGACAAGGGGGTGGTAATAATGGGCTAACAAATTCAATACCAACGGAATAATTTGAAGAAATAGGGCTTTGGCTTGCTATTTATTAACATCTGCAAATGACACACACAAAAATCCAGGAGGAGAACATGTCGAAGAAAAAAACTCAAATTGGTTTCATTTCACTGGCGTTCATATCATTGGCTTTGTTTGCAATCTCACCGGCGCATGCCGTAGACTTCAGCATCTCCGGTCAGATCAACCGGGCGGCCCTGTATGCCGATGACGGCGATTCGGCGAAGTGGTTCTTTGTGGACAACGACAACTCCTCGACCCGCTTTCGCTTTTCAGGATCCAACGATTTTGAAGACGGTTGGAAAGTCGGTATTCTCTGGGAAGTGGAGATGCAGTCCGATCCTTCAAACAACGTCAATATGGATGATGACGGCAGTGACTTTGGTGATGTCCATTTTGACGAGCGCAAGATGGAGTTCTGGGTCGAAAAATGGGGCCGACTCTGGTTGGGACAGGGCGATATGGCCTCCAACAATACCTCCGAAGTTGATCTGTCCGGCACGACGGTCGCCGCTTACTCGAGCGTGTCGGATGTCGGCGGCGGATTTGAGTTTAAAGACGATGGCGTTGGCACCGGAATCACTGTCGGTGATTCCCGCAGCAATTTTGACGGGCTCAGCCGCAAGGATAGAGTCCGCTATGACACCCCCAAATTTTACGGGGCTTACGCATCCGGCAGCGTCGGAAACAACAGTATCTGGGATGCGGCGCTGAACTATGCCGCCGATTTCGGGTGGGCCAAATTCGCCGCGGCCGGCGGTTGGGCCGACGGGGGCACCAGCCAAAGCTGGGACAGTCAGATCAGCTCCTCGGCCTCCATACTGTTTAACTTCGGACTGAACTTTACTGCATCCTATGCAGTACGTGATCAGAACGGCAAGGATCCATGGAACATTTTCGGTAAAGTGGGGTATCAATTCCTGGAAAAACACGCGGCCTCCGTTCAATGGTCCCGCACCGAAAACTACTCGGCCAAAGACGACAAGGGCGACACCTTTGGCCTCGCTTATGTATTTTCACCCTGGCAAAGTGTTGAATTTTATGGTACCTATTATCTTCACATGCTGGACCGTGATCAGGGCAGCAATCCTGACGACATCAACGTCTTTATGGTCGGTGGCCGGGTGAAATTCTAACAGGAACCTTGAGGTATGCTTAAAGTTAAAACTAAAAACTGGATATTACTGGCAGCTGGTTTTGTTATTTTTGCGTTGGCCGGCTGCCACGCCAAACCTTATGATTATGAACCGACTGCGGGAGAAATGAAAAAAGGCCCCGGTGTTTTCAGTGGTGAAGATGGGAAGTTTACCATCTACGACTCCAAGAAGGACGGCGCTTTCCCGCAAGACTCGGATACCAAATCCGGGGGGGCAGCGGCGGTGGCAGGCTCCCAGCCCGACCAGCAATCCGGTCAAGGGCCTGACAAGACCCAGGAGTTTGAGGAGTTTCAGGAATTCCAGCAGTGGCAGAAGGAAAAAAAACAATTCCGTGAATATCAGGAGTGGAAAAAGTCGGCTGAAGGCTCCGCTGATTTAAAGGAATTCCAGGAGTATCAGCAATGGCAGAAAACCGCCAAGGGCTCCTCTGATTTCAGGGAATTCCAAGAGTACCAGCAGTGGCTGAAGACTGCCAGAACTTCAGCTGAATATAGAGAGTTTTTGGAATGGAAGGAATTTAAGGCCTATCAGGAGTGGAAAAAGAGCCAGAAATAAAGATTCCTTGATAAAAAAATTTCTCGCCACGAAAAAGGCGGGGCCAATGGCCCTGCCTTTTTTATTAAATCCGAAGTCGAAAGGTAGAGTGAATAATTGCGGATTCGTATTTATATATATTGGGGTGTTTTTTTATTGACATACAATATGTTGTATGCGATGGTAAATTGTTTTGAAATAATCAGGTGGCCTGTTATGCCTGAGACGTTCCATCGGCACCGATTTAATAGATTTCCGGCCGAACGGTTTATTATTCCTCGTTCGCTGTCGCTCGAATCCTGTTGCCAGGAAATAGTATTATACGAACGACATCATTCATTGCGCATACATACACAGCGTTATGCAGGTTTTATTCTGATGGGGTCGTTTTTAGTTAAACGATTCAAAGACCGATGCGAAATTCATTAAACGCCGTGTTTTATCGGTGCCCTTTTCATCTTAGTCACCATCCTGGGTTGAAAATTCTAAAAAAGGGTGTATTTTCATAGATCCGGACTGTTTCTGACTTGGCTTTAATTTAGAGTAGTCGGTTCGGTTTGCAAAAATTGTATTTTCAATAAAAATCAGTGCTTGTCGAGGAGAAGTTCAATGGGGGAGAAAGGCAAATTCTTAGTTACCAATGAAGGGCGTTTTGATTTGGGTACCCACATGTGGGATGATCAGCTGTTTACGGATCTCCTGGTAAGGGACAACCCCATTGATACGGACCAGGCGATGGGCATCAGCCGCTCGCTGCGGGAAGAGATCACCCGCATGGAGTTTCAAACCATCACCATGTCGTTTATCGAAAAGATGATCGAATCAAAGTTGATGGAGTACGGCTTGACAAAACCTTCTCCCATCCGGCTGGATCAGTCCATCTTTGTTCAGGGGCGTCTGAATCTTTCAGAGAATGCCAGAAGGGTTCTCAGAAGAAGGTATCTGAAAAAAGACAGCCAAGGCAACGTCATCGAGACACCGGAGCAGATGTTCCGCCGGGTCGCCCGCCATATTGCCAAAGCCGAGAAAAAATTCGGCGGCGATGAAAAGCGGGTCAAGGAATTGCAAAAGCTTTTTTACAAGATGATGACCGAGTCTAAATTTTTGCCGAATTCCCCCACCCTGATGAATGCCGGACGCAGACTGGGTCAGTTGGCCGCCTGTTTTGTGCTGCCGGTTGAAGACAGCATGGAGGGAATTTTCGGCGCGTTGCGAAACGCCGCCCTCATTCATAAATCAGGGGGCGGGACCGGTTTCGCTTTCTCCCGCCTCCGCCCGAAAAACAGCACCGTGGGCACCACCGGCGGGGTGGCCTCGGGTCCGGTTTCGTTTATGAAAATATTCAATACCGCCACCGAACAGGTCAAACAGGGCGGCACCCGGCGGGGGGCCAACATGGCCATATTAAAAGTGGATCACCCGGATATTATGGAATTTATCCACAGCAA
>CP070771.1:4627291-4638171 GCA_020345785.1 Desulfobacterales bacterium
CCAATGGGTTTGCGCACCGGAACCTTCCACGAAAATTACGCCCAGGACATGGCGATCCTGAACTCCGGGCGCCAGTGGGCGATGGCTGCTGTTTTTATCGTCTTTCTCTTCGCCTGTCCCCTCTTTCTCAGCGACAGAATGCTGACCATCCTGACAACCATGGGGATTGCCGTTGTCAGTGTCCACGGACTCAACATTCTGACCGGCTACTGCGGTCAAATATCCATCGGCCATTCGGGATTTATGGCGGTCGGCGGTTATACCTCGGCTATCTTGTGTGCCAAACTGGGCTGGCCGTTCTGGGCCGCTCTGCCCTGTGCCGCCCTGGCTGCGGGAGCCGCCGGTTTGATCTTTGGCCTGCCGTCTCTAAAAATCAAGGGCTTTTACCTGATTATGGCCACCATTGCGGCCCAATTTATCATTATTTGGATCATCATCCAGCTGCGCAGCATCACCGGCGGGACGGATGGGTTGCTGGTGCCCAAACCGGCGATCGGCCCGATCGCGCTGAGTTCCAAAACCAGCTATTACTACCTGGTGATGGTTTTCGCCGTCCTGGCGACGATCACGGCGCACAACATCGTCAGAACCCGGGCCGGCAGGGCCTTTATCGCCATCCGTGACAACGATCTGGCGGCCGAGGTCATGGGGGTCAGCCTGTGGAGCTACAAACTGCAGGCATTTTTTATCGGCTGCATCTATGCCGGCGTGGCCGGGTCGCTGCTGATTCACTACGTCAGATTCGCCAGCGTCGAACAGTTTCCTTTCATGGATTCCGTCTGGTATCTGGGAATGCTGATCGTGGGGGGCATGGGCAGCACGGCCGGGGCTATCTTCGGGGTGGTTGCGCTCAAGGTGCTGGATGAGCTCGTCACCGTTGCCGGTCCGATCCTGGCGGCCGCCGTTGCGCCCCAGGCAGCCGCCTCGCTGGCCCTTATTTCCCATGGATTGATCATCATCATCTTTCTGATTTTCGAGCCGCGGGGACTTCATCACCGCTGGGAGATGATCAAGGATTATTTCAGGCTGTGGCCATTTTCGCATCAGGAGATAGAGTGAAAGGAGGTGAGTCAACGACCATCTGTTGCATAGCACGGGATGAACTGGTATTTTCCGCGATAAGCGGAAAAAGACAGACGCAAGTCAGGGCTCAACACGTCGAACTTGCGAACCCTTATCGACCGGAAAGGAGGGTAAAATGGCTAAACTAAAATCGATGCTTTGCGCTTCATTGGTTATCTTGCTGACGGCGGTATTGCTGTTGCCCGTCGGTGCTCAAGCCGAGAAAATACTCTATGTCGGCGGCACCCAGTCGCTAACCGGACCTTTTGCCGAGGATTCAGCGGCCGTGCTGGCCGCGATTGAAGACTATGTCGAATATGTCAATGACACCAAGAATCTGGCGCCGTGGCGCCAGGAAAAATTTCCCGCCGATATCAAACTGGAAGTAATGTGGCGGGATGATGAACTCAAACCCCCCAAGGCCTTGTCGATTTATGAAGAGCTTAAGGCCAAAGGCATGCTGGTCGGCAGGATATCGGGCTCGCCCATCGCGCTGGCACTCAAAGACAGAATGTGGGAGGACCAGCTGGGCGCCACGAGCATGGCCACCGGATCCTACCTCCTGACGCCGCCCCAAAGCATCTTCACCTATTATCCCATTTATACCGATTCGCTGGCAGCCATTGCCGACTGGTTTAAATCCAGCTGGAAGGAAGCGCGCAAGCCGAGGGTGGCCTACCTGACAGCCGATAACGCCATGGGTCGGTCGATCGAGATACCGGAGATGAAGGCCTATCTCGAGGAGACCGGCTATGAGTTCGCGGGCACCCAGTATGTGCCGCTGGTGCCGACCTCGCCGCCAACCACCCAGCTGACTTGGCTCAAACAGAAGGGCGTCGATCTGGCCCTGGGCGTGATGATCAATCCGGGTTCGCAGCCGACGGTCAAGGAGATGGTCCGGCTGGGTATGGGACCCCACTTGTCCTATAAAATGACCTTTGGAGTGCCCGCACCGGGTCACGCTGCGGTGTTTGCGCAGGCCATGGGCAAGCTCGGTGACGGTTATGTCTGCGCCGGCAGCTTCCGCCCCATGGATGATCTCGCCACCCCCGGGATCAAGTTCTGCAGCGACCTGCAGGATAAGTATCGCACCGGCAAACGGATTACCCACATCATGTATGAGGCCGGAGTTCTGGAAGCGATGGTCCAGGTTGAGGCGTTAAGGCTGGCGATGCAAAAGGTGCCTTTTGAAAAACTCACGCCGCGTGATGTGCTGGAGCATGGCTTCTACCGGATCAAAAACCTCCCGACCGGTGACATCAGCAGTACGCCGCTAACCTATGGTAAAGGTGATATCGAGGGGGTTGATCAGGTACGTATCGACCAGGTGCAGAATGGCAAATCGGTCAAAGTGGGCATCTTCCCGCTGCGTCACATTTTTACGAAAAAATAGGGACAATCAGCGACCACTAGCAGAGATGGGGGTATGTGGAAGGCACCTGGAAGGGGCCGGAACCACGTCCTTTAACTGGTCGCTGATGTAATTAAAGAATTTTGGCGGCATCATGCGTGTTTCCGGCTAACGCTGCCGTTTTATATTTTCGTAACATATTTCGATCACCTTGGCGCTGATCTGTCTGGTTTGACGGGTATTTGAGCGATTCATCATAAACATGCAGCTTGTGTGGTTCAGCCCGAGACGATAATGGTTACGACGCCGACACACACAGGGAGATCATAGAAAATATGCCAACATTGTTTTTATTATCTCCATTCATATGCCAGCGGCATGGTGTAAGTTTGGACAACCAAAAGACACCTTCGCTGTAATGGTAAAACCTTTTCAATTCTCACCGGCAGAGCCGTTGGCTTATGAATGGAGTAAAAGGCAAAGGACCTGTTTCACATGCTTCTCACGCAAGAAAACGCAGCTATTATTGAAAAGTTTGATTTCGATGTGCCGCCGGTGGGGATTAAGTTTTCAGCCAAACGACCGGAAGGAGTCAAAAGGCTGGACGAAAACATGGCCCTGTGCGAAATGCTCAAGCAGGCGCAGCAGGGCCATGCGTTTTTTGCGGATGCACAAAACCACACCTGTGAGGCTGGATTGTATGTCTTAGGGCAGGCCGATGCCGGGGAGCCGTTTATCAGTGGAGAATTCGGCGCCGGGTTAAAAATCTTTGACAGTCCGCGGTCGGCAAGCCGACTTTACTTACATATTCCAAAGATAGGCAAAGGCGTTATTCACCATGTGGCCTTTGCCCCGTTGGATAAGCTCACCTTTGAGCCGGATGTGTTGATCCTGCTTGCCGACACGCGGCAAACGGAGATCCTGCTGCGGGCAATGAGTTACCGAACCGGTCAAATGTGGATCAGCAAATTCACCCCCGCCATCGGCTGCGCCTGGATCTTCATCTATCCCTATCTCAGCGGAGAACTGAATTATACCGTCGCCGGCCTCGGTCATGGGATGCGACGCCGCAAGCTTTTTCCGGAAGGTCGTCAACTTATCGCCGTCCCCTATGACCGGTTGGCGACCATGCTGCAAACCTTGCAGGAAATGCCCTGGGTTCTGCCGGCCTACCAACCCGACGGAATGGAATATGTCAGACGGCTGCTCACCAAGTTGGGCATTTCCGCCCAACGGTAATCTAAGCCATCATAACAGCTGTTACGGCGGGTATGCTTTTACTGGAAAAATTGCGAAGTTCGTGCGCAGTGTTCATCGCTTTGAGATCATTCACTGAACTGAATTTGACCCCGTGCTTGTAATTCCATGGGCAGCAAACTGTGATAGATAAATGTGTGCAGCGGGGTGGCCACGTGAGATTCCTGCCCGAAGCGCACCACCGCACCCATCTGTGCTTCCAGCTCCGACGGGCGCCCTTCCATGACGTCGCGCTGCAGTGAGGCGGTTGACTGCGGCACAAGACCGTCATATATAGCCATTGTTGCTTGCACGACATCTTCCGGCAGCGCGATATCGCGGGCTGCCGCGATGGCCGTAATTTCCTGAATGCCCTGCTCGGCCATCCGGCGTGTCTGCGGCAGGCTGCGCCACACGCCGGCAGGCGCACGCGTTATCGCCCCCATTCCGCTCCAAACGGTGATCAGCAGAAACTTCATCCACATGGCAACCTGGATATCCGGCGGGATTTCCGCAGTTACCCCGGCCCGAATGAAGGTTTTCAGCAGGTGTTCAACCCGTTGGCTGCGATGGTTATCCAGCTCGCCAAATTTTACGAAAGGATCTATGCCGGCATGCACGATATGACCGGGCGCCGCCACGTAACAAAAAAGTCCACATAGGCCGCCCAACACATGCTGCGCTCCCAATACCTGCGATAATTGAGCCGGCGCCTCAAGTCCGTTTTGCAGCGGCAGAACAAATGTTTCCGGTCCGATCATCGGCCGCATGGCCTCCGCTGCCTCCGTCACCTGCCAGGCCTTGACGCCCACCACTACCACATCGACCTTGCCTATGTTCGCCGGATTATCGGTTGCTTGAACCGGCTGTACCACGAAGTCGCCGTTGATACTATCCACCCGCAGACCGTGGGTGAGCATCGCACTTAAATGCTCCCCACGGGCGATGAATAGGACATTTTCCCCGGCTTGGGCGAGCCGTCCTCCGAAGTAGCCGCCTACGGAACCCGTTCCAAAAATAGCGATTCGCATAATAACCTCCAAAAATCAGCTAAGATTCTTTAATTTATCTCCATTCATATGCCACCGGCATTGTGTAAGTTTGGACGACCAAAAAATACTCCCCCTTGGCCGAATCGGAGAAATGCCAAGCTCAACGGCGGTATTTCCTGAACTGCCACACGCGTGGCGGCCACCGATGCACCAAACCGGCCTGCCGCAAGGAACGCTGCGAAGTTTCCCGCAAAATGGAATAATCTCATTGTATACGGATACCCTACCGGTTTAATACCTCAAATATAACTGTTCAAAAGTCAACATTAATTATAAATGCCCCAGCAGGGGCGTTGCAAACCCATGGCGTCATGCGGCCTAAAATATTCTTGACAAGAATATTTTAGGCCGCTATCTGATAAATTAGTCTGAAAAATATTCTGCTCTCCAGTCATTAACCTAATCGAACGTGTCGGCGTACGTCCGGGAGCACCCTGCATGACCCTGCTGGAAATTCGCAATCTGCGCACATACTTTAAAACGCCGCACGGCACGGTTCGGGCGGTCGATGATGTCAGCCTCGATGTCGGCGCAGGGGATGTGCTGGGTATCGTAGGCGAATCCGGTTGCGGAAAAAGCGTGCTGTCGCTTTCAATTCTGCAGTTATTGCCGATGCCCCCCGCCTTTTTTGCCGGCGGACATATTGTATTCGAAGACCGCGACCTGCTCCAGTCCTCGGCCGAGGATGTGCGCAAAATCCGTGGCAACCGCATCAGCATGATTTTTCAGGAACCCATGACTGCTCTAAATCCGGTGTTTACCATCGGCAACCAGCTGTGCGAGGTTTTTCGGGTCCACTGGTCCCTGGGAGGATCGGAAGCTCTGGCAAAATCCGTGGAAATGCTGGAAAAGGTGGGCGTACCGGCCCCGCAACGACGGATAACGGAATACCCCTATCAGCTGTCGGGCGGCATGCGACAGCGGGTGATGATCGCCATGGCCCTGGCCTGCCGCCCCGCACTGCTGATCGCCGATGAGCCCACCACCGCGCTGGATGTTACCATTCAGGCCCAGATTCTCGATCTCATGGGCCAGCTGCGCGAGGAACTCGGTACCGCCATCGTTATCATTTCCCATGACCTGGGAGTGATCGCCGAAACCGCCGACCGGGTAGCGGTCATGTACACCGGTCAGATCATGGAATCGGCCGACACCCTGACGCTGTTCGCAAATCCCCTGCATCCTTACACCCGCGGGCTTATGCGCGCGATTCCCTCTTCGGCGGCAGGTGCCGATCAGGCCGAACTCTACGAGATTGCGGGAGTTGTGCCCAGCCTTTTGGACCTGCCGCCGGGCTGTCCTTTCAATCCCCGCTGCCCGCAGGTCGATGGGATTTGCCGCCAAGAAAAGCCCACCCTGCGTGAGGTAGCCGACGGCCACCGGGTGGCCTGCTGGATGGTGTAACATGACTGAGCTGCTGGCCGTTTACAATCTGGTCAAACACTTCCCCGTGCGGCGCGGTCTGCTGCGCAGCCGTCGGGAGTATGTTCACGCAGTGGACGGCATCTCTTTCAGTCTGGGCCCGCAAGAAACGCTGGGCCTGGTGGGGGAATCGGGCTGCGGCAAATCCACCGCCGGCCGGGCCATATTGCGCTTGATCCGGCCCACATCCGGCCGGGTCTACTTCAAGGGCGAGGAGGTTCTGGCGATGGATGCCGGCCGCGAGCGTCGGATGCGGCGGCAAATGCAGATGATCTTTCAGGACCCCTTCGGATCGTTGAATCCCCGGCTGACGGTCGAGCGCATCGTAGAAGAGCCCCTGCTAACCCACAGGGTCGGCAACCATCGCGAACGACGGGAACGGGTGACCGACATTTTGCACACCGTCGGTCTGCTGCCCGAGCACATGCAGCGCTTCCCCCACGAGTTTTCCGGCGGGCAACGTCAACGGATTATGATCGCGCGGGCGCTGATCCTGCAGCCCGAGCTGATCATCGGCGACGAGCCCGTTTCCGCGCTGGACGTTTCGGTGCAGGCCCAGATCATCAATCTGATGGTGCGGCTGCAGCGGCAATTCAGGTTTTCATACATCATTATTTCCCATGACCTGAGCGTGATTCGGTTTGTAAGCCATCGGGTGGCGGTGATGTACCTGGGGCAGATCGTTGAGCTGGCGACGGCCGATGCCCTGTATGAATCGCCTCGCCACCCTTACACCCTGGCGTTGCTGTCGGCCGTGCCGATCGCCGACCCGCGTCGCAAACGCAAGCGGATCATTCTGAGCGGAGATGTGCCCTCTCCCCTGAATCCTCCGCCGGGATGCCGTTTTCACCCGCGCTGCCCGCAGCGCATGCCCGTCTGTGAGCGGGAAGCGCCGGTCATGCGCCGGGTCGCCGAAGGGCATCTGACCGCCTGCCACCTGCACCGCGATGGTCCCGAATGGCGTCCCACACCACCCGATGGATCGCACCGTTAAGGGCACCGCGCACATGCAGCGCGCATAATTTGTTTGGTAGAAGAAACACTAAGAAGCACAATGAAAGGAGGTTTTATCATGAAAAAATGGTCTTTTTTAACGCTAGCCGTATTCACCTGCCTGGCTCTGGCCGGAATTCCGTCCGGAGCTTTAGCAGCCTCGGACACGCTGGTGGTCATGCAGGAAGCCGAGCCCGTCGGCTTGGATCTGATGCAAAACGCTCTCCAGACCTCCATGAGCGTCTGCTACAACATTCACGATACTTTGTTTCACCCCCAGGAGGATGCCTCCGTCCTGCCGGCCCTGGCCGAGAAGTGGGAAAAAGTCGACGATCTGACCTGGAAAATAAGCCTGCGCAAAGATGCCGTGTTTCACAACGGCGAGCCGGTCAACGCGGCGGCCGTGAAATTTTCCTACGATCGCGCCAATAACGAGGCGCTGAAAAATCCCCACCGGGGCAAGTTGTCGGCTTTCACCGAGCTGAATGTGATCGACGACTACACCTTTACTGTGAAAACCGCAGAGCCTTACGCCCCCGGCCTTTACATGCTCGGCTATTATCTACCGATCGTGCCGCCCAAGTATATCCAGGAAGTGGGCGACAGCAAGTTCAACACCGATCCGATCGGCAGCGGCCCTTACCGCCTGAAAAAGTGGGTGCGCGGTGAAGAAATCGTCCTGGAGGCTTTTGACAAGTATTACGGCCCCAAGCCGGCCTACAAAAACCTCATATTCAAGGCTTCCCCTGAAGAGGCCTCACGCATCGCCGCGTTGCTGACCGGCGAGGCCCAGGTTATCAGCGGCGTTCCGGTGCACCAGCGCAAAAAGATCCAGGATTCCGGCAAGGCCTACCTGACGCCGCAGATGGGTGTGATGCCCTACCTGGGGATCAATACCTACGAGGCGCCTTTCAATGATGTACAGGTGCGCCAGGCCATCAACTACGCCATCGACAAGGAGTTGATCAACAAGGCGCTTTTTGACGGCAAGGCCATCATCTGTGCCGGCCCGATCAGTCCCCGCACCTTCGGTGCCAGCCCCGCATTGAAGCCGTATGCCTACGATCCGGATAAGAGCCGGGCCCTGCTCAAGGAAGCCGGCCATCCCAACGGCATCGAGGCACGGCTGGCGTATCCCACTTATATGTCCCAGATACAGGAGCAGGCCGAAGCGATTGCCGCCAACATGGCCAAGGCCGGCATCAACGTCACCCTCGAGCCGTTTGAACGGGCCGTCATGTGGGAGCGCTACAAGGGCAAAAAACACCAGCTCTACATCTACTGGTGGGATGATGCCCCCGAGCCGGACCGCTACATGTATTCCCTGTTCCATTCCAAGAGCCGGGACTACTACTACAAGAACCCGGCCGTCGATGAACTGCTTGACAAAGGGCGCACCATTATGGATCGCGCCGAGCGGGCCAAAGTATACGCCCAGATTGATGAAATGCTATACCGGGACGCCCCCTGGGCGTATCTCTATGTGGTGCCTGAAGTCTTCGGCGTGGCCAACGATGTCGACTATCAGGGACGCCGCGACGGCTTTTTGAACATGCGCTACGCCAAGCCGAAGATGTGAGAAATAAACCTGTTAAAAGGGGCCGCCCTGGGCGGCCCCGAATCTGGTAGCGATTGAATATTTTCGATTGAATATTGAATATTTAAGGTATTCTTTCGTTTTTAAAAAAGAAGAAGCACCACGCAGCGTGTGCGCTGCACGAGCGACATCCATAAATATTCAATTTACAATCTTCAATTTTCAATTCTCCGCTTCAAGGCGGATCCAAGTTAGGACCTCATGCTGCGATATTTGCTCAAAAGACTCTGGCACACGGTTTATGTCATCATCGGCATTTCGGTGATCAGTTTCTTTTTTATTCACCTCTCCGGTGATCCGGTGATGCTCATGCTGCCGGCCGACGCATCCCACCAGGAAATCGAAGACCTGCGGGAACAGCTCGGATTCAATGATCCCATCTATGTTCAATACCTGCGCTTTGCCTGGCAGGCGCTGCGCGGTGAGTTCGGCCACTCGCTGTATTACAAGATCCCGGCCATGCAGCTAATCATCGAGCGGCTGCCGGCCAGCCTTGAACTGGCGGTGGCTGCCATGCTGATTGCGTTGGTGGTGGCGGTGCCCATCGGCATCGTCTCGGCAGTTCGCCGCGGATCACTGGTGGACATGGGCAGCATGCTCGGCGCCCTTTTCGGCCTGTCCATGCCGCATTTCTGGCTGGGAATTATGCTGATTATGATTTTTTCCGTCAAGCTCGGGTGGCTGCCGACCTCAGGCCGCGGGACCCTGGCCCATCTGATCATGCCGTCCGTGGCACTGGGCTTGAGCCTTATGGCCATGTTTGCCCGGCTGACGCGTTCGGTGATGCTTGAAGTGCTGAGCCAGGACTACATCCGTACGGCCCGCTCCAAGGGACTTAAAGAGCACATCGTCATCGCCAAACATGCCCTCAAGAATGCACTGATCCCGATTGTAACCGTGGCCGGCATGCAGTTTGGATTTTTGCTGGGTGGTACGGTTATCATCGAAACCGTTTTTGCCTGGCCGGGCGTTGGACGCCTCGTGGTCCAGGCGATTTTCAACCGCGACTACCCCCTGGTGCAGGCCACCGTTCTGGTGCTGGCGGTGATCTTCGTGGCGGTCAACTTCATCGTCGACATGCTGTATATGTACCTGGACCCTCAAATCAGCTATTTTGAAGATAAATGAACCAGCAGATTGTTGCCAAGACAACCATTTTCGACGTTATCACGCCCCGGCTGCGTTTTATGGCCGCGACCCTGCGGGAAGTGGCCCGGCGTCCCAGCGCTCTGATTGGCGGGATCATGATCGCTGTTATCCTGCTGATCAGCGTTTTTTTCCCTCTCTTTTATGCGGTCGATCCCCTGGAGCAGGATTTACTGGCCCGGTTCACACCGCCGGCCTGGCAGGAAGGCGGCAGCTGGGTTTACCCTCTGGGTGCGGACAATCTGGGCCGCGATATACTGGCCCGTCTGCTTTACGGCAGTCGGGTATCACTGCTGGTCGGCTTTGCGGCCGTTCTGGTGGCAGAACTGGCCGGAATTTTGCTGGGACTCTTTTCGGGCTACTACGGCGGCAAAACCGACAACTTTATTATGCGGGTGGCCGACATCTTCATGGCTTATCCCTTCATGCTGCTGACCATATCGGTTATCGCCGTACTGGGCACATCGATTTTCAATCTGATCCTGGTGTTGGGACTCTCCGACTGGGTGACCTATGCCCGCACCATCCGTGGCAGCGTCCTGTCCCTCAAGGAAAAGGAGTTCGTGGAGGCTTCCCGTGCCATCGGTACCCCCCACCGGGTGATTATCTTCCGCCACATCCTGCCGAACGTGATTTCACCGTTGCTGGTGCTCGGCACCCTGCGCGTTGCCAACATCATCATCTGGGAGAGCGGACTTTCTTTCCTGGGTATGGGGGTGCCGCCGCCGATGCCCACCTGGGGACGAATGCTGGCGGAAGGCCGACTTTACATCACCGACGCCTGGTGGCTGGTGACGCTGCCCGGCATAGCCATCATGCTGACGATTTTGTCGATCAACCTGCTGGGGGATGGGCTGCGGGATGCCTTAGACCCCCGGCTGCGCAACATTTGACGGATAGAAGGAAAAAAAATGACAAAAGTATTGGTTTTGGGCCTCGGCCTGCAAGGCAAAGCGGCGATTCACGATCTGGAAAACAGCGACCAGGTCTCCGAAATTGTGGTGGCGGACATCGACACCCA
>CP070771.1:4638271-4655369 GCA_020345785.1 Desulfobacterales bacterium
CCTCGAATCGTCATGCCGGACTTGATCCGGCATCCAGAACTCCTTGAGTTTACTGGATTCCGGCTTTCGCCGGAATGACGGCAAAATGGAAAATTTGCTTTTTACGAGATCATCAACTATGAGCCTTTAATGCGTGTCAGCTATATCCCGGCAGAAGCAATAAAGCTGTGGAACAATAGATGAGGATTCGGAAACCTTCCTAGTGTTTGAAACTGCGCTGTCCCGTGTACACCATCGTCGCATTGGCTTCGTTGCAAGCCTCGATGGACTGATAGTCATTGCCGGACCCTCCGGGCTGAATCACGGCCGTAACCCCTTCGCGCAGGCCGACATCCACCCCGTCGCGAAACGGGAAAAACGCATCGCTGACCATACAGGCGCCGATCAACCCGCCTTTTTCTTGAGCCACCCGTTCATCGAACTCCGCCTTTTTGTCGGCATCTTTTAGATCGTTGTATGATATGCCCAAACTTTCAAAACAATAGCGATCGGCCAGTTTGCGGTAGGCTTTGTCTCTGGCAATCTGGGCAACGCCCACCCGATCCTGCTCGCCGGTCCCGATGCCGACGGTGACCAGATCCTTGACATAAATCACCGAATTGGAGGTGATGCCGGACTCCACCAGCCAGCCGAACAGCAAATCCTCGTACTCCTTGTCGGTGGGCGCGCGCTTGATTTTGTATAATTTGCCCCGGTATTCTGATTCCGCCAGCTTGAGATCCGCTTTGCTGCGGCTGGTCGGTACGAAAGACCACTGGGCGATGATACCTCCGTCGATCAGGCTTTTAAACTCCACGCAGCGCTGCCCGACAAAGGATTGCAGCCGCTCCATGTTTCCGATTTTAATCACCCGCAGATTCTTTTTGGTCGCAAAAATGTCCATGACCCCTGCTTCGTAATCCGGTGCCACCACAACTTCGGCATACTGCTCGACGATGGCTTCAGCAGTGGCTTTATCCACCGATCGGTTCAATGCAATACATCCGCCGAAAGCGGCGACCCGATCGGCTATATTGGCTTTCAGGTAGGCGTCGACCAGGGAATCGGCCAGTGCCACCCCGCACGGGTTGTTGTGTTTGACAATGACCGCGCCGGGTTTATCGGTAAAGTAACGCAAAATGTTGAGGGAATTGTCCGCATCGGTTAGATTGGTTTTGCCGGGATGTTTGCCGGATTGCAGAAGCTGGATGTCGGATGCCAGATACTGACCCGGCTGGATGGTTTGGGTTTCGCCCAATACCAGGTTGCCGTTGACCAGCCGGTAGAGGGCGGCCTCCTGTCCCGGATTCTCACCGTATCGCAAACCTTTCTGAACATTGTCAATGGTCCAGGTAACTTTCTCGTAAAAAAGTGTTTGCCGTTGCTTTTCATCTACAAAGCTGATCTCCATTTGAGGAGGGAAGTGATCATCCATAATCGTACGATACATTTTTTTGAGATCTTCGGCCATGTCGAGTCTCCTTTATGAATGAAAAAGTTCTGAGTGCTGAGGACTGGGTTTGTTGCTGCTGCCATCGTCCCAACTCTAATTAACTCAGTCCTCAGTCCTCGTTTCTCAGTCATGATGAGCGTTACTTTGCGATCAAGTTGGTCACTTTTCGGGCCAGCGGCGGCGCTAAGCGCCTAGTAACAACTAGCAACCTCGGCCAACGCCTTCGCGCCTAAAAAATCGGCAATGGTGCGGTCATAAACGGCGGTGTGTTCGAAGGCTTTTTGAGCCAGACGGAAGCGAAGACCTAAAGACAGCGCACCGCTGTTGGCATTTAGTTCGCTGATAATCATGCCGTAGTCGGCAGGGTCCACCACCGAGGCCACCCGGATGAAATTTTTGGCCGATGCCCGGATCATACACGGACCGCCGATATCGATATTTCCCCTCGCCTTTTCAACCGTGACATCCGGTTTGGAGATCGTCTCTTTGAACGGGTATAGATTTACGACCACCATGTCGATGGGCACGCTGCCGGTCCGCTTTAAATCACCCTGATGGGCTTCATTGTAAGTTTCGGTGAGAAGGCCCAGGTAGATTTTAAAATCCAGCGTTTTTACCAGTCCTCCCTGGGTTTCGGGCTGCCCCGTGTAATCGGAAACCTGGGTAAGATGCGAGCCGGCCGCCTCACCCAGAATCTCCTGCAGCCGCGAAAAAGTGCCGCCGGTGGAAAATATCTTTAAATCCGGGTTGACGGCCATCAGCCCCGGTACAAACGTGTCCAGGCCGCTTTTGTCGGATACACTGATCAGCACATGGCGCACGGGTACCAGATGGTCGATCTTTTCAACAACATTAATTGCCATAATGTTCACCTCTTTCCTTCGTATTCTTCTAAAAACCGATCAAAAAATTCAACCATTATTCGGTGACGATCGACGGCTAACTTTTTACCCTCACAGGTCAGAATGCGGTCCTTGATTTTACACAGCTTCACTTTAAATTCCCGATAGCCGGTGTCGTCAATGGTATACGGTTGGGTCTCTTCAACATTCGTGTGACCGCCATGGAGCCTGGCGCCCACCTCCCCGGCAAAAAGAAAGGCCCGCGCCACACCCACCGCTCCAATGGCATCGAGCTTGTCGGCGTCAAATAAAACCCTGGCTTCCGGGGTCCTGGGTTCATGATTGCCCCGGTAGCGATGAGACCGGATGCAATGCAGGACATTTTTCTTTTGGCCGGCCGTCAGGGCCAATTGTTCCAGCATGGAACCGGCCAGGCGGGCGCCCTCTTCTGCATGACACACCGCTCCGTTGGAATCATCCTGGTGACTTCGACCGATATCATGCAGGTAGGCAGCCACCAGGACCACGTCCATGTCCACCCCTTCGACGGCGCCGATGCGTTCACACAATCGGCGCACCCTGAGGGTATGCTCCCAGTCGTGACTGCCCCTGGCCCCCTGAAAGTATTTGCGGGCCATTTGTTCTACGGTGGTCAGCATGATGAAAAATCAAAAAAGTTTATTCAAAAAGGTATTCAGATAACGAAGATAGTCGAGAAATCAGCCTCCATTGATATGCCAGCGGCAGTTGTAAGTTTGGACAACCAAAAAATACTTTCGCTGTAATGGCAAAACCTTTTCAATTCTCACCGGCATAGCCGATGGCTTATGAATGGAGTCATTGATATAATGGCCGCCGGGTTCAGCACCACATCAAAGGCTGATTGGTACATACACTATTTCATGTAAAGCTTGCAATAGACAAAGTAAAGAATTCTGTATTTGTCTTTTTCCAGGCTGAATGATAGAATTTCAATATACAATATAAGGATTTATCGATGAACTCGATGCGATTTTTATTTTTTTTGTTAATTTTCGTTGCGCTGCCTGCTCCGGCGTTGACCGAATCCAATATACCCGGCTGGGGAAAAGCGCAATGGGGCATGACCCATTCAGAGATAGAAAAACACTATGCCCTAAAACCCTGGGAAGCGGATGATATTCCGACCTGCAGATTAAAAAACAGGGTCCGAATATGGGGACACGATTTTGGGGTGGCCTTTTATTTTGATGAACGTTCCGACAAAGGAAAATTATACAAAGTCGTTCTGGTTCATTTTAATAACAATACCAATGACACCGCCTGGTTAAACTCGATTAAAGACCTACTGGTGGAAAAGTACGGCAACCCCGAAACCTTCAGCGTCAATGCTAAGATGAAGATCAGCCAATGGACGAAATCCGATGGTCAAATGAAACTCACCACCTTGGCCGAAAATAACGTCATGTGCGCTATCGAGTATATTTCCCTGCGTGAGGCAGATGAAAAGCTTTGACGCCTCAACTTTAAAAAAACAACAACCAGCATAACTTAATTGTGCCCCTTTTTATTTCTGGATAGGCACTAATTATATAGGTTTGGCTAAATACCGTGAATCAACAAAATTACATCCGCGTTCGCAACTCACAGATAAATTATTATAGAGAGGTGGCCCTTTTTTACCAGGTCGGCACCGAATGCTTTGGATTGTATAAACCGGCAGGTACAAGCCTTACGGAAATGCGACTCACCCAGCAAAGACATCCCCCGTTATACATTCAGGCATCAGAACGAATTGCAGGGATTAAAGAAATCCAAAAGGAGTTTAACAAACACATTGCCGAGAGTATAAAAACCGGCAATGCATTCAAGGTCAAAGCCACCCTTTGCGACCTGGTTGAAGAAACTCTGGCAGAACCCCGCAGCGGAACGCTGCAGGCTTTGCCCCAAACCGTCGACTCCCTGATCGCAGGGTATTCAGAGCATCCTGAAATCATAAAGGCCTTTGCTTCCATATCTTTTAAGGACTATACCACGGTTATACATTCGGTAAATGTCATGGCGCTGACGCTCGGATTTTGTTTTCACTCCAATTTTTCAATTCAGAAAACCAAAAAACTGGGGTTGAGTGCGCTGCTGCACGATGTCGGAAAAACCGAGATCCCATCGGAAATTTTGGAGGCGCCCCGCAGACTGAGTGACGAGGAATTCAAAATAATGAAAACCCATGCGTCCATCGGCTATGACATCATCCGGGAGAAAAATAAAATCGGCGGGGATGTTGCACTGGGAGCTTTGGAACACCATGAAAAGCTGGACGGTAGCGGCTATCCCAAAGGAAGCCGAAACATATCATATGTCGGTCAGTTGCTGGGTATTATCGATTGTTACGAAGCCTTGACCAATGAAGATCGCCCCTACCGCAGAGCCCGTCAACCCTTGGAAACATTGAAATTTATCAAAGATGATGTGGAAAATTCCAAATTCAACCGCGATATTTTTGAAAAATTCTGCTACAGTTTGATCTAACTCCATAATTTCAATAATTATTCAATTTCCGAGACGTTAAAGGTGCTTCAGATTAAAATAAACCTAGTATTTGCCGCGGTGATGCTTCTTTCAATAGCATTATGCGGCTGTGAAACCGTTCATTACTACGGCCAAGCCATCTACGGTCAATACAGTATTATCTTGAAGCGTAAGCCGATAGCTGAAATTATCGCAGATCCCGAATCGTCTCCACTCCTTCGGGAGAGACTGGCGTTTATTCTGGCGGTGCGGCAATTTGCCGCAAGCGAACTTCATCTTCCGGTAAAAAACAACTACCTTACCTACGTGGAACTCGAGCGGCCTTACGTGGTTTGGAATGTATTTGCCGCCCCGGAGTTCTCTCTGACACCGAAAACATGGTGCTACCCCGTGGCGGGATGTGCCTCGTACCGCGGTTATTTTTCGGAAAAAAATGCACATCAATACGCGGCCGGATTAGAAGACGGAGGCTATGACGTTTATGTGGCCGGCGTGACGGCATATTCAACGCTGGGCTGGTTTGATGATCCGGTGTTAAGCAGCTTTATTCACTATTCCAAAGCGCAGTCGGCCGGACTTATCTTTCACGAGCTGGCCCACCAGCTGCTTTATGTTAAAGATGATACCGTGTTTAACGAGAGCTTTGCCACGGCGGTGGAGCAGGAAGGACTGCGCAGGTGGCAGCAGGCAGCGGAAGCCTCTCAAATTTACCGTGACTATTTGACCCGGTACCGTCGCCAGCAACAATTTGTGCAGTTGATCATGGACTACCGTCAGGCACTCGAAATACTCTACCGGACAGACGCAGCGCCGTCCGTTAAGAGAGATAAGAAAGCGGCCATTTTATCTGAACTTCGAGACGAGTTTGAGCGGATGAACACAAATGAAATGGATTTATCCGCTTATGCCGGTTGGATCTATCAAGACTTAAACAATGCAAAAATCGGCAGCGTGACCGAATACCATACTTTCGTACCGGCCTTTCAAAAAATGCTGGCCCGCAACGATGGGGATCTCGATCGGTTTTATCAGGAATGCCGTCAGCTGGGACAAAAAAAGAAAGACGAAAGACGTCGCCGTTTAAACGCCTATTTGGATAAGTAATCGATGCATAAACCTGTTTGTCTCTTCATGTGTGGAAAAAATAAGAGAGTCGATATTACTGGGATGATGCTGGATGCTTGATACTTGATACTGGATATCCAGGAATGCGCCGAGAGTGAGATCCAGAAACATCCAGCATCTAGAATCCGGAATCCAGGATCATCTAATAATTCCAATGACTTCCATCAAAACACCCTAATTTCAAGAAAACATCTTATGCAACTTAAGGGGAAATTTACTCCGGAGGCTGTCTTTGGTTTCGCCGGACGACGGTGGTTTTACAATTTCCTGGCTATTCAACCTTGACAGGGAAGTTCAATTTTTTTAATATTTTGCTGTAATGTAAAAATCCACTAATCCAGTGCGCCAGGTGTCTATTTAATTAGTGCCCATCCGGAAATTAAAAGGGGCACAATTAAGTTTCCAATTTGGTCCGCCGAGGCGGATTTCGATGAGTAAACCCGCGGATAATCCCGCCGGGGGCGGGACTCATCGGAAAAAGGGCCATTTTCGGATGGAAACTAATTAAGGCGAGCCCCCGCGTCTTAGAGGCTTAATTGCCATGTACGAAAACTTTTTCGGTTTCAAAGAGAAACCTTTCAAACTGGTCCCGAATCCGGATTATCTTTTTCTGAGCAAAAGCCATGAGGAAGCTCTGGCCCATCTGAATTACGCCCTGTCCCAGGGGGACGGTTTCGTGGAGATTACCGGAGAGGTAGGAACGGGCAAGACCACGCTTTGCCGTGCCTTTCTTGAAAATCTGGATGACGACACCATCGCGGCTTACATTTTCAATCCCACTTTAGGCCCTAAGCAGCTTATTAAAACCATCTGTGATGAGCTGGCGATTAAATGCGAACCCGATAATACCAAAGAAATAATCGACAGTCTGAATAATTTTCTCATGCGCCAAAAGACCCTGCGCAAAAAGGTGATTCTGCTCATTGACGAAGCTCAAAATCTGAACAAAAATGTGTTGGAACAGTTACGATTGCTGTCGAACCTGGAAACCAATAAAGAAAAGCTGCTGCAGATTATTTTGGTCGGGCAACCGGAACTCAGTGATATCTTGGATTCCCATGAGCTTAGACAGCTCGGCCAGCGAATTACCCTGAGGTACCGGCTGAGCCCCCTAACCTCCAGGGAAACGGTAGACTATATTCAATATCGCATTAACAAAGCATCTCAGAAATCAGGGATTAAATTTGATCGACCTGCTTTTCGGCTGATATATCGATACTCCCGGGGGATTCCGCGCGTCATAAACATTGCATGTGATCGGGTGCTGTTGACGGCCTTCGGCCTCAGCAAGCATAAAATAACCGGCGGCATCGCACGGGACGCCATCAACGAGTTGAAAAGCCGGGGTGCTGCCCGACGGTATCCACATGTTGACTGGAGAAAAGTCTTCATCATTGGCGCAACAGCGGGTGTCGTGTTGGTTGCAGCCGTTTTCCACCAGCCGCTGATTCACGGCATCGGCTCATTTTTTAAATCTACACCCGCCCAGAATCTAACTGCATCAATTCCCGAGGTTCCCGAGCCTCCCCCTGGCGCAGATTCCGTTTCAAGCGTCTCGGAAAACCGGGATTTAAGCCCGGACCCCGACACCGCTTCGATGGCAGCCTTGGATTCCGATCTGAGCGCTGCGCAGGACAGCGAGCCGGATGATTTTGCTCAGGCAGCATCGAAAGAGTCGCCTGCCCGGCAGGAAGTAAGGGATGATGAAGTGATTCCCTCTGAAAAAGATGCAATAAGATTGCCGGATTTTCTGACGGCCATGGACATTCGATCCTCCCGTTTCAATGCCCTTAAGTACGCGATGGAATTGTGGCAGACCCCTATTGAAGATCAGCCCTATTTGAACAGTCTGGACGATGATCAGGCATTTTTTCGGCTGGCGACCAAACCCAAGGGATTTTCCATCCATCGGATCGAAACCGACCTTGATCTGCTGAAGCGCCTGAATTTGCCCGCGATTCTTGAGTTTTATCCGACAGGCAGCGAAGAGCCCGGGTATTTGACCCTGAGCCAAATAGAAGGTGATTTATTTGTCTTCGGCAGCCCCACCAGCAATGAACCGGTCGTGTCGGACTCAGATGAGGTCAATTTGTACTGGTCTGGAATCGCCTACGTGCCATGGAAAAATTATCTGTCCATCTGGGGCATCATACCGCGACATT
Source organism: Desulfobacterales bacterium (assembly GCA_020345785.1). The sequence continues at coordinate 4,646,341 of CP070771.1, forward strand.
CAAACAAGGATTCCATCATCACCCTCAAGCTGCTATTGCACGAACTGGGCTTTGGTGATGTCGCATTAAATGATGAATACGATGACCCGACCCGCCGGGCAATTGAAGAAATTCAGGCGAAATACGGTATGCCCGTTGATGGTTTCGTGGGTCCGCTGACCAAAATAATACTGTATCAGGAAAAGAATTCTTTTGAGATGCCGCACCTGACCCGCTAATTACTCCGCCCTGAAAAATAGCGCTATCAGGTTTGGATAAAACATAGTCGCCCAGCTGAAACCGATTAGAGTTTTCAATGTTGTCCGGGCGGATTAATTAGCCGGGCCTGTCGCGACAACCCGAAACCGCCTTAAAGGATAATAAAATTGAGCTCCATTCTAAAAGCTTTGAAGAAAATAGAGGAGGAATCACCGCCTCCGGCAACTTTTCCATCACTGCCGAGACCCATTGATTCAAAACAGGCCCTCAATTCAAAAACCATAGAAAGAAGGCGCTTTCGCAGAACAGTCATTTTTGTAATTCTCCTGTTGGTAGTGGTTGTTGCAGCATTCATTCTTTACAACCAACGCAGGATAATTATCGCAAAAATATTACCCTCCGCAACCACGGACGATAGGACCAGCCGTGAGGCAGATTCCTCCGGAAAGAATACGGTATATCGGGCCAAAATCCGTGCTGCATCTGAAAAATCCGTCCGGCTGCCATCAGAGGAAAACCGGAAGCTGAAAAACCAAACGAAATCGGCGGCAACGGACAGCAGTGCTAAAAAATTTCAGACCAATAAACCATCTTTTACGTCGGCAGCCGCCGCCAACCAGCGTGAACCAAAATCAATCACTCTCAGACCGCGGGCACAGTCGGAGCTTAACGCAACAGCCATAAATCCGCTGAAAAAGCCCGCATCACTGCCGGGCGCAGCACCTATTGAAAAATCGGTTGCCCAAAAAAAGGCCAAAGCCCCCAATGAGCCCACCGCGGCAACGGCTAAAAATCCGACCGGCAAACGGTCGTCGAAGGTCAGCTACGATCGGATCGAAGATTCCAAATTGAAGCTTCAGGCACTGGCGTGGTCTGAAGATGATGTGCGACGGATGGCCGTGATCAACGGCCAGATTGTGCGGGAAGGACAATCGGTGGACGGGTACCAGGTCGTTCAGATCCACGAAGAATACGTGGTGGTTAATAACGGCGGGAAATCATGGCGTCTCGAATTCGGGCTGCAACAGTAATCAGCGACCACCGGCAGAGCCGGAGGTATGAGGAAGGCTTTCTGGAAAGGGCCGGAAACCCTTACTGCCGGCGGCCGCTGATTTATATTTCGCTAAAAACTCGAGATCGAAGAACCGTTTGAACACGATTGAAAAAGGCTTCGTCCCCCCTTGCCTCCAGAAGCGTTTTTTTACATAGCCAACTTTCCTTTAAAAACAATAAATTTCAAATAGTTATAAACCTCTCTGGATCGTTTTCGGCCCTGATCGACATTGACACTGGAGCCGTTTTTTTTTATAATTTTTTATTAAACCTCGAGGACGTTGATATTTGGATTACCGGATGGACAAATAAAGAATCGGACCGGGTCGTCTGGGAAATGGGGATTCGGTTTTTTTTTGTCCAACCATCGTTCGGCGAATCCTCCTAACCCGCACCAGCCGCTCGCAGCGCAGCGAAAGTCGCGGCATGGGCGGGGAATTAAAAGATATTTTCAATACGCTGTATAAATTCCAAAACATTAGATTTAGACTCTAAAATGGTGCGTCGAAAACTGTCCTTTTCAACTCTTGTAGTGGTTGCCATAACTGTTGCGGCGATTGCAGGCAATATCCTATTTGATGTGGATTTGCTGCAACCTATGGAGTACAAGGTGTACGATTGGATGACCCGCTTACGCCAGCGCCAAGAAGCCAACCAGGTTATTGTTTTGGCGATAGATGATCAAAGCATCCAACAATTCGGCAGCTGGCCCTGGCCCCGCTCGCACATCGCGGAAATGGTTCGTATACTTTCAGGCAGTGGCGCCCACACCATGGGCCTTTCGCTTTTGTACCCCAGCCCCGAATTAAATCCCGGTCTGCGCGAAATTGAAAACATTAAGGAAACATTAAACGATAGACGATCCAAGGCCGATCGCAAATCATTGAGCATCATCAACGGTATGCTGGCGGAAGCCGAAGAAAGGTTAAACCATGATAATCAGCTCATATCAGCCGTACGCGCCGCGCGTAATGTAGTCCTGCCGCTGCGCTTTACCCTCGGCGGTTTGGAGGATTACAAATCTGAGCAGCTATCGGACTGGTTGAAATTGAATTCCATTGAATTAAAAAATACTGCGGATACCCAGAATACCCTGCCTGCGGACGCCGGTGGTCTACGTGGTATTTTTAATAATCACAGGATAGTCGCCAGCCGCATTATCGAACCTTTCCATGACCTGTCCACCAAATCCGGGGCCCTGGGACATACCAACCTGATTTGCGACGAAGACGGTATCGTTCGCAATATACCCCTGTTGATTTCCTACCAGGACAGAGACTTCGCATCTTTTGCTTTTCAGGTAGCCAGGAAATATTCGGGCGGCCGTTTAAGTGAGACAAAGGTCGAGCCGACCAAACTCATTTTAAGACATCTGCAAATCCCCACTGAGAAAAACCACCGCATGTTGATCGATTACCGAGGTCAAAAATCCAACATAAAACAGATATCATTTGCGGATGTCATCAACGGCAAAATTAATTTGGATGAATTCCGCAGAAAAGTCGTCCTGTTAGGGGTTACAGCCGAAGGGGTGTCGCAACGCTACAACACGCCCGTCCAATCCGACGTCTCCGGTCTGACAATCGAAGCCAATGCAGTGGAAAATATCATCAACGGCAAACATATCTCACGTCCTACCTGGGTCTTTTTGCTGGAGATTCTGGCATTATTGTATTTCAGTTTTTTTCTATTATTCGTCATACCAAAAGTGGCTCCCCGGATCGGGATGCTGATTTTAGGGATTTTTTTGTTGACCTGGATTGGCGCCAGCATAATTTTGTTTGTCACCAACGGCACCTGGTTGAAAGTTCTCGCACCTGTCTTTCTGACGATTATTGGTTTTGCCCTGACCAGCCGCCAGCGCAACATTTCCGAAAAACAGGATGAAAATGTGGAACTCAACAAGAGCCTGGGATTGGCTTTACAAGGACAGGGCATGCTGGACATGGCCTTTGAGAAATTCTTAAAGTGTCCGATTGAAGATAAAGCCGTGCAGAACCTGTTGTACAACCTCGGCTTGGATTTTGAACGCAAGCGAATGACCAACAAGGCGCTCTCCGTCTATCGCCACATTTTAAAAGCCGGTTCCTTCAAGGATGTCAAGGAGCGCATAACGAAGCTCATTTCGCTGGAAAATACGCTGGCGATGTCCGCCGCGGGCGCTAAAAAAGAAACCACGTTATTGGTGCAAAACGGGGCCACCAAGCCCACCCTGGGTAGATATGAGATTTTGCAGGAACTGGGACAGGGAGCCATGGGCACGGTTTACCTTGGCAAGGATCCGAGCATCAATCGCGAGGTCGCCATCAAAACCATCAACTATGCAGACATCGCCGTCGATGAATTAAGCGATGTCAAAGCGCGATTTTTCCGGGAAGCTGAAGCCGCCGGCAAGCTTTCTCACCCAAACATTGTCACAATCTACGATATGGGTGAGGATCACGACATGGCCTATATTGCGATGGAACTGCTCAAAGGCAAAGATCTGACCCACTATTCTCAAAAGGCGAATCTGCTGCCGTTAAAAAGAGTTCTTAAAATAATCGGTGCGGTGGCCGAGGCCCTGGGATATGCTCACAGCCAGATGGTGGTGCACCGCGACATCAAACCGGCGAATATCATTTTGCTGGATGACGATCTGATCAAAGTCGCCGATTTCGGCATCGCACGGGTCATGTCTTCATCCAAGACCCAGACAGGAGTCATATTCGGCACTCCCAACTATATGTCCCCGGAACAGATTGCCGGCAAAAAAGTGGATGGACGATCCGATCTTTTTTCGCTTGGGGTGGTCTTTTACGAACTACTCACCGGTGATAAACCGTTTAAGGGGGATAGCATGACGGCCCTGCTGTATGCCGTGTCCAATACAGAGTATGTACCGCTGTCTGAAACCGCTCCCAAAACGCCTGCCTGCTGTGTCGAAATTGTTGAGCGGCTGCTTGCCAAAGGCGTCTCCAAACGCTACCAGGCTGCTTCTCAAGTTATCAAAGACGTCCAGGCGTGCCTCGAAACAGTGAGTTAAAAAAGAGGTAAAGATCTTGGCAATACATACCGATAGTAATTACCAAAGCCGACCTGTCATACAGGTCTATGGGCAACGATTGTCCCTGCCGAGCAGGATACTCCAAATTATCCCTTGATGGGCGTTAGACTCACTATATATTTGATTTTAATCGATAATAGTCAACGGCCATCCCGTAAAAAGCAGGGGGTGGCTTGAATTATCCCGCCTACAGGCAGGGAAAGGCTAAAGGACGTCGGTACTTTTAGCGTTGAACTTTCAATCCCGCCCAGGCGGGATGCGGAGTCCCGCCAACGGCGGGTTTTGTCTGGCAAGAATCAATGAACAAATTGTTAAATTTTTTATAAATGGAGGGAGCCATGCTCAAAATTTTAGTGAAATTAAAAGACAAGGAGCTCAAAACCCTGGAAACAGATAAAACGGAAATTACCATTGGGCGTAGTGAAAGCAGTGATATTCAGATCAATAACCTGGGGGCTTCGAAAAAGCACGCCAGGATTTTCCACCTCAACGGGGATTATATTCTTGAGGATCTAAAAAGCACCAACGGCACCCTCCTGAATAACAAAGGCATTATCACCGCTAAGTTAACCGGCAATGATATAGTAACTATTGGTAAACATCAGCTTTTTATAACCATAGAGGATGGCAGAGATGCCACCAGAGGCTTTGCAGAGGCGACCATTAAAATCAAACGTTAAGCTGAAGTGGCAATCCGAGTAATTCATCCGTACTGCAAAATTACATAATCACGGTTGAAAACTTTTATGTGAATACTGGAGATGGGTGTTAAATCGAAGCTCCGACGGATTAATTAATGCTGCGCATATTTTTATATTTTAGTTCTTAATCCATTCAACCCAACTAAAGGAAATATACTAGCAATCCTTCCTTTATTCCTCAAGGATCTATTTTCAATCAGATAACGGCCGCGGACGGGCATGTGCATGCGTTCGACGGCACTAGCCTGATACCCAGTAACGACTGTGATCGATTCCCATAAAACTAGCAGTGAACTCCATTTATTTTTATCCTTCTCATTTTAAAAAAATCTGATAAACAAGCGAGTCAAAGACCACCCCCTACAAAGCACGGTATGGTTTGAATTATCCCGCCAACAGGCGGGGAACGGCAAAAGGACGTCAGTACGTTTAGCGTTGAACTTGTCCGCCTCCGATAGCGCCATATGTCATTTTAAAAATACCATATGTCGCTATCAGCACTTGTGCCATATGTCACATGTTGTAGTATTTTGTAACATATGCCATATGGCCCAATTAAAGGCGGACTCGGCGGGGTGCGGAGTCCCGCCGAGGCGGGATTTGTATGGCAAGAATTACAGCTCTTGAACAATATTCACTTGATTTACTAGAAAAACTTACGTATAATTAAGTATATGCTAGTAAATAAGGAGACTTTCCTCATGAAAATGTACTCGATTGAAATCGATGAGAAAATCTGGCATTTTCTGCAACAATATGCCGAACCGTTTGTGGACACACCCAATACGGTGCTGAACCGGATTTTGTTCGGAGCGGAGGGCAAAAAAGAGGAGACGTCAACCCTGTATACAATTCCGTCGGTCGACATAGAAGGGTTGCCCAAATCCCTCTCACAGATTCTAGAAGTGGTCTATGAGATGGAAGTCAACGGCTACAGCCGCATCCAGGCCACCAATCGCGTGGCAAAAAAGCGCGGCACGGCCCCGCAAACCATTACCGATAAGTATTGCCGCCAGCTGGGTAAAAGAGCCCACGAGATCGACGAACTTTTGGCGGAACCGGGTTATACTAGTTTTAAGGAGCTTCTGACAAGCAAATTCGCCGGCCATAGCAGTGTCATTGACATGTATTTTGACAGCATGATGTCGGATGCCGACGATGCGGAATTTCTCGCACCGCAAATTCAGGATATCGAACTGGTATCGGATGACTGAGGATACGGGTGCCAGGTTGCAGAAGTCGTAATTGCGTCAATTAAGGTAGTAAACATCTAATTATCCAAAAATTGACGAAAAATGGCAACTATGAAAATTCCAAGCACCAATATCCAAATATCAAACAAATCTAAATGACCGAAATTTAAATTTCCAAACAAATGATCCGCCTACCGTTGCGCCCGACAACATCGTATCAGATAGACTTGAGCTTTAGGTCAGTTTATTCCGCTTGATTTTTTGTACAAGGGCGAGATTTCTCGCAGGGTGGTAACGACCTTCTTTAACGCTCTTAAAAGTTCCGTTACATCCTCTTCCGTGTTTTCCACGCCAAAAGAAAGCACCAGCGTTCCCTGGGCGTCGGCATGACTGAGCCCCAATGACAGCAAAACGTGGGATGCCCTCAGTGAACCGGTTGCACAGGCCGATCTGGTTGATACCGCAATACCATCATCATCCAGCATCAGCAGCACGCTTTCTCCTTCAATATACTTGATGGAAACTGAAACCAGGTTCGGCAAACTGTATTGATCATGGGTGTTGATGATATATTCATCAATATAATCGGGCAATTCGGCGATAAACTTGTCTTTGAGCCTCTTAAAATGAGCCAGACGTGCGTCCAGATCACGTGCGGCAATCTCAGCGGCTTTGCCCATGCCGATGATTCCGATCAAATTTTCAGTTCCCGCCCGCTTGTTGCTTTCCTGGACCCCGCCATCCAGAAGCGGAAAAACGCGGGTTCCGCGACGTACGTACAGTGCGCCGATCCCGCTGGGTCCGTAAAAGGTATTGGAGGCGAGACTCAGCAGATCGGTGCCGAGGTTCTGGACATCAATGGGCACAACTCCTGTTGAGTCAACGGCATCCGTATGAAATATTACTTTTTTTTGGCGGGTAATGCGTGAGATCTCCTCTATCGGTTGGATCGTTCCGGTTTCGTTGTTGCTGTGCATGATCGAAACCAGAATGGTCGCTTCCGTAATGGCCTCGGATACGTCATCGGGGTTTACACGTCCAGTGCTGTCCACCGGCAGGGATGTCACCCGGAAACCCGCCGACTTTAAACGGCGCAGGCTTCTGATGACCGCATTGTGTTCAATGTTTGAGGTGACGATGTGTTTGCCTTTTTCGGCATTGGCAAGTGCAACACCTTTGATGGCGTGATTTACGGATTCGGTGCCGCCGGATGTGAACACGATTTCCTTGGACGCGGCAGCATTGATCAGCTTTGCCACCGATTGCCGCGCCTGTTCAATTGCTGCAGCGGCCTGTTCACCGGCGCGATGCTGGCTGGAGGGGTTATGGTAATCCTTATTGATCGCTTCAATCATCGCTTCTTTGACTTCGGGCAGAAGCGGGTTGGCTGAAATATGGTCGAAATTAATAAACTTCATTAGTGTTCCTCTTCCAGGCTCGACTGGCACGCATCACAAAAGGTCGCATTTCCGGTAAGCTCTATATCGCAGTAAGGGCAGTAACATTTTTCCCCGTGGGTGTGCTCGTGCTCATCTTTGCACTTGGGTTCCGCCCGAATAATCCCGGCTTTTCTGTCCTCATAGTCCTGAATGGCCATATGCAAAGCATCGGCCCCTAAGTTGGAGCAGTGCAACTTGTTTTTGGGCAAGCCCTCCAGTGCTGCGGCCACGTCTTTGTTTGTAATTTTTTTGGCTTCTTCAATAGTTTTGCCCGCGGCAATTTCTGTCAGCATACTTGACACGGCAATCGCAGAACCGCAGCCAAACGTCTGAAACTTGACATCTGCGATGCGATCGTCCTTTACTTTCAGATATATCGTCATCATATCGCCGCACAGGGGATTTCCGACCTCTCCGATTCCGTCGGCATTTTCGATCACTCCCACATTTCTGGGATGACGGAAATGATCCATGACCGTTTCGTTATACATGCAGTCTCCTCCTCAGTTGTTAGTTGATTTCGCTGGTCAACTTCATTCATCAGCCACCGACATCGTTTAAGTTTGGACCAACGACTCAGGCTACCGCCGGGATGGTAAAACCTTTTCAATGCTCATCCCGCTATGTCGGGGTGGCTGATGAATGGAGTCAATCGCCAATCTTCAATACTTTGGCGCCCCTGATTTTCCTCTCTTTCAGTTCCACCAGTGCTTTGTTCGCATCTTGCAGCGCGAATTCCTGGACCTCGGGTATGATGGGAATCCGTGCGGCCAACTCTAGAAATTCACCGACATCACGACGGGTTACGTTCGCGACGCTTTTAATTTCTTTTTCCATCCACAGATGTCTTGGATAATCGATATCCGCTAACGCCTTCTTATCGGCTTCTTCTTTGCGGATCGCATTAATAACCAATCTGCCGCCGCTTTTCAAGTTGTTCAAAGCTTCCACTACCGGCTGCCAGGCCGGTGTGGTATCAATGATGCAATCGAGTTTTTCCGGTGCGGGTGTCTCCGTGGCGCCGGCCCAGTAAGCGCCGAGTTGTCGGGCAAAATCTCTTTCAGTTTTGCTCCTGGCAAAAACGAAGATCCTGGTATTTGGATATTTATATCTGGCCATTTTAAGTACCAGATGAGCTGAAGCACCAAAGCCGGTCAATCCCAGGCACAAGCCGTCCCGTATTCCTGTCAAGTGCAGGGATCGATATCCGATGGCGCCGGCACACAGCAGAGGTGCCGCCCGCGAATCCGTAAACGTATCTGGAATTTTATGGGCAAAGCCTTCTGATACTTTGGCATATTCGGCATACCCGCCATGCGCATCCCGACCGGTGGCTCTAAACTCATCACATAGGTTTTCCGCACCATTTTTACAGTTGACGCAGTGTCCGCAGGCCGAA
>CP070771.1:4655469-4661230 GCA_020345785.1 Desulfobacterales bacterium
TTTTTGACCAATGCAGCGACGGCCGCCGCCACCGCAGGGTGGGTGCAAACCGCCTGTTCGGGTCTGGCTTCGCGCAGCAAATTGACCTTGAGCACAATCTTTTCGCCCTGCTTCGCAAATCGTCCCATGCCGCCCATCAGATCTATCAGGGATCTAATCTTATCATCGGTTTCAGCGTAATCCTTGCATTGAACAATATAGACTTTATTGTCCATGGTATTCACCATTGCCGTAAAAAGTTTTGAAAATCAGAAAATTGACAACAGCATCTCATGCTAAAATTTAAAACTTTGTCCTGCTGGCCAGGTCATAGATAATAGGCTTTGCCGTGATTGAATGCAACGGGGTATTGGAATAATGGAAGGTTGGAATACTGGGTTTGGCGGAATGATATCTGGTTTTTTACGGATGGCCGTGATCAACAAATAAAATAAGACCCCCATCCGCTCTTGATCCCCAACATTCCATTTTTCCAGTATTCCATTATTCCATAGGTTAATAGACAGCAAAAACCACCCCTCTGGGGTGAATCTAAAGCCTGATCCTTTGGGTATGATTCTCTTTTATGCCACAAAGTGGAATATGTGTCAATCCGGGGTAGATGAAGATCCAAGGGAATGTCAAATTAAATTATAAGCCGGCTGCATCAGAAGGTTTTATGAAACATTAAAATTCCAAATCTCAAGCATCAAATTACAAAAAAATCTCAAATTACAATATTCAATGACCAAAACGTCCACTATGGTTGTATCGCATCGCTTTGCAAACCCCAGTCTGCCGGTGATGATGCCATTGGTACAACAGTTGATATATCATATCATCTGTTTGGAATTTTGAATTTGGGACATTGGGATTTGTTTGAGATTTGATTTTTGGTGCTTGAAATTTTCACGATCCACATCGGCCAGTAGATTTTATGATATCATTCTATCTCCTGCCTAAATGACCGAATCTCCTGCCAACTTTGGCCGCTGTTTCCAGAATTCAGTGGCTTGTTCAAAAGCATACGCCAACTGGAGTACACTGAAGTCGGCATTGTGCCTTCCGACGATTTGCATGCCCACCGGCAGCCCCTCCGGCGTAAATCCGCAGGGCACCGAAATGGCCGGCAGGCCGGTGACGGTGATGTAATAGCAGCTTTTCATCCAGTCGATATAGCTTTCCATTTTGACACCGTTGATCTCTTCGATCCAGCGCTGATGGATATCAAACGGCGGCACCTGATTAACCGGACAAATCAAATAGTCATAGGTTTCCAAAAATTGCCGCACCCGTTGGTAGAGTTCGGTGCGTCTGACCTCGGCCCTGCCGATCTGCGGCCCGGTGAGCTTCTGGCCCTGTTCGACGTTCCAGATGACGGTATCTTTAATCAGCTTGCGGTGGTCTTTCAGCAGTTCGGAATATTGCAGCTCAAAATTCCAGGCCCGCCACACCTTGAATATTTCATCGGCATCGCTTAAATCCGGCTGGGCTTCTTCCACGATGCAACCCAGATCATCGAATACCCGGCGCCCGTTTTCCAGCACCTGCGTCACCCGCGGGTCCACCGGCAATTCCCCCAGATCTTTGCTCCAGGCGATCTTCACATTTTTAAAATCGCGCTCGAGCGGGCGTGTGAACAGGCTTCCGGGTTCGGCAATCGCAATGGGGCTGCGCGGGTCCGGACCGGCGATGGTACTTAACATCAAGGCCACGTCCTGCACGGTGCGGGCCATTGGTCCTTGTACGGATATGGGAAACCAGGCCACCATTCTCGGCCAGACCGGAACCCTACCCGGAGAAGTTCGGAATCCGACGATATTGCAGAAGTTGCCCGGATTGCGCAGCGAGCCTCCCATGTCACTGCCGTCGGCCAACGGGAGCATACCGCAAGCCAGGGATACGGCCGCTCCGCCGCTGCTGCCGCCGCAGGTTTTGGTGGTGTCGTAAGGATTCAGCGTTTCTCCGAAGACCTGATTGAACGTCTGAGAACCGGCTCCGAATTCGGGTGTGTTGGTCTTGCCGATGGTAAGGGCGCCGGCCTTTTTAAGCCGCTCCACGATTAAGGCGTCATGATCCGGGACAAAGTCTTTGTATATGGGCGAGCCCCAAGTGGTGCGCATATCTTTGGTCGGAAACAGATCCTTGTGTGCAATGGGAAGGCCATGCAGCGGTCCGATTTCCTTATCCTGCGCCAGGGCTTTATCCGCGGCATCGGCCAGGGCCACTGCCTGCTGGGAGGGTAGGCGGGTGACGATGGCATTGACCACCGGGTTCACGCGTTCGATTTGATTCAAGTGGGCTTCCATCACCTCGCGGCAAGACAATTCTCTACGCCGGATTCGTTGAACCATTTCCGTTGCCGTCATGAAACAAATTTCAGAATTTGACATAAGTTCTCCTAATTTCTCCGCCCTGAAAAATTGATCATTCAGGGTTTTGAATTGTTTTTAATGAAGTGAAGATAGTCGCCAGATCGAAGGTCCGGCGGATAAATTACCTAATGCTGCGCATTTTTTCTTTAGCTGAGCTTTGATTATCTCATAAATAATTTTAGTAGAAAAAGGCCAAGCCATATTAAATTTGCCCTTTCTTTAACATGGTATACCAAATCCATCTCAAATAAATGTAGTGTGCCTTTTGTTTTATACGCCTTTACCCTTTGTCCTTCACATTTGCTATCAGCTATGAGCTATGAGCTATCTCCTGGTGCAATAGTGCCACCGCCTTAAACCCTAAACCTTATATCTTCACCATTCACCACCCCAACTCCAGTGTCTGAACATCTCCCCGGCAGGGATTGCCGAGGGTATAGTGAATTTGCCGCCGACTGAGATTCATGATGATGGATAGACAGGTGACAATCTGCAGCAGCGGCGCCACTGCTGGATTCCGATGGGTACAGACGGAAAATGGTTTGTCCATGTGATCTTTGAGAATATTCTGAATCCCCTGAACATCGATGTCGCGCTTTAATTCTGTCAAACGCTTCTGGACTCGGCGGCAGCGAAGATAGGTCGACGGGTAAGGATCCCGCAGGGGTTTGAGGTCCCGGAAATTTTTGCCCGGCTTAAGATAGTGATTCGTATGGACGCAGATGCCGTTTTCAGGCCACAGCACATGTTCCTCCACCGGCGAGGTTTCCAGGTTGACGGCTTCACCTTCTGCATATCCGATGAGAAAATTGATGGAATGGGCTCTGCCGGTGTTCAACACATACCCCAGGGCCTGGGCCAGATAGGATGACTCCAGAATACGCCGGGTGAGAAAGATCCAGGGCACCCCTGCACGGGGCTGGTCGGAAGTCAGATTGTTGACCACCAGGCCGACGCCGGCGGCGTTCATGCCGATCTTGGCAAGCTGCCCGGCCTCGGTAAAGGTTATCAGGGCCGGCTTCCCCTCGCGCGGCCCGATCTTAAGAATCACCTGGCAGTTTACCACCTCACGATACCAGTCCCAGTTCTGAGCCAGCAGCATGTCGTCGTTTCGGGTGACTTCGGGCAGGGCGGCAATCGCGGTGCATTCCTGGGCCAGGACCTGCGGGTTAAAAAGGATCTCCGAACGGGCATTCAAAAGGAATATGTCCTCAAATGCACGTCCGGCGCCTTCTGCAATTCCCTGGATTTCCTCCACAAGATCCGGGGCAAAGGCTTTGGCCTTGAGAAGGAACGGCGCGCCCCTCTCGACGGTTTCTTCCCATGTCTCTCCCGTGGTGCGATGGAAAATTTCACGGTAGGCCGCAATAATCGTCTCGATCCTCTCTCTGGCAGCTTCACCATATGCGCGTCCTCGTTTTTTCGGATCCGCCTCATTCAGTTCAATAACAGGAATGGATTCAATGGTCATCTGAACCTTTTCTCCTATGGATACGATTTGTTGAATCTTCGTATGATTTCAGATTTTTTCAAATTGGACACGGATAAACACGGATAGCACAGATGAATTTTCGCGGTTCAGGATAAAAGAATTACCACTAAACTCCGCCCGGGCGAGACCCCCTGTACCTTTGAATGCTTTCAAATCCGTTAAGATCTGTCTAAATCTGTGTCCTCTAATTTAAATAGATAGGTTGCTACGAATCATCTACAGGTGGATTTTTATGATCTTTTGTTATCGGAAAAAAGATTTCATGTCAATTGCGTATAAAAGCTGCCAGGCCATAGCACACTGAAAACACGATATACCTTTTTGCATAACTTCGGAAAATAATAACCCCCTGGTTTTCATTCCAGGGGGGTCGGTTCCAGCTTACTCGATAGTTTTGCCCGCCTTTTAGATAAAAAATTTTACCGAATCAGAACGTAAAAACAACTACCACCGCCACCACCATCTTTTCCTATATATAGTTTGATACAAGTCATTCTTATATATGGTTTGATATAAGTCATAAACACGCACGCTTTTTGAATTAGCACGGGCAATACTATTGTCAGTCCTTACCTGTAAAATAAAACTAAATTCGTTACCTCTATTGATAAGCTCTTGAACAACATACTCTGGCAGAAATAGGCACCCCATGTGGGTGGGTACGTTTGGCCATACTAAAAGTTTAAGATCATCATTTTCATATGCCCCGATTCCGGCTCTAATCGATGTGCTATAGTTCTCGGCTATGCTAAGTAGCTCCCTCGGAATATCCCACATCCAATATATATTACCATCCTGATCAGAGTGAATCTGAAACGTATCAGATGAAATTACAGGAAGCTTTAGAAGAAAGTCGAACTCGATTGGTTTTTCGTGCGTTATGCCATCTTTGGTCGTAACTTCTAATTTATAAGTGCCGATGACCAATGGATCTAAGATATCAGCGTCAAACTCGCTAAGAGATAAGGTATCATAATAGGTCCATGAAGCAGCGCTGCGATCAAAACGAGCCCCTTTATAATCATACTCTTCGAAAGTAACAGATGATAAGTTAACAACATTTTCAGCCGGATCAATTAGCTTAACGTTGGTCACAACACTACCGTCAGTAAGATAGTCGCCATTGGCATCCTGCATATCAAAGGCCAACACATTTATCGTTTTAGTGCATTCATACTTTATGGGTTCATACACTCTGTGCTGGATTGACACCCATCCCAATTGGTATCCCTCCCCCACATCGGGCTTGCACTTCCCTTCACTGCCTGCAGAATAGATCGCTTGGATTTCTGAAGCGCTTAGGGCGTGATCGTAAATTTCGACTTCGTCAAGGAGACCATCAAGAGATTCGTCGGATGACCCGAATCCGACCCAAGGTGCGGGACCCAATACTCCGCTTACCTCAAGGCTCCCAACTTCCAAACCATCCAAATACAATCGCATAAAGCTACCATCGTAGGTTCCAGCCACATGCTGGAAGACACCCTCTTGCAAAACTTCGTTAACACGAATATGATGCAGATCACCATTAATGGTCATATAGAAATGAAGTTGTCGCGGCCCGTTTTCTCCATCATAGCGTATTACAGCTTTATCAGCCAGTGTCACATATCGCTGAATCCGGCTAGAAGGTAATAAATTATGCATCACCCAAGCATCAATTGTTAACGCCTGCAAATTCTCGATGTCCGTTCCAGAAGTCGCCACCAGATCATCTTCACCATCAAAACTAAATGCCCCATCAACCATGCCCTCTGCAAATGTTGCACCATTTATAAGGTCTCCATTATTTGTACCAATGATATCACGCGCGTTTCCATCACCCGGCCACCAACTTACCAGACCAGGTGGTGGGTCGAGACAATCCGCGTTACTCTGTGAACCAACAAAAAAGATAGAAACTAAAATTAATGCC
>CP070771.1:4661330-4662501 GCA_020345785.1 Desulfobacterales bacterium
GGCTGCCTGCCCTCCGTCCTGTCCCGTCGTAGTCACGCTGCAAGCGTGACGAAGTCGGAAACCTGAAAGGCGAAGGGGGGACACCTGACACCTTTGTCCTTTAACCTTTATCCTTTATCCTTTATCCTTGAACCCTGAACCCGGATCGAACCCATGAGCCCTGAAGTATTTACCCGCAAGCTGGCCGCCATCCTCAGCGCTGATGCCAAAGATTACAGCCGGCTGATGGGGGAGGACGAGGCGGCCACCGTTGCCACCCTTACCGAATACCGCAGGGTGATGGAAGGGCTGATCCGTGAGTATCGCGGCCGGGTGGTGGACTCGCCGGGCGACAATCTGCTGGCCGAATTCCCCAGTGCGGTAGAGGCGGTCAACTGCGCCTGGCGCATTCAGCAGGAGATCCATCAAAGAAATCGGTCGCTGAGCGACGAACGCCGGATGATATTTCGCATCGGTGTCAACCTCGGCGACATCATTGAGGAGGAAGGCCGAATCTACGGGGACGGCGTCAATATCGCCGCCCGCCTTGAAGGTCTGGCGGAAGCCGGCGATATCTGCATATCCGGCACTGTCTACGACCAGGTCAAACAAAAGGTCCCGCTGCGATTCGTTTACCTGGGGGAGCAGCAGGTCAAAAACATCCAGGGAGCGGTTCGTACTTACCGGGTGACACTGCCGCGCGAAAACGACATCCAGGCGGAAACCGTCGAAATTAAAAAACACTCGCCCTGGCGCCGGGCACTGCCGATCTTCGGCCTAGTAGTCTTGCTGGCTGCATTGGCGGCCGGCCTGCTGCAATTCCTTGCAAGCCGGCCGCAGCCCGGGGAATCTCCCCGGTCCGAGCAATCCCTGCCGTCGTCTGCCAAACCCTCCATCGCCGTGCTGCCCTTTGCCAATCTGAGCGAGGACCCGCAGCAGGAATATTTCAGCGACGGCATCACCAACGATATCATCACGGATCTTTCCAAGTTTCGCAGCCTGATGGTGCTTGCGGCCAACACGGTCTTCACTTACAAGGAAAAGGCGGTCAGGGCGGAAGAGATCGGACGGGAACTGGGGGTGCGCTACGTCGTGGAAGGCAGCGTTCAGAAGGCCGGCGACCGCGTACGAATTAATGTTCAGCTCATCGACGCCGGTGGGGGCCACCATTTGTGGGCCGAACGATACGATA
>CP070771.1:4662601-4665945 GCA_020345785.1 Desulfobacterales bacterium
TTCGAAATTCGATATTCATTACTCGATATTTGCTTTTTTTGAGTTTCATTTTTCGAACAAACTGGCCGTCCTCCTCGCAGCTAGACTAGCTTAATGCGGGTAAACTTCGGCTGCCAGCGGCAGCGCTGACACCCGAAACCTGACACCCGACACCTGAAACCTCAAAAGCATTAGCGTTTCCCCTCAAGGCATCGTGGCTGCTTTGGCAAAATTGCCCAGGGCTCCCTCGATTTTTTTAACCACTTCGGCACAGCCCGAGATCTCGTGGCGCTCGACCAGGTAATTTGGATCATTGTAGGATAGCCAAACGTGACCCTGCGCGTCCTGCCAGATCAACGCTTTTTGGGGAAGATCAATGGCAACCGTCTGGCGGCATTCCATCAGCGGAGTGCCGACTTTCGGATTGCCAAAAATGATTAATTCAGTGGGTCGCAGTTCTTTGCCCGCCGTTTGCGCACCCTGCGCATGGTCGATTCTAATGAATACGGTCATCCCCTTCTGTTTGAGTGCACTTTCGAGACGATCCGCGGTTGTTTTTACATCATGGGAACTTTTTATGGAAACAATACCACTGTCGGCGTAGGACAGTGTTGCCGAAAGTAGGACCGTTAGAATCGTGTAAAACAATTTTTGCATTTTTTATTCCTCCCAATGACCCCAATTGAGTTTAAACCAATGGGGAGTTATGCGTTATTCGTTATTGGTTAATCGTTTAAAGGTAAAACCTTTTCAAATCTCATCCCGATAGATCGGGATGGCTTGTGAATGGAGTTAAAGCGCACGATATTCTTCAATCAACTGATCCACCAGTGCACTAAAATGCTCAATAGCGCGTTTGACCGGTGCGGGCGTGCGCATATCAACACCGGCCGCGACCAACTCATCCAGAGGAAATTTACTTCCGCCGAGTTTTAGAAAATTCAGGTAGGCCTGCCGGGCAGGTTTACCCTCCCGGATCACTTTTTCAGCCAGGGCAATGGCCGCGGATACACCGGTAGCATATTTGTAGACGTAAAAGGCGGAATAGAAATGCGGAATTCTAAAGCATTCAAGGGACAGCTCCGGATCGAGGGTCAACGCCTCTTTAAAGTAAATTTCGAGCAGTTTGCGATATTCTTCGCTGATCACCTCCAGGGTCAGAGGATGGTTCGCCTCAACAATGTTGTGGATGATTTTTTCGAATTCGGCAAACATGGTCTGCCGAAACAGCGTGGCGCGGATATTGTCGATCTCCCGGTTTAGGATGTAGGCTTTCATCCTGGGGTCGTCCTTGTAATATTCCAGCAAAAATCTGCTCAGAAGATCTTCATTGAAAGTAGAGGCGACCTCGGCCACAAAAATCGTATACTCATGGTTCACGTAGGGCTGATATTTTTTGGAGTAGTAGGAATGCATGGAATGTCCGGCTTCATGCAGCAGGGTGTAAAGACTGTTGATATTATTTTCCTCGTAGTTGAGCAGGATATAAGGCGGTGAGTCGTAGCAGCCGGAGGAATATGCGCCGGAGCGCTTGCCCCTGTTTTCGTAGCGGTCCACCCAACCGTCCTCTAAACCCGCCTTGAGGATTTGGCCGTAGGCTTCTCCAAGCGGTGCGATTGCTTTGACAGCAATATCAACTGCTTCTTCGTAAGGCATCCGAAAATCAATATCTTGGATAATCGGCACATAGGTATCATAAAAGTGGAGTTCATTCAGATCGAGAACCTTTTGCCGGAAGTTCAGATACTTGAAAAGCGGCTCGAGATTGCCCTTGACGGTTTGAATGAGATTATCATAGACGTCCTCGGGAACGTTGTCACCGAAAAGAGCTGAGCGCCGGCAATTTTCAAAATTTCTAACCCGCGAGTAAAATAGGTCTTTTTTTATCGAAAGTGCCAGGGTAGACGCCAGAGTGTGTTTGTGATTCTGATAAGCCTGATAATATTGGAAAAAGGCTTTTTTGCGTATTTCGCGGCTGGGATTGATTAAAAAGGTGGAAAAATTCCCGTGGCTTAATTCGATTTCCCTGCCGCTTTCATCAGTGATACGGCCGAAATTCAAATCCACATTGTCCAACTGTCCGAATACCTGAGAGGGACCACTGGCAATCTCCCTTGTCATGGCCAGGATCTGTTCTTCTGCCTCACTGCGGGTATGGGGTTTGTATCGCAGGATCTTTTCCAGATAAAATTTATACTCAGCTAAAGCGTCATCTGACAGGTGCCGGTTGATGACGTCATCTGGAATAGCCTGAATCTCAGGCGTCATGAAACTCGCCGCCTCGGAGGCCCTTGTAAACAAATTCAGCGCCCTTTGATGAAATCCTAAATAATGCTGGTTGGACTTGTCTTCATCACTTTTCAGATGCGCATAGGTATAAACTCTTTCCAGCTTGCGTGTGAGCCCCAGATGAAATTCGAGGGCTGCCTTGAATAACGCAATGGAATCCTTTAATTGGCCTTTATACTTTTCGTAAGATGCAAGCTCCGCTTCAATGTCGACGAACGTGCTTTCCCAGAGTTTATCGGATTCAAACAGCGCGGTGAGGTCCCACTTGTGCTCATCGGCAATATCGCTTCTATCGGGTATCATTTTGCTCGGCATGAAGGATCTCCTTTTTATTTCCGGATGGGCACTAATTAATCCGCCCTGAAAAATATCATATGCAGGGTTTTGTACTGTTCTTTAATATGGAATAAAGTCTTTAGATCGAAGGTCCTGCGGATTAATTATCAACATGATAAAGACGAATCTGCAAAGCGCAATTATTAAAGGCGTTGACTTTATTAATTGATATCGGCCGGCTCCCTGATTTGTTGCATCGACTCCAGTGGGGTCATCTTCCATTTTTTAGATCGATAACTAACCGAAATTTATACAATTACTTTAAGCACCAGGCAACTTGAGGTTTGACATTTTTGGCGTTGCCCGCTAAAATTAACAGAAAATAAGAACGAAAGAAAAATAACGTCCAAGATGACTATCGAAGTTAAATCAGACACACGCATCAAAACAAAGACCAGGCACATGAAAATGCCGATCTTTACTACGACCGGGTCGGGCACCCCCGGTTGCCGGCGTCGGGAAGAAGCGGCACGAAATTCGATTGGCGCGTCGGCATCGATGCGGGAAGGCGACGTTTTATCCATGGATTGGATTCGAAAGGCGCTTGCACACAAAAATTTCCCGGCCCGGAAAAAGACAATCACACAATATGGGATCGATACGACTCGAATGGCCCAAGATGTCCGCCGCCATATCCGCTGCTATGTCCGCCGAATCCTGCAGGTCAAAACCACCGACGATGCTGTTGTTTTGATCAAGCTATTCCGTCGAATTTTACCCGCCTTGATCGAACAAGCCGA
>CP070771.1:4666045-4669851 GCA_020345785.1 Desulfobacterales bacterium
GATCATATCTTTTTTGCGGTCCACAATGTTGACGTAGCCTTCGGTATCGACCACCGCCAGATCACCGGTGCGCAGCCAGCTGTCGGTGAAGGCCAGCTCGGTTTCAGCGGGCAGATTCCAGTATCCGGGAGTGACGGTATCTCCGCGCACCCAGATTTCGCCGACCTGCTGATCGTCCGGGGCAACGGGATTGCCGTTTTCATCGACCACTTTCAGATCCACCCCCATGAAGGGACGGCCGGTTTTGGACTTGTATTTGAGTTGATCTTCCGGCGGCAGATCCAGGAGATGCTGCTTTAAAATGCTGAAGGTCAGATAGGGGCTGGTTTCCGTCATGCCGTAGGTTTGAATGTAGTTGCAGCCAAAAGATTCCATAATACTGCGGACGACTTGTGGCGCGATGGGGGCGCCGCCGCTGAGAATCACCCGCAGGCTTGAAAAATCAAATTCGCCGACCCGGGGATGTTTGATCATCAAATTGAGCATGGTGGGGATCAGGTTGCTCAAGGTGATGCGCTGGGTTTCGATAGTGGACATCACCGATTGGGGTTCAAACTGTCCTACCATGACATGCCGCGCTCCCACCCAGGTGAAGGCAAAGGTGGCCCAGGCATCGGCCAGATGAAACATGGGGGCGATATGACCCCAGATGTCGCTGTCCGTCAGCTTCAGTTCGGCAATGGTTCCCAAGGCATGCAGGCAAACGTTTTTGTGGGTGAGCATTACACCCTTGGGGCGGCCGGTGGTGCCGCTGGTGTAGTAGAGATGCGCAACGCTGTCTTCCCGGGTCGGGACGGGCTCAAAAGGACCCTTATGAGAATCAATGACCGCGTCATATTCGTGGACGGCAATTTGGGCCGGGATGGTTGCCGGCTCGCCGATCCAGACAATTCCTTCCAATGGTATTTCTTCTTCGAACAGACCCTGCACCTGGGCGGCAAATTGCGCGTTGGCGATCAGCCAGCGAGAGCCCGAATCTTTCAAGATGTAGGCGATTTCTCGTGACGCCAGCCGGTAGTTCAGGGGATTTAAAATGGCGCCGATCCCGGCAGCGGCATAATAGGTCTCCAGAAATGCATGCGAGTTGACCTCGAGAATTGAGATGCGGTCGGCGGGTTCAACGCCCTGCGCCTGAAGAAAACGCGCCAGCGCCGCCACCCGCTCAAACGTTTGAACATAGGTAAAAGAGCGATCTCCGTCCACAACGCCAGTTTTAGCGGGGTAAAAGTCCACTGCCTTTTTGAGGGTCATCCAGATGTCCAAGGTAATCATCCTTTAAATTAGAAATTCATATTGCCGGGCGCCATGAACCACACGTCGAATTTGAACCGTTTTGGATTTTACTACATAAAATACAAGGTATTTGTCGACTGCCAATATTCGATATCCCAATTTTTTTAACCGGCCATCCTTTGGGACCATTCCCATAAATGGATTTGAAGCCAACTGGGATATCAAATCATCAAACCGTTCGAGGTAGGATGCTGCTGCTGCTGGTTTGTCCTGTTTTATATAATTAAAAATATCTATAAGGTCATTTTCTGCTGTCTTTAAATAACGAATCGTATAGGGATTCTTCATTTGATATGTCGCTTTATTCGCATCATCATTTCTCGATGAGTTATCCCCTTTTCACCGGCTGCATCTAATGCTTCGGCCTCGCCCAGTTTTTGATACAATTCGAGTAAATTGTGAAGTCGTTCGTAGTGGGCGTGACTCATCACCACCAGATCACCCTGTCCATTTTTCGTTATGAAAACAGGCTCATCAGCACCATGGCAGAGTTTTGAGATCTCATTGGCGTGATTTCTTAGATCGGATATAGGTCTTATCAAAGGCATTATTTTCTCCTTAGACATATTTTGATATTTTTTTATCATAAATATGATATTTGTCAAGTTTCCCATGTATGCGTTCAAATCCACTTCCTCTTCTTACGTCACAACCCGGACAAACCGAAACCAAAAATGATCAATCACGAAAGAACGAAATGGTTAGGATTGAACATATAAAGGTTACATAGGCACCTGCTTGGATAGTTCATGGTCAGACACGAGAGAAATTGGACTGTTAACGAATCGAAACGAACATCCTTAAGAGTCATCGCTGTATCAGGTGGAGTTGAATTTTGGATCCCGGCTAAACCTTCTCGGCTCTAATAGAATAACTTGCGAATATAATTGGGAAATCCCAGGATATAATTCTCAATAAAACTGACACAATGTTAAAGGATGTGTCAAGGGGAATTTAACAACAGAGCTGGATGCCAAGCGCTTATCGCATTAATGAAGGGTCTTCTGTTAATATTTTAATTCCGTTGACTGGTTGATTGGTTGAGGGGGATAATCATTGTGGCGAATTCAACATTTATGATAATTAAAACATTCAAATAATTATTGCGGCATAATGACATAGAGGCGACAAGATGTTTGAAAGCCCGCCCCGGGAAAAGCAATGGCTGTCATGGCTGTATGTGGTGGTCTGGATCCTAATTATATTTGTAACCATACCGTTGGCCCGGGCAATACAGGAATTTGTAACGCAGCAGTGGAGCCGAGACGCATTTACCTATGCGGTGGTTGCGGCCATTGTTTCGGCATTGGCGGCCGCAATCTTCTATGCCCGTCGTCTGCGCCCAATCTCACGCAGCAGCTATTTCTGGTTGACGGCTATTGGCGCCATATTTTTCGGATACACCATCGAACTGGGAAAGCGCAGCCCGGAGGAAGCAATACACTTTGTCCAGTATGGCGTGCTCGGAATTTTGATTTATCGCGCATTGACCCACCGGCTTCAAGACACCAGCATCTACTTTGCGGCTGCAATTATCGGTGGCGTTATTGGCGCGATTGATGAATATATTCAATGGCTGACTCCCCGCAGGGTATGGGGGCTCGGCGATATATGGCTGAATTTTTTATCATCCGCATTAGCCCAAATTGCGATTGCAAAAGGATTGCAGCCGAAATTGATCGCCCGTCGCTTTAGCCGACCAAACTTGCGTCTTTTATGTCGCCTCGCCATCGCAGCGGTTTTAATACTTGGTGCCAGCCTGTTAACTACCCCGCCGCGTATTGCCTGGATAACAGAACAAATCAGTTGGCTTGAGTTTCTTAAGCACAATGATAGTGTCATGCTCGAATACGGATATTTTTATGAAGATCCGGATATCGGCGTTTTCCGTTCTCGATTTACGCCGCAGGAACTTAAACAAATTGATCAGAGACGGGCTGCTGAAGCTGCAAAAATTTTGAATACGTTTCAAGATGAATATTCATATCCAACGTTTTTATGCTTGTATACGCCCATCAGTGATCCTTTTGTTCACGAAGCCCGGGTGCATCTTTTTCGGCGTGACCGATACTATAACACCGCATTTGAATATGAAGACGATCGGGAGGAGTATGCCAGGCGTCTCACAATTGCTCTGCGTGAAAATCGGATCATGGAAAAGTATTTTTACAACACCCTCCAACGTTCTGATTATGTTTGGCAAGAAGAGAAGTTGGCGCTGGCCCGGCGACACCATTTGTCAGACTATTTATACGACAGCTGGGTGTCCAGGGATTTGATTACGCGGTTCAGTGAATGGCAGGTTGCTAGTTTATTTATGGCCCTTATATTGGGATTGTTGCTGTTCCACTGGTACCTTATGAAAATTCCTGGAAGCAGATCTTCACCTGAATCTTAGCTGTCGCCGGGAATTACAGAGAAGGCCATAATTACTAATGCGGCGATAATTATTTAGACATTTTTCCTTAGGATTTAATATTCACCGCAGAGCCGCAAAGTGCGCAGAGAATATT
>CP070771.1:4669951-4679367 GCA_020345785.1 Desulfobacterales bacterium
CTCGTAATTAAGACTTTAATTCACCCGTTTCCCGTATTCCTCAAGCACCAGATCCGGCTGTCCTGTGAGCCGGCCCAAAATAGTGCGGCCTAGAAAGATACTGCTGCCGTCGGCGGCCATCGGCGTTCGATCCTCCCGCCGGATATCTACCCGAATTTCACTGGTGCCGGCCGCCTGCGCTAATTCCCTTACCCGATCAATCAGCAAAGCTTCGGCATAGGCGTCCGCCTCATCGAGGTCGCCGAAACTTTTCACACCGGCAAACCCGACGACCTGATAGCGGCCGGGCTGAGGTGCGATGATGTCGATCTTGCGGCGAATGACGATGCGGCTGGTAATGGCGCCGACCGCATTGGCCACGTCGGCATTCTCCGGTATGACGGCTTCGGTGCCAAGTGTGGCGGCCGCCTGCGGCAGGAAAAAATGAATGGGCGCGCCGATTCCGATCACCGGGTGGTGCAGGTGGATGCTGACGCTGAAACGGCGGCTGCCCCCTTTGAGCATGTTTTCGACCAGGATCCGGCTGACGGGGCTTTGCTCCAGGTCGGCCGGATCAGTTTCTTCATCAAGCCGGGATTTTAAAATTTCAAGTGTCAATTTTTCAGCGACGCGTGTCAGCAGATCGGCGGTCATTTCATGCAAATCACGTCGGCAGATTTGAGCATACATTTGCCCCATGGTCGTTGCTGCCTCACGGCTCCAACGGATAAACCGATTTTCGATGTGCAGCAGATCGGTCGGGGTAAAGCCGCAGCGCTGAATGATGTAATTTTGTTCCAGGCGTTCAAGCCCCAGCGCGCCGGCAAAAGATGCGCCTGTTTGTCGGACCAGTTCATCAATCGCATAAGGGCGCATGGCAAGAAGACCGACAATGTTTTCTTCCGAAGGTGTCATCCGCTGCCGGTCTGGACGCTCCAGCAGCGTCAGAATTTGCATGTTGCGCGATGACGAACCATAACGGTTGATATTGCGCTGCAGGAATTCCAGGGCTTGATGCGTCCCGGAGGTATGCGCTGCCAGCCATGAGATCGGCGCCACCCGCGTGGGTCCGATCGTAAAGGCGCCTTTGTCCCACTGAATCAGGCTGTCGCCGCCAAGCCCCTCCGTGCGAATATGCATGGCCTTGACATGGGTCTGGAATCCGCCGACGGCGGCCCCGTCGGCGCAGATTTCCGGAACACCGTTTTCAATGACGGCGGTATCGGTTGTGGTTCCGCCCATATCCACGATGACGGCATTTTTAAGACCGGTTAAAAATTGAGCGCCGGCAACACTGGCGGCCGGACCGGAAAGAATGGTTTCCACCGGCCGCTGCCTGGCCAGGCGGCTGCTCATCAGGGTTCCGTCACCTCTTACCACGACTACGGGGGCTCCAATTCGCCGCTCGACCAATACGCTTTCCAGGTCCGCTAAGAGTCTGTCGAGCAAAGGAATAATCCGAGCATTGAGCAAAGCGGTGTGGGCGCGGGTGCGAAAGTTCAAGATATCCGAGAGCTCATGGCCGCAGGTAACCAGCAGTCCGGTCGACGCCTGCACAATCCTCTTGACAGCGGCCTCATGCTCCGGATTGATGCATCCGCCGTAGCCGGAAACTGCAAATACCTGCACGCCATCTTTTTCAACCATTTGCCGCGCAACGTGATGCACTTCGTCTTTATCGATGGGAGTGATTTCCCGGCCGGTGATGGACAGCTGCCCTGCCAGCACGGATTTGGGTTCATAGGGGATGTCCTGTCGATCCAAGCGGCCGGCCGGCGGCATGAGCAACAGCCCCACTTTCTGGCCCCGGCCTTCAACAATGGCATTCGTGGCCAGGGTGGTTGAAAGGGCCACCAGATCCACCTGTGACAGGAGATCCTGATCGAGACCGGCGAGCGCTTCAGCGATGCCGAACGTAAAATTCCATTTGGTACTCAGGGCTTTGCTTTTGGAAACCACCCTTTGCGACGGCATATCGTAAATAACCGCATCCGTGTAGGTTCCACCGGCATCGATTCCTAAACCGATATTGAACATTTATAAGCTTCCTTGTCGGACTTTCTGAGCTGGCAGTGGCTCTTAAATCCCATCTGTCAACGACTGGGTTATCCGATTTTATCTAAATAGTGCCTAGGCAAAAAGCCCAATTTTCGGGTAGGTTGGGTTGAGCCCGACCGATAATGTTGGGTTTCGTCCCTCAACCCAACCTACGGAAATTAGGCTCCTACGTCAATATTGAGTTCTGAGGGCGAAACCCAACACAGCCGTTGGACTGGTTTTCGTTCAACCACTAAATACTCAACTCTTGGATCTCGAAGGCGTATAGGAAACAAAATGAGAGAAGTCAACAGGATCTCGCCATAATTTTGCCGCAGGGGTTACCCCTCCAAGCACTCAAATAAGCCGCTAATGATATCTGGAAACTTTTATAATTATCCTTATTTGAGCGCTAAAGGGGTTTGTCTTTGCTTCTGAGAATCAGCAGTTCGATGGCTTTTCGCGGGATAGTGGCTTGTCCGGCAAAAACAGATTGCGGTGTCAGGGTAAAATTAGCTGCTTTGACATTGCCGTTCAGACGTCCTTCAGATTTGATGTCGACCTGTCCCGTTGATTGGATGTCACCGTTAATTTCACCTGCAACGACGACGCTGCGGGCACCGATAATTCCATCTACCCGGCCGTTTTTTTCAACTGAAACGATAGAGTCACACTGAATACTTCCCTCAAAGTATCCGGCGATGCGGACCTTATCCTTGCCGGCGATTTTACCCTTGATTTTTATGCCGGATGCTATCAGAGTTTCGGCAGCGTCCCGATTTTCCGTCCTAGGTTCAATCTGGTTTTGTTTTTTCGAGAACATGATTTACCTTTCAGTGCGATAATGAGCAAAAATTTGAAATGTTCTAAAGTGAGCTCATCCGCGGATCAGGCATTCATTTATTGCACGATATCCATCTGCAATAACAAGCTGCTCACGCAAAGTTAACTGCGACAAAGCAGAAATCTGCATTATTGCTAAACTGTTAATATTATAACATATAGAAAGAAGAATCCCAAATCCGATTTGTCAAAATCGACCGCCTAGCGCAATTTTAATCATTATGCCGGAAACTATTGTGTTGTCTTCCTGCAGGGCTGTAGTATTTTGTGGGATCGTCATCTCCCGATCCAACAAAAAAAAGGTCCTCTGTGTCCTCGGCTTTTCCGGGGTGAACCTAATATTGAAACTGCAGCAGAGCATGTTTAATTAATTTGTGCCGAAATAACAATATATATGCGGCAGGGGGGCGTGAGCATGGTAATCAATAATGTGCAGGACATCCTTGAAAAAGTTATCGAAGCGCATGGCGGCTCAGGCAGGTGGCGGGAACTGGCAGCCGTCGAAGCCATTATCTCAGCCCGGGGTTTTTTGTTCACCGCCAAACGACGACCCATTTTAAACCGCGTGCGGGTGCGGGCATTCACCCGTGAGCCCCGCTTTATTTTTTATGACTTTCCTCGGGCCGGACAGACCGGTGAGCTCAGCGGGAATAACGAAGTAAGCATCACAGGACCCGGCAATCAGGTTGTGTCAAATCGCATGCAGCCTCGGGCGGCAATACAGAGCCTGCGGCGGCAGCTGTACTGGGATGACCTTGATTTTCTATACTTTGGGGGCTACGCCACCTGGAACTACCTGGTGACACCTTTTTTGTTTCTCAGAGACGGCTTTGAGTTTGAAGTGCTTGAACCTTCGTCGGGAATTGACTGCCCATTTCGGCTGCAGGTAAGTTTTCCGGATGATCTGCCGACCCACTGCCAAAAGCAAATATTTTATTTCGACCGCGACTATCTGATGCGTCGTCTGGATTATACCGCTGAGGTGGTCGGCCGCTGGGCCCACGCGGCCCATCTGTGTGAGAACTACCGCGACTTTGAAGGGATTAAAGTTCCGACGACCAGAAGGGTTCGTCCACTTTTTATCGGTAACCGGCCTTTGCCGGCCCCAACGATTGTCGCCATCGACATTCATGAATTTCGCCCGCTTTCTTGACATGCTGCCTTTACATTACGGATGTATCTATCAAAATTGGATTTGAGTCAGGAAAAATACAAAGTGTCGGAAAATTGACGCTTTCTGCGGACAGGCCGATTTTGGCTGATTTTATAACTTATTGATATTATGTAAAATAAAAATTTTTAATTTTGGCATCAATTTTGAATATACCTATCGTCAATTGAGTTCTCGAATGTGCGTGCATCTTTTCTGCCGAACTTCCAACATAGCGAGAAGATATCCGAGCGAGAAAACAACGGCATTCAAGAGAGCAAAATTAATCTGCTGGCTTCTGCTTTAAACATTGAAAATGTGGCGAGAATAGAAGCCAGAAACAAAAAGGCAGGGCCTCTCATGGCCCTGCCTTTTTGTTTTTTACGGCAGGTTTGCCGGATCATAAATGGATCAGTTCACAGGGACGGCGCAAATCAAAATCACAAATCCCAAACAATGACCAAAATTCAAAATTCCAAATCGGACCTCGTCTGTTTTGCTCATCGCTTCAGTTAAAAAAGCGATCCTTTATCACGAAAGCACGAAAGTTCAAGAGTCCTCAAAAATAAAACAGCTGGATTTTCGAGGTTTGCCCGGTTTCGGTCATTGATTATTGTGATTTGGGATTTGTTTGTTATTTGGTGCTTGGAAATTGGAATTTATACTTTGCCGGCAGTGCTTTGCTATTGAATTTCTGCCTCCTGAGATTTAACATGACACCCGATCTTAAAGGCGAATCCTACCCCTGCTGGATTTCTCTCTCACTGATGCCCATAAGATATAACAACGCGTCCAGCCCAACGCTGGAAATTGACTTGGCGGCATTATTCTTCACAAAGGGTTTGGCGTGAAATGCGATTCCCAAACCGGCAATATTGAGCATGGGAAGATCGTTGGCGCCGTCTCCCACGGCGATGGTCTGCTGCAGACCGATGTTTTCAACCCTGGCGATGGTTTTCAGAATTTCAGCTTTTTTGGGACCGTCGATAATGTCACCGGTGACGTTTCCGGTGACTTTACCGTTTTCAATCTCGAGCACATTGGCAAAAACGTAATGCAGACCCAGCTTCTTTTGCAGATATTCACCGAAATAATCAAATCCGCCGGATATGATTCCGATCTTGTAGCCCAACCTTTTCAGCGTGTTGACGACACGTTCCGCGCCCTCGGTGAGCTCAAGATTCCGGGTCACAGCAGCCAGCACTGCTTCATCAAGGCCTTTGAGCAGGGCCACTCGACGGGTGAGGCTCTCTTTGAAATCCAGCTCACCGCTCATGGCGGCGTCGGTGATTTCGGCGACCTGCTCTCCGGTGCCGGCACGTTGAGCCAGGATATTGATCACTTCACCCTGGATCAAAGTGGAATCCATGTCAAACACCACCAACCGGCGGGCATGCCGATAAATATCATCCACATGAAAAGAGATATCGATTCCGGTTTCTTCGGAAATTTTCAGCAATTGGCCGCGGAAGGGACCGGATTCATCCAGCTCTCCGGAAACGGTGAACTGCACACAGGCTTTGGGAAGTGATGCGGAATCTTCATACGACACCCTGCCGGAAAGCCGGGTAATCACATCAATGTTCAAATTGTTGGCCGCAATTGCCGCGGCCACTTTTGCCAGCTGCTCGGCTGTCAGCCGGCGGCCGAGCAGCGTTATGATCCGGCGTTGCTGGCCGGTTTCCGATGCCCAGCTTTCATAACTTGCGCTTTCGATGGCGGAAAAACGGATTTGAATGCCGAGCTCATGCGCCTTGAACAAAAGATCTTTGAGAATCGACGACGATGAGTGCTCGGATGGTATTTCTATCAGTATGCCCAGCGACAGGTAGTCATGGATAACCGCCTGGCCGATATCCAGAATCGTCACTTCATACTGGGCCAGAATATTCGTTAAACTGGATGTCAGACCGGGTTTGTCTTTGCCGGTTATATTAATCAGTATGATTTCTCGCATGGATTATCTGACGGCCAACAACCACCCCTCCGGGGTGAAGTCAAAGCCTGCCCTTTGGGCCATGATTCTTTACTTTCGTGCATTTTGTCGCGAAGTATTGAATCGGGGTATTTTCACTACCCTGTAACGATTGAATATTGAATATTTAAGGAATTCTCTCCAAATTAAAAAAAGACGGACCGACACGCGTCGCAAGCGCTAGCCCCAAATATTTCCGCGGTAGGCGGACAATCTTCAATATTCTATTCCGTCTTGTCCGGGCAAGGTTCTATAATTCTGAATTTAGAAATTCAAGCACTAATTTTTCAAAAAGCTCCGGGGCTTCGGCTGGTATACTATGACCGATGCCCGCCAGTTTCGTGTGGCGCGCTTTACAAAGATCCGCGAGTTGCCGGACGTCGCCGGAATCGACCAGCAGATCCTCCGACCCCGAGACGATGAGCGTTGGAATATTAAAATCCGCCGGTATGCTGTCCGTCGGAGGATATCTTAAAACCGCATCCAGCTGAGCAAGCAGCGCTTTTTTGCGGTTGCGGAATACAACTGCATTGATGATTTTATCGAGTGTTTTTTGATGGTGCTTTAAAAACCTGGGGCCGAACACGATGGGGACGGCAGCCCAGGCCATCGCCCCTAAATCAGACAGATTCAGTATTTCCAGCCATGATCGTACAATCGTCCTGCAACGGTCGCTTGTCCGAGCACTGACGCTGCACAGGACCAGTTTTTCCACCATCTGCTTGAATTCAATTGAAAATTCCAGCGCTAACCGTGCGCCATGGCTGATGCCTACCAGATGAGCCCTGTCGATAGCTAAATGCGCCATCAATTGATAAAGATCTGAAACATGCAGTTGCAGCGAGATCGGCGCGCCTCCGGCATCGCTTTGTCCCTGGCATCTGGCATCGTAGCAAAGCAGACCGTAATGCTTTGCAAACGCAGGGACATGGTTGCCCCAGTACATTGTGGTCTGGGTGGTGCCGTTTAGGAAAATAACGACGGAATTTGATGTGTCAACGCTGTAGGTTCGGTAGAAAATTTTGCATTCGTCGCGGGTCGTGAAGTAGGGCACAGTAGATTCCTGTGAGAGGTTCAGGGTTCAGCGTTTAGAGGTTTAGGGTCCTGGGTGCGAACTCGGAAAAGCGAACTCCTGATGAGTACCTTTTCTTCGACATTCGTCATTCCAAATATAGCCTCGGCACCCTTGCTGTAATCGAGGTGACGATTTCATAATTGATGGTGTTCAATTTTGCTGCAATTTCATCCGCTGAGATGGTGGCGCTTTCCTGTTGTCCGAAAACAACCGCTTCGTCTTCTAGTTCAACGTCGTTCAATGATCCCACATCCAGCATGGTCAGGTCCATGCAGACCCGGCCGACGATGGGCACTTTCTGCCCGTGAACCAGCATGTGACCGGCCGACGACAACAGTCGGTTGAGCCCGTCGGCATATCCGATCGGAACCGTGGCGATTGTTGTGGCCTTTTTTGTCCGGAAGGTGCTGCCGTAGCTAATGCTAAAGCCGGCCGGCACCTTTTTTAGGTGAATGATCCTGCTTTTCAGCGTCATGACTGGAATCAGATCGACGCTGTGTATATTGACTTCATCGGATGGATATAAACCATAGGTTGCGATGCCCGGCCGCACCATGTCCAAATGAGAATCCGGCATGTCGATCAGGGCACCGCTGTTGGCAGCATGGGCTATAGGAGGATTCAGACCTTCACGACGCAGGCTTTCAAGAAAATTAACGAATCGTTCCAGCTGTCTGTTGGCATATGCTTTGTCGGCGCTGTCTGCTGTCGCAAAGTGGGTGAAAATTCCTTCCACCTCCAGGTCGGCTAGACGGCTGATGGCCTCCACCTCCCGCAGGCAAATTGCGTCAGGCCTGCCATCCGGAATAGGATTGGCAAGACCGTCGAGCAGCAACCCCAGCCTTCCCATGCCGCTGTCGACCTTGATATGAATCTTAATCTTTTTTCCTCTGCGCCCCGCCTGTTCGGATAAAGCCGCGGCTGTCTGAGTGGAATACACGGTCTGGGTAAGCTCATAATCTATAAGGGTTGCGGCGGATTCGGGCGCGCTGTAGCCAAAAATTAAAATGGGCGCCTCAATACCGCCCTCTCTCAGTTGAACCGCCTCTTGGATTCGAGCCACTCCTAAGGCTGCAGCACCGTTTTGCAGGGCTATACGTGCCGCCTGGACCGCTCCATGGCCGTAGCCGTTGGCCTTGACCACCGCCATCAGACGGGCAGCTGGTTGCGTAACGCGCCTCAATTCCCTGATGTTGTGTGCATAGGCGTTCAGGTCGACTTCAGCCCAGGTTAAGGGAGTGTCCACGGATATACCTCGCTGACCATCGGTGGTGGAGAAAGACATAGTTGTGCTGAAATTGCTTAGGAGGAATGGCGTGTTGGATTAATGGAGTGATGAAACTAAGAGGATATCTACCTAATTTTAATTCCAAAGATTTTCCCAAGCCCATACCTCGAAGACAGAGATACTGTCAAACTTCAATCTAATAACATATATAATAAGTTGCGGACAAAAACAAGGTTCTCGCCGACCCGCATCCCGCAACCCGCAACGCGCATCCTGTCAGCCTTTTACTTTTTGAAACAACTCCTTTGCGTGATACGAGCTTCTTACGAACGGTCCGCTGGCGACCTCGGCAAAACCAATCTGGATAGCCTTTTTGCGCCATGCTTCGAATTCCTCTGGCGAAATAAAACGTTCTACCGGCAGATGGTTTTTTGAAGGCTGTAAATACTGGCCCAGGGTCAATATCCGGCAGCCGGCAGCAAAAAGATCTTCCAGCGTTTTCTCAACCTCGGGTTTTTCTTCTCCTAATCCGAGCATGAGCCCTGACTTGGTGGGCAGCGCCGAATCGTATTCGTGAGCCCGTTTAATGAGCATCAGGGACCGCTCATAGGAAGCCTGGGGCCGAACCTGCGGGTAGAGGCGCGGAACGGTTTCAATATTGTGATTTAAGACATTCGGACGGGCCTGTAAAACCGTGTAGAGCGCCTCCTCGCTCCCCTGAAAATCCGGAATTAATACCTCCACGCAGGCATCAGGTATCTGTCGGCGGATTTCTTCAATCGTTTCGGCAAACAAAGAAGCACCGCCGTCCGGTATATCGTCTCTGGTAACCGATGTGACCACCACATATTTTAAGCCCATCCGGCGTGCGACATCGGCAACTCTGGCGGGTTCCCCGGGATCCGGCGGCGCCGGCTGACCCGGGAGCACCGAACAAAAGCGGCAGTTGCGGGTGCACTGCGAGCCCATGATGAGAAAGGTCGCCGTCTTTTGTGAAAAGCACTCCCACATATTGGGGCACTTGGCTTCCTGACATACGGTGTGCAGCTGATCCCCGCTGATCATTCCTTTGACTTTTTCATAGGCCGGACCCGTGGGCAGCTGCCGTCGCAGCCACCTGGGTTTTTGG
>CP070771.1:4679467-4681300 GCA_020345785.1 Desulfobacterales bacterium
CCCGGCCCCAGGGGGGTGCTGGAGCCGGATGCAAGCCGCTGCAAAATTGTTCCCCTGGAGCGTGTCGATATTGCCATCATACCCGGCCTGGCGTTTGATGAAAAAGGCGGCAGAATTGGCTCGGGCAAGGGCTACTATGACCGGCTGATTCCCAGACTGGCAATAACCACCCGTAAAGTCGCGCTGACCTTCGAAGAACAAATTGTTCCTCAGGTACCCATGGAACCCCATGATAAACATGTGGATATCATCATAACCGACAAACGGATCATCTATAAGATATAGAAAACGTTTCAGGGGTTTAGGACCTTCTCAAGTTTCTGCAGATTATCTGATTCTCCAACGGCGATAACCGTATCATGCGGCATGATAACGGTCTCAAACGAAGGATTGAACAACATGTCGCCGTCCGACTTTTTGATAGCAATAATGATCAGATTATAATTTTGTCTGATACCGGAATCCTTGAGTGGAACGTTGACCAGCTTGGATAATTCGCTGACGGGAATTTCCTCCATCTGGATATCTTTGCGCTGATGCTCAAAGGCCAGATCCAAAAAATTGGTGACCGTTGGACGAATAATTCGGTGAGCCATGCTGACGGCTCCCATCTCGTACGGCGATTCTACGGAGTCCGCACCGGCGGCCTCAAATTTCTTTTTTACTTTTTCCTGACTGGCCCGCGCAATGATTTTAAGATCCGGCGCAAGCTGACGGGCTGTCAAAACCAAAAAAACGTTGTCCGTATCGGTGGCCAGAGCGGCGACGAGTCCAGCTGCCTGTTTGATGCCGGCCTTGATCAGAACAGCTTCATCAGCCGCATCACCGTATACATACAATACCTCGTCTTCATCCATGACAGGGATCAAATCCCTGCTGTTTTCGACGACCACCACATCGAGCGGTTTATTTCGCAGATTGCGACACAGTGTGCGGCCGATGCGTCCATATCCGCAAACAATATAATGATTTTTTAACCGGTTAATTTTCTGGTCCAACCTTCTCCTCCCCAATATGATTCTAATGCGCCCTTCAACCATGAACTGCACTACGGCAGCAGCAACATACAGGGTAAATCCCACCCCACTGGCAACCAAAATAATCGTAAATATACGCCCAACGTCGCCGACCTGATTCACTTCCCGATAACCGACCGTAGAAATGGTGATAACGGTCATATAAAAAGCGTCCAAAAATTTCCAGCCTTCGATGATCATGTAGCCGGCCGTACCGATAAACAGAATGAAAAGCGAGAGAATAATCGAAATAACAAGATGTCTGGTACTGGCCATATCACCGCCTGGGTGGAGCAAATCTGAATATTTATTAATGAATTATGTAAAGATTTTATAAAAAAATCAAGTAGTTTTTAAAATTTTGACATACTGCTCCATATTATTTTCTTCACTTTTGGAGACCAACGCGCCCTTCAGGGCGGAAAAAAATCATGCATTTTTACAAAGCTATCATCTTGACCGAACCCATCCGAATTGATAAAAAAAGTGGGATATTTAATAAAGACCGGGATGCTGCTATAATGGAAAAAGAGTTATTTAAATATGAACGCCAGCGAGAAGAAATGGTGCGCAATCAGATTGAAGCAAGAGGCATTAAGGATCCGCTGGTTTTGAATGCATTTCGCAGAGTCCCCCGGCATCTATTTGTGAGTGAGGCTTTAAGGGATCAGGCCTACGGTGACTACCCGCTGCCGATCGGCGAGCAGCAGACCATTTCTCAACCGTATATCGTCGCAGAAATGACCCAGGCGCTACAGCTCGATAAAGACGACCGGGTGCTTGAGATCGGCACCGGTTCGGGTTATCAGGCCGCCAT
>CP070771.1:4681400-4683915 GCA_020345785.1 Desulfobacterales bacterium
TTCTGCCGATGGCTTCACATGCTTTTGCCGCCACCATTCCTTCGCCGACTCCCGGGCCGATTGCGCCGAGCCCCATTGCAAGACCTGCACCGATATACCCGGCCGCTTTTACAATTTCAACACCTTCTATTGCCATTTCTACCTCCTTATTTGAAATACCTAGTAAGTTTAAAAATGAATTGGATTCTTATTGTAAGCTTTTTTATTAGACATGATTAACAGGATTTTTCTTTTCTTTCTCAGTTTCCTGAAGAAACTGAGAAAACTAAATCCGACTACGTCGGAAATGAATATCTCATAGAGATAAGCTTATTCTTGCATTGAATCGTTGATTTACCAAATTAATAATTATGTTCTTTGTACTTTAAATAATATCCAGTTGATCCTGTAAATCCTGTCAAAAAACAAAAATAAAATAGAGTCCATACATATTACAACACAAATATCAACACCAGGCTGACCACCATGGCGTAAATCGCGGTGGATTGCGACACCGCCTGTCCGACCAACATAATTCGCATTAAATCTCCTGCGTGTTGAACATTTCTGGCCACCCATCTCACGGCTCCCTCGGCGGCCATGCCGTTGCCGATTCCCGGACCAATACCGCCCAATCCCGTACAGATCCCGGCCCCTAAAAGGGCCATGGAAGCACTCAGGGCGGTAGATTCCGGAAATGATTTAAACATCAGGATAAAGCTGATTAACAGCCCGAAAATGGAAGGAGTCTGGGACACGGCCTGACCGACCAGCATGATGGTGGTTACGTTGGCGATGGTTTTGGGCTGCCGGGATATTCCCTCGCAGCTTGCACCGGCAGCCAGCCCGCCTCCGTAGCCGGAGCCGATGGCGGCAAGTCCCATGCTGAAGCCCGCCCCCAGAAGCGCGGCCCATGTAGGATGCAGCGGCGCATTTCCGAAATCAATGAAGATCAGCATCAGGGCCACCACCATCGAAAAAATGGCCGGCGTCTGACAAACCGCCGACCCGATGAGCATGTTGGTGGTCAATTGGGAGGACACTCCCGGCTGTCTTGAAATACCGAAACAGGCTTCTCCTGCCGGGTATCCGGAGCCGATACCGGAGCCGATCGCGCCAAAGCCCATGCTGAAGCCGGCACCGAGAAGGGCGGCAGCCTTCAGAAGGCCGGCAACGGGGACATCCAGAAAGAGCAGCAGGATGGCGATAACGAGGGCGAAAATGGAAGCCGACTCGGCCACCGCCTGTCCCACCAACATGTTTTTAAAAATATCGCCCGATGCCTCTGGGTTCCGCGAAACCGCCAAATTCGCCATTGCGGCGGTATGGCCTTCACCAATTGCGGCACCGACGGCACCCAGCCCCATCGCAATGCCACCCCCGGCATACGCAGCTACATCGACAATTGTTTGAACATCCATTGTCATAAATTATTTTACCTGCACCGAAATATATACGACCGTCAGCATCGTGAATACAAATGCCTGGATGGTACCGACAAAAAGCCCGAAGAAAGCGTACAGAAACGGCGGCAGCACCAGGCTGTACGTCAAGTAGGAGACCACCAGGATGATGATGGATCCGCCCATTATATTTCCGAACAGACGAAAAGAAATCGAAACAATTTTGGCAAGCTCACCAATGACATTGAGCGGCATCATGAAGAAAATCGGCTGGAAATACTCTTTGATATACGCTTTAAATCCTTTGGATTTTATTCCGGCGTAATGGGCGATGCAAAAACCCATCAATCCCAATCCCAAAGTGGTATTCAGGTCTTTGGTGGGTTCTTCAAGATGCGGAATTAATCCCAGCCAGTTGGAAAGCAGCAGAAACATAAACAAAGCACATACAAGCGGTGCATATGTTTTGGCCTTATCCTTGCCCAACGCATCCTCGGTAAGGCCATATAACAATGATACCAACAGTTCTCCGAGTGCCTGGATGGGCCGCGGTAAGATACCTCGTTTGCGGGTGGCGAAAAAGCCAAGCGTCAGAAGCAATGCAAAGACAATCCAGGTCATCACAATAACTTCAAGGTTCAATGTGATGTTGTGTCCAAAAAAAGGAATGATCAATTGATGTATTTTGCCCAGCTCGCCCATAATTCAAGGTTTCGGAAATTCTATAACTTATTGATAATAAATGCCTTTTGACAAGGCCGAAGCTCTATCGCGCTACACCTGTTTTTCTCGGGTTGACGTAAAAAGTTTCAGCAAATGATCCGCCACGATGATCAACTGAATCATAAAAATACCGAAAATAGCCTAGAACACATTAAACTGTTCAAATTTAACCGCAACGATCAAAGGGATCGCCAATAAAATGTAGCGGAAGAAAATTGAACCCAGGGAAAGAAAAAAGGTTTTTCCCTTGGATATCCCCATTCTCAACGCAAGGGTTTCACCCATTAAAATAAAATTGACCACACTGAAAATGGTCCCCAGGATCAACCCCTTGCCCACCGGCTTGTGCCCTGCCAGAATAAAGCATAATCCAATAACGATTGCGAGCGTTATGGCGATGCTGCCATATC
>CP070771.1:4684015-4688966 GCA_020345785.1 Desulfobacterales bacterium
GATGAAAGCACGCTGGTTCAATAACTATGTCTGTAAAAAAGAAGAAAAACTATTAGAGCGTTTGGACAAAGCCATATTAGACATCATTAATAGTCCAAAAAAGATTCAAAAAACTGCCCGTATCGGAACATTAATATGGCAAACGCTCTAAAACTGGTGAGAATTTAAAGGCACCATTTTCAACACCCACCGGTTATGAAATTGCAAAAAGGATGAAAATCTGAAAAATTTGCTTGCAATGTGATTCGGTCTAGTTGTATATACATCTATAACATTTAATCCGAATGGTTATTGCATCATTTTGACGGATTTTTTACCCGGCTGATTTCCGATTTATTGCAGGATAGTCGGCCGTTCGTTCTGGATGACGGCACCCTTTGGATATCAAAAAGGGGGGACTAACGTTGAAAATCGTTGACGAATCAAATCCGATACCCAAATATCTTCAAATCAGTGCCTGGTTGAAGGAACTGATTCAGACCGGCCGCTATCAAGCCGGCGAAAGATTGCCCTCCGAAATTGAGCTTTCAAAAACGTGCGGTGTCAACCGCAATACGTTACGTCAGGCCATCACCGAATTGGCTGCTGCAGGTCTCCTGCGCAAAGAAAAGGGCACCGGAACCTTTGTCAGCAGTCCTTCACCGGCAGGAGTCAAGCACAAACTGGAACGGATTTCAAGTTTCAGGGATATGTTGGGGCAAAGCGGCATCGCAGCCAGAACCAAAGTTATCGGCAAACGGATGGTAAATGCCGATGATTATGTGGCCAGAAGCCTGTTTCTGGGCACCAACAAAAAGGTTCTGGTTGTCAGACGGGTTCGTGCCGGCAACGGTACGCCTTATATTTACGAAGAGAGCTACCTGCCGGCGGACATGTTTGGGGGGATTTTTGATCTGGATTTGACCGGGTCCATGTATGATATCATTTCCAAACATTTCGGCATTGTGCTGGCCAGGAGCAAACAGACCATCAGTGCCGTGAACCTTATTCCGAATATCGCAAAAATACTCAAGGTTCCGGTGAATTCGGCCGCCATTTTTGCAGAAAGCATTACATTTGACGACAAAAGCATCCCCATCGAATTGTTATACTCGTATTACCGGGGGGATAAATACACGCTTGAGATCGAACTCGGACGTTATCACGCCAAACCCGGCAGCATGAATATAAAAGCAGAGCAGATGGAGGGGGCTCATTTTACGATTTGAAATTTAGTGACACATCTATAACAGATCCTAAAAAAAGGAGGATTAAGTATGGAAGAAAGAAACTTTTTCGAAAGACTGGTGGATATTAGCCCGGGCATGGAAATCTGGTGGGATTCGTCGCCGGTTGTTTTCGAAAGTTGGTGTAAGAAATTGCTTGAAAAAGCGGCACCTGCCGACCGCGAGGTATTACAAAAGCAATTCGACAGGATGTACGATAAAGACAATCCCCAGAGTCAATTGTTTCGAGGTGTAACTACCAATCCGCCTCTGTCCCTGCAGGCGATTCAGAATGATCCCGCTTACTGGGAAAACGTGGCCAAGAATATTCTGGCGGAGAATTCGGGACTGGACAAAGAGGGGCTTTTCTGGAGGCTTTACAAGACCGTCGTCAAGCGCGGCTCGGATATGTATCTGCCGCTGTTTGAAGCCAGCAATTATAAAGAAGGCTATCTTTCCGGCCAGGTCGATCCGCGCAGCGTGTTTGATAAGGATGCCATGATTCGGCAGGCCGAGGAGATCGCGGCCATCAACCCAAATGTCATGATAAAAGTTCCCGGCTCCAAGCAGGGCTACGAGGTCATTGAGTACCTGACATCCAAGGGGATTTCCACCAACAATACCCTGACCTTTATCCTGCCCCAGTTAATTGATTGTGCCAACAGCGTCAAGCGCGGCCTTGAAACCGCCAGAAAAAACGGCGTCGACCTGAGCAAATGGCGTTCGGTCATCACCCACATGGAAGGCCGATTCGGCAACCTGGGCGGGTTGAAGGACTTTGCCAGTGAAAAGGGTGTCGAGCTTTCCGACGGTGAGATTCGGTTGGCGGAACTGGCGATTTTCAAGAAGGCATACAAATACCTGATAGAAAACAACATGCCCAGCAAGATGCTGTCCTGTTCCTTGATCGTTGGACCGACCGTTAACGGTCAAAACCGCATCTGGCATCTGGAAGAAAAAGCGGGGGCCAATGTTGTTGTGACCTGTCCTCCCTCTTTCATTGAAAAAGTTCTTTTTCTGCCGGGGGTTGAAAAAATTACATTTGAAAAAGACCGCATCCTGCAAGACATACCCAAGGATGTGATGGATAAACTCCTGCGCGTCCCTTATTTCGAAAGAGGCTATGCCGAAGACGGTTACACCCGGGATGAATACAATACCCATCCGTCACTGCAAAAAACCGCCGAACAATTCTCCAAAGCAACCTGGGAGATGGTGGATTTCGCCGAAAAGTGTTTCGCGAAAAATTGATTTGTAATCTTAACTTAGAAAGGGACGGAAAATGATTGTTGGCATTCCAAAGGAAATCAAGGCGGACGAGAATCGTGTGGCGTTGACGCCGGGGGGCGTTGAAGTCATGTGTCAACACGGTCACACGGTTCTGATAGAAAAAACGGCCGGCCGAGCCAGCGGATTCAGCAATGCGCTTTACTCACAGGCCGGCGCTGAGATCGTGAGTAAATCTGAGGAAATATTCAAACGTGCCGATATGATTCTGCGTGTCAAGGAACCGCAGCCCTCCGAGTTGGGATACCTCAGAAAAGATCAGATCTATTTTGCCTACCTTCACCTGGCAGCTTCGCAAAGCACTACGCAGGCCATGATCAAAAGCGATACTGTCTGCATTGCCTACGAAACGATTCAGAAGGCCGACGGTACGCTGCCGCTGCTCACCCCGATGAGTGAAGTGGCCGGACCCATGGCCATTCAGGTCGGTGCCAAATACCTCGAAATGGCTCAGGGAGGCCACGGCATCCTGCTGGGCGGCGTGCCCGGCGTCGATCCGGGCACGGTGCTGATCATCGGCGGCGGGGCGGTCGGCATCAACGCCGCTAAAATAGCCGGCGGCCTGGGAGCCAGGGTGTATATTCTCGACATCAATTTGGAGCGCCTGCGCTATTTGAGCGATGTGATGCCGGGCAACTGCGTCACCCTGATGTCCAATCCGGCTAACATCCGGGAAATTCTCCCCAAAGCAGATCTTGTCGTAGGGGCGGTGCTCGTTCCCGGCAGTAAGACGCCGACCCTGGTTACCCGGGATATGCTCGGTATGATGAAGAAAGGTTCGGTACTGGTCGATGTCGCCATCGATCAGGGCGGGTGTTTCGAGACTTCCCGTGAGACCACCCATGCCAAACCGACTTATGAGGTGGACGGGATTATTCATTACGCCGTCAGCAACATGCCCGGGGCGCTGCCCAGAACTTCAACACTGGCCCTGAATAATTCCACCCTGCCGTATGCTGTTGAAATTGCCGACAAGGGGTGGAAGAAAGCCATGCGGGAAAATCCTGAAATCAGAGCCGGCGCCAACGTGGTGAGAGGCAAGATAACCTGTAAAGGCGTTGCTGAAGCTTTTGGTATTGAACATACATCTATTGATAAGCTGCTTTAAATCATAATTAGGATGAAGTTTATTGAGTTTATCGGGTCGCTTGAGGGGGCGAGTTGGATCGAAAGTTAGAGAGTTCAGCGTTTATAATCAAAAAATGGTTCAAGTGCTCGTCTTCAATTTCAGGCTATTGGGGCATTTTAGGCATTCAATTTAACTTAGGGATATAAGGAGCATACTATGATTGTCGGGGTTTTAAAGGAAATCAAGGCTGAAGAAAATCGGGTGTGCATGACCCCTGCCGGGGTGGAGATCTTAAAAGAAAACGGTCACACGGTTCTGGTGGAAAAGAATGCCGGCAAGGGCAGTGGATTTAACAACAAAGCATATGCGGATGCGGGCGCCGAGGTTGTTGATTCTCCGCAAGAGATCTTCAAGCGTGCTAAAATGGTGATGCATGTCAAAGAACCCTTGCCGGCCGAATATGACCTC
Organism: Desulfobacterales bacterium; assembly: GCA_020345785.1. Next base: position 4,688,045 of record CP070771.1, read on the forward strand.
ATTCGCAAGGATCAGATTATCTTTACTTATCTGCACCTGGCTGCCGCCGAGGAGCTGACCAGGGTTTTGATCAAGAGCGGTTCCATCAATATCGCTTACGAGACGATCCAAAAATCGGATAGATCTTTACCGCTACTGACGCCCATGAGTGAAGTGGCCGGCCGCATGGCGATTCAGCAGGGCGCCAAATATCTTGAAATGGCCCAAGGCGGCCACGGCATCCTGCTGGGCGGTGTGCCCGGCGTGGACCCGGGGACGGTGGTCATTATCGGCGGCGGCATTGTCGGTGTCAACGCCGCTAAAATGGCGTGCGGGTTGGGTGCCAAGGTGTATATTCTCGACATGAACCTGGAACGGTTGCGCTATCTCAGTGATGTGATGCCCAGCAACTGTTTTTTGCTGATGTCGAAACCGACAACCGTCCGCCGCCTCATCAAGGAAGCTGACGTTGTCGTGGGGGCCGTGCTGATTCCGGGCGCCAAAGCCCCCAAACTGGTGACCCGCGAAATGCTGAAAACCATGAAAAAAGGGGCGGTGCTGGTGGATGTCGCCATTGATCAGGGCGGATGCTTCGAGACGTCGAAGGCGACCACCCATAAGGATCCGATTTACACAGTGGAGGGGGTGGTGCACTACTGCGTGGCGAATATGCCCGGAGCGGTACCTAAAACATCTACCCTGGCCCTGACCAATGCCACGCTGCCCTATGCCGTTGAAATTGCCAATAAAGGCTGGAAAAAAGCCATGAAAGAAAACCCCGAAATCAGGTGCGGCGCCAATGTGGTTCAGGGCAAGGTCACCTATAAGGGCGTGGCGGAAGCTTTTGGGCTGAAATACACACCGATTGACAGTTTGCTGTAATTTGTTAAATTTTGAAAAAATTTTAAAGGAGAAAAACATGAAAAAAGATTTAAAAGATTGG
>CP070771.1:4689066-4701917 GCA_020345785.1 Desulfobacterales bacterium
GGCCAAATCTCGTAATCTGGTGACCATAAAGATTTTGCAGGACATCGGGGTTGACTATGCCATTCAATACGCCACCAAGCTCGGCATCGAGTCCACTTTGAGCCGGGATCTTTCCATCGCACTGGGATCGTCCGGTATTTCTCTGCTTGAACTTCTCAGAGCGTTTTCGGTCTTCGCCAACCACGGTTATCTGGTCGAACCGGTTTTTATTTTAAAAGTGGTGGACCGCAATGGAAAAGTTCTGGAAGAGATGGCACCGGAAAGAAAACAGGTGATCGAAAAGAGTACGGCTTACATTATGACCAGCCTACTGGAGGGAGTCGTCAAGTACGGTACCGGCTGGCGGATTAAAGAGTTAAAACGGTCGGTTGCCGGTAAAACCGGAACGACCAATAATTTGTTTGATGCCTGGTTCGTCGGATATACTCCCGAATTTATCACCGGCGTCTGGGTTGGTTTAGATGAAGAAGCCCCGATGGGGAAAGGTGAAACCGGCTCCAGGGCGGCCAGCCCTATCTGGCTCGGATTCATGCAGCGCGTACTTGAAGATAAACCCGTCCAGGTTTTTCAGGCTCCGGAAGGCATTGTGTTTGCGAAAATTGATGCCGATACCGGTTTGCTGCCGGTGCCGGAATCGAAAAATGTGGTCTTCGAGTGCTTTAAAGAGGGCACCGTTCCGACCGAATATACCAAACGTCCGGATGAGGCCCGCGAGAAGGAAGACTTGTTTAAAAAAGACCTCTGATTTCTATTCTTCCTCTTCGGGCTGTTTCACGAGTAGCACCGGTTTGGAAGAATGACGCAGCACGCCGCGGGCCACGCCTCCCATCAGTGCATCTTTAAGTGCGCCATAGCCGTGGCGGCCCATCACGATCAAATCAATGCCCTGTTCCTCTGAGATGCGGACAATCTGTTCGACCGGATGACCGCGCTCCACCAGAATCTCATCGGCATCAATAGAATTTGTATCTAAATCTTTGCCCGCCTCCTGATAGAAGTGCCCCAATACTTCACGGATGACTTCACCTTCACGCCGTTTGCCGATCAGCGCTTCACGAGCATCCTGCAGATGCTGTGCTTTTATCTTTTGCCATTGATCGGGGTCGATATAGTTGCTCACGAGTCCATCCAGGTCGCGATCTTCCGGCAGGACATGAAGCATCACGAGCTTACTGCGGTACAAATTCGCCAGACTCAGCGCATATGCAAATGCATATCGGGCGCTTTCGGAAAGATCGGTGGCGTATAAAATCTTTTTGACTTCAATCTTTGGCAATTGCATGACTTATCCTTTGTTGAAATCAGCTGTATGCCGCAAGCCGATTTTTGATTTTGATCGCTCTACCCGCTGCATCCTTAATTAGACGGCGGCCTGTTTAAGTTTTTTCCTTTCATGAATCGGCAAGATCAGAGATGGGTTACTGCGAATCCGGATTTTTTGCATGAAAAAGACCAGGATCCATAGTCCGATGCCTATAGCGTCCACGATGAACGTCGGTACGTCGATTCCAGTGAGGCCCAATATCATATGCGGAAAGAACAAAATCAACGTCGCCACGGCACAGATGATCCACTCCACGATATTCGTGGCGCACATGAAGTACCCCATGGTCAGGCTTCCGAAGGCGATGGTTCCCAGAACAATGGTGATCATAGTGGAAACGACCTGGTACCAGGGCATGATGTGTCCCGGTCCGCCCAGCAAAAAGCCGGGAGAAAAGGCAAACAAAAGGGGCCCGATGTAGAGCATCTTGGCAAACTTAAATGAGGTCCAGCCCGTCTTCCAGGGGTCCGAGCCGGCAATGGCCGCACCGGCATAGGCCGCCACGCATACCGGCGGAGTGATGTTGGAATCCTGGCTGAACCAATAGACGATCATGTGAGACGCGATCAAAGCCCAGGCGACTTTACCCACGATCATGTCGCGCTGGGGATCACCGGGCAGCAGGTCGCCCAAAGGCAGCTGCAGTTCCATGAAGCTGACGCCCCACTGGCTGCGGGCGATCATGTCGGAAATTGCGCCTACGGCCAGAACCGCCGTGATCAGATAGGCCGCCGTGACCGGCACGCCCATGCCGAGCACCAGGGATGCCAGTCCGACCAGCACGATGGCGATGATGAGGTTGCCGGCTGAAAGCTCGATGATGATCTGGGAGAAACGCAGCCCGATACCGGTGAGCTGGATCGTGCCTACGATGATGCCGATCACGCCGACGGTGGCGCCGATGATCAGTGTGGCGCGGGCCCCCTCGTTCATGGCGGCAAAGATTTGCTTCGGGCCCATGCGCTGATCGGAGGTCAGCCAGCTCACCCCGACACAGGAAATGACCGACCAGAAGGCGGCATACCCCGGAGAATATCCCAGTAGCATCATGACTACAATGATCACCAGAGGTAGCGACATGAACCACTGCTGTTTTAGAATCTGCCAGGCGGTTGGCGCATTTTCTTCCCGGATGCCCACCAGACCGTAGCGCTTGGCCTCGAAGTGGATCATCACGAATACGGACAGAAAGTAAATCACGGCCGGAAAAATGGCCATGAGCATAATCTGTACATAGGGGATCTCAGTCATTTCGGCCATGATGAACCCGCCGGCTCCCATGATGGGCGGCATGAACATACCGCCGATGGAGGCGGACGGCTCGATGGCGCCGGCCACATGCGGCCGGAAGCCGGCTTTTTTCATCAGCGGGATGGTAAAGGCGCCGGTTGAAACCGTGTTGGCAATGGCCGACCCCGACACCGAGCCAAAGAACCCGGATGCCAGCACCGCCACCTTGGCCGGACCGCCCACCGCCTTACCGGCCAACGCCATGGGCAGATCCAGAAAGAAGCGGCTGGCTCCAGAAAATTTTAGAAAGGAGCCGAAAAAGATAAACAGAATCACGTAGGTCACCAGCACCGTGGCCATGATGCCGAAGACGCCCTCCTGCTTGAAATAAATGTGGTTCAGGGTGCGGTCGATTTTAAAGCCGGTGTGCGCAAAGGCATTGATGATCGGTATATTGTGGAGCAGATCGCCGTAGAACGCGTATAGCAAAAACCCAACGCCCACCAGAGTCATGGACCACCCCAGCACACGACGCGCTACCTCCAGGGATACCAGGATGCCGATGAAGCTCACCGCCGTGTCTAAAGGGGTTTCGGAGCCCATGCGGTAATTGATGGCGGCGTACTCGACGATGAAATATCCCACTACAAAGATGGCGGCCAGGGCCAGGAAAATGTCCATGGCGATGGGAGCAGTGTCCTCATTTCTGCCCCAGAGACGAATTGGAACAAAAAACATTCCGGCCGCAGCCAGGCTGACGAGGGCGTAAAACCATTTCAGCCCGACAAAGGGCTCCCGGGCACCCTGGGAGCCTAGCAGGAAATGCAGCGCGAAATAGACGATTAAACACAGGGTGATAAAAGGGATGGCGCTGTCAACATAATAGCCGAACGTTTTCGTCGGCTTGGATGTGAAGGGGTAGCTGAGAAAAATCATCACGTAGGTGATCAGCACATAGATGCCCAGAAAGTACTGAGTGTCCACTGGTCTAGCGGCGCAGTACATGTAAAAGAGCACCATCGCCACACCCAGGCCGGAACAGAGCCACAGCCAGAGACCGGTCATGGAGCGGCCGGACTTGGCATCCTTGGCAACGATTTCCTTCAGCTTTTCCTGGTCGGCAGCAGTTGCGGGGACTTCTAAATCTGTCATTTCTTTTTCCTCTTGCAGTGGGTTTACGCCGCTGGCAATTTGGAGTGGAGGGAAAAAGGGGAAGCGGGGACGCCGCTTCCCCCCTCATAACAGTTAACTATAGAAGCATTCCTGAAATGTTGTTACGAAAGCATTTTAGGGCATCAATTCGGCCGGGATCTCCTTGCCCTGTTCCTTCCAGAACTTGACGGCTCCCGGATGCAGGGGCACCGACGCACCGGAAAAGGCGTTTTCCAGAGTCATTTCCTTGAAGGTCTTTTTAGCCATCAGCATGGCCTGCATCCCTTTATCGGACCACAGCGTCTTCATGACCGTGTAAACCAGGTCTTCGGGCAAGTCCTTGTTAGCGGTCAAAATGGTGGAGTCCTGGAAGCTCTTGGTCGCGGGCATGCCTTTGCCGTAAGTCCCTGCCGGAATGATCGTTGGCGAGTAAGCAAACTCGTTGTAAAATCCGGTCTTCTCGGCATCGACGCCCACATCCACCAGGAAGATCTTCACCTGGACGGCGGCTTCGATGATGGAGCGGTTGGGGTAGCCCACCAGTACCCAGAAGGCGTCGATCTTGCCGTCCTGGAAGGCGCTGGCCGCCTGGCTGTAGCCTAAAAATCCGGGTTTGAAGTTGTCCCAGAGGCCGATGTGGCGGAAGAATCGTTCTGCACTGGCGGCCGCGCCCGAGCCGGCATTGCCCAGGGCCACGCGCTTGCCCTTAAGGTCGATGGCGCTTTTGACACCGCTGTCAGCCCTCACGACCAGCTGGGCCGGCGCACCATATAGATACCCCATGGAACGGATTTTGTCGTATTTGACCGGATCCTGCGGCAGTTTGCCGGTGTATCCCAGGGCGCTGTCTACGGCATAGCAAAGCCCGAAATCGGACTCGCCGTTGTGAACGCGCTTGACATTTTCTACCGAACCGCCGGAACCCACGGAAGAGGCTCTGATGTTGGGGTTCACTTTGGGCACATATACCGCCATGGCATTGGAAAACGTGTTGAAGGTGCCGCCGGTAGGGCCGCCGCCGATTTTAATGCTGTAGTCAGCGGCTGATGCCGGGACAATACCTAACGCGGCAACGGAAATAGCGAGTAAACAGAGAACGAAATGTTTCTTCATACAAAAACCCTCCTTTTAGAATATTGCTTGAGAATAATCGGGTGATGTGTTTTTCTTTCAACCGGTTGCATATTTCGAACATGCTCGACGGCGGCGGAACGGTATACACCACGCTCTCTGTCTAACTGTTTCACTCATGTTTGTAAACTCTTGAAATTCTGATTTTTCCGTCCGGAAAACACGGTTTTTTTTGTAAGAAATTTTCTTACAACGGTTTTGGGGATATCTTCAGGTTTCAATGAGTTTATTTTGGATCGCAAAGCGGGAAAGTTCGGCATTGTTACGTAATTCCAATTTTTTTAGCAATCGCGCTCGGTAAGTGTCAACAGTTTTTATACTGATATTGTAGGCATTGGCGATTTCACGGTTGGTGTGTCCCATGGCCAGGCGGCGCAACACCTGCAGCTCGCGCATGGATAGGGAATCGAGGGGAGATTGCTCACCGGAGCCTTTAGCGATCCGTAACGCCAATGTTTCGGTCGCCTCATCGGTCAGGTAGCGGCTGCCGCCATGTACTTTACGAATGGCCTTGACCAGCTGTTCCGGAGCCGATTGCTTGGTCAAGTATCCCATTGCGCCCGCCTGGATCGCCCGTACGACATATTGGCCCTCTTCATGCATGGTCAGAATGAGGATCGGCAAATCAGGGTGGTGAACGCGCAATTGGCTGACAACTTCCAGACCATCCAGGCCCGGCATTGAAATATCAATGACCGCCACATCCGGCAAGATTTCCTTGACCAGCCGCAGGGTTTCTCTCCCGTCGGCTGCCTCGGCGACGACCTCCATATCACCGCTTTCTTCCACGATGCGGCGCAGACCCGCGCGGACAATGCCGTGGTCATCAGCCAATAGTACTTTGATCAAAATGTCGTATCCTAATGAATCCGCCCTGGAAAATCGCACTTTCAGGGTTGAAAATTTTTCTTGAAAACTGAAGAAAGTTGTTAATTGAAGGCAATGCAGATGAATTACTTTGTTCTTCGCATTTTGTTTTACGCGGAGCTGTTTTTGCCTGTTTAACAGCTACTTGTGTAGTAAAATAGTAGAAATTAGGCAACTAGATTTTTTCACCTTTCTCTAATTTTCAAATAATAATGTCTGTGTTTATGCGACCTGACGCGCGCATTCTTCAGGAGTGCGTGATTATGCCGTCAGTTGGCCGTCGATGGGTACCCTGAAGAAAACTTGCGTCCCTTTTTCCGGTTGGGAATGTACTTCCAACGTCCCGCCGACCAAACCGGCCCGTTCGCGCATGCCGGCGACCCCTAAGCCCTCGGATTCCGCCAGCGCAAGGGCGTTGAATCCCCGGCCGTTGTCGACCACCGACAGCATCAAGGTGCCGTTCTGGGTTTTGAGAAGGACATCCACCTTACTGGCAAATGCATGCCGGACAACATTGGTGAGAGCCTCCTGGGTGATGCGGTAGGCTGCGGTGGCGATGGTGTCATTTATCGGGGGAACATTTTCGTGTTCAAACACACATATTATTTCGGTGCGCCTTTCAAAATCAGTTGTATACCATTCCAGCGCATCCACCAGCCCCAGGTCGTCCAGCACACCCGGGCGCAGGCGAAATGCCATGCCGCGAACGTCTTCGATATTCTTATCGATCAACTGGCACATGGCCAATGCCCGCTCCGATGCCTGTGGGTCTGTTTTTTGCAATCGCTTCTGGATCCAAACCGCATCCATCCTCAGGGCGGTGAGCACCTGTCCGAGTTCGTCATGCAATTCCCGGGCAATAGCCGATCGTTCTTTTTCCTGGTTGGCCATAATACTGCCGGATAGACGGCGCAGCTGATCCTGGGCCTTTTTGACGGCGGTGATATCGTTGAGTATACTGCAAATCCCGCTGATGGCGCCGGATTCATCGTATATCGGAAATTTCACCGCCAGATAAGTATGCATACCATCCGGTTGAGGAATATGTTGATCGACCTGATGCGAACGCTTTTCAGAAAGTACTCTTGAGTCGCTTGCCTGAAACTGTTCCGCGACCTGCCCGGCCATGACGTCATAATCCGTCCGGCCTTTGATATCTTCGCTTTTGATCCCGAACAGCTCCTCAAAGCGGGAGTTCACAAGAATGTAGCGGCCCTCCTTGTCTTTCATATACACCACCGACGGTGTGTATTTAAGAATGCTGTGAACTTCCCGGGTTCGATTGCGCACCTGGCGTTCGAGATCTTTTGAGTATTGACTCAACGCCTCCTTGGCGAGCTGCAGTGCCTTTTCGGCACGTTTTCTCTCGGTTACATCAATCGACACTGCCAGGGTCCGAACGATTTTGTCCTGGCGGTTCCGGTCGGCGATGGCCGACAACAGGACGTCGATGATCTCACCGTTTTTCTTTACGAACTGATAGGGTACGTCTTTGACAAAGCCGGTTTTAAAAAAATCAGGCAAAGCGATTTCTTCTGCATAGCGGCGGGATTCGTCGGTAAAAAAACTGGTTAGCGCACGGCCGATAACCTCTTCCGGCCGGTAGCCCATGACTTCACTCCAATAATTGCTGACGCTGACGATGCAGCCGTTGGTATCGATGGAGTGCAACATGGCCGGCGTGTGATGATAGAGATTGCGGTAGCGTTCCTCGCTTTCGCGCAGGGCTGCTTCGATTGAACGTCGGTGACTGATTTCCTGGCTTGCTTTTCTGTAAAGCAAAAATACCGAAATACCAATCATCACACACAGCGTCAAAACGAGCGGACCGGTGATTCGGATCAGAGGATCATAGACGGCTTTTGAAATTGCTTTAAAACTGCGCAGGTGGACCGTTTGCCAACCAGGATAGTTGTCGAGCGGTTTGCGGTGAATCTGAAACCGTTCTCCACTGCGGTCAACAACATCTCGCGGGCCGTCTGCACTGAGACCGATCCACTTCCAGGGACCGGCTCCGAACTGTCGGGAATCTTCAAGTTTTTGCGTGACATCGGGGGACTCCGGCCAAAACAAGTGGTACAGCCATTCGGGCCGGTTGGAGATAAAAATAACGCCGTGGGGGTCAATGACAAGTACCGTCTCATCTTCAGATGGACTCAATTCTTTTTCGATCAGCTCAATTGATGCTTTTATTACAGCAACTCCGACCGGTTTCGGCGGATATCCGGCGTACACGGGATGGCTGAAATAAGCCCCCCGTCTGCCGGATGCGGTGCCCAGCGCCAGGTAAGTGGCGGGGATGGCCTGAATTGCCTTTTGAAAGTAGGGGCGGAAGGCAAAGTTTTGACCCACAAAGCTGTCCGGGTCCCCGCGATTGCTGGAGGCGATCGTTTCGCCGGTTCGATCCATCAAGTAGCAGACATCGGTAACCAGCGTTTCGTTGAAATGATCCAGCATTTCATTGGCAGATTGCCTGGACGGGTCATCTTTGCTGACCAACGCTTGGCCGAGCACCGTCAAACCGGCCAGTGTGTTCACCGGTTTAATATTTTCCGAAAGAAATGATGACAGGTTTTTGGTGATCATATCCAGCCGGCTTTCGGCCTGCCGCTCGGCTTCTTTGAAGGCTGAAGCATTTAATGCCGTATAATACAGAAAGCCGCCGGTCGAGGCCGACAAAAATGCCAGCAAAGATAAAATAAGAAGAATGGATCGAAGTTTCATTTTTCAAGAGTCCATGAATGGATGTTTATTCTAACGTTGAAAACCTGGTCCTCCGAGCCAGCATTGTTTACTTAGACCATAAGTCCGCGTTTTCATCTCCAAAAGCGAAGCATGAAATTGGGCTTCCGTTGTCAATTTTTATACTGCTTTCTTCAATATCATTATCCGGCACAACACGAATCTTTTCAAAGCCAAAGCGCCTTTTTATTATTTCAATATTTGAATTATTCAGGCCCCTCATGATGGAAATCCGACGCGGATTGACGAAAATGGCAACGTTGGCTCCCGCGGAATCGACAGCTTTTATGGCGGTGCAAGCCGCGTCCAAAAATGTTTCCGAATAAACCAAATGGCCGAAGGCCGGATGATAAGGACCCGCCAACACAGTTGAACCATCCGACAGATCCGTCGAAGCCTGCAGTCCCATGCGGATGATTTGAATATTGTTTTTCCTAAAATACAGGTAAAGCCTCTTTACCTGGGTTACGGCGTCTTCAAGTGAAAGCGGCCTATAGGTACCCTTAGCATACCAGCTGGCAAGCCGGCTGTTTTTCAAAACCACCGTAGGATAAATGCGGACGAAGTCAGGTTTCAGGTCAGCGATTTTTTTGGCGGTTTTCAGTGACGAGGCTTCATCATCTCCCGGCAGACCAACCATCATTTGCAATCCGATGTTGTAATTTCTTGCTTTAAGACATGCCACTGCCCGTAGTGTATCCGCCTCGGTGTGCCCCCGTTTTGCCAGCGCCAGTATGTGGTTATTCATCGATTGAACACCGAGTTCAATCGTAGCGACTGGATAATCTGCAATAATATTCAGTTGCGCAAGATCGATTGTATCCGGGCGCGTGGAAAACCGGATGCTGTCCACCTTTCCCTGATGGACAAAATCAGCAGCCAGCGCCAGGTAAAATTTGATCACCTCCGTTTTTAATCCTAGAAAATTACCGCCGAAAAATGAAATTTGCACCGGTTTTCGCCGCGCGGTCTTATAACTTAAAAACTCATGAATTTGGCTACGAATTTGACCTGCCTCGACCGGCTCTCGTTTGGCACCTGTAATCGATACCTGGTTGCAAAAAATACACTGATGGGGGCAGCCCGCGTGGGGCAGGAAGATTGGGATGATGAATGGACGGTTTCTGGCTGCTGGTTTCTGGCTGCTGGATACTGGATACTCGATACTGGATGCAGGCTGCTGGTTATTGGTTTCAGGTGTCTGGTGTCTGGTGTCAGGTGTCTGGAAATTGGTTTTTATTCTATTTTTCTTGGAGGCATTCATGTGGAGTCTGATTCGTCAGGCTGGTGTCCATCCGAGAATTCATTATTCAGAATCTCCAGCGCTCTGCGCGCGGCGTCCTGCTCGGCAGCCTTTTTGCTTTTTCCGCATCCCTGGGTATCGATATCGAGCACTTTCAGCGAAACCCAGAAGGTTTTATCGTGATCCGGACCCTCTTCACGGATGATGCTGTAATCCGGCATCACGCCATGGTCGACCTGCACTTTTTCCTGCAGCTGGCTCTTATAATCAAGGTTGCTGGCGTTGGTGTCTAAATCCGCTATCAACGGTTGGAAATTCGTCTTGATTATTTGACAGGCTGCATCGAATCCGCCGTCCAGAAATATTGCCGCCATCAGAGCCTCGAAGGTATCGGCCAGGATGGAATTTTTTTCCCGGCCAAGGGTTTGTATTTCTCCTTTGCCGAGTTGAATAAATGCTCCCAGATCAAACGAGCGGGCTATTTTGGCAAGTCGGGATTCATTGACCAGATTGGCACGGCTTCTTGAGAGGTCACCCTCCTTTAAATCCGGGTAACGCTGCATGAGAATGTGGCCGATAATAAGATTTAATACCGCATCCCCCAGAAATTCGAGTCGTTCGTTATCACGCAGCTGTGAATCCCCAAGTTCGTTGACCCAGGAACTGTGTCGCAGGGCCTCCTGTATAAGGTTTTTGTCCTTGAACTCGTATTGTAATTTCTGTTCAATTCCTATCGGATCTCTTGCTTCCATTGGTCCTACCTGCAGACATCGTTGAATAGATGGCCGGTTGTTGGGAGAATTACGGCCATTAATTCAGTATTTTTAAATTTTGTCAACGGGCCTTGGTGATTTCCTGCGGCATTCTGCGGTAAATAAAAGGCCTATGATATTGACGAACTTGGATCCGGCAGGGGGGGAATGAAACGGGCTGAAGGTTTTCATTATCGGATTAGGTTTTCATACAATTCATAGGGAACGAACAGATTACCTGTGCCCGATCCCATTTCAATTTCCGGTTGAATGGCACCATGGAAGTCAGTGCCGCCGGTCATTAATAAATTATGCCGTTGCGCCAATTCAGCAAAAAGACGCGTTTGCTTTGGCGTGTGCTCTGAATAATAAACTTCCACTCCCTGTATTCCCATCTCCTTTAAACCTGTGATCAGCTGGTCAAACTGATCGTCGCTTTTGCAGTCCAACAAACCCGGATGTGCCAGAACCGGAATGCCCCCTGCCCCCAGAATGCCTTCTATCGCCTGGATGCATTCTATGCGATATTTATTCACATAAGCCGGTCTGCCTGTTCCTAAAAATTTATCAAACGCTTCATCAATGGTTGCAACCACCCCTTTTTTTACCATGGCCTGCGCGATGTGGGGTCTTCCCAGTTGCCCCGCGCCTGCTTCTTTACGAACTTCCTCCAGGGTCAGAGGGATCCCCAAATCATTTAAGCGGTCTATAATGGCCGGATTGCGATTTTTTCTGGCCTGTCGCAGCGTTGCAAGGGATTGATTCAGTTCCGTATCATCGAGACGGATAGAATACCCCAGCAAATGGAAACTTCCTGAACCTGGATAAAAAGGAGGAGGGGCCGCACTGATTTCGACACCGGTTAGAAAACCAAGAGAGGGAGGGATACCGCAGCGTAAAGCTTCTTTTGAACCGCTGACGGTATCATGATCCGTGATAGCAATCGCTTTTATTTTAAGTCTATCGGCACGGGAGATAACTTCCGCCGGTGTCAAGGTCCCGTCGGAAGCTGTGGTGTGAATATGAAGGTCAATTCTTTCATACTTGTTACAATCCAAGGGCTTTCTCTAAAGCCTCCTCTTTGGATTTACACTCGATGCACTGCGTGGTGACCGGTCGGGCTTTGAGCCTTTTGAGAGTTATATCTTCGCCGCAGGATTCGCAAACCCCATATGTATCATTTTCAATCCGATCCAAGGCCTCTTTTATTTTTTTAATCAATTTGGCTTCCCGGTCACGGATTCGCAGCATAAAATTGCGGTCTGCCTCCAGAGCAGCACGGTCTGTTGGATCCGGAAAATTTTCTTTGGTTTCAGTCATGCCGGAGACCGTATTGTCTGCCTGATTTAAAAGTTCTTCCAGACGTTCAGTGAGATATTTCTTGAAGTATTCCTTATCTTTCTTTTTCATGACCGGACCTCATGAAATTTTTATTATACACAGCATCATATTTTTACGGTATTCGCCACATTGTGGTTGGTTTTTAAACTACCATATGAGGTCAAATAAGCGAAAGGCTGTGTATGTGTGCATAATGATTTATGTTATTATGTGTATAGTTTACTTTTTAAAAGCTATATTGTCTAACATAATCTTAAATCCTTGTAAAGGATAAAATAGAAAATTTTTATTCTGTTCTGCCCCTGAAGTTTTTCCAGCAAACTGAGCTACGGAGCACCTCCTAGCAACGCTCCTTTTTCATTGTTGTTAAGAATACGTGCAAAATTTAAGTATTAATTTTCATTTATAAAAGTTTCAAGCTGTTTCAAATTGGCAACGTTGTATACTTTGGCCGGATGATCCTTTGGCAGAATCTTTTTTAACAGTCCGGCGAGCACTCTGCCGGGACCGACCTCAACGAATACTTCTACGTTTTCGGCCACCATTTTGTTCATTGTGTCATACCAGCGCACAGGACTGCATAATTGACGGGCCATTATTTCTTTTATTTCATTCGGGTTTTCCGCTTCATCTGCCGTGACATTGAAGAAGACTTTTTTCTGAGGGGCGTTAAATGCGATCGTATCAAGATATTCTTGAAATTCGTTTACGGCACCTTTTATCAGTTCACTATGCCAGGCGCCGCTAACTTTCAGGGGAACAGACTTAGCGCCTTTGGCAACGGCCAGAGACGAAACCCGCTCAACCGACCGGGGGGCTCCGGTTATCACAATTTGCAATTGGGTATTGTGGTTGGCAACCGATACAATTCCGTCCCTTTGCACCTCTGAGACAAGTTCAGAGACTTCGTCGATCGGCAGGCCAACAATCGCATGCATCGCACCTTGGTGTCGGCTGGCTTCGCGATGCATTAATTCACCTCTTCTAAATACCAGGCGGACAGTGTCTTCTTTGGAGTTAACGCCTGAAGCGCAGAGTGCGCCGTATTCACCCAGGCTGTGACCGGCGC
>CP070771.1:4702017-4712810 GCA_020345785.1 Desulfobacterales bacterium
GACCGTCACCAACGGCAGGGTGACGAAGAAAATGGCGTGTGAGATCACGGTGGCGGCCATCTTCCCGTAAAAACCGATTGTTACCCAGAAGGAGAGGAATCCCAGGGCGGTGATGACGGGCGGCAGGATAAACGGCGAGATGCCGAGCGTAAAGAGCGCCCGGGCGTAGAAAACGCGATAGCGCCACAGAAAATAGGCCAGAGGCAACGCAATCGATAAGGCAATCAGGCTGGAAGTTGTAGCGATTGTCAGGCTGTTTTGTACCGGAATCAGCCAGGTGCTTTCGGTAAGCAGCTCCTGGTACCAGCGCAGGGACACGCCCTCCGGCGGAAAAAAAAGACGTTTTTTTGCGTTTAACGAGACCCCGGAGACAACTATCAGCGGTCCGCACAGCAGAAATAGGATGAGGCTGAGAAATATGATGCGAAGTGTTTTGCTCATACGCTATTACTCGATAATTGAAAGCTGTCGCGAAGCTTGAGGCTTGGAAGCTGGAAAGCTTGGGGGCTTACAATCTCCCTAAGGTTTCCTGGCTTTCAAGCCTCCCAGCTTCCTGGCCATCGCTCGATAAATACCTCGTAAATTAAATATCGGCTTAAGCTGATACAATCTTTTTCTTCTTCCCAATTGCCATCGTGAGGGCAACCAGCAGCAGGCTGACAAGCATAAAAAATATCGCCATGGCGGCTGCCATGGGCATATTGGTCTGGTAGATAGCCTGGTCGGTGATCAGAACGGACAGCGTCCAATGCCGCGGCCGGCCGAGAATCTGGGGCAACAGATAGACTCCGAGAGTGAAGACGAAAACCATCACAAAAGCGGCGACAATGGCGTTGCGCAGCGAGCCTACAGTTACCGTAAAAAAGGTTTTCAGCGGCGAAGCCCCCAGGGTCAGCGACGCTTCCGGAAGCGCCGGGTCAAGGCGGGACAGCGGCGGGTATAGCACCAGAACGGTGTAAGGAAAAGCAAGATAACAGATTCCACAGAGCAGCGCCGCAAATCCCGGATACCAAGCCACCGGTTGGCCCATAACCCCTAACCAAACCAGCAGGTTTGAAAGGCCGGCGGTACGCGACAACAAGAGCGACCAGGCAAAACCGACAATAACTTCCGAAAGCGACAGCACCGACATCAAAAACACCAGCCAGACAACCTGGGCCCGACGCCGCATGCAGGTAATAAAGTAGGTGAAGGGAAAGCCGAGAGACACGCACACCGCAGCCGAGAGTCCGGCAATAAACAGGGAAAACAACAGCGTTCTGCCAAAAAGCGCCGTGTAAAGATTCCGATAGTTCGCCAATTCGAAGCCGGTGATATAAAACCCGCCGGGCTCGCGGTGAAAGAAGCTGACGGCAACCATGATACCGAAAGGTATAACAAAAAATATTGCCAGCATAAGGGCTGGGTAGGCCAAAGGCAGGTGTGCACCTGCGCCTTTTGGTTTTTCTCCGATCATGATTTCAGCACCACGCATGCCGCCGCTGGAAGGACGACTGTAGCCTTATCGCCCTGTCTGACTTGCGGTCTGCCTTTGGGTGTCGATTGACTGGTTATTTGAATGCCGTTGCAGTTGAGATAGATTTCTACGCTGGAGCCTACATCCCGGATGAAGGAGACGGTTCCATGCAAACGGTTGTCTCCTTTTTCGATGCCCGGCAGCACATGGATATCTTCAGGACGTATCGACACAGTCACCGGTGTACCGGCAGACAGGCCTTCCGCTAATTCTTCAACGATCAGACGTTTGTCGCCGATTTTGATTTCCTTGGCTCCGCTGCAGGTTCCGGTCAGAAGATTGCTGGAGCCGATGAAATCTGCCACGAAGGTATCGGCCGGGTTGCGATAGATTGCAAGCGGGGATCCCATCTGGTGGACGCGATTGTCCGGCCCCATGACCACCACCAAATCCGACATGGTCATGGCTTCGCGTTGATCGTGGGTGACCAGGATGGTGGTTATGGCAAGGCGCTGCTGAAGTTCGCGCAGTTCAAGCTGCATGCTTTCGCGCAGCTTGGCATCGAGGGCCGACAGCGGTTCATCCAGCAAAAACAGGCGCGGTTCGATGGCCAGGGCCCGGGCAATGGCGACCCTCTGGCGTTGACCACCGGAAAGCTGCGATATATGCCGATCCATAAAGCCGGAAAGCTGCACGAGATCCAGCAGTTCCGCAGTTTTTTTTCGTTGACCTGCTTTGTCGACGTGCCTGACCCTCAGGCTGTAGGCCACGTTTTCTCCAACGCTTAAATGGGGGAACAGGGCGAGAGACTGAAAAACCATACCGAAATTACGCTTATGAGCCGGTGTGTCGGTAATGTCTTCCGTGTCCAACAGAATGCGTCCCCGGGTGGGATTTTCCAGCCCTGCGATAAGCCGCAACAGGGTTGTCTTGCCGCATCCCGAGGGGCCTAAAAAACAGACAAACTGTCCGCTGGGTAGATTAAGATTTACATCCCGGGCGGCAACAACGGAGCCGAACTGTTTGTGGATGTCTTCGAGAATTAAACCGGCCATGAAGCAGAATCACCAATGTTTTTTTGAAATAGATTCGCGACCCTAGATTAAGTGTGAGATTTTCCATCCGCTAATGGAGTGATGGAGTATTGGAGTACTGGAGTGTTGGGAACTGCAGATCAGTGGTCTTTGAATTGAAATCTTTTTAGCAAATAATTGCCCATTTATCTAACACATTTTCCTTTTAGTCAGATAGCTTCTGCAAAACAGGAAAGCATTTTTTCCATCACTCCACCACTCCATTACTCCAGCACTCCTTTGCCCCATCTCAGAATGAAGCCAAATGTCACCGGCACCGAATCAAGAAGCTTTTCTTAGCTGGAGCATCAACGAAACGGTCGGAGCCGATTGATTGACGACTCCGACCGCAAATCTGATGGTACCTTTTATTCAGTAACCATTTCCGTCCATTTCTGGTTGACCCAGTCGCTAAGCTCACCGGTGTACAGGTCATAGCGCGGGATGATCGGGGGGATGTCACTTGAAACAGATGCAAATTGATCATCTGTAAGGCCGGTAACCTCGCGTTTGACCGTCGGGGCTGTGCCTACTTTTAGCGACAACTTGGCCTGAATCTGCGGCTGGCACATATAGTTGATAAAAACGTGGGCTTCCTTGGTCATCTTGGAGGCCTTGGAAACCGCCCATGATCCGGAATCCAATACACCGCCCTCCTGCGGGAAAGTGGAGCGCACCGGATGCCCGTCAGCCGCTGCCAGACCGGCAACATCGTGGTAGTATTGTCCCATGGGTATTTCGCCGGACTGCAACGCCGCCTGAAACTGTCCTTCATCGCGATACCACAACTTCACGTTGGGTTTGATTTCGGCGAGTTTATTCAAAACTTTGAGGATACCTTCCTGGGAATTGAGGATGTCATAGCCCCCGAAGAAGGTTTTGGCGGTGATCTCGAGCAAAAATGAATTGGAGGCCAGAGCCAGCAGCCCCAGCTTGTTCTTTTTATCCGGCTGCCACATATCGGCCCAGGAGGTCGGTGCCGTCGGGAACACGTTGGTGTTTGATACCAGGGTGATGTACCATGACACTGCACCGATTCCATCCACCCTGCCGTCTGAGTATTTGTGAACATGTTGCGGCAGTAAAAATTTGTGATTGGGAATCAATTTGAGGTCCAATGGAAGCCAGAGCTCGGTCCGCTGGCCTCTGAGCATCGGGCCCTGTGCCATCATGGACACATCTGCCGGCGCCATGCCGGCCCGTCCGGCCTGCTCTAATTGAACCAGCCAGGCTTCGCCGGTCGGTTCAGCCACGGATTCCACCTTAATGCCGGTATGTTTGGTAAAGTCCGGGAAAATGTGTTTGTCGAACGAATCTTTAAAATAACCGCCGTACGCACCGACTTTCAGCACCCCTTCGGCGTGAGCCGATGGCACGCCAAATCCCAGGACAGCTATGCATAGCACAGCTGCAATGCCTGTAAGCAGCATCCGGCGACCTGGTGTTGCAAGATTGATTGTGATTTTTCCTGACATGTTACATTTCCTCCTTTTAGTGTTGCAGGTTGGTTTTTGCGGCGGGAAAATAAAACTAATTGGTTCAGGGTTCAAGGTTCAGAAGGTTGCCCCCGATAGTCCTGCTCATCCATTTGATCAAGATTCTGAATACCCGGCATATCCCTTTAGGGTGAAACGGCTTTGCAATTACGACGTAGGCAGAATCCCTTTGCTATGAATTGTTCGGGGGTTTTCAACCCGGAACGACTCAACCATGGACTTAATAAAAACAACATATGTCAAAAACACGCATAACTGTCAAGCTAGTAGCCTAATTGTTCCTAAACTAAATGGCAGGCTGATACCGAAGTGATTTCGGATTGACAAAACTGAAGGCGCCAAATAATAATGTGCGACCGGCTCCTTGTAACGATTGAATATTTTCTTTCCGGTTCATCCGGGTCAGGATGAGAGGAGTATAAATGCCTGATTTTTTAGACCTGATCATCCGGGGAAACATCCTGACCATGTGTGACGCTCGACCGCGAGTGGAGGCGGTCGGCATTAAAAATGGCATGATTGAGGTCATAGGCGATCGCGGGGATGTTGAAAAGCAAGCCGACGGAAATACCCGGTACCTTGCACTTGAGGACAAAACGGTAATTCCCGGCTTTATCGAAACCCACATGCATCCAACCCATGTCGGCAATGTGCTTTTAAATGTGGATCTTGCCGCGGCAAGTTCCATCAGCGATATTTTAGAGAAAATCAGGCAAAAAAAGGACGGCACCCCGCCCGGAGAACCTATTTTAGGGCTAAATTTCAATTACGATACCGTAAAAGAGCGCAGATTGCCCACCAGGGAAGAGCTGGATAAACTATCTTCAGAGCATCCGATTATCATTTGGGTATATGACGTCCATTCCGCAATGCTGAATACGCGAATGCTGGAGAAAATCGGCCTGCAGGAGAATATGGCGGGCTACGTCAAAGATGATCACGGCGCACCGACCGGATTAGTTGAAGACCCGGCCATAGCGCTGGTGCTCCAGAAACTTCTGCCCGAAAATGAGAGCGAGATCATGGCAGCAGTCGAAGCTGCGGTCAAGGAGGCCTTAAGCGTGGGGATAACGACCTTGCACATAAAAGAATCCCACAGCAATTTGAAGGCGATCTTAAATCACGAACACAGCCTGCCGATTCGGATCAAGCCGATGGTTGTCAGTAAATCACCGAATCATGATGATCTTGACGAGATCCTGCAATCTGCAACCTACCGCAACAGAGCGGCCGTTGCTTTCTTTGCCGACGGCGCGCCGGACAGCAAAACCGCCGCCTTCTTTGAACCCTACTGCCGGGACTTAACGAATTACGGCATGCTGTATTATCAGGATCAAGAGCTTGAGCATCTCATTGAAAAAACACACAGGGCCGGGTTTCAAATATCAGTGCACGCCTGCGGCACCCGGGCTGCCGAACAGGTATTAAACATTTACCGAAAGGTCCTTAATAAATTCCCAAGATCGGATCACCGCCACCGAATCGAGCATTTTGAAATGCCCTTGGGCGATCAGATTAAACGGGCGGTTGACCTGGAACTTGCGCTTGCCATGCAGCCGATGTTTTTATACCTGAGCGGTGAAGGTACCTATGAAAATATCCGTTCGCTTTTGGGCAACGAACGGGTCAACCGTTGGAAACCCTTCCGGTCGATTTTGGATGCGGGGGGCTTGATTGGGGGCGGTTCCGATGCTCCCGTGACAAAGATGAGCCCCTTGAAGGGTATCCAGGCCTGCATCCTTCATCCTAACGAGCGCCAAAGAATTACGCTCCACGAAGCCTTGAAAATGTTCACGGTCAATGCTGCCCGAATCGGTTTCGAAGAAAAATTGAAGGGATCGATTGAACCCGGCAAGCTGGCGGATTTCACCGTGCTTGACGATAACCCATTTTCGGTTAAGCCCCGGGAAGTGGGCGAAATTAACGTGGCGATGACAATTGTAGGGGGCAACATCGTTTTTTCAGATAGAATGTAATTATTAACCTCCAATTGGGAATAAAAAGCGAATCACGAAAACACGAAAATTCGAAAACACGAAATAAAACAAATTTAAAGTGCCCTTTTTCGTGCTTTACATCTTGCGTGCTTTCGTGGTTAAAGATTTTTAACCTTTTAATCAGCATATGGAGCCAATATGAGTGGAAAATACAATGTCATGGATGATGCGTCGCGACTTATTTTACATCGAACCCCGCGGGCGGACGTCAAAAAGGGGATTACCATTATGGTCAAGGGTGAGGGGTGTCGTCTGATAGACAAAGAGGGCAAGCGCTATCTTGACATGGAGGCGGGAATCACACGGCCGGTGCATATCGGCTACGGGCGGGAAGAAGTGGCCCGGGCGGCTTACGATCAGATGTGCCGGTTGCACTATTTCAGTCCCTTTGGATATGCCAACGAGCCGGCCATGGAACTGGCGAACCTGCTGGCTCGAATCACGCCGGGCGATATCAACCGGTTTACCTTTGAGTGTTCGGGATCCGAAGCGGTTGAATCTGCCATGAAACTGGCCAAACACTACCACTATTTCAGAGGCAACAAGGCCTGTTTCAAAATCATCTCCCGCAAAGGCGCATACCACGGTGTCAACGGTTACGGCGTCAGGGCTCTCGGCACGGTAATGCCGATGCGTCAGATGATGGAGCCGATTGCTCCCGGAGCCGTACATGTCGAGCCGCCGTATTGTTATCGCTGCCCATATGGACTGGCGTATCCTGACTGTGACCTCAAGTGCGCGCGGGACATCGAGCGGGCCATCGAGTTTGAAAATCCCGAGCTGATTACCGCCTTTATCGGAGAGCCCATTATGCAGGGATTCGGTGCCGTTTCGCCGCCTCAAGAATACTGGCCGATGGTGCGGGGGATATGTAACAAATACGGTATCCTGCTGATTATCGACGAGGTTATTTGCGGTTTCGGGCGCACCGGCAAAATGTTCGGGGTAGAGCACTTTGCAATTCATCCGGACATGCTGACCATGGCCAAAGGAATCAGCAGCGGATATGTTCCCTTGGGAGCGGTCGGCTGTACCGACCACGTGATGGAACCGATTGAGAATTTTTTCCACCTGCATACTTACGGCAATCACCCCGTTGCCTGCGCGGCCGCGTTGAAAAATATAGAGATCATGCAGACCGAAAGCTTAATTAAAAATTCGGAGGAGATGGGGCAATATTTCCTTGCATGTCTGAAGGATCTGGAACATCACGCGATTGTCGGCGAAGCCCGGGGCAGGGGGCTGTGGCTCGCACTGGATTTAACCACCGACAAAAAGACCCGTGCGCCTTTTCCAATAAACCGAATTGCCAATATAATCCGTCGTGCCAAGCATCTCGGGGTAATTATCAAAGCCATGGGATGTGCCCTTGAATTCGCCCCGCCGCTGATCATTACCAAAGAAGAAATCGATGAGGCGTTGAAGGTGATCGCGCAGTGCATTGCGGAAGAAGAAAAGAATATGCGGATGTAAATTCTGATCTCATGCTTATTTAGGACACGGATTTTCGCGGATTGACACACATAAAATAGCTGTTGAGCTCGTGAGTTCGTAAGTTCATGAGTTGGCAACCCATTGGGGAAACTGATATTTTGTTTTGTGAATGGCTATCATCTCATCTGCTTGAGAGGTTACGAACTTAAGAACTAACGAACTCTATAGCTCAACAGCTCACGAACTTACCAACTTATGAGCTTATTGATGCAAAGAAAAACAGGGGACTACAATGAAAATCATTGATTTATCCCACACGATTCATAACGATATCCAAATATATCCCGGAGACCCGGTGCCTTCCATCAAGCAGGGGCTGATCCATGAAAAAGACTATTGCCATGTCGATGTGTTGACCCTCGGGTCTCATACCGGAACCCACATCGATGCACCGTTTCATTTTCTGAAAAAAGGAAAAAAAATTGACGAATTCCCGGTCCAGCGGTTTGTCGGCGACGGCGTCCTGATCGACGTATCCGGCAAATCTGACCGAGATTTGATAGAACCTGCCGATCTTGAGCCCTATGAAAAGGAGATTGCTGAAGGAGATTTTGTGATCTTTAGAACCGGCCGGGACAAATACTTCGGCACCCCAAGATATTATTTTCACCCCTATCTGAGTGCTGAAGGGGCGAAGCTTTTGTTAAAAATGGGAGTTTCCCTGGTGGGGATCGATGCCATGAACATCGACCCCACTTATACTGGTGATGCAGATTCCGATCCCTTGGCAAGAGATCTGCCGGATGAAGAGGACTACGGCTATCCGGTGCACGACATCCTGTTGGGTAATGATATCCTCATCGTGGAAAATCTTTGCAACCTGGATAAGATTAGACAGGTAAAGGGTGTTTATTCGTTTTTACCCCTTAAGTTAAAGGACTCGGACGGCTCACCGATCAGAGCCGTTTTCATTGTCAGGTAAAAATCCAGCCTTTTTAAAAAACAACTCTATTAAATTCTTTGAAGTAAACTGCTCAGCAAACCGGAAACCTTTAAGAACCAGAAGATACAAAGCATAATGAACAAGGTTAGACTGCTGGGTATTAATTTTTTTGAAATTTTGGGTAACATGGCTTTAAAAACCTTCCTGTTCATATGGTGAGGTACTGAAATTATTCTTATACCTGAGGTTATGAATCCTGTCGCTAAAATGCTTTAATCCCTGATGCTCTTTAAGGATAAATAATTTAAAAAATTAAATTGTTCAATTTTTGATATATTTAATAATAAAATAATTTAATTGTCAAGGAAAAAATTAAATATCCAATTTTTACCAATTTAAACAAAATTCTTGCATGTGTTTTCTTGAGGTCGGAAAGAGCGATCGTGTCTCCTGGAGACTTATTCATTTGGCAGGATTAAGGTTCACGCGTGGGGACAAATCATCAATTTGAAATTTTTGGCAATTTTTCGATTTTAAAAATACGAGGCGGTATTTAGCTACCTATGTAACCCCTAATTAATTAAACCGCCCTGAAAAATAGCGTTATCAGGTATGGATAAAAATTGGTCGTTCAATTTAATAATGATGAGAATGCTCAATGTTATCCATCCGGGCGGATGAATTCCCTTATTTACATAATGATTAGCTACAAAGACCCCTGAAGGCTGGCCTGTCCTTCTAGAAATCGTACAATAGCCTATAATTTCAATTTGTTAATACCGTCCTCGTCTCTTTATTCTCACGTGCCTGATATGAAGTATAAAAAGAAAAAATGCGCAGCATTAAGTAATTAATCCGCCGGCTTTGGATTGAACAACTTTCTTTCGTTTTCAAAGCGCGCATTATAACGATGAATAAGCTATTTTTCAGGGCGGATTAATTAGAGGGCGGCAATAATGGTTTTGGCATCCGGGTGATCGGCCGGATTGCTTGAAAAATGGCTGAAAACGATCTGTCCGGTAGTGTTGATGATAAACACGCCCGGCAGCTGACGGACATCGCCCTGGGGCCTCCCGATGCCATGGCCGCCGACGATGGTGGCTACACCCTTGAGGGCAACGCTCGGGGAGAAAAATCCCAAGGTTGACATCTGCTTGAGCCCGAATTGACGGTACAATTTTTTCTCCGGGTCGGTCACCATCGGAAAGGGGACATCGAACTTTACGGCGAATTCCGTAGATTCCGATGGTGTGCCCATTCCCACCAGCACCACCTGGGCTCCGGCTTTATCAAAGCTTTTTTTGTTGCGGCGCAACTGCGCCACCTGCTCGCGGCAAAACGGTCAGCCGAAATGCCGCAAAAAGACCAGCACCAACGTCTGATTTTGCCAAAAATCCCGCAGATTTTTTTCCGACCCGTCCGACATCGTGACCTTTGCGTCAGGAGCATTACGCTCATCGCTTTCCATTTAGAAACCTCCCGCTATAATTGAGTCCTTTTATATCAAGAATTCCAAATGTATGAAAAATTCCAAGCACCAAATTCCAAATAACAAACAATATCCAAATTCAAAGTTCCAATTATCCAAACAATATTTTACTCGTCACGAGGTGTGGTCTTTGGTCCTAATTCATTTCGAAATTATAGCGTTTGTCATATTAACGTTTCGATACGGACAGTTTTCTGAGCGTTTTTGGGATGAGTTACGGATTTGAGTTTTGCGATTTATTTAGAATTTGGAATTTGGGATTTATAAGATTACATTCTGTAGCAGAGATTATTACATCTATTCAAATTTGTAAATAACTTCCGTTAGGACTCGCCACTATTGTGTCAACACCACAATGTCTTCCCGCTTTACGCCAAGGTTTAATTGCTGACCTTTGCGAACGGCTTGATGTTGCGGCAGGCGGATAATCATGGGCAAATTCGATTCTACATGGCGCCCCAGACAGCGGTGATGGGTTCCGAAGAAAGAAACTTCTTCCACCTGCAATACCCCGAGTGGGACCTGGCCGTGGATTTCGCCGCAGGCGGCCAGGATTTGCTCCGGCCGGATGCACAAATCTAGCTTGGCGCCTGGTTCGGCCGTGCCCCTGACCTCGAGACGACCGAAGGCTGTATCGACCTGAATACTTTCACCCGAGCACCCGATTACGGTGCCCTCGAACATATTGCTTTCGCCCATGAAAGTGGCCGTAAAGCGCGTCTTTGGTTTCATATAGACGCGCGCCGGCGGTCCTACATCTTCGAGGTGTCCATTGTTCATGACCGCAATGACGTCGGCGATGCTCATGGCTTCTTCCTGATCGTGGGTTACATGCACAAAGGTAGTGCCCACCTTTTTCTGGATGTGCAGCAGCTCCTGCTGCATCTGGCGTCTTAAATTCAGAT
>CP070771.1:4712910-4715441 GCA_020345785.1 Desulfobacterales bacterium
ATCTGATCGGACATACAGGCTGCCTTTATTGCACCACGAACTCTTTAAAATAGATGTTGGTTATCTTACCCTGGGTGAGTAAACTGTTCAGTTTTTCCAGGATTTCATCTCTGAGCGCGATTTTACCTTCCACGGAGCTGATATCATCAAAGCGTTTGGAAGGCAGAATCATCAGGATGCTGTCCCTGACCTGGGGCAGTCTTTTATTAAGCTCGGTTTCAAGTTCAGGATTTCCCAGTTCGAAGTCCATGGTCACCCTTAAGTAACGATTGCCGCCTTTATCCGCCAGATTCACGATAAAGGTTGTCAGCGAATAAATCGGGCCTAACGGCTGTTCGATGCTATTGGCTTGATCGGGATTCACACCTGCATTGGCGGCACTCTGAACACTCAATTCGGACAGTTTCGTCCACATCATAAACAGGCCGCCGCCCATACCAAGCATAAAAACCATCAGAACGCCAATGAGCACAATGAGAATTTTATTTGACATTTTACTTCTCGCCTTCCGTAACAAGAACGATTTCCACCCGTCGGTTTCTGGCACGATTGGCCGCTGAATCGTTGGGAACTATCGGTCGTGATTCACCGTAACCGACGGCGGAAAGCCTTTGGGGGTTGATTTTACCGACATCGACAAAATATTTTACCACGCTGACGGCCCTGGCCGTGGACAGATCCCAGTTCGATGGAAACCGGTGGGTATGAATGGGCACATTATCCGTGTGGCCCTCAACGCGAACCATGCAGGGAATTTTATGAATTAAAGCCGCCATTTTATCCAGGAAAACCAGGCCGTTTAAATTGATGTCGGCTTTGCCGAAATTAAAAAGCAACGCATCTTCAAATGAAATGCGAGCAGCCTGATCCGAATACTTGACATTAATCCCGGGCTCGGCGGCAAACTCGCTCATCGCGTCGTCGATAACGTCGGTGCCGTCAACCCCTCCGGGTGTCGCCTCGCCATGCCCCTGGGTCCGTGGTCCCTCCATGGAGACGGGTCGCTGTGATTCATTGACGGCGACGGAGACTTTTGAACCTGCCGCTAAAATACCCAGCCCACTTTGCAGGGCATTCTGAAATTCCTTCATCAAATTTTTGTCCATGGAACCCATGGTGAAAAGCAGCACAAAAAAAACCATTAGCAATGTGACCAGGTCGTTGAATGTGGTCAGCCATCCGTTCGTTTTGCCGGAAATTTCCGGCGATCGCGCCCATTTCCTTTTACTCATGGTGCTGCCTCGGTCGGATAGTCCTTTGATTCGGTATTCAGAAAAATGATTTCGACTCTGCGGTTTTTGGCCCGATTTTCGACACTGTTGTTGGGCACCATCGGCTGATACTCAGCGTATCCCTCTGCAGACAGCCTTTTGCTTGAAATTCCGTATGTTTCTATAAAGTACCGCAACACATTCACCGCCCGGGCAGTGGATAGTTCCCAGTTCGATGGGTAGCGGGCGGTTTTGATGGGCAAATCGTCCGTGTGTCCCTCTACGCGAATCTCGTATGGGCTCTCGGCGATAATGGCACCGACCTTCTTTAGCAGCGGGACGGCTTTGGGTGAAATGTCGGCTGCTCCGAGATCAAACAGGGCGTGATCCGACAGTCGCATCACCAACCCTTTGGAGGAATAGTCGACCGCTACGTCCTGCTCGAGTTTACGATGTTCGGCAAGGGTCTGTAATTTTTCGTAGATGCGCGCCAGCTGGCTGTCACTATCCACGATGTCGGCCGATGGGGGCACGATGATATTACCACCCTCACTTTTGATTCCCCCGGGTAAGATGCTGACGGCTCTCGTGAATGATTTCACAAATCTCAATACTCTTGTCTCTTCAATGCTCGAAAAGGAACTAAGCATAATAAAAAAGCAGAGCAAAATCATGGCAAAGCCGGAATATACAATTTCCCAGCCGCCCCCGGAGGAGTCTTTATCACTGCCCGAACTGTCTTTTTTCTTGAGATTTTTCATTGTGGATCACTCAACGTGTTTTTCTTGCTCTTCGTGTTTTGTCTTCATTCTGGTTCTTCGAAAGATCGGGCTTTACGCTTTGCTCCACCCCCCGAAAGATAGATCCCCGCTGCGCTACGATCGGCGCCCCCGAATTTAGGCATTCGCCGGTGTCAGATCGGCTGCCAATCGTGCTTTGGGAGCAATAAATGCTTTGAGTTTCTGTTCGACCACCCGATGATTGTCACCGGATTGAATGGACAGGACGCCTTGGAGCACCATTTGTTTGATCAGTATTTCCTGTTTGCTGCGGGTTTTAAGTTTTCCCGCAACTGGAATAAATACAAGATTGGCCAGCATTGTGCCGTAAAAGGTGGTCAGCAGCGCCACGGCCATCGGTGCGCCTATCTGACTGGGATCTTCCATCTGCATCAGCATCTGAACCAGACCAATGATCGTTCCCAGCATCCCGATTGCTGGAGCAAAACCTCCCATCGTGGTGAAGATATCGGACCCCAGTCGGTGGCGCTCTTCCAGGTAGATGATTTCAGTGACCATGACCTCCTCAATGGCACTGGAT
>CP070771.1:4715541-4722540 GCA_020345785.1 Desulfobacterales bacterium
ACTGGAAAGATTCCTGAACAAGCATTAAGGGCCGGAATACTCTCACCTGTTTGTTATCCTTATTTGAAATCCTCTTTGCGGAGTTCAAACTGTTTCATTTTGTTGTATAAGCCCCTGGGATGGATGCCGGCGATCCGGGCGGCCTGGCCGACCCTGCCGCGGGCTTTTTTAAGCACTTTTTTAAGATAGAGTTTTTCGACCTGCTCCATGATTTCTTTTTGCAATTCGGGCAATGTTTTGTCTGTCCAGTCGGTACCTGCAAAACTCACTCCCGGTAGAATGCCGTTTGAAGCTGAAACGCTGCCGTGCAGAATATTGGGCAGTTCCACCATGGTGATGACATCGGTTTTACACAGCAAGATGGCGCGTTCGATGACATTCATCAACTCACGGACGTTGCCCGGCCACTCGTAGCTGCAGAGCACCTTGAGGGCCTGGTCGGAAATCCCGTTGATTTCCCGCCCGATCTTATAGCGGTAATAGGTCATAAAACGCCTGACCATTGTGGGAATGTCTTCCTTACGTTCCCTCAGGGGAGGGATGGTCAGCATCAAAACACTGAGACGGTAGTAAAGGTCCTGTCTAAAATTTCCCTGCAAAATTTCGTCTTCCAGCTTTTGGTTGGTTGCTGCGATGACCCGCACATCCAAATCCAGCGTATTTTCCGCCCCCACCGGCTTAATCTCATAATTTTGCAACACCTGAAGCAACTTGACCTGCAGGTGTAAAGGCATATCGCCGATTTCATCCAAAAAAATCGTGCCGCCGTGAGCCAGTTCAAATGCCCCACGGCGATATCGAATGGCACCGGTGAACGCACCCTGTTCATGCCCGAACAGTTCGCTTTCAAGCAATTGCTCAGGTATGCCTGCCATGTTGACCGAAATAAAGGGGCCGGCGGAGCGCGGGCTTTCGGCATGGATGGCTTTGGCCAGGTGCTCTTTGCCGACGCCGGTTTCTCCCAGCAGCAAAATTGGAGAATCACTCGGGATTACCTGTCGAACCTCTTCCATAAAGAGCTGCATGACATGGCTTTCGGAGACAAAGTCGGAGATTTTGGGCTCAGCCAGACCCCTGCGGTCGAACCGTTTCCTGAGGATGAATTGGCGGCGTGATTCCAAGGTCGTTTCAAGGGCTTCTTCCATGCTTTTTTTGGAAATACCTGCGAACAAAACGACATCGGCCCCGGCGGCCGCCAGCTGGGCATGTTCTTCGGCGGAATCGCTTTCATGGATAATGACGGTGGTCGGATTTTCAGGCAATTCATTCAGTATCGCAATGCTGTTAACCGTCGGGCGTGGGATAAGTGCTTCGCTGATCACAATGACATCGCACCCGCTGCGAACCACTTTTTGCCAGGCGGAGCGCAGGTGCCCGAATGACTCCACCCTGACGTCGAAGTGTGAAAGCGCTTTCTGCAGATGGTTTTGCATGCTTTTATCTTTTACGCTTAAACCGACTCGAATAAGCATTCAATGCTCCTTTATCAGAAAAGAAATACCGATTTTCACGGTTTTATCCGGTTTGTCTCATGATGTGGTAATTTTTCTCGACCCCATCCCCCAATAAAAACCAATAACTATCTAAAAATAATTGAATTATTTTATCAGGCCTTGGTTCGCCCGGCAGCGACTGACTTCAGCGGATCATCGGGTCAAGTTTTGGTAGTTGCATGCTTAGATTACGGTATATTTTTTCTGTTTTCAAGATAAATCGGTATTTTTTTACAATTTTTTAGAGAAAAGACACATCGGGTAAAAATCACAAAAAAAAAAATTTATATATAAATAAATGTGTTATGACATTCTAACATTAATTGGCACGAATAATGCTAATGTTTCCCAAGGATTTGCCGTATTAACCTATTAATCTCAGCACGTCCAGAATTTTAACTCTGATTGGAGACAAGCATGTACATTGCACAACAGACCGAAAATTATAACTTGCCCGCAAGCCCGGAGTTTGTAAATTTGTCCTGCAGGCCGGAGGTTTGGGGGATTGCCTCCGCGATTGATATTTACAACTGTGACCCTGAAAAAATCCGCAGTGCCGACGCCATCCGTCGTTTCGTCGTCGAGCTCTGTGAACTCATCGACATGAAACGCTTCGGCGAAACCCAGGTGGTCCATTTCGGTGAAGAAGAGCGTGTCGCCGGCTACTCCATGGTTCAGCTCATCGAGACCTCTCTGATATCCGCCCATTTCGCCAATCTAACCAACACCACTTATTTGGATGTCTTTAGCTGCAAGCCCTACGATCCGGAAATCGTCAAAAGGTTTTCACAAGCCTATTTTGGCGGAACTCACAGTTCACTTCATGTAACTTTACGTCGATAGGAGACTGACTATGCTCAAAGTTGACGTCTATAAAGATCTTGAAGATGCCAGACGAATCTGGCAGCGGTATTGGCCGCAAGAATGCCTGTTTGATCTTTGGGCGGTGCGCAATTGCTTTCAATTGCAATTCAACCATAGCCCTTATTTTCTGGTAGCCACCGAAAATCGCAAATTTCGCGGAATGCTGGCCCTAAGCTGGATTGAGGAAGAACAGTGCTTTGGTCATTTTCCCGGGGAAGTATGGCATGGCAAAACATGGCTCGAGCAAAATAAAATCCTCGCCAGCGATCCGGCAGTATTCAGTATTCTGGTAAACCACATTCCGGCGACGGCCAAGATCCGATATTTGACCGATGACCCGAATCTGGCGGGTGCCTCGCTGGATGCCATCGACGAAATCGGGTACCTGTTTCATCCGCCGCAGCATCATTATTCTTTTCAGGATTATCTGCAGTGTTTTTCGGGTAAGACGCGCAAGAAACTGCGCTGCGAATTGAACCGCCTGACAGCCGGCGGCGTGGCTTACCGTTACGACTGTCTCGAGGACGTGGTGCATTTGTTTCGCATGAACCTGGAAAACTTCCGGGAGGAGTCCTATTTCTACGATGTACGTTTTTTAAGGGCCTTTGAGAACCTGGTATCCTGGCTGCATGCCAACAGGATGCTGCGGGTGACAACCGTTCTTATCGGCGGTCGGATTGCGGCGGTGGATGTCGGTGCTGTTTGGAACCAGACCTATACGGTTCTGGCCGGCGGCGCCCATGCTGATTTTCCCGGCGTTGCCAAACTCATCAATTTTCATCATCTTGAATGGGCCTGTCAGCAGCGGTTCAAGGTAGTGGACTTTCTGTGCGGCGAGTTCAACTGGAAGCACAGATTTCACCTGACCGCCCGGCCGTTATACAGGATCGAAAACCTGCCCATCGCAGTCGGTAGGCAGGACACGATTGCAGTCCCAAGGGTTGCCTGTGCAGTCGTCTAATACGAGAGTCCTGGTTGTCGGCACCACCTCAGACTACATCGATTGGATCCGGAACAGTTGTCCCGGGCGCGCCCTGTTTCTGACCGACCCGACAGTGCGCCGCGACGCCCAGGAGCCGCGCCCGTCACCCACAGAAGAAATCCTTTGTGATCTATCCGATTATGACGCAGCGCGCCGGGCGCTCCAGCAGCACCTTGACAGCGAGGGGCTTCAGCTGGACGGGGTGGCGTGCTATGATTGTGAATCGATGGAGCTGGCCGCCGTTCTGGCGCGCGAATGGGGATTGCCCTATCCCTCCGTTGAGGCTGTCAACAATTGCCGCGATAAATATCTCTCAAAAACCATCTGGCAAAGGCATGGCCTGCAAACTCCGCGGGTTAAACAAGTCAAATCGGCTGCCGAGGCCGCTCATTTTTCCCACGAGCTGGGCGGCCCCTGCGTGCTCAAACCGCTTAGCGGCAGCGGCAGTGAACTGATCTTTCGCTGCAATGATGCCCAAGCCTGCGAAAACCGTTTTATAGATATTCAAAACGGGTTGCAGCGGCGCCGGTCAAACCGTCTTTACAAGTCATTTTTTTCCGGTGATCCCGTAATACTGGCCGAAGCCCTGGTGGACGGCGACGAGTACAGCTGTGATTTTATGATCCAAGACGGTCGAGTGGAAATTATCCGGCTGACCCGCAAGATTATTTCTTCCCACGGACCATTCGGAACGGCCCTGGGTTACCTGCTGCCGGGTGTATTGCCGGCCGCCGTTGATGAAGACGACCTGCGGCAGACCCTCGCCCGAAGTGCCAGCGCCCTGGGGCTCGAACGGGCCCTTTGCATGCTGGATTTCATCATTCATCAGGACCATATCTTTTTGCTGGAACTGGCACCGCGACCCGGTGGCGACTGCTTACCCTTTCTTTTGCGATGGTGCTGGAATCTGGATGTATTGAAGCTTTTTTTGGATTTTTGCCAGGGCCGGCCGCTGTGCTTGCCTGAAAAATCCAATTTGCGCCCCGGCATCGGATTGCGGCTTCACGCCCGCCAAAGCGGCACCTTGAAAAAAATCGATGCCGGCCGCTTGCAGCACGATAAGCGTGTGGCCGAGATCTATCTGACACGTCGAGCGGGACACCAAATCAAAATGCCTCCGGAAGACTATGATGCATGGCTGCTGGGGCATATCATTTTTGAACCTCACGGAAATAGCGATCCGGAAACCCAATGCCGGGAGCTGATCGAAAAACTGGTCGTGGAGGTTGAATAAAGATTAATGAAAACCATGCCGTCCGATTTGCAGCAAGCCCTGCAGACGGTGCTTTCACAGAGCAGTCCGCTACTGCCGGAAGAAGAATTGCGCGCTTATGTGGCGTATTATTTTGACCGGCGCGATCGCTATCTGCAGATATTAACCGAGTACCCGGCACCTATATATCTGCAGGAATCATCGGTTCTCAGGGAAAGGGCCTCACGGTTAAAGAAAGCCTTCCAGGCGGTTCTGCCATCGACGGCTTTTTATTATGCCGTCAAGAGCAACAATCATCCCGACATTGCCGGGACGCTGCTGAAGGCCGGATTCGGCTTGGATGTTTCCAGCGGGCTCGAACTGGAAATGGCGTTGCAAATTGGGGCCCGGGACATCGTGTTCAGCGGTCCGGGGAAAACGGCAAAGGAGCTGCAGGCTGCGGTCGCCCACGCCGATCGGGTCGTAATTCTCATGGACAGCTTCGGCGAGTTGAGCAGACTGGAGGACATTGCCGCGCATGTGAATACACGCGTTCGTTGTGGGGTGCGCCTGTCCGCCAACTCAGTGGGCTTGTGGCGCAAGTTCGGCATTCCTGTCGAAGACCTCCCGGCTTTCTGGGAACAGACCGGCCGCTGTCGCCACGTCCAATTGATCGGGCTGCAGTTTCATTCCAGCTGGAACCTGTCACCGCAAAAACAGATTGACTTTATCCGCCTTCTGGGGAAAGTGCTGGCCGATATGCCCTCGTCGTTCAAAACCCAACTTGAGTTTATCGATATCGGCGGCGGCTACTGGCCCCCTCAAGGTGAGTGGCTGCAGCCGGCCGGCACACCGGAGGGCAGGGTGCGCGAGGCCCTGGGGCAGCCGGCGGTTTCCGCTAAAAAGCACTATCGTCTGCCGGCAGCGCCCATTGAAGAATTTGCCGAACAACTCGGCGCTGCCATCCGCCACCATCTTTTCAGCGTTGTTCCGTGCCGGATCTGTCTGGAGCCCGGCCGCTGGATCTGTAACGATGCCGTACAGCTGCTGTTTTCGGTCGTCGACAAAAAAGCACCGGATCTGGTCATTACGGATGCCGGCACCAATACCGTCGGCTGGGAGCGCTTTGAGACCGATTATTTTCCGATCCTGAACCTGACGCGGCCGGCATTGCATGAACAACCCTGCCATGTCCTGGGCTCGCTGTGCACCCCTCATGATGTCTGGGGCTATGCGTATTGGGGGGCGGGTATTGAACCCGGCGATATCCTGATGATCCCACACCAGGGCGCTTATACCTACAGCCTTCGCCAAAACTTTATAAAACCCTTGCCGCAAGTGGTCACGGTTTAATCGCCATCGCGTCTGGCAATAAATCCTTTATGTGCTTGCGTGTAAAATCCAATTTTCAATATAATAAACCTCAAATCTCAAGCACCAAATTACAAATAAATCTCAAATCTCAATATTCAATGACCAAAACATTCGCCAACATTGCAGCGCGCCGCGACGTAATATCCGGTGAGCCGGGGATGATGCGGGTTGGGCGCAATGGCAGGCGGACTCTTTGTTTGGATTTTTGAATTTGGGTCATTGGAATTTTTTTGGTATTTGGTATTTGGTGCTTGGAATTTTCATGACTTTTGTTAAGCGGGTAATTTTCGCAAAATTAGTCATATATCTCCTTAAATGACGGAACCCTGATCGGGCCTATGCGCACTTGACCTGCAAAATCATTGTTGATACAAATTTGATTACGTTTGAATCAGGTCTGCAAAATATTGACCAGGACCCGTGATTTTGCGTTTTGCCCGAAACCCGGTCAAAATTTATAAAAATATTATTTGGTCTGTCGGCCGAGTTTCATTAGACGAAGGAGAAAAAGCACATGACACCAATCGCCCTAGAAGAAAAGTTCAAAAAAGCAGCTGATGTGATCTGTAAACTGGGAATGGTTCAATTTCCGGTAAACGAAACGGCCATCGCCATTATCAAGGCCGCTGTCGGGGAGAATGAAGAAGAATTGGACCTGATATATGCCTTCCGCAAGAAGCCGTCTCAAACCCTGGACCAGCTCGTGGAATCGAGCGGCTTTCCCGCGGAAAAAGTCGATCTTCTGGCAACCAGCCTTGCCAGGAAGGGGCTGGTATTCAATCAACCCAGTTCGGCCGGTATCATGGTATACAGGCTCCTGCCGCTCATGCTGGTGGGACTGATGGAATACAAATTTATGGTGAAAGTCACCGGGAGCGAAGAGGAAAAGAAGCTTGCCCGGTTGTTCGAAAAGCTGTTGGAAGAACTTCGTGATCAGACCCAGGAAAATTATGATACGCTGGCCCCACTTTTCAACAGCGCTCCCGCGGTCGACCGGACCGTGCCCACCAGGCTGACCGAAGACGGAAAACCCATTACGATAATACCGGTTGCGAAGACGCTGGATGTCGGCGAAGAATTCGTTCTTCCCAGTC
>CP070771.1:4722640-4726957 GCA_020345785.1 Desulfobacterales bacterium
TTTGGATATCGGTTTGTAATCAAAGCTTTGAGGGTGAATCCCAGGGATAGGATTCACCCACTTTTTTAACCGTTCATGTTTTCAATCCATTTCATTGCTTCAGCATCGCTGATCTTGCCCAGATACCTTTGTGTGGTGAGCTAGTTTCCATATTGCACCTCTTAATTACCTGAGTGATCATTTCTTAATAAAATAGTTCATATTCAATTGTTTTTTACTCTTTTTTTCATGAGCGGAGAGTTAATACCGGGATGCTCATAAAGGCATCCATTGCGATCATTATAGGGATAAGTTTTAATGATTCCCTTTTTCCCCCAGCTGCGAACCGTTGCTATGGTCACTCCAAGAAGGTTTGCAACTTCATCCACCCTCAGTTTGCCAGTAGCCCGTAATCTTGCATATCGGGTCTTGAGCTTATAACTGTGTGTCATACCTTTCACGACATCTCTGTCGATGCTATGCCCCTGGCCGGATCTATAGCCACGTTTGTCGAGGATGGTTGCTATCTCCGAGTAAGTATGGTCGGACAGCAGTTCATCGACAATTTCGACGATTTTCGGATCCGTCATATTATATTGCCAGCCCTTGAGGGGAAGTGGCAACTTCAATGTTTTTGTTGCGCCGCCTTTAAACCGGACATGCAGGGTAATATCTTCCCCTCTGATCAAGGTCACATCCTCAATCAAAAACCTGATCATACGCTTTTTTTCGCGAGCAGGTGTTCTCGGGTTTTTCCAAATTGCAGGAAAGTCCCGAGTCAGTTTGAGTACTTCCTGCTCCTGTACTTTTTTGAGTTTTTCTGATTCCCGTCGGCGATGGGTCTCATAGTAGTCATTGGCATCCTGTAAGTGCCTGAGCTTTTCATTCCATTCGGCCTCGAGGGTATCGGCCACAAGTCGATTGTCAGGATCGACCTGCATAAAGCGACGCCGGGCTAGATTGGCTTCATATTGCGCCCGCTCCACTTGTTGTTTGCGCAGTTTGTCAGCTTCGTTAAAGCGGTTCTCCAGCTCTCTTTGGACTTGTAACGCCACCTCTAATGTCAGGGGCGTCACCGACTCAAGCACCAGTTTGCTGATGGCCTCGTCAATACCAGCACCGGGTATATATTGACAACTATTTTCCCATCTTTCTATCCGGTTGCGCTGACATAAATAGGCCGGCTCGATTCGACCCTTACTCTGATATTTGTATCTTATGGTCATCCGCTGACCGCATTTGCCGCATATCGCTAACCCTTGGAGCAGACACGGTCCTTCACGGGGTGGTGTCTTCCTGCCTATAATATTATAGGCAATTGCATTTTGACGCACCCGCTGCACATTTTCTTCATATTGTTCCCAGGTAATATATGCCGGGTGGGCATCTTTTATCAGCACAATCCATTCTTCAC
Organism: Desulfobacterales bacterium; assembly: GCA_020345785.1. The sequence continues at coordinate 4,724,034 of CP070771.1, forward strand.
GGGGAACTGTAAAATAAGTCGTTGACCCGTCGACATTTTTCCGAGATCGTTGTCGACCGTAGTAGTATGCCCCGGCGTACCGTGGATTTCTTAAAATCAGCTGTGCACGGCTGCTGGTTAATCGTTGCCACTTTAGCTCCCCTTTATTGGACCCCATATGAATACGACAGGGAAATTTCACATCATCTTTAGCAAACGCCTTTACAGTTGCAAACGCAGCGCCTGTTCTTTGAAAAATATCAAAAAACAAACGAAAGCTTTGTTGAACTTGCTTGTCCGGGTCAATGATGATTTTATCGTTGTGATCATAGACAAATCCGGTAGGGAGACGGGTTTTAAATTCCCCTCGCCGGGCTTTGCTTAAAGCTCCCCCTCTAAGCCGCGACCTTAAAACATGAAGTTCTACCTCAGAAAATGTTCCCTTCATATTGAGGAGCAGGCGATCGTTAAAATCAGTTGGGTCATATATCCCCTCCTCATCTAAAATCAACGTATCGGTAATACCACAGATCTCCAGCAGCCGAGCCCAGTCTGCATTATTGCGTGCCAAGCGCGAGACCTCAAGACCCATCACCAGCCCCACACGGCCCAGGCTGACTTCTGTCATCAGTTTTTGAAATCCTTTCCTGTCAGACACTGATGCCGCCGTTTCGCCCAAATCGGAGTCTACCGTCACGATCTGAACAACAGGCCATCCTAAAGCTATCGCCCGTTCACGAAGGGCATATTGGCGTTTGGTGCTTTCGCTATTTTCGAAAACCTGTTTGAGGGTGGATTGTCTAACGTAGCAATACGCCTGCCTTTTTAGATGACTTGCGGTTACTTTCTGATTTACATGCAAAGACATACTCATAAGCAAATCTCCTGTAGGTTGGATAGTGTAATGTTTGCCATAACCTTTATCATCTCCGATGTTGCTTTATGCTTAAAGACAGGTATCTTCGGCCGCTCAATAGGATTAGCCGGTATGCATTTATGGCAGACTTCTATCCAGGCAAGCATTCCTTGACGGATTAACAGCGTCAGACCTAAGCTTCGTTCGCAAAAGGCCTCGGCCTTGTTTAAAGCCTGTAAACGCAATGATTCATACTGCAACAGAGTGCTGTCATCTGATTCAATATCTGGTGAGGGCTTTATCGATTTCATTTTCTCTTTTTTTTTCTTCGCATCACTGCACGTTCGATACTTCTCGGATGAACATCTTTTCCGAATTTCTCCTTTATCAATGGCGCTAGCTTTCGTGCACGAAGTGGTTTGCCTTCCTCTAGTTTTTCTTCGATAAATGCCAATACATCAGCTGTTAACTTGTGAGCCGATTTTGGACCAGGACGTTTTTTTACCAGCCCGATCACGCCACCCTGTTTGAACTGTGACAGAGCCTGATAGAATGCCGGCCGCGAGAACCCAAATGCTTCCGATGCTTGCTTCACCGAGCGTCCTTCCTTGTCGACGGCACGCAACATCTCATACTTAACCTGCACAAGATCGCGCGGATCAAAAAACTCAAGCACCGAATCTGCAAACACTGTTTCTGTAACCCTCTGTGGGTGTGGATTAAGCGCACCGTATTCCTTCAAAGTTTCAGTCTTGTCATCTTTGGGCTGTTTGGGTTGTGGCATTGTTTCGTCTCCTTCGGTTAATTATGTCGCAGTTGATAATAATGTATATTTATATATGCCGCATTTATTCCTGTATGTCAAGTCAAATATTCATTTAGATATAATATAACAGTCAGTTATACAATATTTAGAAGGTACATATTGGTATCTAATGAATAGTAGCGGCATATTCTATTTAACATTTACGGCATAATCTCCTTTACAGCCAGTTTCGCTCCCCTGTTAATTTATTTGCGGTTTGCACTTTTTATTTCCTCAATAAGACGAACCAGGCCAAGAAGGTCTTCGACTCGGAAAAGCGCGCGCCCGGCAGAGACAGCAACGAAGGGATCCATTGCTCCCATGTCCGTCCAGTCGAGCGGTACGGAAGATCTGCGCCCTTTCTTGTTGAAAAATAAAATACGACTCTCATAGGCAATTCGCTTTACACGATCTACTTCAAACTCGATATTCCTGTATGGGTGGAATGGGTGAATAATCCGAAAGGCTTTGTTGCTAAAATCTTGATGGGATGCAGTTGAATGACTTGGTTGTCGATAAATGCGAATGTCTGAGGATGACTTTGCTGAAAATCTCAATTGGCGTTCCGGATCTGGATGCATGCGTGGCGGCATGTCATCTAAGATCATGAGCCCGCAGATTGACACCCGCCAGCTTACCCGCCTTTTTAGAAGCCATCTCAAAAAAAGGATTTTGGATTTCAAAATCGATGGTGTTGCGGATGTAATTGAAAAATGCTTTGAGACAGGAATAGCGGTTTCTTTTGGTGGTTTGTTTGGTTCCTTCGGTGAGTCGGGTCAAAAAGGATAGAATTTCATCCGGAGTGATGGATTCTAAATCTCTGCCTCTAAATTCGTCTGAGAAGCGGGTGAACAGAAACTCATAATTTTTTAGCGTAATTTTTTTTCGAATTGACCCTGTGAAACTCTTGATACGAATGGATGGCTTTTGATACTTTCATGTTACACCCCCTTGGTTGGTGTGGGTTAATGATTTACCAGTCTTAGCCGCTAAGGGTGGATCATATCACACTGGAAAGGTTATCGATGTAAAACACATATTTGCAAAAAAGAGATATGATGCTCTATATCAGTGGAAACCATCCCCTGAGATTGAAACGGCTATTCAGAGGGCGATTTTCGACTGATTCAAGGAGAGCTGAAATTTTAGACTGATAAATGAAATTTATCCTTATCATTCAAGAAATGCAAATTAGAAAGCCGTCCTACTGTCTTGCCGATAAGTAGTGGGGCCATTTAGATTGAATAGAGACTATAAAATGAAAAACCAAAATGGAAAATCGGA
>CP070771.1:4727057-4731248 GCA_020345785.1 Desulfobacterales bacterium
AGAATTGAAAAGGTTTTACCGTTACAGCGAAAGTATTTTTTGGCTGTCCAAACTTACACCATGCCGGTGGCATATGAATGGAGCTAGGGTGAAAAATTTACGGAAAGACAACCTGGAATGTACGAATTTTTAACCGGACCGGCACTGTGGGCAACATTCATCATTTTCTTTGGCGGCTTGATCGCGCGTATCGCCTATCTTTTTTACCTCAGCCGCAAAAAAGATCGCATCATCTACAACCATGCCAGCTTCAGGTGGGGTTTAAAATCGATTCTATTTTGGCTCCTGCCGTGGGGCAGTTCTTCCATGCGTCAACAACCGGTTTTTACTTTCATGGTCTTCACTTTTCATATCAGCGTCCTGGCCGCGCCGTTGTTGCTTAACGCCCACAATATTCTCTGGGATGAAGCATGGGGAATGAGCATGTGGTCGCTGCCTGATTCCCTGACGGATGCAATGACGGTCATCTTGCTCGTCTCACTGGTTTTTTTGATCATCCGGCGTATCGTGCGCAGCGAAGTACGCATTCTCACCGAAGCCTGGGATTTCCTGCTGCTCGGGATCACCGCCCTGCCCTTCCTGACCGGATTTCTGGCATATCATCAGTTCGGGCCCTATGAACTGCTGATGATTATGCATATAGTGACAGGTGAAATCTTATTGATCCTGATTCCGTTCTCCAAGCTCGGACACATGGTTCTTTTCTTTTTTACCCGAGCCTTTATCGGCTTTGAGATGGGAGGTCGGAGAGGGGCTCGATCGTGGTAGACAGCTGGGAGGCTGGAACGCGGGGAAGGTAAGAAGATAAGAAGGTAAGAGGGTGAGAAGTTGAGATCAGGGGAAAAAGGCCCAGCAATCTAAACGTGTTTTGGTCATACAATTTTGGAATTTGAGATTTATTTGTAATTTGGTGCGCGTAATTTGGACTTTATTTTAACTGAACGGTTTGCGTGAAAAAATCGCAAGTGAAGGTGGTATTATATTTAGAGCGTGTGAGCATTCATATGGTTGATATACAGGAAGTTTTAGAGAAAGAATTCGAAAATAACACGGCTCCTGTTGATCAGGATAAAATCCGTAATATCCTGGACGCCAACAACGGCGCCCGGATACGGACATGGCTCGGTATTTGTTCTCGCTGCGGTTTGTGCGCCGAGAGCTGCTTCGTCTATCTAGCAAATGATCGTGATCCAAAGCTCAGTCCGGCGTACAAATTTCGACACACCCTTGGCGAAATGTACCGCCGCAAAGGTAAAGCAACGCGGGATTTTTTAAAAAAATGCTATGAGATTTGCTGGCTGCAATGCACCATGTGCAAGCGATGCTCTCTATTCTGTCCATTCGGCATCGATGTCGCCACCATGATTACGATTGCGCGCAACATCTGTTACTCTCAGGGATTTAAACCGAAGAGCCTGTCTGAATTCTCGGAGAACTGTCGCAAATCCGGCAATCACATGGCGATACCTGAAGAAGAGTTGATCGATACCTGTGATTGGATGGCAGAAGAAACCGAAGATGAGTATAAAGGGGTTGAAATTCCCGTGGATAGACCCAAGGTAAAATACATGTACACCATCAACCCCCGTGAACCGGTATATTATCCGCAGGATATCTCCAATGCCGCTATCATATTTGCCGCCGCCAAAGAAAGCTGGACCATACCCAGCTTTGGGTGGGACTGTACCAACTTACCCATGTTTTGCGGCGATCGCGCGCTGGCGGGACAGCAGGTCCGCAATGTCTACGAAAAAGCGCTCGAAATAGGAGCCGAGAAGATATTGATCACCGAGTGCGGCCATGCTTATCGGTCGCTGGCTTTTGAGGGCCCTTATATGGCGGGCTACGAAGGCGGCCGGCCGCCGGTTGAAATTGTTCATTTCGTCAGGCTGATGTATGAATATCTGCGAGACGGCCGCATCAAAATAGATCCGGCCAAAAAAATCAAGGAGCCGGTCACCTACCAGGATCCCTGCAATGTTTCGCGAAACGGTGGCCTTTGGGGGGAGGCCCGCAAGATTATTTCTTACATCGCGGACGATTTCCGGGATATGGCACCCAACCGCGATCACAATCATTGCTGCGGCGGCGGCGGCGGAATTATGCCTATGGGCCCGGCTTACAAACCGGCTCGCATGGCCTCGGGGCGGGTTAAAGCGGAGCAAATCAAGGCGACAGGCGCTAAAATTGTGATTGCTCCCTGTCACAATTGCTTTGATCAGATCAATGATCTTAGCGAAGAATACGATCTGGGAGTAAGGGCCATGGCACTCAAGGAAATTCTGGTCGAATCAATGATAATACCGGATCACATGCGACTGCCGGTGGATGAAGATGATTGAAATGTGAAAAAGAAGGCAAGAGCAAAGCAAGCACCATGTATAAAAAAATCCTATTCTGCACCGATCTTTACCCCGGCTCCGACTATGCCTTCGCAGCGGCGCTGGACCTGGCGGAAACTTCCGAAGCCGAACTGATTATTCTGCATGTGCTGGAATCCCGTCATCGCTATTCCGGTCAATTGATCACCAGTGACGGTGAAGTGTGGGGTTCCGAGGAAGTGTTTGACCGGCTAAAACAGAAACTGCAGGAATACTACCTGATGCGGGTTGAAAGCGAACGGCCGGATTTTATTAAAGTAGCAGTTCGAGGTGGAGTTCCCTGGCTGGAGATCCTCAGAGTTGCCCGCAAAGAAAAGGTGGATCTCATTGTCATGGGGCCGTATACGGTGCGGGGGTCGATTTTGGATTTCGTTTCTAACACACCACAATTAGGCAATAACGCCCAACAGGTATCGCTGCGAGCCCGCTGTCCGGTGTCGATCATAACATCTCCCAAACAAAGACAGGCACTGGAGGATGATGAGATACAACCGTAATGGCATAGGGCAGAGGGCATAGCGCAAAGAGCATAGGGCAGAGCGCATAGCGCAGATGGTAAATTACTCAGCGTTGGAGACGTGTTTCACTTTAAGCAAAAGCTTCACCATTGGAACCTGTGCGATGTGCAAAGCTTATTCAACTGGCTTCTATCGTTTACAGCCAACAGCTCCTTACCCTGTGCTTTAGAACTTATACCTTATATCCCATACCCTTTGCCCTATGCTCTATGCTCTTTGCCCCATGCGCTATGCTTTCTGCGCCAGCAGGGCCGCCCCAATGGCACCCGTTAACTGGCTTTGCGGTGAGACCTCTATTTGCTGACCGATTTTTTTCTCCAGCGCTTTAACAACACCGACGTTTTTAGCCACACCGCCGGTCATCATGATCGGGGGCTTAAGGCCGGTGCGGTTGGCCATGGCCACGACCCGGGCGGCAATGGATTCGTGAATTCCGGCGATGATGTTTTCCCTTTTCTCACCCTTTGATATCAACGATATGACTTCCGACTCCGCAAACACAGTACACAAACTGCTGATTTTTGACGGTTGATCGGCTTTTAGCGAAAATTGGCCGAAATATTCGAGATCAACTTCGAGCGCTTTCGCCATGACTTCCAAGAATCGGCCAGTTCCGGCCGCGCACTTATCGTTCATGGCAAAGTCTTTGACGCTGCCGTTTTCATCCATGGCGATGGCTTTGCTGTCCTGTCCACCGATATCGATGACGGACCGAACCGCCGGGTTCAAGTAGTGAGCGCCGGCCGCGTGGCAGGTTATTTCTGTAACCGCCTTGTCGGCAATCACAACACTGTTGCGCCCGTAACCGGTTGAGATGATCTTGGCGATCGACAACCGATCGATGCCCAACTCTTTAATTAGCGCGTCAAAAACGTTTTCTCCGGCATGCCGGGCATTATATCCGGTCAAAATCAATTTAACCGCAATGACCTCGCCGCCCCTGACCACGGCTGCCTTGGCGGTAATCGACCCGACATCTATTCCGACTGTTATCATTAGTAGTCCTTTTCGCGATTGCTGATTTCAGATTTAGTAACAGAATTCAGAATGCGGAATGTGGAAATTCGGAGTTCAGAAAATTCACCGCAGACGCTGAGAACGCAGAAAAATAGAACATTTTTTCCATGCCGTTGAGAGTTGAACACTGCACCCTGAATCTCTGAACTTTGAACCCAGAACTCTGAACCTCTAAATCCCAATTGCCTCTTTTTCCCTTGACTCTGATACAATGTAGCTGTATTGTAGCTTTCAAGGTATTTTGTTTACAGCATCCTGCGGCAACAATCAAGCTT
>CP070771.1:4731348-4736619 GCA_020345785.1 Desulfobacterales bacterium
TGTTCAATGTGGAATCGCCCATTGAGCTGGAGTTGATTAACGATAGGGCCGGCAGGCTCAAAAAGCGCGCTCCCATCGCCATTCGAGTAAATCCTGATGTCGATCCGAAAACCCATCCGTATATCTCAACCGGTTTGAAAAAAAATAAATTCGGCATAGACGCTCAAGCGGCCGTTCAAAGCTATCGGGAGGCCGGCGGTCTCGATCATTTGGATGTGGTTGGTGTGGCCTGTCACATCGGATCTCAGATTACTGAAGCCGGACCTTTTGAAGCCGCCTTGAAAAGCCTGAAAGCGCTGATAACCGACTTAAAACAGATGGGCACCCGTATCAAATACCTGGATATGGGGGGGGGACTTGGTATCACCTATGCGGATGAAACCCCGCCGCCCATCAGTGAATACGCAGGTTCAATCATCAATCAGCTCAAAGACATGGACCTGAAATTGATTTTGGAGCCCGGTCGGGTCTTGGTCGGCAACGCCGGAATTCTTGTCACAAAAGTGCTTTACCGCAAATCCGGGAAGGCGAAAAATTTTATCATTGTCGATGCCGGCATGAACGACCTCATTCGGCCGACCTTGTATAACGCATTTCATGCCATTGAGCCGGTGGTCAATTCGCACCGCGACCTGATTGTTGCCGATGTTGTCGGACCGATCTGTGAAAGCGGTGATTTTCTGGCCGTCGATCGCAGCATGGGCGATGTGATCAGCGGTGATCTTCTGGCGGTAATGAGTGCCGGTGCCTACGGGTACGTCATGTCTTCCAATTATTGTTCGCGACCCCGGGTGGCCGAAGTCATGGTCAAAGAGGATCAGTTTCATGTCGTCAAACACCGGGAAACTTATGAAAATTTGGTTCAGGGCGAAACGTTGCCCCCCTTTCTGGGCGAATGATCTATTCAATTAATGTATTTACAACGGACGTAATCAGATGAAACCAGTTCCATTTTATAAAATGAGCGGCAGTGGCAATGATTTTATCATTATTGACAATCGAAGCCGGATTATTGACGATATCGAGTTGCCGAATTTCATCCGCCATGTTTGTCGTCGTAAAATGTCGGTGGGTGCTGATGGATTGATTCTTATCGAGCCATCCGATAAGGCCGATTTCCGGTGGCGGTTTTACAATTCGGACGGCAGTCGCGCTGAAATGTGCGGCAACGGTGCCCGTTGTGCCGCTCGGTTTGCGTTTGTGAACGGGATTGCCGAGGAAAAGCTGTCTTTCGAGACCGATGCCGGGATTGTAACGGGACAGGTCAGAGGTGATCGGGCCAAGGTTAAAATGCCGGACCCGACGGATCTGCGCTTGGATCAGATCATCGACCTCCAAAACGGCCCTTTGACAGTAAGCAGTATCAATACCGGTGTTCCGCACGTGGTCATCATGCGAGATGCCGTTGATGACATCGATGTTTTCAACTTGGGTCGTGAGATACGCAATCATAAGGCGTTTGCACCGGCCGGCACCAACGTTAATTTTATCTGCCGGCAGGCGCCGGGGCAGCTGGCTATCCGGACATACGAGCGGGGCGTTGAAGATGAGACACTTGCCTGTGGAACCGGTTCCATTGCCAGCGCTCTGGTCTCTTCATGCAAACTGAATTGGAATTCCCCCATCAACCTGGTGACACGCAGTGGAGAATCCTTGACGATCTATTTTAATAAAACCGACAAGGTTTTCGATAATGTTTACCTGGAAGGTGATGCGCGCATCATATATACCGCTCAACTCGGGGAAGATGCCTGGAGATCCTGATAAGGTATTATGTACCAGAAAATGCTATTAATATCCTATATGAGACTTTGCAAAGTCGATGAAAGGTTTCGGGTTTCAGGTGTCAGGTTTTTTGTTGCGGCTAGCAAGATATCGAAGGGTGAAATCGCTATACTGTATCTTTCGTACAGATTAATTGAGAAATCGATAGAGTTCATTAATTTTAGGCATTTTAGTCATTTTGGGCAATTTAGGCAATTGCATCAGTGAACCCATACCATATCGCTTATATCTCCGTCGGTTCCAATCTGGGCAACAAACTTGAGAATTGCCGCAGCGGCATAGCGGCCCTGATTCGAAGTGGTAATACCCGACTGGTCGATCAATCGCCTATCTACCGAACCGAACCGGTAGATTACCTGAATCAGGAATGGTTTGTGAACTGTGTGGCAAAAATTGAAACCGATCTTGATCCGCTGCCTTTATTGGATATCCTAAAATCCATCGAACGGGCCGCCGGCCGGATCAAAGATACGATTCGATTCGGACCAAGGGTCCTGGATCTGGATATCATCTTATTTGACGATCTTGTCCTGAATGAGCCAGGATTGACCGTCCCGCATCCTAGGATGCACAAAAGACGTTTTGTGTTAAAGCCTATTTGTGATATAGAGCCTGACATCAATCATCCCGTTTTTCACCGGACCATGAAATCTTTACTGGAAGATCTGGATGAAAAGGGACAAAGACTAGTGGAATATCGATGATCAGAATCATCCTCCTAATTGTCGTCGGCTATGTATTTTATCGAGCGCTGAAATCATGGATGTTTCCGACCGCATCTGCGTCGAAATCGGTTGGACGCAAGGTTGCCGGAGAGATTGATGATGTCATGATTAAAGATCCATATTGTGAAGCATATTTCCCCAAGAGAAATGCAGTGCATTCAAAGGTTGGCGGAAAAGACCTTTACTTTTGCAGTGTCGAGTGCAAGGATAAATATCTCGACACGCTAGCAGAAAAAAATGACTCGTCCGTTGGAAAAACTTTTTAGTCATCCCAACACCCTGACCCTGTTCAGGGTTTTTACCGTTCCAATCATCGTGATTCTAATGATGTTTCCAAATCGGATATCTACCGCTTTGGCCGCGATTCTATTCAGTATCGCGGCGATCACCGATTATTTTGACGGCTATATTGCCAGAACACGAGGGTTGGTCTCCAATCTCGGTAAAGTGATGGATCCGGTGGCGGACAAGCTACTGGTGTCATGCGCATTCATCATGTTGGCCTCTCTCGGATGGGTGCCGGCTTGGATGGTTTGCATTATCATCGGCCGTGAAATTGCCGTTACAGGGTTGCGCAACATCATTGCCGGAAAAGGGGAAGATATATCTGCCTCCAATCTTGGCAAATACAAGACCGGCTTTCAGGTTGCCGCAGCCATTCCGCTATTGATCCATTATCCGTTTTTTGGACTCAATTCCCAGGCTATTGGAAACTTCTTTCTATGGGGCGCCTTGGTTTTTACCGTCTGGTCCGGTGCCGATTATTTTTTTAAGTTCAGAAAGCTGCTCCAGACATGAGAATCCGCAAGTGTACTCGGAACCGCCGGCCCACAGCGCCCCTGCGCTCACTTTCAAAGCCCGGCCTTAATCGCAGCCGAATTTATTTTTCAAGTCAGTTTAATTTTTATTGACAAAATATATTAAAGTAGTTAATTAAAAAATTTCAACTGAGCGGGAATAACTCAGTGGTAGAGTGCGACCTTGCCAAGGTCGAAGTCGCGGGTTCAAATCCCGTTTCCCGCTCCATTTTTTTTTGGCGGCATAGCCAAGTGGTAAGGCAGAGGTCTGCAAAACCTCCACTCTCCGGTTCGAATCCGGATGCCGCCTCCAAATCAAATTTTCAGGCTTGCAGATTAAATTTATCTTTGCGAGCGTTTTTTTGTCTGCGCCGGAATTTTCCTGCCTTTCTTCAATTTTTTGGAATTCCCACCCATAATCCCTTTATTTCGTTTTATTTTCATTAGTTATTCTCAAGAATAAATTCGAAAGGCCGATAATGAGAGTGTAGTGTTGAGGCGGCCATGATTATGTTACCTGATCTGAAGCCATTTCCTCTGATTCTTCTGCAATTCTTCGGTGTCGGCCGTGTTTTCAAGTTGCTGGGTGATTTATAAGATGGCCAATATATTAGTGATCGATGATGAAAAAATGATTTGTGACCTGATGTCGCAGGTGATTATGCGCATGGGGCATTGCGTTCGACAGGCGACGACCTTAAGGCAAGGCCTGCAGGCAGCGCAAATGGAAGATTTTGAGGTGATTTTTCTGGATGTCCAGCTACCCGACGGCAACGGGCTTTCCCAAATTTCCTTCATCGAGAAACTGCCTTCGAAGCCTGAAATCATTGTTATTACCGGCTTCGCCGATTCAGAGGGTATTGAAAAAGCGATTAACAGCAATGCCTGGGATTATATTCAAAAGCCCCTTTCATTTGAAGCCATCACCCAATCCGTCGATCGCGCTTTGCAATATCGGGAGGAAAGACATGCCTGCCAAGCGCGAAAAACTCTGAAGAGAGAAGGCATTGTCGGCCACAGTCAGAGCTTAATGGGCTGCCTGGATCTGGTTGAGCGGGCAGCTGTCAGCCATGCCAATATTCTGATTAACGGGGAGACCGGCACCGGCAAAGAACTCTTCGCCCGTGCGATCCACAATAACAGTCCGCGCGCCGATAAAAATTTTATCGTAATTGACTGCGGTTCACTGCCTGAATCGCTGATTGAGAGTCTGCTTTTGGGGCATGCTAAAGGGGCATTCACCGGCGCCAATAAAGCAGAAGACGGATTAATTAAACGTGCTGACGGCGGCACGCTTTTTCTGGATGAAGTAGGGGAGTTGACCCCTGCCATGCAGAAAGTCTTTTTACGGGTCCTGCAGGAACGCAGTTTCTATCCCATCGGCGATACCCGGGAAACGAAAAGCGACTTCAGATTGGTGGCGGCCAGCAATCGCAATCTTTCCGAAATGGTAAAATCGGGACATTTCAGAGAAGATCTTTTGTTTCGAATATGTACCATCACCATTGACATTCCGCCGTTAAGAAAACGGGACGACGATGTTCAGGAATTGGCCTCGTATTACATACAGGCGCTTTGCGAATCCCAAAAAATCGAGCAGAAGTCATTTTCATCTGACTTCCTGGAAGTGCTGAAAACATATTACTGGCCCGGAAACGTGCGGGAACTCTTTAGCGCGCTTGAGGCCACCCTGGCAAATGCCCTACATGAACCAACCCTTTTTGCCAAACATCTGCCCAAAAGCATACGCATCGAGGTGGCCCGCGCCAGTTTGGACCTGGATTTCAGCGATGTTCGAACACAAGCTTTAGCTGTCGGCGGTCCTACGGCATTTCCAAGTTGGCAAAAATTTCGCAGGAAACATATTGCCGACGGGGAGAGACAGTATTTGCAGGAGTTGGTGGCACGCTGCAGCGGTAGCGTTTTTGAAGCAGCCAAAATTTCGGGTCTATCCCGGCCGCATC
>CP070771.1:4736719-4749508 GCA_020345785.1 Desulfobacterales bacterium
AGTTGGACGTTTCACGCCTTGGCGTGATTCGACGTTCAATCTATTAACTGTTCCATCCGGGTGACGTCTCGCACGAGAGTTTCCAATTTTAGCTCAGTATGGTATTCTTTTAAATTAGGATTGCAACTTAAAATGATTCTATCAACCAACTGGTTCACTATTCAACTAATCAGCTAATTCACGAATCAACGAATCAACCAAAGGTATGCGCGCCGTTGTCCAGCGAGTCAAAGAGAGCTCGGTAAAAACCGGGGATGACATCATCAGCCGGATTGGCAGTGGTCTTCTGGTGCTGCTCGGCGTCGCCCAAGAAGATCGTCGGTCGGATGCCGAGTATCTGGCAAAAAAAATCGTGAATTTGAGAATTTTCGAAGATGACATCGGTAAAATGAACCGCTCGTTGCTGGAAACCGGCGGCGAAATACTGGTGGTTTCTCAATTCACCCTGCTGGGGGATTGCCGCAAGGGACGCCGGCCTTCATTCGTAGCTGCCGCCGAACCCGCCAAAGCCACAGCGCTTTACGAACATTTTGTCGCGCAGGTGCGTCAATTAGGCGCCTCGGTTCAAACCGGACGTTTCAGGGCCATGATGGAAGTTGCCTTGATCAACGACGGACCGGTCACCCTCATTCTGGAAAGCCGAAGTTGAATTCGAAAAAATCTGATACAAAATGCGCTGGATGGCTAAAGACGATATATTTGTCTGTCGACAGTTATCGCAGGTTCGACTTCATTCAGAAGGTGACTGTGTTCGCATTGCTGTTGGTGATGCCGCTGTTGCTTGCGGGTAGCATCACCACTGCCGCCGCAGCCGAATGGGATGAGATAAAATCACTGATCGGAAGCCGGGACGCCATCCTGCTATCTGATCCGGCGGGTCGGATTTTAATCCAAAAAAATGGGGGCCATAAATTAATTCCGGCGTCCATTCTCAAAATTTTCACTTCACTGGTAGTCCTGCATTACCTCGGGCCGGAATTTCGTTTCCAGACAGAATTTTATCTGGACGACGCCTCCAATTTAAAGATCAAAGGCTATGGCGATCCGCTCCTTATCTCAGAATTTGTCGATGTCGTCTCGCGACTGCTTGCCGCCCTGGTCGGCGGTTCGAACGTCGTCAACAATTTGATTTTGGATGACTCCCATTTCAGCCAACCGTTGACCATACCCGGCATCAGCTCATCATCGCAGCCGTATGACGCCCCCAATGGGGCATTGTGTGTTAATTTCAATACCGTAAATTTTAAGCGAACGAAATCCGGCTACACCAGTGCCGAGCCGCAAACACCGCTTTTATCCTACGCGGAAAAGAAAATTAAAGCCTTGCAGCTTAAAAGCGGACGGTATGTGCTGTCACATGTCGCCAATGAAAATACAATATACACAGGTGAATTGTTCAGATACTTTCTGAGCCGGCATGGCTTGCAGATGAACGGAAACGTGAAACTGGGACGGGTGAATGATACGCGGGATCGACTCATCTATCGATATATCTCGCGTTTTACGGTGGCTGAAATTATCGCAAGACTTCTTGAACACTCCAACAATTTCACCACCAACCAATTGCTGATCACCTCGGGTGTCAAAGCATTCGGTGCACCCGGCAATCTTGAAAAAGGCGTCCGGGCGGCATTGGAGTATGCCGGCCAGGTTTTACATATTGCGGATTTGAGCATCGTCGAAGGCTCGGGGATTTCCAGAGACAACAGAGTATCAGCACACCAAATGCTGGCAATCCTTGATGCGTTTGAGCCCCATCGGTTTTTAATGCGTCAGCAGGGTCGCGAGTATTACAAAACAGGCACCCTGCACGGCATCAGCACGCGGGCCGGTTTCATTACAGGAAATAACGGCGGCCGCTATCGTTACGTGGTAATGATCAATACTCCCGGAAAATCTACCGAGCCGGTCATGCGCAAAATCATGAAACATTTAGATGGAATGTCTGAATAGCAAAGGCTTTCTAAAAGGCTCATATGCAAGGCGTTGCGGATTTTGAGGAAGGAGGCGTACCCGGGAGTGCGCCGGACTGACGAAAAATTCGCACAACGCAGCAGATGAGGTTTTTAAAAAGCCTTTTGATTTTATCCAGAGGTTATGCTGGCGAAAGCACTGTGGTTATGGATGGATTCGAAATTCTCAGCACTGACCGAAAACCAGGTGATGTTATCGTCATCTTTGAGCTTTTTAGCGACATCGCGCACAATATCTTCGACGAACTTCGGATTGGCAAATGCTCTTTCCGTGACGTGCTTTTCATCAATCCGCTTTAAAACAGAAAACACATCACAGGAAGCCGCTTTTTCGACCAGTTCGATCATGTCCTCCATCCAGATGAATTTCTTAAACCGGGTGCTCAGACGCACCTCTCCGCGCTGATTATGGGCACCATGGTCACTGATTTCCATTGAGCACGGACAAACCGAAGAGATCGGAACCACAACTTCAGATATCAGATCAACTTTTCCGGACGGATCACTGATTCCGATAATGCTGCAGGTGTAGTCCATCAATCCGGGAGATGTGCTGATCGGGGCCTTTTTTTCAATAAAATACGGGAAAGTCATTTCAAGGTGGGCTGAAGCTGCATTTAAATGCGCTTTCATATTTTGGAGAATGGCCGAAAACTTCTTCAGAGAGACCTCCGGGCGCAGCAGGTGAAGAAGTTCGACGAATCGGCTCATGTGTGTGCCCTTGTTATTGTGGGGTAAATCCACAAACATATTGATGGTGGCAATGGTATGTTGAAAGCCATCTCGGCGATCGCGAACAGTGATGGGATAGCGAAGATTTTTTATCCCAACCTTATCAATCGGTATATTGCGGTAATCCGGCTGACTCTGAACGTCTTTCATCTCGTATTCTACCATTGAAAGCCCCGTCCTCTGGCCAGGTCAGAGAATATTGGCTGTGCCGTAAACACATGCCGTGGAATGATGAAACATTGGAATGTTGGAGTACTGGGTTTGGTGGAATGTGATCTGTTTTCATGTGGATGACACGGATCAGAAAATAAAATCAGACCATCATCCGCTTTTGATACCCAATATTCCATTATTCCACCACTCCATTATCCCATTGGTTATCCAACGGCCAAAATCACCCCTATAGAGCAAAGTCAAATCCTGCCTCTCTGGGACAGGATTCTTTATCTCAACAGGTACTCGGGTTTAACATGGCTCATGGATCGGAATATATTGCCCTTGACTTTTTTATTGCTGCGGTAAAGCTGTTTTAACAGCATTTTTATCTCCCGACGTTTCGAGGTTGCAGCGGTCGGGCACGGATTAATAAATTCCGGAAAACGTTGATCTCTGGCGAAACGCCGTATCAGGTCTTGATCCACAAATGCCAACGGTCGAATGACGGTAAACCTTTGCTGAAAAAATGTCTGGGCCGGCAACATTGTGCTGATTTCACCCGCATAGCAGATGTTCATAAAAAGCGTTTCAATGATGTCATCCTTGTTATGGCCCAGAGCCAATTTGTTGCATCCCAGTTCATCGGCAATCTCAAAGAGCCGTTTGCGCCGCAGTCTGGAACACAAAAAACAAGGGTTTTCACGGTTGTCCGAACTGTGCCCTAAGACGCCGAAGTCTGTGTATTCAACTCTGAGAGGAAACCCCCGTCGTTTACAATAAATTTCCAGCGGTTCGGCGAAACTGCCCTCAAAACCCGGATCAATATAAACGGCACACAGTTCATATTTGATCGGGATTCGCGCTTGACGCTCCCGCAACACCTGGATCAAGGTGAGGCTGTCTGCACCGCCGGATACGCCCACAACGATACGATCACCGTCGGATATCATGTCATAGCGATGCAGCGCCTTGCCCACGGCACGGTTCAACGTTTTATATGTATTACCTTTAAACGGCAAAGATTGGATTTTAGTCTTCTTCGAGACCCGGTTCTTTTGAAACGACTTTTCCTGCAGCAACTTCTCTCAGGGAAACCACTATATCCTCATTTTTTGGTGAGCTAACCAGATAATCAGATCCCTCGCGGATTTGCCGCACACGCTTGGCAACCATGTTAACCAGTAAAAATCGATTATCTACTTTTCTCAGGCAATCTTCGATCGTAATACGCGCCACAGAATAACCTCCATGTATTGTTATTGGCAACTTTTTTCTGAACGTTCACAGGTTCAATGCTGGTTCATAAACCAGAGTTGCTTTTTAAAGCAAAAGGTTCTAGCTTCAGAGCTCCCCGTTCAGGGATAATTAAGAATACCATTTTTAAATCTATTTTTTTCTAACAAACGCAGTTTTGCTTCCAAACTGATGGATAAAGGTTCGGAATTGGTCGTGACCTTGAAGTTCCGAATCGTATAACTCTGAACCTTTGAACTCCGAAGCCTGAACCGTTAAGTCACAGGATTTCCACCAACTCATAAACACGCTTACCTCCCGGCACCTGAAGGGTCAGCTCGTCTCCCGGCCTTTTGCCTAAAATGGCTTTGCCCAGAGGGGATGATATCGAAATGCGGCCTTTTTCAATGTCGGATTCATCCGGCCCGACCAGTTGATACTCGACATCCTGGCCGGTATCGATGTTTTCAAGTAAGACCCGAGAGCCGAATACCGCTCTTTCTTTGTTCAACTTGTCGGGCTCAATGATGTCGGCATTGGCCAGCTTGTATTCCAATTCAATGATGCGTCCCTCGATAAAACCCTGGCGATCTTTAGCGGCTGCAAACTCCGCGTTTTCGCTAAGATCACCGTGGGCCCGCGCCTCTTCTATGGCTTTAATGTTTTCAGGACGTTCAAATCTTTTTAATTTTTCCAGCTCTTTTTTTAAAGTTTCATATCCTTCTTTGGTTACCGGTACACGCTCCAATGTGATTCTCCTTATCCGGGTAAATCGGAATTGACTATCGAAAACTGAAAACTGATGGATGCCGCCTTCCTCCGTCAATTAAGCGCTTTCCTCGAATGGATGAAATTCCTTAAATATTCAATCTTCAATAAAAAATATATTATTATAAATAGTTGTCTGCCAGCAGCTTGGCGATCTGCACGGCATTGGTTGCCGCACCCTTTCGAATATTATCGGCCACAATCCACATGTTGATTCCACTGGCAATAGATTCATCCTTGCGTATTCTACCCACCAGCGTCAAATCCTGACCGGCCGCATCCGTTGCCAGAGGGTAGCGGTTGCTGGCCGGGTCATCCACCACCTTAAGGCCCGGTGAATTTTCAAGCAGCAGCTTAACTTCCTGGGCGGACACGGGCTCTCTTGTTTCCACATTAACGGATTCTGAGTGGCCAAAAAATACTGGAACCCGAACGGTGGTCGCGGTAACCCCGATGGTATCATCTTCAAAAATTTTACGGGTTTCATTGACCATTTTCATTTCTTCTTTGGTATATCCATTGTCTAAAAATGCATCAATATGGGGCAGACAGTTGAAAGCAATACGGTGCGGATAAACCTTATTTTCGCATTCCAGAAAGTTCATTAAGGCCCGCGTCTGGTCAAAAAGCTCATCGATGGCTTTTTTACCGGTACCGGATACGGCCTGGTAGGTTGAAACCACAATGCGTTTGATGCCGTATTTTTTGCGGATAGGATTCAGGGCGACAACCATCTGAATCGTCGAGCAATTGGGATTGGCAATAATTCCCTTTTTCGAATAATGGGCGACGGCATGTGGATTGACCTCCGGCACGATCAGCGGCACATCCGGATCCATACGCCAGGCGCTGGAATTATCGACGACCACGCAGCCATCTTTGGCGGCGTAAGGTGCAAACCGCTCACTCGTGCTGCCGCCGGCTGAAAATAGAGCAATATCGATTCCTTTAAACGAATCCTCTTTGAGTTCTTCAACCGCTATCAAATCTCCTTTGAAGCGCAGCTTCCGGCCGGCTGAACGGGCGGAGGCGAGGAACTTGACGGACTGAACCGGAAAATCCACCTCCTCCAAACAGCTGATCATTTGATTGCCGACCGCTCCAGTGGCACCTGCCACGGCGACGTTGAATTTTTTTCCAGACATGTTGTACTATCCCCCTTTGTATATTTTAATTAATTGCTTTAGTGATCCGATAGGGGTCAAACCTTAGCCGGGCAAGCGCGGGATATTGACAATTGAAAATTGAATATTGAAAAATGGAGGTATTCTATCATTTTATTATCAGCGTTGCGATTACAGATGCAATAGCGCCCGCGGCGGATCTACTTTTTATGGGAGCACCCCGCTGTTGTCCAATGTAGGCGTTATTTTTTAATCTAGACAGGATTCCTTAATTATTCAATCTTCAATCGACAATATTCAATCAGCAAACTCGCCCAGTATCGTCACACCCGCCTGGACCTTGTCACCCACTGCCACGTTGAGCTTTATATCCGGCGGCAGATAGACATCAAGCCGAGAACCGAAACAAATAAGTCCAAACCGCTGCCCCCGAATCACGTTATCCCCCTTTTTTATCTTACAGATGATGCGTCTGGCAATCAAACCCGCCACCTGAACCACGCATAAGTGTTTTCCATTCTGCGTTTCGATAAAGACGGCATTATGCTCGTTTTCCAGAGAGGCTTTATCGAAATTGGCGGCGATGAATTTACCCGGATGATAATTTATCTCTTTTACCCGGCCCTCGTAAGGCGCCCGATTGACATGCACGTTAAACACCGACATAAAAATGCTGATTTTCATCGTTTGTCCGTCATAAAACGGGCTGTTGTCCGCAAGGCTTGCGGTAACAACTTTTCCGTCGGCAGGGGATACCACGGCTCCCTGTTGGTCGGGAATTACTCGATCCGGATCTCTGAAAAATCCGCATATGGCAAACGTGATCACGAGACCCACCAACGTCAGGGTCGTAAGCCCCAATAAAGCCAGAACAGCAGTCACAAATGCCGCAGAAAATATAAAAGGATAACCGGCACTTGCCACCGGAAACGCGGTTTGACTAGGTGGATCGGACCTGGTATACTTTTTCATGGTTAGGCGCTTCGTAGCTCCGTATCGACAATTTGAAATTAAATCAAATCTTACCTTCTAACAACAATAGCCAGGCTTGTCAATGATGACCATAAAATATCAGGATATTATCCCCTGCAACCGAGTTTCAGCTCAGCATCGGATTTTCGGATATATTGCGGCACCAGCAATCTTACGTCTTCGATTGGTTTTTGCTTGATCCGCGATAGGCTTAAGCGGGCAATCGTTGACGCCCGAATGATGTGCCGAGCATCATCGGCAAAAACGGCCAGTTCCCCCAACTCGGCTGAGATCAGCTCCTGATATAGTAAAGCGCCATTGCCTACGAAAATACAGGGTTCTTCAATACCCCGCACAGTGTCGGTCGGAGAAGCTACCTGCTCGCTGCCTTCTTTAATCACTGCCTGATTGACAAAGCGATAACGGCAGGAATAAACTTCTTTTTTACGTGCATCTATAACCGCACAGATCAGAAATGGAGTTTGGTTACACTGCCATGCAAGGGCATCAAGACTTGAGATGCCCACGACCGGCTTATTCAGGGCATAGGCCAAGCCCTTGATTGCGCTGATTCCAATTCTGAGACCGGTAAAAGAACCGGGGCCAATGCTTGTGGCAAATCCATCCAGCTGCTCGAGGTTCAATCCCGCCATGCCGATGACGGTATCGATAATATTCATCAGATGCCTGGAATGGGTCCGGCCGTTGCCGGTAGTTAATTCCGCCAGCAACTCCCGCCGGTCTATCACTGCCGCGCTGCAGCTTTTGGTGGCCGTATCCACTGCAAGGATTTTCATATTGGTGTGAATCGTTGAGAGCTTTGAGAATGTTATGTTCGTTGGGATCGTTTAATTCGTTTAGATGGCTTAAATGGTTTAGATGGTTTGGATCGATTCAATGGTCGAGACGGTCGGGATCGTTGGGACCGTTACGATGGTTTAAGGTTTTCTGATCTCCGGTTTTGTCTCAAACAAAGCGCTTCTCAAAGACCGTAGGTCCGCTCATCCCGAATAACCTGCCTATTGCTCAGTCCTCAACAATCCGTCCTGCTCGATCCCACCTTCCCAACTTCTCACCCTCTTTCCTTTTTTTCTGTCTTTTGTACTCTGACCCCTGCCTTCTGTTCTCTGTCCTCTGCCTTTCCTAATGAACCAGCGAATTCTCCAACACCTGCTCCATATGCCGCACGGTGATAAATTTAATTTTACGTTTGACGTTTGGGGGTATCTCTGCCAAATCTTTTTTATTTTTCTCAGGGATGATAATCCTGCGGATACCGGCTCTCAGTGCACCCATTGCTTTCTCTTTCAGGCCTCCGATGGGAAGAACCCTTCCCCTGAGGGTAACTTCACCGGTCATGGCGACATCATTGCGCACCGGCCGGCCGGTCAAAGCTGAAACTAATGCCGTCGCCATGGCGATGCCGGCCGAAGGCCCGTCTTTGGGAATTGCCCCTGCGGGTACATGAATATGAATATCCAAGTTATCAAAATTCTTCTTCTTTATTCCAAGTGAACTGAGATTGGCTCGGGTATAGGTCACAGCGGCCCGGGCGGATTCCTGCATGACCTCACCGAGTTGCCCGGTAACAATCAACTCACCTTTGCCGCCAATCAGAGATGCCTCGACGTATAACGTCTCACCGCCGACCTGGGTCCAAGCCAACCCAGTCGCCAACCCCACCTGGCTTTTTTCCTGATCCATTTCGGGGATGTACTTGGCAACACCCAAAAAAGTCGTTAAATTGCCCCTGGTGATCTTAAAATTCTTTTTGCCACCTTCCGCGACTTGGCGTGCCACCTTGCGACAGATGCTACCGATCTCGCGCTCAAGGTTTCTCAAACCGGCTTCCGAGGTATATTCTGTTATGATCTGGCTCAAGGCACCGGCACTGATTACGAGTGATTTGGGTTTTAATCCGTTTTCTTTAATCTGACGCGGAATGAGGTGCTTGACGGCGATGGTCATCTTTTCTTCCTCTGTATAGCCGGCGAGATTGATAACTTCCATTCTATCCAGCAAAGCCGAAGGAATGGTATCGGTTGCATTGGCGGTGAGGATAAACATGACTTTCGAAAGATCAAACGGCAGATTCAAAAAATGATCGCTGAAATCTGTATTCTGTTCCGGATCCAGTGCTTCCAGCAGCGCTGACGAGGGGTCGCCCCGAAAATCCGAGCCCAATTTATCGATTTCATCCATCATAAACACAGGGTTATTGGTTCCGGAGTGTTTCAAGCTCTGCAGGATGCGACCCGGCATTGCCCCGATATACGTGCGGCGATGCCCCCGAATTTCGGCTTCATCCCGGATACCACCCAACGAAATACGAATAAACTTTCGTTTCATGGCCCGCGCAATGGATTGTCCCAAGGATGTCTTGCCGACACCTGGAGGTCCCACAAAGCATAGGATGGGACCTTTCATGTCTGGATTGAGTTTACGAACGCTTAAATATTCCAGAATACGATTTTTCACATTGGCAAGTCCGTAATGATCTTTGTCCAAAACTCTTTTGGCTCTTTTAATGTCGATCACATCTTTCGAGTATTTATTCCAGGGCATGTCCACCAGCCAATCCAGATAGGTTCGGACCACCGTGGATTCCGCTGAGTCAGGATGCATCTTTTCCAGGCGTTTTAACTGTTTGACGGCCTCTTGTTTTGCCTCCTTCGACATTCTGGCTTGCTTGATTTTTTTCTTGTAATCCTCCAGTTCCTGCACGCTGTCGTCCTGTTCTCCCAGTTCCCGGTAAATTGCCCGCACCTGCTCTCTTAGAAAGTAGTCCCGCTGGCTTTTGGATATTTCATCCTTGACGTCGGATTGAATTTTGGCCTGCATTGAGGACAGTTGAACTTCGTGGGCGAGCAAGTCATTGACTTGCTTTAATCGTTCAACCGGATCGATGATTTCAAGCAGTTTTTGAGAATCCTCAATTTTAAGCCTTAGGTTCGAGGCCACCAGATCGGCGAGTTTGCCCGGCTCTTCCACGCTTTGCAGGATGGTGATGACATCGCCGGTCATCTCGCCGCGCAGGACCAATATTTTTTCACAGTGCTCGCGAACATTGCGCATCAGGGCTTCTATCTCAAGACTGATTGCATCGACCGGGGGCTCCTTGATCATCTCAAACTTCACTCGATACAGTGAGCGTCTGCGCGTATATTTAACGATCTTAGCTTTGGCGAAGCCCTGTACAAGAATTTTGATATTGCCATCGGGTAATTTCAACATTCGCAGGACGCGACTGACGGTACCGGTGCTGAATATTTCATCTGTATTCGGGTTTTCGATAGCCGGATCTTTCTGGGCGGCCAATAACAAAAACCCCTCTTTGGCAACCGCCTCCTGAACCGCCCGTACTGATTTCTCGCGTCCCACGAACAGGGGCAATACCATATCGGTGAAAACGACAACATCCCGCACGGGCATTAATGGAAGGATATCGGGTATTTCAGCATCGGGATCGTCATCCTCAATAATGCTTATAAGATCATCAAAATCGGCTTCAGCCATGTTGACTCCTAGAAGATCGATAAGGCAGCGATGTGCGAACGCCTCCTGAATACGCTTCCGTAAACCGGAAAATTTCGGTATTATAAGGATACAAGTCTAACCTTTAAAAATAATGCATTAATTTTTTTTGACAATATCCCTTTGTTTTTTTTGTAAAACATGTAAGAATAATGGATAAGAGAAATGAAGCCTGACCCGGCTTCCGGCTCGACTCCGTCCCGGCTTCCGGCTCGACTCCGTCCCGGCTTCCGGCTCGCAGAGCTCACAACTCGGAGAGAGGGGAGAGCCGACAGCTCGGAGAGAAAACCCGGCCTTTATCTCACCTCCGAGAGATGTGGTTTCATCCAAATGGAATAATGATATGACGAAATGGTGGAATTTTGGTGGTAAACGCGGAAATTGCCTCGTCTATTAGCGTAGGTATCACAACGGATATTCCAATGGACCCAATCCGCCAAACCCATTATTCCAAGATCCGTTTTTCCATCACGCCATTAGCAATTTGTTTCCAGAAAAGCCTCTTATCTCTGATCATCACAAGAGCCCAGGTTTTCGGTGATAATCTGAAATCCTATGAGGATGTTGCATGCCGCTCTATTTGATTGAAATTTTTATCTTTGTTTTGGGTTTGTGCATCGGAAGCTTTCTCAATGTCTGTATCTACCGGCTGCCGGCTTCACAGTCGATCGCCCGTCCGCGTTCCATGTGCCCTAAATGCGGCACAACCATTGCTTTTTATGACAACATTCCGGTATTCAGCTATCTGTGGCTCAAAGGACGCTGCCGTAACTGCCGGGCGAAGATTGCATGGCGGTATCCGATCATTGAACTATTGACAGGCCTGTTTGCGCTGGCGACATTTCTTAAATTCGGTCAATCCCTTGAAGCATTAATTTATTTTGCATTCATTGCCTGCTTGCTGGTGGTTACCTTTATTGATTTGGATCACCGGATTATACCGGATATTATCACCCTGCCCGGCATACCCATCTGCTTTGCAGCCAGTTTTGCCATCTCGACCGTTGGATATAAAGATGCCTTGCTGGGCATCCTTGTGGGAGGCGGAAGCTTGCTTTTGGTTGCCTGGATTTACAGCCTGATCACCAAAAAAGAGGGGATGGGTGGGGGCGACATTAAGTTGTTGGCGATGATGGGCGCATTGGTGGGCTTAAAAGGGGTGGTTTTTACAATTTTTGTGTCTTCGTTAGTCGGAACCCTGTCAGGTCTGGCGGTTATGCTGCAATCGCGCAAAGGAATGAAACTGGCAGTGCCCTTCGGACCTTTTTTGGCGATCGGGGGCATCACTTACATTTTTTTCGGTACGGAGCTGATCACCTGGTATATTAATTGGTTGACATAAAGAAACGGACGATAAAAAAACCGCAACGCGGTAATTAATCCGCCGGACTTCGATCGAATAACTTTCTTCAATTTTCGAATAACAATCTCCCACCCTGAATATGCCATTTTTCAGGGCGGATTAATTAGAATCACACAAATGTTATGAGACTTGCGATCATTTCTGATATTCATGGTAATTTCGAGGCCTTCCAGCAGGTATTGGAGGATATTGACAGGTTGGGGGTCGATGAGGTGATCAGTCTGGGAGACAATATCGGATACGGCCCCGAGCCGGATCGTGTCATTGAACAAATTCGGACCCGGCGAATACCATCTGTTCAGGGAAATCATGAACTGGCGCTGAAGGATGTTGAATATCTAAACTGGTTCAATCCGGCTGCACGCAAATCGCTTATGAAAACTCGTGAATTGCTCAGTGAA
Organism: Desulfobacterales bacterium; assembly: GCA_020345785.1. Next base: position 4,748,976 of record CP070771.1, read on the forward strand.
GAGTCTTACCGCTTCATCACAAAGCTTGAACCATTTCTCATATCCTATGGCTGCCGATTTGTTCACGGTTTTCCGCCGGATTCTCCACTTATCTACGTATTTCAGGTATCGGACAGCAGCAAAATAGAGGTTTTCAAAAAAACAGACGAAAGGCTTTGCTTTATCGGGCACACCCACACCCTTGAGATTATCAGCTGCGACGGTCAGAAACTGGAATACCATGATCTCCCGGAAGGTTTAACCGGATTGGATCGGGAAAAAAAATATATCATCAATATCGGCAGTGTCGGCCAACCTCGGGATGACAGCAGCGATGCGAAATATGTCATCTGGGATTCCTCAGAAGACACCATTGATGTGAGGTTTATATCCTATGACATTGCCGGCGTCGTAAGGAAAATTCAAGAAGCCGGTCTCCCCGAAGAACACGCCAAGCGGTTGTGGTAGCGGCTCTGGTGAATTGAAGATTGAAAATTGAATAATTGTGGTTTCGCTTCTTTTTAAAGTCAATTTTTCGATCAAACTGACCGCTC
>CP070771.1:4749608-4752118 GCA_020345785.1 Desulfobacterales bacterium
TTATCTACTCAATCTTATAAAAGGATTCATCGAACTCCGATTTGCCCTCGTAGCGGTTTAAGAAAAAGGCCGGCATCTGGTCCATGTTTTCAAAAAAGCCCGGGTCGACGTCAATCCCCGCCTGGTGCAGGGCTTTGACCATATGCTCGGGTTTGGGCGGGCATCCCTTGACGGCAATCATCTCCTGGATGTCCGGGTTGTCTTTATGCGCCTGGTAAATACATTTTCCCAGCATGATGGTCTTTCTCATGCCGGGGGACGGCATCATCGCCTTGCCGGTGAGTATCTCAACATCACCGAAGGAATCACCTTTCCAGGCGGCGCGAATCGCAGAAAGCATATAACCATTGACGCCCGAGCAATAAGTACACATGGAAAGATCATATTTGCGGTAAAAAAGTCCTTTGATCCCTTGTTTGGCCAGGGGCACCGGCATCTCGCCTTCCCCGGTTTGGCTGTATTGAAAATCATGTTCGTGAAATGAAACCACGTCTTCAACCGGCACACCGATCACTTCAACATCTGAAAGATCCACCGGGCGTTCGCGGTTTTTGGCTGCATGAACCAGATAAGGCACCTTCTCGGGTGGATGCCCCAGCACTTTGGCTCCCACCATATCTGCTGAAAGGACATCCGCCGATGCGATCAGAAGATTGCTTCTACGCATACGCCCATCAAATCCGGGTCCGCGTTCATTGGTGTAAATGCCGTCGAGAAGGGTCAGCATGGGGGGCATCCTGTCTGCCAGTTTGGCCACCCAGAAGTGAAGGTCCTTTCCCGGGTTCATATTGTGACACTTTTTGCGGGATGGAATATCGATGACGCCTTTCAAATTCTTGATTCCAAGGCTGACCACAGTCTGGTTGTGAGATTTCATGACCGGCAGATCCACCACAAAGTCGCTGTTCAGGATGTCGGTATTAAAACGGACCTTCACCCCATCACCCAGGTCCACTTTTTCAAAAGGTCTTTCAAAAATGTTGATATATCTGACACCGAAGCGTTTCTTTAAATTTTCGTATCCGAGCGCCTCGAATGCATGCGCCGGTGTTTTCGTGTCTCTGGGATTCATGGTCACCGTGCCCTCGCCGATGGTGATATCTTCGATCCCTCGTTCTTTTAGAAGTCGAACCATATCTTCGACCACACGGGAGGTAGTGATCACACCCCATTTGGGAAACGGCACGGCGCGGGTCCAGAATACAATGTTGGGTTTGATGAAGACCCTGGCCTTGGAAGGCAAATGATCCAAACCATGAGACAATTCAACGACTCGGCGGACGGATTCCAGCGGTTTTTCATAGCGTACGATGGCAACCAGAGACTTTTGCATGTTGATTCTCTCCGTTCTGTTGACAACGCAAATGAATATAAAATCACTAATAGATGATGGTTACAAAATACACAAGAGATTTGTTCGGCTTCACTGGGGGAAAAACTCAAGCGACGAGAGTTGTCGCGCTGGAAGGCCCATTGAGCTGCGATCGAAACGGGACTTGAACAATGCTTTTTGGGGGGGGTAAGACCCGTTGAAATGTATTCGTGCTGTTTGCTGATGCCGTATATGACGCCGCAAGACTCGGTGCAGAAAAAGGGGAAAATAATTTGCCGGCGTACGAGCCTGCCAGATGTATCTCTCAAACATGAGCCGGGGTTTCGATTTGACCCATGGGGAAAAAAAAGACACGGTTTCGGCCCTCTCTTTTGGCACGATAAAGCGCCTGGTCGGCAAATTCGACGAGCTGATCTGAAGAAGGATCGGAAATACGATTATAGGCGGCAATGCCCAGACTCACCGTAAGCTGAAACCGGCTTCCGTTATGTCCAAAATGATGGCCGGCGACCATCCGTCTGAATTTTTCAGATACGATGCGTGCCTGCTCAGGTCCGGTGTTCGGTAAAAGAATGGCAAATTCTTCGCCTCCGTATCGTCCAACGAAATCACTTTTGCGGATGCAGTTTTTGAGCATTTTGCTAACCTCGGAAAGCACCGAATCTCCGGCCGCGTGCCCGTAGGTATCGTTGACCTTCTTAAAGTGGTCCAAATCCAGCATGCACAAGACCAGGTCGGAACCATAGCGTCGGGCCCTCGCAATCTCTCGTTCAAGCGCTTCATCAAAGAACCGGCGATTGTAGAGACCGGTTAACTCGTCCCGCGTCGACAACTCGGCCAACTTTTTTTGCGCCTGTTCAACTTCTCTGTGAAGCTGCGCCTTATCGAGGGTATTGGTGATGATGCGAGACAAGGATTTATTGCTGACACGATCTTTGGCCAAATAGTCATAGGCACCGACTTTAATGACCTGCGCGGCCGTCATTTCATCTCCTTTGCCGGTGATCACCACGATCGGTGTCTTAAGGCCATTCTTCATTGTCCGTTTTAGGAACTCCAGACCGTTTCCGTCAGGAAGGTAATAATCTAAAAATATGAGATCGAACTGACCCTCTTTCAATATCTCGACGGCCTCGGCCAACGTGGTTGCCCGGGAAAAATTGATCTTGCCTTGATC
>CP070771.1:4752218-4757762 GCA_020345785.1 Desulfobacterales bacterium
AAATAACCAATAACTAATAACTAATAACTACATCTTGCCTCTTGTCCTCCGCCCTCTGTCTTCTGCCATCTACGCTATGCGCCATTCTCTACGCCATTTAGCTTTTTGCTCGCTGACACCTGAAACCCGAAACCTGAAACCTTTGTTTTGTAATCTGCCCTCTGTCATCTCTCCTCTGCGTGCCGCGCCATAGCCCGCCGGGCGACGGCGGGTCCTCTGACCGCTGTCCCCTGTCTTCCTAACGCTATGCCCTCTGCCCTTTGCGCCATGCTTTTCCATTCCGACTGCCAAGATGCTGTGAATTGGTTCAGTACGGCGCTAATGCTTTTCATCATTTCTTAGGAGAACACAACATCGATGACTATTCCTGCTAATTATTGCTGTCAAAACCGGTTTTAAAATCCCAGGCTATGGTTGAGGGCAAGGCGTCGAGCCGATGAAAAAGCGGAGCGTACACGGAAGTACGTGAGCATTTTTCAGCGGCTCGCAACGCGGCCATCGGCCATAGAATGGGGTTTTAAAACAGGTTTTCAGAGACCCATAAACTTGGCCGCAATATTCTTCATTATCTCATTCGTCCCGGCAAAGATCGTCATAATCTTGGCATCCCGCCAGGCTCTGACGATGCGGCATTTCTCCGACATGGCAAAATCGCCGCACAGATCCATGGCGCGGTTGGCCAGCCGATTCAGCATCTCGGTGGTCCAGTATTTGGCCATGGAAGTTTCAACGATGATCTCCTTTTTCTCCATGTGATCGGCGATCAGCTTTTCAACAAAGGTTCGGCCGAGCTTCACATCCGTTGCCATTTCCACCAGCGCAAACTGCACTGCCTGGGATTTGGAAAGGGGCTTGCCCGACACGGATGTCTGCTTGCAGTAATCCGTAATCCACTCCAGGATGCGCTCGGCACCGGCAACTGCCATGATGGCGCACATCAGCCTTTCCGGCTGCAGCTTATCCATCAGCATCAAAAACCCCATGCCCTTCTCACCGATACGGTTTTCTTTGGGGATTCGGCATTTAGAGAAAAATAGCTCGGCGGTGTCCTGGCTCCACATGCCCATTTTCTCAAGGTGGCGCCCCCGCGTAAAACCGGGTGTCCCGGATTCAACCACATACAGAGACAGGGCTTCATAAGGATTTTCCATAGCAGGATCCCGGGCGGCCACCACGACCAGATCCGCATTAATGCCGTTGGAAATAAACGTTTTGGAACCGTCGAGCACGACTTCCGCACCTTCCTCCACCGCGGCAGTCGTCATCCCGGCAAGATCACTGCCGGCACCGGGCTCCGTCATGGCCACGGCCGTGACGATGTCACCGGAAACACATCCGGGCAGATATTTCCGCTTCAATTTTTCCGACCCAAAGGAGCTGATATACGGAACCACGATGTCGCTGTGCAGGGGAGCTGCCAACCCGGTTTGCCAGGTTTTTGTCATCTCTTCGGCCACAATCAGGGAATATAGATAATCCCCCCCCGTTCCGCCGTATTCCGGTGCAACATCGGTGCATAAAAATCCGCCCCGGCCCATTTTTTGCCAGACGCTTTTGGGGACGATCTTTTCTTCTTCCCACTGGTCGGCAAAGGGCGTTACTTCCGCGGCTAAAAAATCCTGCAGGCGTTGGCGAAACGCATGGTGTTCTTCGGTGTATTTGAGTATTTCCATGGTAATAACTCGCTTTTCTCTTTATGAGCGCTGCGCTTGAAGAGCGCTGCGCTTGAGGAGCGTTTCACTTGTTGAATACCTAAGTCTCTGAAATCAGATGTGAAATCCCGCTCCCTACAGCGGGGAGGAGCGCTTCGCTAAAGGCGAAAAATACCGGCTGATAGCTCATAGCTGATAGTCCACAAAATTTCCTTTTTTAACTATGAGCTGTGAGCTATGAGCTACGAGCTTTTTTCCTCAAAGCCCGAAGGGCTGCTCCTTTTTATCGGCCGTATTTGCCGACGATCGATATACTGCACACATTCATGGCCGGGAATCCGCCCAGGTTATGGGTAAGCCCGAATCTGGGATCTTCAATCTGGCGCGCACCGGCTTGGCCGTGAAACTGCAAATACATCTCGTAGAGCATTCGCAGCCCGGAGGCACCGATGGGATGACCGAAACACTTTAAACCGCCGTCCACCTGGCACGGGGTCTTGCCGTCCCGATCGAACATGCCGTCCATGACATCCTTATAGGCCTGCCCTCTTTCGGAAATATGAAGATCCTCCATGGTAACCAGCTCAGTAATGGAAAAACAATCGTGCACCTCCATCATGCTGATTTCCTCTTTGGGATTGGTAATCCCCGCCTCTTTGTAAGCTTGCGTGCTGCACCGGCTGGTGGTGACAAAATGATCCCCGTCCCAATCATTGTAACCCATCTCCTCGCCGGAGCTCAAAGCCAGCTGGAGCGCCTTGACGCTGATAAAATCCTTTTTGCCGAGTTCTCTTGCCTTTTCGGGGGTAGCCACGATGGCGCAGGCAGCACCGTCACTGACACCGCAGCAGTCGAACAACCCCAGGGGGTGGGCAATAATCGGGGCCGCCATAATCTGATCCTCGGTCACGGCCTTGCGCAAATGGGCTTTGGGGTTCAGTACGCCGTTGGCATGGCTTTTGGCTGACACATGTGCCATGGCCCGTTTTAAATCCCGATCCGGAATTTTATATTTGGCGCCATAGGCACTGGCCAATTGGGCAAAGGACCCCGGTGCCGTCATGTTCGGAAACCATTGCCAGTTCAGGCTGCCTGAATCAGAGCCTGTAAAGCTGGGCAACCCGCCGTAGCCGGTGTCTTTGAGTTTTTCAACTCCCAAGGCCAGGGCGGTGTCATAGGCGCCGGAGGCGACTGCATAACAGGCGCCCCTGAAGGCTTCGGTGCCGGTGGCACAAAAATTTTCAACCCGGGTGACCGGAATATTCGGCAGCCGCAGTGTCAATGACAGGGGCAGCGCACTGCGCCCGACATTGATGCTGTCGAAACAGGTGCCCAGCCAGGCGGCCCCGATATCTTTCTTTTCGATGCCGGCATCCTCGATACACTCCTTGAAGGCTTCCACCATTAATTCTTCGGCGCCCACATCCCAGCGCTCACCAAAACGCGTGCAGCCCATACCAATAATTGCAACTTTGTCTTTTATTCCTGTAGCCATAATTTTTACTCCGTAAAAATTAATTAAAAATTAGTTAACTGGTTGATTAAGTTTATTAGTTTACTTGTCTATTCATAATAATCGGTTTTAAAACTTCAGATTATGTTCGATGGCAAGGCGTGAGACGGTTCACAAGCGGAGCGTACACGATAGTACGTGAGCATTTTGAAGTGGCTCACAACGCAGCCATCGGGCATTAGATGGAGTTTTAATCCGATTATCCAATTTTAAACAGTTTCTCTAATAGCTGGCTCTTCATCACATCCCCTTCGATTTTAAGTTTGCCGGATGTAAACGCCTGCATGGCCGGCAGCTTTCCGCCCATCATGGCCAGGAAGTCTACGGCCGCCATTTTGATCGTGCAGGCCGGTTTTTCGTGGACGCCGGCATCGATGCTGCAGCTGCCGTCCTTGACGACACAAAACCAGTCGCCGCCGCCTATTCCGGATATGTTGAATTGGAATACGACATCAATACCGGCGGCGGCATCCGCCTTGAAGCTATCAATCATACCCTCAAAAATCGCCCGAATACTGCCGCCGCTCTCAGAGGATTCTTCCCCGGCATCTTTCGCTTCGCCGGGAGGCATAATGAGCGTCATGATGGCCGCATTGGCGTCTTCCATTTCCCGAGCGCCCTCCAGGGAGTTGATCTTGTTCCAGTTCGCGTGAATCTGCTCGGGAGTCGGCGGGTTTTCAGGATCGCCCAGCTGCGTGGTGGGCCCGGTAACGACAGCCGCCCGGTTGAAATACCCCATGCCGCTGTTGAAAACCGCACCGGATTCTTTACAGCGTTCACTGCACAGATAAAGCACCATGGGAGCGACAAATTCCGGTTTTGACTTCTCAAACAAATCCGGCGGCATGACATCTTCAGTAAGCCTGGAGGCCGCAATGGGAGCAATCGTGTTGACTTTGATATCGTATTTTTTGCCCTCCAGCTTTAAGGTGCTCATCAGTCCGACCAGTGCCATTTTGGCGGCTGAATAATTTGTCTGGCCGAAATTGCCGTATAGGCCGGCAGCCGAGGTGGTCATCACGATGCGTCCGTAGCCGTTTTCTTTCATTACCGCCATGGCCGGGCGGGTAACACAGTAGGCCCCGTTTAAATGAACATCCATGACGGCATTCCAATTTTCAGGCTCCATCTTTAAAAAGCTCTTGTCCCGCAGAATGCCGGCATTGTTAATGAGGATATCCACCCGACCGAAGGCATCCAGGGCTGTTTGAACGATTCGTTCACCGCCTTCAGGTGTGGCGACATTATCGTAGTTGGCAACCGCTTCACCGCCGAGCTGTTTTATTTCAGCCACAACCTGGTCCGCCGGCGCGGCCGATCCCTGTCCGCTGCCGTCTCGGGCGCCCCCCAGGTCATTGACCACCACCTTGGCGCCGCGCTGCGCCAATTCCAGGGCATACGCCCGGCCGAGACCCGCCCCGGCGCCGGTGACAATTGCCACGCGATCATCAAAGCGGATTTTGTTCATGTCGGCGGCCGCCCCCGGCAGGGGAACCGCCTTCCAAAAGTAGTTGACAAACCCGCGCTCACTGTCGGCCCCTTTGCGTTTAAACTCCATGCTGACCGGCAGTCCCACTTTAATTTCATCCAGCTGGCAGTCGGTAAAATCAGCCACCAGCCTGCCGCCGCCTTCAAACTGAACCATCCCGTATATTGCCGGGGGATCGACCGACACCGCCAGCATATCGCCGGTAAAGGTTTTAACCCGGGCCGGAATATCGGCGAATTCATAATCATCCTGGCTGTAAAAAGCCCCGCAATTCGGATTGACGCAGATATCTGCTTTCGGAAACTGAGGCGTTCCGCACTCCCGGCATTTGCCGCCCACCAGCGCCAAAATCATTTTATTTTTGCGCCAAAGAACCGTGGTCGCCGTTTGAGTGGGCGCCTCGGCCCGAATTCCCATCTCGGTTTTAATCAAATCCCTGAACTTCAGCCATTTGTGGTAATTGTCGATAGATTTCTTGTTGGCCAGCGACCCGGCAACTCCATTGCGTGCAGACAGCCTGGTAATATTTTCGGTGACCTCAAAGTACAACGCGTTGGCCCCCTGTCCAAAGCCGCACATCAGAATCCGGTCGCCGGGTTTGGCCTGTTCCAGAGCCGAAATAAACATCATAAACGAGTGAGCGGTGCCTGTTTCACCGCAGACTTCATGCATATTATCCACCAATTTGTCAGGCCCGGCCCCGAGCCCCCGGGCAATTTTGCTATGATCGCCCTTAAAAAAGCAGGGAAACACCAGCTTATCGACATCATCCATGGTGATCCCCAGTTTGTCGAAGAGGCCGTTGACTACCTGGGGGATGAAGGTTCCGTAGCCCGCATCCCTGGTCCAGCGTTCTTCCCAGACATAATCGTACTTTTTGTCGGCACCCC
>CP070771.1:4757862-4765561 GCA_020345785.1 Desulfobacterales bacterium
CCAGCTCCTTTTTCATCCCCCGAAAATCGGTTGAAACACCTTGACAACGGCTTTGTCCGGGATGGTATCGGCAGAATTTACCTGGTGCCCGTTCACCGATACCATCCCGACCTTTGATTTGGGAATTCCCAGAAATTCGATCAATGCCGCTGCATCGCTATGGTCCGGCAATTCCAGCACAAGCCCTGTTGTGTGGTCATATGTTGACAAATATTTTGTTAAGGTTCCATGAACCTTGACCGTGATCTTCATCGCTCAAAAATCAAACGTCGAATCCATCTGCTCATCGCTGATGATGACGACTTTGTTGGTCGGCGGCAGGGGTTCTTCATAGAACATTTTCGGCAGACGGTCATCCTTGCTGGTAAAGCCCGCGTTGCGGTTGAATTCGCGTTCGGCCTTTAAAACGCGGGTGCCCAGCGCCTTCCAGTCTTCCGCGCCAAACGGTTTGCCGGATTTGGCCGCGATCATTTGGTAGACAGTCGCGATGCCTTCCGATGATGCCAGTCCGGATTGGGCGAAGTCACAGATGCCGACGCTGTCCACGGCGGCCATGTGAATCTGGGTATTGCGCGAAGCGTCCACCTGCCCCTTGTCCGAGAAGCGATCCAGTTTGCCGCCGAAGGCCTCCAGGTTCTGATCGACCACCCAGCCGGCCGTGTGGTCGCCCCCCATGGGGCTGGTGGCATAGGTCACCGCCATCCCCTGTATCGCCCGGGGATCATAGGCCGCCATACTCTGCCCTTTCATTACCGGCACACGGTCATGCTTAAAGTGTGCTCCCACGGCGGCCGGTCCCTCGCCGAGGATTTTACCGAACGCGGTTCCGGCGGCCACCTCCTCGACCATCGCAATCGCCGCCTGACCATCGCCGAATTTCCGGTAGCCGGCATCCATGGCCACCCCAATGGCTACGCCCGTACTGATGGTGTCCAGACCGATATCGTCACAGAGAAAGTCGAGCCTGGCAATCGCGTCCAGATCCCCATTGCCGATCATACCGCCCATGGACCAGATCGTTTCGTATTCGAGCGAAGAGGTGACATACTTGCCGTCTTTGTCCACATATTCATTGGAACAGTCAATGATGCACTGGGCACAGCCCTTGTGGGTGGTTTTGCCGCCGCGCTCCTTGATAATTTTAGCCATGGTTTCACCGCTGATTTGCTCGGCCTGATCAAACTGTCCCAGACGCGCGTTGCAGGTGGGAAAAGCACCGACGGCATTGATCGGCTCCACCAGTACGGCGGTCCCTAGGGCCGGCAGCACCTCGCCGCTGAACTCGTCGGCCTTGACCGCCTTGGCATAGGACTGAGCCGCTTCTTTAAACGCGCTCGGATCGGCCAGCGGATCAGTGGATTTACCACCCCGCGCCACGATGAGCGCTTTAAGGCCCTTGGCGCCCATGACCGCTCCCAGTCCGCCGCGGCCGGCCGCCCGGCAGGGACGACCGTCAAGGTCCGTCGTTTGAATCGAAGCGGCGCTCATTTGAGAATCGCCGGCCGGTCCGATACAGGTGATGCTGTTCTTGTCACCGAATTCGGCGGTCAGCTTTTCTACCAGGGCATAAGTTCGCATCCCTTTGTACGGCGCGGCATCCAGCAGAGCAACCTCGCCGGCGGCGTCAATTTTGAGAAAATAATATTCGCCTGCAGCCGCCCGGCCTTCAACGATCACGGCCGTAACCCCAAGAGTGGCCAACGCGGCGGAGACCGTACCGCCCACATTGCTCTCTTTGATGCCGCCGGTCAGCGGGCTTTTGGCTCCGATTGACAGCCGGCTGGTGTTGATCAGCGGGGTTCCGCTCAGGTAGCCGGGTGCGAAAATAAGTTTGTTGTCCGGTCCAAGGGCATCGCAGGCGGCCGGCACTTCATTGTTGATCAGACTGGATGTCAGAGCGCGCCCGCCAAGCCGGACATATTCTTCGGGGACATCCTGGGTTTCAATACTTTTGCGAGTTAAATTGACTCTTATAATTTTCATCCATAGCTCCTCTCTCCGGGCTGATTAGAAATATTAAAAGAAAGATGCGCAGCATAAAGTGATTAATCCGCGGACACTCGACCTAACAGGTTGCTTCAGTTTTCAAAGTGGAAATTACAGCCCAGAATGCACTATTTTTAGGTGCGGATTAATCAGGCGATCCTTTTTTCGACGATTTCATCAACCGTGATGTCCAGTTCGGCGAGTTCCTGAAAACAATATTGGCGGGCGTCTGCCGGTAGCTGCTCCGGAACAAACAGTCCGCTTTCCGCAAACGCATCGTCCACCAGCATTTTCACAAACACTGCCGCGCACTGGCCCGTCAGATAAGCCTCATGGCTCAAACCTGATTTTTCGAAAGCTTCAACCAACCCCGGTGAATTGACGTAACAGTCAATTATCACAGGCTGGTCGTCCTTATCGCCTTCGACCCGCACCAGAAAAGCAGCCTCCTCCAGTAATAGGCCTTCATCGATAATTGCTTTGATTTCATCCGGAAATTTTGGCGCCGGCGGGCACAGCTTCAGTACCAGGTCCAGCGGAGCGATTTCGGTGCCGTCGACCGCCACCGGTTCATTGGAGAGCAATCCCATTTTGTATAGTGATTCGGAAAGTTCGACCTGGGGGCCGCCGTATTTGAATTCCACATTCTTAACCCCTTTGAGCACTTTATCGGCCAGCAGGCCCATGGTCACCGGTTCATCATGTTCATGATCCACCATGTAAATTTGGCGGTCAATTCCTCTAAATTTCATCATAACAGGCCGGCTGAATGGTTTATCCGCAATAATATTGCCGTTTTCAAACCGAAACGTTTTAAATGCCATGTCACCGAAGGCCACTTCCGGCGACCACCAGAAGGGGGTAAAGCGCTTGGTCCATACCCCTTCATAGACATAAATACCGATGTGATCGCATCTGTCGAGCTTATCAACCGATTCTCTGGCAATCAGATTGGCCAGACCGGGGGATGATCCGCAGCCGACCAGGGCGGTCAGTCCTTTTGCTTTAAACTTTGGGTGCCATTCCGAAAAAATCATGCGGTAGCTTTCGACAAAGCCGATTTTTTCCATGGGACCGGCCAGGTCCACATAGGAAGCATTCAGTTCCAGGGCAGCCTCCATGATGATCAGGTTGTACTCCAGGGGCAAACCATTGACAACCAGATCACAGCCTTGGGCCGCCTGAATGACATTGTTCACTTCCCCGGCGTCCAGTTGGACGGCTTTGGCCTTTTGCAGCGAACCGCTCAGCTTTTTCGCCGCATCGAGATCGTAATCCGCACAAATAATTTCCGCTGCCGCCGGATGCTCGTCCATTCGTCTGGCAATCGTACTGCCCTGGGCACCAACACCGACAATAATTATCTTTTTCACTGTTGATCCTTTCCATGAATATTACGTCTAATTTTATCGTATTAGATATCTAAAAAAATAATTTGTGTCAATAAAAATTATTGACATTAATATCGAATAATGTAAAAAATAATAAAAATTAAACTTATATTGGAATAATTATGAAAAAAAGTATCGAAAAAAACAGAAAAATGACGAATAACATTGACCATTCTACCGGTAAAAAACTGGATCGGGTAGACTGCCGGCTGATTCAACTGCTGCAAAAGGACGGACGCATGCCAAACAACGCGATCGCACAGGAGTTGGGTATCTCAGAGTTCACCGTGCGAAGACGCTTAAAAAGGCTTTTAGACAGCGGCATCATCAAAATCGTGGCGGTTGCCAATCCCATGGATTTAGGGTTTGAAATCGCCGGAAATTTAAAGATACGGATAGACCTGAAAAAAGCGGAAGATGTTCTGGAAAAGCTCAAAAAGCTTGACGCCTTGATCTGGGTGGCACTTACCACCGGCGGAACGGATATTGATGTTGATTTTGTGGTTCGTTCTCTGAAAGAATTCCACGAGCTGGTATTTAAAAAAATCAGCAAAATAGACGGCGTCCTGTCGACGGAAGCCTCTTTGATGGTGGATCTGGTAAAGGATGAACATGGCTGGGGGACGGCCTGGGACTAGGAGAGGGCAGAGGACCCGCCGTCGCCCTGCGGGCTTCCGACTTCGTCACGCTTGCAGCGTGACTGCGACGGGACAGGATGGCGCGGCAGGCAGAGGCCAGAAGGTGAGAAGGTGGGAGGGTGAGAAATGGGAAGCAAGTAGAAGTTATTCGTTATTGGTTATCAGTTAATAGCAAACAGATCTCAATATTCGACTCGGCTGAGCTATCCGCAGTCTGGGATGTTTTTCAACTAGGAACTATCGGCTATGTTTACCCCGTTCAATATCGATAGATCAGCGATGGGATTGAACCGGGGAACTGCGAGCTATCGGCTATGAGCTTTTTTATCTGACACCTCTGAAACCCTGAACCTGGAACCCAGAACCTTGAACCTCGAAAAATACTATGAAGCTAAGCCCGAATTTCAAGGAAATCCCGTACTGGCTGGACCCGCCGCCACTGACAAAATCATTTTCCCCCTTCGCCTTGCCGACCAGAACCGATGTACTGGTTATCGGCAGCGGTTACACCGGCACTGCCGCTGCAATCCGTTTAAAACAGGCCGGCCTTAAGGTTACCATCATCGACAAGCTGAAGCTGGGAACGGCCGCCAGTGCCAGAAACGGCGGCATGACATTAACTGGTTTAAGCCGGGGACTGACAAAGATCGAAAAGAAACTGGGCAAAGATAAAGCCAAACAATTATTTGATGAATCTCTTGAATCAGTAAATACCGTTGAACGTCTGGTGGCCCAGGGTAATATCAATTGCGATTTTCAGCGCTGTGGCCACCTCGAGACAGCCTTTAAGCCGTCTCATTTTGAGAGTTTAAAAAGGGATCAGGAACATCTGCATAAGCGATATCATCACCAAACCCTTGTTATCTCCCCCGAGGAATTGAAAACCGAATTAGACTCCGACCTTTACCATGGTGCGTTGCTTGATCCTGCCAGTGCCGGGCTTCATCCGGCCAAATACATCACGGGTTTGATAGCCATGGCAGACAATCTCGGCGTAAATATGTGTGAAGAGGTAATTGCAGAAGCAATCGAACACAGGGGTTCGGGCTTTTCGATTCGCACAAACCGGGGCACCATATCAGCCGATGAGGTCGTTGTCGCCACCAACGGCTATACCGGCCCGTTGACCCCCTGGCTTCGCAGGCGCCTGCTACCAACGGAGAGCCTGATGATTGCGACCGAGGACCTTCCGGAAGATTTAGCCGCATCGCTGATCCCCAAGGGACGGATGATATATGATACTAAAATTTTTCTTTACTATTTTCGGCTCTCGCCGGACGGCAGACGGCTCTTATTCGGCGGCCGCCCCAAATCACCGCGCCGAACACCGCGCGAAAATGCGGCCGATATGTATCGGAACATGCTCAGAGTTTATCCCCGGCTCAGAGATGTCGCGATCACCCACGCCTGGTCAGGTAAAATCGGTTTTACCATGAACCGGTTGCCGCATATCGGCAAACACAACGGCCTTTATTATGCACTGGGCTATTGCGGCCACGGCGTGGCTCTGGCAACCTACCTGGGAGATAAACTGGCTGCCCTGGTCCAGGGGAAAGACCCCGATACGGCTTTTACCGATCTGGCTTTCAGGGCCATACCCCTATATAACGGCGTCCCATGGTTCCAGCCGTTGGTTTACTATTACTTCAGCCTGCTGGATCGAATTATCTAATTATAGCGGTTGTCAAAAATATGTTCCGTTTGCCAGATCTGCTAACAGGTGAAAATGTAATTTGTAACATCCGATTTCTTTAAGGTTTTGATTTAATCCGCTCAAGTTTTGCCGTTACCGACCGATAAAATTGTAAATATCTTAATTTTCGCTGGTCCGGAGGAATCATGAAAAAACAGATCACTGAGTTTATAGATGAGCTGAAAGCCAATAAAAAACTGGCAACTTTTGATGAAGCGTCCACCAAACAGGCTGTCGTGCTGAGACTATTGTCCTTTTTGGGCTGGGACATTTTCAATGTGGAAGAGGTCTACCCGGACTTTTCAACCGGTTCATCAAATATTTCATATGCACTGCGAATCAGGAATACCAACAAAGTTTTTATAGAGGTTAAAAGAGTACACAAAAAGCTGGACAGCTACCAAAAAGAGCTGGTTGATCTGGCCGCTCGCGACGGTGTTAATCTGGCGTTGCTGACTAACGGCATCACGTGGTGGTTCTACCTGGTGTCGGCTCCGGGCAACTGGAAACAAAAATGGTTTCTTTCAATGGATTTGATGAAACAAAAAACAGATGTCATTGTTACCCATCTGCTTGATTTGCTTGAAAAAGACAAAATCTCCAAGGGACAGTCATTAAGGGCCGCCAAGACCCTTTTCCAGAAAAAAAAGCAGAAGTTGGCGGCTGATTTTCTGCCGGAAGCCTGGAATCAAATCCTTACCCAGCCCAACAAAATATTTGTCGAATTGCTGAGCGAACAAACCGAAAAGCTTTGCCGGTATAAAGTCGATACCAAAACCGTTGAGAAGTTTATCGACAAACATCAGGATAAATGGCTGTTGAAGAGCAAGGCCAGCAACCTGGCTGAGCCGCCTGCTGCCGCCATGGAGGCTGATATTTTGGACCTGCATGACGAACTGCCCAAGTCATGGTCAAAGGCGTTATCAAGCACCGATACATCATTGTCCGGCACGGATACATCCTTATCCGGCACGGATAAATCCTTATCCGGCACGGATAAATCCTTATCTGGCACGGATACCATCAAACTCGCTGAAAGCTATACGGACAAAACCATAAAATCCTATCGCTTCAACGGCAACACCTATAAGGTCAGCACCTGGGATGAGATGCTTACGAGTCTGTGCGACTATTTTGCCTCCACCAACAGCAAGGATTTCGAAAAAGTGCTGTGGATCTCCAACGAACAAAAACCGCGCTTTTCCCGCTACGGGGATCAATTGCGAATGCCGGAAAAAGTTAAGCGCACCGACATATATGTTGAAACCAAATTAAGCCCCGACGAAGTCGTTCGAACATGCGGCAAACTGCTGGCGGAATTCGGCTACAGCAGAGATGATTTAAAGATTGAAACGGCGTAAAACGTTTTTAGCCTTGACAAATTCTGACAGATCGCTGATTTTGGCAGCATTGGAATCCATCAGGCTGAAAACGAAATCTTATGACCGCCAGCTATCTCTTTTACGATATAGAAACCACAGGGTTAAACAAGGCCTTCGATCAGGTTTTGCAGTTTGCCGCCATCCGCACCGATCACCAGTTGAATGAAATCGAGCGCCATGACATCAAGGTTAAACTGCGGCCGGATGTCATCCCTTCCCCCTTGGCGATTCTCACCAATCGTATCCCCGTCTCCGAGCCTGCCGGCGGTTTGTGCGAATACGAGGCCACCGTGCAGATCCACGCCCTGATGAATGAACCGGAAACCGTCAGCATCGGCTACAATACCTTAGGATTCGACGATGAATTTCTGCGGTTCTCGTTTCACCGCAATCTGCTGACTCCTTACACTCACCAGTACCGCAACGGCTGCCGCCGCATGGATTTATTTCCGATCGCTATTGTATACTGGCTATATCAAAGGCAAGTATTGAACTGGCCGGTAATCAACGGCAAGCCGTCCTTAAAGCTGGAGCATCTGGGAGCAGAAAACCGCATGGTGAACGGCCAATCCCATGAGGCCCTGGTGGATGTCGAAACAACCGTTGAGC
>CP070771.1:4765661-4777670 GCA_020345785.1 Desulfobacterales bacterium
GCGAACCGCAGAACAGCAGAATAACGAACCGCAGAATTTCGAAGGGTGGTTTCGATCCGCCTCCGACGGAATACTCATTATTCGATATTCGATATTCGCTTTTTTGAGTTTCTTTTTTCGATCAAACTGGCCCTCTTCGTCGGCTAGCGGCTGGGCTGACAACCAACAACTGATATTTACCTAATATCGCTCCGCCAAAAGCGCCACCTCTTCTTCTAAACTCAAATCCTTGAGATTGTCCCATTCGTTGCGGCGTACGGCCCTGTAAGAACCGGCAAGTTGTTCTCCCATTGCTTCGAGCAGCACGTTATCCTTGTCCAGGGCATCAAGGGCCTGTCCCAGATTCTGGGGCAGCAGATCGATTCCTTTCGCCTTGCGTTGATCATCGGGAATCAGTCCGGGATCCATGGCGACTTCTTCAGGTAGGGTCAGGTTGCGCCGCAGCCCGTCGAGTCCGGCCGCGATAAAGGCGCCCAGAGCCATGTAGGGATTGGCAGTGGCATCGGCGGTTTTGTACTCAAAGCGACTGGCCGCGGTACCGGCTTTGTTTTTACACACGCGTACGGCCGCCTCGCGGTTTTGGTGGCCCCATGCTCGGAAGGCTCCTGCCCAAAAATGCGGCCGGATGCGTCGATAGGACGTCTTACTGGGAATGGTGACGGCCGCCAGGGCGGGCAGGTGATCCAAAACTCCGCTGATGAAAGCCCCTGCTTCGAAGCTGATACCGGTAGCCTGCTGCGGATCACCGCTGATATTTTGGTCGTCGCGCCAGAGGCTGAAATTGAGGTGACATCCGGAACCGGCCTTGTCTTCCAGAATCTTGGGTAAAAATGAGGCGATCAGTCCGTGTTGAGTGGCCACGCCCCGGACGGTTTCACGATAGACAATCTGCCGGTCGGCCGCCTGTGAGGCTTCGGCATAGCGTATATTGACTTCCTGTTGGCCGGGTCCGGACTCAGGATAATACCCTTCGACGTCAAGACCCTGGGCAATTAGTGCATCGGTGAGATCATTGATAAATGCCCGGTGAAGATTCATAGCGCCTGTGGCGGAAAAGACCGTATTATCGGCTGGTGCCAGAATTCCGTCGGCATTTCTATGCAAAAGGAAAAATTCATTTTCAAAAACCGCTTTAAGCATCAATCCCTGTTCTTCAAGGTGCCGAATCTGACGTCTGAGAAAACCCCGCGGGCAGTGCTCCCACACCTTGCCGGTTTCGCTGATCACCATGTCGCTCAAAACCTGCCCATGACCGGCGGCATAGGGCAGAAATGTCAGTGTCGACCAGTCGGGCATCAGGCGTACTTCTCCCACCGGTCCGAGGCCTGTTTCGGCAACCACACTGTCATACATTACCGGCAGGGCCATCTGGGCCATCGTAATACCGATCCCATTGTCGATGTATTCTTCCAGGTAATCGACATGGGCGGCTTTGGCGCGAATTACATTGGCGTTGTCGCACCATAAAATGCGAAGGAATTTAACACCCGCATGCTTCAGGGTTTGCTTGAGTGCCTCCTGCATGATCATCCTTTCGGGGTCGTGCTGTAATTGTTATCACAGATGACTCCATTCATACGCCATCCCGCTCTATCGGGATGAGAATTGAAACGGTTTTACCGTCACAGCAAAATTCTTTATATACATCAGCGACCAGTGACAGATCGTGATTCCAGCGCATTCCTGGGGCCTTCCTAATATTCCCAGCTCTGCTGGTGGTCGCTGATTTTTCATCGATCTGAGGCAGCCTGCCGGTAATTCTCCAAAGAGAATTATTGGCCATCAAATTCCAGCGGTCTTGGATAAAGCCTTGCGATTCTTTCGAAGCCGAGCTCAAAGAATTTCTCTAAGACATCGTTGCTTAGCCGGACGATCCGCCAAGGTCATACACCTCAAATTTCGCAGATTCCTCCAGCAGCCCCTCCAGTTTCGCCTCATGCGTTGCTCGTGTTTCACTTTCCTCCCAGCGAATCCAATCATCGACCGATTGCCAGGTGGAAACTACCGTTATGCTGCGCGGATCATAATGGTTCAGCCAGGTTTCCCCTGAAATGTATCCCGGTTGACTCATGGCATCTTGGCGAAAATGGTTGAGCAGGGCAATGGCCTGTTTGGCGGTATTTTCTTTGAAATGTCTTTTTATCAGTATCTTGACGGCCATAATGACCTCCATTCAGATTTGAAAATAAAACGCATCGCATTTAATTTCAAGAGCTTTATTCAGCTAACCAAAATTCTTTATATACATAAGCGACCAGCGGCAGAGGGTGGTTCGGGCCCCTTCCAGGGGCCTTCCTCATACCTCCAGCTCTGCTGGTGGTCACTGATTCTGACAACATTGCGCCCAAACCTTGACGATTAGCGGCATCGTGCTTTATAGGCGACCGGGTTTTCCTATCAACCCATAAGCAATACAACAAATATATATAAGGGCGTTCAGGCATGATTTTTGCAATTATAATTTTGGCCAACAGAATATAATATGATCATGAGATTTGACATGCTCTGATAATTTTATTAGATTTAACGTGCGACCAATAAGCTCCGGCAAAATTGACGATGGTAAAGTGTATTGCGGCACTTAAAATTGTATTATTAAACTAGTTGAAAGCTGCATTCAATTGCGGCTGATGCCGACTGGTCACAACTCAGTCCAACCAGGATTTAGAAATATGCTGAGAGACGGATCCAAATTAAATATTGTGCGGATCGGCAGCTACATAACCTATAGCAGCCTTAAAAAAATCGGGGCCGGAATATTGGAAACCTTTCGCGGGGTCATTGATGAAGTTGAGCTGTCTCATTACAATTCACCGGTCGTCGAAAGTATCGATGCCCTGCTGCTGACGATGATTCTTAACGAAGAATACGGGGGGCATACCCTGGGAATAACTGATGCGGATTTAAAAACAGCAGATGACGATGAATTCTATAATTCCATTCTTGGCGGAAAAAACCCTAGAAACGACGTAGCGGTTGTCTCCACTAACAAACTGGCACCGATGAAGATCACCTCGGATGAAGAGTATGAGTTGTTTATCGATAGAACGTTGAAGGTTTCGCTGCATGAGGTGGGACACAACTTTGGTTTGACCGATCACGCATCTTACCAGCCTGCCCCCGATGGATCGCTGTGTCCGATGAGCAGGGGCGAATTCAATAAATTCGGATATCGTGGCTATGTGAAAGTAATTATCGACGGCCGAGGCTCAAAGTTCTGCAATGAATGTACCCATTTTTTAAACAACATGTATGGGCGCAGCGCAGCGTCGCGCCAAATATTAAAAGACGCCCTGGTGGCGTAAGACACCTTCCAATCTTTTGTGTTCGGTAAAAAAATGGTAGCCAAGTTCTGAGTGTCAGATAACTTGTAAGAAAATTCCAAGCCCCAAAAACCAAATCTCAAACAAATCCCAATGAACTAAATTCAAAATTCCAAACCAATTTAGGACTTTCTTTGACATGACCCCGGTGTGCCAATTGCGAGGCTTGTATTATTGCAAATTGTAATGTAAAAAAACGTTGTCTTAATTGTGATTTCTTTTGCATTTTATGAAAAAAATTTTTCTCGCAAAGGCGCAAAGCCCGCAAAGGTAAATTTTCAAGTTAATCTTCGCATCTTTGCGTCTTGGCGAGTCCGCCTCGGGCGGATCGGTTCGCCGATAAATCGGGATTTCCGTTTCACTGCAACCGGCGTGTCCGGATTAGAAAGTTGGCAGGTAAAATGATCACGTTATTGGATTACGGTGCAGGCAATGTCAGAAGCGTCATCAATGCCATCGAGAGCCTGGGAGAGAAAGTCAAAATTGTAACACGTACAGATGATATCATGGCTGCTGAAAAGCTCGTTTTCCCGGGTGTCGGCGCTTTCGGCAACATGATGCACATTTTGCACCAGAAGCGATATGTCGACCCCCTGAAAGCCTATATCAAATCAAATCGCCCGTTTTTGGGGATTTGTCTGGGATTGCAGGCCTTGTTCAGCCACAGTGAAGAGGCGCCCGACATCAGCGGACTGTCCCTGATCGATGGAAATGTGAAACGCTTTGAAACCGATCTTTCAGTGCCTCACATCGGCTGGAACGGGCTCAAGTTCCAACAGCCCTCACGGATTTTTGCCGGACTTCGGGGGGATGAGAAATTTTATTTTGTCCACTCCTATCATGTGGTGGTTGACGATGCCGCGGTCATCCTGACGACCACCGACTACGGCTATGAGTTTGTCAGCAGCATTCAAAAAGGCAATATCATTGCCACCCAGTTTCATCCGGAAAAGAGCGGACGGGCCGGACTCGGAATTTTGAAAAATTTTCTGGACACCGACGCCGAGTCAACTATACCGGTTCAAGTGTCGGACGCTACCACCCTGGCAAAGCGCATCATCGCCTGCCTGGATGTGCGTTCCAACGACCGCGGCGATTTGGTGGTAACCAAGGGCGATCAATATGATGTCCGGGAAAACGGGAATGTTAGAAATCTCGGTCGACCGGTTGAACTGGCCCGCCGCTACTATCAGGAAGGCGCCGACGAGATCACCTTCTTAAACATAACGGGTTTCCGGGATTTTCCGTTGGAGGACATGCCGATGCTGGAGGTGCTGCGGCAGACCTCCGAAAATGTATTTGTTCCGTTGACCATTGGTGGGGGGATCCGCGACTACACCGACAAAGACGGCCGGGAGTACAGTGCCCTGGAAGTTGCCGCCGAGTATTTTCGATCCGGGGCGGATAAGGTTTCCATCGGAAGCGACGCCGTTTTAATCGCCGAAACGTATTTGGCAGACGGACGTCCCACGGGCCGCAGCTCGATCGAAATGATATCCCGCGTTTACGGAAGCCAGGCGGTGGTGGTTTCGATCGATCCCCGCCGGGTTTATGTCCATTCGCCGGACGAGGTCAGGCATGCGGTCATCAAAACCGAAATACCGGGCCCCGGCGGTGAACAATACTGCTGGTATCAGTGCACCGTCAAAGGCGGCCGAGAGGGACGCAACCTGGATGCCGTCACACTGGCGCGGGTCTGCGAAACGCTGGGAGCCGGTGAAATCCTGCTGAACTGCATTGATCGCGACGGCACCAATCTCGGATTTGACCTGGAATTGATCAATGCCGTTGCCGCTGCGGTCACCATTCCGCTCATCGCTTCCAGCGGTGCCGGACGGGTGGAGCATTTTCAGGAGGTCTTTACCGTCACCGACGCCGAATCCGCCCTGGCTGCCGGTATTTTTCATCGCCGGGAAGTTCCCATTGGGGCGGTCAAGGATTATTTAACCGGCAAGGTGGAAATCAGGCGCTGAAATCATCGTACTCCGGTAGGAATCAGTTATTAACATTCTGATTTCATACCATTTTACTTCGTTTTTTACACCCATTCTTTGGTTGACACACCGATATATTTTTGTAATATTTTCCACTCTGTATAGACCGCAAGGTCGGGATTGCGCGCCGTAGAACAGCGCCGGGTTGACATCTCGTAGGTAACTTTACCTTTACGGAACAGCGAACCGCAGAATAACGAATATCGAACCGCAGAATGTCGAAGGGTGGTTTCGCGTTGCTCAGTCTTTTTTATAAAACAGACAAAATGCCTTCCTTCGATCCGCCTCCGGCGGAATACTCATTATTCGATATTCGCTTTTTTATAATCTCTGTTCGCCCAAGTTTCTTTTACCGGATCAGACTGGCCGTTCCGCGGCCAGCGGCTGGGCTGAATTCTGAAACCGCATAACTTATTGCATAATGGCAGAGTCCCCCCCTCAAAGATCGGATTGGCTGTCTCGCATGCTGGGCGTCACCATGCAGGGACCGCTGCCGCTGCTGTTGCTGCTGACAGCTTTCGTGGGCGGCATCGTGGCCCTGATGATTACCCCTCGTGAAGAAGAGCCTCAGATCATTGTTCCCATGGCGGATG
Organism: Desulfobacterales bacterium; assembly: GCA_020345785.1. Next base: position 4,771,572 of record CP070771.1, read on the forward strand.
TGCTCGTATCTGCGCCCGGGCTCAGTGCCGAGCAGGTTGAGCGGCAGATCACCGCCCCCCTCGAAAAACTCCTTTTCCAGATCGATGGGGTTGAACACGTTTATTCGATGTCCCGTGCGGAACGCTGTGTCGTGACGGTGCGCTTTTTTGTGGGGCAGGATCGGATCGCATCGCTGGTCAAGATTTATAACAAGCTGTATTCGGAAACCGACCAGATCCCGCAAGCCGTTCAGGATTGGGTGGTAAAGCCGATTGAAATTGACGATGTGCCGATTGTGGTGGCGGTTTTATGGAGCGACAGGCCCACGTTGACCGGTGACCACGAATTGCGGCGGCTGGCTGAGGAAATCGAACATGACCTGCAGTCCATTGAAAACACCAACCGGCTGATGGTCACCGGCGGGCGGTCCCGACAGATTCGGGTCGAACTTGATCCCGGCGCCCTGGCAGCCCGGCGAACGACACCGTTGGAAGTCGCCTGGGCCATCGATGTCTCCAACAAACTGCTGCCGGCCGGCGAGGTCCAGATTCGGGACCAGAATCTGGTCGTTGAAGCCGGAGAATTTATTCGCAGCGCCGAAGATCTGAAAAACCTGGTGATCAGCGTCATCGACGGCGTGCCGGTTTATCTCACTGATGTTGCACGTGTTATCGACGGTCCGGCCGAGCCGACTTCCTATTGCTGGCTGGGATTTGGCCCGGCCTCCGGGTTGTCGGTAGACTATCCGGACGTCTATCCGGCCGTGGCGATTTCGATTGCCAAAAGGAAGGGCGCCAACGCGGTCTGGGTGGCCAAAGCGGCTGAGGAGTACTTTGCCAAACTCAAGCGCAATATTTTTCCGCCGGAGGTCAACTATCGGATCATTCGAAACCACGGTAAGACCGCCGACGATAAAATCAACAATTTGGTTTCAAGCCTGCTCGCGGCCGTGCTGACCGTGACCGTCTTTATCGGCATATTTCTGGGCTGGCGGGCAGCACTGGTGGTTGGAGTGGCGGTGCCGATTTGTTACGGCATCACCCTGGGGCTTGATCTTCTGGCGGGTTACAGCATCAACCGTGTGACCCTTTTCGCGCTTATTCTGGCTTTGGGACTGCTGGTCGACGATCCCATCACCGGGGTGGACAACATCGAGCGTTACTTGAGATCCGGTCAGCATCCCCGGCGCCGCGGCGTGATCCTGGCGATCGGCGAGATTCGCGGGGCGTTGATCATGTCGACGATTGCCATTATCATTTCTTTTGCGCCGTTGCGTTTTATTACCGGCATGATGGGGCCCTACATGGCCCCCATGGCGTTCAATGTTCCGGTAAGCGTGACCGTCAGCACGGTCGTGGCGTTTTTGGTGACCCCCTGGTTGTCTTTCAAGCTGCTCAAGCCCTCTGCCGCCCCGTCGGGTTATGATGTCACTCACACCGGCTTGTACCGCGTCTATGCGTCGATATTGAAACCGCTGCTTGGCACGCGTCGGCGATCCTGGCTATTTCTGGCGATTGTGCTGGTGCTGTTTCTGGGTTCGATGGTGTTTCCGGCCTTGCGGCTGGTGCCCCTCAAACTGCTGCCTTATGACAACAAAGATGAATTTCAGGTGGTGGTCGATATGCCGGAAAGCACCACCCTGGAGCGTACCCAGGCGGTGGTCTCGGGCTTGAGCACTTATTTGAGCGCGGTCCCCGAGGTAAGGGACTATACCGCGTTCGTAGGCGTGCCGTCTCCCATGGATTTCAACGGTATGGTCCGGCATTACTTTCTGCGCCAGGGAGCGCACTATGCCGACATTCGTGTTACATTGGCCGAGCGCCAGCGTCGCTCCCACCAGTCCCACGCCATTTTATTGCGCATTCGGAGGGACTTGGAAAAGATTGCGGCGGATTTCAATGCCCGCATCAAACTGGTCGAAGTGCCCCCGGGACCGCCGGTGATCTCAACGATTACTGTGGAGCTTTACGGCGGAAAGGCAACTCCTTACCGTGACTTGCAGCAGGCCGCCAGGACGCTTGAGGACCGTTTGCGCCGCGAGCCTCTGGTGGTGGATCTCGATACGTCCGTGGAAGACGATCAGCAAAAAATAATATTTTTGCCGGACAAAGAAAAAGCGGCCCTGTCCGGTATCGGGACCGAAGACATTGCCCGTACCGTCATGCTTGCCAACCGCGGTCTGGTTGCCGGCCATCTGCAAATTTCCAGTGAGGTCAATCCGTTGCCCGTGGTTTTGCGGCTTCCTTTCGACACCCGCAGTTCCCCGCATGCCCTGGCCAGTTTGTATGTCAAAGGGCGACCCGGAATTGCCAAAATTCGCGAGAAAAGCGGTTTGCGTGATGCGCCCCAGCCGATGGTTCCCTTGGCTGAGCTCGGCGAGATCCGGACCACCACCCAGGACAAGGTTATTCATCACAAAGACCTGCGTCCGGTGGTATATGTCTTTGCCGATATTGCCGGTCGACCGCCGGCCGAGATTGTGCTGGATGTGAGCAGCGATATGAACAAGAACCCGGTCGAAAATGCGATGCGCGCACTTGACGATCGCACCTATCTTAACCCGGGCGGCGGGCTGGCGTGGAGGCTGCCCGATGACATCCGGGCCGTCTGGAACGGTGAGGGCGAATGGCAGATCACGTTGCGGGTTTTTCGAGATCTGGGCATTGCCTTTGCCGTCGCCCTGCTGGGCATTTTTATTGTCTTGCGTATTCAAACCGGTTTGTCCGTTATTACCGTCATTATCATGTTGGCCATACCGCTTTCCATTATCGGCATCATGCCCGGATTCTGGCTGCTGAATCAAATCGGTGATCGATGGGTGGACGGTTTTCCCAATCCGACTCTTTTCACGGCGACGGCCATGATCGGCATGATCGCCCTAGCTGGTATCGTGGTTCGCAATTCATTGATTCTGGTCGAATTTATCCACCTGGCCTTAAGAGACGGTAACGAATTGCAGGATGCCCTGCTGCAGGCCGGGGCGGTGCGCATGCGGCCGATCTTTCTGACAGCCGGTACAACCTTGTTGGGCAATCTGGTGATTACGCTGGATCCGATTTTTAGCGGACTGGCGTGGGCCATTATTTTTGGCATTGCGGCGTCGACCATGTTTACGTTGTTTGTGATTCCGGTGCTATACAGCCTGGTTTACGCCGCTAAACCGGGGCACGGTCTTCCGGCGCGGAGGGATATCGAAAGATGAAGATCTTCATAAAAGTTTTAGGAATCCTCGTCGCGTTGGCGCTGCTGGGAGGTGTCATGGCTTACCTGGCAGGATTTTTTGAAGAAAAAATACCGATCGACGTCAGAGGCGTGGTGCCGCCCGCCGACAGCGGCGAGGCTGTTACCGTGGCGGCTGTCACGGAACCGTTGATTGAACAGTCGGCCGGCACCTTGCGGGCCAAAGTGGAGACAGTGATATCGCCGCTGATCACTGCCACGGTATCATCGGTTGCCGTTTGGGCCGGGGACGAGGTGCAGGCCGGGGAGGTCCTGATCATCCTTGATTCCCGTGAACTGAAAGCCCGGGTCGATCAGGCGCATCAGGCGGTTGTGGCCGCCGGAGCCGTGCTGGGACAGACCGAAAAGGAATTGCAACGGGTTGAGCGCATATTTAAAGCCGACCCGGGGGCCATTTCCAAGGCCGAACGCGATCGAATCCAGACGGCCCTGAGTACCGCCCGGGCAGAGCTGGCGCGATTGAAACGGCAGGAAGATGAAGCCCAAACCGCGCTCAGCTACAGCAAGCTCACATCGCCGATTGCCGGTCGTATCGTCGAGCGTTATGTCGATCCCGGTGATACCGCCCGTCAGGGCGTGCCGATGCTGCGGCTCTATGATCCCACCACCTTGCGTCTGGAAGCCAATGTCAGAGAATCGGTGGCTTCCGGACTGAGAGAAAATCAGCACCTTGCGGTAGAGATTGATGCAGTCAATAAACGCTATGACGGGGTGGTCGATGAAATTGTGCCATCGGCGGACCCCGGTTCGCGAACCTTTATTGTGAAAGTGAGTCTGACAAACGGCAGCGGTTTATATCCCGGAATGTTCGGTAGATTGCAGATACCCATCGGACGCATCGAAAGAATCTACATCCCCGTGACTGCAGTGACCCATGTGGGCCAGCTTGATTTTGTGATTGTGAAAACGGAACGGGGAACGGCTCGCCGTTATGTGCGCTTGGCGGCGCGCGGTTCGGATGAACGCATTGAAGTCGTCAGCGGTCTGAAACCCGGTGAGCAGGTTATCGTTGCTCCTAACTTCTGAAGTAGTAGTCGATAATCGCCCGGGCCAATTCCGTCGATCGGGTGCCGAGTATCTTGCCGTGAACTCCCAAAACGCCGACGGCTATTCCGCGGTTTCCGCCGGGTGCCAGGGCAAAAGCAGTAATCCAGTCATATTTGAAACTGTCCGTTTGATCATTGATCGTGCCGGTTTTCGCCCCCAGCTCAAACATTTTAAATATCTTTTTGCGGCGCAGCTTCCGAAAGGCACTGCGGCTGGTTCCGTAGCGGACGGCATCCTGCATCAAAACCGTCAGATCCCTGGCAGCATTACCGGTCAGTGGCCGATTCAATACAGCAGGATCGGCGTGATAAAGGACCTGCTCATTTTCATCCTGAACCGTTTCCACCAGCCAGGGTACCGGCATTTCGCCTTGGTTGGCGGCGACTGTCGCCAGCAGTGTGGCATGCAGCGGTGAAATAAGCGTCTTCTTGTTAAAGCCGGAAGCAATTTCGGCCAAACCAAATTCATCAACCGGCACTGGGACGTAGCTTACGGCAAGTTTAAAATCAAAGGGAATCGGCCGGTTGAAGGCAAATTTATCTGCATATTCGGATAGTGTCGTTTGGCCGAGTACATGTATACCCAACTTGCCAAAAACAGAATTGTTGGACAATGCAAAAGCCTTGCGTAAAGTTGTTTCTGTGGTCCACCGGCCTTTGGTCTGCTTCAGTTGAGATTTATAAAGAGTGTGCCTGCGGCCCTGGAAATGAACGGCTGTATCCGGGGTATAACCCGAATTTTCAAGTGCCGCCGCAGCAGAAACGATCTTAAAAAGACTGGCGGCCGGATAATCCGCTTTGAGGTTAAGATTTTGACTGTTGCCGTTTGAATCGTGATCGGCCATCGCAATCACGCGTCCGTCGGTCGGGTCGAGAACCACAACGGCAGCCTGCAGCGTCCTGGATCTTTGCAACAGCTTCAGGATATAGCTTTGAAGTTTGGTGTCGATGGTGGTTCTGATCGTGTAATGCCGGTCTGCATTTTCGCAAACGAACACATCGGTAAGCAGGGTGGTGTCCTTGGCGATATCAGCCAGTATTGCCGGCAGATCGTCACGGGATAGTTCCGGCGGCGGGGCGTCAAGCTTCTTATCAGGCTGCGGCGGTTTTTGATCCGTCTGATGCCAGCGGGCTGAAAACCAGAAGACTGCCCCAAAGATTGTCAGCAATATGGTGAATGCACTCACTGAAATTGCCAGCAACACCGGCAGATTTTTTAGCAAGTGCTCTAATTTTGCGGTTCTCTGTAGCTTTGACTGGTATTCACGCCAGTTGGCCGGATGGGAATTTGTAAATCTCATTGCGCGATTTTTGTAGACACCATAATTTTTTCCAGCGGAATATACGGAGATCGGTTTTTGATGTCAAATAAAAATTGGTTCTACTGAGTCAAGTGCTGAAAGTAAGACCTTGATATTGCAATTTAAACAATCGATCATATCTTTAATGGGCGGCGAACTGACCCGGGTATCGATTTTCCCTAATTTCAATGAGACATTTTTTAGCTAAATGATTGCAATTTAAATGTCGACGTTTTAATATTACTCTGTTCATAATCCGGACGTTGAATATCGAATTGAATGAATTTTGCCGTCGACCCACGCCGAATGTGCTGTGTTTATGAAATCCGGTGCAAGTGGATTGAAGCGAAACAATACAACTTTTTTAATCCAATGAATTGAAGGTAAAATCGAGGATGTACTCTTCCGATATCAAAAAGTGCGCACGACAAATCGTGAAAGAATCATTGAACCAGATTCTGGCCGGAACATACGAAGTTCCTTCGCTGGAGGAGATGAAATTATTTCTGGAAGAAAACTTTGATCATTCTTT
>CP070771.1:4777770-4785477 GCA_020345785.1 Desulfobacterales bacterium
CAGCCCCGGGCCGCCGTTCAAACACAACAGGGTCTCGTTGCCGGCCCCAAAGCTGTAGGCGACGACCCGGTAGCCGTCGACCGTGACTTCAATCGTCTCATCGGGTTTTCGTTCATCCCACATGATAATGCCTCCTATTTTTTCTGAAGTGATAAAATATCGATACCAGCCAGCTCAACACCAATGGCGGCGTCAAGTGTGAGGGGAAGATTAAGGAAATCGGAATGGAGTGTCAAGTTCAAAACCGTTATCTGATGCCTTTTATATTTGATTTTACCAGGCCGATCTGACCTTATGACCTTGACTTGATAGTATCAAATGATATTATCAAGACCATGAAATACGACATCACGCCGTGTCAATTTACATCGGAAATCGTGAACACACTTGCAGCGATCGTTGAAAGCATCGGTCGGTTGGAAGGGGTAAACCTGATCCAACCAAGTCCCCAACTCAGACGTAAAAACCGCATCCGAACGATTCAGGCATCCTTGAGGAAACTCGAGGTGTGACACTTACCGCTGCAAATCGTCTTGGGCACGCCCGGACTGCATTTGGTGAAAAAACGTTTTCCCGCAAGGACTATCAAAATCTTCTAAAGACAATTTCTACGGCCACAGCCAGCCGGGACCTGCATCAAGGCGTTAAGATGGGGTTGCTGAATCGCTCCGGAGACAAACGCACATCGGTGTATCAGTTCAAACCGATAAAGGAATAACAGAAAAAAATGGAGTTTCTACCTCGGTCTTGAAAACATTGCAGTAAGCGAGATGGATAGTCAACTAGGTCAACAACGTTATTACTTATTACTTAAAAGCGTGCCGGAGTTTCGACCGGCAGGCGGGATTGTCGGCCTTCAGCGCCTGATACGGCCAATCAATGAGTGGCAGGGGATCCGGCAAGATGATCATTTCCGGATTTCTGATGGTATTCCAGACAAACCCCTCATAAGAGAAAGATTCGGATGGGATCCCGAGCGAGAAGTGTAAATGTAGGAGGATATTGGCTTTTGAATTTTCGGTGGCGGCCAGGGTGGCAATGATATCGGCTTCCTTCACGATCGTGCCGACTTCAACTGCAGGGCGCGGTTTGGTGTGGGCATAAAGCGATATGAACCTTCCGGTGTCGCTGCCGGAGTCTTCGTGTTCGATAATTACCGCCTGGCCGGGATAATCTTTAAACATCGCCTTACATCAGAAACAAATATTCTCGGGATACCTCCATTTGGTTAAAGAAGATCAACGGAGCAATTCCTATATTTTTGATATAATTTTTAGTTAACTTCCTCTACTGCGTTTTCTATTTCCTCTTGATCCTTTAAGCGGCTCCAGGAATTCACATAGTCAAGTGAGGCGAAATCCATATTCAGCATCTCTTCCAGCGAGCATTTTTGCTTTCCAAACCAACAATGTAACAGGAAATCGCGGTTACCGATGACAAAGAACTTGATCCCTTCGGAAAAATCGCCACAGTCTCGCAACATTTTCATATCATCATGGCTGTCATCGACGTATTCAATTGGAATATGGTTGCCGTTCCTGTCCACAGCGTCGCCAATCTGATATTTATCGAAAATCTGGATGTTTTGCACCTTCACCACGCGAGTCGGAGGGACTTCGATTTCAATCCATTGCAAGGACCGATCTATTTCGATGCCTTTTTTTCTGTCTTCCTGAACAGCGAATATGCTAGGGAGGCTGGAAGGTAAAATGAAACGGATTCTGAAATCTTTGGTTTCTTCATTGGTCCGACTACGATTGACAATGTGCCAGGTCGGCAGCAAAAATCCAATGATGCCTGCCACAGCAGTGTTCAGGGCCATCCGGATGTACCACTTCAATTCTATCCCTTTGATTGCGGCGATTATCGAAATTTCCGGTCTATTCGCCTTCTGGAGCAGAATCTGGACCAGATAGAACACACAAGCGATGACCACTGCAAGGCACAATGAATTCCTCCAATTGCCGGTGATATGTGCATTGAAAATTCGAAAGGTGTTCAAATTTCTTAGCTCCCCGGTTTGGATCATCATTGCCAAAACGAAGGCGTAAGATAAAGGCATTAACGTCCAAGGGTATTTGCGGTCGACAAATACCTGCAAACGATGAATCAGATTGCCTTCATTTAAAAAAACTGTGGCAATGAAAACAGCCAGCATACCGGCAACGATAGCCGAGAGCACCGGAAATTCGACTTGAGGAAAAGAGAAAGAGGGCGCGGCGGATTTCTTGACATTGCGGGTCCGCCCCTGGATCAGACTCGGAAAGCACAACAGGAGGAACACGGGCGTAAACATACATGTGAAAACGATCAGGGTGATACCTATCGCTCCCGATATGCTGTGCAATAAACAAAACGGCAGGAACAAAATGATCAGTAGCAATAGGGCAAAGCATATGATGTCGTTCGACTCAGGAACGGCGAAATTACCGTTTGATTTGATGAAGAATCCGACATTCTTCATTGCTCTGATCCGCGATATGTCCCCCCCATGAATCATCAGGGCTATCCGGCTAAACAATTCATATAGTCGATCCAGCAACTGCGAACAGGCATCCCGGAGGTTGGCGGTCATCTCAGTCGCCTGAACACTGTCCGGATCGTTGCGCAGCATAGCGAAGCAAGCCATGGCATTCGGTTTTTGCTTCTCATAGCTGTCAAATATGTCTGTCGCCAAGGCATTGAGCTCCCTTCCCAAACGCGCGTCCTCGGCATATTGCCGAGCATGCTCACAGAGTAGTGCCACCTTTAACCACATCGATCGAGCGGTAGGTGAAGTTTCATAAATCAAATCGTTTTCGCAGAAACCCTGTCCTTTTAGATCCTTGCGAACTTTCTGGACAACATCGATTTGAGGCATGTATGCGGCATTTCTGAGTCGATGCTGTTCAGCATATTGTTGTGCCGGAATGCGAGCCTTTTCGTATAAAAGACGACGCAGGCTGGCGTCTACACCACAAAATGGCGGAATGTAAAAAAATGCGATTAAGAAAAACGCCCCAATAAAAGACGGACCCCGCAGCAGCTCGAAATCCTCTTCGTAGACATAACGAAGAAGGGCCTGAAACGTCTCTTGAATCTCGGGGATTTTCAATAAGGCGCTGAACAAAATGAGACCGATACCCAGGTAAAGCATTCGGTAAAGCATAAACTTGCAGCGTGTGGTGTTAGCTCGTGCCGGTTCAAACAGTTCCATTTTAGGGGCATTCCGAAATGAAAACCAGTTGCGGACCGTTCCCAGAAATCCGCACAACTTTTCCGGTTTGGCCCGCGATGACGGCGGAATGATTTTGAAATGTTGATATAAAAAGAAAATGACGACCGTATAAGAAAATAGGATCTCAAGCATCTTTCCATCCTCCCATGCAAATCAGACTGATTGATAATGGTTGCGCGAAGAATTTCTTGATGCCTATCCGTCACATTCGCTGAATCTACATGGAACTTTCAGGACTGAACAAGGATAGGGGCAAAACCGTAGGAGAAACAGATATCCAGAAGTAGTAAAAAGATCTTCTGCAACATCCGTGCCATTGCAATAACACAACACAATCCTCTTAAGTATTTGAAATTATGTGTTAATAAAATGTGTGAAGTTTATGGATATTATAGGATCTGTCAAGCTAATTTACACTTATGGTTCCAAACTGTTTATTCGGTTTATTGAAATAAAGGGGAAAGCTTATAATGTTGTTGTTGACTAAGTTGACTAAATTTTCTTGTTTCAATGGTGAGAAAAAAGAAAGGGAGGTAAAGAATGACAGCTCGAGCGAGGTTAGATGCTTTAACCCAAGCTGCAAGAAAATTAGGGTTTCCACCTCTACCAAATCTAAAATGTTGCCGCGAACGAGATTGCTGTTCAACCCTATTTTTTTAGTATTTTTCGTCCTGTTGTTTGTGCAATGTTAGGGTCAACTTAGTCAAAAAGTTGCCGGAGTTTCGACCGGCAGGCGGGATTGTCGGCCTCCAGCGTCTGATACGGCCAATCAATGCGTGGCAGGGGATCCAGCAAGGCTATCATTGCGGGATTTCGGATGGTATTCCAGACAAACCGGTCATAGGTGAAAGATTTGGATGGGATCCCGAGTGAGAAGTGTAAATGCGGCAGGATATTGGCTTTTGAATTGCCGGTGGCAGCAAGGGTGGCAATGGTATCGCCTTCCTTTACGATCGTGCCGACTTCAACTGCAGGGCGCGGTTTGGTGTGGGCATAAAACGATATGAATCTTCGGGTGTCGCTGCCGGAGTCTTCATGTTCGATAATCACCGCATGGCCGAGATAATCCTTAAATATTGCCTTGACCACGCCGCTGTGCATTACCGGGATGCGGGTCTTTTCATCCAAACGGCGCATCCTTCCGAAACGGTCTTTGTACAGGCACAGATCGATGCCCTCATGGGGGTAATCCCGTCGACCATGATCGCCCCACCATTTGTCCGCTGAATTGAACAGCATACCCCGGCAAAAGATCCAGCGGTCAAACCCGCTCTGATCCAAAGCGTTTTCTTCAATCAGCATCTCGGTGAAACGGCTTTTTTTTAAAGACATGGTCATTTTGGTATAAATATTTCATTGAATCAAATAATTTTGCCGTAAATTTGGCTGTGAGCGAAATGCCGGCATCTAATTTCACAGGCGGCGGCCACCCGCCGGTGGGTGACCTTGGAAGGCCTGGCGTATGATTCTATCATCAGAATATTCTTCTTTGAAATACAGTCCAACGGCCGTGTTGGGTTTCGCCCTAAGGGATCTATAGCAATGTAAGAGCCTGATTTTCGTAGGTTGGATTGAGGGATGATATCTAACATCATCGTTCGGGCTCAACCCAACCTACCCGAAATCAGGAATTCTTCTTCGGGCATTATTTAGCATTTGATCATTTCGGACTTAACTTCCCGCAGCTTCGCCGGAGGCGAGTTGCAAGTCCTCGGCATAGGCGAAAAGCGCCGGCGTGCCGCCGGTGTGCAGGAAGACAACGATCTCATTTTCGCTGATTCTTTTCCGGCGGATGTGGTCTATGAGGCCTGCCATCGCCTTGCTCGTGTAAACCGGATCGAGGATGATTCCTTCGGTTTCGGCTACCAGTTTCAGGGCCTGGCGGCATTCGGGCGTCATGACCCCGTAGCGCTCGCCCACATAAGCATCCTCATTGTGGATCTCCTCCGGTCGAAACGCAACATTGAGACCCAGTCGTTCGGCGGTCGCATTGGCGATCCGGGCAATATCCGTGCGGCGGTCCTCATTCCAGCGGATGGGTGTGATACCAACCACTTTGGTTTTGCGGCCCAGCGCTTTCGCACCCAACGCCAGTCCGGCGGGCGTAATATTGGCGCCGGCCAGGTAGATAGAATCGGCTTCCAAGCCTTGCTGCTGAAGCTGGACATCAAGCTCCAGGAAGGCGTTGACATAGCCGACGGCCGCCAATGAGAGCGTCGGCAGACCAAAGGGGTTCATCAGGTAGGGTTTGCGCCCCTGCCGTTTGAGTGCTTCGGCTCTTTCCTCCAGCAGCGGCGGAAGCTGCTGCAAGTCTTCGCCCTCCACAATGGTAACCTCAGCGCCAAGGAGATGGTCCAACAGGAGGTTGCCCTGCAGGGCGGCACCCTTGACACCATGTTTCAGGACCAACACCGTCTGCATCCCTAATTTGCAGGCCGCCGCAGCTGTCTGACGGCACCAGTTGGACTGTGAGCCGGCGCCGATGACGATGGTGTCGGCCCCCTGCTGCCGGGCCTCGGCAAAAATAAATTCCAATTGCCGGGTCTTATTGCCGCCGAAGGCCAGGCCGGTGCAGTCATCGCGCTTCATCCAAATCTGCGGCCCTCCCAGCGCTTTCGACAGACGGGGACAAAACTCCAAAGGCGTTGGGAGATGTGCAATTGGTAAGCGGGCAATTTTGTCGATGCGGGACTGCAGGGCTTCGCGGGAAAAGGTTTGATTGTCGTTTGACATGTTCATAATCTCCTTCAGATGTATTCAGGATTCCATTTTTCCACCCCCCCAAAGGCGGATCTTCGACATTGCATTATTCCAGGGGGTATCTGACGGCCAACGCCATCCCTTTGGGGTGAAGTCAAACCCCGCCGGCGGGGCCTTCGGGCCAGGATTCTTTACTTCAACTGACTGCCCCGATCCAGGTTGCGGTATTGAATCGCTTCGGAAATGTGGTCGACCTGGATATCCTGCTTGTCTTCCAGATCCGCGATTGTGCGGGCGATTTTCAATACGCGGTTAAAGGCGCGGGCCGAAAGGCCCAGCTTGTCGATGGCCGATTCCAGCAGGCTGCGCGAGGCGTCATCGATTTTACAATGGGTTTTGATGTGGCGGCTGCCCATCTGGGCGTTGCAGTAGATTTTGGCGCGGCCAAACCGCCGGGATTGAATATCGCGGGCGGCTGCCACCCGTTGACGAATGTCCTGCGAGGGCTCGGCGTAGGATTCTTTCATCAAGTCTTTGTAGGGCACGGCCGGCACTTCCACGTGGATGTCGATGCGGTCCAACAGCGGGCCGGATATTTTGGAGCGGTAGCGGTGAATCTGCTGGTACGAGCAGCGGCAGGCATGCTTCGGATCCGACAGATACCCGCAGGGGCAGGGGTTCATGGCAGCCACCAGCATAAAGCTGGCGGGGTAGGTCAGGGTGGTGGAGGCGCGGGATATGGTGACCTTTAAATCTTCCAGGGGCTGGCGCAGCACCTCCAGGACATGCTTTTTAAACTCGGGCAGTTCATCCAGAAACAATACCCCATGGTGGGCCAGGCTGACCTCACCGGGCCGGGGAATATGCCCGCCGCCGATCAGTCCCGCATCGGAGATCGTGTGGTGGGGTGAGCGAAACGGCCTTGTGGTAATCAGGGCCTGATCTTTTTCCATCAGGCCCACGACGCTGAATATCTTGGACGTTTCGATGGCTTCTTCAAATGTGATCGGCGGCAGGATCGTCGGCAGGCGTTTGGCCAGCATGGTTTTGCCGGAACCGGGCGGTCCGATCATAATTAAATTATGACCGCCGGCGGCCGCGATTTCCAGCGCGCGTTTGACATGTTCCTGGCCCATGACTTCAGCATAGTCCAGCTCGAATTGGCCATCCTTTTCAAAGATGGCGGAAATGTCCATCTTCTGCGGCGCCAACTCTGCAAAGCCTCTTAAGAAGGCCACCACCTGGGACAGGGTCTGCACCGGCAGCACGTCGATATCGGTCACCACCGATGCCTCGCGACCGTTTTCATAAGGGACCATAATCGCCTTGTAGCCGGCTTCTTTGGCGGCCAGGGCCATGGGCAAAGAACCTTTCACCGCTTTGACGCGGCCGTCCAGCGACAGTTCGCCCAGAATCAGGTACTGAGAGATGGTCTTCTGGGGGATGGTGCCGGTGGCCGCCAGGATGCCCAGGGCAATCGGCAGATCAAATCCGGTTCCTTCTTTTTTGATATCGGCCGGTGCTAAATTGACGGTAATGCGGTCGTCGGGGAAACGATAACCGGAATTGCTGATGGCCGACTTCACCCGTTCCTTGCTTTCTTTGACCGAGGCCTCCGGAAGCCCGACGGTCGTAAAGGTCGGCAATCCTGAGGTAATATCGACTTCCACTTCCACGCGATAGGCGTTTATTCCAAGCACCGCGCTGCTGAGAACCTTGGCCAGCAAATCGCGTCTCCTCTTTCTTCTATCATTGAGCCTTTTGTTGGGTTTCGTTCCTCTACCCAACCT
>CP070771.1:4785577-4804828 GCA_020345785.1 Desulfobacterales bacterium
CGACCGAGGGGCGGTGCCGGCGCTGGTGGTCGGACGTATGTTGTCCTTTATAGAGGGCAAAAGTATGGATGCAGAAGACCTCGAAATGTTTACCGCAATCTGCCAACATCACCAATTTTTGGTCTTGACAGACGAGGCGCATGAGAGCATTGTCTTCGGCGGAAATAGACATCAGGCATCGGGCTAATCAAAGTTATGCTGGATTCAAGCGTGTCAGCCTGAAAAAAAACCGTAAACCATAACGTCAACCGTTTAAACATATAAAAAGGAGTCATGGCCCATGAAACTATCAGAAGTTGCAGAAAAGCTATTAATCGAGGTACCGAAGCCGTCAAACTGGGTGCCGGATGAATACGATGTCGGACTGCGCGATATTATGGTTGATTGGCGCGAGACGCCCTCCGCCGATGTGGGCATCGTGGGAGTCCCTTTTGATACGGCGGTAATGGGGCGCCGCGGCTGCCGGTTCGGGCCCGAAAGTGTCCGCACGTCGCTGGTATTTTCCAATGTGTACGATCCGAGTATCGACGTGGATCTTTCCACTGGACTGAGCCTGACCGACTTCGGCAATATCGATGTATTGCAGACCGATGTTCTGCGCACCCATGACCGTATTGAACAAGTGGTGACGGCCATTTATCAGCTCGGGGTGACACCCGTCATCATCGGTGGGGATCACTCGATCACCTATCCGGATGTAAAGTCCCTGATAAATAATACCAACGGCCGTGTCGGCGTGATCATGATCGACGGTCATCTGGATGTGCGTCATTCCCATCATGGAGAAGTGTCCAGCGGTACGCCTTTTCGCCGCATCATGGAGGAGCCGGATAATCCCGTTTTACCCAAAAACCTTGTCGAAATTGGAATCAATGGTTGGCTTAACTCGCGTTACTACATGGATTACTGCCGCGAGATGGGCGTTACCGTTATTCCGGCCCGCCAGGTCCACCGCCGCGGTGTCGATGACGTCATTGCCCAAGCCCTTGAGATTGCAAGCGATGGAACTGAAGCAATTTTCCTCAGTATCGATATCGACGGGCTGGACCTCAGCATTGCGCCGGGAACCTGTGCGCCCAATCCAGGCGGTCTGACGGCTTATGAGTCCTTGGAAATGGTCTGGCAAATTGGACAGCATCCATTATCCCGCGGCTTAGATGTTGTCGAGGTTGCGCCCAGCCTGGACTGCGGCGGCGTAACCTCTATGATGGCGGCCGCTTTAATCATGCATTACCTGGGTGCCACCAAAACCCGCCTGCAAAAGCGGGAGGGTTAAAGCGCGACGGTTGAAGATGAAACCACGCCGCACATGGTATGTCGGCTCCTTTTTTGCCTTTATTTCGGCGGCACTTTTTGCCCTCGGTGACGCCGCCGTGCGACTGACCGCCTCGCAGGTGACGGTTTGGCACATGATGTTCGCCCGCTGCCTGGTCGGCCTGTTGGCGGTGTCGGCCATTGCCGGTACCATGCGCCTGCCGATTTTAGGACGCAACCGTGTGGCCATGATCTTTACCGGCATTGTCAACGTCGGCGGTGGTATGTGCATGATGATCGCGTTGACATTATTGCCGCTCTTCGATGCCATCGTGCTTCTTTATTTGTATCCGGCCTTTGCGGCCTTTTTTTCGCCGTATCTGGCTCGCGATCCGATTGACGGCATCGACTGGCTCCTGATCGGCGTCGCCTTTGCAGGAACTACGCTTGTGCTCTGGTCGGGACATGCGAGTCACGCCCTGCAGTGGGGCCACCTGGTGGGGGTAGGTACGCCGGTTTTTCAGGGACTGGCGTTTACCCTGATTCGACGCTACAGCATCGACCATCATGCGCTGACACCTTTCTTTTATTTCTGTTTAATCGGCACGCTGGGCAGTTTGTGGCCGCTGTCGGTCCAGCCGAAACCTTTCAACATCAGCGCTGCCGGCATCCTCGGTCTGCTGGCCATCGTCGTCCTGGCCGGCGTAGGGCAGGTGATCATGTACAAAGCCTTGGCATATATCCCCTCCCCCGACGCCGGCATTATCAGTATGACGGAAGTGATTTTCGGCGGCCTTCTGGGATATGTTATCTTCAGCGAGGCGTTATCCGGACGTGCATTTATCGGGGCCCTGCTCATTGTCGGCAGCGGCGTCGGCCTCAATCTCAAAAACCGGAGGGAAAATCAGGTCGCGACGGAAAAACCGCCTATGATCGCATAACAACTGCACAAAACACATGCGAAATGCAGGGTTCCATCATTTAAAGGAGCAATTGACTAATTTTGCGATAATTACTCCCGAAATGAAAATCATGAAAATTCCAAGCACCAAAAACCAAATCTCAAACAAATCCCAATGACCCAAATTCAAAAACCAAAACAAAAGATCCGTCTATCATTTCGCCCAACAGCATCGTTCCCGGCTCACCATAGTTTACGAGGCGGTGCGATACAATAATGGTAAAGGTTTTGGTCATTGGATATTTAAATTTGAGATTTATTTGGAATTTGGTGCTTGAGATTTGAGATTTTATTTTTTGTTAAAACCATAATCATACAATTATTTTAGAATCTACTTTGACGCCACCCTGATGCGAAATGATGCGCATTTGACAAGAGGCGTCAAATCAGATTAATAACTTGAAATGTGATTATGTAGTTTGACATCTCATAAGGAATTGGGTGGATGGACACCACTGTCCAGACGGATGTATTGGTCATCGGTAGTGAAGGCGCCGGGTGCCGCGCGGCCATAGCGGCGGCCGATGCCGGAACCTCGACGGTTGTCGTTACAAAAGGCCGCATGGGTCACAGCGGTGCCACACTGATGGCCGCTGCGGATATCAGTGCGGACAGTGGCAACATCTCGCGTCTGATGAAATTGCCGGGGGCTGACCCCGCTGACAGTCCCAAGCTCTTTGTTGAAGACATCCTGGCGGCAGGCAAAGATATCAACAACCGGCCGCTGGTGGAACACATCGTCGCCGCTGCCCCGCTGCGGGTGAAGGAATTGTTGGATTGGGGTCTGAAGGCCCACCATGTGATGCACGCGCCCGGCCACCGCTTTCCCCGTGGGGTGGCAACCACCGGTCGTGAAATCGTGCGTGTTCTGAATAAACAGCTAAAGCGCCGCGCCGTAAAAGTTATAGAGAATATCTTTATTTTTGAACTGCTCAAAACCCAAGGCAGCGTCAATGGAGCGGTTGGGCTGGATTTAACGTCGGGCGAATTTATCATCTTCCAGGCTCGGGCGACCGTGCTGGCAACCGGCGGCGGTGCCATGATCTATCCGCTGCTGACCGGGGCCCAGGAACTCACCGGCGACGGATATGCCATGGCGTTTCGTGCGGGGGCGCGATTGGTGGATATGGAAATGATTCAGTTCATGCCGCTGTGCCTGCTCGATCCGCCGGCTTACCGGGGCAGTTTGTTCCCGTTTTTATTGACGGCGGAAAGCCGCGATTCCCTCGACGGGAGGCTGTTAAACCGGCAGGGCGAACGCTTCATGCAACGCTGGGACCCGGATAATCTTGAACACACCACACGGGATAAGCTGTCGGCGGCCATCGCTTACGAAGTTTACCAGGGCCGCGGCTCGCCCGGCGGCGGGGTTTATTTGTCATTTGCCCATCTCCCTCGAAATGTCATCGATCATTTTGCCGATTGGGCCCTCAAGCCGCAGCTGAAGAAAAACTGGCATCTCGCAGGCATGGACTTTCGGTTTATACGGGACAGGCTGATCCGCGGCGAAGCCCTGGAGGTCGGTCCGGCGTGTCATTTTTTCATCGGCGGCACGGATATCGATCCAAATTGCAGCACGGCTGTCCCGGGTCTGTTTGCCGCCGGAGAGGTGGTGGGCGGCCTGCACGGCGCCAACCGCCTGTCGGGCAACGCCTGCATGGAGATGCTGGTGGAAGGTGAAATTGCGGGGAGGGAGGCGGCCCGCTTTGCCCAACAGACCAACCTGCTAAGCATCCCTGCGGAACAAATTGAACAGAGCATCCAAAATGCGCTGATACCTCTGCAGCGGGCGGAGGGCATTTCGCCCTATCGAATTCGGCGCCGTATTCAACGCCAAGTCTGGGAAAACGCCGGAACGTTGCGCAGCGGGGATCAGCTCAAAGAGGCGCTGCAGGCGCTTGAGGGGCTCCGCCAAGATCAGGCTCAAAGCGTCTGCGGCTCAGACGAGCGGGTCTATAATCGGGAATGGTTGTGTCTGCTGGAAAACCGCAGTTTATTGGACCTGTTGGAAGTGATCGCCCGCTGTGCTCTGGCCCGGGAGGAAAGCCGCGGCGTCCACCTTCGCAAAGACTGGCCGGATCAGAGCGAAAAATGGCAATGCAATTTGTTGGCGGCACGATCCCCGCAGGGTCTTAAAATTGAGAGGCGCAGTGCAGTCAGTTGACAGGAGCTGAAAAGGATGGCGATCGAAAAAATCCAGGTCAAAATTCTGTGCAGTCCGCCCGCCGGTAATGAAGACTCGTATTATAAGACGTTTCAGGTACCTCTGGAGGATACGATGAGCGTCACCAATGTGCTCCAATACATAAACGAAAATTTGGACGGCGGTTTGGCGTTTTACATGTCGTGTCAAAGGGGACTCTGCCGGGGCTGTCTGGTCCGGGTAAACAACCGGCCCGTTTTTGCCTGCACGCACCTGGTATCCGGCGATATCGTATTGGAACCACTGGATAAAACCAAAGTTATCCGGGATCTTGTGATCAAGTAACGGCGGGGGACGTTTAATCCACAGATTTCGCAGAGACGCCCAGCTTAGTGCCTTACATGCGCGGCGGACAGGGACAGGCTGCACGGATGACGTATTTATTCGAAACCGAGTTACGACAGGAGCAAATGCGATGAAAAAATCGCGGACGACAATTAAAATAGCAACAGCGGATCTGATTCGATATGCCAAAAATTTACTGGTAGCCGCAGGCGCTGATGAAGCCAATGCTGAGACCGCGGCGGCAATTTTCGTTGAAGCGGATCTGAAGGGAGCCGGCGTACAAGGGGTCGACTATCTGTACTATATTATCGATTGCCTCAAGCGTGGTATTATCGACGGGAGCGCAAAACCGGCCATTGTAAAGCAAACAGAATCCACCGCCCTGATTGACGGAAACAGCGGCCTGGGGCAGCCGGCCGCCGTCATGGCGGTTGATGTGGCAGCGAAGAAAGCCGGCAAAACCGGCACGGCATCCGTGGCGGTCACAAACTCAACTGACATTTTCATGATCGGCGCCTATTCCGAACGGTTGGCCCAAAAAGGTCTTGTGGGCATGGCCATGACATCCGGTCCACCATTGGTGCACCCCTACGGAGGTGTTGAGCGGCTGCTCAGCACCAATCCCATCTCCATTGCCATACCCAGACGGGACAACGATCCGCTTGTACTGGACATGGCCACCAGCGCACTGGCAAGCTCGCGCATCCGGCAGGCGATGTATTACGATGAAAAGGTTCCGCCCGGTACGGGTATCGGGCCCGACGGCAGGTCTACCACGGATGCCAAAGCCATCCGCCAAGGTGCGCTAAGCCCGATGGCCGGCCACAAGGGGTACGGATTGGCGCTCTGCATTGGACTTTTATGCGGACCCATGACGGGAAGTGGGATTGGACCGGAACTCGCCGGCTGGCAGGCAACCGGGGAAACTCAAACCCAGGGCCATTTTTTCTATGCCGTGGATCCCGCCTGCTTCGTTGATTACGACCGCTTTCTCGATCGCACCGAATGGTACATCAATGTCATTAAAAACTCCCGCAAAGCCGAAGGAGTTGATGAAATTCTCGTGCCGGGTGAACGGGGTGCCGCAACGCGGCGCAGACAGCGGCAGCATGGGATTGAGGTGCTTGAAAAGACATGGCAGGTGCTCTCAGAGCATGCCAAAGCGCTTGGTGTTGATATCCCGCAACACGAGTTTGGGAAAGAGGAAGAAGGTCATTGACCATGAGAATCAATATCGATCGTCTCAAATCAAATTTAGCAGCGCTTTCTCAAATTGGCCGCACGCCGGAGGGAGGGGTATCGCGGCCGTCTTTTAGCCAGGCCGATGTGAAAGCCAGACAATGGTTCATTCAAAAGTTAAAAGAGACCGGTCTGGCGGCAGCCGTCGACGCTGCCGGCAATATCTTTGGACGCCTGGATGGGAAAGGCCCGGCGGTTATCAGCGGATCCCATCTTGATACCATTATTAATGGTGGATTTTACGACGGTGCCGCAGGTGTCCTCTGCGCCTTGGAATGCATCAACACCATCAAAGAAAAAGGAATTAAGGTTAAAGCACCTCTGGAAGTGGTCTCTTTTGCCGACGAAGAAGAATGGTTTTATGGATTTTTAGGCAGTTATGCGTTGACCGGTCAGTTAAAAGATGCCGCGCTCGATAAGGTGCATGACAAGAACGGGCAGTCGCTCGCAACGGCCATGCGCAGGGCCGATCTGGATTTGGCATTGATCGAGCAGGCCCAACGACCCCGAAACGATATCAAGGCGTTTGTGGAGCTGCATATTGAGCAGGGTCCTTTATTGGAACAGACCGGCCATGGCATCGGCGTGGTTGACAGCGTAAAAGGCGATTATCGCTATGGCATCACCTTCAAGGGCCAAAGAAATCACGCTGGCTCTCCCATGCCGGGCCGGCGCGACGCCATGCGCGCCGCCGTGCAATTGATCAACTACATGTATACGCAATTAGACGCGATTGAATCGCCCGATGTTTTACTGACCGTGGGCGCAATTCAGGCGGATCCAAGCCTCGAGACGGTCATACCGGCGTCGGTTTATTTTTCCATCGACTTTCGGGCCCCGGCCAAAGACATTCTTTTGAAATTGTCTGACCGCCTTCACCATGAAGCTAAACGACTGGCGGAAGTCGGCAGTCTGGAGTTGACAATGGAACCTTTGATGATCATTGATCCGGTTCTTTTCGACGACGGCGTGTTGGAGGCCATCCGCCAAGCGGCCATAGGCCTTGATTTGAATTGGTGTCATATATCCAGCGGTGCTGGGCACGATGGACAGGTATTGGGCAGGTACGTCTCCTCGGCCATGATCTTTGTACCCAGCCAAGGGGGTAGAAGCCACTGTCCGGAAGAACACACAACGGATGAGCATATTGAAGCCGGAGCGAACGTGCTGTTGCACACCCTGGTGCAACTGGCCAACCAATAGATTAAACTGTTGGTAAAGATTCCTGGCCCAAAGGACCAGGCTTTCAATGTTAGAATAAAGCACATGCTAAAGCGGCAATAATTATCTAGACATTCTTTATTTATAATTTTCACCGCACTGGACATGAAATGGGAAAAAATTCAGCCGACAATTACTTACTCAAACCAAGGAAAAAGGCCAGGCACCGATTTGCGTATATCGGCGTGCCCCACAACCCGGCAACCAGTTTGGGAAACCCCGGATCCCGCAGCGGCCCGCAGGCCTTAAGGGAAGCATTGCTGGGCATTTTTGAATGGCGCATGCAGGATCATCGTCTGGCGGATATTGACAGGGGACCCCTTGATCTTTCAGCGGTAGAAATCACAGACCTCGGAAATATCGCCTTGAGCTATCACGACACGGAACGCACCGTGCAGCAGACGCATCAAGCCGTATTAAATGCCTTGAAAGCCGGCTACTTTCCCCTGATAGTCGGCGGTGATCACGGCGTTACCTACCCATCGGTGAAGGCCTTGCACGATATTTGTGATGGCCCCCTGGGCCTTATTCAACTGGACGCCCATTGTGATATGTTGGACTTTTCAGATCAACAGGGGCGCTTTTCGGGCAGCAGCGGGATGCGCCGATCACTTGACCTGGACAGATTGGCGGGTCCGAATTTAGTGCAAGTCGGCTTGCGCGGATACACAACCATCCAGCAGTATGAGGCCGGTCAAAACTTCGGCGTGCGCCAAATCAGCGCCACGCGTTTAAATGAAATCGGTGTGCGGGCAGCGGCCGAGCAGGCCCTTGAATGGTCCGGCACCGGAACTCAGGCCATCTACCTGACCGTAGATTTGGATGTGGTTAATCCTGGTGAAGCACCCGGTACGGGCTGGCCTGAGCCCGGCGGTCTCACGGGTCAACAACTCATCGATTTCGTCCGTGTGGTGGCCCCCTGCTTGGCTGCGATTGATATTGCCGAATTGAATCCAATCTACGACAGCCGTGCCCATGCAACCGCGATTCTGGCGGCACGGGTATTGTTTGATTGTATCTGCGCCAGGATAAAAAGGTCTGATTGAGTTACTGGTGCGAAAAAAAGAGAATTTTTTGCCATGCGTAAAGAATTTAAAATTGCCCTTGCCTGGCATGCTGCTGAGAATGACCTGGCACTGTATCAGGGATTTGTCGCTTCGCACTGCAAAATCTTAAATCCCAAGAGCTCTGGAGAAGAAGATCTCATGGAAGTCGCGCGGGAGGCGGATGCGATCGTCGGCAGTTACATCCCCCAAAAAATGATCGAGGCTGCTGAAAAAGTCAAGATGGTCCAAATCCTTCACGCCGGTGTCGCCACTGCTTACCCCGGGGATGCAGAGCTGGGTTTCACAACGGACTACCTGGCCCGAAGAGGCATTCTCATGGGGAATATACATGGGAACAGCCTCGCGGTTGCCGAGCACGCCATGTGTTTTATCCTGGCGTGTGCCAAGCAATTGATACCGGCAAACAGCGCCGTTGCCACGGGCACCTGGTTCCCCGTCACCGCGGAGAACAAGAGCTACATGCTTTGCGACAGCACCCTCGGTATCGTCGGTCTCGGGCACATCGGAGGAGAGGTAGCCAAGCGGGCAAAGGCCTTCAACATGCGAGTCATCGGAATTGCCCGCAATCCCCGCAGCGAACGGCTAAAAAGCTACGGGCTTGATTTTGTGGGCTCGCCCGATGACCTGCCTACGATTCTTAAAGAATCCGATTTTGTCCTTCTTGCCGCACCCCTTACGAAAGAAACTTACAACCTGATAGATGAAAAAGAGCTGAAAATGATGAAAGCAACCGCCTATCTTATCAACGTGGCGCGGTCTAATCTAGTGAATGAACCAGCCATTCATAAGGCACTCACCGAGAACTGGATCAAGGGCTATGCCAGCGATGTATGGTGGTTTTATTCTTGTGCGGGAAGTACGAGCAAAGACGAACCCTGGTTTAACTTTGGGTTTCACTACAACATTCCCTCCCGGCTGGAGGTAAACAGACTACCCAATGTGATTGGGACCGGTGATAGAGCCGCTTTTACGAAAGGAGTAATCCACAGCTTTATCGAGGATGGTTTAAGGAACATTGATCAGTTTGCCGGAGGCCAAAGGCCTAAAAATGTTGTGAACACAGAGCTGGGGTACTAGTAGTGGTTCATCCAAGAAGAGATAGAACTTTAATATTTATGGCCTTGCGCGCAATGAAACCCTGAGCGCAGACATATCAAGGAGGTTGGAAAAATGCTTTATAAAATAAAAAAGGGACAGGTCAGCTACGGAGAAGCCATTGGAATCATATTGCTGGAAAACTATGCGCCCTTCATACCAGGTGATGTCGCCAATGCCACCACCTACAACTACCCGGTCAGGTTTCAGAGAGTGCCGGGATTTACCCCGCAACGTATCTTTAGCCATGACCTCACCCTGCTGGATGCCGTTTGCGAGGCCGGACGGGAACTGGTAAAGGAGGGCGTGCGAGCCATAACCGGAGACTGCGGTTTTATGGTGATTTATCAGGATGAACTTGCGCATAAGCTGGCGGTCCCGGTTTTCATGTCCAGCCTGCTCCAGATTCCTTTTATGGCAAGATTGATCGGCCAAGACGAAAAGATCGGGATCATTACGGCCAATGCCGCAGCGCTGGATGACTTTGTGCTCGGCAAAGCAGGGGTTGACAACCCGGCCAATCTTCGCATCAGGGGTCTTGAAAACAGCAAGAATTTTGCAGATGCGGCGATTGCTGAAGTCGGTTATCTCGATTCGGTGAAAGTCGAGCAGGAAGTCGTCTCGCTGGCGCGGGAAATGGTTGAAGCCGATCCAAAGGTTCGAGTGATTCTTTTGGAGTGCAGCCTCCTGCCGCCCT
This sequence comes from Desulfobacterales bacterium, assembly GCA_020345785.1. The sequence continues at coordinate 4,795,600 of CP070771.1, forward strand.
ACGGCGCAGCCGTCCAGGAGGCCGTAGACTTGCCTGTTTTCGATTTTGTGACGATGATTGACTATGTGTTTTCAGCGGTCGTTAAGAAAAGGTTCAAGGGATTTATGTAAAATTCAGTTTTGCTTTGCCGTTCATGGCCGGATGGGCGGGTTTCTTGATGGCGTTCTCCAACAACCGTAGAGGTGACACCATGGGTGAATTGAAGCTGAAAAATAGGGTAGCGGTCATTACCGGCGGTAGCCGAGGAATAGGCCGAGGCATCGGTATGGCCATGGCCCGTGAGGGTGCGCATATTCTTTTCTCGTATGTTTCCAATAAAGAGGCGGCGGAAAAAACAAAACGGCAAATACAGTCCTTCGGTGTGGACTGCCTGGCTGTGAAAGCAAATGCCGGCCAAGAAGAAGAAGTGAAAAGCATGCAAAAAACAGCCAAAAAGGAATTTGGCAAAATCAACATTCTTGTAAACAATGCCGGAACCGTCGGGTCGGGGATACCTTTGCGAGAAATGCCGACAGCCGAATGGGATCGAGTGATCGAAGCCGATCTGAAAAGTGTCTTTCTTAATTCCAAGTATTTCATTGCCCTGATGGAGACTGAACCGCCGGGCAAAATCATTAATATTTCCTCGGAGCTTGCGATCAAGGGACGAGCCAACGCTTCGCATTACTGCGCGGCGAAGGGGGGCATAAACAGCCTGACCCGCTGCCTCGCCCTGGAATTGGCGCCCGGCATTCTGGTCAATGCCATCGCTCCGGGACCGATAGAAACTGATATGCTCTTATCCCATAAAGACCCCGGGCACGTTGAGAAGGAGAAAGATATTCCTCTGAAGAGACTGGGGAGGGTGGAAGAAGTCGCCGCAACGGCGGTTTTACTCGCATCGGATGAGGGAAACTTTTACTGTGGGCAGTGCCTTAGTCCCAACGGCGGAGCCGTTTTCATCTGATAGATAAAAACCTTGGTTATGAATCCATTAAATAATCTCCAAAGTTGCATAAAATGTTTTCCTGAATTTAGGCCGTTGTGAAAAAGATTTAAACAACGTTAGGGGAAAGACCGGGCGCGAAAGAGAGACGATGCGAACTGATTGGATTTTTTGTGAAATCGTCAACCGTTGTCGATAAAGCTGGAAAAATCTTGACAATCTCGGGGTTTCTTGCCTAGGATGAGCGGACCGATTGGAACGACTTCGGTCATCTTTGTAAACCCACATCAATAAAAGTATCACAAAATAAACGGAGGCGTCCAGCGTTTCCAGGCCTGCTTGATTCCCGGATAAATCGGGATTTCCGCTTCGCTCCAACCGGCTTGCCTCGCTTAGGAAGGGGGGTGGTGAGGAATTTTTCAATGGTGTTTTAATGAGGGGATTGGTTGATTTTGCTGACCATTTGATGAGAACGATCAAAAAGGAGGCAAAGATGAAAAAAAGACAAATGATCATCATCGTATTGATGGCTGTGGTTCCCTTCTTGGTTATTGCGGGTTCACTCCAGGCACAAACCTATTCATGGAAATTCGCCTCCGGCGAAATCGAGGGGGACATGATGACGGTTTTCGCCAAAAAATTTGCCGATGAGATGAAACAGTGGTCCGACGGCAAAGTGAATATTACCGTATATCCGTATGGTACTCTCGGGCAGGAGCGGGATATCAACGAGCTGGCGCAGACCAATACCGTCCAATTTGTCTTTACAGATTTCGGCTGGATAGCCGGATTTGTGCCGCAAGCCCAGGTGTTCGCCCTGGCGTACCTGTGGCCGCGGGAAAAATACAAGGAGGTATATGGCGAGGTCATCAGAAACGGCAAGGCTGTGAAGCTTCTGGAGGAAAAATTCAGGAAGAGAAGGCTCCAGCCCCTTGGATATGTGACAGAAGGGTGGATGGCCTGGACAACGAATAAACCCATCAATAGTATCGACGATATGAAGGGCGTCAAGATGCGGGTGATGTCCAACAAGATTTTGGTGGAGAATTTCCGAGCATTCGGTGCCAGCCCCACCCCCCTGGATTTTGGCGAAGTATACAGTGGGCTTCAGATGAAGCTGATCGACGGGCAGGCGAACCCCCTTTGGGTCGGCTACAGCATGAAGTTTTATGAAGTTCAGAATCATTTTACGATTACCTATGATAACCTGTTTGTCGCGATACCCTGCATGAACCGCGATGTGTATGATTCTCTGCCCAAAGACATGCAAGCGAAGATGAAGGAGATTTTTGACAGATACCTCGACGAGACGATGGACTGGGTTCATCAAAAGGACGAAGAGTACAAAAAAATCATGCTGAATGAAAAGCCGGCCTTGACCTTCTCTGATTTCAGCAATGAGCAGCTAAAGCCCTTTGCGGAAAGAGCGAAGCCGGTATATCCGAAATTTACCGAGCTGGGCGGCGATGATGCCCAGCAAATACTGAACGCCCTGTTGGAAGATATCGAAAAAGCCAAAGCCAAATTCGGCGTTCAGTAAGAGCCGATGAGACGATAGGCCCTCGCGGTCCACTGTGATGTGAGCCGCGAGGATTCTTTTTGAATTCATTAAAGATAACGTCCCTGAGCAAATCAAGGATGGCATGCATCGGTTTCGGCCTATGCGCATATGCTCCGTGGTATATATCATAGCACGCAGAGAGTGAGATATGGGAAACGGTCTTCCCAAAGCGTCTATCAAAAAAATTGCGAAAGCAATTGATAATGTGTTCCGCAAATATGAGCTTTTTTTGCTTGCTGCGGGCACAGGGGCCACGGCAGTGCTGCTAGTAGCGGACGTCTTCGCCAGAAATTTCTTCATGAGCATATACTACAGCGACGAATTGGCCCAAATATTCACGATCTATACCGTCTTTGGCGGCGTGGGCTATGCCGTCCGCAAAGCGCGGCATATCCGCATGGGTGCGCTGCACGACTTGTTGCCTCACCGATCCAAAAAAGCATTGACGATTGCGATTGCACTTGCCAGCGCCGGTGTCATGCTGGTTTTTTCTTATTTGTCGGTATTTTACCTCATTGATGTAATCGAGATGCAGCATAAAACGCCGGCGCTTAATCTTCCCTACTGGATTGTCATTTTGATTGTTCCGGTAGGCTTCTTTTTAGCCGGCATGCAGTATCTTCTTACGGTGACCCGGAATCTGATCGAAAAAGATGTATGGGCCACCTGGGAACAGAAGGCGGAATACGAGGACTAGCCCCAAAAAAGAGTGTGTATGAACTATCTGATAGCAATCCTTATGCCGATTCTGTTGCTGCTGGGGTTTCCCTTCAAGACCATCCTGCTGGGGACGCTGCTCCTTGGGCTTACACTTTTTATCCCCGGTTTTGATCTGACCATGCTGGTGCAACAGGTATTGACCGGAATGAAACCGTTTGCACTGTTGTGTATCCCGATGTTTATCCTGACGGCGTCAATTGTCACCGCCGGGGAATCGGCCAAACGGCTCATCAAGGTACTGCGGGCATTTATCGGTCATATACCGGGCGGCTTGCCGATCACCTGTAATGCGGCCTGTACGGTATTTGGCTCTGTATCAGGCTCAACGCAAGCAACCGTGGCGGCTATCGGCGGAACCATGCGACCGATGCTTTTGAAGGCGGGATACAGTGATTCATTTGCCATGGGCCTTATTATCAATTCCAGCGATATCGCCAACATGATTCCACCGAGCATCGGATTCGTGGTGTATGGGGTCGCCACAAGTACGTCGGTGGGCAGGCTGTTTTTATCCGGTGTCATTCCGGGGCTAATAATTTTTGCTGCTTTTTCCCTTTACAGCTTCTTTTACTCCAAAGCGAAAGATGTCGGAATTGCCCCCAAGGCAAGTCGCAAAGAACGGTTCCAGAGCATCCGGGACGGGCTGTTGCTGGTCGGTTTTCCTGTGATTGTCATCGGCGGTATTTACTCCGGATATATGAGCCCGACCGAGGCATCGGCCGCCACGGCGGCCTACGCCCTGATTTTGGAACTGCTGGTTTATCGGAGTCTAACGCCTAAAGACATCCCGGCCATCTTGATTAACACGGGTATGGTAACTACCGTGGTATGGATGCTCATCGGTGCCGGCCAGGCGTTTTCATGGGTGTTGAGTTTTTTGCAGGTTCCCCAGCAGTTCATTCCTCAGATACTGGGTGCGGATCCCTCACCTCTCAGGGTAATTATAACCATCAATATTGCCTACTTAATTGCCTGCATGTTTGTGGACCCCATCGTAGCGATCTATATTTTGAGCCCTATATTTGGTCCGTATGTCGACCAAGCTGGAATCGATAAGGTTTTTTTGGGATGCCTGGTGACATTGCAAGTGGCGATCGGTTCGGCGACACCTCCCTTTGGATGCGATATCTTCACAGCCCAAGTGATCTTCAAACGACCGTACATTGAAGTAATCCGCAAAATTGGCCCTTTCATTGCGATACTGCTCGCGGTAAATGTCCTGCTAATCGTCTTTCCGGGTATTGCCCTGTGGCTGCCCAATTTAGCTTTTAGATGATAAAATGACGAGAAGTTGTTTTCTGATCGTGTTGGCTTTTGGCAGAATCCATGGTGAGGGGTCGGCTGCCAACCATAGAACTTGAGGCAGGTTTCATCTCCCCAAGCTTTCCGGTCAAAATCATCCTCCGCGAAAAAATTTAGACCATCAACGCTCTACCGATTTTACTTTTCTTAGCTTTCGATTTTTTTACCCCGATTGTGTTAAAACCAATTGGGAGATTATAATTTCAGAATCCGGATGGCATTGGCCCCGAGTATAGATTCTTTCTGCTCCTTGGAGAGGAGCGGAAGCTCCATTATCCGCTCTGCGGCGTGACCGATGTCGTACCACGGAAAATCAGAAGCCATCATGACCCGTTCTGGGCCCACATCCAGGATAAGTTGAGCGAATTCACGGTCGGTGGGAGCATGCGGGGCACCCGTCCACTCGATTATCTCACTGCAGTCGAAGTAAACGTTTGGATAGGCTTGGGCGATCTCCGGTGTCTGCCGCCAGGCCCCACCCCCCAAGTGGGCCAACACCAAACGCAGCTCCGGAAAAATCTTCAGTGCCTCGGCATAGGCTCTGGGCTCGGCATATTGTTCAGCACCGCGGAGAGGGCCTGAATGGGCTAAAATAGGCAGATCCGTTTCGATACAGAGCCGACAGATGGGCAGCATCCTCTCATCATGCAGGTAGAAGCGTTGCAGACCTTGATGTACCTTAATCCCTTTAGCACCGCGCTGTTCCACCATCTCTCGGATATGGTCCTGCGCTTCCGCAACGCCGAGCACCCAAGGGTCGGTCGCGATGAATGGCACCAGCTGCGGGTACTTCTCGGCCACATCACAACACCATTTATTGGTTGACTTCAGTCGCTCACCCATACTGGCCTCTATCTCCCGAATCGCCTCTTCTTTTTGATCGCCATCCAAACCTTCGGGGAGGTCGTCAATGGCGCGGTCACGGAGACGTGAGACCGCAAAAAGGTTGATCATCACGGCCTTGCTGGCACCGGCAGCATCCATCGCCCTAATGATATCTTTCGGATCACCACCGTATGCACTGCCACACACATTTTCTTTAGGCCCATATTCCCAGACCTCATAGGTTGCTTTACTTAACAAATATTGTTTATGGTCGCCGTAAAAGTGCACATGGGTATCGACAATCACCGGGTCAGTCATTTTAATTCCCCTTTCCTGTTAAAGATATCTCATCAGGCAGACTGGCAAGCATAGTTGTCAAACATGGATGAACTGTTGCCTGCATCGATGTTCTGAAGACGCAAATTTCAGCCGGTAAAATAGCAATTCCACACGCTTTATGCCTGTCCGTTGTCATTTTGGAGGGCTTACCGGCCTTCATTCCGGCCGAACCCGCCCATTCCAGTGTAACCTCTGCGTGGCGGTAATCGAGAAATAATATCATCAAGGGTAGTCACATGAAACCGCTTGTCAAGATTAAAATGGCATCCTGACTAAGGTGGTTTTTTAATTTGACACACAAGGAGACCCGGCCTATGATCCCGGCGCAAAAAGCGAATTATTGCCTGAATTTTGCAGGTAAATCTCAGCTACAGGGTTCGAAGCCACGCTGCCGGGATTGACTTCGAGCAATGTTTGGTTCTAAAAATTCAGGCATTGTCAAACTTTCACGTAAAGAATCCTGGCCCAGAGGACCGGGTTTTCAATCTTAGAATAAAGGAGGACAGATGATCCGTCACATTCAACCAAAGGCCGTGCCCGCATCGGCATCTCCTTTCAGCCAAATTGTCATGGACGACACGTATGCCCATTTCGCGGGTTTGGTGGCGGCCGATTTTCCTGAAGGTCAAGCGGTGCTTGGAGACGTGGGGGAGGAAACCCGCGTGGTGTTAACGGCTATTCGCGCCATGTTGCAAGAGATTGGACTTGGTATGGATCGCGTTGTGCGAACTGACGTGCATCTCGCGAGCCTTGATGACTTTGACGCCATGGATGACGCCTACCGGGAGTTTTTTGAACCCGGCCGTTACCCGGCGAGGACCACCACGGAGTCCCCGCGACTATTTCACGGCAGCCGGGTGGAGATAACTTGCATGGCACGACTTTTCTAATCAGGTTTTTCAGTTGATCGGCGAACTGTCAACTATGAAAGGAAACATTGAAGATGAAAAAAAGAGTGGGAGAACGCATACAGGAGGAAATTTCCGAATTTTACGCCAATGAGGTGTTGTTGCCCACAACCCTGGTTGAATATGATCAGGGTTTTAAGGAGATGATTTTATTAAATAAAGCTCATGCCATCATGCTGCTGGAAGCGCAAATCATCGAAAAACAGGCAGCCGTGATGATCCTGGAAGGATTGGACCGGGTTTGGCGCGAACTTAAAAGAGACGACCTCGACGGCGCCTACGAGGAACTGTATTTCAATGTTCAAAAATTCCTGTTCGACCGCGTCGGGGTTGAAATGGGCGGCAAGCTTCACACCGGCCGAAGCCGCAATGATATTTACGCCGTCCTGACGCGAATGGAGGTCAGACGGTCGCTCTGGGAGGTCATGCAGCGGGTGATCGATCTTCAGCAGGTTTTAACTGACGGCGCCGCCCAGGACCTCGATACGGTCATCACCGGATACACCCACCGCATGCCGGCCCAGCCCATCACGATCGGACACTTCTATCTGGGAGTTTTCAGCGCCTTTCACCGCGACTTTATCCGGCTGCAAAACGCCTACCGTTGCACCAATATTTCACCTTACGGATCAGCGGCGCTGGCGGGCACGGGTTTCGCGATCAACCGGCAGCGCCAATGCGAGCTTTTGGGGTTTGAAAAATTGCTGATCAATTCACTGGACGGCGTAGGGGCCCGGGATTTTGTCCTGGAAGCCGAAGCTGCTTTTGCGATCATGATGTCAAACCTCAGTCGGGTCGCCCAGGACCTTTACGTGTGGTCCGGCGATGAATACGGCGTGTACGTGCCCGGCGCCCCCGTCTCGCTGATCAGCAGCATTATGCCGCAGAAAAAGAACCCCGACTCGCTGGAAATGGCGGAGGGCAAAGCGGGACATGCCTTGGGATCATTCGTCTCAGCTTTTTCGGCTATCAAAAATACCCCCTTCTCCTTTTCCCAGGATCTGCTGGAGGCCAGTGTGATGTACTGGGAGGGGCATTCACAGACCCTGCAGGCCCTGGGTTTATTGTGCGAAACGATCAAATGTTCCGCCTTTAACAGGCAGCGCGCCCGCCATTTGGCCAAAAACAATTTTTCGACAATTACGGCGCTGGCCGACTTTCTCGTTCAAAAATTCAAGATTCCCTTCTGGCAGGCCCATGACATTTTAGGGGATATGGTAAGGCGGGTTCACGACAGCGGCCGGATGATGGACGGGCTTACCAGCGGGCTGTTAAAAGAGGTTGCCCAGGAGATTTTCCAGCTGAACCTCAACGTCGACGACGAAGAGATTCAGACGTGTTTGGATCCCGCTAAAAACGTGCAGGCCAAGATTTCCGAGGGCAGCCCCGGCCGCAAATCGGTCGAACAAATGCTCAGCGAGGCCAATGGGAATCTGTCGCAGGAAAAAAATTGGCTGCAAAAAGAAATGCAGCGGGTCGAATCGGCTTATCAGCAAATCGATGATGTGCAATCCAGCTTAACAAGAGCCTGAGCGAAGAATTGAACATTTTTTTTCGAACCTATCTACAAAAATAAAGTATATTTCATTTTACCCCCCTCCCTCAATCCCTCCCGCCAGGGGAGGGAAGCTATGCTGCTCCCCCTTGACGGGGGAGGCTGGGTGGGGGTGAAATTAAATTGATAAGTTCCTTGCCCTTAATCCTGTTTTTTAATTCTTTTTACGAATCACAATACCTTACCGTGGGCGCCCCCGATGCGCATTATTCACCTCAAATGGTCGTCGGCACCGCAAAAGCAACATCCATTATTGAATAAAAGCAATCGTTTCGGATAGAGCGGCAACGTGGCAGTAGATCATATTGATAATCTCGAGTTCTTTTTCATGAAGCTCGTGGGAGCCGGCGGCACAGCAATTTTCGACCACGACCACATTGAAGCTTTCATCGGCCAGGCTGCGAACGGTTGAGGATACGCATTGGTCCGTAAAAATTCCCGCCACAATGACATTTTTAATTCCCATGTTGGCAAGGACCAAGCGCAGATTGGTGCCCGTAAGGGCGCTGTCGGTCGTCTTGGTGACAACGATTTCGTCATGCTTGGGAACGAGTTCAGGCACCAGCTGGGATTCCTCTGTATCCCTGGGCATCAGCAAGTAATTCCAGCCCGGCTTCTTCTGGCTGAGTGAACGGTCGCGACCGTCTTTCTTTAAACAGGCAATGCGGGCGAATATCACCTCGACATCTTTTTTACGGCAGGTTTCGATCAGCGAGACCGTGTTGGGAATGACAATCGAATTCATGCGCTCGTAAAAAGGCGCCCAGCGCCTGCTTTCTGCGGGGTCCTGCGATACCTGCATGTATTTATTCTGAATATCGATCACCAGCAGGGCGGTTTCCGCCGCATTTAAGACGATATCCTCAGGTTCGGGCGCCCCCTGGTAGTAGAAAGAACGATACATTGTTTTCCAAGACATGGTAAGACTCCTTTTAGAATAGGTTAATTTATGTATGATTTTAACCTGGTAAAAATTAGTTTGCCACGAATTGGCACGAATTAACACGAATTAAGGCTCTAAGCGAAATCAGGTTTGCTTATATAGAAAATTAATTTCGTGAAAATTCGTGTTAATTTGTGGCTTCTTTCAAACA
>CP070771.1:4804928-4812934 GCA_020345785.1 Desulfobacterales bacterium
GCGAGTACCGGGGGATCGATCCAGGGCGATCTTAACCTGACCGGAACCTGGAAGCGTCCGGTCGGTACGCTTCATCTGGATATCCGCGATCTGAAAAGACCGGCGGACATTCGACCGCTGCCCCCGGGGCCATACACCATCGCAGGTGATGTGAGAATCGACGGCGACTTGGTGACGCTGGAGTCGCTGGAGGCCCACTCCTCGGGCTGGAAAATTCTGGCCAAAGGCCAGTGGCGCGGCGCACCGATGCCGGCGCATTTGATCAGCTCTGATGGACGCAAGCTGACCGGGCAGGTGAATATTGCCGGATCCCTGGTGGTATCAGACCTAAGCTGGGTTGCCCGGGAGGTTGACGGCGTGCGCCGATTGACGGGCCGACTCGAGGCGCAGGGAGCCCTGCAAGGACCCATAACTGCACCGAGTGCGGATGCGGTCATCAAGTTATCCGATGCCGAGTTTGCACCTGACGCCGACATGCCCTCCTTGCAGGAATTGAACCTGGAGGCCGCGGTCACGCCGCAGGCGGTGAACGTCCGCTCGCTGATCGGAAAACTGGGGGGCGCGCCTTTCGAACTGACGGGGAAATGGATGCTGGGGACGGGAACCGAGTCCGCGGCCGATTTAAGACTTCGTGGCGAAAACATCCTTGTGTATCGCCACGAAAGTTTGAGGCTGCGGGCAGATACCGACCTGACTTTGAAAGGGCCGCTGTCCCGCTTGGAGCTGGCCGGCGAGGTTGCCGTCACCGATGGGCGCTTCTCAAAGAATTTCGGTGTCATCGAGGGGTTTGCAGCGGCCGGAAAACCCGTTAACGGAGGAGGTTTTCGGCTGTTTTCCATTCGCAATCCGCCCCTGCGGGACATGATTTTTAACATCCGCATAACCGCCAAGCAGCCGTTTTACGTTCGCAACAATCTGATTAGAGGCTCTGTTCGCCCGGATCTTTTGCTGACCGGAACCGGCGAGATTCCGCTGCTGATCGGCAAGGTATACGTCGAATCCACCCGCCTTTATCTGCCGGCCGGCCGCATGCAGCTGGAAACCGGTCTTGTGCGTTTTGACGAGGCGGACCCGGATCGTCCTACTCTTGACTTGATCGGAACTTCGACGATGCTCGGCTACGACATCACCGCAGTCGTCGACGGGCCGTATGATGAGCCGGTCATCACACTGTCCTCGATTCCGCCGCTGCCCAACGATGAGCTGCTTTTGCTTCTGCTGACCGGACAGCCGCCGAAGAGCAGCTCCGCCCGGTCGGACTCAACCCGCCAGGGTTTGAATGTCGCCGTCTTTCTCGGGCGGGATTTGATCGGTCGCTTGTTCGGCAGCGATTCGGACGAAGCCTTGGAATCCATCATCGATCGATTCGAGGTCGAGGTTGGAAGGGGCATTAGCCGGCAGGGGGAGGCCACGATAAATTCCCAGTTTCGAGTTGCCGATGACGTCCTGGTGGATGGAGACAGCTTGTATCTTACCGGGGAGCGGGATTATTTCGATTATTACAACGGAGGCGTCAGACTTGTTTTTCGCTTTAAGTAAGCAGGCGATTGCGCCGTTGTTCCTCCGCAGCCGCCGCCGGCTCCTATTGCTTTGCTTTATGGCGGGGGCTTTGAACCTATGGTTGCTGCCCCGTGCTGCGGCTGAAGTCGAATTGGAAACCAAAAACGCGGCCACTTATAAAATCATTTTTCAGGGCAATGCGGCGATGAGCGAGGCGGCGCTGCGCCGGGATGCCGCCGCGGAACTCGAGGCCTTCGACAAGGAGGGGCACCGGCCGGCGGATATCGATGATGCCGCTTTTCAAATGCAGATCGCCTATCGTAAAGCCGGTTATGCCTTCGCCACTGTTGACTATCAAATCGAAAAAACACAGGAAATGACGACGGTCACCTTTGTTATTTCGGAGGGTCCCCGGGTCATTGTCCGCGATATTATCCTGGTCGGCAACAAGGCCTTTGATGATGATGTTTTAAAGGCATACTTTGAAAAGGATCGCGTCGGTTTTCTCCACCGGAGTGAACTTGTATTCGTGCGCTCGGATGTGGAGTCGGCGGTGGAAGAGATTCGTCGGCACTATATCACACACGGATACCTGGACGCCGTGGTTGAGCCGCCGGAGCTGCAATTCAGCGCAGACCGCAGTCAGGTGGATGTAGCGATTACCATTACCGAAGGTGTGCAGTACACGGTTCACCGGATAAACTTCCGTGGTGATGTGCTTTCGGATGTGCAAAGTGACCTGGATAAAATACGGCGGGAGCTGATCGGCCAACCGTATTTCAACCGACGCAGGCTGCTTTTGAAAACCGGCATTTTAGAAATTTACGGCAATTATGGCTATCCTGATGCGGTGGTTGAAATAGACCGCCAATCGACTGGTGAACCCGGCCAGGTCGTGCTGGACGCAACCATAAACAGCGGCCGGCAGATTACGATTGCCGCCATCGAAATACGGGGACATCAGCGAACCCGTCCCGATTTCATCCGCAACCGCATCCGGCTGAAACCCGGTGACCGTTACAATCTGGCGTTGCAGAAGCAAAGCTTCCGGGATCTATATCGGACCGGGATTTTTTCGAAAGTCGACTTCGAGCTATCAAAGACCGAAGACCCCGCCAAACGCGTGCTGGTCGTCGTGGTGGAAGAGACAAAAGGCAAGGAGCTTTTCTTTGAGCCGGGCTGGGGATCATATGAAAAACTGAGGCTGCGCGTGGGGTTTCAGGAAAAAAACCTGTTTGGAACCGGCCGCATATTTCGGACCCAGGCCACGGGGTCCATCAAAGCTCGGACCCTGGGGAGCAACGTGTCGGACCCGTTTTTTTTAAACACCGACATCAAGGCCGACCTGACTGCTTTTTATAATCATCGCCAAGAGCCTTCGTTTACCCGCGAAGACATCGGTATGTCTTTTGGCTTGAGCAAATATTTGACTGAAAACTTACTGTCCTCCGGCGAATACATGATCCGGAGCACCGACCTTACCAACGTCGATAAATTTGAAGAGCAGTCGGAGGGCACCTACAATTTTGCCAGCCTCAAGGGACAGGTTAACTATGATACCCGCAACGATATTTTTTTCCCGACCACCGGCCAGCGTATTTTTGTTTCGGCTGAGCAGGCAAGCGGGTTTCTAGGCAGCGACCTTAATCTCACGCGCCTGACTGGAGGGGGGCGGATGTTCTTCCGCCTGGCTCAAAATACCGTTCTGGGCGCGCGTTATACGGGCGGTTTTCTCATACCGGGGCGGGGTGAGGTCACCCTGCCGTTGTCTGAAAGATTTTTCAACGGCGGCGAAAACACGGTGCGCAGTTTCAAGGAGTCGGAGCTGGGTCCCAAAGACCCGTCCGGCGACCCTGTCGGCGGGTACGGATTCAATGTGATCAACCTTGAACTGCGGCAGCGTTTGATCGGCAATCTCATCGGTTCGGTATTTTTTGACTACGGCAACATTGCGCCCAACCGATCCCGGGAAGAGGAAGGCAAGCCTCGCTATGACAGCCGCTCCGATGTCATCTCCGATACGCGCGATGATTTTTTCAAGGACTTTCGTCCCGCCGTTGGGTTTGGTCTGCAATATCTATTGCCGGTCGGGCCGGCGCGGTTCGATTTTGCTTTCAATCCCGATCATAAATCGGAACGCGATGAGGATTTTTTTGTATTTCACTTTAGCGTCGGCACCGCATTTTAATTAGTTTATGCTGCGCATTTTGTTTTACGCTGGGCCGCTTTTACTTGCGACGGTTTTTGAATCGGCGATATTGTGCTGGTACTCGCTGTACGATAAAATCAGGATATTATCCCTGAAAAGAATGGATGATGAAAAAATATTCAAAAAACCTTGACACACTATATATTGTATAATATCGGGGAAGAAACACAATAAAAGGCCTTTGTGATACCTGAATTTTGAACGTAAATCTCATCTACAACGCCGGACGTGCCAAGGCAAATCCAAAAATCAAAATTGATGAAAGGAGAAAAGAATGAATAAAGGCGATTTAGTCAACGAAGTGGCCAAAGTGGTCGGCACCAAGAAAGAAGCTCAGTCTGCGGTGGATTGTATATTTTCATCGATCACCTCGGCATTGAAAAAGGGGGATGCGGTGACCCTGGTTGGCTTTGGGACCTTCAAAGTGACGAAAAGAAAGGCCAGAAAAGGGCGCAACCCGCAAACCGGCGAGGAGATCAAAATTAAAGCATCAAAAGCTCCAAAATTCACTGCCGGTAAAGCATTAAAAGAGGCCGTTAAATAGACATTCGTTCTAAGATTAAAAAGCTGGTCTTTCGGGCCGATTCAGTCTCGCCATCGGAGGCCACCATCGCATCCATTGGTCATCCTGAGGCAATCACCACCCCTGCGGGGTGAAGTCGAAGCCTGGCCCTCTCTCCGGGTTGCAAACCCTGCCCTGCGGGGCGTAGTCCCCGACGGGACGGCGTCGGGCCGGAAGCGGGGCCAGGATTTTTTACTTTATTCCCCATAAACCGGAAGATGTCTCACGTGCCACCAACCGTGGCACGAATGACTTTATAGCCCTCCTTTTCCATTGCTGAAGCGACTTTTTCCTGCAGCTCTCTGCCGGGAGTCAGGGCGTTCATGTAGCCGCCACGGCCGCCGCCGGTGACCTTGGCGCCTAGCGCGCCCATTTCAAGGGCCTTGTTGCACAGGTAGACCAGGGTTTCATGGGACAGATCCATGTCGATCAGAATTTCATGATTGGCCGTCATGATCGCTCCAACTTTCGGCAAATCATAATCTTCCAGGGCTTTTTTCATTGTAAACGCCTGCTCTGTGATGGTTTGAAGACGTTCTTTAAACAGCCCGGGATCCTTCTGCTCTTGTGCTTCGACATGGGCATCCAGTTTTGAGGTGTCGGCCGTCACGCCGCTGTTGCCGAGTACAACTTCGATGGGTTTCTTCAAGCGAATGCGCTGCCAGGTTTTTTCACCATTTTTAATGTGGTAAAGAAGCAAACCGCCGTAGGTCGAAGCGGTGTTGTCTACGCCGCTGGGCGTGCCGTGGTAGGCGAACTCGCCCTCCCAGCCGAAATGATTGATCTCATCGATGGAAAGCCCGAGGTTGAATTCGTCATTCAGCGCGCGGGCCAGTGAAACGCAGTGCGCGGCGCTGGCACCGACTCCTGATCCAGCCAATAGCGATCCGCCAAAGGTGATTTTAATGGGATTCTTTTTGACGTCGATTTGCATGACCTCCAGCATGTGGTTGATGGAATCGACCTGCTGGTGTTCTTTTTTCTTTTTGTAGCCCGGCACTTCAATGCGGTTGTCTTCCAGCACCCAACCATCGCCTTTAGCCAGCCGTTCCACGATACATTCGGTCTCAAAGGGAATGGATGACACAATCGCCGGCACTTCCTTTATTACAAACTGATCCCCGATGAGGATTGTCTTGCCATACGCGGTTCCTTTACCCATGATTTTATCCTTTGTTTTGGTTGATTAAGTTGATTGAGTTGATTAAGTTAATTGAGTTGATAAAGTTGATTAGGTCGACCGAATTGATTAATATGACTGCTTTGATTGATTTTGGCTGTTCCAAGGCATTAATTCGGGCTTGGTCACCGTGCCGACTTGAAAAAAAATACAATGAAACAGTAATTAACCTATTCAACTAATCAACCAGTCAACCAATCAACCTAGTCAACTTTATTCAGTATTTTTTCCATCTCCTGAATAAGCGCTTCCTCCTTGCCGATGGCCACGGTGGTGGCCGCCGTCAGGGTGTGGCAGGCGTCGGAAAAGCCGCCGAGCCTGCCGGTTGCTTCAGGGAGAAGAACATCCAGGCCCATTTTTTTCCCGGATCTTATTTCCCCCTCCATCCTGGCCGAGACCCGCATGGAGATTTTGACATCGTTCATTCCGATGGGCCCGAAGCCCGGAATCTGGTCCGGAATGATTTGAAAGCCGGCCACATAGCGCTGCGGGTCAACGAAGTCCGCATTTTTGACGGCATCACAAAAAACCCCGATCATTTTAACGCCCATGGGGGCAAATCGATTTTCGACATGAAACCACTGGATGTTCTCCGTCTTTCTTAGCGTGCCGGATTGGAGTCGTGAGATCTCATCATCAAACGCCTTGGCCTGAATCGCTTTTAGCTCGCTGAGCATCCGGTCTGATTCCGGAGTGGCTCCTTCGAGACAGACCTTTACGCCCATGTCGGGTCCCTGGCGGTAAAATCCGGCCGCCCCCAGGGTGTCCAGGTAAGCGCCGAATTCATCGCAGGGCATCTGGCCTTTGGCAGTGTTGAGATAGTAGCGCTCGCCTACCGTTTGCGGACGGATTTCCATCTTGCCCTGTCTGACGGCTTCAAGCGCCACTTCGCGATTTTCGCTTACCAGGCAGCCGTCCACAAAAAATTCGTCGCCCACGGCACCGATGGCGGCGATGACCGCGAGATCCTTGTTGGCCGGGTCCCAGGTGTGCGCAAAAAGATAACAGGTGGTTGCACCGGCGATGTCCCGATCGCCTTTGAGACCGTAAAGGTCAGGATCCAGGTTGTGGACCCGGGGATCGGTTGCTGCCGCCGCCACATGATGATCGAGGATCAGGGTCAGATTGCGTCCTTGATTGAAATCCGACAGCATTGGTGCGATGCGGCCTGCAAAATCAGCAAAAACGATGATTGCGCCCTCCTGTTGATACACTTTTTGCAGCAGGGCCGGGTAGGGTTTTTCCAGGCAAAAGCGCCGCACCTTAAAACCGGTCCGCTCGAACGTGCGGGTCAGAATGGCACCCGAACTGAGTCCGTCGGAGTCGTTGTGGTGAAATATTTGGACCTCTTTTTGGGGCCATTGTCTGACTTCCTGAATGGCGTTTTCCATTGCATTGATTAGTTGATCGCGCAATTTTAACTCCCCTCTTAATTGAAGATTGAAGAATGAATATTGAATATTGGTGGTATGCTATCTATTTCAGGGATCGGGGTGTTTTTTATGTCATGCCCTCGCAGGCGGGCATCCAGCCTACCCGGTACCGAACTTCCTGGATTCCTGCCTTCGCAGGAATGACGGAGGATATGGAGACAAACTCCTCGACTGCACATCTGTTTAATCTGGCCTTGATATTCAAATACGATAGTTCGGTATCCTTTTCTACTTGTTTTTAAATTATTACGGGACCCAACACTAAGCAGATGAAGGCTCTTGGATCAGTTTGCGGATATAGCGCAGGATCTCAGGGCTGGACCAATCCAACGGACCGATGACTTTTTTGACCAGAATACCTTTCTTGTCGATGATGAATGTCTCCGGAACGCCGGTAATCTTATAGCTGTCTCGAATGCTTGCCTGGGTGTCAATCAAAGCGGGAAATGTCAGTCCGTGCGTTTTCATAAACGGCGCTACCGCTGCGATTCCCCCGGAATCGATGCTGACGGCCAGGATTTCAAAATTTTCATCTTTAAATTCCCGGTACAATTTTTCCAGCGACGGCATCTCTTCCACACAGGGAAGGCACCAGGTCGCCCACACATTGACGACCACGACCTTGCCCCGGTAGTCGGACAGGCTGACCAGCCGTCCGTTGAGCCCGGGTAAGGTGAAATCGGGTGCCGGCAGGCTGACGGCGCCTTCGTCCGGTGTTAAATATTTTATAAACGCGTCCTTCTGTCGCAGGGCAATAAAGACCAACAATGCAAGGACGATGACTATTGTAATGGTAATCGACTGATAGTTAATCCGTTTTTCTGTCATATCCGTGATGGTTGCGCATTGAGTGATTTTTTGCCGATTTGATGGGGCTGCCGATCGGCTTAAGATTGATCCATTATTACCTGTCGTTTCTTTTGTAGGTCAAGAAAAAAACTGAATATTTTTCAGACTTACCCCAACACCGTGAGCGGGATCTCCGCCGGGCTGCGACCGGTTTTTTCAGGTTCAAGGTTTTTGACCTGCCAAAATGAAAATCAGCTTGCCTAAATAGTTACCTTACGTTAAAGATCACTTTTCAAGCGATAGCATACCTGGTTGGTTTCGACCTTTCATTTT
>CP070771.1:4813034-4816430 GCA_020345785.1 Desulfobacterales bacterium
TTGGTGCCTTTGTGGCAATCAGTTCCCCGACTAGGTGGGATCTCCGCTACGCCGCGACCGGCTTGTCCAGTTTAGATTATACTATGTGCATTTAGCTGCAAATTTCAACCAAGCATTTCATTTTAATTGGAGATGCGCTGTTCCGATCCTACTTTCACCCAATTGAATCCGACGGTTTTACTTGACAATAAACCCTTAAATTTTCTAAGCTTATAATAAAGCATGTGTAAGAATTCGAATTCATTCTTAATTGAAAAGAAGATTTAGCATGGCCGAGATAAAAATTCCCCAGTCGAAAGCTGAAGTACGAGATCTTATTTTAGAAGTTGTCAAAACGCTGGTCGCCCTGCTCGAAGAAAAGGATCCGTTTTTAAAAAAGCATTCCGAGCGCGTCGCCAACAATTGTGCCAATTTTTGTGAGCAATTTAAAATCCTTGGTACCGAGGACATTGAAACGGTCTATTTTGCCGGTCTGCTGCACGATATCGGTATTGTTGCTGTCCCGCTGGACATCTTGAAGCGATCCGATCCGCTTTCCGACGAAGAAATGGTCCGCATAAAAAGACATCCCGTCAGCGGAGAGAAGGTTCTGTCAAACTTCAGCTATCTGAAAGACCTCTTGCCGATGGTGCGCCACCATCATGAGGCCGTCGACGGCAGCGGATATCCGGATGGTATCGAAGGCGACAAAATTCCCCTCGGAGCCCGGATTATAGGGCTCTTCAATTACTTTGACAACCTGGTGTTTCCCCGTTTCTCGGGAAAAGCGTTGAGCATTGAAGCTGCTCTAGAAGATGTAAACGATAAGGGGGAGCAGAAGTTCGACAAAAAGCTCATCAACAATTTTATGACCTTCATTGAAGCCAACTCCGGTAAATCCGAAGATTACCTGTTGAAAAAAGAAACCGCTTCCATGAGGAGCATCTTTACGACCATTCTGCAAAAATTTACGGCCGGCAAAATAAATCCGCCGGTGATGCCCCAGGTGGTGCGCGAAGTCCAGACGGTGGTCAAGCGGCCGAAGTCGACATCCGAAGAACTGGCCCAGGTCATTGAGAAAGATCCGGTTATTTCCCTGCGTCTGATTTCGGTGGCCAACAGTCCCATCTACCGTGGGGTCACCGAGATACGCAATGTTAAGGGCGCCCTCCCGCGGTTGGGTCTTAAAGAGACGTTGAACATTATTCTGGCGATAGCCAATAAAAGCCTTTACAGCACCGACAAAGTACAGTTCAGAATTTTAATGGACAAACTGTGGGTGCATTCCCTGGCGAGCGCCTACGGTTCCAAGCTGATCGCTCAAAATTTAAAGTTGGACGACTCGGAAAAATTTTTCCTGATGGGGCTGATCCACGATATTGGAAAAATATTGCTGCTGAAAGCCTTTACTGAATTTTCCAAAGATAAAAACCTCAACATGAATGCGATTACAGCCAATATTCAGGAAGCCCACCTCAGTCTCGGCAGTCTTCTGCTCAAACGATGGGGCTTTGATGAAGACTTCATTAACGTCCTTACCCACCATGAGGACAAAAATTTAAGCCCGGATACCGACAAGGAGATACTGGTTGTTCACCTGGCCAATATGGTCACCCGCAAAATTGGCTTCAGTCTTTTTGAGGATGAAATCGATCTTGCCGAGCTTGAATCCGCCCAAATTCTGAAAATGGAACCTGAAACCATTGAAGATATCGGTGAGAAAGTCAAGCAGATCATATCCGATGTCGCCCACCTTTTTTGAGCATAATGCCCTTTTCATCGCCAGATACATCCCCGGACTAACTCATTTTTTACCCACCAGGGCCATCAACACGATGGCCAGCGCGCCCGCCAGTATATTCGTGACAAACGCTTGATCGTAAACCCCGGTGGCATCCCGCAGTGCACCCGTTATCCAGTGGGTTAAAATAGCGCCGATACCGTAAAAGGGGGTCCATGCCCCAATGACGGTCCCCATGACAGCCCGTGAGAAATAATCGCCGGCACAGGCCCCGTAAATGGGGAAAGTGGCGCCGTAAAAAACGGCCAGGCAGCCGATGACAATATAAAGCAGCACCAGGGAGTCGCCGGCCAGTAAAATCAAGGCCAGACAGCATGTAATAATTACATTTGAGATGATGATGGTTTTTTTGCGTCCCAGATAGTCCGACAGCGGTAAAATGGTCAATACACCTGCGATCTGACAAACCCCGTGAATGGTCGCCAGCAGACTGGCTTTTTCCAGCGGCACGTTCAATTGGTATCTGGCATAATCCACCATGAAGGTGGTGATGCCGTATAGGGCGTAAGCAATTGCTAAATAGGAGCCGCCGATCAACCAGAAGCGGCTGTTTTTGAAAATAGAGCGAAATGCGATAGACTGAGGCGATGTGCGTTCTTTATTTTGATTGCCACTGTCTGGTCGATTATGTTTTTCCCCCCAGGGCTGTAGACCGACCCCCGATGGATCACTTCTTAATAAAATGCCGTTTATGGCCACCATCGCCAGGGCCATCGCTCCCAGAAAAAACCAGGCATAGCGCCAGTTGAAATATTTAACGATCCAGGGAAAAACAGCACCGATGGTGGCAAAGCCCAGACCGAATCCCGTCGACAAAATACCGAGGGCAAACCCGCGGCGGTTAAAGGCAAACCACCGCTGCACCAGGGTTATGACCGGCGCCCAGAGACCGGTGGCACCCAGGCCGGCAAAACCGAAAAACAGGCAGGCCGTCCATAGGGTATTGACGGTGCCCATCAATAAAACCCCGCAACCAAGGAATAGAAGGCAGATGGTAATGACGCGTCTGGCACCGAAGCGATCGGTCAGATATCCGGTAAACGGGGTGATGGCAATGTAGGTAAAAAGGTAGGCATTGTAGATCGAACCGCCGGCGGCCCTGCCGAACCCCAGATTGTGAATCATTTCCGGCAATACCACACCGTAACCCAGACGAACCGAATAATTAATGAAAAGGTCCACAAAACAGATAACCAGTATCACCCAGGCCCAGTGTACCCCTCTTTTTGCTGCCACCCGCATGCCTCCTTACAAATTCTGGCTCAAAGAGCCGGTATTTGATTTGATCCCGGTTGATTTACACTTTTTTCCATTCACATATCAAGATAATATCGACAAGATGCAGGATGGTGTCAAAGTAACACTTATACAATTTGAGGCAGACGGATATGTAACGTAAAGAAATTCCAAATCTCAAGCACCAAATTACAAATAAATAACAAATTACAATATTCAATGATCAAAACAGTCGGCACAGTCCTAACGAATCGTTACGCAAACCCTGGTCTACCGGTGATGATGCCATTGGGCATAACTCGGGAAGGATCACTTGTTTGGAATTTCGATTTTCGATCATTGGAATTTGTTTGAGATTTGGTTTTTGGTGCTTGGAATTT
>CP070771.1:4816530-4825980 GCA_020345785.1 Desulfobacterales bacterium
TTGACCACTTCGGTGGCGGCCAGCAAAATGCGGCTGTTGTATACGCAGGAGCCGAGGTGCAATACGGGCGGAATCCCCACGGTTTCACACACCTCCGCCAAACCGGGAGCGCAGAAGACCCTGGCCGACTCGGGGGTCAGCAGGCCTTCCATGGCGCAGGCAATGGCATTACAGCCGGTGGTCAAAACGATGACATCGTTTTTAATCAATTCCTTGACCACTGTGATATGGCCCTCATTGTGCCGGGTTCTGACGTTGTTGCAGCCCACAACCCCGCCGATGCCCCGGATGCGGCCGTTGATGATATTGTCATTCAACGTGTAGTACGAGCCGCGAAATGTGCCGCCCAGGTGGTATTCTACGGATTCAACGCCAAAGCCGGCCACAATCGGCGATTTTTTCCTCGGGATCATCACTTCCGCACCTCTGTTTTCGAAATTGTCGACGGCCAGTCTGACGATTCTTTCGGCATCTTCGAGGGCATGGTGCTCGTCAAATTCGATATGCAGGACATTTTCCTGTTCCATCCGAGCGATGGGGTGAGTTGTAATCAGCTTGGTGTGAAAACACTTGGCGACGTTGGCCAGGTTCTGAAAGATGCACTGAATATCGACCACCATGGCATCGCAGGCTCCGGTAATGATCGCCAGCTCCTGCTGTAAAAATGTGCCGCAAAGGGGCACGCCGTGGCGCTGCAGGATCTCATTGGCCGTGCAGCAGATTCCGGACAGCTGGATGCCTTTGGCCCCCTTGGATTTTGCATACTCCTGCATCTCCTGGGTCTGGGCCACTGCTACGATCATTTCAGAAAGAACCGGCTCGTGGCCGTGAATGACTATATTGACCATATCTTCTTTCATCACGCCCAGATTGGCCTCGGAAGCCAGCGGGTAGGGCGTTCCGAACAGAATGTCCTGCAAATCGGCGGCCAGCATCGAGCCGCCCCATCCATCTGCCAAGTCTGCCCGGGTTCCCTGTTTCATCAGATTTTTGTAATCCTGATCCACCCCGATATGGGTGCGGTGCATGATTTCCACGATTTCCCGGTCGATGTTTCTGGGCAGAACGCCGTGTTTTTTCCACAGCTTATAACGGGGCTCCGGCGCCCGCTTTAGATAGAGAACCTCGCCTTCGGGCTTGCCCCATTCATCCAACGCTTTTTCAGCAACTTCGAGGGCGATTTCGTCAATATCTCGATCCAGTTCTTCTCCGTCAACTTCAACGGTCGTTTCAACCCCCAGCCACGGTGCAATCTCAATCAGCTTCCGGGTATCCTTGATTTTATAGGCATCCGTCTCTTTTCTGGCCGCAGACATAAAAACTTCGGCTACCGCACGTCCGTGATCCGAATGTGCGGCTGCACCCCCGGCGATCATGCGTATAAAGTTACGCGCCGCGATGGTGTCGGGCGTGGCGCCGCAGATGCCTTTACGGGTATCTTCGCCTTCGATTCCCCCCTTTGGCAACGGGAGACGACAGGGTCCCATGCCGCAGTTCTTGCAGCAGATTCCCTGGGTCCCAATATTGCAGGGCTTCATCGTTACAGCTCTGTCAGAAGCGGTATCAATGCCCAGGTCATGGGAACGTTGGATCATCTGTTGGGTAGCCGCATCAATTGATGCGACAACCGGATCGGCGACTTTTTTAACCTTTGTTTCGGCTGCTTCTTTTGTAGCTTCCATTTGAGGTTCCTTCTCGCCATTGAGTTGATAAAAAAATTATTTACCAAGATAGTGGGGTTTATTATAAGCATATGCTCATAATAAACTAAAAGGTTCCGGATGGGTTGTCAAGAAATATTTAAAAAAAGAACGACGCAAGGTTGACATGCGCCACTCTTATTTCAAGGTCAATCAGAAGGATACGCAAGCTGTGAGCCGGATAAACGGGGCATTGAGTCAAGAGTGCAGTATTACTTTTTGTTATATTCTATATATTAAATAATCCTTTGACTTATTTATCTAATATCTTTATAAAAAACCAAGGTCCTGTTGGGTAAAATGCACATAAAGCCGATTTTCATGACGTAACCAGCTTTTTGTTCCGGTTCAGCAAATATGGAGGTGAGCCCGCCATCGAGGTGATATTCTTCTTCTTACTGGGATCCGGGGCCTATGTCGGCTGGAACATAGGTGCCAACGATACTGCCAACTGCATTGGCACGACGGTGGGTTGTGGCCTGATATCTTTCAAAAGGGCAGTTGTTCTGGTGGCCGTTTTTGCGATTTTAGGCGCCATGCTCCAGGGGCACCATGTCATGAAAACCATCGGCAAGGGTATCGTCAGTACGGATCTGAATTATCTAGCCGTTTTCGTGGCCTTGATTTGCTCCGGCTTTTTGGTCACCCTGGCAACTTTTTTCAGGATTCCGACATCCACCTCCCAGGCGATTGTTGGAGGCGTTGTCGGCATCGGTCTGGCAGCAGGGGCAGATGTCAATTTCAGCAAATTTGTCGTCATTGTCGAAAGCTGGGTTCTTTGTCCGGTGTTGGTCATGCTGCTCTCATTCGGCTTAATGCGATTGATAATACTGATTCTGACTAGATTTGAATCCAGTTCGCTGCTTTTTCAGAATGCATTCGGATGGCTGGCAATTATCTCAGCCTGTTATGTTGCCTATTCACTGGGTGCCAACAATGCCGGCAACGCTGTCGGTCCCATAGCCAATCTCAATATTTTCCCACCCAAGGTGCTTTTGCTGATCGGTGGTGTGAGCATTGCCGTCGGTGCCGTTACTTACGGAAAAAAGGTTGCGGATACCATCGGCAAAGGCATCACGCCCCTTGATATCCCGGGGGCTTTTGCGGCTCAGGTTTCTTCCGCTTTTGGCATGCATCTTTTCTCTCTTTTCGGTATCCCGGTGTCAACCTCCGCTGCCGTCGTGGGAGCTGTGGTGGGAGTCGGTCTAGTAAAAGGCGCCAGAGCCATCAGCAATAAGACATTGTTAACCATTTTGGCCGGATGGGTGTTGACCCCGACACTGGCGGGAACTTTTTCGTTTGCGTTATATAAGGTGTTAAATCTTCTATGGCAATCTTAGCTTGGCGATCCGCGGTTTCCGGCTCCCGGACGGGAAACCATGAATCTGGAACCTATTAATCTGTGCCGGTCAAACAATACAAGATGCCTTCGAATGATGAAAGATGAATCGAACTATTGCGTGTCAAAAGCAGACAGATCAGGCTCATAGGTATTCAACAGGTGTTACGAAAATATACGGGAGCAAGCTTTTGTCGAAAACAGGTATGATGCATCCAAAATTATTTATATAAAATCAGCGAGCAGTGATAAAGCGTGGTTCCGCCCCCTTCTAATGCCTTGATCATGTCTCCGGCTCTGCTGATGGTCGCTGATTTTATAGACTTGTAATAATGGATAGGTTGTGTTAGACGCACCTTGACCTATTCGTTCAAACCTCCGCGGACAAACCAAGGGAGAGAATATGTTACTGTTTAAAAAAGAAAAACAGGTCATCGAGTTGATATTAAAACACCTTGATCTGGTAGAGGAAACACTGAAAACGGGCATCCGAACCATTGAATTATATCTTGAAAATAATATCAGTGAAGCGAAAGTTCTTGCCCGTAAGGTCAGAAGTATTGAATCGGAGGCGGATATCGTCCGTTACGACATTCGGGACAAACTTTACTCCGGCGCTTACTTGCCTCTGCTTAGAGAGGACATTTATAAGCTGATCGAAAGCATTGACAAAGTGGCCAATGCTGGTGAGGCCTGCTGCGATTTTTTCCTGAACCAGCGTCCTGTGATCCCGGATGAAATGAAACCCCATTTTTTAGCGGTGGCCCGTGAATCTCTGGGTATTGTCGACAATCTGAAGCTCGCGGTATTATGCTACTTTAAAGGTGAATGCAAAATCGAAACCGTGCGCGAACATACCAAAGAGATCGGTATGCAGGAATCACGGGTGGACAAACTCGAGTGGGATTTGACCAAGGAGATTTTTACATCATCCGTGGATTTCGCGCATCAGCTGCAAATGAGAAACTGCCTGGAAAGCATTGTGGAAGTTTCCGATCGGGCGGAAGATGCCGGAGACCAGTTGGAGCTGGCAACCCTCAAATCGATGGTGTAAAAATGGTTATTGCTGATAAGTAGTGCTGAATGACAGGTCTCCGTCAGATAGAGAGGTAATTGACTGATTTAAGAAAATTCCAAGCACCAAAAACCAAATCTCAAACAAATTCCAATTATCCAAATTCAAAACTCAAAACATATCATCCGTTAATAATTGAACCCAAAAGTATCATGCCCGGCAGACCTCGGTATGCGAAGATATGCGATACAGGTCTGGTGAATATTTTGGTCTTTGAATATTGGGATTTGAGATTTATTTGTAATTTGGTGCGTGAGATTTGTAATTTTATTTTTTATATTATTTTTTTTTCCTCCAAAGCCTTAATTTCATCCTCCGAATACCCAAGCTCCTCCAGAATCGCTGCCGTGCTTGCCCCAAAATCCACCGGCGGGGTGCGAACCGCGCCCGGGGTATCGCTCAGTTTCACGGGAACGCCGAGGGTCTTTGACTTTTTGCCGTCTTTGCCTTCGATTTCAACGACTACTTCTCTTTCCCTGAAAAGCGGATCATCCAAGACTTCCGTCAGAGACTGGACCCGCCCCCAGCAGATATCCAGATCGCCGAGTTCGGCTTCCCATTCGGCCAGGGTTTTTTTCTTAAAGGTGGTGCGCATAAAGTCTAAAATTTCCCGACGACGCTGGTCATCATATTGCAGAGATGCATATTCCGGTACCGCGAGAGTTTCGCAAAGCTGCTTCCAGAAACGATTTTCCACCGCGCCGATGGAAAGGTACCTGCCGTCTGCGGTCTCGTAGGTGTTATAACAGGCATAGCGGTGGGACAGCATTGTGTCGGCTCGTTCCGGCTCTCGGCCGGTCAGCTGATGAAAAAACAGAACGGCCGGCAGAAAACCCACCATACCGTCGGTCATGGAGACATCGATGTATTGACCCCGGCCGGTTTTTTCCCGGGCAATAAGAGCCAGCAGGATGCCAATGGCTGCATTCATGCCGCCGCCGGCAATATCGGCAATTTGAACTCCGGGGATAGACGGCGGACGATCCGGCTCGCCGATGAGATTTAAAACGCCGGCGTAGCTCAGGTAATTCGCATCGTGTCCGACCCGGTCACGATATGGGCCGTTTTGACCATATCCGGTAATCGAACAGTAGACAATGCGCGGGTTGACGTTGCGAACCGTTTCATAGTCGACTCCCAGGCGCTCGACAACGCCGGGCCGGAAGCCTTCCAGCACGACATCGGCGTTTTGGATCAGGCGAAAAAAGATCTCTTTGCCCTGCTCGGCTTTCAGGTTCAGGGACATGTGCTCTTTGTTTCTGTTGATGACGTTCAAAAAGAGCCCGTCGGCCAGAAAACGCCTATCTTCGATGGCGATGACCCGGGCCCCGTGATCGGCCAGAATCATTGAACAGTAGGGACCCGGCAGGAGGCGGGAGAGATCAATCACGGTTGTTCCTGATAAAGCTCCAGGTTTTGACATAAAAATTCCTCCATTTTTCTATAAGAGCGCTGCGCTTAGGGAGCGCTTCGCTTGAGGCAAATAATAGGTACGAGGACTGAGTGCTGAGGACTGAGCGATTCAGTAACAAAGCCCTCAATCTCAGTCCTCAGTCCTCATGACTCAGTCCTTATTTTCCTTTGAATTTGGGCGGTCTCTTTTCCATAAACGCCGTCACGGCTTCAACGACATCTTCCGAGGGAAGCGCAGCCGTGTTTTTCTGCGCTACGTAATTCAACCCGGCCTCGATGCCGTAATCCCGGCTATATAAGATAACGTCTTTGGCGCCCTGAACCGTCAGGGGCGGGCATGCGGCAATCTGAAGCGCCAGTTTTTTCGCTTCGGTATACAATGCTTCGCGATCTTCGCAGATCCGCGTGATTAAATGCATTTGGAAGGCTTCCTCGGCCGTGAAATCGCGGCCGGTCAATGCCAGTTCCCGAAACCAGCCGTGACCGATGATGTAGGGCAAGCGTTGAAGGGTACCCAGGTCGGCGATAATCCCCATGCGGGTTTCTCGAATGCTGAATACTGCATCTTTGGTGGCGAGCCGGATGTCACAGGCACTGATCAGATCGACCCCGCCGCCGATGCAATGGCTGTGGACCGCCGCAATCACGGGTTTGCGGCATTTTTCTATTTTTGTTAAACCGGCCTGAAGCGCTAAAATCTTCATGCGGGTTGCTTCCCGCTGATCGGCGGCTTCACCGCTTAGCAGCGATGCAGCTTCTTCCAGGTCGGTTCCGGCAGTAAAGCTTTTGCCCTCGGCCTTGATAACCACCACCCGAATGGCGGGATCCTGGTCGAACGCTTCTAAAAGCTCGGCCAGTTCCTCAAAGAATGCAGATCCCATGACGTTGCGTTTTTCGGGCCGATTCAGGGTCAACCAGGCAATTTGCTCTTCTCGCTCAACTTTGAATTGGGTGGATTCACTCATAACTTCTGACCTCTCTTTCGTAATTACTCCGCCCTGAAAAATAGACCATCCAGGGTTGTACCTGGCTTTTCAACAACTGAAGAAAGTTGTTCGCTCCAAGGCCCGGCGGACTAATTATTCAATGCTGCGCATTTTTCTTTTAGGTTTCATATCCCACAATATGCTTACACTTTTATCAGGTTCCACAAAAATTTGTTGTCCTCCTCCTTTCTAAAGGGGAGTTAGAGGGGACTTTGCCTTCGATCAAGCTGGCTGCTCAGCGTCCAGCGGCTGCGCTGCCTGCCCTCCGTCCTGTCCCGTCGCAGTCACGCTGCAAGCGTGACGAAGTCGGAAGCCTGGAAGGCGAAGGGGGGACACCTGAACCCCGCCTGCGGGGTCGAAGCCCCTCCGGCGTTTCGAAGGCCAGACACCTGAAACCTTGATTTAATAGAATCATCTTCCAATGTCAAAGGGAATTGACTCCTATCCGGGGATGGAGTATGGTGCCGGCTGCAATTAATAAGAGTTCATCGTTATTTGTTACTGGATAATAGTTTAGGGCATTTCAAACAGATTTTCAGTCAACCATGGAAAGTTCCCAATCCACCGGACCAAAATCAGAGTCAATACCGGGTGTGATCTATGCGGTGTCGGCTTTTCTTATCTGGGGTCTGGTCCCGATATACTGGAAAGCGCTCGTTGCAGTTCCCCCGCTGGAAATTATTCTGCACCGGGTGGTCTGGTCATTTACGTTTCTATTAATCTTAATCATTGTGGGTCGCCGCTGGAATGAATTCTTCAACGCGCTGAAGGATCTTAGAATCCTGCTGACGCTTTTCTCAACAGCCGTTATCCTGGGGCTTAACTGGTGGTTGTATGTATGGGCAATTAACAATGATTACATGCTGCAAGGCAGTCTTGGCTATTATATCAATCCGCTGGTAAACGTTGTATTCGGGGTCCTATTTCTCAGAGAGCGCCTGCGACCAGCGCAGGTTCTGGCGGTTTTACTGGCGGGGGTGGGGGTTGTCTACCTTACCATTTCTTACGGAGTATTTCCCTGGATAGCGCTTGCGCTGGCCTCATCTTTCGGGTTATATGGTCTGATCCGAAAAGTAGCACCGGTCGGGCCGCTGGTGGGTCTATGCATTGAAACCATGCTGCTGACAATCCCGGCAGCAGCCTATCTCATCTATCTTGGGGCTAAAGGAACCGGCTCTTTTCTTCGCGGAAGTATGCGTATCGATTTACTTCTCCTGGGGACCTCGGTGCTGACTGCTGTTCCTTTAACTTTTTTCACAGCGGGTGCCAGGCGGATAAATCTTTCCACCGTCGGTCTGCTGCAGTATATTGCGCCCACCGGCATTTTTTTGCTGGCAGTATTTTATTACCAAGAGTCTTTTTCAAAGGTTCAGGTCTTTACTTTTATCATGATCTGGACGGCTCTGGCCATCTATTCGACGGATTCGGTGATCTATTTTCGAAGGACGGGATGACGGGTTGCGGGGTGCGTGCGGGGTGCGGGGTGCGTGTTACGGGGTGCGGGTTGTGGGGTACAGACGGCTCACGGCGCGAGGGTTGGTTGGGTTGATTGCCCCGGTTTAATTCGCTTCACTGAATTCTGCGAAATATTTAATGGGGTGAAAGTTGACTAAGTTGTTAGAGTTGATTGGGTTGGTGCCTACGAACTCAAGCACTCACGAGCATATCAGCTTACCAGCTTCACAACGTCCCACCTTCTCACCTTCTGATATTCTCATCTTATGAAACCTTTTTACTGACACTTTATCCAAAAGATAATTGACCTAAAGGGGAGGATGCATTATGGTATTCTGCCTATAAAAGATCTTTGATTTCAAAGCAGCTTTTGGTGCTGTGTCCCGTAAATAATTGCCAAGAGACCCTTTCAATTTTTTTTGTGGGAGGTTTAATATGACCAAACAGACATTAAAGCAGATGACCTGGCTGCTCTGCATACTGATTGCCCTGACCGCATGCAAAGAAAAAACTGAAATTGTGGAAGAGATCAGGGCCATCAAGACGATTACCGTCTCCGAGCAGGCTACAGAGCAGATACGAAGATTTTCCGGGATTGTCGCGGCCGTCGATTCCTCCGGCCTCAGCTTTCAGGTCGGCGGACAGGTTGTGTCGGTGGAAGTTGATATTGGAGATCGCGTTAAAAAAGACCAGGTGCTCGCGGTCCTGGATGAGGAGCCCTACCAGTTGGATCAGAATGCGGCCGAGGCTGAACTGGTAAAGGCTAAGGCGAATGTTGTCAACACTCAGTCGGAATACGAGCGCCAAAAAAGGGTTTACGAACAGGGCGCGGGGGCAAAAAGTGATTTGGATACCGCAGAATATAATTACAAAGCCGCCAGGAGCGCAGTTAATTTTCAGATTGCCAGACTGGATCAAGCCAAGCGCAATCTTCGTAAAACGAAGTTGATCTCCCCTTACGACGGCACCATCGCCTGGCGGGCAGTAAATCCGAACGAGGAGGTGAAGGTCGGGCAGAAAGTGTTCGAAATTAATGCCACCGGCACAATGGAGGTACAGCTGGCCGTCCCGGAGACCACCATCGACCGGATACACATCGATGATCCGGCGACGATCACCTTTTCCACGCTGCCGGGCGAGTCCGCCAAAGGCCGTATTTCCTTTATCGGTTCCGCCGCTGTTAAGGCCAACGCCTTTCCGGTCAAAGTGGAGTTGATTGATCCGAACGAAAAAGTAAAACCCGGCATGACCGCTGAAGCCAATCTTTCTATGAAAGATGAAAACCAGCAGCCCGGTTACCTGGTTCCGCTCCAGGCACTGCTGCCTGCCCCGGAGGCGAACCGGGGGTATGCCTTTGTGTATGACCCCGATACATCGACGGTCAAAAAAACTGCGGTCCGCTCCCGCGGCACAGAACAAAAAAAAGCAATCGTATACGAGGGTCTGGCGGCCGGGGACATTATTGCCGTGGCCGGCGTGAGT
>CP070771.1:4826080-4837773 GCA_020345785.1 Desulfobacterales bacterium
GCCTATCGCATGGCCGGTTCTATCGTCGATATAACGCAAGGCAAAAGCGCCCAGGAAGAACTGCGCAAGCTTTCGCTTGCCACGGAGCACAGTCCGGCTTCGGTGGTGATTACCGACAGGAAAGGAACCATTGAATATGTGAATGCCAGATTTTGCGACGTAACCGGCTATTCAGCGGAAGAGGCGATCGGGCAGAATCCGCGTATCCTAAAATCGGGAAATCTTGCCCCGGCATTTTACAAGCAATTGTGGGACACGATTCTGGACGGAAAAACCTGGCGCGGTGATTTTATCAATAAAAAGAAAAACGGTGAGGAATATTGGGAAAGTGCGTCCATTTCACCCATCCAAAATGACGAGGGTGAGATTACCCATTTCGTTGCGGTCAAACAGGATATCACAGAGCGGAAAAAGATGGAGGCTGAGCTGATTCAGGCCAAACATGCAGCCGATGATGCCAACAAGGCCAAGGGTGATTTTCTGGCCAACATGAGTCACGAGATCCGCACGCCCATGAACGCGGTTATCGGTATGACTCATTTGGCGCTCAAGACCAATTTGACACCGAAACAGCGTGATTACCTGAAAAAAATTCAGTCATCGGCAAATTCTTTGCTGGGCATCATTAACGATATTCTGGACTTTTCTAAAATTGAAGCCGGCAAACTGGATATGGAGGCCGTCGATTTCAACCTGGACGATGTACTGGACAACCTGGCAAGCCTGGTAACGGTTAAGGCCCAGGAAAAAGAGAATCTGGAAGTGCTTTTTGCCGCTGCCCCCGATGTTCCGCGGTATCTGGTCGGCGACCCCCTGCGATTGGGGCAGGTGCTCATTAATTTGGCCAACAATGCCGTCAAATTCACCGAATCCGGCGAAATCGTCGTCTCCATCGAAAAGGCAGCCACGCAGCAGGATCAGGTAACCTTAAAATTTGCGGTCAGTGACACCGGCATCGGGCTCACCGAGGAGCAGAAAAGCAAACTGTTTCAGTCTTTCAGCCAGGCCGATACCTCCACCACCCGAAAATTCGGCGGCACCGGTCTGGGGCTTGCGATCAGTAAAAAACTGGTCGGCATGATGGGGGGAGAGATCTGGGTGGAAAGCGAGTACGGACGAGGCACCACCTTCCATTTCACAGCCGACTTCGGCGTGGGCAAGGAAAAAGCCAGGAAACACTTTGCGGTTGCCACCGATCTGCGAGGCATGCGGGTCCTGGTTGTGGACGACAATGTTACCTCGAGGGTGATACTTAAGGAATTATTGGAGTCACTTTCTTTTGAGGTTGAACTGGCGGCCTCGGGGGAAGAAGGGATCACCGAAATTGAAAACGCCGACAGAGACAAGCCGTTCGAACTCGTCATCATGGACTGGAAGATGCCCAGAATGGACGGCATCGAAGCCGCCACCCGCATTAAAAGACACCCGTCGCTGAAAAAAATTCCCACCGTCATCCTGGTAACGGCCTACGGGCGGGAAGAAGTTATGAAAAAAGCCGAAAACGCGGGACTGGACGGCTTTCTGATTAAACCGGTAAATGCCTCTGTGCTTTTTGATGCCATCATGCAGGCTTTCGGCGAAGAGTTGCCCGAGACGTCGCGGCTTGCCAAGCGTCAAAAAGAATCCGGCGCTTTGCAGGATATTCGGGGAGCCCGGATCCTGCTGGTGGAAGACAATGAAATCAACCAGCAGGTGGCCAAAGAGGTTCTGGAAGGTGCCGGCCTGATCGTTACCATTGCCAACAACGGTCAAGAGGCAGTCGATGCGGTAAAGGAGACGGATTATGACGCTGTGCTCATGGATGTGCAGATGCCGGTGATGGATGGCTATACGGCAACAAAAAGAATTCGGAATTGGGAAGGCGGAATGCGGAATGAAAATGGCAAGGATTCTGATTTAGAATCCGAAACCGAAAGCGTAACCTCAGTCCTCAGTCCTCAGTCCTCAGAACTGGGTCCTCAGGCCTCCAACCTTCAACCTCCAACCTCCAACATCCCCATCATCGCCATGACCGCCCATGCCATGGCAGGTGACCAAGATAAGAGTCTGGAAGCGGGTATGAACGGGCATGTGACCAAACCCATCGATCCGGACCAGTTGTTTGCCGCGTTACTGAAATGGATCCAGCCACTTGAACGACGAGCTGTCTTCCGGCAAACGGATGCTGTGTCGGAGGAGCCGTTCCCGGAACCGCTTAAAGCATCGGTAGACGATCTGCCGGAATCGCTGCCGGGATTTGATCTTGCAGCCGGATTAGAGCGTTTGATGGGCAACAAACGTCTTTATCGTAAGCTGCTGCTGGATTTTGGCAGCAAGTATACCGGAGTGGTCGGCGATATCCGCAATGCGCTGAATAACAGTGATTTTCAACAGGCTCACAGCCTAACGCATAACCTGAAAGGACTGGCCGGCAATTTGGCGGCTTCGGACCTTTGGGCCGCAACTGTGGAAATAGAAAAACTCATCAAGGGCGACCACCACAAGTTCGCAACATCGGAACAGCTTGATCAGAAATTGGCGAAGCTGGAAACGGCTGTCGGCAAAGCACTGCAGGCCGTCCGAACCCTGGGCCCTTCAGTCGAAGAGAAAACTGAAGGCCCTCCCACCGATACCCTGGGTGCAGTTTCACCCGAATTAGTGAAGGAAGTGGCGGGTCGTATCCGGGAGGCAGCCGAGCTGGGAGATATCACACAGCTCAACTTGATTGCCAAGGAAATGAAGGCCAAATCAGATGACCTGGCTCCGATTTGTGATCGATTCATATACCTGGCGGCGGATTTCGACTTTGACGGAATTTTGAAATTGGTGGAGGAATTGGGAAGCAGGCAATAAGAGGCTACTTTTGCGACCGGTCGCTGAATGACCTGATGCGGTCGGAAAAAAGTTTGGCGCAGGTCGGGCAATAATTATGGTGAGCTTTGACATCCGTGTGGGCGGAAGTCCTTTTATGAATATGGTTCAAAAATTTGGGTGTTGCATACAGCTTGCCGCAGCCCTCGCACCTCTCCAGCGGGTGCCGGCCGATGACGTCATCGCGGATTGAGATGGTGCGCATGCTTTCCCCGTCTTCAACCAAAATGACCTTCGTCGGGCAGATGTTG
Organism: Desulfobacterales bacterium; assembly: GCA_020345785.1. Next base: position 4,829,182 of record CP070771.1, read on the forward strand.
GAGCAGGTACCGCACCCGATGCAAAGCCCCTCGATGGGGACAACATAATTCATGCCGTCTCTTTTTTCCATTTTCAGCGCTCCGGGACCGACAATTTCCTTGCAGACCCGGATACAGAGGCGACAGCGAACACATCCGTCGGGCGGCGGTCCGGGGTCGATGCCATAGGACTTCGCCAGTGCGATAATGCTTTTAGCCTGCGGCGCCATTTGCAGCAGATTCCTGAAAGCCCTGGTTCGGGCGCGGTTGACGGCCTCCCCCTGCGTTTTTACTACCATTCCGTCTTTCACCTTCAGGACGCAGGCCAGCATCGTGACCTGTCTGCCGGTAGAGCGGCCCGGCACCTCGACGGCACACAGGCGACACGAGCCCGAGGGCCTGAGCGAGGGATGATAGCATAAGGTGGGAATTGATATCGCATGGGTCCTGGCAACTTCAAGCACACTCGCACCCTTCTCTGCCTGGTACTCGTGGTCATCGATGATTATCGTAACCATGAATTTCTCCGACTTAGTTATTAGTCATTAGGTGTTGGTGAATGGACGGCCATATGTCCGGCGGCCGGCATCAAGTGGCCCGGTATCCACTATCCAGTATCAAGGATCCAGTATCGAGTATCCAGCAACGCGCAGCCAGCATCGAGTATCCAGTATCGGGAGCGAAGCGACCTCTCAGTCTCTGCCCGCGTCATGCAGGTCATCAATATAATCTTTCAGGTGATGAATCTCCTGGTTTAGCGAATCAATCTGGTGCTCGATCAAATCGTTCAATGTCAGCATGCCGACTATTTTCTTTGCCTTTATAACCGGCAAATGTTTGATGTCAGATTTAATCATGATGGCCATGACATGGCTGACCTCATCTTCGGGTTCTGCCACAATCAGCTTATTGGTCATGGCGTTCTGCAATGCTATTTCAGAAAGTGCCGTTGTTTTTTCTCTCAAATAAAACCGGAAAACATCCCTTTCCGCAAAGATGCCCACCGGCTGGTCATTCTCCGTTACAATCAGGGCGCTGACCCTCTTATGGGACATGAGATTGACAGCATCGTCTATGCTTTGATTACTGGCGATTGTGTGCACCGGGCGGGCCTTTTCCCTCAATAGATCGAGAACTTTCATGCAGACAATCCCCATCCCTGTCTAATCTTCCAGTCGACGCAGACAATCCTGGGGAAAACGGTGGGTGCCTTTGCCTTCCAGACTGACTTCCACCAGGGCATCCGGATCGTTTATGGTGGTGTCGGGGTCGGTTATGATGCCGTGCAAGCCGATGTATTCATCCATATAGCTTTCCCAGCTTTCATCATCCGACTTTTGAAATACTTCGACCTTCTGGCCGCGACGAAAAACCATGATTGAGCCTCCAATTGATACTTTGTTACTTGTAAAGGTGATGCAGACCGGTTCTCCGACTTCAGCGCGATTTGAGCGGTCAGGCTCAAGGTCAATTGTCAGTTGTGTAATGTCCGTTGTAAAAAAAATGAAGATAGTCACTCCGATCAACAATGGACAACGGACCATGGACCACGGACAGCTGACTACAGCCTATTTGCGTTCTCAACTCAATCGTTACACTTTGCGCTCTGCTCTCTGCCCTCAGCCCTTGGTTACCGGTGCATCCTCTACGCTGCGCTTGGCCGTTGATTTCCGGGCACAGGCTTCGCAGAGTCGGCGGTCGTCGATTTTTGCAGCCACGGCATGGGTTCTTTTCTGGACAAACTCCAGGTAGCGAGCCGGACCCAGTACCCCTCCACAACTGTCACAATACAGCAATTTTTTACGATTGAGAATGGTTCCGCAAAGGGACAGGACTCTCTCTCCGCTCCTGTCTTGGATCTGCATAGCTCCGGTGGGGCAGTTGGTGGCGCAGGCACCGCACAGAATGCATCGTTCTTCGGTTAATCTGAAGTCGGTCGGCACAGGATGATCGAAGTCAAAGTATCCCATTTGCAGGGCGTCCACCCCCATTCTATCGCGGCAGACTTCGATACACTTGCCGCACCGCAGGCAGATATCACAGCGCAGACAGCGGCGCGCTTCTTCGCGAACCATGTCTTCCGGGTAGCCGAGTTCGACCTGTTGAAAAGTGGTGCGTCGGCGGTAAATGTTTAACAACGGCATTTCCGGTCGCCTGATCGTCATCTTACCGCTGGCCGGGACTTCCAGGTATTCTATCCTGCCGCGGCGTGTCGGTACCGGCGGTATCTTGGGCTGCGGTATTCCCTCCAGATAACGGTCAATAGACTCTGCCGCCCGCTTGCCGCCGCCAATGGCCTCAATGACCGTGGCCGGCCCCGTGACCGCATCGCCGGCCGCAAAAATACCTTCCAGAGATGATTCCATGGTGGCCATATTGACGTTGATTGTTTTACGCCGTGTCCATTCCAGCCCTTTTATCGATTCCAGGCAGTCGCCGTCGACCTGTTGGCCAATGGCGCAAATGATGGCATCGGCTTCTATAATGTACTCACTGCCTTCGATGGGTACCGGATATTTGCGGTCTTCGCCTTCTTTGCTTACCAGCCGGGCCTGCAGACATTTTAAGCCCGTGACGTGATCATCACTGCCGAGGATCTGCACGGGAATATTCAAAAATTCGAATCGGATTCCTTCTTCTTCGGCCTGCTCTACTTCTTCGGTGTCAGCCGGCATTTCAGAGCGCGTCCGACGGTATGCCAGGGTTACCGACTCACACCCCAATCGCAGGCAGGTTCTGGCGGCATCGATAGCCACATTGCCGCCGCCAATTACGACCGCATGTTTGCCGGGAACCTGTCGGTCTCCCAAGGCCACCTTTCTCAAAAAATCTACGGCTTCAATAACCTGCGGGAAATCCTTTTCGCCGGGAACACCCAGCTTAAAGGAATTATGAGCGCCAATGGCAAGGAAAAAGGCCTCGAAGCCTTCTTTTTTCAACTGCTTAAGGGTTACGTCTTTGCCAAAGCGGGTATTAAATTGAAATTCAATCCCTAAATTTTTTAACATGACGACTTCGCGGTCAATAACTTCCCGGGGCAGACGATAGCGAGGAATACCCAGCAACAGCATGCCGCCGGCCACTGGATGCTGCTCAATAACCCGCACGGTATATCCCTTCAAGGCCAGATAGTAAGCCGCACTCATGCCTCCCGGGCCGGCGCCGATGACACAGACCTTGCGGTTTTTTTCCAGCGCTTTGACTGGGTTTTTATAACTGCCTTCGGACATGGCCCTTTCAGCGGCAAAACCTTTGAGGGTTTTAATCGAGATCGGGGTGTCGATACGCGCGCGGACGCACATGAATTCACAGGGACGGGTGCACACCAGGCCGCAGACCCAGGGAAAGGGGCAGTCCCGGCGGATGACATCAATGGCCTCTGCGTCGCGTCCCAGGCCGATCAGAGTGACGTACGTCGGAATATCCAAACCCGCGGGGCAGGTCATCTGGCAGGGTGCAGGGGCAAGCTTGACGCAGTCGCCGGTAGAACAGTTGTGGGTGTCGATGTGGCTGGTAAATATTTCCCGGTGCCGGGTCAAGGTTTCAAGCACCACTCCGGCAGCACTTTTTGCGGAGTCTGCTTTGCTTTCTTCGGCTATTTTGCGGGCCAGGGATTCCATTGACGGCAGGTGTTCGGTGTCGGCTCGGCCCCAGGCAACATCGTTTAACAGGGCCAATATATCTTCGGCTCTGCGCCTGCTTCTGGGATCCGTAAGTTGGCCGGATTCAATGGCGGAGCTCAATTGGCTGATGAGTTCACTGACCGGACAAATTTTCTCGGGCATTATCGTTTCCTAATCAAAATCGGCAACCAGCCGCGCATGTCTTGCACGTGTGGTGCGGCTCTTCACCGACGGTTCGCCGAAGTGCAGACATTTGGTGATGCACTTGGTGACGCAGGCCGGTTCCAGGCCCTGATCGACCCGGTCCATGCAGTAGTCACATTTGACCGCTTTGCCGGTTTGCGGGTTCCACTGGGGCGTGCCCCAGGGGCAAGCCGTAATACATGCTTTGCATCCGACGCACAGTTTGTCGTCCACGAAAACAATGCCGTCCTTGGGTCTTTTTTGCATCGCGCCCGTAGGACAGGCGGCGACACACCACGGGTCCTCGCAATGGAAGCAAGGCATGAACACATAGGCCATGCGCGGCAGGTTATTCACTTTTTTGGGGCCGACCGGAATTATCTGGGTCAGTCGGGGCCCGATGGGTAAATTTTTTTTCGTTTTGCAGTGGGACTCGCAGCTGAAACATCCGATGCAGCGTTTGGTGTCCTGGTAGATATAGTACTTGCTCATGCCTGTTCCTCCAATTTGTGAACTTTCGCTTATCTTTGAGCGTATAATGTTAAAAAAAAGTTATTAGTTAAGAGATAAAAGTAATTTGTTATTCGTTATTTGTTATTAGTTTAAAAGGAAAGAAATCTCTTTATAAATATCGAATTCTAACTCTACTTTGTCATAGTAACTTTTGCTTCCTTCACTAAATCTAACATAATGACATAACAAACGATTGTCTAAAATGATCTAAATTGCCTAAAATGCCTAAAATTATGGAAACGCTTCGCTCAATCTTTTTTTATAATTGACAGAATACCGCAATTTTAGCTCATTTTAGGTCATTTTCAATTTTAGATCATTTACATTTTTAGCTTCATAACTCATTGAAATTAATTCAAATTAGCCAACTATAACAATGTGACGAAGCAGAGCTAATAACCAATAACCTTTACTTGGCCTTCTCCACCTTCACAAAACATTCCATCAGCGAGTTGGCCCCGCCGACCGGGTCATAGACATCCAGCAGGCCGGTTTCAAAGCGGTAGTCGCCCAGTCCCTTGTTGTAGCCGCGGGTTTGCCAGGGCACCTTGCGGCCGAAGCCGTGCACCATGAAGACCGATTCGGGATGGATGAATTCGGTTACAAAGGCATGGATGGTGCCGGAATGGCTGCCGTCGGAAGATGTCACCTGGACGACATCGCCGTTGGAAACCCCCATTTTGGCTGCCTCGGCAGCATTGAGCCACAGCTGATTTTCAGGCATAATTTCGCTGAGCACCGGGTTGTTTTGGGTGCGGCCGTGGGTATGAACCGGGCTGCGGCCAAAGGCCAGGCGATAGCAGCCCGCATCAGGTGTTTTCGGGCTTTCGTACGGTTTGAATGACGGGATGCCGCTTTCGGCCAGGCGGCTGGAAACAAATTCTATTTTTTTGGAAGGCGTTTTGAATTTCAGATCTTTCATGCGATCCCACCAGACAGGCTTGTCCGTGAGAGCCACAAACCCCTTTTTCTCAATATCCGCCACCGTGACCCCGGTGCCTTCCAGCTGCCATTCCCAGAATTCTTCCATTGTGTTGAATTTAAAATACTCGCCTGCCCCCAGCCGCTCGGCCAGAGACTTGAATATCCACCAGTCGGGTTTGGCGTCGTTGCGGGGCTCGACGGCCTGTTTGCGCATGCCGAACTGAGGTTTGAGCCCCTTGCCCGTGGTCAGAACACTCGACTTTTCAAGATACGTTGCCGAGGGCAGCAGCACATCCGCATACCAGCCGGTTTCGCTGTAATTGGAGTCGATGGCCACCAGCAAGTCCAGTTTGTCAAAGACCTTTTTCTGGGCTTCCGGATCGGGCAGGGACAGCAGCGGATCGTGCCGGTAGGCGATGTAGGCTTTGACCGGATAGGGATCTTCACTTAAGATGGCGGGATAGAGCAAATGCAATAAACCCGGGCCGGCATCAAAATGTTTATGTTTCCAGCCGCAGCCGTCGGCCCGTTTGTCCTCCGGTTTGGGGATGGTATCCAGCAGGGCTTTCAGCCCTTTGGCACCCACATCACCGGGCCCCTTTTGAAAGAACAGCCCGCCGGGCGCTTCGAACGCGCCCATCAGGGCATTGAGAATGTAGCTGCTTCTGACCGCGTAGAACGAGTCCGAGTAGCGTGCCACCATCCAGCCGGGATGGAAAATCACCGCCGGCCGATCTTCTCCGATTTCATGGGCAAACGCAACAATTTCTTTGGCGTCAATTCCGGTTTCCTGCGCCGCCCACTCCGGCGTGTAGGGGATCACGAATGATTCCAGATCCTTTAACCCCAGCACCCATTGCTTGACAAATTCGGCATCGTAAAGCTTGTCTCTTAAGACCGTATGGATAATGCCCAGGTTGAGGGCATAGTCGGTGCCGGGGCGTATGGCCCAGTAGCGGGTGGCCTTCATGGCGGTACCCGCTGCCCGAGGATCGATGTAGGTGATTTTACCGCCGCGTTCCAGCGTGTTCATAATGATATTGGCCTGCTTGACGCGCAGGGATTCAAACACATTTCGGCCGTAAAGAATCAGATGTTTGCAGTTGCCGTAATCATAGTTGAATGTCTTACGGCCCGAGCCGAACAGCGACAGGGCCGCATGCTGCACGTTGCGTGCACAGGTACAGTCATGGTTAAAATAATTGGGGGAGCCGATAGCCCTTAAAAAGCTGCGATGAATGTCTCGAAAGGGCCCGCCGCGGTCGCTCAGGGCAATGGCTTTGGCGCCATGCTTCTTGATGATGGCTTTCAATTTTTGGGTAATATAATCCAAGGCTTCATCCCAGGTAGCCTTTTTCCATTTGCCCTCACCGCGCTTGCCCTCCCGGATCATGGGATGCTGAGGTCTTTCGTAGTCATAAAGCATGGCAAGTCCGGCGGAGCCTTTGGCACATAGTCGTCCGGCCATGCCCGGATCGTTGGGGTTGCCTTCGATCCATTTTACGACACCGTCTTCGGTCTCAACTTTGATCGGGCATCTGACCGTGCACATGCCGCAGATACTGAATACCGATTCTTTCATAATCGTATCTCTCCTCCCAGAGTCATTCAAATTTTTGATTGATTTGCCGCAGTCACTAAAAATAACGATTCTAGAGCAATAACTATACCAGATATCATCTGAGATTTAACGGGTTTCCTGTCCGAAAGCCGGCAATCCAATCTGCTAAAAATTTTAGATAGATATAATTGAAAACGCTAAAAAAGTTAAGAGAAAAAATTTGGCGAAATTTTTGTCGGGAAAGACCAAATTGCAAAAAAAATGTTGCACTGCAAAAAATTCTATGCATATAGTGGCGCGGCCCAAATAAGCCGGTTGAAGCAAAGCGGACTTGTGCACCTCAGTCGTAAATCCCGAATAAGCGCAGAACCCGGCATATATGGCAATCCATATCCTTTTTTAAATTGACTGGCTTGCAACCGGGCGGCCGGTTGCAACTTAAGACGAACCATAAGCCCTGCCATGAGCATGTAGGGGCGGAGTTTATCTCCGCCCGCTTTCGGGCCTAATTTGCTTTTCCGAGGAGCCTTTTCGGGAGGGGATCACCCGCCTGTCAAGGCCCCTGCATATATCTCCGCAATAATGATTTGAATGCAGTATTTTTATTGCACTTTGATGCCTGAATCATTGTCGGACGTTAGGCCCTTATATTGTGCGCTGATTGCCGTTTTAGGCATATTTTGTATTGGTTTCAATAAGATACGAGACAGATCCGCCGGGCGAAAACCATAAACATCTGCTGCTCGAATACTGGCATATTCATTGCTTAGCTCTGATTTCATCTAAATTATTTTTAAGCAACGAAAAGGTTGCACATGCCTGCGCCCATACGGGCGACTATGTCAATCCTATACAAGGAGGAAGGATATGAGGAAGAGTATTTTGGTTTTTTGTTCGATCCTGCTATTTTTCACAATTGCCGCTCCATTGATTCTTCCCGGCAATGCGGGTGCGGTCTCGCTGGAGGAAGCCATCGCCAAGGCCCCGCAGGGCACTGACAAAGGTCAGATCGACCCGAAAGGCGCCCCGGGGTTTCTGGGTATTCCCGGGGGGCCGGATATCAACCTGATTATCGGATTGTTGTGGGCTATCTGGGTGGGCTGGATTTTTTCAACCGTGGGTGCATTCGGCGGAATTATGGCCGGTGTCGGTCACATGACGATCTACGGTTTGGGTGCCTATGCCAAAACATTTAAATCCACCGCGCCGGATCTAAACAAATTCATCACTGACAGTATCCGGGTATCCAATCAGTGGCTGGTGGGGCTTTCCGCCCTGGTTTCCAGTATCAACTATGGCCGCCAGAAACGGCTGGTTACGGCCCTGGGTTTCTTTTTAGGAATTGGTGCCCTTTTTGCCACCCTGCTGATTGTTTTTACCACGGCCGGCAAAATCAAATTCTCCCAGTACCAGGGCTGGTTCGGACTTTGTGTGTTTGTGATCGGCGGATTCATGATCTATGAAATGACCCCCAAGGGTCAGGCCTCCAAGAAAGCAGCCCAGGATGCCGCCAAAGCGTTTGAATCAACCATTAAAGAAAAGAAAGACATTACCGAGCAGGGGATAAAAACCCTGAAATGGAGCCTGGCCAAAACCGAGTTTTTGTTCTTTGGACAGACATTTACCTTCAGCCCGATTTGGGCTTTTGTCGGCGGTTTTTTCATCTCGGCCATTGCCTCATTTTTGGGTGTCGGCGGTGGTTTCCTCTACGTGCCGTTTTTAACCAGCGTTGTCGGACTTCCCATGTTTGTGGTGGCCGGCACCTCGGCCCTGTCGGTTCTGATCGGAATGATCTTCGCTATTTTCAAT
>CP070771.1:4837873-4848515 GCA_020345785.1 Desulfobacterales bacterium
GGCGATATATCAACAGGATGCGGTTGGGACTGTTTCAGGTCGGCATGACAACCCACGCATCTGGAATTGAACATCGGCTTAAGGCTGCCGGGATCTTTGTCCGCATCCAGATGACACATGTCACAATCTCTTTTCGGAAATCGATGCGGGTCTATCAAAGATGTTTGATAAAATTCCCCCGGTGAAACGTAACCTGTCGGAATTAATCCAATTGAAATAATGATAAAGGCTGTCCACCAATACCGCATGGCTTTGCTTTTCATCCAATACTCAGATTTATTTTATCCGTTAAACGATTCTTTTTTATTTTTCGGCATAGCCCCCCAAAACTTAAGAACATTCTCAGGCCCGCGAAATTTCAAGGAAAACCGAATTATGCGGTACCCGTAATTTTCACCTATTTATTGGAATTACATCATGTCCGCGCATGATTTATGCGTGCAATAGCCAGATTGAATATTTTTTAAATGCTATCGATTTAAATTAAAAAGACATAGCGAAGCGATACAAAAAATCTTCAATCGTCAGTATCCAATTCCGACTTGTCCGGGGCGGGTATAAGCAACGATAATGGAAAATGGTCCCTATTTGTCGGTAATCATTCCAGCTTACACGGAAGGAAAACTCCTTGGGCGCACCCTTTTGGAAATCGACCGTCACTTACGGCTTAAAGATTTCCGTTATGAGATCCTCGTGATCGTTGATGGATCGCCGAACAATACCGGTGAGATCGCCAGGAATTATATAAACCGTGTAAAGAATCTGCTTGTGATTGAAAATGATATAAATCAGGGAAAGGGATATGCCGTTCGTTCAGGACTTCTTCAGGCAAAAGGAGCGTTTCGACTTTATACTGATGCAGACGGTTCTACGCCTATAGAGCGTGCTGATGAATTCCTGCAAGCATGTCAAAACGGTTTTGACGTTGTGATGGCTTCGCGGGATATCGAAGGTGCCGTGATTGAGATACATCAGCCAAGGTACCGTGAATTGATGGGAGACATGGGCAATTTGCTTATCAGGGCCACGTTAGGTCTTGGGGTAATCCGGATACCCAGTGCGGCTTTGAAATGCTCTCTCAGTATGCAGCTCGGGAAATCGCCACCCGAATGGTGGTAGATCGTTTCGGGTTTGATTTTGGATTGGTAATCCCAGCCCACAAGCTGGGGTTTAAAGTCAAACAAATGCCGGTAAGATGGCGCAATGAAGCTGGCTTAAGCATCGCTTTCACCGGCCCGAACGGTTTTATTCGAATGGATTATAGCGACCGGAAAGATCCCCGTAACCGATCCTTTTACGTTTACCACTCCCGGTGCCGCCTTCAATCGATTTGGAAAGAAACGTGCAAAATTAAGTAAGAAAATACACAAAATAGCCGGGTTTGACATTTGTCCATCAAGTCCTATATATTTCTATCAAATCTAATTACTCCGCCCTGAAAAATAAACGACCCGGTGAAATTGATCCTATTTGGCATTTAAAATCTGTCTAATATCATTTGGAACTGCATCGGGCGGATTAATTAATTTTAAAAGTTTTAAATCATACAACGTTTCATGCTGAATGAGTCGTTATCCGATCAAGAGCAAAATCATAAATATTCACAGATGGATAACTAATTTGATATTCATGAGGCGCGAATTGGCCGGTCTGGAGCAAAAGAGAAAATATAAAATCATAAATATGCGGAGCATAAATTAATTAATCCGCCGGCCTGATTTTCAAGCACGACTTTCGCATATATTCTCACTGCACAATCCTGAACATCCTATTTTTCAGGGCGGATTAATTAGACTGAAAGGAAGGAGATAGTGGGCGATTCCATGCGAAAAAAAAGAAAGCTAATCAACGCTGCTGTAGCTTTTTGCCTGTTGGTTGCAGCTTCGTGCTCCTTAACCAATTTGAATGCGGTTTGGAAAGACCCCCAATATCAGGGTGGCAAACTTAAGAACGTTCTTGTTATCTGCGAATCCACAAACCAGGTTGTCAGAAGAATTTTTGAAGATGAATTCACAGCCAGATTCAAAAGCCGCGGCACAAATGCCATTCCGAGTTATACTATTTTCCCCTCCGAAAAAACTTTGAACAAGGATACCATCGAATCCAAGAGCCGTGATTTGGGTATCGACTCTATGCTGGTTGCGAGAATCGTCGATACAAAAACGAAACGGGAGGTAACGCCGGCGCCATCCACTTATTATTACCGGGATATTTATTTCTATGACTGGCCGAACCCGTATTCCCCATTCTATTCAAGTTCTTTGCCCGGAAGATTTTATAATGATCGATTGTATTACAGAGAATATGAGGTCGTTAATTTAGATACCGGCATTTATGAAACCCAAACCGGAAGACTGATTTGGTCTGCTCTGTCGGATACGGTTGTCGGCGGATCCACTGAATTAGAGATAAGTTCGGTCGTCGAAACGATTATGAAGAATTTGGCCGAAAATCAATTGATAAAATAAAACCTTAGTTCGATCGCTTCAGTCTGTTGCAGATTATATATTAGAGTGCTTGATATTTTTCTCTTGAGGCAGCGAAATCCGCAAATCGTAGTGGGTGTCTGAACTCCCCTCGTTGTTCCCCCAAATTTTAATTCGATTATCCGCTAAACCCATTCTTGAAACTCCAAAAATAGAATGAATAGTGATCTAAATTTGGTGACACTCTATGCACAAACTACCTGGTAAACGCTGTCTGTATTTCGAACCGGCGCCCTTGGCTGCCGGACTTTCGGCTCGGATGACACCTTTGTCGTGCGGATTATGGCAGGTAATGCAGGTCAATTGGCCGTTTTCATCCAACGGGAGTATAATACCGAACTTTTTTTCCATTGCCTGCATGCGGGCTAAAGCCGCGGCCGAGGGTTTGATTAAATGATTGACATTTCCAGCGTGATTTCCGCGAATGGCGTGACACCTCTGGCACATCAATTTAAGATCGCCAATAAATTTGACATTTTCATAACGCGCTCGGGTTTCATCCGGCTTATCGGAATGACAGTATAAACATTTCTCTACAATAATTTCCCCGCTTGCATTTAGCTGGCTATGGATGTCCAGCATCCTATAGTTGGCTTTATCATGGCATTTATAACAGAAATCCGACCTTTTAGGTGAGGGTTTGCCTCTCAGCGAATTTTTATCCACTCTTCGCTTTTGGCACTGCCAATAAATATCGTGACAAGTAAGACATGTGATTTTCCCGTTTTGCAGCGGAAGCGCAGGAGGAATATTGGCCTTTATTTCCTGAGAGGGCTCAATGTCGACCGGATGGACATAATTGTCCGGCGCATGGCAATTGCATAATTTATTGAAATCACCGTTAAATTTTAAAAACTTATTGCCCCCTTCCTGTGGTTCTTGATAATGGCAATCGGTACAGTACTTGCCGGTATAGTGGTATTCAACTGCCTTTGGCGCTTCTTCTGTGGCGGATACGAATTGACCCTGCCTGTTTTCGTCTACTACACAACTCATGAAAATTGCTGCTATTATGATGACTGCCGGTGTGACGTTTTTCATATATGATATAATTTTATGTTAATTCCCAAGCAGTCTAATCCAGACCGTACTTTTTCACCTGATAGCGCAGCGTGTCGTAGCTGATGTTCAGCAGTTTGGCCGCCAGGGTCTTGTTGTTATTTGATTTTTCAAGCGCCTGACGGATGAGGTCTTTTTCCACTTCCTCCAGGGATATTCCTGAATCGGGCAATGAAATTTTATCGCCGGCAGGTTGTTTGACGTCCAATGTGTCACCGAATATCCATTTCGGCATGTGTTCCGGCGCGATCACTTCAGCATCCTCAAGCACGACGAATCGCTCGACCAGATTCTTAAGCTCCCTTACATTACCGGGCCAGCCGTAGTTTATCATCAATTCTTCTGCCTGCGGGGAAAAGCCTTTTATTCTTTTTTTATTATATTTTTGGGCAAAGTGGGTCAGAAAATAATTGGCCAGCAAAGGGATATCATCCTTTCTTTTTCTGAGCGGCAGGACGTGCAGATAAAAGGTGGTCAAACGGAAGAACAGGTCTTTGCGGAATTCACCTTTGCTCACAGCTTCGGAGAGGTTGCGATTGGTTGTGGCGATGACGGTCGCCTCCACGTCGATTTCCCCCTTGCCACCGATACGCCTGATTTTGCGGTCCTCCAAAACTCTGAGCAGCTTGCTCTGAAGGTCCAATTTCATGTCGCCGATCTCATCGAGCAGAATGGCACCGCCTTTCGCCATTTCGAATAATCCTTTTTTGTCCGACTTGGCATCCGTAAATGACCCCTTTTCGTAGCCGAATAGTTGGCTTTCAAGCAGCGATTCCGGCATGGCGGCACAGTTCACCGAAATAAAGGGTGCATTCCAGGAGCCGTCTGTATTGAACATTAATTTGTGAATACGTCTTGCGATAAGCTCTTTTCCCGTTCCGCTCTCTCCGGTGACAAGAATATTGGAGACCCGGGCCTGGGCAATTTTTTGGATTTTTTCCTCCAGTTCCTTGATGACATCGGATTCTCCGACAATTTCCCGGTCAACGACCTGGGAATAGGCTTTTCTGAGATAGTCCACCTCTTCTTTAAGGTTTTCTTTTTCAATAATGTTTCTGATAACGATTTTGACCTCATCCGTATTAAACGGTTTGGTCAGGTAGTCGGCCGCACCGAGTTTCATGGCTTTTACAGCCGTCTCGGCCGTGTCATCCGCGGTCAGCATTACCACCGGCGTCGACAGTCCGTCATCTCTTATTTCCTTTAATATATCAATCCCGTCGCGATCAGGCATTCTGATGTCCATCAGCAACAGGTCGGGATTGCAGGACTTTATTTTATCCATGATGCCGTTTGTTTCCGTCTCGGCAAAAATCTCGTAACCCTCCCTCCGCAAAGCCTTGGAAAGCACCGTGACGATTAGTTCTTCATCATCTAAAAGAAATACTTTGCCTTTGCTTTTCATGCGATCTGTTCCTTTATCTCCTGAAACACCTGGAGAGAGACATTGACGACGGTTCCCTTGTTGGGCGTGCTTTCCACGTATATATCGCCGCCATGCTCTTCGACGAGCCGCCGGGTAATCGCCAACCCCAGTCCGGAGCCTTTGCTCTTGGTTGTGAAAAACGGCTGGAAGATTTGCTCCAGCGTCATCTGTTCAATCCCCTTGCCGTTGTCGGCAATCGCAATGCGGATCGAATTTAAAGCGGGATCATAGGATGTCCTAACCTTCAATGCACCGCCATCGGGCATCGCCTCGATCGCATTGAACATCAGATTCAAAAACACCTGCTGCAGCTGCATGGGATCGGCCATGGTTATGGGAAGCCTGCTATCAAAATCCCGCAGTACTTTTATCGGAGATGCGGAATTCGAAGACAATAAGGGGTGTTTTAATGAAAATGCAATGGTTTTATCAAGCAGGTCGTTTATATCCGTAGACATAAGCTGCAATTGGGGTGGCTTGGCAAAATTCAGCAGGCTCTTTATTAATAATTCGATGCGTTTAATTTCATCAACGGCTTTGACGACGATAGATCTGTCTTCTTCTGAGATGCTGGGCTCCTGCAGGAGGACTTCCACCGACCCCTTGATGCCGGCCAGCGGGTTTTTGATTTCATGGGCAAGGCCGGCCGCCCATTCGCCGACCATTTTCAACTGCTCGGTTCGCTGTAAAGCTTCCTCCACCCGTTTGCGGTCGGTGATATCCCTGATGACGTGGATTAATCCAATCAATTGATTTTCACTGTCGAATCTGGGCATCGCCCTTATTTCGAGAAATTTGTTCAGGTGCGGCTCGTGCATCTCAAAGGAGGCCGGCTTTTGCGTATGGTAGCATTGACAGCTGGGACAATTCTCCGGAGGACTTTCCTTGCCATGGAAATACTGATAGCATTTGGCTTCGGTGTCGTCCAAAAATGGCAGACCCAGAATTTTTTCAGCAGCCTTGTTGGCGCGAATGATTCTGAAATTCTTATCATGAATCGTGATCATATCGGTGATGGTATTAAACGTATCCTCCCATTCCTGTTTGGCCTGGAGGACCATTTGCTCCATTTCCCTGCGCACTGAGATATCCCGATCAATCGCCAGGATATATCTGTTGCCCATGTACTCTATCAGGCCGGCGCTGATTTCCACAGGGAAAATCGTGTCGTCCTTTGTGCGGTGGTTTAACTCTGCTTTGATCCATTCACCTTCTAAAATGCGTTGTGCTCTCTCCGGGGCAACCGCGGCGTCCTCCGGGGCATCGAGATCTTTTATGAGGTTGAGCTTCAGCAGTTCATCGATATCATAACCGTGCATATCTGCGGCGGCCTGGTTTGCATCAACTATATCGCCGAGGTTGTCGCCTTCGGCTTCGATAATGAAAATGGCGTCACCGGCACTTTCAAACAGGGTGCGGTATCTTCTTTCGTTTTCCCGTATGTTTAGGATGTTTTGCTTCAGAGATTCCGACATGGCGTTGAAGGATGTAGCCACCTCGCCGAATTCATTTTTCAAGCCTTCGATGCGGTAGTCCAGATCGCCCTCCTGCAGTTGACGCGTGGCTTTTAAGAGTACCTTTACCGGTTTGGTAAACTCGCCGATGACGAAAAAACAAAAGCCGGCGGCAACCAGAAGTGTGATGACCACCAGCGTGTTGACAATATGTTTTGACCGGCCGATTTCATCCAAGGATGCAGCGGTTTTATCCCCCAGCTTGTTGCTGGCCATGTGCACCATGTCGTTGACCTGCTCCACCAGCTTTTGTGAGGTCTGATAAGCCCTGTCGCCGTCCTGCATCCACTTGACGCGGTTGGCTTTCAGGGTCAGAATCCTGTTGATGGATCCTCTAAACAACTCAACTCCTGAGTTCAATCCCTCAAGCCGTTTCACCACCTGGGGGGTGTGATGGCAGTCAAAGCATGCGACCGATACGCGCTTGAGCTTATCGACATTGGCCATAATTTCATCCGGGCTTTTATCGTAACGTGTCCCGATGAGATAGAGGTCCGACTGTACATTTTTTATCTGGATCAAGAAATGCTCCCGCAGGATCTCTACCTGATGGAGTTTAATCAGATAACCCAGCTCAGAGCTGGCATTTTGGATGGTGGTAACCATATAAACCCCGCCGCTGATAAATATGATGCAAACGAGGCCTAAAGCGATGAATATTTTTTTCTTCATTTTCAATCCGCTGTTTTATTGGTTTTTAGGTTTTGGATTCTTAGTTTCAGAAAAATTTTGTAATATACCACTTTGTGACGAAAAAGGAAACTGCTTTTCCTCCTTGGGTCTCCGCTTACCGGGGTCATGGAAATATAGGTATTTAAACAAACCGTCGGGACCGTGGCAGTCCATGCACGGAAAATTGCGGGATTGAACCCTGAGAAAACTATTGTCGGCCGAACTCCCTGTCTTGACGCCGCTGCCCTGGGAAGGATTAATCGTACTCCACTGATGCGCATTGTGGCACGAAGGGCAGGAAATATTGCCGACCGTTACTAATTGGCCGGTGGTCTCGTCGAAAAGGGGGAAGTAGTTGGCCCGCCCTCTCGTATTGCGACCGACGTTGGTAATCAGTTTGCCTTGCGGGTGCGAAGCAATTCGTGGGATTTTATTGCCGGCGGAGCCATTTTTCGAGTGACAGGAAATGCACATCATTTCCGGGATGCTTTCGCCTGGGGTAAATTTTCGAGCCCAGAGCTTGATTTTATTTGGGCTGTTGTGAACCAGATGGCAGACGCCGCAGGTTCCTGATTCGAGCGGTGTTTGCCCGGTCATGTTCAGGGCTGACGGTGCGGCAAAGACCAGATCGTGATCTGTCTTATTAATAAAAGCCTGTGCGGTATGGCAGTTTTCGCAAAGTTTGGGCTCGGACGAATTTTCCAATCTTAAAAAGCTGTTTTGCGAGGTTCCTTCGACCTCAAAACTGTCTTTGTGATTGGATTCCACCGGGTTCCAGCGATGCGGGTCATGGCAGGTCGGACAGGTGAGAATACCGTCGGGCGAAGCTTTCCCGTCGGCGTCATATAACGGCAAGGTGGTGGCAAGCCCTTTTTCAGCAGGTGAAATGTTTTTTGGATGCGAATAATCTTTGATTACTTTCTTGCTCGCCAGGCCTTGCTCGTTATGACAGTCCACGCACAGTCCATAAGCCCCTTTTTCATTTTCAGTAGTCCGCTTCCTGGCCCAGAGATACGTTGGCTGCGCATTGTGCACCAGATGGCAGTTGCCGCAGATACCTGATTGTCCGGGCGTTTGATTTTTGATGTTTTTAGCTTCAGGAGCCGTCTTGCTCAGATCATGTTCGGTATCGACGATATAAAATTTGTCGTGGTGGCACTCGGCGCAGATCTCCCGGGACGGCTTCCGGGTAAAGAATTGGCGGGACGCTTTGTTTTCGTTTGTTTTGCGGGAGACATGATCTTCCGCCGACCGATGGGGGTCATGGCAGGTGGTGCACGTTATGGTGCCGTTCTGATCCTGCAATCCGAAATCGTTAAAAAGCGGCAGAGCCGATGTGTTTTTTGGCCGGACCGCCAGGGGATGCTGCGTTCCCGTCAAACTGGCTTTGCCTGCGATATTGCCTTGGCTGTGACAGCTTAGGCACAGCATTGTGGTAAAATTCCCTTCGCCGGAAAGTTGTCTGGCCGGTTTGTGGGGTAGATGGCAGGCCGAACAAACGCCGGCCTGGGCCACTGTCGCGCCCTGAAGATTCTTCTCATTCGGCCCCGACAGCCGCAGGTTGTGCGCGCTGTCGGTAATTGACTTTTTGTCCGGGTGACAGTTCAGGCAAAATGCTTCTTTTTGATCGTCTGTTACCAAGAGGGACGCCTGGTTGGTTTGGTTCTCGTGGACTTTATGGCAGGTCAGGCATATTAATTCGCCGTTTTTGCCAGTTCGTGCGCCTTTTTGCATCATCGCTTCAGGTATCGTCGCTTTTACCGGTTTGACGCTAACGACATGCATTGGTTTTTTTTTGCCGGCCGGGGTCAAGGGGTTCTTATCTTCGTGACATTCCAGGCAAAGACTGGAATTCTTGCCGCTTGCAATCAGATAATTCTCATACTTTGCCCCGTGGGCGCTATGACAGGTTTCGCATATCAGCTGATTGGTCTTATCTCCCTCCAATGCACCGCGTGCGATCAGATTGCGGGGAATTTCCTGTTTGACGGTATCCAGCGGGTGATTGCGGATTTTGGTTGAATCCGTCATCTGCGGGTGGCACATGCGGCACATGGCCGAATTGCGGTTGGAGGTTCGCATGAAAATGGTTTCCTTGCTGTCCGGCCCGCTGGGCACCCCGTGGGCGGTGTGACAGGTGGCACATACCATGTTGCCCTGTTCATCCAGCGGAAAAATATCGGGTATCTGCATGTGGTCGGGCGGCGGCGCGTTGGTTTTGTGCTGAGCCGTCTGGTAGGCCCGGGCGCGGGAATCCGCGATACTGCCGTCATGACAGGAGAAACACATTTCGGGGGTGGCCACCACTTTTGCAGACGTATAATCCACGAGATCGGACCCGCGGCCTTCTACAAAAAAGGTATCGATCCAACGATAGTGGCAGATGGCGCATGCCTTGGCTGAATTTGGATTTTTGGGCGGCGCCATAGTCATCTGGGCATCGGACAAATTGAAAATCAAGACCAGCGCAACAATAAGCAGAATCAGGGGACTTTTTTTTTTCATGGCGGATTAATTAGAATCGGCTTCACCCACCTGGCGATAGACGCCGACCTTGTTGGCAAACATTTCCACCACATAGAGTCGGTCCTGCCGGTCTATGAATATACCCACAGGGCTCTTGAATTTTTTTACCTTGCCGGTTGCCGGCTCGCCGATAGCAGCATAAAATTCGCCGAGTTCCGTGAAGACTTGAATGACGCCCATGTAGCTGTCACTGACATAGATCCGATTGTTTTTATCAACGGCAACGCCCTTGGGCCTGAAAAATTCTCCTTTTTCAACCCCCCACCCGCCAATGAAATTTACAAACAATCCGTCCGAATTCAGCACCTGCACACGGGTGTTGATAACATCAACGATGTAGAGATATTTTTGTTTATCCAGCGCAATCAGAAATGGATATCGGAAGTTCCGTTCGCCGGTGCCCGGTGTACCGTATGAATCCAGTAATTGAAAATTTGATAGGTCATAGACCAAGATACGGTGGTTGTCGTTATCGACCACATAGCAGCGCTTACTGGTTTCATCGACGGCAATATCAGTTGGGTCCGCCGGATGCCTGTCGGTGCCCGGAAGATTTATTTTGGCAATAAAACCGCCGGCGCGATCGAATATCTGGACGCGGTGGTTGCCGGAGTCGGCTACATAAATCCGGCCAGAACCAGCGATGTCGATTCCCAACGGGTATTTGAATTCACCATTACCCGCACCTTCAGCGCCGAAGGAAGAAACCGGCGCCCCCCGTGAGCTGAATATCCGGATACGATTGTTGACGCCGTCAACCACATAGATTTTTCCATCATTTGATACGGCGACCTCGCTCGGCTGGTTTAACTGATCGGTTATTTCGAAAAGAAGCTCGACATTAATCAGACGAATTCCTAAAGCCGGCGTCACCGCCAGCAGTAAAATGATTGCCGACAGACCAAAATAAAAGTAACTGAGTTTGCGCAGATATAACATCACAATCCATTAATAGGTTT
>CP070771.1:4848615-4852391 GCA_020345785.1 Desulfobacterales bacterium
AATTGACTTTAAGACCATTATTGACCATAAAAACAGCTGCTGCGAGAAGATCCGGCTGGGAATGGAGGGACTGCTGCAAAACAACGGCGTTGAAATCATTAAGGGGCACGCCGCTTTCAAAAATCCGGCCGAGATCGATGTCGACGGAAAACGATATCCTGCCAAAAATTTCATTGTTGCCGCCGGCGGACATACCGTGACGCCCGAAGTGAAGGGACTTGCCAAAGCACTGCTGACCACTGATGACATTCTTGACATGCAAAAGGTACCCGCCTCGGTCTTGGTGTATGGCGCCGAAACCATCGACGTGGAGATGGCATTTTTGCTCAACACTTTCGGCAGCAAGGTTTACCTCGCCACGGAAAACCGGCATGTGCTGCCGAATGAAGATCATGACTCCGGCCAAAGACTGGGACAGGCTTTAAATGACGACGGCATCGAAATCATTAGCCGTTCGAACCTGGTCTCCGTCAAGGCGTCCAAAAATGGATTCGCCTGCGAGCTGGCCGGTAAAAAGAAAAGCCGCACGGTGGAAGTTCACCGGGTTCTGGCAGGTATCCGCAAGCCGAACATTGCCGATCTGGGTTTGGAACAGGCCGGTGTCCAGCTAAACGAGGACGGCTTCATTCAGGTGGACGATTATTTGCGGACGACCAACCGTGAGGTCTATGCCATCGGGGACGTTACGGGCGGTACCATGCAAAGCCACGCCGCATCTTCCATGGCAGTGAAGGCTTCCGAGAACGCGTTGGGCGAAAAGACCCGTTTTGCTTTTGATCTGATTCCCAGAGGCACCTGGACCTTGCCGGAAGTGGCTTCGGTAGGTCTGACCGAGGAACAAGCTGAAAAGCGGGATCTGGATATTGATGTGGGCTATTTTCCTTACTCCATAAACGGTTATGCGATTGCGCGCCACGAAACTTTCGGGGCGGTAAAGATTGTTGCCGATGCCGAATACCGAATCATCTACGGGGTGCATATTGTCGGCCCGCACGCCACCGAGTTGATCGGGGAAGCCGTGCTGGCGATGCAGCTGGAATATACAACGGAAGAATTGGCAGCCGGCATGCGGATTCATCCCACATTTTCTGAAGCCGTCGTCGATGCCGCCCGCGATGCTGAAAAATGGGCGCTGTATCTGCCAAAGAGGTAAAAGATACTGGTGGAGAATGGTCAGTTTATGGTTTCAGGTGTCAGGTTTCAGGTGTCAGTCAGCGTTAGTCGCGAAGCTGGCACTTTCATCGGCAAAATAAACTGATGAACTTCGAACATCGAACCCCGAATCAATGTTTTCTGTCAGTTTAAAAAGTTTGAGCAAAGCGAAAACTCACTTCGCGTTCTATGGTTCGATATTCGATATTCTGCGGTTCGCAGTCACACTTAAGCCTGCTATCGAAACCATAATTTGACCTCAAATGAATTTGTTAATGCATGAAGGTTCACACGAGTAAATAACGAATCCTGACACCTGACACCCGAAGCCTGAAACCTTAACCATGTCTCTCTGGAAGAATGTTTTAAAAGCAGCGATTCCGGTGCTTGCCTTGCTGTGGCTGCCCGCCGCGGCTGAAGCCGGCTGGCTGATCGACCGCGAGCGTTTTCACATATCTGTTCACGGCCGGCTCTCCTGCGGCGAATGCCACAGCGATATCGACGCGCAAAGGCGTCATCCGGATCCGGCCGATGTCGACAGAACCCTGGAAGATTTTTTTCATTCTGAACAATGCACGGCCTGCCATGACGATGCGGCCGATGAGATTGCCGAAGGCCGGCATGGGGATCAGCATGCAACGCCCTGGCAGAATTTCGAGAATTGCATCGAATGTCATGATCCGCACTACGAGCTTCGTGAGGCAAGCGACGCCGCCGGAGCGGATCTCAGTCTTCCGGCGAAGGTTAAATGCAGTCTGTGCCACGAATTGGAATCTCAACTTCCCGACTTTTCCGAAGAAGATCAGCCCTGTCTGCAGTGTCATCTGGCTGTTTCCGGTGATGATTCCCGGGGCGCACGTCAGATCGCCCTTCTTTGTTTCCACTGCCACGATGCCGAAAAACCGCAGTCCGGCTCCTTTGCTCTCATTGACCCGGCAAGCTACGCATCGACACCGCACACGGCTGTCAACTGCCTGGTCTGTCATCCGCAGGCTGCGGCATTCGGACACGACGATCAGGTGTCGGGAGATTGCAGCCGATGCCACCGGCCCCATGACGAAAAAACAGCCCATGACCTGCATGCCATCGTAAGCTGCGAAGCCTGCCACCTCAACGGGGTTGAACCGCTGAAAGATTCAGCCAGCGGACATATCGTGTGGCAACGGCCCCGCCCGCCGGACAGGATCAGTCCGATTCACCAGATGCAAATACCGGAAAAAGATGTATCCTGCCGCAGCTGCCATACCGGGGGCAATGCCATCGGCGCGCCGGCCATGGTGCTGCCGCCCAAAAGCATTATCTGCATGCCGTGCCATGCAGCGACCTTATCTGTCGGGGATACCATTACGGTTTTTTCTCTTGCACTTTTTCTGGCCGGCATGATGGTCATCGGATCGGTGTGGTTTTCCGGCGGCGATCCGTCGCTCGGCACCCGGCATCGTCTGACACGCGCGGTTGGAAACTTCGTGGGCGCCCTTTTTTCGCGACGAATTTTTATCGTCGCAAAGAGTTTGATCCTGGACGGATTGCTGCAGCGCCGTCTATTCAGGGTTTCAAAGGAACGTTGGCTGCTGCATGCATTCATTTTCTATCCGTTTTTGCTGCGATTCATCTGGGGGCTGTGGGCGCTGGCCGCCTCGCTGCAGTGGCCCCAGTGGTCGCCGACCTGGGCCATGCTGGACAAAAACCATCCCCTGACCGCTTTTTTATTTGACCTTAGCGGTATGTTGGTCATAGTAGGTGTTACCGGCATGGCGCTGCGCAGGGGGCAGCAGCGGTCGCAAGCAGCCTTTTCCGACCTGCCGGCGGCCGACTGGCCGGCGTACAGCCTATTGGGCGGCATCATGATCGTCGGTTTCGTCCTGGAAGGTATGCGGATGGCCATGACAAACAGTCCGGACGGGGCTGCGTACGCCTTTGTCGGCGATGCGGTCAGCCGCATGCTGGCCGGAGTTGAGTTGACCGGCATCTATGGATACGTATGGTATCTGCACGCGATTCTTACCGGCGCGTTTATCGTCTATCTGCCTTTCAGCCGCATGCTGCACATGATAATGGCGCCGGTGGTTCTGGCGATGAACGCGGCAACCGAAGCGCTGGAAGGATATAAGGCTGGGAGGCTATAAAGCTGGGAAGCTGGAAGGCGAGAAGGATGGAAGGCTATAAAGCTGGGATGCTGGGAAGCTATAAGGCTGGGAAGCACTAAACTTAGAAAGATGATATTCCTTTAGCTTTCCAGCCTCCAAGCCTCCCGGCCTCCCAGCATTTATTATGGAGGAAAACTTATGGAAATCCAAGGATACAACATGCCCGACGATCTTTATTACGAAGAAAATCACTACTGGATCCGGGTCGAGGGCGACATCGTGGTGATGGG
Organism: Desulfobacterales bacterium; assembly: GCA_020345785.1. Next base: position 4,852,145 of record CP070771.1, read on the forward strand.
AATGGATGATTTTGCCCGGCAGATGGCCGGCGAAATCGTTTATGTTCAGCTGCCCTTTGAAGGCAAGAAGCTTAAAAAAGGCAAAAAATTCGCTCAGGTGGAATCCGGCAAGTGGCTGGGGAAAATTTTCGCCCCGGTCAACGGGGAGCTGGTCGAAAGCAATGAAGAGCTGGAATCCAACGCCGCGCTCATCAACCAGGATTGTTACGGCGCCGGGTGGATGTTCAAGATCCAGCCGGACGACATG
>CP070771.1:4852491-4858667 GCA_020345785.1 Desulfobacterales bacterium
TTCAATATTCAATCTTCAATATTCAATCGGAAAGGGGGAGAAGTTATGAAAAAAATTGAAGCGGTCATAAAACCTTTCAAGCTGGACGACGTAAAAGAGGCGCTCAACGAAATCGGCATTCAGGGTATGACGGTTTCCGAGGTCAAGGGTTACGGCCGGCAGAAGGGTCACAAGGAAATCTACCGCGGGGCGGAATACGTGGTGGATTTCATTCCCAAGATTAAAATTGAAATCGTTGTAGATGACGATCGCGCCGACCAGGTCGTGCAAAAAATCCGCGAAGCAGCCAATACCAACAAAATCGGAGACGGCAAGATATTTGTGTTGCCGGTTGAGGAAGCCGTCCGCGTCAGAACCGGTGAGACCGGAAGTGATGCGATCTAGTGCATAGGGCAAAGGGCATAGCGCATAGCGTAAATACAGAAGACAGAGGCCAGAAGAGAAAGGAAAGAAGGTGAGAAGGTCAGAAGGTCAGAAGCTGAGAAGTTAAGAAGCTCAGAACGTGGGAAGTTGGGAAGGTGAGAGGGTAAGTAGCATAGGGCATAGAGCACAGCGCATAGCGTAAAGTATTACCTTTTGCCTTTAGCCTTTGACCTTTAACTTTTGACCCTTAGCCTTTATCCTTTCACCTTTATCCTTTGGCCTATCAACTATGAACTATCAACTATCAAGTTTTAACTATCAACGTATCAACTATTAACTAAAATCAAAGGAGAAAAAAATGACCCCCAAAGAAGTATTGGAAATGGCAAAAGAAAACGGCGCTAAGTTGGTGGATTTACGTTTTATGGATTATCCGGGGCTCTGGCAGCACTTCAGCGTGCCGATCGGCGAGTTGGAAGAATCAAGCTTTGAAGACGGCTTCGGCTTTGACGGATCCAGCATTCGCGGCTGGCAGCCGATCCACGCCAGCGACATGCTGGTTATCCCGGAGGCCGACACCGCCCGGATAGATCCATTTTATGCCGCACCGACCCTGGTGTTAATTTGCAATATCGTTGATCCGGTGACCCGGGAACCGTACACCCGCGATCCACGGAACATCGCCCGCAAAACCGATGCCTATTTGAAAAGCACCGGTATCGGAGACGTTGTTTACATTGGTCCCGAAGCGGAATTTTTTATCTTTGATGACATTCGTTTTGAATCTAACCGTTTCGGCGCTTTCTACGAGATCGACTCCATCGAAGGCTCCTGGAACTCCGGCCGCGATGAGGGGCCCAACCTGGGGTACAAGCCGCGACCCAAAGAAGGCTACTTTCCGGTCCCGCCCATGGATAAATTTCAGGACTTGAGATCGGAAATGGTTCTGACCCTTCAACAGCTGGGCATCGACGTGGAGGCCCAGCACCATGAAGTCGCCACGGCCGGGCAGGCGGAAATCGACATGCGTTTCAAACCGCTGGTGCAGATGGCGGATCAGCTCATGTGGTTTAAATATGTTCTCAAAAACGTTGCGTACCGCCACAACCACACGGTAACCTTTATGCCCAAACCGATCTTTGAGGATAACGGCAGCGGCATGCACACCCACATCAGCATCTGGAAAGAGGGCAAGCCGCTATTTGCCGGCGAAAAATACGCCGGCGTCTCCCAGGACGCGTTGTACGCTATCGGCGGTATTTTAAAGCATTGCAAGGCTCTGTGCGCCTTTACCAATCCCACCACCAACTCTTACAAACGCCTGGTACCCGGGTTTGAGGCGCCGGTCAACCTGGCCTACTCCAGCCGCAACCGCAGCGCCGCCATTCGCCTTCCGATGTACTCCACGTCGCCCAAGGCCAAGCGGATCGAGTTCCGCACACCCGATCCCTCCTGCAACGGTTACCTGGCCTTTTCCGCCATGGTGATGGCGGTCATCGACGGCATTCAAAACAAAATCGATCCGGGAGACCCCCTGGACAAAAACATCTACAACCTGCCCCCGGAAGAGCTGGCCGAAATTCCGTCCGCACCGGGATCGCTGGACGAAGCCCTCGCAGCCCTAAAGGCCGACCAGGAATTTCTGCTGAAAGGCGATGTCTTCACCCAGGATGCCATCGATATGTGGATTGATTACAAAACGGAAAACGAAATCAACGATGTTCGGCTGCGTCCCCATCCGCACGAGTTTTATCTCTACTATGACATATAGCCGGTCTTTGAAGCAGCAGCCCGTTGAGTGTGACGGGCTGCTGCCCCCCCAATCCCGGAACCTGGGGAGAAATCCGAAAAATATTAAATGATTGTCGATCAGTTGCGTCTGATTGTCTTCAGAAATTTTAGTGGATCCACATAACGAATTTGCGTGTTATTTATTTGGTCTTCCTGATTTAGACATTTCCGAACTCATCATTCCAGCGACTTTGTCGTAGCCCCGAACTAAAGTAAAGAATCTTGGCCCAGAGGACCAGGCTTTGAATCTTAAAATAAAGCATTGCCGGTTCTATAATTAAAAGCATGCTGATTTATCTTGACCACCACAATGTGGTGCTTATATTGCGAGTCAACAGCTGATTAGATGTTGAATTGTGATTGTCAAAATGATGCTCATCGGTTTTCACTGGAGGGTTACAGGTGCTGTCCGTTACATCCTATGTGAATGATTTAACAAATACCAGGTCTTAAAGATAAGCTTGGGAATTTATAAATCGTTGTAAAACAACTGCCATTAAGGCATGTCTTTTAGTGCTGAAAATTTGAGCATCATTAACCGGCAAATAAATAGCTGTCGGCTAAACCGTCACAGTTCAAAGGCCCCTTCTTAACAGCAGCGAGTGAGTGCTGTATCTTATTACCACTTCCCACCCATTCGGGTTATTGAAGGATAATAAACTTTCAAATGAATACTCACTTTCGTTAGTGGGATGCCGTTTTTCAGATTATGGTGTTTTTCTGAATTTTCAAATGGTTCGGGATGTTCTTTTTTTCAAATTTCCAATCTGATGGCGCTGTTTAGGACGGGATAGTATCTAAAGCTTGTTAATCGAGATGAACGGTAAAAGATATTGATAAAGGGAGTCCTGCATGAACATCAAACGCGAATTGGCCACCCGAGGCGATAATAAAATCTTAGTGCTTGTCACACAGTTTGTGTTGATATTGGTTCTTATAGCGGTAAGCACCCTGGCAGGAATACCTTCGGCCCAGGCAGCACCATCAGGCCAAGCCCTGCGCTTTGACGGCAATGATGATTACGGCGGCGTTCCTGTCATCTCACCGGGTCCATTGCCGGGTGGACTTTCGCTGGGTGCATTTACCGTTGAGGCCTGGATCAAACCCGCAGCGCTAAGTGCCAGACGGTCAGCTGAAGCCGCCATCCTGCGGGCTGCCGATGTCGGCCCCCCGGATAAGGGTGACATCGAAGCCTCGCAAAACAGTTTTGCAATGATTCTAAGGCTTAACAAGAATCAAGCGTCAAACGAATGGGGCCTCAAGGTTTGTACGCCCTCCTGTACCGATGTAACTTCAGCTGGGGACTTGACGCTTGAATGGCAGCATCTGGTCGCAACATGGGACGGATCCGATGTAACTCTTTACCGCAACGGAGATTTCGCCGTCAGTCAATCTTTAAGCGGCAGCATGCCGCCGATTCTGCATTTTGTGATCGGAAGGCTGGTGGCATCGATCTATGCGGAGGCCGATGAGATCGCCCTCTGGAATTTTGCCTTTGATCTGGATGACGCCCGGGCGAGTTATTCGTGTGGGGTCCGGGCTGTTGAGAGTAGGCACTCCGACGATCCCTTTGAAAATTTAATCGCCTACTGGCAATTTGAACCGGATCCAACCGATGATCAGCTTATAATTGACAGCTCCGATGCTCCTTATTTCAATGGTTACCGAGGCGCGTCGAGTGCAACCGAAAAGCAGGATCCTAAATTAGTTAACGTCAGCTTCAGCGGACAGCAGCAGCAGATAGACACCGATTATGACGGTATTGCGGATGGATGTGACAACTGTCAATTCGCCTATAACCCGAATCAGACCAATTCGGACAACGATCCATACGGTGATGCCTGCGACAGTTGCCCCAGAACCGACAACACCGACACCGATGGAGACGGTGTTTCCGAACCATGTGAGAACATCGATGAGCTGGTGGTCGATGTGGTTGGCAGCCGGGCCAATATTTGTTTCGAGTATACTGCTACGGCCGAAGATATCGGCCTCACTTTGTACTTCATAAAACCGACCTGCTTCAATACCCATGTTACCTGCTGGGATGACGGCAATTTGCTGCCACCGGCCAACCGGGTGCCGCCGCCGGTTGGGATCGTCTTCACCGGGGATCCACCCCAGGTCGCTCCGAATCAGCCGGATGTTGAAGCCTTTACTCCGAGTTATGTCGGCGAAAAATACACCCGTTGCGTCGATTGCGACCTTCAGGAGATGTACCATCCCAATGTATTGGCCAATGCCGGTGCCCTTACCTGTGAGGCCGCCTATTACAACAGCGTTCAGGATTCAGACGCGCCGACCCTCTGGATAGGTGCCAGCCCCCAGGCGGAGTTTAAATATCCGGTGCAATTTGTCCAGATTAACATCAAACCGACCAGTTATCCCAACATCATCAACAACAGCGGCGGCGGGAAGCTGCCGGTGGTGATTTACGGTACCGGCCAATTAGATGCCACAACCATCGATCCCCATAGCCTGAGCCTCAGGCCGGACGGCAAACCGGATAAGCCAAGTTTTTGCGAGCCGGCCCACTGGTCGTGGACCGATGTCGGTTCACCCGGAACAACCGAAAACCAGGGCCCACCGGACAACAAAATTGATTTATTGGTTCACTTTGAAGAAAGTTGCCTTCAGTTTTCCGGCGAGGATACCAAGGGGATTCTGGAAGGTCAGGCTTCAGGCACCAGTATTACGGGTAATGATGAAGTGCTGATCTATAAATAGGTTTGATTCTCTAAAATAAATTTTGTCGAACAATACTCCTAACGCGACTTAACGGAGGAGGGATCATGAACGTTAAACTGAAACTAACAACAATTGCTGCGCTGGCCGGCATGATAGCCTTGATCATTTGCTTTTTGCCGGCCAATGCCTTGGCCCAGTGTACCGGCGACATGGACTGTGACGGCTTTCCGGATTCTCTCGAGTCTTCCGGCTCTATAACGCCGGTGAATTCAAGCACTCCACACAGCGTGGACCCGAACACGGCAGATCTGTTTATTATTATAGTGCCAACAACCCCCAGCCTGATACCGGCCAATCCGTTTGAGCTGTATACACAACCCCGGACCGACGGCGGACTGGGCATCAACATTATTGAGATCGACGTTTCCGAAGCAGGTCCGGATCGTGAAATTACCGCCACCCAGAAGGCGGCCAAGATCACCGAAAGTGCCAACTCTTCGAGCGGTTTTCTGGGATGGTGCCCCCAGGGCACGGTCAATGAAAATGACGACTGCGTCGTTTACACCCAGCGCATTGTCAACCAGATCAACAGCATCTGCGGGGCCCGGTTCGGGACAGGCGATTGCGTCGGTCCTAACGGGGAGACCGGACAGGACCTTGTCGATCTTTACATTAAATGGGTCATGGTTCATGAGCTCGGGCATACCACCACCCTGGCGGCAGCCTTTAATAAAAAAATTGGGAATCATTATTCCACCGGCAGTGGAAAGATTATGGACCAGGGAGTCGCGTACACCGACAAGAGAGGGACGGTTACTTTCGATATCCCCCAATCGTTTTCGGCTGAAAGTCAGGCGTCCTTCGATTCGTGGTCGGATGTGCATTAAATCGGCATCTTCAAAACTTTTACCATAACGCCATAATATCTTGGCAATGGAGCAAAATATGTTAGCAAAAAAAACAATCGCGACATTTATTATAATCGGCATCTTCTCGGCCTTGTTCGTGCCTTTAGCATTGGCAGGGGGGGCAGGCGGCAATGGTGATCCCATCGCCTGGTATTTTTTTGAAGCCGGGGCTTTTGATGTAAGCGGAAAAGGCAGTAAAGCCACCGGTAGGGTGACCTCCTACAAATTGGTTGATAATGACACGGCTGACAATTGCCCTGGTGCGGACTATCCCACTGAACTTTATATAACCGTTGAGTTGGAGAGAGGCAAGTCGACAGAGTTTTTCTTTTACGGACCCGAAGATGGAACAGGGCCGTTTTGTGCGTCTGAGGATTATATTTTACAGGTAGACAAACTAACTGAGCTGCTGGAAGCCAGTCTGGG
>CP070771.1:4858767-4863238 GCA_020345785.1 Desulfobacterales bacterium
CCGAATGCCGTCGCAGTCGGTGGAACCGGTGTCGCGATTCGCGCCGAAAACCTGCGTCTTGGCGCAGCAGAAACGCAATATCGGACTAAGATTCAAGCCAAGCTTACGGAAATCGTTTACCGCGGAACCAATATCGACTATCTGCTGGAACTCGGCGACGGTCAAAAATTGACGGCAACGGCCACCCGCCGCCATTTTGACGGAACACCCCAAACGGTGACAGTCAGCTTTAATCCGGATGATTTGGTTGTTCTTGAAGATTAGCCGGCGAATTTCTTTGCTGTTTGCGCAATCCCCTGGCCTGTGAAAACATCAATGAGCCCACTAAAATCAGCGTCAGAATAATCATCAAACTCATCAGCGCATACATTTCAGTGGAAAGTCCCACCTGCAAAAAATTGGACCAAATGTAGGTTTGCACCGTATTGAGCGGCCCCTGTACCAGTGCGGTACGAACGGTTTCATTGTAGGAGAGAATCAGTGAAAACAATCCGGCGCCGAAGATCCCCGGCCAGATCAGCGGCAGTTCGACGGTCAGGAAGGCCCGCAGCCTGTTTGATCCGAGAACATATGCGGCCTCGGTAAGGATGGGATCATAGCTTGCCATCACGGTCAGGATAATGAGAGTTGCAAAAGGCAACGCCCATAAAATGTGCACCACCGCTATGGTCCAATAGGTGGGGGCAATACCCAGTTGACGGAAGAAAAAAGCCGTCGCCAGTCCCATGCTGACCCCCGGTATAAACAGCGGCAGCAAATTTAACATCAGAATCAGACGCGGCACCTTGAGATCACGCACGGCGATTGCCGCCAGCAAGCCCAGAAGCGGTGTGATCAAAGCCGTGATAACTCCCAGAATGATGGTAGTGCGCAGCGATCCCATCAAAATCGGATTGTCCCCCAGCCGCACATACCATTGCAATGTCGGCTCTTGCAGCGCACCGGACGCCCCGCCTGTACTCAGGGAGAACAGGATGGGCGGCACAAGCGGCAGGTAAAGAAAGAACAAAACACCGGCCGCAAAAGCCCAGTTCAAAAAACTGCCGGTCTTGCTGTAGTTCATTCTTTTAAACCTTCCAACTCATGACCTTGCCCAGAAAGGAGCGCATATCGAAAACAAAATACCACAGCATTAGAAGAAAAAGCATGGTGCCGACAACCACACTCGACATGGCAGCCGCCAGCGGATAGTTCAAAACATCCATCGCGCTGGTGATCGTGTTGCCCATCAGCTGATACCCCACCCCGCCCAATATGATCGGAACGGCGCTTTCTCCGAAGCAGCCGACAAAGCCGAAGATCACCGCTGCGAATATGCCCGGCATGGACAGGGGCAACGTTATTCTAAAAAAACTCTTGGCGGGGTTGGCTCCCAGCAGCCAGCTGGCCTCCACCAGCTGCGGTTCGATGCGTGAAAGCGACAGCCACAACGGAAAAATCATAAAGGGCATATATGACGTAATCAGACCCAGCAGAACGGCAAAATCGCTGTAAAGAAACCAGTCAACCGTCGTTCCCACCACCTCCAGGCGCATCAAAATGCTGTTGATCGGCCCTGTGCGCCCCAGCATGTAGGTCCAGGCAAACGTGCGAATGATGTAATTGACCAGAAAAGGAATCGTAAACAGCATCAGGATGGAGCGCGTCAATTCCGGTTTGATGCGCTTGGCGATAAAATAGGCAATCGGGTAAGCGATCAGAAGACTCAGCGCCGTTGCTTCGATGGACACCAGCAAACTTCTTTCCAGCACCCACAAACGGACGCCCGAGAAGAATTCCGTGTAAGAATTCAGTGTAAAAGCGGGCTGGATTTTAAATCCCGCCCGCTTCCAAAAACTGATGACAAATGTAAACCCCAGCGGCAGAATTAGAAAAAAGCCGATAAAGACCACGGGGGTCAACATCAAAAGACGTCTGAACAGGCCTTTCAATCCGCAAAGCCTCCGCAAGATCACCGGACTCGACCACCCATTTTTGATATGCTACTGCTGAGCGTCCAGACATCCCCCAAGGCCGAGTTTGAAGGCAATGGCGCCGTTGACGCAGCAAGGTGAACGCAAAGTCAATTATATGGGTTTCAGGTGTCAGGTTTCAGGTGTCAGATCAAGCCGCCGGCCAAAAGAACGGCCAGTTTGATCGGAAAAAAACTCAAAAAAGCGAATATCGAATATCGAATAAAGAATATCGAATGTCGAAGGAAGGTATTCTGTCTAATTTATAAAAAAGACTGAGCGTAGCGAAACCACCCTTCGAAATTCTGCGGTTCGTTATTCTGCTGTTCTGCGGTTCGCTGTTCCGTTCAGGTGAAGTTTCATACGAGATAAACAAAGCTCATAGCTCGTAGTTCAGAGGACTAAGGACCGAGTTAAAGAAAATTTGGACGATGGAATCGCCACATGCTCAGTCCTCAGTCCTCAGCACTCATCGCTTTTTTAAACGCTTGAGGTTAAGTCATGAATTTTAATAAATCTGTTACACGACGGGAATCGATTCAGAAACTTTTTAAAGCAGCAGGGTGTCTGACCCTGGCCGGCGCAGCAAGCTGGTCTTCCGAATTGATCCCAGGCGGCTGGGCATCGACCTTGCCAACCGGATTTATTGTCGAGGCCATCGGCGAAACCGAGGGGTATGATATCAAGCAGTTGACAAGAAAAACGTTTGAAGCTGCCGGCGGCATTTCGAGATTTGTATCTAAGGGGGACGTGGTGGCCATCAAACCCAATATTTCCTGGGCCCGAAGCCCGGAGATGGCGGCCTCGACCAATCCCTCCGTCTTGGAAGCAGTCGTTGAGTTGTGTCAGGAAGCCGGTGCCAAAAAGGTGCGCATCGCCGATAATACGATGCACGATCCTCGGCGCTGCTTTGCCTTGACCGGAGCACTAATGGTGGCGAAAAATACCGGAGCCGACCTGATTTACCCTCGATCGTCCTTGATGCGTCGGATGAAGCTGCAAGGTAAGCGCCTGGACGTCTGGCCGGTTTTTGTACCATTTGTCGAGGCCGACAAGCTGATTAACCTGCCGGTGGCCAAACATCATTCCGCGACTGTCCTCACGCTGGGTATGAAAAATTGGCTTGGCGCCGTGGGCGGCAATCGTGGAATGCTGCACCAGGACCTTCACCAAAGCATTGTAGATCTGGCCAATTACTTTAAACCCTCGGTAACTCTGATCGATGCCATTCGGATAATGGTTCGCAACGGGCCATCCGGCGGCAGCACGGCAGACGTGGCAAAAAAAAATACCCTCATTCTCAGCAACGATCCGGTGGCTGCGGATGCTAAAGCCGCCCTCTTATTTGACAGGCAGCCGGATCGGATCGGATTTATCCGGCTGGGGCAAAAATCGGGACTCGGCACTTATGATGTTGAGCAACTGAGTCTCAAAAAGGTGAATCTGTGAAGATTCGACATCTGGTATGGTTGCGGAGAATAAGCCAGGCACTGTTTTTGTGTTTTTTTCTTTATCTTTTAATCATCAGCCGGCTTCCCCAGGATATTTATCTCAATTACTCCCTGACGTTTTCAACCGAGCAGGATTTGAGGCTGGAACAGCCGGTAACTTTTTTTTTCCAGCTTGATCCGCTGGTCGGGCTAACTTCCCTTTTGTCCGGCCACACATTGATTCAGGGATTTCTATGGGGAGCCGCCGTCCTCATCATAACTTTTTTTCTCGGTCGGGCTTTCTGTGGTTTTTTATGTCCGTTCGGCACCATTCACCACGTGATTGGCTGGGTTAAACCGGCATTAAAAGGCGATCGCATGGTGAAAGCCAATCAAAAATCCCCCGACCATCGGATTAAATTTTTTCTGCTCTTTTTCGTGCTTGTCAGTGCTCTGCTCGGTCTCAATCTGGCCGGATTGATGGATCCCATTTCATTTCTCTTTCGCTCCGCTGCCCTGGCTGTCATACCCGCAGTCGGAGCGGGGTGTATGACACTGATCAATGCCGTGGCTAACAGCGATATACATGTTGTGCGCCTTTTGAGCCGTGGCGGTGAAATGATGGCATATCCGATCATTGGGTATACCTACCAGGCATTTCAAACGGGCTGGCTCATCGGTCTCATTTTGCTGGCGATTTTGTTCCTGAACCGGATTCGGCCGCGCTTCTGGTGTCGAACGTTATGTCCCCTGGGAGCACTGCTGGGTATTTTTCCCCGTTCCAGCATCCTGAAACTGGAAAAATATTCCGAAAAGTGTACCCAGTGCAATTTGTGCACCCGGCACTGCCAGGGAGCCGCAGCCCCGAAACCCGGCGAAGATTGGGATACCGCCGAATGCCTCATGTGTTTCAACTGCCATAATGTCTGTCCGGAGGATGCACTGGCATTTAAATTCAACTGGACATTGAAACCCAACAAACAGCCCGATATCGGTAAACGAGCCCTGCTCGGCGGTCTCCTGGCGGGTGTTTCCATTCCCTTTCTGGCAAGGTTGGACGGACAGATAGATAAAATATCCGACCCCCGG
>CP070771.1:4863338-4872535 GCA_020345785.1 Desulfobacterales bacterium
TCCGACTTCGCTCTTCGAGCTTCGACGGGACAAGTCCGACTTCGCTCTTCGAGCTTCGACGGGACAAGTCCGACTTCGCTCTTTGGGCTTCGCTTTCGGCTACGACCCAACAGGTCTGGCTTGAGGCTTCGCCCTTCCGGCTACGATCCCACAAGACCACGGGACAAGTCGACCCCACACGCAGGATTCTGGGTTCCGGGTTTTTCGCTGTCGTCCGATAGCGTGGTATTGGAGCGGACAGGAGGGGTTCGCCATTCGTCATTCGTCCTTCGACATTCCATGGCGGTTGACTTGGGCATGCTCATTCAGGTATTGTAGATTATGCAAAACATCGAAAGAAAGATCTTGAGCACCGTTAGAGAAACCGTCGCTGCTTACCGGATGTTGAACGCGGGAGACTCTGTGCTTGTGGCTGTGTCCGGAGGGCCGGATTCGGTTGTCCTCGCACATGTGATGATCATTCTGGCGAAGGAATATTCACTCCGACTGGGGATCGCCCACCTGAATCATTGCCTCCGGAAGGAGGCCGCCGACAGTGATGCAGATTTTGTCGCTGATTTTGCTCGTCGACTGAATTTGGCCTGCTTTATAGAAAAAAAAGATGTACGCGCGCTCCAGCGAATCAGCCATCTGTCTTTGGAAGAAGCAGCGCGCAAGGTTCGCTATGATTTTTATGACCAGATTGCCGCCAAATACGGCTTTAACAAAATTGCCTTGGGTCACCACAGCAATGACAATGCCGAGCTGTTGCTGATGAACCTGCTGCGCGGAAGCGGTCCGCTGGGATTGTCGGGTATCTCACCGGTGCGGACTGGTAGAATCGTACGTCCGCTGATTCGTGTTAAACGCTCGGAGATAATCGCTTATATTTCCGAGAAAAACCTGCCGCATGTGACCGATGCTTCCAATTCAGATCTGACCTTTCGGCGCAACCGGATTCGCCATCAATTAATTCCCGAGCTGGAAAACAACTACAACCCTCGAATTATTGAAACGCTTAACCGGCTGTCCGTCATCCTACGAGATGAAGAGCAATGGATTGAAGATCTACTCAGGCCGACATTTAACCAATGTGTTTCAGTCAAAGCCCCCGAAACGATCATTCTCGATCTGAACAGGTTCGATAAACTGGCCAGTGCGGCCAAAAGAAGGATTCTCAGAAAAGCGATTTTTGAGGTCAAAAAGGATCTGCGGCGCATCACCCTCCCGCATGTTGACGCAGTTCTGACCCTGATTGGAAAAGGCCCGGTGAACGGATGTTTGAATCTGCCGGAAAGAATTCGCGTCCATAGAGACGCCGCAACACTGACAATTACCAGAATCAAGAGAGACCAATTCACAAGGGGTGACAACTCGAAAGAAACGCTTGCCCTTGCATATCGTTATACCATTGACAGTCCGGGATTGGTTTTCATTAAGGAAGCCAATGCATCCATTATGCTTACCGAAATAGGTATGGACGATTTGCCCGACTTTAAAAATACCGGAAAGCACCTGGCATTTTTTGATAGGGATGGTTTGCAATTTCCGTTGGTTGTTCGCAACGTACGACCGGGAGACCGGTTTTCTCCCCTCGGGGTAAACGGCACCCAAACAGTAAAAAAATATTTCAGCAACCATAAAATTTCCGGTGATCAGCGTACAACATGCCCTTTGCTGCTGTGCGGCGATACAATAATCTGGCTCGTCGGTCACCGGGTGGACAATTGCGTAAAAGTAGGTCCCCGAACCCGGCGGATCCTAAAGGCCGAACTTTTGCTTGCTTAATGCGCTATAATGATTAAATTTGCTTAGTATCATCTGGACCTCGCGCAAGGCTGAATTTCGGATTTTTCGCTGATGCGGGTACCCATAACTTGAGACTTGATATTTCACTAAAGATACAGGATACTGTTTTTAAGATTGAATATTGTCGATTGACGAATGAATATTCAGGGGATGCTGCAACTTTATAAATCAAAAAAAAATAATGGAGCCTGGCCACTTTCGTAAATATTCAATATTCAATCTTCAATCATCTTAACCCAGGAGGAAAGTTCATTTGAATCCGTTTTACAAAAATCTTGCGTTGTGGTTGGTCATCACCCTCATGATGGTCATGCTTTACAACCTCTTCAGTCAGCAGCATATGACAGAGACCAATATCAGCTATTCCGAGTTTTTAAACATGGTCGAAAACGAGCGAATTTCGGAGGTGGTGATTCAGGGCCAGGAATTGCTCGTCACGGATACCAATCGTAACCGTTTCAAGATCTATGCCCCTCAGGACAGCGATCTTATCAACACGCTTCGAAAAAAGAGAGTTGTCATCAGCGCCAAGCCCCCGGCAGAGAATCCCTGGTACATGTCTGTCCTGGTTTCATGGTTTCCAATGCTGGTGTTGATCGGCGTCTGGATTTTTTTCATGCGCCAGATGCAGGCCGGCGGCGGTAAAGCACTGTCTTTCGGTAAAAGCAGGGCCCGTCTGATGTCCGACCAATCGGAAAAAGTCACATTTGAAGATGTGGCCGGCATCGACGAAGCAAAAGAGGAATTGGGCGAGATCGTCGAATTTCTCAGAGACCCTAAAAAGTTTACCCGGCTTGGCGGTCGAATCCCCAAAGGCGTTCTCCTGATGGGTCCTCCCGGCACCGGTAAAACGCTTCTGGGACGTGCAATTGCCGGAGAAGCCGGCGTACCCTTTTTCAGCATCAGCGGTTCCGATTTTGTTGAGATGTTTGTGGGAGTGGGTGCATCGCGTGTTCGGGATCTATTCGTCCAGGGCAAAAAAAATGCCCCCTGCATCATCTTTATAGACGAGATCGATGCCGTCGGCAGACATCGCGGTGCCGGACTCGGTGGCGGGCACGACGAAAGAGAACAAACCTTGAACCAGCTCCTGGTTGAAATGGACGGATTTGAATCCAATGAGGGCGTTATCCTGATATCGGCCACCAACCGGCCTGATGTATTGGATCCGGCCTTGCTGCGGCCCGGACGTTTTGATCGGCAAGTGGTCGTCTCCATGCCGGATATTAAAGGGCGTGAGAAAATCCTTAAGGTCCACATGAAAAAGACCCCCACCGCTCCTGATGTGAATTCTCATATTCTTGCCAAAGGCACGCCCGGTTTTTCCGGTGCCGACCTTGAGAACCTGGTCAATGAGGCGGCTTTACTGGCTGCCAAACGGGACAAAGAAAAAATAGAGATGATTGACTTTGAAGAGTCAAAAGATAAAGTCTATATGGGTCTGGAGCGCAAATCCAAGGTGATTAAAGAAGAGGATCGCAAAGTGACGGCCTACCATGAAGGCGGTCACGCACTGGTCGCCCGCTTCTTGCCCGGAACCGATACCGTCAATAAGATAACCATCGTTCCCAGGGGGCGCGCTGCCGGCGTCACCTGGTTTCTGCCTGAGGAACGTGATTTCAGGTTCAAGGACCAGCTGGAAAGCGAACTTGCGGTGGCATTCGGCGGACGGGTCGCCGAGGAGATTGTGTTTAATCGCATAAGTACCGGGGCTGCCAATGACATCAAGCAGGCCACCGATCTGGCCCAGACAATGATCAGAACATGGGGCATGAGTGAAAAACTGGGCCCCCTGTCCTATGCCAAAAACGAGGAGCATGTTTTTCTGGGAAGGGAAATCGCACAACACAGGGATTATTCGGAATCCACCGCCCAAAAAATTGACGACGAGATAAATAAGCTGATTAATGATGCTTATCAGCGTGCCAAAGATGTCTTAAAGGAAAATATGGACATTCTTCACAAATTGGCGGAAGAATTGCTGGAAAAAGAAACCGTCATGGGCAAAGAACTGGATGAATTGATTGTGGCGCTGCGACCCGGCATTGAGCTTCCTTCAAAACAAGATGAAGATCATGATCAGGAGAGAGCCCAGAGCGCTTCAGAATCAGCCTGATCCAATGAACACCCGCAAAACATACGATCTCTCGTGGTCGAAATACTCCCTGGAGCTTGGGCGGCAAACCTGCATCATGGGGGTCGTCAATGTGACGCCGGATTCTTTTTCAGACGGCGGGAGATTTTTCGACAGCACTGCTGCCGTGGCTCAAGGTGAAAAACTGGCGGCGCAAGGGGCTGCCATTATCGACATCGGCGGCGAGTCAACGCGACCCTTTTCAGACCCGGTGCCCGCCGAAGAAGAAATCCGGCGGGTTGTGCCGGTGATCGAGAAGCTTTCAGCGCGCATATCCATTCCGGTTTCAATTGACACCACCAAGGCCGCAGTCGCCCGGCGGGCGCTCCAAGCCGGAGCCTCGATGATTAATGATGTGTCTGCCTTGCGCTTTGATCCCGAACTTGCAGCCGTTGCCGCCGAATTTGACGCACCGGTCATACTGATGCACATGCTGGGCGACCCCAAATCCATGCAGGTTGAGCCGCGCTATGTCAACCTTGTCGGGGAAATTCGAGAATTTTTGGCCGACGCCGTTCAAAGGGCCCAGGATCTGGGTATTTCTCCTGCGAAAATAATCATTGATCCCGGAATCGGTTTCGGTAAAACGGTTGCGCACAATCTGTTGTTGATCAAGCATCTGCAGGCCTTCACCACCTTAGACGCGCCGATTCTCATCGGCGCTTCCCGTAAATCCTTCATCCGAAAAATCCTCAAAGGCGAGCATGCAAAAGACCTCCCACCGGATTTGCCGCTCGTTGAAGCCGGATCCCAGGCGGCCGTGGCGGCCGCGGTACTCAACGGGGCTCACATCGTACGGGTTCATGATGTGGCCGGGACGCTGGCCACGGTCAAAATTATTGATGCGATGCTGAACGCGAGTGAAAACTGATGCCTATCGATTTATGGTCGGCATAGTAGAAGATATCGATCCATGACATGGCGTCGAGTTGAACGTATCATCCAATCGCTGTAGATAACATTCCAAGTTTTTTCATCCTATTATAAAATGTGGAGCGGTTCATCCCAAGAATTTCCGTGGCCCCCTTCTGCCCGCTTTGGCTTTCCTTTGGTATGTCAGAGAGATTGAAAAGATGTTGGAAGGGCGGCCGCATAAGCTATTGACCGGACACAACCACGTTTATGCGCGAATGGTGCGAAACGGCCGCGATCATAATACCATGGGCGCTGCAGGCGGGAATCTTCACGGAGTCGGAATAGTTAATACCGGCAATTATGATCATGTGATGATGATCAGAATGGCGGAATCGCCCGATAGATTCTGAAACGGCTTGACCATAAGGGAAGGCCAGGAATGCTCAAAACTGACATCAGGAATTTTGCGGCTGAGTGCAGGTTCATCCGGCTCGATGCCTATGTGTTCATGGAATGTCGGCACATAAGTGCCTTTAGGGATGTCGATTCGCACCGGGTCGTTTTGACCTGTCACCAGATAATACCGCTCCAGGGCGCGGCGCAGCTTGTTGGCCTGAATGCTCACGATCGGATCCAAATTCGGATCGAAGTCGGCTTTTCTGCCGAACACCCGGGTGGCGACCGTGTACCCTTTGATTTCATGAGATCTTCCGGCAAGTGCTTCCGAGACGACAAACTGGAAAAATTCGCGCTGGCTTTTGGTGGCCTTGAACTCGGGACTGTCCAGAATCCTTTGCAGCTGCCGTTGAATTTTTTTATTGTCCAGTGCTGATTCCGAATTGTTGCGAGGCGTTGGCTCTTTCTTTACCTTCGGTGGCATTCTGAACCTTCCCGTCTCTTTGCTATTCAAGCAGGATTTATCGTGATATCGGCAGGTTGAAGGCCGTTTGATAAACCTAAATTAACCTAAATTAGTTGCATGCAACCAGCAAGCCTTACATATAAGCTAAATTATTTGATTACAAGCACATTTTTCTAAGTTTGGTGTGGCGGCGGTGGAAAAACGGAAGTCGGAAGCTGCCGGACGGAAGGCGGAAGAAGATGGTTAAACATAACTTGAAATTGACAGCTGCCGCAGTGGCATTCGTTCTCGTCCTTACGGTGACCATCGGGGTATCCCTATCTCAGGAAAAAAGTCAGCTCCCGGCCGGGCAAAAACATTCCGATGCGGCCGTCGAGGCATCCGACAGTATTCGTCTCGATGAACTGAAGAGGTTTCGGACTGCTGCTGAAAATGCCGGCGATCTGTCAGAAGATGTTAAAAAAAACGTCCTGAGTTTTTTAGATAGAGCCATCCTCTTCCGGGAGAGAGAAGTCCAGTATCGACAGGATATCGAGGATGTCAGGCAGCAGGTTCGGACCGCACCCGAGCGTATCAAGGCCATCGAAAGCGAGCTGGACCAGCCCCTGTCGCCGCCGGAAAATGTTGCTGCGATCGCATCCAATATGAAATCCGATGAGCTCGAAGCGCAGCTGCGAAAGGTGGAAACGGAATTATCCGCGAAGACCGCAGACCTGAAAAGGCTGACGGACCAATTAAATGCGCTCAAGAACCAACCCGCTAAATTGCAGCAGGAAGTTGCTCGTCTGAAACAGCGTTTGCAGGATATTGCCGGCGAATTGGCGGCAGCCCCGCCGCAGGATGAACCCCCGCCGGTGGTAAAGGCCCGGCAGATTGCGTTGTTGGCAGAGCAGGCCAGAATCGAGACGGAAATTAATGCCATTGAAATCCGCCTCGCCAACCATGAAACGCTGACGGCCCTGCTCACTGCCGAAAGCGGCCTCACAGCCCGCCAGGTCGACCGGCAGGAGGCGCTGGTTAAAATCTGGCAGGCGGAAGTTCAGCAGGTTCGCGAACGTGAGGCCAAAAAAGAGCGGGTGGTGGCCGAAGAGGCCAAGAAACTGGCGGTGGCTTTGCCGCCGGTGCTGCAAAAGCAGTTTGATGTCAACATCGAGCTGGGTAAATTGCTGGAAAAGGCAATTGCCGAGGAAGCCGTGTTCGCCGAAAAACTGAAACTCAAGCAAGCCCAGTTAAAACAGATCGAAGAGGAATTCGCGCTTGCCCGGGAGCAGCTTCAATACCCCATGCAAACCGAAACCATCGGAATAGCCTTGCGTGAGCAGCGCCGGGGGTTGCCGAGCATAGAAAACTTTCGACGTGATTCCAAACGGCGCCAGGTTCAAATGGGTGAAATCCGATCCATCCAGCTGGATCTGGACCGGCAATGGCGCGAGCTGGCAGAACTCGATCGGGCCGCTGCATCCATCATGGAAAAACAGGATGTCTCTTTGGATACGGAAAGCGATCAGTTGAAAACCGAGCTTCTCCGTCTGCTGAGCGACCGGCGCGAATTATTGAAAAAACTACAGGCCGGCTACCAGCGTATATTTAAAAAACTGCAGGCCCTTGAATTTATCGAGCAGCAAATTACTGTCACAGCCGAAGAGGAAGCCGAGTTCTTGGACGAGCATCTGTTGTGGATCCGCCACGCAAAAAGCCTCGGTGCTTCGGATTTAAAAAATTTTCCAGCCTCGGTGCGATGGATTTTAAATCCTGCCAGCTGGTGGCAGTTTGTTCAATACCTTGGGCAGTCCTTGATTCGCAACCCGATTGTGTGGGCTTTGGGGCTGCTGATTTCATCTGTGTTTATTGGTTTGAGGCGCCGGGCGCATTGGAAACTTGCGCAGGTTGCCCGCGGCGTCTCTTCAGTGAAAACCGATTCCTTCGTTTTGACGTTGCAGGCCCTGGCGCTCACCTGTCGACCGGTCTTCGGCTGGCCGTTTCTCCTGATTTTTTGCGGCTGGCAGCTGCTTAAAATCCCTTCGATTTCGGACTTTACCCTGGCGATAAGTCACGGCCTGATATTCGCGGGGCAGCTGCTGATCGGCGGCCTGTTTCTGTATGAGATTTGCTGGAAGGACGGGGTTGCCAAGGTGCATTTTAATTGGCCGGAAAGCGTGCGACACACCCTGCGTCGCAGTCTGAAGTGGGTTTTGCTGCTGCTGGTGACACTGCATTTTATTATCGCCGCTGTTCAAACCAAAAACGAGCCTGTCCACGTGGATTCGCTGGGGCGTCTGGCCTTTATGACGCTCATGGCCGGTTTGGCCGCCTGGGCGGCTTACGCCCTGCGTTTTTCCGGTGAAATCGTAGCCATGCTGCTGCGCCGCCGCATGCAAGTGAGGCTGGCACGTCTGAGATTTATCTGGTATCCCCTGGCCGTGGGGATGCCGCTGGTGCTGGCGATTTTAGCCGGTATGGGCTACTACTCGGCTGTCTACATTTATATGCGTCTGGGTGAAACCATCGTGCTCATCCTCGGTCTGATCATCACAAAAGATCTGGTGCTGCGCTGGTTTTTTGTCACGCAGCGCCGCCTGGCGTTCGAGGAAATAGAGCGTAAAAAAGAAGCTCAGGCCGAAAAGCTTGAAAGAGAGGAATCAACCGGAGCTATTGAAGCTGAAGGGGTCGGCATTGAAGAGCCGGAGATAAATCTCGAGCTGATTTACGAGAAAAATCGAACGCTGCTGCGAACCCTGATCTTCTTTTCAGCGCTGATCGGACTCTGGCTGATTTGGGCCGAAGTTTTACCGGCCCTCAATTTTTTGGAGGACGTCGAACTGTGGAGCTACAGCAGCGAGGTGGATGGTGTCACCAAAATGATCCCGATCACCGTTGCCAATCTGATGGTCGCCGTCATTGTGGCCATCGTTACGGTGGTGGCCGCCAAAAATCTGCCGGCATTGCTGGAAACAATTTTGCTTAACTGGTTTCCGATGGATGCCGGTTCCCGCCATGCCGTTTCAACGGTATTTAATTACGCCATTTCCGCCTTGGGGATTGTGATCGTCTTTTCGACCATCGGCATAAAATGGTCCAGCATCCAGTGGCTGATCGCCGCCCTGGGGGTTGGCCTGGGCTTTGGGCTGCAGGAGGTCGTTGCGAATTTTGTCTGTGGTCTTGTCGTTCTTTTTGAACGGCCCTTTCGAATCGGCGATACGGTGACCATCGGGGATATTTCCGGGACCGTCACCCGCATTAAAATCCGGGCCACCACCGTCGTTGATTGGGACCGCAAAGAGCTCATCGTGCCCAACAAGGAATTTATCACCGGCAGACTGATCAACTGGTCCCTATCGGACAACATTATCCGTATAAAAATTCCCATCGGCATTGCTTACGGTTCAGATACGGATCTGGCCGAAGAATTGATGCTCAAGACGGCCAAAGCCAACTCGCTGGTTCTCTCCAGCCCGGAACCGCAGGCTGTCTTTCTCGGCTTCGGAGACAACAGCCTCAATTTCGAATTGCGGGTTTTTATCAACGGCATCAATGACTGGATCCCCATGCTGCACAAAC
>CP070771.1:4872635-4877227 GCA_020345785.1 Desulfobacterales bacterium
AACGCATCGCAGGACTCAACATCTAACCGGACTTCTAAGACCCTAATGCCGCTTAAAAATGCAATCTCAGACCGGCTCAATCTTTTTCAGCGAATCCGGTATTCAATCTTTCCCGGAGCTTACCATGGTGTCATGGATCGGGAGCGGTACCGTCACCTGTTTAACAGCCTGCTGTTGCATTTTCGCCCGCAAACGGTTCCCCGGCGCACGTTAAATTTTACGCTTACCTTGGGGCTCGGCGGGATGGCGGTCGTTCTGGTATGTATGCTTTTTACCACCGGCCTGATGCTGAAATTTGGCTATCAGCCGGTTCCCGACCGGGCCTATGAATCCATCGTCCGCCTGCAAAATGCCGTTTATTTCGGTCAGTTGATCCGCAATGTCCATCACTGGAGCGGCAACGCCCTGTTGTTGGTCGCTTTTCTCCACTTTCTCCGGGTATTTTTCAGCGGCGCATTTCATTCGCCCAGGCAGTTCAACTGGGTCATCGGACTGGTAATGTACCTTCTTGCCCTGGGGTCAAACTTCACCGGATATTTGCTGCCGTGGGACCAGCTTGCATTCTGGGCCGTCACCATTTGCACCGGTATGCTGGATTACATTCCAGGAATCGGTTTGGGGTTGCAAAAGCTGATCCGGGGCGGCAGTGATATCGGACCGGCCACCCTATCGATCTTTTTTGCCATCCACACGGCGATCATTCCCGCCGGTCTCATTTTCCTCATGCCGTTTCATTTCTGGCGCATACGCAAAGCCAGGGGATTGGTCATCCCACGTAAACCGGAAGATGATCCGCAAGAGCGGGGCGAATCGGTAGCCACCATCCCGAATCTCATTGTACGTGAATTGGTGGTTGCCTCCGTGCTGATCGCCCTGATTATGCTGATCTCGGTGATGTTTAACGCCCCTCTAGAAGCCAAGGCCAATCCGGGGCTCAGCCCCAATCCTACCAAAGCACCGTGGTATTTTGCCGGCTTACAGGAGCTGCTGCTGCATTTCCATCCCCTGTTTGCGGTGCTGGTGATACCGCTTATTATTATCGGAGGCTTATTTTTTCTACCTTACATGCGCTATGATGCTGCTACCGCCGGTGTCTGGTTTGCCTCTCAGCAGGGCCGGAAAATGGCTGTCGTCGCCGCAGCTGTTGGCGCAATCATCACACCGGCGAGCATCGCTGCGGATGAGTTCGTTATCGATTTTGCAGCCTGGCTGCCGGGAGTCCCGGCGGTTATCAGCAACGGTTTGCTGCCGGCAGCCATTGTTCTAGCGGGAATCATCGGATTTTACCTGTTGATGAAGAATAGGTTCCGCGCCAACAACAACGAAGCCATCCAGGCGGTTTTTGTGTTATTGCTGACGGCGTTTGTAATATTGACTGTAACCGGGATCTGGTTCCGGGGGGAAGAGATGGCATTGGGGTGGCCGTGGTAAACTAAATATTCTAAAGAAATACTATTAGCAGCTTGCCGGCTTTAAATTTAAGTTACATGCAAAAATTATAAATCCGAAATATCGAAATACGAAACAAATCCGAATGACAAAAAATCAAAATTCAAAACGTTACGATCTCGAAGACCGGACATTGGAATTCGCAAAGAATGTCAGGGCATTCGTGAAGAAATTGCCGAAGACGATAGCAAATATCGAAGATTGTAAGCAGTTGATTAAGGCATCAGGCTCAGTGGGAGCGAACTACCTAGAGGCGAATGAGTCATCAAGTAAAAAAGATTTTAGAATGAGAATCAAGATTTGTCGCAAAGAAGCAAAGGAGAGTCGATATTGGCTGAGGCTTGTAGATGCGAATAACAATGACGCTCTTAAAAAAGATCGAAACATCGAAACATATTGATAGCTGAAGCCAGCGAGCTAATGAACATATTTGGTGCTATACTGCAGAAAAGCAAATAAAGTTTTGAAAATTTGTAAATTGGATATTCGGATTTGTTTCGGATTTCGTGCTTCGTTTTTCGGATTTCCTGATTTATCAAACCAAAAATAAGTTTATACTATTCTATGGAAAAAATGACTAATAATACTTCAGACTCTGGGCCATCTCGTCGCAGTTTTCTAACCAAGCTCTGGTTCGCTCTGGGCTTCGTGGCGCTGGCTGAGTTCATCGCAGTCGCATTTGCCTTTTTTAGGCCGGGCAAACCCGAAGCACAGCGGGAAAACGCCGACCTCACGGTCACCGCCGGGGCCGTCAATGCATTTTTACCTGAATCGGTCACCGCTTTTGTGCGCGGCCGCTTCTATCTTGCGCGGCTGGCTGACGGCGGCTTTCTGGCGCTGTCGCGCAAATGCACCCATCTGGGTTGCACCGTTCCCTGGGTGGAGAAAGAAAAGCGATTCGCCTGTCCCTGTCATGCTTCGGCCTTTGATATCACCGGCAATGTTATCAGCCCGCCGGCGCCCCGGGCCTTGGATATACATCCGGTGACCATTGAAAACGATATCGTGAAAGTGGACACGAGTCGAGCCATCAAACGCAGTGAATTTAAAACCGATCAGGTTGTGTACC
Organism: Desulfobacterales bacterium; assembly: GCA_020345785.1. The sequence continues at coordinate 4,875,154 of CP070771.1, forward strand.
CGGTGAAGAAGGCTTGATGCGGGTTGCGGGGTGCGGGTTGCGGGATTTAGACGGCGCACGGCTTTCGACTCAAGGCGCACGGAGATAAAAGAAAGGTATAGGGTGGCGGGCAAAGCGCAGGATCCGGCCCGTAAGGCCTGCGCCCCTAATTACCAGAAAAGCGTTCAAAGACAAATACCATTAATAGGACATAAAACGCTTTGCCCTATGCGCCATGCCCTATGCCTTTCTCATCTGTTTTCTGACATCTGTCATCTGCGGTGACCATTCATGCGAAACTGGAAAATAACCGGAATTATTGCAACGCTCGTGATTGTTCTCTCCATTCCGGCATATGTGCTGAAGCAGCAATTCCTTCGGCAGCCCGCTGCGCCGCCGCCCCCGGCTGCCTTTGTCGGCGGACAAAAATGTGCCGAATGTCATAAAAATGAGTACGACAAGTGGCGGGGGTCCCATCATGATCTGGCCATGGAGGAAGCAAACGAAAAGACGGTGCTTGGCAACTTTGACAACGCCGTTTTCGAGCGTTTCGGGGTGACGTCCCGATTCTACCGCAGGGACGGCCGATTTTTTGTCCAAACCCAGGGGCCGGGCGGAAAAATGGGTGATTATGAAATCAAATATACTTTCGGTGTTTATCCCCTGCAGCAATACCTGGTTCCATTTCCCGGCGGGCGCCTGCAGTGCCTGCCCATTGCCTGGGATGTCAGAGAAAAAAAATGGTATCACCTGTATCCGGATGCCCCCATTGATTCGGCCGACTGGCTGTACTGGACCAATGCCGGCCAGAATTGGAACGGTATGTGCGCCGAATGCCATTCTACCAATCTGAAAAAAAATTATGATCTCACCTCGGATTCGTATCAAACCACGTGGTCGGAAATCGATGTCAATTGCGAGGCATGCCATGGCCCGGGCTCGAATCATGTGGAATGGGCCGAACTGCCGGATATGGCCAGACCCACCGTCGAAAATTTCCGGCTTGCAGTAAAAACATCCGGTATTAACTCGCGCGAACTGGTGGAACTGTGCGCACCCTGTCATGCCCGGCGAGCCATACTGGGTGATTACTCCCATGCTGAGCCGGATTTGATGGATACGATGCTGCCGAGCCTGCTCATTGAAGATCTGTATTTTTCCGACGGCCAGATTTTGGAGGAAGTTTATGTTTACGGCTCTTTTACGCAGAGCAAAATGTACGCGCGTAATGTGCGCTGCAGCGACTGCCATGATGTGCACAGCATCAAGACGGTCAAGACCGGCAATGCATTGTGTCTGCAGTGTCATCGGGCGGATGTTTATGATACTCCGGCCCATCATTTTCACAAAAATAAAGGCGAAAAAGGCGAACCGATTAAAACCGCCGATGACCGGGTGCTGTTCGACGTGGGTACCGGCGCCGAGTGTGCGCAGTGCCACCTGCCGGGTCGCTTTTACATGGGGACTGATTACCGGCCGGATCACAGCTTTCGCATACCGCGACCCGATCTGAGCCTGAAACTCGGTGTACCCAATGCCTGCAATCGCTGCCATCAGGCGAAAAGTTTCCAATGGGCCGACGATTATTTCACCAAATGGTATGGTCCCGGCCGCCGCGGTCATTACGGCACCATTATCGATGCCGGGCGCAAACACCTGCCGGCGGCCCACCAAAGCCTCATCGGACTGGCATCTGACCCGTTGTATCCGGTGATCGTGCGGGCCACGGCGCTTTCGCTGCTGGGTGCTTACCCGGACACAGACAGCGGCCGGACCTATGAGCTGGCCTTGGCGGACGATGAAGCTCTGATTCGACGCACGGCGGTTGATCGGCTGAATACTCCTGATATGAATAAACAGACAGCTCTGCTGGCATCCATGCTTTACGATCCCGTCAAAGCTGTTCGGATTGAGGCGGCCCGGCGAATGGCTGAGATTTCCGATCCGCAACTGGATGGCAGCCAGAAAGAGCGCTATCAATCCGCCTTGCTGGAGTATCGAGAAGCCATGGAATATTCGGCCGATTTCGCATTTGCCAGATACAACCTGGGTAATTTATACGCGAATCTGGGACAGCTGGAAAAAGCGATCGACC
>CP070771.1:4877327-4878719 GCA_020345785.1 Desulfobacterales bacterium
GGACGCTTACGAGTTCTGGGATCTGGTCGAGCAAGCCTCCCCGACCGAGGTCGAGGAAGACTTTGCGGCTGATAACGTCTCCGAGCATATCAGTGTGCTGCGTTTTACCGGCGGAACCACCGGCGCTGCAAAATGCGCCCAATACACGCTTTCAAACCTTTGGATCTGGGGCTGCAATCCGGCACACTACTACGAAACCTTTCCTTTCGAATATCCCCGGGCCCTGTTTTTTTCTCCGCTGCATCACGCCGCTTCCGGCTCGGTTGTTATACCCGCGCACATCAAAGGCGGTGCGATTATCACCCTCAACGGGGCCGATCCGGAAACCATCGGCCGAACTATCGAAACCCACAACGTGCATATGATTTATGCCGTGCCGACGGTCCTCTACCGCATGCTTGAAATGGACCTGCCCCGCAAGTACGATCTCAGCAGTCTGAAAACAATCCGCTACGGCGGGTCGCCGATCTCCCCTGCCAAATTGGAAATACTGCTGGAGCTTTGCGGACAGATATTCGTCCAGGGATATGGATCCACCGAATGCTGGCCCTCCGTCACCATTCTGGGCCGCAAAGACCACGGCACACAAACACAGGCGCAGATCGACAAGCTGTTGTCGGTGGGACGTCCCATGCCCGGTGAGGAAGTGATCATCTGCGATGATGACGGGCACATGCTGCCGGCGGGTCAGCGCGGTGAAATCTGGATCCGGGGGCCCAACACGATCCAGGGATATTACAAAGCCCCCGAGCTGACGAAAGAAAATTTTTCCAGCGACGGTTTCTGGAAATCCGGCGATATGGGCTATATGGACGAAGATGGCTACGTTTATCTGGTCGACCGCAAGCAGGATATGATCATCACCGGCGGCTACAATGTCTACGCCATTGAAGTGGAAAATTGTCTGAACAGCCATCCTGCGGTCCAGAATTCCGCGGTGGTCGGCATGCCCCACGACATATGGGGCGAAGCAGTCTGTGCCATGGTGATGCTGACCCATGGAAGCAAAACATCCCCTCAGGAGCTGATCGATTACTGTAAACAGCACCTGGCCCGCTATAAAGCCCCCAAAAAAATCGAGATCATCGACCAGCTCCCCTTGAGCCCGGCAGGGAAAGTTTTGCGCCGCGAAGTAAGGCGACTGCTGAAGGATGGAGGAATACCCTAAGTATTATCGGATAGCCCCTAACCCCGGACAAGCCGGTTGGAGTGAAACGGAAATCCCGATTTATCTGGGAACCGAAAGAAATTAATTACGAAAGCACCCCGCCGCGGCGTATGCGCGTCAACTTAAGGATTTTTGCGCGGGCATCGCGGATGGAACTCGGCATGTGATGATCTGTATAAAAGCGCCAAATGTGTAGCGGCGGGGTTTATCCCCGCCTAAACGGC
>CP070771.1:4878819-4884933 GCA_020345785.1 Desulfobacterales bacterium
GCCCTGGGAGGCGAGATGGCCAAAATCACCGATAAAACCGCCATTCAATACCGCACCCTCAACACCAAAAAGGGGCCTGCCGTTCAATCGTCCCGCACCCAGAACGATAAAATTCGATACCATATGGCCATGAAAGCGGTGGTTGAATCACAGCCGGGCCTGGACCTCAAACAGGCGCTGGTTGAACGCTTAATCGTCGAAGATAACCGCATTGTCGGCGTCGAGGATTATACCGGCTTCGGCTACCAGGCGGCGGCCGTAATTTTAGCCACAGGAACATTTCTAAGCGGACTGGTTCACATCGGCTTTAACTCGATAAAGGCCGGCCGGGCCGGCGAATTCGCTTCTTATGGTCTGGCTGCCGACCTTAAAAAACTTGGCTTTGGTCTGGGACGGCTCAAAACAGGCACCCCTCCTCGGCTCAAAAAATCAAGTATTGATTTTAGCAAATTCAGCGTCCAGGAGACCGATGCCAACCCCAGCCCGTTTTCCTTTTTTACGGATAGGATAACCATGCCGCAGATGCCCAGTTACATTGGATATACCAGCCAGAGCAGCCATGCCGTCGTGCGCCGCAATCTTGAACGCTCAGCCCTTTACGGAGGTGTTGTAAAGGGTATCTCCGCCCGCTATTGCCCTTCATTTGAAGATAAAATCGTCAAGTTTCCAGACAAAGACCGCCACCAGATCATCCTCGAGCCGGAGGGAGTTGATACCGAGGAAATCTATGCCAGCGGTCTGGGCAATTCGCTTCCCATGGAAGTTCAAATCGAAATGGTCCGATCAATTGTAGGCCTGGAGACCGCTGAAATCATGCGGCCCGCCTACGCCATCGAATACGATTACGTCAACCCCATCCAACTGAAACCAACCCTGGAAACAAAACGGGTGGCCGGACTCTTTCTGGCAGGGCAAATCAACGGAACATCAGGCTATGAAGAAGCCGCTGCCCAAGGATTATGGGCCGGCATTAATGCTGCCTGCCGGATACAGTCAAGACCGGCCTTTATTCTGGACCGTTCCCAGGCTTATATGGGCGTGATGATTGATGATCTCGTTACCCGTGGTACCCGTGAACCCTATCGCATGTTTACCAGTCGGGCGGAATATCGACTCATGCTGCGGGAAGACAATGCCGCCTTGCGGTTGATGAAAGCGGGCCATGAACTCGGTCTGATTGACGACCTCAGCCTCGCGGGTCTGCTGGGGTGCAAAGAACAGATTGAAAAGGAAATTAAGCGTGTCAAACAAACTATCGTAAAACCGACGAGCGCTGCCAATGAATACCTGTTGAGCCGGGGTTCAAAACCCATCGATACTGGAATCCATCTTGCCCAGTTGCTGAAAAGAGGCGAACTGGATTACAGCGTCGTACGGACCCTCGGCAAGAGCCCTGACCGTATCAGCCCGGAGGTTGCACGTCAGGTAGAGATAGAAATTAAGTATGAAGGATACATTCAAAAACAACTTCAGGAAATTGAGCGCTTTAAAAATTTAGAACAAATAAAAATACCGGTTGATTTCGATTTTTCGAGGGTCCACGGTTTATCCAACGAACTAAAGGAAAAGATGACCCGGGTAAGGCCCACCACCTTAGGACAGGTTTCCCGCATCGAAGGCATCACCCCGGCCGCTATATCGGTGATGATGGTAGCGCTGAAGGCCGGGGCTAGGAGGATTGAAAATTGAATATTGCAGATTGAATATTTGATGTATTCTTTCCGGTTATATGGCACTTGCCGATTTTTCACGACGAAATATAAAATGATAAAATTCTACAAATATTCATTATTCACTTTTCAATATTCAATTCATATAAAATCCTTGTATTCTTGACACGTTACCTCTTGCACATTATCTTAGTTGGCAAAAAACAATGGGGCTTCGCCCGCTTTTTTAAATTTTTTAGCTGAACGATGGGAATGAGGTTTGTCCAAGATGGCTGAAGATTATTACCAGATTCTGGGTGTCAAGAAAGACGCCAGCCAAGAGGAAATTAAAAAGGCCTACCGCAAGTTGGCAATGAAGTACCATCCCGATCATACCAAGGGGGATAAGGGCTCTGAAGAGAAATTCAAAAAGATAAGCGAAGCTTACGCTGTGTTAAGCGATAAGGAGAAACGTAAGGAGTATGATACATTCGGCTCCGAAGGTTTTCGTCAGCGCTTCACCCAGGAAGATATTTTCCGCGGTTTCGATTTTGGTGATATATTCAGAGAGTTCGGGTTCGGCGGCGGCGATTTTTTCAGCGGCCGATCCGGCGGCAGACGCTTTAACTTCGGCGGCGGTTCGGGTTTTAATTTTGGCGGTGGTCAACAACAGGCCCATATCAAAGGATCGGACCTTGTTTACGAACTTCCGCTGACATTGCGCGAAGTCGCTGCTGGAACCAGTAAAGTCATTACATTTCAGCATCAAGGTGGGACTGAAAATCTGACCGTGAAAATTCCTGCGGGATTGACTACCGGAAAAAAGCTGCGATTGGCCGGCAAGGGCAATCCAAGCCCTTACGGCGGTCCGGCCGGTGATCTTTTTATAAAATCGAAAGTACTCAAGGATCCGGTTTTCGATGCTGAAAATCAGGATCTTTACTTAAATCGTGAACTGAAGCTAAGTGAAGCAATTCTGGGAACAACCATTTCTGTTCCGACGATTGATGATAAGCAATTAAGCTTAAAAATCCCGGCCGGCACGAAGCATGGAACCAAAATGCGCTTGTCAGGTCACGGCCTGCCGGGAATGAAGGGCAGAAAAAAGGGCGATCTTTTTGTCCGCATCCAGGTCAACATACCGAAACACCTCACCACTGAGCAAAAAAAATTAGTTGAGGAGCTGGCGGCCACCGGGCTGTAAGGAATCAAAATTATTGACAAGAACGCTCATTCGAGGTAATCTTATATAGAAAATAAATAGAAAATCCGATCCGGATTCTCTATCAATCGTAATCGCGTTTAGGTAAAAAACGCCTGAACCTGTTCCGATGCTGACAGAAGGTGAGATTACCAAACCGGAATCCAAATTGGCAGCCAGGATTTCATCAGATAAACATGACCATCAACGAATTCGAAGTGCCGTCCCAAGTGGTGCGTTTATCTTTCCTTCCGATTTAATCCGGCATCTTACCATCCATGTTAAGCCTAAAATTACAAACAATGGGGTAACGTATGATTATTACCTGCGAAGAATGCAATTCGAGCTTCAATGTCAATGAAAGTCTGATCAAAGAGAGTGGTTCCAAAGTAAGGTGTTCAAAATGCGACAGTGTCTTTGTTGCATATCCGCAAGCGTCTGATGATGATTTGGCGCTGGAATCAGATGAACAAATGCCGGGGCAGTATGAAGATTCGGAGCTGGAAGATCTTGATGCCTCACTCGGTGATTTCTTAAGCGAAGATGAAGAGGCCGAAGCGCCGAAAGCGCCTTCAGCAACAGAGGAATTTGAACTTGATTTAGAGGACTTTGATAATACATTGGAGCCGGATTCCGAAAATGCATTTGAAGAAACCGACGGGGAGCTGGAGCTGGATATGGATTTTGACGAGGACGACGACTCCGAAATGGCGCTGAGCGAGGAGGAGGCAGCCGGCGCTGAACTGTCGGATCTGGGTGATCTTGATGATTTGGAAGCGCTCGGTGACGATGCGTTGGACGCTGAAGAAGCGGATTCTGGTCTTGAAGACCTGGAGTTTGAAATGGAGGGCCAGGCCGGTGACGAACTGGAGGATGCTGAGCTTGAGCTGGATGCCGCAAATCAGGATGGCGGCGAGGCTGCCGGAGAGGATCTGGAATTGGAAGACGCCGATGAGCTGGATCTTTCTGATTTGGAGCTGGCCATCGACAATGGAGCGGATCTCGGAACAGACTCCCAAGCCGGAGCGGATGATTTAGCCCTTGATCAGGATACCGACCCCGATTTGGAAGTGGAAGAAGCCGATGAGCTGGATCTATCGGATTTAGAGCTTGATTTGGAAGATGCCACGGTATCTGAAGAAGGATCTGCAGCCGGAGCGGATGATTTGGATTTAGACCTGGACTTAGATTTGGAATCCGAAGCCGGCGTGGACGATAGTGAAGAAAAAGCAGAAGCGCCAGAATCCGGTGCAGATGAACTCGACTTGTCCGACCTGACGGATATCATCGATGAAGAGGCCGTGACGGCGGCTGAATCTCAGCCGGAAGATTTGAACCTTGAAATGGAACTTGAATCCGATGAATTGACGGATGAAGAAGCGCCTGCGATCGTCGACGAATCAGAAGGCATCGACGAGTTGGATCTATCGGACTTAGGAGACATTATGGGGACCGATCAAGCCCCTGAAAACCAGCCCGCCGGTGAAGATACGACGCAGGATCTTGAGCTGGATCTCGATCTTCAAATGGAGGAGGAGGGCTCTTCGACAGCCGATGCTGCAGCAGGTGCCGGCGATGAGCTGGACTTTTCAGATCTGGAACAGTTGCTGGAATCCGATGAGAGGCCGACGATTGAAGTTGCGGGCGACAAAAATGCCGAGGAACTCGAGCTTCAATTCGATCTCGATGAACCTGCCGACAGCGGCCAACCAGCGGCAGCTGCCGGGAAGACAAGCGAACCTGCCGAAGATGATGGCTTTTTAGATATCGAGCAGATGTTGGAGGAGGGCGAAGCCACGACTTCTGAGAATACATCTGATTATGAGGCTGAAATAACCGACTTGCCCTTAGAAATGGAGGCCGCTTTGGATGATGCCTCTAAAGGGGCTGAAGCCGAACTCGAGCTTGATTTTGATTTGGAAAGTGAGCTCCAGGAAAAAGAGGATATGTTTGACAGTGGTCCCTCAGACGATCAGCAGCTGGAATCAAATCTGCTGGCATCCGATGAAGTGGATTTCCTGGAAGACGCCGAAATTCAGGATACACAATTTCAGGATGGGTCCGAAACAAGCGTTATCAGCACTGATGAATTTTCCTCGGAGGAGCTTTCCGAAACACAGGGTGCCTACGGGGCAACTCATGTGCTGCCGGGCGCCGAAGACGAGCCCCTTGCTGAAGTGGATGAAACTTTTGAAGAGGAGCCATTGGCGCGCAGATCCGGCCCCCGATCAAAAAAGCCGGTGCTCGTCGTATTGTTGCTCCTGCTTTTGGCCGCTGGTGTTCTTATTGTTCCCAATATGCTGGGAATAAGAATCCCCTACATAAGTGACATCAAGATTCCCTACCTCAGTGATCTGGATGTCAAGATCCCCTATTTGAGCGATTGGTTGAATCCCGAGGAGCAGGATGTCGCCGGCAACTTGAAGATAATCCCTCTGGGAAACACAATTAACGGGAAGTTTGTCGATAATTCTCGGGCCGGTCAGATCTTTGTCATTCAGGGCCAGCTCAAAAATGACTATGATCACCCGCGCAGCCATATAAAAGTGACCGGCAAACTATATCAAAAAGGGAACAAAATCGCTAAGAAGGCTACCGTTTACTGCGGTAATGTGCTCTCCGACTCAGAGCTCGGCGCAATGGACATATCCACGATCAAGACCAAATTAATGAACAGGGCCGGCGATAAGAGAACCAATTTGAAAGTCAAAACCGGGAAAATGGTGCCGTTTATGATCGTGTTTGACAATCTACCGAAAAATCTGGACGAATTCAGCGTCGAAGTGGAGGGATCCTCCATATAATTATTGAATATTTTCGATTGAACATTGAATATTTTCTTTGGGTTGTAACCCGTCGCCCTGATATGTAATTACTCTTTTTTTCGTCAGCCCCGACCCCGCGAAATGCTCTCCGGTTTCTGCGGGGTTCTTTTTGCAGATCTGTTTTTCGACTTGACTAACGGTAGCTAAATTGGTAGATAGACGATCTGCCGCAAGCGCGAGCTGGTCGGCATCGATCGAACATGTGGCGATGTAGCTCAGGTGGTCAGAGCATGCGGCTCATATCCGCAGTGTCCGGGGTTCAAATCCCTGCATCGCCACCAACATTAAAAATCTAAGGCGAATTTCCGATTCTATCCCCCCGAAAGGGGGTTTCCTTTTTTTGATCACCTTTGTAATCCGCAACGGCATAGCCTGTAGCTTATGCATGGAAATCATAAAACATAAGCCAAAATTGTTTTTTCTATCTCCATTCATATGC
>CP070771.1:4885033-4892122 GCA_020345785.1 Desulfobacterales bacterium
AAACCGGGTTTGGATAAAAGATAAGGGTCTGATTGAAACTGATGAGAATGATCAACTGTTGTCCGGGCGGATTAATTACGAATCCGGTTTAACAATCTTATTGCTTGAGCGTTTGCAGTTCTTTGTCAATGGCAGCCTGGAATCCTTCAAGGCTTCGATTTCTTAAAAGTTTGCCGTTGATGAAGACGGTGGGAGTGCTGTTCACGCCGGCTTTGCGCCCATCTAAAACATCGCGTCTGATTTTATTCTGTATCTCGGGGTCTCTCATCTTTTTTTCAAATTCCACTTCATTAAAATTCAATGCTAACGCAATTTCTTGAATTTTTTGATCATTTATCTGATTGTAATTTTTAAACAGCAGGTCATGAAATTCCCAGAATTTTCCCTGGCTGCCGGCAGCCAAAGCGGCCGCGGCAGCCTTCACAGCAAATTTGTGGCTTTTTAGCGGAAAGTTTTTAAAGACAACTTTTACATCCCGCGGATATCTTTCGAGCACCTGCTCGAGTACAGGCACAAGCCTTGCACAGTAAGGTCATTGGAAATCGTCGAACACAGCAATTACGATCGGTGCATCCGCCGGTCCTTTGAATGGGGAGTTCGAAACATCGATGATCTGAATAAAGTCAACAGCAAAGATCTGCACCGATTTGTTCTTTCGACTGTTGGAGAAAATTATGTCACCCCTGGGGCCAACCTGGATTTTATCTACATGGTCGCCGACGTCAATGGTCGCCTCTTCTTCAGCATTGGCGGTATATACAATGATCTTTCCCTGCTCGGTAAGCACGAAGATTCTGCTGCCGTCTGCAGAAACGGCCACATCAAGAGGGGCTGCTTCCAATTTGAGCGTTTTAAGAAGGGTCCATTCGACGGCGTCGGAAGCACTTAAACTGGAAATAGAAAACGGGACAATCACAGTTGTCAGAAGAGCTAAGATTTTAAGCTTCTTAAATTTCATTTCAAAAACCCTCCCTTCGCATATAATCCGCTCCCAATGGGATACGCAACATCCTCATCAGTCTTATTAACACAAACGCCGTTCAAATATTAGCTTTTTTTTAAATTTAATCCCCCGCGGCTCGCCCCGGAATGTTTCCTACAACATTCTCTAAAAATTCCTTTTTTCACCGGGTTCCATTACAATAACCTCCGCGGAATAACCCGCGAGTTGTTTTTTAAGCTCCTGAGGAGTCCCCTTCAACGGTGGAAAAGTGCCGTAATGCATAGGTATGATTCGGCTCACCTTTAAAAAGTCGCGAACTGCGTAGGCTGCGTGGGCTGGATCCATCGTGAAATGTCCTCCGATTGGCAAAAGAGCCAGGTCCGGCTTGTAGTAGTCACCAATGATTTTCATGTCGCTGAAGACCCCGGTGTCTCCTGCGTGATATATTTTAAATCCGTTTTCCAGCTCAATGATGTAGCCACATGGCTCTCCGCCCGGGTGTACTGTTTTCTTTTGAGTTGCAGAATCGGTGTGAACCACATCCGAACTATGTTCCGCGTGTACCATGGTAATCCGTATATCGTCGCCAAGCGGCATAATCGGCCCACTTTTGTTAAAGCGTATTAAACGGTCGTAGGGCACCCATCCCAATGCCGCAAAGGTATGCCCCATGTCGGCGTTCATTGCCACTTTTGCCCCGCTCGTTTCTGATACTTGAGCGGTATCGCCGACATGATCACCGTGACCGTGTGTTACGAGAATCAGATCGATTTTTCCTAGTTTGCTCAAATCCTTTAACTCATTTGGCGTCTTTGGATTCTTGGAAATAAAGGGGTCAATTAAAATTACCTTGCCGCCTGGGGTAGTAATCTTAAAAGCGGATTGACCAAACCATTGAATCTCGAAGGCTTGTACGGGTGTAACAGAAAGTAATAATATTGCCGTTAACGCTACGGAATAAATAATTTTGACGTATTTTTTAGTCATTGGGTATCCTCCTCCGAATTGGTAACGTTCAATTAATTTGAAAATACTGCTCGGATAAGTAGACTGAGAACATAGAAATGAGTTCCCCGCTTTGGAAGAAAAGTTAATCGGTTTTCTATCGGAGAATAATTCTAATAGTCGAAAATACGACAATGTGGCATTTTGTCAACCCACTGCAATTTGCTGTTTGAAATTTATGATTTCAGTACTATTGTACCTTATTGATGATATTATCTTAGATGAGCGCAAGTCTCAGAATATCGATCGTCATATCAGTAATATAAGAAAATATTCCATTCTATTTACGATCAATTAGGGTGTTGGAGTCCATGTATGGGGATCCACCGATACCACTAAGCAGGAGAACGCATCAATAGCATGCATATATATAATCTTAATCGGTGGGAACACAGCCATCGCTACGAAATCGACAACAGGCACGGTGAGCGTAATACCCGACTGGTGATTCTTTTAACGCTGACGATGATGATAATAGAAATCACCGCCGGCTACCTTTTCGGCTCAATGGCCCTGCTGGCTGACGGATGGCACATGGGAACCCATGCCGTAGCATTGGGTATCACCGCCTTTGCCTATTATTATGCCCGTCGAAAATCGGATGATCCCAACTATAGCTTCGGCACGGGGAAAGTGGGCGTGTTGGGCGGCTTTGCCAGCGCGGTAGTGCTGGCGCTCATTGCTTTGCTCATGGGATCAGAATCCATTAAGCGACTAATAAACCCGGCTCCGATTCAATTTAATGAGGCCATTGCCGTGGCAGTCTTGGGTCTAATCGTCAATTTAGCCAGTGCCTGGTTGCTGCAGGAAAAACACGGTCACTCACATCAGCACCACCACTCACATTCCCACCGGGATCATAACCTGAGGGCCGCCTATTTACATGTAGTGGCCGATGCCCTGACATCGCTGCTGGCCATAATTGCTCTTTTGACCGGCAAAATTTTTGGCTGGATCTGGATGGATCCAGTAATGGGAATTGTTGGTGCTCTGGTGATTACCAGATGGTCCTATGGACTGCTCGTCGACACCGGCAAAATTTTACTGGACCGCGACGTAAATCAAGAGGCGGTTGAGGAAATTCGAGCTAAAATGGAGGCGGATTCTGACACCCGGGTAACCGACATTCACCTTTGGCGCGTAGGGTCCCATCATCTGTCTGCCATAATTTCTCTTGTAACCCACTACCCGAAATCTCCCGATTACTATAAAAAATTGTTGATGGATTATGATGAAATTGTTCACGTAACTGTTGAAGTCAACGCGTGTGAAGATGAACCGTGTCTGACGGTGGCAGATCGGACAACCTGAATACTTTTATCGTTTTGCAAAATATTCGGTATATCTCTTGACCGCATCACACACCTGCATTAGTTTGATATTAAACTAATTAACATTGAGGTATAGATGCAAAAAAGGATTCGGTATCGCAACAATAAAGCAGCCGCTTTAGCCACCTATGTGAAACTGATGCGCGCCGCCGAATCATTGACGGCCCGGGTCCACAAGCACCTGTCATCGGTTGGGTTAACCGTCAGCCAATTCGGTGTGCTTGAAGCGCTTTACCACTTGGGTCCACTTTCCCAGAGGGACCTGGGGCAGAAAATATTGCGAAGCAGCGGCAATATTACCCTGGTCATTGACAATTTGGAGAAACGCGGTCTTGTCGGACGTGAGCGCGACAGGAAAGACCGACGCTTTTTCATCGTCCATCTAACGGATGAGGGACATAAACTCATCCGCAAAATTTTTCCATCCCATGCAGCACTGATCACCAATGAGATGAGTGTTCTCAATACAAGGGATCAGAAAATTCTCGGAGAACTGTGCAAAAAAGTAGGTATGGGTGTTCGGAATTGAAGATTGAAGATTTTAAGTTGAATATTTATGGATGTCGCTGTGCACTGTCTTTTTTAAATCGATCTACCGAAAGCGTGCCTTAAGTAATCAATCACAGCCAGATTGCGGGAATGTCCCAATAAACTGTATTTGTCGCAAAACGCGCAATAATAAAAATTGCTGACCCAATCAACCAGTCATCTAATCAAACATTCAACTAAATAATGGAGGACTCAAACATGAAAGTATTGGTTGTTTTTTACTCGACGTATGGACATATTTTTAAAATGGCCGAGGCGGTGGCCGAAGGCGTCAAACAAGTGAACGGTGCAGAGGTTGAGCTGCGACGCGTTCCCGAAACATTGCCGAATGATGTTCTTGCAAAAATGGGGGCTTTAGAGGCCCAGAAAGCATTTTCCCATGTGCCGGTGTGTACCGTTGACGAATTGGCGGCCGCTGATGCAATTATTTTCGGCACTCCCACCCGCTTCGGCAATATGTGCGGCCAGATGCGCCAGTTCTTGGATGCCACCGGACAGCTCTGGGCCAATGGTTCTCTGGTGGGCAAAGTGGGCAGTGTCTTTGCAAGCACCGCCACCCAGCACGGCGGTCAAGAATCCACCATTCTTAGTTTTCACATCACCCTGCTGCACCATGGGTTGGTGGTGGTGGGACTGCCCTACGCCTTCCAGGGACAAATGCGCATCGATGAGATTACCGGTGGTTCCCCCTACGGCGCTTCCACCATTGCCGGCGGTGACGGCTCCCGCATGCCGAGTGAAAACGAGCTGGAAGCCGCACGGTTCCAAGGAAAGCATGTAGCGGGAATTGCGGCAAAGCTGGCAAGCTAATTAGTGCCCATCAAAAAAGACTACAAATATAATATGGTAAAGAGAGATCAAAAACTCGAAATCCGGATATAGAAATTCGAAACAAATTCAAAATCCCAATATTCAAATGACTTAAAACTTAATCCTCGCTTCATCGGGAAAACCAAAAAGTTGAATTCGTCACTGAAGATTCTAATAGAATCTCATTAACTGATAAAAGTCTATTTCTCGGTTTCGAATTTGAGTCGTTTTAAATTTGAATTTGTTTCGGATTTCGGATTTCATGCTTTGGATTTGCATTCTTCCGCTGGTTATGAGATATTTGCACCATAAAACCTCGGTGAAAAACTGAGCATCTTCCCGGCAATGCGATCATTTCCAAAAGGGGGGGACGTTATGAAATTATCCGGCAAATATCTTCTCCTACCGCTTCTGGCCACAGGCATCCTCGCCTGTGCCGGTCCTGACGTGCAACCATCGGAAATGACCGTACGGCAGCGCATCGGCAATTCTTACGGCGTTCAATATTTTTCGCAGATCGAACAAATTCAGTACACATTTAACCTGAAGATCGGAGAAAGACAGATCAGCCGCTTCTGGATCTGGGAGCCCAAAATTAACCGGGTCACGTTCAAAGGTATGGATTATAAGGAATCCGTCACTTACTATCGTCATGACATCGAAACCGCAGCCTCATCTGCGCTCAAAAAGGTTGATGCCTGGTTCATCAACGACAATTACTGGCTGTTGTTCCCGTTTCACATAGAATGGGACACCAATACAAAAGTCGAAGACATCGGCCGCCAGAAGCTTCCATTGGGTGACGGCCGGGGCAGATGTATCGTGGTTACCTACCCGGCAACCGCGGAACATGG
Organism: Desulfobacterales bacterium; assembly: GCA_020345785.1. The sequence continues at coordinate 4,890,526 of CP070771.1, forward strand.
CCCCGGTGATGTCTATGAGATCTATCTTGCCGACGATTACCGGCTGCAGCAATGGGTATATCGCCGCGGCGGTTCAGACAAACCCGCAAGTATTGCGACCTGGGAAAATCATCGGCAGCTGGGGCCACTGGTGGTGTGCTTAGATCATCGGGGAGAGGATGAAAATTTTCGGGTGTGGTTCACAGGCGTTGGAATTAAGCTGGCCGGTTCGAATAGCTGGATGTTTGCGGAATAACGAAATTCATTCATACTTATTTCGCTTGTCCAAACAGTTTATTGAACAGCTCGATCAAATCCGCTTTTTCCTCGAATCCAATACCGGGGCATTCCGTCGGTCGAACGAAACCGTCTCGAATCGGGGTGCTATCCGCAAAGCCGCCGAAGGGCGCAAACACCCCGGGATAAGACTCGTTGCCCCCCAAACCGAGCCCGGCGGCAATGTGCAGCGCAAACTGATGCCTGCCGCGAAGCAGCTCACCCTTCCAGAATCAACGAAATAAAATGCGGGATCAAGAGAAAAAAATCAGTCGAATCAAAGGTCTGACGCTTACTCTCCAGATGGTAATAGCACGAAAAGGCCGGCCTTTTAATGAAATCAAAAGGTCGGCCTTTTAAAGTCAGGGATTATTTTGGATCGGCATTCCTGCCTAATGCCCGGATTTGAAGTCATCTGTTAAATCGATGTTTGAGAAATTTCACTCCTCATCATCATCGGCGCCGTTTTCCCCTTCTAGGACTATGAAGCAGCTTTCCACGGCTGTCTGATTATAACTTTCTTCTCGCGCCAGCACCTCATATTTGAAGGTATCGCCTAAAGCAAGGAACTCCTCTGGAACCGTAATTGACATCTGACCGGGCGGAAGGACGATGCTAAACACCGAAGTGAATTCCTCACCGTCATCTGTTTCCACCTCCACTTCGAGGACGACCTCGTAGTTGACAATGGTAACCGGGATGGGAGGTTGAACACCGGCACCGCCTCCTTCCGGGTCGGGGTGCGACAGAGTAACCGCAGGCCATGCTATGGTGACAGGTGCGCTCACTTCCGTCGCGTCGTAGCCATCCTCCTCTTCGTCGCATTGCAGCGCCATTGGCTCTCCGTTAACGGTAGGCGCCGGCGGAGCCGGCATAGTATGCGTGAGCTGTACCTCGCCCTCCAATTCATCTCCTTCAAGCGTTATGCCCTCGATTTTATAAGTTCCTGCGGGAAACCGACGGAAGAAATCTTCAGGCGACAGTTCGTCGAATGTCGGCTCGGCACTTTCAAAGAAGAACTCGGTAAGACCCTGCCTGCGCAAACGCCCTTTAACTTTAACGTCGAGCATCCTGCGTTCTTTTGGGTCTTCGATCATCAGCCTCTGCCAGGCCTCTCCATCAATCAAAGCGTGAATGCCCAAGTCCCCATCAGTGTTATTGAGCTCGAAGAAAAGTTCCGCTTCGTCGAAAGAGATTTCATCCTTATGGTGCCTGTGGTATCTATCGTGGGCCAATGCGCTGGGGGCAGCGATACCCAGAACAAAAGCGATCACCGCAAACATAAAAACGAACAAAATACCTATGTTTCTTGTCATCGGATTATTTTTTTTTCGTGTGTGTT
>CP070771.1:4892222-4917060 GCA_020345785.1 Desulfobacterales bacterium
CCGGTAAAAGAAATTCGGCATTACCCGTCACGCCAACGCTCCAGTATTCCAATGCTCCGGCCTTTATTTCGGATATCCGGTAATTTCCCGGATGCGTTCATACAAGGGTTTCAGACGCCGGTACATTTTCTTGTAAACGTCATGATAAAGGGCGTCATAGAGTCGGTGGTTTTTTAGAGTCGGTTCGAACACTTCACCCACGTGCGTCATGGCTTTGACCGCCGGCTTAAAATCGGGATGCAGCCCGAGGGCAACGGCCGCATCGATCGCCGCGCCGAGACCGGATGTTTCGTAGAGGTGTGGCCGGGCGGTCGGCATCCCGAAAACATCTGCGGTTATCTGCATGGCATGACGGCTCTGGCTGCCGCCGCCCGAAACCCGCAGACTCGTAATCGGCGTGCGGCTGCGCTTCTCAATACGCTCCTTGCCCTCCCGTAAGGCGTAGGCCAGGCCTTCTAATATGGAGCGGTACAGATGAGCCCGGGTATGCACATCTCCGAAACCGATCACCGCACCTTTAGCTTCCGGGCCGGGAGATTTTACGCCGGGTGTCCAGTAAGGCTGCAGCATCAAACCCATCGAACCCGGTTCGATGTCGTCCACCAGCCGGTCAAACAGCGCTTCCGGGGAAAGTTCCGATTCGGTTGCCTGCTGCATCTCTGGATGGCCGAACTGCTGCTTGAACCAGTTGACCATCCAATAGCCCCGGTATACCTGGACTTCCAGGGTGTAATAACCCGGAACCGCGGAAGGGTAGGGCGGTATCAGGGCAATGGGTTCCACATATTTTTTGTGCGTGACATTAATGGTGGCCGTCGTGCCGTAACTAATACAGCCGACGTTGGATTCGAGGCTGCCGGAACCGATCACTTCACAGGCTTTGTCGGCTGCGGCCGCTACCAGCGGCAGTCCCTCGGGAATGCCGGTTGCGGCCGCCGCCGCGGAGCTGATGGTGCCGAGTATTCGGCCAGGCGGTATCAGTTCCGGCATCATGGCAGGATTGATAGCCGGCAGAACCCGCCATTTCCAATCCCACCAGGCGGACAGGCGTTGGCGCTTGTAATCGAAGGGAATGTAGCCGACCTGGCATCCGATCGAATCGACAAATTTTCCAATCAGTCGATAAGTCAAAAAGCCCGAAAGAAGGAGGTATTTGTGCGTCTTTTGCCAGATTTCGGGCTGATAGGTGCTGATCCAGTTGGCTTCGGCTTCCGCCTGCAGGTAGGCGACGGTCCTGCGCAGGCCGGCGATACGGAAAACAAGCCCCCACAAACCGCCGACCGGCGGCTGGCCGTAGGTCCTGCGTTGGTCCAGCCACAGCATTGCCGGTCGCAAAGGTCTGCCGTTAACATCGACATTGATGACGGTGGCGCGCTGGGTGGTCAGGGCCAGGCCGGCAACACGATTGGTATAGTCATGGTTTTGCCGCCAAAGCCCTTGGCAGGCCTGACAGAGTGCCTGCCAGAAGACATCCGGATCCTGTTCGGCCCAGGCCGGATGATCAGAAAAATAAGGTTCAAAGGCAATAATTTCCTTGGCTACCAGCTGACCTTCAAGGTCAAAGACCAAAGCTTTCAAGCTCTGGGTACCGTTGTCGATGGCCAGCAGGAGGTCTTTATTGCTCATTGAACACCTTGAATTCCATGTCTAATGCCGTGCTCCGACCCGCTATCGGAAACTAAAACCGAATTGACGATTGAAAATTGGAGGAAGGCCGTCATTTTATTCCGAACAACGTTTAAACTCAATTTTAATTATATTGGGCAATTCCGGCTGGCCGGGGTTTTTAGCTGGTCGACCTGAATTTACGATAAAGCGCGCTTAACGCCGTTTTCAGGGTTTTGAAGGAAATAATCTTGAGTTCGGCGCGTCTTGAGGGCAGATTGTGGACCTGATGCCACAGCGCGATATAGATCCTGAGTTCCTTTTTCCAGCGTCGGCGGTCCCAGGGCAAAACATCTTTACAAATTTTTTGAACCCGTTTTAAATATCGTTTTCCGCCCTCCGGTGTCAACAGACCGATGCGAACCCGCCGCAGCAACAGATCGCCGAGGTGCCTGATCTTTTCATGCTGAGCCACATGCGGCAGCTCCGCCCAGAGGGTGTGAGTGCCTGGAATTGTTTCAAGATTTTCGAGTTCGGCCGCCTGTACGATGGTGTCGGCTGCACCGCCGTAGCGGCCGTAGAGACGACGCCAGGTTTGCAGGGGCAATCCGAAATCATTTTCCGGAGCGGACGGCACTTGGGCGAATGCCGGTTCTTTGCTGCTGATCTCGGATCCGGAGGGCAGAAACGGTTTGGCCGCCTTGAGCGCATCCCGCGCAAGCTTGCGAAACGTTGTCAGCTTGCCGCCGGTGACGGTGATCAGCCCCCGGTCGACCCACACAACGTGTTCACGGGATTCATCCGAAGGTTTGAGTTTGCCTTCGCTGAGCACCGGTCGGATGCCGGCAAAAGCCGAAATGCAATCATTTAAGCTGATATTCAAGGCAGGAAAGATGGCGTGGATGCCTGCCATCAGGTAGGTCACTTCCGCTTCCGTGATGTGGGGAACCGACGTTAATTCTTCCCTGTGATCGATGTCGGTTGTGCCGACCAGAACGGCCCCTTCCCATGGGACGGCAAACACCGCACGGCCATCGGTCGGATGGATAAAACTGAAACCCTCTTTCAGCGGCAGTATCTCAGATGGAAACACCAGGTGGCTGCCGCGCAGCGGCCGCAGATGCCGCTGAGGATCGGGTGAGGGATGCAGTTTTTCAGCCCAACAACCGGTGGCGTTGATGACGGCCTTGGCCAAAAGCTTTGTTTTCTCAACAGTTTCAACGTCTTCGGCTTCGATGCCCACCACGTGGCCGTCACCGTTGCGCAGAATGCTGGTGACCCGGGTATAATTCAGGGCTTTGGCACCGACCTCGACTGATTCGTTGATCAACCGCAACACCATGCGTGAATCATCGACCTGGGCATCAAGGTAATGAAAGCCTCCTTTTAGACCGGTCGGATTTAGGAAGGGCAGTTTTTTCAGGAGCTCGTCGGTTTTCAGGAACTGGTGCTGGCGCTCACCGGCCATGATATCGTAAATGGTCAGGCCGACACTCAGAATTTTCTTACCGGGTCTCTGTTCTTCGTATACGGGCAACAAAAAGCCCAACGGTTCAACCAGTCCGGGCGCTTCGGCCAGGAGGCGGTCGCGCTCTTCCACCGCAATTTTGGTCATTAGAAAATGCCCTTCTTTGATGTAGCGCAAGCCGCCGTGCACCAGTTTTGACGAGCGGCTGGAAGTGCCCCAGGCAAAGTCATTTTGTTCGATCAGGACGACCGCCAGACCCATGCGCGCCCCTTCCCGCAGGATGCCGGCACCGGTGATGCCCCCGCCGATGACAATCAAATCCCAGGTTTTGGGTAGGTCTTTCAGGTTCACTTGTAGTTCCCTTTGTCAGATAACAGAGGTGAGACGACAGAAAACAGACTTTGAAGTCGAAGGTCTGAAACAGGTCAAATATATGTGAAACGACAGTTTATACGCTTCTATTTAATTCCGCAATCCGCAATCTTTTATTCTGTCATCTGCCTCAAGGCAGCAATTTATCCGGATTCATGCGCCGGTCCGGGTCGAGATGGTCGAAGATTGTTTGCAGCACCGCGACGCCGATCTCCCCTTTTTCGGCAGCAAGGTGTTTTCGATGGTCTGTGCCGACCCCATGCTGATGCGATATGGTTCCGCCGGCCGACACAACAGCCCGGCTGGCGGCCTGTTTCAAGTGCTGCCAATATTCAAGGGTCAGATCGGGAGTTTCCGACAGCCGAAAAACAAAGGTTGTGTAGATGCTGGAGCCGCTCGGATAAACATGCGAAAGGTGCGAGAAGACATGTACACTTTGGTTGTAAGCATTCGAAGCTTCTTTTATCGCTTTTTCTATAGTCTGCATGACCGGCGTCACGTTGTCCCAGGTGACGGCAGTCTCCAGCGTATCTACCGCATAGCCCAGGTCCCAGAGGGTGTTGCGCAAGTAAGCGGCGCGGAAGCGTCTTTTCTGCCAGGCCCGGCCCATGGGTTTGCCGATACAAACCCCTTTGTGACGGCGGACAATGGACAATGCCGCCCGGCGTGCCGCCTTTGTCGATCGTCGCGATCCAGTAAATCCAATCAGAGCCATGCATGCATCTGTGTCCGGCATGCCGCGAATACCCAAGTAGCGGTTGAGCAGTGCCATTTGGCTTTCATGGCCGGCAAGTGCTAAATTTGTCTTTGTTTCCGCTGGATTGCTCATACGTACCATTGAAATGGCAATATCGCTTCCGGCAATGGTGTGTATCGCCTGCCGGCCCTGTTCCCAGGATGGAAAGAAAATCCCATGGACGTCGTCTTTTTCCGGCAAGGGTGAGATCCTGACGATAACGTTGGTCAACACGCCCATTTTTCCTTCCGAACCCAACATGATCTGGCGCAAATCAGGTCCGGCGGCTGATGCCGGAAACGGAGGAAAAATAAGGGAACCGCGGGGAGTCAATACTTCCCCACCCGCAAAAAGGTCCTCGATGCGGCCGTAGTGAGCAGACTGTTGGCCGCTGGAACGGGTGGCAACCCAGCCTCCCAGCGAAGAATATTCAAAAGATTGCGGAAAATGTCCCAGCGTAAATCCGCCGGCGTTGAGCTGCTGCTCAATCTGAGGCCCGCGAATTCCGGCTTCAAAAACTGCCAGACGGTTGTCGCTTTCAATACGGATTAAGCGGTTGAGCCGCTCAAGGGACAAACTGAGAACCGGCCGATCGGCGGCCGGCACCGAGAGCTGCCCGACCACGCTGGTGCCGCCCCCGTAAGGAATGACGATGATGTCTTGCTCGGCGGACAGCTTTAACAGTTGTTGAACCTCCTGAATGTCGGTCGGCTGGGCTACACCATCCGGAAACCGCGGCAGTGTGCCACCCCGCAGACCGATGCAGTCCGGCAGACTCTGGCCATGGGCGTGATCAAGCCTTAATTTAGCGTCAAATGAAATCAGGGGGTGCGGGGTCAGACGCGGTTGCGGCATCCGAGCGATGAGCTTTTCAAGAGGATAATCCTGCCGAACCTTTCCTTCACCGATCGAATTTATCAAAAATTCAATGGCTTGCGGAGGAAGATCTATTTTAATATTTTCGTCGCCCCAGCCGTTCCAGCGTTGCATGGCAGCCTTCCCAATTTTTAGTGAAACCGTTGCGCCTCAGGGAATACATCGGGTTACGGGTTGCTGGGCGGGTTTGATGGGTGATCCGGATAAAGCTTCATTGTCTGTTTCCTTTTTTTACCGGATAAAAACCATACCAGTTGATCGTCAAAGGGTCAAGGCAATTGATGCTGATGCTGACGCCATTCATAAGCCACCGGTTTGGCCGATGAGAATTGAAAAGGTTTTACCGTCACAGCGGGAGTAATTTTCGGCAGACTCAACGGGAACGATGTCGGTGGCATATGAATGGAGATAAGATAAAGAATTTGGGTTTATTTTTTCGTGATAAAGTTTTGTCTGCCGGCCTGGCAATCAGTATTTCATTGGAATTTTACAGATTTAAACACTTTACAAAGAAAGAACCATGATTACCATTAAAGCCAAAAAGCGCTCGTTCGGCGGGTGAATCGGAATTGTTTGCCGAACGAGCGGATTGTTTTCGAAAGCTTTGAGTGAGGTCCTCATGCCGGATAAAACGATGCTGGTTATTGCCACCAGCAATCCCGGAAAGTCAGCCGAAATTAGAGATCTTTTGGAAGGTTTTCCGATTATCATCAAAGACCTTAATGACTTCGGTCCGATTCCGCAGGTGGAGGAAGACGGGGACACGTTCGATGATAATGCGTACAAGAAAGCCAGCTTCGTTTCAAAGGTGTTGGGTTTGCCGGCCCTGGCGGATGACTCCGGGCTTGTAGTGGAAGCATTGGGCGGGGCTCCGGGAGTTTATTCGGCCCGGTATGCCGGCGATAAGGCTACCGACGAACAGCGCTATACCAAGCTGCTCGAAGAGATGAAGGGCCAGACCAACCGCAAAGCCGCTTTTGAATGCGTCATCTCGATTGCGGTTCCCCCGGGACCGGCGCTGACGTATGAGGCCCGCTGCGAAGGATTGATTGCTGAGAAACCGGCTGGAGACAACGGCTTCGGCTATGATCCGATTTTTTATTACCCGCCCCTGAAAAAAACGTTTGCCCAGCTGACTCGCGAAGAAAAGAGTCGCGTCAGCCACCGCGGCAAAGCACTGCGGGAACTTAGGAATGAATTTGACAAAGTTTTGACTTGGATCCGTCAAAACATGCCGGTTCAGGCAAAATTCGGTTGCCAACATGATCACTAGATGAAGGGGTTCAGAGGTTCAGGGGTTCAGGGGTTTAAGGTTTAGCGGGTCAGAGATTCAAGGTTCATGCTGAAATTTTAGCTGTTACCATAATTGCGAAAAGAGCTCGATGAGGCGTCACGTATTATTTGTTATTCGTTATCAGATAAGGTTTGTGAATTTCTAACATCTGAACCCAGAACCTTTGAACCTTTAAATTTTTTGACCCCGGCATGATATAGTGATAGGCTGAAAAAGCACTATTCGATTAAAATCAGATTTACTGGCGAAATAACATTGGGAGAATTAGAAATGGGACCTAGAAAAGACGTCATTGACATCGTGACTGAATTAGGCGGAATCAGAACTGCGGAGGCCGCAGACAAATTATTCGAACAACGCGTGGCAGCGGACCAGTTAACCAAATTAAACCGGATCAGAAACGAAGCGGTGCGGATGAAAATAGCCAACGCCATCCTTCTTTGCGACCCGGACAGGGTGTTTATCGATACAGGCTCAGCTGAAGACCGGCAATTTATCAAAGAACTGTCTCTTAAGAAAGGTGAGGAAAAAACTCTGCCAATGGAGAACCACACCATCCATTTTGACCTTAAACAGGAACAGGGGCGCATTATCGACCGCACATTTTACATCAGCAATGAGGGCGAAGAGGTCAATTCGCTCGCCAAAGCAATGAACCGCCGGGAAGCCTTTAAAGACATTCAAGATAAAATGACGGGCATCATGCGGGGCAAAATTATGATGATCGGCTTTTATCTGCGCGGTCCGGTGGGGGCACCGGCCTCGAATCCGGCGGTGGAAATATCAAGCTCAACCTATGTCATGCACAGTGCCGATATTCTGTACCGCAATGTCTATGCCGCTTTTGACCAGGAAGTAGAAAAGTTGGAACATTTTTACACCAACATTCACAGCGAGGGATTGAATCGGCCCGAAGATTTGCCCAATGCCCGGGTATTCATGGATCGCAGCCATCTGACCACCTACAGTTTCAATTGCACCTATGCCGGCAACACGTTGTTGATGAAAAAGGGAAACCACCGGTTCTCCGTCGACCGCGCGGTTTATGAAAAAAGGGCCGAACAGGTGGCCGAGCACATGTTTATCACCGGTATCGAAGGACCCGGCGGCCGGATTACCTGGATGATCGGCGCGGCGCCGAGCGGCTGCGGCAAGACCACGTCGGCCATGGCAGGAGACCATTTTGTGGGTGATGACCTGGCGCAGTGCTGGATTGCCGAAGACGGTTCCATTCGATCCATCAACCCGGAGAAAGGCATTTTCGGAATCGTTGAAGATGTGAATTGGGAGGGCGATCCGAAACTGATGGAATGTCTTCGCAATCCGGGTACCGAGGTAATCTGGTCCAATGTATTGATCGATGAAAAGGGTGTGCCGCAGTGGGTCGGCAACGGTGAAGATCCGCAGCCGCAGAAAGGCGTGAATTTCCAGGGACCGTGGGAGCAGGGCATGGTGGATGAAAAAGGCAAAAAGATACCCATGTCCCATCCAAATTCTCGCTGTACCCTTGAGAACAGGGCGCTGGGTAATTATTCCGATGAGAATGAGAACGGTGAGGGCGTTGAAACCCGCATCATCACCTACAGCGGCCGCGACAGTGATACCATGCCGCCGGTATGGGTTGCCAAGACATCGGATGAAGGCGTTGTCATCGGCGCCTGCATCGTGTCGGCTGCCACCGCCACGGAAGTGGGCGCCACCGGTGTTCGCCGCCAACCCTGGGCAAATGCCCCGTTTATTCCGGGAGCTTTGGGAGATTACATGGCTTCGCAATTTGAATTTTTCGGCAGCAGCAAAATCGCAACGGACAAACAGCCCATTATGGCCGGATTAAATTACTTTCTGACTCACGAAGCGCGGGGCGGAGATTCCAAGAAGCTGCTCGGCGAGAAAAAGGATGTCAAGGCCTGGATGGCTTGGCTGGAGAGAAGGGCCCACCAGGAAGTCGATGCGATCGACACGCCCATCGGGTATTTGCCCAAATACAAAGATCTGAAAGAATTGTTCAAGTCTAAAATCGATAAAGAATATCCCGCAGACTTGTATGAAAAGCATTTTTCGCTTTACATCGACAATATCATCGATAGGATCGACCTTCAGATTGAAGCCTACGGCAAAGAGAAGAATATTCCCCAAAGGCTATTCGACATTTTGAAGAATCAAAGGCAGGAGCTTGAAGCTTTAAAAGATAAATATGGTCCGATCGTTGCCCCGAAGCAGCTGGAAGAGATGAATAGCTGAAAAACCTTAAAGCCAGAAAGCTGGGAAGCTGGGAAGCTGGGAGGCTGTGAAATTAAAAAGGACGTAAAGCAGGAAGGCCGGGAAGATAGGAAAGATAGAAAGCTCGGAAACCGGGAAGCATAGACAACAGAAAACGGTTGGTTCCAGCGGCTTTCCATCTTCGCAATTTTCTGATAGAGGATATTGATCTCGCGGCGGCAGGGACATAACTTAACACACGGGTGCCTTAGCCTCCAAGCTTTCCAGCTTCCAAGCCTCCCGGCGTTTTTAATAAATCGATGAATTAACTTCCCTTCAATCATCCGCGCGACCATGTGAGGAATGTTTGCCGCCTGAATACCGCAAATCCATTGTTCAAGTGATTGTAAGCCGCCGTATGTTGGTCGCTCTGATCATGGGTTACATTGCCGGTTTGCCATTGGAGCTGACCAGTTTTGTGCTGAAGACATGGATGCGTGAGGAAGGTGTCGACCTGACGACCATTGGCTTATTTGCGCTTGTGGGCTTGCCCTACACACTGAAATTTATAACCGCACCGGTACTTGATCGATTTGCCATACCGGTCTTTGGTCGTCGCCGTGGTTGGTTGATCATCTTTCAAACCGGGCTCATGATCTCAGTGTTCAGCTTGGGCACCACCGACCCAGGCCGGAATCCTACCATAGTTGCTTGTTTCGCGTTGTTGGTAGCCTTTTTCAGCGCATCGCAGGACACGGTTATTGACGCCTATCGCCGCGAAGACCTGGCGGATGAAGAACTAGGTTTAGGATCATCCCTTTACGTGAGCGGCTATCGGGTAGGCATGCTTTTGGCGACCGGTGGTGGGCTAATCTTGGCCGACCACATGCCGTTTTCGCTGGTTTACGCTATCATGGCTGCCTGTCTGCTGCCGGGCTTGATTACCACGCTGATGACACCTGAACCAGCAACCCCTTTTGGTACTCCACGAAGCATGGGTGAAGCCGTAGTGGAACCGTTTGCCGAATATTTTCAGCGGCAAAACGCCTTGTGGATATTAGCTTTTATCCTGCTTTATAAAATCGGGGATACTATGGCCGGTTCAATGACAGCACCATTTTACGTCGACCTAAATTACACTAAAACCGAGGTCGGCACGGTGGTTAAACTCTTTGGGTTTTGGGCAATAATGGGGGGCAGCTTCCTGGGTGGTATCATTATGCTCAGGATTGGAATTATCCGGAGTCTATGGATCTTTGGAGTCTTACAAGCTGTATCGACGGCTGGCTTTGCCGTTTTATCCGTAATCAGTCATCAGGTATCTGCGTTAGCAGCCGTCATAGCGTTTGAAAACTTAAGTGCCGGAATGGGTACTGCCGCCTATGCGGGCTTTATGGCGAGCATTACCAACAAAAAATTCACGGCCACCCAATACGCCCTCTTAACCAGTCTGATGGGTGTGCCCCGTGTCGTGGCATCAGCCGGTACCGGCTATTTAGCAGAAAATATGGGATGGAGCGGCTTTTTTATTTTTTGCACCTTAATTGCCATTCCTGGCATGCTGCTTTTGCTAAAATTTGCACCCTGGAATTCCCAAGCTGTGGTTGAAGGCGGAACAATATAAGAATTAGGATACGGATCTTTGCTGATGGAACCGGATAGTGATTTGCTCATCCGCAAGATGATACCTTTTATGGATAAGAACACAGATCATTGCGCATACATGCACAGCGTTTTACCCCTGTCTGCCCATTGCAGCGGTCCCTTACTTGACCGGAAAAAAAAAGAATACGCATTTAAATATGCCGCTGTCTATAGCTACTATAATTTCTCGCCAAATTGATACCTCTTGTATTATTGCTGCGTAAACATTAATATATCCGTGTACCTTTATAAAAAGTTAAATCCAGACAAAAAGCAAAGCCCAAAACACCAATGAACGATGATAAACCGGATAAAAAGGACCTCGCGCGTTTTCATTCGTTGCAGGAAAAGCGGCGGCAACTTATGACGCTGGCGCCCAAAAAAGCCATGGAGCGTATTCTGGAGGATCCGCAGCCGCTTGCCCTGGTGCATTCATTTCCCGAACAGGATTTCTATTTTTTAATTCACGACATCGGACCCGAAGATGCGCTGCCGCTGCTGTCCCTGGCATCCAACCGGCAATGGGATCATTTCGTCGATCTGGATACCTGGCAGAAAGATCAAATCGATATCAGAGCCGCGACCCGCTGGTTGGATTTGCTGCTCGAGGCTGATCCGAAGCGTTTTATAGACTGGTTTCTGCATGACAGACTGGAATTTGTCGAATTCTATTTGTTTGAAAATATCGAAGTTCGGGTAAGAGAGCACGATCAAGATCCGTCCGAGTTCGGTGAGGACTTTTTTTCGCTGGACAATATCCATTTCATACGATACGTCGACCGGCCGACTGATGCCGGGGAAAATAAGATCACCGAGGAACAGCGCAAAAAGTTTATTGTCAAATTGGCTGAGAACCTGGCGAATTTTGACTTCCGCATATTTCAGGGAGTCCTGCTCGAAGCCGCCCACGTTATTCCGGCTGAAATAGAAGAAGAATGCTACCGCATGCGCAACGTACGGTTGGCCGAAAAAGGCTTTTTACCGTTTGATGAGGCCGTCGGCATCTATCAGCCCGTCAAAGTGCAGGATCTCGCAAAGCAAAGTGCGAAAAATCTGCCGCCTGCGGCGGACCCGTCGCACATGTTTCCGGTCCCGCTATACCCCATCCGGATGCTTTCGGGAGACAATCACTTTACCCGCGCTCTGGCGAATATTGAATCGGAACATGTACTGCCCCACCTCCAGGCCGAGTTTGCCAATTTGTGCAACCGGATAATCGTCGCCGATCATAAAACCATCCAAGAGCGAGATCAACTGCGGGACATCGTCAAAAAGGCCTGCGGTTACCTCAGCATCGGTCTGGAGCGGCTGTCCGGTGCCGGGGAAAAAATTGATCCCAGCCAGACCGCCGCTTTAATCACCCGGCATCCCCTGCCGCAAATCTTTAGAGTAGGATTCGGAGAGGCGCTGAAACTGAAATGGCGCACGGAGAAATGGCTCGATCGGAGTTGGTTCGCCCGGAGCGGAATGCGGCTGACTTTCTGGGGCGAACAATGGCTGGGAGTACTTGGCGGATTGTTGATCAAAAAGCCGCTTTTTTATGACAATTATAAAAGCGGGGTTCTTTATCGGGAGTTTGCTTCGCTTGAAGATATCAGGACGACCGAAGATATTGCCAATCAGATCAAGGCAGTTGATGACCTGCTGTCGTTGATGACGATCGAAATCGATCGTCCGGCATCCTACGGATTTCTAACTTACAAAAACCTGATCCTCACCCTGTGGGCTGCATACTATCTCAAATTGCCGGCCCGGAAACTAAAGCCCATACATTTAGAAAAATTTTTGCCGTTTTTTAAAGCACTGCTGCCCGGAGAGGCGGAAGCCGGGGTCGACAAACCGCGCAACATTCCCCAGGCGATGAAAGATCACTTTTTAAACTGGCTGGCAACCGACACCGGCCTCAAGGATTTCGAATTAACCGAACGGCTCGGTCAAACTTTGGAAAATCTTTTTGAAGAGATCGAGAGCGAATTGGGTAGCGTCGCCGCCGAAGATCTTGCCCCCAGATATGTTCAACTGTTTTTACTCCATTCATAAATCGCCGGCTATGCCGATGAAAATTGAAAAGGCTTTAGCGTTGCAGCGGAAGCATTTTGGGTAGTCCAAACTTAAGCGATGCCGGTGGCATATGAATGGAGATAAAATAAGGTAAGAATTAGCCGGTAAAACGTATTATGCAGCTGAAATTTTTTGTATACATCAGCGACCATTGGCAGAGCTTGGTCTCGGCCCCTTTCAGGGACCTTCCTCATATCCCTGGCTCTGCTGGTGGTTGCTGATTGCCACAGACGGAAACAGGGACATATTCGTATGCGGTATAAACTTGGCGGCGCTGAAGCGGTTCATGAACTCCTGATTGACGTTGAGTTCCAAGTAGGTGATTTGGTCCCGGATACGATCGATTTCGGCCAGGCTTTCTGCCGCAGTCAATGCCAACGCAGCGCCGTGCAGGGAGCTGTTGCCGAGCGATCGGTAATTTTGCAGGGGTAAATCCGGCAGCATGCCGATAGTGATGGCCGAGCGCGGATCGATAAATGAGCCGAACGTTCCGGCCACATAAAAGGTTGATAATTCGCTGAGCTCAATTCCAACCGACATGGTGATGGTCTCTAATATGGTGTACATGGCGGCTTTGGATCTAATCAGACTGTCCAAATCCGCCTGGCTGACGGTTAAATCGGAGCCGGTGGCGGATTGGTCGGCCGGTACCACCACCAGATGATTCAATCCGTCAATTTCCTTCAGCTGTTCAGCGCAAATTTCCGGTTTCAATTTACCGCGGATATCAATCATGCCGGCTAAAAAGAGCTGGGCCGCCAGGTCGATGACCCCGGATCCGCAGATACCCCTGGGCGGTTTATCTTCGATGGTGTGCAGATCGAATGTGCGGGTTTGCGGGTTGATGGTCACCTTATCGATAACCCCGGCTTCGGCCATCATTCCCATTTTAGTTACACCACCTTCCAATGCCGGGCCGGCCGCACCGGCGCAGGCGATCAACCAGTTTTCGTTGCCGACCACCACCTCGGCATTGGTGCCCACGTCAACTAAAATGGCCGGGTCCGGTGCGGTATGAAGTCCCGCGTAAAGAATTCCTGCAATCAGGTCGCCGCCGAAGTAACTGCCGATGTTTGGAAATACGAATATTCTGGCTGAGCTGTTGACCTGCAGGCCGAGCTCCGAGGCCCTTAAAATCTGCGGCTTATTGACCACCGGAATATAGGGTTCGCGAATGATCCAGCGCGGATTGAGACCCAAGAATAAATGGGTCATGGCCGTGTTGCCGGCCAGGGCCAGGGCATAGATGTCCTGCGATTGAATCCGGCTTGACCGGCAGACATCTTCGATGGCATGGTTCAGGCCGGAAATGATCAGATGATTCAGTTTAGCCAATCCACCGGAAGTTTCCGCAAAATGAATGCGGGTTAGAATGTCCGGGCCAACGGCTAACTGCGGATTGTCAAAATCGGCTTCGGCCAGCGTTTGACCGTCTATAAGATTCAGCAGGCGCAGCACGACCCGTGAGGTTCCGAGATCAACCGCCAGACCGGCGACCGGTCGCAGGTCGTCGGCCTTTCCGATACCGATAACCGACCATTGATGGCGCTCCTTAAATAATATGCAGCGGATGCTGAAATCACATTCCCTTAATAGGTCCGGAAGTAACTTTAAAAGCTCCAATTCGATATGAATGGCATCATCGGTTCGAAGGCCGGCTTTTAATGCAATGACAAGACGGTCGGCATCGGCAATGTTGTTTTGCAGAGAAGGGGGGGGTAACGTAACCGTGCGCAGCCATGGGGTATCTTTTTTGCTCATGCGTTACTAAGGTTGTCAGCAACCGATGCCGGGACAAATTGTCCAAGCTTCTGAACATTTAAACTTTAAAAAGATAGAATCACGAAAACACGAAATAAACTGAAATATTGAATCGTTTCGTTTCGTGCCTGGTATTTTTGTCTTTTAAACCCGGAACGTTGAACCCTGAACCGCTCAACCTACGTGTTTATCCATCTCCGCTAAAATCCGATTCATGACTTCACCGGCGCGACCCTTTATGAGATAGTTGCTGATTTCACCGGTCAGCGGCGTTCTTTCCGGATTAATTTCGACAACAACAGCACCGGTTTCTTTGGCATAGACCGGCATCAAAGCTGCCGGTTGCACGACGGCGGAGGTGCCGACCACCAGCATCAGATCACAATCAAAGGCAGCCTGCCTGGATCGCCACATGGCATCGGTGGGGATCAGTTCACCAAAAAAGACGGCATCCGGTCGCAGAATTCCCCCACAATTGCAGCGGGGAGGAATCTCGGAGATATCCACTTTGCTGGTTTCATATTTTCTACTGCAGTCCATGCAGCGCTGCCAGGCAAAGGTTCCGTGGAATTCAATCACATCGGTGTTGCCGGCCGCCTGGTGGAGGCCATCGATATTTTGGGTGATGACGGTTTTTAATTTCCCCATTTCTTCCAATTTTGCCAGCCCCTTGTGGGCATCATTGGGACTGGCGGCATCCACTATTGACTTCATCTCCTTGACAAGGATGTTCCAGACTCTTGCCGGATCCCGCATAAAGGCATCTATATGGGCAATTTCCATGGGATCGAATCGCTCCCAAAGTCCTCCTTTTCCTCGAAAGGGCGGAATTCCACTTTCAGTGGAAATACCGGCACCAGTCAACGCTACGACATGCTTCGCCGACGCCAGATCCTCAGCGGCTTTTTTGATAAGAGCATCCATACTTGCCTCGTTCATTTTGAAGCGTTTTTAGGAAGATAATGTGTTCTGTTTTTCAGCGGTTCAGGTTTCATGATTATCCAAGGTTTCAGGTTTCGGGTTTCAGGTGTCAGCGGCGCCGCTGGCCACTCGGCGGCCAGTTTGATAGAAAAAAAACTCTAAAAGGCGAATCCACCAGAGGCGGATAAATATCGAATCAAGCCAAGGCGTGAAATATCGAAGGTAGAATTTCCAAGACTGTTATTGCTGCGCTCTATCTTTTAACTAAGATCAATTGAACTTCTCCCTTCGACATTCGCTTTCTTTGAGTCTGTTTTCCAAACAAACTGGCCTTTTCGGTGGCAATCACTTATGCTGACACCTGACACCCGAAACCCTAATTACAGCTCAAACTCCATCTCACCGCTGACGCCGACACATTCCAGGTCGAGATCCCGGGTTTTGATCTGACCCCGGCAATCCTCGACGATTTTATCCATTTCTTCGTCGGTGCGTTCCTGGTTTAAGTGGAACAATCCCAGCTTTTTTACCGAGGCCTTTAGCGCCAAATCAAGAGTATCGGTGTAAACGGAGTGTCCCCAGTCAACGTAGGTATTATATTCTTCAGGGGTGTATTCGGCATCGTGGATAAGAAGATCCGCGCCCTGGGCAAAATCCAGATAGTCGTCAAAGGCCAGACCGCCGGGGTGAATATATCCCAGTTCATTGTCGGTTAAAAAAATAAAAGATTTTCCGCTTTCAATAAACTTATATCCGCTGCCGCCGTTGGGATGGCTGAGTGCAATGGGCACAACGGTGACCGAACCGATTTCAAACTCCGTCGGACATGCCTCCAGATAAGAGATTTGAGCGGTGATATCCGAATATTTAACCGGAAAGTTCGGGGGTGACATTACTTTGGATAAAATAGTTTCAACGAATTCATTGTGGAACGGACAGCGGTGCATTCGAATGGTTGAGTGCGCAAAATAAAGGGGTTTGAAAAATGGAAAGCCCATCAGATGGTCCCAGTGAGCATGGGTGAAGATAAAATTGATATCGTAACATTTTTCTTCAGCCAGCTTATTACCAAGTCTTCGAATCCCGGTTCCCGCGTCAATTACAATGGTATCGCCGCTTTTTGTCAGGATTTCCACGCAGGTGGTGTCACCACCGTACTTTAAATATTCCTTTCCTGAAACCGGTATGGATCCTCTTGAGCCCCAGACCCGAATTTTCATATTTTACCTTTCATCGTTAAGCGATGTCGTATTGCTTCCGAATGAAGATTCTTATTTATTATTGCCTTATCAAATCCGAAATTCGAAAAACGAAATTCGAAACAAACTCAAAATTCCAAATTCAAATGACCGAGAATATTTGCACCGTGTAAGTTTTGTGTTCGCGCTGTTTCCATTTACTTTTTGTATAAGGAAAAGTCACTATTTTGATTATACCATGGTTTCTTAAATATCTGTCTTCCCATATATCGTATGCCAGATACCGTCATGGCTCCATTGCTTTAGAAGTTCAACCGATTGACCGGTCAGCTTGTCGGTAATATCTTTTGCCTCGCTGCGCATAAGACCGGAAAGGATGAAATGCCTCTTGGCCAGAAACCCTTTGGCGGCAATCAGATGCTGCATGACATCATAGTGAATGTTGGCGATCACAAGGTCGGCCGGGTATGCAATCATATCTTCCGCCCGGCCCTGCACAATTATCACCTGGTCCTCCAGATGATTGAGCCGAACATTATTTTGGGCTGTTTTTGCCGCCAGTAGATTCAGATCGACCCCTACGGCATGTTTGCATCCCAGCCGGGCGGAAGCCAGGGCCAGCAGACCGGTGCCGGTTCCAAGGTCTATTACCGTTGTAAAATGTTTTGAGCGGGCGGCCAATTCCAGGGCCTCGAGGCAGTTGCGGGTTGTTGGATGGGTTCCCGTTCCGAATACCAAACCGGGGTCCAGTAAAATCAGCAGCTTATCAGTAAAATCCCCCTTGCTTTGCGCCGAGATTTCCCAAGGGGGGATGATACGAAATTTCCCGTGCTCAAAAGTGCTGAAAGCTTCCCCCAGCCAATGATCGTAGGACATGTGATAGCTGTCGACAAACTGCAATTGGGGCTGGCGAAGCAAAAGTTTTTCGATTTGACGGTTGGCTGCACTGGAGAAAAACAATATGGAATCGTCTTCTTCTTCCCATTTACCGATAAAGTTTTCCTGGAATATGCGGTTTTCAAGTTTCAAACGGCCTTTGAGATAGTAGATATACAGCTCCTCATAGGGCCGGTACCGGCGTTTTGGTGCATGATAAACCGTATTGCTCTTTTTTAGCAAATTATTCTAATTGGTGTTTTTCGCTATTTTCCGCCGTCAATCGTCTATTTTTTTTCTTCGGGCGGCTCATTTTTAGGCAGCTGGTCAAGATACCAATCCATGGGATCCAGCAATGCAAATCCTAAATTCTGCAGTTTTTTCTTCACGTGTGCAATATTTTGCGTCAGAAGATAAACAAATACCGCACGCTTGTCTTTTTCCCAGTACCTGGCTACCAAAACGCTGCCAAATGAGATGTTCTCTTCGGTGATGGCGTCGACAATTCTTTTCAGTTGCCCGATCTTTTCTTCCACCAGAATACACAACAGAGTACCGGGCTCACCGATGCCAAGAACATTGATGAACGCCCGCAGAAGATCGCGCACTGAAATAATTCCTTTAAGCCGTTTGTTGTCATCCACCACCGGCAGAGCACCGACTTTGGATTTTTGGATCAGCAGTAAGGCATCCTGAATCGTGAAGGTCGGAGAAATCGATATGGGACTTTTGGTCATAATATCTTTTACCTTAAGAGCTGAGAACTCCTTTTTTTCGCTGGGAGACTTCTCAAAAAACCGGTAGGGCAAGGCGCTTCTGATATCCCTGTCGGTAACGATGCCGATGAGGTGCTGCTTTTGATCGACGATCGGCAGGTGGCGGATGTTGTTCTTTGCCATAAGCTCCTGGGCGTCAGAGATACTTGCTTCCTGATCCACCGTGATGACCTTGCGAGTCATCGATCTGGAGACGAACATATTACCCCCTCTGTTTTGGTTGAATAGTTTGTTGGTTGATTAGTTATTAGTTGAATAGTTGTTGGTTGAATGAAAACTCCTCCAACCCCAGTGATGGGTTTCGCATTCGGGCATTCATATCGGGCTGATTCGCTGAATCGCAATATGTATATTAGAGAATAAAAATTGTAGCACTAGCGTATTCCGATCAATAAATAACCAGTCATCCAATCAAGCATTGAACGAGTCAACTAAGTTGTGCGTTTAATAGAATTTTAACGTGATTGGCCGCCAGTTCCGGCAGACGTTTTAGCGAATACCCCCCCTCCAGAATGGATATAATTTTTCCTTTGCAATGTTGACGCGCCAACTCGACAATCTTTTGCATAATCCAAGAAAAGGCTTCGGTGGACAACTTAATATCGGACATATCATCATCCACGTGGGCGTCAAACCCGGCCGAAACCAAAATGACTTCCGGTTTGAATACTTCAAATGCCGGGATCAGGTCTTTTTGAAGCAGCTGTTTGTACTCCGCATCTCCTTGTCCCGGTAATACCGGCGAGTTTTTTGTGTAACCATATCCGAAATCCTTGCCGCTTTCAAATTCGCGGCCGGTTCCGGGATATGCGAAGGATGGATGCTCATGGATCGAGTAATAGTATACCGTTGAGTCGCCCTCGAAGATGTGCTGGGTTCCGTTGCCGTGATGGACATCAAAATCAACGATCCCTACCCGAATTATTCCGTACCGGTTTTGCAGATAACGGGCGGCGATCGCCACGTTGTTAAAGTAGCAAAATCCCATGGCTTTGTTAATTTCGGCGTGGTGACCCGGCGGGCGGACCGCGCAGAACGCGTTGTCCAGTTGTCCTTCCATTAACCGGTCGACCACATCCAGTATGCCGCCAACCGCCAGTAAGGCAGTCTCATAGGTTTGCGGGCACATTTGATTGTCCGGACTGTCAAACACACTCTGGCCGTTCCTGCAGGCTGCTTCAAACCGCTGTATATACGTCTTGTCGTGAACCAGCTCGATCCATTTCAATTCCGCCTGGCTGGCTTCAATCGGGATAAGATTCAAAAGCAAACCCGCTTCTTTGATACCCTGGTAAACACGGGATAGTCTTTCAGGAACCTCCGGATGGTAGCGACCGGTCTTGTGCAGCTGATACCTTTCATCGTATAAAAAACCTGTTTTGTTCATGGGATTGCCACTATCTTATCAAATATACCGAAGGCAGCCTGAACAGACGGGCTGTCTTCGGGCATTTCGATGGTCGGACGACCGTTCAAGTCATATTCATATATGGTATCGTCTTCCGGCACTGTGCCGGCCAGCTCGAGCCCACCGGCTTTGATCATCTCAAGCGCCTTTTCTGATAATCCGTCTTTTAACTGGTTTATGACCACATAACTTTTACCGACCCCGATATTGAGACTTCGGGCAAGATCATCAATCCTTAAAGCGGCCTGCAGGCCGCGCCGGGAGGTATCGGCTACGATTAAGAGAATATCCACATTTTTGGTAGTTAAGCGGCTGATGTGTTCCATACCCGCTTCGTTGTCCATGACGATAACGGGGTAATTATTGGCCAGCCGCTCCATAAATCCGGCCAGCAGCGTATTGGCAGCACAGTAGCAGCCGGCGCCTTCGGGTTGCCCCATAACGATCAGATCAAATCCGGGCGCTTCCACCAGGGCCTCTTCCAGTTTCATTTCCATAAAAATATCTTTGGTCATGCCGCCGGGAACCACCCCTTTTTTCATCTCTTCCCGGGCGTTGCCCAGGGTGTCCCTGATTTCGAGGCCAAGAACTTCATTTAAGTTTGAATTACAATCGGCATCGACGGCCAGGATCGGCGTCTTGTTTTTTTTGACTAAATATTTGATCAACAGGCCGGCCATGGTGGTTTTTCCGCTGCCCCCTTTGCCGGCCAAGGCAATTGTATATGGCATTGATGCAATATTCCTTTCTTTTGGTGAGCGTTCAAAGTTTCAGGGTTCAGCGTTCAAAGGTTTTTTTGATCTTATGCCTTAAATCATTTGGACTATTCATGGGGTTTTTTTCCGAGTCGAAAATTAGACAACCAGGATTGTCGAGACTTCCAACCTCTGAACCCTGAACGTTGAACTCATGAACCTGCATTCCTAATCTATGAATCCAGGACCCCGCTGTCCACTCCAGAACGGTTAAAACAATTAGGTCAGATTAAGAAAACAGTCAAGTAACTTTTCGGTGCGGTTCCGATTGGTCTTTAAAAAAACCGATTTTTTACCGAATCTGCCGATCCTGATTATTTTGATGCACGTTTCCTAAAAATCTGCCAAGGCTTAAACCCCTTGCAATGGCCGAAGGCTTATGTTAATCCCAACCCAAACAATCGACTCCATTCATAAGCCACCGGCTATACCGTTGAGAGTTGAAAAGGTTCAAGGGTCAGAGCGGAAGTACGTATCGTTGGTCCAAACTTCCGCGATGCCGGTATCTTATGAATGGAGATGCAAAAAAGAATTTTGGCATATTTTTTACGATCTAGTTCTATTTACAGGCGGCGCAGCCATCCCCCCATCCGGCTGAGTCGCCCAAGATGCATGCGAATGATGGCTAGCTCGAAGGTTCGCCAAACCGACAGATCAAGGCCAAAGGTTCTCAAAATATGCTGCGAAAATTTACCAGGGCAAGTTTTAACCGGAAATATGTATAATCCAGCCAAAATTCTCTATACTAAGCAGCAATCAGCAGAAGAGCGTGGTCCCGGTTGCTTCCAGGAGCTTTCTGCATACCCCCAGATTTGCTGTTGGTCGCTGCTTCTTGAGTTGTGGCAGTCGACGATTGTTTAAGTTTATACGTTTTCATTTTCACCTTGATTGTTTTAGCATTCCAGATAAGATTGGAATGATATATAGGTTACCAACAATTCTGCTGGAGGAATGAGAATGGAATTTGAACTCACGAAATCGCAAAAAGAAATTCAAAAAGCTGCGGGGGAATTTGCTAAAGGAGAATTCGACAAGGACCTGGCTCTTGAACTGGATCGAAAACATGAATTTCCCACCAAAATCTGGAAGAAGGCGGCTGAGTTGGGATTTATCGGTGTCCATTATCCGGAAGAATACTCCGGACAGGGTCTCGGCGTTGTTGAAAACATCATCATCGCCGATGAGTTTTGTGCCCAGGATTCGACCATCGGCAGCGCCGTTGTGCTATCCAGTTTTGCCAGCGAATGTATTTTGCGCTTTGGCAGCGAGGAATTAAAGCGAAAATACCTGCCGGCGGTTGCGGAGGGTGAGATGCTTTCAGCCGGCGCTTTTACTGAACCGGGACACGGCTCTGACATTACCGCATTGGATACAACCGCCGTAAGGGAAGGGGATGTGTGGGTGATCAATGGAACCAAAACCTTTATCACCAACGGTGGGATGGCCGGATTTTATTGCACCATGTGCCAAACCGACAGTGAAGCGCAACCGTCCTACAGGGGGATAAGCTTGATTCTGGTGGAAGCCGACCGCGAAGGTTTGACCGCTGCCGACGTTGGTGAAAAGATGGGCATCCATATGATGGCCACTGCCGAGGTCAATTATAAGGATGTGCGAGTGCCGGTTAAAAATACTATCGGAGAAGAAGGCCGGGGATTTTACCAGGTGCTTGAATTTTTCGACGAAAGCCGAATTCTGGTGGCGGCACAAGCACTGGGCATCGCCCAGGGCGCTTACAATCGTGCCCTGGCATACGTCAAACAAAGAGAGCAATTCGGTCGTAAAATTGCCCAGTTCCAAGTCACCCAGCACAAACTGGCTGATATGGCGACCAAGATAGAACTCGCCAGATTAATCACCTACAAGGCTGCCTGGAATTTTGATCAGGGTCGTATTGACCCGAAGCTAACATCAATGGCCAAAATGTATGCCGCGCGGACCGCCGTCGAGGTGGCCGATGAAGCCATTCAACTGCTGGGAGGCTACGGATACATGACCGAATATGAGGTCGAGCGGTTTTATCGTGACGCCAAAATTACCGAAATTTATGAGGGCACCAAAGAGATTCAAAAAAATACGATTGCCAGCGCGGTATTGGGCAAACTGAAGTAAGCGGCTTGCCGCATAACCTTGCGAATAACCGAAAGGAGTGAGAAATGCCAGAATTTAAAGATATGCCGGATCTTATCAAAAAGACGATGCTGGCGGGCGTGGGCCTGGCGCTGAAAACCTGGGATGAGGTGGAAGATTTGACTAAGGAACTGGTCGAAAGAGGCAAAATGGGTGAAAAAGAAGGCAACAAATTTTTAAAAGATCTGCAACAGCGCTATGACGACACCCAGAAAAAGCTGGAGGCCCGGGTTGAAAAAACGGTGAAGGATTTTTTGAGAAAGGCCGATGTGGTCACCACTGATGAATTAAAGGCCGTAAAAAAAGAGATCCGGGAATTAAAGAAGATGATCAGCAGCGAGAAGGAGAAGTCGTAACCCACAGTTCCAAAGCAGTACTTGTTGTTGATGGTCCATTAGGACACTTTTTTCTAACAAAATGTTGTCAGAAACTTAAGGTTTCAGGTGTCAGCCCAGCCGCTGGCCGCCGAAGTTTACCCGCCTCTGGAGGGCGGTCAGTTTGATCGGAAAGAAACTCTAAAAAAGCAAATCCACCAGAGGCGCACAAGTATCGAATATCGAATAATGAATATCGAACCCACCCGAGGCGCACAAGCGTCGAAGGGTGGATTCTGCGGTTCGCTGTTCAAACCTGATCCAGCCAGCGAAGCCAAAGATTTAATTTGAACAATTCTCTATTGCCCTCATGCTCAGCATCAGAAAAATAGGTGTTATCGGCCGGACTTATCGGCACCTCAACCGCTATCGTCAGATTCTGACCATATTGTTTAAGTATGGTTTCGGTGATCTGCTGGAGATGCTGAAGATTGATCAATACATCGAGGTCGGTCTTCAATTCATATCCAAGAAGCGTGAACTGCGACTTGAACGTCTGACCAAGCCGCAAGGCCTGAGAATGGCTTTTGAAGAACTTGGCCCAACTTATATCAAACTCGGTCAAATACTTTCCACCCGACCGGACCTGATCCCCATGGATTTTGTCGAAGAACTGTCAGAGCTGCAGGACCATGTCCCGGCCTTTCCCTTTGACCAGGTCCGCAAGGTCATCGAAGCCGAGTTCGGCCTGTCGGCTGAGGAGCTATTTGAGCAACTCGATGCAGAACCACTGGCCTCGGCATCTATCGGCCAGGTGCACCGGGCTGTTCTAAAGGACGGCGAAACGGTTGCCGTTAAGTTCCAGCGACCCGGCATCCGTAAAATTATTGAAGTTGATCTTGAAATCATGCTGCATCTGGCAACCCTTGCGGAGCGACATATCGAGGAACTGGCCCTGCATCGACCGGTGAAAATCGTTGAGGAATTTGCCCGAACCCTGGAAAAGGAAATCGACTATAAAACGGAGGCCACCAATATGGAGCGGGCGGCGCGTTATTTTCTGGATGATCCGCACGTTTACATCCCCAAGGTCTATCGGGAGGCCACCACAGCGCGCGTGTTGACGACCGAATTCATTGATGGAATTAAAATCTCACATATCGATAAGCTCGAGGCCGCAGGACTTGATCGCAAGGTTATCACCGCCCGGGGCGCGGACCTGGTTCTCAAACAGGTCTTTGAACATTGTTTTTTTCATGCCGACCCCCATCCGGGCAATATTTTTGTACTGCCCAATAACGTGATCTGTCTGCTGGATTTCGGCATGGCCGGCATCGTTGATCGCCAGACCCGTGATGATTTTGTCGATTTGGTGGAAAGTATTGTCAAACGGAACGAGGTGCGCGCCGCCCAGGTCCTTTTGAAATTAACCTACCGGGAGGTGGAGCCGGACAGGCGACAGCTTGAACGCGAGGTGGCGGATTTTATGGGACGCCATCTTTACAAACCCCTCAAAGACATCGAGCTCGGTAAGTTGCTGCAACAGCTGCTGGAACTGGCCACCAGCTTCCGACTGCGCATCCCTCCGGATATTTTCCTGATGATGAAAGCACTGAGCACCGTCGAGGGGGTGGGGCGCATGCTTGATCCGGATTTTGACATGTTTGCGCGGGCCAAACCTTTTATTACCCGGGTCAAGCTCGAACGTTTTAAACCCGAAAGAATTGCTGAGGATATATACGAACTGGGTTCCCACTTGATTCGATTTTTGCGTCAATTTCCGGAGCAGCTGCTCGAAATGGCCAGCCTGATCCGACAGGAAAAACTGCGCCTGCAAATTGAACACCGGGGACTTGAAAACATGCTGGCTACCCATGACCGGATTTCCAACCGCATTTCGTTTTCCATTCTTATTGCGGCGCTGATCATCGGATCCGCCCTGATTGTGATTTCCGAGACCCCACCGCTTGTCTACGGCATCTCCCTTATCGGAATCCTGCTGTTTTCAGCCGCTGCAATTATGGGCATTTGGCTGCTGGTGGCCATCCTCAAGAAGGGCAAGCTTTAGTTCCGGCCAAATAGGCTGTTTCTTGACATAGAATTTGACTTTACATCGGGTTTGATTTTCCGGTTGGAGGTTTCAGTGTTCAGGTGTCAGGTTAGCCGCCGGCCAAAACAGCGGCCGGTCTGATCAACAAAGAAACTAATGAACGTCGAACATCGAACTTCCAGCGTCCAACATCGAATAGGGAATTCTGTCAATTTAAAAAAATACTGAACAACATGCGGCGGACACGCCACGCAAGCGCTGGCGCTGCGGGAAAGCATGGTCTGTAAGATTGAATCGAGCAGTCGAAATCCGACTCGGCGGAGCGCCTTGCAGGATCCGATTCACATTTTTTTTAATATAGATAAAGCGTAGCGCCATCAATATTGGACATTC
>CP070771.1:4917160-4930571 GCA_020345785.1 Desulfobacterales bacterium
AGAGGGGAACATTGCCTACTTTACCAGCCCCGAAATCCCCTTGCGCGAAGACCTGCAGTCCGGCTTCGTCGCCGGACTGCCGCCGTATTTTATTCGCAACGGCCAAGGGGGCCATGAGTGGCTGCCGGTCCAAAACCCGCAACCCTGGCAGAGCGTGCCCTTCGAGGTTTTGCCATTTGATGAGATGCCGCAGGTGATCAATCCCGCGGACGGAATCATTGTCAACGCCAACAACGATCCCATCGGCACCAGTTTCGACAACAATCCCGTCAACCAATTGCGCGAGGACGGCCGGGGCATTTTATACCTGAGTCCCTGCTATCGTATCGGCATCCGCGCGGGCCGGATCCATCAGGTGCTCAGCGAAATGCTGGCGCGAGGTCCCGTCACTTTCGAGGACATGCAGGCAATCCAGGCGGATGTGGTCATGCTCGACGCGCAGGTCTTTACCCCTTTTATTATCGAAGCCTTTGAAAACGCCACGGATAAGACCGCTGCCCTCCATCCGCTGCTCCTGAGTTTAAGCCAGAATCCGGGGGTAAGCGAGGCAGTGGATCGCTTGCGTGCCTGGGACTTCTCCACCCCGACCGGGGTACCGGAGGGCTACGACGCCGGAGATCTCGCTGGGGAGAAATTCGAACCATCGCCGCAGGAAATTCAAAACAGCATTGCCGCCACCATCTATTCCGTATGGCGCAGCCGATTTGTTGCCAATACTGTTGATCGGACGCTGCTGGAGGTCGGCGAGATGGTTGGCATCGAAATGCCACGCCCCGACAGCATGCGAACAATGACCGCGCTGTGGAATCTGCTGGATTATTTTGACGAAAGGCAGGGATTTGGTGCCTCCGGTTTAAACTTTTTTATTGTTCCGGAAGTTGAAGATGCGCCGACCAGACGCGACATCGTTATTCTGCAAAGTCTGGCCGAGAGCCTGGATCTGCTGGCCGGTCCAGCTTTCGCTGAAGCCTTCGGTGAGTCACCCAATCAGGAGGATTATCGCTGGGGGCGGCTGCACCGCGCCGTCTTTGCCCATCCTCTGGGAGCACCGTTCAGCATACCGCCGGCTGGGGGCGGCTTTCCGCAGTCCTTTGTTGATCTGCCCGGTTTGGCAATCGATGGCGGGTTCGGTGCGGTCGACGCCTCAAGCCACGACGTCCGTGCCGACAGCAGCAATGATTTTATGTTCAATTTCGGGCCGGTCCGGCGCTATGTCGGCCAGATCAGTTCGAAACGACACAGCAGTCAGGCAGCAACGATTCTACCCGGCGGCGCCAGCGGCATTCTGGGAAGCCCCTTCTATTTCAACCTGCTGCCGCTTTGGCTCACCAACGACACCTATCCGATTAAGCAGGATCTTTTCGATCTAGTCGGCGATATTACCGAAATCGACGTATTCAAGGCGGGTAGACGGAAACGGTAAGGCATCACAACCCGCTTGGGCCGGCCCTATCGTATCTCCAGGAGGCGGGCTAATTACTTGGGCGAATCAGCGACCATCAGCAGAACAGGGGGTATAAGGAAGGCCCTGGAAGGGGCCGGAACCACTTCCTGTCACTGGTCGCTGATGTATATATAAAGAATTTTGCCGGCATCATATTTGGTTCCTGCGAAAGCGTACCAGTGTAATTTTCTAGAATATTTGATCACCTTTGGCGCTGGTCTGGTGGGTTTATCGATTATTTGATTTATCATTGGCAAGCATCATGCGCTGTTCAGCGGGTGCGGCAGGGGGCGCTACGCCGGCAGACCCAACCAGATCATTAAATAAAAAACCAAAATTCTTTATTAAATCTCCATTCATAAGCCACCGGCATTGCCGGTGGCTTATGAATGGAGTAATGAAAATTTTGTAACAATTTTATTTACTGCATTTCCTATTTCTGCAGCTAAGGTCAATGCGGTGAATTGGATATGTTACTGAAATTATTTCGTTTAACTTTTTCGTCAAGATCTGGCATACCCCTTGCAGGTTTTATTGTTACCTGATCAATCGTTCATAGACAAAACAAACTGCTTTGGTTATTGTTTCCTTCTGGAATTTAGAGTTATTTTTGGTCAGGTCTTCTTTTGCATGGGGGGCGGAAATGAATCCGCCCCTTCTCATTCACGATTTCTGTCTTTCAATTAAAACGCTTAGAGACTGAGATTCATCTAATTGCCACCAACGGATATTCAGAATTGCCGATTGACAGCGACAGAAGATCAGGAGCCGATAGGCGAAAACGGGTATGGTTTAACATACGAATCCTTGTGGGAGACGGCAATAGAAGAAGCTTCAGACGCAAAGAGGATAGAGACCGAATATTTTTAGTCGACCAATATAGCCCCGTGCTTTTTATGACCATTGTCGCCATCCTGTTTCTGTGTGCCATTGATGCGTTACTGACTCTATTTCTGCTGAACCATGGAGCTTACGAAACCAACCCAATTATGGCATACCTGCTGAATATCGGCCCCTACTTCTTTTTTATCCCCAAGTATGGGATAACGTTAATTGCAACTGCAGGTCTGTTTTTGTTCAGAGGTGTTGTTTTACGACGATTAAATGTAAACACCCACTCCTTATTGTTTCTGATTGCATGGTTTTACGCAGCGGTTGTCACTTGGGAACTCTATTTGGTCTATCGTTTTATCTGAGCCCATGCCCTTCGGCTATAACCCATCCTCAACCTGTGCCGGGCAGTCCCCAGGCAGGCCCTTCCGTTGTCTACCTTGATTTCTGATTAGTCGATTGCCATAGACCAATACAATGATTAAGGTAAAATTTGGCCGTTTTCAGGTCGACATCTAAACGTGGTAGGAATTTATGAATGCTCAAGGATATTATCAGCGGGTAATCGATCTCTTAAAAAATTGTTATCAATTCAGCCACTTTCTCGTTGCAGCCGGAAATGAACTTGCCGGTGAAGCGCGGGACCCGATTTTCCCGGCAATTGCAGCGCCGGTCGATCAACTTGAAAAACTTACCGTTCAAAGAGGTCTTCAGGTGCATATTCCGGTGATTGGGGCGCAATCTCAGTCCGTGCTCATGCCGCTGGACTTCGAAATTTTCATGGCGGGAGAAAACCACAAATTATATCAAGACAAGGAAACCCAGCGGGTATATTTCAAACAGATCTTTTCCGTCATCCGTTTCTTGGAAGACTACCTGCGCTCAAGGGGGATTCCATATCTCTTGGATTACACGCCCTCCGGCGGCCACATCCTGTTCCAAAACCTGTTGGGATACCGCGCGACGGACAAGCTGAAGCAAATCGGCTATCTGGAAGAAGATCTGGTTAAGGCCTGCGAATTTGTCGATCCTAATGACATCAGACGGTGGTACGGAATTTCGCTGGATGCCGCAGCGGTATTCAGTGGACTTACCAAGCTGGCGGAATATATCTCACTTCTCACCATGAAAAGGTTTCAGGGCAATGATTCGGAGGGGCTATTCCCCGTTTCGATAGCCGACAGCCTCGATCGCTGCATCAATTTTGACAACTCCTGGAGTGAGGGTTCTCCATTTATGCGCTGCATTCGAAGCCCTTTCAGCCTGCACAAGAAAAATCAGGAAAAACACGGTCAATACCATCAACCACCTTTGGTCGATGTCGTCGGGACCTACTTTGACGGCAGAGTCGCCGACGAAGAAGCCGATCTTGATCTCATCCTGGATTGCATGTGGGATCTGGAGAAGGCCGCCGACCACACCCAGCGTTTTTCCGGTTACATCCCCTGCTCCAATGAAACTTTAATCGATTTTATCGGGGAATACGAATCAACCGACCTCTACCGGTTTCACCGGGATTTTGAACGCCAGGAAGATATGCCCAGAGGATACGCCCTGGAGTGTGCTCGCAAAGAAGTAAACCTCCCCGACTGGACGAAAAATATCCTCAACTATCCCAATCCCGCGGCGCTTCAACCTCAAAAATTGAAAGGGTTTGTTTATGACTTTCTGATCCACGCAAACTGGAAACCCAAACACATTGCCAACGTTTTGCGGGATATGTACCAAAACCCATCTTTCAACTGGACCCAGGATTTTTATAGGTATCCGGCCGAAGAAAAAGCCAATTTCTGGGCGAGAACTTACAGTGCCGTTGCGCTCTGGAACACCGGACGGCTGAGTGTTTAACCATTATTGGCGATTATCCACGCAGCGCTTCAGCTCTAAAAAACACCCTAACCCTTCATTTGATTGATGCCAGTACTTCCTCTTCCGTGTCTCCTACTATAATTTCCAGATCCGTTATACCCTGACCGCCGACAGGATTCAGATCCATCGGACAGGCAGATACCACGACGATGATAGACATCTTCGCGATCATCAGAATGATGTCCCCGGCTTTGGATATGGAATCTCTGATATGCATGGTTCCGTCGGGTTCGACGAAGGTGTTCATGAACAGGTTGAATGGCTGAGGCACCGGTCTCTTCCCCCAATTACGCTGGTTCATGGCTTCCAAAAAATTATCGTGGCAGCTACGATGCTCCGTCACACCGTAATACTTTGCATATCGTTGCCTGTCACAGGCCGGAACCAGCATATCATGCCAGCCCACATCATCGGCAGAAATGGTAAGGATGGGCTCACGTCTATTCGTGACCAATTCATCGCCTACCCTGGGCTGTATCCTGCCAATGTGCACCCAGGTATGGGAAGGCGAAAGAAAGTGGTCGAAGTCGCCGGCATCGAGTGCCCAAAAGTCCCCGCACTGTCCCCCTTCGATATCCCGAACAGCAACATACTGTCCTTTAGCAACATCAATTGATCGGCCGTACCCGCCGGGTACGGTCAGCCGCACTGCACCATGGGTTTGCTCGCCGGTCATAGTTTTTGGCCTCCCCATTTTTGGTTTTACTTAACCTTTATCCCGTGCTCTTTTTGCCACTCGGGGCCGAATTTCTTTTCACAATAATCAGCCAGGCGGTCGTACCAGCGCCACCACACACTTTTGCCTTTTTCCTTGGCTTCATAAATATCGGCCAAATAGGTGGTGATTTCGGACATCTTCTCTTTGGGTACAAAAGACGCTGCA
Source organism: Desulfobacterales bacterium (assembly GCA_020345785.1). Next base: position 4,922,188 of record CP070771.1, read on the forward strand.
CCATTTTCGTAGGATCGCTTGATATCTTCGGGCGTCATGGCATAGGCGGTCAGCATAACACCAATAACCCGTTTCTCATTGCATGTTTCCAATAATTGATAACCATGAACGCCCATAATATCTAAAATCGCCATGTCGAAATACTGGTCCTCCAGCAATTCTTTGGCCTGCTCAAACCTGGTGGCTTTGGTAATCTTGCACATGGTCAACAAGTCTTCCAAGGTGTCCAATACATCCGGCTCATCATCCACAATTAGAATTCTTTTCCCTTCCAAAAGATCTCGTTTTTCCATGGTAACGCCTCCTGTAAAAGTGAGTGCTCCTCCCGCAGAGCGGGAGGCATCGGGAAGCCCCCCTTGAAGGGGGCGGGATTAAGTTCTCATCAGCTAAAATCCGAAATCCGAAGCACGAAATCCGTATTTTTAAATGTCCGTCTGTTTCTTACCGGATCGGGTCGGGATAGAACCTACCCGGATCCTCCACCAGATGCGGAGGGCATATATCTAAACTAATGTTATTCCATGCGGAGTCAACGACCACCCCGTTCAAAGCACGGGATGGCTTGATTTATCCCGCCAACAGGCGGGGAAAGGAATATTAATCAAAGGTTTCGCTTTGTGTCTTGGTGCCTTTGTGGCAATCATTGCTGGCTTGTCTGGGATGGGTTTATCCCTCGGCAACCAGCTGCGGGAACCTGGCGGCTATATAGGGCCTGAGCATCTCCAATGCACCTGCAAAAGCCGCCGTCGCCTTGTCGATCTCCCCCTCGGTCATGGGAGTGGAAATGACAAACATTCCCCGCTTGGCAGAATATATTCCGCGATTCATCATCTCCAGGTGCAGCAAGCCCGGCAATTCCCGGGCGGCTGTCAATCCGCGAACACTGTCACGCGCATTGTTAAGGGGGCCGCTATGCCAGTGAACCTGATTCAAGGATCCGATTCCGGTGACCTGTCCCCGCAGACCGCTCTGTTTAAAAGCATTTTTGAGGCCTTCTTTTAACCGCGCTCCCAGGGCATTGATTCGATCGATGGCCGGCTTATCGAGAGCTTTTAAGGCACTCAGACCGGCGGCCATGACCATATTGGACGCATTAAAGGTGCCGGAATGAAAAATGGCCTGTGGATGCGCCGGGTCGAACCGGGCCATGATCTCCGCCCGGCCCCCGAAAGCGCCCACCGGCAGACCGCCCCCGATAATTTTGCCGAGGCTCGTCAGGTCCGGCGCCACACCGGTCAACTCCTGCATGCCGCCGGTGCTCAATCGCAGGGTGATGACTTCGTCGAAAATCAACAGAACCCTGAAACGGTCGGCCAGTTCACGCAAACCGGCAAGATAACCGTCTTGTGCCGGAATCACACCGCTGGCGCCAAGAACGGGTTCCACAATGATCGCCGCAATCCGAGGGGCGTCTTTTTCAAGATGCGAGGATACCGCCGCCAAATCGTTAAAGGGGACCACGCGAACGTCCTGCAGCACACTGGCCGGCACCCCGGCGCGGACAGACGCCCTGGGGGAGCCGTCGGATTCAATATCCGGCAAAATGTTGACTTCCGCCAGATCGTGGCCGCCGTGGTAGCCGCCGTCCATTTTTATGATGCCGTCCCTGCCGGTGTACGCGCGGGCCGCCCGAATAACAAACAAAGTTGCCTCGGTTCCCGAGTTGCAGTAGCGGATCATATCCATGGCCGGAATTCGGCTGCAAAGATGTTCGGCATGCAGGTACTGGATGGCGCCGACCGACCCGAAGACCGTACCTTTAACGGCCTGATCCCTGATGGCTTCCACAACCGCCGGAAAGGCGTGCCCGTGAATGAGCGAGGTGTAGTTGCCCAGCATGTCGAGGTACTCATTCCCGTCGGCATCGTAAAGATAGCACCCCCTGCCCCTTTCCATGTAGACGGGGTAAGGTGAAAAATAGGTCGCCGTCCGGGTATCACCGCCGGGTAAATACCTGGCCGCTTTTTCCTGGTGAGCCTTCGAACCGGGTGTTTTTTCTCGAAAGTTGTCTAAAATCTTCTGCGAGATTTCATCAATGCTATCTCTCATTATAATATCCGTTTTTCGATTTTTCTTAGACCTAAAGTATTACTTATAGGTTTTTTTAAAACATTTCAAATTATCTTTTTAAAATTGAGCAGCTCTGATTTCAGACCTTCACGATTAAAAATCCCCAAGCTCATCTCATTCAAATCATGCATTTCTGAAGTCGTCTCTCCCAAATGGGAGCAGGTATGATCAAGTTTCTCCGCAAGCGATAACTCTCTGGTGCACCCCCCCAAAATTCGAACTCTGAACCTTGAAACTTACCAAAAATAAATTTCTAAAGGAAAAAATATATGTGCCGATAAGTTCATTTGAAAAGTGTTTTATTAGATAAATTGGCCTGTCTTTCATAATTCAGGCCGGCTTTTACCGTCAAATTGGAAGGCAATCAACTGGGTTGTTTGGAGCGACATATAGTCGCAACAATTTTCAGGATTTTCAAATTGCAGCCCGGATTTTTAACAGGGAGGAGATAAGTAATGTACACTAAGAAAGAAGTTGAACAGAACGCTATTACCGATGCGAAGAATAATATCCCCGGTAGAGATGATCCGAATTTTTCCCAATTCGAGCAGGAGTGCATGGCCATGGCCAATAACGAAGCGCGGCAGGTAATGGCCAAATATGAACCTCAATTGGAAATTCTCAATGGCAAGCACAAACCCCTTTTAAAGGAGTATCAGCGCATTTCCAAAGACTATGACGCGCACGCGGCCAAAATCGGGCGCAGTGAACCCAGTGTAGAGCTGTCCAGGGGCAAGTACTATATCTTGATGTCTCTTTTTGTTCTGGGTGAAATTCCCATGAACTCACTGGCTTTCTCGGTGTTCGGTGAAAGCCAGATATTCACCTGGATCATGGCCCTCGGCGTAGCCGTGGCCATCCCGTGGATCGCTCACGCGATGGGAATCCTCATTAAGAGAGGATCCGTACCGTGGTGGAAGAGCGGCATTGGGGTGGGGGCGCTTCTTCTGCTAACCATCGGCGGCCTGCTGGCAATCGGCTATGTCCGCGTCCAGTACCTGGGTGACCTCAGCACAGCCGGTGCCGTCAGCAGTTTCGGCAGCAGCAAATTTATCGGCGCCGCATTCGTCGGCCTGAACCTGGTTATATTAGCTGCCGCCACGCTATGCTCGTATTTCGCTCATGACAAAGATCCCCTGCTGGAGCATCTGCATCGCAAAACCAATCAGATCAATAAGGCCATGCGGGCCATCGAGGCGGAGTACAATAAAATCGTTGCCGAGCAGGAACAAAAGATCAATCGGATTCATCAGCAAACTCAGGAAAATATTTATTATTATCGTAAAATCAATCAACGCGAACGCCCTGATCATGAAAAACCCAAGTCGTTTGAACGGGAACATGAGGTGATTCTGTCCTTTGAAAAAGAAGAACACGCCAAGAAAGTCAAAAAAATGCTGGATGCCACCACCCAAATGCGTATTCAGGCAACCGGCGAATAGTAAGCAATAACTCCCTTTAAAGGGATTTGAGGAGGTACGCCCCAATGAAGCGCTGGAGTCTAACAATCTTTTGTGTCATTATTTTCAGTAACCTGGTGTTATTGAACTCCGTTGAAGGAAAAAACGACGCCTTGTGGAAATTCAGCAAGGAGAAAAAAGATCCGCGGGCAATCGTTGTATTTGTCGATATGTCGGGCAGCACCAACCAGGCCCGGCGGACGGTTTACCGCAGTGCGTTTGAAAAAATCTATCAGAATCTCCAGCAGGGCGATCGAATCATTGTGGGAACCATCACCGGCCGGTCTTATATCGACTTCAAGCCGGTGGTGGATGCTGAAATTCCCAAACAAAGTATCTGGGTAAACCGCATTTCTTTTGAACAAAACCTGGTCCAAACGAAAAAAGATATTAAAAATGAAGTGGAGAAACTGCTGTCTCTCAAACGCGGTACGCCGCGGACAGAGATAATCAATTCCCTGAATATCGCCGATAAGATCTTCCACAACGAGCAGCGCCAGAAAATCCTGATTCTCCTCTCCGACATGGTCCAGGATTCAAAGGAATACAATTTTGACCGGGTCAAAGTCACGGATGAATACATCACCCGGATCATCAAGGAACGCCAGAAGCAAAACCTTATTCCCAGACTCAATGATGTTAAAGTTTACGTGGCCGGCGCCAGCGCAGATGATTCAAAAAAATTTCGCTCAATCGAAAAGTTTTGGACCCGTTATTTTGCCGTCTGCGGTGCAGACTTTTCTTCGCATCGCTACGGCCATTCCCTGATTGAGTTTGAGAAGGAAACCTAGATGGGAATGTCGAATGTCGATTGACGAATGACGAATTAAGGAATTCTATCTATTTTAACTAAAAGATAAGGGGGCGGTTCATGGTGGGCTGCTCCCCTTTTTTCATTTTGTTTAAAGTTGCCGCTCGCCATCCTTATTTTTTCCACAACTAACAACCAACAACTTACAACATACATTGAGCAAATTTTCCCAATCGGGCTTCCATACCAGTCCAAAACATCCCTGCGAACTTGACTTAAAACACCATTTCGGCAATACTCGCCCTCATAAATGCCAGAAACCAGTATCCAGGATCACGTAATATTGCCCATAATTTTCATCATTACGGCCTAAATCCAAGAAAACATTTTATGCAACACTGGGATTAATTAAGGTAAAAGATATGAACCTATATGACCCGCTTTGCTACACCGTCAATATTGAGGTAAATCTGCCGGCGCCGCAGGCGTTTGAGTATTTGTCCGACCCTCAAAAGATCGGCCGCTGGGCGTTAGGCTGTTTTGACACGCAACCGACGCGATATGACGGGCTTTATAAAGGGACATCACTCTTTGATAGGTCGGAGGCCTGGGTTCGTGTTGAAACGGATTTGGTACGTCTGATCATTGACTACCATGTCGGTGATCCAAATAAGCAGGTACCCCGTATTTCCACGCGGGTGATTCCCGGTGAATATTACGGCAAAAACTCCGACCACTGTATTGTGATTATGACGGCGTGGCGCATGGCGGACATGTCCGATCAGCGCTGGCATCGTCTGTGTGTCACCCACGATGCAGAAATTCTGTTGATAAAATCGCAGCTTGAACAGCAATCTGAGAAATAATGAATGGATTCGGTTATATTCTCTTATTTTTTGACAGGACGATTTAATCACGAAAGCATCCCGCCGCGACGGGAAAAACACGAAAAAAGCCAAGATATATTTTGTGCTTTCTAAATTTCGTGTTTTCGTGATGAAAATATTTTTACTTAAAACCCAATGAAGTCAAATTTGGGACCTTAGCCGGATCCATTCACAAAAGGCCTAAAAGACGCGGCAGGGTCATGGTTATCGCCGGGATATATGTCACCAATGCCAGGGTGAAAATTGAGGCCAGCAAAAACGGCCATACAGCCACCACCACCCTGCCGAAGGAATCATGGGAAATATCTGCGGCGGCAAAAAGACAGACGGCCAGCGGCGGTGTCAGCAGCCCGATGTTCAAATTGACAATCATCAATACACCGAAATGAACCGGATCCATGCCGATCTCCATTGCCAGCGGCGTCAGCATCGGCGCGAAAAGAATAATTGAAGCCGACGGGTCCAGCCACATCCCCAGCAGGATTAAAAATAGATTGATCAGGATCAGCAGGATATACTTATTTTTACTTGCCGAGTAAAACAGACCCTTGATCTTTTCAGGAACATTTTCTATTCCAAAAACCCACGCCAGGATCGAGCCGCATCCGACGATTAAGAGCAATTTGGCCGAAAAGATAAATGCCGTGCGAAAAATTGCGCCGTAATCCCGCCATTTCAGGCTGCGATAAAAAAGGGAGGCAACCACAAAGGCGTAAAGCACCGCCATGCCGGCAGCTTCGGTCGGGGTGAATACGCCCGACAGGATGCCAAAGATGATGATCGCCGGCATCATGAGCGGAACCAGCGCATCTTTGGTGCCGCGCGCAAGTTTTCCGGCTGTCAGGGGTATTTCAACTTTCGGGTAATCGCGCCGCTTGGCAAGGAAGACCACGATCGCCATCTGGGACAATCCCATCAGAATGCCGGGTATGATGGCCGCCGCAAACAAGGCGCCGATGGAGACCGACGTCACCGCCCCGTAGATGACAATGATCATAGACGGCGGAATAATGGGACCTATGATGGACGAGGAGGCGGTGACCGCGGCTGAAAATGGTCCGTCATATCCCTGCTTTTTCATGGCCGGTATGAAAATGGATCCTAAAGCAGCAATATCACCCAGGGCCACTCCCGTAATTCCGGCAAAAAGCATGGAGGCTAAAATATTGACATGCGCTAACCCCCCGCGCCACCGCCCGGCCACCAGATTCGCGAAGTCTACAATTCGATCCGCAATTTTGCCCCGGGTCATAATTTCGCCGGCCAGGATAAAAAAGGGAATACACATGAGAACAAAGGAATCCATCCCCGCGAATAGTTTTTGAGGGGCCATATCTAAAAAGGAGGCCTGGGAAGAGAACAGTAAATAAAGCGAGGCTGAAAACCCCATCACAAATGCAACGGGCATTCCGGCAATCAGCAATACCACAAAGATCAGGATCATCCACCCCAGGGACATCTCACTCAACTCCTATTCGTATCCGGCAGCACAATGTCGGCAGCTAGAATTGCTTTTCTTCCGGCGGATGCTTGTCCTCTTCCAGCAGCTTATCTTTTGACCAGACAATCGATTGATAGACATCGCGACCCAAACCCTTGAGCGTGTAAAGGATGATCAAAAGCGCGCCGACCGGGATGGCCAACGTCGGCCAAAGCATACTGACTCTTAATCCCGAGCTTTCAAATAGCCGGTTAAAGGCGGCGACGTTAATACCTTTGACGAAAATGATGATCAAAAAAGTCAGGGTGCAAAGCCGAAAAAAGACTTCCATCAAGCGCCTCCCGCGCGGACCGGCCAGCAGGGGGAAAAAATCTATCCGGATATGTTCACCCAACGCCTCAACCCTTGCGGCACCGATCATTACCATCCAGATCATCAGGTATCGCACCAGTTCTTCCGCCCACACAAAAGAATGGTTAAACAAATATCTTGCAAAAACCTGCACCACGACGACAACGCACATCACAACCAGCAGCAGCCTGCAAATGTTCGTCTCGATATTTTCAAGATAACCAAGTATACGATGCAATGATTTCATTTGGCGCTTTCAGCGGCTTGAAGCATGCCGTCCACCCAATTGCCGGCAACTTCTTTGCGCAGCCACTCCCGCACAGGAGCCTGGGCCTTATCAATGAAGAGCTTACGTTCAGCTTCGGTTAGTTTGTAAACTTCCATACCGTTCTTTACCAAAGCGTCCACGGCCATGTGATCGGTATAGCGCGACACGCCGCGGTTGACGGCAAGCGCCACCTGCTGGGCATTCTCGACGACCTGCTGGAGGTCTTGGGGCAGGCTTTGAAAAAATTTGTCATTGATGATCATGGAGGAGACGGCATAGACATGGTTGTCGATGGTGACATATTTCTGAACCTGGTAATATTTGAACAAACTGACCAGCGACACAGCATTGTTCTGGCCGTCCACGGTTTTATTTTTCAGGGCACCGTACAATTCACCGAAGCTGATCGGCGTCGGCGAACCTCCGAGGGATGATACCAGCTCCTGAAAGACAGGCGACGGCATGACCCTTACTTTTAAACCGTTCATGTCCTCAGGCGTTTTGATGGGCTTTTTGGAGTTCGTCCACTGTTTAAACCCGCCGGATTCCCACCAGTGCAAAACCCTGAGTCCGGTCTTTTCAAGAAGCTGTTCGTTGAGCTTTTGCACAAAGGGGCCGTCATAGACGCGCCAGGCCTGATATTCGTCTTCAAATAAATAGGGAATCGAAAAAACCTGGACCGGTTTGAATACTTGCGCCAGGGGACCTTCGGCCGTGTCGGCGCCTTGAATCTGCCCCATCATTACCTGCTTTAGGCGATCGGCCGGACTTCCCAGCGCGCCCCCCCAGATCAGCTCCACCTGAATGCGGCCATTGGATTTTCGTTCGACTTCGTACTTAAAATAATTGTAATGCGTGGCCCAAAAGCTGGGATTCAAATCCGGCGCCGCAAGTCCGAATTTCATCACAAAAGGTTCCGCCGCTGCTGCCGGTGGGCAGAAATTCGACAGGACGAATAAGCCTATTAAAACGATGACTGCAAATTTAACTGCTTTCATTGTGTTCCTCCTTTCTAGTTCTACCTCATTTAACCTAACATTGAAAACCTATTCCTCTGGGATAGGTCAGAGCGATTTTGCTGTGCCGCAAAAATTTCCCGTGGAATGATGGAACACTGGAATGTTGGAGTACTGGGTTTGGCGGAATGAGATCTGTT
>CP070771.1:4930671-4937963 GCA_020345785.1 Desulfobacterales bacterium
GGGGATGCCCTTGAAAATGTGGAAGTCGCCGCCGCCCACCGGTGTGCCATACTGCTTGCCGGCCGGCTGAAATGCCGCTCCCCAGTTAAATTGGGCGGTTTTTCTGATTTTGGCCATTCCGCCGGTAGAATAGTACATCATGGCGGTCACCCCACCGATAAAGTCATCGGGCGTGATGTTCCATGGGCGCAGCACCGGGCACACCTTCAGCTCCTGGGTGAGCTTGACCCAGAGCTTTAACGCCTCCAGGTTTTGGGGCGAATCAAAGGTAACGGTCAAACCGTCTTCTTTGATCAGCTGGGAATCGTTCTGGCGCGAAAACGCCTCGAATATCCAATCGTTCCAGCCGCCGGGGATGATCAGACCGTACTGCTTGGTTTGGTTGCCTTCCCTGATGGTGAGGATTTTGGCGTATTCCACCAGCTCATCCCAGTTTTTCGGCGGCCGGTTGGGATCCAGTCCGGCTGCGCGCAGCTTATCTCCGGCCGCGGCAAACATATCCCTGTTCCAATAAAGTATCGGTGTGCTGCGCTGGAAGGGAAAGCCGTAAATTTTGCCGTCCCGACCATAGGCATTGCCCAAAAAACCCTTGTAAAAGTTGTCCAGAAATTTTTGCCCGCCTTCCTTCTCGATATACGGATCGAGGGGAATCAGCGAATCCATTTGAAGCAGCGAAAAAAGTTCGGAGATTTCTACTACTGCAACGTCGGGAGGATTGCCGCCCAGCACGGCGGTTTGAACTTTCTGCATGGTCTGATTGTAATTGCCGGCATAAACGGGTTCGACGTCAATGTCCGGGTTTTCTTTCTCAAATTCGGCGACCATGCCGTTGATGACTTTGACCAGCGGCCCGGCAACACCTACCGGGTAGTAAAATTTGATTTCCGTCTTGGCTGCAGCGGTGGTTGTGAAGGCAAAAATTAAAGCCAGCAATATAATAAAAATTATATTCCTTTTCATGGTAACCCTCCTTTTTTGGTGTTGTTGTTGGTTGTCGAACCGACTTTGAATGCGGATCACCCCCTTTCTGTGGACTAACTAAGACATTTATGATTGCGTTTTGCCGGCTGCAATTCAGTTTTCGATTATTCTAAGCGAGCCCCAACGCCTGGTGGGGCGGAGTCGTTGAGAAAAGATGCATTTTCTCCATGTCGACCACCAGCTCAATTTCCCTGTTAAGCGTTGCCTGGGTATGTGAATCCACCTGGGCCACAATCGTTTTGTTGCCAAAGGTGATTTGAAGAATAACAAAGGCCCCCACCGGTTCGATCAGGTCAACTTTGGCCTTGATGACATGGCGTGGGTCATATTCTTTGAGAAACGCCCGATCATAAATATGTTCGGGCCGAATACCGAAAAGAAATTTTTCGTTCTGGTGACCGGTCAGCGAATTTACCTTGGAATCCGGCACCGGCAACTGAAAGGACGCGCTGCTTACCCACAGCGCCCCGTCTTTTTCAATCAGGTCGGCTTCCAAAAAATTCATGGCGGGGCTGCCGATAAAGCCTGCGACAAATTTGTTGTCAGGGTTGTCATATACATCGATCGGCTTGCCGACCTGCATCGTGCGGCCGTTATTCATAATCACGATTTTGCTGCCCATGGTCATGGCTTCGATTTGATCGTGGGTGACATATATGACGGTGGCTTGCAGACGCTGATGAAGCTTTAGAATTTCTCCCCGCATCTGGACCCGCAGTTTGGCGTCCAGGTTGCTCAATGGCTCATCGAACAGAAAAACTTTCGGTTTGCGAACAATGGCCCGCCCCACGGCTACCCTCTGGCGCTGGCCGCCGGATAATTCCCGGGGCTTGCGTTTTAAAAGATCCTTGATTGCAAGGATTTCGGCGGCTTCGTTAACGCGCCGGATAATTTCGTCTTTGGCAAACCGTCGCAGCTGAAGCCCGAAGGCCATGTTTTTATAGACGGTCATATGGGGGTAGAGGGCGTAGTTTTGAAATACCATGGCAATATCCCGGTCTTTTGGGTGCACCTTGTTGATGACATCATCGTCGATTTCGATGGTGCCCTCGGTTATTTTTTCAAGACCGGCCAGCATGCGCAGCGTGGTTGATTTTCCGCAGCCCGATGGACCGACGAGAACCACAAACTCCTTGTCCTGTATTTCCAGATCGAAATCTTCCACGGCGACGGTGTTGCCAAAGTGTTTGCTGACATGATGAAACTTGACGTTGGCCATGGTATTCGCTCCTTATCGGCTGCCTAAGGGGTGTTGTCGATGGTACGATCAAATTCTAGAATGGGTCGGGTCTCCGGTTTTTTTTGAGTTGAGTTGACTGATTTGATTGGCGCATGAAAACATTTTTAACTTTTTATAGAAAATTACCGTAAGAATATCAACATGGGATTTTCGATGCTTCTTAAATTACTAATGCGGCAATAATTTCCATTGCACTATTTGGGAGAAACAACCCCGAAAAAGGGATACGGCCCGCTGTATTGTCCGGGTTGATCTTCGATAATACTGATGTGGGTCAAAAGGGTCGGCTCGTCCCACAGATGGGTCCACAAGTGAAGCATGACTGCGGGGGGTTCCAGGATAAAGGCCGAGGGAGCCTCCTGCCTGAGGTCCAGAACCAATTGCATTCCGATGCCGGGGCTGATGCTGGCGATCGTGCCGGCAAAACGCCGGATGACCGGGCGATGCACATGCCCGCACAGGACGCGTTCCACATGGGGGTTTTTACTGATAACAGCGGCGAATTCTTTACGACCTGTAAAAATTTCCATGTCCATGTGGCCGATGGCACTGGCAAAAGGCGGATGGTGCATAAAGATCACGGTGGGCGCCTCCGGCCGTTCGGAAAGGGTTTCATCCAGCCAGGCAAGACGGGTCGGTCCCAATCCGCCGCCGTGATCACCGGGAGTGACCGTGTCCAAGCCGATGATACGAACAGGAAAATCTTCAATGGTAAAGCAGATATAATTCTTGCCACCCTCTGCAACCGTCTGGTTTAGATAGACATGATCAGGAAAGGTACGGCGCAATTCTGCCTTGTGATCATGGTTGCCGGGTACGATGTAAACCGGGGGTATCAAAGGTGTGAGCAGCTTTTTAACCATCGAATATGATTCTGACGCACCTTCGTCAACCAGATCGCCGGTCACCAGCACCAGGTCCGGCCTGGGGTTCAGGGTGTTGATGTGGTCCACCGCGCGCCTGAGCGAGGTGGCGGTGTCTGCCCGATCATAAGCCAGGGTGCCTGCCGGTTTGAGGTGAAAATCGGAAATTTGGGCAATTAGCATAACGATTACTCTACCATTGAAAGCCTGGTTCTCTGGGCCAGGATTCTTTACCCCTAAGTTGCATAAAATGTTTTCTTGAATTTAGGCCGTTGTGATGAAAAGCATTGGCAATATTACGTGATCCTGGATACTGGTTTCTGGATACTGGATGTTTCTGGATCTCACTCTCGGCGCATTCCCTGTGTATCAAGCATCAAGTATCCAGCATCATCCCGGTAAAAACGACTGTCTGCTTCAAACCAACATCAAGAGTTAAGCAGATTTATGTAACGTTAAGGTTTACTCAATCATGCAGCGTCAGTAAAGATGAAGGTTCGATTTCAATGTCAACCTGACGGCCGCTACTAAAGGATTGATGTCCTGAAGCCTCGATCGTGAGATGCTGAGGGGCGGAGCCTTTGACGATCAATCGGGTGCGATCTCCCATAAAAAAAGAGGCCACGACGGTGGCGGAGAAATGGCCGTGTCCCGCCGCGACCACGGTGGCGTGTTCCGGCCGGAAAAACACGTCCACCACTTCCCGGTTGCGCGTGCGCACGTTGCGGGCCGCCGTCAGAGGAATGCTCTTGCCGGGAAACACGAGATTTCCCTCCTGAATTCTGCAGGGAAGTCGATTAATTGTGCCGATGAAATCGGCCACAAACTGGTTCCGAGGCTCAAAATAGATCTCGCGCGGGGTGCCGATCTGAGCGGCCCTTCCGATGTTCATCACCACGATGCGGTCACCCAGGGCCATCGCCTCGCCCTGATCGTGGGTGACATAAATTGCGGTGATACCCAGGGAGCGCAGAAGCGAGTCGATTTCCACCCGCAAGGCGTCGCGAAGTTTGGCGTCCAGGGCGGTCAGGGGTTCGTCCAATAGAAGCAGTCTTGGACGGATAGCGATGGCCCGGGCCAGTGCCACTCTTTGCTTTTGACCCCCTGAAAGCTGGTCGATCTGCCGGTTTTTCAACTCTTTGATTTGCATCATCTCCAGCATTTCAGCTACCCGTTTTTCTCTTTTTTCACCGCGGTCGCCGCGTACCTTGAGCCCGTATGCAATATTTTCGGCGACATTCATATTGGGAAACAGGGCATAACTCTGAAAAACCATACCCACGTTGCGTTTTTCAATCGGAATGTCGGTCACCTCCTCGTCGCCGAAAAAAACCTTGCCGCCGCTATCCGGTGATTCGAGGCCCGCCAGGATGCGCAACATGGTTGTCTTACCACAACCGGAAGGACCCAGTATTACCACAGTTTCGCCGGCATCCACCTGCAGGTCAAAAGGCTCCAGCGCCCGGGTTCCGTCTTCGAAGGTTTTGGCGCAGTTTACCATGCGCAGAGACGTTCCGGATATCCTTTTCCGTTGCCGATTGTCGTTGCGGTAATCCGGGTTTGAAATGGTTTTCTGGGTTTCATTACCCTGGATTTCATTTCTTGTTTCATCGGTTGATTCCATCGGAATTACCTTCTTGCGCGGCCGGGCCACCCATTGCATGGCCATCAGCAGCGGGATGATCATTAGGAAGAACACAATGGTGTAAGCTGAGCCGATCTCCAGTCGCATGGAGGCGTAACTGTCGGCAAGACCCACCGGTAAGGTTTTGGTCAGGGGCGTATGCAGCATCCACGTCAGGTTGAATTCTCCGATGGAGAGGGTGAACACCATCAGGCTGCCGGCGAGAATACCGGGCATCGAATTGGGGACCACGATCTGGAAAAAACGGTGCCAGAAACCGGCCCCCAGACTGGCGGCGCCCTCTTCGAGCTCTGCCAGATCAAAGGAGCTCATGACGGCGATCACGGACCTGACCATAAACGGCAGGGTGAAGATCACATGGCCCACCAGGATAAAGAACCAGCTCCTTCTGAACTCCGTAAATCCGCCGTAGCTGATCAGAAGCGCCAATGCGATAGCCAGACCGGGAATGGCAAGGGGGGTCACCAAGAATTCCTCGAACAGTCTGGTGTACCGGTTCTGCTTTTTAACCATGGCGTAGGCGGCGGGAACGCCTACAATCAGGTTCGCGACCAGACAGGCCAGGCCGATCAGGATGGAGCGGAAAATGGTGTCGCGGTAAAGTTCCCAGACCTTGCCGAACCATTGTAACGTGACGCCGCTTTTGATACCGGCCAGAAAATTGACGGTGATCCCGGCCATCACCGACTGAACCACCGGCACGATCAAAAAAGCACACACGGACAGGGTCAGAAACAGCTGGGCATAAAACAGTGTTGATCGTTTTTTCATATCAACCCGCCGCCGCAACCGTGGCACCGGCTGCCGTCCGGGCCAGCGACAGCACCAGCCAGGTAATAAGACCGAGTACAATCGACAATGTGGAAGCCATCGCAATGTTGGCCAACAGTGTAAATTCGGTGTAAATGACAATCGGTAAAACGTCGATGTCGGTAGCCAGGGTAAAGGCCGTGCCGAAGGCGCCCATGGAGGTGGCAAAACAAATTGCTCCCGAGGAAATAATTCCCGGAACCAGGGCCGGTATGAGCACATCCTTTACCACCCGCAACGGTGAGGCCCCCAGAGAACGGGCGGCCTCCTCCAGACTGACATCGATCTTTTCGGCGGCCGCCATGATGGTGGTAATTACCCGGGGGATTGAGAAATAAAGATAGCCCAGGAACAAGCCGGCCATGGAGTAGGCCAAAACAACCTTTTCACCTGTAACGGATTGCGTCACATCACCTACGAGTCCCTGGCGGCCGACCAATAGAATAATCATAAACCCCACCACCACTCCCGGAAAGGCCAGCGGAAAGGTCAGCATGGCGACCAGCACGCTTTTCCCCGGAAAATCATTTCGCGTCAGAAAGACCCCGGCGATGCCGGATAGAACCAGGGTTACCAGGGTGACACCGGCCGAAAGCACTATCGTGTACATCAGCGTTTCCAGGTAGCGCGGCGTCGTCAATGCCTTCAGATAAATCCCGAAACCCGATGGCCCCCCCGAAGCCGTCACCACCAGGCGGGCCATGGGCATAATGAAAAACGCCCCGAACACGGCCAGAGCCGGAGCGATCATCAGGATTAAGTATGGGTAGATACGCCGTTGCACCTTCATTTAACCAATCAGCCAGTTAACGATATCTGTAGGTCGAAGTAATTGATGTTTTGGGTGCGCCCGGCTTTGACATGAGGCCGGGCGCACCGACGAGGTTTGCTAGCGTACTTCATTCAGATAGCGGTCGCGAAAAGCCTCCTGGACGGCCGACATTTTTTGCCAGTCCACAGCCCTGGCACGCTGGTACTCAGAATCCGGCAGAAACATCGCCGCCAATTCCGAAGACATGGCGCCGGCGCGCACCGGCCGCAGAAAGGCGTTGGCCCAAATCGCCTGGCCTTTGTCGGACATGATGAAATCCAAAATTTTCTTGCCGTTTTCCGGATTCGGACTGTTTTTGACCAGGCTCATGACATAAGGCGCCATGATGGTGCCTTCCTCCGGGATGACAAACTCGATATTGGCTTTATCCTTGTATTTTCCTCGGTAAGCGTTGAAGTCATAGTCAAAAAGAATGGGAATCTCACCCGACAAAACCCTGGCATAAGATGTCTGCTTGGGTACGATCGGACGATTTTCTTTCAGTTTTTTGAAGAAATCAATCCCCGGATCAAAGTTATCGAGCGTGCCGCCCAAGGCGATGTTGACGGCTGTTGCCCCGGTATAGCCGACCGCCGCTGATGAAGGATCCAGATAACCCACCATCCCTTTGTACATCGGTTTGAGCAGATCATTCCAGGATCTGGGGACCGGATTGCCGCCCAGGGCGTCCTTATTTACAAACAATCCCAAGGTCCCGGAGTGGATGGTGAACCAATAACCTTCAGGATCTTTCAGGCCGGCGGGGATATCATCCCAGTGCGCGGGCTTGTAAGCGGCAACGACACCCTTTTGCTTGGCCAAGATTCCAAAAGTCACCCCGTAATAGGCAACATCGGCGACGGGATTGTCCTTCTCGGCGATGAGCTGGGAGAGGGTCTGCCCCGAGTTCTTGTTGTCATGGGGGACGGATAACCCCAGATT
>CP070771.1:4938063-4946290 GCA_020345785.1 Desulfobacterales bacterium
CGGGTTCTTTGTGGCTTGGAGCATAGCGCATAGAGCAAAGCGTAGAATTCGGAGTTGAGCAAGTTGAATGGTTGATTCGTTGATAAGAAGCTTCCAATCAACTCAATCAACTTAATAAGCCCACGAAGCTCAATAAACCAACGATCGTAACTATCTAAACCATCTAAACGAACTAAATTTATCCCATGAAATATACGAAGTATCAGCGAAGCGAATTTCATCGGGACGATCAAAACGAACATAACGAATACTAGGAGTATAACTATGGCTGCTCAAATTGATTTAGATAAATGTGGCATGTGTGGCGGCTTAACTGAGCCATTGTGCGTCGAGATCTGTCCGGATTCCGCCATAAGGGTTCAGGACGGACGACCGGTCGTCACCGAATTTCTATGTGAAGACTGTAACGAGTGCGGTTGCGTGTGCCCGGATCATGCCATTAGAGTGCCGCTGGAGAAAGTCACTTTCTAATAACTTAATTAATGTCTGACAGTTTGGTAGGTTGGGTTGGGCCCGATCGCTTATGCTATGTTTTGCACATCAACCCAACCTACACTATTCAGACAGATTAAAATTTTGAATTGCCAAGGGCCTAACCCGACAATTCATTCCCAAATCGAGATGGGGGGTAAAAAAATGAGAGTCAACAAACTCGACCATATCTGTATTGCAGTAAAAAATCTTGAGGAAGCGCGTAAAGTCTGGGAACCGGTATTGGGGAAAGAAAAACCGGATGACGAATACATCGATGAGCCTGAAAAAATTAAGGTTGCCCGATACTGGGTGGGGGAAGTCGGATTTGAGCTGATGGAATCCACAACCCCGGATGGCGACGTCGCCAGGTTTATCGAAAGAAGAGGTGAAGGGGTTATGCTGATCAGCTTTAATGTCAACAATACCCGTGAAGCCATGGAGGAATTAAAACAAAAAGACTACCCGTTTATCGGCGGTGCCCGGCCGTTCAGGGACTGTGAATTTACGTTTATTCATCCCAGCAAAATGAACGGGGTCCTACTGGAGCTTATAGACTACAAGTGGCGGGAGTTCGAAGAAAGGAAGTAGATCTGCGGCGTTATTGGCGCTGAAAAGCTTTTAAGAACGAAGTGCCATCTGCGAGTCGTTGCGTGTCGCGGGTTACGTGTTGCGAGTATAAGGCATAGGATTTCAATCGATTGTAATAAAAATACCGCAAGCGACATCGCGAATTCCTCAACGCGCAACCAATAACGCGCTCAGCCCCAACCCGTAACGCGCACCCCCTAACCCGCAACTCGGCTTGCGCAACACGAGGAACGACCTATGACCATTTCTAAAAAAATAAGAAACATCATCGCCGGGTCTTCATTCATTCGCAAAATGTTTGAGGAGGGCGCACGCCTGAAAGCTGAATATGGAGCTGAAAACGTATATGATTTCAGCCTGGGAAATCCGAATGTGCCGCCCCCGGAAAAGTTCAGCGAGATTCTCCGGGAAACGGTCGGTACCTGCGGCCTCAATGATCACTGTTATATGCCCAACACCGGTTATCCGATGGTTTGCGGTTCGGTGGCCGAATACCTTGCCAAAGAGCAGCAGGCACCGGTGACCGAAAAAGATGTCATCATGACCTGCGGTGCCTCCGGCGCGCTGAATGTTGTCTTAAAAGCCGTTCTGGATCCGGGAGATGAGGTGCTCACACCGATTCCCTGTTTTGTCGAATATAAATTTTATGCCGACAATCACGGCGGTGTGTTGAAAACCGTTGCGACGAAACCCAATTTTGAGCTGGATCCGGATGCCGTCGCGGCCGCGATTACCGAAAAAACCAAGGTATTTTTGATTAACTCACCCAACAACCCCACCGGTCAGGTCTATTCCGAAGAGAGCCTCAAAAAGGTGGGCGAAATTCTGGTACAAAAGGGCAAAGCGTACAATCGCACCCTGTATCTGGTTTCGGATGAACCCTACCGCAAAATTGTTTACGATGGGATTGAGGTCCCAAGTATTTTTAAAGCCTATAACAATAGTATTATCGGTACTTCATATTCCAAAGATATTTCCATTCCCGGTGAACGCATCGGGTTTCTGGCCGTGAATCCGGCCGCGACTTACCGCAAAGATCTCTTAGCGGCCATGGCTGTGGCCAACCGAATTCTGGGTTATGTCAATGCGCCGGCCCTGATGCAGCGTGTGGTAGCCTGCATGCAGGGATTGAGTGTCGACATCGCAGAATATGCCCGCAAACGGGATATGCTCTGTGAAGGACTGGCAGGATTTGGGTATGAATTTATCAAACCGGCCGGAACCTTTTACCTGTTTCCCCGATCGCCGATTCCGGATGATGTCGAATTTGTAAATGTTTTGAAAGAAGAGCGCATTCTGGTAGTACCGGGCAGCGGCTTTAACGGACCCGGCTATTTTCGCATTGCGTTTTGTGTGGATGATAACACTATAAAAAAATCGATGCCGGGGTTTGGGAGGGCGATTGCAAAATATAAATAGCTTGGTGCGCAATTATTGTCGGATCTGTTTTTAATTGCGATAGCCGATGTAATCTAAATCCGAAGCACGAAATCCGAAATCCTAAACAAATTATAAATTCGAATTCAAAATTTTCTAAACATTGAAAAGGAATTCTGCTCCTCATTTTAAAGTACTTTGCCGTTTTATATTTTTGTCATTTGATATTAGGATTTGTTTCGAATTTCGAGATTCGAATTTCGGATTTATCAGAGCCCAAAGTGGAGCCGCCCACCGTGCCGGCCTCAATCCGATAACAAGGGACTACCAATGGGAAAAGTATTAAGAGACTACGAGGTTTATCTGGTCTATGTCGATCCGGACCGCTGTGATTCCTGTAAAGAATGCGTGCTGATGTGTCCGACGGATGTGTTTGAGATGCCGCATAAAGCAATACCGGTCCGGCCGCAGAATTGTTTGGGATGTCTGACGTGTACGGCGGTGTGCAAGTCCAAGGCGGTGATCATAACAGAGATATAAGCAAAGGGTTGGAGTATTGGAGTGGTGTAGTGTTGGAGTGAAAGTGATTGCGGATTTCGGATTGCAGAATGCGGAATGATTTGAAGTCGGAATTTGGAATGCGGAAGTAGGAATGGATTCAATCTACTAAGGCAGCCATAATTATTTAGACATGAAATGCTAACATATTAAACGTTGTATTCACCGCAAAGACGCAAAGAACGCTGAGGAGTTATTTTTTTCATTTGCCGCTGAGATGGCGGCAAATGAAAATCCGCAACCACTTCGTAGTGGGATTTGTATTACTGTTCGAACTTTTATGAGCGTCCATCAACTGATACAATGTTGTTTTGCCCGCAGGGCTGTTGTTTTTCACTTTCTGGAGGCCAACCTTTAAATTTTTAAAATAGAATGGTCATCCCGCCCATGCGGGGCCTTTCAGCAGAAAGTGAAAAGAAAAATCAACTCTGCGTCCTCTGCGTCTCGAGCGTAGCGGGCGGTGAATCCATGTCTAAAGGCTAATGAACCTATTAGTAATTCTATTTCTAAACACTTAAGGCAGTTTAAATTTTAGTCATTTTTTAGGTGAACCCATGAATGATGCAATACTGGTTATCGGCGGCGGGATTGCCGGCATCAACTGTGCCATGAATGCTGCCAAGTACGGGACCAAAGTCTATTTGATAGACGATACACCGAGCATCGGCGGCATGATGGCCCGGCTTGACAAGACCTTTCCCACCAACGACTGCTCGATCTGCATCGAAGCTCCTCAAATGTATGAAGTCGACAACCATGAAAATATAAAAATAATGACCAATACCGAGGTCCGCAAAGTCAAAAAAGTCAACGGTAGCTTCAAGGTCAAGCTTGTCAGAAAGGCCATGTATGTCGATGAGGAGAAATGCACCGGTTGCGGTGCCTGCGTGGAAGCCTGTCCGGTGAGTGTCCCCGATGAAATGGACGGCAAAATCGGCGGGAAGCGCAAACTGGTTTCGATGGCCTTTCCCCAGGCCGTGCCCAACGTGGTGCGGGTCGATCCCAGCTGCCGATTCGGCGAAATGCGCAAAGAAGGGGCCTGCATCGGCGAATGCGCGGTTGATTGCAGCCAGTGCCGTGAGTGTCCCATTGCCCTGTGTGTCAAGGCCTGTGAGAAGGAGGGCAAAAAGGCCATTACCTTATGGCAGTCGAATAAAAACGTGAGCCTCGATGTTAAAAGCATCGTGGTTGCCACCGGCATAAAAAATGCGCCGCCGGCGGGTGATTTGCTGGGATATAATGTCTACGAGAATGTCATTACCAATACCGAGTTTGAAAGACTGATGAATGCCGGCGGACCGACGTCGGGTGAAATCATCCGACCCTCCGATAAGAAGCATGCCAAAAAAATTGCCTGGATACAATGTGCCGGGCGCGGTCTGGCCAAAGGCAAAGGGACACCCTATTGTTCCAAGATCTGCTGCATGATTTCGACCAAGCAAACCATCATTACCAAGGAACACGATGAAACGGTGGAAACCACCATCTTCTACAATGACCTGAAGGCCTACGGCAAAGGGTTCTGGGAATTTTACCGCAAGGCGAACGAAAACGGCGTCCGTTATGTCAGGGCCCGACCTTACGAAGTGAAAGAAGATCCGGATTCCAAAAATTTGACCTTGAAATATGAAGATCTGGCAACCGGTGAATTGCGCAAACACGAAGTCGAGCTGCTGGTGCTGGCCACGGGTGTCATGCCTAATGACCGCAATAAAAAACTGGCCAAGGTACTGAAACTGAAGCTGGATGACCTGGGTTACTTTAAAGAAAAGGATCCACTGCTCTCACCGTTGGAAACCCCGGTCAAGGGTATTTATCTTTGCGGCGGTGCCACCGGACCGATCGATATTGCGGAGTCGGTGGCGCAGGCGACGGCGGCGAGTATGAAAGCTGTCTTAACCAAGTAGCTGATAGACGCATCAATATGCCGCATATTTGACTGAATATAGATTTGAAATACGAAGCACGAAACTCGAAACAAATCCGAAATACGAATGATCTAAATACTCAAACGGATTTGACTATCAGCAGCCCTTAATAATGATCATGAATTTCGGGTCCGATCAGTTTTGAATTTTGAGTTTTTGATATTTGAATTTGTTTCGGATTTCGAAATTCGATATTCGGATTTTTAGCCAGTGCGGAAGCATTTATATTTGAATATGCCTGAATCTTTAAGGATAATTTTATGAGTGAAGAAATTCGTATCGGTGTTTTTGTCTGTGACTGTGGTACGAACATCGCAGGCGTCGTGAATGTACCGGAAGTCGTGGAGTACGCGAAAACGCTGGAAAACGTTGCCTTTGCGGATGAGGGGCGCTGGTCCTGTTCGGTGGACTACCTGGGCCGCATGAAAGAGTTGATTCAGGAAAACCGGCTCAACCGTATCGTCATTTCCGCCTGCACTCCCAGAACCCACGAACCGCTTTTTAAACGCACTGCCAAAGAGGCCGGCGTCAATCCCTACCTGCTTGAATTTGTGAGTATTCGTGAACAGGTTTCCTGGGTCCACATGAAGGAGCCCGACATTGCCACGCAAAAAGCCAAGGATCTTATAAAAATGGGCGTGGCTAAAGCAGCGCTGCTGGAAGAGGGGCAGGAGATCAGGCTGCCTGTTAAAACCGACTGCTTGATCATCGGCGGCGGCATGGCCGGCATGAATGCCGCTTTGAGTGTGGCCAATCAGGGATTTAATGCATTCATCGTGGAGAAAGAACCTCAGTTGGGAGGTATTTTAAACCGGATTTGCTTCATTTCCCATGACAACCACAAAACCCCGGCGGTCAAAGTTGTTCAGGCCAAGGTGGCTGAGGTTCAGTCGAATCCCAACATCAAAATTTACACGGATACCACGATTGAATCGGTTGAGGGTTATATCGGCAATTACAAAATTAAGCTGAAAGGCAATGGGAACGGCACCGCGGAAACCCTTGACATCTCGACCGTCATTGTGGCCACGGGTATGCAAGAAATCGAACCGGAGGGCCAGTTTGAATACGGCAACGATCCCGGGGTGATCACCCAGCTTCAGCTGGAAGGAAGGTTGAAGGATAAGCAGATCGGCGAGATTAAAAATGTGGTGATGATCAACTGCGTCAATTCCAAGAACGAAGACCGCGGCTGCTGCAGCGTGGGCTGCCACACGTCGGTTAAAAATGCCGTGGCCTTAAAACGTCTGCGTTCGGATGCCGCTGTTCACATATTATACCGGGATATGAGCCTGATCAAGGAAGAGGGGACCGCCCAGCAGGCCGCCAAGCGTTTGGGAATAAAATTTTTGCGGTTTCCCGACGATCGTTATCCCCAGGTGGTTAAAAATGACGGCAAGCTGGCCGTCAAAGTGTTCGATCTCCTGCTGGGCCGGGAATTTACAATTCCGGCCGACCTGCTGGTGCTGACGACGGCTTTCAAAGGCGACGGCACCGTGGAGCAGATCAAGGGGCACCTGAAAGTTTCCACCAATCCGGACGGCTTTTTCCAGGAATCCCACGTCAAACTGGGTCCGCTGGAATTTGCCACCGATGGCGTTGCCCTCGGCGGCTGTGCCAAGGCACCCATGACGTTTAAGGAGAGCTGTGAGGAGGGTATGGGGGCGGCCATGAAGGCCTCCATCCCCATGAAAAAAGGCTATATCGAAACCGAAGGCATCGTGGCCGACATTGATCTGGCGGACTGCAATCAGTGCGGATTGTGCTCAAAGCGCTGCCCCTACAGTGCCATCAAGGTGGACGCGGAAGAAAATCCCGAAGTCATCAAAGCACTTTGCAAGGGTTGCGGCCTGTGTGCTGCAGATTGCCCGAAAGAGTGCATCAGCATCGTTCATTACTCCGACGAGCAGGTCATGGCCCAGGTGGAAGCTGCGCTGGAAGAAGGGCCTGAAAACAAAATTATTGCCTTTGTTTGTCATTGGTGCGCGCTGGGCGGGGTGGACATGGCCGGCGTCAGTCGACTGCAATACCCGTCCAATGCGCGCTTGATCCGGGTGATGTGTTCCGCCCGGGTCTCGATGAAAATGATGCAGCGGCCGTTTGAATTGGGCGCGGCCGGTGTTCTGGTGGCCGGCTGTGAATTTCCGACCTGTCATTACATTACGGGCAACTATGCGGCCGAAAAGCGGGTTAACCGTACCAAGCGCAAAATTGCCAAAGCCGGTTTTGATCCGGATAAACTCTGGAATATATGGTGCTCGGCTGCCGACGGCCCCAAGTTTGCAAATACGATGCGGGATATGACGAGGGAACTCGGGCTGAAATGATATAGTTATTGGTTGTTTGTTATTGGTATTTGTTATTATTTTTTACTAGTGCTTAAGTTGAGCGATTCCATTACGAAGATTGAAAATATAACCCGTTCTGTTCGGGCGAGGATAAACCTCGCCCCTACTCTAGTAGCGGCTAAGCAACGTATCGTAGGGGCGGGCTTTACGCCCGCCCGGACCGGGTGCAAGGACCTGAAATACGCTCAAATTAGGTAGTAATTTGATGTCCCCTTTCTAAAGAAAATGTCGACAGGGAAAATTGAATTGTGGGCGCGGTTTTTGCTTGCATCCCGCTGTTTTTTTGCGGGGTAACCGCGAATAAAAACGATAGAATTCCTCAATTTTAGACATTTTAGGCATTTTATACTGCGACAAGTCTGTTGAAAGGCTGATTCAAGATGATAAACACGGAAAGATTCGCAGAAAGATTTAACCAAATTGAAATGTTCCGATACTGCGAACAGTGCGGGCGCTGCAGTTCGGCCTGCCCGATCACCGGTATCAACGGATTTAACATTCGACGCTTGATCCGGCATGTCGAGCTGGATTTGATCGACGAGATTGCCGCCTCCCCGATGCCCTGGTTTTGCGCCACCTGCGGACGATGCGAGGATGCCTGCCCCAATGGGATAAAAATCTTGGATATAACCCGAACGCTGCGCAGCGTCGGCCCTGAGGAGCTGGTTCCCGAAAAACCTTTGTGTGTCAATGCCTGTCCGGCCGGTATCGACATTCCCGGGTATTTAAGGTTCATTGCGCAGGGTCAAATGGACGAGGCTTGCAAATTGATCATCGAGAAGGCCCCTTTTCCGGGAATCCTGGGCAGGGTCTGCACCCATCCCTGCGAGACCGCCTGTAAACGCGGCGAGGTCAACCAGTCCATCGCTATCTGTGCAGCCAAAAGATATGCCGCCGACAAGGCGGGAGATTTAACCGGCTGGATGTCGCAAACAGCACCCGACAGCGGCCATA
>CP070771.1:4946390-4953251 GCA_020345785.1 Desulfobacterales bacterium
CACGCAAACGTCCATCTTTGGCCCTACTGACGATATGGCCGGACCATACCATGCCGCTGCTGATGGTGTGCCAAATTTTTGAATAGGCTTCTTTATGCCCGTTGCTTTTAAAAATGCGGATGTTTTGCCCGATCATCTCCTCGCCGTTATACCCCATGGTCTTCTCAAACGCCGGATTCACATATTTGATGATTCCATCTTTATCGGTTACAATGATGCTCTCAGCGGCCTGTTCGACAGCCGTGGCCAGCCGCAACAGCTCTTCTTCCGCCTTCTTCATATCCTCGATATCCCGTGTTATGGAAAGCACATGGGGTATTTCATCGAGCTCAATCACCTTGGCCGACATCAAACCGGTACGCACCCTGCCGTCTTTGATGCGGAATTTGGCTTCCAGATTGCTGACTTGCCCGCTTCGCTGCAACCCCGCGACCAATCTTTCCCGGTCGGCAGGATCGTGCCAAATATTGATTTCCAATGATGTTTTACCGATCACGTCGTCGCGGGTATACCCGGTTAGAGCCGTAAACCCGAGATTGACGTCGATGTAAAGTCCATCCTCCAGCCGGTTGATATTAATAGCATCCGGACTGGTCAGAAATGCGGTTTTAAACCGCTGTTCGCTTTCCCGCAAAGCCTCCTGTGCACGCCTTCGTTCAGTGATGTCCCGCGCTAACGACAGCACAACCTTTTTGTCATTCAGGGAAAAAATATGGGCGTTGATCTCAACCGGGACCTTGCGGCCGTCTTTGGTGACATGGGTCATCTCGAATCTTTTGTTTCCCCGGGCGGTGAGCTCCTTTACGATGCCGGAAATTTTGCGGGCCGATTCCTCATCATCGAGATCCCGCGGTGTAAAGCTCAAAATCTCGGCGCGGCTGAATCCCAGCATTTTGCACGCCACATCGTTGACTTCCAGACACCGTCCTATCGTTCCATCGTCCCTTACTTCCCACAGATAAATTGCATCTAAGGCTTTGTGAAACAACTCCCGGAATTTATTTTCACTTTCTTTGAGCGTTTTCTCGGAGCGGCGGCACTCTTTAATTTCGTTTTGCAGCTGTTTATTGGTGCGGTTCAGTTCTTGGATTCGCTCTTCGACTCCGGGCCCCAGCGCGCCATTAATCTCTCTTATTTTTTCCGTTCCATTTCCCAAGAAAGTCGTGCCTATCTGGACGTTATTGATGCTTTCAGCAGTCAGACCGTCAAGGCGTGTTTTCTCGGCGTATTCCAGCAATCTCTGATTTTCTGCCTCCAGTCTGCGAATCCTTTCCCGCAATTCCTCAAGACTGCTTTGCATGCTCGGTCTCCTTAAATAAACGGTTTGCCGCCGCTGACGGTAAGGATAGAAGTTAAAGGAAAATAATCAACGCCAAATGAACTGAACCGGTTATATTTTCCATATTTAATTTTCGTTACTCCATTCATAAGCCACCGGCTAAGCCGGTGAGAATTGAAGAGGTTTGACCGTTACAGCGGGAGTAGTTTTTAGTTGTCCAAACTTTCACCATGCCGCTGGCGTATGAATGGAGATAGATTAAACAATTTTGGCTAATCTTTTATGATCTTGTTGTGTCTGCCGGCATATCAACGATTACCGCATCGGGCTGAGCAACACAAGATAGATGTAAATAATGAATCGCTCAAATATACGCCAAACTAGACAGATCAGCACCAAGGTTGATCAAAATATATGATAAAAATTTACGAGCGCACGCTTTTGTCGGAAACAGTATGATGCCGCTAAAATTTTTTATATACATCAGCGACCAGTGACAGATTTTGGTTCCGGCTCCTTCTAGGTGCCTTCCCCTCGCACCTCCAGCTCTGCCGGTGGTCGCTGATTTTTATTTGAGCCTGGCTCGATACAGTCTCAGGCTGTTTGTCACCACGGAGACGCTGCTGAAGGCCATGGCCAGTGCGGCCAGGATGGGATGAAGTTGCCGCAGCATAATCGGCAAAAATTCAAAGGGGTATAGTATTCCGGCGGCAATCGGGATCAGAATGACATTGTAGCCAAAGGCCCAGAAAAGATTCTGCTTAATCGTCCTCATGGTGGCGCGGCTGAGCTGGATGGCTCGGGGCACACCGCTTAAGCTGCCGCTGGAAAGGATAACGCCGGCGGTTTCAATGGCCACATCCGTGCCGGTGCCTATCGCCAGGCCTACATCGGCCTGGGCCAAGGCCGGGGCGTCATTGATGCCGTCACCCACCATGCCGACCCGACTGCCGTTTTGCTGCAGCTCCTTGACTTTGGATGACTTTTCTTCCGGCCGCACCTCGGCCAGAATTTCGTCAATATTGACCTGCGCGGCAATAGTTTCGGCCGTGTGTTGATTGTCACCGGTCAGCATTACGACTTTAAGATGCTGGTTGTGGAGCTGCTGGATGGCTTCCTTGGACTCCGGTTTGAGAGTGTCGGAAACAGAAATCAGGCCGCACAGGGCATGGTCCTTTACCACCACCATCACGGTTTTACCCTGGGACTGGAGGGTGTTGATCTGTTTTTCGGCGGTCTTGAGGTCGCTGCCCAATTCCTGAAACCATTTTGGCTTTCCGACCATCACCGTCTTGCCCGCCACATCGGCCTGAACTCCGGAACCGCCGGCTGCTTTGAAATCCCGGATTTGCGCAAGATCGAGCTTGCGGGTTTTGGCTTCATTTACAATAGCCTTTCCCAGAGGGTGTTCGGAGCCCTTTTCTACCGAAGCCGCCAATGCCAAAAGCTTCTCTTGGGTTTCGCACGGGGGGTTTACCGGTATGATGTCCACCACCATGGGTTTGCCCATGGTGATGGTTCCGGTTTTATCCAGCACAATCGTATCGAGTTTGGTCGCAGATTCCAGGGCCTCGCTGTTTTTAAACAGGATGCCTTTTTCAGCTCCCTTGCCGGTGCCGGCCATAATCGCCGTTGGGGTTGCCAGCCCCAGGGCACAGGGGCAGGCGATAACCAGAACCGCCACGAGCCTGATCATGGCGGGAACAAAATCACCGGCAATGGCCCACCATAAAACAAAGACCACAAATGCGATGGCGATGATGACCGGCACAAATACGGCCGCGACTTTGTCGGCCAGCGCCTGGATCGGCGCCTTGCTGCCCTGGGCCTCCTGAACCAGCCTGATGATCTGGGCCAGGGCGGTTTCTTTGCCGACCCGGGTGGCACTGAATCTTAAAAGGCCTTCCCCGTTGATCGTGCCGCCAACCACCGTATCCCCCGTCTGTTTGTCTACCGGCAGCGGCTCACCGCTGAGCATGGATTCATCGACGGCCGACCGGCCGTCGAGTACCAGGCCGTCCACCGGTATCCGTTCACCAGGGCGCACGATCACCGTATCACCGACTTTGACGCGGGTGAGCGGAACTTCTTTTTCGACATTGCCTTCCAGGATGGTGGCGGTTTTGGGGCGCAGACCGATCAGTTTGCGGATAGCTCCGCCCGTGCGGCCTTTAGTGCGCGCCTCGAGCATCTTGCCCAGTTTGATCAGGGTAATGATGACGGCCGACGTTTCAAAATAGACGTGATCGCCCAGGGAGGGCAGGAGCAAAACCGCCAGCGAATAAAAATAGGCCACTGACGATCCCATGGCCACCAGTACGTCCATATTGGCACTTTTGGCTTTAAGACTTTTCAATCCACCTTGATAATAGTCCCATCCGGTGTAAAATTGAACCGGTGTCGCCAAAGCCCAGAAAAGCCAATTAACCCAGGCCGCATGGCTCCAGAGCCCAATGAGGCCGACGTCGCGGCCCATGCTTAAAACGAAAAGCGGCAGGGCAAATATCACCCCTACCGTAAACTTGCGGGTTTGGTCTTTGATTTCGGCAGCACGCGCCTGTTGTTCGACATCTTCTGCGTCTTGGCCTTCCTCCGGCGGTATCGCGCCGTATCCTGCTTTTTCGATGGCGGCGACGATGTCTTCAACATCGACGGCACCGGGGATATATTCCACCACTACCCGCTCCGAGGCAAAATTCACCGAGGCGTTCAGCACGCCGGCTACTCTTTTGTTCAGGGTTCGCTCAATATTGGCGGCACAGTTGGCGCAGGTCATACCGGTTACCGGCATTTCGACTTTGGTGGTGGTGACCCCGTAACCGGATTTATTGATTTTTTCCACCACATCCTGCAATTGAACCTGTTGCGGGTCAAAGAAGACCGCTGCGTTTTCTGCGGCAAAGTTGACGCTGGCATCAGTCACACCATCAAGTTTCTTGACAACCCGCTCAATGTTGGCGGCGCAATTGGCGCAGGTCATGCCGGTGATAGGAAGTGTGAATTTTTGTTCTGTCATCGGTATCGTCGGCTGTCATCCCAATACAATTCTGGAGAGGTTAAACATGAGAATCATACAATTTCTATCTCTCACTGCGCTGGATTATGCAGCGGGATAATTGATTTCTTTTAAAGTTGCTTTGATTTTTTCCATGGTAGCCGGAGCATCCCATTCGATGTCAACGGTCTTGGCTTCCGGGCTGCCCTCCACCGATTTAACACCTTCCAACTCCTGCAACTCGTTTTTGATAGCCATGACACAATGGCCGCAGGAGATATTTGGAATCGACAAAGTATCTTTTGCCATAATTGTCCTCCTAACCGTAGGCTGTTGAGATTTCAGATCATGTCGCTGAAACGACATGTTTAAAGTTAGTATCGAATGCCGATCTGTCAAATAAAGTCTCGTCATCGATATTCATATGAACAGGTTGCAGGAGTCAGCGGCCAGTTTGATCGATAAAAAACTGATGAACATCGAACATCCAACGTCCAACATCGAACGTCCAATGAATGAATTCTGTCTATTTATAAAAAAGACTGAGCGACACGCGGCGCAAGCTAATCCATCATTCGACATTCGATATCCGATATTCAATATTCGACTCGGCCGATCTCGTCGCAGGCTGCGGTTCGCTGCTTAGGTAATTTGAAGTTTCATAAGAGGTGTCAGCCCAACCGCTGGTCAAAAGGACGGCCGGTCTGATCAAAAAAGAAAAGAATGAACCTCGAATCACGCCGAGGCGTTAAACGTCCAACGTCCTACATCGAATACGCAGAACTTTGTCAATTTAGAAAAATACTGAACCACACACAGCGCATGCGCCCCCGCAGCTTCAGGTGCTTGCGCGAGGTGTGCGCTGAGCGATCGAATCGACCCGTAGAAATCCGACTCGGCGCAGCGCGATGAAGGCTTCGATTCCCTTTTTTTAAAATAGAGAAAGCATAGCGCCACCCACATTGGACGTTCGACGTTGGACGTTCGATGTTCGACGTTCAATCCTTTAATTGGCCCGGCCTTCTGAAGTTTCATACGAGATCTCTGGTTGCGGGGGCATGGCAGCGGGTATCAGGGTCAGGGTATCAGGCATGTCTCCACTGCGACCAAACTGGTACCAGTGCATCGGGAGTATTTTTGGGTGGTCCAAACTTAAAGGATGCCGGTGGCATATGAATGGAGACGCCCCGTCTTAATCGCGGTAACGTTCGGCAAGTTCATCTATATCGTGGGAGGTAAGGATTTGACCAAAGCGTTCTCCGTGTCGGCTGCGTTGTTTGTATAATCGAATGCAGTCCCTGACGATTTCGATCACCTTTTGTTCGCTGTAAATGCCCGGCAGTTCCCGCGCCAGTTGGGGATGGCGGCCGAGCTTGCCTCCCAGCTGCACCCGATAGCCTTTAGCACCTTCAACAATTGTACCGGTGGGACACACCTGCATGCATTTGCCGCAGTGCAGGCAGCGGTCGTAATCGATTTGCGGGCACTCAGCACCACCGTCCAGGGTAATCGCATCTTCTTTGCAGGCGTCAACGCAGGCTTCACACCGGGAGCAGGGTTCATCAGACAATTTCGGCGAGCAGGCCCCGATGATGCCGATGTCTTTGATCTGGGGCTGAGAACAGGCGTTGGGGCAATCTGCCAGCGTCACACGGAATTCGTGGTGAAACTTAAGCTCCCCTTTTACGCGTTCTGTGAGAAACCCGAGTATATCTTCTTTTGCGAGAAGGCTTTCGATTTGCTCCAACAACCGATCGCTGGTGACTGCCCGGTTGGGACATCCGCTGGGCCCGAAACAGGTCTCAACCTGATAACCTTTGACTTCCGAAGCCATGCTCTTAAGATAGCGGGCCTGGGTGGTCTTGACGTCGGCCAGTGAGACCACTTTTTTGCCGGCCTGCCGGGCTTCATTTTCAACCCGCGCCCTGACGCGTTTGCGCACAAAAAATGGGACTTTTTTTACGGCATCATCTGCTTCTTGCGTCCATTCCATATTTATGTGGTCCTTGGGTTATTCTTTATTAGTAGATTGAACGTTTCACGCCCCGGCGTGATTCGACGTTCATTAGTTTCATTTTCGATCAGAGCGGCTGTTTTTTGGTCGGCGACCAGGCCGGCACCTGAAACCTTTACAACGCCATCCGTTGCTCGGCAGCCCTTAAAGCCTCGCTTGCCAATTGGCCGATCGAATATTGAGCCGTCTGTCCAGCGCTGTATATACTGATTTCGTCGTGATCATCGACAAGCTGTTTGAGTCTTGCAATCGATTCCCTGCCTGCGATGGGAGTGGCGGCCCAAACCGCCAGCCCCCTGAGAATCGGGTCCGTTGATTCCATGTAGGGCAGAAGAAACGCCGCGGCACTGCGGGCATAACTGGGGCGGGGGTGAGCCAAGCGGCCGACCCCCCAGATGACGCCCCGCTGCAGGGTTTCATGTTCCAGGTAGTTGCCCTCAGGCTGGATGTAGGAAATCAGGATAGACCCGTATTCATCGGCCAGTCGTTCATTTAGAGCCATTGCCTCTGCCATCGATTCAGGGCAACCCCAGCCGATGCCACCGGACTCCTCGTTTAATTGCCAGATAAAGC
>CP070771.1:4953351-4978063 GCA_020345785.1 Desulfobacterales bacterium
CCCTATTTGATCATTGTTATCATGATCGTCATTCTGATGATTGCCGGCTGTGTTATGGAAACGACACCGAATATCGTTATTCTGGCACCGTTGCTGCTGCCTTTGGCCCAGGAAATTGGCATGAACGAGGTCCATTTCTGTATTTTTATGGTCACTGCTTTAGGCATCGGTTTCATTACGCCGCCGCTGGGCTTAAACCTCTTCGTGGTCTCAGGGGTTACCCAAACACCGATAATCTCCATTTCCAGATATGTCATTCCCTTTGTAATGACCATGCTCGTCGTCGTCCTGCTCCTGGGGTATATTCCATGGTTTTCACTCTGGTTGATTAAATGATCCGTTTCAGATGGAGACGATAAACCCTTTTCTACAAATAACGGATAGAACAATGGAAAACGAATGCAAACAGACAGGGCTCACATCAACTGAGCGTCGTCGATTCCTTAAATTGAGCGCCGGTTTCGGTGTCACCGCCGCAATGGTAGCGCTTTCAAAAGGTGCCTTGGGCTCGGAAGAAGCCTCGGCTCTGGTCGTCCGCAAAGAGGCAGAGCTCAAGGCCGCTGCAACGTACAGCATGATTTTGGGTACGGCTTATGCCCCCGGCGTTTCGCGCAGCTACCCGATCATGCAGCTTGATTTTAAGGAGAACATCCAAAATACAAGCCGCGGCAAAATCTATGTCAAACTGGCATCGCGAGGCCAGGTGGGCGCCAGCGGCGCGCTGGCCCGCAAGGTGCAAAAAGCGACCATTGAGGCCGGGCAGTGCTCGATTTCCAATTTTTCGCCATTTGTGCCAGAGGTCGACTTGATCAACATTCCGTATTGGTGCAGTGAAAATCAAAAGTTCGTCAACCTGGTGACGTCTGCGATTTGGAAAAAAAAGATCCATCCCAAGATCGAAGCCAAGGGGTTTAAGCCGCTGTGGTATCCGTGCATCGATCCGCGCACCACAGCCATTGGCAAAGGCTTTAAGGAACCCATCAAAACACCTGAACAGATACGCGGAATTAAATTCCGAATTCCAAACTCGACTATGCTTCAGCGGGTTTACCGCCTGCTGGGGGCCAATCCCATTCTGGTGGAATGGGTGGAAGCGGCGACCGCCATCCGGAGCGGGTATGTCGATGCCCTGGACCCGGCCGTTGGAGCGCTCTACGTCTTCGGATTCAAAAATCTGCTTTCCCATATCACGTTTACCGATATCGTTCACGACGCCCAGATATTCTTTTGCAATCTTGAATGGTACAACCAGCTGCCGCAGCCGTTGAAGGCCTCGATCGATTTTGCCAGCGAAATGACCATGCGGCAGAATCACGCCCAAGTGCCGGCGGCGCGCGCCCATGCGGAGATGCAAATGGCTGCGGCCGGCGTCAAACTGCACCGGCTGATTCCGGATGAAAAGGCGCAGTGGAAGCAGAAAGTCGGCGCCCGACTCGCCGCCTGGAACGATGTCAAAAAGCAGCTAGCAGGGTCATTGAGTCAATTCGATAAATTTAAGGAAGCGGCTGATACCCTCGGGAATTATTACGTCCCCGAGAGATAAGATCATCAGTAAGAGGTTTGCTACGGTAGTCAAAATTGACGTGTTACTTGATGCACATAGATTTAAATTTTTTCACACTTTTGTTCTGAGAATTTGGATTCAGGTGCCGGGTTACCAGGTGTCAGGAAAGGTAGACGCAATAGAAAATCCTGAGCACTTATATGAAACTTCGCCAAAATGGCACAGTTTCTTACCCTGATCAGACCGGCTGTTTTTTAGCCGGAGGCCGAGCTCATATGAAACTATATAAAAAGCGAACCGCAGAATATCGAATATCCAATGTCGAAGGATGGAATCGCTTCGCTCGATCTTTTTAAAAATGACAGAATTCATTATTCGACGTTGGAGGTTGGACGTTCGTCAGTTTCTTTTTTCGATCAGACTGGACGCTCGCGGCCAGAGGCCACGCTCGTGTGAAACTACAATTTGTTATGGCAAAATAGAATCAGAGCCAAACGCCTCCCTTTGCCATACGTTTATAATGGAAAAATATTAAAACTCAATCTTAGCGACGTCAGGGGCGAAGCCCTGCCGCTTCACTGCGATCCCTTGGCAAAAACTGCGCTGCAGCATTCAGGCGTTCTTAAAGGAGGAAAACCAATGAGTATCGAGTACTTAAAAAAGGCAGCCAAAACCCCACAAACCGATGAAACCCAAACCCGCGAGATCGTCGTCAACATGTTGGACGATATCAAGCAAAACGGTGAAGCGGCGGTCAGAAAATATGCCCAGAAACTGGACAACTGGACCGGTGAATTCATCATTACCCAGGACGATATCGACAAGGCGGCCGCCAGCCTGGATCAACGTACCAGGGACGATATTCAGTTTGCCCATGAGCAGGTATACAATTTTGCCAGAAAACAACGCGAGAGCATGCTTGAATTTGAAACGGAATTGCACCCCGGCGTTGTCGCCGGGCAAAAATTGATCCCGGTCAACGTCGCCGGGTGTTATGTGCCGGGAGGACGCTTTGCCCATGCGGCATCTGCCCTGATGAGTATTGCCACGGCCAAGGCCGCTCAAGTCCCCTATGTGGTTGCCTGCTCCCCTTCCCACCACGGGGGCGGCATTCATCCGTCTATTCTCTATGCCATGTCGGTATGTAAGCCGGACGTGATTTTGACCTTAGGGGGAGT
Organism: Desulfobacterales bacterium; assembly: GCA_020345785.1. Next base: position 4,956,034 of record CP070771.1, read on the forward strand.
GCAGGCCATTGCCGCGATGGCTTACGGTATTTTTACCGGAAAACCGGCGGACATCCTGGTGGGGCCCGGCAACAAATTTGTGGCTGAGGCCAAGCGCATCCTTTACGGCGAAGTGGGCATCGATGTGTTTGCCGGTCCATCCGAGATCCTTGTCATTGCCGATGAGACGGCGGATCCCAACATTGTGGCCGCCGATCTGGTGGGGCAGGCGGAGCATGGCTATGACTCACCGGCCGTATTGATTTCCATATCACGGGATCTGGCCGAAGAGGTGATGAAGAAAGTTCCCGAGGTCATTGCCGCGTTGCCGGCTCCCGAGGTGGCAGATGCGTCCTGGCGCGATTACGGCGAAGTGATTCTGGTTTCGACCAGGGAGGAAGCGGCCCAGGTAAGTGACGAATACGCGTCGGAGCACCTGGAGGTTCAGGCCGACGATCTGGACTGGTGGCTGGGCAGACTGACCAATTACGGTTCGCTCTTTTTAGGTGAAGAATCGACGGTGGCATACGGCGACAAAACATCAGGCCCAAATCATATCCTGCCCACCAAGAGAGCGGGACGCTACTCCGGCGGGTTGAGTGCCGGCAAGTTTATCAAGACCGTCACCTACCAGCGACTGACTCGGGAAGCAAATCGACAGATCGGATCCGTTTCGGCGCGCATTTCGCGTCTGGAAGGCATGGAGGCCCACGCGCGTACATCCGATGTGCGTTTGGCGAAGTATTTCCCGGATGAGACATTCGAGTTAGGAGAAGTCAAATGAGCATTATAAATGACCTTTTTGACTTGAACGGCCGGGTGGCCTTGGTGACCGGCGGCAGTTCCGGTATCGGCCGCGCCATTGCCTCAACCTTGGCCGCTGCCGGCGCTGCCGTCATTCATGCCGCCCTTGAAGCGGAAGAGAATGCCCTGCAGGAGGCCGTCGCCCAGGTGAAGGGTTCGGGCGGAAAGGCAGCCTATGTGACATGTGATGTGAGCAAGCTTGAAGCGTTGCCGGAGGCCGTGGAGCAGGCGTCGTCATTTTTTGGGCCGCCTGATATCCTGGCAAACGCGGCCGGGGTTAATTTGCGTGAACCCTGGGATAAGGTCAGTGTCGACACCTGGAACCGAACCATCGCCATCAATTTGACCGCGCCTTTTTTTCTGGCGCGGTTGCTGATACCGGCCATGCAGGAAAAAGGGTGGGGAAAAATAATCAACATTGCTTCGCTGCAATCCATGCGGGCCTTCCCCAACAGCGCACCCTACGGCGCCTCAAAGGGAGGGGTGATGCAGTTGACCCGTGCTATGGCAGAGGCCTGGTCCGCAAATATGAGCGGCATCACATGCAATGCGATCGCGCCGGGTTTTTTCAGAACCGGGCTGACACGTCCGCTCTATGATGATCAGAAAGTGATTCAGGCCCTCGCCCGGCAGACCATCATTGGCCGTAACGGTGAACTGGCGGATTTAAGCGGTTTGGCCATATTTTTGGCCTCCCGGGCCTCGGACTACATTACCGGACAAACCATTTTTCTGGATGGCGGGTGGAGCGCCAAATAAACCCCTTAGTTGGGGTAAAGCTGCGGGGTATCGGCCGTGACCTTAGTCCCCAAAGCGGCAAATGATTCTTGCCAAACAAATCCACTGCGGTCCGCCTCCGGCGGACAAGTTCAACGTATAGAGCACTGGCGTGCTTTTGCCTTTCCGCCAGAAATTCAAGCCACCCGCTATGCAGGTGGCAGTCGACTCGAATGGGAGTGGGATTTTATGAAAGCATTGGTATATACCGATACAAATCAAGTCATTTACAGGGATGAACCGGATCCTGAGCCCGCACTGGGCGATGTGCTGCTGAAGGTAGAGGCCACCGGGATCTGCGGGTCCGACATGCACGCTTATCACGGCAAGGACCCACGTCGCGTCCCGCCGTTGATTCTCGGCCACGAAGTGGCCGGCAGCCTGGTTTCCGGCTCGGATGCCGGACGGCGCGTCGTGGTTAACCCCCTGATCACCTGCGGACGATGTGACTTCTGCGACACCGGCCGCTCCAACCTGTGTGCCGCCCGCGAGCTGATCGGCATGCGCCTGGCCGGCGCCTATGCAGAGTATGTCACCATCCCCGCAAGCAACCTAATCGAGATCTCGGACGGTGTGGGTTTTGTCGAGGCGTCTTTGACCGAGCCGACCGCCACGGCGCTGCACGCCTTGAACTTGGCCCGGAACCAATCACCCCGGCCCCTTGCCGAACTCAAAACCTTAGTTATCGGCGGCGGGGCCGTTGGCTTGCTGGCAGCGCTGTTGCTCAAAATGTATGGTTGCCGCGATCTGGTGGTGGCCGAAACCCACACCGAGCGACGCCACTCCGTGGCCGAGCATGTGGGCTGCCAAGTTCATGATCCTCTAAACGATCCGGCTTTGGCTAGCGACACCTTCGGTTTGGTCATCGATGCCGTGGGCGGCGGGGTCACCCGGAAAACTGCCATGGCCGCCATCAAACCCGGGGGGATTTTAGTGCATATCGGCCTGATGGATGCGGCCGGCGAGTTGGATATCCGCAAACTGACCCTCTTCGAAATTACCCTAGTCGGCGTCTATTGCTACACCCCGGCAGATATGCGGGCTGCGGCCCAAGCCATTGCAAAGGGGCAACTCGGCGATTTGAGCTGGGTGGAAACCCGGCCGCTTTCAGAGGGTGCCAAAGCCTTTGATGACCTGGACAAGGGGCGCAGTGCCGCAGCCAAATTGGTCCTCATACCCGGATGACGAACCTTTTCAGTATTTCGAGGAATGCCTGAATATCCGTCATCAAAAAGCTTAGCATGATCGCCATATCCTGGCGGATCATGCCAGTCCCTTTGGCCACACTGGCAGCCTGAAAACCGAGACCCCCCATTATGTCAATAGCTCTCATAGCCATGTACCTCCGACTCTATATAGCAAGCATTAGCCAACCCTTAACAAAGCTGTGTGCTTGACGAAAATCATTAAAATTCCAAGCAACAGAATTCAAATCTCAAACAAATCCCAATGATCTAAATTCAAAATTCCAAACAAAATAATCGGTCTGATGAAACCGGTCAGGTTTTACTCTGACATTACTCTGGATTGGAGTGAATTTCATTTGCCCGAATTAATTAAAATTGTCAATTTGTATGGTTTTCAGTTTAGATTTCAACTTTATTTGACATTATGCTCAGCATAAAGTAATTAAGCCGCCGACGCTTAGGTTTAACAAGTAGCTCAATTTTCACAGATCAATTTGCAGCACTATATGCGTTAGTTCCCAGGGCGGATTAATTTAATTATGAAAAACGAATCGTTTAAATGCCGGCGATGCCAGGCTAACCTTAAGGTAGTGAGAGCATGACGTTCGGTGTATTTGCTCTGCAGGTCCTGCGGAGCCCGATACAACCTGTCAACCTACAGAGATTTGATAAATGACGATCTTGACAATGAACTGGCAAATGTTCCCTGTGACAGGATGTAATTTGATGAGGCAGCAATCCTGATGGTTTTTAACAGTCTTTTCCCGGTTTTTGCGCTGATACTATCCGGAAGTTTGTTAAAGCGTTTCGGTTTAACCAATGATGTTTTCCTGCAAACATCGGACAAGCTTACCTATTATATTTTTTTCCCGCTCCTGCTTTTTTGGAAAATCGGCAGCGCGTCAACTGACCTTTTCAGCAACTCCGGTTTGTACAAATCCGTCATATTAGCCGTGCTTATCGTTTACATATTGAGTACAGCTTTTATTGTTATCTTTAAAATGTCAGATTTCAAGGTGGGCTCCTTCTCGCAGAGCTGCTACCGATTTAACTCCTATATCGGTGTGGCCATCGTTTTAAGTGCGCTGGGCGAGGAAGGTATCCAACATTTCGGAATTTTAATGGGAATGATTATTCCGATCATCAATGTATTGTGCGTTTCAACGCTGATATGGTTTTCCGGTGAGAAAGCGCTGCCGTTCAAACGCATGGGCCAAATCATAAAAGGTTTAATTTCTAATCCGCTGATTCTGGCGTGTGTGAGTGGTATATTATACGTCAATCTGGCGGAAGGTTTTCCGCCCTATATTGAGGGCATCCTCCAGTTGTGTTCATTTGCAGCCTTGCCACTGGCGATGCTCTCTGTCGGCGCCGCTTTATCTATCGGCAGTATCAAAGACAATCTCAAGCTATCTCTAATCGCATCGTGCTTTAAATTGTTGGTACTGCCGGTGGTTGGCTACTTATTGCTGATAAAATTCGGTGTCGCAGGCGTTGCACTGAAAGTCGGGTTAATCTATTTCGCCTTGCCAACCTCAACGTCTCTGTATATCCTTTCCTCCCAGCTCAACAGCGACACCGAACTGGCGTCGGCGGCCATCGCCCTGTCCACTATATTGTCGTTCTTTCCGTTGTCCGCCGCCCTGATGATTAATCCACTCTGATAACGAGTAAGCACTTATGAGCTTTTCAAACTTCAAAATCATCATTGAGTACGACGGTACCCGCTATCATGGCTGGCAGCGACAAAGGGAAGACCGGACAATACAGCAAGAAATAGAAATAGCCCTTTCTACCATGACGGCTAGGCAGATCACACTAAACGGCTCGGGTAGAACCGACGCCGGGGCGCACGCCCTGGGTCAGGTGGCCAACTTTCGCTGCGAAACGGATTTATCACCGGAAGTATTTCAAAAAGGCCTCAACAGCTTATTGCCGGATGATATTGTCATCAAAGATTGCCGGCTCGTTGATGAGTCGTTTCATGCACGCTATGATGTCAAAGGCAAAGTTTATCACTATCGAATATTAAACCGTCAAGTACCAACGGCAATAGGAAGACAATACGCCTGGTACATTCGCAGAAAACTGGACACAGCCGCCATGCGCTCTGCGATTTCACACATTATCGGAAGTCATGATTTTAAGTCGTTTGAGGCAACGGGCAGCCCCCGGTCCCATACCACCCGGAACGTGATGGCAGCGGAGATAATTGAAAATACCGGCGGCTCAATCATTTTCAAAATAGAGGCCGACGGCTTTTTAAGATATATGGTGCGAAATATTGTCGGAACCCTGGTTGATGTCGGGCTTGGCAAAATCAGTGCCGATGAATTTAAGAAAATTCTGGAATCCAAAGACCGCAGCCAAGCCGGCGCCACCGCCCCGGCCCACGGGCTTTTTTTAATGGAGGTCAAATATTAAAAATGGTTGACGGAGTTGATTGGGTTGATTGGTTGATGAGGTTTAGGGTTAAAGGATAAAGGCTCACGGCGTAAGGCGCAGGGCGAAAGGATCAATTCCTTTTTTTAAATCCGAAATCCGATATCTGAAATCCGCAATCGAATCACCCGCACCCCGCATCCCGTAACACGCACCTCGTAACTCGCAACCCGCAACCCGCTTCAACTCTCTTCTTCTTTGGCTTCCTCGGGCAGCACCCGGCCGCTTTTCATTTTTTGGATCTGCTGATTGTAAAAAGCAATGACTTCGCGCCGGTTCAACATGCCGATCAGTTCCGTGTGATCGTCTTCTTTGACCACCGGCAGACTGTCGATGTTCTTGGTAGTGAATTTTCTTAAGACGGTGTTTAAATCTTCGGCCGGAGTCGTCACAATAATGTCGGAAGTTCCGATGTCCTTCATGACCACCAGGCTTTCAATTTCCGGTGAAAACAGCACGCCGCGCACATCATTAATGGAAAAAATACTGCTCAGTCTTTTATGCTGGTCCATCACCGGAAAATAGTGCTGGGAGGTTTCCGAAAAATACTTCTTAAAATCGGAAAACGTCATGTCCTGGGGAATCAGCGTAACTTTTCTTACATGTTCCATCACATCTCTTACCTTGATGGTTTGTAAAATATCGATGAAAAAATCGCCGGCATGGGCCGGTGAGTCGACACGGCTTTTAACCTGCCGGTGAAAAATAGTCCAACGCTTGGATGCCAGGTAGGCCACGGAGCATACCAACAGGCTTGGCAGCAGCAGGTGATAGGAGTTGGTCATTTCACTGACAAAAATAATGGTAGAAATCGGTGTGTTGGAAACGGCGGTAAAAAAACCGGCCATTCCGACCACCACAAACGCTCCGGGTTCGGCGACGACCCCGGGAATCATCAGATGAAAAAATTTACCGACAGCCCCCCCCATGGCGCCCCCGATAACGATCGAGGGACCGAAAACACCGCCACTGCCGCCGGAGCCGATGGTGAATGAGGTCGTCAGCACTTTACCGAAAGCCAGGAGTAAAAGGAAAGGTATGGTCAATTCGTTGTAAATCGCCTTTTGGGCGAACCCATAGCCGAAGGCCAGCGTCTGCGGCAAAAAGAATCCGATGATACCGGTACACAGACCACCGATGGCGGGTTTTATGTGATTGGGAATTTTTAGGGAATGGAAAAATCCGGTGATCCCGTAAAATAATTTCACATAAACGGCACCGGTTGCAGCCAGGACCAGAGCTAATATGACATAGGGTCCCAGTTCCACCGGATTTTGAAACTTGAAATCAGGCGACTGAAATAAAGAACCCCATCCAAAAACCAGGCAAAAAAGACAGTATGCAACCACCGATGAAATTCCGGCCGGTATGATCACCTCCGATTCAAATTCAGGATCGCGGTAGAGAACTTCGGCGGCAAATAAGGCCCCTGCCAACGGCGCCCGGAAGATACTGCCGACGCCCGCCGCAACGCCGGCGGCCATCATGATACGACGTTCGCGGCGTGATAGCCTCAATTTGGTCGCCAGAAAAGATCCGAAACCGGCTCCGATCTGGGCAATCGGCCCCTCTCTGCCACCCGAACCGCCTGTGGTGAGCGTGATGGCAGAGGCAAACGTTTTTATGATCGGAACCCTGGCGCGTATGAAGCCGCCGGCATTATGATAGGCATTTATCGCCGCATCGGTGCCGTGCCCCTCGGCCTCGGGAGCAAAGGTGTAGACGAGCCATCCGCTGATAATGCCGCCAAAGGCCGGCAGAAACAAAAGAATCCAACGGTTAAAGGAATGCTCGGTGGGAGGAATAAGATGATGTTCACCAGCCGGCGCCGGGGGGCGATAGCCCGCCAGCATATCCATGAAATAATGGATGCCGACCTGGCAGAGATAATGGAAAATGATGGCTCCGGTGCCGGCGATGATGCCGATACCGATAAAATATAAGGTCCACTTGCCGGCCTTGGAAACCCGGCCGGAAAGATCATGCCTGGCAAGAATATCAATGCGTGCCTGTAATTTTCTCAATGAGGACATGTGCTATTCCGATTCTCAATTCTGTCGCGAAGAGCATTCGTGTTCTTTGTGACCCCGAGTCCGGCAGGCTGCCCGGCAACGCTCACTAGGGTTTGGCAGGAGCCTTCCTGAAGACCGAGAAGGTTCAAGAAATTTTGGCGCCTTTCTAATCGTTTAAAAGCTAATTTGCAAGAGCAAATTCCCTTTATCTAAATTACTCTGCCCTCAAAAAAGGAAATACCTGGTGTGGATTACGCGTTTTTATTTATTGAAATGTGCTATGAAAAAGATAAAAAAATGCGCAGCATTGAATCATTAATCCGGCGGACCTTCGATTCAACAACTTTCTTAAATTCTCAAAAAAACAATCCACAAGCCTGAGCGTGCTGTTTTCCCGGGCGGATTAATGCGGATTAATTAAGCCTTGCTGGCGTATTCTTTCGATGGTATAGAAACCGGCAAACACTTTGCGAAACATAACGACACATTTGGCAAATACCAGAAAAAAATAAGAAGGACACTATAAAATGACGGATTTTAAGACTCTCAGCAACCAACAATTGCAGCAGTTAAAAGACAGCCTGCTTGATCAGTATCATGGATTTAAATCTCGCGGTATCACCCTTGACATCACTCGCGGAAAGCCGTGCAGCGAACAGCTGGATCTTGCCCTTGAAATGCTGGACTGCGTCAACAGCAGGGACTACCAAACAGAAGATGGAATGGACAGCCGAAATTACGGCGGGGTGGACGGGATTCCTGAGGCCAAAAAATTATTTTCCCAGTACCTGGAGGTAACTCCTGAGGAAATTATTATCGGCGGCAACTCAAGCCTTAACCTCATGCATGACACCTTCATGCGGGCCATGATAAAAGGTGTCAGCGATGACGGTCCGCCCTGGGGCAAGCTGCCAAAAATCAAGTTTTTGTGCCCCAGTCCCGGCTATGATCGGCATTTTTTCATCTGCGATTATTTAGGCCTTGAGATGATACCGGTTGAGATGAATGCTGCCGGTCCCGATATGGACGTTATTGAAAAAATGGTCGCCGAAGACGAAAGCATCAAAGGAATCTGGTGTGTGCCCAAATACAGTAATCCCACCGGCGCCGTCTATTCAGATGAGGTCGTCGACCGTCTGGCGTCGATGCCGACCAAAGCCGCTGATTTCCGCATTTTCTGGGATAATGCTTATACCGTCCATCACCTGGATGACAAACCGGCACGCCTGAAAAACATTCTGGCCGCCTGCAAAAAGGCCGGCAATCCGGACCGCGTTCTGATTTTCGGCTCGACGTCCAAAATCGCGTTTGCCGGCAGTGGGGTGGCCATGATGGCCGGCAGTGAAAAAAATATGGCGCTGCTCAGAAAACAGATCAGCTTTCAAACCATAGGTCCGGATAAACTCAACCAGCTGCGTCACGTGAAATTTTTTAGGGACATGGCGGGCATACAAAATCATATGCAAAAGCACCGCGCAATATTAAAACCCAAATTTGATGCTGTGCAAAGCGTTCTGCAAGAAGAACTCGCCGGCAAAAATATTGCGCAATGGAGCAATCCCGCCGGCGGTTATTTCGTCAGCATCGATACCATGGAAGGGTGCGCCGCTGCGGTGGTCGAACTGGCGGCCGAAGCGGGTGTAAAATTGACCCCTGCCGGCTCGACCTACCCGTATATGCAGGACCCTCTGGATCGAAATATTCGCATAGCGCCGTCATTTCCACCTGTAAAGGATGTGCTTGCGGCAATGCAGTTGCTATGTATTTGTATCCAGCTGGTTAGTATTGATAAACTGATGAATTGAAGGTTTCGGGTGTCAGGTGTCAGGTGTCAGCTTAGCCTCTGGCTTGAAAAGCGACCAGTCTGATCGAAAGAGAAACATTGATAAAAGCGAATACCCGCCTGCCATGCATAATACGTTAGATTATCGTAATTATTAAGCTATGAATCAAAAAATTAAATTTTCCCTGGCCCTGTTTCAAGGCATTGCGGGCGGGTTGAATAATGAATTTCGAATGTCGAAATAATGTATCCCGTCTATTTTTTATATATAAGGACGGAGCGGGGCGACATCCACAAATATTCAATTTTCAATATTCAATAGTCAATGGAAAGGCGAACCCCGCTCAAACCGAGAGCGGGGTTTACCGTTTGATCGTGAGCAGCAATTATCTGCTCCCTCTTTTGGAAGCCTTTAGGGGATTGAGCTTGGTCTGGGCGGAGGAGGTTGCTGCGCTGACATGAGATGCCAGGTTACAATTGCCGTTCTTCCACTTCACAGCCGGTTCCGGACAGGCTGTGCAGTACCAGCCCGATGATAGTTCGGCGCCGCGGTTACAACCCTGGCACTGCTCTACGATCTGATGGCAAATCCCGCCGTTGTAGGAACACCCTTTAGCGGACATAAACGGACATTCCATACCCTCTTTGATGGTTGTACAAATCATTGGTATCACCCCCTTCCTGATGCAAATTTGTAAAAAAAAAGCCGGGAATTATTGGGACCCGGCTCAAACCGATCACAAAAAGTTGAGCGAAAATAATCGCACCGACAGTAAATGTCAAGAAAATTTTACAGCATTTTTTTAATTTCTACAACCATATTGTAGGCTTGATTTTTTTTTTACAATCACCGAAAATAAGTGACAAACCGGACGAAGTGGCCAACTTAACTGGACCATGGCCTCTAAATAAGGAATTTTTAAGATCACCAATACGCCAATACTCCGGAGTCAAATGAAACGGAATGCAATATGAGCACGCACACGGATGACCGCGAGCCGAATACGGACTCAGGTCCGATTATTCAAAAAGCGATCGAGGTTTTAAAAATTGAGGCCGCCGGCATCATGAATCTCATCGATCGGATTGATGAAAATTTTTCTATAATGGTCGAAATGATTTGCGGTTCCAGAGGGCGACTTATTGTAAGCGGAATCGGAAAATCAGGAATCGTCGGCCGAAAGATCGTAGCCACTTTAAACAGCACGGGCACCAGGTCCCTGTTTTTGCATCCTGTTGAGGCCATGCATGGAGATCTGGGGCAGGTGTCCGGCGATGACATATTTATTGCCCTGTCCAAGAGTGGCGAAACGGATGAATTAAATATTCTGCTGTCAAGTATTCGCCGAATCGGCTGCAAAATAATTGCCTTTACCGGTGATATAAAGTCGACCCTGGCCAAACTCAGCGACGTTGTGATCGACGTCGGTGTAGCGTGTGAGGCATGCCCGCTGGGGCTTGCACCGACCGCCAGCACCACCGCCATGCTGGCCATGGGAGACGCACTGGCGGTTGTTTTACTGGAAAAAAAGCATTTTAAATCAAGTGACTTCAAACTGTATCATCCTGGTGGAACCCTCGGTCAGCGCCTGACCGCCAGAATTCAAGATCTGATGTTATCCGGCAAATCCATCCCCCGTGTGGACGAGGGAACGCCGATGCCGGATGCGGTCGTTGAAATTGAGCGCGGCGGATTGGGTACAACCCTGGTTATCGGTCCCGGCAACAAGCTCAGCGGCATCATCACTGACGGGGATATCCGGCGCATGGTCGTATCCGGCCGTCTGATCTCCGAACTCACCGTAGAAGACGTTATGTCCGAAAATCCACGGACGCTGAGGGAAGACGCTCCCGCTTACGATGCTTTATACATGATGGAAGCGCATCAGATTACCGTGCTTCCTGTCGTCAATGACGCAGGTGAAGTAAAAGGCATTTTGCACCTGCATGATATACTGGGCAAAGGCGCGTTTAAATTCAACGGAAGTTGAACCAAAAATATTCAATATTCATTTTGCAATTGTCAGTGAGGTCTTCATGAAAACAGAATCCATGATCACTCAAATCCCTACCCTTGGGGAGGCAAAAATACCGACACCGGTTCAAAAAAGGCTGGACGGCTCGGACGGCATCAGTTTCGTGTCCGACGCAAATCGGGTTATCATAGAAATTGATGACGCGCAGATCTACCGGATGGTGCAAGATGGTCAAAGTCTGCCGTGCTTTGAATTGGCGGGACCACGACGTCATATCTTCTTTGATCCGAGCAAATTAAAATGCGCCCTGGTCTCGTGCGGCGGATTATGCCCGGGACTAAACGATATTATTCGATCAATTGTGCTGGAATTGCACTACGGCTACGGGGTGCGCAATATCTTCGGCATCCGCTACGGCCTTCAGGGTTTTATTCCCCGCTACGGTCATGAACTGATTGATCTGACGCCCAAAGCGGTCGTCAATATTCACGATAGAGGCGGTACCGTGCTCGGATCGAGTAGAGGTCCCCAAGACATTGATGAAATTATAGACAGCCTTGAAAGGATGAACATCGGCTTACTATTTATGATCGGGGGTGATGGGACGCTTACGGCCGCCGGCCGGATAGCCGATAAAATTTTAGCGCGCGAATTAAAGATCGGTGTTGTCGGGGTCCCAAAGACCATCGATAACGACATTTTCATGGTCTCCCGCTCTTTTGGTTTTGATACGGCAGTAGATGTCGCCACCAAAGCCATCATTGCTGCCAGCAATGAAGCCGAGGGTTATCCCAACGGCATCGGCCTGATCAAATTAATGGGTCGGCATTCAGGGTTTATCGCTGCAACGGCGGTTCTGGCACAGCAGGATGTTAATTTTGTTCTCATTCCGGAAGTCGACTTCGATCTGGCAGGGCCTCATGGTCTGCTAAGTGACCTTGAAAAGCGTCTGGCAGATCGAAAACATGCGGTGATCGTGGTGGCGGAAGGAGCCGGCCAAAAATTTTTTGAAGATGGAAAAAACGAACGGGATGCTTCCGGCAATATCAAGCTTAAGGATATTGGAATTTATCTGAAGGATGCCATAACTGCTTACTTTAAGGAAAAGGGAATTGATGTCTCTATTAAGTATATCGATCCAAGCTACATGATTAGGAGCCTTCCCGCCAATGCCAACGATCGCGTCTTTTGCAACTTTTTAGGTCGCAACGCCGTGCATGCCGGTATGGCCGGCAAGACGAGTATGCTCATCGGCCATTGGAACAACCACTTTGTCCATGTGCCGATGAAATTGATTGCCGAAAAACGAAAGCAGATAGATCCGGCGGGCAGTTTATGGCGCAGCGCCCTGGAGGCCACCGGCCAGGGATCACTCAAGAATACAGCATGATTTAATATTTTCGATTGAATATTGAATATTTGCTGATGACGCTCGCACAGTGCAGGCGCCAGCCCGCGTGTCGCGTCAGCTTTTCAATGATTTTTTTGAATTTGTTAAATCGATCCGCCGCAGGCGTACCTTAAATATTCAATTTTCAATATTCAATTGTCATTTATTTGAGCTCCACAAACCGCTTGCCTTTTATCCTTAATAAATGCAGCTTTTTTCGTACTTCACCGTTTTCATCAAAACGGGTGGGGCCAGTGACACCTGGGAAATTATCCAGGCCGAGCAACTCATCTCTGATCTCGTTGCGGTATCGAATATGGGGGCGACTGACCGCATGAAACAGGATCATAGCGGAATCAAACACAACCGCCTCGATAAAGTCGGGCTTCTCCTGATAGGCTTCCTCAAAAGCGGTGACAAATTTTTGAACGATTGGGGAATCACTTTCACCGAAAAATCCGTCCGGCATGACAGCCCCCTGAACATATTGATCGGCTATTTTTATCAAAGAATCGGAATGCCACAGGTTGGTGCCCAGCAGATAGACATCCTTTACGTCCAAATATGCCAATTGGGGAACAATCAGACCCGCTTTCCCGGGTGAATCGGGAATAAAAATGGCATCAAAATCAACAATGGGTTGCGGCTCCTCCTCTTGCTGCTTATCGGCGCTCGCATCTCGGCTTCCGTTATCCGCGCTCTTTTGCGCATCAGTTTCACTTTGGTTACCGTTTAAAACAACTTCCGGCTTGAGGTCTTCGGGCACTTGGTAATAGAGCCCGATGAGCTTTTTAATAGGATCGGTAAAATCGGTGTTTTGGGGTTTGTATGCTTCGACCCCCACCACTTTGCCGCCCAATTTCAGCAGTTCGTCCCAGAAAAGATTCATAAAAGTGATGCCGTAGGTTTCATCCGGATAAAGTATTGCATAGCGATACAATCCGAGAGTTTCAACGGTGAACGACGCAATGGCCTGCACCTGCATTTTGGGAGTGATAAAATTTCTAAATACCTTGTCACCAATTTCAGGGATATTATCCTTCTGCGTAAACGTAATTATGGGAATCCCCATTTTTTGAGCTTCACGGGCGGCAATTTCGGAGGTGACAATGGGTCCGAGAATAGCGGCAACCTGATCACGATATAATTCCTCCATCACCATAACGGTTTTACCCGGATCGGCTTCGGTATCTTTGACAATAATATTGATTGGCGGATTACCGCTTTGGGAACTGAACTGCATCAGTGCCAGTTCGATTCCTTTCAGAGCGCGCTGTCCGAACGCCGCATAGGAACCGCTCAGCGGTAACAGCACACCAACGGTATTGCGGCGGAAAACAGCATTCTTCTTGATCTCATCGATCAGGCTTTCGACCAGAATCCGGTTTTCATTATCAGGATAACGGTCAAGAAACTCAGCCAAAATAGTTAAGGCCTCATCATATTTCTCTTCCAACGCATAGTTTAAACCCAGCTGATATAGCAGAAAGTCCATTGGCAGGCTCTCATCAGGATGCTCGACAAGAATCGCTACATCAGCCGTGTCAAGCTGGGCGATCGCCTCTCTGAGTTTGGCTTTAATGGCCTCCTGCTCCAGCTCGGATGCAAAGTCTTGGGCTCGCGCATAAAAATCGATGGCGTCGATGGGGGTGCCTAGGGCCAAATAGGTATCCCCGATAAGGGCATACGTTTTAAACATGTGCAGGTCAGAGTCGATGCGCCGCAGGGTGTCGGGCGCAACTTGAATAACATCGCGGTAACGGCCTTGCTGGTAATAGGTAGCAAGTTCTTCCACCAGTGCATCTTGAACAAAGGAGCTGGCGGGATAATCGACTATAATCCGTCGGTAGGCATCCCGGGCCTTTTCGTAATCACCGTTTACGACGTGTATATATCCGATCTTCATCAACGCCGCTGCCGCCATTGATGCTTCCCCATATTGGCTCAAATACGCATCGTAAAGCTCCAGCGCTTCATTGTAGGAACCGGCGCCAAACAGATCTTCGGCTCTGGCAAACAGCGCGTCTGCTTTTTCAGCCGTGGCGGAATCCGGAGGTCCACCAGATTTGGTAGCGCAGGCGCAGATCAAGGCGACGACAACGAAACATATAATACTGTGTTTAAGCTTCATAATTTCTGACTGAAAAATGAAAATTATGGATTATCCCACGGGGAACTCCTCGACCCCCAACCCTTTGAGATCATAATCTATACACCACATTGGAAGATTGTCAAACGTTATTTGATGGAATCTTTTCGATTTAAAATTTAATTTACAATTCCATCGCCTTGATACCTTTTTTGAATTGAGCGCATGATATCGAGACAGGAAATGAAAATCTCCACCAGTTCGGGATTAAAATGATGACCGGCGTCCGCTTGAATTTGCGCCAGAACCTTGGATTCTTCCCAGGCTTCCTTGTATACCCGCTGGCTGGAAAGCGCATCATAAACATCGGCTAAGGCAACGATTTGACCGTAAATTGGGATTTCATCACCCCTTTTACCTCTGGCCGAACCGTCCGGTTTGGTGAATCCTTTCAGCGGTTTGTTGGCAACGATATCAACATGCCCCGGATAGCCGCTGCCATCCCATCGTTCATGGTGGTTTAACGCCACCTCGGCGGCGGCATCATCAAAGTCGGATTGACGATTCAAAAATAAACGCGCGCCGGACACGGTGTGTAGTTTCATCTTTTCCCGCTCGTCTTCATTTAAGCGGCCGGGCTTTTTTAAAATAAGATCGGATATGGCAACTTTGCCCACATCATGGAGCATCGCCGCCATGCGCAGTGTATCACGATTTTTATCAATGTCTTTCTGCAAAACATTATGGCGTCGGGCCCATTTTTCATAGATTTCCACGGCGTATCCGCCAACCCGGTTGACATGGGCGCCGGTTTCTTTAGGATCCCGCATCTCGGCCATTTTCATCATACGCAGTAATATGGCACGCGTCATCTGAGCGCGGGCCAGGGCGACCGCTGCAATGCTGGCAAAGTGCATCATCATCTTTTCGTCTGTGGAAGTGAAGGGAACAACATTCAGGTTATCATCCTGGGCGTTGATGATCTGGAGCACACCGAGTGAATCGCCTTTGGAGGTCTGCAAAGGTATGGTTAACACCGACCGGGTGCTGTAGTCGGCTGTTTCATCGAATTCTTTATCAAAATGATACGGGCAGGTCGGATCAATATGATAGACATCGGGCAAGTTAAGCGGTTGACCGGATTCGGCCACAAAGCCGGCGATGCTGTTGCCGTTTATGGGAATCCTGAAGGTGGAATATATAAGCTTCTGACCCTCGCTTAATCTTCCTTGAAGCGTATCATTCTGTGTGTAGCTGAAATGCAGCATGTCTTTTTCCCGGATGTAAATTGAGCCGGCGTCAGCGTTGACAAAGCGGCGGGCTTCGGTAAGGATGCTTTCCATCAATATATCCAAATCCTGGATCTGATTGAGGTCAACTCCCAAACGCGTCAGTGCATCCAGTTTTTCCTTTTCACTTAACATGGCGACCCTCCCATAAAATGCGCATTCACAAAACCGGCCGAAAAATCGTTGCGGAATCCTTTCATTTGAATATAGAATAGATATGGTACTTTCTGTCAAGGTTTTAGCGACGCAGGAATCCAGCAATTTATGAAATTTTGACCTGATTGAATTTTAACTATTTTAATTTATTTGTAAATCATTAAATCCTCCACAATCCCCCAAACCCTGGTTCTTTTCATTTAGCTTTTCAATTCTCATCCCGATAGATCGGGGGGCTTATGAATGGAGTTAAACGGCTTGTATTTGAATATTTCCTCAACTTTTCATCTCAGCTGGCGATATAGACATTGAGTTATACAGGTTTCCCATTGCGGCAGATTTGCTTTGTGGATGAACCTATGATAAATAATTAAAGGTAGAGGAAAATTAAAATTCTCCGCCACTATGTATGTTGACTGCTTATCATGCATTGCAGGTTGCCGCACAGTGGACCATCAATCATTTAGAAGATGGAGGATAATCACTTGAATTTCATAAAATTTTTAGTTGTTCTGGCAATATGCCTGTTAGCATTCAATGCCCCGGCCGAAATTTATAAGTACGTTGATGAGCAAGGTAATGTTTATTACACAGATGATTTAAACCAGGTCCCTAAGGATCAGAGGGACGCCATCGAGGCCAGCTACGAGTATGAAAGCGACGCGGATGCCGAGGAAACTGATACCAGGGCAGAAACAGAGAATGGCGCGGAATCAGAACAGACCCGCGAACGGGTGCAGGCGGAAGAGACAGACCCGGAACTTGAGAGTAGCTACCCGGATGAGCCGGTAGAAACGGATAACAGCGCCGAGGCGACAGAGGACACGCAGGGGGAAGATTCTCAGGTTGTTTCGGACGTCGCCGATAACGCAGGCGAACTGGATGCGACCCGCAAGCAACTGGAAAGCATGAAAAAAGAAATCGACCGGGAATATCGTGCAATCTTAGAGGAGAAGGAAAAACTTGCCAAAGAAAAAGAGTCGCTGGTAAATCGCGAAGATATTCTGAAATATAATGCAAAAGTTGAAGCACTGAATAAAAGAGCTGAGGCTTATGTGCAAAAAGGCAACCAATACAAAGAGTTGGTTGAAGCTTACAATGAACGGGTTACTCAGCAAAACGCCGAAATTTCCCGGAAAAAGAAAGAATAGTAAAGAATCCTTGCCCAGAAGCCCAGGCTTTGACTTCACCCCAGAGGGGTGGTCGTTGGCGTCAGGTAACTCATGGAATAATGGAATGTCGAAGATCCGCCTGTGGAGGGGTGGAAAAATGGAATATTGGTGATCAAAAGCGGATAATGGCCTGATTTTGCCTTTTAATCCATGCCATCCATATAAAAAAAGATCGCAGTCCGCCAAACGCGTGTTTTCAGTATTCCATCATTCCAGTATTCCATCATTCCACGGCATATGTTTACGAACCAGCCAATCTTCTCCGGCCCCCGCAAAGCGGGATCTTCGACGGTCCCAGAGGACCAGATTTTCGATGTTAGAATAAGCCTTCACTCTTGAGATCTCACCCTCATTTTCCCCAAAAATGTTTCGTCATCGAAAATGGTGGACAGCCAGACGAAATTATCCTTGAAATAAGCAGCTATATGAGATAATAAGTCATCCATATGGATATCCCGCCAAACAACCAGCTCATTCCCTATCGCCCGGATCAACACCAGGTTATGCTCCATACTGCAAAAATTTCGGGCCCCGTTCCTGTTTTCTCTGACCCTCGATTCACACGATACAACAGGTTGCTCCTGCCGGATTTCACAGGCAGCGTCAGCCGGCCTGTCCTTCACGAACCTGAGTACAATTCCAACTGCCGCCTTAAAGCACCTAAAATAAATCAGGTTGGTTTACTTATCGATATTTATGCTTAAGTTTTCCTATCAAACTTAATGGATATGCCGCCGCGGAACAAATGGCTTCGGCAGGTCTTTCATTGAGCGGAAGCCATAGATCGTATTAAGGACAACTATAATGCCGCAAAATGGTGAATCACATTTGGTTAACATTGCAGTTTTGGAAAATGCCATCGAAGCACAACTTATCGACTCAATACTGGATCAACGGCAAATTCCCCATCGCCTTCAATCCTATTACGATACGGCCTATAATGGATTATTCCAACTGCAAAAGGGGTGGGGCAAATTGTACGCGCCGCAATCCTACAAACAGGAAATACTCCAGGTAATCGAAGATGTGCGTTCAAATGTTTATTTTCATGATAACAATGACAAACAGCAACCGTTAAACCCACAAAAAGGAGAATATATTATGGCAGAACCAAACACGGGTAATTCCGCAGATTTTGAGAAGGCCTTGCAGATTGGTCGACCGCCGAACGTGGTCAAATGCTTTCCCAACTCCAGAGCCCTGATTGTCAGTGGAAAATTCATTGATCGGGCCATGCTTGCGAAAGGGAGCGCTATTGCGATAGCTGCCAACGGCCGAAACAGTTTTGTCATCCGCGGTGCGCTAAAGGCTGCCCAGCGTGCCAATGCTGCGCTTATCATTGAAATTGCCAAGTCGGAAGGTGGTGCCGCTGCATATTGCGCTGTGAACTACTGGAATATTGCCATGATCGTCGATGCGGCATGCAATGAAATGGGGATCACAATTCCGGTGGCAATTCATGCCGATCATTACGGATTAAAAAGTGAACAGGATGTTGAGGCCGCAAAAATTGAAATCCCTTCGATGTTTGAAGCCGGAATAACCTCCATCGCCATTGACGCATCACATATGCCGGATGATAAAAACCTGCTCGCTAATCTGGAGTTGAATCCGTTAATACCCAAATGGGCCGGACTTGAAACGGAAATCGGTGAGATCAAAGGCAAGGAAGGATTGTCAACCGTAGAAGAAGCGCTGTTTCTCATCCAAGGCTTGAATGCCCATGACATCTTCCCGGATTGGATAGCCTTAAACAACGGCACGACTCACGGAATTGAGGCCAGCGACCAGGGTATCCAGGTTGGTTTGACCGCCCAGATCCATGCGGCTTTAGAAAAATACAAGGTTTCCGGAGCACAGCACGGCACGTCGGGCAATAGTTCGGACCGCCTGCGGGAAATTGCATCTAAAACCAGAACGACAAAAGCCAATGTCGCCACTGCCCTCCAAATGATTTCCTGGGGACTAGAAGTCAATGACTACGGAAATGCACAGTTAGACGACCAGGGCGATTTCAAAAAACTCAGCGACCAGGGTGTTACCGAGGCGCTTTGGTCGGAAATGGTAGCCTATGCCCAAAAACAGGGATGGAAAGCCGGTAATTACAAAAAACTCAATTTACCCTTTGAGAACAAATTGCTCGGCCAGTCCAGCGATATCAAAAACCGCATGGTCAAAAGAGTTGAAGATTTCGTTTATAATATGCTGGTTAATGTATTTAACGCAGAAAATACCGCGCCCTTGGCCGTGGCCGCCATTCTTCAGACCGGATCTTATGACGCCGGCCCCAAAGCGGAAAGGATCGAAGATCATTCCGAATGGACGACTAAAAAAATCATCGCACGGGCGGCTGCCATTCAGAGTGATAAAGGGCCCGAAGGGGATTTTGAAGACTAGAGAGATATTGTTCGTGATTTTAATTAGTTAAAACAATATTTAACCAACTATTTCCGATATTCCTCCATCTTTTTGCTAAAGTCTGTTGTTAACGGTGCCGATAATCACGTCAGGAGGGATGCCGAATGTATGTTCCAAGCTATCAAATGCACAATGTCTTGAATGTCTACAGCAAGCAGCTTAGACAAAATGTGTCCTCAAGCAAAAAAAACACGACACCCGAAAAGACACTGACTGATCAGGTGAACTTGACGGCTGAGGGAAAACGTCAGGCAATGATTGAAAAAGTATCAAAAGACATTTTGAACAAAATTACACGATTCGGCTCGCTGGCCGAAACCCGACGAAGGATCTCAGAAGCTGCCAAAACGATTTCGCAGATTGAAGCTCCGGCGGATGAAAAGAAAAAAACGACATTCGTGTTTAATGCCATTGATAGCATAAACCAGAAAATCACCAATAGTCTCTCCGTTGAAGATTCCGATTTTTTGATCCAAAGACTGGAACAATTGGCCAAAGAGTCGGGGGACAAAGAAACCGAATCCTGGGCTTGATGACGGGGGATCGTATCGACCAGCAGATCAGGATAACGGATGAGCATTGAGTTTAAGGAGGACAAAATGATAAACGCCATTGGTGAAGCCACAATACAGCAATTTGTGCGCACAAGTTATAACGCTGAGGCCTCTAACAGGGATTTCGAGATCCGGAAAACCGAAAAGGTCAGGGCCCAGCGTCCGGTTGAAAAAAGTGATGATAGTCAAAAGCCTGAGATGAATTTGCAGACCGAGCAAAACATAAAGTCGCGCAATAGCCTGGAAGAAGGCCAGCTGGTCGTAGAAAAATACACTGAGGACGGCAAACTGGTCAAAAAAATCCCGCCGGGATTTCTTCCTTTTGGCGAAATGGTTTAAATACGACCGTCATCTTTTTTCAAACGGAAAGGCTTGGCATCAGATGCCGCAGGACATCGGTGCCAAGGTGGGCATTTAGCCTCAATAAGCCTGAGTTAAGCCCGCACCGGACTCAAACGCGCCATCTGTGAATACATGTGACGGGTTTCTGAGACATATCTGGTTGCAGATCAGGCGATCTCAAAGGGCTACATCAGACGGCTGCCGTCTTTCTTGCCCGCTGATGGGAAGCGAACGCCTATCTGCCGGCTGTCGGTGATTGATCAGACAATTCGCTTAAAAATCCCTCTTTTATAATTTCTCCCAGATCCGTTTTTTTTCCTCAATGGTCAGCTCTTCAAACTGCCGGTTACTTTCAGAGATCAGTTCTTCAATCATTTTAAACCGTTGCTCAAACCGCTTTACGGATTCGGCCAAGGCTCTTTCCGGATGAATTTTAGCCCGGCGGGCAAGGTTTACTGCGGCAAACAGCAAGTCGCCAATTTGCTCCGATGAAATCCTTGTCTCCTGACTTTTCAATATTAATTTTAGTTTATCCAGAGCGTCTTGGACATTATTTAGATGACTGTCCAAATCCGTTTCTTCAAAGGTGGATTTAGCGACACGATCTGAGACGCGGTAGGCACGCAATAAAGCCGGGAGGTTTGGGGGGACTGAATCAAGAAGCGAGTGTTTGGCTGTCGACTTTTTTTCACCAAGTTTGATTTTGTGCCAGTTGTCAATGACCTCTTCGCTGCTGTGAATTTTTTTGCCACCAAAAACATGGGGGTGCCGACGGATCATTTTCTCGGTAATCGAATGAGCAACAGCCGCCAGATCAAAGTGTCCGCGCTCCTGAAACATACGGGCGATGAAAACGATGTGAAATAGAACGTCTCCCAGTTCATCACGTATTTGATCAGGCTCGGCGGTCTCAATCGCATGAGCCAATTCAAAGACTTCCTCCATCAAATATATGCTGACGGATTCAGGGGTTTGCTTTTTATCCCACGGGCATCCATTTTTACCCCGCAGGGTTTCGACCAATCGATATAGTGCCCCCAGCTCCGTATGCGCTTGATTTAATTTGATATCTTCCATGATTTTTTGAGCTCCTCCAGTTTGGTCATAAAATCCTGTTTCATTTGTCTGGAGACGACTTTCGCCATCTTTTCTGAAACCCATGCGACATGGGGAGCCATCACGGAGTTTTTAATAAACGCAGATCCCTGGGGGAGGAAGGCGGTCAGTGAGATGAAAAGAACGGATACGATCAGAACGGCCTTAATAATGCCGAAAATCAGACCGCCGATACGGTCGACCCAGCCTAAAAATGCTATATTCAACAGATATTTGATAATAACGCCTAAAACACTGACGATGATCAGGACAACGCAAAAAATAATAAGAAAACTTAATATGTTAAGGTATGAAACGTCGTGGATCAATCTTGAGAGAACCTTGGCGAGAACCATATAGTATGTATAGGCCGCATAAAAACCGCCAAATACACCAATGATAGAAGAGAGCTCCTTGACCAGTCCTCTGAAGAGGCCTCTTACCAGGCTGTAGCCCAATATAACGATGATTAAAATATCAAATGGATTCATATATGGTTGCTGGTGAATTCAAAACGTCCGAATAGTCGTGCCATGTCGACTAAAGAATCCTGGCCCAGAGGACC
>CP070771.1:4978163-4980095 GCA_020345785.1 Desulfobacterales bacterium
GTCAGCTTCAGGCTGCGCGATTGGGGAATCTCCCGGCAGCGCTACTGGGGTGCACCGATTCCTATGGTCCACTGCGGTCATTGCGGCATTGTGCCGGTGCCGGAAGAGGACCTGCCTGTGATTTTGCCCGAAGATGCGGACATGCTGGAGGGCGGGAAATCCCCACTTCCTGAGTTGGATGATTTCTTTCATACGACATGCCCCCAATGCGGTGACCTCGTTGCCACTCGAGAAACCGATACGATGGATACCTTTGTAGAGTCTTCCTGGTATTTTGAAAGGTACTGCAGTCCGCATTGTCACACCAACATGTTTGACACAGATGCCGTCGATTACTGGATGCCAGTGGATCAATACATCGGCGGGGTTGAGCATGCTATTTTACATCTGCTCTATTCGCGATTTTATACACGGGTGCTGCATGATCATGGGTTGGTGAAATTTAAGGAGCCCTTCACCAATCTTCTGACCCAGGGGATGGTGTGCAAGGAAACGGTTATGTGTCCAAAGCACGGTTATCTGCTGCCAGAAGAAGTTGACAACGACAAGGCGCATCGCGTCTGTAAATTCTGCAACAAGCCGGTGACCCTAGGCCGAGTAGAGAAGATGTCGAAATCAAAGAAGAATGTCATTGATCCCAATACTCTGCTAGATAAATATGGGGCCGACACAACAAGATTTTTCTGTCTCTTTGCCGCACCGCCGGAGCGGGATCTGGAGTGGAGCGAGCAGGGCGTTGAGGGCGGCTTTCGGTTTCTAAACCGCGTCTGGCGCTTAGCTGGGACGATGATGGATGCGATAAAGGATGTAAAACCCTTTGAGGGGAATTCCGATGATTTGAATAACGATTTGCGGGACGTGTATCGCAAAACCCATCAAACGATTCACAAGGTGACGAAAGATATCGAAGACCGCTTCCATTTCAATACCGCTATCAGCGCCGTCATGGAGCTTTTCAACACGTTAAGCGGTGTTGACATGCAAAAAGAAAGCAGCCAGTGGATGTCGGTGATGAGGTTTGCCATGGAATCCCTGACGGTTCTGCTGTCGCCGATTGTGCCGCATTTTGCCGAAGAACTGTGGGAGGCGCTCGGCCATCAATCCAGCGTGCTGCTGGCGCCATGGCCCCAATATCGGGAGGACGCTCTTGAAACAGATCAGCTGTTGATCGTGGTTCAGGTTAACGGCAAGCTGCGGAGCCGCTTCCAGGTCCCGGCCGATACCAGTGACGAAACCCTCGGAGAGATAGCGCTCGAGGACGAGCGAATCGTTAAGTTTATTGGTGACAAAAAGATTAAAAAAGTCATCGTGGTCAAAAACAAGCTGGTCAATATTGTGATATGAATGAAGCAAAGGCATGGGGCTGAGGGTGCAAGGTATAAGTGATTCGGAAATCGGAATGCGGAAGGAAAAGCATAGGGCATAGTGCACGGCGCATAGGGTTAAGGACTGAAATCTTTTGCCTTGAACCCGATAACCCTATACCCTAATTTCGGAGGAATATTGTTTAAACACAGCAGAAATATCGGCTTAATGATTCTTTGCACAGTTTTGGTTGGTGGCTGCGGCTATCGGTTTGCAGGCCAAGGTGGATTTCCAAAAGGCGTGGAACATATTTTTATTGAGGTCTTTGAAAATCGAACCTCTAAAACCGGGATTGAACGGATCGTTACCAATCAACTCGTTTTTGAGTTCACCCGGCAAAGACAAAAGAGTCTAGCTGGCAGTGCCTCGGACGCGGATGCCATTTTAAAGGGAGTCATTAAAACCGTTCGGACCCAGACGATTGCGAGGGTGGGCACTGAATTGGCCAGCCAGCGGGAGGTCGTTATGATCGTTGACCTTGTGTTAGTCCAACAGGCCGGGGGACAGGTTCTGTGGGCCGCCAAAGGTATTTCGGAGCGGCAACCCTACGATGTCGCAGAAACAAAC
>CP070771.1:4980195-4983498 GCA_020345785.1 Desulfobacterales bacterium
ACGTTTATGACCGCATAGGCGGAAGTCATATCCTTGATTGCCGTCGAACCGTCTGACGGCAGATGATTTTTAAGCCACCAGGAGGCGCGCTGCGCAAAGGCCGTACCCACGATCAGCAAAAACCGATCGGCGGCCAACCGTCCGACGGTCAGATCACACTCGATGGTACCCCTTTCATTGCACATTTGGGTGTAGATCACTTTTCCGACAGGCCGGTCGATCTGGTTGGCGCACAGGCGATTCAGAAATTTAAGGGCGCCGGCGCCCTCGACTTCGAATTTGCAGAAAGAAGATTGATCGATGAGCACCACGTTTTCACGGGCATTTTTGTGTTCGGCCGCCACGTACGCAAACCAGTTTGGAATTTCAAAGGTATGATCATCCTCGGGCGTTACACCCTCCGGCGCAAACCAGTTGGGACGTTCCCAGCCATATTTAGCGCCGTAAACCGCACCCCTTTCTTTCAGAAGGTAGTATAGCGGGCTGCGTCTTACACCGCGCGCCGAGTCATGTTCCTCATTGGGCCAGTGGATGGTGTAATGCTTACCGTAAAGCTCTCCGGTTCGTGCAACATTGTAGGCCCGGCTGCGGTGGTGCGGTCCGAAACGGCGGATATCCAGCGGCCAGATATCCAGGCTCGGCTCCCCCTCAATGATCCACTCCGCCATCATACGGCCGGCGCCGCCGCCGGCGGCGATGCCGAAGGCATTAAAACCCACGGCCACAAACACATTGTCCAGCTCCGGTGCCGGACCCAGGATGGCATCGCCGTCCGGGGTAAATCCTTCCGGACCGTTTACCAGTCTGGCAATTCCGACTTGCGCCAGGCAAGGCGTCCGCTGCATAGCCGGCTCCGAGAGCTGCTCAAAATGATCAAAGTTCGGGTCCAGCAGCTGCGAATTGAAGTCATTGGGCACGCCGTCCACGCCCCAAGGAATTCCGTTGCGCTCATAACCGCCCATGACCAGGCCGCCGACCTCCTCCTTGTAGTAGATCAGATTGTCCTTGTCGCGGATCGTGGGCAGGTTGGACGGTAGACCTTCAATCTCTTCGGTCACCAGATACTGGTGCTGAAAGGGTACCACGGGGGTGTTTACTCCCAGCATCTCACCGATTTGATAGCCCCACATTCCGGTGCAATTGACCACGATGTCGCACTTGATATTGCCCTTGTCGGTTTTGACGGCCGACACCCGCTTGCGGTCGAGCTCAAAGCCGGTAACCAGAGTGTGCTCGTAGATTTTCGCCCCCCGGCTGCGGGCGCCCTTGGCAAGCGCCTGGGTAATACCGGCAGGATCAGCCTGCCCGTCGGTAGGCATAAACGCCGCCCCGATGATACCGTCCAGGGAAAGAATCGGACATAGATCGTAAGCTTCCTTGGGGGTGATCAGGTTCATTTCGAGTCCGAAACTGCGGGCGGTCGTAGCACCCTTTTTCAGTTCGTACATTCGCTCGCTGGTGCCGGCGAGGTGCAGGCAGCCGCTCATTTTCCAGCCGGTTGTCAGACCGGTTTCCGCTTCCAGTCGGTCATAAAGACTGACGCTGTATTGCAGCATGCGGGTAATGTTACGCTCTGACCGCAATTGTCCCACCAGGCCCGCGGCATGCCAGGTCGATCCGCTGGTTAGCTCGCCTTTCTCAAGGATGACGACCTCCTGCCAGCCCATCTTGGTTAGATGATAGGCCGTGCTGCAGCCAATGATACCCCCGCCGATAATCACGACCCGGGCACTGTCCTGCATAATTTTCTCCTTATTTCGTCATTCTTCATTCGTTTTTCGTCATTGAGCTTACTCCGTGGCTTCATCGACGATTTCGGCAATATCTTTTACCTGCACATTGCCGTTTTTGTCCCGGATGCCGTCTGACAGCATGGTGATGCAGAACGGGCAGGCCGCTGCAACCTGAGTCGCCCCCGCTGCAATAACCTCTTCGGCGCGCTCATGATTAATGCGTTTGCCGATGGTCTCCTCCATGAACATCCGTGCACCGCCTGCGCCGCAGCAAAGGCCTTTGTCTTCATTGCGATTCATCTCAAACGGGCTTTTGCCGTTGTTAATTGCACGCAGAAGGTTGCGCGGTGCTTGAAAGATGCCGTTCCAACGTCCCAGGTAACAGGAGTCGTGAAATGTCAGGTTTTCGATTTCAGTCCCATTGGTCTTCAATCGCCCTTGGTTTATCAGATCCAGTAAGAATTCGCTATGATGAACAACCGGGAAGCAGGCCCCGAACTGGGGGTACTCGTTTTTGATCGTGTTGTAGCAGTGGGGGCAGGCAGCCAGAATCTTTTTGGGTCGGTACTGATTGAAAATCTCAACATTCTCTGCAATCATCATCTGGGCCAGGTACTCGTTGCCGGCCCGGCGGGCGACATCGCCGTTGCAGCGCTCCTCTTCTCCCAAAATGGCAAAGTTGACACCGGCCTTGTTAAGAAGCCGGGCCAAGGCCCGGGCGATCTTTTTGCCCCGGTCGTCAAAGGATCCGGCACAGCCGACATAATATAAAATATCCGCTTCCGGGTTGTCGGTCATCAAGGGAACCTCCAGATCTCTGGCCCAATCCGCCCGCGCATCACTGCCAAACCCCCAGGGGTTGGACTGGTTTTCGAGATTATTGAAGGTTTCCTGCATTTCAGGCGGAAAACTGGATTCCATCAGCACCTGGTATTTGCGGGCTTCAAGCAGAATATCCAGATGTTGGATATTGACCGGGCAAATGTCCTCGCATGCCCGGCAGGTTGTACACGACCATAAGACATCACCGCTAATCGGAGAATTTTCGCGCAGCAGCGGCTCCACCGCCTCATTGTTTTGGGCAAGAACAGCGGCTGCCTGATCAAAAAGATCGATTTTAGCATCATGAATCACCCGTTTGGGTGACAGCGGTTTGCCGGTCATATCCGCCGGGCACTGTTCCTCACAGCGTCCGCACTCGGTGCAGGCATACAGATCCAGCACATTTTTCCAGCTCAAATCCGAAACTTTTCCCAGGCCGAAACTTTCGGCTTCTTCGTCTTCAATATCGGTTTTTATCATGGTTTTGGGTCGATCCAAGGGCTTTAAAAAAACATTGGGAATCGCCGCCAACAGGTGTAAATGCTTGGAGCCGGGAATATAGATTAAAAAGCCGAGAATCGTCAGGATATGGATCCAGTAAAAAATTTCGAAGCCGATTCGAGCGGTGTCGGCCGAAAGTGAATTGAGATGAAAGGCCTGGGACACCAACCGGGAAACCGTAAGATAGCGGGCATAATCAAAACTGCTGCCGCCGATTGAGGGGATAAGCAGAAAGGCATTGGTAATG
>CP070771.1:4983598-4988656 GCA_020345785.1 Desulfobacterales bacterium
ACTCTTCGGGTTGGCTGCTTTCCTGGGCGGGGACGCTAACATTTTGTGCCGACTCTGGCGTCGCAGAATTCTCTTCAGCTGCCGCTTCCCCCGATGCTTCTTCATTGGCTTCCGTGCTTTCGGTGCCGGCCTGATTTGTATCAGAAACCGATTCGGCAATTTCTTCCGACGGTTGCTCGGTATTTTCCGCGCTGCTGCTTTCCTCAGCATCCGGGACCTCGGGTTGCGGGGCAGTTGCATCACTGTAGGGCTGGGCCTGCGACACTGCCGCCTCGGCCGGTTTTATAGCAACCGGATAGCCGGCCGTCTTGCCGGTGGTCGTGCTTTCGTCATAAATGATGATCTTTATTGTGCGATCCGATCCATAAATGACGGCATTGTTAAAATCGCGAAAAATTCTTTTTAAGACCCGATACAAGGGTTCATTCTTGAAAGATGCCGTGATGGGATAATCTTCCCAGCTGGCGTCGATACTGAATTGACAACCTGCGGCGTCCGAGATATTTTCCAGCACTTCACCTAAGGGTTTATCTTTTACCTCCAGTGAGATGATTTCATCCGCAACCGAGTTTGCGCCGAATGCCGGTGCCGGAATAAGAAGTCCGTTGAAGCAAGCCAACCAGGATAAAAGAAAAACCGACATAATTTCTTGATTCATAATTTTGATAATTCGTTTCATAACGCAGTCCTATGCATGTTGTTTGACAGATTCGTAAATTAAGAAGGGTTTGCCTTTTTTTAAGATTACATCTTTATCGATGACACACTCCTTGACATTTTCAAGAGAAGGCAGCTCGTACATGGTATCCAGCAAACGGTCCTCTAAAATAGCCCGCAGTCCTCTGGCGCCGGACTTGCGTCCGATCGCCTCCTGCGCTACAGCCTTCAGCGCTTCCTCGGTAAATCGGAGGCGGACCCCCTCCATGTCGAATATTTTTTGCAGCTGTTTTATGATGGCGTTTTTAGGTTCCTGCAAGATGCGGATCAAGGCGTCTCGATTGAGATCATGCAGGGCGGCAATCACCGGCAGACGACCGATAATTTCGGGAATCATACCGAATTCCAGCAGATCCTCCGGCTGGACCATTTTTAAGATTTCGCCGGATTCGCGTTCCTTTTCCTGGCCGATTCTGGCGCCGAACCCTATTACTTTGGCGCCAAGACGGCGTTGAATGATTTTGTCCAGCCCCGTAAAGGTTCCCCCGCAAATAAAAAGGATATTGGTGGTGTCAACTTTGACGAAATCCTGCTGGGAATGTTTGCGCCCCCCCTTTACCGGCACGCTGGTAAGCGTTCCCTCCAGAATCTTCAGCAGCGCCTGTTGAACCCCCTCGCCGGATACATCACGGGTTGTTGAAGAAAAACCGGGTTTTCTGGCAATCTTGTCGATTTCGTCGATGTAGACCATTCCGCGCTGGGTACGTTCAAGGTCGTAGCCGGCATTCTGCAGCAGGTAGAGGATAATGTTTTCAACGTCTTCGCCCACATAGCCGGCCTGGGTGAGGGTGGTCGCATCGGCGATGGCAAACGGTACATCGAGGAAGCGGGCCAGACTCTGCGCCAGCAGTGTTTTGCCCGTTCCGGTCGAGCCGATGAGCAGGATGTTGCTCTTTTGAATTTCCACGTCTCCGGTTTTGATTGAAGCGCTGAGTCGTTTGTAATGGTTGTAAACGGCTACCGAGAGCGTTTTTTTAGCCGTCGCCTGTCCGATTACATAAGCATCCAGCCTGGCCTTAATATCCTGCGGTGTTAATATCCGATGGGATGCAATTTTTTCTGCCTGCAGTTCCTCATCCAGGATTTCGGCGCTCAGCTGAACGCATTCATTACAAATATAAACGGCCGGGCCGGCAATCAATTTCCTGACATCATTTTGATTTTTGCCACAAAATGAACAGCTTAGATAATCATTTTTGTCCACAATCTTACTTCTCCATCTCTAGTGTTGTCCGGGTCGTCATATTCGTTTTCATTCTCGAATTTTTCCGGCAAAGGTATTTTATTTCACCAATATAAACATGCAAAAATAGTGCAAAATTTGTAACGATTCTGAATTAATCAAGTTTCTCACATGCTGCATGATCCGATCGGAATTGACAGTTCCTGATTCGTGCAAAACCCGGCGGCATTTCGGAATCTGCTGTTCCGGTTCCGAATCATATTTTGCTATGAATTATTTGATATCAGGGGTTTACAAACTTAGCACACTTTTTGCTATTCTTTCCAATGGTCCGTTTAAGTTCGGAATAATCGTGCTTCAGTTGTGCTAAAGGAGGATACATATATGTTTATTAATAATACAGTCGAGAACGAGGTAACCCTGGTCGGTTTTGTTTACGAGATTGAGGAGAGGGGCTGGGTGAAAGGAATTGCCATCTCCACCGGCGATGAGGATTATGTGGTTGAAACGAACGAGTGGCTGGAAAAACTGGGCAAGGAAATTGAAAATGACGTCCGGGTTACCGGATTTGTCAGTCGGGATGCGAAGGGTAAAAACCGGATCCTGGTCACCGGTTATGAGGTCCTGCATGATGAAGATGATTACAGCAATTACAATATCGATGACGATGATTCCTAAAATGGAGGTGTCAGAGGCCGGATATCAGCGGATAAAAAATCATTTGGGAACTTGCAAATAGGTTTCAAACGCTTGCCAGTTTCTCCAGTTTCTCCTGGCAGGAGAGGCAGCGGACGGCATACGGCACAACTTTGAGCCGGGCGGGCCTGATCCAGATACCACAATCCCGGCAGCGGCCGTATTTACCTTTTTCGATTTAGCAGTTTATCTTTGACTACTTTGAGTTCCTCAGCAGTCATTTGTCTTCTTTTGTCAGCGTCTTTTTGCATGGCGACCTCCCTGGGGTAGGCATGCCGGCGCCTAATAAAGCGACTTCTACAATTTGTTGTCGATGTTGCCGATTGCTTTGATTTCTTTAAAGGTTTCAGGTGTCCCCCCTTCGCCTTTCAGGCTACGGAGGGCAGGCAGGTTTCAGAAGACAGAAAACAGATGTCAGATGACAGAAGCCGGATGACGGGGAACAGCTGAAACCTTGTATGAAACTTCACCTGAACGGAATAGTGAACAGACTGAACGTCGAACATCGAACTTCCAACATCGAACGTCCAATATTGAGGGCGCTGCGCTTTATCTATTCAAAGCAAGTGAATCACCCAATTTCCAATGGAAGACTATCTTGCGCAGCACGCACATCGCGTATTTATCAATATTTTTTTAAATCGACAGAATACAACATTCGATGTTCGACGTTAAATGTTCGACGTCCGATGTTCATTAGTTTTTTTTATCGATCAAACTGGCCGCCCTCCCCTCCCAATACGGGCAACCTTCGGCTGCCAGCGGCGCCGCTGACACCTGAAACCTGCCTGCCCTCCGTAGCCTGAAAGGCGAAGGGGGGACACCTGAAACCTCGACGTTCTGACAATATGTTGTTAGAAAAAAACGGCCTTAGGGCCTTAAAATAGCGTAGACGGCGTTCATGACAAAACCCGATTCAGGGATGAGGATCTTGTTCTTTTAATTTTCTGATCTTCAAAATCATCCGGTCGCGCCAGCGACAGATTTCCCCAATCGGTACATCGCCCTCCATTGCGTCGACGCCTTGGCCGATCCGCTCGATCATTCCCTCGTCAAAACTTGGCGCAGTTGCGTCGAGTTCCTTCATAAGACTGATATACGCATGGCCGAAACGGTGGTAGTACTCGCGCACGCCGCCGTCGGCATTGGTATTATTGGTGCCGAAATTACCAAATAAAGCCCAGCGCAGTCCCAGAGCTTCACTGATGACGGTGTCAACCGCCTCCACGCCGGCCACGCCGTTTTGCACCAAATGAATGGCTTCCCGAACAACCGCCGCCTGGATTCTATTCGCCAGATAGCCGGGGATGAAAAAATTCATTTTGACGGGCTTTTGGCCGACGCTTTTTAAAAATTCAACGGCCTTCTCGAACAGGACCGGATCTGCAGCTTTGGTGGGCATCATTTCTACGGCAGGCAGAATATGCGGCGGGTTGAAAGGATGGGCCGTAAAACACCGCTCAGCCCCTTTCAGATCGCCGGCGATATCCTCAATATTCAAGGCCGAGGTCGAACTGGCCAGGATGGCGCCTGCTGGAGCGATTTCATCCATCCGGGAGAAAATAGACCGCTTCATCTCCAAATCCTCCGGACCACTCTCCTGGACATATTCGGCGTCGGCCAAAGCGTCGGTCAAGTCGGTATGCAGCGAGATCAGCGATAAGCAAGTCTGTGCCTGTTGCGGCGAGATCAACCCGTCGGTTACGTCGCGTTTAAGGTCGCCTTCAACCCAGGTTAGGGCTTTTTGAGTCTGAACCTGGTCGACGTCGTAGATTCGGGCATGGCAGCCGGCCCGGGTAAAAACGCGGATCCACCCACGACCGATGACGCCGGTTCCGATGACCGCCACAGATTGAATGATTTTGTCCGTCATAGGAAATTCCTTTGACTTGTTTGTTCTCTACCGGCACGCGCGACCGGAGCCGTGCTCTTTACTTGAACAAGAGGTTGGGCAGCCAGGTGACGATGTCCGGAATTGTCATACATATGATCAGGACCACGAATTTGATGGTAATAAACGGACCGATTGATTTGTAGATGTCGATCATCTTAACATCGGGCGGCGCAACCGCTTTCAGATAGAATAAAGCAAACCCGTAAGGCGGCGTCTGGATGGCAATCTCCATGTTTAAAATCATTAATATGCCGAACCAGATTGGATCGAAACCCAGGGAGACCGCAATTGGCGTGTAAAGCGGCGCACAAATCAAAACGATGATAAACTCGTCCATGATGAGGCCCATCGCCAGCATCGTCAGCTGCATCAGGATGATGACGCCCCACGGGCCCAATCCCATTTCTGAGGTAATGGCCTTCAGCAGCCTGCCTGCGCCCATCAGCATATGAAAATTTGAGAATACGGTGGCGCCAATCAGAATCCACACACAGATGGCGGTGATACTCATGGAGCGGATGCTGGCATCCTTGAGCACGCGCCAATTGAAACGGCGGTATAAAAGTGC
>CP070771.1:4988756-4996632 GCA_020345785.1 Desulfobacterales bacterium
GACCAGGAAGCCATGGAATGGTTTAAGTGGAATAATGCCATGGTCGATCTGAACTTTTTTTTGCTGGCGCCCGATCGTTATAAAGATCTCTCTGTGACGGCCGAGGAAGTTCAGCAGTATTTTGAGGAGCACAAAGATGCCTATAAAACCGAGCCTGCGTTAAAAGTGCGCTATGTAAAGTTCGAACCGAAAAACTATGTCGCGCAGGTTGAAGTTTCCGATGATGAGATCGGTGCCTATTATGATGAACATCCGAACGAGTTCCAAAATCCAAAGACCGTTGAAGCCCGTCACATTCTAATAAAAGTTGATCAGAACGCAACACCCGAGGAGGTGGCCAAAGCCAAGGAGCGAATAGAAACTATTTTGCAGAAGGCCAAAGATGGTCAAGACTTCGCGGAACTGGCCAAGCAGTTCTCGGAGGGACCCAGCAAAGACAAAGGCGGCTACCTGGGCACTTTTCGACGGGAGGCAATGGTTAAGCCCTTTTCGGACAAGGCCTTCTCCATGCAGGCCGGCGAGATCAGCGATCCGGTAAAAACACAATTCGGGTGGCACATCATAAAAGTTGAAAAAGTCAATGAAGCAACAACGACATCGCTGGCGGACGCCAAGCAGGACATTCGCCCAAAGCTGGCAGACGAACGTGCCAAATACATTGCCTACGATGCGGCCGAATCCATTTATGATTCCCTTTTTCAGGGCGACCAACTGGAAGCCGTCGCGGCCGAGCAAAAACTAACCCTGCAAACAACGGACTTTTTTTCCCGCCAGAACCCGCCCGAGGGCGTCGCGAAAAAAACGGAGTTTGCCAGGGTAGCATTTGAACTGCCTGAAGGCGAGAGCAGCGAGATTCAAGACTTTGGCGACGGGTATTATATTCTGGAGGTGATTGAAAAACGACCGTCCCAGATACCTGAATTTAACACAGTCGAACAAAAAGTCAGAGCCGATCTAATAAAAGAAAAACAAGGTGAAAAGGCTAAATCAGATGCCGAAGCCGTGCTCTCGGCCTTAAAAGACGGTGCTTCCAGAGAGGAGATCGGCAGGCAATTTGATCTTAAATCCCAGAGTACGGGTTTTTTTAAGCGCAATGACGCCATGCCGGAAATCGGTTATGAACGCGATATTTCCCGGGCGGCTTTCGAACTTTCGGATCAGAACAAACTGCCCAATGAGGTTTTTAAAGGCCGTAAGGGGTATTATGTAATTGAATTCGCCCAGGAAAAAGAACCAGCCATGGAAGAGTTTGACAAAGAAAAAGCCGATATCCATGAGCGGTTGCTACAGCAAAAGCGGTTTAATACATTTGAGGCATGGCTGGAGCAAATTAAAAAGCGCAGTGAGATTGTCGTCGAGAAGGATTTTTTGAAAAGCTGACGGATCTTGCACTAAAAACTTAGCGTCTGTTCAGGAGGCTGCCATGATTGACTCTGAAAAATCTGCCCGCCGCACAAAATCGTCACTCGAATATGCTACGAAAAAATGTCCGGATTGCTACACCCACCTGCCCCTGCGTGCCAAGGTGTGTACCTCCTGTCATGTGCGCGTCGGCGATGTGGATAATCTGGGCTTTGCCCAAAAGCCGATCGATTGGCGGGCTTATCTAATTGCCGCGGTAGCCATTGCCGCTTTTGCTATTTTTACGTGGTGGGCATTTTTTCAGGAATGATATTGGAGTCAAATCACTCAACCGAATAAACGCCTATCTGGCCAACATGGCCCGCATCATGTCGCCCGCATTTTCAGCATGGTCGGCGATGGAACCGATGATTTCAGCCAGCCTGATCATGTGATACACCGTGACCGCATCGATTTGCATGTTCAGGACTTTTTCCTTGATCGCATCCTCCACTTTGTCCGCATTGTGCTCATGCCGGCGTAAGGCGTGAATGATGTCCTTGACCAGCTTGCGCTGCTTATCGGAGTAAGTTTTGAAATACTGGCGGGCTTCGGATACCATGCGGCACATTTCCTCCACCGGATCCAAAACCGCATCCACGAGTAGAAAGAAGTCTTTTTCCAGCGCTTGCGGGATGCCGGGTTCTGGTCGGAAGGAGAGCCAGTCGAGCGCCTCTTCGACCGCATCAAGTACTTTGTCCTGTTCGTGAAGATACCGAAACAGCTCAAATTTGTCTACCGGCATTAGGGTCCCTTTGGGCAGGTGGCCGCGAATGCGCCGTTTAATGGCATCAGCTTGACTCTCCAGCTTATCAACTTCTTCCCTTAACGCGTCAAAGGTTTCACACCGGTCGCTTATATGACATTCGATAGCTTGTTGAAAGGCCCAGGTGCACTCTTTAATCTTTTCGGCATGCTCCAACAGTCCCTCAAACGGCGATGTCATAAACAGTGAGACGAATGGTATGCGCATAGCCCTCCCCCCTTTAAATTGAAGATTGCTTATTTAAGGAATTGTTTCCTCTTATACTCCAATTACCCAGTCGGAATAGATTAAATGCTTAATCGCAAAGCGGTAATAAAATGATAGAATACCTCAAATTTTCAATCTTCAATCTACAATATTAAATTCTATTCATCCCCGGCTTACATGATAAGCTGAAGCACCTTAAAAATGACCATACTTGTCATGGCTGCAGCAGGTACCGTTAGAATCCAGTAAAGCATTATCTGAAACACGATGCCCATATTGATGGCCTCGATGCCGCCGGCCAACCCGACTCCCAGTACGCCGCCCACGGCAGCATGGGTAGTGGAAACCGGCAATCCTAATTTCGAGGCGATCAATACCGTTGAAGCCGCTGCAAAATCAACTGAAAAACCTCTTGTGTTGGTCAGGGTGGTAATTTTGGTACCAATGGTATCCATCACACGATGTCCGGCCATGGCAATCCCGGCGGCAATGCCCACGCCGCCGAACAAGAGCAGAAATGTGGGCACCGGGACCTTGGCGCCCACGTTGCCGCTTTTAACCAAAAAATAGATGACGGCCAGCGGCCCGATGGCATTGGCAACATCGTTTGCGCCCTGGGCCAACGCGACGTAACATGATGTCCCGATCTGAATTCTGCGAAAAACCTCCTCCGGACCGTCGCTGTTGTCACGGTCGATAAAGTGGCGCAACACGCGCATGCCGATATATCCGAGAAAAACTGCCAGGATCAACGCAATCGCCGAGGCGGCCCAAGTTTCGATGGACAGCTTTTTACCCAAAGGCGTTTTGAAAAGAAACGACAGAACCACTACAAATGCGGCAAGTCCGATGAAGATCGGCGACAGCTTCAGAGCATTGGTAAATGATTCTTTTTGGCTTAAAATTATCTTTACAATCACTTTAAACATCACAAATGCAATGATTAGACTGAAAATCGGCGAAATCACCCAGCTGAGAACCACGGCTGCCAGTTTGGCCCAATTAATCACCGAAAAGCCGCCGGCCATGACACCAAAGCCGATCATGGCTCCCACAATCGAATGGGTCGTTGAGACCGGCAATGATTTCCAGGTCGCGAAACTAACCCACAGGGCTGCTGCCAGTAAAGCCGAAAGGGCTCCCATTAGGGCCACGTGAGGATCAGCCATGATTTCCGTCGAAACGATTCCCTTGCGGATGGTATTGGTAACATGTGCGCCAATGAAAACGGCCCCGATGACATTTAAGATTCCGGCGATAAATATGGCCTGACGAATGGTGATTGCCTTGGCGCCGACGGCTGAAGCCATTGAGTTGGCAACGTCGTTGGCGCCGATGTTCCAGGCCATATAAAAACCGAAGATGTACCCGATGATCAGGATGAAATATTCAGGTGTCATTAGCAAATAGCGTTACGGTTCTTTTAGCGTAGGTTTCAAATCAGGCGCCCTCTTTATTCTGACATTGAAAACCTGGCTTATGGGGTTCTGATTTTTCGTTCGCTGAGCGGGGTCATATCACGAGACCAGCCTTGTATCAATGCAAAATTAAGAACTTTAAGAGATTCGGCAACCCTCATGCGACGCTGAGCCGTTACCGCGCCTGGCTCAGAAGATTTGCCGGGCAGAGTGTTTTTCGAGGATATCCGGCGGTATCATATCGATGAAACGCGACGGACGATTCAAAACTACTCCCAGACTGCGGTCCCAAACATCGCTGGGATAGGTGAAAAAGAGGTTTTCCCGGGCGCGGGTTGCCGCTACATACATGAGGCGCAATTCCTCCTCCAAATCTTCTTCTTTGTGCAGGGCATGGGGGGATGGGAAGCGGCCGTCCAGCGCCCAGATGATAAAAACGGTATGCCACTCAAGGCCTTTGGCCGAATGGATCGTGGAAAGTACCAGCCGGTCCTGGGTCGGTGTTTCAGCCGCTAGATTGTCGCCGATGCTGGTATTGGGAGGCTCTAATGCCATATCGGTTAAAAACTGCTCGATATTTCCATAGCGTTCCATGATGGCGAGCAATTGCTCCAGATCTCTGGCCCGTTTGGGATGGTCGTCATATCGTTCTTTTAAAATGGGTAAATAATACTCGATGATAGCCTCCCCCATTTTTTCCAGCGACATCGGCTGGGCATCGATAGTAGAGAAAAGATTTTTAAGCCGGTTAAGGCCGGCCGCCGTCACGGACGTTGACTTGACAGATAGAAGGCCGGTGTAGCCGGAGGCTTCATCCTTAATGGCATCATAGATTTTTTGGGCAGTTGTCGGGCCGACCTTTTCGATAAGCAGAAGAATTCGGTACCAGCTGATGCGGTCGTACGGGCTGTAAATCACCCGCAGGTGAGCCAGCACATCTTTGATGTGCGCGGATTCGACGAACTTGAAACCACCGACTTTAATGAACGGTATCTGCTCGCGATTCAACTCTATTTCAAGATCAAAGGAATGATAGCCCGCCCGAAACAACACGGCAATCTGATTGAGCGCAATGCCTTGCCGACAAAGCTCGCTAATTTTGTTGACGATATAGAGCGATTGGTCATTTTCATCCCGGGCATTGATCAGAACGGGTATGGAACCGCCGGATTTTCTGGTAAACAGCGTTTTTGAATATTTTTCTTTTGCCTGTTCGATGATGATATTTGTCAGGTTCAAAATGGGTTGAACACTGCGGTAGTTTTCTTCCAGCGTAATAATGCGGGTGCCGGGATACATCTCGGGAAATTGCATGATGTTTCGGAAATTGGCCCCCCGAAAGGCATAAATACTTTGAGAATCGTCGCCGACGACCATGATGTTATTGTTAACCCCGGTCAGCAAATTAAGTATTTCAGCCTGAATTTTATTCGTGTCCTGGTATTCATCGACCATCACATAGCGATAAGACGAAGAAATACGATGGCGAATATCCGGATGGTTCTTTAAAAGCTGCAGCAGGTATACCAGAAGATCGTCAAAATCGAAGAAATTATTTTCGCTTTTATACCGCCGGTATGAATAAAAAATACTGTTTACCGCATCCAGTTCGGCGGACAAATGGGGATAGTCTTCATAGACCACATCTTCAATGGGTATCATCTTGTTGACGGCCCGGCTGAAGATATTCGCCAGGGTATGTTTGCGCGGCAGCGAGCGGGATTGTGCGGCACTAGACATTTCTTTGCGCAGCATGCTTATCAGAGCTTCCGCATCTACCCGATCCAAAATGGCGAAATTGGCATCGCATCCCAGCGCATGAGCATTTCTCCTTAAGACTAAATTGCCAAAGGAATGGAAGGTGCCTCCGGCAACATTTTCACAGCGGCGATCCAGCAGCCCGGCGGCCCTTTGCAGCATCTGCTGGGCGGCCTTGCGGGTAAAAGTCAAAAGAAGAATAGAAGACGGCGCAACGCCTTCTTCCACCAACCGGGCGACCCGGTAAGTAAGGGTGCGCGTTTTTCCGCTGCCGGCCCCTGCAATCACCAGCAACGGGCCTTCGGTCGTCATGACCGCTTCAAGCTGGGAAGCATTGAGATGCGCTTGATATTGGATGTGAAATTTACTGCTATTTGCAGGAGAAGCGTTCTGCTGCATAGTGTTTTTTCTCCCCGCATCGAATTTTAAGACGCCTTTCTTTCATATTGAACGTGCTTTGTCAACCGCCGTTTAAGTATCTTATTCTTCTTGCTCGCAGTGTTGACTTTCGATACTTGATGTATTAGTTTCCAGAAGGCTTAAGCCCAGAAGAATATTATGAAGTATTAGTAAAAGGAGGATTTTTCCATGAAGAAGTTACAAAATCAATTGAAAACCGTTTCCAAGTCACTGGCCGCACTCTCCAAGCAGGTGGAAAAAATTTCTCAGCAAATCAGTCAGGCACCGCCGGCGAAAAAAGCTGCTCCGGCAGGCAAGCCGGCGGCCAAGAAGGCCGCGCCCGCAGGCGGTAAAACCGTACTGGAATCGGTATATGATGTTATCAAACGATCCAAGAAAGGCGTTACGGTTGCTCAGTTGAAAGAAAAGACAAACCTCGATGCCCGGCAGTTGAGCAACGCGCTTTACAAGCTGTCAAAAAAAGGCCAGGTTTTCGCCAAATCCCGTGGCCTGTACGTAAAAAAATAACAGCCCCGCACCTTGGCATTATCATCCGACAAGAAATAGTCTTCAGGCCGTCGATTATCTTCAGAAGGCTGAAGGCTATTTTTTTTATTGTCTCTTTTTAGAGCAAAATCACCGCTTTTCCTGCCAGGGGCCATGCTGAGCCTCGCCCCCCAAGCTAACTACCTATAAGATTTTTTCCAGAATTGCAATTGCCTGTTGCCTATTTTAGATCTATTTGGTATGAAAATCAGTTTATTTCCCTTGAAGAAAGGAATGGCGATGGGTAATCAGGTAATTGTGGCAGGCCCATTGAGTAAAATATGGGACCTTTTTGCTTCGGTAAAACTGACCATTGTTTTGCTTTTGAGTCTTGCCGTGACTTCAATTATCGGAACTCTGATACCTCAAAACGAAGACCCGCAAGCCTATTTTCAAGCTTTCGGGGGCGTTTTATACCGCTTATTCAGCCTGCTTGACCTTTTTGATATGTATCACTCATGGTGGTTTCAACTGTTGATCTTGATGCTGACCGCCAATATTATCATCTGTTCGATCGACCGCATGTCGGCCAATCGCCGAATTTTGTTTGTACGTCATCCGAATTTTAACCTGTCTAGATTCAGAAACCTCAAGCGCAAAGAAATCGTCAGCGAACATCGCTCCCCTCAACAATTAAAAGAAATCTATCAGGCGTTTATAGCGCGCCGCTTTCGGCACAGCCGGCTTGAATCCACAGAGAACGGATTTGCCATTTTCGGGGAGAAGGGCCACTGGACCCGCTTTGGTGTCTACACGGTCCATTTGAGTGTGGTCATTTTACTCATCGGTGGTTTAATAGGCTCAATTTTTGGCTTTGATGGATTCGTCAATATTGCCGAGGGTGAGAGCGTCCAGCGTGTCCAATTACGAAATAACTCCCAGACGGTGATGCTTGATTTTGCGGTCCGTTGCGATGATTTTGATGTGAGCTTTTATAAAACCGGCGCTCCCAAAGAGTTCCGGTCAAGTTTAACCATCCTTGAAGCGGGACGCCCGGTTCGGCAACAAGACATCATAGTCAATGATCCCCTGCGCTATAAAGGGATCAGTTTTTATCAGTCCAGTTACGGCAGCCTTCCGTCAAACCAAGTGATCTTGAGCCTAACAAGCAAAAAAACCGGTATGATCTACACCCAAAACGCCAGCGTGGATCAGCCGGTCCAACTTCCCGAAAAGCTCGGAACTTTCGTAATTAAAGAATTTCAGCAATCGGCTGATTTCAGGGGCCACAACATCGGCGAGGCTTTTATCGGAATGCTGACGCCGCCGGATGGAGATCCGGTAAAGGTAATCCTGCCGGTGCGTTTTCCCAGTTTCGATAAAATGCGCCAAGGCGATGTGGTGATAGCAGTGGAAAAACATGT
Source organism: Desulfobacterales bacterium (assembly GCA_020345785.1). The sequence continues at coordinate 4,996,616 of CP070771.1, forward strand.
ACCGCGATTTTACACGG
>CP070771.1:4996732-5007571 GCA_020345785.1 Desulfobacterales bacterium
TCTAATCAAAGGGAGGAAACCTATGCAAACGCAAAAATCCATCTTTATAGGAATAGTTCTCGCGGTGCTTGTTGCGCTGCCGGCCTGGGCTTTTGAGGGCCCGGAACTTTACCCCGGGGAAAAAGCGCTCTACGAGGCGGCTGCCAAGGAAGGCATGGTGGTTTCATTCGACACCGGTCCGACCTGGGCCAACTGGGGAACGATGTTCAAACGCTTCAAGCAGCGCTATCCGGATGTTGAAATGGCATACAACGATCTGGGATCCGGCGCCACGGTGGTGGCGCTCGAAAAGGCGCGCAACCGTCCCCAGGCCGATACGGCGTACTATTTTGCCGGCTCGGCCGTTACGGCTTCTGAAAAGGGTTTGCTGGCACCCTTTAAACCGGTCAATTTCGAAAAATTGCCCGACGTCTACCGGCATCCGCAAGGTGAGTGGTTTGTCATTCACCAGCTGACGATTGCCTTTCTGGTCAATACCAACCTGGTCAAAAATATCCCCCAATCCTGGCAAGATCTCCTGAACCCGGAACACAAAAACAGCATTGTCTATCTGGATCCCCGCACCACAGGGCAGGGTCAGGTGCTGACCTTCGCAGCCAATTATGCCGCCGGCGGCGACATGCAAAACGTGCAGCCGGGCATCGAATATCTGGCCAAGCTGCACCGGGCGGGCAACGTGCTGCGGGTCGAAGGGACCACACCGTATGCCAAGTTTATCAAGGGTGAGATTCCCATTTGGATCGGATATGAAAACGACGGTCTCAAGGCCAAATACCAAGACGGCATGGGAGATGCAATTGCAGTGGTCCTGCCCGAGGAGGCCACGGTGGCCGCTCCCTACGCCATTAGCCTGGTGAAAAACGGCCCCAATCCGAATGCGGGCAAACTCTGGTTGAATTACATCATGACCGATGCCGGGCAAACCACTTTCGCGGAAGGTTTTGTGCGTCCCTCAGTACCCGACGTGCAAATGCCGTCAGATATCACTGCGCGATTTCCGGCTGCCCCCCAGTTGCGTCCGCTTGATCTTTTCAAAGCGGCTGAACGCAAAACGGAAATTAACGACGGCTGGACAAAGGAGGTCCTTGGCCAATAACATCACCCATAAGCGCCGGAGAGGGCTGGCGATGATGGCTCTCCCCGGCGTCACCGTTTTTCTTTTCTTCTTCGTGCTTCCTCTATCGGTGGTTTTCGGAGAGGCCTTTCGCGGCGGCGGCGTCGAATTCATGAAAGTCGTCGGCGACCCGGTGTTCCTGCGGGGGCTGCGGGGAACCTTGATTTTGGGAACGGTGGCGCCGGCGGCTTCACTGCTGGTCGGTTTTGCCGTCGCCTGGCATTTGTCCGCTCTGCGCGAAACGCTGCGCACGGCCCTGCTCTTCTGGATTTCCCTGCCGCTCACCTTTTCGGGGCTGATCGTGGCCTACGGCTTCATCCTGGCTTTCGGACGCGCCGGATTTATCACGCTGCTGATGGGCGAGATCGGCTTTGATTCGGCGACGATGGCCGGTTTCCTTTACAGTCCCGCCGGCCTGGGATTCGCCTACTCCTATTATCTGATTCCGCGCGTGGTGTTGATGATGCTGCCGGTGCTGGTCAATTTCGACCGCACCCAGCTCATCACCGCCGAATCTCTGGGAGCCGGGCGGTATCGTGCCGTGCTGGACATTCTCATTCCCCAAGTGCTGCCGACCGCGGTGGCCGCCTTCTGTCTGGTGGCGGCAGTGGCCATCGGCGCCTACGGCACCGCTCTGGCCTTGGTGGGCACCCAAGTCAACATCCTGCCGCTGCAGCTTTACAGCAAAATTTCCGGAACCGGTACAGATTTCCCCGCCGCTGCAGCGCTGTCCGTCATACTGATGGCGCTTTGCGGCCTGGTGCTGAGTGCCGGGGAAGTGTATGCCGCCCGGAGCGAAAGAAGATGAGAAATTTCATGCCACCCTCACCATCAAATGATGAAAATTTACTCGAATTAAACAGACTGGGCAAAAGCAAGGAGGATGATCTGGTTGGAAACAGATGATTTATACCGCCAACGTTTGACAAGAATATTGAAGGCCGTGGCGCTGGAGGAACCTGATCGTATCCCGGTGGTGCTGGAATATTCTGGATTTGCCGCTTATGTGACGGGCACCAGAATGGCTGATTTTCTCGGTTCGCCGGTAAAAAACCTGGCAACCATGATCGAGGCCTGGCGGCTGGTTGGCGGTGCCGACGCCATCAACTATGGTTCTTTCTGGCCCTATGGTTTGTGCTACGACTTTATGTCGAAGGTTGCAGTGCCCGGCATCGATCTGCCCGGCGATGAGATGTGGCAGGTGGTTGAAACCGAACTGATGAGCAGGGGAGACTACGATCGTCTGTTGGACATGGGGTGGCCCGGCTTTTTTAACGAATTCATGTCGCAGCGAATTTTACGTGGCGTCCCGCAGGAATATCTACCGCCCAACAGAAAATCGCCGGATGTTCAAAAAGCCTGGCGTGCCGAAGGTGTGCCGGTGTTAAGCGGCGGTGATGTCACCACCCCCTTCGAATTGCTCTGCGGCTCCCGTTCATTGATGCAATTTTCCATGGACCTGATGGAAATACCGGATAAGGTGATTGCCGCCATGGATGCGATCGTGCCCCACCTGGCAGACGCTGGCATCCAGCGCGCCAAAAAACGCGGCTACCCGCTGGTCTGGATCGGCGGCTGGCGCGCGGCACCGTGCATGCTGTCGCCGGACATGTTCCGGCGGTTCGTCTGGCCCTATTTCAGCAGACTGGTCGGCGAGGTGGTGGACGCCGGACTGATTGCCCTGCTCCATCTGGACTCAAACTGGACCCGCGAGCTTGACCGCTTCAGAGAACTGCCCAAAGGAAAATGCATCATGGCCCTTGACGGCGAAACCGATATTTTCAAAGCCAAAAAAATTCTCGGCGATCACATGTGTCTGATGGGGGACGTACCCGCTTCCATGCTGTATCTGGAAAGCCCGGCTGCGGTGGTTGCCTATTGCACCAGGCTGATTCATGAACTGGGGCCAAGCGGCTTGATCCTGCAATCGGGCTGCGACATACCGGCCAATGCCAAGCTGGAGAATGTAAAGGCGATGGTCGCAGCCGCAATCGGGACTTGAAATGGCCCTTTTCCCGAATTGAGAACAAGTCGGATTTTAAAGTGAAAAAACCGCAGGGGAGTGCCATATGGGATATAAAACGATAAAATTTGAGAACCCTTTGGAAGGTGTTGGTTTGATCACATTGAATCGGCCGGAGCGGTTGAATGCGATAAACCTGGACATGCTGGAGGAGCTCCACACACTTTTTGAAGAAATTAAAGATCAAGAGACCGCAAGGGTGGTGATTGTAACCGGTGCCGGTCGCGGATTTTGCTCGGGAGCGGATTTGCTGGATGAACGCATTTCCAGTGAAGCCGCCACCCTTTTTTCAAGCGCCGCCGCCCATTTGACTAAAATACAAAAAGTATATTCCCGGCTTGTTATAGAAATGCGGCGCCTGCCGCAGCCGATTATCGCGGCGGTGAATGGACCGGCCGCCGGCGGAGGCATGTGTTTGGCCCTGGCTTCGGATATCATTATTGCCGGTACCGGAGCCGCATTTACGCCCTCATTTATCAACATCGGTCTGTCCGGCGGAGAGCTGGGGAGCAGCTATTTCTTACCCCGGCTGGTGGGAAGTGCCCGTGCGGCTGATATTTTGATGACCGGGCGCACCGTGGATGCCGCCGAAGCCGATAAAATAGGACTCATCAGCCGTCTGGTAGAAAATGAGAGACTGATGAAAGCGGCGCTGGAGATCGCCTCGAGCATGCTTGATAAAACGCCGTTGGGACTGCGTCTTACCAAAGAAGCACTCAATCAGAACCGGAACGCCCCCTCTCTGGAGGCCGCCGTCGAGCTCGAGAACCGCAACCAGAGCATTCTCTGCATAACCCCCGAATTCTTCAAAGCCGTCGAAAAATTCAGCCAACGGAAAAAGAATGAAAAATAATATCGTAAAATTGGCTTAGAAATCTCAAATTTTGTTCGAGGGCCCCGCTAAACAAAAGCCCAATTTCATGTCTTATTTTAAAATTAAAATGTGTTCAACAAGGCGCCCCGTGAATTGAAAGCGGAGTCGCGCCAACGGCGGGATGAGCAGTAAATTTCGATTCGCGGGACAATGCCGCCATCGGGCAAGAGATGGGGTTTATAAACCAATTCTATAATTTTACCCATCTGGGGGCCGGTTGCACCCACCGATTCGTACTGCCGTCATAAAACCACTTGTCCGGAAAGCCGCGTCGTCTGATGAAGGTGGGATTTTCAGACCATTTGATAATCTGCTCGTACGCGTCGTGAAGCCTTCTGAAAGCGTTAGCATCACCGCCCAAATCGGGGTGATGCTGCATGGCCTGTTTACGATAGGCCGATTTTATTTTCTTCTGAAGTTCCGGTGAATTCAGGTCGGATTTGTTAAGCTTTAGAAATGTCAGGGACTTGGCCAGCCGGACGGGTTCTCTCACCTCTAATGGCCGGATGGGCGTTGCATCGGCACTTTTGCTCTCGGCTTTTTCAAGCAAAAAACGCGTGGCAAGATAGCGTTTGTTGGTGCGATTTTTTTCCGCCCACCAGGCGTTGCCCAGAATGTTGGACATGGTACAATAATCTTCAACCGGTTTTCGACCATAGGTTCGGGGGAAAAGATAACTGAAAAGCTCACCCGAGCCATACGGCAAAACGTTTAAAATAATAACGGAATCGGTAAAATAAAAGGTCGCATATCGCGTGTTCAACGCTTTCAGCAGTCCGGTTCTGAGGTTAAGAGCATAGCGCATCTTCTGGCGGCACTCGATGGAACAATATTTACGGCGTGCCATGTTCTCATATGTTCCGCAGGACAGGCAGCGATTTTTGGAATTGCCTTTTGAAAAGGTCAGACTATTTTTAGTGTCGGCGTTCATTGGGGTATATATGCAAAGATGCAGCCTTCAAGGTCCACCGGCGTCGCCGGCCGCCTAAGCCTACCAGTCTTTGGCTGGATTGCCCGCTTTGTGAGGCCAGCCATACTGATCCAGCAAGAGATTTCTGAAAAATTTATCATATCATGCTTGGGTTCATAAGGTCAAAGGCCAACCTGCCTCATCTTTTCACTCTTTATGCTTGCCAAATTAAAAAACAAAAAATATGATGCGATGAATTTATAAATATTCGAGGAGGATAATAAGATGATGAAAACCACCCCGGACATTAAAGCCACATTTATTCGGATCATGCCGGCATTAATTGTCATATTTTTGCTTGGTTGCGCCGGACCTCAGCTGGAAGTTGAACCGATTTCTAAATCAGAAAATCCCCAGGAGCTTATTAACCAACTGGATAATAGTATCGCCCTGGCGCGCAAAAATCAGATAAATGTGCTGGCGCCCACCTGGTTTGAAAGAGCAGAATCCTCCCTTGATGCCGCCAAAAAGGGCCTGGAAAAAGGAGATCAGCTTTCTGAAATTCTTGACAATATCGCAACCGGTCGGGCTCAGCTGCGCCGGGCGGAAGAAATCGCCAAAGTGTCGCAAACCATGCTGCCGAACGCAATCAGAGCACGTACAATGGCCCGTGAGGCAGGTGCTACAAATCTGGGCGAAGAATATGCCGATGCCGAAGAGCGGTTTATCGGCCTCACCCGGGCAATTGAAGATAATAATATAAATTATGCCCAGCGCAATCAGGCTAGAGTGGTAGAACGTTTTCGGGTAGTCGAATTAAGAGCCATTAAGATCCAAACCATCGGCGAAGTCCGCCGCCTGATTCAGTCTGCCCAAAAACAGGGCATGCATAAGATTGCGCCCCAGTCTTACGCCACCGCCCAGCAGAAACTGGCAGCGGCAGATGCATTCATTACCCAGAATCCATACCAAAAAGAAGAAATGCATAAACTGGCCGCCGAAGCGCTTTTCATGGCCCAGCGGCTGCACATCGTCGCCCAACAAAGTGAAAAGGCGGAAAACATGGAGCCCGAACAAATCACCCTGTGGGCAGAGGGGTTGTTGTACCAAACATCCGAAAAACTCGGCGCCCCGGACATGCGCAACCAGCCCTTTAACAAACAGCTTGAAAATATACTCGCCACCGTGTCGGCGCAACATGCCGATCATGATTTCATCGTTGAAAACAGCAAAAAACAGCAAAGCGAAATCGAAAAACTGCAGCAACAAATTGCCAGCCTGGAAGGACAAACCCTGAAGGAACATCAGGAAAAGGAACGATTGCTGGCCGAAAAACGGTTTAACGAAAAACTCAGCAGTATTCAGCACTATTTCAAACCCAACGAGGCCGAAGTCTACAAAAAAGAAAATCAGGTCATTATCCGGTTAAAGGCCATGCAGTTTCCGGTGGGACAAAGCGTGATTATGCCTGAAAATTACGGCCTGCTCAGCAAGGTTCAGCGTGCCATACGCACGTTCGGTGAACCGGACGTCATCATCGGAGGCCATACGGACAGCACCGGGTCGGAAGATTTAAACGAACACTTGTCGCAAAAGCGGGCAGATGCCGTACGGCAATATTTTGTGGCGAACGGGACGCTGCCGTATGAGAAAATTATCGCCGTCGGCTACGGATCCATGCGCCCGATTGCATCCAATGCCACCGAAAACGGCCGGGCGATGAACCGGCGCATCGATGTCATCATTGCACCGGAGGTCAAACAAAATTAAAAAATGGCTAATCCCGCTTGCAGCGGGACTAAATTGCCTAAAATGCCTAAAATTAAGGAAACGCTGCGCTCGATCTCTTTTTAAAAGATGGAAAGAATACCATCATTTTAGCTCATTTATGACAAAGGGAGGTGCGTTTGGATATCATCTTTTATAACGGCAGGATCAACACCCTTGACGATTCCGCCAAGGTCTGCACTGCGGTGGGCGCTGCTAACGGCACGATCACCGCCGTGGGCTCTGATGAAGAATTGTACCGCTTGAGGCGCTCCGCAACCGAACTGGTTGATCTGAAAGGGGCGGTTATGTTCCCCGGCTTCATGGAGGCCCACAACCATTTAATGATTTACGGCTATCTGATCGACGGGATCGATCTGTCGGCGTCCAATGCTGCAAAGATGGCCGATATCCTCACCCTGGTAAAATCCGAAGCTGAAAAACATCCGCCCGGCACCTGGATCAAGGGATCGCGCTATGCCGAGTATTTTTTAGCCGAAAACCGGCATCCGACAAGAGCCGATCTGGATCAGGTCAGTCCGCAGCATCCGGTGATTCTCTATCACACCTCTTTTCATGCCTGCGCTTTAAACAGTCTGGCCTTGAAAACCATCGGCATCGACCGTGAAACAGCCGCACCGCAAGGCGGTATCATTGAAAAAGATCCGGCCGACGGGGAGCCCACCGGCGTGCTCCATGATAATGCCATGACGAACGTATTTAACACGCTGTTTTTTGATGATCTGGCAGCCATGTCCCGCCAGCGACGCATCTCACTTTGCAGCACGGCCACGGAATCCTTTGCCAGCAGGGGTTTGGTGCTTGTCGCCGACGCCATGGTAGCACCGCAGACGCTGGAGATATATCAGGAAACCTTGGCTGCCGGTCGGCTTAAAATTCGAATTTATACCATGAATCACGACATCATGGCCGATTCTCTGGTCGACTCGCGGATCAAGACCGGATTCGGCTGCCCGCAATTGCGTATCGGTCCGATCAAGATATTTGCCGACGGGGGGATGTCCAATCGCACCGCCGCCGTCGGTGATCCCTATCTGACGCCGCCTTACGGCAAGGGGCTTAAAATTCAAAGCCGGGAAGAATTAATCGAAATCGTCAAACGGTATCATGCACTTGGCTATCAAATCGCCATTCACGCCCAGGGAGATGCCGGTATCGCTGATACCCTGGATGCGTATGAAGCGGTTTTAGGCCCCCGATCCAGCAACCCCCAGCGCCACCGGATCGAACACGGCGGCTGCCTTTATCCTGATCTTCTGCATAGGGCGGCGGCGATGAATATTCCGGTAGCCGTCCAGCCGGTTTTCTTTAGTGAGTTGGGAGACGGTTTCCTGGAAGCCTTTGGCGTTGATCTGGCCCAAAAGCTGTATCCTTTCAAAAGCATGCTCGAAGCCGGCATCAAAATCGGCGGCAGCTCGGACTGCCCGGTCTGTATGTTGGACCCGCGGCTGGGACTGCGGGATGCCGTATTGCGCCGGTCGCCTTCGGGCGAAATCATCGGGGCGCACGAAGCGCTGACCATGGATCAGGCCATTGCCCTGTATACCCGCGGCGCTGCTTACCTTTCTTTTGACGAAAACCATAACGGAAGCATTGCGCCGGGCAAGCGGGCGGATTTTACGGTGATGGCGGCCGACCCGCGCGATGTGAAACCGGAAGAGGTGCCGGACATCCCCTTTACCATGACGGTTGTGGGTGGGGAAATAGTATGGTCGAAGTAAAATGGGATGCATCCATATTAATTTAATCAAAGGGAATATCCATGCTCTGAGGCACAGCGCCCTGTTTTGTATCGGGAAAACAGGGCGTTTTTAATTTGCGGTAACGGTAATGTAAAAGGGGAGCGGACAACAATATCCAATATTATATGGGAAATCGGCCCGACTTAAACGATGTTCCGCGATCCGGCTTGTTACAAATTGATACAAACTCGTATTTGACATTCTCCTTCAGAGGCGCAAATTACAGAAAAGTTGGCCAATTGTTCGTCGTAGATGAAAACGACAGTCAGATCCTGGCAGTTAGCCTTAGTCGATGAAAAGCTGGGATGCCGGAAAGCCAGGAGGCTGGGAGGCCAGAATGCTGGGAGGCTGGAAAGCCATAAAGCTTTAAGGCCTTCGGGCATGAAGCGCAATTGTTAGACTCGAATACTTACGGATTAATCAGGTGACTGCAATGAAAGCCAAAGAACACATCAAATGCTTCTGTTTTTTCTGGAAGCCTACGGTGGCAAGACGCATCACGCTGTATTTTCTGCTCTTCGGCGTGATTATTTTTTTTGTGACGTCCATGCTGTTCACCATCGCCGGCAAAAAAGAATTCATGAATACCACCAGTAAAGTAATTAATCATCAGCTCGCCCAGTTGGGAAACAGCAAGGAACCCGATTTTATCTGGCAGGGCATCAATCAATCTCTGCCGGAATTGCATCGCTTGCTGGAAATTCTGGCCAACCTGTCTTCGGCTTTTTATACGGTTAAAGACATTTCCATTTACAGCAAAACGGCGCAGGGCTCAGCCTGGTACCGCCTGTATTTTCCCGAGGGACCGACACTTATGTTTGAACTCGTTGTGGAGGATTCCTATACCCGCAAACTGGACCGCTGGCTCGGGCATCGTTTCCGACCGGCCATGGCCAAGATTATGTCCGCCGATGGAACCCATGCCATGTTCGTCAACATCACCGGTCCCAAAGATGCGAATCACTATTTTCTAAAAATCGGCGTCGACAGCGAAGGCATGACCGGCTTTATGCACAAACAGATCAAGCATTTGATTTTATTTTTTTTGGTGGCCCTGATCCTCCTGCGGTTTTTAGGATACTACTTCGCACGCAAGATTGCCGGTCCCATAGAAAACCTGTCGGAAATATCCACCGATGTCGCCAAAGGCGACCTGTCAAAGACGGCGCCGGTGACCTCCAATGATGAAATCGGGGAATTAGCCAAAAATTTCAACCACATGATTGAAGGCCTGCGGGAGTGGGAACGAATCAAAATGATTGAGTTTGAAATGGAAAAGGGTCAAAAAATTCAACGCGATTTTTTACCCGGGACCATTCCCCATTTACCCGACTGGAACATCGCGACCTGTTTCTTTCCGGCCGGCAAAGTCTCGGGGGATTTTTACGATGTGTTCAAACTTTCCGATGGCAGTATCGGCCTGGTTATCGCCGACGTCTGTGACAAAGGCGTGGGGTCCGCACTCTATATGGCCCTGTTTCGCAGCTTGATCCGCGTTTTTGCCGAACAGGCGGCCTATTGCGATGCGCCGGCCATCAGGCAACTCAATCAACCCTGGGATAAAAATACCCCCGCGCTCTCCGCTGAAGATAAACAAAAGATTCGATTGCGAGCGGTTCCGTTTACCAATAATTACATCGCTCAGACACACGGAGATGAGGGCATGTTTGCCACTTTGTTTTTTGGCGTCCTGAATCCTGAAACCGGAATTCTATATTATATTAACGGCGGACATGAGCCGCTGTATCTTGTGAACTCAGAGGGCGTCAAGCAGAAAATCGATCCGACCGGGCCTGCCGTGGGGCTTTGGCCTGACACCACCTATGACATGGGACAGATCAGGATGGAACCCGGGGACATGTTGCTCGGGTATACGGACGGAGTTACCGAAGCCCGTTCGCCGGCAGATGAGTTGTTTACCAGAGGCCGATTGCGTTCACTCATTGAACAGCCGTTTACCACGGCCTCGGAACTACTGGAGCGCATCAAGGCCAACCTGTTCAGCTTCATTGATATTGCACCCCGACATGATGATGTGACCATGCTGGCCGTTCAGCGGGTTGTTAATGCGGGCTGAAACACAGCAACGTCCGTCGCCGGTGGTTACTGAGGCCGCAACTGTTTGATCCTGGCTCAATATCAAAATCATGCAAATCTCAAGCTCCAAAAACCAAATAACAAATAAATTCCAATGATCCAAATTCAAAATTAGACTCGACCGAGCTCGTCGCAGGCCATACAAATGACCGTCTACAGTTTTGCCCAATAGTGCCGTCACCGCCAGACCCGATTTTAGGATGCGCTGCGAAACAACTGTGTTGAATGTTTTGGTCATTAAATATTGTAATTTGGAGTTTGTTTGGAATTTGGTGCTTGAAATTTGGAATT
>CP070771.1:5007671-5011835 GCA_020345785.1 Desulfobacterales bacterium
TTTACACCTCGCGCAACTTGCGCCGCAGATACTTGCCGGTCAGTGTTTTGGGAACTTCGTCGATGATTTCGATCAATCGGGGGTATTTGTAGGCAGCCATCCGCTCTTTACAAAAGCGAATCAATTCATTGGGTGTGACAGCACCCCTGTATTCGTCGGTCAGGGCAACAAATGCTTTGACCGTCTCGCCCCGGTAAGGATCCGGCACGCCCACCACGGCTGCTTCTCTGACAGCAGGGTGTTGGTTGAGCACATCTTCCACTTCGCGCGGCCAGACTTTAAATCCGGACGCGTTGATGAGATCTTTTTTGCGGTCGACGATGTAACACCAACCCTGTTCATCGAACTTGGCCACATCGCCGGTGTGCAGGCGGCCGTTTCGGATGGCGTTGGCCGTTTCCGTCGGTTTTTCCCAGTATCCGTCGGTGATCGCAGGTCCCCTGAGCAGCAGTTCGCCTTCTTCACCCGGAGGTACTTCGATTGTGGGATCTTCAAGGTCGACAATCCAGGCCTCATGGCCGGGAACCACGAGGCCTACCGAGAGGGCGCCCGACTGCGCATCGACCGGTCCTTCCATTCCCAGGGGAGTGATGGTTGCCGGCGAGCTGCTTTCCGTCAAGCCATAGACGTTGTAAATGCTGATACCCATCGCCTCCTGAAACTTATCAACCGTGGCGGGCGCCACCGGCGCACCGCCGCTGTAGGCTTTGCGGAAGCTGGTAAGATCAAACTGTTTCAGGTCGGGGTGGTTCAACAGGGCGATGTAAACAGTGATGGCCGCAACGGTGAAGGTCACCCGATGTCGTTCAATAAGCCGCAGGGTGTCCCCGGCATCAAACCGGCCGAAGACCACGACCGGAATACCGAGATGAAAGGCGATGGCCAGATGCGCCACGATGCCGGTGATGTGAAATAAAGGGGCCACCCCCAGCACGACGTCGTTGCGATCGAGACGGCAGGCCGTTTCATACACTAAAGCATTGTGAACTACATTGCTGTGTCGGATCAGCGCGCCCTTGGCCGGTCCGGTGGTGCCGGAAGTGTAGACCAGATAGGCTAAATCCGAAGGCTCACAGTGCAGTACTTCGGCTTCTTTTTCGGCAGCGCCGTCGATCAGGTCCAGAAAATCATGGGTTTCTTTCAGCGATAACTTCTTTAGGTCCGCGAACTGTCGGGGGCGTGGTCCGTCCGACGGCAGCAGGTCGAGCGTTGAAGTGGTGATGACCTGGACGTCGCTGCGGTCGGCGACGGCCGTTCTCACCCGCTGGGGGTAGAGATCATCCTGGCAGATAAACAGGCGCGCACCGCTGTCCGCCAGATAGTGTTTCAGATCGCGGCCGGTATACATTGGATTGAGCGGCACGACCACGGCCCGTCGCATCCAGACGGCCAGAAAGGCTATCACCGCCTGGGGAATGTTCTGCATGACCACAATCACCCGGTCTCCCGGCGCCAGGCCCATCTTTGCCAGCGCAGCGGCTAGACCCGACGCCATGCGATGAATATCGCGGTAGCTGAAGGTTCGCTCAAAATAGTGAAGACACGGATGATCCGGGTAGGCATTGGCGGACTGTAAAAATTCATCCAGCAGGCTGACCGGCGGCACATGGAGTTTCGCCGGCAGCCAGTCGGGATAGGTTTGCAGCCATGGCTTCTGGTTGTAATAGGAGCTCATTGCGAATCCTTTTTGCCTTTTTTGCGCTGGGGAATCCCTGCCAAGGCTTTAGCCAGCATGATTTTTTCGGCCAGCTTGCCCTCGCGAAAAATCATAATGCGCTGGGCCTGGGGTGATCCTGCCCCGTGCATCGACTCCACCATGGCAGTGCCGCCGGTCATGGCTTCGATCAGCCGGCCGATCTTGATGCGGTCTTCCACCGGGATCTCGGACACCCCGACAAAATACTTTTTGACCAGATGCCCGACGTCCTCGCTTTTCAGGTCGTACTCGCTGGGCATCGTGGCAATGAACCCTCCGGCGATATCGGTGGCCAGTCGCGCCACCTCGAAGTGGAAGCGGGTTACGTTCTGCTTGCAGACGTTGGCCAGCATCGTGTCCACCATGTACGCTCCCGAGGGTGTCGGCACGCCTTCGGCCGAGCAGGCAATCGATGAGCTGTAGAGCGTCTCGCTCAGGTGGATCATTTCCGTTACCTTGTCCTTGATGTGGGAGCCTTTGGCCGCGCCCTGGATTTGCGCCAGGTAGCTGACGGCGCCGGTCAGAACGTCCATCAAGCCTGTTTTACAGGCACCGTAGTTGGCCCGGTGATGCGCCGCAAACCGATAGACCAACAATCCGGTGAACTCGGTCTCCCCGTTCATGAATATTCGCTCATTGGGTACAAACACATCCTCGAATGCAAGCACGGCCTCGCCGCCCACGATCCCGAAACGCGGTTTACCGGAGTCGATCCACTCCTGTTTGTCCCGCCGGTCGTCACCGGCCTGGCGGCCGAAGATTAAAGTGATTCCGGGGGCATCAATCGGAACCGCACAGACGATGGCATAGTCTTTTGAGTTTTCGTCCAGCGCAGTGGTGGGCATGACGAGAATTTCATGGGAGTTGACTGCGCCGGTCATATGCAGCTTGGCGCCCCGGATGACTAAGCCGTCGGGGCGTCGTTCGACCACGTGTACATACTGGTCCGGATCCGTCTGTTGGGAGGGACTTTTGGAGCGGTCGCCTTTGGGGTCGGTCATGGCGCCGACCACCATCCGGTTTTCATCCTGAATGTCGACCAGCCACGATGTGAAGCGCTTCAGGTAATCGGTGCCATGCTTCTGATCGATCTCATAGGCCACCGAATACGCGGCGTTGATGCCGTCGAATCCCACACAGCGCTGAAAACAGGTGCCGGTTTTCTGGCCGAGCACCCGCAGCAGCTTGATTTTTTTGATAAGGTCCTCGATGTTTTGATGCACGTGGGTAAAGCGGCTGATGGTGCGGCCCGTCAGGTGGGAGGTGGCCGTGGCCAGATCCCGGTATTTCGGCTTGGCCGCCAGCGCATAAGTCATGGCGGCCGCCCGCACATGGGGCGTTGTGGCCGGGTGACGCGTGACATCCTCGATGCGCTTGCCCTTGTAATAGATTTTGGGCTTCAGTTGACGCAAACTCTCGATGTATTCAGCCCCGTTTTTTAGTTTCATGGTGTCTCCTGGTATTAGTTATTGGTTATCAGTTATTGGTTATTGGTTATTCGTTATTAGGTTATGATCATTTCTTCGTTTTATAACTCTGGGCTAGCTGAAAGCGAAGCCCAAAGGGTAAACAAAATGGGATTTAAAAATGGACATTTACAACTCACCATTAGAAGAGTTAAAAATTGCGCCCAATTTATAAGCAATCACCGTAAAATCTTAAAGTTAAAAAACTATCCCATTTTGTTTACGATCATTTAGGGTATTAACCAATAACCAACAACAAATAACTACCAAATCGTCCATCCACCGTCGACGTAGATTGTTTGCCCTGTAATGAAATCCGAGGCCGGGGAGGCCAGAAATATCACCGCCCCTTCCAGCTCGGGTAAGTAGCCCCATCGACCCATCGGTGTGCGTTCGTTGATGAAATTAAAGCGCTCCGGATCGTTGCGGATTTGGGTGACGAGTTCGGTCTCGAAATAGGTGGGGCCAATGGCGTTGACGCGCACACCCTGCCCGGCCCATTCGAGGGCCATCACCTTGGTCATCTGGTCCACACCGCCCTTGGAAGACGCGTAGGCCACCTGATTCGGCAGGCCGACGGTTCCCAGGATGGAACTCATGTTGATTACCTTGCCGTACCCGTTTTGCAGCATTTGGGGTACAACAGCCTGGGCCACCAGCAAATAGCCCTTGAGATTGGTACTGATCACGCGGTCCCATTCTTCTTCCGGGAATTCCAGCACCGGAACCCGGAAATTGACGCCGGCATTATTTACCAGAATGTCGATCCGGCCGAAGGCCTCCAGGATGCGATCGACCGCCTCCGAAACGCTCTGTTTGGAGGTGACGTCGATGAAAATCCCTGCGGCCTTGCGACCCAATTTACGGATTTCATCGGTGACCCGCTTCAGGTCTTCGGCGCTGCGGCCGCATACGGCGATATCGGCCCCAGCGCCGGCCAGTGCCTTGGCACTGACCTCTCCCAGGCCGCGCGTGCCGCCGGTTACCATGGCAATTTTTCCT
>CP070771.1:5011935-5027945 GCA_020345785.1 Desulfobacterales bacterium
TTGCTTATTTTGGCATCGACGGACAGATCCAGCACACCATTCCATTTGATTTTGCCGGGTTTGAGCTCCCTTAAAAAAATGACCGCTTTGTCGATCGGCAGCACCATCCCCATGTCCGGCAGCAGGGTGGGAACCGGAATCGGGCCGGCAATCCAATCCATGGCCACACCGGAAGCAATCCCGATGACCCTGCCCTTAAGGTCGATAATCGGACCGCCGCTGTTGCCCCGATGGATGGAGGTATCCACCTGCAACAGATTTTCAAAGGTGCGGCGGACATGGCCGGTCGTTACACTGACGTTGACGATGGCCTCCTGGGTTCGGCTGCCCAGGGGAAATCCAAGGGCAATCACCGGCGAGAGTTTTGGTACCGACAGCGCCGTCATTTTTTCATCCAGCGGCAGGGGATGTAAGCCGTCTGGTATTTGGTCGATCTTGAGCACGGCAAAATCATCTTTGAGCGGAGATCGGATCAGTTGGTAGGTTCGATCCGGCGCGCGGGCGACCCCGGCGATTTTCAGGTGCGGCTGGCCGTCGGTGCGAAAGGCTGATGAGAGCCCGTAAATGTCCTCCACCTCGCTGGTTTCCGACAAACCCGGCAGACGTTTGAATGCCGGCTGGCCTTCAAACCACAGAAAAATGCGATATCCCAGCTGCAGCGGTTGCGGCAGGTTCATGAATCTGCGAATCTGAAAATAGAGATTGCTGTCTTCCAACCACGGGCAGGCCACATGGCGGTTGGTAAGCAGATAACCTGCATTGTCCACCAGAAAGGCGGTGCCTTCGGTGCGATTCCGATAGATGACGTCATCACCGGATGTGAGCCAGTACTCGGTCATTACAAACGCCACCGATTTCGCATATCGGTTGGCATGCATCCCGAAAATTTCCTCGGTGTCTTTTTGCCTGAAGACGAAGAAAAACCATGCCAGAATTGCCAGGATGGCGCTGATGCCCATCACGAGAATCAGCCAGCCGATTCGTTTTCTAAGGCTGCGGATTTCCCGCACCGGCGGCTGCAGCGCTTCGCTGCGACGCTGCATGGCGGATTCGATATCCTTTTCTTTTAAACGCGCCAGGCTTTCAGCAACTTCAGCCATGGACTGGGGACGCAGGCCCGGGTCATCGGCCAGCATGGATTTCAACAGCAGTTCAAATTCCGGGGGCAAGGGTAGTGCATCGATCTCGGCCTGAAAATCCGTTGATTCATGTTCGGCCGTGAGCAGTTCCACGAAAATCTTACCCAGCGACCAGATATCGCTGCGGAAATCCAAGGGACGCTGTTGGACGATATCCGGGTGGCAGGAAAGCAGCTTCTTTAGCATCGGTCCGGGACGATCCAATTTGGGATCGAGAAATCGCGACAGCTTGTAATCGATTTTAATCTGAAACAGATGATCGTCACCCCTGATGACCAGAATGTCGTCCAAGATCAGGTGGGGGATGAAGTGGCCGATGCGATGCAGTCCTTCCAGGATGGAAGCAATCCGGTAAAAAAGCTGGAAAGCGAGGCGGTAATCCTGGAAGACACCCGAGGCGATTAAATTGCCCCAGTTTTCCGTATCCAGCCATTCGCTGACCCGGTACCACAAGCCGGTGGAAGACTGTCGAATCTCAAAATGCCTGACAAAATATTCTTCCGGAAGCTTCTTAAGTTCTTCCAGCTCGTTTTTCAGGCGTTCGGCGATTTTTGCGTCGACGCCGGACTGCGGACTGAATATGCGAATCATGAACGGCTCTTCCGTCTGGTCCTTAACAGCGCGGCAAAGGATCGTGGCATATCCTTCGTGAAGAACTTCGATAATGCGGTAATCATCAATGGTTTTGATGCCCTCTGCGACTTCACTGCCACAGGAAGGACAGGCGGAAATATCTTCGGCCAGCGATTGGCCGCAGTTTTGACAAAGCTTCATCGGCAGCTCCACTGAACCGGTTGAAAGACGAAATCGCAATGATCAAATCATGTTCATCGGTTCTTAGACAAGTAAATATGGCAAAACATGGTGGGTGTGTCAAGCATGGCAATACGAAAGGCGCAGCGCAAAGAGCAAAGCGCATACCGCGAAAAAAAGGCCCAGCTGCATAAGCCTTGTTTAGGCAGCAACCTCGACAATTGCTCACGCACAGATAAGGACGTAATTTAGTAGTGTCTGAACGAAAAGTTCTGATCCCCGGTAGGTTGGGTAGAGCCCGACCGCTAATGTTGGGTTTCGTCCCTAAACCCAACCTACCAAAATTAGGCTCCTACGCCGATTTGGATTCCTGCGGGCGAAACCCAACACAGCCGATAGACGGGTTTTCGTTCATCCACTAAGTAGACATAAAAGATGCCCCTGCCAATCACCCGGCTTTTACCAATTAAGAAATGGCACACGGCGCAAGGCTTAAGGCGCACGGTGAAGGTTTATTTTCTATTTTTATCACAGTTTCTCATGTCTAATGATCTATGATCGGCTTTGTATGCTATGACATTGTATGCTATGACATAGACCAAGTTATGGGCTTCGCTCCGATTGGCCTCCGGCCTGTAGGGCCTGCTCCCCGGAGGGAATATTGGAATGCTGTATTATCCGCACACTCGGCAACAGCGACAACAACCTGCCCGCCATCGCAAGCTCAGGCGAGGCAGGCGGGACTGTCTGCCCAGCGCCGCAGGGCCTCTAAACAGGAGTACCCCGGTTCTTCACCTGATCGTCACAACCGGGCAGGGAGCGTTTAAAATCACATACTGAGCGGTGGAGCCAAACACCAGTTTACCGACCTTTGATCTGCGTTTGAGACCAATAAAAATAGCGTCGATTGCTTTTGTCCGCGAATACCATACGATGTTTTCACCGGGAGATAATGAACTGATGAGGACGTTGGTCTCAAAGGGAACGTCATCCTCGGCAAAAAAAAGCTTGACCTGATCTTCCAAACTCTTTTCCGCCATCTGCACCTCCTGATGATTTAGCGTTTGGCTCCTCTGAATCGATGTCACTATCTCCAATTTGGCTCCAAACACCTTGGCATGCTGTGCAGCAAGTTCCAGGGCCCTCCTGGCTGCATTCGAGCCATCGTAGCCGACTAAAATATTCATGCTTCTCTCACAATCCTTTCATTGAAATTTGGTCAAATGTCTTCGAGCGCAGCATCAATTCTGCCTTTGGGTAACGGGATAATAAAGACCGGTTTTCTGGTTCGTCGCAAAACTCTTTTGGCGGTACTGCCCAAAAAGGTATTGGCCAAGATTCCCTTGCTGTGCGTTCCCATGACGATGGCATCACACTCCAGTTCATCGGCTTTGGTCAAAATTTCCTCAGCGGGAAAGCCTTCACTCACCACAATGGATGTGATCCGATCTGCCGATGTCGGATCATCTTTTAGTTCTATTTCGCAAAATTCACTTAAGCGCTTTTTTATGAGATTTTTCGTATCTTCCACTTTTTCATGCATGATTTTTTTTCTATGATCTTCATCTAAGTAAAGTTGAAGTTGGGAGCGTGCGGCAGCCGTGATCATTTCAAAAACATGCAGAATGACCATGTTCGCGTCGTGCCTGATAGCTGAGTTCATGGCATAGCGGAAAGCATAGGCTGAATTGGGAGAAAGATCGGTTGCATAGAGAATTTTTTTAATTTTCGGTATCATGGCGTTGCTCCTTTAGTGGTAAAGATGATCGCGTTTTGTTCCGTTTGTTGATGGTTCATACTGTGCTGGAGCACATATTGTGCCAGTTGAACACGCTTCTGAATAATCTCCACTAATTCAGGTAATTGGAGTAAAATTCAGTTTTTAAACGGTTTGTCAGCGGATTTTATTGTTTGAAGATTTTCGAAGCAGTATTCGCAAAATTTCGAAATGCAGGCGGGTGGGAAATATTTTTGGGCGGTTATACAGAAAGCGCAGGCAGTCTACTTTTAACCACGAAGGGCACGAAGAGAGAATGCCAATATATTCTGTCTTTCTTTCGTGATCTTCGTTTTCTTCGGGGGGAGAGAATTTACGATCGAATTCAACTGGAACTTTCCAGATATCTCCATTCACAAGCCACCGGCGATACCGGTGAAAATTGAAAAGATTTTACCAAAATTCTTTATATACATCAGCGACCAGTGACAGATCGTGGTTCAAGCCCCTTCCAGGGGCCTTCCTCGTAGTCCCAGCTCTGCTGGTGGTCGCTGATCGCGCAATTTTTTTCGGCGGTAGCGGAAGGTGTGGTGATTTAAATTCAGCAACCTCGCGGCCTTACTTTCATTGCCTTTAGCAATTTTGAGAGCCGTTTCAAGATAATATTTTTCAATGGATTGCAGCTGATGAGTCAGATTGATCCCCTCCGGCGGCCAGGGCGGCACCGCAAGCCCCTCTTGGCCCGGCGCTGATTGACTTTGTTGGGTCTGCTTTTCCAAAGCCAGGTTTTTAACCGACAACTCGGGACCTTTTCCGACGAGAACGGCGGCTTCTATCATGTTTTTTAAGTCCCGCACATTACCGATCCAGTTATGCGCCAGCAGTGCATTTTCAGCCCCGGCTGAAATACCGGTGAATTTTTTGCCGAATTTTTTACTGTATTCGCGCAAAAAATACTTGGCCAGAGGCAGAATATCGTCAGGTCGTTCGTTTAAGGACGGCACTTTCACTTTTATAACACCTAATCGAAAAATCAGGTCCTGCCGGAAACGGTCATCCTCTATCATATGATTTAAGTTTTTGTTGGTGGCGGAAATCACCCGTGTTTTAATGTGTATTTTCTTGGTTCCACCGACGCGATAAAATTCACCAAGCTCGAGAAACCTGAGCAGCTTGGACTGGGCATCGAGGCTTAAATCGCCGATCTCATCAAGGAACAGCGTCCCGTCGGCAGACTCCTCGATGAGTCCTCTTTTCCCGGAGGGACCCGCACCGCTAAAGGCGCCTTTTTCATAACCGAACAGCTCGCTTTCAATGAGATTACCTGGGATGGCGGCACAATTTATGGTGACAAAGGGTGATTTGAAATTAGGGCTGTTGAAATGAATGGCACTGGCGATCAATTCTTTGCCGGTTCCAGTCTCACCCATCAGCAAAACCGGTGTATCCGGGCTTTGAGCGACCATCTTGATAAATTCCATTACGTCCTGGATGGCATCGCTTTCACCAATAAAACATGGGATATTTTCCCGTAAATGTTTTTCCTGTAGCACCTGCACCTCTTTTCTTAAACGAATCGTTTGCAGGGCATTTTTGATGGTCACCTCCAATGAATCCATATGCAGCGGCTTGACCACGTAGTCGTGGGCACCTGCTTTCATGGCCGCAATCACGGTGTCGACGTCTTCATAGGCGGTGATCATAATGACAAGGGTTTCGGGATTGATCTCCTTGATCGCGCCCAATGCCTCAATGCCTCCCATACCGGGCAGCCCGATGTCCAGCAAAATCAGATCCGGTCCGCAAGTTTTGACCGCACCAATAGCCGACTCCGCATCCGCAAAAACTTTGATACGGTACTTGTCTTCCAGATACATCCTAATTCCGTCACGGATAGTCTGCTCGTCATCGACAACAAAAATAGAATAGGTGATCATCGAGTTTCTCATCCCATATATGGCGCGATGTGTCTAGTTCGTTAGCTAATCTTTTATCGGAATTTCAATCCGGAACTCGGCACCCCCCAGTTCACCGTCAGAAGCAGCCAGCACACCGCCATGGTCACTGACAATTCTGTGACATAAGCTTAAACCGATACCCGTGCTGTCATTTTTGGTAGTAAAAAACGGATCAAAGATTTTATCTTTTATAAGATCCGGTACACCCGGGCCGGAGTCGGAAACCTTCACCAGAATGGCACCATGTATGACCGCCGTGGTGACGACAATTTTTTTTTCAGATTCCACGGTTTTCATTGCCTCGGCGGCGTTATTGATCAGGTTCAGGACCATCTCCTCGATCAAGTTTGGGTCAGCGCGGCATTCAGGGAGATTCTGTGCCAGGTTTTTCTCGATTTTAATACCGCTTTTGCGCAGTGTCACTGCGGTTAAATTTATGGCTTCGGTGATGGGTCGGTTGATGTCGATCAGAGAAAATTTGGGCTCGCCCGGCTTGGAGAAATCCATGACGCGTCTGATAACGGATTCAATTTTACCGGAAGCCGATTTGAGATGGTCGAGAATCAGTTCTACCTTGGCGTGATTTTCTTCTATTTTATAAATTTTCCCCAGGGTGTTCAGATAAATGTTTATGCCGGAAAGTGGGTTTCTGATTTCATGGGCAATTCCGGCGGCCACCCGGCCCAACGATGCCATCTTGTCCTGGATGATCAAAAGCTGTTCGAGTTCTTTGGTCTTGGTCATGTCCATCATATTGACCAAAATTGATTCTTGGCCCCGGTAGTCGATCAACATGGCCCGGCAGTAGATCCACATCATGGTGCGCTGGCCATTTGCCATGCTTACGGTAAACAGTCTGAAATTCACATCAAGTTTTCGTATTTTCCCCGAGCTGATATCCTGACTCAACCTTTTGACTTTTGTTACATCCTCGGGATGGATGTTCTTAAAATCCCCCAGAATACTGGTACGGGGTAAAGGGCCAAGAAGTCTCTCCTGCTCCTGATTTTGATAGATGACCCGGTTTTCCTGCGCGATGGATATTCCGGTGAGTGAATTTTCCACTAGATCGCGGAAGCGCTTTTCACTTTCCTGCAGCGCCGCCTCAGTCTTACGCCGTTCAACCATTTTTCCCACGCGTTCTGCGATGGCATTCATCAAATTTCTTTCTTCCTTCAGAAAGGGCCCTTCATCGACGTCAGGCCGTTGGGCCAGATAGCAGACTTGGAGCTTACCGCAATTTTTTCCTGCTACCAATAGTTCGCAAGACTGGTGCCACTCGGTTGCGGCAAAGTTGGCGGTCTTGAATTCCTGGTCATTCAGTAAAATTCGGGCGCAAGCAATTTCCGGATACTTCCAGGCAGACGGCAGAAGCTCGACAACTCGCTGGAGGATTTCTTCCGACCCATAGCTCCGTCGTTCAATCAGTCTGGAAATCGAATAAAGGCAATTAAGCTCTTTGGTTCGCTCGGTAAGTTCTTCTATGGTGCTGATCAGGTCGGATTCGGTTTTTTTCTTTTGCGCCTCCAGTTCGATGCTGTTTAATGCAAAGCCGATATCCTCGGCGACTTCTTCCAGAAGACAAGGCTCCTGATCGTCATTAATGAGCTCCTTGGGAAGGGATACCGTCAACGTACCGAAGCGCTTGTTATTATGCGCCAGCCGTACCGACATTCCGGCTCGGCCGTGATATGTCTGCGTCAGGGGGCAGTTTTTGCAGTCGGAGAATGGATCCTTTGTCACCACAGTTTCAGCGCGCCTGATAGCCGTTCGGACGCAGTCAGGCAGTTCGCCGCGCACGAGGCATTCTTTCAGCAGCTGAAATTCCTTGTCCAGACCGGCCTCGACCGTCAGCGTTGGTCTGGCGGATTCATCCAGCAGGATAATCCAGGCGTTGTAGTAACCCCGATTTTCAACCAGATGGTTGCAGACGCCCTGAAGCAATTTGGTGCGGTCCTTTTCGCGTATGAGCAGCTGATTAATGCTGCATATTGCGCTCAATAGGAGATTCTGGCGCTGCAATTTCTTTTCTTTTTGTTTAAGATTCAATTGCCATCCTCCCGGTAATACAACCGATGGTTCGCTGCATAAAGATACCGCTGAAGGGCATGTCCATCTAAATGTATTTGTTTTAACAGGGTGACTCGCTTTGCGGGATCGAAAACGGTATAACGAACAATTCCCAGTCGGTTTCAAATCGATCGGGCTGGAACCGGCTGACGTTGAGCGGCATTTTTTTCCTTCTGATCTTCATACCACTGCGCAAGCAACTTATCAAAATATTTTTCGTCCTGAAAAGTTTTTCAGAATAACCTGCTATCGTCCGTTCATTGAGGGCCAATATTCCAAGACGCATTTAGACGTTTAACACACTGTAAAAAATCCTGACACCCTAAGCCCCGCTGCCGACCAAATTCTTATTCCGCCAAGTCTCTTAAAGATAGTTTGTCCAATAATTTAAGGCATATATCAGCAAGCAACGATTCTGGCACAACGTTTGCTCAGCAGGATAAATGTAGCGCAGCAGACGAAGCCGGCGAGCGTATGGATCCAGAAAATTTTTATCCGGCAACACGCTGCAGAAGATTTTCATAATTAAAACATCACAAGGAAAAAGCCAATGGATACCCTTCTGGTAATGTTAGTTGACGATGAGGCCCCTTTTGTGGAGACCATGACCAAGCGTCTGCAGAAAAGAGAGTTGGATGTCATCAGCGCACTCAGCGGGCAGGCTGCTTTGGATATCTTGAGCCAAAAGCCCAACATCGATGTCGTCATTTTGGATGTCAAAATGCCGGGTATGGACGGCCTTGAAACCCTGAAAAAGATCAAGACCGGCTTCCCGTTGACGGAAGTGGTCATGCTCACCGCTCATGCCACGGTCGAATCGGCCATTGAAGGTATGAAACTGGGCGCCTTCGATTATCTGATGAAACCCTGCGCCATGGAGCAATTGATGGGCAAGGTCCATGAGGCTGCGCAAAAAAAGCGCAATCACGAGGAAAAAATCAGAGAGGCCCGGGTTCGGGAAGTGCTTTCCAAGCGTGGGTTCTAGTTCTACGAAAACGGCGGCCGGTTGGCCCGGCAATGAAATAAGGTCCCGACAAAAACCTGATTTGTTTTTACTAAGGCGATGACACATGAGTTTCCAAAAGCGGTTGGCAAACCCCTATTACCGGTCTTTGTACCGCAATATTATTTTAACCATCATCAGCGTCTCCATGATTCCGATGGTATTGGTCAGCAGTACGATTTACCTGCAGTTCCGCAGTTCGTATCACGAAAAAGTCTATGCGCATCTCCAGGAACTGGTGCAGAAACACACCCAGAACATCGATACCTTTCTGAACGAAAGACTGTCCGATATAAAGTTTCTGGCCGGCAATCTGGGCTATGATCAGCTTAAGTTTGAATCATTTTTGCGCGAAAAGCTGGAAGTCCTGCAAAGGGACTTCGGGCCGGTCTTCGTGGACTTAGGCGTTATCAACGCCAGGGGCGAACAGATTGCATATGCCGGACCGTTTAAACTGGCTCAGGCCAATTACTCCGAAGCCGAATGGTTCCGCGAGTCCATGCAGCGCCGCTACTATATCAGTGATGTCTTCATGGGGCTGCGCGGTTTGCCGCACTTTATCGTCGCCGTGCGCAGTACGTTCCAGGACAGTCCTTGGATTCTGCGCGCCACGATCGACTTTGTGGCTTTCAATAACCTGGTTAAAAGCATTCACCTCGGCCAGACCGGTTTTGCGTTCATTTTAAACCGGCAGGGTGCGCTGCAGACCACGCCGCTAACCAAACCGTCCGGCGATCTTCTGCCAAACAAAGCCATTCATACAAAATTTCTAGAAAAAGCACCGGCCTCACCGGTTGACATCTGCATCGTCCTCAAACCCAACAGCTTTCGACAGAAAAATATATATGTCGGCGCCTTTTTGAAAAACGGACAGTGGCTGCTGATTTATCAGCAACGCACCCGGGACGCCTTTGCCGACCTGAACAAGACGTTTGTGGTAACAACCGTCATCATGCTGGTGGGCACCTTTGGGGTCGTTGTTATGGCCTTTACGCTGTCGAAGCTGATCGTCAATCGAATTGCCAAGGCCGATGATGAAAAACAGATGATGAACCAAAAAGTGGTTGAGGCCGGAAAGCTGGCCTCTGTGGGGGAATTGGCTGCCGGTGTCGCCCACGAAATCAACAATCCGGTTGCCATTATGGTGGAAGAAGCGGGCTGGATAGGGGATTTGTTGGAGGAGGAAGAGTTTCGGCAGTCTGAAAATCTGGCTGAATTAACCCGTGCCATAAACCAGATTCAAACCCAGGGCAAACGCTGCAAGGAGATCACTCATAAATTGTTGAGCTTTGCCCGTAAGACCGACAGCACCATTCAGGATGTGGATGTCAACGAACTGCTCGAGGACGTGGTTGCTCTGACCGCCCAGCGGGCAAAATACAGTATGGTGCAGATAAAATCAAATTTTGATAAGAGCCTTCCTGCGCTAAAGGTGTCGCCCTCCGAAATTCAGCAGGTTTTCTTCAACCTGATCAACAATGCTTTGGATGCCATGGACAGCAAGGGCGGAACGCTGACGATTTCTTCCCGTCAGCATGATGAATATCTCATTTTTGAAATTGCCGATACCGGAAAGGGCATTCCCGAAGCCAATTTAAATCGCATATTCGACCCCTTTTTTACCACCAAGTCAGTGGGGAAAGGCACCGGCCTGGGGCTCTCGATCTGCTACGGTATTATCGAAAAACTGGGGGGTAAAATCGAATGTAAAAGCGCGGTGGACGTCGGTACCACATTTTATGTTTACATCCCGCTGAGACAGGGCACTGGAGGATGACGCTCGAAATGCGAAACAAATCCGAAATATTAATGATAGAATTTTGTAATGAATAATTCAGATCAAAAACCTGCCGTTGACCGCATTCGCCTGCTGCTGGTGGACGATGAAAAAGGTTTTGTCAGCGTTCTTTCCAAGCGCTTCAGACGGCGGAATATCGATGTCACGACCGCTTTCAGCGGCGCCGAGGCCATCAAAGTGCTGCGGCACATGGAATTCGATGTCGCCGTGTTAGATCTTAAGATGGAAGATATGGACGGTCTTGAGGTGCTTAAGATCTTCAAGATCATGGCCCCCCGGCTGGTGGTGATCATGCTCACCGGTCACGGGTCGGCTGAAGCCGCCCGCCAGGGTATCGAACTCGGGGCCTTTGATTACCTTACCAAGCCCTGTGAACTCGATGAACTTCTCGATAAAATCAAGGCAGCCTATCAGCATCGCAAGAAACTCTAAATACAGGATGAGGCTGTGTGAATAAGGCAAGGTGAAATTATGTCAGTGTTTAAATCCAAATGGTTTCTACTCGGAGTGGCGGTTATTCTCGGTATTTTAGTTCTTGCACTTCCCAGACCGGAAGGGACCCGTTTCAAGATCAGCGGTGATGCGGATCAGCGCCTTTTATCGGAAATCAAGAACAATTTTGATGTTGTCGTAACCCCCAAAAATCCAGGTGCAGAATATACAGTGGCACTCAAACCATCGGCAGACGTGGCCAAGCCAGGGATCTACCTGAATAAACAGGCCATGGAGCTGAAATTGGCCAAAGTTAAAATCGAATATGTCGATGGGCTGTCGCCGACCGCCAAGCGATTTTTAGCGGTGCTGGCAGTGCTGGTCTTTCTCTTCATCGCCGAACCCATCCCGCTGGAAATCACCGCCATTTGCATCGGGGTCTTTATTGTTATCATGGGGGTCGGTGATGTCAAAGACGCCTGGGCGGCCTATATGCATCCGGTGGTGGTGTTTATCATGTGCTGCCTGATCTTCGCCATTTCACTGGACAAGGCGGGGATCACCAGACGTCTGGGCTACTTTATCATCCGGCGCGCCGGCAACAGTGTTACCAAATTCACGTTTATCATCGCCGTCAGCTTGGGCTGGGCCTCTGCCTTTATGCACGATGCAGCCGCCTGTGCCATCGGCATCGTGACCATGCTGCCCATGATGCGGGCGGCGGAAATTGAGCCCCATTCCAGCACGGCAAAATTTATGATGATCTCCCTGCCGTTTGCCTGCTCGGCCGGCGGTATGGGGACGCTGGTGGGTGGGGGACGCAACATGGTGGCGGCGGCCTTCTTAAAGGAGTTCACCGGCATTGAAATTACCTTTTTCGACTGGATCAAGTATGCGATGCCGGCAGCGCTGATTACGGTGCCGGCGGCGGTCGGCTTGGTCTATCTGATATTCAGACCGGACCCCAAATACAAGCTGCCGCAATTCGATGAAGCACTGGGCGCCTGGACTCCGCTCGAAAAGCGCAGCCTGATTATCATCGGCCTGACATTCATTTTATGGCTAACCAAAGGGTTTCATGGTATAGATTATTCGGTAACCGGCATGCTGGGTGTGGCCGCCCTGATCCTCTTCGGGGTGCTGAAATGGGAAGATATCAATAACAACCTGGAGTGGGGAACAGCCCTGTTTATTTTCGGCGGCGGCATTTCGTTGGGCCTGGCGATGGGTTACTCGGGCGCCGCCGACTATTTTGCGCACCTTTTCTTTCCGCTGGTCCAGGGCGGCGGCTGGTTGCTATTGTTTGCGGGGGTAGGGGTGTTCGGCGCCCTGGTTACCAATGCCATGGCCAATGTTGCGGCCGCAGCCCTGATATTGCCGATCGTCATACCTATGGCCCAACTGGAGGGAGTAAATCCGACCGTGCTGGCCTTGTGTCTGGGTATGGCGACATCCTTTGCGATGCTGCTCGTCATCGGTTGCCCGCCGAATGCCATCGCCTACAGTTACCGGTATTTCAAGTCATCGGATTTGACCCGGGCCGGCGCGGTGGCCACCCCTGTTTTGCTGGGCCTTTTAGTGCTGGTGGCGGCGGTGTGGTGGAAGATATTGGGGCTAGTGTGACAGATGCTGGGAGGCTGGGAAGCTTGGAAGCGAGAAAGCTAGAAGACTGGAAAGCCGCACTCGCCTCCCAGCCTTCCAGCTTCCCAGCTTTAAGGCAGGAATTTTATGGACAATATCCGCATTCTGCTTATCGATGACGAAGATGATTTTCGCCATACGCTTGCCAAACGGCTGGCCAAAAGAGGTTTTGCCGTCGAACAGGCGGCCGACGGCAGGCAAGGACTGGCAATGCTTGCAGCCGGAGACGTTGATGTGGTGGTGCTGGATGTCAAAATGCCGGGGATGACCGGAATCGAGGTTCTACAGGAAATCAAAGCCCGCTATGCGCAGGTTGAAGTCATACTTCTGACCGGACACGCCACGACGGCCAGCGGGGTTGAAGGAATAAAATCTGGCGCCTTTGATTACCTGACAAAACCCATCGAGCTGGATCATCTGGTGGCTAAAATCACCCAGGCCCGGGAAAAGAGCCTGCGGTTGGAGACCGAGCGCAAAGAAGCCGAGTACCGCAAAAAAATGGAACAGCAGATGATCACCACCGAACGACTGGCTTCCCTGGGAACCCTGGCAACCGGTGTGGCCCACGAAATCAACAACCCGCTGGCCATCATCAGCGAGTCGGCGGGATGGATGAAGCAATTGCTTGACCGGGAAGAACTTAAAGGCATGCACCGCAGGCAGGATTTCCTGCTGGCGCTGGACAAGGTGGAAAACAGCGTGGAGAGGGCCAAGCGGATTACCCACCAGCTTTTGGGTTTCGTCCGAAAATCCGATTCTTCTTTCACAAAGGTCAATTTGGCGGGGCTAATCGATGAAGCCCTTCAACTCATTGAACATGAGACCAAAACAAGAGATATTAAAATTATTCGTAAAATTACCTCCCCTGAGACAACTGTCTGGAGTGATCCTTACCGCATACGGCAGGCGTTGATCAATCTGCTGACCAACGCGGTTCATGCCCTCGGTTCCGAAGGGGTGATCACCCTGGCGCTGGAAGACTCGGTTGACCAGTTTGCGCTCACGGTCAGCGATAACGGGCCGGGCATTCCCCGGGAAAACCTGGCCAAAATATTCGAGCCGTTCTTCAGCACCAAATCCCCAGGGCAGGGGACCGGCCTGGGGCTTTTTGTAACCCGCGGCATCATTGAGAAAATGGGCGGTACGGTTACGGTCGAAAGTGACGTCGGCAAAGGCGCCACTTTTTGCATCCGGCTGCCGAAGCAGATGAAAAAAGTCGATGAATTTATCGGCGAGGGGGCTGAAAACTGGATCGAGAAGGTATCATCCCAATTGAGAAATGCAGATGATAAGGAGAAAAAGTCGCCATGATAAAAATACCAACCAGAGTGTTGCTAGTTGATGATGAAAAAGATTTTGTGGAAATGTTGCAGCTACGATTGGAGGAGATCGGCGAGCGCGTCACACCCGCTTACAGCGGCCGGGAATGTCTCGAAATTCTTGGAAAAAAAGATATTGACGTTGTCATCCTGGATATCTTGATGCCCGGAATGGACGGTATTACGACCCTCAAAGAGATAAAAAACAGATTTCCCCTGGTCGAGGTCATTATGCTGACGGGACATGGGACCACTGAAAGTGCCGTGGAAGGTATGAAATTGGGGGCCTTTGATTACCTTTTAAAACCGGCCCACTTCGACGAACTCACCGCCAAACTTGAATCTGCCCGCAAAAGAAAGGATGAACAGGAGGAACGCATCCGCAAGGCGGAAGCCAAACTGCTTTTGCGCAGAAGCGGCGATCTCTAAAATTGGTTGCAAAAGATTCGTGTCTTGCATTAAAAAAGAGTAGCTTTGGCATTACCAATCATCGGGAAGGATCGTACTTACTGAAAATGTGGCAGAGAATCAGCCTGCGGGCACGTATTTACCTGATTTTGGCAGCCCTGGTGTTTATTACGCTGGCCGGCGGTTTTGTGACGGTCTGGTATAGTTATAAAATGGAGCGCCTGCTCACCACCATTACCGAAAAAGAAATAGCGGCGTTTCAAACAGCAGAGGCCCTCGAAATCGCCCTGGCCAATCAAAAGGGATTTTTATCTTACTACTTTATCGAAGGCGACGCCGACTGGCTGCGGAAATTGGGGGAATACCGCCAGATCTTCAAAGAGCGCTTATATGATGCCTTGTCCTTAGCCGGCAGCGAAGATGAAGAAAAAGTCCTGAAACAGATAAAAACCGAATATGCACGCTACATTGACATCAAGGACCGCGTGATCGGGCTCTATCAGAAGGGCGACCGTGAAGAAGGCGTTCGGCTGCATCGCCAGGCCCGTGATATCTTCTTCTCGGTGCTTGAACTCTGCCAGGAATTTAAGGATATTCATGAGCATAAAATCATAAAAGCAAAATCGGATAGCCAGGCCGAGGCCGGCAAACTCAGAATTATTGTCGCAGCGGCCGTATTGATCGGCGTGTTGCTGGCCGTGCTGCTGGCATTTGTTCTGGGGCATCAGATCCTGAGTCCGGTTCGCCGGCTGACCGCTGAAGCGGAAGGAACAGGGAGCCCCGGGAAAGCCGAGAATGAAGTTTCAGCGCTGAGCCGCAGTGTGCGGGGTTTGCTGCTGAATGTCGACCGGGCCCAGTCCGAGCTGCAAAAAAGCCGCGAATCCCTTTTGCAGGCCGAAAAACTGGCGCTGGTGGGGAAACTCGCCGCCGGAATGGCCCACAGCATCCGCAACCCTTTCACGTCGGTGAAAATGCGCCTGTTCAGTTTGAGCCGTTCACTGGAGTTTACGAATACCCAGAAAGAAGATTTTGACGTCATTGCGGAAGAAATCCGGCGTATCGATACCATTGTACAAAATTTTCTTGAATTTTCGCGGCCCCCCAAGCTCATTATGCAGTCCATCAGTCCCTCCGTGGTTGTTGATCAGGCGATTCAACTGTTGGAACATCGCCTGAAATCCTATGATGTCAGTGTCAGTATCGAACGTCTGCAGTCTTTGCCGGAAATCGATGCCGACCCGGAACAACTGAAAGAGGTGCTTGTCAATTTGGTAGTAAACGCCTGCGAAGCCATGGAAAGAGGCGGTTCGATCGTCATTCGGGAGGAAGAGGTGCCGAACCCTTCCAACGGCCGGATGGCCGTCATCCGGGTGAGCGATAACGGACCGGGAATTGCCGATTCAATTCGCGATAAAGTTTTACAGCCCTTTTTCACCACCAAGGAAGAAGGGACGGGATTAGGGTTGAGTATTGCCGCCCGTATCGTGGCAGAGCATGGTGGTCAGATAGATATCGAATCAAATCGGGACGGGGGAGCCACATTCATCGTTGTTCTACCCATCAAGGAAGCCAGCCATGAGCACGATTCTGATTATTGACGACGACGACCAACTGCGCAAAAGTTTTCATAAACTCTTATCCGAAGAGGGCTACCGGGCCCAGAGCGCGGCTTCGGGAGAAGCCGGTCTTGAGTTGATCGAAAAACAGGTGCCGGATTTGGTTATCGTTGATGTGCGTCTTCCGGGCATGAACGGGCTTAAAACCTTTGAGGC
>CP070771.1:5028045-5034883 GCA_020345785.1 Desulfobacterales bacterium
GCCTGAATGTGCCGGCGAAACGTCTGCGGAAAGGTAGAAAAAAACCAGTGCAACGGTGCCAGTCGATGGGGCTTTTCCCGTGATTCGTGAATTTCACCAAATGCCCTGGCTACTAGTGATTCCAAATAGGCGCGGGTGTTGGGCTCCGCCGAAAACGTCTTTAATTTGGCCAAATCGGCCGACGCCCGCTGATAAAGATAGTGAAATCGTTCCACCTGCGGCAGGCTTAGCTTAAGCTCCGGCCGCTTCTCGATTTTGTCCAAAACCTGCTCGAGTTCACGCCAGTAAGGCCTTTCCTCGGCAATAAATTTTTGTAAATCTATAATCATGATCACTGGTGGCGGTTCAAAGGTTCAGGGTTCACCGTTCAGGGTTGGATTGAATTCGTCGATCCTGTTCATAGGAAACCAGGTAATTTATAAAACCCCGAATGGCAGCGCGAGTGCGGCCGGCATGGTCATATACATCTTGAAATTCACTATTTGTTATGTACTCCTGATCCAATGCGACGTAAAGCTCACTTTGTACTTCGGTGCAAGACCGTTTTGCATACCGCAGAAAACGAACAAACTCAGGATTGGTCTCAGAATCGAATCCTTCCGCAATATTATGCATGGTTGAACCGGCTGCCTCCTGTATTTGCCCCTTCAAGCCATAGTCCCGAGCAAATTCGCGCTTCTTTGTCAAGCTGTAAACTTTCCGAGTTAACTCTCGTGCCAATTGCCACGCCTCTATATCCTCAAATCGCTCTATTCTCATTCCTTCTCCATATAGACAAATTAATAAACTATTCAGAAATATCTCAAATTCGAAACCTCAAAAACATTGAACCTTAAACCTTCTAATCTTTGATCTCAAAACCTCTGAATTCTGAACCTCTGAACCCTGAACCATGAACCTCTGAACCCTGAACGCTGAACCTCTAATTACAACACCTGCCTCTTCTTGACCGTCAAATACTGAGAAACCAGATCCGTACACAGATTCTCATTCTGCAGCAGATAAAATCCGATGCCGTGGCGCTGAAGAAATTTTTCGGTTTCGCGCAGATGCCGCCACACAAGGTGTCCGCCCAGTTTTTGATAAATGTCGTCAATGGAGTTGATGTTCGGATCTGAAAAGAGGGGTTCCGCACCGACCGGCTTTAACATGTTAACCAAAATCAGATGCTTCCGGCTGATAATATCGATGTTGGAAGTAAAGCTTTCTGCCAGAACCGGATCATCCAAATTGGTCAGAAAAATTAATAGAGCGCGTCTTCTGATCCTGGAAGCGATAAATGTGAACACCTCGGTAAAATCCGGCGTAACGCTGCGCGCCTTGAGAGTGTAAAGGGCGTCGCGGCATACATCATAATGCGTGCGGCCGTTTTTGGCCCGCAAAAATTTTCGCACCCGATCATCAAATGTCAGAAGCCCGAAGACGTCCCCCTGTCGGTCGGCGGCAAGTCCCATAACGAGCGCTGCCGTCGTAAAACGATCCAAAATGCTGGTATCGTCAGGAATATCTTTTTGACCAGCGGTTGAAGATTTTTTTTCCAGCGGGCTTGAATTTCTGGTGCTCAAACGGGCGCAGTCAATGATGACGTAAATTTGCTGGGTGCGTTCGAGTTGATAAACTTTGGTAATCGGCTGTCCGCGCCTGGCGGTTGCTTTCCAGTGGATATCTTCATAGCTGTCACCCGGAAGATATTCTCTTAACTGCTCGAATTCTTTTCCTTTGCCCACCTGGCGCTGGGCATGGATGCCAATGCCCCTGTTCAGAAAAAGACCTGTCAATTTTTGTCGTTCTCTTAAGAGATCAGGGTAGACCCGGATTTCGGCGCGGGCGGCCTCGGTTCGACGCAACGCCCAAAACCCCAGCTTGGAGGAAGTTTCAAGGTAGCAATCTTCTAGCCGGTACAATCCTTGTCGAAGGGCTTTAAATGGCCAGGCAACAAGAGAATGACTTGCTTCGGCCGGCAAATCGGTGAGCATATCCGACTGTGGAGAATAGATCTCCCGGGGCAACGCAAAGCCTATCCTCAGTTTTCTGACCGTTAAATCGGGATTTTCAATTGACAGGGGCATCTCACCATCGCGACCCACCGACAGCCGCAAGACCTCCGGCAGGGTCACTCGGATCCCTGCCAGCCGATGTCGGGAGGCAGCGGCGTCGGTTACTGCAATGATCACCAGCAAAGCCGACAGTCCGAGACCGGCAGTGGTTGCCGACGGCACCATCGCGCCCAGCACGGAAGCGGGCAGCAAGACGACGGCCGCCAGGATGATAAGTTTTGTTCTGGGAACAAGCTTCATGGCTTTAATGGTTTAGATCGTTACGTTCGTTTTGATCGTTGAGATCGTTTAGTTCGTTTAGATGGTTAATGCTTAAACCTCTTATGAAACCTGAACGGAACAGCGAACCGCAGAATATCGAAGGGTGGTTTCGCTTTGCTCAGTCTTTTTATAAAATAGACAGAATACCTTCCTTCGACATTCGACCTGCCCGCAATGCCTTGAATCTGGGTCGTGGCAAACTTGATAATTTGATTCATAGCTCAATGTTTAGGCTAACCCAAAGGCAATGTGCATGGCAGGCGGGTATTCATTATTCGATATTCGATATTCGCTTTTTTATATTTGCAAGACCGAAGTTTCTTTTTCCAATCAAACTCGCCGCCCTGAAATCTGCTTGCCAGGCCATCCATCATCTGTCACCTTAAAACAAATCCTTGGTTGACACTACAAATCCCTTATGTTAATCGGTTGTATACTGTATACGAAAGTTATTGTCAACGTTGGGCTGCCGTCCTTTTTCTTTATTTCTTAACCCCAATTTTTCGCAGATCCATTAAGGCTGTCGCCAAGGAGACTGAATGCTGCTTCAGGTCATATTCAGCGGCCTTGCCACCGGAAGTATATATGCCCTGGTCGCTCTGGGTCTGGCCCTGATTTACAACACCACCGAGCATGTCAATTTCGCCCAGGGTGAAATGTCCATGGTGTCGGCCTTCATCGGATTCACTTTTTTTAATTTTCTTGGGTTATCGCTTCCTGTGGCCATCCTGCTGACGCTTATTATCTCGGCGCTGCTGGGAATCATTGTGGAACGGCTCGTTATCCGGCCTGCCATACGTGCACCCCATTTCAATATTTTCATCATTACCCTGGGCCTATCAATCGTCATGAAAAGTCTCGCGGGTTTCATCTGGAGCCACAATGACTATCCTTATCCCAGCATTTTCCCGGATGAGACCATTACCGTTGGCGGCGCCACGATTGATCTGATCGGACTTGGCAACATCGGAACGACAGTCGTTCTGATGCTGATACTGTATGTTTTTTTTAAATATACCCGCTACGGAACCGCCATGCGGGCCGTCAGTGAAAGTCAGAATGCCGCGTTTCTGATGGGCGTCAATGTTCACCAGTCTTTTTCCGTAACCTGGGCCATCAGTTTTCTGGTGGCCGCAGTGGCGGGCATTCTTATGGCGCCTGTGATTTTTCTGAGCACCCATATGGGCATCGTCGTCATCAACGGTTTTGCGGCTGCTATTTTAGGAGGATGGGGGAGCATACCGGGCGCGATCATTGGCGGTTTGCTGCTGGGAGTCTTTGACAACGTCGCCCCCCTGTACTTTCCCTCCCAAATTAAAAATATCGTTCCGTTCATGGTCATTTTCGTCGTTTTGGTCATCCGACCGAGAGGGATCATGGGGGTTGAGCGGTTCACCAAAGTATGATGTTGAGTGTCGCAATGGAAAAATGGAAAGTTTTAGGAGCACTCGCTGCACTGATCGCACTGTTTATTTTACCGACATTTCTGGGAAATTATTCGATCTTTCTTCTAAGCATGCTCGCTGTCTATGCGCTGGTTTCCATAGGATTGAATCTTTTGATGGGATTTACGGGCCAGATCGCCGCCGGACATGCCGGGTTTTTGGCGCTGGGAGCCTATTTTACGGCCATCCTCGGCACCAAAGTCGAATGGATGCCCTGTCTATTGGTACTCTTGCTGGCCGGTATTTTTACCGGCATCATCGGATTTCTTCTGGGAATCCCCATCCTTCGGTTGAAGGGTTTTTACATTGCCATGGCGACCCTGGCCTTCGGCGTCGTAGTCAGCGAGATCATCCTTCAATGGAGTTCTTTGACCAATGGCGACAATGGACTTGATGTGCCCGTCGCCACCATCGCCGGCTTCGAATTCGATTCTGACTACAAGCTTTTTTATCTGATTGTCTCGGTAACAATTATTTTGACACTATTGGCGAAGAACCTGGTGAAAGGATATATCGGCAGAGCCTTTATTGCACTGCGGGAGAGCGAAGTTGCCGCACAGACCATCGGAATTGATCTGGCCAAGTTCAAAACGATCGCCTTTGCCATCAGTGCATTTTACACGGGCGTGGCCGGCGGCCTGTTCGCTTATCTGATAACCTTTTTATCCCCCGACGCCTTTACCATAGAGCTTTCGGTGGATTTCATCGCCATGATTGTCATCGGGGGCATGGGCTCGATCCTGGGTTCCATTATCGGTGCCGTCATCCTAACCGGAATGCAGCAAATTCTGGCCGGTTTGCTGGATTTGCAGATCTTAATTTTTGGTATCTCACT
The DNA here is from genome assembly GCA_020345785.1 of Desulfobacterales bacterium. The sequence continues at coordinate 5,032,644 of CP070771.1, forward strand.
GATTGTATTTATGATTTTTATGCCAAAAGGCATCAGTGGAATGATCTTCGATCTGAAAGAAAGATTTTTGGGCTCAAAATAGGAGGTGATTATTTATAAATCGTCCGGGCTTTGTTTCGGCGCAAAGCGTTATTTTAGACATCTTTAAAATTTATTTCATTTTAACTCATTTGTTCCGGTTCAGGCTGTTTCTTAGGCGTAACTATATACTATATAGAAAGGAGGACATTACGATGAATGGTATGAGAAAATTATCATTGTTGGGAATGGGTTTCCTGTTATTTTTAATTTTCACAGGAAGCACTTTGGCCGCAGAGGTCGGGGTGACGGACGATTCCATTCTGGTCGGTTGTTCCAACAGCTTCTCGGGTCCATTGGTCTATCCGGGAACCCAACTGGTCAACAATGGCCTGGAATCTTACATCGGCTACATCAACGACAAAGGTGGCGTCAACGGCCGTAAAATATTAACCCAATATTATGACGATGGCTATAAGCCTCAAAACGCGGTGGCGAATACCAAGCGCTTGGTCGAACAGGACAAGGTGTTTGCCATTCTCTCTTCCCAGGGAACCCCACCGGTAGGAGCAACCATTAAATACCTCACCCAGAATAAGGTTCCGCTGCTGTTTCCGTTCTATGGGGACGTCACTCCCGGTGAAAAATACATCTTCAATTCCTTCACCCGCTATCCCACCCAGGCCGAACTGGTGGTCACCTGGCTGGTAAAGGTCAAGGGATTCAAGAAAATCGGGATTCTGTATCAGGACGACCAATACGGCTACACCTTCAGGGATCCTGGTCAAGCAGCACTCAAGAGATTAGGACTCAAATGGGCGGCGGCTGAGTCTTACAAGCGCGGGGCTGCAGATCTGAGCGCTCAGGTTGCCAAGCTGCGCAAGGCTGACCTGGATGCCTGTCTGCTGGTTGCAACGCCTCCGCCGGGTGCCGCTTTCCTGAAAGAAGCCCACAAGCAGGGTTGGAAAGAAACGAAGATCATCTCATCCGGCCCGCTGACCGATGAAAAATATATCAACCTTTCAGGCGGTGTCGGTGAAGGCGTATGGGGTCTGTCTCTCTGGCCGGATCCGGTAAATTCCAATGATCCGGCGGTGGTCGAATACAGAGAGATTGTGGAAAAGTACGGCAAGGACCGGGACAAAACGCCCAACCGCTACAGTCTCTTCGGATATTTTTATGCCAAGCTTTTCGTGGAAGGTCTTAAAAGAGCAGGCCAAAATTTCACCCGCGAAAGCTATATTGCCGCCCTAGAAGGGATAAAAGACTGGGAAAACGGAATGATTCCCCCGGTAAGCTTTTCAGCCACCGATCATATCACCCAGGATTCAGGTTTTATGGTTGAGGTCCAACAGGGTGTCTTCAGGCCCATCTCGGGTTGGTTGACATTAAAGGAAGGCACACTGGTGCCATTGAAACAGTAAAAGTAAATTCCTGGGGCTCCAATGGGGAGCCCCAGGAAAAAGCCACCTCTAGTCAATTCCTAAATAAACCTTTCGAACATAGTCGTTATCGATCAGGTTCTTTGCCGTGTCATGCAGTGCAATGGTTCCCGTCTCCATAACATAGCCGTACTGTGCCGTCTGAAGCGCCATATTTGCATTTTGCTCTACCAGCAGAATGGTGACGCCCTCTTGATTGATCTCCCTGATGATTCGGAAAATCTCCTCCACCATCAGCGGTGCCAGGCCGAGAGATGGCTCATCGAGCAGCATCAGCTTGGGATTGGACATCAACCCCCGTGCGATGGCCAGCATTTGCTGTTCCCCTCCGCTAAGAGTTCCGGCCTGCTGGCGGGTCCGGTCTTTTAAGATTGGAAACGAAGCGAAAATGCGCTCCAGGTTTCGCTGGACCTCTTTGGTTTCTTTGCGGGTGAAGGCGCCCATCATGAGGTTTTCCTGGACTGTTAATCCCATGAAAATATCCCGACCCTCCGGCACCTGGCATATCCCCAGGCGGACGATCCTGTGGGGCGGGGCTTTTTGGATCGCCTGTCCCTGAAATAGAATTTGGCCGCTGGCCGGCTGAATCAGGCCTGAAACAGTTCTGAGGGCTGTGCTTTTACCGGCCCCGTTCGCCCCCAGGATGGCCACTATCGCTCTCTCCGGAACTTCTAACGATATTCCTTTCAGGGCCTGTATTTTGCCGTAGTATGATTCAACTGATTGAAGTTTTAACATGTTGATAGGTTCAGAGGTTCAGGGTTCAGCGTTCAGGGTTCA
>CP070771.1:5034983-5044054 GCA_020345785.1 Desulfobacterales bacterium
TTCCCAGTGCTTGACGCCGCCTTCACCGCCGGAGGCCCCCAGGGCCGTTGATATTGAAAATATCGAAAGTAACGCCACCAGTAGAATTACAACCGCCGCCAATTTTTTCCCACAATACCGCCGGCCGGAACCGCAGATCTTCATTAAACTGTCCTCCCCAGAATTTTATGAAATATTTGGTCGGCAAAATTATCAACTTCTTTTTGCAAGCTTTCCCTTACGACCTCAGCGTCATTTTTGACTTTGACGCGGACTTCAGCTAACTCCTCCTGGGCTTTGCGATTTATCTCGGCAATGATGGATTTTTCTTCGTCCGTTGCCTGCTGCAATAATGTCTCTTTTTCTTTCAATCCTCTGGCCCGCGCATCCTTGATACCCGCAGCAAAGGCTTCGTTTTTCTCCAGAGCATCTTTATCGGAGGTTTCAATGGAAAGTTCAAGACCGTCTATTTTTTCTTTGCGCTGGGCCAGGATTTTGCGAATGGGTCTGTACAAGAGCATGTTCAGAACCCAGATGAGGAACACGAAATTGACGATCTGGATGAGAAAGGATCCGTCGGGTACAACTGTTACGCCGCCTCCGCCCGATTCACCGGAGGCTCCTGAAACGGATGGGGGAAGAACCAAAGAAGCCAGAGCAAATAACAATAGGAATAATGGAAAACCTTTCCGGCATACACCAGAAATTCTCATATGAAGAACCTCCATCAATATGTTATTAACAAACAGGTTGTTAGCTTTCGATGTTTGCCTGGGAATGCACCCAAATCCGACTGCGGCGGTCTATACCATCAGCCGCAATAAATTGTCAAAGGTTTTTTGAAAATTTTTCAGGTTTGTCCCCTAAAAACCACTTAGAGGATAAGTAGGCTGGATTGTTAGAGAAATTATGTTATCATCAACTGCTTTTTAATTCAGTAAAAGCGGGTTTTTCATTTGACTCCGGAGCCGGCGCGCTGTCTTTTGGCTCAACAGCCGCGGGTTTCGCTTTAGAAAAAAAGGAAGTTTTACCTGCCGCCTCCTTGGGAGGCTTCATTTTACAACTCCCATTGAAAATACCCCCAGGCTCGATCGAAATCACCGGGGCTTGAATATTGCCTCCGACGCGGCCCGGCGGGTATACTTCAATACGCTCCTGGGCGTCAATGGTGCCGTTGACTTCACCCATGACAACAGCCACATTCACATAAAGTTCAGCGTCCACTGCCGCCTTTTCTCCCACGACGACCGTGCCGCCGTTGCTGACAATTTTACCCTTTACCTTTCCGTCTACCCTAATGGTGCCCTTAAAATCGATGGTACCGTCAATGCTTGCATCCGATCCGATAAAGGTTGAGATACGATCCGTTTTTTTTTCCTTTTTCATTGCTGTTGTGTATCCTCTCGATAATTATATTGAAGAATGAAGACTTAAGATTGAAGAATTATGGCATTCTATTATTTTAAGTTAATTATCTCTCAGGCGTCAACCTATATACGATGGAAAATCAAGTTTTAAAGATTGATGGCCACTTGAAATTACTCCGGTAAGCCACTAAAATCATAATTTAAAATAGACAGGATTCCTTAAATCTTAAATCTTCAATCTTAATTCTTCAATCATACTCACTCGATCATAAACCGCCGCATGCTGATATTCATCAACAAACCGATACCGATCGCCGTTGTCATAACCGATGATCCCCCATAGCTGATAAATGGTAAAGGCACACCAACCACCGGCATCAAGCCTATTGTCATTGCGATATTGATGAACACCTGCCAGAAAAACATGGACGTAACCCCCACCGCCAGAATGGTCCCAAACGGTTCCCGGCATCCCTGGGCAATATTGAGGCCCCAAAATATCAGCATCAAAAATAGGAGCACCACGATAACGGATCCAACGAGACCCCATTCCTCAGCCAGCACGGAAAAAATGAAGTCGGTGTGCTCTTCCGGCAGGAAGGATAATGCATTCTGGGTACCTTGTAAAAAGCCTTTACCGGAAATCATGCCCGAACCGATCGCTATCTTGGATTGAATAATATGATATCCGGCACCCAGCGGATCCCGGTCCGGGTCTAAAAAAACAAGTATCCGCTGCTTCTGGTATTCTTTTAAGAAAAACCAGACCAGCGGCACAATCGCCGCAAAAGACACCATCAGGGTAATCAGCGAACGTCTCTCGATTTTGACAAACAGGGTGATCGAGCCGGCGATTAATAAAAGTAATCCGGCGGTACCCAAATCCGGCTGCTTGACGATCAGCACAAATGGGATCAAGGTGAGAATAAAAGGTCTGAAAAGCTCTCTCAGGGTGAAGCCTCGGGTATTCGCATCCTTGGAGAAATAGCGCGCCAGCACAATCATGACTGCTATTTTCGCAAGCTCCGAGGGCTGCACCGAAATGGGTCCTAGGATCAACCAGCGTCTCGAACCCCCGGCGGTTTTGCCGAAGAAAAGCACCCAGATTAGAAGGAGGACGCACCCGATATAAATTACCTGGCCCCAGCGATCCAGCAGTTTATAGTTGACGGAAAATGACGCCACCATCGCAATCAGCGCCCCTGAAAACCAGATGAGTTGCTTATAAAAGATGATCTTTTGAGGATGAGGCGTCTCAGCGGTGACCGCACTGAATAAAACCAGCAACCCGCAGCAGCCGATCACAACTGCCAATCCCAACATTCCCCAATCAAAGTAACGTAAAAGTCTTCGGTCAAACATGGTTTCCATAAATTTGGTGGCTCGGCATCGACAGATTTCGTCGAGGTTGATTGAGCTGTTGAGTTTTAAAAATCAAAAATGAGCTAAAATTGAAAATGACTAAAATGACTAAATTTAAGGTATTCTATCGATTTTATATCTAAAGCCTTGGCAACTTCTTTTCTTTTGGCTCAATTGCAGCCATATTGGCTGGTAGTTCGCTCCCAGAGAATTAATTCAAACGATAGAGCGTAGCGATTCCACAATTTTAGTCATTTTAGCGCATTTTAGTGCATTTTAGGCATTTTATTACTAGTAATCTAACCGTTATCTCCCTCTCTGACCCGATCCTTATCTTTGGCCATCTGATGCATCGGCCAATTTTTTCTCAAATAGATTTTGATCATTTCCCTTGCAATCGGTGCCGCAGCGCCCGAACCGTGTTCGCCATGTTCAACAAGAACGGCAACGGCTATCTTAGGCGCCTCGGAGGGCGCAAATGCCACGAACCATGCATGGGGTCTTAAGTGGGCCGGCATTTCATCTTCGGATCGCGTTTCATCCTTCTTGCGGCTGATGACCTGCGAGGTTCCGGTTTTCCCGCTGAATTCAATATCCTCCAGACGGCTGCCCCGCGCTGTACCCCTGTCGCTGTTTACGACCTCCCACAAGCCTTTTCTGACCAGTTCCAGAGCCCGTGGGGTGACAGGCACTTTACCCACGATCTGCGGCTCGTTTTGATAAATCAGGCGGCTGTCAGCCGTTCTGATCGACTCCAGTATCATAGGTTTGTATCGCGTCCCCCCGTTGGCAATTGCAGCCATCATGCCCGCCATCTGGATGGGAGTCGCCAGATTAAAACCTTGACCAATTGCAACCGATAGGGTCTCGCCCCTCTGCCAGGCGATACCGGTGCGCTTTTTTTTCCAGGCAGCAGTTGGTATCAGTCCCTTGGCCTCTTTATCCAGTTCGATCCCGGTAGGGGACCCCAGACCGGCGGCCTTCGCATACCAGGCCAGTCGATCCACCCCCAGCAGATCACCTACCTGATAAAAATAAACATCGCAGGATTCAGCCAATGCTTTGACCATCTTAACCTTGCCGTGCCCCCCTTTTTTCCAACAACGATAAACACGGTTGCCGAATCTGTAGTGCCCGGGACAAAAAAATTCCGTGTTTTCATCAATGACGCCCTCTACCAATCCGGCCAGCGCGGTGATGATCTTATACGTCGAGCCCGGCGGATACTCACCCTGAATGGCCTTGTTCTCCATGGGGCGGAACGGATTGGAAATCAATGAATCCCACTGCTCATGGGACATGCCGCTTACGAAATAATTTTGGTCAAACGACGGACTGCTGGCCATTGCCAGTATGCGGCCTGATAACGGATCAATGGCAACCGCCGCCCCAGCGACACCCTGCAGCAGCGATTCGGCTTTTTTTTGCAGCGGGTAGTCTATGGTTAAATGAATATTTTGCCCGGGCTTGGCTGAAACTGTTTTTAATATCCTCACCACCTGCCCATTAGCGTTGACTTCGACCTGGCGTCCACCACGTTCCCCCTGCAGGAAGTTTTCAAAGGCCTTTTCGGCCCCGAACTTGCCGATTAAATCCCCCCTGCGCAGCCCGGGATATTTTCCGCTGGCAAGTTCTTCGGAATTGATTTCGCTCAAATATCCGATCAGGTGCACCGCATCCTGAATGTTCAAATAATGTCTGCGCAACTTCACATTGACCGCGATTCCGGGAAGATCATATTTATGGGTCTCAATTGAAGCCAGGGCATTGCGGCCGATATCCTGTTTTAACAAAATAGGCTTGTAGGCCGAAACGCCTTTGCTGGTAGATAGTTTTAACAACAGCTCCTCGGCTGGAACGTCGAGATACCGTTCAAGTTTGCTGATCGTCTCTTCAACCGGCCGCGCATCCTTTAAAGTGATGTGCACATCAAAAGATGGCCGGTTGTCAACCAAAACATGACCATTGCGGTCGAAAATCAATCCCCGGGGAGGGTCGATATTTTGCAGTCTGATCCGATTGTTGAGTGAAAGCAGCCGATATTCATCACCCCGGATCACCTGCAGATAAATAAGCCTTAACAACAGAACCGCAAAGGCTGCCACTACACATATCATGACACCGGTAATACGCTGTCTGTACCAGTCAGCGTCAGCTGTTTTTAAGTATTTGTCAGCCATGGTAAAATTGAATATTGAAAATTGTAGATTGAATATTTATGGAACACTATCATTTTCATTTTAAAATATTCATTATTCAGTTTACAATCTTCAATCCCACGCCTAGCCCATTTCACCTTTGCGGGCATATATCGCTTTAAAACCAAGATCCAATCGATTCTGCATATTTCTGAAAATCACTAGAACAATGGGACCCGTCCAGATCGCCCATAAGACCTGGATGGTGACGTTTTTGGCGGCATTACCAGCTAATTGCTGATCCGGACCCAAAATGGTCAGGGTACCCAAAAAAATCAAGTTCTCGACCAATACCCCGGCTGCCACCATTGGCATAACAATAAAGAGGCGATTTCCGACCTGCAGCAATTTAGTAATTCCTTTAACGCCGACAAACAGCCAAAAATAGGTCGTCAAATATAGGCCGAACGGACCGCCGGAAAGATTATCCATGATAAACCCCAGAAAAAAAATAAAAGGCAGGCTTTCGCGGACGGGTCGAGACAATCCCAGATAGACCACAAAAGGAATCATTAAATCATAAAAGCTATCTAGCAACGGCAAAACGGGCACTACGGCGGTCTGCAGAATCACCAGAAAAAGACAGGCGCTGATATTGAAAAAATAACTCATTTGCGGCTCAAAAAATCATGCTTCTGTACATCGAGGACCACCAAAACCTCCTCGAGTTTTTCGAAGTCCACAAAGGGTGTAATGAAGACTTCATGGAATATATCCGCATCATGTTCAATAACCTCCGACACGCGCCCGATACGCAGTCCTTTCGGATAGACACCATCAAAACCGGATGAAACGACAATGTCTCCGACGCGAACATCTCTCTTACGCAGCACATAGTCCAAGCGGCATTGATCCGTTGATTCGCCTTTGATCACCCCCCGCGCCCTGGTTCTTTGTACCAGCGCATCCACCGCACTGTTACGATCGATGATCAGCATAACTTTGGAATAGTGGTTGGCAGTCTCTATCACCTGGCCGGCGATTCCCTGGGGCATTACGACCGGCAGGCCTTTGGTTAAACCGTCGGCCTTTCCTTTATCAATGATAACCGTTTTAAACCAGGCAGAAGGATCTTTGCCGATAACTTCGGCCGCCACCACCAGCTCGGCGATATTTTTCTGAAAATCGAGTAAATTACGCAGGCGGTCATTCGCCGCCTCGGTTTCATGCCACAGGTTGCTCTTTTCGGATGCCTTATATAATTGATCTCTTAAGATGTGATTCTCCCTGGCAACCGAAACGAGCGCAAAATAGTCCTGCCAGATATCTTTAGTGAAACGAATCGTGCGAGTTATCAACTCCTGGAAGGGAGAGATAAATGAAATGGCAACTCGCTCAAGACCAAATGACGTATAGCGGCGGCTGTTAACTGAGAGGACAATTATATTGACGGCGATCAAAACGATGACGCCGATGATGAGCACCATTTTTTTGGAAAACATAGATCTGCTTCGCTACGCTCATCCCTGCTCAGCAGGCACAGATCTTCCTCGAACAGCGGAGCGTAGAGTCTATATATTTCTAGCTGAATACCCGAATACCATCAGACCGCACCTGAATTTGCCTGCTTTGTACTCAAGTAATAACGACTTCTCTGAGAATGTCGAGGTTATCGAGCGCTTTGCCCGAACCAAGCGCCACGGTCGACAGTGGGTCTTCAGTCACGGTAATCGGCAGACTGGTTTCCTCCCGCAGCAGACGGTCCAGGTTTTTAAGAAGCGCACCGCCGCCTGTCAGGATGATTCCCCGATCCACGATATCGGCGGACAATTCCGGCGGGGTCTGTTCCAGCGCAATTTTAACCGTTTCAACGATGGCATCGATTTGTTCGGATATGGCGATACGAATCTCCTCCGAGTCGATGGACAATATTTTAGGAATACCCGAAGCCAGATCGCGCCCCTTGACTTCTATGGTTTCCAAGTTTTGAGGATCCGGGTAAGCATTGCCGATGGTTGTTTTAATAACCTCGGCCGTTCGCTCGCCGATCAGCAGGTTGTATTTGCGTTTGATGTATTGGATGATGGCGGAATCCATTTTATCACCGGCAACCCGCACGGATCGGCTATAGACAATACCTTTTAAACTGATGACTGCGACCTCGGTGGTCCCCCCGCCAATATCAACCACCATGTTACAGGTGGGTTCCGTGATGGGGAGGCCGGCCCCTATGGCAGCCGCCATGGGCTCTTCGATCAAAAAGACTTCGCGCGCCCCAGCGGATTCAGCTGATTCTCGCACCGCTCGCTTTTCAACTTGGGTGATGCCTGAGGGAACCGCAATAATAATCCTGGGCCGCACAAATGTTCGACGATTATGGACCTTGTGGATAAAATGCCTGAGCATCGCCTCGGTTACTTCGAAATCGGCAATCACTCCATCACGCATGGGTCGAATGGCCAGAATATTTCCGGGAGTTTTACCCAACATATTTTTTGCTTCAAGCCCTACGGCCAGAACTCTGTTTTTGGAGCGGTTACCGGTACTGACCGCAACAACTGACGGTTCACCTAAAACGATCCCCTTGCCTTTCACATAAACCAGCGTGTTGGCCGTACCCAGATCAATGGCAAGATCGTTGGAAAACACGCCTAGAATTCCGTCTAAAAATAGATTCATAACGCCTCGTTGTCGCGCACATCAATGTGCAATTTAATATATTGTTTTATTAAATCTCCAGCCTCAAGTCATGGTGTTAAACGTTAGCTGTTCGGCTTCAAATTTTATGCTGGGATACGTGTAAACTCTGTGGTGACGTAATTTTGGTTCGCCGGGAGCTAATCTTTCATAAAATTGGAAAAGGATTACAGGCCCTGAAAGAGCAGAACCAGTGCAAAATATCATAGTTAAAAATCAGTAAATTACTATCAGAGTTATCATAACATTACAAGAAAAATTAATCATTAAAAAAATGATGTGCTTATAAAAAAAATAAAATAACGGTTTGCGGGTTCAGAGGTTCATAAGTTTAAGGGTCAGGGTTCAGTACCGCCGCCGGTTGCCGAAGTTTAACCGCTTTGGAGGATTCTGCGGTTTGCTGTTCGACAATGAGAAGGATCATATGAAAAGGTTCCTAATATTCCGTTCCCACTTCCGAATTCCGATATCTGTCCTACATCCTCTGCCGTCCGTCGTCTGTTCTCTGACCTCTGTCATCCGTTCCTCTGTCCTCTGTCATCTGTCCTCTGTTCTCTGTCGTCTGTCATCCGACAGTTGCCGCTTGCCGGTATGAAAGTATATGCCGGTCTGCATCCAGCGTGGCTTCGATACCAAGCGGGATCGTAACGTTATTATTCCCATGACCGGCGTTAAGACCGGCGAGGATCGGAATGGGATACGGCGAAAATATTTCAGACACGATATCTAAAATGCTCTCCATGGATCCGCAGTCTTCAAAAGAACCCAGAACGATTCCCGCCAAGTTTTCAAAACACCCGGCCAGTTTCATGTGAACGAGCATGCGATCGATTCGGTAAGGCGCTTCTCCCCGATCTTCAAGAAATAAAATTTTGTTGGTGAAATCGGGGGCATAAGGGGTTCCGACGAGATGGCAGAGGGTTGTCAGATTACCGCCGCAAACCGCTCCTGTACCCGAACCTGCTTTAACTGGCGTTCCTCCCGGCAATGCGACTTCAAGTTTTGCGTCCGAAGATACGGCTTTCAGCAGGGCGTCCCGGGTTTCGGCTGTTGAATCGGCCAGGGAGGTCACCACGGGTCCGTGGAATGTCACCAGGCCGCAGCGATTGGTCAGAACGTTTAACAGCACGGTGATGTCACTGAACCCGATGAAAACTTTCGGATTTACCCCTATGGTGTCATAGTCCAGCAAGGGCAGAATTCTAATCGAGCCATAACCACCGCGGGCACAGATAATGGCGTCAATGGATTTATCGGCAAACAGCTGATTTACGAATTGGGCCCGCCGCTGATCCGAACCTGCAAGATACCCCTTGGCCTCAAGCAGCTGTGGCGGGACAAAAATCTCAAAACCCATTTTCTGCAGGATGTTTGTCCCTCGGTCAAACGTTTCGCGATCAAATGGGCCCGCCGGGGCGACGATTCCAATCCTATCTCCCGGTTTGAGTTGGCCAGGAATTATGATTTTTTCACTCATCATGGCGGATAAAATTCCTCATCCTTTCTTGACAGGCTCTCATCAACATGT
>CP070771.1:5044154-5047791 GCA_020345785.1 Desulfobacterales bacterium
AAATCCATCACTCAGAATGCCAGTGCCAAGATGCTTACCGAGGCGACGACAATGGCTGTTGAATCGCTGGAAAGGTTGATATCCCTCCCGTACGACCATATAGATTTGAATCAAGAGAATAACCCCCACAGCATAAAGACAGGCATCTACACGATCCAGTGGAACGTCCAGGACGATACGCCGGTCACCGCTGCCAAAACCATCGTGGTCCAGGTAACCGGTGCGAATCCGTACGCGAAACCCATCATCATCAGTTTTGTAAAGGGACAAAGTTTTTATGGAAGGTCCGGGACGTTCGATCGGCCGGCGACACCAACTCAATAGTGATCAATGTGACCGGTGTAACTTCTTGCGTGAAGCCGATCACCACCGGTGTTGTAACAAGACAAAGTTCTTAAAACTGGATTAATTGGCGCAAAGACCCGGACAGAAAGGATTCAACGTATGCTGCCGACAACCTTTCATCGACGAAAAGAAGATGGCTATATCATCATTGCCGCGTTACTGATCCTTGCGCTTTTGACGATAATTTGTGTTTCCGCATCGAATATGAGCATGACGGAAATGAAAATAGCGACGAATGAACTGCTCTATGAAAGAGCATTTTATGCGGCCGAATCCGGGTTGCAGCATTTAACGGAACTCTTAAGAATCCAATATGTTGATAACAACAGCGCAATTTTATCCTCGGGCGGTACCTCGAATTGGAGTTTTGCCCTGCAGGGAGCGGTTGACAGCGATGACGACGGTGTCGGTGATTTTGCAGGCGGTGTCACATTGCTAAACAGAAATTTAGACAACATCAACCTTCAGGTCAGGGTTTGGAATAATGACGACGGAGGGGGCCCGGCCAATGACACGGATGGTCTGATTTATGTCCACTCAGAGGCAGGGGGACCTCGCGGGGCCTTGTGCCGAATCGAAATGCTTTTGGAGGGAAAAATTAGTGGCACGGCCATTTCAGACTACATTGCCCAGGAAGGGGCTGGACCGGGTAAAAATTTTGTCTCCGACGATGCTGACGCGATGGAGGATTTTACCCAGACGGATCTACCAGTAGAATAACCTGAAAGGTGAAAAAAAATGCGAATCCGAAAATTAGGCGCGCTTTTTTTATTCGGGGCATTATTGTTTTCTTTCGTCGATGCCGCATTGGCGGATTCTCTTACTACGATACCCGGCTGTGCAACCAGTGAATACCAAGAGTACAACGGGAATTTTGTATCAACCGATTTTGATTTATTGAATACGAGAGTCGACGAATATGGCTACCTGGCGTTGAACACCGGGTATGCGGCCATTGATCCCAACAATATTGTCATTCCCTTCACCCAGGATGTTTCTGTAACCTTTCTTTACGAAGGAGGGGACTATTCCTTAACTGATTTCGGGTGGATGCTGGCCGAAGATGGTATCAACGGCGACAAACATTATACTTATACTAATGTCAACGATAACAATAACAACGGTGTCTTGGATGTCGGCCCGACAGACAGTTCGGACAGGGTCGCCGATATCAATGGTGACGGTACGATTGATGCCAAGGATAATAAGAAAGTTCTGGGAACTTTTGCCGGGGGGACCGAACTGGTCTTTTTCCTCGAAGTGGACAATGAGAATAAAACCTTTTATACCAAAAGAGAATGGAACCCGGATGTCTATTCGTCAAACAGCGGCGAATGCAGTAGTGATTCTGCCGGGAATAATTTTACCAAAACATACCATTTGGGCCGACCGCGGGATGACGAAGGCGACTGTACCCTGGACAGCAATTGGATGGCCGGCGGAGCATACGAGCGGGCTAGCGAACTTTTTGGTTTAGCGTTTGCCGAGGACGATGTATACACCCTGGCCATCGAACGCAATGAACGCTTTGACCATGTCATTATCGGTGCACCGGGAAATAAACCCAATGAATGGGTATTGGGCTGGGAGGATTTAGGGGGCGGGGGAGACACGGACCACAATGACTTAATCTTTCAAATTGAACGGGAAACCGGTGGAATCGCTCAGCTCCAATCAAGAAATGCGATTGTCCCCGACCAGGAGGATGCCTATATCACCGGCGTCACCATCGAGGTATTTGACCAGATGCCCTGTGCGGGTAAAACGACCGTCACCTACCAACTTCTACACACGAACAACGATGATGAAGATTTCCAGGAGGTGGATATCACCGATTGGGATGAAGTTTACAGCTTTACCCTCAAAAGCGACGGCGCCAAGGAACTAGGAGACAAAATTAGCGATTGGACACCAGGAAGCCCTGAATTTACCTACCGCAAAAGAAAGCTGGATTTAGCCGCCTTGGGACTGACCCCGAATAAGCTCAGCTGGAGAGCTAAATTTACCAGTCAGGAAGAGGCCTGCGAACCCAGAGTGATTGGTATTCGGCTGGACACCAGCATTGCCACTCATGGTGTTTTTTCGCGCAGTTCACCGGTGACCTTGGCTAATATGCTTTATTCGGGAAATTACAAGACCCCCGCCTCGGGCTGGTCGGATAAGGTCATGCGGGGTTATCTGTCCGCTACCCAGCTGTATAACCCGCACAACCCGGATGTAACCAACGCCGCAAAGATTTGGGAGGCCGGCGAAAAACTCAACCAAAAATCACCCCGGGATAGGAATATTAAATTTCCGAATATTACGGTAAACAGCATCTCCAATGAGGAAATAGCAAGAGGGGACGGCACGACAACAAAATTTTCAGGAAGGCTGAACAACCATCCGTTATTGGCAACATCAATAATCATTACCGATCAGACCGAGAATTTTCGTGATGAACACACCGATGTGCTGACAGGCAACCTGGGAGGAACCGGAACCATCAACCGCTTTACGGGAGAATTTGAGATAACGTTTAACACGGCGCCCGATAATAATCGGCCAATTACGGCAAACTACAACTACTATACGGCTCAACAACAGCTGTTAAATTTCACGGCCGCCAATGTGAACAACGACATGCTGGGCCTTGACGACACCTATGTTATCCCCGAGGGTTATGTTTATGACTTTAATAAAGACGGCACAGTAGATGCGGCTGATAAAATCTGGCTTGTCAACTGGGTCCGCGGCTTTAAGGACGGATCCAACACTCCCAAGGAGTGGCTACTGGGCCCCATCGATCATTCGGTTCCGGCGGGAGCAACACCCCCCGGGCAGCCGACATGGCTTTTCGGCACGGCCGTACCTGCAACGGAAAAAGAAAGTTACAAAACGTTTCAGGAAGAAAAGCAGGCACGCCAAACCGTTATTTACGTCGGCGCCAGAGACGGAATGCTCCACGCTTTTGATGCCGGCAAATTTCGCCATGGCGACAACCAGAGCTCCGCCGTCGCAGAAAGAAGAGGCTATTTTTTATGGGAAGATGCATCAGATGATTGCCCCTCTTATTGCAGCAGCAATTGTACCGAATGTCCGGATTACGGCACCGGTGAGGAACTCTGGGCCTTCATCCCGGCCAATCTCATCCCGCGGCTCAAAAATAACCTGCGCCGCACGGACGATCAAGCCTATGTGGACGCTTCCCCTGCCCTGGCGGATGTTTTCATTAACGGCCAATGGAAAACCATATTGCTTTCCGCCGAGGGCAATGGCGGGGATACTGTTTTTTGCCTGGATGTCACCGATC
>CP070771.1:5047891-5050912 GCA_020345785.1 Desulfobacterales bacterium
CTTCAGGATCCGGATACCAGACGCCGGCAAACATAATGGCCTCAAAATCACCTGTTCTGTAGGATTTAAGAGTGATGCCCCAGTCCTTTTGGGCGATATTCATTTTGATTCCGACTTTGGCGAACTGTCTTTGCATGATTTCGGCACAGGGAACATAATCCGGGCTGTGAGGGGAGGTGATGACGGTGAATTCAAACCCATCCGGATATCCCGCCTCTTTCAGCAGTTTTTTGGAAAGCTCAAAATCCTGTTTGTAAAACGGAAGCTTGGCCATTTCTTCCTGGGACAGGCCGTAGGGCACGGTTGCCGTCGGAATACTGGCGGTCAAAACACCCCTGCCAAACATGACCGTATCAATGATTTCCTGCCGATCGATGGCCGCGGCCATGGCCTGTCTGACTTTGATATTGTCAAACGGGGGGCGGTCGGCTTTGAACCACAAACGCTGTTGCCGGACGGCCGGACCGGACATAATTTTCAAATTCTTATTCTTTTCCAGCAGGTCCGCCAGCTGGGCATTTTTAATCCAGCCCACATCGACAGTGCCTTTGCGAAGGGCACCCAAACGTGAAGTTTCATCCTTGATCACGATGAAATCAAATCCATCGATATAAGGCTTCGGCTGGTCCCAGTAATCCTCAAAGCGCTCAAAGACGCCTTTAATGCCGTGTTCGTACTTTTTGAGTTTAAATGGTCCGGTGCCAATGGTAACAGACTGCATGGATCCGTGTTTTTCAACTGCCGCTTTGGAAACAATCGAGCCGTACCAGGTAGCCAAAACGTTTAAAAACGGCGGATAGGGCTGCGACATGGTGAACTTGACGGTGTACTTATCCGGCGTTTCGATTTTGCTGATGGATTCGAAAAACGGCTTTCTGGGCGATTTGGTGTTGGGGTCGAGAATTCTTTCAAAGGAGAATTTCACGTCTTCAGCCGTCAATTCGCTGCCATCATGAAATTTTACGCCTTTGCGTATATGGAAGATATACGTCAAATGATCCGGTTGTTCATAGGAGGTCGCCAAAGCCGGCTCCAGATCCATGTCTTTGGTGTAACGCAGTAGGCTTTCATAGCAGTGTTCAAAGTAGGTTGATGACGCAAAGGCAATGGCAATGTGAGGATCGAGGCCAACGGCAGTTGAATCGGTGGCGACTTTCATCCATCCGCCGCGTTTGGGAGCCTCGGCAGCCTGGCTGGTTGAAGAAAAAATGACAATAAAACTCACGACAAATACCAGCGCCAGAGATGCAGCCATTATTGGTTTCAGATAGCTTTTCATTTTATTCCTCCTTTTATGGTTTAGAGCGGTTTCCTACATACATTATCCTGTTATCTCCGTTTAAATTCTTCACCTCCTTTCTCTTTTGACACACCTTAAGATGATAATTGGGTTATTGAGTCAGCCGTTTGAGTGAATCCGGCTACCCCGCTATTTACACCATTCATAAATCGTCAATGCCAGGATTTTAATTGCCGGCAGCATGGAATCCAGCGGCATGAATTCATCCGGTTTATGAACTTGATCTCCCCAACCGGGACCGAATACGGTGGTCGGAATTTTTCCCTGGTTGATCAGGTGCCGCATATCACAGGCGGCCGTACCTCGATATTGTGGAGGTTTTTCTCCGCTGACTTTTTCGGCCGCGGATGCCAGCGTCTGGACAATCGGCTCGGTTTCGGCAATATCCGCCGGGTCATCATGATGCAGGAAGAAAACCTCCGGCGGATTTTTTGCAAACCATTGGTCTTTTTTACTCACCGCTGAAACGCTGTTGCGGATATATTCCATCACCGCTGTTACCGATCCAATTTCAGATCCGAAATAGGCACTGCCGTTCAAAAGGCATTCCGAAGCGGTGACGGTATCATAGTGGCCACCGTTTATTCTTCCAATGACTAAAGAAAACGTATTTTGATCGGGTATCTGCGGATGATGGCTTTTTAGATTCAATTCCTTCTCCAATGATAAGAGTTGATCGATAACGCGTGGGAGTTTTTCGATGGCGCTGATGCCGTCCTGCGCGCGCCCCGCCCATCTGGCTCCGGTCGGCTTTGAACGGCCCCTGACCTTCACCCCCCAGTAGACACCGCCTGCATTTCCCAGACGGATATGGTTTTTGGTGGGTTCCGTAATGATGGCGGCGTCGGCAGTGATGCCGCGGGCAACACAGGCCAGCGTACCGTTGCCGGCATGTTCTTCATTGACCACACTTTCAAAAATCACATCGCCTCTGAGCTTAACGTCCAGTTCAATTAAACACTCCAGGGCGATTAAAGCAGCGACAATACCGCTTTTCATGTCTGACACACCCCTGCCATACATTTTCCCATCTTCGATGTCAGCGCCAAAAGGATCATGGGTCCATTCTTCTTTTGGTTCGACGGTAACTGTGTCGATATGCCCGTTCAGGATGAGTGATTTCCCGCCTTTCCCCGATCCTTTCCACAACCCGACAACGTTGGGCCTGTTCTTGTAGTTTAAGACATCGATTTTTCCGGATTGAATCAAATCTTCAAAGCGGGGCAGTTGATTATACGGCAATATAAGGTCGTGCTGCCAGTGTGAAGGATACTGGGCCACCTCGGGAAATTTATCAAACAGCGCCTCGACATCCGGTTCCCAGAGGTCCACGTTCAGCCCGAGATTTTTTAAATAGTGCGCAACAAATTCCTGGGCCGCCAGTTCTTCTCCCGTCAGGCTGGGTATTTTTACCAGAGAGGAGAGGACTTCGATGGCTTTATCGCTTTTTGATTCTGCTTTTGCTAAAATTCGGTCTTCCATGGTCGATCTTCTCCTCGCACTTACACAAGCCGCAGTTTTATTGCTCACTTAGATTTCTTAGTGGAATTAAAAACGATCCCCTCAACACCGATCAAATGATGATTCATCTCCTGCCAGGCCAGTTCGGAATCCTTTTTCTCTATGGCTTCGATAATTTTTAGATGGGCCTGAAAGGATACATTTCTTCTTTGTTCAGTCTGATAGAGTTCTTCGCGACTTTCTTCCAGAATATCACTTAG
>CP070771.1:5051012-5057409 GCA_020345785.1 Desulfobacterales bacterium
TATTTTACTGCACCGGGGTGAAACGGGGCGGTGAGTCCCTTGAGCATGCCTTCTTTCGTCAAATCGCCGAGGGCCGGATGCTGTTGGCGTAAACCATCGAGATCTTCAAATACTACTTTTGTTACGGCGTAGACCATCTCTTCCGGAACTTTGGCGGAAGTGCACAGAGTTGCCATGACGCCGAAGGTGTCCACGTCATCAGTCGATCCTCCCAAGCCGGGATAGAGCCGCTTCACCTGAAGTGTCACCTTGGTGTAGTACTTTTTATCAGCCACCAGTCTGTCAATGGCAGGGCCGGAAATTGGAATGATGCGCGCTTTGCGCTCGCCAGTCAGTGCCATCCGTATGGTCTCGCTGGGATGCCCGACCGTGAAAAAATAAGCATCGATGAGGTTGTCCTCGAGCAGAACAGGCGCCTCGGAGGCAGATACTGTTTGGGGGATGATATCCCGTTTTGGATCGAGGCCGACGGCCTCGAGGATCTCGACCACGCCTCGGTGTTGGCTGGAGCCCGGGTTTCCGAGGCTGACCCTTTTGCTTTTGAGATCGGATATGGCGTTTATACCTGTGTCAATCGCCGCCACCAGAGTTACCGATTCCTGGTAGATGCTGAATACTGCCCGCAGTTCCTTCTGGGGCCCCTTTTTCGACCACTCGAACAGCCCCTTGACCGCGTGGTATTGCTTATCGGCCTGGGTCAGGCCGAATTCCATGTACCCTGCCAGAATCGCATTCAGGTTAAAGGTCGACCCCGTCGTCGCTTCAACCGTGGCCCGGATCTTGTGTATGGGTCGTTTGTTGTTGATCATGCCTGCGATGGCCAATCCAGTGGGGAAATAAACACCTGAGAAATCGCCGCCGCCAATGGTTATAAAGATGTCTTCTTCGGCATGCAGCTCGTTAGAGGCGACATTGAAAAGCATGCTTGATACGAAACAAGCGGCAATAATGACCACTATCTTTCTGTTCATCTTAACGTAAATCCTAAATTTCGGTTTTCTCTCCCAACCGCAATTTTACAAACCTAAATGGAAGGTTTCGGGGTTTTCCCAATCGAGGGTTTCGATTTCGTTCAAAGCTATGGGGCCTTGATCAAGGATCAGCACCACACGATTACCATCCGTAAAGTATGGATCGCCTGTCAGGTTTGTCCTGGGTTTGGACGGCCTTGCAGGCCCCACACCTTTTACCCAGCCGACTTTCGCAACGGTCTGGGAAAAAATTAAATCCTCTACAAGCGCGTGACGTGCTTCGTCGATATCCGGATCGATTTTGTGGGTGACCGGCGGCCAGGTTTTCGAGGTAAACCGGACACCAATGTCACGGCTGATCTGACCGATAAACACCGGTTTGCCTTCAAACCGCATCGGACTGTACCATAGGCGCAGGTGGTTTCGTTCGTGGATATCGTGGCGTGGTTTTTGGCGTGCGAAATCCTGGTGACGCCCGTAAGCATACAAAGAGCTCACCGGCGAATACCGGTATCGCTTGCCAAAAAGAAATGATTTTATGGTTTTCCAGACGGCGGTCGAGTAAGTCTCTTCAGCAGGAAGCCATCCTCGGCGAGCGAACGCGGACGCCACATCGATAAAATTTCCGATGATCACCAGGTTGAGAGGGTCTCCAAAAGCCGTCTGCTCTTTGTTCGTGGTGCAGCATGGCAACTTCTCGAGAGCTTCTCTCAATTCATCCTGGTCTAATTCTACGATCTCCTCGTTCGAATAAAGTTTGTCAAAATCCACCATGCGATAGTCAACCCGCATGCCGGGAATCTGAACGAAAAAGGTAAAAAATTTTATCTGCTGATCGGCAATGAGATCGACTTGCACCAATTTTTCGCCCTCATCGAGATTGGCAAAAATAAAGCCCGAAACCGCCGTGTTGGGCAAGATCGGATTGCGGAAATTCATCGACCGGAAATAGGTTTCCATTTCGTTTCGGGCTGATTGACTGAGGCCGCCGTGGACAGCAAAGGCTGCTTCCAGCGGCGAAAAATAATTCGGATCGACGGCGACGGAGAGAAGATAATATGTCTTGTCGCTATGGTTTTCCACTTTCAGCCAAATCGGCTGAATCTCTTTCACGGACAGATCTGCGCCAAACAGCGCCCTGGCTTCTTCAGCAGTTGGCACGGCAACCGTCACGCGCAGCTCATCGTCCTGTTTCGACTGGGCGCGATCCCTGAATCTGACGTCATTGATTGAACTGGGCTTGAAGGAGGTCGATGTCCCCGTCGTCGCACAACCGCCGAACACCAGCGCAAACAGGCAGGCCGCAATTATCCACAACCTAATCAGAGGGATTGCCGGATCGCTATGCCCGGCCCGGGCGGGCGTGAAGCTCGCCCCGGAAAAATGTTGCGCAACCTTTTGGCGACGGGCCATGACAAGAGATTTAGCCCTCGATTGCATAGCAAGTATCTTTGTTCTAGTCCTCTTACCGGTATCGCTAAATTTGATCATAAGGCATCGTCGTCTCTTTCCGCTAAGGCTTCCGTGAACAGCGCATCTCCGGACTGCCGTATCCCCAAACAATTGCAGCCTCGCCTTGATGTTCCCAGAAAGATTCGTTTTGACCCTGGTATTTCGCACCGCTGCCGGTACATGATTGAGACCTGGTCGCCGCGTTCGACAATCAGTGTCGTTTGATTTATCATTGCATGGATCTTGTGCTGTTCAGCAGGTGGCGGCAGGGGATGCTGCGCCGGCAGACACAACCAGATCATTAACTATAAAACCAAAATTCTCTATTCGATCTCCATTCATATGCCACCGGCATCGTTTAAATTGGGACAACCGAATAAAACTCCCGCTGTAACGGTAAAACCTTATTAATTCTCGACGGCATAGCCGGTGGCTTATGAATGGAGTTATTTTAATTGCTGTAGAAAATAATTTCATTTCCGATTGTGTCAACTAACGGTTAAAAGTAAAAAAAAATCGCTGATCTTATTTATCCGTACTGAAAACTTCGCAAAACCACTCGCTCAAATATATTTACTAAAGACGATAATTATGCATTAAAATCAAATCCGCACCCGGTGCGGATCATGGCCAAGTGGAGTTATTCCTATCTGCGCAATAATTAATTTCTGAAAAATTTGAAGTCAAAAGGGCTGCGGTGTCTCCCACCAGCCGATAATCGAGCCGTATCTTTTAAACCAAAGATTTTCCCGGCGTTCAATTTCCCTGATCCAATCGCCCAAAGCGGAAGCGTGATGAATAATCAGGGGGGTGCTGTGGGGAGGTAGGATGTCGTTTTGCAGACCATAGATCAGAATGGTTTTTTGATTCTCGGCGGCGGTCTCACGGGTATCCCAGGCGGTGGGATGTATAAACCCATGGACGGCGCCTTCCCGATTCGAATACCCCAGCTGGTCGGGAAATTCCGATTTCAATTGCCGGATGAGGCGAATGGCTTCTATATTTTTTTTGACACTCAGGCCCTTGTTTAGATTGCGCAATATGCTGTCGTCAAATGATTCAAAGCCGATTGAACTCAATAGCACATAAACACCCAGATCACCCGCCACACGCAGGGCCTCTTTTAAGTGATGAACCCCTGTAACAAGCCAATCCGCCCTTAGGGTGAGATTAATTTGGCTCAGTTCGATGTCCCGTCGGTGAACTTCTCGCAGTAATTCGGGAAGCGTCGGCAGCGGGATTTCGTTGATGAGTTCAAACGGTATTTTTCTACCGTCCCGGGTTTCCGGCAAACAACGTATTTGACGGATCACCGTCTCGCGATTCAGTTTTCCGTAATAGCCTTTGTCTATCGCCACATCGCAGAAGCTGCAGCCTTTCAGATCCAGTTTGATGTGTTGTCCCTCGCGTCCGTCTATGGAAGCAGGATAATCAATCTCCGCCGGGATCATCCGGGCGGCGTGGGGGCAGCCGATGTGCTCCAAGACCTGGCCCGTGCTTATTTCCAAGGGCGCAATCCCGTCCTTTCCGGCTATGTAAAAATTATCCCATCGGACCTTTCCTAAATACTTCTCGTTCCATTCATTGGCCGGATTTTGAATGAAATTTCCATCCAGGTCGATAGACAAAAGACCGGGAGTTTTTGACCAGTCATTGCCGTCCAGGCCGTTTAAAAGACCGATCACCTGCTCCGCCGGCCCGTGCAAAGCATAATTGAAATTTTCAGCAAGGCCCTTAAACCGGTGCGGGTGGCGTTGCCAACCTTTTTCCCCCAGAAAATCAACATCCGCCTGCGGGCCCGCCAGCATGGTGACGACCCCTTCCTTTCGCAGTTCTTTGGCCAGGACGAAAAGATCCTCGCGCCCACTCAGCGCAGAGAAACCAATGAGCGGTCGTTCTGCGTCGAAGTAATCGGCCAGGGCTTTTTTAAGAGCGGCCTTATCATAATCCCTGGCGGCTGCGATGACGATGCATTCATAAGGTGTATGCTCCAGAATAATTGTGGCCGCCATCTGCGGACCCAAAAGTCCATAGGTCTCATCTTTCAGATAGCTGGTGATGATGACCATTTTTCTCCTGTGAGCGCAGCCACTATTTAGCAGGGGCATTTGCCTTTGCTTTCTATGTGGTTTGGATTCTTTTTTATAGAAGGATTTTTGACAGGATCAATCAGGCTACGCTAAAGCTACGACCCGACAGGCAGGAATTACAGGATATTCTTTTTACCGCCCTCCGGATGAGAGCGGTAAAATCCAATTGCTTTCAGCGAATGGCTAAAGGAATCGGTCTTAAGCTGCGGTTTAGGCCGGATTAATTTATATAAGGATATATCTGATAGCCTCCGCCGCCAGGCGGATTGAGTTTTCTCATTTCCATCCGGGAAATGAGAAGGTAAAAACACCTTTAAAATCGTGTTAATCCTGTCAAAAAATAAAATATAAAAACCGAATCCATTCATGGTCTAAATAATTACTGCCGCAGTAGTAAAGTGAAGCTATAAGGGAAGCTTCTGAGTTGAACGCAAACCTCCCCGGTCTACAGATTATTAGACCCAAAATAACTAGACATTAAAATAATTTTCACCAATTTCAAGGCCCTCCCCAAACTCATAGTCGCATACGGCACAAGGCGCAGAGCACATGGAATGAATTGTTTTTCCATCAATTGGCAGAATGTTATGTCTACAGATTAATTGCCCGACCTGGCGCTGAAGCCTACCGGTTAAAGCTGAGACTCCAGATCAGCAGCGATTTTACTTGCAGCCGATACCCGTTGGGCGGCCTTTCGGCTCTTGACAATGCTCACATCATTGGCCTCGATAAACTCAACGGCCTTCACTTCACAAAATCTGACACACTGAGGATCGCCGTCGCAAATATCGCATTTGAGAACCCGCCGATCGGTGGTATTAAAATTCATTGCACCGAATGGACAAACGCTGACGCAGGAGCGGCAACCGATACAGGTGTTATAGTCAACGGATACGCGCCCCATTTCCTGATCCTGTGTAATAGCCTTGACCGGGCAAACATTGAGACAGGGCGCATCCTGACATTGCTGGCATGTCATGGGAATATAAAGACCCTCGGCTTCCCATTTCATCACCCTGATCCGGCTTCTGGCAGGGTTGGAAATTCCATCATGGGACACAGCGCATACAAGCTCACACAGCCTGCAGCCGGTGCACTTCTCGTGATCGATATATAAAACTTTTGCCATTTATTTTCTCCTAATCTAATTGAGCGAAAAACGCTCAATAGAATCTTAATTGTGAGTTCTTTGCATTTTATGAAAAGATTTTTTTCATCACGAAAACACGAAATCTTGAAAGCACGAAATTTATATCGTCTTTTTTCGTGTTTTCGTCCTTTCGTGCTTTCGTGATTAATTTTTCCTTTTTGGTTCCGGCTTATCCGGGTTAGGTGTTTATAGTTAATTGTTATTTGTTATTAGAAAATGGATTTAATTCCTTTCGATCCAATAACCAATAACCAGTAACAAATACCTAAACTAAGTGGCTCGGCTCTTTTTCCAAACCGAGGCGTTGCAGCGTCTCCGGTTTCGGAACACCGTCTTGATCCAGGCCTTGATGTTCATATAATTCATCGACCATCTTGATAAATTTTTCCTTATCGATCATGGTCCCGACGACATCAAGGGCGCCCCGTCGGCAGGGCTCATCAAAATAGCGATGGTTCAACATGTCGCCCTTTTCCAGATCGTTTCTTTTTAACCCCTCCCTTAAGTTGAAAAGCCTTTCAATCATGTTGCAGCGTCGGGTGACTTCCCAGATCTCCTCGGGCGTCATTTCGATGCCGGTGTTATAATACAGCACTTTGGACCATTCTTCGAAAGTCGGAAGCGTGACGCCCAGAAATACGGTGTGATATTTACAGATACCCAGACAGTCGACTCCCATATACAGGTTTTCCTGCCAGAAAACCTGCCACGGTTTGCCGATGTATTCCGTATGC
>CP070771.1:5057509-5067132 GCA_020345785.1 Desulfobacterales bacterium
AACGCGCACACCATCTCATCCGCAAGGCGGTATTTGACGTAGAGACCCTCTTTTTCCGCAGCATAATTTTTGAGCCAGAAAGTTTTCGGGTCATTGAAATTAAATAATAAGAAAAAAAACCAAAAATAATTCTTGACAAATATTCGCCTATCTGGCATCGATAAAATCGACCGACCGGTCGATAGGGAAAATTTAATAACCAATTATAATTAAATGAGATAATAATTATAAAAAATTATGAAAGAAAAAATTAAAAAGTCGGCTATCAAACTTTTCTATAAAAAAGGCTACTTTGCTACCAGCATGAGTACCATTGCGAGGGCCATAGGAATTCAGAAGTCCAGCATTTATCATCACTATCCCACCAAGGAAGATATTCTACTGGATATTTTTAAAACGACTATGAATGACCTTCAGGATATGCTGCGAAACAAGCTGGATGCTGCCAAGGGCACAAGGGAAAAAATGCAGGCAGCTATTTACTGCCACACCATTTTTCATATTGAACGACAGCAGGAGGCGATTATTGCAGATAGTGAACTGAGGGGGTTGACAGCACGAAACTACAAAAAAATTATCCAAATGCGGGATGACTATGAAAAGCAGATTCAACGTGTGCTTGAAGAAGGTGTGGCGGATGGTATTTTTGCCGATTTGGACATAAAAGTTATTTCATACGCTATCCTATCTATGTGCACAGGTGTCTGCACTTGGTTCAAAAAAACAGGACGCCTTTCTAAAGAAGAGGTCGCGGATATTTATGCCGTATTAATTCTAAAGGGATTGGCAAAGTCTTGATAATTTGCAGTCCCGTGAGTGTGAACCTGGAAAGGAGGTGGATAAAGAGGATTTTGCCATTAAACCCTTAACCAAAAACAAGACACAAAAGGAGAGAGAAATGAATAAACTGATTGGGTGTAAGATAACGATCGTCTTCGTATCTATCTTGGGATGTCTGTTCTTATTGGCCTTAATGGCAAGCGAGGCTCAGTGTAAATCCTACCAATGGAAAATCAGTCAGGGAATTGCCGAAGACCACCCTGCTGCAGCCAGGTGCAAACAGTTTGCCCAGATCGTTGGGGATCAATCCGGCGGTAGGATCAAACTGTCCTATTTTCCATCAGGGGCCCTCGGCGACTGGATGGAGCAAATCGAAGCCAATCGAATGGGCACTTTGGAGATCGGACTCAACGCTGGCTCCACATCCTATGATCCAAGAACCAACCTGATGTTCATGCCCTATCTCTTTGCTACTTGGGATGAAGCCCGGGCTGCAATCGGTACAAAAGGGTGGCTTACCCCCATATTCGACGACCTGTATTCTCAGATTGGCCTTAAAGTGTTAGGCATCTATTTAAACGCTTGGGATGGAATGGCCTATACCAAACGCGTTGACAAGGTCGCCAAGGTGCCCAACGACTATTCCGGCATTAAAATGCGGGTTCCACCCATTCGAATTTTTGAAGTTTATGTTCCCACTTTAGGTTTCATATCAACTCCCATCGCTTACTCTGAGACATTTACCGCCCTTCAGACCGGTATCGTCGATGCGCGATCCGCATGCCCGGCCGTTGAAGCATATGTTATGCGTGATGCGCTTTCCTACTGGGTGGCTACTCGGGACTGCTTCGAATATTGGTTCTTGACTATCAACAAAAAGCTATGGGATTCGCTGGCCGATGAAGATAAGGCGATCCTAAACACTGCTGCCGATAAAGTCATGAGTGATCAGGCGCTTGCGGCTGAAAAAGATGAAATTGAATTCAAGCAAAAACTTATCGATGCGGGAGTAAAAGTTTACGAAGTGAATAATAAGGAGTGGGAAGCCGCCGCCAAATTGGTTCGGGCCAAGGCATGGCCGGTTATCCAGGAAGAGCTTCTGGGGTCCGTGCTAATGGAAAAGGTAAAGGCACATGCAACCAAAATTCCGGACTAATGAACATTTGCCGGAATAATGGGAAATCTGCCGCTATGGTTTAAATGGGGAGGGTCGGAAAATTCCGACCCTCACTTTCGGATAAAGATTGGAACGCGTCATGTCACTGAAGACGATCAATCGAATTTTAACGGTTGCGGACAGTTGCATAGATAAAGGGGCGACGGCGTTGATCATTTTAGGTGGTGTTTTAATCACACTGACAGTCGTATTGCAGGTGATCCTGAGGTATATTTTCAAGGTGCCGCTTTTCGGCCTGGAGGAGTTCTCGCGCTTGATTGCCGTGTGGGTCTACTTTCTTGGTGCCATCTTCGGGACCAAATGGGATTCTCATGTACAAGGTGATGTGGCCGGGCGCCTTTTTCCGACAGAACGTTCCCGTTCGATAATTAAATCAGTGGTCTGGACTCTGAGCCTGTTGGTAAGTGTACTGTTCCTCTATCATTCCACCACCTACAGCATCTGGCTATACGGAACCGGAGAAAGGACCACAGGTTTGTGGTGGCCGAGAATATACAGTGTCGGTAGCATGCTCTTCGGCGCCTTCTTTATTACCCTCTATAGCCTTGCCAATGTGGTCAAATATTCAGGGGCAGCCATCAACAGCCTGAAACCCAAACCGGGAGGTGCACCATGACAGTTGTCGTCGTCGTAATGGCTTTGGTGGTTGTGATCATGCTGCTGGGGGTACCGGTCGGATTTGCATTTGGCCTGGGTGGGTTTGCCATTTTGGCCATTGCCGGGCTTGATCCAAGATTTGCCATACCGGCGGCCTTTCGCAATCTGGAATCATATACGCTGCTGGCCCTTCCTCTTTTTATCATGGCTGGGGGGCTGATGCGCGATGCAGACATCTCACGGCGCCTCATTGCCTTTACCATGTCTTTTTTGGGACGCATTAAAGGAGGGCTTGGAATGGTGTGTGTGGTGTCGTGTACAATTTTCGGCGCCATTTCAGGTTCGGCTTCAGCCGCCATCGCCGCTATCGGTTCGGTGATGATACCGGAAATGGTCGATCAAGGATACTCGCGTGGCTACGCCACCGGCCTGGTGGCCGCATCTTCCATGCTGGCCCTGCTCATTCCACCGAGCATTCCCATGATCGTCTTCGCCATGACGGCGCAGATTTCCATTCTGGCAGCTTTTTTAAGCACGCTGATACCTGGTATTTTAATGATGACAGCCTATTGTATCATCAACCTGGTCATGAGCCGGCGTATGAAATCGATAAGGGTAGCTCGGAAAATGGCTATGCCCCAGGCGTTGGGAGAGATCGTGCGCTCTGCAAGGCATGCCGGATTGGCGCTATTTATGCCAGTTCTGGTGCTGGGCGGGATCTACGGCGGGGTTTTTACCCCTACAGAAGCGGCCGGTATGTCGGCCGTTTACGCGGTTTTCGTTGGTTTTATTTTCTACCGGACAATGAGCCTAAAAGGGATGGGGACCAATATTAAAAACTCCATGGTGACATCAGGCGTGGTGATGATCTTGCTGTTTTTCATCCTGATGGTGAGTCGAATCATGGTGACCTACCAGGTTCCCCAACAGCTCACAGAATTCATTTTTGGTTTCACAACCAACAAGTGGCTTGTTCTGTTGATGCTCAACCTCATTCTTCTCTTGATGGGCATGCTGGTGGATGATGTATCCGGAAATATTCTTTCTGCCGCTATTCTGCTGCCTATTGCAAAATCGGTGGGAATCGATCCGATCCATTTTGCAGCTATTTCGGTCACCAATCTATCTTTGGGCAACATTACCCCTCCCTGTGCACCCATGCTCTATCTGGCAGGTTTGATCGGCGGCAATTTGCCGCTGAACGAATATGTGAAACCGGCTGGATATTTTATGGTTTTCGGAGCGCTGCCCGTTATCTTGGCAGTCACCTATGTTCCCGATTTTGCGTTGGTATTGGTCAACTTGTTCTTAAAATAATTGAAAAGGGAAAGGAGTTTTCATTGGAAGAGAATGCCGTGCTTTACGAAAACAAAGAAAATGTCGCCATCATCACATTCAATCGGCCGAACCGGCTAAACGCTATCAATGAGGCATTGATCAAAGGTTTAATTCGTCAGTTGCAGACAGCTCAGAACGATTCCGATGCTCAGTCGGTAATACTGACCGGAGAAGGCAGAGCATTTTGTGCCGGAGAAGATCTGAAGGAGACATCGTCGGGTAAAAGCTTTGAGCAGTGGACAATCGAAGTAGACGGGTTGCAGGATGTTCAGCGGGTCATTCTCGGACTGGGGAAACCAATGATTGCTGCCGTCAATGGTTACGCCCTCGGTGGCGGTTTGGAGTTCGCTTTGAGCTGCGACATTCGGATTGCAGCCGAAGACGCCGTGTTTGGTTTTCCCGAAACCGGCGTAGGACTCACGGTGACGACGGCCGGAACCAAACTGATCACGCAGATTGTTGGCCTTGGAAAAGCCAAGGAGTTGATTCTCACCGGCAGATTCGTAGACGCCCACGAGGCGCTTGCCATCGGACTCGTGAACAAAGTGGTGGCGTCTGAGGAACTTCTCGATCAGTCGCTGGAGATGTGTCGTTTGATAAACAAGCGTTCCCCGCTGGCCTTAAAGCTGTCCCGTATTGCTATCGACCAGGGGATGCATGCAAGCTTTGAACAGATTCTGGAACTTGAAGCCTCTCACCTGTTAACCTGCATCAATTCAGATGGGCAGCAGGAATTGGTGGACAAGAAACTTAAAAACATGAAGGCAGGAAAAGCTGAAAGCCGACCCTGAAGAGGTGACGCCAATGTTGGAAGGTCAATCATACGATGCGGTCTGCCGCAATTTTAGGTGGAAAATCCCCGCGACTTACAATATCGGTGTAGATATTTGCGATAAATGGGCTGAAGGCGCCAAACGACTGGCGCTCATTTATGTGGGGCCGGATGAAAAAGAGCAACGATATTCCTTCCAGGACCTCAAAAGCCTGTCAAATAAGCTGGCTAATGCCTTAAGGGCCATTGGCACCGAAAAAGGCGACCGTGTAGGCATTTTGCTCCCTCAATGTCCGGAAACGCTGATCTCCCATATTGCCGTATATAAACTTGGGGCTATCGCGCTGCCGTTGTTGACGCTATTCGGGCCCATGGCCATTGAATACCGGCTTCAGGACAGCGCTGCCAAGGCGGTGATTACGAACAGTGAAAATTTGACCAAGATAATGGAAATCCGGGAGCGCTTGCCCGCATTGCAGCTGATCATGGTCGTGGGAGAAGGCGCCGGTGACGGCATCATGGATTTCTGGCAAAGTGTGTCGGATGGAAAGAGTGATTTTGACCCGGTCCTCACCCGTCCCGACGATCCGGCATTGATCATTTATACGTCGGGTACCACCGGCCAGCCAAAAGGGACGCTGCATGCCCATCGCCTGCTTCTTGGTATCATGCCGGGGTTTGAATTTTACCACAACCTCTTTCCCCAAAAGGGGGACCTCATGTATACGCCATTGGATTGGGCTTATATCGGAGGATCTTACGATGCGCTTTTTCCCACCTTGCACCACGGTGTGCCCATGCTGGCCTTCAGGCCTCCCAAGTTCGACCCTGAAAAAGCCTTCTACCTGATGGAAAAATATGCGGTGCGCAATCTCATGGTGGTACCCACGGTTCTTAGAATTATGATGAACAACGTAAAAAATGCAAAAGACCGCTACAGGATTCATTTGCGGTCGGTCACCGCGGGTGGTGAAACCCTGGGAGCGGAGTTATACCAGTGGAGCAGGGAGGCGCTGGGTGTGGAGCTGAATGAACAATATGGCCAAACCGAGTGTGATCTGGTGATAGGCTTTTGCAGCCGCGTGATGCCCATTGTTCAGGGGGCAATCGGCAAGGCGGTTCCCGGCCATCAGGTGGAAATCCTGAATCCTGCCGGTGGAATCGCTGCCGCCAATGAAGTGGGAGAAATCTGTGTAAAGCGGCCGGACCCGGTTATGTTTCTTCAATATTGGAACAATCCCAAAGCAACCGCTGAGAAATTTACAGGCCAATGGATGAAAACCGGAGATCTTGGGCGCAAAGATGAGAATGACCACTTCTGGTTTACCGGAAGAGCAGACGATCTCATCGAAAGCGGCGGCTACCGGATTGGTCCGGGGGAGATTGAAGAATGTCTGATGAAGCATGAGGCCGTGGCCTTGGTCTGTGTGGTGGGCGTGCCGGATCCGGTGAGAGGACAAATTGTCAAAGCATTTATCGTTCCCAGGCCGGGATTCAAACCTGACGGGGTTCTGGAGGAAAGCATTCGCGATCATGTAAAGGGAAAACTCGAGGCGTACGCCTATCCCCGGGCCATTCAGTTCCTTGAAGAGATGCCCATGACCAAAACCGGCAAGATCCTCAAAAACAAACTCAAAGAAATGTGACGACTGAGATTATTGGGAATGCTAAATTTGACGATGTTGAAGCGGCTGTTATTTTAGCGATTTTTTCAAAAAAGCGCTGAATAGAAGATCCTTCGTTAAAGGCAATGGAATCTTCATGAATAAGATAAACAAAGTCATGATTGCCAATCGGGGAGAAATCGCCTGCAGAATTCTGCGAACGCTGGATCGCATGGGGATCGCTTCGGTGATGGTCTACCACGCGCTGGATGCGGACTCGCCCGCCGTGCGTGCGGCCTGCGAGACGGTTGAAATCGACGGTCCCACTCCAGTATCCGCCTATCTGGACATGGATCGTATCATCGCCGCCTGCAAAGAAACCGATGCCGATGCCGTTCATCCCGGCTTCGGATTTCTGGCTGAAAATGCCGCATTCGCCAGAGCCCTGGCGCAGGAGGGGATTATATTCATCGGACCTTCTCCGGAAAACATTGAGTTGATGGGAAACAAGGTCAAGGCGCGTTCTTTTTGCAACGACAACGGTTTTCCTCTGGCGCCCTCGGTGGCCGAGGCGGGTG
This sequence comes from Desulfobacterales bacterium, assembly GCA_020345785.1. Next base: position 5,064,356 of record CP070771.1, read on the forward strand.
CCGCAGAGCAATTTGCTGAAAACGCCAGCAAGATCGGCGTTCCGCTGCTGATTAAAGCCGCCGCCGGCGGTGGGGGAAAGGGAATGCAGATCGTGCGAAATCTGGACAATCTCGAAGCGGCCATCCAACTCGCCAAGAGCGCAGCCCTGCGTGCCTTCGGCGACGATGCGGTGTATGCAGAACGTTATGAGGAAAAACCGCGTCATATCGAGGTGCAGGTGTTGGCAGATGTATTCGGCAACGTAGTTCACTTGGGTGAGCGGGAGTGCTCCATTCAGCGTCGATTTCAAAAGATCATCGAAGAAAGCCCCGCGCCCTGCCTGCAGTCTGATTTGCGTGAGCGCATCTGTGCCACGGCCGTTGAAATCGCCAAAAGAGCAGGATACCGTAATGCCGGCACCATTGAATTCCTCTTGTCACCGGAAGGCCTCTTCTACTTCCTGGAGATGAACACCCGGATTCAGGTGGAACACCCGGTCACTGAAATGGTGACCGGTATCGATCTGGTTGAGATGCAGATTCGCATCGCACTGGGTGAATCTCTGCCTTTCAATCAAGATCAAGTCAATACAAAGGGGCATGCCATTGAATTGCGACTGTATGCCGAGGACCCTGCAAATGATTTTTTACCCACTACAGGGCAGCTGCTGGCGTATTCTTTGCCGGCCGGAGACAGCGTAAGGGTGGATGACGGTTTTATCGAGGGAATGAAAGTGACGTCCGCTTTCGACCCCATGCTGGCCAAATTGATTATACACGGCCAAGCACGCGATGAGGCCATCGAACGGGCCCGGCGGGCAATCGATGACACGCTGATACTGGGACTCACCACCAACGTTGATTACCTTGCCAGGATTATCGCTCATCCCGCCTTTGCCGCCGGCCAGATCCATACCGGCTTCATTCCCCAATACAGCAGCGATCTAAAAGCTCCAACATTGACAAAAGAACAAAGCCACCTGCTGCTGGCTGCCGCAGCACTTTGCAGCCGCGAGTTTACGAACCCTGAATTCGAAGCCAGAGAGCCATATGCCAGCATTGGGAATTGGAGGAATTGAAATGCACGGCCGCATTAAACTGCTGGATAAAGACTACGACATCACCGTGACCGGCCATTCCCCGCAATACCTTGTTCAGATAGGAGATGCAGAACCCCAACCGGCCGAATTGGGCATCATGGATTCAGGCGATTACATGATACGACTGGGTGAACAGCGTGCCAAGGCGAACATTAGAGTTAAAGGGGAAATGGTATACATCCGAACTTTAGGGCAAACGTTTGATTTGCGAATTGTAAATCCGGTAGAACAAGCCGGCCTGTCGGCCAAGGGCAGCAGCAACAAGGCGAGATCCCCCATGCCCGGTGTGGTCGTGGACGTTCATGTGGCTGAAGGCGAGCGCATTGTCAAGGGGCAGTCCATGATGACCATAGAGAGCATGAAGATCCTGACTGCCATCGCGGCTCCCCGACATGGTAAAGTGGGTAAGATTCATTTCGCGCCGGGTCAGCCGTTCGAAAAGGGGGCAGTTCTGGTAACCTTATGTCCGGAAGATGAATCGTAACATGCGCCGCATTCAGTCCACCATTGATCCTCTGTCATCAACTTACCGGGCTTATGAACGGCACAACCGTCAACTTGCGGCCACCCTTCACAAGCATCAGCGCAAGGCTCGTTACGAGCGCCCTGAGCGGGATATCGAACGCCTGAGAAGACAAAACAAACTGCTGGTGCATGAACGCATCGACCTGCTGCTGGATAAAGACACCCCTTTTCTGGAGCTTTCCACCTTGGCGGCCAATGAAGCCTATGACGGCGCTGTACCCGGTGCCGGACTCGTTTCCGGACTCGGCCTGGTGAACGGGCGTGAGGTGCTGGTAATGGCCAGCGACAGCTCCATCAAAGGAGGAGCTTGGTTCCCGCTCACCGTGAAAAAAATGGTCCGCACGACCGACATCGCCATCGAGAATCATGTGCCGATGGTTCATCTTGTCGATGCGGCCGGAGCATTTTTACCACTGCAGTCCGATCTTTTTGCAGACAGGTATATGGCCGGCCGTCTATTTCGCAACCAGTGTGTGCTGAGTGCTAAAGGAATCAAACAGGTAGCGCTCGTGCTGGGCCACAGCACAGCCGGCGGCGCCTATGTGCCGACGCTGTGCGATTATTCCATCATGGTGCGCGGTACCGGTGGCGTGTTTTTAGGAGGACCGCCCCTGGTGAAGGCCGCTACTGGAGAAGATGTATCAGCCGATGAACTTGGCGGTGCGGATGTGCACAGCACCATCAGCGGCACCGCAGATTACGCCGTTGACAACGAGCAGGAAGGCATTGCATTGGTCCGTGAAATCGTCGGTACCTTCCCCAGACCCGTCAAAGCTTTGGTTGAACGTCGTAAGTCCGAGGAGCCCTACTACCATCCGCAGGATCTTTACGGTATTATCCCGGATGATATTAAAAAACAGTTCAATATGATTGAAGTGATCGCACGTATTGTGGATGGTAGCCGTTTTCACGAGTTCAAACCCCAATATGGCACCACGGCCATTTGCGGCTTTGCCTACCTTTACGGGTGGAAAGTGGGAATTATCGGTAACAACGGCGTTCTGTTCTCCGACAGTGCCAATAAATGTACTCAGTTCATGCAGATATGCAATCGAGATCGTGTCCCGCTTATCTTTCTGCAAAATATCACTGGATTCATGGTGGGAAAAGAGTATGAACACGGGGGAATTACCAAAAACGGCGCCAAGATGCTGATGGTTCAATCCAATTTGG
>CP070771.1:5067232-5086155 GCA_020345785.1 Desulfobacterales bacterium
GGAAGCGGATTAAATTGCCTGATGCTGGGGCTGGAATGGTAATGAAAAGCAAACCCGTCGATATTTCAAGCTTGCGACACCTTTACCCGTTTGAATCGCATTTCCTGGATATAAAGGGCTTCAAGTATCATTATGTTGATGAAGGCAGCGGGGATCCGATTGTTATGGTTCACGGCAACCCGACCTGGTCTTTTTACTTTCGAGAGCTGATAAAAGCCTTGAAGGTCGACTGCCGCACCATTGTACCGGACCACATCGGCTGCGGCCTGTCGGAGAAACCGGATGCCAATTCCTACGATTTTGGGCTACAAAACCGGGTCGATGACCTGGATTATCTCTTAAATGAGCTGGGCGTGAGAAGGAACATCACCCTCATACTGCATGACTGGGGGGGAATGATCGGAATGGCCTATGCAGTCAGACATCCCGAGCGCGTTCGGCGACTGGTCTTAATGAATACCTATGCTTTTTTGCCTCCTGCTGATTACCGGATACCGTGGGTGGCCTATTTTATCCGGCACGCCGGACCGCTGGCGTCGCTGGCGGTTTTGGGCTTGAATCTTTTCTCCCTCGCAGCACTTTATCTAAACTCCCGCCAAGGGTTGGCGCGGGATGTCAAAAATGGTCTGACGGCCCCCTATAACTGCTGGAATCATCGCATCGCTGTGCTGCGATTCGTGCAGGACATTCCGCTGAGCCGCAAAGATCCCAGTTATCAATTGGCTAAGAGCGTTGATGACCAGCTTGCGATATTTTCAGATACGCCGATTCTTGTCTGTTGGGGCGAACACGATTTTGTCTTTAACCATCATTTTTTAAGCGAATGGCAACGTCGTTTCCCTAAAGCTGATATTTATCGCTTTTCTGAGGCGGGTCACTACGTATTGGAGGATGTGCCGGAAAAAATTGTTCCTTTGGTCCGGGATTTCTTGCAAAAGCATCCGCTGTGAATTATGGTTTAGCTTTTAAAGTTGTTGCATTTCTGGGAAGGATTTTTTTCCATCACGAAACCACGAAATTTAGAAAGCACGAAATTCAGCTTATTCCCTTTTCGTGATTTCGTACTTTCGTGATTAAATGTTTTTTATGATCTCCCCGATAGATAACGCCGAGTGATTAATCACCACGCCGCATTCCGAAATCAATATGAATGATGCACAAGCCCATAGCAGCGATGTGGTAAACGTTTCAACGTACCTGACTAAAATGGCCCGGATTGAACCGTATAAGCGCGCCGTCGTCTATCCGGCCGGCCGTGACAGGAATCAACGGGTAACGTACTCTCATCTGACCTTTCTGCAGCTTGAACACGAGGTGGACCGATTGGCCTTCGGTTTGCAGGAAGCCGGCATCACGCGCGGCACCCGGACCGTCTTAATGGTCAGGCCGGGCATCGAATTTTTTGTGTTAATCTTTGCGGTCTTTAAAACCGGTGCGGTGCCCGTGGTGGTGGATCCCGGCATGGGGATTCGACGAATGCTGAGTTGCTACAAATCCACACGGCCGGAAGCGTTTATCGGTATTCCCCTGGCCCATATGGTGCGCACCTTTTACCCTAAATTTTTTCAAACCGTAAAGACCTGGATAACCGTCGGCCGGCGCTGGTTCTGGGGTGGTCTGACGCTGAATCAAATTCGCCGCAAAGACTGGACACCCTTTCCCCCTGCCGAAACCCGCCATGACGAAATGGCGGCGATCCTTTTTACCACCGGCAGTACAGGTCCGGCGAAAGGTGCTGTTTATAATCACGGTACCTTCGACGCCCAGCTGCAACAAATCAAAACCTATTTGAATATGTCCCCCAATGAAATCGATCTGTCGACCTTTCCCCTTTTTGCTCTGTTTTACCCGGCTTTAGGGATCACGGCGGTAATTCCGGATATGGATCCTACCCGGCCCGCCCGCGTAAATCCGGTGCGTATTATCGAAGCCGTTGACAATCAGGGCGTCACCAACATGTTTGCCTCCCCGGCCCTTTTGAATCGGGTCGGGACTTACGGCAGGCAACACGGTGTCAAGCTGCCGTCTTTAAAAAGAGTCATTTCGGCCGGAGCGCCTGTGAGCGCCGACAATATCGAACAGTTCAGCGCTATGTTAAGTGAGCAGGCCGAAATTCACACCCCCTACGGGGCGACCGAAGCCGTTCCAATCATATCCATCAAAAGCAATGAAATCCTCTCGGAAACCCGGCATCTTAGTCAAAAGGGTTACGGAATCTGCATCGGTCGCCCGATCAACGACATCGTTGTTCGAATCATAAAAATCAGTGATGATCCCATTGATACCTGGTCGGACGATCTTATGCTGCCGGCGGGTGAAGTCGGTGAGCTCACCGTCAAAGGCGCCCTGGTCAGCCAAGCGTATTTTGAAGATGCCAAATCAACTGCATTGGCCAAGATAAAGGAAAACGGTGAAATCGTCCATCGCATGGGAGATCTTGGTTGGCTGGATGAAACCGGCCGTATCTGGTTTTGCGGCCGCAAAACCCACCGAGTCATCACCGAAAGTGAAACGCTTTATACCATTCCCTGCGAAGCCATTTTTAATAATCACCCCCAAGTATTTCGCAGCGCGCTGGTGGGAGTCGGCCCCCGATTCCAACAACGGCCGGTCATCTGTATTGAGCAGCACAGATCGCATGCCGGCAAAAACAAAACCCGTTTGAAAGAAGAACTTCTGGAGTTGGCGGCAGCCAATCGATTGACCAAAAGCATTCGTACGGTGCTGTTTCACAAGTCATTCCCGGTGGACATTCGCCACAACTCGAAAATCTTCAGGGAAAAATTGGCTGTCTGGGCACAGCAAAAATTGAAAACATGAACACGATATCATCAAACGACCACGCATCGGAAACAGTCCTGGTAACCGGCGGCGGCGGATTCTTAGGCAGCGCCATTGTCAGACGCTTGGTAGATCGAGGCAATCATGTGCGGAGCCTCGCAAGAAATTATTATCCATCGCTCGAGGAAATGGGAGTTGATCAAATTCAGGGAGATATTTCTAATGCCGAAATCGTTGCAGAAGCTTGCGACAATCGGGACATTGTGTTTCATGTTGCGGCAAAACCGCCGCCCTGGGGAAAATATGATGATTATTACCGGACGAATGTAATCGGAACCCAAAACATCATCAACTGCTGCCTGGTTCAAAATATATCGCGGCTTATCTATACCAGCACGCCGAGTGTGGTTTTCAACGGAAAAGACATCGAAGGTGCGGATGAATCCATGCCCTACCCCAAAAAGTTTTGTACTTACTATTCAGAAACCAAGGCTATTGCCGAACAAAACGTCTTACACGCATCGAATCAGCAACTGAAAACAGTTATTCTAAGACCGCATGAGATTTGGGGCCCGGGTGACAACCACATCCTCCCGCGGCTAGTTGCCAGAGCAAACCGGCTGAAACAAATCGGCAATGGAAAAAACCTGATCGACACCACCTATATCGATGATGCCGCAGATGTTCACATCCTCGCGGCCGACAAACTGCAGGAATATCCGGATCTTTCCGGCAAAATCTACTTTATCAGCCAAGGGGAACCGGTACCGGCCTGGGACATGATAAATGCATTTTTAAAAGCAGCCGGATGTAGCCCTGTCAAAAGATCGGTGCCGTTCAGAATCGCCTGGCTGTCAGGGGCGATACTTGAATTTGTCTACAAAACATTGCGGCTTTCAGGTGAACCCTATATCACCAGATTTATGGCCGAAGCGGTTTCACAAACTCACTGGTTCAATATAAACGCCGCCAAAAAAGATCTGGGATATCAGCCGCAGGTATCTACCGCGGAAGGACTTCGAAGACTTGAAGAATGGCTGAAAAACAACGCTGCTAAAGGAGCTGCAAAGTGAAATTAGAAGATGTTGCCCCCCTGGAAAAATGGATTGACCTCGAAGTGGATATCCACCGGCAGAGTGGCTTGGATGTCAATGTATTTAACGTGGAGGGGTATCGAATAACGGAATTTAAAAAATGGGCCAATAATCTGTGCCCGGAAATCAAAGCCACCGACAAAGGCCAGAGTTTTATCTGTGCGCCGGCTCACATGAATATTGCCGCTGCGGCCATGCGGTCCAAAAAGCCGGCCATCGAGGAATGTGATGCCGGACTCATAAAGATGGTGGTGCCCATAGTCGTCAAGGATGAATTTGTGGGCGCGGTGGGCGCCTGCGGCTTTTTGCTGGATGACGGTGAGGTCGACAGCTTTTTGGTTAATAAAATGACGGATATTGATGGGGCAAAGGTAAACAACCTGTCGCACGGAATTTCAACCATCACGACCGCCAAAGCAGAATCTTTGAGCAACTATATAACGGCGCGGATTGATGAAATCATCGGACAAATTAAATAAAAAATCCTGGCCAGAGGCCCTGCCGAGGGAGATTTGACTAAACATTAGAGGGGTGATGGTTGGCGTCAGAGAACCCATGGAATAATGGCGTGGTGGAAAAATGGAATATTGGGGATCAAATGCGGATGATGGTCTGATTTTATTTTATAGTCCGTGTCATCCGTATAAAAACAGATCTCATTCCGCCATACCCAGTATTCCAACATTCCAATATTCCATCACTCCACGGCATAGGTTTACGGCAAAGCCAATCTCCTCTGACCTGGCTCAGCGGACCAGGTTTTCAATGTTGGAACAAACTCATACCTGTCCAAAATTTTACGATTCTACCAACCGTTTAGTTTCTTCAACCATTTCCATGTCTGTAAAAATGAAAAAAATATTTGTAGACCTATTTTATAGATGACGCGTCTATAGGGTCAAAAACATACGAAACGGACGTTATGCCACGATACTTACTTCATAGATGAGGCAGGCGGGTAGCCGGGTGAATATCGTGTCTGCATGCCGGGGGATCATTCTCAGGGGACTAATAAGTAAACATAGACAAGTCCATGCGGACCGGGTATCATGATTATCACAACGATGTCGAAAGTGTCGCCCCTAACGGCACGAATAGAATTTCTCAGCTCCTGAAATGGCGCCATCAGACAAAACCACCAATACCTCTGACACTGCAAGACAACTGATCCCGCTTGTTGAACAGGCTAGAGCCGGGAACCGTCCGGCATTCGCGCAGCTTGCCGAGCGATTTCATGAAGATATTTTCCGCATGGCTTTTTATCGCATGCGGTCGCGGGATGATGCTGAAGATGTAACCCAAGATGTTTTTCTGAAAGCTTATCAGAAAATTTCGACCATCAAGGAGGCCGAGAAATTTCGCAGCTGGCTTTTCAGTATAACATTGAACCGAATTCGAGATTTTCAGCGCAAAAAACGATTTCGCGCTTTATTTAAAGCAGAAGATGAAAACATTGAATCTCATCCATCGGGTAATATGGGCAGCGATCAACCGGAAGCACTGGATCATGTCTTAAGAGAGGACTTCTGGCGACAGATCGGACGAATCACGAAAAAACTGTCGCGTATGGAGCGCGAAGTATTTATGCTGAGATTTTTTGACCATCTCGGTATAAACGAAATTGCGGCTGCCTTGAAGAAAAATGAAAGTACAATTAAGACCCATTTGTACCGCGCCCTGGCAAAATTTAAAAAAGAACCCGCGATGCGCCGCTGGCTAAATGAGGTTATCCAATGAACCCGCATACCGATAAACATTTGGACGAAGATCAACTTATTCAGGCGGTCGTCGATGCGAGCGACCTTCCGGCTTCAGCGCAAACCCATCTAACCGGATGCGATCAGTGCCGCGCCGGCAAGGAAAGCTTTGAACAGGAACTGGTGCATCTGGGACAAATGGCACAGCGTTTCGCACCGAAGCCGCAAAGACAGATTGTGTTGCCGCCGCCGAAAACCGAACGCACCCTTTTACGCTTTTTCGATTGGCGGAGCATGGCTGTCGCGGTCGCCACGGTGGCTGCGGTGGTCATCGTTGTTTGGGGTACAAATTTCGTGCGCGGCATATACGAGCACCGAGCCGCAAACCGGACTGCTGAAATGATAGAGGCCGAACGGCTTATGACTGAAGTCAATACGTTGGTTGACAATGCCCTGCCGACCATTTATTTAGAAATTTCAGGCGAAAAAAACGATGATTACGATGAGGAATTTTATCAATTTCTGATTCCCTCCACCAAAGAGGAAAACTTATCTTAATCTCCGACCGCTGGAAGAGAGGAATTTTGTTATGTTCAGAAACGCATTCAGTGTCATCTTGCCGGTCCTTTTGGTTATTTCACCTTTAATTGCAGCAGGCCAGGACGTTCCTGCCGGAAAGTGGTGGTATAATCCCAAAATTCAAAAAAATTTAAATTTGAACCAGAAAGAAGTTGATGAGCTGGACAACCTGTTTGCCGACAGTCGCCGCCGGCTTATCAAGCTTAAATCTGAAGTAGAGAACGAGCAATTTGAGCTGGATCAACTTTTAGGCAAAAAAAAGGTCAATGATGCCGATGTAAAAAAGCAATTCCAAAAACTTGAGCAAGCCCGCAAAAATCTCGCCAATGAACGCCTGGAATTTGTAATCGGCGTGCGCAACATCCTTGGCGCCAATCGCTTCCAGCAACTTAAGTCGAACTACAGGAAGTGGCAATAAAGAACACAATTGGCAACTTGATTTTTGCGGACGGACATCTCTGCTGAACGACAAAATCATGGACCCGGCGGCAATTGTCGCGTCACGCGACGTCCTGGAAAAAATAGAAGCCGTTTGCAGGCGGCATTTCTCCTCAGAAAACGACCGCCACGAGTGTTACATCTTCGTGCTGGACAGCCTCAAGGCCGACGATTTTAAACGATTGCGGGCCTTTAAAGGCAGAAGCAAACTATCCACCTACCTATATTCGCTGATCAATTCCCTGGTAATTGATTTCAGGCGCAAAAGATACGGCCGCCGGCGCATCCCTGTTGCCGTGTTACAACTCGGTAAATGGGCTGAAGCCGTCTATCGGCTGGTATGCTGGCAAAAGTTTTCATTTGATGACGCCTATGATTTTCTGCAGGTTGATGGACTGTATGAGGGCAACTATGATCAGTTCTTGCAGGAGATCGAGCCGATACGGGATGCACCCTGCCGGGAAAATCCCACTTTTCAATCGATGGATGAGATTGGCAGGGATTCGATGCAGAATATGGACCTCTCAGGCGCCAACCCGCTGGAGGCTCTGATACAAAAGCTTGAGAGGGAAAGAAGAATCCTTGCCCTGAGGGTCATTCGCGCAACGACGGAAGAACTGCCGGAGTCCGATCAGATTCTGGTCAGACTGGTGTTCGGCTCCGGGCAGTCGCTGACAGCGGCCGCTAAAATCATCCACCTGTCTGCATCTGCGGCACGCAAACGGTTGCAGGCCCTTTTGATAACTTACAGAAAAAGTTTGCTTGCCGCAGGTATCCGTGAACCGTAGGGTGTCCGTCTAAGGGTATATAGAGGATCGCATGGCAAAATGGATCAAAAAAAGTCTCACGCCGGCCGAATCGATGCAACTCGATGACCATCTTGCAATAGCGGATATCGCGCGACTGGCGGAAGGCGGTGTCGAGAAAGCAGAACGCGACCAATTTTTGCATCATCTCAACCGTTGTCAAAGATGCTACGAAATTCTGCAGGAAACCCTGAAGGACATTGCCGCCGCCAAAACTTTGGCCAAGGTTTCCGATCCCTGGTGGAAAACAAAGGCCCTCTACGCTTTGGCGGCCTCCATTATCCTGGTCATTGTCATCGGCGGCCGACTCGTATTTGAATACAGGAGTCAACACCCTCGGGTCATAACCGCCTCATTTGATTTGGATCAGGAGTTAAAGGACATCCTGCTGGAAGATGATGCGCTGCGGTGGGAGAAGGGACCGCGATTAAACCGACTGTCGGCTGTCCTGCATAAGAAAGGTCTGCAATTTGATAATTTGACAACTGTTATTCTCGCGAAACCCTACTATCAGAAAAAGAGCCTGTTCGGACCCGCGGAAGTCATTCATATTCGCATCGAGGATGGGGTAGCCTATCTTGAGGTTGAAGAGAAGAACTAATTTATGTCCTACGAATAGATTTGAAAACTCGACCAAGATGCCTATCTAAAGTAGCCTCCTTGAATATAAAAAATTTCAAGCTCCAAATCGCAAATATCAAACAATATCCAAATTCTAATTTCCAATGATTCAAACAGATATTGATTTGCCTCGCGCCGTTGACGCTATCTCAGGCCGAATGTGAATTTACATCGATCTGAAATTATACCGAGGGAAGATAGTCAGATACAACCGATCGATTTAATACCTAAAGATTTCGGATTTGCGTTTTGAGATTTGGAATTTATTTGTAATTTGGAATTTGAAATTTGGGATTTATACGATACCTTGCCCCCCTCCTCTGATTTTCGATCCCTTTCAAAAAAACTCCCAGAAAAAAAATAGTTAAATAATTGATCTGATTTTACCATCTGTCCGTCTAATAGCTTAAAAAGAAATTCTTCGCTTTATCACCAAAATATAAAGGGGAGACGTGTCATGTTAAAAGTGACGTGCAACACCTCGGTACCGAATTGTCAACATCGAATATGGCGCCAAATGTTCCTGGGTTTGGCAATTTTTATTTTCGCTGCCCGTGGGTTCCCGGCAGCTGCGAAACAGCCCCCCACCATCCGGCTGTTTCCAACCACGGTGGTGGAAAACATCAAGCACACCGGTGAGGCGGCCAAAGCCATGGAACAGGATCTTCAGAGTGTGATTGACCGCTTAAATCAGCAGGAAGAGCTTTACCTGGCCAGCAAGTGCGAGGGGGCCGCTGCCGAACAGGGCTGCAGTGACATCGCCGGTCAGTTGAGTCAAACCTACCTGGAGATGCTGACGCTGATGGAAACCCGCCTGCCGGGGATGGAAGATTCAGTCCGGGCCACGAATGGCAGTCTGGAAAGACGGATTCGCACAGAATTAGGCCGCAAAACAACCCCCAGAGGTCTGCAGAAACTGCTTGAAGGAGCGCCTCAGCAATCCACCGAGTCCCCCCGCTACAAGCGTCGGGCGGGAAGACTGAGCGAGAAGTTCAGACAGTACTACAAGCTGGTGGCCATGGCCCCCAGATCGAGTTCGGGCGGTTCGCTGGCGGCAGTCGCCGCTGAAATATACCTTGATACCCAGGAAGTGCAGCAACTCATTGCCCTCACCCGCGATGAAATCAGCCGCGCCAAACTCATGATCGATCTCGATCAGGCATACGGCATCATTACGCCGGAAATGTTTGAGATGGTTGGTCGGGTAAAATCGATTTTATTTGGCGAGACCGACCACGAAGAAGGCATACCCGGTCCACCGCCCGGCAGCACAAAAGCAGAATATCGAAGTCCTCTTGAAATGTAACTATGGAGGTTTTCCATCATGATCACGTTAATGAAAAAAAATCACTGTCGAGCAAAGATCCTGCTATGCATCACTATTTTTGGACTTCTCCTTTCCTCGTGCAGCAATAGGCCTTATGTGAACCCGAGCTGCACGTTGCCTTCCGGCGTAAATCTTGAAGAAGCCCTGGCACACTCAAGAGAAGATCTCGGTCATTTGGAGTGTGAAACCATGTTTGACGGTTATTATATGAAACTCATTGAGGTGGCCAAACGCGATCCCGCCATGCAAAATAAACGCAAGTTCAGCGAATTTTTAGAATGGGCCAATGCAGAAGGTATTATCGATAAGATCCAGGCCCGTAACTACTATAATCGTTACTTCAACACCACATTCATGACTCTGCCGGACGAGTTTAACGTGTGCTCTTCCTGCTCCGAGAAAACCCAAAAAGAACTTGAATTTCGACTGGAGGAAGAACTCGGTCAAAAAGAAGAAGGTCTGTTGAAAGCGTGTCAGGATAAAAATGCCTATTACCTTGCGGCCGATCAGTATAACTCCATCATGCTGCTATTGGACGCCACCTGCACGGCATGCCGGAACTGATGTGAGACGAAAGAAGGTCAGCGAATAAACAGAAAGCGGGTGAAAAGCGAATGTCGAATAATGCCCCGCATCAGGACTGAGTAACGAGGACTGAGGACTGAGTTGGAAAAAATTCGAGCGATGCAAACAGCGATACGCTTAGTCCTCAGTCCTCAGCACTCATAACTTTTTCGAGCGGAAACTAAATTTTAGGGAACTCATACGATGGAAACCAGATCTCATTCTGTCACGGTCTTCTCCGCCGGTTTTATCACCGGCGCACTAGGCATATTGGTTATCGGCGCTGCGGTGCTTTACATTTTGAACATGTCTGAATTTGTTGCCATATCCGTGCTGAAAATTCCCAGTGTTCAAAGGATGCTGACGTGGACCTATGAGAATCTCAGACTGTCGGTCATCCCATTTTTCCTGACCCTGCTGCTGTACACCGCTTCTCTCATTCGCTTAAAGCGTTATTTGAAAGACCATCGCGTTTCGATTGAAAAGATCGCCCAGAGCGAACAGCTGGTCGATATCTGGATCAATCTGTTCTTCGGGATCGGTGTCATCTGGACGGCTATCGGCATGCGCGGCGCCTTGCTGGATGGAATCGGTGATTTGAACGCCCAGTCGGCTGCCAGGCTGGGCGCCTTTTCGATTCTGCAGCGCCTGGTGGACGGCGGTATTCTATTGGCACTTTCCACGACTATTTTCGGAGCCGTCGGGGGCTATCTGCTGCGACTGATTAAATCCCTGACGGTAGGCACCCAGGTGAAAGCCTATTACAATTCCCTGGCGGAACAACAGGCCGACATCGTGCATAACCTCCTGCAATCCATCGACAGACGAGTCGGCCAATTGGTGGCTTTTACCGAAAAACCGCGACCGGATGAAAGGTGACGATGCAACATCAATTTACAAACTATAATCTGAACGCGACGGTAATCTAAATGAACGCTTTACAACCATGGCCGATGCCTCTCATCCAGCGTGAAACGTTCCTTTCGAATGAGGTGGAGGTACTGCAGACGGATGTTATGCGCTTTTTTGCGATATTGTGTCTGTGCTTGATGGCCATATTTGCTTTGGTCAAGACCTTGCCCATGGCCCCCCCGACCGGCCGCCCCTCGATTGTCGAACCAACGGCCCCTAAAGCAGAGGTCGAAGCGCTGCAAAAATACACTGCCAAACTCAAAGAAAAGCTGGCGGAACTACGGGACCAGGTAGAGGCCGCTGCCGTCAACGCTGATAAATCATCAACCGCGGCCGCCATCGCCGAAAAAAAGGAGCAGGAAATTCTCAACCGGCTGAACAGCGCCCGGCAGGAATTTGAACGCGTATCACAATCCCTGGAAGAAACCCGGGGCGCGTTGAAGTTTCGTGAAATGAAGCTGGCTGAAATTATGAATGATCTTGATAATAAAAAGCGCATCCGATCGGATTTGCAAACGAAAATTGTAAATGAATCGGAACAGCTGGCAAAGATACAGGCAAAACTGGAGCATGGCACTGGAAAATTAAACCGGCATCTGCCTCAAAAACAGCAATCCGAAAAATTAATACCTGAAGGAAGCCCGCCGCTGCAACCCGTCAGGAAAGGATTTACGCTGCGATTTGCTTCAGATGAATCGCTGCAAGAACTGATCAGACGAGAAAAAGTAATTTTTTATGCGTTAGCCGGAAATAAAGTCTGGCAACTGCATCTGAAAGACGGTCAGCCGGTCTATCTGTCGGCCCAATTTCCCCGGCAAATTTACGAGATGCAAACTTCCACGGTTCCGATTGAATACAGCGGTGTTTTTCAACAACAGGTGGCGGCATTCGGCCGCACGACCGTGACCTGGGGAGTCACGCTGCCTTTTCAAATGACGGCATCCATCAACCGACTCATCAAAGACCGGGACGGCGGAGATCTGGTGATCATGGCAGACGGAGAGGTAGTTATAAATTGACGTTCATCAGCAAAACAACGGCCAAAATCCAGCAACTGGCGATCATCATCATTTTTATGGGGTTATCGGCTTGCAGCGCCGGTCCGGTGCCCTATGAAGCCGGACTCCCCGCCGACGAGTCTTTGCTTGACCACTGGCTGGAAGATACGCTTATTCCCTACCTGCTCCGGCAAATCGGTCAGCACCCGCGCTTTAAAGGCCAGCCGGTTCTGCTGGTCAGCATGCAAGGCGAGGAGGTCCGGCCCCGTATCGATGATTTGACGGATCAGATCCGGGGGAAAATCATCGACGCTCTGCTGAAAGAGCCCGGTCTTGATCTTGTATGGCGACCAACCGGCCGGCTGCGACTGCACCAGCAAAGTATCAAGGATGTGCTCTGTGACGATTATCGCAGGGTCCATTATTACATCGGTCTGGACTGCGGTTTGACCCGGTTGGAGAGAAAGCTTTACGTGAAAGTGCGGGCCTTGAACCTTGCCGAACAAAAATGGGTGTCCGGTTTCGGCAAATCATGGGAAGGAAGGCCGACCGCGGAACAGCTGGCCGCTTTGGCGCGGGAGCATCCGGATGAATACTTACGAGGGCTGCGGCCACTGCCTTTTTCCGATGATCAGCCGGATTTGCTGGCCCTCTATCTGGCCCGCAATCTAAGCTGCCTTTTGCGGCAGGCAGCATCCGAAGATCTGGTGGTGCATGTGGCCAAACCATCCTTAAATGCTCCGGCGGTTTTGAAAACAATCCTGGATCTCGTTGAAAAATACCTGGCGCGTTTTCAGGAGGTGGAGGTGACCGATGACCCGAACGCAGCCAATGTCATACTGGTCAGCGAAATCCATGCCATCCATCAAGGCTTGCACCAGATCTGGGTTTCCGCCAGATATCGTCACGATGAAACATACGTGCCCGGCGCAGAAACCGAAGCGTACATGATGATTGATTCCAGGGAACAACCGCATGTCGCCGACACACAGGGTGAAAGGCCCGCTGCCCCGCTACCTCATGTCCAGCACCTAGCGACGTCATCTGAACTATTGGCATCATTTGATCTGCTGATCCCTTTAAACCAGCGATTATGTTCAACCGGCTCTCCCTGGCAGTCCGGTGTACGGCGTCTAGAACCCCATGGAAGTCTTTCGACCGGCAGCTGCCTGGCGGTGGAAATGACACTTGCGGCACCGGCTTACGTGTTTCTGATGGGACAGGATGCCGATGGTGAATTAACGCAGATGTTTCCATCCGCCTGCGCCGGCATGCAGAAAAATGATATTCGACTCCACCCCGGACAGCGGCTGCAATTTCCTTCACCGTCAGATCCAACAGCCGGCGTCCTGGAACTTGACGGTTCGCCCGGGATGGAGCGGGTTTTCGCAATTGCCATGACCCGCCGGGAAATGGCCGATAAATTTGCATACCGGCTGGCGGAAATCCAGGGGCTGTGCCGTCCCGGCAAAAAATTTCCTGACTTCTTACTAGCCGGCAGTCCCCGACGTTCTGCTGAACGCGTTTACCAATGGCAAGACTACCTGAATCGATTATCGGCTGCCAATCCCGGATCGGTTCAGTGGCGGAAAATCAGCTTCTGGCATGTGTCTCGATAAAATAATCTAAAAAATGGGGTTTGGCCGTCGTGTATTTTAATTGAAGAATAGAGCTTCCGGAAGAAGTGCCTAAAATTGCAAAATGCCTAAAATGGCTAAAATTGAGGAATTCTATCGATTTTAATGAAGCTCCATACCATAAGCTGCGGCGTATCTATAGTGTTCGATTTGATATGACCCCATTAGTTTGTGAAACAGGTAGTTCGTGGGGTGTAACATGCAACCCGTAACCCGGACCGCGCAACGCGTAACGCGTAACTCGAAACATGAACCAGATACATATTATCACGAAACTAATTATCTGCATGGTTCTGATGGGATATGGCCAACAGGTTGCAGGCGCCGTTAAAGATGCTGGAACGGATATTGAAGCGCGATGGCATCATTTCCTGGTCAATGATGCGCTGAAATTTCCCATCATCAGTTTTCCATATGGCCATTGCTTTAAGTCAGCCGCAGAAAAATACGATCTTCCGCTATCACTTCTTCTGGCGGTGGCACGCGGTGAATCCAATTTTAACCCCCAAGCCAAGTCTGACCGCAACTGCCATGGGTTGATGCAAATTCAGTGGCCCGGAACCGCCAAACATCTGGGAATCCGTCGACTCAAGTCATTGTATGAACCGTGCACAAATATTCGTGCCGGAGCCAGATATCTCAGGGAGCTGATGGACCGTTACAATCAAAACCTGCACCTGGCCCTGGCGGCATACAATTACGGACCGAATCGCATCCAGCAAAAAGCCGGCCCGGACCACATCCCTCAGGGCGCGCAATGGTACAGCGGTTATATTTATCATCACATGCAATACGTCACACAGGGGGGTAGCACCGCATCCGGCGCAGGCAAAGCGGATAAAGGAGCAGCTTACGGACATGAAAAGCGGCTTGCCATCATCACATTTAATCAACCGTATCGAGCAAGCGCATTTTATCAACATCTCCATAAACAGGCACCTTCGCTGAATCTTGATTGGTACCGAATCGGCTTGGGGCGGTATCAGGTGGTCATGCTGTACACTGATAAAAAAGCACTGGAAGCCGGCCGCAAAAAATTGAGAAATATCGGGGTGATCGTCAACGGCAGGTAAGTGCGATGGAATGCCGGACCAATGAATTTGAAAAAATCAGCTAAATTATTTTGTAAACCTTTTTTGAACCTTATGCGTCACAATCGATAGAAACTTTTTGTTGTGTAGTTTCAGATGAGGACAAGGCGGCTTTGAGGCCTGATAGCTGACATCTGGTAACCTAATTTTTGCAATGATAAATTATCAACGTTCTCAACTTCTCCCGAATAGAGTCTTGGAAAATGCAAAGGACTTAAATACCTAAAGGCAAAATGTAGTGGAGTTCATATGGCCGACAAAAATAACAAGCTAAGCGGATTTTGGTCCTATCTTTTCTGGCTGCTGCTAATGTCTTTAGCACTTGTTTCAACCTCTAGAGGTGAAGACCGGGCCCTGCTGATCGGCGTCGGACGCTATGCACATTTCGAGGAGAAGCTGAACGGTGTCAGTCTGGATCTCGGCATGATGAAAGAATTATCAGAGCTGATGGGATTTAAGGAACATGCCATTAAGGTGCTGGAAAATGAACAGGCGTCTACCGCCGGAGTTTATGATGCGATTGAAAACTGGCTGATTAGGGATACCGGACCGCAGGACCGGATCCTTCTTTACTTCAGCGGGCACGGCTCCCAGGTGCCGGATGAAAACGACGATGAAAAGGATCATTTTGATGAGGTGCTGCTGTTGTATGATGTGACGCTAACGCAACGTCAGGGACGGCTAACATTGAACGGTGTGCTGCACGATGATCATTTTGCAAACTTGCTGGCAAAAATGAAGAGTCGCCATATCCTGGTCATCCTGGATGCCTGCCACAGCGGCAGCGCCACCAGGAGCATCCGACTGCCCCCCCGCTCGATTCCGATTCACGACGCTCAGGTTAAATACTTCTACTATTCACCGATGCTGGAAGCAGCCGGCGGCAGCGGCCGTTTCGACGTGATGGAGCCGGATGCTTCCGCCGCGGCCGGCAGTCGTTATGTTGCAATTTCCGCCTGCCGTGATGATGAGCAAACGATTGCCACCGCCCAGGGAAGCATATTCACGCTCGGGCTTCGCGAGGCGTTGCGCTCAGCAGCCAGGGATGGAAAAAGCATCTCTCCGCAGGATTTGCAACGCCGGACGGCCCTGTTTATTCAGGAGCAACTCGGTTCCAAAGGAGTTGGGTTTCATCCGCAGATTGCCGGTCAAAAATCCCTGCGCGAGCGTCCTTTGGAATTGGTATCGCTTGCCGGAAGAAACGGGGTCGTGCGCCAAAATCTGGAGGCCCTGGTACACAAAAGCCATGCAGCTGTCTGGATCAATTTAAACAAAACCTGTTTTGAAGCCGGCGACACGCTGGTAATTTCCGTCGGAATATCTGAACCGGGATATTTGAATGTGGTCAGTGTTCGGGCGGATGATAGGCCCAAGGTGCTGTTTCCAAACCAATACCACCGGCAGAATGCCGTTGACAGGGGCGTGTTGACCATACCCACGCGTCAGATGAACTTTGAGTTGGTGACCGACGGCCCTCCGGGCACCAATCTGATAACGGCCTTTCTGACCCGTTCACCGCTGAACAGCTATAGCCACGGCTTCAAAGATCCGGAGGATAAAGTGGCGGATCTCTCACCGGGTTCGATGCGATCCTTGATGCTGCGCCAAAAACAGGACTGGCTGGCCGCCGGCAAGGTAGCCGTTGAAATCAAGGAGGTAGGACAGTGCAGGTGATATCCCCATGTACCATATTTATATATTTCTTTAATGGTAAATATTTATAAAACCAAAAAGCAAAATTTGAAATCCGAATATCGAAATTCAAAACAATATCGAATAAACAAAATTAGAATGACAGAAACGAAAGGGATGCTCGCGCCGAATTACGATTTTAAAGTTTCGAACATTAAAAGATTTGAATTTCGGATTTGTTTCGTATTTCGAATTTCGTGCTTCGAATTTAATGACAACTGCAGAAAGCTGCAAGCGATTTGCAAGGGTGACAGGACATGAAACGTGTCATTTGGCTTATGGCTTTGTTGTCGCTGATAATCTTTCCCGGTCTGGCCGCGGCCGTGGACTGCCGGCTCGGCGCCGGTTATTACTATCAGGCGAAATTCGAAACCGACCCGCAGCAAGCTATCGAATGGTTGAATCGGTCGGTGGAGGTATGCCCGAATTTCAATGCCTGGTATATGCTCGGACTGACTTACACGCAGCTGGGAGAAATTGATCCTGCCATGGCCGCCTTTATGCGGGCCAGGACCCGGGCCGTTTCCTCAAAAACCGAAGCTCTGGCCCTGGCCCGCCAGGGCGAACTGCTTGCCCGCAGCGGTCAAATGCCCCGGGCGCTGTATACTCTGGAACTGGCCAAACGGTTCCATCCGGAACCCGTGCCGGCTTGGATGGAAGCATCTCTCAAGAATACAAGAATTAAAATTCAGCAATCATTGATAACGGCAGCGGATATCACGCAGGTGTTCGCATCCGGCGTCCAAACCAGCAGGGACGGCCGGTTTGCTGTTCGCCCGGCGCTGAACCTGCCGGTGCATTTCGACTTTGACCGGGCGGATTTGAATGCAGCCGGAACCCAACAGGTGATAGAACTGGGCCTTGCCCTTTCAGACGCGAAAATGAAGCAGTGGTCCTTTTTATTGGTCGGACACACCGACAAGCGCGGAACCATGGATTACAATCAGACCCTATCTGAAAATCGCGCTTACACGGTAAAGAGGGAGTTGGAACGCAGGTTTCCCTCTCTGTCCGCGAGGTTGGAAGCCCGGGGACGCGGCGAATCCGAATTATTGTACGATGGAGACAGCGAGGAAGATCACATGCTGAATCGGCGCGTGAAGGTGACGCTTTATTAATGAAATTTTATTTCATCCTGATTAGGAATCTATTTGGACCAATGATTTTAGGACATAAAAACATAGCCCTGTGGACGATTTTGTTCTGGCTGGCCGGCAACATCGCCATGCCTGCCTTTGCTGAAAATCATGCTCTGCTGATCGGTATCGGCAAATACCGGCAGCGGACGCTGGAGGGGCCGCCCTATGATGTGGCGGCGCTTTCCCGCGTGCTTGCAACGCAGTATGATTTTCAGAAAAAAAATATCCGAACGCTTGTCAATGAAGAAGCCGTCAAGTCCAGAATCCTTTCTGAGATCCAGCGTCTGACGCACCGAACTCGGCCAGGAGACCGGATTTTCATTTATTTCAGCGGCCACGGAACCAGCCGCAGGGATGAAGTGCTGGCGCTGCCGCTGCCGCACACCACCGGTGCGCTGGTGCCGGCTGACTTTGATGCCGATCCCGATCAACCGGTTGAAATACTGCTGTCGCAACTGATCATCGGCAAACGCGACCTGCGGCCGGCGCTGGAGCAGCTGGATCGGGACCGACAGGTTTTGATGGTTTTTGATACCTGTTTTTCAGGCAATACGGTCCGCGCTATTCCAAACCATAAAGCCACAAGTCTAAGCCGCTACCTGCCGCTGCGGTCGCGGAGTGTTTTCAAAGCAGAGCAGGAAATTGGAAGCTTTGAGGCAAATCTGAATCTGAATGCCCCCTACCCCTATCAAAATATTTTTTATATTTCGGCGGCTTCGGAAAATGAAGTCGCCAAGGATATCCGCAAAGATAACCTTTATATTTATCCGACCATCGACGGCAACCCCCATGGTGTTCTGACGGACGCCCTCTTGAGGGTGCTGGCGGGACGAGTGCGTGTCGACGCCGACAACGACAGTCAATGGAGCCAGATCGAACTGTACGAGGCTGTCAAAAAAGAGGTTCAACGGCGCTTCCAACAGACACCGCAGGTCTTGCCCAAGGCGGGCGACCGCGCCGGTCGACTCTATTCAAGATCCTTCTTTGTGCGATCGACGGGCGGCATTGCCGCAGCGCCCGGGGCAACGACCGGTCCTGCACCCGGCCTGCAGGGTGCCGATTATCAGTCGGGCTATTCTTCATCCCATGCGCTGGTGGTCGGAATAAATGAATATCGCCACTGGCCCCGCCTGGAATATGCCGCCGACGATGCCAGGGAGATGGCCGCCAGGTTGAAAGCGCAGGGTTTTCAGATTCACATGCTCACCGATGAGCAGGCCACGCTGAAAAATATTCTTGCCGAACTGGAAGCAATCCACAGGGCAGTCGATGAGAATTCAAGGATGATGTTTTATTTTGCCGGACACGGCCAGACTGAGGATCTGCCTGGCGGACGGGAGAGAGGATATATTGTGCCGGTGGATGCCGACGCCTACAACTGGCAGCACACGATGCTGCCCATGGATCAGTTGAATCAAATCATGAGGCAGTTCAAAGCCAAACACATCTTCATGGCCTTTGATTCCTGCTACTCCGGACTGGGTTTGGCCCGATCGATAGGGCGTCCTCCCGAGCAGGATGCCGCTTACATCCAGAAAATGATGCGC
>CP070771.1:5086255-5112472 GCA_020345785.1 Desulfobacterales bacterium
AAATTCGAAATTCGAAGCACGAAATTCGAAACAAATTAAAAATACAAAATTCAAATGACCGAAACATCTAAATGCAGGGTGTTCTGCTGGCCATAGCCCTGTTTGGATCATTTTTAATTGTCGTAAAAGGATCTAAAACTTCATAACAATCCAAACGATCTAAACGATCCTAACCATCTAACCCATCGCAACGATCCAAACCATCTCAACAATCTCAACCATCGTAGCGGTCCCATCAAACCACATGTCCTTCCTCCGGCACGATACATATAAACCGGAACTTCCCGCTGCCCTCATTCTTGTATTGGTGAAGGCTGCCGGCCGGGACGTAGGCAAAGGATCCGGCTTCGACAAGGTTGTATTTGCCGTCAATGTGCAGGGATCCTTTCCCTTCAAGGATGAAATTTATGTGGGGCCAGTCATGCGTATGTTTCGGAGAGTAGCCGGCTTCATCCAGCTCGATCACCCGCATGACATATCCTTCCCAGCCCTCCTTCGGTGAAATCAACGCCTTCATAGCGGCATTTTTCACTTCCGGGCTCTGCATTACCATCGCGTGAACATCTTTTTCATTGGCTACGATCATAGTTTTACTCCTTTTTTTTAACCGGAATAAGCACGCTTAAGATCAGGCATAAAAGGGAGGCAAAAAAAGTTATCCAGAACACCATCGAAACCCCCCCAGCAACCGCCTCCTGCAGTGTTTTTTGAATGTCAGGGTCAAGCAGGGCCTGGACTTCCGGCCGGAAAATATTTTCAATACTCTGCTTTATCTGGACATGCAAAGACGGCGGCAAATTGTTCAAACCGGTTTTCGTCAGCGATTCCATCACATGGGAAAAAGACATGGTTACGAAACTTCCGGATATGCCGACGCCGATGGTGCCTCCCAAGGTTCTGGCAAATTGATGGGAGGAGGTCGCAACCCCCAGATCCGATATATCAAGGCTTTCTTGCACCACGAGCAGGGTCGCCATCGAAACGAACCCCATACCGATTCCGACAAATCCCAACACGACGGAACAGGCAGCTAAGGAAGTATCCGTCGAAAAGGAAAGCATAATTCCTCCGCCCACAGCCAGGCACAGAGAGCCGAAGACCGTCGATGGTTTCTGGCCCAATCGATTGACAATCTGCCCGCATCCCAGTGCACCAACCGACCATCCCAGGCTCAAAGACAGCATCGCCACACTCATCTGCAAGGGTGTTTTACCCAAAGCGCCCTGTATAAAAAGCGGACTGTAGGCAAACAGGGAAAAAATCGTAAAACTGGCCAGAAACGCCGAACCATTGCCGATACTAAAGCCCCTGATAGTGAAAAAGCCCAGAGAAAGAATCGGTTCCCGGGCTTTTTGTTCGGCATAAAAAAAGGCAATCCCTGCTGCAATTGTAATGATTGACAAGCTTATGATTTGAGGAGAAGTCCAGTCGTAGGAGCGTCCCGCCAATAGAAATACGGTCAACAACCCCAGGATGGCCGTTGACAGGGTTAACGCACCCCAATAATCGATGGCAGCCTCTTTCTTTTTGTCACGGACCTCGATCAGATAAAGGGTGATACCCAGCAGGGAAAACGCACCCAGGGGCACATTGACAAAAAAAATCCAGCGCCAGGAAAAGTAGGTCACAACAAAACCACCAAACGTCGGGCCTAGAACACTGGCCAACCCCCAGATAAAGCTGCCCAGGGACAACGTCTTGCCTCGGTTCTCAGGTGAAGATATGTCGGCCAATACGATGTAAACCAGGGCAAAATTTCCTCCGGCGCCGATGCCCTGAAGCACGCGGGATAAAATCAGCTGCATCATGCTCTGGGCCATTCCCGCCAAAATTGAGCCCAGCAAAAAAATACAAATCGAAATAATGTAGAGTCGGCGGGATCTGAAAATGTCGGCCAGCTTGCCGAAGACCGGCAGGGCTACTGCCCGGGCAAGAAGGTAGGCGGAATACACCCAGCTGTATAAGTGAAGACCGCCCAAATCTGCGACAATTGTGGGCATGGCGGCAGACATGACCAGCGCATCCAGGGCGCCCAGAAACAGCGCCAGCAATGAGGCAATAATTACATAATTTCTGCTGCGCGGGCTGATAACTGCCTCCGGCCGACTCGGCTGCCCGGTTTTCGGATGGGATTCGACATCAATTTCGGTGGGTTGATTTCGAAACAAATTTGGTCTGACCGCCTCTCTGGAAAAAATGATCGTTTTCGCAGAATACCTTGAATTTTGGTTCAACATTAAGGTATTAAATACGACATCCAAACCCGTGAAGTAAACCACGGATTGCTGATTTAATCAATTGGGCATTTACTGGATAATAGATTGAAGGATTCTCCGATGAATATTCTCGTTTAATCCTGCGCGTCCATGGGCGGGGATGAACCCCGCCCCTACGTATTTGTCGGAGATTCGAATGTAGTGGCGGGGTTTATCCCCGCCAGTGAGGCCTTGGACAGCCGTCGCGCTCTCCGAGCCGCATGCTCTGCGTGTCGGAGGCCGTGCGGGCCTGACCCCTGTGTCCCGAGCCTTGCTTGTGGGGTCGAAGCCCCAAGGGCGAAGTCCCAAACCCTGAACCTTGGTAAAGGAAAATATCATGAAAATCTATCCCATCCCGATGGTGCCGGGGCCGGTCAAAGTTGCTCAGGAAGTTCTGGATGTGTATCAGGTAAATTACGGATCCGGCGATCTGGAAGCCGAATTTCTCGATTTATACAACCGCACCGAAGCCAACCTGAAAACCATTATGGCCACAAAAAACCAGGTCGTTATTCAAACCGGTGAAGGTATGCTCGCGCTGTGGGCTGCCTTGAAAAGCTGCCTTGTTCCCGGCGATCGGGTTCTGTCTATCGCCACCGGTGTATTTGGCGACGGCATCGGCGACATGGCTGCCTCTATCGGCGCCGAGGTGCGCAAAATCCGTTTGCCGTACGATCAAACCATCGCAGATACGGATCAAATCCAAACCGAGATCACGGCCTTCAAGCCGAAGATGATCACCGCGGTTCACTGTGAAACCCCTTCCGGCACGCTGAACCCTTTGGAAGCGCTGGGCAGCATTAAAAAAGATCTCAAAGTCCCTTTGCTTTATGTGGATGCCGTTTCAAGCATCGGCGGCGCGCCGGTTGCAACCGATGAATGGAATATCGACCTGTGTCTGGGGGGATCCCAGAAGTGTCTGTCCTCCCTGCCGGATATGGCGTTTCTTTCCGTCAGCGATGCCGCCTGGGAAATTATCGATCAGGTCGACTACAACGGCTATGATGCCTTAAAACCTTTTCGAACGGCCCAATCCAGACATTATTTTCCCTGCACCCCCAACTGGCACGGGGTCGCCGGCCTCAATGCCGGCGCTGAACTTATTTTAAAGGAAGGACTTTCAGAAAGCTTCAAACGCCACGAGGATGTTGCCCGGTTTTGCCGCCAACAAATTATGGAAATGGGATTGACGCTTTTCCCCTCGGCGGACGCTGTTCCTGCTCCCACGGTCACAGCAGTCAACGTTCCGGAAGGGATAGCCTGGCCGGATTTTGACGCAAAACTGCGCCAACAAGGACTGGTGGTGGCCGGAAGCTACGGACCGCTGGCAGATAAAGTCTTTCGATTAGGGCACATGGGTACCCAGGCGGACCGGAATTTGGTGTCCCAGGCGCTGGAGGTCATTGGAAAGGTATTACTTTAATCGAGTCAAAAAACCCGATTAGAGTGTCCGTTGTTCATGGTCAATGGTCCGTTGTCTCAAAGGGGTCGCGGATGAGGAGTGTTATAGTTTAACTGACGCCTCAATATGTGGGGCTGCCTTGTCCCGTCGTCTTGTGGGGTCGTAGCCCGAAGGGCGAAGCCTCAAGCTCGCAGAGCGAAGTCGGAAGCCCGAAGGGCGAAGCCCCAAGCTCGGAGGACGAAGTCGGAAGCCGAAGCCGATACACAATTCAGCATTTTCGATGCTTCCGCTTTCAAAAACCAACTTCTTATCTTTTTTATCCTTGTCTTTTTCACATAAAAAAAGCCCTTCCAACTTTATGGAAGGGCCTTCACGTAGGCTGATTGAATATGATTTTACTTCTTAAGCTTCCTCCGAAATCCCCCAAGACCGATGAGGCCAAAGCCAAGCAGGAGAAGGGTTGCGGGTTCGGGGACAGGGATGTCGCTGAACGGAAGATCTATCTGAAGGACTGCCGGGCCTCCGCAACACTCGCCGTACACCAATTGAAAATCAAAGTTGCCCGAAGGTCCCGTGTAAGTTACGGTCGAAGTGACGGGCGCCGTGGGACCTGGATTGAACCCCAGATCTATGCCACCGATAATCAGTGTCAAGCCATCATCGTGAGTAACCGTAAAAGTCTGCCCAGTTGTGACAGTCACGAACCCAGCAAATTCCACGATGGTCCCATATATACCGTTATCCATTAGAGAGGCGAGGGTCCCTGCAGTATTCTCTACGATATTGAAGGCTGAGCCGTTTCCAAGCCAAGTCCCGACTGTGGCATCAGTTCCAAAAAAATTCATGGGCGAATTCACTTCGAACGTGACATCTGGAGTAGTTCCAGGAACATTTGCTGGAATCGCGTTTTGAGAGATCGCTTCCGGAACGTGCCAAAGACTTCCTGTGATACTCAGAGCATGGGCACTGCCAACATAAACGAGAACGAGAGTGGCCAAAGCGGTCATTGTTATTGTTTTAAAATTTTTCATTTTCATCTCCGCCTCCATTCCCCTTTTTTATATTTTGAATTGTAAATTTGACTCGCAGACATTTTGAATTATAAATTTGATTCGCAAAGATTATGCCAAATTTAATAATTGGAAATTTATTTTATATTTTTAAATAGTTAACCCATTCAGTAATGTCAGCACGATGCAAATAAGGATCAATTTGTAAAGAATCCCGACTCTTATTTAATGTCTTGGAGATGGTGTGCGATGGAATAATTATTTGAAAACAAATAGTTAGGGCGGAATGATCTCTACATGAAACTGTAAGGAGAATCGACGAGTGTAACGGCATTGGGTCGGACCAAGGTGGAACGTTGCCATCCAAGGCAGGAGCTTTAAAATCAAGGGGGTTTTAAGTCATAGAATGACCTTTTCAACGTCGAAAAGATGCATTTATAGAAGTGTTAAGACCTGACGGCAAAGTGCACCGCTGTTTCCGAGTCGGGGGTCACCTTTCGCCCGAGACCGATAACACCAGTGCCCAGCAGTTGGGTCTCTTCCCGCTTGAGGA
Source organism: Desulfobacterales bacterium (assembly GCA_020345785.1). The sequence goes on from CP070771.1 coordinate 5,091,476, forward strand.
GCATGCTTTTTTTTCCCTGGATCCGTAACATTGTGCCGTTGGAACTCTGGTCAATTAGCATAAATTTTCCCCGGTTATACTCAATGCGAGCGTGGGATCGGGAAACACGTTTGTCATCGACAACCACATCGTTGTGCGGTTGGCGTCCAAGGGTGGCAATGGGACGATTTTCATCCAGTTTGATGGTTTGACCTTTATATGTCAATTCCAGACGGCTTTTTTGAGTCGGGGTTTCCGTCACATGGGTCGCCATCACCGTGACATCATGCTCTTCCCAGATCACTTCGTATATACGGAGTATCCCGCTTTTGCCTTTGACCGTTGTTTTATCGATACAGCGTGTTAAGGCCTGACGCTCCTTTGAGAGCAGCTTTACCGTTCCTTCGGTAGTGATAATCTGGCGTTGTTTTGCCAAAGCCACCATGCGGGCCGCGACATTGACCGCATCGCCGAAGACATCGCCGCCTTCCTTGATAACCGGCCCGAATTGAATTCCGACATAGATATTCGGAGAACCGTATTCGGGCTTTTCAGGAAAAGGCATGTCCTCCAGAGACTGGTGCATCTCTACGGCCGCTTCCACCGCGTCATTGGCCGTCGGGAATGTGCACATAATCTCATCCCCAATGGTTTTGATCACGGTTCCCTGATGTTTCGCGGTCACATTTGAAAGAAGGGAAAGGCTGGCGTCTATCAGGTTTTTTGCGACCTTATTGCCCAGGGTTTCGTAGATGTGGGTGCTTTTTGCGATGTCTGCAAACAGTATCGCTAGGATATCATTTAATCGTGCCATCTTACCTATTTCTTCAATCGATAGGAACCCGCTGATTAAGAGCTGAATAAGGGGAAAAAATGAATCGTGAACCGGAGTCGGCAGCTCAACAAATGGAAAGTTCAAATCAACGGAAACAATTCGCTCCCAAATATCGGAGGTGTGGTAAATTGTCAATGTCGTTTTTTTAGGCGGGTGGTGTCCATTTTTCGCTGATTGCAGCGCAGCTTACCGGTTTGCCTGCAGGGTCAGTATTTCAACCCTGTCCACTTCATTAAGGGTGAATGCCATTTTTTTCTCCTTTCGTTTGATTTTTTTAACCAAATCCCAGCTAGCAAGAAAAACCTCTGAAAGTCAAGAAAGATCACCGTGAGTTCCTTCTGATTCGCTGGTAGTTTTGTGAATATTGTTTTCTTTTTTTGATTTTTGTGCTTATAAAGTCAGCTTTAAAAAACCAGCAAGCAAGGGGAGATCGCCGCTATGATCAAAATCAACGAAAATTATCTCAAACTAGAGTCATCGTATCTGTTTGCCAATATTGCCCGCCGGGTCGCGGCATTTCAGCAGGCCCACCCCGACAGGGAAATTATCAAGCTGGGCATCGGCGATGTCACCCGGCCGCTGCCGGCAGCGTGTATTGAGGCCTTTCATCGGGCGGTGGACGAGATGGCCGATATCGCCACCTTCAGGGGATACGGACCTGAGCAGGGTTATGACTTTTTAAGGGAAAAAATCGCCCTGCATGATTTTCAGGCGCGCGGCGTCGAGATAACCGCTGACGAGGTTTTTGTCAGTGACGGTGCGAAATGCGACAACGGCAACATCCAGGAAATTTTTGCAACGGACATCACCGTGGCCATCCCGGACCCGGTGTATCCGGTATACCTGGACACCAACGTCATGGCGGGACGAACCGGCGTTTATCGCGACGGGCGCTATGATGGGGTCGTTTATCTGGAGGGAACCCGTGAGAATGGGTTCATACCGGATCTGCCGCAGGAAAAGGTCGATTTGATTTACCTTTGTTATCCCAACAATCCCAGCGGTGCGACCATTACAAAATCCGAGCTCAAAAAATGGGTCGGCTACGCCCGCGACAATCAGGCTGTCATCCTTTTTGATGCCGCCTACGAATCATTTATCCGGGATGAAACCCTGCCGAAATCGATCTATGAAATCGAAGGCGCCCGGGAAGTGGCCATTGAATTTAGAAGCTTTTCGAAAACAGCCGGTTTCACCGGCATACGGTGTGCCTACACCGTTGTACCGAAATCCTGTGAGGCTTATACCGCCAAGGGAGAAAAGCGTTCCCTGCATGCACTCTGGAACCGGCGGCATACCACCAAGTTTAACAGTGTGTCCTATCCGGTGCAGCGTGCCGCGGAGGCCGTATTCAGTGATGAAGGAAAATTGCAGACCAAGAAATTAACGCAATACTACCTGAAAAATGCCGCTCTGATCCGCCGGGAAATGTCGGCGCTCGGATTTGATTGCATCGGCGGAGAAAATTCGCCTTACATCTGGGTGGACGGCAAAACGGATTCCTGGGAATTTTTCGACCGCCTGCTCGAAAAAGCCGGGGTGGTTTGCACGCCGGGTGCGGGTTTTGGAAAATGCGGTATGGGCTACATTCGCCTCAGTGCCTTTAACAACTACGAAAATGTTGAGAAGGCCATGGCAAGAATTAAGGTCGCTTTAAGTACATAGGGCAGAGGGCATGGGCCCGGAGCAGAGCGCATAGCGCATGGGGGGCATAGCGCATAGAGCAGAGCGCATGGCGTAGGAGCCTTGACCGAAAGGCGCGAAAGGGGTTCCATGTTATTGGTTATTTGTTATTAGAGTAGTAGAGAACTTCCGATTTAATCTCAAAATCTGAATGTGTTTGGGGCATTGCAGATTCGAATTTTGATATTGTTTGTTAGTTGTTGATTGGTGCTTGGAATTTCGTCAAATATTCAGGGCCGTAAAAATATATAGATAACCAATATGGTTGAATTTGTAATTAACGGGCTGAGATCAGGTGGTCTGATCACCAACTACTTTTGCACCTCCCGCTGCCGGCACTGCCTGTACAATTGCAGTCCTGAGTGGTCAAAGCGCTACATTGAACCGGAAACCGCCCGCAAAAATCTCGAAGCCGTCCGTTCATTGGGATGCCGGTCCGTGCACATCGGCGGCGGTGAGCCCCTGCTGCGGCCGGAAGAACTCGGCCGGGTGCTTGAAATCGCCGCTGAGGTCGGCGTTTCCGTGGAGTATGTTGAAACCAACTCCTCGTGGTTCAAAAATATTGAATCCGCCAAAGCTCTCCTGGCGCAGTTGCACGAAAAAGGTCTGAAAACGTTGCTGGTGTCCATCAGTCCCTTCCACAATGAACAGATTCCCTTTTTCAAGGTGCAAGGCGTAATAGGGGCCGCCCAAAAGGCGGGGGTGGGGATATTTCCCTGGATCAGCGACTTTATTTCCGATTTATCGCAATTCGATGCCGGCCGGACCCATTCACTGGATGAGTACCATCAGAAGTTTGGCGAAAATTATCTTAAACAGATTCTGCATCGATATTGGATTCATTTTGGCGGTCGGGCCCTACAGACGTATCGTCCCCTGCTGGGAAAGAACACCTTTCAGCAAATTCTCGACGAAAATCCGGGCGGATGTGCGGCCGAACTTTCCGACACCAGCCATTTTCACATCGATCTTTTCGGAAACTATATCCCCGGGCTCTGTTCAGGCCTAGCCATATTCAGAGACGATTTAGGCAAACGGCTCTCCCAGGAGACCTACCCGATCTTAACCACCCTGTTTCATAACGGTGTCCGCGGACTCGCTCAAAAGGCCGGTGACACGGCAGGGTATGCGCCGCAAAAAAATCATTATATTAACAAATGCGATTTATGCACCGAAGTGCGTACCTTTCTGGTGCTTAAAGATTTTAAAGAATCAAATGAATTAACTCCGGTTGAATTTTACATCAGGCGGTGATACAAACTCAGCGAAATTGAATAATTTATCCGATACACAGGATTCGCCGCCTAAAACAACTTGACAAATATACCACACCGTGTCAATTACTACCGGGCTGCTGTCATGGGGTTATTCGTGGAAACCGGCCTCTATGCAAATCGAAAACCGCGAGGATTACCTCTTGCTCCCTTTTTTTGAAGGAAATTTTTTTGAATTTGCCGAAGCCGATCTTCAAAGGTCCCATCAGCCTCCTGTCTGTAGCGCGGCAGTTATTATAACGATAACCTATTGACCATCAGCGGGAGATTCAATTCGATGCCAGCCGAAGATTTCTGGAAAGCTACTTTTTGTTGTGTCGTCGTGTTCATTTGTCTGATGATAAGTTCAACGGTTGAGGCCGTAGACCAAGAAAAATGCCTGGTGTGTCACAAATACCGCTTTGTTGGTCGAATCGACGAAAACGGCAAACGGCATAATTACAACGTTGACGAGCATATTTACGCCCAAAGCTTGCACAAAAATGTTGCCTGCAACGACTGTCATACCTCTATTACCAAACTTCCCCATGATCCGGTGACCGAAGAGGTCAATTGCGCCACTGAATGCCACATCAAGCCGCCGTTTACTCAGCAGAATTTTTCGCATCAAAAAATAATTAACACGTATAATGAGAGTGTCCACGGCATCAAGCCGGATGATCCTCCTGAATTGAAAAAGGCAAAACCCTACTGCAAGTACTGCCATCTCAACCCGGTATATTCAAAGGCGGAGCAAAGCAGGATTGATTTTGGAGAGACGTTGCAGCGCTGCCTGAACTGCCATCAGGAAAAAGGCGTAACTCAGGCGTACGTTCACATCAGCCATCGCTTGCGACACAAAACTTCCCGCTCCCCGCAGGAGATTGTTAAGTTATGCAGTAAATGCCACGCCGACACAGCAATGCTGAAAAAAATAAATGCGCCCAAGAAAAGTCTGGATGCCGTGGAAACCTATAATCGGTCGATCCATGGCAAATCCATTATGTTGGGTTCGCAGATGACGGCGGATTGCATCAGCTGTCACGCGTCAAATGCCCTGCATGATATCTATAAAGAGGACAATAAAAAGGCCACGATTAACGAAGCGAATCTGGAGCACACCTGTCGACAATGCCATGAGCAGACCAACAGCTGGTTTGTTCAGGTTGCTGTCCATCCGCGCGTCGAAAAGGAAGATAATCCGGTGGTGTTTTTTGCCGGCATCTTCTTTCGTATCATGCTGTACGGAGCAGTATTCGGCATGGTCGGGTTGATGCTGTTTGAAACTTACGGCCGCAGAAGCCGTGGCGTAAAGTTTGTGTTAAAAAACGGAACATCGTGGCGTGGGAAGTCGAAAATAAAGGCCAAAAGAAAAAATAACCAGGAGGATTGATGTCGAACATATCGCAAGATGCTGCCGTCTCCGCCGGAACACCGGCCGCTGAAGAGGATTATTTTACACACGTGGAGGGCGTGGGAGACATCCCCAGGGATCTTTACAAATACGTCGAGTCCAGTCCCATGGGGGATTTGCCCCGCTATTCCGTTCATATCGTGATACAACATTTACTGGTTGTGGTCACTTTTCTCATCCTGGCCGCCACCGGCCTGCCGATTTATTTCAGTGATCAATTTTGGGCGCCCCACGTCATATTCGTTTTCGGCGGCGCCGATACGGCCCGGCTTATTCACAGAATCGCAGCATTTACCATGATATTCGCCAGTGCATATCACGTCGTTACCATCATCGGCGGAACGTTTCGCAAGATTATCAACAGGGAGTTCGACTACAAACGGACCATGATCCCAAGGTTCAAAGACCTGGTGGATTTATACCAGGACATTAAATACTTCCTACGATTAACACCTTACCGCCCCAAAATGGAAAAATTTATGTACAAACAAAAGATGCATTACTTTGCAATCCTGTGGGGCAATACCGTTTTGATAACCGCCGGGACAGCCTTATTGTTCCCTGATTTAATGGCACATCTGTTTCCTGATACGCTGGGAAAATTGATAACGCATACCGTAGAAACCGGTGGATCCTTTCCGGCTCTTTTCCAGGATCTTGCACGATTAATGCACGCCGATGAGGCCGTGATGGCGTTGATCGTGGTGGCATTGTGGCACTGGTCAAATGTGCACCTGGTGCCGGGCAGATTTCCGCTGCAGTGGGCCTTTCTCACCGGTAAAATAACCCGGGAGCATCAAATCGAAGAGCATTTTTTGGAATATTTGAACAATCTCAGAGAAATACCGGAAGAGCGGGAATATATAAAGAATCTTCTGAACATAACGGATTCGGCAACAAAGAAGCAGACGACGATTTCGATATCGGATCTTTCGCGCATCCATTGAATTCGTATTTAAAATTAATTTAATTATTGCAGACAGGGAGGGCTTTTTAAATTGCCAAATGCGAACAAGCAAAAGCGCAATCATCCGATAGCATCTTATATGATCGGATTTGTTTTTGTCATCCTGACGGCTATCGTATTTATCGGTATTGTACATCACCTGACGGTTTCCCATCACGGGCCGCAACTCTTGAAACCTTTGCTGGAAAAATACCTGGCAGAAGATAAATCCGAAATTCTGGAAGAGGCTATACGCCTTGTGGATTTAGAGACTCATGAGCATTTTCATCATTTAACGGAGTATCCGCAGCTGCCTGAAAATATGCGACCGGTTTGCTACATCTGCCATTCTGATTTGCCTCACAATAAAAACCCGCATATTCGTTCGCTTTTAAACATGCATACCCAATTTTTTGCATGTGAGACCTGTCATGTCGAGGAGCGCAAGGATGTCGGCATTATTTACAAATGGTACAATCCAATGAATCCGAATCCGACCGGCCCCTTTTTCGGTACCCGCTATAATTCTGAAAAGGGAGATCTGGCACCCGTTGCGGATCGGATTTCCAAAATTGCCCCTTACTTCAAAAAGGGGGATGTACTTGAGTCCGCCATCCAGATTCAGGATGCACCCCTAGCCAAGGATTATATGCGAGTAAGAGATAAACTGACTCCTGAGCAAAGAGACGGGGTCAAAAACAAATTCCATGAGCACATCAAACCCAAAGGATATCAGTGCGAAGCCTGTCATACCGGCAAGGGAATAATTGATTTCAAAGCACTTGATTTTGCGGACAACCGGATTGAGGATCTGCGGAATCTGAAAATTAAAAGCATACTCACCCAATACGAAGAGATTGATTTGTCAACCCTTTACAAGCAATGATGGCAAATAGTTTTATCATCAGATTGCTGTCGGCGGCAGGAGTATTCATTGTTTTATGGATCGGCGGCCAGGCAAACGCTGCCGATGAATATAACTGCCTCATGTGCCACAAACATCGATATAGCGGCAGAATCGATGAAAACGGCAAACGATGGAATTATAATGTTGATGAAGGTCTTTACAATAAGAGTGTTCACAGGCTCGTTGAGTGCCGGGACTGTCACAACTATATTACCAGAATTCCTCACGATCCAATCACTCAAGTCGTCGATTGTGCGAATCAGTGCCATATAAAACCGCCGTTTGCCCAAGAAAATTTTTCCCACCAAAGAATTATCGATATCTATAACCGGAGTGCCCACGGGGTTAAACCCACCGACTCCGAAGCGTTAAAGCAAGCAAAACCCTATTGCAAATTTTGCCATCTGAATCCGATCTACGCCAGAATCTCCGAAAAGAACGTAGACTACGAGGAAACCTTACGCCGCTGTTATAACTGTCACCCGCAAAGCGGCGTCGTTCAAGCCTATTTACATATGACCCACCGGCTTCGCAAGAAGACCTCCCGTTCATCCCGCGAAATTATAGAATTATGCGCAAAATGCCATCAGGACGTTGACCTGATGAAAAATTTGAAGGTTTCCCAAACAGCCCTGGATGCTGTGGAGACCTATAACCAATCGATACACGGCAAATTGGTGAGACTGGGCTCCCAAAAAGCTGCCGACTGCGTCAGCTGTCACGCTTCCGCCGGCTTGCATGATATCTATAAAAAAGACGACGAGAGGGCCACCATATATAAAGAAAACCTTATGAAGACTTGCCATCAATGTCACGAAACGCCAACCAGCTGGTTCGCAGGGATTGCCGTCCATCCAAAAGAGAAACACCAAGAGAGTCGCATTGTTTTCTATATGAGCATTTTCTTGAGAGTGTCCCTGTACGGGGCGGTTCTCAGTATGGTGGGCATGATGCTCTTTGAAACATACGGACGGCGCAGAGACGGCATTAAACTGGTTTTGAGAGACGGTACAACCTGGCGTGGAAAATCAAAGCGCAGATCCAAAAAAGAAAAATAAAAGGCCCTATGTCGACATCTTCTGATACGATCTCAAATACTGTCGCAATATCCCCTAAGGGAAAAGTCCACGAAGAGGAATACTATACCCATGTAGAAGGGGTGGGATCCATCCCGCGGGATATTTATAAATTTGTGAAATCGGATCCGCTAGGTGATCTGCCGCGTTATTCCGTCCATATCGTGATTCAACATCTGCTTATTCTCGTCACATTTCTTTTTCTGGTTGCCACGGGGTTGCCGATATATTTTAGCGATGTCTTCTGGGCTCCGGTAGTCGTATCGCTTTTCGGCGGGATCGACGCGGCCAGGCTCATACATCGAATAGCCGGATTTACGATGATGTTTGCCGCCGGATATCATGTTATCACTATCGTTGCCGGAACGATTCATAAGCTCCTCAATCATGAGTTCGATTATAAAAGGACCCAGATCCCAAGATTGAAGGATCTTTACGATTTTATCCATGATATTAAGTATTTTCTAGGCATCGAACCTTACCGGCCCAAGATGGAAAAATTCATGTATAAGCAAAAGCTTCATTATCTGGCCATTATTTGGGGAAGTCTTGTCCTGATAGCCGCAGGATCGGCCCTCTTATTTCCCGATGTAATGGCTAAATTGATCCCCGGCACGCTGGGCAAATTATTGCCGCAAGCGGCGATCAGCGAAGAATCATATGCTGCATTTTTCCAGGCCCTGGCAAGATTAATGCACGCCGACGAGGCCGTTATGGCGCTGATCGTAGTGGCTTTCTGGCATTGGACCAATGTACATCTTTTGCCCGGCAGATTCCCCATGCAATGGACTTTTTTAACCGGCCGGATCACCAGAGAGCATCAGATCGAAGAGCATTTTTTAGAATACCTGAACAACCTCAGGGAAATTCCCGAGGAAAGAGAATATATGAGAAATCTATTAGAAGAACTGGGAATCGAATCATCGCAAAAAGTGCCATCCTCCAACAAGCAGACTCCTTTATCGCAACAGGAAAAGTCCGTATCCGAGAAAAAAGATGATGATTGAAGCCGGGTTTTGGCAATGCGATCCTTGCAGGCGCCGGTCCCCATTTTTAAGAGCTGAAATTTACGAAACTCTTTTTTTCCGCTAAGTATTAAATTACAAGTTGAGAGGAATTTACCTTTGCCGGGAACACCCAAAAGATTGAATCATCCTTTGATCGCATATTTAGTCGGCTTCATTTTTATGGTGCTTACCCTGGCTATATTCTTAGGTGTCATTCACCATCTTACCATCTCCCACCACGGTCCCGGCCTTCTGCGACCTCTGTTGGCAAAACATCAGGAGGCCACCAAATCGGAAATTCGTGATGAAGCCCAGCGTCTCGAAGAATTTGAGCAACACCGGCATTTTCACAATGTTGCAGCGGAATATCCTCAGCCGCCTGAAAATTTGCGTCCTGTATGTTTTATATGCCACTCTGATCTGCCCCACCGAAAAAACAAACGGATCAGAGCGCTCATGAATATTCATACGCAATTTTTTGTTTGTGAAACCTGTCATATCAGGGAGAAGCCGGGAGCGACAATTGTTTATCAATGGTATAGTCATCTGGAGGACCATCCCCAAGGCCCCTTTTACGGCACCAGCTATGATCCGGATACAGGAATTCTCTTACCGGGTAAGGATCAAATTGCCAGAATTGCGCCTTACTTCAAATTTGAAAAGACAGGTCAGCTTCAAACGGCGATGCTGTTGCAGGGAGCCCCCTTGGCCAGGGACTTTGTGAAGCGAAGGGATAATCTCAACCCTGAACAAAGGGAAGCAATCAAAAACATATTTCACGAAAACATCAAACCCAATGGGCATTCTTGCCAAAAATGCCATGTTGAGCAAAGTGTTCTTGATTTCAGGCAACTGGGGTTTTCTGAAACGAGGAAGGAGAATTTGAAGTACCTGAACGTTGTCGGCATGATTGAAAAATACGAAAAGTTTTATTTGCCGGAGCTGTTTCCTGAAACGGCAACTGAGGGTAGCAAAAAATAAGTGAATCCAGCTAATACAGGCCCAACCGCTGCGCCGCCAGGGTCGCTGCACCGATCATGCCGGTGTCGTTGCCGAGCCGGGCCAGCAGCACCTGAGAATGGCGGTAGAGCATCGGCCAGGTGAAAGCCGGAAGATGACGGCGTACCGCTTCCAGCAAAGGATATCCGGCTTTCGAAACGCCGCCCCCGATGATGCAGGCTTCCAGGTTCAACAAATTAATCATGATCCCGAAGGCCTGGGCGATGTATCGGGCAACCCGGTCGACGGTCGCAGCCGCTGCCGGATCCCCCGCGGCCGCCAGCAGAAAGATCTTCCGGGGCGTAATTCCCATTGCCGCCCGATTGCTTTCAGATTTATAGATTTCGACGATCCCGGATGCGCTGGCCAGCCGCTCGAAGGTGCCGGGAATGCCGCTGTAATTAATCGGCCCATCCGGATCCAGACAAATAGCCCCGATTTCCGGGGGCAGTCCATCACGACCGGTGACCACCCGGCGGTTGATTATCACACCACCGCCGATTCCGGTGCCGATCGTAATCAGAACAAAATTGTTGAAAGCCCGTCCGGCCCCAAACAAAAGCTCCCCGATCGCCGCACAGGTGCCGTCATTGTCGATAAAGGCCGGCAGCCCAAGACGGTCGCCAAGCGCGGCGGGAAGCGACTGGCCTTTTAATACCGGCACGTTATGCGTGCCGTCGATCAAAACACCACTGTCGGGTCGTGCGTAACCGGGCGCTGAAATACCCACCGCCGTCAGCTCGGCCTGCCCAGAAGTTTGCAGGTTCATAACTGACTCACAGACGCTGTCCACAAGGTCTTCAAAAGATTTCTTCGGGTCAAAGGCCATTTCTGTTTTAGACATTACGGTTCCGTCTGCGCTAATAAAGCCGATCTTTACGGACGTCCCTCCGAAGTCCAGGCCTGCAATGATCATCAATCAACCCCGCTGGTCTTGATCTGCAATTTATTTGAAAGATTCGGGTATCTCATGTTTTCCGGCACCCGCCCCTTTTGTTTTGCCAGGTACCACGCCAACAGTTGAAACGGCACAATCGCATGGATAAGATCCAGCTCCGGCAATGGATCCGTTCGCGGCCATGGCAGGCGTAAATCATGAATCGAGGAAGGTCGGCCGGCCAGATTCAAAATCCGCGCCGCGACGCCCAAATCTGACAGAACTTCGGCGCCGGTTAAAGCCATGTCGTACTGCTGAAAAGTCGCGGCAATAAACAATGCCAGACTTGCAGAGCTTAGACCGTGAAAACGTCCGTGAAATGCTTCCTCGGTATCAAAGGCCGCCGCAGCCACGCCGCTCATCTCCGAAATCTTCAAAGACCCTTCCAGTGCTGTTCCAAGGTGCCGCTCCTGCCCCAGCACCATGATGAAATCCGATTGGGCGCAGGCTTCAGCCAGATCACAGATCACTGGATCACACTGTTCAATCAAACGCGCAAGCTCGTTTGGAAACTCCGGGGCCTGCAATTTACGTCCGGCCATTGCCAGTACCAGAAGCAGCAGGCACAGGACACTGGCCGTATAGCCCTTGGTTTTGGGGCCGACGTTTTCAGTGCCCACCGGGATCAAAAGGATTTTATCGGACACATTGCAAATCGGGCTTTCTTTTTCAGCGGTAAGCGTCAGGATCCGCATGCCGCAGCGCCGGGCATGTTCAACCGCCGCAATGGTCGTGGTGCTGGCCCCAGACTGCGAGAGAATGACCGCCAGACAGTTCGAGCCAGGCTTTTTAACGGTCCCGGTCATAAAGGCAAGTGGTCCGCTGATACGAATCTGGGCTTTCAGCAATTTTGTCATGAGGGGTTGCACTGCGGTCAGCGCATTCAGGGATGTTCCCGACCCGACCAGGTAGATGGAGTCGGCGGGTGTGATCTGGGGCAGCGCCGCCGGTATCGTCCGCAAAACAGTTTCAATAACCTGCGGTTGCCCGTAGATAAAAGTCTTGATGCTCATCCCGCTCATCCTTTGACACCGCCTTCACCCCGCCCCTGTCTGAAATACCGCTGCATGGCGGCAAAGGGTACAATGATCGGCAGGCTCAGCAAAATTGCCGCCGCCATCAACCGTCCATAATCAATCTGGTGCTGGCCCAAAAAGAAGAACAGAATCACCGGGGCGGTCTGGGCAGCCGGCGTCGTGGTGTACAACAGTGCAAAAATATATTCCTGCCAGGCAAGTACAAATGCGAAAAGTCCCGCGGTTATAATACCGGGAACGGACATCCGCAACACGACTTCAAAGATGGTTCGGATGTCACCGCACCCGTCCACTTTGGCGGCCTCCTCAAGTTCACGCGGAATATTGCGGAAGGTGGTGGCAATCATCCAGGTGCAGATCGGCAGGGTTACCGACAGGTAGGCAAAAACCAGGCCCGAAATCGTATTCAAGAGTTTGAATTTTGAGAGGATAATGTAAAAAGGAACGAAAAAGATCATCGGCGGGAAAAACTGGGAGCTCAGAATACCGACCAGGATGCCTTTTCCCCCCGGAGCGCGCAGGCGGGTTAAGCCATAGGCGGCCGGGATCGACAACAACAGGCTGATTGATGTCACCAGGCCGGATACAAGCAAGCTGTTTTTCAATGACGCCAGAAACTTGGGATCTTCCAGAACACCCGCATACTGTTTCAGCGTCCAGTTCTGGGTAAACCACTTCAGTGGATATGTAAAAAACTCTTCGATGGGCTTAAAGCTGGTCAGCCCCATCCATAGATAGGGAAAAATAACGACAATCGCCACCGCGGTTAGAAAAAAATAGACCAGGCCCAGGGCTAAATGTTTTCTCCGGCGATGCGATGCAATCAGGCGCGGCATCTCAATCCCTTTCCATCACGCGCAGATACAGGACGATGACCAGAAGTATCTGGGCGAATAAGATGAGCGACGCGGCTGCCGCCGCACCGAAATCAAAGGCGTCGAATGCCTGCTTGAAGATAAACAGTCCCAGTATCTCGGTCGCCCGCAGCGGGCCGCCTCCCGTCATGATAATGGGCAGCGTAAAGGAGTTGTAAGCCCAGATCGTCGACAGCAGCACCCCGGTGGACATGGCGGGCAATATTGTCGGAAAAACGACCATCTTAAAAATTTGCCGGCGATTGGCCCCATCGACCCTGGCTGCTGCAACCAGCTCCGGGGAAACATCCTGCAGGCCGGCGAAAAGGGTTATCATCACGAGTGGAAAAAACTTCCACGTGTTGGCAAGAATCAGAGACATCTGGGCGAGTTTGGGCGACGCCAGCCAGGCAATGGCCTGGTGGATCAATCCCAGCCGCAGCAGGATGTCGTTGAGCACCCCTAGCTGAGGATGATAGATCCATAAAAAGAGGATCGCTACAACCACAAATGAAGAAATCCATGGAATCAACAAAATTCCGGTAAATAGGCCCCGGAAATGAATGATCGAATTGAGCGCCAGGGCAATGGCCAATCCGATCACCAGCTGCAAGGAGACGTTGCCGACAACCCAGAGCAGTGTCACCTTAAAGGAGTTCCAGAAATAGGCTGAACCCAACAGCTTGGCAAAATTTTGCAACCCCACGAATTCCCAGGAGTTGCGCATGAAGTTGTGCTTGAAAAAGGCGATCCCCAGGTTGTGGACTGCCGGAAAAAGCACGGCAAGTGCCAAGACCACCAGCAGAGGGGTGGCGAATAGATAACCCTTGATGAACTTGGTCCGGCCTTTTAGCATTTATGTTTTGAGATTTTGAATTTTTGTCATTCAAGATTGTTTCGAATTTCGCTATTCGGATTTCGAATTTGGTGCCGGCGCTTAAGTTAAGAATCCGGGCCCAGAGGACCAGACTTTCTATTTTAGAACAAAGTATGGCTTCACCGGTCTCACGCCCTCGACAGTTGACCCTGTCTGTCATCAATCAAGGTGTTCCCATTTACCCGACCGACTTGACGCGTAAGCTTTGTCAATAATGCGGTTGACTTCGAGACCGTCTTCAAAGGTCAGCATGGGAGTTGATTGGTTGCGAATACAGTTCACAAAATGGTCGATTTCGCTGAAATACCCATAACGCCGGTATTCCTCCACGGTTGGAAACAGCCAGCCCTGATCGTGTTCTGCTTTTTCAGTAAAGTATTTGTCCGTCTTTTGTTTTGAAAAAACCTTGATGGGCTGCGATAGGCCGGATCGGTCGTAAGTGATCATGCCTTCATCACCCCAAACCTCGAAATCGACGGCCATTCCGCCGCGCTGGGTCCAGCTGGCCTCAACCTGCCCCACCAGCCGGTCGCCGTATCGAATCAACGCCATGGCATTGTCCTCGCAGTCCGTGTCATGGTAAATGGTGGGGGTGTGGGCAAAAACGGCTTCAGCCTTCTGCCGACTGATATAATTAAATGCGCCGATCACGTGACACCCCATGTCCAGCAGGGCTCCCCCACCGGAATACTTGCGCTGATAAAACCAGGCAGAATGGGGGCCGAAGTGTCCTTCGCGTCCCCGCATCCAGAGCGGGGTCCCGATGATCCCCCGCTCAATGACCGACAGGATCTCCGTCATGTCCGGGGTAAACAGCAAATTCTCACCATAACAGTGGATGACATTGGCGGATTCGGCCGCAGCGAGCATGGCCCGGGCTTCATCGGCCGTGCGACCAAGAGGTTTCTCACAGATGATATGTTTGCCCGCCTCGGCCGCCTGAATGGCGGCTTCCAGGTGCAGATGGTTGGGCAGACACAGATCCACTGCATCAAATTCACCACCGTCCAGCAGCTCTTGGAAAGAGGTGACGGCCAGTCCGATCTGGTTGGCTTCGGCAAATTTCCGGGTCCGCTCCGCATCCCGCCCCAAAACCGCGACAACATCCGCCGATTGTAACTGCGCATACACTTGGGTGCGAAATTCAGCAATAAATCCGGTACCTAACATGGCAATTTGAATACTGCGACTCATTTGAAACCCCGCTGACTCATACTGCTACGGCTTCCCGCCCCGGGTCGGTGGCCGGTTACCGATAAATCGTGATCAAGAATTCAGGCAGTCAAAACATAAAACCGGTCAACTGGCCACCGACGATGGACATCATTATTTTAGCAGGTTATTGATCTGCACGGCTGCGTCGTCGGCCGCTTCCTGGCCGCTTTTTCGCTGAGACAGCACCTCCTGGACCGCAACCCCGACGATGTCCGCAATCTCACTGAATTTGTCGGTAATCGGCAGCGGGGCGCCGTAGGGAGCCGCTGCCACCCAGGGCTTCCAATCCTCGGTCTGGAAACGCGGCATGGCAGCCGCCGACTTGCGCCCCGGAATCGTGACCACACTGCGAGCCATGTTTTCGGGTTTTAGACAGAATTCAGCAAATTTTCGGCTCTCATCTTGAACTTTACTGGGAGAAAAAATGACGTAATACCAGGAGCTCATGACAAAACGCGGTTCCTTGCCCGCCGCCTGGGGAATCTGCCCCACCGACCAGTTCAGGTTGGGATTCATCTGGCGCAGGGTTCCACGCGCCCAGGGACCGTCAATCATCATGGCCACCTGGTTGGTCAATAACAGCTGCCGCACATCTTTATTGCTGTTTCCCAGGGCGGAAGGTTGCGCCACTTTCCATTTGTTTAAAAGATCACCGTAAAACTGCAGCGCGGCCACACCGCCGGCATTGTTAATGGCCGCCTGCCGGCCGTCGGGGGTTAAAAAATCGCCGTGATAGGCATACAGAATGTTGAGAAAACGGCCGATCAGGGTGGCGTCGTTGGCGCCCACCATGCCAAAGCCGTACTGGCCGGGCTTGGTCAATTTCTGGGTCACTTCCACAAGCTCATCCATGGTCTTGGGAAACTCCGCAATACCGGCCTGTTTGAACATGTCGACATTGTAGAAAAACATCCAGGGATCGACCCGGTCCGGAATGCCGTAAATTCTATTGTCAACGGTTGCCGTTATCCAAGGCTTGGCATAAAAGTCGTTTTTGTCAAGGCTTGCGGCGAAGTCGGTCAGATCCGTGAGAAATCCGGCGGCCTGCATTTCCTGCAACCAACGTCCGCCGATGTAGCCCATATCCGGTGCATCGCCGGAGCGCAGGGATACGATCAGCTTTTGCTTCATCACGGGAAACGGGATGCTGATGATTTCAATTTTAACACCGGGATTCTGCTTTTCGTATTCGGCAAAAATGCTGGTAACCTCTTTTTCCTGTTCCTTGCTGTCCCAGCCAGGATAGGCGATTTTGATGGTCGCAGCGCCGAAAGCCGCCGGCGCTGCGATCAAAGACCCGATTGCGAGAACACAGATGATTACTTTGAATTTACCCAACATGGTGCCACCTCCTTTTTTGTCAAAGGTTAGAAATTATAAGCCTAACCGCCCGGTTGCGGCATTTCAGATCAGCGCCGGTTAACCGGTACGCGCAACCACCGGCACATAATTCTCCAGTTCGGCATTGGGGAGGTTGACAACCTTTCCCTTTTCGGCTGAATAGTAAAGCGCCATCAGCAGTTCGACCACGGCCAATCCATCGTCCAACGTCTCTATGGGAGTCTGCCCTTTGCGGAAGGCATTCACCATGTGCCGGTTTTCATTGATGTAGCCGTAAATGCCCGGTTCATCTTCCAGCACCGGCATCAGGCCCTGTTCGGCATTTTGTTTTTCAACCAGGTCTTCCCCCTGCTCCCCCTTTACCTCGCGCGACATAAAAATTTTAAGCCCGGTGTTCAGAGAACTAAACTCCATTGAGTATTCGGGCCCCAAAAGCTCGAGCTGAATGCGCAGTCCGGCGCCCACATAAGCCCAGGATGTGGTTGTCTCAATCATTATCTGTTGGCCATCGGGATCTTGCAGAACCAATGTTCCGCGAGCAAAATCCTCGGCCGGCCGCTTGCCGTAATCGACTTCCGGACCCATCATGGCTTTGAGTTTTTCAACATAATGCGGACGGGTCCATTTTAAATTACCGATCGTGGCGTTCGCATTTAGCACCTTCAACGAGGAGCGGGGTTGGCCCGGCTCGGTCAACAAAAAACGCGCCACTTCAATGCTGTGACACATCATGTCGGAGAGCACGCCGCCGCCCTGGCGGCTGCCCATCCAAAACCAAGGCTCGTGCGGCCCACTGTGCTCCTCCGCAGCCCGGGCCAGATAGGGGCGGCCGCTGTTCGGCACGGCGCGGCGCCAGATGATCTCCTTGCCTCTCTGAACGGCCGTCGAAAACAGCTGGTTTTCCAGATAGCCGTGGTTAAGATTGGCGTCTTTTACCAAACGCACTATTTCACGCGCCTCTGCGATGGTTCGGGCCATTGGCTTTTCACAGGCCACTCCTAAAAGTGAAGCCTTGCCGCTGGTCACCAATTCGTGGATCCTGCGAAAGTGTTCAAGCCGAATATCGTTGGGGCCTGCCACCCAGATCGCATCGATTTCCGGCGACATCAGCATGTCCTCCAGCGAAGCGAATGCCGTACACGGTCCGAGTTCGTTTTTGTTCGCCAGATCTGCGAAGGACTGTCGGTGCGACGCCGTTGGGCTGTATACTCCGGCGATTCGGGCATGACGGACGCCATGCATGGACTGTAAGTGGAATTTGGCCATAAAGCCGCTTCCAATAAAACCAATTCGAAGAGTATCAACCGGCAGTGATTTTGTTGTCATGTTTAACCACCTTGTCTGTTGTTGGATCAATGAGATGCATCCGGTTCATGTCTATCGTGAGCTGGAGGATTTCGCCGACATCATTGACTGAATAAGGGTTTACCCGCGCACAGATCTGTTTTCCGGCGAGCTCGTAATGAATCATGGTATCCATTCCCAAAGGCTCTATCACGTCGACCCGCACCGCAAGGTCCGCCATGCCGGAATCCTCGCTGTGGGGGCGATATTCAACGCAGTGTTCGGGTCGAATTCCCAGGATCATTTCCCGGCCGACATACGGGCGATAAGATTGCGTTCTTACGGCCGGAACAGGCAGGGTCAGCCCGTCGCCGAACTGTACCTCCAGTCTGCGGTTCGCTTCGATCAAGCGGCAGGCAATAAAATTCATGGAAGGTGAACCGATAAAACCGGCCACAAACCTGCTTTGCGGCCGCTCGTACATGTCCTGGGGTGAGCCGATTTGTTCGATTTGGCCGGCATTCATCACAACAATGCGCTTGGCCAGGGTCATGGCTTCCACCTGATCGTGGGTCACATAGATAATCGTCGTACCGACTTTCTGATGGATTCTCTTGATTTCGGTTCGCATTTGAACGCGCAGTTTGGCGTCCAAATTGCTGAGTGGTTCGTCAAACAAAAAAACCTTGGGATCACGCACTATTGCCCGCCCGATGGCAACCCGCTGTCGTTGCCCGCCGGATAACTGTTTGGGACGCCGGTCGAAGAGTTCGCGAACGAATAGGATGTCCGCGGCCGCTTGGACCCGGCGCCGAATCTCGTCCTTCGGATATCGACGCACGCGCAGCCCGAAAGCCATATTTTCATAAACAGTGGCATAGGGATAAAGGGCGTAGTTCTGAAAGACCATGGCAACGTCGCGATCCTTCGGAGCCATATCGTTGACCCGCTGGCTGCCGATGTAGATATCTCCGCTGTCAGCGTCTTCGAGGCCGGCGATCATTCGCAACGTGGTACTTTTGCCACATCCGGATGGCCCCACCAAGACCAAAAATTCCTGGTGCGCGACATCCAGATCAATATCGCTGACGGCCACCGACTTGCCGAAAGTTTTGCGGACCTTTTTGAGGACAACATCGGCCATGGCATGCGCCGGCCCCTTCTAAGCTCAGTTAGAGAATTCGCGATGTAGGGATTGAACTGCACTGCTTTTATGTTTGTGAGCAAGGATACTACTTAAAGCACATGGGTGTGTCAAGATTCAAATCCGGTGGCAGGATCAATGCGGATCAGGCTTTGATTATGGCTAAAATTTTTGGATTGATTTGATAAATTAGAGAATGTCACGGATGCAAATTCATTCGCGCCGCCTCCCAACCCAATAGTGCCTTCTTGCGCGCCGGTCCGCCGCCGTAGTTGCCGAATTCGGCTGTTTTTCGGATGACCCGGTGACAGGGGATGATATACGATATCGGATTATGACCAACGGCCGTGCCCACCGCCCGGGTCGCTTTGGGCAGCCCGACCTGCAACGCGACGTCTTCATAGGTGACCACCGTGCCGAAGGGAATTTTGGTCAGCGCCTCCCAGACCTTAATCTGAAAATTGGTCCCTTTAAGAATCAAATGCAGCGGTTCTTTATTTTTCCCCAATGAGGGATTGAATATCTTTGCGATCAGCGGCGCCGTCACCGTAGGATTTTCAGTCAGCGTAGCTTTTTGCCAATGCTGCCTGAATTCAGCGAAGACACCGCGTTGATTTCCGTTCTTGATGAAGTAAAATCCGCAAATACCGCGCTCTGTTATGGCCAGCAGGCATTCGCCGAAAGGGCTGGGATGGAAACCATAGATGATGGAAACGCCTGCTCCTTTGCTTTTGAATTCACCGGGTGTCACCGCTTCACAGGTGACGAACAAATCGTGCAGACGGCTGGGACTTGTCAAACCGGCCCCATAGGTTACATCCAGCAGATTGCTGGAATCTTCCAATAACTTTTTGGCATATTCCTTGGTTAGAAATTGCAGAAATCGCTTCGGGCTGATACCGACCCACCGGCTGAAAAGCCGTTGAAAATGGTATTCGCTCAATCCGATGTGGGCGGCGACCTCTTTTAAGCCGGGCTGCGAGGGAAAGTTCGTTTCGAGGAATTTGATGGCTTTTTCAATACGCTCATAATCCTCATTTGCCTGCAGTAATGCGTTCGATCCCATCATCATTCTACCTTTCTTTGCATTTAGGTTGAACATATGCCATTTCTAAACCTTGCGCCACCCGATTCTTGCTTTTTTGAATTTATTTTACGTGCTGCAGGTCCGTTCACAGGTGTAAGGGGACAATCTGTTCCACAATAATTTGTTTTGACAGCGCGTGCTTATTGTTGTTGACACATAATATCTGCATGATATATATCAACCAGATATATAAGACGAATTAGCATGAAAGAAAATAAAACGAAATATTCCGTGCTTGGTATTCTTTCCTATGGTCCAATGTCCGGTTACGACATCAAAAAGTTCTATGAGCAAAGTATTGCGGGCTTTTGGAGTGAGAGTTACGGACAGATCTATCCCATCCTCAAACGCCTGGCAAAAGAGAAGTTCGTCACAAAATCGGTTCAAAAACAACAGGGAAAACCCGACCGTCATATCTATGCCATAACGGATAAGGGGCGCGAAGAACTGCAGCGCTGGTTGGTCGAACCCATTGGGCGGCATATTGGAAGGCATGAAATTCTTTTAAAACTGATATTCGGAAGACAGATATCGGTAAAAGATAACATCATTCAAATTGAACGGTTTCGGGAACGTCAGCAGATTGAATTAAAAGAGGTTGAGCGATTAAGTAAACAGGTTGAGACGACAGAGACTGATAACCCCAACCTGCCCTTCTGGCTGATGGCCTTGGATTACGGGAAACATGTCAATGAGGCCTATATTCAATGGGCAGAAAAGATCCTAACGGTGCTGCACGATATGGAAAATGATAACTCATCCCGCAAAGATCGAACAGGTCTCTCGCAGAGACGCTAAGACGGTAAGATCAGGAAAAGCTGGATGATTATCCTTTGCGAACTTTGCGTCTTTGCGCGAAATTATAAAAAATGAAAAATGGTTCCCGCCTCGATCTCACCGAAGGTCCGATACTCAAAACTCTGATTAAACTTGCCGTACCGGTTACTGTCAGCATGGTGATGTTTACCGTTTACCTGATCGTGGATCTTTTATTTGTGGGACGTCTGGGACCTGAGGCCGTGGCGGCGCTTTCCATTTCCAGCAATGCATTTTTCATCCATTTGGGATTCTCCACAGTCCTGGGCACGGGTGGAATGGCGTTAATTGCCCAGGCCTTCGGAA
>CP070771.1:5112572-5128425 GCA_020345785.1 Desulfobacterales bacterium
ACCCTGGGGGGAACCATGCGTTATCTGTTTGAGGGGGACCCGCAGAGCGAAGAATATCCTAAAAGACGGTTTGAAAGGGTTGTATCCAATATCTGCGCCGCCCACCGGGCCGAGTATGAACTGTCGTTTCTCTACGGGCATCCGACACTGGTCAACCATCGGGAGATGGCCGCTTTGGTGCAGGCGGTCGCTGCCCAGGAACTGGACCCGGCACCGGAAATCGTTTCTTTCGTGTCGTTGGCCGGAGAGGACTTTTCGGAGTTTGCCGCGCGGGTGCCGGGCGCCTTTTACTTTCTCGGTACAGGCAATCCGGCCAAACAGACGGATTTTCCGCACCATCATCCGCGATTCAACATCGACGAAGACGTTCTGACAGTCGGGGTCGAAATGCATGTCCGGGGGGCGTTGACCTTTTTCAAAAGGGCGGACACGTTGGAGTTTCTTAAAAGGGGGTGATTTTGAGGCGCAAGTATATTTCAGATGAAATGTGAGGATTTAGCTGTTTGAAATATAGGACACAGATTTTCATAGATTTTTACGGATTTGTAAGGGTTCAACAATTTGGACCTTCCCGCTCCGGCGGGATTCAGAGTTATTCTCCTGGGACTTTGATATTATATCCGTGTCATCCGTGTTAAACCGTGTCCAATTTGGAAAAAGCTAGAATCATACCAAAGCAAAAACATTGCTTTGTTAAACCTGCAAAGAAAGGAGAATTCTCATGAAAAAAATTCTAAGCATTGCAATCATCATCGCGCTGACCGTGACGATCGGGTCGGCGGTCGCCGGAACCTATGAGGGAAAAGCTGTGAAGGCCAAACTGGCGTCGGAGGAAATTGAAGGCGATTTTATGACGGTCTGGGCCCGTAATTTTGCCGACCACATGAAAGAGTGGTCGGGCGGCAAGATCGATATTACGGTATATCCCTACGGAACGCTGGGTGCCACCGGCGATATTAATGAGCTCGCCCAAATGGGCGTGGTGGAATATGTCTTTTCCGATTATGCCTGGATCAGCTCCTTTGTTCCGCAGGCCCAGGTCCTGGCCCTGAACTATCTTTTCCCGACTGAAAAAGTACCGGAAGTGTTGGACTGGATAGCCAGAAACGGTGAGTTTATGCCGCTGTTGGAAGAGGCGTTCAGAAAGAACGGTCTGGTGCCGTTGTCGATTATGTTTGAAGGATGGCAATGGCTGACTTCCAAAAAACCCATCGACTCGTTGGATGACATGAAAGGTCTCAAACTCAGGCTAATGTCTTCCAAGCTTTTGGTGGAAGACTACAAGGCCTATGGGGCGGCTCCGACGCCCATGAGCTATGGTGAAGTATACAGCGGACTTCAGATGGGCTTGATCGATGCCCAGGTCAACCCGCTTTTTGCCATCTACAGCATGAAATTCTATGAAGTACAGAACTACGTGACCCAACTGAAAAGCGAGCCGTTTGTCGGAATCCCCACCGTCAATCAGAAGTTTTTCGACGGCCTGCCGCAGGAAGTTCAGCAGGAGATGCGCAATTTCTGGATCGATGCCATCATCCCGGCCGGAAAATGGATTACGGAAAGAAATGCCAGTGATATGGAAAAAATGAAAAAGGCCAAGCCCGAACTGAAATTTACGGTGCTGGATGACGCCACCATTGCAGAGTTTAGGGCAAAGGCTGAAACCGTATACCCCGAATACACCAAAATCGGCGGGGAAGGCTCCCAGGCAATGCTCGATGCGCTTCTCAAAGACATCGAGAATGCCAAAAAAGCGCTCAACATTAACTAACACCCAACTGAGCGCTTTTCGCTCAATCAGGTTATTCCTCATCCGAGCGATTAACAGGTACGGGTACCCATGCGGGCGGGCGTAAAGCCCGCCCCTACGAGACGGTGCCAACCTGCGGTGTAGGGGCGTGGTTTATCCACGCCCGAGAATAACAGACATTGCTACAACCCTGCTATTGGAATCGCTCAAATTAGATTCACCTCGTATGAAACTTGATTAAATTCGATGCCATTTTTAGGCTAAAGTTAATGTTTGGTGGGAGTGGTTTTTAACCACGAATGCAGATGTTGGCCCAACCTAATTGATCGCGGTTGGAAGCCGCGCCCACAACATCGTTAAACTGTGTTTAGAGACCGAAAAAGTTTCTTTTTCGATCAAACTGGCCGCTCCGGTTCCAGCGGCTGGGCTGAAACCCGAAACCTATTACACGGGCTGTATAAAATTAAAGGCAAAATTGAAAAACAAGTTTAACTAGGAAGCGCTCTGCTGTCAGCGCCTTCATCCGGTTTATATCAGAGGCCGAACGATGAAAGAAAAAAACGACAAGCCCAAAAAGGCGACATTCTTCAAGAAGCTAAACAGGCGCCTCGGTTTAGTTGTCAATGCCGTTGAGGTGTCCGTTTTGGTTTTTTGCGTCGCATCACTCGCGATCCTGCTGATCACCAATGTATTTGCCCGGACATTTTTCCAAAGCATTTATTTTGCGGAGGAAGTGTCGAAATTTCTGGTGATGCTGACAACCTTCACCGGTGTCAGCTACGGGGTCCGAAAAGCGCGCCACATCCGGATGGGTGCCTTTTTAGACGCCATGCCGCCGAAAATGGAAAAGACCTTTCTCATCATTATTTCCTTTATCAGTGCTTTTGTGATGGCGATTATGACTTGGTTTTCCTACAAGTACCTGATGAATGCCATGGACATGGGCCATATGACACCGGCCCTGCGGGTACCGAAATGGACTTTTTACGTGATTATTCCGATTGGATTCGGCCTGGCCTGTATCCAATATATCCGTACGATTATCAAAAATTTGACCGAGAAAGACCCGTGGCAGTCGCCGGATCAACAAAGTGAATACGAAGATGAACAAATCGGGGGGGCAACGCTATGACAATTTTTGGAATAAGTCTGGCCACCATGCTTTTGTTCGGGTTTCCTTTCATGGTTACCCTGTTAGGGTCCCTGATACTGTATGTGTATGTCTATATGCCCGATTTTGCGCCCAAGCTCGTCATCACCATGGTGCAGCAGGTGATTACCGGAGTGACGCCCCCGGCGCTCGTTTGTGTGCCGATGTTTATTCTTTCGGCCAGCATCATCACATCCGGCGAATCCGCCGGACGGCTGATCCAGATGATCAAGACCTTCGTCGGCCATCTGCCGGGCGGATTGCCCATCACGACCAATTCGAGCTGCACGCTCTTTGGTGCCGTTTCCGGGTCGACCCAGGCAACCGTGGCCGCCATCGGCGGCACCATGCGTCCGATGCTGCTGGAAGCCGGATACAACAGCTCCTTCACCTTGGGTTTGATTATTAATTCCAGTGATATTGCCTTCCTGATTCCGCCCAGCATCGGGTTTATCGTCTATGGGGTCGCCACCAGCACCTCCATCGGGATGCTGTTTCTGGCAGGCGTATTTCCCGGCCTGTTGCTCCTGGTGATGTTTTCGCTTTACTGCTATTTTTACTCCAAAATAAAAAAGGTCGGCGTGCTGCCCAAAGCGAGCTGGCCCGAACGAATGGCAGCGGTAAAAGGCGGACTTCCGGTGATGGGATTTCCGGTGATTATCGTCGGCGGCATCTATGCCGGCTACTTCAGTCCGACGGAAGCCGCCGCGGCCTCGGTGTTCTATGCGCTGTTTCTGGAAACCATCGTCTATCGGAGCCTGACACTCAATAGAATTGTAGACGCCTTTTTGCAAACCGGCGTGATTACCGGCGTCGTTTTCATCCTGGTCGGCGCCGGCCAGGCATTTTCCTGGATGATCGGATTTATGCAGATTCCACAGCAGCTGCTGCCGCCGCTTTTTGGAACCGATCCGTCGATGTTACGGGTGATCATTATCGTTGTGGTCGTATATTTCGTCGCCTGCATGTTTGTCGACCCCATTGTCGCCATATTTATCCTAAGCCCGGTTTTTCAGCCTTATGTGGTCAGTGCGGGTGTCGATCCCATTTTGCTGGGTACGCTGGTGACGCTGCAGGCCGCCATCGGGTCGGCCACACCACCCTTCGGCTGCGACATATTCACCGCCCAGCTGATATTCCGGCGGCCCTACCTGGAGGTCATCGGTCACGCGTTGCCGTTTCTTCTGATACTGATTCTGGCAACGATCATCCTGATCGCGGTGCCGGATATTGCGTTGTTTCTGCCGAAACTTGCATTGGGCGGGTAAGGATCTTCAACAAGGAAATGCAGATCGCTCACATGTCACATCCTTAGCAACCGCGGAAGGAGGTCAACCATGAGACCGATAACAGGGCTTATGTCGGTATGCGTCGTATGCGCCTTAATCTTCGGATTCGGAGGACGGGCTGCTGCGGTGAAATATCTTTGGCAAGTGGCTCTGGAAGAAATCGAAGGCAGTATGCAGCATGAGTACGCAAAAAAGTTTGTCGAAATCATCAACGAGAAATCCAAGGGGCAAATTCGCTGCAATATCCACCTGTATGGGGAGCTCGGCACGTCCGGAGAGATTACAGAACTTCTGCAAAAAGGAGATCTTCATTTTGCATTTCAATCCCCGGGGCACCTTGGTTCCTATATTCCTGAGGTGCAGGTCTTCTCCATTCACTATCTTTTTCCGACCGACTTCAAGCTGCTTGAGAAAATCCTGCGCAAGGGGCCGAACACCTATAAAACCCTTCAAAAATACTACAGGAAAAACGATCTGGAGCTCCTATCCATTATCGAAGAGGGCTGGCAGGTTTGGACGGCGAACAAACCACTGCGCAAACCCGCCGATTTCGAAGGCCTTACTTTTCGAGTGATGTCTTCACCGCTGCTCATTACTGCCTACCGCCTATACGGTGCTTATGTCATTACAGTCCCGTATGGCCAAATTTACAACGACCTCGCGTTGGGCGCAATCGATGCTGAAACGCAACCGTTTTTCGCCATCCAGGAGATGAAGTTCTACGAAGTCCAAGACTACATGATCCTGGCCAAGCAGCTGCCGTTTATTTCTACCTTTGCCGCCAACCATAAGTTTATGAGCGGATTGCCGGAGACCCTTCGCGCCGTGATAGATGATGCCATCGAAGGCGCCAATGAATATATTTTTGATTTCGAGCCCAAGTTGAATCAGAAACGCAAGCAGATGATCATGGAGGCGAAGCCATCCATGAAGTATATTGAGCTGACGGATGAGGAGATAAGCGCGTTCAAGGAAAAGGCGAAAAGCCTTCGACCAAAGTATCTGAAGATGGGAGGAGAAGGTGCTCGGGAAGTCCTGGACGCGGTCCTCAAAGACCTGGAGTGGGCGAAAACGAACTGACCAACCCAAGGAGAAATGCGAAATGAAGTTTTCGCAAAAGGTGGAGAAACTGCTGCTTGACGTTCCGCAGCCATCCAATTGGGTGCCGGATGAATATGATGTCGGGTTGCGAGACATTATGGTCAACTGGAGGGACGTAGATGCGGCCGACATCGGGATCGTCGGAATACCGTTTGATACAGCGGTGATGGGCCGGCGTGGTTGTCGCTTCGGCCCGGAGGGGGTTCGCAGTTCATTGGTTTTTTCCAACGTCTATGATCCCAGCGTTGATGTGGACCTGTCAACCGGCTTGCGTGTCACGGACTTCGGCAACATCGATGTGCTGCATACCGATGTTCTCGGGACTCATGAGCGGATTGAAAAAGTGCTGACGGCGATTTTTGACCTGGGCGTCACGCCGGTGGTGATCGGCGGCGATCACTCGGTTACCTATCCAAACGTCAAGTCGCTGATCAACAATACCGGCGGCAACGTGGGGGTTATCATGATCGATGGGCACCTCGATGTGCGGCACTCTCATCATGGCGAGGTTTCCAGCGGAACGCCGTTTCGGCGGATGATGGAAGAACCCGCCCGGCCGTTGTCAGGGAAACGGCGGCGACGGCCCTGATCGACGGCAAGCGGGGCTTGGGCCAGCCGGTTGCCCTGCTGGCCGTTGAGATCGCCACGACTAAGGCCAAGCAGACCGGCACGGCCAGCGTAGCCGTTCGAAATTCGACGGATATCTTCATGATCGGCGCTTATGCCGAAAGGCTGGCGCGCAATGGTCTGGTGGGAATCGTGCTGACATCGGGACCGCCGCTGGTGCATCCGTACGGCGGTGTGGAGCGAATGCTCAGCACCAATCCCATCGCTTTCGGAATCCCACGCCAAAATGAAGATCCTCTCGTCTTTGACATGGCGACCAGTGCTCTTGCGGCCTCCCCTATCCGGCAGGCTGCATATTATAACGAACCGCTGCCGCCGGGAACGGGCAGCGGCCGCGATGGCAAACCGACGACCGTTGCGGCTGAGATCCGCCGAGGGGCCATCAGTCCGCTGGCAGGCCACAAGGGATTTGGACTGGCGCTTTGCATCGCGTAGATTTGCGGCCCTATGACGGGCAGCGGAATCGGTCCCGAGCTGGGTGGCTGGCAGGCAGAGGGGGAAACCAAAACCCAGGGCCATTTCTTCTATGCCGTCGATCCGGGCAGCTTCATCGATTTCAATCAATTCGTGAATCACGCGGAGCGGTATATTCGTCAGATAAAGAATTCCCGCAAGGCCGAAAATGTGACTGAAATTCGAATGCCAGGCGAGCGCGCAGCCGGCATACGTCGCCGGCAGAAGGAGACGGGGGTCGAATTGCTGGAAGTAACCTGGCAGTCCATTGCAAAGCTCGCTGCGGAACTCGGCGTCAACTTGCCTCCCGTCCAGCCCGCCTGAAGGATGTCGTCGATTTTCGACCTGCCTCAACGCAAAAATGGTATAGAAGGTCAAAGATCACGAATCGACGGGCCGGATTGGCGTGAACTCTAAACCCTAAACCCTAAATCCTGATTCCTGAACCCTGAACCTGTAGACCCCTACTATTATGAAAAATTTTCGACCCATCCGATTAAAAGATATTTACACTGCCAGAAGGCGTATTTCGGAGATTGCCCAGAGGTCACCCCTGATTTATTCCAGTGTCCTCTCCGAACGATTGGGCAGTGCGGTTTATTTGAAGCTTGAAAATTTACAGCCGACCGGTTCGTTTAAAATTCGCGGAGCGGCCAATGCCATCCTGGGATTGAGCCCGGATCAAAAATCCCGCGGGGTGATTGCGTTTTCCACCGGCAACCATGGCCGGGCGGTGGCTTATGTCGCCGGCCGGCTGGGTATCAAGGCGGTGATCTGCCTGTCGAAGCGCGTGCCTGCCTATCGCGTAAATGCCATGCAAAAGTTGGGGGCGGAAGTCGTCCAGCGCGGCAACAGCCAGGATGAAGCCTATGAGTACGCGTTGGAAATCCGGGAAAAAAGCGGCTTGACGATGGTCAACCCCTTTGATGACCCGCTGGTAATTGCGGGCCAGGGGACCATCGCATTGGAAGTCGCCGAAGATTTGCCGGATGTGACTTCGGTCATCGTACCGGTTTCCGGCGGGGGGCTGATTTCGGGAATCGCCGTGGCCCTGAAGTCGATTAACCCGGATGTCGCCGTCACCGGTGTCTCCATGGACTGCGCCCCGGCCATGTTCCACAGCCTCCAAGCCGGCAAACCCGTCGAGATCGAAGAGAAAGACTCGCTGGCCGATGCCCTGTTAGGCGGCATCGGCCTGGACAACCGATTTACCTTTCAGTTGGTCAGAGACTATGTCGATCGAATCATTCTGGTGTCGGAGCGGGAAATTGCCGACGCCATGTTTTTCTGTTTGGATCAGCAAAGGCTTGCCATCGAGGGGGCCGGCGCTGTCGGTGTATCTGCTATTTTAACCGAAAAGATCCGGGACCCGGGATCCAAGACAGTGGTCGTTTTGAGTGGCGGCAATGTGGATACTGCCACGCTTGTCCAAATCGCCAACAAACGCTATGGAAATAAAAATGAAAAGTGAGCTTGATGGATAAACCGTATCTTCAATTAACCTAAAATCAGAACGCTCTCTTAGTTAATGTATTGCCTGTCGATATGTATCAATCGATGCTGATAATCCTTTAAGATTCCTTGTTTGACGGTCTTTTTTGGCCGATTTATAAAGCTTTATGCCAAGGGTTAATTCAGCTGCACCAAGAAAAATATAAAGAGGCTGTGAAAAATTCTGCAGTCCGATAATCCAGACTTCAATTGTCATATAAAGTGTCAAGAAAACGCCGAAAAAAATTGCCAGATTGGCGGCATGTCTATGGCGTACAAATGTTGCTGTTCCTGCCAAGACATTACCAAACCCATTAAATATGAGAAGAATCAGACCAGGAATGAGATAGCTCGTGAAAGGCGAATTTTTAAGCAACCCCAATGGAACATCCATTTTGTTTCCAGTCGGGTCCGAAACTAATCCGAACCCACCCATGACAGCCGTAATGCCAATAAAAATTTGAAGGACACCTAAACTGAACGGTACCAATTTATTTTTTACATTCTCTTTCATATACAAACTCCTTTCAAATCGGGTTTTCTGACGCATCAGGAGTGAATTTTTAGAACTAGCTGGAAATAACCCTGCTTGCTATTAACGGAGCAAACAACGGTCAGGAAAGAAATTGCAGAATGTCAGAGGAGAGGAAAATTCGTTGTTGTTTAAAAACACGTTAATGTTTTTCTTGAGTGCAACCCCCAAGCATTGGACCCATAATAAATGCCACAAAGTGGCAAGTCAAGAAATTTTGAAATATCGAACCCATCATTATTTGATAAGATATTTGAGGGGTCGGGGAGTTTTTTTCGTCATGCCCGCGAAGGCGGGCATCCAGTTGGTTCGCTGCCGAATTTTCTGGATTCCCGCAACCCGCAGCGGACCTAGAAAATCGCGTGTTCGCCAAATCGTTGAATTATAGAACATTGAAACTGAACGCTTTATCCCGCATCTGCTCGTCCGGTCAACTATAAACTAAAGTTATTTGAGGTGACGGCGGGTGAACGATTTTGACTTTGCCCATGGCCATCTGATGGCGCCTGTCAATATCGTCGATCACCCGCTCAGCAGAGTTGAGACGGGGCTGACCATATAGCGATTTGTATTTTGCGATCTGCTGCTCAATCAGGGGCGCTACCTGTTGGTGGACTGCCAGTTGCTCGGAGGTGAACCCCTGGGAAAACCCTTCCGTAACCAGCTCCACCACATCATAATCATATCCCAGGTCCTTGAAATCGCTTTGCCCCGGTTCCAGGCCGGCGGTGGGATCGCGATTGATAATTGCCTTATCCAACCCCAGAAAGGCGGCCATTTCCCGGACCAGCCTTTTTGACAACCCGGCGATAGGGCTGATGTGAACCGCCCCATCGCCGAACAGGGTGTAATAGCCGATCCCGAAATCCTCATCCTTGTTTCCCGTGCCGGCCAGAGTTTTTTTTTCGGTGGCGGCCTTTGTGGACAGCACATTGGCCCTGACCCTGGAGATCAGATTGCCCCGGTGGTAATCATCTTTGAATGCTTCCGGATTGGTGTATTGAAACGCCGAGACCAGCTTTTGGATGGTGTGAATCTCATAACGGATGCCGAGCTTTTGGGCGACGCTCTCGGCATCTTTGACGTCTTCCAATTTATTGATATCCGAGGGAAGAATATAGCCGACAACCTCGAAATTTTGCTCCCTGTTGTTATAGCGGTCAAATGCTGTTTTAATCAAAGCGGCCGTGGTGCTGGAATCAACACCCCCGGAAAGGCCGACGATGCAGCCGGTGCAGCGGGTATGAACAACTGTTTCAATGATAAAATCTCCGATCTCCCGACAGACCGCTTGGGGGTTCATACTGGGCAGTTTTATCCGGTTCATTGAATCCTCCTGTGTCTTTGGAAGGTAAAAAAATTGGCGATTTGCAATACAATACAGCATGTATTACCGGACTTCAATAACGTATGCGGTTTGGTAAGAAAAAGAGACGGGCACTTTATGAGGTAGCGCGGGTATATTCGAGACACCACATCGGATATTTATTCAAATAACTAATTTCTGCCTGAACGAAAAGTCCTGATTTCGGGAAGGTTGGGTTGAGCCCGGCCGATAATGTTGGGTTTCGTCCCTCAACCCAACCTACGAATATCAAGCTCTTACGCCGATATGGATTGCTAAGGGTGAAACCCAACACAGCCTTATGGGCGGGTTTTCGTTCAACCACTAATTAATCCGCCGGGCCTTGCATGTAACACCTTTCTTCAGTTGTCAAAGAGCAAATTACAACCCTGAATGGACTATTTTTCAGGTCGGATTAATTAGAAATTCTTGCTTGATTGCCGGATATTCATTCTTATACTCTTTTGTATTCGGAACGGCTGATATGGCGCGATATCGTTCGACCAAATATTGAAAATAAAGATATCGTTGGTCATAGGAAAGGCAAGGGCTCTGAGGTTCGGCCTACCCCGAAACAACAACCCTATTAAGGGCTTATGAGGCCATTGTCAAAACTTTACTAAAAAAGCCTCCAAGAGGTTCGACACCCTGATGGAGGTTTTTGTGTTTTTGAACGTCACAGAAAGTGCGGCAACGCTTGCCGTCGAATTCCGCCGGTGGGAAAGGGGGGTGATATAGATATGATCAAAACCAAGATCTTATATGTTATTCTTTTGCTTCTGATCCTTAGCTTTTTTCACATTAACCATACCATGGCAGGAGGTAATAAAATGGCTTTACAAATTACGAGCTCGGCATTTTCAGAAGGTGAAATGATCCCGAAGCGCTATACCTGTGACGGGCCGGATATATCACCGGATATAGCTTGGGAAGGAGTTCCTGAAGGGTCCAAAAGCCTGGCGCTCATCTGTGATGATCCGGACGCACCCGTGGGGACCTGGGTTCACTGGGTGCTTTTCAATATTCCACCCGGTGAATCAGGATTGACGGCAGAAATTCCACCCGATAAGACACTGGCAAGCGGGGCAAAACACGGAACCAACGATTTTCGGAAATTGGGCTACGGCGGTCCGTGTCCGCCCGGTGGGACCCACAGGTATTTTTTTAAGCTCTATGCGCTGGATACGGTACTTAACCTCGATAGCGGCATTACCAAGGACAAATTAGAAAAAGCGATGAAGGGTCATATTCTGGCAGAAGGTCAGCTGATGGGGAAATACAAACGATAGGCGCTTAAAAGTAAAGTATTTGTAGAATAGTCACGACATTTTCGGCGGCTTTTTCCCGCTCCGGGGCTTCCTGATCATTAAATTCCGTGTTCACCAAACCTAAAGTTACCACCTTGCCGTTTGGGAGATGGATGGAAGTTTCACCCTCGGTCAGTGTTTCGTCGATGCCCTATTTGATTGCGAATAGCTCTCCCATCTGTCCCCAAAGCTGGCCGACCATGGAATCGGAACCACACCCGTACACGCTCAGGATCAAAGGCATGCCCAATACCGAGACGCGTTTTTTAAATTTTTGAGTTTTCATCATTGCCCCCGTATTCAAATATCGATGTCTAATCTTATATCGACGAATTTGGCTGAATTCTTGAGTAGAAATAGGAGCGTTTTCTATTGACATGCTATTCTACTAGTTGTCTGCGGGTGTGAGGTCAGTTTCTTACGCTGCGGTCGGAAACGGTCCGGATATGTTCCCGGACGGCGGATTCGATGGTGTATGCCGGTGCCCAGCCGAGATCGCGTCGCGCGGGACCGTCATCGTAGGCCACCGGATAGGGAGAGAGGCTTTTACCGCCGTCAGCCAGCGTGACGGGTGCCGCAGGGCGAATTTTACGGGCGATCTCGACGACATCTCTGATGGCATGCACTCCGCCTGCGATGTTGTAGATCCGCTGGGAGAGGCTTTCCGCTTGCCAGAGGGCCCAGATGGCCGCTACGGCATCTTTGATATACAACCAATCGCCGCGTTCATCCGGATTGGGGATGTGCATGGGTTTGTCCAAAGCGAAGGCATCCAGTATCAGGGAGGAATACAGGGCCGTGATACCGGTCGTCCTTCCCGGTCCATAGACCCAGGTCAGCCGTAATGCCCGTCCGTCGACGCCGCGCCTGCGACCGTACCACAACAGCAGGTGTTCGCAGGCCAATTTGGTCTGACCATAGATGGTTTCCGGATTCTTGACGGCATCGTCAAGAACGGGTTCAGGTGCATCCTTTCCGAACACGGCGATTGAGCTGAGCATGACGAAGCGATTGATATTCAGGGCCGCGGCAGCATCCAGCAGCACGTGGGTCGACTCGAAATTCACCTTAAAACCGTGCAGGGGGTTATCCTCGCAAGGCCCGGCAAGCAGGGCACCGAGGTGAAAAACATCGGTTATTTTTTCCGCGGCCATGATGCGGTAAAGATCGGCAGTCGAACCGAGATCTCCCTGAATGTAAGTGATTCGATCTGATACGCTTTCAAGGGCCGGCGCTTCGCGGGCCATATCAAAGGCGACGATCTCGAAGCCTTTTTCGAGCAGGGCCGGGATTAGATTGCTGCCGATGAATCCGGCTGCTCCGGTTACCAAAGCTTTCATAATGGTTCCTTTCCTATAAGCGCCGGCTCTGGGCGCGAACGTCCAGTCTGATCAAAATAAGAAACTCTGTTAAAAGCAAACATCGAATAATGAATATCGAATATCGAATGTCGAAGTGAGGCATTCTGTCTATTTTAAAAAAACTGAGCGTAGCGAAACCACCCTTCGAAATTCTGCGGTTCGCTTTTTAATTTTTTGAAGTTTCATATTAGTGATGGGTTAACTTACCCTTAAGCCTCGATTAAACATCCGGATTCTTATTAGCGCTTTTGCTGCATCTGATATTCCTGCATAACCTCCAGTTTCAATTTTTCCCGCAAATCGAGAAATTCGGGCGTGGATTTAAGATCTTCGTCCCGCGGGTACGGAAAGGGAATTTCGAAGATATCTTTTATGCGGGCAGGCCTGGAGGTGATGACCACGACACGGTCCGACAGGAAAACCGCCTCCTCCACCGAATGGGTGATGAAGAAAACGGTTTTGCGTTTTTCATGCAACACTTCCAGCAACTGGATCTGCATAGTGCTTCGCGTCTGGGCATCGAGGGCGCCGAAGGGCTCGTCCATCAAAAACACTTCCGGGTCCACCGCGTAGGCCCTGGCGATGGCGACGCGCTGCTTCATCCCGCCGGACAACTCTTTCGGATAGGCATCTTCAAAGCCGGCAAGTCCCATCAGACGAATCAGATCCGTGGTGATTTTTCTGCGCTCGCTCAGCGGCACTCGATTTGAAGCCAACGTCAGGCCGAATTCGATGTTTTTTCGCACCGTCAGAAACGGAAAGATGGCATATTGCTGGAATATGACACCGCGCTCCTTGCCGGGATTTTCGATCGGCTTGTCATCAAGAAAAATTTGTCCGTCCGTTGGCTGCAGGAAGCCGGCCGCCAGATTGAGAATGGTCGATTTTCCGCATCCGCTGGGACCGATCAAGCTGACAAACTCATTTTCCCTGATCTTCAGACTGAAATCCTTCACCGCCTCGATGGTGCCTCTTGCTGCCGAGGTGGATTGAAAGACCTTCGATGTGCGGACGAATTCGATTTTGGTTTTGTCGGACGGCTCCATACTCACCCTTCAGTATATCTTTGCTGCTACCTTATGCAGTCAGCCCCTCCTGCCATTTCGTAAAATAGCCGGTCAGCCAGCGAATGATCGCGTCCATAATCAGCGCCAGAATGCCGATGAGGGCGATTCCCATATAAATGATCGGTATCTGGAAATAATTGCTGGCATTTTGAATGACGGCACCCAGTCCTGTCTGGGCAGCGACCAGTTCAGCCGCCACCAGTGTGGCCCATGATACCCCGAGAGATACGCGCAGTGCCGTCAGAATATGCGGAACCGACAGGGGAAAGACGACTTTGGCGAATATTTCGAAACTGGATGCCCCCAACGTTCTGGCCGCACGCACAAAGATAGGGTCAATGTTGGAGATCCCCTCATACATGACCACCACCGAAGCGAAAAAGGCGGCGTAAAACAAAACGATGGTTTTGGCGGTCTCGCCGATACCGAAATAAACGATGACCAAAGGGATCAAGGCAATGGGCGGAAGGGCTCTGAAAAAATTGATCAACGGCTGAAAAAAAGAGCCCAGTTTCTCGTACCAGCCGAGCAGAAATCCGACCGGTACCGCAACGCCCACCCCCAGCACCACCCCGATCGCCACGCGCTGGATACTCGAGTACATATCAAAAAGAAGCCTGCCTTTGGTAAACAGAAATACGGCCCGTTCGAATACTGTATGCGGCGGGGGAAACAGTGCCGGTTTGAGGACCTTCATGAAATAGACCATGTACCAGACACAGACCAGCAAACCAAATGCGGCTAACGCCGTCAAAAAACGGATCAACACCTTCAATAGTTTTTCATTCATTTCGACTACGAATTCCCGGTTGGCGGTTGAATTTGGTCGAGCCGGATGAAGGCTGTCCGGCCGGCGGACGCCGGCACTTGCCTTCATCCGGCACCAAGGACCAACTTCCAATTGCCGCTGTCGCGTGTCTATTTCAGCGGCAGGACGATCTCTTTGTGCACCTCGGGCAGCAGTTCACTGTCAAAGTACTCGGACGCCGGCCGGGGGTTCTTAAAAGCCCCGACTTCGACATAGACGTTGGTTACCTGATCCAGCCATTTATCGATGGTGCCGTCCTGATAGTACTCGACCCATTTGGTTGACGGCAGGACTCTTTCGGCCTGATAATTTTCCCACAGATCAGTAGTGGGCACCTCCGGGTAGTATTTTTCGGAAAGTATATCAATCGATTGTCTGGGATTGTAGACCAGCAATTCGTTGGCCGCCATCCAGGCTTTGGTGATCTGTTTCAGCAGGCCGTTGCGATGCTTCTGCCAGAATTCATCCGTCGTCGCCCACCCGCCGACGATCGCCGCTTCCGGAAAAAATTCACTCGCATCAGAAATCTTTCTGGCGCCCGGGACATTATTTTGGATGATGATGTTGAACGGCACCCACATGGCCACGGCCGGCACGGCGCCGCTTACAAAAGAGCTCACCGCCTCCGACATGCGCTGGTTGACGATGGTCACATTCTTATACTTTCCTTCGGCGTCGGTTTCAGACAGGCCGACCGATTTGAGGGCATTGTGCAAGAACACGTGGGCCGTGGTCCCCCGCGTGGTGGATATCTTTTTGCCTTTCAAATCCTTGAGAGAATTGATCCCGCTGTCGGGTTGCACCCAGAGCTGGGCGGTGCCGAATTCTATGTTGTTGATCAGAAAGACTTTACCCTGACCACGGGCCGGCCAGTTGGAAATCACGGCCCCCGTGATCAACACATCGATACTGCCGCCGCTGAGCGCCTGAAACAAATCAATGCCGGTATAAAACCTGATGGGTTCGAATTTTATACCGTGCTGTTCCCAGATGCCGTAATGTTCACCCAGCCAGAACTGGCCGTCTACTGCGAGCGTGTGCAGGTATCCGATTTTTACTTTGGTCAACTCCGCAGCCGGGCAATTCGCGGCCGGAAGAATCACCAGTGATACTGTTATGATCAGTGCGACAAATGTAGCTGCAGCAAATTTTTTCGATTTCATGTGTCCCTCCTTTTTTGGTTGTTTAGGAAAAAGATTGCGGTTCGCGACCCCCAAATAAAACACCAAAATGTCTTTTGAAACGTAATAAGCGAAAATAATGGCTTGCGCATCGGATATAGCGCCAGGCCAAGATATAAAAACATCCAATGACCGGGAACAACTAAGGTTCAACTATCTAAACGGGCTTTGATTGTCAACGGTCAAATTTGGCCTTAAACTAAAAAAACCATGTGTTTACGTAACTCCATTCATAAGCCACCGGCGATGCCGGTGAGAATTGAAAAGTTTTTACCACCTCAGCAGGAGTATTTTTCGATGGTCCAAACTTAGACGATGCCGCTGGCATATGAATGGAGATAATATAAAGAATTCCTCACACCCCCAGCGCTGCTGGTGGTCGCTGATTTTT
>CP070771.1:5128525-5135230 GCA_020345785.1 Desulfobacterales bacterium
AGGCTGGCCATCAGCACCATGCCCAGCATGCCGTAGTGCAAGGGGCGGCGCCAGCCGACTTCCGATGAAATGCGAATCATCCCTTCGCCCTCGCGTTTGTCGACATATACCAGCTGATCCTCCATTCTGACCCCCAACAGCACGGTGGCGCCGGTTTTACTTTGTAGATCGGTCATCGGGTGGGCGGCTGCCCGGCGCAAGGAAAAGGATGAAAAAACAACGCCGCCCAATTCAAAAAGCCGCATGCCGAGCTGATATTTCCTGGTCTGGGGATCTTGCTGTAAATAACCGCGTGTGGTTAGATTCGAAATCAGGCGCTTGGCGGTGGTCTTGTTGAGTCCGGTCCGGTGTACCACATCGGACAGACTCAATTCCCTGTTCTGGAAATTGAAACAGTCCAGAATGTCCAGCGCCCGTTCCAAGGCCTGAACCCGGTAGATTGAATTTTCGGCGGCCGATAGTTTCATATCATGAATCTTTATTTTAATATATGAAATCTATATCATATTACTTTGGTAGGTCAATAAAAATATTTAGCTTCAGAGTTCAGAGTTCAAAGGTTCCTGGTTGCGGTTTTAAGTCCGCCCTCGTGTGACATAAGGAATTTTTTTCTGTTAGCTGCGGAAGATCCCAATAATGCCTTATTTTCCGGATTCATACAAAGATAGATTTGGACAAGGGGTGTCGGTTCGGTGCCGACACCTAATCCGGGCGGGCGTAAAGCCCGCCCCTACTTAACGTTGCTACACTCCTATTCGTTACGGACCTGGGCAAGCGGTCTGCCACCGCACGCACACAACGGACCATTTTTCCAACCTTCACACTGGAATCGCTCAACATGGATATAAATAGCTCTGCGATAAGATTTTTGAACAAACCTTTGAACCTTTGAACCCTGAACCTCTGAACCCCGAATCAAATTTTGTTGTTGACAACAAAACCGGTAGCATATTAGAAATATACATTCTGAAACGCGATTTCATGATGTGAAACTTCATGCAAGTAAATTGACGATTAATATCGAAAATAAACTATTTGTGGAAATGCTCCGGCCGTCATTAGAGTTTTAACAATTTAAGATCGACAGCATTCCATCAATCTTCAATATTCAGTCTTCAATATTCATTCAAAACGGGGGGCGCTGTGAGATTACCCAAATTCGAGTATTTTGAGCCCAAAGATGTCAGGGAGGCGGTTTCCATTCTGCAAAATGAACCGGAAGCCAGAATCCTTGCCGGCGGAACCGATCTATTGGTTAATATGAAACACCGGGTTGAGTGTCCGCCGGTTGTTGTCAATATCAAGCGGATAGCCGATCTGGACTATATCCGGCAGGACAACGGAGATATTCGAGTCGGCGCGCTGACTCCTCTGAAGCGCCTTTATATGACTGCTTCGATTAAGGACAGCTTGCCGGGTTTGGCCCAGGCCGCTTCTTGCGTGGGTTCGTATCATCACCAGGTCATGGGGACCGTCGGCGGTAACATCTGCCAGCAGAACCGCTGCAAGTTTTTTAATCAATCCCAATGGTGGCGAAGTTCACGGCCGACATGCTTCAAAGCGGGCGGTGAGATCTGCCATGTAGTCAACAAGGAAGCGGTTTGCTATTCGACCTACTGCGGCGATCTGGCACCGGCGCTCCTGGCGCTGGATGCCGCAATCAGATTGGCCGGCAAAGACGGTGAAAGGGAGATTTCATTGCAGGAGCTTTTTACCGGCAACGGCAAAGCCCCTCTCAACTTAACCGGTGCCGATATTTTAATCGAAATATTGATTCCCGGCGCCTCCGTCAATGGGATTTTAAGTTACATGAAATTCGCCAATCGCGACAGCATTGATTTTCCCATTGTGGGGACCGCTTTCTGGGCATCTGCCAAGGAAAATCAATATCGGGTTGCCTTTACGGCCGTGGATCGCCGGCCCCTCCGAGGGCGAAAGATCGAAGACCTTTTAAAGGGCCGGGAACTCAACGACGAGAACATCACGGCCGCCTGCGACCTGGCCGCCAAGGAGGCCAGTCCGGTGAAAACCTCGGTCTATTCCCCATCCCACAAACGCAAGATGATGGGATTGCTGCTGCGTGGCGCGGCGGAGAAAACCCGGGAAGGGAAATGAATATTGAAAATTGAAGATTGAATATTTAAGGAATTCTGTCTTTCAAAATAATAGTTGTAGAATTCAGAATAAAAGGTATTTGCGTCTTAACTATAGTTGTCGATATAGCTATTTTCACAAAGTAAATGAAATAAAAACAGATAGAATACCACAAATATTCAATTTACAATCTTCAATCTTCAATTATTAAAGTAATGTCTGAAGAGATAGACTGTAAAAATCCACAATTAAAGAGCTGAGGGGCATGAAACCATGAAGCGGGCAATTGAACTCAATGTCAATGGCGATACTCATGAATTACTGGTTGCGCCGAACCAGACCCTGCTGGAGGTGTTGCGGGAAAAATTAGGATTAATGGGCACCAAAAGGGGATGTGATCTGGGCGCCTGTGGCGCCTGCACGGTCCTGGTCAACGGGGAGGCGTATTTGTCCTGTTTGATGCTGGCTGTTGATGCGATGGGAAAAGAGATTATCACCATTGAAGGTTTAGCCGCCGGCGGTGATCTGCATCCACTGCAAAAAGCATTTATCGACCATGGCGGATTGCAATGCGGTTTCTGCACACCGGGAATGATATTGACGGCCGAGGCCATTTTAAACGAAGACGATCATCCCACCGAGGAGGTGGTCAAGAAAAAAATGGCCGGCAACCTCTGCCGCTGCACCGGCTACAAAAAAATCATCGAAGCAATAATGAGCGTCAATGCGCCTGAATAATTTATGAAATAACCGAAATGGGATTATTAAGTTGTAAATGCTGGCAGGCTGGGAAGCTTGAAGGCTGGGAGGCTGAAAGGATCGAAAGATTTAGCCTGTCTTCCAATCTTCTCGGCTTCCCGGGATTGGAGGCATGAAACCTGGAATGGAGCGCGCAAGGAAGAAAATTAGTACTTGTGCGCCTGGCTTCCCAGCTTCCCAGCCTCCCAACCTTCCAGCTTTATAGGAGCCTTAAATGGAAAAAGAATTAAACGTCGTCGGCACCCGCGTGCCCATGCTGGATGCGGCCTTGAAAGTGAAGGGGGCCGCTTTGTTCACCGATGATCTTTCTCTGCCGGGAATGCTCTATGGGAAGATACTGCGAAGCCCCGTGGCGCACGCCAGAATTATCAATATCGATACTTCCAGGGCCGAGAAACTGCCGGGTGTCAAGGGCGTCGTGACCGGCAGGGATATTCCCGACCGGAAATACGGCATTGTCCCCATGGCCAAAGATGAATATGCCCTGGCCAGAGAGAAAGTGCGCTATATCGGCGACGATGTCGCGGCCGTGTGTGCCGTTGA
The DNA here is from genome assembly GCA_020345785.1 of Desulfobacterales bacterium. The sequence continues at coordinate 5,131,922 of CP070771.1, forward strand.
TCCTGAAATTGCCGAAGAGGCGCTGGAACTCATCGCGGTGGAATATGAAGAACTGCCGGCCGTATTCGATCCGCTGGAGGCGAAAAAGGATAGTGCGCCTGTCATCCATGACGGCGTCAAGAACAATACCTCTTTTTTCATCAAGAAGGAATTCGGCGATGTCGCCAAAGCATTTGCTGAATGCGATGCCGTGTTTGAGGATACCTTTTACTCCCAGCCGGTGAATCATGCGCCCCTCGAACCCCATGCGGCCCTGGCCCAATTTGACCCGCTCAACGGTGAACTCACCATCTGGTCATCGACCCAGATTCCGTTTTTTCTGAGAAGAAATTTGTCAAATACGCTGCAGATACCCGAAAGCAAGGTAAGGGTCATCAAACCCAAAGTCGGCGGCGGTTTCGGTCAGAAGATTGATCTGTTTGCCAAGGATTTCTGTGCGGCCTGGTTTGCGATGCATCTGGGAAAGCCGGTCAAGTTCCTGTACGAGCGCGAAGAGGTCTTTATCGCCACCCGGCAGAGACACCCAATGTATATCACCGTCAAGACCGGCGTGAAAAAGGACGGTACGATTCTGGCACAGGACTTCAAGGCCTATGCAGACGGCGGCGCCTACAACAGCACCGCACCGACGATGATCGCTCTGTCATGTTTTTTCCTGATGATTCCCTATCGCGTACCGAATCTCATTTACGAAGGCTCCCATATTTATACCAATAAACCCGTGGGCGGCGCCATGCGGGGACACGGCATCCCCCAGGCCCGTTTTGCGGTGGAACGGCAGCTGGACATGATTGCGGATCGTATCGGTGTCGACCCGGCCGAGATCCGCATCAAAAACAGTATTCATGCCGGCGAGCCCCATCCGGGCGGTTTTGTGATCAATACCTGCGGATTTTCCGAATCCGTAGCCAAAGCTGCCGCGGCTATCGGATGGCAGGATAAGCGCGGCAAACTGCCTTTCGGCAGGGGCGTCGGTCTGGCCGGGGCCTCCTTTCCCAGCGGCGTCAGCAATATGAGCCATATCAGCTCCGGCGCTGTGGTTCAGCTGGGCCGGGACGGGGCCGTCAACGTTCTGTCGGGCGCAGCCGACATCGGACAGGGAGCCGAAACCGTGATCAGTCAGATTGTAGCCGAGGAGCTTGGCGTGCGCATCGATGACATTCGGATTACGGCGGCCGACACCGGGATTACGCCGCTGGATCCCGGCACCTTCGGCAGCGGGGTGACGGTCCGGGCCGGCAACGCCGCCCGGCTGGCAGCGATTGCCGCCAAGAATAAGATATTCGAATTTATGGCCGACAAACTGGAAGCCAACGTGGCCGACCTGGTGGCCCGCGATCGCAAAATTTTTGTCAAAGGCTCGCCTGAAAAAGGCATGACGCTGTTGGAAGCATTAAAAGCCTATCAATACGCGGATCTACCCATGCCCATCGTGGGCCGGGGATCCTGGATGGCGCCCACCTCCGAGCCGACCACCCTGTTTAAGGAAAGCGGCAATTTTGCACCCAATTACTCCTTCATGACCCAGGCGGCCGAGGTGGAAGTCGATTTGCAGACCGGCAGGGTGAAGCTTTTGAAGATGGTGACGGCCCATGACTGCGGCCGGCCCATCAATCCGATGCTGGTAGAAGGCCAGCTCGAAGGCTCGGTTGTAGGAGGCATGGGACAGGCCCTCTATGAAGATGTCGTTGTCGAAAAGGGCCAGGTGATGAATCCTTCGTTTCTCGACTACGGCTTGCCGACATTTCTTGAAATGCCGCAAATCGAGGCCATCGAGGTGGAAACCGACGATCCCATCGGCCCCTTCGGCGCCAAAGAAGCCGGGGAGGGCACCCAGCTGTCGCCGGCGCCCGCCATTGTCAATGCCATCTATGATGCCATCGGGGTTGACTTCATGGAGCTGCCGATAACGCCCGAAAAGATTCTCGACGCGTTGGAAAATAAGAGAAAAGCGCATGATCCGGCATGAGTATGACCTGAATTTTTCCTAGCGTGCATCCAGTGCATCCGCTAATTTTTGAATACCCTCAAGATCAAACTCCCGGGCCAGGTTTACAATCTCTTTGCTGAGCGGACCACAGGCCTCTGAGTGCGTCTTAATTTCCGCCGCGATGGCATTCAGCCGCCTGACATCGCCCAGTTCCGCTGCATCGCGAATGCGTTTGGCAATATCCCGGGCAAGTTCGGACGGAACAGCGGTAATCTGGTCATCGGATAGTATACAGACGGGCTCTTCAGCGGATGCACCCAGGCGTTCGACCGACGCCAAGGCTTGATTGAGAGCATCATCAAGCGCAGCGAATTTCAATTTCAGGTCAGTGGCTGGAGGGCCTTCCTTTTTAACTCGCTTGACGAGTTTTTCCAGATTCACTGCGGACGCTTGCAGCTCTGTGGCCGCAAGATTGCCGGCCAATCCCTTGAGACTGTGAATCAGGCTATGCGCGTGCTCAAAATCCTTGGCATCCAGCGCGTTACGGATTTGGTTTGATGCCTCGCGATAATCCGCAGCAAAACTTAACAGCAGTTTCCGATAAAGTTTTCTGTTTCCTTGCAGCCGGTTCAATCCATCTGCCAGGTCGAACCCCGGCAAATCTCGTGGAAGCTGATCGTCTTCCGGTATCGTCTGATCCGCCGCGGAATGCTCGATGAAAACTTCCTGTTTTCGGTCCCGGGCGCGTTTTTTGTCCGGCTTGATCCACTTCTGCAGGGCGGCAAACAGCTGGTCGGGGTCGATGGGCTTGGTCACGTGATCGTTCATTCCGGCTTCAAAGCTCTTTTGTTCGTCGCCGGCCATGGCATGCGCCGTCATTGCGATAATCGGAACTTGATACTGGATGCTTGATTCTGGATACTGGATGTTGGATGGTGCAAGTTCTGAGGACTGAGGGCTGAGGGCTGAGCCTTGAAGCTCCCTGTCCGGCGACACCTGACACCTGACACCTGACACCTTTTTTCCGTCCTCTGCTCTCTGTCCTCTGTCCTCTGTCTTCTGATCTCTGACCTCTGTTTCCCACTCGCGTATTTTGCGAGCGGCGGTGTATCCATCCATCACCGGCATCTGCACATCCATGAGCACCGCGTCATAGGAATCTGCCTTGACGGCATCCACCGCTTCCTGCCCGTTGGTTGCCACCGTCACATTCAGACCCGCGCCCTCAAGAATCTCCCTGGCCACCTGCTGGTTGATTTCATTATCCTCCACCAGCAGCACACGGGCTCCCTGAATATTTTCCCAAATCCCCTCTTCCTCTTCTTTTCGTTGCGCTGCCCTCGAGGTTTCCTCTATCTCTTTGCCAAAGGCCTGCATGA
>CP070771.1:5135330-5147728 GCA_020345785.1 Desulfobacterales bacterium
CGAAAGAAGGTATTCTGTCTATCTTGTACTTAGGGTAATACCGAAAGGAGCCCTTTCGTGGGCAAACATCTGCTGCGCAGGTTGATGTTGCTGGTCCCCGTGCTGCTGATCGTATCGCTTCTGATCTCCTCATTGATCTATTTCAGTCCCGGCGATCCGGTGCGTGTCATGCTGGGGCTGAGGGCCAACGAGGAGGCGGTCGCCAAGATACGGGCAGAACTGGGACTGGACCAACCTTATTACATTCGGTACTTGAACTGGCTCAAAAATACGGTTCAAGGCAACCTGGGAAGATCACTCCAGCGCAATGAACCGGTTCTGGATCTTATCCTGGAGCACCTGCCGGCCACGCTGGAACTGACCCTGTTTGCCGTGGCCGTTGCCGTATTGTTCGCCATTCCGGCGGGGGTTATTTCGGCCACCCGGGCCAACACTTGGATTGACAACCTCATTTCCCTGGGGTCGCTCTTCTGGATTTCGATGCCCGGATTCTGGGTCGCTATGATCGCCGTGCTGTTGTTGTCCCTTCATCTCGGTCTGCTTCCGATATCCGGCCGCGGAGGGCCCGTTTGGACGGTAGAAGGCCTGCGCTATTTATTGCTTCCCGGTCTTATTCTGGGGATCCGACAGGTGGCCATTATCTCGCGCCTGGTAAGGGCCGGCATGCTCGAAGCCCTGGGGGAGGACTATGTCCAGACCGCCCGCAGCAAAGGGTTGGCGGAATCAATAGTGGTTTACAAACATGCCCTGCGAAATGCCCTGATTCCTACGGTGACCATTTTCGGCCTTCAGATACCCGAGATGCTGTCCCTGTCGGTTATCATTGAAACCGTTTTTGCGTGGCCGGGAATGGGCCGTATGCTGGTGGACGCCGTTTTGAAAAGGGACTATACCCTTGTGCAGGGAACCGTCCTTCTCTATGCGTTGATCGTTGTCATCATAAATCTGGTTGTCGATCTTCTTTACGCAACCATCGATCCGCGGATTAGACGCCAATGACGACTTCCGAAACAACTAAAATCATAAAGTACCGGGGTGTCGACGACACTTACCTGAAAACCGCTTTGCGGCGCATGAAACGGGACAAGGCCGCCCTGGCCGGCACCGTCATCATCGGCATGCTGCTGGTGGTGGCTTTCCTAGCTCCTTGGCTGACCTCTTATGATCCCGTGAGACAGAGTTACAATGAACTGCTGCTGCCCCCCTCCCTGAAGCATCCTTTAGGAACCGATCAGTACGGCAGAGACCTGTTAACGCGAATCCTCTATGGCTGCCGTTATGCCATCATCATCGGTGTCGGCGTGGTTGGTATCCAATTTTTGGTGGGAGTGACCCTTGGTCTGATAGCCGGGTATTACGGTGGATTTCTGGAAATGCTCATCATGCGCATTACCGACGTGATGCTCTCCATTCCCTCGGTGGTGCTGGGCGTTACCATTGCAGGGTTTCTCGGCGGAGGCATTCAAAACGTGATTATCGCCGTGGGAGCCATCGGCTGGCGGGCTTATACGCGACTGGTGCGGGCGGAGGTACTCAGATTAAAGCAGGAAACCTTCGTAGAGTCGGCCAGGTCCATTGGTTGCGGGCAGTTGCGAATCATCATGCGACACATCCTCCCCTACACCTTGGGCCCCGTCATCGCCTATTCTTCCTTGGCGGTAGCCATCGCAATTCTGTGGGCGGCCGCCCTTAGTTTTTTAGGGCTTGGCGCCCAGCCACCCACACCGGAGTGGGGGGCCATGCTGGCTGACGGCCGGGAATACATGATGGATGCTTGGTGGATTGCAACTTTTCCAGGCATTGCCATTATGATTACCGTTTTGGGTTTCAATTTTTTCGGGGACGCGCTTCGCAATGCGCTGGACCCGAAAATGGAGCGCGTATGGCGCTAAGCGATACTAATGAGTTTATGCGCCGGTTCAATTGATTTGATGGAATGAGGAACACCGGATTGGCCGATCCCCTGTTGGAAATCATTGATCTTAAAGTGCACTTCACCACCGACTACGGGGTCGTTCGGGCTCTGAACGGCATCCACCTGGCGGTTGAAGAAGGGCATACCCTGGGAATTGTCGGAGAAAGCGGCTGCGGCAAATCGGTGTCGGCCCTGGCAATCATGGGCTTGATTCACCGGCCCGGGCGGATTGCAGGCGGGGAGATTCTGTACCGGCGCCATCAAGAGGTCGTGCCCTTGCACCTGCTGCACCCCAAGGGATCAAAGATCCGTGCCATCCGGGGCAACGATATCGCCATGATTTTCCAGGAACCCATGACATCCCTCAATCCGGTCTTTACCATCGGTTATCAAATCATGGAGCCCATTATGCTGCACCAGAAGAAAAACCGCCGCCAGGCGCGGGAAAGTGCTGTGGAAATGCTCAGGAAGGTCGGCATCCCATCACCCGAGCGCAGGGTTGACGAATATCCCCACCAGTTGTCGGGCGGTATGCGGCAGCGGGCCATGATTGCCATGGCCCTCTCCTGTCGGCCGGCTCTGTTGATTGCCGATGAGCCCACCACGGCCCTGGATGTCACCATTCAGGCTCAGGTTCTTGATTTGATGGTGTCTCTGCAAAAAGAATTCGGGGCTTCCATTGTGATGATTACCCACGATCTGGGCGTTGTTGCGGGCATGGCGGACGAGGTAGTGGTTATGTACCTCGGCTACATTGTCGAAAAAGCGGATGTGCGCAGTATTTACCGCGATCCGAGACATCCGTACACTCGGGGGCTGATGACATCCATGCCGTCGCTCATCACTCCGAAAGCGAATTTAAAACCCATAAAGGGCGTGGTTCCCGACCCTTACAGCGTACCGCCGGGCTGTCCTTTTGAGCCACGCTGTTCGGAAGCGATGCCGGTGTGCCGGTTAAAAAATCCGGTATTGACCGAAGTGGCCAGCGGCCATCAGGTCGCCTGCTGGTTGTGGGTGGAATAAGGGGATTGATCCGTGCCGGAAAAAGGTAAACTGCTCGAAGTAAGGAACCTTAAAAAATACTTTCCAATTACAAGGGGCGTATTCGGCCGCGTCGTCGGACAGGTTAAGGCCGTCGACGGCATTGCCCTGTCCCTAAATGAAGGGGAGTGTCTGGCGCTGGTTGGGGAAAGCGGGTGCGGCAAGACCACGGCGGGCAGAACGATCCTGAGGCTGCTGGAGCCTTCAGACGGCGAAATTTTATTTCACAGCAACCTGCAGCTTAATGGAACGGCACCGTCATCACCGGTAAATGTGACCCACGCGTCGGCCGTTGTCCTGAAGCAGTTGCGGCGGGAGATGCAGATCATCTATCAGGATCCCTACTCTTCCCTGAATGCGCGCATGACGGTCGGCGCCATTATTGAAGAGCCCCTGCTGGTCAATCAGATCGATGACCGGTCGGCGCGAACCGAGCGGGTTCGAAATCTGCTCAACGCCGTAGGGCTGGACGCCGATCATGCCATGCGGTATCCCCACCAGTTTTCCGGAGGGCAACGCCAGCGCATCGCCATCGCCCGCGCGTTGGCGCTCAGTCCCAGATTGATCGTGGCAGACGAACCGATTTCCGCGCTCGATGTGTCGGTACAGGCCCAGGTGCTCACTTTGTTGAAAGATCTCCAGCAGCAATTTAACCTCACCTATCTCTTTATCACCCACGATCTGTCGGTAGTGAAATTTATCAGCCACAGGGTGGCTGTCATGTACCTCGGCCGGATTGTGGAATCGGCAGACACCGGCGAACTGTTTCAACATCCCCAACACCCCTATACGGAGGCACTTATATCGGCTGTTCCTGTGCCGGATCCGGACTATGCCGCACGCCGGATTCTGCTTCCGGGAGACGTCCCCACCCCGATTGATCCCCCGGCCGGATGCCATTTTCACCCTCGCTGCCTGTACGCGGAAGAAAGATGCCGCCAGGACACGCCGGCCCTACGAGAGCTGTCGACCGGACATCAGGTGTGCTGTCACCGTGCCGAGGAACTTAGCCTGCAATGCCTTCCGTCAATCATAAATACGGAGAAACATGAGCACACACGAACATAAAAAACATGCACCACGGAAAGTTACGATCGCAATCATTACGGTATCCACCACCCGGGCCCTGGCAGATGATACCAGCGGCAACTGGATCAGGGAGCAGGCCCGCGGGGAAGGCCACGATGTTCTCTATCACCAGGTGATACCGGATGACGCTGAACTTATTGCCGCCACGGTGCGCCGTGTTATTCAAGATGAGCGGCCCCAGGTGATTCTGATGAGCGGCGGGACCGGTATCACGAAAAAAGATGTGACGATTGAAGCGGTCAGTCCCATGTTTTCCAAAACACTGAGTGGTTTCGGCCCCTTGTTTGCCAAGCTGAGTTTTGACGAGATTGGATCGGCCGCCTTTTTGTCGCGTGCCACCGCCGGAGTCCTTGATGAGACCATCGTGTTTTGTATGCCGGGCAGCCTGAATGCCTGCAAACTGGCCTGCCGGGAGCTGATTTTTCCCGAATTAGGGCATTTGGTGAAGCATATCATGGATTAAAATGCTTGTTACCAAAATATGATACTTTCGTGATGATCCTGTGAATTTTTACGATTATTTTTCCTTTCAGAATTCAACTGAAAGGAGGTAATCATGAAACAATTTATTTCAGGGGTCATCGTATTTTTCATCGTCCTGGCCATAGTGCCGGCAAGCGAGGCGTCGTATTCCAAGCAGGCACAGTCGTACAAAGTCACCATTACCAATATCACGCGGGGTCAAATCATCAGCCCGCCGCTTGTGATCAGTCACAGCCGTGATTTCAGGTTGTTCAACCTGGGCGAAGAAGCCATGCACGGGCTGGATAGACTCGCCGAGGATGCCGATACCGGGCCGTTGACCGATTTTCTGGCCACCCAGCCCTCAGTCTTTGATTTCAAAGTCGGTGACGGCCCAATAATGCCGGGAGCTTCGGTTTCAGTGGAGATCAAAGCCAAAAGAGGCTTCCGGTTTCTCTCACTGGCGGGCATGCTGGTCACGACCAATGATGCCTTTTTTGCCGTGCGTGGTGTGCGGGTCCCTTTATTTGGAGAGGTAGTGGAGGAAGCCGACGCTTACGATGCGGGCAGCGAACAGAATAAGGAGATCTGTGATTATATTCCGGGGCCACCCTGTGGGAATGCCAATGTTCATGACCCCGATCCTGCCGAAGGCTATGTTCATATTCATGCCGGCATACACGGCAGCGGCGATTTAGATCCTTCAGAATTCGACTGGCGCAACCCGGTCGCAGTGATTGTCATTCAGCGGATTCACTGATCAAAGCGCACGAACGAGAGCCCGGCCGCGGGTCAATCCCGTGGCCGGTTCAGAAAAAATTTGAGCCTGCCACACTTCCTTCATTTTACCGATTTAAATTCACGCTTGACGGTAGAATGGTCCAATCCCCCAAAATATGAATAATAATTGACATTTATCATTCTCATTTGATAAGCGATTTTTATGCGCAAAGCATGGCTGATTGAATAAAAATTCGCCGTATATTATCGTTTATCAGAGAAGGCCATGCAATATTTCGACACGACTTACACGCTGCACTTTAATGGCGGCTTTTTCCCAGAGGCCCCCTGTTTCAAGGGCGTTAGAAAAGCATCACCTTGCAAAATGGCGCCCACCTGCTGCAACTTTCCCAGTAAGCCCAGCGCAATCCACTAAGGGCCGGAATTGTCAGGCAGCTAGCCGATTGCCGCTGGAGTAGATGCCGGTTAGATGCTTATGGCTGTAAGATCCCCCATTTTTATCCGAAGAACTGGTATTATTCAAAAATTTTCTTGGAAAACCAAAATCTTAGCCAAGGAATACGGCAAATGAATAAAAAAGGCAGGTTTGCGGTTCTGATATCCGTTTGTTTAACGATTTCGGTTTTACATGCCTGCCGATCGAAAGCCTTGCCCAAGGCCGTGCCCAGCGTTGAAAACGGCATTCTTGATTTGAGAGATTGGAATTTTGACAAAGATGGCCCGGTGACGCTTGACGGTAGATGGGAGTTTTATTGGAACAGGCATTTGATTCCGGATGATTTTTCGGCTGAAAGCCCACCCACCATGAGTGGTTTTATCAAAGTCCCCGGGACATGGAATGGGTACGAAGTCAAGGGCAAGAATCTTTCCGGTGAGGGTTATGCAACCTATCGGTTAGAAGTTCTTCTGGCAGGGGCGGGCCAAAGATTGGCCTTCAAGTTTTTAGATATGGCGGTGGCTTTTTCCGTGTCTGTGAATGGAAAAATGATAATGTCGGCAGGAAAACCGGGTAAAAACCGTGAATCGACATGGCCTCAGTTTCATCCTCAAGTTGTCGAATTTACTCCGAGTTTAGAGCGGTTGGAGATAATTATTCAAGTATCAAATTTCCATCATCGCAAGGGCGGAGCCTGGGAACCCATCCTGCTGGGCTCAAAGGACGATATTTGGCAAATAAGACAAAAAGCTCTGAGTTTTAACTTATTCCTGTTTGGCGGTATTTTGATCATGGGTATTTACCACATCGGTCTTTTTATTTTCAGGCCGCAAGAAAAATCCACCCTTTTTTTCGGAATTTTCTGCTTTCTGATTGCTGTCAGGAGTCTTGTAACCGGTGAAAGATACCTAATCGAGTTCTTGCCAAACTTTGACTGGGAAATTCATACAAAAATAGCTTATCTGACATATTATACCGGAGTTCCCATATTCGCTGCCTATGCCAGAAATATTTTCCCCAAAGAAGTTCCAAAATTTGTGATTTATACTATTGCGATCATTGGGGGCTTATTTTCAGCTATCGTTTTCTTTACACCCGCCAAAATTTACACTTACACCACCCCTGTATATCATATTTTTACAATTCTGGTTTTTTGTTATGGATTCTATGTTCTCATCCTGGCGAGATACCGCCAGCGCCAGGAGGCGAGTCTGTATTTGGCCGGTTTTATTGTCTTATTTTTATCGGGCGTCAATGATATTATGTATTCGAATCTTCTTATAAAGACCGGCTACATGATACAATTTGGATTTTTCGTATTTATTTTTTCTCAGGCATTACTTCTTTCTCTTAGATTCTCAAAAGCGTTCGCAACGGTTGAGTCGCAACGACTCACGCTGGAAGATACAATTAAAGCCTATAAAAATGAAATCATGGAACGCGAGCGTACCGAGGAAGCGCTGCGAGAAAGTGAGGAGAAGTATCGTCAGTTGGTTGAAAATGCCAATGAAGCAATTGTCGTTGCGCAAGATGGAATGTTGCGCTTCGTCAATCCCAGCGCAATTGAGCTTTTAGGCTATACGGAAGAAGAGTTGAAAACCAATCCCTTTATAGATTGGGTGCATCCGGATGAACGAAATGTGGTTCGTCAAAATTATTTAAAAAGGATCAGCGGTGAACCTGTGCCGGCAAACTTTACGATAAGGTGCATACCCAAAGATGGCAGTGTCAAATGGGTAAATATCAATTCGGTCCGGATTTCCTGGGAGGGTTCTCCCGCGACATTGACTTTTCTAAGCGATATCACTGAAAAACGCCAGTTGGAGGAAGAGCTCCTGAAGTCTCAGAAACTCGAGTCCATCGGCGTTCTGGCAGGCGGCATCGCCCACGATTTCAACAATATTTTGGCATCGATAATGGGTAATATTTCCCTGGCCAAGCTGGATGCCTCTCCCAATGATACCATCTACAAGTTCCTTGAAAAAGCGGAAAAGGCGTCTAAGCGGGCGACGGGACTGACCCAGCAACTGCTTACGTTTTCCAGAGGTGGCGCGCCGGTTAAGAAGGTCACATCCATATCGGGCGTCATCATTGATTGCTCAACCTTTGTTCTGAGCGGCTCCAAGGTCAGATGCGATTTTAATTTGCCAACCGACCTGTGGCCGGTGGAGATAGATGTGGATCAGATCAGTCAAGTCATCCAAAATATCATTATCAATGCCGATCAGGCCATGCCTGATGGAGGAATCATTCGCATAAGTGCCGAAAACATTACAGTCGGTGCGGATCAAGGCTTGCCTCTGACGTCCGGCCGATATGTCAAGATCGCAATCAAGGATTTGGGATCCGGCATCCCAGAGGTGTATCTCAATAAAATTTTTGATCCCTATTTTACTTCCAAGCAAAATGGAGTCGGTTTGGGGCTTGCAACCGCATACTCGATTATAAGAAGGCATGACGGCCACATTGGCGTTGAATCACAAGTGGGGGTAGGAACGACGTTTACGGTTTACCTGCCATCTTCGAAAGAAGAAGCACCTAAAACGGTCGAAGACAGGCACAATCCATTAACGGGCAGGGGCAAAATTCTCGCTATGGATGATGAGGATATGATACGAGACCTTATTCGTCATATGCTGCATCGCATGGGATATAAAGCTGAAGTGGCCTGCGATGGCGAGCAGGCCATCCATTTATACCGGCGCGCACTTGAGGCTGGCGAACCGTTTGATGTGGTGATACTCGATTTGACCGTACCCGGAGCCATGGGAGGAAAAGAGGCCTTCGAAAAACTGCGTGAAATGGATCCGAACGTGAAGGCCATCGTCTCCAGCGGTTATTCAAATGATCCAATCATGTCCAACTATAAAAATTATGGATTCAGCGGTGTTGTGGTGAAGCCGTTTAATATGCAAAATCTCAGCGAAACGCTAAACGAAGTTCTCAACTAGCGCCGCGAAGCATCACTATCAGACACTCGCAGGTTTAATCTGGGGATGCACGGCCGCAAACCATTCAGCTCACCCCGCAGCCATGATTACTCTACCAGTCCACACCAGCGTGCCATAAACAGGGCATAGGTTTTGGCCGTCTGCATGACACTGTCAAGCTGAACCCTTTCATTGGCGCCGTGGATACTTTCAGCCACCGGTCCGTAACAGGTGGCCTGGCTGCGGCCGAAATGGTGAAAGGCCCGCAAATCCGTCGTGCAGGTCGCAACGTAGGTTGCGGCATCCGCGCCCGTCAGTGTCCGGTGGCAGTTGTTGAGGGTTGCCAGGGCCGGCAGGCTGCGGTCGGCGCTGTGGCCGTCGGAGCGAAACCCGTAAAACTCGACTGCGGGCGGGTTTTCAGCCAGCCAGGTATTTTCTGCGGCCGCCTGCGAAACCGTTTGGATAATTTTTTGGCGGATGTCAGTGAATTGTGTACCGGGAAAATAGGACAATCGGCCATGAAATTCCGCGGTGTCCGGCACCGAAGACGGCCAGCTGCCGCCCTTGAAAATACCGATATTCAGGTTCAATGGATGGTCTATATCCCGGTAGGCCTCCGGTCGCGCAGCCGCATTGAGTTCGGTTTCCAGGCCGCGCAACGCCGATATAATGGGAAAACAGGTTTCGATGGCATTCACCCCGCTGCCGGCCGCCAGAACGTGGCGCGCAGCCCCGGCCACACTGACCTTGAACCACAGCACCCCGACCTGATGGGTCAGGATGGTCGGACCGAACGGCTCCGGAATCAAGACGGCTTCGGCGTCATAGCCGGCCTGGATGCAGGCCAGGGCGCCGTTGCCGCTGCACTCTTCCTCGATCACCGCTTCCACCGTCACGGGGGCCCGCAGGGCAAAGCCGGCCGTCTCAACGGCCTTGAGGGCGTAGGTCATGGCGGCAACACCGGCCTTCATATCCCCTGCTCCCCGGCCGTACAGCCAGCCGTCGCGAATTTCGGACACAAAGGGATCCCGCTGCCAGAACGTGCCTCCCCCCGGATCGACCACATCCAAGTGTCCGTTGAGCAGCAGGCTGCGACCGCCTTCAGCGCCCTCCGGCCGGATGCCGACGATGTTATATCGATTGTCATATTCCCAGGGCACCGGCGCAAATCCGGGGTGTTCGGCGAGGATCGCAGGATCGATCGGTACCTGGCGCGTTTCCAATCCCAGCTTTTTAAGCTCGGCCTCCATGACCCGCAGGGCCGAAATTTCGTTGCCCAGCGTGCTGGGTTCGGCCACCAGCCGGCTGGCGAAATCGACAATGTCCTCCGCCAATTTTTCCGTCGCCGTGATGATCTGCTTTTCTTTATTATTCAATTCCGTCATGGAATTAGTCCTTTACTACCTTTTTGAAAACTACTAAGGCGGCCATAATTATTTAGATATGAAATGCTAACATATTAAACGTTGTATTCACCGCAAAGACGCAGCGAACGCTGAGGAGTTATTTTTTCATTTGCCGCTGAGAGGGCGGCAAATGAAAATCCGTAACCACTTCGTGGTGGGATTTGTATACCGTTGGAACTTTTATGAGCGTCTACTAACTGATACAATGCTATTTTGCCCGCAGGGCTGTTGTTTTTCACTTACTGGCCTTTCAGCAGAAAGTGAAAAGAAAAATCAACTTTGCGACCTTTGCGCCTCGAGCGTAGCGGGCGGTGAATCCATGTCTAAAGACTAATGAACTTATTAGTATAACCGGGAACCCTTAATCCCGCCCGGGCGGGAAACCGCTTAACCTATATTAATTGTTTAAAACTTAGGCAGATCTCCGTCCGGTATGATCAGATCAGCCGCGGTATTGGCGACCACCTGATCGACACTGGTGTCGGATGCGATTTCTTTTAATCTCAGACCGTCGGCGGACACCTCGATGACGGCCTGTTCGGTGATGATCAGGTCGACACAGCCTTTGGCGGTCAGCGGCAGGGTGCAGCGGTTTAATATTTTCGGCTGACCGTTGCGGGTGGTGTGGGTGGTGGTGACGATCACCCGCCTGGCTTTCTGGGCCAATTCCATTCCGCCGCCGATGCCCGGGGCGTGTTTGCCGGGGATGATCCAATTGGCCAGATCGCCGTTTTTAGAAATTTCCAGCGCACCTAAGAAGGCCACATCCAGCCGGCCGCCGCGCACCAGGGCAAAGGACAGCGCACTGTCGAAAAAAGAGGCGCCCGGCACCAGGGTCACATAATTGCCCCCGGCATCGATCAGATTGCGGTCTTCCGTGCCCCGCCGGCAGCGTAGTCCCATCCCCAGGATGCCGTTTTCCGAGTGCACCCAGATGCCCATGCCTTCCGGCAGATAACGAGGAATCATGGTCGGTATGCCGATGCCCAGGTTGATCACCTGGCCCGATTGCACCTCCCGTGCGGCCCGCACGGCGATTTTTTCTTTATATGACATGATGTGCCAAGATCCCGTATTCTTGTGTTAGTTCTTTGATTTCAATCACATGATCCACAAAGGCGCTCGGCGTGTGAATTTGATCCGGCGCCAGGGCTCCGATTTCCACCACCTGTTCGACCTCGGCAATGACCGTGCGGGCGGCGGTGGCCATGACCGGATTGAAATTGCGTGCGCTTTTTTCATAGACCAGATTGCCGCTGGGATCTCCCATCGCGGCATGAATCAGTGCGACGTCGGCCTTCAGGGCCGGCTCAACGATCACCTCCCGGCCGTCCATGAAGATGGTTTGTTTTTTTTCTTTCAAGATCGTATCAATTCCGATGTCGGTCAAAAACCCGTAAAGACCGGCCCCGCCGGTGCGGATCTTTTCAGCCAGGATCCCCTGGGGATAAAACTCGACCTCAATCTCGCCGCGGTTCATGATCCCGATCACGGTGGCGTTGAGCCCCAGATGCGAGGTGATGATTTTGCGGACGTGTCCGGCCTCGATCAGCTTGGACACACCCATGTGGTCCTCGTTGGCCTCGTTTTTTATCAGGGTCAGGCCCGCGGCGCCGCTGGCCAACAATGCGTCCACCAGAGTAAAGGGCGTGCCGGGCACCCCGAAGCCGCCCACCATGACCGTCAGACCGTCGCTGAAGACGTTGCGGATGTCTTCCATCGAACACATTTTATCCGTCATTTGAACACCTCTGCCAGAAAACGCTGGGTGCGTTCATGGGTTGGGTGGTAAAAAAGCTGGCCTGGCGGCCCCTCTTCCACAATGACGCCGTCGGCCATGAAGATGACATGATCGGCCACCTCGGCCGCAAAGCGCATTTCGTGGGTGACGATCAACATGGTCATATGCTCTTCGGCCAGCTTTTTCATGACTTTGTTGACCTCACCGATCAGCTCCGGATCCAGGGCGGAGGTCACCTCGTCGAACAGCATGACTTTCGGCTCCATGGCCAGGGCCCGCGCAATGGCCACGCGCTGTTTCTGTCCGCCGGACAGCTGAGCCGGATAGAAGTTGACCTTGTCCGTCAGGTCGACTTTGGCCAGCAGCTGGCTGGCAGACGCTTCGGCTGTTTTGCGCGGGGTCTTTTTGAGCAGAATGGGCGCCATGGTGATGTTTTCCATGACCGTCATATGGGGAAACAGGTTGAAATGCTGAAAAACCATTCCCATATCCTGGCGGATCCGGTTGATGTGCTTTTCGAATTTGCGGCCCTTGAGCGGCAGGTTGACCTGGACGTCTTCAATCCAGATTTCACCATCGTTCACGGTCTCCAGATGGTTGATGGAGCGCAGCAGCGTGCTTTTGCCGGATCCGCTGG
>CP070771.1:5147828-5160360 GCA_020345785.1 Desulfobacterales bacterium
ATGCCGCCGCCATGCAAAAAACCGGAAATCCACAGGTGAAGTTTATGCACTGTCTTCCGGCATTTCACAACCGGGAGACCACCGTTGGAGAAGAAATTTACCAGAAATTCGGTCTTGAGGCCATGGAAGTCACCGAAGAGGTATTCGAGTCGCCGGCATCGATTGTATGGGACGAAGCGGAAAACCGCATCCATACGATCAAGGCGGTCATGGTGGCAACACTGGGTTCTTGAGGCACGTTGCAGGGTGCGGGTTGCGGGTTGAGGGATTTAGACGCCGCACGGTGCACGGCTCAAGACGCACGGAGATGAAATTAAAGGTGTAGAGTATAGGGTGTAAGATATAAGGTGCAGGGCATATTGAGGCAATAGGTTCGGGGTTGGAGGCCTTTCAGCTTCTGTCATCTGACATCTGTCTTCTTGGCGCAGGGCGCAGGCGCGCCAGCTCGTAGCTCATAGCTGACAGCTCGCTGACAGCTCATAGGTTGAAGGAAAAAGGCTCACGGTTTACGGCGTAGAGTACCATCTGTTTTCTCAACCACCAACCAACAACGGACAATGGACAATTGACCACTGACAATTAGCGTGATTGTCAGCATTTAACCACAGATTTGTGAAATGCGAAGAATTTAAAGCAGGAAATAATCACCATGCAAAATAAACCCATCATCCTAATCGCATTTGGCGGCAACGCCCTGATAAAAAAGGGCCAAAAAGGGACGCACAAAGAGCAGTTTGTCAACCTAAAACTGCCGATGCGTCAGATTGCGCGACTATCCAGACAATACAAGTTGGTGATTACCCATGGCAACGGCCCCCAGGTTGGCAATTTGCTGCTGCAGCAGGAAAGCTGCGACCGGGTGCCCAAAATGCCGCTGGAGATCATCGGCGCCATGACCCAGGGCCAAATCGGATATATGCTTGAGTCCTCGCTGGATGATGCGTTGATGGAAATCGGCATCAACGGTGAGCAACGTTTTGTGACATTGATAACCTACGTCGTGGTGGATCAAAATGATCCGGGCTTTCAAAATCCCACCAAGCCGATAGGACCCATTTATACCGAAGAGGAGGCATCGAAACTGCCGTACACAATGGTCAAAACCGATAAAGGATTCCGGCGGGTGGTGGCTTCTCCCAAACCGATGGCCATCGTTGAAAGACGGGAGATTAAAAAACTCATCGAAATGGATTTTATCGTTATCTGCTGCGGCGGCGGCGGCATACCGGTTATCCGCAAGGAGCGAAAATTCCGCGGTGTTGAGGCGGTCATCGACAAGGATCTGGCCAGCTCTATTCTGGCCCGGGAAATTAAAGCCGACATCTTTGTAATCGCCTCGGACATCGCCGGCGCCGGCATTAACTGGGGCACTCCCGATCAACGAATACTCGGCAAAGTATCTCTGTCGGAAATAGAGCAGTATGTTAAGGCGGGTCACTTCCCCGCCGGCTCGATGGGACCCAAGGTGGAAGCCATCACCGAATTTTTTAAAGAAACCGGCAATCGTGGAATTATCTGCCACTTGGAAGATATTGAAAAAGCCATTGCCGGAGAAACAGGAACGGAAATTTATTAATTTTTTACGGAGGAAAAAATTATGTCGAAAAAGAATGTAATTATCATCGGAGCCGCCGGAAGGGATTTTCAAAACTTCAACACCTACTATCGAGGCAATGAAGACTACAACGTGGTGGCGTTTACGGCTGCGCAAATACCGGACATTGAAGGTCGCAAATACCCGGCCGAACTGGCCGGCAGCTTGTATCCGGACGGAATACCGATCCATCCGGAAAAAGACCTTCCCCGATTAATCACAGAGTTGAATGTGGATGATTGTGTGTTCTCATACAGTGATGTATCTTACCAGCACGTCATGTCCGTCGGAGCCGTCGTTAACGCGGCCGGTGCAAATTTTGTCATGCTGGGGCCGAAAGACACCCAGATAAAGAGCACCAAGCCGGTTATCTCAGTGGGTGCGGTTCGCACCGGCTGCGGCAAGAGCCAGACCTCGCGACGTATTATTGAAATCCTGATGGCAAAAGGCATTAAAGTCGTCGCCATTCGGCACCCCATGCCATACGGTGATATTGCCGCCCAGAAGGTGCAGCGCTTTGCTGAGTTGTCTGATCTTGAAAAGTACAACTGCACCGTGGAAGAAATGGAAGAGTACGAGCCCCATGTAATCCGCGGCAACGTCATTTATGCCGGTGTGGATTATGAGGCAATCGTGCGGGCGGCGGAGCAAGATCCGGCCGGCTGTGATGTAATCCTATGGGACGGCGGCAACAATGATTTTCCGTTTTACAAACCCGACCTGCATGTCACCGTCGTCGACCCCCACCGACCCGGCCATGAATTGACCTATTATCCGGGCAATGTCACGCTGCGGATGTCCGATGTCGTGGTGATCAATAAGATGGACAGCGCCGATGCCGAAGGGATCGAGATTGTGCGCCGCAACATTGCCAGTGAAGCCCCGGCTGCGATTGTCATCGACGGTGCCTCCACCCTGGATGTCGATGATCCATCCGTCATCCGAGGCAAGAGAGTGCTCGTGGTGGAAGACGGTCCCACCTTGACCCACGGCGAGATGAAAATCGGTGCCGGGGTGGTTGCCGCCCAGAAATTTGGCGCCGCCGAACTCATCGACCCGCGGCCGTACACGGTAGGCAGGTTAGTTGAAACATTTCAGATTTACCCGGAGATCGGGACCGTTCTGCCGGCCATGGGTTACGGTAAGCAGCAGTTAAAGGATCTTGAGACCACCATCAATAACACCGACTGTGATGCAGTGGTAATCGGCACCCCCATCGATCTGAACCGAATTATAAAGATCAAAAAGCCCAATACACGGGTGTATTACAACCTGCAGGAAATCGGCCGGCCGAATCTGGAGATGGTGCTGAATGATTTCGTAAAAAAACATAATCTGGGCTAAAACAAAAATCGCTCCAGAAAATAGTTGTTTTCGTTGTTAGTTATCCGTTATTAGTTATTATACACAGCGACATTATAAATTGCGCTTTTACCCTTTGAAGGGTTTATTCAAAAAATAACAAACAAGATTATACAAGCAGAACGCTGTTTACGTATGAGTATTGGCTTAGGTCGCTTTTATAGCTCGGAGGTATCTTAAATACGGCGATTTTTCTGATAACAAATAACTAATAACTATTCACCATCGGCCTGCAGCCGATGACAGGAGGAAAGATGAGCCAGACTTCCAATGAACAATTGACGCAGCTAAAAACACAGGCCATATCCGATGGCGTCGGCATGACCACGACAAATTTCATCCAATCCGCGCAAGGTGCCGTACTGCGGGATGTGGAAGGCCGGGAATTTATTGATTTTGCCGGCGGCATCGCCGTGATGAATGTCGGACACAGCCACCCAAAGGTAGTGGCGGCCATCAAGGAGCAGGCCGAAAGATTCACACACACCTGTTTTATGGTAAACCCTTATGAATCTGCTGTGAAGCTGGCGCAGCGACTTTGCCGGCTGACCCCCGGTGATTTTCCCAAACGGGCCGTATTCTTAAACTGCGGAGCTGAAGCGGTGGAAAACGCCGTTAAAATAGCGCGCTACTACACCAAACGACCGGCCATTATTGTTTTTGAAAATGCCTATCACGGGCGTACCCTGCTGACCATGACCATGACCAGCAAAGTCAAACCCTATAAATTCGGCTTCGGCCCTTTTGCACCGGAAGTTTACCGAATACCGTTCGGCGATGTTGCCGGCGCCGACAAACTCAATGACGTCTTTATCAAGCACGTGAACCCGGAAGCCGTGGCAGCGGTTGTCGCGGAGCCGGTGCAGGGGGAAGGCGGATTCATCGCACCGCCGGCAGGATATTTTCAGGAACTGGTCAAGATCTGTCATGACAACGGTATTCTGTTTGTGGCAGATGAAATCCAGAGCGGTATGGGGCGAACAGGTAAAATGTTTGCCATCGAACACTGGGGGGTTGAACCGGATCTGGTAGTGGTAGCCAAGAGCCTGGCAGCCGGCATGCCCCTTGCGGCGGTTATCGGCAAACAAGAAATCATGGATTCCGTTCACTCCTGGGGCCTGGGCGGAACCTACGGCGGAAACCCGGTGGCCTGCGCGGCAGCCCTGGCTGTGCTGGATGCCTTGGAAGAAGAAAACATGCTGGCCAAATCCGTGGCGCTGGGTGAAAAACTGAAGGCCCGATTTGAAAAGTGGCAAAAGGATTTCAGCATAATCGGTGAAATCAGGGGACTGGGTGCCATGCTCGGATTGGCATTGGTCAAAGGCGAGAAAAAAGAGCCGGCAGCAGACGAAGCCAAACAGCTGGCCGCTTTCTGTCTCAGCAAAGGCCTGCTGGTACTGGTCTGCGGAAGCTACGGCAACGTTGTAAGGGTACTGGCGCCATTTGTGATCACCGACGAGCAACTGGAGAAAGGCCTTGCTATTATGGAAGAAGGGCTGAAAGAAATTTCTAATTAATCCGTCCTTAAAAATAGCAATTCGGGAGGGAGGTAAAATGCGCTGGAAACAATTTTTTACCCGTGTCAAATCAATCGATGCGCCGGAGGCCAAAAAATTTATGGACAAGCTGGCCGCGGATCAATTCAACCTTATTGACGTGCGCCAACCCGGAGAATACGAATCCGGTCACATTCCAGGTTCCAAGCTGATCCCGCTGCCGGAGCTAAACAATCGCATCAGTGAAGTTGATCCTGCAAAACCGACCGTCGTGTATTGAGCGGTGGGCGGACGCAGCCGGGTGGCTGCTCAGATGCTGGCCGGTAAAGGTTTTAAGGATGTGATCAACATGGCCGGCGGCATAAAAGCCTGGAACAGCAATAAAGCGATCGGATCCGAGGACCTTGGGCTCCACCTGTTTACCGGCCAGGAGACCCCCCGCGAAACGCTGATCGTTGCCTACTCGTTGGAGGAGGGTTTGAGGGAGTTTTATGTATCGATGATCCCCGAGGTGAAAAACGACAATGCCAGGCAGTTGTTTGAAAAACTGTCGACCATCGAGGTAAAACACCAGGATCGAATATTTGCCGAGTATTGCAAAATTACCGGTACTGATGAGAATCGAGATGAATTTGAAAAAAACGTGGTGGCACCCGCGATGGAAGGCGGCCTTACAACCGAGGAATACCTGAAGCTTTATGAGCCTGATCTTGAAGTTGTGGAGGAGGTCATCTCGCTTGCCATGGCCATCGAAGCCCAGGCGCTGGATTTGTACCAGAGGGCATCCGAAAAAGCCGCATCTGCACAAAGCAAAGACGCTTTGGTGCAGATCGCAAATGAAGAGCGTGCTCATTTGGAGCAGTTGGGTAAGCTGTTTGAGGGGCTTTAATAGCAGACAGGTTGCAAGGTTCAGGGAGTTAGCGTTCTGGATTCAGGATTCAAGGTTCAGGGTTCAAGGCACAGCTCAAAGTAAAAAGGGTAGACATGAAGAAGCATCTGGTACTTGCTGGAGGAGGACATGCCCACATGGTGACGCTGGTGAACCTGCATACGTTTGTGGATAAGGGGCACAATGTAACGGTCATCGGGCCTTCCGAACATCACTATTATTCGGGAATGGGCCCGGGCATGCTGGGAAAAACCTACGCACCCGAAGAGATTCGCTTTGCAACCAAACACGTCGTGGAAAAAAAGGGCGGCAATTTCGTTCTGGGAAAGGTCGTAAAAATTGATCCGGAAGCGCAACGCATCCATCTGGAATCAGGCGATACGGTTTCATATGACGTGCTGTCCTGTAACCTGGGCAGCCAGATACCTGCGGACATCATTACAGACGGTTTGACAGACATCTATCTGGTCAAACCGATTGAAAGACTGCTGGCGGCCCAGCAGCGGATCCTCGAGCTCGGCTCGCAAAGAAAAATCGCCGTCGCGATTATCGGCGGCGGCCCGTCGTCGGTCGAGATTTCCGGCAATATCTGGCGGCTGACCCGGGAACCGGGCATGCAGCCGGCTGCCATTAAAATCCTGACCAGTAAAACACTCATGCCGCATCATCCGGCCGGCGTTCGTAAAAAAGCCATGGCCTCGTTGCAGGCGCGCGGCATTGAAATCGTGGAAGACTGCGATATCAAGGAAATCAAAACCGGCCACGTCACGGAAGTATCCGGCAAGGTACATGAACTGGACATTATTTTCGTGGCCGTCGGCGTAAAACCCAATCCGGTTTTCAAAGTATCAGGCATACCCATCGGTCCTGACGGAGGAATGCAGGTCAACCGCTATCTTCAGAGCACCGGCTACAGCAATATATTCGGCGGCGGCGACTGCATCTATTTCGTAGAATCCCCCTTGGATAAGGTCGGTGTTTATGCCGTGCGTCAGAATCCGATTATTTACCACAATCTAATGGCAACGCTGGAAGGCTCCGAACTCAGGTCCTTCAAGCCGGGCGGAAAATATCTACTGATTTTCAATCTGGGTGACGGCACCGGTATATTCCACAAGTGGTGGATCCTGTTCGGCGGCCGTCCGGCGTTTATTTTCAAGGATTATCTTGACCGCAAGTTCATGCGCGAATTTCAGGCAATTGAGTAAAGAATCTTGGCCCGGCTTCCGGCCCGACGCCATCCCCACTCTGGACCGCAGGGTTTAAAGGCCGGCTTCCTGCTCGACTCCGTCCCGCAGCGGACTGCGCCCCGGAGGGTAAAGACTGCTGCTCGGAGAGAGGGAGAACCCGGCGTTGATTTCACCCGGAGGGGTGAAGTTCACCTTGACGTTAATCTCTAATTTACGAGCGGAAATTGCTTTTTGCGTTCTCATCAAATCCAGGAAAAAAACTGCAAAGATACGCATAACAAGCCTGAACAGCTTCTTTAGGACTCAGCCGGTCGGGCGATAAAAGGTACTCGACCCAAATTCCATCCATCATGGCCGTCAGGGTCTGTGCAATTTTTGCCAGACTCATCCCGTGCGAAGTAAAACCGGTTTTGGACATTTGCCTTAATATTGCTTCGACCGCCTTCTCCCAGGCGATGTCACGCGCCTGGCAAATTTTTAGATAGGTGGCCCGGGAAGGTGTCTCACCCCAATAAGCCAACCATACGGCAATTTTTTTTGCATCGGCTACCGGCGGCTCTAAATTCGTTTTAATCAACGACCTTATCTGTTCAAAAGGTAACGAACCAGCTTCAGCGATGGCACCTTGCCAGGCTGACTCGAACTCCTGATAAAGCGCTTTCAATGTTTCCAGCAACAGCTGTTCTTTGGTTTGAAAGTGAAAATTGCATATTCCTCTTGATAGACCCGCTCGTTCCGCCACTTTTGCCATGGTGACTCCCGAAAAACCGTCTTTCGCAATGACATCGACCGTTGTGTCGATAAGCGTTTTACGGGTCAGCTGCTTTTGTTCAGCACGGGTGATAACACCTTTATTTTCATTGACTGACATGAGGGACGCCCTAACTATTCCGCCTTGAAAAATATTTTATTCCGGGTCTTTAAATGTTCTTTCAAAACTAAAATTTTTCTTGACAATTATCATTGAATGAACGTATAGTCAACTAAATTTCTATTGAACAAACGTTTAGCCAGTGAAAAATTGCTGGACCAGGTCTGGACGAGAGTAAGAGCGACCACCTGCAGAGCAGGTGGCTTGATTTTCGGCCATAGGCCGAAAAGGCAAGAGGACGTCAGTACGCTTACCGTTGAACTTGCATCCTGTCGAGGCGGGATATGTATGGCAAGAATCAAGGAGAACCGATGATTTTTCCCAATAAAGTGGTTTCGGATGAACAACTGGCAAACCTGATGAAAGGAGAGGTCGAGCTGTTCAAAATACGCAGCCCTGGATCAGCCAAGGTGTTTCGGCAGGCCCGGGATGTGTTGCTGAACGGGGTGCCCATGCCCTGGATGAGCGATTGGGGTTCACCGCATCCGATTTATGTGGACGCCGCCTCCGGCAACTGTATAACCGATATCGATGGTAACACCTACATCGACTTTTGCCTGGGCGACACCGGCGCCATGTTCGGACACTCGCCGCCGGCAACTGCGGCGGCCGTGTGCCAACAGGTGCACAAAGGAATTACCACCATGCTACCGAGCGAGGATGCACCCTGGGTTGCCCGGGAGTTGGGCCGGCGCTTCGGCCTGCCTTACTGGCAGGTGGCCATGACGGCCACCGAAGCCAACCGTTATGTTATTCGAATCTGCCGAGCGTTGTCCAAAAGGCCCAAAACACTGGTTTTCAACGAGTGCTATCACGGCAGCCTCGACGAAGCCCTGGTTCATCTGGACGAAAATGGTCAAGTTGCCTTGCGTTGCGAATTTGACAGCAATCCGGGTTTGGCCAAAGAATCTGTCGCACGAGTAGTGGAGTTTAATGACGTAAGCGCCCTGGAAGAGGCGCTCAGCCATGAAGATGTCGCCTGCATTCTGGCCGAGCCGGTGATGACCAACTGCGGCATGGTGCTCCCCGAGCCGGGGTATCACGATGAACTGCGCGAACTGGCAACAAAGTACGGTACATATCTCATCATTGACGAAACCCATACATTTTCATCGGGTCCCGGCGGCTACACGGCCGCCCATGGTTTGAAGCCGGATTTTATCACCCTCGGCAAGTCGATCGCCGGCGGCATACCCGTAGCGGTTTACGGTTTTACAGCCCAGATTGCAGAAAAAATCAATGCTTCCTTCGGACGTAAACCGGTCTCCGACCCGATGGGAATCGGCGGCACCCTGTCCGCCAATGCCTTTGCTATCAATGCCATCCGGGCAACGCTGACGCATGTCGCCACGGAGGAGGCCTTTGAAAAAATGATTGCCGGTGCCAATCGGATGGCCGACGGCCTAGCGGCGGCGATTAAAAAGCACGATCTGCCGTGGAGTGTGACCCGTTGCGGGGCCCGGGCCGAGATGCAGTTCATGCCGCATCCACCGACGAAAGGCTCCGAAGCCAAAGCCGCGGTTTACTGGGATTTGATTGCCTACACCCATCTGTACCTGGCCAATCGCGGTATTTTGGTAACCCCGTTTCACAACATGATGCTGGTGTCGCCGGTGACGACCGACGAGGATATCAATTTGCTGGTAAAGACTTGGGGAAAATGTATGGCCGAGTTAGCCGCAGTGGCGCGGATGGATGCTTAATATTTGATTTTTGGGACGCGGATTTGCACAGATCAACACAGATTTGTAACCCCTTATAAGCAGCTAAGAAGTTTATTGTATCAAATGATACACATAAGATCGATAAGCTTGGGGGAGCGGCTTCCAGCCGCGACTAAAATATGGATATCTTCCGTATCACGGCTGGCAGCCGCTCCTACGGGACCATAGATATTTCAATGTTAATTAGTAAAAATCAGTGTTCTAAAGAAAAAATAGGATAGAGGCAATTTATGACTGACAACTTCCGTTTTAAAAAGCGCGTCGCCCTCATCACCGGTGCCGGCAGTGAAACCGGTATCGGCTTTGCCGCGGCATGCGCTATTGCCGGAGGCGGCGCCCGGGTGGCCATTACCTCGACGACGGACCGTATATATGAAAGAGCAAAAACCATAGGAGTTGAAGGCGCTGATGTTAAAGGGTATACGGCTGACCTCATGGATCGAACGCAGGTAAAACAACTGGTGGACCGCGTCCTAAACGATTTTGGCCGGATCGACATTCTGGTTAATAATGCCGGCATGGTGCAGGTCGGAAAAAAGGAGACATTTGTCCATATGGTGGATTTACCCCAGACCGAATGGGACGAGGCCATCGACCGCAATTTAAATACCTGCTTCAACATCACGCATGCCGTTCTGCCGTCAATGATTAAAAACAAATACGGACGTATCGTCAATGTCTCCTCTGTTACCGGTCCTCTGGTGAGCAATCCGGGCGAGACGGCCTACAGTGCCGCCAAGGCGGCCATGGTCGGCATGAGCCGCAGCCTGGCAATTGAAGTAGCGAAATACAATATCACAGTGAACAATGTTGCCCCTGGCTGGATCGCTACCGGCTCGTCCACGGCAGAAGAAAAAGTGGCGGCCGAAAACACTCCCATGGGGCGGGCGGGAAGACCCCAGGAAGTTGCCGATCTGATTGCATTTCTGGCGTCGGACGAATCGACCTACCTTACCGGGCAAATGATAGTCATCGACGGCGGCAATACAATTCAGGAATACAAGGGTCCTTCGGACCTTTATTATTAATTTTTTCGGACACGGATAAACACAGATCCACGCAGATTAGATTAAATTCTTATAGCACACTTGCATGCATCTGACATCTCCTGGTCTCTCTTGCTGGAAGAGTGGTAAAAGAAAAACTTGGGCAGCTCCGCTGCGAGAAAAAAAATCTGTACTAATCTGTGAGAATCCGTGTCCCTACAATTTTATCTAGATCTCATGCAACAAGACTGCCAACAGGACAAAACATTACTAATCACCGAAGGTCGAAGGAATGAATTCTGTCATTTTTATGAAAAAGGGCACAGAGTAGTGTCGTAGACAAAGGCTAGGAGGCCTGGAAGCTATAAGGCTTGGAGGCTGAGGGATTAAAATCGATTATATCCTTCAAGCTTTCCAGCTTCCCGGCTTTCCAGCTTTCCAGCTATTGTCCCCAGCATCCCAGCCATAAATGTTTTTGACAAAATACGACCATCGTAAAAAAGGAGTTAATTGAAAATGTCCAACAGCAAGGAAGCAATATTACAGGAACTTAGAAATCGAACGCCGAAATCCGGCGCGTATTGGGAGAAAGCCAAGGATCTGGTTCCCGGGGGTCTCATCAGCGGGGCCCGCAAAATGGAGCCTTATCCAGTTTATGTTGCGCGCGGCAAAGGCGCTTACATATGGGACATAGACGGCAATCGCTATATCGATTGCGCCATGTCGTTCGGGGTCCACGTTTTGGGGCATGGGCCGGAGGTGGTTCTGAAAGCGCTGCATGAACAGTGCGAGCTGGGGATGAGCTACGGTATGCCCCACACCCGGGAAGTAGAATTCACCAAACGGCTTATCGAGTGCGTACCCTGTGCCGAACTGGCCATGGTTTGCAATACGGGAACCGAGTCCACCTTGCTGGCCTGGCGCCTTATGCGGGCGGCCAGCAGAAAACCCAAAATCGCCAAGTTCGAAGGCTGTTACCACGGATGGCATGATTACGCCCAGTGGAATGTGTTTGTCGACCCGAAAACCATGGGCCCGGCGGACCGTCCCCATATGACTCCCGGATCTGCCGGTATCCCCGAGGGCGCCAAAAACACAATGCTCGTGTTGCCTTTTAGCGAGAGTGCCTTCCGGATGATAGAAGAGCACGCCCATGAGTTGGCCGGCGTGGCGATCGAACCGGTCATCGGTGGTGGGATGTTGACCGTCGACCGGGCGTTTTTGCAAAAGTTGCGGGAAGTGACTCGAAAAGCCGGTGTGCTGTTGCATTACGACGAAGTGATCACCGGTTTTCGCCTGGCCCTGGGAGGCTGCCAGGAGTTGACCGGCGTGCTGCCGGATGTGGCCACGTACGGCAAAATCATCGGCGGCGGTCTGCCCATCGGCGCCGTCGCGTGTTCTAAAGAAATGGTGGCTATTGCCCGGAAAACCGATGACGGCTTCTCCGCTGCGGGCACCTTCAGCGGGAATCCCCTGACTCTGTCCACAGGTGCGGCCATGATGCAATACCTTCAGGAAAACCGCCATATCTATGATGACATGATGGTCAAAGGTGAGTTTTTAAGGAGTGGTTTCAATGAATGGACGACATCCAGGGGGTATCCTTTCTGCATGACCGGCATCGGGTCGATGTTCCAGATTCACGCCAAAGCGGATCTGCCGGTTGTGCCTCGGGATTTACTGGGGCAGGACAAGGAGGCATTGGCTGAGCTTCAACTCCACTTCCGGTTAAACCATGTGCTGCTGCCCTGGATGCATCTGGCCTTTTTCTCGGCCGCCCACAGTCAGCAGGACATCGAAGAAGTGTTGCGGGCCTTCAAAGCTGCCGTGGAGGGAGTGATGGCATCAAAAATAATGAATTAAAATTTGGATAAAATTTTATCTAATTGAGCCCTTTATCATTGAGGTAAGGACCGTATTTGCGGTCTTCGGTGAGAATATGATTGATTATCCAGTCCTTTAGAAAATTGACAATGCTCATATCCATTTGAATTTCCCCTGCCGAATACTTGTCTTTCAGCTCCTGAACCTCGAAAATGAGCCGCTCATGCTGCTTTATATGACCCTCATATTCGGGGAAATCATAATCTTCCATCAGTTTTTCTTCTTTAGTAAAATGATCTTCCGTATAGTGAATTAAGAAATCAAGCGTATCCTCCAATACCGACCTATTCCTGCCGGAATGGATTTCTTCGTATAACCGGTTGGCCGTCTGAAAAAGCTCCTGATGATGTTCATCCATCTCTTTAATGTTGGTGTTATACGCTTCGCGCCATTGAAAAATGGGGATGCTTACCAATTCAGGATTCAATATCATTTGGATGCGTCTTTCGTAAGTTTCAAATAATTTCCATTGCACAATGGGAATATCGGAGAGTATCGGCGCCTTAATATTATAAACTTCAGTATCTTTGACGGCC
>CP070771.1:5160460-5169578 GCA_020345785.1 Desulfobacterales bacterium
CCTTATTTTATCTCCATTCATATGCCAGCGGCGTGGTTTAAGTTTGGACCACCAAAAAATACTTTCGTTGTAATGGTAAAACCTTTTGAATTCTCATCCCGA
The DNA here is from genome assembly GCA_020345785.1 of Desulfobacterales bacterium. The sequence continues at coordinate 5,160,563 of CP070771.1, forward strand.
TCGATGGGGACGGCTTATGAATGGAGATATATTTCACGGCTTGATAAAACAACGCATAGTGGGTTAAAATAACAGCAGACAAAAATTTGAATGGACAGAGGACGGTTGAATGGACAATTTGAATTACGGTGTGATCGGTAATTGTGTGAGCGCGGCCTTAATATCCGAAAAAGGGACGATTGAATGGTGCTGCCTGCCGTATTTTGATTCCACTGCATTTTTTGCCAAAATATTGGATCAAAAGATAGGCGGTGAATTCTCCATCCGGGCGGCCGCCGATTATAAAATTTCACAGCATTATTTGCCCAAGACCAACATTCTGGTAACAACGTTTCGGCGGGGAGAGGATCAGTTTGAATTAATTGATTTCATGCCCCGTTACAAAAAGGAGTCCGGCGCTTACCACTGCCCACCGGATATCGTCCGCTATATTCGACACATATCCGGCAAGCCGATTATACGGGTCGGCTATAACCCGCGGCCCGGCTACGGGCTGAATGAAATCAAAAGGGAAATCCGCCGCGAGTACATCAAGGTCGTTACTGCCCGCGGTCCCTACGAATCGGTTTACTTATACTCTGATATCGACTATCACAAGGTTGCCGAGAGCAAGCCGATCAGGATCGAGCAAGATCATTATTTTCTGCTTAGCTACAACCAGAAACTGGTTGAGCTGGATCTGGAATCCGTTCTGCTGGAATATGAGAAAACCAGGGTCTACTGGCTCAACTGGTCCTCTGAAACCCGACGCTTTGCCGATTATAACGATGAGATCGCCCGCAGCGCCCTGGTGCTGAAGTTGCTTTCCTTTCAAAAGACCGGAGCCATTCTTGCGGCGTTGACCACTTCTCTCCCCGAAGAAATCGGATCCGTCCGCAACTGGGATTACCGTTTCTGCTGGGTGCGGGATGCATCGATGAACATCGCCGTGCTCACCACCCTCGGGCATTATCGCGTGGCCAGACGATTTTTGGACTTCATTTTGGATGTCATCCCTTATAAGGATGAGAAAATCCAGATCATGTACGGCATTAACGGCAAAAAGACCCTCTCGGAGAAGTTATTGCCGCGTCTTCAAGGCTATGAGAATTCGAAACCCGTCCGGATCGGCAATGCCGCCTACAAACAGAAGCAAAACGACATTTTCGGTGTCCTGCTGGACGTCATTTACCAGTATTTGAAAATTTTCAAGCGCAGCACGGTGGAAAATCGGGAGGATCTGTGGACCGTGGTAAGAACCCTCGCCCGGCATGTAGAGCGCAACTGGATGAAGAAGGATCGAGGGATCTGGGAAATCCGCGGCTGGAAGAAACATTTCACATTTTCCAAGGTGTTGTGCTGGGTTGCCATGGATCGAGCCATGAAAATAGCCCAGCTTTTCTCCATGGGTAACTATGTGCGTGTGTGGGACGCCATGCGCCGAAAAATTCGCAGCGACATTTTCAAAAACGGCTGGGATGGGAACCTCAAGGCATTTGTGCAGGCTTACGGCGAAAAGGATTTGGATGCGGCCAACCTGCTGATGGAGCATTACGGTTTTATCGAGGCCGATGACCCCCGATACGTGAGCACCGTGATCGAGACGCACAAACAACTTGGCCAAAACGGCTTGATGTATCGTTACCGGAACCATGATGATTTCGGTTCCCCTAAATCATCATTTACGGTCTGCACGTTTTGGATGATCAAAAGTCTTTATAAAATCGGCCGCAAAAAGGAGGCGGAAAACCTGTTTCACAAGATCCTGTCCTATCGCAACCACCTGGGATTGCTGAGCGAAGACATCGATTTCGATACCAAAAGACTGCTGGGCAATTTCCCTCAGGGATACAGCCATTTAGCCCTGATTGACACCGCCATCGCGTTGACCGGCGAAGATATCACAGAACCGCTGTAGTTTGAGGAGTAAAATCAGCCAAAATTCTTTGTTTTATCTCCATTCATATGCCAGCGGCATTGTCTAAGTTTGGACCACCAAAAGATACCCCCGCTGCAAGGGTAAAACCTTATCAATTCTCAGCGGCATAGCCGTTGATTTATGAATGGAGTTATGTTTAATATTGCCATTGCGGCAACAACCCGGACTCAACTGAGTTTCCGGCGCTGGAGGATGTATCGTGCAAGAACATGACGACGACATGTGCGATCCCGTTTTTCGACCGGTGCAAGCACCGCCGGATGAAAAATCAGCGGAAAAAGCGCAACGCCAGAGCGAGTTGCCGCAGGAGCATCAGCACTTGACTCTTCAGCAATTGGCGGAGCTGGAAACCATCTATCGTTCGATCCCCCTCGGCCTGTGTGTCTTTGACACCGACTTCCGATTCGTTCGCATCAACGACCGTATGGCCCAAATCAACGGGATCCCGGCCTCCGAACACATCGGCCGCACACCGCACGAAGTGGTGCCGGATCTGGCTGCTCAGGCCGAGAAAATATTTTATCGGGTTCTCGGGAGTGAACAGCCGGTTTTGGATGTCGAATTAAGCGGAACTACTTCGGCCCGGCCATCCGATCAGCGTACCTGGGTCGCGCACTGGCTGCCTCTGAAAGATTCGACGGGAAAGGTGATCGGTGTCAGTGTGGTGGCTGAGGATATCACCGAACGCAAACAGGCCGAAGCAGTTTCTAAGCGAACACAGGAGAATCTGGGAAAAGAGGTCGTCGCGCGCACCGCCGAGCTCGAAGCGACCATAGCCGCCCTGGAAAACGAAATGCAGGAGCGCATCGAACTGGAAAATCAACTGCGCCAGTGGTCAAGGGTGTTTATGGACGCCGCCGATCCGATCATCATTGAGGACCTCGCCGGAATCATTACCGATCTTAATCTCGAAGCAGAAAGGGTGTACGGCTGGCACCGTCACGAACTGATCGGCAAATCCATATTCAGCCTCATTCCGTCTGCCCAACATGAACAGGCCCGTCAGCTGCGCGAGCGCTGCCGTCGCGGGGAAGAGGTGCGGGACTGGGAAAGCATAAGACAGGGCCGGTCGGGACAGTTGTTTTTTGTGTTGCTGACGGCCTTTCCCCTTTTTGATGAATCCGGCAACGTTCAATCTTTGGCGACCATTACCAAGGACATCACCCTGCGCAAGCAGATGGAAACCGAACTCAAGGAATCCCGGCGGCATCTGCGGGAGGTGTCGCGCAAGAGCATCGAGGTTCTGGAAAGCGACCGTCAAACAACCGCCAAGGAGCTGCATGACAGCATCGGCGCCAGCTTGGCAGCCATCAAATTCAGCCTCGAAGGCATCGCCGAGGAAATCGCCGCAGAATCAGAAAAAGCGGCGGCATCTCTTGCAATCTCAATTTCTCACCTGTTGGACACCATCAAGGAGACCAAGCGAATTTCAGCCAAATTGCGGCCTTCGATGCTGGATGAGCTGGGTCTTTTAGCCACCGTCAAATGGTATTTGAGGCAATTTTCAGAGCAGTTCAGCAATATCCGGTTTCGTACCCACATCGATGCCCGGGAAGAGGATATCCCCGAACAGCACAAGATCGTCATTTATCGGGTGCTGCAGGAATCCCTGCATAATGCCGCCAAACACAGCCAGGCCGGACAGGTTGACATCACCTTGAAAAGCGCCGCCCATCAGGTCGTGCTCGAAGTCGCCGATGATGGCTGTGGATTTGATGTCCAAAAAAATCGCAGTCCAAGCGACCCTACCAGCGGGTACGGGCTGGCGAGCATGAAAGAGCGGGCCGAGATTGTCGGCGGCTCTTTTGACATTGAGTCTTCTCCCGGCAAAGGCACGCATATCAAGATGGTTCTTTCACCGAGTGAGTATGAATTTTCATCGAATGAAAACGTTCGCAGAAAGGATTAAAGGTGCAACAACAGCCCATGGATCGCCCGCTTTCCTTCCGGCACCCGTATAAGATCGGATTGTTGCCAAGACTACAATTTTTGCAGAACCTCGGTTAAAAATGCTCTGAAAGCCCGCGGGCTGGATGCTCTGAATTTGGCGGCGGTTGTGGCTTTGCGATCTCCCACAAATATGCTGAGGATCTCAGGGTTATCATCCGCGAGGCGAAACATGCTTTCGTCGGTTTCATCATCGCCGGCGCACAGCACGGCATCGTATCGATTCAGCTGCACAAAATGCCTCAGGGCCATACCCTTGTTCAGCTGAATCGATCCCACCTCCACAATTTTTTGGCCGTGATGAATTTCGACCGGCAAATTGGAAAGCATTTCATACAACTCGGCAACCAGCTGGTTGGCCTTCCAGGTGCCGAACTCCGGATCGGAGTTGCGGTAGTGCCAAACAACGGAAGATGTTTTTTCTTCGACACTGCTTCCCGGAGTCATTCCGGTATAGAGCTGGAACACGTCAATGATCCGGTCTTTCCACCACAGATCGGCCTGGGTGTCGAAGACGATCCAATCATCGGCGTTGCGATGCTTATAATAGTAGCCGTGCTCGGCGATCAGGTTAAAATCATACCGCGAAAACCAGCGGTCCATGTCCTCCTTTTTCCTGCCGCTGATGATGTAGACATCAAGACTGTGCTTGGCCTCCAGGCGGGCGAATAGATCCTTGATGTCATCATCCGGCAGGGCATCTTCGGGTCTCTTCTTGATTTCGGCCAGCGTTCCGTCATAGTCTAAAAAAAAGGCAAGCTGGGAGGCCCGGGTGAGAGGATCTATCGCTTCCAGGGAGACGACTTGCGTGACCGCCGGCGGTTCCTTGTCGTCTGCGCGGACGTTTAAATCGCGAAAGAATGACTCAGCCCAGTATCGGGCATCATATTTGATGACCCGCTCCTTCATGGGCTCGACCATCTTTTTTTTTCGCTCCTCACTGAGCTGCAACGCTTGCTTGATTGCCTGCGCAACTTCATTGATGTTGTATGGGTTGACAATCAACGCATTCGGCAACTCCTGGGCGGCCCCGGCAAACTCGCTGAGAATCAGCACCCCGTTTCTTTCCTGCTGGCAGGCCAGATATTCTTTGGCCACCAGGTTCATACCGTCGATCAGGGGCGTGACCATGGCAACATCGGCCAGAGCGTAAAGGGCACAAAGTTCACTGAAATTAACCGATTTGTGAATAAAATGGACGGGAATGTTGTTGATCGTTGCGTATTTACCGTTGATGTAACCGACTTTCCCCTGCAATTCTTCCAAAAGCTTCTGATACTCCTCGACGCTTTCGCGGGAAGGTATATTAATGAAAATGAAGACAATGTCGTCCCGCTGATCGGTGTCATTCAAGTAGCGCTCGATGGCATCCAGCCGCCGCGGGATGCCTTTGGAATAGTCCAGACGTTCGACACTTAGCACCACTTTTTTGCCTTGGTAATTTTGCCGGTAGTCACGATAGCAGGCGGCGTAGGTATCGGACTGCAATGTATCCAGAAATTTTTTTGAATTAATCCCAATCGGATACACGCCGATGCTGGTTTTATGGCTTTCTTGGGGGACATGATCGATGTCCGATTCCAGACCCAGCAGACGCATGATGGTGCTGCGGAAGTGTCTCAGATAGCCGTAGGTATGAAAACCGATCAAATCCGCCCCCAGGAGACCTTCGAGGAGTTTTTCCCGATTCGGGTGACAGCGGAAGAGCTCGTAAGAAGGAAAAGGAGTGTGCAAAAAAAATCCGATCTTCAGCTCCGGACGCGCCTGCCTGAGAATTGAAGGCAGAAGCATGAGGTGGTAATCGTGGACCCAAACCGTATCGCCGCCTTCAGACATTTCCAGCACGGTATCCGCAAACAGGCGGTTGACCTTCTGATAGGCTTCCCACCATCGTTCATCGTAGCGGGCATAGGCAGACATGTAATGCAATAGAGGCCACAGGCTGGAATTGGAAAAGCCGGTGTAAAAATCCTGGGCGTCCTCGCGGCCCAAAAAGATCGGGATATAGTTAAAACGCTCCTTGAGTTCGGCCGAAATTTTCGATTTTTCAGCCGGATCATCCACGACACCGCCGGCCCAACCAACCCAGCTAAACGCGTATTGATCGCCAAGGCCTTCCATGGCATAGACCAGGCCGCCGGAGGACTTCTCAATCGTTTTGCCGATGGTCACCGGCAGTCGATTGGATACGATAATGAGTGATTCCATAAGCTAAATTGATGCCTTTCACTTTATTCGCACCACAGCGCGCGGACGCTTTCTTGAAGCAATCTCAAAAAAGCCTTTTGGCCCAAACTCTTTATTGGTGCCTCGTTTTAAATCCTCGAAATACGGATGTATTCCTGCGGTTTAAGGCCCACAAAGAAAACAAGATTAGACGGGTCATCCCGCTAGGCGGGGAAACTCGGCCCCGCCGCGATTCTGGTCCGCCTCTGGAGGGTTGAACCAAAATCCTTTTTTTGAGATGGCGTCTCGTATATTTCTTTAAATTGACACCGGTCACGTCTCAGCTTTGTTAATTACGGCATAGGATGCGGTTTGTAAAGTGAAACGATGGGTTGTGCGTGCCATTCCGATAAAACTCCGCTGCTGGACGGGAATTCTCGTCGTCAAAATCAAAAACCACGGCCTTAAATCACTGACCGAAAAAGGCAATCACGGGCAATTAGCAGCATATCTCGAGTCTCCATCTCCCGCCTGCATCGTTGCCTTCTTAACCTATTCATTATGCCCGTTCTGCCCGGCAAATAAATGGGGTAAAATCAGTATTTGTCTCATTGATTGACAGTAATAAAATTTTGAATACTGTTTTGCGCAAAGGTAAATACAGGATAGACCCTATTTACTATCGGCGCCCCTTCTATCATAGTATGATTACGTTTATGAATATTCTGACAATAATGTCGCATATGCCTCATTCCGCAGCGTAACGCGGATCAGAAAGGGGGTTGGACATGTTGACGGTGCAAGGAAAAAACAAACGCCGAATGCAAAGCAGATTTAAGTTGCCCCCGATCCAGTCCGATCAAAGAGAAGAGGAGCGCATCATGTCGCATGTACCGGTCGTAGTCGCCCCCTTTAGCACCAGATTCTATCGCGAATACGCCTCAATGACCTTTAATCACAGCAAAGGGGGGATGTGCATCGAAGCGGCCGAGCATCTGAAACCCGGATCGGTTCTTTACATCCGACTGGCAAAATCGCCCTCCGATGATGTTTACCACGGCAACAGGAAAAATTTGCGGATATCCACTCTGGCAGAAGTAAAGTGGTGTCGTGAATTGGATGATAAATTCGGCACCTATTACCTGGTCGGCGTCAAATATTATTGATCCTTAATTTCAACTTCTTTAAGGCTTTCCAGATATCGCAAGGGGAGCACCGTTTCAGATCGAACCAAATTTTTGAAATCATCCATCCGCCCCCCCAGCACAAAGCCGCCCAACTCACCCGGCGCATCGGCGGCCCGCACAGAAGGCGAAACGGATAAACACAAGCTGAAAAAAAATCCCGCAATGGTCACTTTTAACATGATCGTCCTCCTCCTTGTGCGGTCGAAAACAGCGACTCGCCGTGATCGACTACTTCAGCGGCCTATGAGAATGATAAGAACCATAATCGCCGGTTTGGATGCGTTCCAACCTTCCCCTGAAAAAAGTCAGACGGTGTACCAATTTCGTCGGTCCAAAATTGTAGATCCACACCGCGTATCGATGAGGTGTTTCATTCATTGGTTCAAGGTTCCCCCATTTTATACAAAAAAACATGAGCAGCCAGAAGCGCCATCTAAATGGGGAAAAAGGTGTAATTTCATCTAACTGAGGACGTAGATGTCGACTATCCGTTTTTATTTTTTGCCATGCGGCTGCAGTGAAAAATAAGCAAGGCGGACGGTGCGGCATCGCCACCTAATCTCAGATTTGCTCTGGATTAAAAGCCACGACCAAGCGGCTTTCTTCCGGCAGCGGCACATCAACCTCCGGTTCCACAATTTCTACCTCCTCCTCTCTGCCATTTAAGAGTAAAGTAAAAGTGATGGGAGCATCCTTATGAAACATTACTATACTATCCAGTTAGACGGCAGCGCGGTAAGGTTTACCCCCAAGGGTGAAGTTGCGGTATTGGATGCCATTCAGGCCCTAAGCGGATCAGACCGTGCAGGATACATATGGCAGGATATCCTCCGGGCGCACCCGAAAATCGCCCGGCGATGCCATAACTATCCTTTTCGAAAAAATACATCGATCGAGGTGGTCGCCAACGAGGGCTGGGAAGAAATCGAAGAAGCGCTGATCGATTACATTATCGATAAAGGACGGGCTGCATAACGGCGCAATTCCTTAGTTTGGCGGATTAATTAGTTTATGCTGCGCATTTTATTTTTCGTTTAGCTGCTTTTGCCGGCTTAATCGCATCCAAGCGGGTCACTTCCTCCAGGCAGCAAGCGCCCAAACCACATGGGTTGTGCCGCCCTGCGGCCCCTCGTATCGGCAACGATCCATGCGGTGGTCTGCTTTCAGGTGTCCGATGACCGGTTCGATCTTCGGAGGCGTTGTAATGATACTTGAGCAGCTGGAGCCCGACCATTAGTCGAATCGGCCACCGTGTCGGCCGTGGGTGCTGTACCGGGACCACTGTTCACGGTTTGGCTGTTCCGATGACGCCGCAGGCCACGCGAGGGCCGGCGGCCCCTGAAGGCTGAGAGGTCAAATCATCGGCACCGCCATGAACGATCACTCCCCGGCCGATGATGGTATTCCGACCGTTGAGCGTCAGATGCGAATCCAGGCGTTCATATTGGGCGTTTCCGTTGGCGTCGGCCTCGATATTACCCAAATCTCCGATGTGCCGCATGTTTTGATCGGGACCGGCATGCGGTTGACCGGTGGGATTATAATGCCCGCCGGCGGATTTCCCATCCGCCGCGCTGCAATCGCCGAACTCATGGATGTGAAAGCCGTGTTTAGCGGGACTCAAGCCCGAGATTTGGGCAATAACTTTGACCTTGTCCATCGTTTGGCTGAACCTGACGATTCCGCTGACGCCATTTCCCTGGGTGGGGTGTAAAACGGCCACCGCCCTGCTAAACTCGCCGCTGCCGCCGCCGATGGCCGGCAGCGGGTAAACGGTCGCCAAGGTAAAAATTACAAA
>CP070771.1:5169678-5177745 GCA_020345785.1 Desulfobacterales bacterium
ATGCGGTTTTTGTTGTAGAGCAGCATTTTTTTGTAGTCGCCGGGTTGTACGTTGCCGAACGCCATGGCGGCCCGGTTGGCAAAACCCAGGGCAAAAATGGCCGAGGAGATATCCGGGCCGAACGGCACGATGCGGGTATTCCAGCCGATCTGGACCCCGGCCTCGATCAATTGTTGCGTAACAGAGGTGTTGTTCTGGTTGGCTGCCAGGAAGATATAAAGGCTTCTCCTCTGGTAGTCTTCCACGATGTCTTTGGCGATTTCGATTGTGGGCGCCGCTCCCACAATCGCGGCAAACCCCGGTGCGGTGCCGTCGACGAATTCAACCCCTCTTTTACGGAAAACCGTGTCATCCGCGGCCCCCAGCCAGATCTTGCCGGCCTCGATATCCGGCTCTTCGGAATGCAGGTAAAAATCCGGCTGATTCAGATACCGCAGGGCCTCGCGAATCTCGAAACAAAACAGCGTGGCCATGCCGGCATCCAAAAGGGGCCCCAGATACGGCAGGTGGTTCATGCCCTTGATGTGCGGCGGCAGCAGCTTGCGCGCCACGTCCAGAGGCTTTTTAATATCTTCTAGGGTTTCAACCTTGATTCCCAGCAACGAATAAATGACCGGCAGATAATAGGCCGTGTTGGGAAAGCCGACCTTGGTATCCGCATCGAAGGTTTCCAGAGCGCGTTTGTACTCCCCTTCCACCTGTGAAACGACGTTGTAGCCACCCTGAATGGCGGCAAATGCAACTAACTTTGACATATGTTCCTCCTTCGTGGAGATTAATAATTCATTGAATATTTTCGAATGAATAATGAATAATTAAGGTTCGCCTTCGGCGGATCCTTTAAAAAAAGACTTTCATTAATATGACGGAGCGACGCGACTTCCATAATTATTCAATTTTCAATCGTCATTCGTCATTCGCTTACGCTTCGAGTGCCTGGCGGCTGGCCATATCCATCAGGACCCGCTCGCGGGCTTTGTCGATGCCCAGCTCTTTGCGCTTTTTATCGATATGGGCAATCATCTTGCGGGCCATCTCGATTGGGTCGGGTGCCAGATCCCACTTGCCGCCGTATATTTTTTCCAGCTCCTCGAACAGATGCTTCTGAAAAACCGGGGCACCGGTAATCGGCAGCGTCACACCGAACAGGGTGTAAACCCCGGAGGCGACAAAATACTGGCCGATGCTGATGGCTTTTTCACTCATCCATTCGGGCGCTGCCCCGGCAGCCGGCAGATCGCGGATGTCATTGCCCAATCCGCCCGCTTTGACCACCTCGGTGGCGGCCAGCAGAATGCGGCTGTTGTCCACACAGGATCCCAGGTGCAATACCGGTGGAATACCCACCGTCTCGCAAACCTCGGCCAGGCCCGGCCCACAGAATACACCGGCGGACTCCGGCGTCAGCAATCCTTCCATGGCGCAGGCAATACCATTGCAGCCGGTGGTCAGGACAATCACGTCATTTTTGATGAGTTCCTTGACCAGGGTGATATGGGCTTCATTGTGCCGACCTCTGGCGTTGTTGCAGCCGACCACGCCGGCCACACCGCGAATGCGGCCGTTGATGATATTGTCATTCAGGGTGTAGTAAGAACCGCGGAAGGTGCCTCCCAGATGATATTCAACGGACTCGACGCCGAACCCTGCGATCTGGGCCGCTTTCTGACGCGGAATCATCACCTCGGCGCCGCGGTTTTCGAAATTATCGATGGCCATGGTGACAATCCGCTTGGCGTCTTCCATGGCATGATGTTCATCAAACTCGATGTGCAGCACATTGTCCTGCTCCATCCGGGCGATCGGATGGGTGGTGATCAGTTTGGTGTGAAAACATTTGGCCACGTTGGCCAAATTCTGGAAGACACACTGTACATCGACCACCATGGCATCACAAGCGCCGGTGACAATCGCCAGCTCCTGCTGCAGGAAGGTGCCTGCGGGCGGTACGCCGTGGCGCTGCAAAATCTCGTTGCCGGTGCAGCAAATGCCCCCCAGTTGAATACCTTTGGCGCCTTTGGATCGGGCATATTCGACCATTTCTTTGGATTGGGCCGCCGCCACGATCATCTCGGAGAGCACCGGTTCATGGCCGTGGATGATAATATTGACATGATCCTCTTTCATGATCCCCAGGTTGGCTTCCGACTGCAGCGGAAAGGGTTTGCCGAACATCACGTCCTGCAGATCCGTGGCGATCATGGAGCCGCCCCAGCCGTCGGCCAGCGCTGCTCGGGTACATTGCTTGAGGATGTTTTTGTAATCCTGATCCACGCCCATGTGAGTGCGATGCATGATTTCGACGACTTCGCGGTCGATATTGCGCGGCAGAACTCCCAGTTTTTTCCAGCGTTCATAAAGAGGCTGCGGCGCACGCTTCAGGTAGTAAAGTTCGCCCTCGGGCTTGCCCCATTCCGCCAGCGCCTTTTTGGCAACTTCCTGCGCAATTTCATCTAAATCGCGGTCAACTTCCTGGCCGGCGACTTCGACCTTGACATCCACTCCAAAGTGCGGAGCAATCGCCAGAAGCTTGTTGTAATCCTTGATCTTATAGTCTTCGGTTTCTTTGTGGGCAACGGACATGAACACCTCCGCCACCGTGCGCCCATGATCGGAATGGGCGGCGCAACCGGCGGCCACCATGCGGGCAAAGTTCCGGGCGGCGATGGTATTGGCGGTCGCCCCGCAAAGTCCCTTGCGTTCGTCTTCGCCTTGGATGCCGCCTTTGGGCAGCGGCAGACGACAGGGACCCATGGCGCAGTTTTTACAGCAGATACCCTGAATACCGATATTACAGGGTTTCATAGCAACCGCCCGGTCAAAAATCGTATCTATTCCCAGATCCTGGGCGCGCCTGATCATCTGTTGGGTGGCAACATCAATGGTTGCGGCCACCGGGTCTGCAAGCTTTTTGGTCTTTTCGGCTTTTACTTCTTGCTTATCAGTTGTTTCTGCCATACAAGGTTCCTCCCCATATTTATTGATGAATGCAGCATGCCGGGCATGCCTGTCTTCATCTGATAATCTGATCGTTAGATTCTTCGGTGTATCCAGTCCAAATTCTCGACCATCTTTTCAACCATCGACTTCTGAACGGCGGCCGGCGTCTTGGAAACTTCTTCTTCCCCTGCGGAAGCACGCTTAGCAGCCAGCGCCTCGCGTTCCTTGGCGCGTTTTTGACGAATTGCATCGAGCTCGGACTCGGCTTTCGCCTTGGCTTCGGCTGCCTGGCGGGCCGTTTCCTCGGCTTTGGCCTTGACTTCGGCTTCGGCTTTGGCTTTGGCTTCCGCTTCAGCCCTTACCCTGGCTTCTTCCTGGGCCTTGGCTTTAGCTTCCGCTTCGGCCTTGGCTTTGGCCTCGGCTTCGGCCTTGGCTTTTTCGTCAACTGCCGCTTCAACCTTGGGTGCCGCTGCAGCCGGGGCTGCCGGTGCAGGTTCAGGAGCCGGTGCCGCTTTCTTTGCGGGTTCAGCCAGAGCTGCCGCAGGCGCCGCTTCCTTGGCAGGTGCCGCTGCGGCCGCCTTGGGTGCCGGCGCCGGTTTCTTTTCTTTTTCTTCGGCGATGGTCAGATCCGGTTCAGGAGAAAGCGACAGGAGGTCCAGTTCCACGTCCGCCAGTTGCTTTTTGATCGGGGCCACATCGGAAGCCATTCCACCTTCATAAACCAGATCGATATATGATTTCACCAGCCGGATGGATTCGGGGTGACGCATGATTAAAATGTCGGAGCCACTCATCAGGTATGCCACCGCACCCACCGCTTCCATCAGGACGGCGCGCTTTTCCGGATCGCCCAGCAACGGCGCTTCTGCGGCCGGCTGCTTGGCCTCCTTGCATTTCCAGACTTCATTGCCGAGATTGTTGATAAGTGGCAGCTGCAGCTTGTCATCGCCCTGGGCCAAGGCCGCCATACGGATTCGTTCCATCACGGAATACGAATATTCCAATCCGTAGCCCAGACCGCCGGTGGTCGGATCGATGATCATGCGATCGGTGGGCATTCCCAGATTTTCGAGCAGAATATTACATTGTTTGGCGAGGTTGACGTCGATCGGTGAGGACGCAATGACGGTGTGGCCGAAACCCATGGCAGCCGCCCCGATGCCCTTGTGGTTCTTGTCCTCCACCGGGCCCAGGATCAGATTTTCTCCCTGACATTCTTCAGCGATTTTCTTTAGTACTTCCTCGTCTTTTTCGACATTGGCGGTGCCCCAGATGATCAAGGGAACATCCACGGCTCCCAGGACTTTTTTGACGGTGGCGACCGCCTCAGCCGCCGGTGCATCATTGCCGTTGGGGTCGGTACTTTTGAGCTGCAGAACAATCATATCGGCACCGAACTCCTCCACACACTTTTTCGCCCAGGCGGCAGGATCGGAAACCACATCTTTGAAAGGTGCAAGCGCTGCTTCCGGCCACTCATCCGGTTTCATATCCCAGATTTCCATGGCTATTTTAGGTTTGTTGGGCATCGCCCCTTCGAACTGATAAAATGGATAGCATGCCTGTCCTCCGACAGTAACGGCTTTATCCCCCTTTCCCAGGGCGATTTCCTTGATGCTGCCGGTATAGGATTCTTTAAAAAATTCAAAAGCCAATGTTACCTCCTTATAGCTTGGTCTACTTCGGTTATTGAATGCAGTGTCCGTAATCGAAACATTGCAAGGAGTTAACCACAAACGGGACCCTGCCGCCGGCACGGCCCCTGAATTACACCCCCCCCCTTTCATATTTTATTTATTAATCAATCTACGATCGGTAGATATATTCCTGGTAGAGGCGAAACCTGCTCAACAGACCTGCAAGGTCTGGTTATCCCCGTAAAATGCAGAATATTTTCATTTATATGGAGTGGATAGCTTTGTCAAGAGCTGAACGGATATGAATATAAATTTCTAATTAAACCAGATTCAATTTTTTCAAGGCTTCCAGGCGGGATTTCAATTTGGGAAACTGGTTCATGTCGGTGTGGGGCAAAAAGAGGGCAGCCACATAATTATCCATGTAGGAGTTGGTATCGGACAATTCAAAATTTGTCATTTTTTTAGTTACTTCCACAACATCCTTGCGGATGCGGTTGGTCAGCGAACTCATCCGGGCCCCCATCAATGATCCGTTGCCGATAAACGTAACTTTGTCGGCGTCCAGCTCCGGCAGAAGGCCGATTGTCATGGCTTTCTCAAGATCGACATAACTGCCGAATCCCCCGGCCAGGATAATGTGCTCGATGTCGCCGATACCCATTCCCACTTCGGTTAGCAGGGTCATGCAGCCACTGTAAATGGCACCTTTAGCCCGAATGAAATTCTCAATATCTATTTCCGTCAGGGTAACATCACGGTCGATCTGGGTTTCATCTTTCCACGCCAGGACGTACTCGTAAACGCCTTTGTCTTCACGAATGCGAGGGGTCTCCAGGTCGCGGTCAAATTTGCCCAGATTGTTAATAATCCCCATTTCAAACATGACAGCCACCATTGTGATTAGTCCGGATCCGCAAATGCCTTTGGGCCGAACATTACCAATTGTGATAATCATAGGTTCGAGGGTGACCGGATCAATGGAAAAATCCTCGATCGCCCCTTTGGCGGCGCGCATGCCAAACTTCAGCCCTCCCCCTTCAAAAGCCGGACCGGCGGAACAGGCGGCACAAGCCAGCCAGTCTTTGTTGCCGATCACAATTTCGGCATTGGTCCCCACATCCAGATAGAGGGTAAGCTCATCTGACCGGTATATCCCGGATCCCATCACACCGGCCACGATATCTCCCCCCACATAACTGGAAACCGCAGGATAAACCAGGGCAGTTACATGTTCACCCAGATCCATACCCAGCTCGGTGGCTTTAATCGGCGGATAGAGGGTAGCAGCGGGGACATAAGGTGCGCGCCGGATAGACCAGGGATTGACTTTCAGCATCAGCTGGGTCATGGTGGTGTTGCCGGCCAACGTGATGGTGGAAATATCTTCCGGATCAACCCCGGATCGATGAACGATTTTTCCTAAAATTTTGTTGATGGTTTTAATGACAACCTCGTTAATTTTTGCCAGACCGCCGGGTTTTTCCGCGTAAACGATTCGGGAGATGACATCCTCGCCATAACTGATCTGCCCGTTGAATTCACCGTGTTCAGCCAAAACCTCACCGCTGATAAGATCGATGACCTGCCCATAAATCGTCGTTGTGCCGATGTCCATGGCGATGGCATAGTTGTGTTGGGTCGTATCACCGGGCTGCACATTGATGATGCGGGTCTTGCCGACATCCCGCACCGGGCGGACCAGGGTTGCCGTCATTTTGAAATCCTCTTGACGAATCACCTCCGTTATTTTACGAATCACCGCTAGATCGACCTCCAGGCGATGCTCATCGTGTTTAAGTTTGAGGTAGCTGATCATGCGGGTGACATCCGGCAGGTTGTCCTGGGCCGTGGGTTCAGGCAGTTCCAAATATTTTTTTTCTACCGGGGCCACAAAGAGCCCCTTTTCCTTGAGCTCTTCAAAATTCATAGACCGGATATGGGCGGTGCGCCGCGGCGCGGCCTGCAGCTTAAGCACACTTGCATCAATGGTCGATTCAACCGGGATTCGAACAATCAGGTCACTTTTAACAGCCGCCTGACAGGCCAGCCGATAGCCTGCGGCCAGATCTTCCTCGCTCAACATTTCTGTAATGCCGCCGTCCACCGTGCCCTCTTCAATCAGAATCCGGCATTTCCCGCATACGCCCTCCCCGCCGCAGGAGGCATTCACATGAACACCTGCCTCCATGGCTGCCCGAATCAACGTGTCGCCCTCTGCGACTTCGATTTGCATATTATGGGGCAAAAATTTGATTTTGTGTTTGTTCAATTTAAACTTCCTTGTATAGGTTTCAGGTTTCGGGTTTCAGGTGTCAGGTATCAGAAGATAGAGGGCAGAAGACAGATAACAGAGATCATGTGCAACTTCACGTGGCCGGAACATTGAACAGAGTGAACGTCAAAAATCGATGTTCGATGTTCATTAGTTTCATTTCCGATCAATCTGCTCTCCTTCGGTAGTCAGAGGTTAGGCTGACACCTGAAACCTTTAGCCAATCAACTTATTCAACTTATTCAACCCAATCCACCCAACAAATTCAAAGCGGTTCATCAAACTTGCATTTCAAGATCAGGATGTCGCCATCAAAAAAGGTGTTCACTTTGTAAGGCAATTGATTAAAAAGTTTTATCATACCCCGATTTTGGGGAGAAGTGTAGGCAACTAATCCGGAAATGTCATTTTCCTTGGCCGCTGATGCCAGCTTTTTTATCAGAATCCCGCCGAGTCCTTTTTTTTGATAGTCCCTGCTGATAGAAAAGGCGATTTCAGCAATATTGGTAGCCGGATCGATCAAATACTCGCCGATACCCACCACCCGGCCGAAACCGAATTCGCCGACCAGCAACACGAGGGTTAAATCTTTGACATAGTCGATCTGAGAAACCCCTTCGGCCTCTTCTTTGACAAAGGTGGTTTTTTCATGGAAAAACCTGGCGATGACATCGTCCTTGTCCAGGTTGTAGAAATGTTCTTGAATTCTTCTTTCATCCACCGGTTTAGCCGGCCGAATCGTCACCTGCTCTCCGTTGATTTCCAGGGTTTCTTCCAGATGGATGGGGTAGACACCGTGGATGGATTCATGCAGCGTTCGTTCAGTGCTTAGAAGCCCCATTTTTTTGGCTTTAAAAAAGAGTTCATCCCTGAAATTCGGATGAGCAATGCCGATCAACGCCATGGCCCGTTCCTGAAGGCTTTTACCGAATAAATTAACCGACCCGAACTCGGTCACCACCAGATGCACATCGCCCCGGGGCGCTGCGACCGCCGTGTCATCAAGCATGGGAACGATGCGACTTTTGGTTCCCTGCATGGCAGTAGAAGGCAGCATCAATATGGACTTGCCGCCCGGCGACTGAACCGCTCCCCGCATAAAATCAGAAATGCCGGTAATTCCTGAAAAATGTGTTTGCGGCATGGCATCGGCCGCCACCTGGCCGGTCAAGTCAATGGCCATGGCGACGCTCATTGCGACCATTTTATTGTGGC
>CP070771.1:5177845-5184283 GCA_020345785.1 Desulfobacterales bacterium
ATAAAATCATCCATCGTCAATCGTGATGAAAAAGAAAAAGGAGAGCGCCGCAAGCTGAATTTTGGGCATACTTTCGGGCATGCCATCGAAAAAATTCTGCAGATTCGCCACGGTGAAGCCATCAGTGCCGGGATGGTTCTGGCTGCCGAGCTGGGGGTGAAACGGGGCAGACTGCCGGTAGATGATTCGAATAGAATTGCTGATTTGCTGAAAAGATTTGGGCTGCCGATTCGACTGTCGTTTGATGGGAAAAAAGTGCTTGAAGCTATTCGAATGGATAAAAAAAGGGAAGGGGATCTGATATATTTTGTGCTGCTCAGTGAAATCGGCAAGGCTTGCGTTGAAGAAATTGCAATTCAGGATCTGGCAGAACTGATTCGTTGATTGAGCTGATTAGGATGAGAAGTTGATTAAGTTGAATATGTTGATTGGGTTGATTGAGTTGGTTGGATTGATTAGTTGTTATGTTAAATGGCTGCAACAATAGATTCATCGCATATTTGTAAAAAAATTTGACACTTGATATTTCAATTATCAAAACATACTGAATTGAAGATCATTATTTTCCTAATCAACCCGGTCAACTTAATTAACCTAATCAACTCAATTAACTATTAACCATGTTGGGCTATCAATGGACAAATCAATCGACAAAGCAGACCAGTCAAAAGACACCGGCTCGGACATTACAGCCCTCAGGCGCCGCATTGATGATATCGACGATCAGATCCTTGATTTGATCAATCGGCGCCTGGCAGCCGCCAAGGACATCGGAAAAATTAAGGAGCAATCCGGAACATCGGTGGTAGACGGCCGGCGGGAAGGCCAGATTTATCGCCGACTCTCCTCGCTGAACAGCGGCCCCTTAAAAACGGGTTCGCTCTATCGCATCTTCAGAAGCATCATTGGCGCCGGCCGCAGCGTTCAAAACATTCAAAGCAAAATCGATTTACCCTCAATTTACGGTGTTTTCGGAGATCCGGTGGGTCACAGCCTGAGTCCCGTCATGCATAACAGCGCATTCGCCCAGACCGGCCTTGAAGGCTGCTATTTGGCATTCCAGGTGAAGGACATTGCCGCTGCAGTGAGCGGTGTGCGGGCTTTGGGTATGCCGGGTGTCAGTATTACCATTCCCCATAAAGTCAGCGTCATGAAATATCTTGACCAGGTAGATGCACAGGCTGGAGAGATTGGCGCGGTCAACACGATAGTAAACCGTCAGGGCATTCTTTACGGGTATAATTCAGACTGTGCCGGAGCCATCAAGGCGCTGACTGAAAAAACCCCGATCAACGGTAAAGCAGTGGCAGTGATCGGGGCCGGTGGAGGCGCCCGGGCCGTTGCTTTCGGTATCAAGAAAGAGGGAGGCCAGCTGACCATTTTAAACCGTACGAAGGAAAGTGGCGAATCACTTGCCGCGGACCTGGAGTGTGAATTCAAACCTCTGTCCGAAGTCCGGCGGCTGCCCTATGATATCATCATTAATGCAACATCGGCCGGAATGACGCCCCAGGTAAACAACACACCGATAGATGCCGGACTTCTTGAAGGGGGAGCGGTTGTCATGGACTTGGTATACAACCCATTGAAGACCCGTTTATTAAATGAGGCGAAAAAGGCCGGTTGCACAACCATTGACGGTGTCTCCATGTTTGTGCATCAGGGTGCCGTCCAGTTCGAGCTGTGGACCGGCAAGGGTGCGCCGGTGGATGTTATGCGCAAGGTGGTATTGGAGGAGCTGGCAAACCATTAATGCTTGAAGCTGGAAAGCTGGAAGGCTTGAAAGCTTAATTGCCGAGTGCTTCCCAGCATCCTATCATCCTGGCCTCCCAGCCGTTGGTTTAATCCTGCAATTGTTAAATATAGATTGACACTTTAATAATAGCGAAAAATTTTTTGATAGACTATGATCGAAATTAAACCGCATAGCATAAAACCTTATTGCGAGGTTACCGTTCCTGGTTCCAAGAGCTATACCCATCGGATCCTGATTGCCTCCGCACTGTCGGATGGTGCCTGCCGAATCGAAAATGCACTGCTTTCTGAAGATACCCGGTTGACCATGCTGGCGCTCAGGCAGATGGGAATTCGTATCGAAGATACCCCTGCGAGCCGGCTCATCGTTTACGGCAGCAGCGGTGCTCTCGAGCCATGCGAGGATCGCATTTATCTCGGAAACTCAGGCACTTCCATGCGCCTGCTGACGGCCGTTGCCGCCCTTGGCAGGGGAACATACACTTTGGCCGGAACGGAACGGATGGCTGAACGACCGATCCAGGATCTTATCGATGCGCTGCAACAGCTCGGGGTAGGTATCCGATCCACCAATGGCAATGGTTGTCCACCGGTTGCAGTTCATGGAGGCGCCTTAAAGGGTGGTTCGGTGACCATCAACTGCCGAACAAGCAGTCAGTATCTTTCCGCCTTGCTTTTAGTTGCCCCCTATACGGATAATGGGCTGGATATCACGGTCACTGAGGGACCGGTATCCAAACCCTATGTGGACATGACGGTTGAAGTCATGAACAAATTCGGCGTGGCGGTCAGCCGGGAAGACTATGATCGCTTTCTGGTTGCCGGCAAACAAACTTACCGGGCGGGCGCATATGTGGTGGAACCGGACGGCTCCCAGGCCGGCTATTTCTGGGCCGCTGCGGCCGTATGCGGTACTCAAATCAAAGTAAAAGGTGTGACTGAAAATTCCAGGCAGGGAGATGTCAAATTTGCGAAACTGCTGGCAAGCATGGGCTGTGAGATTCAAAGTGGGCACGACGGCATTACGGTTTCCGGCAGGCACTTGCGGGCAGCCGAGCTCGACATGGGGGACATGCCGGACATGGTGCCTACCCTGGCCGTGGTTGCGGCCTTTGCCGAGGGGACAACGGTCATCAAAAATGTGTCTCATCTGAAGGTCAAAGAAAGCGATCGTTTAACTGCGGTGGTCAACGAACTGGTCAAAATGGGGATTCGTGCCCGCTGCAGCGATAATGAACTGATCGTTACGGGCGGCACGCCGCACGGGGCTAAGATCGAAACTTACGGAGATCACCGCATCGCCATGAGCTTTGCGGTTGCAGGACTGGTTGCCCCCGGGACATTTATCCTGGGGGAAAGCTGTGTAGAGAAGTCATTTCCCGAATTCTGGAACGTATTCGAAGGACTGTATGTGACTTGAACGGCTAAAAGGTTCTGGGTTCTGGGTTGGAAAGGTTCAGGGTTGAAGGTAAAATGGTAGAGGGTGGAAGCTAAAAGCGGACCATCAGAGGCGGATAAATCCTCCTGAGGTGATTCAATATCGAATAACGAATGCCGACGATTAGATAAAAGCTGGAGCGAAGCGACATCCACAAATATTCAATATTCAATTTTCAATCTTCAATTCCGGCTTGTCCGGGGAGGAAACCCTGAACGGTGAATGCTGAACCTACCAACCTCGGCAACGTATTTTTAATCGGATACCGATGCACCGGCAAATCGTCGGTGGGCAGCCTGCTCTCCGCAAAGCTGGGTTGGCCGTTCATCGATACGGACTCGCTGCTGGTATCCGGCAGTGGCAGAAGTATAAAGGAAATAGTGGAAACAGACGGCTGGGAAACCTTTCGTAAAATGGAACATGCGCTTGTAGAACAGGTCTGTGCCCAGGATCAACGGGTCGTCGCAACCGGCGGCGGGGTTGTACTCGATGCCGCTAATGTGGAACTTATGAAAAAAAGCGGCAGACTGGTCTGGCTGAGAGCAAAACCTGAAACCATCAAAAATCGGATGATGCAGGATTTGGATACTGATGCATTTCGGCCTGCCCTGACTTCAAAAGACAGTATTGCCGAGATTGAAGAAACTCTGCTCGAACGGGAATCTTACTACAGGCGCGCTATGGATTTTCATGTCCATACCGACAGCTTGGGGTTGGATGCAATTGTAAATTCTATTATAGAAAACCTCTTTCTTCAGTTTTCAAAGTGCAATTTACAACCCTGAATACCCTATTTTTAGGTGGGGATTAATTACCCCGGCCTGAAAAATAGCAAAACCGGGTTTGGATAAAAGATAAGGGTCTGATTGAAACTGATGAGCATGATCAAATGTTGTCCGGGAGGATTAATTACCTTAATCAAATAAAGATGGGTAACAAAGGCAAATGCATAGCGATTTTCCTCTAAATTTTAAAAATCAAATAATAATTAAAATTTTATATGGTTAAGGCTGTCTATATCTCTTTATTTTTATGTGGCCAAGATGAAATAAAATAAGAAAAATATGCGCAGCATAAATTAATTAATCCGCCGGGCATTCGATCTAACGACTTTTTTCAATTTCACAAAGACAGTTCATAGTCCTGAATATGCTATTTTTCAGGGCGGATTAATTAGGAGACAAAATATGTCGAGCACATTCGGTACAGTTTTCAAAGTAACAACTTTCGGTGAATCCCACGGCAAGGGGGTCGGTGCGGTGGTGGACGGATGTCCTCCCGGTCTGGAAATCAGCGAAAAGGACATTCAGCCGCAGTTGGACCGCCGCCGTCCCGGTCAGAGTCGTCTGACAACCGACCGGGATGAAACCGACCGGGTGACTATTCTGTCCGGCGTTGAAAACGGTCGGGCCCTGGGTACGCCGATTGCATTGAGCGTGGCCAACCGGGATCAAAGACCGGGTGACTATGCTGCGATGCAGGCTATACCTCGCCCTTCGCACGCTGATTACACTTATCAGATGAAATACGGAATACGGGCGTCGAGCGGCGGCGGGAGATCCAGTGCCCGGGAAACCATCGGGCGTGTGGCTGCGGGGGCGATTGCCGAAAAATTTCTCGCTGAGGATTATGGGGTTGAAATTGTCGCGTGGGTAAGCTCAGTCGGCACTAATACCGCCTCCGACATCGATGAAATCGGCATTACCCGCCGGGTGGTGGACGAAAATGAAGTACGCTGTCCCAATCAGGAGGATGCCCGGCAAATGATGCAGGCGATCAAGGACGCTAAGGAAGCTCAGGATTCTCTTGGCGGCATTATCACCTGTGTCTGTCGTCATGTTCCGGCAGGCCTGGGAGAACCGGTATTTGATAAAATGGAGGCGCGTCTGGCCCAGGCCATGCTGTCGATTCCGGCAACCAAGGGCTTTGAAATCGGTTCCGGATTTGCGGGTACACGGATGACAGGCTCAACCCATAACGACCCCTTTGTGAAAAAAGGCGATCGCTTAGGAACGCTCACCAATTTCAGCGGGGGAGTTCAGGGCGGCATCTCAAACGGTGAGCCGATTTTATTCCGGGTGGCCTTTAAACCGCCGGCAACCATCGGGCAGGCTCAAGCAACGGCTGATTTTAACGGAAACGAAACGACCCTGGAAGCCAAGGGGCGTCATGACCCCTGCGTGGTGCCGCGGGCCGTGCCGATTGTCGAGTGCATGGCCGCCCTGGTCATCGCCGACCTGGCGCTAAGGCAGCGAAGCAGGGGAATTTGAATTCGGAATTCGGAATGGGGAAGGTGGAAATTTTTGATTTCAGATTGCAGATTTCGGAATGCGGATTGAAAAAGAAGGAATAGATTCCATAATTTTAGGCATTTTAGACAATTTAGCTCATTTTAGGCATTTTACAATTATGAAGTTATCACATCGCATCAATCAAATTGAAGAATCCGGAACCGTGCAGTTCACCCTGCTGCTTCAACAGCTCAGGAAACAGGGCAGGGAGGTCATTGACCTGGCGGTGGGGGAGCCACCCTTTGATACCCCTTCAAATGTTATCGAGGCTACCAAAAAGGCACTTGATGAGGGCCGGACAAAATACGGACCGGTTGCCGGCCTGCAAGAGCTCAAATCGGGCCTGGCGCAGCAGTTTGACGGCTATGATGAAAAAAACATCATCATTGCCAATGGTTCAAAACAGTGCCTGTATTCAATATTTCAGGTTATCTGTGATCCTGGTGACGAAGTTATCATACCGCGGCCGTATTGGGTGAGCTTTCCCCAGCAGGTCAAACTCGCGGGGGGGCGCCCGATTTTTGTCGACACGCACAACCATCAGCTTGATTGTGAGAAAATTGAGGCGGCCGTATCCTCCCGGAGCCGGGCAATCCTGGTCAACTCGCCCAACAACCCTACCGGCGCGGTTTATCCGGCGAAGGATTTATCAGAGATTGCACGAATTGCCGCGAAGCACAAACTTTTCATTATTTCAGATGAAGCCTACAACTTCTATGTCTATGACGGACTGAAAGCTGGGGGTTTGTTCGAAATTGAGGATATACGCCCTCAGCTGATCGTCACCCGCAGTTTTTCAAAAGGCTTTAACATGACGGGCTTCAGATTGGGTTATCTGGCCGCCTCCCGCGATATCATCGATGCGATCAACCGATTGCAAAGTCATTTGACCGGCAATGTCTGCACCTTTGTCCAGTACGGCGCCCTCGCCGCACTGGAGATGAATGAAGATGA
>CP070771.1:5184383-5189738 GCA_020345785.1 Desulfobacterales bacterium
CGCCTTGGTAGGAATTATCACCCACGACGACGCCATCGACATCATCACCCAGGAGCACACCGAAGACATGGAAAAATTCATGGCTATCGCCGGCAGCCACGAAGAAGCGGTATACATGAAAACGCCCGCTTGGGTGCATTTTAAAAATCGGTCTCCCTGGGTAATCGCACTGGCAGTTTTGGGTTTGGTGTCCGGCTTTATCGTCCAAAGCTTTGAAGGATTGTTGCTGCAGTTTGCCATTTTGGCGGCCTTCATGCCCATGCTTGCCGATACGGGGGGCAACACCGGCAGCCAATCCGCCACCCTGGTGGTTCGTGCACTTGCTCTCAAGGAGATCACACCGCGCGATATCTTTCGAATCCTTGCCAAGGAGTTCCAGGTCGCCATCTTGCTTGCGTTGCTGCTTGGGATTATTGCTTATGGCCGGGTTTTTTTGTTCGGCGGCGGATCTACTTTGCCGCAACAGTATTCATTGAGCACAATCGGGTTCGCCATCGCCCTGGCCTTGGGGCTGCAAGTGGTCACATCCACCCTGATCGGTGCCCTATTGCCCCTGGCGGCAGCCCGGGCTAAATTCGACCCGGCTGTTGTTGCAAGCCCGGCCCTGACCACCATCGTTGATATCACCGGGCTGCTGATTTATTTCATGACGGCCAAGCTGCTGCTGGGGCTCTGAAACATGCACAGCGCCCATGATCAGGAAAACAGATGAGCCTTATTTTAAAGCACATCATCCAACACCCGACCTTTCTCCCCACTACCACCCGGGAGGTGCATTTTCTTAGATGGCAGCAACTGGAAGTGATCCTGGTCACCGGCGATACCTATATCGAATCCCCTCACATCGGGGTGGCCGTCATCGGCAGGGTCCTATTGTACGCTGGCTGCCGCCGGTCAAGTAGGATTCCGTGGTCAATCGCACACCCTGCTCGATAGATTCAATATCTTTCTGGCTAATCACACCCGCCTTGCGGGTCATATCGACGATGGTGGTTTTGGGATAGTAAGTCAGCCAAAACATGCTGATCAAGTCCGCCCCAATTTTGCATGCGTAACGTGGGTTGCAGGAGAAATAAAAGCAAGCCGTGACTGGGCGGAAACGGATTGGATAAATAGAGCAAGGAAGCTTCAAGGTATCAAAGTCACTTTTAGTGAAGCAATATTTAAAGAAGGGTTGGAGCAAATCATCGCAACCGCAATTCATGAATCCACGCATGCGTATCAATTGCAAATTGGGTAAAATATTGCCCCGCGTTTATCCTTGCCTTGACGCTCAAATTCCTTTATCGTAATGTGTCTTTCTCGCAAATTGCGAGTCTTTATTTTGATTAAAGGGGTGCGAATCTGACGACTTTCAATAAAAAATTTATCGTCACGCGGGAGGATTTTAACTCTTTCGCTAATTACCGGCAGACTGCAAAACACCCGTTAGGCTGGGAGTGTCTTTTCGTTTTGCCGGAATGGTTGCGGGTCTGGTGGAGTGTGTTCGGCGGCACCGCCGACCTTAGCATTCTCTCCGTTAGAAACCAGGAAGATGTGATCGGCCTGGCTCCTCTCCAGATAAAAGGCGACAGCGCCTCATTTATCGGCGGCACCGATGTCTGCGACTATCTTGATTTTATTGTCAAGGCCGGCACCGAAGGAGAGTTCTTCGATGCCCTGCTCAATCATTTGGATCAACAGGGAATAAGATACCTGGAGCTGGGACTTTTGCGGCCTGATTCGCCTGCGCTTTCTGATCTTGTCAAAGTGGCCGAAAATCGGGGGGGCAAGGTTTCCACCACCTTCGAAGATATAACGCTGGAGCTGGAGTTACCGGCGACCTGGGAAGATTACCTGGTCATGTTGAACGGCAAACAGCGGCATGAAGTTAAACGCAAATTCAGAAGATTGTACGAGGCCGGCGACATCAATTTCCGGGTCGTTGAAGATGCCAACGAAATCGCAGCGCCATTGACCATTTTCTTTGAGCTGTTTAAAATAAGCAGTAACGAGAAGGAGGTCTTCATGACCGATCAGATGATCTCTTTTTTCCAGTCGCTGGCGATCGCTATGGCCAGGTCGAAGATATTGAAACTTCATATTCTCGAACTGAATGCCGCACCTGTGGCCATGACCATGTGCTTTGATTTTAATGCGACGCTTCATCTTTACAACAGCGGCTTTGATCCGCGCTTCGGCGCACTGAGCGTTGGATTATTGTGCAAAGTGCTCGGCATCAAAGACGCCATCAAAAGAGGCAGGAAAAAGTTCGACTTCTTGAAAGGTTCTGAAGCGTATAAATATCGTTTAGGCGGCAGGGAAGTTTCTCTGTATAATTGCAAGATAGAATTATGAGGTCGGTGCTCGGATTAAGTGGCCTGCCCTGCCTAGCCTTGAAGGCGAAGCGGGGACACCTGACACCTGAAACCATATTTTTATGACAAACTTTTCTCGTACCACTCTATCTGTTTATATTTTTCAAACCCCGCAGATTCGTAAAGCGCCAGGGCCGCTTTTTCCTGACTGTCGGCGGTCAGTTCGACACGGTTGATGCCTCGTTGCTTGAGGTAGGACAATCCCGCCGCTAAAACATTTTTGCCGATCGATTGGTTGCGATAATCAGGATCCACTCCCAGCATGTGGATTTCTCCCTTGCTTGCGCCACGACCGCTATGCTCTTCATGGAATATGCGTGTCCAGCAATAGGCGACAGGTTTATCCTTCTGGTAAACCATAATGACATTTTCCGGCGAGCAACTATTTGAATGAATCCGGTGGAAAATTTCATCCCGGGTATTGGGATTAAAGCCCCAGGTGCCGGTGAAGGCGCGATTTTGAATAGCAGTCAACTGATCCTCTTCACCCGGTCGAAGACTGCGAAAGACATAGTCATCCATCTTGATTTCAGGTAATTGAACAGCGGTAAGATCCATCCTGTAGCCAAAGAAATGGCGAATGAATCTGAGACCCAGACGTGCAAACAATTGTCTGGCCCCCAGGTTGTTTTCCGCAATGCAGATTTGCACCCGGCTGCATCCGGCAGCTTTCGCGTGCCGGACAGCGTGATCGAAAAGCTCGGTTGCAACGCCCTTTCTGCGGTGCAACGGATGAACAAGGCCATCCAATAGGCCGCGTCCGATTCCCGGTTCCCGGAACACACTGATAAAGCCGATAATACGTTTATCTCCTTGGGCCAGAAACAAATCATTTTCCGGATGATATCTGGGATGTTCCAAGGCGTCGGCCAATAGCGACCTTGAAACATGGCGGCCGGATTGATTTTGCATTTCAGACTCAAGGAGCAGTCGAAGATAGTCTTCAAAATCACTCGGTTGGAAGTTTCGAATTGTCCAAAAGTCGCCGCTCATTTAATTAATCCGCCTAAAGAAATAGTGAATTCACGGACGTAAATTGTTTTAGAAAACTGAAGAACATTGTAAGTTCGAAGCCCCGGCGAATTAATTACTTTATGCTGCGCATTTTATTTTAGGCCTATTTATTAAGATACAACAGAAGCCTATGCCTCTCAATGCCTCACAACATAAGTCCGAATGATATTCATGGCAACTTACCTGAATTCAAAAGTTACCGGTTGACTTCCATTTCTGGTTTTCGACATTATGTTTAAATCTTAATTCACAAAACATGGCGCAACGCCAACAAGGAGTGCAAATAAGTCTGCGAGTTCAATCAAACATTGCAAATCCGAAATTCTAAAGACGAAGTACGAAACAAATTCGAAATTAGAATTTTCCAATACTCAAAGCGATGTGTCTGCTATGCACAGGCCGAAATCTTTTCTGTTTTGGTCATTTGAATTTCGAATATTAGTTTTTGTTTCGGATTTCGATATTCGAATTTCGGATTTCATATGTTAGCAAAGCAATAAATGCAGACCATGGACAACAGATGGTCGATATCACTAGGTTAAGGCATGACTCTTTACAAAGGTTTATCTTCATGGAAAACGCTGATATTTCCGTTTACGGAGCTCACTGGTGCCCGGATTGCCGGCGCAGCAAACAATTTTTAGGGGAGCACCAGATTCCATACAATTGGATCGATATTGAAGAAGACAGCGAAGGCGAAAAATTTGTTCTCCAAAAAAATGAAGGCAAACGCATTATTCCGACCATCGTTTTTTCGGACGGCAGCTTTCTGGTCGAGCCAACGAACGCTGAATTGGCTGTAAAGCTGGGACTGAAAACCAAAGCCAGTCGCAATCACTACGATTTGATCGTGCTGGGAGGCGGACCTGCAGGCCTGACTGCAGCCCTTTACGCTGCGCGCGAGGCTATCGATACGCTGGTAATCGAGCGGGCGGCATTCGGCGGACAAGCGGCCGGCACAGAAAAATTGGATAATATGCCCGGCTTCCCCGACGGGGTGGCCGGTATTGAATTCTCACAGCGGTTGCGTCAACAGTCTGAACGCTTTGGTGTTGAACTGCTGCAAGCACAAGATGTCGTCGGACTCCATCACCAAGATAATTATCATGTTGCAAAGACCAGCGATGGCAGCGAATACAGTGCCAGTGCATTGCTGATTGCTACCGGAAGCCGCTATCGACGTCTGAATGTTCCGGGCGAATCAGATTATTTGGGTGCCGGGGTTCATTTTTGTGCCACATGTGATGGGCCATTTTACAAGGGCAAACGGGTGGCCGTAATCGGTGGCGGCAACAGCGCTACGGAAGAAAGTTTGCTGCTGACAAAATTTGCCAGTCACGTGACAATATTGGTTCGCAGCAATAAATTCAAGGCCAGCGCCGTCATCCAGGAGAAAGTCTTATCCCACCCGCAGATAGACGTTCGCTGGAATACTGCCGTCAAAGAATTTATCGGCAGAGATGCGAAATTGACTGAATTGAAATTATTAAATAGCCAGACCGGCGATCAAGAGCGTCTTGCGATTGATGGGGCGTTCATATTTATCGGCCTGGATCCCAATACCGGATTCCTCGAAGGAAGCCGAATTTTATTGGATCAGTGGGGATTTGTCATCACCGGCCATGCACTCCTGCATGGCGATCAGCGGCCCGAAGGCTTCGAGAATCGTGATCCTTATTTGCTGGAAACCAGCGTTCCAGGCATATTTGCAGCCGGAGACGTGCGGGACACCAGCACCAAACAGGTCGTCAGCGCTGCCGGGGAGGGTAGTACGGCCGCGCTTGCCATTCGAGAATACTTAAAAAGTGTTTAAAAATCAGCGAGCACGAGCAGAGTCAAGGGTATATGGAGTTACTTCATGCTCCAGATGGAATTTGCCATAATCAAATGATGCATTATTTTTGAGATGCTATACGCAAACGCGTGGGGCAGGGGGTTGGTTAGATTACTTTTTTATTGAATTCAGCAGACGAGACGGAACGAC
>CP070771.1:5189838-5208737 GCA_020345785.1 Desulfobacterales bacterium
CCACATCCCCTGCAGAATCTGTCGTCTTCATCGACCGGCTCGCCGCAATTACTGCAAAACCTCGCCCCCGATCGCTTTTCAACCCGTGAATCATTGGGCTCGCGGATGTCAGGCGAACGACGACGCGAAGCAATCTGCCAGATCAAGGCCCCACAGACGATTAGTCCGCCTGCAACCATCGCTGCCAATGCCCAGTTGCGGTCGGAGCCCGTGCTTGGCGCAGCGGGTGATGCGGGGGCTTGCACGCCGGTATTCGGGCGCGGCATATTTGCCACCGACAATTGAGCGCCGGCCATCTGGTAATCCACATGCAGCGAAAAAAGCTGCCCGGCAGGGACAGCACGGGCGGGGAAGGTATGGTAGTCGAACCCATCCCAACTCTTTGCGACATTTGCAGCGGCGGGTTCCGTATTCAGGGTGCTGGCTGATATGGGTCGCTGTACCCTTAGTTGGAAATTATTAACCCCTATAGCAGCCAACCAGGTATAGTCAAAGGAGCGTTGGTTTTCTTTGACAGTGTATGGAAGATAGTATTCCACCCTAAAACGTAAATCCGGTGTGCTGAAGGTCAGCGTATTGGGAGAATCGGTGCTCCACAAAATATCATCTATCATGTTGCCGTCATTACCATCAATGCGGGCAACTGCATTGAGTTGGGCGGCTTCCGGTAAAGGAAGGCTGACAGTGGCCGGCAACGGGGTATCTCCTGGTAGCGTGCCTGTCAGCAAAACGAGGACGGACGGCTTGTCATAGTCAGGCCAAATTTCAATGTCAAGAGAGTCAATGAAGGCTGCGGGGCTTTGCGCAAAGCCTGGGGTCCTTGCTATTAGAATAATGAGAAATATTAATGTAAATAACTTATGTTTCATTTTAACCAAATTACGCGCCGAATTTTCGGTCTATCTCATTTTGAATTTCTGCTGCGATTGCTCCCTGAGCGTGCATTCGAGACGCTAACTGCGCCTCATCCATACAGGTATCTCATGTGGAGGCATGGGTATCGACATAACAGCTCAGCAGGTTTTTGTGGCCGAAGTTTTCGCGGCATCGGCAATAACAATAGAGGCGATCGAGCACCTCCGGTATCGCGCGCGCGATCGCGTAAGCTTTTCGAACCTTGCCGGAAAACCTTTCCGGTGACAGTGTCGGTCTGGCCTCCCGCAGATTGAAATTTGCTTTCTTGACTTCCACAAATTCAGCGGATTGGGTTGATGGTTTTTCTCCCCGATACAGAAAAAGGGCCCCGGCAAGCAACAGGACGCCGCCCGCTATCATGACGAGCAGGGGGTACTTAGAGCTCTTTTCTGTCGCCAATGCCGTTTGTTTTTGTTTGGTAACATTTTTTTTCTTTTTCTTTGCCATATCAATTCTCCTTTTTGCGCATTATGTCTAAAAGATAATTTTTTAATTAATCCTAAAATCCTTTGTCGAATTGCTTTAATTCATTTTCCAGGCGCTCCTGGTATTCGGGAAAATGGTCCTCATCGAGTTGAGCAACTGGTGACAACTGCTTCCTTGAAGACCAGCGACGAATCATAAAATATATTACGATTGCCGCCAGGGAGACTGCTACAAATGGAAATATCCATAATACCAGGTTGAACCCTTTTTTATTGGGCTTCGCCAGGATCCGCTCCCCATAGCGGCTTTCAAAGTATTGCAATATTTCTTCTTTGGTTTCGCCCTCGCGCAGCTTTTTTATGACCAGATCCCGCATTTGTCTGCTGGTTTCATTGTTGGACTGTCCGATGGTTTGACCTGCACAGAGAGGACACATAATGAGATCGTAGATTTCCCCGGCCGACTTTTGCAGCGCCTCTTCCTCAGAAATATGGGCTGCAGCCGGTAGGCCGGATAAGGACAAGGTTAAAAGGATCAACCCGATAATGATGTTGATTTTGTATTTCATGGCTTTGCTGCCTCTATTAATAATTAGTATCCATCCGGAAATGGCCCTTTTCCCGATGCGCTGCGTTCTCCGCGGGTTTACTTCCTCGACGTACGATTAGTACGTCTCGTCATAAACCCTTGTGTCCGCCTCCGGCGGACTCATCGAAATCCGCCTCGGCGGACCAAATTGGAAACTTAGTTGTGCCCCTTTTTATTTCCAGATGGACACTAATTAGGTGGTTGAAGCTAAACCGGTGGTATCCCGGCAGATTGTCATCTTTAAATCCATATCATGCGAGCAAGCCTCCTTTGGTTAACCAATAATACATCTGGTAAGAACCGGATACCAGCAGCAGGGCGCCTGCAATTCTCCCCATGTAGGGCAGAACACGGCGCAAATAGGTTGCCAGGCCGCCTTTGAAGACGGCAAGACTTAAGGCCAGGGATGTCAGCACGGCCCCCATTCCCAATGAATAGCTGAAGAATTGATAAAGGCCGTTAGCGAATCCCTGGGATTTAATGGCGCTTCCCACCACCACCAGGAAAATGGGTAGCGTGCATCCTAAAGACGCCAACCCGTACCCGATACCAAAAAGAAAGTAGGTCTTAAACCCTTGGGAATCGGGAGTGCCTAACTGGTTCGCGAGGCGGGCGGGAAGAGCGGAATGTATCGATTTCCCGGCCAGCAGCAATAGACCGAGGCAAGCCAAAACTGTCCCGACAAACAAACCGAGCCAAGGCAGATACTGCATGAGAATATATCCCCCAGCCCAAATAACCGCGCCGAAAAAGGAAAAGAGGACCGTGAATCCAAGGGTCACCGCCGTCCCGATAAGCAAAGCTTTGCCGCCTCTGAGGATAAAATGGCGGGAAGCAGTTCCGTCTTCCCGGTCACCCAGATAAATTGACAGATACGCCGGCAGCAGAGAAAAGCCGCACGGATTAACGGTTGACACCATGCCTGCCCCAAAAGAATATCCAAAGGGCAGCAAGACGGCCAAGGCATTCATCCAGTTGGCCAATATGATCTGTATCTCCGTCATTGCATGATTTCCTCGATTGAATTGATAAGCACGCCTTTCTCGACGGCGCCGACCCAGCGACGAACGACCTCCCCGTCTCTGGAAACGAAGAAAGTTACCGGCAGGCCTGAAACGCCATAGTCGATGGTAATCTCTCCGGTCGGGTCCGGTCCGTTGGGATAGGTGACATCGAACTCCCGGATATAGTTCAGGGCATCTTCCTGCCGGTCCTGGATATTTATTCCTAGAAAAATCAGACCCCGATTTTTGTACGCCCGCCATGTTCTTTCTAAAAGCGGTGCCTCAACCCTGCAGGGAGGGCACCAGGATGCCCAGAAATTTATGACCACCGGCTTGCCCCGTAAATCGGCCAGGGAAATCGTGGTTCCCTCAAAAGTCGTCAGGACAAAGCCAGGTGCCGGCCGGTTCACCATGGTAATTCCGCTGAGGCCGGTGATGGGTTCCTTGTTCAGCATACCCCATACTAAAAGTGCCAAAAAGCCGACGATGACGAGTGCAGCTATTGTTATGACTGATTTTCGAAAAAATATTTTTGTTTCCATCCAATAAAATTCTTTCGCCATAAAATACACAGAAAAAATTTTTAAGTGAGCCCTAAGTATCAGCGGCGAACTCACGTGTGCCGGTCGTCCTGCTCAATATTTTTCTGCAGCTTTTTTTCGATTTCATATACCTGATAGTTAACGGCCTTTTGGCTCCGGAAAAGTCTGTAGATGTATAGAAATATAATTGACCAGGTGATGCTGAATCCAGCAAAAAGATAGATGCTGTTGTCCATTATAAATTCCTTTCGCTATTTATTAAAATTCATGTCGTCCATGAGTTCGTTGATATCCTCGATTCGCATCTTTATCCGCTCTAATTTAACCTTGCTTATAAGGATCGAAAAAAACAATAAACAAAAGGCGATGAAGGTGATAATTAAGGAAAGTTTCATCGGCCTGGACATATTAAAGCCTTGACTGGTGATAATGACCGGGTGGATGGTGCGCCACAATCTGATGGAAAAAAATGTAATCGGGACGTTCATAAAACCGATGATACCGAAGACGGCCGATAGATTCGCCCGCTGGTTTTCTTTCACCGACCTTCGGAGCATCAGATAAGCAACATAAGTGAACCATAAAATCAAAGTCGTCGTTAGCCTTGGATCCCATGTCCACCAGACATTCCAAACAGGTTTTGCCCAGATGGGGCCTGTTATCAAAACAATAGTACAATAGATGACCCCTGTTTCAACCGCGCAATATGCAACGGTATCCCACCTGGAATCCTTGCGGAATAGGTAGAGGATGCTGGATAGAAAAGTAATAAAAAATGCTAAATATGCCAGAAAAGCGGCGGGGACATGGATATAGAATATTTTTTGAATGACGCCCATTGTTTTTTCGACGGGCGCATAGATAAAGATAGTATACAGTGCAAGGAGCATCATCACATACGTTAGAACCTGCAAAGGGAGTAAAAGAGTTTGCATGCGCTTCAAGATTATTCCTCCAGGATATACTCGAAAGTTAGATACGAAAGGAGAAGAAAAACAAGATCAAAAGCCGTCAGTATTTTTAACCAGGGAAATGCCATCTGAAGAGATTGGCCGTTTAAGATGATCCAGGTTGCCTTTACTGAAGCGATAATCACGGGAACCGAAATCGGGAAAAAAAGAATTGAAATAAGGACATCTCTAGCTCTCGCGGTGGCTGAAATAGCAGAAAAAATCGTTCCGACAGCCGTAAAACCCAAGGTTCCCAGGAAAGTAATCAGCCCCAACGGAGCGAGAAATGGAAGGATGGTGGTATTATATAAAATCGAAAAAATAAAAATAGTAATAATTTCCATAACCGCTGTAAATAAGAATACACCGACGAGTTTAGCCAGAAAGATCGTCCAGGCGCTGACCGGGCATAAAATGAGGCCCTGAAGCGTCCCCCTATCCCGCTCCAGGCTAAAAGACCGGCCGAGTCCCATTAAACCGGAGAAGATAAATGCAACCCAGAGAATGCCTGCAATCATCCCCCGGTCAAGCTTGAGTGAGGAGCCAAAGGCGAAGTTGAAAATGACAAGGACCAAAAAAGAAAATATACACATGGAAAGGATTATTTCCTTGGTTCGAAACTCGGAAATAAAGTCTTTCCAGATAATGGCTCCTAATTGATGGATAAATTTCATTATGCCACCTTTAACTGCGGCGCATTTTCTCCAATTTGTTGTGAATAGATCTGCTTGAATTCATTTTGCGAGATGCGGGCAGTATCCTGCAGATACACCATTTTACCTGATTTTAGTATTGCGGCCCGGCTGCACAGCTCCAGTCCCAAATGCAATTGATGGGATGCCATAACCATGGTTTTCCCTTGGTTGCGAAATTGCAAAATCAATTTTATAAAATCCTCGCTACCCTGCTGGTCCAGGCCGGTAAAAGGCTCGTCCAAAAATATTATCTTCGGATCATGAATAATGGCCCGCCCAATCGAGAGACGCTGCTGCATTCCGCGTGAAAAATTTTGAACGGCAACCTTTTTGTTGCCACTCAATCCGACGAGATCCAGAACTTCTGTAATTCGGCGATGAAGTCGGTCCACCCGGTACATTGCTCCGTAGAATTTAAGATTTTCATAGGCGGTTAGGTGAGGATATAGCAGCGTCTGATGACCAATGAGGCCGATAATTTGATGCAACGCTTCGCGATCACGTCGGGCCTCATATCCTGCAATCCTCACGCTGCCTGAAGTCGGTCGCAGCAGGGAGCACATAACTTGAACCAAGGTCGATTTACCGGCTCCGTTGGGTCCAAAAAGAGCAAGCGACTCTCCTTCCTGCAAAACAAAATCAATGTTTCGCAAGGCGGTTTTATAACCGAATTTTTTATTCAATTGCCTAACCTCGATATAGCGTTCTGAATTCATATACGGCGACATTCCTCTCCGACCGATGCTCTTATTCGTATTTTGACGCACATTTCGGCATGATTGTAGTGGCCAAAAATTTGCCGTCTCCGCGATAGGTCCCTTCTACGATAACCTCTGCGCCGGGTTTGAAGGAATCCGGAACTACGCCTGAGTAGTTGACGATTAGATTGGCCTGTTTGTCTTCCAATTTGAACGACAGCTTCAGCGTCTTCGGATCCCATTGAACGGATTCCGCGGTCACGATGCCCCCGACCTTCTGGGTTTGCGTCAAATCCTCCGGCGGTTTTGCCAGCACTTCAGAAACCGTTAAATAAAAAACCATGGTATCCCGCAGGCCGGTATAAATTAGGTATCCGATAACTAGAAGAATAACTGCAGAAATGACAATCGGTTTGTACTTGATTCTTTTTTTCATTTTTCTCCGCCGTGTTTGTGTAAATTTGAACCGCAAGCGGCACAGAATCGACTCTCAACCGCTGCCTTCCTGCCGCAGGATGTGCAATAAATGTACCTTCTTTTGGCCGATTCAGGTGTGCGGGTTGCGGTAACTTCTTTCTCATTTTCTTTTTCAAGATTGGTTTCCGTAACTTTTGAGATAGTTGTTTGCGAAATTTCTAATTGATCCATTTCTTTCATATAGCCGGCGGCCTCCTGTAAATATTGCCGTTTAAGCATTTGAAAGTCCTCTTTAGTCAGTTTGCCCATGCTTAAATCAAATTCCAGCTCGTGGATGGCGGCATAAGCGTCATCCTTTTTTTGTCTTAACTTCTCCAGGATGTCCTCCGGTTTGGGTGTGAAGTCGTTTTGGCGATCGTCTTCCTTGAGCAGCGGATGTAGAATCCAATAGAATGTCCCTATCAATAATCCAAAAATGAAAACATATCCCAACATGGTGTACCCCTGCACTTGGTAATTATCTGGTTTATCTTTCGCTGATCAAGGTCCTTTTTTCTTCTCATCCCCGAGAATTTGGCTGCACCGCCTTGCGGCGGTCCGGCAATACGATAATAATCGTTCCTAAAACCATGATACCGCCGCCAATCCAAAGCCAGACGACAAGCGGATTCACCAAAACTTTAAAAGTGGCGGAATCCTCGTCGTATCCGGCAAGGATAACATAAAGGTCTTCTTTAAAATTCGTGTGAATAGCCACTTCTGTTGTCGGTTGATTCTGTCCGCGGTAAAGACTTTTTTCGGGCGATACGACCCCCACTTGATGTTGATCGTTTAGCACGGTCAACGTCGCAACGACTTTTTGTTTATTGGCCGTGGGATAATTGGAGAGCGCATCGAATCGTAAGGTGTAGTTTTTAATTTCCATCGACTCCCCTTCTTTCAAGGAGGCCTGTTTTTCCATATTAAAAACGCTTCCGGCAAAGGCCATGAAAATCAGAACAACCCCGAAATGGACAACATGGCCGCCGTAACGTCGCTTATTTTTTGTCACAAGTTTCCAAAATGCTTTGGGATAGTTCTCGGCAAAAACAGCATGCCGGGTGCGGGTGCCGGTAAAAAACTCCATAAAAAGGTTGAATGCAACAAAGATGCAAAATATGAAAGTGATGAAGGCGTAAGGTGATCGAATGCCGTAAACATATAACCCGATCGCCGCAATGCCCGACACGATTATCGGCAGCAAAAGTTTGCCGGCAAATTTTTTAAGCGTAGTTTTACGCCAGGCAATGATCGGGCAGATGCCGGTCAACAGAAGCAGTGTCAACCCGATGGGAGTAACAACAGCGTTGTAGAACGGCGGTCCGACTGTAATTTTAACGCCTCGAATAGCCTCGGAAATAATTGGGAAAAGAGTACCCCACAGGACCGTAAAAGCGATGCCGACAAAAAACAGGTTGTTGACCAGAAAACTGCTTTCTCTGGAGAGTAAGGAATCCAGTTGATTCCTGCTTTTCAGATGGGGCAGGCGATAAACGAGCAGTGCGAGTGAAACGAAAAGCAAAAGCAGTAAGAATAACAAAAAGAACCAGCCCAGGGTCGATTCTCCAAAGGAGTGGACGGAAGCAATCAACCCACTTCGGGTGATAAAGGTCCCAAAGATGGTCATAAGAAAGGTAAAGATAATCAGGACAATGTTCCAGACTTTTAACATATCTCTTTTTTCTTGAATCATTACCGAATGCAGGTAAGCGGTTGCCAATATCCACGGCATAAATGAAGCATTTTCAACTGGATCCCAAGCCCAGTAGCCACCCCAACCCAGTTCGACATAAGCCCATTCCATTCCCAGCAGATTACCGGCAGTTAAAAAAGCCCAGGCAGATAGGGTCCACTTGCGGGTGGTTTTAATCCATGTACTGCCGAGCTTGCCGGTAATCAGAGCCGCCAGAGCAAAAGCAAAAGGAACCGTAAATCCAACGTAGCCTATTAATAAGGCCGGCGGATGAAAAATCATACCGGGATTTTGAAGCAGCGGGTTTAAACCCTGGCCGTCAAACGGTTTGAAACTATAGGTTTTAAAGGGGTTGGTTGCAAAGATCATCAGAAATGTAAAAAAGAATATAACGGCTGTCAAAACCAGGAGAACGTGCGGCATAAGTTCGCGATTTTTATTTTTGTTCTGGAAGACTACCACTGCCGTGAATAACGAAAGAATCCAGCTCCAGAACAGGAGCGAGCCTTCCTGCCCGGCGTAAAAAGCGGTCAGCGTATAAAGCAGCGAAAGGCTCCGGTTGGTATATCTGGCAACGTATTCAATTTGAAAATTCCTTGTTACCAGCGCATAAACCATGGCCGTCGCGGACACAGTCAAAAAAACAAAAACCGAAGCTGCAGCGTTTTCAGCGCTGGCAACCACCTCGGCCCTGCGGTTTTTAATACCAAGAACCAACGCCAGGCAGCTATAAACAGACAAGAATAATGCTATTAAAATAGAATAATAACCGGCTTCAGTCATTCCGCGCCTCCGCTCCCGACACCGGGAGAACGTTGTTGATCGGCAATACTTTATTTTGCAATTTTTAATTCCTCGACACCTGAAAATATAATAGGGTAACCCACTTGTGATCTTTACACAGGGCGTCTAAAATAATTCGTAATTACTCAGGTGAATTGAATGGGGCGTGATTATTTAACGGAAAAATCGGGGGGGTCTGAAGAGCGGCCAATAAACGCCGGACGGAACTAGTTGCCGGGCGGTGCCAAGAAGAAAGCCTGCAGGGGCCAATACGAAAAAGGCCGACAACACAACGCCGATCTGGACAAATGAATGGTATGTAAAGGGGCAACTTCCGTCAACGGGCGAATCGAAATCGAGATTCCTTGAGCTACAATAAGATGAGCATAATGAAATAACCGGAAGCCCGTAAAGCAGAATTCCAGCTATCATGATGATAAGGAAAATGTTTTTTCTCGTTTTTCTCGTGATATTCATTGGTTATTATAACGTCAAATTAACTACAAGTATTTTTTATACCACACTGTGGCAAATGTCAAGGTTTTTTTTGAAAGCGGTGACAGAGCAGCTAGGAAAAAAATTTAAACTTTTACGTGGAAAATGGGACGAAGCACTGATCTGCAGGAAGATTCAAAAACGCCGACCGATGGAAATCAGCTGTATACTTATTACCCGACGGACCTGCCCTTTTCAAATTTATATGCGCAAAAATGACGCATGAGTTAGGGGATTTCGGCTAAAGAAAAAGCTTCTGCAAAGCTCAAACATGAATTAAATCATTAATTTTATATGGTTAGAGGACCTTATTTAAAATTGGCACAGCATTTGCGTAATAGAAAGATCAAAAAGAGAAAATGATCCCTTTTAATATTTGAAACACTCAATTAGGGTTCAACTCAAAGGAGGCTACAACCATGCAAAATGTAATCCCTCTAATTTTTATTGGATTCTTTATTTATCTTATCTTTTCGCGGAAAGGTGGAATGGGCGGAATGGGGTGTTGCGGCGGCCATGGCGGCCACGAAGACCAAGGCAGCCACCGCGACCGCTCTTCAGACAAAGAAAAAAAAGTGAATTCCGAACCGGTCTCTCAAACCCAGGATGAGAAAGTGATTGATCTGCTGGAGGGTAAGGACTATGTTCTTATTCCTGTCAAAGATGATTCGCGTCGCATCAGATAATATCCTTATCGGACAAGCCTCAGCTGATCAGTCAATTCATCACCGGAGGATGCGAGATCAATTAGATTTTCTAACGGAGAATATGTTGGCTCGGTAAAGAAATAAGTTACTATGAATACACCCAAAGAAATCAATCGCGTTTTTTTGGTTGCAGATCTTTCAGGCTACACCGCTTTGACCGAAGCCCATGGAAATATTTCAGCTGCCAAAATAGTAAAACGCTACTTTGAAATAGTGAATGCAATACTTGACGATAAAGCTCAACTTGTCGACAAAGTAGGGGATGAAGTATTAGTTGCGAGTGAAAATGCTGACGTTGGCATTCAAATTGCCGCTATGCTTCGAGCCCAAATCGAAGAAGAACCAAATTTCCCGAATGTTCATATCGGAATTCATGCCGGCTGTGTTGTTGAACAGGATGGCCAATACGTAGGCTCGGCTCTCAACATCGCATCAAGGGTAGCTGCGTATGCCAGGGCAGGCCAAATACTTTGTACCGAAAGTGTGATCGAGTGGATAAGCAACAAAGACAGTTACAGATATCGATCTCTAGGCAAAATCAATTTTAGAAATATAATCGAGCCCCTGTCGATTTTCGAGATAATCGACAATTTGGAAAAATATGAAAATCACGTCACGGATCCGGTATGTCGTATGCTTGTCAAGCCTGATACTGCTCCCGCGAAACTGCCTTTTCAAGGCCAGACTTATTATTTTTGTTCCTTTGAGTGTGTAAAAGCATTCGCTGGAAATCCGCGCGCGTATATACCACAATGAGCCATCCTTTTAACGATATTGGGGTGTAATGTTATGGCCTTCGACAAAAAAGACATAACTGTGCTTTATCGAAAACGAGCCAAAAATTATAATCTTAGCGCCAACCTCTACTATTTGATTGACATAAGAGAATACGCCTACCGCAAACGGGCTGCAGATGCGCTCGCATTGAATTCGGGTGATGTAGTGGTGGAAGTAGGCTGTGGTACTGGCTTGAACTTCGGACCTCTTAGAAATAAGGTCGGTCCGGAAGGGAAGATTGTTGGCTTGGATTTGACTTTTGATATGCTTTCAGTAGCAAAACAGCGCATCGAAGATAAAGGATGGAAAAATATTAGTCTTATTCAATGTGATGCCGCTTCGTATGACTTTTCCCTTCACCTGGATGGTATCATATCGACCTTTGCCATAACTTTGATGCCGGAATATGATCAAATTATAAAGAAAGGCAGCGCCGCGTTATCCCCTGGGAAAAAACTAGTCGTATTGGATTTTAAAATGCCTGCCAAGTGGCCTATCTGGCTGATCAAGCTCTTTGTCATTCTGACGCGGCCGTTCGGAGTGACTCTGGATTTAGCGGACCGGCACCCATGGGAGTCAATCGGCCGTTATCTTGATTCGCTAAAAGTTGAGACCTTCTATTGTGACGCCATCTATATCGCCGCAGGAGAAAAAGGTAGGACAGTTCGTTAAAAAATTTGATCATTGTTTTTCAAACGGGGCTTCGGTCACCAGAAGATTCAATCCAAAAATCCCTGTAATCACTACCTTTTCGCCTTCCAAGAACGTTTTGCCTCGGGCGGTCGCACACCAAATTTCGGTCGCATATTGGACTTTGCCCTCCGGATCGATCTTCCGGACCACCACTGCAGTTTTACCCAACATGGCCTCTTTGCCGGTGTAAACTTTGCTCCGCAGCGCCTGGAAAACCTTGTAGTAGAGCAACAAGGAGATGCCCAAGATGATCAAATATACCATCAGAGCAGTCTTAAAAGGGAAGAACCAAAAAACCGGCAGCCCGAAAACCGGCAGAAAAAATATCAGGTGGCACATCGTTAAGGCCTCCGTAGAATGATGCCTTCAGCCACAGATTGAATCAGAAGCGGAAGTTTTCTATTATTCTTGCCGTTAATGTTCTTTCACTTATCTTCAATTTTGCTGGTTTCAGCCGGCATC
Source organism: Desulfobacterales bacterium (assembly GCA_020345785.1). The sequence continues at coordinate 5,201,723 of CP070771.1, forward strand.
TTCGGGTCCGCATGGCCCGAATGCATCCCTCGCATCATGAAAATATGTCCCAAAGGACAGATAAGAATCAGGGCAAAGTACCCCCATGATCCCAGGATCCCGAGAGAAGAGAGTGCCATAATTCCAACCAGCGGGATTCCGCAGCAAAGGATCATCGCTAAGGCATGATTTTTTTTTATTTTTTCAAGAAGTAATTTTATCATTTTGTGTTCCTTATGGTTTTTACAACCTCAAACGCTGTTGAGTTCATCTTGTCTCAGGTATTGATTTATTCTAACATTGAAGACCTGGTCCTCCCTCCAGGATGTAGGCCCTAAGGGCTGGAAGCTGGGCCAGGAATCTTTACTTTGACCGTACCGGCGACCCCAAATTTTTCTTCAAATAGAACATAAGCGAAATTCCCAGCACGATACCAATCACCCCCATGGTCTGGGCCGCTGAAAAATTTCCGTAATAAGTCAGCTTGTCGGCACGAAAATACTCGACGAAGATTCGCGCTGCGGAATACAATATTGCGTAAAGCAAAAAAAGATGGCCGTTGACGTTTAATTTTTTGCGCAATTTCCACAGTATCCCGAAAATGATCAGGTTTAAAACCATCTCATAAAGCTGCGTGGGGTGAAGGGACTGACCCGGATACATTTGACCGGCAGGGCTTTCCGGAGAAAAAACCATACCCCACGGCAATGTCGTCGGGTAGCCGTGCGCATCGCCGTTAAAAAAACATCCAATTCTTCCAATCGCCTGCCCTAAAATAAGCGAGGGCGTCAGCGTATCCAGGAATTTGGCCAGGTTAATACGGTGATAGCGAGTAAAAACAAAAGATATCACAAGCCCGCCCAATATTGCACCATGAATGGCCAGACCACCTTCCCAGACCGCAAAAACAGAAAGTGGATTTTGCCAGAAAGCTGTTATATCGTTAAAGGCAATAAAATAGAGTCTAGCACCGATAACGGCGCCCAGAATCACATAGAGAAAATAATTCTGGATTATTTCATTACCGATCCCATTTCTCCGGGCTTCTTTGCCGGCAAGCCACATTCCAACAAGACAGGCCAGTGCGATCATAACGCCGTACCAGCGAATGGTCAGATGGCCATATTGTACAATAACCGGATGCATTATTTGTCCTTTCGGGTGGTTTGTTTAGGCAGTTTAACGTCATGCCCGGGACTCTGGCCGGCAGCCCTGGCTGCAGTGGGCAACTCTTGGAATCATAAAACGCTTCACTGAAATCACCTCCTTTCAGCTTGAGGCAGGGTTTGATCTGTCTTACGTTTTTTGAGGCGCTTTGGTTCCTGCCAGCAATTCTTCAAGAACCTGGCTGTAAATTAAAAACCCAGCCGATTGCAATAGATTATCTTCCCAATTTTCCATTACCTTCTGGTGCTTATCGGCGTGAAGATCTTCCTTGACCTTTTCACGAACTTCCTCGAATACCAGCTGCTTTCTGCTTTCCATCTCCCTGATTTGCACAATATAGTAATTATTTTCGAACTCGAAGATGTCGCTGATGTCTCCCGGTTTCAACGCGAATATCTTCTGGTGGAATCCATGCAGAAGCATGTATTCTATGGCATTGCGGCACTCATAGACATCGATGTCAAAACGTCCTCCTTTGGCCGCCGTCTCTTTATCATCAGAATATTCTCGCGCAACTTCGGCAAAATCTTTGCCCTTGCTGAAGGAGAAAAAAGAAGGCTTCAGCTCCCGGTAGGCTTTTTCTGCTTTTTCAAAGGCTATGCGTTTACTCTCCTCGGTTTCGCCGCCCTGAATGATGATCACGCTGAGCTTCGCTTTCGCAGGGTACAGGTAGGCTTCCTTATTCTTTTGGAAATATTGTTCAACCATCTCATCGGAAACATGGATCAAATTTTTCATTTCTTCCTGATGAAAGATAGGATAAAGACTGGCCATTGTCACAATTTCTATTTCTTTTCCGTGCTCAACGTGCAGCATCTGGCTATAGGTATCTTCAAGAATCAATTCCCTGTCGATCAGGTTATCCACATACTTTTTCTGGTCTTCAAAGCTGTTGTGTGAAAAATCGCAAGGCTGCATTTCTTCTATTTTCTGTACCTGATCATCCATCTCTTGCATGTGGTGACACCCATGGGCCGGGTTTTCCCGGTTGTATTCCGCCAGAAAATCACCGATCGTATACGGCCTGCTGTTTACGGTGAAAAGAATTCTGTCGCGATTATCTTTTAGGTATTCTTCTCCTTTCTGCCAGCGGTATTCCTTTTCAAGGGCGCTGTGGATTTCTCCATAGGATTTGAAACGCTCGGCCTGCTTTTCCAAAACCTTAACGATGTAAAAATCGGCTTCGTGTTCGAGAACCGGGCTGATCTCACCCTCCTCCAGTGCAAATACGGCTTCTTCAAATTCCATCGATTCAGTGCCTCTGGCAAGCCACCTCGAATCCTTTGCTGCGGATTTTTGGTCGTTATACTTTTGGGCCACTGTCTGGAAATCAGCGCCGGAGCGCAATTCAAGCAAGGCGGCATCGGCCTTTTTTCTGGCAGCGTCATTTCCGGCAGAGTCAATTATGATTTCCTGGACCCTGACTCTTTCCGGGACCTGGTATTCATCACTGTGCAAACCCTGCTTGTGCCGGTAGTAGAAATCTTTCAATTCCTCCTCGCTGACCTCGACTTTCAGAACATCATAGTTTTTCGTGATGGATGCTTCATTGCGCTGTTTTTGAAGATAGTTGAGGGTCATTTTTTCCACTTCTTCGGCGATCACCGGATGAATTTGTCCATGAATCTGAACAAGCCTGTTGAACCGCTCCGACAATGGGAATCCCTCCAGCCGTTTTTTTTGGAAATCATAACTTGATTTCAGATCCGCATATTTGTCGCTGCTGTCGAGGATCTGTTCATGAAATTTAATGTGAAGAAACGACATGTTCAGTTCATCTCTTAAATCTCCGAGCTGCTCTCTGATGTTTTCACGCAGATCAATTTTTTTGGACTTGATCGCTTGGGAAATCACCGTCGGTAGCACCATCTCCTTGATCAGGGACCGGCGCCCTTCCTCCCCTTCATAGCGGTCTTTGCAGCAGGGCATCAGGCTGTCGTACTTGGCATTCACCTGAGCTTTGGTGATCACACCGCCATTGAAGCTCGCCACAATGTTCGGATCAGGAGGGGAGGGATTTGATTCATCTCGACTGCATCCGGCTAGAACCAGAGCTGCCAGAAAAAAGCATGGGAACACTCGCTTGAGGAACATTTTCAGTACCTCCCGATTCTTTTATAAATTGAGGAAACACCCAAATAGAAATTGTTGCCAATCGGCTTTTAACTCAATTTGGGTAAAAGTCACTTTACGAATTTAAGATTGACGCGCTCTTTTTTGGAATCAACGACAAATTTTTTAGCTTTGGCCATGATCTTTTCAATCGTTTCCAAGTACAACCGATATTCGGTGACGGTTTTCGCGTGCTGGTATTCATCGAGCATGGAGGAAAACTTATCTGCATCTCCCTTGGATTGATTGATGATCTGTTGGTTGTACCCTTCGGCATCACTGATTAATTGATGCGCCTTACCTCTGGCCTCGGGAATCACTGTGTTCCAGTAGCCCTGGGCCTTATTTATGGTTTCTTCTTTTTCCTCCCTGGCACTGGCGACATCCCGAAATGCCTCGGCCACCTCCTGCGGCGGGTTGACTTCCTGTAAATTGACATTGACGATGTATAACCCGGCCCCATACTCATCGAGCTTATTCTGGGCGCTTTGAGCAATTCGACGCTGAATCTGAGATTTGGCGACCGTTAATAGCTCCTCCACCGGCATGCGACCGAAAAATTCCGTGACCGCGGCGCGGGCGGCAATCGGCACCAGCGAATCCGGAGAATTCAGGCCAAAAAGATAGTTTGATGCGTCTTTAATCTGGTATTGAATGTTCATTCTGATTTCCAGAATATTCTCATCGCCCGTAAAGAACTGATTTTTTGTCGCGGGTAAGGTTTCAGCTGTCTTTGTCGATTCAGGTAGGGTGCCGTGGGTTCCATGCCCACTGTGCCCTCCGGCTTGCGGCAGGACCTCTGACATTGCTTTTTTGGGGAACAGAAGCGACTCCCCCGAGGTCGTCACGCCCACATCAGTCCGCCGAATCTCCGAAACATTAACCTTTTCGATGGCCTCGAAGGGCCACGGAAGCCGATAGTGCAACCCTTCCGTACCGGCTTGACGAACCTCCTTGCCGAATACGGTTGATACCGCCACCTCGCCCGGCTTGACTGTATAAACGCCGGAGAGTAAATAAACTGCAAATATAACCGCTCCAAGGAGAATGCTTGCCCCTTTTTTGCTCAAGGGAATATGCTTGAATGCACCCTTGATATCCTCAATAACTCGCACGTCTTCTTCAGCTTTAAAAATTTTTACATAAACGTCTCTGATTTTAATTGCCAATTTTTTGAAAGCCGACAGGATTGTCTGAACAATTCCTTTAAACTTTTCATTTCCGGAAGGTGTTGGTCCTCTGGTTGGATCGTCGGTCGGCACTTCTGCCGGGCGTTCCTCGATATGGCTTTTCATTTCTTTGGGTTCATCTATATTTTCCATGGTTATCCCTCCTCATCTACTTCTATCGTGGATATCTTGCCGGACTCCGCGGTATCTACTTCTATCGTGGATGCCTTGCCGGAATCTGCGGTCTTTGGGAGTTTCAACAGATCGGGGTTGGAAGTATTGATGAATTTGAGCAACTCTGAGTCGGCCGATAAAACGACTGTCGTTTTTCCGTCGATAAATTTTTCATAGGACTCCAGGGTCCTGATCAGTTCGTAAAACTTAATGTCCTTCTGATAGGCTTGGGCATAAATTTTAATTGCCTGAGCTTCACCTTCTCCTTTTATTTTCTGTGCCTTTTCATAGGCCTTCGAAAGAATGATTTGTTTTTGCTTATCCGCGTCTGCCCTAATCTTCAGGGCGTTTTCGGTTCCCTCCGAGCGGTATCCTTTGGCGATTCGCTCGCGTTCGGCCCGCATCCGCTTGAAGACGCTTAATTTATTTCTTTCGGGAAAATTGAGCATGGTAATTTTTACATCGGCGATGGCAGTCCCGTAGTCTTCCGCCTTTTGAGAAATTTTAGCTTTTACCTCCGCCATCATCTCCCCAAACTTAATCAACTTGGGATCTGTGGATATCAGAGAGGAAAGGTCATAGTTGCCGAGGCTGATACCGATTTCCGAGGACAGAATGTCCCCCAGCCGGGTTTCGGTACCGATTCTGTTTTTAACTGTTTTCATAAATTTAATGGGATCGCTTATCTTCCAGACAACATAGGCGTCCACCATTACATTTTTCTTGTCTCCGGTCAGATATTCGGTTTCACCCATTTCATAGGTCATCAGGCGGTTGTTGTAGCGGTTGACGCTCTGAATCGGATCCGGCCATTTCCAGTTCAATCCGGCCTCCTTAATGGCCTTGATGGGCTCTCCGAATTGAGTAATGACAACATATTCACGCTCGTCGACCTGATAAAATACCAGACCGCTGGCTCCGATCACCAATATGGCCACGGCAATCATAAATATTTTTGTTTTCATCTTTTTTTCTCCTTTGCTACTCGAGGATGGGATTTTTACCATTTTCATTAAAAAACCAGAGATCCATAATGCCCTGTTTCACATCCGGGTTTATAAGGATCTTTTCGACCGGTGAAAGAACCTTCTCCATGGATTCGACGTAAAGCCTGGTCTCAGTAACCTGCCTGGCATGATCATGTTCGGCGTGCTGCCGGCTGAAACGGAAGGCTTCTCCGCTGGCATAATTGACACGCTCGGCTTTGAAGCCTTCGGCAGCCATAATTATCTCTTCGGCTTTTCCTCTGGCTTCCGGTATCGTGCTGACCTGGTATGCCAATGCCTGATTGATATAGGTCTCTCGATCTTCGCGGGCGCTGGCCACATCCCGGAAGGCTTCCATCACCTCTGGGGGGGGGTCGGCCTCCAGGAGTTGGATACCGACCACCCGGATGCCGGAATTCCAATCGTCAAGGGAGGCTTGAGTCAACAGCAGGGTATTATTCAAAACATGCGACTTTTCCGATGCGAGAATGGAATCAATTTCCATCTCTCCTAAAACCTTTCTCAAAGCCGACCGGGTGGCATCCCTGACGATTCTTTCCGGATTTTCGAGATTGAAAAGGAAGTCGGATGCATTTTTGATTTGATAGTGGGCCGCCACATTGGCTTTGATCAGGTTTTCATCCCCGGTTAGAATCAGGAATGGTTCGGTATTTAGTTTGCGGATATCATCCGCCGCCACCCGATCAACGGCATCAACCGGCCACGGCAGCCGATAATGCAGACCGGGATGTATTTCGCTGCCGATTTGTTTGCCGAAACGCCGGACGATGCCTCTCTCATTGTATTCAATGGTGTAGAAACCCGATGCAAAGTAGGCAAGCAGGAGCAGCATTGCCATTGTAAGGGCTGTTTTCGGCCGGCCCAGCTTCAAGCCGCCTTCCGTCGCATGGCACGAATAATCGGCGGATACCTTTTTCGAGGTCAATGAAACCAGGGCCCGGGTAAACAGTTGGATACCGGTGTGAAGTACGAAAAGCGTTACGACAACGGCCGCGAGCATATCAAGATTGGTAAATCCGATCATATACCCGGCCAGACCGATGATAACTGAAATCTCCATTACAACGTGAATACGGCAATGGTATCCGTCCGCAACCAGACCGGGTGATTTCGTCGCTTTGCCGACATACATTTTAAACCTTGCCATCAAGTAGCAAATCGAGGCCCCCAAAATCGCACCCAACGTCACGATGGGCACATGGGAAAGCATCGGTGCGTGAGGATTTGTCATCATGTTAAACATCTTGTAAGCCAGATAAAATACAAAAAGGGAAATCAACAGCGCCACCATATTTTCAATGCGACTGATTCCTCTTGTCAGCCGGCTCTGCTCCTTGTGCGAGAGGATTAAACCGACGAAAACGGCCAAGGACACAAACAATCCCTGTACCGAGTGCCAGCCGCTCA
>CP070771.1:5208837-5232488 GCA_020345785.1 Desulfobacterales bacterium
CTCCGGTAAAGACGCCTTCTTTTTCGTACTCCTCAATGGAACGAGGGGAACGATCTTGCAGTGAAATTTTTTCAACAAATTCATCGATCTCCTTTTGCTGGGGAGTTCCTCTGGAGAGCTTTGACACCAACGGATGTTCCGGCGCCAGGACCATAAACGTTGCTCCGAAAACCGTATCTTGGCGGGTTGTAAATACCGGGATCACATCATCCTGGTTTTCAACGGCAAAGTTGATTTGAGCCCCGACGCTTTTGCCGATCCAGTTCTTTTGCATGGTGATCACCTTTTCGGGCCAGCCCGGCAGTTTGTCGCAGTAAATCAGGAGATCGTCCGCATAGTCGGATATTTTAAAAAACCATTGCCAGAGTTGCTTCTGACGAACCTGTCGGCCGCATCGCCAGCACAGGCCGGCTTCGACCTGTTCATTGGCCAATACTGTCTGACAATCCTCACACCAGTTGACAAATGATTCTTTCCGATAGGCCATCCCTTTTTGGTACATTTGCAGGAACAACCACTGTTCCCAGCGATAGTATTCGGGGGTGCATGTAGCAATTTCTCTATCCCAGTCGTAACTGAAACCCAGACGCTTAAGCTGTTTGCGCATGGCATCGATATTGGCATAGGTCCATTTGGCCGGATGGGTCTTATTGGCAATGGCGGCATTTTCGGCCGGCATACCAAAAGCATCCCATCCCATTGGATGGAGAACATTAAATCCTCGCATACGCTTATAACGGGCTACCACATCACCGATGGTGTAGTTGCGAACATGTCCCATATGAATCTTACCTGACGGATATGGAAACATTTCAAGCAGATAGTATTTCGGTTGCCCGGGAACTTCGTTTGCATTAAACAAATGCCAGGCTTCCCATTTTTTTTGCCACTTGGTTTCAATTGCTTCAGGGGAGTATTTCTCTTCCATCACTTGTTTTTTCCTCTGTTCAAATGTTCAGATTTTAACCGATCGAATTTCCTTTTCAGCATTATATTGTTTTAACTCCAAAACTCGTTAAAGAAAAGCTTTAAATTTCAAAATATAATAAAAACAGCCGATCATCGCGAAATCTGGCCGTCGGCAACATGGCATCAGCCAAAAATCGTTTGACTTGTATCTAACAATTTAATATTCAAGCAAATAGACACATATTATCAATCAGTTTATTATTATTATCTCTTTTATACCCAGTGCAAGGATAAAAATTTATGAGTATAAAAATATTGGTGAATGCAATCGACCCTGAAGAATGCAGGGTCGCAACGGTCAAGAACAACAAACTTGAAGAGTTTCGCATTGAAAGCAGCTTAAAGGAGATCACTCACGGCAATATATATAAAGGTGTCATCTCCCGCATCGAACCCGGTCTGCAGGCCGTATTTGTCGATTACGGTGCGGAGCGTCACGGTTTTCTGCAAAGAAATGAAATTCACAGCGATTACTTTAGGGACCCCGAAGACGGTCAGCAATCCATCGACAGACTGGTCAAACGTGGACAGGAATTGATGGTGCAGGTTATCAAAGATCCTTTCATGAAAAAGGGGGCGATGCTGACCACCTACATTTCTTTACCAGGAAGGTATCTGGTTCTAAGGCCGGGCAGCGATAACCGGGGGGTTTCACGCAAAATCGAAAATGATGAGGAGCGCCAGCGTCTGAAGGAGATTATAACCAAGTTAAAAATCCCCGAGGACTATGGAATTATCGTGCGCACGGTGGCCGAAAATACCAGCAAAACAGTCCTGTCAAAAGATTTAACCTACCTGTTTCGCTTGTGGAAAACAATCAAGGACAGCGTGATGAAAGTGAAGGCCCCCGCCCTGCTCTACAAAGAACGCCATCTGGTCGTACGCTCAATAAGAGACTCCTTTATTCCTGATGTGGCCGAGATTCTGATTGATGACGCCACCGTATTCAATGAAGTGCGAGAATTTATTAAGCTTTTTTCGCGCAGACACGACAAAATCGTCAAGCACTATAAAGGAGCCAAACCTATTTTTTCCAAGTTTCAGCTCGAAGATCAAATCGCTTCGATATTTGAAAGCCGAGTCGGTTTGAAATCCGGCGGAACCCTTGTCATTGAGCAAACCGAGGCCATGGTTTCAGTGGATGTTAATTCCGGCAAATCGACCCATGAAAAATCCATTGAGCAAACGGCATTTCAAACCAACCTGGAGGCAGCCGAAGAAATTGCGCGTCAGCTCCGGTTAAGGGATCTGGGCGGATTAATCGTCGTTGACTTTATTGACATGAAGGATTCCAAGCATCGATCGGAAGTTGAACGCTGCCTGAGGCAATTCGTAAAAGAAGACAAGGCGCGAACGAAGGTCGGCAAAATTTCCCGCTTTGGATTGCTGGAAATGTCGCGGCAGCGCATCCGCCCCTCGATCGAATTCGGCAGTTACCTGCCCTGTAAATATTGTCAGGGCAAAGGTTTAGTTCCATCTGCCGAGACGCTGGGCATCGGTTTTCTCCGCAAACTGAGCCTCGAAACGCTCAAAGAAAAAGCCAAGCGGGTCAAGGGGATCGTGCCCGTGGATGTGGCTGAATATCTTTTGAATAAAAAACGTCGGGAGATTGTTGATCTGGAAATTAGGCGTGAGCTCAATGTGGAAATTGAAGGCGATCATTCCATGGTGCCGGGAGACAGCAAGATTATTTGTGGCGAGTAACATTTTCCGCGGGGCGTAAAAAAAATCAAGAAAGATTTGACGAATTCGATCTTTTGAAGTATATCATCGTGATTTTAAAAAATAGATGATTACGTTAATTCTGACCGAATAATGAATGGATTAACACATCTTGCACTAACCCGGAAGGAGGAAATGTCTTGTTTGATATAGCATATGCATTGGGCACAGGGGGCACCGGAGGCGAAGGCGCCGGTGGTTTCGCAGGCTTTATCCCGCTAATTTTGATGTTTGTCATTTTTTATTTTTTATTGATCCGGCCCCAGCAAAAGAGGACAAAAGAGCACCGCCAGATGATCTCCAATCTTAAAAAAGGCGATCGTATCATTACCAGCGGCGGTATCCACGGCCGCATTACGGGAATGGATGAAACCACGTTGACAGTCGAAATTGCCGACAAGGTTCGCGTAAAAGTCGCCCGCGGCAATGTATCGAACCTGGCTCAGCCGGCATCCCAAAGTCAACCGGAAAAAAAATAATCCGTAAATGATGGATTCCCAATTGGTTTCTGAAACAATTGGGGTATAATAAGGGTTAATAACAAAACCTCAGCCCCATACAATTTCGTTAAATGGTGGCGCGTTAAATTGCTCACGGTGGGTAAATCGATTTAAGTTCCCGCTGGCTCACCGATTACCTCGCTGCAATGTAACCGCCGAGCCATTTGACAAATTTTCTGGGGCTTTCGTATGATCATTGCAGACAACCGGTGTTTTGACGGGTGAAGCGGCCGACGCAATCAAAAGACGGATGATTCACAACCAACCCGCCGGATAGTCGAAACTGTATCTTAAAATCGGATCCACAACCCAAAAGAAGGAAAAAGATCATTGAAGAATATTTCATGGAAATTGGTTTTAGTGCTTGTCGTTGTCGTAGCGGCGATCATTTATATTCTTCCAACCCTGAGGCCCAATCTCTGGCCGCACAAAAAAATCAACCTCGGTCTTGATCTTCAGGGCGGCATGCACCTGGTATTGGAAGTGGACTCGGGAAAAGCTGTTGAAAGCACCGTCGAGCGTATTTCTCAGGAAATCCGGGAAATGTTGAAAAAAAAGAACATCCGGCACGTTACGGCGGATGTAATCGATGGGACCAGGATATCCACCCAGGTCAAAAACGAGGAAAACATCGAAAAATTCAAAGCGCTGCTTGATGATGATTTTAGAGACCTGCGGAAGATTTCGGAAAAAAGGAACGACGGTAACCTCTCGATCATTTTGAGCCTTACCGATAACGACCGCGATCATATAGAAAAACTGGCTGTTGACCAGGCCCTTGAAACCATCCGCAATCGTATTGATCAGTTCGGTGTCGCCGAACCGGATATTCGACGTCAGGGTGAGAATCGAATTTTAATTCAGCTGCCCGGTATTAAAGACACTGAAAGAGCCAAGGATCTGATCGGAAAAACTGCACTGTTGGAATTTAAGCTGGTCGATGATACCTATTCAATCGATGATGCACTCAAGGGCAATGTCCCGCCGGGAACCGAAATTCTCTACAAAGTTGAAGAAAATCCTGAAACCCAGCGGACGCTGAAAACGCCCTTTCTCCTCAGTAAAAGAACCTTGTTGACGGGTGCCTACCTGACGGACGCGCGGGTTCAAATTGACTCACAATTCAATGAACCCTATGTCTCCATTGATTTTGATAAAAAAGGCGCGCGCCTATTTGAAAGAATCACCGGAGATAATGTGAACAAGCGGCTGGCCATTGTGCTGGACCAAAATGTCTATTCGGCTCCGGTTATCCAGGAGAAAATTGCCGGCGGTCAGGCACGCATCACCGGACGTTTTACCACTGAAGAAGCGCGTGATCTTGCCATCGTGCTGCGTGCCGGTGCCTTGCCGGCACCGGTAAATATACTCGAAGAACGGTCTGTGGGCCCTTCGCTGGGTGCCGACTCCATCCGTAAAGGCCTGCTTTCCATGTGTATCGGCGGTTTTCTGGTGGTCGTTTTTATGATCATCTACTATAAATCGGCCGGCCTGATCGCAGACGTTGCGCTGGTTCTCAACATCATGTTGATCGGCGCCGGGTTGGCCGGCTTCCAGGCCACCCTGACGCTGCCGGGAATTGCCGGAATAATTCTGACTATCGGCATGGCTGTGGATGCCAACGTGATCATATTTGAACGCGTCAGAGAGGAATTAGCCTTGGGCCGAACACCGCGGGCAGCCATTGACGCCGGCTATAACCGCGCCACACTGACCATTTTGGATGCCAATGTAACGACCCTGATTGCTGCTGTCGTGCTTTTCCAGTTTGGTACCGGACCGATCAAGGGATTTGCGGTGACCTTGAGCCTGGGTGTTATTGCCAGTCTGTTTACCGCCCTGATTCTGTCGCGGTTGATCTTTGATTATCTCCTGATGTACCGCCAGGCGAAAACATTGAGTATATAACGGGCTCTAAGAATTAGAGGCCACAACTGCTAAATTGTCAAACAATCAGAAGGAAGTTAAATGCAATTCATCAGACCGGACGTTAATATAAATTTTATCGGCAAAAGAAAAATCGCTTTTGGTTTGTCGATCGCGATGATCATCATCAGTATTGGTTCTCTCATCGTGCACGGGGGTCCAAAACTTGGCGTTGATTTCCAGGGCGGCACCCTGATCCAGGTCAAATTTAAGGCACCGGTTAAAATCGAAGATATAAAAACCGGCATGAAAGACGTCGGAATCGACAAATCCTCCGTGCAGCAGTTCGGTGAGCAGAAAACCCATGAATATCTGATTCGCACCGACAGTTCGGTGATGACCACCGAAGGTTTCTCGAAGGATATGAAAAAAGCCCTGGACGCGGAAACCGGCGGCGACGCGGAAATTAGACGGGTGGAAATGGTCGGACCCAAAGTTGGACAGGACTTGCGGGAAAAAGCATTATTCGCCATGTTTTACGCCCTGTTGTTTATCACCATTTATATATCAGGACGTTTCGAGTTAAAGTGGATTTTAAGCGGCATTATGACGGCGGCTTTAATCGGGGCGGTATATATTTTTACGCTGTTTAATGTCAGTATTCCTTTTCTGATTGTTGCGGCTTTAATAGTTTCCATTGTTTTATTCTGGTTTCTTGAGCTCAAATACGCCATGGGCGCCATTGTTGCCCTGATCCACGATGTCACCATTACCGTCGGTATCTTTTCCATTTTCGGCAAAGAATTCACTCTGGCAATTATCGCTGCCTTGCTGACCATTATCGGGTATTCGTTAAACGATACCATTATCGTCTTTGACCGTATCAGGGAAAACTTGCGCAAGTATCACAAAAATCCATTGGGAATCATCTTAAACCGCAGCATCAATGAAACGCTCAGCCGCACCATTCTGACATCGGCGACCACCCTTTTTGTGGTGGTCACCCTTTTTGTTCTGGGCGGCGGCATCATACATGATTTTGCCTTTGCATTGCTCGTAGGAATCGTAGTGGGAACCTACTCGTCCATATTCGTGGCAAGTCCGATTCTTTTGGCCTGGCAGGCGAAGCAATCAAAAAGCAAGGGCAGATCGTGAATTAAGATGGGCTGCAATGGATAACATTCTGCCATGGTTTTGTCTTAAAAGTGTACCGGGAGTCGGCAATCTTCTTGGCAAACGTCTGATAGATACGTTCAAGTCCGCGCACGAAGTCTTTCAGGCATCCGATGAAGCGCTCCTTCGGGTGGATGGAATCACCGTGCGTCATGTCGCAGCACTAAAAGCAAATAAAATACCTGAGGGCGTGGTGGCCGAACTGGACCTTGTGGCCCGCAGAGGCTATCACATCGTAACCCTGACGGATCCGGATTATCCTAAACTGTTACGTCAAATCCCTGATCCACCACTTTTTCTATACGCTTGTGGCCGGCTCGAAAGTTCTCGCGCAAAAATTGCCGTGGTCGGCTCCAGAAACGCGACCGGTTACGGTGTGACGACGACCAAAAGTCTGAGCAGCACCCTGGCATCTCTCGGCCTAACCATCGTCAGCGGAATGGCACGCGGCATTGACACCGCCGCTCACGAAGGTGCGCTGGGGGTTGGCGCAAAAACAATTGCCGTGCTGGGTAGTGGTCTGGAGAGAATTTATCCGGCAGAAAACAAACAACTTTTTCACCGGATTTCCGAGAGGGGTGCGGTTGTTTCCGAATTTCCATTGATGACGGGACCCGAGGCACATAATTTTCCGATACGCAACCGGATCATTAGCGGCATGTCGCTGGGAACTGTCGTTGTGGAGGCCAGCAAAAACAGCGGTTCGTTGATCACCGCCCGCCTGGCCGCCGAGCAAAATCGTGAAGTATTTGCAGTACCCGGCAGTATTCAGTCATTCAAAAGCATTGGGACGCATACGCTTATAAAACAGGGGGCTAAACTGGTAGAACATGCCCAAGATATCATCGAGGAACTTACCCCGATCATCCGGCTTGACAAGCGCCCAGCGCGTCTCAACCCGAACAGGGTTGAGGAAATAAAGATTGAGCTGACGGATGAAGAAAGCCGGGTATTTGAAGCTTTAGGACCGTATCCAATCCACATCGACGATCTGGTCAGAAAAATCTCCATGGGACCCGGCAAATTATCCAGCATTTTATTACAATTAGAGCTCGCCGGACTGGTACGGCAATCACCCGGTAAGTACTTTAACGTCTCGCCTAAGCCGTAAAAGCCGACAGGAGCGAAGCGCAATTTCCGGTTTAGCAAGGAAACCAAAAGGATAAGTATAGGCAAAAATATCTGCCCAGCTATTGACAACATACAACCGGCAATTAGTTTTTACAGGCCTAAAGTTTTTTGTCTGTCACCCGATGATATCAAATAGTCGTCCTGAAGGCTGATACAGTAATGATTTTTTACTTCATGGGAAAAATTTGACAGCTTACCAGAATTGACGCGAGGATGAACTGTGAGCAAACCCTTAGTTGTCGTTGAATCACCGACAAAAGTTAGAACCATAAAAAAATATCTCGGCAACGCGTATAACGTCGCGGCGACCGTCGGGCATATCAAGGACCTTCCGAGCAAAGAGATGGGCATTGATGTGGAAAACGGCTTCAAGCCCATATACAAATATATCCCGGGCAAACAGAAAATCATAAAAAGCCTGAAGCAGGCCGCCGGTGACACCAGTGACGTTTATCTGGCTCCGGACCCCGATCGCGAAGGAGAGGCCATCGCCTGGCACACGGCCGATGTTTTAAAAAGAAAGGGCCGCAATTTTTACCGAGTGCTTTTTCATGAATTAACAAAAAATTCAATTCAAAAAGCCATGGCTGAACCCGAAGCGCTTCATCGCTCCAAGTATGAAGCCCAGCAGGCCCGCCGTATACTCGACCGGTTGGTGGGCTATCAGGTTTCACCGCTATTATGGCGCAAGGTAAAAGGCGGTTTGAGCGCTGGAAGGGTGCAGTCGGTGGCAGTCAGGATTATCTGCGAAAGAGAGCGGGCCATTCAGGCATTCCTACCGGAGGAATACTGGTCGATTACCGCCCATCTCGAAAGTGATACCCCTCCCCTCTTTGCGGCCAAGCTGGTAAAAAAAGACGGGGAAAAAATAAAAATTCCGAATGAAAAAGCGGCCAACAAAATTTTAAAGGATCTGGACGGTGAAAATTTTATTGTCGATAAAATCCAAAAAAAGACCGTCAAAAAAAATCCTCTGCCGCCCTTTACCACGAGCAAACTGCAACAGGAAGCCATCCGCAAGCTCAGATTCAGCGCCCGCAAAACCATGATAATTGCCCAGCAGCTTTACGAGGGCATTGATCTGGGTCCGGGGGAACCTGTCGGGTTGATCACCTACATGCGAACCGATTCCACTCGTATTTCGGCCGAGGCGGCCGCCGAGGCTCAACAGTTGATACTGGACCGTTTCGGTCGAGACTACGCCTTACCAAAACCACGGTTTTTCAAAAATACCAAAAAGGTGCAGGATGCTCATGAGGCCATCCGCCCGACTTCGGTTTTAAATACACCGGAAAAGGTCAAACCCTATCTATCACCGGAACAGCTGAGCTTGTATCAGCTCATCTGGCAACGATTCGTAGCTTCTCAGATGGCAGAGGCTCTGATTAATCAGATTTCTTTATCAATTAAAGCCGGCGCCTATCTTTTTTCGGCCAGCGGTTCTTCGATAAAATTCCCCGGATTTATGGCGCTCTATATGTCGGTGGACGATGAAATTGCGACCGAAACCGAACAAAAGAAACCAAAGCTGCCCGAAATTTCACAGGGAACCTCCCTGAAGCTAAACCAGCTGGAACCCAAACAGCATTTTACCATGCCGCCGCCGCGATTTTCTGAAGCCTCGCTGGTAAAAGAGCTTGAAGAAAACGGCATCGGGCGGCCCAGCACTTATGCTTCCATCCTTTCAACCATCCGCGACAAGGGCTATGTGGACCTCGTAAAGGGTTATTTCAAACCGAATGAACTGGGTTTTATCGTCAACGATCTGCTCGTGCAAAACTTTCCGGAAATATTCGAAGTTAAGTTTACCGCCCGAATGGAAGAAAATCTGGACCAAGTAGAATCGGAAAAGATCGACTCTCTGCAGGTCTTAAACCGGTTTTACAAGCCGTTCAAAAAAGATCTGGATTCCGCATTCGAGGGGATGCTCAGCGTTAAAGGCGTCGGCCTGCCGACCGAACTCAGCTGCCCGGAATGCGGTAAACAGTTGCGCATCAAGATCGGAAAAAACGGACACTTTCTGGCCTGCAGCGGTTATCCGGACTGTACCTATTCCAGAGACTACACTCGGGACGAGAAGGGCAACATCCAGCCGATTGAACTTCCTGAAGAAGAAGTCACGGATAAGGCATGTGAAAAATGCAGTAAACCCATGGTCATCAAAAGAGGCCGCTACGGTGATTTCCTGGCCTGCAGCGGTTATCCCGAATGCAAAAACAGCCAGTCCCTAAATTCCAGCGGCAACGGCAAAACCATTGGCGTCGGGTGTCCCCAGGATGGCTGCCCGGGTGAAATCGTAGAACGCAGCTCCAAACGCGGCAAACTTTTTTACGGCTGCAATCGCTTCCCCGAGTGCGACTTTGCAACCTGGGACAAGCCAATCGATCGAGAATGCCCGGTGTGCGGAACCAAATTTCTGGTCGAAAAAACCACCAAAAAACTAGGAACCTTTGTCACCTGCCTGACGGAGGATTGTGGATTCAAAGAAAATGCTTGACAACCTGTTCGATAGTTGTTAAACATCGCTGAAATTAAACGCGTGAAGCAGCTATGTCTAAACTAATTGCCATGAACAGCCTTATTAGCCTTATTCTCGTACTCGCCGGAATCATAATTATTTCCGGCGAGATAAAGGGGCTGGTAATGGCATAATTTCACCATCAGATAAAACAAAAAAATCCGTTACCGGCCCCAGCGCCGGTAACGGATTTTTTTTGAAAGGAAAAACCCTATGAAGCTCACCGGCGCACAAATTTTGATGGAAATTCTAAAGGAAGAAGGAGTCGACACGATTTTCGGTTATCCGGGAGGAGCCGTCATCGATATTTACGATGAGTTGGCCAAAACAGACATTCACCATGTTCTGGTCCGCCATGAACAGGGTGCCGTGCACGCCGCCGATGGATATGCCAGGGCCGCCGGTCGGGTGGGCGTCTGTCTGGTAACTTCAGGTCCCGGGGTCACCAACACCGTCACCGGGATCGCGTCGGCCTATATGGACTCGATCCCGCTGGTGATTCTCAGCGGTCAGGTACCGACCGGACTTATCGGCAACGATGCATTTCAGGAAGTTGACATCGTCGGCATCACGCGTCCCTGCACCAAGCACAATTATCTCGTAATGTCCGTAAACGATCTGGCCTCAACGGTTAAGGAAGCTTTTTATCTGGCACGCTCCGGTCGGCCGGGGCCCGTTCTGGTGGATATTCCAAAGGATGTAACCAAGGCCGAAATAGAATACGAACCACCCGGGGAGGTGAAGCTAAGATCCTATAATCCCACATACAATCCTAACATGAAGCAGCTAAAGAAAATCATAGGACTTATTGAACGCTGTGAAAAACCCATTATTTTTGCCGGAGGCGGCGTCATATTGTCCAAGGCTTCCCGCGAGCTGACCGAATTGGCCCACAAAACCCAAATCCCGGTGACGACATCGCTCATGGGTCTCGGGGCATTTCCGGGCACGGATCCGCTGTCGCTGGGAATGATTGGCATGCACGGCACCTATCGAGCGAATATGTGCACTTCTGTCTGCGACCTGATTTTGTCTATCGGTGTGCGGTTCGACGATCGGGTCACAGGTAAAACGGATGCATTTGCATCGCAGGCCGCGATTGTGCATATCGATATCGATCCCACTACCATCCGCCGCAACATACCGGTAACGGTTCCCGTGGTGGGGGATTGCAAGATCAGCTTGCAACATTTAAACCGGCTATTGGCAGAAGTCGATCTGGGTGATCTGAATGAAAAGAGGAAAAATTGGTTTGCTCAGATCGATGAATGGAAAAGCACAAGACCGCTGGCATACGAACAGGGCACGGATGCCATCAAACCGCAGTATGTGGTCGAGAAGCTCTACGAACTGACAAAAGGTCAGGCAATCATCACCACCGAAGTCGGTCAAAATCAGATGTGGGCTGCGCAGTATTATCTTTATGATCAGCCCAATCATTTCATCACCTCGGGAGGTTTGGGCGCCATGGGGTTTGGACTCCCGGCTGCCATTGGCGCGCAGGTGGCCTGCCCTGACAAAACGGTGGTGGATATTGCCGGTGATTCCAGCATCCAGATGAATATTCAGGAAATGGCCACTGCCGTCCAGAGCTGTTTGCCGGTGAAAATAGTTATTTTGAACAACGGATATATGGGAATGGTCAGGCAGTGGCAGGAGTTATTTTACAATAAGCGATATGTCTGCACCTGCATGGATTGCGCCCCTGATTTTGTAAAACTTGCCGAAGCTTACGGCGCGGTGGGCCTGCGGGCAACGAAACCGGAGGAAGTCGAATCCGTTCTCTCAGAGGGCCTTTCGATACCAAAGCCGGTTATCATGGAATTTGTCGTCGAAAAAGAAGAAGGCGTCTACCCGATGGTTCCGGCCGGAGCAGCCATCACCGAAATGTTGCTAGTTTAGACGGGTTGCGGGGTACGGGGTACGTGGTGCGTGTTGCGGGTTAAGGCACTTTCAGCGCCGGCTGATAGTTCATGGTTGATAGTTGGTAAAATGAAGGAAAAAGACGCAGGGCTCGCGGTGTAAGGCGTATGGCGTCTATCGCACTACTCGGAACCCGTGATGCGAAACCCGCAACCCGTAACCCGTAACCCTGAAGACTTAACCCGGAACCCGTAACTCGCAACCCGTAACGCGAACACGTAACCCGTAACCCGCAACGCGCTAAACGAAACGCGCCACGCGAAACTCGAATCAAGGATATTGTTATGGAAGAAGAAAAGCACATTATGACGATGCTGGTGGACAACCAGCCGGGCGTACTGTCGCGGGTCGTCAGTTTGTTCAGCGGTAAAGGCTTTAATATTGAAAGCCTGGTTACTGCCCCGACCATGGATCCCCAGGTTTCACGAATCACTATCTCCACAAAAGCAAACCCTCCGGTCATTGAACAGATCGAGAAGCAATTAAGGAAACTGATCAACATTATTAAGCTCCGGGATATGACCGGGCCCAAAGCCGTCAAACGGGAAATGGCTCTGATTTGTGTCATCGCCAAACCGGAGCATCGCGCGGAAATCCTGCGAATCGTAGATATATTCAGGTGCAAGGTGATAGATATCGGGCTTGAGCATTTCATTATCGAAGTCACCGGTGATGAAGCAAAAATAGAGGCCCTGTTGAATCTTTTAAAACCCATGGGCATCAAAAAGCTGGCCAGAACCGGTCCGTTGGCACTGTATCGTGAGCCCAAATGAGGGCACTGCCTGGTAGCAGGCGAAACGGTATTTTCAAATTGATCGGATCGAATACGATCCTAACCAATAATAAAAAGAAGAGGTAAACATGGCAGAATTTAATTTTGGCGGCGTCGTTGAAGACGTCATTACATCGGAAGAATTCTCTTTGCAAAAGGCCAGACAAGTACTGGAAAACGAAACCGTGGCTATTTTAGGCTATGGTGTTCAGGGACCGGGGCAGGCTCTGAATCTGAGGGACAACGGCATCCGCATTATCGTAGGTCAGCGTGAAGGCGGAAAAACATGGCAGCGTGCGGTAGAAGACGGATTTATCCCCGGTGAAACCCTGTTTCCCCTTGAAGAAGCTGCAAAGAGGGCCACCATCGTTCAAAATTTGCTTTCCGACGCCGGGCAGGTTGCCACCTGGCCGCGCATAAAAGAATGTTTGGATGATGGCAATGCGCTTTATTTTTCCCATGGTTTCGGCATCGTGTATAAAGATCAAACCGGCATCATCCCACCGGAAAATGTTGATGTCATCATGGTAGCACCTAAAGGGTCCGGCCGCAACGTACGGTTGAATTTTCTGGACGGCAGCGGCATTAATTCCAGCTACGCCATATTCCAGGATTACACGGGCCGGGCCAAAGAAAGAACCCTGGCGCTCGGTATTGCCGTGGGTTCCGGATATCTGTTTCCGACAACCTTTCAGAAAGAAGTACACAGTGACCTGACCGGCGAACGGGGCGTTCTGATGGGATGCCTGGCGGGTGTCATGGAGGCACAGTACAATTTGCTGCGCAAGCACGGACACAGCCCGAGCGAAGCCTTCAACGAAACCGTGGAAGAGTTGACCCAGAGCCTGATCCGGCTGGTGGCCGAAAACGGCATGGACTGGATGTTTTCCAATTGTTCGACAACCGCTCAGCGGGGTGCCCTGGACTGGAGCCCGCGGTTCCGGGATGCGGTGGCGCCGGTGTTTGATGAACTTTACAATAAAGTGATTTCTGGCGAAGAAACCCGGCGGGTGCTTGCGGCCAACAGCGCACCGGACTACCGCGAAAAATTGGATAAAGAGCTTGCTGAACTTAAAAGTTCAGAAATGTGGCGAACCGGTACAACAGTCCGCTCGCTGCGGCCGGAAAACCGCAAAAAACTATAGCTGGAGAAAACCATGGAATCGACGCTTTTGTTATACGACACCACCTTGCGGGACGGCACCCAGGGTGAGAATATCACGTTTTCGGCCGAGGAAAAAATTAAGATCGCATTACGGCTGGATGATATCGGGATACATTACATTGAAGGTGGATGGCCCGGATCAAATCCGAAAGACATGCAATTTTTCGATCTGGCCAAACGCGTGAATCTCAAAACAGCACGTCTGGTCGCCTTTGGCTCCACCCGCAGACCGGGTGTCCAGACCGGCAATGATGATAATTTGAAGGCCCTGCTGGCCAGCGAAACCGGAACGGTCGCCATATTTGGCAAAAGCTGGGACTTGCATGTTGAAGCAGTCATGAATAACAGTCTGGCGGAAAATCTGGCCATGATCAGCGATTCGGTGAAGTTGTTAAAATCGAACGGTCGTGAGGTTATCTACGATGCCGAGCATTTTTTTGACGGCTATAAGAACAACCGTGAATATTGCATGCAAACCCTGTATGCCGCCATCGAAGGCGGAGCGGATTTCGTTGTGCTTTGCGACACCAATGGCGGCACGCTGCCCTTTGAGGTCGATTCCATCTTCCAGGAAGTGAGGGAAGCGCTAAATCAAAAAAAGATATCCGACTCTCAGCATCATTCTGTTCGATTGGGGATTCACACCCATAACGACTGCGGTCTGGCGGTGGCAAACTCAATTACCGCCGTGCGGGCCGGCGCTGAAATGGTCCAGGGTACCATCAACGGTTACGGCGAAAGATGCGGCAACGCAGATTTAAATTCGATCATTCCCATTCTGAACCTGAAAATGAATCGACCCTGCGTATCCGAAAAAAATTTGAGGAAACTCAAATCTCTCTCAAGATATGTTAGTGAAACGGCCAATCAGGTTCCCTTGAACAACCGGCCGTTTGTGGGGCAAAGTGCATTTGCCCATAAAGGCGGCATCCATGTCAGTGCCATTATGAAAGTTCCCAGGGCCTACGAACACACGGATCCGGAGCTGGTGGGTAATCAACGGCGGGTACTGGTGTCTGATTTGTCGGGCAAAAGCAATGTGGAATACAAAGCGCGGGAGCTGGGTGTCGAGCTGGGCAACAACGGATACGACAGCAGCAAAATAGTCGCTGAGATCAAACAGCTGGAGCAGCAGGGATATCAGTTCGACGTAGCGGAGGGATCGTTTAAAATCCTGATGGAAAAATTCACCGATCAATTCGAGCCCTTATTCGAGTTGGAATCTTTCCGGGTCAGTATTGAAAAGGATAAAGATCAGCCGTGCTCGGCCCATGCCACGATAAAGATTTCCGTGGGCGGCAAGCATGAAATCACGGCCGCCGAGGGCTATGGTCCGGTCAGCGCCCTGGACAATGCCTTGCGCAAAGCCTTGGACAGATTTTATCCGGATCTCGATACCATGAGCCTGGTAGATTTCAAGGTGCGGGTCATCGACGGCGCCCGCGGTACCGCAGCCAAAGTGCGGGTTTTTATCGAATCCCGTGACCAGGATCAAATTTGGAGCACCATTGGGGTTTCAGAAGATATTATAGAAGCCAGCTGGCAGGCATTGGCCGACAGCTTTCAATACAAACTGGCAATTGAAAAACAAATTCGCAGCCGACAAATACCGGCTCAGGAGGAATTGCCTTTATTCGCCAGGTAAAAAGCCCTGGCCGGATAAATGGCAAACATTTTCAATTTTAATCAAACACTGACTACCCGGTTTTCCCTCCGGGCTGCAAGCCCATCGGGTCGGAAGCCTGGTGAAGATTCTTTATTCAGATTTCCCGCATTACCGATGCGGGATTCCAAGGAGAAAATCCGAGATGAAAAAGGAAGGTACAAATGCCGCAGGAGTTGCACACCACCGCACCCTGCGGCCCATGCTCTCTGCGTTTTAGTTAAATAGTCAATTCGTTAAATCGTCAAATTGTGGAGAGGACAAGACCCTTTTTTCCGATTCAACTAGTCAAATATTCCACTATGATACTGAGAACAAGGAGAGTATAAAAATGAGTGACCGCGTAATCATATTCGATACCACGTTAAGAGACGGAGAGCAGTCTCCGGGAGCCAGCATGAATTCCGCCGAAAAATTGAGGCTTGCCACCCAGCTGGAGAAGCTGGGTGTCGATGTGATTGAAGCCGGCTTCCCGGCTGCTTCCGAAGGCGATTTGGACGCTGTTTCCCGGATCGCCGCCAAGATTGACAAATCAGAAGTTGCCGCTTTGGCACGGACCTCGAAAGACGACATTGACCGGGCCTGGCAGGCAATCAGCCATGCCGCCCGACCCAGAATTCATACGTTTATTGCCACCTCGGACATCCATTTGGAGTATAAGTTGAAAATGACCCGGGATGAGGTGGTCAAAACGGCGGTGGAGGCTGTTAAATATGCTCAATCCTTCACCGACAATATTGAGTTTTCATCAGAAGACGGCTCCCGCAGCGACCGCGACTTTTTATGCCGGATATTCGAAGCGGCCATTGATGCCGGCGCCACAACCATCAATTTGCCGGACACGGTGGGTTATGCCGTGCCGGAAGAATTTGCGGAACTTGTCAAATATGTCATCAGCCACACGCCCAACATTCACAAGGCCGTGTTCAGCGTTCACTGCCATAATGACCTGGGACTGGCAACCGCCAACACAATTGCCGCCATCAAGGCCGGCGCCCGCCAAGCAGAAGTCACCATTAACGGCATCGGGGAACGCGCCGGCAACACCTCGCTGGAGGAAGTTGTCATGGCTTTGCATACGCGGCATAATATTCTGCCCGCCACCACCGGTATTCGCACCGAGTTTATCCATCCAACCAGCCGCCTGGTCAGTATGATCACCGGCATTATGGTGCAGCCGAACAAAGCCATTGTGGGTGCCAACGCATTTGCCCATGAAGCCGGCATTCATCAGGACGGTGTTCTGAAAAATCCGATGACCTATGAGATTATGAAACCGGAAACCATCGGGCTGAGTGCCAACAAACTCGTTTTGGGCAAGCATTCCGGCAGACACGCGCTACGCACACATCTGAAGGATATGGGCTATGAACTTTCGGACGAGGAACTCAATCTGGTTTTTGAAAAGTTCAAAGAATTGGCCGACAAGAAAAAACATATTGTGGATGAAGACCTGGAAGTGATTGTCACCGAGGGTATTTTGCGCACCGCGGATATTTTCCGGCTTGAGTACCTGCATGTGACCGCCGGCACAACCGTACTGCCTATGGCCAGCGTGAAGCTTCAAATCAACGGTCGATCCGTGCAAAGCGCCGGTTACGGCAACGGTCCCATTGACGCCGCTTACAATACCATTTCCAAAATCACCGGCACAGAGTCCGAATTGCTGCGGTTTTCCATCAGCGCCTTAACCGGCGGAACCGACGCCCAGGGTGAGGTAACGGTGCGTCTGAGGGAAAACGGACTGGTCGCGCTGGGGAAAGGCGCTGACCCGGATATTATCACCGCCAGCGCCAAGGCTTATATCAACGGGCTCAACAGACTGGAATACTTAAAAACCCATCCCATCAAAGAAACCTCGCCGGTTTAAAGCGAGTTGCGGGTTGCGAGTAGCGGGGTACGTGTTACGAGGTGGGCGTTACGAAGCTAGTGTTGCGCTGAACGTAATAAGAATTGATAGGCGTGGAACAAGAGCCCGCCAGCGGCATTTGCCGTGTTGCGTGGTGCGGATCAAAATAAATGTATTGAGGGTGCCGGGTTGAGGCTAAAGAATTATAAAGATTGCGATTCGTCACCCTTTCTCATAATTCTGAATTTACAATGAATTTGTCTTCGGACGCCTGTTTTCTGTGCGCTCACATCTTTTCGCTATGCGCTATGCCCTCTGCGCTAAATTTCCGCAATTTTGACTAGGTCTCCAGCGTCCCAATCACATCTGATATGCTGGCGATGTTTCTCTCAATCAGGAATTTTTCAATTCCGTCAATAATATCGGTGGTCGCATGCGGGTTGACAAAATTGGCGGTGCCCACCTGGATGGCCGTGGCGCCGGCGATAAAATATTCCAGCGCATCCTCAGCGGACATGATCCCCCCGATGCCGATGATGGGAACTCCGACGACCTGAGCCACCTGCCAGACCATGCGCAAGGCGACGGGTTTGATGGCGGGCCCGGACAGTCCGCCGGTGATGTTCGCCAGTCTCGGACGCCGGGTATTTATATCAATCGCCATAGCGGTCAGGGTATTGATCAGCGAGAGACAGTCCGCACCCGCATCCTCCACCGGTCGGGCAATGGCCGTGATGTCGGTGACATTCGGTGATAATTTTACTATCAGCAGTTTTGTGGTCTGTTTGCGAACCGCCCGGATGACACTGTACGCGGCTTGCGGATCAACACCGAATATCATTCCGCCTGCCTTTACATTGGGACAGGAAATATTCACCTCAATCGCGTCAATTGCCTCAACTTCCTCGATGCGAGCCGCCAGCTGCACATATTCCTCTTCGCGCTTGCCATAAATATTAACAATAATCGGCGGCTTAAGCGTTTGCAGAAAAGGCAGTTTTTCCGCCACGAAGGCCTCGATCCCTACATTTTCAAGACCGATGGCGTTCAGCATGCCGCAGGGTGTTTCATAAATTCGCGGCGGCGGGTTGCCCTTGGTGGATTCCAGAGAGAGTCCTTTGACAATAATGCCCCCGAGTCGGTTCAGGTCAACGAGATGCTCATATTCCCTGGCATAGCCAAAAGTGCCGGAGGCCGTCAGTACGGGATTTTGGAGTTCCAGCCCACCGATGTTTACCTTTAGATCCGGTTTTTTCGACATAAGAGGTTTGTTCCCAATTTAATTTCGTTTTATTCTAAAATTGAAAATCTGGTCCTCCCTCCAGGCTGCAGGCCATATGGGCAGGAAGCTGGGACAGGATTCTTTTCTTGCCCGGCAAAATTTGGAATATATTGCACCAGAGCCTTAGTTTGCATATTCCAAGTTCTCTGATTTATTCCCCGAACGCTTCTTAATCGCATTTACCTTGGCCTCCAGGTTTAGCAGATAGGCCGCCTCGATTTGCTTAAGTCCTTTGACAGGATCGTATTCAATCGCCTTTATCCGCGATATAACTTTCTGCACATCACCGCCTTCTTCGATCAGGGAAGTCTCAACTTGGTTTAAAAAACGCCGGCAGTCAGCCATTGATTTTTGGAAATACTTTTTCGCGTCCTGACCGGTAAGGGCGTATCTGTGCCCCAAACAAAGAACTTCATATTCGACTTCGCTTAAGCGGCGCATGGATTCGAAATATTGGTCGTAGTCCACCAGTGCCTCGGAGACAATATAACCGGTGGCATCCGGTATCCCCGCGGCTTCAGAGCAAAACAGCACCTTTTTCTGAAGGATGAAATAACTCAGACAATCCCGGGTGTGTCCAGGTGTTTCAAATGCATGGACTGTTACATCTGCTGACAATTCCAATAATTGTCCGTCTTTTAGGGTGACATCAACCTCAAAAGGTTCAAAGGGATCGAATTGGGCCAATTCAACCCCGATGCTTTTGACCATCTTTTCAGCAGCATGAGTTAACTCACCGATCAGAGCAAGGGCATTGGGGCGGCCGAGCACCTTTTTCACTCCTTCGGAAGCCACCACTTTAAGCGTCGGAAAGGATTTCTTGAGCACAGCAACCGATCCGCAATGGTCGAAATGAGAATGACTCAAAAAACAATAGTGAAGATCGCGATTGCCCAGTATCGCCCTTATTCCGTCAGTATATATCCTGCCGAGAAACGCCAGTCCGGCATCAAAAATGGCGGGTTTCTCACCGTCAAGAAGATAAACCGGCATCGCGGGTGTGCCCACCATGTACAAGTCGTCGATAATTTTACCCGAATCACCAATGATCATGAGACAGTCTCTCTATTTCTAAAACGTAAATCTTAAAAAACGAACCCGCTTTCTAAATATTATATTTTATTTGCAGACAGATATTGGATTCTGGTTTCTTGATAATGGATATTCGGAAGTCGAATTCAATTCTCTAAAATTCATTGCCAAAACAGAATCATCGGGGATATGTATAGAATATCTGTGATCGGATGGCAAGGCGTTGTTTGATAAATTGGGTTGGATAGTTGAGTTTGGTTGAAATCGTCCCGACAAGATCAAACTCGGTATTAAGGCGGCAATGGGCTGGCACCCGAAACCTCGTGTGAAACTTCCTAAACGGAACAGCGAACTGCAGAATATCGAAGGGTGGTTTCGCTTCGCTCAGTCTTTTTTATAAAATAGACAGATACCTTCCTTCGACATTCGACATTCGTTATTCGTTATTCGCTTTTTGAATTTTCTTTTTTAATCAGATCGATCGTTCTATTGGCCGGTGGCGGTACTGGCACCTGAAACCTGACACCTGACACCTCCATAAAATTGATGACCCAAACAACTAAAAAACCAAAAGCGGTTGCTTTAATTTCTACCCCCTGGCCCCTTTACAACCGTCCTTCGATTCAGCTGGGCGCTCTCAAAGCCTATCTCCAATTAGAGCATCCGGAGGTGCGGGTGGACGCCCGCCATTTTTATTTGAAACTGGCCGAATCTATCGGATATAAACGCTATCAGATGATATCGGAGCGCACCTGGCTGGCGGAAAGCATCTATGCCGCCCTGCTCTTTCCGGAGCGTTTTAAAGTAATTGAAAGGCTGTTTGATCGTGAAGTTCGCTTAAAACCCGAATTAAAGGAAGACGGACTGGAAAAAATTGTGACCCTTGCAAAAAAGGCAACAGACGCTTTTATCAGCAGCCTGCGCGGGGAAGACTACATGCTGGCCGGTTTCTCGGTTTCTCTCTGCCAGCTTACGTCCACCCTGTACTTTATCAAGCGCATCAAACAAAAGTTCCCCGATCTTATCATTGTCATTGGCGGCTCAACTTTTTCGGGCACGGCTGCAGGGAAATTATTTGAATTCTTCCCTGAAGTTGATTTTGTAGTAAACGGCGAGGGCGAACTGCCTTTGAGTCAATTGGTCGGCTGCTTGAAAGCGTCCTCTGATCCGGGTAATTTACCCTCCCTCAAGGGGGTCATAACGCCAACATCGTCTGGTAACGGCGACGGTAGAGATAACTTCAATCAACTGAATAGTCTGAACAAACTCCCGCCGCCGAACTACGATGATTATTTTGCCTTGCTTAAATCATTTCGGCAGGCCAATGTTTTCTTCCCCGTTCTACCGGTTGAAACATCACGCGGCTGCTGGTGGCAGAAAACGATGGCACCCGGCAGGACAACCTCAGATAATCCTAAACGTTCCGCCGGCTGTGCCTTTTGCAATCTGAACTTACAGTGGCGGGGATATCGTCACAAAGATCCGGCCCGCGTGGTCAATGAAATCGATCATCTGACCGGCAAGTTCCAGACGCTCGCGGTATCCATCGTGGACAATGTTCTGCCAAGGAAATCTGCCAGAGAATTATTCAAGAAAGTGAGCAACTTGAAAAAGGATCTCCATTTTTTTGCAGAGATCAGGGCCGACACACCGGCGTCGGAGTTGGAAGTCATGAGGGACGCCGGGATGCAGGAGCTGCAAATCGGCATCGAAGCACTGAGCACGTCCCTGCTGCTAAAGCTCCACAAAGGTACCAGTGCAATCCAGAATCTTGAAGTCATGCGCAACTGCGAGGCACTGGGTATCGCAAACCGTTCAAATCTGATCCTTCATTTTCCGGGAAGCGATGAACAGGATGTTGCCGAAACACTTCGCAATCTTGACTTCGCCCTGCCCTTTCGCCCGCTTCAGACCGTGAACTTCTGGCTTGGGCTGGGAAGTCCGGTGTGGCAAAATCCCACGGCCTACGGGATTAAAGCAGTCTTCAACCATCCCAATTGGTCCCGCCTTTTCCCACCCGGAATTTCTCGATCCATGGCGTTTATGATCCAGGCCTACCGTGGGGACCTCGGCTTCCAGCAAAAAATCTGGCAGCCGGTCAAAGAGAAAGTCACCTCATGGCAAAAAACGTATACCGGACTCCAACACGGACCGCTATATTCACCTATATTGAGTTTACGCGACGGTCGCGAATTTTTAATCATAAAACAGCGGCAGTATCAGGCCGATTCGATAAAGCACCGTCTGGTTGGAACATCTAGGCTGATCTATCTTTTCTGTATGCAGCGTCGTTCTCTTACACATATTCGAAGCCAGTTTCCGTCTTTTGCCGAAGACAAAATCGTTGCATTTTTAAAAATGATGGTCGATAAAAAGTTGATGTTTGAAGAAAAGGAAAATTATCTGAGTCTTGCGGCTCCTAAGAAGCCGGGGAAATGAGCAGCTGGGAAGTTGGGATGCGGGAAGGCTGGGAAGATAGAAGGCTGGGAGGCTGGAAGGCATTCGCAATATTGCGGAGTAATTAAAACACAAAGGAGAAACAAATGGCCGGGTCCACGAATCTGGATCGAATCTTCCACCTGATAATGATGCGTATGGTCAAAACTGGTCAGGCGCCGCACTTCACCGAAATTGCAGCAGAGCTGAAAATCTCGATGGAGGAAGGCCGCCGGGCTTTGCATGAGCTTTTTGGAGCAGGTATTCCAGGGTGGCTGTTTCCAAATACCGATCTTATCGTTTCCTTTGCACCGTTTAACAATCTTCCTACCCAGTATCGCGTCACTGTCGATGGTGAGCAAAAATGGTTCGCCCAGTGAGGATTTGAATCGCTGGCGGTCTGCTGGCTGTTTCCTGGAAAAAACGTTCAGATCGATGCCCCGTGTCTGGATTGCGGGAAGCAGATTAAATTAGTAATGCGGGATGGTAAGGTCCTCAACGCGGAGCCGGTGGGATTGATGGGATACGTGGCGGTGCCGTTTGGAAAATGGTTCGAAGATATCCCTTATGCCTGAGCCACCATGAATCTCTTCCGGTCGGAAGAGCACATCCGCAATTGGCCCGGTTTTGAGTCTGGTACCGAAGAGGGAATCGTGCCCCTTGATGATCTGGTGAAACTATTTTCCGGCAGTTACTTTCGAAATCGCTTAGACTCGGACTGGGTATCCTGCAGCCGAGAGTATGCCCGGGAGATGGTCAAAACATTCAAAGAAATCGGAAAAACCGGACCTTTCTGGCAGCGATCGCGCTGAGAATAATGCCGCGAATCAAAAGGCAATCACAGCGTGAAGGAAAATGAATCACCCGGATGCAGCAATTTACCCTTGATGTCGGGTGCCTGCTTTTTGAGTTGGTCTAAAAATTCATGGCCTTCGTCGAATCGATAGTGCATGGGAATGGCAACTCGGACTCCCAGCCAGCGGGCCGCAAGGGCGGCTTCATCCGGGTACAGCTCGGTTAAAGGCTGACCGTGGACGTCGACGCCGCCGACACCCAACATGGCCACATGGGGCCGGTAAAGTTCACCGTAAAGCTTGATGTCGCTGTGGATCGAGGTGTCGCCGCCGAAAAATACCCGTTCGCCGGTTGCAAAGGTGAGCAAGTAGCTCAACGGCTGGGCGTTGATAAAACCTCGCGCTGTTTTGCCAAATGACAGATGCCGGGCGGGCAATGCCTTGACTTTGACGTCTGCGAAGACATACTGGACGCCGGAAACCATATGATAGATGCGATCCTCGGGAATACCGGCCTCCTCGAGCGCACGAAATTTTGTGGCCACATCGCATACCAGAATCGCATCCGAGATTTTCATGATATCGAAGGCCTGACCGACGTGATCGGTTGCCGTGTGCGTCACCAGGAGGAGGTGTAGGTTTTGAAAAGCCTCAGGCTTTTCAGCGCCGGGAGGAATACCGTCCTTTGGGTCCCCGCTGAGCATTGGATCTAACAGCATGGTTGTCCCCTCTTCGGTCGACAGTTGAAATGCCGTCCAGCCAAGATAACGAATGTTGATTGTCATAAGCGGCTCCTTGGTCGATTCTTCACGCTGATGTTGACCCATCGTTAGGAAAAATCAGCGACCACCAGCAG
>CP070771.1:5232588-5239676 GCA_020345785.1 Desulfobacterales bacterium
CATTCCAGCAGTTTGCGCAGCAACACGATGCGCAGATCGACCGGTATGGCGTTAAGCGGCGAATTGCGGTCGTCGAAACGCAGTTTCAGGATTTCAGGCTGCTCTGTGAAAAACTGCCTGCGATCCTCCGGAATATCGATCAATCCTTTTTGAGCCAGCATGACGCCGAGTTGCTGAACAGCCGGAATTTCCTGCGAAACCCCCCTGGCGACAAAACCGTTGAGGCAGTCGGCAATCTGCGATTCCCGGTAGCCGCAGTGTTGGGGATCCTTGCCCAGGGCCATCAGCATGGTGACGATCCGCCGGCATTTTTCACATTTCCCGCAGGGCACAATGTGCTCGCCCTCCTGGTGGGCCGCATGACAGGAGATCTGAAATTTCTGCAGGTGTGGATATCGGTGGGCCAAGGTTTTTTCTATCAGGAGTTCCGACAGCGGGCGTAAAATCGAAAACTGGCTGACCGACCAACCTTTGCGCATAAAATAGCGCGACATCGCATGATCAAAATAAATGCTTTGATCGTACAATCCGTCATAGTGGGTGATTCCCTGAAACGTCTTGCGGGCCGTGGTATCATATTCGTCTCCGATGATCAGGCGCCCGATACCGCGCTTGCGAAGAAGCGGCAAGGCTCCGAAAAGAAACACGGCCACCGTCCAAAGACGGATCGGATAGATATCGGCCCGGATATCGGCGAAGTTTTGGCGGATAAACGGCATCCGGCGCAGCATCCAGGTAAACAAACGATCACAATTAACCCAGACTCTGGCCGTGTTGGGTACGGTTTCTTTAAAATACCGGTAAGCATTGAGGGCCGTGAACCAGTGACGACCGGATTCGTTTACAAATACCGGATGCGTTTCACATCCTACTTCGCTTAACAGCCCGAAGCTCAAGAGGCTGTCTTTTCCCCCGCTGGAAAGAATACAGTGCCGGTTTTTATCCGTCGTCCATAGTTTCCACGACAAACCCGATGCCTTGTTGACCCTGGATGGAAACGAAAGTGTCGCCTGCAGATATTTCTTTTTCTTCACCACCGGCAAACGGGCGGCATCACCCACCAGAAAGGGATTGGGTTCCAGAAATTTTTTGACATAAATCTCCCGAGCCGTGTTTTCGGCGGCATCATTTAGAAACCGGCGGTCGATATCATCAAATCTGCCGTGAAATATCAGTCTGCGACAAAACAGTCCATAATTGAGCGCTGCCTGGGCTGCGATCATGTCCGCCAGGTTCTGAGATTCCGGCTCGGCGGGGTCAAAAACGTTTTCCTCATAACTGTAGATAAGTTCCGTGCTGCTTTCCTGGCCGTTGCCATAAAGATGATAGGGCGCCGTCAGGCGTTTGGACTCTAATTTGACAGGGCCGACTTCGAGACGATCAAATACTGCCAGCGCCGACAGGGAATCCTCAGAACCTTCGGCAATTTCATTTTTATGGATGTTTTTTCTGTCAATTTTTCCCGCCATGAATCGCTTTCCTATTTTTCATTGAGAAATGTTGCCAGAACTCCCGCTAATTCTTCCGCGCCGTCGCGCAGGACATCAAACGCCGGCAAACCGACTACCTTTGCAACGGCATCGCATACCAGCGGTATCCGGTCGTCGTCAATTTCTTCATGATTCAGCGTGACAGCCACCACGGGTTTGCCGGACAGAAGCTCGATTACCTGCACCTGGTGGGCGAGCGGATGAATCGGATAGCCGGGAAACCCGTCGTATTCCTTGCGGGCCGGGGCATGCTGCAGAACAACTACGTCCGGCCGGCCGGCAGCCAGAATTTCAAAACCTCCGGGATAGGCCGGATTCATCAAACTGCCCTGGCCTTCGATCACGATAACGTCCGGTGCACTGTCCTGCCAAGCCCGCCAGACGGCATGCTCGATTTCGCCGGAAACAAAATCGTTGATCAACGAATCCATGACGACACCGAATCTGGCGCCCTGCATCCAGGCGGTCTGGCCGGTTCCAATCAGCTCGGCCCGTCGACCGGTTCTACGAAAAGCGTCGACGATCAGCCAGGCGGTGGTTCGTTTACCGACGGCTGAATCGGTGCCCAGCACGGCAATTTTCAGGGATTGCACCTGCTCGATGAGGCCGCTGAAAAAATGAAGCTCAGCGCGCGGCGGCGGTTTACGAATGTCTCGGATAGCCACCCGGTTTTGGGCGGCCAGTTCCGCCATCTCACGATCTTCGGAAAGAAAATCGTGCAGCCCGCAATCCACATTGAGACCGCAGCTGATGGCGGTTTTAACATCCAGCCGCGCAGTATGGTTCAGTCGACCGCCGTCCGGCGCCAGGCCTACCACCAGATGGGTGGCGGCAACATCACCTTGCCGGGCGGCCTGCAGGGCATCTTCAATGGTAGCATAAATCATAACACCATTCGATTTGCGGTCCAGCACGGTGCCGGCATCCTGACCGGCATAACGCGAGTCGACGACGGACAATACACGGTATCGATTGGTATACCGCACCAATCCATGAGCGGTTTTGCCATTGGGAGTATTAAAGGCGCCCTCACAGTACACAATGGCGTTTCCCTCGGGCATTTGAGTCATACTTTCCTCCCTGTCAGCACCACCACATAGCGATCGCTCATCATGGGTTCTCGCATGTGGCGGGTCATCAATGCAATTAAGCCGGCAGTGGACGCCGGCAACACCTGCAATCCTTCTTTCTGGCGGATCAAACCCGCATAGTTGCGCATCGCCCGGTCGGTGGCGTCGGCCGCCCAGCCGCCTGTTTGACGCACGGCATCCAGGGCGTAGTCGCCGTCGATGGAGTGCCAGTTGATCAGAGGTTCATTCACGCTGGTTTCATGTATTTTCCCGGGATTCAGATCTGTACAACTTTCAGATTTGTTTAAATACGCCTGCACAATCGGGTTTTTGCGGAAGGAGGAGCCGGCCACAATTCGCGGCATCTTGGATGTCTTGCCGCGCCGATAAAGGCTTAAAAAGCCCCGGTAAATTCCGGCCAGCGTCGTTCCGTTGGAAACCGGCGCAGCCACTGCAAAGGGCGCATCGCGCAGCTCGTCGTAAATTTCATAAGCTATCTGACCGTAGGCGCGCAGCTGCGTCATTGTGTTGCTGCCTCCCGGGTTGGCATCGTAAAATTCAAATTTGCGGGCGTCCTCACCGGAGACTTCCACCGCATTCTCGTAGTCACCCGGGATTCGCGAAATTTCAGCTCCCAGATCTGTCATCTCTTTGACTCTGTAAGTATGATAATTTTGAGGGATGTAAATGCAGCAGCGCAGTCCGGCAAAGCTGGCGGCCAGCGCCATGGCCACGCCATAGTTGCCGCAGGTGGCCACCGTTATCGTATCAAAACCGCGGCGCAGGGCATCCATTGCCTGGGCAAAGGCAATGCGGTCCTTTTGGGTGCCGGTCGGATTACCGCCTTCAAATTTCAGATAAATTTGACGCAGACCGACTTCGCGTTCAATGTTGCGGGCTCTGACCAGAGTGGTGTCGCCGACCTCCGAATCGAAAATGTCTTCAAAGGCTTCCAGGCGTTCTTCCAGCGGCAGCTCCGGATTGGATGATATCCTGCGCTGTTCATCGAATTGCAGGGCCACCTCTCCGGCGGTCCCGGTAGCGCCGTCTATTAGATTAAACGGTTTGTCAGGACTGTCCGGCCCGTAACCGTCGGTAATGTATAGTTCAGTCATATCGTTTCCTCACAAAGGGGAATGCTGTCTGTTTAATACAAACTTTCCGCCCATATCCTGCAGGACTTCCCGGACCCCGCGGATGGTGATCTGGGCCAGAAGCACACCGGCGTATTCCCGGGCTTCCTCAATTTTTATTCCGGCGATAACTCTCTGGACCGCCGGTAAAAATCTGGGATACACGCTGAAGATTCGAATCCCGATGCCGATCAGAAAAGGAATATAATCCGTTTCATGGGCCAGTTCACCGCACACGGACAGATCTTTACCGGTCTTTTCTGCCGCCGATGCAATTTTAGCCAGGCCCCTGAGCACCGCAGGATGCCATGGCTGATAATAGTCCGCCACTTTGTCGTTAGACCGGTCTACGGCCAGCATGTACTGGACGAAGTCGTTCGTGCCGATTGATAAGAAATCAGCCTCTTCAGCGACTTCATCAATTACCGCCAGCAGGGACGGGACTTCGATCATAACACCAATCAACGGGTTTTTGTGGTGGGGAAAGTTGTTATGCTTGAGAACGGCCATACAATCCTCCACCGCCAGCCTGGCCGTCTCGAATTCGTCCAGTGAGTTAATCATCGGAAACATGATACGCAAGCCATTAAAATCGGCGGCAGCCCTCAGAATGGCACTCAGTTGCTGTTGAAAAAGATCCCGATGGCGCAGGGAAAACCGAATGGCTCTTAATCCCAGATCAGGATTCGACTCCCGGGAAGCTTCGGAATAGGCCAGCAATTTGTCGCCGCCCAGATCAAGCGTACGAATGGTCACCGATTGACCGGCCATATCGTCGAACAGACGCCGGTAAACATTGTATTGCTCTTCTTCCGAAGGTATGGCCGACCGGATCAAAAAGGGAAACTCTGTTCGATATAGGCCGACGCCCTCAGCTTTGAGCTTGCGCGCCAGAATTAGATCACGTAACAAATTGATGTTCGCCAGCAAGCGGATGCGCGTGCCGTCCCGGGTTTTCGTCACAGGTTGCATCGTTTCCGCCAGCGACTCGATAATCTGATGGGTATCCTTCTGGGATTCAAACTGCTTAATGATCTTCTCGGACGGCCTCACATAAATATTTCCGATTTCAGCATCCATCAATACGGGAGTACTGTCCGGGATTTGCAGCAAATCGGAACGGTCCGCGATGATCATGGGTATCTGCAGCGATCGTGTCAGAATGGCAACATGGGAAGTGGCACCGCCGCTTACCAGAATAATGCCTTTCACATCTTCCGATGCAATTTTCAGAACATCGGAGGGGTAAAGTTTATTCGCGATTACAACGCGGTTTTTACTAAAATACGTCTCCTCCTGGTCTGATTGTCTGAGATTTGCCAGCAAGCGCCCGGCAAGATCTTCGACATCGTGGGCTTTTTCCCGCAAAAGCGGATGACTGCTCGAGGAAAACAGCGCAACATAGTGGTCAGCTACCAAGCGTATGGCTTTGGCAACCGGAACTTTTTGATTGATGCGGGTCTTTATTTCCTCAACGAAACGAACATCTTTGAGCATCATAATGTGGGCCGTAAAGATCAGAGATGCACTCTCCGGCAGGCGCTCTGCAAAGCGAGACTGCATTTCTTTGATCTGCTCGACCGTAGCCTGCATGGCTTTTTGAAAATCATTGAGCGTGTACCTCGGATCAAGTTCAATATCATCATTCACCCGGGCAACATGGTTTTTGTCAAGCCGCATAGACGGCCCAAACGCATAGCCGCCTGAAACGGTGACGCCTTTGATGAATTGCAGACGATCTTTAATAGATTTAACTTTGCGATGTTGCCTTTGTCGTCGATTGAGATCCATCAGAAAGCGTGCATTTCCAACGGCGCCTGCCAACTGGGACGCAATCGCCCGCATGGCAATCACATCGCGGTCATCGAAGTAGTCGCGCTTTTCGTGCTGCACGACGAGTACACCGATTTTTTCCACCCCCCTGAGAATGGGCACGCCAAGGAGGGAATTAAAGCGATCTTCTTCGGCTTCTTCAAAATATTTAAAGCGCGGATTGCGGCTGGCAAAACCCTCATTCATCGGCTCCCGGCTTTCAAGGATCACTCCCACCAGGCCTTCACCAACCTTCATACGCACCCGGCCGACGGCAGCCGGATTCAATCCAATGGTTGCTTCCAACACCAGCTCTTCGTTTTCCTCATCGAACAGATAAATAGAGCATACATCCGCTTCCATGTGCCGGTTGACCATTTCCACCGTCTGCCGTAAAAAGGTTTCGATATTATCGCTACCCGTCAGAAGAGCGGCCAGATCGGAAATGTCGCACAATAGGTTTAAATGCTCACGTTTTTTTCTGTCCATTGCTCCGTTCCCGGTACCATGTACGTTGCTGCTGTCGCTTGCGAAATTCTCGCAATGCATAGCGCAGCGGAAAGTCCGGATGCGCCAGATACCGCTGTGAACTGGTCAAAAATGAATTCAACAAATCGTTGAAGACCGCATTTTTCTGCCGGCCGTCTACAAAATTACGTTCACGTCCTTGCTGAAATCGGATACAATTACCAAGAGACGCCTGGAGTACTTTGAAATCATCCGCTCTGATTTCTCCTGCGTCTGTTTGCAGACGATCGATCGGGATATCTATTTTAGCGACCAGCTTCACCAGCCACCGGTCACCGGCTACCTTACGGGATTGATCATACATTTCCAGAATAAGGCCGTTTTCAAGCAGAATCGTCTGGACCAGACTCTCTTGTGCCATAACTATCACCTCAACCGGTTTGTCGGAATAATTCAGACAGATCTTTTTAAATAACATTTTTTGATAAAAAATAAAAAGCATTTCAATTGTGATTTTCACGATCACCTGATATAAATATTAGAATCTCGGTAAGTTTAGAACTCTGACCTCAAGGACTAGGCGTAGATTTCACGTCGGAGGGATACTGTCTACCGTTTATTAACATTTGGAAGAATGGAATGATGGAATAGTGGAATTCTGCCAATGAAATCAATTCTGGTAATAAGCAAAGAGGAGCACGCATATCGACTCATATTGTCGGCATTCAAATCAAACGACACGGTGAAAAAAGCCGAAGAGAAGGCGTCGGCATTGGATCTTCTCAAAAAAAAGCGGTTTGATATGATTTTCATCGACTTGAAGGCGTTGAATAACATAGATGCGGGTGAAAACTACCAAGAAGCGTTGATGCCTTTCTGGCAGTTGCAGCCTTCCACGGAAATTATTGTCATGACGCCTCAGGAGAAAATACGTAACGCCGTCAAAGCCGTTAAAGCAGGGGCCACAGATTATCTCACCTACCCGCTTGATGCCGAAGAATTGAAGCTGGTTTCGGAACATATCAACAAGACCCGAATCTTGGAGTCGGAATTGGATTACCTGCGGGGGCAATTCGGACGATCGGAATTATTTGAACTTTTAAGAACCAACAGCG
>CP070771.1:5239776-5247516 GCA_020345785.1 Desulfobacterales bacterium
GACACACCCCGGCGGCATAAATCAGCATGAAGACGAGGGGGGCCCAAAAGCCGGCGGTCTCCAAAAATCGACCCAGCGCGTCGGCCGTCAGGTAATTTTTGATCGGTGTGTAGCGGACCAGAAGAATGGCCGCCGCGATAAAAACAAGCAAGAATGCAGCTTTTATTATTGCTTTGCTGCGATCTTTCGTTATTTCATTGCCGGTTGCTTCCATTTGGCTTTTTCTCTTGGTTTTTTTCTACTTTACTTTTATTCTCCGGAACCACAATGCTGACACTTCTTATGAAACTTCACTTGGACGGAACAGCGAACCGCAGAATATCGAACAGCGAACCGCAGAATTTCGAAGGGTGGTTTCGCGTTGCTCAGTCTCTTTTTATAAAGAAGACAGAATACCTCCCTTCGACATTCGATATTCATTATTCGATATTCGATATTCGATATTCGCTTTTTTAGAGTTTCTTTTTCAGATCAAACTGGCCGCTCCGCGGCCAGCGGCTGGGCTGACACCTGAAACCCTATCCTTATGACTATCCTTCCGCTGGTCGCAATAACTTTGCGGCCGCTTGCGGCCCCCGGCTTCCGGCCGGGTAAAAGTGAAGCATTTGGCCCTGATCATCACAATCTTCACATCTGTTTAAAATAGGCGTTAGAAACGACCAGCTCCTTTCAACACCGTCCTGCCGCCAGAAGAGCATTTGATCACCCAGCATGCAATCCAGCAACACCTTTTCATAAGCATCCAAGATCGGACCTGAGTAGTTTTGCTGGTAATGAAAATCCATGGTGACCGTACGCAGGCAAAACCGGGCGCCGGGATTTTTGGTTTGAAACGTGAGTGTTATTTTTTCATCCGGATAAATCCCCATGATTAAACGGTTGGCCACAATTGTTTCACCGAGGATGTGGCGAAATAATGAATGGGGAACGGTTTTAAACTGAATGGCAATTTCGGTTAGTTTTTCATCCAGCCGTTTGCCGGACGTCATGTAAAAGGGAACGCCCTGCCAGCGCCAGTTGTCCAGAAAGACTTTCATCATGGCATACGTCGGTGTCAGAGAATTGGGATCCACGCCCCGTTCTTCACGATAAGCGGGGACCGGTTTGTCATCGATGACACCGGCGCTGTATTGCGCCAAAACCAGATGGTTATGCAAATCGTCGATCGGAAACGGTCTGAGAGCACCAAAGACCTTGCTTTTTTCATCTCGCACCAGTTCGGCTTTAAACCGGGATGGGGGTTCCATCGCGATCAGGGCCAGCAGCTGCATCATATGATTTTGAAACATGTCCCGCAAGACGCCGGAGCGTTCATAATAACCGGCCCGATGTTCTACGCCGAGAGTTTCAATGGCCGTGATACTGAGGTAGTCGACATATCTTCGATTCCAGATGGGTTCAAAAAGCGAGTTCGCAAAACGGAACATTAATACATTTTGGACCGTCTCTTTGGCGAGGTAGTGGTCGATTCTGAAAATCTGGTGCTCACTGAAATGTTCATGGAGGCTGCGATCCAGCTCCTGAGCCGTCTGCAAATCGGTGCCGAAGGGTTTTTCCACAACGATGCGGGACCAGCCGTTGTGGTTGCTCCCTTCAGCACTCAACCCGGCGCGGCCGATCATCTGCGCCACCGTGTGATAAAGCGCCGGCGGCAGAGCCACATAAAATATCCGGTTTCCGCCGGTTTTTTTTTCATGGTCAATAGCCCTTAAAGCCTCGGCAAGCTTGTGATAGGATGCGAGGTCATCATAATCGATGGTGCGGTAATGCAAGGCCTGTGCGAATTTCGACCACTTGTTTTGATGCGACATGCCGGCAGTTTCCACGGCAGTTTGCATGGTGCTGCGGAATTCAAGATCGCCTAATTTTGTTCGGCCGCAACCGACAATCTGGAAAGGCTGCGGCAAACCGTCATTGAGATAGAGATTAAAAAGAGCCGGAATCAATTTGCGTGCGGTCAAATCGCCGGTTGCTCCCAGGATCACGATGGTGCATGGGTCGGTATCTTCGGAAACAACACATTCGTCGGGATCAATTCCCAGATCCGGTGTGCTGACAGATGCAGTGACTTTTGTGTTTATCCGTATGTTTTGGTCGCCATTTCCCATGATATGATCCTTTGGCGCATAAACTAAAAAATTACAAATCTCAAATTACAAATACCAAACAATAACCAATGGCCAAAAAAACAAATTCCAAACAGTAAGGTACCATTCGACATATTATCCGCCTGTTTCTGTCATTGGGATTTCGAATTTTTGATTTATTTGGAATTTGGTGCTTGTGTATTGGTAATTTACCGCAAGTTGAATTAGAAAATTAATATGATCACCAAGGACTTCCTTAATCGGCCTTATTCGCTGCAGGTTTCCTCGGCGCAGGCTCTTCCCTTCAGATGGAAGAAAAATTTCAATCCTTTTTGTACTTTCTCCGAGAATATCTTCGGTGAAAAATAGGCGCCGGCAACTTTTTTGTTGATCTCTCCGATGGTCGGATAGGGGTGAATGGCTGCCGCCAGGGTTGAAAGCTTCACCTTTCCGTTTAGTATCGCCACCCATTCACTTAGTAAATCTCCGGCATGGGGTCCTAAAATCTGAACGCCGATGGGTTTTTCCCTGTCGTCAAGTATCATCTTGATTTTACCGATCGTTTCGCCTTCAGCCAGGCTGCGGTCATTATCCTTGAATTCCTCAATCCAGACTTTATAATCGATTCCGGCTGCCTTGGCACTCTTTTCGTTCATTCCGATGCTGCCCAGCGGTGGATCGGTATAGGTGCACCAGGGCATAAAGGTATAATCAACCTTGCGCGGAAGGCGGAAGATGGCGTTGCTTACGACAATGCCGCCTTCATAGCCGGCGGCATGGGTAAATTGAAAGCCGCCGTTGATATCGCCGGCGGCATAAATGTGTTTGAGATTGGTTCGGAGACGATTGTCGACATTTATCCCCCGGCGATCGAATTTTACTCCAGCATCTTCAAGTCCGAGGCCGTGCGTGTTGGCACCTCTTCCCAAGGCTACCAGAATCGTTTCCGCCTTCAGACTGATCGTGCTGCCCTGCTTGGTTTTGATCTTGACCTCTTTTTCACTGCCGTGATCGCTGACTTCCTCAATGGAAGAACTGAGATAAAATTCCACCCCTTCAGAACTGAGAACCTCTTTAACGGCGTCTGCCATATCCGGGTCTTCTTTGACTAGAATTTGGGAAGCCATATCCACCACGGAAACCCTGGTTCCCAACCGACAAAACGCTTGAGACATCTCGCTGCCGATGGGTCCTCCTCCTAGTATAATCATGGACTTCGGCAAGTGATCAAGGTAGAAGATTTCCCGATTGGTTAAGTAAGGCGTCTTATCTAATCCTTTGATCGGAGGTGCGATAGGAGAAGATCCCGTGGCAATAACCCACGTCTTGGCCGAAAAGCTGCTGCCATTCAGTCGGATGCTATGCTCATCGGTGAAGGTCGGCTGTCCGAATTCTACCTGGGCACCAAGTTTGCAGAACCGCTCTTTCGAGTCATGGTGTTGAATGGTACCGATCACCGATTTTATCCTTTTGGAAATTTCCTTAAAATCCACCGGCGACACCTCAACCGGCGGCAAACCGAATTTTGGGGAATTTTTCATCAAAGAATAAACGTGGGCCGTCTTTATCAGTGTTTTACTAGGCACACACCCGAAATGAAGACAATCACCGCCTAGTTCCTTTTCCTTTTCAATCAGCAGGGTTTTGGCTCCCAGCTGGGCAGATCCTGATGCAACCGTTAAACCGGCGGCGCCCCCACCGATGATACCGATATCATAATCGTAATTTGCCATGCGCATTTTCCTTTAATCGCCATCCTTCAAAGATTCTTGCCATACAAATCCCGCCGCGGTCCGCCAGAGGCAGACAAGTTCAACGATAAGCGTACTGACGTCCTGATGCCTTTCCCCGCATTTTGGCGGGATAATCCAAGCCATCCCTTGCGTTGCGCGGGGTGGTCGTTGACTCGTCCTGCGCCGATCTCAGTTGGCTCGGGTTTTCGGGTACAGGCCATGCAGCCAAACGTTTGGTCGTGTTTCCCAACTAAAACTTACACGAGTGGTTTTCATTTACGCAGATGACCGGCCGGCAAAGTTACTTCAATACGCCGGGCCAATTTTCGTCGGCTTTTTTTATGTATCCCGGAATATCTTTTTGCCACGTTTGCTGAATTTTGCGGCTATAATTCAAATACAATTTGCCGTCGACGACCTGCCATGCGTGTACCGGATCTATATCGGCGGTGGTCCCCATCGCGACGGCATAAGCTCAGTATCCTCCATATTGGGGCGCATATTTTTCGGGTGTCGCTTTGAAAAGTTCCAGGTGCTTTTCACTGGAAAAACGCCATTTAGCGCCCTGCCACCGGTATTCAAATTCTGGGCTCCCTTTGACCGGCTCCCCTTCGGTGAAATAGGCCGCCGGGTCATATCCTTTAACAGCCGCACCGCTGAGGTCTGTGTTGACAGGATCCTTGGCCAGGACTGCGGCCGGCGCTCCGATCAGAACTGCCATCGCAAAAGATAGAACTTTAACCAAAGCGGTCATTGCAGATTTCATTGCTATATCCTCACTTGCCCTACTTTGACAGAATACCGATTGGTGATTACTTAAACTTATGGTTGGAATGGCAACAGTCACGCCGGCCTCAATAATTTTGTAAGGAATTGTAAAACCGAACGACCTGAAAATATCATCTGAGCGGCTCAAATCAGCGCTGCAGCCGAACCAGCCCCTTTTCGGCAGAAACTCGGTGGAACTGTCACCATGCGTATTCAGGCGAGGTATTCCATTGAAGGTTGCACTGGTAATACACAGCAATATTTTAAATAAAATTGATGGTATGACCTCTTACTACAAAAGGTTGTGCCGATACGCTGCGGCCAAACGCCATCAGTTGGACGTTTTCATGCAGGACCCCGCCAAATCAGAGACCCTGCAACATAAATCGGGCCGCTTTTTCCTGGTTCGGGTAAAGGCATCTTTTCAGCCGCTACCGGAAGCTTACTTGTCATTTAACCCTTTCCTCTACATTAAGCTTGCCTGGTATTTTCATGGTGTTTTCAAACGAGAAAAATACAGTTGTTTGCAAGTCGCTTCGGCGCACCCCATGAGCCTGTCGGCTATAGCCGCTGCCAAAAGACTTGGCATTCCTGTAATCGGGTCTTATCACACCTTGCTGCCGGAATATGCCAGATACTGGTCATATAGGAGATTTGCGTCGCTGATTGGCGGCAAATTCATTGCCTGGGAAATGACGGCGTTTGTAAGCGTTTGGACAAGACTTGTATATGGGGCTGCGGATATGATCCTGGTGCCTACTTCGAAGGTAAGGTTTGCCCTTAAAAAAATCTTCCGGCATAAACGAATTGAGGTCATCGGCAGAGGGGTTGAAGCCGATATGTTTAGACCCCGCAGAACCGCCGGGCCGAAATTAACTGCGTTGTATGTGGGGAGAGTTTCGGTAGAAAAGGATCTTGAAAAACTTATCTTTTTTAGGCGCCACAAAGACATTCAGCTCAAAATTGTGGGTGATGGGAAAGATATTGGTGATATCCGAAAAAAGCTGCCGTTTGCCGATTTTAAAGGCAGTTTACAGGATCAAGACCTGGCCCGCGAATACCGCCATTCCGATATTTTCGTTTTTCCGTCCAAGACCGATGCTTATGCCAACGTGGTTTCGGAGGCTCTTTGTTCCGGGTTGCCGGTGGTAGCCTTTGATACGGCGGGTGTTGACGACCGCGTAAAAGACGGCATCAATGGATTTTTGGTGGAAGGCGACGCTGATTTTGAAAATGCAGTTCTAAAATTAAAAAACGGAAATTTGCGGGAAAAAATGTCGCATATGGCCCGGCAAACGGCACTGAGCCTGAAATGGGAGGCTGTGTTTGAAAAGCAGCTAAGCGCATTTAAGATCGCGATCTACGAACGACAGCAGAAGCTAAAGAAATTTTTTCCTATCTTAAGGCAGGTGCTGTACGCTTTTAATTTCTCA
Organism: Desulfobacterales bacterium; assembly: GCA_020345785.1. The sequence goes on from CP070771.1 coordinate 5,245,798, forward strand.
CATGCCCTGTTGGGGTCTGCGCGGATGGGGTTTTATGTTTTTCTGGCCAACGCCAGTGCAGGGTTGGCGGCAGGATTTGGCGCCGGCATGAGACAATCATTTATCTCTTTTCTGATGGTCGGATTTAATACCAGCTTTTTTGAATTTCTTTACTTTCGCAGCCGCAAACTTTCCATAATCCTGCCGAGTATTCTTACAACAACTGTGGGGACAACCATACATCTGTTCTCTGGTACACCCAACATACCTATGACGGCTGCTACTATTTTGGGGCTGGCTCTTTTCAATTTCACCATGCTATCCGAAATTCACCGGCGCCATGAGACCATATCACCCTGGGAGCTGACGAAAATTTTTACCCATTATCTGATAACCATTTTACGGCGATTACGACGATCGCTTAAAAAGAAGTTAGACCTATTTAAGCCACAGCTTCAGGCTATCCTAAGCCGCTCCGCACTGGCAAAACCATCGAAATAATTTTTTTTCGCTGGTTTTTCGATCTCGGAGTGAAACAATCCGCTGGGATCCTGCAGGCCAAAACTGCCGGGAAATTTTTTAGAACATCCGCGATATGAGGCATTCCCAATGTTCAGATGGCACTACATCAACAGTAAGTACATGTACGTCGGTATTCAATTGATGAGCACGGCGCTGGCTTTTTCAAAAGGCCTGACACCCTCACAGATCATCTTTGCGAATCCAACCCTGCCATACGGCGGCTTATCGATCGCGTCTAAAACCAAAATTCTGGCGCGCTTTCAAAACCGGCGGCAATTTTTGTGTCAGCAACTGATCCCCCAGACCATGAACCTTGACGATCGAAAAAAACTGGCGCTGTCATTTCTTGAGACAAATACCTATCCGATTATTGCCAAACCCGATCGTGGCGTCGTGGGTATCGGTGTGCGAAAGATTGACTGCGAAAATGACTTAGATGATATCCTCCACATCATGCCATCAGATTACATGCTTCAGGAATACTGCGACTATCCGCTGGAATACGGTATCTTTTTCTGCAAATTTCCCGATGAGCCCAAGGGCAGCGTCGTCTCGCTGACCGAAAAAATTGCGCCGTTTGTTATCGGCGACGGTAGTCGCAGCGTGCGTCAGTTGGTGAAAATAAATCCTGATTTTAAATTCAATAAAATTGCACTGATGTCCCACGCCCGCAATCTGGATTATATCCCTCAAAAAGGCGAGCGGTATCAGGTGGTTATTCAGGGTAGTCACACGTATGGCTCGATTTTCAAGGATCGCAATGACCGGATCAACGAACAGCTTGAATCCTGGCTGAATGAACTTTGCACGGCGGATGATCAATTTTACTTTGGACGTTTCGATATGAAAGTCAAAGATGAAGAAGCCTTGAACAGCGGAAGCGGGGTTAAAATTATTGAACTCAACGGCTGCTGGTCGGAACCGATTCATATTTATGATGATCGCCACGGTGTTCTGTTTGCCTTCAAAGAGCTCTTTTATTCTTACGCCCGTGCCTACCATATTGCCAAGCTCAATAAGAAAAGTTTTCAGATGAAAGCATCACTTAAAGATCTGCTGGCGGCCTATCGCGTTTATCTGCAGGAAAAAGAGCAAGTCATTCGCGTTGTCGGCTAATTAATCCTCACTGAAAAATAGCATGTTCAGAGTTGTGTATGGTTTTATCAAACCTGAGAGACTTGTTAGATCGACGCTTCGGCGGATTAATTAGTTCATGCT
>CP070771.1:5247616-5257274 GCA_020345785.1 Desulfobacterales bacterium
CAATCCAAAGATGATATGGTGTCGGCATCTTTCTTTAATATTTCATTTGTCGTACTTTCCACCTTATCATGAAATGATTCTTTTTTAATAAGTCGAAATGGATCAGCATGAACATCCTTTATGTAGGTTTCATAAGAATGAATATCTTCAGTGAGCTCTTTCTTAGTTGTCGGACCAGGGAAAAAGGCACATCCAATTAAACAGATCGAAAAAAATATTGTAAGCAGGCGGGAAAGAACAAACTTGAAATTTATTGTATACATTTAATGAATCTTTAGATGTGGCTTCGGTATGTGATATATTGAGAGTATATAACACTCGTCAATATTGCAGATATCATAGGCGGCGATTGTCGGGTGAGATAAATATTGAATTTGAGTACTGCCGGTTCATCTTCGTCCCATTTTACTTCTTTTTTCCGACTCCCGCATCGGTAGCTGCAGCATAGTTCAGCTATCTGCAAAACGACGGCGGATCACCCTTCCGAATTCCAGGATGATACCTGGTATCAAATTTCATGAAATTCAATCCCACTTCAGTACCCAAGCAAATCCGCATTCCGCGTTCCGCATTCCGCAATCGAAAGTCTCCGCCCTCAGTCCTCCGCCCTCAGTACTCCGTTCTACAATTTGCGCCTGTCCTTGAGGATGTGATTGGAGATAACCACCCGCTGAATTTCCGACGTGCCTTCGTAAATTGTGAAGACCCGGGCATCACGGTAGTAGCGTTCGACCGCATATTCCTTGGTAAAGCCGTAACCGCCGTGAATCTGAATGGCTTTGGCTGTGATGCGGTTGACCATTTCCGAGGCAAAAAGCTTGGCCATCGAGGCTTGCAGGGTGTAGTTTTCGCCGTTGTCCTTCATCTCCGCCGCCGAAAGCATCAATAGCCGGGCCGCCTCGATCTCGGTGGCCATATCGGCAATCATCCAGCGCAGGCCCTGGAACTTGGATATGGTCTGGCCGAACTGCTCCCTCTCCTGGGCATAGTGGACGGCGGCATCGAAGGCCGCCTTGGCCACGCCCACGGATTGGGCCGCAATCCCGATGCGTCCGCCGTCCAGACCCTTCATGGCAATTAAAAAGCCGTCGCCTTCATTTCCAAGGCGATCTTCAGCCGGGACCCGGCAATCTTCAAGGATCAGATCGGCGGTATCCGAAGCGCACAATCCCATCTTGTCTTCCAAATGACCCACTTTAAGCCCTGCTGCGCCCTGCTTGATGATAAAGGCACTGATGCCCTTGTGACGAGCCTCTTCATCCGTTTTAGCGGTCACAATAATCAGACCGGCATTTTTGGCGGTGGTGATAAATCGTTTCGTGCCGTTGAGTATATAGCTGTCGCCGTCGCGCACCGCTTTGCTGCTCTGTCGCACCGGGTCCGAACCGGCATTGGGTTCCGTCAGGGCAAAAGCACCGATGATTTCACCGGTGGCCAGCCGATTAAGATATCTTTTTTTCTGATCTTCGGTTCCGTGGTGCAATATGCTTTCACAAACGATCGAGTTGTGGACGGACATCACCACCGCCGTGGCGGCGCAGGCATAGGCGACCTCGGCCAGGGCCAACGCATAGCTGACCGTGTCGGCCCCTGAGCCGCCGTATTCGGGTGGGACCATCATTCCCATGAGCCCCAGCTCCCCGAGCTTTTTCAGGTTGTCCAGCGGAAATTCTTTTGTCCGATCCCGTTCCATGGCGCCGGGCGCAAACTCCGTTCGCGCCAGGTCTCGCACCATCGACTGAATCATGAATTGTTCTTCGGTAAGTTTGAAAGACATTACGCGCTCCCCGCTTAAATGCCTAAAGTTTAAAATGCCTAAGTTGCCTAAAATCCAGCGTCGTTGATCAGTTGACTGGTTGATTGGTTGACTGGGAAAATCATGGCCATTTACTTCGCATATTATGATCGTGGAAAAACCATGAGTCCAGAATTTTAGTCATTTCAGATCATCCCAGACAATTTAGGCATTCATTTATGGTGTGTAGATAACAACGATCAACTCTGCCCTTTCATCGCTGACGCTTCTTAGCTTGTGCCGAATGCCCGAGTTGAAATGAAGCGATTCTCCCTTTTCCAATACGTTGATGTGCTCACCGACAGCCACTTCAATCTTGCCTGTCAGAACATACACGAACTCTTCACCTTCGTGGTGATAGTCCACCCCTTTGTGATCCTGCTGGGCTTCAATCGTAACGCGGAAAGCCTTCAGATGTTTATTTTCCGCACCCGGTGTCAAGGTGGTGTATGCATAATTGTCCGTGCGCTTCGTATGGGCTTTAATTCGGGTTTGCAGTCTGGATTCCGGCTCTTTGAGCAGAGATCCGGAGTCTATTTCCAGGGCTCTGGCGATTTGCAGCAGCGCTCCGACCGGCGGTATAGCTTTGCCGGCCTCCACCTCCTGTAAATACTCAATGGAAAATCCGGTTTCGTTGGCGACCCGATCCAGGGTAAACTTTTTATCCGTGCGGGCCTTTTTGATTTTTTTGCCGATGGGCGGTCGTGGGGCTTTTTTCTTCCTTGGCATGATTCCTCCAAATTAAAAAAGTGCCTAAAATGACTAAAGTTAGAGAGTTTTGTCTTTTTTATCTAAGTAAAAACACCAGACCCGCTATCGTGCTTTTTTAATAATTTGCAATTTTACATACGACAGACATCGTCCGATTAAAAGAAGACAGAGCGCAGCGACTCAGCAATTTTAGTCATTTTAGCTCATTTTAGTCATTTTACAATTTTACGCGTATTCGTAGAAACCTCTTCCCGTCTTGCGGCCCAGCCAGCCTGCTTCAACGTATTTACGCAGCAGAGGGCAGGGACGATACTTTGAATCCTTGAAACCATCATAGAGCGTTTCCATGATGGCCAGGCAGGTGTCCAGGCCGATTAAATCCGCCAAGGTCAGCGGGCCCATTGGATGGTTCATGCCAAGCCGCATGACGGTGTCAATATCTTCGCGGGTTCCCACCCCATGATAGAGGCAGTAGACGGCCTCATTGATCATCGGCATTAAGATCCGATTGGCGATAAAACCCGGATAGTCGTTCGCCTTGGCCGGTGTCTTGCCGAATTTTTCGGCCAACTCCCAGGTGGTATCAAACGTCTCCTGCGAGGTGGCAATGCCCGGTATCACTTCAACCAGCTTCATCACCGGCACCGGGTTCATGAAATGCATGCCGATGACTTTATCCGGTCGCCCGGTTTGGGCTGCAATGCGGCCGATGGGTATGGATGACGTGTTGGAAGACAGGATCACGCCGGGTTTACAAATCTCATCCAGATCCTTAAAAATCTGAAATTTGACCGCCTCGTTTTCGGTAGCCGCCTCCACTACGAAATCGGCCCTCGACATGTCCGGCAGACTGACGCTGGTTTTTATTCTGCCCAAAACTGCATTTTTGTCGTCTTCGGTCATTTTGCCTTTTTCGACATTGCGCGCTAAAATTTTGCTGATGTTTGCCAGACCTCGCTCCACGAGCTCTGTTTTGATATCATTCATGATCACCGCCAGGCCGCTCATGGCCGCCACCTGCGCGATCCCATTGCCCATTTGACCGGCGCCGATGACACCGAAGGTTTTGATCTCCATTAGTTCCTCCTATTATTAGAATTATTAGGTTTCAGGTGTCAGGTTTCGGGTGTCAGCAACTGGGTTCCTATGTTCAGGGTTCAGCGTTCAAAGGTTCGGCATAATCGTCACCCGTTCCGATGGCCAGATGCCTCTTATGAAACATCACCTGAACGGAACAGCGAACCGCAGAATATCGAATATCGAACCGCAGAATGTCGAAGGGTGGTTTCGCTTTGCTCATTCTTTTTATAAAGTAGACAGAATACCTTCCTTTAACATTCGATATTCATTATACGATATTCGATATTCGCTTTTTTTAGAGTTTCTTTTTTCGATCAAACTGATCGCTCCGCGGCCAGCGACGCCGCTGACAGCTGACACATTTAAACAAATAAAGGCATTATCTCTTCACCACCATTGCGACGGCCTCTCCTCCTCCCAGGCACAGCGAGGCCAGGCCGGTTTTTTTATCTTGCCGGATCATCTCATGCAGCAGGGTCGCCAGCACCCGGCAGCCGCTGGCACCGATGGGGTGACCGAGCGCAACGCTGCCGCCGTTGACATTGACTTTGGCCGGATTCAGGTTGAGTTCTCTTAAGACCGCCACGGTTGAACCGCTAAACGCCTCGTTAATCTCGTAAAGGTCGACATCCTCCGCTGATATGCCTTCTTTCTTCAGGCATTTTGGAATCGCCAGGATCGGGGCCACCAGTACATATTTCATGTCCAGTCCGGCCGATGCCTGGGCGCCGATGGTTGCCATAACGGTGCATCCCAACTCTTCGGCTTTTTCTCTTGACATCACCACAACGGCCGCCGCCCCATCACTGATGATAGATGCATTGCCTGCGGTTGCAAATCCCTCCTTCTGAAATGCCGGTCTCATCCTGGCCAGGGTTTCATAATCGGTATCGCGCGGACATTCATCCTGGCTGAAAAGCACGGGGTCCCCTGTGCGCTGCGCTATCGGGATCGGTACAATTTCTTCTTTAAATTTGCCGGTACGGATCGACACCATCGCGCGGCGGTAGGATTCAGCGGCATATTGATCCTGATCTTCGCGGCTGACGCCGTATTTTTCCGAGCACAGGTCGTTGGATATGCCCATGTGAAAATCATTGACAATGTCCCACAGGCCGTCATGGACCATGTGATCATACAGGGTGCCGTTGCCCATGCGGAACCCGAAGCGGGCTTTCTCAAGATAGTAGGGGGCCATGGTCATATTTTCCATCCCCCCGGCCACGACCACCTCGGCATCCCCGAGTTGGATTGCCTGGGCAGCCAGCATCACCGACTTCAAGGCGGACCCGCAGACTTTGTTGATCGTGATACATTCCACCTCCCACGGCATTTGGGCGACAACCGCCGCCTGCTTGGCCGGATTCTGGCCATAACCGCAGGGAAGCACGATACCCATTATGGCTTCGTTAACCTCTTTTTTTTCGATACCGGCCCTTTTGACGGCCTCCTCGATGACAATTGCCCCCAGCCGGGTGGCGCCGATGCTGCTTAATGAACCATTGAAGCTGGCCAGGGGTGTCCTCACCGCGCTAACTATTACTGCCTCGTGCATGTTGAATGTCCTCCGATGTAGGTAAAAACGCGTTATGAATTTTATTCCGACTGATTTGTAATCGAGCCGGCAGTGTCCATTGTTAGTTGTCCGTTGTCAATTGTCGATTGATAGTGCAAGGATTCGATCTAAGATAAATGATATAATTATTGGTCGTTGCTCTCAGCCGCTAAAATACCGAATTGATTAGCTAAGTTTATTGCGACTGGAACCCGCCCACACTTACAGCTTTGGCTGCAACCCGTAATTAAAAATTGGAGTTCTTTTTCAATTCACAACCAACATCAACAACGGACCACTGACTACGGACAATTGACAATTTTTACATATTTCTTCTGTATTTCCCCCCGACGTCATACAAGGCCTGGGTTATCTGCCCCAGGCTGCACACCCGCACGGTATCCATCAATTCAGCAAAGATGTTGTCACCGGAGAGCGCCACGTTTTGCAGCCGCTTCAGCGCGGCCGGCGCCTGCTGCGCGTGGCGTTTTTTAAATTCCGCAAGCCGGTTAAGCTGGGACTGCTTCTCTTCTTCCGTGGCGCGGGCCAGTTCAATGCTTTCATTGAGCAGTTCATCTGCGGCATCCGGATCCCGAAAAGTATTGACGCCGATGATGGGAAGCCGGCCGGTGTGCTTCAGCATTTCATAATACATGGATTCTTCCTGGATCTTGCTGCGCTGATAGCCGGTTTCCATGGCTCCCAGGACACCGCCGCGTTCGGTAAGCCGATCGAATTCCATTAATACGGCTTCTTCCACCAGATCAGTCAATTGTTCGAAAATAAAACTGCCCTGGTTCATATTTTGATTGGCGGTCAACCCCCATTCACGATTGATGATCAGCTGAATGGCAAGGGCTCGTCTTACCGACTCGGACGTGGGGGTGGTAATGGCCTCATCGAAAGCATTGGTGTGCAGGCTGTTGCAGTTATCATAAATTGCGCACAAGGCCTGCAGCGTTGTGCGCACATCGTTAAATTGAATATCCTGACTGTGAAGTGATCGACCGGAGGTTTGGATATGATATTTGAGCATCCGGGAACGGTCGGCACCGTCATACTTGTACTTCATGGCAATCGACCAGATGCGCCGCGCCACGCGCCCGATAACATTGTATTCGGGATCCAGCCCGTTTGAGAAGAAGAAAGACAGGTTCGGGGCGAAGCTGTCGATGGGCATGCCGCGGGACAGGTAATATTCGACATAGGTGAACCCGTTGGCGAGTGTGAGGGCCAGCTGGGTGATGGGGTTCGCTCCGGCCTCGGCGATGTGATAACCGGAGATGGAGACCGAATAAAAGTTGCGTACATTGTTATCGATAAAGTACTGCTGAATGTCGCCCATCATTTTTAATGCGAAATCGATGGAAAAGATGCAGGTGTTTTGTCCCTGGTCTTCTTTGAGAATGTCGGCCTGGACTGTTCCGCGCACATTAGACAGAACCTCGGCCCGGATCTGATCATATTGTTCCGGCGTGGGCTCCCGGCCGTTTTGTGCTTTGAATTTGTCGATCTGCTGATCAACTGCCGTATTCATGAACATGGCCAGGATGATCGGTGCCGGCCCGTTGATGGTCATGGAAACCGAAGTGTTGGGCGCACACAGTTCAAAACCGTCGTAAAGCACTTTCATATCATCCAGGGTGCAGATGCTGACCCCCGAAGTTCCCACTTTACCGTATATATCCGGTCGAATATCCGGGTCGTACCCGTATAAAGTCACTGAATCAAAGGCGGTTGACAGCCGTTTGGCTTCGTAATTAGCCGACAGCATCTTGAATCTGCGGTTGGTGCGGGCCGGGTTACCTTCACCGGCAAACATGCGCGTCGGATCTTCATCCTCCCGTTTCAAGGGAAACACACCCGCCGTGTAGGGAAATCGACCGGGTACATTTTCTTCGCGTATCCAGCGGTAGAGTTCCCCCGGATCCTGGAAGCGGGGTAAAACAATCTTTGGTATACGGGAGTGCGACAGGGATTCTACGTACAGCGGGGCTCGGATCTCCCGATTACGAACCTGGTAAACAAGCTCTTCTTTGGTGTAGGTGTCCTTGATCTCATTCCATTCATCAAGACAGCTAAGTGTATCCTGATCCAAAGCAGCCTCGGCCTTCTGCACTTCTTCTTTCAATCGCGCCAAAACCTCAGCGGAATCTGCCTGCGGAACATTCCCCCCGATCCACTGAGCGGTTTCCTGCAGATGCCAGAAATTTCTGACTGCCTGGGATTGATCATTTGTTTCCTGATGATATTCCCGGATCGCATCGGCAATTTCGCTCAAATAGCGGATGCGTTCGGGGGGTATGATGATGGTCTTGGACGAGGAGATCTTCGCCTGCGGCCTGGGGAGATGCGTTTCGAATTTGACACCGGTTTTGGCCTGAATCGTATCAAATATGGCATGGTAAAGTGCGGTTACCCCATCATCATTAAATTTGGAGGCGATGGTGCCGAAGACGGGCATTTCCGCCGGATCTCGACCAAATGCCTTGCGGTTGCGCTGCACCTGTTTGCGAACATCCCGCACGGCGTCTTCACCGCCGCGCTTTTCAAATTTGTTGACCGCCACCAAGTCGGCAAAATCAAGCATGTCGATTTTTTCAAGCTGGGAGGCGGCTCCAAATTCGCTGGTCATCACATAGAGGGCTACGTCAACCAAATCAACGATGCTGGAGTCTCCCTGCCCGATTCCTGCTGTTTCGGTAATAACAAGATCAAAGCCGGCCGCTTTTACGGCCGTGATGGCATCGGCCAGTACATCGGGGATTTCAGTCTGGGCCTGGCGGGTAGCCAATGATCGCAGATACACCCTTGGATTTCCGATAGCATTCATGCGGATGCGATCTCCCAGCAAAGCACCGCCGGTTTTGCGCCGAGATGGATCGCAGCTGATGATGGCCACCTGAATGTCCTTGAGATCATGCAGCATGCGTAGGATTATTTCATCGGTCAGAGATGATTTGCCCGCGCCGCCCGTGCCGGTAATTCCGATTACCGGAACTTTGCGGCCTGCGATTTTTTTGGCCAGCTCGGCTCGCAGGGCGGCCAAATTGCCGTCACCTTGGACTTTCGCCTGCTCGGCGGCCGTGATCAAATTGGCCACCAGCAATTTGCTCTGCGGCGACAATCCTTCCAACATGGGAGAATCTTCTTTGACGGTGGAAAAATCCAGATTTTGAACCATATGGTTGATCATGCCCTGGAGTCCCATTTTCGCTCCGTCTTCAGGGGAATAAATCTTGGTGACGCCATAGGCCTCAAGGTCTCTTATTTCCTCCGGCACGATGACGCCGCCGCCGCCACCGAAAACTTTGATGTGGGGAGCCCCTCTTTCTTTTAAGAGATCAACCAGATATTTGAAGAATTCAATATGTCCGCCCTGATAACTCGACACCGCAACGCCCTGAACATCTTCTTCGATTGCAGCATCGACAATTTCCTGAACCGATCGGTTATGCCCCAGGTGGATAACTTCAACCCCCGTATCCTGCAGTATCCGGCGCATGATATTTATTGCGGCATCATGACCATCAAAAAGGGATGTTGCAGTCACCACCCGGATGTGATTCTCGGGTTTGTAGACTTCGAGTTTAGAGCTCATGGGACCTCCTTGGAGCACATTTTCAAAATGAAATTGGTTTGAAGTCTGATATAGTCTTCCAAACTATAGTGTCGGGCCAGATACCAGCGCCTGAACGTCCACATGTGTCCCAAGACCACAATGTTATGAGCAGCCAGTTCAATATACTCTTCCTTAAGGCCCGGCAAATCACCAGATGCAGCAAGGCGGGCCAGCACCTCCACAAAAAGGCCGGTAATTCGGAGTTCGTTTTCAAGTACTCTTTTTTGCCACTGGGGAGGCAGTGACTGACTCTCCTGGTAAATCAACAAAATAAAATCACTCATGCGGTGGCAAACGATGAAATATTCCCGAATAACCCCCGCCAGGGTTTCCCGACCGCCCTTTGTGCGTGACATCGCTTCAGTAACTCCGCGTTCCACCTCGGCATGAATTGATTCACACACCATATAGAGAATATCTTCTTTGGAAGCGAAATATTCATACAAGGAGCCAATGGAAAAGCCCGATCTGTGGGCTATCTGCCGGGTGGTGGTTTTGTGAAAGCCTTTTTCGATGAATAACTGAACCGCCGCATCGGCGATCTGGCGACGTCTGCGCTTCACCAGTTCAGGGTCTTTTACCTGGGTGGGGATGTCCTTTGTTCTGATCAGTTCCTGCATGTTTTCCTTTATGCCAGGACGATGAAAATCTGAATGCCGAGGCGCTTAATCTGACTTCGTCGCAAATTGAGCGAGCGCTCATTCATATTTCATAACACGCTTCTTTTTCTATTGTCAAGTAATTCTATCTAACAGCTTCTTTTTACATAACTTACCATAATTACGTTAAAATTTTTTGAATTCACGTTTATCTGGCTGGTGCTGAAAAAATAAATAAAGTATTGACAAATAAAGAAGGTTTGAGTAAAAAATTATTTTATGAGCGAGCGCTCGCT
>CP070771.1:5257374-5269685 GCA_020345785.1 Desulfobacterales bacterium
GCCGGTAAAAGGCGGTCCGCCGATGCTGGTGTTACCGCTGGAACCCGGTGAGCGCTTCACGCTACATTATTACCATTCGGTGGAAAATGCCCCCATCTGGGAAGAGCACAGCCTTGATGAGTCGGGGCGTATCTATATCGAAGAGGAGCGCTATTTAAAATTCGGAGCCGGCATGGGCCGGATGCCCGGGGTGGGGCGGCTGGTCCAAAAGGGACCCTATGAGGCCATTGTCGACATGCACCTGCCGACAGGGGATTTTATTTTGAGAATCGGCAGCCGCGGAGTGGACCACACCGTCATCTGGCGCGGGATCCCCACCAACCTTTCGGATGTGGCCCCCCATCAGGCCGTGCGCTTTTCAGCGCGGCCGATAAGTCTGTTCTACGGTTGGTGGCGCCGTTTTTTTCCGCATTCGGCCACACCGGTCTCGGGCCGTAGTTGGTAATCTTGTGCATGTTGGGGCAAAAAAGTTGGACGGCGACAATTGTACCATATTTAAATTCATAATTCCGGCTTGTCCGGGTTAGAAATTGAGTGATGCCAGGGCAAACTTCAAACGAAAAATTCAACCAGCCATCAAATGAAATAACGGCCGGGAATAGCGTGTCCACCGGCCGCCATGCGTCTTTGGTGCAGGCGACGGCCGCAATCGTTTTGGTGCTTTCCGTTAGTTTAAGCCTGTATCAACTCTACACGGCAGGGATTGCCGCCTTAACGGCCCTGGTTCAACGTTCAATTCATCTGGGTGCCATCCTTTCGCTGACGTTTCTGTTGAAACCTCCTTTTAAAGGTGTACGCAAGGATAAATTAAACCTGTGGGTTATTCTGGACTGGGCATTGGTGATTCTGTCCGCTGTCTGTGTCATCTATATTTGTTACAATCTCAATGCAATTTTTGAGCGACAGGGAGACTGGCTGCCCAGCGATTTGGTCATCAGTATCATCGGTACGTTTCTCGTGCTGGAGGCCTGTCGCAGGGTGATCGGGATCGTCATGACCGGCATCTGTCTGACGGCGATTGCCTATGCCTTATTCGGGCCGTACATGCCCGAGCTGATCATTCACAAGGGTTACAGCATCGAGCGGATTGCCACGACCCTGTGGCTCACCACTGAGGGCATTTTCGGCCTGCCGATCGGTGTGGCGGCCACCTTTGTTTATGTATTCGTATTGTTCGGAGCCGTGCTGGAGGCAACCGGCGGCGGCAACTTTTTCATCGATCTGGCTTACGCTCTGACCGGCCGTTTTTCAGGCGGCCCGGCTAAAACCGCCGTGGTGGCTTCGGGTTTCATGGGCTCGGTCTCAGGATCCGCGGTCGGCAATGTGGTGGCGACCGGTTCTTTCACCATCCCGATGATGAAACGCGTCGGCTACCGGCCCCATGTGGCCGGCGCGATCGAGGCGGCGGCATCGACCGGCGGCCAGCTCATGCCGCCGATCATGGGTGCCGGTGCCTTTCTGATGGCGGAATTCACCAACACCAGCTATCTGACCATTATCAAGGTGGCGCTGGTCCCGGCCATCATGTATTATCTGACCGTACTGTTTTTCGTGCATTTCGAAGCCCAGAAACAAGACCTGGGCGGTCAGCCCAAAGAAAATCTTCCCAAGATCCGCAGTGTTTTGCGTAAAGGCCTGCACTTCATTATTCCCCTGGGCATCCTGATTTATGTGCTGGTAGCCAACTATTCGCCCATGATGGCGGGTTTTGTGGCTGTTCTGAGCACGTTTGCCGCCAGTCTGATTGCCAATCTCGTGCGTTGGACGGCGTCCGCCAATCAAATCTCGACGGACGGTTCTGCGCGCAGGAGTCTCTATGATTTCGGCCGTCATGAATTCAAACAGGTGATAGGATCCTTGGAGAAAGGTGCCCGCAACGCGATTATGGTCTCGGTGGCCTGTGCGGCCGCCGGCATCATCGTCGGCATGGTCACTCTGACCGGCATGGGCCTCAAGTTTTCCAGTCTGGTTTTGGATCTCAGCTTTGGCATCAAGGCCCTGGCGATTCTGTTGATCGGCGCTGCGTCGCTGGTCCTGGGCATGGGACTGCCGGTAACTGCCAGTTACATCGTGCTGGCAACCCTGGCCGGCCCGGCCTTGCTGGATATGGGCGTGCCCATACTGGTATCGCACATGATCGTGTTCTGGTATTCTCAGGATGCCAACGTCACGCCGCCGGTAAGCTTGGCCAGTTTTGCCGGGGCCGGTGTGGCCGGCGCCCATCCCATGCAAACCGCCTTCACCTCCTGGAAACTGGCCAAAGGACTGTACATCATTCCCATTATCATGGCCTACCGCCCGCTTCTCGGGATGGGACCCGGCTACGAGCTTCTCCACTGGGAGGTTATCTTTACCATGATTACCACCACCGTGGGCCTGGTGGCTTTTGCTGCGGCGCTGGAGCGCTACTTATTCCGGCCCGCCACCTGGCTGGAAACGGGATTGTTTACGGTGGCGGCGGCCGGATTATTCTGGACTGAGTTGTGGGCGGACCTGATCGGCTGGGCCGCTTTCATCGTGGTGGTTTTGCTGCAGAAATTTTATGATCCCCGGATCAAACGCTCCCGCAGGGCAGCTGAAGTCTGATTGGACTTCTAATAGTCGACCAAGAATCCGCTCGGTAGAGGTGGGCACAGCGGGCAGCAAATTTATCGCAAAAATTTGTAGTCCTCCCCTTTTTCAAAGGGGAGTTAGAGGGGATTTCGCATTCGATCAAACTGGCCGATCCGCGGCCAGCGGCGCCGCTGACACCTGACACCTTTAAAAAATTTACTGCCTTGGCAACATCGACAAAATATTGTCGATGTCGTTTTGCTAAGCGCTTAGGAAATCTACCTAATTTCAATTTACCGGGAGACATTAAATGACGGCGATGCATTTGGATCGAATGACCTGGGCCGAAGTAAAAGCAGCGATCGATAATGGAAGGAACACGGTGGTTGTGCCCTTTGGTTCCACCGAACAGCATGGCCGGCATTTGCCGTTGGGCACAGATGCCGTTTTGGGTGATGAATTGGGCTGGCGACTGGCCGAGCGCCTGGATGCCTTTTTAGCACCAACCGTCCGCATCGGCTGCTCGGAGCAACACTTGTCCTTTCCCGGTACCATTTCGTTGCGAGAAGAAACATTTAAGCAGGTGGTCATCGATGTGGTCGCGAGCCTTTCCCGCCACGGTTTCCGGCGCATCGTGCTTTTGCCGACCCACGGCGGAAATTTTAAACCTCTGGCGCAGGCCTTTGCCGTTCTGGAACCGGTTGAAATTGTCAGGGTACTCGCTTTCACGGATTTGGAGGGATTTGTTAACGTTGCCTTTGAAAGCTCCGGATCATTCGGTGTAACGCCAGCGCAGTCGGGGGCCCACTCCGGTGAATGGGAAACATCCGCCATGCTGGCGCTCAGACCGGAACAGGTGAAGATGGATCAGGTGGCTGAAGGATTTATGGGGGAATTATCCGAAATTTTAGCCAAAGTTTTTGACGGCATCCAGAACCTGGACGAAAACGGCGTTCTGGGGGATCCACGCCCGGCGACAACCGCCGCCGGCAAAAAGTATATTGAGGATATAGTTGATTTTCTTTACCATTGGGTCAGGGATCAAGATTAGAGAACTTCTTGATTTATTATCCTCGAGAAAAAGATCAATTTTCCCGTTATTTTCTAAAATCCGATCAACAGTCGCAAATATTCGGTAATTGCGGCACCTGATCGTTAAAACTCCGGCTTCACTAAAATAAAACTAAATGCATTTAATATTAGCTAAATTAATTTATAATAGTGCAAACTTTTTCTTGACAAAGCAACCCCACTTTTATACGGGGATTTTAGCTCACGTTCGATCTGCCTGGGAGTGAAATTCTCCATCTCGCCTGCGATTTCATCCGAAATGCCAATTTGCCTGATTTTAGTTGCAAGCCCAAACGTTCTTTAATTTCCAAACTCATTTTTGACAGTTAAAGCAATTTTCGAATGCCGAAAATCCGCTAACTTACTAAAATTATTAGAGGCGAGTTTGTGCTGAGCCCTAAAAGGTAGTGCCACAGAACCCCGGGAAACAAGTTGACCGCGCATTAAATAACATAAATTGGGAGTGTCCACTCATGGAGGCTCATAGGTTTGCACGCGTTAAAAAGTCTGGAAAATACCAATATCTTCAAATCGATTCTGTGAAAATTCCATACTCACAATAGAAATAGAATAACCCGCAAACTTTTGGCGAGGATGATGAGAAAAGGTTTCCAGAAGATGCCGATACGGTGCCTCCAAGGGGATCTCTAAGGCCTCTTGGAGGGATTTAATTTTAGTGAGACAGCCCTTGGTCGTGCAATATCATCGACCCGTCCTTAGTTGTTACCCTTTTCTAGCTACCGACCAACTTATCTCTCAACAATGGGAAGTGACAAAATTTTAGCAAAAAAGAAGAAAAGGAGGTGTCCCTATGGACATTACAAAAAGGATAGATAAAGGTTACAATATTTCTGTACGGCAAAAGCTTCTCGCAATTTTATTTATGGCGCTTATTGCTTTTGCTTTAATGCTCCTACCTTCCATAGGAGAGGCTAAGGGTAAGCATCATAAGCATTATAAGCATAAGAAGCCTAGCGTGACCTACGAAGTATCCGGACTGGAGGATCCCGCGGAGATTCTTGTGGACAAATGGGGGGTTCCCCACTTGTTTGCAAACAAATTGTACGACACCTTCTTCGTGCAGGGTTTCAATGCTGCCCGAGACAGATTGTGGCAGATTGACCTTTGGAGAAAGCGCGGCCTTGGTCTCCTATCGGGGACCTTCGGATCAAGTTTTATAGAAAAAGACCGCGCAGCCAGATTGTTCCTGTATCGTGGCGACATGTACACGGAATGGTTGGCATACGGTTCAGACGCAAAGCGGATCTCGCAAGCTTATGTCAAAGGTGTTAATGAATACATTAAACTGGTCAAACAAAACCCTGATCTGATGCCTTGGGAGTTTGAGTTCCTAAACTATGAGCCAGATTTCTGGTCTCCTGAAGACGTCGTACGGATGCGAAGCCATGGACTGGTGAGGAATGTGCGTAATGAAGTGACGCGAGCCTTATTGGTTCGTGACTACGGCTTGGAGGTCGATAAAGTTCGAAGAAGGCTAGAGCCTCCATGGGAAACAGAAATACCGGATGGGCTCGATCTATCGCTTATTCCTGAGGATGTTTTAGATGTTTACAACCTGGCCACGGGGGGCGTGGTGTTCACGAGTGATATGTTGGCGGCGGCTGCTTCGCATGACCCCAAAAATTTGCGCGAATTTGTTACGCGCAAGCTACTTGAAGTGCAGCCCAGGGAGGAGGCTGGCATTGGAAGCAACAACTGGGCGATCTCGCCTAGTCTTACATCGACAGGGCGCCCCATTCTGGAAAACGACCCCCACCGTTCACAGACGGTTCCTTCTTTACGCTACATTGCGCATCTGGTTGCTCCTGGGTTGAACGTGATCGGCGCTGGTGAGCCCGGATTACCGGGCATCTCCATCGGGCATAACGAGCGGGTTGCATTCGGGCTCACGATCTTCTCTATCGATCAGGAGGATCTCTACGTATATGAAACCAACGGATCAAACGAATACAGATACAAGGACCACTGGGAGCCCATGGAGATAGTGACCGAAACCATTCCAGTGTACGGGAGCGACCCTGTAAGTGTCGAGCTTAAGTTTACTCGTCACGGGCCGGTCATCTATGAATATGACAACGTCGCGTTTGCGGTTCGGGCAGCCTGGCTCGAACCAGGTATGGCACCCTACTTCGGCAGCATCGAGTATATGAGAGCTCAGAGCTGGGATCAGTTTCTCGCCGCGATGAATCGATGGGGGGCGCCATCTGAAAATCAGGTATATGCTGACGTCGACGGCAACATTGGTTGGAAACCCGGAGGGCGGGCGCCCATCCGGCCAAATTGGGACGGTCTGATGCCGGTTCCGGGTGATGGGCGATATGAGTGGGCCGGCTTCTGGGACATGGATCAACTCCCTGTCGAGCATAATCCCGAACGAGGTTGGGTTGCTACCGCCAACAATATGAACCTTTTTGGTGCTACTGAAAATGGTTTTCAAACACCAAACCCCTACCCTTACGAGGAACGGAAGCTCGGATTTGAGTGGTCAAATCCAAACAGGATTCAGCGCATTAATGAAGTTCTTAGCGCTGCATCGAAAGTTACTCTCAAAGATATGTGGGATCTGAAAAACGATTATGTGACCATGGAGGGTCTAAGAATAGTTACAGTGCTGCGGGAGGAGGAACTTGTCTCGCCTGATCTGAAAGTATCAAAGGCCCTGCAAATACTTACATCCTGGGATGCTGTTTTAGACGCGGATTCAACGGCTGCGGCTATCTTCCAGCGGTGGTGGCGAAACGGGTATTTGCGCAGGGCGATAAGAGACAGGATGGTCACCGTACCACCCGAGGCGCGTCAAGCCGTGGGATCAGGTGACTACCTGGTTATGATTGAGCTAATCGAAAACCCCGATGGTAGGTTAGGGCCGAATCCAGTGGAGGCCAGGAATGAGGCTATCTTGGCCAGCCTGCTTGAGGCTGTTACATATCTGGAGAACCTGCTTGGTCCAGACATGGAGAAATGGACTTATGGCGCGGTACACACGAGATCCTACACGCATCAACTATCCGATCTTGTGGACGAGGAGACGCGTGAACTGATCGACGTCGGACCTCCCTATCCCAGAGGCGGTGGTAGTGGGTCCGTAGGTGCCGACGGTGCTTCATGGGGCATGGTTCTGGATGTTGGGAAATGGGATCACTCGATTGCTATAAGTACCCCCGGCCAGTCAGGCGATCCATATAGTCCCCACTATGACGACCTTTTTCCAATTTGGGCTGAAAACCAGAGTTTTCCGTTGCTGTACAGTGAAGGAAGAGTCAAAGCAGCGACCGAGCAGATTATTCGACTGAAGCCGTCGGGTGATTAAACAGACAGCCTATAACAAAGCACAGATAGGAGGGGGCAGGTTTTAGTTCTACCTGCCCTCCGAGGATCGGCAGGAGGTTTGCTCCTTATTGGTCTATCGCAAACATAGGGCCAGCCTCCGCTTGGCGCGCGAAGCATTTACAAAGAAGGGTGCCGACTCACATCGGCGGGCACGGAGACCGGCCTTGCTGCGGCTCGCTGTTATCTCGTTCTGCGCTTGACCAGGAAAACCTGACACCTGAACGCATTTGAAGCGCTTAGCACTCGACAACAGCGACAACCTGTTGTCGATGCCGCACGGCTAAGCGCCTGGAAGCTGTTTCAACCTTCTAAACGATCCCAACGAACCTGCCGATCCAAATCTATCCTGTAAAATACATGAACATGTCAGCAAAGCGAATTTCACAGGGACGATCTCAACCTTATGCGCGTTTTTCCGCCGCAAGCGAATACAGCACCGCCACCGTCAACAGGAATATAAGGCAAACTACAAACACGGCATCGAACGCATCCGGTCCCCGGGATGCCTCCGGATAAAGCGTTTGCATCAAGGTTCCCAATCCCTGCAGAAAAACGGCCGGACCGATCATGGTAAAAAAATTGATGCCGGTCATGGCGGCGCCGGACATCTCTGGTGGCATCAGCTCTTTGATGTGGGGGTACATTAACAGACCGGTGGCGTTGAAAAAGCCGAAACAGAAAAAAAGAAGTGCCAGCACGGCGAAAGGTGTTTTCGCCGATGTTGTCGCCAGGATGATGATTGACATGGCGATACCGAGCGAACCGGCAACGATCACCCACTTGCGCGTCTTAAACAGCCGATCGGACAATGCGCCCCAGAACGGTGAGCCTAAAATCATGCCCACGTTTAAAAGAAGAATGAGATTGCCGGTTGTCAGGGCTGAAAGACCGATGACTTCCATCAAATAGGGCCCGGCCCACAGGGCCTGAAAAGCCGCGAAGATTCCATAGCGGGCAAAGGTTGCAAATGAGATGATCCAGTATTCCTTTTGCTGAAAAAGTATTTTCAGATTACCGAAGGCCTGCGCCATATTCATGGTTGTGACGGCGGATTCTGAATTGGAAGTTTGATGCAGGGGTTGATCCCGCACGATGAGATAAAAGGATATTGTCACTAAAAGATTGATTATCGCAATCAGTTGAAAGCTGGAACGCCAGCCCATCTGTTCGACCAGCAAAACCAGGGGCGTTGTGGCCACCATATTGCCGAAGGTTCCAACGGCAACCAGAATTCCCGCCACCGAGGCGAAGGCCCGCGGACTGAACCATGCCGTCAAAAGCTTGTATGATCCCATTAAGTTGCAGGCCATGCCCACCCCAAGCAGAACCCGACCCGCCACACCGACTGCCAATGAATCCGCCCAGGCGAAGATAATTGCGCCGAAAACACCAATCGCCGAGAGAACAGTCATCATGCTTCGGGGGCCGACCTTATCAAGCAATAGACTAATGGGTATCTGGGTGACGGCAAAAGCGTAGAAAAATGAGGCCGACATGAAACCGATCGCTTTGGTGTCCAGAGATAGATCCTGAATTAACATGGGCGCGATAACGGCATTGGAGACGCGGTAAAATTGGGAAAGCAGAAAAAGTGATGCGGCCAGCGCGAATATTAACCAGCGGCGGGACATTTTATCCCCTTTGATTTTCTGCGACGGAATCACGATAATGGCCGGTCACTATGTCCGGAATAATTTGGTTTGTCAGTTGTTGGTTGTCCGTTGTCAATTGTTAAGTGGCTGTTAAATAGCGGAATTCATTGACCAGTTGCCTGTTGATCAATTAGAATTACAGATATTAAAGTAGCGTTATTTGAATTCAATCAACTCAATCGTCGTTATTTTTTGATTCCATACTCCCTGGCAAGTTTTTCGTTATATTTTGCTTTGCGTGAATCGCATCGCTCCCGGGGGCACAGTTGACAGCTGAAAAATGACGTTTCGGTGGGGAAATATATTCCGGATACGGATTTAGCCGGAAGCATCAAGAGGCTTTCCGTCAATTTTACCCCGATGGATGCCTCCACATCCCCGAGAAGTTTAAACAGCGGCACTTGTTCATCAATCGGCCAGTCCGGCAGGGAGCCCGGCGCCATGAACGCGGTCTTTTCGAGGGCATATTTGGACTTCAGATGATGGTTTAACTCATTGCGCACCTGGTTTAAGGCAACATTGCCAATGCTATCAAGATAAAATTTTTCCAGCAAGTCGCTGCAGGCGCCGAGTTCTTCACTGAACTTGCCGCCGATGGTAATCACAAACGGAAAAACGCGCTCTATTTTATCCAGGTTTTTGCGCAACACCTTGCTGCTCAAATACACGCCCTCAATAATGACGCCTTCCGCAAGTTTTTCTTCGATATAGCATGTTTTATAGAACACTTTGGGTTCAACCAGGGGCTGGGCAATAGCGATAAGGTCTTGAAGGGCTTTCAGCTCGTTATCGCGTTTCAGATGAAGTCTTCTTCGAGCCGCTTCCAGATCGATATTAATTTGGATATTATCTAAAATTGGCATTACTAGTATTCCCATCTTCAGGCAAGGCGTTTTAAATGTTATCAAGGATTGGATTCTTATTTATAATTTTTATCTGATCTATTTCGAATATAAAATTGAATCCATTCATTTAATTTTTTTTCTGAAGAAGCGGCATAGGGTCATTTTTCCGCCAACCCCGCCCAGGTCCGGATGGTGTTGCCCAGCCGGCGCATTTCGGCTTGCGGGATTACCGGATACACACAAATTTCCAGAATTGAAGCTTCTTTCGGCGGATTCTGATCATTGCCGTCCGATGCGGCTTGCTGAAAAGGTTTGAGGGCCGTGCAATCCGACATGTCGGAGGTTTTAGTGTCAAACCCGTTTTTTAAAAGATGATGCCGCAAATTATCGCGTTTTGCCGGATCCACCGTCAGGGGATAATAGACGTAAATGTGGTTTCCCTCAACCGTAGCCGGCGCTTCCACTCCCGGCACGTCATGCAACATTTCCGTCAGAATTGCGGCATTGCGGCGTGCGCCTTCATTAAATGCATCGATATGGCCAAGCTGCAGCAACCCAACGGCGGCCTGGAGGTTGGACAATGGACTTATGTGCGGGTTTGAATTTTCGAACGCTTCGAGCAGGTCATCGCCGACGGCGGAATCCATCAGCGGCTGCCCCAGCAATAGCTTCAACCGCAAAGCCGGATAAGCTGTGAGGCCGAAGACAATTGGGCGCGTCAGGAGCCATTTCAACCAGACCGAGACAGCCTTTTTTGCCACTGCATCTGCGTCCGGCATGGAAGCCTCACTTAATATTTGGTAGGCTCTGGCAGCTATCTCATCATCGGATGTTGCAATGGCTCCCCCGCCGAAGCAGGGCATATTTTTCCCCTCGGCAAAACTGAAAACGCCGATGTCCCCGAAAGTACCTACCTGCCTGCCTGCGACCCTGACGCCGCAGGCATGGGCACAGTCTTCCAGGAGGCGAATATTGCGCTGACGTGTCAGATCGGCTATTTGACCGATGGGACAGGGCTGACCGAAAAGATGGGTGGCCAAAACGGCGCCGGTTTTGTCGGTAATTTTGGGCGCGATATGTGCGGGGCCGGAATTGTAGGTTTTGGGATCAACTTCGCAAAACACCGGCTGATAACCCAGCAGTTTTGCCACCAGGGGCATTACCGGAAAAGTGAAAACCGGGAAAATAATCTCGGCCCCTTTTTCCAGCCCCAATGCTTCCAGCGCCAGCTGAAACGCCGAGCGTCCGGAAGATGCACCCAACACGTGGGACGCTCCCAGCCAATCGGCGAATCTTTGGTAGAACGCCTCAATTGCCGATCCGTGTTGCACTTTTTTGCCTAGAACACAACTCACCAGTGTCTTTAAGCTTCCCGGCGGAAGATTCACGCATCTGCGCGGTACCGAACCGATTAATGCCATGTGATGCTTTCTCTTTTTTTAGGATGCAAAAAAGGATCCCTCCGGGCCGCAAGCCCTCAGGCCGGAGGAAGGGTTGAACGTTAAATGTTAATTTGATTCAACATAATCAACCAGATATCTCTCGCGCGATGGCCATGTCGGCCGAACCGTTTTCCTTCAAATCTGCAAGCGGCACGTCGCGCCACGTCCGCAACCCGATGACACGCCTGACGGCCCAGGTCAGCACCCCCAGTGCAATGTGCAGCCAGTAATCTATGAAGCGATTGACGACCGTCAATGAGCCCGCAACCGGTGATGATATTCCCAGAACCCGCAAGCAGCTGAAGAGGGTTATTTCCACAACGCCGGCCCCGGACGGGGTTAATGGAAAAGCCGAGGCCAGCAGCGGTATCATCGTCAGAAAAACAGCTTCAGCAGAACCGATATGCAGGTCGAATGCCAGGGTCAGCGAGAGAATCCAGACAGTTTCCAGGGTCCAGATAATGATTGTTAAAACGGCAATCGGGAATAATTCTTTGGGACTGGGCCACATGCCGGTTTGAAAGGACTGAATCATCTGCTGGAGTTTGTTTGGTAACCAAGCCGGTAATCTCTTTTTGAATAAAAAAAACACCAGCATGATGAACGTTGCTCCCGCTGCTATAATTCCGCCGCCTATCAGGCTCCAGAGGACCGTGCCGGGAAGACGATCGGCAAACAGCACCCAGGATGCCACCGCAGCCAGCAATAGAATGATCCATGCATCGACCATCCGCAAAAATACGATCGAGCCGAAAGCTGCCGAACGTCGTATTTTGCAATTGATGCGCGCCAGATGGGCGGCATATACATCACCCAGTTTTGCCGGTACCAGATTGTCCACAAAATTATAAAAAAATACGAGCAAACTGAATTTAACGTTGCCGGCCTTTACCGGAAGATGGATCAGACACCGTCGCCAGCGCATGCCGCGTATCAGATAGGTTGCATAATGTGCCAGGGCTCCGAGCAGGACAAAGCGCTTGTCACAATTGCCGATTTCGCGCCAGATTTCTTTGAGATCTACCATGTTTGCCGCGAATACCAGAATGACAATCGCGACGGCAATGCTCAGGTACGTGGGCCAGCCCCACAGCTGCGGGGCCTTGTAATTGTTATTCATGGAATTTTTATCGGTCGGGTCGGCCACAGGAATATTTCAGTTGTTCAAAATTAAGAATAAGTTAGTGAAATTAAATTATCATGGCATAAAAGTCAACCGGTAAACAAAAACCACAGGGATAATTGCCGAAGGCGAGACGCTATGTACCGTGGTTGAATCCCAGCTCGCGGGATATAGCCGAGGCGTATTTTTGGGTTAACTCTCCAAAATACGATACCCGGGCGGGCGTAACCCTCATGGAAGCACCGGAAATTGACATGGCTGCTGCGGGTCGTCC
>CP070771.1:5269785-5288536 GCA_020345785.1 Desulfobacterales bacterium
AAAAAATATTTTCATCACGAAAACACGAAATCTTGAAAGCACGAAATTTATCTTCTCGATTTTTCGTGTTTTCGTCCTTTCGTGCTTTCGTGATTAATTTCTTTTTTGGTCCTCTGCCTCAGGCAGATCCGGGTTAGGAGGTAATGACAGTGTTGGTTGGCAGGCTAAAGGCGAAAGGTTAAAGGCAAAAGGGTATACAATTTCGAAGTGCGGATATCAGATGCCTTCTTACCCTCTCACCCTCCCACCTTCTTTCTTTTATTTTCTGACATCTGCTGCTATATCTTGGCTCTATATATGTTACCTAAAGTCAAAAATTTTATCTATTACTGGTTGCCGCTCATCATATATTGTTTGTTGATTTACATCCAGTCGGATTATCCATCACCGGAAAGCCTTCCTTCATTTAAATTCAGCGATAAGTTGCTTCATTTTGCAGCCTATGCCGTTATGGGCGTCCTGTTTTATCGGGCTTATCAGACCTTGCCTGTAAAAAATAATATTCAATTGCTGATGCTGCTCAGCATGATTTCTGCTTCCCTTTACGGCATCAGTGATGAAATCCACCAATCCTTCGTCCCCTATCGAGACGGCAGTCTTTTTGATGGGATCGCCGATATCCTCGGAGCCGTGTGCGGCGTCTACTTATACCACTTGATGACGATGGCCAGAGAGAACAGAAGACAGCGGTATTGGAAGGCGGAAGTTGGAATGCGGAAGCCGGAAAAATAGCAACCCCGTCCCTTGCCCCGCGTTATGCAGTTTGGGGATTATGTCATTTAATTTCCACAAAATCCACCTATGCGCAGTAGAATCAACAAACTCAATCAATCCTACAAACGCAACCAATCCAATCAACTCAATCAACTGACCTCCCGCAGCCCAAAACGGGTTTGACAAATACTGGTCTTTCAGGTAAATAGATACCTTCCAAAATAGTCCCCTTAAAGGAGGGCCATACCGCAATGGCTGGACAAAATATTATTGTTATTAATGGTAACGAGTTTTCCTTCGAACCTGGAGAAAGCATCCTCGATGTCGCCCGACGCAATAGTATCGATATTCCCACCTTGTGTCATTTGAAGGGTGTCACTGCCACCGGCGCCTGCCGGGTTTGTGTCGTTGAAGTAGAAGGCGCCCGCAGCCTGATTGCCTCCTGTGCAGCGCCGGCAGGCAACAACATGATCGTGCGCACTGAATCCGCTAAGGTTGTTACTGCCAGGCGTATGGTCATTCAGCTGCTGCTCTCGTCGGGTAATCACAATTGCGCGGTCAGCGGGTCAGCCGGCGACAATTGGACTGAGTTTCAACTAAAGGTCCAGCAGACAGAGGATACTGCCGCATTGTGCCCCGTTTGGGGAGACTGCAAGCTGCAGGATCTGGCTTTCCGTTATCAGGTCAACGGTGAACGTTTCATACCCACTGATACGCCCTATCCGATGGAGGACGTCAACCCCTTTATTGTGCGGGATTTTTCGCGCTGCATTCAATGCGGGCGGTGTGTTCAGGCCTGCAATGAAGTTCAGGTCAATCAAGCTATCCATTACGGCTATCGGGGTGCCGGCACCAAAATCATTGCCGCCTGTGACCGGCCTTACAAAGATTCTGATTGTGTGTTTTGCGGAGAATGCGTCCAGGCATGCCCGGTGGGTGCTCTGGTCGAAAAAGATGCCCGCTACCGGGTGAGACCCTGGGAAACCAAAAAGGTGAGGACGACCTGCAGTTATTGCGGCGTCGGCTGCCAGCTTTATCTGCATGTAAAAGACAACCGGGTTGTAAAAGTAACCGGGGCGGAGGATTATGCACCCAATTACGGCAGCCTCTGCGTAAAGGGCCGGTTCGGGTACGATTTCATCAATTCGCCCGATCGGCTGACCGCCCCCCTGATCAAAGAAAACGGTCGATTTCGCGAAGCCACCTGGGAAGAGGCCCTTGATCTGGTTGCAAAGAGGTTCAGCGAGATTAAAGCGGCCCACGGATCCGAAAGCCTGGCGGTGCTGACTTCCGCCAGAATCACCAACGAAGAAAACTACATTGCTCAGAAATTTTGCCGGGCGGTGCTCAAAACCAATAGCGTCGACCACTGTGCGCGGCTCTGACATTCTTCCACTGTGGCCGGTCTGGCTGCAGCGTTCGGCAGTGGTGCCATGACCAACACCATTGACTGCATCGAAAAAGCGGATGTCATTCTGATCACGGGATCCAATACCACCGAAAACCACCCCGTACTGTCCAGTTATGTCAAGCGGGCGGTAACCCGCAAAGGGGCGAAGCTGATTGTCGTCGATCCGCGGCGAATTAAAATCACACGTTTCGCGCATAAATGGTTGCGCCCGAATCTGGGCACTGATGTGGCTTGGATTAATGGTTTAATGCATGTCATCATCAAGGAAGGCCTGTACGCCAAGGAATATGTTGCAAGCCGCACGGAAGGTTTTGAAGAAGTAAAAAAGGTCGTTGAAAAATATACGCCGGACTATGTGGAAGAGATCACCGGAATTCCAGCTCAGCAGATAATCGATGCCGCCCGCCTGTATGCCGGTGCGGAACACGGCAGCATTCTGTATTGCATGGGGATCACTCAGCACACTACCGGCACGGATAATGTAAAATCGCTGGCCAATCTGGCGATGCTGTGCGGCAATCTCGGCATTGAAGGCGCCGGTGTCAATCCGCTGCGGGGCCAGAACAATGTCCAAGGGGCCTGTGACATGGGCGGCCTGCCGGATGTCTACAGCGGCTACCAGAAGGTGATTGACCCGAAGGCCCGTCAGAAAATGGCTCAAGCCTGGGGCGTCACCGATTTGCCCGATCAACCCGGGATGAAAGTAACTGCGATGATACCGGCCGCCCATGACGGCAAGCTCAAGGCCTTGTATATTATCGGCGAAAATCCGCTGGTTTCGGATCCCGACTTAAACCACTGCGAAAAGAGCCTCCAAAACCTTGATTTTCTGGTGGTGCAAGACATTTTCCTGACCGAAACCGCGAGGCTGGCGGATGTCGTACTGCCCTCGGCGTGCTTTGCTGAAAAAGAAGGGACTTTTACCAATACCGACCGCCGGGTACAACGGGTGCGCAAGGCAGTGGAACCACCCGGGCAGGCCTGGGAGGATTGGAAAATCACCTGTGAAATTGCCGGCCATATGGGCCATCCGATGAACTATGATACCAGCCGGCAGATCATGGAGGAAATTTCGCAGTTGACACCGTCATACGGTGGCATCAGCTATGATCGGATCGAAGATGAGGGCATCCACTGGCCGGCGCCGACGCCCGAGCATCCCGGCACGCCCATTTTGCACCGGGAGCAGTTTGCCAAGGGCAAAGGGACGTTCCACGCCATTGATTATATACCGCCGGCTGAAAAAGCGGATGATGAATATCCCATGTACCTGACTACCGGCCGTCTGCTTTATCAATACCACACCGGCACCATGACTATGAAAAGCGAGGGCATCATGGATATCGCGCCGGAGTGCTTCGTTGAGATTTCACCCCAGGATGCCCGCAAATTTGAGTTGCAAGACGGTGTGGTTGTTGACATTGCCTCACGCCGGGGAAATATCCAGGCCAAGATTAAGATTTCGACCAAAGCGGTGTCGGGAACGGTGTTTATACCATTCCATTATGCCGCTGCCGCCGCCAACCGATTGACCAACGCTGCCCTGGACCCGATTTCCGGTATTCCCGAGTATAAGGTGTGTGCGGTTAAGCTGACCAAGGCGGCCTAAAAATTGGTTTTAAAACCGCATCTAACGCCCAAATGCTGCGTTGTCACGCGGATCGAAATGCTCACGTACTAACATGTACGCTCCGCTTTCGATCCGCGAGACGCCTTGCCTTTGAACGTTATCTACGATTTTGAAACCAATTTTACCCATGTATAAATGTAGATTGAACGCAGCGATTCCGTCCCTTATCAACTACTCAACTAATCAACCAATCAACTAATAACCAAAAAACCCGTTCTTCACAGAAGATCGGGTTTTTTGGCTATTGATTGAAGATTTGTTTGAATCTTAAATTAATATTGACACTTATTCTTCCTCTTTGGAGTACAGCACGTCGACATCCTTGAGATCATCTCCCAGGTATTCCCGTTCATTTTCGCCCAGTATACCCATCGAAAGGCAGATCAGGGTCCAGAGGTGAACATTGTGCCAGCCGCCTTCGTAATATTCGCTCAGATCATGGATCTGGGAATGGCAGTTGTGGCAAGGAGTGATGCAATAGGAAGCCCCGGTAGCCATGATCTGTTCGGCCTTGAGTTTGCCGAAAGCGCGACGGGCTTCGGGCATGCCGTTTTGCAGAAAGCCGCCGCCGCCGCCGCAACAATAGTTGTTTGAGCGGTTGGGGGTCATGTCGATAAAATTTTCTTCCCCAACCACGGCTTTAGTTACAAAGCGCAGGTCTTCGGCCACCGGGTCCCCAAGGGTTTTGCGAACCAGCTGGCAGGGGTCCTGGACCGTAAACTTGATTTTGCGCTCTTTGTTCCATTCGGAGCTGACTTTCAGTTTGCCTTCTCGAATCCAGCGGGCATACAATCGGATGATGCTTTCGATTTCGAATTTGTGCTCGATGTTGAACTTTTGCAGTCCGACCCGGACTGCGAACAGTTCGTGACCTCACTCCGTATTGAGCCAGTACTTGCAGCCCAAATCATCGACGGCTTTGGCTTTTGTCCTTACGATATGTTCCCAGTTTTCGAGATCGGCCATAAACATGCAGTAGTTTTCGGCCGCCCACCCCTTGGTGCCGTAAGTCCAGTCGGCACCGACGGTGTGCAAAATCTTCCACAGGGGCACCATTTCATCCGGCTCGGTCACCGGTTCACGGGAGTTTTGATTCAGGAAATATTCGGCGCCCACTTTGTTGATCGGTGCCTGCAGATCCTCAAAACCGGGTTGGGTTTCGCGAATTTCCTCCAGAACATCCTCAACCACAAATTGAAAATCTTCCTCTGAAGCGCCCATGGCGCTGCAGGTATCGCTTCTAAGCGCCATATCGCAGGAACCCAAGATTCCTTTGGGCCGCTCTTCCCTGGGTCTACTTTTCCTCACATTGAATACGAGCTGCGGGATGTCGATTTTCATCGGGCAGACATAAATGCAGCGCATACACAGAGTGCACATCCAGGCCCAATCGGAACTCAGGATTTCCTCATCCATCCCGAGAGCTGCCATGCGCAAAAATTTTCTGGGATCCATGTCTTCCAAACCCGTGGCCGGGCAACCGGAAGAGCAGGCCCCGCATGTCAGACACAGGTTGAGATTGCCGCCATCCGGCAGAATCTCTTTAACCTTGTCGATAAACATGCTTTTTTTCTTCCCGCCAAGTTTGATTGCTTCTTCAGCCATGCCTTTAAAAACCTCCGTTAATTTTTTCCCCCATATCCGCTAATTTTTTTCTTAATATCCGCATGCGCCTCGAATTATTGACGCAAGTATTTATAATTTCAAAATTTTTGTCAATTTGCAAGATGAAAAAAATAACAAGGAGATTTTTATGCCAGAATATTGAGTGATTGTCAATCAATCTCATTGTGACGGTGAAATATTATTCTTAATAGGTAATTAATCGAGGCGTCGGAGGAGTTTCTCCAAAGCTGAGGCGCTTCGTGGATGATCGCGACTGAAATTGGAGCCTTAGGTAAAAACTACCTGATCCCCTCACGTAATTAATCCGCCCGCCCCGCATCGAAACGCCCTCTGCAGCTTCGAACCGGCGCCTATGCTTGTCTGAGTATTTGAATTGGCCAAGGCGGATTAATTACCCCGGAATCAAAATCGTAGATCCGGTCGTTTTGCGGGCCTCCAAATCGCGATGGGCCTGGGCCGCATCAGACAGCGGGTAGGTCTGCTTGATTTCGATTTTTACCACTCCGCTTTCGACGACCTCGAATAGATCCCGGGCATGATTCAATAGGTCCTCGCGTTTGGCGGTATAGGCCATCAGGCTTGGACGGGTCAAAAACAAGGAGCCTTTGGCTGCCAGAATGGCCGGATCAAAGGCCGGCACTGATCCCGACGCCTGACCAAAGGACACCATCATCCCGATCGGACGCAGACAGTCCAGCGATTTCATAAAGGTTGCCTGGCCAACGGAGTCATAGACCACATCCACCCCTCTGCCGCCGGTAAATTCTTTTGTTTTGGCGACAAAATCTTCGTCGTTATACAAGATGGGATGATCGCAGCCATTGGAGCGCGCAATTTCGGCCTTTTCCGGTGAGCCGACGGTTCCGATCACCGTCGCACCGAGGTGTTTGGCCCACTGGCAGGCAATCGAACCTACCCCACCGGCCGCGGCATGAATCAATACCGTATCTCCCTTTTTGACATTATAACAACCCCGCAAAAGATAACGGGCGGTCATGCCCTGGAGCATCATAGCCGCTCCCTGGCGGGTGGAAATGTTTGCGGGGAGTTTCACCAACCGGTGGGCCGGAATCCGGCGAACCTCCGCATAGGATCCGGGTGGAATCCCGGCATAGGCCACCCGGTCACCGACGGCTACCTCGGAAACCCCTTCTCCAATCTCTTCGACGATGCCGGCCCCTTCCATGCCCGGTGTCCACGGTAATCCCGGCAGGGGATACAACCCGGTCCTGTGATACACATCGATAAAATTCAACCCCACGGCCTCGTGGCGCACCAGCGCTTCACCCGGTTCAGGCTTACCGGGATCGAGATCCTCCCATTTTAAAACTTCCGGTCCTCCGTATTCGCTAATTCTTATCGCTTTGGACATCATGTCCTCCTTTCTGAAGATGCATTCAATTTCAATCAACCCATGTTGAATGGATAATAATATTCGTTGGATTTTTAGGAAGTCAAGTCTAGCAAGACCTGTAAAAATTAAATAGTCGCATCCCAAGATGAGACGATGGCGCAACTTGATAAGGCGCACGCCAAATTAGGCAGGCCAGCGAGGCCGTTGCGATATTGATTTTGCATATTATTTCTGATATCAGTGTAGAACCAAATTTTACAATCTTCAGAGCGGATTGATCCTCGCAGCATAGAGAAAAGTGCAGCGAAGAATTATCGATTTCTTGAATCCGAAATTATGGGGTAGTTTGATGAACTCCGACCGAGGCCGCGTACTGCGGGCTTTAGTTACCGTCTTGCTTCTTATAGGCTTGGCGGATTTTTCGGGCTGTAAGTGGGGCAGATGGGATTTAATGGGAGGCGAGCCCCTTAATCAAGACGATTCCGGTGATGATGGCGAGTCCGACGGAGATAACGGAGATGGCGATATTGTCAATTTTCCAACCGCCGTTTTCACAGCCGCCAGATCCGGAATCAAACTCAACGAACCGATCGAGCTGTTTGCCGCATTTGACGATGGATCAGAAAACATCTTGCTTACGGGTATCATCAGTCGCGGCGGAACGGGAGATGAATTTAAGGTTTCACCGGACGGCACCCTGGTTGGGTATCTGGCCGAACAAAACAACGGTCGCTTCGAGCTGTTTGTTGTGCCGGTAGAAGGTGGCACTTCTACCAGGATTTCTCCGCTGCTGCCGGATGACGGCGATGTGGTGGAATTCAAATGGTCGCCGGATGGTTCCCGAATTGCATATCTGGCCGACGCCACAATCGATGAGCGCTTTGAGCTGTATACCAATCTCGCCGAAGGCGGCAGCAATCTCAAGGTATCCGGTTCGCTGCCGATCGGCGGGCAGGTCACGGTCTTTGAATGGTCACCCGACAGCGTGCGGCTTGCCTATATCGCGGATCAGAATAATTTTGGTGAATTTGAACTGTTTTCCACCCCGTCCGACCAGCAGAATCCGGTTCAGGTCTCCGGTACCTTTGCGCCGAACAATGGCAATGTGACGGAATTTGCCTGGTCACCGGACAGTTCCCGGATCGCCTACGTGTCGAACCAACGACTCGGCAGCTTAAATGAGCTTTACACGAATATGCCGACCGGGGGCGCTAATGTCAGGGTATCGGCCGGTGACAGCGTCCGTGAGTTTGCCTGGTCACCGGATGAGGCGACCGAAAGCATCGCCTATTCAACGGAGCGGCAGATTTTTACCGTCGCACCGGACGGAAGCAACCGTACCCAAGTGAGCCCGGCGCTGACTGCTGGAGGACAGGTCTCCGAATTTGCCTGGGCGCCGGACAGCTCGCGAATCGCTTACCGTGCCGACCAGAGATTCGCCGGGGTTATCGAGCTGTATACCGTCAGACCGGATGGCAGCGGCGATCTGAGGGTTTCCGGTGCACTGGCAACCGGCGGGGGCGTTACCGATTTTGTCTGGTCGCCGGACAGCAGCTTTATTGCCTATCGCGCGAACCAGGATTCAGCCGTTATTTTTGAATTGTACGTGACCACGCCGGACGGCCGCTTGAGCGATACCAAGGTATCCGGAGTCCCGCTGGCGGGGAATGTTGAACCGGATTTCGCATTTTCACCGAACAGCGCCCGGGTCGCCTATCGCGCCGATCAGAGGGCGGCAGACGTCATCGAGCTCTTTACATCGACCCCGGACGGTCAATCTAATGACCGGGTTTCCGGCGCCCTGGTGAGCGGCGGAAATGTTGAAACGTTTAGGTGGACGCCGGACGATTCTGGCATCGGGTATATTGCCGATCAAAATGCGAACGGGATTTTTGAACTGTTCGCATCCCTGCCGAACGGGGGAGAAATCGCCACCTTATCAGGATCGATTGCCAGCGCCGGTGATGTTTTGTTCTTCGAATGGGTGCCTTAGATCGCAGAAACTTATTTTTTTGCTTTTTTGCGCAAAAAAATATTATCAATTTTACTCACCGATAATTTTCACCAGCACCCGCTTGCGGCGGCGTCCGTCAAATTCACCGTAAAAGATCTGCTCCCAGGTGCCAAAATCGAGTCTTCCAGCTGTGATGGCGACGACGACCTCGCGTCCCATGACCTGCCGTTTCATGTGCGCATCGGCATTGTCTTCGCCGACATTGTGCCGGTACCCGGATACCGGTTCATGGGGTGCCAGTTTTTCCAGCCAGACTTCGTAGTCGTGGTGTAGCCCGGATTCGTCGTCGTTGATAAAAACCGAGGCGGTGATGTGCATGGCGTTAACCAGCACCAGGCCTTCCTTGATGCCGCTTTCTCGTAAGCAGTCATTTACCTGGGGGGTGATATTGATAAAGGCCCGCCGGGTGGGTACTTCAAACCACAGTTCTTTGCGGTAGGATTTCATTTCGCCTCCATAATTTTAGCCACGAACGAATTAGATTTATTCTAATTTAGCCACGAATTAACACGAATTAACACGAATAAATTAAAAAGCCAGACGCTCATATTCGAGTCTTAACTTAGCAAAGTTTATGATAATCGCTAATTGCTTACCAGTCGCCTTTAGGTAATTTAAGGCTTGCGTTCTATGCACATTGGTTATAGTTTCAACGCATTTCAGTTCTAAAATTACTTTGTCGTCCACCAAAATATCGGCCACATAATTTCCCACGATTTCACCTTCAAAGCGGACGTTTATTGGCGCCTGTTGGACTGCTGGAATCTTATCTCTTTTAAACAGGACCATTAATGAATTTTCATATACCTTTTCCAGAAAGCCATATCCCAGTTTGCGATGCACCTCCATCGCCAAACCAGTTATTTTATGGGATAAATCCCTATATAAAATTTTTTTATTCGTGCGCATTCGTGTTCATTCGTGGCTAAAAATCAAAAATCACTTATAATTTACAGCTTTTTCAGCAATTGATTGGCGGCCGTCAATGTTGGATCCCAGGTCGGCCCGAAGGGCGGAGCGTAGGCCAGATCCGCCTGACAGTATTGTTCGACGGTCATGCGAGCGTGAAGGGCCACGGCCGGCCCGTTGATGCGGTGGGCCACTCCTTCTTTACCGATCATTTGCGCGCCCAGGAGGCGACCGGATTTTCTATCCCCGATCATGTTGACCCAGATGGTGGTGTTGCCGGGATGGGAGTGGGCCTTGGAACGGGACTTGATCATGTTTTGCACCGGATCGAAACCTGCGGCTTGAGCTTCCTGCAGGTTCAGACCGGTACGGGCGATCTCAAAATCAAGCACTCGAAACACCGCCGTGCCGGCGACCCCGTCCAGGGTCGCCTTCTCGCCGCATACATTGTCGGCCGCCGCCCAGCCGGCCCGGTTGGCCCGCAATGCCAGCGGAATCCAGGTTTTGTCTCCGGTGACCACATGATAGGCGTCGGCACAATCACCGGCGGCATAGATCAATTCGTCGGATGTACGCAGATTGCGGTCCACAGCGATTGATTTGCCGACGCTCAATTCAAGACCGGCCGTTTCGGCTACCCGGCTGTTGGGTGTGACGCCGATGCCCACGATCACAAGATTTCCCTGGAGGGTTAAATCGGGACAGATCACCTGCAGGCCTTTGCCGGACGCTGCGATGCGTTCAACCGCGTGTCCGGCGTATATACCGACTTTTTTGGATTCGAGGGTCTCCCGAACGGCCTGAGCCATTGAAGGCTCCAACCAGGGCAGAAATTGCCGGCGGGGCTTGACCATGTCGACTCTGATGCCCAGGTGCACCAGAGATTCGCACATTTCAAGCGCAATATAGCCCATGCCGATGATGACGGCTTTTTGAACCCGGTTGTCTTTTAACAAACGCTTAATTTGACGACCGTCTTCGAGACTTTTAACTGCCAGCACGCCCGGCAAATCAACGCCCGGCGTGTCGGGCATGACGGCCGAGCTGCCCGTGGCAATCAGCAGCCGGTCATAGCGAAATTCAAAATGCTTTTCTTCGGTGTTTGTCCCGGATACCGTCTGTTTGCCCGGATCGATCTTTTCAACTCCATGGCCGGTCAGCAAATTAATGTTTTGTTTCTCGCGGAAAACCTCGGCTCTGCGAACCACCAAATCCTCGATGTTTCTCTCCGGCGCCGCCAGATTATAGGGAATCCCTCAGGCGCTGTATGAAACATCCAGGGTTTTTTCAAGAACCGTGACGTCCATTTCCGGCCGGTTGCGTTTGGCGCGGCTTGCAGCGCTCATTCCGGCGGCATCTCCTCCAATAACAACGAATTTCATGGTGCACTCCTACTATTTAAAGGTTATGTTACTAATTTGACCATTGGTGCTTGTAAAGAGAGATCGCAATAATTTCGAAGAGGTTGATTTTAATCCTTTAAATAGATTAGTAATATTTTATAATTGTATTATTTTCAATCAGAATATATTCAGATTAACGAATGTTGCTTAACAATGGCTGGCAAAAAAAATCTTCTAAAAAGCATCGAATCCCTTCTGCCCGGGGTCCTGGCGGTCGACCGACTGGCGGCCTGCCGTGAAATCAAGCGGTTCAGGCATACGAATAAAAAATCCGGATCAAAACAAAAATTCGAGGATCGATTACAACGGCTGCATCATCGCCTGGTGGCATCCGAACAAAAAAGAAATCGGCGCAAAGAAAATCTGCCTGATTTGCGGTTTAATGAAGCGTTACCGATATTTGCCAAAAAGGACGAGATCATTCAGGCCATCGCCGACCATCAGGTGCTTGTGGTATCCGGTGAGACCGGTTCCGGCAAGACCACCCAGTTACCAAAATTCTGCCTGGCTGCCGGCAGGGGAATAGACGGCGTCATCGGCTGTACCCAGCCGCGTCGAATTGCAGCAACAAGCGTTGCCCGCCGAGTCGCCGAAGAAATCGGGCAGGATCTCGGCAAAGCGGTTGGTTATAAAATTCGGTTCAAGGATCGAACCGCCAAAGACGCTTACATAAAGTTTATGACCGACGGCATCCTGTTGGCGGAAACCCATAGTGACCGCTATTTGGGCGCCTACGACACGATCATCGTCGATGAAGCCCATGAACGCAGCCTGAACATCGACTTTATTCTGGGGATTTTACAAACCCTGCTGAAAAAAAGAGCCGACCTTAAACTCATCATCACATCAGCCACTATCGATACGGAAAAATTTTCCAAAGCCTTCAATGATGCACCGGTTATCGAAGTTTCCGGGCGAATGTATCCTGTCGATGTTCAGTATCTGTCCACGGCTGCCGGCCAGGAAGAAAACGGCGACCAGACGCATGTTGAACTGGCGGCTGCAGCCGTCGGCAGGCTGATAAAACAGACACGCGGGGGGGATATCCTGGTGTTTATGCCCAGCGAGCAGGATATCCGCGAAACCTGCGAACTTATCCAGGCTGCCCGGCCGGCCGGAGCCGGGGTAATGCCGTTGTTTGCCAGGTTAACCGCCGCCGAGCAAAACAGGGTGTTTGCCCGCCTGTCAGAGCGCAAGATCATTGTGGCTACCAATGTCGCTGAGACGTCCATCACCATCCCCGGTATTAAATATGTCATCGACTCAGGCCTGGCGAGAATCTCCCGCTATTCGCCGCGTACCCGAACCACCTCCCTGCCGGTATTGCCGGTTTCTAAAAGCAGCGCCGATCAGCGTAAAGGTCGCTGCGGCCGGGTGCAAAACGGCATTTGCATCCGTCTTTATTCGGAAGACGACTACCTGAGCCGTCCCCAGTTCACACCACCGGAAATTATTCGGGCCAATTTAGCTGAAGTCATTTTGCGTATGATCGCTTTGGGACTCGGAGATATTGCCGAATTTCCCTTCATCGATCGCCCGGATTTAAAAAGCATCCAAGATGGATTTAATCTTCTTTTTGAATTGGGAGCTATAAAATATCGACTCAAGGCGCACGGTTCAAGGCTTACGGCAAAGGGCGAAGCGCAGAGGGCAAAGCGCATAGAGCAAAGCGGGCAGGGAGGAGGACCGGAAGAGGCGGCCGGGATAAAACATAGTCGTCGGGTTGTGTTGACGGAAAAGGGGCGGATGATGGCCGGCATTCCATTGGATCCCCGGTTATCGCGGATGCTGATTGAAGCTCGAAAGGAGGGCTGCGTTCCGGAGATTGCAATTATTGCTGCCGCACTCAGCATTCAGGACCCCAGAGAGCGTCCTGCTGAAAAAACCCGGGAAGCCGATCGGATGCATAAGACCTTTGATGATCCGGGTTCGGATTTCGTGACACTGCTCAATATCTGGCATCGCTACCATGTTCACTGGCAGAAAGTTAAAAGCAGCAATCAGATGAAGCGATACTGCCGGGAGCACTATCTATCCTTTAAACGCATACGGGAATGGAGAGACATCCAGGGTCAAATCATGGCTGTTGTGGCCGAGCAGGGATTCTGGAAGTCGGAAGTCGGAAGGCGGAAGGCGGCAGCAGATGGTCAAGGTGACTTGACTTCCAACCTCCGACTTCCGACTTCCGACCTGGACAAGATTCACCGGTCCGTTTTAAGCGGCTTTTTATCCAATATTGCTGTGAAAAAGGAAAAAAATATTTTCCGGGCCGCCCGCGGCAGGGAAGTGATGATCTTTCCAGGCTCAGGGTTGTTCGACAAAGCCCAGAACTGGATTGTTGCCGCAGAAGTGGTTGAGACATCCAGGGTATTTGCACGTACAGTGGCCAATATTGACAGCGCCTGGCTGGAAGACCTGGGTAAAGACCTGTGCCAATATACCTACCTCGATCCCCACTGGGAAAGAAGCCGGGGCGAAGTGGTGGCGACAGAGCAGGTGTCTTTATTTGGATTAATCATTGCGGCGGATCGAAAGGTATCCTACGGCAAAGTGAATCCGGATGAAGCCTGCGACATATTCATCCAAAGTGCGCTGATAAACGGCGATGTCAAGCAACCGTTTGCCTTTATGAAACACAATCGACAATTGCTTGAGGACGTCAAAGACATTGAAAACCGCCTTCGCCGCAGGGATATTCTGGTCGGCGACCAGGAACTGTTTAACTTTTACAAGCAAAGGCTTGCTGCAATTTATGATGTGCGGTCTTTTGCCAGGTTTTTGAAACAAAAAGGCAATGATCAACTGCTGCGGATGAAAAAAGAGGCACTGATGCGCTATGATCCGGATGAGACGAAACTGGCCCAGTTTCCGGACCAGGTCCAACTCGGCGGGAACCGGTTCCAGTGCGCCTACAAATTTGAACCGGGGGAAGAGCGTGACGGTGTGACGGTTCAGATTGCATCTGCCATCGCAGCTTCCATTCCGACCGAGGCAGTTGACTGGCTGGTGCCCGGTCTGTACCCGGAGAAAATTGAAGCCTATCTCAAAGGTCTACCCAAGGTCTACCGCAAAAAACTGGTTCCCATAAAAGATACCGTGGAGATAATTTGCCGGGAGATGCCGCGGACTCAGGGATCACTGATCTCTGCACTGGGGGGATTCATCTATAAACGATTTCAGGTGGACATACCGGCTTCGGCCTGGTCCGATGCCGCCATACCGGATCACCTCAGAATGCGACTGTCCATTACGGCACCGGACGGGCGAGAATTGCGCAGCAGCAGAAATGCAGCCATTTTGTACCAGGACCTCGGCACCGGCGCCGGGTCTGATGAATTTGATAGGCTGCGCCAAAAATGGGAGAAATACGCCATCACCCGCTGGGATTTTGGCGAGTTGCCGGAGGCGGTAAGCCTAAAAGGAGAGCAGGATACCGAATGGATCGCCGTTCCGGCGCTGGAACCGGATCCGGCCGATCCGAAGCGGGTGAATTTGCGTCTTATTCAGCATCGTGATAAGGCAATAGAGACCCACCGGCGGGGTGTGGCGGCCCTCTATTCGATTCACTTCTCAAAAGACCTAAAATTCCTGAAACGTCAATTGAGCCTACCGGCCGGTCAACGCCATCTGGCCGACTATTTTGGCGGTGTGAAACGCTTTGAGCAGCGACTGTATGCAAAGGTTGTTCAGCTATTATTTGCGAAAAATATTCGACTCCCGGATGCTTTTTACGCCCATGCCGCCGCCATCGGACCCAAAATTCTCTCCAGCGGCAAGGAATTGCTGGAAAGGGTCCTGCCGGTACTATCCGCATATTATGAGGCCCGATGTGAAATCGTCGGACTGCAGCAGGCCAATCGCGTCAACCGAACAGCGGTTGACTTTTTTCAGGAATTAATCCAAGAATTGGTGCGCCTGGTGCCTGAGAACTTTGTTGATATTTACCCTCAGGAGCGCCTGATCCATCTGCCCAGGTATTGCAAAGCCCTGGTCATCCGAGCCCAGCGGGCCATGCTGGATTTTGAAAAAGACCAAACCAAGTTATCGGAAATAAAACAATTTACCGCTTATTTGAACACGATGTTGGCGG
The DNA here is from genome assembly GCA_020345785.1 of Desulfobacterales bacterium. The sequence continues at coordinate 5,284,937 of CP070771.1, forward strand.
AGCTGTCACCCCTGGCCACCGATGATAAGCGTCAGGCCGTCGAAGAATTTTTCTGGATGATCGAAGAATACAAGGTTTCCGTTTTTGCCCAGGAACTTAAAACGGCTGTGCCGGTATCCGCCAAACGGCTGAAGGATAAGTTGGGGCAGATTGATAGGATGGTTTGACGCAAGTTACGCGTTGCGGGTTGCGGGCTAACGGATTGACGAATGACTAATGACGAATGTCGAATGAAGGAATTCTATCTATTTGACATTATGTCATTTATTGTCATTCCCGCGCAGGCGGGAATCCAGAAAGACTACATAATCGGACTTTTTACGGGATCATCAAGGTTGGAGGTGCAAGGTATTCGGCGCACGGCGTAAGATGCCTGATAAGGCTTCGAGAGGTAGGTTCGCAGGCTCCCAACTTCTCAACTTCTCATCTTCCCTACTTCCAAGCCTTCCAGCGTCCTGGCCTCCCAGCTGTTGTCCTCTGATCTATAATTCAATTACATGACAACAAAATCCAGACAACCGAAAGTGTCCGTCATCATCCCCACCTATAATCGGGCGTGGGTTGTTAAGGAAGCCGTTGATTCCGTCCTGACCCAGGAATATGATGATTTTGAACTGATTGTGGTGGATGACGGTTCCACGGATGACACCCGTAAGGCGCTTAGCGCCTGCGGACCGCGGATTAAGGTATTGCGGCAGCCGAACCGCGGCGTCAGCGCGGCGCGCAACCGGGGAATTGCCGCCGCCGCCGGGCACCTGGTGGCATTTTTAGATTCCGATGACCTCTGGCTGCCGTCCAAACTTGCGCGTCAGGTGGATTTTTTCGACAACCATCCGGCAGCGGTCATTTGCCAGACACAGGAAATCTGGATTCGCAACGGCGTCCGGGTGAATCCCAAAAAGCGACACCAGAAGTTTTCCGGAATGATTTTTGAACGATCGCTGGAGTTGTGCCTGGTCAGTCCTTCGGCCGTGATGATCCGCAAAGACCTGTTCGACAGCATCGGCGGTTTTGATGAAAGCCTGCCGGCCTGTGAAGACTATGACCTGTGGCTTCGGATCAGCTGTCGCTATCCGGTCAACCTGATTGACATGCCTTTAATCATCAAGAGGGGAGGGCATGTAGACCAGCTGTCGCGGTCGCCGGGGCTCGACAAATACCGCATCCAGTCCCTGGTGAAGATTATCGAAAGCCGGTGCCTGTCCAATTCCCAATTCCGCGCTGCCGTGAGCGCTTTGCGGACAAAATGCCGTCTTTATGCGGGAGGATGCCGCAAGCGCGGACGGGAGGCAGAAGCGAATGCATACGAAACACTCGGCACCAAGTATCGAATCACCGATGCCGGATAGGCAAAAAGGGAGGACCGCCGATCATCACCAGGTCTTTAGGGTTGATTTTCCTCATTTGGCGGGCAGCGTCTCTTTATTTCTGACCAGCGGCCCTTGCAATTCATTTCCTGATCTGATATAGCCTAAATGCTTGAACGCGATTCAAATTATTACACCTTATTAATTAATAAATCCTGAGAGAAAGGGGTGATAGAATAAATCCGCAGGCACTGATTGTTTGAATCGGCGATGTCAACGCTAACTAAATCAATGAAAGGAGCATGATATGAAAAAGCTACTCATTTTTGCAGCCGCCCTGATCGTCGGCCTCTCCCTGATCGCTGGCATCGGGCCTTTTGAGACGAAGGCCGCCGCCAAGACGACCTTTGTAACCATCGGCACCGGCGGAATTACCGGAGTCTATTATCCCACCGGCGGCGCAATCGCCAAGATGGTCAATAAGAAACGCAAGGAGTATGGCATTCGGGCCACGGTGGAGTCCACCGGCGGATCCGTGTTCAACATCAATGCCATCATGACCGGCGACTTGGAATTCGGGGTCGCCCAGTCCGATCGTCAGTATCAGGCTGTCATGGGGATCGAAGACTGGAAAGACAAAGGCCCCCAGAAGGATTTGCGGGCGGTGTTTTCCATCCATCCGGAAACGGTTGATCTGATCGCCGCAGAGGATACCGGTATCAACACCATTCAAGATCTCAAGGGCAAACGCGTCAACATCGGCAACGTCGGTTCCGGTTATCGCCAAAATGCCATTGACGCCCTAGTGGCCAATGGCCTGGACTGGGAGAAGGATTTTAATGCCGAAAGCCTCAAGGCTGCCGAAGCGCCCGGCCTGATTCAAGACGGCCGGCTCGATGCGGCTTTCTACACGGTGGGCCATCCCAGTGGGTATTACAAGGAGGCCACTTCCGGAAAGCGCAAGGTCAAATTTATTCCCATTCCCAACGCTGACAAACTCATCAAAAAATACCCTTATTATGCCAAAGCCGTGACGCGGGTGACGGAGCTCTATCCCACGGCCGCCAACAAGGAAGACGTAGAAACCTTTGGTGTTAAGGCAACCTTTGTGACCTCTGCCAAAGTTCCGGATGAAGTGGTTTACGCCATCACCAAGGAAGTTTTCGACAACTTTGAAGAATTCAAAAATCTTCATCCAGCATACGGCGGTCTGACGAAAGAAAGCATGCTGGAAGGTTTGTCCGCTCCTCTCCATCCGGGAGCCATTAAATATTACAAGGAAGTCGGCCTGATGAAGTAGCTGGGGCGAGAATAAAAACAGGCGGCGGCTTTAAGCCGTCGCCTGTTCGTGTAAAAAAATACCCGAATTTCAATAAATGACAATACCATTTCAAGGGAAGCCATTCATGATTTTCTGAAGTTTTCCGGCACGCGCATCAGGTTTGCGAGATTTTTTGGCGGGCTCCCAAGAGGAAATTAGGTGGGTCAAATGACAGAATCTTATGATATGCGGGAAAGGGATGAGGGGCTTGAAAAGGCCCGTAAAATGGCCGAAGAAGAGGAGGGGATCGCCCGCCGACCCAAGGGTCCAACGAAATGGGTGATTCCTTTCATCGGTGTGATCTGGTCTCTTTTTCAACTCTCGATTGCCAGTTGGTGGATCCTGGATACGGTCTTTATCCGCGCCATTCACCTCGGATTCGCCATGCTGATCGTCTATTTGAACTACCCCCTTTTCAAAGAAACCCGCTTTGGACTTAAGTTTCTCTCCATCAAGGACCGCATCCCGCCCTGGGATTTTGTGATTGCCGTCATCGCCTGTTTTTCAGCCGTTTACATCGCTGTTGATTATTACGGGGTCACGCACCGATATGGTGATCCCATCAGCCGCGATATCGTCGTCGGATTGATCCTGCTGGTGCTGCTGCTGGAAGCCGCGCGGCGGGTCATCGGTCCGGCACTGTCGGTCATTGCACTTTTTTTCTGTATCTACGCGTTTTTCGGACCCTACATGCCGGATGTGATCGCATTTAAAGGCGTTTCCCTATCCCGGTTCATGGGGCAGATCACCATGTCCACCGAAGGCATCTACGGCATTCCGCTGGATGTGTCCGCCACCATTGTTTTTTTGTTTGTGCTCTTCGGCGCCATGCTGGAGAAAGCCGGTGCCGGACGCTATTTTATTCAGCTGGCGTTGAGCATTCTGGGCAGCTTCAAGGGCGGACCGGCCAAGGCGGCCGTCATGGGCAGCGGACTCACCGGTCTGGTGTCCGGCTCCAGTATTGCCAACATC
>CP070771.1:5288636-5296525 GCA_020345785.1 Desulfobacterales bacterium
TCAGGCCGCAGTAAAACCATGTGTATTGCCGGCTGAAGTGATGTGGACCCACACCGTGAAAGAGCGGGGTTATCATCACCAATATATTTAAGCGGGTCTTGTCTCGCAGATTGGATGTCTGCCAGATGGCACCGAGCTTTTCGCAGGCATTCCCGTGATACCTCGAAGGCATGGAAACAAACATAATGTAATTCTTTAACAATGTTCCCAGGCCGGACCAGGAATGGGTTCGCATCGGACGAACATTGATCAAGGCTGTTGCGTTTTTGAAAATCGGATTTCTCCGCACACCACGATCATCAACTGAAATATTCTGCTTCCTGACGCCCGCCGCCAGCAGGCGCTCTTGCAGGATTTCTTCAAGCGTTTGGGGCGTGGGCAGATGCCACCAGACGTTGCTCTTAATACCGACAATATCTTTGGCATCGAACAGTTGTTGCCATGCCGCGGACGCGTCGTCGGTGTTAAAGAGCGCCTGTATGGCTTGATCCAGCATATCAGCCAGGTTGCCTGCCCGCAGCTCGCCGGAGGCATTGATGAGGTTTTCGTCTCGGGTTAACACGACGCGGCTTTTAGCGGTTTGACTTCCGGCGGCATGTGTCGTCCACGGCCACCCCATAAGGCTTCCCACAGCCGCATAAGAGCCGGTGCGAAGAAAATCCCGACGCGTGATGACCCGTTTTGATTTTTTCATAATGCCCCCTTGGTCTTGGTTAAATAGTCAAATAATCAGCGACCATCAGCAGAGTCGGGGGTACGAGTAAGGTCCCCTGGAAGGGACCGCAACCACGATCTGTCACAGTTCGCTGATGTATTTAAAGCACTTTGTCGGCATCAACAGTTTTTCCGGCGAACGCATGCCTTTGTAGTTTTCTGTAACATATTTCGATCACAATTGTCGTTGATCTTTCCGGTTTGGCATGCATTTGAGCGCCTCATACTTCGCATGCATCCTTTGTTGTCCAGTAGCATGCGGTAATTGTGGCGACGCCGGCAGACACAACGAGACTTTAAAAAAACAAGCCGAAATTCTTTAAATTATCTCCATTCATATGTCACCGGCGTCGTTTAAGTTTGGACCATCGAATAATTCTCCCGCTGTAACGGTAGAACCTTTTCAATTCTCATCCCGATAGATCGGGATGGCTTGTGAATGGAGTCAACCAAGATTGGCCAATCAACTGTTAAACCAATCAACTAATCAACTAAACCGTCACCTGACGGAATTGAGCAGGCTTTCAGCCATCTGCCGGCTGTCGGCTTCTAAAACAATCATCAGCAGCCGCTCTCTAACTTTGGCGGCGGCCCACTTTTTATTTTCCAGCAGCGCCATGCCATTTGGGTCGGCATCTGATAAATAATGCTTGGTAAAATTGGCGTGCGCTCGGTCGGCGGCAGTCGCATCGGGATAAGAAACCAGCAGCATCAGGGCTTGACCTTCTTCTCGCTGGTAGCCCGCCAGAAGGGCATCGGTTTGAGGGGATAAATTCAACAGGTTTTGATCCGCAATGTAATAGTGGTAATTTAATATGATGGGATGGTGCAAGTAACGAAGGCTTTCGGATTGAAGGCCTTCCGGCGGCAGCAGTTTGAGAATTTCAGGCTTCGCCCCCCGGCCTGGAATAATCAAATCGATCTGCTTGGCCAGCATCCGGACGGCATTTTGGGCTGAGACGGCCTCTTCTTCGGCATAAATTGAAACAAAATAACGATCCTTCCAGAAAGACAGCCATCCGGGCCGCAAACGGCCATCCTGACCCAGGTCCACCGGTTCTCCTTCCAGGTCGTGGGTGAACACGCCGTATGCATCCTCTGATGATCCCATGTCAAATATGTCCAGCACAATAGCCGGTCCCTCCGGCGTCGTATATCGTCGGGAGAGACAATGTTTCATATTGTACGCATTGTAAACCTCGGCACCGCCGTCAATATAACCGAAAATTGTTTGCGGAGTGTAAATCCGGTCCTCAGTTTTTGATGACCAGCCCACGATTTGGTCAGGCAAACGTGATCGCAATTCTTCAAGTGTTACCGCATGTGAAATCGGTGCCATAGAAAAAGCCATTAAAAAAAAGAATGCAAACACAAAAGCCAAACCGAAAATCATTGATCGGATTAAAACTGAAACTTTCATAAAAGATCCGGTCCAATTGATCGATGACGAATGATCCAGTGTGAAATAAAGAGCATGCGGTGTCAAGACAATAATTAATCCAAAGATTTAAGTTTTCATCTGAATACCCTTAATTTAACAGTTCTATAAACCAAAACAAGGTAATCTTTCATATTGTTTTTCGTTCCAAAAAATTATACGTTTTTTAATTGGACACAATTAATTTCATGTTTATCTTGAACGACTATGGAGGTGTAAACATGGACTTTGGAATAAATGGAAAAATTGCCCTGGTGGCTGCTGCGAGCCGGGGATTGGGTCGGGGATGTGCTGAAAAACTGGCCGCTGAAAAATGCCGGGTGGCAATCTGTTCGCGGGATGCAGTATCAGCCAAACAGGCCGCTGAAGAAATCGCGGAACAAACCGGCACTGACGTGCTGGGTTTCGGCGCCGATGTGAGCAAACCGGAAGATGCCAGCCGACTGCTGGCGGAGGTCAAGCAGACTCTGGGAGACCCGGAAATACTGGTAACCAACGCCGGCGGTCCGCCGCCGGGAACATTTGCCAGCACCGCTCTGGAGGAATATGAAAAGGCTCTCAATCTCAACCTGATGAGCGCGGTTCATTTGATTCACGGCGTAGTCCCGGCGATGAAGACCAAAGGCTGGGGCCGTATTATCGCCATCACCTCGATTTCGGTCAAGCAGCCCATCGGCAATCTGCTCTTATCCAATATGGCGCGGGCCGGACTCACAGGTTTTTTAAAGACCATTGCCACGGAATTGGCACCGTGCGGGATCACCGTCAACGCCCTGCTCCCCGGCACGCATAAAACATCCAGAATCGATCAGTTGGTCAAGCATCGAGCCAGCCTGGAAGGCAAATCCGAAGAAGAGCTGTATCAGGAAATGATGACGGCCAATCCCAGCAAAACCATCGGTGACCCATCTGATTTCGGCGCTGCGGCAGCTTTCCTGGCCAGTGTTCAGGCCCGGTACATTACCGGTCAAAACCTTTTGATCGACGGCGGCAACTATAGCGGACTGCTTTAAACTTGGACCAACCGGTTCCAGGTTCACAGTTCAGGGTTCAAAGGTTATCGCTAAGCGGTAAAATCAGAAACTGAGAAATACAGAGATAAATTGACCATGGCAAAGGAGAACCTTTAACATGTTTCGCAAAAAAGACACCGGCAAGTCACGGCAGCTTTTGGAGGGTGTTGATTTAACGACGCTGGTTCACGGCGAAAAGACACTGATGGGCGAGTTCAGAATCGCAAAAGGGTCCGCTATTCCTGCTCACTCCCATCCCCACGAGCAGACAGGAATCATGATTTCCGGCAAGCTCCGATTCAATGTCGGCGGGGACATTATGGATGTGGAACCCGGCGACAGCTGGTGCTTGCCCGGCGGTGTTGAGCATTCGGCCGAGGCACTGGAGGATTCGGTGGTTGTTGAGGTCTTCTCGCCGGTACGCGAAGACTACCTGTCATGAGAAAGTCGGTTTATTGACATGTGAACATGGGTAGTGCTCGTGTGAAACTTCAGGAAGTTAAAAAAAGCGAACCGCAGAACCGCAGAATATCGAATAACGAAGGATGGAATCGCTTCGCTTAGTCTTTTTTAAACTAGACAGAATACATCCCTTCGACATTCGATATTCATCAATCGATATTCGATATTCGCTTTTTCAGAGTTTCTTCTACGACCAAACAGGCCGCTTCGCCCCCAGAATTGGTGCTCACATCAAACTCCGCATTTACACCGACATGCCTATCCCCCGCTGTTGATAATGGTGATCTGATCATTCAATGTCCAGAAATCGTAGATGATTCCGATTCCCAGAAACCCGCCGGTTAAAAGATATAGGATACCGGTTACCCATTTTCCCATATACATCCTGTGAATGCCGAATATTCCCAGAAAGGTCAGCAGGATCCAGGCAAGATTATAATCAACTCGGCCTTCTTTGAACCTTAAGTCGGCTCTGCGATCCATTCCGGGTATCAGAAAGAGATCGATGATCCAGCCGATAAATAAAAGCCCCAGCGTAAAAAAATAAATGGTGCCTGATATGGGATATCCATAATAAAACCGATGGGAACCCGTAAAGCCGAATATCCACAGAATATAGCCGATGGTTTTCCTGTGGGTGTCGTTTCCTTTACTCATTGCTTCTCCTCCTGATCCCTTTTTAGGGGTCTTGATATAACTATTACGACAGCATAAACGGCCGCGTTGATTGCGATGACCAGTATCCCCAGCAAGATTTGACTAGAGCGCGTCAACCCGACTGGGTAGAGAACCGGCAGTAAGTATTGCTCAACAAAGCCAATCTGATAACCGCCCTGCCCGCCTCTAAGCCGCAGCCAGTTTTCCAGGGGCGTCAGCGGACAGATGCCGCCGCTGAATTCAATCCAAACAGCCCAAAATAAAGCCGGAAGGTGCAGCCATACCAGCAAGCGCCACCAAATGACCGATACGGCACCCGCAACGACAAAAATAACAAAGGCCAGATGAATCACGACCACCAGGTCGGCCAAGATACTGTAAAACATTTTTAGTCGTTATTGGATTGAATTTTTAATTCAACATTCGTCAATCATCAATCGTCATTCCCTATCAGCCAACTTCATCCTCACAAACACCCATGGCGCCCCCACGCCTCCCCATAATCCCAACAGGCTGTAACGAATAAAACGAAACAGGGCTGCCGGTTCCAGATCGGCAAAGGCCGTTTTCAATCCTCCCCACAAAGCGAACAGGACAGCGCCTCCCAGCAGATAGCGAAGGATTCTTTCCCACCAGCTGCCATTGCAGGAAAATCCTACAAACCGTCTCTCTAAAGCGAACCCCGCACAAATGCCCATTAAAACAGAGGCCATGGACAGCACAGCCTTATCACCCCCGGCATTCAGCAGAATCAATATCATCGGTCCGCCCAGCGAAATCAGAATCTGCCTGACCACACCCTGTTCCGCCAGCCATATTTCCAATCGGAAGGCCAGCCGCAAAAACAGTATCAGAATCAGGGCACCCAGTAGATAGCCGCCGATTAGATCGGTGGGAAAATGAACGCCTAGATAGACCCTGGACAGCGGAATGGCAACCATCAAAAATCCGGCGGCCAGCCATGCCGTCGCCTTACCGGACCGGGCTGCCAAATACCCCCAGATGACGACCGCGTTCTGAGTGTGCCCGCTGGGCAGTCCCCCGCCCTCGGCTGTCGCAATGGGTCGAACGCGATGATCGTAAGTAAAGGGACGCGGCTGATTTGCCAGCACTTTGGCGATGGCATTCAGGTAGGCGGACAGCAACAGCAGTATGAAGAGACGTGCCCCGTTGCGCCGATCGATGCACCAGTAAACAAGCGGCATGAAAATCAGATAAAATGTCTCTTCCCCTAACAAAGTTATCGCTTTGAAAGGCAGATCAAGGGCCGGACTGAACTGCTGGAACCAGAGCACAACCTCAATACCCCAGTCTAATAAACTTGCCACAGGTAATGCCTTTGATAAGGTTGATGATGTTGAGTCAACGACCACCTGCGAAGCAGGTGGCTTGAATTTTCGGCCATAGGTCGAAAAGGCAAAAGGACGATAGTACTTTTATCGTTGAACTTGTCCGCCGGCGGACCGCGGCCGGATGCGCAGTCCCGCCGGGGCGGGATTTGTTCGGCAAGAATTAAATGAAGGGTCGGGGAGTTCTTTAGAGCTGACGCGCTGCGTGAATAATCGCCACAGAGACCGCCTGAACTCGACCATAAATATTCAATCTAGGATCTTCAATATTCAATTGATAGGCACCTCCCCTTCAATTATCAGAGGCCTCCTCATCTGCAGAAGGCTGCACAGCTGCAGCGGCCTCCTCAACTGCGGAGGAATCCACAACCGGCGGTTGCCATCGAATCACCTGATTCTGGTAATCGATGGTGTACTGCACGTTTCTTAAAAAATTCATCCCTAATAGGCCGCTGTATGATACGTCCTCCCCTTCATGGTTGATAATGAGCACGTCGGCTTTTTGCATTTCAAACGGGCCGACTTTAAATGAACTGATCTGACCGGTTTCAATGTAAATATTCTGGCCGCCGGCCACCTGGGCAAGCCCCTTTCTCAACGCAATGATGTTTAGCTGCGTGGCAACTTCACGATGCAAAACAAGGTGCGACGCGCCGGTGTCCAACAGCAATTGCACAGCCACTTCGATCCCGTTATTGACCAAAGTTACCGGAACCAGGATACGGTTGCCTTCCACGACTACCCGGGTCTGCATATTTTCCATCAATTTTTGTTTGGCTTCCTTCGCCTGTCTGCTTCTTTCTTCTTCCTCGGCCTGCTGCATCTCCTGCAGCTGGGCATTCGTCTGAAGCTGCTGTTCTTGCTCATGCTGCTCTATGCGCTGGCGCTCTTTTTCCAATGCCCTGGACCTCTCTTCTTCCGGAAGATAATCATACTTCTCCCGATATACCTCGATTTGTTTCCGATATTCCTCGGGTATTTTGGTAAGATCATCGACATAGAAAATCCGGCCTTGCTTGTCGACATACTTGTAAAATTCCGCCCGCAAATTCATCGGCCAATAAAAACACCAACCCACAACCACAGTAAAGATGATTATTAATTTTAAATACTTATACATTGTTCTTTTATTTTAAAATTTAACTTTTTTTATTCCTAATCGTTTTGATTAAAACTCCACCAAACATCATTCGGAGTTATTTCTGACAACCTGGCTTCGAACGCCGTGGATGAGATTTGCGTGCAAAATTCAGGTATTCGGTCCATTATCGATTTCGACCAGCCGGCATCCAGTGAACAATTGAGTTGGCGTAGTAGGAAATCACATCATATTCTTCGGGGACTGCCCTGTAAATCCCATCGGATTCCACGACCAACCGTCTTAATTTTAGCATGTTTAAGGCGTTTAGAATAGTGTGAACTCGGCTCGCGGTATCGCCATACACCGGTGCGCCTCGTGACTCGAGCTGTTGCATGAGCCGGTTGGTTTGAGACTCGACCTCGAAAGCAGTCAGACCCTTGCGTTCGCTCGCTTTCATTACAGTTGCCACCAGCGGAATCGGCAAAATCGGAAGCGTCTTTTTTATGGCGCCCATGAGTTGATCGGCAAGCTTTGCGATTTCCTGGAATCTCCGGCTGCGCTCCATCCGGCTAAAATCGATATTGCCTTTCGTGCAGTAGGCTCGCATCGAAAGCGGCGGGCCGAAATTGACGCAGGCATACCCGAAGCGCTGCCACCGGCTCAGAATCATCAAAATCAGGCTGCGCCGGATAAATCGCAGGGTTGTCCTGACCGCAAACCACATGCTGCGTCTTGGGGCTTCCTCATTCAGCGTTAAAAGCAGACTGCGGTCTTCCACCGTGCGGTCGTAATTGATGCCGACCGGAATAAAGACGATATCGCGATCCGTTTGGGGTTGATAATTGCGCAGCATGTAGTCCAAGACTCCCAGTTTCGGCTGCTGCAGCAGGCCATCCCGGCTGAGTCCGCCTTCGGGGAACACCGCCTGGCAAACCCCTTCCTTGGTCGCCATGTGGATATAGCGCTCAAGCACCCGGCGGTACAGGGAGTTGCCCGATTTTCGTCGCACAAAATAGGCTCCCATGGCCCGAATCAGGGTCTGCAGCGGCCAGATTTTCGCCCATTCGCCCACGGCGTATGAAAGTGCGGTTTTTTCGGCTGCTAAAAACGATACCAGCAAATAGTCCATGTTGCTGCGATGATTCATGACAAAAACCACCGTAGAATCAGGCGAA
>CP070771.1:5296625-5302099 GCA_020345785.1 Desulfobacterales bacterium
GGCTGTGCCGTAAATGAATGCCATGGGGTATTGGAATAATGGAGTGTTGGAATATTGAAAACACGCGTTTGGTGGAAGGAAATCTGTTTTTATATGGACGGCACAGAGCAGAAAATAAAAACAGACTCCCATCCGCTTTCGATCCCCAATATTCCATTTTTCCATCCTTCCACTATTCCATGGGGTATCTGACGGCCAAAACCACCCCTCTGGGGTGAAGTCAAAGCCTGGTCTTCTAGCCCAGGATTCTTTACTTCTTGTAAAAATTACATCTGTTTCAAAGCATAACTAGGTTGCCAAAAATATCGCATGCCAGCGTTCCAGGGTATAGAGACGAAAAGCAACGTACTTCAGAGCGGCAATTGGACGGTGCTCGAGTTCCCTGCACAGCTCTTTTAATCCGTCGCGCCGGAAGTATTCATGGATATGTAAATCGTCCTGCAGCAGGGTTGTTGCCACATGCCGGTAGAATTGACTGCTTTGCATGGGAATCGGAAACTGGCTTTTTTTTCTCTGCAATACCGGCCGGGGCAAATCGGCCCTAAACGCATCCCGCAGCAGCGCTTTTTCTTCGTTGCGTCTGAACTTGCGGTCAAAGGGTAAAGAAAAGACGTATTCCACTAAACGATAGTCGCAAAGCGGACATCGGATCTCGACTGATGATGCCATCCCCAGTCGATCCTCGACTTCCAAAAGCTCCTGCAGATGGATTTTTACCATCAGATAAGACAGTTTGTTTTTAAAGTCATCGGTCTGTCCCGCGGCCATGTACTGCCGGAATATTTCCTCGCTCCTGCTGCAAAAATCCCCGGATTGTTTGAGCGCATCACTCAGAAGATATTTCATCCAGTCATAGGCGGTGACCGGCGGCCGGCCGTCTTCTCCCAGCCGCATGACCCATGGAAAATAGTCGGTGTTATCCGGTGTGCGGCGGTCGAGCCAGTAGTAGTATCCACCGAATACTTCATCTCCGCCCTGGCCGGTCAAAAGCACGGTGACATAGGCTTTGGCCGCCTCGGCCAGTTTCAGGTGTCCGAACTCGGACATGACCAGCAGCGGCTTCTCCCGATGCCAGATGACGCGGTCCAGAGCAAGGGCATAGTCGGTCAGATCATAAATCAAAGGCGTGTGCCGCGTCTGGTATTGATCCGCGACGACTTGAGAATAATGGGTATCATCTCCGGTGACCCCTTCAAAGGTCTTGTCAGGATTTTCGGCAAAGTAAGCCACATTGTCCCGATAACTGACGGTGTAGGTATTGATCGGGCTGCGGTTGACGGCCGTCGCCGCTGCGCAGACACAGCTGGAATCCAAACCGCCGCTGAGGGTCAATCCAAGGGCGACATCGCTGCGAAGCTGGATTTTGACGGCTTCTTCAACCATCTCCCGCACGCGGCTGACGGCATCGTGGGTCCGGCTTTGATCAAATGGAATGTCCCAATAGCGGTTGATTTCCAGTCCGGCAGCCGTGAAGATAAGGTAATGACCGGCGGGCAGACCCTTGATGCCTTTAAACATGGTTTCATCGCCCAGCACGTAGAAGCTGAACAGGTAGTCAGACAGGGCATTCAAATTAATTTGAGGCGGGTTGCATCCCGGATATTTGAAGATCGACTTGATCTCGGAAGCAAAGATGAATTTTTTCCCGGCCAAACAGTAAAACAGGGGTTTGAGCCCCAGCCGGTCGCGGGCTGCAAACAATCGGTCGTGCCGCGCATCCCAGACCGCGAAGGCAAAATCTCCGATCAAATGTTCAAGTGCATCCGTTCCGTAACGCAGGTAGGCATTCAGCAACACCTCCGTATCGGATCGGGTGTGGAAGATATGACCATCTTTCTCCAATTGTTTGCGAAGCTCGATGTAATTGTAGATTTCGCCGTTGAAAACCAGGGTCACCTGACCGGATGGATCCTGCAGGGGTTGATGTCCTTTTTCAAGATCGATGATCGCAAGGCGCCGGTGAGCCAGGGCCGCATGCCGGCCGACATAATCGCCCCGATCATCCGGACCCCGGTGCACCAGGGCTTCGGACATCGGGATCAAATCTTCCCTGGAAGGGGAGCTGCTGCCGAAATCAACGATCCCGCAAATTCCGCACATATGTTACCCCCAAATCTTTAGGCCTTATTTCCTTAGGAGCGAATATCTAAAGCATGATGCAATGTACTGAAATACGCTCGAGGTTTCAGTCACGCCTCTGGATTCTCGAGTCAAATGACCAAACTTCAAAATTCCGCCGGGTCTAGGCCCAGTTTCAGTGCGATATCCCGGACCAGCCCCATGTTCAGCTCCGCCTGTACCGCTTGCAGGGCATCTGCCCGGGTCAGCAGTCCCCGTCGAACCAGATCGGCCAGCTGTTTGGTATAGGGATGGTAGCCCCTAGTCTTGTGATATATATATATTCCTAAAGAATTGAGCAGACAGTTTGTCGAGCAGGAATCGGTATCCGTCGGTTTCTGCCATCCCAGCTCCGCAATCCGGCGGTAGATTTGTCGTTCGTCGTAACGAATAAAATCAAACATCCTGAGAAATGCTTTTTCCTTGACATCGTCGGCGCTGAGGTGCGTTAAAAAAAGATCTTCCAGGCCCTTAATATCCGCATACCGCAGAAAATGATGCATGATCCTGGCAATCGCCAGCCAGGGCTCGGCGCTCATGGCGGATGGAGAACCGACCGGCCGGGCCCGGGTGGCATAGCCTTTGTAATAATCCGGGTCCTGGGATGTCGTATAGCCGGTCGCAATCAAACGGGCGCCGGTGCGCATGGCCAGACGGATGGCAATAGAGTGGATCATGCAACCGCAGACATAGCATACCGGACCATACTCCTGCATGCCCCGGCCGTAAATGCTCTCGGGCGGCATGGCAGGCAGCTCCCGGATGGAGGTTTTAAAAATCCTGCGGATAACCGCGGGATCCGGGCGGTAGATTTCCGTGTCGACGTTCAGAGCCCGTGTGACGCATTCGATATTACTGAGTGCCCCGGTTGACGTAAATCCATGGTCGAAGGTGAAGGCCAAAACCTTCAGCCCGTAGTCCTGCACCAGGGTCTGCAGGGTATAGGTGCTGTCTTTGCCGCCGCTGTAGCAGACGATACAATCGTAGGGATCGGACCGGTTTTGCTCCAGCAGCTCCGCGAGATCTTCGGAGGAGCCGGAAGCATCGACGGCTGCAGCGGGTTGCCGGCAAAAATGGCAAATTCCCTGCGAGTCGAAGTGCGCGCCGGGAAAGTCGTCGGGAATGATGCACCTGGCACAGATATTCATGTCGAACACCTCCGGCGCTGGTTTACAATGTAATCGGCGGCCTTGGCAATGGTATCGAATTTGCCGGGGAAAAAATCTTTGGGAGAGACTTTGATATCAAATTCTTCTTCAATGTAGCTGATAATGTTCACCAGGCTGAGCGAGTCGATAATACCGAGCTGCAATAGAGAATGATCGTCTTCGATCCTAACATCGCCGGCCGATGCGAAGTTCTCCAAAAGAAAGCGCCGCAGTTTTTCTTTGATAAATTCGGGACTCAACTCCTCTTGTCCTGCTTGAATTTGTGCCATAGTGGATGGTCTCCTCAGTTGGAGGTTATTTGTATTTGGGAGTCATCAATACAAAATTGCCGATGCGTCGCTGCTAAGCGCTCAAAAGCGTCGTGCCGCCATCGGGAACGACGTACATCAAGCTACCGGCCTTAACGTCGGCGATCTTTAGGGCGTCGGCGAGATCCCGGGCCGGGGTCATCCCCAGCTGCCTGACCTGGTCCGGCGGCAGCGATGTCACCATGATGACGCGCTGCTGGCGAAGAAATCGTCGCACTAAATAGGTGTTGTGTCCCGTGAGATCGTAATCGGCCAGAACGGCCCGATCCAGTCCGGCGAAATCCGGGTAAGCAAACCACCGCCAAAACCCTTGTTTGACGCCCTTGGGGCATTCGGCGACCAGAATCAGGGTCCCCCCGGGCGCTAATGCCTTTTCGCAGTTGAAAACGGTTTTGATGGTTTGCATAAAGTTTATGTCATAGGGATACCCCCCGCAGCTTGCCACCACCAGTGGGGCGGGCCTGCCAATGTGCCTTCGATGCACGGCGTCGGCCAGACGGCAGCCTGCGCGGTGCGCGGCGATGTGATGGCCGGCGACACAATGCTGGAAGCGGTGTTGGTGATCGAGAATCGTATTGAAGATAAAATCCGGTTGCGCCAGTTCGGCGGCCTCCACCATGTCCCGGTGTACGGGGTTGTCGTCTAGGTTCCCGTAGGTCGCGCGAGGATCGGTACCGCCGGCTGACGACATGACCATGCGATGGTTGTGCCGGATGCTCTCAAATCCACAGACACCCGGCAAAATCGACTTGCTGCCGCCGGTGAAACCGGCAAAATAATGATGCGTAATTCTGCCGGTCAATATCTTTAGATCCGCTTCCATGACAGCCCTGGCGGCTTGGATGCGATTGTCAAAACCGGTTGTGCCGATGTCCACCAGCCGGTTTCGGTCGTGGCAGTCATGGCCGTACACCCGCACCCGGACGGACAGGGCTCCGCCGATGACCCGGCTTATATCCTGCGGCGTCATGGATTCATGGGTGCCGGTGGCAAACACCACGGTCACCTGATCGGCGGAAAGACCGCCGGCCTCCAGCTCTGCCATGACATGCGGCAGAAAGTATTGACTGCCGGTCACCCGGGTCTTGCCCGAAACCAGTATAACTGCCGATCGCCTGCCCTCTGCCAGCCGGCGCAGCGGCGGTGTCTCCATCGGACGGCTTAAGGCCTGCTGAATAATCTCATCGCGCGAAGCTGCAGGGGGCTCAACCCGGCACTGCAGGATCTGCATCTCGACATCTTGCAGCGGCTGAAATTTCAGGCGCTGGCGCCCGTATTTGAGTTGGATGGAATGATTATCCACTGTAAATTTTGTCCTCGTAAATCATGGCCGTGGCATAATCGAGCATCTGTTTGTCGGCAATCAACTCCTCGACTGACTTTCCGCGACCTCTTTTCTTTTCAATTTCGCCGGTGACCCGCAGGCTGAGCACGTCGCTGCCGGCGCCGGGCCCGTAGGATGCTACCAGGATTCTGTCATCCGGCCGGGCAATGTCCAGTATATTGCCCAGGCCGATCAGAACCGAGGCCGAAGCGCAGTTTCCCAGTTCGTAAGCGGTATTCGAAGGCGTAATCTTAGAAAGATCGAACTGCAGCGCTTCACCCAGGGAGAACGGGACGATGCCGTAAGGCTGCTGAAAAACGACGTAGCTAAAATCCTCAGGGCCCAGCTTTTGTTGATCGAAAAACAAGCGCACGGCGGCAACGATGTGATCTTTTATCCCAAACCCTGAATCCAGGGCTGCCGCCAGTGACTGGAACCCGCCGGACCGGATATGCTGCTCTCCCTGCAGCCGGAATTCATCGGAAAGATCCGTGCCATAGGACAGGGTCGCCTCGATTTCAGCGATGACATGGCGGGTTCCCAGGACGACCGCGC
>CP070771.1:5302199-5304568 GCA_020345785.1 Desulfobacterales bacterium
GCTTTTTTTCTGACGGCGGCCTTCGAGGTGGCGAAATACTATCTGCCGGAGATCCATCCCATCTTCTCCGGTTTGCTCATTATCCTGGTCATCATGTTCCTGCCCAACGGCGTGATTCGGCTGCGCCTTAAGCGGATGGTGCGCAGAAAAAAAACAGCATGAAAGACGGTTTTGCAAACCTAAAACCGAGAAAGGAGGGCTTGCGAAGAGGACTTCAATTAAGGAGACATAAAAGCTGCCTGTGCCAATCATCAGGCTTTTGCCGAAATGGAAGAGGCTCACGGCGCAGGGCTTAAGGCGTCCGGTAAAGGATAAATTTCGATTTTAAGCTGTCTTTTGTGTATATACTTAGATTTTTTTGATGCGCCAGCATGGATGCTTTTCGTTTGCCGTTGGCTGACCTTTGAATCTTTCTACAATTGATCAGTCATCCCGCGGATTTTAGCGGGGCGTCTCCCCCGCTAGGCGGGATGCCCTGTCGGATCTATTATTTAGTGGTAGGCCTCCGGCAAACGAAAAATATGCTCATCTCAGTGCTCTCTGGGCCTCTGTGGTGAGATCCAATGGTGGTTAGAGCTTTCAATAAGTTATATGTTGTTGTATTCAGGGAACTGCGTACTTGGCAGTAAAATACTAAAAAGGAGGGCTTTAAAAATGAAGATCACATTTCGCAGTGCACGGTTAATCGGGTTATGTGTTATTCTTGTCGCGGCGATGCTGTGCCCAGCGGGTGCCGCTCAGGCGGCAGAGCCGCAGGAGATCGTCATCGGCGCTACCCTGCCGTTAACCGGCATGTTGTCGATGATGGGCGCAGAACAGAAATGGGCCTATGAGCAGGCTGCCGCGGATATAAACGCCATGGGGGGGATTTATGTCAATCAATTTGATAAAAAGCTTCCCGTAAAGCTCATCGTTGCCGATAATGAAACCGATGCCGGCAAGGCCGTCGCAGCCATCGAGCGGCTGGTGAAGGTTGACAAGGTCAATTTTCTGCTGTCCGACAGCACGCTGCCGCTGGTGATGCCGACGGCTGTCGCGGCTGAAAAATGGAAGGTGTATTATCATGCAACCATCTGCCTTCTCCCACCGTGGCAGGAGCAAAAGTTCAAGTGGTCGACCGATTACTTCTTTGACGGAGGCCAGGCCACCGCGGTGCCTTTCCAAATCCTTGATACCATCCCCGAGGCCGAAAAGCCCAAAAAGCTCGCGCTTCTGGCGGAAGATTCCACCGACGGGAGGATCCTGGGTCCCATTTTCAAGGATGTCGGCAAGAAGCACGGGTACGATTTTGCTTATGACGAGCCGGTAGCCGTCGGGTCAAAGGACTACTCGTCCCAGATCCTGAAGCTGAAATCAAAAGGCATTGACGGCGCCATCCTTTTCGCCGGCAGCGGGGACTGCGTCACCTTTGTGCGTCAGATGAAGGAGGTCGGACTGAACCTGAAGTACCTGCACGGGTATAAGGGAACCTGGGGCACCGAGTTCTGGAACGCGCTGGGCCGGGATGCCCAGTATATTCTGGCGGACGGCTTCTGGTCCGAGACCTATCCCTACCCCAAGGCCAAGGAACTTGGAGAACGGTATTATCAGAGATTCAACAAGCGCTCGGTGAGCATCGGGCTTTTCTACGCCATCTGCCAGACCCTGTTCAAGGCGATTGAAGAAGCGGGCACGCTGGATGGGGCCAAGGTGCGCGAAGCCGTCCTGACAACCGAATTCAAGGGAACGGTTATGGGGGATATTAAATACAATCCGGATGGAACGGCAGTTTTCCCCCTGGCAGGCTTTCAGTGGCATGACGGGCAGCTGCAGCGGGTCTATCCCTTTATCGAGGGTGCATCCAAGGTTATGGTCGCCCCTCCCTGGGACAAACGGTAAGTGCTTATCTCAACTATGTCATATTGCTTTTTACTTCGACCTCTTTCCATTGAAATTCAAATAAATACTTTATTCTGATAATGTGACAAAGTAGAACTATTAAATGGGCTGGATTTGCCGGTTTATGATGCCGGCAAATCCGGCTTAGACTTTTTCTTCGACAACATTTTGTTATAGGCTAGTGGCGTCAGGCTCAGGGTTTCAGCTTTCATATGAAAGAAGACAGAAAACAGAAGTCAGAGGACGGAGGACAGGCAGCCCAGCCGCTGGCCAAGACAACGGCCGGTCTGATCAGAAAAGAAACTCCAAAAAGCAAATATCGAATATCGAATCACGCCAAGGCGTGAAATATCGAATTTCGAAGGGAGGTATTCTGTCTATTTTATAAAAAGACTGAGCACCGCGAAACCATCCTTCGATATTCTGCGGTTCGATATTCGATATTCTGTCCGCCGCGGCGGACTGTTCCGTTCAGGTGAAGTTTCATAAGA
>CP070771.1:5304668-5317584 GCA_020345785.1 Desulfobacterales bacterium
AAGACGGAAGATTGGCTTCAAAGGTTACACTTCAACTGATCCACCACCTGGCGGATATCGCCTAAGCATCATTTTCCCTTAGGGTTCTTAGTCGCACATTGGCAATTTCCAAACTTCTTCTCCATTTGGATTCTTTCCATTATTGTTGACTTGCCATTTTCCAAATAGTCCTGGTTAATATCATCGACCGAGTACTCGAAACAGTAGCAAATTAAATCCCTCACAATGCCTTTCCCTTCAATTTGGATTTTCACCGCCGCAGCAAATATCTGAACGCATTTTTATAAGCCCGCCTGTTACTTTCGGACTCAGTCTGCGGAATTTATCATACAGTTGTTCTGACATAGCAAAATTTTTTCATTTTAAGACTCCAGGATATAATAAGACCCTTACCCTGGTGCAGGTCAAGGGCAAAGATTGCTTTTTTAAATGATTTTTTCGGGCAGGATGGACTTTGGCCGGCTGGCTTAACCAGGCAAAGTAAGAAAAACTTTACGGCTGTATCTGTGAAGCACCGGGGTTCCCATGCCGTGGCGGATGGCTTTTAGGGTTTTTTCTTGCTCGATCGGCACGGTGCCGGCCAGCATATGGACCGGCAGATGACTGAACGCATCCGCCACCAAGGGCGTGCTGGGGCCGAGCATCACCGTATTTACCTTTTCACCGACATTGGCCAGGATTTCTTCAGTGCTGTTGTTCAAGATGGATGTGGATGTCAGCAGCAACACGTTCGCCCAGTTCGCGAGCTTTTTATAAAAATCTTCCTTTTTACCGAGTCCTCTGGAGATATCCAGAATCTCCAGAGAAATCCCCTGTTTTTCAAAGTTTCTGACCAGGGGACCGAAGTAGCCGACCATGGCTACCTGGCGGCCTTTGTCAATTCTAAATTTTTCGAACATGATGGCATTGTCGGCATCTTCGGGCAACTCAATGGCCGCTCGATAATTGAGGGCATTGATCAGCGCAAGGGCCATACTTCTTTCAATGGGGGTGTTGTCCATAATTTTTTCAAGGAGCTGTTCCGCCGGCCTACCCTCATAGTCGATGTGTTGATTTAAAACCATGCAGGATTTTTTGTCGTTGAAGTAGGT
This sequence comes from Desulfobacterales bacterium, assembly GCA_020345785.1. The sequence goes on from CP070771.1 coordinate 5,305,760, forward strand.
GTAGGACAAACCGATCCCGCCGTCGGAGGTGGTGACGGCGGTGTAGCCGAGGCCGAGACTTAAGATGGTGACATTGACCTTTTGGGCTTGACTCAAAAATATATCGTAAAGCCTTTTGTTTAATTCCATGATTGAATGTACCTTTTAAAAAAGCCGACCTAATAGTCTTTGGAACATGTCCGGCTTGTTGGCGCAAACCCAAAGAGTCCGTTGTCGGTTTTCCGTTGTTTGTTGTTAAGTGAAATAAAGATTCATATCCACTATGAATTTACCATAGACCATGGACAACTGACCAAGGACAATGGTCGATTGTTCTCAAGATGGGTTTAAGAAATCTGTCAATCCGTCGAAAATATGTGGCCAGTGGTTAGGCCCCCAACTGCGCCAGACACTGTTTGAGGACGTAATCAAATTGAAGGTAACAGGTGTTCTCGTAGATCTTTTCCTTGAAATAACGTCTGACGTCTGTTTTTTGGCTGAAGTCGCACCCGGTCAACATGCGGCAGTCGGTGGTGCCGAACCGTTCGATAAACCCTTGAAACAGACCCTTGACCGATGCAATCGCTCTGGCTCTTCCTCTGTCCTCCAAGGCCGGTGCTTCGGTGGCCTTTTCTCCGGATAGATAGCCGAGAAAAACTGCGCCGCCAAATAGAAATCCGCAGATGGTTTTGCCCGAATCAATGGCCCCCATGTAACCTGCGGCGGCCCATTGATAGGGGATCGCATCCCAGACCATAATTTCCCGCAGCACCTGCAAGGTCGTTTCTGCTCAGGTGTATCCCTGCGCCATCATCTCAATACCTTTGTCCCGCAGTGCTTTTAATCTTTGATCAATCATCGGCTTCTCCTTCGCGGTTAAGTTTCGGCACTGTTCCGACGGGTTGAAATTATCATAGTTGCAGTTTTCCCACAATAAATTAGTATTTGTTTGAAATACTCGAGTATCTAAGCTATCTTACGTTTATTCACCAAAGGCTATACAACAACCAAAAGGCAATACCCTGCAAGATTCAAGGAAGCGGCCTAAATTGAAAGGAATTTTCCAGAAGCTGCCGCAAGACGCAAAAATTCAAAGTGATATAACGAATGCGACATCACCGGAGGTAGAAATGGCAAAGTTATTTAATAACAGTACTGGAAAAGCAGGGAAAATTCAACGTATGATCTTCCTGCTTTTGTCTCTGGTCCTTTCGTTGATTTGGAGTATATCTGCCGGAGCGTTTTCAAAACCGGTTGCGAAGGTCAATGACACGGTTCTGACAGAGGACGATCTTCAACAGGCCCTGAATGAGATCATGCCGGCCGGTGTATTTCACGGTGGGTTTTCCTCCAAAAAACGGGAGAAATACATACCCCAGGCCTTCGAAAAAATGATCGAAAAAGAGCTCTTTTATCAGGAGGCCGTCGAAATAGGGCTGAAGATCGATGAAGAAATCATTAAAGCGGAAAGAGAAAAAACCATAGAACGGCTTGGCGGTGAAAAAAAGTTCCAGACCGCTCTGGGAAAAGCGGGCCTTACCGATGAGCAGTACCAGCAAAGGCTGAGGAAAAAAGAGCTCGTGGAACGTTTTATCACCGTTGAAATCAGCGACAAAGCCCTGCCGACCGATGAACAAATCAAAGATTATTACCGGCGCAACAAGCAAAAATTCATGCGGCCCGAGGCCCGGAAGCTGAGGCACATACTCATCACCGTTCAACCTGAAGCATCCGCAGAAGAACGGAAATTGAAAAAAGCCCAGGCTCAGGAGGTGATAGACAGGATAAGCGCCGGTGAGGACATGTCGGATGTTGCCTGGAAATATTCAACGGGCCCTTACCGGGTCAAGGGCGGAGATATGGGTCTTGTCCACAGAGGTCGGCTTTATCCCGTGCTTGAAGAAGAAATATTTAAACTCGAGCCCGGCAAGCTCAGCGGGATCATCGAAACGATTTACGGCTATCACATCGTACGGGTGGAGGAAGTGAAGGCGGCCGAACAACTGGAACTTAAGGATGTGTACGACAAAATTAAAATGGATTTGACCAAAAGAAATGAGAAACAGATCCGGGAAGACCGGGTCGCAAGCCTCAAGGCACAGGCCCGAATAGAGAAGTTATCGAATTAATTAATCCGCCCCAAAAAATAGAAAATTCAGCATTATAATTGGTTCTTTATAACGATAACGAAGGAAGTTGTTAAATCCGGAGCCCGGCGGATTAATTCCTCAATGCTGCGCATTGTTTCTTTTTAGATTTCATATCAGCCCATGAGAGTAAAGAGACATGGCTGGTGTTAACGCGTTGAAATTTTTGATTATTATTCGGTCATTAAACGTACAAACAGGTATTCAGGTGCCTTTGTAATCTATCATTAGTTGAATACGATAATTAATCCGCCCGCACAACATTGAACATTCGTGTCAGGTTCAATTGGACGACTATATTTTAGCCAAAGCTGGTGCCGCTATTTTTCAGGGCGGAGTAATTATCAGATGAACATTGTCACCTCTCGGCATATGCCGAATTCTGAATCTAGCGCCATTTTTATCGCGACGACCTTCTACAAGCATAAAAGCCGATTATGGCGGACGCATCCGCAACCTGGTGAAATCCCCTATCCGAATTGGTGATTTCACCGATTATTTTCAGTTTTGATAATCAAATAAAGCGGCCCAATCATAAATTAAGAGCATTAACCATCCGTAATAACATACTTTTATAGGGTCGCTCCTGCCTCGGCTGCTCTGGCACACACATTGCAAAATATCCCTGGAGATGAATAGCTGCAATCCAATTTCGTCTCTTTAATTTAGGTCCGGATCTTTTTTCAATCCGGCTGGTGAAAGCCTGAACATGAAGTAAAGGGTCAGACAGGATGTCGAAATTCCAAAAGAAAAGGAGGTAGAACATGTTCCGAAAAGATTCATTAAACAGATGGTTGCCGGCCAGCCGGTCAAAAAAGAAAAGGCGGGATCCCGGCATACCGTTTGGCGCCGGACGCGGCCGGCGATGGCTGGGAATTGTGATTCTTCTAGCCGTTGCTCTGGCGTGGTTCGTTCCCGCCAGCCAGGCGCAGACCGTAACTGTAGAGATCACAGGGAATGCCGTGCCGGGCGCTGACCTGACGGCAACAGCCAGCATCGATGGCGGCCTCACGATCGAGTCCGTTCTCTGGGAGCAGACCGGCGGTGCGGCAGCAGCGATCCCTCTGCCGGGCGCGAACCCCACCACGGTGACCCTAGGAGCAGAGAGCCTCTTCAAGGCTGAGCTCATCCATGTCGTCTCCGAGCCCCCGATCGGACCGGATCAGCTTCCTCCCAATGTCCCCCCGCCACCGGGAGAGTTTCCCGCAGGGCTTCAGAACCGGTTCCAGGTGGTGGCTATCAACCCCTTCGCCCTCGAGGAAGCGGGTAAGGTCACCCTCAAGGCAACGGTGACCACCAGCTCCGGCGATTACGAAGGTGAGGCCGAAATTCACGTCCTGCTGCCGTGGAAGGTCAAGGCCGACATTGGCAACCATGCCCTCGGGATCCCGGTACTCCTGCACGGTAAGGACCAGGCGACCTATAATTGGACCTTAAGTAGACGTCCCTGGAACTCCTCCGCGACCCTGATGGACGGTACGTCACAGAACCCGGAGTTAACCCCCGACATAACGGGCCAGTATACTCTGGCGGTCACGGACTTAGCCGAAGACAGGACGGTCACCGTCGATGTTTATGCCGGCACCTGGCAGGGAATCATCACGGGCCAGGACATGGACGGTCGTCCCCTGGCGGGCAACTGCAGGCGCTGTCACCGTGAAGGCGGAAGGGCTCCTGATATTTTCACCCCTTGGGCTCAAACCGGACACGCGGAGATCTTCACCGTCAATCTGAACACGAGCACCCACTACGGGGAGAGTTGCTTTGCCTGCCACACGGTCGGTTTTGACCTGGATGTCGACAACTACGGCGTCGACGATGTCGGCGATTACATGGGCTTTCTTAACTCAGGCCTTCTCAACAACCCCTCAGACCCCCCCGACAACCTCCCCTGGACCACGATGCTGGCTGACTTTCCAATCGTCGCGAGGCATGCCAACGCCCAGTGCGAGAACTGTCACGGCCCGCAAAGCACTCTGGCTCACAACGCCAGAGCGCTCAGGTCCAGAACTGCCGTGATGGGGACCGATCCGAGGGCCAATATCTCCGCGGGCGTTTGCGCGGTTTGCCACGGCGAGCCGCTGCGCCACGCGCGATTCCAGCAGTGGCAGTTGAGCAAGCATGCCGACTACGAGCTGGCCATCGAAGAGGGTGAGAGCGGCACCTGCTCACGTTGCCACACGGGCAACGGGTTCCTGAGCTGGATTCCGGCTCTGGTGGATGACGATCCGACAAACGATAACGAAAATGTAATCGTCACCTGGACGGAGGACGCGATCCACCCGCAAACCTGCGCTACCTGCCACGATCCGCACAGAATCGGAACCGCAAGCGGTGACAACAACAACGCGACCGTGCGGATCAGCGACGCAACGCCGCTGCTCGCAGCCGGGTTCAAGGCGCCGGCAACGGCAACGGGAAACAGCGTCGGCCGGGGCGCGCTCTGCATGACCTGTCACAACAGCCGGCGGGGACTGCGCAACGACGGAGTTCCCCTCACCGATCCTACCCGGGCGCCCCACGGCCCGACTCAGGCCGACGTGCTGATGGGTCAGAGCGCCTACCTTGTGGCCCTCGGGGAGAATGATCCTTATCCACCCGGTCAGCCGGGCAGCCACGCTACGAGAACCAATCCGGAGACGGAGGGCGAGAGAGCGTTGGTGGACACGTGCACAACCTGCCACATGGCGAAGACCCCGCCGCCCGCGGATTTGTCCTACAACCAGGGCGGGACCAACCACACCTTCTTCGCCAGCACCAGCATCTGCATCGAGTGCCACCCCGGATTGAACCCTGAATTCATACAGGGCCCGGTCTCTGATCAGCTCAGCGAGCTCAAAACTTTGATTGAAGCGGCGATTCGGGTGCTCATCGAGCAGCAGATTGCTGCCGGAAACAGGGTTGATTTGGGTGGCCAGGCGACCATCACGGATGCCGCCGTTATCGATGAGATTGTGTTCGGTGATAGCAGAGGGCGTCAGGCTATTACGGTCAATTTTACGGACGCAACCAGCGTCGGGCCGGTCGGGATGAACAGCGTGAGGGTACTCGACGCCGACGGAAATAACCTCGGCCTTCTGTATGGCTTTACTGACGAAAGTCTGCCCAAGGCCGGCTGGAATTATTTACTGATCAACAACGACGGCAGTCGCGGGGTTCACAACTATTTATTCGTGGTCAACGTGCTCAGCACCTCCATCAACGCACTTGAACCCCCCGCGGGACCCTAATTCGCGCTGGTATGGACCAGCGGCATCGAATCCCTCGCCTGAAGTCTTTGCCCAAAGGCGAGGGATTCTCCCCTGTTGCCCGAAGGGGACATTCAACGTGGGCATTTGACATTGACAAATTGGCTTTTAATAAGTTACTAGGGCCATGCGGCTGACGGAATTTCCAAAGCAGCATGGATCCAAGACAAAATTTCCCTAAGGTAATGAAGACACAACCCATAAACGGAAGGAGGAAATCGTGAAAAAATTATTTATCTTTTTCGCGGCTCTGGTACTCCTAGCAGGCTTTTCCGGGATCTCTATTGCCGGAATTGTCGGGAGTATGCATGATTTCAGTTTTGACACTTGGTCGAAAAACCAGATCTGTTTGCCCTGTCATACGCCTCACAACGCGGAATCGGTGGAAGGCGCGCCGCTGTGGAACCATGCATTGAGCCAGGCAAATTACCAAATGTACAGCAGCCCCACCATGAATGCTCAAGTGCCGGGTTCGCCGACCGGCTCGTCCAAGCTTTGCCTTTCATGTCATGACGGAACCGTTTCGCTTGATGCCTTCGGCGGGGGAGATAATTCTGGTATATTCATCACCGGGGACGCTAACCTGGGGACGAATCTCTCCAATGACCATCCGATCTCTATCGTCTATAATGACCAACTGGCGGCTGCTGATCCCGGCCTTTGGGACCCCACAGCCAAACAAGTTACGATCGGCTCGGGCAACTTCACCCAGGCAGGGACAATTCAGGAAGTCTTGCTTGATGCCAACAGCGAATTGCAATGCTCGGCCTGCCACGCCGTCCATAACGACTATGTTGCTGACCCCGACGATCCTTTCAATTACTTTTTGAAAATATCGGTTGGAAACTCAGATCTCTGCATGACCTGTCACAACAAATAGCCGACAGAAAGAAACTTGATCTTTACCGAAAAAGGGGGCGTAAGCCCCTTTTTTTGGTGGGCGCTACCTGATATAATACCCATTGGATAAGCCTTTTGCCTCAAACATGGATGGAAGGCTTTTTCAGGAATGGAACCAAGATGGTCGGCTACCCATCGCATTGAATGTCGCCAGCTGGGGGACTCCCCGCCGGAAAAGCGCGATGAATGAGTTTGATGCGGACCAGAAGCGCCCGCTATCCGCCATGCTGAAAAAGCGTGCTTCAGAATGAATATCTTGATTTAGAAAAAAACAGGAGATAGGATACAAGGATGAAAAAGAGCGTTTTTGTACTGATCGCCTTGCTGACGTTTTCCGGCTGTGCCGCAGTCCCGGAAGAAACCCGAACCGTGGTTTTTTATCCCCCGCTGCCTCAGAGACCCAGGCTTCAATTTCTACACGCCATCACCGGCGAGGAGGATATTGGGCAAAGCCAGGGCGCATTCACGGAATTTCTGGTGGGGAAACCTACATCGGATAAAAGGATCGGGAAGGCCTGGGACATCGCGTCCTCGGACGGTAAAATATACGTGCTGGACAGGAGATCCAAGCGGCTGCTCATTATCGACCTGATCCGAAGAAAATTTGATAATTTAAGGGATCAAAGAATGGGGGAGCTGGAGGACCCTTCCGGAATCTGGGTCACAGAGGACGACGTCAAGTATATCGCCGACATGGGGAGAAAACAGATCGTTGTCTTTGGCGCGAACAATGAGTTCTCGCGGTCTTATGGCGGACCGGACCTCTTTGACAAGCCGGTTGATGTGGCTGTTTATCAGAACACGGTCTATGTCAGTGACATGAACAAGAACAAGATATTCGTTCTGGATAAAACTTCCGGCAAACTGAAGGGGACCATCGGAGAACTGGGACAGGATAAAGGCCAGTTCTCCAAACCAACCCACGTGGTCGTGGACCACGAGGGCAACATTTATGTCACCGATGCTTTCAACTTCAGGGTCCAGAAATTTGACCCGGATGGTAAGTTTTTAAAGTCCTACGGTTACCTTGGAGATGGGTTCGGTGCGTTCGCCAGACCCAAAGGACTTGACATAGACAGGGATGGACACCTGTATGTCGTGGATGCAGCCTTTGAGAATGTCCAGATTTTCGACGACAAGACGGGCGCCCTGCTCCTTTTCTTTGGTGGACCCGGGACTGCTCCCGGCAGCATGTATCTGCCTGCCGGGATTCATATAGATTATCGCAATGCGGCCTATTTCAGTAATTTCGTCGATAGGGATTTCAGGCTCAATTATGTCGTATACACCGGAAATTTCTATGGGACGGATAAGTTGAATGTCTATGGCTTCGGAGACTGGGTCGGCGAACCCCTGCGTGGGGAGTAAACTCACAGCGTCCAGAAGAGAAATGAAGGCAGCATATTCGAATCGCTTTATCATTGACCTTATCATGGCGACCGTTTTAATTGCCCTTCTGTCAGGATGCGACAGGCAGAGCAGACACAAGGTGCTCACCGTGTTTTTCACCGGCGTACCACCCCTTGAGGAGGAGAAAAATGCGGCCATAGAAAAAGATAAAACCCCGCAAACCGAGGAGAAACCCGCTCCGCCCCCCAAACGCTATGAGCATCCGTTGACGGCCTCCCGACAATGCAGCGTGTGTCATCAGTCGACGGGGAATTTTAACATGTTTGGCAGGAAACAGAACCAGCCGGCCGCTTTCCGTAAAGGTATGGCTTCACCCGGACCGCTGGTCCGACCCCGCCAGCAGCTTTGCATTGGGTGCCATGAAGACAAGTCGGCGGCAGAGGCACTGGCACGGGGGCTGTGGCTGCACCCCACTTCGGCCAAAGGAGACTGCTACGCGTGCCACGACCCGCACCAGAGCACAAACCCGTATATGCTGCTGGAAAACCCGCAGCAGATATGCATCCCGTGTCATCAAGATCCCAAAATTAAGGAGCTGGCGGCCCACAAAGAACCGGGCGGGTGTCTTACGTGTCACAACCCGCACCTTGGAAAGGATCGGAAACTGCTCACAAAAGATTATAAGGAGGTTAAACAACCGGCCAGCACTTTACCCGGCTTTCCGGCTGCGCCGGACAATCTTCCGACAGGGGGACCGGCCCTAAAAACGGAATAGCGGCCCAAGATGCGGTGACGTAACCAGACCAAATAACCACTCACTGATTCGCGGTGAGCTGGTCTGCCAAATACAGGTTGATAGAGGGGCGATTAACGGTTGATGACTCAGTCAGGGCTCATATGTAAAGTGCTCGTGCTCGCCCTTTGCGGGCTTTTTTTGATTGATTTTGAGACGGCCAGGGGGTCTGGTGCCGCATCGCTGATATCCACTGAAGCTGAGCCTATTTCCGAGACGAAAAAGGTTATCAAAAAAACAGAGCTACCTCCGGCAATTAATCCGAATGAAGCCGAATCCAGGCCGGACCGATTCTCAGCCCAACTGGAAAAAACCCCTTTGCAAACAAAAGCCGCCGGGATTTCAAAGCAGGCCCCACAGATCGTTCCGCTTGAAATACCGCCACCGGGTGTATCTTCAACTCGGCCCGGACTCACGGCGCGGGGGTATACCAGCCGTTATTTCCACCTTGAAAGACCGAAGGTTGGCCTGGGATTATCCTATGAGTACGAGCAAGAAAAGACAAAGTCCGGTGGTAATGAAACCAAGGATACCAGCCACGAGTTCAGGGAACGGGTTCCGATTGAATTGGAGGGCTGGGCCTATCATCCCGCCCTTTGTAAATTTACGCTGGGAGTCGTGCCGGAGTGGTCCCAGACGAAACGAGATGTCGATCCGGGGCCTTCCGCCAGCGACAATGTATTTGTGCCGTCCTATGCGGCGGATGCCATCTTTTTAGAGCCGAAACCCTATACCTTGCATACTTTTGCCAGCCGGCGCGAGCTTAAACTCAGAAGTGCTTTTTCCCAGCCCACGGATACCACCATCGATAAATATGGTGCGGATCTGCGGCTTAAATACTACAAAGTTTTACCGACTTTCGTCAAATATACCCATACCGACACCGACCAGTCGGGGTTTTACGACTCGACAGGGGAACGGGACGATTTCCAGCTTTCAAGCCAGCACTTCACAAAAAACAGTACCACGACGCTGAATTCAAGCTACAGTGACGACGATCGAACGACCGGGGGGGACACGGTCAGGGTAAAGAACTTTGATAACAACCTCGGCAACGAGTATCATATTGCCGGCGATCAAAGAAAATCGCTTCTCTCCAGATTGAGATACAGGTGGACGGATAACGAATCTCAAGAATCCGAAGAATATTCTCTGGCAGAAAACCTTAACTGGCGATACACCAACAACTTGTATACCAACTATATTTTTTCGTACAACAAAAGAGACACGGATGCATTTGACAGTGAAAGAACGGCTGGTCGTGCCGCTTTGAAACATCTCCTCTATGAGAATCTGACCACATCAATTTCAACGGGTTTCAACCTGAACGACTTTACGGGCGGAGAAGAGAATGCTTACGATGGCGATCTCAGCTTTTTTTACACCAGGAAAATTCCATGGGGCTTACTAAATTTGAGGAGTGGATGGAATTACCGATATACAACCAGAGAGGGAGGCGAGGCGGTGATCACGGTAAACGATGAGCCGCACGTTTTGACCACCGGCGAAGTAACCCTGCTAGATAATGAAAATGTGGATGTTGACTCCATCTTCGTAACGGATGTAACCGGAACCATCGCTTACATTGAAAATGCCGATTACACGATTGAGGAGGCTGGTTCCTTCACAAGGATCAGCCGCACCACCTTCGGTGCCATCGCAAACGGCCAGACGGTACTGGTGGATTACCGTTTTTCTAGCGATCCGGCTTTTGACGATACGCTATTCAACCAGGCGTACAGCATCGGGTTTTTTCTCTGGAATGCCTTGACGCTTTCTTACGGATATCAACATGCAAATCAAAATATTGTCTCAGGTCCGCCCCCTGAAAATACTGTAGATGACACGACCCAGACGGCAGAAATAAGGCTCGATTTGGGTTGGACGGATACCAGGCTTTCGTATGAAGACAGGGATAGAACTTCCGGAACTTCATCCCGCCGCTGGGGGGCATCACAGACGTTCCGCATCCGGCCGGCAAGGAGATTTTTATACGATATTACAGGCTCTTACGGGGAGACAAAGTTTACCGATGTGGGTCAGAAGCAACATCAATACGGTGTGTCGTCAAGATTGGTATGGAGGCCTGCGGGTTGGTTCAGGTTCCGCATGGAGGGTTTTTTAAACAAGATTACAGGGGATGTGGAAGACCAGCTCGATGCCAATTTTTTCGCCGGCATAGAGCTGTCTTACAGAATCTGGCGCGGCGCCGCCGGCTACTACTACGACAGGTCGGGAAGCAGCGATGCGTTTCGAAACCGACACGCGATGAAATTTGAAATCATTAGAATACTGTGGTAACAATTTAAACCTCGACCGAGGCGGCGCTCGGTAGAAGTGGCCGCTGAATGGCAGTCTATTCCACACTATAAACTGCAACCAGTTAATCAGTATCGGCAATTTGTTGTCGATGTGGCGCTATTGAGCGCCTGCATGAGGAAACCGAGAAATATCATGCGCATTTTACCAGTCATACTGGCTGTCATCCTTTTCCTGGGACCGGAGGCGTGTGTAAAAGATACCAATATCGCCAAAGAGTCCCTCCCGGATATTGTATGGCCGAAGCCGCCTGAAATACCGAGGATACGCTTTGTCGCCGCGGTATCGAAGCCGCAGGACCTGCAGATCAGGCCGGGGGCGTTCAAGAGGCTTTTTGATTATCTGATCGGGAAAACCGAGGTGCCGATGGTGGCCCCTTATGGTGTGGAAACTGATTCAGCGGGAAGACTCTATGTCGTGGATACCTTTTTAAGGACAGTTCATGTGTTTGACGTTAAGGGCAGCGCCTACTATTTGTTCCCTTCAGACAAGGCCAATCTCGTCTCACCCATAGACATAGCGATCGAAAATGCGAGCGGGAGCATTTATGTATCGGACTCAAAAGAAGGTGTCGTCAAAATATTTACGGATGCGGGTAAAAACTTTGCGGGCGAGATGGGAAAGGAGATTCTTGAAAGGCCGACAGGTATCGCCGTCAATGAAAAGACATCTGAACTCCTGGTCGTAGATACCTTGAACGCAACCATTTTTCGGTTTGATCTCACCGACCATAAACTGAAGGGTAAATTTGGCGGCAGCGGTAAAGCGGACGGCCAGTTAAACTTTCCTACCAATATTTGTGTCAACAGCGATGGCATAATTTTTGCTGCAGATTCCCTTAACTTCAGGATCCAGCAGTTCACGCCCGATGGGAAATTTTTGCGGGCATTTGGCAGCATCGGCACCGGACCGGGACATTTTTCAAGGCCGAAGGGGGTCGCGGTTGACAGTGACGGCAACATTTACGTGGTTGACAGCCTCTTCGACAATGTCCAGATATTTGACAGGCAATCCCGGTTGCTCATGGCCTTCGGGCGTCCTGGATACGGCTACGGTGAGTTTTGGCTTCCCACGGGTATATTTATCGAC
>CP070771.1:5317684-5324869 GCA_020345785.1 Desulfobacterales bacterium
ACCCAACAAGTCGGTCAGCGTCTCGTAGGGGCGAGCTTTACGCCCGTCCGGACAGAACTTGATAGAAATCAGCGGTCAACAGACGCATTCAACCTGCTTGCCTTGTTTTCAGAGAATTGGCTCGGCGGGTTTCATGAACCGGCGGGCGATAATCATGTTGCCACGTTAATGCATTAACAGAAAGGAGGCCAAAATGGCATTCATCAAAACAGTCAGCCGTTACAGCGCATTTTTATATCCCAACGGGGATAAGCAGAATGGACGGATCAACCTTTATTGCGGCGACAACAAGCTTTACCTGATTTTTGTTGATCCATCCGATTCCATGTCACCCAATAGTTATAATGAAACCTCAAAGGTCGGGGTGGCTTACCAAAGATTCAGCCAGTACGAGCAATATCTTGACCTGGTGCGCAATGAAAAGCCCATTTCGGTAACCTTCAGACCGGAGGATTCACCGCCCAATTTTGTGGTCTACTGTGCGAGTGAGCCGCCGGGAGATGGTGAAGTTTAGAGGGCATTTGGCAACCGGCAGGAAAAGAAAGGCTGTTAAGTAAATTATATGCTTAGCAGCCTTATTTCGTTCAACCACTAATTAAACGTCTCGGAATTTCTACAACTGGTTGAATAAAAAAAATATTTTTTGAGGCATGCGTATTTGCCTCAATCCTGGAATAATGGAATAGAGGAACGGTGGAATAGTGGGTTTTTGAAGGATTTTATCTGTTCTGACTTTTAAGCACAGATGAATGTTGCCATTTACCCAATATTGCAGTATCCCAAGACCCATTTTTCCAATATTCCAACATTCCATCATTCCATCATTCCAACTGGGGCGAAGCCCCTAACTTTTAAATCTTCATAAAAAAAGGAGGTAGGAGAAATGGCTTCCGAAAGCAATAATCCCAACTTTATCCCGGAATCGGCGTTAATCAATCTTTTACCGGCGTTCAGCGATTATACCTACGACCGGCACGAGCCTCGCTATCCCTATAAAATTCCAGGCATCTCGAGTTCGCTGGTCGAACCGCCGAAGGCCAACAACTGCTGCACCTTTGTTGAGGCGCTGCTGGTCAAGGCCTGGCTGGATGTGCATGGCGATAACTTCAGCTGGACGTCCACCAACCACAAACAAATGATGATCATGATGCCGGGCGATCTTTTTTCACCGGTGACCGCCGTCATCGAAACCGGCATGGGGGTTGAAGTGCCCAATAAAAATGAGCTGCCCGCCCCCTGGACCGTCATTCAGGGGTGGCGCAATCTGGATCCGCCGAACGGCGGCCACACGTTTTTAATTCTCGACGTGCATCCACCCACCCAGCGTATTTTAACCCTTGAGTCCAATAAGGCCTTTGACATGGACGGACCGGGTTGCCGTCGCCACGGTGATTTGGATGATTTTCCGAACCAACATCCCGGAAGTGATTGGCATAAGAATGAGAGACTTTGGACCTGGCAGCGGTTCCTAGATTTCTACCCACACATGAAGCTTGCCAAACTCAACGTCGAAGATGTTGACTGGGTGGCGTCCGGCGGCTGAGCAAACGGACAATAATTGAGATAATGTGTTTTGCGTCTAAGGGTGGGACTTAATTCCTGCCGGCTTCCTCCATCATCTGAGCCATCAGGTTGAAACATTCAGTAAGACGCCATTTATGCGCAACCAGATGACGGCAAAGCCGGCGGCGGACCCAGCGCGGCAGTCCACCTTCCATCTTTATATTCCATTTAAGATGCGTGCCCTCGGTTGTGGGTTCAAGCTCGCCGGTGATCATCAGGTTAAGCAAGCCTTTGCTGAGCTTAACGGTGTAGTAATCAAAGGGACGCCAGTCCAGGATTTGCTCGACAATATCACCATTTGTGCAGTGATTCTGAGCAGCGGGGCCGGTCCGTCCGTTGGGGCGTTCCACCGCCTCCCAGGCCGAACCTTTCATCCAGCGGGTTCGTTTGTGCGGATCACCCAACCAATCCCACACCGCTGCGGGCGAGAAAGAAAATTCGTACGCCACACTGGTGTCTGCCGCTTCGGATGCCAGAAATACCCGGCGCCCCTCTATCAATTGTCGGTAACGCTCATCCAGGTTGATGCTGCTGGTATTTATTTCGCCCAAATGCTCATAAGATTCCAGTGATGTGTGCACTTCGGCCGGCTGGACGCCCATTTTTTCAAGGCTCTTTTCCGAGAATAAGGCGTATCCGTGCCAGCCGGTTTTTTTACCGACACTGTTTTTGAGAAGCCGGTGAACAGCATTGACAGAGGACCCGACAGGTTTCGTTTTGCCGGCCACATCCTGCAAAATGTAATCGCCGTAGTGGGTTACAAATTTCAGGTCGAGTTTGGCGATTGAGCTACAGGCTTTGCACGGACAGGTCGCATTGTGCGCCATGGTCCGCTGGCGATCTCGAAAAGCCGCGTACGTCGCCTCGATGATCTCAAGCAGCAACTCGCCGCGCGAAACCTTCGCGTCAGCCGCATATGCAAACACCGCATCTCCTTCAACCTCCGCCACAATCATGGTGGGTGTGAAATTCCCGATAATAAGCTCGATAATATTGCGCAGGATGTTGGAACTGTGTGCGATCTCGGTCTCCTCCATAAAGGAGGTAAAACCAGAAATATCCGCCAGGACGACATAACCTTTTTGAATTTGGGTATCCATTGTCGTTTCCTTCCCGGTATAATTCTTAAAATAAGGCAGGCGTGCAGACTTGCAACATAAATTACATTTGCTTTTATTCGGTTTCTGGCATAAATTTTCAGGTAACATTTAACTCCATTCATAAGCCATCCCGCTCTAGCGGGATGAGAATTGAAAAAGATATACCGTTAAAGCGGGAGTATTTTTCGGTAGGCCAAACTTAAACGATGCCGGTGGCTTATGAATGGAGATGAAATAAAGCATTTTGGCTTATTTTTTAGGGTCTGTTTGTCTCTGCCTGCGTAACAACCAGTACCCCATCCGGCTGGATTATACAAGATGCATGCGAATAATGAATCGCTCATATGCGCGTCAAACCAGAAAGATCAAACCCAAATGTGATCAAAATATGGTACGAAAATTTACAAGGGCAAATTTTAGTTGGAAACATGTATGATGCAACCCAAATTCTTTATATACATCAGCGACCATAGGCAGTGCGTGGTTCCGACCCCTTCCAGGGACCTTCCTCATACCCCCAGCTCTGCTGGTGGTCGCTGATGCGAATTGATTTGAGCATGACGATATCTGAACTTGACTTTTCCATGGTTTACACGGTGGCCAAAATTTGGCGAACGGGGGAAACATAAAAATACTTTCGGTATCGGATGTGGTGGAGCCGATGCTGCACCGACATGCGGGTAAGGAACCCTTTAAGGAGATCGATCTCATTATTTCCTGCGGTGATTTGCCGCCGGAATACCTTTCCCGCCTGCTCGGCGCATTTAATGTGCCGTTGTATTTTGTGAGCGGCAACCACGATATTCGGTACACGGACAAACTACCCCAGGGCGGATTCGATTTACACGGCCGGCTCGAAAAAATAAAAGGCCTGCGTTTTTTGGGTTTGGAAGGTTCCCGCTGGTACAACGGCGGCCTTTATCAGTATACCGAGGCGCAGATGCGTGCCATCATCCGCCGTCTGCGGCCGACGCTCTGGTGGCATAAAGGCGTTGATGTCGTGGTGACGCACGCGCCTCCGCGGTATATTCACGATGCAGAAGATCTGTGTCACCGGGGATTTAAAAGCTTTCGCTGGCTGATTGAAAAGTATCAACCGAATTATTTCATTCACGGACACATCCATAAGCAGTTTTCAGATCCCTCCGAGAGGGTAACACTTGTCGATGCGACCAAGGTAGTGAACACATATGGGTATAACATTCTGGAAATCGAAGTCGGCCTCAAAACCAAATAACCGGGCCAATGGCAGGCGGCAAGAAAATGAATCATCCGAGGTCAAAAGCTTCCGGGACCAACAGCAGAAGGAAGCCGCTTTTGATCACCGGGATCGCGGAATTCGAACGGTACCGCTGGACCGGATTGTGGGCAGTGTCGGTCGGTACAAGGATTTTGACAGCCGCTTCCGATTTAAGTCTACCGTGCCGTCGGACAGACTGGAGTGGATTAAGACGGCCATGCGGGAAGGCCGCAGCTTGGGTCCGGTAAAACTTTTTGAGATCAAGGATGAATTCTACGTGCTGGACGGAAATCACCGGATTGCTGCGGCCAAAGCACTCGGGCACGACGAAATCCTGGCGCACATCGAGGAATTTATTCCATCAAAGAATACCCTGCAAAACATCCTCTACCGTGAAAGAGCCGAATTTGCCGACCGCACCCGGCTGCCGGCGGAGATCAACCTGACCGAGGTCAACCAATACGCCTATTTGCTGGAGCAGATATCAGAGCACCGACAATTCCTGCAGGAAGCAGAAGCAGATGAGGTCACCTTTGAGAAGGCGGCGCTGGACTGGTTCAAAACGATTTATCGTCCCCTGTGTACCATTATCAAAAGAAGCCGATTGGTTGACTCCTTCCCCGAGCGGACCATTGACGATCTTTATGCATACATCACGTTCCATCAGTGGAAAGAAGGCCGAAAAAGACAGTACGGCATTGGTGTTGATAAACTGGTTCCAAAAAATATGGAGGAGTTTCGAAAGAAAATGACGGAATTAAAGGAAGCCGAATACCCGGAAATGAAACAGGGCATCAACGTTTTTATTCTCATGAACGTTCAAGCTAAAAAAGAAATTAAGCTCATGGATAAACTCTTTGAGCTGGAGGAAGTCAAAGAGGTCCATTCCGTGCACGGCGATGTGGATTTGGTGGTAAAGGTTGTACTGACGCGTGATCTGCTCAGCTCGGATGCTGAGATTATTTCGCAGTTCGTGCATGAGAAAGTGCGCCAATTACCGGGGGTCGTCAGCACCAAAACCCTGATTCCGGGCGTTTCAAAAATCAAAGTTCCCGAAGTCTGTCAGGAATATGTCAATAATAAAGCGAATGGTGAGTGACGATTCCTCCCGGCGGACTAGGCCGAATTGAAGATTGAAAATTGAATATTTATGGATGTCGCTTCGCTCCGTCTTCTTTTTAAACGAAATGATTCCCCTCATATAATCGACCGATCAACTCGTCCAATCCAATCAACTATTCAACCAATCAACCTTCTCATTCGACCCAATCGAAGGTTCGATCGACCGCCTTTTTCCATTGGCGGTAGTATTTTTCCCTTACATTGTTGTCCATGGCAGGCTGCCAGGTTTTGTCGGCCGCCCAGTTCCGACGCAGTTCATCAAATCCGGACCAGAATCCGACCGCCAGGCCGGCGGCGTAAGCGGCGCCCAAAGCGGTGGTCTCTGAAACTTCAGGCCTTATGACCGAGACATTGAGGATATCGGCTTGAAACTGCATCAACAATTCATTGCCCACCATGCCGCCATCCACCTTAAGTTTGCTGAGTTCGACACCGGAATCCTTGTTCATGGCATCCACAATATCGCGGGTCTGATAGGCGCTGGCTTCCAGGACGGCCCTGGCGAGATGCCCCTTGTTGACGAAGCGGGTCAGACCCGCAATCACGCCGCGCGCATCCGAACGCCAGTAGGGGGCAAAGAGGCCGGAGAAGGCGGGGACAAAATAGGCACCGCCGTTGTCTGCCACTGTGCCGGCCAATTCTTCTATTTCCGGCGCACTGGAAATTAATCCAAGGTTGTCCCGCAGCCACTGAACCAACGCGCCGGTAATCGCGATGGAACCTTCCAGACAGTATACCGGACGCTGGTCATTAAATTGATAACCCAGGGTGGTGAGCAAGCCATGCTTTGAAGGAACGGGCGTATGACCGGTATTCAGCAGCAAAAAACAGCCGGTGCCATAAGTATTTTTGGCTTCGCCCTGGTCAAAACAGGTCTGACCCACCAGCGCCGCCTGTTGATCCCCCAGCGCCCCGCAAACCGCTACCGCTGCATTGAAGGGGCCATCTGTGAGGGTGGTGCCCCAGGTGCGCGTGTCGCTGGAGGGCACAATGCGAGGCAGTATCCGGCGCGGAATATCCAGACTATTCAGAATGTCTTCATCCCAATCCAGGGAGTTTAAATCCATGAGCATGGTTCGACTGGCATTGGTCACATCGGTGACGTGCGTGCCGCCGTCGGGTCCGCCGGTCAGCCACCAGATCAGCCAGGTTTCCATGGTACCGAAGAGCGCCTCGCCTTTCTCAGCGGCAGCTCGAGCTTCGGGGACATTATCCAGTATCCATTTGATTTTCGGACCCGAAAAATACGTAGCGATGGGAAGGCCGGTGGTATCTCGAAACCGATTTTGTCCCTGCTCGCGGCTTAACTCCTTGCATAATTTATCCGTGCGGGTGCACTGCCAGACGATGGCGTTCATGTATGGTTTGCCGGTGTTTTTGTCCCACAGCACGGTGGTTTCCCGCTGATTGGTGATGCCGACGGCCGCCAGGTCCGAGCCGCTGATTCCTGTTTTAAACAGCGCGCCGTGAATGACGTCCTGGGTGTTTTGCCAGATCTCCAGAGGATCGTGCTCCACCCATCCCGGCTGCGGGAAAATCTGTTCATGCTCTTTTTGTTCCCAACCAACGATCTGACCGCTGTGATTAAAAATAATGAACCGGTTGCTGGTTGTGCCTTGATCTAGTGCGCCCACATATTTAGCCATGCTTCGGTCTCCTTTCGCGGTAATTAATCCGCGGTGAAAAATCGTACACACCTATTATAAAGGTCGATGTAAGGTGTAATTTTACCTATGATTGTAAGGCTGTTTCCGGAAAAAGTCGAGGGGTTAAAGCATTCGCTTTAACCCCTCAATGTATAACAGCAATCATTGCCTGCCGGGCAGGTGCTTGCGCAATATTAAGATTCGGCCAGCTTTCTGCCCACAGCGCGTTAGGGTTATTTCACACGACCTTCACGCCAGGCCTGAATGAGCTGGTCGTAGTTAACCGTTATACCCTGCGGTTTCTCATTGACCTTCGCTTTTGGCGATCCGGGCTGGTTCAGCCAATAGGACTCATCCCTTTTGGGGTTGAGCTTCGGTCCGCATTCTTTCTGCACATTTGCGCGCTCAATACGTTCCATAACACGGTCCATCTCATTCGCGAGATTGTCCATGGCCGTATCCACGGTCACCTCACCGGAAACCGCTTCGCCGATATTTTGCCACCACAGTTGGG
>CP070771.1:5324969-5331209 GCA_020345785.1 Desulfobacterales bacterium
GATCAAGGTTCAGGGGTATGTCAAAATAGATTTCATCTCCCCAGACGTTCGCCGAGCCTTCAATGGGAAGGGCGTCGAAAATCTTGGTTGCGGTCGGCGTGTCAAACATCTCGGCCTCAAGGGACACCTTTCCAACAGATATATTAATTTTAGCCGCCATATTGCTAGCCTCCTTTCTCGACCCAAAACCGCAATGGCGCCTCGCGATCCCTGCGGCTTGCGTAGTCGATACCGATTCTTGAACCGGTTTTAACTGAATCTGCCATGATCATTCTATGGGACTCAAGCCACAACAATTGGCCTTTAGTGACATCCCAGCCGTTCAGTGATTTGTCAATTGCCAGAGCCTGACATAACCTGGCCGGACCATTGCTCAAGTCTTTGCCCTTTTTTCCCCGCAAGGCTTCCATCTGTGCAAGACCGGAGAGGGGTTTAATCGCTCTAATTAAAACGGCACACGGATTTTCTTGCTGCTCGGTCACAATGTTGAGCATAAAATGCATGCCGTAAACAAAATACACATAGGCAACACCGGCCGGTCCGAACATGACCGAATTACGGGGAGTTTGGCCTTTGGATGCATGACAGGCGCTGTCGTTCGTGCCCAAATAGGCTTCCACTTCGGTAATCATGCCGCTTAAGATGGAGCCGTTGTAATTACGCACGAGCTTAGCGCCCAGCAATTCTCGAGCGACGGTAACTGTAGGGCGATTGAAAAAGGCCTGTTTTAATGGAGCCATAAGAACATATGATTCAATTTTGCATGCCTCAAAGCAATCATCAAATCCGCAAAACTGCGCCTTTGTCCAATATCACGAAATCACGCATTGATCAAAAAAGTTTTATGGAGTAAATTGACAGCGTCTATTTTGAACTACATTATGTGGTCAAGCGGGTCACGACGCCACATTGACAATTTATTGCTGTTTTTGATTGAGTTGGTAATTTTAATTGTTCTATGCAAACCGGAAAAATTTTTGATATAAAAAAATATGCCATTCATGACGGGCCCGGCATCCGAACCACGGTGTTTTTTAAGGGTTGTCCCCTGTCATGCTGGTGGTGTCATAATCCCGAGAGCATCTCGCCAACAAACCAGCGTCTTTATCGCCGGGAACGCTGCATCGGCTGCAACGCCTGTGAGGATGGCTGCCCTGAGGGTGCGGTTCAGGCTTCAGCCACGGGACCCCAATGGAACCCCTCCGATTGTGTATTTTGCGGAACCTGTGCCAGGCGCTGTCCGTCGGAGGCGGTGGAATTTATCGGCAAAACCATGACGGTGGATGCGGTTGTGGCCGAAATTACCAAAGACATCGTGTTTTATGATGAATCCCGCGGGGGCGTAACCATTTCCGGCGGTGAGCCGCTAATGCAACCGACTTTTCTGATCGCGCTCTTGGAGGCCTGCGGGGAACTTGACCTGCACCGCACGGTTGACACATCGGGTTTTGGCGACACGCAGGCCTTGCTGAAAACAGCCGCCTGCACCGAACTTTTCCTTTACGATTTAAAGCACATGGATCCCGAGAAACATTACCGATTCACCGGTGTGTCCAACGAAAAAATTCTGACCAACTTAAAACACCTTAGCCGGCAAGGCGCTGAAGTCGTCATACGTTTTCCGGTTATTCCGGGGTTCAACAGTGATGAGAGAAATATTCATCAAACCGGTGCATTTGTTTCTTCACTGCCGGACGTCCGACGCGTGAATATATTGCCGTATCACTGTGCTGCTGTGGCCAAGTATAGAAACCTCGCACTGGGTTTCAAGACAACAGACGTCCGACAACCTTCCCGCGAATATCTTGAGTCTGTTGCCAGGCGCTTGGAGAATTACGGTTTAGAAGTCAAAATAGGAGGATAGAGGATTGACCCCCAGAATCGCAAAACTACGCCAGGAAAGCTTTGAAGCCCAACCCAGTATATCGGTGGAACGGGCGGTGCTTGTGACCCAATTTTACCGGGAAAATTACGGAAAACATTCCATCCCGGTGTTAAGGGCTTTGAATTTTAAAAACCTTTGTGAAAAGAAGATCGTCTATATCGGTCCCAACGAGCTGATTATAGGGGAGCGCGGCCCGTATCCCAAAGCGGTATCCACCTTCCCGGAGCTTACCTGTCACTCGGTGGAAGATCTGAAAATATTGAATTCGCGGGCGATGACCCGTTACCTGATTTGCGATGAAGACATCGAGATTTACAAAAACAAGGTCATCCCTTACTGGCAGGGCCGCACGATGCGGGACCGGGTTTTCAGCCAGGTCCCGCCGGAGTGGGAGGCAGCCTACGCCGCAGGTATGTTTACCGAGTTTATGGAGCAGCGGGCGCCCGGCCACACCACCCTGGACGGCGTTATTTATGAAAAGGGCATGCTGGATTTCAAGCAGCAGATTGCAGAAAATTTGGCCAAGCTTGACTATCTGAACGACCCGGAAGCGGCCGATAAGGCCGAGGAATTAAAAGCCATGGAGATTTCCTGTGACGCGGCGATAATCTTCGCCGAACGTCATGCCGACCTGGCTCAGAAATTGGCGTCCGCTGAACCGGATCCGCAAAGAAAAGCAGAACTTGAGCGGATTGCCGCGATCTGTCGGCGAGTGCCGACCCGTGCACCCCGAAATTTTTGGGAAGCCCTCCAGATGTATTGGTTTGTGCATTTGGGAACCATCACGGAATTGAACGGTTGGGATGCCATGAGTCCGGGGCATCTGGATCAGCATCTTTATCCCTTCTATGAAAAAGGTCTGGCGGACGGCTCCCTGGACAGGGAAACCGCCAAAGAGCTCATCGCGTGTTTTTGGATCAAGGTCAACAATCAACCGGCACCTCCCAAGGTAGGCGTTACCGCCCAGGAGAGCGGAACGTACAATGATTTTACCAACATCAACATCGGGGGATTGACAAGAGACGGCGCCGATGGCGTCAACGAGGTCTCATATATCATGCTGGAAGTCATCGATGAATTACATCTGCTCCAGCCCCAGGCAAATGTTCAGATCAGCCATAAGACCCCCGACCGGTTTCTGAAAAAAGCCTGCCGGGTGATTCGCAAAGGATACGGCTATCCTTCGGTGTTTAACACCGATGAAGTCATCATGGAGCAGATGCGCACCGGTAAAACCATCGAAGATGCCCGCCAGGGGGGATGCAGCGGTTGCATCGAAACCGGCAGTTTCGGCAAAGAAGCCTACATCTTGACCGGCTATCTTAATGTGCCCAAAATTCTTGAACTGGCACTCAATGACGGTATCGACCCCTTGACCCGCAAGCAAATCGGTCTGCAGACCGGTGATCCATCAAAGTTCAGAAGCTTTGATGAACTGTACACGGCATTCGAGCGGCAACTGCAATATATCGTGGATCTGAAGATCCGGGTAAACAATTATATCGAGCGCATGTATGCCGCCTATGCACCTGCTCCTTTCCTTTCGGTGGTGATAAGAGACTGCATTGCCAAAGGGCGCGACTACTATAATGCCGGACCGCGCTATAACACCAATTACATCCAGTGCTGTGGCATCGGTACGATAACCGACAGTCTGTCCGCCATCAAGAAACATGTATTTGACGAAAACGAAATCAGCATGGAACAGTTGCTGGCTGCGCTGCACAATAATTTTAACAACCAAGAACCACTGCGTTTGCGTCTTGTCAACAAAACGCCTTTTTATGGCAATGATGACGAATATGCAGATTCGATCATGCAACGGGTCTATGATTCCCTGTTTAAATCCATTGACGGCAAACCCAATACCAAGGGTTCCTCGTACCACCTGAACATGCTTTCCACGACCTGCCATATCTACTTCGGGAAAAAACTGGGCGCATCGGCCAACGGTCGACGAGCCACCATGCCCATATCCGATGGCACGTCCCCTTCCCATGGGGCTGACCGCAAAGGTCCAACAGCGGTCATAAAATCCCTGGGCAAAATGGACCAGATCAAATCCGGCGGCACCTTGCTCAATCAGCGATTTTTACCCAGCGTTCTTGAAGGTGATGAGGGAATTGCAAATCTTGCACACCTTATCCGGGCATATTTCAAACTTAACGGTCATCACATTCAGTTTAATGTTGTTGACTCCCAGACACTGCGCAACGCCCAGGCAGCTCCCGATGAATACAGGGATCTTTTGGTGCGCGTCGCCGGTTACAGTGATTATTTCGTAGATCTCGACCAAAACCATCAGGAAGAAATCATCGCCAGAACCGAACAGGAATCATTTTGATGCTAAAGTTTCTCACAGAACAGGCGATAACAAGTTCAGCCGTCTGTGGATTCGCAGGACGGTTATCCCAATGCTCTGGGGGTGGTTCATGGTGAACCACCCCTATCATTGGCGCCTTCTTGCATAACGCCTTTTCCCACCGCCGCGCACACCCATCTGTTGCGTTCCATGAATCCAAGTCCATGTCAAATGCAGCGAGACTTAAATTCAGCGATAGGGAGAACTCGAATTGATGGCAGAATTGTGAAAAAACTTTCACAATTTCTATGGTATCAATGTCACAAAACCGAAAAACAAACAGACCGCAATTTGAATCAAAAAAATATGCTACATATTGAAATTATTGCTTTTTATAATTCTTTTAAGAAATAGGCATAATTCGTGCTAACGAGCATCATGGCAGGCGGCCGCCGAAAATTGCCGATAAGTTCTATGAGTCGAAAGCCGGGCACGGCTTTCTATGAAAACCCTGAGGAAGGTGTTCAATGGACTTAAGCCCCGACCAACGCGCAGATACGCGTTTCCGCCATGAGGCCGCAATCATGTTTGAACATTACGCTTCCGGTAAGTATTTTGAAGGGAAAATGTTTAATTACAGCCGGGGCGGAATGTATTTCGAATCAAATTTTGCACCCGAGATCGGCACAGAAATCTTTATAGGGGTTGAAAATTCCCCCTACACCTCCGGCCATGATGTTTATCGTGCCAAAGTCATCTGGCAGAGAAGATTAAATGACGCCCAGTCACTGTTTCTCCATGGAATCGGCGTCAAATATTTCTGAAATGCAGTTATCAGCTCTTAATGGATTGGGCCAAATCATTAATCCGCTCTCTAACAGAAATCAGGTACCTGGCCATCTTGCCGCGATGATCGGCCATAATAGAATCGTGGTCGCCCCGGAGTATGATCAACGGATCAAAGGTGCAGATTTGATTCATCTCTTTAAACGCAATCCGGATATTTTCTTCCCCACCCTTCTCTTTAATCTCGGGATAAAGATGAACAAAGGTGCGCAGCACATCTCTCAAGACCAGGATGACACCCTGGGTATAATAAATTCGATCGTCCAAATCGGTATAGGCCACTTCATCATTGGACTGCACCAGCAACCCCAGCGGCTGGTCCAAGAACTGCGTGCTGATAATGTAGGCAAGCATGTTGTACATATCATCGGTTCGCATGTTAAAAATTGCCTTGCCGTCCAGCAGATCTGATTCGTATTTTTTCAACCGGACGATGCCCTTTTCGTACTGATCTTCGCTCGATGGAAACCACCAACTGTGGGCCGTAAATGCGAAATACTCTTCCCGCAATTCTTTTAAATGCTGGTTTTCAGCATCCACTTTGCCGTATTTGGCGAGATTGGTGGAAAAAAAGTTCACCATCATCCGAGTGGCAAAGATAACCCCCAGCTGCCGGTTGGCGCGGTTGTCAAGCCAGCGGGTTGGGGAGATGATCAGGTCGTTGACGGACCAGCCGAATGTTGAGTTCATCTCATTTTCCAACCGGTTTCTCAGGGCAGTTGACAGCGCGGCGCCTTTTTGGCGCTGGTCGGAATTCGGTGTCGTTTTTTGTAATAAACCGACTATAGTTTGATCCAGTTCAGGGAAACGGGTCGGGTCGATGATCGTGTAGGCCTTATAAACCGTCCAGTAAAATCCGGCCGAAAGGGGCCAAATTAAAATAAATGCCAGCATGATTAAAACGGCCCATTTGCCGAACTTCGTCATTTTAGGAATTAGCGATTTTTTTTCAAGTTTATTTTCCATTATTTTTGAAGACCTTGGCATCTGATTGGTTTTGCCGAGCAGTAAGCAAGAAATTGGCAAAATTTTAAGCATTGTCAAATCGTGTGTCAATAAGCAACACCCAGACTAATACCCTTGACACTGGCTGCAACCATGTTACAAATAGATAGTCTTTGAAAGATCCCGCGAATGAAAAGGAATTCCGGCAAATAGCATCCCCTGCTCTCATAATGCCCGTTGATTAGAGGAGAAATATAATGCT
>CP070771.1:5331309-5340610 GCA_020345785.1 Desulfobacterales bacterium
GGGGTGTTCTTCCTCATGGACGATGCCTTTAGGGTCGGCGACTATCTGGAGTGTTCTGGCACCAAAGGAACGGTGGAGCACATTTCACTGCGTTCTCTCAGGCTGCGCAACCCGCGGGGCATGGTCTATTTCATTCCCTTCGGCGACCTCAAGCTAGTGACCAACCTCAGCCGCGACTATGTCATCATGAAACTCGACTTCCGGGTGCGCTATGACGCCGACGTTGAAAAGATACGCAAGATTATCAAGAAGAAAGTCTACAAAGTCATTGCGAAAGACCCGGAGCTGGGACCCAAACTGATGGAACCGATCAAGTCCCAGGGCGTGCGTGAGATGGATGATTCGGCCATGATTATGCGGGTCAAGTACAAAACCAAGCCCGGCGACCAGTTTGCCATCCGCCGCGAAGTTTATCGGCTCATGCAGGAAGCCTTCAAAGAGGAAGGCATCGATTTCGCCCATCGCAATGTCACCGTTTACCTGCCGCCGGAGGGCGGCGCTAAGGCGGCCAAGCAGCCCGACGGCGACGCTCAAGAGGCGGATAATCAGCCCGACAGCGAAATTCAACGGCAGGCTGCCGCAGCGGCAGCGTTGGCGGCGATTCAGGCCGAAGAGGAAGCAAAGGCCAAGAAGGCACCTAAGAAGTAAGGGATCTCATTAATTAATCCGCTATCTCAGATAATAATCCTGTAAACACTTATAGTGGATGGGTTCACTGTTCTTCGCTTTCAGGCCCCGCACAATCGCCTCGGCCGCCGACAGGGTGGTAATGAACGGCACCCGGTTTATAATCGCGGTCCAGCCGATGGTGTACTCGTCCACCCGTGATCGCAGACCCAGCGGCGTATTGATTATCAGATCGATCTGGCCGTTTTTAATATCATCCACCACATTCGGCCGGCCTTCCCTGACTTTCAGCACCGCTGTGACCGGAATTCCGCGGGCGGCGATATACTCGGCCGTACCCTGGGTGGCCACCAGCTTGTAGCCGAATTTTCTCAACCCCTCGGCGATGGGCAGGGCCCGGGCTTTATCGTTGTCGTTGACACTAATGAACACGGTTCCCGAGCGTGGGATGGTGACGCCGGCCGCTTGAAACGCCTTAAAAACCGCCTCGCCGAATTTGGGCGCAATGCCCATGACCTCGCCGGTCGAGCGCATTTCCGGACGCAGGAATATGTCGGTTTTGCTAAACCGGTCAAAGGGAAAAACGGACTCTTTAACGGCCACATAGGGAAGCTGATCTCTGAACTTGTAGCCGATTTCATCGAGTTTTCTGCCGGCCATAACTTCAACTGCCAGTTTGGCAATCGGGAATCCCGTGGCTTTACTGACAAAGGGAACGGTTCGTGAGGCGCGTGGATTGACTTCCAGCACGTACAGCGTGTCAAACATGATGGCAAACTGAATGTTGATCAGGCCCTTGACCTTAAGGGCTCTGGCCAACTGGCGGGTATATTGCCTTATATCTTCATGTTGTTCACGGCTTAACAAAAACGGCGGCAGTACCGCCATGCTGTCGCCGGAGTGAACACCGGCCTCTTCAATGTGCTGCATAATCCCGCAGATTTCCGTTTTTTCCCCGTCCGATATGGCGTCCACGTCGAATTCATAGGCATCCTCCAGAAAACGGTCCAGCAACACGGGGTGCTCTTCAGAGGCAGTGACGGCGTGCTGCATGTAGTGTTTCAGCGAGTCGATATCATAGACAATTTCCATGGCGCGTCCGCCCAGAACATATGATGGCCTTACCACCAGCGGGAAACCGATACGTTTGCCGACTTCCAGCGCTTCATCGATGGAGGTTGCGGTACCGTACTGGGGATGGGCGATATCCAGAGAATCCAGCAGGGCCCCGAAGCGATCCCGATCCTCGGCCAGGTCGATGGAATCCGGCGCGGTGCCCCATACCGGCACACCGGCTTTCTCAAGGGCCAGGGCCAGTTTCAGCGGGGTCTGGCCGCCGAACTGAATGATGATGCCGTCCGGTTTTTCCAGTTCGGCCACGTTCAAAACGTCCTCATAGGTCAACGGCTCAAAATAGAGCTTATCCGCCACATCATAGTCGGTGCTGACCGTCTCGGGATTGCAGTTGATCATAATGGCCTCAATGCCCAGCGATCTCAAGGCCAGAATGCCGTGTACGCAGCAGTAGTCAAACTCAATACCCTGCCCGATTCGATTGGGGCCGCCGCCCAGGATAATGACTTTCTTTTTAGCTGAAGGAGTCGATTCATTTTCAGGGTCATAGGTGGAGTAGTAATACGGGGTATACGATTCAAATTCGGCCGCGCAGGTATCAACGATTTTATAGGAGGGCCGCACGCCGTTGGCCTTTCTGAAACTTCTGACTTCCGCCTCGCTTTTGCCGATCAGCAGGGCCAGCTGTCTGTCGGAAAACCCCATGCGCTTCGCCCGGATGAGGGTTTGCTGGGTGAGGGTATTGCGTTTCTTGTATTCGGCCGTGATATCGTTTTCAAATTCGGTGAGCTGATGCAGATTTTCGAGAAACCAGATGTCGATTCCCGAAACCTGTGATATTTCATCCCGCGCAATACCTGCCTTTAACGCCTGCCATATTTTCAGGATTCGATCCGGCGTGCCGTATCTCAGATCATCCAGCAACGCGTCCCGCGACAGCCCGGCATAGGCATTCGTATCCACGGCGTGAAAACCGGACCAGCCGTTTTCAAGGGAGCGCAGGGTTTTGTTCAACGCCTCCTTGAATGTCCGGCCGATGCCCATGGCTTCGCCGATGGATTTCATCTGGGAGGTCAGCCGGCGATCCTCGTCCGGAAATTTTTCGAAGTCCCAGCGCGGGATTTTAACGACGACATAATCAATGGCGGGTTCAAATGATGCCGGAGTTTTGCGGGTGATGTCGTTTGGAATCTCATGCAGATGGTAGCCCACCGCCAGTTTGGCGGCTATTTTGGCGATGGGAAAACCGGTGGCCTTCGACGCCAGGGCGGAGCTGCGGGAGACCCTTGGGTTCATTTCGATGACCACCATCTCACCGGTTTGCGGATTTAATGCGAATTGAATGTTGGCCCCGCCGGTTTCAACGCCCACCCTGGCGACGATTTTTTTGGCGGCGTCGCGCATATTCTGGTATTCCACGTCGGTCAATGTCTGCGCAGGAGCGACCGTGATGCTGTCACCCGTGTGAATGCCCATGGGGTCAAAATTTTCAATGGAGCAGACGATCACAAAATTATCGGCCCCGTCCCGCATGACTTCCAGCTCGTATTCTTTCCAGCCCAGCACCGACTGCTCGATGAGTATCTCGTTTACCGGACTGGCGCTTAACCCCCATTGAGCGGCCTGGCTGAATTCTTCCCTGTTGTAAACCACGCTGCCCCCGATGCCGCCCAGGGTAAAGGCGGGCCGAATGATCAGGGGAAATCCGATATTGCGGGCCAGGGCTTCTGCCTCTTCCACCTTATGGACGCAGCCGCCGTCGGGGACGTTCAAACCGATCTCCCGCATGGCGTTGCGGAACAGCTCACGGTCTTCGGCCAACCGGATGGTCTCCAGGCCGGCCCCGATCAATTCAACCCCGTAGTCTTCCAGGGCGCCGTTTTGGGCCAGCTCAACCGCCAGGTTCAGACTGGTCTGGCCGCCCAGGGTGGGCAGCAGCGCATCCGGACGCTCAATTTCGATAATGCGTGCCACCGCCTCGGCATTGAGCGGCTCGATGTAGGTGCGGTCGGAAAATTCGGGGTCCGTCATGATGGTGGCTGGATTGCTGTTAATCAGGATAACGATGAATCCTTCTTCCTTGAGTGCCTTGCAGGCCTGGGTTCCCGAATAATCGAATTCGCAGGCCTGACCGATGACAATCGGTCCGGATCCGATCACCAGGATTCTTTTGATGTCTTTTCGTTTAGGCATTGAACTCCTTCATGTCATTGATAAAGTTTTCAAAAAGATACCGGCTGTCGCGGGGTCCGGGAGCGGACTCCGGATGATACTGGACTGAAAATGCCGGCAGGTTTTTGTGCCTGAACCCTTCAAGGGTTTGGTCGTTCAGGTTTATATGGGTGATTTCGACGTCGTTTGGCGGCAGGCTGTCGGCGTCGACGATGAAGCCATGGTTCTGGGAAGTGATTTCCACCGCTCCAGTGGGCAGGTACTTGACCGGATGATTGGCGCCGTGATGACCGAATTTCAGTTTTGTTGTTTTGGCACCCAGAGCCAAGCCAAGGATCTGATGTCCCAGACAGATGCCGAAGATGGGTTTTTTCCCCAGCAGACTCTTGACGGTGCTGACGGCATATTCAACCGGTTCCGGATCGCCGGGACCGTTGGAAAGAAAAATCCCGTCGGGGTTCCAGGCGAGCACCTCATCGGCGGAGGTGCTGGCGGGAAATACCCGCAGTTCACAGCGGTGCTGATAAAGGGCGCGCAAGATGGAAAATTTTACACCGAAATCGTAGATTGCAACTTTGAAATGAAGCGTCTGATCGTGTTTGCTATCTTCGTCCATGGGCCATTCATAATTTTCTTCGGTGGTGACTTCTTTGGCAATATCCCTTCCAACCAGTTGTTTGCCGGTCTTGAGCCTTTCCAGCAATACTTCGAACGGTTCATCGGACGTCGTTATCATTCCCATCTGGGCCCCGTGGTCGCGCAGGTGGCGGGTCAGCTGCCGGGTGTCGATGTCACTGATTCCGACGACACCGTAATATTTCAAATATTCATCCAGCGACTTGGTCGCCTGCCAGTGACTGACCACCGGGCTGTATTCGCGAATAATCAAGCCGGCTGCATATATGCGCCTGGATTCGAGATCTTTCGGGTTTACCCCATAGTTGCCGATCTGGGGATACGTCATGGTCACCAGCTGGAAATGATAAGACGGGTCCGTAATAATTTCCTGGTAGCCCATCATGGCGGTGTTAAACACCACCTCACCGGCGGTGGTCCCCATCGCGCCCAGTGAAATCCCTTCGAAGTGAGTGCCGTCTGATAAAATTAAACGTGCTTTCATGGTTTATGTGCCTTGTTCGTTTGGATCGTTTGGATGGTTTAGATGGTTGAGATCGTTAGGATCGATTGATCATTTCGCCTTTCGCCTTTTACCTTTAACCTGTGAACTATCAGCTATGAGCTATTATCATCCAGCATCCGATTATACTCAATCAACCCAACCCACTCAACAATCCCGCAACCCGCAACCGAAAGCTGGGGGGCTGGGAAGCGAGGAAGCCGGGAGGCTAAAGCTTGGATCCTTTTCATTCCATTTACGCTATGCGCTATGCTCCATGCTCCATGCGTTATGCACCTATCGCCCGCACCTCGCTACGCGTACCCCGCAACCCGACCTAGTCCCGCTTAAACTTACTGTAATCCGGCCTGCGATAGCGACTTTCGCCGCCGCCGTCAATAGCTAAAAGGGATTCAACCTTCAGCGGAAGGCCGAACAGTTGGATGAATCCCTGGGCATCCTGCTGGTTATAGACATCCTCTTCGCCGAAGGAGGCATAGTCTTCACGATACAGGCTGTAAGGACTCTTGCGCCCGGCGATAATCGTGTTGCCTTTGTACAGCTTCAGGCGTATGGTCCCGCTGACGGTTCGCTGGGTGACTTTGACAAATGCGTCCAGCGCTTCGCGCAACTGCATAAACCACATGCCGTTGTAGACCAACTCGGCATATTTTACCGCGACAAAGTCCTTATAGTGCATCGTGTACTTGTCGAGGCAAATGCTCTCAAGAGCCTGGTGAGCGCGAAAAATTACCGTACCGGCCGGTGTTTCATACACGCCCCGGCTTTTCATGCCCACCAGCCGGTTTTCAACAATGTCCACGCGCCCGATCCCGTGGGCGCCGGCGATTTTATTCAAGCGGCTGAACATTTCCACCGTCGACAGCGCCTCACCGTTCAGGCTGACCGGGTTGCCTTTCTCGAAGCCGATTTCGACATACTCGGGTTTATCCGGCGCGTCTTCGGGGCCGACCGACAACTGAAACATCGATGCTTCCGGCTCATTCCAGGGGTCTTCCAGCATCCCGCCTTCGTGGGACAGGTGCATGATGTTGCGGTCACGGCTGTAAATATCTTTTTCGGTCTGGGTCAGCGGGATGTTGTATTTATTGGCATACTTGATGGCATCCTCCCGGCTGCGGATCTCCCACTCACGCCACGGGGCAATGACTTTGAGCTTCGGATTGAGCGCCATCACGGTGAGTTCAAATCGAACCTGATCGTTGCCCTTGCCGGTGCAGCCATGCGCGACCGCATCCGCTCCTTCCTCCTCTGCGATTTCAACCATTTTTTTGGCCATCAGGGGACGGGCAATGGACGTGCCCAGCAGATATTCTCGTTCATACACCGCCCCGGCCTGCATGGTCGGAAACACATAGTCTGTTAAGAATTCCTCCCGCAGGTCGGCAACAATCAGCTTGGCGGCGCCGGATGCAAGGGCCTTTTCCTCTAGACCTTCCAGTTCTTCTTCCTGGCCCACATCGGCCGTAAAGCAAATCACTTCACAGTTGTCGTAATTGTTTTTCAGCCAGGGGACGATTACGGAGGTGTCCAATCCCCCGCTGTAGGCCAGCACCACCTTTTTAACCTTGCTTTTGACCATCTATTGCTCCTTTCACAAAAAGAAAAACCCCGGCAGGTGCCGGGGTTTTTTGTTTTCCATTCAGGTATCAACAGGTTCATATCCGATACAAAAAACACCCGGCCCTCGTTCGCCCGCGGCGGCGACGGCAACGTATACGGGTGTTTCTTGAAGATTGAATCATTTTTTTTGAGATTTCCTGGTTGATGATCGCGGGCAATATGACAAAAAAAAATCAGACTGTCAAGTCTGAAAATAAATTGTTGTTTGAAATTGCTTTGAATGTTACTTACACATTTGGAGACCGCCGTGGAAGGCATTCGAACTGTGCAGTTAGATATACCGCCGGGGATGATTGAATTCGGGGCCGGCCAACCGAGCCCGGGTCTGTTGCCACTGGCGCTGCTGAAAGACGCGGCCGCCCATAGATTAAGCGGCCGGGATCTTGGCTTGCTGGCGTATGGCGCCGAGCAGGGCGACGGATACTTTCGTCTGGCCCTGGCCAAATTTCTCAGTGAACACTATCAGATTGAGGTCAGTTTTGATGATCTTTTTATCACCGCCGGGGCATCCCAGGGTCTTGATTTGATCAGCACCCTCTTCAGCCGTCCCGGCGACACGATATTTGTTGAAGAACCGACCTATTTTCTGGCCCTGCGAATTTTTGCCGATCACGGGCTGAACGTTGTCAGCCTTCCGATGGATGAGAACGGTTTAATTGTCGAGGCTCTGGAGGAAAAACTTTCCCGACATTCGCCCGTGTTTTTATACACAATCCCAACCTTTCACAATCCATCCAGTGCGACCCTTGCGGCGGAGCGGCGCGAACGGCTCGTGCAGTTGAGCCGACGGTTTCAATTATTAATAGTCGCAGATGAAGTATACCACATGCTGTCATATTCCGATGCCCCGCCAAAGCCCCTGGCAAGCCATATTGACAGCAGCCACGTGCTTTCTCTGGGATCTTTTTCAAAAATCATGGCACCGGGGCTGCGTTTGGGGTGGATTCAAGGCGGTACCCAACTGCTGCAACGTTTCACGGGCTGTGGGCTGCTTGACAGCGGGGGCGGCCTGAATCCGTTTACATCGGGCATCATGCGCAGCGCCATTGAAAACGGACGGCTGGAAAACCAGCTGAAGAAACTGAAGGCCGCCTACAGCCAGCGTAAAACCGCGCTGGTCAAAGCCTTGCGGGATAAGCTGCCGGAAACGGTGCGTTTCGTCGAACCCGGCGGGGGGTTTTTTATCTGGCTGGAATTCCAAGAGGGCATCGATACCAATCATTTGCTGGCTGCCGCTGTTGAACAAAACGTCGGCTTTTTGCCGGGCGTAAAATTTTCCGCTCATAATGGTTTGAAAAATTTTGCCCGGTTGAGTTTTTCCTATTACGAGGTACCGCAGTTGGAGGAGGGCGCTGGACGGCTGGGGAAGGTTATTCGGGAATTTATGAAGGAAGAATGACCTAACAGGACGCGATAAGTTCCTTCAAGACATCATAAACTCTGACAAGACTTTTCAAGCTTACCCATTCATCCGCCGCGTGAGCACCATGGCCGATCGGGCCGAAAAGAACAGAAGGTATGCCCGCCTGAGCGGACAGCGCCGAATCCGCCCAGAAAGAAATCCCCACCGTCGAGGATCGGGGTGAAGCCTTTTGTAAACGCTTTAAAATCCAAGCATCAGCAGGTATGCTGTGCGGCCGCCTGACAAATAGCTCTCGAGCCGTTGCCGCATGCCCGCCGGGGTGATTTTTGACGGCTTGAAGAACCCGTTCCATTTCCCGGCTGAGATCCTGCTGCGATTCTCCGGGGAGTGTGCGCCTTTCCCAGCGCAAACGTGAATGGCTGGGAATAACACTCAGTTCGGTGCCGCCTTCGATGGTGCTGCTGTGCAGGGTGGCATAACCCAACAAAGAGTCGGGATCCCGTTCTATCAGATCCTGCTGGATCCTGTTCAACTCATTCAAAGCAGAACGCAATGGCAGGATGGCATCGATGCCTTCCGCGGGACGACTGCCGTGGGCTGCTTTGCCGGTTACTTCCAATTCATACCAGTTGAAGCCTTTATGTCTTACGCCGATTTCTTCCTCGGTCGGTTCCAGAAAGATTGCACCCCTCGGGGGCGGTGAGACCTTCAAAAGCCACTTGTTAACCAGGTACGCCATCCCCACACTTTGATCTTCTTCATCGGCCACGAATGTCAGCAATATGTCCAGGGGCGGCGGATGCCGGATGAAAAAATCGGCCAGCAGCAGCATGACGGCCACACTGCCCTTCATATCATAGGCGCCGCGGCCGTAGAGCCTATCTTCCTGCTGGCGCAGCGCGAAGGGAGCCGCCATCCCCTCGACACCGACGGTGTCAAGATGGCTGTTCAGC
Source organism: Desulfobacterales bacterium (assembly GCA_020345785.1). The sequence goes on from CP070771.1 coordinate 5,340,260, forward strand.
AAGATCGAGGTTTCTTGACGGATTCCCGGTATACGTGCGACGACGTTGGCTCTGCCGGGGCCTAAGGTCTGAATTTCGGCGTTGATATTCAGCTTATGCAGATAGTTCAGGACAAATTTTGCAAGCTCCTCTTCGCCGGGACCGGCGGAGAGCGTTGAATTGACGGAATTTATCCCAACCAGCTGACTCAATAAGGAAATGAATTGTTTTTCCAATGAATGTCGTCTCCAGGATGTGTGGAATCTTTGTGCTTACTTTTTTTAGGAGGATATTATATAGACTCTGAGGCGATGTCAATTGCAACGGCATAGGGGGGAGAGGTTTAGAGGTTTGGGGCTTCGCCCTTCGGGC
>CP070771.1:5340710-5356942 GCA_020345785.1 Desulfobacterales bacterium
TGCATCATTGGCTCGCCTTGGCCGGCTGTCGAAGAAAGCCATTGAAAAGAACCGCGCCAGCCGAATACGCATAAACGAAATCCGGATAGACGCGACAATTGAACGCCGCCAAGATTTGGACTTTTGGGCCGCAAGCCTCGAGATGGCAGGATTCAGGCCATGAGGTCTGCAAGTCCGCTTTGTCTCTGAAAGCCAAACCTTGATACTGCCGCCCGCCCTCTTTGCTCTCATTTTCAGCTTCGAAGAACGATCACATGTCGTCATCCCGCCCATGCCAGACAACTTTGGGAACAATTATTTCAGTATTCAACGGCAGGGTGTCTTTGCTCACGCTGAAAGTGTTGGCCTGGAGCAATCGCGCCTGATATGGGCCGTCAAGAAAGCGCCTCAAAATGCTTTCATCATTGTAGTAATGCATGGGGACGGCGATTTTCGGTCCGAGTTGATGAATGATCTCCTTGGCCTCCTCGGGTCCCGCCGAGTATCGCCCCCCAATGGGCACCAGCAGTACATCGATGTGTCCCACGAACTGAAGCTGATCTTCGTTGAAAGGTTGGCTGATGTCGCCGGCGTGCAGGATGCACATCCCATCGACTTCAAAAACAAATGCTGCGCCCTTCAGGCTGACCTCAAGCTCCATGTAGCCTCTCTGGTGAATGGGCACGTTGTATATCAGTGCATCGCGGAAGGTAATGTTGACGTCGTTCCATTCGATAGTCCCTTCTTTCAATCCCCGCAGGACGATGGGTTGCCCTTTCGCCAGACCGACGTTATTGTGGTTGCCGTGCTCCCGGCCGACGGTCACCACATGCGGCCAGACCTCAGGCATGGGAAAACCCATGGGGCCAAAAGGATCCGTAATAATCTTCGTTCCGCTGCTGGAGGTAATCTGAAAAAAGGAATGACCGAACCATCTGACCTCCACAAATCCGGCTGCCGCCGCCGGAACGATAAAGGGCGCATCGCTTTGAACCAGATTTGGATTGCGACATGCCGCTTCGATGCTTCGAGCGTTAAAGAAGACGCAGATTAAAAAGATGATCATCAATCCGCAATGCGAAATTTTTCGCATCTCATGCTCCTGTTTTATTTCGTGATCAATTTCTTTTTTGATTCCCGATAAATCGGGATGTCCGTTTCACTCCAAACGGCTTGCACGAATTAGACGTATTCCTGAATATCCGGTATCCAGCATCCAGTATCCAGCATCCAGTATCCAGCATCCAGTATCAGCTAAATCAGGCCCCAACGCCGCCTAAAATACCATTCGGCGGACAGCAGACATAAAACCACCGCCAACACCAGCGGTGTGGCCCATATGGGTACGTTCTTTTGCTCAATGAATTCTTTTTCCGTCTTCCGCGTGAACGCATCGATCTCACTCACCAGTGCATCCCCCGGCGCTAGATACCGGCCGCCGGTGGCAGAGGCTATTTTCTGGAGCTGGCCATGATCGGGTGCGGCGTCCAGGGTCGCAAGCGGCTCGCTGACGGTCAAATACTCCGCCAGGCTCCCGCCGGGCGTCTCGATCTCTATTCGATAGACGCCGCCGGCTTCGGGCACAAAAGATACGTGATACTCGCGGGGCTGTGGCGTGGGTTTGAATGTCGAGGCTATCCTTGCTCCCATCGGATCGAATACAGAGTGGACAATCGCCGAATCAGACCGCTCAGACGACCCACGCCCGCGAAATCGGACTCTAGCATCCACCGTTTGACCGGCGATCGCTTGGGCCTCCGGCGGTAGAATTTGAACCGCATCGAGACTCGGGTCTTTGGTCAGCCAGCGGATCATCTGATGAACGAATCGCAGGTAGTGCCGGTTGCCCTCTCCTCTGGCCACTTTGCCCATGTTCCATTTCCATGCATCGTCCGTGGTCAGTGCCAAAACCCTTCCTTTTCCGTATTCGGAAACGATGAGAATCGGCCAGGGTATGCCGTGCACAGTTTCGAGCAAAACGGTCGCAGATTTATTGGCCTCCACCAGATTGATGCCGTCCAAGGCGGGCATTTCGTGCCAAAGCCGGGAACGCTCAGCATCGCTGTCTTCGGAGAAACGCAATATGGGATGATCGTCCTGCTGGGGATTCGGTCGAACCATACTGGCAGGTTCCCTGCGATAGAATTCTGGTTGAGCGAATCGGAAGGGAAGCAGTTCGCCAACAGGTGACAGACCATAGCGACCCTCCGGGAAAAGATTGGGGCCGCCGACCATCGCGAAGCTGCCCCCGTTTTTTACGAAATTTCTGAGACTTTCGAGGTGGTCTGCGGTCAAGAATAAAGCATAATTAAAATTGTCGAACAGGACCAGGTCAAAATGGTTCAACTCTTTTACGAAAAGCGTTTCCACCGGGAACGGAATAAGACTCTGTTCATGAGAGGGGACATTCAATGTATCCGATGGAGTTCTCAGGATGATGAAGGAGAGTAGATCGACGGAAGGATCGCTTTTAAGGGCAGCCCGCATGAAGCGGTAATTCATGCTCGGATTGCCCGAAACCATCAGAATCCTTATTTTGTCGGGCACCACTTTCATGGAAAGGTGAAACTGGTTGTTGATGCCATTCGCTTCTCCCACCTGGCGGGGAATCGAAACTGAAAGTGTTCTCTGACCTACTTCCTTTGGTACGAAAGCAAAGGAAACGGTCGCTTCCTGAGGGTCGTTGCGCAGCTCAACGGTTTGAGACCCGAGGACCGCGTCCGAATCCTTCAGGAGCACCGGCAGGTTTGTCCCCTTATATCCATATGTTTTCAGGGCAACATCGATGACGACCTCCCGATCCCTGAAGGCCAGCGCAGGCACCCTGATCTGTTTGATCAGGACATCCCGGTAGTCCTTGAGATCACCAAGCGGTATGGTCAATGTCGGCAGTGGCCCGGATTGGGAGCGAGGCCAGTGCAGCTTCCCATCGCTCAGCAGGACTGCAACGGCATTCCGCTGGCTCAGCGCTTCCAGGGCCAGGTTAAGATCTCCTTTGTTTCCCCCGGCTCTCAGGCTTTCCAGGTCGGCGGGGGCGAGCGGTGTGAGCGAATCGGCCAAACCGTAGAGTTTTACTTCATACTTTTGCGCCAGCGAATTCAACAGGGGGTGCCCGCCTTTCGTCAAAAGGGCCTTGGCTTTTTCAAGACGGCTTTCTTGGTCGCTCCCTGACGGCTGCCCCATGCTTCTGGAGGTGTCCACGATGACCGCAACAGCCGGAATTACTTTGTGAGACTTGCGGGTTATCAGCAAGGGATTGAGGGCAAAGGCAATAATAAGCCAGACGGCGCATAGGCGCAGCAAGGATAGGTACCCGGCGCGTGTCTTTCCCAGCCTGTCCCGGATTCTCTTGTACTGAACCAGGACGAGCCCCCCGGCGGACCCGAGAAGAATGAAAATCAACCACGTAGGCAAAACCGGAGCTATTGTGACGCCGTTTGGTGTCATAGATTCCGTCGCCTCCTGATAAAAGGATGATGGATGACATCCTTCTTATAATCCGCCGTTAAGGAATAGACGACCATGTTAATGCCCGTCTTGAAAGCGTCCTGCCGCTGAATATCCCCTCCCGGTGCACAGTCGTGGACCCATTGTCCGTATCGATCCCTCGCCCACGCCCCGGACAGGTCGTTTTGGGAATAAATCACCGGTGTCCAGGGACCGAGGCTGATTCCCTCCAGAAACGGTTTGACCTCACGGCGGCCGCCGATACGGTTGATGAGGTAAAAACTCTGATAAACGGAATGGTCGGGAGAAAGCCTTTCGAGTGCGTTGTTCGGCAGGATCTCGCGCATCTCACTGCGGAAAGATCGGTCGAAGCCGAAGCCTTCCGCACCGGCGGTATCCTCTGCAAACAAAAAACCGCCGTAGGTGAGAAAGCGGTTGAGAATTTGTCTCTCGGAAGGAGTAAAGGACTCAAATGCATACCGACCGGCCATATACAGAAAGGGACAGAAAAAAAGGTCGGGATCCGAAAGCTCCATGACGCGCCGTTCTTTCCGGACATCGATGCTGGTCCGAAGCTCGATCTCCTCAACCATGGCTGCTGCGAACAAAGGGTTGGGATCCCATTCCCCACCGCGGTATTTAAGCTGGGTAAAGTAAAAATGAGGATAGCGGGCGCCCCAAGCAGTCTCGGTCCGAGGTAGAATACATCCGCCGGCAAGCCCCAGGGCGGTCGCTATGAACTGTATGAACTGTCTGCGGGAGATCATCACTATTGTTGCACGTCATCCTTGCCGCTGGCCGCCAAAGTAGCCAGTCGAAAAGAAAACTTGTTTGTCTGCTAAAAAATTTTAAACACGTTGTGTGAGAGGTTTATAACCGCGATGAACTCGGTCTAACATAAGCTGCAAATCGTGGCTACAAGCCACTCCCACCAGCATTAACCACCGTCTAAAAACAACTTTGACATGAAGTTTCATATAAAACTGTTCAGTTTCGCCCAATAATCAAGGTCGCTGTTTAAACCGCACAATGCCGTTGGCGATCATCATTTCAAAGGCAAGCACCGCCAGTAAAAACACCAATAGCAGCGGCCACAACGGTTTGCGCCCGGTTTGAAGCCCTGTTACCCTGCCTGCCTGATATTCCAGGAAGTCGAATTCAATGTTTCCAAGCTTTTTTTTCAATTCATCGGCTGATATCTTCAACAGGTCCGATTCTTCATGGGGCGTGTTTACGCCGAGATGCACCTTACGGCTGTTGTGAAGATATTGATAGATTCCAGGCCCATTGCGGGGGCCTTTCAATTGTTGCAGCGGGCGGCCATCCCGGCCGGCCGGATCGCCGACGGTCAGCCAAGCCGGCAGGGAGCCCTGCCTGCGGTCGGTAGCCTCCAAGACAAGGCGCTGAACCAGGGGAAGAAATGCAGCCGTCAGGGGCAAATCATTCCAGTCAAGGTCGGCACTGGAAGTAAACATGATGACCTTGGATGCACCAGCATCGGCTTGCACCAGAAGCGGGTCTTGATTTTGCAGCAAAATAAGATGTTCCGCAGCTGCCTCGACCTTAAAATAGGTATGAAATGAAGCCTTCTTTAAACTTTGTTCCAGTCCTGGAAAAAATTTAAATGCACTCCCGGGCGTATCGTCAAACACCGCCTTTGCGGAGCGCTCCCCGAGATCGATCAGATATCGGATCTGCCAAGGGGCGAACGTAAATCGATTATATGATTCAAGGTCGACTCGATCACCGAGAAAAATGAAGAGCGCTTTTTGCGATTCCAGAAAAGACGCCAGCCGCGAGGGATCCGGTCGAGCGACATTGAGCAGAAAAAGCACGTCAAAAGAGTTCAGATCCGCCCGCGCCATTTCATCTTCGGTAATTACCCGAGTTGTGAAAGGCGACTGACCGATGGCACCCGCCCGCAGGGCACTGACCAGGTAGTAGTGTTCACTGGCCCGCAGGGAGGTTTTGGGGTCGCCGTCGACCACCAGCACATTGACTTTTTCCCTGACCCACAGCGGAAAATAGAAAATATCGTCAGCCGGAAGGCGATCGGCAGTCAAGGTCAGCTTGCCGTGAACCCATCCCGGGGTGTCCAGGCGCAGATCGAAAGAAATCGTGGCATCCTGGCCCGCCGGGATCTCGATCGATTTCTGGTCAAATTTGACATCGGAGAGTTCGATCTGAACAAGAGTGGTAGCGGCTTGATCGGAAAGATTCGACACGGTCACTTCAAGGCGCGCGGGCACGCCGGCAACAAGTTCATTTTCGGCCAGACGGACCGCTTTGATGCAGACGTTTGCGTTTCTGCCGCCGCTGCCGATCCTCAAAAAAAGGAGCTGCGCATCGGAAACAGGCCCGATCCGGCTCAGATCGAGCTCCTGCCAATCGCTGCGTGCCATGTCGCTTAGCACCACGATTTGTTTGCGGGTTTTTAGATCTTTCAGCGCCTGATAGGCGGCGGTAAGGGCGGCAGCCGGATGGCCTCGGCTGTAAGAAAGCGGAATCGCGTGTATTTCCTGCAGCGCCGTTTTTGGATTTATCCATCGCGCGGCTTGGCCTGCCGGTCCGTCGGCGGTCGGAATAAGCAATACATGCCCGGCGAAACCATCAAGCGCTTCTTTGAGCGCTGTTTGCGCGATATCGTATCGCCGCCCCCTGTCTTCAAGGTACCCCATGCTCAGGGAGTTATCAAAAATTACGACCTTCGCCCCGTCTGCCATACGTTCCGCAAAACCCGGCCGGATGAGCACCGGCCTGGCCATCATGAAGACCAGCACCGCCACGGCAAGGATTCTCAAAGCCAGCAGCAGCAAGTGTTTGAGACGCTGCGGTTTGGCAGCAATTTGCTGGGATCGCAGGATGAGGTGAACGGCGGAAAATTTTTTGACGGTCACCTTTTTGCGCGTGATCCGGTGGATGAGGATGGGAAGAATCACGCCGGCGAGTCCAAAGAGGAGCAACGGATTAAAGAAAGTAAGGTTCATCTCTTCAGCGGGCCTTGAACTTTTGCCTCCATTTCAGGTACCGGACCAGGGCGTGGTCCAGACCAACCGAGGTGTCGAATAGTGAGTAATCGATGTGATAAGAAAAACACGTGTCCCGGTAGGCGTCGATAAGAGATTGGAGCGATGCGAGATATGCCGATCGAATGGCTTGCGGATCGGCAATAAGTTTCAGATCCTTTTCCATATCCTCAAACAGGAACGGCTCTTTAAACGGAAATTGCAGCTCTTCTTGATCCAGCACGTGAAAGACAATCACCTCACTGCCCCTGGCACGGAGCTGTTTGAGGCCTTGTGAAACCGCCTGGGGATCGTCCAGCAGATCCGAAATGAGAATGACCAGTTTCCTTTTTTTCAAAGAAGCCGCGAGATCTTTCAGCACAGCACCGGTTGATGTTTCCCCCCGCGTTTTTGTATCTTCCAGCACTTTCAAAATGGTATACAGCTGGTCGCGCGACGCTTTGGGAGGAATCATCTTTTCGATCCCGCCAGAAAAGGTGATCACACCCACTGCGTCCTGTTGCTTGAGCATCAGATAGACCAGGGAGGCGGCCAGGGTCGCCGCATAATCGAATTTGCTCATCCCGTCGGAGACATAGCCCATGGAAGCACTGGCGTCCATGACGAGATAGGCCGTGAGATTGGTTGTTTTGCGAAACTCCTTGACGAAATATCGGTCGTACTTGGCATAGGTCTTCCAATCGATATGGCGGGTGTCGTCACCCTGGGTATAGCCGCGGTGTTCTTCAAATTCTGAGCTCAATCCTTTGGCGCGTGAGGCATGCTGCCCGACCATCACGCCGTCCGCCACCACCCTCGCCCTCAAGTAAAGGTTTTTCACGCCCGCCAATGTTTTCGGTTCAAAATAGTTCAAGGCGCCACCTCTTTCAGCAGCCGATCGATGATATGGATCGATGAAATGCCTTCTGCCTGGGCTTTGAAATTGGTGATGATGCGATGCTTTAAAATCGACGGCAGCACGGCTTTGACGTCTTCGACGGATGCCACGTAGCGCCCGTTCATCACGGCCCTGGCCTTGGCTGCCAGGATGAGGTGCTGGGATGCCCGGGGACCGGCACCCCACTCGGCCCACTCTTTGACAAAAGGAAGAGAGGCATCGTCCTTGGGACGCGAGGCGCGCACCACTTTCACCGCATATGCGATCACATGCGAAGAGGCCGGCACTTTTCGGACGAGATCCTGCATGCTGCGAATCATATCCGCATGGATGACCTTATTAAGCTCAGGCATCTGAGGGCAGGTCGTGGAAGCGACGATCTCCGCTTCCTGATCAAAGGTCGGATAATCGATGTCGATATTGAACATAAACCGATCGAGCTGCGCCTCGGGCAAGGGATAGGTTCCTTCCTGTTCGATAGGATTCTGCGTAGCCAGCACAAAGAAAGGTAGGTCCAGATTATGGGTGACACCGCCGGCGGTGACCTTGTACTCCTGCATGGCCTGAAGCAAAGCCGCTTGGGTTTTCGGCGGCGTCCGGTTGATCTCGTCGGCCAACAGCATGTTGGTGAAGATCGGTCCTTTGATAAACCGAAAGCTGCGCTGCTTGCCGGTCGCAGACTCTTCGAGAACGTCGGTTCCCGTGATGTCGGAAGGCATCAGATCGGGCGTAAACTGAATCCGGTTGAAATGCAGTTCCATAATATCGGCCAGGGTTGAGATCAAAAGCGTCTTCGCCAATCCCGGCACCCCCACCAGCAGGCAGTGGCCGCGGCAAAACAACGCGATGAGGATCTCTTCGATCACCTTATCCTGGCCCACAATAACCTTCTTGATTTCCGAGACGATCTCAGACTTTTTCTTTCCCATCTCCTCGACCTGGATCAGCTCATCATCTTTTAACTCGCATTCATAGTCTGGCGCCATGGCTTCCCTCATCTTATTATCCGGTTCACAATCTGTCTTTCTTTTTCGGATCCGAGGCGGTCTCCGAGCAGGGCGAAGGTGTTGGCCAAGCCGATATGCACCTCAGGGTTAAACGGGTTAATTTGAAGGGACTCCTCAAAAGCCGCCTTGGCCTGTGTGAATTCCTGACGTTTCAGGCGGACCTGCCCGAGCCGGAGGTATGGGGTGGGATGATCGGGCGCCAGAGCGAGAATTCGACTCAGCATATCCAGGGCTTCCTCGTCCCGTCCAAGATCGATCAGAGCGCCTGCCAGACGGTTCATCACGGGTACCGAATCCTCGGTTTCCGACAGCGCCCGGCGATACTCCAAGACAGCAGCGCGCATCCGGCCCCTCGCTTTGAGTCTGTCGCCGAGATGAGCTCGGTTGCGGGCCACAATGGATTTGATCTCCTGAAGCTCCATCCGATCATCGGTGGCGCTGCCTTGCTTGACCTTAAAGCGCTGAATGCTCGCACCGGGAACCACCCGCAGCGCCTTGTCAGCCAGATAGGCGGCCCATTTTTTTTCGAATTCGGAAAACTCAAGACCCAATACGGTCCGGATCGAGTCGGCGGCGCCCTTTTGATGGCTCCAGGCCATTTGGTCGACGATTTTTTTAAGACCGTCGTAACCGGCGGTGCTGATGATGAATTCGACGGCCGAGGCTGCCTGGGCGTAGGCCAGTTGGACCTCTGCGGGTGACTCCAGATGCACCAAGGAAGGTTCCATTTGGGAGAATCCGATCAGCTTATTTTCCGACTGGGCCTGGGCCAAAAGCGTCTGATACTGCGCCGATAGATAGCCGGGGCCGTCTCGCCATCGGGTTTCCTCATACTTTGCCAGCCCCTCGTGAAACCAGATGGGTGCGTTGTTAGCGGTCATTTTCACGATAAGATAGTGCATGTACTCGTGGCTGATCGCATCCAGCCAGCGGTAGCCGTGGATCAGGGCGCGGGGGGAGAGAAACTGCAGCTTGTTGAATTTGGCCAACCCCACCGCGCCGGTCACTTCAATGTCCCTTACCGAAAGCGTGGAGGTAAAGTAAAAGGCTTGTGTGTCCGGAAAAAGCTCCACCCGCACCTTTTCCCGGGGTTCAAAGCCGTAGCGCTGCGCCATGACCTGATAGGTTTTCTCAAGCGCGTCCGACAGATAGTCCACCAAGATTCCGTCCCGCGTTTCATCCAGCAGAATGATGAAATGCTCGGTCTCATATCGCCTGTAGGGTGCAAGCACGCGAATGGTATCCTCAACGAACACGGTAAATCCGATTCGTCTTTCGTCATCTCCGCCGCCGGCAGCCGAGCGTTTGATCAGATCGAGCGATTCCTGATAATCGCCCCGATAAAACGCGATGTGCGCCGCGATTTCCAGAAGTTCCGGATTCTGAGGATATTTCGACAGCGCCTCGGTTACCTGCGGCCAGACCGCTTCCACGTCCCAGATTTCAAGCTTATTGCTTAGCAGTTGCAGCGTATCATCCGGTGGTGCTGCCGCGACAAATTCAACGACTACCAGCGTCGATAGAAGCGTCAGAAATAATGTTCGTCTTATCATTGCGTCAGCTCTTTGAAATATTTTTCCACCTCTCTGCGGTATTGAGGCGGAATATCGTCTTTTAGGGCCTCCATGACCTTTTCTCTTAAAATCTTGGGAGCCTTATAGGTATCCTTGTCCGGCGGGTCGAATTCCTCCCGGTCAATGCCGGTAAAGCCGCGTTCCATGGCCCTGTTTACTTCAGGTTGCGGCAATGTCGGCATCGGCGCCCAGGGACCGTAATACCACCCCGCCCTGTGATCATATCCCCACAGGGATGACTGCTGACTGGCCCGCATCCGCTGCGCCATTTGTTGGGCCATCTGCTGCATGCCCTGTTGGGAGCGGGACAGGCGCTGGATCGCCTCCCGTTCAGGGGGAATCGCACCGTCGGCATCCTCGCCCTTGAGTCTTCCCGCGGCCCGCGCCATGGAACCGGCCGCATCATTGATGTCATTGATGATCTGGGTATCCATGCCCGGAAAGAGCTGGGAGAGCATTTCCAGAGTTTGCCCGATACCTTGCGTCTTTTGCTGAAGCTTTTCCTGACGTGCAGAAAGGTCAGGAAACGCCGCTCGGCTGTCTTCGGTGATAATCTCATGTTGATCAGGATGCAAGCGCTTTGTCAATTTCCCCAATTCTTCAATCAGAGGCTGAACATTCGACCTTTCCGAAAGTGATGTCTCCAGGTTTTCCAACAGCTGCAAAAGTTTTACGATTTGCCGCTCATCAAGCAGGTTTTCCATTGCCGATACCTGATCAGTTTCTTCCGAGGAAAGCTGCTGTTTTAGCTGCGCGAGGGACTCCTTGAGACGGGGCATCATCTCTTTGATGCGGTTTTGGGTTTCCTGTTCCATTGCATGCTGCAATTCCTGGTCGACCAATTCGGTTTCGCTCAGGATTTTCTTTTGCTCTGCCAGGATGTTATCCAGTTCGCCTGCCTGCTGAGACATCTCCGACTGAAGGCGGTCAAATGCCCCGGTATTTGCCCGGACGCCGGCGCTTGCCATGGCAGCCATCATCTGCGAAAGGGTCTGCAGCAGCCTCTGGGCCGCTTCGAGCGCACCGTCCCTGTCACCGGCCAGAAGTTTTTCCTGAATCTGTGCCAGGTCTTTGAACAAATCTTGAAAATCCAGCTCGCTGAGTTCAGGACTGTTGATAAAGTCGTCGGGAAGTTGATCGGCCATGCGACTCAAGGCCTCCATGACTTGTGAGATCAACTCCTTGAGCCTGTCGATCTCATTGAGCAGTTCCCGGAGTGCTTCTGAAGAGAGAACATCCTTCCCGTCCTTCAGGGTTTCAATGAGCCGCCGGTGTCGATTATTGATTTCACGGGCCAGCGCCTCCACTTCATGCATCCTGGTTCTCTTGGCAATATCCTCGGCCAGAAGGGCCAACCTTTCCAGCTCGCGGGTGATGGTCTCTCTGGGAAGCGCTTCGATTCTCTGGTACAGCGTCGCCATATTACGTCGAAGAGACTGCAGATCGAGCCGCTCCAACTTTTCCATTCCCGTCCACCCGAGCTGTCGATCCACCATTTCCATGATTCGGCTGATCTCTTCCGCCAGTTCTTGGCGGTCTTTGACTGCTTCCAACTGATCCGCCAAAAGATCCAGCAGCAGATCCGCGATGCGTCCGGCACGTTCGGCTTCCTGAGCGGCGTCACCCTTCTCATCTTTCGTCTGCAGAATTAAGGTCCTGGAATAGCCGGCCTTGGGCCCTGAGATCGAATCGTTATCCCACACCTCAAGTCGGTAGGCCACGCGATCACCGGGAATCAGCGCCAAACGGGAAAGATCCCACCGAAACCTTTCCGGTCCTACCGACCGACGCTCCTCCGGGTTCTGCAGGGTAATGATCCGCTCCTTTCCGCGTACCTGATAGATGAGGCGGATGGAAGTCAAGCCAAAATCATCCTTGCCTTCATAAACGAGCGGCAGTGACTCCCGCCCCGCAATCACGACGTCGCCTGGGGGGCTTACAATCTGGGCTTCAGGATATTTATCCGGAATCAAATGGATCGAGTACGGGACGGGATTGGGATTTTCAAATCCAAGTGCATCTTTGACAGATATGGAATAAGTGCCCGGATGCAAAACAAGAAGATTGCCCGTCAATCGGTCGCCTTCGAGCGCAAGCACCTGATGCGTTTTGTTGTTGAGTATCAGCTTGGCTTCCGTCACCGGTTTTGTCGTCCAGGCTGCCAGATTGACGATAGTCCCTTTGAGCGCCTCGATGTGGCCCTGGATTTTCACGTCCTTGGGCAGCCGTGTATAGGCAGGGGGGATCAGGGTCAGTACCAGTTTTCCGATGTCGGGGGCTTCCACCACGCTGACGACGTATTCCGCAGATCGGGTGCGACCGCTAACGACTTGATACCGGAATGAGCGCTGGGCCGAAGGAATCCGGTGGCTGAAATGCCCCCCTCCTTCATCCGTCATGCCTAGGCGGATGCTTTCCCCGTTTTCCTGCCAAAGATTGAGTGCAACCTCATCCGGCACGCGACCGCTGAGCGTTGCCTTTATGGCCACCGGGGTGCCCCGCAAAACGATCGGAGGTGTCGGTTCCACTGAAATGAACGTCCGCCGATCAGGGAGGGCTGAAGACGGATCCAATATCAAAGATAGAGAGTGTCGCGGAAACTGAGGGTTCCAGGTGGATACCACGGCAAATGCAAACACAAGTGGCAGAAGCATCCTTAAATGGGGCCACAGGCGTTTGAAATTTACCACCTGGTTCGGATCGATCCGCGATACCTCTCTGACCGTTTCTTTGAGATGGGCTTCGACCAGCTTCAAGGACGTCGCATCGGATTCGCCGGAATTTTTTATCTGACGATAAAGCAGCAGGGCGTTGGTCACATCATCTTTCAGCCCCGGCAGCTTCTCCTCCAAGCCCCGAGCGACCTTTGGCAAGGAAATCCGGCAGGCGATTCTCAAAAGCCCCAGCAAAAGGATGAGAACAAGTGATACCAACGCCAGCAGGTAATAGGCAAAGGGAAGGTATGCAAAAATATCTTGCGCCGCCTGGGCAAAGAGACTCCCCAGTAGAACGATCAGAAAAACAGTGGCCAGTCGAAAACAAAATTCAAGGGCAGCGAGCAGCTTGAGGCGAAGGAGAATTCCCTTAAGAAATCTTTCAAGGCGGCCAAAGTAAGTCGCGAAATCCGCATCGGGCAGCATGCCCTTCTCCAAATGGTCATTAAGAAATTAACATCCGAACTCCGGATGTTTTTTTTACATTTTTCACATTTCGCAGGGGCCAACATGCCAGTGGTCCATCATTACTACGATATGTGTTTAGGGCAAAGCAAATTTTCTATGACCCCCGCTGAGCGGGATCTTTGACAGTTACAGAGGACCCGGTTTTCAGTGTTAACGTAAATGATAATCATTAACATGAATGCCTGTCAACGTCAGCTGGCCGACAAAATGGAATGTTATTCGTTATTCTTATCTTTGAAGAATAATCTTTATCACTCGGCCGTCAGGGTTGTTTTGAAGACTTTTGAAAGCTGCAAGGCCTTCTTCCAGGCACACCAAACGGGTAATGATCGGCTCCACCTGGATCTGACCGGTCTCGATCAACTTCAAACTATTGACGAAGTCTTCCTCCGAATAGAGAAAAGAGCCTCTGACATTTAATTCTGCGGTGACGATACGGTGCATGTCGATCTCAATCATTCGCTGGGCGAGACCCACCCATATGATGGTCCCGCCATTTTTCAAGGCACTGTGAGCCTGGGAAACAGATGCGCCGAATCCCACCGCCTCGAAGGCAACATCAGCCATCTGGTGTGCGGTTATTTCCTGAATGCGGGCAAGAAAGTCCTCTTTCTGCGGATTGATGCGAAAGTCGGCGCCTAATTGTTGAGCGATTTCCAGACGGAAATCGGACATGTCACTGACGATGATATTGCGAGCGCCCCTGAGTTTAATCACCTGCAGGATCAAAAGCCCTATCGTGCCTGCGCCCACCAACACTGTGTACCCAGCCCGTTGCAGGGTATTGTTTGGAACCTGGTGGGCAGCCCGGTAGGCCACGGCCAGCGGTTCGGTCATGCACGCCTTTTGGAGTTCGAGATCCTCCCTCACGCGATGCAGGCATCGCTCCGGAGCAGCCAGGTATTCGGCCATGCCGCCGTTTTTGGACATGACACCGAAAAACTCGGCCCCCGGGCATAAGTTCGTGAGACCCCGAGCGCAGAATGCGCATGCACCGCAATAAAGTTTGGGCTGGACAACGATGTTATCGCCTTTCTTAAACCGGCTCTTCGCTGCCGGTATCTCGACGGTGCCTGCCAGTTCATGACCCATGACCATGGGAGGCGTCCGTCTGCCGGTCTTACCTAAAAATCCCTCAAAATCGGATCCACAAATACCCACTGCCCGAACTTTGATGAGTGATTCATCTTCAGCCGGAGCCGGCGGTTCAATATCTTCGAGTTCAATTATTTCCGCTCCTTTGTAGACCAGCGCTTTCATACGATTATTACCTCCCGCCCTCGAAGGAAGATTCGATCATTTAGGGTTACATGTTTAACTTATACCCTATGGCAATTGATTTTGATCATTATCAGCCACTCGACCCAAAGGCAAGTGCCTAATCGCTGCGTCGAAGATTCACCCCGTCGGCATATCAAAAACAAATCCACGTCACTAATAAGAAAACCGCAACCGTTACGCTCAAAATCGCCGCCGGAGAATCACCCCGTCGGCAAATTGACGGTTAGCCTGCCTTTGACCGTCAAAGAATTGTTGGAAATATCACATGAATTCAAGGGCTTTATGCTTCTAGTGGCTTCCGGTCTTGATCTAAGTTTGGCAATATCCTTTATCCCCTTGATATTATGTATTTTATTTTTGGTGACGGCAGATTTCAAAAATTCATGAAAGTTGGCGTGTTGCTTGCAAACTTGCAGGTTAAATCTTTTATGAGTTGGAGGAATTCCTCGTCATGAAATTCTATCAGATCGGATTAATATTTGCTTTGATTTTAGGAATCGCGGACGTGGCAACCGCCACAACACTCCCTCAAAGTTGGCGCACAAAATCTTCCCAACAGCTCCCGCAAGTGCCTTTCTCAGAGGACGAGCTGTTCAATGCGTCTCCTTTTGATCCTGCCGTCCAAGAGCGGACGTTTTATGCCGTGGCAGAAATAATGCACATCAAGCACTTGGATCCCAAGCTTGCTATGCCGACAGTGATTGTGAACACAACCATACCTGCAGAAAAGATTTCAGAATACACCGGATTTGATTTTGGATCGAACGAAATCCATTATTTTAGCTATTTAAAGAACGCCATTCTTATTTCCGATGATGCTAAAGTTCACAATCTGGCCCACGAGATGGCGCACTATTTTCAATTTTACTACCGCCTGAAAGGTAATCCTAAAAATTTGGTCAATGACCCGGAACCAGAAGCCATCCGGATACAGTATTTATTCAGAGCCGATAATCGTACTTTCGCCGCGCGCAATTCATTTTATACAAATCGTCAAAATTAACTCTGAATTCGCCTTTTTTATGGTCGATTTTTAAACTTTCGTATAAAATATTTTGCGTTGATAATATGACAGAATAGGAATAAAAAGGCTTCGTTTTCTTCATCTGTATATTCGATCTCCGATCCAATGCTGATCAAATCAGCAACCACCGGCAGTGCTGGGGGTATGAGTAAGGCCCCTGGAAGGGGCCGGGACATTGCCCTGCCAGTGATCGCTGATTTCTGATTTTCCCTCCATATTTCTTTCTCAGCCAAAAATATAAATTTTCCCCAACACCTTGACAGGTTGAAATGATTCCTATAAAGTTTCTGAATCTTAATCATAGATTCACATCCACGTTAAAATTAACGCCAATAAAATTTGAAAGGAGGATACACAATGAAAAAAGTTGTGAGATACGGATTGTGCGTGTTGAGTCTGATGCTAGTTATCGGGATGATCTTCCCGGCAGGGGCTCTGGCTCAAAAGACAATTAAAATAGGTGCTATTTATCCTCTGACCGGCGGTGCAGCCGCGGCCGGTCGTGAGCTGCGCGCCGGCGTGGAGCTCGCCGTGGAGCTCGCCAACAATATGATGGCGGATATCGACATGAGCATGGCCAAAAACGACGGCATCACAAGCATGGGCGGCGCCAAGATCGAGATCATTTTTAAAGATCACGAAGGCAATCCCACCCTGGGCGCCGACCTGGCCAAAAAATTGATTTTGGATGACAAAGTGGACGGTCTGCTGGGCTGCTACCACAGCTCCGTCACAAAGACCGTCAGCGCCGTCGCCGAACAGTATGGCGTTCCCATGATCAACGGTTCATCCACCTCCCCGGCCCTGACCAAACGCGGCTTCAAATGGTTCTGGC
>CP070771.1:5357042-5366530 GCA_020345785.1 Desulfobacterales bacterium
GCGTCTCTATCGATTGGCCCCTCATAAGCGCATTGATCATCTCGGACATATCAGGCAGACCGGCCGCTTCAAATTTGGTGGAAAGACCGGTATCACGGTTGTCGTATCGAATGACAAAAAGTCCTTTTTCGGCGAGCTGCTTGCAAAACTCTGCGTCCCAGTGAATCAACTGTCCGCCCAGTCCCATAATCAAAAGCAAAGGCGGCAAGGATGGATCTCCGATGGTGTCGTATTCAATCCGGATATCGTTGGCTTTGACATTTGGCATCAATTACTCCCTGATCCAAATCTTCCTAAGATAGCGCCATATGGTATTTTAAAACTACCATATGGCGCTATCATTACTTGTGTCATATGTCATATATAGTAGTATATGCCATATTACCCAATCTAAAAGCAGAGCACAAATTGCCATAAAGGCACGAGGACACCAAGCAAAACTTTTGGTTAAGATTTATCTATCCGTCTTTGTGTCTTGGTGGCGAATCCGTCTAGGCGGATCACAAAATGCAAGAAAATTAACAATTAGGACCCTATGGTTCCAAGCTTGTTTCGGTTGAGGAAGTATAAAATGATCCGTCTCGGATTGACGTAACAAACACAAATCCCAGGTTGGAGCAATCCCCAACGGGTTTGAATATTACCGGAAATTGCTGAAATCGACCCCCCTCAGCCGTCCGCGCTCTTGATACCAGTCCATTTCATCTTTGGGAGGCAGGCTCATTTCCGCGGGTTTTTTGCGAACCAATTGGATAGCTTCCGACGGACAGCTTGCAATACACAGGCCGCATCCGATGCAGCGTTCTTTAACTACCCGGTAGGCATCTTCACCCTCTTCGATGGCGTTTACCTGACAGCGTTCATCTTTACAGGTGCCGCAGGCGACGCATTCATCCGGATCGATCAAAGCATAATAGTATGAATTGACTGCATCCCGAATACCCAGCTCATTTACAGAGCGCAGCACACCGCAGCAGCACCCGCAGCAATTACAGATGAAAAAGTGGCCGCTCTCCACGTTCCATGTCAGGTGCACCAGACCGGCCTCTTCGGATTTGCGGAGCACATCATAGGCTTCTTCTTTGCTGATCACGCGGCCGACCGCTGAATTTTTGAAAACGCCTTCAATCGGCGCAATGGCCAGACAGACATCCAGCGGTTTTGCGCACCGATGGTCCAAAAAATCCTGTTCTTTCTTGCAGACGCATTCGTTGACCTGGAAGGATTTACCGGTTTCAATAATACCGGATACCCGCTCATAGGGCAGCGCCTCCTGTTTGGCTTGAATTTCTTTTTCTACCGGAATGACCTGCATCAGCTGCGGTTTGTTTTTGAAGAACTGTCGACCGTACACCGGCATATATTCTTCGCACATTTCGGCCAACTCACGATCCATATGCGGTAGTTGAAACTCATAGATCCCGAAGGCCCAGGGTACCATTTTGAATATTTTGACAGTGCCCAGGTTGACGCCGAAAATTTGTCCGCGCCGCCACATGGACGTCAGCCGCTCTTCGAGTCCTGCCGGCGGCCTTCCGGTGCGCTGGGCGATCTGGTCGACCGTCTCGAAGCTCAGCTTTAATTCGCAGAACAGCTCGGCGTCCTCTGGTTTGAAGATTTTTTTGAGCAATTTGATTTCAACACCGTTTTCCGTTGCCGGAAAGCCGTTGGGAAGGGAATCGAGAACCTTCGCCAGTTTCTTGTATGCCTCCTGGGTCGTCATTAGACAAAACTCCTAAGCAATCTGAACTTTTAACTCAATTTGGGTCGTTTAGTCTCTTATGAGACCGGGCTTTTTAAACAAGAATTCCCTCAGACCGTTGCGGTAGCGAAATGATTTGACGATATTTAAATCTGCCAGCAGGGATACCAGAGCCCGATTGTGGCGGCAAAACCACGGCAGTTTTAGATGTTGTTGCACCCGAATATCCAACCGGTAGTCCTGACCGATAACGAAGGTATTTATATTGTCCGGTGACGCTTTTGTTTCAAGGGCGATCAACATCAACAAACCGGTTGATCTGAGCATCTCGAAACAGCGCTTCACCAGGCGCTTGACCTGGTTATCGTCAAGGTGGTCGGTTAGATCCCACAGCTGAATCCCGTCAAAACTCCGGGGCGGGTAGTCAAGATGTCTGAATACATCACCTGCCCCGGGTTTCTTGCCTTGCTCGCGCTGCAGCCGCAGAAACATATCGCAGGCATAGTGCCGGCGCATTCGTCCGGCGAAAAACATAATATTTTCCTGGCAGACCGGACCCACATCGAGAATCTGAACATCCCGCCAGCGCTCGAGCGTTTCGACAAACAGCTTGAGGATTGTGCTGTTGTATCTTTCCGGACAGGGCTCAGTATTTGAATACCTGGGATATGGTGCAGTCGAGGGCGTCAAGGATTATGACTCCTTTTTCGCATCGGTCGGTTGGGAAAACGCTGCCTTGGCGGGTTCAGGCGATGGCGGACCCTTCGCCGCGTCGGCAAAAGCGGATTTGCGGTGCGGTTCCCGATTCAGTTCGATGGATCCCTTGAAATAGGCGCCGTCTTCCACCGAAATGCTTTTGGCTTTGATATCGCCGTAAAAATCCGCCTCTTTGGTAACTTCGACTTTGCCCATCGCGTTGATCGTCCCTTTCAGCTGGCCGGCGATGGCGACGTTCTGGGCACGGACTTCACCATCAACCCGCCCGTTGGCGCCCACCGTAAAATTGTGATTTTCCATCTGAACATTACCCTTCATTGATCCCTCAATGACCAGGTGTTCCTTCCCTCGTATTTGGCCTTCGATGGCAATGTGCTGCCCGATGGTGGTTTTTTCTTCGCTGGTTGGCGAGGCCGGACGCGGCGGAGGAGGCGGCGGCGGTGATGGGGCAGTCGGCTTTTCTTCTATTATTTTACCGGCAGTAAAAGGCGCATCGTTTTCGGGTTTTTTGGGTTTTCCTAGCATGGATGTCTCCTTTTGTTAAAGCGTTTTAAGTCCGATAGCACGTGTGGGAAAATTTGGCGCACAATCGAGCGCAGGAATTTCAACGCTCGATGTCTGTGATCGGTTGACGGTCGTCTGTTGGCATAATCAGGGACTTTAAAACGAATATGAATACACCCTTTACCACAGATTAGAGATTACAGACGACGGACCACCGACAGCTGACACCGAACGATTTGCTTAAACTCATCCTTAACGGTTGGCTGCTAATGCGTTTTATATTCCGTATTTTGATCTTCTTACAATCTTACAAAAATTCTTCCACCCATTCCAGTCCCAACTCCAAGAGCTTACCATGATGGGGTCGACCGGTTTCAGGATCACAGCCGATCATTTCGTAAAACATCCGCACGGAACGGTTGAAATCTTCTTTGGCAAAAATTTTCTGACCGGCATTGGGTCCATCCGGTTTGGGGTCAAAAAGCCGCTCCGGCAAGCGGTCGTCCTTGATGGTAAATCCCTCACGGCTATTGAACGCACGGGCGATCATGGACCCGCGTTCGCCGGACTTCATCACTTCATACAGACTTGCATTCCAGCCGGTCACGGCATTGAGCGATTGGATCATCACATCCAGGGTCATCACGCCCCGTGGCGCATATCCGAATAGACACAGTCCAAGGGCATCCATCATCCGCCAGAGATTTTCCAGCCGCATGTAGCTGCGAACCTTGTCGTGGGTGATTTCGGTGGGATGCATGGGTTTGTAGATACCCAGCGGCTTTACAGATTTAAACATAAAAGAATTTTCATCGGTCAAATACGGATCGTGCGCCGCAGTCATGTGATCCGCGCCGTAAGTGCTGACAGCATAGCCGATACCCACACCGACTTTGACCCGTGGATCGTGCATTGGAATTTCCTGTCCTTTGACTGACAGACTGCACGGTTGGTTTTCAACACCCCATTTTTTCGCCAGGCGGGCGGAACCTTCCGCCAGTGTATCGCCAAAACCTTCGCGCCGGGCGATCATCTCCAGCAGGTCGAGCATCAGAGCGGGATCACCGAAGCGCAGCTCAAGACCGCCGGTATCCTCCTTTGTGATGACACCTTCCTCGAAACACTCGCAGGCAAAGGCAATCGTCATACCCGACGAAATTGTGTCGATGCAATAGCGGTTGCAGATTTCATTCCCTTTGGCGATGGCTTTCAGGTCGGCGATCTTTAAATTGGCCCCCAGCGCCGCCATGGTCTCGTACTCGGGTCCTCCATAGCGCGAATCCACACCGTATTTGGGATCGTCCAGCGCAATGACGCGTTTGCATTGAATGGGACAGGAATAGCATCCTTTCCTTTTTTTCAGCAGAATCTGGTTGTAAGTATCGCCGCTGACCGGCGTGGCATCATCGAGCGCACTGCGCCGAAAATTGTTCACCGGTAATGCGCCGCCGTTGGATAAAAGTTCCGCAAATGCAGTGGTGCCATAGACATACAGTGCCTCTCCCAGCGGATTGTCACGATAGGTTTTGGCATAATCTTTGGCCGTTTGATTCAGGAATTCAGGGTCAAAAAATGAAATTTTGTTCGATCCCAGAGCGGCCACCGCGCGCAGGTTTTTTGACCCCATCAGCGCGCCGAAACCGCCGCGGCCGTTGAAGTGGCCGAGGTTGTTGGTAATGTTTGCATAACGCACCTGATTCATACCGCCAAGCCCGGTCTGGGCCACCCGGATTTTACCGCTGCCCAGCTCTTCGCGGATGGCGTCCTCCACTTCTTTTGCGCCGAGCTTCCAGATCGGTGCCGCATCCTTGATCTCGGCTTTACCATCATTCACCCAAAGGTAAACCGGAACTTCCGATCGCCCCTTCAGCACCACCGCATCAAATCCGGCCTTCTTGAGCTCGGGGCCGAAAAAACCGGCAGCCTCCGACTCACCCGCTGTTCCGGTGAGCGGAGATTTACCCACGGCAGCAAATCGGCATGATGCGGCCAGCGGAGAACCCGTCATCACCCCGGTGGCCAACACCAGAATATTATTCGGTGCCAAGGCATCTGTACCGGCGGGAACCATTTTCATCAAATTGTAATAGCCGATTCCCCGCCCCCCCAGGTAACTTCGGTAAAATTCTTCATCCTGTTCTTCAATCTCGATGTTGCGGTCCGTCAAGTCGACATGCAATATCTTGCCCGTATATCCATAGCTCATAGAATTTCCTCCTCGAGTCGCATGTTCAGGGATTTAGCGTTACCCCGCAAAATCTCCCGGGCTGAACTCTAAACCCTTGATCTTGAAATCCCGCCGGGCGGGAATCGTTGGATTTCTCAACCTGAAGATATGTTGGTATGCAGTATAAGATAAAGATTTATCAATGTCAAAAAGCCCTTTGAAATAAATGAAAAAAATCAAAATATCTTACATCGGTTTTAAACAGAAAAATATCGACCGCGCGATTCAAGGAGCCGGCTGAAATACTCAGGCCTGCCCGAAAATCAGCGTATGGCGTTGCGGCTCGTTATTGACTTTGAAGAAGAGATTGATGATGCGGAGTGAATTTTCGGTGTCGGCATTAAAATTGCCGTCCGTACAGAGAGCGCGGCTCAGGCAGCCGGTATCTGCATCTCTGGCAGTGACTGCGAAAATGATTGGCCGCAGATACAGTCATTGCTATTGCAGTTTGGGGGAGTGCCGATCTGGGATATTTAGCCGGCTTTTGTCTGCCGGGATGACAAAAAAGTGAATGCTAATTCTCTTTGTTAAGCTTCTGCCAGTTATCGTCGGCAATCTTTACGACTACATCGGCCTGAGCGGCAAACTGATCAGCGGTATCTTTGTCCCAGCTCAAATAGAGTTTCCCATCGATGATTTTAAATGCGGTTGGATTCGCACCGGCAACCTTGCCGGTCGTCGCCAGACTTCCCGCTCAGTAGCCACCGTACTGGGGCGCGTACTTTTCCGGATTTGCTGCAAACAGATCCCGGTTTTCCGCACTTTTAAAATACCACTTGGCATCGTTCCACTCGTAGGAATACTTGCTTTGACCTTTGACCGCGTGTCCTTCAGTATGATAGGCAACGGTATCATAGCCTTTTATGGCGATACCAAAAGATGTCTGGTTGACCTTGTCAAATGCGATTCCGGTGGACGCCCATGAAATTAGCACACCTGCAGCCAAAAGCAATTTCATCATCTTAGCTATTGAAATTTTCATATCGAACCTCCTGACCTCGACGAGCCTGTTGAAGCGCAGAGCGTAAATCCCGGTCTATCGGGAAACAAAAATGTACAAATTTGTTTTTTAACAGTTGCTATTTAGCCGTTTGTACATGAAAAAAACTTAGAATATTCCCAAATTTGTATAAGGATAAAATGTGACAATGTGGCATGAATGTCAATTTTTTTTACTCCTTGCAGTTCGATTCCTGCACGCTGAAACATGCTGCCGGGAAACTATTTGCTTAATGATTCTTGACGCAACTGCATTGTTATGCAAAATGACATTCATCATTGCGCACACATACACAGCGTTGTGCAAGTTTGACCCTTGACGGCAGTTTTCAAGCCAACGGTTCCAATGACGAAGGGGCAATTTATCATGCCCCTGTGTATAACCACAATATATAGTGGTGCTTTTCCCCTTGACGCACAAGCATAGCTTCACTATACTAGCCGTATGTAAATGGCCGAGGATTAACCAATGATATTTGAGCGTTCGTTGAAACATAAACTGGTGCTCTTCCTTTTAATCTGCCTCCCAATGTCCTGTGCCACCAGCAAAACCATGACCGTTGGGGCTACTGCCTCTTTGTTGGAAGATGTCGCCAAATCCGCCTACCGTCAATCCGATTTAAGGCTCATCCGTGAAGGTATGCCGGCCTATTTGATGCTGATTGACGGCATGGTTGAAGCCGTGCCGGACAATAAAAATTTGTTAATCAGCGCTGCTCAGGCCTATGCTTCTTTCGCATCGGCATTTGTCCAGGATGAGGACAGGGAATATGCCGACCTCCTGTATGTCAAAGCCAAAAACTATGCCTTAAGCGCCCTGAATCAGATCGGCTTCAAAAATCCGGCCGCAATCGAATTTGACAACTTTGAAAAGACCCTGCATACTTTAGACAAAAAAGATGTTCCCTATTTATTCTGGGCGGCTTCCTGCTGGGGAAGCTGGATATCACTCAACCAGCGTTCCATGGAAGCCATGGCGGAACTGCCGCGGGTGGAATTGATGATGAAACGGGTTTTAGAATTGGAAGAGGAATTCTATTACGGAGGAGCACATATCTTTATGGGGGTCTTGGAGGCATCCAGGCCCAAAATTGCCGGCGGCGATTTAAATAAAGCACAAAATCATTTTTTAAAAGCCATTGAGCTGGGAGGCGGCAAGTTTTTAATGAGCCGCATCTATTATGCCGATTACTATGCCAGGAAAGCCTTTGACAAAAAGCTTTTTATATCCATCCTACAGGAGGTTCTTGACACCCCGGCGGATATCGAACCGGACCTGACCTTGCTGAATACCGTCGCGCACACGAGAGCCCAAAAGCTGTTAAACGACGTCGACGAATATTTCTAAAAGGAGAAATCCAGATGAATAGACGGAATGTGATAAAAGCGATTGGGATTGGTTTTCTGATAGTGTTTCTTCTGGTCTCACCCCGTACTGCCGTTTCAAAAGATACCACATTAAAAATTGCCACCCTGGCGCCTGAGGGAAGCGCGTGGATACAAACATTCGAAGACTTGAATGTCGAACTGAAAAAAAAGACCAACGGTGCGGTAGAGTTGAAAGTCTATCCCGGCGGAATTTTAGGCGATGAAAAAGATATGATTCGCAAAATGTACATTGGTCAAATTCAGGGAGCGGTGCTGACCTCCGCCGGCCTGTCAGGCATATTCAGTGAGATGGACGTATTTCAAATCCCCTTCGTTTTTAAATCCTACGAAGAGGTCGATTATGTCTTGGAAAAAATGGACGCCTTTTTCAAAAAGGGTTTTGCAGACAAAGGTTATGTTCTTCCGGCATGGTCCGAAGGCGGATTTGTACGGTTGATGTCAACTGTTCCCATTGCCTCTTTAGATGATCTCAAAAAAGCAAAGGTCTGGACGTGGGAGGACGCCCCGATGGCCAAGGCCATTTTTGATGAGGCCGGGGTTTCTGCGATACCGCTTTCACTGCCAGATGTCCTGGTGGGCCTGCAAACAGGCCTGGTGGAGGTGGTCTACGCTCCGCCGACTGGGGCGATTTCTTTGCAGTGGTTCACCAAAACAAAATACATGACCGATGTACCTCTAATTTATCTGATCGGCGGCATCTTGCTGAAAAAAAAGGACTTTGAAAAATTGTCTCCTGCTCACCAGCAGACGTTCATGGAGCTCTGTCCGAAGTACATGGACCAGTTAAAGCAAGTGATCCGCAAAGAAAATCAAGAGGCCATCCAGGTGATGGTCAAACATGGTGTTAAAATCATCCGGCCATCGGAGGATCAAATCGAAGGATTTAAACAAGTTTCCCAAAAAGCCATGGATCGACAGACCGGCAAAAGCTTCTCGGAAAAAGTAAGAGATGAAGTTATCGGCTATTTGAAAGAGTATCGGAAGGAAAAGAATTGAATATTGTATATTGATAATTGAATATTTATGGAATTCTATCTTTTCAATTTATTAGCCTGCCTGGTAAGCGGCTAAAAACGACACTAATCATCAAATATTCAATTTACAATCTTCAATATTCAATACAGGGCGCGGGGTAGACCTTGAATTTCTTGCATCTTTTGGATGAAAAAATCAGCCGAGTGGAGCAGTTAATGATTGCCGCCCTGCTGACGGTGATGATCCTGCTGGCTTTCTCGCAAATTGTGCTCCGAAACTTTTTCGCCACCGGAATCGACTGGGCTGACTCGCTGGTCCGCTACCTGGTGGTCTGGGTCGGGTTTCTCGGAGCGGCCATTGCCGTCAGAGAAGGCAAACACATCACCATTGAGGTCGTTTCACGGTGGGTTAGCGGAGCGGGAAGCAGGATCATTCAGTCCATTTCGTATTTTTTTTCCGTTGTTATCTGTGGCTTGTTAACCTGGGCCGCTATAAAATTTATTACGTTTGAGGTCCAGATGGGAGGCACCACTTTTATCGAACTTCCGGTTTGGATTCCCGAGCTGATCATTCCCGTCACCTTTGGATTGATGACCCTGCGGTATGCGCTTCGCCTGTTGGAAGAACTCACCAAGCGCTTAAACCGGGTCCGCCAGGCCGAAAACCCGAAAATCACCCCATCTTAAAGCAATTATTTATGACCATTCTGCTGATCGTGCTCCTTTTTGTCGCTCTCTTGCTGATCGGAGTCCCTATATTCGTGGTCATCGCCGGCTTGACCCTTTATCTGTTTTTTTCCAGTCAGATCGACATATCCGCCATTATTATCGAAATGCATCGCATGGCCACCACTCCGGTGCTGGTGGCCATACCGCTGTTTACATTTGCCGGGTATTTGCTCTCTGAAAGCGGGGCACCGAAGCGACTCATTCGGTTGTCAAACGCACTTCTGGGCTGGCTGCCCGGAGGGCTGTC
>CP070771.1:5366630-5381373 GCA_020345785.1 Desulfobacterales bacterium
GATTGAAGATTGAAGAATGAAAATTGAATATTGAATATTGGATGTATTCTATCTTTTAAAATCAATTTTTGATGGTGGGTGTAGAAAGATCCTGAACAAGCGGATGCGCTTTTCGTGTCCTCAAGAAAATTGCCTAAAATTTAAGAAACGACAGAATTCCATAAATATTCAATAGTCAATATTCAATATTCAATTACAAAGGGGGTTTTAAATGAAAGTCAGAGCATCGGCCAAGAAGATGTGCCCCAAATGCAAGATCGTCAAAAGAAAAGGGGTCGTGCGGGTTATCTGCGAAAACAAGCGACACAAACAAAGACAGGGATAGAGGAGGATACATTTTGGCAAGAATTGCAGGGGTTGATTTACCCAGAAAAAAACGGATTGAAATTGGCCTGACCTATATCTATGGGATCGGCAAAACGACATCCCAAAATATCCTTAGCGAGCTTCAGATTGATCCTGACACCAAAACCGATGATTTGACTGAAGAGCAGATCAACAATATCCGCAAGGCCATTGACAGCACCTGTAAAGTAGAAGGTGAGCTCCGAACGGAAGTCTCATTGAACATTAAACGCTTAATGGATCTTGGCAGTTATCGGGGGCTTCGTCATCGCAAGGGGCTGCCGGTCAGAGGACAGCGGACAAGCACCAATGCCCGTACCCGCAAAGGACCGAAGCGAGCCGCCGTAAAGAAAAAGGGTGCGGCCAAGAAGAAATAGCTTGTGGCGATTTCGGATTGTGGAATGCGGATTGCGAATTGGTTCGATGGGGGAAAATCGATCTTAAAATCTATCATTTTCAATAAACTTTGTGACGCTCAAACTATAGATTTACTGCAGGAAAAAAATTAATGGCTAAAAAGACACGAATCAAGAAAAAGGTAAAAAAGAACATTGCCAATGGTGTTGTTCATATTCAATCAACATTTAACAATACTATTGTGACCGTGACCGATTCGGTGGGAAATGTGGTTTCTTGGTCAAGCGCCGGTGCTCAGGGATTCAAGGGATCACGCAAAAGCACTCCGTTTGCTGCCCAGATGGCGGCTCAGGATGCAGCAAAAAAGGCCATGGAACATGGAATGAGAAGTGTGGAAGTTTATGTCAAAGGTCCCGGTCCCGGGAGGGAATCTGCTCTGCGAGCCCTTCAGGCCGCCGGGTTTAACGTTATGACGATCAAAGATGTAACCCCCATTCCTCACAATGGTTGCCGTCCACCGAAACGGCGCAGAGTCTGACGTGGTTGATAAGTTTACTGGTTGAATGGTTGATAAGAATGGATTAACACAGCATCAGGTAAAAAAATAAAATAATTATTCGGTTGATCATCTGGATAGTTGATTGTTCGAATTGGAAGATAGTAAGGCGAATATAATTTCCGAACTAATCAGCCAGTAAACCTGTCAACTAATCAACTAAAATACAGGGAGGAAAAATTTGGCACGATATACAGATTCCGTTTGTCGGCATTGCCGACGGGAAAATCTAAAACTCTTTTTAAAGGGCGATCGCTGTTATTCGGATAAATGTGCCTTTGACCGTCGGGGATATCCACCCGGAGAGCATGGCGAGCGGCGTGGCAGGAAGCTTTCGGACTACGGCGTTCAGCTGCGTGAAAAGCAAAAAGTAAAGCGAATGTACGGTCTTTCTGAAAAGCAATTTCATTTGTTTTTTGAACGGGCGGATCGCCAAAAAGGTATCACCGGCACCAATTTGCTTGTCCTGTTGGAGCGTCGTTTGGATAATGTCGTCTATCGATTGGGTTTTGCCAACTCGCGCGCCCAGGCCCGGCAGTATGTTTGTCATAAGCATTTTTTGGTTAACGGGAAGCGGGTCGATATTCCATCTTTTTTGGTCAAGATCGGGGATGTTATCGAGGTGAGCGAAAAAAGCAAAAAGATGCAGTCACTGCAGGACTCACTGGAGGCGGTGGTTCGCAGGGGAGTGCCCCAATGGCTTGATCTAGAAAAAGACAGCCTGAAGGGCGCCGTAAAGGGATTTCCGTTGCGTGAAGATCTCACCATGCCGATGCAGGAACAACTCATCGTAGAGTTGTATTCCAAATAATTGCGTCTCGGAGCATCGACAACTGAGTGAGAATATTCCAATAGGGGCATCGCCCCTGAATAGACAAAACGGGGGCCGAGGGACCGCAGTCTGCGGTCGAAAAATAAAAACCTGAAATCGTCAGGAGATTAAAAATGCCGTCAGAGGAACTTATGTACATGAACTGGCAAAGAATGATGATGCCAGAAAAAGTTCAGGTTACCAGCAATCCATCCTATGGGAAATTTGTTTGTGAACCTCTTGAGAGAGGCTTTGGGATTACAATCGGCAACTCGCTGAGAAGGATCATACTATCTTCTTTGCATGGTGCTGCCATTGTGTCGGTAAAATTCGATGCAGTGATGCATGAATTTAGCGCGATCCCGGGCATTCTGGAAGATGTTTCAGAGATTATTTTGAATTTAAAGGAAGTGCGATTCAAGATTGCAGATTCGGAACCAAAAATGGTTCGGATTGATGCAAGCGGTGAAGGAGAAGTCACAGCTGGAGATATTATCAGCGACGACGGTAAATGCGAAGTGCTCAACCCCAAACAGCATATCGCCACTCTTTCCGATAAAGCGGTTCTCAAAATGGAGATGAAGGTTCAAGTCGGAAAGGGCTATTCGCTGGCCGAAGCCAATAAAGATGAAGATGCACCCGCAGGCACCATACCCATTGATGCCGTGTTCTCACCGATCAAACGCGTTAACTACACGGTGGGAAACGCCCGTGTCGGCCAGCGCACCGATTATGATAAACTTACTCTGGAAATCTGGACGGACGGCAGTATTGTGCCGGAAGATGCAGTTGCCTATTCAGCCAAAATTCTAAAAGAGCAGATGTCAATTTTTATCAACTTTGATGAAAAGGCTGAGCCCAAGCAGCCCAAAAAGGCCGAAGACCGGGAAAAACCGGATTTTAATGAAAACCTTTACCGCAGTGTCGAAGAACTTGAACTCTCTGTGCGCAGTGCGAATTGCTTGAAAAACGCCGATATTAACAAAATTTATCAACTCGTTAGTAAAACTGAAGCGGAAATGCTGAAAACAAAAAATTTTGGCAGAAAATCATTGAATGAAATCAAAGAAGTATTGGCTGAAATGGGCCTTTCTCTTGGAATGAAGCTTGAAGGATTTACGCCGCCCGAGGAAGAAACTGAGGAAGGAGAGTAGGCAGCGCTATGAGACATCGTAAAGCCGGATTAAAACTGAATCGAACCCCGAGTCATCGCAAGGCCATGTTCAGAAACATGGTAACCTCATTGTTCAAATATGATCGTATTCAGACCACCGGGGCCAAAGCTAAGGAACTCAGACGCTGGGCGGATCACCTGATCACCTTGGCCAAACGCGGAGATTTGCACGCCAGGCGTCAGGCCCTCGCCATTGTCAGAGAAAAAGACGTCGTGCACAAATTATTTGAAAACGCTGCTGAGCGGTTTGGTGGGGTTTCCGGCGGCTATACCCGGATTGTTAAACTGGGAAGGCGACCGGGGGATGCTGCCCCGGTATCGATGATTGAACTGGTGATTTCGCAGGATACCAAAAAGAAGAAAACCAAAAAGAAAAAAACTAAAGCTGAAGCAGCACCTAAAAAAGCCGCTGCCGATAAGATACCCGCGGCCGAGGAGAAGACTGAAAAAGCAGAGGACAAGAAGCCGAAAAAATCTGCTAAAGCAAAAGATGCGGCGGCTGAAAAAGAAGCCAAGACCAGGGCAAAGGCCAAAAAGACCGCCAAGGTAAAAGACGAGCCCAAAGACGCGGGCGATGCCAAGGAAGAGAAGCTTGCAGCCAAGCAGGCCGCAAAAAAGAAAGCGGCAGCCGGAAAAGCAGAGAAAACGACCAAGGCTGCTCGCGAAAAGGAGGCTGCCGCGCAAAAAGAGGACACGCCGGATACGAAGCAAAAAAAGAAATCGACAAAGAAAACCGTCGAAGATGACAAGTAGTCCCAAACGGTTGCTTTGTTTTCATTTGAATGTTGAGCAAATAAAAGCCCCGTCGTTGATGCGACGGGGCTTTTTTTCTCATTCAACGTCCGATGTTGGACGTTCGATGGTCTTTTTATTTCCGGATGGGCACTACTTTGCGCTTATGGGATTTATCCCCCTTCGACCAGAACTTCTTAAATTTTATCGCATTTTAGTCATTTTAGGCAATTTTTCAATGGCCTCCTTAGCCGCTTCTTTTACTTCCTCGTTGTACTCGCCGGCCAGCACCTCTTCCAGCCATGCGACGGCACAGGGATTCCCGATTTCTCCGAACATATAAAGAATATCTCCTTTTACCTGATCGAGTTGCCGGTAAAATCCTTCCCACAAAAAGTTGATTGCCTCGGCTGCCATTGCGCGGTTGCGGCCGGCAATTTCTTCCAGCACCACCATTGCCCCCAGACGAACCGGCCACTTATGGTGGGTGAGCAGATCATAAAAAGCCGGAAATATCTGTCCGGCATTCAACATCATGGCCGCCAAATGGCCGGCCTGGCCTTCTTTTAAGATATTTTCCAGCGATAAAGCGCCCAGTGATGATGGATCCCGGGTATTGATCGTATCAATGATCTCCTCCAGGGGGACTGAGCCCGTCCACCGAAACTGTTCGTCTAATAGAATGGTCGGTACCACTTGGATTTTTTGGGATTCCGCCTCCTCGGGAAACAGGGTTCCATCAATAATTATCAGCTGTATTTTATCGTTCACCATCGGCAATGGTGTCAGTTGACGAACCGCCGTCGGGCAAAATGTGCACTGCGGAGCAATAAAAACAACCAGAGAAGCCGGAAGATTGTCTTTTTTTAAATTTGATTTGACGGCCTCGGGGAAACTGTCTGAACCTGAATCAAAGGTAATCAGCGCCTCAAGAAAAGGCTGCAGTTCATGGCCCGTCGGCACGGTCTGATAGCGCAGGCCACTACCGATCTGAATCTGCGGCGGATGCGTATCCGTCTCTTTTTCTTTTGAGATTTTAACGCTGGGTACCAAGTGGTTTAAATCATCACAAAATTTATGAAATGCCGGACTGCTCGGGTGGGCCGAATCCACCAGACGGATGGTGATATCCCGAGACAGTTGTTCATTGAGTTTGAGAATTAGCCTTTCCTCGAGAGCGCTGAACATGGAATTGCCTTTCATAACGTATTGAAAGAGTAACATAAGTCAGCTTTGATAGCAACGAATGAAAGGAAGTTCATTGACGAAACGCTTTTTACGGTGATATGGTTCTTTCTTCATATGGCGAAAGGAGAAAAAAACCGATGGATACTTCCAAAATTTTACAAGATAAGGTTGTTCTGGTGGTCGATGATGAAGTGGATGTGACCGATACCGTGGCCGAAGTGCTGGATATGTGCTATGTCCGCAAAGCGAATGATTACGATACGGCCCGTCAATTCTTGTTGAGTTACACCTTTGATATCGTAATTTTGGACATTATGGGAGTCAATGGATTTGACCTCCTCAAACTATCCGTTAAACGCGGATTTCCTACCGTTATGCTGACCGCCTATGCCCTGACCCCGAAAGCCTTGGAAAAATCGATCAAACTGGGTGCCGTTTCCTTTTTACCGAAAGAAAAAATGAGTGACCTTGATGATTTCATTGCGGATGTTGTCCTAAAAGAGGGTCAACCCGTTTGGGGCAAGCTCTTTGACAAGTTGGGGACCTTTTTTAACACTCGCTTTGGACCGGATTGGAAAGAACGCAATAAATTTTTCGAGGAATTTGAACAAACCATCCGTCAGCAAAAGGATGATGATTAGACGATTTATTAGACGGAATATCGATGGATATTTAACATCTTGGTTTTAAAATGTGATAATAATTTCAGACCCGAAAATGCAGTTGCCCATTTTCAGGGCTGGTTAATTAAATTGTCATGGAGGTTTTACAAGACTTGCCTGAATCGAAGCTGTTGACCCTTTCTGAATCCATCCAGAGTTTTGTTCCCGATGGCAGTTCGATAGCCATGGGGCTTTCTCTTGAATCTCTCATACCTTTTGCTGCTGCCCACGAGCTTATCCGACAGCGCAAGAAAAATTTAACTTTAGTCGGCCCGATTTCCGACATATTGTTTGATCAGGTTATTGGCGGCGGATGCGTGCGGCAAGTCCGGGCGGCGTGGGTGGGAAATGTCATCACGGGCTCCTGTTACAATTTTCGGCGCGGAATCGAAAGCGGCAGCCTTGCAATAGAAGATCACTCCAATCTAACCCTGGCCATGGCGCTGCGTGCGGGTGCCATGGGAGTTTCCTTTATGCCCACCCGCACTGCGCTGGGAAGCGATCTGTTCAAAACCAATACTGCCTTAAAAACCATAAACTGTCCATTCACCGGAGATCGGTTGACCGCCGTGGCGGCAATCACCCCTGATGTTGCCATCATTCATGTTCAGCGCTCGGATGAATACGGCAATGCCCACGCGTGGGGCAACCTGGGAGTGACCCGCGATGCCTGTCTGGCCAGCCGCCATGTCATCATTACGGCTGAAGAAATTGTGTCGCCGGACATCATCAGCCGTGACCCCAACCGAGTGATAACCCCTGGATTCCGTGTCAGTGCGGTGGTTCATTATCCGTGGGGGGGACATCCTTCTCCGGTACCGGGCCACTATAACCGCGATCATCGGGCGTTTATCGATTATCGAAACGGGAGTAAAACCCCGGAGCTTTTTGCGGATTGGCAAAAAGCCTGGGTGGATTGCATCCAAGGGCCTGAGGCGTACATGGATTTTTTGGGAAAGGAACGGTTGGAAGGCTTGGCCATAAAAAACCATGATTGGGCGGAACCGGTTGATTATGGGTATTAGCGCGTTGCGGGTTGCGTGTTGCGAGGTGCGGGGTGCGGGGAATTGCGCAGAGAGCATAGCGCATAGGGCAGAGAGGTAGATTAACGGAAAAAGGCGCACGGTATCACGGCGTTGGAGGTTGGAGGGCTTTCAACTTCTGTCATCTGTTCTCTGTTCTTTAACACCTGAACCTCTGAACCTTTGAACCCTTAACCCCTGAACTACGAGCTATGTGCTATCAGCTATGAGCTTTTTTATCTGACACCTTCTAAATTAATTAAGTATGGATGAATTCAATGAATAATAAATTAAATGGCAATAGTGAATATAATCTATCCCAGTTAATGGTGACGGCGGCCGCCCGCGAAATTGCGGACAAAGAGGTGGTGTTTGTCGGCATGCGCCTGCCTTTGCTTGGTTTTTTGCTGGCCAAAAGCACCCATGCGCCTGAAGCCATCGGAGTCTATGAGCTGGGCATTGTGCGCGATACGGTCGCGCCGGAACCGATTATGACCATGGGTGATTTGCCGAACCTGTACCGCGCCCAGTGGCTGGCCGATACGGCCGATGCCATGGGGCTGCTGCAGCAGGGGGCGGTGGATGTCAGCTTTATCGGCGGGGCCCAGGTGGATCGTTTGGGCAATTTGAACACCAGCTATATCGGCGGTATCGAAGCGGTTGAAACCCGTTTGCCGGGTAGCGGTGGCGCGTGTGATCTGGCCTGTCTCGGAAAGCGGCATATCATTGTAATGAACCACCAAAAAAGACGCTTTGTTCCCAGGGTGGACTACATCACGTCCCCCGGGTACGGCAATGGTTCCGGATGGCGTCGGCAGGTCGGTCTGCCCCGGGGAGGCCCTGCTACAGTTATAACCACCCTAGGCGTGTTGCGCTTTGATCCGGCGACCTGTGAAATGGTGCTCAGCTCGATCCATCGCGGCGTCTCAATTGAGGAAGTGAAGCAAAATACAGGCTGGCCACTGCAGGTGGCTGCGAACGTGGCCCAGACCCAAGTCCCGTCGGCGGAAGAGCTGGCCATAATCAAACAATTCGATCCTGAAGGATACTGGACGGGAGAATAAAAATGAGTCCACGGTCTGTGGTCCGTTTTCCAAAACAACCGTTGAAATCGATGGGAAAAGAAAGCGCTTGGGTCTGGCAGCCCTGAGGCCACATTTTTCTTGACAAAAGAGCCAACAACTAGGATACATTTTTATGAAAAAGGTTCGACAAATGAATGGGGTTTATTAAATTTGAAAATTCACGACAATCGGAGAGGAGGGTTTATGGCGATGAAAAAATTGATAAATTTGGTTATCATTTGTTTTTTTGGCATTGGATTAATAGCTGTCCCGGCATTGGCAGATTCCTACAAGGTCGGGGCTGTCTTTTCGGTTACAGGTCGGGCATCTTTTCTGGGGGACCCTGAAAAGAAGACGGCCATGATGCTCGCCGATGAAATCAATAAAGCCGGCGGCATAAATGGTAAAAAGCTGGAGCTCATCGTTTATGATGATGAAGGGGATGCCACCAAAACCAATCTGGCTGTTAAAAAATTGATAACCCAGGACAAGGTCTGTGCGGTGATTGGCCCCTCTTTGAGCGGGAACTCGCTGGCTGTTGTGCCGCTGGCGGAGCAATATAAAACGCCTCTGATTTCCGCCGCGGCCAGCTACAAGATCGTAACCGACGATGCCGGCAAACAGCGTCATTGGGTGTTTAAAGTGCCCCAGTCGGACAGCATGGCTGCTGAAGCCATTTTTGACCACATGAAAAAGAAAGGTATCAATAAAATTGCCATTATTACAGGTACGACGGGATTTGGGAAAAGTGGTCAAAGTGAGCTTGTCCGGCTCGCACCGCAATATGGGATCGAAATTATTGCCAATGAATCCTACGGTCCCCAAGACACGGATATGACCGCTCAGCTGACCAAGATCAAAGGCCTGGCACCGCAGGCCATCGTTAACTGGTCCATTGGTCCGACCCAGGTTACCGTACTTCGTAACTATGTGGATCTGGGAATGAAAAACATCACTTTTTACCAGAGCCACGGCTTTGGAAGCAAAAAAAATATCGAGCTGGCCGCCGGGGCGGCCGAAGGTGTTTACACGCCCCTGGGGGCTTGCGCCACTCCTGAAGCTTTGCCTGCCGACCATCCCCAAAAAAAGGTTGCGATGGAATACAATCAGAGCTATACCGCCATGTACAATGAGCCCGTCAGCACATTCGGCGGCCATGCCTGGGATGCCCTGGGCCTGGCGGTTGATGCGCTCAAAGTTGTGGGTTGTGACCGGGCCAAGATTCGTGACTACCTTGAAAACAAAAAGGGATTTGTCGGCCAGCACGGCATTTTTAACTTCTCGCCTGATGATCACAACGGATTGGTCTGGCAGGAGGCTTTCAACATGATTGTGGTTAAAAACGGGGACTGGGCGATGGCAGACTAGTCTGCGCTATTCAATCTTAAAACACCGCGTGGGGGTGGTGAATTCACCACCCTCACTTTTTATGAAGTAGGCCAGCGATGGAAAAAATAACCCTTGCAAGCCAACTGTTTCAATACCTGATTACCGGTCTGACCGTCGGCAGCATCTATGCCATGGTGGCCATCGGCTTTAATATTATTTACAACGTGACTGAAATTATTAATTTAGCCCAGGGTGAATTCGTGGTGCTCGGCGGATTGATCATGGTCTTTTTCCATGTCGCTGCCGGGCTACCCATTTTGCTATCGTTTCCTTTAACAGTTATTATGGTTACGCTGGTCGGCATTCTGCTCGACCGGTTGGCCATCCGCCCGATCCGCCAGCCGTCGGTATTAAAGTTGATTATCGCCACCATCGGTGCTTCGATAGTTATCAAAGGCATCGCCATGATCATCTGGGGCAAGGATCCCTTTGATTTGCCGGCCTTTTCCGGAAGAAATCCGATCAACTTAATGGGAGCCGTGATCCAGCCTCAGTATTTCTGGGTCGGCGGGTTTTTGCTTGTCATCGTTGTTTTTTTGACACTCTTTTTTGAAAAAACGATCATCGGCAAAGCCATGAGTGCCTGTGCCGACAATCCCGATGCGGCCAGTCTCGTGGGGATCAATGTCAAACAGATGATCCTGCTGTCTTTTTCCCTGTCGGCAGCTATCGGCGCGGTGGCGGGTATAATTTTGACGCCCATAGCGCTTATGGATTACAATCGCGGCGCCATGCTGGCGGTAAAAGGGTTCGGTGCCGTCGTACTGGGCGGTCTGGGCAGTTTTCCGGGCGCCATTTTGGGAGGTCTGATCATGGGGTCCATTGAATCCTTTGGAGCGGGCCTCATTCATTCAGGGTACAAAGACGCGTTTGCTTTAATTGTGCTTCTGGCGGTGCTGTTCATAAAACCAAGTGGCCTGCTGGGCAGCGTCGAGATCACTAAAATAAAAAAGTTTTAGCCATGCTCCAGATCCGCAAACTTCCTATACTTATTTTTGCACTGTTGATAATTGTGTTCCCGTGGATTGCACGCGGCATACCCGCCATTGATAATTACCCCGATCTTATGATTTTTGCTGGAATTTACTCTTTGATTACGATCGGACTAAGTTTGCTGATGGGGTACACCGGCCAGATTTCCCTCGGGCAGGCCGCATTTTTCGGCATCGGCGCCTACATATCCGGGATTTTTACCGCCAGATACGGGATAAATCCCTGGATCTGCATGGGAATCGGCATGATTGTGGCTGCGCTCGTGGCGGTTTTGGTGGGTGTCCCTTCCCTAAAACTCAGAGGTCACTATCTGGCAATGGCCACCCTGGCCTTTGGAATCATTGTGTTTATCATCTTCAACGAGGAAGGGGAATGGACCGGCGGCCCGGACGGCATGATCGGCATTCCGGGGCTGCAAATTTTCGGGTTTCAATTTAATTCCATTGAAAAGTATTACTACTTGGTCTGGTTTTTTGTTTTCGCAGTCTTTATCTTCACCATTAATGTCATTCAATCCCGTGTCGGCCGGGCGCTGAGAGCCATCCATGTCAGCGAAGCGGCATCCCGAGCCATGGGAGTGGACGTTTCTCGTTATAAAATAATGGTTTTCGTCTATTCGGCTATTCTGGCATCCTTGGCCGGAAGTCTGTACGCTCATTATCTGAATTTTATTAACCCCGCGACGTTTGATCTATTTTTTTCGATCAAACTGCTCATTATGATTGCTCTGGGGGGTATGCATGACATCTGGGGCGCAATTATCGGTGCTTTTTTGATCACTTTTTTAAGTTTCGAATGGCTGCATTTTTTTGAAGAATTTGAGATTATTGTCTACGGCCTCATCCTACTGGTGGTAACCATATTTTTGCCCCATGGGCTGGCGGGAATACCGCAGATGATCAGAAATTGGTTGGGGAGATAGACGCTCGGTGAACGAAAGGCGAACAGACAACATTTTAGAGGTCAATGACGTCATCATGGCTTTTGGCGGCCTGACGGCGTTGATCAACCTGAATTTTCGTGTCAGAAGAGGCACCATCAAGGCGGTTATCGGACCCAATGGCGCGGGTAAAACGACCTTGTTTAATGTCATCACCGGCACATTTCCGCCAACCGAAGGCGAGATTTTTTTCAAAGGTCAATCCATCGAAAAACTCAAAGCGCATGAAATTTCCAGACTGGGCATCTCCCGGACCTTTCAAACCGTTGAGCTGTTTACCAATATGACCGTGCTCGAAAACGTCATGGTGGGTTGCCATACGCGCACAAAATCATCTTTCATTGCCTCCGGTCTTCGGCTTCCAGCGGTCAGGCGCAAAGAGCAGCACATGCGGGACAAGGCCATGGAGATTTTGGAATTTATCGGATTAGCAGATAAAGGTAACGAATCCGCCGACAGCCTGCCACTGGGTGAACGAAAGATCCTGGAAATCGGCCGTGCTTTGGCGACCGAGCCTGAACTTATCTGTCTGGACGAACCTGCCGCCGGTTTGAATGAAACCGAAACCTCGGCGGCGTCGAATTTGATTCGTCGTATTAAGGACCGGAGGATTACGGTCTTGCTGGTGGAACATGACATGAGGGTTGTCATGGATATTTCCGATCAGATCATGGTGCTGAATTACGGGGAAAAAATTGCAGAAGGTTCCCCCGCAGAGATCCAAAATGATCCCAGGGTGATTGAGGCCTATTTAGGCGGTGAAGAGGAGAACGATGCTTAGGATTGAAAATCTGAGCGCATTCTACGCGGCGATACCGGCTCTGAAAGGGGTTTCGATCGAGGTGCCCAAGGGCGAAATCGTTTCGATTATCGGAGCCAATGGCGCTGGAAAATCAACTCTCCTTAAAGCGATCACGGGTTTGATTAAAATGCAACAGGGCTCCATTTTATATAAAGACAGGAATATCGCCGGCTTGCCGGCCAACAAAATCGTTGGGCTGGGCATTTCTCAGGTTCCGGAAGGCAGACAGATATTTGCGCACCTGAAAGTTCAGGATAACATCCATCTGGGTGCTTATCTATATTACCGGCGACGCAATCGCGCCGAAATCAATCGGCGAATCGAAGAGGTCTATAAACTGTTTCCGATACTCGAGCGGCGGGCCAAACAGATTGCCGGTACACTTTCCGGCGGCGAGCAGCAAATGCTGGCCATTGCCCGGGCGCTGATGGGACGGCCAGAGCTTTTATTGCTTGACGAACCCTCCATGGGACTGGCACCGCTTATCGTGAAGGAAATCTTTTCGGTCGTTAAAAAGCTAAACGAATCCGGCACCACCATCTTGCTGGTCGAACAGAACGCCAAAGCCGCCTTAAACGTCGCCCAACACGCCTTTGTCCTTGAGACCGGGGAAATTGTGCTGGAAGGTCTAGCGGCCGATCTTTTAGATAATCCCAAGGTTAAGGAAGCCTATCTAGGCGGCTAGTTTGATTGCCTGTCGACGAATGAATTATGACGATTGGATGAGAATTCTATCGATTTTAAGTTGTGGCAATCGTCGCGTACTGATGCATAACGCTTTCTTGCTTGACACACCTGTTGCCTTCCTCTATATTCTTTTTCTTAAACTTTATAATCGTATACTGTATACGATTATTTTTTTTATTTTCCGATGATGATCCGTTTCTTTGATTGCCTAGTCAGCAGCGCCGCCGGCAGGTGGAGGCGGCCAGTTTGATCGAAAAAGAAACTTTAGTTTTGTGCTAACGTAGGGTCGGCCTCTGTGTCGACCCATATCGGCGGGCACAGAGACCCGCCCTACATTAGCGGTCGGAATGAATTTTCAGCCGAGGTGGCATGAACACCAGGTTGAGGGTTCGATAAAAAAATAATCAGGAGGATTGAAAATGGATTTTAGCCTGCCGGAAGAGCTTGAGATGCTCAGGGACATGGTTCGTGATTTCGCCAGCGAGAAAATCGCGCCGTTCGCTGACGAGTGGGATGAAAAACATTATTTCCCGTATGAGGAGGTTATCAAACCGATGGGAGAACTGGGCCTGTTCGGGACGGTAATCCCGGAGCAATACGGCGGATCGGAAATGGGCTGGCTGGCGGCCATGATCGTCACTGAAGAAATCGCCCGGGCATCAAGTTCGCTGCGGGTCCAGATTAATATGCAGACTCTGGGCTGTGCCTACACAATTTATACCTATGGCAGTGAGGAACTCAAGCAGAAATATATTCCCAAACTCGTGAGCGCCGAGTATATGGGAGCCTTCGCCATGACCGAACCGGATGCGGGCTCCGATGTCATGGCCATGAAATCCAGAGCCGAGGACAAGGGCGATCACTGGCTGATGAACGGCTCCAAGACCTGGATTTCCAATGCGGATGTTGCCGATGCCATTATTTACTATGCCTACACCGATCCAGCCCAAGGGGCCAAAGGGCTTTCGGCCTTTGTTGTTGAAGTGAAAAATTTCAACGATATCCGGACAACAGCCCTGGACAAAATGGGTTCCCGCTCATCGCCCACCGGTGAAATCTACCTGACCGATACGCGCGTTCCCAAGGAAAACATTCTGGGCAAGCCGGGTGACGGGGCCAAGATCCTGTTTGGTTCCCTCAACCAGACGCGGCTCTCGGCAGCCGCTGGAGGAGTCGGCGTGGCCCAGGCCTGTCTGGATGAAGCCATAAAATATTGCAAGGAACGCAAACAATTCGGCAAGCTCATCGGTGAATTTCAGATGAACCAGGACATGATCGCCCAGATGTCGGCCGAAATCGAAGCTGCACGACTGGTGGTTTACAAAGCCGCCTGGGCCAAAGATCAGGGTCGGCTGAATAACGGGCTGGATGTGGCCCAGGCCAAGTACCTGGCGGGTGAAGTGGCGACCAAATGCGCCAATTATGCCATGCGAATTCTGGGCGCCTACGGGTATT
Organism: Desulfobacterales bacterium; assembly: GCA_020345785.1. The sequence goes on from CP070771.1 coordinate 5,380,808, forward strand.
CCACCGAGTATCCGGTGGCCCGCTTCTTCAGAGACGCCCCTACGTATACCATGGTAGAGGGTTCGGCCAATATCTGCAAGTGGATTATCGCGCTGGATCAGCTGGGGATACGCAAAGCAAACCGATAATGGTTAGGAGGTTTCGGGTGTCAGGTTTCACGTGTCAGCGGCACCGCTGGCCGCTCCGCGGCCGGTTTAATCGAAAAAAGAAACTTCGGTCCCGTGCTAACGTAGGGTCGGCCTCCGTGCCGACCCATATCGGAGTGCTGGGAATAAGGAAAGCGAATAGATAAAATTTACATTTAGCATAGGCATCAAGAATTTTGGAATTATTAGAATCCTAATGTATTAAAAATTCCAATAAACAAGCACCAAAATACAAATAAAACTCAAATCCCAATTTTCAATGACCCAAACTTAAGTTATGTCCAATCGCTTCGCAAATCCAGATCTGCTGGTGATGATGTCATTGGATTTAAAGGCAAGCCGATCATATGTTTGGAATTTTGAATTTGAATCCTTGAAATTTGTTTGAGATTTGGTTTTTGGTGCTTGGAATTTTCATGA
>CP070771.1:5381473-5394081 GCA_020345785.1 Desulfobacterales bacterium
AAAAGCGAATATCGAATATCGAATAATGAATGTTCCGCCGGAGGCGGATCGAAGGAAGGTATTCTGTCTATTTTATTAGGACTGAGCGCAGCGAAACCACCCTTCGACATTCGGGTCGCAGATCACGTCTTTAGCGTGATTCGATATTCGATATTCTGCGGTTTGCTTTTCCGTTCAGGTGAAGTTTCTTAAGAGGTTTTTACAATCACGGTCTTGAAACTCAATCAACCAGTCAATCAATCAACTTAATCAACTCAATCAACCATATTAACGATCATAACCATCATGATCCCAACCTGTCACAGATGCATTCATTATTTTGTCACCTGGGACGCGAACTTTCCTCACGGGTGTCGCGCCATGAGCTTTAAAAGCCGGAGGCTACCCATGATTGATGTGAGGCGTGCCATGCGAGGCAAGAACTGTCTGGCATTTGAACAAAAAAAACATCCCGTCAAAATCACCAAATATCCTGTCACCAACCAAAATTAAGATTCTTTACTTATCGGCTAGAGCTTTCAAAAAACAGACTGCCAATTTTTCGACACTTGATTGCAGCCATACACCGGGTGTCAAGCACCCGACTGCAAAAAAAACCCTGTTAGGGGGGGTGCCTAACAGGGTTAGTCGGAGGTGGGAATGAAGGAAAGGAGGAAACTTCATTCCATTTGTCATTAGATTAAGCAAATAATGTGCCAAATGATTAAATCGGTGCTTTGGTTTCTGGCTGGCCTTTGCTGTAAAAATAAAAAAAACTTAAATATCAATAGGTTAAATACATATTCAGAATTCGATATCGGTGGTTAGATGTGGGATGTCTTCAAGCCATAAAGAGGTTTTGATCATTAATTCCGTCAAAAATCCGACAGGTGGGCAATTATTTCACTGAGGATATCGGGTTGGTTTAATTTTTCATCAGATTGTAACACCTGACAACACTAGCTTTTTTTTGATCAAGTTTTTTAGGGGATTGCCGATATATACCTTGATTAACAAGGAGTTATCATAGCAATGGCCGAAAATAAAAAAACATTGTCGGTATCCCAGGCGGCTGCTCTATGCGGCGTCGGTCGCACCACGGTCGGATACTGGATCCGCTCTCGGAAACTGCATGCCAATCGGGTAGGGAGAAATTACACGATTCCGCTTGAAGATCTTCTGTTTTTTCTCAAAAACAGCGGTCAGAAAACCCCTCCCGAACTGCTGAAAGAAAAATCAGGCGGACCCATTTTTAAAAGCTTTCAGAGTTGCTGGCAACACTGGCACGGCAGTGACCACGGGCTGAAATGCACAAATTGTATTGCGTTTAAGAATCAACTGCAGACCTGCTTTACCGTCAAAGACAGCGGTCTGCTCAGTTGTTCGGATTGCAGCAACTGTCGTTATTATATAGAAACCTATCTGCACCGCATTGAGTTTGTTCATCAATTGGAATTGCCGGCCGCCGTATTCAAGGATTTATACCTGTGGGGCGGCAATGCCCTGTGTGCCGACTTGTGTGGTGTTCGGCAAAAAGATTTGGTCGGCATGGGACTTGAAAAAATCGTGTATTCCGATTCATTACCCAAAGTCATTGAAGCGGTGAGAAAAATGGCGTTAGGAAAGCCGACGGTCAGAGAAGACTGCAGTATATCAATAAATAATCGATCTATGGGAAGAAGCGAGGTTCGGGTTTCGGTTTATCCGCTGCGGGAACCTTCTATGGCTTATCTGGTGCTGGGTGTACCGCTGAATCCGTAGGCGCTTAGCGGCGCCGTATCGACGTTCATCTTTTTATTGTTCGATAATCGATTCGGCTGCCTTCAACAAACTCAGGCCCCGTGCACGTCGAGGGGAGCTCGTCGCAGACTGCGGTTCGCGGTTTCGAACAAGGTTTAAGGAACCACCAACAGGTTTAAAGAACAACGTATAAGGAGATAAGGCTATGTCTCAAGTAGATGAAAAAATTGATCAGGCGGTCAAAACGATGGCCGACAAAGAAGGCAAGTATCTCACGTTCACGCTGGCCGAAGAAGAATACGGCATCGGGATTTTGAAGATCAAAGAGATCATCGGTATGCTGCCCATAACTTCGGTGCCGCAAACACCGGACTTTGTGAAAGGTGTGATCAACCTCCGGGGAAAAGTCATTCCCGTGATGGACCTTCGATTAAGATTTGGCATGCCCGCGATTGACTACTCGGAACGAACCTGCATTATCGTTGTTGAAATCGACGGTAGTTCCGGAACCATCTTGGTCGGAATTGTCGTTGATGCGGTGTCAGAAGTTCTTAATATCAAAGGCGATGATATCGAAAAAACACCCACCTTCGGCGCCAAGCTAAACACCGACTACATTCTCGGGATGGCCAAAATGGAAGGCGGCGTCAAAATATTATTGGATATTGATCAAGTTTTAAGCAATGACGAATTATCGCTGCTGTCGGAAGCAGCTTAATTTGATGTTAATTAAGGGTAGATCGAATGCTGCTGAAACTTAAAAAAAAGGACAAGGAGCTCGCCGAGGTTGAAGATTTGTCGGACCGGCTCAGAGTTATTGATCAGAAAAATGAATTTTTCCAGTTGTCCATCCGGGCGTTGCTGCAATTTATCAAGGATTTTTCCCTGGATATCAAGGAAATCAAAAGTGAAGAGTTTAAAAATGATATCAACAAGTTGTCCGATCAATTCTTTGACGAACCGAAACTAAAGAAAATTCAAACACATTTCGAAAAAGATAAGAAGCGCATTGCCGCTTTTATTGAGCTGCAGGAAAATTATTTAAAGACCCGGGAAGGTGAATTAAAGGATATTATCGAAATTTTAACCAATGCCATGGTCGCCCTCGATACTGAAAATCAACAATACAACCAGAAAGTCCTGGCGGAAAGTGAAAAAATTGAGCGCATCACATACCTGGATGACATTAAAAAAATTAAACAGGCGTTGATTCAAGAAATTGAGCAGATCCGCGCAACCGTAAAAGAAAAGCAAACCCGTGACAACATAAAGCTGGAAATACTCTCCAAGCAGGTCAATACCTTAAACGTGCAATTGGAAAGAGCACGTACCGAGTCGCTTTGCGACGGCTTGACCGGCATTTATAACCGCAAGGCCTTTGACCACAAAATCGGCGATCTGGTGCACAAAAACACGGTTTCCCGTTTGCCTTTTTCGCTCCTGATGATAGATATCGATGATTTTAAAAAGATCAACGATACTTTTGGCCATCAGACCGGTGACCGGGTGATCATGGCCATTGCCAACAAGTGCCGGCTTTCCATTCGTAGTGAAGATTTTTTGGCCCGCTACGGCGGTGAGGAGTTTGTTATTATCCTGCCCGGTGCTTCCCTGAAGAATGCCGTGAAAAAAGCCAATCATATATGTAAATCTATCGCAGCCACCCGATACTCTCTGGATGAAGTCCACGGGAGTCCGACATTGTCCATCACCGTCAGCATCGGCGTCAGCAGTCACCAAAATGCCGATACAATTGCCACGGTTACCCAGAGAGCAGATCAGGCGCTTTATGCAGCAAAACGTGCCGGCAAGAATCGTGTTTTATCCGAAAAAGACATCACGCGAGGGGCTTAGCCCAAGTCTTTTGGCGGCAATAATTTCCCCCCGTCATTGCCGGCGGTATTTATTTCCGATGCATATGGTATTTCGGTTGCGGGCAGTTGGATGCGATTTATACCCTAAGAGTAAGAAATTATAATAATTCTTTAACAGAAAAATAAATTGCATCCCCGTGCATGAATTTTGCATTCAATCAGGTCTGGCGGGAGAGCAATCCGGTGGCTCCCCCGGGGTCCATTATTGCATGAACACGGGCAATAATTCAGGCCTGATTTTCAATAACTCCATTCATATGCCATCCCGCTCTATCGGGATGAGAATGGAAAAGATTTTACCGTTACCGCGGGAGTATTATTCGGTGGCCCCAATTTAAACGATGCCGGTGGCATATGAATGGAGATCGAATGCTGATTTGTAGTAATTCCGATGACTTTAATCAAGGATGGTACCGCGATGAAAATCGACAATTACACTCAAATACTCAAAAATCTTAATCAGGGTAACAACGCCGATCCGAAGCCTGTGGCCGGCAAAAAATTCGGTGATATTTTAAATGAGGCCATTGGAAATAGTAAACAGGAAGTCGGGGGACTCCAGCAGACGGCTTTTGTCAATCCTCTGGCCGGTATTCAATCGGCGACGACCTTCGAATTGAACCAGCAGGTAGCCATTGATGGCGTGGAGAATTTAATCGAGCTGCTTGATCAGTACCGCCAAAAGCTGTCCGATCCCCGCATTTCTCTGAAAAAAATTGATCCAATTATCAGAAAAATAGATCAGCAGAAGGAAAAACTGGCACCTGTATTGGATGCATTGCCCGATGATGAAAAACTCAAGGATATCGTAAACAAGACGCTGGTAACCGCCTCGCTTGAAATAACCAAATTTTACCGGGGAGACTATATCGCATCTTGAAGGAAACGGGCTGCAGAGCCCACTTCTACCGAGAACAGTCTCGGTCGAAGCTTAGTATCTATAACCATTTGTTTTGACCCATGTCCCGCCAATGAACGATTTCCATCGCAACGGGGAGCGTTGTCTAAAAAAAATTCAGGCTTACATTGCCAGGATGCCCAGTCTACCCACCACTGTTATAAAAGTCCTGGAAACCTGCAATGATCCAAATACGTCCGCCTATGACCTCAAGAGGGTTGTCTCATTAGATCCGGTTCTGACCGGTCGGGTCTTAAAACTCATCAATTCGGCTTATTATTCACTAGGCCGTCCTTTGACTTCACTAACCCGCGCAATTATTCTGCTGGGAATTAACAATGTCAAGAACCTTGCGCTCAGCTTCGCAATTTTGGATAATTTTAAGCACAAGCGCACCGGTCGATCATTCTCGGCAGATGAGTTTTGGACCCACTCTTTAGGCGTCGGAGTTGTCGCCAAGTCACTGGCCGCATTAAAAGAGATACCTTCGGCGGTGCGCGAGGAATTTTTCATTGCCGGACTACTGCACGATCTGGGAAAACTTCCGCTGCGCACCCAATTTCCGGCCGAATACTGCTCGGTATGGGAATCCGCCCGCCGACACGACCACCAGCTTTACCAGTGCGAAATGAGACACCTGGGCGTAGATCATTGTGCCGTAGGGCAGCTGATTGCCCAAAAATGGCGACTGGGGCCGTCGCTGGTTGAATCACTTTCACACCACCACAACCCGGATGAGAGCTCTGAGGAAAACCGGGATTTTGTGTCGGTTGTTGCACTGGCCAATCAATGGGCCAATGAATTCAATATCGGAAACGCCGGAAATAATGCTGTCGATCATTCGATGATCGCCAATCTCATTGGTAAAGTTGCGGTCGATTGGTCAATATTGTCGAATCTGCGCGAAACGGTATTAAACGAAATCGAGAAAGCAAAAGTGTTTCTGGAGGTCGTCCGAAATGACTAGTGTTATGGAATTAAAATTCTGGGGTGTAAGGGGTTCCATTCCCAGCCCGGGGCCGAAAACCGTCAAATATGGCGGAAATACGCTGTGCCTTGAATTACGTTTGAAGACCGCGGACGATGATCGGTTGATCATTATCGATGCCGGTTCAGGTATTCGCGAACTGGGTGACGCTCTGATCGCCAATTACTATGGCCAGGGTATTTTCAGCGCCGAGATCTTTCTGACCCACACCCATCTGGATCATATCTTGGGACTGCCTTTCTTTGCACCGATGTATTTACCCCAAACTCACCTGAAAATTCACGGCCCCATCACCTGTGAGGAGGAGCGCCTGAAAGATGTGATCGGCGGTCAGATGTCCTATCGATACTTTCCGGTGCGCCAGGAAGAATTGGGGGCCTGCATCGAATACATTGATATTAAGGAGGGGCGGTATGACCTCGGCGACGGCATTATGCTTATCGCCAAATATCTCAACCATCCGCTGCTTGCCCTAGGCTATCGATTTGAATACCTTGGCAAAGTTTTCTGTACGGCCTACGATACCGAACCGTTTTACAACGTGTTCAGTATGGATCCGACGGATCCATCATACGACGAGCTTGTCGTTGGGGAAGGGGAGGATGCCGCCAGAGAGGAAAACCGCAGGATGGAAGATTTTTTTTACGGTGCCGATCTGCTTGTTCACGACGGACAGTATGTCATGACGGAATACGAAGCCGGTAAAATGGGGTGGGGTCATTCACCGGTCGAGTGGGCCGTTGAGACGGCCGAACGAGCAGCGGTGAAGCGCCTGGCTATTTGTCACTACGACCCTCTGCGCACCGATTCGCAGATTGACGAACTTGCGAGGGTATATTGCGGCGGACAGCGCAACGGCGGCATGGAAATAGTTTTTGCCAGGGAAGGGATGGTATTGGAGGTTTAAAAAAGTTATCCTTCTAAGCTCGCAGTAATTTTCTTTTGCGCAAATAGTCTCTTTGCCAACTGTAGAAAAGTTGCGTTAATTTTTTCTGCTCCTCCTCGTCTATTTGTTTGAACGCCAAGGCACATTCAAATTTTTTGGTCAGCGGATTTCTCTCCTGTCTTATGATTTGGCAGCGCTTAATTTTGACAACTGACTCCTGCTCCGGTTGGTTCTTGACAGGAAAGACCAGCTCGACATTCCTCAAAACCTTCGATTTGTATGATTTGAGCTCCTGTTCCATTGCCTTTGTCAAGCTGACCAGCACACCGAGCGTTCCGCCCAGGCTGACATTAATGACGAAAAGCTTATAACGGACATCGTTGACATTGAAATAGAGCCGGGTGCCGTGCGGGGCCTCCAACCGGAAAAGACTGCGGCGCTGATAACGATGAATGAATTCGGGAAAACCAACCCACAACAGCCCCCGGTCGAATTCACCGGCACCGGTTTCAAAAACATACTTAATGTTTTCTTTGTCGATAAATTCAAACTGCAACCGCGACGGATTGGCGGAGTCGCCGGTTTTGAGAAAATCTTCCTGAAAATTGATCAGCAAATGGGGTGTTCTTTTCCGCTTGCGGATATCCGCAATATGCGTCATCCATTCTTCATCATCGTCTTTCCAGCGGATTTTCAACGGGGTTTTATCCTGTTGCAGCTCTGTCAAAAGCTTTAATATAGCCCCTCCCCGGATTTTTTCAATTTCAGCCATATGTGATGTAATGCCTCTGGATTTCAACGGCTCGAGGTTAGCGTTACGCCAAAACGGTTCGGCCTAAAGCCGGGCCACGTTTTCAGCGTATCCTGGATCATCCATTAGTTTTTTGGCAAATTCAAGGTATTTGGCCGTAATGGCCCGCACGGCAAGCTGCAGGGCATATGGTTTAAGCGGCTTTTCCAGCAAGTAGTTCACGTTGGATGCCAGGCACATGTTCACCACGTCATCACTGGCATTGCCGCTGATCATAATGGCATCTTCATAGGCAGTGGGATACTTTTTTTCAACGGCATCCAAAAAATAAAATCCGCTCAAGCCGCCGAGAAATACATCCACCACGAAAATTGCGACCCCGATATCCCTCTTTAGACAAAAAGCTATCGCCTCTTCCGGATCCGAAAACGGATACACCTTTCCCCAAGCATAAAAACTTTCGATCAATTCAGCGATGATCTCACATATACCTTGATCGTCGTCAAGAACGATAACATCCAAGCCATCTGACATTGATTAGCCCTCCCACACTGATCCCGCCGCCATATTGATATAACTTTGAAGAGTTTAGTTAAGCTGCAATACCTCAATTCTCTTTTGGATTACTATCCGATATATTATATTTTTCCAATTTGCGATACACCGTCGAAACATTAATGCCTAATATCTTAGCTGCTTTCGGCCGATTCCCGCCTGTAACCTCAAGCGTTCGTTTGATGTGTCGTTTTTCAAGCTCGTCTAAAGTGAGCAGTTCGATATTTTTACGCCGTTCAGGCCCGTTGTACGGCAATAAATTACGGGCAGACGCCAGCGTCAGGTTTTTGCCCTGCTCCAGCAATACAGCAGCAGCTATCATGTTTTCAAGTTCCCTGACATTGCCGAAAAAGGAACACTGCAACAGTCTCTCGGCCAGCTCAGGGGACAGATCCCGGATTTTTTTATTGTTGGCCCTGGCATGAATATCAAGAAAATGCTTGGCCAGCGGCAAAATATCATTTTTTCTCTCCCTCAAGGGAGGAATCTTGATGTTATACATGTTAATGCGGTAAAACAGATCCGCCCGGAAGCGCCCTTGAATTATTTCCTCATTGATATCGCGATTGGTCGCCGCGATGATGCGCACATCAACATTTCTAATCTCCGTGCTTCCCAGTCGATAGAATTCGCGCTCTTCGATGACTCTTAACAGTTTCGCCTGTAATGAGGGGTCCAGCTCGGTGATTTCATCCAGAAAAAGCGTGCCCCCGTTCGCCGCCTCAAAAAAACCGCGTCGCTCGCTTGAAGCATCCGTATAAGCGCCCTTGGCATGACCGAAGAATTCATCTTCGAATATGGTTTTGCTGAACGAAGCCATGTTGACGGCATAGAAAGGCGCCTGGGAACGATAGCTCAGTTTGTGTATGACCCGTGCCAGCATTTCCTTGCCGGTACCGGATTCACCGTTGATCACCACGCTGTAGTCGGTGCCGGCGACGGCTTCTACTTGATGAAATACCAGGGCCATGGACTCATCTTCAGCGACCAGTCCTGCAAAGGCATTGGGGTTCTTCAATTCGGAAAAGACTTTGCGGCGCCCGAACCGTGCCAGTTCGTCCTGCAGATTATATTTTTCAAGGCTGCGATTTACCAAGGCAATGAGTTTTTCACTGTTCAGGGGTTTCACCAGATAATCCGAGGCTCCCAGTGTCATGGCGCGCACCGCCGTAGCGACTTCATCACTGGCGCTGACGATCACACATTCCGATTCCGGAAATTCACTCTTGATTTTTTCAAGAACCTCAATGCCGTTCAGATGCGGCATCATCAGATCCAACAACACCAGCTGAAAATGATGCTTTCGCATCAGGTCAAGGACATTGCGGCTGTCAGAGACAAGCGCCGGTTCCGGTAAACCTGAACTGACCAAGGTCGCTTTTATGCTTAAAAGAAGTCCTTCGTCATCGTCGACAACCAGCACAGGGACATGTTGATCGGGAATTGATTCCATAAGATATGTTAAAATGAAATTTAAAAAAAATCAAGAATTTCTAGTTGTAGCTAGTAACTTTTTAAATAAATATTAGCAACTTAAATGATTTTTTTCGGGCGGTGCCCACCGGCTTGAAATACGATGGATAACTTTCTGTTGGGTGGTCGATCGCTATCGTACCCCGCGCTCAGGTGGTGAGAGCAGGGCCAGGATGGCGGTTTTTAAGCTGTCGCGCCAGGGTTTGGCGGATATTCCGAAGTGTTTCCTAATCAGGCTGCAATCCAGGGCGGAATAGGCCGGCCGCGCGGCCTGGGTGGGATAGTCAGCGGTTTTTATGGGTTCAATTCGGGTTGTTTTCAGTGCGACGTATTGCCGGCCAATTTCCACGATTGTTCTTGCAAAGCCATGCCAGGATACTATTCCCGCTCCGCAATAATGATACGTTCCCCAGGCAATTGCGCGGCGCTGCCGAAACATTTCTGCCAGGGACAGAATCGCCGCCGCCAGGTCAGCTGCGCTGGTAGGAGATCCATATTGATCGGACACCACCTGTATCTGCTCTTTTTCTCGGGCGAGTTTCAGCATGGTTTTGACGAAATTATGACCGTGCGAGCTGTAAAGCCATGAGGTCCGTACGATGATATGTTCATCCAGTATCGATCTCACTGCCGATTCACCTTCGGCCTTGCTTCGTCCGTAAACCCCCAGCGGTGAAACAGGATCTGTCTCGCGGTAAGGGGAGCGTTTCGTGCCGTCGAAAACATAGTCGGTTGAAATGTGAATCAGCGGAATTTTGTTGGCAGTGCAAACCCGGGCAAGATTCGCCGCGCCGTCTTTGTTGATCGCCATGGCCAGTTCGGGTTCGGATTCAGCACCGTCAACATTGGTGTAGGCGGCAGCGTTAATCGCAAGATCTGGATGGCAGCTGGAAAAAACGGATTCTACCTGGGATACGTCTGTAATGTCCGTTTGGGGCTTTGCAACCCCATGCATGTCGAGGCTCAGGGCTTGCCCCTGCCGCATCAGTTCGCATCCCAGCTGTCCACTGGCGCCGTAGGTGAGTATCTTCATATTTAGCAACTCAGAAGTCTGATTTTAAACGCCATTCCCGAGGTGAAACCAACGCCTTGCCACCCGGGGTTGGATTATTGACTCGTCCCGCCCAAAAGCTGTGCCGGTTTCAGATCGGATAGATATGGTAATTGGCGGTCTTTGTCGGATAAAATCGGATGCTTGATCGGCCAGTCGATCCCGATGTTTGGATCCGACCAGAGAATTCCGCCTTCATCCGCGGGATTGTATAAAGCGGTGCATTTATAAGCCACATGGGCGCTTCGGCTGAGTACACAAAATCCATGAGCGAAGCCGTCGGGAATCAAGAACTGGCGTTTATTTCCTTCGGACAGCACAATCCCCATCCATTTGCCGAACGTCGTTGAACCGGGTCGGATATCCACCGCCACATCAAAAATCTCTCCGGTAATGACCTGTACCAGTTTGGTCTGAGGCCGGGATATCTGAAAATGCAGCCCTCTTAACGTATTTTTTGTCGAAAATGAAAGGTTGTCCTGCACAAAGAGCTTGTCTATGCCGCAATCCCGGTATCGCAGGTTGTGATAGGTTTCCAGAAAGTATCCTCTTTCGTCTTCGAATACTCTCGGCTCCAATATCAGCAGACCTTCAAGCGATGTCGTCATCGTCTTCATATCAGCGAACTCCATTTATAAGCCATCGGCTATGACCGTGAGGATTGAAAAGGTTTTACCAAAATTTTTTATATACATCAGCGACCATTGGCAGAACATGGTCCTAGGGTCCCTTCCAGAGGCCTTCCTCATTCCCCCAGATCTACCGGCGGTCGCTGATTTTTTGATCTATCTGATCCATTAAAGCAGTAATCTGCCCGTAGGCTTTGAGCTCGGAAAGCCACTTGGACGGTATGGCGTCAACTCCCAGATGAGCCCCCAGGACCATTCCGACAGCCAGACCGCGACCGGCTGAGTCGCCCCCGGCCATCGCAATTTCAATCAGCCCCTCTCTCAGATTATCTTCGTACTTCGCGATCAAATGTATCATACATGGAAAGGCCGCTGCAATCTCACACATTTGTCCAAAATCCAACATTGCCTGGCGGGTGTCTTTTTCAATACTTTTGATGCCCTCCTCGACCCATTTCGAATAGGGAAGCCGGTCATATCCTTCGAACAGGGTCTTTTTGATGGCTGCGACGGGCTTTTCTTCATGCAAAACTCTGAAGACGACTTCGCCGAGGAAAGCGGCACTATCAATGACTTCCTGATTATTGTGGGTCAAGGCTGTCTGCGCTTTGGCACTGTTTATCAACCCTTCCAAATCGTTACGATAATAATAAGCCAGCGGTGCCATACGGGCAGCGCCGGCAAATTCATCAGAATTAGAACCGGCCTGGGTCGGTTCTTTACCGGCCTTGAAATTTTCAAGGGTTGCCTTGGTGGCCCCATCGAAATAACCGTCATATGACTTAAAGAATTGCTGCCAGCTCGCTGCGAAATTATTTAGATCAAAACCGGAGCTTTCCGCAATTGCTTTCAAAAGCACCAGGGTTTGGTCGCCGTAATGGGTAAACTCTCCCAAATCTTTAGTGGGATGATAGGTCGGTCTTTCCGGTTTGATGTAGTTTTCTACCCGCCCCCATTTTTTATCGATTACATTGGTATTGTAGATCCAGTGAACACCAAGTGCAAGCGCATCTGCCGCAAATGAGGTGAGGACCATCGCTTTCGCTTTATCGGTCATAATTGTTCTCCTTAATCTGAGTCATTTTAATCCCGCAGTATTGGTAATATTAGACCTGATTTTGAGTCTGCAATGATAAGCGCTTCGATTGGCAGATCGAAATCCACCTGAGGAGTCGGCAATGCCGCCCTGCTTGGGCGGGTGCCTTGATGTATGACAGCAAAGGGGGCAGTATATTTGAGCCCGCCCTGGCGCGACTTACCGGGTTTATACCTTTATCCTTATCCGGCTTGGGCGAGGATGCAATCAATAGTTCAGGCGTAAAATCGGTCTGGGCCAGGGATTTGTGATTTGGAATTTGTGATGTTGATTGGCGCCGGCCCTGAGAACTGATACTGGTCGCCGCAAGGCTCGTAGGAAGCTGCTCAAAAGCCAATGGCATCGCCACGATGGGAACGTTGGAATGATGGGATCGGCTTAAGTCTTCAGATTTCTGTGATATTCCGCTTGAACCGTTTTCATCTTTGCCACCAGTTCATCTTCCATTAAAATACCTTTTTCGAGAAGCAAACGGGTAACGGCTTCCAGTTGAATGGTGTTGGAAACCAACAGTTTTTCAAAGCCTTCCATTTTTTTTGACCCGGCGTTTTCCGGTACGGGCAGATCTCTGTTGAGGTCTTTTAGTTCGACGTCCGACCGCCGATCCTTCCCGCTGCGCCTTTCCTCGCCCTGGTAGCGGGATTTTATCCAGCGGCGGTCGAGGCTGGAACGTCGATCGCTGTTCCGG
>CP070771.1:5394181-5401734 GCA_020345785.1 Desulfobacterales bacterium
CAGCGGCCGGTAGAGTGAACTGCACTCCCGGCCTATTTTTATGGTGTCTTCACGAATTTTAAGTGCAGTTCGCACTGCTCCCAGTGCGTTTTGCAATTTGTCATCATCCATAAAGAGCACCATCAAACCGTCGCCGGCCGTTTCATTGACATCGCCATCGTTGGCATAAATTGCCTCCATAAAAGCTGAAAAGTGCTTTTCGATGATGTCATTCATTTCCTGATCCCCAAGCCGTTCACATATCTTGGTATAGGCTTCGATATCAAGGAAGAGGACGGAAACATCATGTTCCCGGCCGGCAGGCATTTCGCCGTTGGGAGACTTTTCGATCAAGCGGCTGACCGTATTGGGGACGAATTTGCTCAGGTTGGCTTTGATGCCTTCCAAAATTTCAACCTTGCGCATGGCGGCTTTAAGTTCCTTGAGCGCCATTTCAAGCTCGACATTTTTTAATTGAAGATTTTTGTTGAGTTGCCGGATTTCTTCAAAGGAACGTGCGTTTTTTAATGCGATGACCAGATTGTTGATCAGGGTGTTCAACAGTTCGGCATCGTTTTCATTGTAAGGTTCGCCGATCAGCTTGGGTCCCAGACCAAGCAGGCCCGGACAATTTTGCGTTACGGCGAACGGCAGTGAAAAGTCTACCGCCGGCGGCAAAATATCGTGATGATCAGACGGTTTCAACTTTTGATGGGGGTCTTTCAGGCCTATGTGGTCGAGGTAACGGACGGCATCTTTTTCCAGAGATTGAGTCAGGTCGTCTTGAAACCCTACGGAGACGAATTTGTTGGCCTTTTCAGCGGACGCATCATTCAGCAAAATAAACGCCTGCATAACACCAAAATTGCCCATGGTCATCAACAGGAAGTTTCTGATGATTGTTTCCGACTCCACGCTACCGTATATGTCTTTGCTGACATCATATAGCGTTTTGAGATTGAACACTCTCAGATCAAGTTCGGCCTGGACCTTTTCTGCCTGCTGCAGAGATTCTCTGAGCTGCTTTATTTCTTCCTGTGAATCCACGTTTGGCATACCCTATAGGATGCGTCAACAAAGTGCTTCAATGAACAACTGCATTCTTTTCCCAGATGATATCGTAAAAATCTCAAATCCCAAAACTCAAATTCCAAATAAAACTCAAATCCCAAAACTCAAATCCGAAACAAATCTAAAACCACAGTAAATTAAATCGATTAAGTGGTCTCTAATAGTCTCCATTCCGTCCGCGTCCCGACCGAAGGAAACTCCTTGCAGCAAGCCGAAACTTGTTTGGATCATTGGAGCTTGGACTGCGACGAGCTCAGTCGAGTCGAATTTGAATATTGTTTGATATTTGTAATTTGGTGCTTGGAATTATCTATATTCAAAGACTCAACTATAATTTTGGTTTCCCCTTCAACGATAATGAATTACTTAAGGGATACAACACTATCCACCTTTATGTCTGTATCGACTGGAAAAGGGTACTAAAATGGATTTTCAAATCCTGTCTGGTTTCTTTGAGCCTCTCCAGCAGGTATTGTGCCAGATTGGTCATTATGGTGCAGCCCAGGGCGAGGTCTTCCTGGATCAGCTTTTCAATGTCCTTGCGTTGAATTTCAAGCAGGACAGCATCCTCCGCGCAGCGGGATGAAAGACTATATTGATAGGGAGAAACCAAAGCCGATATTCCGAAGCACCCCCCAACTTTTCGAACGATTGTCACCGGCAGTTCAATATCATCGTTGATCCTTGTCAACATCTCAACCGCCCCGTTTTTGAGCACATAAATCCGATCAGCGCCGTCGCCCTCGTGAAACAACCAGTGACCTTTTTTAACACGGATTTCTTTCGCCGCATCCGTTATTCTTTTCAAGTGAGGCTCGGAGAGATTATGAAAAAGGAAGATCGATGATAGTGGCATGGGAAATCTCCAGCATTTCGCCGAGGTTAGACTTTTTTGTCTATGGTCACCTGGTCAGTTAAACCTCGTATGAGATGCTGTAAGCCGATGAAAGGTTTTTCAAACGCGGCAATATCTATTGAAACTTATTTATTGACCCCATATATTTACCGCAGAGCCGCAAAGTGCGCAGAGAATATTTTTTTATGTTTGCCGTTGAGAGGCCCCGTATGGACGGGATGACCGATCTATTGAGTGTTTTAAATGGTCGGCCTCCGGCAAACATAAAGAACAATCCGCTTTATGCGAATAAAAATACTTGAATGTGCCGGAGTGAATAGCACGCGGTTTTATTGTTCGACGGTCGGATGGTTTTAACTTTCTGTCCTCTCAGCAGAAAGTTAAAAGAAAAGTTCCTCTGCGATCTCCGCGACTCGAGCGAAGCGGGCGGTGATTCCATCTAAACAATAATGAACTTATTAGTTGTTCCGATTTGGCTAACCATGTTTTCCGCTACGATCGCAGAACCGCGTAACACTAATCACGCCATCGACGCGACAGCCTCCTGCAGGCTATTGTATATATTCGCAAACTTGGTAATGCCCACCATGCCGAATATTTTCTTGAAATGATCAGAGAGCCCGGTGATGCCGATTTGCTGGTTATTCTTTTTGGTTTGGGCCAGAATTTGTATGAGCACCGCGATGCCGCCGCTGTTTATGTAGGCGGCTTCTTCAAATTGGATCAGAATTTTAGAGACAGAACCCTGATCATTCAGTTCTGCATAAGCGCCATTGATATGAGGTTCGGATTGGGCAGTGATATCGCCGCGGATGTGCATGAGTGCAATGCCGTTTTGTCGATCCAGTGTGATCTCGTTTTTCTGTTCCATAGTCGGCCGGTACCTTAGTTTTCCATTTTGAGAACCATTTTGACCACATGACCGCCGTCGATCATTTCGTTAAAATCAACCTGATCAACCAATTGTTGAATCAAAAATAACCCCAATCCGTTCGGAGGTTCGAGGTTTTCTACTTTTCTTTTTATATCAATTCGTTGCGGGATAACCGGTATGCCGACGCCTTCATCCATCACTGAAACTTTGAAATCTTTTTCACCGAGGTTCATGGTAACGACTACCCTGGAATCCGGTCGTCCCTTGTTGCCGTGTTCCATTGCGTTGAGGCAGGCTTCCGAAACTGCGGTTTTCAGGTCTTCGATGCGTTCTTTTACCAGGCCACCGATTCTGGCAAAGGAAGCCGAGCACTCCATGGCTATACGCTCGTAGCCGTTTATGTTTGGCAGGTTTACCTCGACTGTCCGATCATCCAGCATTCTGATTTTTTCTTTCACTTCCCCCTCCGGAGACAATGGCGTATTGGTTTCAGCGTATGAAAGATATTATAAAGTGCCGGGTATGTCAAATAATTAATCCGCCCTTAAAAACAGCACATTCAGGGTTATGAAGTGTTCTATGAACATTGAAGAAAGTAGTTAGATAGTAAGTCCAGCGGATTAATTAGTTGATTAAGTTGATTGGGTTGATTGGGTTGATTAAGTTGATTGAGATGACTGGGTTCAGTGGGTTGATTGGGTTCATAAGCTAGATCAAATCATTGTTATACTTAATCAACTATTCAACCAGTCAACTAATCAACGCTCTCTTTTTTACGCTATGCGCTCTGCGCCATGCTCTATGCCTTTTCATCCCCCCTCGTAGCTTCGGGCCTTCACGATCCGTTGTCCGCTGTCGCCGTGAGATCTTTACCCCTTGCAGCAAAAAAAATGGTGCCCAGCATACCGCACACAAAGGCAGTCAGGAAGTTTACCTGCGGTGCAATCTGCCAGAGGAACGCCCCGCCGAAGGCCGCCAGGGAGACGATCACATCGCGCAACAGGTAATAAAGGCCGAACATGGCGGCTTTTCTTTCCTCAGGCGCAAGGTCCATAATCAGCGCTTTGCGAGTGGGTTCGCCGAATTCTTTCAGTCCTCTCAAAATAAAGGCCAATACAAGCAACTCAAAGGATCCGGCGAAAAGAAGTGCAAGAGGAAACAAGGTGAAAAATATAAACGTGGCGACAACAAACGGCTTTTTGGTGGTGCGGTCCGCGAAATAGGCCACCGGAATATAGACAAGCATTGCCGTAACCATTTCGACGCTTGTTAAGATACCGAATTGAAAAGCGGTTATCGGCGTTTGGATGATCCTCATGCACCAGACGACAACAAAGGCATACGGAATTTGCTCACAGAATCGAACCAGAATATCGGAGACCAGCAGTCGTTTCAACGCCGGCGACATTTCGCGAAACAGCAATCGTGGATTTTTTTCGGGTTTTCTGGTCTGTTTGATTTCGGATTCTTCGGCAGGATTCTCTGTGATCATTTTCTGCTGCATGACAGCGGCCAGTGCAGCCAGCAGCAGGGCAGCGACAAATGCCAGGCGCACCCCGTCTTTTTCTCCCCACAGTCCTATAAACAATCCGCCGACGATGGGACCCAAGGCCATTGGTATTCGTCGCACCAGCGAATGCATGGAAACACCCATGGTGCGCTTGTTCATCGGAAGCACTTGGGCAACGAGACTCATGGTGGCAGGCAGCGATATGGCGGACCAGGATAAAAAGAACAGGGCGCCCACAATCACCGCCGGCCATGCCGGGATCACGATTACCAGCAGGTAACCAAACATTGCAAACAGGTTGAAGGCCAGCAGTGCTTTTTTGAATCCCAAGCGGTCCGATAAGTATCCGCCCGGAAAAGCATACAGGGCAGAAAGCAGATTATCCAAACCATTGAGCAGCCCGATGACAATGGGGCCTCCGCCGAGCGCCATCAGATATATCGGCAAAAACCGCTCGGCCATCCGCTCTCCCATGCCCACCAGAATGACCATAAAGAGCATGCCGATGGTGCTGCGCTGGAGGCCAAGAAAATTGGAAATGCGAAGAATTTGACTCATGATACTGGTTTCTGGATGATGGATGCTGGATAATGTAGTTGATTGGGTTGATTAAGTTGATTAAGTTGATTGAGTTGATTGGGAACATAAGTTAGATCAAATCCTTTTTATACCCAATCAACTATCCAACCAATCAACTAATCAACTCCGGACGGTCTTTGGCCGTTTCCAGCCGGCACCAGGCATAAAGGGCGTCGTATACGTCAAACTGCATTTCAAGGTTTTCCAAATCATCCGGAAACCGTAAACTGTAGCCGACTGCGATCGCTTCAAGCCCTGCGGCGATCGGATCCTTTTCCATACGGTTAGTGTCGGCGGCATTGACGATTTTTGCCATTCTCAGCAGAGCGCTGTCGGTCAGTTTATACTTCTCGATAATAACATCGAACGTGCATAGATCTCCTTTATGGTGGAGTTCTGCGCCAGGAGTGTCAAAGGGAATCGCACCCTCCCGCTGGGCAACCTCCAGAACCTTGTCTTTGGGTGCAAACAAAAATTTCGCATCGGAATCAATAAAGCGTGTAATTAACCAGGGACAGGCGACCCTGTCCACGTGAACGTGTGATCGCGTAATCCATTTCATGTTAAAATCCTTGGTTATCTTGGTTGGGATCGTTTGGATAGTTTAGTTGGTTTAGAACGTCAGGATCATTTCGGTCGTCCCGATGAAATCCGCCTCGCTTGTCCCTATCGGGTCCGGTTAAATACGCTCTGCTTGTCACTCTCGTGAATCTAACCGGATAAAAATGTCACGGGATAAAGTTAGATCGTTTAGATAGTGTTTGAACGAAAAGTCCTGATTTCAGGCAGGTTGGGTTGAGGCCGACCAAGAATGTTGTCCGCCTTCGGCGGATCAACCCAACCTACGTATATCAGGATCTTACGCCGATATGGATGCCCGAGGGCGAAACCCCACACCGGCGGTGGACGGGTTTTCTTTCAATCACTAGATCGTTGGGTTTGTTGTGAGCTTGGACTATGGTCTCGTCTCTCAGTCCTCAGTCCTCATCACTCAGTCCTAATTTGCCTCCCAGCTTCCTCGCTTCGGGTCTTCAAAGCCCTCTGTCCTCTGGCAACTATTCTTTGTTTTACGCTATGCCCTTTGCGCTCTGCTCCATGCTCCTATTTCTCAGTCCTAATTTGCCTCCCAGCTTCAGGCGTTTACAACCCTATGCGCTATGCTCTCTGCGCTTTGCCCTCTCATCGCACCTTCCCACCCTCTCACCTTCTATCCTTTGTCATCTGTCTTCTGTCCTCTGAAATCAAAACGCCTTTTCCCCCGTCTTCGCTCGCTGCTGTTCCTTTTCTTCTTTTTCTGCCCTCTCAGTATCGATAAGCTGTTTAAGGTTATCGGCAAAATAAATGGCGATTTGATATTCATGTTTGCCGAACTGATCGGGCACGAGAGACACGATCAAAAAGTCGGCATCTTTCTCCCAGTGCATGGATTGGCCGTTATTTTCACTCCAGTCGATGATTTTCGGATTGCCGTACTTTTTCTTCAGGGTTTCGATGATGTTGGCTTCATCTTTTTTGAAATTGATTTTAAACATGATGGGTGTTTGGGTGTATTCCGAAAAGACAAGTTCAACATAATCGAAGGGCACATTCTGTCTCTGAGCATAGCGGTACATTAATTTCACCGTGTTGTGCTCGACCCTTTCTCCGGGCGGAAAATTCAGCTGTCTATTAAGGTTTTCCAACCGCGGAAAATATTTTTTTATAAATCCCCTGTAGTTAATTTCCAAATCCAGAATACTGCGGCGCTCGATGGCATCGCGGCCGAGCTTTTCTTCCAGTTCTTGCCTGATTTGTCCGGAAAACTTCGTAGTTCTGCCGATGTCGAAAAACGTGAAGCTTTCGGTATCATCCGGAAGCGCTGCTTCTTCGGAGGGTTCCTTTCCGTCGCTGCAGGATATTAAAATCGGCAGAAACCAGACAAAAAATGCAATCCACAGGGTCGCAGATTTAAACGAGTCTTTCCGAAGATTTGTAAATGTCATAAACAGAACCTCATTGGATGTTATTGCGATTTAGCAATATCTCCCACATAAAATGGGAAGCGGCCGGCCTGACGGTCCTTGTAATACTGATTAAGGGTCTCCTTAATTACACGAAAGGCAATTTCATCCCAAGGGATATCTTCTTCAGTAAAGAGCCTGACCACCAGACTTTCACTGCCGGCGCGGAAGTTATCGTCTACAAGACGCGCGCGGAACATCAAATAAATCTGGTTTACATGGCAAATATTATATAACGCATAGGGGGCCAATATTTCAACCCTGGCCCGGGCCTCTTCGTAAGCCTCGCGTTTGGCACCTGCGGCAACGGTCTCTCCGTTTTCCAGGTACCCTGCCGGCAATGTCCATTGTCCATAACAGGGCTCGATGGCGCGGCGGCAAAGTAAAATTTTGTCCTCCTTTTCGGGAATGCATCCCACCACCATCAGCGGGTTCTGATAGTGAATGACACCACAGGTCTCACAGATATAACGGGAGCGGTCATCTCCCGGCGGCTTCCGGTATGTCAGCGGTTGCCCGCAGTTGCTGCAAAATTTCATTACAATAATCCCAGCGTGTACTTTGGGGGTGAATCGGCCTTTAAGCGTTATGCTACGATGTTGCGCTGAATATAGCGTCAATTGTCAGTTGTGTGTTGGCAGAAGCCAGAAGCTTGGAAGCTGGAAGGCTATGAGGCTGGAAAGC
>CP070771.1:5401834-5414674 GCA_020345785.1 Desulfobacterales bacterium
GTCGCGCACCAGGTATCCGAAAATCAGGCCCCCTTTGGTAATTTGGACGGCGCGCCGCAGGATTTTGGAAAGACCCTGACCGTAGAAGATATTGTCCCCGAGAATCAGACAGACCGGATCCCGCCCGATAAATGAGCTTCCGATGATAAATGCCTGGGCAAGCCCCTCGGGGTGCGGCTGCTCGGCATAAAAAAAGGATATGCCCAGATGCGAGCCGTCACCGAGGATTTTGCGAAAAATCGGCAGATCGTGCGGCGTGGATATAAACAAAATTTCCCGGATTCCCGCCATCATCAGCACGGAAAGCGGGTAATATATCATGGGTTTGTCATATACCGGCAACAACTGCTTGCTGACGCCGAGGGTCAGGGGGTATAGTCTGGAACCCGATCCACCCGCCAGAATTATTCCTTTCATAATGACCTTTCAATCGAATGTTCATTTATTCCGCCGGCATCATCGCCATTGAACCGACGGCAAGGTACGAGTATTTTTTCGCCACCAGTTCGCCATGGTCGGGAATCATGCGCCTTCCGTCCATCACCAGATAGGGAGGTTTCACCGTGTCTTCAATGGTGCGGGAGAAACCTCTGAACTCCTCACAGTCCGAGGATACGAAAAGTGCATGAGTACCGGCGATGGCTTCTTTGGCGGAGTCAAAATATTTTATTTTTTCAAACAGAATGTTTTTGGAGGGATCAAATACCACCCTGGCCGTCTCATTGGCCAGGGGATCATAAGCATGGATGGCCGCCACGCCTTTTCCGAGCAAAGATTCGATCACTTTAATGGAAGAGGCATCCCGCATGTCGTTGGTGTGTTTCTTGAAAGCCAGACCCAGCACGGCGACGGTCTTGTTGTTGAATTTGAAGCCGGCTTCGGTAATCGCCCGATCAATCAGATAGACCTTTTGATATTCATTGACTTCAAAAGACGCCTCCAGCATCTTGGTGCTGACGTTCACCCGGCGCATCTGATAAATAAGAGATGCGATATCTTTGCCGAAACAACTGCCTCCGGCGCCGTTGCTGACAAACGAACCCCACGTGCTGATGCGGTCGTCGGCCGTCACCCCCAGCCGCAGGTCATCGATGTTGACGTTGGGCATTTTCTCACCAATTTTAGCACCCACCCCATTCCAGAAAGAGATATAGGTCAACAGCATGGTGTTGGCCACGTACTTGATGGCCTCGGCGGTCTCCGGCGTGGTTTCAATATATTTAATGCGCACATGATGCACAAACTGTGAGTATACCCGCCGCAGAATGTTGAAGTCTTCAGTTGTGTCGCAGCCCACCACCACCCGGTCCGGCCGCCGGGCATCCACGACCGCGGTGCCCTCGGCCAGAAACTCCGGGTTGGATGCCACGCCGAAATTTTCAACCTCGTGGGCCCTCATAATATCTTGTAGATGCCGCGCTGTTCCGATGGGCACGGTGCTTTTGTTCACCAGGACGACCCGGCGTTTATCTTTTCGGCCGGCAAGAACCTCCGCAATGGGCACGGCGGCCGCATCGTAAAACGTGAGGTTGGTAGACCCATCAATATTGGAAGGCGTGGGCAGACACATAAAAATCGCGTCGGTCCCTTCCACAATGGATTTAAAATCATGGGAAAAAAACAGGGATTTGCCCAGGGTATCCCGGATAATATTCACCAGACCGGGTTCGTTGACGTGTTTTTCAATCTGATGAGCCTGTCCACTGGCAAAGGCCTCGATCTTCTCCCGGTCTATGTCATACGCGTATACTTCATGGCCGTATTCCGAGCACACCGCTGCATGCACGAGTCCGACATATCCGGTGCCCACGACAATAATCTTCATAATCTCCTCGCTCTTAAATTAGGTTGGATCAAGTGTAAATCATCCTTTCCGGTTGCCCGTCAGGCCGTGGTTTACGCTTTGCTTTGCTCGGCTTTTCCGGGTTAAGGATGGGGTTAGAAGACGCCCAGTTCCCGCAGGACATCGTGAATGCCCAGACTTTCAAATTTTAATCGCAAAAATTCGGAAATGGTCGGTTGATAAGGTTTCGTCTTAAGATACATTCTTGCTTCCCTGGGGGTGCGGCCGCCTTTTTTTAAATTGCAGGTTTTGCAGGCCGCCACGCAGTTTTCAAACGTCATCCTGCCCCCCCGTGATTTGGGTATGATGTGATCGATGGACAACCTTTCTTTGTTGGCGCCGCAGTAGGCACACTTGAATTGATCTCTGATCAGGACGTTTCTTTTGGTAAATGTGACACTGGTTCGATAAATGGTTCGGATCAGCTTGATCAGCCGCATCACGGCCGGAACTTTCAGCTCCACGCCGCTGGCATTGCGAATGGTGCGCTGGGAGTCTTTTACCACCTCCACTTTGCCCTTGGCCATCAGACAAATCGCCCGCTTCCAGTTTACTAGATTTAAAAACGTGTAGTCGGCATTTAACAACACACAGTGTGTCATCGCATAGACTCCTGACGCCCAAGGCCTGAAGACAAATCATCAGTCTTGGGTTTAAAACCTTGTCGGTAAAACGGCAAGGCTCCATCTGGTGTAAAAGCACGCCGGAGAAGCAAAAGGATGTTGATACGCTTCAATTAAAACTAGAATAGCGTAATTGGTTTATTAAATCAATACTGCAGTGCAAGGGGGCTGGGCATGTTCTGGTACAGATATAACTGATTCAGATACAAGCAACTTTCTATCTCCATTCATAGGCCGGCGGCAGGGTGTAAGTCTGGACAACCAAAAAATATTTTCGCTGTAACGGTAAAATCTTTACAATTCTCACCGGAATAACCGATGGCATATGAATGGAGTTATGGATAAATGTGCTTGCAAGTCGGCAGGTCGCCAAGTATGATTAGTTTCCGCAAGAATCTGGTAAAAGCTGTTTGGGGTTTTCCAACCCGCAGCCCCCCGGTCGAAGATGCCGCTGGCGAAGAGACGTGCCAGCGTTGAATCCCGCCCGGCCGGAAAATCGTTGAACCTGGAATTCTCATGCTCGATCATTTCGACCTCATCGCATCCATCTACGACCGCGTGATCGGTCCGCCGGACACCGGGCGTCTCAAACACCTGTTGAAGCTGCCGACTGCGGGCTGGCTGCTGGACGGCGGGGGTGGCACCGGCCGGGTTTCCTCGCATCTCAGGGCACTGGTGGACCATATCGTCATCAGCGATCTGTCCCGGCGCATGCTGCAAAAAGCACTTGAAAAGCAGGTCAATCCGGTTTGTGCCCATGTCGAGCGTCTGCCGTTCGCCGGCGGCTGTTTCGACCGGATCCTGGTGGTCGACGCCCTGCACCACTTCTGTGACCAGCAGAAGGCCATAGAAGACTTGCTGCGCGTTCTCAAGCCCGGAGGCCGACTGGTCATCGAAGAGCCTGATTTCAATCACAAGGGGGTCAAGGTCCTGGCCCTGATGGAAAAGGCGCTGCTCATGCGCAGTCATTTTTACACCCCCGAAAAAATAAGAGATATGATCGCAGGCCAGGGATATCCGGCTGCCATTGAAAATGACGGCCGCTACACCGCCTGGATCGTGGTGGATAAATAATAATTGCCTAAAATGCACTAAACTGAGCTAAAATGACTAAAATCAAATCGCGCCTTAATGCCGGTCCCACGCCCGAAACAATTAATTTTTTTTTTCACAAGACAAAATCCTTGATTCAACCAAAAGTTGCCAAAGGAGGGAGCCGATGAAAATAACCGCCATTGAGCTCTACCATGTCTCCGTACCGCTTCGAGAAACCTTCTGGCCCACCTGGATCCCGGGCTATCCCCAGACGCACAACCGCTTCACCCTGATTAAAATTGTCACCGATGAAGGTCTTGAAGGCTATTCGGCCGGCGCCGCCATGGGCCGTGAAAGACAGGGACTGGGCGATTTGCTGGGCGGCTATCTGATGGGAGCCGATCCCCGGGACATCGACCGGATTCAGAGCCTGTTGAAGCAGGCCGGCTTTCTGGGGTGGCGCAACTTCTGGATCGAGCCCGCCTGCTGGGATATCATCGGCAAGGCCGAGGGCAAACCGGTTTATGAACTGCTCGGCGGCCGGGCGCGGCCGGTTGCAGTTTACCTTTCAACCGGTGAGATGCATGCACCTGAAAAGCGGGTGGAACAACTTTTGGCCATGCAGGCCCGGGGGTTTAAAACCGCCAAACTGCGTGTCAAAAACGCCGAACTCAGAGAGGACGTCCGTCACATTGCAGTCATTCGCAAAGGGGTGGGGGATACGCTGGGGCTGGGCGTGGATGCCAACCAGGGCTGGCTGGTTTCCATTGTCGACCGACTGCCCGCCTGGGATCTTGCGCGAGCATCCGACTTTGCGGCGGCGTGCTGCGACAACGGCATCGAATGGCTCGAAGAACCGCTGGATTCGCGGGATTATGATGGTAATGCCGCGCTGAAAAAGAGGTCGGACGTCAAAATTGCCGGCGCCGAGCTTAACTACGGCTGGGATGAGATTAAAATTATGTTTGAAAAAGACTGCTTCGATATCTACCAGCCGGATGCGACCTTTGCCGGAGGAATCACCCAGGTGAGGCAGGTTATGGACATGTGTCGGCAGAAAGAACGGCTTTTTACCCCCCATACCTGGACCAACGGCATCGGATTTTACATCAACTGGAACATGGTGCTGGCCGATCCGGATAATCACCTGCCCCTGGAATATCCCCTGGAGGAACCTTCCTGGATTCCCGAATTCAGGGAGGGCATCATCGATCCGATTCTGCCGGACAAAGACGGCCTGCTGCAGCCCTTTAACAAGGCCGGCCTGGGGTTTGAAATTAATCGAAATTTGCTTCGCAAATACGGCAAACGTTTTTTCAAGCTCACCGAAACCCGCTTGAAGATTAAGGTCATCCGTGAAAAAGGGCTGAAGGCCGCACTGGATCTTAAGAATAGAAAGGAAAGTCAGTAGTTTAATCAGAGTGATTGGACGGTTGGCGCGTTTTATGAAGTTTTGGTTGTAATTCGGACAGCTATGTGTTTCGGTCATTTTATGATTTGAATTTTGATATTGTTTCGTATTTCGGATTTTGAATTTCGAATTTGTTGATCGAGGCTGAAATAGTTTTTATGCCCTATTCCCCCTGTGTCCGGCAGGACTTGCGGGTAAAGCCAAATTTCTTAGAGGGGGCCGGGGGGATTTTCTAGATCCTGCGGTATTTTATTCTGCGGTTCTGCGGTTCGCTATTCCGTCCAGTTGAAATTACATATGAGGGGTCAGCGGCGCCGCTGTGCGCCTAAATCCGAAATCCTGTCGTCTGGTGAGCGAAAAATGCCGGTGCCGGTTCCCGAGTTAAAGCGCGTATTGAATCTGCCGGCGGTCACTTTTATCGCCGTGGGCTTTATGGTCGGCGGGGGCGTATTTGTTTTTACCGGAATCGTCTATAAAATCGCCGGGCCCGCGCTTCCCATTGCCTATGCGCTGGCTGTCATTCCTGTTTTGATCAGCATGATGCCCCTGGCGATGTTGGGGTCGGCCCTCCCGACCACCGGTGCCAACTACAGATACCCCAGCCGCATGGTATCCCCGGGTTTGGCGTTTGTGGGCGTTTGGGTGTATGCCTGGGCGTCGTTTTTCGGACAGATTCCCCTCTACGCCCTGGGCTGCGCCGGGTATGCCCGGGCGCTGGTGCCTTCCGTGCCCCCTACCCTGCTGGCCATCGGTCTGGTGACGTTTTTCTATATCGTCAATTTGCTGGGCGTTAAACCGGCGGCCCGGATTCAAGGGGTTCTGGTCCTCATTCTGATATCGGCCCTGGTCTATTACGCCTATTGCGGGACCGCGGTGATCAACCCGGCCAATTTCGACCGGATCATGCAAAAAGGTCCGTCAAATCTGCTGCTCGGCACGGCCCTGCTCACTTTTACTTATTTCGGCGCCAACGGCATTATCGAGCTGGGCGACGAAATCGTCAACCCGTCCCGGGTCATTCC
Source organism: Desulfobacterales bacterium (assembly GCA_020345785.1). Next base: position 5,407,769 of record CP070771.1, read on the forward strand.
AAGGGCTTTTTTTATCGCAATGCCCATGGTCATGCTGCTCTACCTGGCGGTGGCGATTGCAACCGTCGGGGCAGTGTCGCCCGGCGTTCTTCAAATTGCCGCCGAGCCGCTGATCCAGGCGGCCCGCGATCTCACCGGCAAGGCCGGTTTTGTTTTCTTTACGCTGGGCGGCGCCGTTCTGGCCCTGGTCACCACCTTGAATGCCCTGTTTATCATCGGCACCAAATCCCTGCTGATGATCGCCCGGGACAAACTGCTTCCTGAAAGGCTGGGGCAGCTCAATCAGCGCTTCGGCACGCCCCATGTGTTTTTAACCTTGGCCTGGCTGCTTTCGGTTCTGGGAATCGTGTCCGGATTTTCGCTGGCCACCCTGGCTTCCTATGCCGCCCTGGGCGGTATGCTGATTTTTTTGCCCGTCATGGTGGCTTCGATAAGACTGCCGAGACGGTACCCGGAAGCATACGCAAAATCCGGCTTTAAACTGAAAGGGTTCTGGCTGTGGTTTTGTCCGATCGTCGGTATATTGCTGATGGTCTTTTTCAGCATCATCATCCTTCTTGATCTGAAGTCCGCCTGGAAAATCGGCTGGTTCATGACGTTTATAGCCTCCGGAGTCATATATTATCAGCGGCGCAAGCGCTATCTGGCCGCAAAGGGAATCTGCATCGATGAATGGGTCGGGGAACCGCTGTAATCTCAGCCTTTTTCGAAGGTATCCGGAACTGGGTCGTAAACTGCCGTATATCGACCTGGGAACCTTCCCGACTCCCGTGCACCCCCTGCAGCACCTGGACGTTGAAAACCTCTGGATCAAACGCGACGATCAAAGTTCATCTGTCTATGGCGGCAATAAAATCAGAAAGCTGGCCTTTATTCTGGCTGAAGCCCGGCAAAAAAAAATCCGGCATCTGATCAGCCTGGGAGGCATCGGCACCAACCACGGTCTGGCATGTGCTCTTTTTTCCCGTCAGCTGGGAATCAAATGCACGCTGCTGCTGTATCACCAGCCGGTTACCGCCAATGTGCAGCTTGTCCTGCTTATGCTTGAAAAATACAAGGCCCGGCTGATTTACCAAAAGACCCTGTGGCGCACATTGGTGGGCTACTATTTGCTTTACCGCATGAAATATCCATCCGCCTATTTCGTTTACCCCGGTGGTTCCAGCGCCCTCGGCACCGTCGGATATGTCGATGCCGCCATTGAGCTAAAGGACCAGGTCGATCAGGGCATAATACCCGAACCCGGGGTGATCTTCTGTCCTTTGAGTTCCGGCGGCAGTCTGGCAGGATTGGCGCTGGGTCTGCAGCTGATCGGAATGAAGACCCGGCTGATCGGTGTGCGGGTGATTGCATCCCATCTCGGTCCTTTCCAGGCCTGCACCCGGCATACGGTTGCCAAGCAGATGAAACATGCTTACAGATATCTGAAGAAAAGATGCCGGGACCTGCCGGATATTACCATAAGGGTACCTGCAATCCTGGATGATTTTTTCGGCGACGGCTACGGCATGCCCACCGAAGCTGGTAGCAAAGCCTGTCACCTGATGGAAGAAAAAGAAGGCATCACGTTGGACCCGACGTATACCGCCAAGACGTTTGCCGCCGTGCTGGATTATTGTCGCAATCAGCAGCGTGACCGCGGTCCGGTTTTGTACTGGCACACTTACAACTCGGTGGATCTGTCCGCCCAGGCAAAGGAGGTCGATTTCCGGAGTCTGCCAGCACCGCTGCAAGGTTTTATCGAACAGAAGCCGGTGGCGTATTGAGGCCGGATTGCCAAGTATTATTCGCAGCCGACTTGTTAAATGGAGCGTTAATTTTTTTTATCCTTATTCCTTTGACCTTGAACCTTTAGCCTTATACCGTTGGGTTACTGATGAGTTCATTAGTGTTTAGACATAGATTCACCGCCCGCTTCGCTCGAGCCGCAAAGATCGCAGAGGAATTTTTCTTTTAACTTTCTGCTGAGAGGCCAGAAAGTTAAAAACGCACGCCCATCGGGCAATAGTTTCGCGTACAATTTTCAAGACGTCACGATCATATGATTTTCTTCGTTTAAGGCAGATTGCCCTTTATGTTTGCCGGAGGCCGACCGTTTAAAATATTCAATAGATCGGTCATCCCGCCCATGCGGGGCCTCTCAATGGCAAACATAAAATAAATATTCTCTGCGCACTTTGCGGCTCTGCGGTGAATATTAAGTCTTAAGAAAGAATGTCTAAATAACTATTGCCGCATTAGCAATTCAGTAGGCTGTTTTTTTTATGGCTGACAGAGTTACGAGCCTTAACAATTTAGTGCTTGGTGATGGATATGATCAAAAAAGATAATCTAACTGCTGAAGTCATCGTTGTCGGGTCGGGACCCGGCGGGGCCACCGTGGCCCGGGAACTGAGCCGCCGAGGCAAAGACGTCCTCATTTTGGAGCGCGGCTACGATTACCGGAAAAAATTTTATTACGGCACCTATCTGGGAGCCTTGCGGTATTCAGAACGCATGAGCCTGCTGTATACCGAGGAAGGGTTGAACATTATCGCACCCATCATGGTCGGCGGCGCCACCAGCATGTACTGTGCATGCGCCGCCGAACCGCCGAACTGGTTCAAAGATAAATACAATCTCGATATCGATGCCGAGGTCAAAGAGACCATCGCAGAGTTGAACATCCGTCCGCTGCCGGAAGATCTGCGCGGTGCGGCCTCCACCCGGATTGCCCGGGCCGGCCAGGCATTAGGCTACGATTGGTTTGCCCAGCCCAAGTTCATGACTCCCGACCGAAGTCAACATCGCGGCAAAAAATTCACCTGCGGCGCCAACTGCATGCTGGGCTGCCGCTGCGGCGCAAAATGGAACGCCGCCGAGTGGGTGGATGAAGCGGTGGCTGCCGGGGCGCGGATACGACAGGGCGCCCGGATCAAAGCGGTCAGGATTGAGAACGGCCGGGTCGCGGCTCTCGAGGGCCGCATCAGAGGCGCATCGTTTGAGGCCCGGGCCGACACAGTGGTTTTGTCGGCCGGCGGCATCGGAACGCCGCGCATATTGCAAAATTCCGGGCTGGACGGCGCCGGCGTCGGAATGACCATGGACACTACCGTGATCATCTACGGTGCCGGCCCTGACAAAGGCAGCGGCAAAGAGCCCCCCATGACGTGGTCCTGGGAAAACCCGGAGGCGGGCTATATGCTCAGTACCCTGACCGATCCTTGGCTGATGTATCCGCTGGCCGCCGTGCGCAGGGGCATCGGACCGGCGCTGCGCTGGCTGCAGTGGAACAAGATGCTGGGTGTCATGATCAAGCTCAAGGACGACATTACGGGGGGAATATATCCGGACGGTAAGATCCGCAAGCCGCTTTCGGCAAGTGATACTGAAAGGCTGCAGGATGCTTATGAAGTCTGCCGGCGCATTCTAATTGAAGCCGGCGCCAAAAAATCCAGTATTTTCATGCGGCCGCTGATCGGCACCCACCCCAGCGGTACGGTGCGCGTCGGGGACATGGTGGACGCCGATCTGCAAACCGAGGTCAAAGGCCTGTATGTCTGCGATGCCAGTGTCTTTCCCGAGGCCCTGGACCGCCCCACGGTGCTGACCATCATCGGCCTGGGTAAGCGCCTGGCAAAGCACTTAACCGAAAAAGCTTAATTGGACACGGATGAACACGGAAACCACAGATTAAAACTGCAGGACAAACCATCCGCGGCTTCCGATAGCGATTCAAATTTGACATTTACAACGGGCAAGGAACAACCGACAACTGACCCAATTGAGTGTTACTCAGTTGAATATTACTGCTTCGTGCAACTACTGCCGCATCCTGAGCCGGCGGCGCTGTTATTGACGATGTTCTCGAGGTTTTTGTCATAGTAGACCACTTTGGCCAGAAGCTGCGCGTTATTGTACCAGTCGGCATATTGCTGTCTTTTTTCCAGGTCGTTGGTGAGACCGGACAAAATCTTTTCATTTAGATAGCGGTCGATGGTCACGCGATTTTCAAACTTTTTGACAAAATAATCATAATCATATTCGGCATCTTTCAGGGCCTGCCTGAATTGTTCCAGCGCCATGTCTTTTTTTGCCAGGTAATCACTGAGTTCCTGCTCAACGGTCTGCTTCGGCAGCCTGAATCCGGCTTTGCGAATTTCCTGCATCTGTATACCTTCACTGATCAGACTCGATGCCACCTGGGATTGCAGTCTCTGCAGCAAAGCACCGCCCTGGTCCCCGCTAAAGATATTTTCGCCGTATACTTTCTGATAGCGACTTCTGATATGGGCAAGCTCCGTGTTGAAATCATCTCTTGATATTTCCCAGTCTCCCACAGCGGCGACATACAGCTTGGAACGGGAGGCAAAAAAGTCGTTTTCTTTTTCGACCTCGTCTTTGGTCAGCGTCTGCTTCAGGGTCGCCGGGTAACCGGCGGCGGTGATGGCGGATGCAATCGGCTCCAGGTTTTTGAGTTTGGAACTGTCATAGAACACCTCGACCCGGCCGCTGCCCACATCCACCAGCACGTCGCGGATTCCTTCGAAGCCGGCCAGGCTGGATTTAATCGTGTATATACACCCGGAACAGGACATGCCCTGAACGTCGAGCACGGCCTTGGCGGAATTTGCAATCGGCCCGGAATTATTCGTTTTCGCCCTACCGACGGCCGGAACCGGGTCTTGCCCGGCCAGTTTGGCAACCGGCCGCACATCCTGCTGACTGCCGGGATTGATCTTGGCGGTAATAAGGGCTGCCACCAGAAGCAGAGCTGATAGAGAAATGACGCCTATGAGTAAATACCGTTTGATCATAAGTTTATAGCCTCCATTGGATTTGTTTGTTTATATAGTGCCAGACTTTTTTCTTAATTGAATCTTGCAGTTAAACCGTTACTGATTCAACCCGGCCCTTTGCCGGCATCAGTTAAACGGCTAAAAGGCCGAAAAAAATTATTAGCCGCCTATTTTGCCATTCACAACGAGTTCCGTCAAGCAAAAATTGCCACAATGTGGCTATTGATAAACGGATGTTTGATGGATTGCCGGCCCATTTAAACCAGATGAAAAACTGGTTAGCACGCTAGATAAAAGGGCTGATTCCAAACTTAATGCTCTATATCTGTATAAACAAATTGAACCTACTCAATTTTTGTATTATTACTAACACTTGAATTTTGGTGCAAAATTAAGGTATCAAATGAGTGCTTTTAAAATAATGCCTGTCTCTATCCGCAGCGGACAACCAACAACTGACAACTGACAGCAGGATTTGGTTCCAATTTATTTTTGGTAGTGCGGCAAGCGTGTGTAAACTAAAACATTTTCATAGCGAGTAATTATGCCTCAAATGCTTTTCTTGCAAAACATTATCGCCTGCATCTGGGACTTCGATAAAACCCTGATCCCCGGCTACATGCAGGAGCCTCTCTTTGCCCGCTACCAGGTCGATCCTAAAAAATTCTGGCAGGAGGTTGCCGAGCTGCCGAATTATTATCGCAAAAGCGGTTTGGAAATGATTGCATCCGACACGGCCTACCTCAATCACATTTTAACCTACGCCCGGGAAGGGGTTTTCAAAGGGCTGAACAACGACACGTTGCGCGAACTGGGCGCTGAAATAAAATTTTATCAGGGCCTGCCGGGCTTTTTTGACGAGGTAAAAAAAATTGTGCGGGATAACCCCGCGTACCGCCAGCATGAAATCAAGGTCGAGCACTATGTTGTCTCCACCGGCCTGCTGCAAATGATCCTGGGCAGCGAGATTGCCCCCTATATTGACGGTGTCTGGGGCTGTGAGTTTGTCGAGCAGCCGCCGCCGCCCGGCTATCTGGCAAGGTCAAGGCCAAAGAATCCGGCGCAGCCGAAAATCATCTCCCAGCTGGCTTATGCCCTGGACAATACCACCAAAACCAGGGCCATTTTTGAAATCAACAAGGGCAGCAACAAGATCCCGGATATCGACGTCAACGCCAAAATCCCGGACGAGGATCGCCGCGTGCCCTTTCAGAACATGATCTATGTTGCCGACGGGCCGAGCGATGTGCCCGTGTTTTCGATTGTCAACCGCTTCGGCGGCCGAACTTTCGCTGTCTACCGCCCCGGTTCGAAAGAAGAATTCTCCCAGGTTAACAACCTTCAAAAGCAGGGCCGGGTGCAGTCATTCGGCGAGGCCAATTACACTGAAGGTTCGCAAACCGCCATGTGGCTTAAAAATGCAATCAGTGAAATAGCGGATTTAATCGTGGAAAACAGGGAAAGAGCGCTGGGAGACAAAATCGGCAAACCACCCAGACACCTGGATTGACATACCTGTCAATCGTTAAAGGAGCGCTTCGCTGGAGGAGCGCCCAAATAAATTGGGCTTGAGGGCTGGGGCAAAAAGGTCTTGATAAATTCAGCCAGGCTTTCCCGCAGGGCTTGTTTTTTTGCCCGATCGCCGTCTCCCGATCGGGGAAAACGAATCATTCCTCCGTGTTCTCTGTGACTCTGTGGTAAATGAAGAAAATGATCATAAAATCCGTGTTAATCAGCGCAATCCGTGTCCAAATGAATAAAAAAAGGGATATATTTCAATGACCAAAGTAGAAAATCTCAAAAAGATCACCCTCACCTTCCAGGCCGGCACCGCTCCCGACAAGATGGACATCACTCCTAAGTATCCTGAATTCAGCTTCATTTTCGGACTGGCACCGGAAGGCATGACCCCTTTTGAATACGAATTGGTGGAAAAATCCGAAGGTGATGATGTCCTGCTTCACCTGAAAAAGGACAATCTCGGCAGATTCTTCGAGCACCTGAACCCGCCGATTTGGGATCTGCTTGACGGCCGGGACGAGGTATACGTAAAAGCACGGATCGCTGCGGTTGCGGCTGCCGATAACCGCGAAATTGTCAAAGCCATGGCTGATATGACCGGACACGG
>CP070771.1:5414774-5435137 GCA_020345785.1 Desulfobacterales bacterium
CAAGGATGCGCCGGCGGTCAAACGCACGGCCACCGAAGAATATGGCGCCACCGTCGTTGATTACGATACTGCCGATACCACCCGTGAGAAAATCTCCCGGGATCTTGTAAAAGACAGAGGCTATACCCTGGTCCCCCCCTATGATCATATCAATATTGTTGCCGGCCAGGGGACCGCCGCCCTTGAATTGTTGGAAAAAGTGGAGGATCTGAGTGTGATGCTGGTTCCCTGCGGCGGCGGTGGATTGCTGAGCGGCTCTGCCATTGCCGCCCAAGGAATGAATCCGGCCTGCCGGGTCATCGGCATTGAACCGGAGCTGGCCGATGATGCCACCCGCTCCTTTCGCACCGGCAAACTTCACACCGTAAAAAATCCGCCCACCATCGCCGACGGCACCCGAACCCCGTCACTGGGCAAAGTGACGTTTCCGCTGGTGAAGGAATTCGTCAACGACATGCAGACCGTTGCGGAATCCGCCATTATCGAAGCGGTCAAGTTCTTGTTCTATCGCATGAAACTGGTAGTGGAACCTTCGGGAGCCCTGGGTGTTGCAGCGCTTATGAGCGGCGCCGTTCAGGCCAAAGGTCGCATCGGCGTCATCCTCAGCGGGGGCAATATTGACGGGGCCACGATGAAGCAGATCCTGGATTGCTAGATGTCTAAAAAAATTCGGCGCAAATTATCAGGACGCGCTGTTCGGTAGAATTCTTTCAGAACGGATGCTTTTAAACCGAATGCCGGCAAAAATTATTCATCGCTATTGACTTAAAGTCGGTAATACATAATTTGTAAAAAAGTTGCCGGGGCTGACCTGGCAGCTTCTCAAATAGTTGGAACAAGATAAAAGGGAGGAAGTTATGAAGCAAATCCTGTTAGCTATATGTATTTTATCCTTAGCGGTTTCAGTAAACGCGAAGGTCGTGTCAAAACCGGTTGAATACACCCAAAACGGCACGGTTCTGGAAGGCTATCTGGCCTATGATGATGCCGCCCGGGGAAAACGTCCCGGGGTGCTGGTGGTCCACGAATGGTGGGGCCTCAATGATTACGTCCGATCACGGGTGGACAAGCTGGCCCAACTCGGTTACGTGGCCTTTGCCCTAGACATGTACGGCAAAGGTGTTTGGACCACAAATCCGGCTGAAGCCAAGGAGCTTTCCGGCCATCTCAGAGGAACGCCGCTGTTGCGTGAGCGCGCACGCGCAGGCCTGGAAATTTTAAGAGGCAACAGCCGGGTGGATCCCAAGAGGCTTGCTGCGATCGGTTACTGTTTCGGAGGCACCACCGTTTTAGAGCTGGCATACAGCGGCGCGGATTTGGCCGGGGTCGTGAGCTTTCACGGCGGGTTGACGGCGGCCAAACCCGAAGACTTCAGCCGGATCAAAGCCAGGTTTCTAATTTGTCACGGCGCTGATGACGGCTTTATTTCCACTGACGCAATTAATGGGTTTCAGGAGGGCATGCGTAAATCCGGGGCCGACTGGCAGATGGTCTCTTTCGGGGGCGCCGTTCACTCATTCACCAATCCTGACGCCGATAAAGTCGGTATCAATGGAATCGCTTACAATAAACATGCGGATGAGCGTTCCTGGCAATATATGCAGATTTTTTTTAAGGAAATCTTCTAATACCGGGAGACGCCATGAAGATATACACAGGCACCGGCGACCGCGGCAAAACCAGTCTTTTCAGCGGTGAACGGGTTTCAAAAAGCGACCGGCGGATCGAAGCCTATGGCGACGTTGATGAATTAAATTCGCTTTTAGGGGCGCTGGCGACCGATCTGCAGGAAGAAGACACGGTCCTTGCCGATGCCCTGCAGCGGATTCAGTCGGACCTGTTTCACCTCAGTGCGATACTGGCCGTCACGCCCGATTCGCAGGCAATGGATTCGATTGAAAAAATGAGCGACAACCAGATCAGGGGTTTGGAACAGGCCATCGATGAATTAGAAGCAAAATTGCCGACTCTGACTGGTTTTATTCTGCCGGGCGGCCATACAACGGCCGCCTGGGCGCATATCTGCCGAGCCGTCTGCCGCCGAGCGGAGAGGCATGTCATTCGTATTGCGGATGAATATTCCCGCGGTGAGGCGGCCGATCAATTTCAGCTGGCCGTCGTTTACCTGAATCGCTTATCGGACTATCTGTTCGTGCTGGCCAGGTATTGCAATCAGCTTCGGGGGGTTTCGGATACGCTTTGGAAGCAAAAGTAAAGACTCACTCATTAACACTGATCGATCGCCGATGGCTTACAAAGCGCGCCTTTGAAATTAAGTTCAGCCGGCCGTCAACCCTAGTATTCAAGCCCGGCCAGCGTATTCGAATTCACCATCCATCCGCAGAAAGGGACTACACACCGGTTTCCGCACCGCAGGACCCTGAGGTTACGTTTTGCATTCGCAAAGTCGATACGGGGCGTTTCACTCCCGTGCTGAGTAAGGCTGAAATCGGCGCCCGTTTTGAGGTCTCCGGGCCGGAGGGGTATTTTACCTTCAAGCCTTCGGGACGGCGTCCCGTTTTTGTTGCCACCGGTGCCGGCATTGCACCTTTTCGTTCAATGGTTCGCTCGGGAGTAACCGGCTTCACGCTGCTTCACGGAGTGGATAACCCGGACGATCTTTACTATGCGGCGGAGTTTAAAACTGCGGCTGATCTTTACGTTCCCTGTATTTCAAAAGGTTATCAATCATCCACCGAATATTTTCGCGGCCGGGTGACGGACTATCTGCAGCGGCGACTATCGCCGGCGGCTTATGACTTTTATCTGTGCGGCCGCCGGGAGATGATCCGGGATGTCACCTGGCTGGTGGATGAGAAATTTGAAAATTCAAATATCTACACGGAAACATTTTACTAGTTGATTTGTCGAATGGCTGACTGGTTGATTGGTTTAATCCCAGATGTGTTCAATCTAGTGTTAAGTCAACTATTCAACCAATCAACTAATTTAAACCAATCAAGCCATCCATCACCTAATCAACCAATCAACGAGTCAACCAATCAAACAAAAACCTGGAGGCAAGATGAAATTTGAGGCGATTCCACGTGAGACGGTACTATTGGATCCGAACAACGAACTGGCTCCTAAACATATTCCAAATGAAATCCGCAAAGACCCGCTCACCGGCAGAACCTCTCGCATCTGCCATTTCAGAGAACTGAGTTGGAAAAAACCGGATTTCGACAAACTGCTCGCCGGAACCGAAACATGGTGCCCGTTTTGTCCGGAAAAAGTGCTGACGGTTACCCCCTGCTTCCCGCCTGAGATCGTGACCGAAGGACGGATGACCCTGGATGATAAGGTGTTATTCCCCAATATTGCACCTTACGACCGCATGGGGGCGGTAGCCACTTTGGGACCCCGTCACTATATCCCCATGACGGAGATTAAGCCGCAAACCATTGCCGACGGGTTTCGTCTGGCGCTGAAATACTTTCGGCACCTGCATGCCATGAATCACCCGGAATCGGTATACCACCTGATCAGCTGGAACTATATGCCGGCCTCGGGCAGTTCCATCATCCATCCCCACCTGCAGGTATTTGCAACCTGTTTCGCCCCCAACTTGCTGCGCGAAAAGCTGGCGGCCGCCAAAACGTATATGGCAGTCAACAAATCAAATTATTGGGATGATTTGATTATCGCTGAGAAGGAAAACCGCGATCGGTTTCTGGGGAGGATCGGCCGCACGACCTGGCTTACTGTTTTTGCACCTTTGGGTTCCGTCGGGGATGTAATTGCCGTCGTCGATGGCCTAAGATCAACGCTCGAACTCACTGATGATGACCTGATGGATCTGGCCCAAGGCCTCACAAAGCTGATGGCGGGCTACGACCGCATGGGAATCTACAACTTTAATATGAGCTTTTTCGCCGGTTCGCAACAAGATGACCATGCGCGCTTTCATCTCATTTTCTCGCCGCGCATATATTTTAATCCGTCTATCGGCACGCCGGACGTGGCATCACTCGGCCGTCTTTATGGCGAAAGCGTCTGCATGGGGTTCCCGGAAGAGATAAATGCCTTGTTGAAAACCGAATTTTAGCGATTTCAAAACGGGACACGGATCAACACAGATTATCACAGATTGAAATAGCTATTGAGTTCGTGAGTTGATCGATTCATAAGTCAAAATGAAGCCTGATGCCTCTTGAGCTTTAACTCAAGAACTCATGAACTTACCAACTCACGAATTTATCACCAACTCTAAATCCCTGAATTCTTGGATTTAACTAACTTAATTTATTCTTCCCCTCCTTTTCATCCTCATCCGTATGAATCTTAATGCGCTTAAACACGATATCGTTCATCTTCTGGGGCGTTACGGCCCGCTGGGAGGACAACTCCTGGATGCCGCGGCGGAAAGCGTTCAGGTCATGAAACGGATGGGTGCCTTCGACGACTTTGATTTCAGGGTATTCCTTCCGGATCGCTTTCACGAAATCGTCTTTAAACGGGCAGATCTGCACCAGGCAGGAAGTCAGATGCACCGCCTCAATACCGTATTCCTTCAGGGCTTTGACTTTTTGCCAGACACGGTCGGTGCCGACAGCTGTCGGACAACCGCCGCAGTGGATAATACCAACCAGTTCCGGCGGGTCATCCGCGGAATACTGCTCGAATTTTCCCTTGCGGCCGCTTAAATTCCCCAAACAGCCGATCATCACGCAGTCCATATCCCGGGTCGTGGCGTCACATCCCAAAATCCCAATTTTAGGCATATCAAAATCTCCTTAAACTTACTAAATTTTTTCGTCACGTTGTTTACTAATCTTGATTGTGATTTCTATGCATTTAAAAAATACTTTTTTCATCACGAAAACACGAAATTTAGAAAGCACGAAATTTATCTTTTTCCTGTTTCGTGTTTTCGTCCTTTCGTGCTTTCGTGATTAACTTCTTTTTTGGTTCCGCCTTTTCCGGGTCAGGTTAAATCAAAATAAATTGGGCCGCTCCTCATACCACCAAATCTTCTGGTGCTCGCTGATTTATCACGTTAACCATCTTTTTCTTCTCTTGTAAAACTTCGCATCCCGATAGCTGCGCTTGGTTCCCATTTCCGTCAGCCCCAGATAGAACATCTTTATGTCCTCGTTTTCCCTGAGTTTGTCAACCGTATCATCCAGCACAATTTTACCGTTTTCCATCACGTAGCCGTGCTCGGCAATTGAAAGCGCCAGATGGGCGTTTTGCTCCACCAGCAGCATGGTGATCTTCTGTTCCTGGTTGAGGCGTTTGAGGATATTAAATATTTCGGCAACCAGAATCGGACTCAAGCCAAGCGAGGGTTCGTCCAGCATCATCAGTGTCGTGCGGGCCATCAAAGCGCGGCCGATCACCAGCATCTGCTGCTCTCCGCCGGACAAGTATCCCGCCAGGCGGTGGCGCAGGGGCTGTAGGGCCGGAAAGTAATGGAAAACCATGTCATACCGCTCCCGGATCTCGCCACGGTTTCTACGGGTGCGGGTGGCGGCAATCAGATTTTCGTGAACGGTCAGGTTTTCAAAAACGCAGCGCCCTTCCATAACCTGAAAAATACCGAGACGAACAATTTTTTCCGGATCCAAATCGTTGATGCGACGACCCATAAACTCAATGGATCCGCCGGTAACCTCCCCCTCTTCGACTTTCAATAAGCCCGAGATGGCTTTCAGGGTCGTGGTTTTACCGGCACCGTTGGCCCCCAATAGTGCGACGATCTGGCCCTCTTTGACCTCCAGGGAGAGGCCCTTGAGGACCAGGATAACATCGTCATAAATAACCTCGATGTTGTTGACGTTAAGCATCTGTCTTTGCCTTTACCTGGTAATTTACTTATAGCCTTGAAAAACCCCTGTGAAACTGCATATAAATAGATAGAAGGTGTCAGGTGTCTCCCCTTCGCCTTTCAGGCTTCCGACTTCGTCACGCTTCCAGCGTGACTGCGACGGGACAGGACGGAGGGCAAGCAGCTCAACCGCTGGCCAGAAAAGCGGCCAGTTTGATCTAAAAAGAAACTCGCTTAAAGTGGTACGATCGCTTTATTCCTTTATTCGATGTTGGACGTTCAAGTTTCATATGAGGTGTCAGGACTGAGAACAGAGAACAGATACTTGGATGAGCCGGGTCGGAATGCTGAGGAAAGCCTTGGACCCAGTTCTCTGCTTCACAGCCTTTGTTCTATATCCTTTATCCTTATACCTTCCACCTGCTACCAAGCGCATCGGCTTTCTATTCCTGACACCCCTTATGAAACTTCACCTTGTCGGTACATCGAACAGATTGAACGTCGAACATCGAACGTCCAATGTGGTTCGCGCTGCGCTTTATCTATTTTAAAGGGCGTGAGTCGAAGCCTGCAACGCACTCCCCTCGACGTGCTCGGGGCCTGAGCGTGTCGAAGGCAGCCGAGTCGGATTTCAATTGGTCGATTCGATCGCTCAGCGCACACCTCTCGCACACGCCGCGCAAGCGCCTGCACGGTGTGCGCGCCGCGTGTTATTCAGCATTTTTTTAAATTGACAGAATTCCGTATTCAATGTTGGACGTCGGACGTTCGATGTTCGACGTTCATTAGTTTCTTTTTCAGATCCAACTGGCCACCCTCCCAATACGGGTGAACCATGGCGGCCAGCGGCTGCGCTGACACCTGCCCCCCCCTTAACCCTGAACTTTCTCCTGCAACACAAACCGCTGAATCTTGCCTCCGGCCGTCTTGGGAATGTTGTCGACAAACTCGACCCAGCGCGGGTATTTGTAGGCCGCAATGCGATCCTTGACAAACTGTTTGATATCTTCGGACAGCTTGTCGGAGGGCGAGGCCCCGGATGCCGGCACCACAAAGGCATACGGTTTAATCAATTCATCCCGGTCCTTGTAGCCCACCACGGCACTTTCGGCCACGGCCGGATGCTCGTTGATGGTTTTTTCTACCTCTTCTGGTGCCAGCCATTTGCCGCCCACCCGCAGCATGTCGTCACTCCGGCCGCGAAAGAAATAATAGCCTGCCTCATCCACCAGGTAGCGGTCTCCGGTAACAAACCACTCACCGAGCATATTGCGTTTGGTTTCCTCCCGCTGATTCCAATAGGCCGAGGCGATGGAGCCGCCGCTAACCTGAAGATTGCCGATCTGACCAGAACCGACGGGGTGCCCGTCGTCATCCAGCAACCGGGTTCGGTAGCCGGCCACCACCTTGCCGGTACTGCCGGGCTTAACCTCCCCGAAACGATTGGATAGGAAGATGTGGCAAATCTCGGTGGATCCGGTACCTTCTAAAATCTCGACGCCGAATTCTTCCTTGAAGCGGCGATAAACCTCAGGAGATAGAATTTCAGCCGAAGAAATGCAGGCCCGCAGGCTATCTGTGGGCGGCAGGTCTTTTCCTTCCGTGCGCCTGGCCTTTTTGTAATCGGCCAGCGCGCCCAGCAATGTCGGTACGGTAAAAAAGAGTGTGGGTTTGTATTTTACCAGATCCGCGTAGAACAATTCCGGTTTGGGCGCATGACTGATAAGGATGGTGGTGGCACCCACCGCAAAGGGAAAGTAAACGCCGTTGCCGAGCCCGTAGGCGAAAAAAAGAAATGATCCCATGGCCCGATCGTCGACCGTCATATTGAGGATGCCTTTGGCATAGGCCTCGGCACAATAGACCATGTGGCTGTGGTGGTGTACGGCACCCATCAACTTTTCGGGGTTGCGGCCGCTGTAGAGCCAGAAGGCCGCATCATCGCATGTTGTGGCGGCGGCCGTGAAATCCGCCGCCGCTTTGTTGAGCAATTCATCGAATGACGGATGACCGTGGTCCTGCTGTCCGCAGACGACGACGTGCTTCAGAAAAACGGCCTGGTCGAGGATCTTTTCGATTTCCGCTAAAAACACGCCGTCAACGATTAATACCGGCGCGCGGCTGTCGTTGAGCATGTAGAGAAAATCCGGGGCCTTCATCAGGATATTGGTCGGGATGGGCACCGCACCGGCTTTGATGGCTCCGTAAAACGCATAAATCATCTGCGGGGTATCCCGCAGCAGCAGCATCACCCGGGATTCCATCCCAACGCCGAGTTCGGTAAGCGCATTCGCCGTTCGGTTGACGTTTTCCGACAGCAGGTTATAGGAAATTACCCGTTCTTCGAACACAATGGCGGCTTTGTCGCCCCGACCTTCAGCCACGTTGCGGTCAATGAAGTACTCCGCGGCATTGAATTGTCTTGGCAAATTTAATTTAAGCATATTACTTTAATTTATTTTTCAAATGACCGCGTCAGTTGTCCGTGGTCCATGGTTACAGCAATCTTGCCGGAAAAAACGCTTCGACTGAAATCCATACCAGACACGCGCAGCAAAGACACGATCGGCTGGATTTCTCGCAATCTCCGACATTTTCAACGGACAATGGACAACTGACAACGGACCAATTGATTATTTTCCGAAGTATTCCATATCCCTCGGCAGTTCAATCCAGTCACTGGCGGGCTTGAATTTCGCGCTCTGAACCTGGTACATCTTGGCGGCCATGCTGGCGCGATGGTCGGTGCTGGTAAAGGTCAGCGGCGGCGCCAAACCGCCGGTATCAAAATTTCTAAATTTCTCAAAAGCAGTGCGAATTCCGGCCGGAGTCAGGTCGCCGGCTTTATCGGCCATCTTGAGTGCCTCGGTGACACAAAGAATGTTCACCCAACCTTCCACATAGACATTGGTGCCCTTTTCTCCGGGATGCCACCTCTCGTGGGAGTCGACAACCTTTTTCATTCCCGGAACGTCGGCAGCATATGGCGCAATCGGATGCACACCGTAAGATCCCTCTGCAGCTCCGCCGCTCAGCTCGATCAACGTTTCTTCAAAATTTCTGATGTTTGAAATGAACTTTGTCTTGAGGCCAAGCGCTTTGGCATTTTTCAGGATGACGGCACCATTCATCGCCGTGGAAGTAATATAGGCATAATCCGGATTATACCGGCTCATGTTGGTCAGCTGAACGGTGGCATCCTTTGTCGGCCAGTTAATCACTTGATCCGGTCCGACCTCCACACCGATCTTCTTCGCATAATCCTTGCAGACGGCCAGAATGTCCCGGCCGTAGTTGTTGTCAGGATACAGGTAGGCAATTTTCGGATTGCGACTGGTGTCTTTCCAGGTCATTCGGATCCATTTAAGGGCGATGCGCCCCATCGTGCCGTAAGATGGTGATACAAAGAAGCTAAACGGCGTTTTCTTGGGATTCTGGAATTTGGACGTAAAGGAGGCCGCGATGGTGGCCACGCCGTCGGCTACGATTTTTTTGGCCAGCGTAATAGTGGTTCCGGTGGACTGGATGTAAAGCCCCGGAACTTTTTCAGAATCGACCAGACGGTTGTATCCGGCTACGCCTTTGGCGGTGTCATAGCCGTCGTCTATTACGATCAGCTGAAGTTCCTTACCGTTGATGCCGCCGTGCTCGTTGACCCAGCGCATGGCATCCAACTGGCCCTTGACCTGATTCTTGCCCCAGTCCGAGGTCGGGCCGGACAGATCGATTAAGACACCCCACTTTATGACCTCGGCTGCGCCTGCATTTTGCGGCAAATACCCGAGAGACAGCGCCACGGTGATTGTCAAAACGACAATTAAGAATCTACTCTTTTTCATTGTGCGTCCTCCTTTCATGCGGATTAATTATATCCGCTCGATTAACGGATAACCAATTGCAGCCCCTTGAGCGATACCGGTCAAGGAATGAATTCTAATACGAAAACGGCCACAGTTTCCAGTAGGCTTTGATAGTGCGCCACCGGGCGGCCAGGCCGTCCGGCTCGAAAATCAGAAAAAGGATGATGACCACTCCAAAAACGATTTCTCTCAGAGATACAAACCAGGTGACGTGGTCCGGAAAATTGGTGTTGAGTGTGGTGGTCACCACTTCGAGTATACGTTCCAACATAAACCAGAAACCAACCCCGAAAATCGCTCCCAGAACGTGCCCCAATCCGCCGATGATGCACATGGCCAGGTAATCGATGGATTGCATGATGGTGAACGATTCATGGGTGATGACCTCCAGATACTGAGCCTGCAGAGCCCCGGCAATGCCCGCGAAAAAGGAAGCCACGGCAAAGGACAGCAGCCGGTATTTAAATAAATTGACTCCAATGACTTCGGCGGCCAGATACCGGTCGCGGATGGCAATGAAGGCTCTGCCGGATCGTGCCCGGACAATGTTCTTGGTAGCCAGGGTCGCGGCCACCGCCAGAGCGAATGTCAGATAATACAGATGAATATGGTCATTGAATTGCAGTGGCCCAATGGTACCCGGTTCCACGTACAGTCCCGCCACACCGCCGGTGAGGCTGTCCCATCGGCGGATGGTAAACTCGATAATGAACTGGGCTGCAATGGTGGCCATGGCCAAATAAAGGCCGCGCAGGCGCAACGACGGGATGCCGAAAACCATTCCCACCATCGCCGCCACAGCTCCGGCCGCCGGCAAAGACAAAATAAATGGCAGGCCCGCCTGGCCGATAAGGATCGAACAGGCATAGGCACCCACACCCATAAACGCCGCCTGACCCAGTGAAATCTGTCCGGTAAATCCGGTCAGCAGATTCAAGCCCTGACAGGCGATGACCGCAATGCCCGCTTCGATCATGATGGAAATCATATATTTTGAAGCAGTCAGAGGGAACAGAGTGCAGCCCAGTAAAAACGCGATCAACCAGACCCTGACAAACCAGGTCTGGAAAATGCGCTCATCCGTGCGATAATCTTCATGAAATAATCCAGCCGGCATCGTCGCTTTTCACCTATTGTTTCAAATTTAGCAAAGAATTGCTCTTATCAAACAGTAAGCAGTTGAAGCGCTATAAGTTGATTAAGTTGATTGAGTTGATTAAGTTAAACTGGTATGGTCAGGCTTTGCCAACTTAATCAACCGTTCAACCAATCAACTTAATCAACCAATTTGGCCATTCCGCCTTCTACATTCCCAATTCCGACTTCGTTAGACCCGCTCGATCTCCTCGATCCCAAACAGCCCATAGGGCTTGATCATCAATACCAGCACCATCACCATAAAGGGGAAGACTTCGTTGATGGCCGGGATATACGGATCCAGATACCCTGCTGACAGGAATTCCAGGATACCGACGATCAGGCCGCCGATGATGGCTCCCAGGATACTGTCCAGACCACCGAATATAACCGCCGGCAGCACTTTTAGTCCTAAATGACTGAGCTCTACGCCGACACCGCCGATATTGCCGATCAGGATGCCACCGATGGACGAGACCACCGCCGCGATGCACCAGCTCATGGCAAAAACCCTTTTGACCGATATTCCCATACTCTGAGCTGCGGTCTGATGATCGGCAACAGCCCGCATGAAGATGCCGGTGCGGGCATACTTGAAAAAGACCGCAAAAAAAGTCAGCAGCACCAGGGATATGCCCATGCTCCAGAGGTACAGGTAGGTCACCTTGACCCCCCAGAAATCAAGGGGTTCTTCAGGAAAAATATTGAATTGGCGAATATCATTACCCCACAACATGATGACCAGGCCGCGCAGGATATAGGTCAATCCCAGGGTTACCATTATGATGGATATGATGGGCTCACCGATCAGAGGCCGCAGCACCAGCCGCTCGACGGCCAGTCCCAGCAAAACCGAGAAGCCCATTGTAATCAGAAACGATACATAAAAATTCAATCCGAAATCAAGGGTCATCGAAAGGCAGATGTAGGCCCCCACCATCATAAATTCGCCCTGGGCCAGGTTGAGAATCGAGGTGGATTTGTATATCAGGACAAAGCCAAGCGCCACCAGGGCATAGATGGACCCCATGGACAGGCCTGTTATAAGAAACTGCATGAAAAAGAAAAACTCGTTTTGCACCTAGATTCCTCCCTTGAGCTGTGACCAGAAGCCTTTCTTTTTAAGCAGATCCTGGTAGGCGTCTGCGGGCTTCATGGTACGCATAATGAGATTTGTGCGCAAAGTGGCCGTCTTGCCGTCCTGATAGCGAATAACCGTCTCAATGGGAAGCTCCGCGACATCGCTGTAAAGCGCAGCTATTTCTTTGGCATATTTCTGGTTGATGAATTTACGCCGAATTTTTTTGGTGCGGGTCAGTTCCTCATCATCCGGATCCAATTCCTTATAAAGCAAGAGGAACTTCTGAATGCGGGCCTTTTCCGGCAGGGTGGCGTTCACCCGCACCACCTCCCGTTCGATTAAATCATAGACTTCCTCTTTGCCGGCCAGATCCGAGTAGGTCGTGTAGTTGAGGCGATGGTCCTCGGCCCATTTGCCCACGTGTTTGTAATCGATGCAAATCATGGCTGTGACATAATCCTGTTCATGACCGAGCACCACCGCTTCAACGATGTAGGGACAAAATTTTAGTTTATTCTCGATGAACATCGGCGAAAATTTGGCACCGCTTTTGAGATGCATCAGGTCCTTGACACGATCAATGATCACCAGATGTCCATCTTTGGCAAAATATCCCGCATCACCGGTATGCATCCACCCGTCGATAATTGTTTCACGGGTGGCCTCCTCGTTTTTCAGGTAGCCCTGAAACAGGCCCGGTCCCCGGGATAAAATCTCGCCAACCCCTTCGGCGTCCGGCTCATAAATTGAGACCTCCGCCGCGGGCACCGGAATGCCCACCGAATCAAAATTGATATCGCCATCCCGATGAATGGTTGAATAGCCGGCAACCTCGGTCTGTCCGTAAATCTGTTTGAGATTGACCCCCAGGGCATGAAAGAAGCGAAACACATCAGGTCCCAGAGCGGCACCGCCCGTCATGGCGGATCGGATCCGGGAAAAACCCAAGCGGTCACGCAGGGCCCGGAACATGGCGGCATAGGCTATCCAGTAAAGCATTTTCCATCCCAGCGGTGGATTTTTTTTCTCGAATTTAAAATCCGCCCAGCGATAGCCCACAGGCAGGCATAAATTGTAGACGAGCCTTTTGAAAAAAGAGGCATCCAAATGCTTAACCATAACCTGGCGCGAAATCCCCTCCCACATCCGGGGGGATGCCACCAAAAGACTGGGGGCAATTTCATAAAGATCCGCCATGGCGGTTTCCGGTTCTTCCGGAAAATTAAGGGTATAGCCTGTGAACAGAGAAGAGAAGACGCTCATGGTCTGTTCCACAATCCATGGCAGCGGTATGAACGAGAGAAACTGGTCGTCGGGATGCTTGGGATCCACCTCGTGTAATGAGGCCACCATGCTGAGAATGTTCTTATGGGTGAGCAAGGTGCCTTTGGGGTTGCCGGTGGTACCCGATGTATAACAGATAATGGCCAAGTCGTCTTCTTTTATGGCGTCGACATTTTTGTCAAAGCGCTCCGGCTCTTTTTGGTGCAACTCCCGGCCCAGTCGCTCGATGTCGACAAATTCGAGGAGAAGATCTTTTTCTTCGTAATCCCACAAGCCTTTGGGATCGGTGTAGATGATCTTTTTCAGACGGGGTAGCTTGTCCTTTAAATCCAGGATCTTGTCTACCTGTTCCTGGTCTTCGGCCACGATCATGGTAGCTTCCGAGTGATCGATTATATACGCCACCTCGCTGAGGATCGAGTCCTGGAAAATACCAAAGGGTATCACCCCGGCCGCCTGGGCCGCCAGCTCGGCATAAATCCATTCCGGTCTATTATCACCAATAATTCCAATGGTTTCTCCGGGTTTAAGGCCAAGTGAAATCAAACCCAGGGAAAAATCGCGCACATGTTCCAGATATTGCTGCCAGGTTACCGACTGCCAGATACCAAATTCTTTTTCCCGCATGGCCACGCGGCCGTCGCCGAAGCGCCGGGCGTTTCTGATCAACAGTTCCGGCAGACTATTGGCGGTTTTGTTGCTGTTGTCTTGAGGCTGGTTCATCGTCATTTATTGCCAGGATGAAAATTTTTTCCCGACCTGAAGTTATGCGGTCTTTATAAAGTTTGGTTTCAGGTGTCGGGTGTCAGGTGTCAGCGTTCCGGGTTCAGGGTTCAGTGTTCTGGGTTCAGGAAAGATCGTTTGGATCGTTTAAATCGTTTCGGTCTTTGATCGAACGAGACTTTTCCCTATTAAATTAACTATCGGCTTCTGACCCTCTGATCATCTTATCTTCTGATCTTCCGACATTGACGTCTGTCATCTGCTTGCCGCGCCAAAGCCCGCAGGGCGACGGCGGTTCTTCTGTCATCTATTTTCTGTTCTTTGCCTTTTGTCCTCTATCTTCTGGTTCTACCCTTCGAAACCTAACACAGCCTCCCGGCCTCATAGCTTCCCAGCTTCCCAGCATTTTTTTCTTCTCTGCCCTCTGACACCTGAAACCCGAAACCTGAAACCTTTTTTCTGACACCCGAAACCTCGCCAACAGCCTATCCACTTACCGGAACCTCACATCACTAACGCCGCTCTCAGCTTGCTACAACCGCGAATAGGCCTTTTCATCTTCACCCAGGTACGCCCGGATAACCTGGGAATTTTGTTGTATTTCCCGGGGGGAGCCTTCGGCGATTTTCTGCCCGAATTCCAACACACAAACGCGATTGGAAATATCCATAACCACCCCCATATCATGTTCTACCAGGATAATGCTCACCGCCCACATCTGGTTGACGTTGAGGATAAAACGGGCCATGTCTTCGGTTTCCTCAAGGTTCATGCCCGCCATGGGTTCGTCAAGCAGGAGAACCTGCGGCTGCATGGCCAAAGCCCGGGCGAGTTCTACGCGTTTCTGCATTCCGTAAGGCAGCGTGCCCACCACTTTTTTTCGAATGGCCTGGATCTCCAGTAAGTCGATGATTTTTTCCTCAATCTCTCGGCGCAGTCTCAATTCCTCACGCCGGGTTCGCCCCCAGTAGAGCATATCCGAAAAAATGCCCGATTTCAGAAAGGCGTGCCGCCCGAGCTTGATATTGTCCAGGACGGTCATGCCCTTGAACAGCTCGATATTCTGAAATGTTCGCGCAATGCCCATTTTGGCAATGGCGTGGGTGGATATGCCGAGGATGTCTCGGCCTTTGTAAAGGATCTGACCTTCCTGGGGTGTATAAAATCGACTGATGCAGTTCAGAAGACAGGTTTTACCGGCCCCGTTGGGTCCGATAATCGCAAAGATTTCGCCGCTTAGAAGTTGCGTGCTGACATTGAACAGCGCCTGGACGCCGCCGAAGGCCAGAGAAAGATTTTCAACCTTTATGATGACATCGTCGCTCAATCTGATCCGCTTTCCGCTTTTTTTCTTTTTTGGCCGACAGGGCCGTTATACAATCGCAGGTGAATTTCTATATAAAGAATGCGAAGTTAAATGTCAAGCTATCTAAATTATGAATTCTATTCACTTATTGGATTTAATCACCCGTTTAAAATGACCGAGGTACAATGGATCGCATACGCAATATTTTGAACTGGACTCGATAACGGAATTACACTATAGTCCGAAATGTTCTGACACCCCCACTGCTTTTGCGGAACCAGCGCCGGAATAGGATACGGATTTGCGGGGTTGGCATATTGTTAATCAAAGAATTCAAGGAAAAGGAGCAGGGTGGCGTCAAAGTAAAATGTAAACCAGACGATGCCGTTGGGCATAGTTATAGACGGATCATTTGTTTTGGCTTTTGAATTTGGGTCATTGGGATTTGCTTGGGATTTGGTTATTGGTGCTTGGAATTTTCATGATTTTCGTTAAGCAGGTAATTTTCGCAAAATCCGTCAGTTGCTTCTTTTAAAGACGGAACCCTTGGAGAAGGAGGGCCTCCGATGACATATATTCAGAAAACCATCGGACAAATGCTCGATGATGTTACAAGGCAGCATGCACATAGAGATGCCCTTATTCACACCGAAATCGGCATTCGTTACGACTATCAGAGCCTGTCGCGGGAAATCGACCGGGTGGCGCGCGGGTTTATCAGCCGGGGCATAAAAAAGGATGATAAGGTGGCCATCTGGGCGCCCAACGTTGCCGAATGGCTCCTATCATTGCTGGGTCTGGCTAAAATCGGCGCCGTAACCGTCCCCATCGACCCGGCTGCATCCAGAGAAAATCTGCAATATATTCTGCACCAATCAGAATGCCGCGGCCTCATAGTGGCCGGCCGCGATAAGGATGAAGAAACGCTGAACATGGCGCGGGAGGCCGGCAAAGATGTACCAACCCTGGCGCAGCTCTTCGTTATCGGCGATTCATCGCCCGCGGGGATGATTTCCTGGCGCGACCTGATAGACGGCGGCAAGGAAGTGCCGCAGGACAGGCTCGTCGCGGCGGCTGCCGCGGTAAAGCCCCAGGATCCCGTGGCGATTATGTATACCTCCGGCACCACCGGCCAACCCAAAGGCGTCGTGCTCGATCATCCGGGACTGATCAATAAATCAATGGTCGGCACCGAACGCCAGGGAATTTCTGCGACCGACAGGCTCTGTCTCTTTTTTCCCCTGTTTCACATGTTCGGCAATACCTGCATTGCGCTGGCGGGTATTTTAAGAGGGGCCGCGCTTGTTATGCCCTGCCGGATATTCAACCCCGCCATGATCCTGCCGGCCATACCCGGTGAAAAATGCACGGCGATATTCGGGTCTCCCAGTATGCTGATCGCGTTGATCGATCATCCGCAATTTCGAAAAGACGACTGGGCGTCGCTGTCAAAAGGAATCATCGGCGGCGCCCCCTGCCCCATGGAATTGATGCGAAGAATCGTAGAAGATATCGGGGTTTCTGATATTACCGTGGCATACGGCATTACGGAAACGTCTTCCTGGATCACCATGACCCACCCCCATGACCCGATCGAATTGCGGGTATCAACCATCGGAACGGCTCTGAGCTGCAATGAAGTTAAAATTGTGGATCCTTCGACCGGCGAAACTCTTGGCCCGGGCTGGCAGGGGGAACTGTGCACCCGGGGATTTTTGATGAAAGAATACTACAAAATGCCGGCAGCGACTGCGGCCGCAATCGATCGGGATAACTGGTTTCACACCGGCGATCTGGGCGTGATGGATCAGCAGGGTTATATCAAAATTACCGGCCGGCTAAAGGATGTGATTGTGCGCCGGGGCATCGAAATATATCCCGTAGAGGTGGAGGAAGCCATCTATATGCTGCCCGAAGTCTCTGAAGTCCAGGTCTTCGGGTTTGATTCACCCGCGGCGGACAAGAGCCGGGAGGTTGCCGCCTGGATCAAGCTGAAAGAAGGCACGCAGCTATCCCTGGAAGCGGTCGCCGCACACCTGCGGACGCATTTACCGGAAGAAAAAATGCCGCGATATTATAAATTCGTGAGTGCATTCCCTATGACGGGCAGCGGCAAGGTACAAAAATTCAAAATGGCGGAAATGGCCAGCAAAGAATATAAAAAAGAGAATATCGAATAGCGAATAGCGAACCGCAGAATATCGAAGGATGGAATCATATCTATTTTAGCTAATTGTTCCATCTTGCAGAATGAGCGGGGAAAGGCCCATAAAAACTGACATGAGTCTTTGAAAATTGAAGAAAAATGAAAGAAAGTAATTAATCCGCCGGATCTTCGATGGAACAACTTCCTTCAATTTTCAAAGAACTGATTACTCTGAAACAGCTATTTTAAAGGGCGGATTAATTAAGGAGTCAAATTCTTGGGGGATCTTAGCGAGTTTCCGCTCAAATACCGGCTATTTCTGAAAACCTACCCGTGGCGCCGCATTGATCCGGTGCCGTGGACCCCGTTGGAAAAAACCGTAGCCCAAAGCCGTCTGTTGCTGGTGTCGAGTGCGGGAATTGTAACAGGGGATCAGCAACCCTTTGACAATTCTATTCGCGGCGGTGACCCCGGCTTCCGGGAAATTCCTGCCGATGTCGATGTGCGGACGCTCATCGAAACTCATCGCAGTGACGCTTTTGATCACACGGGTATTCGGGAGGATCCGAACCTTGCTTTTCCAGCCGACCGGCTGCGGGAAATGGTCGATGCCGGCCGCATTGGTTCGCTCAGCAAAAGATATTTATCCTTTATGGGATCAATTACCGCCCCCGGACGTCTGATAAAAAGAACCCTGCCGCAGGTGGTACCCAAACTGCTTGAAGACAAAGCCGACATGGCGCTGTTGATACCCGTCTGACCGCTATGCAATCAGACCGTGAGTCTGGTCGCGGCCGAACTGGAACGTAAGGGAATCTCAACCGTCGTTATTCAACTGTTGCGGCTGGCGACTGAAAAAGTAAGACCTCCCCGGGCATTGGTGGTTCCCTTTCGCCACGGCTATCCGCTGGATTCACCGCACGATGCCGCCAGACAGCGGGCGGTGCTGGAGGCCGCGCTGGCGCTTCTGGAAGACCGGAGTTTAAAGCCGCCTGCGATTGTCGATTATAAGGCCAGATGACGGAGGCAAAATGAAAGCAGGTTAGAAGGTAAGAAGGTGGGAATAAGCTCATAGCTCATAGCTGATAGCTCATAGTTCATAGTCGAAAGACCGACGGCGAATAGCATAAGGTGAAAGGCTGGGAAGGTTATAGGAAAGGCGCACGGCCCACGGCGCAAGGCAAATGACAGAGGACAGAGGGTGGGAAGGTGAGAGGTTGAGAAGTTGGGATGGGAATGGCGGTCGGCGCAAGAAATTACGAACGATCAACGATCAACTCAATCAAACCCAATAAACCAATAAATCGTCATGCGATTCAAAAATCTCGAATTTACCAATGCAGCCGGTCAGAGGCTTTCAGCCAGAATTGATCTGCCCACAGAAGAAAAACCGAGGGCTTATGCTCTTTTTGCGCATTGTTTTACCTGCTCGAAAAACATCAAGGCCATCAGCCATATCAGCCGGGCGCTGACCCGTGAAGGGATCGCCGTGCTGCGATTTGATTTTACCGGGCTTGGCGAGAGCGAAGGTGACTTTGCCGATACCAACTTTTCCTCCAACGTTGATGACCTCGTGATGGCCGCCGATTTTATGAAGGAAAATTTCGAAGCGCCGAAGGTATTAATCGGCCATTCACTGGGTGGAGCGGCTGTCCTGCAAGCGGCTGCAAAAATCCCCTCGGCGGTGGCCGTCATCACCATCGCAGCACCGGCGGACCCTGTTCATGTATCCCGCGCCCTGGGAGAATCCAAAGAAATGATCGAAGGCCGGGGGGAAGCCGATGTTGAGTTGGCAGGCCGAACATTTAAAATCAAAAAGCAGTTTCTCGACGATCTTGCAGCAGTGCGCATGCAGGAAACCATACGAAATTTGAACCGTGCGTTGCTGATTTTTCATTCACCGTATGACAGTATTGTCGGTATCGAAAATGCGGCGAAAATTTTCCAGACAGCACGCCACCCCAAAAGTTTTATTTCTCTGGACAAAGCCGACCATCTGCTGATGGATAAAAAAGACTCGTTGTATGTGGGCGCCATCATCGCTACCTGGGTACTCAAGTATATCGAATCAGACATCGGTGCCGAACACGGCGATGTTGATAAAAATTTTTAAACTTTATGCGTTCGCCGGACGCCCGGAATATATGGAAAATAAGGGTTTGTGCCTCATTTTGGTTAGTCCCTGAATCTTGCATGAAAAAAATTAGGGGGGGCCAATTGGAATGATGGAATGTTGGAATATTGGGAAAATGGCTCTTGGCCTTGGGTTGGTTTAGCTTTAGGCTCGGAGAGGATACTGCAAGATCGGGTAAATGAAAAAATTGGTCTTGACTTAAAAGTCAGAATTAAACGACTATGGTTTATCCAAACCTGGTATCGCTGTTTTTCAGGGCGGAGTAATTAGAAAAAGTGAGGGAAACATGTTAAAATCCGCCACCCATATTTTCTTCATCATATTTCTTTTTGGCTTAATTTTCGGGGCACCGGTGCCGGCGCAGGACCGCTTCATCGACAACGGCAACGGCACTGTTACCGACAGCCGGTTAGGGGTTATGTGGGCTCAAACGGACAATCAAAACGATATATTCTGGAAACAGGCAAATAAATGGATCCAGGGCAGCTTTGCCGGCAGCCTGGATCGGAAGTATGGTAATTGGCGCTTGCCGACAATAGTGGAGCTGCAAAGTCTGTATCGGGAAGATCCTGATTACCAGGGCTACCAGGCGGCCTGTGGGTATGTGGTAAAGATGGTACCCCAGATCACAATCAGCTGCATCCTGGTCTGGTCCTCCGACACTGCCCTAGGCTTGCCGCTGGCCTTCAATTATTACCTCGGGAATGCCTTGACCGTTGATTTATACGAAAACACCGGCTGTCGGGTCCTAGCCGTCAGGAATGTTAAGTAATTGTTGAATGGACCGCTGGATGTGGTTTTCCACCCCCTATCGAGAGGACTTAGCAATGAAAGATCAATCCGCAATCGACTACTCAGCGCTGGATCGACCTGAAGTTCTCATGTTCTTGTTTCACCCGCGGCCGGAGCAGCCCGCCATGGG
>CP070771.1:5435237-5441382 GCA_020345785.1 Desulfobacterales bacterium
CCTTCGACATTCTGCGGTTCGATATTCGATATTCTGCGGTTCGCTGTTCCGTTCAGGTGAAATATCATATGCGCGCTGCCGTTTTAACCCGGCTCACGGTATCTGATCCGCACATGTTTGAGTTGAAGATATTCCTCCAATCCCTCATGGCCGTGCTCGCGGCCGATGCCGCTTTGCTTCCAGCCGCCGTAGGCAACATTCATAATGCCCGCGTCCACGTTGTTCACCGCAACACTGCCGGCCTGAAGCTCTTTGGAGATTTTATTCATTTCATGCAGATCGTTGGTGAACGCATAGGCGGCCAGACCATAGGGGGTGGCGTTTGCCAGCCGGATGGCTTCATCAAGATCACCGAAGGCCATAACCCCGACTGCCGGTCCAAAAGTTTCTTCCGTCATGATCAGCATGTCATGGGTTGTGTCGGCCAAAATGGTGGGCTCGAAAAAATAGCCTTTCCGAAAATGCTCGCCGACAGGCCGTTTGCCGCCGCAGATCAGCCGCGCCCCCTTTTTCAAGGCATCCTCGATGTGAAGCTTCGTCTTCTGCAGCCCCTCCGCATTGGCCATCGGTCCGAGATCCGCATCCGGCGTTTCCAGGCCGTTTGCAATGACAAGCTTCAGCGTTTCCGTTTTAAAGTTCTCCAGAAACTCCTCGTATATTGCATTTTCAACATAGATCCGATTGATGGCAATACAAATCTGGCCCATGTTGCGAAAAGACCTGCGCACCGCCCCTCTGACTGCCGCGGCAAGATCACACTTTTGGGAGACAATCAGCGGGCATTGTCCGCCGAGCTCCAGCGATATCTTCTTGATGGTATCTCTGGCCTGGGCCTGAATGGCCAATCCGACTTCAAGGGATCCCGTAAACGCCACTTTCTGAGACAGCGGGCTCTCGACCAGACGACGGCCGACTTCGTTGCCGGAGCCGGTCACGGCGTTGATCACGCCGCTCGGTATTCCGGCATCAAAAAGACAGCGCCAGTATTCCAGCGGTGATAGCGGTGTCAGTGCGGGCGGCTTGGCCACGATCGTACAGCCTGCCGCCAGCGCAGCGGCCGCCTTCCATCCGGTCAGCTCAATTGGATAATTCCAGGCGGACAGCGCAGCAACAACCCCCACGGGCTGCTTGATAACCAGACTCTGATCGTACGAGTCCGTGTTGGCCACGATTTGACCGTAGGCCCGCTTGCCCTCCTCTGCGTAATAGCGCAGCATTTCAACCGCTTTTTCGACTTCCCCGACAGCCTCTTTCAGGGGTTTGCCCTGCTCCTGGGTCATCAGGCGGCCTATTTTTTCCTTGCGATCTTCCAGAAGGGCGCCGGCCCGCCAGAGATATTCCGACCGCGCGAAAGGCGACAGGTTTGACCAGGCCGGAAAAGCCCTTTCGGCCGCCTTCAAGGCCTGGTCGGCCTCTGATTCGGTAGCCCGGGGAACCCGGGCAAATACCGCTTCTGTTGCCGGATTGATGACATCGATATATTCACGGCTTTCCGAATCCACCCAACTGCCGTCGATGAGCATGGGAAACGTGTCCATTTGGTCTCCTTTTTTATTCTAATATCGAAAACCTGGTCCTTTGGGCCAGGTCAGAGAAGATTGGCTGCGCCGTTAACATCCACCATGGAATGATGGAAGACTGGGTTTGGCGGACTGCGATCTGTTTTTATATGGATGGCATGGACCAGAAAATAAAATCAGACCATGATCCGCTTTTGAACCCCAATATTCCATTTTTCCACCATTCCAATATTCCATGAGTTCCCTGACAGCGACGACCACCCCTCTGGGGTGAAGTCAAAGCCTGGTCCTCTGGGCCAGGATTCTTTACTTTGCGACGGATTTATCTTTGCCGGTCACCCAGACCATCGCCAGCGGCTGATTACCGGTATTGTAAGTGACATGATATTTGCCGAACGGAACATAAAATGCGTCTCCTGCAAGGATGGGGAACTCATCGTCACCAATGACCATCTTGCCCTTGCCGGTCAGGATGTAATACACCTCTTCCATGTCGTCATGGGCATGTCCGGTGGTCTTCCCGGTGGGGTAGATAACAGTGTAACCCATGGTAAGGTTTTTGGAAGGAGAATTCTCCGGGTCGATTAGATAATAGGTGTCCCGCAAGATTTCACTGGCACGATCTTTTACCACATGCCGCAAAGATCGTTCGTCAAGATCCGGTTTTTTATCCTCAACATTAACAAGATACTTCATTGGAAAGCCTCCCTTAAAATTGACGCTAATCTAAACATGATCACCTTAAACTTTGGATTTAATAATTTCCTTCCCAGAACATGTCAATCTTAATTTTGACAGGCAGGCTTTTACGCTATGCACTCTGCTCTTTGCCCTATGCCCATCTCACGCACTCCGCAACCGAAAAAAATGACGATTGAATATTGAATATTGACTAATTGTAGACGTCACATCGTTCGGTCTTTTGATAAATTTTAAAAACATATAGAATTCCTTCATTCGACACCTGTCCGCCTCCGGTGGATTCGTCATTCGACATTCGTCAATCTGTTAGCCCCCGATCCCGAACCCCTTAACCCGAACCCCACAACCCGCAGGGTAGCGTCAAGGTAAATTCTAAACCACTTGCATCATAAGGTTTTGTAAGATAACAAAATCTCAAATCTCAAGCACCAAATTACAAATAAATCTCAAATTTCAATACTCAATAACCAAAACATTCGCCACAATTCTATCGCATCGCATCGTAAACCCTGGTGAGCAGGGGATGATGCCGTTGGGCACAATGGTGGACGGATCATTTGTTTTGTTCTTTGAATTTGGGTCATTGGGATTTATTTGGGATTTGGGTTTTGGTGCTTGGAATTTTCATGCTTTTCATTAAACAGGTAATTTTCGCAAAATCAGTCAATTGCCTCTTTAAACGACGAAGCCCTGCCGCAACCCTTTTAGGTTTGACAATTCCAACAAAAAATTTTATCTACCAACATTAGCTCGCGGGGGGCACTTGTCTTTCCAATTTCAATTCAACTTTCAATCTACCATCACATTTCTCACTATTAACCGTTTCATAAAAGGAGGATGAAATGAAAAAAATCAGTATTTTGGGATTGGTATCTGTAATGGCAATAACCCTGCTCGCCGGATCGGTTCTGGCAGATCAAACCATGGATCAAATCGAAAAAACCGGCAAGATCAAGCTGGGTTTCAGGGAGGGGTCCATTCCGTTTGCGTTTGTCGATCCGAAAGTCGGCAAACATGTTGGCTTTTCAGTAGATATGGCCAATGAACTGGCAAAGTATTTGGGCATGCGTTTCGGCAAGACCATTGAAATCGTGCCGTTTACCGTAACCCCCAAAACCCGAATCCCCATGGTGGTCAACGGCACCATTGATGTTGAGATGGGTTCGACCACATACACCCAAAAGCGCGAAGAGCAGGCCGATTTTAGCTTGATCTTCTTCTTCTCGGAGACGACCTTTCTGGTGGCCAAAGACAGCGGCGTACAAACCTTGCAGGATCTGAACGGCAAACGGGTCGGCGCTGCCCGTGCAACCACCAATCTCAGAGCAGTTGAAAAACTGGCCGACGAAGGCAATTTTAAACCGGCCGATATCGTCGTCACCGAAACCCATCCCCAGGGCATGCTGGCCTTAAAAAGCGGCAAAATCGACGCCTATTCCACCGATCGCAGCCTGCTGGAAGGACTGCGCATGAAAGACCAGAATCCGGATAAGTGGATGACGGTCCCCTTTGCGATCGCATATGAGCCTTATGCCTATATCATGCGCGAAGGCCAATCCGATTTCCGCGATTTCGTCAACAACACCATCCTGTGGTCCATCCATAACGGCAAATTCTTTGAATTGTATGATAAGTGGATGGGGCCCAACGGCGTGGTGCCCATTCCCATGTCGGAAGCTTACAAAAAATACCTCGAGATGATCGTTTATCCGATCGAAGACGAATGGTGGAAGAAATAAAAATAAATAATTAAAAGGTTATTCGGTTCAGGGTTCTGCGTTCATGGTTGAAAAGCTCGCAATCTGATTTAATTTGTTTAAATTCCAAATTATTGTGTTTATAAATTAGCTTTTATAAAACTGGTAATGAAAAAATTCTAACCTTTGAAACTAGCAAAAAAGAAGGGGGCGGAAGCCCCCTTCGGTTTAGCCGATTAAAATTTATCAGTACGAGCCTTTTTTGCCTTTTTTCGTGTTTTCGTTCTTTTGTGTTTTCGTGATTAGATTATCTTTTTTGGGTGGATTTGAATTTCGTATTTACCGGAGGCGATCTTATGGGTTTTGCATACGATTTCGACTGGGGGGTTCTGTGGCGCCAGCCGTATGGCATGTGGTTGGCGCAAGGGCTGTGGCTGACCATCAAGATCGGGTTCTTGGCCTGGATTATCGCCTTCTTCCTCGGAATTTTAGTTGGCACCTTGCGGGTAACCCCCTGGCGCTGGCTGCGCTTTATCTCGACGGCCTATACCGAGGTGTTTCGCAACATTCCTTTTCTGGTCCAGCTGTTTTTCTGGTATTACGCCGGCCCCATGATTTTCGGAGAAGATCTGGGGCGTCAGATCAACCGAATCATGGGCCTCAACTACTACGCCGCCATTTTCGCCCTGGGTTTGTACACCGCCTCCCGCGTGGCCGAACACCTGCGGGCCGGGTTCGCCTCCATCGGCCGCGACCAGTACCAAGCGGTGCTGTCCACCGGCATGACCCAGTATCAAATGTACCGTCACGTGATCATTCCGTATGCCCTTCGCATAATTATGCCGCCGCTGACCACCGAATTTCTGACCATATTCAAAAATTCATCGGTAGCCATGACCATCGGCGTGGCCGAGCTCACTTTTATGAGCTATCGCATCGATGCGGATACCTTTCACGGTCTGGAGGCGACCACCGGTGCGATGGCCATTTACCTGATCCTGGGCCTGACTGTAGTGCGCATCATGGGCATGCTTGAAAACAAATTCAAAATACCGGGCATGATCGGGAGGTAATCATGTTTGACGCTGTCACCCGCAATATTACCTTCCTGATGGGCGGCTTTCTCGTGACCCTCGAATTGACGCTCTTCGCCCTGCTCGGCGGCATCGTGTTGGGCGCCCTGGTGGGTCTGGGCCGGATTTCCAAACGCCCCTGGATCTACTATCCTGTGTCGCTGTATGTTAATTTCCTGCGCAACATTCCGCTGATCCTCGTCATTTTCTGGTTTTACTTTGTAATGCCCATCATTGCCGGGCGCCCGCTGGATACCTTTCTCTCGGCGGTGATCTCCTTTATTATCTTCGAGGCAACCTATTTCGGCGAAATCTTTCGGGCCGGCTACCAATCCATCAGCAAGGATCTCAGCGCGGCCGCCTTTTCCACCGGAATGACCTATGCCCAGACGGCCCGCTACATTCTCGTGCCGATTGCCTTTCGTCGAATGCTGCCGAGTTTGATCACCCAGTCGATCGTCACGTTTCAGGACACCAGCCTGGCCTTTGTCATCGGCCTGCAGGAGTTCGTTAGACGCACATCCATTGTGGACAACCTGGAAGTGCGCTCAATCCAGCTTTTTGGTTTTGTCGCCGTGGTCTTCTTCATTTTCTGTTTCATCGGTTCTAAAATTTCCCGGCACTTCGAAGAAAAAGGCAGAAGGGTAGGTTTGCTATGATTGAAATCAAAAACGTGAGTAAATGGTTTGGCGACTTTCAGGTTCTCGCAGATGTCAATGAGACGATTGAAAGAGGCCAAACCGTGGTTATCTGCGGACCGAGCGGGTCCGGTAAAAGCACCCTGCTGCGCTGCGTCAATGGTCTGGAACCCTACCAGAAAGGCGAGATCATTGTCGACGGGACCTCCCTCAGCAACCCCAAGACCAATCTATACAAGCTGCGGGAAAATATCGGCATGGTTTTTCAGCGCTTTGAGCTTTATCCGCACATGACCGCCTTGCAGAATGTTACCCTGGCACCGATGAAAGTGCGCAAGTTGTCAAAGGAAAAGGCCACGCAAAAAGCCATGCAGCTTTTGGAGCGCGTCGGCATTCCCGACAAGGCAGATGCCTATCCGGCCAATCTCTCCGGCGGACAGCAGCAGCGGGTGGCCATTGCCCGCTCTCTGGCCATGGAACCCCGCTATATGATGTTCGACGAGCCCACGTCGGCC
>CP070771.1:5441482-5458474 GCA_020345785.1 Desulfobacterales bacterium
TTTTAAATCCTCGAAATACGGATGTATTCCTGCGGTTTAAGGCCCACAAAGAAAACAAGATTAGACGGGTCATCCCGCTATGCGGGGAAACTCGGCCCCACCGCGATTCTTGTCCGCCTTTGGAGGGTTGAACCAAAATCCTTTTTTTGAGATGGCTTCTAACAACTGAAACCTGGGAATATTGGTTCCAGCCTGTCCGGGTTAGGCTCAGGAGAGGAGTAAATATGCGTGGAGCGTTTATTATCGGCCTTCTCATCGTATCCTTGATCGTTGGATGGTTGGTCATGAAAAATATGGGAGTCGACAATTCGAGCGGCGTCACCGAAACCCAAACAAAAAAGTACATCGAAAAAGCGGAGAGCGCGGCCGATGATATGAACAAAAAACTGAATAACTTCAACAAGCGGGCGAAAGAGGCGGACGTTGATTAGGCCTGCGCTGGTGCTAATCAACTTTCCACCGCAACTTTATATACATACTTCACCCAGTCCGAGCCGTAGTATCCCTCTGCAACCACCCGCAACGGAAACCCGTGTTTTTGGGGCAAATCTTCACCATTGACGCGATAGGCCAAAAATACCTTGTTCGAGAGAATATCCTCCATGGGGAATCGCTCCACCTTTTCGTAATTTCCCACTGGCCCGCTGAAGCTGACATGGGTTGACCCGGGCCGAACGTTGGCCATTTCAAGTAGGGTCGATACAGAAACACCTTTCCAGCGTGCGTTGTAGGAAAAAACGAGAAAAGCGTGGAATTAAACAGTCAATTCCACGCTTTTCAGTTCTTGGGCTATATCGAATACTGACAGCCGTCTGATGGGCTCATCAGATTGATGTCTTCGAATCGTGATCAAAATCCTTTCCAAATGTGGTCGGGATTTCTTAGTTGTGTTGAAGTTTATAATGCTTTGCGGGACGTCTTATTCGACGGTCACTTTGTGTCCATGCAAGGTGTCCTTAAATGGAACGCTGATTCTCAACAGTCCGGAATCAAATTTTGCCTTGGCGCTCTCACGCTTAATTTCATGCGCAAGCATAAAGCAATTTTCATATCGAAAATCCTCGGCTTCGGCTTTGATACAAAAACCTTTATCACCCACGTCGAGATCAACGCTTTCCTTGGACGCTCCCGCCAAATCAACCCGGATGTCCAAACCGGTATCATCCTCATTGTGATTGACGTTGATCATGGGGACCACAACTTGTTTTTTCTCTTGGGCCATTTTAGCCACCTCCTTTCTTTACGGGTAATAGATTTTTAGTAATCACAAATTCATCGAAATCAAGAGATGGTTGCGGTCCCCAATCAAACAATTGCGCCTTCTATTTCATTCCAGCATCCAAAAACCCGATTAGGCCACGTATATCCTAAACCAAGTTCCTTGCACCAGATATCTCGTATGAAAATTCATTTGACCTACGGTTATTTTTAGGTTGAAGTTAATCACTGGTGGGAGTGGTTTTTAACCACGATTTTAGATGCTGGCCCAACTGAGTTAATCGCGGTTACAAACCGCTCCCACAACACCTTTAAACCGTGTTTAGATGCCAAGAAATTTGTGGTTCTCCCCTTTTTCAAAGGGGAGTTAGAGGGGATTTCGTCTTCGATCAAACTGGCCGCTCCGCGGCCAGCGGCGCCGCTGCTTGCCCTCCGTCTTGTCCCGTCGTGGCTCGCAGAGCGAAGTCGGAAGCCTGAAAGGCGAAGCGGGGACACCTGAAACCTTAAAAAATAAAAGCAATCGGCAACATCGACAACAACCTGCCCGCCATCGCGTGCTCAGGCGAAGCAGGCGGGATTGTCGATATCATGCAACTAAGCGCCTAGTCTCGCTCGACATAAACCGGGCTGCACCAGGCCATATGTCCGTCTTCCTGGACGACTTTAACGAAATAGGGTGTAACTTTACCTTTTGGCGGGACAACCGTATGGCTCAGGGATAGATCCATCTGACGATTGGCCTCGGGATAGCGGCGAACGACGACTTTCAGTCCCAAGCCGCCGAAATCGCGTGATTCGGGTTTGCGATTCAATTGCGCCAGGTTGACCTCGACATCCCCCAGCCGCGAGGCAAACTTTAGGTGACCGCTTTTCCCGTCGCTCAGAAAAAGATCGATACCGTCGATGTCGCCGGTCGTGCTGGATTTAAATTGTACCTCGTTTTTACCCCTGTTAATGATTCCATCGGCCGGAGAGTCGAAGGCGAAGGTGGTCGCCCTTTCGATCTGGGTTCCCATGACAGAAATGGACCCATCCCAGGTAGCCCGTCGGGTTCGACCCCGCACATGCGACCCTTCCCAGCTGATGCGAATCCTATTCGACTGCTCGACCGAAGAGAAAGCTTGCGGCCGAACGGTGTGGATCACCTGTTGGCCTTCGTACAGCATGAGGGCCTCAGTGGGTGCGGTGCCGATCGCCCTGGCCTTGATATCCAGCGAATCAGACACCTTAAAGGATTTACCCATCGGGTTTCCAGCGGCATCAAACTCCAGGTAAATTCGAGGACCGGTGGTGCCGTAACAGCGCCGCTGCATGATTGCCTGGAAGAGGGCTTCACGGGTCAAGGATTCTGCCAGGATGCACGTAAGCCCTCCATATATGCCGAAAATACCTGCACCGGGGCCTTCCGCCCCCGGACGCCCCTTGTGCCCGTCACTGTTGCAGACGACACCTACCCGGTGACTCTTTTCAAGCGCATCCCATAGCATCCACTCGAAAACTCCCCAGCAGGATTCAATTTCCACCACCGGAATCAGCTGTTCATCGAAATACCGTCGAATATCGGCATACCGTCCACCCACATGGGGAATAAGGAGGGCACGGCCGTTTTCGCGCAGCCGTTCGAACAGGACATCGACGGGATGGGCCGGGCTCAGGGAATTCTCGGGGATTTCCGAAATTTGCCAGTGACTGGATCGAAAGATCGGCTGATCGTCATCGAGATAAATCACATTGTGATCTCCGCCGGATGACGTATTGCCGGACCATTCATAGCCGGGAAAAACGACAAACTTACCCGGCACGTTAAACTCTTTTATGACCTCAGCCAGCCGCTGCCAGTCGCTGTCGGTCACCTGAAAATCATTGCCCTGATGGCTTATAAAATCAAGCCGCGCAACATCCCGGCCGAACCTGAAATATTCTTCCTCGGTACCGGTGCCGACCGTCGATTCTGTCTGGGCATGAAGATCACCCCAGAATTTTTTAAATTCGCGCCTTTCCTGTAACACAACACAGGGGTTGCTTCTGCAAAAAAGT
This sequence comes from Desulfobacterales bacterium, assembly GCA_020345785.1. Next base: position 5,444,738 of record CP070771.1, read on the forward strand.
CCCTCGGCCGTAACACTCAGCCTAAGGTCTCCCGGGGAGGTCGCCGTCAGTTCATAGCCGTCGAGGGCAACACCTGCCTGGCCCTCCGCCTCGATGACCGCCGCTTGCGGCGCCGGCGTCGGGTTGCCCCACGCGTCTTCGCCCTTGATAAAGATTTCCTTCTTCTGACCGACGACCATCTCCGATGGAGCGACACAAACCAGCCGAACGGCTTTGCCGGCAGCCACAGGAAAAACGGGAGATGACGGGAGTCGCCTTACCAGCGCGGCATTGGTGGGATCCACCAGTACGCGAAACTCATGCGCCGACTCAATAAATGTTTGCGCACGGATACCCGGCGAGCCCTGGGACTGGTCTCCCAGAACCATCGTCACCGTATCACCGGGTCTGAGGTATCCGCCCTGAACATCAATTACCAAACACCAGTTCATCCAGGGGCGATGGTATGCTTTTCTTTTAAACCGGACGCTCAGCTGGGCGTTGCCGGTTGTCCGAACCGTGGTGTAGGCAGGCTGATCGGGCCGATCAAGCTGCGGCACCTGCCAATCGCTGGCGATCCGCTGGACCAGCATGATCGTCCCGCCATCGTCGATGCCGTAGTCGCCGACCGTGTAAGTCAGGGTCCATTGTCCGATGCTGCCGGCCTCCACGGCACCTCGCGGTTCTAATTGCAAGCTTCCCAGGCGCTTTTCGCTGATCGCATCCATAACCGGTTGTTCTCCTTTCGCAAGTTTTTAGCAGATCGTATTCAAGGGCATTCTGGAATATACGGCAGCATGTTTAGGCTTTCAAGCCGGAAATATCATGCAAGGCGCGCGGTATACGGCGCACGGCTCACGGCGCACGGCTCACGGCAGATGGTATAAGGTATAGGGTTTAAGGTTAAAGGAGAAAGGCTGGAAAGCTGGGAGGCTGGGATGCTGGGATGCTTGGAAGCCCCGTCTAAGAAGTCGGGATGACCGATCGACTTATATAAAACGCTTTGCCCTATGCGCCCTGCCCTATGCCATTCTCATCTGCTCTATGCTTTTCTTTTGCCCTGCACCTTGCGCCGTGGGCCTTGCGCCTTTGCCCGCTTCCTACCTTCTTTCCGTTGTCTTCTGTCATCTGTCATCTGTCTTCCGACACCTTGTGTGGAAGTTCATGAAGTCCGAAGAAGTTTTTTATTCGATCAAACCGAATGGGATATATTCTCCTCACTGGAGACTGTCGAGTAAAACGACCTTGACAGGAATCGCGATAGTTGGTTATTAGACTTCATTTGGATTAAGATTTTGCGGGCCGAATCATTCGTTTTGGTTTCAAACCACAATAAGAAAGGAGGAAGCCATGTTATCGAATAAACGCATCGCAATGCTGGTGGCGGTGTTTGTTATCGCCATCTTTATCGCCGACTCAGCCGCTCAAGCCGAGACCGACAAAATCAATTTCGGGTATCGACTTACCATGGTGAGCATGATTCTTCTCCAGGGGAAATTCATAGAAAAGTACGATTTGGAAATGGATTCAAAACTGTTCACCACCGGCATCGAAATGCGCGAAGGTATTATTACCGAAAAGGTTCACATCGGCGAGGTCGGCATCACCCCCACCTCGGTCGCACTGACACGCGCGGGCGAGGGACTTCAGGTTGTGGGGGTTTCCGAGTGGGGCGGCGGAAAATATCGCGTCATGGTAAAGACCGACTCGCCGTATAAGAGTATCAAGGACCTGGTGGGCAAAAAGGTGGCCATCAAAATCGGCTCGGGGTGCTACGTGGCCTTTTTGCTGTATATCGACAAACATGGTCTCAAAGAAAAAGACTTCAAGATACTGAACAGCGGCGACCAGGAAGCCATCGCCGCCATGGAAGAGGGGTCGATCGATGCGGTCATCTACTGGGAGCCCGTCGTATCCGTTCTGGAAGCCAAGGGGATTGCCAAAGAATTGGCCAATTTTTCCGAAGTGGTGCGGAACCCGGTTTTTCTGATTACGCAGAAAAAATTTGCAGACAATAACCGCAGCGCCTTGGTGAAGTTCCTGGCAGCCTTTGCAGACGCGCAGGAATTGATCATGACCGACCGCAGCACGGCAGCGGACATGGTGGTCAAATCCCTGGCCTCACACGGCCAAAAAACGGACAAGGCCGTCTATGAAAAAGCCTTGAGCCATTCAGTTTACGAGCCGTACCTGAAGCCCATGCTGATTGAGGATCTCAAGGAAAACTGGCAAACGCTGGTGCAAAAGGGCAAGCTTAAGGGCAATGAGCCCGATTGGAATGGCATCATCCACCCCGAATATCTCGAAGAGGCGATGAAACTAAGGGGGAAATAAGCATAAAAGGGTTTACAGGTCCGGATTTGTCTTCAAACCGGATCCTTTCGCATTTTTGAATGGCATGAACCTTAACCTGAACCCTGAACCTCTGAACGGTTTCATAAATTTAAACCGGATTACGTTTGAACTTGTCAGTGCAGGAGAGGACCAAAGTGAGCACACGCGCCTACCGTCAGACAAAGGAGCTGTTGTCTTTTATTTTCCCCATTATGGTTGCAATTGCAATTTGGGAGCTGATTTCCCGGCTCCAGCTTGTCAATCCCATATTGCTGCCTCCACCCTCGAAGATTTTCTTGCATACCCTATACCTTTTGAGTCCCAAGGGCGTGGGGGAGGTCAGCTTTTTTTTGGAAAGACACATGTTCATCAGCTTTTTCAGAATTATGGCAGGCTATCTCATTGCGGCCGTCTCCTGCACGATTTTGGGGCTTCTGATGGGCGTCAATAAACACGCCTATGCCTTTTTCAACCCGTTAATCATCCTCATCATGCCGATTCCAAGCCTTGCATGGGTCCCCGTGGTGATCCTCTGGCTCGGACTGGGCAACAAAACAATCGTATTTATCACGATGCTGGCCTCCATTTTCCCGATCATATACAACACCGCGGCGGGCGTTCGCAGTATGACCGTCAAACATATTTGGGCAGCCGAAATTATGGGCGCGACTCGCACGACCGTGTTTTTGAAAGTCCTTTTGCCTGGGGCAATGCCTTACATCATCGCCGGCCAGAAACTTGCTTTGGGGCGGGCCTGGAGAGCGTTGGTCGGCACCGAAATGGTGGTGGCAACCGGCTACGGTCTCGGTTATTTAATTTTTGAAGCCAGAACCTTTATGGATACCGAGACGATGTACGGCGGCATCGCGATGATCGCGCTGCTCGGGCTGCTCATCGAAAAGGCCATATTCGGCAAAATCGAAAGAGTCACCGTCGAACGGTGGGGGATGAGCAGGAGCTTATAAGGGGAAGCTATATGAACTTCAAAATCCGGGCGCAAGGCGTAGAAAAACATTTTCCCTCGACACCCTTCACAGAAAGTGTCCATGCACTGAAGGAAATCAACATGGAGATTCAAGAAGGGGAATTTGCGGCGCTGATCGGTCCCTCCGGCTGCGGAAAATCCACTTTTTTATATATCGTCGCCGGATTCGAGAAGGCAACCGCCGGCAGTGTTTTTCTTGGCGGCCAAAAGATTACCAAGCCGGGCCCTGACAGGGGTATCGTTTTTCAGGAATATGTCCTGTTCCCCTGGCGCAATGTCATGGAGAATATCAATTTCGGGCTGGAAATCCAAAAAGCCAAGAAATCGGAGATCGAACGGCGCTGTCAAGAGCTTCTGGAAATTACCGGTTTAAAAGGCTTTGAAAATGCTTACCCCCATACGTTGTCCGGCGGCATGCAGCAGCGCGTGGCCATTGCGCGGGCGCTGGCTTATGACCCGGAAGTGATGCTGATGGATGAGCCTTTCGGGTCGCTGGACGCCCAGACAAAGCTCCGGTTGGTCGACGATTTCGTTCGCATCTGGGAGACCCATCGCAAGACGGTGCTCTTTGTAACCCACAGTGTTGAGGAAGCGCTGCTGCTGGCCGACAAGGTCTACCTCTTTTCTTCCAGACCATCTGTAATAAAAAGTGTGTTAACGGTTGATTTGCCTCGCCCCCGGGATATCGCCGATCCACGATTTGTGCAACTTCAAACGCAGACCCTCAAAAGCCTTGGAGAGGAGGTCGAAAAGATGATGAAATATGAAAGGCCTCTCCCAAATGGCCACGCCGGTCTTGCCGGATCATAAAAGGTCTCCCGCACAGACACCAAGGCACTAAGTTTTTTCAAATGTATCAAGAATTTCAAAAAAACATCGCTTTTCGGCTGCACTAAAGCGTTCCTGGACGCCGCAGGGATAATCGATGACACTGCTTGAGGCAATGTCAAGGCAAAGGGTCAGAAGTGATTTTTCAAAAAGTGTTCGCTGCTTTTGATTTGCCTGGTGCAGCCCGGAACACGCGGCAAGATTTCGAAGCGTTTCAAGTATTTCAGGGGAAGGTCGCTCCTTAAGAAACCTGGCGACAAATTGCACGGCATCTTCCAATTTAAATGCCTCGTAACCGGCCATTTGGTTGAGGTGCTCCACATGCTTTTCAAGAAATTCATAAAATATTTCCAATTCCGCTTGCTGGGTCTGTCCGTCAGCCCACATCATTTCGATCAATGGAATATAATCGATGAAATAAACGTCCTTACCGGTAATCCCAAATGATTTCAATTGCTCCAGTATTTCTTCGCGCAACTTAACCCTCTTTTTCATTTTTACCTATCCCTTTTAAAATGAATTGCTGTGAATGACTGCATTTCAAGCCGTATTTTACACATACATTATCGGGCCAAGTTGACATTGACTTTAATCTTTTCAACGAAACCGAGGTTCGCCGGCCGCCGTGGAACAACTGCAATTCCGGGGGAGGGGTGACATTCAATAGTCCGTTGCCCAAATGTATGCCCTTGTTATGGTTTCAATCGCAAATTTTCCCCTTAGCTTGCTGCACGGCCGGAGGATAGGTTCAGGTTCGATAAAAAAACCATTGACATTACACTTCCGTCTGAGCGAAAAAATTGATAAAATATTAATTTCATTCCAGCATCTTTGCGGCTGGATGCAAGACCTTCTGCAACCGGCTTGGGTTATGGGCGACAAACAAAGCAAATTTCTATTCGATAAGCGCGATCACGAGCTGATCCGGATCGTCAATGCTGTGCAGCGGGTCGAAAGCAGTGCCAGGTTCGCCCGCAAGTTTTATTTTCCCTATCTTCATCCCCATGGTATCAAGGAGATGACCGAGACCAAAGGGCTGCGCGCGGCCTACGCAGTGGCGCAGCTGCTCAGCTCGCTCGAGATCGGCGGGGTGGATGACCGCATCAACGCGCTGCGCTCACTGCGCCATGAAGTGATCGACATCGCGGAGGGTCCGATGCCCAAAAACACGGCCCGGGTGCTGCTCCAGATCATGAAAGACCTGGTGCGCGCCCACGGCGACTACCGCAGGCAGCTGGAACTGGCCCATGATTTCCGCCGCACAGCTTCGGGCAAACCGCGACTTGTCCGCCAGCATCTTCGACGCTACCACTTGCTGGAAATGCCTGAGGAGTGGAATCAGGTTGCCTTTGACGACCATGTTCATGATGCCAACACCAAGGGCCGCAAATCCTCGACTCACCTGATAATGGACGCCTGGATCAAAGGCATCCGCCGTCTGCGCGTTATTCATTACAATTATATCGAACCGCGATTTGCCGCGGAGCTGCTTGAAGCAGCCAGAATATTGGAAATCGACATCCGAATCGGCATTGAATTTTCAAGTCGATTTCGCGATAAGTACGTCCAGCTCATCTGGGTCCCGCGGGGGTTTACCGATGCCCAGTCGTTTTTGTGTTTTCTGGCCGAACCGCCCGTCATGCAGCACATGGAAGCCGGACGTCGCGCCTCCCGTTACCAGCAACAGTATGTCATGGACTTGCTGCAAAAATTCAACGAGGTGCATCGACTGGAACTCAATCAGGCTTTTGGCGTCGATCTGCCTCCGATCAAAGATGACGAATTTCTGGCGTTTGTCGGCATCGGGCAAAAATCCAAACTGCACCTGTCAAAATTCATTCACACCCAACTGCTGCGGGTTCTCCAGGGACAGGTCGCGGTGATGCGAAAAGAGTATCCCAAGGCAGACAGCGAAAGGCGCCGGCAAATCTCCGATTGGATCCAGTCCACGAATGCGCAAGACCTGGAATCCCTGGTAGATGCCTGCCTGGAACCGGAAAAAAACAAGGAGATCGCCAATCCGGACATCCCCGCAGACGGACCGGACTGTCCGGAACTGCTGCGACTAAAGCCTTTTGAATTGCTGAGCCGGCTCGCGCTGTTCCACGCAGGATACCGCGTGACCCTGAATTTGTCCAATCTGATGGTTGAAGACGTGCTGGAGCTGATTTATGACTGCCAGGGCATGATCACGCGCCTGGAAATTTTCAATCTAAAGGATTATGCCGCGGGCAAGACCGCCCACATTTCCGATATCAGCCGGCTGATGCAGGCCATCAACGAAGGCAGTGCAATTCATCTCAAACAGGTCACCCGCGACATCATTGACCGGCTGAAACGGTCCGGTTCTCCCGCCAAGAAAGCGCAGATCGATAAATTAACGACGATTTTACATGATATCGATACCCTCAAATCTTTCTATAACGGCCGACCGCTGAAGGCCCGCATCGGCAGTGACTCCACCGGGCGATCGAGCCGCATTCACGGCATGGGACTCGCAATTAAAGAAACCCTGCCCAAAAGAGCCCAACGGTCGATCAAGCGGGACCGCATGCAGGATGTCCGTGAGATCATTCCCATTCGTATGACCGCTTACAAGAAATTGACATTCATTCCCAAGAAAGGGTTTATGCCGACCCGGCAGGCGTTGTATTGGCTAGCGGCCCTGCTGCCGGCCAACGGCTGGCTGGGTTTGACGCGCCGGGACGGTTGGGAGGTGGAGCCGACCGCCACCCGAATGGCGAATCCGGGCAACATTGTAACCCTTGGAGGTGTTCAGAAAGGCATCGTCAACGGTCTTTATCTGAATCCGCCGGAAGTTGCCGACCGGCGCATTCGATTTCGCTGGCGCGACCTCAACACCCATCTGCAGAATGCGTTGAAGGTGGTTATCGGTTTCATTCCAGCCTTTGCAACCTTTGCCCTGACCAAAGACTGGTGGCTGTTGGCCTATTGCGGGGCATTTATCTGGTTCGGCATTACCGGATTGCGCAATATTCTGCAGTCGGTGCTGGGCGGCGGCGGTTTCAAACGCTCGCCCCTGCTCAATTGGAACGACTACATCAGCTGGACCCGTATCACCGACTCCCTGCTGTATACCGGTTTTTCGGTGCCCCTGTTGGATTACCTCGTCAAAACCCTGATCCTCGATCGGGCCTTCGGCATCACCACAGCAACCCACCCGGTGCTGCTCTATACGTTCATGGCGCTGGCCAACGGCATTTATCTCTCCAGCCACAACATTCTGAGAGGTTTGCCCAAGGGTGCCGTTTACGGTAATTTCTTTCGCAGTATTTTGTCCATCCCCCTTGCCGTCGGCTTGAACGTGATAATCGGAATGATTTTGACGGCCAGCGGCGTCGCCGGCGTCAACCTGGAACTGCAGAAATGGGCCGCCATCATTTCCAAAGCTGCCTCGGATATTGTGGCTGGCGTTATCGAAGGCCTGACCGACCGCCACAAAAACATCCGGAGCCGGCTGCGCGAATACCAGAACAAGTTTGCGCAGTTGTTTGACATCTATGCCCAGCTGGAGCTGCTCTATCCGGAAGTGCGGACTTTCAAGATTTTGGATCGATCCGACCACCCGCAACGCAAGGCCAACGCTGAAGCGCGCGATCTGGAAAAAATCATCATGATTCACGCCCTAGATCTGCTCTACTTCTGGTTGTACCAGCCGCGTTCGCGCACGGCACTGCGCCAGTTCCTGCGCACCTTGACCGAAGACGAGCGTCATATTCTGGTCAGCAGCCAGTTTACCTTGCTGCGGCACCGCGAAATCAGCCAGCTGTTCATCGACGGAATTCTGGGCGATAACTTCCCCCGCCCCTTGTCTTTCTATTTATCGCGCTATGAAGATTACCTGAAAGATGTCAAACGCCTGATTTTCGACGAGCAGCTGATCGATGCGGACCCGTCCGCCCGGCCGGATTTCTCCGTTGAACCTGCCGCTCCTTTAGGTGCGGTCAAGGACTACTGCGAAACCTCTGACCGCCGCACCGCAAACTGAAGCAATTGAATGTTGCTCATACTGCCCGGGTTCTCTTATCCTGAACCGTTGATCAGGGCTCTGATGTGATACAAACTTTTTGCGGCCGTTTTGTCGAGATTGTCCTCACTGCCTCCCCCGCGCAATGGTGAGCACATCTCATAGGCAACCGGTCCCGTAAATCCGCCTTCGCGCAATCCTTTGAAGAATGAGGCAAGATCGATAAAGCCTTGCCCCACGGGCACAGCCCGCACCATGGCCGGCATCTGGCGATAGTTCACCAGGCCCGGCATGTAGGCCCAGCGCTTCAAACGCACATAGTCGGCGATGGTGGTCTGCACCATGTGCGGCGCCATTTTCCTGGCGCAGGCATAAAGATCTTCGCCTTGCAGCGCAGGCGACCAGGGGTCGAACATCGCCTTGCAGTTCGGATGATCGACGTCGTTTAAAAATTCGATGAAAGCATCGGTCGAAACAGCAGTATCGTGATGATTCTGAACGCCAAGAAAAACGCCGCAGCGCTCTGCCCGGCCGGCACACTCGCGAATGGCCTGCACGCAGGTCTGCCAATCATCCTGATAGACTTCATCTCCGGTTGCATATCCGGTAAATACCCGCACGATCCCCGCCTCGAGCTGCTGGGCCATTTCCGACAGTTTTTGAACATAGGCTATTTGCATCTCAACGAAAGGGACCTCGGCCGATTTCCGGCCGCCGCTAAAATCGGTATACCCCGCGATGGTGACGATCTTGATGTTGTTATCCCGGGCGCATCGCTTGATACGTGCAATCCTCTCAGCGCCGGCATCCAGAATAGACAGATGCGGCCGCTTGGCCATCAGCTCAACCGCCGCATAGCCAAGGGCGGCCGCTTTTTTGATGAAGGCTTCAAGGTCCAGCTTGTCCTGGCCCCAGAGTCCCGCGTAACTTACGGAAAAAAGTGTTGGGATCATAAGCGCATGCCTCCTGTCGTGATAAAATATTCATTTCACTCAAGTAACCTGGAAAACCACCGATAAAAAGTTATAAACCTATTTTTTCGTGAACACTGAGTTGACAAGCCGCTAATTTTTATATATAAACGCGCAAATTGCCAAATTTGCCGATTTGATAACATGAACCTGTGCCCCGATGTTTGAATACTGAATCAGTTTAAAACCGATGCCTAAATTCAAAAAACGCTCCGCTACCCTGGCAATGACCTTGACCCACCTGATGATTCTCTGGTTGGCGCTGACTGCGCCCGCCGTTGCCGTCCGCTTTCCGCCCCAGGATGCTTCGGATGCGCCGGAGATCTACCATGTGGATGAACCTTCAACAGCGGCGGCCAATGCCCCGTTGACGGTCATCGAGGGCAAAATCGGTCGCCAACCCATCTACAACTTACTGGTGGCATTTGGTATTGCTCCTTCAGAAGTGCTGGATCTGACGCGATCGTTCAAGGGATTATTTGATTTTCGCAAAGCGCGACCCAAAGATGAATTCAAGGTTTCCCTGACGCCTCAAAAAAAACTGCAAAAACTGACCTACAAAACGGGCCTCACCGATCAGTATATTGCCGTCAGAACCGATAACGGCGATTTCCACACCTATCACCAGGAAATTTCTTTGGACAAGGAGATCATCGCCAAGAGCTTTACCATTGAAAGCTCCCTCTTTCAAGCCGTAACCGGACAGCAGGAGAACAGCCGCTTGGCGGCCGACTTTGCCGATATCTTCTCCTGGGACATCGATTTCTACCTTTTCCCACGCAAGGGAGACACCATCTGGATGCTCTATGAAAAATATTCACTTGAGGGAGACTTTGTGAAGTATGGCAAGATCCTTGCGGCACATTACATCGGAAACAACAAAAAATTCTCGGCGTACTATTTCGACGATGACCGTGAGGCCGGCTATTACGATGAAAATGGCGTTCCCCTGCGCAAGATGTTCATGCGCGTCCCCGTCAAACTCGGCATGCGCACCTCATCCTATTCAGCAAGACGTTTCCACCCCATTTCGAAAAGTTACAAGCGCCACACCGGCATCGACTACAGTGCCCCACACGGAACACCCATCTTTGCCACCGCCAGCGGCACGGTGACGTTTGCCGGCTGGCGCGAAGGCTACGGAAAACTGGTGACCGTCCGTCATCCCAACGGCTACACCACTTACTATGGCCACTGCAGTCGCCTGCTTGTCAAAAAGGGCGCCTATGTAAAACAGGGACAGACCATTGCCGAAGTGGGTCAGACCGGACGTGCCACAGGTCCGCATGTGCATTATGAGGTTCGCGTCCACGGCCAGCCGGTAAACCCCAGCAGCCTGAAAACCACCAAGGCCCCTCCCCTGCCCCCCGATCAGCGATCCCGTTTTGAAGAAATCGTGCAGCAGCGCCTGCTGATGGTGGAGGATCAAATTCTTTCCGAAAACGACCAGCCCGAAGATAGCGCGACAGGTTTACCTTAGATTCTCAGTTCCAACTCAATCAACTTTTACCCAGTTAAATATTTCGAAGAAATCAGCGCAGCGAATTTAACCGGGGCAATCAATTTAATCAACCCTATCAACGCAATCAACCTAATCAACTGTCCAACACCCGGCATCCAGTATCCGGAAAACAGAGAACAGATAAAAGAAGGTGAGAAGATCAGCAGGTCAGAAGCTGGGAAGCTGCTAAGCCGTTAAGCTCGTGAGTTCTTAAGTCCGTAAGATCCAATGATAATCTTTTAAAACAGATAGAATTCCTTCATTCGACATTAGTCATTCGTCATTCGTCAATCCGTTGGTCTTCGCACCCAGCTCTTTAGTCCTTTTCAATCCGCAATCCGAAATCTGCAATCCGCAATCCAAAAACCCGCACCAATCGAAACCTGTAAACCCTAAACGCTATGCGCTCATCTCCCGCACCCCTCAACTCGCAACCCGCAAACCGCAACCCGTACCCCGCAACCTACTTCACCGTGAACCTTACCTCTGCGGTATCCTGAAATTGCCCGAAACCATCCGGCCCTAACCGGGCCTTTAAGGCATGGCTGCCGCGCTGCAGCGGCCACAGGTATTCCCCTGTTGCAGTGGTTGCCACCAGTTTTTCGTCGACATACCAGTCCACTTTTCTTTTGTTATTGAAGTTGGCCAGTCTGAAAACAAATGCCTCCTGATCGTCCGGGATCCGGGGGTCCATGGCCAACTGCAGACCCGGAGTTGGATGCTGCAGATAAACCGGCTGTGCTTCACGCGGTCGATCACTGCGGGATTTGGGTTCGGTTCCGGGGACAAACCACTCGCTAATGCCCGCGCAGCTGCCATCCGCCGGCAACCCGCTGTTCCGGCAGATTTCAACTTTTACCAGCCGGGGGCTCAGGTACAACGGACGCGTGTCCTGCCGCCGGTTGAGCTCCGCAAACACGGAACGCAGTATCAGCGCCGGGCCGCTGGAGCCGGTAACGCCGTCGGTGGCCTGGTGGTCCAGATTGCCGATCCAGACACCAACCGTGAAACGAAAATTATATCCGACGGCCCAGGCATCCCGGTAATCGCTGGAGGTCCCGGTTTTAACGGCCGTTTGAACCGGAAACCGCAACAGGCTGCCGTGGCCGAACTCCAGCCCGCGGGCCTCCGGGTCCGACAGGATGCTGCCGATCAGCGATGCGGTTTCAGCTGAAAAGATCCTGCGTGCATCCTGCTGCCGGGGTGGTTCATCCATCAAATATTTCAGGGGTCTATAAATCCCCTGCCCGGCCAGTACCGTAAAAGCCCGCACCAGTTCCAGCAGAGTGATCTCGCCGTTGCCCAGCGCCAGACCGTCGCCGTAATAGTCCGGGTGCTGCTGCAGGCTGCGGATATCCATATCATGCAGACAATCCAAAAACCTATCGACGCCTACAAACTGGATCGCACGCACCGCCGGAATGTTCAGTGAATTGCCGAGCGCTTCGCGCACCCTCAACGGACCGTAATGCGTGCGGCTGTAATTATGATAAGAGTGCAAACCACCGCCGACGGCCTCGGCGAGAGGATGGTCATCCACCAGGGTGGCAGCCGTCCAGCCCTTTTCCAGCGCCAGAGCGTAGAGCAGGGGTTTCAGGGTCGAGCCCGGCTGGCGGGGCGTGGTGACCGCATCAATCCAGCTTGCCGGAACATCCTCCAGATAGCTGCCGCTGTTTACCCAGGCCAGCACCTCATTGCGCTGATGGTCGATGATCAATACCGCGCCGTTTTTGGCGCCCTGCTTCTTTAAATCTTCTAGCCGATGGTCCAGGATCGTCTGAACGATGTGCTGCAGCCCGGAATCAAGCGTCGTGCGCAGGCGAACCGTATCCTGCAGATTCGCAGGCGAAAATAATTGAGATATATGATGAACAAAGTGCTCGGCCTGCACGGGAAGATCGGCATTTTTGATCTCGAGTACATGGGTGCTGATCCTCCTATGGTGTCCCTCATCAATGATCCCCTCATCCAGCAGGCGATCGGCAAGTATGACAATCGAACGAGCCAGGTCGTCCGGTTTCCGGAGCAAATCCAGTCGGGTTGGGGCCCGCACCATCACCACCAGGGCCAACATTTCTTTGGTGCTCAATGTGTGCGGGTCGCGATCAAAAAAATAACGGGCCGCCTGCACCACCCCCCGGCGCCGGCCGGCATACGGAACCTGATTGAGGTAAAACTCCAAAATTTCATTTTTGGAAAATAATGCTTCCAGCCGTCCGGCCTCGATACCTTCCAGCCAGCGGGACCAAAGGGTGCGCGGCCTTGGATGCCACATGCGGATGACCTGCTCGCTGATGGTGCTTGCTCCTCGCACGGATCGAAACGCTTTTATATTTTGCCACAGTGCATGCAGGCGGGCCGTCCAATCAACCCCGCCATGCTCAAAGAACCGCTGGTCCTCGGACATCACAAAAGCGCGCCGAAGAAAATCGGGGATATCGTGCAACGGCACATAGTCGTGAAAGTTCCAGCGGTTCTGATAGGTAATCGTCAACGGGACATAATTGCGGTCAATGATCTGAACTTTGCGCACCCCGGAGGCCTCCAGGGTAAGGGAGTTCGGCAGAGGTAGGAGATCAGCACGCGTCTTCCAGACGAGCGCCCCGGCCGAGATGGCTGTAGTCAGCAGAATTGCTGCTATCCATATTTTTTGTTTTTTAGTAATCATATTGGTTGATTCCGAGCCGCTTCAAAAGCGAACCGCAGAATATCGAAGAGTGGTTTCGCGTTGCTCAGTCATTTTTATAAAATCGATAGAATTCCTTCCTTCGACATTCGACATTCGAAATTCGATATTCGATATTCTGTTTTCACGCCTTCCAACCATCTCACCCTCTCACCTTCTTATCTTCTTATCATCTTACGTTTCTTCCTTCTCACCTTCTTACCTTCTCGCCCTCTCACCTTCCCACTTTCAACACCCCCGGCACCCCCTGACCGTAAACGTTGGGATCATACATTTCCTCGGCATGCACCGGCATCACAATGAACTCACCCGGCGCGATGGCCTGGGCTGTGTAAGATAGATGATAGTTGCCGGCCGGCAGGTATTCGGAGTAAAAGCGGGCAGCGTTGTGACGCAGTTCCTGGTGGTAAAAGCTCCAGCGGGAAACACCGTAAGACGACCAGTCGCTGTAGCGAAACCACCAGG
>CP070771.1:5458574-5464092 GCA_020345785.1 Desulfobacterales bacterium
TTTATTTCTTCATTCGGGGAAAAAATAAGAGAGTCATTATGCTGGGACGATGCTGGATGCTTGATACTGGATACTAGATATCCAGGAATGTACCGGGGGTTAGATCCAGAAACATCCAGCGTCCAGTATCCAGCTTCACGTAATATTTCCAATGACTTTAATCAAAACTCCCTAATTGCAAGAAAACATTTATGCAACTTAAGGGTAAACTCAGGCTATAAGACATATTTGCCGGAGCAAAATATCGACCAACTATTTCTATCCTCATCAGTGGCAGTTTGTAAAGTAAAAGGAGAAGGAGGTGGTTTATCTCGGGAATCTAATGAAAGGTCAATCACTTCAACTTTTAGCTGGTTTAAAAGCAACAAACTGATGTTCGAAAAAACCTGATTTACAAAAAGGAGAAAAGATGAAAAAATTATTGACACACATTATCGTTTTGGCACTGGCCATAACTCTAGGTTATGGTTTTGCATTTGCCGGTCAAGACCAAACCGGAAACGGGGCACCCAGCGGGGCACATTACAATCTGAACATCATCGGCGTGCCGAAGGATAAGACCGCTGATATGACTGGCAACAACGGCCATCGCATCTTTGTTAAACTCACGGGGAAGGCAAAGATCTGGTTGGGGGAAGGCGATGACTTCACGGTGATTGACGCCAACGGCACTGACGGCAATGGAGCTAAGTTCGAGCTTCCAAACCCTGATCCAGACGGTGACGGAGTGACTGCCTATTCCGTGTTTGCAAGGTCGCTCGGCAAACCCGGCGGCTCGTCGTCTACGACGACCTGCTTCGATGCTGTTGTTGATGATGGAGTTGAGGAATATTGCTCAATCTACAGTATGGTTCTTATTCGAAATACAGGGAAGAGTAGTTTCGACAATGTTAGTAAGGAACTTCTCTATGTTTACTTAGACACAGATGATGATGGCGTTGTGGAACGATATTCGATTTTCGACGACGTCTTTGGGGATGCAGAAGCAAATTACTTTTGGGATTATGACAACCAAGGCTTAAAGCTCGTCCAGTTGCGCTTTTACGAGATCCCAACAACCGTGCCGGAACAATAGAGAACCGAATAGATGGCAACACCGTATTTGGTTATTATCCTATTCATAAGCCACCCCGCTCTATCGGGATGAGGATTGAAAAGGTTTTACCGTTACAGCGAAACTATATTTTGGTTGTCCAAACTGACACCATGCCGCCGGCATATGAATGGAGTATGAGGCTGCCAAAAAACTTCATACACATCAGCGACCATTGACAGAGTGTGGTTGAGGCCCCTTCCAGGGGTCTTCCTTATACCCCCAGAGCTGCCGGGGGTAGCTGATTTTGACTTAAAAAGTGGTTGAGAAAGAAGGGCCGGAAATTTTGCGGCCCTTTCTCATTTTGCAGAGTTTTACTTGCTGAGGGCTGAATGCGACTTGATTTTTTTAGATGTCGACCTGAGCCCTATCGCAAAAAACAGAATCCACCGGATAGATGTCTATTCCCAGCCTGAAAAAGCGAAAAAAGTGGATTTTCAAGATTCTTCAGACAGCTCGCTGAATTTGTATCCCACACCATAAACCGTGCTGATGATCTCTTGATCGGGCAGCACGGCGGCAATCTTTTTGCGCAGATTTTTGACGTGGCTGTCGATGGTGCGGTCATAGCCTTCGAACTGGTAGCCCTGCACCCGGTCGAGCAATTCGCTGCGGGAGAATACGCGGTTCGGGTGAGACATAAAGACTTTCAACAGCCCGAACTCACTGGGGGTTAAATTCAAACTCCGGCCGCCGATCCTCACCTGATGGGTGTCTTCCTCCAGCGAAATGGGGCCGGCTTTCATTTTCTTTGCATCCGGTTTTGGCAAAGCGCGGCGCAGCACTGCCTTGATGCGTGCTACCACCTCGCGCGGGCTGAACGGCTTGCAGATATAGTCGTCCGCTCCCAGTTCAAGACCGAGCAGCCGGTCGATCTCTTCAACGCGGGCCGTGATCATGATAATCGGCACGTCGGAAAACTTCCGAATTTCCCGGCAAACGTCCGTACCCTCCATGCCCGGCAGCATAAGATCCAGCAGAATCATATCCGGCATATCCTTTTTGATGTGTGTAACGACTTTATCGCCGCGTTCCAGGGTATCGGTCCTATACCCGGCTTTAGCCAGATAGTCGCAGATGAGCCGCGCTATTTTCTGCTCGTCTTCAACGACAAGGATACGTTCGGTTGCCATCTGATCTCACTTTCCAATTTTGTCAGCTTTTATTATTCAAGAGTTGATAGATGATAGTTGATAGTTCATAGTTAAAAGACAGAAGCTGGGAGGCCGGGAAGCTGGGAGGCTGGGAAGCTTTTAAGTTCATGAGCTCGTGAGCTCTTAAGTTCATGAGCATTGAAGCTAATGAGCATTCAAGAATCGCATCTATCCGTCAACCCAATCAACTATTCAGCCAACCAGCTATCAGCCGGCATTGGAAGTCCTGCTACAACTCTGAACCCTGATCCCTGCACCTTGTACCTTGAACCTTATATATTTTATCTTTTTCCTCCAACCTCCAACATTAATGCCTTGCACTCCAAGCCTGAAGCCGTGCGCCGTGCGCCTTGAGCCTTGTCCCGTCTGCCCCCGCTTGAGCGGGATGACACTGCAATTATACAAAATTAAGGTGTGCCTCGTGCGCCAACCTTTTATTGCCTCCGACCTCTAACCTCCAACCTAACGCTTTATAATTTTTTCTTTTTCCTTATCGACCCAACAGACTCAATCACCTTCATTCATCTGACACCTGAACACTGACACCTGAAACCTATACCCAGTATCCAGTATCCAGGGAAAATCAACTTAATAAACTTAATCCTCCACGTAACATCACGCCATCTATCCCATAAACAGCGGCAGTACAATTTCAATTCGCAGGCCGCCTGATGGTGCGTTGACTGCCCTGATTTGTCCGCCCAGGGTTTCCACAATGCTTTTGCATATACTCAAACCCAGACCGCTGCCCCCCAGCGCGCGGCTTCTTGATTTATCCACGCGATAGAGCCTGTCAAAAAGATGCTCCAATGAGGCCGGCGGCACGCCGGGGCCGGAATCCTCGAAATACAGTGTAATTTGGTTTGCCGAACAATGGTGCCACAATTTTAAAGTTCCGGGACTGTTTGCATACCGCAGGGTGTTTTCCAGCAGATTGGAAAAGAGCTGGGCGAGGCGATCAGCATCTCCCCGAATACGGACGGGCGCTTCAGACGCCAGCTCCTCCTGCAATTTGATTGCCTGCCTCTCGAACCGGGCTCTAAAGACTCTCAGGATATCGGCCAGAACCAGCAGCGGGTCGATCGGCTCCTTTTTAAAAGAGAGCGAACCGGTGTCTGCCAAAGCCAAGTCGTGCAGATCATTTACAATTTTGGTCACATGCAGCACTTCGGTATGAAGGGAATTCAGTGTTTCCCGGTCCATCTTGTGCACGCCGTCCTGAATCGCTTCCAGTTCGCCGCGCAAAACAGACAGGGGCGTGCGCAGTTCATGGGAGATATCGGAGATCCATTGTTGACGCATCTTTTCATATTTTGCCAGGGTTTGGGCCATCATGTTAAAATCACGGGCCAACTGCCCCAGCTCGTCCTGCGATTGCACTTCGATCCTGGTGTCAAACTGCCGTGAACTTAAGGCCCGGGTTCCGGCCGTGAGCTGCCGGATGGGTGCCAGAAAGTGCCGGGACAAGAGAAACGCGACGATCGCTGCCAGCAGCAGAATCGGAATGCCAATCAAATATAGTGCCCGGGATTGCTGCTTTAAAAATGCAACTACCAGAGGATTTGCTAAATGCTCCCTTTTGTAGAGTCCCAGCCAGCCAACGGTTTTGCCGTCAACGTTGATTTCTGCCAGCGTAAAACTTTCAGCGGATAAACCCGGCCGTGCCCCGACAACTTTCTGCCTTTGAGCGTCAAAAAGGGCCAGCCCGCGGGCGAATCGGTGAAGACGTTCGCGTGATGTCGGCGGCAGTCTGTCCTGAACGGATCGGTCACCCTCCCGACGTCTATCATCGGAAACTTCGGACGAGGGTCTGGATCTACTGAAATCTCTGCGTGGAATGGCGGATCGTAAAATTTCCTCCCAGCGTGCACGGTTGTCTTTCAGCGGGTGCCATCCCTGATGTTGCCGATAGACCTCAGCCAACTCATCCTTCAGCTCACCCAACCTTTCCAATGCGGCGCTGTTCACATAGTCCGTAAAATTGCGGGCCACATAAAATCTTATGAAGCCGACCATCAGGGCCACGATCATAAAGGCCGTCAGTAAAAATGTGGCAAAAATTTTATAGAAAAGTTTTATCTTCACTCTCACCTTCTATCGTTCAACATTCGATGTTGGACGTTCGATGTTCGACGTTCAATCTTTTATCTGTTTCGACCAGCGAAGTTTCGTATGAGGTATCAGGCATGTCTCCATTTCGATCAAACTGAAAACCTCGGTGGCGAGCGGCTGGGCTGCTTGCCCTCCGTAGCCTGAAAGGCGAAGGGGGGACACCTGACACCCGACACCTGAAACCTATTTAAATGACTTTGCGATAAATTTGCCGCCCAATAGGGGCATCTTCTTCGAAGCGAAGTCTCGGTCGAAGCATAGTATACTTACTTTCATATATCAATCAATTCCAGCGATCCTCACGACCTTCACATATTTTCTCCACATTTTTTCCACATTCGATTGTTATACTGCAATTAACACTGGAAATTAAATTTTTGTGTCGTGTTAAATTCATCAACTCAAACAAGGAGGTACTCATGAAACAGAATCAAACCATCTTCGTCATCGGTGTGCTTTTAATCGGCCTGGTATTTTGTGCAGCTGCTTTGGCAGCCGGAATGGGGGATGATTCCGGTCGGGGATTTCGGCATCGCGGCGCGCATGGAAAAGACGGGTTTGGGCCCTTGTCCTATTACGTCAAACAGAACCTGGCAGTTTCAGTGCTCGCCGAATTGAGCGGCCAACCTGCCGATACCGTCCGGCAAAAGCTGGAGGACCGGCGCCTGCGCGAATTCATGTCTGAATTCAACATCGACCGGCAGGCATTCAAAACGGCGATGCAGGCCAAGGTCAACGCCCTGATTCAATATCTGGCGGCAGGCGGATATATCACGCAGGAACAGGCGAAGGAGTATAGTGATAGAATTGAGCGTAGATCCCAGCGCCGGTCCGAGCGTCGCGAGCTTATGAACCAGCTGATTGAAAAAGGGCTAGCGGACGGTACCATTACCCCGGAGCAGGCTCAAATGCTGCAGCCCAAACGTATGGAGCGTAAGGAACAATAAGCCGGCGGTGCGCTTTCATCCGACGTCTTCTGAAAGCAGAGCGGCAGGAGTTCAAAGGAATGCGGAGTTGAGAGCCGGTCGGATGGAAGCGCGCTTTATAGAAAACCTTTGAAATTGATATAAGCCAGTAAAAATAAGGCATCATGAAATGTCACAGGCATCTTGCTTGTGACATTTTTTTTTGAATTTTTCGAAGGGTAATTTCGAGCTTT
>CP070771.1:5464192-5474394 GCA_020345785.1 Desulfobacterales bacterium
CGTATCTTTTTCCGTTTTGCAGGTAGTACGATTTAGACCAGCTAACGACAAGATCTTTATCGGATTTGTTGGTAAACTCAAAGCGAAATCGATTGAAATAGTCGTAGCCCTCAGCCCGCATGGGTTCCAGCTTGACCTCGAATTTTGAAGTGCCTGCCGTTTGCATCGGCGGATTGCTGCTGTAAATCTGCTTCTTAGCACATCCGGCCGCTATTAACATAAACAGAGTCAGACCCCAAAGAATACTTCTATACATATTTGCTCCTCCCTGAAGTACCCGGCCATTAATTTAACCGGACATTATGGTGTTGGATTAACTCTTTAGCTTACATGGTGCCATGCCTACCACGGAGCTGCGGCAGCATTCTTTATTGCCTCAATGAAAAGTGCGATGTTTTGCAGGTTAGGTTTCAAGCCTGATCCCAACCTGTGAATAGCAGGAATTTACGAAGTTATTGTCTCAGAATGCGGAACCGGATAAATCGTGAGACAGGGTTTTCGGTTAACCACTGGCTGTGACAATCTAAGTCAGACCGGCGCTGAAGTCAACAAATTAGTTATTGATTCATCTCCCTGGACGAATTATAGTGCCTGCAATATTTTTTACCATTGCATTGTTGCAAATGATGGCGGAGAGATCTACCATGGAACCACTCTGGATACTGGCTGCCTTTACCCTGGGATTTGCCGTCTACCAGGTCGGGCTGCCGCCGCTCGTCGGCTATTTAATCGCCGGCTTTGTGCTGCAGGCCCTTGGCATATCAGGCGGCGAGGCGCTTGATAGAATTGCGGATCTTGGAGTAATGCTTTTATTGTTTACCATCGGCCTGAAGCTTAAGCTTCGCAATTTATTGCGGCCGGAAATATGGGCCGGGGCTTCGCTCCACATGATTATCACGGTCCTTGTCTTCAGTGCCGGCATTTTTGCAGTTTCCCTCACGGGGATCTCCGCATTCAGCGCGCTGGATTTTAAACTCGCATTGCTGCTGGCTTTTGCACTGAGTTTTTCCAGTACGGTATTTGCCGTCAAAGTTCTGGAGGAAAAGGGAGAGATGTCTTCCCTTCACGGCCGGGTCTCCATCGGCGTCCTGATCATACAGGATATCTTCGCCGTCTTGTTTTTAACTTTTTCAACCGGAAAAATTCCTTCGCCCTGGGCCTTCGCCCTGATTGCAGGTCTTTTCATTGTAAGGCCCCTGCTCTTCGTCGTCTTGCACCGCGTCGGCCATCGTGAACTGCTTCTGCTTTTCAGTGTATTTCTGGCATTGGGTCTCGGCGCGGCAGCCTTTGAATTGGTAGGCATGAAACCCGATCTTGGCGCCTTGGTTTTAGGTGTTCTGGTTTCCGGTCACCCCAAAGCAGGTGAAATGTCCGATGCTTTATTGAGTTTTAAGGATTTGTTCCTCGTAGGCTTTTTTCTCAGCATCGGATTATCCGGGGCCCCCTCCTTGAATGCTTTCGGCATTGCCGGTCTTCTGGCAGTTGCAGTTGCATTTAAAGTTGTTTTATTCTTTTTTATTTTTACAAGTTTCAAACTGCGGGCTTCCACTTCCCTCCTGGCATCGTTCAGCTTGGCCAACTACAGCGAATTCGGACTTCTGGTCGGCTCCATCGGCGTCAGAAACGGCTGGATCGGAAATGATTGGCTCACCATCATTGCCATCGCCCTCTCAATATCGTTTATCCTGGCATCCCCGTTAAATGCAGCCGCCAATGCTGTTTTTGAGCGTTGGGCCGTCCGCTTGCAATCCTTTCAAGCCAAAAGCCGGCTGCCCGATGATCAGCCGCTTGACTTGGGTGACGCCCGGATTGCGGTATTCGGAATGGGTCGGGTCGGTACCGCCGCTTATGATGACATGCGGACCAGGCACGGCGAGTCGGTTATCGGCATCGATTTTGACTCCGATAGAGTAAAAGAACATCAAGCTGCCGGCCGCAATGTCATCATGGGTGACGCCACCGATTTCGATTTCTGGGCAAGAGCACAAATTGGCGCTCAAGGAACGCTGCGCCTGGTAATGCTTGCAATGCCGAACCACGCTGCAAATCTTCAGGCAGTTCAAGAGCTCGGTACTAAGAAATACGAAGGATTAATTGCCGCCACCGCCCAATTCGATGACGAGGTTGAAGAACTAAGAAATGCTGGGGTTCATGCGGCCTTTAATTTTTATACCGAAGCCGGATTCGGTTTTGCCGAGCATGTTTTCACAACCTTAAACTTAAATGGTAAGTTTCGAGTGGAACCTGAGGAAAGCTGACAGTAAAAAATGAGCGCGTTGCTTGATGAGCGGCTTTTATGCCTTGCGGAGCGCTGCGCTTGAAGCAAAAGATCTGTCTTCGGTAAATAAAAACGATTCTCACAATCCCAAGGATTTCAACAAGGAGCGAAATGATGAGAAGTAAACATTGCGGTCAATACTCTATTTGTTTCTTTCTGCTGATCTTTTCAGCCGTCATACTTACGCCGATAGACAGTGCAGCACAAGACATCCGGCTTTCAGCAGGCCAGACAGTTTATGTGCCGATTTACTCACATATTTACAGCGGTGTCAAAGGACGCCCATTCGACTTGGCGGCAATCCTTAGCATTCGAAATACAGACCCTAAATATCCGATAACGATCGTTTCGGTCAAATATTTTGATACCGAGGGCAAGCTGGTTAAGGAGTACCTGGATGCACCTGTCACATTGAAAGTACTGGCGTCGACCCGGTTCATTATTACGGAGGGCGAAAAAGCCGGCGGCTCCGGGGCTAATTTTATGGTTGTATGGAAATCAGATAAAGCGGTGAATCCACCCATTATGGAAGGCGTTATGATCGGCACCCACAGCGGACAGGGAATCTCATTTGTTTCGCGGGGACAGGTGATAATGGAGGATCATTAGCATGGGTGAGAAGGTTGAACTCGTTGGGTTCGTCCCAGTTAAACAAAAGACAAAAAGGTTTAACCCCAATCAGCGACCACCAGCAGAGCTGGGGGTATGAGGAAGGCCCCTGGAAGGGGCCGGAACCACCTCCATTCATATGCCAGCGGCATGTGTAAGTTTGGACAACCAAAAAACACTCTCGCTGTAACGGTAAAACCTTTTCAATTCTCATCCCGATAGATCGGGATGGCTTATGAATGGCGTTAAATAGGCTTCGCATTTAACTGGGCAAGCGGGATAAATTTAGATGATTGAGATCGCGAAGCTGGTTGAGATCGTCTGTAAATAGGGTGTCCCTTCCATGGCCCCTTTCCTGAGCAAAAAATATTATGAGGGCGGTATGGTACGAACCTTATTATGGACACTCGCAGCGGCGCTGCTGATCAGTTGGGCTGTCTTTTCTTCAGACATTCTGGGCTTGGACTGGCAAATGCTTGGACTGCGAGGCGGAGTTTCAGATAATCGTAATGAGGAAGATTTCAAGCAGTATGAAGGTGTTGCGGCCTGGAATCTGCCTTGGTCGTGGGAACTGGGGTTGGATTGCGCCATGACTACATATATAGAAGCCAATGCCGGTGTCCTGACCGGCGGTGGAGAATCCGCCTTCGTCGGCTCAATCGGACCCGGTCTTTATTTCACAGGCCTAAGGGATAGCATCAGCATCTATCTGGGCGTCAATCCGACCATTATCAGTAGACATGAGTTCGGAGATGATGATCTTGGAGGCCCCTTCCAGTTTACCTCACATATTGGAATCGATTTGAATATCACCCGGCGTTTTGCCGTCGGTTATCGCCTTCAGCACATGTCCAACTTCGTTTTATATGACTCTAATCCAGGCTTGAATCTGCACATGATCGAAGGAGCGTATCGCTTTTAGGGGGTCACATCTTAATTATTTATTATTGACTTTCCATCTAAAGTATTTTAACCCTGCATCAATTACCTGCTTAATATCTGAAACAGTAAAGGACCTGATGCTATGGCAAGACCTCTGCGGGTAGAATATCCCGGTGCTGTTTATCATGTCATCAACCGCGGCAATGCTGGTGAAAAGCTGTTCAAAAACGACCGGGATCGGGAAAAGTTCTTGGTGTACCTTGAAAAGGCGGTGGAAAGATTCTCCCTCAAAATCCACGCCTATTGCCTTATGAAGAATCATTTTCACATCTTATTAGAAACACCTTTGCCAAACTTAAGCCAGTCCATCCAATGGATTAACGTCAGCTATGCCGGCTATTTCAACCGCAAGCACCATAGAAGCGGGCATCTATTTCAGGGGCGTTTCAAATCAATTTTGGTGGATGCTGACGAGTATCTCAAACAGCTGTCCCGCTACATTCATCTGAATCCCGTGCGCGCTAAAATTGTACAGCGGCCGGATGAATATCAGTGGAGCAGTTATCCGGCTTTTGTAGGAAAAACAAAACAGCCTGAATGGATGGAAACCGATTGGTTGCTGTCGCAATTTGGAACCAAAAAAAAACATGCCGTAAAGAATTACAAAAATTTCGTTGAAAATGTTGATATTCAAAGTTTGGAAAACCCTGCTAAAGATTTAGCCGGCGGGTTTATTCTCGGAAACCCCGATTTTGTGAACTGGATAAAAGAGACTTTTTTATCAAATCAATCAGGTGAAAAAGAAATACCACAGCTAAGAAAATTAAAACCAAAAACGGATATCGATAAAATCATTAGAGTAGTTGGTAGTGAATTTGATTGTGAGACTAAAGCAATCCTGCGCAAGGGACTGAAGAGAAACATGGCGAGAGATGTAGCCATTTTTCTGGCCCGCGAGTTGACTGGAGAAACCGGCAAAAGAATAGGCGAATATTTTGGCAATATATCCGGTGCATCTGTAACAACAAGATATAACTACCTCGCAAAACAAATCAAAGAAAATAAAAGGCTCAGGACGCAAATAAATAGAGTCCGCAATGAAATAATTAATAATTAAGATGTGACCCCTCCATGGAAGGAGATTATGTGATGCCGTCACCGATTCCGATTGTATGCCCCTACTGCGGGGTTGGCTGCAACCTTGAACTGGCGCTGGATGACAACGGTCGGCCGACGAAAAGCAGTGCCTCCGGACGCAATCCCGAATTAAACGCCAAATACGCATGTGTCAAAGGATTTACGGTACATGAGCTGCTGAATCATCCGGAGCGTCTGAAGCAGCCTTATATCCGCAAAGCCGACAAGCTGGAATTGGTCTCATGGAAACAGGCCATCGCCGTGGCCTCGCGCGGTCTGATGGTAACCATCAAAAAATACGGCCCTGAAAGCGTCGGTCTGCTTTGCAGCGGAAAAATTCTCAACGAAGAAGCCTATCTTTCGCAAAAGTTCCAGCGCGCCGTCATCGGAAACAACCATGTCGACAATTGCGCCAGGCTCTGCCATGGTCCTTCCGAAGTAGCCCTGCGACAGCAGCTGGGATACGGCGCCGTCACCACTTTCCTGGAAGACTATGATGCCACCGAAACGGTTTTTCTGGTCGGGGCCCACACGACCTTTACCCACCCGGTGATCTGGATGAGTGTGAAAAGGCGTGCCAAAAGAGGCGGCCTAAACCTGATTCTGGCCGATCCCCGTGAAACGGATCTTGTCAAAAACGCGGCGGTCCACCTCAAGGTCAAACCCGGTACGGACATTTTCTGGCTAACGGCCCTAGTGAAAATCATCATCGATAAAAAATGGCATGATCGTGAATTTTGCGAGAAGAACACCATCGGGTTTAATGCCGTGTGCGGGGCAGTCGCGAATTTTGATATTAATGCAGCCTGCCGGCGCGCGGGCGTCAAGCGTGAAGAACTGGAAAAAGTCGCCGGGCTGATTCACAATAAAAAGACGATCTTTATCTGGGGTATGGGACTCACCCAGCATGCTCACGGAACGGATAACGTTGCGGCTCTGATAAACCTGGCACTGCTGACCGGCAACATCGGCAAACCCGGCTGCGGACTCTCGCCTTTACGCGGTCAGAACAACGTGCAGGGTGCCGGCGACATGGGCGCACTCCCCAATCAACTTGCCGGGCACATGGAGGTTGACGACGACGCCGCCCGAATTCATGTGGGTGCCATCTGGGGCGCCGATGTTCCTTCCAAAAGAGGCCTGGCAGCGCCTGAAATGATCCATGACATTGCCTCACGCAAGATCAGGGCGCTTTACGTTATCGGCGAAAACCCGGCTGTATCCGAGCCCCAATCCAACTTTGTCACCTGGATGCTCCAGAAGCTTGACCTGTTGATAGTGCAAGACATCTTTCCCAATGAAACATCCAAATACGCCCATATTGTCCTGCCGGCTGCAATGGTAGGAGAAAAAGACGGCAGCTTCACCAATGCCGCACGGCGGGTGCAGTATACGGCCGCCGGCCTAAAACCGCCGGGAGACGCCAAACCGGACTGGCAGATCCTTCAGGAGATGGCCAATGCCATGGGGGCGAACTGGAGGTACACGTCGACCGCTGAAATCTGGGAAGAAATCCGCAGGGCGGCGCCGGTTTTCAGCGGCATCAGCCACAAACGCCTGCAGGAGTCGAATGGAATTTTTTGGCCTTGCTATGATGAATCACACCCGGGAACCCCTCGCCTTTATGAGGACGGATTTGGCTTTCGCGACCGGCGGGCGCGGTTTATGCCGGTCAATTTGCCCGAGACCCTCATGGAGCCTACGGAAGCCTATCCCTATGTACTGATTACCGGACGGCTGCTGGAGCATTTTAATACCGGTGAAATGTCAAGACGGACCACCAAGCTCTCGAGACTCAAACCGGCCGCGTATCTGGATATGAATCCGCAAGACGCCAAGGCCGCCGGTCTTCGCGAAAATGATACCGTGCGCATGACCAGTCCATACGGAACAGTTCTTTTGCCGCTGAAGCTGGAGGCCAGCATGCAGCGCGGCTATCTCTTCGCACCGATTCACTTCAGTGAATCCAATTTCAACTCTCTGATGAGCGCCGTACCCATCGATCCCAAGGCAAGAATGCCGGCATTGAAGATCGTGCCGGTGAAGGTGGAGCCGGCTGAATAGCGATTGCCGGTCTAAAATGGCCGTGGAAAGCACTATTTGCTCGAATTTGTTATTGCAATCTCGAACTTATTGAATTAATGAATGAACTACTATGATTTGCATGCAAACCAATCAGGCCTTAAGGAGTGAGACATGCCAGCAACTTCTATCATTAAACGTCGTCTATTTGTTGAATTTGGTCGAACTCATGCCAAAACACTTGCATCCGCAAGGCTTGGACTGCTCATACTGACATTGGTGATCAGCGGCTGCGCTATGGTAGGACCGGATTATGTCAAGCCTACGGCACCGGAAGCGGAGAAATGGCTTGAGCCTGATAGCCCGAAGCTCAAGAGCCAGGAAGGAAAATTTGGCGATTGGTGGACCGTATTCAATGATCCGGCGCTCAATGAATTGATCCAAGCTGCCTATCAGCAGAATTTGACCCTGCAAATTGCCGGCTTGCGGATCTATGAGGCCCGTGCTCAACTGGGGATTGCTTTCGGTTTTCAATTCCCCCAGACCCAACAGGGCTCAGGCTCGGCGTCCCTCAACCAGCTCAGTAAAAATGCACCCAATACAGTGAATGCCGACAGGTACTATTCAAATTTCGACATTGGATTGGATGCGGCCTGGGAGCTGGATGTCTGGGGCAAATTTCGGCGCGCGGTGCAAACCGGCGTTGCCAACCTGGAGGCATCCATCGCGAATTACGATGATATTTTGGTGTCGCTGACCGCCGAGGTTGCGCGCACGTTTATCGTGCTGCGCACATCTGAAGAGCGCCTCGCAGTTGCCCGTCAAAACGTCGAAATACAGCAAAGGTCCCTGGAAATCGCCGATGTCAGGTTTAAAGCCGGTGCAGTGACCGAACTCGACGTCAGCCAGGCCAAAGCCCTTTTGCGATCTACTGAAGCCACGATCCCCGGCTTTGAGACTGATATTCGCCAGGCCAAAAACGCCCTGGCCATTTTGCTGGGCAAACTACCCGGTGAAATTGATGCGATGCTGGGCGGTCCCGGACTCATTCCGAAAGTGCCGGCCGAGGTGGCGGTGGGCATTCCGGCGGAACTGCTCCGCAGACGACCGGACATACGGTTTGCCGAACGCCAGCTGGCCGCGCAAAGCGCCCAGATCGGATTTGCCAAGGCGGATCTTTACCCGCACTTCTCCCTGTTCGGATCACTGGGATTTCAGACCAGCGCCAAAACGGATTCTCGCTCCAACAATGCCCAACTCAGCGATCTGTTCAAGACAGACAGCATCACT
The DNA here is from genome assembly GCA_020345785.1 of Desulfobacterales bacterium. The sequence goes on from CP070771.1 coordinate 5,472,411, forward strand.
TATTCTACCGGCGGCGGCTTTAACTGGGATCTTTTCAACTATGGCCGCATCACCAACCAGGTGCGGGTTGAAGACGCCCGGTTTCAGGAACTGGCGGTCAACTACGAAAACACCGTGATTCAGGCCGCTCAGGATGTCGAAGACGCCATGGTGGGTTTCCTGAATTCACAGGATGCCGTCTTTTACCTGGCGGACGCCGTCAAGGCCGCGAAACGTTCGGTGGATCTATCCTTGATCCAGTACCGTGAGGGACTGGTCGACTATCAGCGCGTATTGGACACCCAGCGCGATTTATCGACCCAAGAGGATAACCTTGTATCCACCGCCGGATCAGTGGGAACCAATTTAGTTGCTCTATACAGGGCGCTGGGCGGAGGCTGGGAAATCCGCGAGGGCAAAGATTTTATTCCCCCTAGTCTCAAGGAAGAGATGGAAAACAGGACCAACTGGGGCGATATGTTGACACCGCAAGAAACAGAATATCCACCGTCGCAGGAGGTCAGATCAATCTTCCATAAGCCGGATTGGTAGACCGGGTTGCGGGGACTAACAGATTGACAAATGACGAATGACTAATGTCGAATGAAGAAATTCTATCTGCTTTAAAATATTATCAAGACGGAGCGAAGCGAATTCCATAATTAGTCAATATTCAATATTCAATTGTCATTTATTTGGGGTACGAGGCGCGGGACTTCGGCGAGCTCAGTCGAGTCGTTGCGGGTTACGCGGTGCGAGTCGTTGGTTGCGAGTTGCGCGGTGCGGGGAATAAGCATAGGGCATAGAGCATAGGGCATAGCGTTAAAAGCGGAGATCGAGGTGCGGGGTGGCGCTCTGACGCACCGGCTCATAGCTGATAGCGTCATGAGTTGATTAAGTCTATTGAGTTGAATGAGTTTATAAGTTGGGCGGATCGATTTAGCTGTAAAATCAGGTTTTATTCTAATTTCCCAATCAACCAGTCAACGTAGTCAACCAAGCAGACGATCTTAACGATAGAAATCTAAACCAGCCGAACGAATATCGCAGGGAGACAGACGGGAAGACTGCCATGACCCAGGAATTTGATCCCAAGAAAAGCTACCTGACTGTTAAAGCGAATGAAAATATGATTGCCTATGCCGGCTTTGTCGTCGTTTTCGAAGCGGGGGCCAAAAGCAAGGAGGGCGTTGTAAAAATTTCATCTTTCCATCGCCCTTACGGCGGGGGCTACCTGACGCTGACCTTTATTGTCGACAAAGGGCAAGACGAAGCGCTTAAAAGTCAACTCGAGAAGTTATGTAACACAATTACAGAAGATTCACTTAGACCCATGCTGGGCACATCCTTCGAAAGGATAGTCAAGGTCGATCTGGATATGCTCGATGAAACCAAGGGATGGTACCTGGAGGAGATAAATGTCTATTTTCGCACCCTCGCCCAACGGGAAAAAGTGTTAGTTGAAGAAAAGCTGCTGCCGGCACTGGAATGCATCCTGCCCTGTAAATTCGAAACGGTGGAATGGTGGCCGGAAGGAAGAAGAGCCGATCCTCCGGGCGGCAAAGAAATCGCAGAGCAAAAATCGCTCAAGGGACTTTTCAAAAGGTGGTTTGGTTCAGAATAGCAAGAAGTCTATTGTTGATAGTGGGTAGTTCATAGTTGATAGCAAGAGGAATGTATTGACATTATTTTATTCAACTAGATAATTTAATCAACCAGTGGATCTAATCAGCCGCTAAATATACCATCGGCGCTTCCAAGTTTAAAACCTCCGGTTATGTAGCAGCGACTATGTACTATGAACTATGCAACATGAACTACCAGCTTCCACAGGAGGGCGCATGCCATTAAAAGTTAAATCGACCACAAGAGGACCGGGGATTATCGTCGTATCCCCCATCGGTTCCATTGATGCGAGCACCTTTAGTGTTTTTGACGAGAAAATGGATGAAATCCTGAAGCAAAAACCGGATGTCATTATTTTCGACATGGAGTTTGCCGATTA
>CP070771.1:5474494-5479183 GCA_020345785.1 Desulfobacterales bacterium
AAGCTCGTTGGCCTTACCGCCGGCCGGCACTGCCTGTTTGGAGGATTGCGGTCCGACGATTGCCAGTACTTCGTCCTCGGTGATCATTTTGGTGTTGGCTTTAACGGCCGACTCGGCCTTGGATTCATTGTCCTCGATGACCAGCTCAACTTTATATTTCTTCCCGCCGACCTCAAGTCCCCCGGCGGCATTGACATCCTCCAACCACATCTGGGCGGCAAACTTGGTGCCCTCGCCCACTTTGGGGATATCGCCGGTGAGCGGGGCGTTGACGCCGATTTTGATGCTTTCAGGTCCCTTTTCGCCACAGGCAAAAATTAGCAGAACCAGGGCAAAGCAATAAATAACTGCTGCGGTTAATAGCCTTGTCTTCATCGCTTGACTCCTTTTGAATTCTAATTAATCCGCCTTGAATAATGGCAAACTTGGTATTGAGAGCTGTTCTTTTAAAATTGAAGTGAGTCTTTAGAGCCAGGGTTCGGCGGGTTAATTACTTAATGCTGCGCATTTTTCTTTTTATATTTCGTATCAGTCAAATGAGAATAAAGAGACATGGCCGGTATTAACAAACTGAAATTTTTGACGATTATTCGATTTTTAAAAGTACAATTCAGTCTTCAGGTGCCTTTGTAACCCATCATGACTTAAATAAGATAAATAGTCCGATAGTTGTAGCTACGCTAGAAAAAGAAACCACAAGATTTGAAAAGATTACCAGCGCTGTATCACAAGAAAACGGATTTTTCAATACTGCGAAATCAATTGAAATTGAAAGCTCCCACGATAGATGACCTTACATTGGCATGTAGATCCGTTAAAATTTGTATAAACGATGATTCTTTCCGAATATTTTGATGATATCATAAAAAAATAAATTAATTATTGACAGAATCCCCAATATTATTTACAGCTTTAACTAGTCGCAAAACCCCAACTCTATTCATAAGCCACCGGCGATGCCGTTGAGAATTGAAAAAGGTTTTAACGTTACAGCGAAAGTATTTTTGGGTTGTCCAAACTTACACCATGCCGCTGGCATATGAATGGAGATAGAAAAAACAATTTTGGCTAATTTTTATGATCTCGTTATGTCTTTCGGAGTAGCAACGATTACCGTCTCGGGCTGAGCAACACAAAATAGCTGTGAATAATGAACCGCTCAAATACATGTCAAACCAGACAGATCAGCGCCAAGGGTGATCAAAATAAATTTATGAAAATTTACCAGAGCGAGCTTTCGTCGGAAATACGAATGATCTCGTCAAATTTCTTTATAAACATCAGCGACCAGGGACAGATCGTGGTTCCGACCCCTTCCAGGGGCCTTCTTCATACCCCCAGTTCTGCTAGCGGTCGCTGATTCTCAAACGAACTCATGAACATCGACCAAATAAATCTCTCCATCATCAAGCATCTGCGGGACGGTCGAAAATCCTACAAAAAAATTGCGGAAGAATTATCTATTTCTGAAAACACCGTGCGAACCCGGGTCAACAAACTCACTGACGAAGGCGTGCTGGAAGTTGCCGGCCTTGTGGATGCGGAAGCAATTTCCGATCACCGGATTGTTATCGTGGGGGTCAAGCTGGCAACCATGGAACTGGTGAAGAAAGGAGAGGAATTCAGCCGGCTGAAAGGAGTGATTTCAGTCAGCGTGGTCACCGGACGCTTTGATCTGATTCTGGTGGTTCTTTTAAAGCCCGGATTCGGTCTACTGGAATTTTATACCGACGAGGTATCCCGACTGAAAGATGTTCAATCGGTCGAAACATTTGTGGTTTACAAAAGCTACAATTTCAAAGTACCGTACGTGTTGTAGAAGCAGAATTTTTGTAAAGAAATTAGTCATTCATCGGAAAGAAAAGGAGGCGCTATGAAAGAACTGAATGAACTGAGTTTTCCGGATGATCTTCGCTATTCAGAGAGCCATGAGTGGGTTCGAGCTGACGGAGACCCGGTCAAAATCGGCATCACCGACTATGCCCAGGATCAGCTGGGTGACATCGTTTTTGTTGAATTGCCGGCGGTCGGCGATACATTTGAAAAGGGTGCGGAGTTCGGCACAGTGGAGTCGGTCAAGGCTGTCTCGGAGCTCTACATCCCCATCGCCGGAGAAGTTTTGGCTGTCAATAACGCCTTGGAAGACGCCCCCGAATTAATCAACAATACACCTTACTCCGATGGGTGGATGATTCAGGTTAAACCCGATGATCCTTCTGAAATTGAAAGCCTGATGGACAAAGATGCGTATTTGAATTCATTGCAGGAATGATAAACGCTGGAGATGGAAATGGGTGTCTTCCATGACGGCGCGGATGAAATCAGGCCTGCAGGACAGTTATCAACGCAATATTATAAAATGCCTAAAATGCTCTAAAATAACTAAAATTAAGGATAACAGCCATGCGATATCTACCGCACACTCCCGAGGACATTTCTGCCATGCTGGCGGCGGTCGGTGCGAACTCTCTGGATGATCTGTTTTCAACGATACCCCGGGAGTGCCGTCGAGATAAAGACTTGAACCTGCCGGAGCGCTTGAGTGAATGGGAATTAAACCACCATATCGATGCACTCGCCGGTACGGTGGCCGTGTCTCCTGAATACAAAGTTTTTATGGGTGCCGGCAGTTATGAGCACTACATTCCGGCGGCCGTATCTCATCTGCTGAGCCGTTCGGAGTTTGTCACTTCCTACACGCCGTATCAACCCGAAATGAGTCAGGGAACGCTGCAGGCGATCTTTGAGTACCAGACGCTCACCGCCCGGTTGCTGGGCATGGAAGTCGCCAATGCGTCGCAATATGACGGCGCTTCATCCCTGGCCGAAGCGGCCCTTATGGCCGTTCGGGTCACACGGAAAAAGAAAATCGCGGTGTCCCGCCTGATCCACCCCCACTATCGCAGTGTGTTAAAAACCTATCTTGCACCTACCGGTTTTGAGATTGTAGAATTGCCCTATCTGGAAAACGGGACAACCGATCCGGCCCAACTGGCAGGCCTGGAAGATCTTGCCGCCGTGGCCGTACAATCACCCAACTTTTTCGGCTGTATTGAAAACCTCCATGCGATCGGCGACCGGGCCCGGGCAAAAAATGCTTTGTTGATAGCATGCTTTACGGAGCCGCTGGCCTACGGCTTGTATAAAAACCCCGGCAGTCAGGGTGCCGATATCGCATGCGGCGAAGGACAGAGTCTGGGAATCCCTCGCACATTTGGCGGCCCGGCGCTGGGTATGTTTGCCGCCAGGATGAAATATGTACGCAACATGCCGGGGCGGCTGGTGGGACAAACAGAGGATGTCGAGGGACGCCGAGGCTTTGTGCTGACGCTGGCCACCCGTGAGCAACACATCCGCCGGGAAAAAGCCACATCCAACATCTGCACCAATCACAGTCTGTGCGCCCTTGCCGCCGCCATGTATATGGCATCCCTCGGCAATACGGGCATGCAGATGCTGGCCCGCTTGAATTATGACAAATGCGAGTATTTGAAAAAGGAGCTGCGCACCGCCGGGTTCAGGATTCCTTTTGAGCACCCCACTTTCAACGAATTTGTGGTCGAATTTCCGGAAGGCTTTGAAAAAACCTATGACCGTCTGGTCGACCATAAAATCATCGCGGGGCTCCCGCTGGAATGTCATTATCGCGAGTTGAAAAATCATTATCTTCTGTGCGTTACCGAAACTATCAGCAGGGAAGATATGGATACCCTAGTCAACGAGCTGCAATAGCCTCGCATGGATTTAGGGGTTGAAGAAGGTGGTGATGCAATCCATGACAGAAGTAAAATCCGAATTTCGAAACTCGAAACAAATTCTAAGGACAGAAATCCAAATGACCAAAACCGACCATAGCCAACCCACCTCAGACTGGCATGTGGTAACTTTGTTTAGAACATTCAAACATTAGAATTTCGGATTTGTTTCGAATTTCGTGCTTCGAATTTCGAAATTCAGAAAAGACATAGCCAAAATCAAAAGAACCAATTCGGAGGTTGTGTAATGAAAGAATACCCAGGTACAACCGGCCTGATACTTAACGAACCGCTGCTCTGGGAAAAGGGCAAGAAGGGAAGATCGGGATTTTCCGCCCCCCATCGCGATGTCGAATCCTTTGATTTGGATCAGGACTTGCTCGGCGAGGGGCCTAATTTCCCGGATCTCAGCGAAGTAGATGTTATCCGTCATTACACCCGTCTATCCCAGTGGAATTTTGCCGTGGATACCGGTATGTATCCGCTGGGATCCTGCACGATGAAGTACAATCCCAAAACCAATGAAAGACAGGTCGCTCGGCCCGGACTTGCCGCCGCCCACCCCCTGCTGCCGCCGCATCTCTCCCAGGGCATCCTCAAGCTGATGTATGATCTCGAACGTTTTCTGGTGGAAATCACCGGCATGGACGCCGCCACCCTCCAACCGGCAGCCGGTGCCCATGGTGAGCTCACGGGTATGCTGCTTTTTTACGCTTACCACAAGAGCAAAGGCGCACCCCGTTCAAAAATCATCGTGCCGGACACGGCCCACGGCACCAATCCAGCCAGTGCGGCCCTTTGCGGTTACCAACCGGTGTCGATAAAATCCAGCGAACAAGGGGTGCTCACGCCCAATGATGTTGCGGATCTGATGGACGAAGAAACCGCCGGAATCATGGTTACCAATCCCAATACCCTGGGGTTGTTTGAAGAG
>CP070771.1:5479283-5495828 GCA_020345785.1 Desulfobacterales bacterium
GCACCAACAAAGAGTTTGGGCCAAAAGACTTTTTTGAGATAGCTTCTACTTGATGAGACCAGCAAAATGCATGCCGATTATTGAAGTCTCTTGGAACCGCCTGATCCCGCACTTCAAAAAGAATGAATGAGGGCGCCGGCTATGGACCGGATAGTTTTTGCTCACATCAGAGTAGGTCCGGCGAGTTTCTGCGAATTTTTTTCGCACTGATTAAACGAAACTTCTTTTCATCCTCAATACGGATTAATACTCTATTAGATGTATAATCAGTCGCATGTCGATCTATCGTATCTTTTAGCATTTGACTGGCACATAATATGCTAACCTTATTGTAAAAAAAACTGTACCGTTCATTCGCTTTCTGAATAGATGATTTACCCAATTTATTTTTTCGCAATCATGGGTAGTCTAAAACACAAGGGAACCGGATTATGAGGAATGAATAAAAAGTTGGACAGACCAGGTTTGCAGGATGAAAGACGACGAACTTTATGGTTTTAGCTCGTTTTATTTAAGATATTGGAATGTTGTTATTGCTAAAAGCAAAAGGAAGTTAAAATGAAAATGTCACGAAAAACTAAAACTTGCCTGTGGTTAGCAACAATCTATATTCTCTCGTGCTTATCTTTGATTATTCCAAAGTCGGTTTTTGCTGGAAAGACCATGACATGGGAGGGTACAATCCAAGGACTCAACTGCACTCATTTCCAAAGGGAGTGCCCAAAAGATGATTTGGATATGTATATTGCGCTAGAAAACGATTTTGTGTTGGTAACGCCAGACGGGCGTCATTATCTGCTACCAAATCTCAGTGTCCTGATTAAAGCACGTTACTTGACCAGAAATGTTCGCGTTACCGCGGAGCAAAAGGTGGGTGACAGCATTTGGGTGGAGAATTTAGAGGTCAAGAAGGATCACGCATATGAAACTGTATGGAACTATGCAGAGCAGGAAAGAAGAAGAACGGAGCCTTAAGCATTCTTTTTTCCCAATCGCCGGTGTTATCGCCGTGGCGGATATGTTGAAAGAAATCTCGAGTGCCGCTGTTGCCATAGCGCTGTCATCAGTGGCGGTGGTAACTCACGCGTTGAGGTTGCGACGGTTTAAACCCCCGCCTGTGGCGGCAGGAGCCGCCGCTGCCTGGTGAGAAAAAAACATGTTGACCATACCTTGGCTAAAAAACCTATTCTTGAGGGAACCAACTGGCATTGGAAGTGATCCGATACTTCCCGCCGCTGTCCAGATCAAAGCCTGGCGCAAAGCCGGCCGGCAGATGGGTTGGTCTATCAGTGATGATGAATTGGCCGATCTCGCGGTATTGCCATGGCCGGCTTTGACGGATGAAGAACGGAATCAGGGATTTGTGGGAACGGCAATATTTTACGGTTTCGGCGTGGAGGGCTCGGATCGTTCCGATGCAGTGCTCTCCGGCAAACTGGCCTGGAAATATGCCTGCCGAAGCAGGAGAGGAAAAACCTGGCAGTGTGAGTACATTGATTTCAAAAAGCCGGAAGATATCCGTCTGCGACCTGGTGCGCCCGTCAGGCCGAGAGGATTTTATTTTGCAAAAATTCAGCTTGGCAAAAGGTTTCAGATGATGACCGTCAACCAGCTGCGCAAGACTCTCGTCGATGATACGGGACTTGGACCGGAAGGTTTTCAGCTGCTGGCGATTACCCACCCCCATCTTGCCGACTGGATGAGTGAAAGAAAGACGCCTTTTATGGCCTTGGCGGACTATGATGTCGCGCCCCACGGCTTCAACGATTTTTTTGATGCCCCGCAACTGTTTTGCAGCAATCGCATTCTGGGTCTGGGCATCGGCAACGTGGATCGCAACTACCCGCTTTTTGGGATACCCACCTTGCAATTTTGCAAAGGAGTATAATGATGGAAGTAGTTTCCAGAAACACCAGGCACACGACTGTGCCATAAAAAATATAAGAAAGATAGGAGAACATGAATCATGAACTTGCGCGGGAAAATCGTTCGCGGTTCTGTGATCATCTTTTATTTGTTAATCGGGCTCGAGATCATCATCATGATCAGCCCCTTTGCGGCCTATTTCTACGCCGGATATGGCCCGCTACTCAACGTACTATATGCGTTTCCGGCGACAGCGTGGTTGACCGGCTTTTTTTTACCGCACGCGGTCATGTCAAAAAGCGAAACACTCAATTTTATCAACAGCTTCGGGCGAACGCTGTTCTCCCTTGGCATCATCGCATTTTTAGTCGGAGCTTTTCAAATTTACACGGCCAAGATTCGCCGCAAAGGGGTTGTGACCGGAATGCTGTACCGCTGGATCCGTCATCCTCAGTATCTGTTTCTGGCGATTGCCGGCTTGGGCCTGCTCCTCTTCTGGCCGCGCTTTTTTATCCTGATTATGTACGTCAGTATGCTATTTGTCTATTATTTGCTGGCGCGGCATGAAGAACAGCGCATGCTGGCCAAGCATGGGGAAAGCTACCGCACATACATGGAACGTACTGCCATGTTCCTCCCGGGTAATCCCGGCGGCAAAATATTTCGGCTTTTGTTCGGCTGGAGCAGATCGCAAAGGCTGTCGTTGGGTCTGGCATACTTGGTCACGCTGGTGCTGTTTATTGGCGTGGCGTTTGCCCTGCGAAGCTATACAATTTCCAAAACCTCGATGATAAAAATTCCTGAAAAACAACTCATAGCTGTTTCGATAACACCCCAGTCGGATGGATCCATAAAAAATATTGTCGACATCGCCTATCAAGACAACCAACTTTCCGCCTCTATCGAAAATTACCACAAGCAGGGGCATAAAGGATTCATGGTGCACATCATGCCCATGAACTACATGATGCAGGGTCTTTTTACCCAGCCGAATATCTCCGGATCACATAGAAGGCCCCGGCGCTCGTTTCGCGCGGTCATCAGCTTTATATTTCCGTTGTTCGGTCGTCGCCATCACCAGGAGAGGATGGGCTCAATGAGTGATGGACCCATGCGCCTGATCTTCTCTCAACTGAACTGGCCCAACGGAGGGTATGCGGCTGCCGAGGAAGCGCTGGCTTTCAGGGTCAAAAATTTACCTTTATTGAGGGTGGATGTCGATACCCGCCAACGCCAGGTGCTTAAGGTCGACAGAACGGCACCGCGAAACTACTGGGGTCAAATGCCGATGCCCGCCTTCTGATTCAGCTGGAACGACAACATTCATATTTTAGACTTGACGGGAAAATGGCGCTCATATATACTATTATTTAAGTATGAAATTAAAAACGAACCGACATACCGGGTTTACTGAAAAAACCCTAATTATATCGCTCATTCTGACTTTTAGCGTGGGTACATTCGTTACCAATGCGTTGGCGGGCGGCTGTTATGGAGATGAAGCTTGTTTTAAGTGCGCTCAAATAAATCATCGCCACACAACAGGCCCGGAGTCAGGTTTCAGGCCTGACAATTGCCGCCCCGGTACCCCAGACAGCACTTGCGGTATTGAAGCCAACCGAATCTTTGATGCTCAAGCCTTTATGATTTCAGCCATAAGGGTCGACAACCATGAAGATTCCAGCATTTCCGTCGGCCCAGATCAGTATCATAGTAATGACCTTTTCTCCAAAAGTTCCATTTCATCAGTCCAATTTTCTGGGTTGACTGATGCACCGCCGATTTATTTACTCAATCTAGCTCTTCTTTGTTAATTCCCTCACGTCAAACCGTATCCTTCTATCCGAATAATTATGTCGTGGGCCGGGTAATTTTTACTCAGTTTTAGTTTGCCGTCTGGATAGTTTCGATCCACTATCTTTCAGCGATGTGTACTTGTATGTTTACTTGCAGAGGCTTTCGCGCGATATGATTCAGTCGTAACTATTTTATATTTAAGCTGATTAATAAAACGGCACGCTTTTTACCAACTTATGGCACATTCATTGCTAATAAGCTAAAAATTAAATTTTGATAATCACCCGGCTTACCAATCGATTGAAGCGTTATCATCCTGTGATATGAAGACAGCCGCGTCGATCGAATAATAGGAGAGGGCCTTATATCACGGGATATAAATTCAACCAGCAGTATATAAAATTAAGGAGGTTTTACCATGACTAAAAAAATCAGAACAATAACTCTCGGTGTTTCAATTCTGGCCCTAGTGGGTATGATGAATTTTGTAGCGGTGGATATTGCCGGCGCTTGCGGCTGGGGGCAGTCCGGCGGCGGGGACTATGTGCCACAGCGGCGTGATTCAGGCGGCCTCTGGGCAAGTAAAGGAGACGTTTCTGAATCCCAGGCCCGGGAAATCGTCGCCAATTACGTTAAGCGGTTAAATCCCGACCTTGCAATCGGTGAAGTCAAGGACAACGGCGGCTACTATGAAGTCCAAATTATTGACCAGGCCCGGGAAGTTATCCAACTGCTGGGCGTTGACAAGCGCTCCGGCCGACTGATTCTGTTGAATTGATGCGTCAGAGGAATTACCCATGCAAAAAGGAAAAATAAAACCGGATCTCTTCTTTCTTGTTTTGATCATATTGATTTTAGTAGGGTTGCCGCTTGGTATCTCCTTTTACGATCGGTATACCTCCGCGGCTGAAGCGCCGCCGGGTGCCAGGCAGTTCATTTTGACCGGCCATGCGGAAAGGGGCTGGTTGATCGGTGAAGTGCCGGCTTACGGCGCCATTTCCATCTGGAAGCAGAAAGGACAGCCGATTGACAAACCCACTATCGAGGTATCCAAGGGCGATCTGGTCGTCTTAAAATTAACCAGCAGCGATGTCGTCCACGGCTTCAGTCTTAAAGATTTCGGAGTCTATTTAACGGAGGGCATCCAGCCGGGCAAGACCACATATATAAAATTTACGGCCGACAAGGTCGGATCGTTTACATTTTCGTGCAATGCCATTTGCGGTGACTCCCACCAGAACATGCAGGGACTACTGGTCGTTAAGGCCTGAGATCATGATTGGGACAGGATATGAATAAGCATTCAAAAAGGTATTTCAGTGCCGGGATTATGGTCTGTTTGGTTTTGGTGGCAGCCGGCTATTTTGTGGCCACCGGCACCGCCAAGAGTTCGACGGAGAACGGTCGCGGCACGATTATTCAGGGGCGCGTGATTTCCACCTACGGTCCGGTGGAAAATGCAAGAGTGAGGATCGCGGGCGAAGAGACATATACCTTGACTGATCGGCAAGGACGCTATGAGCTTATCTCCGCGCACCCGCCGGGGACACAGCTGTGGGTGACCGCGGGCAAGGAAGGCTGGTTCAACAATGGGCAGGTTGCCGGCCGAACCAGCCGCATGCCGGATATTTTGCTGAATCCAGTCTATCTCGGTGATCGGTCAGATTACCGGTTTATTTCTCCGGTAACTTGTTCCCGGTGCCATGTCAACCTGACCCGTTACTATGATCAATCCAAAATGGCACACACCACCTCCAATCCGAAAGTGCTGGACATGTATTACGGGACCGATGCGCTTCTGCGCAGGGGCATCGGTCCCGGATATCGGCTGGATAACCCGCAAAGCGACGGCAATTGCACGACCTGCCACGCACCATCGGTCGCCGGCTCCATTCCCTGGTCGCAGGATTTAAATGACGTGCTGCGCTCCCCGCTGACCGAATGGGACGGCATCAGCTGTGATTACTGCCACAAAGTGCGGCAAGTAATTAAGGATAAAACGAAACCCAGCGGCCGGACCGCGGTGCTTGAAAGACAATCGCCTGCCCAGGGCAATTCCATCCTCGTGTTCGGTCCTTACGATGATGTGGTGGTACCACCAATGGCCGCATCCTATAATCCAACATTTGACAGAGGTCAGTTTTGTTCGCTCTGTCACAGCCATTCTAAAAAATTGGATAACGGCAAAACCTGGGACGCCGGCAAAGTTTATTCCGATGCAGAATGGAATGGCTTTGCCTTAGACAGCAACGAATATCTACCCATTCAGACGACCTATCAGGAATGGGAGCAGTGGCAGAATCAGCTACCGGCCGATGATTCCAACAAAGGCAAGAAATGCCAGGACTGCCACATGAGCTGGCGCAAAGAAATGCTGCCCTATGATAATTATGTTATCGACGGCCAGGCGCGCCAGATGTGGGGCACCTATCGATCACCCGAGAACATTCGCCCCCATCATTTCGACGGCGGCACCGAGATCCAGCTGAAAACGGCCCTATCTCTTGAACTGGAAGGGAAAACCACGGATAAAACACTCACCGTCAATGTCTACATTACCAACACCAATGGTGGGCACTGGGTGCCCACCGGCGAGACCATGCGCAGCGTGATGCTGCTGCTCAAGGTCACTGATTCCAGCGGCAAACCGCTGGAATTGAAAAAAGGCAGCCGGCTGCCCGACTGGGCCGGGACGGGCGACGTTGAAAAAGGAAACTATGCCGGTCTGCCGGGCGCTGTCTTTGCCAGGGTACTCGGAGATGACCAGGAGAATCAGCATGTGCCCTTCTGGCAAGCCACGCAGGTTATTTCTGATACCCGCATCCGCCCCAAAAAAACGGTAAATCTCACATTCGAGTATACCTTGGAAGATCCTGACAATGAGCCAACGGCTGAAGCCCGTCTTATCTATCGACCCGTGATCAGGCCCTGGGCGAAGATTAAAAACTGGCTGGCCGAAGATATATTAATCACCAGCAGTGTCTGGTAGTTTATGGAGGAAATTTAATTGCGAACGTTACCGACAGTTATTGTCTCACTTGTATTATTTGTTTTACTAGTCCTCATAGCCTTGCCGCTGAATGCATTTGCCGGCAAGATTAAAGGCATCGTTGAAGCACAAGGTTTGCGCACCCCGGAAGATGTCGTTGTATATCTTACCAAAGTACCGCAGAAAGATGTCGATCTCTCAAAAACCAGATTTGTCATGGACCAGCGCAACCTGGCGTTTATACCCCACGTGTTGCCGGTCCCGGTAGGGGCATCCATCGAATTTCCCAACAACGACCAGGTTGAACATAATGTTTTCTCCATGTCCCGCACCAAAACGTTTAACCTGGGAAGTTATAAACCAGGCGAGATCAAGACAGTGGTTTTCGATAAAACAGGCATCGTTGAACTGCGCTGTGATGTTCACGCTGAAATGGCCGCCTATATTCTGGTTATGGAAAACCCATATTTTGCTGTGACAGACAAAAACGGCAATTTTCAGATTCCGGATGAAGTTTATCTAAAACAGGCAGGACTGGAAGGCCTTGCAGATCCTGCCCCTGGCAATTATGCCATTAAGACCTGGCACGAAAAACTTAAAACCCAAAAAAGTACCGTCGTTGTCCCTGAAAGCGGCGATGTGACCGTTGCACTCAAACTCAAAAGAGGCGTACCGGGTGTTTTGTACAAATGAAAAAATTGTCCACTATCCGCGCCGCATTATTTTCTGCTTTTTTTATTCTCCTTGGATTGGCTCTCATGCATGTGTTTTATGATGCTCCCGCGGCAGGTTCTGAAAGCCCGGATCTGGAGCAATTATTCCGTGAGATGCGCATTGACAAAGTTCCTCAGGCCAAACTACCGGTTGAATTCAGCCTTAATGATCAGGACGGCAGACCGGTCAGCCTATCTGATTTCAGAGGCAAAATCGTCTTTCTAAACTTCTGGACCACCTGGTGCCCCACCTGCCGCATTGAAATGCCTTCCATGGAGAAATTGCATCAAAAGTTTAAGGACCGCAATTTTGCCATGGTAACGATAGATCTGCAGGAGTCCGCTTCCCGGGTAAAAGAATTTTTTAAAGAATATAAGCTGACGTTCACCGCACTGCTGGATACCAGCGGGAATGTGGGGATGATGTTCGGCATCAACCAGATTCCCACCACGTATATTCTGGACAAAAAAGGGCGCATCATCGGAAAGGCGCTGGGCCCCCGGGAGTGGGACAGCCGAAAATCCATTGCCCTCTTTGAGCACTTGACCAACCGGCAGCCGCCGGCTTCAACCGCCGACACGCAGAATTGACTCCGGCCTCCTGAACGTAGCTAACGACTCGTAAATATGAAGAAAAGAAAAATCTGGTTTCTTATTGCAATAACCTTCCTGCCGGCGGTGCTGGTCCCCCTGGCAGTTCAACTTTTGCCGACCGAAACAAAAACGCATACAATTTCACTGGAAGCCAAAAAATACGGCTATTCCCCGTATAGAATCATTGTCAGCAAAGGCGATACCATCCTTTTTAAGCCCGCTTCCCTTGACGCCACCCACGGATTTCTGCTGGATGGATACCCGCTGGAGTTCATTATGCGCAAGGGGGCGACCTTTCTCAAATATAGCTGGGAAGATGACGACGGTCATCTTAAAAGTGACTGGGACCGGGTCTCGGAAGTTGAATTCACCGCCGATAAGGCCGGCAAATTCACCTTCAGGTGCACGCAAACCTGCGGCAACCTGCATCCGTTTATGACCGGGGAATTGATCGTAAGACCCAATATTCCCTACTATCTGTTTATTTCCCTGTCCATCTGGCTGGTGTTCAGCCTGCTGCTCTACGCGCGCTCGGATTCCGGCGCAGTCTTCTCAGGCTTCAAGCGCATCAATCTGCTCGAAAAATTGCCGGGTCTCGCGAGAATCTTCAAGATGCGCAGTTTCCAGTTTCTGGTGATCCTGCCGAACTTCATCGTATTTTATTTGTTCATTCTCAGCAGCCTGTGGGGCAGTCCGGTGGGCAATCGCAACATCGCGATTATTTTTGTCTGGATCCTGTGGTGGTTTGTGTTAAAGGCCGTCATCGTGCCGCTGGGTGGCCGCCTATGGTGCATGATCTGCCCCCTGCCGGCACCGGCCGAGTGGCTCAGCCGCCAAAGCTTTACCGGCGTCCGATACATTCAAAAACCCTTTAAGAAATTGCACCATCGGTTCACGGGTCTGCAAAAGGACTGGCCGAAATTGATGGACAATATCTGGCTGCAAAATTTCCTTTTTCTGGCGCTCATCTCATTTGGTATCATTCTGATCACCCGCCCGATCGCCACGGCATTGATGTTTCTGGCAATTCTTCTCATGAGCCTGCTCCTGGCCTTGATATACCGGCGTCGGGTCTTTTGCCAGTACCTGTGCCCCGTCGGCGGGTTCCTGGGCACCTATTCCATGGCCTCGATGACGGAGCTGCGGGCCGTCGATCGCAATATCTGCCGCAAACACAAAGAAAAGTCATGTTTCAGCGGCGGACCGAACGGCTGGGCCTGTCCGTGGAAGCAGTATATCGGCTCGATGAACCGCAACAACTACTGCGGCTTGTGCACCGAGTGCATCAAGAGCTGCCCCAAGGATAATATCGGACTATTCCTGCGCCCCTTTGGATCGGATAGGATGCCCAGAGGCTATGATGAGATGTTCAATTTTATGATCATGCTCGTGGTGGCCATTGCGTTCAGTATTACCATGGGCGGCCCCTGGGGGATCATAAAGGATGCGGCCAACGTCACCGAGAGCAGAGCAATCGGTCCATTCCTCATCTATATTGCATCCATCTGGGGCGCGGCGCTGCTGCTGTTTCCGGGGCTGTTTGCGCTGGTGACGCTGGTTTCAAAGCGTGTTGCCGGCATTCAGCTGCCTTACCGCAGCCTGATGCTTCGTCTGTCCTACATGCTGGTTCCAATCGGCATTTTTGCCTGGATCGCTTTCAGTCTGCCCATGCTCATGGTGAATTACAGCTACATCCTGGTTGTTTTGTCGGATCCGCTGGGCTTGGGCTGGAATCTACTGGGCACGGCGAATTATTCATTTAAGCCGTTTTTCCCGGAATGGATACCCGTGATTCAGGGTGTTATATTGCTGACCGGCGTATATTTCAGCTTCAGCCGGGGGTATCTTGCAGTCAAAGATATTGTACTGGAGCCTGGGACGCGATTCAGGGTCATGCTGGCCCCAACCATTTTTCTTCTGCTGGTGGTCAATATTTTTTTAAAACTCTACATGGGATGAAGGTGGACCGTTAAAAAAAATTCATAACCGAAAAAAAAGGTACTGCCGATGTCAAAGGTAAATATTAAATGGGCGGTAATGGGGGCAGCATTTGGATATTTTTTCTTCCACCCCCTGATTCACATCATATCCCTGGCACACTATTTCGGCACCCACCCGCAGCCGGAAAATTTGGCGTCCGGGATATCGAACGCCTTTTCGGTTTCAATGCTGCCCTGGGGTTTGGCTTTTATGCTTTCGAACGCTCTGATTGGCATATTGTGGGGAAAAATTAAGCGGGCAGATGAAGAAAAGTTAAAAATGATTATCGAACTTCGAAGAGCATTTGACCGGGTCAAAACCCTCAGCGGCCTACTACCGATCTGCGCTTCATGCAAAAATGTTCGCGATGATCAAGGCTATTGGAATCGGATTGAAGCATACATTGAAGCGTATTCGGAAGCACAATTCAGTCATGGTATTTGCCCGGAATGTGCCAAAAAACTGTATCCTGAATTTTATCGTGATGATGTGCCGAAGATCTTGAACGGCGAACGGTAAAATATTTAAGCAAAAATTAATGTTGGTTCCCGAGCAAGTGCGTGTTTTTTTACCGAAAGAAGGAAAAAAAGATGACGATTGAGATAAAGGTTCTGACGGCACCGGGTTGCACGACGTGCGATCAGGCAAAGGCCGTGGTTCAGAAATTTGTGGAACAGGCGAGAAGGGAATTTCCAGGCCTAAGTTACCGCACCATCGATGTGCTCGCGTCACCGGAAATTGGCGCACGATATGGGGTTCTCTCCACCCCCTCGATTATCATCAACGACGAATTGGCATTTAGGGGAGTTCCGAAAGAGAAAGCGTTGATGAAAAAATTGCAATCTATTTGAACACTTTGACGATTTCTTAGCGGTTATTTTGCGTTTAAAGCCCGGTCATAATGAAGATCTGATTGGGAATTCAGTCCCCAAGGAATGCGTACTTTGCCCTGTTGCTAAATTTTTTCTAAAAGCCACGCGGGCGTCAATTTTATAAAAAGGGAATTCAAAACTGTAAAATATCCGGTCATTACCAAAATGCCAATGAAGACCAAAAAGATTCCTCCGGCAATATGAATCCCCTTCAGCACTTTCTCATATTTTTGCAAAATACTTAGTACTGAACCACTCGCCCAGGCGGCGAATAGAAACGGAATTGCGAATCCCAAAGAATAGGCTGTCAACAGAGTCACTCCTTGACTCATCCCCTTTGCGCCGGCGGCCAAGGCAAGGATAGAGCCCAGAATGGGGCCGATACAGGGGGTCCAGGCGGCCCCGAATGAGATTCCTATGATCATGGACCCTATATAGCCCGTGATTCCTGCCTTTAACGGGAGAAACTCCCGTGAGCGCATCAAAATTGGAATTTTGAACACGCCGGCTATGGAAAGCCCGAAAAAGATGATGACCAATCCTGCTATTTTTTGAATGATCCCTTGCTGGCTGGAGACGAACCTTCCCAAAAAGCTGAAAGAAGCACCCAGGATCACGAATACTGTGGACAGACCGAGAATAAAACATAGGGCGCTCAAAATGACTTTGGGGCGGTGACGTCTTTTCAACAGCGGGGATTTTAGATCATCAAAAGATATTCCGCTAATGTATGAGATATAAGCCGGCACCAACGGCAAAACACAGGGGGAAAGAATCGAGAGTATTCCCCCGCTCAATGCGACGATGATCGAAAGATTTTCCGCTGATTGCATGATCAAACTTTCTCTATCAAGAATTGGGTGTAATTTTTAATAGGGAGTCAATCAGTCCAAAAGCTTCCTCGCTTGCCCAATCCCGAGGTCCCAATGCGGCCCCGCGTAGATATCCATCACGGTCGATAAGATAAGTTATCGGAATGGACATGGCCCCATAGATCGATCCCACGCTGCTGTCGGCATCCAAAAGAATCGGAAAACTCAGCTTATATGACTCCTTGAAGGCTTTCACTTGCTTTACATTTTCTCCAAGATTAACCGCCAGTATGGTAAAGTCATTGTTCTTAAATTTATTATAGAGCTTTTCCATAGACGGCATTTCGTACCGGCAGGGCGGACACCAGGTCGCCCAGAAGTTTAAGAAAACAACCTTGCCGCGCTGACCTGCCAGGCTAACCTTGTCGCCGTTTAGATCCGGCAATAGAAAGTTTTGCGCCTCGATCTTTGGGTCGAATTTAACAATGGCCAGGGCCTCCATAAAATGTGCTTCTGCACGCGCCGGATCCCCGAAAATAATTGGATTCAAGAAGAATAAACTCAGAGTAATGAAGAATAAGCCAAAAATTCGTTCAAGCTTTTTCATTCTGATATTCCTTCGGAAAGTCTCAGACTGAGGAGACCGTTCCCTCAGATAAGTATCGTTTGTCCATAATATTTGTTTATCAGCTGCCGGGGCCGGAGATTTCGCGAACCGGATTTCGAATCTGCTGTTCTTACATGATCTTCGCAAAACGGCAGCCCTTTCAACTCTCACCTGTAACTACGGTGAATTGCGCCCCTTTTTATTTCCGGATGGGCACTAATTATGATTTAGGAAGGTTTTGGAATTTTGAAAATGGAATAGACAAGGATAGGAAGCTTGGGTGCCACGACAAGAGGACATAACTTACGGTACGAAGTTAAATCGATGAGAGCGGGACCTCCACCTTCTGGAGGAACATTGCTGTTTACCCCGATCCCACAGTGAATATCGGGGACATTATCCTTTTCGACATGTCCATTTGCATGGTTGAAATCCAAGGAACATACTGCAGCGGAGAACACATATACCAGGATGAGAATTCCCAACGATGCTCTATTATACTTAAACACCGATTCTTGTCCTCCCTTCATTCTATGCCACATAGTATTACAAGCACTTGACTGTGTGTCAATATTTAAATTGGGAAAACCGGCAAGGTGAAAATTATGTTTTATGTATTAATATGTGAGAAAACAGTTTGTAATGGAGCGATGAAAATAATGCGGGAGATCAACGAAAAGCGGCTTTTACTTTTGATAATCGGGGTCCTTCTCATCGGCTTACCGGTTAATATATACGGCAATGTTGAAGAGACATTTAATTTGACAGCCGCGGAGGGCTATCACCAATTTCCATTTTTCGACATCCAGACTCCGGTTTGGTCCTACAACGGCCAGATACCAGGCCCCATCATCCGCGGCAAGGTGGGATCTACCCTGGTAATCAAATTTCTCAACAAACTCAAAGAGCCGTCGAGCATTCACTGGCACGGTTTGCGCATCGAAAATGCCATGGACGGCGTCCCGGGTGTTACCCAGGATCCGGTCGGATCGACTGAAAATTTCGTATATCGCCTGAAACTCGATGAGGCGGGAACTTTTTGGTATCACCCCCATTTCAACTCCAGCGAACAACTGGAAAGAGGCCTGAAAGGGGCTTTCATTGTTGAGGAAGCTGAAAAACAGCCCTGGTCGCAGGATCTGGTATGGCTCATGGATGATTGGCTTCTTCAAAAAGACGGCAACATCTACCCGCAATTTAACACGGGGCGCGATCTGATGCACGATGGTCGCTGGGGCAACGTGCCGACCATCAACGGTAAATTTCGGCCTGAGGTTGCGGTCAAACCGGGCGAACGCATCCGCCTGCGACTGATCAATGGCGCCAATGCGCGCCTCTTCTCCCCCCGGATTGAAGGACTCTCAGCCGACGTTATCGCAGTGGACGGAAGACCGGTTTCCCAAATCTTTCCGCTCGACCAGTTCGAGTTGTCGCCGGGAAACCGGATCGATCTGGATATTAAAATACCGCAGGAGGCGGGCGGAAAAACATATACTGTTGAGGATGGATTCACCCGGCAACAATTCCTGCTGGCTACTTTAAACGTGACGCAGTCAGAACCGGTGAAAACGCCTGAGTTCACCGTCCCAACTGAAGCAAGTTTTATTCCCGCTTCGCTGTTTGAAAACGTAAAAGTGGCCAAAACATGGGACCTAAATGCAATCCGGGGAGGCAAATATGGCATTGGCTGGACCATGAACATGAAGCTGTGGCCCGATTCCGACAAGGTTGATTATCCGATCCGAGTACCCCAGAAAGTCACCTTTTTAAACAGCAGTTCAAGGCTGCATCCCATGCACATTCACGGCGTTTTCTTTAGAGTGCTGGAGCGTAACGGCCAGAAAGCAGTCGAGCCATATACCCGGGATACGGTTCTGGTGGGCCCGCGGGAAAGCGTCACCATTGGCTTCGTACCCGAACATCGCGGCATCTGGCTGACCCATTGTCATATCCAGGAGCATGCCGAGGCGGGCATGATGACGACGATTGAAGTGAAGGAATGAAGAAATAAAAATAGAGGGGACCTGTTTTTCAAGGTCCCCTCTATTTTTATGCGGCTTTGGTTTTATACTCCCAGTCACCCACGGACGCTTCGTCCGCCACCTCTTCCCAGCCTGTGATCATCGCCCGGGTGTGGGCAAAAAGCGTGTGCCCGGTGGTGATCATGTACACATGCACAACAATAAATGACAAAATGGCAAAGGCTCCCGCCGTGTGAATCAGCGCCACCACCTGCAACGACAGCCACGACAACCCCCACTCGCCCCAGGAATTATAGCCCCAGTACAAAAAGCCCGTCACCATCTGCACCGGCAGCAGGATCGCCGCCAGGATCAGATACACGATGCGCTGCAGCGGATTGTGCTTGGCCTCCTTGCGCTTGGGCACCGGATGCGCTTCGCCCCGAAAGATCCCGTACAGGTAATAGCGCACCACCGCCAACATCTTTTTGGTCGTGGGTATATACTGCCGCCACTCGCCCGTGGTGAATATCCAAAATACAAAGAAGGCAAACGCGATCAGCCAGCTCAGACCAACAAAATTGTGCACCGCCACCGCCGTCCCGAAACCAAACAGCGTCAACACCCGGTTGACCTCCAGTCCGGTCAGCAACAGCAGAATGATCAGCAGGGTCTGCAGCCAGTGCCACAGCCGCTCAAAGCGCGCATACAGATATATATTTTTCATGTTTCCGTTCATGGCCATGGTCCTAATCCTCCTTTCGGCCGTTGCCGTTGCTGAATATTCTTCCCAGGGCATGAATCAACACCCCCATCAGGCTGGCCAGTACGACGCCCCAACCCGTATAGTTGATGATCTTCGATCCGTCGCGGCCCGGCATGTAAAAACCTCCTAGCTTCGCCAGACGGCCGTCGGTCTTTGAATGACATTCCGTACACGAAAGGGATTTGTCCCGCGGCGCCACCATGTGCGTGATCGGAAATACATACGACGTCTCCACGAAATCAAATTCACCGCTGAAGTTGGTTCCGGCTATGCTCGCACCGCTTTCGAGGGCTTTTTTCCAGTCCCAGTCAGCCCAGTAGGCACCGCTGCCTTTTTTACCGAAAAGGTGCGGAATCAGCAGCGTTTTATTAATCTTGTCATAGGGCTGCTTTCCCCGGTGAACCTTAAAAGGTGAAATCCGCGAATTCGGATCATCCTGACTGCCCACCGGCCAGTTGATCTGAATTGGCTTGCTCGGATCTACCATGTCAATGGCGGTTAAAGCAGCTATTGAACCATTGTACCAATCGTATTCGGGCCTGACATTTTTGCCCCAGGACATATCACCCTTCAGGGTGAAATAAACGGGCTTGCCGAATTCGCCTTTTTTCTCAAACGGCTTACCGTCTTTTTTCTGACCGGCTTTGGACCAGTCCCACCACATCTTGGTCGGATTCACTCGGGCAAATTCTGCAATGTGACAACTCTGGCAAGCCACCTTGTCGGTGTGATCGTTGGGTTTCTCCCCAGGTTTATGCGGTGTGGCCGTGTGACAGGATTCGCAGGTGATTTTTGCAATCAGATCATCTTCAACCAGGCTTTTGCGATCGGTAGCTGCCGGCGTCGCATAGGTTCGACCGGCTATTTGGTGGTTAACCGTGGTGTGGCAGCGCACACAATCAAACTTCTTGCCGTCCAAACCCATGTGGACATCCAACTCCTTATCGGGTTTCATAAGGGAGGAGTCCATGTCTCCGTGCTTAACGCCGTCACCCCCCCCACCGAAAAAATGGCAGGTACCGCAGTTTTTCCGGGTCGGACGCCCGACGCTCTGCGCAACCTTATTCCAATCCGGCGGCTGATAGGTTTTGCCGTTGCCCTTGAAAACCGTGGGTTGACTGACGGGATTGCCGGCGCCGGCTGGAAATTTTTGGTAGGTGCCGGTCTGTTCATGGCAGACCAGGCAGTCGACCTTGGTCTGGTCGCTGAAGTCAAAGGACATGTCCTTGAAACCATAGCCGGCATGGCAGGAGGTGCAGCGCGGGTAGCTGCCATGTAACGCAATACAAAAATTGTTGATGGACAATCCGGCCTTACCGACACGTTCTCCCGGGGGGACATTCGGATCCAACCAGGTCCAGTGGATGGTTTTTTGAAACTGCGCTGCCGCCTCCGAATGACAAGACAGACACGCCTTGGTGACCTCGGGACCCGACGTAAACTCCTGCTGCAGTATCGGATGCTTGGAATGGTCAGCCGTAATCCAAAGCTGCCGTTCCTTGGTCGCCTGTTGTGCCATTTTGAGGCCCGGAGCCTGTTCATCATCTGCCGTCTGGGCGGCAAAAAGCTCAACGGGGCCGATGCAGAG
>CP070771.1:5495928-5498717 GCA_020345785.1 Desulfobacterales bacterium
CGAGCAGCAGACATCGAAGGCGGCCATAAGAAGAGAGCTTTTAATTCTTGCTGACTGCTATAAGACGATAGACTGGCGATTGGTTTTAAAGATACTTCTCGATACAAACAAACCGAAAAGCGTCAGAATAAAAGCTGCTGAGATAATTGGCGAAATTGGAGAGCCGGCAGCCATCGAGCCGTTAAAGCATCACCCATTCGGCAATAGCGTCATATCGCGCAAGGTCGAAGAATCTGTCGCTCAAATACATCAAAGACATTTTACACGGGAATGCCCTTTTTGCGCGGAAATAATAAAGAAGCGGGCTAAGATTTGCAAACATTGCGGCAAGCTGCTGCCATTTCATTGAACAGATTCCGACTCCCATCGGAAGATACCATTCATCGCGCAAACGCGAGGATAGAAGAACCTGTAAGCGTAAATATTATACGCCGCTGCCAAAATACCCTGTAGCTTATATTCGCGAAGCGGAAATCCCGCCCAGCGGGGCTGCAGGGATTAATGGTGAGGTGAACCGTTCCGTCGCTCTTTCGAGCGCCCGTCCTTCCGTACCGCCTCGGCGGGACTACGGGGAGCTTCACTTTTTCTTTGAAAGACCCGCCGTATATACAGTGAATTTGGACGATTCACTGATATATCTTTGAACCAGGTTCAATGTATCCGGCGTGCCACAAACAATGTGATAACAATGGCACCGTCTATCGCATTTTTCACAGAAATAGTCTTCGTTTAGCGCATTTCCGCAGGCACAATGGGGGATCATGACCAGAGAGCCTTTTTCCAGCATCGCTTCGTAGTAATCTCGATGCGTATCTGTATTTTTTATCGTTTGGGTCATTTTTTCTCCTTTGCTTGGAAATTTTCCGGCTCAAAGGGGGTTTAACAATGTCAGACATTGAAACGCCCCGTATGTCCGCACTGCAACCAGCGAATGAAAAAATGGAAAGTGCCTGTTCACTCCACGTGGCCCGATGATTATTTTTATGTTTGTTTCAACGACGACTGCCCGTATTTTGTTCAGGGATGGAAGCACCTCCGGGAAGAACAACAAACCCGTGCCTCCTACCGCTGCCGGTTAGACCTGGACTCCGGCAAATGCGTTCCCTTGCCGGTGTGGTCCGCGGATGCCCTGAAAGGTGACATTATTGAATAGCAGATTTGCTATGGGTTGACAGTCTTTTCGGCCCAAAAAGCAACGCGCTGAACCAGCGACAGCCAGGCGTTGTCAGGGGGAGATCATTTGATCCCAAGTTCATGTTTTGGGGCGGCCATTGCTTCAGGTTTTACGTGAAGCGCATGGTGCCCGATCAGTCCATATTCGAGCCATTTCATGGCAAATTTGTAAAGCGCTACATCATCGTGCTTCATTCTTTCCAGCTCATCCGGATCCGTTTCAAACCGTTCTAAAAACGTGCTTTCAAACACAAAGCGCCTGAATCGATCCAGGTCATATGCGGCCATATAGTACATTTCCTTTATGCTTTGATTGGCGATCTTTTTGCCGACGAAAAATTCATTCATGGTGATATTTTTGAATAGTTTTTCCATCTCCCGGTAAATGCGAACTCCTTGCCCCTCCAGCCACTCTGTAACTGTGGAAACGGTATCTTCAAAAGATCCCACACAAAATGGGACATTCATGATGGAATAGTATGCCTTGTCAGACTTTTCGGTTATTTTCGTGCTTTCAGGCTGCAGCGGATAAATGCGGCAGGACCAGGGGCGATTCGAATAAACCGTGCATCCCCGGGGGGTAACAAACGGACAGCTTTTTGCTGCATCCCGGCGCATTTTCAACATTACGACCGGGAGACCCGCTTCACTGATAAAGGTGGCGGTATAGTTCCGTAAAAATTTTTCTGATGATATTTCAAGGGCATTCTTTAGACGAAGGATATCATAGGGTGTGAGAAAGATCGCGATATCGCGACAACACCGGGTGAAACATTCAAGGCGATGATGGCAAGCGAAACGGAAGTCATCTTCCGGTCCTAGCACGGTCAATCCTTTTTTATTCGGCTGACGGGCTTTGTTTTTCATATCATCATCCTTTTTCTTTGCTTGCATAAACTGAATTGAATGATTGCAGAGGGCTACCATCTATTGAATCCCCAATCGTTTAATCTTTCGCCGCAGGGTATTTTTGTCAATCCCAAGCTCTCGAGCCGTCGCGATTTTTTTCCAGTCGTTTCTTTCAAGAGCCTGATGAATAGCGTGTTTCTCAATTTCTTTGAGCGTACGTCCGTCAGTTACTGATTTTGATCCGCCGTTCGGCAAAATGTGCTCGGGCAAGTGTTGCAGACCAATCACTTCTTCCTGACTGAGCACAAAGGCGTGTTCAATAGCATTTTCAAGCTCTCTGGCGTTTCCCGGCCAATCATACAGCATAAAAGCAGTCATCGCTTCCGGCGTAAGACCCCGTATATTCCGGTGTTTGATAACGTTATAGCGCTCTATAAAATGTTCCATCAACAGCGGAATATCTTCTTTTCGTTCCGACAGGGGGGGCAGGCATAGTTTGATGACATTGATGCGAAAGTATAGGTCCTCCCGGAACTTGACTTCTCGAACCAACGCGTCCAGGCTTTGATGGGTTGCCGCAATCACCCTCGCATTGGTCTTGAGGGTTTTGGTGGACCCCAGGGGCTCATAGGTCTTTTCTTCTAGAATCCTAAGCAGTCGAACCTGCACTGCCTGTGAGATATCCCCAATCTCATCCAGGAAAATCGTACTGTCTTGGGCCAAGGCAAATCGGCCGGGTTTATCTTTTTTGGCATCGGTAAAAGCAC
>CP070771.1:5498817-5509549 GCA_020345785.1 Desulfobacterales bacterium
CTGAACCTATGAACCCTGAACCGGGAACCCACCAGTTCTAATTAGAAGTCTTCAAAAGGCTCTCTTTTGACGAATTTTCCCCGGCCGACTTCTCCTACAAACTCCATCTGCTTGCCGTTCCACTGGGCGACTTTTTTACCTCGGGAGTATACCAGGTTAGGCATTCCGGTGATCTGCATCCCTTCAAACGGCGTATAATCGACATTCATATGCAGTTTGCTCTGAGTAATGGTAAATTTTTGCTCCGCATCAAAAACGACGATGTCGGCATCCTTGCCTACGGCAATTTCACCTTTGTCTTTTAAGCCGAACATCCGGGCAGTGCCGGAAGATAACACGTCCACCATGCGTTCTAGGCTGATACGGCCCTTGGCAACACCTTCGGAATGTAAAAGAAGCAGCAACGTCTCGATGCCCGGCGCACCGTTGGGGATTTTTTTATAATCGTCTTTACCGAACATATCCTTTTTGCCATTAAAGTCAAACGGGCAGTGATCGGTCGCCACCACCTGCAGATCACCGACTCTCAAACCCTCCCAGAGCTCGTCATTGCTTTCTTTAGTTCGCAGCGGCGGCGACATGACATACTTGGCACCGTTCCAGTCGGGCTCCTTGTAGCGTTCATCATCGAGCAGCAGATACTGCGGGCAGGTTTCAGCATAGACATTCACCCCGCGATTGCGCGCTTCTTTGACTTTCCAGAGGCCTTCCTTGGAAGACAAGTGAACAATATAAATACGTGAACCCGTCAGTTCAACCATTTTTGATGCCCGGTAAATGGCTTCTTCTTCAGCAATATTCGGTCGGCTGACAGCATGGTAATAGGGCGCCAGCTTGCCTTCTTTTTCCAGGACTTCGTTCATGTGCTGTATAATGTAAACATTTTCGGCATGAACCTGAACCAGCCCCCCGTACTTTTTGGTTTCTTCCAGCAGTTTGATCATGATGGCATCATCCACCCTGAAGTCATATACCATGAAAATTTTAAAGCTCGGTGTGCCATACTCCTGGCAGGCTTTTTTGACCTCTGCGATGACTTCCGGTCGGGGGTCCATGACGGCCGGATGCAGGGAGTAATCAACGCATGCTTTGCCTTCCGCCAAAGCTTTTTTGCGCTCCAAGGCCTCCAGCAGTGTTTCCCCCTTTTGCTGCAGATCAAAATCCACCACGCAGGTGACACCTCCGCAGGCCGCTGCAATGGTGCCGGTCTCATAGTCATCCTGGGCATAGGTTCCCATAAAGGGCATGGATATATGGGTGTGGGGGTCAATCGCTCCGGGAAGAATGTATTTTCCTTTGGCGTCGACGACTTCATCCGCTGGATTATTCAGATCGGTGCCGATCGCCTTAATCTTGTCACCTTCGGCAAACACATCGGCCAGATAACGGCCGGAAGCGTTAACGACGGTTCCTCTTTTAAATAACACACTCATTGGGACCCTCCTTTGTAAATGGCTCAAGTTTTACATCTTTATCCAAACTGCGATCCATGACTGCCGTCTCCCGGCGCTTCCAATCCTTGGACATCTCCTTGTAGGAGATCAGATCCGGCACGGGGCAGACAAATTTGCACAGCATACAGCTTAAACATTTATCTTCAGTCAGATTCGGCCGGCGAAGGGCAGCATCCCATTCAATCGCCTGACCGGCGGCATCCCGGCATACGATGTAACACTGCCCGCAGCCGATACAGCGATCCAGATCATACTGGGTAATCCCCTGCCGATCGACTTCAAACGCCTCGGTTTCGTGCAGATTCGGCAATGCGTTGCCCACCAGATCAGAGATCTTCTTGATCCCGCGTTCATCCATATAATCGCTGAGTCCTTCGATCATGTCCTCGACAATGCGGTAGCCGTAGTGCATAATCCCCGTGGTCACCTGTATGGTTGAGGCGCCAACCAGGATATACTCCAGTGCGTCAATCCAGGTCTCGATCCCACCGATTCCCGAGAGCGGCAGCCCGAGTTGTTCATTTTTGGCCATGGATGCAATAAAATTCAAGCCAATCGGTCTGACAGCCGGACCGGAGGTTCCGCTGATGGCCCCCTTGCCGAATACATTCGGTGTCGGAACGAAGTCATCCAAACCGATGCTGGAAATGCCTCTGACGGTATTTATGGCCGAGATCGCATCGGCACCGCCCTGCTTGGCGTACATGGCCGGTTCATTCATATCGGTAATATTCGGGGTCATCTTGGCGATTACCGGGATGGACACCGCCGCTTTCACGGCCGCGGTGAATCCCTCCAGCAGTTTGAAGGCCTGCCCCACCTTATGTCCGGCGCCCTCGATGCACATATGAGGACAGGAAAAGTTCAGCTCCAGCATATCGGCCCCATTGTCCTCGGCCGCTTTTGCCAAATACACCCACTCATCGGTAAAAAATCCCATGATGCTGGCAATGATCGGATGATCCGGATAGTTCTTTTTAAGATATAGAAAATCGGTCAGATTATCCTTCAAAGGCCGGTCTGAAATCATCTCAACGTTTTGAACGGCCACCCCCTTTTTGGCGCCGTAATCGATGCAGGCCATTCTTGGTGATGGATGAACGATCGGCAGCCGGTCGGAATTCAAAGTTTTAAACACCACTCCGCTCCATCCGGCGTCAAAGGATCTGGCCACCATCTCGGCACTGTTTGAAACCGGAGAAGATGAGAGTAAAAACGGATTCTTAAATTTCACACCGCAAAAATCTATTGATAGATCGAGGTTGTTATTCACGATTTATCCTCCTATCTAGTATGTTTGCTGAGCAATCGCTAATTAATTGAATATGTTCGATTGAAGATTGAATATTTATAGTAATTTTGTTTATATAAATTTACTGTAAAAACGACGGAGCGATACGCGACGCAAGCGCCCCCGCAGCGTCAGGCGCTTGCGCGACCTTTGCGCTGCGCGAGCGACATCCACAATTCGCCAATCGTCAATCGTCATTGGTCATTTCCGAAGGTATTCCTTGATAGCCGCGGCCGCCACTTTGCCGTCTTGGACGGCCTGAACCACAAGGGCCGGGCCGCGCACGATGTCACCGCCTGCAAAAATGCCGTCCACCGATGTTTTGCCGGTTGCAGGATCCACTCGGATGAGATTTTTTTCATCAATATTGACGTTGGGATACCACCGCGGTGAATCTTCAGCGGCGATGTTGCCGATGGCCTCGATCACCACATCCGCATCCATGATCCAGTCGGCCCCCTCGATGTTCTCAGGGCGTCTTCGGCCCGACTCGTCGGGCTCGCCCAGACGGGTGCGGACCAGTTTCAAGCCCGTCAGGCGATTCTGGTCATCGGTTAAATAATCCAGCGGCTGGTTGAGGAGCAGGAAATGAACCCCGCTTTCCAGCGCCTCGATGCGCTCATCGGGTTCAGCCGGCATCTGGGAGTAAGAGCGCCGGTAAATCAGATAGACATCTTTGGCTTCCAGTCTCACAGCAGATTCAATACAATCCATGGCCACAGACCCGCCCCCGATGACTGCCACAGTTTTGCCTTTAATTTTCGTTTCCATTTCTTCAAAGCGTCCGTCACGCAGCGCCGACAGATAGTCTACGGAGGAAAACAGCCCATCGATATCCCTTCCAGTCGATCTTATGCTGGCGGCCTCCCACAGGCCGGGCGCCAGAAAAACAGCGTCAAAGCCCTCTTTTAAAAGGTTCTCTGCCGCCTCTTTACCTCTGACGGCAGAATTGCATCGGAATTTAACCCCCAGTGCTTTAATGTCTGCCATCTCATGTTCGAGAAAATTCATATCAAACCGATAAGACACGACACCGTAGCGCAGCACCCCGCCGGGTTCCGGTTTGGCTTCAAAGACCGTCACCTGATAGCCGTCTTTGGCAAGTTCGGCCGCACAGCTCAATCCGCCGGGGCCGGATCCCACCACGGCGACTTTCTCGCTGCGCGGCGCGGCCTCGGCAAATAGCTTAATACCCCGTTGCCATGACTGTTCAATTAAAAAGCGCTGGATTTGGCCGATCGGGATGGGTCGGTCGGCCCCTTCGGGGCGATTTTGCGATTTAAATATCGCGCTGCACTTTTCTTCGCACAATCGCGCAGTCGGGCACAGCACACCACAGGCTCCCCCCAAGATGTTGTTTTCCTTGATCGTACGAATCGCCCCCGTCATGTTCCTAAACCGCAATTTGCGGATGAATTCAGCCGGCTTGGTGTCGGCCGGACACCCTTGTGAACAAGGGGCATCGTGGCAGAGCAGACAGCGATCAGCTTCG
This sequence comes from Desulfobacterales bacterium, assembly GCA_020345785.1. Next base: position 5,503,055 of record CP070771.1, read on the forward strand.
GCAATCGCCTGGGCCAGATCAAGTCCTTTGCGCATCCGCTTGAATTTTTCAGCAACACTCACAATGATCCCTCCCTTTGTGTTTAGTCAACTATTCAACTATATTCGAAATAATGGTTGAGTTTAGGCGTTTCAGGTGAAATTGTCAATTATTAACATCTCAGCACTAAAAACGATTCATTAAATGTGAAGATTTCATAAATAACTTGACCTCTCTAATCGTTGACAATATATAAGGTTGCTAATTAATCCGCCTGAAAGCGCTGTTTATTTCAATGCTAAAAATCTTTGCAGAAGTTATCTGCTACCAGCCATATAAGAAAAAATGATGACAGCGAATTTTTTGAGAGGGGGAATGTATGTCTAGAATCGTGAAATGTGCGCACATCCAGGCCTCCAACGCCAAACACGACGGTACGCCCGCCGAAATAAAAGAGGCCATGATCCAAAAACACCTGCCACTCATCCAGGAAGCAGGAGAAAAAGGCGTTCAAATTCTCTGCCTGCAGGAAATCTTTCACGGTCCATATTTTTGTGCCGAGCAGGACATCAAGTGGTACGGCACGGCCGAAAAAGTTCCGGGGCCTGTAATTGAACGGCTGGCTGAATATGCCAAAAAATATCAGATGGTGATGATTATTCCGGTCTATGAAATGGAAATTGACGGCGTCTACTTCAATACAGCCGCCGTCGTTGACGCCGACGGATCTTATCTCGGAAAATTCAGAAAGATCCATATTCCGCATACCTGGCCGGGATTCTGGGAAAAGTTTTATTTCAAACCGGGTAATCTGGGATTTCCGGTTTTTGAGACCGCTTATGCCAAGATCGGCATTTATATCTGCTATGATCGGCATTTTCCCGAGTGCGCCCGGCTGCTCGCATTGAAGGGCGCTGAGATTTTATTTAATCCTTCAGCCACCACTGCCGGTAAATCCCAATACTTATGGGAGTTGGAGCAACCGGCCCAGGCCGTGGCCAATGGCGTTTTTATCGGCGCCAATAACCGGGTCGGACTTGAAAAACCCTGGGATTTCGGCCGATTTTACGGATCCAGCTATTTTGTAAATCCCAGGGGGGAAATCATTGTGAAAGGCAGTGAGGACAAAGATGAAATCGTCATGGCCGAGCTTAACCTGGATGAAATTCGGGAGGTGCGGGACGGCTGGCAGTTTTTCCGGGATTTACGCCCCGATATGTATACGGATCTGGCACAGCCAATTTCAAGGGGCTAGGCGCTTAGGACATAAAATATTAACAATCCCCGTTGGGGCAAACAACAAGGAGGAGAACAATAATGAATGAAGAACAAACCCAGGAAAAGCAGCATTGGATTGTTTACCCGATTGGCAGCAAACCCAAATGGCCGCTGGCGGTGCTGCTCGGAATTCAGCAGTATCTGACGATGTTCGGCGCCACGGTGTTGATCCCGTTCATCGTCGGCGGCGCCATGAAGCTACCAGGCGATCAATTGGCATTAATGATTTCAACCATTTTTTTCACCTCCGGGATCTGCACCCTGATCCAGCAGTCGCCACTGGGCAACAAGCTGCCGGTGATTCAGGGCGGCACATTCTCTTTTCTCGGCCCGACATTCACGATAATCGGGTTGGTGGCCGCCAAAAAGCTGACCGGGCCGGAACCCATGTGGCAGATCCAGATCCAGGAAGTGGCCGGCGCCATCATGATTGCATCCGTGGTGGAAATTGTTCTCGGCTACACCGGTATCATGGGACAGGTGCGCAAGCTGATCAGCCCCATCGTCATCGGCCCCACCATCGCGATGATCGGTCTGGCACTTTTTGGAATTGGAGCCCCCTGGATGGCGACCAACTGGGTGATTTCGTTGATTACCCTGATTGCCCTGGTACTCTACTCGCAGGTATTTTCGCACAAATCAAAAGTGTTCTTGCTCTTTCCGGTGCTGCTTTCCATTGCCACCGGCTGGATTTTTTCCTTACTCGGCACGATTACCGGGCTCATTCCAGCGGGTAATGCCGCCAATCTGGCCGGCAAGCTCCAATTGATCTCGGATGCAGCCTGGATCAGTTTCATGCCGCTGGTGCCTTTTAAATGGGGTGTTCCGAACTTTGGCAGTGCAACTCTGTGGGCCGGGGTTTTCGGGATGCTGGCCGGCTATCTGGCATCCATGATTGAATCCATCGGTGATTATTATGCCTGCGCCCGCATCTCGGAAGCTCCGGTGCCGACAGGAAACATGATCTCCCGCGGTCTGGGTGCCGAGGGTCTCGGTTGTCTGGTGGCCGGCATTTTACAAACCTGCAACGGAACCACCACCTACTCGGAAAACATCGGTTCCATCGGTCTGACCAAGGTGGCCAGCCGCAGGGTGATTCGATGCGGTGCGGCAGTCATGTTGATCATTCCAATTGTCGGTAAATTCGGCGCCATATTGGCAACTCTGCCGATGCCCGTTGTGGGCGCGATGTTTGTGGGGCTTTTTGGCATGATTGCCTCGGTGGGCCTCTCAAACCTCCAAATCGTCAATTTGAACAATTCCCGCAATCTTTTCATCATCGGGCTGTCTTTCTTTGCCGGTCTGAGTGTGCCTTTCTGGTTTACTCCTCACTATGATGTTGCAACCGGTCAGATCGTCAGCGGTGCTTTGGCCTGGGGCACTCCCGGCAGCTTTATCAATGTCGTGGGAAACATTTTCCAGGCCATCCTGAGCACCGGCATGGCGGTAACCGCTCTTGTGGGGATCGCGCTTGACAACTTGCTGCCGGGTGCAACCCGGGCCGAACGCGGGTTGGCAGTCTGGGAAAAAGAAGCCTCCGAAGAGGCCTGGGAAGAAGCTGAGGCACAATGGGCGGCTATGAAAGAAGGCGAGATGCGGCCGGTCTAATTAGCGGGAAGTTACGCAATGAAAATAGGGAAAATTTTACTCTCCGCTTTATAATTTAACCCGATGAGAAGCCTTTGAATAAATTTCAAAGGCTTCTCTGCATTATTTTTCTTCTAAAAATAGAAGAAAAGGGAACCGGCCTTGCCGAGATATCTGCTGTATGCAATTTATGTCCTCATGATCCTGATCGGATTGGTTGCCATGTATTCGCTGCTGAATACCGGCAATCCGGACAGTTTGCTGCGTCCGTTTATCGCCGATCCGCAGAATGATTTTTATGTGGCGGTCATATCTTCGGTTCTGGTCTTTATTTTGGGATTTTTTGTCTTTTACTCGAGGGACCGGGAAGGGTTTCGTCAACTGGTGCAGTTGAATGCCGATCAAATCCGCAATTTTCGCCAAAAGGGAAAAAGCGATGAAGAAATTGCGGACGCCATCCTGGCCGCCATGGGCAGCCACAGTGGTTATCGACATAATTTAGCCAGGAAAAAACTCATTATCGCCCTATCTGAATTCAAATAATGTTGGAGATTTTAAAACAACAACAATGGCTGGTGATTGCCGTGGTCTTTTTCGGGATCATGGCCTATATCGCCTGGGTTCGCTGGCAAGATCGCAAATGGATTGACCGACGATTCGGCAGTCACAAACTATTGGCCATAAGCTTCGGTGTCAACTTTTTCGGCAGCGCAACCGAACCGGGCAGGCCTCGCAAAAGCAGCGGATTTTTGCTGCTGCTTCCCGATCGACTTTTTTACCGCAGCCGGGTTAAAAAATTGGAGCTGGAAATACCGGCTTCCAAAATAGCACGGGTGTATCATGACCGATCCCACAAAGGCGTGAACCTGCATCAATCCCTGGTCAAAATCGATTTTCTGAATGCCCGCGATGAAAAAGACACGGCTGCCTTTAAGGTGCCTTATCCGCCCCAGTGGATCAACGCCATTGAAAACAACCTGTTAAAGAAAAGAAAAAACCAATCCGGATTCGACCGTGGATAAACTCACAGACGGCTCAATCCAAAAGCTTTACCTCTCGCCAAAATTTCGCTAAAATAAATATAGATTTCGGCAAATAAAACTTAAAACGGTTCGGAATGCTGCAATCAATTCGCTGGAGGTTGTCTTTCGCTCGCTCTCATGGCCGGAGATCGGAAACGGTTTTTAGAAAAAGTTAATTTTAGAATCGCAACGCTGTTATTTGCTGCGCTATCAATGTTTTCCTGCGGTTGGTTGGCCCCCCGCAAGCCCGCTTCGGACTTTACCCGCCTGGTCGAACTCATGCGACTCGAGGACCGCTCCACCCCGGTTTATCCATTTAATGATTTTGTGAAACGATTTGATCAGAGCGGCCATAAAACCACTCTGGCATACTTCAACAAACGCAGCGATTTGATAAATAAAATTCGGAAAGACCTCGGCGGGAAGGATCTTCAATGGAGACTTGACGATTTTGAACAGCGACTGCTGTACGTGCCCGAAATCCGGGAGGAATACGCAGCGTTATACGAAAACTACTGCCATGAAGTGATTGATTTTATCTTGCAGGAAACCGAACTCGACAACCCCTTTACAAACATCGAAACCCTGGATCATATTAGACCCGAAATCCCGCAGAAAAAAGGGGTGGCGGTCTTTTTGGTACACAATCTGGCTAGGGAATATGTCGGAACCTATTCATTTTTCAACGAGAACCACCAAAAAGAAGTTAAAATCTCGCTGCGCGGCAGGATGTTTATCGGTGAAATCGGATCCTATTCATCGATGCTGGAAATTCAAGATGACGGAACAGTGCAATTTAGGCGGAACCGGTATACCATCTGGCAGAACAGTGCGGTGCTGCCCTACAATGCCTTGATCGTTCCTATCGAAGAAACACTGCACATTGCCCTCAGGCAGAGCACGGAAGCGGCCATTCTGAAACAGTTGCGTGCTCTTAATAAAAAAACATACCCGGAAGTCGAACAGATCGTCGAACACTGGATTTCAATTGAAGAGGCGGTTGTCGGCGGATTGGTCGATATTCTTTTTCCTCAGGTGGCATCCAGATATATCGCCGGCTTTCCACGGACCGAGATTGAAAAGTCCGTGCACTCAAAGTTGAGCATAAAAAAGTACCGTTATCTGCAGAAAGGAATCGAAGTGGTCAAAGCCATCGGCTTTAAAGCCGCGATTGGAATTTACCGTCGGCATCCCGAAAAATTTCGGGATATGGTGGTCTCTGGAACCGACCGAGCTTTGAAGCTGTGATACAACCGGTTTCGGATGGCAAACTCCGACCGCCTGCGCGCAATTGATCCCGCATTTGAGGTAAAATCAAAGCAAAAAAGGGGGGGAATTATCCCCCCCCATGATTGCATAAGATACTGAAGATGAGACGTTATTCGATGACCTTGTAGCTTTCGATCATTATCGTTTCATTATCGCCGGTGCCTTCCTCCACCGTGCCTTTCACCTCAACCTTAGCGCCCGACTTTTCGGAAACTTCAGCTGCCATATCGTTGTCGCCGATCTCATAGATCTTCCCGCTTTCATCGACAATATTGCCGTCGTCACTCACGGTTCCGACAATCGTCATGGCCTCTCCCGCCCAAACATTTCCGACAAACAGGGTCGCCAAGAATAAGACTAAAACACTCATCCCAACAATGCTCTTTTTGCTAGTCATTTTTTATTCCTCCGTTCTGTTGAATTGTTTTTTTAGATCAAAATTCAAATCCATCGACCCCCGCACACCGGGCCGATTAAATGATTCAGGCATGGAGATGCAAAGAGACTGCCAGTTTTATAACCATTTGATATTTAGGATAATTATTAAAATACGGCAGGTGTAATAGGAATTGGAAGTTCCGAATCACGACCGCTTTTACGCGTTTCTCAGGGGGATCAATACAACTAACTCACTTAGAATATTACTAATATGAAACAATATGATAAGAAAGTCTAACCGTCCATTTTGATCAGCCTTCAATCGCCAACAGAATTCCGAGTTCTGTCGGAATTCCGAGTTCTGTCCGAAGGATTCTGCGATGAAGCCGCAATAGATGACACGCCGACCCTGAGGCGGGGCAAACGGCAGGAAGTTTGGGTTGGTAGGGTACGCCGAAATAAGGTGTCGGAGGCGTCTGAGAAGTTATAGAGGGAAAAAAATATTCCTCACTCAAAACGGCTCAGCTTTGGGGGGATTCTCTGCAGGCGAAAAGGCAGAGCGCATAGAGCAGGGGCATAGGGTAAAGAAAAGCAAAACAATCCTTTTATTAAACGCTATGCGCTTTGCTCTCTGCTCTTTGCCATCCTTGTCAATTTCTTGCATGTAGGTGCATCCTAAGACAACGAGTGTATCATGACATGTTCCTAATACAGCGCCGTTCCCCAGTCGTATTGCCGTTTTATGTAATTCAGAAACAAAGATGTTTCGGTCTTAATCACCCCGTCGATTTTGTTGATTTTCTCAAAGATCAGCTCATTGAGCTCATCGAGCGATTTGGCCACAAATTCCGTATCGATTCCCGTCCCGCCGGTCGTTTGAACAACAAACCACAACGGTTTCAATTTCTTCAATTCTTTTATAATACTGTCCATCTTCTTGATTTCAACATGAATCCGGATATTGCCGACAATTTTAAATCCC
>CP070771.1:5509649-5535367 GCA_020345785.1 Desulfobacterales bacterium
ATGTTTTTTAAATAATCCCCATGTCCATAGATCCGGCCTTTCGTAAGTCTTAATTATTCCAGAGCCGGCGAAGTCTACCCTGCCGCCATTGTGCAGCACCTTTCCCCGAACATTTAAGACGGTGTTATCTGAAGGACCATCAATGGCGTCGATAACAGCCTGCCGGTCAAATTTTACGCTGACAACATTCAATCTGTGCTGAATTTTGCACCAAAGTCGGGCCAAAAATCCACGTTTGTATTCCTGATAAGCTGGTATCGGGGCGGAAGTCCCTGTGGCAAGGCTGACGGTACCGAGATCAATTTGTTCGGCATCCAATCCATCCGGCAGCTTGATTATGGCCACAATCCATTTGTCCCTGCTTTTCAGATTCAGCTTGCGCGGTGAAAATCTGACCGTGGCCGGAACCGCTGTTACCTTCACCTCGGCCTGAACACTGTCTGAAGCCCCTTTATCATCCTTAACAAGTAAAGTAACAGTATAGTTACCGGCGTCATAATAGATATGTGTGGGCTTAACACCGTGGACTTCAGGTCCGACGTCTTTCTCGCCCATCAAGGTTGTAGTTCCGGATGAGGTCGCCTCATCGCCGAAGTTCCATTCATAGCTGACAACATTTCCGTCATCATCATAGGAATAAGAACCGTCAAACACAATTTCTTCACCGGCCATGACTTCCAGGTATGCAGGTTCGATAACGGCAACCGGCTCGCGGTTCGATCCAAAGGGAGGACCGGCCACTGCGTTGCGGGCCGCACTGGTTCCGCCCAGATAAATATCGTCAAAGGTGAAGGTACCATCACCATTGCCTAATAATACAGCAACTCCTGTGGGTTCCGATCCGAAATCGGCAGCGATCAGATCCTGATTGCCGTCGCCGTTAAAGTCATAGTTATCGAGGGCTGACCGATTCAATTCAAATTCGAAACCGCTCAAAAATTCAAACGTCATGCCATCGCCGGCCCCCTTGTAAATGTACAAATAGTCATAGTATGCGGCCGCAATATCCGCATGGCCGTCACCGTCAAAATCAGCCGCTGCGACGCCGTACACCGCGCCGCCGTCATAAGTGTCGAAAACATACGTTTCAAACGTACCGTCACCTTTGCCTAAATTGACAAAAAACTTTTCCGAAGAGCAGGGAGCGACGACGAAATCAGCATGTCCGTCGTTGTTGAAATCGGCTGCATCAATCCCGATAGACGAGTTGGGTGCGCTGGATGGCACCAAGTAAGATCTAAAGCCCAACGCACCGTCGCCTAGATAAAGCATCGTGGCCGAGCTGTACATCAAGGCCATTACAACATCAGCATTGCCGTCCTCATCAAAATCGGCTACCGCAAGGTCGCCTGAGAAAGTTCCCCCTGGCCCCCATGAAGCCGCGTATACAGGCTTTTGAAACTGATAGTCGGTACCGATGTTTTCAGAGATGTAAATGTTCCCCGTTTTAAAGCCCATTGCCATAATGTAATCCAGGTCACCGTCATTATCGAAATCACCGAGTCCGTTACCGTAGCTGTATTTATATGGCAGCGTAATATCACTGTTGCTGGTCAGCTGCAGGATGTGCTGCGACGAAAATGTCCCATCACCATTGCTGACCATATAATTTGCGTCTCCATTGAGGCTTGCCGCAACCAAAAACAGTTCATCTTCGGCCGGGGCCGAAACCGGCAGTGAAACGGCAAAAACCACACAGAGGATGAAACTCAATATGCCGCAAGATTTTGGTCTCATTTTTTCCCTCCTTTGTCGATATAACCTCCATCCCCGCTTGCTTTCTCTCCCCCTGTATCCTCGGAAAGCATCAGCGGAAATTATTCCACCGCGAATCTATTCGGCACCCCCCCATTTTTAGTGAACCGTCCTGCTATTACGTCATTGCGAATACATCGAGCTATCTTTTAGTCGGCCGACAAAACAAGCCCATATAACCAGTCTACAATATCCATGCCAATGTATAGATCCAAAGATCTTTGCTTACTTTTATTAATAATTCAAAAATCTTGTGCCGGGATTACCACAATTTGGCAGCTTCACCAAAGCATGGATTTTGCCATTTTTTGTCAGACTTATTTACATTTTGCGGTCGAAACAGCAGAGTCACGGCGTCGGGCGGTAAGTATTGTAGTTGACTTCAAAAATGAGGGTGTGCTAAAAAATTGAACATCAAATTAACGGACGAATTGCTTATGAAAAAATTAATTGCTCTAGGTACCATCATCATCGGGTTGTTTTCCTGGCAGGCACACAGCGCGGAAAAAGACAGGCTGGAATTGGCGTTTAAGCTTGTGGAAAAAACCAATATGTCAAAAATGTTTGTGGATCTTGCCGAATCGTCTATGGAAGCATATTTTGAGCGTTTCGAGACGCCCGGCGCTAAAGATCCGGCGCTAGCCAATCCGTTGAAAAAGATATTCAAAGATGAAGTGAATTTAGGGCATGAAGAGCTGGCGTGGATGCTGGCGGAGATTTACGCAGCCCATTTTACTGAAAATGAGCTGGGAGAAATTTTGACGTTTTTCGACTCGCCTGCCGGCCGTGCTTGGCTGGACAAAAAGCTCATCATTCAAACCGAAGGTGAGCAGGTCGGTCTGGAATGGGGTCAGCTGCTGACACGGCGGGTATTGAAAAAATTTGAAACTCAATATGGAGAAAAGTTCTAAATCATGACGGCTAATGAAAGTACTCAGTATTCACCCTTTAACGAGGCCTGTCAATATATTTTATATGAAAATCCTGCAGCCATCGGGGTTGCTTACAAGGTATTGAATTGCGGCTGCGCTCTGATTTGCGGTACTTCGGCTGGAGGCGATCCGGTTGGCAAGCTGCACCATATTTCCGGGCAAGCGGTAAAAAAGGGAAAAAGGCCGCCCATATGTCTGAAATGCCGCAAAGATAATGGATTAGACCGGGTGGTGTGGGAGGGTATATACTGGCCCGGCGCACAGAGCGAATGGCCGGATAAAGACCTCAGAATTTCAATCGGCCGGAAAGTCTTCGGCCCCGGTTACATGGAGCCCGAGTAACAAGGTAGACAAGGTTGCCCGGCCCGATTTCAAACAGAAATCTTAAGCAAACGCCTTTCCACTTTCAAAGAACCATGTCAGGGTTTAGGCGCCTTTTCGTGCACCTTTGTCAGGGTAGCGTAATTAGGATGACGCACTATAATCTGGCCCCTGATAAAATGTGAAACAGAAGATAATACAATCCGGCGGAAACCAGCAGAAAACCTGCCGTTAAACCGACAAACATACTGCGGTTCACATGACGTCCTCTTTGCTGCTCTTTTTCTTCAAGATAGTCTAGAGCGCTGTCGACAACAACTTGGCGGTATGTGTAAAGGGTTGGCTTTCGACAATGCGGACACAGCTCAAGGTATTGGGCCAGATTTTTTGTGTCATAGTGATATCGGCTTATATATCTGTCCGGCGTCTCAATGGTTTCATCGACCTTCTTTTTGCGCCGGTCATCTAAAAAAACCAGCGTATCGTCTTTCTTATCAATCGAGTTATTACTGGCGGCTTTATTATCCTCCACTGCTGCGACCGGATATTCTCCACCAGCTTTTTTGTCTGTTTTGCAAGTCAATTCTCCTTTCATTGCCCCTCCTTAAGTGAACCCCAGCAAAAGAAATCACTGAATGATTGTGTTTATGTTTCGGCGGGAAAAAAAATTTATCCCTTTCTTAAGCAGCAATCGTGCCAGATTAGACGTGTAGATAAAATTTAATGTAATTCAAGCAGCTTAAGCTTAAGAGAGACTTTCAGAATAACTGAATGGATCCGTGTTTTAAGTAAGAAATTGGGAAATAGATTTCATATTTGGAAACATTTTACCTAGCAGGGCAAATTAAGGGGGGCGCCAGAGGATTTGATAAGAATGGCATACCGGAGCGGCGGCGGTGACTGTCATGCCTCGCATAAATGAATGCTTACAAGCAAGCTTTCAGGATCAAAATGGCGGACCGGGGAAAGCCGCAATTCAAATTGAACATCAATGACCGGTTATTCGCGGATCATGCCAACCGCTTCTTTGGGGCCGATGAATTTCTGCAGGTGCTTGATATGAAGATTTTCTTCATCAATTATTTTTTGTAAATGTTCCAGGGCAGCGGGATCTTCGACAAATGGTTCAAGCACCTTGTAGAATATCAACGAATCTTTTTCAAATTCAATGAATACAGCAATCAGTTCATCAGTGTCGCCAATGGAAGAAAAATCAACCTCTTTAAGAGAGAAATTCTGTTCTCCCAGCAGATCATCGAAGAGTTCGCGGCTCATCTCCTCCATGAAGGGATTCCCCCGCTTTTCTTCCAGGTTAAGTTTCAATTCCGCAAAGAAACTGGCATGCTTGACTTCTTCATCGGCCATCCATTCCAGCAAAGAAACAAGCTCCGGTTTATCCACCTTTGCAATGGCGCTGCGATAAACCGATTCACCGTTTTTCTCCAGCTTGATCGCCATATCCAGAAGTTCGTTAGCTGTAAACAACGTATTTTACTCCTTTTCTTTTGCAGTTTAGGATACTGAGAAAAGTAATCCAAAAAATATGGCAAAGTCAACCTTTATCAATTTAATTTGACCGACGCTTAGCATACTGTTATTTTAAATTGCATGCAAACCGTCAACACCAATAATCCCAAAATCATTCCGGCAGCCACGGTTATCCTTACCCGCCAACAGAACGGAAAACTGCAGGTGTATTTGCTGAAACGCAGCCCGCACAGCGGATTTATGGCCGGAAATTTTGTCTTTCCCGGGGGCGGCGTAAACAGTCAGGATCGGCACTTCGACCTTTTCAGCAGCCATTGTGACTTGACGCCCGGTGAAATATCCAGCCGTTTCGGCTCGGATCTCTCAGAGAAACAAGCCCTGGCATATTGTGTTGCCGCCATTCGCGAAAGCTTTGAGGAAGCTGGAATTTGCCTATTCCATCGGAGCAGTCCGCCGGCAGCTGAACTGGAGCGTGTCTGCCGTTTGCGATTGTCGACCGGCCTTGAAAAAGACTGGCTCCTAAAGCTTGTCGCAAAGGATGGTTACCGCCTGGCACTATCAGCACTTTCACGATGGTCTCACTGGATAACTCCCGAATTGATGACGCGCCGTTTTGACACCCGATTTTTTCTGGCCGAAGCGCCGTGCGGTCAATTTTGCCGGCCGGATGAAAGAGAAACGGTGCAGGGGCTGTGGCTTAGCCCCCGGGAAGCTCTGGCGGGCAATGCCGCAGGCAACATCCCGTTGAGTCCACCGACCCTGGTTACATTACATGAACTATTGAAATTTGGGGGCTTGAATAATCTGCGAATTGAAAGCCGCGGCCGCCCATGGGGTCAGACACGCTTGCCCCGTCTGGTGCTCCTACCAAAAAGCGCAGTCATTGTCCAACCATGGGACCCGATGTACCATCAAAAAGAAATTAGCATTGATCCTGCAATTTTGCCAGCATCGGTCCTACCCGTCGGGGAAACCTTCTCCAGGATCTGGTGTGACGACGGCATCTGGAAACCAATTAGATGTAATTAATCCGCCGTCATTGGATTGACGGAAACATCCCCAAATCCGATCGGTCGTATGATGGAGTTTTCCTCTATCTAATTAAATTTAAAGAAAAATATTTAATTTATAGTGTTGGCATTCACTTTGCAGAGCATATTCACACGGCTGAACCTTAAACCTAAAATTTGACAGAAAAAGAAGGATTCAAAGTTGATAAAAATTATATATATGGCCCTGCTTTTTTCGACATTGATTCTTTCCTTGTACGCTATGTGGCTGGCGGTAAAAGAATTAATGACGGAGTAACACCTTGACAGCATGCCTGCTGTTATCTCCATTCATAAGCCACCGGCATCGTTTAGGTTTGAACCTACGAAACATGCTCCCGCTGCAACGGTAAAACCTTTTCAATACTCATCCCGCTAGGTCGCGGTGGCAGTGGCATATGAATGAAGTTACCAGATAAAATAATAAACGTTTAACTGCCGGATAGCATTATTCCGTCCCGTCCACAGGCTTTTTGCCATTCCTATTTTCCAACCGGCCCGGACATTTCCCTACGGCAATTAAATCGAAGTCTGCCTGACGTGCGCCTGATTCCGGCACCAGATTCTCAACGGAATTGATTTTATTTAAATTACGGCTTGAAAACCATTAATATTTTTGTAAAAATGGTTTAATAAATTTAATTTCATCGTTGTTAAATCCGGCTCAGCTGTTGGCAAGACGGCCCAATTTACAAAGCGGTCCAAATACATGAGATTGGAGCTTATGTAATGTTTAAAGAAAGCAAGATCAGCCAGCGATTGCGTAAACTGGAAAATCACCTAAAACAGGAAAATCCGATCCTCTCTGAGGTCGTTCAGAACTTTCGTGAACTGGACGGCATCAGTCGTCGACTCGGTTATTTCAACCGTGAAGAATCCCATGCAACCCGCACGCCCTGGTGGCCGCTTATTTCGATCCTGGGAATTTATTCAGCGGGAAAATCAAGCTTTATCAATGATTATCTGCAATATAACCTGCAGGCGGTCGGTATTCAGGCGGTCGATGACAAGTTTAGCGTCATTTGTTATACCAGGGATAAAAAAGAGCGGGTTCTGCCGGGTTTGGCGTTGGATGCCGATCCCCGCTTTCCGCTGTACAAGATTAGCCAGGCAATTGAAGAAGTCGCGAAAGGCCAGGGAGAGCACATCGATGCCTATCTGCAGCTGAAGACCTGTCCCAGCGAAAAGCTGCGCGGCAAAATCCTTATTGATTCTCCAGGCTTTGATGCCGATGATCAACGCACCTCCACTTTGCGGATCACGGATCATATCATTGATCTGTCGGATCTGGTTCTGGTTTTTTTCGATGCCCGGCATCCGGAGACAGGATCCATGCGCGATACGTTGGAGCATCTGGTCAAGTCAACGGTAAGTAGAAGGGATTCCAACAAGTTTTTGTACATTCTCAATCAGATTGACGTGGCCGCTAATGAGGATAATCTGGAAGAAGTATTTGCCGCCTGGCAGCGGGCTTTGGCCCAATACGGCTTAACCGCCGGTTCATCCTACGCTATTTACAATGAAGATGCTGCAATTCCCTTTGATAACGAAGAGGTCCGGGCTCGCTTCGAAAGCAAACGTGAATCCGACTTCACTGCCATCAACAGCCGCATCGAACAGGTAGGCGTGGAACGCGCCTATCGTATAGTGGGTATGCTGGAGCAAACCGCTCAGATGTTGAAAAACGATGTGGTCAGCCGTCTGCAACGATTCAAGGAAGCATGGCGCCGCAATGTTCTGTGGCTGGAGGGTGTGATTTTGGCTGTCATACTGGTGGCCTTTTTCACGCTGACTATTTGGGGCGGTTACTGGGAAGGGATCAGCCTGTCGCTTCCTTTCTGGGATCTGGTAACGCTGAACGACTATACCTTTTTTAGTACGATTGGCGTCATTTTGGCGGTCGCCGCATACACGCACTTTAGCATACGGAGTTGGGCGGCAAAAAAGGTCGGCGCCAAACTACTGGCTGAAGTAAAGGATCCTGATCTGCATTCGAACTACCAGCGAGCCTTTCGTAAGACCAGCAGATGGTGGCGCAGTCTGTTCTGGCCCAATCCGGCGGGCTGGGGACGACGTACCGCCGACAGACTGGAAAAGGTCTTAGACGACAGCAACGCTTATATTCAGAAATTGAACGATGAGTACACCAACCCCTCGGGAGATGACAACGTCGAAACAACCAGTAGTCGGCTGCAGTTTGAAGGATCACAGAGATCGGACGTCACGCAGGTCGAATCCGTCACACCGGTGCAGAATATGACTGATCCCGTCACCTCGGAGAATTGATTGGCAAAAAAAATCAAAGAAATTGTCATACCAAAGGAGGAGGCCGTTTTCTGGCTTGATAAAAACGGCTGCTGGCACAATGAAAACGGTCAGTTTGAGCACAAAAAAATCATCCATTACTTCCACTCCTGCATCAAAAAGGACCCGTATGGTTATTACCTTTATCAGGCAGGTGAAAATTATGCCGAGAAAGTATATTTCCCGTATGAAGATCAAGCCCTGTTTGTTTTCGACGTGATCCAGCAAAACCAAGTGATTTTGGTTTTAAACACCGGCCGGAAAATAAAGCTGAAACCGCGAAAACTTTTTATAAAAAATGACTGCTTATACATGCAGCTGGACGGCGAAATCATAAAATTTGCCGAACAGGGCCTGTTCAAGATAGCACAGCTTATGGAGGAAATAGACAACCGGCTGTATATCCGAGTCAAAAATAGACGATACCAGATACCCACCAGGGATGAATCAGCAGATAAAGAAGATTCCGTCTAAAAATGGCGGATGAAGAAAAAACAAATTCCGACTAATGAAATACTACGTTTACTTTGATGCCTACGGTCATGCCAGAAAGATCATTAACGCGCAGGAGCTGGCCCAAAAATTTGGCAATGATCCCGCTAAATTTTTAGGGGCCATGTGTCAAGGGCGACCGGAGACGCCGGACGGCCATACAACCGGTCATGTAGGAACCTTAAGCTTTGATTCAAAAGAGGAATTGCAGGACTACCTGGAGGGTCTCGGCGACGAAATTACAGGATTTTACGGGTGCCGGTCCGAAAGCCGGCCATATAATTTTTAAGCCATGAAAAAACAACAGTTGGAAAAAATGGAATCCCTGTTTCACCTCATCCAGCATGAGTGGCAGGATATCAACCCTCTCGAGCTGGTAATATATCAGCTAGCGCGGGGCAACACCTTCAACATGCGGGTCATGGGCCTGGAGAACATCCAGCGCTTTAGAGCAGAAAATCCCGACTGTGCCATAACCTTCAAACCGAATCACCTCAGCGAGGCCGATTTCATTTTGCTCTGCATCCTGTTCCGGGAAAATAATATGAAGGTGCTCGTCGAAGGAGGCGCAAATCTTTTTATTGAAGATATCGATATTTTCACCGATGTGCTGCCGAGGTTTGTGAAAAAGGAGTTTAAGGATTTCGTGAAAGATAAGCGGATGAGCATCGCGCAGTACCTCACCACCAGGGGGGCGTTTAAGGTGTTCCGAGAACCGTTGAACATTAAACAGCCCGACGGCAGCGAAATGACGATCGGCAGAAAAGATATTATCTCTTTAACCCGTGCCTATCGTTACCATCTGGTAAGAGAAAAGGAGATGTTCGTCACCTTTCCCGGCTACTCAAGTATCAAATTGGGTCTGCTGGATCTGCTCAAAAAGGACGGCACGAAGACCGGCCGCAGCTACACCGGAAAAATTGACGGTTTCCATCATCTCCCGTTTCAAATGGACATCGAGGCCTCACTGGATACCGGTGTCGATGTCTATGTGGTTCCGGTAAACATCGCTTATGAGCGGGTCTTAGAAGATGAGCACTTTGCCAAAGTCGCACAGCTTTACGAATCCGGCGCGAGCAAAAAAGAGATTTATATAAATGATCTGGGTTATATTGTAAAAGAATTTTACTGTGATAAAACCAAGGTCGATCTCTCTATAAAATTCGGCGAACCTCGTAAAATAAACACACCGGATTTAAAGGACGGCTTCGTGGGCAGAAAAATAAAAAGTGCCGCTTATAAGCATGCTGAAGAATCATTCGAACATGTGATGGCGATGCAGCCTATTTTTCCGGCCAATATATATTTTACTGCTTTTGCCGAGAACTTCAATCGCATGCCGGTGCGGGTTATGAAAGAAAGAATCGATGATATCAGAGATTATCTAAGAACGTTGGAGTGGGGCAAAGCCAAGCGCCGAGTTGACTTAAATTATGTCCTAAACTACGACCACCACATCATGCCGGCCGATGAGATCATTAACCGGACGTTTCATATTTTCAAGGGTCCGAGCAGACATATCACCGATATGGACGGCGGTACGTTTGTCGTCTATAACAAAGAGGTTGCACAACAATACAAAAACCACACAGCTCATTTCTTTGAGAATATGACTTCATGATGTTATAAAAATTCCGTGACATCGCGACGGTACCTGGTCAACGCTTCGCTCAACTCCCGGAATCATCGTGTTGCTCGGCTTTCGCCTGCTCCAGTTCTTCAATTATTTCTTTCAGCCGAAATTCTCTGGCCTCAACTTTGACCATCATCATGCCGAAGGATTCGGCCAATTCGCTGAGAAAACCGGGATATCTTCCTTTTTTTGAAAGTTCAAACAGACGATCGGAGTCCGCCTTGTCGTATCTGCCGGAAGCAATCTTTTTACAGCAGTCATTCAGCATTTCAAACAAATCAAGATAGTAACGTTCAAAATCCATGATCAACCTCCATTTAAACCGGTCACCATTTTTTCCTGAATAATAGGGATAATATATTTATTTCCCCATCCCCTGGCAAGTAACAGCAAATTTATTGACTCTAAAAGAAATTTTATGATACTCGAAAGTCCATAGGACGAACGGATTTTTTGATACTTTCGCAAAAGCCATGGTGGAGGCGCAAACCTATGATCAAACAGTTGAGCCTGTTTCCGGACAGCCCTTTAAATTTAACGGACAGCCTACTTGATGAAAAAATTGCCACCCTTGAGACCATGGTCAACCCTGTTGACGAAATATTTGCAGCCAGCACCCGTTTTAGAAATAGTCGCAATTTAATGGAGCTGCTGGGCTTTATTGCTCGCTTTCCAAATTACTCGCCCTTTAATGGTTTGCTGCTCTATATCCAGAACTCTTCTGCCACTTACGTTGCAACCGCACGCAATTGGCTGCAAAAATTCAAGAGACAACCCAAATATGATGCCCGTCCCATGGCAATATTGGCACCGATGGCCCCCATCCTTTTTGTTTTCGACATCCAGGACACAGAGGGGGCACCGGTTCCATCTGCTGTGCTGAAGTCAAGCGCAACCCTCAATCAAATACCTGCCAAAATTTATACGAATACGTTATATAACTGCGCAACACATGGGATTGCTGTTCATGAAACGACTGCAGAAAAGGCGCCGACAGACACGACCAGCCGAATTACACCGGCACTGCGCAAACAATTTAAGAATTTTGATCTCAAAAAAGATACCAGCTATTTAATCCTCATAGACAAGACACAATCTCTGGAAGATAAGTACTCATCCCTCGTCCACGAACTGGGACACATCTTTTGCGGCCATCTCGGAATTGACCGCCATGCATGGTGGCCGGAGCGAGATGACGCGTATATCGAGGGTGAAGAGATAGAAGCCGATGCAGTTGCATATCTGGTCTGCAAACGTTTAGGCTTGCAGGAAAAGTCGGCAAAATACCTGTCGCGCTGTATGGAAAAAGATCAGCAATTACCTGTATTCAGCCTAAATGCCGTCTTACAGGCCGTATCCTATACAGAAGAAATGGGCAAATTCCGCTGGAAAGAGCCCCGCAAGCAGCGTCGGAGTTAGCATCCGAAGTCAGCCCCACAGGATCCATTCACCAGCCAGCCGCATCGTTTCAGCAGCGCTTTCAAATTTTGTGAAATGATATTCCTAAAATTTGGGTAATGTTTTTCACAGGCAGTTGTTTTTTAAAGACCTTGCGATTTATAACTACCTGATATTTCTTCACATAACACTTTATTCGAAAGTTAGCACGTTTTTTGCTTTATCGCATTTGTGAACATCGAATAAAACGCACTTAATACATCATCCTTTTTATCCTCAGCTCATGTCACGGGGGTGCAACTTGTCGGATTTTCGTGAATTAACAACCAGCACAAGAATTAAGGAAGATCGATCCCTGCATATGGAACACCCTGCTTACATAATTGACAGAGGCGGACGCCGATTGGGGATTGAACGACGGCAGTTTGCTTATTCACACTATTTTCCGGAAAGAAGGGCCGGCATCGACCGACGGGTCCTGCCGGACAGAAGAGTCAATACCAGAGATGTTGATTAATCGTTAAATCATCCGACCATACATCAGCCGGAAGCTGGCGATAAATAGTGCCCGCCATACCGCCATCTGGCCTGAATGAATCGTCTTTAATTGACCTGCCTTAATTTGATTACCCATTGCCTATTGCTTTTAGCATCGGTTTTGCTTTATAATACCCGATCTCCATTTCCATTTGCGGTGGTTTGCAGCCTTTTCAGGTGGTATGGGGTTTAAAAGATTGGAGGTATAACGTCCAAATGGATAGATCGGCTAAAATCGTCGTTGCCCTGTTAGTGATTGCCGTGATCGGATTTTTCATTTACAGCAAGCTTGCCGGCTGGCATAAAAAAAAGGTTGAGTCAGCAGTCACTCAGGAGCAGGCGGAATGGCAAAACAAAACGGACCAATTGGAGCAGAAAATCACCAGCCTTCAAACTGAGCTGGCTGAAGTTAAAAACCAAAAGCTTCCGACGGAAAAAATGGCAGAGGTATTCGGCGGCGAGCAAAAAACGCCTCAGATTCAGGATGATGAGGTAAAGTTGGCCGAAGTGGTGGTTGAGGTAAAAAAATTAGCCGCGGTTGTCAGGGATGAAAAAAAATTGGCCGCCCTGCTGAATGACGAAAAAAAACTGGCTGAAGCTTTAGGCGATGAGACAAAATTAATCGAGGTGATGCGTGAAGAAGAAAAGCTGGCCAAGGTATTGCGAGATGAAAAAAAGCTGGCGGTAATACTGCGTGATGAAAAAAAGCTGGCCGAAATATTGGCTGAAGAAAACAAAGATGAGACCCAAGAAGATGAGACCCAAGAAAAGGTGATCGTTAAGAAAAAAATTTCTCCTCCCGATGTGCAATCGGACCTAGCTGATATCGAACGCCGGATCAGGGCATTTTTCACCTATCTGGATGAGCAAGCCTATGTTCAGGCATATGATCTGGAAGGAGGAACCTATCTTCAGTATCAGATTGCGATCAACAAGTTATCATCAACCCCGCCGGTAATCGCCGGTGAAATGCAATCGCTGTACGCCATGGTTCGCAACGTGGCCCACTTTTATCGGGTCATGGGTAAAAAGCCGATTTATCTCAGCAGAGAGATACTCCAGAACGAGGCCGAGGTAATTGAACCGGTGATGCGAACCTTTTACCGGTGGTATACCATGGACGAAGCCGGCAAATCTGCCTTGGGGGGGCGTCCATCGCCGGAAATAATGTATGAGTATGCCGGCTTTTTATTGCACACATTAGGCGGCAGGAGTTATCTATTAAGAAGGAGTCCCAAGGTCAGAGCCTTGACCACCTATTATTGCGTCCTAACACTGGACAGAGCCAATGATGAAGAGCTCAATTCCATGGGCATTGATATCAGACCTTATATAAAATCCTCGTTGATGGAAATTAAAAATCAGATCGGTCTTATCTATCAAAAAGAGTATATCACAAAACTCAGTGAGTTAAGCCTGAAGTACTACCCTTAATGAGCATAAAGCCCTTGATGCGCCGGTGACGAAAATATACAATAACTCCCTTCATAAGCCATCCCGCTCTATCGGGGTGAGAATTGAAACGGTTTTACCGTCACAGCGCGAGTATTTTGCGGTGGTTCAAACCTTAACGATGCCGGTGGCTTGTGAATGGAGCCAACCGAAAATTATTAATTCACTCCGGTGTAAAGTTCAGAAAGATACGATGGAAAAATTCAGACTGCTGATTTACTTTACGGCGATTTCGTTGATCAACCTCGGCACGCTACAGGCCGCCGATTTGAAAAACGGCTTTATGGGTATCCCATGGCAAACCAAAATATCCGAGTTGCCGGATTTTGTTCAGGTTGCTGAAAAGTATGGCGTCAAATATTATGGGAATCCGAAAAAATCTTACACTCTCTTCGGCGTGGATGTGCCTTACGTCACCTACGCTTTTTATGCCGGTAAATTCTTTGCTGCTTATGCCGACATCCCGTCGATCGATATATTCGAACAACTTAAACAACACATTACCCAAAAATACGGTTCGCCGCGAACAACACTAAAGTTTAATGAAGGGCAGAAGATTTACAATTGGAAGCATGCAGACACCAAAATTAAGCTGAAGCTCTATGAAAATGAAGGCAAGATGAAGTTGGGATTTTACTATGCGCCCCTTGCTGCAAAAGTCAATAGAGCCCAGCGCGAAGCATTTCCACCGCCCCAGAAACCCACTTTTCCCCTTGACGAAAGACGACTGCGTGAAGCCATGGAAGTGATGGGCTTTTAGCAATTGTTAAACCTGCCTTGGAGCGGGTGCAAGGCCTCGCCGGCAGGTGGAATATCGAGTCAACGACCACCCCGTGCAAAGCACGGGATGACTTGAATTATCCCGCCAACAGGCGGGAAAAGGCAAGAGGACGTAAGTACGCTTATCGTTGAACTTGCAAGCGGGTGCGGAGCACCCGGTTTGTAAGGCAAGAATCATGGACATCAAATGCTCGGCGGAACCGGTGCGCGAAAGATGCCTCATAGGAGAGGGAAATGTCGCTCAAAGAACATGAATACATAAGACAGACACTGGAAAGGTACACGAACTGCAAGCTGGAAGATTTCTGTGATCACGTGCTGATAACCAATTTCAAACAGTATATCAAACGCTTTCAGGAAAAAAACAAGAGCAAATATTTCGAAGGTAACTTTGGCATCGTAAATGCTCACCAGGAAAACTGCACCATGATCGATTTCGGCATCGGCTCACCCCAGGCCGCTCTGATTATCAACTGTCTGGCCTATCTTGATAATCTCAAATCGGTCATAATGCTCGGGATGTGCGGCGGGATTGACGACATTCTCGAAGTCGGCGATTTTCTGATTCCCTCGGCTGCCATCCGCGGTGAAGGCACCAGCCGACATTATCTGCCGCCTGAGTTTCCCGCCATTCCGGCCTCATCGGTTAATTTGTATTGCATCGGAGCTATTCGCAAGGTTGGCTTGACTCCCCGGTGCGGCATTGTCTACACCACCGACCGGCGCCTGTGGGAGTATGATGAAGCATTTGTCGCCTACTTAAGGAAACAGCGCATTCTGGCGATCGAGATGGAATTGGCGACGCTATTTTCAGTGGCTTACCGCTACGAGGTCCCTATCGGGTCGATCATGCTGGTCTCGGACATGCCCCTGCAGAAAAGAGGCATTAAGGACAAACAGCTGTACAATAAAATCTTTTCGTCATACATGGATACCCATCTTGAAATTGCCATGGATGCCGTTTCCAAAATCCATTCAAACTGGCGCACGGTCGCGCGCAAGCTATCCAGTGAGTGGTAGCAATGCCGACGCCGGCTTCTTTGACGTCTTTGGAATCAATTATGTCCCAGAACCAACTGACCTGCCAGTTCAACCCCCCGAGCATAGCCCATTGAGCAGGCGACGTCTTCATAATATATTATCCCGCCTTGATGTATACTATGGCTGGTACATATTGGCTGCCGGTTTTCTCCTGCTTTTCTTCCAGGCCGGTGCCCGCTTCTCTTTCGGCATTATGTTCAAACCAATGATGGTTGAACTCGGCTGGAACCGGGCATCGGTTTCATCGGTATTTTTTTTAAACATGACCTGCTTTGCATTAACTCTTAGTATCGCCGGTAAACTCTATGACCGGTGGGGGCCGAAGTGGGTCATCCTCATTTCAACGCTGTTTCTCTCGGTGGGATATGCCTGTGTTTCCTTTATTGACCGGCTGTGGGAATTTCACATTTACTATGGCATCTTAGCTGCCATCGGCATGGGCGGCGCCTCGGTGCCGCTGATCGCAGCCCTGATGAGCAAATGGTTCGAAAAAAAACGGGGGCTTGTGATCAGCCTGGCCCTCTCCGGAAATTGTATCGGGCAGTTTGTACTGGTGCCGTTTTTCAGCAACCTTATCTTAGAATTCGGGTGGCGATTCGCCTGCATCGTCATCGGTGTAGTTATATTTGCGGTAAATATGGTTTTGGCGCTGTTTGTGATAAAAACCGAACCTCCCAAGCCGGGCTTAAAGCCCTGCAGCCGCAAAAATCGATCCGGCTTCAGGAATAACCGATCGCCCAGCGGCATAACCGCAAGCGCAACAGACCTTGACCTCAAAGCAGCCATGAAAACATCGTCGTTCTGGCTGTATCTCATCGTCATGTTTGTATGTGGCAGCGGCGATTTTCTGATAACCACGCACCTGGTTCCCATGGTAACCGATTTTAATATTTCGCCGGCGGTTGCTGCCAACATGCTGGCCTGGTTCGGCTTACTGAGCATGGGTGGGATTCTGATTGCCGGTCCGGTTTCGGATGCGGCCGGCAACAAAATTCCCATTACGTTAACCTTTGTGCTGCGTCTGATTCTTTTTCTTTTAATATTGCGCTATCAAAATCTGGTTTCTTTTTATATCTTTGCCGTGACTTTCGGGTTTACATTTCTGATTACGGCCCCCCTGACCACCACCCTGATAGGCAGGCTTTTCGGTTTCTCACATATCGGGCTTATTTCGGGTTTCATCACGATGATCCACCACCTAGGTGGAGGATTCTGGGCTTATGCGGGCGGGTTATCATTTGACAAAAGCGGCAGTTATCAATGGTCCTTTGTTGTATCGGCGGTGATGGCGGGAATTGCTGTCATCTGCACACTTATGATAAAGGAGTAACGTCATGGGGTTGAATAAGCGCTTAACAAAGCGACATCGACAATTTGTTGTCGATGTTGAGTATGTTATTGTGTCTTTTTGTCATAAATGAGCTAAAATTAAAAATGACTAAAATGAGCTAAATTTGTGGACTTCTATCGTTTCAAATAGAAAGGATACCTTAATTTTAGGCATTGTAGACATGTTAGACAATTTAGTCATTTGCATCAGGGGATCTATGTTTAATAACTGCCCCTGCAGAGGCCACTTCTTCAAAGCTCGGTCTCGGAGAAAGCGTAGACCCCTATGAGGGAGGATATACTTATGGAGAATATTGAAAAAGTGGTAGACGGCTTTCGGTTTTTGCCGCCCTCGCTGAAAACTTGGATCGGAAGAGAAATTCCAGCCCAACCTTTTGGCGGCGTTATTCCCTGGACGCCTCTTAAAAAGCCGATCCGGGAGACAACTTTTACCCTGATCACCTCTGCGGGAATCAGTATGACAACCGATCCTCCCTTTGATGTCGCAAGGGAAAAGCGGGAGCCGACATGGGGGGATCCCTCCTATCGGGAAATCTCTGCAGCGGCCGGCCAGGAGTCTATCGATGTGAACCATCTTCACATCAATACAGACTACATCAAGCAGGATATCAATGTGATCCTGCCGTTGAGACGGTTTCAGGAGTTCGAACAGCAAGGCATCATCGGCCGTTTGGCTCCGACGTGTTACTCATACTATGGTTTTCAGTTGGATCCCACCGAACTCATTGAACAATCCATACCCAAAGTTGCCGACCGGATGAAGGCCGAAAAGGTTGAGGCGGTCTTGCTCACGCCGGCCTGACCGCTGTGTTGCCGGTCCGTCGGGCTGGTTGCACGCTGTCTGGAAGATAAGGGATTTTCAACTGTGGTACTGACAATGACACCGGAGTTTCACCGGGAAATCGGAATTCCGCGGGTGGCCGCGATTGAATACCCCTATGGACGCCCTGTGGGACAGGTTGGTGATGTTGAGGGACAGCGCCGGGTATTGCTGGAAACAATCTCTTTTCTGGAAGAGGCCGGCAGCCCCGGGCAGAGCTATCATCTTCCTTTTACCTGGCCTGAAGAACCCAAGGATACCAAGTGGCATCCACCGGAGATCTCACCGATTATTAAATTATTTCTGGATGATATAAAAAAGGCCGGCGCTGCAGCAAGAAAATGAGCCGTTGCCCTCTGACGCCGACTTCATCCAGAACTTCGCTACCTCTTCTTTTTGCGTGTTTATTGCTCGGTAAGAATCTGCAGCCGGGACAAAAGATTATCAAATTCATCCTGGGGGATTTGCTGCCAAGGCTTTTGGGGAGTAAACTGCAGCACGGATTTGACATTCGGTGAAAAAACCTTGCCGCCCTGGAGATTGGGCTCTTTAAGCAAATATTTGAATTCCTCCCCAAAATCCAGCAGCAAATCCAAATTATCGCTGTCATTTAGAAGTTCGACCATCAGGACGTTGCGAACCCGCCCCCGCCCTTTTAGATACCGCTGCCCCAGCCGGCCGGCGTAAACCTCCACGATAACATCTTCAACGCGAACCGCTTTGCGGTCGGCCGCCACCAGCAAGGCCCGGTCCACCAGGTATTCCCCTTCAGCAAACGGTATCCAGTTTTCCATGTATATTTTCCTGTTGCAGCATGCAACACTTTAATCACGGGCAGCATGAGACTTAGATCAACCACACTATCTCTGTTAATCGGCAATCTCAGGGCAATCTTCTGACCGCCAGCATCGTGATATCATCAAACTGTTCAGCTTCTCCAATATGCGCCTGCAGACGTTCTGCGATTCGATCAAGCAAATCAGCCGCAGAGGGTGACGGGGCATCTAATAATGACACCAGATACTTCATGGTAAAAAAGCTGCTGTCTGCCGCAACGGCCTCCGTCACGCCATCTGTGTATCCCAGAAGGATGTCACCCGGCTCCAGATGAGTTTGCCGTATTTTAAAACCGATTTTCGGCTCAATACCCACCGATGGCCCGGTGGCCGCGAGGTGCGCTTTTACCCCGCCGTCGGAATTCACTACATACAGCGGTTCATGCCCGCCGTTAACATAGCTTAACGATCCGGTGGCCGGATCTAAAACGCCAAAAAACAAGGTCGCAAACATGGCCAGTTCGCCGTGGTTCAAGGCAATGTAATTGTTGGTAAGCTGCACGGCATTAAGGGCCGTGATGTGGATCGGGTCAATGTTCGGATTTTCCGCCTGCGGATCAGGTTCCTCGAGAATGCCGCCACTGCAGGTAAGGGGCAAACCGTTCATAGACGTTTGGCCCGAAAATATTCGAATCAGACTGCGAAACAGCGCCATAAACAGTGCCGCCCCGACGCCTTTGTCGCAAACATCGGCAACCACAAGTCCGATAGCGCCCTCGGGGAGCCGGAAAACGTCGTAAAAATCACCGGCAACCTGGCGGGCGGGCTTGAAAAACGCAGCGGTTTCCCAGCCCGGCATTTGAAGCAGTTGATTCGGTAAAAAATTAATCTGCATCTGACGGCCTTTTTCCAGTTCATTGTTGAGCACCTGGGAGTAGGCTTCAACCTGCTGAAAGCTTTGCTGCAGCGCTTTCTCGGCTTTTTTTCGATTGTTGATGGCATCCGATATCTGCCGGTACATCCGGCGAAACGCACCAATCACCTCACCCAGCTCATCGTTGCGTTGAACTGAGGACGAATAGAATTCAGGGGCTTGCTGGTCCTGACTGAGGGCTTCACCGGCCCGGATCAGATCATTTCTCAGGTTCAGAACGGGATTGACCACGATCCATCGCAGCGGCAGCCAGGTGCCCACCGTCACGACCAGCGAGATGATGACCACCAGTCCGGCTATCCGCAAAAAATAGGTCCACAGTTCATGCCTTATGGAGGATGAATCATGGCGCAGGATCAAACGATAGTCTCTTTGCAATTCCACCGGTGAACAAGCGATGTCATAGCGAGTTCCGTCGCGATTCAAAAGAAAGGTCATACTGGCAGGTTTGACATGGTCAATCGAAAGCTCGGGCATCTCGCCAAACTCGCCAATTTTTTTGCCGTCGGATGTGTAAAGGGCGCCGCCGACCACGACCTTTCCATCGTGCAGCCGCCTGATGTGATCATAGAGAACTTCATCCGGTACATCTGGTTTGACCATCTGCATCACAAAGGCAACCCGCGCAGCCGAGATCTCTTTCATTTGAGTCAGGAGCTCTTTCTCCCGTTGTTTATAGGAAGGGATGAATATTAAGGCCTCTATTAAAATGACGCTGAAGAAAACCCAGATTACAATGCGTCGTGTCAAACGGGATACTTTTGGGTGCAATTTCTCTTTGTGCGGCATCACATTCTCTCCTGGATCATAGAGAGTAGTAACCATTTGGGCTGTTGTCAAATTGGATGGATTGATCCTTTTTTTAACGGTAAGTCGAATAACCGCTGCGATTCATTACATAAAAAATTATTGAGCCGATCCGGCTGCCGAAACCATCTCTTACTTGACAATAGAAAATATTCATGACCTAGTACAGATATCGTTAAATGGTTGAACAGGCGATTCGTTGGATGGTTTTAACGGATTGATTCCCGTCAAAGTCAAATTACCAGTCGACTGATCAACTTTGTCTGATACAGGAGGCTCTGCTATGTTTAAAAAATTGACCGAAAAACTGTTCGGCAAAGATAGGCCCGGTCCAACATCGGATGGCTTTTTTTTGAATGTGCGTTGCGGTGAATGCGGCGAAGAGTTCAAACTCTTTATAAATAAATCCTATGAACTAATGCAGAATTTCGAAGAAAACGGCGGCGTCACCTATGCATTGAAAAAAGAGGTGTACGGGGTCGGTTGTAGAAATCGTATCCAGGTAAATATGAGATTTGACGGCGGGAAAAAATTGGTTTCAAGAGAAATTAAAAACGGGGAATTTATCGAGGATGAACGGTAATTTGTTTCGGCATTGATTCTTGCCATACAAATCCCGCCGCGGCGGGATTGCAAGTTCAACGATAAGCGTACTGACGTCCTCTTGCCTTTTCGACCTGTAACCGAAAACCCGCCAGAGGCGGATAAATTCAAGCCACCTGCTCCGCAGGTGGTCGTTGACTCCTTCACGTCCATTTTAGCCGGCTTCGACATTTTTATTCACAAATAAGGAGGCTCTCGGATGAAAATCACGCGACGGGCTTTCATCAAGGCATCCCTCCGGTTGGGCGGCTATCTTATCTTATCTGGGGAGATATTACATGCCGCCGGCAAAAAAAATGCACCCTGGTCTCCGGCCTACGCCCTACTGGAAAATGAGGGCCGATTGGCCCGCAGGATTGAACAGGCCTATGCCATTTTCGAAGAGTGCCGGCTGTGCCCCCGGCAGTGCGGGGTCAATCGTCTGAAAGGCGAAAAGGGTTTTTGCCGGGCTCCGTCCAATCCGGTGATTTATTCAGCCCACCCGCACTTCGGAGAGGAAGCATCACTGGTGGGCCGTAATGGATCCGGTACCATCTTTTTTTCCAACTGCAATCTGCGCTGTGTATTTTGCCAAAACTGGCCCATTTCTCACGAGGGCCGGGGCAAAGAAATCAGCGACCATGATCTGGCCAGGGTAATGCTGGACATCCAGCAATTGGGTTGCCACAACATCAACCTCGTCACTCCCACCCATGTTATGCCCAACATCCTGAAGGCAACCAGGATCGCTCATAAGCAAGGCCTCCGTATACCGCTCGTGTATAATACCAGCGGCTACGAAAGCGAAGAGATATTAAATATTCTCGATGGCGTTGTCGATATCTATCTGCCGGACATGAAATTTATGGATGCCGAGCAGGCCGAGATTTATCTGGCAGGTGCTTCCGATTATCCGGAGATGGCCAAACAAGCACTGCTTGAAATGCACCGGCAGGTGGGACTACACGAACTTGACGAAGTCGGCGTTGCCGTCCGGGGTGTGATGATCCGACACCTTGTTATGCCCAACCGCGTGGCGGGAACGGAGAAGTTTGTGCGCTGGGTGGCCGCCAATCTGCCAAAATCCACCTACGTGAATATCATGCACCAATATCACGTGGATTATAAGGCCTACGATTATCCCGCCATCCAGCGCGGCATCTCTGTCGAGGAATACCTGGAAGCGATGAACTGGGCCGAGCAATACGGCCTGACCAACCTCGATCCGAAATCTCTGGCGGTGAGGGATTTTTTTATTAGACATCGAAAAGGATGAAAAATAGAGGCTGTTTTAGAACCATCAATGATATCTATAGACCCGATCAACCAATCGGCTATTCAACGGGTCAGCTAAATTTTGAGGGCTACAGTTCAAAGATATAGGTCACCAGGCCATTGCCATTCTTAACTACCTGGTATTTAAGTTTACCGCAATTAGAAAGCGCATCTTCAACATTTGGCGCCTGCTCGCAGGAGACTGTATATCCCCCTTTAATTTTCAATTCTGGCACCGAAACCGGCAAATCATAGGTGATACCAATATTTAAAACATAATCCGGAATCTGGCCTCTAATGATGATGCCATGACCCCCGACGTTGGGATCGAGCATACCGGCGCTCTCAAGGTCGGAAATATCCTGTCGCACTTTGGCGAATGCAGTGCTGTCGTTCGGCTGTTTTTTGCGCCAACTGCCTGATGATGGCGGCTCACTGGGAGATTTTATTACCCCGATGATTACAAGATTGTCTTTCACAGCAATGTAGTCCGGCTTCCACCTATGCCGGCTCGTTTTGCCTTTAATTTCCTTATCGCCGTCATAGCATTGATAACCGGCTGCCAAAAATGATTCTCTAACTTTCGAGTAAAATTCATTTTTCCCGCTCATCTTTTTCACCTCGACTCGCTTTTGTTACCAGCTCTTGATTGATTGGCTAAAAGTTCTTCCAGGAGGCAGTATCAGAGCATGTCGTGTTCTGCCCTAAAAAATGGAGATGCTGTATGTGTTTATCGGCAATTTTCGGAAAAATCTTGACAGACAGGCGAGCAGGCTCAACGTCATTATTATAATGGGGCTGCCCTCAACAGAATTATCTTGACTATTTTCAGACCCTTAGGTATCGGTGAAGTAATAATTTTACCGCTAGCCAGATACTTCCTAATTCAAGGCCGTGCCGGAATTCGAAACGCAACTCAATCAGCCAATCATACCACGCTACGAAAATTAGCGGCAAGTGATAAAATCACCCCAGTCATCAAATTTACAGCTGTTTACGCAGCACTCCGATTGCAGGCAAAAAGAAATAAGAGATCTTTAGTAAACAGTTGGAGGGCAATTAAAATGGCAGTTGGATTCGGCAAATATGGCGACTTTAGAAGAAAGCTGACATGTCAAGATAAGTTAATCCGAAGGCGGCTATCTGGCCGCCTTTCTGGCATGCGCGCTTTGATAAAATGATACGGACGCCGTCAGCAATGATACACACAGGAGGGCAGACATGCAGCCCCCTCCATCAACGGCCACGAAAGGATGGGATTATCGTGATGGAAAATTAGTTAGCTCCATTTATAAGCTCCCGGCATCGTTTAAATTTCGACTACCGAGAATTACTCCCGCTCTAATGGTAAAACCTTTGCAATTCTCATCCCGATAGGTCGGGGTGGCTTGTGAATGGAGTTATTGTTCAAAACTGATTTTTTTGTTGGGAGTCAACAAATATTGGTAGCAGACATCACATATGACGCGATGATCACTGCATATCCACTCTGATGAAGATTTCAACTCCCGGTTACAGGAATCACATTTTCTGAGCCCGGTGTTTGTGTTCTCGACAAGCATTTTTTCAGCACACGATCTATGGATATCCATTTTCCTCCCTCCAATTCATCCTAATTGAACCTTTACATTATTCTTCAATTCCAATTATTGTGCCAGATTCTTTTTTTGATCGGATTGGAAGATTATTAATATAATATTAGAATGTTATCGAAAATTCCCTATCTACGTGCAATTTATTTTTTCCACTAAATTATTACACAAATGTGTATTTTACCGCCTAATAGATACAAATTTGTTACTTTTCCGGTTAAATACTTATTGATTTCCACGCCTTTGGCCGGAATTCGTTTCAGAGCGCCGGTGCACAGCAAGGATAGCCCACAATATTGCGCCCCTCCAACTGAAAAGATTCGACAACAATATGGTTTTTGACAGGCCGAATAATATATAATATATTGCATTTTACTTAATTCGGCATTAACCAACAAAACGATCCTAACGATCCAAGCGATCACAACCATCTAGACCAAAGTTTATTATGCAAGAAGTTCGTTTTCACGGTCGCGGCGGGCAGGGAACGGTAGTGGCTTCAATCTTGCTGGCCAAGGCCTTTTTCAGTGCCGGATATTATGTGCAGACTTTTCCGGTCTTCGGCGTGGAGAGACGGGGGGCACCGGTGGAGGCCTATTTGAGGCTGGACAATGAAAAAATTCTGATACGCTGCAATGTATACACGCCGGATCATGTGGTGGTTCAGGACGTCAAGCTTCTAGAGAACGTGAATGTCACCGCCGGACTTAAAGCGGGTGGCTGGATTCTGATAAATGCCTCGGGGCAACGCGAAAACTTGGAAGCGTTTACTGGTTTCCGCCTGGCTTGGGTGGATGCCACCGGAATTGCCATGCGGCACCAATTGGGCACCCGCACCCACCCTATAATCAACACAGCCATGATCGGCGCATTTGCCCGCATAATGGAGATGCCGCCCATAGACATGATTTCCGAAGCCATCACGGAAGACATCCGCAACAGACCGGAGCAAAATATCCAAGCCTGTCAAGATGCCTACGAAAATGTGCAGATATATGGGCTTGTAGATTAATACCAGATTGGGGAAAATACCATGCCGGACGCAACATTCAGAGACCTACCGTTGTTCCTTCCGCACTCCAGCATATCCACCGCGGTGAACAAAACCGGATCCTGGCGCTTTTTCCATCCCAAGTATGATGAAAAAACCGCACCCTGCAGCGCGGCCTGTCCGCTGGGACAAGATATCGCCCGCATTGAGATGCTGGCATCAAGGGGATTGTTTAAGGATGCCTGGCATGCAATTTTAGAAGAAAATCCTTTTCCGGCAGTCTGCGGAAGGGTGTGTTTTCACCCGTGCGAAAGCAGCTGCAACCGCAGCCAATTGGATGCGCCCATTGCCATCCATAATCTCGAACGTTTTCTGGGTGACGCGGCGATCTCACAGGTGTATTCACCGCATCTCATCGTCAAACCATCCCGGGCCAAAAAGGTGGCCATCGCCGGCGCCGGCCCGGCCGGATTATCAGCTGCCTATTTTCTGACACGCTTGGGATATGACTGTGATGTGTTTGAAGCAACCGCCGAACCCGGTGGACTGCTGCGATCAGGAATTCCGATTTATCGTCTGCCCCGTGCTATTCTTGATTACGAAATCAAACGGATTGCGGATTTAGGCGTAAAATTTTCCTGCGAGACACCCATAACGCAACGATTGCTGAATAAAATTTACAAAGATTATGAT
This sequence comes from Desulfobacterales bacterium, assembly GCA_020345785.1. Next base: position 5,534,652 of record CP070771.1, read on the forward strand.
GCGCTTTTTATCGGCTGCGGCTACGGGCGCTCCATTGCGCTTCATATTGAAGGCGGCCACCTGGCGCGGGACGGGCTGGCTCTTCTGCGCCGCCTGCAGCGGGCGGAAAATATGTCTTTTAGCGGTAAGGCAGCCATTATCGGCGGGGGCAACACCGCCATTGACGTCGCCCGTTCCTTGGCGCGTATGGGAGCCGAGCCGATCATTGTCTACCGCCGCCGCCTTGAAGACATGCCGGCTTTTGAGCCGGAGGTAAAAATGGCCCTCGCTGAAGGGGTTCAAATAGTGCCGCTGGTGGCCCCCATCCGTATCGAAGAAAATCAAAATCAATTATCTTCTTCTGAGACCAATTTCACGCTCACCTTACAACGAATGAGAATCAGCCGCAAAGAGATCAGAGGCCGCGCCCGGGTCATGCCGGATGGTGAAAATACAAAAACAATCCGCGTCCGGAATATCTTTGTGGCCATTGGTGCCGAAGCCGATTCCCTCTGGCATTTTCCGACAGCAGGACGATCCGAAAACATTTCCTTGAGCCATTGTCAACTCAGCCACCAAGAAATACCGCTCGTATTCGGCGGAGATCTGACCAGCCCGGTTAAAAGCGTCGCTGATGCCATTGCATCCGGCAAACAGGCCGCCATGACGCTGAATACATATTTTGAAAAAGGGTTGGATGCTGTCGAATCCAGCCTTGCCGCCTGCCGGGTCGGCCC
>CP070771.1:5535467-5539531 GCA_020345785.1 Desulfobacterales bacterium
TGGCCGTGGCCTTGACCACGGAAGAAGAGCCGGTCACATCGTTCCAGCCGCCGCTGTTGAGGTTGTACTCCAGCTGCAGGGTCTTGTCGGCCTCTGCACTGCCGGTGTCCTGCACCAGAAAGCGCAGCCGGAAGGTCTTGTCCACCATCTGGGTCCAGTTGGTGTTGGCCGCCGCGGTCCAGGTGGCCGAGGTTTCGCTCCCGTTGTCGTTGCGCGCCCGGAAGCTCGCCTGGGTGTATTGGGGGCCTGTGGCGGTATAGTAGACCTTGATTTGAATGTGATTGACATACAAAATTCTGTTCCCAGAGCTTCGATAGACCCTGAGTTGAAAATTTGCATCGGAAAATTCGCTGCTGCTCCATGATCGTCCCCACGTATCCGCAGCGCCACCATAGGTGTAAGTGGTCTCCGTAGTCCCATATGAGTTTGTTTTAGCAGTGGTCCAATTGGAGCCGTTGTTCCACGAAAGTTCCACATCACCGCTTGCGCCACCAATGCCTCCTTCTCTGTATCCTTCTATCGCGACCTCGATGCCGTCAATAGTTGCTCCGCCAGGGACACCGAATGCATATGTGGAACACACACCATAAGAAGTGCTCGTAGATACAGACGCACGGTTCGCGTCAGAGGAATTTAATGCGGTGGTGGTAAAATTAGTCCAGGCACCGGTAGCGACGATGTTTCCTGTGGTTTTAAAACCAGTATCCGCCGCTTTGGCTTCCGAAACCCCCGACCGAAGGCCGAAAATTTGCACCCCCCCAGCAAATATTAAACCGTAGACCAATACAAGGGTAAAAGCGATCTTCCAGATGTATTGGCCGGGACCCGACTTTATTTTTTGGCACCTCACTTGACTCTCCCTTATCGCTGTGGAGATTAAGTTTGCTCCTCCGGCAAAACGCTGATACGAAAAACCCGTTTAAAACTATGCAAAAATTACACCAAAACGGAAACTTTTTTAAGTTGTTGTAATTACATTGTTTTTTAAGAAATTCTAAAATAAGTTTCGGGAAAAACTGACAAATTCTGCTGCATCACAGGACAAAATTTGTCAGGTGCAAGTTTTTTTATGCGTCTTTATGGTCATGTAATGGCGAGTAACATTATTGTTTTCGGCAGGTTAGGGGGAAATCTTTAGTTGAAAAAAGGTATATGGTGTAGGGCGTGTGGTATCAGGTTGGAGGAGGGAAGGGCTGTTAAAAAGTTTAAGGTAGTATTAAAATTTTTTTGGGCCTAAAGGAAATCTGATGCTGGCTCATAGCTGGTAGTTTAAAGGCCAAAGTTTAACGGATTCGTGAAAAATCCTCGAATTGTTATGCCGGACGTGATCCGGCATCCAGAACACCCTGAATTTACTGGATTCCTCCCGGACTCGATCCGGGATCCGCCGGAATGACGGCCAAACGGAAAAATTTGCTTTTTACAAGTTCATCAAGGTTAAGGGTTAAAGGAGAATGCAAAGAGGAAAAAGCATTGGGCAAAGGGTTTTGATTGGGGATTTGGAAATGCTGATTTTTGGATTGAAAGAAAGGGTGATGTGGGGATCCGGAAGGCGAGATAAAACACTACACAAAGGGCCGGGAGGCAGATATGTGGGCTTTTCGCGACTTGGATTTCAAATGACAGATCAAATAAATTAAAAACAGAAGGGCATCCCCCCTTTCATTTTCCTTTTGGACTTGAATAATTATATCTTGACCAACATATTTTTATTGGCTATACATATATGAACTAAGTAAGAAATAAAAATATAAGGTAAGAAATAAATGTCTATTGTAAAAACATCATCAAAATGTCAGGTTGTCATTCCGAAAGATATCAGGGAGAAGCTTGGTATTACACCCGGCAAGAGGTTGCTGTTTCGGGTGGTTGAAAATCACGCAGAGATCACACCGCTGCCGGATGACCCGATTAAAGAGATGCGTGGAATCTTAAAAGGTGGAAAATCTATGGCCAAAGCACTTTTAAGGGAACGTAAGAAGGATAATAATATAGATGAAAAGTATTCTCTTTGATTCACATGCAATTTTGAAATACTCGCAGGATGAAAAAGGAGCGGATATAGTTGAACGACTTCTCCACAAAGCTGAAACGGCTAGTATAAAAGCCTACATGAGTGAAATCAACCTGGGTGAAGTATATTATCAAACGATTCGCAAAATTGGGCTTGAATCAGCACAGGCGTACATTGAGCAACTGACCCAATTGCCCTTCGAGATCATTGCGCCTTCCAGTGAAATCATCATGAAAGCCTCTGAAATAAAAGCACAGCATACAATTTCTTTTGCAGATTGTTTTGCTGTTGCAACCGCCTTGCAATTTTCCGCCGCTGTTGTTACCGGAGATCCGGAATTTAAAAAGGTGAAAAACTTCGTTGAAATTATTTGGGTTTGACCCGGACGAGTCATCAAGGGGACGCCCTTCTGTTTTTAAGTTTTAGTTTGCTCGATAATGAATACCCGTTTCTTTCAACGATTTGCTCACCGCGATGAACCGACATACTGATGGACGATTGGGATATTTTGGTTCGACGGGACAACTCCGCCAGGGAAATACCTAACTCTCTGTTTGCCCAATAGCACAAAAGGCTTCGCGCCCGCACTCTGCTTCGGTCTTTTCCGGGACTGAAAATCCTTGAAGGTTTGACTTCGGTGAGTCCGGCAACAATTTCCGCCAGGCCATCCAAATCGAGCCCTGCCGCTTGAAGCGCATATTTTCGCTCCATTTGCTCTTCAGCCTTTGCCAGCACGCTCTCTACAAAATCGCTATCTCCCAGAATGCGTTCATCGCTTTTGTAAAATATTTTGGCTTCCCGAAGTGCTTTGACGTTCAACCAGCCGCCAGCACTGCGCAGCAAACCGCCGCCTGTCAGATCCTTTCTACGGCCATGCTGGATTCCTTTTTCTACAAAAGATCGGTATTGAGCTCTCGCTTGGATGCGTTTTGCTGCGAACAAACTTAGCACATCATTTACCTCCTGCCATGAGCGTTTGGTCCTGCCCATTAAAGTGCTGTGACCACAAAACGCATAGGTGTCCAACTGCTTCAGGTCGCCAATAATATTGGCCCGCAAGGGGTTCAGATGGATGTAACGAACCAGTTCCTTGAGATAGACTTCCTCCTGACAAAGAATCGACTTGTAGCGGTTTTGAAAGAGATGGCCGTGGCGCCGGTGTCTTCGGTTGAAAGTGACGGCATAACCAGTTAACAAACGTCTCATCACCGTGGCAATTGGCGAAAGGCCTGTTTTTAAAAGCAGGTGAAAATGATTGGGAAGCAACGCCCAAGCATAGCAACGTGTGTCGCTTTCGTCTATTATCGTGTCCAGTCTTTCCAGGAAGTTGTTGCGATCGTAGTCGTCCCAGAAAATATCGCGTTTTTCGATTCCTCTGGCAATGACATGATGTAAGGCCCCGGGGGCATCTATGCGGGCTTTTCGCGGCATGAGTTATATATATCATATGTCGGAAGGAAAATAAACTTTAAAACAGAAGGGCGTCCCCTTTTTTTACGCCGAGCAGACTTGACCCCTTGATTTTAAAGTGTTCAGCAAGCGAAGCGCTCCTCTAATCACGCCTCAGGCGTGATGCTCTTCAAGATCTACCGGACCGCTCTCCTTACCTTGCACTTTGCGCCGAAAGCCGAGGGCCGAAAGCCGATTTTTTATTCCCTTATCCTTTGGCCTTGCGCCTTTGGCTTTTTTATTTCCCAGCCACAACAGCCCGATCAGCGCGAGCAAGCCGAAAATGCTGCTGATCGGCCAATCGCCGGTGAAAAAGGAGGCTTCTTGAGCTTCGGCCGTGGAGACAAAACATCCACCACCGCCGCTGCTGCCGCCGGTGGTCTCATTATCTGAATCAGAATCTCCCACGTTTGATCTGGCTGTATCGCCAGTTTCTGCCGGTTCCAGGGTCGGGCTCACCTGGGCGCTGCGGGGGCTTTGATCGCCCTCGGCGTCGACGGCGGCCACCGTGTAATAGTAGGTGGTGCCGTCGCTCACGGCCAGCGCGCGTTGACTGCCGATGGTGGTGTCCACATATTCGACGGCATCCAGCGGCTCGGTG
>CP070771.1:5539631-5555541 GCA_020345785.1 Desulfobacterales bacterium
AAACTTCACCTGAACGGAACAGTCCGCCGCGGCGGACAGAATATCGAATATCGAACCGCAGAATGTCGAAGGGTGGTTTCGCTGTGCTCAGTCTTTTTATAAAATAGACAGAGTACCTCCCTTCGATCCGCCTCCGGCGGAATATTCATTATTCGATATTCGATATTTATCCGCCTTTGGTGGATTCGCTTTTTTGGAGTTTCTTTTTTCAATCAGACTGGCCGCCTTCGACTGACGTCGGCCCGGGGCAGGATCACCTTAAAGACGGCACCCTGCATCGGCTCACTGGAAACTTCAAGCCGTCCGCCGAAGTCTCTGATGATTTCATTGCAGATGCTCAACCCCAGGCCTTTGGCCTGTCCCACGGCTTTGGTGGTAAAGAAAGGTTCCAGAATGCGGCCGAGATTGTGCCGGGAGATGCCGATCCCCGTGTCGGACACCGTCAGTGAAACCCGGTCGTCCTCGCAGGATGTGCAAATCCGTATGACATGGCGGCCGGCATCCTCCGGAATTTTTTTTCTGGCATCGATCGCATCACAGGCATTGGTCACCAGATTATAGACGATCTGTGCCACACGGTTTTTATGCCCTTGAACGGATGGCAGGTTATCGGCTAAATTTAGTTCGGCTGTGATGTTGTCCACGACCAGCTGGTGATGCATCATGGCCATCACTTCCCGCACCGGCTCGTTGATATCGATCAACTCCTTCTTAAAATCGGGCCGCTGGCCGAACGCACTCAGACGATTGATGATTTCCGAGGCGCGATCGACCTGATCGCTGATTTCAGAAGCGATTTGAGATAATTGCGCAGGCTTGATATTTGCCTTTTGCGAGATCATCATGGTCAAAAATTCGCTGCCCATTTTGATGGCATTCAGCGGTTGATTGAGTTCATGCGCAATGCCGGCCGACATGCCGCCCAACACCGGCATTAATTTCATCAGATCCCAGGCCGTTACCAGCTCCACCCGGAGCATCAGCGACGGGAGGATGACAAGATCGCCGATAAGCGCTGTAGCCATGGTGATTACCATCAGGAAACCGAATATGGCCGTTGGTTTAAACTGGGACAACATTAAGACTAAAAATCCGATGCCGATCGTCAGGCTGGTCATCACGATCGGTTTGCCCACCTGTTTGATGGTATCGCGCAGCGCCCTATCCTTATCCAGGTCCTTTTTGAATTCCAGATTGTAGCGATGCAAATAATGAATGGTATCATCAACAGCGAGTCCGATGGCGATGCTGGCGATCAGGCTGGTCGCCATCGAAAGTTTGATCCCCAGCCAGCCCATAATGCCGAAATTCATAAGAATCGGGAAGCAGTTGGGAAGGATGGCGATCAAACCGACCTTGGCTGATAGAAACATCAAGAACATAATTGAGAAAATCAAAACCAGACTGATTGAAAGGCTTTTCACCTGACCCGTGGTCAGCAATTGGCTGCTGGCAGAAACGGCCATGCCGAAACCGGTGACCTCCAGGTTAAGATGTTTGGGAAAATGCCGCCCGGCAAAAGATTGAATCATTTCTCTGGTTTTCAGAAATTCGCCGGAGCTCGACAAATGAGTCAGCATCAGGATATTGGCGCTGTTCAGCGCCGGTGTCATGAAGCGTGAATACAGGTCCTCACCGAGGATGGTCTTATAGTTGTTGATTGCCATCCGGATTTCAAAATCCTCGGCGGGTAGCGCATAGTACTTTGATTCGTAATGGTTGAGGGTATAATTGACCAGCATTAAATAATCAGCGAATGATATGGTTTTATCCACCTTGGGCAGCGTCTCAAGAAAGTCCTGCAATCGTTTGATTTCAGCCAAATGCCGCGAGTTTTCAAAATAGTCGGTCTCCGTGCTTGTGACCGTCACGTAGACCGGAAAGCTGCCCGAAAGGCTCTGATAGATATCGTGAAAATTGCGGCTGACCGGCGTATCCTCCCTAAAATATTCCACGGGATTGGTCTCGATCCGGATAAAAAATATGCCGGCTGCGGCCGTCAACGCTGCCAGGCCGATGATTGACAGAGCGGCTTTTTGATGGTGCAGATTCAGGCGAACGATAAAATCAAGAAAGCGGTCCATTGCCGCAGCGATCCTTTCGGCCTTCCGACTGCTTGCGTCAGGCAAGGGAATGAGCACCAGAACCGCCGGCAACACGGTCAGCAATACGCACAGCAGGCTTATCATGCCAAAGCAGGCAAAAAGGGCGAATTCATCGATGGCCGGAATGCGGTTGACAAAAAGGGCCCCCAGCCCGAAAAGGGTCGTGACCACGGCCAGCGCGCAGGGCAGCGCCGTATGGGTATAACTCGCAGTGACGGCATCCGGGCGCGAATCGGTCCGTCGCGCACAGGCGCTATATTCTGAAATGGTATGCAGACTGTAGGCCGTGCCCACGGCAATAATAAACACCGGAACAATCATGGTTAAGAGCGACAGTTTAAGCTGCATCAGGCCCATAAGACCAAACGTCCATACCAGTACAACGCAGACACACATGAGTGGCAGAAATACCCGGGCGGGACGGCGTAATAAGATAAAAAGTACCGCGGCAATCAAACCGAAGGTTAGCACCGGCAGACGCTTGAAATCGTGCACCGTGTAGTTCACAAGCGCCCGAGAGATTAAGGGCATACCGATCTGGTAAAGTGAGAGGTGATCGGCTTCGCTTTCGATAATTGCATCAACCGCGCTGATAACACTTTCGTGATCGGCATCCTTTTCCAGGATCAGCGTGATACCGGTATTTTTATGATCGGCTGAAATCAGATTCTTTTGAAATAATGCCACCGGGGCGACCATGGTCTCAAATTGCGCCAGGCTCATCTTGGCCGAAGGATCGATGTCCTTTTTAATCAGCGGCAGACTGATGATCCGCCTGACCCCCTTGAGACCGGCACATCTTGCGGAAATATCCTCGACCTTCCGGAAGGCAGCCGGCGCAAATACATTGTCTGTTTTGACGACCAGCCGAATCATCTCATCGGATCCAAATTCAGCTTTCAGGGTTTCATAAACAGCTGTATCCGGAAGATCCTCAATTAAAAGGTCGTAGATAGATGTGCGGAAAGACAGTTTGGGAATGTGGTAGGCAAAAAAACAGGTCAGGCCGGAAGCGATCACAATAACCATCCAAGGCTTGTTTGTGATCCATTTGAGCACGGAAATGAGATAAAAGCGTCTTGAGCTGCTATGCGACATGTCCGTCAAGAAACCTGGCGGGGTTATAGTAAAGTCATTTGTGTAGGTTTCAGGTGTCAGGTGTCAGCGGTCAGATTTATGGTGCAAGGCATCCGGTCGTGAGCTTAAGGTTGAAGGTATAAGGCATTTTTCTCCATCTTGCTAAAACCGGGCATTCCGGCGGCAATAGGCTGACACCTGAAACCCGACACCTGAAACCTTAAAAATAAAAGCACTCCGCAACATCGACAAAAATTGGCCGATGGCGCCTAAATAGGGCAAGGATGTTTTTTCACTGGTCCGTTTTTCTCCAACAGGATCCGCCGAACCGCTTCAGTTCAGCCAGAACCATATCGATCATGGGATCGATGCGGGATTGAGTCGCAGGGGTCAATTCGAGGCTCTGCGTCTCAATATCCGCGGGTTCAACGCCGAGAATAACCGTTTCGGGAACTTTATTCAATGCCTGGCACAATGTCAATGCTTCCAGAAAGTCCACTTGATGCAGCGAATTTTTGGCTCGAATACGTTCCGGTATGGCATCGCCCTGCAAACGATATAAATCGCCGGGTTTGCCTTTATTGCGAATCGCATCCACCACGATCAGATGGGCGGGCTTGGAAATAACTCCCAGCAGGTTGATACCCAGGACACCGCCGTCGACCACCATGACGTTATCCGGAAATTCGTAGAGCTGCTGAAGCTTTTCAACAACCCGCACCCCGAATCCTTCATCGGAGTAAAGAATACAGCCGATGCCTAAAATCATGACATCAACGGCATAGAGCTCGTCAAACGGATTTTTGTCGGGCAATTTCGTGCCTCTATATTCGAAGATTATGATTTGCGTCGTTATACATAAATCCGGCCGAACCGTCAACAACGCCTAAAAACAGGGTTCCGTCATCTAAAGGAGCAATTGACTAATTTTGCGATAATTACCTCCGAAATGAAAATCATACAACTATTTTAGAATTTACTTTAACGCCACCCTGCCCTGAAAAAACCACGGCCTCCCGGATTGGGGGAAGCCGTGGTGATCACTTTAAAAAATAGTTCTTAAAGGACTTTGATCTTGTAAACCTGATTGGAATCCGGATCAATCACATGGACCCCGCAGGCAATACACGGGTCAAAGGAATGCACCGTTCGCAGGACCTCCAGCGGCTTCTTCGGATCGGCCACCGGCGTACCGATCAAAGCTTCTTCAACCGGCCCCAGTTTGCCGGCCCCGTCCCGCGGGCCCAAATTCCAGGTTGACGGCACCACATACTGATAGTTTTTGATTTTTTTGTTTTCAATCTGGACCCAATGGCCGAGAGAACCCCGAGGAACGTCATTTAATCCGACGCCCGTGGCGCTGTCCGGCATTTCATAGGACTGATAGGTCTGGGTGTCGCCGCTTTTGATGTTGGCCACCAGTTCCATGATCCAACCTTCCATCGCCTCACCGATGGCCAAGGTTTCAATGCCCCGGGCGGCCGTCCGTCCAAGGGTTGAAAACAAGGCCGGAGCCGGAACCCCTAAAGTCTGTAAGACATTATCAACGATGGGCTTGATGTCCTTGTGGCCCCTGGCATATGCCACCAGCACCCGGGCCAGCGGACCGACTTCACAGGGCTCACCCTCATAGCGCGGCGCTTTAAACCAGGAATACTTGCCGTCACCCGGTCGGTAGGCAGGGTTTTCCTGCAGCGGTTTGGTCTCGCCGTCATACGGATGCAGCGCCTTGCCGTTGGTATACCAGGCTCGGGTGACGTCTTCGGTAACCTTGTCCTGGTGTGCCATCTGCACACCGCCGAGATTGCGCTTCATGATCGCACCCCTGGGCATATAAAGGCTTTCGGGTTCCTTATCTGTCTCCGGAAATTCGCCCCAGGCCAGAAAATTGCTGGTACCGCCGATGGCACCCCAATCCTTGTAGAAGGAGGCCACGGCCAGCAGATCGGGGATGTAGACGTTTTTGATAAATTGCTGGGTTTCTTTGGTAATATAGAGGAATTCGGCGATGCGATCCGGCGTCAGGTCCTTGACACAGGTCACCCCGCCGACGACCAGGGACTGCGGATGCGGATTCTTGCCGCCGAAAATGGCATGCATCCTGGCCGCTCTGGCCTGCAAACGCAGCGCTTCAATGTAATGCGCGCCTGCCATCAGATTAGCTTCCGGAGGCAGCTTGTAGGCCGAGTGGCCCCAGTAAGCATTGGAAAAGGGACCCAGCTGACCGCTGTCTACGAAGGTCTGCAGCCGCTGTTGAATTTCTTTAAAGTAATTGGCACCGCCCCAGGGGGCGTTGCTGACATTATCGGATAAGGCCGCCGTTTTTTTCGGATCCGCCTTTAATGCACTGACAATATCCACCCAGTCAAGGGCGTGCAGATGATAGAAGTGAACAATATGGTCGTGCTGGAACTGGGCACCCATCAAAAGATTGCGTATGATTCGAGCATTCTTGGGAATTTTGACGCCAACGGCATCATCGACTGCCCTCACCGAGGACAGAGCATGGGTGTAGGTTCAGACCCCGCATGAACGCTGGACGAAATGATGGGCATCCCGCGGGTCACGCCCCTGCAGGATCAGCTCGATCCCCCGAAACATCTGGCCTGAGCTCCAGGCATTGACAACTTTGCCGCCGGACACCTCGACCTCGATTCTGAGGTGCCCCTCTATCCTGGTAATCGGATCTATCGTGATTCTGTCTGCCATATGATCTCCTCCCTTTTTACGGTAAAAAGGATGTTGTTTGCACCATGATATAAAGATTACAGTTCCTGATAAAACGGGCTAAATTTATCCCAGAAATCCGGCTGGCTGCAGCCGATACAGGGATGTCCGGCCTCGATCGGCCAGCTGGTGCCGTCGTTGAATTTGGCAATCGGACAGTTGTTGTAGGTTTCCGGACCGCGACACCCGACTTTATACAGGCAATAGCCCGCCGCCGCTTCCTCGGAACCGAATTCTTCGACAAATTCGTCATTTTCAAAATGCGCCCGGCGCGGACACTGATCGTGGATGGTTTTACCGTAGGCAAACAGCGGGCGGCCCAAATCATCCAATTCCGGTAGTTTGCCCAGCAGGAGATAGTTGACGACGGTGCCCACAAAATTGATTGGATTCGGCGGACACCCGGCAATATTCACGGTCTTGATTCCGAGGGCTTCGCCGACGCTTTTATAGCCGCCGGGATTGGGCTTAGCCGCCTGAACACCGCCGAATGTCGCGCATGCACCAATGGCGATGACCGCCGCCGCTTTCGGGCAGACCTCCTTGGCGATTTCCAGAAACGTTCGGCCGCCGATTTTGCCGTAGCCGCCGTCGTAGTTCGTGGCAACCGCCCCCTCGACGACGCAGATAAATTTGCCCTCGTACTTCTTTACCGCAGCTTGAAGCTGATCTTCGGCCTGCTGCCCGGCCGCCGCCATGATCGTTTCATGATACTCCACCGAAAGAACCTCAAGAACCAGGTCATCCACGTAAGGATACTGGCTTCTCAAAATCGCTTCCGAGCAACCCGTGCATTCGGCAAAGTGAAGCCAGACGACAGGGGGTCGCTGGGCCGGTGCGGCAAAAACCTCCGCCACCTTCGGGATAAAGGAAGACGAAAGTCCCATCGTTGCCGTAAGGTACGTGCAGTACTTCATGAAATCCCGCCTGGAGACCCCTTTACCCTCCAGTCTCTCGTAAAAAGCCGTTTCTTTTTCCATTTGCACCTCCTTGATGCCGTTAAGAGTCAATGCCAATTGCCTCCCATACTTATTGCGGGTTATCGCAAAACAAGACCATATTGGGCCATCCGGCGCGAAATGAGCACCGCATGACGCTACATAAGGTATTGATAATTTAGCAAAACTCTAAATATTGCAGGCGGGAAAAACAGATGCTGCAGGACCACAGCAAATGCAATGCTTCTCAAAACTTCAATAATGCCTTGTTTTCTATGCCAAGACAGCTGATAAGTCAACCTTCTTTTCGAGCGCGAGACCTAGGTTTGATCATCAGCATCAATATAGTCATCATCCTCAATTTGCAGCGACGAATCACTGGAATCCAATTCATCTTTTTCCGGATACCCGTCATCGAAATCATCAACCAGCATTTCATCGAGATCGGTATCTTCCGCGTCGTCTTCAATATTTTCAGCGATTTTGAGAGATTCGCGGGTTTTGGTCAATAAGCTGATATCGTCGAAAAAAAGTTCGACCGAATCCTGGTCGGCCGATTTGTGCAGCGCAATAACCGCCGCTGCAATTTGTTCGGCATAGATACCCGGCGGATACATATTATTGGTGCGCAAGGCAGCAATCAACGCCTCTTTACCTGTTGAAACAGCGGATTTAATTGTGCGGTAGTCATACGCTTCTTCACAAAGCAGCGAAAGCGACTCTTTGTTTAGCTCGGCAAACTCCTGGATTTTAAACTGTTTGTTTTCTTTGTCGTTTAGTATCAAATATTTTTGTTTCATAGCTTTAACCCTCTATAAACCCGTACTAAGTATTCGGTCCGGGGGGACCGGCTTCGATATCACCCCGTAAGGGTGCCGTTTTACCCAAATGGAATAAAATTCGGCCCTTTTGAAACCATAAAAAAATAATCATGTCAACAACGAACTCCAACGAGCCGACCTCAAATATCTCGGATTGTCTTGCTTAATTAAAAGAACCAATTTGTGATGAAATTAAAAAGTGTCTAATTCTCCTAAACTTAAAGTATTCTAACCTTCTTGTGCGAAAAGGGCAAGGCGTATAAGATGCAGAAAAAGCATTGACCAATTTAAGATGAAATGTTAAATATTTACGTTAAAATGTGGAGGGATGGCTGAGTGGTCGAAAGCGGCGGTCTTGAAAACCGTTGAGGTTAACGCCTCCGTGGGTTCGAATCCTACTCCCTCCGCCATAAAATCGCTGCGCGCTTTTATATAACTTCCGCAGGCTGCGCTGCGGAAGGCAAAACGCATATTTTTTGTAGAATTGTAAAGGATGGTAAATCCAACATCTGCGAGATGAGCAAAGCAATGTAAGCTTTTTAAATTATTTAACCTATTTTTTATGCGGTTCAAACCGCATATCAAAAAATTTTGAAAAAATTTTTTGGGAGAGATGGCCGAGTTGGCTGAAGGCGCTCGCCTGCTAAGCGAGTGTGGGGGGAAACTTCCACCATGGGTTCGAATCCCATTCTCTCCGCCATAATCAAGAGATGAGCCGGTTTTCGCCTGTCGAAAACCGGCTCTTTTTTAGCCGTCGATACTCGCCCGGATTGATTCTTGACACTCAAAAGCCAAAATCTTATGTTGCTAATACAGTTATATGCTATCGAACCGCAGAATTCTCCACGGCGGATCCGTTGCCGCGGAACGGAGGGTCGATTCACTCGCGGACTTCGTAGCCAATTTGACGAAGTAGGCTTGCTAAGTATTTCAAATAAAATAGACAGCTATGAAATCTTTTAAAATTATTGCAGTCATTGTTTTCAGCCTCTGGCTGTCAGCCTGCGCCCAAACAAGTGCCACCAAAACCACTTCGCCGCCTCAGGAAGAAACCAGGCAATCGACGCCAACCGGCAAACCGGCTTACCCGGAGTCGGCCGATACCGGACAGCAGGAAGACCGCCAAAAATCCGGCCCGGGTGAAGCATCATCTGCTGAGTCAGCCAAAACCCCAAAGAAAGAATCCGGCTCACCGGCTTCAGCGGGGTCGATATCGAAAGAGACGCAAGATAAATCAAGCAGAAGTCCGGGCGCTTCCCAAACACCCGCCCGTGATTCGGCCGAATCTAAATTGGAAGAGGCCCGGGAAAATCTTCGCATCAGTGAGCAAACCGAAAAACGAATTGCGGCCGACTTGGAAAAGCTAAAGAAATCTGGCCAAGCCTCCGACGAGGCCGTAAAGGACTATGAAAATTACCTGGACAGTGTGCGGGCGATGACAGCTGAAAACCGCAAAATTGTCAGTCAAATGGAGGCGGCCTATGCCGAAAAAAGGCCCGGTAAAACCGGCTCCGATGTTCCGGCTTCAAATGAGATGGAAAGGATGACCGACCCGTCTATTCCGGAAGAACAAACCGTAGACGAAGTCGCAGCGCTGGATCGGGAATTAAACGCCTCCCTGGCAAAATTTGATGACATGCTGCTCAGGGAAATGGAGAAAATTAAGGCCGGATCGTCAGGAAAATTGCAGGAACTGGCGGAAGAAGCCGCTGAAGCCGCCAAACGCTTGCGCGAAAAAGGGCTGGATGTCGACACCGCCGGAGCTAAATCTTCGACAGAGGCTGAAGAGGGGCAGGAGGGGGAAACGGAATCCGGCCGGGAGAGGGAATCCAGCGCAAGTAAGCCCGGCACCGAAACGGCTTCCAGGGATGGGTCCCGCAAGGGTGGTGAGGGGACGGGCAGCACCGATCAGCGCCGTACGGATTATGAAGATGATGATATCGTTGCCCGTCAGCTGCGGGAGGCCGCCGAAAATGAAACGGATCCCGAGCTGAAAGAAAAGCTCTGGAAGGAGTATGAGGAATATAAGAAAAGCAAGTAATTACAGGGGGAATATTAAGCGAGCAGGATGGTACTGAAGAAAATTATAGAAAGTTTGCTTCAGGGAGTTTTTTAAAACAGTAAAATCCCAAATCTCAAGCACCAAATTCCAAATAAATCTTAAGTTTCAATAACCAATGACCAAAACACTCACCAAATTCGACTTGCATCAGTTCCCAAACCCTGTTCTGAAGGTCATGATGCTCGATGTAACTTTAAACCAATCATATGTTTTGAATTTCGAATTTGGATCATTGGGATTTGTTTGATATTTGGTTATTGGTGCTTGGAATTTTTTTGATTTTCATTGAATAGTTTATTCTATTAACCTCAATACAATATTGAATATTGGTGATAATTTGAAGTTCGGTTTTAACAGTCTTGCAGCCGTCGCCGTTATATGGATTTTCATATCCGGCTGCGCCACTTATTATGCCCAACAGGTGGGGCCGACAGCCATTCTTCTGGCCGAAGAGGAGATCCCCGAAGACCAGCTGATGGACGTGGGCGTTCTTGTCTTTAAAAGCCGGGGAATAACCGAAGAAGAGGCCGAAAAGGAGGGAACCGATAACGATATTCGCAAGGCTGAAAACCATTTCATCCCGTATCATTTGAAAAATACCCTGCAGCAAAGCGGCCAATGGGGAGCGGTACAGGTCGTCCCGGCTGAAACCAACAGTATCGACGTGCTGGTAAAAGGTGAAATTCTCGAATCCAACGGCCAATACCTGGGGCTGAAAATCGAAGTCGTCGATGCCACCGGTAAACGCTGGTTCGTAAAAAATTACAGGCAGGAAGCTGCAAAGAGCGATTACGGCGGCAATCGCCCGGGGGAAAAAGATGCGTTTCAGAACCTTTACAACGCCATTGCCAACGACATGGCCGATTTTAAAAACCGTTTGAGTTCCGAAGAGATCCGCAGCCTGCGTACGACGGCCAAATTAAAATTTGCCGAAGATTTCGCACCGGATGCATTCAAGGGATATCTGGCGCAGGACAAAAAGGATCTGGTTACCATCAAACGCCTGCCGGCCGACGATGATCCCATGATGCATCGCCTGTTCAGAATTCGGGAGCGGGAGTATATGTACGTCGACACGCTCAATCAACAATACGAGAAATTTTACAATGCCATGTGGCCTTCCTATGAAAATTGGCGTCAACTCAACATGACCGAACGCAAGGCCATCAAGGAAATTAGAAAGAGAGCCCTGACCCGGCAGCTTATCGGCGCTCTGATGATAGCGGGGGCGGTTGCGGCAGGATCGAGCGACTCCAACAATACGGTTGTACTGCAAACGGGATTGATTCTGATCGGTGGTCAGGTAATCCTGGATGGATTCAATATCTCCAAAGAAGCTGAAATCCATGAAGCGGCCATCCGGGAACTCAGCGATTCATTCAGCGGTGAGATGAAACCTGTGGTCATGGAATTTGAAGGTAAGCAATATGAACTCACCGGATCGGCTGAAGAGCAGTTTAAAAAATGGCGGGAGCTGTTGCGTAAAATTTATTTCGCTGAAACCGGTTTTGAGCCGGATCAAATCCCGGATAACGGTGAATCCGGCCCGGCAGAAGACCCTTGAACCGAAGGCATGGGCCGACCTATACGAAGTTCCGCCGGGACCACAAAAATGCCCGACCGTTTGTCAGCCGTTTGACAGATATCCGTTATTGGTTACTTGCTTAAAATGACAGAAAAGGATGCATCCACTCCGGCAACCGCGGAAACCATCACACCCCTGAGCGTTCCTAAAAAAGACCGGCGCGACGATGCGCATCTCGGGCGGCGGTACCGGCTTGGAATGATCTTACTTGTATGTTCTGTCATGGGGCTGGTCGCCGGCGGCATCTGGTTTCTGAACTATCTGTCAAGAAAACCGCTGCTATCCGCCACCGTTACGACCCAACACCCATCCGGCAAGCCTAAGTTAGAGGAAAAAAAGACCGCCCTGCCCGACACCCCCCCGCCGCCTGCGGTCGATTCTGCTGAGCTTGCCTTGAATAAGGAAAAGGCCGAGCTGAAGCTGGCCGAATTTTTAGAGGTCAAAAAAATTCTGGATCGCAAAGCTACATCTGTTTGGGGAGCAGAGACATATGCTGAAATGACTGGATTGGCTCATGAAGCGGATATGCACCTTATGCAGGCGGAATACCTCCCGGCTGCCGATAAATATGTCCGGGCAATTGCGTTGGCGTCGCAGCTGACCGACCAGACCTCCGATACACTGAACCGATTGCTCGAAGAAGGCCGAAACGCACTCAAGGCAGGCAATGGTGCTGTGGCTCAAAATAAATTCAGCCTGGCGTTGATGATTGATCCCACTCACCCATCCGCCCAGAATGGACTTAAGCGGGCGAAATCCATCGAGGAGGTGGTGCGGCTAATTAATTCGGGCAGGCAGCATGAGGCCGACCATGCGTTGGCCGCCGCCCGCGACGCTTACCGGCAAGCCTTACATCTCGATCCTGATGCGAAAGCAGCGCAGCAGGCCTTGAACCGGGTTGCCGCTCTGATCATAGAAAAGCAGTTCAATCAACTCGTGTCCGAAGGGCTGGCGGCCTTTCACAATGATGATTACGAGTCGGCTCACACCAGGCTGATGAAGGCCAAGTCTCTCAAGCCGGATTCCCGGGAGGTCTCGGATGCGCTTTTACAGGTGGATCAGGCACGGCGCCTGGCCCGCATTGAGCAGTTGCGTCAAGAAGCCCTGATCGCCGATCAATCAGAAGAATGGCAAAACGCGCTCAAATTGTATCTGGCAGCACTCGATATCGATAAAAACCTCCAGTTTGCCGTTCGCGGCAAAGAACGGGCCCAAGAGCAGATCCGCCTGGCCAAGCGATTAAGTTATTTCATTTCCCAGCCCCAGGCTCTGGAGTCGGACCAACAGCTGAACAATGCCATATTGCTGCTGAATGAAGCCAAATCGGCTGAACCGCAGGGTCCCAAGCTGGCCGCTCAGGTTGACGAACTTGAAGAATTGATTGCCGTTTTCCGCACGCCGGTGAATGTCATCATCGAGTCGGATAATCTCACGCAGGTTGCCGTTTATAAGGTCGGGAAACTGGGCCGGTTTTCCCAACACGAACTCAAGCTTCGGCCGGGCACTTACACGGTCGTGGGAGCCCGGGACGGCTACCAGGATGTCCGGCAGGAAATCGTTGTCAAGCCCGGTCAGCCATCATTGCGGGTGACGGTAAAATGCAGGGTTAAGATTTGAAATCCCAAGACGATATCAGGCGCCGCAGCGACAACCAAAAAGCGGTGGAAATAAAACCGATCGCTTTCCGTCCCCGGCGGAAGGCCGGGCGTTCACGGTCATGGGGCCTTCTGAAATGGTTGCTCGGCACAATCCTTGTAACTGTAACGCTGCTGTTGGGTGTTTTGGCCTGGTTTGTATTTACAGCCCGCCAGGTTGTCATCCAAATTGAGCCGGAACCGGAACACATTTCTATTCACGGCGGAATTCCAGCGCTCAACATCGGCGGATACTACCTGATGCGGCCTGGTGCATACACCCTGCAGGCCGCCAAAGAATGCTTTCAGCCCCTTGAGCAGCAATTAACCGTAGTAGATGACAAAGGCCAGCATTTTAATTTCACATTGGCCAAACAGCCGGGACGGCTGTCAATTCAAGCCCATCAGGCCGATAAGCCCTCGATAACGCTTGAGGGTGCGCACATATTCATCGACGGGCAGGAAATCGGACGCACGCCGCTGTCCGGGGTGACCGTCAAACCGGGGCCCGGAAGCCTTGCAATCGAAGCTGAAAATTACCAGACGCGGCATATCGAGATCAAGGTTGCAGGCTGCGATAAACATCAGGAATTGAATCTGGCTCTGGTTCCGGCATGGGCGGAGATCAGCCTGCAATCCGAGCCCCGGGGAGCTTCCATTTTGGTGGATGGGCAGTCTTTCGGCGCCACCCCGTCAACCATCAAGCTGATGGGAGGTGAATACGACCTTGAGATCCGGGCCGACCGTTTCAAGCCCTGGCGCACCCGTCTCGCAGTGGCCGCCAATCAATCCCGGGTCCTTGATACCATCCGGCTGCAGCCGGCAGACGGTCGACTGGTAGTTCGAACGAATCCATCCGGGGCCAGTGTATTGCTGGGAGAAACGTTTGTTGGTCAAACCCCGCTGCAGTTGCCGCTGCCGCCCGACGAAACCCATCTGATTCAGATATCCAGGGCTGGATACGAAAAGGTCGTGCGGAAAGTAAAATTGCTGAGTGAAGAATCAGAAACCCTTGACATCACATTAAAACCGAAAATGGGCACCATTAATTTTTTGGTGCAGCCGGCCGATGCGGAACTTTTTGTTGACGGAAAACCAATGGGCAAGGTTCCGTCGACATTGCGTTTGGTTGCGGTTGAACATGAGCTGGAGATAAAAAAGCAGGGCTATCAAGGGTACCGAAGCCGGATCACGCCGCGTCCCGGTTACCCCCAGGAGATTAACATTGCGTTAAAAAGACTGTCATCCACTCCGGACACGTCGTCTGGGGTGATCAAGGCTAAAAACGGCTATGAGCTGAAGCTGATCGTACCACAAGCGTTTGTTATGGGATCATCGCGCCGGGAGCAGGGCCGCCGATCCAATGAAACCCTGCGTAATGTCAAGCTGCAACGGCCGTTTTATATGGGTATCAGGGAAGTTACCAACAGAGAATTCCGTCAATTTATGTCCGCCCACAACTCCGGAACCTTTAAAAAGCATGACCTGGCCCGGGATGATTTGCCGGTGGTTGAGATAACCTGGCGACAGGCGGCCTTGTTTTGTAACTGGCTCAGTATCCAGGAATCATTGCCGCCCGTCTATGTTCAGCAAGGCGGCCGGATGATCGCCGCCGACCCTCCGGGCATCGGGTATCGCCTGCCCACGGAGGCTGAATGGGAATATTGCGCCCGCTCCGGGCAAAACGGGGCCGACCTGAAATATACCTGGGGAAATACATTTCCGCCGCCTGCGAAAGCGGGAAATTTTGCGGATCAGTCCGCCAAAGACTTGCTGACAACCTATCTGTCGGACTATAATGATGGTTACCCGGTCAGCGCGCCTGCGGCCAAATTTAAACCGAATGGGTCCGACATTTACGATCTGGGCGGCAATGTCTCCGAATGGAGCCATGATTACTATTCGATTTATTCCTACGACAGCCAAAAAGTGTATATCGATCCCGTGGGACCCAAAACAGGCAAACATCATGTCGTTAGGGGCTCGAGCTGGATGCAAGCCGGTATCAGTGAACTGCGCAATGCATACCGCGATTACAGCGATTCCAAGCGCTCTGATCTGGGATTTCGCATTTGCAGATACATGAAATAAGTAAGTGGGAGCCCATAAGGGCTTACTTCGAGTTGCTACTCGGGGAGTTCAGGAATTAATTCTTAGAAGTTAATGGAGTATTGGAGTCATGGAGTGCTGGAGTATTGGAGTAATAGAGAAAAAAAAATTATTCATGATAACTGTTTTGTCATTCCTCATTGCTGCGCCAACCACTCAAGGCATGCGTACTCATGTTCCGGACATACTTGCCGAACGAATTCAAAGTATTCAACCATTTGAATTAAATCTGAAATCGATTGTAATGGCGGAAAATGAACAAAAAGCGGCTGAAAATCGAAGTCAGGCGGCGAGCGAAAACCAAGCTCAGGCAGCAGAGTCGGAAGCAGCGGTCAAGGAAAATAGCAGCAGTGACTCAGATGGTGCAGCAGCGAAGCCTTTAAAGCCTTTTAAGCCATCGGAAGAAATTGCGGCAGAGCAGGCAGTGGATTTCCCGGTCGATATATAAGATCGCAGAGAGCATAGCGCAAAGGGCATGGGACGGCGTGCGGAGAGCAAAGGGCAGAGGGCAAAGGGAATTGGCGCATGGGGTTGTGGGGAAAGGGCATTGGGTTATGGTGAATTTATAATCTTAAACGTATAGCCTTTTGCATTTTGAGATAAATTTTTTTACACTCAAAGCTATAGCAAATTCAATTAGTTGGAATAAAGAAAAAACAACCAACGACTGATAAATATATTGGAAAAAAATTTATAATGAAAAAAAATTTTCCGATCTCGCTGGAGTTTATCTACCAGTTGTTTGCGCTAATAACGATTATCATCATCGTACACGCCGTCTATGTGGCCGTAATCCGTCCGAATGCCGACGCGATTTTGGCGAAACAGGCCGCCATGCTGCAAGAAGACCAA
>CP070771.1:5555641-5567726 GCA_020345785.1 Desulfobacterales bacterium
AAAAGGCAAGAGGACGTCAGTACGCTTATCGTTGAACTTGCAATCCGCTCCGGCGGATTTTTATGGCAAGAATCAAAGCAGTCGGTAACATCGGCAACCATCTGTCCGCCATCGCAAGCTCAGGCGAGGCAGGCGGATTTGTCGATACGGCGGCGCCAAGCGCCTAGGGTTTCCCGAATCTTTGCCGCAGTCTGGAAACCAAAGCCCTATCAGCCTTTTGCGAAATTATTTCGAGCGGAGAGTAACCGCGCTTCCACGCTAAAAACAGCGTGAGCCCCAGGAACAACAGCGTCAGCAGAATATTGGGCCAGGCGTTCAACTCCCACTGTCCGTGCCAGGTTAGCTTCCAATCCGCCGATAAGGGAAACAAGTAGGGAATCGGCCATTGATGGCTGTCCGGGCCCCGTGAACCGGCGAGATCTCCGAGAAGATGAAGATGGAAAGCCGCCAGGGCAAGAAAGGCGGTCACCCATTTCCGGACACTGAACATAAAGACGACCGCTGCCAGCAACAGGCCGAATCCCAGGTTGTGGCACAGTACGTGATGATATTTGCTGTACCATATCAGCGGCGATGCCGAATTTTCGGTCAACAACTCGGCCAAAAAACCGACGCCGTCCAAATCCGGTACAACGCCGCAAAGCGTAACCAAAACCCTGTCCCGGCGGCTGATGTCTGCCGTGTTCGCAACGGCCCAACTGATCAAGAAATGGCTGACCGGGTTCATCGACACAACCTGTAGGCCTTTTCAATTGAATATAGAATATCTGCGGGATACCATTTATTTTATCCACGTCTTCATTATAAATAAGGCAAGGACATCAATGAACCAGACTGAAATCCTTAATTATTCATTTTGCAATTTTCAATATTCAATTCATAAAGGGATCGTGGGTCTCTTCAAATCGCGTGATGTCTGATTCATACTTGAGGGTCAGATCAATATCATCCAGGCCGGTGATCAGTTGCTCCTTATCACCCTTCTCAATGCTGAATCTAAAAACTGTCGGGGTCGGCGAGTGAATCTCAACCTGCTGCTCGACCAAATCGACCGTGGCCTGCAGGCCTTCATTCGCCCGAACATGCTTGAAAATGAGATCCACTTCCTCTTCCGATAACTCGACGACCAGCACTCCGTTTTTGGTGGCATTCGTTCTGAATATATCTGCAAAGGCGTTCACGCGTTCGCCATTGATCTCTTTCCAGGGAGCGATAATCACCTGGTAGCCGTCCTGGGCCAGGGCCCAAACCGCATGTTCCCGGCTGGAGCCGCAACCGAAATTATTGCGGGTCACCAGTATGGAACGGCCTGCAAAACGGGGGTGATTCAGTTCAAAATCGCTGTTTGGCGCCCCATCGGCGGTGTAGCGCCAATCGAAAAAGGCATTGGGCCCGTATCCGGTGCGACGGATCGATTTTAAAAACTGTTTGGGTATGATGGCATCCGTGTCCACGTTGGAGCGGTCCAATGTGGCAACAATTCCGGTGTGTTTTTTAAATGGTTTCATCTTGGTTACCTTTTTATTTGTTAATGGAAAAACTATTTTCGTCACGAAAACTCGAACTATAGAATTTGCAGCGCAGGCGCTCCCGCAGCGCCAGCGCTTGCGCGGCGTGTGCGCTGCGTGAGCACGAAATTATCATATCTTTCTATCGTGTTTTCGCCTGCCCAGTTAAAGCTTTTTTTCTGTTTAACCGGGGTCCTTTCGCGGTTTCGTGATTAATTCCTTTTTTTGCCGCTCTGTATGAGGTGGATTTGGCTCAGCGTGTCAAATATCAATCTGCGGCCACTTGCGAATATCGACAAACTTGCCGTCCACAGCCGCGGCTGCGGCCATTTCCGGGCTGACCAGGTGCGTGCGTCCGCCCTTGCCCTGACGCCCCTCGAAATTGCGGTTGGAAGTCGAGGCGCAGCGCTGTTGGGGTTGCAGCTGGTCAGGGTTCATTCCAAGGCACATGCTGCAGCCGGCATAGCGCCATTCGGCACCGGCCGCTTTGAAGATGTGATCCAGTCCTTCGGCTTCGGCCTGCAGCCGAACCTGCTGAGAGCCGGGCACCACCAGCACTTTGACGTTTTCGGCCTTTTTACGGTCTTTGAAGATATTCGCCGCCACCCGCAGATCTTCAATGCGGGAGTTGGTGCAGCTGCCGATAAAAACAACGTCCACGGGGACATCCGTCAGGCGGGTGCCGGGTTTAAGCCCCATGTATTCCAGGGCATTTCTCACATCCGCCGGGCTGTATCCACCCGCCGAATCCGGGCCGGGAACCGGCTGGTCAATGTCGATCACCATACCGGGGTTGGTTCCCCAGGTGATCTGAGGCTTAATACCGGCGGCATCGATAACAAGAGACCGGTCAAAGACAGCGTCATTGTCACTTGGCAGGCCCCGCCAAAAGGCCAGGGCGCGTTCCAGGGCTTCACCCGTTGGGGCAAAGCGGCGCTGCCTTCCGGTGATATACTCCAAAGTCGTTTCATCGGGGGCGATCATACCGGCCCGGGCGCCGGCCTCGATGCTCATATTGCAGATGGACATGCGGGCCTCCATGGACAAACTGCGCACTGCCTGGCCGCAGTATTCGAGCACATGTCCGGCACCGCCGGCGGTACCCATCGTACCGATCATTTTCAGCACCATATCCTTGGAGAAAATATGAGGCGCCAGCCGACCGGTAAACTCCACTTTGTAAGTTTGCGGTTTGCGCTGCACCAGGGTCTGGGTGACCAATACGTGCTCTACTTCAGAGGTTCCGATGCCGAAAGCCAGGGCCCCGAAGGCGCCGTGGGTTGACGTGTGGGAGTCTCCGCAGACAATTGTCAGGCCCGGCAGGGTCAGTCCCATCTCCGGTCCGATAATATGCACGATGCCCTGGTGATCGTCGCCCAGGTCATACAACGTGACGCCGAAATCCTGACAGTTTTTCCTCAACGCCTCAACCTGGGCTCTGGAAATCGGATCTTTGATGTCCATCCGGTCCTCGGTGGTGGGGACATTGTGGTCCATGGTAGAAAACGTCAACTCGGGGCGGCGGATGTGGCGTCCCGCAAGCCGCATGCCCTCGAATGCCTGGGGGCTGGTAACTTCATGGACAAGGTGACGGTCGATATACAGCAGCGCCGAACCGTCCGGCATTTCGCGTACAACATGGCGTTCCCAGATTTTTTCGAACAGTGTTTTTCCCATAATTCTTTCTCTTCAATTTTCCCGCCGGCTGCAGGATCTTCAATACCGGGCAGGCGGGGCAGGTTATAGGTTGTTATATATAACGACATAAAACATTGTGCGCACATACACAGCGTTTGGCCTGCATGAACCCATATGGTAGTTTAAAAATCAACTATCAAAAGGCGAATACTGAATTCATCATAACTCCATTCATAAGCCACCGGCTGTGGCGGTGAGAATTGAAAAGGTGTTACCCTTACAGCGAAAGTATTTTTTGGTTGTCCAAACTTATACCATGCCGCTGGCATATGAATGGAGATAGAAAAAACCATTCTGACTTATTTTTTATGAACTCGTTGCGCCTGTTGGCGTAGCAACCATTAGCGTATCGGGCTGAACCACACAAGGCGGGTGTGAATGATAAATCGCTCAAATACAGGTCAAACCAGACAGATCAGCGCCACGGGTGACCAAAATATATGCTAGAAAATTACATGGGCACGCTTTCGCAGGAAACAGGTATAATGACGCCAAAAGTCTTTATATACATCAGCGACCAGTGACAGAGCGTGGTTCCGGCCCCTTCCAGGGGCCTTCCTCATACCCCCGGCTCTGCTGGTGGTCGCTGATGTTGTGTATAAATGGTAGCAAAGCAGGCATTATTCTGAACCTGTCGACAACGGCCCGGAAAAATTCGAACCCCCGGCAACCGCAAAATATCCAGCATCCGTAATATGGCAAAAAGAACTGCCTGCGTCAAGTAATCGGCGATTATTCTGGTGACAAAATGTCAACAATATTTGACATACTTTATCAATGGGTTTGAATGTAGCAAAAAAGGGGTTATATTAGCCTTTATATGACGATGCAAATATGTCTGCTCCGTATATCAAGCATTACGTTTGAGCCGATCCGTCAAAGGGCCTGCTGCCGGACGAAAACGTTTGGGGGGAAAGCGTCCACGGTGCCGGATTCGTTCAATGTTGCTTCTCCACCGGTGTGATGAACACCGGAAGCAGTCCAAAGAAAGGAGTAAGTCAGAAAATGAAAGGAAAAGAATTAGCGCTGAAAGCCTTGCGGGATATCGGCGTTAAATATATTTTCGGCTATACCGGCGGTGCCATCATGCCGATATTTGACGAAATGGAAAAACAAAAAGTCTTCTCATTTATCATGTCGCGGCATGAGCAGGGGGCGGTTTTCATGGCCCAGGGGATATCGCGCGCCTCGATTTCAACATCCAACCCTCGGGTCGGCGTCTGCATGGCGACATCGGGCCCCGGTGCCATGAATCTTGTCACCGGAATTGCCGATGCCATGATGGATTCGGTGCCGGTGCTGGCGATTACCGGGCAGGTTCCCTCAGGGGTCATTGCTACTGACGCTTTTCAGGAAAGTGATGTCGTCGGGGTGATGATGCCTCTGACCAAACAGACCTATATGCCGCTGTCCGTAAACGAAATCGAAGAAACGATTCATGAAGCGATGTATGTGGCCGCCACCGGCCGGGGGGGGCCGGTGGTCGTCGACATTCCCAAAGATGTCCAGAACGCAGACACAGATGACGGGTATCAATTCGATCCCCATGCCTACGTACCCAATCTGCCGGGGTTTTTCTACTCACCGGTTCCCGACCGCGATCTGGTCAGAAAGGCTGTTAGCATGATCAACCGCAGCGAACGGCCGATCATTCTCTGCGGCCACGGGGTTGTCAACAGCAATGCCGGCCGGAATTTGGCGACCTTCGCTGAAAAGGCCCATCTTCCCATAGCTTTCACGCTGCATGGTCTGTCGGCGTTGCCGGTAGATCATCCGTTAAGTCTCGGCATGGTGGGGATGCACGGTACCGTCGAAGCCAATCGCGCGCTGCTCAATTCCGATCTGATCATCTCCTTCGGGATGCGTTTTGATGACCGGGTGACGGGCAATCTGGCAACTTTCGGCATAGGGGCCAAGGTTATCCACGTTGAAATCGACCCGTCCGAAATCGATAAAAACGTCAAAACTTCGATCGCCATCAACGCCGATGCCAATCAGGTTCTCACCCTCCTGGCAAAAGACCCTGAACTCATTAACCGATCCAGGCGTTCGTGGTTTGAGCAGTTGGACAAGTATCGGGCTGAAATTGCAGATGAAATCGCCGCTGAAATTGAAGCCGGTGTCGGCAAGGAAGGCCAGTTGCTGATGAAGACCATCGTCAAGCATCTATCGGATGTGACCCGCGGCAAAGATCTGATTGTCTCGGACGTGGGGCAGCACCAGATGATTCTGGCCCGGTTTTATAATTTTCAAACCACCAATAGCTGGTTCAATTCCGGCGGTGCCGGCACCATGGGCTGTGCCCTGCCGATGGCCGTCGGTGTAAAGCTGGCCCGGCCGGATGAGCGGGTGTGGTCCATCAGCGGTGACGGGGGCTTCCAGATGAATATACAGGAACTGGGAGCGGTTATGGAGCACGAAATCGATATTAAGATTTTGTTGTTCAACAACGGGTATCTGGGAATGGTCAGGCAGTGGCAAACCATGTTCTACGATGGCCGTTTTGCCGGCACCCCCATGAAAAACCCGGATTTCGGCGCCATTGCCGGTGCCTATAAAATACCCTACCAAAGCGTGTCGAAACCCGAGCAAATTGCGGAGGCCATTCAAACGGCAGCTGAACACAAGGGCGCCTACATGGTGGAATTTTTGTGTGACCCCAGTGAGATTGTATTGCCGATGGTACCGGCCGGTGGGGGCATTGCGGATATGATTGTATCCATGAAAAAGAACGCTTGACCCTGATCTGCCGAAGGCGGCGAATTAAAAATGGAAAATTGCAAATTGAATATTTGTGGATGTCCCTCGCGCAGCGCAGGAGCTCCCGCAGCGCCAGCGCGTGCGCGGCATGTGCGCCGCGTGTTGCTCCGCCCTTTTAAGATGGAAAAAATTTCTTGAATATTCAATATTCAATCGCTCCATGACGGCGAAAATCCCCCAATACCATCTATTTGAGCCAAATTGAACAAAAATGACAACTAATTTAGCAAACGGAAAGATTCTATGACAACCAAACCTCAGAAGAAACGGCGGGCGATCCTGGCTTTCATGCAGAACCGTCCGGGAGTTCTCAACAAAATTTCAATGCTGATTCGCCGCAAAATGTACAACGTCGAAACCATAACAGCCTGTACCACGCCGAAACCGGGCATCAGCCGGATGACCCTGACGCTTTACGAAGACAGTGACGACAAGATGGCCCAGGTCGTGCGGCAGATAGAAAAAGTGACGGAAGTTATCTCCGCTCGGGAGCTTGATATCGACCAGAGCTACTGGCGCGAAGTGGCGATCATAAAATTTGAAGCCGATGGTGACCAGATGGAGCGGCTTGCCGGCAAGTACCGCATCGAGATACTCGATCGCCAGAATCAAGGTCTTTTCATTGTCCAACTGGCGGGAACATCAAAAATGATCGATGATTTTCTGCAGGAGCTCGGCGCCGACCGGGTTGTCGAGTTGGCGCGCTCCGGTTTTACAGCGCTCGAACGATAGCCCTCACAGCCTCCCCTTGCTCATGCCCCGGCCTTTACCGCATTCAATATTTGCTAAAGTTCAAGGGCAAAACGGCCGATGTCTGTATATGCACAAGCATCGCCGATGGGGAGGCATAAGAACATGGCAAATTTCTTCTCTTTTATTCTGTTGTTGCTGCTTTTTGCAGCGGGCTTTCTCACCATATATCTCTTAATTGATTTGTTTGAATATCTGAAAAGATTTCACGCTGTTGTTTGGAAAGAGTTGTGTTTCGAACGTCCTTTCGGTATACCCCGCCAAGATTTCTTTTTTTATCCTGTCAGACCGCTCAAGCTCATTCCCTTCCTTTTCGCGGGGGATAATATCCGTGACAATCGCCTGGTTGAGTATAAAAAAAGAATCAAGCTTTCACTGACAGGTATTATAGCCGCCAGCGTAATAAATTTCCTCTTCAATATCATTTTCTGATTCAGCCGGCGCCGGATTCGATAGAAAAGCGACCCGTTGCAGTGCGGCGGCGGCATCGTCTCAGGAAATAAGCTCTGTCAAGGCGGCACGAATCGCGGCGGTCAGTAAATCTATCTGCTGCAAATCATCTCGCAGGCCCCGGCTGACTTCAAGCTGCGCGCCTTTTTGGGTGGCACCGCGGTTGCAGATATTTTCCGGGTTCAATCCCGGATACTTGGAAGTCATCCCTGCCGGAACGATGCCTACGGCCTTCAATTGGCCGGTCATCAGCGAGATCAGTTTTTTATCCAGGCCGCCCAGATAAACCCGGCTGTTCTTATGGGTACAGGCATGGACCGTAACCACGGTTTGGGACCGTGCGATGAGTTGCAGAGCTTGAGGTTCGTCAAAATTGTGGCTGGTTATATGCAGGCGCCCGTTATCGCCTTTTTTAATGCCCTCAAAACAGTAGCAGTTGAATTGATCCCGGGCGATTCTTCTGGCAATATATGACGTTCGGGGTTCAATCCGGCCGCCATGGGGCGCCATGATGGTTATCGGCGATCCCACATCGTTGATCCATATATTATAGTCCCGGTTTAATTCTTCATGGGATCTTAGCTCGTTGAAACTGCTGTAGGTGTCTTTGGCCATCAGATGTCACCTGGAGCATTACGCCATCTTTGCCTAGTCTAAATTGAAACCCACCACTTTCCCATTGGCAAGCGATAAGCTTGCCAAAAGCTCGTATTTGTCGCCGGTGATGGAGACCTTCCATAGATGCTCATGCATACCGACTCTGCGTATGACTCCCAAATAGGCCAGCTTATAGCCTTTTGACAGTTTGGCGCTCCGGCTCATTTTTAAAGTGTCAAATGACCACTGGTCGTAAAATTCTTTGAAGGCCTTATTGCCATGTTCAATGAAGCGCTCATAGTCTCCGGCTACGATTGACGCCAATTGCAATTTCAGCATCTTTTCAGCGGCCGCCGAATCATCGTCCCCGGCAAGAATGAAATTTGCCGACAATAAAATTGAAACAAAAACAGGCAAGGTTCTTATCAGGTGTTTTCCGCAAAACATATTGGCTCCCTATTCTATATCCTTGACGTTGATAACCGTGCTTTTCACTTTAGTCCTCGGCGGCGCGGCACCCACTGTGTCGGATTATTCCAGTCAACCGTTTTCCAGCGCACTTTCTCCGGCCGCACCAAAGAAATGATATCCTTGAAAAAAGACAAGCGCTCTTCGTCGGTCAGCGGAGTGAACCCTTCTGCTATTGCCAGGTTCTGCTCCAACTGGGCCATGCTCTCCATGCCTACGATTACCGTGCTGACCGGCAGGCCGAAGGCGTATCGCAAGGAGCGTTCCACCTCATGCGTCAGGCTTCCCAATCCCAGCACTTTCATTCCGATCGTTGCCACGCCTTTCGCATTGGCTACGGGTAAAAACTCTTCGGCAAAACTGAGGATGAAATGGTCCAGGGCCGAGACGGCAATCAGAGCACTGTCAAAAGGGAAACGATTGAGTGCTTCCACCAGAATCTGAGGGTCGGAGTGGCCGCTGATGCTTATGTAGCGCACCAGACCCTCTTCCCGCGCCTTTACTGCCGTCTCCAAGGCTCCGCCTTTGCCGGTAAACTCGTCCAGCCGCGCATAATCATAAACATTGTGCAGCCGCCATTCATCCACATAATCCGTCTGCAAGCGCGTCAAACTGGTCTCCAGTTGTCGCCGTGCGCCGTCCGCGGTGGTATCCAAGGTCTTGGTGGCCAGCCACATTTCCGACCGTCGGTGTTTGACCACCTTGCCCAGCCGCGTCTCGGCCTGCCCGTCGGAATACACCCAGGCCGTGTCAAAGTAACGGATGCCGCGGTCGATGGCGGTGTTGACAATCTTTATAGCCTCCGCTTCGGTGCATTGATGATCGTCCACAATACGCTGCCCGCCAAAGCTTAGAATCGGAAAGTCTTCCCCGATTTTGCCAAATGGTCTCGTCTCCACGGTAGCCTCCTGTCCCCAGTTAGTACCTGAATCTTGCATGAAAATTAATGAGAAGTTTAAAATAATATGAAGGGTCGGGGTGTTTTTTTGTCATGCCCGCGAAGGTGGGCATCCAGTCGACCCGGTTCCGAATTTTCTGGATTCCTGCCTTCGCAGGACTGACGGTCGATTGTGCAATAAACTCCCCGACTGCTCAAATAATATAAAAAAACAACATGCTGAGAGAATTAAAGCAGTAAATCCAAAGACCCAATAATTAAAAAAGGTGCATTGTTAACGGTCCGCGCTGGTTTTTATCCTAAACTTGACAAGTACTTCATCCGGCCGTCCCTTGGAATTCATCTTGTCGATTAACCAGAGGGAAACCTTTAAATCAGCCTCTGGAGGCTGCCAGGATGTGTATAACTGTTTGACTTGCATCTCGCCAAATTCGGCTGTAACAGCGCTATCGTCCCAATGTCTCTGGCATATCTCAAATGACGATTTCCAGCCGATCCCGTTAAAATAGGCGTCGTAAAATTCAAGCACCTCCGCGGCCGGTTGATCCGTCCGAATATAATAAGTTAATAACTCGGACTTTGTGAAATGATCAACGCTTTTTTCGACATTGTACCCTTTTTGATATATCGGGATTTCGTCGGCTGAAAAATGTCCTGCCGCTGAGCTGCCTGATGCTGCGTGAGTTAAATGAAGACCCCAGAGCAGGCATGAGATAAAAATTAGTTGGGATGATATTTTCATAATTTTCCTACCGATTCTGACACCCCAGGTCAGACCCATGGCTGTCCGGTTTTTTTCGCCGCCACCTGTCTTTTAACATAAGGACAGCATGAAAAATTGTAAACCAACATCCGGCCGGCAGCGTCGCTTTCTTCGGGGTTACTCCTTTTGCTCATCCTGTCCGCTTGCAGCGGTTAATTAAACCATTAATTTTTCAGCTATGCTGATGGTCCAGGCTATGCTTCGCGGGTAGGTGGGCTAAAAAATGTAATTATCTCACCGCCCGCTTCGCTCGAGCCGCAGAGCTCGCAGAGGGAATGATATTTTTCCTTTGCCGTTGAGAGGACGGCTAAGGAAAAGCTTCCAGCTTTGCTTGACACTCAAAGCACATATGGGGGTATATGGTTCATATTAGCAGGATGTAAAAATATCCTCTGCGTGCTCCGCGTCTTTGCGGTGAAAATGAATATCAAATCGGCCCGCCTTTCAGGTGGTTTATCAAGCCACCCCTTTTAGAGGTGGTCTTTGACTGCTGAAGCGGAAAATTCGTCCGCTGTCATCAAGTAGGATGGATGATCAAGCCCCGTCGGTGCGTAGTATTCATCGTGAGTGTAACGAAAACCCAGTTTTTCAAGCAGGTAACGCGAGGTCACGTTTTTTGGATTGTGGCCTGCGAACAGCCCGGCTGCGCCTTGTCTTTTAAAGGCGTATTCCATGACAGCCCGCGCGGCTTCGCAGGCAAAACCATGCTGCCAATATTCTGACCTGATGTGAAAACCGATTTCGTAAATTCGCCGGGACATATCGTAGGGTCGAAGACCGCAGCAGCCGACATGACTGTCGTTTGAGAGAAGAAATATGGGCCAGTATTGAACATCATATGATTCTGCGGTTGCGATTTCTTGTGCGAGCCGCTCCTTCACCTGATTTTCGGAGAGTTGTCCGCGCGCATCGATTAATTCGGTAACCCTTGGGTCTCCCCAGAGCCCACGTGCCAGGTCGAGATCACTTTGACGCCAACGCCTGAAACCCAGGCGTTCGGTGCAAAGAAAATATTTTTCTTTATCAGCCATGGCATTTCCTTGCAAGCCGCGTGCTGTTTTCAATTAAGCGGAGGGATCGGAGCGGGTCAAAAGTTTCCTCAATTCGTATCTGAACACCTTGAAGCCGAGCTTTTCATACAGCCCTTTGGCTTTGTCGTTATTGAAAAGAACGTTTAGATCTGCCTCCTGGCATCCCTGCTCGGAAGCCCACCGCAGCGCTTCTTGAATAAGGGAGGTGGCAATTCCTCGCCGTCTGGAATCCGGGATTACATAGACGGCGCTTATGTGAAAACATTTCTTGTGTGTGAACACTTCATGCAGCTTGACTATTTTTCCCTCCAAAAAGCCGAGAAGACTGCTGCCGCTTTGGACGACCAGGTATAACCGATCACCTTTGCGGATAAATTCGAGGATTTTTTCGCCATATCTTTGCCAGAAATTATCATCAGGTTTGACCTCA
This sequence comes from Desulfobacterales bacterium, assembly GCA_020345785.1. Next base: position 5,566,995 of record CP070771.1, read on the forward strand.
TGTCCACCAACTAACTCCATGTCCTGCAGTGTCGCCCGCACGAAGCGGACAATGGGCTGACAGTCCCGGTCATTGGCATGTCGAATCAGCATTGCCATGATTCTCCAGATGCTTCCAACGTCCTCAAATAAGCTGCGTGCCAAATGCCTTCTGGAACTGCAAGACATTTAACCGCTCAGCTTCTTCACGTCAGCTTCATTTGCATTGTGAAAAGTTTTCTCTTTATTTTCTTCTTATGTCTTTTAAATAAATTGCCTTTGAGGGTCCATCGCCAACAGCTCTTTCTTCAATTTGGAACAGCTTTGATGCTGATGCAAGTTCCCCCAACTTTTTGTAGCCATAGTTTCGTGGATCAAACTCTGGTGCTTGCTTGGCAATGTTACTACCCACAGATGCAAGATGAGCCCAACCAGAATCGTCTGAAGACGCCTCAACAGCGTTTCTTAATAAATTAACGAGTTTTGTGTCTTTCTTTAGTTCGCTGGTTGTCTTGCGTCTTATTTTCTCATTAGAATCATCTTTAGAGCGCAGCACTTCAGTGAAAATAAACTTATCACATGCAGACACGAATGCTTTAGGTGTTTTTCTCTCCCCAAATCCATATACAAAAAGACCGGCTTCTCTTATCCTTGAAGCTAACTTAGTGAAATCACTATCACTTGATACGATGCAAAAACCATCAAATTTGCCCGTATAAAGTAAATCCATTGCGTCAATTATCAGTGCACTGTC
>CP070771.1:5567826-5571260 GCA_020345785.1 Desulfobacterales bacterium
TAAGGTACCTCGCACAGTTCCGCTTCATAAGGTGAGAGTCTATCTTAACGGCAAAAACGTTACCGGCCAATTTCAGTCTTTCCATGATGACTGGAAGCATAAAAATCGCGAACGGTCATTGAATGGGCTTCTAAGTGGCCTAAAAACAGGATCGAACAATCTTGTTGTTCGAGCAAATGGACACGGCAAAGGACGACCTTCTGCAAAACTGGAATTGACCAATTATCCAATTTGGGGACCAATCATCTCCGGGGATCATGAAACGCCTTTTATCTGCCAGACGGAAGATTTTGTCATCGGCCATGGCACGATTCAGGGGTATGCCGCCGGCGATTTAGGTCCTCCAATTGACGAGCAATGCTCCATTTTAACGCGGGTTGATTACATTTATAAATGTGATCCGGCAGAAAGCTGTGATGATCTGACTACTCCTGCAACAGAAGTGTTCAAACCATGGCCTGGGGATTACCCAGACGATTTGGCGTGGACGACCACGTTGACCGGTAAATCTGTTCCCTTTATCGCTCGAGTTGAAACGGGCACAATCAACCGATCCGTCTATCAAACCATCATTCTCGATGATCCGTTGGATGACCTTGAACCCAGCCCTTGGACTCGAAGCGATGGCTGGCATGGGGGTTTGGTCTATCGATTTGGAGGGGGATGCCGGCAGGGCTGGTACGTACAGGGAATCAGTACCGGAGATCTGTTTCAATCGAATCAAATCGAGCTTCTATCGCGTGGTTGGGCGCTGGCGACTTCGACGCTTAGCGTAATGGGAAACAACTGCAACGATCTATTGTCGTCTGAGACCACAATAATGGTCAAAGAGCGCTTCATTGAGAGCTATGGCATGCCGGATTACACTCTCGGGTATGGTTCTTCGGGAGGTTCCTACCAAAGCCACCAGACAGCCGACGCCTATCCGGGCGTGTTCGATGGTATTATCGTATACAGCAGTTTTCCGGATGTTACCTCCGCGACCATATTTTCACTTCATGACGGACGCCTGCTGGAGAATTTCTTCTATCGTAATCCTGACTGGGGAACCGATCTCGAAAAATGGACCGTTGCTGGATTTGGGGCGAATCCAGACAACGTAGGAACTTATGTAGCCGGTATGAGTGATGGTGCCAATCGCATCGATCCGATTTATGATCGCAGCGACTTGGATCCGGCTGACTGGTGGAACCCGGCATTACACGGCGAATTTCGCAGTGGTTTCCCGTTGGATCTGGCCTACCATCCCGTCGTAAATCCCGCTGGAGCGCGCTCGACGGTCTACGATCACACCGTAAACGTTTACGGTACGGTTGAGTGGGAGCCCCCAGGTGGGACCCATACACTATACGTTGCAGGAAGACCTTTGGATAATGTCGGCGTCCAGTACGGCCTGAGGGCTTTAAATAATGAAGACATCACAGTGGACCGGTTCCTTGAGCTGAATGAAAAAATTGGCGGTCTAGACCGCGATGCCAATTACAGCCCTTTTCGAACCGTTGCGGATCCGGAGGCATCCGTGGCCGCCAGCGAGACAGGGCGGATTCTTTACGGCGGTGAAGGGCTCGCAATAACGCCGATTATTGATTATCGTCAGTATCGGGATTCCAGGGCCTTCGACATTCACCAGAAAATTCACCAGTTTTCGACGCGCGAACGCCTGCTTAAGGCCAACGGGCACTTTAAAAACCAGGTCATGCTTGTGTCCGACGCTTCTGCCTGGCAGGGGTTTGATTGGGACGACCCCTGGGACAATACCGGGAGTCCCGATCTTGCTCATCCATTCATTATGATGGACAAGTGGCTGCGCAGGCTACCGGAATTCTCCAAGAGAACGCCCCAAAAGGTGGTTTCAGCTAAGCCAAAAGCCCTGAAGGAAGCATGCTACGAGGAAGCGCCAACGGATTACATTAAACACGTCGAAACTCAGACCTATTATCCTGGCTCAACATGCAGCGATCTTTATCCGGTGAGTGACACACCGCGCCATATAGCCGGTGCACCATTGTCCAACGAAATCGTCAAATGCCAGCTTAAACCGATCGATGTTAATGACTACACCGTCGATTTCACTGATGAACAGAAAAATCGCTTGGAAGAGATTTTCCCCACCGGTGTCTGTGACTGGTCGAAGCCGGGTGTCTACCAGCGTCCGCTTAAATCAACATGGTTGTCTTTCGGACCTTCAGAGGTGAATTTCTACGAAAGTGAATACTAACCTGGATATTTTACGAGATGGAGGCGTTCATTTGCAAGACGCACACCTTGATTTAAAGGATCCGACGTGTGATCCCGCATCATGATGGGAGGGTCGCCCATTAAAGGGCGACCTAATGCGGTTAACTTAAGAAAAATCTAGTTGGAAGACACCATCCCTCGGCGAAATATGGGACCGCGAGAGCCTGAAAAGAATGGATTCCGGCTCTCGCCGGAGCGACCCAAGAGGCCTCCACATCAGGTGACGGGGCTTAAGTTAAAGGCATTGGACCCGACTCCTGAAAAGAAAAGGGACGGTGTTGTTTTTTTGCGTTTCTAAATTTTTGTTAGCTTTAAATTCATTTCTAAGGCGATTTTCTCTCCTCGCGCAACAGAGCGACTGACCGCTGAATTGGTTATCTTCAACTTCCGGGCAACGTTTGCACCGTTCATTTCCAGTTCTTTGACCGCCCAGAAACACAGCAAACTTCTGGCCTTCACCCGTTGAGGCTGTTTTCCATAACTCAGCACCTGTTCGGGTTTCAAGCGAAATATTTTAGCCACCTGATCTGCAATTCTATCAAAATCTACGCCCTGGGTCTGAAGATGATAGCGACGCACTAAACGCTCATTTTGCTCCTCAAGTACTGACTCAACAAAATCACTGTCACCTAAAATCCGCTCATCGCCTTTAATATGGATTTTACTCTGGCTAAAAGCTTTCAGAGCCTCCCAGCCGCCCACACTGCGGATCAATCCACCTCCGACCAGATCCGGCCGCCGGCCCATTGAAACACCTTTTTCAACAAATTCGCGGTAATGCTTTCGCGATGAGGAGAGGCGTTTGCCAAACAATTTCAATACGAAATTGGTATCTTGCCAATCGTTTTTCCTTTTGCCGAATAGGATACTGTGGCCGCAGTATTTGTACCAATCCAGTTGTCGCATTGAGTTGACCAAACCGGCACGCAGCGGATTAAGGTGGATATAGCGGACGAGTTCTAAAAGATAGCTATCCTCCTGACACAATATGGATTTATAACGGTTTTGAAAAAGATGACCGACTCGACGATGACGCCTGTTGAAGGTGACCGCATATCCGGTGAGCAGCCTCCGCATCACTGTGGTGATGGGCACACTGCCGGTTTTTAACAGCAAATGGAAATGATTGGGAATCAGCGCCCACGCATAACAGGGTGTTTGAGTTTCTGATATCACCCGGCCCAGCCGCTCAAGAA
>CP070771.1:5571360-5578761 GCA_020345785.1 Desulfobacterales bacterium
CTGCCCATTCCGCCCACGATCACCATGGCCAGATATTGAATCGACAGGTGAAAGGGGAAGTGATCCGGCGTGACGATCCGCATGAAGCTCACCCAAAGGGCACCGGCGACGCCGGCATAAAACGATGAAATCGCAAAGGCCGTCAGCTTATACCTGAAAAGGCTGATCCCCATGATCTCGGCCGCCAGGTCCCGGTCCCGGATGGCAATAAAAGCCCTGCCGACGCGACTGCGTGCGAGGTTGCGGGCGAAGCCCACCGCCAGAATGACCACGACCAGGGTCAAATAGTAAAACCTATTTTCCGTATCAAGCGCAAAACCGCCGATCACGGGCGAGGCAACATTAATCCCCCGAATCCCCTGAGTCATGGATTCCCAGTGAATGAAAATGAATCCAAAAATAAATTGGGCGGCCAGCGTAGCCATGCACAGATACAGGCCCTTAACCCGTAAGGAAGGGATGCCGATGATAAGTCCCGCCAAAGCAGCAGCGAAGCCGGCACAGGGCAAAGCGAGCCAGAATGAAAAATTCAACTTCGTCATCAGGATGGCCGCCGTATAGCCGCCGACCCCGACAAACGCCGCGTGGCCCAGCGAAATCTGTCCGGTAAATCCCGTCAGGATGTTGAGCCCGACGGCGCCGATGATGGCAAATCCAATCAAATTTGCCACATACAGGACATATGGGTTTGCCAGGATCGGAAGGATTAAAAGAAAAAGCAAAAAAAGCGCCAGCCAGAATTTTACAAGTAGCGACTGGAATATTTCCTCGTCTTTGATGTATGATTCTTTAAAATCACCGCAACGCATAACTACCCCGGTCAAACGGGAAATCCAAACGGGAAATCCGCAGCACGAAGTCCGAAACACGAAACAAAGAATAATATTGAATGTCAAATGCTCGAAACAAAAGATACAAAACTTTAATCATCGGTAATCTTTTCGTTTTAAATTTCTGTCATTTGAGCTTTGAATTTGTTTCGAATTTCGAGATTCGGATTTCGAATTTTCATCGATGCGAAACATAAATTGAAGTCATTCATTGCCGATCACCGGCAAAACAACCTATTATTCTATACTCGTTCTATTATTTTTTTACCGAACAAACCATAGGGCCGAACCATAATAATCAGGACCAATATAAAAAAAGGCGCCACATCCTTGACACCGCCCCCAAAGACCGGATCCAGATAAAGGCCGGCCAGGTTTTCCAGAATTCCAATGATCAGTCCTCCCAGAATGGCGCCGCCGATGCTGTCCAAACCTCCTAAGATAATAACCGCCAACACTTTAAGACCAATGTCACCCATATAAATACTGATGCCGCTGATATTGCCGATAACAATCCCCCCGATCACCGCCGCTACGGCACCGTAACTCCACGAAAGCGCAAACACCCAGCGAACACTGATGCCCATGGAAAGCGCCGCCTGCTGATCACTGGCTGTCGCCCGCATGGCGACGCCCGTGCGGGTAATTTTAAAAATGAGGATAAAAAAAACAGTTCCTATGGCGGCAAATATAAATCCCCACAAAAGACCGGATGGTACAACGGCAAAGCGCAAATCCAACGGTTCCGGCGGGAATATTTCGGGAAATGAGCGATAATCGGGTGACCAGATGATATGCGTAAGCCCCTGCAGAATGCTGGAAAGTCCGATGGTGACCATGACGACCGATATAATCGGCTCTCCAATCAGGGGCCTTAAAATAATTCTTTCAATGACGATCCCCATTACAATTGCGAAGCCCAGGGTACACAAAAAAGCCACCCAAAACGGTGCACCGAATTTATCGAGAACCGTGAGGCAGATGTAGGCGCCCAGGGTCATGAAAGCGCCCGTAGCCAGGTTGAGAATACCGGTCGCTTTAAAAATGAGAACAAATCCTAGGGCGATTAATCCGTAGACTCCGCCAGTGGCAATCCCGGTTACAATCACTTGCAGAAAGATTTCCATTCTTCAAACCGACCGCCAATTTTGGATGATGAAACGTCGCACCAATAGCCTCTATCACGTACCCCCAGAGCCAATACCATTTAAAAAAAAGGAATTCAAGCCATCATTTTTCCGTAACAATCCAAAAGATTTAGATCGCCGCCGAATATGTCACCCTCCAATGCGCCGTCTGTTTCTTCATAGAAACATTTTGTTTGACAAGGGTTGATGCAAGTAGAATGGACAGGAAACCAAATTTGAAAAAACCAAATAATTACAATAAGTAACAGTATGTTCAGAAAAATTATTATATTTTTTTAAAAAAAACTAAAAAAAACTCTTGACATGCCACATGGTGGTAGTGTATAAAGGAGCTCCCCTGTAAGAATGCTTCTTAAAACTCAATGCCTCTCCCCATGAGGCGGCTCATATCCCCGTGAGCCGCCTTTTTCATGGCAAGAAAAAGCCACATTCCTCACCGCCGAAAATCTGTTGCTGCGTTCTCAACGTCACTTCAACTCGGCCGCTACCGTATTCATACGGCAAATGCATCTCCGATGCATCGGTGCTCGTTTTTTGACAAACTCACCCACATGATATATAAGTTTGACTGTATGGTTTAAACGCTAAAATTCAAGGCGAGTATCTCACTTTTTTAGCTTTTGCACTTACAAATAAGGAGAAGAACATGATGCTAAAACACTGGACAATTTCGGCTCTGGCTCTGGCTCTGGCGTTGTTGGTAACCGTTTCCATTTCTTCCTGCGCCAAGAAAAAAATCAGTTCAGAACCTGCTGCAGCAACTACCGAAGAAGAAGCGCGCAGACGGGCAGAAGAAGAAGCACGCCAACGAGAACTCGAACGGCAAAAAGCCCTGAAGGAAGAAGAGCTCGGTGAAGAAAGCCTCAGCGAGAGGATGGCCGCCGAAAGGACGGAATCTGCGAAAACCATATTCGAAAACGAGGACGTATACTTTGAATTCGACAGCATACGACTGACCCCGATCGCCCAGGAAATACTGACAAAAAAAGCCGGATGGCTGCGCGCAAATCCCCAGGCCGCTGTAACAATCGAGGGACACTGCGACAACCGGGGCACCAATGAATACAATCTGGCTCTTGGGGAGGGCCGTGCCCAAAGTGCCAGAGCCTTTCTGGTTGATCTGGGAATCGACGCCTCACGGCTGAATACGATAAGCTACGGCGAGGAACGACCCATTGATCGCGCTCAAACAGAAGAAGCCTGGGCGAAAAACCGACGCGCCCACTTTGTAATCGAAGAATAAATGAAACGAGTCGCTTATTTCGTCTCACCCCACGGATTCGGCCATGCTGCCCGGGCAGCCGCGGTGATGCAGGCCGTCTCGGAAATAGACGATGCGATTTTTTTTGATATATTCACAACAGTTCCTGCCTGGTTTTTTCAGGATTCATTGTCCGTCGAGTTTTCCTATCATGAACTTTTGACCGATATTGGTCTGGTTCAAAAAACAGCATTTCAAACAGATCTGAATGAAACCCTTCGCAGCTTAAACGAATTCCTGCCTTTTCAGGCGTCGTTGATTGATGAAATCGCCGCAACGGTCAAGAGGTTAAACTGCGTTCTAATTATTTGTGATATTTCGCCCATGGGCATTGCGGTGGGAAAGCGGGCCGGGATTCCCTCAGTGCTGGTGGAAAATTTCACCTGGGATTGGATCTATCAGCAATATGTCGATGCCGCCGGCGGCTTCAAGGGACATATCGATTATTTGAAAATCTTGTATGATGCGGCTGATTATCATATAAAGACCGAACCGGTTTGCAGTCCGGACCCGGTAGATCTGACAACCGCCCCTGTCAGCCGAAAAATAAGAAATCCGCCGGACCGCATCAGAGAACAGCTGGGTTTGCCTGCCGCGTCAAAAATGGCATTGATCACCAGCGGTGGAATACAGCAACGCTACGGTTTCATGGATAAATTGAGAAAAACGCGCCATATCAGTTTTGTCATGCCGGGTGCCGGTCTTCACATAGCGATGCGAGATAATTTGTTCATCCTGCCGCATCGATCGGATTTTTATCATCCGGACCTGGTCAATGCTTGCGATGTGGTTATCGGCAAAGTCGGTTACAGCACGGTGGCGGAGGTTTACCGCGCGGGAGTGCCGTTCGCCTACGTGGTACGTTCGAATTTCCGTGAATCTGAACCCATGGTGGCGTTTATTGAGAGGGAAATGAAGGGTTTTTTTCTGGATGAATCTGAATTTGGCATGGGTAATTGGACTGCTAAACTGAACGACCTGCTGGATGTGACCCGCGTGCAAAGAAGCGTGCCAAATGGATCAGATCAGATCGGCAGGTTCATCACCGGCCTTATAAAATGATAAAGAAAATTATTTCCGGAGGACAAACAGGTGTTGATCGCGCCGCCCTGGATGCGGCAATCAAGCTGTCCATCGCCCACGGCGGCTGGATCCCGAAAGGACGACTCACCGAAAACGGGCCTTTGCCGTCCAAATACCAACTGAAAGAAACCAAAAGCTCCAGCTATGCTGAACGCACCGAAAAAAACGTGCTGGATGCCGACGGAACTCTGATCATATCTCGCGGACCATTGACAGGTGGTTCCGAATACACCCGTGACATGGCCATCAAACATCAACGACCCTGGCTTCACATTGACCTTAAACAAAGGGCTGCTTTCCAGGCGGCCACCATGATCAACAACTGGGTTATAAATAAGAGGATAGAAATTTTAAATGTTGCCGGCCCGCGGGCCAGCAAAGACTCGAAAATATATCACGACGCATTCAACATCTTAGAGAGTACCTATTATCTTGGTTTGATTGAGAACGGTATGCCCGGCGCGGAGGCGCCTGACAATCCCATGTCCGTACCTACCAGTCCGTCAACGAGCGGACCTCCGGACATTACCCAGGCAGTTCAGCGATTGATTTCCGAAATGTCTCTTAAGGACAAAACAACAGTTGCCAATATGCTGGAGGAAGAATTGCCCAACCTCTACATAACGCTTGGCGGTTATATCATAAATAAATTCGGGTTGTTATCTGGAAACACAAAGCTCATGGCATCCTGTCGGTCGGAGGTTAACGGTAAATTACGAAATGAGGAGGATGCCGCTGCGGTCATAATCAAAGTGCTCTGGCAAAAGCTGCAGCAGACGCATAGACTGAGGGTGATTAAATGAAAGGCTTTCGATTTCGGATTGCGGATTGTGGATTGCAAAATATTTTGGGTGTCTGTCCCTTCTTCGCCTTTCAGGCTACGCAGGGCAGGCAGCGCTGTCGGTGGCCGCGGAACGGCCAGTTTGATCGTTAAAAGAAACTAAAAAACGTCAAACATCGAACGTCCAATCACGCCAGGGCGTGAAACGTCCAACGGATGACTTCTGTCTGTTTTAAATAAAGACTAAGCGAGCCAACTTCGCCGGATTGGCTACGAAGGCCACCAGCGAATCCACCCTTCGACATTCGATATTCGGTATTCGATATTCTGCGGTTCGCTGTTCCGTTTAGGTGAAGTTTCATATAGAGGTGTCGGGTATCAGGTGCCACCCCGCCCGGCAGGATACGAGAGAGGAGACACAGGCATGCAAGACATTTACCTCCGTCTGGCCAAGCATCTTGAAAAACTGGTCATGGGCTATCCCTTTAATGAGGCGCTGCCCGATCTGCTCAGGGAAATGTTCAGCCCGGTTGAGGCCCAAGTCGCATTGGCAATTCCCAATAACCTGGCCCCCCTGGAAGTGGTCAACCGAAAAACCATTGTCGACGGTTGTGATCTTTCGGAATCCACCATTGACGAAGCGCTAAAATCACTTGCCGACCGCAATATGCTTTACAGCCGCACAATTGAAGCGGGAGAGACCGGATATGGACTGCTGCAGGTTGGCTACGGCATTCCACAGACGTTTTTCTGGGCCGGCCGCAATGATGCGCACGCACGCCGCATGGCCAAACTGGTTTTAAACTATTTTAATGTGCCGACCACCCAAAAAGTTTATGGGCCTGTGCCGACCAAAACCTATAAATACGCGCCGGCCAATGTGAGTATAGACATCGCCATGCAGGGTGTCATGCCCAATGAACAAATGGCTCCCATCGTCGCCGGAGCCACTAAAATCGCTGTGGCGCACTGCCCCTGCCGCATGTCCGCCAAAATTCTCGGTCGCACCGACTGTCAACACAGCCTGGAAGTTTGCATTAAATATGATGAATTAGCCGAGTTTGTAATATCTAAAGAATTGGCACGTGAAATTTCCAAAGACGAAGCCCACCAGATCCTTGCCGACTGCGAAAAAGAAGGTCTGGTTCACATGGTGGACAACACGCAGGGCCAGATTAAACATACCTGTAACTGCTGCGGTCACTATTGCTGGAATGTGGGCATCATACGACGCCGCAAAATCCCCCGGGATATGCTGATGGCGGTTTATTTTACCCGTGAAACCGAGTTAGATGCGTGCATCGGCTGCGGTGCCTGCGCCGGCATCTGCCCGGTAGATGCGGTAACAATGGTTGATGACCGTCCCGAGGTCGATCAAAATTGGTGCATTGGCTGCGGTGTTTGTGCGGTTACTTGTCCGGCCGGCGTTATATCCATCAATCGTCGTCTGGAAAGCCAGGCTCCCGAATCCTTCGCTGATTTACACCGGAAGATAAAGCAGGAAAAAGGACTTCAATGATCACCTGGAGCAGTACATTGTCCTATATACTTTGGGAAGTCAAATTTTTTGCCGCGTTTGCGCGAAATTGAAAAATTCTTAACCGGATCAAGTAAAAGTTGTGTAATTGAGGTTATACAATTCTGTAAATTTTTCCACATATGACGAATCCACGTCAGTATAAAATGCCCCGCCTTTGCGCTAAATACCTATAATAATTACGGTCAGAGATTGCCACTTGCGTTGGCATAATGCTTGCTAAGCAGTAGTTACGAAAGCGTTTGGCTATATCTATGCGGTCCCGTGTTCCATTCTTCAAATTATTAAAAATTTACAATGGAAGCTTCATTGAACGACGGGATGCATTTCGAGCAAGATCCGAAAAATCTTCGTAAATGTATCAATGTTTAGAATAATTGAAGGTGGTGCACGCGAAAACAAATTATAAAAAACACTCAGCGGCACGGTAGTATCAGTAACAGCCCCTCCAGGCGCCGTCCGGATGGCAGCTCGACCGAGCAAAGGGCAGGGCCGTCCGACCACAAGCCATCCGGATGGCGCCTCCACAAACAATCAAGTAAAGAATTCTTACCCATAAGGTCAGGCGTTGACTTCACCCTGATACAATCACTCTTGACTATATCGTTCGGCGGGATTATCAATTAAGAGCGAGCTTTCGTCGGAAGCATGAATGATGCCGTTAAAATTCTTTATATACATCAGCGACCAGTAACAGATATTGGTTCCGGCCCCTTCCAGGGGCCTTCCTCATACCCTCAGCTCTGCTGGTGGTCGCTGAT
>CP070771.1:5578861-5589526 GCA_020345785.1 Desulfobacterales bacterium
ACCGCCAGATCCTCTTTTAATTTCAGCTCGCATGCTTGCTCGCCGCACCAGGAAGATACGGCAAATCCGCCATGAATTTCCGGTTTTTCGGGATTTTGCGGCGTAAAAAATTCGTAAAACGTTTTGCGGTCGTCAATGGTCACCGTATTCTCTTGCCTGAAATTATTCGCCCGCTTATAAAGATTGTCCTGGATTTCATCCAGCAGATCCGATATCACCGCCACAAACTGCTCCGTTTTAATGGACTTTTTCTGATTATGAGGCTTGTCGCGCCTGGCAAGGTAGACGCTATCCTGCGCGATGTCTCTGGGGCCGATTTCGATCCGCAGCGGTATGCCCTTTTTAATCCACTCCCAGCCCCGCGCGCCCCCAATATCCCGCTCGTCGATTTCCACCACTAATTTGCGATGGTGATAATAAACATTCTTCAAACGGTTTGCCAGGTTTTCAGTGTAGGTCATTACATTTTTTCGATCTTCGGCTTTTCTGATAATCGGCAGCAGCACGACCTGGGCCGACGCCACTTTCGGAGGTAAAATAATACCGTCATCATCGCCGTGAGTCATGATAACCCCCCCGATCAACCGGGTGGAAGCACCCCAGGATGTGGTCCAGACATAGTCTTCGGTTTCTTCCGCCGTCTGAAATCTAATTTCAGACGCCCTGGCGAAATTTTGACCCAGAAAATGGGAGGTGCCGGCTTGCAGCGCTTTGCGATCCTGCATCATCGATTCAATACAGAGGGTATCCACTGCACCGGGAAAGCGTTCGGCCGCGCTTTTGGCGCCTCTGATCACCGGCATTGCCAGGTAGTCCTCCGCCATTCTGGCATAAACATCCAGCATCAGTTTCGTCCGTTCAATCGCTTCTTCTTTCGTCGAGTGCGCCGTGTGTCCCTCCTGCCATAAAAATTCACTGGTCCTTAAAAACATCCGTGTCCGCATTTCCCAGCGGACCACATTGGCCCACTGGTTGATCAGGATGGGCAAATCGCGATAACTGCTGACCCATTTGGAAAAAGAATCCCCGATAATTGTTTCAGAAGTTGGTCGAACCACCAGAGGTTCCGTCAAGGCACCAGCCGGCAGCAGCGCTCCGTCGACATCTTTTTCCAGCCGATGGTGGGTGACCACGGCACATTCTTTCGCGAAACCCTCCACGTGTTCGGCTTCTTTTTCCAGAAAGCTTAGGGGGATGAACAGCGGAAAATACGCATTTTTGACGCCGGTCGCTTTGAACATATCATCCATTACACGCACAATATTTTCCCAGAGTGCATAACCCCAGGGCTTGATAACCATGCATCCCCGCACCGGCGACCGTTCCGCCAAATCGGATGCTTTAATCACCTGCTGATACCACTCCGGATAATCCTCGGCTCTTGTCGGGGTTATAGCATTCTGCCCTGCGCTGCTCATATCGTTCCTTTCAGTAAGAAAAATAATTTTTTTACAGTGAACCGCTGAGATCGCTGAGAAAGTCATAAAAAAAATATATAGAATTAAGAAAATAATTCTGTGCGTTAACGTTTTCTTGAAAAATCTCTTCAGCCTTCGCGTACTCTGCGGTTGGTTATTTCGTTACAATTATCAATCTCAATCCGTTAAATCGCGGTTGTTTCTTTCGTATTTTGCCACTTCCGCCATCAAAACTTCAACCAGCTTTTCCTGGGGAAATTTTTTGACAACCCTTCCCTTGCGAAACAAAATGCCGGTTCCATCTCCGCCGGCAATACCGATATCGGCCTCCCGGGCCTCTCCGGGACCATTGACCACACATCCCATAATTGCGATTTTAATCGGCGCGGCGGTTGACAACAATGCTTTTTCAATCTGTTCAACAATGCTGAACAATTCAATATTGCAGCGTCCGCAGGTGGGACAGGAAATAATCTCCGGTCCACGCTGCCGGATGCCCAATGCCTTTAGAATTTCATAGCCGACCCGCACTTCTTCGACCGGATCCCGTGTCAGCGAAACCCGGATGGTGTCGCCGATACCCTCAGTCAGCAAGGTTCCGATGCCCAGGGCCGACTTGACAATGCCCGAATAAAGGGTGCCGGCTTCGGTCACACCAACGTGCAACGGGAGATCGGTTTTAGCGGACAGCATCCGGTAGGCGTCAACTGTGCGCGCGACATCCGATGCCTTTAAAGAAACCTTTAACTGGTGAAAGTCAAGAGATTTTAACAAATCGATGTTGCGCAAGGCACTTTCCACCATCGCCGCGGCGGTGACACCATTATATTTTTTAAGGATATCTTTCTCAAGAGACCCGGAATTAACTCCGATGCGAATCGAGAGTCCGGAATCTTTAGCACAGTCCACCACATTCTTGATTTTTTTTAAGCCGCCGATATTGCCGGGATTAATTCTCAGGGCATCGGCGCCGGCACGGGCTGCGGCGATGGCCAGCCGATAGTCGAAATGAATATCCGCAATAAGCGGGATGGAAATTTTCGCTTTGATAGCCGAGATGGCCCGGGCGGCGTCTGCATCCGGCACGGCCACCCTGATAATTTCACATCCGGCATTTTGCAGCCGCAAAATTTGGGAAACCGTGGCATCAACATCCTGAGTCGGTGTATTTGTCATCGACTGGACGCTGATGGGTGCCATGTCTCCCACAGGAACCATGCCGACCATGATCCGACGCGTTTTTTTTCGGTTTGCTGCCAAAGACATAGGAGGCCACACACCCTGTTACCGGTGTTCATTCAATTGCAAATAAAAGCCTATTTGTGATATACTTTATCGATTTTTTTGATGAATCAGAGTTACAAAATTATCAAACAAGGCAATTTTATTCAAGCCCAGAATTGGGCCGGATTCAACGCTTTATTTAAATATATTTTGATTTATTTGATCTTTGTCAATATAAAAAGGAGGGTCATGTTATGACGCGCGCAAAAGGGCAGAAATTTTCCGCAAAGCACGGATCAGGAGCGCAGGCTGATCCCACCATCAAAGCCGAAATTGAAAAGAAGGCCAAACATGGTGAAGTGGCCTGTGCCGTTGCTTTTCAAATTGCCGATGCACTCGAAATCTCCCCCGCTGATGTCGGCAAAACCCTGGATTTGTTGGAACTAAAACTAAATAAATGTCAGTTGGGCTTATTCGGCTACAAACCCGCTAAGAAAGCAGTTAAAACCAAGAAACCGGAGAATCCCCAAATGGAAGAAGCCGTCCGGAATGCTCTGGTTGACGGCAGGCTGGCCTGCCGCGATGCATGGAGCATTGCCCGCCGATTCAACGTACCGAAAATGACCGTCAGCAGCGCCTGCGAAGCCCTCGGCGTCAAGATAAAACCCTGTCAGCTGGGGGCATTTTAGGCAAAGGGCGTGGGGCATAAGAGCAAAGTGCTTACGCAGGGCAACAAGAGGTTCGGCTGCTTTTCGACAATTCAGTAAAGGACTGAATGCCTATTTTTCTCGATTTTAATCAATCAATTGGTCGAACCACCCCAAAAAACAGCTAAATTTTGGCCGCGAAAATACCGATAGCAACAGATAAGTGTAAATAACCGAGACGAATTTAGGGATCCACACCAACAAAACCATCTTTTTCGGGGTTATTTCCTTTGAAGTCGACAGCAATCAATAAAATTTTCAACGAACGGCGGGCCTTTCAGCTGATTATTGTTGTACTGTGGTTTACAGTAATTCTTTATATCGTCTATCCGATTGTCACGGAACACCAATTTGTCACTTTTCACAAAGTTATTAAATCCGGCCAGATTACCGTCATAACCCGCAATACGCCGCACTGCTATTATCTTTATCGAGATGAACCTATGGGCTTTGAGTATGAATTGGCCCAGGAGTTTGCGGATTATTTAGGGGTCGAACTGAAATTGCACATTGCCGAGAGCTGGGAAAGTATGGTCCCACTGTTAAAGGATGGTACCGGAGGTTTCATTGCAGCGGGGATGACCATGACCTCGAAAAGACGCAAACAGGTCGTCTTTTCAGATGGGTACATGGACATTCAACAGCACCTGATCACCAATCGAAAAAATGGCAAGATCAAGAAACTTGAGGATTTGAGCGGCAAAACAATCCATGTACGTAAGGCAACGGCTTACCAGGAGCGCCTGGAGGAACTCCAGAAGCAGGGATATACCTTTAACATACAGCTTTACAATGATCTACCGACAGAAGAGTTGATACAGCAGGTGGCGAGCGGTGAGATCGGATTTACCGTTGCAGACAGCAACATCGCTTTGCTGAATCGGCGCCATTATCCCAGCGCCATTATGGACCGTCCAATCAGTGATTTACAGCGGCTGGGCTGGGCTGTGCATCCGAAAGCCTTTCAGTTGAGGGACAAGATAAATTCTTTTTTCGCGGCCATTAAACAGAACGGCAGGTTTAATGAGATTTACAATAAATACTATGGTGACATAGAAGAGTTTGATTTCGTCGATCTGAGGGCGTTTCATCGCAGTGTAAAAAGCAATCTATCGCGTTACAGCCCGTTTATAAAAGCCGCGGCCAAAAAACATGGTTTTGACTGGCGTTTAATTGCGGCCCAGATATATCAGGAATCCCATTTAGATCCATTGGCCAAAAGCCATGCCGGCGCGCGAGGATTAATGCAGCTTCTCCCCAGCACGGCCCGCGGCCTGGATGTCAAAGATATATATAATCCGGTGGAAAATATTAATGCCGGGGTGAAACACTTAAAAAGCCTGTATGAACGTTTCGATAAAGCACAAGAATCCGACCGGATACAGATCGCTCTGGCTGCCTATAATATTGGTCATGGGCATGTCGAGGATGCCCGTAAGCTGGCCGTGAGGATGAATCTCAATCCCAACTTGTGGGAATCGTTGGAAAAAACCCTCCCCCTATTAAGATATCGAAAATACTATAAAAATGCGAAATATGGCTATTGCCGCGGTACGGAGCCGGTCATTTATATTAAGCAGATCATGATTTATTACGATATCTTAAAACGGCAGGGCATTGAATATGGGGAGGTGCAGGCGAGCCTTTGAAACCTAAAAAATTGAATATTTCCGATTGAAGATTGAATATTTAAGGATCGCCTTCGGCGCATCAATTCCAACAAAGACGGAGCGAAGCGACATCCATCAATCTTCAATTTGCAATCTTCAATTTTCAATTCCGCCTTGTCCGGCTTAGGACACAGGTGCCCAAGAAAACCTCAGCACCCTGGGTGATCACCTAACCTGAAAACGAGGCGTGTTCCCCCACAAACGGATTGGTTCGCCTTTCTACCCCGATGGTCGTCGCCGGACCATGCCCCGGATAAACCTTCACGTCATCATTCAGGGTAAACAGTTTCTGCTGGATACTCTTTTTGATCGTTTCAAAGCTGCCGCCCGGAAAATCGGTGCGACCGATGGATCCGGCAAATAAAGTATCGCCGACAAAAACATGATGGTCCGTACATAACGAAATTCCGCCCGGCGTGTGCCCGGGAGTGTGAAGAACCTTTAGCGTAATGTTGCCGAAGTTGACTTCATCCCCATCCTCAAGCTCGCGGTCCGGCGGAGGTGAGTTGTCAGCGGCCATGCCCCAGGCGGCAGCACTGCTGGCAAGCTTGCTGAGCATAGGGGTATCGAGAGGGTGAATGAGAATCGGTGCGCCGGTAACCTCCTTGAGTCTTTTATTGGCTCCCACATGGTCAAAATGACCGTGGGTATTTATGATGAGATTGACCGTCAGGTTGGACTCGGCCAACGCCAGCAAAATTCGATCAGCCTCGTCTCCCGGATCTATAACCGCAGCTGCGAGCGTTTCTTCACAGCCAAGAACAAAGCAATTTGCCATAATCGGCCCCACAGGCAGTGTCTTGATAATCAAATCAGCCTCCTTATAATACGATAACAGAGGTCGGAAAACAGATGACAGAATGACGGAAGGGGCATGCGGAAAGCCGACGGGTTGACTGGGTTGACTAAGTTGATTGGTCGATTTAATAAATTCAATGATCGCAATAAACTTCTGGTGCTTTGTGCCTTCAGCCTAAACCTTCTGCCCGATACTTTGGCCATTGTATCTACAACCTCCGGCATCCAGTATCCAGCATCCAACACTTACTCTCGAATCTGTTCCAAATCCCTATTCATGTTCGTATTGCTTTTTTTTAAAGTTCCTTCAGTTTCAAGTGCCGCACGGATGCTGTCCATGATGCCGTTAATAAAGGCGCCGGACTCCTCAGTACCAAATTTTTTACCGACATCAACCGCTTCGTTGATGGATACTTTCGGCGGGATCTCTTCACAGTAAAGCAATTCGTAAACCGCAATCCGCATCACGTTACGATCGACACAGGACATTCGGTTGATTTTCCAATTCTTAGAAAATCGCTCGATCAATGCATCTATTTCATCTCTGGCCTCTAAAACGCCGCTTACAAGTTTTGAAAAAAAAGGATGGCACTTTTTAGAGGGACGAAAGTTTTCACAGAAAAGCTCGAGCTTCTGCCGCGATGCATCTTTTTGCATATCCATGTAAAAGAGCGCTTGCATGGCGAGCTCTCGCGCCTGGCGACGAGTACCCATGATTTTCTATTCAATGATTTCAAACAGGTTGGCCATCTCCACGGCGGCTATCGCCGCACTCCAGCCTTTATTGCCGGCCTTGCTGCCGGCGCGCTCAATTGCCTGCTCAATGGTGTCGGTGGTAATGACCCCGAAGATAACCGGAACTTCGGATTCCATGCCGACCATAGCGACTCCCTTTGACACCTCGGCACTGACATAATCAAAATGCGGTGTCGAACCCCGAATGACGGCACCCAGACAAATGACGGCATCAAATCGGTTTGTTTTGGCCATTTTTTTCGCGACCAGCGGAATTTCAAAAGAGCCCGGGACCTTCACAACTTCGATATCTTCATCAGCGGCGCCGCTGCGAATCAGCGCATCCAGCGCTCCGCTCAATAACTTTTCTGTAATAAAATCGTTAAAGCGGCTTACAACCAGGGCAAACTTCTTGCCCTCGGCAATGAGTTTCGCCTCATGGATTTTCGGCATGTGCGTTCCTTTCGTTTTGATGGTTGAGATCGTTTAGATGGTCTATATTGTTTGGATGGTTTAAATTGATTTGTTAGTTAGTCTCCCCTTGTTACTTTTTTCTTTTCATTGAACGAAGATAGCGGATTAAAACGTCAATGATTTTTATGGATTTCACAATAAATCATGGTGACCAGTTTTCTTGCCTTCTGCCAACATTCCCGATCTTCAAACCTCTTTATTGTCATAGCTCTCTCGCCTGCTAAAGTTTACAAGCCGATCTCATCAATCGATCCCAACCATCCCACCCGTTCCAACAACTCCAACGATCAAAACGATCTCAACGATCCTAACCATCTAAACCATCAAAACGATCCAAACAATCAAAACCATCTATAGGTTCCTGAGCATCAAATCCGATTCAACCAGTCAACTATTCAAAAAGTCAACGAAACTATGGATTGGCATCGAAGTTGAGCAGGTGCCCCATTTTCAGTTTTTTGCATTCCAGATAACATTTATTATATTGATTAGGAGAAATTTCGATGGGCACCTGTTCGACAATCTTGAGACCGTATCCGTCAAGACCCACCATTTTTTTGGGATTGTTGGTCAAAAGCCTCATTTTTCGGACACCGAGATCAACCAGGATTTGCGCCCCTATACCATAATTTCGCATGTCCGGCTTAAAACCCAGTTTCTTGTTGGCCTCCACGGTATCAAATCCCTCATCCTGCAAAGCGTAGGCCTTAATCTTATTGACCAGACCGATGCCGCGCCCCTCCTGCCGTATATACAACAGTACGCCGGCGCCTTCTTCTTCCATTTTGTGCATGGCTTTGTGCAGTTGCGGCCCGCAATCGCACCGCATTGAGCCGAAAATATCGCCGGTCAGACATTCGGAGTGGACGCGCACAAGAACGGGTTTCTCCGGCGAGATTTCACCTTTGACCATGGCGATGTGCAACAGGTTATCCACGTCATTCTCATAGACAATAGCTCTGAATTCGCCGGCTACTGTGGTGGGAATAATCGTTTCTGCTGCCCTTCGCACAAAAGATTCTGTCCGCATGCGGTATTCTATTAAATCTGCAATAGTACAAATACCGATGCCGTGTTTTTCACTAAATTTTTCAAGGGCCGGCATTCTGGCCATTGTGCCGTCGTCATCCATAATCTCGCAGATAACGCCGGCCGGTGTCATATGCGCAAGGCGGGCGAGATCCACGGCACCTTCGGTCTGACCGGCTCTGACCATCACGCCGCCAGCCTTGGCTCTGAGGGGGAAAACATGGCCGGGTCTCACCAGATCGCGGGGCTTGGCGTCATCCGCGACAGCGGTTAAAATAGTGGTCGCCCTGTCAGCAGCCGAAATGCCGGTGGTTACACCGCACCGAGCTTCAATGGATACCGTAAACCCAGTCCCGTAAGGTGAAGTGTTGTTGTCAACCATCAGCGGCAGATCCAGCGCGTCGATCTTTTCCGCCGTCATTGGAAGACAGATAAGTCCGCGACCGTATTTAGCCATAAAATTAATAGCTTCGGGAGTTACCATCTCAGCCGCCATGCAAAGGTCACCCTCATTTTCCCGGTCCTCGTCGTCCACGAGGATAACCATCCGCCCTTCTCTTATGTCCTTTATGGCCTCTTCAATAGTTATATGTGGCATTTTTACTTTTTACTCCGAATTGCGAACTTTATTTTAATTAATCCGCCGGCTTTGGATTGAACAACTTTCTTCCGTTTTCAAAGCGCGCATTATAATTATGAATAGCCTGTTTTTCAGGGCGGATTATTTAAGCAAAACTGATAGAACTTATCTAATAGCAATCCTCGGTTTGCTAATCAATAAAACCTGTTTTGATTAGATACTCCCGATCGAGGGCTGGTCGGCCGGAGGCCGGGCTTTTGTGTTCTGTCGGCGAACCCCTTAAAAACCGTTCGACATATTTACCGATCATATCGGTTTCGATATTGACCCAATCGCCCCTGTTTTTATAACCAATCGTCGTCAGTTCAGCGGTATACGGTATGATACTGACAGAGAAACTGCTGCTGTCACAATTATTGATGGTCAGACTGATGCCGTCTACGGCGACCGACCCTTTGGCGATCATATAACGCGAAAGTGATTCGGCAACCGCGATGGTGACGATGATGGCATTACCCCGAGGTTCTCGTTGTTTGATGATACCCGTACCGTCAACATGTCCTGCAACCAGGTGCCCGTCAATACGGTCTGAAAGACGCAGGGAACGTTCGAGATTTACGCGGTCACCGACTTTAGCCTTGCCCAACGTTGTGATTTGAAGCGTTTCAGGTGAGACATCGACTTCAAAACGCCGGCCTTCGATTTTGACGGCCGTCAGGCAGGCACCGCTTACGGATATGCTGTCTCCGATTTTGGTTTGATCCAGCATAAAATCCGCATCAATTGCTCACACGTTTGCCCTGGTCTGCCGAACGGATCTCGGCAATATTACCAAGGCCCTCTATGATACCGGTAAACATGGATCTTTTCTTTTCGATAGTTTGGTTCGTTTTGATCGTCTAGTTCGTTTAGAGCGTTAAGATCGTTTTGATCGTTGAGATCGTTGGGTCTGTTTAGACGGATTCGGCTGTTAACATAATTTCTGGATGAGCTTCAATCAGCACGAGGAAATAGCGACCCTCACGATCCTAGTCATTTAACCGATCCTAATCATCTAAACCATCAAAACGATCCAAACCATCAAAACCACACCAATATAACAATTAATCCAAAATTTACAACCTATCTAATATACCCCTCAATCATGACATCATCACCGAAGCGGTGAATGCCGATTTCGCTGACCGCGATGCTTTGACTCATCAACTCGGCGCCCGGACCGCTGCAAATAGGCACGCCGTCATCACCGCCCAAAATTTTTGGTGCATAAAAAAAGAACACTTTGTCCACGATTCCGGCTTTGAAGGCCGAGGCCAACACCCGGCTACCGCCCTCAATTAATAGACTGGTTAGCTGCATGTCACCAAGCTGTTTCATTAGAGCATCTAAATCGATCAACCCATTTTTGAGCGCCGCTTGGATCACACGAGTGCCCTCTTTCTCAAGGGCTTTCTTCTTGTCCTGGGCCACCGCCGCACCAACCACCAGAATGGTATCGGCCTCAGATTTTTGCCGCAACAGCTTGGCATCCGGTGAAATGGACAGATGGGTGTCCAGGATGATCCTTAACGGATCTTTGCTCCGTCCATCGGAAAGGCGGGCAGTCAGGCGGGGATTGTCCGTTCGAACCGTGTTAATACCTACCAGAATGGCATCCACCGCATGACGCAGTCGATGAACGAACTGCCGAGCGCTCTCCCCGGTTACCCACCTGGAATCCCCGGTACGGGTAGCGATTCGGCCATCCAGCGTGGCGGCACATTTTGCGATCACAAAAGGTCGGCCGGTGCAAACGTATTTAATAAATGCTTCATTCAACTTTTCAGCCTGTTCCCTGCAAACGCCGGTTTTGACCTGGATTCCCCGCTGTTTTAAAAAATTGGCTCCCCCTCCGGCGACTTTGCGATTCGGATCAACCATGGCAAGCACCACCCGGCGGATACCGGCCTCGAGTATCTTATGGGTACAAGGAGGGGTACGGCCTGTATGGTTGCAGGGCTCCAGGGTAACATAAAGGGTTGCCCCTTCGG
>CP070771.1:5589626-5602768 GCA_020345785.1 Desulfobacterales bacterium
CTACGATCAGATCGCCCAGGACGAAGAAGTATACGAGAAAACCAGAATTAACGACGAGCGTCGTCGCAAAGAAATCCAACAATTCATCAGCCGCTTTCGTGCCAAGGCCCGGCTGGCAAATCTTGTCCAGTCACGTATCAAAACCCTTAAGAAAATGGAGAAAAAAGAAAAGCTGGAGGCGTTCAAATTTCTCGACTTCTCCTTCCGCAGCAGCCCGTTTCCCGGCAAGCAGGTTCTCAGCGCCCGCAAGCTTACCTTTGGTTATACCGCGCAGGAGCAAATTGTTAAGAATTTTAATATAACTGTCGGTGCCGGCGAGCGGATCTGTGTTGTCGGAAAAAACGGCAAGGGCAAAACCACCCTGCTCAAGCTGTTGGCCGGCGGGTTGGTACCGCAATCCGGAAAAGTTGAGTGTCATCCGGCCACGATCAAAGGCTTTTTTGAACAAACCAATGTTGAAAGCCTGGTGGATACCCGAACGGTTGAGGAGGAAATACTCTACTCCCATTCGGATATTGACCGGCAGCGGGCGCGCAATATTTGCGGTGCCATGATGTTTTCCGGCGACGACGCCCTTAAGAAAATCAGCGTTTTATCCGGCGGCGAAAAAAGTCGCGTGATGCTGGGAAGGCTATTGGCAACCCCGGTCAACCTGCTGCTTCTCGATGAACCGACCAACCACCTGGACATTGAATCCTGCGACGCGCTGCTGGCAGCCATCGATCTCTTTGAGGGAACCGTCATCATGGTCACCCACAACGAGATGTTTTTGCACACTCTGGCAGAGAGACTAATTGTATTTCAAAATGATAAAATTGAAATATTTGACGGTCGATACCAGGAATTTCTTGAAAAGGGCGGTTGGGATGATGAAAATTCAGCCGGTCCGAACGGCCGGCCAAAAAGCACTTTCAAAACTGCAGAAACCAAACAAGCCAGAAAGGAACTGCGTCGCAAAAGATCCGAGATCATCAATCTGAGATCGAAAACGCTAAAACCCCTTGAAAAGCGTATCAAAAGTATAGAGAGTAATATCGAAGCACGCGAAATCGAGTTGGACCGCCTCAACCAATCCATGCAGCAAGCTTCCCAGGATCAGAACGGCGTCCGAATCGCTGAACTTTCCCGGTCCATCCATGCCTGTCAAACGGCAATTGACGAACTATTCGATGAACTTGAAGCAGTCACCGATGAGGTCGAAACCCAGCATGCTGTTTTTGATAGGGAGTTAAGACAGCTGGAAGACGTGGGAAGCTGAGAAGGTGAGAGGGTGGGAAGGTGCGATGGTAGGAAGACAGGGACTGAATAGCTTGGAAGCTCGGAGGATGAGAAGCCTCGCGTCCCGGCATCCCAGCTTCCCGGCCTCCCGGCCTTACTGCTATAATTTATGACCTATCAGCTATGACCTATGGAGGCTATCAACTATCCACTATGAACCATCAACTATCAACGATCTCAACGATCTCAACGATTTGAATCATCATGAAAGATCAACCGCTCATAAAGATGATCGGCATTACCAAAACCTTCCCGGGTGTGGTGGCCAATGATAATGTCGATTTTGACCTGCACGCCGGTGAAATCCACAGTATTCTGGGAGAAAACGGTGCGGGTAAGACTACCCTGATGAAGATACTCTCGGGGGTCTATCAGCCGGATACCGGATCCATACGTGTCAATGACCAAGCGGTTCGGATACGTTCACCCCAGGATTCCGTGAGACTGGGAATCGGGATGGTCTATCAACACTTTTCCCTGGTAGCCAATTTAACCGTCATCGAGAACCTCATTCTCGGATGCGAGGATGGTCTCTTCTTGAACGTGGAAAAGGCGCTCCGTAAACTTCAGGAAATGTCTGAAAGGTACGGTCTTTTTATCGATCCTGACAGAGAAACCCGGGATCTTTCCATCAATGAGCGTCAGCGGACCGAAATTCTGAAAATACTCTTTCGTGAATCCGATGTATTAATTCTGGATGAACCCACTTCGATGCTCTCACCAGCCGAAACCGAGAGCCTGTTTCAAACGCTGATGCTCTTGCGGAATGCCGGCAAAGCCGTCGTCTTGATCACCCATAATTTGAGCGAAGCTTTAGCCGTGTCGGATCGTATCACCATTATGCGTTCGGGACAAAAGACGGCCCAAATGTCAAAGGAGACGCTGAGGGATCTGGATGCCGATACCAGCTCGAAAAAAATTCTTGAATTAATGTTCGGGACGGTCCCTCTCTCCGATGCGGGTACTGTTGCAAAGGTATCAGACGATCAACCGGTTTTAGAATTAAAGCAGGTTGAAGCCCGAGACAGCCGCGGCCGGATCAGTTTGAAGCGCATCTCTTTTAGCGTCGTAAAAGGCGAAATTTTTGGCATTGCCGGAGTTGACGGGGAAAGCCGGCGTCTGCTGGCGGAGATTATCGGGGGACAGAAACGACTCACATCAGGTAAATTGATTTATCGGGGACAAGACATTACCCGGGCGGACATCGCCGAGCGATTTGAGCTGGGAATCAGCTACATCACCGATGATCGCATGAATGAGGGCTGCATTCCGGATATGGACCTTGCAGAAAACGCCATCCTACAAAGCTATGCTCGACGGCCGTTCTCGCACTGGGGTGTTTTAAAATGGCTTAATGTGCACTCTTTTACCGAAGACCTGATTAAACATTTCGGAATACGAACCACCGGCCCCGACGCTCGCCTCCGCACACTCAGTGGGGGAAATATTCAAAAATTCATTCTAGCCAGAGGCCTTTCCGGGTCACCGGGCTTGATCGTTTGTAACAGTCCGACATACGGACTGGATGCCAAAACGGTTGGATTTATCCGGAAATTGCTCATAAAAGAAAGCCGTAAAGGAACTGCCGTCTTGCTGCTCACCTCGGATATCGACGAGCTTTTATTTTGCAGCAGCCGCATCGGGGTCTTATTCAATGGAGAAATCGCAGGGTCGATGGATCGGGGCGATGCATCACCCGAGAATGTCGCCAAACTCATGCTTGGAATTCGTGAATAGGGGATATTTTGAATAACGTCGCGCTTGCCGATCTAAGACCGGCAATTTTGTCGATATTTTCGATTCTTTGCTCCCTGATCACCGGAGGGATTATTCTGTTTGTCATCGGCAAGAACCCGGTGGTTTACTTCAGCCTTCTCTTTGCACGCGGGATGGGTACCGCCCTGGGGATGACTGAATCCATCATCAAGATGGCACCCCTTCTGATCATCTCAGCCGGCCTGCTGACCTGTTTCTCAGCCGGTCTCTGGAACATCGGTGCAGAAGGCCAGTTCCTCATCGGAGCTATGCTGGCAGGATGGGCTGCGCCGTCTCTCTCTGCCACGCTTCCTTATCCTGTATATCTCGTGGTTGTCGCTTTGCTGGGCACCGCCGGCGGCATGGTCTGGATACTGCTTCCGGCCATACTGAAAGCCCGCTACGATATCAACGAAATTATCACCACGCTGATGATGAGTTGGGTGGCCATCAGCCTCGTCACCTGGCTGGTGAAAGGCCCCATCAATGATCTTTCCACCGTACCGGCTCAAACGACTCTGATTCCACTGACGTACCGTATGCCGATGATACCCTTCACCCGTATTCACCTCGGGTTGATCATCGGCTTGGTCGCTCTGCTGGGAATGCACTGGGTGATCAGACGGACCACTCTGGGTTATCAGTTCCGCGTCATGCTGGCGAATAAAAAGGCTGCCCGACACACCGGAATGGACATCCCGCGCCTGACTGTTTACGGTCTGTTAATCAGCGGCGGACTGGCCGGGTTGGCCGGCGTCAGTGATGTGCTGGCCATCAAGGGCCTTTTCCAGAGCGGCTGGAATCCTCAATATGCCATGGCTGCTATTCCTTTGGTTTTTCTGGCCAGGTTGAACGGCTGGGCGGTCATCCCCTTGGCTTTTTTCTTTTCGTTTCTGGCCGTTGGCGGAGAATTTGTCGCCCGGGATCTTGGTGTTCCGGTTTTTTTCGTTCAGGTGTTGGAAGGACTGACACTTCTTTTCTTCGCTACATCGGAATACTTGGAAAAGAGATGGGTACGTAAATGAATGATATCTTTGGAACCGCTTTAATCACTGCGGTGATCGCCTCGACCATGAGGGGAACAACGCCAATCCTGCTGGCCGCCTTGGGCGATACCTACGTGGAGCGATCCGGCCTCTTGAACCTGGGAATTGAAGGAATGATGGTTGGGGGTGCTTTTTCATCGTTTGCGGTGGCGTTGAAGCTGAACAATCTGTTCTTCGGATTTTTGACCGCTGGTGCCTTCGGGTTGACCTTAGGCCTGGTGTTCGCGATTTTGACCATCACCTTCCGCGTCAATCAGATCGTTGTCGGACTGGGCCTGACAATTTTTGCACAAAGCATGAGCAGCTTCCTTCACCGGGTGATCTTTGGAAATCAATTTCCAATCTTGATCGGTGCCGGCGATACCAGTGCAATCCCGCTTCTCTCCGGGATTCCGTTCATCGGGCAAGGGTTTTTCAACCAGCACTGGCTGGTTTATGTAACCTTTATTCTGGTTCCGGTGTTCTATGTGCTGATGTACAAGACCCGCTTCGGACTGCGCGTTCGGGCAGTAGGTGAATCCCCGTGGGCCGCCGATGCCTCAGGGGTAAATGTCAATCGCATCCGGTATTATGCGATCCTGCTGGGCGGGCTCACTGCCAGCCTTGGTGGGGCATTCCTGTCACTGGGTGATCTGGCTTTTTTTGTACCTGACATGATCATGGGGCGCGGATATATCGCCATTGTCGTTGTCATGATGGGCAAATGGAATCCTGCTAAAGTGTGTTTCGGGGGGATGCTGTTCGGATTTGCCTTGGCCTTGACCAGCGCTTTGCAGGTGGCGGGGATAAATGTCAGTCCGGATTTTATTTTAATGATGCCTTACCTGGTGGTAATTGCCGCCCTGCTTCTTTTTGCCAGGTCGACCAGTTTGCCGTCTTCGTTATGTATCCCTTATAAACGCGAAGGGGATTGAAACTTGGTGCTGACACGGGAATTTCTTGTGATATGTTATACTGAAGGTGTCAGCTGTCAGCGCCGCCTCCAGATAAAACAACGGCTGGTCAGATCAAAAAAGAAACTAATGAACGTCGAACATCGAACATTGAACCTCCAACATCGAATATTGAATTCTGTCAATCTAAAAAAAATACTGAATAATAAGCGATGTAAGTGCAGTACGAGCTGATCTTCCATTCGAAATTCGATTCGTCTCAGCTCGTCGCAGGTTGCGGTTATCGTATTTTAAACAGATAAAGCACAGCGCCATCAATATTGGACGTTCGAAGTTGAACGTTCGATGTTCGATGTTCAACCTGTTATCAGTTCCGGCAACCTGAAGTTTCATAAGAGGTGTCAGGTGTCAGCCAAAGGGCTGGCTGGAATGGCGGCCGGTTTGATTCAAGACGAAACTTTTCGGGTACCTGGAAACATTTTTATGACGTTGTGGGAGCGGTTTCAAACCGCGATGAACGCATTCGGCCTACTATCTATAATCGTGGTTGAAAACCACTCCCCCCAGGAATTCTGGTTCGGCGTGAATTCGAGCTATTAATCCTTCAAATGCATCTTGTGTTGTTTGATTGGATGGGGTAATGACTGCTGCACCGGCAGACAAAAATTTTTCATAAAAAATAAGCCAAATTTTTTAATTTTATCTCCATTTGTATGCCACCGGCATCGTTTAGGGTTGGATCACCGAAAAATATTCCCACTATATAAAAACTCTTCATTTCTCACCAGACTAGCCGGTGACTTATGAATGGAGTCATACAAGGAGATTAAAAATGCGAAAAGTCAATTGCGGATTAGTTTTTTCGCTACTCTGCCTCTTCCTCGCCGCAAATCCGGCCGCGGCCGGTGACCCTCCGAAAATGGTGGGATTGGCCCTGCCGGAGGCGGGCACCGATAAAGGCTGGAATGAACAAGGAAAAGTTGGACTCGAAACTGTCGCCCGCAAATATGGTTTCAAGATCGAACTGGCCGAAGCCCTTGGTTATGGGGATATCAAACCGACACTGCGGGACATGGCAAGAAAAGGCTGTCAATTGATAATTTGCCACGCATCGGGTTATCAGACTGTCGCACCGGAAATCGCCCGGGAAACAGGCGTCAAGGTCACTACGGTCGAAAATCACCAAGACATTACCCCGGGGCTGATCAGCGATATCGACACTCAACCCCAGGGCGGATGTTATCTGGCGGGCTGGCTGGCCGGCAAAATGACGCGATCAAATATAGTTGGAATTGTTGCCTCTGCCGAACCTCCCACCTGGAACCGGATGTCGGCGGGTTTTGCACAAGGGCTCAAAGCATCCAATCCGAACAGCAGACTCATTTACAGTGTCATCGGCGAGGCGGCATATGCGGACGCTGCCGGCGGAAAACGCAATACCCAGGATCAGATCGCCGTTGGTGCTGATGTGGTATTCGGTTTGGGAGACGGGGCTTCGTTCGGCATGCTGCAGGCCTGTTCGACCAAGAAGGCCAAAGACGGCGGCAAAGTATGGTTTATCGACGTTATCGGAGATAAACGATCCATCGATAAGGCCGATGTTCTGCTGAGCTCTGTCGTAATGGACCTATCCGTTGTGTACGAAGAAGTCATTAAAAGTTATATGGATGGGACATTCGGCCGGCAACACTGGGTGAGCATGGACAATGGTGCGGTATATCTATTGGAAATGAACAAGGCCGTCCCAGACTCAGTGAAGGCGGAATTAAAAGAAATCGAAAAAAAATTAGTTGCGGGACAAATCAAAGTGGTCGATGTGCCGGTTGCCGTCGATCTTCACAAATACTTAAGGAAAAACTTCCCACGGTAAAATTGTTATAAAATGATGCTGGAAGGCCAGGAGGCTTGGAAGCTTGAAGGCTGAAAATGGCGAGGTTAGGAAGGTGAGAGCGTGAGAAGGTAGGAAGTAGGGAGATTGGGAGGACAAAGGCTGGGAAGCCTCGCCTCCCAGCTTCCCGGCATCCCAGCTTCCCAGCCTTTCTGCTATAACCTATCAACTATTAACTCAACAAACTCAATAAACTAACCCATGCTGGCAGCTACCCTGGCGATAATAACGTCTTTTCTTATCAGCGTTACCACGATCCTGATGAAGAAAGCAATTGAGAGAACGAACGCCACTTCGGCCATGTTAATGGTGACCCTGGTGGGAACCGTCATTTTTTTAATTTTGTCATTGCCGACCATTCCGTTTCATTATCTGAAATCCAAGGCATTCCCCTATTTTGTCGTTGCGGGTATATTTTCACCGGCCGTGGTCAGGTGGCTGTATTTTATCAGCTTAGACCGAATCGGTCCCTCGGTCTCATCTTCTATCCTGGCAACCGGCCCTGCTTTTACAGCCATAATTGCGCTGATTCTGCTGAATGAAAAAATAACACTGCCAATCGGCCTGGGAATCGTGATCATCATCGGCGGCATCATAATTTTCGAGCGGGATATGCACAATGGAGCAGAATCTCGTAACAGCAGCAGCAAAGACTTGATATTTCCGCTGTTATCGGCCTTATTTTTCAGCTTTGCCATCGTCACAAGAAAGATGGGTTTAAATATACTGGATTCTCCGCTGTTCGGGGTTACGGTAGGATTCGCGACATCTCTGGTCATTTATTTGATTGTATGCCTCGTGTCTAAAAAGCTGAGAGCCTCCATTTCAATTAAAAAGGAGGATTTCCCCTATTTTTGCGCAGCCGGTATATCTCTGACCGCCGCCTGGCTGACCATGTTTTACGCCCTTTCCTACGGCGATGCGATAGTCGTCGCCCCTCTGTCCAATCTTCACCCTTTATTCGTGCTGGTTCTCAGCTATTTCTTCCTCGGTCGGGTTGAAAAAATAACCAGAGGAATTTTGGTCGGTGTCTGTGTCGTTGTTGCAGGTGTCTTGCTGGTAACGACGGGACACGCTTAGCCCATCGATTCACTCGGTCTATTTAATAAGCCCGACTGAAAAGGCCAGCAAAAATTGACCGCAATAGTACATGGGCAGTCCGATAAGACGGTTGATAAATTCTGATTTTAAAAAGCGGTCCCGGGCCACAAACAGATCGGAAAGATAAAAGCTAACGGCGCCGATAAATACCAGCAGCCGGCCGGTATCATTCAACCCGGCATCGCCCACCACCGTCCAGGCGCCGATCACCATCGCGGTAATCACGACAATGTAGGCAATAACCGGTATCAGCATGTCTCCCAGATGCGGCCGCAGCCAGTAAAACACCACAGCGCTGACCGACAATGCGGCCAGGCAGCCGATCCAGGTCCATTGGCTGACATCGGCGACATAGAAAAAGCAGATCACGTAAAATACGTGGCCCAGCAAAAAAGACACCAGCCCCATGAGAAACATCCTGTCCTGCGGCAACGCCAGAAAAACATCGCCGCCGAGACAAAAAATCAAGCCGACCAGCAAAAGATAGTAATATCCGGGGATCGAATGCACCTGAACCAGGGCGGTAAAAATGAAGAGGCATGAAAGGATGGATTTGGTAGGCAGTTTTCCCTTATGGTTGCCGTTTTTTTCGAAATACAGGAGACCAGCCAGCAGAACAACCGCCAGGACGATAATCGTATGATTCATCATAGGAATCTAACAACGGTTTAAATTTCCGATTGAAATGAGCAATTTTTTGCAAGATCAAGGATATCGAAAGATTATGCGGAGGCGTACTCGAAGTACGCCGCACAATCAAATCTTGAGATAGACGCAGATATTGCGGAAAAGGGCCCTTTTCAATCGGAAATTTTAGACCAGTCCTTGATCCAGCATCGCATCCACCACTTTCACAAAACCGGCAATATTGGCGCCCGCCTCATAATTGCCCGGCACGCCGTAACGCTCGGCGGCGTCCACACAGGTGCGATGAATGGTTTTCATAATAAGCTTTAGCCGGTTGTCGACTTCTTCACGCGTCCAGACCAGTCGCATGCTGTTTTGGGTCATTTCCAGACCGGAAACCGATACGCCGCCGGCATTGGCCGCCTTGCCCGGTCCGTAAAGAATTTTGTGATCCTTAAAAATGTCAATACCTTCGGGCACCGTCGGCATGTTGGCACCTTCGCTGACCAGGATGATGCTATTGTTTATAAGGTTTTGGGCATCCTTGCCGTTGATTTCATTCTGGGTGGCGCTCGGAAAGGCACAGTCGGATTTATGGTTCCAGAGCGGATTGTGGTCCAAAGCCGGATCAACCGGAGTGTATTGGGCGGAAGGATATTTATCGGCATATTCAGAGATGCGCCCGCGACGAACGTTTTTGAGGATTTTCACAAAAGCGAGCTTTTCGCGGTCAATGCCGCTTTCATCATAGATATATCCCGAAGAGTCGGATAAAGTCACCGCCTTGGCACCCAATTCAATAAGCTTTTCGGTGGTGAATTGAGCCACGTTGCCGGAGCCCGAAACCAGGCAGGTTTTTCCTGCCAGAGTTTCGTTGCGAGTCGCCAGCATTTCAGCGGCAAAGTAAACCGAACCATAACCGGTGGCTTCCGGACGGATCAGGCTGCCGCCCCAGTTCAGACCTTTGCCGGTCAAAACACCGGTAAATTCATTGCGCAGCTTTTTATACATTCCAAATAAATAGCCGATTTCCCTGGCACCCACGCCGATATCGCCGGCCGGCACGTCCGTGTCCGGACCGATATGTCGAAAGAGCTCACACATGAAGCTCTGGCAAAAGCGCATGACTTCGTTGTCGGATTTGCCCTTGGGATCAAAATCGGAGCCGCCTTTTCCGCCGCCCATCGGCAAGGTGGTCAGGGCATTTTTAAAAACCTGCTCAAAAGCCAGAAACTTCAAAATACCGAGATTCACCGACGGATGAAATCGCAGCCCGCCTTTGTAGGGTCCCAGGGAACTGTTCATTTCTATGCGAAAACCCCGGTTAACCTGAACACTGCCCTGGTCGTCCATCCATGGCACCCGAAACATAATTACCCGTTCGGGCTCCACCAGTCTTTCCGGAATCTTCGCCTGCCGATAAATCGGATTCTGGTCCAAAACCGGTTTGACGGATTCCATGACTTCACTGACCGCCTGATGAAATTCTCTTTCCTGGGGATCTCTTTCTTTAATCACATCCAATATGTCAGCCATATGACCTCCTGGTTAAAAAAAATGAATAGTGAAAATGGAATATTGAAAATTTGCGGTATCCTATCTTTTTTAAAAAGCTCCGACAAAAGTAGTGAGCAAAAAAATATAAAAGACAGAATTCAATAAATATTCAATTTTCAATCGGCAATTGGCAATTGATCGGGATGCTCAATATCAGGCTCGGAAATTAGATACAAGTAGAATTGTAATAGATAAGCAAAAAAAAGAAAAGGTTATTGTTGAGACCGGATATTTTCAGAGTATTTTACAGATTTGTTGCGACCGGCCTTTTTGGCGGCGTACAAGGCAGCGTCTGCTTTTTTAATCAGGTCGTCAATATCGTTGCCGTCCGCGGGATATGTAGCAATGCCCAGGCTGACGGTAATTGGCGGCAGATTGTCGATACTGATCCGGCCAAGTTCTTCGCGAAGCCTCTCGGCCAGGCTGAAGGCCGCTTCCTTATCCGCATCAGGGATCAGCATAACGAATTCTTCACCGCCGTATCGTGCAATGGTATCCACATCTCTGATGTTTTTCTGCAGAAAGTTACTGATCGCTACCAATGCTCGATCTCCGGAATCATGTCCGTAATTGTCGTTGATATTTTTGAACTGATCCAGATCCGCCATAATCACGGAAATTATTTTATCGTAACGTTCGGCCCGATGGATCTCCTCCTGTAGCTTGACCATGAAGTAGCGGCGGACATAAAGACCGGTTAAAGAATCCGTGACGGCCATATCATAGAGCTGCGCTTTGTTGACCGCCACCGCAGCCTGATCCGCAACGGCTTTCAACATTTTTATATCCTGTCCGGTAAATTCTTTGCCGTTTTTTTTGTTGGTTACATTGATGACACCGATGACTTCGTTGTAAACAACCATCGGTATACAGGCAATGGAACGAACGTAGGAGGTTTCCGACTCGATGAATAGGCTGTCCTCACGAATATTATTTACAATCATGGGTTGAGCGTTTGAAAAAACGCGTCCGGCAATGCCTTCGCCCGGTTTGAAACTGCGGCATTTGATTTCGTTGTTATTGACCTTGTCCTGATATTCCACATCCTCCAGCCCCGCGAGGACCCGGATGTTTATGAGATCGGATTCAATGTCGTATAACATGAGTGAACCCTTCTCGGCCGATGCGATGTCAATCGCCTGTTTCAGGATGTACTGCAGAAGCTTTTTGAGATCACTGATGTAGTTCATCGCCTTGCCGATGCCGTAAAGCAGGGAAAGGTTTTGCAGGGTGTTGTCTAAATCTTCTTTCTCTTTTCGGCGCCTCTCATACAGACCGCAGGTGTTTATGGAGACAGCGGCCTGGGCCGCAATCTGATGGAGAAAATAGAGATCGAAATCATCAAAAGATTGTCCCCCGGCTTTGCCTCCTATCGTCAAAAGGCCCATTACCTCATCGCGCATAACCAGCGGAACCCACAGCTCAGAGGGCAAAACCTTTAAGTCCTGCTTTTCCAGGAACTTGGCAAAAAGTGGATTACCTGAACCGTCGACGACGGCAAAGGGTCTATCCTGCAGGATGGTTTGCCATAACTCTTCCTTATGACTTTTAAATTTGTATTCCAGTTTTCCCAATCCATAACTGAAAACCAGTTCAAAAGTCTCTTTTTGCGGTTCATAGGCAAATATACCCAGCTTGGCAATCCCGAATTTATGTTTGATTATGCCGGCAAATGTCGAATAAAGCTCATCGAAATTTAGAATATCACTAAGGTCTCGACACGCCTTTAATAATTCGGTCAACTCGGAGGCGCGGCGGTCAAATATGGCGGGGTCAACATCGTCCGCCATGGATTTTCCAATGGTATTTTTGTTCGATTTTGCCATATTCATTTCTCTTTTCAATATATGCCTTGGATGGGGGTTTAAACCCGCGGTACTGCCCCTTTACCGTTTAAAATATGGGTTAATCCTTCCTTTGAACCAACTAGGATTATCGGCCTGGTTTAACCCGTATCCTGATAATAACAAAGAATCAGTTGTTGAACTACGTCTTTAGTTCAATCGGCAAATCCTGCGAAAACTTTAATTTGACCGGTTGTGAATTATGCAGGGGGAGAGAAACTGGAACCTGCGCGATCTCCGGATCAAAGAGCAAAGCTTTTTGATCCGGAGTTCCTGATAGCAGGGATATTCACACAGCTTCCCACGGGGCCTATCCCCAGCCGGGACTTGAGCGGCGGCCACGCGATAGGCTGTGCTCTTTAAGGTGGGAGGTGAGCCGGCGTGATAATTTATTGGACGTTGCCATAGTATCGGCCGGATGATTTTAAATTTGCTCCCGGCCCCCATAGGAATGGTGTGTGCGGCATTACAACAATTCGATTGTCGCCGCTAAACTTAATGGCAACTTCTCGTATGCTCGTGTACAATATTCCGACCGGATTGCCGGATGGATCCAAAATTCGCGCTGCATAGGGAGAATAGCCGTAATCCTCCCAAATCCAGCGAATCATATAATGGAACTTTTCGGTATTGGGCTCAACTTCGCGCCAGAGATTGGAGCCGGCGTCATATTTTTTTTCAACACCGATCACGGCATAGGGTCTGGTATCATAACCGAAGTAATAGTATCTGTAGTCAGAGGCCACCTGATTGTCTTTAAAGCTCTGTAAGACTGCGGCATCGCGTGTATAGCGGCCGTAATTTCCGGCACAGCCCGCCGCCAGGGCTGCCATCAAAAAACAGATACCAATTTGACGAATCAGCTTTGCCAATCGCTTGATAGTTTGCATCGTCATTTGTTCCTTTTATCCTGGTAACCGCTATTAGATTAATTTTTTTAGCGCTAACAGAAAGGATAAATACAGCCGCACCCGGTGTCAACGCAACCGCTGAATATTTTGATTTTAATCTCTGATTTCCCAAATGCATCGAAAAAAAGATATCATCCTTTGGTACCATTTTCCAACACTCCAGCATTCCACGGTATTGTCTAGACTGCAGCCAATAAACTCTAACCTGGCCAAAAGGACCAGGTTTTCAATGTTAAAATAAA
>CP070771.1:5602868-5608237 GCA_020345785.1 Desulfobacterales bacterium
CTGGCAGCATAGCGCACCAATTCAAGTGTGCTGTGAAGCCCCAGTTTATTCAGAATGTTGGTTCTGTGATTTTCAACGGTTTTGGGACTGATGAAAAGCTTGGCGGCGATTTCTTTGGGCGAAGATCCTTCAGCCAGCAGTACCATAACCTCCTGCTCCCTTGGCGTCAGACTCTCATAATTTGCATCGGTGATTTTCATTTCCTTTTCCTCGGTTTGCATCAGCTTCTCGACAACTGAATGGGACACGGAACTATCCATGAAGTATTCACCGCTTAGCACGCTCTCGATGCCTTGCAGAAGCCTTTCAGTGGCCGATTCCTTGGTCATATAGCCTGTGGCCCCGGCCTGAAATGCCTTGACAATGTAATCGACTTTAAAATGCATGCTGACCATCATGATGCGGGTTGATGGTGAAGTGTTTCGAATCTCGCGGCAGAGATCGATCCCGCTTTTATCCGGCAGCGCTAAATCCAAGAGCACTAAATCGGGCTTAAGATGTTTGACGATTCGCATGGCCTCGCGGGCGTTGCCCGCCTGCCCGACCACTTCATATTCAACAGCAGGCTTAAGAGTCGATTTTAAGCCTTCCCTGACGAGAGGATGATCGTCAACGATCAAGATGGTTTTCTTGGTCACTGCTCTTTTTCTCCTCAAAGGGCACCTTGATCGCAACTTTTGTACCCTGCCCTATTTTTGATTGCAGTTTCATTTCGCCACTCATCAGTTTAACCCGCTCCTGCATGCTGCGTAAACCCATCCGTTTTTCATGATTGTTTACGGAGGCTCGCTGTTGCACATCAAAGCCCCGGCCGTTGTCTTCGATTCGAACGATAATGTTCGGAAAGGCGGCAGCCAGCTTCACCGTTACCCGGCTGGCGGCCGCATGTTTACGGATGTTTGTAAGACCTTCTTGAACCAGGCGGTAGAGATTGATCTGAATATCATGATCCAGCTTTAAGTTTTTCAAACCGGCCGACTGAAAATCAACCGGCACCCCCCACATTTGAGTAAAATCCTCGCAAAACTGGTAAACTGTCTCGACAAGTCCCAGTTCCTCAAGGCCGGGGGGGCGCAGCTCGTAGGCCATATTGCGCACACCATGGATAGTTTTTTGCAGTACTCCGATAATTTCTCGGACCCGTTGCGCCTCCGATGCTCGGTCTTTTAACAGTTCTCCATAAATTAAGTCACACTCCATTTTGGCTACCGACAGGTCCTGGGCCACCGTGTCATGCAGTTCCCGTGACAGCATCTGGCGCTCGCTCTCTTGGGCTTGCATCAATTGACGGCTGAGCATATGAATATGTTCTTCAGCCTTTTTTTGATCGGAAATATCTTCAATGGTTCCTTCATAGCATACGTCCCTGCCGTCCACATCTCGAATGACGCGCGCATTTTCACGAATATATACCAGCGTATTGTCCGGTCGTTTCCAAAATGATTCCAGTCCCTTGATTTCACCGTCGCGTTCGATGCGATCCCGGAATAGACGGCGCTGATATTCCGGATGATAGTCACTGGTTTCAAGATTCACGGCGGAAAGTTCTTTAAAGGAGGAATATCCCAATATTTCCATTAATGCCGGATTGGCATCCATGATTCGACCATCGGGGGCGGTACGATAAAATCCGATGGGTGCATTCTCAAAGATACTTTGATAGCGCTGCTGGCTTTCCCGCATGGCTTGCTCCATCTTTTTGCGATCCGTGATATCACGAATATGTTCGATCACTGCGAACACATTCCCTTTATCATCAATCATCGGAAGCACGCGCAGATCCCTGAATTTTCCATCGATCGGATTTGGGGCCTCATGCTGCTTTATTTTGCCGGTTTTAAACACCTCCATGGCATGGCATGGATTACACGGCTTATCGCGGTTCATAAACACTTCATAGCAATAAGGATGGTCTTGGCGGTCTTTTTTTGATATGTGACTATGATCTTTCCAATTCGACATTCTGACTCGGAAATCTCTATCGATGACGATCACCAGATCCTGGAGCGCATCGAAGGTGCTGGAAAGCAGCATTTGGTTGGCCTGCAGCTTCTTTTCCGCCTTCTTGCGCATTTCTATTTCCTGCCTTAACTTGCGGTTCGCTTCATTCAACTCGGCAGTCCGCTGGGCTACCTTTATTTCCAATTCTTCTTTAGCTTTGGATTCTGCTTTTTCGGCTCGCTTGCGTTCGGTGTGAGAGTCGGTTTTGCCAGCCATTTTCTACTCCTTGTATATGCGATAACACCAACATATCGATTTCTTTAGGATCAATTCCCAACCGCTGCATGTTACCGAGCAACACGGCGCTGCTGCCGCCCGTATCAAAGAGGATGGTTTTTTCCGCACCCTTGATGACACAGGCAAAACCCCAGGAAGTTGTTAAACCCGCTTTGTTCTGAATTTAATACGCTTTTATCAGCGGGAAGTTTAACGATTCCTGTTGGTGAATCGGCATCATTCAGGTCGCGGTACCCGTCGAGCAAATCATCACCGATGATCTCATCACGATGGTGTCTCCTCTGCTTTCGATCAATTGGTCCGAGTAGAGCGACTATCCCTCATTTAGAGAACCGGCTTCCCAATGTTTGTTTGCCACGGCAGTTTGATGCGCAAGCAGCGCATAATCATGAGCAAGAATTTGCCGCAGGCTCTCTACCAGAGGAAGATCTGTGTCAATGCGGATGTGTATTTCATCCGGCAATTCCTGCAGGCTTTCAAACCGCGCGCAGAGTTGTTTGAAATGCTGTTGTCGTAAATCAGAATTTTTAGTGGATACATCGCGAATGGAAAGTCGCTTTTTCAAAGTTTCATTGGATGCCGTACATTCCATAAAGATAATATTGGCATCCATATCTCTTGCCAAACGCAGGGTTTCGTCTCGATGATGACGGCGGCTAAATGCAGCATCTAAAATGATTGAACGCCCCTGCTTAATCTCCTCCTGGGCCAGCATCAAGAGTTTTCCGTAAACAAGAGCGGTTGACTCCTTTGAATAGATGCCTTCTTCGAAAGGCAGGTCCGGTGTGCCGTCAAGTGGTAAATTGAACAGCTTTTTGCGAACGACATCGCTTTGCAATATGCCTAAACTGAGTATTTTGGCCGTCATTTCAGCCGTGGCCCTTTTTCCGGCCGTCGCTAGACCGCATACCACCCAGCTGGTGGGGCGTGTAAACTGAATGACATATCGGTAAGCGAGGTTCAGATAGCGACGGGTTTCCTTCAGAATTTTGGCGCGTCTGCGCGCTGCCAGATCGTTATCCCTAAGACGAAAGCAATTGACTTTGACCCGAACGTACGCGCGATAACACTTGTAAAAGTCGAGCAAAATGAACATTTCTTCGTCTTTAGCATAATCGAGATAGAAATTTATCAGTCGCTGGGCAATTTGAGGATGTCCTTCAAAGTCAAGATCCATGGCCAAAAAGGCCAGGTCGGAGGTTATATCCGCATAGCGCAAGCGATCATTGAATTCGATACAGTCATCGATATGAGCGATCATCTTGCGGGCGTGTTTGACAGGGTCGATCTCAAGATCCCACATACCGCCGTAAAGTTTTTCGAATTCTTCGAAGATATATTTTTGAAATACCGGCGCACCGCTTACGGGCAGGGTGACGCCAAAAACCGTGTAAACACCGGAGGCTACAAAATAATGACCGATACTGATAGCCTTCTCACTCATCCATTCCGGTGCACTGCCGGCTGCCGTCAGTTCACTGATGTCATTGCCGAAACCGCCGACTTTGACGACTTCTGTGGCCGCCAAAAGTATCCGGCTATTGTCCACACAGGAGCCAAGATGAAGCACAGGCGGGATACCAACTGTTTCACAAACCTCGGCCAAACCCGGTCCGCAAAACACCCTGGCTGATTCAGGCGTCAGAAGGCCTTCCATGGCGCAGGCAATGGCAGCGCGTGTTCCCTGCTTCATCAGGTTTTTATAGTCCTGGTCTACGCCAATATGGGTTCGGTGCATGATTTCAACAATTTCTCTGTCGATATTGCGCGGCACCACCCCCTGCTTTTTCCAAAGCTCATAGCGGGGTGCAGGCGCTCGTTTGGCAAAAAGAAGTTCGCCTTCGGCTTTGCCCCACTCGTTGAGGGCTTTTTCGCCGACCTCAACCGCAATTTCATCAATATCCCGATCCAGCTGTTCACCATCGACCGCCACCGTCGTGTCGACTCCCAACCATTGAGCGACTTGCAGTAGCTTGCGAGTATCTTTAATTTTGTAGGCATCGGTTTCTTTTCTGGCAGCGGACATAAACACTTCGGCGACAGAACGTCCGTGGTCGGAATGGGCGGCAGCACCGCCGGCAATCATTCGGATGAAGTTGCGTGCGGCATTGGTATTCGGAGTTGCCTTACAGATACCTTTGTGGGTATTCTCCCCTTCGATTCCGCCTTTCGGCAGAGGCAACCGGCAGGGTCCCATCCCACAGTTTTTGCAGCAAATACCCTGCGTTGCGATGTTGCAGGGTTTCATCGCAACTGCTCTATTAAATGCCGTCTCAATTCCCAGCTCGTGGGCGCGTTGAATCATCTGCCGGCTTGCCGGATCAATGGTTGCGGCCTCGGGATCAGAATTTCTTTGCTTCGGTTTTTTTGACTAATTTGTCTTCCGCCATTTTGTCCTCCTAAAGCTGTTGAGGGCTTATTGGGTAAAAAATTAGAAAATTTTCGAAATCTCTTTTCGCAAAATTTCAAACTTTTAACTTTTATTCGCAGATTGGGGAGAGGAGCCTTTGTTGTAGGTTGTGATACTTAAATTGCCTTTTTTCAGGGAAACCAGATAAACGGACTTTTTTGTTTGTTTAAGGACCTTCTTCGTCGTACCCCATGAAAAAAATGCTGAGTAAAAGCTGGACCCATGAGGGCCAAGGACGATCGTTTCACATCCAAACCGATTTGCCTTTTCCACTATTTCTTCAGCGACCTTGCCGGGGTAGACAAGCAGGTGTTCAACGAGACCCGGGTACTCTGGATGATCTTTTATTTCCTTTTTGAGAAAGGAGCCGAGTTGCTTTTTCATGCGCTGCAAGGCGGAATAGGTTTTTTCTTTGACAACATCATTTTGGGAATCGTTGAGATAGTATGCCAGCGCTTTGGCCGCTTTAATCGATCTTTGGCTGATAACGTGGATAACCATAAGATCGGCACCTCTATCGCTGGCCAGATTCATGGCACCCTTATATATGATCACAGTTACCCGATAGATCGGTTGCGCAAAGAACTCTTCGAATTTCAGTGTCCATAGCTTGCCCTCATCCTTCATCAAACTTCTAAAAAGCATATAGTGTGCCAACAGAATGCTATGATTATAAATCGATACACAAGGGCATAAATCATTGTACATACATACACAGCGT
>CP070771.1:5608337-5610989 GCA_020345785.1 Desulfobacterales bacterium
CTCGAGGGGGTTTCGTTCCAGCGCTGCCTGAAGGTATTTGACGACCGCGGTCAATTCCAACCGGTTTTCGACGCCTGCGAATTAAAGGATTTGCCGGCGGACACCGTGATCGTGGCCATCGGCCAGCAGCGAAATACCGCCTTGCTGTCGCAGATCGGATTAACCGACGAAATGATCGCCCAGGTGGATCCGCTCACCCTTCAGACTGCCGACGAGATGATCTTTATCGCCGGCGATGTTGTCAGCGGCCCGTCATCGGTGGTGGATGCCATCGCCCAGGGCCGGCGTACCGCCGAATCGGTCCATCGACACCTTCAGGGTGAGCATATGCGTTACGGAAGACGTTATGCCGGTCCGGTGGAGACAGAGTTTGAAATCGAGGCGGATGGAAATACATCCGTTGCCCGGGCCAAAATTCCGGAACGGCTCTATGCGGGCAACGGCGATTTTATAGAGATCGAAGAAGCCTTTGACGCTAAGACAGCACGCCAGGAAGCGAGTCGCTGTCTTTCATGCGGTATGCCGTTCGGTAAGTACCGCACCTGCTGGTTCTGCCTGCCGTGTGAAGTAGAGTGTCCCAACGATGCCCTGTATGTGGAAATACCGTACCTGCTGCGCTGACAGGAGAGAAGATGAAACTCTACGAATTTGAAGGCAAGATTCTGTTTGAAAAAATGGGTATTCCCACACCTCAGGGTCATGTCGTCGCCGATGTAGTCGAAGCACGCGACGCAGCCGAACGGATCGGCTATCCGGTGGTTGTCAAAAGCCAGGTTTTGCGCGGTGGACGCGGCAAAGCCGGTGGCATTGCATTTGCAGCCAACCCGGATGAACTGACCCGCGGGATTGAAGAGATCCTGGGAATGCAAATCGGCACAGATAGAGTTGACAAACTGCTGATCGAAGAACAGCTGGAGGTGGCCCGGGAAATTTACCTGGGAATTACCTTTGATCCGCACACGGCCATGCCTTTGATGATGGTCTCGGCCCAGGGCGGCATGGATATCGAGGCCGTGGCCAAAGACACACCGGATGAGATTTTTCAAAAGCAGCTTGATCCGCTGCAAACCTGGCGTTTGCATCACACGCTGGCCATGGCCCAAAAGATCGGTTTAAGCCAGACTGCCATCGTGAAAGTGGCAGAGATTCTTCTCAAACTGATCAACGGCTACTTTAAATATGACGCAATCACGGCTGAAATCAATCCGCTGATCGTAGACGCAAAAGGGCGCGTCTCGGCGGCCGACGCCAAAATGGAAATCGACGATGCGGCCCTTTTTCGCCAGCCCCTGATTCAGAATTTTGAGCGGCAGGCAAGCACTGAGAATCCGCTTGAATTAGAAGCTCAGGCAGCGGGCGTATCTTATGTGCGCTTGAGCGAAGAGGGCAACATCGGATTGATTGCCGGCGGCGCCGGAGTGGGCATGGCGACCATGGATACGGTGTACCATTATGGCGGGGTACCGGCCAATTTTCTGGATCTGGGAGGAGTCGCCACTCCGGAAAAAACCGCTGCCGCGCTTAAAATCGTTCTCAAAACACCCGGCGTGCAGGGCGTCTTTCTCAATGCATTTGGCGGAATCAACAACTGTCGTGAAATGGCCGAAGGCGTTGTGAGGGTTATTGAAGAAATGAATCCGCCACAGACGATTACGGTTAAAATGCGGGGGCATTCCCAGGAAAAG
Organism: Desulfobacterales bacterium; assembly: GCA_020345785.1. The sequence continues at coordinate 5,610,023 of CP070771.1, forward strand.
GGATGGGCACTTTTAGCGGCCAGGGAGATTCCCGTTGTGAAATACGGCACCACCGAGGAAGGAATTCTTTTGCTGCTCGAGGAAATGGAAAAAAGGAGAAAATCGTCGTGTCCATCCTGATTGACAAATATACACAGGTTCTTATCCAGGGGGCGACCGGTAGACAGGGGCGCTACCATATGGCCAAAATGATGGAATATGGCGTCAAGGTTGCCGGTGGCGTAAGTCCCGGCAAAGGTGGCCAAAAGGTGCTGGGCGCACCAATATTTGACACGGTGGCCGAAGTCCGGGCGCATGTCCCCATCGACGCCACAATGATAATGGTTCCACCGGCCGGCGTGCTGGCCGCCGCCGTGGAGGCAATCGAGAACCGGATTGCGCTCATTGTCGTTATTACCGAACATGTGCCGTTGCATGATGCCTTGATTATCCGCAGCATGGCCGATAAGGCCGGCCTGCGAGTCGTCGGGCCGAACACGGTCGGTGTGATCAGTCCGGGCAAATGCAAAGTCGGGGTGATGCCCGGTTTTATTTACAGCGAAGGGCATGTGGGGGTAATCTCACGCAGCGGAACCCTGACCCATGAGATTGCTTCGAACCTCACGTATAAAGGGATCGGTCAATCCACCTGCGTTTGCATTGGCGGTGACATGACCAAAAACACCAATTTCATTGATGTGCTCAAACTTTTCCGGGATGACACACAGACCCGGGTGGTGGTCATGATTGGTGAAATCGGCGGTGCCGGAGAAGAGATCGCCGCCCAGTACATCAAAGAGACCGGCTATCCCAAAAAAGTGGTGGCCTACATCGCCGGATCTACAGCACCGGCTGAAAAAAAGATGGGCCATGCCGGTGCTATCATTTCGGGCGGGCTGGGTTCAGCCGACTCTAAAATCAGTCACCTGGAGGACGCAGGTGTGACCGTGGCCCGAAGATTGGATGAAATCTTAGCCCATATTAATTG
>CP070771.1:5611089-5623025 GCA_020345785.1 Desulfobacterales bacterium
CTTTGGATTTAACAACTTTCTTCAGTTGTCATAGAGTAAATTAAAACCCTGAATGGGCTGCTTTTCAGGGCGGATTAATTCGTCGAATAGTCGACTGTCTGACTATTCAGCTGGCTGGCCAAATCAAGGAGTAGATACAATGGGAAAGACATTTCATAAACCCGAAGCCCTCTCTGATACAATTACCCATTACTGCCCGGGCTGCACCCACGGGGTGGCGCACCGGCTGGTGGCGGAGGTCATCGATGAACTGGGTATTCGCGGCCGCACCGTCGGCATCGCGCCTGTCGGATGCGCCGTTTTGATGTACAACTATTTCACCTTCGATTTCCAGGAAGCGGCTCATGGCAGGGCTCCGGCGATGGCGACCGGGATTAAGCGGGTACGACCGGACCTGATCGTATTCACCTACCAGGGTGACGGTGATCTGGCAAGCATCGGATTAGGTGAAATTGTTCATGCGGCCAATCGTGGCGAAAAATTTACGACAATTTTTATCAACAATGCCGTTTACGGCATGACCGGCGGCCAGATGGCCCCCACCACAATGCCGGACCAGCGAACCACCACTTCGCCTTTTGGCAGGAAAACGGACTTTACCGGGATGCCGGTCAGGATGAGCGAAATGCTGGCATCATTGGCGACGCCCGGATATATTACCCGCCAGACGTTGATATCCCCCAAATATATCAACCGTTCCAAAAAAGCCATCAAGAAGGCTTTTATGTATCAGCTGGAAGATCGATGCTTCAGTCTGGTGGAACTGATCAGCACCTGCCCGACAAACTGGGGCATGACGCCCCTGGAAGCTCTGAAGTGGGCTGAAGAGAGAATGCTGCCGTATTTTAAACTGGGGGACTATAAAACGCCGGAGGGTGATTGAAGGACTGAGTGATGAGGACTGAGTATTGCGCAATAGGCCCCGGGGGGGCGAAGTGAGCGGACCGGTGATCCTTGAGGAGCGTTGCACTTGAGGAGCGCTTTGCTTGAGACGAAGAATGTTATGAGCACTATTATGTCCAGATATCGCTATCTTGCTGTTAATGGTGGGTAATGCGCACCCTTCGACTACGAGCGATCAACGATCTACTTGATCAACTCAATCCACTCAATGAAAAAAACGATCTAAACTATCTAATCGATCCAAACGATCTTAACGAATATAATCAACCTTGATCAGGGGAGGGGTCATGCAGAGTGAAATTCAATTTGCCGGATTCGGCGGGCAGGGGATCATGCTAATGGGCCAGATTCTTGCCCAGGCCGCGATGAATGAAGGATATCAAGTTGTTTGGATTCCTTCCTACGGTCCGGAGATGCGGGGCGGCACCGCCTATTGTACGGTGGTGATCAGCGACCGGCTTATAGGATCTCCCATTATCCGCAACCCCAAACATCTGGTTGCCATGAACCGGCCCTCTTTGGAGAAATTCGCGCCGGCCGTCAAAGCCGGCGGGGTGATATTTATCAACAGTTCCATAATACCCATCGATGCCGGCCGCGATGATGTGGATATTATCAAGGTGCCCATCATCGAAATTGCCAAAGAGCTCGGAAACGTCAAAGCCGCCAACATTGTGGCCCTGGCCGCATTTGTCACCCGCAGCAAGGTTGTCAGTTTTGATTCACTGCGAGAAGCGGTCAAAGATAAATTCGCCGAGAAAGAGAAGCTGATTCCCCTCAACATGCAAGCGCTTGAGGAAGGGAGAAAGGCGGCCCTTGCCAAATGAAACTGAGCGTACCCGATTACATCCTGAATCTTAAATCCTATGTTGCGGGCAAACCGCTTGAGGAACTTAAAAGAGAATACGGAATTGCCGATGCGATCAAGCTTGCCTCCAACGAAAATCCATTGGGGCCGTCGCCCAAGGCATTGGAGGCTATCCGACAAACCGCCGGTGCATTGCATCGTTATCCCAACAGCGGCAGCTATGATTTATGTCAACAACTCTCAAACCGATTGAACATCAAGTGTGAAAACATCGTGCTCGGCAACGGCTCCGACGACCTTATCGCGATGCTCGCCCTGGTGATGCTCCAACCCGGCGATGAAGCGATTATACCCCAACCTGGCTTTCTGTTTTATGAAATAGCGATCCAGAGCTCCGGCGCCGAAACAGTCAAGGTACCTTTAAAGGCCTATCAGACCGATCTGGATGGGATGCTGAACCGCATCGGTCCGAAGACCCGGCTTGTTTTTGTGAACAATCCGCATAATCCTACCGGGTCGCTGATTTCAAAAGAAGCGCTGGATGCATTTGTCGCTGCCCTTCCGACGGGCATTGTTCTGGTTATCGATGAGGCTTACATCGAATTTGTACGCGCTCCGAATTGCCCCAACAGTCTCGAGTATCTTAATTCAGGCAAGACCGTAGTAGGATTGCGTACCTTCTCCAAGGCCTACGGGTTGGCCGGGCTTCGTATCGGATACGGGTTTATGCCGTCTTATTTAGCGCAACTTCTCCATCGGGTAAGACAGCCCTTTAATGTAAATGCGCTGGCCCAGGCGGCAGCCATTGCCGCCCTTGAAGATCAGGAATTTCTGAAAAAAACCGAACAGCTGGTTGCAGAGGAAATGGCGTTCATTTACCAGACCCTGGATGGAATCGGCATTAAATACCAAAAGTCCCACGCTAATTTCTTGCTGATTCAGGTGGACAAAAATGCTGATACGGTTTTCGAGGACCTGCTAAAAGAAGGTGTCATCGTACGTTCCATGACGTCATACGGATATCCGGATTGCATCCGGGTCAATGTCGGATTGCATCATGAGAACATTCGTCTGCTGGAGGCACTGGAAAAAGTGCTTCAACGAAAATGAACGCGCGCGACAAAAAACTCTTAATTACAATCGACGGCCCGGCGGGGGCCGGCAAAACGACCGTCAGCCGAACGCTGGCGGATCGGCTGGGTTATCGGTATATTGATACCGGCGCTCTCTACCGGGGTGTGGCGTTGGCGGTCAAAACCGAGGGGGTTGATCCGGAAAATGAGGCTGATCTGGAATCTCTCTGCAGACGGCTTAAACTAAGTTTTGATATAAATAACAAAGGATTGCGCCTGATTTCGAACGGGGAGGATATCACCGACCGCATTCGTACACCCGAGATTACGATGCTGGCTTCAGCCGTCTCAGCCAGGCCGGTCGTGCGGAAATATCTCCTTGAGGTGCAGAGGAAGCTGGGCGGCGAAAAGGCGGCGGTGTTTGAAGGACGAGATATGGGGACCGTGGTTTTTCCAGATGCCGACATCAAGTTTTTTCTGGATGCATCCACCAGCACGAGGGCACAACGGCGTTTTGAGGAATTAAAATCAAAAACCTCCCAAACTCTGGAGGAGGTGGCGCGTGACATGCGGCAGCGGGACCAAAATGACAGTACCCGCCAGGCAGCGCCCCTAAAACCGGCGCCGGATGCCATTATCATCGACTCCACGGATTTGAGTGTGGCGCAGGTGGTTGAGGTAATGGTTTCCCATATCGAGTAGATCGACAGGTCGGTCAGATCTGAAATGGTTGTCCCCTTATAATGTTCGCTGCACAAACCGGCCCCCCGGCTGCAAGCCCAACTTCCTCTGATAAATACTTTTTTGCTGATTTGGGAAAATTTCAAAATTAATCATTGCTTTTTTCTACAGGTCTGTTAAAAATACCTGATTGCGCATCTCTTACAGGGTGCATGATTAAAATGGCATAGGGGGTATTTTACTTTTATGGTTAATGTGAACGAAAACGATGCAAAGGACATCTCAAACCAATCTGATCTTTCCGATGAAGGGACGTCGCAACCTTCAGAAGCTGATGACGCGCCGTCGGGCAATGAACAACCATCCACACCCGCTGCGACTGGCAAGCCCGCAGCAGGCGCGCAAGAGTCCGGTGACAGTATGGAAGCCGTAATGAATCTGTATGAAGAAAGCTTCAAGCGTTTCGCTGAAGGAGAAGTCGTTACCGGCCGCATCATCTCGGTGGATAAGGACTATGTTTTGGTAGATATCGGTTACAAATCCGAGGGGCAGATTCGGATTCAGGAATTCAAGGATGAAGAGGGAAATATCACCGCCCAGATGGGCGATACCGTTGAGGTGATGGTGGAATGGTGGGACGATGAGGACGAGCGGGTAGTCCTATCAAAAGAAAAAGCCTCGAACATTAAAATATGGGATGCGATTAAAAAATGCTACGACGAGGATGGAACCATAAAAGGTCTTATATCCAACCGTGTTAAAGGCGGATTTTCGGTGGATATCGGCGTTCAGGCCTTTTTACCCGGCTCGCAGGCCGATCTGCGCCCGATACGAAACCTTGACGAACTTGTCGGCCAAAAATTTGAATTTAAAATCTTAAAATATAACCGCAAACGCAGTAACATTGTCTTGTCGCGCCGCGCCATACTGGAGAAAAAGAGAGAAGAAAAGCGATCGGCGACCTTGTCTTCTATTTATGAGGGCAAAGTTGTTGAGGGCATTGTAAAAAATATTACCGACTACGGTGTCTTTATCGATCTTGGCGGCGTAGACGGACTGCTTCACATTACCGACATATCCTGGGGCAGAGTCAAACATCCTTCAGAGCTATTCTCCGTCGGAGATCCGATCAACGTTAAAATATTGAGTTTTGATTTAGAAAAAGAACGGGTCTCGCTGGGCATGAAACAGCTTACGGTCGATCCTTGGTCGATTGCCGCGGAAAAATATCCAGTGGGTTCCCGGATTACCGGAACGGTTGTCAGCCTGACCGATTACGGCGCATTTATCGAACTGGAGGAAGGCGTTGAGGGACTGATCCACGTATCCGAGATGTCCTGGACCCGCAAAATCCGCCATCCCTCCAAAGTGGTCTCGGTGGGGGAAGAAGTTGAAGCGATCGTTCTCGACATCAAACCCGAAAACCGCAGGATATCTCTGGGAATGAAGCAGGTGGTTCCGAATCCGTGGGATGTGATTGCAGAAAAGTATCCCGTCGGTACCACCATTGAGGGTAAAATCAAGAATATCACTGACTTCGGCATTTTTATCGGAATTGATGAAGGAATTGATGGTCTGGTCCACATATCCGATATATCCTGGATCAAACGAATCAAACATCCATCTGAGATTTACAAAAAAGGCGACGTTGTCCAGGCGATTGTGCTGGATATTGAAAAGGAGAGCGAACGGTTTTCGCTCGGCATAAAGCAGCTGCAGGACGATCCTTGGAAAACGGTCGCCGAACGTTACGAAGTCGGCAAAGAGATCACCGGCACAGTAACCAATTTGACTGATTTCGGGATCTTCGTCGAACTCGAGGAAGGCATCGAGGGGTTGGTGCATGTATCTGAGATCAGCAAAGAGAAGATCAAAACGCCGGTCGGAAAATATAATATCGGCGATGTTATCACAGCCAGGGTCATGAACATCAACAGTGAGGAGCGAAGAATCGGACTGTCCATCAAGCGCATGGAAATAGAGGACGAACAGAGTCTTCTGAGTGAATATGTCAACAAGATGGGACCTGCCACCTCTTCCTTCGGCGAAATTCTGCGCGAAAATCTGCAGGAAAAATTAAACGAAGAATAAATTTTTGAATATCAAAAATTTATGTTTAAAATAATATACTGATGTTTCCACGCGCCTATCCCATCGCTTCTCAAGCGATTTGATAGGCGTCTTTGTATCCTCAAATTGCGAAAGAGGTCTTCGAGGCGGGGATTCTTTGCTAAATTAAAGCCGGAATCGTCCGACTCATTCAAAAATACTCACATCCCCCAAGCCTCTGCGGATCACCTCGGGAACGTCATTAATCAATGAGATGACGCTTGACGGTTGGCCGGGTACGATGCTGCCGTCAATTACGGCGTCGATGCGGTTGCCGAAATAATCGTGGATCAAGGATGCATCCTGCAGAATTGATCCATCCGGCATTGTTGCACTGGTGGTCAAGAGGGGGTTTTCCAGCTCTTTCACCAATGCCAGGCAAATTGGATTATCCGGCACGCGAATTCCCGCAGTTTTGCGTTTGGTCAGCATCATTTTGGGGACCAGCCGGGAGCCTTCCAGAATGAAGGTGTAGGGACCCGGTAAAAGCCGTTTCATGGTTTTATAGGCATAATTTGAAACCTTGGCATAATGGCTGATGTTTTTGAGATCGGAGCAGATAAAACTGAAAGGTATGTTTTTGTTCCTTTGCTTTAACTGATAGATCATTTCAATGGCTTTCTTGTTCATAATGTCGCAACCGATACCGTAATAGGTATCGGTCGGATAGACAACGATTCCGCCTTTTTTCAATACTTCCACCACTTGGTGGATCAGTCGCGGCTGGGGATTCTGAGGATTGATATCAATTAACATCGGAATGATCAGTCGTTTAAATAAATCAAGGATAATCTGGTTCAATGGATCAGTCGAAGATCGCCCCGGCGGGCGTCGGAGATGGTCGGCCTTTCGGGCCCGGGTTTTTTACTATGAGACCCAACTCGATGTCAAGATAACAATTGAGGATTGCCAAAGCCGCGACCATTTGCTATTCGATATTTTTTCATGAAATGCCAAGGATTCACGATTAAGATTCTACGCTAGGGAGGATTCCAATGCCAAAAATTCCGCCTGAAGAAGCCTATTCATTTGACGACGTACTGTTAATACCCAATTATTCGGATGTGTTGCCGAAAGATGTCAATATCAGTACCCCCCTGACCAGGAACATCAACCTCAATATTCCTATTGTCAGCGCTGCCATGGACACCGTCACCGAGGCGGATGCCGCCATCACCATGGCCAGAGAAGGCGGTATGGGATTCATCCATCGCAATATGAGCATCGAGAGCCAGGCGATGGAGGTGGATAAAGTTAAAAAATCCGAAAGCGGCATGATCGTGGATCCGGTTACCATCCATCCGGACCAGAAGGTCCATGAGGTGTTGGCATTAATGGAGCAGTACCGGATTTCCGGTGTGCCGGTGACCAGAGGGGAACAGCTGGTCGGGATCGTCACCAACCGGGACCTGCGATTCGAGACCGACCTGGACAAAAAGATTTCAGAGGTCATGACCAAGGACAATCTGATAACAGTTCAGGAAGGAATTACTTTGGAAGAATCCAAAATACTGCTGCACAAACACCGCATTGAGAAGCTTTTGGTGGTTGATAGAAGCGGCCGATTGACGGGATTGATAACGATCAAGGATATTGAAAAAATAAAAAAGTATCCTAACGCCTGCAAAGACAGCCGGGGGCGGTTGCGGGTAGGGGCCGCCGTCGGCGTCGGCCCCGATAACTTAGAGCGCACTGAAGCGTTGCTTAAGGCCGGAGCGGATATTATCCTGATAGATACCTCTCACGGCCATTCAGCCAATGTCATTAACGGGGTTAAAACGCTAAAAAGCACGTATGATGGTATTGAGTTGATTGCCGGCAATGTCGGCACGGCCAAGGGCGCTGAAGATCTGATTAATGCCGGTGTAGACGGTGTCAAAGTCGGCATCGGCGGTGGATCGATTTGCACAACCCGCATTGTTGCCGGTATCGGTGTGCCCCAAATGACCGCCATTATGAATTGCCGCGCCATTTCCAGCAAAACCGGTGTGCCGTTGATAGCGGACGGCGGAATTCGATTTTCCGGCGATATCACCAAGGCGATCGGCGCCGGCGCTCATTCCATCATGATCGGGGGACTTCTTGCCGGAACCGAGGAAAGTCCGGGTGAGGTGGTTTTTTTCCAGGGCCGCAGCTACAAGATGTACCGCGGCATGGGATCGATTGAAGCCATGAAAAAAGGCAGCAAGGATCGCTACTATCAGAGCGAGCAGACCGAAGATGATAAATTGGTTCCCGAGGGCATTGTCGGCCGTGTGCCTTACCGAGGTTCTCTTTCAGCCAATATTTTCCAGCTTATCGGCGGCCTAAAGGCCGGCATGGGATATTGCGGCTGCCGGACGCTGGATGAGCTGAGAGAAAAGGCACGTTTTCTGAAAATCAGTGCCGCCGGCATGCGTGAAAGCCACGTGCATGATGTCATCATTACCAAGGAGGCACCGAATTATCGGTTGGAATAATTTGACGTAGGTTGTAAGTTGTATGTTGTATGTTGTCGGTTGTCTGAGGCCGTGCGGGTCCGGTATTTACTTACTTCAGAACAGCAAGATTTCTTCTCGAGTTTATAATGCAATGAAAAAAAGAACAACTCGCCGCCCGCAGCCGCTGCGGTAACAACTTAATGCCCAAAATCCATGTGCGTTTCCTGTAAAGAAGGGATTATTGGTCGAGTTTCGGTTATCAAATCAACGCACGAACAGTTTGCAGTACGTTCCCCGCTCCTCGCTCCCCGCGATCCACAACGCACAACAAACAACATACAACTGACAACGCATAATACACACCCTTCAACCCTCAACCGCAAACTGTAGCTAAAAATTAAACGAAGAAGGTATATGGCTTCCATGACATCATCCAACATCCCCGATTTCGTCCACCTGCATGTCCACACCCAATACAGCCTGCTGGATGGCGCCATCCGCATTGAAGATTTGCTGCAGCGTGCTGCTGATTTCGGCATGCACTCGGTGGCCATCACTGATCACGGAACCATGTTCGGTGCCGTTGAGTTTTATGACAAGGCCGTCAAAGCCGGCATCAAGCCAATTATCGGCATCGAAATATATGTTGCGCCCCGCAGCCGCTTTGATAAGACACCGCTGGACAGCAAAGGTCTTTCGCATTTGATCCTGCTGGCTGAAAATCTGGAAGGTTATCGCAACCTGTGTAAATTGGCAACGGCTGCCCAGCTTGAAGGGTTTTACTACAAACCCCGGATCGACAAACAGCTTTTAAAAGAACACAGCAAGGGCCTGATTGCCATGACCGCCTGTTTACACGGCGAAATACCTCAGCGGATTCGGGACGGAAGCATGACGCATGCCGACGATGCCGCCCGGGAGTATCAGGCGATATTCGGGGAAAAAAATTTTTTCCTGGAAGTTCAAAATAATGGCATCGATATCCAGGAACGGGTCAACGAAGCCCTTTTAGATATGAGTCAACGGCTGTCGATTCCTCTGGTGGCCAGCAATGACTGCCATTATTTGCAAAGAGAGGACGTCCGCGCCCATGATGTTTTGCTGTGCATTCAAACCGGTAAAACCATCCACGACAACGATCGGCTGAAATTCAGAACCGACCAGCTGTACTTCAAGTCAAAAGAAGAAATGCACGATTACTTTAAGTCCTACCCGGATGCCCTCAGCCATACAGTGGACATCGCCAAACGCTGCAACCTGGAATTTGATTTCAACACCTATCACTTTCCGAAGTTTGATACCGGCTCGGAAAGCAGCGCCGACGGTCTTTTTGAAGAAAAAGTCCGGCAGGGATTTGCGCGGATCATGGCGCGCATCAAAAGCAAGAATCCCGACCTAGATGAGACAATTTATCAGAAGCGTCTCGATTACGAGATCTCCACCGTCAAAGAAATGGGATTTCCCGGTTATTTTTTAATTGTCTCCGACTTCATCCGTCATGCCAAAGAGTCGGGTGTGCCGGTGGGACCCGGCCGCGGTTCGGCTGCCGGCAGTCTGGTGGCCTACAGCCTGGGAATCACCGATCTGGATCCCATCGCCCATGGATTAATCTTCGAACGCTTCCTTAATCCGTCTCGCAAGAGCATGCCCGATATCGATGTCGATTTTTGCATCGACGGACGGGAGGATGTCTACAAGTATGTCGTCGACAGATACGGCGGCGGCGACTATGTGGCCCAGATCATTACGTTCGGGAAACTCAAGACCCGGGCGGTTATACGCGATGTGGGCCGGGCGCTGGATATTCCCCTGCGGGAAGTGGATGCGATTGCCAAGATGGTGCCGGATGTCCTGAACATCAGCCTCGATGGAGCCTTAAAGCAGGAACCGCGCTTGGCGGAACTGGCCGAAAAGGATCCCAATGTGGCCGATCTGATCCAGATCTGCCGCGTGCTCGAGGGGCTGCCGCGGCACGCCTCGACCCATGCCGCCGGCGTTGTCATTGCCGACCGTCCCCTGGTTGACTACCTGCCTTTGTACCGGGGCAAAAAGGGGGAGGTGGTGACCCAGTTCGATATGAAAATCGTTGAGAAGATTGGTTTGGTCAAATTTGACTTTCTCGGGTTGCGCAACCTGACGGTCATCTCCAATACCCTTGCCTTGATCAAACGCCAGGGTAAAACGCCGCCGGATCTTGAAAATATTGAATTGACCGATTCAGATACCTATCGTCTGCTTTCCGCCGGCGACACGACCGGAGTCTTTCAGCTTGAAAGCTCAGGCATGAAAGATTTGCTCGTGCGACTGAAGCCGGAATCTTTTGATGACATCATCGCCCTGGTAGCGTTGTACCGCCCCGGTCCAATGGAAAGCGGCATGGTCAACGATTATGTTGCCTGCAAACATGGGAAAAAAACCGTGGTATATCTGGTGCCCGAACTCGAGCCGATCCTCAAGGAAACCTACGGTGTGATTGTTTACCAGGAGCAAGTCATGAAAATAGCCGGCGAGCTGGCCAATTACACGATGGCCGAGGCCGATGATTTGCGCAAGGCCATGGGTAAGAAGATTCCTGAAATAATGGCCCAACATCGCCATCGCTTTGTGCAGGGAGCCAAAGACAACGACATCCCCGGCGACAAGGCCGAAAATCTGTTCAGCCTGATTGAAAAATTCGGCGGATATGGTTTTAACAAGTCTCATAGCGCCGCCTATGCCCTGATTGCCTATCAGACCGCCTTCCTAAAAGCGCATTTTCCGGTGGAATTTATGGCTTCATTGCTGACCAGTGAAATGCATTCCACCGACGGGGTGGTGAAATTTATTGCCGAATGCCGCAGCCACGACATCCCGATTCTGCCGCCGGATATCAATAAAAGTGATACCGCCTTTATGGTGGACGGCACGCAGATCCGCTACGGCTTAGTGGCAGTGAAAAATGTCGGTGAAAGTGCCATTGAATCCATCCTTGCCTGCCGCGTCGATCAGACTTTTGAATCGTTGTTTGACTTTTGTGAGCGGGTGGACCTGAAAAAAGTAAACAAACGGGTTATTGAAAGCCTGATCAAATGCGGCGCTTTTGATTCTACCGGCGCCAAACGATCTCAGATGATGGCCGCCCTGGAAAGTGCCCTCGACTACGGCCAGCGGGTGCAGCGGGAACGCAACGACCCGCAGATGGGTCTCTTTGACCTGGGTGAGAGCCAGCCCAGCATAAATGCGCCGGCGTTGCCTGAAATAGGGGAATGGGACGAGAAGCAATTGCTGGCTTTTGAGAAGGAATCCCTTGGATTTTATCTGACCGGGCATCCGCTAACCCGCTATGAAGACATTCTGGATAAGTTTACCAACGTCAATGCGATATCTATCAAGGAGCTCAAAGACGGCGGCGTTGTCAGAATCGGCGGACTTGTCCAAAGCGCCAAAACCATAAAAACCAAAAAAGGTGACCTGATGTCCTTTATTTCCATCGAGGACATGCACGGCGCAGTGGAGGCAATTGTCTTTGCGCGTGTTTTCGCAGACGCCAGGGATCTGCTGATGGAAGATCGCGCCGTGATCATCCAGGGGCAGGTTCAAAAAGATGAGCAGTCGGTAAAGATTCTGGCCGACATGGTAATCCCCATTGAAAAAGCCGAGGAGACCTGGGCGGCAAGCGTCCATTTTAATCTGGAAACAAGCCGCACGGACCGGGAAACGCTGACGCATCTGCATGCCATCCTCGAGCGACATCCGGGTCCCTGCCCGGCGTTTCTACATTTACGCAGCCCCGACAATACGGATTCGATCATCGCCCTGCCGGAGTCGCTGAAGTTGAAGGCGGGCGGAGCCCTGCGCCGGGATGTCAACAACTTCCTTGGTTATCGTGCCGTAGAAACGCTTTGCAGCGCTGTGCCCCCGGCGGGCGCTCTTAACGGTCTTAACCGCAACAGCAGAAGGGAG
>CP070771.1:5623125-5631464 GCA_020345785.1 Desulfobacterales bacterium
TGCAAAAAAATAACAATTAGACTCTACACTTCGCCTGATATCAAACCGTTAATGATCTTCTGAAGCTTGCCGGCATTGTTGGAAAATATCCACTCCACGCCGCGGTTGACTTCCCTGAACAGGCAGTTTTTCGATCCGGGATACCCGGTGCCCACTTTCTGTCCATTGGCCCGGTGCCTGGCCAACAGGGCATTGTTCAATAAGAAATAGTGCCCCGCAACTCCCCTCATTTTTTTTTCCAGGGCAAGATTACTGAAGCGGGGCAAGTTCCATAGGGCAATCGGTATGCACGTTGAAGCCGGCACGAAGGTGATCAGGTCGAACATGTGCGCTGCGAGGGACATCAGATGATAGTCGACCCGGGGGTTAAGAGCAGCAAAACATTCCTGCAAAATCTGATTTTGTTGCGCAGGGTCGGGATAGTTTTCAGCTTTTATCTCGACCATCAAATGCATTTTCCCGCCGTATTTCTGGATCACCTCCGCCAGCAGGGGGACTTCGGGGCATTCAGACCGCAACACCGCCAGCGTGATGTCGGCGACCGTGATATCCATTCCGAAAACTCTTTTCAGATCCGGATCATGGATCACGACCGGCCGCAGGTCCTTCGTCCAACGAACATCGAATTCGATCCCCCAAATCCCTGAAGCGCGGGCTCGGTCAAAGGCCGCCAAGGTGTTCTCAAATACATTCCTGTTGTCGTATTCTCCGCGATGAGAAACGATTTTACATGCCTTTAAACGCTCTCGTCCTGGAAACGGTTGGGGCCATAATGCATAAAAGCCGTCGAGAATATCCTCCAATCCATTCTCAATATAAGAAAAGAATTTCACTTTTTTCCCCAAATCGATTAGGATAACAAGACGCTGCGAAAGACCGCTAAGAGAAGTAATGAATTATCACGAAATAACGAAAGTGCAAAGGGCGAATACGCTGCTTTCAGGGTTCCGCCATCTAAAGACGCACTTGACTGATTTTGCAAAAATTACCTCCTAACTCGGACAAGCCGGTACCAAAAAAGAAATTAATCACGAAAGCACGAAAGGACCAAAACACGAAAAGGATAAAATAAAAATTTCGTGTTTTCGTGATGAAATCCGCCTCAGGTGGATCATAAAATTCAGGGAAATAACAATTAAGACTCTACGCCTAAATGAAAATCATGAAAATAACAAGCACCAAAAATGAAAAAAAAGAATCATAACGGCTGGGAAGAACGGGTTGTCGCCCCCCGCAAAGTCATCGAAATGATCGAGCCGGGAATGAGCATATTTTTAGGAACCGGCGTGGGGGAGCCGCGCACGCTCGTCAAACACCTGATGGCCGCGGATGCACCTAATTTAAGAGATTTAGAATTGATTCAGCTGGTCAGTTTAGCCGATGCCATATCGCTTAAAGCGCTTAAAGCAAATACCTACCGACTGAAAACATTCTATTCCGGCTACGTGGCCAGCGAAGCCATTACCGCTGGCATGGTGGATCTGATTCCCAGCAGTTTCTCACGAATCCCCCGTTTGATTGAGTCCGGCAGAATTCCGATCGATGCGGCATTTGTTCAAGTCACCCCCCCCAATGAAGCCGGATATTGCAGTCTGGGAGTGGCAGTGGATGTCATCCGGCAAGCCATGGAAAAAGCTTCCCTGGTGGTCGGCGAGGTCAATGAGCAAATCCCGGTTACCCTCGGCGATACATTTGTTCCGCTCTCCGATTTCGATCTGCTGATACGTTCCAGCGAGCCGCCGATATATTTCGACCGCTGGCCGCTGGTAGATATTTTTGATCAGGTTGCCGCCAATGTCGCATCGGTTATTGAAGACGGCAGCTGCATTGCCTTTACCATCGGCCCGCTTTTCGAGGCACTCAGCCGGCATCTGATGCACAAACACAACCTGGGCATCCACACGCCATTCTTTACGGATCCGTTGATGGATCTGGTCAAAAGCGGGGCCGTCAGCAACCGGCATAAACAAATTTTTCGGGGAAAATCTCTCACTTGCTATGCCTTTGGTACCCCCGAGCTTATGGCCTGGCTGAACCGCAACCCCCTGGTGGAATTCCAGGGAATTGACAAGGTGTTCAACCCGGCTCAGATCGGCATGAACCCACGTTTTGTAGCCGTAATGCCGGCACGCAAGGTCGATATTTCCGGACGAATCGCATTACATTTCGGCAAGGGTACCGTCACCGCCGGACCTGGTGATGTGGTGGATTTGTTTCATGGCGCCGGCTTGTCCCAAGGTGGAATCACGATTTTCGCCCTGCCCAGCCGCAACCGTAATCAGGAATCCAATATACGCATTTCGATCGAAGATTTTCCCAACCAATTCAGTATTCGCGAGTCGGTTGATATGGTAATCACCGAATACGGCATTGCCAGTCTTAACGGTCGCACAGTTCGGGAACGAGCCCAGGCGTTGATAGAAATTGCACATCCCAATGACCGTCGCAAACTCGTGGAACAGGCCAAAGCCGCCCATATTCTTTACCCCGATCAAATCTTTCTGGAAGCGTCGGCTCATCTCTACCCGTCTGAAATAACCGCCCAGCATACTTTTAAACAGGGTATTAAGGTCCGCTTCCGGGCGATCAAACCCTCCGATGAAGAGGAAATGCGTCGCCTCTTTTACCGCTTTTCGGATCAATCGGTGTACTACCGATACTTTGCACCGATCAAAGTTATGCCCCATTCGACAATGCAGCAATATGTAAATGTCGACTTCAGTCAGGTAATGTCAGTTGTCGGCCTGGCGGGCGATCCCGGGCAGGGACACATTATTGCCGAAGCTCGTTTCATCAAGGATCAGCGCCGTCCCTGGGCCGATATTGCATTCGTGGTGGATGAACAATATCAGGGACTGGGGATTGCCACCTATCTGTATAAGACGCTGATTCGACTTGCAAAAGATCGCGGCATTCAGGGGTTTACCGCCGATGTCCTGGCAACCAACAAAGCCATGATGAAAGTTTTTGAAAAGGGAGAAGAAATTATAAAGGCCAAGCTGGAATACGGCGTTTATCATCTCAACATCCCTTTCGGGCAGCAAGATTCGAAGCAAGAAGGTAGTTAGATTTTAAATGAGGGGCTTCGCCCCAATTGGAATGATGGAATATCGACCTCATTTATTCAACAAGTTGTAGAAATTCCAAGATGTCAAAATAATGAAAAATATCGCACACATCATTCAACAGGTCCAGGTTAACATTCCCTTTACCATGCTGTATGAAACGCATCTGGATGCATTTATTGAAAACGGCTTAAACCCGGAAATAGGTCTGGATGCCGCTGCGCTGGACCGATTTTCTTATGAGGATTTCAGTCGCATCGCCAAGAAATTTCATAAAAACTCAAGGACCGTCACGCTTCATGGACCCTTTATTGATCTGAATTCCGGTTCGCCGGATTCTGCGGTGCGCCGTTTGACCGGAAAACGCTTCGAACAAGTGCTCGAGCTGGTTCCGCTTTTTGAACCCAAATCGGTGGTGTGCCACGCCGGTTACGATGCCAAACGATATGATTATTTCAAGGACACGTGGGTGGAGAACAGCCTGGAACTCTGGTCCAGGCTGGCAAGTCGTTTGGCCGAAAACGGTTCGCGACTGATGCTGGAAAATGTATATGAAGACGGCCCCGAAGATATTCAGATCCTCTTTGAAAGGCTTGCGGACCGTGGTGTCGGGTTTTGTCTGGACACCGGCCATGCAGCCGCTTTCAGCCAATCCGATCTTGAAATCTGGCTGCAAACTCTGGGTCCGTATCTGGGACAGCTTCACCTCCACGACAACTTCGGCAACAGCGATGCGCACCTGGCCATTGGCAGCGGAAAAATTGATTTTAGCAAAATTTTCAACTATTTGAAAAAAAACAGGAATACAACACCAATTATTACCCTTGAACCTCACCGGGAAACTGAACTCTGGTCAAGCTTAGATTATCTCGCGAAGGCGTGGCCGTGGTGATCTCCATTCATAAGCCACCGGCATCGTTAAAGTTTGCACCACCGAAAAATACTCCCGCTGTGACGGTAAAACCTTTTCGATTCTCATCCCGCTAGGTCGGAGCGGCTTATGAATGGCGTAACGAGAACCAAGAACTGAGCCAAAACCGCCGATTTATCATTTTCACCTGCCATCATCCGTTTCATTTTCAAATCAGCAACCAAATAATTTAAATTCTTATTAAAGCCTGGTGTAAAACTGCCGATATAAACCTTGTGTCGGTTCGTAAATCATTAAATCCCTCTTTATCAGGAAAGCTCATGACAGTAATCAATCAGGATGAAGGAAAAACAGGCAAACCATCTGCGTCTGTACCCTTGGAAGCGAAAACAATCGTCATCAGCCGCCCAAAAGAAAAAGTCATAGGACCGCGACTGGTTTGCACAACAGTGTCCGGTGAAAGCAAGATTTATCCTCTCAATCAGTCAAAACTTGTCATCGGACGGTCCGTGGAAGCCGATCTCAATCTTCTCGATCCACTGGTATCCCGCAAGCACTGCGTCATTGAAAAGCGTGACAATGTATTTGTCGTTCGAAACGTCAGCACCACCAATCCCCTGTTATTGAATGACCAGGCCATCTCAGAAAAACGCCTTTATGCCGGCGATCAAATGAAAATAGGCTCCGCGGCCCTGGCATTTATTTCCGACCGTCCCGAAGATGTTAAAAAACTTGACACGAAGATGATCACGCAAAAAAAGCAATCGGGAGTCGGCTTTTGGATTGTTGCATCCTTGTTGGTTATTTTCACAGGTTATTACGGTTATTTTCAGGCTTACACGCCGCTCAAAATCAAGTGGGCCCTGAAATCAGTAACCAGGCAGATCAAGGGGGAAAAATTCATATCCGCCCAGAATACTCTAAAACATCTGTTAGATTTGGATTTGTCTCTGGAGCAGACCCATCAGGCAATGGAGCTGCTGGCGCAAACGGCACTTGCAATCACGGAACAAAAATACCAGGAAGAAAATCTGGAATCCGCCATGGATTATTTGAAGGCGTATCTGGCAGAATACGGTGCCGGTAAACAGGCAGAAATTCTCTGGGATCGGCTGGACTATTATCGTTTAACTCTGGCGCAGCGTCTGGAAAGAAACCAAAAATTACAACCGGCCTTGAGGGAGTATGCCGCTATAAAAGAAGACAGCATCTATTTCGAAGAAGCGCACAAGGCCATACGCCGGCTATGGCTGAAACACCAGCAGCAGAACCGTGAAGACCAGACGCTGGCCCAGTTGTTAAAGGAGGCCGACGAGCACTTCAAGGCGAAGCAGTATCTCAAACCGGTCAATCAAAATGCCTATGTCCTCTATCAAGCCGTCCTCACACTGGAGCCCGAGCATGAGCTGGCCCTTCAACGCATTGATCAAATGAAGGCATTTTACCGCGAAAACGGCGAAAATTATTATGCCAAAAAGAATTGGCCGAAAGCCCTGTCCTATTTTGAACGCTACTATCTTATCGATACCGAAACAAAAGAAGTAAATAATAAAATGAAAATCTGCCGCGAGAAATTGGCAGACGACAGATCGAAATATGCCAAAACCTCTTTGAAGAAGAAGTCGCGGGGAACAAGCCGCAACCAGCAGACCGAGGCTGAAAGGAAAGAAGAGATCAAACGCATGCTTGAGGAATCGGGAACCGAAAGCTCCTGGATTATGAAATATCTTTTCGAAGAACAGAAAGATGAAAAAGATGCCGATAAACCCTGGTAACTCTTCGGCTGGACAAAAATCAAACCGATAATGAAGCGCTATCCACCAAAATTACAAAAATCCGGTACAGGCCTTTTATTAATCCTTTTAATCGCTGTTGGCAGCAGCTCTTGTGCGCTGCGAATCCTGCAGCCAGCCCCGGCTCCGACCGTGCTCGAAGAAAATCAGCTTCCATCCCGCGTCGCGATTCTGCCGTTTGTGAACAGAACCTCGACACCCGAGGCCGGCTCTCTGGTGCGCCGCATGTTTTATAATTTTTTCGGCTCGTTGAACTACCATGATCTCGAGCCTTTCGTCATCGACGATAATTTAAGAGCAAATGGCGTGTATGCGGAGGTGATTGCCGGCAAGAACGTGTCGCCGCAAAAGTTGGGGCAACTGCTCGGTGTGGACGCCGTTGTATACGGCGAAGTAACCAGTCTGGGAAAAATATTTGCGTTGGTATACTCGGATAATCAGGCGGGACTAAAAGCGCGGATGGTGCGCTGCGATTCCGGACAAACTGTCTGGGAGTTGGAACACACCATCCATATCGAGGAAGGAGAAGTGCCGATCAGCCCCATTGGCTTGGCCACGGCCGTATTTAAGACCGCCCTGAGTCACACCCAGGCCACCCACATGAAGGCCGCTGCCGAATTGTGCATGCAGATGGTTGCAACCATTCCGAATCCAACCGGTGTGAGTCACCCTCCCCCCAGGATCCAGGCCCTGGTGCACAATGGTGCCGGCAAACTGCTGGTGCCGGGTGATATTTTGAAAGTAGCCATGATTGCAGAAAAAAATCGGATCGCCAGCTGGAGTCTACCACCGCTGGTCGAAAATCTCACGATGAAAGAAAAAGAGCCGGGCGTTTATATCGGCGCTTACCGAATCAAGGATAAGGATCGGTTGCCCCTCGGGAGACTGGTGGGATATCTCAGAGGAAAAACGGGCGTCGGCAGTCAATGGATGGATACGCTGGGACCGATCAAAATCGGCAAACCAACCGTATTGCCGCCCGTAATTGCGAAGGATTATGTATTGAGTATCGGAAAAAGTCCCTATCTGGTAGAGGATGCGTTGTTGGTCAAGCCCGGTGCCAAGCTCACGATGAATCCCGGAACCGTGATCTGGTTCCGCAGTCTCGGTCTGATTGTCAAAGGGGAACTTCAAATTTTAGGTACCGAAGACGACCCGGTGCGTTTGTCCGGTCTGGGGGCGGACGGATGGAAAGGTATTTTTCTGGATGACAGCCGCACCGAAAATAAAATTCGCCATTGTGAGGTCTCGGATGCTGAATTCGGTTTCAGAGCCAGCAAATCAAACGTTTCGATCCAAAACAGCCAGTTTCAGAACAATGTCTGGGGCATCGTAATGGAAGAAAGCAACGCTGAAATTTCCAGCAGCCTCATTCGAACATCGCAAAAATCAGGTATCGCTGCTCGTAAAGCCAGCATTCAGGTAAAAAATTCCGTTATTACCGAAAACAGCGCCGGCGGGTTTTTGCTGGAGAGCAGCCGTGCCAAAATTGAATATAATAATATTCTAAATAACGGCGGTTGGGAAATCAAAGTGCTTGACGAAGAAGGCCAGGTTAAAGCCGCCCAAAACTGGTGGGGCACCGAAGATCCGATCAAAAACGAAATTCTCGGTCCTGTCGCCGTCACCCCGGTCTTGAAATCACCGATTGAGTTCACGGTTTCGGAATAAGCCCTAAAAATTTCGAATGTCGAATGCAGAATGTCGAATGAAGGAATTCTATCTATTTCCTCTCTTTAAAGCTGGAGCGAAGCGACATCCGCAATTCGTCATTCGTCAATCGACATTCGTCATTCCAAAGGTTCGTCATTCCCTATAGTCTTTGCTCCAACCAATCTTCCAGGTCCTTGAGAACCTGCTCCCTTCGCGCTGCCTGTTCATTATAGATTTCATGATACAATCCATCATATACGTGCAGGGTTTTGTCCGGCACCACTAGTTTTTCAAAAAACTGCCCGGCAGAGCGGGAATTTACCAACTGATCGTCACCGGCGACCTGCATCAGAATCGGAGTTCGGATGGATGTAACCTGCTGATTGACGGTTTCCATAGCCGCCAATAATTCGGTAAAGAAACGCGTGCTGACCCGATCGTGTACGAGCGGGTCGTTTTTGTATGCACTGACGACATTCTGATCGTGACTGATTTTAGTGGCATCCAGCTCATTACCCATGGTCAAATCCGGCCAGATGTAGGACATGATGGAGCCTAATATCTTTTTCCCGACGGGTACTTCGATCACCATTCCCAGCGCAGGCGATGAGGTCAGCACCCCGTCAATCAGTTCCGGATATCGCTGAGCAAAATGGAGAGCGATCAAGCCGCCCATACTGTGTCCCAAAAGAAAGCATCTAGTTTGACCGCTTCTACCTTCGCGGGCCAGCTCGATCATTGACCGCAGGTCCGTCAGGTACTGGACAAAATTCAGCACATGGCCGCGTTTGCCTTCGCTTTGACCGTGACCTCGATGGTCGGGTATCCAGACGCTGATTCCCTTCGGCAGCAGACACTCGACAACGTTGCCGTAACGGCCGGAGTGCTCGCCCAATCCATGGGCGATCACCAAACGTGCCCGTTCGGTATCAGCCGGATAATGCCGATAAAAGATCT
>CP070771.1:5631564-5645838 GCA_020345785.1 Desulfobacterales bacterium
TTTTTCCAGCAAACTGAGCTACGGAGCACCTCCTAGCAACGCTCCTTTTTCATTGTTGTTAAGAATACGTGCAAAATTCAGGTGTTAAAACCTGCAATTTCGAATAGCTCAAAACTGAGAATCCCGTCAGTCCTCGAGCCCGGCCTCCTCCCGCGAGGGGATTCGAAACTGATCGTGTCCGGCTAAAAACTCTCTGGTTCGGCGCTTTTGGGGGGTGACCAGAATCTCCCTGGGCGTGCCCTGCTCAAATATTTCCCCTTCGTGTAAAAACAGCACCCGATCGGCAACGGCATAGGCAAAGCCGAGCTCATGGGTTACGATCAGCATGGTCATGCCGTCATTGCGCAACTCCTGCATGGTGCGCAGCACTTCACCGACCAGCTCGGGGTCAAGGGCGGAAGTAACCTCGTCGAACAGCATGATATCCGGCTCCATGGCCAGGGCCCGGGCAATGGCCACCCGCTGCTGCTGGCCCCCGGACAATCTTGCGGGGTAGGCGTCGGCTTTGTCCGCAAGACCGACTTTTTCCAAATACTGCATGGCCGTTTTTTGGGCCGCTTCGCGCGGCACCCTGAGTACCGTGCGCGGTCCTTCCATGACGTTTTCAAGAACTTTCATATGGGGGAACAGGTTGAAGTGTTGAAAAACCATGCCGATCTTTGTTCGCACCCGGCAAAGAAGCGACTCGGGATAACTGACTTTAACCTGCCCGTTTCTGGCCGTTTTTGCGGTACCCAAAAGCTCATTCCTGAAATAAATTCGTCCTGCGGTCGGCAATTCCATAAAATTGATGCAGCGCAGCATGGTGCTTTTGCCGGATCCGCTGGCACCGATCAAAACGATGGTCTCGCCTTTGTGAACCGCCAGATCGATGCCTTTCAGCACTTCGAGATCGCCGTATGACTTGTGAAGATTTTCAATTTTAAGGATGGGCTCCATCGATGTTCCTTTACGACGGCTTAGTGCTTCATAGTTACAGCGACGTATCTGCCGTAATTTTTCTTTCACCGCAGAGGCGCAAAGAGCGCAGAGAAAACTTTCTTTTTCATTTGCCTTTGAGAGGAAGGCAAATGAAAAACAATCAGCTTATGGCAGAAAATAGATCGGCAATTAATACATCTTAAGCCAACATACAATTCATACTAATACGAAACCAGACAATTCGATGATCAGATTTGTGTTTTGCCCGCAGGGCTTGAGTCTTTATATTTGCCGTCCTCTCAACGGCAAATATAAAATAATCTCTCTTTGCGCCCTCCGCGCCTTTGCGGTGAAATTTATAATTATTTATCTGTTTTGAGGTCGAATGCCCTTAGGACATCCATTGATTATATTTCACTGAATTTATGAAACTATGTTATTAGTCACTGGCGCGTTTTTCGAAGCGGTGCACCAGCATGGTAATTGGGTAGATCAGGACAAAGTATACGACGGCCACGATGGTGTAAGTTTCAATGGGATTGAAATTCATGGTGCTGATGGTTTTGGCCTGGTGGATCAATTCGGCATAAGCAATCACCGAGGCGAGAGACGTCATTTTCGTCAATTCGACGCCCCGGTTGGTAAAGGCCGGCAGCATGCGTCTTATCGCCTGGGGCAAAATAACACGCCGCATCTGTTGGACATAGGTCATCCCCAGTGATTTGCCCGCCTCCCATTGTCCCGGGGAGATCGATTGGATGCCGCCCCGGAAGATTTCCGCTGAAAAGGCGACGGTATTCATCATCAAACCGAGAAAGGCCGCCGTAAACGAATCGATATCAAAGGGCAGCAGAATCGGCAGGGCAAAGAAAAACCACATGATTTGTACCAGCGCCGGGGTATTGCGAAAAACCTCCACAAAAATCGTAGCGGGCCAGTTGAAGATCCTCCGTTTCGAGTAGCGGGCGGCGCCCACAAACAAACCGAACAACAGACCGAAAACCAGGCAGACCACCGCGAGTTTGATCGTGTTCACCAGACCGATGCTCAACAGTCTCCAGTTCAGAAAAACCGAGAGAAAATCCCAATTATAAGCGCTGCTGCCCATAAGCACCCGTGTTAATTGAATATTGAATATTGAATATTGAATATTTTTGGCATTCTATCTATTTAGACCGATAATGTTGGGTTTCGTTCCTCAACCCAACCTACGAAAATTACGCTCTTACTAACGGTGGACCCGGAAAATTTTAGCCGATACAAGGAGAATGGACCAAACCATTGTAAATACGAAATTCGAATATCGAAACCCGAAACAAATTTTAGATTGCTTTCGCTTCATTCAAGCTAGCTTCCTAAGTCTTTCGCTTTGAGTGGCGAATTCTCACTGCGCCGTCGATTCACCACTGACCGCCAGGCGCCGTTCGAGTTTTCGCACGGCGACGTTGGTCGGAAACAGCACCATAAAGTACATGGCAGCCGCAACGGTAAAAACTTCAAGCGGTCTGTAGGTTGTTTGCGATATGGCATTGGCCTGAAAAAGAAGATCGGAATAAGCGATGGTGGAGACCAGGGTGGTGGTCTTCATCAGCTCGATAATCCGCTCCAAAAACGCCGGGATCATTCTTTTGACCGCTTGCGGCAAAATGATGCGCTTTAATACGTGGATTCGTTTCATGCCGATGGCATAGCCGGCCTCCCACTGGCCCTTTTCCATGGAAATAATTCCGGCCCTGAAAACTTCGGCGAAAAAAGCGGACGATTGGATGGAGAAGGTCAACACCGAAGCGGTGTAGGGATCGATTTCCACATCGATTATGATCGGCAGCGCGAAAAATATCCAGAAAAGTTGGGCCAGCGGCGGCGTACTTCTGAAAAACTCAATGAAAAGGCCGGCCGGCATGGAAATCCACCGCCTGCTGGACAGCCGCAGCAGTGCCACCAACAATCCAATGGGGATCCCGAAGCAAAGCGCTACGACCGTCACTTTCAGGGTGTTGATCAGCCCCAGAAGCAGCAGCGGGTAGTTTTGAAATATGACTGAAAAATCCCATTCATACATGACATTCGGCTACCAAAGTTCCTTTTGAATCGCAGGTACGGCCTTGGGATCGAGTCCGAAGTCGCTTAAAAAATCCTCGTACCATTTCTGGGATTCCCCCGTGATGTACCAGTAGGAAATGGCCGTGTTCACCCAATCGCGCCATCTTTTGTCCTCCTCGAGCCTCACCGCGGCACTGGATGCCGAAGCCCGGACCGGTTTCGGAACGACGATCTTGCCCTTGCCCATTTTTTTCTGCATGGCAATCAGCGGCGGATGAAAAAGCGAAACGGCATCGACGCGACCGGACTGAAACGCCGCCACCGACTCGCCGTTGGAGGGAAAGCGCAAGATGGTCGCTTTGGGCAGGTGTTTGGTAACGTACCTTTCCATGGTGGTGCCCTGAGTGACCGAAAGTTTTATGTCGTCCTTGTTCAGATCCGACCAGTTGTCCATTTTTAAATCTTCGCGCCCCAGCACCGCCAGCGCATAATACAGCAGCGGCTGAGCCGGAAAATCTACTGCCAGCGCTCTTTTGGGCGTTGCATCCAATACGAACATGATATCGATTTTATTGGCCTGCAGCGCTGCGATGGCCGAGCCCCAGGTCACTTCGACCGTCTCCAGTTTGACGTCCAATGTTTCCGCCATGGCCGCTCCCACGGAATAGCCGAAGCCGGACCATTTACCGGTGGCCGGATCCTTCAAAAACCACGGCGGCGCCTGGACAACCCCGATTCTCAGCGATTTTCTCTGATGAATGCTGTCCCAGGTGCTTTCCGCGGCCAGTGCCTGGCCGACGATCCCAAGACAAAATAAAGATACGATTGCCAGGTAAACCCCTTTAGTGAATTTTTTGCTCATACTGAACCTCCTTTTTTTGAAAAGTGAAGACCCAATTGAATTTTTTCGCTCTGTTGGGATCATACATTCCCTGCCGGACATTCATCTTCCAGCAGGGCTGCATATAAATCCATCAGTTTGCGGGTCATCGGGCCCAGCTTGCCGTTTCCGATCACGCGGCCGTCCACTTCCGACACAAAGGCGACACCGCCGAAGGTGCCGGTGACAAATGCCTCGTCGGCAGCGTATACCTCCATCAGGGAGAAATTTTTTTCGCAAACCTCGATTCGGTTCTCCCGGCAAAGTTGGATGATATTGCCGCGGGTGATGCCGTTGAGGCAGTATTGCCCGGTAGACGTCCAGACCTGATTGCGGTGCACGATGAAAAAATTGGTGGAGTTGCAGGTGCTGACAAACCCCTGCGGATCGAGCATCAATGCTTCGTCCACACCGGCCTTAATCGCCTGAATACAGCTGATGACGCAGTTCAGTTTACTGTGGGAATGAAGTTTCGGATCCTGCACGTCGGGTCGGCCGCGTCGGACATGCACCGTAAACAGCTTTATGCCTTCCTGCGCGTTGCGACTGGGCATTTTGTATTCGGCAATGATAACAATGGTCGGCCCACTGATGGTGGCGCGGGGATCCTGAGAGGGCGATTTTTTGGTTCCGCGGGTAATCATCATGCGGATATGCACATCGGTATGCATCTTGTTGGCACGAACCGTTTTATATACCTCATCGATGAGGGATTCCGGGGGCATGCCCAGATCATAATCCAGTGCTTTGAGGTTGGCCTTGAGGCGGTCCAGATGCTGCGATACGAAAGCGAGCTTGCCGTTGTGGAGCCGGAAACTTTCCCATACCCCGTCGCCCACCAGAAAGGCGCTGTCGAACACCGACACTTTGGCTTCGTGGCGCGGGAAAAATTCTCCGTTGACATAAATCAGGACGTGCTCGTTGCGGGGATCCTCCAAAAATTCATGCGTCCCACCCATGATATGACTCTCCTTAAAAACGATATGACGGGAAAAAATTTGCCAATGAATAGTTTTTCTTATTTTATATATGTAATAGCTGTCAAGGGCGAACTGTCCAAAGAAAATCTGGAAGAAATATTGGAGCTTAGAATCAACCTTGAGTGTATGGCTGCCGGAAAGGCAGCCCAGTGCAAGGATTCGGATCTTCTGGACCGTCTGAATTTTTATCATCAATAATTTGCAACTGCCCGGGACGGCAATATTGCCGACAAGCCGCTGCAAAGCAACAAGAAATTCCATCATACACTCTAACAAGCCGCTGACATGCAGATATTCTTTGATTTGACACAAAGCGCTATTTTAAAAGCGGATTAGTTTCAACATGGACACGGACACAAATTTTTAAAAAGATACCCGGAATTGTGAGAATCAAGACTTGACAAATTTTTTTAGTCCTGTTATAGAACGCCTCAAATGATAACCCCAAGCTCAAATGAGCACATTGGCTTACATCAAGATAAGTTCCCGGAGGCAAACCGCCTCGCCGTAAAAGTATGCAGACTCTTCTATGAAGAGCACCTGACGAAGGTTGAAATCGAAAGAAGGTTGCACATTTCACGCTTTAAGGTTGCGCGCATTCTCAGAGAAGCCCAGCGCACCGGCCTTGTGAAGATTCAAATCATAGAACCCCAGTCAGATTTATCGGATCTGGAATCTGACTTGGAACAGGAACTGGGGCTAAAAAGCGTGGCCCTTGTATGGGACGACGGAGAATCATCCTCCCTCCTCAAGAGGAAAGTAGGAGCCCTTGCCGCTGATTACCTGCTTGGAATATTAAGAGCTGAAGATGTTCTCGGCGTGGGATGGGGTACGACAACTTACGAGCTTGTCAATGCGCTGCCGAACACAATCAATCTAAAGATCCGTGTGGTCCAGGTTAGCGGGAGAAACACGGCAATCGAATCCGGCCTCGACAGCCAGGCTCTCACAATGCGACTGGCCAGGAAATTTGGTGTTGAACCTTTCCTGCTGCATGCACCGACGTTTGTGGAGAGGCCGGAGACGCGTGAACTCCTGATGAAAGAGAGTGCTCTCCAAAAAATTTTCCAGATCTATAATCAGACCACCATACTTATTGCCGGTATCGGAGCTTTTCTACCGGGCGGTTTTATCGGAAGCCGCAATATAACTGGCGCTGAAATGTCGCTGCTTCGAAAACAAAATGCGGTTGGTGAATTTTTAACCTACTGCTATGAGATAAACGGGAATTTCTGCAAGACCGAGACGCTAAATCGAACGATCGCCATACCTGTAGAAGTGGTCAAGAAAATTCCGTATTCCATCGGCATTGCAGTTGGGAGCCAGAAGGCAATGGCCGTTCTTGGTGCTGTTCGTGCGGGACTGATCAACTCTCTGATCACCGATACGACAACAGCAAGAACCTTGTTAGCAAAAGTTAAAGGGAATAAGCGTAAGGAGGCAAGTCATGAACGAAGATCCAAAAGGAAAAGTCACAAATGATGAGGTAAAACCTTCTAATTCTTCTATGGTTACCAGAAGGGAATTTATGAAAGCTTCAGCCTTGGCCGGCGTTGCTGTGGGGGTTGGGGGGATGGTATTGGGAGCTCCCAAAATTTTGCATGCCGCCGATTCTTCTCCAATCAAGTTCGGCTTACTGGAGGATCGGTCCGGAAATTTTGCCATTTTCGGCCTCAATAAGTGGCATGGTACTCAGCTGGCGATCAAGGAAATTAATGAGGGCTGGACGCTTGACGGTGGCGTACAGGGACCCGGAGGTCCCGGGGTGTACGCAAAGGTCGCGTCAAAGCCACCGACCCAGAGCATTAAAACCGAGACAGACAACGGCGGCGCTCCAAACAAAGATGCCACTGTCTGGACCGAAAGCACCGAGTATCTCGTTAAGTCCGGCGAGCAGGGGGTGCTGGGCCGCAAGATCGAACTTATTGCGCCTGACCCCCAGTCCGACAACACCCAATTTCAGACGTTGGCGCGAAGGCTGATATTGAACGACAAGGTGGATGTGATCATGGCCGGCTTTGCCAGCGCCGAGCGTGAAGCCATAAGACCCATTATGAATCAGAACAAGATGCTTTATTTCTACAACAATCAGTACGAAGGCGGTGTTGCGGATAAATATACCTTTTGCACCGGAGCAATACCGGAGCAGCAGATTGTCCCGGTGATGCAGTACATGATCAAGAATTTTGGCCCGAAGATATATACTCTGGCTGCCGACTACAACTTCGGCCAACTCAGCGCCGCCTGGACGCGTGCCATGGCGCCGCTTCTGAACGCCGAGGTCATTGGAGAGGAATTCATCCCGTTGAGCGTTTCCCAATTCAGTTCCAGTATCGCGAGAATCCAGGCGGCGAAACCGGACTGGCTCATGATGTATATTACGGGTCAGAATCACTCCAACTATTACCCACAGGCCAATGCCGCTGGGATCAAGATCCCAATGGGGTCCAGCATCAATATCGCCCAGGGATTTGAACACAGGCGGTTTGCGCCGCCCGCGCTTGCCAGGTTCCATGTGACAGCCAGCTACATGGAAGAGATACCCACTCCGCGCAACCGTCTTTTCGTTAAACGCTGGCGCGAAATGTTTCCAGACGAGCCTTACATGGCTATGGAAGGGCATAGTGCCTATGTTGCTACCCATCTCTACGCCAAGGCAGTCCGTCTGGCAGGGACCACTGACAAATCGGCGGTTATCAAAGCGCTCGAATCCGGCATTGGTGTGGAGGCACCGGCGGGTTGGGTTTTTATGGATCCGGCCACACATCACCTAAGCCAGTATATCCGGCTTGCCCGCTGCGATGAAAATCACGACATCACTTTCGTGACGGAGTGGCCGTACATTGAGCCATGGTGGACACGGCGACTGGGAGTCAACCTTGTTCGAAACCCTGAATCGAAGCAGTATATTCCTGATGAAGATCCGTTTTTCACAATGTTTCAAAAGAAAAAATAGTACGATCTGAAATAGTCGGCCTGCAGCTGAAAATGAGACATTGTGAATAAACAGTTTCATTAAAAAGAGAGATTATCCGGTCTAAGGCGACCTGTTTTCAACTAAACTATCAGGAAACATTGATAGCAGGTCGCCTTCTCTTCCGGAGAAAACAAGAACCGATAGGTGTAAATACCATCATTGCGCCTCTGGTTGGTTTTTGCTGGAGGCTCAGGAAAGAAGGTTGTAAATGAGCCTAGCATTTATTGTCAGTCTTCTATATCAATACGCTGACAACGTGGCTTTTCTACTGCTTGCAGCCGTAGGGCTGATGATCATATTGGGGGTCATTGATATTATCAACCTCGCCCATGGTGAGCTGATTATGATGGGTGCGTACATCACCACATTAGCCTACAACCGCGCTCACCTCCCGTTGCCAGTATGCATGGCGCTCAGTGTCATCGGCGTGGGGTTGTTCGGAATGTTTTTGGAGCGCACTGTCATTCGAAGATTTTACCACGATAAACTGGGGGCATTGGTCGCCACTTGGGGGATTGGATTAATCCTCAGTCAAGGGAATTTGCTGCTGCTTGGGCCATCTATGCCATCGGTGCCATTGCCAGAGTGGACGATATCCTACCAAGGATATTCATTCGGCGGTTACCGGCTCCTGCTTTTCAGTGTCGCCATCCTGGTCGTTCTGGTGGCTTGGTGGTTTTTTTACAAAACAAGGTTGGGCGTTCAGACCCGTGCCACGATGCAAAACGCAAAGATGGCGCAGTCGCTTGGTGTGGATACGCGTCGCATATACCTTTTTACATTCGCAGCCGGTTCTGCTTTGGCCGGCCTCACAGGCGCGCTATACGCGCCCACTACCACCATCGTTCCTTTAATGGGCACAACTTTCGTAGACGTAGCTTTCATAACGGTTGTTGTCGGAGGCGGAGCGAATCCGATCCTTGGAGCTCTGACGAGTTCAGCCTTTCTGTCTGTTATTTCGACTGAGCTTTCGAGTGTCTTTGGAACATTTATCGGACGGATCGGTTTGTTGATTGCGGCGCTCGTTGTAATTCGATTTCTGCCTCAGGGTATTTCAGGCTACCTGCGGGATATCAAGAGAAGACGCATGGCAAGGGTGGCAACATGAAGACACGCGCACATCTTAGCGTATGGCGAGTTCTGAACGGCGCGCAGGAGCTTGGACACGGGCCAATATTTTGGACCATGTTCGCTGTGCTATCTTTGGCCTTATTGGCCTATGGATTCGTCGGTCCGATTTTTTCACTTTCGAACCTGGCCAACTTCTTGGCCTATGTGCCCATGGCACTCGGCCTTTGCTTCCTTTGGGGATACAGCGGCGTCCTGAGTTTCGGGCAAGCGGCCTTTTTTGGAATCGCTGGCTATGTTTACGGCCTCGTTGCCGGCAATCTTGCAGGCACATGGGGCGGCACACTTCTCGCGGCAGCCTTCGGAATTGGAGCCTCTATGGTCGTCGCAGCTGCTTTCGGCTATTTTGTGTTTTATGGCCAAGTCAGCGGCTGGATCATCCCCCTTTTAACCCTCGTTCTCACACTCATTCTAGAAACCTTCATGGGGCAGACTGCTGGATATCAGTGGCGTCTGGGGCGGGTTTTGTTTGGTGGCTACAACGGGATGACCGGTATTCCATCCCTCAGAATCGGACCGCTTGAATTCAGCGGGGCATCGACTGCATTTTATCTTTTAGCCGTAGGTGTCGTCATCATCGTTTATCTCGGTCTGCGTTTCTTGGTGAATTCGAGATACGGCTATGCGGTAGTAGCTGTGCGAGAGGACGTAGAAAGAACAAGAATGCTCGGATACAATGTGGACTTGATTCAAGTTCAAGTTTTTACATTGGCCGCAGGATTAGCTGGGCTGAGCGGCGTCCTGTATGTCTCCTGGGGAAACTACATGAACCCGTCGAGCATGGGTCTCGTGGCGGCAACGCTGCCGGTTATCTGGACGGCCGTGGGTGGACGAAATAGCCTGCTTGCGGTTTTGCTGTCCACCGTAGCGCTTAAATGGCTCGCCGACTCTCTGGCAGTCCGGGGAGGAGAGTATGCTTTTCTTATTTTAGGTGCACTTCTTCTCATGACAATGTTGTTTTTTCCATTGGGCATCGTGGTTTCAATAGCCCGGAAATGGCGATCTCGCAGCAGACGGCGCATCATAGCCGCACATACTGCAACCTCGCAAGACAATAAAACATGGGAGATTTCATGACGCCAACCGGACAAACAACTCAGAAACAGACACTTTTGAAGGTTCAAGACTTAACAAAGTCCTTTGGGGGCGTTCGCGCCGTCGACCACGTAAATTTGGTCGTAGACGATGGCGAACTTCGCTGTCTGATCGGACCGAACGGAGCCGGCAAGTCAACTCTTTTTAGCTTGCTTTCCGGTTTACAGAAGCCGGACACCGGACGGATCTTCTTTAAAGACAAAGAAATTACTTCGATTCCTCCTTTTCGCCGGGTTCGGAGGGGTATTTGCCAGAAATTCCAGACAACCCGGATTTACCGCGGTTTAACCTTGAGAGAAAATCTCTTTATCGCAAAACAGGTCTCCGATGAAAGCGCGGGTAGGAACGGCCGGTTATCTTGGGCACTCGAAACACTCGGTTTAGAGGCCGAAACCGAGCGCCTTGCGGGCGAGTTGCCCCACAGTCATCAGCAGTGGTTGGAAATCTGCATGGCACTCGCCACTGGACCTGATCTTCTTCTACTCGATGAGCCGACTGCTGGAATGACGCCCGAAGAAGCCGCCCTGACAGCCGAATTTGTCACCAATCTAAATGTCCAAGGCATGACCGTGATCGTTGTTGAGCACGACATGGCCTTTGTCCGTCAGATTGCACAGTTTGTGACCGTTTTGCATTACGGGAGCATTTTTGCCGAGGGTACACTGGCGCAAATTGAGTCTAACAGCGATGTGCGCCGTATATATCTAGGGGAAGAGTAAACTATGGAACCACCACTGCTGGAGGTTAAAAATCTATGGGCGGGTTATGGGAGCGGTGACATTCTCCAGGGGGTGACACTGCAAATCGCCCACGCCGAGATAGTGGCCACCATTGGACGAAACGGTGTCGGCAAGACGACATTGATGAAATCGATTATAGGAATCCTGTCGGCGAGCCGGGGAGATATCCGGTTAAACGGGGATG
Organism: Desulfobacterales bacterium; assembly: GCA_020345785.1. The sequence continues at coordinate 5,642,513 of CP070771.1, forward strand.
CAATCACCGATATGAGAGCGGAACAACGTGCATGGCGTGGTATTGGCTATGTTCCCCAAGGCCGTGAGATCTTTCCGGAGTTATCCGTTGAAGAAAACCTGATGATGGGGGAAACGATTAATGCCAGCAAACGGCGTCCACGCTATGATCTGGTTTATGAATATTTCCCCATCCTGCGGGAGCGACGGCCTCAGACGGCCGGTACCTTGAGCGGCGGGCAGCAGCAAATGCTGGCGATTGGCCGCGCGCTGATTGGTCGGCCGGATCTTCTGCTTTTGGACGAACCTTCGATGGGCATTCAACCCACCATTATACAGGAGATCGGGCGCGCCCTGATTAAGCTCAACCAGGAAGAAAAGCTGACGATTCTTTTGGTCGAGCAAAATACTAAATTAATCGCTCAGGTAGCGCATCGTGCGTATGCGATGGACAAGGGGCGTATCGTAGCGACGCTGGAGCGGGAAAATCTGATTGATAAAAATGAGTTGGTCCAGTACGTGGCGTTATGAACTCGTCACGTGGACCAGTGCTAATTGATCCCAAAAGAAGGGAGCCCAACCATGAGCCTGCATCGCCTGACCGAAAAAGTACAAGGACAATATCATTACACAATCGGGCCTTACTCGAAACCGGTACTTACAATAAAACCAGGAGATACGGTTGTTGTCGAGACGCTTGATGCTTTCGGGGGCAAAATTATAGATGAAAAGACAAAACCAAGCCAAGTTCTCGAATTTCCAAACGTGAATCCTCTAAATGGTCCCATTCTGGTTGAGGGCGCCGAAAAGGGAGATGCCCTGAAAGTTACCATTGAGTCTATCAAACCCCGAGGACCTCAACCCCGGGGGACCACCTGCCTCATACCTTTTTTTGGTGGATTGACGGGTATACCCAAAAGTCCGACACTCCAGGATCCACTTCCCGAGATCGTACGCAAAGTAAATATCACCGAACAGGAAATTGCTTGGAGCGATCGCATCCGATTCCCTTATGATCCATTCGTAGGAACCATCGGAACTTCGCCAGAGCTGGATTCAATTAACTCGCTTACCCCTGACAGCCACGGGGGCAACATGGACCTTCCTGACGTTCGTCCTGGAAATACGATTTATCTGCCTGTCCGATCACCCGGCGGCCGCCTTTTTCTAGGTGACTGTCATGCAACCCAAGGAGATGGCGAGCTGTGCGGGGTTGCCATTGAGTTTCCGACAGAGACGACCATCAAGGTTGACGTTGCCAAGAATTTTAATATCAATTGGCCGAGAATCGAAAACAAGGATTTCATTATGAGTATAGGCTCCAGCCGCCCCATGGAAGAAGCCGCCAAAATAGCCTACATGGAACTTATTGAATGGATGGTTGCAGATTTTGGTTTTGACAAGTACGATGCATATTTCGTCCTCACCCAGATAGCTAGAGTGCGTTTAGGCAACATGGTGGATCCCAACTACACCATTGCCGCAAGTATAAATAAGGGTTACCTATTACGTTAAATTTTTCCGGAAGGAGCTTGAACCCAGAAATCAAATCATAACAAATCGCCAAGAGGGTACATGTCAAGAAGCTTTTATGAACAACTGCTAAATGAATGGTGTCCGAACGCTTCAACGGAGGAAGCGCTGGTTTGTGTTTTTGAGAAAGTGCGGGACATTCCCTATGGGTCGACTGGTGAGAGAGATCCAGAGAAAATTGTCAATGAAAACCTAGGCTCGTGTTCGGGTAAGCATCTCTTGCTTTCAAGACTTTTTGACCTGCTCGGGATTGAAAACAAAATCGTGACGTGTCTTCATCATTTCAACGAAGCCCTGCCTGCCAGGGACGATTATCCCGATCGCTTCAAGCAGATCCTGCTCAAACACAATGTCATCGACTTTCACCATTTTATAAATCTCAAGAGAAGTAAACGTTGGCTTAATATCGATGCGACCTGGGACTGCCATTTGCGTAATTTTGGCTTCCCGGTCAACTTTGGGTGGAAAGGTAATACCGACACGACCGTTGCTGTCAAGCCCATACGATTTTATCCGGAAACCGATGATCTAATAAAACTGAAAATAAAGCTTCTTAACGAATTGCCGCAGCATGATAAGGAAATCCGAGCTGAGTTCCTGAGTCTGCTTACGGAATGGTTGAAAGAGATCAGATCGAAGGCGTAATTCTTGCCCCACCAATCCCGCCCTGGAGGGATTGCAAGTTCAATGATAAGCGTACTGACGCCCTCTTGCCTTTTCGGCCGATGGCCGAAAATCTAAGCCACCTGCTCTGCAGGTGGTCGTTGACGCATATCCCGATATAAATTATTAATGTGAGACGTTTCGTTATGAGGTGCAGGAAATGGAATCGATGAAGTATTTCGCAGGAATTGATGCCGGTACGACTGGCACCACAGTGATGATTGTAGACCTCAAAGGGAGAGTGGTTGGAAGTGCCTACAGGGAATACAACTGCCTTTATCCCCATCCCGGGTGGGTAGAGCAGGATATAGAACTAGTATGGGAGAAGATATGTCAAGCCAGCAGAGAAGTCATCTTGAGGACAGGCATTGATCCATCCTCAGTGGCATCCATTGGTGTATCAAGCCAAAGAGGGACCTTCGTTTGCGTTGATTCCTCCTGTAATCCGCTTCATAAATCGATCGTATGGAATGATTGCCGTGCCACGGAACAAGCCATTAAACTTGCTCAGCGAATTGGCGACGACCGCTATCAACAGATTACAGGTATGCCGGTATCTGCGGTTTGGGCTGCCTCAAAGATCATGTGGCTTGTCGAGCATCATCCGGATGTTATCGATAATACTTTCAAAATAATAAACGGGCAGGAATTTATCCTGAATAGACTTGGAGCAGATACTCTGTTTTCGGATCCCGCTTCCTTAACCCTTAATGGAATGATGGAAATCGATCGGCTGGGATGGAGTGATGAAGTCATATCAGCCCTGGGGCTATCGAAGGACAAGTTTCCGGACATAGTGACTCCGGCAAGGCAAGAAGGGGTAGTTTCGCCTTCGGCTGCATTGAAAAGCGGCTTTGCAAAGGGTACGCCGGTTTGCAGAGGCGGAGGAGATCAACAGTGCGCCGCTGTCGGCTCCGGCGTTATTGAGGAGGGCATGGCCGAAATTACCATAGGAACGGCTGCGATGATGGTGGCCCACATCGACAGCCGGAAAAAAGACCCCGACCGATGCGCTTACATTGGGGGACACGCGCTCCCCAACAAGTGGGATATGGAAGGAGGGGCTTTCGCCACGGGGGCTTGTTTACGTTGGTGGAGAGATAATTTCGCCCATATGGAATCCCAGATTGCCAGTCATCTCGACCTGGATGT
>CP070771.1:5645938-5658429 GCA_020345785.1 Desulfobacterales bacterium
ATCACAAAGTCGTCCAGGGAAAGGGTGAAGGCCAGCATGGCGCCGGCCACAATTCCCGGCAGCAGCAGGGGCAGCGTAATTCGCCGCAGCATATACGGTGTGCTGGCAAAAAGATCCCGGGCCGCCTCTTCCACATCCCGGCCGATGCTCACCAGCCGGCTGCGCACCACCAGTGCGACGAAGGAAATCTGAAAGGTGATGTGGCCGATGATCATGTTGAACAGCCCCGGCTCAAACAGGGAAGAAACCGCCCGCAACAAACCGAAGGCCACCACCAGGGCCGCTGCCAGAATAATGTCCGGGATCACCACCGGGATATGCAGGACCAGATCCAGAAAGGTGCTGGTTTTGCGGCTCCACGGAAAACGGTCCATGCCGATAGCCAGCACGGTCCCTAAAATGGTGGCGACAAGGGTGGAGACCACCGCCAGCACCAGCGTATTCCAGGCGGCCTCCAGGATAAACTCGTTTTGAATCAGTTTTGTGTACCAGTCCAGGGTAAATCCCCGCCAAACCAAACCGTAGCGCGTGGCATTGACGGAAAAGACCGCCACGGCCGCCAGGGGCAGATAAAGAAACCCCATGGTAAACATGGCCATGGCAGTAATCATTGGATGAGAGCGTTTCATAGGTACGCAATATCCTTGCTGCGGCGCCGATAAATTTGAAGACTGATCATGGTCAGGACCATTAAGCCCATGCTGATCGCAGCCCCGAAAGGCCAATCACGACTAGCGCCGAACTGCTGCTGAATGAGGTTGCCCACCAGCATATACTTAGCCCCGCCGAGCAGGTCCGGCACGACAAACATGCCCATAGCGGGAACAAAGGTCAGGATGACGCCGACGGAGAGCCCCGGCAGAGTCTGCGGCAGGATGGCCTGGGTAAATACCCGCACCTTGGAGGCATACAGATCCTGCGCCGCTTCCACCAGGGCCCAGTCCAGGCGTTCGACACTGGAATACAGCGGTAAGGCCACGAAAGGCAAAAACATGGAAACCATGCCCAGATACACGGCAAAGGCATTGGGATACAATGGATTGCCGGCCGGAATCAGACCTAAAAAAGACGCCACTTTGGCCGGGGGAAGCTCCGGCGCCAGGATCAGAAACCAGGCATAGGTTCGAATAACCATATTCGTCCAAAACGGTATGATCACCAGAGTCAGCCACAGATAACGGGATCGCTCGGGCCGGGCACATATGAAAAAGGCCAGCGGGTAAGAAAGAATGACGGAGATGGCCGTCGTGACAAAAGCCACCCACACCGATCGCAACACGATGACAATGTAATCGGCGGTCCAGCCAAACAAACTGAAACCGGCCAGCCGCTTATAATTTTCAGCGGTAAACTCCCACTCAAGCTGCCCGTAAGCCCCCCGGGTGACGAAACTGACTACGATCAACACCAGTCCGGGAAGCACCAGAAACACCATCAGCCACAGCATGCCGGCTCCCAGAAAATAAAGGCCGCGTCGCGTAAGGTTGCGCCGCGTGGTGAGTTCACCATACCATACAAGCAGTTTAATCATCTAATGTCACCAATCCCTCCACTGGAAGCTCCAACCAGACGTCATCGTCCACATCAAAGCTGCGGTGGGCCGGCGTCCGTACCCGCAGGGGTCCCGGCTCGAGCCAGAGATCAACGTTGGTTCCCCGGTAAATGGCTTCGGTTACTTTGGCTTTAACACCGTTTTTCTCCGGCGCCGTGTCGGCGATTCGAATGCGTTCGGGACGGATGGCCACCGTGCCTTGCTCCCAGGCAGGCGCCCGGTTCAGCTGCAAAAAGCCGATCTCGGTGTCAATGCCCCCGTCGTGTGCCTGTCCCCGGATGAGGTTGGCGGCCCCTAAAAATTCGGCGACAAAGCGGGTTTTGGGTTGTTCATAAACGTCTTTAGGGGTGCCGAACTGAATGATTTTCCCGTCGCTCATGACGGCGATGCGGTCCGATACTACCAAGGCTTCGGCCTGGTCATGGGTCACCAGAATAAACGTTTGGCCGAGCTTGCGCTGCAGCCGCCGCAGTTCCACCTGGACCTGGGCCCGCAACCTCGCATCCAGCGCCGACATGGGTTCATCCAGCAACAGCACATCCGGTTCATTGACCAGGGCCCGCGCCAGGGCCACCCGCTGCTGCTGACCACCGGAGAGTTGATGCGGATAACGGTCGGCCATTTCTTCCAGACCCAGCATCTCCAGGCGTCTGGCAACCCGGGATTGCACCTCATTTTGCGGAAATTTACGGGAACGCAGCCCGAAGGCTACATTTTCGAATATGCTCAGGTGGGGAAACAGCGCGTAACTTTGAAAGACGGTGTTCACCTGGCGCTTGGTGGCGGGCAACGACGTGATGTCCCGGCCGCCGATGAGCACCCGACCGTTGTCGGGCAGCTCAAGTCCGGCAACAATGCGCAGCAGGGTCGTTTTGCCGCAGCCGGACGGTCCCAGGAGCGTGAAAAATTCACCTTCATGGACATCGAGGCTGACATCCACCAGCGCTTTGACATTGGCAAAGCTTTTGTCAATGTTGATGACAGAAAGGCCCTTTTCACTTTTGGCACCCATTGGAATATTCCTGTATTTATTGGTCTATCGGTGTTCCTCCAGGGCAATATTCACCTTACAAATGGCTACACAGACGGCCTAAAATCCCAAATTCCAAAACTCAAATGTCAATTAATATCCAAATTCGAAAAAAATCAATACCAGAAATATTTCGACCACAAGTTTTATGACCTGCGCACCCCCCCCGAGTCTTTTGAATTTTGGTCGTTGGTATTTATTGGATGTTTGGCTTTTGGTGCTTGGCGTTTTTATGTTTTCACCCAATAGCCAATACCCGTCATTCCCATAAATAAAACCTTTGGCCGTGTGCCTTGCGCCGTGGGCCGAAAGCCATCAGCCTGTCCGTTATATCCAGCATCCAGTATCCAGTAACCAGCATCGAGAATCATCCCATGTAATGAACCGTCCGGGGTACCCGCACTGCATCTTTGCGAATATTTTCCGCCAGCTGGCGGCGCTTTTCCGCAGGAGAGCCTTTCGTGATGCGCTGCTTCATCTGGATGCCGCGCAATTTGCGCGAAATGCTGTCCGGCGCCTTAAAAACCAGAGCGCCGAATTCACATTCGGATACGCAGGCCGGCGTGCCGCCGCACAGGTCGCACTTAAATGCTTTGCCGGATCCATATTGATCGATCATGCCGTATGGGCAGGCGGTCACACAGTCGCCGCAGCCATCGCATTTTCCGGCATCCACCACAACCACGCCCCTTTCGTTTTTAAAAATGGCTTCCTCCGGGCAGGCTTCCAGGCAGTCGGGTTTGGGACACTGAAAGCAAACGCTCGGCACCGAATAGCCCTGGAGGGGAAAATTATTGATCTTGATGCGCGCTCTGGAAGGCATGAACATGCCCTCCTTTACCGCCGAACAGGCATACGTGCAACGGTTGCAGCCGGTGCAGCGGTTGGGAATGGCCAACAGGTGCTTTTCCATTAATTCCTCCGCTTTAATCATCATTCAAAGTTTATGGTTGACAGCATTAAGAAATATCTTCGCGTTGTTCAAATATCCTGCAGCTTTAATTCGGCCAGCTTCTCTTCTCGCGGTTCTCCACTTTCATTCCATCCCCGCAGATGATAATAAAGGGATTTCATTTTTTCGAGATCCTCTGAGCTCAGGACCCGGCCGTTGTGCGGTCCTTTTTGCAGGGCCTGCTTCAGGATTTTATCAGAGAGGATGTCATCCCCGGCCCTGAAACCGGCCCGAAGATTGAACAGACGGTTCAAATTCCAGATGCGTTCGCCGGCCCTGGTCAGGTCCTCGTGTGAAATCTGCCGGCCCAGGCCGGCGGTTAGAATGTCCGCCATGATCTCGGTGTTGATGGATCCCCAGAAGTCGCAAAAACACATGGACCACTTGGCGGCATTGGCGTTTTGCATGTCAATCACGTCCCGGGTCACTGATTTTAACTTAAACGGGTCTTCAGCAAAGATGGGAAACGCCCGCAGGTGGCAAGCCCCTCTTTCACTGGTTGCATAGGCCAGGCCCATACCGTAGCTGCCCCGGGGATCGTAAGCCGGCATCTCCAGGCCTTTGCCGTGGGCCGCCCGGTCTTCGGCACCATACTTGGCCGCCAACCTGGCCGCACCCAGGGCCAAATCTTTACCGCGCTCACTGGACAAAGCGGCAATCTCCTCGATGACGGCCAGATATTGCGGCGTATCGCCGAACTTAAGCCCGAAATCGTGAACACCGGCTTCGCTCAGTTCCATTGCCAGGCCGATGGTGGCGCCGGCCGACATGGTGTCCAGCCCCAGATCGTCGCACAAGCGGTTGAAGCGCATCACCTGCTCCAGGTCGTTTATTTCACAGTTTGATCCGGCCAGACACAGGGTTTCGTATTCCGGGCCCTCCATCTGAACCCCGTTGACCGAGGTGAAATTGCCGCAGCCCAAAGGACAGGACGCGCAGGCCCGGTCCCCGATCTTAACCGAATGGATCTCTTCCGAATCCAGTTTGGCATGCGCCGGGTTTACGCCGGCAGTGTAATTGCTGGTGGGATGAATACCCATCTCATTGGTGACATCGATCAGCATGGGCGTGCCATACTTTTTGGCCCACATGTTCTCGCTGGTGAGCAGATTGGACGTCATATGTTCGGACACCTTTTGATAGAACACCCCCATATTGGTGACCTGAACACCTCCGGTGCCGCGGCAGGCAATGGCCTTCAAATTCTTGGCGCCGAACAGGGCGCCGGCACCGCCGCGTCCCATCTGACGGTATGCTTCAGAGCCGATGCAGGCGTAGGAAACCAGATTCTCACCGGCCGGACCGATGGCCAGGCTTTTGGCATCAGGACCCATGGCGTCTGTAATCCATTCTTCAGTTGCAAAAATTCCTTGGCCCCATATGTCGCGGGCGTCTTCAACGCTGATGGTGTCATCTTCAATGCGCAGATAGACCGGGTGATCGGATTTTCCGGTAATGACAATACCGTCAAAGCCGGCAAATTTGAGCTCCGGTCCAAAGGCCCCGCCGACATTGGATTCGAATATGGTACCGGTGTGCGGAGACTTGGAAACCAGGCACAGGCGGGATGCGGTCGGCGCCAGCGTGCCGCACAGAGGACCGGTCATGATGACAATGGCGTTATCGGCCGACAGGGGATCGACTTTGGGATCGACCAGATCACAGTAGTAGCGGGTCGCCAATCCCCAGCCGCCGATGTAATCCTGCAGCCATTCATGCCGGATGGATTTTTCTTCGACTTGCCGGGTAGTCAGGTTCACATGCAGCATCTGGCCGGCATAAAGGTTCATCGGCACGGGGCGCCGCGGCACGTCGATACTCTTGAACACATCTTCGAGCCGGTTTAGGACCTCGTCTAAGATTTCCTGCGGGACATTTAGAGCCGGCTCAAAACGGATCGTGCGGGCGTTCGTCAATGTACCGGCGGTGAGCACGCCGCGGGAGAACAAACCGGCGGCGACTTTATAACCGATGCCGTCGGTGGGAAACTCCATGCCGATCAGCAGGCCCAAACCGCGCGCTACGGCCAGCACTCCCGGATAGCGTTCCTGCAGCAGCTTTAACTGATTTAACACATACTGGCCCTTGGTCCTGGCCTGACCGGCCAGATCCTCTTCGAGCAATACCGTAATTGCTGCCAGGGCCGCCGAACAGGCCAGCGGGTTGCCACCGGTGGTGGTGGTATGCATAAACGGGTTGGGTTCCAGGCATTCCCAGATTTTGGGCGTCGACATAAAGGCCGACATGGGCACCACGCCGCCGCCCAGCGCCTTTCCCAGGCAAATGATGTCCGGGGTGACGTTCCAGTGATCCACTCCGAAGATCTCGCCGGTGCGCCCCATTCCGGTCTGGACTTCATCGGCGATGAGCAATACCCCGTAGTGGTTGCAGATTTCACGCAGACGCGGCCAGTATTCATCCGGCGGCACCACGGCACCTGCCTCCCCCTGAACCGGCTCCGCCACCACGGCGGCAATATCGTCGCCGACGGCCTTGGCCGCCGCCAGGGCCTGCTCCACGGCATCGGCATCGCCGAAAGGTACATGCCGGACGCCTTCCAGCAGGGGCAACAGGGGTTGTCGAAACATCTTTTTGCCCATCAGTGACAGCGATCCCAGCGTCTTGCCGTGAAAGGCTTGCAACATGGCGATGAAGCCCCTGCGACCCGTGTAGAGTTTGGCCAGTTTCATGGCACCTTCCACGGCTTCGGTGCCAGAGTTGGCGAAAAAGCCATATTGAATTTTTCCCGGAGTCAGCAGGGCCAATACCCGCGCCAGCTGCGCCCGCAGAGGATCGAGCATCTCCTGACTGTACTGCGGCGACCGGTCCAACTGGGCTTTGACCGCGGCCACAATTTTCGGGTGACGGATACCGTAGGAGTAAAGTCCAAAACCGCCGAGCAGGTCAAGAAATTCGCGGTCCAGCGCATCCACCAAAACCGAGCCTTTGCCGGTCCATTCGGTCACAGCGAAGCTGGTGGCCTCGGTAACCGACTTGCGGTAATCCAAAAAGCCCTTGTTGATGTGATCACGGAAGTTGCGAACGGTTTTGCGCGCAATTTCCTCGCGGACCTCGAGCGGCGTCTGCTTGGGGGGCGTGAGAATCGTCTCCACCATTTGCTTGGCTTCCTCCAGAGCCATTTTGATGTCCCTGCCCTTGTAATCGCTGGTGTAATCTTCATCGAAATCACGCATGAGTGACGCTCCTATTTTAATTGGTTGTTATTATTTTGTTTCAGACAATGAATCGCTGGTATCCCTTATTCCAAGGGAACAACCGGCTTACCCGTAAGCATGGCCACCACCAACTGCTTTGAATAATGGGCAAATTCTTCAAACGCCTTATTTTCAGAAAGAAAGTGGGTATGAAATTCCAGGCCTTCCATTAGTGTAATGATAACATCGGCGGCCTTTTTCAGATTTTTTACTTTTACGATGCCGGCATTCCGGTAAACTTCCAGTTCGTCGACGAGATAATTTCTGAAACGTTTAAACATCGTTTCAAAGCGCTGTTTGATTTTCTGGTTTCTGAAACTGAGATAGTAAAAGCCGAAGTGTACGCCGGGGTTGACGGTCCGGGACCATTCAAAAGAAAAAATAGTATCCATCAAGGCATCGAATCGCTGGGGCATATCTTGAATATGGTCAAATTGAAGGAATTCCGGCGCTTCATATTTTTCAATCAGGAAATCGACCAGATCGAGGGTCATATTTTCTTTGGTTTTGAAATAATGGATGATCAACGGCGGGTGGATGTCCATGCGTTTGGCAATTTTGCCGATGGAGGCCCCTTCGAATCCCTCCTCCATCAAAACCTGATAGTAGTTCTCGAGTATCTCGCGTCTGCGGCTATCCGCCTTTTGGTTTTTACGCATGATATCACGGTTTGGTTGGTCGGAAAATTTAATGAATGTTCAGTAAATAATTTTTTTTAATATCAGTCTGAAAAACTTGTCAACAAAAAAATGAATAAAACATAACAGGAGATAATATTGGAAAGTATAACGTATCTGTCTTTTATAAGAATTGCCGGATGGATGTTCCAGGCTATTTCCAGCTCTTTTGCATCTCATCCAAAGCCTTTAGCGTGTCTTCGGCAAGCGGCGGGGGTTGATGCGCCATCTTTTTCAGGGTCACTTCCTGGAGTCGTTGCTCAAAAGTCCTGGCTCCGGCCGCTTTCCATTGGTTATGGACCGTGCGGTCAAAAATATCTGAGTATTTGATCTTCTTGAAATGCTCCAAGGTATGGGGGTCTTGGAGATAGTGTCCTCCCGGACCCACACGATGAATGACATCCAGCGCCAAGGTTTCTTCGGTGACGGGAATGCCTTCCATATAATGATTGACCGAATCGACAATGTCGTGGACCAGCACCATGAATTCCGGAGAAGCCATCGATCCATGATCCATCCAACTACTGCAGTCGTGCACCAGACCCGAACCCGCAGCGGCGGCGGAAAGTATCTGGAGAGCCGCTTCTGCCCCGGCCTGAGCATCACAAAACTTGGCGTCTGTGGCGCCGGCGGTGCCAAAGAAAGGCAGGCGGTAATACTGGGCAATCTGGGCCATGGCTGCGGTCATCAGGCTCATTTCCACGGCACCGTAGGAGAAAATCGTGGTGCGCATATCCATGACGGTGGTAAATGCGCCGTAGACAAACGGAGCGCCGGGATTGACCATCTGGTGAACCACCAGACCACTGAGCGACTCGGCGCTGGCCTGAACCAGCGCACCGGCGAAGGTGGATGGTGCGCTTCCCCCGCACTGGGGTGCCGGGAAATTGATCACGGGAATTCGGTTTTCGGCACAGAACATGACCTTGTCGATGGCCGGGTCATAATAGACGAGCGGAGATATGGGTTCCGAGTAATGGACAATGGTGGGCGCCGCATCATATTGTTCTTTGCCGCCGCACAACAACAGCGCCATGTCGTAGATATCTTTCAAGCTGTTGCTGTCCTTGCAGCAAAAGACCAGGGGCTTTTCGCAGTTTTCAAACACATTGCGTGCAATGATCCGGTCGGCGATGTCCGGGGGTACGTCGTCTGCCATGCCGATCGTCATGCACCACTGAAAGTTGGACAGCGCGTCGCACAGGGCGGCGGTAACTTTGACATGTTCGCTGGTGAAGCGTTTGCGCTCGTGTGTTTCCGGATCCATGTAATCGATACAGTCCAGGCTGGGACCAAAGAAACTCTTGTCCCGCTCCAAGAAAACGGTCCGCTCACCGGCCCGCGTCCCCAGAACGATGCGAGAAGGGGCTTTGCGGATGGCATCTTCCACAAGCCAGGCGGGAATCTTGACACGGTCACCGTTTACCCGGGCACCGGCCCCCGCGAGTATTTCCAGCGCCTTGGGATGGGTGATCTTGACGCCTGTGTGCTCCAGTACATCCAGCGTAGCCGCATGCAGCTGAGCGATCTGCGCATCGTTGATTACCTGCAAGCGCGGCTTAAAATAGAGCTCGTCTGTTGTCATTCCCATCTGTTACCTCCTTTCACTGATTGGATCTAACGCGGTTAATAAATATAGGGGACATCGTTGACGGAGTTGACTTACCAACCCGCTCGCTTGATTATTTTTGAGACCGCCGCAGTCGAAACTCCCAGTTGCCTGGCTACCTCGGCTAAAGAAACCCCACGGGCCTTTACCAGTCCTATCGCAATTTGAGCCCGTACCGCACTCGCCTCCCTGCGGCGGCTACCTGCCTTTAATTCCTCAATGGATACCTTCTCCTTTTTACATACTTTGGCGATAAATTCATTAATTTTTTCTGGATAATCCTCGGCTGGAAATTGATATCTGATTTTCGCTTCAGCTTCTTTGATGATCCGCGCCACAAACTCACCGCTGCCCAATATTCGATCATCACTCAATTCACGATCCCCTGAACGACGCAATGCCTTCACCGCCGACCAACCACCCATGGATCGGATTAATCCTCCACCGACAAGTTCTGGCCGACACCCTTTATCAATTCCCTTTTTGACATAATTGCGATAATTCTTTTTCGCCGCCTCTTCTTTTTTACCAAACCATTTCAGAACGTAATCGCGATCCTGCCACTCATTCTTAACTTTACCCATTAACACACCATGACCACTCCAACGGTAGCAATCCAGTTTGTCCAAGCTTTTGACCAGTTTCGCCCGCAACGGATTTAAATGAATGTAGCGTACCAGTTCTGTGAAATAGGCGTCCTCCTCACAGATTATCGACTTGTAGCGATTCTGAAATAAATGCCCCCAGCGTCGATGACGCCGGTTGTATGAGATGGCGTAGCCCGTCAGTAATCGGCGCATAAAGCTGGAAAGGCCGATCTCGGCACTGCGCAATAGAATATGGGCATGATTCGTCATCAATGCCCAGGCATAAATTGCGGTTTTCGTGCCGGCTGCGAGCTCTCCCATGCGTTTGACAAAGTTTTTGCGGTCAGCTACATCGTTAACAACCCTGTGCTTATTTATTCCTCGTATCATCACGTGATGCAAGGTTCCCGGGGCATCCAATCTGGCTCGACGCGGCATTTAATTCCTCCTGACGAAATAATTCACCAACTCCATAGCATTGAAAAGTTAACTTTGTCAACAACGTCCCCTATTATGATGGTTTTGACTTTGCCCCAGCGGTAGTCGTAATCCGGATGCTCGATGATATGGCTGATCCCGTTGGTCTGCGGGAAGGTGATCCTGGCAGGATAGGTGTGAGTCAAGGCATCGTAATCCGTTATAGTGGTATTGCCTCTTGCATCGGTGTGCGTCACCGGATTGCCGTAGCTGTCATAGGTCATGGTGATCTACGGGTTGGTCCCGCCGTCCAGCCACTGCTCTGTGGAAAGCAGGTTGCCACTTCCGGCAGCCTTCCGCATCTCTCACCCTGATAAGGTATTCTGTCTATTTTAAAAAAGACAATCCCGCCGCTGGCGGGACCCTGTGACACAGCATGCTCGGCACAGGGCCTCGGTGGTATACTGTCTTTTTTCTTTAGCAGCTAAAATAAAAATGAATCCATCCTTATCCGGGGCGGTGGTGGGTGGGAATAGATCATTAAAATCAGACAGCCGCTTACCGCTTAAAGTTCTGCCTGGCGTGATCCCTGCGCCTGATTACATAATCTGAATTATCGCTGTCATTGCAGTCCGCTTTAAAATTATAATAGCGCAATGACCGATAATTGAGCAAGATTATGTAAGAAGCTGCAGGGATCATGACAGCCAGGGCGGTTAAGATGACCAGCGGCTACCTTGTTTTTTTATTCATAGTGATAGCGACAACTGATGACGATAATGGTTTCTTTTTCGACTTTATAGACCAGCCGGTGCTCTTTGGTGATGCGCCGGGACCAGCAGCCTGATAGCTGAAACCTTAGCCGTTCGGGCTTGCCGATGCCCTCCTGGGGGTGGCGGCCAATGTCTTTTAGCAGTTGCCGGATGCGCTTTACAATGCGCTTGTCTTTGTCTAGAAACCACTCAAAATCCCTCCAGGCTTCTTCGGTGAATTGGATTTTCATAGATCGTCGGGCCGATAGTCGACCAACTTGCCTTCGGCGGCTTGTTTTAACGAACGTTCCAGGTGTGCCCGGTTGGCCGGTGTGCTGAGTAAATAGGCTGTTTCTTCCATGGCCTGAAAATCTTCAATAGAGATCAGCACGGCTTGTTCCTTGCTCCGGCTGCTGACGATCACCGCAGGTTCCGAGTCTTTGCAAACCTGCTGAATCAATGCTTTAAGATTTTTTTTGGCGTCGCTGTAGGTGACGGCTTTCATGATATCCCTCAATTAAACAGAGCTTGTGCCTGCAAGCTGCTTGAATCGGTTTTTTAAAATCAGCAGATCCAGCATTTCTTTGGCCAGGGTCTTGTCCTGCTCGGACAGGCTGTCCAGGGCTTCAAAGCGGCGTAACAGGTCCCGATCCTGAATATTAATCCTGGCCGGTTGGCCTTTGACTTCAAAGGCCAGATAGTCCAACGACACATTGAACACCTCGGCCAGTTTGATCAACACTTCCGTGGAAGGAATGTTGGCCCCGCGTTCGTAAGCCGATATTTGCTTTTGATGAACGCCGGTTTTATCACCCAGTTCGGCCTGGGTCCAGCGCCTTTCTTGTCTTAGTTGCCTGATACGCTCACTTATCGCCATTTGGGTTCCCCTTGCAAGCTTAAAAGCATTGTTTATGGGATATAATAACCATTTAACAAGAAAAAATCCAGCTTTAATGCAACCAAGGTGTTGGCATGTGTCGTTTGAAGGGTATATGATAGCCCATAAATTGGTTGAACTTTTTTTGTTTTCAAAGGGAAAACTCCATGCCTCGTATACCGGACGAACAGATCCAGCGGCTCAAAAAAGAAGTATCTTTAGTGCGGCTGTGCGAACGATACAACATTGAGTTAAAAACCCAGGGCAAAAACCTGGTGGGCTTCTGTCCCTGGCATAAAGACGACAAGCCGTCATTTATCGTGACCCCTGATAAAAACCTGTGGCACTGCATGGGCGCCTGTGATCAAGGCGGGGACGTGTTCAGCCTGGTTCAGAAGGCGGAAAAAGTCTCCTTTCGCCGTGCTGCAGACATCCTGCTTGAGAAAGAAATAGGGTGTCAAATCTTGACGGGCTGTTGCCCAAATCGGAATTTTAAATACTATCGCCTGGTTTAACTGAAGCAAAATATTTTTGATTTTTTTATTTAAAGTTCACATAAACGTTTAAATTACGATTGATCAGAATGATGACTTATGCTAAAGTACCGGAAATCATAACTTTAACGGGGCATTTCAATCATGATGGGGCGCCAATCAAAGGTTCAAAACAAGCTCTTTTACACCGCATTCAATCTGGAGCAGCGGATTCGTAAAAATCACATCTTGCGCAAATTCAAACGTCAGATTGACTTTGACTTTATCTACAAAAAAGTCAAAGATAAATACGGTATCAAGGGGAATGAATCCGTTGCGCCTCCGATTAT
>CP070771.1:5658529-5662556 GCA_020345785.1 Desulfobacterales bacterium
GGTGCAGGCGGACACATTGGATTTTCTGAAAGGCGCCAAACGCCGGGGCCAGACCTTCGATCTCGCCGTGGTGGACCCTCCCTCCTATTCCACCACCCGGATCGGTAATACCGCCTTCGACATCGCCCGGCATCACTCCACGCTTTTGCAGGCCGTGATCGACGTGATGAGAGACGGGGCAACCATCTTTTTTTCCACCAACCACCAGGACTTCATGCTGCGCACGGACGAACTGAAGGTTGCCGCTGTGAAGGAAATTACCGATCTTACGATTCCCGAAGACTACCGCACCAAAAAGAAAACCATTCACCGCTGCTGGCAGTTAAACCTTTAAGGATTTTGCACCGCATCATAATTTAAGGAAGGCAAAACAGTGGATTGCGTCGACGCAAAGTTATTCAGGCCTGATCTCCGATACTGATTGACATTCCTTCAGATATTATTTACACGCTCCTTCGTCAATTGATTAGCGTTTCTTTAAACATCGACGGGAAGATATAAGAAAGAAGTGGTCCGGCATCATGTTTGATTTCGAAAAGGGTAAAATTCGGTTCATACGGGGTGGTAAATATCCCCAGAGCAACAGTCTTCTTATTGATGATGACATTCGGGCGATTATCGATCCCGCCTGTGATGAAGAAAAACTCTTGCAAATTCACCGGGTGCGTCCGATTGAAGTCATTATCAACAGCCATGGCCATGAAGATCATTTTCTTTACAATTCCCGGTTTCCGGATGCGCAACTGTGGGTGCATAAACTGGCCGCCGGGGCTTTTCAAGATATAAATGCTTTTTTCAGTCAATTTTTTCAGCCGGATGAAGTGGATGAAAAGATGGAAGCCGCATGGTCCCACTTCTTCACAGAGATCGTGAAGTATCAGCCC
The DNA here is from genome assembly GCA_020345785.1 of Desulfobacterales bacterium. Next base: position 5,659,414 of record CP070771.1, read on the forward strand.
AAAGTACCTGATCGTTTGCTGGCGGATGAAGAAATCCTTGATTTCGGCCAAACCCGGGTTCAGGTGCTGCATACTCCCGGTCATTGCCCGGGGCATCTGTCATTTTATTTTTTAGCTGAAAAAGTGATCTTTTTAGCCGATTTGGATCTGGTGAAATTCGGTCCCTACTATGGCGATAAAGCATCGAGCATCGAAGATACCATCTCATCTCTGCAGCGCTTGGCTAAAATTGACGCGGATGTGTATCTGGTGTCGCATGGAAAAGAACCAATACTGAATGGCGATCCGGCGCACATCCTCCGTTATATGAATGTAATTTTCGAAAGGGATGAAAAACTGCTGACCTTATTAGCTTCCGGCCCCAAAACGCTGGAGGAGATAACCGCCCATGGTGTTATCTATGGCGGCCATAGCCTGCAAAATGGCGCTTGGGACCTGAGCATGAGTGAGCAGGCGATGATGCGAAAGCATCTTGAGCGTCTGGAGCAAATGGGAAACCTCAGGGCAGAAAACGGATTATACTACCTTTTGAAATGAGCCATGAATGGCGCCAAAAGTTCGCATGGTTGCTTCAGGGCTCTTGCAGCATTTCGTTATCAGAGGGATTGAATTACAAGAGATTTTTTGGGACGAACACGATTGCGACAACTTTCTGAAAGGACCGGGATTTTCACCTTTCAATGAATCCTTTGAAATCGACGTCCCCAACCACCCCAATGAATCCAGTAAGTCATCCGACTCACTTAGTTTTTTACCTTCCCAAATATGCCCTTCGAATATCGTCATCTTCAATCAGATCAACGGATGCGCCGCTGCGTGTCATGTGGCCGCTTTCCAGGATGTAAGCTCGCTGGGAGGAATTCAACGCCTGTTCAACGTTTTGCTCCACCAGCAGCAGCGTCAGTTCCTGCCCCAAAGCCGACAGGGCTTCATAAATCTGTTTGGTGATCATGGGGGCCAGACCCAAGGACAATTCGTCAATCAGCAGCAATTGCGGCCGGCTCATCAGCGCGCGGCCGATGGCCAGCATCTGCTGTTCGCCGCCTGAGAGCGTCCCTGCCCGCTGATTTTTGCGCGCCCCGAGCACGGGAAAAAGCCGCAGGACATCCGCCATGGTTTGCGTCAGGTGGTGGCGGCCCCTTTTGGGATAAGCACCCATTTCCAGGTTTTCTCTCACGGTCATATCGCGGTAGACGCGACGGCCTTCCGGCACCAGGGCAACGCCCAATTGAGTGATCTTATGAGCGGGTTTGCCGACGATGGATTCTCCGTTGAGACGAATATCGCCCCGGCTGGGCGGCAATACCCCGGTGATTCCGGCCAGCAGGGAAGATTTGCCGGCACCGTTACTGCCCAGGATGGCCACCCGCTCCCCCCGGCCGATACTCAATGACACCCCCCAGAGAACCTGGGTTTCACCGCGGTAAATATCAATCTCCGAAACTTCAAGCATCGGCCCTTCCTCTACTCCCCCAGATAAGCCTTTATGACACGCGGGTCGCCGGCGATTTCTTCCGGCGTGCCCGTCATCAATATTTTTCCCTGGTCCAGCACGATCACCCGGTCGGTCGCCTCCATGATGGCACCCATGACGTGTTCAATCCAGAACACCGTCAAGCCGAAGTCATCCCGCAGCATCCGGATAAATTCAATAGCCTGGATAATTTCCTGGGTGTTGAGTCCACCCAGAACTTCATCCAGCATCAACAGCTTCGGTTCGGTCGCCAGCGCACGGGCAATTTCCAGTCTTTTTTTTTGGATCACATTTAAATTTTTAGCTTCCAGGGAGGCATGCTCCCTTAAGCCCACCAGATCCAATTTTTTATCGGCGATTTTTTCTATCTCGGGGCGGGAACGTTGCGCGTGATGATTGATCGCAGCCACCATGACATTTTCCCGGCAGGTCATGTCGCCAAAGGGCCGGGTAACCTGAAATGTGCGGGCGATTCCCCGCCGGCAAATCTTATCGGCAGGCAAACCGGATATATCCTGTCCATCAAAAACGACCCGTCCGGCGGTGGATTTGAAGCTGCCGGCCACGATATTGAACAAGGTCGTCTTGCCGGCACCATTGGGACCGATAAGCCCCACGATGGTACCTTTTGCGATTTCAAAATCCACGTCGTTCAGGGCCCTGACACCCCCGAATGATTTGCTCAAGCCGTGCCCCTCAAGCAATGTCACCAAACGGTCTCCTAATTTATTCAATTTTGGAAAATCTGGTCCTTTGGGCCAGATCAGAGTAAACCGGCTATGCCGAAGACAAATGCCGTGGAATGATGGAATATCGGGATGCTGGAATAATGGATTCAGAAGGATGAAATCTGTTTTAAATGCAGCTCGTAAATCAGAGATTAATCCGCCTGCGGCGGACCGTTTTATAAACCCAATATTTTATTATTCCACCATTCCATCATCCCATTGGACGTCTCAAGATAAACTCCACCCCTGTGGGGTGAGACCAAATCCCGCCGCCGGGGTCTCTGGGCTCGGATTCTTTACCTATGATCAGACCGCCGCCGGCTTGAGATACGCCAATCGCAGCTGCTTCCAGACGCCGACGATGCCGGCCGGCGCAAATCGCGCCATTGCCAGCGCGATCAACCCGAAGACAAGCAAATGGTATTCACCGTAAGCCCGAATATACTCGGACAGAATATTCAGCACGAAGGCACCGATAATCGGTCCCAGATAGGATCCCATGCCGCCGATAACCGTCATCGCCAGCACGAAGAACTGCAGATCCAGTGAGGGAATTTCGGGTGTGATGAGCAGCAGATAATGTCCGTAAAGTCCCCCGGCAAACCCTGCCATGGCACTGGAGACGGTAAAGGCGGTGAGGCGGACGCGGACCACGTTGACGCCGACGGAGCGGGCCGCCTGCTCATCGTTTTGCACGGCCCGGAAATTGAGCCCCAGATCCGATCGAATCATCCGGTAAACCACGATCAGGATCAGCACGGCGGCCGCCAGCATTATGTAAAAATAAGTGATTTTAGAGTACTCCGCCGTCAGTCCCGGCACCTGCAGCCCCATGGTTCCCCGGGTAATTTCATATTCATTGGTGATGATGATGTGCAGAATCTGCGAAAATGCCAGGGTGGTGAGTGACAGATAAATACCGCCCATTTTCAGGCACAGCA
>CP070771.1:5662656-5677665 GCA_020345785.1 Desulfobacterales bacterium
TTTTTGGTTCCCCGATAAATCGGGATTTCCGTTTCACTCCAACCGGCTTGTCCGGGTTGGGTGTATGGAATTTAAAAGCACTATGCGTTTTGGAGTAAGGGCAGATTCCCCAACGGATCCTGCCTTTTTTATTTTTCTAACCGATTCATTATCCACAGGCATGTTATGTTGGTCAGCCCGATGCGTTAAGGGTTGCTACGCGGCATACATACATGATAATAAAAAAACCAAAATTCTTTATTTTATCTCCATTCATATGCCACCGGCATTGTGTAAGTTTGGGCAACCAAAATTCACCTCCCCGCTGTAACGGCAAAACCTTTTCAATTCTCAGCGGCATAGCCGGTGGCTTATGAATGGCGTAAATATGTATCCGGAAGTGGAGTTATAAAATGAAATCGACCGGCTGCATCTTTTGCCTTTTGACAACAACGATGATGCTGCTTGCCCTGCCGGCCTATGGGATGCAGCTTTGCGATTACGATCTTGACTGGGATGTCGATGGTCTGGACCTTTCCGAGTTTGCAGGCTATTTTGCGGTTCAAGATCCCGCTGCAGATGTTGATGACAGCGGTACCGTGGATGATCAGGACCTGTCAATTTGCAGTCAGGAATTCGGTCATATAATAGTTGATGATGTGAAGCCGGTCGTTTTGGTCGCCAATTTTAGAGAGAATTCATTGATCAAAACCGGTTTTATTATCGGCAGCGCAACCGACGACGATATGGTAACGCTGGTCGAGATAAAACTGGATAATGGCGATTTTATGCCCGCAACCGGCACCGATTACTGGACGTTTCAGCTTCCGATCGGCACCGATACGTGGAGAGATGACAGCCGCCACACGATCCAGGTGCGCGCCCGGGATCGGTCGGGAAACTACTCCGATGTGACCACGCTGTCGGTTCGCAAAGGCACAAACAAAGACATAAACGGCGATGGGTATGCGGATCTGGTCAGCGGCGCATCCGGAACGCAAACTTTCGGACACGTCTACGTGTATCACGGCGCTAGCTCCGGGGTGTCAGACACGGCCGACACAACGATCACCGGTGAAGTTCAAAATAACAGCTTCGGCGATTCCCTGGCGCTCGGCGACGTCAACGGGGACGGTTATGCCGATCTGGTTATCGGAAATTACGGGTATGATTCTTCCCACGGCCGTGTTTGGATCTTTCACGGAAGCGCGGCCGGAATCGCAGATACGGATCTCTCAGCAGGCGAGATCGCCGACACCACCCTCGCCGGTGAGGCCGGCACCAGCACCAATTTTGGATCTCAATTGGCATACGGCGACGTCAACGGGGATGGCTATGCGGACCTGGCGGTAGAGGCGCCCGGCTGGTATGGCAAAATTCATATTTTCCATGGCGGTGCCGCGGGTATCCCGAACACGGATCTCGCTGCCGGCCAGCAATCAGACACGACCATTGTCTCCGCCGGCGGCGGTGAATTGGGCAGTTCGGTGAAATTTGGTGATGTCAATGGCGACGGGTATGCCGATCTGGCGGTCGGCGCCAGGGGGTACAGCGATCATCAGGGACGCGCCTACATTTTTTACGGCGGCAATTCGGGTATCGCGGATACAAATCTCAGGACCGGAGATTTACCCGACACAGCCCTTACCGGCATTGTCGGTGGATACGGTTTCGGATACCGGCTTGCCTTTGGCGATGCCAACAACGACGGCTACAGCGACCTGGCAGTGGCTGCCGCCTGGGATTTTAATCAGGGTTATGTCTACGTCTTCCACGGCAGTCCCACCGGAATTCCGGATACCAACCTATCTGCAGGGGGGGCCGCGAACACCGAAATTATCGGAATCAACGAACGCAGCCAATTCGGATACGCATTGGTGTTCGGCGACATCACGGCCGACGGTTATGACGATCTGGCGGTTGGCGCCAGACTCTACAATTTGAATCAGGGCCGCGTTTATCTGTTCCACAGCAGTGCTTCCGGAATTGGGTCCGCCGATCTCAGCCAGGATCCTGCCGACGGCGTCCTGACAGGCGAGACAACACCGAGCACCTTTGGACAGGCAACGCTATTGGATGATTTTAACGGGGACGGCAATCCGGATCTGGCGGTCAGTGGAGACAGCTATAATTATTTCCGGGGAAGAGTTTACGTCTTCAACAATACCGGCATAACAATTCCGGATAAGGATCTTTCATCGGCAGACTCGGCGGATACCACGCTGACGGGAGAAATCAATTCTTCATTTGGTGAAGCCCTGGCAGATTAAACTACAAAAATATTTTGCCGGTATCCCGCAGGCGACGGCTTAGGATGCGTGCGATATTTGTGATGATAACAATATAGGTCGTCAGATCCTTGCGCAACACGGCAGCAAAGTCTTCCCGATTCATCGACCAGATTCCGACCTCGCTGACCGCCCTCACCGTAGCGGATGCGGGTTCCACGTCAATCAGTGACATCTCTCCGAGGATATCGCCCCGGAAAATGTCACAAAACTTTCTTTCACCGGTGAGGGTGGCCACTTTTTGGTCCTCGGCATAAAGACTGATATCTCCTTTAAGCACCTCGACCTGCCCTTTTTCGATCACCATAAGGGCATCTTTCTGCTCTCCCTCTCTGATGATCACCTCACCCGGCTGATATTTTTGATATGAAGCAACCTGGGCAAACTTGTTAAACGCCTCCCGGTCAACACCATTAAAAAGCGGTCGGTCCTGCAGTATGTTAAAATCCGGCATTGTTTCAGCCTCCATCTTGGAATGTTGTGGAAAAACCTCTCATTTTTTTTATCGGCCAGTATGGTCATTTTCTTTAGCGCCAAGACGCATATTGGATGAAAGGAAACGGCGCAACTTTTTGTATGCAACTTCAACTAAACGGAACATCGAACCGCAGAATATCGAATATCGAAACGCAGAATACCTTCCTTCGACATTCGATATTTCACGCCTTGGCGTGATTCGATAATCGATATTTATCCGCCTCTGGTGGATTCGCTTTTTTAGAGTTTCTTATTTCAATCAGATTTACCGCCGGCTCGGCCGGCGGCGGGGCCGGCCCGGAAAACCGGGGTATACAAATACCGTCATTTATGGGATAATATTTTATAAAAGCAAAGAAAACCACGGGACGGGGTACTTTTATCACAATCATATATAACGATATCAATCATTGTGCATACATACACAGCGTTCTTTCTATTTGGCCCGGTACGGTAGGTCATAAACCAACTGCAAAAAGGCGAATACTGGGTTAATTGTGATACTGTGTATAACAGGAGGTAAAATTAATGCCGGATTTTAGCATTTGCAGAAACAGACCTTTTTTACTCGGTATCGATCGGGATACGTTTGAACGTTTGGCGGGTATTGCCCAATACCGCGACTATCAGCCCGGCGAAACCATCATGCGGGAAGGCGAGCAGAAGGATCAGATCATGCTGATTGAAAAAGGACAGGTGGAAGTGATTAAAGCCGGCGGCAAGCAAGACAGCAAAGAGCACAAAGTAACCACCCTGGCCGGCAGCAACAAATTATACGACCTGTATCAGGGCGATGTTCTTGGCGAGATGTCACTGATCGACGTGGAACCCGCTTCCGCCACTGTAAAGGCCGTCTCCGAAGTCGGTATATGGTCAATGGACCGACTGGAGTTCAGCGCCGCCCTGCGGGAGAATTTGGAAGCCTGGAATACGATCCTTGCGAATATCGCCCGCATTTTAAGCCGTCGCCTGCGGGATACCACTGCAAAATTGACCTGACACAATTGGCAAGGCCTGATCCCACCGATCAGGAAGTCGTCAAATTTTGGGGTTTATGAAAAATTGGTCTCAGCGGCTGCCGGCAAATATACCGTAATAGTCATCCCCGCTGCTCATCCTGGCACCGAAATTGCCTCCAACCGCTCGTGCATTGGGTCCGAAAAAAGCACCATTGACCCTGCTGGTGGTGGCACCGCCGATCTCGGCTGCGAAACCGTTCGTCGTCACGGCTCCGGGACTGCTGATCACATTCAAATTAACCTGATCGAAAGATATCCTGCCCATCACCGGCATTGTGGCACTGGGATTAAAATCAATGGTTAAATTGGTAGCCCCGCCGCTAAGCTGAGACATCATCCCGCCGGGGTCGATCCGGATTCCTTCCGCGCCCCCGGTGTAGGTACCGATAAAATTTGTACTGATCAGGCTGCTCACCTCCGCCGCCGGCGTCTGCGATCCGGCAATCCAGATCGAACCGGGATGGTGCACGTGATAATCAATACCGTAGGCCGGATCCCGGTAGGCGATTTCCCAGTAGCCCCAGGTGGTGTATGGGGCGAGCTGATCCGGCTGCTTTGCGGTCACCATGTAGTTGCCATATTCTTTAAGCCCGCCGGCGCTTCCACCGGTCGTAATGCTGCCGGCGCCTCCCAGAAGTGCAATCATCGCATCGTCCAGCACATAAGCCGACGCCAACGAACCGCCGATTTGAAGATTGGTGATCGCACTAAACGTACTGTTAAAGTCGGTTGCCGACATGCTGCCGCTGATGGACCCGGTGTCTTTATTGACGTTAAACCGAAAATCACCCGCCTGAGTGTTCATGAAAATCCGCCGGTTGACCTCCGGCGCCGACATGTCTTCGGCAACACCCAGTACAAAACCGCTCATATATTGGGTGCCGGTAGGAATAGGCGTCGATGGCGGGGGATCTGCAATTCTGATCGCAGCGCCGTAAGCTTCCCAGGCTTGCCGGTCGGACTGATTTTCAACATTGACATCCACACCTTCCATGGCAAACCCGGCGGCATCGGTATCGGTTCCATAAAACTGCCCGAAGGTGCCCGAGCCGCTGATCGCCGACACCCTGTTTACAGGAAGATCAAAACCAGAGCCGACAACCTGCAGGTTCTCCAAAGCCGTGCCGTTGACGTCTCCAAATATAAAAACCGGAAATTTATTGTCAGATGGAATTTCTTCTTCCACAATCCCAAAAAATTTTTTGTTGTACCAATTGACCACCATTTTGGCTGGGGATCTGGAAAAATCCGCACCTTCGATGTGTTTATGAAGGAGGGCACCATCAAAGCCGTCAATACCGTCGACCGGCACATTTAGCGATCGGCCACCGACGAAGCCCATTTCCAAAAGCAACTCCAATATCGCCTGCTCGGTTGCTAAAACTTCCTCCTGCCGCACGGTTTGGATGCCATCCACGACTGTATCGCTGGCCACATCCTTTACCGCGTCCACGGAATTTTCGACCACAGCGGACTGCAGGTCGGCAACCGTAACGGTATCGGCCGGCAGTGAATTTTCCGCCGCAGCCACAGTTTCGCCGGATGCCTCCGAGGCCCACTGCTCCTGATCAGAAAGCAGGTCTTCACTGCCTTCTGTTGGGCTATCCGTGCCCAACGCACTTTGTATGTCGGCTCCTTCTTGCATGCCGCCGCCTTCATCCGAGTTGGCCGGGTCTTGTAATCCGGTTTCTTCTGCCGCTAATTCACTTTCATTGAAATCTGTCGAACTTTGCGATCCGGTGCCTTCTTCGGCGTCGTCACCGCCGTCCGACCCTGCCGGGTTTTGCGATCCGGTACCTTCTTGCGCGTCGCCATCTCCATCCGAGCCCGCCGGGCTTTGTGATTCGGTATCTTCTTGCGTGTCGTCATCTCCATCCGAGTCTACCGGTCTGACGGCAACCGTGTCTTCCAGAACCGCCAAATCTTCACTGCTAAACCTGGTCGGTGCCGTGGGGGGGGTATCCGGTCCCTCAACAAACGTGCCGAATCCCGGACGATCAATGCTGACGGTGCCGGCGGCATTGGTGACAAAGATGCCTTTGCCTCCCTGGAAAAGAAGATGAAGCGATGAGCCGCTGACTTTTCCGGCATACATGGAGCCTCTGATTCCAATGGTGCCGGCCGGGGTTTCGGTATTAAAATTCCGCGGGGCCGACTGGGTGATGGCGCCTCCCATGATCCGGAAGACGCCCTCGCTGACACGGGTCTTCATCGCACCGTTTTTTTTGTCCGGATTCCATTGGTATTCGGCAATCTCCATGGCGGTATTCGGCCCCAGACTTATCAGGGTGTTGTCATCGAACATCATTTGTACCCTACCCTGCCGGCCGGTATTTATCGTGTCGGCAAGATAAATTTTACTTTTTACCGCCAAACTGCGGTGAGCACCGTCTGGGTTCACGGCCGTCACCTTCCCCCTTAGCGCGACAACCGAACCGACCGGTTTTTCATCCGCCAGCAGGGAACCGGCAAACATCAGCACCACAAACACGGCCGACAACAGCCGTAGTATATGTTGAAACGCCTTCATCTTCACAACCTCATTTTATCATCAGATACCCAAACGCAGCCGCCCTCGAAATCCTGAGGACGCCATTCATCAGGCAGCGGCATCGTTTAAGTTTGGACCACCGAAAAATACTCTCGCTGTAACGGTAAAACCCTTTCAATTCTCAGCCCGATAGGTCGGGATGACCTATGAATGCAGTTAAAAAGTGTAGGCCAGAGATGCACTGGCTACATTTTTATCGTATTCATAAAGACCGATGTTGGAGTCCGATTTTGTATAACGATAACTGATCTGCAATGCTAAATTTTTTCTAAAATCAGCGGACCGCCAGAGGGTCTTCGACAAACCGGCACCGGCATAGTGCAGATTGTCTCTTCTTTTCTTATTGAAAAGCACCTCGCTGTCTTCATAAGCCTTGTACCGGTACTCGTAGTAGCCGAAAACTGTAAAATCGTACGGCAGTTTGCGTTCCAAATTAATGAGACCGCCGATCTGCTTATAGCTGTATGCGTCATCCTGAGCATATTCAGCTTCTCCCGCAGCAGCGAGGCCGATTCGATTGGCGCCGAGCAAGAAAATCGACTCAACCGTCAAGTTGATGTTATTTGAATCTTTTTGCTCGATCTGGTAAAATTTCTTGTTTTCATACTTGGGGGTGATATTGAGCAGCGTATTTGCACCGAACAGCGCGCTGAAAACCAGCTCCATGCCTGCCGTTCGAAGGTAACGGTCCCAATTGATTTCGAGATAATTTACCAGCCCGTGAATGCCGAACAAATACTCATCTGAATGGATTTCCGGTCCGGTGTTCAACACCAGAAAAAGGGTATCCAGATCACTTTCTTGCCGGTAGAGCGCCTGGTAAGCCGAACCCGTGGAAGTCCATGCAAAAGGGCTGTCTGAAGGCTTATAGGTATACGTTAAAATTCCGGTGGTATTAAGCAGCCAGTCTTTTGTGCGTTCGGCACCTTTGCCCTCCAGGACGACATCCCCGACCACCGTATCCAACACCTCGTTGGCCGGTGCCACATAGACATTGTCGTCCCAGTCCACGCCCAGCGAAATTTGCCCGCTGTAGAAATGACGTTTTTCGGCCGCTTCGATATCAGCCAAATAAATATCAATATTGCGGCGCACGGCGGGGGGCGGATTGGTTGCCAGCACTTCCCTGAAATACTGTCGGGCATTTTCCCGCAAACCCAGCCTGTAATAGGTGCGGGCCATCTCGAGTTTGATGCGTATGGCTTCGGGTTGAGCGATTAATATGCGCTCGAAGGCCATCAGCGCCATCTCGTAGTTTCCGATTTCAAAAGCCGCACGCCCAAGGTAGAAGTTAATGTTTAAATCCCCGGGGTCCGCTTTAAAGGCTTCCAGAAACAGCTCGTAAGCTTTTTCATAATTGCCGGAATCAAAATAAATGACGCCCTGTTGAAAAGTATCGGACTGCTCGGAGACCACGGCACCCGCCGTCGAGCAAAAGAGCACAAACCCGATTGCTAAAAGGATCACAAATAATGTCGTTTGTATCGCAACGTGAATTCTAACCATTGGGCAAAAGCTGCCTGCAGTCTATCGGAATTTTTTTTACTGGTTGAATTTTAGGCAGATGATTACATCATCGGCAATTTATTGCCTTTCTTTAAGGGAAAGACAGGAAAATATGGAGGATTTTTCATGAGACGGTCACTGATGGCTTTAGGCGGTGTGATGATTTCGGCATCAATTTCCCTTAGCATGTTGATTTTTTTACATTTTTTTGTGATCGAATGATTCAAGAGCATTTCTATGAAATGGACGAAAAGGATGTTCAAACCCGATTTTTTAGTATGCGTCGAAATTTCTATCGCGAAGATATGGAAAGCATGTTCCAAGTCGACTACATTAAGAATCTTTCCATCGTTGCCGTCACCGGAGAAGTCGGATTTGAGAAAGTAATCGGGCTTGGTATGTATGCGCTTGATCATGGCACGGTCGCCGAGGTTGCATTTTCCACCGCCAAAGAATGGCAAGGCAAAGGAATCGGCGGGGTTATCCTGCACAAATTGGCTGAGGCCGCCCGTGAAAACGGATTTACCGGCCTAATAGCTTATATGCTGGACCAATACCGGCATGATTAAACTCTTTAAAAAATTGCCCTACGAGGTGAAGGCAACGTTCGAAGGTGAAACCCTGGTGCTTCAATGTGACTTTGATAAGAGGAAGTAAAAAATTCCAGACGGAACGATTGGCTTTGATTTCATCCCAGAGGGATGGAGTTTACCTTTAGAAGTCTATTGGAATGATGGAACGGTGGAATAATGGAATATTGGGTTAAAAAAACGGTCCGCAGGCGGATTAATTAAGTTTAGGAAAACCCGTGGTAAGAAGCCAGGTGCGTTTTTCCGGATCATATTCCCAAAGCTGGTCATCCGAGGCACTTTTGACGACCAGGTCATCTTTTCTGAAATAGGATATCTTAACGACCTGACGAATACGGACATCTTTTTCCACAACCGTCAATAGGCGGGGTTCATAAGCAGTCACTCTAAAGTTATTCAGATACTCGATATCGGCCGCCAACTTTTCCTGGTCCTGATCGCCGGATTTGAGAAACGTCGCCGCAACAACATACTCCGACCAGCTGACGGCCTGCCGATAGGCCCGGTTGGCATCTTCAAATTCTTGCATGCGATCCCGGATCTGAAGAGAACTGCATCCGAGGATCAGGCCCATTACCAGTGCGACGATAATCGTTGGACGAATCATGCGAATTACCTTGAACATAACGCCTCTCTTATCTCCAATGTCGGCGGTTGCACCCATGACTGCCTGGTGGGTTGGGGGAATCTGAGCACATTTCAGATAAGTTTTCGGCCGACGGCGGTAATACGACAGTGCGACAAATAACATTTTTCATTGTCTTATTTGCTTGGGTTTGAGTACAGCCTATGTCCGGCATGAGGCGCGGCGGCTCTTTACCGTCCCCCTCAATGCTGTTGTTATGTTTCAATTTTAATTTTGCCTTCCAAATAGCTTACTGCCTTGCCGGATATAAGAACCCGATCATCAACGATCTCACAGCTTAACTCACCACCTCTTGATGAAACTTGTTTCACATGAAATCGTTTTGAACCAATTTTGGATGCCCAGTATGGTGCAAGTTGTGAATACGCCGAACCTGTCACCGGATCTTCAGGAACTCCGTAGTTAGGAGCAAAGAACCGTGCAATAAAATCATAGCGAGAGGATTGTCGTTTTTGTAACCAAGGATATTAAACAAAACGTAGGCCGATGCCAAAGTCGCATGGCCGCATAGATCCACTTCACTTGTTGGAGTGAACCATCGAATGTGAAATCCTTTGTCCGTTGGAATGAAAAATGCGGTTTCAGATAAATTGTTTTCCTGAGCAATAGATTGCATTAATTTGTCGGGCAGCCATTCATCCAATCGACAAACTGCCGCCGGATTGCCTTCAAAAGGTTTGCTTGCAAATGCGTCTATCTGGTATAGAGATAATTCCATTTGTTCTCCTCATTAGAGTCTAGATTATTATTTCTTTGCATATTATGATCCGCCGGAGGCGGATTTCATCACGAAAACACGAAACTTATATTTTCTCCTTTTCGTGTTTTCGCCTGCCCCGTTAAACCCTTTTTTCTCTGTTTAACCGGGGTCGCTTCGTGCTTTCGTGATTAATCTCTTATTTGGTTCCCCGATAAATCGGGATTTCCGTTTCACTCCAACCGGCTTGTCCGGGTTAGGGTTAGGGTTTTGAGCTAACCTGCCGACTACCTGCCTTCTTGCCGGCAACGCCATTAGGTAACACCGCATGGTTTACCAGAGCCCGCCGCGGCGTAGTCCCGCGAGACGAAGGCGGGGTCGGTTAAGCGATTGGGTCGACCGCCTGTTTCGTTTCCACTTCATCAATCCTCAGCAAAACCAGATCAGCAAGTCTTTCAGCGGTGATCAACAATTGGCAAATTTTGCAATATCAACCCAACGCCGGCAATAAACTGCGGCCGAGCAAAGCGAGGAAACTAAACCGCAGGCCCAGCTGTCAAATTAGTTGCCTTGCTATTTTTTAAGTTCTTTATACATTACAAGGGCATCAACGTAGCCGACGCTCTTACTATTAAAAGCTTTTGGCAGCTTGCCTATTACCTGAAAGCCCAATTTTTTCCATAAACTTATTGCGCCTGCGTTTGTGGAAACCACGAGGTTAAACTGCATAGCTCTAAAGCCAAGATCTACAGCTACCTGCTGTGAATGCTCACACATTCTCGTAGCTATGCCTTTGCCTCTTGCGCTTTCTGATACGATATAACCGCAATTGCAAACGTGCGCGCCAAGGCCCGGTTGATTTGGCTTTATATAATAAGTGCCAAGCAACGCGCTATTTTGGTCCGCAGCGACGTATGTTTCTTGTGGCAACTCTATCCAGACTTTGTGGGCTTCTTCCTCCGTGATTTTTGGAGAAAACGCATAAGTTTCACCGGCGCGGAAAACCCTTTTAATTATCGGCCAAACTTGGCCCCAGTCTGTTTCTTTGAATTTTCTGATTTGCATGATTCTTATTTGTGAACAGCAAGCATAAGTGGCGGGCGGATAGAACCCCGGCCAGTGCTTAAAAAACTCAGACGGACGGCGATCGGCTTATTTCAGAGCCGCGGGATATAGCCCGTCCATCTTCATGCAATGGTTATGAACTGAAATGCTCTACTGGCTTAGCTTTGAGCTGGCAAGCCGGTTTAAGCTGACGCCAGATTCTGCAGCCTGAATCGCAAGTTTTCGATGGACCTCGGGCGGAATCCGCACCACAAATTTGCCGCTATAATGTTTACCTGCAATGGGGTCGGGTACGGTCTCACCAGTATGTTGCATATCTTCTACGATATCAGCCACAAGCTTTCTTACACCTTTTAAAGCCGCCTCCGGTGTCTTAGCTAACCAACTCAGGTTTGGAAATTCTGCACACAATCCAACATATTCGTTATCATCATCCGACCAGGTTACCCGATATGTATAACGGTCATTTTTAAGAGACATGATCGTCCTCCAATCTTTGTATAGCCAAAAGCACCCGTTTTACCCGGTATGCTTTGGCTTTTCCTCTAAAATTCTAGATATCTATTCTTGGATCGCCTTGCCATGTCGTTTTATAAATTCGATGGCTGCTGCTTGTTTGACGTGCCTTCCCAAAATATCTATCGCATACTTTGCACAAATCATTGTATCGAACCCCTTTAGGATTCCACCTCATCTGCGATAGAATATCGTCAATTTTGCCCATGCCAGAATAGTATCACTATTGATATTGTTGTCAAGGGGGGGGTCATAACGTTCTGCATAATTCGCGGCGGCTTTTTGCCGTTGCTCTTAATGTCGCAGTCGGACCGTCTCCGTATGATCAATTATCAACCATGGTAGCCAGAGACCCGGCTCCGCTCCCACATCGTCGCGTGAGATGTATTCGACGCACCTAAATGCCTTATCAAAGCTATCTATTAATCCGTATTGGTTGGGCTTGATTCCGAGATCTTGCTCTACTTGAGTTTCAAGACCGTTACAAAGCCACGAACACGAAAGGGAAAAATCAAATACTAAAAGTTCAAATCCAAGAATGCGTCCAGTTGGAATCGGTGGTTTCTCCTTAAGAATCACCTCCTGAACACCTTGTCTACCGTTTGGTGCAAATCCTGGTTTGGGTGGTGGCGGTTCTGCCTCCTGACAGAAGTCCTGCGACATGCTCCGGTGAAGACATAATTCGAGAACCTTGACATTTGACAGGTGACTGAAAAAGCGACTCACAAGGTCTTTGGATGTGTTCAAATCAGTAATAACGTTAGGCCATCGGATCGACTTGCCGAATCGCGAAGTTGTCCATGCGATAATTTCTTGCAGGTCCTGGAATTCTAAACCAAATGCGCGCGCATCCTCGATCCGTCGCTCTCGGGTGTCCCGCGTCCATTCAATACACCATGTATTAGGAGCAAATCGGGCAATACAGCCGGAAGCACTGACAATTCGAGCAGGCAATAACTCAGCAGACACATAGGAAGGCCGATCAACTTCACGTGTAACGAGAAATCCGGCAGAAACAAATTCTGATAACTGTTTTTCCATTATCGCTTTGGGTCCAACATTGCCAATCAGCCACGCTGTTTTTTGCGCTGGCTGCATTAGCCTTGTTATGTGACTTTTTAACTCAAATCTCCAATTTTTTCGTGAAATCCGCAATACGTACATTTTTTAGAGACCGAGCTTGTTAAATGGCCACAATTCGTGCATTCGTATTTTTGATCTGTGTTGAAAGAAACCTGTACTTCCCGATTTTGCCATAACGGAATACCAGTGAACTTAGACACCTGTTCAGCATACTGATAGGCTTTTTCGTATTGCCTTCCTTCAGAATCTATTGCGGCATCGCCCAGTAAAACCCCGAACCAACCAGTGTATCTGCCGCCATCTCCTACAAATCTAAAAAGATTGGTCGGTATAGGGTTACTCTTTGTCCTGATTTGTACATAGAGAATCTCAGTTATATCTCGAGCGCCAAACCCGCCAGGAGTGAAACCGAAATCACTGCCCACCTCGTAGCGAGATATATCTACATAATTTAAATCATCAAAAGGTATGCAATCAGACGATTTGAAAAACCAAAATGTTTTAATGATGATATCAATTTTCTTTTTCCCTTTATCGACAATTACTGTTCTAGCATAAAAAAATGCATTCAATATTCTGTAAATCGTTGATGTTCTGGCGAACAAGCGATTATTCTCAACCCATACTTTAGCACTTACCTGAAGAAAGGGTAATTTAAGTGTGTAAACACTCATAAGTCACACTTGAAAGTTAACGTCTTGAGCTAACCTGCCAACCATCAAACTTTCGAATCTGCACAGACCTTTCCGTAAAACGCAAAATTTTCCGGGTCAGGTTAACCGATTGGTTTGATACTCGCTTTTACTCGATTTTGAGTGTCAAAGTTTATAAATAGTCCTCTTCTGCCTTTGTACTCAGTTCTTTAGGCAAGGAGTTTTTGTACCAAATTATCTGTTTGTTCAAGGCGTTATATTTGGCTGCATTTAAATTGTAATCTGCCAAGATTTGTTTGAATTTGTTTTCTATTTTTTCTGATTTTTTCAAAAACAACTCAACATCTTTTAATGTTTTTTCATCATCAACATCATAGCTATGTCGGCTTCTTAAAATTCTATATTTTACTTCAAGTTTATCCTTTTCCATTAGTAGCTTTGAGTATGCAACCAGCTCCTCATCATACATAGAGGATAATACATACAATCTTTGTTTCTCCCGGTAAATACGGATATCCCAGTAAGAAATAATAGATAGTATTACAAAAACAATAACAGCAGATATTTTTAGTCCTTTTTTCATCTTTAAATCCAACGTCTGCCAGTGAGCGGCGGCCCAAATAAATTTCATGTTTGCGCGGCATTTACGTAAAACCGCTATCTTCAACACCGCAGTACTGCGGCGTCCTGTCCTGTCGTAGCTTTAGCGAAGCAGGACCTGTCCTGTCGTAGCTTTAGCGAAGCAGGACCTGTCCTGTCGTAGCTTTAGCGAAGCAGGAAGCTCCCAAGAGCGAAGACTGGCCGTGCCGCGGCGAAGCCTTGCGAAGACGGGGCTGCTCCAAGCGGATGTTAGGGCCCCGAAAATTCAAACCTTAATATTTTGTAATATACGACATATCGAAATATAAGTTATCCCCAGGAAATATTTAATAGTAACCCATTTAAAAGAGAGTGCGCTATGAATGTCACGCCAAGTCGACTCTTCAAATAAATGAAGGATAAGGCCACAAAAATTAGAAATATTGGTATTAGGCGAGGAATATCTTTGGTAGTCTCAACGTAGCCAATATGCAGAATCGTTTCTAGGGAAGATGTCAACAATAGTGCCCATACAACATTGATTCTGAAGTTGAAAATTTCCAAGATATATTTTCGGAAAAAGATCTCCTCCAGGAGCGGCCCCCATATAACTAAATTAAATATGAAAATGTATGAGCCGATCCTAGACAACTGTGATAATTTTTCACCACGGAAGGTATACGGTTTGTAAGGCCCCTTTAGAGTAATAAGACCTATATATGCAAACACGATAATTAGAGTGATGAACAGGACAATAACATCTGATCCTATCAATTTGAAGTCAGAGAAAGAAATGCGACCATAGCGGTAGGCCAGATACACTACTGGAATGCCTTGGGCAATAATTGCCGGGATGTAATAAACCTGGGCATATGACAATGACGGTGAGAAACTTTGGACAAGCAAACCTATAAAAAATCCGCCGAAGTATAAAAGAAAAAAACTAGCAGAAAAACAAATCCAAACATCCCTTTGAAAAAAGATTATGCCATTCTGGTTTTGACGCATATCATGCTTTCTTGAAAACAAATGACGTTATTGTTCTGCCAGTTCCCCTAACTTTTGCGGCGGTTAACCAGCGGGCCTGATGCTCTTCAAGCTTGCATAACCTTTACGAAAAACCGCATCGTTTTTCCCGTCTGGTTCATCCGCCTGATTAGCCATCTGCCTTAAATCCGTCGTGGAAAGTGACGGTGCCCTGCGGAGTATGCCCGTCGAAAGACAGAGCGAAGAAGACCTCCTGTGGCACTCCCTCATGCACGAGTCCCGGCATATTTTTGAACCCGAATTGCCTGTAGTAGTCCGGGTGTCCAACGAGGCAACATCCTTGTGCATTCATATCTTTCAGCCGTGACAGCCC
>CP070771.1:5677765-5692726 GCA_020345785.1 Desulfobacterales bacterium
ATAAGATTCGATCGGTCATCCCGCCTCAGCGGGGCCTCTCAACGGCAATGGAAAAATATTAATTTCTTGGCGATCTTTGCGCCTCGAGCGAAGCGGGCGGTTAATTTTCACTCACCTAATCGCAAAGCAATGCTCGAACCATCCCGCCTTGCGGGAAGGTTTAAGGTATTAATTAAATATTGGCAGAATGAATATTCACTATTTTAAACAACGGACAACGGACGAAGGACAACTGACACCGAGCATTAGCGCTCGCTGATTACTTTCGCCTCTTCTTTCAATATTCGAGCAATTTCGCCGGCAATTTCCTCCGGCGTTCCTTGCAACTCCCGGGGGTGGCGCTCTTCAACGGCGGGTTTTAATTCAAGGATTTCCATACTGCCGGCCGGCCTTTCCAGATTCAAAGACTGCAGATCGATTTGCTTCACTTCTTTTTTGCGGGCCTTTATAATCGCCGGCAGGGTCGGGTACCGCGGTTTGTTCAATGCCTTGCCGCATCCGATCACACAGGGCAGCGGCATTTCGATTACCTCTCTTGCCCCGGCCTCCAAATCACATTCAACCAGAACCCGGTCCTGCTCGAGCGAAAACGCCTCAACGCCGGAAGCTGCCGGCATATCCATGGCAGCCGCCAATCGGTACATGGTTTGAAACCCTTCGCTGTCAATGGCTTCCTTGCCTGTAAAAATGATGTCGGGTCGGCCGTCCTGCATGATAGCCGCCTTCAGCGCTCTGGCAATTAGCAGGCTGTCCGGCCGGTTCTCCGTTGTCACTAATATACCCCGATCCGCCCCCATCGCCAGTGCGGATTGTAAGGTATTTGCGGCATCTGCTTTTCCGACGGTTACGGCGACGATTTCCGCCTGCCCCACTTTCTCTTTAAGTATGGTGGCTTCCTCGATCGCATGCTCGTCATAGGGATTCATCAGAAAGGTGACGGATTCATCGATTTGATTGTTTCCAACTATCGTAATTTTCGCCGCCGAATCCGGTACATGTTTGACGCAGACATATATCTTCATTATGTACTTCCTGACCCGGATAAACCGGACTAACTAATACATTGATAGGTTTA
This sequence comes from Desulfobacterales bacterium, assembly GCA_020345785.1. The sequence continues at coordinate 5,678,841 of CP070771.1, forward strand.
TAAGCCGGAGAGCTGGGAGGCTGGGAAGCAAGTAGGCTGGAAAGCTCGGAGGCGGGGAAGCTGGGAGGCTCTTAGGATTTTATCATTAATTTATTTGAATGACTTTAAAAGCAGGGCTCTATCTCTTGCGGCTAAGGCCCTGCTTTCAATTCACAATACAAATTTTTTAATTTAATCCCAGAGCGACTGTCAATCACAAAGCATGGGATGCAAACTTAACCCCACCGTTGCGAAAATTGCACATCGTAGGATGGGCATTGCCCACCAAATAGCGCCAGTCTCCCCGGTTAACGGTGGGCAATGCCCACCCTACGCCAGCAATGTTGGATCTAACTGACAGTGAGTTCTAGAGACACGACCGCAATTGAGTTTCCAACCATTATGTATGCGGCTTTATGAACACATCCAGTGTGATTTATGCAACGACAAGGTTAATATTGCTTCCCAGCTTCCAAGCTTCCCAGCCTACCAGCTTCCAAGCTTCCTAGCCTCCAAGCTTTCCAGCCTTTTTGTAAAAAACTATACCGCACCTCCAAGAGTTGACGGAATTTATATTTTCTAAATTACACCCTTAATCCCGTCATCCGTTCACCGAGAAACTGCTGTTGTAATTGATTTCACGATTGCGGGAAAAAAAGCCGACGTCAAGCGTGCGCCCCAGATGGGGCAGTTTGAACTGAAAAGGCTCCTTGTCGTGATCCAAGCCCTTTTCACAGGCATCAATTAATTCCGCCATCATGCGGCCGACAACCGGCGCGTTTTTGTATTGGTTGCCGCTGGTTCCGATGGCCATGTAAAAGCCCTTCATGTCTGACTTGTCGTAGATTGGGATCCAATCATCGGAGCAATCGTACAAATCACATACGCCTCGCGGCTGGTTCGGGATCTGCATGCTCGGCACCCGCTTGGCACATCGATATGTTTGAGCTTTCCATTGTTCTTCGGTGAGTTGATTGTCACGGCCATGTCCGCCTTGGCCGGCATAAAATTCGTCCGGGTCCACCCACTCCTGGGGATCACACTCCGGATCCTCGCTGCCGATAAGGAACATGTTTCCGACTTCCGGGCGGTAATAACAGGCGATATCGCCGTCAGATGTATGGTAACCCTTATTTAAATAATCGTAAACCTCGGGAGACGGACAATGCATAACCTCGTGCCGCAACGCCTTGGTTTTGATGTTACACCTTTCATAAACCCCTTCGGCCATTTGGTTGATTTTGTAGGAATGCGGGCCGGCAGCATTGACAACTATCGGCGCATCGATCTGAGTGCCATCCTTGAGCGTAATGCCCAATACCTGGTTGTCCCGGCTGCGGACTTCGACCACCTCGGCATTAAATATGAATTCCCCGCCCTTGGCTTCGGTGGCTCGCATGATGTTGTGGGCGGACAATTCCGGGTCATTGACATAGCCGCCTTCGGGGCAGAACAGACCGCCCTCGAGCATTTTGGTGGGCTCATCAAAGAACTCGGGATCCTCGGGACGTCTGACCGGCCAGAATTCGTGCAGATCATAGACCGGCACCATTTCCTTGATTTTCTCAACGCTCCATTCTTCATATTTGACGCCCACGGCATCGTAATGCTTTTTGACCTTGCGCCAGTCGTGCCCCTGCGATTTAAGCAGAAGAGAACCGGTGTTCATAAACTTTGCCAGACCTTTTTCATCATTGACGTGCTCAAGGTAGTTCTCATATTCCAGCCAGTATTTGAACCCCTCATATGCAAAGGCGACCCCATCTTCGGTGGAGTAGTGAGCCCGCACAATGGCGCAGGAAGCGGATGTGGACCCCATGCCGGCATCGCTTAATTTATCGACATTCAGGGTCTTGTACCCCATTTTGGCCAATTCGTAGGCAATGGGACTGCCGATGACACCGGCGCCAATGATGATCGCATCGTATTTTTTGTTCATAATAAAACCCCCTTAATTTCGGATTTTCGGGTTCGTGGACTGTAATCTGCTTAATCAAGAATTCGCAATTTTGAGATTACGGAGTTTTTGATCACCCGAAATTAAATTTTAATTTCTGTAAAAACAAATTTTGAATATGCTTTCCATATACTATGAGATCGACCAACTAATCGATCATCAACTAATCAACTCTTCAACCAATCAACTATTCAACTTAAATAAATGACGGTTTACATAGCTTCCTCAGGTCCCAGCCTTTGACTTTGAATGATTTATGGTGCACACCCGGGTTAAAATAGACAAACTGCTTTTTAGGCAATTCGGGATCCATGTAAACAGGCAGCGTGCTGAAGTGTCCGAAGGGCGGAACACATCCGACTTCGCAGCCGACTTTCTCGCTGACTTCCTCGGGCTTCGCGAAAGATACCTTTTTGGTGCCGGCCCCGGCAGCGGCCTGTTTCCAGTCCACCTTCTTGTCGCCGGGCAGCACCAGAACAATCATCTCACCCTCTTTGGTTTTTAACACCAGCGACTTGACCGTTTCGGATTCATCAACGTTAAGGGCCTCCGCCATAGCCGGGTTGGTATAGACCGGTTCATGTTCAACAATATCATAGGCTATTTTTTGTTTGTCCAACATACTGACAATTTTCTCTTCAAGCGTCATGAGGGTGGCTCCGTTGTTATAGCTCAACGATAATTACTATTTTTCTGTCCATCCTGTAGTGTTAAGAGAGTGGAATTGCCTAAAATGTCTAAATTGCCTAAAGTGCCTAAAATTGCGGAATGCTGTCTGCCAATAAAAAAAAATGATAGAATACCTCAAATATTCAATCTTCAGTCTTCAATTTTCAATCTTCAACCGCGACGATGTTATCGACTGCCAGTTTGAAGTCGGAAAGAGTGCGAATTTTGCCTTTAGATTTGTAAGTCCATAAGCCAGCGGTTGAAGGTATCTTCCCCGGCGGGACGTATGCCGAACTCGGTGCCGGCTTCAAGGATTCCTTCCACCATGCTCTGCGCATATCCCCTTGAGCATGTGAAGAGGATGCCGGACCGGTCCGGTGATTTTTCCAGCATCACACACTGGCAAGGCACATGGCATAGCGGTCCTTGTAACAAAAATGGCGGATTATTTAAAGGATTAAAAAAATCCAATGCCGTCAGCTTCTCCAGCAAAAAGGACAGATTTTTTCCGATTAAAGCCAAAAAAACGGTGGAATCGGTGACATCGGTAAAAGATTGACCTTCGGGGGAATCCACCTGATCCCCTTTTAAATGCCACAGGGATGCCTGGGTGCGGTTCATGCGATTGATCAAAATTCCGTTGGCAAAGTTGCATCTGCCGGGAGTATCCGGCACACTTGCCCCCCAGGGCTGGATGTCTTCGATTGCCCGGTCCTGCAAATCCCATCTGGCCCGGTGGCTCAGGTCTACAATCCACGGACCGGCTCCCTGGTTTTCAAATTCAAGTACAACCGTCCAATTGTCCCGCTCTTCGGTTTGTGCGGGTGCGCTGTCAAATGTCACCGGGGAACGCCTGATAATTTTTCCTGCCATTTCAACCTCACATTCTCATCCTTTTTCCTTCGGGATCGTAAAAGGGCGTTGGCGCCACCGTTGCATACAGCAGCTGCCCCTCACACTCATCCTCGTAAATTTGCAACCGTCGGCCCTCTTCGGCCAGCGATGCATCGACCAGGGCCAGACCAACGGATTCATTGAGCGCAAAACTGCGCCGGGCAGTGCACACGTAGCCTTTGATATCGTTTTCCACGACAATGGATCCGTCCTTGGGCGCCCGCGAGGGGTTTTCCATTTTAAATCCAACCAGTTTCAAGCGGTTCGGCTGATTCTCGGTGTGTTGCAAAGCCACCGCCCCTAAGGTTTTGGCTTCCGGTTTATTGCGAAACCACAGAAAACCCAATCCCACGTCATGCAGTGTTGTTCGTATCTCAGATTCGGCACCGATGATGATATGTCCTTTTTCCATCCGCAGCACGTTTTGGGCCTCCAATCCGAAATTGCGCATACCAAATTCCCGACCGGCCTCCTCCAGCAATTCCCAGAGCGCCTGCATGTACGATGACGCGACGTGCAGTTCATAGGATAATTCCCCCACAAACCCCAGCCGCATGGACCTTACCGGAATTTCATTTTTAATGGTGAATTCACGGCAGGCCGCAAAAGGAAAGGCCTCGTTGGAAACATCGCTGTCGGCAACTTGTTCCAGCACTTTACGGGCATTGGGGCCGGCCAGATTTATCACGCCCATGGCATCGGTAAGATTCACCATGTTATAATTCCAGCCGTCATAGCGGGAGTGGTAGCGAAACCATTCCACCGTGGATCCGGCCCGGCCGGTGGATGTGGTAAAATAATATTCGTTCTCTGCACGTTTGACGACCACGCCGTCGTCAACGATACAGCCGTCGTCGTTGCACATGGCGGAGTATTTAATTTTGCCGTCTGCAATCTTCGACATGTCGCCGACATACACCCGCTGCAATGCCTTTAAAGCATCCGGCCCCCAGAGCTTGAATTTTCCAAGGGTGGAGGCGTCCAGCATGCCGACATTGTTGCGCACATTTTCAATCTCCTCACGACAGGTAAAATCTCTTGAAAAATAGCGCGCCCGTTTCCATACACCGATGCGGCGCATGATTCCCCCGGCCGTCTTCTGGGATGCATGCATCGGTGTGCGTTTGCACATGTCGTGGTTGCGGCCGGCATAAGTGGCGATTAACGCAGGCACCAGAGGTGCCCTGACGGTTGTCGGTTTTGCTGAAACGGATGCATCGGCATGATACTGGGCAACAAACAGCGGCAGGTTGTGGCCGGGAATGCCCCCCTGCCCAGGTCCCGTGCCGGCGGCCGTGAACCGCTTGATCAACTCGGCAGCGTCAAATCCCATCTCCAGAGCCTGTTTGATATTTTTGATCGTGGCATCCTCATCAAAGCAGATAAAAGTTTTGCGGCCTTTGACCGGGGCCATCACCACCTTGCAGCCCTTGTCCGGTCCGGCCAGGGTTGCTAAATTCTGCTTAATTTCATTAATTTCCCCGTCAACGGCCAGTCCGCAATCGGCTGCCGCCAGGAGGCCGGCCAGGGTGCCGGATGTTTCAATCGACCACGGGTGGCTGAAGCCCAGCATGCGGCCGGCAGCGTGCATTTTGGCCGGCAGATGTTTAGGCAAAAAGAAACCCGTGTGGTGATCGAATTCCAGCTTGGCCTGGGCCATGGTCAGCGCACCGGTGACCGGCGTCAGGCCGGCCGAGGCGACCAATAGATCACACTCAAATTCCTTATGAAGCGTTCCCTGGTTGGTGCTCAAGGTGACTTTGTCGACCGTGGTTTTGCCGTGGGCCTCGGTTGCCACCCAGCCGCTCATGTAGGGGATCTTGCGCGCCTGCAGTTTGTCGATAAGTCCGGCAGCCTGACCATCATCACGAATGTCTGCAACGCACAGGATTTTTAAACCTTGATCATGCAGATCGATGGCGGCTTCCAGCCCCAGGTCATGTCCGATGCTGAACACCGCCCGGCTGCCGGCAAGAATGCCATACGTGTGTGCCAGGCGATGGGCGCAGCCAACTTGCATGACACCGGGGCGCTCATTGTTTTCAAACAGCAGCGGCCGCTCGATGCAGCCGGTGGCAACCACAACACTCTGCGCCCGAATTTCAATATAGCGCTCATCGAAATGATCCGACTCGGCGCCAACCTGAAAAGCGGTAATCAAATTATTATTGTAGGCACCCACCATCGCCGCATGCGTCAAAATTCGAACGTTGGGCATTTGGGCCAGACGCTGTGCCAGGTGTCGGGCTCGCTCGTAAAGCGGTGTCTCCTCGTTGTATGACGCCGTGCGGTAGTCAAAGAAACCCCCCAGCCATGGCCGGGCCTCCAGAAGGATGACGCGCAGGCCCTTTTCCCCTGCAGCCACGGCGGCCAGCATACCCGCCGGTCCGCCGCCGACAACGCACACATCCGCCGCAGGATATATTTCGTCATAGGTTCCCTTTATTTTAAAATCGGGCGAAATTTTTCCGCTGCCAGCGATCTTGCGCACCTGCTTTAATGCCACGGGCCAGATTTGGGCGGGTTTGTGCATGGTGCGGTAATAGAAGCCGGCCGGCATGGCCCAATCCAGCCGGTCCATAAATCCCATCAGGTCTGTCTCCGGAGTACCCTTGACATTCTGGGCATTTACGGTCATGCCTTTTTTCAGCAGCGTGTTTTCCGTGCGTACATTAGGGATGCCGTTTACGGCCATGCAGGTATTTGAGCATTCGCCGTCCAGGCTGTAAAGTCCCCGGGGGCGGTGGTACTTCAGACTTCTGGAAAAGATGCGAATACCGCCGTCATACAGCGCAGTAGCAATCGTGTCACCTTCCAGGCCCTGGTAGGTTTTACCTGCATAATTAAATTGAATTCGTTTTTCCGGATCTATCCGTAAGGTAGGCAATTTGTCCAGTCGGCTCATGACGTCGCCTCCGATTCGTCCACTTCAAGGTTGGTAGTTGTATTGCGATAGATGGTGAACCAGGCACCGCACCCGTCCCGGTGAAACCACCACTCTTGCTGAATACCGGCCACCGATTTGTTCATGTGCACATAGTCACACCAGGCCTCCGGTGTTAATCCCGCCTCTTCGGGCCGCGGGCCTTTTTCTTCACTCCCATAACGAAATTCATAACCGTTGCGCTTGCCGCAGATGGGACAAGTTATTGTTAATGACATGAATACCTCCTCGTCGGACGAGCGGAAGTTAGTTAGACAGTTCAGTCTAAGAATCAAGCCCATCCGTAAATTCGAAATTCGAAGCACGAAATCCGAAACAAATTCAAAATTCAAATACCCTAATGTTCAAAACATGAAAACCAATGCGATTTCATATTTTTATTAATTCGATGCTATGAATCGGTTTTTGTTTTACCTTTACTTAAAATTCCGTTTCTACAGCTCCGAGTTTCCATCCGGAAATAGTAGATTTTGGTTCAGGGCAAGGCCTGAGTCTTTTTGCATCCACAGGCATAGAGTTCCTATTCCGAGGATTGCAAAAAGGCGAAAACGCCGCCCTGGGCCGAAAGATGCTGTTTCCGGATGGAAACTAGTTCCAGGGCCCATATGAAATCGGCGTCGCAATCTCCCCCATCAGACGATGCTGTTCATATCGGCGCAGGGTAAACGGCTTCAGCATTGCCGGGCAGTTGCCGGTGGCCATGAATTGGGCCATGTATTTGCCTGCAGCGGCACTGGATTTGAAACCGAAATACCCCCAGCCGCAGTCCATGTAGTAGCCTTCGACAGGATCATTGCCGTCCATAATCGGTGCCATGTCCGGGGTCATGTCGGCCAGTCCGGACCAGTGGCGCATAAACCGCACCCCCCGCAGACATGGCAGCATCTCCGCAAGTGCCTGGGCCTGGTGCTTGATGTAATGGGCGGTGGTCAATGTGGTATAGTTGGGCCAGGGGTCCATGTGAGCCCCGGTGGCGATTTCACCTTTCAGCGTCTGATTGGCGTACGCGTGATAGGCGCCCGAGGAAACGACATGGTTTAAGATGGGCTTCAGGGGCTGGGTTACCATGGCCTGAATGTTCAAAACGCTGATGGGCAGCTTGATTCCCAGCATCTCATAGGATATGGCGGCCGAGTAACCGCCGGCGGCATTCAACACCCGGGGGGTTTTAATTTTGCCCCGGTCGGTTTCAACGGCAGCTATTTTCCCGTTCTCGACATTGATGCCGGTCACTGCGGTTTGCTGATGAATATGAACCCCGTGTTTGGCAGCGCCTTTGGCAAGGCCCCACACGACCGCATCATGCCGCACAATGCCGCCCGGTGGGTGGTACATGGCACCAAAGATAGGATAGGTAATATCCTCCGAGATGTTGAGGGCCGGCACCATTTCTTTACATTGTTTGGCATCGATCAAGTGGCTTTCGATGCCGTTGAACTGGGCCGAGGCAATTTGCATCCGTGCAGCGCTCATCGCGGCTTCGCTGTGGCACAGGTTCAAATTGCCGCATTTATAAAACATCAGGTTGTAATCCAGTTCTTTGGTCAAAATGGGCCAGAGCTCGAGCGCCTCCTTGTAGAGCGGCAAATTTTCCTGGGTCCGCTGGTTGGCGCGCACGATGGCGGTATTCCTGCCCGATCCGCCGAACCCAATAAAGTGTTTTTCGATCACGGCAACATTGGTCAACCCGTGGTCCCGGGCCAGAAAATAGGCGGCGGCCAATCCGTGCAATCCCCCGCCGATGATGACAGCATCGTAAGCTGAGTTCAGCGGGGATTTTTTTCCCCAGAGGGGTTTATACTTTCCAAACATAAGCGTTTCCTCATTGTGAAAGTTCGAATGGTTTATTTTTGAAGTGAATACAACAATGGAATAAAAAATGTCAATATATATGGATAATTTGAAACAGTTTTATGAAACTGTGGATATGGATATACTAAATAACATAGTGGATCACCTTGAAATTAGATAACGGAATCGGCCACCGCGCCCGCATCGGGATTATCGCCCTGCCCGACGATCAAACCATCGAACACGAGCTTCGCATGATCTTCAACCCGCCGGGGGTGGCCTGTTTTGGAAACCGGCTGCCCTGCTCCCCAACATTACCATGGATACCCTTAAAGCCATGCAGACGGAATTGGACAAGCCGGTAATTTCCAGCAGCCAGGCACTGGGCTGGCACTGCCTGCGCCTCGCGGAGATTGACGACCGTTTACCGCAGTATGGAAGTCTTCTAAATAGATAGATATCAATTTTCCAGGTCAATTAAGCTTATTTTTATCGAATCGTCGAAATTTGGGGTCGGCGGATTTATTTCTAATGTTATAAATGACTTCCGTTTAAGTCCTTTATAAAGATACAGCGAGACCGGATGGTTAGAAAAATTTATTCTTTACAAGTTCATTAAGTTGATGTACTCAAGCTTAATTAATGAACCTCACCCATAAGGAATTATCCATACCTCAACCCATCTTATTTCATCATTGAAAGGAGGAAGTTATGAAACTATTTCGAGGGTATACGAAGTATGCAATTGCATTGCTGGCAATCTTTGTTTTTGTGCCATGCGCATCATTGCTCGCAGCTGAATCCATTACGGTAACATCTTTCGGGGGTGCGTTTTCAACAAGCCAAATAGAGGCCTACCAGAAGCCATTTGCTAAAAAGACGGGTGTCACGGTAAACGCCGAAGTCTATAACGGCGGCTTGGCAGAAATCAGGGCCCAGGTGCAGTCCGGCAACGTTACCTGGGATGTCGTCGATGTCGAAAAACAGGACCTCACCGGCGGCTGCGATGAGGGCCTCTTTGAACCGGTCGATCCTGCTATACTGTCCCCTGCACCGGACGGCACTCCGGCAACTGAAGATTTTCTGCCCGGCACCATACACGAATGCGGCGTGGCCACTATCATCTGGACAACCATCGTGGCCTATGACAAAACCAAATTCCCGGGGGAGAAGCCATCCAAACTGGCGGATTTTTTTGACGTCAAAAAATTCCCCGGTATGCGCGGTATCAGCAAACGCGTGGTGGTCGCTCTTGAAATGGCACTAATGGCCGACGGCGTTCCTCCCGCGGATGTTTATAAAGTCCTATCAACTCCCGAAGGTGTCGACCGCGCTTTCAAGAAACTCGATACCATCAAAGCGAATCTGATCTTCTGGGATGCCGGCGCTCAACCGCCGCAGATGCTGGCTGATGGTGAAGTGGTTATGACGACGGCTTACAACGGCCGTATTTTCAACGCCCAGGTCGCAGAAAACAAGCCGTTTGAAATTATCTGGGATCACCACGTGTGGAATACGGACAGCTATGCCATCGTCAAAGGCACCAAGCACAAAGCGACTGCCCTGGAGTTTTTGAAGTTCGCCACCAGCACCCAGGCTCTGGCTGATCAGGCAAGTTGGATTGCGTACGGACCGTCCCGCAAATCTTCCGTGCCGCTGATAACAACGTATCACGGAACAGATATTCAGATGGCATCTCACATGCCGACGGCACCGCAAAACTTTACCAATGCGCTGCTGACCGATGATGCATTTTGGGCCGATCACCAGGATGAATTACAGATGCGTTACAGCGGCTGGATGGCCAAGTAAAAAGTGAAGTTGCGATTAGAAAAATAGAAGGGGCGGGTGACGATTGAAGCCCGCCCTTTCTAATCATTCCAATCATGTTAGTCGTTAAAAAGTTTCCTGTTCAGACCAGGCATTGTCCGATTTCACAACCCATTATGTCGATACTCTGGAACCCTATCCGACCCGTGTTCCAAAAATCCTTCGTGTTCTATTTCGGCACGCCCTGAACTCCGGATTTTTGGCTATTCGGTTGCCGATCATTTGAACTGCAATGATACCGCATGCATAAGCAGACAACACATATAACAACAGCCGACGGAATCCCGTTGAAAGTCAGCCTCCGCCGGGCAGAGCGTAGGAACAAGATCCGCTCTTTTTTATTTGTTGTCCCCACCCTTCTGTTAATTACATTTGCCTTTCTCATCCCGATATTCGACATGTTGTTTCTCAGCGTTCACACGCCGGAAGTCGTCGAATTGTTGCCAAAAACCGTTAAGGCAATGAAGGGATGGGATGAATCCAGCGGCCTGCCGGATGAGTCTGTTTTCGCAGCCCTGGCAGAAGAATTGAAGCTGCGTCATGAGGATAGAACCCTTGGTCAGGTCACCTTGAGGTTGAATTACGAAAAAGCCGGTATGCGCAGCCTGCTGAACAAAACTTCGCGCCGGGTGGGAAGAATCAAGACAGGGCCGTTTAAGGACAAGATGATTGCTATTGACCAGGACTGGGCGGACCGTGAAACCTGGGTTATTATCAAACGCATGGGCAAAAGCTACACCTCCACCCATTATCTGTCGGCATTTGATTTAAAATATGACGTAGACAACAATATCGTATCCAAGCCTAAAGTTCAACAGGTCCACAATACGATCTGGTTGCGGACTCTGTGGGTCAGTATGGCTGTGACGGCCTTGTGCTTGCTTTTAGGATATCCGGTTTCCTACCTGCTGTCTACGCTGCCGGTTCGAATCAGCAATTTGTTGATGATCTGTGTGCTTCTGCCCTTTTGGACCTCTTTGCTGGTGCGGTTGACCAGTTGGATTGTGCTCCTGCAAAAACAAGGGGTATTAAACGATATTTTTGTTTGGCTGGGATTTGTGGCCGATGAACAGCGGGTGCGGATGGTGTACAATATGACCGGAACGCTGGTGGCCATGACCCACATTCTGATGCCGTTCATGATACTGCCTCTTTACAGCGTCATGAAGACCATTTCTCCGTCTTATGTCAAGGCCGCCCGTTCCTTGGGGGCAAATCCCTTTCGGGCGTTCCGCCAGGTATATTTGCCCCTGACAATTCCGGGCATTGGTGCCGGCGGCCTGCTCGTGTTTATTCTGGCCATCGGCTACTATATTACACCGGCATTGGTGGGCGGTGCATCCGGTCAGTTAATCGGCAACTTTATTGCCCTGCACATGAGCAAAACCTTGAATTGGGGTCTGGCCGCCGCCATGGGTACGATTCTGCTGGCGGGTGTCCTGGCGATTTACTGGATCTACAACCGCATCGTCGGGATTGAGAATATGAAACTTGGATAATTTCTCCGCTGTGTTTGAGACATAACTTAGGTTTGAGGCAATCAAAAAGAACCGTGCCTCCCTTAACGTAAAGTATCCCAGGGCGGAGAAATTAGTTGAATGGTTGATAAGTTGATTGATTGATAAGCTAGTGAGTTGGTTATGAAAACTTTATTTTACTTATACCTATCAACTCAACAAGTCACAAATGATAGCTTAATCATCAGACATAAGATAGAGGTTAAAATCAAAAATTTATCTTCACCGTGAGCCGAAAGCCCTGAGCCGAATGCCATTTCTTAATAGATAAAGGCCGGGTGATTGGCAGGGGCGGCTTCCAAACGCTGAAATCTTTGAGGCTCTCACAATGGCGCTACCCACATACGCCGGTCGGCTTGAAAAAACGTGGTACTATGTTTACAGAATTATCTGCGGGCTGGTATTGTTTTTTCTGATTGCGCCGATCGTGGTTCTAATCCCGCTTTCATTTAACGCGGAACCCTATTTCACCTTTACCCAGGGGATGTTGACCCTCAAGGCGAGCGCCTTTTCCACCAGATGGTATCAGGATATTATCACCAATCCACAATGGATCCACTCGATTAAAAACAGCATCATCATCGGCTTTTTTGCCACAATTTTTGCAACCTTTTTCGGCACCCTCGCCGCCTGGGGCTTAAGCCGCCCCCAGACACCGTTCCGTGTGCCATTGATGGGTCTTCTCATCTCCCCCATGATTGTTCCCTTGATAATCACGGCCGCCGGCATGTTTTTCTTTTATTCCAAAGTCGGCCTGGCTCAAACCTATCCGGGTCTCATCATGGCCCATACCGCTCTTGGTATACCGTTTGTGATCATCACGGTGACCGCCACACTGATGGGATTTGACCAGGATTTGATTCGGGCTTCGGCCAGCCTGGGGGCCAGTCCGGTAACCACTTTTCGCAAAGTCGTTATGCCGCTGATACTGCCGGGCGTCATATCAGGTGCGCTCTTTGCGCTCGTGACCTCTTTTGACGAAATTGTAGTGGTGTTGTTTCTCTCCGGATTCGAGCAGCGCACCATCCCGCGTCAAATGTGGGTCGGCATCCGCGAGCAAATCAGCCCGACCATCCTGGCGGTGGCAACCGTCCTGATTGTGGTGGCCGTTGCGCTGCTGACTGCCGTAGAATTGTTGCGGCGCCGCTCGGAGCGCATGCGAGGGATAAGACCAACATAGTTTCTTTTCCTCAATGATCCTCCAAAATTGCCGGAAATATCTTCGTGGATGTAAGTGCCAGAATAAAGAAAATCCCAAGCACCAAATTACAAATCACAAACAATATCCAAATTCGAATTTCCTAAAAATACCCCAGCCCCCCATTATAGCAGGGGGAATCGTTTTGAATTTGGGTCATTGTATTTTGGAATTTATTTGGAATTTGAGTTTTGGAATTTGAGATTTAGCGGATTCCTCAAAGGAGCGAAGAACGGACATCTAAAGAATAATGGTCAGGGTAGGAAATCCAATGCTCGACAATCTTCAGAGGTCCACCCCACGTTGATTTTCTCACCTTTGCTGATTTTTATTCGGCCGGCGGCATTGGGCACCTTGACGATGAAGTCATCGTTGTCGCACACATCCATGCGGGTCCGCAGATGGTCCCCCAGATAAATCAATTCTTTTACCGTGCCCTCAAAAATATTCTCCATACTTCCCGGATCAGGATTGAGGGTGACCCTTTCAGGGCGCAGGGAGAGGGTAGTCCGATCCCCGGCTTTGTTGACATTGACTTTCAGCGCCTTAACGATCTCGCCGCTGTCGACTTTAACGATGCAGCGATCGCCCGCCATTTCGGTCACTTCGCCGGAGATCTTGTTGTTTTCACCGATAAACTGGGCCACAAAAGCATTTTGCGGTTTCTCATACAGCACATCCGGCGTTGAGAGCTGCTGGATGACACCGTCATCGAACACGGCAACTCTGTTGGACATGGTCATGGCTTCACTCTGATCATGGGTGACATAAACGACGGTGACGTTCAATTTCTCATGAATATGCTTGATCTCATACTGCATCTGCTCGCGCAGGTTTTTATCAAGCGCCCCCAGCGGTTCATCCATCAGGACCAGAGCCGGTTCGAAAACCAAAGCCCGCGCCAGTGCCACCCGCTGCTGCTGACCTCCGGACAGCTGGGCCGGGAACCGCCCCTCGAATCCCCTGAGCTCGACCATTTCAAGCGCCCTGGTGACCCTTTCTTTAATCTCGTGCTTCGGGCGTTTTCTGACTTCCAGGGGATAAGATAAATTCTCGCTGACCGTCATGTGGGGAAAAAGGGCATAATTTTGAAAAACCATGCCGATA
>CP070771.1:5692826-5697558 GCA_020345785.1 Desulfobacterales bacterium
ACGCCCAGCTCACGGCAAAGCGGAATCATCTCCCGTTCCTCCTCCCGATAGATCAGGTTGTAGTGGTTCTGCATCGATACGAAGCGCACCCAGCCGTTTGATTGGGCAACGTACTGCGCCTTGGCAAACTGCCACGCCCACATGCTGGACGCTCCGATATAACGCACCTTCCCTGATTTGACGAGGTCGTGCAAAGCCTCCATGGTCTCCTCGATGGGAGTTTCGTAATCCCAGCGATGAATCTGATACAGGTCGATGTAATCGATCCCCAAACGCCTGAGGGAAGCCTCTACCGCAGCAAAGATGTGCTTGCGCGACAATCCGACCGTGTTCGGCCGCGGGGGCGCCGAATCGGCGAAACCGCCCTGAAAGGCGAGATCCACCGGAAAACGCACTTTGGTGGCAATTACCACTTCGTCCCTCCGGGTAAACTCCCGCAGGAACTTGCCGGTCAATTCCTCCGAAGCGCCGGCTGAATACATGTCGGCGGTATCGAAAAAGTTGACACCCAGCTCAACGGCGCGCTGCACGATGGGACGCGCATCGGCCTCATCGAGTATCCATGGACGCCATTGGGAAGTTCCGTAAGTCATCATGCCAAGGCAGATGCGTGATACCTTGAGACCGGTTTGGCCTAAATTGACGTAGTCCATGTTATCCTCCTTTTGTCATTCTCTCTTTTTAAACGAAAACAAACCCTTACCCGCGCTGTTGCGGGATGGCACATCTAGTTAAAAAATTTGTAGCGTGCCCCCTGCACCGAAAGCCCACGCTTCGCGGGATGACATATCTATCCTAAGAAATTGGAGTATGCCGCCTGCGCCGAAGAGCCAACCAGATAACGGCAGCGCAGGTCAAGACAGCGATATAGCTGGCCAAATAGCACCATTCGGCCGGGCCCGAATGGCCGAGGGACTCAATTGCAAACCTCGATTCGATCCAGGACCATAAAGGAAGTAAACCAATCGTTACGGCAAATGCGATGGGTGCCGCAATCAGACAAATCGTGAATGCGATGCCTATCGTTCGCAGTCTTTTGGCCATGTTCATTGTCGCATATCGACTAAACAATTATGCACAACTCGGTGTAAAATGATGCATGGGTAATGGAATGCCAATATCCATAACCAAGTATGCATCCGACAAGAATAATGGTGATTATTGACGCTCGCTTCATCATTTATTGATAAAAATTCAGCATTTCCGCACGTCGCAAAGCAGTGATTTAAAACCCGGGAACCCCGAAATCGGATCCCTGTAGTCGGGGTCGATCAGGGTGTTGACATCCGCTTCCGGCCGTCCGTGATAGATGTTGACAACGCCCGGCATAACCGCTTCGGTCAGATTGGCCCGCACGCGCACGGCCCCCCGCCGGGTCGACAGCAGGATCCAATCCCCTTGATTGATACCGCGCTGCCCGGCATCGGCCGGGTTCAAATCTGCCATGGGGTCCGGTTGAAAGCTGAGCAGCCGGGGAATTCGATACGTCCGGGAATGGATGAAAAACGGCAGCCTGGCGCCGGTGGTTAAAATGAGCGGGAACTTTTTTGCCTCGTCGGGCGCAGACGCCGGGCTCAGCATGGGTTCACGGTACACGGGCAGTGAGTCAAGGCCGTGTTCCGCCAATACCAGGGAAGTAAATTCCATCTTCCCCGAGGGAGTTTTAAAGCCTCCGTTCTCATACTTGCGGTATGAAGGCGTCGAAACGTTTTCGACGACGAGGCCGCGGGGATATTTTTTCAGATCGGATACTTTAAAGCCGGAAGGCTGCAGCATCCAGTCAATTGCTGCTTCATGCCCCGCTCGCAGCAGATCGTCGTCCGGCGCCAGAGTTGCGGCCAGATCGAAAATGATGTCGGCATCCGCGCGGGATTGGCCCAGCGGTTCGATGGCCGGCCGGGTCCACCGGATCCTCTTTTCGGGATAGAATTTCAGTTCGCTTCTTTCGTAGGAAGTGCAGGCCGGCAGGACGACATCAGCCAGTCTGGCCGTATCCGTCATAAATAAATCCACGTCCACCAGAAAGTCCAGTTTTTTGAAGCTTTCCAGGGCAAAATCGGATCCAGGCCACATCCGATAATTGAGGCCGAAGGCAAGCATGGCCCGAAGGGGGTATGGCTGCTGACTGCGGATCTGAAAGGGCACCATCATAGAATGGGCCTCGGGGATGAAGCGGCACCAGATCGGGTGTTTATCCTCCCCGACGCGCGGGGCCATTTCGCGCCACGGATTCGGCTGTTTGAACTCCGCTTCGCGGGTCCTGATGCCGGCGGAAATATACAGATAGTCCGCGGGGAAAACATGGTTGCCCCCCGGCACGTCGAAGTTGCCGGTTAATCCGATCAAAGCGTTGATGGCCCGCTGATTCTGGAGACCGTTGGTATGGTGGACCGTCGGGCTGGCCCCGGTCATAATTGCCGCCGGCTTTGTGCCGGCGAAAAGCCTGGCGGCCTGCACGATCAGCTCCGCCGGGACACCGGTAATCTTCTGGGCCGCATCGGGTGCATAGCCGCGCGCCAGGTTTCGATATTCAGCAAACCCCAAGGTCCAGCGGTCGACGAAATCCCGGTCGAAAAGTCCCTCCTCAATGATGACGTGGGCCAACGCCAGGGCCAGAGCCCCCGAAGTTCCGGGCCGCAGCCTGAGGTGAATGTCGGCGTGACGGGTCAGCGGGGTGAGAAGTGGGCCGACCTCGATGATTTTGAGGCCTTTTTTGCGGGCCTCCAGCAGGCCCCTCGAACGCGGCGCATTCGAATAAAAGGGGTTGCGGCTCCAGACAAGCAGACACTTGGCGCGGCCTACTTCGGGAGAGGCTTCTGCCCCGTAATTTAAAATTGCGGCCAGTTTGACCGCCGTGTAGCAGGTGCTCGATTCAGAAGCATAGTTGGGTGAGCCGAAACTGTGGGCCAGGCGCTTTAAAAACGGCCGCATCCATTTGGGATAGCCGGCGTAAAATATCACCGACTCGGGGCCGCTTTCGGTCTTAATATCGTTGAGTCGGTCGGCAATAATATGAAGCGCGTCTTGCCAGGAAACCGGTTCGAACCTTCCCGCCCCCCTCGGTCCTGTTCTGACAAGAGGGGTCTTGATGCGATCGGCGTGATAAATGTATTGAAGCCCGGCGGCCCCTTTGGCGCATAAAGCCCCTGCGTTGTGGGCCTCCTGGCTGCCCTCCAACTTGATGATCCGTCCGTTTCTGACATAAGCGTCCACGCCGCAGTGGGAGCCGGGATTGCATATGGAGCAAATGGTCGGCCGGACTTCGATGTCGCTGGGTTGACGGGACGACTCTTTGTTTGGCAAGGGCGTCGCTGTTTGTGCATACTGCTCATTCATCATTCACCCCGTTCCTTATTCACACATTGGAAAAACTAACCCTCATCGTTTCACTGATCAGAACCGTCATATCAAATATGGCATATACTTTGAGGTCCAGAATTCAATCCTGTCCATTAATTGCTTTGAAGCCTGTTGGCGTTTGTGATTGAGGTAAAACAGTAGAATGGATTCCTTAAGGTTGTATTTAAGCTCTTTACAAGATCCACGCTCATTCTTAAGGCTGTCATGGGGGCAGCCTCCCATACACAGGGGCAGTATCCGGCATGTCTTGCACTCCGGAAAGTTAAACGGCCCCCAGTCCAGCCACCTCGCCAGAACCTTCTCCATACACTGATTGCGGCGCATGGTGGCAAAATCAAAAATTGCGCGGGATGGATCGGTCACATCGTTCCAGCATTTAAATACATTGCCCGAAGGCACGACCACCAGATCTGTGGCCCGGTCGGCCAAACACACATTGGTGCGTGCCCCGGGTAGGGTTGCGGCCGCATAACCTTTTTCCAGGGCCGTTAAATGCAATTGGGTTTGCAGGGAGGACCAATGCTTTCCCTCGATACAATGTCGGCCGATATCCTCACAAACTTCGGTGTAGGCAGCTACGGGGGCAAAATAGAGGCTTATCCGCCCGCGCAGACCGGCGGCATCGAGCTGATCGAAGAGGCGCGGCAGCGTGTGGATATTTCTTTGGTCGACATTGACGCGAACAGATATCGCAAAACCGGGATGAATCGCCGCGATATTGGTGAGAATTTTATCAAATGTCGGCAGTCCGCCGGCTGCAGGACGTCGGGCATTATGGATGTCGCGGGGACCGTCGATCGTTACCTGGCCCCAGCCGACCTTCAGATCCAGCAATTTTCGGGCGGTTTTAGGATACAGCAGGGAGCCGTTGGTGATAATCGAGGCATTGTATTCTACCGGCATGGCTAAAAGTCGCCTTGACAATTGCTCGATAACCTGCAGCCCGAGCAAAGGCTCTCCGCCAAACCAGGTGACATGGAGTTTTTTAACTTTTGAATGGCTATTTTCAATGTAGGAGACAATCTCGTCTTGTATCTTTTCCGTCATCACGCCGGTCGCATGCTGCTGGTAACAATAGGTGCAGCGAAAATTACAGTTCAGGGTAGGGCAGATAGTCAGCCCTAAGGTTTGCGACGGCATATACTTCGATTGCGCATGTCGTTCTCTGAAATATTCCAGCTCGTCAAATGTTTCCGGGACAAGAACGCCTTGTTCACGAAATATTTTGGACAGCGTCATTTGCTGCAAACCGTCCACCCGGTTGGGATTGCTGAGCAGGCTGTGGGCCGCAGCCCGATACGCACCGGGTATTTCGACCAACCGGCCGGCCAGACCGGCGAACAGCAGCAGCGTATCGGTCGCTTCTACCTCG
>CP070771.1:5697658-5715054 GCA_020345785.1 Desulfobacterales bacterium
GTACCTCCCATTTTAACTGCTTTCGGACCAAACGGCTGGCGTTTTTCTTGGTACATTCTTGGAGGAGCCGTTTTGGTGATTTCCGGAGTTGTGTTTTTATTTGTGCGCAGCCGTCCGGAGGAAAAAGGGCTACAGCTGGTGGGTGCCGAGGACACTGAGCCGATCCAGGCGGCTTCTCCGGAAGCAAAAAAGGCGTCTTCCTTCCAGTGGACCGCCATCATTAAGATGGGATCTGTATGGTATCTGGGCATCGTATATTTTTTCTATGGTCTTTCATACATCATTTACATGGTTTTTTTTGCCGCATATCTTGTCAAGGAAATGGGATTTAGCCAGGAAGCCGCCGGTGGTTTGTGGGCCTTGGTAGGTGGATTGAGCATTTTTTGCGGCGTGATCTGGGGCGGCATATCAGACCGCCTCGGGCGGAGCAAAGGTGCGGCCCTGGCTTACCTTGTTCTGGGTCTTTCCTACATCATCTATGCGTTAATCAAAGTAAAATTCGGGTTTTACCTTTCAGGTGTTCTTTTCGGCCTGACCGCCTGGAGTATTCCCACAATTATGGCCGCCACGGCCGGAGATTTTGTAGGACCGCGTCTGGCACCGGCCGGGCTGGGTTTTATTACTTTATTTTTTGGTATCGGACAGGCCCTGGGACCTGCTTTGGGAGGATACCTGGCCGATGCTACCCAGTCATTCACGCTGCCGTTTCTGGTGGCGGGTGTAATTTCATTTATCGGAATGGTGTTGTCTTTTTATCTTAAAAAGCAAAGATATTACATTTAAGAAACTACATATCTTAAGGGAGGGGTCATGTTCTACCAGCCATTAATGACAAAAGAGGAAAAGGCCATTCAGCAGGAAGTCCGAAAATTCGTGCGCGATGAAGTTTCGCACGAATTTATCCGCGCTCTTGATCGCGACGAAATCAAATACCCGCGGGAATATGTAGAGAACCTGGCCGCGCACCACCTGCTGGGCCTGCGGTTTGATCCCCAATGGGGGGGACGGGGCCTGCCGTGGACGTCTGAAGTCATCGCCGAAGAAGAAATCGGCGTTCTTGGAAACACCCTGGGCTGCGCCTTTGTGATGCCGTCCATCGTCGGTGAAGCCCTTCACGTGTTCGGCACCGATGATCAGAAAGCGCGCTTTCTGAAACCTATTTTAGAGGGCAAGATGATCAGTGCCGAAGCCCTCACCGAACCCCGGGGCGGGTCGGATTTTTTCGGGGCCACCACTCGTGCTGAAGACAAAGGAGACCATTTCTTGGTGAACGGGCAGAAACGCTTTGTGGTGGGAGCCACCGAAGCGGATGTATTCCTAGTGTATTGCCGCACCAACTTTGATGAAGGCGCACATAAATACCGGCGCATCAGCGCCATCATGGTTGAACGTGGACCGGGCGTGGAAGCTGAATACCAATACGGGCTGCTGGGCACCAGGGGCGGCGGCACAGGCCGATTGGTGTTCAGAAACGTAAAAGTTCCCAAGGAAAACCTTATCGGAGAACTGCACAGCGGAGCGCTGGTATTTAACCAGATGATGATTCCGGAGCGTTTGACATCTGCCGCCGCAAGCCTGGGCGTGCGCGCGGCCCTTGAAGTAGCGGTTAAATACAGTGAAAAGCGCTTTGCCTTCGGACAGGCCATTCGCCGTTTTCAGGCGGTGCAGTTTATGGTCGCCGACGCCATCACCAAGTTGGATGCCGCTAGGGCCCTGGTATATATGGCCGCCAGAGCGGTGGATGCCGGTGCAAACAATGTTCGCCGCATCGTCAGCGAAGCCAAACGCTTTGCTACGGATACCGGCTGGGAGATTGCCAACAAAGCCATGCAGATCATGGGCGGTATCGGCTACACGGATGTCTATCCCATTGAAAAGATGGTCAGAGACATTCGATTGTGCCAGATCTGGACCGGCACCAATGAGATTATGAATTTGTTGATCCAGCACGAATACTACCAGGAAGTTTTAGAGGGGGCTGCGCAAGTACGCAATGTAGAGCTGGATGCCACCAATTATATGGATGAGGCCGAGAAATGCTACACCGATGAGGATATGTGGAAGGTGCACGAAGGATAGGGATAGTATTATACATATTCATCTAATAGCCCGCAAAGATTGTCGGGCATTGCTGAATTTTATATTTATGATCTTCAAAACCCCCCAAGCGTTAAGACAGCGCATCACGGAAGTAACCAAACGGCCGGCACACGGCAAGATCACTGTGTTCGAGGACACGTCGGCGTTCATGTCGATCGATGCCGGCAGTGTCCTGCGGCTGGACGGCAACGACTATCTGGTGGTGGGGTATGCCCGGGAGGGTCGTTTCGGCTTGGATGAGCAACCCAAATTCTGGGTTAAGACCGTCATTGACCTTACTACCGGCGAGCGAAAGATTGTCAAGTTGGTGTTCCACGAGACGTTCACCAGCCGAATCGGTTCAACCGTCTTTACCTGCAGGCGCAGCCCGCGAAAGGAATCCGAGATCCTCCGGCGGATGCGCGGACACCCGAATTTCATGCAAGGCAAGGCGGTGAGTGATGCCGTCGGCAACCTGGTGCGGATCATCGACTTTATACCGGGTCCGACGCTCTACGAGTATTTGCGCCGGCTGGACATATCCCACCAGGCGTACTACCGACAGATTTTCGCCAAG
Organism: Desulfobacterales bacterium; assembly: GCA_020345785.1. Next base: position 5,700,315 of record CP070771.1, read on the forward strand.
CTCATGGGTTCTGTGATCGAGTGCATTGACGCGATCGCCCAGCTTCACCGGCAGGGTCTGCATCATGGTGATATCCGGGCAGATCACATTTTGCTAAAAAAACAGATGAGCGACTATGTCTGGATAGACTTCGACTTTGAGGTCGGCTATCCGGCCTACGATTTGTTCTGCCTGGGCAACGTCCTGCTGCAGGTGGCGGGCAAAGGCCGGCATTCCCTGCACGATATCGGTCTTCGGCCGTCCGCGTACCCGGGTGCCGTCGACACACTAGTGCTGGGCGACATGTCACTGATGTTCAGACATCGGGTGGCGAACCTGCGCAAGCTCTTCCCGCACATATCCGTCGACTTGAACGACATTCTCATGCGTTTTTCAGCCGGAAGCACGAACCCTTACCGCGATGTCGACACTCTCCTGGCCGATCTTCGGGCGCTCTTCCCTGGCAACGTATAAACCAAGAGCTGCTTCAAAATTCCGGGAAGCCGACGCAGCGTCGTTTAGACAAACTTTCGCAACTCTCTTTTTAAGACTTTGCCCACCAGTGACTTCGGCAAACCGTCGACGAATTTCACCAGCGACGGTGCTTTATAGGGTGTCATCCTGGTTTTGACAAATTCTATCACAGCGTCTTCACTGAGCTGCCGGCCGGGCATTTTAACGACAAATGCCATGATCTCTTCCCCGTACTTTTCATCCGGAATCCCGATCACCGCAACCTCGCCGACAGACGGGTGTTCCTCCAGACAGCCTTCGATCTCGCTGGGATAGATATTGTAACCGCCCTTGATGATCATATCCTTGATCCGATCCGTGATAAACAAGTAGCCGTCTTCATCAAGATACCCCACATCGCCGGTGTGCAGCCAGCCGCCCCGCAGTGTTTCGGCGGTCTCATCAGGCCGTTTGTAATAGCCGAGCATGACACTGGGGCCTCTGACCACGATTTCCCCCTGTTCCCCGGTCGGCAATTCCTTGTCTTCATGGTCAAATATTTTCACCTCAACCCCGGGTATCGGAACTCCGGTTGATCCGATTTTGCGCGCCATGCTGCGGCGTTCTACCGCAACCGTCGGCGCCGCCTCGGTCAAACCGTAGCCTTCATACATGCGGCAGTTGAATTTAGCAGTAAAGGCCCGGTAAAGCTCCTCGGTCACCGGGGCGGCGCTGATGGAGCATCTTTCCAGCGAGCTCGTATCGTATTTATCAGCCGCCGGGTGGTTCAGCAGTATTTGATACATCGTGGGCACACCAATAAACTGGGTGGCCCGATGTTTTTGGATTAAACGAAATACCTCTTCCGGATCAAACCAGCGCATGAGTACACCGTAAGAGTCCTTAAATGTTGAACAAGAGCCTGCAGTCATAACCACGATGCCGAATGAATGCGCCAGCGGCAAACATAAAATCGTTCTATCGGGCTTGCTCGCCTCCGAGGCTTGCCAGGTGGCCATCGCATTCTGATAGAGATTGTTGTGGGAAAGCATCACCCCTTTGGGCTGCCCGGTTGTACCGGAAGTATATATCATCAGGGCAACATCGTCTTTGCGCATTTCCTCGGTATGTCTTTGGGGGGGATGTTGGGCCACGAGAGCATGGAAGTCGACCTGCTCCCCCTCATCTTTCCCGTCCAGCACGACAACATGCTTGACATGAGCGATGCCTTTTCGCGCATTTCCAATTTTTTCCAAATGATCTTTACTGGTGATAACCGCCTTAGCATCGGAGTGGTCCAAGATATACCGCGTCTCGTTTTCACCGAGCAAAAACATGATGGGCACAATCACCGCTCCGATGCGCCAGATGGCGCCGAAACAGGCAAAGACCTCCGGCGAATTCGGCATGCAGACCACTATGTGGTCCCCTTTTTCGATCCCGAGGGATCTCAGCCCGCTGGCAAGCCGGCGTCCCATCTCGTTCAGCCTGTAAGAAGAATATTCTTTCCCCTCAAACACATACGCCGGAATATCGCCCATTTTTTCGAGGCGCTCATCGCTTAGATTTACGAGATTCATAAAGATCACCTTTCCTCTTAGGCAAAAGGTCGTGAAAAGAAAAATCAACGCGGAAAGTTGAAAAAGGAAGTGTCGCTCGCTGAATACGATCCATAGCGCACGAAATTGAATTGAGTCAAATTAAATTAAAACCGATTGAGTTTTTCTTGACCCTTAACAATGGATGTTGCATTTATTGGATTGACATTTTTCAACTCAAAATTGAAATTTACCGGTATCTAATGGGTGCTAATTATTCTTAAACTGGGAATGCAGAACCATGAAAAATCTATCACGTCCCTTTTCGTCTGCCATTGAAGCAATCGGCAACACGCCCCTGGTTGAGCTGTCCCGGCTTACCCGCGAGATTGACGGGCGCATTCTGGCCAAATTGGAATACCTCAATCCCGGCTACTCAAAGAAGGATCGCATTGCACGCCAGATCATCGAAGATGCGGAAGCCTCCGGCGAACTCAAAACCGGCCAGACGGTGGTGGAGCTGACCAGCGGTAATACGGGCACGGGCCTGGCGATCGTTTGCGGGATAAAAGGATATTCCTTTGTGGCCGTGATGTCCAAAGGCAATTCCATCGAAAGAGCCCGGATGATGTCCGCCCTGGGAGCCGAAGTGATCCTGGTCGACCAGCAGCCGGACTCGGCACCCGGTCAGGTCTCCGGTGCAGACCTTGAGCTGGTGGAAAAAGAGACCGTTAAAATCGTCAGGCAACGCCAGGCATTTCGGGCCGATCAATTCCGACTGCAGAGTAATTTTCGAGCCCACTATTTGAACACCGGCCCTGAAATTATCCGCCAGTCCGGCGGTAAGATTGATGTATTCTGCGATTTCGCAGGCACCGGGGGAACGTTTGCCGGATGCGCTGCGGCTTTCAAAGAACACAATCCGCAGACAAAATGCTTTATCGTCGAACCCAAGGGCGCTGCCATCCTGGCCGGTGAAGCAGTGACGTATCCAAATCATCGCATCCAGGGCGGCGGTTATGCCATGGCGAATCTACCCATGCTGATCCAAGAACATATAGACGGTTATCTCAAAGTTTCCGATGAACAGGCAATCCAAATGGCACGTCGCCTGGCTAGCGAGGAGGGAATCTTCGCCGGCTTTTCATCTGGGGCCAATGTGGCTGCATGCATGGAATTACTGCAGACGTCTTTTATAGGTAAAACAGCGGTGGCATTAATCTGTGATTCCGGCCTGAAATATCTTAGTACCGATCTCTGGGAGCAATAAAAAGCATTCTTAATAATTACAAATAACTAAATTGCTTTAAATTAAGTATGTTAAACTTTTTATGCGTCTGGAAAGGATTCCTTAAATATTCAATATTCAATCGAAAATATTCAATCCTTTAGTCCGGCCGGTAGGGCTTGCCCAGCGAAGAGGGCGCCATACCCGAAAAAAAACTCAACAACTTTTTAAATCGGGCTTTGTCTTCGGCCCATCGTAAGATAAAATCTTTCTGGGCGAGGGACATGATCAACAGAGTAAATATCATCAGCGGGAAAGGCGCAACCTGAAATACCTGAGACGGGACCGAAGGCAGCCATTCTTGCAAATAGATTCCAATCACCTGCAGGAAGGAAAACAAATAAGCGCCGGCGGCTGCTTTGACCGGATGCCAGCCGCCGAAGATAACCAATGCCAGACAAATCCAGCCGGTTCCTTCCGCGCCCTGCGGCCGGCCCCAACCGGGTTTGGTAGCCAGGGAAAATGTCGCCCCGGCCAGCCCCACCAGCAGACCGCCGCAAATCGCATACAACAACTGCAGCCGCTGAGGGTTGATGCCTCGGGCATAGGATGCGCGTGGATGTTCACCGACCGACCTCAGCTTGAGTCCCAGTGGCGTGCGGTAAATGTACCACCAGCTTAAACCGATAATGATCAGACTTAAATAAATCGGGAGATTGTGTTTGAAAAATACATCCCCGAAAAACGGAATTTTGTTCAGCCAGGGAATCGCTAAGGGGGCTACCTGAGGTCCCTGCAGCCGGGAATAAGGGTTGCCGATAAAATAGGCCAGATCTCTGGTCATTAGCGTCAACACAAATCCAACCGCAACTTGATTTTGCCCCAGATAGACGCTGAACACGGCCACCGTTGACGCCACGAGGGCACCGACAACGGCACCGGCCGCAAACCCCGCCATCAAGCTTCGGGTTTCATAAGTGACGGCAAACGCCGCCATTGCACTTAAAAGAATAGATCCGTCCAGGGAAAGGTTGATGAGACCGGCTTTCTCCGTAATGGTCTCACCCAGGGTTGCAAGCACAATGGGCGCTGCGCCGGCAACAACGCTGGCGAACAGTATGGTCAGGTTCAATTCAGTCATGCTCAGTCCCTTTTGATGCCGATATTTCTCTCCCGCTCCCCGATCTCCGCCCATCGCTTGCGCCAGGCGTGCACACCGAGAGTGGCTAACACCAAGGCTCCCTGAATCACGCCGCTGAGCGAAGAGTCCAGCTGCAACACCATCGGCAACTGAATACTGCCCACGTTTAGACAGGCAAAGAAAAACGCCACCAGCGGAACCAGCCAGATGTTGTAGTTGGACAACATCACCACCAGCAGGGAAAGATACCCGTAGTTGCTGGATATGGCCGGTATCAGCCGATGATAGACACCGCTCACCTGCAGGCTGCCGGCCAGACCGGAGAATCCTCCGGCAAAAATCATGGCCAGCAGCATGAATCTACCGGGCTTGAGCCCGAACAAATAAGCGGCATCCGGATTACCGCCAATGGCTTTTAAATTCAACCCGACCCGGGTGTAGCGCAGCAGGAGTCCGGTTATCACCAGCGCAGCCATCACCGTGAGCAATGCCACCGGTGAAAGCCGCAGGGATTCCAGCAACGGCATCCACAGCTTCACCGGAAACGTTTCGGTGCCGCTCATGGAGGCAACCCCCGGCCGCCGCCAGGGTCCAAATATCAGCCAGAGGATAATCCCCTGGGCGACGAAATTTAATCCCAGACCGGCAAAAATTTCATTGACGCCGCCTCGCGTCTTCAAAAATCCGGCAAGCAGCGCCCAGACGGCACCGCCCCCCATCCCTGCCAGCAGCGACATTCCAAGAAAAACAGCCGGTGCATTGCTATCAACACCTACCCGAAGCAGCGCAGTGGTAAAGATGGCCCCCAACATGACCTGACCTTCAACACCGATGTTCCATAGGCCGATTCTAAAGGTGAACAACAAACCGCAGCCACACAGCGTCAGCGGTATCCAGGCTTTTATCACATGCGAAAATTTGCTCCAGGACCCCAGTGAACCCTTAAGGATATGATAATAGGCACTAACCGGTGGGGCACCGGCAATCAGCAGCACCAGGGAGGTGAATAAAAACACGGCCGTCAGGGTCAACAGCAGCTGGCGGAATTCTACCATATATGATTTCATACTGCCCTGAACTCAAATTTCTTGAATATTTTTAAACTTTCCCAGCGATTGCCATACCCAGCTCATGGACATCCGTCCGGGCGCACTCTAAATCTTTGATTATGCGGCCGTTAAAGAAAACCAGGACACGGTCAGCCACCATTAGAATTTCATCAATCTCTGAGGAGGAAAATACAATGCTGGTCATGCGGCGGCAATAATCTTGCAGCTGCTGCCAGACCCAGATAACCGATTCGACATCCAAACCCCTGGTAGGATTCTCGAGTAAGAGCAAAATCGGATTTTCCGGTAAAAAGGACAGCAACAGCCGCTGCTGGTTGCCGCCGGACAAGGCGTCAACCCGGGAATCCGGCGTACCCTTAATTCGGAAAGTTTCGATGCGCTTTGCAGCCAATTTGCGCGCCTCCTGCCATTTCAAGAAAAAGGCATTGGGGCGATGCTGAAGGGCAAAATGTTCGGTGATACTCATGCCGGTTATCAATCCTTCCTCCAGGCGGGAAGCCGGCATAAAGGTCGCCCCGCGCCGCCTGAAGGTGTGATGATCCTGTTTGCCCATGGTGTGCCCCGCAAGCTGGATCGAGCCCGAGGTTGCCTGTTGCAAGCCGCCGGCAATGCGCAGAAACACCCCCTGCCCGCTTCCTTCCAGGCCCGCCAGCCCGACAATCTCTCCCTGCCGGATGACGACGCTGCAGTCTTCTAATCCGCTTCGTCCGCCGGTACCGACCACATTTCTCATCACCAGCACCTCACTGCCGGGCGTCAGGGCGATTCGTCCCGGCGGAACCGGCGGGGCACCGAACATCATCTTCAACAGTCGGTTCGCATCGAACGGTTGATCCATATCGCCGGTCACCTTGCCCTGACGCAGCACGGTCACCTCATCACAAAGGGTTTCGACATCCTCCAGCTTGTGAGATACAAGGATGACACTTTTTCCCTCAGTCGCCAATTTCTTTAGAGAATCAAAAAGGATGGTCTTTTGGGTGCTGGATATACCCGTGGTCGGTTCATCCAAAATGAGCACCTGAATTCCTAAGGCCAGCAATCTCAACAGTTCAAGTTGCTGTCTCTCACCGATGGTGAGGATTTTTACCGGTGCATCGGGATTAAGGGCAAAGTTGAGAGAATCGGCAAGCATAATAAACTGTTTTCGAATGGTCATTTTATGCTCAGATATCCCCTCGGTCTGCCCCATCATAAAATTATCCAGCACAGATAAAAGAGGAAAATCAAGCGGGTCCTGATATAACATCCCGATGCCGAGTTGGGCCGCGTGGGCGGGATCGCGGTAATTGACCGTCTTTCCGTCAATTAGTATCGAACCATCGGTTTTCTGGCTGAAACCGGCTAAAATCTTCATCAAGGTGCTTTTACCGGCTCCGTTTTCACCCAGAATACCGTGGATACGGCCAGGGCTAATCTTTAGGCTGACCCCGCTGTTGGCTTTCACCGGTCCGTAATGCTTGTGAATGTCTTGCAGCTCAATACGCATGACAGAAGTTGGCACCTCTACGCAGATAACATCGTGAAAAATAAATTGCCAGAACTACAGAATATAATGAAAAATGCAAAGTGCAGAAGGCGGTTCCCCCCTCTGCACTTTGATAAGGCCGATAATCACGCGCCTCGGTTATATGGAGATAACCCTTAGTAAAACATGGTGGCTATTTGGCGCTGCTTTGCCCGTCCATTCCCTCCAGAAGTTGCCCCATGTACCAGATCTGCTTATCGTCCGCGACCTCATCGCCCCTCACAAATGCAGTGCCGTCCTGATATTTCAAAGGACCCTTAAACAGATTGACTTTCCCCGAGCCGAGATCTTGGATAAATCCATCCAGCGCCTTTTTGGCAGACGCCGACAATGCCGCACCGGCCACAAACCCCACTGCACTGGTGTCCGGATTGTTAATGTCCTTCCAGTCAGGCCCCACCCACTCCCATTCGGATTTCCAGTTTCCCGCCATGGAAGCTTTGACATACCTGACATACGCCGGCCCCCAATTAAAGTAAGGGACTCCGAGGCAGACTTCGGATGCACCCTCACAGGCACCGATATAGTCGTAAGGGATAGCCCAGACATCTTTGCCTTCCTGTTTCTTCTGGCGAGCCACCACCACAGCCTCCGTCGTGTCAATTCCCGATATCACCACATCAAAGCCGGTATTGAAAAAGTTTTGAGCAACTTGGGTAGGATCAGCGGTCACCCCCGGGATATTAAACCAGAATCCAATCCATGTTACCTGAAATTTCAAATCCCTGACAGGCTTTTTAAGCACGTTTTCCCATGCATATTTGGCGCCAAGATAAGCAGAAGCCGCCAGGCGGCGGGTTTCTTCATTGATCAGGGGCCCCAGATAGCCTATTTTTCCGGTTTGGGTTGTCATTGCGGCTGCAAAGCCGGCCATCATTTTACCATATTCCATCTTTCCCATCAGATTGCTGAGATTTTTGGGTGCCTTTCCGGTAAGAACGTCATCGCCGGATATATGAATGAAATGGACCTCAGGGTGAATTAAAGCAGCTTCACGGGTGCCATCTTTCATATCATCCGAGTTGGCGATAATAAGCTGCGCCCCTTTTTCGACCATGTCATCGACCAACTGCGGGATCGTCACGCCGGGACGGTCGGCCGGATTCACTTTGTCGATATAGATCATCTTTGTATCGGGCACATTTTTTTCGACGTATTGGCCCGCCTCGAAATGCGCTTGGCTCCATCCATGATCATTGTAAGGCCCGACGAGCAAGAGACCGAATATCCTCTGATTTTCGGCTGCGGTCACAGGCCCTGAGGCCGTCAATGAGACGGTTAAAAAAATGGCCACCCCCAATCCCGTAATAATTTTTTTAACCATGAGAAATCCTCCTTCGTTCATTATTTAAGGCCACACTTGCAACGACACAAATAAAATTGGTTTTTAAAGAGAACTTTTATATAAGCAAAACTAAGCAGCGGGTCAAGCAAGAAGACGCCGCATTTAACAAACCTTGTTTGTTCTTTTCATCGCTTTCTAAATGACAGCCGCTCAAGGATGGTACACTTGATGCTGACGAAATCTTAAAGGCGAGAAAAACGCTAAACTCGCATGCAAGGATTTTTTGCTGCCATAAGACCCGCAAAGTAAACTAAATTCATTTTCAGAAGGGCATTGATTAGAAGAAAGTATTGACTTTTTTAAATAATTGTGGTCAAAAGGCGTTTTTAATTTTTGGGTTCGGTTGAATGATTTTCTGTTAATAATAACCAAGGACGGATTACGTAAAAGACCGGTTTTTCATGCCGGGCATTATCTGCTACCGGCAAACTGGAAACCCGTATATAGGGAGGCATGCAGTGTATGGTTTTGACAATATAACCGCCAACAACGGATGGGCAATGGCTCTTGTTGGCGCTGCGATTGTGTTTTCGGGTTTGGTGGTGCTGTCGTTTGTGATTTCACAGATCCATAAGATTTTAAATTTATGGGACAAAAGAGATGAATTGTTGACCCGGCCCAAGGAAAAGTTCCGCCCGGATGGGGCGCAAACCGTGGCAGGTCCCGTCTATCGGGAACGTCGCCTTCCGACCGTAGATGAGCTGGTCAGTATTTACCGGCCTTTGGTGGAGCAGCTCAAGGAGCCATTTGATCTGGTTCAACTATACGAGATATCATATAAAATGGATCTGCCGCACCCAAATTTATCGATAAATAAACTGCGTGAAGCCAATATCCTGGTTGCACAGGGGGACGGCAGATTCACCTGGAGTAAATAATAACGAAGACACCTGACATTCACTAAAGGTTATCATCATGTTCGATCTTTTAACTACGTTTCTATCAAATACCGGTTATTTTCTTGCAGATTATCGCCACATCATCATGCTTATCGTGGGCTGCGTCTTTTTATATCTTGGGACAGCTAAAAAATTCGAGCCTCTACTGCTGGTTCCCATCGGCTTCGGTATTTTAGTGGGCAATATTCCTTTTTTTAAAGGATTTGGAATAGGAATATACGAACCCAACAGCGTTTTGCATTATCTTTACTTTGGCGTTACTACCGGTGTTTACCCCTCTATTGTCTTTCTGGGTTTGGGGGCCATGACCGACTTTTCTTCCCTGCTGGCGCAACCCAAATTAATGCTGCTGGGAGCTGCGGCCCAGATGGGAATCTATTTTACCCTGCTGGGCGCCCTGTTCATGGGGTTTCTTCCCAAGGAGGCGGCTTCCATCGCAATTATTGGCGGCGCCGACGGACCGACATCCATATTTTTAACAGCCAAGCTGGCCCCTCATCTTATCGGACCCATTGCAATCGCCGCCTACTCGTACATGGCCCTGATCCCCGTTATCCAGCCGCCGATCATGAAATTACTGACAACCAAACAGGAACGACGCATCAGAATGCCGGAACCACGTGAAGTATCTAAAAAAGAAAAATTGATATTTCCCATAGCCGGTGTTTTGCTCTGCTGCTTTCTGGCACCAACCGCCCTGCCGCTGCTGGGCATGTTGTTTTTAGGAAACTTTTTAAAGGAATGTGGCGTCGTCGACCGACTGGCCAAAACCGCCCAGTCAGCCATCATTGATACCGCCACCATATTCCTGGGATTTACGGTCGGCTGCAGCACACAGGCAGATGTGTTCCTAACCCCTAAATCCCTCGGAATATTCTTTCTGGGATCGATCGCATTTTCGATCGCCACTGCCTCCGGTGTGATCTTTGGCAAAATCATGAACCTTTTTCTCAAAGAAAAGATCAACCCGCTGCTGGGAGCAGCCGGCGTTTCGGCGGTACCCGGCTCGGCCCGGGAAGTTCACCTAATGGGTTTGAAATCGGATCCGAACAACTTTTTGCTGATGCACGGCATGGCCTGCAACTCTTCAGGCGTTATCGGTTCTGCCATTTGTGCAGGAATTTTGTGGAGCTTTTTCATCTAATTAATCCCCCCCCACCTATCTGCTTGAGGGTTTTAAATTCTTTTTTGAATAAGAAGCAGGTCGTTGATTATTGAAGGACCGGCGGATTAATTAATTATTTACTTTTTTGACCGGAGATGATTAGATAACTCCGAGCGTGTTCGGGACCAAACCGTCCGGTCGCGTCAACGGAATTGAAGCAATGTTCGGTCCGGTTAGATTATCGGGCTCATCGTCATCTTGCCGACCTAATTATAGCCGCAAAATTTTGACCGCCACTGGAACTTATTCCATCCCATCAAAGGAGGTCATTATGAACGCCAAAATCTTGATCAAACGAAAATTCGTCAAAGGAAAAAAGAAAGAAATCATAGCGTTGCTAAAGGAGTTGCGAGCCGGGGCGCTCAACCAGCCCGGATATATCTCCGGGCAAACGCTGGCATCATACGATGAGCCTCAGACACTGCTGGTGATCGGCACCTGGCAGGATATGCAAAGCTGGCACAAATGGCAGGAAAACGACACCCGAAAAACCCTGGAAAAGATGTTGGAGACCTATCAGGAGGGTCCCGCGGAGTATCAGGAATATATATTGGGAGGCTTTGTTGAAGAATAATTGAATCTAAAGTAATTTTCAAAGCTTACTGGTGTTTTTATTAGCAATATCCTCTTTAAAAAACCTGCTGAGATGATGGAACAGCGGAATAGTGGACGGCGGGGTAGAAAAGCGGGACGGTGTCTGTCTATTCTTAAATATTTCCACCAGCCAAATCCCGAATTCGAACCTCACCGGTGCCCTTCCTTTTTCAGAAGATCCTGGTGCCAACAAACAAATTCATACATACCGACAAAGCGGTCATCTTCATTAACAATCCCCAGGGCCATTTCTAGAACCCCTCTTCCGTACGCATTGCTGTAACTCTCTGAACCACGGGACTGCAGAAACTCCCTCACCAGCATCTGTGTTGTGCGCTTCGTTTTATCCTTGCGGATATCGATTGGGTCTTTCGGCTCCTCGAATGGATCCCATTTATCATAACCTTTCTTAAGGATATGTTTCTGCCGTCGCGGCGACATACTGTCAAACACCGCTTTTTTTCTTTCTTCGGCCTCTTGTGCAGAAAACTCACTCATTTTTTTGTCCTTGACCGGCGTTTGCGCGGCACCCTCTCTTGCGGTTCGTCAGCAATGCCGAGATATACTTCATCAAAATCCATTATCACCGCCGATGATAGCGGCACGAGCAAATCCGCCAGTTTGATGTTTTTTGATTTGATATCTCGCAACAATTCGGCTGAAATCTCTTGCAGTTTGCTGTTAACGGCGTCCAAGTTAACCGTTGGATATGGCTGCCCCGGTTCGAAACCCGACTTGCCGCAGGTGTGTCCGGCTCCGCCAATAGCCGTTGGAATGCCGTAAAAGCGGCAAGTTAGCGGTCGATATTCATAAAGCTCGCAGAGATCATTGTCATTTAAAAGTGGGCATCGTACGCGTTCGAAAGCCATTTCTGCCAATATTTCGCCCTCATTTTTACCGGATTGGAGATCCCGGTATGCCTTGCGCTTGATTTTGTAAAGTCGACGATCCGCCCGGTTGGCTTTTTCAACAACTTCGACCTTGTGCGAGCCTTTGAATTCCTCATGGAAACGATGATGAAGATAGAGCGCTTCAATCAAGGTCAAGTCAAAAAGAGCGAAACAGCAATCCGCGCATTTTTCCTCACACTTCACGCACTCGCCGTGGGCCTCCTTGACCCGGTCAAATGCCGCATCAGCTGTTGCCACCAGTGCTTCGTATTTTTTAAAATAAGGTGTCAAATCCATACTATTGGTGCATCTCCTTGGCTCTCGTTCAGAGGTTCTGGGTTCAGGGTTGATGAATTCATGATGAGCCGGTTTCATCACGTTTTTAGGGTTTAGTTTTTGGTATCAAATTTCTCCCTTCATTGCATGGAGACGTTTCAAAACCATCAGATTTAAGCCGGTCGATTCAGAAATGTTAAAATCGATCATAGACAACCCTGCTATGAGTAGTTGTTCAACCATAGTCGTTCGCTTTTTAGCGCCCGGTCGTCGGGTTCGTTAAACACTAACCTTTGAACCCTGAACTTTGAACCCGTGGTTGTTTCACGTGAAACAGTTACTTTCCAATACAAAAACGGCTGAATATTTGGTCAAGCACATCCACTTTTACGGAAGTTCCAAGCACCTGCCCCAAGCCCTCAATTGCATCCTGCAGGTGAATGGCAATCAGCTCCATGGGCAGACCGTTTGTCAGTTCCCGAACGATACCTTCAGCGGCCTTGAGACTGTCTTCTATGAGCAATTTTTGCCTTAGGTTGGGTATGATTTTTTCATCGATGTCGATGCGGTTTTTGCCGAAGGCTGCCTCAAAAATATGCTCCTTGAGGTCAGAAATGCCGCGGTCATACAATGCCGACACTCGCACACAATCGAATGAAGCCCAATCCTCAGGAATCACGAGGCAATTTTCTTCATTCACCAGATCTATTTTGTTAATAACAATGATCGTCGGCCTGGACTTTACCTGCTCAAATATTTTATAGTCCTCAGCCCTTAAAACACAGTCGGCCTCCACCATGAAAAGAACCAGATTGGCGTGGTGAATACTTTCCATGGTTTTTTCGATGCCGATTTGCTCTATGGGGTCATCGGTGGTATGCAGCCCGGCAGTATCTGCCAGGATAATCGGAAACCCCTTGAGATTCAAGTGCTCTTCAATCGTATCCCGGGTTGTTCCAGGTAGCGCGGTAACAATCGCCCGTTTTTTTTGTACCAGACAGTTTAACAAACTAGATTTGCCCACATTGGGACGCCCCACCACAGCCACTTTCAACCCGTCTCGTAGGACATTACCTTCAACATGCTGCTGAATCAAGCCTTGCAGAGGCTTGATCACATTGGATTGGATTTCGGCCGCGGATGTTTTTGGATCAACAATCTCGGCCACGTCATCCGGGAAATCGATGCCAGCTTCTGTTCGAGTTAAAAGCTCGACGAGATACGCCCGGATCCGCTCCACCTGTCTTTTCAAATTCCCGGTAACATGGCCTGCCGCCATGCGCAGCGATTTGGCGGTGCGGGCGTTAATAATATCAATAACCGCTTCGGCCTGGGTCAAATCAATCCGGCCGTTTAGGAACGCCCTTTTGGTGAACTCGCCGGGATCAGCAAGCCGGGCGCCGCATCTTAAAACCAGTTCGAGTATGGCATTAACCGCTGCCTGACCGCCATGGGCATTGATTTCAACAACGTCCTCCCTGGTATAGGAGCGCGGCGCTTTCATTACGGACAGCAGCACTTCATCCAGCACCCGCTGCTTTTCGGGATCGTAGATATGGCCATAGTATAGCCGGTGGGATTTAAAGCCATTACCCGTCCTTCCGTTCAGATGCATAGGTTGGCCGGGCCGGGTCTGTGGTTCGGCGTTAGCGGGAGAAAAAATAGCCGAGGCAATCGATAGGGCTTTGGATCCGGATAATTTAATAATTCCGATTCCACCCCGGCCGCCGGGCGTGGCGATGGCCGCAATAGTGGAATTTTCCATATTTACTGTTAATGCAAGGGGTGCCGGTGCATGTTATTTTTCTTAGGGAAGATGATCAATTTCCGCATATAGCCTTCGCCCCTGCTTTTGGTTCGAACATCCGGGTCATCTTTCAGGGCCATATGCACGATTCGGCGTTCATAAGCACTCATCTGCCCCAGAGATATAGGCTTGCGGATTCGTTTGGACTTTTCCGCCAGACGGGCAGCAAGCTTTTCCAGATTGGCTTTTCGGGTCTCAAGATACCCCTCGACATCCACCTGAACCCGAATCTTATCATGATTGGTATGATGCTTGTTGACGATTTTTTCGACAAGGGATTGAATGGCCTCAAGGGTTTGTCCCTTTTTGCCAATAAGGACGGCCGGATTGCCGCCGGCAACATTCAAAAGTATTCGTTCAGAAGTTTCCTCGGCCGATATCTTCGCATCAGGTGTGATGAAATCAACGATGTGCTGTAAAACCGTCCGCCCGAGGTCTAAAGGGTTGTCCGGGAAGTAGTTAAGCTGCTGATTGTCGAAATCCCTATTTTCAAATGAAGGTTCTTCCTCGTATAATCTTTCATTGGAAAAGTCGAGTTTCCGCTTCACACTTTCCGTCTGAGCTGCAAAATCAGCGACAGTCTCTGGTCTATTTTCCGCTACAGTAACTCGAATTCTGGCTTTTTTGGCACCCGCCAACCCGAATATTCCGCTGGACCCGTAAGAAAGTACCTCATAACTAATTTCGTCCTTGGGCACATTAAGCTCTTCACACGCTTTTTTAACGGCTCTGTCCACATTTTTTTCTTCAAATTCAAACGAAGACATTCCAGATAACCTCCGTTATTAGGCAAATTTTTTCTGAATATAATATTGCTGCGCAATCGA
>CP070771.1:5715154-5721050 GCA_020345785.1 Desulfobacterales bacterium
GAACTCCAACCAGCATTGAGTCTCTGATGCCTCCTGCATTGAATCTGTGACTTTGTTTTTGAATACGGCAATATATCGCCGTTTTCTCCAGGCTTCAGCAAGGTTGGAGCAAACAGATCGGGAGGCCCTTCTTATTTGATCCACCAATGAAAATCTTTCCTCGGAAGGAAAGGCTTTCGTCAACTGATATATTGTCATTGCTGCCTTAAATGCCCGTCGGTACACTTCAAGATCACGAAAGTGCTTAACATCTCCTCTTTTATTCAACCCTCCCCCCTTTCCGTCTCACATCATCTAATTTTCTTACCCTCTTACCTTCTGCTCTTCTGATCTTCTCAGGTTCATATATTCTCGCCCTGTCTCCCTATAAGCGTCTTACCTTTATTCGCCCGAACTTGCCTCTATGAACCTGATGCCCTTCTCCAGCCGCTGCAGCACCCGTTCTTTTCCCAAAATGGCGATGATTTCAAAAATGCCCGGACTCGCCGTCTTGCCGGTTAGGGCCACCCTCACCGGTTGAGCGATTTTACCAAGTTTTAAACCGGTTTCATCCATCACCGCCAAAAACACGCTTTCCAGGCCTTTCTCGCTGAAATCCGTTGCCGCCGCAAGCTTTTCGGCCAACAGCCGCAAAGGTTCCAGCGCCGTTGTCTTAAGAAACTTGTCGGCCGCCTTTTGCTCATAGCTTATGTCGGACTGATAATAAAAGCGGGCCTGTTGGGCCATCTCTTCAAGGGTTTTACTGCGCGGCTGCAGGGTCTCAATGACTTTAATGATATCGGGACCGGCATCAATTTCAAGGCCGAGTTTATTTAAAAACGGATACAACGGGTCGACCAGCTTGTTCGGGGGCGCCGCTTTGATGTGGTCGGCATTGATCGCCTGAAGCTTCTCAAGATCAAACACCCCGGCTGAGCGACCGATATTTTTGATGTCAAAGACCCGGATGAGCTCTTCACGGGTAAAAAATTCCTGATCGCCATACGACCAGCCGAGCCGAACCAAGTAGTTTAGCAGGGCCTCGGGCAGGTAGCCCATATCGCGGTAGGCGGTAACAGACATCGCACCATGGCGCTTGCTCAAGCGGCTGCGGTCGCTGCCGAGCACCATGGGGACATGCCCGAAGGTGGGCAGCGGACTTGCCAGGGCGTGATACAGCAGAATTTGCTTGGGCGTGTTCATGACATGGTCGTCACCGCGAATAATCGTGTTGATATTCATGGTGATATCATCCACCACCACGACAAAGTTATAGGTCGGGGTCCCGTCGCTGCGGCAAATGACAAAATCATCCAGTTCGTCATTCTGAAATACAATATTGCCTTTGACCACATCTTCGACCACGGTGGTTCCACTGAGCGGTGCTTTGAAACGCACCACCGCGTTTTCGGTCATTTTTAGCCCCTTATCGCGGCATGTGCCGTCATAGCGCGGTTTGCCGCCGACGGCCATGGCCTGCTGGCGCATTGCTTCAATTTGCTCCGGGGAGCAAGTACAATAATAGGCATGACCCGAGTCGATCAGTTTTTGAATATAATCCCGGTAGATTTCAAATCGCCGGGATTGAAAATACGGTCCTTCGTCCCAGTCGATACCCAGCCATTGGAGGGCCTCGAAGATGGCATCAACGGATGCCTGGGTTGATCGCTTAACATCGGTATCCTCGATGCGCAGGACAAATTTACCGTTCGTGTGCCGGGCATACAGCCAATTGAAAATGGCGGTGCGGGCCCCGCCGACATGAAGGTAGCCGGTGGGACTCGGGGGAAAGCGTGTGATAATCTGTTTCATATGGATGCCTCTATCAGATTTTTTGGATTTGTCTAAAATATATTTTTACTCAAATTTACGATTTGAGCTCTTTTCATATGGGATAAAGATTTATAAAGAATTGATATTAAAACAAATTATTTAAAATTCAAACTTCGGCAAATGTCTTAATTAAGTAAATAGTTAGTAATATCAAGTGATCGTACCGACGTTTCCGAGCTTGCCGGGACACCCGGATTTCTTCATAAGCGCCTGCACTTATTAGAATTATCAAATTTAATTCAACTTTTGGTTTAATAAAAATTGACAAGTGATATTAACTGGTTATATTATAAAATTTATAAGTTTCCCGGAAATCCTCCATAGCACAGAAGTTTATCGAGCACAAGCAAACAAATTTAAATGAAGGCAGGAAAATGCTTGACATTCATTTAAATTTAAATTACTAGAACCGCACCTCTCAAACCGAGTACTTAAATTTAAATAATAGTAAATATTTTAGATAGATAGGAGATTACTTATGGCTTTACCAAAACATAAGATATCAAAATCGAGAAGCGCAAAACGCAGAACACACAAAAAATTATCAGCCCTGAATCTCTCAACTTGTCCTGATTGTGGTGAAGCCACGCAGCCGCATCATGCCTGTCCCAGTTGCGGTTCCTATAAAGGCCGCAGCGTCATTTCAAAAGAAGAGGATTAATGACCAAGCTCAAATGGCGTTGATTGGTTAAACGGTTGAGCAGTGAGTCAGCTACAGACGTTCAAAGCGAATTTGGAGTGGGTTAAATGGTTAATTTTTCAAATCGTCAAACAGTTAAAGGATCTCATCATTATATCCCCTTGCGCCATTGAACGAATCTGCCGGTCAGCTGATCAACCATTCCACTGATTGATCAATTTCCGATGTACCCAATTAGTCCGCCCTGAAAAATAGCATGTTAAGGGTTTTGAACTTTTATCATAATTAACATCAAAAGGAATCAGAAAGATGACCGCCGAAGAATCTTCAGAAGCAAAACAGCCGGCTGGGTTGGATCCGGAATCCAGACAGATGGTGCTCGATACCATCGGTCAGCTGAAAAAAAGGCTTTTAACCAAAGAAAAAATCTTTGAGTTTGATAAAAATGAAATTTTTCCGGAAGAAACCATCCGGGAGATGCTGGGACCCGAGATCGGGCTGCAGCTTTTAATGATTCCGGAAACGTACGGCGGAATGGGAGGCGGCGCGAGAGACAGCTGTGCCGTCACCCGCGAAATGGCCAAAATTTGCCTGGGTGTCACGACTGCTTTCTTTGCCATTCAGCTGGGTGCCGATCCGATTATTGTGGGGGGCACTGAGAAACAGAAGGAAAAATGGCTCGGGAAAATTGCCGAGGGCAATGCGCTGGTTGCCTACGCGGTCACCGAACCGGATGCCGGAAGCAATGTCGCGGCCATCAAAACCAAAGCCGATCCCGTGACCAATGAGGCGGGGGAGATCATCGGATATAAAATTAACGGCAGCAAGCAGTTTATATCTACGGGATTGTATGCCGACTTTCTTACGGTGTTGGCGAATACCCCCGAAGGGGCGACCTTTTTTATTTTGGAAAAAGGCACCGAAGGTTTTATGCCCGGGAAAGGGGAGGAAAAACACGGCATCCGGGCTTCGAACACCTCGCCGCTGACCTTCTCGGATGTGTACGTGCCGGTTGAAAATCTTATCGGAGACATCCCCGGCCATGGACTCAAACAGGCCAGCAAAGTATTCGGTTATACTCGCTTGATGGTTGCCGCCATGGCTCTGGGCGGCGGAGAGGCCGCGCTGGACATTGCCATTCCATATGCCAAACAACGTATTCAATTTAAAACCCCATTATCTGAAAAGCAGGGCTACACCCACAAGCTGATCATCCCGCATGTCGTGCGGCTTGCCGCAGCCGCTGCCTTTATCGGCGAAGTTGCCGCGAGATTGGATGCGGGGGAGGAAGACCTCGAGGTGGAAGGCTCCATTGCAAAACTGTACGCGACCGAATCCGCCAACAAGGCCGCTGAGGATGCCATGCAGGCCCTGGGCGGCTATGGCTACATTGCCGAATATGGCGTCGAAAAGATTAAAAGAGATGTTCGCATTACCTGTATCTATGAAGGTACCAGTGAGATTCAGCAAAATATCATCAGCACCTTTCGCTGGAAAAAAAGCCGCAAATCAAAGGGCGGCTTTTACCAGTCCATCAGTGATGAGATGCTGCGGCTGGATGGTGATGCCGGAGATCTCGGCTGCCGGTTTTACGGACTTGCCGCCGGCGCCTTGAATCAAACCATCACCCTGGTCGACAAGCATCGCCTGACCCGGCAGCAGTACATCATGTTTACGTTGGCGGATATGATGACCCACGTGGAAGTCGGGGCCGCTCTGGCCCGCAAGGCCTTCAAAAGCGCTCACCGCGGCGATTCCGATGCCGCCAAAATGAAGATTATTTCCAGACTGTTTGCCAACGAGGTGGGCCGGTTCGTGACCCAGGGCATTTTGAAAATAGTGATGGGCTGCGGTCAATTTGACCAAACAACAAAAGCAGATTTTATGGCAAGCGCAGCCTACAATGACCTGACGGCAAGCTTTGAGAACATTATTCCGGACATGGATCGGCTCGCCGATATCGTATTTGAGAGGTAATCATGGCAGATGCAGTTAACCGGACGATTCTGGTTACGGGCGGCTCCAGGGGAATAGGCCGCGGAATTTGCAGGGCCTTTGCCCTTTCCGGCAATCACATTTATTTCAATTACGCTTCGGCGGCTGATGCGGCTGCTGAAACTGAAAAATTGGTGGCCGAGGCCGGCGGTATGGCAATCGGCATGCAGGTGAATGTTGCTTCCGAACAAGAGGTAGCCGAATTTGTCGGACGGGCTTTGGATGAAACCGGCCGTATTGATGTTCTGGTCAACAATGCCGGCATCACCCGTGACGGTCTGATTGTTCGCATGAAGGAGGCCGATTGGGATGATGTTGTCGACATTAATCTTAAAGGAACCTTTAACTGCATTAAGGCGGTCTCCAAAGCAATGATTAAACAGCGGGCCGGCCGCATAATCAATGTCTCATCAGTGGTGGGGGTCAGTGGTAACCCGGGCCAGGCGAATTACGTCGCCTCCAAAGCCGGCATTATCGGGCTTACGAAGGCGGTTGCCAAGGAGCTGGCCCCGCGAGGCGTCACGGCGAATGTCGTGGCGCCGGGCTATATTGCAACGGATATGACCACATCCCTGTCCGACAAAGCCCGGGAGTTGATGGTGAGCCAAATTCCCTTAGGCCGGGTCGGAACACCTGAAGATATTGCGGCGGCGGTCGTGTTTCTGGCGTCTGATCAGGCCGCCTACATCACCGGCCAGGTGATACATGTCAATGGCGGTATGTATATGTGATGCGGTTTAAATCGTTTTGATGGTTTAGATCGTTGGGATCGTTTAGATGGTTTGGATAGTTTAGTGTGTTAGGTTCATTGAGATGGTAGGAATTGTCTGAAGTGAGAGATTGGAGGCAATCGGGATAGGATTTGTTGGATCGTTGGGATGGGCTTGATGGGTTAACGCGCTTTGCTGGTAGTTATTTCCTAATGTTGATTGAAACCAATCCGACAATTATTCTAACGACCATAACCAACAAAACGCTCTAAACGATCATAACCAAACAATCTGGCATTTTATTAATTAACTAAATAGCAAAATTGGAAATTTAAATGAAATCGCTTTGGTTTCAGCTTTGAAAGAGGAGGTAAATCTGATGTCCATTGAAGATAAAGTAAAGAGGATTATTGCAGAAAAATTGAGCGTTGACCTTGAGGAGGTTGTACCCGATGCCTCTTTTGTAGATGATTTGGGAGCAGATTCTCTTGATCTCGTTGAATTGATCATGTCCATGGAAGAAGAATTTGATGTTGAAATCTCTGATGAGGATGCCGAAAAGATTGCAACGGTCAAAGACGCCATTGCCTACGTTGAAGCCCACTAAATGACAAGTGCCGCCGGCTGATTTCAGCACCCGGTGTGCCGTACGTTTAGAATAATTTCTGAAATTCTTTATTTCAATGCGTGGTTTCGGCCCCTTCCATGGGCCTTCTCATACCTCCAGCTCTGCCGGTGG
>CP070771.1:5721150-5740109 GCA_020345785.1 Desulfobacterales bacterium
TGGCCCTTTTCGGCCTTGGGCGACAATTCCGATGTCGCCAGTCAGAAGCTCATCAAAGAACCGGCCGCATACACCTTTAAGAGGCCGCTGGGTGAATTTTAGCGAGTTCGTATACCCTCGAATTCATCAGGTGTCTGGTGTTTAGCCGGCCGTATCCGTTATGTAATCCGTTTTGTTATATCAGTATATACAGTGCTAAACACCAAACACCGGAAAAAACCGCCCCTTAAACACACCTGCCTGCGGGGCGGTTCATGCGCCCATCTTTCGGGTTTCCTCCAAATATCCTTCTATATCCTTGACACAAAAAATATATTTGAATATGACTGGCAGCGGATGGATGTTGAAGAGCATCCTGCGCATATAGTCCTTTATCAGATATCCCGCAACCGTGAAATAATTCTAAAAAGGAGGTCGCTGTGCCAGTACATGTCGTGGATCATCCGCTGATCAAACACAAACTCGCATTAATGAGGCAGAACGATATAACCACCAAAGATTTCAGAGATCTGGCTGCAGAGTTGGCCATGCTGTTGACTTATGAAGCGACCAAAGATCTTGAAACCGAGACCAAAACCATTCAAGGATGGGCCGGAGCCGTCGAGGTAGAAAAAATAAAGGGCAAGAAAATAACTGTAGTGCCCATCCTCAGAGCCGGCCTGGGAATGATGGCCGGGGTCCTGAATCTCATACCGTCTGCCAGAGTGAGCGTGGTTGGACTCTACCGCAACGAAGAAACCCTGGAGCCGGTCAGATATTATGTCAAAATGACCAGCGCGATGGAAGAACGGATTGCATTAATTTTAGATCCCATGCTGGCCACGGGCGGTTCGTTGATTGCAGCCATCGATTTGATCAAAGAATCCGGTTGCAAACAGATAAAAGGTATATTTATGGTTGCCGCACCGGAAGGTATCGAAAAATTGACCGCCGCCCATCCGGATGTAGAAGTCTATGTGGCGGCAATTGACGAAAAGTTAAATGACATCGGATACATCCTGCCCGGCCTGGGAGATGCGGGGGATAAAATATTCGGGACGAAATAGACCTTCGGCGATGCGAGAAGGCTGGGAAGCTGGGAGGCTGTGAAGGTGGGAAGGAGTTATCGTGGCAGAATTTGTTCGGCTCGGCGACAGCATGAAGGATGCTGTTTTAACCATAATGAAATTTATCAAAGAACATACAGGATTTGAGCCGACCCAGGAAGAGGTCGCTGAAATATTGAAGTCCTATTTTATCATCAATGAAGTCGGCAATCAGATCAAGTACCAACTCAAAAAAGATGAAGAGAAAAAAGAAAAAAAACAAATAAACTACACAGAGCCTCTCTGGAAGTTGAATTTAAGAAACGGTCCCGCGCAAAACATTTTAGCCAGAGCCGGCGTCTTTCATAAAAGAATTCAGGAAGCAATCGACGCCACCCGGCAGCATATGAAAAAAACAACGGGAGCCGAACCTAATGACGACATCATCGCTGCAAGCCTGAAAAGCACCTTTATCCTCAGCGAAATCAAAAACCAACTGGACTATCAGCGCAAGATGGCTAAACAAAAGAAAGCGCCTAAAAAACTTTCCTCGAACGGCTGACCTCAATCGTCACTTATGACTGAAAATTTGGATCTTTCCTCAAGCGGGTTTCTGATAAGCAATGCATTCATTATTAAAAAAACTTCGCGGCGGGGACCGACGATCTATTGGCAGGGTTGAAGAAGTTGTTGAAGATGTTCTGGAGGATGCATCTCTTTTTGAACCTCTGTTGGGCGGTTTATTTGTCGATGACCCCGTCGTACGGATGCGCGCCGCGGATGCCGTCGAGAAGATAACCGCGGATCGATGGGAATTATTACAGCCCCATAAAAGCAGGCTCATCCGCGTGGCAGGTCAAACAGATCAGCAGGAAGTGCGCTGGCATGTGGCACAAATTCTGCCGCGCCTGCAGCTGGACCCGGAAGAGAAGAAAAGGGCGGTGAATATTTTATACGCCTATCTTGACGACAGAAGTAAAATTGTCGTAACCTTCGCCTTGCAGGCTCTGGCCGATTTTGCCGTTGGAGACAAAAAGCTGCGCCCGGATGTGGTCCGGCTTCTCCGGGAGTTTATAAAAACCGGCAGCCCGGCTATAAAAAGCCGCGGAAAGAAACTGCTCGAGAGGCTAAAACCCCAATTGAGCTAAAGCGTTCAAAGTATGCTGTAAGTTGTTGGTTGTCAGTTGAGGATAAATTAGGAGTAAAAATTAATGCGCAAACGCGTCTACATCGCCTACACCGGCGGCACCATCGGCATGAAAAAGGCCGCCGGAGGATATGTTCCGGTCCCGGGATATCTTCAAATGCAAATGGAGAACATTCCGGAATTAAAGAGTGCAGCCCTGCCGGTATACGACATCCATGAATATGATCCTTTGCTGGACTCATCAAATATGACCCCGCGGGACTGGCTTAAAATCGCCGAAGACATTGCTTCCCACTATGATTCCTACGACGGCTTCGTCGTTTTGCACGGCACCGATACCATGGCTTATACGGCTTCCGCATTACCTTTTATGCTGCAGAATCTGCAAAAACCGGTCATTTTAACCGGCGCCCAGATTCCGCTTTGTGAGTTGCGAAACGACGCCCGCGAAAATTTAATTACCGCTATGTTGATCGCGGCCAATTTTGCAATTCCGGAAGTCTGCCTGTGCTTTGGCAGCAAATTATTGCGCGGCAACCGGGCAATCAAAGTCGATGCCGACGGATTTGATGCCTTTGACTCGCCCAATTTCCCGCAGCTGGGTTCGCTCGGCATTGTCATAAAAATCAACCGGGATTTGATACTACGCCCGGTCGGCAGGCCCAAACGAGTGGCAGTTCAACCGATCAAGGCGTCCAGCGTTGCTGTTTTGAGGCTTTTTCCGGGTATATCGGCTGATATCGTCCGCAACATTCTGCAGCCGCCCATTGAAGGCCTTGTACTGGAGACCTATGGAATGGGTAACGGGCCGGAAGATCGTGCGCTTATTGCAGAGCTGAAAGAGGCGGTGAAGCGGGGTGTAGTGATAATCAACTGCACCCAGTGTATCAAAGGCACAGTGAACATGGAAGATTATGCCACCGGTTCAGCCTTGGCGGAGGCAGGCCTGATCAGCGGCTATGACATGACGGTTGAAGCCGCTCTGGCAAAATTGGCTTATCTTTTCGGTCTCAACCTGCCGCCGGAAGCCGTCAAAGAAAAAATTCAACTCGATCTGCGCGGTGAACTCAGTCGGCCGCATGAGGCGCAAGTAATTACTCCATCCTGAAAAATGTGCGTGCAAAGGCGCATAAACACTGGCATGGTTCTTTGAAAATTAAAATTTCTACTATTTCAGTTTTTAGATTTTAAGGAGCAAACGAATGAAAAGTAAATTAACTTCCGACACCTGGCTCTGGGTTGTCGTTCAGAATCCGGGTGCCGATGAGCAGTTTTTGGGCCAGCATGACCAGGGTCAAGATGTATCATTCATACCTGCATTTTTCAATAAAGAGGATGCACAGCAATGTTTGATTCACATGGCAACCCAAAAGGGGGATAAATATGAAGTCCAGGCTGTATTTTTCGGCGAATTGGCCAAAGATGCGGCAAAAAATGGCTTCATGATATTCATGCTAAATGCAGATGGAGAAATTCTGGAAAAGATTGAACCGCAGGTTTAGATCAAACTTAATGCATACAGCAATCTCCATTCATATGCCACCGGCATCGTTTAAGTTTGGACCACCGAATAATACTTCCGCTGTAGCGGTAAAACCTTTTCAATTCTCATCCCGATAGATCGGGGTGGCTTATGAATGGAGTTTGACCCGTCGCGCCTTAGGCCACTTTTTCCAGCGGTTGATCCGCCGAATAGCGTTTTCCTTCTACTTTTCTTCTGTTGACGTATTCTGCCAAAGCCTGCTCCAACCCCTCGTCTATGGGCGGTTTGCGATAGGCGGCGATGCGGTCTGCCAACGCTTCGGCGGCCCGTTGGTCAATACGTTTGGCACCATTTGCCCGCCATTTCTGATAGTCCCGCCGGTTGAACAATCGAGGTTGACAAAGACTTCTAAACTGGCCGAAGGTTTTAGGATGCAACAGGTAATGGCCGCCCGCACCAATACTTTTGATGGTTTCCACATCAATGGTTTGGGCGGATATTTCCAGCGGCACAAGCATGCGACGAATGTTGGCGCAGACTTCCTCATCGATCAGCCATTTTTCAAAGCTCATGGAGATGAAGGATCCCATCTGACCGCAGGCATGCAAAATAAAGTTCGCACCATTTCGTACTGCGGTGCTCATCAGCAAGGCCCCTTCGCCGAGGGCCTGAGCATCCGGGCAATGGGAATCCGTCAGCATTCCGCCGGTGCGGCATGGCAAATGATAAAACTTTGCCAGCTGTATGGCTGCAGAAGCAATAACCACGGTTTCCGGCGCCCCTAAAGCAGAAATGACTGTTTTCATATCCAGGGGAGCGGAGGTGGCACCATAGATCACAGGGGTCCCGGGGCCTGCCAATTGGGATAGAACCAGCCCGCCGAGAATTTCAGCGTTTTGCAGGGCCAACAGCCCCGGCAAGGATACCGGTGCAGTGGAACCGGCCAGGAGCATATTCGTAATGGCGACGGGTTGGCGGTAACGCGCCATTTCCGTAATCAGGGTCGCCTGTTCCATGGAATACTGCAACGGCGAGGTCGGGTTGACAATAGTTAGCGTAACCGGTTGCTGTTTTAACTTTTCCTTGCCGCCCCAGATGAGTTTTGCCATTTCCAGTGAATCGCGGGCAGCTGAACCGGAAGTTGTGGCCGACTCGAACGCCTTGTCGCACATGACGATGTTGGCGTAAACCATATCCAGGTGGGCTGTGTGCGGGGGCAGGTCCGTCGGCTGAACCATCAGGAAGGCGGTTAGGTCTATTTGATCCGATGTTTGCACCAGTTTGCAACAGGTAATATAGTCTTTAAATGTCGCTGGCCTCTGCTCTCCGTCCGCTTCCACAACGTTTGGTGCTCCGGCCGTCGGAACGAAAACAAAATCATCCCCACCGATGGAAACATTATGATCCGGGTTTCTTGCAAGGATGGTAAACCGTGGCGGCACCGTCTGCAAAGCATTGGAAACGTCGCTTTCAGTAATGAAAACTCTCCTGCCTTCGGTTCTGAAGCCCTTTTTTTCAAATAGATATACCGTCTCCGTATCGTTAAAATTTATACCGGTATGGGAGAGTATATCCATGGATGCGTCATGGATTTGAGTTAATTCATAGGACGTGAAGGTCTGCATTCGATCGTGCATCACGTAGCTCCCAAACATGATTGACTGTATTCTGAATTTGAGCAGTTCTGAAAAACCCATGCCGGTTATACGGAGATAGATGGATTTTCAGAGCACAGAGTATAATTCAAGAATGATGCCAGATCGATATCCAACTGTTATAATTAGAAATTAAGAATTTTTCCCAATACCTTTTTTCGGAAACGGCAATACCGCTTTCCGGGAGATACGAGGCGGCGCTTTCATATTTTCCTTTATGTGTCTGAAATTTATAAAAATAATTTAAGGAATCCGAAATTCTGCTTTAATCGCTGATGAGAACCGATGGTTCCGAAATTCCAGTTGTACGCACAGAGCAGTAAGTCGGATCATCTAATTTGTTTCATATGTTTTCCGGTCGCTGGCACCTCGTATGAAATTTCACCTAAACGGAACAGCGAACTGCAGAATACCGAATATCGAACAGCAGAATGTCGAAGGGTAGTTTCGCGTTGCTCAACCTTTTTTATAAAATAGACAAAATGCCTTCCTTCGACATTCGATATTCATTATTCGATATTCGATATTTATCCGCCTTTGGTGGATTCGCTTTTAAAAGTTTTATCTTTCGAACAAACCGGCCGCCTCGGACAGCCAGCGGCTGGGCTGCCTGCCCTCCGACCTGTCCCGTCGTAGCCACGCTGCAAGCATGACGAAGTCGGAAGCCTGGAATGCGAAGGGGGGGACACCTGAAACCTGAAACCCATTCACTGGACTTTGCAATAAATTGCTGCCCGCCAAGGCCACTTTTTCCAAGCACGTTCCTGGAGGTAGCGCAGAATCTTAAACCAACGCAAGGGATCTGATGGAGTTATCCTGCGGGTTCCACACCATATACAATCCTCTGGTTAAAGCACCGCAGGTCACCACACAGGGTATTCTTCCAGCCAGATCGATCTTCTCTCCAAGCCCAAGCCTGCGCGATACAATGCCCCGACCCCGCGGTCGAACAATTTCCGGAGAATGGCTGTGCCCCCTAAATATGATATGATTGGGAAATTCATTGAAAGCACGGCGTGCTCCACTTTGGCCCATTTTACCAATCATACATGAAAGACCCAACGCGTCGGCAAACGGCAGTGAATGAGTAAAAATAGCGTTTTGAAAGGACATCATCAGAGGCGCGGCCTGCAAATACCGCAAAACCTCCGGTGCAACAATCGGGTTTTGCCGGCCGATCTGACTGGCGATGATTGCATGATCATTGTTGCCCTTTATCAAAATCACATGGTGCTGCTGCAAAGGACGCAGACAGGTTTCGGCACTCTCGGGGTGGGTGGAGTCGCAGGCATCGCCAAGATGGTAAATGGCCTGACAAGACAGGTTGTTAAGTTCGGCCAGGGCGGCCTCGATTTTATCGTGCTGCCCGTGGCTGTCGGCCATAATTCCGATTAAAAGCGTCATTTCATCAACACCTAAAACTTTAAAAATGAACGTTCTACCCGACATGGCGTCGGAAGTGCCTTTAAAATTTTCCCGGTACCAGGCATGGGATAACAACCTAAGTTGCTTAAAAATTTTATAAAAAATGAGGAGGCCTCTTTTATGCACGATGCCGGCCGAGGGCTGGCCTTATGGAATAAATTTTGCATCAGTGACCATGCTAACGACTTCAACATATAAAAAACCGATAAAATTGCAGTTATGCGTTGGTGCGACTTTACGCTTCTGCCGCGACAATGTTTATAAAAAAAATCTACGGGCCAGCAAATTTATCGCAACGTCATTTTAATGGGTTTCAGGATACGTGATTTTCATAGGCATGACAAACCTTAAGTTCAACCTGTCAATCAAAACTGTCAAATGAACTTCAGCAGGAGATCTCTTCGGAACACCACATGAGTATAGAAAATTTTGATATCCGGAGCCATATCGTCGATTCCATTATCGAAACGTTCGAGACGATGGTATCGATGCAAATCGAGGTCTCTGATTCCGAACCGCCCGATACCACCGGTGTTAGCCGCATGGTGTCCGCCGTGAATTTTGCCGGCCACGTCATCGGACTGATTAATATCCAGGTAACCTCCGAGATGGCCCGTCAGATGATGGCCAATATGCTGGAAATCGAACCTGAGGAGGTTGAAGATGGCGGTGAAACCAAGGATATGCTGGCAGAAATCGCCAACATTGTCGGCGGCAATCTGAAATCAGCCCTGAATGATGCCGGCCACACCTGTGTTATTTCCACACCTTCGTTGACTTACGGGGCCGACTTTTCCATCAAATCCCTTGGCATGGAAAGGTTTGAGCGCTTTGTTTTCAGTCAACAGCAAGAACTTATCATCGTTGAAGTCGGTCTTAAAACCCAGCAGATCTCTGCCGAGGCGGACGATCTGAGTTCCAAAGATTCTCTGAGCCGGCTGAAGCATGTCGATGTCGAAAAAATTAATAGCCTGGATTTAGAGGCCATCCTGTCCGAGTCGATAATTGATGTTTTTGATACAATGTTCTCGATCAAGCTCGATATCACCGATCAGATTCCCCCTGATAGTTTAGAGAAGATCCGCGACGTGGGATCTGTAAGTTTTGCCGGTGATGCAACCGGCATGGTCAGCATACATGTGGGAGATAATTTTTCACGGGAATTGGCGGCCGACATGCTGGGGATGGAAATCGAGGATCTGGAAGGCGATGAAGAGATCCGGGATATGCTGGGTGAGTTGAGCAACATCGTCGGAGGAAATTTAAAATCGACATTTACCGATGCCGGCCTCGTCTGCGCCCTTTCCACACCTTCCTTCACAACCGGAACTCACTTTAAAATCGAATCGCTCAATATGGCAAAATATGAGCGGTTCGCTTACCGTTGTGGTGACAATATTGTATTCGTCGAAATGGGGGTTAAGATATCTGAACTGATACAGGCAGCCGGCCACCAGGGCAGGGACATTCATTATTCCGTGGGGAATGAAGCCGCTTCAGAGAGCGCAGAGCAGGAAGATGCCACCGCCGTCCCTGAAGCAGAAATAGAAACAGTAGAAGCTGCCGCAGCTGAACCGGCTCCTGAATCTCCGCAGTCGCTCGCTGTTGATGATCGTCCGGAAGACAACCAGACAACCGCAGCGCACGAGGCTTTGCCGGCAGAGCCGCCGGTTCAGCAAGCAAAGATAGAAGTACCTGAAAACGAGAAATCACCCTCTCCTGAGGATTTCGATCTCGAACTGCTGTTTGATATACCCCTGGAAATCAAAGTTGAATTGGGCCGCGCCAAAATCCAGATCCAAGAGTTGCTGAAGCTGGAACCCGGATCTGCCGTCAAACTATTCAAACTTGAGGGCGAACCTGTGGATATTCTGGCCAACGACACGTTGATCGCCAGAGGAGAGGTCGTCGTTCAAAAAGAAAAATACGGCATACGCGTCACCGAAATCACCAGTCGCATGGACCGCATTCGAAATTTTAATATTTAAGTCGCCCCCGAAACCTGTTCAATGTTGAGATGGAATATCCAGCAATCGAACCTGATGGCCGGTTTTGGCGATAAATCGCTTCAAATTCCCACGTGATATAACCAGGGTACTGGTGTTTACCAGCGGATGAAACTGAAAAGCCTCAGCTTCCCACAACGTCTCGTCAACAATTAGCTCCACTTCATGGCGGGGATCATTGAAAATGGCAAATAGGGTGACGGAACCGGGAGTTATGCCAAGGTAGTTTTTAAGCCGTTCCTCAGATCCAAAGCTTAAGCGGTTTGACCCAATCACTTGTGGTAACGCTTTTATATCGACCCTTTTGTCAGCCGGAACGACGACCAGAAAATGTCGTTGACCCTTTTTATCCCGCAGGAAAAGATTTTTGGTCTTGGCAGCCGGCAACGTCGGCACCAGGCGCCTGGCTTCTTCCACGGTATATACCGGCGGATGATCGTGCCGCTCGTACTCTATTCGGTTTTCTTCGAGAAATCGGTAGAAGTCGGACATCCTGTTATCCAATAACGAATAACTTATTTCTTCTATTGCCGTGTTTTACCGCCGGTGTGCCCATCTATTGTTGACGTTGGAAAAATGGGCGTGTCTTTCAGCGCTTTATCCGGGTATTTTCCAAGGGAGCTGCCGGTGTGACAGCCCGGCCAGCATCTCACCCGGTAATAACGAACCGGATTATCCGGCACCTGACCATCGCTGGGATAATAGATACCGGCGGCAATCGGCACCTCCCACGTGATGTTGTCCGAGGGCGTACCCGCGTTTTCGTCCGAACCCTTCAATCCTTCAGTATGACTGCCGGTAGCCGGAAGCAAACCGGCAAATACCGCGATAAACAGACATGAAACAAGGATAATGATATATTTCATTTTATCCCCTCCTTTCACCTGTGATACACCGAATTACCTCAAAGCCGGCTTTAACTGATTGAGGTAAAAGCGGTTTGTTTTCCCTGTTCGGAATCAAAATTCGAAATCACAATAATCAAATCACAAATAATATCAAATTCCCAAATTCCAATAACCAAAATGTTTAAGGCAAAGATTCGGTGTTTGGCGCTTAATCTATCTATTTAGTGCCTGAGCGAAAAATCGGATTTCGGGTAGGTTGGGTTGAGCCCGACAGAGCATGCTGGGTTTCGTCCCTCAACCCAACCTGCGAAAATAAGACATTTACGACGATATGGCTGCCTGAGGGCGAAACCCAACATCGGCCTTGAAAGGGTTTTCGTTCAAACACTATTTAGAATTTTTAATTTCGATCATTGAGATTTGTTTGAGATTTGTTATTTGGTGCTTGAATTTTTCGTGATTGCAAATATGAAAAATAGTTTTGGACAAGCCTGCCGTTATTATTGGCCGACCAACGCCTCAAGCTCCTCAACACGTTTCGGAATAGGTCTTCCAAGCACCCGCTGACCGTCTTCGAGGGCCAGGACATTATCTTCAATGCGAATTCCGCCGAAATTTCGATAGGCTTCGACCTTGGCATAATTTATAAACGCTTCGCATCTTTTTTCAGTCTTCCACTGATCAATAAGATCGGGGATAAAATACAAACCGGGCTCGACCGTGAGAACAAAGCCGGGCTCAAGCTTTTTGGCAAGCCTCAAATAACAGATGCCAAACTGAGGATTTCTCTGAATGGCATCCGTGTACCCTACATAGTCTTCCCCCAGATCCTCCATATCATGCACGTCCAGCCCCAGCATATGCCCCAGACCGTGGGGAAAGAACAGGGCATGGGCACCGGCGGCAACAGCATCGTCCACATCCCCCGACATTAATCCCAGCGTTTTTAAACCCATTGCCACCTCTCTGGCTGCAATAAAATGCACTTCGCGGTATTCAATGCCGGCACGAATATTTTCAATCGCCTTTTGTTGGGCCTGCAAAACAATGGAATAAATCTCCCTTTGTTGCCGGGTAAATTTGGCGCCGACCGGAAACGTTCGGGTAATATCGCTGGCATAATGCAGGTCGGACTCACATCCGGAGTCGTTGATGACCAGGTCACCTGCGCGCATCACGTTGCCGTGATTAGGGTTGTGAAGGATATGTCCCTTTGTCGTAAAAATAATCGGATAGGCCAAGCCGTTGCCGACGCGGGCATAGGCACGCCCGAGCATGGCACCGACAATTTCTTTCTCACGCATTCCCGGTTGCGACATTTTCATTGCCAGGGTTTGCATATCATGGGTGACCTCAAGCGCCGTCTCGATTTGCTGAATCTCTTCTTCTGTCTTGACAGACCGTTGAGCCACAACGGCTTTGATCAGTGTCGGCGACGTATGATAGTTGGCAACCGCAACGTTCAAACCCAGCAAATTCTGAATCTTGATAAAGTTCTCCGGTCGATATTGAGGTAGAAAATGAACACGGCGACCCTTTTGCACGGCTTCATATATGGTGGCTTCAAGCTGCGCCAACGCCGCGGTAACATTTACCCCACAATTCAGGCAATGCTCTTTTAACGGTGTTCGGGCTCCGCTCCAGATGATGTCTTCGATCGTCAATTCCCGTCCGAATACGACTTCCTTATCCTGTTCAATGTCAATGATCGCAGCCAGTCCCGGTAAATCAATGCCCCAGAAATACAGAAAAGAGCTGTCCTGCCGAAACACATATTCATTGTCCGGAAAATTCATCGGACTTCTTTCGTTGCCTAAAAATAATATGATACCGGATTTCAGATCTTCCTTCAGACGTCTGCGTCTTGCGATGTATGTTGAGGCGGGAAACATTTTCAGATACCTCTTTTATGAGACTTCACGTGGACGGAACAGTGAACAGATTGAACGTCGAACATCGAACGTCCAACTTCGAACGTCCAATATTGATGGCGCTGCGCTTCATCCATTTTAGGACAAGCGAACCGAAGAATACTCCTATATGGACAGATGCCGAGGGTCGATTCGATTTGCTTGGTTTTTTTTAAATTGGCAGAATTCATTTATTCGATGTTCGATGTTGGACGTTCAATGTTCGATGTTCATTAGTTTATTTTTCTATCTAACCGGCCGCCAGCGACTTGCTGCACCGCTGCCTAACGGCCGGCCTTCAGCCTCACCGGACATGCCACCCAGTGATCCCCGGCAACATTTTCAAGGATCGGCATCTTGACCGAACATTCGGATACGGCATAGGCGCAGCGCGGATGAAAGCGGCATCCCGAAGGCGGATCAATCGCACTGGGTATCTCACCTTTGGGGATGGGATCGGTGCGTCGGAATTTGGGATCCGGCACGGGCACTGCCGCCAGCAACGAAATGGTATAGGGATGCACCGGGTGTTTGAAAACTTCCTCTAATGGCCCGATTTCAAGGATTTGCCCCAGATACATGATGGCAATGCGGTCACAGATATATTTGCAGGTGGCCAGATCGTGGGTGATAAAAAGATAGGTCAGTTCAAACTCTTCTTTTAACTGAACCATCAATTCCAGAATCATCGACCTGACGGAAACATCCGCCATGGCAATCGGCTCATCTGCCACCACGAAATCAGGATTGGTAATCAAGGCCCTGGCAATGACGACCCGCTGGCGCTGACCGCCGGATAGCTGGTGCGGGTATTTCCTGCTCAGAAAATCGGCTGGTGAAAGTCCGACCTTTTCCATAATCTCATGGGTCATGTCCCTGATTTCAGGCGATTTATATGTCGTGTGGATTTTCAGCGGATGTCCGATAGATGCACCGATGCTCATGCGCGGGCTCAACGAGGCGAATGGGTCTTGAAAGATGACCTGTATTTTTTCGCGCATCCGGCGCATCTCCTCCTTCTTATTCAGGGAAAGAGACTTGCCACGAAATAAGATCTCTCCGGCGGTAGGCTCCACCAGCTTCAAAACCAATCTGCCGGTAGTGGTCTTCCCGCAGCCGCTTTCCCCGGCAAGCCCCAATACTTCACCTTCCCGAATAAAAAAGGAAACATCGTCCACGGCGTGAACAACCCGCATTTCTTTTGACAGCAGTTGCGCCAGAAACCCTTTGTCCAGCGGAAAATGCTTGATCAGATTCTTAACTTCGAGCAAATTATTCATTGTTATTTTACCGGGGCACTGAAAAAATCCCCTCGCATCGAACCAGCCTTCAGCTTGTAACCCCACTATTCATTGGTTTCAGGTGTCGGGTGTCAGGTGTCAGCATCTGGGTTCCGAGGTTCAGGGTTCAGCGTTCAAAGGTAGATCAAAAGCGTTGCCCATTCATTCGATGTTCGATGTTGGACGTTTCACGCCTTGGCGTGATTCGACGTCCATCAGTTTTTTTTATCGATCAAACCGGTAGTGGAGCAGGCAACGGCGGCGCTGACACCTGAAACCTGACACCTGAAACCATATAATCTGTCATCTGTCCTCTGTACCCCGAGACTCAACCATACAACCAACATGCAGCAAGATGGCCATCGTTTTCAAATGAAGGCGGAATCTCCCGGCGACATTTGTCCATGACCCGCGGACACCTGGGATGAAATACACAGCCGGAGGGTGGATCCACCAGATCCGGCGGGGCGCCCGGCATGGAATGAAGCTCCGGCTGGTCCAGTTTGATGTTCGGAATGGAGGTCAGAAGTCCCTGGGTGTAAGGGTGTCTGGGATCGGCAAATACGGCTTCGACGGTGCCGGTTTCCGCCAGACGACCGCCATACATGACCGTAACCCGATCCGCCAGCTGGGCGACGATGCCGATATTGTGTGAGATGAGCAGAATGGTCAGGTTGAACTGTTGCCGCAGCTCGTTTAAAAGATCCAGGAATTGGGCTTCAACAATCACATCCAGCGACGTTGTCGGTTCGTCGGCAATAAGCAAATCCGGATTCAACACAAGGGCGATTCCGATCATAATTCTCTGACGCATACCGCCGGACATCTGATGGGGGTATTCGTGCAACCTGTCCGGTGCGATCCCCAGACGTTCGAGCATGTTTGCCGCCCGTTCATAAGCCTCTTTTTTTGATACGCCTTTTTCATGGGTCTGGATGGTTTCGACGAACTGATCACCCACGCGGAAGAGCGGATTGAGGGATGTTAATGGATCCTGAAAAATCATGGCAATGCGTTTGCCCCTGATACGAAGGAGCTCTCTTTCACTCATCGTCGCAATGTCACTGCCATGATAGCTTATCCGGCCGCCGGCGATTTTTCCCGGAGGTCTGAGAAGCCTGAGGATGGAAAAACCCAGGGTGGATTTCCCGCAGCCGGACTCTCCCACCAGACCCATGACTTCGCCTTGCCTGAGACCAAGGGTCACATTTTCAACCGCGCGGACCGTCCCGATATGGATGGGAAAATGCACATGAAGGTTTTCGATTTCAAGGATATTGCTTGTTTGGATCATTGGTGCTTGGAATTTGGAGTTTGTTTGTTATTTGTTATTTGGTGCTCGGAATTTTTCATATTCAGGGACTCAACGAAATTTAGGTATCCGGTTCAGTTTTTTTCATCTATTTCTAAGCGGCTACCCTAGCGTTCCAACAATCGGGGATTCAAAATTTCAGACAGCCCTTCACCCAGCATGGTAAATCCTACCGCTAAAAGCGAAATCATGGCGCCCGGAAACGTAATCAGCCACCACTGACCCGACGGCAGAAATTTTTTCCCCATGGCCAGATCCATACCCCAGTCCACCACACTGGGCGGCAGTCCCAAACCCAGGTAAGTTAAAGCCGCCTCGATCATGATGGCATCCCCCACGTTCATGGTAAACACCACCGCCGTGGTGGCAATCACATTGGGGAAAATATATTTCCACAAAATCGTAATACCGGGGGCGCCGATTGCCCTGGCCGCCTCGACATACAGCTCCTCCTTAATGGTCAATGTCTGTCCGCGCACCAGGCGAAAATAGGTCGGGATATAGATGACAGCCACGGCAAACGTAATGCTGATAATGCCCGGCTCCAACATGGCTGCAAAAGCAATGGCCAGAATGAGGCCCGGAAATGAGTAAACGGAGTCCATAATGAGGGATAAAACCCTGTCGAAAACCCCGCCGGAAAATCCGGATATCAACCCCATGGTAATGCCGACCAGCGATGATATGATGGCCGCCAGAATGGCCACCCCCAGAATTGTACGGGCACCGAAAATGATACGGGAAAACACATCGCGCTGCAAATTGTCGGTCCCCATGAAATGCTCGGCACTGGGAGGGGCCAGCTGAGGGCCGGTATTCTGGTCATAAGGATCGTAGGGTGCAATCGCACCGGCAAACAGGGCCATTAAAATAATCCCCAGAATGATAACGGCGCCGGCCACCAGAATCCACCACTCAACCCCGTACTTCTGTCCCATGCGAGCGAAGCGCCCGATCAATTTTGCCAAAGCCTCTGTAGGAGAATGTTTCATAATAAAATGAATATTGCAGATTGAAAATTGAATATTTAAGGTATTCTGTCGTTTCTATTTTGCGTGCTTGCCGTTTTTC
Organism: Desulfobacterales bacterium; assembly: GCA_020345785.1. The sequence continues at coordinate 5,736,313 of CP070771.1, forward strand.
TGGAGGACGCAAAAATTGCGGTCAACTCTCCGGCTTCGTTTAGCAAGGGCTCCACCAGATTCTTTTTCAACAGCTTTTCATCGATGATAAATTGCAGCCAGAAGGCAGTCTCATCGGTTTCTTCCAAAACGATACTTATTTTAGCTACAAAGCTGGCCTTTGATTGGGATAGGCAAGTAGCTCGATAGTTGGCAGCAACGGACGTTGAACACCTGATAACCTGTCCCCGAATATGTTTGCCTAAAGCAGTTTCCGGCAAAGCCATTGCCAGCTTAACGCAGCGATGCGCAAATTCTTTCGTCCTTTTTATCAGCTCGTCACTTCTCATGTTACTGAACAATAAAACGTTTCCTATTATATTTAATCAAAGATCAAAATGATAAAATTCCTCAAATATTCAATCTTCAATATTCACTATTCAATTAGATGGATTCCACAAATATTCAATATTCAATCTTCAATATTCAATCCTAGTACCTCACCCTCGGATCCACCAGGGCGTAGATGATGTCCACCATTAAAGATACCAGCGCGACGATCACCGCAAAAATCACGATGACCCCCTGAATGGTCGGGTAATCCCGCAGGTAAATCCGTTCCAGCAGCAGCCGCCCCATTCCGGGCCATGAGAACGTCGTTTCGGTCAGCACCGCACCGGCCATCAGAATAGCGACCTGCAACCCCATCATGGTTAAGATTGGCACAAAAGCATTCATAATGGCATGTTTGTAGACGACGCGCCGGTGCCGGATACCACGGGCTTCGGCGGCCAGAATGTAGTCGGACTTGAGAACATCCAGCATGTTGGCCCGCGTCAGACGGATGAATATTCCAGAAAGGGTCAGGCCCAGGGTAACCGACGGCAGAACCAGGTGGGTCAGGACATCCTCAAGGGCTTCAAAGTCCCCTGCCGCAATGGTGTCCAGCACATAAAAACCGCTCCAATCGAAGGCGGCGACAAATACCCGGGCGCCCGTTCTTCCGGCAATGGGAAAAATATCCAACCAGATTCCGAAAATCATTTGCAGCATCAGACCCAGCCAATAAACGGGAATACAATAAATCACGATACCGTATAAACGGATCGAATAGTCCTGGGTCGAACGTCGCTTGTCGGCGGCATAGGCGCCCAGCGGCACGCCCACCAGCAGCGTAATCAGCATTCCGAAAAAGGTTAATTCAATGGTGGCCGGAAGCTTTTCAACGATCGTATCAATCACCCGCTGTTTGAAAATCATGGAACTTCCCAGATCCAGACGGCAGATTTGCCACAAATAATTGCCGTATTGCACGATCAGGGGTTTGTTGAGTCCCAACTCCTCTTTTTTCTGTTCAATGACTTTTTCCGGAGCATGACCGCCCAGCATGGAAGAGACGGGATCGCCGGGCATGATGCGGATAACCACAAAGACAATGCTCAAAAGAATAAAAACCATGGGGATGGTGAGGAGAGTGCGACCGATAATATATCTAAGCAGGTTTTTCATAAAGGTGCGGACAGCCTCTGTATGAGCTTAAGGTAGATATTCAACCCAAAAGGAGCCGGATTGGATTTCACCAAGTTATGGATTGACCGATACTGTTTAGAATATTGGAACGCTGGGTTTAAGGAATGAAAATTCCTTGATAATACATAATGGATTAAATCCATAAACTAAAAAGATTCCGATCCGCTAAAAACATTGTTCCAATATTCCATTATTCCAATCCCCCAATACTGCTTTAAGATGACTAACAGCAGAAAAAATTAACACCCATCATACACTCAGAACCCATTGTTCCATAACGAAATTGAGTGCGGGATCCGTTCGGCGGAACGAATCCCGCACCTTGTAAGTTGTCTACGCTGCTTTATCGCTTTGAAATGGGAGCATAAATAAACTGCAGCGTCGGTGAAATCATAATACCGTCAATGTCCTTCTGGGCGAACAGGTACAGCGTACCCTGAAAGATGGGCGCCGTTGGAACTTCATCGGTCCACATTTGCTGCACTTTTTTAAATATCGCCGCCCGATTGGCCTCATTGGGATCCTTCTGCTCATCTACAAACATCGCATCCCATTTCGGATCGGAAAAATAAATGCCATTGCCCCTGGAGCCGGCTGTTCCGGCGAAAGCTGCTGTGTAGTTATCCGGATCGATGTAGTCCGGGTACCAGCCAAGCAGATAAACCGGCATCAGCTGATTGCGCCAGTTTTCCTTGTACGTGGCCCATTCTGCTGATTTGACACTAACCTCCATGACGCCGGTCGCTTCGAACTGCGCTTTGAGCACCGCCGCCATGTCCACTTCCGTGTCACCGTAATGGCTGGGCGTGTACCAGAATTCAAATTTCAGCTTGTTGTTTTCGTTGAAGCCGGCTTGGGCCAGCAATTGGCGGGATTTTTCAATGTTGCCGTCTCCGAAAGCAGTCATGAAACTGTCTTCGTGGGTCCACATACCCATGGGAACCATGGAATACAGTGGTTCATTTTGACCCAGAAATACTTTTTTGATGATTTCCGGCCGGTTGATGGCGGCCGCCACTCCCTGTCGAACGACTTTGTTGGTAAACGGAGGGGTTTTGCACTGAAAGCACACATAACGGATGTAGGGTCCCTGTCCCTTGATCGTTTTAATTTTGCTCATCTTCTGCAGATCATTAATATCTGAAGGGTTGAAGGACTTGAATGCAAAATCGAGCTCGCCTTTTTCAAGGGCCAGCCGCATGGTAGTGGCATCCGCAAAGTAGCGGATGATGACCATGTCATTCTTGGGTTTCGCACCGGAGTAATAGGGATTGACCTCCAGGGCAATTTCCTGGTCTCTTTTGAAAAAAACCACCCGATAGGGTCCCAGTCCAACCAGCTTGCCGCCTTTGAGCGCCGTAGGATCCTGGACAATTTTGTCGGCCGGATAGATGTTGGGGTTGACCGGGTAATAGGGCACCGTGGCGACCAAGGACGGAAAATAGGCGACCGGGTTTTTCAAAACGAACTTCACGCGATACTTGTCAACTATCTCCACCCGGTCAACGAAGTCGGTCACCAACCAGGAGGGATCGCCCTGTAGCCGTATCACGCGGTCGATGGACCATTTGACGGCATTGGCGTCAAAGGGCGTTCCGTCGGAAAATTTTATGCCTTCTTTGAGTTTGAAAATGTAACCTTTGCCAGCGTCAACCACCTCATAGGATTCGGCCAATCCCGGAACCAGATTGGTTTTGCCCGGCGGGTACCCCAAAAGTCCCTGATAAATATTGTAGAAAATCTCCCATGTGTGGAAATCATAGGCATTGGCCGGATCCATGTCGGTCACTTTTTCGGTGGTGCCGTAAACCAGCGTGACCCTCGCAAAACTGTTCGATGCAAAGAAAATCAAGCCCGTTGCCATTAAACAAACCAGAATCAATTTAAAAAGTTTCATCTCTCATCCTCCTTTCTTTGGGTTACGGGGTTAGCCATTAAAATTAAATACGTTAAAAATTCAGATACTTATCCCCCATCATATATCAGCAGGCCGAATGACTATTAATAAAATGAAACAAAATGAGATAAGAGGTGAATAAATCGGGCCGCAGCCTGCTGAAGTAAACCATATCTTTTATATAAATTTATATATATTGCAAGACTTAATTCATCCGCCAAGCGATTCTCGCTGAATAGCATTTTGAGAGTTAAATACCGTAATATTCTTTTTTCAAAAATCACCGGCCTTGTCCTACAGAGAATCGCTGCTATTTAAACTTTAAATCAGGATAAGGTGCCGACAATGATAAAATCCGACAGACTTAGAAATAACCAGATCAGATTAAATGA
>CP070771.1:5740209-5769274 GCA_020345785.1 Desulfobacterales bacterium
TGGCCAAACGGGCTTTGGCCGGCGTCGATACCGTTATCCAGACGGCGCGCAGGATATCGGATCGCAGTCTCGATGAACGGGTACCCGTTAAAAAACAGGTCGATGAAATTGATCAGCTGGCAATTACTTTCAACCAGATGCTGGATCGTATCCAAAAATTGGTCACCGAGATCAAGGAAATGAGTGACAGTATCGCCCACGATCTGAGAAGCCCGATTACCCGAATTCGCGGGATTGCCGAGGTTTCCCTGACAACCGGTTCATCCCTGCAAGAATATGAAAACATGGCGGGCAATACCATCGAGGAATGTGACCGGCTGTTGGATATGATCAACACCATGCTGGTTATATCCAAAACCGAAGCCGGCTTAGGGCAGTTTGACAGTCAAGAGATGGATATTGCCCGGGTGGTGCAGGATGCCTGTGAGCTTTTTCGACCCATGGCGGAAAACGAAGGATTGTCCCTGGTTTGCGAAGCGCCCGACCGGCTTTTAATCAACGGAGATATTCGCATGATTCAGCGTATGGTATCCAACCTGCTCGATAATGCCGTCAAGTATACGCCTGCGGGGGGAACGATCAGCGTTGCGGCGCATTCGGGCAGCCAGCAGTCAATTCAGATCTCAATCAGAGACACGGGCATCGGGATATCCACCGCAGACATGCCGCACATATTCAAGCGCTTTTACCGCTGTGACCCCAGCCGTTCTCAAGCCGGTACCGGCTTGGGTCTCAGCTTTGCTCGGGCCGTCGCCCGGGCCCATGGGGGGGACATCACCGTCACCAGCGAGCCAAATAATGGAAGTACATTTACAGTTGTCCTGCCGAAAAAAGAACATGCCTTGGTTGATTAGTTGATAGAGTTGAATAGGTTGATTGTGTTGATTGGTTGATGAGGTTGACTGAGTTGGTTTGTCATACGAGATTGATTATTTGCGTGTTTAAAGCATGAAGAAATCACAATTGAGACGGAACAATTCACTTTACCATACTTAATCACCCCTTCAACTTAATCAACTCAATCAACTTTTCTTTATTTCAGGGAGATTGTATATGACCGCATTCAATGAGAGAACTTTGGGACGCACCGGGTTAAAGGTCGGGCCACTGGGACTGGCGGCCAGCTACGGAGCACCTGTTGAAGCATTCGAGGAGGCTTTTTCCAGGGGGTGTAATTATTTTTATTTGGGCTCCGGACGGCACCGAGCCGGAATGAAGCGGGCCATCCGCAACCTCGTCGAACAGGGGCAGCGTGATAAACTGGTGGTTGCGATTCAAAGTTACGCCCGCAACGGCGTATTGATGGAATATTTTTTCAAAAGAAACTTGCGTTCCATGGGTCTTGAAAGGGCCGATATTCTCATCCTGGGTTGGCACAACCGCCGGCCTTCGCCGGCACTTGTAAAGCGGGCCCGGGCGATGAGGGCCAAGGGCCTTTACCGGTTTCTGGCCATGTCCGGGCACCAGCGCAAGCTATTTCCGCAGATGGCCGCCGACGGGCAGTTCGACTTGTTTCACGTCCGTTATAATGCCGCCCATCGTGGTGCAGAAGCGGAAATATTTCCCCACCTTCCGGGCCATGACCGGCCGGGTATTGTTTCCTATACAGCAACCCGCTGGGGTCTGCTTTTAAACCCCAAAAAGATGCCGCCGGGAGAATCGGTTCCGGCCCCCAGCGACTGCTACCGTTTTGTTTTGTCCAATCCGGCAGTTGATGTATGTTTGTGCGGTCCCAGAAACATAGATCAGATGCGGGCGGCCCTGCCGGCCCTTGAGCTAGGGCCCCTTGGTGAAGAAGATATGGAGCGCATGAAGCGGATTGGTGACTACGTCCGGAGCCATAACAGGCGTTTCTAAATTTACCATCCCTTCCAGTCCGGAGACCAATCGGCACAAAGCCCCTATTTTGTTTACCTTGGCTTCTTGGCGCCCTTGCGTAAGTCATCAGATTGCTTTCTCTTATAAAACCTGCTGGCCTTGGCGCGATTGCCGCAATCTTTCATATCGCACCAGCGCCGGCTCTGGTTGCGGCTGACATCTATGAACAGCCAACCGCAGGCCTGATCAGCACACGCTTTGACCTTTTTCAGCTCATCGGAAACGAGGATATCGAAGGCCGAACGGATAATCGGGTTTAATATCCAGTCCAGTTGCGTTTTATTTCCGATATTGTCCCAACGGTAACCGTCATCTGTTCGGGTAATTTTTGAATCCTTCATTGAGAGCGAAAGGTTTTCGTTGAAAAAGTTAAGATCCTCCTCAACCGGATCCCGGCCTGCGATCGAAGCTGAAAAAAGACGGTAGATGGCTTCCCGCAGACTTATGGCCCGGTTTAAAACCTTCCTGGCATTCGAAACCGATTGCTCGGCTAACCGATATAATAGCCTGGTTTCCTCTTTATTGGTTATGCCGACGTGCCGGCACCAGATAACGAGGTCGTCAAATGTGTTTAAAAATTCCTGCGGAGTATCGGTGCCCCTCCAATCCAGGGTATTTACGAAATCAAGGCACAGGCGTCCTCCCAACAATTTCAAACTTCCGGCGTCTCTTTTTTTGTCCGTCACGTGTTTTCTCCAAAAAATTATATAACCGACAAAAAATACTTGACAGGTTAGAAAATTTTGGCTATTTATATAACCCACTAAACTTTATTAGGTGGTTAGCTTTTTGTCAAGTAAAGATAGATACCAGGTTGCAAAATTCAAGCACCGAATGGAGGCCTGGAATGTTAAATTGGTGGACCATGTGGCAAATATCAAAAATGGAACATGCTAAGAACCTTAAAAAAGCCGAATTGTGCCGTCCCTTTCGGCAATGCAGCTCTACTCGAAAACGACCGCCCCGAGCTATTTATGTATTTCTCAATAAATTTGGCAAGCTGCTTGTTACCTGCGGGTTATTTCTTCGGAAACGTTACGGTGTAACCGTAAGATGAACTATTGAAACGAGGCAAGGTCGAGGAGTTTCAATGATAATATGGACGAAATGTCGTTTTGCGTGAAGTATGCAGTATCCGAATTACCGGCAAGGGCTCAGCATACTGTTGAATCCCTAACAATGTATAGCTTTTAGGCAGTCTAATCTGTTTCCAGAGAGGTAAAACAAATGTCGCGCATACTAGGGGAGAATTTGACTGTGAGAATACAGGATCAGTTGGATAAGGTGGGTTGTCTCGGAAAAATCGTTTCTATCGAGCACATTTATGAGCTCGAACAACAAATCGAAAGCCAATATCGTCAGGGCTTATTTGATGAGGAATTTTACCAGGAAGAATTAACCGGCTTTGATTTTAAGATTGCCGACAGTCTATCCGGAACCAAATCGCTGATTATTGTCGCTGCCCCCCAGCCTCAAGTGCGGGTCACCTTCAACCGGTCGGGCGAATCATATAACGTTATCATACCCCCGACATACAGTTATGAAACCGATAGGCAAATACAAGATCTGCTTGAGCGCCAGTTAAATCCGGCAGGATTTCAGGTGAAAAAAGCAAAACTGCCTTGGAAACTGCTGGCAGTGCGCAGCGGCTTGGCGCAATACGGTAAAAACAATATTACCTATGTCGACGGTATGGGAAGTTATCACCGGCTGGTAGCCTTTATTTCCGATCTTCACGCAGATGAAGACCATTGGCAGGAGCCGCAGGTGCTTGAACGCTGTGAAAATTGCAAGGCCTGTAGGAAAGCCTGTCCTACGGGCGCCATAAACGCTGATCGCTTTTTGCTCAATGGGGATCGATGCCTTACTCACTACAACGAACGCCGGGGCGAATTCCCCCAATGGATAAAGCCGTCGTGGCACAACTGCCTGGTGGGATGTCTTTACTGCCAGAAGGCCTGCCCGGTGAATAAGGATGTTTTGAAATCGGTTAGGGAAGGACCGGTTTTCTCCGAGGAGGAAACGGCCGGAATTTTGCAAGGCCATCCCCAAAGTAAGATACCTCAAGAAGCCATCCAAAAATTGACGAACTTGGATTTAATCGAATACCTGCCGGTGCTGGGGAGAAATTTAGCAGTATTGCTCAAACGGTTGAGCGCTTAATAAAGCGATATCGAAAATCCGGTATCAAGTAGACGGGATGCCCGCCTTCGCGGGCATGACAAAAAACAGCCGCCCCCTCATGGTTCAGACCAAAACTCGAACCAGCAGTGCAGCTTTTGGGTCTTGTAAATTTGAAATTTGTTCTTTTGAATTTGTTTCGAGTTTCGATATTCGAATTTCGGATTTGCGCGTCATTATAAAACAGTTCAGATGCTAAGCGTTCAACCTTAATTTAAAATTGCTACTATTAAGGGACAGAAGCTATCGGACGCGTTCCTATCGCAATGTTTCCGCATCTTGGCGCAGCCTTGGAATAACCTGTGAAACCGTCTGCCACCGTCTGCCGCTTCCGGATCTTCTGGTAAACAAAAGGCTGTCGGGATAGTTTTTCTCAAGGGATTCTATGAGAGCCAGAGCGTTGTCGATGCTTCCCTGCCGAAGGTACTGGCGGGCCAGATAATATTCAATATTCGGCACCGCTTCGACGCCACGATCGGTAACTACATTTGAAAAATTTTCGTTATCACGCAGCATGTTATAGTATTTTTCTACCTCGGAAGTGTTTCTTCTAAAGCTCGAAAACAGGGCCCGTTCGGCGATTGCCATTCCGGTGGCATATGCCTCGGGATATTTTGCCAGCAGCTCGGCGAAGGCGCGGTCGCTCTCCTGTCTATCCGTATCATCACGTCTGCGAAGTCGTGCCCGCTCATACAGCGCCATCAGTTCCGGACCGTATCGATCCTCATCCGTTTTATGCAACTCCGTATTTATCTGGAGCAGCTGTTCCTGCTGGATTACGGTTTGGCGGCGGTCGGCAAATTCCGTATACATTTCTGAGAGAAGCGTGGGATCCATATCTTCGTTTGCGGCCAACTGTTCCAGCCCGCTCGTTTCGACAATTTTTTCCAAACGCTTGACAGCCTCGTGCTGGGAAACGAGTGGGTTCGCACTGCTTTTTGGCGTGAGGGCATTCTCTATTTTGGATACTCTTTGAGTTGAATCGACCTCTGCTTGAACTTGTATTGTTGCCAGTTGCGCTTTGAGCTCAGCAATTTCTTGTTCCAACCGCCCGAGTGATTGCTTGTAATTTTTTTCCAGCTCTTTTGACAAGGTATAGGTGCTGTAGCTGAAAAATATGGCTGCACCGGCGATCATAGAAAAAAAGACGGCGAAAAGAATTAAGACATAAGGATTAATGTTTTTCAAGCGAGAAGCCTTTCTATGTAAATGCATTAATCCCCAAACGCTTATAGCAAGGGCGTTTTGCCCCGCTAAAATTGTCAGAATTTCATAATTTCAGTCATGCCAGCGCATGCCTGCCTGCCGGTTGTTAGGCGGATTAGTAACTCAAAAGGTTGCGGACCAAACCTAATTCCTTTGTTAATTACCTTGCGTTCGTTTAGGGAAGGCAACTTAGATTCTATATCACCTTACTTTGACGATGACAAAGGTCAGATCGTCGTCCGGGCTCGTATCGCCCAGATATCTTGCCAGTTCGAGATTAATTCGTTCGGCGATTTCCTTTGCAGACAGCTTGGCGAAATTGCGGATTAATCTGCGAAGACGTTTTTTGCCAAACATTTCCCCCTTTTTGTTAAAAGCTTCAAACAATCCATCGGTCAAGGCCATGTATACCTGGCCCGCGCGAACATCGGTAAACAGGTTTTCTTTATATTTCACACCTTTCTTAATACCTAAGGAGATTCCATTGCCGGCGAGTTCAATAAAGCGGTCGGAAGCCGGGTCATAGATAATAGGCGCATCATGACCGGCGGTCGCCCACCGCATCTCTTTTCGTTTCGCGTCAATTTTCATCAGCATCATGGTCATGAATCGGTCACCGCCGGTATCCTCCACCAACTGGTCGTTGAGGTGGGTGAGCAAATCGGTGAGCGTCCCCGGGGTGCGGCATCGGCTGCGGAGACTGCCGCGGGCGGTGGCCATGAGCATGGCAGCCGCCACGCCGTGGCCTACCACATCACCCACTGCGATTACAGCGGTTGTGCTGGGCAAGCCGCTAATATCAAGGAAGTCATAGTAGTCGCCGCCGGTTTCATCGCAATATGTGGCGTGGGCGTCAATGTCCAAACCTTCGACCTTTGGGATATCAGAAGGCAATAAATTCTGTTGCACTTCCTGAGCCAGAGCCAGAGAATTGCGCAGCCGTAAACGGTCTCTCAATCCGGCCGTCATGGCGTTGATTGCCATTGAAAGCTTAACAAACTCGGTGGAATATTCGAGTTTCAATTCGTGATCGAGGTCGCCTTTTCCGACCCTGTGAACATAGCGGACCAGATCCAGCATCGGCCACAGCGAGATCGCTCCCAAGATCACGCCGAACAGTAATGTGATCAAGACAGCGATAATCCCTATTTTAATGCCACGCTTGCGGATTGATTTAATGTCTGCCAAAAAGTCACTTTCCGGCACCAATGTTGCGATGATCCAGGTTAAGCCGGTCTCATGTTCGGATGGTGAGATCATCATCAGGTAAGGGTTGCCGGAGAGTTGCAGGTTGATCTGATATCTCGCACCAATGGCCCGGAAAGACCCGAAAGATTTCTCAAGATACTTTGCTGCCGCTGCTATTTGCCTGTCGGCGGAGTTAGATGCGATTGCCGGAAAGTTCATCTTACCGGTCACAGGGACACCGGTGGAGGTAGCAATCAGGCGACCGTTGCGGTTGACCAGGAAGGCTTTTCCGGTTCGCCCGATACTGAGTTTTTGGAGGAAAAGCGATATATCATGCAACGTCAGTTCGGCATTCATAACGCCGATTATCATTTCGTCGCTGTCATAAATCGGCTGGACATATCCCATTGCCAGGGTAGTGTTCGAGTTGTATTTGTACTCCCTTACGTAGGGATCGGTCCAAACCGGTTTGCCTGCCCTGATCGCCGCATTATACCATGGCTGATTGCGGGGGTCCTCAAGGAATCTACCGCGTGGCTTTACCTCCCTGCGGCCATGCACATCAAAATAGTACTCCTCAAGGTTTTTGCCGGTTTGATCATCCTTGATAACAAACTCGTAACCCGATTGCTCCGGGTAGCGTGCGATTCCAACGCTGCTGCCGTCGGAGCCTCCCCATGTAATACTGCTTAGACCTTTGAAAGTCTGCGCCTGTTCGGGCAGCATCGGTTTCCAGGAACTCAGATTTTTTAGATCGAGCCATCCATCTTTGATCAGGTTGGCGTTTATGCGCTGAATGCGATTGGGTAAGTTCAGCAAATCTTCAATCCGTTCTTCGATGTGATTATGAATCTGGACAAGATTCTGGGACATAAAATCATTGGCGGCATCTTTTTCCTCTACATAGGTAATGGCCGATAGGAAAATAACCACGCAAAAAACCGGAACCGTGAAAAGCAGCGGCAATGAGATTTTCATTGGTATTTTGGAAATAAAGGGGGGCAGCTTCATAAATGATCTATCAACGCTCTGAAAATAAATTAGAAACGCTCAATTCAAATAATAGATAATATCAAAGTGCCAATTTGCTAAAACTCAATTTCATTGCCACCTGGCCTTTCTTTTTTCCAGAAAAGCCCGGATTCCCTCTGAAAAATCCTCAGTGCCCGCAAGGTTTACGGCACTTTCGTACTCCATTTTCAGCCCTTCATCGAATGACATGGCCCCGCCTTCCGTAATCGTGCGCCGGATGGCGGCCAATGCTTCGGCTGGTCTTTGTGACAACATTACGGCATAATCCCGAACTTCTTCGCGTAAGCGTTCCGGCGGGCAAATTATATCGATCAATCCCATTGAGAGGGCTTCATCCGCCGACACCAGTGTGCCTTCATATAGATAACGAATGGCACGCGATCGCCCCAAAAGCCTTGCCAGCGCCTGGGTGGTACCCACCGGCGGTATAAAGCCGATCTTGATCTCCGGCTGGCCGAGACGCGCGTCGGCAGCAGCAAAACGAATGTCGCAATGCAGCACCATCTCGAGGCCTCCGCCTGCCGCAGTTCCATGAATTGCAGCCAGAAGCGGTTTTCGCGAACGGCGCATTTTGTTTACCAGACCATGACAGATAGAGACCCATTCTGCCATACCTTGCATACCGATTCCATCAAAGACGCTAAGGTCCGCGCCCACACTGAAGTACTTTTCAAGAGCACTGGCGAACACCACCACCCGCACTTGCGGCTCGTCCAGCAATGCCTGCAGCGCAGCCGGCACCTCACGCAGCATTTCCCAGTTAAACGTATTGATCGGCGGATGTTCATATTCGAGCCACCCCACCCGATCTTCGATTCTTACCTGGAGATATTTGCAGTTCATTTCTGTCCCCATTATGCAAGGATTTAATATTTGAGGAAACCTTTCCTTTTTATAAAGGACGCAGCGAAGCGACATCCGAAGTTATTCAATTTGCAATCTTCAATCTTCAATCGCAGCTTGTGGTAATCCTCTAAGAGCTGCTTCAGCCTTTGGCTGCCAGAATCTCATACCCAGCGAACGGTATAAATCGACAGCTTTCATAAGTTCGGAACGTGCTTTTTCACTTTCTCCTCTTCTGGCGTAAAATCGTCCGAATTCCAGGCAGCAGTGCGCAAGTAACGGGCGCATTTTAAGTTTAGCCGCCAGATCTTTTGCCTGTAGATATGACTGCGGTGCCTGCTCAATCTGATCTGATCCATTTTCAGACTGAATTTTCGCCATAACCAGGAGTGTCCAGGCGCCAAAGCAGCGCTCTTCGGTTTGACGGAAAATACGCAGGGCTTCCTCTGCAGTCTCGAAAGCTTTTTCGAGTTGCCCGTTTAATCGGAAAGCTTCTGACAAGGCTGTTATTGGATAGACAGACGATAGTATCGAAGAATCCAAATTCTGTGGCTTCACGGCTTCCTCTAAAATAGATAATGCATCATCCGGCCGACCTGATAGTAGATAGGTGTGGGCCAAGCTGGCGGCGGCAAATGAGAAAATACTCTGGATATCGGCATCACGGACCAGTGTATTTGCGTCTTGCAGAAATTTTAAAGCAGTGTCTAACTCTCCTTTACGCAGATAAGATAAACCCGAGCACGCATGCATAAATGCAGTGCTAAAAAGGTTCATGACTTGCCCGGCAAGCTTGCCTCCCTGCATAGACCACATTTCGGCTTCTTCAAACTCACCGAGTTCCGATAATCCCCAGGTTAACAAACCGCGAGCTGCAACCGAGGGCACGCTTGAGAGCCCATGCCGTTCTAAAGCTGCCGGTCCCGATAAGCGTTCGGCGACTTCACGGTGCAATATCACCTGCCGTTCAAATTCGCCTGTATATAGAAGCGGTATGCCTAAATGGAACCTGGATGTAATTTCCACCGAGAAATCTCCGGTAGCCTCAGCCAAACGAAGTCCCTCCTCGCATAGCGCAATGGCCTCTTTGTTGCGGCCATTAATCCAATGGTGGGATGACAGATAATTATAGCATTTAGCCAGACGAGCATCATCGTTGATCTCCCTTGCCAGTAGCTCGGCCTTCCGCACGTGATCAGCCCAATCGTCATGCCTGCCCAGCGGGAATAAGGCCGACCGTATGTGGTGGCGCAAGTCAATCTCTTGTTCAAGATGGATCTTCGAACGAGGAAGTTTTTTGACCGCCTTAAGGGCAGTTTCCAAGAAATTTAGAGTTTCGATGTAAGCGGACAGGGATTGTGCCTTCAGACCTGCATCCCGATTATACCTGTAGGCAAGGGACCAATCTTCTGCCCGTCGATAATGGAAGGCCAGCATTTCAAAAAACTCCTCCAGCCTGTCCGCGTAGAGTTTTTCAATCGCCCGGCCGACAAGGCTGTGCAATTCTTTGCGCTTCTGCTTGAGCAAAGTCTCGTAAGTCACTTCCTGGGTGATGACATGCTTAAACATGTACTGCGCTTCAGGAACGATTTGGATTTGTTGGATTAGTTCCATAACCTTCAATGTATCTAACGACTCAGACAGCCTTTCGGTGGAATCGGAAATTTGCTCAAGGATCCTTCGGGCAAACTCGCGCCCGATAACGGACGCCAGACGCAGTGATTCACGGGTACGATGATCCAGACGATCAAGACGTGCCCGAATCACGGCCTGAACTGTATTTGGAAGGGTAAGATTATCAACAGATTGTTTCAACACGGCCTGCCTGTCACTAACCTCAACCGTGCCGCTCTCTATCAATTCACTGCTGATTTCCTCTACAAAAAAGGGATTCCCGCCGGTTTGCTCGTGGACCAAAGTGATAATTTTTTGAGGCACTTCGTCTGCCTTCCAGCTGGATTTGATAATGTTTTCACAGTTCAGACGATCCAGCGCATTTAAAATGATGGGAGTGTGATGGCTCCAGTTGCCCCAGTTGGTAGAAAATTCGGGCCGATAAATTACCACAACCATGAGCGGATGCGGCGCTATCAGACTTATTATATGCTTTATTGTTGAGTCTGATGCTTCGTCAACCCAATGCCAGTCTTCAAAAACCAAAACCGTTGGCCGATTTTTTGCATTAAGAATGAAGATTGCAACAATGGCCTCCTGAATTGCCAGGGTCAATTCCTGTCCCTGCAGGTGTTGCGGAAGGGGGTAAACCCCGCTTGGAATAGATAGCAGGTGTAAGTAGACCGGCAGGTATTTTTCAAGTGACGGATCAACTGCCAGGACATTGGAAACGGCCTTTTCATGTAATTCGAGGGGTGTGTCTTCGTCGCTCAATTTAAGCCCACGCCTCAGGGCATTAATGTGGGGAAAGTAGGGTATGCTTTTGCCATATGATTGACAGCGACCCTGGACCACCGTAATTTCTGATCTGTTCAGAGAGTGGCTAAATTCATGGATCAAGCGGCTTTTGCCAAGACCGGCTTCACCCACCACGGTAACGAATTGTCCCATTCCGGCCAATGCCTTTTCAAGACAGGAATACAGAGCGGTTAATTCGTGCTCTCTGCCGGTGAAGGAAGTAAGTCCGTGAATTTTGGCCGCTTCAAAGCGAGTTTGCACCGCTGATTCTCCTATCACAAAATATGGAATCAGCGGTTTGGTTTTGCCCCTGACAGCTATGGATTCCAAGGCTTTAGTTTTGAAATAGGGCGTGACCAGGTCGTTAGTTTCCGGGCCGACCAGGATTTCATCAGCCTCGGCTCGGGCGGCCAATCTGGCGCCGATATTGACGGTGTCACCGGTGATGCCGTAGCTGCCATCGCGAATGTCTCTGAGATGGGTTACCACTAAACCGGTGCTGATACCGGTATGCATGCGAAGCCTGGTGCCGATCCGCGCTTCGACTTCAGGACTTATTTTGCTTACTAATTCGTGAATTTCAAAAGCAGCCTTAACCGCCCGTACCGGGTCATCTTCATGGGCGGCGGGGATACCGAACAGTGCCAGTACTTCGTCTCCCACGAACTGGTTGACGATTCCCTCGTGACGTTCGACGATTCGTACCGCTTCTTTTTTGATCCGACTCATTATCGCTTCGACTTCTTCGGGATCGAGCCTTTCGTTCATCGAGGTGTACCCGGAAAGATCCGAGAAGACAATGGTGGCCTGGCGACGTTCGCCTTCCGGTAGAGGTACGGTTTCAGGTAGTGCAGTCGGTAACCCGGGTTGTTGTAGTGTTTGTGACGATTCTGAAGGGGCAGACGGTTGAGCCAGATTGCGTCCGCATTCATTGCAAAACTTGCTGCCCGACGGGTTTACATGGCCACACTTCGTACAGGCAAGATCTAACTTGTTGCCGCACTCGTTGCAAAATTTTGCGCCGGCAGGATTTTCAAATTGGCATTTTCGGCATTTCATGGGCCGCCCTCTGGGCAGAGCTCAAAACTTAATTGAGCGAAAAAAAACTCAATTAAGGTGTTTGTTGCATGTGGTATGTCGTATGTTGTTGGAAAGGTTTGTATCTAAATTATATTTCACTGATTCAGGTCTTATAAAAGGCCGTTCGATAACATTTGCAGTCTACAACCGACAACCAATCACTTACAACGAACATTGTGTAAATTAGCTCAATTAGGGTTAAAGTATACACAGTTTCGAATTAAATATTGAATTTACAGGTTCATTCTTCCAGAGATGTCAGAGCTTGCCTTGCCTTCTGCAAATATTGTTCTGCCTTACATTCTTCAAGTATCTCAATGGCCCTGGCAATAAATTGTCGCGCTTTGTCTGTTTTTTTCCGGGCCTGGTTTAACCGGCCGAGTTCAAGATATGATAGCCCCCGATAACCGTGGGCACCGATTTCTTCAGTCAATTCGATGCATTTTTGAAAATGCTCTTCAGCCTTTTTACTTGCAAAAGGCACATTCTTCATTAAGAATCCGACATTTTTTGTCATTGTCGACAGGTTGGGTTTGGGGCCGGTGGCGATCTGTGAATAAATCATACCGAGTATAAATTCGGATATCGCCAGTGCCGTGTTCCTCTGGTTTTCGGAAGCGGTTTTACGCTCTTCATCGATAATCTTTATCCCTTGATGCATCCGGCCGGATGCCACCAATGCGGCACCACGGACAATATTTACATGAACCAGAAGGTCTCCGACCTCGTACTTTTCGAAAAATGCCGTTAATTCTTGCGCGCATTCGAGGGCTTTTTCAAATTGGCCGTCCAGTACATTTGCAATAAGCATCGTAATACCCGGAAACATGGAATAGAAAGGGTCTTTGGAAACCGCGATAGCCTGGCGGCTGCTGTTTCTACATGCTTCAAAATCTCCGGCTATTGCATACCCCATGGACATTGCAAAGTGTCCCATCACATTGCTGCGACTGTTGGAAAATTGCTTTCCATATTCCAATAGTATTTTGCCGCATTCCAGTGCCTTTTGAGGACGCCCCATATAGTTATAGACATACGCCATCCCAGCCAGGGACTTAAAAAAAAGGTATTGATCAGCCGGGAAATCCTTTGCAATCTGCTGGGCACATGCTCCATGGTCAAGTCCTTCCTCATAGAGCCCGAGCTCGCCGCAGGTCCATGAGAGCCACGTACAGGCATATCCGACTATTTTCTGGTTGCCGCATTTATCACCCAGAAGTTTGGCTTTAATCAGGTAATCATAGGATTTTTGCGTTCTTCCGGACATTAAATGGGCTATGCCAAGCCACACATTGAACATGCCGAGTCTCTTTTCATCTTCCAGCGATTCTGCCATATCCCTGTGGGCGTTGAAAAGCGTGTTGAATTCTTTGAAGTCTCCCAGGTAGTAATAGACATACCCCCAGCTGTTTAGCAGATCTATCAGGATCGCTTTTTCTTCCCCGGTTTTATTACTCTTAGCCCCCAGAATCTCAAAAGCCTGCTGGTAAAATTGATGGGCTTCCTCTACGGAGTATCTTTCCAGACTTTTTTCACCGGATTTGACCAGGTATTCAACCGCCTTGTGAATCGATTGTCCCTGTTTGAAATGGTAGGCCAGGGTTTCATAAAGCTCCGGCAGCCGTTCATGAAAAACCTGCTCCATGACGAGTCCGACGCGTTCGTGGATGTCCCGACGTTCTTTTTTCAGCAATCCTTTATAAACGACTTCCTGTGTCATGGCATGCTTGAAAAAATACTCCAGATCGGGATGTATGGATCTGGTTTTGATCAGATCCAGGCGTTCAAGACCACTCAAGCAATGGTCGATGCTGCCCTTTAGATCCGAAATTTTTTGTAATATTTCATATAAAAAGGTGCGTCCGATAACGGAGGCTTCCTGGAGCACCCGCTTGGTTTTCTTCTCCAATCGATCGAGTCTGCCGGTTATAATCCCGTAAATTGTTGAAGACAGCTCCAGTTCCTCGATGGGTCGGGTTAGTTGCCAGCTGCCGTTGTCACGGATGAGGGACTCCGATTCGACCATCGCGTTGATGACCTCTTCCATATAGAAGGGATTGCCTTCCAGTTTTTTATGAATAAATTTTTGCAGGTCAATCGGAATGTTTTCTGTCTTCAACATGGATTGCACCATGATCTGAGCTTCTGAAGCTGAAAGGTCTTTCAGATTAATTTCCTGATAAGATTTGCCAATGCCGCTTAACTGGTGGCTGGTGAATACACTGAAAGGCAAGCGGTAGGTACAGATGAACAATGCTGGATTATTGATGTCGGTTAAGAGAAAGCGAAGCAGCTCCAAAGTGGATGGATCCGACCACTGGAGATCCTCCAAGCAGACAACCGTTGCTGCCCTGCGGCTTAGATTTGCCAGGACCGTCCGGACTGCATGCTGGAGGTTGGATTTCCACAACTCGGGGCTGTTTTCCGCTAGTTCCGGATAATCGAGGGCGTAAAGGCTTCCAATATAGGGGGCGAGGTCATCCCTGTCTCCGGCCAGGGCTTCGATACCGGATTCAATTTTTTGTCTGACTTTTTCCGGCGGATCACCCTCCTCAATCTGCAAGGCCCGACTCAACAGGTCGATAAACGGGAAATAAGGCATGTTCTGGGAATAGCCGTAGGCGTGACCCTGAAGCCATTGAATTTTTGTCAGGTCCAACGAAGATCTGAATTCCTCGACAAGACGGCTTTTTCCCGTGCCGGCATCTCCGACGATCGAGATAATTGACCCCTTGCCGTTCCGCAGGAGTTCAAATGCCTCTTTAAGTTGGGTCAATTCCGCATCGCGGCCGATGAGATCAGCACTCAACCCGGATGAGCGGTGCACACTATCGGGCCTGTCTGATACCGATAAAACTTTATAAACCGAAATCGGATCGGTTTTGCCCTTGACCGTCGTCGGCTCTAATTCCTGAAAAGAAAAATATCTTTGTGCACGGTGATAGGTATCGTAGCCGACCAGGATTTCCCCGGCACCGGCCTGGTCGCTCAGGCGTGAGGCCAGATTCAGCGCATCACCGGATACACCGTGGGTACCCAGTTGCGGATTAACTTCACCGGTTACTGCCAAACCGGTATTGATTCCTGAATGCATCGATAAAGGCTGACTGATTCTTTCTTCGAGCTCGGGGCTTATGCTGGCCACCAGATCGTGTATTTCCCTGGCAGCTTTAATGGCCCGGATGGGGTCATCTTCGTGGGACTGGGGTACGCCAAAAATCGCCATTACGGCATCGCCGGCGAATTTTTCGATAAATCCCTCATATTTTGCGATGACGGATTTTATCTGATCGAAAATTCGGTTAACAATTTCTTTGACTTCCTCCGGGTCCATTTTTTCGGACATGGCCGTGTAGCCGGACAGATCAGAGAAAAGAACCGTGACGTGCTTGCGTTCTCCGGTTTGAAATTGAGCAATCTCATTGTCGCCTGAGGGCTGTATGGCGGGTGATTCAATTTGGGGCGCTGCAAAATTCTCAGCCGGGATTTCCACCTGTTCTTTCAGGCTGTGAGCACATTCCATACAGAATTTTGCTCTGGCCGGATTTGCCACACCACAATTGGGGCATTGAACCTCGAGCGGGTTTGCGCATTCGATACAAAATTTGGCGGCTACCGGATTTTCGGTCCGGCATTTGGTGCATTGCATGGCGCCCTCCGTAATAATAATAAAGCCCAAAGTCGCAGATCCGCTTTGTTTTTGGCGGACTGAAAGCCTAAAACGGTAAATCAAAACGGAGCGATTTTAACGCAGCAATCTTTATCTATGCAGGCCGATTCTCGGTCCAGAATAAATACCTGACCAAGGCCCTGCCTGGTCGGGGATAATTTGCCTGTAGCGGCGGGATGTATCCCCGCCTTCAAGGGGCATAATGTCTAAAATTTGATCAATCCTGAAAAAAAAGGAATATATTACAGATACCATTGTGCGGCTATGTTCATTAAGAGTAATAGTAAGCTTAAATTCGGGTTTTGCAATTCCAGTATCCAGCGGCCCGAAGCCGATATCAACGTGCAACGGTCAAACCTCTTCGCCGTCACTTCAGTCCCGACACTTGAACCCTTCCACAAGGCTTCAAAATCATATCCCTGTTTTCCATCCCGGTTTAACATTGCGTAGCTGCCATTCGGCGTTATGGAAGCTTGGCTAGAAAGGTTATTCCCCAGGCTGATCCGGAGGGGAGACAACGCCGAGTTGTTGCATTAAACCCAGCATGTCCGCTACGGCCCAATGCTCCAAAATTTTGCCGTCTGCAACCCGAAAAATATCGATCACATCGACTGCAATTGGTTTGCCGGTGGATGGGATACCCATAAACTCTTCCTGGTGGGTGCCATGAAACGTCTTTCGGGTCACGACCCTGTCTCCTTCAGCCACCTGGTCGTGGATGGTGACGCGTATATCGGGGAAGGCGGCGAACAATATAGAGAAGAATTTTTTTGTCCCGTCCAGAGTGGGGGGCAAATTTGATATGTGGCTGTGGTCGACATAGTCTGGGCTGAATAACTTCTCCAGAGCATTTATGTCATGACGGTTTTGAACCTCTTCAACGAAGCGGCGAACAACGGCCTTGTTTTCTTCTGTCGACACATTTAACCTCCTTTCTCGTGTTTGAACTTAAATGATAGTCAAGTTTGAAATCTTTCCATGATCTTTTTTGTCTTGCTAAGCCAATCATCCATCCCCATCTCTCGGAATAATTCTTCCGCCGTATTCAAGCTTTCAAGCGCCTTGTCTTGTTGGCCTGTATCGGCATAAAGCTCGCTTAAAAAGAGATACCCGGGGGCGTAAAGCGGCTTCAATTTCATGCTGTCCAGGATCTCGATGCCTTTTAAAATACACGCTTCTCCCCTGTCAAATTGCGACATTCCGGCTTTTGCGTATATCCTTCCTAATAAAATCCATGTTAATCCTTCATCCCATTTTTCGTGATCCTTTTGGGATAATTTCAAGGCTTCCTCAGCATGTTGTTGTGCCCTTTTTAGATCACCGGATTCCAAATAAAACCGGCTTGAAAGTCTGTAGAAATAGCAAAAATGAAAATTCGCGCCTGCGTCAATATGGGTTTTAAACCCCTTCTCCATTCCGATCTTCTCATGAATCTCCTTTCTTCGCTTTTGAAGCAGACTGTTATAAGCCACCTCCTGAGTGAGAGCATGTTTAAAGACATATTCCAGCTCCGGGAAAAGTCGCTTCTCGTAGATGAACTCCAGTCCTTGAAGATTGAGTAGATAGGATTTTAGCTCTTCTCGCATTCCTGTGATGGTCTGAAGAATGCGAAAAGCAAAATCTCTTCCGACTACGGAGGCCACCTGCATTGTACGTTTTATGTTATCTACCAGACGATCCATCCGGGCCGCGATAATTCCCTGGATGGTATCCGGGACCGGAATATTCGAAGTCTTGCTGCTCAACACATACTGATCATCTTTTTTCAAAATAGAGCCGTTTTCCAGCAGCGAATGAGTGAACTCTTCCATAAAAAGCGGATTGCCTGCAGCACGATCGAGGATAAGTTCTTTTAATTCCGTTACCGGTCGGCCTTCCCGCATAATCGAATGAATCAGTTCAGCGCTCGATTTTTTGCTGAGCTGATCAAGGCCGATTCGGTTATAATATGATTTGCTTCCCCAGGGATGCGTGTACTCCGGCCGGTACAGCAGAAGCAATAGGATCTTTGAACCGGGCAGCCATCCAATCAGATAATCCAGGAATTCCTCTGAGGACTTATCGATCCAGTGCAGATCCTCAATGACCAGAATGACAGGCCTGTTCTGGCTCTCCCGTAAAAATAGATCTCTGAGGGTCTCGTAAGCTTTCTCCCTTTTTTGCATGGGCTCCAGTTTTTGATAGGCTTCATCCTCTATGTCGAGAGATAAAAGTTCGTGGAAAGGAAGCCGTGCTCGAAGAAGTTTCTCGTCAAGTTGTAGGATTTTATCCTCTATACTTTTTCTGACCAGAGATACCTGGTCCCCCTCTTTGATTTCAAAGTAAGATCGTAAAATATCCAATATGGGCAAATAGACCATGGAACTGCCGTATTGGAGGCAGCGGCCTTCAAGGTATGTAAATTTACCTTTAGATAGTCGATTTTTAAATTCGAGCAGCAGTCTGGACTTTCCCACACCGGCTTCACCTACAATACCAACAATCTGACCTGATCCTGATATTGCCTTATCGCAGGCTTCCATGAGATCAGCCATCGAGCTTTCACGGCCCACGAATCTGGTCAGGCCTTTGGCCACCGAAGCCTCTATGCGGGACTCCACTTTAGCAGTCTTGATGAGTTCAAAAGCATCCTGCGGTTCTTCTTTGCCTTTCACCTCAACTTTTCCCAACGACCTAAATTCGAAGAAATCCCTGGCAAGTTTATAAGTGGGACCCGATAAACAGATTGCGCCTGGATTTGCCATGGCTTCTATTCTGGAAGCCAGATTGGTCGTATCCCCAACGGCCGTATAATCCATGCGCAGGTCATCACCGATGGAGCCCACAATCACCGGGCCCGAGTTGTTTCCGATGCGCATCTTGAATTCCGTTCCGAAGTCTTTGTTTAATTTTGCTCATAAATTACCAGGGCTTTCTGAATGGATAGGGTTGCATAACAGGCTCTTTGAGCATGGTCCTCGTGGGCTACCGGAGCTCCAAAAAGGGCCATGACACCGTCGCCGGTGAACTGGTTGATGGTGCCTTCGTATTTATGGATTTCATCCATCAGAATTGTGAAACATCCGTCCATAAGCTGATGGACTATTTCCGGATCCAGTTTTTCAGCCATAGCTGTGCAGTTGGCCACATCGGCAAAGATTACGGTGACCAGCTTGCGCTCGCCCTCGATGGAGCTGCGGGTGGTGAGAATTTTATCGGCCAGGAATTTGGGGGTGTAGGATTCGGGCTGTGAGTAGTCAACGGGAGAAGCATTTGGGGGTCGAATTAAGCTTTTACCGCACTCACCGCAAAACTTAAATTGAGGCAGATTTAAGAAACTGCATTTCGAACAAATCCTCTCTAACCGGGCTCCACACTGCCCACAAAATTTCATGCCTTCCGGATTTTGAAAGTAGCAATTTAAGCATTGCATTTAATTTCTCTCCGGTAACGAACAACCGACAACTATCCTTCAACGCATTACTCCAACCCTGCTTTGCGAAGCCCGGCAATGAGTTTGTTGCGATCCTCTGGAATGCGGAAGACGGATCCGTACGAGTTGAGCTCAAAAAACGGGTAAAGCTTTTTTACAATTTCTGCCGCACGCCTGGCCTTTTCGCTTCGACCGCTCTGGGCGTAAGCCGCCGCCAGGCCGATATGGTTTCCCGCGAAATCCGGTTTTTGAATCGCTCCGAGTTCCAGCGTCCTGATTGCTTCCTCGTATCGGCCCTTGAGATAGTAGGCGAGCCCCATGTTCATAAAATCACCGGGTGAATAAACCGGATCAAAGCGCCGAGCGGTTTCGAACAAACGAATGGCATCGTCCGTGCGGCCTATGTGCAAGAATGTACTGCCAAGATTTTTTATGCTTTCGACATCATTGGGATTGAGTTCAAGTGCCTTTTGATATTCTCTAAATGCCAGATCTATCTTCATCTCGCGCTTGTATACCGATCCCAAAACCACGTGTGCGACGGCATTGGAGCTGTCAATGCTCAATGCTTTTTGGGCCAGATCGACTGCCTGCTCCAAGGCGGTGTCTGGAAACTCCGTCCATCCATAAAGCACCGCTGCGGTGTGCGTTTGAGCAAGGGCGGCATACGCTGAAGCATACTGTGAATCCAAATCGATTGCTTGGTTGAACAATTTCCGAGCCATTATGTTATCCGAACGCGTATAACGATAATAATGGTGGCGTCCTTTGAGCACATAGTCGTAAGCTTTAAGTTTTGCTGCATTTACGCGTATGACGCGTGCGCGTTCGGTGGCATCAATTTTTACCGACAGTGCCCGCACAATGGTCTGAATTATTTCATCCTGCAACGCGAAAATTTCTTCTAGGGGCCGATGGTAACGTTCGGCCCACAGGTGATGGCCAGTGGCTGGGTCGATCAACTGAACGTTGATACGCACGCTGTCTTTGGCCTTTTGGACACTGCCCTCCAACAAGTAGCGCACACCGAGATCACGGCCGACGCTCTTCACATTGACCGGCCGGCCTTTGTAGGTGAAAACCGTATTGCTGGCGATGACCAACAAATTACCGAATTTCGAGAGATCCGTGATGATGTCATTGGTGATTCCGTCACTGAAGTACTCCTGCTCGACGTCACCGCTAAGATTGGTAAACGGCAACACCGCGATCGATGGCTTACCGGGCAATGCGGCAGCTATCGTTATTTCGTCTGCCGAATTCTCCACCGCAGCAGGTGACGACCGCCAGTAAAACTTCCAGACTAAAAATGCTCCGATGGCGGCTAAAAGCAGGGCTAAAGCAAGTTGAGCGGCGCGCCATCGAGCCTTCGGTTTTGTTCTATCCTTGACCTTGGTCTGCTCTCCGGCTTCGGGCGCCATGATCACGCGGTACACCCGCACCGGCTCGGCGATGTTTTTTACCGTCTGTTCGCCCTGATAATCATACCGAAAGGGCAGCTTGGTCTTGATATGGTCATAAACCGTGCCGGAGATGCAAATTCCGCCTTCTTCGGCGAGAGCTTCCAAACGGGCGGCGATATTGACACCGTCGCCGTAAAGTCTTTGATCTTCCTCGATAACATCCCCCAGATTGACGCCGATGCGAAAATTCATTTTGCGGTTCTCAGGCAAAGCGGCATTTCTGGTTTTTATTTCCTGCTGGAAATCCCAGGCACAGCGCAATGCATCCACCACACTCGAAAATTCCGCCAGAATATTATCTCCCGGCGAGTCCACCAGACGTCCCCGATGCTGCCGAATAAGGCCGGCCATTACTTCGCGGTATTCGGTCAGGGTCCGGACCGTGGCAGCTTCATCCTCCGACATAAGACGGCTGTAACCCTTGACATCGGCACTGAGAATGGCGGTCAGTTTGCGTGCAAATTCATTGGTTGTCATTGATGGCTTTCTTGAAATTTAAGGGGGAACTCCTTCAATGGCAAACAAATGCCACTCTCCGGGTATCCCTTTACATTTCCAATGCCAAAGGAAAGCCCTTTGCGAATTTTCTGACCCGCTCGATTTGATCTGGTCTCAAGCCTCTTGCTGCCAGCATTTTGAGAGCATCTTCACTAGAAAATTCACCAAGCTTAATCTCTCGAAAAAACTCCGACCATCCCGGGGTGGTGAGCCAAGCCGCGTTAGACGCCTGGCGGCCGGCGATGATCGTAAATACATTATCCGATAAAAACGGTAGGAATTTCTGGTGCAGCCACGTGTCCATCAACCCAAAGGTTGCATAGGTCTCCAGTGCAAGCACACTGCGCTGTTTTTTTTCAGCCAGACAATTGAACACCGTATCAAGATTGGACTCAGCTTCAGAAAGGCCCAATTATGATCCAAGGCTGGCCTGGAAGACCGTCGGCGTCGGCTCGATTTCGCGGCCGTCCAAAATATAGCACCGAACGTAAGGCCCGCTGTCACGCAACGCCGCCTGTATGAGACGCGATTTGCCTATGCCTCCAGGACCGTGAATGAACGCGACCATGAAAGGAAGCTCGGCGGCCGCGATCGCATTTGATATCAAGGCACGTTCCGCCTTTCTTCCGACAAAAGCACTTTTTGCGGCTTCAGCGAGCCGCTCGGATATGCTGCGGGTTTTGTTTAACATGCTCACATTTTCGTAAGATTGAGATATTAAGTTTGTCTGCATTTTCGTCTCCGCCTTTAAGGAGCTAATTTTCAGAGTCTTCAAGAGATTACGAATTTTTTGCGTTCAAAATTAATGAAACTAAATGGTGGATCCGTGGGCCGGAAATTCCGTTTCGTAGTTTGCTCAAGGCATCAGTGGTGAAACCGAATGAAAACAGTGACCAAAGAGAGGGATGCAGGTTTGCGCGGCGCTGGATATCTGGTCGATCCGACCGCTGGATGTATACCACATAGTGATAGATAGTGTCAAGGATATTAATAGTGGATATATTGTCTAACCATTCAGAAATTCATCTGATATCGTCAGCTAAGCAGATAGGTGTGAATTTATCGTTGTTTGATGATCAAATAAAATCGATTTCTAAAACAAAAGTCTCGGAACGCGGGCCATATATATTAGGGGGACGGATGATGGTTATCGGCTATCCATGTTGCCGATGATATTCCCAGACGGGCTGTTCCGCCTTAATTTTCGTATCGCCATACGGCCAGCCGCGAAAGCGGAAAGGAGCTGTTTCATCCACAGGTGAATCGGGATAGCCGTAAACGTCGGTCGTGCTGATATGGATGAATTTGTTGATCCCTCCTTCCAATGCTGCCTGCAAAAAATTGCGGGTGCCGACCACATTGGTCTTTTCAAAGTCCTGCCAGCGGCCCCAGTCAGCCGCTAGGGCGGCACAGTGGTACACTTTGTGGATATCCTGGGCGGCCTTCCTTAACGATTGAATGTCACCAAGGTCGCCGGGACATAATTCGACTCCGAGTTTTGCGAGGTGGTCGGTTTTGCTGGTTGGACGAACTAAGACGCGTACCTTTTCACCGCGCCTGACCAGAGCCTCCACCAGATGGCTCCCCCAAAAGCCGCTGCCTCCCGAAACAAGACATTTCATTTTTTTAACCCCTTTTAAACACAGCCAGTAAATTGCGGACGCATGTTTTCAACACACTTGCCTATTTATTGTCACCTATATTAATTAAATTAGCAGTCGGGGAGTTTTTTCGGCAAAGAGCCTTCATTCCTGCGAAGCATGTGCCGGACTCGATCCGGTAGCAGGAATCCAGAAAATTCAGAACCGAGCAGACTGGACGCCCGCCTGCGCGGGCATGACAGAAAACACTCCGATCCCTCAATTAAATTACAGTCTTTTATTGGGGTTTGAAACAGTTTTTTGACTCTTACTTAAATTCTGATATAGACAATTTTCAACGGTCGCGATACGTTTTACAAAACTGAGGTACAAAAGGATTGTCCAATGCCATTAAGTCTGAGGATTCCACCCGAAAAAGAAAAAATAATCCAAAGATTCGCTAAAAAAGCCGGTACAACCAAAACCGCTTTCATTCTCAATGCGGTGGATGAAAAACTGGGGTTAATCAAAACCCGGGAACAATCGATTCACGAGCTTGCCGGCTGGTTATCCCATGAGGAAGCCAATGAACTGCGCGAAGCACTTGCTGAGTTTGGTCAAATTAGCGAAGGTGACTGGGAATGAAGCTTGTCCTGGATACCAATTCTTATTGTGATTATGCCAAGGGCACCCCAAATGTTGTTGATTATTTAGCGACCCACGGCGAGGATATTTTTAACAGATCTATAACACAAAGAAAGGCATGGTTCATGTTGGGTTTCGGCCAACACTCGGCAGGCCTTGCATCGCAGCCAATTGGGTAGGTTGGGTTGAGGTACGAAACCCAACACGACCGTTTTTGGCTTCAACCCAACCTACGGAAGGTTCCTTCTGCAATTTAGGTGGATGAAGCTTTTTGATTGGTTATAATTCCGATTTTTAATTTAAATTTGACTGAATAAACATTAGGCTGTTAATGTTTTGATCATGTCAACCGCCAATCCAACAACGGACACCTTACATAAGCTGAGAGACAGATCTTTCCGTGATGTGCTCATGCTAGCGGATGACTTTTTTTATGAAAAAAGGAGTTGTTTTTGAAACCATGAGACGCCTGGCGCAACGCCTGCATGCCAAAGGTATTCCTTATGCAGTTATCGGAGGCATGGCCCTGGCTGCCCATGGATACGTCAGTACCCAGACAAGACGGAAAAGAATGCCACAAAGGCACCAAGACACGAAACAGAGGCTTTAATTCAATTTCATCTTTGCCTCTTTGCGTCTTGCTGGCGAATCCCAGGCGGATCATAAAATGGGAAGAAACTAGTATTACGATTCTAAATATCGACAAGCCAATATTTCAGTGCAAACGTTCCATAGATGAAGATGAGAGGTAGGAAGGGAGGAGCACATGCCACTTTCAAGGAATGAAATTGAAAAGGCCTTAAAAAAATGGAATCTTGCCTGGGACAAGCATGACCTCGAAGGGGTCATGGCCCTCTTTCATGAAGCGGTGGTTTTTGAAAATTGGACGGGCGGAAAAGTCAGAGGAAAACAGGCGCTCCGGAAAGCATGGCAGCCGTGGTTTGCCAACCACGGGAATTTTCGGTTTGTGGAGGAAGAAACCTTCATCGATGAAAAAGAGCAAAAGGTTCTCTACCGCTGGCTGCTTGAATGGCCTTCGCTGGAAAGCGGTAATGAAGGCAAGCCTGAAAAACGACGAGGCGTCGATGTGATTCATTTCCAAGACGGTAAAATAATAAACAAATTCACCTATTCAAAAACCACTATTGAAATCGATGGCAAAAGGCGATCACTTCACCTTTGAAAAGACTAAGGGTCATTCACAGGTAGAAGAAGCAAAAAAATTATTATTAAAACACAATTGATGCCTCCAACGATCTGCAAAGATCGCTCGGCCTGTAAAGTTTTTATAAATTAAATATTTGAAGCAGGTTTACAATAATAAGCTTAAATTAAAATTTCACCGTTTCCCCGAGTCTCTGACTTTCCGCTTCGCCGATTCAATCTATTGGCTGGCGATTTTTTTGCCTCCCTATGTTCGCGGGCCTTTCCGATTTTATTATATGGCCGGTATGCATTCCCAGCCCAAGACCGGCCTCACCCATCAGGTACTGGGCACCGATCTTTTTTAACGTTTTCGGCTATTTTTCATTTGGTTGAAAAATAGTCTTGACTATTTTTCAATAAGGTGAAATATTGCCAATATGCTGCCCAGACCTTTATATATCAATATTTTTAATGACCTTATTCATGAGAAAAGCATGATTTTTATGGCTGGCCCGCGCCAGGTGGGAAAAACGACCCTGGCGCAAAGTCTGGCTGATTCCTATTCAAACAATGTTTATTTAAATTGGGATATACTCGCGCATCGGATGCGCTTTATTGAAAATCCCACTTTTTTTGAAGAAATCGAGCGTAAAGATGAATCGATTCCCCTGGTGGTGCTGGATGAGATCCACAAACACAGAGATTGGAAAAATTACCTTAAAGGCATCTACGATCAATTTCACCGGGAGTATCAATTTCTGGTCTCCGGAAGCGGTCGCCTCGATATCTATCAGAAGGGGGGCGACTCTTTGGCCGGAAGATATTATTTATTTCATTTGTGGCCCTTTACTATTGCAGAGCTGGGCGGAGCCAACCGAGCCCACACTGCATTTTTAAAAAGTCCGCTTAAGATCACTATGGAAAAATATGAGCAACTGCAGCAGCTCTGGTCCAATCTGGCAGAATTCAGTGGATTCCCGGAACCTTATTTGTCCGGTCGTAAAACCACCTACCGGAGATGGTCTAACAATTATTCACAGCAGCTTATCCGTGAAGATATTCGGGACCTCACCGGGTTTAAATCCGTCGGGGATATGGAAACGCTATATTATTTGCTGCCATCGAAAGTTGGAAGTCCTATATCAATTCCCTCTCTATCCCAGACCTTGAAAGTATCCTACAATACAGTTCGCAACTGGCTAGGAGCGTTCCAAAGATTTTTCCTGATTTTCAGCCTGTCGCCCTGGACGAGAAAAATTTCCAGGGCGATTTTAAAAGAGCAGAAGGTCTATCTCTGGGATGCCCCCCGCATAAAAGATCCGGCCGCCCGATTTGAAAATATGGTTGCTATGGAACTTTTCCGGGCGGTATCCATATGGAATGATATGGGTTACGGAAATTTTTCTCTCCATTTTATCAAAAACAAAGAACAGCAGGAGGTTGATTTTCTTCTTGCAAATGACCGGCAGCCGATTTTGCTGGTTGAGGTCAAGCTTGCTGATGTCCAACCCGCGCCGGCTCTGGTGAAATTCCAGAATGCATTGAAGATTCCGGCCGTCCAACTGGTAAATCAAGCAGGCGGCTTTCGAAAACTCACCAATAATGACCAGAAAATTTTGATTGCTCCCGCCTGCCAATGGCTCGCCATGCTGCCATAATTTATCTTTATTCGAGTGACGGCAAGAAACCGAGTTTACATGTATCATCGGTTCCCCTCTTCCCTGCTTCTCCGGTTCAGTCTTGCAGTGACTCCAGCGCTTCCTTTGCCTTTTTCAAATACACTTGCGCTTCCGTTTCTTCGAAAATTCGGACGGCTTCGGAGAGGCACTCCTTTGCTTTTCCGACTCTCTTTTTTGCTTGGTGAAGTAAGCCCAGATTCAGATATGTTTGCCCAAGAGTGCCATTAGCGCCAACTTTCTTAGCGTGTTCGATCGCGTTGTTAAAATGCGTTTCGGCCTTTCGAGACGCATGGGGAGCATTTTTCATCAAAAATACGATGTTTTTAAATAAAAATGACAGGTTTGGTTTTTCTCCTCCTATAGCCATCTGCAAATAAATGCTTCCCAGCAAACTTTCCCAAAAAGCAATCCAGCCTTTCCTTCCACTTTCGATGATATTTTGCTTTGTCACTTCGACCATTTTAATCCCCTCCGACAGATTGCCTTTGATAATAGAGATAACTCCCAGCAATGCTGAGGCGTAGTCTGCAAACAATTCGCATCCAAAATTCGTGGCGTAGTTCCAGACCTCCTTGTAGGCATCTTCAGCCCGTATGATCTGTTTGTTCAATAAGTAATTTGTCGCCAGAAAAAGTCTTGCCCATTGCTCATAAAAGGGATCCTTGGCAACAGCGACACCTTTCTCTAGGGACTTAATTGCGGCCGGATAATCTCCCGCAGTATTATGGCCCAGTCCGACACAGATATGTCCGACCACCAAGCAACGGATGTTGGAATGCCTGTTACCGTAATCAAGAAGTCTTTTGCCAATCTGGGAACATCTTTTGCCGCAACCATTCGCATAGTAAGTGTAAGATAGTCCCCACAAGGATTTAAAATACAGATAGTGATCTCCCGGTAATTTTCCCGCAATTTCTTGAGCCCTTAATCCATATTTGATCGCCTCATCGAAAAGTCCAATATCCGTGCAAGCGGAGGCGAGCCATGTGCAGGCATAGCCCGTAATCCTGCAATCCTGCAATCCCTGGCCTGTTTCTAGTGCTTTTAGAAGATATTGATATGAATTTTTTGCTTTTGGTCTGAAATAAAGAGCAAGTCCGAGCCAGGCATAAAACATCCCTTGGATAGCTTTGTCATCGAGAGCATTTGCAACGTTCTCATGAGTTTCTAATAGCTCATTTAATCCTTTGAAGTCCCCGCGATAATAATAGACCATGGCCCAATCGACAAGCAGCTTGATAAGTAGTTCATTATATTTGCCGGTTTCATTTTCACTATGGATTAGAATCAAATAAGCATCTTTGTAATATTGGTGTGATTCATCCACCGAATATCGTTTCATGCTTTTTTCACCGGATCTCATCAAATAATGGACGGCCTTATCAATAGAACGGCAATTTTTAAAATGGAAAGCGAGAGTCTCATAAAATTCGGGGAGTCTGTCTTTGAAAAGTTCTTCGATCACATAACCGATGCGCTCATGGATTTCGCGGCGTTCTTTTTTAAGAAGACCGTTGTAAACCACTTCCTGGGTGAGGGCATGCTTAAAAATATACTCCAAATAAGGCTGGATCGATTTGGTTCTGACAAGATCAAAGCGCTCCAGACCGCTGAGATTCCGATCGATATCATCTTTAATCTCACTGATTCTTTTTAAAATATCGTAATAAAAAGATCTTCCAATGACAGAAGCTTCCTGTAAAATCCGTTTTGATTCATGCTCCAACCGGTCGACCCTGGCAGCAATCACCCCTTGAATCGTTGCCGAAACTTCTGCTTCGGTGATGGGACGAACAACCTTCCAATTACCATTTTCAGGGACCAGGATATTTGATTCAATAAGCGAATTGATGGCTTCTTCTAAATAAAAGGGATTGCCTTCCACCTTGTTTTGAATAAACCGCTGCAAATCCTTCGGTATGGCCCCTGTCATCAACAAAGATTCCACCATGCTTTGGGCTTCGGAAAGGGAAAGATCCCGCAGATGCAATTCCTGATGCCGGACAGCCATTGAGTTTATCTGGTGGGTGGAAAACAAAGAGATGATGGGTCGATAAACACAAAGAAAAAGAACGGGATGCCTGATTTCAGACAGGAGAAAATTGACCAGTTCGACTGTGGACGGATCCGCCCAATGCAAATCTTCCAGGCAGACAACGGTAGGCGCCCTTTGGGCCAGGGCGTTTAGAACCATCAGGATTGCTTTTTGTAGTTCGGCCTTCCAGAATTCTGGACTCACTTCTCGAATTTCGGGGTAATCCAGAGAATACAGACTGCCGATGTAAGGTGCGACGTCCTGCTTATTTTCGATTAAAACTTCAAGGCTTGATTCCAGCTTTTCTTTGACCGTTTCCGGCGAGTCCCCTTCATCGATTTGGATAGCTTTGCTGATCAGGTCGATGAGGGGAAAATAGGGAATGTTTTGCGCGTATGCAAAGGCATTTCCTTCCCGCCACTGAATCTCTTTTAAATCCAGGGTGGCTTTGAACTCCTCCACCAGGCGGCTTTTGCCCGTACCAGCAGTGCCGATGATTGAGAAAACAGCACCTTTTCCCTCTCTCAGGTTATCAACTGCATCGGATAGCTGGGCCATTTCAGCTTTCCTACCGATCAGCTCCGCTCTTAAACCATGCAGGCGGTGGATTTTACGGGGTTGCTCCCTGACAGATAGATACTTGTGAACCTGAACCGCTTTTGTTTTGCCCTTTAAATGAATGGGCGCCAGATCTTTGAATTGAAAATAGCCTTCCGTGCGCGTATAAGTTTCATGGTCAACCAGGATATCACCGGCTTTCGCCGCACTGCTTAGACGCGCTGCCACATTGATGGCATCGCCGGCCACGCCGTGGACGCCTTTTTCCAGATTCAATTCCCCGGTCACCACCAGACCGGTATTAATGCCGGTATGCATTGAAAGAGGCCGGCCGATCTTTTCATGATATTGCGGGCTCAGGGTCTGCACCAGGTCATGTATTTCTTTGGCTGCTTTGACGGCTCTGACCGGGTCGTCTTCATGGGACTGGTTGGCACCAAACAGTGCCATGACCGAATCGCCGGCATATTTTTCTATAAACCCGTCGTATTTGCTAACGATCTTAGAAATTTCACCCAAGATTCGACCCGTGATCTCCTTAACCTCTTCCGGGTCCAGT
>CP070771.1:5769374-5777415 GCA_020345785.1 Desulfobacterales bacterium
CCGAATTTGAGAAATTGTTTCCTCAATTTAAGCTCGGATTCCGAACAAAATTTCCGGAAATCAAGGTAAATTTTTATGCCGGAAGACCAGGCAAAGACAAACTTAAGGAATCATCGGAAGATGCGGTTCAATGGGTGGGCCGCAGGCTGGGAAACAATGTCTTCTCCGATAGCGGCCAGTCCATGGAACAAATTGTGGGAATGCTCCTGCGTAAAAAAAATGCGACCCTGGCCGTGGCAGAAAGCTGCACCGGCGGGCTGATTGCCAATTTGTTGACCGATGTGCCGGGAAGCTCCGACTATTTTTTATTTTCGGCCGTGACATATGCCAATCAAGCCAAAATGAAAATCCTGGATGTCAGCGCCGAAACATTGGAAAAACACGGCGCCGTATCCGAGCAGACGGCCGGTGAAATGGCCCGTGGAGCGAAGGCTGCCGTTGGCGCAACTTACGGCCTTGCCGCCAGCGGAATTGCCGGGCCGGGCGGTGGAACCGAAGACAAACCGGTAGGTACGGTTTGTATCGGTCTGGCCACGCCATTGTCGGTTACCGGATATCGGTTCAATTTTACCCACCACAACCGCAAGAGGAATAAGCATATTTTCGCCGTAACCGCGCTAGATGTATTGCGAAAAGAGTTGATGGGATCAACAATATCTGAGCGATGATAATGATCGTATATATTCTGGGCGCTATCGTGCTTTTTTACCTATTTTTCACCCTGTTCCTCACCTATCTCGTTCAACAGATTCCCCGCCAACCGGTAAATGATCCACCGGATTGGGGCCGCATCATCGATACCAAAATACCAACGGTTGAGAGAAAATTTTTGGAAGTATGGCGTATAGAACCCAATGCATCATCGCGGGGAACCGTCATCCTGGCCCACGGATGGGGACGCAACCGGGACCGCATGGTTTCCCGCGCCAGGTATTTTGGACAATGGGGGTTCACGACCGTCATTCACAGTGCCAGGGATCACGGTAAATCAAGTCCCCGTCGACTTATGAATGCCCTTAGATTGGCTGAAGATATTGAAGCCGTGCTGAAATGGGTCAAAGACCCGGTGATCTTGTATGGACATTCCGCCGGTGCTGGCGGCGCGATTATCGCTGCCAGCAGAAATACAGTACAAATCAAGCTCCTGATCCTTGAGGCATGTTATGCGAATACGAAGGAAGCGCTGTTGAGCTTATACCGATGGGTTAATCCCTTTTTCGGCACTGTTTTTGGGCCGATGATTTTATTCTGGATGAATTTGTTTTACAAAAACAAATTGGATTTGGTGAGTCCAGCCCGCTTAGCGCCCTTACTTAAAATGCCGGTAATGCTTATCCATGGTGAAAAAGATCGAAGGTTTCCGCTGAAATTTGCGCTGACATTAAAGCAAAATTTTGCCGCTGGACAAGCTGAGCTTTACATTGCCAAAGGCGTTGGCCACAGTGATTCCAGCACAACACCAGATTATCAAAAAACAGTTCGGTCATTCCTGGATCGACACTGGCAGACCCCCACATCCGTTGTTTAAACCATAATTGCCTGCTTAATGACAATTATCTAAAATTCCAAGCACCAAAAACCAAATCTCAAACAAAATCCAATGGCCCAAATTCGAAATTCCAAACTATTGATCTATCTACAGTCTTATCCAGTGACAGCATCAGGGTCACACCATATTTTGCGAAGCGATGCGATACAACTGTGGTGAAGATTTTGGTCATTGAATAGTGTAATTTGAGATTTATTTGTAATTTGATGCTTGAGATTTGGAATTTTATTATCTTATGAAACCTCCTGAGGCACTACCACGGCGAGGATTGAATTCTGAAAATATATGTATTATAGAAGATCTATCGCTTTTAAAAGCGGGCGCGGATCCACCAAATGTCTGGCAAACCAGCTTTTCTGTTCTTTTTTAGCCAAACCCAGCGCCAGGGAGATAATTTCGGAGAAATGCAATACCGGAATTTTTTGTTTCAAGGTGGCGCGTACCTCCAGATTCATGTGACACATCGCGCACGCCGTTATAATGCAATCGGCACCGGCCCCTTGAGCACCCTGAATAATCTCATTCACCATCGGGGTTACTATATCCGGACGCGCCACCGTCAGAAAAGTGCCGCAGCAGCGGGATGAATAGGCCCATTTCATTGAGGTCGCCCCCAAAGAGGATAGAATTTTTTCCATGAGGCCGTGATAGTTCTTCTCGCTTCTCATCACCGGGGGGCGGGCCAACATGCAGCCGTAATACGTGACAAAGTTCAGACCGTTGAGACCTTGGCCGTTTTCTTTTGAAAATTTTAGAAGATTCAGACCGTCTAGGACTTCAAAAAAATGTAGGATTTCAAGATCGGCGTTAAAAGGCTTTCCCCATTTTTTTTCATAACGGTTGCGGGCTGCCGGGTCTTTTTTCAATTCGAGATGAGCATGCCGTAAGCGCAGCAGGCAGCTGGGGCAGGCAACCAGCAGGGGGCGGTCCGGCGGCGCCAGGAATAAATTGCGGCTTGCTAGATCAAATGCCAGCACCTTGTCAATACTGTGGGCCGAAGAACTGCCGCAACAATTCCAGTCCTCCAGCTCCACCAGATTAAAACCGAGATGGCGGAATAGAAAAATGAGCGAGGTATTATTTTCCTTGGCTGTTGTGGCCAACGAACAGCCCGGATAGTAGGTAAGATCAATTAATTGTTTATTTTGCATCAAACTCCACCGTTTGTTTATGGTCAAATAGCCGTTTAATGGTTTTCATGTCCCTGCTGCGGGAAGGCAGCAGTTCGAGCTTGCGTTTGATAAACATCTTTAACCCCACGGCTGCGTCTGAGAACCAATCGTGTCGCCGAAGTTTGTATCTGAGCATAATTTCAAATTTATGGGTCCTGCCATAGCGTTTGACCGAGTGCAAGACTTCTCGGTGAAAATTTAAAATATCCGGTTCGGCCACAACGACCCCTTCCTCGATGGCCATTTCCCGCAGCGCATCGTTAACGGCCGGAATATCAATGGCATTGGGACACTGAATCGAGCAGGTGTTGCAGCCGACGCATACCCAGATACCCGAGCTTTCCAGCGCTTCTTTTCGGAGGCCTAATTGTATCAGACGGATCACGCGATTGGGTGGGTAATCCATGGCGTTTACGAACGGGCATCCGCCTGCGCAGCTTTGGCAATGCCAGCACAGATTTATATTAACCCCTGAGCGCTGCATGACGTTGGAGGTAAAGTTCGAATCTCTGCGGCTAATATCAATTGGTCGATCTGCTGAATATTGATTTACTGTTTTCATGGCTTTAATTTTATTCGGTGCAAAGATTTATTTCCTTGATTTGAGTCAAAAAAGAGCCTTTCTTTTTATCACGTTGGAATAAATATGAAGCTTAACATATCCTGCTGTATCGTATGTTGCCGCTTTTAATACTACAAAGTGGCAGGACACGTCAAGGATCAAATTATAATCCTGGATGGCTATTTTTCAATGCGGATTAATTAGCTTTTGCAATTTGGTGGAGGCTCAGGGAGAGGTGATGCGAAAAAAAATGAAACCTACTTGCCAAGAAGCCCGAATTTAAACCACATGGAGGCTTCTTTGAGAAAATCAGACTGGTGGTTGACGTTGCTCATGCGATGATCTCCGCTTTGCTGGACGATGAGTTTCTTGGGTTCAGCCGCCAACCGGTAAATTTCACGGGCATGGGTTAGTGCTACCGTCTCATCCGCGTCACCATGGATGATCAGGATGTTTTTAATCTTCGGCAACTTTGAACTAATGTCAAACGCCTGTTTTTGAGTATCAAAAAAATTACCCTCGGCACGCGGGTCAGCCGAATGGTCGAGCCCCACTTTGTGGACATGACTGCAGACCGGGGCAGCAAATGTAACAATGGCGCAGGCTCTAAGTTCAACAGCAACCGCCAGGCTGACCGTACCTCCCATGCTGCTGCCAAAAAGCCCCATTAGAGGGCCGGTCTCATTTGTGTTTCTGATTGCTTCCACCGCATTTTTGAGATCACGGCAGCGGGATGCCAGCGAGGTAACCTCTGCAAATTCGCCCTGGCTGCCGCCGCATCCCCGATGGTCAAAGCGGAAATACGCCATGCCAAGGCGATTGCACGCCCGCGCCAGAGCAATTTGTTTTGGTGAGTCTTTGCTGCTGAACAACCCATGGGACCCGATGACAACAGGCGGCTGACAAACCGCGGGCAGATGTAATTTCCCTTTCAACACAAATCCATCGGACAGAAAGCTGATATCTTTTTCCATAAAATTTTCATTTGAAATGGTCATTTTCATCCTTTGTTTTTTCTCTGGTTTAGGATAATTAGGGAATTATGAAAATTAAAAAAGGAACTCAGATCGAGGTCGAAGTTACCGATATTGCTTTCGGTGGCCGGGGTCTGGTGCGGGTGGACGGCCTGGCCGTTTTTGTTGATCAGGCTGTGCCCGGCGATCGGGTGAAAATCCTCGTTTTCAGAAAGAAAAGAAATTATGCCGAAGCCCGCCCGTTAGAACTGATCGAATCTTCGCCTTTCCGGACTGTTCCGCCTTGTGAGTATAGCGGGTTTTGCGGGGGATGCAAGTGGCAGTTTTTAAATTATGACCAACAGCTGATTTACAAAAGACAACATGTGCTGGAATCTCTTGAACACATCGGACGATTCAAAGACGTGGCGGTTCATCCGACAATTGCTTCCGAGATCATTTTTGGTTACCGCAATAAAATGGAATTTTCCTGCGCGGACAGACGCTGGCTGTTGCCCGACGAATTGGGCCGACCGGATATCGACCAAGGGTTTGCCCTCGGACTGCATGTACCCGGTACTTTTCACAAGGTGATCGACATCCGGGCCTGCTTGCTGCAACCCGATATGGGAAACTTACTGTTGAATGATGTTAGAGGATTCATCAGGTCCTCTAACGCGCCGGTTTATGGTCTGCGCAGTCATGCGGGCTTCTGGCGTTTTTTGGTGTTGAGGCATTCGGTGGCTCGCGATCAATGGATGGTTAACCTTGTGACCGCGAAAGAAGATCTCGAGACCGTGCGGCCGCTGGCGGAAATGTTAACGGAAAAATATCCGCAGGTGGTTTCGGTCGTTAACAATGTCACGTCTCGCAAGGCCGGGGTGGCCATTGGTGAATTTGAGCAAACCCTTGCAGGCTCCGACGTTATTTCGGATAACATTGCTGCCTTTGAATTTGACATATCAGCGAATTCATTTTTCCAGACCAACAGTCGCGGTGCCGAAGTTCTTTTTAAAACGGTGGAAAAATTTGCCGGGCTCACCGGTATCGAGAGGGTGCTCGATCTTTACAGCGGCACCGGAACCATTCCGATCCTGCTGTCCGGATCATGCAAATCCGTCACGGGTATAGAAATCTTCGAAAGTGCGGTGACGGATGCTGAAAAAAATTGCCATAAAAACGGTGTTTCCAACTGCACCTTTATCAAAGGTGATATCCGCCAATGCTTGTCTCAAATCACGCAAAGGCCGGATCTGTTGATTATCGATCCTCCTAGGGTCGGCATGCACAAAGATGTTGTCAAACAAGTGCTTGAACTGGGAGTTGACCGCATGGTCTATGTCTCCTGCAATCCGGCGACAATGGCCCGGGACCTGAGGATGATGGAGGATCGCTACCGACTGGAGGAGGTACAACCGGTTGACATGTTCCCGCATACTTACCATATCGAGGCCGTCGCCAGGCTTACTAAAATATAACCCCATTTGATCAGTTCCGCAAAATGGATGACGTCCCAAAAAAATGACTTCATTCAGAAGCCACCCCGACCGATCGGGGTGAGAATCGAAAAGGTTCTACCGAATTTTGTATAGCTCAAATGGTCACCAAACCAGATAGATCAGCGCCAAAAAATGATCAAAGTTGTTTTGAAAGAAAAGTTATGGTAAGGATTTCAGGGTTTAAAATTCGCGCGGGCTATTTATCAACTTGCCGGGATTGGCTGATGGGAAGTAAAATGGCGGAAGTGCATGGGAATCGAACCCACCCGGGACGGTTCTAGCGCCCCACACCGGATTTGAAGTCCGGGAGCCGCACCAGTCAGCTGCGCACTTCCGTTGCGAAGATTAATATTATATTTGTTGCTTTTTTTGTCAATAACTTTATCTGAATCGGGAATTATCTGATGTTAGCCTATTTTGATTGTTTTGCGGGAATCAGCGGAGACATGACGCTGGGCGCGTTAGTTGATCTGGGAGTTCCACTAGACTGGCTAAGAGATCGTCTTAAGAGTATTCCTCTGACCGATTTCGATCTTGCACTGACCTCGGTGCATCGAAACGGTATCCACGCCGCGCTGGTCAAAGTTGAAGCTTCGGACGATGAAATATCAAGAAACTTCTTACAAATACGTTCTATGATCGAAAACAGCCCTTTGACCGACCCGGTCAAATCAGTCAGTCTTCAGGTATTCCAAAGACTGGCACAAGCCGAGGCCTCCATTCACAGCTGTTCCATCGAGCAAGTGCATTTTCACGAAGTAGGGGGGATCGATGCCATCGTCGATGTCGTCGGAACTGCCCTCGGCCTGGAATATCTGGGAATCAAAAAGATCATCGCCTCTCCGCTGCCCCTCGGCAAAGGATTTGTCACCTGTCGTCACGGTAAACTCCCCGTGCCGGCACCGGCCACTCTGAGAATTTTGAAAGGCGTGCCGGTATATGGAACGGACATTCCTTACGAGCTTGTCACGCCCACCGGAGCAGCTATTATCGCGGGAGTAGCGCAAAGGTTTGGCGCCATGCCGGATATGATCCTCCATGCTATCGGGTACGGGGCCGGTCAGCGGGATCTTGCAGCAAGACCGAATCTTTTGCGAGTCATCACAGGCAACGAGCCGCACACGGTGACTGAAACATCAGAAGCGCTGCAAGAAGATCAGGTTGAAATCATTGAGACCAATATTGATGACATGAACCCGGAGTTGTTTGGCCATCTGATGGACCGACTTTTTGAAGACGGCGCTTTGGATGTCTACTGGATTCCGATTTACATGAAGAAGAATCGACCCGGCACCATGTTGCAGGTGCTCTGCAAAATCGATAGACGAGATGCTCTCATTCATCGTATCTTGACTGAAACAACCACCCTGGGGGTTCGATATGACGTGCTCCGGCGACGTTTGCTGGAACGGGAATCCATGGAGGTGAGAACATCCTATGGTGCCATCGCGGTCAAACGGATTAAAGATCCAAAGGGAAATTTCCGCATTATACCCGAGTATGAAGCCTGTCGCAAAATAGCCCGTGAGCATGATGTTCCCCTGCGTAGCGTTTATGAAACAGTGACCCGGGAGATTATGGATAATTTTACAACCAAAATTGGTGAGTAATTAATTGGAATTAGGTTTAGCGAGTGCTCCTCCCGCGCAACAGGAGGTCTTGGGCTCAGATCAAACGAATCAACCATAACTGAGCTTGACAAAAGGTGGTCCAGATTATAGACACGGGCAATGAATTGGAGAGAAGAAGTCGTCGTGTTTTTGGCCACCGGTTTTTACATCGGAAACATTCCATATGCACCGGGTACGCTGGGTTCCTTAGTCGGTCTTCCGATTTGTTTCATTTTGGCGGGGTTAAAATTACCGCAGGCGACAGCGGGCGCGTTGCTTCTTATTTTTTTTGCGATATGGATCGCAAATAGCGCTGAAAGAGTTTTGGACAGAACCGATCCCGGCTGCATCGTTATTGATGAAGTCGCCGGGATGGTGGTTACACTCATCGGACTACCGTTTAATCTGACCACCGCCGTTTTCGGTTTTTTTTGTTTCAGAATTCTGGATATCTTGAAGCCGTTTCCCATTCGACTCATGGACAAAAAACTTTCAGGGGGTCTGGGAGTTGTCGCCGACGACGTTGCTGCCGGAATTCTTGCAAATTTGCTGATCAGAGTTATTATCTTTTTTTTCTAACGCTCATCGAGAAAGGTATCGGAAAATTTGAAACTTAAAAATTCAACTGGTAAAGATGATCAAACACCCCGCAGAAGTCACTGGCGGGAAAATATCGAAGCCATCCTCGTCGCGGTT
>CP070771.1:5777515-5791642 GCA_020345785.1 Desulfobacterales bacterium
TCTGATCGGTCTGGGTGAGGCATTCTACAAAGGGCAGAGAATGACAGGCCGGCAGGTGCTCAGCAAGTGCGGCTTGAAGCCCATTCAGCTGGAGGCTGGCGAAGGCTTGGCCCTGATCAACGGCACGCAGGTAATGACCGCCATCGGCGGGCTGGCAGTCTATGATGCCGGCAATCTCTCGAAGCTGACCGACATTGCGGCCGCCATGAGCCTTGAAGTGCTGATGGGCAGCCGCACCGAATTTAACAAAAGAATTCACGAAATCAGGCCCCATCCCGGACAAGCGGCGGCGGCCGACAACATGGAGCGCATCGTCCGAAACAGCGAAATCATCACATCCCATAAAGACTGCGGGCGCGTGCAGGATGCGTATACCCTCAGATGTTCGCCCCAGGTGCATGGCGCCACCAAAGATGCCGTCAACTATTGCCGCAATGTGATCGAAATCGAGATGAATTCATCTACCAACAATCCGCTGATTTTTGCCGAAAGCCGGGACTTTTTGCTGGGCGGCAATTTTCACGGACAACCGGTGGCGCTGGCCCTGGATTTTCTCAGTATG
The DNA here is from genome assembly GCA_020345785.1 of Desulfobacterales bacterium. The sequence continues at coordinate 5,778,078 of CP070771.1, forward strand.
GCCGTTGCCGAGCTGGCCAATATATCCGAACGTCGGATTGAACGGCTGGTAAACCCGATGCTGAGCGGACTGCCGGCCTTTCTGGTCGGCGACGGGGGGCTCAACTCCGGTTTCATGATTGCCCAGTATACGGCAGCCGCGCTGGTGTCCGAAAATAAAGTGCTTTGTCATCCGGCCAGCGTGGACTCCATTCCCACCTCGGCCAACAAGGAAGATCATGTCTCCATGGGAACCATCGCGGCCCGCCAGTGTCGCGACGTTTTGACAAATGCGGCGCAGGTGATTGCCATCGAGCTGTTATGCGCCGCCCAGGCACTGGATCTCTTCACGAATTTGAAGCCCGGCGAGGGAACCCTGGAAGCCTACCGGGTCATCCGCCGGGTGATTCCTCATCTGGAAACCGACCGCGTTCTGGCCGCGGATATTGCGGCGATGCAAGAGCTGATACGCAGTGGAAAAATATTGGCCGCGGTGGAAAAGAAGGTTGGCAAATTGAGTTAAGGGGATTGAGCTTGTATTGCATGACGTCACCGGCCGGTGGGGTGTCAGCCTTCGTTGAGCTTTATGTCGTAATTGGACCCCAACGCTCAATGTCCGTTGTCTGTGGTCCGTTGTCAGTTGTTTTCATAATCGAAATCAAAGCTTTTTTGTTTATTTACCCACGGACCACTGACAACGGACCATTGACAACGACGTCAGGGCTCCGTCGTTTAAAGAAGCAGTTGACTGATATTGCGAAAAGTACCTGCTTAAAGAAAATCATGAAAATCCGAGCTCCAAAAATCAAATCACAAACAAATACCAATAGCCGAAATTCAAAATTCCAAACAAATGGCCGTTTTACAGTTATGCCCATTGGCTTCATCACTCCATTCATAAGCCATCCCGCTCCAGCGGGATGAGAATTGAAAAGGTTTTACCGCCAAAATTCTTTATATACATCAGCGACCATCGGCAGAGCTTGGTGCCGACCCCTTCCAGGGGCCTTCACATACCCCCAGCTCTGCAGGTGGTCGCTGATTGGCAGACAGGGGTTTACAAGGCGATACGATGCAACTCTGATGAATGTTTCGATCATTGAATATTGAAATTTGAGATTTATTTGGATTTTAGTGCTTGAGATTTGAGATTTTATTGTTTTATAAAACCTTCTGCTATAACCGGTTTTAGACTTTCCTTTAACGTAACTATGACATCCATGCCATCATCCTTGACACTCCCTCCAAGTTTCCCTAAAATACCTCGTTTTCATAAATTACAAATTCGCCGCTTCACGACCGGTGAGCACTTTATAGAAGTGGGTTGAAAACCCCATCTAAGGACAATCTTCAGCATGGAATATTTCGGGCGCATTCTTGATATCGATCTCAGCACAGGAACCCCGGAATTTGGACCCTTTCCAAAGGAGCTGGTCTGGCAATATCTCGGCGGCCGGGGATTCAATGTAAACTACCTTTATGATCACTTACCCCGGGACGTCGATCCGCTGAGTCCGGAAAACATTCTCCTTTTTTCCTGCGGACTGCTGACCGGAACCGCGGCGCCGTCGTCCTCCAGGCTGCACATCAACGCGCGATCCCCCCTTACCGGAATTTTGGGCAGCTCCAATGTCGGCGGCGGTTTCGGTCCCCAGCTGCGCTCGTGCGGCATCCAAAGTTTAATCATCCGCGGCAAAGCGCCGGATCCGGTCTATCTCTGGATCGACGGTGATACCATCGAAATCCGCAACGCCAAATCTCTCTGGGGGCTGGATACCTGGCAAACCGACGAGCAGCTCAAAGCCAAGCTGGGCAGCCAAAAATTAAAGATCATGACCATCGGTCCCGGTGGTGAAAACGGGGTGCGCTTCGGCTGTCTGATGACGGACCGCGACCATGCCGCCGGTCGCACCGGCATGGGCACCGTCATGGGCGCCAAGAATCTGAAGGCCATTGTTATTAAAGGGCGAAAACCGAAAATCCCCTTTCTGGCCCCTGCCAATGGCAATGAAGCCGTTAAGCGCTATGCCTGGCAAATAAAGAATGCGCCGGAATTTAAGGTGTTTAAAAAGCACGGCGGGGCAGGTTACGTCAAATGGGCCGATGATCTGGGTATTTTAGCCACCCGCAATTTTCGAACCAATACCTTTGAGGCCGCCGATCGAATCGACGGGAAAAATCTGACGGATCAAATTACCCGATCGCGCGGGTGTTCCCGATGTCCGGTTCAATGCAAAGCCGAACTGGAATTCGGCAGCGGTAGATTCAAGGGGGAAAAAGGTTTTCGGCCCGAGTTTGAACCCATGCTGTCGCTGGGACCCAAATGCGGTTTGAGCGACCTGGACTCTCTGGTCTACCTGGACAACCTGTGCTCCCGCCTGGGCATCGACAGTATTTCGACAGGAAACGTCATTGCCTTTGCCATGGATCTTTTCGAACGGCAAATCATTACCCCGGAGGATACCGGCGGGCTGGATCTTGCCTGGGGCAATGGGAAATCCATGGAGCTTTTAATCAGACAGATCGCCTCAGGCAAGGGATTCGGTGCTGTTCTCGGCAAGGGAGTGCGCCGGGCCGCCCAAATCATCGGGCGCGGGTCCGAGTATTATGCCGCCCATGTCAAAGGGCTTGAACTGTCCGGCTACCATCCGGGCAACATGATGGGCACAGCCCTGGGATATGCCGTTGCCAGCCGCGGGGCGGACTTTAACGACGTTTACTCCGCCTTGGAAAATAAATGGCTGCCGGATGAACCCAGCGACGAGTTCGGAAGGCCCAAAGCATCCGATCTTAAATCCATCCACGGCAAAGCCGAACTGGTCAGACGGGCCATGATTGTCGGTACGGTGCTGGACAGCCTCGGTTTGTGCAAAGTCCCGGCCCTGTCCCTCATCAGCGCCTACGATCTGGTGGCCGAGGCGGAACTGGCGGCAGTCTTGACCGGACAGCCGGTCGAGGTGGCCGATCTATTTGCTGCGGGTGATAGAATCGTCAACATCGAGAGACTCCTCAACCTGCGCTGGGGCGTCGGCGAAGCCGATGATCGTCTGCCGGATATGTTTTTTGACAAAGAGTACAATGCCGGACAGGAGCCCTCGAAACCGTCGGAGTGGATGGAGCCCATGAAAAAGAAATTTTACAGCGTCATGGGTTGGGACGAAGAGGGCCGGCCGACCCCGGCCAAGCTGGCCGAGCTGGGAATTAAATCAGTTCAAGAGCAAACCGGCAGGGCAGCCTAAAAAATTTCATTTATAATTTAACATATTGCTTTCACCGCAGAGCCGCAGAGAGCGCGGAGGCGCTATTTTTTGCATTTGCCGGTGAGAGGCCGGCAAATGCAAATCCGCAAGCACTCCGTGCTCTAATTTGCATAAGGCTTGTAATTAGAGGTGCGTCAAAAGATGCCATGAGTACGATTTTACCCGAAGGGCTGTTGTTTTTCACTTTCTGACCTCCATGCCACGGCATAGCTTTAGCGACGTCTGGTCAACAGAAAGTGAAAAGTAAAGTCAACTTTGCGTCCTCGGCGTCTCGAGCGTAGCGGGCGGTGAAATTATATATAGCACGAGCTGGCGAAGTTATGTAGACTCTTGAATTTAAATCAATTGTATCTACAAATAGATTTTGTCAGCAATTAAATCAGACTAAATCCCGAGACTAAAAAAATGACTGCCAACATACCTGTCGATGAAATATCAATAAGGCCGACTTTGTCATTTCTATCCCGGGAGGATAAGGAAAAAATTCACCGGGCCGTATTGCAGATCCTGAACGGAATCGGGATAAAAATTTTTCATGATAAAGCCGTGTCCCTTCTAAAAGATGCCGGCTGTCCGGTGGCTGAAGGCCGACTGGTGAAAATACCCGGCAAGCTGGTGGAGCAGTCGATCGCGAGCGCACCCAATAATATTCTGATCTTCGACCGCGAGGGGAAGCAGGTCATGGATCTCGGGGGGCGTCGGTCGTATTTCGGCACCGGATCCGATCTTATTTACTCCCTGGATTCACAGACCATGCAGCGCCACCGGTGCCTGCTGGAAGACGTTCGCCGGGCGGCCAAGGCGGCCGACGCCTTGCCCAACATTGACTTTATCATGTCTTTTGCTCATCCATCCGACTTTCCTGCCAAGCAGGCGTATCTGCGAAGCTTTCAGGCGATGGCGGCCAATTCCGTCAAACCGATCGTCTGCACCGCCGACAGCCGAAATGATCTCAGCGCGATGTGGGAAATCGCGCGCATCCTGCGCAACGGTGAAGACGAGCTGCGATCGAAACCCTATGCCATTTATTACGGAGAGCCGGTAAGCCCCTTGAAATTTCCCGCCGAGAGTGTGGACAAACTTCTGTTTTGCGCCGAAAAATCAATGCCGGTTATCTTCTCGCCCGCTCCGATTGCCGGATCCACAGCTCCCATGACCATTGCCGGGCATGTGGCCCAGGGACTGGCGGAATGTTTTGCGGGACTGGTGATCCACCAGCTGCAAGAAAAGGGTGCGCCCTTTATCATGGGGATGGGTCCGGCGGTGTTGGATATGATCACCGGTCAATGCTCGTATAACGCGCCGGAATATCTTCTTTCCTATTTGGCCGCCATCGAGATGAGCCATTTTTATGACCTGCCCAACTGGGGCTACGCCGGTACCAGCGATTCGCAAATACCGGACGGTCAGGCGACCTTCGAAGCCGGTCTCTTGACTTTCATTTCCCAGATGGCGGGATCCAATTTAAATCATGATGTGGGCTATCTGGATTTCGGCCTGACCGGCAGCTTGGAAATGATTGTGATTCTGGATGAAATCATCGATCAGGTGCGGCGGCTGTGCCGGGGCATCCCGGTGGACGATGGAAATCTGGCGGTGAACGTCATCAAAGAAGTGGGCGTGGACGGCAATTTCCTCGGCCATCTGCATACCTTGCAACATCTCGAGGCCACCCAGTGGCGGCCCAAATTGATCAGCCGCATGGGCTACGACCAATGGCAGTCATCCGGCGCTAGGAGTCTGTTGGAGCGCGCACAGCAGAAATTGCAGAAGATCCTACAGGACCATCAGCCGGTTCCGATACCTCCCGAGCAGGCCGTGGAAATCCAGAAGTTGGTTGAGCAATTCAAGTAAGTCTGAATATTATATTTAAATCTCTCGCCCACTTCGTTAGAGCTCACAGAGGTCTCAGAGATAGATTTTATCCCTTGCCAAAGGCGATTAGGCATTCCTTGTTTCATCTATATCACCTTGATTTTTTCAAACAATCAACCGATAATAATAGATAATTATGAAATTAATGTGAGAAAATTAAACCATCCTAATAAGTAAAGGTTTTAGCGTTTGGATATTGATTTTTGATATTGCGACTTTTTTCTTACTACTCAATTTCCCCGAGGCCTTCATCCGAATACCTAGCTTTCATATGTCTTACGATGGCGTATGACATAGCAAAAGTCAAATTGAATAAATTAAAGAACACCAAACCAGAGGCTCACCGCGACGCACAGAATCGCTCGCTTTAGCCGCGATATTCGGCAGTGTAAAATGAAAAATATCACTAAGCACATATTGTATCCTGCAACGGCAACAGCCATTTTTTTTGTCATTGCGATGCTGCCTGTTGAGCTGCTTGGCTGCCGCAACCGCGGACTAATTGCAGCAGTTGTCGCCCTTGCAGCAGGCATTGCAGGGATATTTGCAGCAGTCAAAGCATTAATCGGCCGGATCCGTGGTGATGCAAATTCGTCTTTCTGGATGGCAAGTGCCCTTATTTTCGCTGTTCCGGTTATTTACGTCGTTATTATAGAGGCATGAAATCAAACAATGCAGTGGAGCTGACCCGTCTTCGTCCCGCCCCGGCGGGACTACGCCGCGGCACGGCCAGTCTTCGATAGTCTTCGCCGAGGCACGGGGGATAAACTATGCGGTTTTACGTAAAGACCGTGAAAATTTGGAATGTATTAGGGCTGCTGCTCACTTCAAACGGATAGCAGTTGAAATGAATGCAATCAAATCTTCATTTATCATCATCCTATTCCTTGTTTCTTACAGATGCGCCCTCCGGTAGTGCTCTTTTAGCAGATCCCGGCCGAAGTCACCGTTAAAGTCGCGCCACACCGTGTGAATGTGATTTGCACTGTTCTGGACATTATCGTATTCGATCAGAAAGGAGGTTCCTTGAATGCGGTAGTAGTGCGGATAGCCGGGTTCGAGGGCACCGGCCCAGCCGAAATGGATATGATGCAAATCACTGTTGCGAACGGCTTCAGTACGCTGCCGTGCGATTTCAGGCGTCAAGGCGGATACATATTCGTCGATCAGCCTTATCAGAAAATCCATCTGTCCTCCGTCCAATGAAGCCGCCGCAATGCCCACCTGCTTGAGCGGCGAAACCATCTCCTCGTTGCCGGTCACGATGTCGCTATAGGCTTGTTCACGGAATACCGCCTTTTTTTTCTGCTCCGGATTCAGTGAATTCAATAGCTTGCGAGCCAAATCCTCTTCACCGGCCAGGGTTCGCAAACCGCTCAGTTCCCCTGCTGTGATATTGGCCGGGTTGGCTCCCAGGAAGCGCGGCGCGGTTGCCAGCAGACGCCCTTTGACGATAGTAAAGTTGAGCGACAGGTGGTGGCCTTCCACCCGCCAGCCCCAGGTGCCGTTCTCGGAAGGGATTCCGAAAAAGGAAAAGAAGTATTTTTCAGGGTCCCGGCCCATGTTAAAGGTTTCGATCTCATGCAGCACCGTCTCTAGCCGCATGATAGTGACTGATTTCCAATAGCCGCTTTGACTCAAGCCGGTCTTTAAAAAAGCCCGGGCCAGCGCCTGCTGGTCTGCGGTCATGTCTTTCAGGGTCAGTCCGGATCGCTTGCGGGGGACATAATGCCAGTCATAGCGCTCGTCGTTTTCGAAGGCAAAACAGGCGGCTTGGCGTTGTTTGGAGGAAAGCGAATTCAAAAAGGTTTCAGATGCCTGAAACATGCGGGCGGCAGCTGCGGGTGTGCTGATTTGGTAAGAATCCGGCATCATTGTGAAAAGAAGGCTGGCGGCCATTAGAATCCTCCCTTCGCGGTTCGTATTGGCAGGTTAATGCGGTCTAGTTTTAAACCTTCTTAAAAGCTAAGACTCTTTTTCCAAAATGCCAGTCAGCCCTCCGCATCGCATACGTTTCCAGCCATCTTGTTTAAAATGAAAAACGGTTCGGCAGAATGGCGTGAAAAGTTGGGACTGTTGACCTGGGTGACTGATTTGATATATGTAATATGTCCATCTTTAAAGAACTATATGATAGACTTATTGTTAATGGCGAGCTTTTGGAAATACTTAAAAGTAATTGTATAAGCAACGGATGAACCAGACAGAGAAAATTATGCGACTTAACGCAAGTACCGTGAAAACTTTGACTTTAGTTGGCCCGCTAGTTATTCGCAAACGTTAGAGCTAAAAACAGAAGGGATACCATCAACATGAAATCATTCAGAAATTATAGCCTCATGCTCCTTATTTTATTGGTCTGTGTTGCATTCATGGGATGTGCTCACCAGACAAAAAGGCACCATAGCAGCAGTGTTTATGAGTATCTTTATTCTGATAAAGAGGGTCATATTGAAAGCCCTAGCATACCGATATTGTCCCTGCCATTACGAGTCGGTATTGCGTTTGTTCCAGAAACTGGAGGCAGACATGACACGCTAACGGAAAAAGATAAGATGGACCTGATGAATGAGGTTGCCAAGCATTTCAAAAAATATAAATTCGTCAAAGACATTGAACTTATTCCTTCCGCTTACTTAACTGGAAAGGGAAGCTTTGCCAATTTGGACCAGATCCGCACCATGTACGGAGTGGACGCCATTGCCTTGCTCTCCTATGACCAGACTCAGTTTACGGAGGAAGGACTGGCCTCGATAACCTACTGGACCATTGTTGGAGCCTATATAATCCCCGGGGAAAAAAACGATACCCATACAATGGTTGATGCGGCCGTTTATGATATCCAAAGTCGCAAGATGTTGTTCCGCGCTCCGGGTATCAGTCATGTTAAAGGATTGTCAACGCCGATAAACCTGGATGAAGAGTTGAGGGCCGACAGCATCCAGGGCTTTAAAGAGGCCAGTGCCGATGTCATAAAGAACCTCGACATGCAGCTAGAGTCGTTCAAGGAAAAAGTGAAAGAGCAGCCGGAAGAATATAAAGTGGTTCACAAGCCTGGGTATACCGGGGGCGGAAGCCTTGATGCATCTGTCATAATATTGATATCTATTTTAGGTGCATATTGGTTATGGATGAAACGGAAACAAAAAGCATGATCTCACGCGTACCAATATATACAATCTGTGTTATTGCATTATGCATCGTATCAAGCAAAATAGATGCTTTAGCGGCCCTGTTTGTTTATGATATTGAAGCCATCTTTAAAGGTGAAATATGGCGTTTAATTACGTCGCATTTCGTGCATTTCGGTGCTATGCATTTAATTTATAACACCGTAGCGTTTGGCATCACTGGATGGATTATTGAATACAAAGGATATGGATACTTCAAACTTTTATGCTTATTGATGGCATGCTCAATTAGTATTACGTTAATAGTCTTTAAACCCGACATGATCTACTTTGGAGGCTTATCTGGTGTGGCATGTGGGTCTATTATATATTGTTCTCTTCTATGCCTTCGAGAGCCATCTCCCTGGCCAACTGCATCAATATTAACAATCATATTCCTTTTTGTGAAAATAAGCCTGGAAATCTACAATAATGGATCACTTCTGCCTTATGGGGGAACACAGGGTTTTGTACCAGTGCCACTTAGCCATATTGTCGGAAGCATAACGGCCTTTTTTCTATTCTTTTTGACGCAAAAAAATGTATTAATGCAGAATGAATTACCATGTGAAACAAACCAGCTTGAACATATCACTTGAGTGAGATGCTTCGAAAGATGACGGTTCTTCGCACTCCTCAGTTTCAGTGTTATACACCTCACTATGAAATGGAATTTCTGTGCTGGAGAAAGAATAATGGACGCACTGGATAGAATCGAAAAAAGAGACGTTAGGAATTTACTCGGCAAGGGGTGGCTGACTCACGATGGGATGTGGTTTTATCACACTTGCCGGGAACTCGGCATCGAACGGGCGAATGCATTGAACAAAGGGGCTATAAAATCGCTGGCTCCCATTGAAGTGGAGCGGGCGAAACGGGCCCTGGGAATCAGCAAGAAGCGGTTTGACACTTTTGACGACCTCATGGATTTCATGCTGACGGCCCTGGAACTGACGCTTCCTGATTCAGTGTTCAGGAACGTCCGCTTCCGGTCACCTTCAAAAGATCTTATACGCTGGGACTGGAAGAACGGGCAGTGCTTCGCCTATAAGGGCATGAAACAGATTGGGATGATCGATGGATACCGCTGTGGCGTGATGTACAGGATCGAATGCTGGCTCGAAGCCCTGGGAATTGCCTATTCGATCCACCCCGTGATCGAAGGGTGCCTCATGCATGAAAGGGGCTCATGTAAGGGGGAAATTCGAGTCTTTCTGCCAGGCTGAAAAACAGGTGGATGTTTAGGTCTCTTTGGAAGACAAGGGAGCCGTGGCAATGGAACTGCAACTCGCACTGACGCAAGCCCTGGATGCTCACAAAGAAGGCATCCTGAATTTCAGCAAAGACCTCATCAGAATAGCAAGCGAAAATCCGCCGGGTAATTACTACCGTGAATGCGCGGACCGGATCCGCCTGGAGCTGGAACGCCTCGGGTTGGCATACCAGGTGGTGGAGGTGCCCGGATTTCCGGATCGACCTCGTTGCAATCTGCTCAGTTTCTATGGCGAAGGTCAGCGCACCCTTTACTTCCATGGACACTACGATGTCGTGCCGGCGCAACGTCGTGAGCAATTCAGCCCCCGTGTCGATAAAGGGCGACTGTTTGGGCGGGGCTCGACGGACATGAAATCGGCCCTGGCGACAATGATATACGCCACCTATCTGCTCAAAGAGCTTAAGGTGCAATTAAGGGGTCGCGTAGGCCTGTGCATTGTGGCTGATGAAGAAACCGGCGGCCGGGGCGGCTCGCGCTATCTCGAGCAGATCGGCCTGCTGGGGCATAACGCGATGGCCATGCTCACCCCGGAGCCCACCAGCGGGGTCATCTGGAATGCCAACCGCGGAGCGATTACCCTGCAAATCACCGTTAAAGGTAAAGCCGCCCACGTGGGATTGCAGCATCAGGGCATCAATGCATTCGAGCAGATGCTGCAGGTGGCTGCGGGACTGCAGACCCTTAAGGCCGAGGTGGAAAAGCGCAAAACCGGCTATCGCATTGAGCCCCAGGCGGCGGCGCAGTCCATCCTGATGCTTGGCGGACGCGTTGAGGGCGGGACGAACTTCAATGTCGTGCCGGAGGTCTGCACATTTACAGTGGAAAGACGCTTCAATCCCGAGGAGGACCTCGAGACTGAAAAAGCACGGCTCTTTACGCTGCTGGACCAGTTCCGGCGACAGGGAGTCAACCTCGAAATTGAAGTCCTGCAGGAAGGCTACTCCAGCGGTGTTCCGGAGGATCATCCGGTTGCAATTGCCTTGGCGGAAACCATAAAGACAGTCATTGGTGAACGTCCGTCCTTTGAAATGTGTCCCGGCATCCTGGAAACCAGATGGTATGCACGCAAAGGAATTCCGGCGTTTGCCTACGGTCCGGGCTTCCTGGAGGTGGCCCATGGCCCCAACGAGGTCATCGAAATTGAGCGCATCTATCAGCACACGCTTATTTACGCGCTCGCGGCGGCCCGCCTCCTTTGATCTTTTTTGCTTTTTTTAAAGCGATTTGATCAAATTCAGAAAATATCTCCAATAGCTAATCTTTTGTACTACCGCAGACTGCGGTCACTTCCCAAACCTGTCCGACGAAGATCCGATGTAAGGCTTTTTTTGTTCCCACGACTATTCGTGCGAGAAAGGACATCCCGCAAGGAAGCGGGTGCCCTTGTTATTTAAAGTCAATTTGCATTTTACTTGTAACGCAGGAGAATAATCATGAACCGAAATAAAAGACTAACCATATTGGCATGCGCTCTTGCTTTAGTCGCCTTTGGAACTTTTTCTTTGGCTTCTCAAGCAGGCGAGAAAATTTCTCTGCTGGCAACTAAAAAGCATCCCAATGCCAGCGGGACTGCGGTCATCAATAATACAACCATTGAGATTGTTGCAAAAGGTCTCAAGCCCGAATCGGTTTACACGGTATGGTTCGTGAACACCAAGCCCCAAAAGCATGAAACCGGTGCGGGTCAGCCGCCTTACATGTTCAGAACCGATTCAGATGGCAATGGCATGTATACGGCTCCGCTGGACGCATCACCTTACGGGCAATGGGAGATGCTGATGATTGTGCTTCACCCGAATGGAGATCCAAGGGATATGAAAAACATGGTTGGGGCGCTGTCGGCAAATTTAAGATAAAGAAAAATACTTTCAGTGTAGGGGGGGAAATTACTTTCCCCCCCTTTACTAGTTAAGATATATGCTGCGGATCATGAATGCTTGCGGCAGGGACCGCGAAGCATAGACGCGGTCCTTACTTTTCGAGCTGAACGGAAACCGGCACGGCGCGCGTGATGGTGTCGAACACCGGCGAGTAGGTCGGCCCCAACTGAACGATTTCCTCCAGCTTTTCAGGCGGTGCATCGGCATCGATCTTCACCGACATCCGGATCTCTTTGTACCCCCGGGGGACGTCGTCCCGGATACCCAGAAACCCCTGCAGGTCGATATCGCCTTCCAGCCTGGATTCCATCGAACGGATGGTGACGCCTTTGGCAGCGGCATGATAGACAATGGATGTGGTCACACATGCGGCCAGGGCGGTCAGGGCATATTCCACCGGATTGGGACCCAGATCCCTGCCCAGAAGCAGCGGCGGCTCATCCGCATCCAGCACGTAAGGTTCTTTGCGTTCATGTTCCTGCCGGGTTCCAAAGAAATTTTTGATTGTCGTGCGGTTGTGCCCGCCATCCATCCACTGGTTTTGGGCCCGGAATTTAAATTTGGCAATTACCGGCGCTTTTTTGACGGCATCGATGGTGCCGAACAATTCATCGACATTCACACCGTTAACGTTATTTATTTTCTCCATACGTTTGGTTGCATGTTTCATTTTATGATTCTCCTTTTGGTTTGATTTTTTACTCGCAGACCTTTTTTTGCGGTTGCCAATCAATAGAGCACAAGGCGTGCCAAACGGTGTAATTTTTAATTTTTAAAATAAAACCAATAAGATAACAGACATGGCAGACAAACCACAGTGTGACGAGATTTCGTGAGTGGCGAGATTTCGCGACTTGAAATATCGAGATGTCGGCACCCCTGGTGTCCCCGGCAAAAATTGGTTTCAGAGGGGAAGCTAACGCGGTCGTTTGATTCCCAGAGCCTTCATGCGCGATTGGAAAGTTGAGGGCGGCATACCCGTCAGTTGGGCCGCCCCATTTTTGCCGGCAATCCGCCATTGGGACTTTTGCAGGGCCAGAATGAGATTTTCACGCTCCAGCTGCTGGAGCTGCCGTGCGGTTTTAACGCTTTTCACATTGTTATCTGAAGGCGTTGTCTTTTCCGTATCTGCGGGGCTGATACGCTCCGGCAGGGCGTGGTCAAGGTTGAGACGACCCTGTCGCGCAGTGATCACGCCGCGCTCCATGACATTTTGCAATTCGCGGACGTTACCCGGCCAATCATAGGCTTTTAGCCGTTCGATGCAGTCAACCCCGAGCGGATCGATCTTGCGGCCCATGCGGGTCGCGTATCGAGTGGCGAAGTGTTCGGCCAACAATCGGATGTCATCACCGCGCTGCCTGAGCGGCGGGATGTTGATGGGAAACACATTGAGCCGGTAGAACAAATCCGTCCTGAAGTTTCCCTCTTGAACCGCCTTGGACAGGTCGCGGTTCGTGGCGGCTATTACGCGTACATCCGTTCGACGGGTCCGTGAGCTTCCCACCGGGGTAAACTCCCCCTCCTGCAACACCCGCAGCAGTTTTGCCTGCAGCTCCTTATTCAACTCGCCCACCTCGTCCAGAAAAATGGTTCCGCCGTCGGCCAGGGAAAAGCGTCCCTCTCGACGTTGGGTGGCACCCGTGAAGGCCCCCTTCTCATGGCCAAAAAATTCACTTTCCATCAGGGTTTCCGGAATGGCCGCACAGTTAACGGTGATCAGCGGACGGTCTTTCCGCGAGCTGGAAGCGTGTACGGCGCGGGCGATCAATTCTTTTCCGGTGCCCGTCTCACCGTAAATCAGAACGGTTGAATCCGTGGGCGCCACCTCTGCCACCAGTTGAAGTGTTTTTAGAAACGGCGCGCTCTCCCCGATGACTTCGCCCAGGTTGTAAAGCGACTGAATCGCATCTTTTAAATATTCCGTTTCATCGCGCAGCGACGCGATCATCTTCTGAGCTTCGTATCGTTCATTGACATCCCTTAGAATAAGCACATAACCAGGCTGATCACCGATCTCAATTTGCGACAACGTCGCTTCCGTCGGGATTTTTTTCTTGTCAACACTTCTGGCGATCAACCCCTCCGGGACCCAGACACTTCTTTCATCTTTGGGACGAGTTTTC
>CP070771.1:5791742-5801591 GCA_020345785.1 Desulfobacterales bacterium
TTGTCACGGCCGGATTATGAAAAACGTTGTCGGCCACGAAAACATGATCCAATTCGATGCCCTTCCTATGTATAATAAAGACAATAAATACTCCGACACAATGCTTGTCGACGAGATCCCGGAAGCTGAAAGAAAAGATTTAGCTCGGCAGGTGGCTGACAAAATTCTGGCTAATTTAAAAGACAGCTTCTTATGAACAACTCATAAAAACGATTAAATCCAATTTGGAAAAAAAAGGATTTGACAAAGAACAAGACCTTTTATATTCTATTTTAACGATATATGAGGTTATTATGAAAACATTTGTGAAAGTCATGAAAGCGTTGTCTGATCCAAATCGGGTCAAAATTATCAAGCTGCTCCAGCAAAAATTTATGTGCGTTTGTGAGCTTCAGACGGCATTAAAGTTGGCTCAGCCAACGGTATCCAAGCACCTGAAAATACTCGAAGAGGCCGGGTTGGTTGACTATAAAAAAGAGGGCTTGTGGGTAAATTATTTCCTTGCAAACGGCAAGAGCAGCCCCTACGCAGCCAGTTTGCTTGGAAACCTTCAACACTGGTTAAACGAAGATTCTGAAATCGCAGAATTGATGAAAAAAGCACCTTTTATAAACCGGGTCGATATCTGTCGGGGTTAATTTTTTTTGTCTTTATATATCGTTAAATTCGCATATAGCGTTTTAATATCTGAATTTTATAGATTCAGCATGGGTCATAATAGCGAAGGGAAATTCAAAGATGAGTGAACTCGCTACAGTTACTGAACATAGCGCCGGCATGGAACAGTCCTCTATGGTTGAAAAGGTTGACACACAACCCAGCTCAATCCATTGGAAAGCCATATGGAAGCCTTTAAGCCTCATCATCGGGGTTTTTCTTATATTTTTCTGGTTGCCGATTGACAGCAGCCGGTTTACGGGAGCGGTGATCGAGTCATTGGCATTAGCCAAGTGGTATGCCCAGGAGCACGTGCTGCTGTGCCTGGTGCCGGCATTTTTTATCGCCGGTGCCATCTCGGTGTTCGTGTCTCAGGCAGCCGTGATGAAATATCTGGGCGCAGGGGCCAAAAAAATCCTTTCCTACGGAGTAGCCTCCGTTTCCGGTACCATTTTAGCAGTTTGTTCCTGCACGGTATTACCATTGTTTGCGGGTATCTGGAAGCGCGGCGCAGGTCTGGGCCCGGCGATTGCGTTTCTTTATTCCGGGCCGGCAATCAATGTGCTCGCGATTGTGCTCACCGCCCGAATTCTCGGTCCCGAAATCGGCCTGGCCAGGGCTGTGGGGGCTGTTATGTTCAGCGTCGTCATCGGGCTGATCATGCACCTGATGTTTCACAAAGAAGAACAGTCCAAGGCAGAAGCAGCCCTGCACATGCCCGAGCAGGAAGTGGAGCGCCCCTTGGGGCAGAATGTAGTTTATTTTGCCGTCATGGTGGGCATCCTGGTGTCTGCGACCTGGGGGCAGCCGGCTGAACCGACCGGACTTTGGCATGCGATTTACAGCGTCAAATGGTTAATGACCGGATTTTTTGCGATTGTCCTTGGGATACTGTTGGTAAAGTGGTTTCGCGTAAAGGCTTATAAGGTGGCCCTGGCTGCCGCTGCCGTTTTGGTCTTGGCAACTATTTTCCCCCACGAGCCGCTGGTTGCTTTCTCGGCCGGTATCATTGCCCTGGTGGTCCTGACCACCACTACCCGGGGAGAAACCGAGAGCTGGTTTATGTCCAGCTGGGATTTTGCCAAGCAGATCATGCCGCTCTTGTTTGCCGGCGTACTGGTAGCCGGGTTGCTGCTGGGACGTCCCGGTTCCGAAGGGCTTATACCTTCGCAATGGATTAGCGGGCTGGTGGGGGGCAACTCACTGTGGGCCAACCTGTTTGCCTCGGTGGTGGGCGCTTTTATGTATTTCGCCACCCTGACCGAAGTGCCGATTTTGCAGGGGTTGCTCGGAGCCGGCATGGGCAAAGGGCCGGCATTGGCATTGTTATTGGCAGGCCCGGCGCTGAGCCTGCCCAACATGTTGGTCATCCGCAGCGTCATGGGAACAAAGAAAACGGTCGCCTTTGTCAGCCTGGTGGTGGTGATGGCCACCATCAGCGGGATGATCTTCGGTCATTTTTTCGCCTAATAAATGGAGAAGGAAAAACACATGTCCTCGGATGAAATCACTCGCATAAAAGTCGGAGGGGAC
This sequence comes from Desulfobacterales bacterium, assembly GCA_020345785.1. Next base: position 5,793,933 of record CP070771.1, read on the forward strand.
CGGATCGGTATCGTCGGACTTAAATCCATTCTCTCAGAGGTGGCCGAAGCGTCCGCCGTCCAAACCGATGAAGAAATTCGTTCCGAACTGTTCAAGCGGCTCCACAAGCGCAACTATATTCCCGAATCGTCGAAAGAGGAATATAGCAAGGCTTTCTTAAGAGAGTTCAAAAAATTTACCGGCCGTCCGACTGAGAACACCGGCCCGGAAGGGCTGGAAATCAAGGTATTGGGCCCCGGCTGTGCGCGCTGCAATCAACTTGAGCAGGATTTGATGGCCGTCATGGCGGAAATGAACCTGCCCGCCGATATCGAACACGTTACCGATGCGCTTGAGATCAGCAGCTACGGCGTGATGGGCACCCCGGCACTGATTGTCAATGGAGAGGTCAAAGCGGTAGGTTCAGTACCGCCCAAAATTAAACTAAAGAGATGGCTGCAGGAGGCAGCCAGAAAGATTCCCAATAAATAAAACTGTCACATGGTTTAAATGGAGGTATTTGAATATGGATATTAAAGTGCTCGGACCCGGCTGCGTGAAATGCCAGCAAACGGAAAAAGTCGTAAAAGAAGCGGTGGCGGAAGCGGGCGTGGATGCTACCGTCGGACATGTGACCGACACGATGGAAATCGCCGGCTACGGCGTGTTCGGCACACCGGCGGTGGTGGTGGACGGCGAGGTCAAAAGCGTGGGCAAGATTCCGAAAAAAGAGGATGTCATTGGTTGGATCAGTAACTAACAGGTGAATTCTATAATAGCAATACCCAAAGTGTCATCTGCCTCTCCTCAACAATCTAAAATGTATTGAAAAGGTTTCAGGTGTCAGCCTAGCCGCTGGCGTTACGGCTGCCAGTTTGATCATAAAATAAACATTGAACCCAGTTACGCGGGCGCGCCCAAACCAAAGCTGATCGAAATTCTGAAACTATTGCCGAAGACCAATTGCAAGGAATGCGGCGAGCCCACCTGCATGGTGTTTGCCGCCCGCATGACCGAGGGAGTAAAGGAGCCGGCGGACTGTCCGCCAATGGATGCCGGAAAAAAGCAGCAGCTCGAAGAATACATGAGCCGATTCAAATTTGACATTTAAGAATAGGGAGGCAACGCGATGCGCGCCTTCAATCCCGGTCCTTTTGAAGTTCTCGGAATTGCGCCAGATGCGACCCAACGAGAGGTGAAACAGGCCTATCGTGGACTGGCGATGAAATTTCATCCCGATCACAACCCCGGTAAACCAGAAGCCGCAGAGCGCTTCAAACAAATCCAGCAGGCTTATGAAACCCTGACCGGCCGCAGAAAAGACAGTAGGATAACACCAACTAACTTTTACCACAGAAGCCCCCCGCCGTCCTTTTTTAAAAACGAGCACCCGTTTTTTAGCTTTTATTGGGCAATGAGGGCCCATGGCGACCGGATAATGAAAAACATGCAATCTAATTGCTCGGATGATCAAAATAAAAACAATGATAGGTAATGCTTGAGATAGGTGTGCGATGTTTTTTCCGGTATCCGGTATCGAAGTCAATCCTCTCGTCCCTTTTTCGGTGGCTTTTGCTGTGTCGTTTTTTACTTCGATGGGCGGCGTCAGCGGCGCCTTTTTGCTGCTGCCGTTTCAGGTGAGCGTTCTGGGTTACACCACCCCGTCGGTCAGCGCCACCAACCAAGTATTCAACATCGCGGCGATTCCCAGCGGTGTGTACCGCTATATAAAAGAAGGGCGCATGCTCTGGCCGCTGACACGGGCCGTGATCATTGGCACGCTGCCTGGTGTCTTTATCGGCGCCTGGATCAGGATAAGGTATTTGCCCGATCCCACAAATTTTAAATTTTTCGCCGGCCTGATGCTGGGATACATCGGCTGGCGGCTGCTGCTGGATATCCTTAAAAACCGACACAAGCCAAAACCCCAAAACACACCGAGCAACTCAGGCCGACCCCATGAGGTATACGTAAGGGCTGCTGCGCTGCGACGGGTTGAATTTGAATACAACGGCGAGCTGTTTGGATTCTCACCGTCATGGGTTTATCTGATCTGCTTTTTAGTGGGCATTGCCGGCGGAATTTACGGAATCGGCGGCGGGTCGATCGTGGCACCTTTTTTTGTGGCCATCATCGGTTTGCCCGTTTACACCGTGGCCGGTGCCGCCCTGATGGGAACCTTCATCACATCCGCAGCCGGTGTGGCCTTTTACCACTTGCTCGCAGTGTTGCATCCGGAGATGCAAATCGCACCGGACTGGCTGTTGGGAGTTTTATTCGGTTTGGGAGGATTATTGGGAATGTATGTCGGTGCCAGGACCCAAAAATACGTTCCGGCCCGGGTTATCAAGGGCATCCTGTGTTTGTGCGTTCTGTTTGTAGCCGGCAAATATATAATCGGCTTTTTCAAAATATGAGCCAATAAGACAGGATAGAATGCTGATTTCGGACTGAATCTGCTCAACAACTAGATAACGAACGGCCGAGTAAGAAGAATATCGAACATAATTTGCTTGACACCCGGTAGGTTGAATTCTCTATTTCGCCATATGGCGAAATATAAGGTGCGGCATGTTTGAATTCTTAAATATTACCAAAGCCCTGGCGGAGGAAAACCGGCTCCGTATTTTGCTGGCATTGGACGGACGTGAGCTTTGTGTTTGTCAGATCATCGAACTGCTGGAGCTTGCGCCTTCCAGGGTTTCCAAGCATATGAATGTGCTCAGACAGGCTCGCCTGGTGAACGGACATAAGGACGGCCGCTGGATGTATTATCGGTTGGCAAACGGAGGTGCCCCCGCACAGGTGCAGGAAGCCATCACCTGGGTGAAAAAATCGCTTTTGAAAGACAAACGCATCTGCAGTGATGCCAAAAGAGTGAAAGAAATTCTCAAAATAGACCGGGAGGTGCTCTGTAACCGGCAGACGCGTTCCAGCGCAGGTCAAAACAGCTAATAATTGACAAGGAGCAAGAAGCGATGGGCAATGAAGCAATTCAAAACAGTGACCGCAAAATGAACAGTGTACTGAACGGTTTCTTTCTTTGTGGGTGATTTTGTGCATTGTCGCAGTTATCCTGCTCGGAAAAATCGCCCCGGGGGTCGCACAGTATCTAGACGGGTTGGCTATCTATGTCAAGGGAGCGCCGGTGGTGTCTATCCCGATTGCCGTCTGCCTGTTTTTCATGATGTATCCCATTATGGTCAAAATCGATTTCGGCGAGGTCATCAAGGCCGGCAAAAGCCGCAAACCGGTGTTTTTGACCCTGTTTATCAACTGGGCAATCAAACCCTTTACCATGTATGGCATTGCACTGTTTTTTCTGGGTACGCTGTTTTATCATTTCATTGGGCCGGATGCCGTGGATCTCGTCAAGATGCCGTTTGGCCTGGACTTGCCGGTCGGTGCCACACACGGCGCCGGAACGGTGGTCCTGGTCGATGGTGTCAAGATGCTGCAGGTGCCTTTGTGGCGCAGCTATCTGGCCGGCTGCATTCTTTTGGGTATTACCCCCTGCACTGCCATGGTGCTGGTGTGGGGGTATCTGTCGCGCGGCAACGACGGACTGACCCTGGTGATGGTAGCCATCAATTCGCTGACTATGCTGTTGCTCTATGGTGTCTTGGGCGGATTTCTGCTGGGCGTGGGGCGCCTGCCGGTGCCCTGGCAGGCGCTGCTGCTGTCCATTGGAATTTACGTCGCCTTGCCGCTCTTTATCCAGACCGTGCTGATTTTCTGGCTGGGATATGCTCTGGCGCGGCTGCCGAAGCTGCGCTACATGGACACCGCGCCGGCAGCCATGATCGGCGCCTCCAATCACTTCGAAGTCGCCATCGCCACCGCCACGATGCTCTTCGGTTTGTCTTCCGGTGCCGCCCTGGCCACCGTGGTGGGAGTTTTGATCGAGGTACCGGTGATGCTGATGCTGGTTAAAATCTGCCTGAAAACCACCCATTGGTTTAAAACAGCAGAAGCAGGCATGGCAGCTCAGCAGCCGACGACCGGGTAACAATCAAAATGCATCAAATCAATAACTTGCAGATATCCGATCTTTATGTTCGCCTGATCGCCGAGCGCGGCGGCAGCATGAGTATTTTTAACGGAACCACTGTTGCCGGGTGATGAAAAGGGGTCGAAGGTCCGATCGGTCGGATCGGCAAGCCCATTAACGATGAGGAATATCTCCATGTCAGGGTAAAAGGGATTCAGCTGTTTGTCGAAAAAAAACTGGTCGATGCGCTGCCTGAAAGCGGAGGCCGGATCAATGTGCTGATGGGGGATTACGGCTGCTGGACGATCGTTTTTAATTAGAAGCCGCAGATAAAGCGAACTGCTCCATTATAAAGCTGTCAGGATGCGTGAAATGATCAATGGTAAACCGCAGGATCGGCGCAATGGAAAATGATGAACCTGAAAACACTGCCAGAATGGTGGTCGATGCGTGTTCGGATTGCGATGTGTGTCGCTTTCTCATGGATACGGACTGTCTGATGTTTCCTGAACTTTACCGGCTTTACGATAAGGGGCGGGAAACCGGGGAGCAGATTACTTCCGCGGAACTCAGAAATCTGGTCAATCTCTGCAATTTCTGTGCACTTTGTCCTTGTCTCAATATCCGTGCCGATATCATCCGGGCCAAAACTCAAATCATCAGAAGGGACGGATTGAAGTTCGGGGTGCGCAGCCTGGAAGACGTGCAGCGGGTGGCCAGGCTGTGCGGCATGTATCCAAAGATGGCGAACAGGCTTTTCCAGAACAATTCCAGCGGCCGATTCCTCAAAGCAGCCGCTGGCATTCACCCGCAGCGCAGGATTCCGGAGTTTCCCGCCGAGAATTTTCCGCAATGGGCCCAAAAGCATCGTCTGAATACCCGGCCAAAGAAGCAGGCGCATCGAAAAATCGCCTATGTTGCAGGCTGTACGGCCAACTACCTTTTTCCGGAGGTCGCCAAAGCCGCAGTAGAGGTTTTTCAGCATCACGGATTTGAAGTCGTCTATCCGGAACAAAAATGCTGCGGCATGCCGAGCCTGCTCGAGGGCGATCAGTCATTGACAATGAAATTTGTGCGCTTCAATCTGGAGCGCCTGTCCGAATTCATAGACAAAGGTTACGACATTGTCTGTTCGTGTCCCACCTGCGGCTTCATGCTGAGAAATATTTTAAGCGAGGGCGCCTATTATTCCCGGCAATATCAAGAGTCGGCAGGGGTCGCTGAGAAATATCTGAAAATTCCGGTCTCAAAAACGCCGGATAATCCGGGAGGCCAAAAGTTCGAGCTGCTGAAAAAAAACATGTGTCAGGACATCCTCAAAGACGAGGGGTATTTTTCGCCCATCGACCCCCTCAAGCGCATTCGCGTGGCGGAAAACAACTTTGATCTGGGACAATACCTGGCCGATCTTCACCGCTCAGGGGCGCTGAAAACGAAATTCGGCGAGGTATCGGGCCGCATGGTCTATTATCCTCCCTGCCATCTCAGAGTGCAGAACATCGGCACGCTGTATCAGGAGCTGTTGAGTTTGCTGCCGAGCAACGATCTGCAGCCCGAAAACGGCAATCTGTACTGTTGCGGCACGGCGGGAATCATGGGATTCAAAAAGGATTTTCATGATGCATCCCTTCAGCTGGGAAACCGATTGAGCGCCAAAATTAAGGAGCTTCAGCCGGAAAAACTGGTCACCGACTGCCTCAGCTGCCGCCTGCAATTCAAACAACTGCTTCCCTGCAAGGTCCTCCATCCGATCGAAATTCTCCAAGAAGCCTATGGTTTGGGTTAAGAGGACATATGCTCTACGGCTATGGTGGAAAAATACTGCGAGTTGATTTAACATCCGGTCGTATTTTAAGCGAAAAGACCGATCCCCTTCACATGTTGTCGGTCATCGGCGGCCGTGGCTTGAATTCAACGACTCTGTACCATGAATTAAAACGCGACATCGACCCGCTTTCTCCGGAAAATCTGCTGCTCATCGGTGTCGGCCCGCTGACGGGCACACTATTGACCGCCTCCGCTTATACGACGATCTCCGGCAAATCGCCTTTTACCGGAATACTGGGTGATTCGGCTGCCGGCGGGCATTTCGGGCCGGAACTGAAACAGGCCGGCTACGATCAAATCATCATAACGGGCTGCGCCGACCGGCCCAGTTACCTGCTTGTTGCCGGCGAGCGCATTGAAATCCGCGATGCCGGCCACCTGTGGGGGTTGGATATCTGGGAAACCGGCTCCAGGATCCGCCGCGAACTCAATGACAATGCCTTACAAATTGCGGCCATCGGTCCGGCGGGAGAGAATCTGGTGAAGTACGCGACGGTTGCCTGCAACAACTCGCGCATGTTCGGACGCGCCGGGATGGGATGCCTGTTCGGCTCCAAAAATCTCAAAGCTGTCGTCGTCCGCGGAACCGGCCGGTTGAAAGTGGCCGACCCGCCTGCCTTTCTTGAACGTTGCCGCGAAATGGATGAAAGGATCCTGCGGCATCCCGAATATGACCGCCGCAAGGCCATGGGCTCAACCCTGTTGATGACGGCTTTAAACCGCCTGGGCATCCTGCCGACCGATCACTTCCAGAAGGGTGTGTGCGAATACGTCGAGCGGGTCAGTGGTGAACGCATTGCGGAAGAATTCAAGGTCAAAAACAAAGCCTGCTATAATTGCAACATTCACTGCTCCCGCTATTTTCTCACCAGAGAGGTTGAGGGCGAGGGACCTGAGTTCGAAGCGCTTTGCAGTTACACCTCCCGCATCGGCAATGATGATCTTGAATTCGCCCTGAAGATTATCACGTTTTTGAATCGCATGGGGTTGGACGCGCTCAGTTCCGGCGAAACCATCGGCTGGGCCATGGAATGCGTGCAGCGCGGCCTGCTAGGCAAAGATGATTTTGACGGCCTTGATTTCACCTGGGGCAATCGTGAAACCATTGAAAAGGTGCTGTCTATGATTGTCCACAGAGAGGGTATCGGGGATGCCCTTGCCGAAGGAGCTTACTGCCTGGCCAAATCATACGGCAGGGGCACAGAAGAATATGCCCTGCATGTCAAAGGGCTGGATATCATCTGCGGCGACCCGCGCGGCATCAAAGCCTTCGGCCTGACCTATGCGATCGCCTCGCGCGGCGCAGACCACCTGCGGGCGGAGCCGTTTTTCGAATTGACGGAACGCTACGATGAGGCCGAAAAGCGCTGGGGCATCCGCGAAATTGCGGATCGGTTGGCAGAAAAAGGTAAAGCCGTCCTGGTGGAGCACACCGAGCGCCAGGCACTGCTGACAGATTGTTTGACCGTTTGCAAGAATATCGGTTTGAGCATGGATATTCTCGATTTCGAACTGGGGTCCCGGCTGTTGATCAGCGGCACAGGGCTTAAATTTACTCCCGAGAAGGTCGATGATGCACTGAAAGGCGTCATCGAACGCGACCGGCTGATGAATATCGATTTTGGAGTGGACGGCAGCCAGGATACGTTGCCCAAACGCTTTATTCATGAACCATTGGAGGAGGGAGCTTCCAGAGGCCAGGTTGTCCCGGTGGACCGCATGGTTAAAGAATATTACAAGCTTCGCGGCTGGAATGAAGATGGCGTTCCGATCATCAAGAAAAAATAATGGTGGATCCAAAAAAAATGGTCCTGTCTGAAAGCAGGAATCCTATGGTAATGCAGAATATTTAAACCGGCGAT
>CP070771.1:5801691-5815087 GCA_020345785.1 Desulfobacterales bacterium
GGGTCGTATTGATGCCGGCCGCCCGCACCGCCACTTCGTCTTCCCGGATAGAGTGAAAAATAATGCCGATATGGGAATCGGTTATTTTCCACATAACGGTCACCAGAACGAGCATGACGACAACCGCGATGTAGTAAGTGGTTACCCGGGAGCGGACAAGACGATCCAGACCGGATATTCCCAGTTCGCCGCCGGTTATGCCGGGAAACGCGAACACGATACCCAGCAAAATAATGGGAAATGCCAAGGTGGTCAATGAAAGGTAGGTGCCCCTTAATCTCAGGCAGGGTATGCCGATAACCAAACCTGCCAGTACTGCTCCAAAGGCGCCCAGCGGGATACTGCCCCACGGCGGCAAGTGCAGGTTCTGGTTCAGCAATGCCGCACTATAGGCGCCGACGCCGAAGAAAAGGGCTTGGCCGAAATTCAATTGACCGGTAAAGCCGGATAACAGGTCCCAGCTGGCCGCCAGAATGGCGAAGATGCTGGTCAAGATCAGAATTCGCAGAAAATAAGGATCATCGGTTACCAGAGGCAGTGCAAGCAACGTTAAAATGAACAGGGCCACGATGATTCTGCTCGGCAGTACCAACACCTCGTTTTTTATAGTAGTAATCAGCTTGCGTAAATAGAAACGAATCAGATCCATACTTATCTCTCTTCTTCAAATGCGATGCCGAATAAGCCTTCCGGCCTGATCAAGAGCACCAGAATCATGATCGAAAGCGCTACCGAACCTTTCAAAAATGCGCCCATCGGCAGAATAAATACGACCATGGCTTCCGCAAAGCCCAGGATATAGGCGGCGACAAAGCTGCCCTTGATGCTGCCCAATCCACCGAGAACCACCACTGCCAGCATCATAATCAAAGGATGCAGCCACATAAACGGTTCCACGATGGTCAAAGGTACGATGACGGCGCCTGTAAAGCCGGCCAGCGCGACCGAGATGCCCACCGTCAGCAGGGCCACCCGGCTTTCATTCATACCCATCAGGTTGGCAACTTCCCGATCCTGGGCCGTGGCCCGGATGGCCAAACCCAGTCTGGTATTCATCAATAACGCCCTTAGAAGGGCCAGGATCAGCAGGGCGGCGGCGACGGTGATCAGCTGCTGATAAAAGGCCTTGACGCCGAAAATCGTGAAATAACCTGCGACCAGGGGCGGTACGCTCAAATAATCGCCGCTAAATATCAGCAGCATGACCTCCTGCAGCGCAATTGCCAGGGCAATAGTGGCAATCAGGACCGCTGCCTCGTGCTCGCGGATGGGATCAATAAATATTTTATAGGTAATCAAACCCAGCAAGGTTGCGACAATGACGCCGGCCACCATGCCCACCACCGGGTGCAGCGCCAACTTGTAGGTCACAAAATAGATGCAGTAAGCGGCCACCATATAGAAGGCCGTGTGGGCGATATTAACAATGCGAGCCACGCCGAATATCAGGGAGAATCCAATAGCCAAAAGAGCATAGGTACTGCCGTTGATCAGGCTGGTAATGATAATGTCCAGTATCATAGTTCCTCGCTGGTTGGACAAAAATCAGGGTTCAAAGGTTCAGGGTTCAAGGGTTTAGGCGTTCCAGATTAAGAGTTCATCCTACCAGCTGGCCGCTGGGCAGCCAGATTGATCGACCAAAGGATCTGATGAACGTCGAACATCGAACGTCCAACTTCGAATCTCGAATGAATGTATCCTGTCTATTTTATAGAAAAAGACTGCGTGCATCGATTCCATCCTTCGACATTCGATATTCGTTATTCGATATTCTGCGGTTCGCTTTTTCTTTCTTAATACTTACATAAGAGGGTTCAGGGTTCAGAAGTTACATCCAATGGACACCGTTCAACAGAGCAACAGTGGTTCGGAATCCACGGCATAACCACCTATGTGAAACGGTATTATAAACACTATTAATTCGGAATCCATTGATGATCGTTTGTTGGCAATTTTCCAACCCTGAACCTGAAACCCTGAACCGATCAACCTAATGTCCTATTTCTTATATTTCTCAACGATCCATGGCGCAATCTTGTAGGGTACCATCCCCTTGTACGTCACTTCCGGTGCCTCCGGAGAGGCCTTCCACTTGTTCGGCCAGACGCCCTGCTGAGTGCCGTCCTGCCACTGGACGCCCAGGCTGGTCAGATAACCCGGACCCCACTTCAAATCATGCAGCGGCCGCCCCTGCTCGTCTTTGATATACGCGACGATACCCGCAGGTGTCTTGAACTCCCTGGTTTCCATCACTTTGACAAGGCGATCCGCATCGAGCGTGCCGGTCATCTCGATAACCGGAACAATGTTGTAAATGATCGCTCCATAGGTGTCGGCTGTGTAGGTCGGTGTTTCCCCGAACCTTTTAACGTATGTATCGATGAAGGCTTTAGTCAGCTCATTGGCCTCGACATTTCGGTTATAGGTATTCAGCGTCATCACATAGTTGCCGTTGCCCTGGGTGGCCTGCCAGAAACCATCCTTTTGCGCTTCGACATTGATGCCGACCTGGGCAGCCGGTATTTTAAGTTCACCGGCCTGCCGGGCGAAGGGAATACCCACCGAAGATGAAAAGAAATTTAAAATGATATGGGTATCGGCACGCTGAATGGCCGAAAGCTCGGCGGTCACATCTGTGGCCACGGGCGAAGGACGCCAGATACCGGAAATCTCGTGGCCCAGTTTGGGAATAAATCCTTCGGCGGCGGGAATCAGGGGGTCCGCCCACATGGCCTTTTCGGCCACCACGGCTACCCTCAACTTGGGAATGTTCAAGGTGGCCTTCATGATACCGGCCACGGTTGCCATTTGAATAAACGCGGTCCTGACAAGATACGTGGAGTTAAAGGGCGTTCCCCGGAAAAAATACTTGTAGGTATCGTAATCTTTGGCGACTCGGGTACAAAGTTCGGGATGGGCCGCCCCGCAGCCGATAAATATTTTTTTGTAGTCCATGGCAATATCCTGCATTGCCAGAACCGCCTCACTCCTGAAACCGCCTACGACAAAGTCTACTTTGTCTCGAGTCATCAACAATTCCATGGCGTTGGTGGCATCGGTGACATTTAGGAATTCATTCGAGTCGGCTTTGACCAGCTCGATTTTCATTTTTTTGTCGCCGACCTTGACGCCGCCGCGGGCATTGACCTCCTCAGCCGCCATGACGGCGCCGTTCCAGTGGCCTTTGCCCTGAACGAACTGCATCGGGCCGATGACTCCGATCTTAATCGTTTTCGCGCCCCAGGCCGGAAAGCAGACGGCCATGATTAGAAAACTGGACAGGATAATGACCCAACATGATTTAAAGTTTTTCATAACAGCCCTCCTTTTGTTTGGGTTTGAAAGAAATTCAGCTGCAAAAAATTTCACCATTTATAGATCAGTTATTTCCTCAATCCTTGATACTACATTTTTGCCTGCTATAAAAAACATTTTCATTTGTTCCTCAGGATGGATGATAGGGTGAGATAAAAACTATTCCGCAAAAGAATTGAATACATATAATATTTTCATAGTCTAGCCGCCCAAATAATGTCAAGTGTAAAATTTATTTTTTTTTATTGACAAATATATTCAATATTATAAGTGAGGTTTGTGTGTAACGAGTTACACGCTAATCATGTAATTGATTGCACGCCCGGAGGCTTGAATTTTTTCCGAGCAATAGAATGAACGACGGCAACCTGTCGCAGGTGCTTTCCAATTCAATTAATTTGGGAGGAAATACGATGAAAAAAGTCATGGTGGTCGGCGCAGGTTTTATGGGTTCCGGAATCGCCCAGGTGTGTGCCCAGACAGGTTTCAAAGTTTATCTGATGGATGTGAACGAAGAGGCACTTGGCAAAGCCTTCAGCGGAATTAAATGGTCGCTGGACAAGTTTTCAGCCAAGGGGATTTTAAAAGAGCCGCCGCAGACAATAATGGAAAGACTCATACGCGTAGAAGATTTGCGCCGAGCCGGCGATGTCGATTGGGTTATTGAAGCGGCCTTCGAAGAGCAGGACCTGAAGGAGCAAATATTCAGGGAACTCGACGACCTGGCGCCTGCCGACACGCCCCTGGCGACCAACACTTCTTCTATTCCGGTGAGCCGCCTTGCCGGCGTCACCCGCACACCGGAAAGAGTTCTGGGACTTCATTTTTTCGGGCCGGTCCCCTTCATGGGCTTAGTGGAAGTGATCAAAGGAGAAAAAACATCTGAGAAGATCTTTAACCGCGGGGTTGAATTCGTCAAAACACTCGGTAAAACGCCGGTCAAGGTCCGCAAGGATATTCCCGGGTTTGTCATGAATCGGATATTCGGGGCCGCATTTCGCGAGTGCGTGGATCTGGTTGCCGACGGAATCACCAGTCCCGAGGATATTGACAAGGGAATGCGGCTGGGTTACGGCTGGAATATCGGCCCGTTTGAGATTGCCGACAATGCCGGCTTGGACACCTTCGTAAGGGTCGGCAAGACCATGCAGGCATTGGGTGAAGATCGCCTGGTGGCAAAATCCGACCTCATACTGCGGATGGTCGAAGAAGGACGACTGGGGAGAAAGGTAGGCCATGGTTTCTACAGATATGGCAAGGATGGGAAGAAGATTAAGGAAGGTTAGAAGGCTGGAAGGCCGAAAAGCGCTTAGGGCATAGAGCATAGCGCATAGCGCTGAGGACTGAGGTATGAGGACCCGTCTTCGCTTGCAGCTACGCCGCGGCAGGCTGAGGACTGAGTAATTTCGGAAGGCGGAAAAAATGCAGCTGACTATATTTTGAATTTCGATCATTGTGATTTGTTTGAATTTTGTGATTTGTGATTTGATATTTCATCAGTGGCTCTGGCGGCCGTTGAAACCTCAAACCTCTGAACCCCTGAACCCAGAACCCTGAACCCTGAACCCTTTAGCCTTCGTGCTTCGGATTTTTTTGAAGGATTTTACAGATGGCCTTTGAAAAGGAATTAAAGGAACTTGAAGAGCGCCGGGCAAAAGCCCTGCAAATGGGTGGTGCTGAGAAGATAAAAAAGCACCACGACAAAGGCAGAATGACCGCCCGTGAAAGAATTGATCAGCTGCTGGATCCGAGATCATTCCTGGAGGTCGGCATGTTCAATCATTCGGACGTGTCGGGTATGGAAGAAAAAACACCGGCCGACAGCAAAGTCGCCGGCTACGGTAAAATCGATGGGCGCCGAGTAGTAGTTGTTTCCAATGATTTTACCGTCCTGGCGGCAACTTCCAGCCGCATCGCCGGGCGCAAAGAAGGTGAACTCAAAGCATTGGCGGCCCGTCGCGGTCACCCGGTGATTTACCTTGGAGAAGCCGGCGGCGCACGCATGCCGGACATCATGGGGTCGGCGGGTTTGGCGTCATATGGTGGCGGCGGCTTCGACAGCTATCTTCAGATAATGAGTCGGGTCCGTCAAACCCCGATGATTACGGCAATTTTGGGGGAATGCTACGGCATGCCGACCTGGATGGCCTGTTTGTCGGACTTTGTGGTGCAGGTAAAGGGCAGCGCCATGGGCGTTTCCGGTCCACGAGTAGTCGAGCTCGCTTTGGGAGAAATCGTCAGCGACGAGGAGTTGGGCGGCTGGCAGGTGCATGCTGAAATCACCGGCAATGTCGATCGTGTAGCGGAAAATGAACAGGAATGCTTTCAGATCATCCGACAATACTTAGCTTACATGCCGGCCCATTGTGATGAACGTCCCCCGACAGCACCCTTACCAAAAGATTCGGGATCCGGCATGCAGCAAATCCTTGACTTTCTGCCGGAAAAAAGAAATCGAGGTTATGACATGCATCAAATCTTAACGTGTATTGTCGACAGCAACAGCTTCTTCCCGATCAAACCGGCCTTCGGAAAATCGGTGATCACGGCGCTGGCGCGAATCGAGGGTGAGGTGATCGGGATTGTGGCCAACCAGCCCATGTTTAACGCCGGCGCCATGGACACCGACGGCATCGACAAAGTGATCAGCTTTCTGTGTCTCTGCGATTCGTTCAACATCCCCCTGGTGTTCTTTCACGATATCCCGGGGTTCCTGGTTGGAAAAGCAGCCGAACGCAAACGCGTGGCCGCCCGCGTTATGAACTACATGAATGCGCTGGGATTGCTGACGGTTCCCAAAATTTCGATTATCGTCAGGAAAACATACGGCATGGCCTTCTGGAACATGTGCGGGTCCGGATGTGCAGCCGATTTTCTGGTAGCCTGGCCCTCGGCGGAAATGAGTTTTGTGGACCCCGCCATCGCCGCCAATGTCGTTTACGGGGGCAAATCCTCCGCAGCCGACAAGCAATCCGATGAATGGCAGCGGCTGATGCAACAACTTGTCGATGATGCATCCCCTTACGGTGCCGCCGGCAAACATTACATTCACGATGTGATTGATCCAAGGGAGACGCGGAACTATATATCCAACGCGCTTGATATCAGCTACAATCAGAGGCGCAACGGGATAAGCGAGCACAAGTTGGCCAATTGGCCGACCAAATTTTAAATTGGCTTCAAAAGCATCATCTCTTGCCCGCTGACTGCGTTACGCTGCGATCTCAAATGCTCACGTACACATGTACGCTCCGCTTTAAGATAGCATCGCGCCTTGTCATCAAGCAAGATCTAACGCTTTTATAGCCAATTTAAATATGCTGAAAAAAACTTAATTGTATTAACCTCAATTTATCAAGATCTTTCGGCAAATAACCACTTACCACGGACAATGAACGACGGATGATATTTAAGGAGGGAACCATGGGCAAGAGAACATTGAGAACCAAACTTTGTGACATGCTGGGGATTGAATATCCGATATTAAGCGCCGGAATGGGGCCGACGCTGATCGGCGAAAAAACCGGCGCACCGGTTGAACTGGTGGTCGCCGTATCGGAAGCCGGAGGTCTGGGAGTGCTTGGCGGCAGCGGGTACACTGTGGATGAACTCCAACAGGCCATTCGAGAAATTAAACAACAAACCGACAAACCTTATGGGGTCGATCTGCTGCTGCCGAAATACCTTGATTTTAAAGGCGGCATCGGGCAAACAGGCGCTACTGAGCTGTCTTTAAACGAAGTACTTAAAACCATCCCGCAAACCCACCAGGAATGGATCAATAAGATTAAGCAGGAAATGGGTCTGCCGGACGTTGAAATTAGGGTGCGCCGGAACACCACCACCATGTTCCCCAAGGAATCCATCCGGGTGTGCATCGAAGAAAAAGTACCGCTTTTCTGTGCCGGTCTGGGAAATCCGGGCTTTATGGTGCCCGATGCCCATGCCGTGGGAATGAAGGTGCTGGGGATTACCGGCAATGCGAAAAATGCCAAGCGTATGGCGGATTCGGGTATCGACCTACTGGTTGCCCAGGGTCACGAAGGCGGCGGCCATACCGGAAGAATAGGCACAATGGTGTTGCTTCCGGCGGCAATCGATGCCGCTTATCCGGTGCCGGTCCTGGCGGCCGGCGGTATCGGCGACGGTCGCGGTCTGGCAGCGTCACTGGCCATGGGTTGCGTGGGTGTGTGGGTCGGAACCCGCTTTCTGGCCACCAACGAAGGCGGTGCGTTGGATGTAAACAAACAAAAAATCGTTCAATCAACCGATGAAGGCACCCGCGTCAGCACGGCCTATACCGGCAAGACCCTGCGGGCCAGTTATAACAAGTTTCATGATCTCTGGGATAATTCGGGACTTGAGCCCCTACCCTTTCCGACCCAGGTTTTAATTTCTTCCGCCCTTCTAGCCGGCTTTATTGAGGCCAATAAGACCGATTTTGTGGGCGGCCTGGCCGGTCAGGTTTCGGGAATTATAAAAGAAATCAAACCGGCGGCCCAGATTGTCGAAGAGATGGTTGAAGAAGCAGTGGATATTTTGACGCGAAGATTGCCCGAAAGTGTGGTGGCGAAATAAAAAAAAGAAGGTTTCAGGTTTCGGGTGTCAGGTGTCAGATGGAAGAAGACGGACGATAAACAAAAGAAGATGGGAGGGTGAGAAGGTGGGTGGATGAGAGAGTGAAACGGAGAAACGGCGAAACGGTGAAACGGTGAGAGGGTAAGAAACGGAGAAGATGGGAAGTTGAGAAGTTGAGATGGTTCGATTGCGAATGGAAAATGCATAGAGCATAGCGCAAAGGGCATGGCGCATGTCGCAGAGGGCATGGCGCATAGCGCATAGCGTAAGAAAAATTATAAGAGGACAGAAGGTGGGAGCGGTTTTCAACCGCGATAAACTCGGTCTGGCATATACCGATAATCGTGGCTGAAAGCCACTGCCACCCGACATAAACTTCAACCGTCTTTGCTTCCGAGCCTCCCGGCCTCCAGGCTTTCAAGCAGCAATACTATGAACAACGCGCTATCAGCTGTGAACTCTTTTATCTGTCTTCTGAATTCTGTTTTCTATCCTCTGCTAAATCTTATCCGTCAATGCCGCTACTCCCGGCAGGGTTTTGCCCTCGATAAATTCCAGCGAAGCGCCGCCGCCGGTGGACACGTGAGATACCTTATCGGCCACCCCGGCTTTCTCCACAGCCGATGCTGAGTCACCACCGCCGATTACCGTGACCGCACCGCCGGCTGTCACCTCCGCTAAAAGATTGGCGATGGCGTAAGTACCTTCAGCCGTTTCCGGAATTTCAAAGACGCCCATGGGACCGTTCCAGATCACGGTTTGGGCGCCGGACAATACCGAGCGAAATTTTTCAATGGAGTTGCTTCCGATGTCAAGACTCTCCCAGCCTGGAGGTATGGCATCTGCACTGACTTCCTTCAGGGTGCCTATTTTGCGCGCTTTGAAATCAAAAAAATCGGTAATCTTGCAATCAACGGGAAATACGATTTTGTCGGCACCCTGTGCAATAATTTCTTTGGCAATATCGACCTTGTCCTCTTCCAGCAGCGAGTTGCCGATTTCCAAGCCCTGTGCCTTAAAAAACGTAAAGGCCATACCGCCGCCGATAATCACCTTGTCGACTTTGGGCAGCAATTTGGTAATGACGTCGATTTTACCCGATATTTTGGCGCCGCCCAGAATGGCCACAAAAGGCTTTGAAGGATTTTCCATGACGCGACCCAGATAGTCCAGCTCCTTCATCATAAGAAATCCTGCGGCACACTGGTCAAAATAGTGAGTCACCCCCTCGGTGGAGGCATGGGCACGATGGGCGGTCCCGAAGGCATCATTAACATATAGATCGCCAAGTCCGGCAAGCTTTTTAGCGAACGCCGCATCATTGTCCGTTTCTTCATTGTAGTACCTTAGATTTTCCAGCAAAAGGACATCTCCCGCCTCAAGTCCATTTACGGCTTTTGCTACCGCTTCTCCGATGCAGTCATCGACAAAGGCAACATCTTGGCCCAGCAGTTGACTCAGAACCGCAGCACAGGGCCGCAGCGACATTTCAGGAACCCGCGAACCTTTGGGGCGGCCCAGGTGAGACATGAGAACCGGTTTTCCACCTTTGTCGACAATATATTTGATTGTCGGCAATGCCGCCCGGATACGCGTGTCATCGGCAACTTTTCCACCCTCCAGCGGCACGTTAAAATCAACCCGCATGAGAATCCGTTTGCCCTGCAGATCTAAATCTTCGACGGTAAGCTTATTCATTGCCTTCCCCCTGATAGTTGAATATTTTCGGTTGAATATTGAATATTTAAGGTGTCCGCCCCCGCGTATCAATTCCCACGACTAATATTGTAAAACTCCACTGCGTTGCGTCCCAGAATTCTTTCCAGCGTATCCTCATCCAGATTCAGCTGAGCAAGATGCTTGATCTCCCGGTCCCAGGCGTAGGGAAGATTCGGAAAATCGGTTCCGAAGATGATGCGATCAACCCGCATTTCTGTTAACTTCGGAAAGTAATCCATTGGCAAATACTCCGCCAGTGTCATAGTGGTATCCAGCCAGAGGTTGTCGTATTTTTCCAACATTGTCTGGTAAGCATCAAACTCGTCTGCTCCCAAATGAGGAACGCACACGTTTAACTGCGGGTAATCCAAAAGGACCCGTTCCAATTTATCCGCATTGCATAAATCATAGGGATCACATCGATAAGCGGGGCTTTTGGGTTCACGACCGACATGCATGATGAGCGGCTTGTTGTGGACCGCACACGTTTCGTATACTTCATGCATGGCACTGCTGTTCATATCAAAACACTGCACATGGCTGTGAAGCTTCACCCCATTGAGGCCATCCTGAAATGCCTGTATGAGAATCGCCCCGGCATCTTCCTCCCCTGGGTAGACGGTTGCCATGGCCGTGACCTGCGGATGAGATCGGCATATACCGGCCAAGTAGGAGTTCAGCTCGCGGGCAATACCCGGTTTATGAGCATAATGAAGAGCAACTATATGGTCAATCCCGCGAGAAAGAAGAAAGTTTATGATCTGCTCTGATGACAGCCGGTATCTTATCGGCCAACCGTATTTTTCGAACCACTGCCGGATGGGAGCAAAAAGGTAGTCCGGAAAAAGATGGACATGGGCGTCGATCACCATCGGCAAGGATTCCGGTACGTAATCTCCTTCTGGTTCGTTGATCAAGGGAAGCGTTGCTTTTAATAAACCGCCCTCATTATCGAGTTCAGACGTTGCAGACGAAAAGATCTGCCGAGACCAATCGAGTTTCAGACTCACTGAGCTTTCTCCCATGATTTTGGACAAATTTGCGACAACGGCAAAAGACAGGTGTTTGTTCAACGTAAGCGGCAAAAATCATATCTAAAGTATGACATTGAAATTATATTTTCAATAAAATTGACAAAATAAAAACAGAAATTGATTTTTCAGGCTTCCGTGCCGTTTTCTTTAAACCCTTTACGGTTGCGCTATTTCTTGGTATTAAATTTTTGTCGTTTTACCGCCTGTGTTGGGATTTCGTTGACCCGAACCCAAGTTGATTTGTCGACAAATTATAAGGCTGTCAACTCAGTAATCGATGTAGATATTCCATGAAAACCAACCACAAAATCTTTTTTAAAGATTCAAAAAAAATGCGCGCCATTCCATCGTCAAGTGCACACCTGGTGGTAACCTCCCCGCCCTACCCGATGATTGAAATGTGGGACGATCTGTTTAGGCGCCAGAGTAAAAAGATAGACCGAGCGCTGAAAAACCGAAATGCTCCCGAGGCCTTTGAATTGATGCACCAACGGCTGGATCCCGTGTGGCATGAAACCTACCGAATCCTGGTAAACGGTGGAATCGCCTGTATCAATATCGGCGATGCCGCCAGAACAATCAACGATAATTTTACGTTGTATGCCAATCATGCAAGGATTCTGACGGCGCTTTTAAAAACCGGTTTCAACCCCCTGCCGCTGATACTTTGGCGCAAGCCCACCAATGCGCCCAATAAGTTTATGGGTTCGGGTATGCTGCCGGCCGGCGCGTATGTGACGCTTGAACATGAATACATTCTCATTGTTCGCAAAGGCAACAAAAGAGAATTTGACGGCACGGCAGAGAAGCAAAATCGACGCGAAAGCGCCCTTTTCTGGGAGGAGAGAAACAATTGGTTTTCGGATGTGTGGCTGGGCTTGATCGGCACCCAGCAAAAACTGAAAAAGGATGCCTCCCGTCTGAGAAGCGGTGCGTTTCCTTTTGAGTTGGCGTATCGCCTGGTAAACATGTATTCCGTTAAAGGCGACACGGTGGTTGATCCGTTTCTGGGGACCGGCACGACCTTGCGCGCGGCTATCGCTGCGGCGAGAAACAGTATCGGCTATGAAATAGAAACTGACTTTGGAGAGATTATTGCGGCGGATACGGATTCAATTGCCGCTGTTTCCAATGAACGAATACGGCAACGAATCCAAACCCATCTTGATTATCTAAAGACGCGCTCCGGTGAAAAAGGCAAATTCAAGTATGTAAACAGGCATTACAAGTTCCCGGTAATGACCCGCCAGGAAGTAGAACTTTTTTTTAATCCGCTGGAAAGTATCGACCGACTAAACGACAACACACTGGAGGCAATGTATGCGGATCTTCCCGATCGGGAATTCAATGGTGATTGGAAGACGCTCATGCCTGCCAAACTGCATAGATCAAAATCCAGCCAGTTGCAGTGATTTTAGATGGGGTTGAAAAGTTGAATAGTTGACTGGTTAAATAGTTGATTGGTTGATTGGTTAATTAATCCGCCCTGAATATTACATGTTGGTTAAAAAAGGGTCTAAGCGCCTATATCGTAGGGTGGGCATTGCCCACCAAGAATTGCCTATCTCGGCTGTTAACGGTAGGCCAAGCCCGGCCTACATGAGGGGTTGAGAACATTCTTTAATCTGGCGTCGAACCCAGGCAAGCCCGATACGCCCCCAGAGGTTGTATGCAAAAAGACAGATAGGCAGCATTTTTTCCACGAGTGGGGTTAGATAGCAGACTCGAATCAACGCCAGATAAAGCTCCTGAATTCCTGCGGCAGCGATGAGGATCTGGTCATCTTGACAGTCCAGGTTCCATCGATGCGCTAATTTTCGTGCAACAGCTTCTCCGGCGCGCATTTTCACCAGTGCCTGAAAGGGACCATTCGGCTGGCAGGGCACCGTGAGGTCATTTTCAAGTGACGCAACCGCAGCCTTTGCCAGGCCAAACCGCCACGACTCAATATCAAACCGCTCATTTCCCAATGTTTTATTAATCGGATAAACGCAAATATTTTCAATGGCCGCCAGGGCCTGCTTGCAGGCGACGGGACAGCCCGAAAAGAAGATAGGTCTGACGCCAAACGGCGTCAGCGCCGAAGCAAAGAGCTCAATTTCGGCCAAGGGTTTTCCGTTGACCTCCAGACGCTCGATGCGTGAAGTCAATGTATGGGCAAGAAACCCGTCAGTTCCAGACGCTGCATGCATACCCATAAAGATGACTGCCTGGGCCTTGCCCGGATCGCCTATTCCCGGAACCGGACCACGCCGGTAACCGTGAATAATTTCACAATCCGCACCGATCATCTCGGGCAACAGGTTGTATCCGGTGCGGTGAAAATCTTTTACACGGATGTGCTCGACGCCGGCTTTTAAAAGAGCCTCGACAACAGCCTTAACATCAAGCGTCATCGCCAGACAGGCCCGGGCCCACTCCGGTGTCATAAATGAAGATGCCCGGTAATTCCAGCATCCCGAACTTCCCTCGATGTCGGCGATGATCAATATCTGATTAAAGCTCTTGCCCATGGAACATTTTAGCTGTTTGAAAAAGCCACAAATTAACACGAATTTTCACGAATTTATTTTTCAGAATAAATGACCATGCCTTTGCTTTTTGCCATAATTCGTGGTTATTCGTCTCCATTCGTGGCTAACTAATATTTTAAAAGGGATGAACTTCTAATTGTCCAAAATAATATGAGAATGATCTTTTCATCCCCGAATCGCCTGAATCCGCTGCAATACCGGCGGGTGAGAATAGTT
>CP070771.1:5815187-5838229 GCA_020345785.1 Desulfobacterales bacterium
CGGTCTGCTTTGCATTGATTTATGTCGGCCGGCATCCCGGATCTTTGCGCGGCAATGACGCTCTCCTGTCCATGGAAAAGACGGGCGTTGATGCGGTGCCGATTGTGGGTCTGATAAGCTTTTTGCTGGGATTGATCATGGCCTTTATGTCATCCGTCCAGCTGAGGCAATTCGGTGCCAACATTTATGTGGCATCCCTGGTAGGTCTGGCAATGGTCCGGGAATTGGGCCCGATAATGACGGCCATCATCGTCGCCGGAAGATCCGGCTCAGCCTTTGCAGCCGAGATCGGAACAATGAAGATTTCCGAAGAAGTCGATGCGCTTTTTACCATGGGTTTTGACCCGGTTCGGTTTCTGGTGGTACCCAAAATTGCAGCTACCGTCATCGTCGTTCCCTTCCTGACGCTGTTTTCGGACCTGTGCGCTATTGCGGGCGGGCTGGTGGTGGGCGTGTTCATGCTGGATCTTACGGCCAATGCCTATATCTCCCAAACCCTCAAGACCCTGTCGCTGTTTGACGTTTTCTGGGGTTTTCTGAAAAGCGGTGTCTTCGCGCTTCTAATCACCATTGTCGGTTGTCTCAGGGGATTTCAAGTCAGAGGCGGTGCGGCCTCGGTGGGTCAGGCAACAACGTCGGCTGTGGTTACCGGCATTTTTTTGATCATATTATCGGATTCAGTATTTGCGGTCATCCTGCGCTACTGGCGATAATGAGCACGAATTGATGGAAAGAAAAGTCATCATTCAGGTCAGAGATTTAGTTGCCAAATACGGCGACGATGTTATCCTCGACCGGGTTTCATTTGATGTCTATGAGGGAGAAATATTTGCGGTGCTGGGCGGCAGCGGCAGCGGCAAGAGCACCTTGTTGAAACATCTGATCGGTCTTGTCCGGCCCCACTCGGGACAGATAACTATCGACGGCGATGATATTACCAGCTGCGATGAAGATAAGCTTCAGACAGTGCTGCGCAAAGTCGGTGTCCTTTATCAGAGTGCGGCCCTTTTTGGGTCCATGACCCTGGCCGAAAATGTTGCCCTGCCTATTAAATCGTATACCAACTTGCCCGCCGAATCGGTAGACACGCTGGTTAAAATGAAGCTGAATCTGGTTCATCTGAACGGCTATGAAAACCATCTGCCGTCTGAGATCAGCGGCGGAATGAAAAAAAGGGCCGGATTGGCACGGGCGATGGCGCTGAATCCAAAAATCTTGTTTTTCGATGAACCCTCGGCCGGACTGGATCCGGTCACATCGGCCGCGTTGGACAAGCTGATTTTAAATCTCAACAAAAATCTGAAAACCACGATGGTGATCGTTACCCATGAACTAGAGAGCATTTTTGCCGTGGCGCACAGAGTTGTGATGCTGCACAAAAGCAAGCGGGGCATCATCGCCACCGGCGATCCGAATTACCTGAAAGACCACAGCCGCAATCCGTTCGTGAAACAATTTTTTAACCGTCTAACTACCGATAACCTGCAGTTCGATTGAAGGATCAAACCCGTATGGCTTCCCAGCGAACGAAGTTTGCCGTTGGACTCTTTCTGACATGCGGCATGGTATTCGCGATTCTGATCATTATTTGGTTGGGTATGTCCCGGTTTTTGGAAGAAGGCCGGCATTATGTGACCTATTTTGATGAGTCCGTACAGGGTTTGAATATCGACTCGCCCGTAAAATACAGGGGGGTATTTATCGGGCGGGTTGAAAGTATCGGAGTCGCCCCTGATTCAAAATTAATACAGGTCGTTTTAAAAATTGAATCCGGTCAAGTTCTGGATAGCAGCATCGTCGCGCAGTTGAAATCAGTCGGTATTACAGGCAGCATGTTTATTGAACTGGATCGCAAAGCAGCGGAGGAACCTGATCAATCACCGAAGCTTAATTTCCCAACGGAATATCCGATCATCGCCTCAAAGCCATCGGAAATCGGCGAACTTATATCCGGCATCAACGAGGTCCTGCATCAGATAAAGTCACTGGACCTTCAGGGCATTGTCGGGCAGATTAAATTGACCCTCGAAAACATCAACCGCCAGGTTTCACATGCCGATATAAAGGGTATATCCGACCGTATTGAGGCATCTCTGGTGAGTTTAAATGCTATCTTAGACGACCATAAATGGAACAGCATCCTGGATTCAATGGACCGGGGGGTTCGATCCTTCAACACCCTGATCAATAATGCGGACAGAAGTCTCGACCGGGTGAATAAAACACTTGTCCGCGTCGACGGAATCGTCATGGACAACGAGCAAACAATCAAAGCCGCGATTGATGAATTTCGACAGGCCATGCACAATGCCAACCTTTTTTTGCAAAAAGGTTCAAACCTGGTCAGCGGAACGGACGAGTCGGTTTCTCATTTACTGCAGCGCATGCTGATCGTCGCGCAAAATCTGGAAAAAGCAAGTGAAAACCTCAACCAGATAATGGAGCTTTTGGCCGACCAGCCCTCTCAACTATTATTCGGCGAG
Source organism: Desulfobacterales bacterium (assembly GCA_020345785.1). The sequence continues at coordinate 5,817,671 of CP070771.1, forward strand.
CCTCCTTCGCCCCGTAATGTCGAGCCGGAGTTGGAAGCCAGGTAACCGGAGTTTTCTAATGGTACGAGATAAGATAATTCTAATCATGTTTTTGTGTCTCACCCTGACGCTAACAGCCTGTCTTAAACTCAAACAGCCGCGCAATGAGATAGCGTATTACACTCTTGAATATGATCCGCCCAATGTGGCTGCGCGCCGGCCTCTGCCGTATGTTATCAGGGTGAATCCGTTTGCCGTATCTCCCGTGTACAACACCAATCGCATCATTTACCGGGATAAATCATTTAAAAGGCAGGCGTATGCCTATTACAAGTGGCGGGCGAATCCGGCAGAATTAATTGCCTATTTTTTAAGACGGGACATGGAAAAATGCGGTCTTTTTAAAGCAGTGCTGCCCCGCGAAAGCAGCTTTCCGCCAACTTATTTGCTGGAAGGCACCGTGCAGGAATTTTTGGAGGCCGACCGAGAGAATACATGGGAGGCGGTTTTATCCATCAGTATCACTCTAATCGATGAAAGGGAACCTGATATCAGCCAAAAGGTCCTTTTGCAAAAAAATTATAGTGCCAGCAAGCCGTGCCAAAAACAAAATCCCCGGGCTTTAGCTGCGGCACTGAGCCAGGCCATGTCCCAAGTTTCGGACGAGATCATCAATGACACTTACAATGTTCTGGCAGATCGCAAGGAAATCAAATAAAGCACGCCTGACGGCGATGGTAAATTGCTGTTTGGGCCGAGAATTTTTAATCATCATTTAGCCATGACGGATTCTCCAATCGAACACGTAAAGCCTCAACTTCGAGAAACCACAAAGCTTGATTAAGGTATGTTTTTGTTGGATAACGATTATATTCTATATATTGTATTTTAATTTATATAGAAGCACAATATACAGTATAGATATTGACTTGACAAAAAGAATTATTAAGAGTTATAGAGTGGGAACGAAAGGGGGATTATACCATGCAGACGCTGGCGTGGTTGGCGCAGGAAGTTCCGTGGGTGATGGCCCCGGCAGCCCTAATCTCGGCAACAGCGGTTATCGCCATAATTGCATCGGTGATTCGTTCAAGAAATATCGCATCGAAGGCAATGGCTATCGGAGTGACGGTGGCATTAACGATAGGCGTCATGTTGTGGGAGGTGGTGCCTTAGTTTTGCCCGGCATCTCTTGAAGTTGTCGTCTTTTGTTGATGAGTATCTTCCTGTCAACACTTCTTTTAAACATCGACTTACCGATTTCTTTCCAACGTTTCCTTATTCGCCGCAATACTTGTACGACATGGAACGAACGAAGATATACAATCTGTTAAAGTCCGAAACACCGGCAGACGATGTGCTGATAAAAGGATGGATCCGGACCCGCCGGGACGCGAAATCTTTTTCCTTTCTTGAAGTCAACGACGGTTCGTGTTTGAAAAACGTTCAGGTAATTGCCAATGACACGCTTCCCAATTACGACGAAATAAAAAAATTAACCACCGGTTCGGCAGTAATCGTCCACGGCAAACTGGTTGAATCCCAGGGCGGCGGACAAAAATGGGAAATCGCAGCAGAAAAGTTGGACGTTCTCAGCCTGGCCCCGGATAACTATCCTTTGCAGAAAAAGCGCCACAGCGACGAATTTTTGAGGAGCATCGCCCATTTAAGACCCAGAACAAACAAATATGGTGCCGCCTTCCGCATACGATCTGAAATGTCCTATGCCATTCATAAGTATTTCCGGGATCACGGTTTTCGCTATATCCACACGCCCATTCTCACCGGATCGGATTGTGAAGGTGCCGGAGAATTATTCAAAGTAACAGCCCTGGATCTGGCAAACCCGCCGCAAAAAGAAGGCAAGACGGACTATTTACAGGATTTCTTCGGCAAAGAGGCCAATCTGACCGTCTCAGGTCAGCTTTCGGCAGAAATGTTTTGCCTTGCCCTGGGCGACGTTTATACCTTTGGACCGACCTTCAGGGCCGAAAACTCAAACACTCGCCGTCATGCCGCCGAATTTTGGATGATTGAACCTGAAATGGCTTTTTGTGATCTACAGGACAACATGGATCTGGGAGAGGATTTGGTCAAATACCTGACATCCTACGCCATGCGGGAATGTTCGGAGGATCTGGAACTTTTCGCAAAGTGGGTAGACAAAAATTTAATTGCCACCCTGGAAAATACCGCCACCTCGGACTACGTCCGGCTGCCTTACCGGGAAGCGGTTGAAATATTGCAAAAATCCGGCCGCAAGTTCGACTATGACGTCGGCTTCGGCAAAGACCTGCAGACGGAGCACGAACGCTTCCTGACCGAAACGCATTTTAAAAAACCGGTAATTGTCCATGATTATCCCAAAACCATTAAACCTTTTTACATGCGTTTAAATGACGACAATGAAACGGTGGCCGCCATGGACGTTCTGGTTCCCAACATTGGAGAAATCATCGGCGGCAGCCAGCGCGAAGAACGCCTGGAGGTGCTGGAAGCGCGCATGGCTGAAACGGGAATGGATAAAGCGCCTTACTGGTGGTATCTGGAATCGCGTAAATTCGGCACGGTGCCGCACAGCGGTTTTGGATTAGGTTTTGAACGGCTGCTCATGTTGGTCACCGGCATCAGCAATATCCGGGATGTCATCCCCTTTCCCCGCACACCGAACAATATTGAGTTTTAGTCACTACCCTCCAACCAGCTGACCAACCTCGTAATGATCATTCTCTTGTAGCGGTCATCGCATCATAAAGTTTGCGCTCGTCGATGATGCGCTTGGCTTTGAATTCGGTGCGCTCCAGAGATCCAGGCGCCATCATTTGCACGATGGTGCGCAGGCCCTTGGCCCTTAGCTGTTCAGCTAATTTTTTCTGCAATCCCGGAATCTGATCGGCCGGCTGGTCGGGCGTGGGTTCGGCCTGCACGATGAGCTCATCCATCGTCTTTTCCCGAGTGATAATAATGCGAAACTCGTCTGAAAACCCCTCGATTCCCCGGATCACGTCCTCAATGGCGCTGGGGTAGACGTTTTCGCCCCGCACGATGAACATATCATCGGCCCGCCCGTAAATGCCCCGGGGAAACCGGGGATAGGTTCGGCCGCAGGAGCAGGGCTCGTTCGTCCAGCGGCTCAAATCCCCGGCCCAGAACCGGATCATGGGCTGGGAATTACGTTCCAGGTGGGTGTAGACTGTTACGCCTTCCTCGCCGTAAGGCACCCGCTTTTTGGTTTGCGGATCCACCAGCTCGGCATAAACCACATCCTGCCACAGGTGCATCCCCTGACGCCGGGAGCATTCGCCATCGGTCATCCAGGGCGCCATTTCACCAGTGGAACCGGAATCCAGGCAAATGGCGTCGTAGGTTTCTTCAATGCGTTTTCTGGTTGACGGCACGCCGGCACCGGGCTCACCGGAAAAAAAGAGAATGCGGAAGTTGAAATCCCTGGCTGGGTCAATTCCTTTTTGTTTGGCTTTCTCAGCGATGTAGAGACTGTAAGAAGGTGTTCCGTAGAACACGGTCGGTTTGACGTTGGCCATCCATTCAATCGCCCGATCAGTTTGGCCGGGAACACCTGCTCCGAAGGGAAAGGCCGTGGCACCCAGACGCTCGGTGCCCAACATTGCTCCCCAGCTGCCCCAGTAAAGACTAAAAAAGGATCCGATGAAAACAATATCTTCAGGGCGGACGCCCATGGCCCACATGACGCGGGCGTGGGTTTCGGCAATGCGTTGAATATCATCCCGGCTGATGCCGAAAGCGGTGGGTTTTCCGGTGGTGCCCGAGGTGCCGTGCACTCGGGCCAACTCTTTATACGAAACGCACAGGTTGCTGCCAAACGGCGGGTACTCGGACTGATCTGCGCGCAGCTCGTCTTTTGTCAGAATCGGTATGGCCTCAAAGTCATCCAGCGAGCGTATATCGCCGGGGTTCACCCCCTCGGCATCCCATTTTTTGCGATAAAGCCCGGAGTTCTCGTAGGCATATTGGAGTTGCTGCTGAAGCTTGGGTAAAATAATGGTTTGCTCCCGTTCCTCGGGATCCATGGTTTCAATATCCGGAAACCAGTAATCCTGGATGGGATCAGGGTGATAGCTGGTATCATAGACCGGCGGCCATTGTTGCATGCAGCACCTCCTATGTTGGGCCTTTCGCGGTTCAATTCCTATCAATTGATGAAGAAGCTAATTTGAAAATTTGTATTTAACCGATTTATAATGAACTAAAATTTAAAATGACTAAAATGAACTAAAATTGAGGTATGCTATCGCTTTTAGTAGGTCAATGCCGTAGTTTGTCATGTGATATACACGACCTAATTTTAAATTGTGTTACCAAATACAAACTTTTTCCTTTTTATAAATAAAGACGGAGCGTAGCGAAACCACGATTTTAGTCATTTTAAATTTTAGCTCATTTTAGCGCATTCTTCGATCGAATCGGATTTAATATTTATCTCCTCATCTTATCCGCCAGAGCCTGATGCAAACTCGAAACAATTTCATCCTGGCTTGAGCCCGGAGGAAAAACGCCGTCAAAGCCTATACTCAAAAGTTCCTCGGCATCCTCGGGGGAAAATACACCTCCGATGAGAAACACAAAGTCATTTTTCAGTCCTTTTTCTTCGGCCTTGCTCAGCAGCAAACTTCCCAGGGACAGGTGGGCGCCTCCCAGTGAACTTACCCCGATAACATCCACCTGCTCCTGAACGGCAGCGGCAAGAATCTCATCGGGCAGGGAATTACCCAGATAGATCACCTCCATTCCCTTGTCACGCAGCTCCATGGCAATGGTGATCACTCCCCGATTGTGCACATCCAGACCCAGTTTTGCCAGAAGCACTTTAATTTTACGGGTCATGCTTACTCCGTTATTCCTGCCAGCATATCCTGATTGAGTCGGGATTCGGATTTTGATTATTTCAATGGCACAAATTTTTTTAGGCCGGACAGCTACTATACTCCTAAAATTTCTTGAACATCTACCACAAGACCGGCGGTTTCCAGAGTCCAAAAGCTTTTTTAAGAACAGCAAACATTTCACCTTCACTGCAGCCCGCGTCCGCACATTCGACCGCCGGCGGCAAAATGTTGCGCCCGGCGCGGCAGGCTTTTTCCAGATTTGCCAGCGCTTCGCTGACTTTTCGGCTGTCCCGCGTTTGTCTGAGCCGCTCCAGGCGCTGCTTTTGTCTCTCGGCAACGCCCCGGGGATAACGGAATACATTGATCGAAGGAATCTTGTCTGTGGAAAGGTACACATTTTCCCCAATCACCCTGGTCCGGCCGCTTTCAACCAGCTCACGTTCCTGTCGGAAATAATCTGATATTTTTCGATGGATCCAACCGGTTTTGATGGCAGATACGTAGCCTCCCATGCGTTCGATTTCATCCATCTCGTTCAGGATTTGCCGTTCCATTTCGTCGGTGAGGGCCTCCACGTAATATGAGCCGCCCAGCGGATCGGCCACTTGGGTAATACCGGTCTCTTCCTGCAAAATCTGCTGGGTACGCAAAGAGAGCAGTGCCGCCTCCTCGGTCGGCACCGAGTAAGCCTCGTCAAAGGAGTCTACATGCAGGGACTGCACGCCGCCCAGCACAGCCGCCAGCGCATGGTAGGCAGCCCGCACCACATTGTTCATAGGCTCCTGGCGGGTCAAAGACACGCCAGAAGTCTGCACATGACAACGCATCCAGTTCGCGCGGGGATCTTCAGCACCGAAACGGTATTTCATGATGCGGTGCCAGAGTCTGCGCACCGCCCGTATGCGGGCCACCTCCTCAAAGAAGTCATTGCCGATCGACCAGAAAAAAGCCATGCGCCGGCCCAACCACGCCGGATCGTGCCCCCTCCCCTTCAGCGTTTCCAGGGTTTCAACGGCATTAATCAGAGCCACGGCCATTTCGGTAACAGCAGAGGTTCCAAACTCACGCAAATTGTAGCCGTTGACGGTCATGAAGTTCCAGAGCGGCACCTTTTGCCGAATGAACTCAATGTTGTCGCACTGGACGCGAAAGCAGTCATCCGGCGGAATGTATTCAGGTCCGCTGCGCACGACTTCCTCCAGCGTAATGTCGTTCTGGATGCTCCCTCTCAGTCTGTCCCAGGGAATCCCCCGCCGCTTGGCCAGCGCCAGAAACATGGGAAACAGCAAGGCGGAGTTTGAAGGATAGTGAGAAACCAGCGACACGGTAACTTCCTCCAGGGCAATGTCCTTGAACAAAAGATCCATGTCTTCCACCGAGTCAATGGCCACGCCGGACATACCCACCTGGCCGGTAGAGACCGGATCATCGGAGTCATACATCTGAATCGTGGGGAGGTCAAAAATGATAGAAATACCGGTGGCTCCGTGGTCGAGCAGGAATTTGATACGTTCGTTGGTGTCTTCGGGTCCGCCGAAGCCGGCCAGCTGCCGCCGGGTGAATGCCCGACCCCGATACATGTTGGCATGAATGCCCCGCGTGAAGGGTGGTTCACCGGAGTTTCCCAGATCAAAAACATAATCGAAATCCGGATTGCTCAACGGCGTGTAAAGCAGATCCCGCGGTGTCTGAGATCCCAGAACCATTTGCGGTGTGGTCTGCCAGTTTGCCAGGTCTTTAGGCTGGACGTTCGCCTGCTGCCACCGGTTAAAGGCCTGTTTGAGTTCATCCAAGGCCCGGGAGCTGTATAAAGGTGTACGCTTCCGGTCTTTTAAAGCATCTTCCAGTATCTGTCTGGTGGTTTTTGGCCGCTGTGTCATAGGTAATCGACTTACATGAACGTTAATTTTTTTGAAATAAAAGGCAATCCCGGAATGGTTCTTGACATCCAAGATGGCGGGTCGGGACTTCAATCTTTGTCTTGTGCCATAAAAACAAGCGCACATGAGCGCGCAGATTGTAGAAGTTAACTATTGGCATGTCAAGAATGTATTCTCTGAGACGACGACTGTTCTAAAATATTGCAGGGATTGATTTGAACCTGCTGCCTTGGCAGGTTGTTCCATGAAAATGAACAGGTGAACCGGTAATTAAGATTAGTCATAAAATATATATTACAAAATAATATTTGCTTTATAACGTTGACAATCGAATTAAATTCGTTTAATAATATATATTATTGTATTTAATTCAATTCCGATGGATGCTTTAGACCGCAAAATAATAGGCGCCCTTCAGCAGGACGCAAGAGTCAAAAACGCCGACCTGGCGCGGAAGCTGGGCGTCGCCCCGTCCACCATGCTGGAACGAATTCGACGACTTGAGGAACGCGGCTTCTTCAGTGGATTCAAGGCTGTCGTCAATCCCGAAAAACTTGGGTTTGGCGTGCAAGCACTGGTCTCTGTCTCTTTGGGACAGCATTCCACCGAAACCATTCGACCTTTTGAAAAGGCGGTCAAATCCATGCCCAATATCCTGGTCTGCTATCATGTCACCGGCCGTTTCGACTACATTCTGCACCTGGTTGCCAAAAACCTTAAGGATCTGGGCCTTCTTGTCAAAGAGCACATTGCATCCATGCCGGGAGTGGGTAAAACAGAAACCTTTCTGGTATTCTCCGAAATAAAAAACGACAACGGTTACCCGCTGGACCAGATTGATGGTGAATAATTGAAAAATCACCCAACTTTTTCGCCCCATCACAAGGAGTGGAGTCATGAACGACTTGAGACAAAAATTGAAGATATCTGAAGAGCGACTCAATGAATTAAATGATTTATTAACCGATCCGAACAACGAAACCATCGGCCGGATACTTGAGATCATTGAAAAGTATGGCGGCCCCGCAGAGATTAACCGCAAGGCCGCCGAGGCGGGAAAATTTGACAACCTAATGGCTCGCTTAAAGGAGGTCAATTCTCCTTATGTCGCCGACCTCGAGTGGCTGACCGAGCAGCGCGACAAATGTGCTTTTGTCTCCATGGCCGATTACTACGATCGTGTTTTGGGTGATCGGGACGCCGGGTCTAAAGTCAATCGCGAAAATGCGGTGACTTTGGAAATTAGCGCGCTGCAGTTTTTCCCGTGGCTTGTTGCCGAAGCCAGACAGGCCATTCAAAAAAAGGAATTGATGCCCTGCCGCTATATCCGCGTCCGCAACATGCGGGAGCAAACCCAGGACAACGGGGACATTCTGGCCACGGCCGCCGCAGTTCAGCTTATCGGCGCCACGTATGTCGAGACGCTCGACACCAAAGGCACCGATGGCTCCAACATCCATCTCTGCGGCCCGGATACCATCACCGGCTATTTCGGCGGCATCGGTCAACCAAATGAGCACCCTTTCAAATGGGTGGATGAATACCTCCATTATTACACTACCTACGGTGTGCGCCAGGTGCTGAACATCAATGCCGGCACCATTCTGGCAGGCTACCTGCTGCACAAACTCGGAGTGGACAACGAGTTCAAGATTTCGGTTTTTATGGGCAATGATAATCCCCTCGCCATCCTGTGGACGTTGATGGCCGCCCGCCTCTTCGCCCGTGATGACGGCACCACCTCGCTAATCGGCTTTAACTTGTCCAATTCGGCCAATAACTGGACGATCCGGCAGTCTGCTCGGATCCGCAAGGCTCTGGGGTTGGAAAAGGTGGTGCGTTTCGAGCACCACATCACCGAAACCCAGAAGTCGATCGTCCGCCAGCCTTACAACCGGCGCGACGAACTGGTAGAAGTGGCCCGGGAAGTCGCCAACATCGCCGCCAAGCACGAAGGCGGCGACCCGGATATTGACTGCTGCCGTGAGCACCCCAGTGATATTTTAGACTACTTTATGCCTAAAAAAGAGATTATCGCCAAGGGCTTAATGGATGCCATGCTGCTCAACTACCTCGATAAACACGATGCGCTCAACCGCACCGCCGAGGCACTGGTAAAGGCCGGTGTCGGTGTCGTATGCGCCTGGCATCTTCATGAATAAGATGCCGCCTGCTTCGAGGAGACTTGATATGCGGGAAAATACTCTGCGCCATCTGTACAGTCAGGAGACTTTGAGCGCGCAGCCGTCTGCCATCCGCGACATTTGCGCCCTGGTCGCTCGACCGGAGGTGCGCTCGCTGGCCGGTGGCTGGCCCGATCCGTCAAAATTTCCAATTGAGTCGATTCGCCTGATCTTTGATAAACTGATGGCTAAATGTGGTGGACAGCTGCTCCAGTATGGTTCCACCGAGGGCCTGCGAGATTTGAGATTGGCGCTGGCCAAACGGATGGAAAAAGAGGGGCATGTCAATGCCAACCCCGACAATCTTATCATAACCCATGGATCCGCCCAGGGAATGCATCTTGCTGCTCAAGTTTTTATAAACAACGGTGATGTGGTTATGGTCGGACTGCCCACTTATTTCGGGGGTCCCGGTGCGGTGTGTTCGCGGGGGGGCAAAGTTTCAGGGGTACCTGTCGATAAAAATGGATTAAACACGAATCGATTGCAGAAGGAAATTAAGCGGCTGATAGCAAACGGTAACTGCGTCAAAGGCGTTTACGTCATTCCTAACTTCCAGAATCCCACCGGCGCAACCCTCAGCCTTAAAAGGCGCCGGCAGCTTATCCGGTTGGCCGAAGAATACGATTTGATCATTTTTGAGGATGACCCTTACGTCGAACTGCGTTTTGAAGGGCGTCGTCTGCCCTCGCTAAAATCGATAGACACAAATGGTCGGGTCATTCATCTGCGCTCTTTATCCAAAACATTCGTACCCGGTATGCGATTGGGCTGGGCCTGTGGGGAACCCGATGTAATTCGCCGGATGGTGGTGGCCAAACAGTATGCCGATGCGGCCACCAATACACCCGCCCAATACATTTTGCTTGAATTCATTAAAACGGGATTATTGGACCGACAAATTCAAGACAACATCAAGTTTTATCGCGCCAAACGAGATTATATGCTTGAACAAATGGACCGTTATTTTCCGCAGGAGGTGTCCTGGAATCGGCCGCAGGGAGGCTTTTTCGTTTTCGTTCACCTGCCCCCGGATATGGATGCCAGTGAACTATTCCATCAAGCCGTCGGCAGAAACGTGGCTTTTGTAATAGGCCAGCCGTTTTTCGTGGACGGCAGCGGTCATAACAGCTTTCGCCTGTCTTTTGCACAAGCCGGTATGGCGGATATTAAAATTGCTATCCGCGAAATCGGCAATCTAATCAAGGACAGCCTTCCAACCCGCATGGCGAACTATGCTGCCTGAATATTGACATAAAGCCGCAATTGCTGTATCAGGATTAGAAGAAAATCAACCGCATTAATATTTATGATTGCCCGGCAGAGGTTTAAAAGCCTCAGATCTCTCCAAAGACAAGAGGTACACCATAAATTTAGAGGATGGATGTAGATATGTCATCCTGCTTTCAGCGGAAAATTTGGGTGTTCGATGAGGTTTTGAAACCACTTATTGATGTTTTATGGTGATACTATGGTTCGCTACCAACATAAAGAAATCGAGGCGATCCTGAAGCTATTTGAAAAGGAACTTTCGACGTTAAGTCGCCTAAGCAAGATTGAAAAGATGAAAATAAGAAAAAGAGTCGCGAATTCAATTTTGCCGGCTTTGTCACTGAGCAATTCGGAACCGGACATATTCCTCAACATTGTTGAAAACAAACTTAAGGACGTGTTTGACCTTTTTTTTGATGCCTGGGGGTTCCGAGAGAGACTTCATACCCTAATTAAAAGAATTAATAAAAATAAGAGAGCGCTCAAGAAAATCAGAAAGTTGCCGGCTCAGGTTGACATGGATCTGCCTTTCGAGTCATAACACATGAAAAATAACCTTTTTGTGTTTTCGCAGCCCGCCTTAAGTCTATTGGAAGATCATTTCTTGGATGTATTTGCGTTGTCGATTCTTCTTCTTTTCCTACCACGGCGCTCTAAACCCGTTCTGCGATCCAGATCACTCCTGCGCTCACGACCGGATCTTCTTTCAAAGCTCACCCCGACGCCCCTCAAGCAGATCCTTACAATCCAGCCACCTACCAGAATATGCTTGCCAGCTTTGCCTCCCGGAACAACAAGTTGAATTCTCGCGCCCAGAGAAAAATTTACATCGGTTTCTATAAAAGCGCCTCCGCGGCTGATGTTTACAACCAGGCCTTTAAATTTTATGCCTTTATAAATAAAATAAAACAGCTTGTTGTAAACCCTTCTATTGTATTTCCTGGAATCTTTCTTATCCAAAAATTCGTTCTGCGGTGAAGTCTGCTCATCTAATTTTACAATTTCAGAACTTTCCAGAAATGAGTCGGAAGAATTTAGGAAGTTACCGCCATATCCATACCGGAATGAGGAGTCTTTCAATTTCTTTTGCCATATAATTCTTTAACCTCGAAAAGAAGCTGCGTGTCGTGGTCGGCGGATTCGGTGGGAGTTACTAGCCCGACAAATACCTCCTCTCCGGGATAGATAGCTTCGTCAGATTCAAAATACAAGCCACCTCTGCTGAAATTAAAAATTTTACCGGGGTGAATAATGTCATCCGATGAAACATCATGCGATATAAAAGCCTCATACTTGAAGCGTTTATGATTCCTGCGCTCATCGTTCAACTTCAAAATTTGCCTCTTGGAACCCTTGATGCAAAATGCCACCAAGAAAAACGAATATGCCGAAGTTGAGTTTTGAGAGCGGCTAAATCATGCATTATTGTCTGACAATTTCTTTTCATAGCCTGATTGCTGGTAATGAATAAATTGCACTCTTAAAATTTGAATGGTCGATTCTCAGGCTCCTTGCGTCTTGCCAAAGATGCCGGAAGTTCTTTTCTCCTAAGATCATCAAGTTCCTTTTTCACCAGCGTGAACATTTTTTCAACCGTAGAATTTATCCTACGGACCGTATCGAGCTCCGCAGTAATTTCCGGAGAACTTTGCTTGACACGGGCCCCCTTCATTTTTTTTAGAATGTCTTCAGATAAGATTTCAAACCCGGTCGGGGCATTCAAAATTGCATCCGTCAGGAGCGGATTGCTGCCGTCGAACAGCGTGTCACCAAAAATAGTCAGAATCTGCGCCTCTGTCATGCCTGCCAGTCTTTCACGAACTTCTCTCTCCCGCAGAAATTTCAACACAGGCTCATCTTCTTTCAGCAGCGCAGCCGGTAGCTTCGACTTTAACGTTTCACTTAAAGCCGAATAAATTCTTTTGGCCTTTATAGCTTCAAATTTTCTTCCGGCCTGTTCAATCACTCCTCGCCTTGCGTTTTTTCGACCTCTTTCATCAAGGTCAGAATTTGCTTCTATCGCGGTTAACTCGTTGTCAATGAAGTCATTTAGATTAACAATATCATCGAATGCTTGTTCTACGGCAGCCACGGACTCCACTGGAAACTTTTGCTGAGCGTCTTTTAAAATTCGGCGCAACCTCGATAGTACTTGTTCCAGCATGGATTGTTGTTCCCTTTATGAACCGCAAAGCAAGCAGGGCACTTCTGTGGATTCGTTTTTCCCCGGTGGATCCGCCCATCAAATTCAACGACAATTCTTCGATCGTCTAGATCCGGTAGTCTGACAGGTGAACCAAATCCATGATGTCATGTGCAAAATCTATGCAAAATTAATTTGAAACTGGTCTTTTAGGCGGGTAGTCATATGCTTGCAGGGGATGAGGCGCTTTGGGGATGGCTTTTGTGCTTGACTGAGGTAATTTTCTTGCAATTTAAAAATGTTAAAAAATTCAACTGTTTGATCATCAAGCGCAAACCCCGGCAGCCTGACTGAAAAACAGGTTGACCTCAGGCTCGATTTAAAAGCGTTCGGTTGAAATAATCAGTCGGACTTCAGGATGGTAAGAAAAGGAATGGATAATTTCTATTTACCTGATTACACAATTTTATCACCATGATGTTTGAACTTCGGAAAACTCGGGATGTGTCTCAAATTGTTTTTAATATCTGAATGAAGCCTTCTAAAAATATTGCCATACTCATAATCTTTGGGTTTTTCAATCGTATCAGCCGGATTGCTGTCGTACCATAGGTGAAGAACCTTATCATCATGAGGCATTTTTACACACAGTTCGAAATGATCGCGGGCATCCAGGGAATCCACCTTGATTCCGGCATCCTTGGGGTAATTAACCGAAACATCATCGGTGGAGACATCAATGACGATTGCCGCTAAAGGCTCATGCTTTAAAACGGGTGTTATGGTAATGATGTATTTTCTCATGGCCACCGCCTCCCTCCGTTGAAGGGTAGTCATAAGAGGCTTGCTGCTCTTATATCTAAGTGAACAGCATTTTCCATGCCAATTGAATCAACGTCGGCAGCATACCGAATTAAATGTTTAACTTTCCAGAAATGACGACATGGTAAAGAATCACCATTGCAACTGGATACCCGCCTTGTTGGCATGACATCTATTATAATCTACTGATAAAATTGTATTATGCGCAAGGCCGAGTATGCCGAAATCCGAATGAATGGAAAAATTCGGCTTCCGACCAAACCATCAATAATTGTCCGGAATTTACAACTGCAAAAAATGCCCCAGCTGATGAATATTCGTCTGAGGGAAAAATGTAAACCAACTAACCAGATATATACCAATTTTCTTGACAGCCGTCTCCACCGCCACCTCGTCCGCCAATCCGACTCTTTTAAGAAAATTTTTACCCTATATTAGCCAACTTTTTTCACAATCTAATAAATTGTCCTTAAAACAACGCCAAGTGTAACTATTTAAAATTGTATTAAATAAATAACAATATAGTGAACTGGCATCCTTTTTGCTGCTGGCGTCTTATAATTGGATGCCGCAAGAGAATGGACAGGAAGCTCAAAAAACAACTATGTTATATCTTTATCATTACGGTTTAAAGGAAAAGCCTTTTCAGGATACTGCCAATCCAAAATATTTATGGCTTGGCAAAAGACAATTACAAGCCTTCGCCATTTTGGAACATGGGGTTCAAACCAAGAAAGGCATCACGCTGCTCACCGGCGATGTGGGCACAGGTAAAACAATTCTTCTCAATTATCTTGCCGAAACTTACAAAAACCAAGTTTTGATATCGAGAATAAATAATCCGGATTTGGACATTCCTGATTTTTTAAACTCTTTATCCGACTCCTTGAGGCTGGGTGCATCCTTTGAGGACAAAGTATCTTTCTTATCCCAACTGATTTTGGCCGGTTCAAATAAAAAAATGATTCTTGTCATCATCGACGAGGCTCATTTATTGGCATCGAATCTGCTGGAGGAGCTCAGCCTATTACTGAAAATCAAAAAGAATAATGAGCGAATGGTAAATATAATTTTAGCGGGGCAGGAGACATCGTTTGGATCTTTAAATGAGAAGGATCTGGCTGAAATTAATCAAGAAGCCCCGCTAAGATGTCACCTGCAGCCGCTAACCAGAGAAGAATCAGATCAATATATCCATCACCGATTTAGAGTTGCTGGTGCAAGCAGGAATTTATTTTCCGTAACCGCATTGGGCAAAATATATTTGTTTTCCGGGGGCATCCCTCGCGTAATTAACAATATCTGTGATCATGCCTTGCTGATTGGTTATTCAAAAAATTTGGAAATAATCAACTCTGCCGTGATTCAGGAGTGCTCTCAAGATTTTTATTTTCTTACAGCAGTAAAAGACCCGACAGCCAATCTCAGGCCGAGGGTCTAAGTCTGTCAGCCCGGGCATCCATAGTCGGCTTCACAAGTCTGAAAGGCAGTTTAACTGATTGCACAAATTACAAGAGGTCAATAATGGATACAATCCTTCTGTTCGTCGCTGGAATCGCTTCCTTATCCGTTTTACTGGCTGTTATGCTTTACCTGTTGTCCGTTTCGCGCGAGATGCAGTTGCCGGACATTGATGAGGTCTGAATATTATAAAAAAACGACGGCCTCTGTTTTGATTCAACCGTTGAAGGGAAACCCTATGACTATCTCTTCAAAAAAGTCCTTTTTCAATAAAAGAATTGAACCGCGATTCCCCTATTCCGGATTCGTCTTTTTTATTTACAAGAAAAGTCTAAATGAAGCCAGGCTTGAAAATTGGAGCCGTTCGGGTCTGTGCATGAAGACAAAGAGGTATTTTCGCCAGGGCGAAATGATTACCCTGTCTTTACCGCCCTCAAAATATCGGGATCACAAGCGCCAAGCCAGAATTGTTTGGAAAAATGCGGAAAGCTGCGGCGTCCAATTTTGTGATTAACTTTTGTTATTCTACCCAAAGAATTGCAGACATTTTCCCCATGCGTCCTGTTTGAAGATGAAATAAATTGCTTTACTGGTTCTCTTCATAGGGTTTTTTAACGATCTTTCTGAAACTGATTTTGAGAATTTGGCGCTGGAAGATGTATACGATGCCGATGTATGAGATCCGATATCTTGAAAAGCGAGAGTGGAAAGAAATCTCTGCTGTTGAACTTATGGATGATTTATACAAATTCTACAAAAGGGTAACCCCGGCAATCAAAGAAATGATTAAGGGCAGAGAATTTCAAACCCCGGATGCCGTATATCGGATCAGGTTAAAAGGGGGAGAACATTCCAAGGTTACTGCAGCTTAAATACTCATGAGAAAAATAGTTCACAATTCATGTGAAAAATAATTCACAGGCCAATTGCTTGAAATTTTATCTGGCAATATAATTACCTAAAATAGTTAGATAAATTTTTGTGCGCCAAATTTGCATGCTTTTTGCTTGTATGCTTATTGCAAAACCCAAACTGGAATAAGTTAAAAATACAATTCAGAAAAAGGAGGGGGGGGCGATGGCGCATGGCTTGAACGCAGTTAAGGGTCTATTTATACGACGCCTAAAGGATAAAGGCATTGAAGAATGTTTAATTCCAGGATTTCTCAGGATATTGGCCAATTCCCTCAACGGTTACCCCAATACAAACCTCTTTCTGATAAATAAAAAATTGGGGTACCTTGGATGGCCCGATTTTGAACTGGATGAACATACCTTCCAACTGGCCATGGCGTGCTTTGAAGATGATGCTGTTGATATATCAAAACATCTGCCGGCGGAATGGTTCTCGAACAATTATGGTTTGGGCGCCGTAAAATAATAAGGATGAAATATGAATAAATCCAAAACGATTATGCTGCTAAACGAAACCTACGGGATCGATCTGTCGGACGAGGATGCGCTTTATCTTGAGGGGATACAGACAAAATTAAATAAAAACCGAGACCTTAAAAAAGTTATGACCTCCACCACGGCCCTGGAAAAAATGAAAGTCAAATTTGATGGAGCCGTTGATGATCTTTTGCTCGATTTTCTGGGTACGAAGCTTGACTTGTATATAAAGCTTACGGAACCGAAGGTTAACATGATTTTCAAATCAAAATGGTTTGAAAAATACCGAAGACAAAATGCTTTCGCTTAATGAATCCGCCCGGGCAGCATTGAGCATCCTCATCAATTTCAACTGGACGACGAGGTTTTATCCAAAACTGGTATTGCTGTTTTTCATGCCGGAGTAAAAGCGGTCGGGATTCGATATGACCTTAAAGCAGGTTAATCGTTTTTGTACTTCATTACAACTTTTACGACCTGCGGAGAATACATCAATTCGCCGTTAAAATAGACAACCGGCAGCATATAGCTGCTTCTGGAATTTCCGGTTTCCTTCATTCTTCGATTCAGATGGGTCCGACCTTCATAGCTGTCGATACTTTGAAAAACAAACGGAATCCTGTTATTCGACTTTGATCAACCCAGTTATACATTTTACCTTCGCAAACACCGATCAACAGCAAACCGATACCAAAAGCAAAAAGCAAAATATATTTACTGCGCATATGCTCTCCCTGATATGGTTTAACTCATTCTAACGTCTGCTTTAACTACCACGGATACTGCCTATCAGTTCTGCCATCTGATAGACCTGCTACCATATGAAAGACTTCCCATTAGCTATTCCTTGCCATGTTGTTTATGCAACATTGGGGTTTAAGCTCTCTGGAATTCTTAGTGGGGGCGAAGCCCCTAACGTGTTTACAGAGTCATTTTAGCGTGATACACATAATGCGTGCCGAGAAAATCATGAGGATTGGGCGATGTCAAAGTGTAAGATTTGCCAAGATGCGTCCCGTTCCATATCAAAGGAACTCGGGGTCTGTCTCGCATGCATTCGGAAAAGTCCTCACCGGGCTCTCCCTTATGCAATGGAGGCCCACAGGCGAAGCCGAGCCGCTTTCGGTCTGCCGGTGATGCCGCCCCGCGATTCTAGTGGACTTCGATGTAAAATATGTGTGAATGAGTGCGGCATACCCGAAGGAGGCACGGGTTATTGCGGATTGAGAAAGAACGACAAGGGCAGGATACTGGATATTTCAACTGCGAGGGGTAAACTTTCCTGGTATCACGATCCGCTTCCTACCAATTGCGTGGGCGACTGGGTCTGCCCGGGTGGAACAGGAGCCGGCTATCCTCAATATGCTCACTGCAAGGGCCCTGAGTTCGGCTACCGGAACCTGGCTGTGTTCTTCCATGCCTGCTCCTTCAACTGTCTCTACTGCCAGAACTGGACGTTTCGCCGGGAAATTCAATCTCTGGAGACCTGCACAGTTGAGGAGCTTATCTCGGATGTCGATGAAAAGACCGCCTGCATCTGCTACTTCGGCGGCGACCCTGCGCCGCAGCTTCCTTTCTCCATCAAGTCCTCGCGGCTGGCCCGCGCAAAAAGGAGGGGCAGCATTCTGAGGACCTGCTGGGAGACTGGCGGCGCCATGCATCCCTCCCTGCTCATGGACATAACGGCGCTCGCGCTCGATTCCGGGGGGTGTATCAAATTCGATCTAAAGGCCTGGGACGAGAATCTTCATGTCGCGCTTACCGGGATAACCAACCGCAGGACCCTTGCGAATTTTCAGCGGGCAGGGTCGCTACTCAGCCGGCGACGCGTGCCGCCACCGGTCCTTGCAAGCACGCTGCTTGTGACCGGATACATCGATGAATACGAGGTGCGGAACATTGCTCGCTTTATTGCATCCGTCAACCCGGGCATTCCATATAGTCTCCTCGGTTTTTATCCCCATTTCTTCATGAGCGATCTGCCAAGGACCTCAAGAGCCCTCGCCGAAAGATGCCGTGCGATTGCCCATGAAGAAGGACTGAAGCAGGTAAAGATCGGCAATGTTCACCTGCTGACCTGAGGTTACTGGCTATGAATCAGCAACCGCCAGCAGTGCGGGGGGTATGAGGAAGGCCCCTGATGGGGGCCGGGACCACGCTCTGCCGAAGGTTGCTGATTTATATTAAGAATCTTGGCTGAGTAATATGTTTTTCCGGGTCGCCTGGGCCGCCGGATCGAAAGGGGTCACCGGCAGGGTGGTATCGAGCATAATGAGAACCTCGGCGCTTTTGGGTCCCACCAACGCCCGGTTGCCGGCAGCCGCCTGGAAACGGTTTACGCCTTCAATCAAGAGTAAGGTAGTGCTGAATTTGCCGAGTGTGTCGATGGATACCACGCTGCCGGTGCTAAGATCGTTGACGAGAACGATCACCAGAACCGGCTGCAGAAGGACAACCTCGTCCCTGTCCGGGGGTAAAGTAATCGCGGGAAGAGTGGGGGTATCGTCTTCTGCAGCCGGGTTGGTTTCCAATAGAAATTTATCATCGTCAGTCACATAATCGGTGGAAAGCGTTTGATCATAAATTCATCTTCGAATAATGGCGGGTTTTATTTGTTTTTAGTCATTCGATAGATGGGAATTTTAAACTAATCATAATCAAATCCGCCAAGTTTTTCAAGAAAAAAATTCAATATTTACAGCATTTTACACTAGTTTACAGCATTTTACACATTAAATGCAAAAAATATACTTGGCCGGAAAAATTTAATTGATTTACCCCGGATAAGTATCCTAAAAGAACATTATCCTGGCTATAAAAGCCGGTGTGCAAAATGGAAACGGAAATACATTAGAGTGCGATTTAAGGGTTTCAATGAAAAAGCACGTTATTCGTAGGTAAAGAAATTGGCTTAAATGCCGATAAACAAAAAAAGTTCGGGTTACCCTGATTTAAATAAGAGATTCAAGGTCGATTTCATGATAAATAAACGTAAGTTAAGGCACCGCAGACGTGATGACCGTCGCAAATTACCCGACCGCCGCAACGGCTATGATCGGCGAACGGATTCTTATTCGAATCTGGTTGATGATGGTGCGATATTTAATACTCAAGAAGCCTGCAGTTATCTCAAAATTTCCCGCCCGACATATCTGAAGTATATCAATTCAGGTAAAATCAAAGCCAAAAAAATCGGGCGCGGCTGGAAGATAGTCAAATCTGAGCTGGATAGATTTATCCGGGGAGATTAAAGTTCCAACACGAAATATGAGACGCAACAACTGGCCTTCGCATTTACTCCGGTTAGCTCTTCCTTTTTTGAAAGTTGCGGCCCCCGACTACAATACAAATCAAACACTGGCATTGGCGCGTCGTGCCTCCAAAATGAACGCAGCTGTCGTGCTCTTTCCGGAGCTGGGCTTATCAGCCTATTCAAACGAAGACCTTTTTCACCAGGATGCTCTGCTCGATGCAACCCGGGATGCTACGGCCATATTCAAATGGAGGCGTTCGGCCAAAAGACCAAAGTTACCCAGGTGGCTTATTTTGACTTTTTGGGTGTATCCTTGTGGGTAGGTTATCCGTTCTACGGCGGAATGTCATATTTTCTGGAATATAATGTCGCCTGGGAACAGCAGATGATTTCAAAACTTAAAGGAACATACAGCGAAGAATAATGCGAGAGTTCACAAACCTGCTTTTTATAGGTTTTTGTTAAAAAATAATTACATAATTTATAACAAAAAAATACAGTGTTTACCCCATTGAATTTGTTTATAGTCTTGTTATAAAAAAGAATCGATGAGGGGGGCTACAAAAAAAATCGACCTCTCAAACTCTCCTTCCCGGGTGGTTCGTTCTGAACCACCTTTTTGTTTTAGCTACCGCCAAACAGGTTAGCCTTTTTCTCAAAAACAACCCAAACCATCTAAACCATCACAACGATTAAACCGGTTCCACAAACATCCACATTTTGCCTCCGCAAACATCTCCCCCTTTGGTTCCCAAGTCGTCCAATAAACTGACTTCGATAAGTTCCGGGCGTTTTGTGGTGAGCAAACAGCGCAGAGCGGCACTGCGCACTTCACTTTCCCCGCATCCACCACCGACGGACCCGTAAAGAGTGCCATCGGCGCAAATAATCATTTTCGCGCCGACCCCGCGGGGGGTAGATCCGGTGGTTTCAACGATGGTGGCAAGCGCCACATCGATTGCTTTATTTTTCAGTTCTGAAATCTTTTTGAATATTTCTTGATCCGTCATATGTCTATACCTACGGCTGATCTCAGGGCCCGCGCCTGGCCGCCGCCTTTGCGTCTCACACACACGAGTTCAGCCACAATGGAGAGCGCAATTTCTTCTGGTGATTCGGCTCCAATGGGTATGCCGATTGGGGTAAACACTTCATTTAACCGTTGCCGGGAAAAGCCTTTTTTCTCCAACCATTCAAGCACAAATCGCACCCGCCGGCGACTTCCGATTAACCCCACATACGCGGCTTTCTTTGGCAGTATCTCCATCAGGCAGTCCACATCGTGCTCATGGCCGCGAGTGATAATAACC
>CP070771.1:5838329-5846576 GCA_020345785.1 Desulfobacterales bacterium
GCATCATAACGAAATGCCTAAAGTGATCTAAATTGCCTAAAATGCCTAAAATTAGGGAAACGCTGCGCTTTATCTCTTTTAATAAGATCTATAGAATACCGCAATTTTAGCTCATTTTAGTTCATTTCAAATTTTAGCTCATTTTTTTATTAGAGTTACAACATAGACAAATTTAAAAAATATATGGATAAAATAATGTGACAAAGTCGAGTTTCTAATGCACGCTTTTTCATCGGTCAATGCCCGGCTCACCAACCTTATCCGGCTGAGGAGCTCACTTTTATTCTTCCACCACGAACGGAATCAGATTCACGTGAATTTTTTTCACCCCTGCCACCTTTTCCGCCTGCCTTTTTACCTTGGCGCTGATCATTTGCTCATCCACGAGTGATCCCCTGACATTTACGTATACGTCCCCATTTCTGGCATCGGCTGCCACCTTTGGAAAATCCTTCACTAAAGCAGCCTCGACCTGGGCCGCCAGCGAACTGTCATCGAGCAGCCGCCGGCTTTCAGCCGTAGTCTGAAAGCATGGTTGCTCAAGGCTATGCAGGATGATAGAGACGGCATTATCCACCTGCATGTTGTCGATATGCAAAATGATGTCGTAAAGTCGCGGGTCCCAGGTATCCAAGCCGAAAAGATGCAAACCCCACTTGCGCCGTTCGGTGTCGTCTTTGACCAGGATCAGGCGGGCCTCGTCGGCCGAGATGTTTTCACGTTTCATCTCCTCTCGGACACGGTCTTCCAGATCCGCAATGATCCTGACCTTGAGAACATGGGGGATCTTCTGTAGGAAAAAATGGCCCGCCAACCCATGAAAAACAATGTTGTCTCTCTGGAAGTGCTTCAAGAGCGCCGCCCGGAAAAAAGCGACGAATCTTTCCTTGCCGGAGGTGAACCGATCGAGGATCGTCGGGGCATCGTGAATTGCCCGAACCAGCTTCAATTCGGGAATATTAAATTGCTCTGACGCTTCGAGAATGATTTCACGTGAAATACACTCATAGTTCAAGGCCTGGGCCAGCCTTTCGGCGACCTCCTTACCCCGGCTGTAGGAACCCCTCGAAATGGTGACAATAGACATGCTAACAACCCGCTTTGCTCTCCGAATTCCTTTACAATGACCCAAACACCTACATCAGGCCGACTTGTTTTTCGTCAAATATACAAAAAATAACAATAATTACTATATGATAGGTTTTCCATTACATTACAGTGCCGGAACAGTCAATATATAATATTTCATTAAGAATGGTAAGCTCGCATACAGTGCAACAAGCATCCTAAAAAGCATTCGTCGACCCGTAGAATCCGTATCGGAAATCGAAGCATGGGCTTCAGGCACCGACCAAGACTTTTTTTCTTGTTGACTTGCGGAGAGAATTTTTTTATTCTGCCTGCCCATAATGCAGGTTCGCATTCATTTCCTCAGTTCGCCGCTCCAGTCCTTTTTTTATCTTTCAACACACCCCCGGAGGAACTCCATGAAAAACGATCATGATCATCCCGCAAAAGAACCCGGATTCGGTCGAGGGATCACACGCCGCGGATTTCTTAAAACCATGGGCAGCGGGGCTGCCATAGCGGCCGCCTCGGACGCACTGGCGGGCCGCAGCACCGCGCAAGCCGAGGTGACCAAGCCCGAAGTGATCGTTCGCGTGAATCTTTTCATCAACGGACTTCGCCGCAGCCTCGTCGTAGAACCCCGCTGGTCGCTTCTTTACGTTCTGCGCGAAAAACTCGGCCTGACCGGGACCAAGGTCGGCTGTGAAAGGGGGGAATGCGGGTCCTGCACCGTGCTTGTCGATGATATGCCCCGCTATGCCTGCCTGACGCTGGCGGTCGAGGCGCAGGAATCCGAAATTGTGACCCTTGAAGGCCTGATGGACGGCGAAAGGCTCGCTAAGGTCCAGCAGGCCTTTGTCGAACACGATGCCTTTCAGTGCGGCTACTGCACCCCGGGACAAATCATGTCGGCTGAAGGACTGCTGCGCAGCAACCCGGCACCGACTCCCGATGAAATTCGCAGGGCACTGAGTGGCAACCTCTGCCGCTGCGGCGCCTATGCCCATATTTTTAGGGCAGTCGGGCGTGCGGCCGAACTCAAAGGCGCAAATGGAGGTGCATCGTGAAGGACCAGGAAAAAGAGCTTTACTATGTGGCGGGGCTTCCGGTCCCGGAAACCCCCCGGCCGGGTGAAAACCCAGCACCCTGGAAGGGCACCCGGATCATCGGCAAGGCCGTCCCCCGGGTGGACGCCTATGAGCGGGTGAGCGGTTCGGCGGTCTATCCGTCGGATGTTTCGCTGCCCAACATGCTTTACGGCGCCATCCTCCGCTGCCCGCATCCTCACGCCCGGGTTAAAAAGATAGATACCGTCAAAGCCAGGGGCATGCCCGGCGTGCACGCCGTCATCAGCGGTCAGAGCCCCGCAGCGGATCTCCCCTGGACGTATTCAAGCCGGGGCACCATCATCAAGTCAAAACTCTTCGACCCCCACTGCCGGTTCGAGGGGGAAGCGGTGGCCGCCGCAGCCGCAGTAACACCGTACCTGGCCCGGGATGCGTTGCGAGCCGTCGACGTAGCCTATGAGGTGCTGCGCGCCGTATCGGATGAGCGAACGGCCCTGGATCCGGGTAGGGCAGCCGTCCACGAGGAGGGCAACCAGGTCGGGTCACCGCGTACGTACGCACGGGGGGATGTTGCGAAGGGGTTTGCCGAGGCCGATGTGGTGCTCGAAGAGAGCTATCGGACCGAGTGCGAAATCCACACCCCCATGGAGCTTCATGGGTGCGTGGCCAACTGGGAGGCAGACTCCCTTACGATCTGGGAATCCACCCAGGGGGTTTACAGAATCCAGCAAAACGTGGCCGACATTTTAAATCTGCCGCTTTCCAAGGTCCGCGTTATCGGACATTACATGGGCGGAGGGTTCGGCAGCAAGCTCCAGGCCGGCAAGTACACCATCCTCGCAGCGCTTCTGGCAAAAATCACCGGTCGGCCGGTGAAGATGATCCTCAACCGGGAGGAGACCTATCTCGCAGTCGGAAATCGCCCCCCCAGCAACATGACGCTCAAGGCGGGAGTCAAAAGGGATGGAACCCTCACCGCCCTGGATTTCGCATGTATCGGCACGGGCGGCGCCTACCCCGCCGGCGGCACTTCCCTGGTCGACTGGCAGGTTCGGGACCTTTACAAATGCCCCAACGTGCGTACGACCTGCACGGATGTCTATATCAACGCCGGTCCCGCAAGACCCTTCCGCGCACCCGGTCATCCACAGGGTTCCTGGGCCCTCGAACAAATGCTGGATGCCCTGGCGGAGGCGATCGACATGGACCCGGTGGATCTGCGCCTGCAGAATATCTCTCTTTACAGCCAGGCCAGAGACGGTCAGCCGCCGTACACCAGTACCGGACTCAGGAATTGCATCGCAGAAGGCGCCAAGGCCTTCGGTTGGAAACAGGCGCGACAGCGGATTACGGAAAACGGCAACCGGCGAATTATCCGAAGGGGGGTGGGCATGGCCGGCGGCCTCTGGATCGCAGGCGGCGGCCGTCCGCCTTCCACGATCATCCTCAAGCTCTTTTCCGACGGCAGCGTTAACCTGAACATGGGCGCCAGCGATATCGGGACCGGAACCAAGACGGTCATGGCCCTGGTGGCGGCGGAGGAACTGGGGGTCAAACCGGAATTCATACAGATCGAACATGCCGATACCGGCACCACCCAGTATGCCACGCCGAGCGGCGGGAGCAAAACTGTCCCCACCGAAGCACCGGCTGTGCGGGCTGCCGCCATCAGTTTGAAACAGCAGCTGCTGGAAATCGCCGCCGAGGATCTCGCGGTCGATCCTGCAACCCTCTATTTCAAAGCCGGCAGCATCGCTTCGAGAACCGACCCCTCGAAAAAAATCAATTTCACGGAGCTTTCCGGTCTCAAGAAGCGGGGGGTGGTGGTCGGCATCGGCTACCGGGCGCCAAATCCTGCCGACAAGGTGACCAACCCCTTTGCCGCCCAGTTTTGCGAAGTGGAGGTCAACACCGGCACAGGCGAGGTCCGGATTATCCGCTTCCTCGGCGCCCACGACAGCGGCCGCGTCATGAGCAGGCTGACCTATGACAATCAGGTATTCGGCGGTATCACGATGGGAATCGGTTTGGCCACAACCGAGGCCCGCATTCTCGACAAAAACAATACCGGAAAAATGATCAACCGCAACTGGCACGACTACAAGCTTCCAACCGCCCTGGATGTACCCGAAGATATCGTCTCCCTTCCCATCGAACCCGATGATACGGAGGCCAATACCACGGGAGCAAAGGGTTTGGGCGAGCCGGTCACGATTCCCACGGCAGCCGCCATTGCCAATGCCGTCTACCACGCCACGGGTGTGCGCATCACCCAAACACCCATTAATTCGGTCCAGCTCTGCCGGCTCCTCGCACAGCGCAAAAAGGAGGGATAGGCAATGGTACCAAACTTTTCCTATATCCGGGCAAGATCAATGGATGAAGCCATCCGTTACCTTTCGCTGGACAATGCCCGGGCCCACGCCGGTGGAACCGACCTGCTCGGATGCCTTCGCGACCGTGTTTTTGACGTCACCACAGTTGTCAGCATCGCCGGGCTCAAAGAACTCACAGGCATCGGCGCAACGCCGGCAGGCGGGCTTCGGATTGGGGCCCTGACAACCATTGCGGAAGTGGCCCGCCATCCGCTCATCCAGTCAAAGTACCGGGCGCTGTCCATGGCGGCCGCCGAGGTGGCCAGCCCCCAGTTGCGCCATCAAGGAACCATCGGGGGCAACCTCTGCCAGAAGCCCCGCTGCTGGTATTACCGGGGCGAATTCCATTGCCTGCGAAAAGGCGGGGACCAATGCTACGCCGTCGAGGGCGAAAACCCGTACCACTGCATCTTCGGCGGCGATAACTGCTTCATCGTACATCCCTCGGATACGGCACCGGCCCTGGTCGCCCTGCAGGCAAGTGTTTCAATCGCCGGTCCCAACGGCCGGCGCACGGTGGCTGTCGAATACTTCCACATGCCGCCATCCGAGGATTATACGCGGGAGACCGTGCTCGAACCAGCAGAGATCGTCACGGAAATCATCCTGCCGCCGCCCGCAGAAGGCCTGCGAAGCTCCTATCGCAAGGTTCGAGCGCGCCGTGCCTGGGATTTCGCGCTGGCCGGCGTAGCCCTGGCCATCGGTTTCAGCGGAGATCAGGCGGCCGATTCCCGGGTGGTGCTCAGCGGCGCGGCGCCCGTTCCCTGGCGCTGCTTTGAGGCGGAAAAAGTCGTCAAGGCGGGGCGGCTGGATCAAAATCGCGCCGCCAAGGCCGCCGAGGCGGCGGTGGAAAACGCGCAACCCATGGCGCAGAACGAATACAAAATCCCTCTCTTTCGCGGCCTCATCGAACAGGAATTGACGGCCATTGCCGAACCCGGATCCCGCTGATCCATGGGGAGAACCGGCAGAATATGCGGCAACCGAGAAGGTGAAAAACCTTGTCCGATTTGAAGATTCGACAGATGCGATACCGAATCTAAGTCACAATATAGATATAGACCTTAGACGGTACTACAGCTCGTCGACTTTTGCAGCAAAGATAAAGTCGCTTTCCGTCAGCCCATCGATTTTGTGTGTCCAAACCATCAGCTTTACTTTGCCCCAGGCCAGGTAAATATCCGGATGATGTCCTTGGGCTTCGGCAAGCTCGCCGACTTGATTTGTAAAGGCAAGTGCTTGACGAAAATTATTGAACTTGTATTCCCTTTCCAGGTGATGTTCATCGACAACCATCCAGTTGCCGTCTAATTGCTTATGTAAATTTTCTAATTCTTCACCCTTCAATGGAGGCACGCCTCCTTTGCAGGGAATGCATTGCTTTTTTGCTAACTCGTTTGTCATTTTTTCTCCTATGCGCCACAGGTAATCGCTCATCATCCCGGATCGGAGGTGTCTGCAAATCAGGCAGTCGATACAAAATTCAACTGCCCGCAATTATTTTCAAAGCCGTCCACTGCGCCGTAATCTGCGAATAACTCCCCGGTGATAGACTTTTGAGAGCATCGGACGAATCAACGCAAGCCCAATTAGCCATGCCAGAGGCTTCAACAGCGGCACTTTTTTCATAAGCAGGATATAAGCATCGATTTCCGCAAGGATCTGTTGATTCTCATTTTTAACATGCAGCGCCATCAGTGCTTTTTGAGGGTCGATGCCGATATCACGCAGCAGCTCATCCTGGCCGGTAATATCAAACCAATATACATCCTTTCCTGCACTGCCGGAGAGCTTTTCGTAGTGACGCCTGTCTTTGACGCATTTTGGGCAGGCACCGTCGTAGTAGACGGTAATCATACCCTTGTTCCGGTTCATCTTAAGATTCTCCAAGGCGGTTGCTGGCGGTGGTTTAAAGTCGATTACCGATGTGCGTTAAGTGCAAAGGGGCCCTTGGTGAGCCCCTTTCTTTTATGATGGGTACCGTTGCGGATTATAACGGACACTCGTCGAGGCAGTTTTGTTCACGGGTCTTGCAGATGGACGCCCCGTCTTCTTTTTCAACGCATTCAACGTATTCAAAAACACATCGACTGCCGGTGGCTTTTGAATTGAGATACAGCAAAATTATCAGAATTCGGCCGTCATACGCACCCCTCCGATAAAGCCGTCAAGATCATTTTGGTCGGTGTCGTATTTGTCTTTCATGTATTGCAAATCCGCCGTGACGGCAAAATAATCATTGAGCACAAACCGCCAGTAAACCTCGGCCACCTGCGCGTGGTCGAAGTCGTTCTTGCCGTTCAGATAGGCATAGCCGATGCCGATGTTGTCGTTCTCGCGCCCATACCAGTTTCCGGAAATGTTCAGACCGCCCGAAAAAAGCGAATCAAAATCAATGAGGGCCTCGTCATCCTGCCAGCCAAACCGGATCCAGGCCCCGAAGATGTCGCCCAGCTCCTGATCAAATGATATGAAGGCCGCCATCAGCTTTTTTTTGTCACCGTCTTCGTCCAAAAAATCGCTGCTGGAGATTTGGCCGATGAATCGGTAGTTGCCTTCTCCCAGAGAGGTATCTAGCTGATAGCCAATCTGGGCTGCAAAAAAATTATAGTTGTTGCCGTCGTCATTTTCGCCGACATTCATCCCGACGCCATTGACAGTCCAGCTGCCGAGTCCCCATTCCACCGCCCCGCCGATATCGTAGGAAGGGGCAAAGCCGTTGGGGGCATTCACAAGGGCCTCGTTCATAAACTGGGTGTATTCGTCATTGGCATACGCATTTTCGTCAATGTAGGCGGTGGCATCAATGATGCCGCCGGTCAGACCCAGGGCATTGTTTTGGCCCAAGTCAAAATTGTGTTTGTACCAGACGGTCAACAGATAATCCCGGTTTCTGCCGTTGATGTCCTTGACGTCGTCTTCCTGGTCGGCCGCCCAGGGGGCTAGGTAGAAGTCGGTAACACCGTTGATGCCGTTGCCGGCTGCAAAACCGAAATTGGCAAAAATCTCGTCATTTTCAGACGGCCGAAAGCTGAACTCCGGCTGGAAAGGCAACGCGCCGCGGCCCTTGTTATCGTCACCATCCACCCATTGATACTGGTAGGCACCGGCCAATACAGCCCCTATTGAAAATTTGTCGGTAATGTCATACCCGAACACTTTACCGGGCATCAACAACACACAAAATAGTGACAAAAATACCATGCCAACTGGTAAATATTTTCGTCTCTTCATCTTTTCCCCCTATTATTTCTCCCCTTTTTCGTTATTTCATTTCATGGAAGTACACCCAGATTACCGCTCCCAGTTCGACATCTTTTTCTTCTCCTTGATGCGGCAGCTTGTAATCAGCGCCGTTTAAAGCTGCAAAGCCCCACCAGCCGGAAACCGGAGCGGCATATGTGAAGACGCCGCTCCCATCGGCTTTAATGGTTTGGGTTATCATGTAATCGGTCGGTGCCGTGTACTTTTTTTCGATGTTAAAGTATTCGACTTCAACCTCGGCAAACGGTACGGGATTGCCGTCCAGCTTAACGATCCCCTGAAAGACATTTCCGGCATACAGGCCGAATGGTTTTGACAGGGGAACGATCTCGGTTTTCAACCCGATTTCCTCATCCCAGCCTTCATCGTCGCCAAAGGCGGTTACCACCGACTTGGTGTAGTGAATGATAAATGAATCTTCAGCCGACTCCCAGTATGGTTCAGGCTCCATATAAAATATGTACAGCCCGGGG
>CP070771.1:5846676-5870017 GCA_020345785.1 Desulfobacterales bacterium
AGCCATAAAGATAAGTATGCCGGCGACAGGAAATTCTATCTCTGGAATATCTTCACGAAAGCATCTCCGTCTGAAAGGGACGCCGCCTTAGAAGAAATACATGCCGTCGAAGCCAAATTGAAACAGGGAGCCGCCTTTGAAACCCTGGTAAAGGAGTTAAATGAATCCTCCTCTTCGGTTAAGGGCACCGACTTGGGATTGTATCGTCGGGACGAGTTGGCGGAACAATTGCAAAAGGTTGTTGAAAAAATGAAAGCCGGGGAATATTCACAGGTGCTGGATACCAATTTTGGTTACCAGATTATTTATGTCCAGGAAATACAGGAGACGCCGCCCAAACCCCTCGAAGAGCTCGAAGCGGATATTAAACAAATCCTTTTCAACGAATACGTAGATACCCGCTATCAGGAGTGGCTTGAGGAACTGCGGGCAAGATCGTACATTAAGATTATCCTTTGATTATGCATATGGTTATGAAAAACGGCAAGGAATCCTTATCATTCGGGCGTTATTTGCAGGCCATTCGGCTTGAAAAAAAGATCAGCCTTGAGCAGGTCGCAAAGCAAACCCGTATCGGTTTGGGCAATCTTATGCTCGTTGAACAAGAGGATCACGCCCAACTGCCGGCTGGAGTTTTTGTAAAAGGCTTTTTGCGTTCCTATGCCGCGGCTATTGGCGCTGATGGTGATGAGGCGGTCCGCCGTTATGAGTCGCGGATTGACGTCGTGCAAAAAATAGCCGAATCCGAAGCCTCCCTCGGCAAGCCGGTGAAATATAGGTGGTGGAATTTAATTTTTGCGTTAATTTTGTTTCTGTGCATTATAGCACTCTCCATCACAGCTGTTTCGTATTTCCACGATCAACCGGATACAGGCGAACCACCTCCACAGAAACCTTCGGCCGCAGCTGAGCAGCCCGTTGCCGGCGCATCTGAAGAAGGCGTCAATCCGGTTGCGGAATCGGGCAATGTCGTTCCGGAAAAATTGATCTTGCAGATTACGGCCCAGGAAGATACTTGGGTAAAGGTCATTGTAGATGAAAAGGAGTCGACCGAGTACGATTTAAGTTCAGGAGAAAACATACAGCTTGAAGCCAAAACCGGTTATAACCTGCTTATCGGCAATGCCGCCGGTGTCAAAATCAAACTCAATGAGAAACCTGTTTCAATTCCAGGGGAGAGCGGGCAGGTGGTAACCATACATCTGCCCTAAGGGCTTTTGAAATTTTTGCTTCAAGGCCCTGGCATTTATTTTTTAACTAATGATATAAATTCCGTTTTGGGGTTTCAGGTGTCAGGTTTCAGGTGTCAGCGCTGCCTCCGGCTGCCGAATTTTATTGGTAAGAGCGGCCGGTTTGATCGAAAAAGAAACTCAAAAAAAGTGAATAACGATTGAGCGTTGAATCACGCTGAGGCGTTAAACCTCCAACTCCGAACGTCCATTATAAATTCCGTCACATTTTATTTTTCTTAAAATAATGGATTCGTTTTTTTTGGGGGGCCTTTGGTGATTAGATTTGTGCTTTTCAGGCCAGGCGAGGCTGACACCTGAACCCATTCTTATAACAAACTCAATTCAGATTACTAAAGATATGCCAACAGACCGTAACAGAATACTGGTTGATAGCGTCAAACGGCTTTTACGTCGAGGCGCTACGAGCCATCTCAGCAAGATCGTAAACAAGACCCATGCGGCCGATCTTTCGGTGCTGTTTCGCTCACTGTCCCTGGCTGAACAACGCAAACTGTTTAAAATGATCGCCGATGTTGAGCAAAAAGGTATTCTGTTCAGTGAACTCGATGAAGACACCTTCCAGGACCTTATCGCGGACATGCGAATCGAAGACATCGTGCAGATTCTGGAAAGCATGCCGGCCGATGACGTGGCGGATATCATTGGACGTCTGCCCGAGGAGAAATCTAAGACCATCCTGGAAAAAATGAAGAGGGCCGAATCCGAAGAGGTGGAGGGGCTGCTTCGCTATGACGATGATACGGCCGGCGGCATTATGGTGCCCGATTTTATCGCCTTGAAAGAGGACGTCACCGCCGGGCAAGCCATCGAATCACTGCAAAAAGAGCATTCAGATGTAGAGATGCCTTTTTACCTCTATGTGGTTGATGAATATGGCAAATTAGTGGGGGTTAGCTCCCTGCGGCAGCTGGTGGTGGTGCCGTCTGAAACTCAGCTCAAAGACTTTATGGCCACGGATGTTGTCTCCGTTCAGACTGACATGGACCAGGAAGAGGTTGCCAGAATCGTGGCACGGTATGATATTCTGGCCGTACCGGTAGTTGACAGGACAAACCGCCTGGTGGGTATTGTCACGGTCGATGATGTCATCGACATCATCAGGAAAGAGGCCACAGAAGACATTTTGAAGATGGCTGGAGCGGGGGAAGAATTCGTCGAAACCAAGTCCATTCTGAAAAGCACACGCATTCGTCTGCCGTGGTTGTTTGCCAGCTGTATCGGTGGGATCGTTGCCTTTTTTATTATTGGTAAATTTGAAAACAGCTTGTTGAAATTTGCCTATCTGGCTGCCTTTATACCAGTAATCATGGGTATGGGGGGCAATATCGGAACGCAGTCGTCAACGATTGTGGTGCGCGGACTGGCGACCGGACGCCTCAACACCAGAGACCTCTGGCCGGTTGTGATCAAGGAGCTTTCAGTCGGCGCAATCCTAGGTCTGGTATATGGACTGCTCATCGGCAGTGTGGCCCAGTTTCGATACAGCATGTTGATGCTTGCAATAGCGGTTGCACTCGCCGTTATTTCCTCCATGTCCATCGCCGCACTTGTCGGGTCGCTGGTGCCGATGGGTTTTGCACGGGTCAACATTGATCCGGCCGTGGCGACGGGACCGTTTGTTACAACTGCCATTGACATTATAAGTGTCTCTTTTTATTTTTTTATCGCCACAACTCTCCTTGGTATATAAGCACATGCCGGTTTTTTCCTCCCCTGCCATTTTGCTCCGCCGGATGGATTATGGGGATTTTGATGTGATCATCACCTTTTTTACGCTGCAAAGAGGCAAACTGTCCCTGATCGCCAAGGCTGCCAAAAAGAGCACCAAGCGCTTTGCGGGCATCCTGGAGCTTTTTTCATTATTGGAGTTGGTGGCCGGCACCGGGAGGGGAAAAGGAATGCCCGTCCTGCAGGAGGCAGTTTTAAAAAATCCGTTCAGCGCCATCAGAGCCGACTTCAAGAAAACAGCTTATGCCAGCTACTGGGCCGAATTAATTTACAACTGGATGGAAGAAAATTTTAAACAAGAGGCTCTGTATTATCTGTTCGAGCATGTTCTCACCGAACTGGACAAGGGACAAATAGAGAAAGCTGCTTTAAGTATTCTGTTCCAAATGAGGTTTCTGGCCCTATCGGGGCATCGCCCCAATTTAACGGCCTGCAGCCTTTGCCGCAAGGAGCTGGACAACATCAAACAGGCAAGTATAATACTCGACCTGCAAAGAGGCGGGATATTGTGTGGTAACTGCAGCAGCAGTTCCGCATCCAGATTATCCCTTGCCAGGGGTACGATAAAACAGCTTCTGTGGGTTGCAAGCGGTAATTTGGCCAAGGCAACAAGAATCAAATTCAGTTCCCCGGCGCTGGAAGAAAGCACCCATTTTCTGGAAGAATTTGTAAGTTATCATCTGGGCAAGGCGCCGCGCAGCTTGAAATTCTTGCGGCAAGTTAGAGACTGAAATAATTGAATATCGCAGATTGAATATTGAATATTTAAGGTGCGCCTGCAGCGCATCAATTTTAAAAAGACCTATTAAAAGAATGACGGAGTGCAACGACTTCCACAAATATTCAATTTTCAATATTCAATAGTCGATTCTCCGCGGATTCGGGTTGGGTGTAATGCTTAAAAGACTCAGAAAAACACTTGAATCAGAGTCGATAGAGGCTTCGGCGCCCTGCAGGATCGATATGGGCGGCACGCTGGATATCGCTACCTTTTATTATACGCTTCACCATCAGTTACCCTGCACGTTTAACATCGCTTTAGGGCTTAGAACGCGGGTCAAACTGCTTCCTTACGACAAGGGCATGATCAAGATTTCATCCAGCGGTTTCAAGGATGCCCAATTTCCGGCCGACGCCGCTCCGTTCGATCACCCCCTCGGACTAATGTTTGCGACAGCAGCTTATTTCAACGCCCGGGGTATTCATGTTGATATCGAATCCCAATCTCCGCCCCGCAGTGCGTTGGGCGGATCATCCGTTGCAGCCGTAGCATTAATTGGGGCGTTTCTAAAGTTGATGAAACCTGAAAATTCCGGCACCGGATTGGATCGACGCGCCGTTGCACTGCTAGCCTACCAAATTGAGCAATCCGTCGCCGGTGTGCCCTGCGGCATTCAGGATCAGCTCGCCGCTGCTTACGGCGGTGTCAATACCTGGTGCCTGCAGGCCAAACCGACGGGTCCGATATTTAAGAAACAATGCATCGTCAGGAAAGATTCCCACCGGGAACTGGAGCGGCATCTGCTGATTGCCTATTGCGGCAAGCCTCATGTTTCCAAAGATATCAACGGACGGTGGATACGGCAGTTTCTCTCCGGCAAGCATCGCGGCCTATGGTTGGAAATTATTGCGTGCACGCGGCGGTTTGTAGCCGCTCTGGCTGAACGAAATTACCACCAGGCTGCCGTCCAGATGAACCGGGAAACAGCCATTCGTCGAACCCTCACTCCGGACGTATTGGACAATTTAGGGGAGAAATTGGTAAATATTGCGCGCCAAAACGACTGCGGTGCGCGATTTACCGGCGCCGGTGGGGGAGGATGCTTGTGGGCATTAGGAGAGATCGAAAATATTGACAGGTTGAGACCTTTGTGGGAGAAGACACTTTCGGCCAGAGAAGCAGCCTGTTTGCTGGAGGTCAAAATTGATTCGAAGGGATTGGTGGTTGAATGACGAATCACAAATGTAGAATAGTAACGATATGAACGTCGAATCACGCCAAGGCGTGAAACGTCCAACATCGAATTTTGAATCCCAAAAGATGAAGGAACGGAAACAATCGTAAATTTTGGACATTAGATTTCCAAATGCAAATTAAACTATAAAATATCAATTTGAATTGCGGAGCGCAGCGACATCACTATTCGATGTTCAGCGTTGGACGTTCGATGTTCGATGTTCATCAGTTTCTTTTTACATCAGACCGGCCTAGTTTTAGCAGGCGCCTGGGCTGAATTCTGAAACCCAAAAAATTTAATTTTAGGCGAAGGAACAAACCATGTATTTTCAGGATGTCATTCTCGAACTGCACAAATTCTGGGCCCGCAAAGGCTGTGTCATGGTGCAGCCCTATGATCTGGAGGTCGGCGCCGGAACGTTTCATCACTTTACAACCTTGAAGGCTTTGGGGCCGGAACCCTGGAACGTCGCTTACGTTCAACCATCCAGGCGACCGACGGACGGCCGCTATGGCGACAATCCGAATCGTTTGCAGCATTATTACCAGTATCAGGTTCTGATGAAGCCTTCTCCTTTTAACATACAGCAGCTGTATTTGCAGAGTATGAAGATCTTGGGCGTTGATCCGCTTGACCACGATATCCGCTTTGTTGAAGATGACTGGGAATCGCCGACTCTCGGAGCCGCAGGCCTGGGCTGGGAGGTCTGGCTGGATGGCATGGAGATTACGCAGTTCACTTATTTTCAAATGGCTGGCAGCATTGAGCTAACTCCCATTTCCGTGGAACTGACATACGGATTGGAGCGCATTGCCATGTATCTTCAGGGGGTCGACAATGTGTATGACCTGCAGTGGAATAAAGATATTACTTATGGCGATGTGCATCACCGGCAGGAAGTCGAGCAGTCAACCTATAATTTTGAGAAGGCCGATGTACCCGTTTTATTCGACCTGTTCAGCAAATTTGAAGCCGAGTCCCTAAAGCAAATAAAGGATAATCTTGTTCTACCGGCCTATGAATATTGCCTGAAATGCTCACATACGTTTAATCTGCTGGACGCCAGGGGTGCTATCAGCGTGACCGAGCGCACCGGCTATATCGCACGCATTAGAAATCTTGCTCGGCAATGTGCCGAAGGGTATTTGAATCAGAGGGAAAAAATGGGGTTTCCGCTATTAGGAAAGTAAAACAAGGTGTCGGGTGTCAGGTTTCAGGATGCCGATCCTGGAATTGGGAAGTCGAAATGAGCAAGCATAGCGCAAAGAGCATAGCGCATAGCGTAAAATGATCGCTGGTTTCAATCCGAAACCTGACACCTGACACCTGATATCTTTTAAGGGGTGATTATGAGCAACTTGTTACTTGAAATTGGAACTGAGGAAATCCCCGCGGGGTATATAACACCGGCCTTGGAGGCGCTGTCTTCCGCATTATTGCGAAAATTGACGGATGCCCGCATCGACCACGGTCCCGCGGAGATTTATGCAACACCGCGCAGATTGGCAGTCAAAGTCGGCAATGTGGCCGGCAAGCAAAAATCACTGCGGACCGAAGTTATCGGGCCTCCGGCCAGAGTTGGTCTGGATGAGCAAGGCAATCCGACGACGGCCGCTCTTAAATTTGCGGAGAAAGTGGGCCTTTCCGTCAACAGTTTGACCGTCAAAGAAACTCCCAAGGGTGCTTATTTGTCCGCCGAAACGATGCAACACGGTGCAGCAACCCGGACCTTGCTTAAAGATATTTTAAAAGACGTAATCTTATCCATTCCGTTTCCCAAAAAAATGCGTTGGGCGGATCTGGATATCGAATTTGCCCGGCCGATTCATACCATATTAGCGCTGTTGGGCGATAAGGTGATCGGGTTTAATCTCTGCAATTTAAAGAGCAATCGGTACACTCACGGGCACAGTTTTATGTCGCCGGCCAAAATCAAGGTGGCCACCTCCGACGACTATGTTGAAGTGCTGCGTTCCGCCCATGTCCTGGTAGACCTAAAGGAACGCAAAGCCAAACTCGAGCAGAGTATCGCTGAAGTTGCCCGCCAGCTCGGCGGCCGCATTCTGCCGGATGACGAACTGGTGGAAATTGTCAACAACCTGGTGGAATTTCCCGTGCCGGTGGCCGGTAAATTCGATGAAGCCTTTCTGGAAGTTCCCGACGAAGTGTTGATTAATGCCATGCGAGAGCATCAGAAATACTTTGCCATCGTCGCTGAAGACAATAAACTGATGCCGTGTTTTATTGCGGTCAATAACACTGTTGCCAAGGACATGGCGGTGGTAGCCAAAGGCCATGAAAGGGTCCTGCGGGCCCGTCTGGCGGATGCGCAGTTCTTTTATCAGGGTGATCTAGCAATCAGCAATGATGAACGCGTGGCGATGTTGAAAAGGGTTCTTTTTCAGGCCGAGCTGGGAACCCTTTATGAAAAAATTGAGCGGGTGGCCAAGATCGGCGAATATTTGTCCGAAGCTGTTGATTTTGGACCGGCGACAGAGGCAAAAGATGCTGATTTGAAAAAGAATGTGATGCGCGCCGCCATGTTGAGTAAATCTGATCTGGTGAGCCAGGTGGTGGGTGAATTTCCAAAACTGCAGGGAATTATGGGAAGAATTTATGCATCCGTCGCCGGCGAATCTCCCGCCGTGGCGGCCGCCGTCGAAGAGCATTATCGACCGATTTATTCGGGAGCTCCGCTACCACAGACCCTGGCCGGAGCCATACTCGCGATTGCCGAAAAAATAGACTCGATTTGTGGATGCTTCAGTGTCGGGCTGATCCCAACCGGTGCTGCCGATCCTTACGCCCTCCGGCGGCAGGGCATCGGAATCATTCAGATTATGCTGAATAAAGGATTTACCCTGCCGCTGACTGATTTGATAGAGGAAAGCCTGAAGCATTTTATGCCCCGAAATTTAAAGGAAATTAAGGGGCAGGTCTATGCTTTTCTGTGCAATCGAATGACCAATATGTTGATTGATGACGGGTTTTCGAAAGATACGGTGGCCGCCGTTCTCGGCGCTTCCGCTGATTGTATTCCACATATCTGGCAAAGGGCCGACGCACTGGAGAAACTCAAAGCCAAACCGGATTTTGAACCCCTGGCCGTGGCGTTTAAACGGGTAGTGAATATCATAAAAAAAGCCGGTGATGCTCAGGTTGGTGATCCGGATCAAAAATTATTCCAGCACGAATCAGAAGACGCCCTTTTTGCTGCTTACCAGCTGGTTAAAAACAGGGTCGAAAATGATTTGGCAAAAGGTTTATTTGATCAGGCACTGGTTAAAATTGCTACCTTACGGAATCCCGTGGATGCGTTCTTTGAAGGGGTCATGGTGATGACCGATGACGGCCAAGTGCGCCGCAATCGGCTTGCCTTGTTGGCTCACATTGCGGCCCTGTTTGGCAAGTTTGCTGATTTTTCGAAGCTGTCGGCCTGATGGGTATCGTTCAAAGATTGATCGCTTGCGAAAATGGGAATTACCCTACCTCAAGAATCGACCACGATATTTTGGAATAAATCAGCGACACCGGCACAGCGTGGCTCCGGCCCCTTCCAGGGGCCTTCCTCATCTCCCCGTCCTGCTGGTGGTCGCTGATTTGAACTGGAGGAGATTATGCCTTACGACCCTGAAATGGACAAGATGCTCAAAAAATGGCAATGCCAGGAAACCGGTCTGGTTGTCTCCATCAACCGATACGGCAACGGTGAACCGAAAGTACAAATCGGTCCTCGCATCCTAATGAAAAAAGACGGCTCCGAGCGAGCACCTGTTAAAGCCGGACGCTTAACCATCGAGGATTTGATGTGGCTCTATGATATTATTGACGAGCTAAAAGATGAGATGACGAAACTGACAAGGCCGGAGTAGAAATGATCGCTGCGCTTGAGGAGCTTCCCGCTTTCAGCGCGACCTGAGGAGCGTTGCGCTTAAGGTGTGTTGACTCCATTCATAAGCCACCCCGACCCATCGGGATGAGAATTGAAAAAGGCTTTACCAGAATTCTTTATATACATCAGCGACCATGGGCAGAGCAGGGTTCCGGCCCTTTCCAAGGGCCTTCCTCATACTCCCAGCTCTTCTGGTGGTCGCTGATTTGAAGAGACCCGAAATTTTGACAACCGACGACGCTATCATAAACCCGCAAAAATCCAAATTTTCACCGGATATCGGGTCGGTTGCCGCAATGGCTGCAACCCGGGCGGATCTTTTTCTTCTTTGCGATTTATTGCAATTTAATAAAAATGAATATGAGCGCCTTTTTATCAGCCGCTTGTATTTTAACCGAAGCCGGCTGGGCAGTTTTTCCGTTACCGGCCCCTTTGTCGGTGCCCCCTATGCAGTTATGCTCCTGGAAACCCTGATTGCCTGGGGCGCCCGCCGGATTATCTTCCTGGGCTGGTGTGGAGCTGTTTCAGACACGGTAAAAATAGGGGATCTCATCCTGCCGACCTCCGTCGTAATTGATGAAGGAACTTCAAAGCATTACGGTATCGACGATATTGACCATTTGCCGGTTTCTTTTCGAATGGTGCGAAAGATCGGCCAGGCCCTCAAAAAAAAAGATATCGAATATCACGAGGGAACCGTCTGGACGACGGATGCCGTTTACCGTGAAGGCCGGCAGCAGGTCCAAGCTCATCGGCAAAAGGGGGTGCTGGCCGTGGACATGGAAATTTCAGCCCTTTACTCGGCCGCAAAATTTCGCGGGGTGGATCTCGGCGGCATCCTGGTGGTTTCCGATGAATTGTCTTCTATGAAATGGCGCCCCGGTTTCAAGCATAAAAAATTTATGGATGGGCGGCAAACTGCTTGCCGGGTGACCAAAGAATTGATTTGTGAAGAATGTGCAACTTCACGAAGTAAAAAGCAAACCGCCTCTCAGATATAACCACCTAGGGGCCTAGTGGAGATGAAGAATTCAGTGGATCCTGCAATTATCAATAAAGTGAACGAACTTCGAAAAGCACTCCACCATCATAATTATCGCTACTATGTTCTCGATGATCCGGAAATTTCGGATGTCGAGTATGACCGCATGCTGCAGGAGCTGATCCGGCTGGAGCAAACCCATCCCCAGCTGGCCAGGGCGGATTCCCCCAGCACACGGGTGGGAGCACCACCGTTGACCAGCTTTGCCACCATTACGCACACTATTCCGATGCTGAGCCTGGATAATGCTTTCAGCGATGACGAAATTATGGAATTCGACAGGCGGGTTAAACGGCAGCTCGGTTCCGATCACGAAATACGGTATACGGCCGAGCCCAAGCTGGACGGTGTTGCCGTGGAACTGGTCTACGAGAATGGCATATTAACAGCGGCATCCACCCGAGGTGACGGGATTACCGGCGAATTGGTTACGACCAATGTCAGAACTATCGGAGCGGTACCGTTGTTGATGCAGAGGAGTCTTCGCAATGACATGCCTTCCCGGCTGGAGGTTCGAGGTGAAGTATTTATCGGGATCGAGGATTTTAAAAAGTTGAACCGGGAGAGGGCAACGCTGGAATTAGCGCCCTTTGCCAATCCGCGCAATGCTGCCGCCGGATCTTTAAGACAGCTGGATTCA
The DNA here is from genome assembly GCA_020345785.1 of Desulfobacterales bacterium. The sequence continues at coordinate 5,857,190 of CP070771.1, forward strand.
AAAATTACAGCCGGCCGCCCACTGGATATTTTCTTCTACGGTGTCGGACTGGTTGCCGACATCGAGTTTGAATCGCATTGGGAACTTTTGCAGTCTTTGAAAGCGTGGGGATTTAAAATCAACCCGCTTATCCGGTCCCGGCTTTCAGTGACCGAAGCGCTGCAGCTTTACCGTCAACTGAGTGAAAAACGGCATCAGCTACCTTATGATATCGACGGCATGGTAATGAAAGTGGACAGCCTCCGACTGCAGCGGCAATTGGGGGCGACCTCCCGAAGTCCTCGCTGGGCAATTGCTTATAAATTTGAAGCCCTGCAGGAAACCACCGTGCTGGAAAATATCGAGGTGCAGGTGGGACGCACGGGAGTTCTGACACCGGTGGCCCATCTGACGCCTGTTAATGTCGGCGGCGTGACGGTTAGCCGTGCCACCCTTCACAATGAGGATGAAATTAAGAAAAAAGACATTCGCATTGGAGATACCGTGCTGGTTCAAAGAGCTGGTGATGTCATTCCTGAAGTTGTCAAAGTCATCGCCTCCAAACGCTGCGGCGAGGAAAAGAAATTCACGATGCCCTCCAGCTGTCCCGCGTGCGGATCACCGGTGGTTCGAATGGATGGAGAGGCAGCCACCCGCTGTATTAATGCAAGCTGTTCAGCCCAGGTCAAAGAACGGATCAGACATTTTGCCTCCAAAGGCGCTTTTGATATCGACGGATTAGGGGATAAACTTGTCGATCAGCTCGTCGCAGAAGGACTGGTGTCATCCTATGCGGATCTTTTCAACTTAAATGCTGAAACCCTTGCCGATCTCGAGCGCATGGGGACAAAATCGGCCGAAAATCTGGTAAATGCAATCGCGGCAAGCAAACACATTAATTTTGCCAGATTTCTGTATGCGCTGGGAATCCGTCATGTCGGTGAACATGTTGCCGTATTGCTGGCCAATGAATTTGATAGTTTGGAACAGCTGGTCGCCAGCTCGGCAGAAAATCTAACGGCAATCGAAGGCATCGGTCCGATTGTGGCGCGTAGTGTTGCCGATTTTTTCAATCAGGAGGAAAATCTGGATACCGTTCATCGCATTTTACAAAGCGGTGTCCGCATCGAATTTGAACCTCCCAAGATCAAACGAAGCCTCGAGGGCAGGACATTTGTGCTGACCGGTGCTCTCGCGACGATGACGAGACAACAGGCAAAGGAGATGATCGCGGCCGCCGGCGGCAAGGTCAGCGGATCGGTCAGCCGCAAGACAGATTTTGTCGTTGCCGGCGATTCGCCGGGGTCCAAACTGGCAAAAGCGCGGGAGTTGGGGGTTGAAGTATTGGATGAAGCTGCATTCAAGCATATGCTTGGAGCAGAATAGCAATTCGGCAGAGCGCATGGCGCAAAGAGCATAGCGTCACTCTCTTCAAGATCGCTTATGAGTTGCAGTTGGGTGGCGACGAGAATACCGTTCGTTCTATCGATATTTTTCTTTAATTACCTTGATATAGCATCTTAACTCTTTGCTCTATGCGCTTTGCCCTATGCCGTGCGAAGCACAAACGGGGGAGTCATGAAAAACAAAGTCAGAGCCCATGCAATCATCAGCGGGCGTGTGCAGGGTGTGTTTTTCAGAATGGAAACCAAACGTGCTGCGGATAGATTCGGCGTATTCGGATGGGTGCGAAATCTAAAAGACGGTACCGTCGAAGCTGTATTCGAAGGGGATCGGGACCGGGTGGAGGCCGCTGTAGACTGGTGCCGGCAGGGACCGTCCCATGCCTCGGTGGCTGATGTGGATTTAACCTGGCAGAATTATACGGGTGAGTTCGACGGATTTGAGATAGTCTATCTGCGTGATGTTTGATCGTTCAGGTGACGATTCAGCAATCTATCAGATACCATCGGCAGGTACCATCGGGGGCAGACTCTTTGTAGGAAAATCGATATTCAAATTTCGCATTTGCCGCGTCGGCCGGTAAAGAGGAAGGCAAGCATCTTTTAGAGACGGTGAGATCATCAGGGGCGGAGCGGCTTAGCGATATTGATAAGCCGCTCCGGACTTCTTTGATTAGACGGCATCTTTGAGTTTCTTGCCGGCTTTGAATTTGACGACATTGGTAGCCTTGATTTTAATCGGCGCACCAGTCTGCGGATTGCGGCCTTTGCGTGCTTTGCGTCGTGCTTTTGAGAAGGTGCCGAACCCAACGAGGGTGACTTTGCCGTCCTTTTTCTTGAGCGCTTTGGTGACGCCGTCCATAAAGGAATTGAGCGCCGCTGCTGCCGCTACTTTTGAGATCTTGGCATCTTTTGCCGCCTGTTCTACAAGTTCTGCTTTAGTCATAGTGCTGTACCCCCTTTGTTTTAGTGGTTAATTCTTCCCGGATGAGGCCCGATCGCCTATTTTCCTGTGTCCATATAGGAAGTTAAATTTCATGTCAACAGAAATTACGTCTTTCAATGCTTTTTTTTATGATATTTGCCGCTAAGCCGCAGGCACCTCGTGTTTGCGGGATATCTTTTCCGCAAATATTTATAGGTTCGTGGTTCGGCGCAAATGGTTCAACGTTCAATTTTAGAAAAGCGCCTCAACAAATTGCTCGGCATCAAAAGGTCGGAGATCTTCAATTTGTTCGCCGATTCCGATATATCGCAAAGGAATATTGAGCGCGCTGCATATACCGATGACAATCCCGCCTTTGGCGGTTCCATCGAGCTTCGTCAGCGCCAATCCGGTAACATCCAACGCATCGTTGAACAGCTTCGCCTGGGAAAGTGCGTTTTGACCGGTGGTGGCATCCAGCACCAGCAATATCTCATGCGGGGCTCCGGCAACCTGCTTGGCCACGGTGCGCTTGATCTTTTTTAACTCCTCCATCAAATTGACTTTGGTATGCAGTCTGCCGGCAGTGTCAATCAGAACAATGTCGCAGCCGCGGGCCGCTGCTGCAGCGACCGCATCGAAAGCCACGGCCGCCGGATCTGCGTTCTCTTTGTGTTTGACGAAATCCGCCTTGGCTCTTTCAGCCCAGATGCCCAGTTGTTCGACGGCTGCGGCGCGAAATGTGTCAGCGGCGGCGATCAAGACTTTTTGCCCGGCAGCACCGGCAGATGCTGCCAGTTTACCGATGGTGGTTGTCTTTCCAACACCATTGACACCCACGACAAGCACCACGTGGGGAGTACCGGTGGTTTCCTCCGGCGCATCGGGCCGGGAAACAAGAATTGAGAGAATTTCCTTTTTGAGTGCCGTTTTCACGTGACTGATGTCTGAAATTCCGGCTTTGGAAATTCGCTCGATGAGCGCCATGGTTGTCTGCACCCCGATGTCAGACGTGATCAAAAGCTCTTCCAATTCCTCGAGAACCTCGTCATCGATTTTTTGCTTGCCGCTAAAAATTCTATCAAAGCCGCCGGTCAGGGATTGGCGGGTTTTGGACAGGCGGTTTTTTAAGCGTCTGAAATAACCGGTTGCTTCCTGATCGGGGAGCGAGGCGGGGGCCTCGTCTTCCGGTGTCTCTTGCACACGATCGGCACTTAAATCTTCGGATGCTTCAGTCTCGATAGGCAAATCATGATCTTTTAATTCACTCGGCTGCGGCCCGTCTGACGGCGCGGACCGCGATGGTTCGACTGCAGTTGCGTGCTCGCTTCTATCGTGTTTTTTCTTATTTTTCTTAAACCAGTTAAACGCCATGGCGCCGGACTCCCGGTAAAATGACTAATGACTATTGAATAATTGAGGAATTCTATCGTAATTATTCAATTGTCATTAAGCATTATTCATTTTATTCAGCTTGCCTTTCGCATTTCCGTCCGTGTTAAATTCACGGAAACAACTTTTGAAATACCTTTATGCTCCATGGTAATGCCGAACAGGGTATCGGCAAACTCCATTGTCCGTTTATTGTGGGTGATGACGATAATCTGTGAATTTTCTCCGATGATTTGCAGCAGATCATTGAAACGAAAGACGTTGGCATCGTCCAGCGGAGCATCGATTTCATCCAGCAGGCAAAAGGAGGCCGGCTTAATTAGGAATATAGAGAAAATAAAAGCGATGGCCGACAGTGCTTTCTCGCCGCCGGAAAGCAGGCTCAGGCGCGTCAGCTTTTTTCCCGGTGGATGAATCATCAACTCGACACCGGACTCCAGCGGTTTATCCGGCTCTATCAAAACAAGCCTGGCTTCACCGCCCTCAAAAAGCCGGGGGAAAACTTCGGCTAACTTTTCATTGATGGCGTTGAACGTCTCTATAAACTTTTGCTGGGTGATACGGTTTATCTTCCTGATTACTTTATGCAGGTCCTCGATCGCTTTGAGCAGATCATTGCGCTGCGTTTCAAGAAATTCGTAGCGATCCTTGAGCTGCTCAAACTCTTTGATAGCCCCCAGGTTGACATCGACTATTTTTGAAATTTTTTCTTTACTGCGCGACAATTCGGCTTCCATCTCTGCGGTGGACATGTCGGCGATGGCTTTTTGGGCCGCTTCATCCCCCTGTAAATCTGATCGCAATACAGCAAACGCGGTCTGATACCTTTCCTCCAGCCGATTGGCAGCATTGTCACGTTTGAGTTGCAGCTGGGACAACTCCAGTTCCAGCATGCGAAATTTTTCCAGTGTCTTTTCGCGCTTGCTTCTGATGTCGTTTACCATGCTGTCGCTGTCCTTGAGCCGGGCGTCGATCTCCTGGTAATCGGTCTCATTGCGTTCGATGGATTCATCGATGCCGGATAGGGTGCCGTACATCTGGGAAAGTTTTTCTTCGCGGCCGGAAATTTTAATTTTGACCGCTTCTCCTTTTTGTTTTTTCTGATTAATTTCCCGCGAGAGCTGTTCGAGCCTGTTCATACCGTCTGCGTGGAACTCTTTCAGCCGTTTCAGACTGTTGCTGCTGTTTTCCAGCTTCGTATCCAGAGCCGTTAGGTTTAGTTTGAGTTCAATCACCGACTGATTAAATTTTTCCATCTCCGCGGAAACGCTGCTGATCTCTTGCGACAACCCGGCAACCTTGCGCTGGGCTGAATTGATGTCATCCGAAATTTTTGCCAGGGCCGCATTGTATTTGGTCATTTCATCGTCAACGTCAGTTGCTTCACCCAAAAGCTGTTCCTGTTCCAGCTGGATAATTTCCAAATGACGCAGGGCGTTTTTGAGATCCTCGCCAACCTTGTAGAGTGCTTTTTCACACTCGGTTTCATCTTCTGCCAACCGGTTTCTCTGTTCGATCTGCTTTTGCAATGCGCTTTCGAGTTTCTGAACCTCAGACTCCAACTCATGTTGAACGAGACGGGCGTCTTCCATTTGGTGGGTTAATTCCGCCTCCCGGCGTTTCAATTCTTTGATCTCATGCTTTTTCGCCAGAATGCCGCTTAATTTATCCTTGCTGCCGCCGATCAGAATTCCCTGATGAGAAATGACATCCCCATTTTTCGTTACAATTCGCTGGAATTTGCCGTTTCTGTTATGCAGATCCAGCGCCTCTTGAATGGAGTCGGTTAAGACGACATCACCGAGCAGTATCTGGGCAATTTTCTCAAACCCGGGCTTTACAGTAATATGATTCAAAAGCAGTCGGGAAAAATCCGTTACACCGTTGTCGTTGCCGGAAATTGATTTTAGTGCTGAAATCGGTATAAATCCGCTGCGCCCGGCATTGTGAGATTGCAGATAGTCTATGGCCTGCAATCCCGTTTGCTGGTCTTTGACCACTATGTACTGCAGCGATTCTCCCAGAACAGCCTCAATGGCTGTTTCATAGGCAGGATCCGCTTCGATAATATTCGCCATGAGTTCCATGACATTAGCGGCTGTCTCCCGACTGAAAGGCGGCGACTGGGAGCTTTTATCATCGACATGCGAGCTGCGGGCTTTCATGATGGCCTTGACGCCGTCGCGATACCACTCAAAGTTGTCTTCCATTCTTTTTAAGGTGTTATACTGGGATTTGGCCGTATTGCGCTCCAATTCCAGCGTCTGGGCCAATTTGACCTGCTTGGCCAGGGCGGCGGCGTTCTCATCGAGGCACTTGCGCGTGATAGTGATTTCTGCGTCCAGCTTTGCGATCTGCTGTTTTATCTTGTCAAACTGCCCGCGGATCCGGGATTCCTTGTGCCGGGTCTCCTCAACATGCTTTTGAGCCAGAACTTCTTCTTCATCTGCTCGTTTAAGTCGTCTCTGAAGGCTGTCTTTGTTGCTGGCTGCGTTCTGATAAATATTTTTGTACTGGACTTCCCGGGCTGTTAGATCCATTAAGTGGGCCTTGGCGGCTTCAAGCTCCTGGTTGAGGGCGGTAAATTTTTCGTTGGTCTGTTCATTGCTCCGACGCTGCTGCGCCAGGTTTTGCCTGACTTTTTCTATTTCAGAACTCAGCCGGCCGGTTTCCACTTCGACCTGGTTGATTTCAGACACCATGGCGTCGTTTTTTTGGATCAGATCTTTGCGGGCCGCTTCCAGCTCTCCGGCTTCCCGCTCAAGTCTTTCAATCTCATCGCGCATATGTGCCAGATCATTTTCCGCCCGATCAATGTCGCGTTGCGTGTCATATTTTTGAGATTTCTGTTCAGCGATCTCCTGGTTTTTCTGCCAGCGTGTGAGTTTGATTTCCTCTATCGCGGCATCGAGTTTCTTCAATTCCGAAGTGTGTCCGATGTCGGCATCTTTTAATTCATTTAATAACGCGTCGGTCCTGTCAATCTGGCGGGTGTAATCATCGTAGTAGTGAATGCCCAGCTGAACATCCAGTCTTTTGATGCGGATCTGATAGCTGTTGTATATTTCAGCTTTTCTGGCCTGGCGTTTCAAGTTGGCCATCTGGCGTTTTATTTCGGCCAGAATGTCATTGACCCTCAATAAATTCTGGTTGGTTATTTCTACCTTGCGCAGCGCTTCGACTTTGCGGTTTTTGTAGCGGGTGGTGCCGGCCGCCTCTTCAATGAAATAGCGGCGCTCTTCCGGAGTGGCTTCAGTGATCGCGCCGATATTGCCCTGCTGAATAACCGCATACGATTTGGCTCCCAGACCGCTGCCTAAAAATACGTTATGAATATCCTTCAACCGGCAGGGCTGTCGATTTAAAAAATAGGCGGTTTCGCCGGATCTGTACAGGCGGCGGGTTAAATTAATTTCGGTGAAGTCTTTCAGCTCTTCAGGGGCGTTGCCGTTGTCATTGGCCAAAGTTAACGAAACTTCGGCCATGTTCAGCGGGGGCTTGCCGTTGGTGCCTGAAAAAATAATATCTTCTTTTGATTTGCCGCGCAGCTGCTTCAAGCTTTGTTCGCCCATCACCCAGCGGATGGCATCGAGCACATTGCTTTTGCCGCATCCGTTGGGACCGACCACGGCCGAGATACCGGGCGGAAATTCTATCGTGGCTTTTTCGTAAAATGACTTAAAACCGGCTATCTCCAGTTTTTTCAGCTTCATCTATGAAAACTCTCCTCATGCTGAACATTTGATCGATTCGAACGGGTCCAGCTGATCAATGAAAAGTGTATTTTTGCAAGTTGGCCTATAATTTAGCATGATGTCCAATGAGCGTTCAGACATGCAGGATCCAACCACGCAACGTCGAAAAATTCAGGAACCAGTGGGATTTTCAACCAAAGAATAATAACAGGCCGCAATGCAATTGTAAAGTGGAAAACACAATAAGCGGTATAATTTTGGTGGTTCGGATACAAGATGTGGGGTATACCGGATGCGCCAGAGTTTTGTCCCAGAAACACATTAAAAAAAGTCGAATAGGTACCTAACAATAGTCTTTAAGTATGAAAAATTCCAAGCACCAAAAAACAAATAACAAACAGTATCCAAATTCTAAGCACCAATGATCCAAACAAGTTATGGCCGACCACGAGGAGTATTTTTTAGGTCTAAAGTCAGAGCGAATGTTGAAAGCCAGAGAAAGTCGAATCAATTTAATTCATAGTATTCAGGAGTTTCGAATTTGAGGTTTGGAATTTAGGATTTATTTGTAATTTGGAAATTGAAAATTGCGATTTTTACGACTTAATTCCCTCAAAGAAAGTATAATTAAATCTATTCGAGTTTTATAAATTACATATGAGGCACGACACTAGAGGATTTGGCTCAAAAACAGCTTGGTGCGTTCGTGAGTGGGGTTGGTAAAGAAGTGTTCCGGCGTTCCGACCTCCACGATGGCGCCTTCATCCATGAATATTACCCGGTCGGCAACCTCCCGGGCAAACCCCATTTCATGGGTCACCACCACCATGGTCATGCCTTCTCTGGCCAGGGTTTTCATAACATCCAACACTTCGCCAATCATTTCAGGGTCCAGTGCCGAGGTCGGCTCATCAAACAGCATGACTTTGGGATCCATCGCCAAGGCTCTGGCTATGGCCACTCGTTGTTGCTGACCGCCGGACAAGTTGTCGGGATAAGCATTCGATTTGTCCTGAATGCCGACTTTCTTCAAAAGGGAATTGGCTTTTTCCTCGGCATCGTCTTTGGAGCGTTTTCGGACGACTTTCTGGGCCAGGGTTATATTTTCGAACACATTTTTGTGGGGGAACAGGTTAAACGACTGGAATACCATGCCGACCTCGGCCCGCAGTTTGTTGATGTTTGTCTTCGGGTTGAGAACATCGATGCCGTCAATATAAATGTGTCCGCTGTCCGCTTTTTCCAGCCGGTTCAGGCAGCGCAGAAATGTGCTTTTGCCGGAACCTGAAGGTCCGCAGACCACCACGACCTCACCGGCTTCAATTTTGGTGGAAACATTTACCAAGGCTTTAACCTCGTGCGGCACGTGAAAGGTTTTATTTATATTGCGTACTTCGATCAATTGAACGCCATCCTTCTCTCCATGCGCTGAACCACCATGGATAGGGTAAAGGTTAAAACAAGATACAATGCCCCCAGCATCAGATAAACCTCGAAAGGCTGCAGACTGGCGCTGACAGCCTCCCGGGCCGCTTTGGTCAACTCCCGGATGGCAATGATACCCAGCAGCGAAGAATCCTTAATCAAACTGATGAATTGACCGGCCAACGGCGGCAGTATCCGGCGCAGCGCCTGGGGCAGAATGATGTGGCGCATGGACTGGGCATAAGACATGCCCAGCGAGCGCGCGGCTTCGGTTTGTCCGCGATGAATGGACTGGATGCCTGCCCGCACGATTTCGGTTACATAAGCGCCGGCAAAACAGGCCAGGGAAGCCACCCCGTACCAGAAGGCTGAAATTCGTCCCAGTCCGTATGCTGCCAGCACATCATTGATGACGGTTCCCAGCACGAAATACCAGATCAGGATTTGCACCATCAACGGTGACCCGCGAATCAGTTCGACATAGACCATGGTGGCCCATTTCAAGGCCGGGTTGGCTGAGATACGACTCAGGCCGCCGATGATGCCGATCATGATTCCCAAAAAAGTGGCTATCAGGCTGAGTTTCAGCGTGATCCAGAGACCGATGATCAATAAGCCGGGTTTCCACTTCCTGAATCTGGCCAAGGTCTCGCCGGCGTAAACATATTCACCCTTGTCGACGACAGCGCTGCCGAGCGGTACATGATAGGTTTCAGTGCCGTCCAGAACTTTCAGGGTGATGACGGCTTCCTCGCCGCTTTTCGAAATGGATTCCACATCACCGTCGCTATCGGATATGATGTCGATGGTGTCCTGATATATGAAATAAATGGGAACCCTGTTCCAGCGCCAGACATATGCGATTTTTTGTGTGGCGTAATAAAATAGGCCCACTACCACGAGGACCAACAAAACGAAGACCAGCACCCAGACATAGTAGGAAGCCGGTTTAACTACCTGCTGCTTTTTTTTTGGTTTTGCCATAGCATTCTTCCGCTCTGGTTAGCTGGCAAGAGGACCGTTATCCAGCGGTAACGAATCGTTTCGTGCCGCCTTTATTTATACTGAATCTGGAACCGATCAGCTTGGGTGTAAACCGGCCGGTCATACCTGCTGCAGATATGACCGGCCGGTTGAACTACTAAGAAACGGACGCAAGCCGCACCGACTGACTACTCCAGCTCTGCCTTCCACTTGGTGCCGGTGATCCATTTTTTGTACATGAGATCATAGAAGCCGTCGCCCTTGGTCTGTCGTAAAAAATTATTGAGATAATTCAAAAAATCCGGATCGCCTTTGTTAATGGCCCAGGCCAGCGGTTCAAAGGTGAAGGGATCGCTTAAGAATATGGTCTTGCCCTTACCCTGGCTTCCGTAAAGAAATCCGCAGAAGGGCAAATCATAAACGAGTGCATCCGCCTTGCCGTTAATCACCTCAAGGCCGGCTTCGCCTTCGGATTCAAAACCTTTGTAAGTGGCTTTGGGAATATACTTTTTAATGGCCTGCTCACCGGTGGTGCCCATACGGGAAGTAACGATATATTTTGGGTTGTTCAGATCTTTGTAAGATAAGACGGCGTTTTTGTGCTTTTTGTTCAAGAGAATCGTCTGTCCCACGACAATATAAGGTTCGGCAAAGTTGACTTTGAGATTTCTTTCCTGGGTGATGGTCATGCCGCCCATGATGATATCGAATTTGTCCGTCATGAGGGCCGGAATGATGCCGTCCCAGGCCGTATTGACCGGCACGAATTTTACCCCCATATCCTTGGCCAGCCTTCTACCGTAATCCATGTCAAAGCCGATAAACTCGCCCTTTTTATTGGTCATTTCAAACGGGACGTAGCCGGACTCGAAACCGACGCGAAGTTCACCTCTCTTCAAGATTCTTTCAATCGTAGATTTTTTGGCCAGCTCGATATCCGCACCGATTGCGGATGTCGCCCATAAAAATCCGAATAAAGCCAATACCGCGAGACCTGATACTAATCCTTTTTTCATAATTGACCTCCTTTGATTTGGATTAATTGGGTTTGACAAACGGATGACCGCCTCCGGTCGATCATCGGGGTCATAAATGCTGCCTAGATAAATAAAACAGATTTAGCCTTTGAATGTCAGTCGGACGTTTTCTTTTATCTTATAAAATAATTATTGTAAAGTATTCTTTTGGCTGTCGGCGATTAGCCCTGGAGGCTTTTGCCGATACGGACCGCTCCCGGCTCGTTGGGATTGAATCATCTTGACTTTGTAATCAAGGGGCAGGTAATAATTAAGAATTGAGAAATGACCATTGACCCTGGGCTATTGGCGTAATACTGTCTTTATTGTTATCTACCTTTAAATTCTCAATTTTAAATCAATAATATTCAATTTCATGGGAGGTTGCCATGCCAGACTACAATGCCGTCAATTTGGAGGAACTATTAAACCATCCCCAGATTAAAAAAGCCACAGACGATATCAATGCCGAGGTGCTCGAAAGAAGAAAATATACGCCGCCCCGGTGCGAAGTATTTTCTCATCAATATGCGATATTACAGGAAACCGACCGGTATCGATTCGAACTTGACAAGGAAGCAGAAAAGCAGCTGCCCGATATTATCAACAACAAGGTGCAGCTGGTCAGGGGCCAAGATTCGGTGGATGATACCGTTGCGCGGCAGTATAGTAAAAAACGCAATATCGGAATTGTCTTTTCAGGCGGTCCGGCTCCGGGCGGACACAATGTGATCGCCGGACTGTATGATGCCGCTAAAAAAGCCAATCCGGAAACAAAAGTTTACGGCTTTCTGGTCGGACCCGACGGGATCATTGAGAATGAAGCCATCGAACTTGGTGATGAACTGGTGAATAAATACCGGAATTTGGGTGGATTCAGTATGATTAAAACCGGCCGCACCAAAATCGATACTTCCGAGAAGATGAGACTGTCCCGGGCCACATGCCAAAGCCTGCAGCTGGATGCCCTGGTGGTCGTCGGAGGTGACGATTCCAACACCAATGCCGCCTTTCTGGCTCAGGAGATGCTGGCCGACAGGGTTCAGGTGATCGGGGTCCCTAAAACCATTGACGGCGACATTCAGGTCAGGGATGCCGATGGAAACGTTCTGTGCGCCATGTCGTTTGGCTTTCATACCGCTGCCCGTGCATTTGCCGGCTCGATCAGCAACCTGTGTACCGACAGCAGTTCGGATATTAAATACTGGCACATCTGTAAAGTCATGGGCCGGGTTGCCAGTCACCTGGCCCTGGAAGTTGCACTGCAGACCCATGCCAACCTTACCCTGATCGGCGAAGATCTCGCCAATTACACGGATAAAGGGAGGCTAAAAAAAGCGCAACAGAAAGGCACGACGGATTATACTGCTTTCGGCATGACGTTGCGCCACCTTTCCCGGGTGATATGTGAAGGCATTGTCCGCCGAGCTGCCGTCGGGAAAAATTACGGCGTCATCGTCATTCCGGAAGGCGTACTGGAATTTATTAATGAAATTCAGGTGTTTATTATCAAACTCAATACGATCATTGCGGATTACAATCAAACCCATGACAGGGATTTTCACTCGTCTTTTGCGCGTCTTGAAGATAAACTGGATTATTTACGGCGGCTGGCCCAGCGTTCCCGTGAAGATTCCGCTTTCAAACTCTGGAATACCCGAGATGATGATCTCTTCAATGATATACCGGCCTTTTTCCAGGAGGGGCTGCTGATGGAGCGAGACAGCCACGGCAACTTTCCCTTCTCTCAGGTTGAGACTGAAAAAGTCCTGCTGGGCCTCGTGCGGGATTATTTGAATATATTAAAGGACGAAGGCGTCTATAAAATAGGTATTCAACAAGACTATTATCGCAAAACTCTGCAAAAGGAGGGACTCGACCCGGACCGTTATGGACCGGTGCTTTTTAATAATTACGGTGCCGCCGAATACCTGCTGGTAAATCCCGCAATTATTTCCGTTAAAACACTTCATCAAGCCTTGCAGAACAGGGGATTGCTGCAGGCCGGC
>CP070771.1:5870117-5883507 GCA_020345785.1 Desulfobacterales bacterium
GGTTAAAAGGCCGTTGGTGGTGACGGCGATGGATCTGAGCTTTCGGAGGTTTCTCTGCTTTAGTTCACCGATGCCGCAGAAAAGATCAGTCAAATCATCACGAATAAAGGGTTCACCTCCGGTGACGTCCAGCTCTCGAATATCGACAAAGAGCTCTGAGGAAAGCAGTGATAGCCATTCCGATACGGGCAGGTTGGGCACTTGGGCGGGGAGCTTCCAGATGTTGCACATGATACAGCGGGCGACACAGTCATGGGTCACCTCCAGGCTGAGGGCCTGGGGTCTGCCCGCTTTTCCTGCAATGCGCTGGAGACGAAACCGAATACCGCTTAGCAGCAGGCGCAGGGCCAATTTCGAAGCGGAAGTATTCATTGCATTTTTCGCACGGCTGTTTTGCTCACGATTTTCGGGTTTACCGGGCGGAAGCAAATATTTTTAAAACATCCCCACCAAACGCCCAACTGGTAAGACAACTGTTCAAGGGAGAAATAAAAAAGGAATGTGGCCGGATTCAAGGACGGCTTTTTGATGACATGCTCTACTGTTGCTGCCAGCAAATGCAGCAGCAGGATAACAGCGGATGCCGCCGGTGCGATGGGTACAAGGATCAACGACAAAAACAGATAATACCGCGAAACAAATGCGGCGATGTGATGGAAGAAAGCCAGATAGCCCCTGAAGACGGAAAAAACCAGCAGGGACGTCCCCACAGGGGTTCCGCTTTTCCTGATTTTTGAAAGTTTTTCGGCAGCATCGGTGATCAACGCGCCCCCGGCCAATACAAGCCAGAGAAGGTGGGCCAGGGTAACGGCCAAGATTATCCCCGTCCAGAAGGAGAGTGCCAGGGGCGGGAAAACCATCTGCTTGATTTTCTCAGGATGCAACCGGTTCAGCAGCGGCTCTGAAGTACCGTATTCAAAACGTCGCCGGCAGAAAGAAGTCAAATTGTTCCGATGCTTGTGATAAACCCGGCCCTCCGGCCGGTATTCGATGTGACCGCCGTGCGCTCGCAGTCTCCAGCAAAGATCGACGTCTTCACCCACGACTAATTTTTCATTGAAACCGCCCAGCTGCAAAAACACATCACATTTCACCAAAAAATTGCATGAGGGGAGATAAAAGAAGGGATCATTTTCCTCTGATCGTCGAAAGTGGGCGCTGACACTTAAAGACGACTTTACCTTCTCGTAACGATCCAAGCCGTTTGTATTATAATAACTGTCGACGACCCCACCGACAGCCCCCAGCGTCTTATCTTTAAACGCCGGCACAAGCTCCCGTAACCAGCCGGAATCGGCCAGGCAGTCGGAATCAATCATCGCCAGCAACTCACCCCGGGCCTGTCCGGCGGCAAGGTTTCGGCAATAAGGCGCCTGCCGGCGCTGCTTGAGCCGAATGAGGCGAACGGGGAAACCGGAAACCACATCCGGTGTCTGATCAGTCGACGCATCGTCCACAACAATGATTTCCAGTCTGTCTTTCGGATAATCGATTTTTCCCAGCGACTGCAGGCAAGTCTCGATATCATCCGGCCGGTTGCGGACCGGTATGATCACCGAGACAAACGGATAGTCAGCTAAGGGCGGTATTCCTTTACGCTCCAGGTATCCTTTGCGTACAAGCCCGTTAAGAAAGAATTCAAGATCATTTGGATGTTCGGTTGGTGTCCGCATCTCCTCGAGAGCAACGAACTCTCGATGAGAAAAACGCTCGAAAAGTTGATGCCAGTGGGGATGTATGCGGATAGATTTTAAAGGATAGGAAAGCACCAGTTTTACGTTTCCACCCTCAGCATGCACCGACACTGATTTGCGCAGGCGATATGCCAACTGGCCTTGGCTCCCTGGGTGTTTGGCAGGCATATTCACGTTTATAAATTCTCATGCATGCGGCACTGGTTTTTTGCGTGATGTCTTCTCTGCAAAGCGCTGTGGCCCATGGGTTGCGCACTTTGCGTTCTGCCGGTTCATCCCCCGGCTAACCACCCTGCATCCACAGTGATAACTGTTCCGGTGAGAAAACGACTTTCTTCCGAAAGCAGCCAGCGCACGGCGTTGGCGATGTCCTGCGGTGTAATCCTTTGCTCCCGGATCAGATGCCCCCGGGAGAAATGCTCATAGGCATCCTGGTCCAGATGAATCTGGGATGCCAACCCCTGCAGCATGGGAGATTCAACGGTGCCGGGACAGATGGCATTGACATTGATGTTGTGATCCGATACTTCCAGTGCCAGCGCCTTGGTCAGACCGACGACACCATGCTTGGCGGCTGCATAGTGCACGGAGAGACCCAAACCCCGCAAACCGGCCACGGAGGAGATATTGACGATCTTGCCGTAGTGCTGCTTTATCATCGCCGGTACGGCGTGTTTACAACAAAAAAAGGTTCCCTTTAGGCACACGTCCAACACCTCGTTCCAGGCTGATGCGGTCAGCTCGCTGATGGGGAAAAGTGAAATCACACCGGCATTGTTAACTAAAATATCCAGTTTGCCGAATTCCGCGATCACTTTTTCCACGGTGCGGCCTACCTGACTCTCATCGCGCACATCGCACGTCAAACCGATCGCTTGGCCCCCAAAAGATGTCAGTTCCGCGACGCCCTTCGCCAGGTCATCGGTTGTGGCGAGGGAATAGGGAACGGTCTCAAGATTCCGGCAGATGTCGGCAATTGCCACCGAAGCGCCCCTGGAAGCTAAATCTCGCGCAACCGCCAAGCCGATATTGCGCGCACCTCCCGTAATCAGTGCTGTTTTTCCTTTAAAATCTTGTCTGACTGCCATTATGGTAACTAAGTGCTCCTATTCTTAAATACGACCACGCATGCGTAATAATATTTTTTCACCGCAGTCGCAGAGAACGCAGAGAGAACTTCTCTTTTCATTTGCCTCTCAACGGCAAATAAAAAAGTATTCGCTCTCTGCGCCCTCCGCGCCTCTTCGGTGAATTTTTAAATTATTCCTATGCAGGGACGTCAAGTTGCCGTTAGGATATCAATTGAATACACGTTACTGTATTTATGAAACTATGTGCTAAGCTCACTGTCCCGAGTCGATAAATCCGTGTTTCATCAGAAATGATATAATTCCTTCCACCTGCAGTTCGGTTGGTCCCTCCAGCAGTGTACCTCTTTTTTCTACGCGGCTGCCGCCGAGCAGCAGGCCGATCCGCTCAAAGCTGGCTAGATGGCCTGGCGGAGCCGGTATCCTCTTGGGACGGGGTCTCGGCGGAAATACCCGTTTAACGGTAACTCTGGAATGCTTTGCATCCTCATAACGAAGTTTCGTGATAGGCGCAGCAAGCGCCTCTTTTTTATCCACAAACGACGGCATCCTGGGAACCGCCGTCCCCAATTCGACACTGATGACTGCCGGCAGACGACATTCGATCACCTGCCGGGATCCCCGGTTCGCCTTGCGCTGGGCCCTTACCTTTCGGTTTTCTTTTGAGATGACAAGATCGGTAATGGCCGAGATGAAGGGCATCTGTAAACGGTGGGCCAAGTAAGCGCCGATCTGTCCGTTGCCGGTGTCCAGTGAATTTTTGCCGCACAGCACAAGGTCTGCTGCCAAATCCTTGGCGGCACGCGCGAGGAGACCGGATTTTGCCCAGGTATCCAGCGGGGCATCGGATTCTAGTTGATAAAGGCCGTCGGCGCCCATGGCCAAACAGCGCCTCAAGTCGGTTTCCGCCGTCAGCCGGCCAAGGGTCAGGATAAAAACCTCACCCTCACCGTGTTGCTCTCTGACACGCAAGGCCCATTCCAGTGCGGTTTCGTCATATGGATTCACGCGACCGATCTGATCTTCCGGTGCCAGAAAACTCTGTCGCGGGTCTCTACCGGTTCGCGCGTAGGTGTATCGAATTTGTTTAAGGCAGACGATGATCCTCATAAGGCCCATGCCATAACCCATTTTAAGCAAAAATGCAGCGGACAACTGATCACGGACCTACTTCATGGCCCGGGAAACAAGCTCCACTATATCAAATACCTTAAGTTGTTTTTCCAATTCAAGGGAGTTGATGCCGTCTTCCAACATCGTCACACAGTATGGGCAGGCTGTGGCCACCATATCGACCCCGGCCCGGGATATTTCCTCGGCCCGCAACTGGTTGATGCGACGACCTTGACCGTCATGCAGCCACATTCTGCCGCCACCGCCGCCGCAACAAAAGGCGCTTTCCCGACTGTAATCTAATTCCTTTAGCATGAGTCGCGGCACCGCCCGGCAGATCTGCCTCAAGGGCTCGTAAATCCGGTTGGCCCGCCCCAGATAGCAGGGGTCGTGCACCGTTAAGGTTTTTTCCAGTGGATATTTGAGTTGAATGCGCTGCTCGTTGATCAGCCGTGCCACGAACTGGCTGGCATGTTCCACTTCAATACCGGCGCCCAATCGCGGGTAATCATTTTTCAGGGTATTATAGCAATGGGGGCAGAGGGTCAAGACGCTTTGGATCCCGTGGCGATTGAACTGCTTGATGTTTTCTCGAGCCAACTCAAGAAAGATCGACGCGTCCCCCAAGCGGTGGATTGGATCACCGCAGCAAAATTCATTCTTTCCCAAAATACCAAAGTTTACCGAACCGGCCTGCAAAATCCTAACCAACTCCCTGGCAGTTTGCTGGTAGCGTGGATGGAACGCGCCGGCGCAGCCTACCCAGAATAAAACGTCGACTTTGGCGGAATCGTCTGAAATCAACGGCACTTGCCGGTTGACGGCCCAATCAGCCCGGTGGGAGATTCCCCTGCCGTAAACATCGCGGAAGAGCTCGAGATCCCTGACCATCTTGCGGGCCTCCTCCGGCATCCGGCCTTGCCCCATTACCTTGTATCGGCGCAGATCAGCGATCTTGTCCAGCGGTTCAATACAGACCGGACAGTGGGCTACACAGGCCATGCAGGCCGTGCAGGACCAGATTTCCTCGCTACTGATGGCTTCCTCCAACAATGGCATGCCTTCGGTTGACCATTTTGAACCATTGGCGCCGATCTGCTCCATCTGGCTTAAAATATCCTGCATGACTTTGCGGGGTGACAGCGGTTTGGCCGCCTGGTAGGCCGGGCAGTGTTCATCGCAACGGCCGCAGGAAACACAGGCTTCGGCCTCCAGCAACTGCTGCCAGGTGAAGTCTTTAATAGATTTGGCACCGGTCGGTTCTGCTTCCAGCAAAGGCAGCTTGACTGCGCCTGGCGATCCCGGCCTTCTGTGATACACATTCAGTGAACCTGCAACCAAGTGACGCATGAAGGTAAACGGCAGCATTGCCAGGAAAACCAGCAGCGTCAAAAAGTGCAAACGGATCAGCACCTGCATCATCAGCGGCGAGTTCGGCAACGTCAGCGAGAGGAGCCAGCCAACCGGCGCCGACCAGGAAAATCCGTTTGGGACAATCGCCAGCCGCGCCCCTTCGGCCAGAAAGCCTGTGACCACCGCAAATAACAACACGACCACCGGTAATATCGTTTTCTGAGGCGCTCGCGGTTCGGTCGATCCGAGACGCCTCAGCAGAAAATACATTAAGCCCGCCAGCATGGCCAACCCCAGCAGTTCGGCCGCCAAAGATAACAAAAGCGCGATCACCGCCGGCATTGTAAAATCAAACTGGGCCAGCATAATTACCAGCAGCGGAATGAGCAAGCCGAAGAATACGGCAAGGTGCGCCCAACCGGCTTTGCGGTTTTGCAGGATTCTGTCGTGTCCGAAAAGATATTTGATGAGCCCCACCGGATCCCGCCGCGGCCGCTCCTGCCTTCCCAGTTGCAGGACCGCCCAGCGTTTCCTGAAACCAGCCACCATGATGAAGATAGCGCCAGCAATGAGCAGCAGATCAAAGGCCGTCAGCAATTCTCTTAACTCCTTGGTTTTTATCCCTTGGATAATTTACGAATAAAAAATGCAGCTCCAGCGAAAATCAAAACAACCATGATTACCTGATAGATCGAGGCGGCCGCCACCGCACCCGGCTGGCGGCGTGCATCGGCCTTCGTATGAATGTAGCCCAGCAGCTTGCTGCGACCGTCCGGCGCCACATGACAGGTGAAACAGTCTTGATCGTTGATCGGCGCTTGCTCTCCGTGAGCCGCCTTTCCTTGATGGCACCCCGTACAATTGGATCTCTCGTATAAGCGGCTGAAATCCTGCTTGCTGTGTGAAGCAATCTGCAGCGACGGCAGCCACGATAAATAATCCGTTTGGCCGCATTCCCGGGGATGACAGCTTTGGCAGGTTTCATTCAAGCGTCGTGGACTTACGGAGGAACGAGGATCATCCCTGGCGAAAATTGTGTGTCTGGTATGGCAGGAATAACATTGGGGTCGCGTACCCCTATCTGATTCCCACCCGTGGCGGTTTTGCTGTTCATGGCAGCTGCGGCAATCAACCACACCGGAGCCCGGGGTCGTCAGGTGATCTTCATTTTCTACCAGGGTATGACATTCCTGACACGTGATCTCTTCACCATGAATGGAGGCCTTAAATTCATCGATCGAGATTTGAAGTGTACTTGCGGTAGCTCCTCTCTTGTGGCAGTTGATGCACTCCTGGGGGGAATAGGCAAAAACCGCCTGAGCCGCCGTTAAGCTCAAAACCATCAGACTGAATTGCACCATTTTTCCCATCATCATCATCACGCTTCCGGATGCTCGTCCAACCCTAATACATATATTGCGCTTAAAACCTAACCCAGATAAGCCGGAACAAAAAAGGAAAAATTAATCACGAAAGCACGAAAGGACGAAAACACGAAAAATGACAACATAAATTTCGTGCTTTCGAGGTTTCGTGTTTTCGTGATGAAATCCGCCGCCGGCGGATCATAAAATGCAAAGAACTCACGTTTAAGATTCTATCCTGAATCTTTTAAATCCTGAATCCGTTTGACCAAGGGCGGCAGAATTTCATGGACGTCACCGATAACGCCCAGATCTGCAAAACGGAAGATCCTCGCCCGCGGATCCTTATTGATTGCAATCACTAGATGCGAATTTTCCATCCCGGCCGTATATTCATTGGCCCCTGAGATGCCGCAGTTAATGATCAGACGGGGGACCACGGTTTTGCCCGTCTGACCGATCTGACTCTCAAAGGGTAGGGTCTGCCAATCAATAACCGGCCGCGTACCTCCTACGCAAGCGCCCAGAGCCGTTGCCAGTTGATGGATAATGTCAAATGACTCGCCCTTGCCGACGCCGCGTCCCCCTGCCACAATGATATCCGCTTCCTCGAGGTCCAGGGCTTCAGGATCGGTCGCCACAACTTCAACCAGCTCGGTTTGAAGATCAGAAGGCCGGACCGTCAGGGCTTCGATTTCAATTGCGGGCCGAGCCTGCTCTTTGGGGTCGTCCGGTGTCAACACCGCGGGCAGAAAAGATATGATGACCGGCGCCGTGCTTTCGATCTGAATTTCTTCAAACAGATAACCGTTGGAGATCGTACGAACAGCACAGGGTTGACCGTTTTTCCCAATTTTAAAATCAACGGTCCGGCTGATCAGGGCCGTTTCCAACAGCGCGGCCAGTCGTGGGGCCAAATCATCGGCTTCCGCCGACTGCGCCGTCAGTAAATAGGACGGCTTCTCGCGCTGCACCAGCCGGACGATTTTGCGAGCGAACAGCTCCCCGTGATACCCGGCAGCGTCTTCGTCCTGAAGGTAAATGACGCGATCCGCCCCATAGGCCCCCAACTTCGACAGCTCCTCTGACAGGCCATGGCCGAAGGCCACCGCCGTGACCCTGCCAGACTCGCCGAGATCGGCGAAAATGTGCCGCGCTTCCGCAATGAGTCCGAATGTGACCTCTTCAATCCTGAAGTCTCGATGCTGAACCAGAATCCAAATATCCATCATCGCTTTCTTTCCGTTCAGCGCAGCGCTGCTTAAGTGAAACGGTCTTCAAACGCAGCGCTCCGATGTCTCTTAGCTCCAATTTCCCACTCATCCCTCAACCCGCTTCACAACAGTCTACCGACCCGATGGCCTTCCATGATTGCCATATCGGTTTTTCGCGGGGCAATACAATCGCCGATCCGATAAAGCTCTTTGACCTTTCCTTTGAGAGCAAAATACAGCTCCTCACAGGCCTGATTGCCGGCCGCCAGCACTACCGTGTCATAACCGTCAAATTCGACCATCTCGTTGGAATAAACGTTGAGTCCTTTGACCAAGGTGCCCTGTATTTCAAGCACCGCAATATCGGGCGTAAATGTGACTGCTTTACTTGCCAACCGCCGGCGTGCCAAAAATAGATCCTGCAGGGGCCCAAGGCCGGCTCCCACAAAGAGTGTCGGGGTGATGATGTGAACCGTTTTGCCGGCGTTTGCCAGCAGCTCGGCTGTGCCCGTTGCCTGATGATGACCGTCCATATCAATCAGCAGCACTTTGGGACCGGCTTGCACCTCGCCGTTCAATATCTGCCAGGTCGTGACGACCTCCGGTGCACCGTATTCCCCAGGAAAGGGCTTCTCTTTGGGTACAGAACCTGTAGCGATGACCACGGCATCGGGATTTTGCTGGAGCACGATCTCCGGGGTGGCTTCGGTGCCGAGTCGGAGATCAATGTCCAGCTTGTTCACCTGCCCGATCAGCCAGCGGGTGACGCCGGTCAGCTCCTGGCGGCCCGCAACTTTGCCCGCGAGAATGTTTTGTCCGCCGACCTCGTCATTTTTTTCCAGGACAATCACCCGATGTTTTCTGAGGGCCGCCGTCCGCGCAACTTCAAGACCCGCCGGACCGGCTCCTACCACAACGACTTTTTTGGGTTTATCGCATGATCTGAGGGTGCCTGTCCCGAGCGTCTTTTCCTGTCCGACCGCGGGGTTTTGAATGCATCCCAGACTGAAACCCAGTCCCATTCTGGCGATGCAACCCTGGTTGTCGGCAATACAATGGCGAATATCGTCAAACCTGCCTTCCAAAGCCTTGTTGGGCAGTTCCGGGTCACATATGAGGGCCCGCACCATACCGATCATGTCGGCATGACCGTCGGCCAGTATTTTCTCAGCCAGATGGGGATCGTTAATCCGATTGGTGCAGAAAACCGGCAGGCGAATCACGGCGCGAATGGCTGCCGACAGGGGGACGGTATAAGCTAAGGGCACATGCATGGAGCCTTCCACTAAGAAGAGATTGAAAAATGTGCCCAGGCTCAGATCCATGAAATCGATCTGGCCGGTGGATTCCAAGCAAACAGAGATTTTTTTGGCGTCTTCCAGGGTCAGGCCGCCGCGGGGATGCATTTCATCGGCATTTAAACGCACGCCGAGGGTAAAATCAGGGCCCACCGCCTTGCGCACGGCATCCACCACCTCCAGGCAAAACCGTATGCGGTTTTGAAAACTGCCGCCGTAATTGTCGCGGCGCAAATTCGTGGCCGGTGATAGAAATTGCCGAATGAGCGAGCTGTGGCCCAGTTGCAGTTCGATGCCATCGAACCCGCCTTCCACTGCGTGACCGGCGCTTCTGGCAAAGTAAGCAATACACTCCTGGATATCCTCAATTTCCATTTCTTTGGCGGTTTCGCGGAATATGGGATCTCGTTCCGGTGAAGGGCCCCAGACCGGAAGGCGGGATATCTTGCCGTCACCCTGCAGGCCGTTGTGATTCAGCTGGGCAAAGATCTTCGTATCATATTCATGGATTGTCTCGGTGAGCCGTTTAAAACCCGGGATGCTGTCCGGGTCAAAGGCATCCACCAAGTGGGCATAAGGATGGTCGGTAGGATGGATCCCCAATTCCTCGGTCGTAATGAGTCCGCAGCCGCCCTTGGCGCGCTCCCGATAATAAAAAATATGACGTTCGCTGATCTGATGATCCTCGCCGAAGTTGGTCATGTGAGCGGCAAAGTGAATTCGGTTGGCAACGATCACCGAGCCGATTTGTAATGGTGAAAAAAGATATTTCAGCTCAATCACAGTCGTTCCCCTACTTTGCGCCCCTCCAGAATGGCCATATCAATGCCGCGTGGCGCCACACAGTCGCCGATGCGATACAGTTCTTTGACGCGGCCTTTCAATTGCCGATAAAGTTGATCATGGGCCACGTTGCCCATATCGAGGATGATGGTGTCAAAGTTTTCGAATCGGATCGGCGCATTGGTGAATATTGCCCGGGCCTTGACCACATTCTCATCTATTTCATCAATGATGACATCCGAGGTAAAGGTGACGCCTTTCTGCAGCAGCCGCTGCCGGGTCAAATAAAGATCTCCCAGCGGCCCCAGCTCGATCCCGATAAACAGGTCACTGGTTACCATATGGATTTTTTTGCCCTGATCGGCCAGCAGTTCGACGGTCGCCGTCGCATGATGCCCCCCGTTTTCGTCGATAAACAGAATCTTTTCACCCACTGCAAAGGTCCCATTTAAAACCTGCCAGACATTGAGCACCAGCGGCGGACCGTAATTACCCGGTACCGGTTTCGGGTGCGGCCGAGAGCCTGTAGCGACCACAACGGCATCGGGATTTTTCTGCAGGACGCTTTCGGCGGTCATCGTTGTTTCAGTAACAATCGGCACTTGAAGCTGCGCCAAGGCGTGCTTTAGATATCGAATGACACCGGCCATGGGTTGCCGCCCGGGCCGTTTTTTTATCAGATTGATCTGACCGCCGATCTGGCTCTCTTTCTCATAAACAGTCACCGTGTGGCCCCGTAACCGTGCAATGCGGGCGGCTTCCAGGCCGGCCGGACCGCTGCCGACCACCATTACCTGTTTACGTTTTGCCGGGGATTGATAACTCTCGATACCCGACATGGACTCCTCCCCCACCAGGGAGTTTTGAATGCAACCCAGCGCTTTGTTCTGGTTAATGCGACCGATGCAGCCTTTGTTGTCTTTGACGCAATAGCGTATATCTTCCAAGCTTCCAGCGCGTGCTTTTTGGACCATATCCGGATCACAAATTAAGGCGCGCACAAACCCGACAACATCCGCTTTTTGAGCAGCTATGATATCTTCGGCCATCTGGGGAAAGCCAATCTGATAGCTGGCCATCACCGGAAGGTCGACGCTTTTTTTGATCTGTTCGGCCATCTCGACCGTAAAGCCAATGGGCGTGTGCATGGAAGCCAAAATGAGATACAGATTATAGTAGGTTCCCACCGAGGTGTTGATAAAATCAATATGCCCGGTGCTTTCGAAGCGCTGCGCAAACTGGCGCGACTCTTCAATGGTGATGCTGCCCCAGAATTTTTCATCCACACATAGGCGAACGCCGACCGAAAAGTCGGCGCCAACCGCTTTGCGAGTGGCATGAAGCACTTCCAGGGGCAGGCGCATGCGATTTTCCTGACTGCCCCCGTATTCATCCCGGCGATGATTACTGAGCGGAGAAAGAAATTGGCGCAGCAAAGACTGCGGTCCCATGTCTATCTCGACACCATCAAACCCGCCTGCGCGTGCCAGCTCGGCGGCCCTGGCAAAGGCCTTGACGACGGTTGCCATATCCTCCACTTCCATGACTTTGGCGGTTTCACCAAACTCGATATCAGAGATAGCGGAGGGGCCCCATACCGCCTCGCGGGAAATGGCACCGCTGCTTTGAAATCCGTGATGGTTCAGCTGAGCGAATATGCGGGTTTCGAATTCATGAACCGCGGTGGTCAACCGCCGGTAATCATCAACCACCTCGGGCCGAAAGGCTTCGATCATGGCTTCCCAGGGCCGGTCAGCGGCATGAATCGAAAGCTCCCCAACGATAACGAGGCCGCAGCCACCCTGGGCTCGGCGTCGGTAGTAGGCGATATGGCGTTCATCCAGACGACCCCGGCGGGCGAAATTCGTCCGGTGCGCCAGAAAGCAGACGCGGTTGGTCAGCTCGACGCTGCCGACTTTCAGTGTTGTAAAGAGATTATCGTACATAAGACATGGCCCACCGCCGGCAAACTTGCTTTTTTACCGGAGCGTGGCGTGTCGGAATAAACCCTAACGTTGCATAAACATGAAATCTCTTCATTCGGAGAAAAAATAAGAGAGTCGGTACGCTGGTCGATACTGGATGCTTGATACTGGATACTGGATATCCAGGAATGCGCCGAGGGTGAGATCCAGAAACATCCAGTATCCAGATCACGTAATATTTCCAATGACTTTCATCAGAACACCATAAGGGCAAGAAAACATTTTATGCAATCTAAAGGTAAAGGCCAAGTGAATCATCTGAACTCAAATTCAAAAATAGCTTCAGGCAGCGTTTTTAAGGTTCACCAGACATTCCGGGTCCGGCATGGCGATGTCGTGATAGGTGTGAAAGGCCATCGCCGGACACCCCCCGCGGCAGGCCTCAAACCGGGCACAGGTTCGACAAGACTCGATATTCAGATTTCTCAGACTATGGAATACCGCAGCCTGATCCCACATGTCTTTGAAGCTTGTCGTGCGCACGTTACCGGCAAGGAACGGCGTCTCCTGCATGAATGCGCAGGGGTATACATCGCCGGTTGGCGAGATGCAGCAGGTCATTTTAGCGGCACCGCACATATCCAGACCCTTGCGGCGGCGCGATTCAGAGGTCAAACAGAAAAAAGAATCACCGGTGCGCACCAGATCATGTTTTTGGAGCCAATCGGCAAAAGCTTCCAGCTGATCTTTATCAGGTCCCAAATAGGATTTACTGGCTTTGCCCCGGCCTGAAGGCCGGAATCGAGATACCCTGAGCTCGGCCCGATAATCCCGGGCAAGACTGCGAAGATCGTCTAATTGAGAATAATTTAGCCTTGTCAGGACGGTATTGATGCTGAAAGCGACCTCGTTTTTCGCCAGATAGTCAATGCCTCCCATGATTTTTTCATAGGTTCCTTTGCCCCGGATCCGATCGTTGACGTCCTCGGTGGCACCATCAAGGCTGACCTGCAGGTATAGCATTTTCAGTTTTGCCAGGTGTTTGGCCAGGTCATTGTCAATAAGGGTGCCGTTGGTGCTCACACAGGTTACCAGTCCCTTGGCGTGAGCATAGTTTAGCAGATCAATAGTGTCCTTGCGTATAAGCGGTTCACCGCCGCCGATATTTACCTGGAACACCTTCAGGCCGGTCAACTCGTCCACCAGTTTTAAACACTGCTGTGGAGAAAGCTCATCCGTTGCGACCATCCCGGAATCAGACAAACAATGAACGCATCGAAGATTGCATTGCAACGTTAGCTCCCAGGTCAGGTTCACCGGAGCCCTCAGGCCCATTCTGGCCATTTTAACACTCAATGATGACTCCTTTGTCTGCCAGCTTTTTAAGAGATTTCTTTAAGCCTGGAATCCGCAGGGCGATATCTTGTGACAGAGGGTGACGTTTACCTACCCAGCTTTCAAGGGAGATATGGCCTTGAAAAAATTCTTCCTGCAAGAGGTCGCCCGATGCCAGAAAATACAGCCTCGGTCCGTGCATGTTATAGAACAACAAACCGAA
>CP070771.1:5883607-5893825 GCA_020345785.1 Desulfobacterales bacterium
TTCTTTACCAGGATCGAAACCCAACGGACATAGCTATTCGAGTTGAAACCCTCAATGCGGTCCGTCCACAGGCGTCCCTGCGGGTAGGGAGAATTTCGAACAGGGTTGCATGATTAATATAATCCTGATGTCAAGACCACGCCTGTCATTCAGAACGCCTGGGCTTCCTTGCGGGGCGGCGCGGTCGCGCGGGGTTTGTTCTATTTTTTCTCGGCAATTGCGGTGGATAGACCCTGCTGTGCAGCTCGTAGAGTGCGGGACTCACTGCTTTGTGATGATATATGAGCGTATGCCAGATCTCCGCCTCGCGAGGGCCGGCGACGCGCGTCATCCGGTCGATGTCAAAGCGCTTGGAACGAAAAGCCGGCGTTTGCGGTCCGGCCATGCGGCGCGGGGTGTCGGCAAAGCGCTTGAAGACGTCCGACCCAAAGCGGGCGTACCATAACAGCGTATGCGCGGTAGACAGCGCCCCGGCCCAGGGGTAGTCGTGAAGCCACCATCCTGCTGAAAGTCGGTCAATCGCATGGTCAAGCTTTTCCCGCTCGAATTCGCTTTTCGCTGGTTGGCGCTCTTCATAAAAAAGACCCGTCTGTAATTCATCGCCTTTCAGGCACCAGATTTCCTGAATGCCATAGTCTTCCGGCGAGCACGCGACGCGGGAGCCGTGACACAAACCGAAGCGTCCGAAGATAAAAAGCGAAATGTGGTCCCGCATCTCATCAATAAACGCAATGGTGGCATTGGCTTCCGCATAGGTTTCGGTGGGAAACTCGCTAAAACACATGGCTTCCACCGCAATGCCGGCAGCCGCAAGGTTTTTGACGGCCTTCTGCATGTCTTGGAGGGAAATCCCTTTGTCGATGAGCTCAAGCAGGCGGGGGGCGGCGCTTTCGATACCCAGTGCCGTTGAGAGGGCGCCGCCGTCTTTGAGATCCCGGCAGCAATCCGGCGTCAGATCGGGCTCCGGTCGCATGTCGCTGGCCCACTGCAGGGATGTGCCGGCCGATCGCAGTTTCCGTGCGAGTTTCCTGGCGGTTTTCGGGGCAAAGGCATCCTGGGAGAAGTAGACGGTCCGGCACCCCCAACGGTCTTCCATCTCCAGGAGGTGTGCGACGATTCGGTCGATGGACCGCTGCCGATAGACGGCTGTTCCCCGGGGGCTCAAGCCATAATGGCAGAAGGCGCATTTTCCCCAGTAGCACCCGCGCGTCGGATCATAGGGCAACACCGGCTCCGGTGAAAGGTACTTATCCAGCGGCATTCCCGTAAAGTCCGGCGGGGGAAGCAAATCGAGATTCGTGCTGCGGTTGCCGCAGAGTACCCGGGGAGGAGTATGGCCGCCTGCCAGCATGCGTACGAGGGCAAGCAGCATCTCTTCGCCTTCAAACAGCACGGCCGAATGAAAGGGTCCCAGCAGTTGCGGAATTTTTTCGGAGGCCAGGCGCACGAGTATCTGAGTGATGGCGGGTCCGCCGACCGTCAAATGCGCTGCGGGCAGTTTCTGTCGAAGCGTGTAGGCCAGCGCGTAACCTGGCTGGATCTGTCCGGGAAAGGCCAGGGAGATGCCGATCACATCAGGGGGTTTAAACGACAGCAACTCAGAGAGTTCGCCGGCAAAGTAATCGTGAAAAGGATTTTTGGCGGGGTCGGCATCCGACTTGATTTGTTCGGGCGTCAACAATGAAAAGGGCGTCCGGTAAACGCTGAAATCCATCGTCAAAGGACTGAAAGCGGCGCTGATGAGCCGCAAGGCGGCCTGAACGGTTTGGATCGCCTGCTCGTATTGGCCTGGATCAAAAAACCGAGCGCCCGAGGGGTCTCTGAGCACAGCGACCGCATCTTCGACCGCTTCAGGTACCCGGGCCAGATCCGGCAGCACTTCCCACAAACGCGCATAGAGCAATTGATCGGCATGACCCAGAGAGGCTTTGCGCTCCAGGCGCTTGAGGCGATCGGTTACCCTGCCGGCCATTTCGCGCAAGGCGGCGCGGCGCAGCAGCCGGTCATAGGCCTCGACATTGGCATCGATGGGAAGCACCTCTATCCCATGGGTTCGCAGATATGCCGAGAGCATGGGAACGGAAAGATACGGCCCCGTTGGATCGCAAGTGGGCGGATAGATCAGGGCAATTTTCATGGCAATTGTCGCAGGCGGTCAGGGTGCCTATTTACGGGCGGCCGCGGTCTTTCAATAATGAGTTCATTGTTGACTGGACATTCGAAATTCAAAAATGATGATTCTCTCGCCCACTCCGTGCGGGTCCCCAGAGACAACGGAGATCATCATGCTCAGGGTGCTCTGTGAGCTCCGTGAGAGACATCAGCAGGATTGGCTTTTTGTCTATCGAATTCGCTTCTCCTTCGTAAAATGGTTTTTTGCTTCGTTTTATTGGCGGCGTCTTTTTCGACAAAAATCTTTTGGCCTGAGAACGGGTCAGTTTCCGTGTAATACATCAGCGTGGCATAGGTAGAGGGTGAAGGCGTAAAGATTTGAACCTGCTCGGGCAACAACCGCAGCGTTCGGACTGCGAACCTTCGCAGCTTGTGCATGTCCTCAAGGGTGCATCCGGGATGGGCGGCCATTAAGTAATATGTCAAGAAGGGCTTGTGAGGGTTTTGGAGGCGAAGCTCGTTAAACAGGCGAATGAATGCTTCGAGCCGCTCACGGCCGGGTTTACCCATGAGCTTCAGGATCGGATCCTGCACGTGTTCGGGTGCGATTTTGAGTTGACCGGAGAGATGATAGCGCAATATTTCCTTAAGATAGAGAGTACCGGCGTCGTGATCGCCGAGAATCAGGTCGTATCTGATGCCGGATCCGATAAAGACTTTGCGGACGCCCGGCAGGCTGCGAAGCGCCTTCAACAATTGGATCTGGCGACCGTGATGGATGGGCAGATGCTTGCAAATTTTGGGGTAGATACACCCCTTGTCCCTGCATGCACCCCGGACCCGCTTGCGGTCGCATTCAAAACCGTACATATTGGCGGTGGCGCCGCCCGCATCCGAGATGATCCCTTTGAAATCGGGATGGGTCGTGAAAGCCGCCGCTTCGCGCAGCAAGGAAGCCTCGCTGCGTGATACGACATGTCTGCCCTGATGAACCGTGATGGCACAGAAGCGGCATTCGCCATAACAGCCGCGGTGGGTCGTGAGGGAGAATCGGATGGTGTCGAGCGCGACCACCCGGCCCTGTTTCTTGTAAAAGGGATGCACATCATTGGCATAGGGCAGTTCATAAACCCGGTCAAGGGCCGCGCTGGTAAGGGGGAGCTGGGGAGGATTATGGACCAGGTAACGGGTGTCCTGCCGCTGGTAGAGCCGTTTGGCCGTGATCGGATCCACATTCTCGTAAAAAGTCTTAAACATCTGGATAAACTGTTTCTTATCGCGGCATACCTTCTCGTGGTCGGGAAGTTTGATGTCCGGTCCGGCAACGTCGGGCATTGCTTCAGGTACCTGCCGGCTGATATAACAAATTCCCCGGATAGATCGGATGTCTTCCCGGCGCTCGAATCTTTTCGCAAGCTCCAGGATGCTCTGTTCGGCCATTCCGTAGATCAGAACGTCGGCCTTGGCGTCAAAGAGGATGGATCGTCTGACCGCATTCGACCAGGCATCAAAATGGGAGATGCGCCTGAGGCTTGCTTCAATGCCGCCCAGTACGATGGGGCGGGTCGATTTGAAAACGCGCCGGATGAGATTGCAGTAAATGATGACTGCCCGGTCCGGACGTTTTGTGTTCAGCCCTCCCGGGGTCAGGTCGTCGCTTTGGCGCCGTTTGGCGGAAGCGGTATAATTCGCGATCATGGAGTCGATGCAGCCGGCGGTGACGCCCCAGAAAAGCGCGGGCTCCCCCAGTCTGGCAATATCCCGATCGCCGTGGATGTCGGGCTGGGCGATGATGCCGACCCGGTAGCCGGCGTTCAGCAGAACCTTGCCGATGACGGCGACACCGATGTGGGAGGAGTCGATATAGGTATCCCCGCTGACCAGGATGACGTCCAGGTGCTGCCAGCCGAGGGAATGCACCTCCTTGATGGTGGTAGGGATAAAGGTTGGAGTTTGGATGATGGATTTCATAATATGACCCATGGGTGTGAAGGGCGAGGGATTCTACTCCAAAGCGATGCGTACGTCAATATCCTCGCACTTGGAAGGATCAACGTCCCCGAAATTCTACAACCTAGTGAAATCATGTGGCTTTTAACGACGCTATGTTTCTACCACCCCCATGGAATGATGGAATGGTGGAAGAATGGAATATTGCTTAAGAAAGTCTTTGGCTTTGGGAAACCGCCATTGTCTTTCACGATGGGCACGCCTCATTCGGGTGGAGACGTGGTATTTGCATAGCTTCTTCAATCGCCCATGGATCGTGATATTTTTCAATGAGATCAAATAAAAACCCATTATTCCATTATTCCATTATTCCAATTATCGGCGAAGCGAACTAAGTTCCTTATTGACAATTCAAAAGTGCGTCTGATATTCGATTGAGGCTATCAAATTTCCAGCAGATTTGGCGGGTTTACTGCCGCAACCTTCGATTTTTATACTGCTTTTGCACCTAAAGCAGCGAGCCCGTTCTTTTCCAGTTTTTCGTGATCCACCTGTTGGGCTTTGCAGGAGTGTGACCGAACAGCATATCCACGCATTTCCCGATAAAAGTGTTTCCTGCAAAAATATGAAAGGAGAAATCGTATTTAGAAAACTAGCGACCCATTTTCGGATTCCTGCCGGAATCCAAGCGCCGTGTTTCCGCGCAACTAAAATGAATCATCCCAGAAGGGAAAGGAGGCAATCATGAAAGTCAGAGTATTCACAACCATTATCGTCGCACTTGCATTGTTGGGTTTTGTCAACTTCGGCATTGCTGCAGATACCATCAAAATAGGCGTTGTCGCACCTCTATCTCCTCCGGGCGGTGTTGAGACCGGCCAGGCGATCGTAGACGGCGCCAAAGTCGCAGCCGAAGAAATTAATGCGGCCGGCGGACTTATGGGCAAAAAAGTCGAACTGGTTATCGGCGACACCGCCGGTTTGCCCGAGAAGGGCACGGCGGTCATGGAGCGTTTAATTACCCGCGACAAAGTCATCGCCGTCGGCGGTGAGGGACACAGTTCCGTCGCGATGGCGGAGATTGAAGTCGCCCATCGATACGGTATACCGCTGATCATATCCGAGGCCTGGTCCGACGGCATCACCGCCAAGGGCTACCCCGAAGTATTCCGGGTGACGGTGAGCAACTCCCTGATCTATTCTAAGGCCGCCGCATGGATCCGGGACAGCGGATTCAAACACGTCGCTGTCATTGGAGAAAATTCGGACTGGGGACTGGGTGTCATCAAGGTGTTTAAAGACAATCTGAGCCAGGCCGGGGTAAAAGTGACCTCATTTTCAGCCGAGCGGACCGTTACGGATTTTACACCCCAGTTGCTGCAGCTCAAAAATGCCACGCCGCCGGTGGATTTTCTGGTTGACGGGTTTACCGGCGCCGGCGAGCTGCTCATGATCAAACAGGCTTATGAACTGGGAATTGCACCGTCTGCCAACTGTGCACTGCTGGGCGCAGGTATGGACACGCTCTACCCGGGGTTCTGGGACACCGTTGGCGAAGCCGGCGTGTATGTCCTGAGCAATCCGGCCGGCCTGCCCGGACTGCCCAAAACCGAAACTTCGGATAAATTCAACAAGGTCTTCAAGGCCAAGCACAACCGGGAACCGGATGCGGTCGCGATGGAAGGTTACGATTCGGTGATGCTGATTGCCGAGGCTGTGAAGCTCTCCAATTCCACCAAGGGCGCCGACCTGATCGAGGCCCTGGAAAACAAGGTCAATTGGGTTGGAACCCGCGGAACGATCAAGTTTTCCACCGGCAATACCCCGGATTGGTCCTACCACATGTGGATGGATGTACCGGTGTTTATCATCCAGTACACGGAGCTAAACCAGGATCCCTCCAAGGCGGCCATCCTGTGGCCTGAACAGCACGCCACCGTGAAGGGGCTCCTAAAACCGGCCCAATAGGATCCTTGGTTGAAATGAGTTGAAAACATCCTGCACAGCTCGCGCTGGCAGAAATGGTCTTAAAAGCATCGCGTCAGGCAAACGACCCCCCTCGCAAGAGGGGGGTCGTTTCTGGAGTCCCGGATGTTGTTCTTGTCTCAATTTGCCAATGCGCTGGTTATTGGAACCCTGTATGCCCTCATGGCGCTTGGACTGTCTCTGATTTTTGGGGTACTGAAACTGGTCAATTTCGCCCATGGCGAATCGATGATGGTCGGCGGCTACCTGTATTATCTGCTGGCCACCTCATTTATCGTGCATCTTTTCGGGCTGCCGCTGTTTGTGGCGCTGGCGGCATCGGTGCCGGTTATCTTTTTTTTCGGAGTCGTTCTTGAGAAGCTCTTCCTGCGGCCTGCTTATGAACGCAAGACGGCCCGCTACGACGAATACGTCATCCTGGTGACCTTTGCGCTGGGCATATTTCTGCAGAATTTAGCCTTGCCGTTGTTCGGACCTTACAATCGCCAGGCACCGGCCATTTTCAAAGGACGGGTTAAGATCGGGGATCTGATCATTGCCGGCGACCGTTTGACCGGCGCCGTGATCGCATTTATCGTCATCGGTTTGCTGTTTTTTTTCCTCTATCGCACCTACCTGGGCAAAGGTCTGCGGGCAGTGGCCCAGAACCCCGGCGCGGCGTCGATTCTCGGCATCAAGGTGCCGCAGATGCGCAGGTTGGCCTTTGGGATCGGTATTTCTCTGACCGGAATAGCCGGCGCCCTGCTGGGCCCGATTTTTTTGGTCAATCCGGTAATGGGGGTGCCGTTTGCCGTTAAAGCGTTTGTGATCGTGGTCCTCGGCGGCATGGGGTCGATCAAAGGCACCATCGTGGGTGCGTATATCCTTGCGATCGTTGAAATTTTCGGCTCTATATTGCTGCCCGACCCGACCCGGGCCCTGGCATATAAAGACGCCTATGGCCTGCTGCTGCTGGTTTTAACGCTTCTGTTCCGGCCCCAGGGACTGTTCGGTGAAAAGGAGCGGCGGGCATGAAACGTTTCGGGCTCCTTGTGTTTATCGCCGCCGCCCTATGTTATCCGGTATTTTACAGAGACTACTGGCTATACGTGGCGATCATCGGCCTCTACTATGCCATTTTATCAAGCTCCTGGGCAATGCTCGCCGGCCAGGTCGGCATCATATCCTTTGCCCAGGCCGCATTCGCCGCCGTCGGTGCCTACACGTCCGCGATTTTGGTCATCCGCCTGCAGGTGCCGATACCCGTCGGCATTCTGGCCGGCGCTGTCAGCGCCGCGATATTCGGTTTTCTGATCGGCGCCCTGACACTCAGAATGCGGGGACCGTACCTGGCATTGACAACGCTGGCATTTTCGGAAATATTCCGCATTTTTCTGACAGCCGAATTCGAACTGACACGCGGTTCTTACGGACTGAAAGTGCCGATTTTATTTGAAGGTAACAAGATATACCTATATTACGTCGGCTTCGGGCTGCTGTTCATCAGTCTGCTGACGCTTTCGTTTATTATCAATTCCAGGATCGGCCTCTTTTTTCAGGCCATGCGCGAGGACGAAGACGGTGCCGCCACGCGCGGCGTGAACACGGTTTATTACCGCTTGTTCGCGTTTGTCGTGACCAGCGCGGTGACGGGTCTGGCCGGCGGGTACTACGCCCATGTGGTGGGCCTGGTCAGTCCCAGGATGAGTCTGATCAGCGAAATGGGGCTGATTCTCGCCATGGGGATATTCGGCGGCCTGGAATCCTTGCTGGGGGCGGCTCTCGGTGCGATGATTCTGCAGGGGCTTACCGAATACCTGCGGATGTTCGAGGAATGGCGCCTTGCGATTTTCGGTGCGTTGGTTCTGTTCACACTGCGGTACACGCCCGAAGGCATCCTGCCGAAAATCTACGAAATTGCCGATTGGCTATGGCGCCGCTCACTGCAAACAATGAAATCGAGTTCGAACTGATGCTGCACATTGAAGGAATCGTCAAAAACTTCGGCGGTCTGCAGGCGCTGGCGGATGTCACCGTATCCTTTGACCGCGGTGAATTCGTTGGACTCATCGGCCCCAACGGGTCGGGCAAAACCACGCTGCTCAACTGCATTACCGGAATTTACCGGCCGGATGCAGGCACGATTCGGTTTGAAAATGCGGAGATGTCAAAGCTGCGGCCGCACAAAATCTTTCAGCTGGGTATCGGGCGCACCTTTCAAATATCCAAGGTTTTCAATCGGCTGAGTGTTAATCAGAATTTGAGCATCCCCGCGCTGACGGAAGGGCGGCTCGATCGCAGAGCCATAGATGAGCGCACCCGGGAGATCCTGGCGACGATCCAAATGGAGCACCTGGCGGACGCACCGGCCGCAAGCCTTTCCGGCGGTCAAAAAAAGCTGCTGGAGATCGGCATGATCATGATGACGGATCCGCAGTTTCTGCTCCTGGACGAACCCTTCGGCGGCGTTCACCCTGAGCTTAAACAACAACTCGAAGGCTATCTGTGTGAGTTGCATCGTGCCGGGAAAACGATCATCCTTATCAGCCACGAGATGCCGTCGGTCTTCCGCATCTGTGAACGGCTGGTGGTGCTGGACCGCGGCGTGTTGATCACCCAGGGCCGCCCGGATGAGATTCGGGCCGATGAACGCGTTATCAACGCCTACCTGGGAGGGCAGGTATGAAGCTTGAAGCCCGCGGCCTGCATGCCGCCTACCAAAGGGATTTATTCATTCTCAAGGGATTGGACCTGTCGGTGCCCGTCGGTAAAATCGTTATCGTCATCGGACCCAACGGTTCCGGGAAATCGACCCTGCTCAAGTCGATTTGCGGTATTCTCAAACCCCAGAAAGGAAGCGTGTGGTTGGACCAGACGGACGTCACCGGCATTGAACTTGATGAAATCATTAAAAGAGGCGTTTCTTACATTCCCCAGGAAAGGGCCGTGTTCCCCCAGATGACGGTCGCTGAGAATTTGGAGTTGGGGTGCTGGGTTTTTAAAAAGGATCGTCCGAAAGTCCGTGAACGGGTCCAATGGGCGTTTGAAAGATTTCCCGCCCTGCAGGACCGCCGCAAACTTTTGGCCGGTTCCCTTTCCGGCGGCCTGCAGCGAATCCTGGATATTGCCAAGTCGCTGTTGTGCAACCCGACCCTGCTTCTGGTCGACGAACCGTCGGTCGGCCTGTCTCCGTTGATTGCCCAGAATATATACCAGGAGCTTTTGGCGTTGAAAGCCGAAGGGCGCACCATTCTTCTCGTCGATCAGGATGTGCGCTCAGCCATGGCCATTGCCGATGAGGTTTATGTCCTGGATCTGGGCACCGTAAAAACGCACGGCGCCAGGGAGGCTTTTGAAGGGCAGCTGGGAGATGTCGTGAGGAACTGGCTTATATAGAAGATGCCATGCCTGCCTTAGCGGGTTCCGCCCGACAAGCTGTCCAAAAACCTCGGAAAACCCGATAATTCCCTCCCCCTTTCTTTTAACTCCATTCATAAGCCACCGGCTATGCCGCTGAGAATTGAAAAGGTTCTACCCTTACAGCGGGCGTATTATTCGATGGTCCAAACTTAAACGACGCCGGTGACATATGAATGGAGATAATATAAAGAATTTTGACTAATTTTTTATGGTCTCGTTGTATCGGCCGGCGTCGCCACAATTACCGCATCCTGCTGAACACCACAAGATGCATGCGAATGATGAGGCGCTCAAATGCATGCCAAACCGGAAAGATCAACGACAAATGTGATCGAAATATGTTACAGAAAACTACCAAGGCATGCGTTAGCCGGAAAAACTATTGATGCCGCCAAAGTTCATTATATACATCGGCGACCATGGGCAGAGCATGGTTACGGCCCCTTCCGGGGGCCTTCCTCATACCCCCGGCTCTGCCGGTGGTCGCTGATTTCAGGCAGCAGAAAGGAGGGGCCTGACATGACAGAAACCAGGAGAACATATTGTGGTCTGTGCCATCCGCGCTGTGGTCTTCGATTGGAGGTAAAAAACGGCAGGGCAGTGAGGGTCACGGGGGACCCGGAGCATCCCATCACCAGGGGGCGGATCTGCAACCGCGGCAAATTGATGCTCGACCATGTCTATCATCCGGATCGGCTCAATTACCCGCTCAAACGCAAAGGTGAGCGGGGCGCGGGCAAATGGGAACGCATTACGTGGGAGCAGGCATTG
>CP070771.1:5893925-5898045 GCA_020345785.1 Desulfobacterales bacterium
CGCTTTCTGGCGCTCGATGATCTGAAGTCAAAAATCAAATCCGTGCGCTACTGCTTTTCAGCCGCCGCCAGCATGGCCAGCGAAGTGGTGCGTGAATGGAAATCATGCACCGGCCTGAACATTCATGAATCATACGGCATGACGGAAAGCGCCTCCATGGTCACCTACAATCACTACTATCGCCATGTTGTCGGATCGGTGGGAACGCCGGTTAATCAGATCGAAGTCCAGATCCGGGATTTCGACGGCAACGTGCTGGAGCAGGGCAGCCAGGGAGAAATCTGCATCTGCGGGCCGAATATTACCAAGGGGTATCTGAATAATCCAGCCGAGACACAAAAAGCATTCTGGGGCGACTGGTTTCGCTCCGGTGATATCGGTCTTTTTGATGATGACGGCTATCTGTACATCGTGGATCGATTGAAGGACATGATTATCACGGGCGGTGAAAATGTCTACCCCCGCGAGGTGGAGGAATTGCTTTACACGCGTCCGGAGGTGCTGGAATGCGCGGTCGTCGGGCTGCCTGACAGGAATTGGGGTGAGCGGGTCACAGCCTTTATCGTGCCCCAAAAAGGCCGGCAGCCGGACCCGGCAGCACTGAAATCATTTCTCAAAGCGCACCTGGCGGGATTTAAAGTGCCCAAAGAATTTATTGTGGTGGATGAGTTACCGAAGAACAACGCCGGCAAATTGCTGAAGCGCGAAATCAGAAACCGGTATGGGACCAAGTTGTAATTGCAATGGCTGTTTGACTTTTATCTTCGAAAGCCTTAATTTTAAATTTTCGCTTGGAGTTGAGCCCGTGGTACGACAGCCTACCTTCGTGATGGAACACACCGTATGATGATTCGCGTTAAAACGCTAATTGTGTAGCGGCGGGGTTTATCCCCGCTTAAACGACGGATGACACCGCTGCTCAAGGATGAATCAACCGAGCGCCCGACGAAGACAACCACGACGGTCCGGGCGGGGATAAACCCCGCCGCTACCTTATGTCAAATCCCGATGTTTTTATCTAAAGTCGACGAAGAGCCGGCAACGGGTATATCGGTGAAATGTTGTCGCGACAATTAAAAACTCCCTGGTAAACATTCCTATGTATTTCCATAAATGTTTTTCATACCACATCAGGTTTAAGCGTTTTGTCTTATCAGGATTGGGCTGTTTCATAGCACTATTCGGATTTGCAGGAGGTGTGGTCGCAGCCCCTGAAATAGAATTAGAGCCTGTAATCACCGGTTTGGATAGGCCGGTTGCCATTACCCATGCCGCAGACGGCTCGGATAGACTGTTTATCACCCTTCTTACCGGGCAAATCTTAATTTTCAACGGCCAACAGGTTTTAACCCAGCCCTTTCTGGACATCGGCCCGCTTATTACCGCCGGCGGCGAACGCGGACTTTTCAGCGTGGCTTTTCATCCAAACTATGGCAGTAACGGATTGCTATTCGTCGACTACACCGATTTAAATGGAGATACCGTTATCGCGCGCTATTCCGTTTCCGCCGACCCGAATACCGTCGATCCAGCCTCTGCCGTCGTTTTGCTTACTGTTTCCCAGCCGTTTTCAAACCACAACGGAGGGCAGGTGCAATTTGGCCCTGATGGGTATCTGTATATCGGCATGGGAGACGGCGGCTCGGGCGGGGACCCGCAAAACAATGCTCAAACGCCGAGCACCCTGCTGGGGAAGATGCTGCGGATCGATGTCGACGGAAATCCTCCATACGGTATTCCGGCAGACAACCCCTTCATTAATGATCCGGTTGCAAGGGAGGAAATCTGGGCCCTGGGGCTGCGAAATCCCTGGCGGTTTAGCTTCGACCGGCAGACGGGGGATCTTTTCATTGCCG
Organism: Desulfobacterales bacterium; assembly: GCA_020345785.1. The sequence continues at coordinate 5,895,782 of CP070771.1, forward strand.
ATGTGGGACAACGTACGCTGGAAGAGGTGAATTTCCAACCCAGCCACAGCACCGGCGGCGAAAACTACGGCTGGCGCCTGATGGAGGGCAGTGACTGCTTCAATCCGTCCACCAACTGCAATGACGGGACGTTGATACTGCCCATCTTGGAGTATGACCATTCTCTCGGCTGCTCAATTACCGGCGGCTATCGCTATAGAGGCGTTGCCAACCCGGGACTGTGGGGCATCTATTTTTATGCCGATTTTTGTTCCGGTCGTATCTGGGGGGCAAATGAAAACAATGCCGGATCATGGACAACGGTACAACTCCTCGATACCGACCTCCAGATTACAGCGTTCGGCGAAGATGAAGACGGGGAGATCTATCTCGCTGATTTTACTGCAGGCGCCGGGACGATTTATCGCATTTCCGAGATCCCCGCTATACCTTTGCCCGATGTCGGCGCCGGCGGCGGTGGCGGCTGCTTCATAGCGATTGCAGGAGAATGATTTCTAAACCATAAACTTGCACAAGCCTGTTTAACATTACATGTGGGATAAAAATACTAGAGTCGATACAACTGGGACGATGCTGGATCCTTGATACTGGATACTGGATAACTAGGCGTGCGTAGGAAGTGAGATCCAGAAACATCCACCATCCAGAAACCAGTATCCAGGATCACGTAATATTGCCAATGGCTTTCATCAAAACGGCCTAAATACTAGAAAACATTTTATGCAACTTAAGGGTAATGAGTTAATATTAAAATAATTTGAGCTATGATTTAACTTTTGATGCTTCAAGAACTGTGGGGTTTTTGACCGGCTGGTCCGTAATCGGCAGATGCAATATCGCAGCCGTCACCCCCAGCAAAATTGCCATTACCCAGACAATCCCATATGAATTAGAGATATCGTAAACCCTTCCCCCCAGCCACACCCCCAGGAAACTGCCGATCTGGTGACTGAAAAATACGATGCCGTACAGCGTGGAAAGATAGCGGGCGCCGAATATCTGAGCGACAATCCCGCTGGTCAAGGGAACGGTGGCCAGCCACAAAAATCCGATGGCACAGCCGAAAAAAATTGCTGAAAAATTTGATATCGGCAGCACCAAAAAAAGCGTGATGACAATCGCGCGGCTCAAATACAGAAAACTCAATAGATATTTCTTGCGGAAGCGGTCACCCAGATAACCGAAGAGATACGAACCGAAAATATTAAAAAGACCGATCATTGCCAGGGCGGTTGCGGCCGTCATTTTCGACACGGAATTATCTGCCAGAAAGGCCGGCAGGTGGGTTGCGATAAAGGCCACGTGAAAACCGCATACAAAGAAACCGGCTGTCAGGAATAGATAGCCTGAGTGCCGGCGGGCCCGACCCAATACCCGGGTAAGCGTCTGGGGGATTTCCGCTGTGGCACTGGAGGGATTACAGGCGGAGCCGTCAGGTCTGCCGGAAAAACCAATTGCCAAGATTGCGGTTAATCCTACAAATGCAGCGAGCGTGGCAAATGAAGTTTGCCATCCGGCAGATGCGATCAGCCACTGTACCCCAGGCACCACGGCAAACATGCCGAAAGATCCGGCGGCCGTAATGATTCCGAACATTGAACTGCGCTTGTCCGGAGGAACCACTCTAGCTGCGGCCCCCAGAACCACGACATATGAAGTGCATCCGATCGCGCTGCCGGCCAAGACACCGAGATTTAGATATAACCCTGCCGGACTGCCGGTTGCAGACAGCAGCAGGAAACTGGCCGCATAGAGCAGGCCGCCGCCTATGGCTATTTTGCGTGAACCGAACCGGTCAGCCAGAATTCCTATCAGCGGCAGACCGAAAAGAATATTTTGCCAGGCAATCGCCAGGCTGAATGTTTCCCGACCCACCGCCAGGTCCGAAGTTATGGGCTGCAGGAAAAGCCCGAAGGACTGGCGGGTGCCCATGCTGATAAAGACCATCATGGCGCCGCACGCGATAACCATGGTGGTGTTTGTTTTGATGTTCTGTTTCATTTTCAAAATTTGAATACCTACAGCGAATCCGCGGCGCGTACGCTTTTAGTATTGATCTAAACCCTCCTCCTTGGTGGAGGATTCGGATAGATAGATCCGATCCGGGGGTAACTCTTCGATGCCATTAAAATTCGAAATTCGAATTTCGAAATCCGAAACAAATACGAAACTCGAATGTTCAAATTTCCAAAACAGGAAAATAAACGACGTAAGCTTGATTAAAGATTATAGATTAAGCTTGGTGTAATGTTTTAATGGTTTTT
>CP070771.1:5898145-5901348 GCA_020345785.1 Desulfobacterales bacterium
GCGACCACCAACAGAGCTGGGGTATGAGGAAGGTCCCCCCCAGGAAGGGGCTAAACCACTATCTCTCACTGGTCGCTGATGTATATAAAGAATATATGAAATATAAAAAAATGCGCAGCATTAAGTAATTAATCCGCCGGATCTTCGATCTAAAGACGCTCTTCATATTCCAAAGAACAGTTGACAACCCTAGACATTTAATTTTCAGGGCGGATTAATTACGTTTAGCGGCTTCTCGGCCGGCAATACGTCCAAAAATGAGTGCTTTTCCCGCAGCAGTTCCGGTCATATAGCCAACGCCGTGAAAACCGCCTACGATCTCGCCCGCTGCAAACAATCCGGGTATCCAGCCACGCCGACATTGCACTCGCATGCTTGCGTCTACAACGATGCCCCCATAGGTTCCCGGCAGCATACCTTTTGAGGCGTAGGCAAAAAAGGGCGGCTCTTCAATCCTCAGGATCTTTCCCGATTTCCCGGCTAAGGCGCTCCTTCCAAAACGCAGCTCTTTCCCAGCGGCAGCTTGCTCGTTGTATTCATTAATGGTTTGCTGCAATGCGTCATAGGGGACATTTATTTTAGAAGCTAACTCCGGGATGGTATCCCCTTTGGCCAAGAGCTTTTTTCTTGTTTCATCAAGGCCAAACATGGCTTTTTCCGGACGCATGCCCCTGGCTTTACCCACCCCTATTTCGTATATTTTTTGGTCGAATATCTGGTATCCAATGCCATCAGGTTGACCCAAAGCGGCTTGACCGATTTCCTTGTAGGACGCCGACTCATCGATAAATCTTCGGCCCTCTTTATTGACGATGACGGCACCGTTGTAAAACATGACAGAAAAGGTTACATGCGAAGGGCTCGTTGCTGAAATCCCAAAGGTTGGCTTGACATATTCCATATCGATGAGGTAGGCGCCCAATTTTTCTGCCATCCGATGGCCATCACCGCTGTGTCCGGGTCCAACCACCGGTACCACCTCGGCGAATCGAGGATCAATCGCCGCGAGTCTTTTCACATCCCTTCCAAACCCGCCGGTCGCCAGCACCACCCCTTTGCGGACTTTAATCCGCCGGATTCCGATCACCCCCTCAACCTTAACTCCTGCGACAACCCCCTCTACGTCCTGAATGAGTTCCGCCACGCGGGTTTTAAAGATCAGTCTGACGCCTTTGCTCTCAGCGGCTGATTTCATCAGGTTAAGCATCTCAACAGGGTCGGTTACGTGGGCGCGGGGAACACTCATCCCCGCTCCGGCTTCCACCGTAACCCATTTAACGCCAAACCCGTTTAGCCAGTGAAAGGTGTCGAGCTGGTTTTCTACATAAGCGCGAACCAGTTTTTCATCACTCTTCTGACCGCCGGCAGCCATCAGGTCCTGATGCAGGAGATCATCCGAATCCTCAATCCCCATTCGCTGCTGAATATCTGTTCCGGCAAAGGAAAATGCGCCTTCACTCAAGGCCGTGGAAGTATCCTCAATGGTCGGCTGTTTTTCGAAGACAATCACATCCAATGCGGCATCCGCCAGCTCGATACCTGCTGCCAGCCCTGCCGCTCCGCTTCCGGCCACAACGACATCCACTTCTTCATCCCAGGCCATTTTTCCCTCCAGCACAATGAATCAGCGACCACCTTCAGAGCTGGGAGTATGAGGAAGGCCCCTGGAAGGAGCAGCAACCCCGCTTTGTCACCGGTCGCTGATGTATATAAAGAATTTTGGTAAAACCTTTTCAATTCTCATCCCGCCAGATCGGGATGGCTTGTGAATAGAGTTATGTGGTTATGCATAATTTGATGCGGTTGACTTTTTCGACTACCTCCAAGGGATTTGTGCCCAGAACCCGTATCATGGGTTCCTTGCCCACATCGCCCTCGTCATAGACCAGATCCGGCTTTTCCGCCAGGCTTCGCAGCGCCGCATCGGTTCCCCATTCAAGCGTGGATCCTTCGCGCTCTTTTACATCCCGGGGTTCGTGACGGCGGTCAAATGAAGCGGCGCGATACCCCAGCTTCCGACAACACTCCAGGATAGTTCGACTATATCGAATATTCATGGCGGAACGAAGTTCCGGTGCATGTTGCATGGCTGCCAAAATCACCCGCGCAATGTGCCGCGAACCTCCGAAAACAGGATCTTTGCAGATCAGTACCTCATCGCCCACCTGGCTGATGCGACCCGGAAATCCGGCCACATCCTCATAATTCGCCGGCATGGGCAGCGCGTACCCGAGATTGGAGCGAACCTCCGGGATCATCATCCCCAGACGCTGTTGAACGAGATATTCGGCGGCGCGTTTCAATTCAGCCAGCACATTTTTTTGTTCTGTTAAATTCTCGATATGAATATAGGGATTGGTCGGACCGTGGCCGGCACCGAGGTCCAATCCCGCGGCAATGGCCCGGGTAATAAATTCTTTGGCTTTGCCGACGGCATCAACCATCCCGAGGCCGTTGGCCAGGTTCGTCGCCAGCGCCGCCGAAAAGGTGCAGCCCGTGCCGTGGGTGTTGCGCTGGTTTAACCGGGGGGCGTCGAAGGTATGAAAGTTTTTACCGTCAAAAAGCAGATCCACCGGCCGGTCTTGCAGGTGTCCCCCTTTGATGACCACATACGACGGCCCTAGATCATGAATACGTCTGGCCGCATCACGCATCTCATCAAAGGTGTTTACCGCTGACTGAGACAAAATCGTTGCTTCCGGCAGATTCGGCGTGACAACCGTTGCCAGAGGCAGAAGCACCGACTTCAGTGTTTCCCGCGCATCCTCGGCCAGAAGGGTATCGCCGCTTTTTGCCACCATGACCGGATCAACCACAAGCGGTTCGATCTTATAGCGCTTTATTCCATCAGCAACGGTTTTAACGATGTCAGGCGTGGCCAGCATTCCGGTCTTGACGGCATCGGCCCCGATATCGGATAGCACCGAATCCAGCTGCTTGGCAATGAATTCAATCGGAACGGCATGCACGCCCTGCACCCCAACCGTGTTTTGAGCCGTAAGCGCCGTGATCACACTCATCCCATAACCGCCCAAAACGGTAATGGTTTTTAAATCCGCCTGAATTCCGGCACCGCCCCCGGAGTCGGATCCGGCAACTGTCAATATTCGTTTCATGATTTTCCTCCTCTACGGATACTCCGAAATTATTGAAATTGAAAGATCCTACGAGGGAGTACCTCCTTTTAGTCTTAATTGTTATTT
>CP070771.1:5901448-5913213 GCA_020345785.1 Desulfobacterales bacterium
ATCGGATCGATCTGGTACTTGACCGGTTTGGCGTCGGCATCGACGGTGCCGCCCCGCAGGAAATTTGCGAAGGTGATTTCGACCGGGACCGCGATGTCGATGCATACGATTTTTTCGCATTCATCGGCTATTATCCGCAGGATATAAGGGCCGATTTAAATGATGGCGGAGTCGTAACCGGCGACGACCTGAAGGTTTTCACCAATGACTTCGGTCGGACCAGCTGCCCTTAAACGCTCTTGGTCATCGAAATGTAATTGACAGTGCGGGACCAATTAGATAAGGCATGCTCACGGGAATTTTTTAGGGGAATCCTCGACTTGACCAAAGGTTGAGAATACGTTTTTTCCCAACCACTCTCATATACGAAACTAGGAAAATCAAAAGGAGGTTATCATGGCAAAGGCTGCAAAAGAACAACGACGGCAAAAGGTAATCGAGGTTTTAAACAAGGCACGTTCCATGGAATTGCGGGCCATACACCAGTACATGAATCAGCATTATAACCTGGACGACATGGACTACGGCGAACTGGCTGCCAAACTCAAGCTGATTGCCATCGATGAAATGCGGCATGCGGAGACGTTTGCCGAACGCGTCAAGGAGCTTGGCGGCGAGCCGGTCGCCGAACCTGACGGCAAGGTTACCAAAGGCCAGAAAGTCCAGGCAATGTTTACTTTCGATGCCGGGTTGGAGGATAATACCATCGACACCTACAACCAATTCCTTTTGGTGTGCCGGGACAACGGCGACAGTATCAGCGTGAAAATTTTTGAAACTATTATCGACGAAGAACAGATTCATTATAACTACTTCGACAATGTCGACAGTCATATCGAGCAACTCGGTGATACGTATCTCGCCAAAATCGCGGGCACGCCGTCTGCCACCGGATTGGGTCCCAGTGGATTCGCCGTCAGCGGTCAAGGTGAATAAATGCAGGGGGGGGGCTCGTCGCAATTGGTCGCTTTTTTTCTAACATTGAAAACCTGTTCCTCTAGTCCAGGCTAGAGAAGATTGGCTGTGCCGTAAATGAATGTCATGGGGTATTGGATTAATGGAGTCTTGGCCCCGGTGAAATATGAAAAAAAGATTTCACGGGGTAAAAATACTGGGTTTGGCGGAATGCGATCTGTTTTTATAGGGATGGCACGGATCGCAAAATATAATCAGACCATCATCCGCTTTTGATCCGCTATATTCAATATTCCATTTTTCCACCCCTCCTGAGGCGGATCTGCGACATTCCATTATTCCATGGGTTATCTGACGGCCAAAACCACCCCTGTGGGGTGACGTCAAACCCTGCCGTCGGCGGGGCCTCTGGGTCAGGGTTCTTTACTTTTATCCCGTGAAAGTTCTTCCCAATTGAGGGGGGCGATGACCGGGGCGTAATCCCATGCCTCAATAATCACTCGGTTTTTCTTTAAGTTGTAGAAAATTCGCGACGCTATTACTGCATCGACAACAACTAGGTGGGCTTGACGGCCCGCCTTCTGTTAGTCTTCGACCGACCTCCGATTGGGGCGACATGCCCGCGCTTGAATATTATTGTTGAACTTTTCTTGGCAGCTACCGGATTATCAAATCGCAGGAGGTTCCATGGGCAAATACGATCGGCATGCAGATTTTGAAATCAAATTTATCGAAAATAATCAAATTAGGATCTCAACCGATGACTGCTCGCTTGTGACGGAGTATATTGAAAAAGACGGCGTAAAGCGCAAGACCATGGGGCCGGCGAACATCTTTTTCTCCGCCTTCGCGTTGTGAGCGTCCATGGATATTCTGGCATTTTGCCGGAAACGCGGCCTTGCTGCCGACGGATTCAGGATCAGACAAATCGTGGACTGGAATCGCAGGCATACCGATCAAACCAAGGTTTTTCTCAGCATCGAGCTGCCCCATCATTTTCCGGCCAAATACGAGAAAACCATCGCTAAAGCCGTTGACAATTGCCTGGTGGCCAGACTCGGCCGGGGCCTCAACCAGCGCAGCTTTGTAAAATCGGTCACAAGGAAGGATTAAACCATGCATCTTAGATTTTCTATCAAATTACCTGCCCGTTTGGTTATTGTATTAGCGGCTTCGGCTTTTTTCTGCACTGTGGCGGCCCAAGCCGACGAAGTCGACAACTGGTTTGAGCACAAGATTCCCTCTGCCGAACCGGAAATCACCTACAACGGTGATACCTTCAACCTGAAGTTCTCGCACCCGTCGCCGCCAGCCTCTTTGGTTCCGCCGGTCTGGCGCGCAGGACTCTCCTGGCAGGAAAAAGCCACCAACGGTAAGCTGATATTCAAAGAATACGGCGCCGGTTCGCTGCACGGCGCCAAAGACGGCTTCAAAGCGGTGCGCTCTCACATCACCGACTATGCGACCTGTTTTGTTGCCCACGAGGGGCGTGGGTTTCCGTTCACCAAAGTCTTTGAACTGCCATTTGTAACGCCAAGCAATCCGCTGGCAGGCGTGCGGGTCGTTGCCGAACTGGCTCCCAGATACTTCAAACCGGAATTTGAAAAAAGAGAGGTGTATTACGGCTACATGGTCTTGGTGGGCGCTGCCGATATCATGAGCCGCAAGCCGATCCGCAAACTGGAAGACATGCAGGGGCTCAAGATCATTGCCCAGGGTTTTGATCCCCTGGCCGCCAAAGCGCTGGGAGCCGTGATTGTCAATATTCCCTATCCGGATATTTACGCCTCGTTTCAGCAGGGAATCGTTGACGCTGTATTGTGGGTCGATCCGGGGTTTGTGCCTTATAAGATATACGAATTAGCCAAGTACCATACGACATTGAATATATCCGCCCAGCATATCGATACCTGCATCAACAAGGAGGCTTTTGATGCGCTGCCCCGCGACCTGAAGAATACCTTTTATAACTTTCAGCAGCGAATGGCCTATGCCGTTGCCAAACGCGTCGGCGTTGATTTCAGGGCCAAGGCCATGGAAATTTACAAAGAAAACGGTGTCGAGATGATTACGCTGCCGCCGGAAGAACTTGCCCGCTGGAAAGCTGCAATGAGACCGGTTTTGGAACAATGGGCCGACAAATACGAAGCCCAGGGCTTGCCGGCGCGGGAACTGCTGGCGGATATAGAAAAATTAACCCAGAAGTACAACACCATGAACGGTGATGAGATATTCAAGTTGATCGTCGAAAAACCGGTGCCGGGTATCATTGATTACTAGGGAGATCCGCAGGATGTCCTTACAAGTAACTCCCCTTATCAACCGCCTTGCACGAGGCCTTCACCGGGCCGGGATATACATCAGCATCCCGCTGCTGGTCGTCATTCTGAGTATCGATGTATGTTTGCGATATGTCTTCAACTCCCCGCTGATTTGGGGCGGTGAAGTGAGCGCCCTCATCCTGTCGATAGTGTTTTTTGCCAGCCTGCCGCATGTGACCGGGATTGACGGCCACATTCGAATGGATATGCTGTATCGCCTGATGGGACCCGCGGCCAAGAGGTTGACCGATGTCGTAACGGGCCTGTGTGGCTTCATCTTTGCAGTGCTGCTGACGTATCAATCGTTAAAAGGCACTCTGGAAATGTATCGCTGGGATCAAGGCGCCGAGATGGTCGATATCCCGTACTGGCCGTTTGTGTTGTTTGCCGGTATATGCGGTTTGATTCTCACGGCCCAGTTTTTCAGCCGGATGATTTTGCCATTTATCGAATCTTCTCGGGGGAGCGACGGCTGATGGATCCTCTTGTGCTCGGCATCCTGTCCACCGTTCTGATGATTGCCCTGACCTTTCTGGGGGTGCCTATAGCCTTGGCGCTTCTGGCGATCGGCGCCGTCGGGAATATCTATTTAATGGGGCTGGCCCAAACGGCCATGCAGGTTCATCTGATCACCTGGGAAACCGGTACCAACTTTCTGCTGATCGCCGTACCCCTTTTCGTTTTCATGGGCCAGCTGGTATATCACACGGAAATTGCTTCCGACCTCTACGATTTTGTGCACAAGTGGTTCGGTCGGCTGCCTGGTGGACTCGCCGTAACCGGCGTCTTTACATCGGCCGGGTTCGGTGCCGTCACCGGTTCCAGCGTGGCGGCGATTGCTACCATGGGCATCATGGTGATGCCCGAGATGAAAAAATACAACTACAACCTGCGCCTTGCCACCGGCAGTCTGGCATCGGCCGGTACGCTCGCCATTATGATTCCGCCCAGCATTCCTATGGTGATTTACGGTGTCTGGACTGAGACGTCCATCGGCAAGCTGTTTATCGCCGGGGTGGTGCCCGGAATTCTACTGGCAGCCGGTTTTTGCGGCATGATCGTTTTCCGCTGTTTGCTGAACCGAAGATTGGGCCCGGCCGGACCCAGGTACTCGTGGAATCAAAGGCTGGGTGCCTTATCCAAACTGCTGCCGACCACCATTATTTTTGTGATTGTCCTTGGCGGAATTTACGGCGGGATTTTTACCCCCACCGAGGCTTCGGCCATCGGCGCGGTCGGTGTTCTGCTGGTAACCCTGGTCATGAGACGATTGACGCTGGAGCGGCTAAAAAACTCCCTCTGGCAAACCGGTGAAATCAGTGCCATGATTTACGCCATTTTAATCGGCGGCGTGATGTTCAGCCGGCTGCTGGTTCAGACCGATGTGACGCCGGCCCTGGTCAATTATATCGCCGCTCTGCAGGTAAGTCCTTACACCATCATTTTTTTATTTTCCATCATGTTTCTTTTGCTGGGGGCCGTTCTGGACACCTTCGGCATGTTGATCCTGACGCTGCCCCTGGTTTTTCCCATTTGCCGCAACCTGGGATTTGACCCGGTATGGTTCGGCATCTACATGACCGTAATGATGGAAATCGCCATGTTAACGCCCCCCATCGGACTGAATGTATTCGTCATGCAGCGGGTTGCCCCCGAAGTGCCCCTGGTCGAAATTTTTCGAGGTGTCCTGCCCTTTGTCGTCGTGTGCCTGCTTTTAGTTGTATTAATTGTTGCGCTGCCGCAGCTGGCCCTGTGGTTGCCGTCAACCATGGGGTAGTTTCCTGTCATGGTATTTAATTGAGGGGCCGGGGAGTTTTACACCTAAAGCTCGAATTGATTTAATTATCCTTTCTTTTCCGGAATCAAGTCATATGAAACCCAAATTTCAAATTTCAAGCTCCAGATAAGTCCTGCCTCCCTATTTGAAAGATTTTCACGGTTGATGCCGACGGGCCGCCGTTTTTAAGGATTTTTCCTGTATCCAAATCCTTTCACTTGTGCTATAGACCAGTTTCAATAATACCTTGGCACATCCCTGAAGATGTGCTCGATCCCGTCATTCTCTAATGATTTATCTTCCGCTCACCAAAAGGATTAATTATGTATTCCGTGATGATTCGAGTCGGCAACGCCCGTAAAATCAAACGCGAAACTTTTGACAATCCGGCCGACGCCGAAGCATATTTCAACAAGCTTTGCGAACGCCGCACCGACTATCCGGCCACCGTTGTGCTGGCCGAAAGAATTCTGGTTAGAAAAAAGTTTCGGATTGATAGAAACCACAAGGGCGAGCGCATGATAATAAACGAGGATTTGGTTTAGTGCGCTGTTTGGCGACTCGTGTGCATGATCCTGTTTTGGGTAATGTAATTTCATCGTCCGCCCTTTTCCAAATCACGAAAATATCTGCGTTTTCGCCATGCTTAGCGAGAAAACAACCGCTGCGGCCGATAATCCACTCTCCACTCTGAGTTCACAAAAATATACTCCTGCTGTCTACATTCGTATACTTTTTGCCTCGCCCGACATACCAGCATGCCGATCGAATACCCCCTATTTAATTGATATTATTTATGATTTATCATTTCTAAATTCTATGGAATATTTTTTGCACAATTTTACTGGATAACTAAAGGTGTAAGATTACCTGCCTGCCTGCGTGCATGTGCGATAACCTGAATAATTTTGCCCGGGTCTACCCGTTCGTCCTTAGGGGGGCATAACCCGCGTTAAAGCGCTGCATTTTTACGAAATCCTATTAATTTTTTAACGGAACAATAAACAATATTTTGGTTCATAGAACCATTTTTTAATACATTGCCGTCAATGCGTTCGGGCAGGAAACCGAATAACCGAGTCAAATTTTAACAGGAAGGAGAATCCGATGATCAGAAAAACCAATTATTTTTACCTACTGTCGGTCGGTCTGGGGCTGCTGTTTTTTTTTAATACCGGTGTCGCTGCGGCACCGACGGCCAAAATGATCCAGGAGGTGGTTGATTACTACTACTCCGGACAAAAGGAAGGACCGATTTTAACGGAAGCCAAACTGTGTAAGGGCATAAAAGATTACGAATGCAGTGAAATGACCAATCCCAACAGCATCACCAAGGGTGAAACCGTCCATGTTTGGATGCGATTTTTTGTGCCCAAAGGGGCCAGTTATGACGATATTCTGGTTGAATATAAACACGAAGGCATTCCCTGGCGGCTGACACCACATAAAATTGAAGGCTCGATTCGCTACCGTCTGGTGGATAAATATAGTCTCGTTAAGTCCGGCAACTGGACAATCACTGTTAAAAGAGGAATTAACAAACTAAGCGAGTTCAAGGTAAAGGTTGTTGAATGACGACGGCCGGATCAAGTATCCGTCCGTTGGTGAAAGGCCGGGTCCTTCGGGTCCGGCTTTTTTTAATTTTGCCGCGTGTCAAATACCCGACATCTCCAGGGACAACCATCAGGATATTCCCGCACCCATGAATGTGATCAATCAGCCATGAATCTTGGCTGAAAATTAAAACTCCCTGAAATCATAATATAAAATTTATATATCCGATTTGCCGGTATGCCGACGGGTGTGCAGGGTCCTCTCGCCGATGTCTGTGATTTCGCTGGAACATAATTTGCATCGGATAACGAAAAATCGGATTGTCGCGAGGCTGGCTTGAGCCCGTTCGATTATATTTGTTGCGGGTCTCAATCCAATCTATAAAAATCAGGTGCTGACGTCGTCGTTGTTTCCAAGGGCGAAATCCAACAATTCCTGCGCCCCGGGTTTGGTTCAACCACGAAGAAAAGTTGTTTGCCCACATCTAACCCCCATCCGCCATGGCCAGGAAGCGCTATCAAAAAATAGGGCGCAATCAAAAAACGGGTACAAAACGTCCCGATCCGCCCCAACGTCATTCCCCGCGCCCCTTTTTCTCACCCGTGCAGGAAGTGTTGATGCTGGCTTTTTTGGCGGCTGCGGTATTTTGTATTTATGCCAACACGCTGCAAAACCCATTTGTGTTGGACGATCTGAGCAATATCAAGCATAATCCTCATATCCGGCTGACCCATCCGGACCTTGAAGAGATCAGAGAGGCCGGGTTTGAAAGTCCTCTATCAAATCGTCCCGTGGCAAATATCAGTTTTGGGCTTAACCACTATTTTCATAACCTCGATGTCGCCGGCTTTCACATTCTTAATATCTTGATCCATATTGCCGCCGGAATCCTTCTTTACTTTCTGGTCAAAATCACGCTGAAAAGCCCCGCCCTGCAAAGCCGATCACAAACCTATACCTGGATTCCCTTTTGCACGGCGTTGATCTGGCTGGTGCATCCAATCCAGACCCAATCGGTAACCTATGTGGTTCAGAGAATGAACAGCCTGGCGGCGATGTTTTATATTCTTGCGGTTTTGTTGTATGCCGGGGCGTGCCGCAAAGAGCGGAATCTGCCGAAATGGATATTGCTGGCCGGTTGCGTTGCCTCCGGTCTGCTTGCAGTGGGATCCAAAGAAATTGCCGCCACCCTGCCCGTGATAATATTGCTTTATGAGTGGTATTTTAACCAGGACTTGAGCTGGCGCTGGGTGAAACGACGGATGCTGCCCATTGCCGGTGCCGCAACGCTTTTGGCTGCGGTGGCCCTGGTCTACCTGGGCCTTCATCCGCTGGATAAAATTGCAAATACGTATGCCGTTCGTGATTTCAGCTTGATTCAGCGTATACTGACCGAGTTTCGGGTAGTGATTTTTTACATCAGCCTACTGTTATGGCCGCATCCTTCACGGCTGAACCTTGATCATTATTTCCCGGTTTCGCATTCCCTGCTAAATCCCATATCCACCCTGCCGGCCATATTGGCCATTGCCGCGCTTTTCGCGCTGGCGGTCTGTATCGCCAAAAAACAGAGACTGGTATCATTCTGCATCCTCTGGTACCTGGGCAACCTGGTGATCGAATCTTCCGTTATCGGTCTTGAAATCATCTTCGAGCATCGCAACTATTTGCCGTCGATGTTTTTTATCTTAATGGCCGTTATATTGCTGCATCGATTGTTGCGGCCGAACTGGCTGCGCGCGGGAGCCCTGGGCGTTGCGACGCTGATACTATGCGTCTGGACCTTTCAAAGAAACGCTGTCTGGCGCAGTGAAGTTTCGTTGTGGACGGATTGTGTCGTCAAATCATCCCAAAAGCCGCGACCCCACAACAATCTGGCGGTGGCGCTGGTGCGGCAGGGAGATATTGGCGCAGCAATTGGTCATTATCGCCAGGCCCTGCAAATCAAGCCGGACTATGCCGAAGCCCATTTCAACCTGGCGACTACCTTGCGACGGCAGGGGAAATTTGATGAGGCCGTTTACCACTACCGGGAAATGCTGCGGTTAAAACCCGACTACAGCGATACCCACAACGGCCTGGGTGCAGTGTTACACGAGCAGGGAAAGATCGATGAAGCGATAGTCCACTATGCCGAAGCACTGCGCCTGAATCCGGAATATTCGAGCGCACACTAGAACATGGGAGTGGCCTTAATGACCCGCGGGGAAACAGACCGGGCCGTTTTCCATTTTAAGGAAGCGCTGCGCCTGGACCCCCGCCATAGCGGCGCTCACTATCATCTGGCAACGGCCCTGCATAATGTCGGAAAAATACAGGAAGCCGTATCTCATTTTAAGGCGGCCCTGAGCTTGAAACCCGATTTTGCCGAAGCCCACCACCGTCTGGGTACCGCACGATACAAACAGGGCCAGGTAGAAGAAGCCGCCGATCACTTTTCTAGAGCTTTGAAACTAAAACCCGATTTTGTTCAAGCCCACAATGACCTGGGCGTGCTGCTTTATCACCGGGGTCAGCTTCAAGAAGCGGTTGCGCACTATACCCGGGCGCTCAGCATCAGGCCGGATTATGCCGATGCCCATAACAATATCGGAGCGGCCCTGGATGACCTCGGCCGGACCGAGGAGGGTATTTCGCACTATCGGGAGGCGTTGAGAATAGAACCGGATAATGCCGGCGCCCACAATAATCTGGGGGTGGCGCTGGCAATTCAGGGCAGTTTCGATGAGGCCCTGAAGCACTTTGACGAGGCCCTGCGAATCAGTCCGGGTGATGCGGAAGCTCACGGCAACCGGGCCAATGCTCTGGCCAGCCTGGGAAGATACAAAGAAGCGATCCAACATTATCATGCGGCCCTGGAGATTAATCCTGCCGATGAACAGGTGCACCAAAACCTGGAGAAAGCGCTGAAGCAGCTGGGTAATCAGAATAGCGAATAATGAATGCCCGCCTGCCATTTATAGAGCGAAGGCCATGCGTAATCTTTGGGCTATAAATCAGATTTTTAAACTCGCCTCGGATCAGTTTCAAGGCATGGCGGGCAGGTCGAATCTACCAAGGCGGACAAGTGACAAAGAAAGGACACTCCTTAGGACTGAGTAACGAGGTCTGAGGACTGAGTTCAACAGAATTCGGATGATGACAGCAGCAACCTGCTCAGTCCTCAGCACTCCTTACTACTTCGATCATACGGGACGCAGCGTTCCATTACTGGTCCAAAATTTCCCTGACTTTCCGGGATAACGCTTTCAGGTTGAAGGGTTTTTGGATAAAGCCATTGCAGCCCCGATTCATGATTTCCGTGGCCTGGCCGTCAATGCTGTAGCCGCTGGAAAGCAGTACTTTTACATCCGGATTTATTTGCTTGAGCCGGTCGTACGTGTCGCCGCCGTTCATGTCCGGCATGACCATATCCAGCACCACCATATCAATT
The DNA here is from genome assembly GCA_020345785.1 of Desulfobacterales bacterium. The sequence continues at coordinate 5,911,449 of CP070771.1, forward strand.
CTGGCCGGGTCAGCCGTGTAGGTATCGATGGCCTGTCGGCCGTCGGCGGCGGTTAAAACGCGGTAGCCGATCTTTTCCAGCATGCCTCGGCCGACGCCCAGGATCATTTCCTCATCATCAACCACCAGAATTGTCTCGGTTCCGTTCATTGCCGTGCGGCTTTCGCTCTTTTCAACCACAACGGCATTGTCGGAGGCGGGCAAATAAATTTGAAAGCTGGCACCCTGTCCCTTTTTGCTGTATGCGGTGATGATGCCGTCATGATTTTTAATGATACCGTAGGCCGATGCCAGTCCCAGACCTGTGCCGCGCTCCTTGGTTTTAGTGGTGAAAAAAGGATCAAACACACGCTTCAACGTCGCATTGTCCATTCCGATCCCATTGTCCGTGACCGTGACTTTCACGTATTTTCCAGGCTTAACACCATAGGGACGGACGAAAAGGTCGTCAAGAAAGACGTTTTCAGTCTGAATATAAAGCTCGCCGCCTCCCGGCATGGCCTGCCAGGCATTGACATAAATATTCAACAGAACCTGGTCGATCTGACCCTGATCGACTTCAACCGTTGCCAGGTCCGGCTGATATTTTCGATGAATCGTGATCTCCTTTTTGGTCCGGCCGAACATCCGGGAATTTTGCGCGATGAGCGCGTTGAGATCGGTGGGTTTGACCTCGTATTTGCCGCCCCGGGCAAACCCCAGGAGCTGCTTGGTGAGATCGGCTGCGCTGATGACGTATCTCTCGATTTCCGCCAGATGTTCATAATGGGGGTGGTAAGATTCCGTGTCAGCCTTCATCAGGGAGGCACGCCCTTGGATACCCATCAAAAGGTTGTTGAAATCATGCGCGATACCCCCGGCAAGGGTTCCCAGGGACTCCAATTTCTGGGCCTGATGAAACTGCGCTTCCAGCTGCTTTTTATCCGAGACATCGATCATGAAGCCGCGCAGCCCGACGGCTTTGTTGTCATTGTAGATGGCCGTCGAACGAACCAGTGCCGGAAATGTACTGCCGTCTTTGCGCAGCGCCGTGTACTCACTCAAGCCAAGATTCTCTCCCGCCAATATCCTAGCGGTTTCCTCGGCAGCGCGTTGACGATCCTCCGCGGCCAGCAGATCAAACCCGTTTAATCCCCGGTCAAAATCCGACTGGGTATACAAAAATTGATCAAATGCCTGCCGATTGGCAAATTTGAGGTTGCCGTCGCCATCGATTTCGAAAATGGTTTCAGGCAACAATTCCGCCAGGTCGCGAAACCTTTTTTCGCTTTCCGCCAACGCACGCTCTGCCTTATTGCGCTCGGTGACATCCACCAGTCCGCTCAGAGAACAGAGCTCCCCCCCGTATTCGATCAGGGTCGCCGACCAGATAAAATCCCGGATCTCTCCGCTTTTCATGCGGAATTTAATGGGGTAGGAATTCAGTTGGCCGCTGTCCACCAGGGTTTTGATGACGGCGGGCCGCTCATCAGGATTAACCCACAGTCCAAAATCCCTCGACCCGCGGCCCAGAACTTCTTCAGGACGGTAACCTGTCATTTGATAAAATGCCCGGTTGGCTTCGATATATCTGCCTTCCGCCACGGTTGCCAGCACCATCCAAATAGGGCTGGTATCAAACAGCTTGAACAATTTTTCTTCGCTTTGCCGCAAGGCTGTCTCGACCTGCCGGAGCCGGGCGATGCTGGCCACCAGAAAGACGACCAAGGCCAGCAGCAGCGCGATCAAGACGGCGACACTCCATATCAGTCGCCGGTACTCTTGAT
>CP070771.1:5913313-5929814 GCA_020345785.1 Desulfobacterales bacterium
TCGAATCTGCGACAATGGACAGTTTTTAGTAGGTTGGGTAGAGGAACGAAACCCAACAAAAGACGCCCGGATCTCAACCCAACCTACAATCGAGGCAAAAATACGGCTTAATTGAACCATCCATATTTTTGTACATAGAACCTTTTATTATGAATGGCGAAAATAAAAACGATAGGATACCACCAATATTCAATTTTCAATCTTCAATATTCATTTCTTAACCCCTACCAGCCAAACCACTCATTGGCCCATTTGTCCGGCCAGCGCTCTTTCAAATCCACGATTTCAACGAGTTGAAATGTGCCATTTTTTACTTCATAAATCGGCACCTGCCCTGAGATACGATGGTCCTGGGCTGTATAAGTCAGCGGCGGCACGTTCAACCCGATATCGAAATCTCTAAACGTTTCAAAACCTTTTTTTAAAATATTTTCACCGGACAGCTCGCCGGCACTGTCGGCCCTGTTTAATGCTTCCCGCAGGGCCAGCACATTGGCCCATGCTTGAACGGTGCGAACCAGGCGCCTATCGATGGGTACACCGGGGTTGTATTTTTTGGAATATTCGATGACCTTGTCCATCAGGGGTGCATTTTCACCGTAAAATGCGCAGACCGCAACACCCATTACACCTTCCGACGCTGTACCGGCCAGCTTGAGAAAATTTTCATCGAAGGCCCAGTTGTTGACGATGTGATCTGCCCCCAAATCCATCGCCGCGGCAGCTCTGATGGTAGATGCTACCGACAAACCGGTGTTGCCGTGCCACACCAGGTCCGGCTGAAAAGTCTTCATGGCCCGCACCTGATTTCGGGCGTCGAGGGCAAATAACGAAACATCCTGATCCGGTCCGATATAAAATCCGAAAAGTTCGGCCTGATCCTTAACCGCCTTGATCGGAGCCCTGGAAAAGTCTGAGTTCAACATGAAGGCGCACTGAAACCGCGGTCTGCGTTTGCCATAATCCTTGTGGGCGGGCCATTTTTCGTCAAACCATGCGGTAAGCGCCGCCCTGGCGCTGGACGAATCGTCGGTTGCCGCAAATATATTATACGGCGCTTTAGTCGGATCCGTCAGGTGCGCTGCGTAGGATGCGGATAGGTAAGGCATTTTATCGCGTGCCACAACGGCAGACAGGCTCTCCGTATCGACGATATGCCAGCCTAAAACGGCCTTTACTTTCTGCCGTTTGAAAAATTTATACTTCGCAAGTACTTCCTGAACCCGGTAACCGTAATCATATTGAATAAGCTCGATCTTCTTGCCGTTAATTCCCCCCTCGTCGTTGATATACCGAATGGCCTCGGCCACCCCCCGGGCATAATCCGCACCCACGCCTGAGGTCGCCCCGCTCAAGTCATTCAGCACACCAATTGCGATATTCTCTGCTCCCATTGCCGCAGGAACATCGAAGATAAAAAGGGCTACCAGAAAAAAGAGGATGAGATTCGACTTCATTGGCACCTAATAACGAGGACGGCTTAGTTTACCTTTGATGAAAAAAAAGAGGAAGGTGATCAGGAAACCAAATATTCGGCTGACGGCGCACGGTTTATGGTAAATGTAAAAAAGATCTTTTCTTCTTGACTATCAGCTAACAGCTATGAACTATCACCTGGCACTGAAAGCGTCTCAACCCGCAACACAATGCTTTCCCTTCGTCTCAGATCCTTTGCGCTCTGCTCTATACGCTATGCCCTCTGCAATTGAATCCCATACCCCGCAATCCAATCCTCAAGGCCTGAAAGGCCGCTCCTCAAACCACCGCAGGTGGTGCTCTTCAAGCGCAGCGCTCAGTTTTATTTCTGCTCCCCACCATAGAGCTCCTTGACCTTGGCCCTATCGATCTGACCGTCTTTTAACCGGGGAAGCTCGGATACAAATTCGACGTACTGCGGTTTTTTGAAGGAGGCGATGCGTGCACCGACAAAATCAATCAACTCCTGCGCTGCGAGGGCTTGCCCTGATTTCAGCTGGCAGACGGCCTTGATGCCTTCTTTCCACTTGGGATCCGGCACCCCGAATACCACGGTCTTCTCAACGGCCGGATGTTCGAGAATTGCTTTTTCAACCTCAGCCGGATAAACGTTCTCACCACCGGGTTTTATCAGCTCTTTTTCGGCCTTGCGCCCCTCGTACCACAGAAAACCGTCCTCATCAAAGCGTCCCAGATCGCCGGTGTGATGCCAGCCGCCGCGAAAGGCCCGGGCGGTGTCTTCCGGCAAATTCCAGTAGCCCTTGAACACCATAGGGCCTTTGACGGCAATTTCGCCGATCTCACCGACAGGTAACGGAAGATCCCCTTCATCCACCAGGCGGACATCGGTGAGTTGAATGGTTCTGCCGGCGGACCTCGGTTTGTCGTCATAGCGGCCCATGGTGGCGATGGCCGATGTTTCCGTCTGACCGTACATGCAGTAAAAGGTTCCACCGGTCAATTTCTGGTATTTCTCGATAACTTCCGGCGATTCCAGTCCGGGGACATGCAGCAGAGACTGGATGCTTCGGCCGGATTTTTCACTTTCAGCGAGAATCGACGACAGAATCGGCGCAAAATCAAACATAACGGATACCTGTTTCTGCTCGATGAGTTCGACAGCCCGGGCGGCATCAAATTTGCTCATATTAATGTTTAAAGCCCCGGCGTGAAAAGCGCCCGACGCCATGAAAAGACCACCGACATGAAACAGGGGCAGAATGTTGAGATGGACGTCTGCGGTAGATAAATTCAAGTTGAGACCGATATGAATGTTGGCACTGATGAAATTGCGATGTGTCAAAAGGGCGCCCCGCGGTCTTCCCTCCACCGCGGCCGTGTGGATGATGACCAGGCCGTCGTCATTGGTCATTTCAGGGGGATGAAAATCACCGCGGTTGTTCATCAGCGTACTAAACCGGGTCAAGCCTCCCAGGGGCGGCTTGAGGCTGAAAAAATTTTTTATCGAAGGCAGTCGGTCGCGATGAGACGCGATCAACTCCTGGTATTCTGCGTCGACGAACAGCGCAACCGGTTCACCATCATTGAGGTTGAACAAAACTTCCTCGGCTGAAAGCCGCCAGTTGATGGCCAGCACAATGGCCCCAATGGCGGCGGCCGCGCCGTAAAGAACAAAGTATTCAAGGCTGTTTTTGCCGTAAACCCCGATGCGATCTCCTTTGGTGATTCCGGCGTCCTGAAGTCCCTTGGCCAGTCGATCGACCATATACCGATATTCGCCAAAAGTAAGCATGCGATCGTCATCGACTTCAAACCACGCCGGACGGTTTTTGAAACTAACCGCATTGCGTCTGATCAGATCATAAAAGGTATAGTCATGGAGTCCCATAAATTATCGCCTTGGCTTCAAATTATTCCTTGACTGGGCTTCAGGCTTAAAATGGACCCAATTTGCCATCCCTCGCCTTGCCGCAGACCTGGCATCGAAGATCAAGGCGAGGGATATATCATGCAGGCTATTTCGGATAGGTGCCTTCAAAGGCGGCGACTTTGGTCAGCCCGCCTGCTTCGAAAATAGCCGAGCCCTGGGTAACCCCCACCGGGAATGAAAAATCCGGTGCACCCGTCCAAATCTTTTCGATCTGGTCCATAAAGCCCACTCCTTTTGCCTTTAGTTCCTGGCCCGCAACGACCAGCAAACTCAACTGCGTACCGCTGAAGTCGTACATGACCTCCACCCGCAGCTGGTTTGTCTTGCCGGCCGGAATCCACATGATCTCGTTGGAATACCCCGAATTGATCTGGAACCCGTCGATGACACAGGCGAATTTTAAGCCATTCAGCATGACCGGAAAGGAGTTGGGGTTTTCAATATTAAAGATAAAAGCGTAATCCAGCGGAGCTGAATTGTTTCCGGCCTTTCCCTTGGTCGGTTCGACCTTGTTGTTGTAAAACCACCAGCCAAAGTAATGGGCCACATCGACATAATCCAGGGTGACGACCGGCGTTTTAAAATTGCTCTCCGTCGGCTTTTGCATCGCCGCGCAGCCGGAGAGGAGAACTGCTATCCCAAAAACAGCTAAAAACATCAACACAATCGATTTTTTTTGCATATTTACCCCCTTACGCAATTTAAGGGTTAAGTGAGCCATCTTTTTCTACGCTTGTAGTGCTTGACATCCCGAAAACTTTTTCTTCCCCCGAAATCGGTCATGCCCAGATAGAAGTCCTTGATATCAGGATTCTCTCTGAGTTTTTCGGCACTGTCGTCCATTACGATCCGCCCGTTTTCCAGCACGTAGGCGTGGGGGGCCACATTGAGGGCCAGTTTGGCATTCTGTTCCACCAGGAGCATGGAGATTTTTTCCTCTTGATTGAGCCGGGTAATGATGTTGAAGATCTCTTGGATGAGAAGGGGCGCCAGACCCATGGATGGCTCGTCCAGCAGGATCAATTTGGGGCTTGTCATCAGAGCCCGCCCGACCACCGTCATCTGCTGTTCCCCGCCGCTGATAAATCCGGCGATTTCATTGCGCTTTTCTTTTAAGCGGGGGAAATAGTGATATACTATTTCCAGCCCTTCTTTGATCGATCGACCGTGCTTTTTCATGTGTGCGCCGACCTTCAGGTTCTGCTCCACCGTCAGGTGCTCGAACACCCGGCGTCCTTCGATTACCTGCACAATGCCCATCTTGGCTATTTTTTCAGGCCCCATCTTGTCGATGCGCTCTCCCATAAACTCGATCGACCCGTCGGTGACCTCGCCGTCCTCATGCTTTAGCAGCCCGGAGATCGCCTTTAAGATCGTGCTTTTCCCAGCTCCGTTGGCTCCAAGAAGCGCGACAATGCCACCTTGCGGAACTTCGATGGAAACGCCTTTGATCACGAGAATGACTTCGTGGTACTTGACCTCAATGTTGTTGATCTTCAAGATCCTGTTATCGTCGGACAATGTATTCTGACCTCCCTGGGGTTTGGTTGAATAGATTCCCTCTCAAACAGTCAAAAAGGTTCAGCGCCTCTCCGACCATTCAACGATTCAACTATTTAACCATTTGACGAAACTCTTACCACCCTAGCCATGTCGGCCATTTGTCCGGCCAACGGCCTTTCAGGTCGGGTGTTGCCAGCAGGACGATCTTGCCGCCTTTGATTTCATAAATGGGCACTTTGCCGGCAACGCGATGGTCCTCGGCCGTATAGGTCAACGGAGGCACCCGCAAGCCGATGTCAAACCCGTTGAAGGTTTCAAACCCTTTCTTGAGGATGTTTTCCCCGCTTAATCCGCCGGCTTTGTCGGCTCTCACCAGGGCTTCTCTGAGCGCCAGGACATTGGCCCAGGCCTGGATGGTCCGGATCAGTCGTTTTTCGGTCGGGATGCCTGGGTTATATTTTTTGCCGTATTCCAAGACTTTATCCATCACGGGCACATTTTCGCCGTAAAATGCACACACCGCTGCCCCCATGACGCCTTCAGCGGCATCGCCGGCCAGTCGCGGCAGGTTCTCATCGAATCCCCAGTTGTTGACGATATGGTCGGCACCCAATCCCAGGGCATAGGCGTCGCGCACCGTGGCGGCCACCGACATGGTGGTATTGCCGTGCCAAACGAGATCCGGCTTGAATTCCTTCATCGCCAGGACCTGGCTCTTGGTGTCGATGGCGGTCAGCGAGGTGTCCTGATCCGCACCCACCTCAAATCCCAGCAATACAGCCTGGTCTTTGACGGCCTTGATGGGGGCGCTGCAATAGGCGGAGGCAAACATGTAGGAACATTGAAAGCGAGGTTTGCGTTTGCCGTAATCCTTGTGTTTCGGCCACTTGGTGTCAAACCAGGCGGTGATGGCAGCCCGGGCGTTGGTCGAATAATCCGTTGCCGCAAAAAGATTATACGGGGTTTTTTTCGGATCCGTCAGGTGGCCGGAATACGATGCGGATACGTAGGGCATTTTATCTTTGGTGATCGTGGGCGACAACGCCTCGGTGTCTCCGGTGCCCCATCCGAGCACAGCTACAACCTTCAGCCTCTGGAAAAGCTTATACTTTGTGAGGGCTTCCGGGATGCGGTAGCCGTAGTCGAACTGATAAAGTTTAATCGTTTTGCCATTGACACCGCCGGAATCATTCACATAATGGACGGCTTCGGCGATCCCGAGGGCAAAGTCCTTGCCGACATCTGAGGTCGCCCCGGTGGTGTCATTGAGGGCGCCGATCTTAATTTCGTCTGCTCCCGCAATGGAAAGCGATCCGGCGAAAAAGAATATCGCAAGTAACACTAACATGAATTTCGATTTCATAATTTCCTCCCCTTATTTCTAAGTCGGATTTAAATGAATCTCACCAATACGAATTAATCATCACCTCCTTTGCTGTTAATACGAAAATGGCCACAGGTTGAAATAATTCTTAATTTGCCACCAGCGATACGCCAGACCATAGGGTTCAAATATCATAAAGGCGCAGATCGCCAGGCCAAAAGCGGCTTCTTTGACGAAAAGAAAATCCATCATAAATTTTTCACCGATCGCGGTATCGGCAAACTGCATGATGATCAGCTGGAGAATCTCCATGACCACCACCATGAATAAAGAGCCAAAAATGGTCCCATGAATGGAACCGACCCCTCCGATGAGAATCACGCCGACCAGCCACAAAGAGACAAACCATGGAAAATGCTCGGGGCTGATGGCGGCCAGGTTGCTGATCCAGAATGCGCCGGCAATGCCTCCAAAGAATCCGGCCACAAAAAAGGCCAGCAGCTTGTATTTGAAAACGTTGATGCCCATGACCTCCGCGGAAATATCATTGTCCCGAATCGCGACCCAGGCCCTGCCGGCCCGCGACCTCAGGAGGTTGGCCAGACCGATGATACAGATGATCACCAGCACGATCATCATGTAATAGACCTTTAAATCGTTATCGATGGTCCAGGGGCCGACCTTGATGGTTCCAGGAGGCAGGGAAAACGCCATTCCGCGGCCGCCGATCTGGGCCACATACTGGGTAATAATAAAATCGACGGTGATGAATTGGGCCGCCATTGTGGTTAAGATCAGATAAAACCCCTTGACTTTGGCGGAGGGCAGACCAAAGAGGACGCTCCAGAAACCGGCGACGACCGCTGCGGCGATGATGCTGATCGGATATGCCAGGCCCCAATCAATCAGGAAGGTCGGCCAGGGAAACTCCAAAATAAGAAGGGTGCTGGTGTATGCCCCGACAGCCAGAAACGCCGCGTGGCCCAGGGTGACCTGGCCGCAAAAACCGATCAAGAGCTGCACTCCCAGGGCGCCCAGTATGGTATAGCCCACGGTGTTGTAAACGCTGAGCCAGTAATCGTCTGCAATAAGCGGAATAAAACCGAACAGGAATAAACCCAGCAGGATCATTTTGCCTTTGATGAATTTCGTCTGAAACCAGGCATGATCTTCGGTATAGGATTGATGATAATCACCGCAAGGCAGCCACGTTGTTGACATGTATGTTTCTCCGAGTTGATTAAGATAGTTATTAACTTTTGGACCAATAAGTTCGTCCAGGAGATAATATCAAGGCGCAGCGCATGGCACATAGGGCAGAGCGTAAGTGATTCGCCCTGCGCTCTGCGCTTTTCGCATTATACGCGCTCGATTCGTTCCCAACCCCACAAGCCGTATGGTTTGAAGAGCAGGAAGACGGCCATGAACACAAACGGGGCGATCTCTTTGACGCCGCCCGGAAAGTATTTGTCCAGGTATGCCCCGCAAAAATTCTGCAATATGCCAATGGTGATGCCGCCGACGATCGCACCGGGCACGGAGTTTAAACCTCCCAGGACGACGGCAGGCAAAACCAGCAGTGAAAGAAAACCGACGGAGATATTCAATCCGTTGATGTTGCCCAAAAGGCTGCCACCGACGCCGGCTGCCATAAAGGCAATCGACCAGGCCGCCGCATACACGAAGCGGGCACTCACTCCCAAACTGAGGGCGGCCATCTCGTCATCGGCCGTGGCTTGCATGGCAAGCCCCCAGCGGGTGTATTTAAAAAACGATACGAAAATAACCAGAAGAATGATTGCGGCGATAAAACTCCACAGGTATACCTGGCCGATGACCAGGGGGCCCAGGCGAATCGGTTCGATCGAGAAGACCGGCGGCTCAAATACCCGGGTATCGGTGCCCCAGATTAATTCGACGGTTCCTTTAAAGAAAAAAGAGAGCCCCACGGTGACCATGATCACGGTTAAAACCGGTTCACCGATGAGTTTGTCCAGGAAGATTCTTTCGGTCAGGATTCCCAGAAAAAAACCGACGATCAGCGAACAGAGCAGCGCCAGAAGAAAAGGGAACCCCATGGAGTAAAAGCTCAGGGACACATAAGCACCGATAAGTGTCAGTTCCCCCATGGCCAGATTCAGCACCCCTGAACATTTGTAGATCAGCACCCAGCCGAGGGCCACCAGGGCGTAAATTCCGCCGACTAAAATTCCCGTCGTCAGGGTCATAAAAAAAAGTTCCATTCAATATTCTCCTCGCCAACACGTTATTGTTTAATAATTGAACCTTGACGGTCTCGTAAAAAGTCCTAAAAACGGCGATTGCGTTTTTTCGCATTTAATAATTTCAATATGTTACACGCACGATTTTCCCAAATTTTGACTTTTTACGAGTTGATCAAGCTTCGAATTTGAAATTTGTTACTAATTTCATATTTCGTGCTTCGAATTTTTAATTTCAAATAAAGACAACTAATCGATTATTCTTTTAACATCCGGATTTGCATGTCGGTCACGATACGGGCCTCGCGCCCGTCTTCGTACTTAATCGTCGTGTCGATATGGACCACTTCTTTGTCTGAATAAAGGGCGTTGACGATGTCTTCATATCGTTTTTCAACAAAGGCGCGCCGTAGTTTCCGGGTGCGGGTCAGTTCGTCGTCATCCGGATCCAATTCCTTGTATAGATTGGTAAATTTTAATACTTTGGCGACATCCGGCAGATCTTTATTGGCCATACGGATTTGTCTTTCCACCAGGTCGTAAACTTCGGGCATCTGGGAAAGTTCCTGATAGCTGGTGTAGTTAAGCTTTTTTTCATCCGCCCATTTGCCCACCACCGAATAATCGATGCACAGCACCGCGCTGATGTATTCTTTCTTGTCACCGATCACCCACGAATCTTTTATAAAGGGGCTGAATTTGAGGCGGGTTTCCAGATACTGGGGGGCGAAGGGTTTGCCGTCTTTTAAGGTAAAAACATCCTTGGTGCGGTCGAAAACCACCAGATGACCGTCGTCATCGATGAAGCCCTTGTCGCCTGAATACAGCCAGCCGCCATGCAGGGTCTTTTCGGTGGCCTCCGGGTTTTTGTAGTATCCTTGAAAAACCGACGGGCTGCGGGTGAGAATCTCTCCGTCCTCGCCGATCTTGACCTCGGTGCCGGGGATGGGATGGCCGACGGTGTCGAATTTGATGTCGCCGGTGCGATGCACCACCGAGATGCCGGCTACCTCCGTCTGTCCGTATATTTGCTTCAGGTTGACCCCGAGGGCGTGGAAAAAGCGGAAATGGTCGGGTCCCATGGCCGCCCCTCCGGTATAGGCGTTGCGGACCCGGGAAAGCCCGAGATGGTCCTTGAGCTTTTTTTGTACGGAGATCGACGCCAGCCATTCCAGCAGTCGCCAGTACCAGGGCACCGGTTTCTTTCCGAATTTGAGGTTGGCGACTTTGTAGCCGACATAGGTCGAAAACTCATAGAACTTGCGCTTGATCCAACTCGCGTCCAGGTATTTGACCTGCACCGTACGTGTCATCTGCTCATACATCCGCGGCGGTGCAAACATGACATGGGGTCCGATCTCGCGGATATTTTCCTGGGCGGTTTCCGGGTCCTCCGGAAAATTGAGGGTATAGCCGACCTGCAGACCGCAGGAAACCGACATCATCTGTTCGCCGATCCAGGCAAAAGGGAGATAGGAGACATAGTCATCGGTATCCTGACAGGAATCGACCTGCATCAGATGCTGCCCCATGGTCAGCATGTTGTTATGCGACAGCAGAGCGCCTTTGGGCAATGCGGTAGTTCCGGATGTATAAAAAAGAAGTGCCACTTCCTCTCCGCTGCCCTTGTTAATCAACTCTTCGAACAGATTCGGCTTGTCTTTTTCCAACTCCCGTCCCAGCTGCCGCACCTCTTTGAGGCTGATCAAATAATCCTCATTATAGTTGCGCATACCTTTGGGATCATCCCAGATAATTTTTTTCAATTTGGGACATTCGTGAAAGATGGAAATGGCCTTGTCGACCTCCTCCTGGCCCTCGCCGAATAAAAACGTGGTATCGGAATGGTCGATAATATATCTGACTTCATCGATCAGACAGTCCTGAAACAACCACACCCCGATCCCCCTGGCGCAGAGCGTCGCCATCTCAGCCCACAAGCCCTCGGGACGGTTGTCGCCGATCATGGACACTTTATCACCCTCTTCCAGGCCTAAACTGATGAGCCCCAGGGTGATATACTTCACGTTCTGCAGGTAGTCATGCCAGGTAATGGGACGCCAGATGCCGAATTCCTTTTCCCGCATGGCGATTCGATCCTTGCCGTACCTTTTAGCCTGCTGATAAAACAGCTTGGGGATGGTCAGCTCCGGCGTGATATCGATTTTATAGGACTCGGTTTTACTTTCGTGTTGCATATAAATCCTCTTCACCCAGATATGCTTTGATCACTTCGGGATTGTTTTGCACTTCCTCGGGTGTGCCGTCCATAATCATATTACCGAAATTGAGCACGAACACGCGATGGGAAAGATCCATTACCACCCCCATGTCATGCTCAACCAATAGGCAGGTAACCCGCCAGTTTTTTTCCTCGTTGATATCCAATATGAAGCGGGCCATATCCTCAACTTCTTCCAGGTTGAGACCGGCTAATGGTTCATCGAGAATTAAAAGCTCGGGTTCCAACGCGAGCGCCCGGCCCAGCTCGACTCTTTTCTGTAAACCATAGGGAAGCATTCCGGTGGGTTTGTGACGGATGTGTTGAATTTCTAAAAGATCGATGATTTCTTGTTCAATGAATTTGCGGTGCTCATATTCCTCATTGGCAGTTTTGCCGATGTAAAAGGATCCGCTGGCAATACCGGATTTCAGGTGGATGTGTCGCCCCAGCCGGATATTGTCCAGCACAGTCATACCTCCAAAGACTTCAACCTTTTGAAAAGTCCTTGAGATACCCAGCTTAGCCCGATCGTAAGGTTTGAGATGGTTGATTTTTTGCCCTTTGTAATGGATGCTGCCCTTTTGCGGGTGGTAAAGACCGTTGATGCAGTTCATCATCACTGTTTTGCCGGCACCATTCGGCCCGATAACTGAATGTATCTCACCTTTCCGGACCGTTAAACTGATGCCGGATAGCGCGTTGACTTTTCCAAATGACATGTGAATGTCATCAATTTCAAGCAGGGCATCACTTTCGTTGATAGCATTTGATTCTACCAAATCTTTCGGCCTCCTTCATATTTACCGGTGTAGCAACGATCTTTTTTTGAGAGAGTTTCAAATCTGGTGCCTGGTGTTGGCCCCACACAGGTATCTGCTTTATCGCTTATGTCTTACGATTCATGAAATTCAAAATACGGGCTGAATCAGTGGGCACCAATTATCATAAATATATGAATGCGATTCATTTCGTAAAAGGCTATCTATCGGATATTGAATCTTTAGTCAAGCAAATAAAAAATGTCAAGTTGATAAGATAGTAGTAAAATAGTGGGTAATACCCACTATGAATCGTAAGACAAGAGGTGAGATCTCAGGTTGATTTTTTTATTCTTTAACCCGAGTTTTTGGCGGATATTGTACCGGTGAAATAACACGGTATTCTTGGAAATATAGAGTAACTCTGCGATTTCCTTATTTGTTTTACCCTCTTTAACAAGATTCGCCACCCGCACTTCCATTGGCGTCAGATTGAAATATCTGGAGGAAAGCTTGCTGATAAACGGTGATATCATGTTGCTTAAATTCGAATCCAGAATGTTGATCAGCGTTTTTTGATCGGTATTTAACCGGCTTTTTTTCAGTCTTTCTAGGTAAGGTGAGATTAATTCCTTGACATTGGATAGAACGTTTTCACCCAGCTCCTTTTTGTCATCCTCCCTTTGTTTCAGCAGCACTTTCAGCGCCGTATTCACCTCTTCCAGATGGTGTGACTGGGCTTTTAGCTCAATTTCGTGCTTGCGCAACGTTTTTTCGGCTCTTTTGCGCTCGTCGATTTCCTGCTTAAGCTGGGCATTGATTTTGGCAAGCTCAGCGGTGCGCTCCCCAACCAGTTCTTCGAGATGATCATGGTATTTTCTCAACTCAATCTCGGCTTTTTTCTGGGCGCTGATATCCCGTAGTGTAACAATGTTGCCGGCAGGTTCACCTTTGTGATCATAGTAGAGCGTAGAGCTTAGTTGAACATCGAGGACTCGGCCGTCTTTGGTCAGTCGCCTGGTTTCGAACAGATGGATTTTTTTGCCGCTCAACATGTTTACGATGGCCTCTTTGGTCTCCGGCCAGTTTTCTTCTGGAACAAAATCGATTTGTTTGCCGAGCAATTCATCGCTCGAAAATCCAAAGGTTTGCTCAAAGGCCGGATTCACGTAGGTCGCCCTGCCATGAATATTATATACGACGACAGGGTCCGGCGATGATTCCAGCAGGAGACGGTAGCGCTGTTCACTCTCCCTTAAAGTGGCCTCGGTGCGCTTTCTTTCCGCCAGCTCGCGTCGAACATCCGCATATAACTTGGCTTTATCCAAGGCAACCAGGACCAGTTCGGCAAAACGGCCCAAAACGGCAATATCATCTTCCTTAAATCGCCGACCGGGTTTGACCGTTGCCAGTCCAATGACACCGTGGACCCGTTGGCGGTCCTTCAAGGGAATTCCCACCACCGAGTGAAGATCATCCAGAGACCTGTCGCTGAGACGTCCCTGCCAGCTGCGGTAATCCGTAACCACCAGCGGTTGCTCGGATTCCCAGACCTTGCCGCCCACGCCCTGGCCCTTTTTTACCCGCAGCCCCAGTTGACGCTTAAAGAAACCCATCCCCACCCGCATTTGGATCTCGGCTTCGCCCGGTTCAAGCAGGTAAATGTAACCGTGCTCGGTCCCTGACAGCATGGCAGCCCGCTGCAATACGGCTTCCAGCAGTTCTTCTTTGCCCAGATGGTCGATCAGTCCCAGGGAGGTCTCATGCAGTGCGGTCAGATATTCATTTTGCCGGCGCAGGGTTTCTTCAGCCTTTTTAACTTCAAAAATTTCTCTTTCCAGCGTCTCGGCCCTTTCCTCTAACGCCTCATAGGTCAACTTTTCGGTTTTTAAATCCAACACGGCGATATTCCTTTTAAATGACGAATGACGATTGACGAATGACAAACGGCGGATGTCGCTCGCTCAGCGCCAGCGCTTGCGCGGCGTGCGCGCCGCGTGTCGCTCCACCTTTTTTATAGCAATAATTCCAATTTAAAACGACAGAATTCCTTCATTATTCATTCGACATTCTTTAGTCATTCGACATTCGTCAATATTCATTCCTGGGGCTTCCAGCCGGAAAAATCAGACCGCTCAGGTACCCCCGTCAAAGCCGATGGTTACATTTTCACCTTCGGCGATTACCGGAACCTTTCTGATGCCCTTGGAGAGCTTCAGCATGCGGTCGAGATGTCGCCTGTTTTTTACGACATTCAAATAATCAAACGGCCGGCCTTCTTTGGCAAATGCTTCACGAGCTGCCCTGGTATAGGGTCAAGCGTCCTTTCCAAAAATCAGAATTTTATCAGCCATCTTTTCTTCTCCCGTTGGGGCAATACCGATAACATTTTCCCGAAATCGATATGTGTGCCAATTTGAATTTTTATCATGTTATACATAACGACATAAATCATTGTGCGAAATCAGCGCCCACCAGCAGAGCTGCGGGGATGAGGAAGGCCCCTGGAAGGAGCCGGAACCACGCTCTGTCACTGGTCGCTGATGTATATAAAAAATTTTGGCGACATCATTTGGGATAAAATGCAGTGGGTTGCAAAAACCTTAACAGCCATTATCTTTCGTGTCAACATTTCTAAATTGACAAATTGTTGCAATTAACAGATACTAACAACTTTTGATACGGCAACCTATGGCAACAATCGGGAAGGAATTATACAGGACAACAACTATTATAAATGATCTCGGACTGCATGCACGGGCAGCGGCGCGGATTGCTGAAATTGCCGGAAATGCCGCCGCAAATATCTGGCTGATGAAAGACGACCAGAAAGCCGACGCGTCCAGCATCGTGGACATATTAACGCTGGCTTGTGAAAAAGGTACAAAAATAAAGATTATCATCGAGGATCCGGTGGACTCCGACATCTTAACCGCCCTTGTCGATCTCGTTGATAGCGGATTTGGGGAATAGACCATAATGTCGCGACCGGTTGGAGAGAAAAGACTCAAAGGAATCAATGCCTCGCCTGGTATATGTATCGGCAGGGCCTATCTGGTCGATCGAGAAGGCGTCGATATCGTCGAAAAGTATTTTATCGAGAAGAAGAAACTGCCAAAAGAAATCGAACGCTTCAAGGCGGCCGTTAAAAAAGCAGGGGATGACATTCGCCTCGTCATCGCAAACAGCCCGGAAGAACTGCGGCGCGCCCAAATTCTTGAAACTCACGTCGCCCTGCTGACAGACAAAATGCTTTATGGCAAAACTATCGAGACGATAGAGAGAGAGGGGGTTAACGCCGAATGGGCCCTCAAGCAGGTTGTATCCAATCTCAAATCGGTTTTTCTGAGCATGGCCGACGCATACCTGAAGGAGCGGGCTTCAGACATCGTGCATGTATCAGACAGCATCATGCGCAACCTTATCGGAGCCGAATCTGAAAAAATCGCCGACATCGACAAACGCGTCATCCTGGTGGCCCGCGATCTGTCTCCGGCCGACACCAGCCAGATAAACCTGGAGAAAATTATGGGCTTTATCACGGATCACGGCGGGAAAGCATCCCATACCGGTATCGTGGCCCAAGCCCTTGAGATTCCGGCGGTAGTCGGTCTTGAGCATGCTACCAGCCAAATCAAAAATGAAGATCTCATCATCGTCGACGGCAATACCGGCAAGGTAATCGTAAATCCGAGCGAAAAATCCCTGGTGGAATACGAAGAACGCAAGATTCAATACGAAGCATACCGAGCCGTCATCACTCGGGAGAGCCATTTAAGGGCGGAAACAACCGACGGCATGCAGTTGGACGTCATGGGCAATATTGAACTCCCGGAAGAGGTGGTTTCGGTAAGAAATTACGGCGGCGACGGCATCGGCCTTTACCGCACCGAATTTCAGTATATGAATCGGGCGGTTTTCCCGGGGGAAGAAGAATTGTTTGAAAAGTATAAAGATGTGGTTGAAGTGATGGCGCCCAAGCCCGTCACCATTCGCACCCTGGATATCAACGGCGACAAGGCGGTGATCGGTCAATCCGCTCATGATGAAGCCAATCCCGCCCTCGGTCTTCGCTCGATACGATATTGCTTGAGAAAACCGGAGATATTCAATACCCAGCTGCGAGCCATATTGAGGGCGGCGGCGTTCGGAAACGTTCGCATCCTGTTTCCAATGATCTCAGCCTACTTTGAAATATGCGAAACGAGGAAATTGTTGGACCAGGCAGCCGAATCTCTCGAAAAAGACGGCCTGCCGTATAACCGGGAAATTGATATCGGAATCATGATCGAAGTTCCATCGGCAGTTATCCTGGCCGATTTACTGGCGGAGAAAGTAGATTTTTTCAGTATCGGTACCAATGACCTCATCCAATACGCCCTTGCGATTGACAGAGGCAACCGGCAAGTTGCCCATCTATATCAGCCGCTGGATCCTGCCGTCATCCGACTGATCAAGCAGACGGCGGACGTGGCCAAAGACAAGGGGATAAAGGTTTACATTTGCGGTGAAATGGCAGCAACGGCCCATCACATTCCCCTGCTGTTAGGCCTTGGCATGGACGAGCTGAGTATGAATCCTCAATCGATTCCGCATATCAAACGGATAATTCGATCCTTGCACCTGGGCGATGCCCGATTATTCCTGCAGGAGGCCCTCAAAAAGCGGACGGCCAGGGGGGTCTTTGGGCTGGTGCGGGAGGCCTACGGAGATATTCTGGCGGACAGGGCGCATAGCTGATTATGGAAAAGAGCCACATCAAAATAATCGCCGTCAACCGCAAAGCCCGGCACGACTTTTTTATCGAAGATGAGTATGAAGCCGGAATGGTCCTGAAGGGAACCGAGGTAAAGTCCCTCAGGCTCGGCAAGGTCAATTTAAAGGATTCCTATGCCAGAATTAAAGACGGCGAGGTGTTCGTTTACCAGATGCACATCGGCCCCTACCCCTTTGCCCACTACGAAAATCACGATCCGTTGAGGACCCGCAAACTTCTCCTCCACAAGCAAGAGATTAAACGCATAAATGCCAAGGTAAACGAAAAGGGCCACACACTGGTACCCCTCAAAATCTACTTTAAATCCGGCAAGGTAAAATTGTCCC
>CP070771.1:5929914-5935590 GCA_020345785.1 Desulfobacterales bacterium
AATTTTGGTCATTGGGATTTATTTGAAATTTGGATTTTGGTGCTTGGGATTTTAATTGTTTTCAAATAAGTAATTGTCTTAATATCAGTCAAGTACTTTTTCTTATTCTGATCGAATCCCAGACACCCCTGCCTTAGATCAAAGCGATCGAATCTCCTGCCGCATAAACACGGTGTAGGACACGGCAAAACAAATGATAGTGATGGCGACAAGCGAAATAATATAGGGTATGACGATCAGTATGCTCTGACTCAAAGGCAAAGGGCCTGAAAAGCGCGACATGGAAAGATTTTCAAGCGGCCCCACTGAGATAAATGAACGGGTGGATTTGCGCATGGGATCGATGATGGTTGCGGTGGCGTCCGTATAAAGCTCCATAGGCGAGACGAGTTTGAATGCTTTTACAATATTCGCCTGCCGCATGACGGATTCTGGATTTTGGGGCGATGCATCACTGGCCAGGGCATTGGCGGCAACATTTGCTCCGATGGATACAAAAAACGAAAAAAAGATCCACACCGCCAATGCCGCCAGGGCGGAAGTTGCCGTGCTGCGAAACAAGATGGAAAATAAAATAGCGACGCCCAGCCAGAAAGAAATATAGATAATACTAATAATTAGATAAATTATTATTCGCCAGATTTCTTCGATGCCGGGAACAATACCCATGACAAACAGCCCCAAACCAGTGATCACCAATACGATGGAGACCATCATGATGCCGATCATAACCACTCCGGCCAAAAATTTACCGTTGATGACCACATCCCGGTAAATGGGCTGGGAAAGCAGCTTGCTCAACGTGCCCTCGTTGCGCTCCCGGTTGATGGTGTCGAAACCCAGAATCAGCCCCACCAAGGGTCCGAAAAAGGCCACAAACTGAACCAGCGAAAACAATGCTCCGGGAGCTGTAAAAAGCATCAGAAATATAAAGCGCGGTTTGGCAACGCCTTCCAGTTCCTGCCTGATATTCAACCCGACCATATAGGCGGTAATCAGGCTTACCATGCCAATCAAAGCAAAAATGATGGTAAACCGGTAGCTGCTGAAATGATCTGCCAGTTCCTTCTTGATGATGACGTTGATACCGCTCACGGCTAAGCCTCCTGGAAATATTTCATGTAGAGTTCTTCTAAGGTATACTTTTCCTGACCGATGCCGAGTTTTTCCTGGGCCAGCTGATCCATAGTCCCCTGAGCCACCATGCGTCCCTTGATCATGATGCCGACCCGGTGGCAAATTTTTTGAACTTGATGCAGCATATGGCTGGACAGCAGAATCGTCATTTTTTTATCGCGGCACAGGCTCTCGATCAAATCCATCATCCGGTTCGTGGCATCCGGGTCCAAACCGAGAGTCGGCTCGTCCAAAAACGCCACTTTTGAATCTTTTATCAGCAACTCGGCCAACCCGAGACGCTGCCGCATCCCCCGCGAGTAGGCACCGATCCTTTTTTGCGATTCGTTTGCCAGCCCCACCGATTCAAGGGCGCTTTTAATGCGGTTAGCGGCCTGTTCACCCGAAA
Organism: Desulfobacterales bacterium; assembly: GCA_020345785.1. Next base: position 5,931,440 of record CP070771.1, read on the forward strand.
TACCGTTCAGCGCAGCGACGAACCGCAGCATCTGGACGGCATTTAAGTCGGTGTAAAACCCCATGTTTTCCTGGAGATAGCCGATCTTAGATTTTACCTTGATGGGGTCCCGGCTGGGATCGAGGCCCAGAACTTTAGCAGTGCCGCTGGTGGGCTCCGTCAATCCCAGCAGCATCAGCAAGGTGGTTGTTTTCCCGGCACCGTTGGGGCCCAGAAATCCGAAAATTTCACCTTCGGACACCGTAAAGGTAAGACGATCCACCGCTGTATCGCCATTGTATATTTTGGTCAGCTGATCTGTTTCAATAATTGTTTGGGTATCCATTTTAGCGCCTTCCTAACCAGCGGAATGTGCCAAAAAGTCCTGCAATTACGACCACAATGATACCGATGCCGATCCATCCCCAGGCAGCCGATGCCTTTACAGTCGTCCGAAACTCGATGATCTTGGACGCTTTTTCGCCTTCAACATTGACACTGACGGAATAATCTCCCACCAGGGCATCTTCATAAGGAGTGATGGATAATTCAACCTGCTTCAGATCACCGGGCTCGATAACATCGATATTCTCGGGGGTAAATTCGACCTTCCAGTTTTCAGGCTTAAACGACATGAACTTCACATTATGGTTGGCGGCCGATCCGGTATTCTTGACGTAAAAGGACATGTTGGCGGTCTTGCCCTGCCGCGCCTCCAACGACAGCAGGCCGCTGGGAGTGCCGACTTCTATATTATAGGTGCCGGTCAAAATGACGGCGAGTTGTGCTTCGCCCTTGGCGTCGCCGGAACTCACTCTGACGTTGATCGGGTATTTTCCGGCCTCGGCCATCGGGGACGGCTTTACCTCAACAGCAATGGACTGGTTCTGATTGGATTTCAGCCGCAGGCTCGTGATGTACTTGGATTCGTAGGCCGGCTTGAAATTAATATCCCAACCTTTGGGACCGCTGGCGAAAAGGTCAAAGACCGCATCTTTATCCAATTTGCTGTCAACATCCACGGAGAACTCAAAGGTGGCATCCGACGGTCCGCTTATTTGCGGATAGGAAGTCGTCAACTTAACGCCCCGGTCCTCCGCTGATTTTTCTTCCGCGCCGGTAACCTCCACCAGTACATCCTGTTCCATTTTAAATTGGCCGTCTGCTGTTTTGGCTTCTATCCGAAACTTGTATTTGCCGGGCGTCACATCTTTGCCCGGCTCGGCCTCAAAAGTCAGCGTTTTGTCATCGCCGCCCGGTACATGAACACCCGTAACAGTATAGCGGTAGGTTTTGATTTTAGCTTTCCAGCCTGCGGGAGCATCTGAAATCCAGACATCTACGTTTTCATCGCTTTTACCCTTGTTATGGAAGATAATATCCATGCTCACATTTTCTTCGGCAGGCACGACCACACCCGGGTATTCGACTGCCATGAAAATGGATCTGGCGGGTCTGTCATCTTCTTTTTCCGTCGCAAAACAAAGGCCCGAATTCAGCGCCAAGGCTGATATCATCAACGACACGAATAAAAGGTTGCGACCCGTTTTGACAAAATTCATTTGAAACTCCTCCTTTGCATTTTAAATGGAAAATCCTCCCATCGCCGTCAGTACGAAATTACAGAAATTAATCTTTTACATACTTAGACGGGTGACTGTCAACCCACTTAATGCTCTTAAAGACAATTTTTTCACGGGCCACGGACACAACCGGTTTGAGGCTGTCCGGTAATGGCTATCGAATGGTTTGATCGGATTTCCCTAGAAGTCAAAGGGTGATCATTTGACCACCCTTTGATGGTTTTCCCGACCCAAACAAACAGGCCGTTTGCTATTAGTACATATCTTCGCCCATGGGCGGGGCGGCCGGGGCTTTTTTCTTTTCCGGCTTTTCCGTAATCATGGCCTCCGTGGTGAGCATCAGGCCGGCCACCGAAACGGCATTCTGCAGGGCAAACCGAACCACCTTGGTCGGATCAATGATGCCCGCCTGGATCAGGTCCTCATATTTATCATCGGCCGCATTATAACCGAAGGCATCCTTGCCTTCCTGGACAACGTTGACGACCACCGACCCCTCGCAGCCTGCGTTCTCGGCTATCTGACGCAACGGCTCCTGCAAAGCCCGCTTTAAAATGCGAACGCCGTTCTTCTCATCGCCGGAAACCTTGAGATTATCGAGGGCTTTGATGCACCGCAGAAGGGCTACCCCGCCGCCGGACACGATGCCCTCTTCAACAGCGGCCCGGGTGGCGTTCAGCGCGTCTTCCACGCGCGCCTTCTTTTCCTTCATCTCGGCCTCACTGGCGGCACCGATATGGAGCACAGCCACCCCACCGATCAATTTCGCCAGCCGCTCCTGCAGTTTCTCACGGTCATAATCAGAAGTGGTTTCCTCGATTTGCACCCGGATCTGGTTGACCCGTCCCTCAATGTCACTCTTTTTACCGGCCCCGTCAATGATGGTGGTGTTGTCCTTATCGATTTTAACAGTCTTGCATCGGCCCAAATCAGCAATGGTCACGTTTTCCAACTTGACGCCCAGATCTTCAGAAATCACCTGGCCTCCCGTCAGAATAGCGATATCCTGCAGCATGGCCTTACGCCGGTCTCCGAAACCCGGGGCCTTGACGGCAGCCGCGTGCAGGGTGCCGCGAAGTTTGTTAACGATCAACGTCGCCAGGGCTTCGCCTTCCACATCTTCGGCGATGATCAGCAGCGGTTTGCCGGATTGGGCTACGGATTCCAGCAGCGGAACAAGATCCTTCATACTGCTGATCTTCTTTTCGTGCAACAGGATGAACGGCTCATCCAGTGAAACTTCCATTTTCTCGGCATTGGTCACAAAGTAGGGTGAGAGATAGCCACGGTCAAACTGCATGCCTTCCACGACTTCCAGCGAGGTTTCCATACTCTTGGCCTCTTCGACCGTGATGACGCCCTCCTTGCCGACCTTGTCCATTGCCTCGGAGATAAGCTTGCCCACCATTTCATCGTTGTTGGCGGAGATGCTGCCGACCTGGACAATTTCGCTCTTGTCTTTGATGGCTTTCGATTGCTTCTTGAGTTCATTGACCACCGCTCCTGCAGCCTTGTCGATTCCACGTTTGAGAGCCATGGGGTTGGCGCCTGCCGCGACCAGTTTTTGGCCTTCACTATAGATTGCCTGAGCCAGGACCGTCGCCGTGGTGGTCCCGTCGCCGGCAACATCGCTGGTCTTGCTTGCGACCTCTTTCACCATCTGGGCACCCATGTTTTCGAACTTATCTTCGAGTTGAATTTCTTTAGCAACCGTCACCCCGTCTTTGGTAACGGTCGGGGATCCGAATGATTTATCCAGAACCACGTTTCTGCCTTTCGGCCCCAGGGTTACTTTGACCGCCGCGGCCAGGGTGTTCACGCCTTTAAGCATTTTATTTCTGGCATCGGAACTGTAGGTTATCATCTTTGCTGGCATTTGTCGCTCCTCCTTAAATTGTTATTCCAGTACCCCGAGGATATCGTCCTCGCTCATAAAAAGGTGTTCGACACCGTCTACTTTAATCTCCGTTCCTGCATATTTGGAAAAAAGAACACGATCGCCGACTTTAACATCCAGCGGAGTGCGCTGACCGCTCTCACCCATTTTGCCGGGACCGGCAGCCACAACTTTCCCTTGCTGGGGTTTCTCCTTGGCAGTGTCCGGAATAATAATTCCCCCGGCACTCTTTTTTTCTTCTTCAACCCGCAGTACTAAAAGCCGATCATTGAGGGGTTTAATTTTCATGCCTTGTTACCTCCTTGATAGATTTATCATCAAATATAAATTTGGTTTGCCTCACACGTCACTCTCCCGCAGTGAAGGGGATGAGCTCGTGCCAATATTTGCCGCAGATCTGTATCGTTGTCCAAGCCGCAAACGTTTTACCGGTCTTTTGCGTTACAGATTCCAGGGAATTGAAAAACAATTTAATTACTATTAAATCAGTATGTTAAATAGTTATTAATTGGCAAGACGAGAACAAATTAATCACCGTAACTAACTTGTCAAGAGGTCGTTTCACCGGTATGGTGAAGATATTTCAGTGTCGCTTGGAAAGCCTTGAAACCGGGGGGCCGGAGGTGGGGAGTATGAGAAGGTAAGAGGGTAAGAGGGCAGAAAGTTAGGAAGTTGAGAAATTGGGAAGTTGG
>CP070771.1:5935690-5941563 GCA_020345785.1 Desulfobacterales bacterium
ACGAACAGCTTAAATAATGCGGATGTTGTTAATAACTTGATGCAAGAGGCGAACGAATTGAAAAAGATTTTTTCATCAATATTAGAGAAATCCGAGTAAATTAGAAGGTATTTGTTTAGGTCATTGAATATTGTAATTTGGGATTTGTTTGTTATTTGGTGCTTGTTATTTGGAATTTAAACTTTTTGACGCTTGTAATTTGGAATTTTAAACTTTCACCGCAAAATAAGGAATAAATTGTAATGACAGTGACCGGAATTCTGAAATCCAAAACCGTTGATGAAACTTCACAGCTCATGAAAGTGGCCTTGGGTGAGGAAAAGGCTGATCTGGCAATCATAAACGCCGATGTCGTCAATGTATACACTGCCGAAGTGTTAAAGGGTTATACCATTACCGTCAAAGGCAAATGGATTGCCTATGTCGGTAAAAATGCCAATGACGCTGTCGGTCCTGATACCGAGGTCATCGATGCCGCAGGCCGGACCATTATTCCCGGCCTGATCGATGGCCATACCCATATATCTTGGCTGTTTACCGCCGCCGAATTTATAAAATACACCATGCCGGGCGGTACCACCACGGTTGTCACAGAAACCCTGGAGCCCTACCCTGTTTGCGGCTATGCCGGCGTGGTCGACTTTCTGGAATCAATGAAGGATCAGCCCATAAAAATCCTGGCCACCGCCCCCGCCATGGTGTCCATCAGCGGTGCCGCCCGGGGTGTATCGCAGAAAGACCTCGAACAGCTTCTGGAACGAGACGATATCATTGGGCTGGGAGAAAGCTACTGGCAGTCGATATTACAATACCCCGCCCAGATACTTCCGCTTTATGAGCAAACATTAAATGCCGGCAAAACCCTCGAGGGACACTCGGCCGGAGCCGGCGATAAAAAACTGGCCGCCTATGTGGCCGGCGGAATTTCCTCCTGCCACGAACCGATCAATGCCGAACAAGTCCTGGAGAGATTGCGCATGGGCCTTCACATACTGGTCCGCGAAGGCAGTATTCGCCGGGACCTGGCGGAAATCGCCCGCATCAAAGACAGCGGAATTGATTTGCGCCGCCTGATCCTTTCAACCGACGGGGTGGCGCCCCGGGATCTCATTGAAAAAGGCTACATGGAATATGTGCTTCAAAAAGCGATCGATTCCGGCTTCGACCCGGTCGCGGCCGTTCAAATGGCGACGTTAAACGTGGCCGAACACTTTTCACTGGATTTGTTGATCGGCGGCATCGCTCCCGGTCGTTATGCCGACATGGTCATGATTCCGGATTTAACCACCATCGACGCCCGGCTGGTCATCAGCAACGGCAAAGTGATCGCCCGGGATCGTAAACTGATAGACGCCCCACGGCCGCATACATTTACAAAAGAAAGCCTGAACAGCGTCAAGCTGCCGCGGGACATGCTGCCATCAGATTTTATCATCCATGCCGGCCATGATACCGGATCGGTCAATGTCCGGGTTATCAATATGGTAACCGATCTGGTTACCGCTGAACTGGAGATGTCATGGCCGGTCACGGCAGGAGAGCTTAAATCCGATGTCGATCAAGACGTGATTAAAGCGGCTGCTATCGACCGAACCCACAACCCCGGCAAAATGGCGGTCGGATTGATCAAGGGTTTCGGCCTGAAATCAGGTGCCATGGCATGCAGCGCAGCCTGGGATTCATCCGACATTATTGTCGCCGGGACCAATGACGCCGATATGGCCGCAGCCGTGAACCGCATCCACGCGCTTCAGGGAGGGGCTGTTGTTTGTGAAAATGGCAAGATTCTGGCGGAACTGCCCCTGCCGATTTTCGGAATCATGTCGGATTTGCCGATCGAAACCATTGCCGCAAGACTGCAGGAAATTAAAAAATCAATCTCGCAGCTGGGAGTGTCTTTCCCCGATCCCCTTCTGACCTTAATTACCCTGACCGGGGCAGCAATTCCCTACCTGAGGATCTGCGAGGAGGGTTTGGTAAATCTGAAAAACGGTAAAACCCTGGAGCTTGTGGTCGCATAGTATAATGCATGCTTTCAAGCCTGATGCCGGGTCGGATAATGAAATGCTCAATACCTTACAGGCCTATCTACAAAAGTAAGGTAGATAACATTTTGTCCCCCTCCCTCAATCCCTCCCGCCTGGGGAGGGAAGTTTTACTCCTTCCCCTTGACGGGGGAGGCTGGGTGGGGAAGAAATTAAATAGATAAATTCCTTGCCCTTAATATTGTATATAGGCCCGTTAATTATTAATAATATGATACAATATCTTCAATATTCAATAGACATTCTTCAATATTCAATTTTGGTTTAGCCCGTTCTTCTCTTGGTTTTCCACCTTACAATTTCAACCGCTATGAACAGAGCCGCCAGCGCCAGGCAACCCACGGCGAACAGGTCGCCGATACGCGTATAGACGGATATTTCTTCCACCAGCGGTATCATCTGTGTTGCCACGGCATCCTGCAGCAAGTCCGTGGATGCCAATACTCTGCCGGCCGGGTCGATAAACCCGCTGATACCGGTGTTGGCCGACCTTACCAGGGCACGCCGGTTTTCCACCGCCCGGAAGACGGTCATGGAAAAATGCTGATAGGGACCGCTGGTTTTGCCGAACCAGGCATCGTTGGTGATATTGATCAGCAATGATGCGCCGTTTTGGACCATGGCCCGGGAAAGGCCGGGAAATATGATTTCATAGCAAATCTGAATGCCTAACTGCTGATCCCTCCAGGCGAGTGTCCGGCCTTTCTTGCCTGCTCGGAAATCGCCGACCTGCGCAACAATTTTACCCAAAAAAGGAAGCCATTTTTTAAACGGTACGTATTCGCCGAAAGGAACCAGATGGGTCTTATCATATTTGCCCATTGTTTTTGTTGCAGGGCTTATTAAATAGGCACTGTTGTAATATTGCACGGATTCATCGGTGCGCACAAAAGAGGGGCTGCCGATCAAATAATCCGTCTTCGTCCGCTCGATGCCCTCAAACACCAGTTCGGTCGGCTTTATATCGTATAAAAAATAAAATGGTGTGGCGGATTCCGGCCAGACAATAAGATCAGGCTGTTGTTCGCTTACCGATGCAGACAGACGATTGTATTTTTTAATCGTTTCATTTTGAAAGGTAGGATCCCACTTCACAAGTTGATCGATATTGCCCTGAATGACGGTAACGCGGGCCTTTGGAGAGGTTGCAGTCAGATCATCGATTGCTTTCATACGCCAGTGGCCGTAAGACCAGGTGAGAGCGACGCCCACGAACAAGGCAACGATTGAACCCGCAGCCAGCCGCTTTGTGATAACTTTGTCTTGCCACCTCCTTCCGGTTAAATATAGCAAGCTGATAAAAATGGCGCCGTTGACCAAGGCAATCAAAGCCGAAAGGCCATACACACCCAATATATCTGATATCTGTATGAGTTGCAAACGGTTAAATTGTGAATAGCCCAGCAGCTCCCAGGGAAATCCGGAAAATATAAAAGAACGGACATATTCCAACGCGACCCAAAGCAGAGGTATCATTGGCAGACACCAGGCAGGTTTTTTGCCGAGGGCGGTTAAGACCGCTGAGAATGACGCAATAAAGAGCGCCAGAAATGCCGCGAAGAGAAACAAAACCGATACACTTAAATATGCCGGCAAATAGCCGTAGGTTCGCATCACAGGCACCAGCCAGTACAACAGCGATAGAAAATGAAGCAGACCGGCGATGAACCCTATGCGAAAGCCGGCGCCGGCGGAAACGCCTTTTAGCGCGTACAAAAGGGGAACGAGTGCTATCCAGGCCAGCCAGTCCCATCCTATTTTGGGATAGGCTCCGGTCAGCAACACGCCGCTTAATACCGCCCACAAGATGTTTCTTTTTTCAGTCACCAATTTAGGCCGGCTCTCACAAAAAAAACCCCGATCCGGCGGGGTCAGCGATAATCAGCGACCAGCGGCAGAGCTGGGGGTATGAGGAAGGCCCCTGGAATGGGGCCCGGAGACACGCTCTGCCGCTGGTCGCTGAGGTATATAAAGAATTTTGGTTGCAACTCTTACAACGATTTGAAATTATTTTACTATTAGGTGATTCTGCGGATACTGTCAATATAATTCGCAACTATAACCAACAACAATTGAAATTCATCCTTTCATTTGAGATTGCTTTAAATGCAATAGGTTATATACGAATTTTTATTAAAGTATCGATGGTAAAGGGCGATAAAAACATATAGAAAAGAATACAAAATTAAAATAATACGTTATTAATATCTAAACTGATCGGTCGAGGTTTCCGGGTTCAACGTTCAAAGGTTATAAGCGAAAGAAACTGAGAACAATTCTTATCAAAACTCGAGATAATCAACATGACCCTTTGGGTGAAATGGTTTTGGAACCAAATTGAAGGCAATCATCCTTTGATTGCATCAGATGAGAACAATTCAACCTTGAACGTTGAAACGCTTAACCTGTTTAAAATATAGATCAGGAGGAATCCATGTTAGATTTTTTTACCGAGACAACACTCTTGATTCCAATAATTCAAATCATTTTGTTAATGTCCATCAGCACGCTATCACTTTTATTCGGCAAAATGAGATTGGCTTTATTGGTCAATTATATTTTCATTCTGTATTGGGCCTATTTTTTTAACCGGGATTTAGTGCTGAAAATGGGAGGCCCCGACAACTTTCAGTATATTACGGTCTTTTATTTTCTGTTTGGTATCATTATTATCCTGGTTGCTGCATTCTCATTCTTGTTTCAAAAAGATCATGATTAGTTCGAGATGAAAGCGTCGACCAAAGCTGTGTTTCTCTCCGCCCTGGTTTACCCCGGTTCAGGCCAATTTGCGCTGGGGGCGGTCTATAGCGGCGCCTTTTTCGCCATCATAACCACGGGGGGCCTGCTGGTCTTCCTTTTCCGATTGACCAAGCGAATTTATTTGGCTGTCGATCAGATATTGCCGGAGTTGGCGAACTACAGGCTGAATCTGACTGAATTTATCGATATCATCAGCCATTCAGGCTATGACAGCTGGCATATCGACGGTATTAGCTTAGTTATTATCCTGTGCTGCTGGGTGGGCTCGGCAGTGCATGCCTTTTGGTTGGGGCGAGGGGTCGATCGGAGGCGTGAGCATAATCCCTCTGAATCAGAATAAATCCGCTCACAATTTTTTCCCCTGCCTCCTTGTTATTATATTTCACCGTATAACGATGACGAGATGCCGAAAATTGAGAAAGGTTTGTTTTCGATTTTAAATACATCTTATGTCTAATGATTTATGTACGGCTTGGGAACGCGTGAGTATCCAGCATCCAGTAACCAGTATCCGGGAATAGGAGATCGAATCCATGCACATAACATTTTACGGCGCAGTTCGGGAAGTGACCGGTTCCATGCATCTTTTAGCCACTCAGCACGATCGTATTCTGCTGGATTGCGGCATGTTTCAGGGGCGACGCAAGGAAACGGTCGAAAAGAACCGGGTTATGCCGCTTGATCCTCGAATTTTGACCAACGTGGTGCTTTCCCATGCCCACATTGACCATTCCGGTCGCCTGCCCTTATTGGTCAAGCGCAAATTTGCCGGTCGCATTATCTGCACCCGGTCGACAGCAGCTGCATGTGAATACCTGCTGCTCGATGCCGCCCACATCCAGGAGTCGGATGCCAATTACCTGAATTACAAGACCGTCCGTTCCGCGCTGTCGCAGATGGAATCATCACTGCATGCCCGGAGGCGCTCCAAAAAAAGCGCTGTCGACCTTAAAAAAATATTGAAGAAAAACGGCCATGGTCTCAATGTCGAAACCATCAATGATCTGGTCGCCACTTATCGCCTGGAAGGTGTCAGTGCCCTGTATACCGTTGACGATGCTCAGCAGG
>CP070771.1:5941663-5953449 GCA_020345785.1 Desulfobacterales bacterium
CCGGAAGCGCCAGTCATAATGGATATCAAAATCGATAAAGGGCGACACATGGAATGATTTGGGAACCTGATGACGCCGCCAGTTTTTAATCGGATGCTCATTTTGTGCGGCGCCTAAAACATAACAATAGCGCTCCCCCCAGGGTGTATTATGAATTTCCACCACAATGGTGTCAACCTGGGTATCCGCAGGGTCGTAGCAATAGTAGAAACTGGCAGGGTTGAAACAATGACCAAAATATCTCAGATGGGTCAGCAGACGGATCGGACCGTCCGGTCGGCTGCCGAGACGGTCTTCGACAAGATCCGCCACTGCTTGATCCAGCGGAATCGTCGATTCTCCGAAATGGTCCCGGCGGCGAAAACAGGCCATATTAAACCGTTCATATGACCACAAGGGATGGATATCGAACAGCGTCGGCAGTTCGGCCAAATCGAGAAACATGAAAAAAAGGCGATATTGAAACATGTTCGGCCGCGGCCTGAATCGCCGGTGCCGAATGGTCCCCTCATATATGCAACTGTGCATGATGCTTTATTTTTGCGATCGTTTGTAAACAGGTCAATCCTTCAAAGAAAAAACCGAACTCGGATCCGTCCGGGGGCCAGCAGCAGAAAGATAAACCAGCAAGGAAAGCAACCGCCTCCGGTGGAAAAAGACTGACGCAGAACAGGATAAAATTCGGGCTCTTTGATTTTCGTGGTTTGATGACTTATGTCTTGCTGCCGATCGATCATGCCAACCACAACGATAATAATCATAAACCGCCAAATGTCAGCATCGGATAGGCGATTTAGACCGAAGATTGGTGAGTCCATCTGGGGGTAGTAGGGCGTTTCATTTTACCCTGGAAATCAGATGCGTTTTTGAGACTGCTGCTAAAGGGATTTACCGAAGTGCTTGCACACCTCCAGCGCACTGATGACGCCGTCTTCATGGAAACCGTACCCCCAATAGGCACCGGCGAAATGGGTTCGATTGACCCCGCTTATTTCCCGGTGACGGTGTCTCGCCGCCAGACTCGCCGGATTATACACCGGATGATGATAAATCATCTCCCGGTAGATTTTGGCCGGGTCGATGGCTTTCGCCAAGTTCAGCGAAACACAGAGCTCCCGCGGTGCGCCGATGCTCTGCAGGATGTTCATGTCGTAAGTAACGGCAACCCGGCCGAGATCTTCTTTCGGAATGTGATAATTCCAGCTGGCCCAGGCTGCTTTTTTGCCGGGAAGCAACGATTCATCGCAATGCAAGACCGCCTGATTTTCCTGGTAGGGTATCATGCCCAGAATATTTTTTTCGGCATCCGTTGGGTCGTCCAGCAGAGCCAGGGCCTGGTCGCTGTGCGTCGCAATGATTACCTGGTCGAATTTTTCCGCCGCTTCGTTTTGCGGTTGAATTTCAACACAGTCCGGATGCCGGCGAACCGACGCGACCGGGCAGTTGAGCCGGATCCGGTCGGCATAGGGCCGCGTTATCGGTCCGACGTATTGCCGCGACCGGCCTTTCACGGTGAGCCACTGGGGCTGGTCTTTGACGTTCAGAAACCCGTGATTTTTGAAAAACTGCGCAAAATAGCGCGCTGGAAAGTCGTTGAATTGAGCCGGATCTGCCGACCAGACGGCTTCACCCATCGGAATAATGAAATGCTGCACAAAGGCTTGCGAGTACCCCTTGCCGCACAGAAAATCGGCCAGCGTCATTTGATAATCATCCGATTCCAAAAGGCCTTCCGAATCCCGCTTGAAGCGCATGACATCCCACAGCATTCGGTAAAATGACGGACGCAGCAGGTTACGGCGTTGAATGAAAAGCGAGTTGATGGTGCTGGGACTGAATTCGAGACCGGTTTTTTCGCATTGCACACTGAAACTCATGACCGAGTTCTGCCAACCCACGCCCAGGCGCTTCATGAGCTTTACGAAGTTCGGATAGGTCTTTTCATTAAAGACGATAAATCCCGTATCCACCGCGTATTGCTGCCCGTTCAGAGACACGTCCAAGGTATTCGTGTGTCCGCCGATATAGTTGTTGGCTTCATAAACGACGACCTCGTGATCTTCACTGAGCAAATAGGCCGACGTCATACCTGATATCCCGGACCCGACAATGGCGACTCGCATTTCATGACCTCCGGCGGATGAATTATTTACTGCGTCGCATTTTTTCTTTTTGCATTGCATTTCAGCCATGTGAGAATAAAAGGACATGGCCGGTATTAACAAACTGAAATAAGCGGGGCCATTATGAGCAAAGCGAACTATTCTCCGATACGGCCCCTGTTGCGCACCCGGGCGGGAACCGGACGCAGATCCCTGACGATGCCCAGCCAGGACAAGCAAACCAGGAGGTAATAGGTCAGGTCAATTTCCCACCAGAAAAAACCCTGGCGCGCGGAAACGGCATAGTGGTGATGATTGTTGTGCCATCCCTCTCCCAGGGTGATCAGCGCAAGCAGTGCATTGTTGCGGCTGGTATCGGGCGTGTTGTAACGCCGACTGCCGTACATATGGTCAAACGAGTTGATCGTCACGGTCGCATGCAGCAACACGACCGTGGAAATGAAAAATCCCCAGATCAGCAGCTGCATCCCGTTTGTCCCCAGTTGGGACGCGACGTGCTCTAGGATTTCACCGAGAATATACAAGGCCAGCGCCAGCAGGACGGGAATGACCGTGTCAAAACGATTCAGCCAGCGCAGCTCTGGATATTGGTTCCACTCGGCCACAAATTTGTGCTTGGTAGGGAAATTGGACCTGGACGTCAACCAGCCGATATGGCTCCACCAGAAGCCATGACGACTGGGTGAGTGAACATCCTGGACTTGATCGGTGTAACGGTGATGATGGCGGTGATGGGAGGCCCACCACAGGGGGCCGCGCTGGACCGACGCATTGCCCAGCACCCCGAAGACAAACTGCCAGAGACGATTGGTCTTGAACGCTTTATGGGAAAAGTAGCGATGATAAAAACCGGTGATGGCAAACATGCGAATGAGGTAGAGCAGCAGGGCCACCAATACCGCTGTTCGGCTCCAGCCGACCCAGATCACACCCAGGCACATCAGGTGCAGAAATATCAGCGGAACGATGCGCAGCCAGTCCACTTTTTTAGGGTCTCCGGCAGGCATGGACGCGATGTCTGCTTCCGAATCAAACCAGCGGATGACGGTAATCGCCGCCGGAGAGGATAATATCGACTTTATGAATCTGGCCATTTGGGGTGCTATCCGTGGAAATGTTTCCGATAAACTTAACCATGAACCAGAGCCAAAAGCAATATCTTATTCATCCTGCGTTGATATTGCGTGTCGGGTCGATTAAAAACGGTTGCAACTTTGAATGGGATGATTTAGGGTGTTGGCATTGTAAACGCACGGTTCTATGAACCCAAAAAGCAATCTTCGGCAAAGGCAAATTCCATGAATAGCAAAAACGATACCGATACCCTCAGTGTGGAACCGCTGAGTTTCTCGGATGAACTGGCCCGAACCGTGCTCAATTCGTTATCGGCTCATATCGCCATCTTAGATGAAAACGGCGTAATTCTGGAGACCAACACGGCATGGCAAACGTACGCCGCGAAGAGCGGCATGCCGAAGACCTACGACCACAGAGGGGTCAATTACATTGACATATGTGATGAGACCCGCGGCAGCGAGGCCGCGGATGCCGGCAAAGTCGCCGAGGGTATCCGGGCGGTGATACGCGGCGAACTGCAAGAGTTTTTGTTTGACTATCCCTGCCATTCCGACGACGGCCCGCACTGGTACTACATGCGAACCATACGCATGGCGGGTCCGGGCCCCATCCGGGTCGTGGTCAGCCATGAGGAAATTACGGATTTGAAGCTGACTGAAGAAGCCTTGAGAAAAAGCCAGGAGGAACTTTTCGAGCAAAAGCAAAGTCTGGAAGAAGCCAATATTGCCCTGAAGGTTTTGCTGAAACAGCGCGAGGAAGACAAACGGGAGCTCGAAAAAAAAGTTTTGGCCAACGTCAAGGATCTCGTGCTGCCCTATGTCGAAAAACTAAAAAATTCCCGCCTGAAACCCAAGGACAAAACCCTGGTTGAAATCGTAGAGACGCACCTGAATGATGTGATATCCCCCCTGTTGCAACGTTTTTCCAATGCCAAAATTTTGTTGACGCCCCAGGAGATGCAGGTGGCCGCTCTGGTCAAGGACGGCAAAACCAGCAAGGAAATCGCCGACATCCTGAATGTTTCCGAAACCACGGTGAATTTTCACCGCAAAAACCTGCGGGTTAAATTCGGCCTCAGAAATAAACAGACCAATCTGCGGTCCTATCTATTGTCCATGTCACAGTAACAGTTTTTTCCTACCACAAAGCTGCTATTACTCTCCCATTGCAATTTAAGCCGTCATGAGTACTATCTAGACAGTCGTAACGACTAAAAGTCGATATAAACCAAAAGCTCTGATCCGGCTGGCCGCAACTCTGGCGATAGCGGAGGCGAATGTTGATCTGAGTAAATTCGAATGTGACAAGGAATATGAACGTGGGACCAACGAGGATAAACTCTGACAGTATAGTGGACGTGATCTTTCACCTGAAGTGGAAAAGCGACGCTGCAGTTCATACGGATGGGTACCAGGCCAGCCGGATCAACATCTGGCGCGATTACTTCCCACCGGTGCTACTGGATGCGCTCATGAACAAGGAGGCCGGCGAAAGGCTAATGGTGCCTCTCAAAAAAGGGGAGGCTGTCGACGCCTTCACCGATCGCAATCTCTTCGATATAAAAAGCTCCCAGTTCGACCGTCGGTTCAGGAAGGGCGCGCTCACCGAACCGCGAATGGGTCGCTTTTACCCCAAGGGAATGGTGAGGGGGCTGGCCGGCGTTTTCAGGGCCAATGTGCAGCCGTTCCGGTGTGTCGGGCTGAACAACGGCCACATCAAGGTGGACTTTAACCATCCGCTGGCCGGCAAAGACCTTCAGCTTGCCGTGGTCGTCGGAAAGGTCGGCGCGAAGCTTGCTGAAAGGGGAGGTACCAGCATCGACTGGATGGACACCTTGACGTCCGGCCCCGGGATGCAGACCCGCTGGCACATGCAGCAGACGGATTACTTCTCTGACGGCGATTTTGAGCGCAACGACGACCAATCCGATACAATTTTTTACCGCCGGTCAAGGTTTGTGCACCATATCGACGACACGGCTCGCGAGATGGTTCGAAACACTTATGGCCGGTTTTTAGCCGATGGGATGCAGGTTCTCGATTTAATGAGCAGCTGGCAGTCGCACATTCCCGCCCGTTTGAAACTGGGCCGACTTGCCGGCCTTGGGCTCAATGAAGATGAGCTCAAAAGAAATTCGCAACTCACTGACCACCGGGTTTGCGACCTGAATGCCGACCCCACCCTGCCGTTCGAATCCAACACGTTTGATGCGGTCGTCAACACGGCATCCGTCGAGTATCTGACGGACCCTCTGGCCGTTTTCAGCGAAGTTTCGAGGGTCTTGCGGCCGGACGGGTATTTCATCGTCACCTTTTCAAATCGGTGGTTCCCGACCAAAGCCATAAAGATCTGGCAGGAACTGCATGAGTTTGAGCGCATGGGGCTGGTGCTGGAATACTTCCTGCGCGCGGGCGGCTTCAAAGACCTGCAAACTTATTCCATTCGAGGACTGCCCCGGCCGCACGACGACAAATATTTTCCGGAGTTGTCGTTTTCCGACCCGGTCTATGCCGTTTGGGGGAGAAAACGATAACCGCGGTGCCCGGTTTGGTCCGTCCCGTTCCGAGCGTTCAGCGCACCGTGAACGTCATTTCCAAAATCATGGCTCTAGCGAAGGGGACCATCATGGCCGCAATTAAAGACCGTTTGTATTTTATTTACAGACATAACAATGGGGTGGATTATCTTTGTCCACTGAATACAGCAGGAAAGAGTCACGCCGTCTCCGACGATACACTGGACGATTGTGTTGAAAAGGAGGTTGTCGAAAGATACTCCGGCAATATCAACATTGAATCGGAATGATCGGTTTACAGCTGCTTCCGCACCGCGGGCTGAAAACTCGGGTTGCGGAGGTCAATATAATGTCCCGCTTGTCCGATACACCGGAGAAAATGTCATGTGTCAAAACCTCAAATTACCATAAACATGACACCGCAGTCTAGCCACCAATCGGCACCGCCGGCGACCAGCGTTGTGGCTCCCCTCCTGGCTTGACGTAAACCCCGTTCGCGTATATCCGGCTGACGGTGAATCTTTCGCGCAGCGGCCGGGCGGTTTGGTCTTCGAGGTCGTCCGTATTCATCGTTCACGGCACATCTGCGAGGTGGTCGAGCATCAAAATCCTCCTTTCCGTGTTGCGCACCGCGCTAGATTTCTGTTAAAAACTGATCTGTTACCTGCTGCAAACAACCGAATTCGTCACACGTCACCCGAAATATGCTACCCATTATTCCGCACGAAAAAGAGGACTTGTCCTCGCAAAAAATTACGCTGGGGCTCTCAGTACACCGGCCGGAAATGATTCCTTTGCTGGCAAATGGGATGCAATGCCACGACGCGCTGTATTTAGAAGAACCGCCGGCGGCCGACTTTGGTCCGATGCTTCAGGGAGCGCTGCCGGTTGATGACTATGTCGTGCAACTTGATGATGAATATCCTGAATTCAGCCGGCGCATGTGTTGCCTGCTGCGCCGCCTTTAAGCGTCCGGGATAAAAATCTATCAGGTGGAGCCGTTTATCGAAAGCCTAATTGCCATTCACGAGTTCTTCGCCGACGGCCACGAGCCCGGCGAACTGAATAAAAATTCGCTGCACTATCCGGTCTATCTGGCTGAACGGAATGCAAGCGCGGCACTGCTGACCTATTATCAGACCGTCATGACCGGATCGTTCGAGAAGACCCTGAAAGCGGTCATACAATTCGCGCGCCGGGATGCGGCCCGTTTTCGATTACGCGATTCCCTGCGGGCGCAAGCCTTGGCGCCGCTTGTAAAAAAATATCCATCAAATTTTATCGAGGCCGGCGTCATGCATTACTCATTGAAACGGCAGCTGCAGCAGCAGATGCCGCCGAAGATGCCGATAAAATCGATTTTCTTAGCAGACGCTGCTCTGAAATCACTTGGTGGGAGGCGTCATCTTTATGCACCGGGCGATCAATTGACCCTGCGGTATATATTTCATCTAGAAGCCACCGACACAGGGCACCAAGAGGTGTTGGCCGCACGGTCGATCATTTATTCAAAGATTATCGAAAAAGAGGAAATGACGGATGGTCTGAAAACGTTTCCGCATCTTCGCGATGAACTTGCCTGCATCCGGATAACGGAACAACTCACCCTGAACGACTGCCGACGCCTGTTTCCGCTGGTTCGTCGGGCGCGTAGCGACGATGCACGCCAACTAGTTGCCGAATATCTGGCCGAAAAAACCCCGAGAGGGAAAATCATCCAAACCAGAACAAATAATTGAAGAGGACATCATGGAAATGAGATCGAAAGGATTCAATCCCGCGACAGACCGCCAGCCGCATCTGTTTGAGCAACGCGATCGAGGAAATTTTACAGAGGTAAACCGTACGGATTACCCCGGGAGGTATCGATGAAAATACCGGAAAAAGAGGTTATTATCGTGGGCGCCGGTCTGGCCGGCTTATCATGCGCGCGTCGCTTGATGGAAGAAAATATGCCCTTTATCATTCTGGAAGCTGATCAACGTATCGGGGGGCGGCTTAAGAGCGATAATCTGGACGGATTTGTCCTCGACCACGGGTTTCAGGTGCTGCAAACCGCCTATCCGGAGGCACGGCGCGTTTTGGATTATGAGCGGCTTGCGCTCCGGCCCTTCGCGCCGGGGGCCATCATTCGTTTCGATGGCAGGTTTCACCGTATCGCCGATCCCGTGCGCCGTCCTAGAGATCTGTGGAGCACCGTCACCGCGCCGATCGGAACCATTGGAGACCGTTTGAGGATTATCCGGTTGGCCTTAAAACTCCAGCGCGCGACCCCGGCTCGCATCTTTCACGACCCGGACATGCCGACCATCGAATTTTTGAAGTCTTGGGGATTTTCTGAAAAAATTATTCAAAGATTTTTCCGGCCCTTTTTTGCCGGCGTCTGTCTCGATCCCGACATCAGCGTCTCGAGCCGGGTGTTCCAATACATTTTCCGAATCTTTGCCGCAGGGGACGTCGCCCTTCCCGGCCGTGGGATGGGAGCCATTGTCGAGCAGCTGGCAGAGAGCCTGCCGGCTGGTCGAATTCGAACCGGCAGCCGGGTGGAATCGGTTGCGGAGGGTGAGGTGGTTTTGGCTTCCGGCGAGAAGGTCGAGGGACTTGCCGTCGTCCTGGCCACCGAGGGTCCGGAGACAGCTCGCCTGCTGGGGGCGCCGGAGTCGGTCGGATCCCGAGGAGAATTGTGCCTCTATTTTACGACGGACGACCCACCCGTTCGTGAGCCCTATCTGATTCTCAACGGCGATGGGGATGGATGGGTGAACAGTTTGACAATTCCGAGCATCGTTGCGCCAACCTACGCGCCTGCCGGCCAACATCTGATATCAGTCGTGGTGGTCGGCCATTTGGATGCTGACGACGCCACCGTGGAAACTATGGTTCGCAAAGAGCTCACCGAATGGTTCGGCCCGGCGGTCGATGACTGGCGTCATTTGAAGACTT
This sequence comes from Desulfobacterales bacterium, assembly GCA_020345785.1. The sequence continues at coordinate 5,950,322 of CP070771.1, forward strand.
ACCGGATCGTGCATGCCCTACCGGCACAACCACCGCCGATGCCGGATCCGGCAGTTGCAGCAGTCCCGGTTAAGGCGGGAATTTACGTATGTGGCGAGCACGGCAGCGTGCCGGGTATTCAGTGGGCCATGCTTTCCGGCCGGGGTGCCGCTGAGCAGGTCCTAAAAAAATTACACAGCGCCGGCAGCACTGTAGGTTCTTAAATGTGAATTCTTTGCGTACAATGTAAAGATTTTTTTTCATCACGAAAACTCGAAAATTCGAAAACACGAAAAGTTTCTCAGCTTGATTCCAATACCGAAAACCTGGACCTGCGGGCCAGGTCAGAGAAAATTGGCTTCGCCGTGAACATCCACCGTGGAAGGGTGGCATCATGGAATGTTGGAACCATGGGTTCAGAAGGATGAAATCTTTTTTCGATACCGCTCGTAAATCAATGATGAATCCGCCTGCGGCGGACCGTTTTTTAATCCCAATATTCCATCATTCCATCATTCCATTGGACGTCTCAAGGTAAACGCCACCCCTCTGGGGTGAAATCAACGCCGGGCCCTCTGGGCTCGGATTATTTACTTCGTGCTTTCGCCTGCTTTCAGAAACTGGCGGTAGGGAATGCTTTTTCGGTCCCAGTATTGGGCTTGATCATGAAGAATTTACGCTTTTGAGCTTGGCGCTGTAGAGCTTGGGCGCCATAGAAGGAGGGAAATAAGACAGTTTGACTTTTTGCACTTTCAAAGTCGCAGGTTCATACTATCATTTTACTATTGAAGATTGTTTATTGAAAAATTACCAATATGTGTAACCTTTAAAGGACGACAAAAAATAACGTTCAAATACTGAAATAGGAGGTAAACATGAAAGTCAGCATAAAATGTTTCTCGACGCTGGTGAACCCTGATACTTGTAATTTTAGCGAGCGTAGGACGTACGATTTAGAAGCTGGACAAACCGTCCAAGATTTAGCTCAACGTGCGGGTATTGCCAGCGAAGAGGTGAAGATAGCCTTGGTAAACAGCCGGGTGGTGGATCTCGACACGGTTCTGAAAGATGGGGACATAGTTGGGTTGGCTCCGGCTGTAGGAGGAATGTAAAGCCTGTTCGATAATCAAATACCCTATCTTCCTTTAGCGTTCTAAAGGAGAAAGTTCTTGGGCATTTAAGACCATCGCAAAGGCGCGGAAACAGAGATTCCGCGCTTTATTCAACATTACCCCTATCACATAATTTTCGGCCTACTTGAGACTCGCGGTGAGCAGTGCGTTCAGTTCCGCGCTGAATTGTTCAACGTCTCTGATATACTTCGCATCAACTTCCTTCAAAACCAGCGCGTTGTCTCCGACCGCCCGGCCCCCTATGAACAATGCCACCTGCTTGCCGACGTACCGTCGCAATTTGCGCAGCTCATCGATCACCTGCTGCCGGCTGAGCAGATGGGTAATGCTGATTGCCACGGCACAGGCACCGCTTTTTTTTACACCGGCAGCTATTTCCTCGGCCGGTAGATTGGGACCGTAATAGACCGGATGCCAGCCATGATCCGCAGCCGTCAGCGCGACGGCCAGCGCGCCCACATCATGCCACTGTCCCACCGTTGTTGCAATGACAATTCTCGGCGCCGGATCGCAGATCCCGGTTGCTCTCAGCAGGTTGAACAAAAAGGTGCGCGTCACCGTGGTAGCCATATGCTCGTTGACGATTTTTAACGCACCGTTGCGCCATAAATTGCCGATTTCCTCGAACAACGGAACAATAACGTCTTTCAGCAGCACGGGTCTTGTCAGATCGATGGCTGCCTGATCGTAAAAACGTTCTAAACCGTCCATGTCGAGATTCAAAACGGCAGATAAACACTTTTTGAAATAATCGTTGTCAGCAGCCGCTCGCAAAAGTCTCCCATTGCTCTCCCGCTTCCCGGGAGTTCCCGATACCTCTCGTTGTGCGAGGCCCGATAATTCCGTCGCGTCTAATTGAGCGACGTGTGAAATGCTATGGCCCGCATCCGTGATTGTTTTGAGAAGCTGCAGGCGCCGAACGTCATCCTCAGAATACAGTCGGCGATTCTTCGGGTCTGATCGCATAAGCACATCAGCGATGCATCTCACTTTCTAGCATACTTTCCAAATTCAATTGGCGCGAACGCCATGTGTTGTTCTCGTTGGCAAACAATTCATTTCTTCTAATATTTTTATCCATGGTAACCTCCAAGGCGGTAGTCGTCAGGTGGTTCCTGTTCGGCTGTAATTTTCATACTGGAACTCCTGGAATCCGATAAAAAATTCATTTTTGTTGAATTTTTGCATCCAATGTGTCATCCATACCCAAAAAAGGGCTACAAAGCCGGCCACGTTAGTCCTCTGTGTTTTTTGCTCAAATTCTAACTTGTCCGCTCAGCTTTGTAGCCACTGCGAATGATGTATATTACCAAATCGCAAACAGTAGAAATAAAAGTGGGGATCAAAAACATTTTAAGGCCTACCGACTTTTCTAACAATGCGTCAGCGGTAAGCCATCGACATCGATGTCACTGCAAACCGGGGCCGCGCGGCGCGTGTTGCCTTCGCCAGTGTTGCTGAGCGCGTGGTAAAATGCACCGCCAACCCGACAATCATTATTTCGGTATAATCTATGAATCTTTTCTTTTACCTAAAGCTATATGCGCTGACGGTACCCATCTTCTTTATCATCGATATCCTCTGGCTCGGCGTTATCGCCAAAGGATTTTACCGCCGTAAGCTGGATTTCATCTTAAGTCCCCAGGTCAATTGGCCGGCGGCAATCATTTTTTACTTGATATACATCGCCGGTATCCTCTTCTTTGCTGTTCGACCGGCAGTAAGAAGCAATTCCTGGGTCCAAGCCGCCTTTTTAGGCGCATTGTTTGGATTTTTCACTTATGCGACCTATGATTTGACGAATATGGCCACCATAAAAAATTGGCCATTGGCAATCGTCGTTGTGGATATTCTCTGGGGGGCGTGCCTGTGCACAGTGGTTGCAATGTTAAGCTTTGCCATATCAAGATGGCTATCTAATTAATCCGCCCTCCAAATTTGCATATTCAGAATTTTAAAATGTTCTTTAAAAGTTGAAGAAAGTCGCTCGCTCGAAGGTCCAGCGGATTAATTACT
>CP070771.1:5953549-5976354 GCA_020345785.1 Desulfobacterales bacterium
CGTTTTACAAACTCTATCATTATGTCAGAAAAAATACGAAAGCCGGCAGCCGCAAAAACATTATGGCCCACTATGATCTGGGAAACGATTTTTATGCGCTGTTTCTCGATGAAACCATGACCTACTCTTGCGGAATATTTGCAAATGAGAGCAGCACCCTCAGGGAAGCATCGGCGGCCAAATACGACCGAATTTGCCGCAAGCTGCAGCTTGCAGCCGGAGATCGGGTTTTGGAAATCGGCACCGGCTGGGGCGGCTTTGCCCTGCATGCAGCCCGAAATTACGGGGTGCAGGTGACCACCACCACGATTTCCGAGGAACAGCACCGATTTGGCCAGAACCGCATCAAGGATGCGGGGCTGGAAGAACGCGTCACCATTTTGAAAAAGGACTACCGTGATCTCGGCGGCACATTCGACAAACTGGTTTCCATCGAAATGATCGAGGCCGTCGGCCACCAATACCTGACAGCCTTTTTTCGAACCTGCAGCCGATTGCTGAAAGACGACGGCATGATGGCGCTGCAAGCAATAACCATCGGCGATCAGATATTCAATCGCCACAAGCGATCGGTTGATTTCATCAAACGCTATATTTTTCCGGGCAGCTGCATTCCCTCGATCGCCGCAATCGGCAGTGCTGTCGCCCGGGCAACTGACCTGCGCCTGGTTCACCTGGAGGACATCACCCCACATTACGCCAGAACCCTTCGTGAATGGCGCCGGCGTTTTTTCGCCAACATCGACAAGGTCAGGGCTTTGGGATTCTCAGATACATTTATTCGGATGTGGGAATATTACCTTTGCTACTGCGAGGGCGGATTTTCTGAAAGGTATATTGGTGATGTTCAGATGATATTTGTCAAACCGTTGTGCCGAAGCGATTCTTCTCAGGCAGCAGATGCCTGAAAAAAAGGGCAGTGCAAGTACCTGCTCTGCCCTAACTTTTGCTATAGTTTACAGACCTTGGAGCCTTCGGCCTGTTTTGTGCCTCTGTGAAGAAATACTGCGAGACACACCAAAACGATTGTCATTCCTATCATAAGATACCTCCTGCTTGCTAATCCATTCGGGTTAGAGGGTCACATTCCACTTGCCCTGCTCCTACGTATAGGACTCATAAAGCTGAAGTCAAGCCACGCGACCTGGCCCGCCGATATTCTGACTGGCGTGTCGCCTCGCTCAAGTTACCGGCTTATCTGCCAAATTCAATAGGATGTACTTATATAACAGCTTTTACCTATCATAGAGCCATCATACCTCTACCATTTTAATGCCGTCGACATGCATTACCTTTTAGGGGCCTTTGAACGACTGACATGGACAGTTTCCGTCGACGAAATCTCAATTGGAGGTGAAAATTATGAAATGGTCAATCAGGATCGGTCGATTTGCCGGAATCGATGTTTATATGCATGTTACATTTTTGCTGCTCATTAGCTGGGTGGCGCTGCTGCACTGGCAGCAAGGGCAAAGCATTACCGCTGCCATGGCAGGAGTTATATTTATTCTGGCCGTTTTCTTGTGCGTGGTTCTGCATGAGTTCGGCCATGCGCTGACTGCCAGGCGCTACGGCATCCAAACACGCGACATAACATTGCTGCCGATCGGCGGGGTGGCGCGACTGGAAAGAATGCCTACCAATCCTTTGCAGGAATTGTGGGTTGCCCTGGCCGGACCGGCCGTAAACGTTGTGATTGCGGCTATTCTGTTTATCTGGCTGAAGTTAAGCGCTTCATTTGAACCAGTACAAACGCTGACATTCACAACGGGGCCTTTTCTGGAGCGCATCATGGCGGTGAATCTTTTTTTGGTCGCGTTTAACCTGATACCGGCCTTTCCGATGGATGGCGGACGGGTGCTGCGCGCACTCCTGGCCACGCGTAAAAATTACGGTCGGGCTACCCAAATTGCGGCCTCCATCGGGCAGGCCATTGCCGTTTTCTTTGGCGTCGTCGGGCTGTTTTACAACCCGCTGCTGCTGTTTATTGCCTTCTTTGTCTGGATCGGAGCAGCGCAGGAGGCGAGTTTGGCCCAGATTCAATCTGCCATTGGCGGCATCCCGGTTCAGCAGGCCATGCTGACTGATTTTAGAATCCTGCACAAAGACGACAGCCTTGATCGAGCAATTGAGCTGACATTGGCCGGTTCTCAAAAGGATTTTCCGGTGGTGGACGACGGCCGTGTCGAAGGCATCCTGACCCAGACCGATTTGTTGAAAGCGCTGTCGTCGCAGGATCGTCATCAAACTGTCACCACGGCGATGCAGCGCGATTTCGTTACGGTGGATTCCCTGGAAATGCTGGAAACCGCTTTCGCCAAGCTCAAAGACTGCAATTGCCATACCCTTCCGGTGACACTCAACGCCGAACTAGTGGGTTTATTGACAATGGATAATCTTGGTGAATATATGCGGATTCAGGCTGCCATGAAAAACTGATGGCTGTGAGGATACGGGGTGCAACTGAGGGCGGACGTTTTTAGAGAAGTTGAAAAGAAAGGCATTCCATGATAGGCTGGCTGGCAGAATTTCAGATGAGAAAAACTGCAGGGCGAAAGGAGGATCTGATGGAAACCCAAAAAGATCTTTTCGATATTTTTATGCATGACGAACACTACCAGGACATCATGAAACGGCTGCTGGAGGCGTCGATGGAGGAGTCATTCAATTCGATCGTCATTACCGAGGCCGGCCCTGGTTACCCGATCATCTATGTCAATTCGGCGTTTTGTGAACTGACGGGCTACGGACCCCATGAGGTTATGGGCAAATCGCCGTCGATTCTGCAGGGTCCCGACACGGACCAGGAAGTACTGAGCCGGTTGAACCGGGATCTGGCCGAAGGAAGGCTGTTTTACGGCAAAGCGATTAATTATCGCAAGGATGGTTCGCAATTCATGATGGAATGGAAGATCGCCCCGATTCGCAATGCCAATGACGAGATCACCCACTATCTTGCCATCCAGCGTGTGGCCGTTTGATTGAATATTTTCTATTGAATATTTGAGGAATTCTTTCTCTTTTAAAAAAACGGAGCGGAGCGACATTCATAAATGTTCAATCTGCAATCTTCAATATTCAATTCTATCGGTGCGGAGACATCAAGATGGACAAAAAAATGCGCGTAATGACTGAAAGACCCTTAAACGCCGAGACGCCGCACGTTTCCTTGCGCTCCTGGATCACGGACAACGATGTCTTTTTCAAACGCAATCAGGGCCAGATTCCCGAAACGCCCGTCAGTCTGGCGGATTGGCGTCTGCGGGTCGAAGGGTTGGTGAAAAAAAACATTCAACTGACATTTGAGGATCTGCGACGGCTGCCCAAGGTGGAGGCGGCCAATACCCTGGAATGCTCAGGAAACGGCCGATCACTGCTGGCGCAGAAGGCCTCCGGCAACCCCTGGACCATCGGCGGTGTCGGCAATGCAGTCTGGGGCGGGATTCGGCTTAGGGAGGTGCTTGAAAAAGCCGGGCTGCAGGACAATGCCGCCCATGTCGCCTTTGAAGGCATGGATAAACCGTTGGGGTCCGCCGGCATCAAATTTGTCCGCAGCATCCCTCTTGAAAAGGCCGTGACATCGACGCTGCTGGTGTATGAAATGAACGGGCAGCCGCTGCCGCTTGAGCACGGCTACCCCTTGCGAGCGATGGCCCTGGGCTGGACCGGGGCAAACTGCGTCAAGTGGCTGTATAAGATCGTGGTGCTTGAACAACCATTTGAAGGCTTTTTTATGGATAACGTCTACCGGGTATTTCAAAAAGGCGAGGACCCCAAATCCGGCGACGTGGTCCAGGACATCCAGGTCAAGTCATTTGTTGTCGAACCCGAAAAGGACCAAGTGCTTTCCGCCGGCATCGTGCCGATCCGAGGCGCCGCCTATGCCGGAGACGCCGGGATTGAAAAAGTGGAGGTGTCGCTTGATCTCGGAGCAACCTGGCACCCGGCCGAATTCACCGGGCCCGATCAGCCTTACGCCTGGCGTCACTGGGAATACTTATGGGAAGTGAACGACGCAGGCGAGTATACGATTATGGCGCGTGCCACCGACGGCGAAGGCCGCCGTCAGCCCGACACCGCCCACTGGAATGCCTTGGGCTACGGTAACAATGGCGTGCGGGAGCACGCCGTTAGCGTCCACATCAATGCCTAACTCCATTTCTAGGCCGCCCCGACCTATCGGGGTTGGATTTGAAAAGGGTTTTTGATGACAGCGGGAGCATGTTATCGGTTCAAACTTAGACGATGCCGGTGGCTTGTGAATGGAGATTATTTCTCAGGTCGAATACACAAGAACATTTACCCGATAGAGACAGGAAACCGATGAACGAATTGGTCATTAAACGCCCGGATGACTGGCATCTTCATCTGAGGGACGGGGAGATGATGCGGGCCGTGCTGCCGTTTACTGCGGAATTGTACGGTCGCGCGATCGTTATGCCCAATCTCAAGCCGCCGGTGAAAACCGTTAAAGATGCCGAGGCCTACCGGCAAAGAATATTGGATTGCTTACCGGCCGGCCACGGTTTTCAACCGTTGATGACGCTGTACCTGACAGATGACACGCCGAAGACAGAAATACAGGCGGCGCATGACGCCGGCCTTTTGGCTGCAGTTAAGCTGTATCCCGTTGGGGCAACGACCCACTCGGAACACGGGGTCACCGACATTAAGAAGGTATATCGCGTGCTGGAGGTCATGCAGAAACTCAACATACCGCTGTTGATCCATGGCGAGACCAGTGCTCCCGAGGTTGACATTTTTGATCGTGAATCCGTGTTCATCGACCGCGAACTGGATCCGTTGCGCAAAAACTTTCCGGGACTGAAAATCGTGCTGGAGCACGTCACCAGCAAAATCGGCGTTGACTATGTCCGTTCGGCCCAAAGGGGTCTGGGTGCCACCGTTACCCCTCATCACCTGCTGATCAACCGCAACAGCATGTTGGCCGGCGGATTGAATCCGCACATGTTCTGCCTGCCGGTGGCCAAGCGGGAATCGGATCGGCTGGCGCTGCGTCAAGCGACGGTTTCGGGTGATCCGCGCTTCTTTTTCGGCTCCGATTCCGCGCCTCACCGCCTGGTGGATAAAGAAAAGGCCGGCGGCGCAGCCGGTATCTTCAACATGCCGACGGCCCTTGCCCATATCGTTCAGGTATTCGAAGCGGAAGGCGCCTTTGCGAATCTGGAGGCGTTTGTATCGCTGAATGGGGCGCGCTTTTATGGATTCCCACCGAATTCGGACACCATTACCTTGAAAAAAGCGGAATCTTCGATTCCGGTTGCTGAATATATTCCTGTTGGTGAAGATAAGGTGAATGTGTTTCAAACCCGTGAGCCGATATTCTGGCGTGTGGCTCAAGGTCTGCGATGTTAAAATCGACTAAACTTTGAAAGGAACATGGCCAATGCCTAACGACCAATACGAAGAAATAAGAAATCTCATCTGGCAGGAAGAGAAAAAGTATCTTATGAAAAAAGTTGCTTTTGATCTGATTCTTAATGACGCGCTCAAAATCGGCGATTATATCCTTTTTTCCGGAAAAAAAAGTCCTTATTACGTGGACCTTCGGCAGGCGATTTCAGATCCCATAACAATGGATTTGATCGGCAATTCCCTGGCGCGCATCATCGAAAACGAGATCGGCAGAGACCAGTTCGATAAAATTCTGGGGGTACCTACGGCCGGTGTTCCTTTCACAACCATCGTGTGCCAGAAGCTGGCCGTTCCCATGCTTTATTACCGCAAAGAAAGGAAGGAACACGGCGTTCGCAAAAAGATCGAAGGCAGGATGGAAGTAAATGACCGTATCCTCATGATAGATGATCTTATCACGACCGGCAAGAGTGTGATTCAAGCGGCGGAAGCCGTCCGAGAGCAGGGCGGGCGGGTCACCGAACTGGTCGTGCTTTTGGACAGAGAGCAGGGCGGACGCGAATTTATTCTCTCCAACAACATCCGCCCCCACGTTCTTTTCAATGTTTCCGATGCATTTAAGTGGCTCAACGACGTCAAAATGCTAAGCGACGCTGATTACAAAGTGATTGTGGATTATATCAACGAAGAGAAAAAATCGACGGATTAAATAACAGAACATAAAAATTCGGTCCTTGAGCCAGGGGCTAGGCAAAGTTGCAGATCATGCTGTCCGGGGCAACATATGCCCTGTAAGGCAGATTCACCTGTTCAGCAACATAATGCGGTACCACGATGCCGGAATCAAACTGGGCATAGTTGACAAACGTTCTGCCGTCAATGCGAACCTTCATGCCCCGCACAGGGTGCTTCAGGGGCACGATCGCGTATACGTTCTTGAAACGCTCTTTAAATTCTGAAAAACCCAACTCAGCGGCCTTTTGGGCGATATTTATTTCAAGGTAATGTCGTGAATCCCCCTGGACGACCTCCTTAAACTCTTCGCCGATCTTGGCTAACACCGTGCTTAAATTATGCTTCATTTTTCCTCTTCCTTCGATATTTATGCGTTCCGATGAAGGGCACGCTCTCAGGATAATCTCATCACCCATCGAATGACCTGGGCCAGCACCAGGACGGCTGTCAGGTCGGCGCACCAAAGCCCGACAAACCAGGCCCACTGTGCCTGTTTTTTAGTAAGTCGCTTCATGGGACGCCTTTCCTCTGAATACGTAATAACAGTAGCCGACGTAGGCGAGTATAACCGGCAGCATGATTGCAGTGCCGACCCGCAACAAAGACTGTGATTCCGGTGCGGCCGCCGCCTGCCGGAATGTGATTTCGAAGGGCACCAGCCACGGCCACATGCTGATTCCCAGACCGAGATAGTTCATCAAAAAAAGTGCCAGGCTCAGGAAAAACGGCCGGTATTCGCGCAGGGTGCGAAGATCGCGCCACAGCAACACCACAATGCCGATGGAAAGAAGCGGCATGGGTGACAGCATGACGAGTTCGGCCAGCTAAACCATAACTGCTCGAGATCGGCGTTCATAAAGGGCATGCTCAGGCTGACAAGACCCATAAAAATGGCAACAAGGACCAGAACGTACGCTGCGCATTTGCGCGCCCAGTCCTGGGTGTCGTCCTCGGTCTTCATGATCAACCAGGTTGAACCCAGCAAGGCATAGCCGCACACCAGGGCCAGGCCCGTCATGACACTGAGCGCGGTCAGCCAGTCAAACGCGCCGCCGGCAAAGCTGCGGCCCTGCACTGCGATACCCTGAACCAATCCGCCCAGAACCACGCCCTGACTGAATGTTGCAACCAGAGAGCCGAAGTGAAACGCATGGTCCCACAACGTTTTCGATTGACCGGCGGCCGCCCACGACAAATGCGGTCGTCAAATACGCGGCGACGATCATGTGGCAAAGCGATAGGGAAAGGACGGGTTGAATATGACCCGCAACCAGTTCGTCGGATACAGCAACCCATTTTCCCTGATGCTGTATCCCTGTGGGGTCTGCATCCAGCTGTTGGCGGACAGGATCCAAAAAGCCGACAGCAGGGTGCCGAAGGCCACGATGACCGTCGAAGCAAAATGCATCTTAGGGCTGACACGGTTCCACCCGAAGAGCATGATGCCCAGAAAAGAGGCCTCCAGAAAGAAGGCGGTCAGCACCTCATAACCGAGCAGCGGGCCGATCACATTGCTGACTTTGTCTGAAAAGACCGACCAGTTGGTGCCGAACTGGTAAGACATCACCACCCCGGATACGACGCCCATGCCGAATGTGACCGCAAAAATCTTGACCCACATAGGGTAGATCTCTTCGTAAAGCCGGTTGCCGGTTTTGAGCCATCGCCACTCCACAACCGCCAGCCAGCTGGCCAGACCGATGGTAAAGGCCGGAAAGATTATATGAAAAGAAGTGGTAAAAGCAAACTGTATCCTGGCCAAGAGAACAGGATCGAGATTTTGTGACATATGCCCCTCACTTTGGGCACAGCGTCTTGCTAAATGGCATATCCGCCATTGATGGGGATTGGTTGACGTCATCCCACCGCAGTCAACTCCGCAGAACGCCGTGCGTGTTTACGACAGATTTTGTCTCAATCTGCAAGTGGTCGATTATTTATGGTTTCCGCAGCAAGTAGTGGGACACCCGCCATTCCCGCCCGTTGCGGTAGCCCCACAGCTCCGCACAGGCCATAAAAAATATTCGCCAGCGCTGGAACCAGAGTTCCGCTTCTTCCAGCCCATAAACAGCCTCCATGATCGGCATGATGTGCTTGCGGTGTTTGTCCATGTTCGCCAGCCAGGCCTCGGCGGTCAGGCGGTAATGGTTGCCGTTGACCCGCCAGTGCTCTTCAACGGTCAGATGGTCCTGCAGATGCAGCAGCAGGTCGTCTGAGGGCATCATGCCGCCGCTGAAAAAATGGCGCCCCATCCAGTTGTCATCTCCCATCGCCTCGAAGGTGTACGCGAAACGCCGATGCGTAAAAATATGAATGAACAATTTGCCGTCCGGTTTCAGCCAGTTGCTGATGCGCTCAAGCAGCCGCGGCCAGTTGCGCATGTGTTCAAACATTTCGACCGAGACCACGCGGTCAAACTGTCTGTCGGTGCTGAAATCGTTCATGTCGGCCGTGATGACCTGCAGATTGTGCAAATTTTGCTCGGTAATCTTCGACTCGATAAACTCGCGCTGCGGTCTGGAGTTGGATACGGCGATGATTCGGCTGGAGGGATAATTTCGGGCCATCCAAAGGGACATCGACCCCCAGCCGCAACCCAGTTCCAGTACGCGCAGGCCGTCTTTCAGCGCGGCTCGTTGGCAGGTCATCGCCAGCATGGCAGCCTCGGCTCGATCCAGGCTGTTGATGCCCGCCGGCCAATAGCAGCTGCTGTACTTGAGGTGCCGGCCGAGCACAAGCTGGAAAAAGGCCGGCGGCAGCTCATAATGCTGTTCATTGGCCTTGTGCGTCTGGACCGCGATCGGGCTATTTCGCATCCGAGCAACCAGCATTTCCAGGGAGCGGCGCTGCTGCGCCGCATCGCCGCGATCCTCGTCAAGTAAACGTCTTTTATCCAGCTGACGGATGCCGAAACGAATCAGCCGGTCCGGCAGCAATCCATTATCCGCCAGGTTCATCAGTACTTTCATGTTTTCTCCTTTGCGGGATCCAGGGAAAAAATGCGTTGGTGCGCTGGATGTATTCCCGGTATCCCGGACGGTTTTCCATCAGGGCTTTTTCGGTCAGCGGGATGCCTGTCATTTTCAGAAGCACGGCCGTAACAATGAGTGGACTGAGGATTGTCCACCAGCCTTTCGGTGTCGACAGCGTAATCAAAAAAATACCCCACCAGACCAGAAATTCACCGAAGTAATTGGGATGACGGGTGTAGGCCCACAAGCCACGGTCCATGACACGACCGCTGCTGGCCGGGTCGGATTTGAACCGGGCCAGCTGCCAGTCCCCCACGGACTCAAAAATGAAACCGGTGGTCCAAACCAGCGTCCCAATGATATCGAGCCCGGTGAGCGTGTTTGGTTTCGTTGCCATCTGACCGATCTGCACCACCAGGGAAATCGTCCATAAAATCAGTGCCTGCAAAATAAACACCTTGAAAAGACTCACGAGCCAGAATCGGTCACCACTCTTATTTCGCCAGCTGCCATAGCGGTGATCTTCTCCTTTTCCCCAGTTGCGCCACGACAGGTAAAGGCTGAGTCTCATACCCCATATCGTTACCAGCAAAGCGATCAGTAAGTTGCGTGCCCAAAATCCATCCGACAACAAAAACGTCTGCCAGGTAATCAGGACAAAGCCCAGGCCCCACAGACTGTCGACGATGGTAACGTTCCTGTAAATGAGACTGACGATCCACCCGACGACCATCATGGCTGCGACGGCGGCCAGATTCAGACCCCATATCGGAAATACTCCAGGCATGGTTGATCCTCACTGAGCTTTAAACACGGTTCAACACACCAAACCGAGGCACTTTTTTTGAAAGGTTTTGATCAAATTAATTTCTGCGCCGGCTTTAACGGATTTGCCGCCGTCAGACCGGCCTGCCTTCGGGCGATCGCCCTGCGAATCTCGTTATGGACCCGGCCGCTGATGGGATACGCAAATGCGATCGCAATGGCTGCCACATTACAGACCGATGGGACCAGGGCATACAGCACCCGCAGGGTCGTCAGAACCGCCGCCGGTTGCTCGGCATTCGGCGTATAGCCTGCCATTCCCAGAATCGACAGACCCGCTCCGATCCCGATAGCGGCGGCGAATTTTTTAGAAATCGACCACAGGCCAATGTATTGTCCCTCTCGCCGCTCCCCGGTTAAAAGTTCGTCATAATCGATCACATCGGCCTGAATAGCGGACGGAATCGCCAGGGTGGCACCAAATCCGATTCCGGACAAGAAGACCAGCATGCCGTAGACGAACTCATCACCCGGGCCCAGGAAAAACACCCCGACAAAGGCTCCCGTGTTGACGGCCATGGAGGCAAGCCAGGCCGCCTTTTTTCCGGTGCGGCGCGAGATGTAAATCCAGGCCGGCAAGAAAACGATTCCGGTGACGAAATACAGCATCAGGAAAAAATCGGCGCGTTGGGATTCCAGCACATACTCAACGTAGAAAAGGATTAAAGTTGCCGGCAGGTTGTTGCCGATGGCGCTCACGGTATATGCGATCAGCAGTATGACAAAGGGGCGATTGTGTGCCACCTGACGCAGACCGCTCCGGATATCCATCTTCTGCGGTGCCGTCTTTGACTGTCTTTCGCGTATCGACAGCGCGCACCACCAGCAGCTTCCCACCAAAAGCGGCGCGTAAATGATTGCGATCCAGAAAAATTTGGCGCGCTCTCCACCCGCATCCGGCGGTAGGTTGAACAGCCACTGTACGGCAGCCGGTGAGCTGGCAGCAACGAGGGTCCCGGCAATCAGGAACCCGTCCCGCATGCCAAACAGTGACGTCCGTTCATGGTAGTCGAAAGTGATTTCAGGTCCCAAGGACTCGAAGGGAACGACCACCGCCGTCCAGAACAAAAAGAGCATGTAGACGGAAAGAGCAAACCACACCGTTTCAAACCATGCGGAAGCTGCGGGCGGGTTGAACAGAAGCACCATTGCCGCAGCAACCAAAATGGATCCGAGCGCGATGTATGGGATTCTTCGGCCGTAGCGGGTCTTCGTTCGATCGGACAGGTAACCAATGGCCGGATCGGTCAGCGCATCAAACAGGCGAACGCTGAACATCAGATACCCTAAGATCCCGAGATTTATTCCGACCACATCCGAGTAGAACTTCGGAACGTACACATATACCGGGATGCCGACAACCGCCAGGGCAAAAGCCGGGGCGGCATAGGCGATCTTTTTCGACAGCGGAATGTTCCGGGTATAACTTTCAGTCATCATCTGTCCAATGAACCAGAAAAATTTGCCGGCGTCCGCCTGCGCGTCAAGCGGTTTTTGGCTAAACGTATCGCACACTCCGGCACAGTTCTAAGGTTGTTACTGTGTAATGAAAAACAATGGTAATAAATAACGGGCATTATGATAGGAAAATACCATCAAAAATAAGTTGAGCGCTCCAATGCCCTACGGGATAACCTGTTGAGTTCATTTAGTATAATGGTAAAAACGGCTTAAGCGCGCTTGAATTGATCAAATTCTGTGCGGGAAGACAAAGGATTTATTTTCTTTGCGTTTTGCTTGCCATTGGGGGAGCGAGTAACTACATGGTTTTCCAAACCGGATTTTACTGTGGATAATCGAATTTGCTCTTTGGGGTAAGCCTAACCCCGCCTATCCGGTTGGATTAAAACGGAATACGAGGAGATAAATGATCATGTAAAACGGATCGGATCTGCGCGGGATATCGCCCATTTGGCCGTTCATTTGATGTCGGATAGCGGGTCGTGGATTACCGGTCAGGTTATTCATGCGGATGGCGGTATGGGGTCGTTGCGGGTCTTTAAACAGCCGTGGGGGGTATCTGCCCGTCTCACGAGGTTATTCGCAGACGGCGAAATCGTTCGATGAGGTATTTCGCAAGCCGCTTGCGCAACTGGCGTATGAGAATTCCCAGTTTATCGGAGAATGTCAACCACATATTGCCGTCAGCTTTTTTCGACCCATTTGATGCGGGGTATCTCGATGCGCTTGAGTATTTTGCTGCTTTTTATGGCGTAGTAGACAGCATACAACAGTCCGATTAAGAGCCAGATTTTAGTCTTTTGCCAAACGGACATGACGAGTCTCCTGATTGCCGAACATTTGCCTCTGCAAACGTCACCCGCCCCTGGCAGGCAAAGCTGATTGTGTTAAAGAAGGGGTGGGGGTTTAAAGCTTGTCCGGTTGAGAAAATTAAGGTTTAAACCCGCCCCCGTACTTACATTGTATCAGGCAAATTGCATGCCATTATCGACAAGTCCAAAATGCAATATAAATATAGATAGTTACAAAACAGGGAAGATTGAAGCGGATAAAATTGTGAAGGCCGATCTATAGAATTGTGAAGAGGACTTCACAGTTCGATCGACCTTATCAGCGTCGGGTTTGGTTTAAAATCGGGAGCGTTTGTAAGCATCTGCCACGAGTTTCAGCGTCTGCAAATTATCCGCTGCGCCGGTCTCAAAGGGTGTCCCATCTTGCGAGGCCTGCACGAAATGAGCGATGGCGTTGTCATACGACTGCTGGTAGGCCTGCTCGAAATCATATTCAACAGATTCTTCGGTTTCGCCGCGAAGGTGCAGGGTGTTATTTTGGAAAAGGATGCTGGCCTTATCGCCGATCAGCTCCAACCGGTCGGCCGGCAGGGGCGGGAAACCGGCGGCACAAAAATTACCGCTGACCGTTCCCAAGGCACCGTTTTCTGCCTTCAGACTGATTAGGGCCACATCTTCGCCGATGACATCCGGACTGACCCGGGCGGCACTGGCGGCTGCCACGCTGACCGGGCCAACCAGATAACGGATGGTGTCCAGGTGGTGGATCAGCAGTTCCATAATGATGAATCTTCGCAGTCCGGAAAAGAAGGGCTGGCGTTCGAGGGCGAAAAGACGGCCGCCCGCCGTCCGGGTAATCAGGCCCGAGCTGCGAACGGCGAATTGGAACTCATGCAAAGCGCCGATCCGGCCTTCAGCCAGCCATGCGGCAGCCTGCCGGTATTGCGGTCTGAACCGCCAGTTCTCGTGGACCATGAATCGCACGCGGTCGCCGATCTCAGCCACAAGCCGTTCGGATTCGGCCAGATCCGGCGTCATGGGTTTCTGGCACAGGATGTCGATTCCTCTGTCCGCCGCCATCATCGCGTGGGCGCGATGGACTTCGGGCGGGGAGGCAATATCGAGGGCATCCGGTTTTTCACGGTCCAGCATGTCAGCCACGTCATCGTAGGCTGCCGGGATATTGAATTCGGCGGCCCGTAATTGCGCATTCCCCAGGTGACGGGCGCAGATCGCCGCCACTTCGACCTGCGGCAGCTTGCGCCAGGCCCGCAAATGGTGCCGGGTGACCATACCGGCCCCGGCAACGGCGACCTTAATTCTGGTCTTCGCCTTCATAGGAACCCTTTCGAATAAAAGCCGTCTTCTTGTCGAGTTCAAAAATTAGATTAAGATGTCCTTTGTTCGTTGTCCGTGGTCCGTTGTTTCAAATAGCGGTTTCGGCACACTGTCTAAAGCCAAACAGCAGTTTCTTTTTCGATCCAACCGGCCGCTCTCTAAAGCTAAACCTTGAGGGCCAGCGGTGACGCTGACACCTGAAACCTTATATGAAACTTCATTTATTTCGACCGCTGACGTAGGGCGGGCCTCCGTGCCCGCCGGTATGGGTCGTCACGGAGACCGACCCTACGGCAGCGAATGGTCAAAGTTTCTTTATTGATCAGACTGGACGCGTCGGCCAGAGGCGGCGCTCGTATGAAACTTCACGTGTTCGGAGTAGTGAAAAATTTAAACGTCGAACATCGAACTTCCAACGTCCAACGTCGAATAAGGTATTTTGTCGATTTAAAAAATTCAACCAGGGCGAATCGACCCTTCGGTCCGCCGCTGGCGGATCTGCATGAAGGATTCGACTCGGCTGCCTTCGGCAAGCTCAGGCCCCGAGCATGGCGAGAGGAGCTCGCTGCAGGCTGCTTATCGGATAAATTAATAGATTAAGCGCAGCGCCATCAATATTGGACGTTCAATGTTGGACGTTCGATGTTCGACGTTCATTCGTTTCTTTTATCGATTAAACTGGCCGTACTTAAGGCCAGTGGCGCCGCTGAAACCTCAAACCTTATTGAAAGTCAAATTACTCGAGGACATCAACATATCTTGTTGATATTGCTTTGTTAAACCGCCTAACGGCCGCAGACTTTACAATACAACCTGATTCTCCAGGGCTTCGCCGTTGAAAAAGCGTTGGACATTATTAAACAGAGCGCGCATCTTTGTTTTGAGTGCATCTCGAGTGCCGGCGGCGATATGAGGCGTCAGGACCACATTGGGCATGGCCGCCAGGGGGTTGTCCGGCCGGAAGGGTTCTGTTTCGAACACGTCCAGGCCGGCCCCGGCGATTCGGCCCTGTGCCAGAGCCCTGCAGAGGGCTGCCTCATCAATGACACTTCCCCGGGAAGTGTTGATCACAATGGCGTTGGGCTTCATCTGATTCAGCGCTGCTTCATCGATCATGTGATGGGTGGCCGCACCCGACGGCACATGCAATGTGATGATGTCGGCGGCGGCCAGTAATTGATCAAAGTCGACCCGGCTTGCGCCCAGTTCTTGCTCCCGTTCGGCCGGCAGCGCTGCGTAGGGATCGAAGTAAACGCCTGTCGTGCCGAAAGCCTTGAACCGGACGGCGGTTTCCTGCCCGATGCGCCCCATGCCTATATAGCCGACCGTGCGGCCGAAGAGTTCAAAAGAATAGGGGCGCAGGCTGTTGATATGCCAGCGGCCCTGACGCAGCTCGCTGTCTGCGTAAGGCAGGCGCTTGCAGGCTGCGAGGGTAAGCAGGACCGTATGTTCGGCCACACCGATACTTGTGCCGGCAGGCGTCAGAGCCAGGACGATATTACGCGCTTTCAAGGCCGCCGTATCCACCGTGTCCTGGTAGCCAACGCCCTGGTGATGCAACAGCCTCAACTTCGGGGCGGCGTCCACAAATTCACGGGTCATGGGTCGGGCGGCCACAATGACGACCTCGCATTCGGCCATTTTCAGTTTGCGTTCATCGTCGGAATCCTCATTGAGTGATATCAATTCAAAGCCCGGCGGCACCTCTTCGCGGATGATTTCGTAGACATTTTCCGGGGCGTGACTGAAATAAAATACTTTACGAAGTGACATGCAGCGCTCCTCTTTTTTTCATGTGAGATTATGCTTGCAGGAAATGGTTCTGTCGGCGAATCGAGGATAAGGAAAATTTTTTCCTATGGTTTCAGGTGTCAGGTTTCAGGTTTCAGCCAGCTAAAAAGCTCATAGCTGATAGGTCATAGCTTTTAGTGAAAAAACACCGCCTAATTTTGGACATTGAACCTTATAATCCTCTTTAGGCGGACAAGTTTCGAAGGGAGGGACACCTATGGTTTCAACCCAATAACGAATAACAAATAACCATGGTTTTTGTCGGCTCTTGTAAGTCAGTCCCGGTATGATCTCACCTTCCCATCTTCTGACCCGCTCACCTTCTTTCACCTGCACGCTGTCCTCTTTCCTCTGACATCGGTTATCTGTTCTCTGACACCTGACACCTGACACCCGACACCTGAAACCGAGAACTTAGCCAAGCTTCCGGCAACGTGAACATCAATTGACCTCAATGCCCTGGCAAGCGCCCTAATCTAAATAGTCGACGCCCTTGCTATCATAGGCTTCCTTGAGCCAGGCCGGCACCGTGAGCCCGGCCTTTACCGCTGCTTCCATATTTTTCTCCTTGTCGAGCACCGCCTGCAATCCGTCGGCCACCGCCACTGCCCTGTCGTGTGATACGATGACTACACCGTCCTGATCGCCGACCACGATGTCGCCGGCGTTGACGGTGACACCTCCGATCACGATCGGCAATCCCACGCTGCCCGGTCCGTTTTTCCAGGGAGAATTGGGACAAATCCCCCGGGCAAACACGGGTATTCCGACGGCATTGATTCCAGGCAGATCGCGGACCACCCCGTCCGTCACGATAGCGGCAACACCGGCGTTTTTGGCCATTCCGACATAGAGGTCACCAGCCACGGAGCTGTCCAGATGCCCACCGGTGGTGATGAGGATGACATCGCCTGGTTTGGCTATATCCAGCGCCGCCCATGCTGCCAGATTATCCCGCGGGCCGGAATCGACTGTCAGGGCCGTTCCGCAAAATTGCGTTGTTTCACTGACCGGCTTTATGCGGTAATCCAGGGCGCCGACGCGTCCCTGGGCGTCACAGACATTGCCGGTGGGTAGATTGCCAAACTTCTGGACAAGTTCCTGAGCCGCCCGCGGAAAATTTCGTTTTATGGTTAAGGCTGTTTCTTTGGCTGCCATATCATCTCCTTTCTAAGCGGTGAATATTGAAAATTGCAGATTGAAAGTTGTTGGAATCCTATCGTTGTTATTTTCGTTTAAAAAGTTGCGGTATCACTATCTCAAAGGCATGCATCCTTAAATATTCAATATTCGATATTCATTTTTCAATTTGTTCTGCTAATCACCCGTTTGCTATGCGGATCAAATAGGCGTGCAGCGGACAAATCAGCCCAGACACGAATTTGATCCCCACGGCGGGCCTTGGCAAAGCGGTCAGCCTTTACAAAAATTGCCTGATCCAAGCCGGGCAGGTTAAGAATGACGACCGTTTCGGCGCCGAGCGCTTCGACCCCGCTGACCACCAGGTCCAATTCAGCAAGGCGGCCGGCGCTTTGCGTCTGTGCCTGCAAGAATAGATCTTCCGGTCGAATGCCGAAGATAACTTCCCCTGTAGATGCTTCCATCAGATGGTTCCATTCCTGCGGAACGCTGATGGTCTGCCCGCCGATGCGCAGGGTCAGCCGGCCTTGGGTGCGCTCCTCCAGGTCTGCGGGCAGCAGATTCATCGGCGGACTGCCTAAAAAGCCGGCCACAAATGTGTTCGCCGGCTGCCGATAGACTTCCATGGGCGGTCCGATTTGAACCAGTTGGCCCTCATTGATGATACAGATGCGTGATCCCATGGTCATGGCTTCGACCTGATCGTGGGTGACATAAATGGTTGTGGCGCCCAGGCGTTCGTGGAGATTCACCAGCTCGTTGCGGGTGTTGACCCGCAAAGCGGCATCCAGATTGGACAGCGGCTCGTCAAATAGAAACACTTTCGGATCGCGCACGATAGCCCGGCCGACCGCCACCCGCTGGCGCTGCCCTCCTGAAAGTGCATGGGGGCGGCGATTCAGATACGGGGTCAAACCCAGTGATGCGGCAACCTCTTCCACCCGTCGGCTGATCTGTATTTTCGGAATTCCCCTGCGTTTCAGCCCGAACGCCAGATTGTCTCTGACTTTCATATGGGGATACAGCGCATAGGATTGAAAAACCATGGCAATATCACGATCTTTGGCCGGGACATTATTCATCAACTGTCCGTCGATGCTCAGCTCGCCACCGGTTATGGTCTCCAATCCGGCAATCATTCGCAAAACGGTCGATTTGCCGCAGCCCGAAGGCCCCAGCAGGACCATGAATTCTCCGTCCTCGACCTGAAAAGTAATGTCTTTGACGGCCGGCTCTTTTGAGCCTTCATATATTTTTGTAAGCCCTTTTAGGGTTACAACGGCCATCGACAGGCCTCCATTCTATAGACAATTTTAGCCTATCACCGCTTAAAGCAACTTCTGAACGGTAACCTTAGGTATTGATGGAGTAACAAAAAATCCCAAATCACAATTCCCAAAATCCAAACAAATCCCAATGACCGAAATTCGAAATGCCAAAAATGTTTTGGTAATTGGATATTGTAATTTGAGATTTGTTTGTAATTTGGTGCTTATTACTTGATAATTTATTTTCTAATGCTTAATAATTTAGTCTTTCTGCTAACGCGGCCATTCCCCGACATAGATCCATTTCCTATTTAACCGCTCCTGCCGTCATCCCCTGAATCAGTTTTTCCGAAAAGAAGACATAAATGATGACCACCGGCACGATGGCAATCATCAGCCCCGTCGCGATCATCCCTATATCTTCCAGCTGATCGCCCATGAATTTCTGGATTCCAAGGGGCAGGGTGCGTTTGGTTTCGTCGGTAATCAGAACGACGGCATATAGAAATTCGTTCCACAGCAGAATCGTATTGAGAATAATGGTTGTCGACAGCGCCGGCAGCGCCACCGGCATGCTGACTTTCCAAAATATGCGCCACTCGGAATATCCGTCCATGCGGGCGGCGTCATAGAGATCGGACGGAATCCGGGCAAAGAAACTTTCCAGGACATATACCGTGATGGGCAGTTGAAAAGCGACATAGGCCAGCGTCAGTCCCGTCAGGGTGTTGTACAGCCCGTATTCCACCAGAATCTGGAAAAGGGCGATGATGGTAATTTGGGGTGGAAAGATAATGGTGCTGAAAATCGTAAAATACAAAATCTTCCGCAGGGGAAAGCGATAGCGGGCAAAACAGTGGGCCGCCATTCCGCCGATCAGGGTTACGATGGCCACTGCGGAGAGCACGACCTTGACGCTGTTGGTAAAATAGACGTTGTAATTTGAGGTCACCCAAGCATCGGCAAACTTCCCCAAATGAAACTTTTGCGGGAAGGCATAGGGACTGTGGGCAATTTCCGATGTGGTTCGCAAAGACATCATCGAAACCCAGAACAGCGGACCGGCGGCATAAACGGTGTAAACCGACAGAGCCACAATCAATACCGCATGCTTCCATTTTCTTATAAGGTGCGACATCCTTTAATATTCCAATTTTCCGCGTTGCCGAAACACAAAAGTCAACAACAGCACACCGGCCAGTACAATGATAAACCAGACACTGGCAATGGCGCACGGATATCCGAGATCAAACGTACTCCACTCAAAAGCGCGTTTGTAGACATAAGTGGAAACTGTCTCCGTTGACCACAGCGGACCTCCCTTGGTCATGATCCAGACCAGGTCAAAGACTTTCATCTTACCGACAAAGGAGAGCACGACCAGATTTAAAATTGTCGGCCGGATCAGCGGAATAATCACGAACCAGAGTTTTTTCATCCAGCTGCAATTGTCCAGTTCGGCGGCCTCCAGCACCTCCGAGGGCAGCGAGTGCAGGGCCGCCAGCAGCACCACCATGTTAAACCCCGTCCACATCCAGGTAGTTACAAAAATCAGAGACGGCAGTGCGGTTGCCGGATCACCCAGCCAAGAGCGCACCCAGTTTTCCAGGCTCAGCGCACGCAAGATGACATTCACCGCCCCCCAATCGAAATTGAATATCCACATCCAGATAATGCCGACCACTACAAAGGACATCAGCACCGGTGTGAACCAGACGATGCGAAAAAATCTTGCCCCCGGAATTTTGGCGTACAGCGCCAGGGCCAGTAAAATGGCAAGCACCTGTTCCAGCATCGGGGCCGTGCAGGCCCAGATGAGGGTGTTTCTGACGGCCTGCCAGAAAAAATCGTCGTTGAAAAGTTGGATATAATTTTCGGAGCCGATGAATGCGTTGGGCCGCCCCGGCAGCACATGATGAAAGCTGTTGTATAGGGTGCGCAGCACCGGGTAGGCCGTAAAGGCCGCATACACGGTCAGCGCCGGCAGCAGAAAGCTGACAATCGCCCCCATTGGCCGCGATAGATCACGCCGGTTGTTGATTGTAAAATTTTCCTTTTTCGATACCGTATTGCTCATCAAAATTCAGTCGTTCGGTTTTAATCCGCTCGAAAATACCGCCCGTGGAAATCCCTTTCCGCGGGCGGTATTTCGTTATACCTGAATTTTGCACGAGTCGGAGGCTTTCATAATGCTGTTTTTTATATTATCTGAACTTCTCATTAATTTTCATGCAAGATTCAGGTTATAAGAGATCAGCGGACAGCATTCATTTTATCGATCACCTGATCAACCGTCAGCAGGCCGGCCGGAAATGCCTGATTGACAACCTGAATAAAAGTTTCCTTGGCGTCTCCGTGCATGGCGCCCAGCGGAAGATCCGGATAGAATTTACAGGGTGCGTCGATGGCAGCCAATTCCTGGAAATAGGCCGCATAGGGACCGGTAATTTTGCTGGGATCCGCCTTGATACCCGTCTGCACCAGCACCGTTTCCAGCCACTTGTTGCCCATCTCCGGCGTGGCCAGTGAATTCAAAAATTTGATGGCCGTGTCGGGATTCTTGGAAGCGGCGTTGACGACATAGCTGCCGCCGATGGTGATGGTCTTGCATTCGTTGCAGACACCTTTTTCCAGAGCCGGATACTGCATGATGCCCAGTTGAAAATCCGGCGGCTGACCGCCCTTGTCGGTTGGGTTAAAGGCCCGGGATGGGTAGAAGCTGCCCATGAGAAACATCAAGGCGCCCGGTTTGGTATGGAAGTAAAAATGGGATTCGCCCAGTTTTAAGGTGGAGAAACTGTTCGGCAGGGCTTTGGCATCAATGAGCGCCTTGACAAAATCCAGTGCATCTCTGACCCGCGGATCACTCCAGTCCAGCCGGCCCCTGAGCAGTTTGTCATAATCCTCGGTGCCCAGATTCTTCAACAATGCTTCATGGGTCAGGAAGGCCCCCGGATAAGGGCGGTCGCCGACCCCGAGGGCAAGGGGCGTAATTCCGGCGGCGCGGGTTTTTTTGACGAGATCCAGAAATTCAGCCTGACCCAATTGTTTGTCGACCGGCAGCTTGAAGCCCAGTTCGGCCAGCATCTTTTTGTTGTAGTAGAGCTCTACGGTCCAGGCCTCCAACGGAAAGCCGTAAACGCCGCCTTTATATGTCCAGCCATCTTTGGCCCAGCCTTCAATGTTGTTCCAGTTGAGTCCCCGGGATAGATCGTAGAGCATGTTGTTTTCCAGATATTCGATCTGGTTGGGTTCGGCATAGAAAATGTCCGGTGCCTGGCCGGCCAGCAAAGCAGTTTTCAGGGCAGCATAAAGCGCTTGCTTTTCATACCATGTTACCTTGACCTGTACGCCGGGATTGGCACTCTCGAAATCCCGGGCCGCACCTTCAACAAAGTTGCGTTTGCTGTCATGGTCGGCCCAGTGACTCCACAGCGTGATGACCGTCTCAGCCATGACCGGTACGGCATTTAACATAAAAACCGCCACAAAAAAAACCAATGTCAATTTCAACCATCTTGCTTTTGATTGCATGCCTTACCTCCTTTTAATTGTTGGTTTGCAGGTTATTCCTTCTTTAAATCAGCCGTGTCACCGACATCGTGGTAGTGCTGATCGATCTGGATGTCATAATGTTTTTCAATTAATTCGATGGCTTTTTGGGAATTGCGATTTTCGATTGCCTTGACGATGTCGTCATGCAGTTTGATCATCGGCTCAATCCGGCGATTATCCTGCCGGTAGTACTGTTCCCGCATGTGGACCCACAGGGATTGATGGGTCATCTTCAGAAGCCCCTCGGTTAAACCGACAATCGCCCGACTACCGGTTGCCTCGGCGATGGCACGGTGAAATTCCCGGCCGTGACGAATGAATTCTGCATAATTGCCCCGCCGTGCGTTGTCGCGCTTTTTTACCCAGGCTGCCTTTATGCGCTGGATGTCCTCTTCGGTGGCGTTTTTGATGGCCAGGTGAATGACGCCAATTTCCATGGCTTTGCGGGCCTGAAGAACCTCGAAGGGGCTTTCGCTTTCCTCCAGCACCGACAGGGTATTGTCAACCGGAAAGTCTAACATCGGACTTGCCGCCACATAGGTGCCGTCACCCGGTCGGCTCTCCAGGACGCCGGCGATATGGAGGGCACTGATGGCTTCGCGAACCGATGGTCGTCCAACATTCATTTGCTCGGCAATTAATCTTTCGGGGGGAAGTTTGCTCGCCGGTTCATAGACACCGGTTTTGATAAGATGCAGAATCTGTTCTGCAATCAGGGAGCTTTTCTTCTTAAAACCGGCCTGTGTGACCCGGGTAAAGGGAGATTTTGAGTCTTTTGGCATGATACCAACGCTGTCCCATCGAGTAAGATCTGGCCAAACGCGTTACCGGCTCGCGTACCCCAGGGCAGCGCCTGCAGCCCGAAGAGAGGGGAGGAAATTGCACGCTGGGGTCAATTCCTGCGACTTGGAGAGCCGGGGCGAAGCTTTCCGGCTTCTGCCGGCAGCAGATGCATGAGACGTATTCGCACGTCGGATTTACCGGCGTTACCGGTAAGACCAATTATCGAATTTACTGATAGCTGTCAAGCGGAAATTGGCAAATTGGGATACCGGATTCATGCGGATGGGGATAGAACAGAATTTATGCTCTGAGAGTGCAACTGATACGCGGGGCCAATCGGCGCGATCCTGGAGAGATGTATTTAAAATTAAGGCAAGACGGTATCCCGATTGCTGGAAAGGTCGCGCATTGTCTCAATTTAAATATCGAGATCTAAATCCTCGGGATGTACGTACAGCCCGGATACGACTTTGTTGCGGGCGGATATGCGTGCCTTATGAACGGCTGTGGGATTACCGGAGACCAGCGGATGCCACCGCGGCAATTTTTTGCCTTCCGCCAGGCGTCGGTAGGCGCAGGTTTCCGGCAGCCATTTTATCTGTTTCACCATATCGCGGCGAAGGGCAATGCATTCCGGATTAACGAAATGCCGATCTTCATAAACCATACATTGACAGGTCTCTGTATCCAGAAACTCGCAGGCAATACCGCTGTATTTTATTCTGCCCGTTGCTTCATCTTCAACTTTACGCAGACAGCAAAGCCCGCAA
>CP070771.1:5976454-5980168 GCA_020345785.1 Desulfobacterales bacterium
GGCACAATTAAGTTTCCAATTTGGAAATGAGCAATTTTTTCGATGAGCAAGGCCGCACAAGGGTCTACAACGAGGCGTACTCATCGTACGTCGAGGCAGTAAACCCGCGGAGAACGCAGTTCATCGGAAAAAGGGCCATTTCCGGATGGAAACTAATTAATCCGGCGGACTTTCGTACAACCTACATTATTAAGTTTTCGAAGAATAAACCGCAAATTTGAATATGCTATTCTTCAGAGAGGATGAATTAACGGGATATCAAAAATGAGTTTAATCGTTCAAAAATTCGGTGGAACGTCAGTTGCCAATCTGGAGCGTATTCGAAATGTCGCCCAGCGCGTTGTCAAAACCTATGACCAGGGTCACAACGTGGTTGTCATCCTGTCGGCCATGGCCGGCGTCACCGACAGACTGATCGGCATGGCTCAGGAGGTAGCGGAGACACCGGACAAACGGGAACTCGACGTGCTCCTGGCCACCGGCGAGCAGACCACTTCGGCCCTTCTGGCCATGATGTTGAAGTCAATGAATTACTCCGCCCAATCCCTGATGGGACACCAGGCGGAAGTGGTCACGGACCAAAGCTACGGAAACGCCCGCATCGTCGACATTAAAACCGATCGGATCAAAGAGCTAATCAACAACCGCAACATCGTGGTGGTCGCCGGCTTCCAGGGCAGCGATCCTCATGGCAACATCACCACGCTGGGGCGCGGCGGCTCCGATACGTCGGCGGTGGCCATTGCCGCGGCCTTGAAAGCCGACGTGTGTGAAATCTACACCGATGTGGACGGGGTCTATACCGCCGATCCCAATATATGCGACAAAGCCCGCAAGCTTAAGGAAATATCCTATGACGAAATGCTGAACATGGCCAGCCTGGGTGCCAAAGTGCTCCAGATCCGGTCGGTCGGTTTCGCTAAAAAATACAACATCCCTGTGCATGTCAGGTCATCGTTCAGTGAAGAGGAGGGAACTATGGTGGTCAATGAAGATTCCGGCATGGAGCGTCTGGTGGTCTCCGGTGTCACTCTGGATAAAAACCAGGCCCGTATCACGTTGAAAAAAGTTCCGGATCAACCCGGCATCGCAGCTAAAATATTCACCCCCCTCGCGGACAATGGCATCGTGGTGGACATGATTATCCAAAACACGCGCACCGCCGGGCAAACCGATTTAACCTTTACGGTCCCCAGGCCCAACTACAAAACGGCGCTCGCCATCGAAAAGCAGGTGGCCGAGGAAATCGGGGCCGAGGACGTCTTCGGCGATGAAAAGATCGTCAAGGTTTCGGTCATCGGCGTCGGCATGAAAGATCACTCCGGCGTTGCCTCCAAAATGTTTACCACCCTGGCGGCTGAAAACATCAACATCATCCTGATCAGCACGTCGGAAATCAGGATCTCATGCGTCATCGAAGAAAAATACGGGGAGTTGGCCGTCAGAGTGCTGCATACCGCTTTTGGACTGGATAAGGAATAATACCTCGAATGTGGATGGCACGTTGCGGGATTGCGGTATTCGCATCCCCCAACGCGCAATACGAAACACGCAGCCATGCGAAAATTCAATCCCGATCAGCAAATATTGGCCTTGATCATGGGCGCAGTTATTCTGGGCCTGACAATCGTTCGGTATTTTTATAACTTATGACAATCCTGCCCTTACCAGTTAATCCTGAATATGGACAGTAAAAAGGCGAGTGTATCGATTGCAGACGGAAAAGTCCCCATAAGAAAAAAAATTGCTTATGGCGTCGGAGAATTTGCCGACGCCTGTGTCTATAAGGTTTTTTACAGCTACTTTTTATTCTTCCTCACCGATGTCGCGCATATCCATCCGGCGTTTGCCGTACAGGAATTTAGGGACGTCCTTCTGTTTTGGGGTTTTACTTCTTTCAACAATGAGTATCCTTCCCTTTCGATGATCTGCTCACCGCGCTAAAGCGCTATACTGATGGAGGATTGAGATATGCGCTTTCGACGGGATAATTCCGCCAGGGTAATACCCAACTCGCTGACTGCCCAAATGCACAGATGACTTCACGTCTGAAATCTGCTGCAGTTATCGCCGGGGTTGAGAAGTCTTGAAGGTTTGACGCCGGTTAATCCGGCAACATTATCCGCCAACCAATCCTAATCCAGACCCGTGGCTTGAAGCGCATAATTTTGATCCAATTGCTCATCTGCCCTTTCCAGCACGCGCTCCGCAATTTCACAATCACCCAGAATGCCTTCATCACTTTTGTAAAATGCCCAAATTGAGCAGTTTTCTTTTTAGACAGAAAACCGCTCAATCTGGGTTATAATCGTTGAAACAGCGAGTGTCGGCTCAGCCGCTCAACTCCCGTCTAACCAGCCCAGCCATTGACATCTCCAACAACGGGTGATATCCTTACCATCAAGTAAGGACACTAAAGGAGGCCAAAATGATCACCGGTACTGTAACATCCAAAGGCCAAATTACCATACCCAAGGAAATTAGAGAATTTTTGAAGGTCGAAGCCTCTGATCAAGTTGTCTTTGTTCCACTCGATGACGGCAAAGTGCTTATGACCGGCAAACACAACTCCGTGGCGGATTTATTTGGTATCCTGAAACACCGAAAAAAGAAGAAGACCGTGTCATTCCAGGAAATCGAGAACGCGATTCGAAAAAGACGCTTGGAAAGAAGCCGCAAATGATTGCTGTAGATACGAATGCTCTTGTCCGCATGAATCGGATTTCCCAACCCAGCTATCCGAAAAATAAACCAAATCTATCTATCTCAAAAAACTCGGTTAAGAGGTTAAGAGTTAAGAGGGACGCCCTTCTGTTTTAAAGTTTTAGTTTTTCCAACAATGAGTATCCTTTTCTTTCGACGACCTGCGCACTGAGATGAACCGACATTCTGAGAGAGGGCTGAGAAATGCAAAAGTTGGATAAATTGGGAGGGTCAGCGATTAGCCAGCGGCCGCAGGCCGGTAACCGAAATCGAGCATCCGGAATTTCAGTCAACCTAATCAACCAATCAGGCGCCTAACCGGGTTGGGCGGCAGTTCCGGCATCCGAGTTTTGAGGTCTGACATCGGACGCCGGCGGCCGGCCGGCGGGTTCAAGTTCTTCCGGTGTTGCATCCTGAGCCGGTCGGGAGCCGATCTCGTTTTTGGCCATGTCGATCCACCCCAAAATGCGCCTGATCAGTACTTCGTGGCGCGGGTCATTTCCGAGATCCAAAAATCCTTGCTTGTATTCCTTGATTTCATCCAGCAGCGCCAGATCCTGTGTCTTGCCGATGCGTCCGAAACCGCGGATCAGGGCCGCCAGGTGCTGTATCAAAGATGTCATGTGTCCGGCGCTTTCCTGCATGTGATAGACCTGCGATTCGGGGTTGCCGTAAACCTTCAACGCACTTCGCAGTACCATGGCCGCGGTATCTCCCCCCGCGAGCGCCAAAAAGATGTGGACTTCCCGTTCGAGAGCCAGCAAAAAGCGAATCGGCAGCCGTTCCTCATCGATGGCAGAGCTCGCCATGGCCTCAACCAATCGTCTGCGAATCAATACGATTTTTTCTAAAAACTTCTTCTGCTCCCCATCGACGCGCCAGGCGGCATACCCGGCGGCTTTCTGATCCAGACCAATTTTAACCAGAAGCACCTCTTCCGGGGTAATCTCAATGTCCATATTTATTTCTTTATTGTAGGTGCGCAGGAATTGATTCGCCAGCATGACGGCA
>CP070771.1:5980268-5986582 GCA_020345785.1 Desulfobacterales bacterium
TGTTGCTGTTGATTAAAGACCTAGAGGAAGCGAAACAGACAATTTTTGTGAGAACCGCTGATGCCAAACCTTTTCTGAATAATTGTCAAGGTAAGGCCAGGGCTCTCAAAGCCGCAGTCGAGCATGAAAACAGCTGGGGAGAAGAATCCAAAAAGGCGTTTTCAGGCTTTGAGCGCACAGTGGCTAAATTGCGAAATACCATTTTAGTCCGCACCCAACGAGCGACTTAGGCCTCTTATTTTGTTCTGAGAGACAGAATTCTTTGCGCAAGGGGTTTTCTGAAAAAAGTAAAGAATCCTGGCCCAGAGGACCAGGTTTTCAATCTTAGAATAAGAAGGAGGAAGGTATGCGTGGACGTTTGGAAGGCCAGGTGGCAATTATTACGGGAGGAACAAGTGGCATCGGGCGGCGGACCGTGGAAATCTTCGTCGAGGAGGGCGCTTCCGTGCTTATCGCCGCACGGCGAGAGGACGACGGACGCGAGCTGGCTGACAGGCTCGGCGACAACGTCGACTTTCTGAAAACGGATGTTTCTTTGGAAGCCGATGTGAAGAGAATGATCGGCTACGCGGTTGATCGGTTTGGAAAACTTGACTGTCTTTTCAACAATGCTGGTGTGCCAGCGACCCACGGGAGTATCACAACGATTCCATTGGAAGATTATGAATATGCGTTGTCGGTGCTGCTCGGCGGGGTATTTCTCGGTATGAAACACGCAGCGCCCATCATGTGCGCCCAAGGCTCGGGCAGCATCATCAATACGGGCAGTGTTGCCGGAATTCTCGCTGGCTTTTCGTCTATAGTCTATTCAGCCGCAAAGGCGGCCGTGATTCATATGACCAAGCTCGTAGCCATGGAGTTAGGCGAAAGCAACGTTCGAGTCAACTGCATCTCACCCGGCGGTATTGCAACCGGAATATTTGGCAAAGCCGCGGGCCTACCAACGGATCAAGCGGAAAATACCGCCGAAGTGATGAAGCAAGTGCTTGCAGACATTCAACCAATCCGTCGAGCAGGCATCGTGGACGATATCGCTCGAGCAGCCGTCTTTCTGGCCTCGGATGAGTCTACTTTTATCAACGGTCATAATCTGGTGGTGGATGGCGGTCTGACCGGTGGTCGTCTTTGGTCAGCACAGCAGGAAGGACTTAAAGCATTGCGGCAAGTTCTCAACGATACTTAAAAATCCGGAAGGAAAAAGAGTGTCAAATTTTGATCAGTGATTAGCCCGATTTCTATAATCACAAATCTAGACGCCTTGCTTTCCCCAATCGTCACAACCCTTAGCAAACTTCATCATTTTCTGGAAGCATTGCGGGCAGGTTGACTGTCTATTTTCTGATTGGTTAATTCTTGAAAAATGTCTTTCGGCCAATTACCAGAATTCCAAGTAATCCTGATCCAAAAAGTATTATGGTAGTTGGGAGGGGAACAGGCGCGGCACGCAGAGTATCGTAGCCAATATTAGCGTCAGGGTATATCGCATTGCCATCAGATTCGGTGAAGATAATGCGGGAGAAGTTGGTAAGCGGGCTATCAGAAACAAAACCGATAAAAAATGCACCTCCGGGATCACCCACGCTCCCCCCGAGAGGGCCGAAATCAACGGAGCCCTCCAGCAAAAGATTCAGTGCTGAGTCACGAACCTGATAACTCGTTAAGGATGAAGAATCGAGAGACTGGAAGAGCAAGTCGATACCGAACGCAGTCAGAGGGTTGCCAAAATCAAGCTGCAGGCTGTCCTGTTGAGCGGGATTTGGACCGGGTACCAGAGACGGGCCTCCGGGAGAAAGAACATTGGTGCCGGAGGTTGGAAATAGCCGATTTGTATCGGGATTGATAACCCCGAAGAACCCGGAAGGGGTGAATGTGGCTGACCCCGCCACCACGTCAAGTGTGTTGCCGGAGGGACTCGTGAATGTAATACCATTAATAGTGGTTCCGGCTATATTTGTCCCGGAAGAAATATCATCGAAGTCGATTGTAATTAGCGGTGCTCCCGTTGCTGCCTGGAAGCCGTCCAAATCATTCTGGAATGTAACGACGGCCGTAAAAGCAATTTGTGCCGGGACACAGAAAATCGCCGAAAAGCTGGAAAGCATGAATGCGATAATTGATCTCTGAATTGTGAATATACATCTGCGTTTCATATGTGCCCCTCATATCCAAGGTCGAAATGAATGGTGTTCCCCAAAAAACGGAGTTATTGGAATTCGTGCTCCGGCAGCTTGGCTAAGCGTTCCATTCATAGGACCAACAGAAGGACTCGGGGAAGTTTTTTCACGATGCCTGTCGCGTGTCATAGTGTTAGCGGGAAAATTGACGATATGTACAAAACATCAGTCTTCGCATTTTGGAGCTCATTCTAAAAAAGGAATTCAAAAGGTGTCGAGAAAAATCAGTAGCATCGTGTTCCCCACTGCACATCCTCATGAACGTTGTCCAAATTAAAGGTATAAAATCACAATACAATAGAAGGGTCAAGCAAAAAATCATTTTATTTACAGCAATTTACAGATATTAACAGTATTTGACACTTCAGAGGGGAGATCTAGAATTTACTGATTGATAGTTTACAGACTCCATTCTTCTCACCATGATACAATGGTGCACAAGATAGGAGATTCAGTAAGTCAACTTTGTCAACACCGTCCCTAAGATTCCCTATTTGTCTGATGATGGCATTTTAGCTCAGAAACCCCCTTCCCCCTGGATGCGCTGGATTGAAGGCATCGGCTGTAGCATAGTTTTAGCGGTGGCCTCCCGGGTCGTCCTGTTGTGGCTGGAGCAGATCCAAGGCCTGCCCCAGGAAAACATACCTCCGCTAAAAGTCGTCATTTTAATTAGCTGGGGCATCGGCCTGGCTATAGGATATGTTGTCCCCCATTGGTATCGATCGTTGCCGACCAGAAGCAGTGCAGGAGAAGAAGCTAGCGACCAAGTAAACTGGGGCATTTTGTAAAATGTGAAAAAAATTGCGGAAGGAAAGCACGTCAGCCACCCTTACCGCAATATGGAAAGAAAGGCGGCGCGCGCAGCGCTGCCTTTCGATTTGACGGCAGAACCACGAATTTCTCAAAGGGCGGTTCCAACTGGTAAGCCAGTTGGCCCCTGAGGAATGGAAGCAACTCGCGGACCAATTCACACCTTAAGAGCAACAGATTTCCGGGGCTCCGCATACCGGTGAAGAATCGGACGGCACGGGTTTTATCCGCATCGCAGCTATACCGGGACGGCGGAGATGCGGTGGCGATGCATCGTACGATAAAACGGCAGGTGATGTTCATAATAGGATTTCAGGCGTTCGCTGTTCTCGACGGTCGTATCGTAGATTTTTAAATTCTTTCGGATGCCGGTGGAGCCGGCGGCATCCCTATGCCAGTTCCGCCACATTTTCCACTGGGATGGCAGTTCGGGTTGCCAATTCAGTGCCGCCGGTATGAATTCAATACCCAGCTTGCGGCAGTAGGACGCCACAATACCCTGCGGGTTTTCTGCCAGGTCGTCGGCATCAACGACGACAGGCGGTTGCGGCGCACGGTGTTTGACCTTTTTAAAAAGCTTCAGCAGTTGTTCGCAGCCGATTTCCACCAGCGTTACATCCGGATTCATGGCGTAAAATGATGGGATCGTTTTGGCCGGATCCCGTATCAGAAAAGTATTGCTCACGCGGTCGATAAATGCCTCATCTTCCAGCAGATGCGAACCGCAGTGAGCCGCCATGTCCTTGAAAAAGACGCGGCGCTTTTCGGCGGCCGCCAGGAGCATTTGTTTGATGGCTGCATCGGTGGTCGGGTGATTTGGATCGATGAATTCTTGCGAAATGCTGCCGCTGTTTTCATGGACGTAGTACAGATACGAAAACGGCTCGTGGAATACGTCGCAATCACCCCGTTCCAGCATGATCCTCTCAAACGCCGTCGAAATCGCACGCGGATAGGTCCACAGCGCAATTATAGGATGCATGATTTCTCCCTAACCCGGATGAACCGGAACCGATCCGCCCGGGGCGGACTCGCCAAGACGCAAAGACGCGAAGATTAACTTGAAAATTTACCTTTGCGGGCTTTGCGCCTTTGCGAGAAAAAATCTTTTCCACAAAATGCAAAGACTTCACTTTTAAGACTCTAATTAATCCGCCTTGCGAAACCTCCTCGAAGGGTAGACACCTGTGCTCTTAATACTGCAGCAACTCCATTCATAAGCCATCCCGCTCTATCGGGACGAGAATTGAAAAGGTTTTACCGTTACAGCGGAAGTATTTTTTAGTTGTTCAAACTTATACCATGCCGCTGGCATATGAATGGAGATAGAAAAAACAATTTTGGCTTATTTTTTATGATCTCGTTGTGTCTGCCGGCATAGCAACGATTACCGCATCGGGCTGAGCAACACAAAATGCCCGTGAATAATGAATCGCTCAAATACACGCCAAACCAGACAGATCAGCGCCAAAGGTGATCAAAATATATGATAAAAATTTACATGGGCAAGCTTTTATCGGAAACACGTATGATGCCGTCCAAACGCTTTATATACATCAGCGACCAGTGACAGATTGTGGTTCCGGCTCCTTCCAGGGGCTTTCCTAATACCCGCAGCTCTGCTGGTGGTCGCTGATTCGTCGTATCGAAGGCCCGGCGGATTAATTGTTTTATGCTGCGCATATTGTTTTACGCTAAGCAGCTTTGGCCTCTTTTCTCTCTGGAACGAAAATAAGGTTTTAGTTTGACAGGGATGTTTACTTTTCATATTCTCGAATAGACCTTCCCTCCAGATTAACCAGCTTCCTGAGGAAACGCAAATGGAATTGGCTGAAATCCGAAAAAAGCGCGGCTTTATCTGTGACATGGACGGCGTCATCTATCATGGCAATCGCTTATTGTCCGGCGTGCTGGAGTTTGTGGACTGGCTCCAAAAAGAAGACAAACAGTTTTTATTTCTGACAAACGGCAGCGAGAGATCTCCGCGCGAATTGCAGGAAAAACTTCAGCGGCTGGGGATTCAGGTGCCGGCCGAACACTTTTATACCAGCGCTCTGGCGACGGCAAGTTTTCTGGCATCGCAGCGGCCAGGAGGCAGCGCTTATGTGATTGGAGAGGCTGGTCTGATCAACGCCCTTTACCAAGCAGGATTTTCCATGAATGAGATCAATCCTGATTATGTAGTGGTGGGTGAAACCCGGGCCTACTCTTTTGAAAAGATCGAACGGGCCGTCAATCTGGTCCGCGCCGGCGCCAAGCTTATCGGCACCAATCCGGATTTGACGGATCCGATTGAAAAGGGGATTGCCCCTGCCACCGGTTCGCTGATCGCCCCTATTGAGTTGGCAACGGGCATCAAAGCTTATTTCGTGGGCAAACCCAATCCGCTGATGATGCAGCATGCCATGAAAATTATCGGCTGTAAAAGGGAGGAAACCGTCATCGTCGGCGATCGCATGGATACGGACATCATCGCCGGCATCCATGCCGAAATTGCAACCGTCCTGGTTCTAAGCGGCGTGACGGACGCCGATGATTTAAAACATTTTGCCTATCATCCTCATTGTGTTCTGGACGGTGTCGGCGATATCCCGGGTTGACTGGATCTGCACTGCCCTCTCACCTAAACAAGCCTGTACGCACCACAACCGTTGCAGTTAAATGTTTGCGCCATACCTTAACCCTGATCAAAACAAGAAGATCACCAGGACCTAGCGGCATTCATGCCCTTGACAAATTCAAACAACGGAAAAACAATAAAAACAAAAGGAGAAATCGAAGTGAAGGCAGCTCAAATCGGCCGGGCCGGCCGTGATTTTGAACCCGTCGAGCGTGAGATCCCTGACCGCGGTCCGAATCAAGTTCGCATATAAGTTGAAGCCCACGGCATTTGCCACAGCGATGCCTTTGTCAAAGAAGTGATTACGTTTTTTTTACCGCTCGAACCACCAGAGTGACCGGTGTAAACTTCGTCTTATAAGCCTAATTAAATGAAAGCGGTTACATTATTGGCCGACAGGCCGATCGGCTGATAATTAACAATTTCGGGCTAATCAAATATCCATTTTAATACTTGACAGCCTGGTCCAGATGAATTAATGAAAACGCTTACATCGGCAACAAATTGTCGACACGGCGCTACTAAGTGCATAGTTTCACAAATACAGTAATGTATATTCAATTGATGTCCTAACGGCATTTTGACCTCACAAGCGAAAAATAATTATCAATTTCACCGCAGAGGAGCGGTTTATAAGCCGATCCATCAACAACCCCGGTAGACCACCGGAAAAATTCGAAAGGAGGGAATCCATGCCAAAACTAACTCGA
>CP070771.1:5986682-6022622 GCA_020345785.1 Desulfobacterales bacterium
GATCAAGGAAAATTTAAATTTCGTCTACAATCTCTTCCCGAAACTAAAAGAGCGCCGCACTCAACCCGCCTCAACACTTTCCGGCGGTGAACAGCAGATGGTGGCCATCGGCCGAGGTTTGATGTCCCGGCCCCAGATTCTAATGCTGGACGAACCCTCGCTGGGCCTGGCCCCGATTCTCGTGGACGAAGTTCTCGATACGGTCCGCCGGCTCAAAGCAGAAGGCATCACCATTTTGCTGGTGGAGCAAAATGTGCGCGAAGCCCTGGACCTGGCCGACCGCGGCTATGTGCTGCAAACCGGCCGCATTGTCGGTGAAGGCTCGGGCCAGGAGCTGCTGGAAAGCGATATGTTCCGAAAAGCATTTTTGGGGATTTAGGCCTGCTGCAGGGTATGTGGCCCTTTAAAATTTTTTAACCTCGAATTGGCGCGAATTACCACGAATTAAGATCTTCACGTCCACCCAATTGACCTCCCGTCAAATTCTGTTTCTAATTTCCTTAAGGGGTGATCCTCCTTGTCGTTATCCATAAAAACTGCAACACGTTCCAAACCGGCGTTGCGGTAGTGCCGGCCACTCCTGAATTCACAACCTTCAGTTGCTTGTTATTAGAGTTTGATTATCGTTTCAATTTATAATTCTACGATAGATGAAAAATAACCCTAACGTTGCAGAAATCTGCTTAACTCTTCATGTGGGGAAAAAAAGAGAGTCGGTAGTACTGGGACGATGCTGGATGCTAGATACTTGATACTGGATATCCAGGAACGCGCCGGGAGTGAGATCCAGAAATATCCAGCATCCAGAAACCAGTATCCAGGATCACGTAACATTGCCAATAACTTTCATTAAAACAGCCTAAAGACAAGAAAACATTTTATGCAACTTGAGGGATAATAAAGCTAAATCAATTCAGAGGGTGCTCATTTTGCTCTCAAGGAATCGTCTCTCCACCGCATTTTCCGCCAGATCGGTTGCTCTGCGAAGATCTTCGAAGGCCTCGGCCTTCAGACCGGCGGCGGCTCTGAGATCCGAACGGATCGAGTAGAAAAGATGATTTTTTTTCATGGCGGGTGTGTTCGAGGCGGCCAGTTCCCTCAGGCCGGCTTCTGCACCGCGGATCTTTGAAAACACGACGATCCGGTTCAGCTTGACAAAAGGAGAGGGGTTCAGGTTTAGAAGGAGATTGTAAAGGTCCAGAATGGCCTGCCAATCCGTCTCATCGAAAGAAGGTGCCGTTGCATAGTGGCTGGCGATGCCGGCTTCGATATGGTATTGTGAGATCCGATCACCGCGTGCCGACTGCTTTAAAAAATAAAGGCCCCACTCTATCGATTCCCCATCCCACTTTGTCCTGTCCTGGTTTTCCAGCGTACACAAGTCGCCGTCCTGGTTGATTCTGGCCTTCAGCCGGGATGCGTTCAGGCACATCAGGGACATCAGCGCGTTGACTTCGGGGGTGTCGCAATGCGGATTGGACAGCAGGATTCCCCCCAGCCTGATTGCTTCCTCGCAGATTTCATTTTTGGTCAGAAGCTCGCCGTCGGTGGCCTTGTATCCTTCATTGAACATGAGGTAGAGCACCTTGAGAACGGCGTCGATCCGTGATTTCAACGCCGATCCGACGGGCACCGACAAAACACCGACTTTTTCCCTGAAACGGGATTTGGCTCTGGTGATAATCCGTTTCACGGAATCATCCTTTTTCATGAACGCACGCGAGATTTCCCGGACGCTCAGGCCGCATAACAGCTTCAGACTCAGCATGACCTGCTGGGATTGTGACAACTCTGGGTGACAACATGCAAAAATCATCTTCAACTGGCTATCTGCCAATTCGCCCGACAGCGTCGGCTCACCTTCGTCAAGTGCAATAACTTGGGAGATCGTCTCGAAGTCCACCACCTTTTTTGAACGCCTGAGATGGTCTATGATCCGGTTGTTTGCGACGCGGTATAGCCAGCCCGATGGGTTGTCGGGAGGTTTTTGATAGCCCCAAATCTGCATGGCTTTCAGCAGAGCGTCCTGGACGGCATCTTCGATCAGTTCAATGTGCCGTGATGAATACCGCCCGGTCAACAGCGCGACCATTTTTCCATACTCGTGCCGGAAGAGGTGTTCTACTTTCTGGAGCTCGGGCACTTTGATTCTCCAAAAAAAAGCCCGGCACCAGCCGGGCTTCTGAGATTAAGATCCGTCAATCCATACTCAATATTTCGCGGATTTCAGTCTCGCCGTCGTTCTCGAATATAGGACAACCTTTCGATAGTTCAACCGCCTCGTCGATATCTTTCGCGTTGACGATGATGTAACCACCGACAATTTCCTTGCCTTCGGCGTACGGCCCGTCCGAGACCATCTTGTTTCTGCCGGCGATGCGTTTTCCTTCGTCGGAAAGGGGCAGCCCGTCGACCAGCTTTCCTTTATCAGCAAGGCCTGACATCCACGTTTTCCAAAGCTCCATGTGTTTTTGTTTCTCTTCTGACGACATGGCGGCCATGGCCTCGCCGCCGCCTCTTATTAGATACATGAATTTTGACATCAGGGGACTCCTTTTTTTTTAGGTTATTCGTAATTCACAATGCTCTCTACCGATACGACGAATGTGGGTTCAAAAAAGGGACAAAGATGAAAAGATTTATTTGGCCATCTTTCGTTGTTCACGCGCCGTTAGGTCTGTCTGAAAAAACGCCGCGGTGGGAAAAAGTCTTTAAAGATTGATCTTGAATCTATCCGGTCCTAATCTGATCTTGCTTGTTCGGTTTTGGCAGGATCTTTGATTGAGGCATCAAAGTCGCGTCCCCATCGAACGTCGCCGACCTCGACGGGATTTGTTGCCGTTTCACCGCTGTACGCTGTAACAGCAATAGCCAATATTATCAGAATTGTAAGCTCTCTCATTTTGTTATTTTCCTCTTAAAAAGGTTCAACTGTTACGGTAGGCATTAATTTGCCTTTTGTCGAACACTTCATACGGTCTCTTTGCCCTCGAAAAATTCGATACAGGTCTATTTCAGAGCGCAAAACCATCAATTATCCTTCCCGTATCAATTGGTTCCAGTAACCCGACCCCCGAAGGAATTTGCATAATTGACAAGCAATGAATATTGTAAGGGGTCCTCGGGCGCAATTGCCTGTTTCCGACGGAGGCATATTGACAAAAGTCCTCACCCAGACACCTCCCTAAACTCTGCATTTTGCCGTTTCGTAAATTTCCGACATTGTGCTCATCGGCAAAACAGACATTAAGGAATAATTACTCAACTATGAAAGTAAAGAATCCTGGCCCAGAGGACCAGGTTTTCAATCTTAGAATAAAACGCAAATTATCGGAGTTGACGATGTCTAAGAATCAAATCCAAGATCGAGCAGAAGGCGCCATATTAGGTGCCTGGATAGGAGATGCGCTGGGTCTTGGTCCGCATTGGTATTATAATTTGGAAGAACTTCACAGTGACTACGGCGATTGGATTGACCAGTACACCGATCCAAAGCCGGGCCGTTACCATGACGGTATGAAGGCCGGCCAACTGTCACAGTCCGGCTTCATCCTTGCCCTCATGGTCCGCTCTTTGATTGAGTGTGGTGGCTACGATGAAAAGCTTTTTTGCCGGCGCATGGAACAGGAGCTCTTCCCTCTTCTTGATGGCACACCGGTAAGCGGGCCAGGGCGATACACCAGTCAATCTATAAGAGAAGCTTGGCGCCGCCGCGTACAGCAAGATCTTCCCTGGGGTCAAACCGGAGGCCATGCCGATACAACCGAAGCTATCGAGCGTACCCTTGCCATCGCCGTCCGCTATGCGTTCCAGCCCAGCCGGCTCGCTGCTGCTATAACGGCCAACACCATGCTGACTCAGACAGATAACACGGTCGTATCAATGACTGTGGCTTTTGGTGCCGTACTTGGGCTTCTGGTGCAAGGCCATTCCCTTGACGCCAATCTATCAGGTAAACTGATGCGGCTGGTTAAAAGCGGGGAGTTGCCCTTTCACACCGTGACCGGAGACGATTTGAAGCCACCGCGTCCGGGGGATCCTGATCCACCCAGGGCAGGTCGTTTCGCCTCACCGGATGCATTGCTGTCGCCGTCATACATGGCTGCGGCAGCAGTTGACCCGGGAATCCGTATTGAACCCGCCTGGAAGGTCTCCATCGTTTACGGCATGCCATGCGCCATCTACCACATGCTTCCGGCGGCATACTATTTATCGGCACGGTTTCACAACGATTTTGAATCGGCTGTGCTGCATGCCGTCAATGGTGGTGGTCAAAACCAGGTAAGGGCGATTTTGACCGGAGCCCTAACTGGAGCCCAGACGGGGCTCTCCGGCATTCCGCAGCGTTTTCTTGACGGTCTTGAGGATATAGAAAAGCTTCGTGAAATGGCCGCCGAACTGGCAGTGCAGGCAGCAAAAATCAGCGACCACCAGTAGAGTTGGAGGTATGAGGAAGGCCCCTCGAAGGGGCTGCAGGACCACGTTCTGCCAATGGTCGCTGATGTGTATAAAGGCATTCGACGAGGGATGTTTTTAATTACTTGGCATAGTTCTTGGAGAATTCGGGATTGTTGCTTTTAAGACTATATTTCGTTTTTACATTTCTTGTCATGGCGCCGGTCAGCGCATCGGCATTAGAAAAACTGGCCTATTATTCGGACTATTTCTCCTTTATCGGTCGTGATGCCAATGGATTTGTCGCTTTTGCCCTGGACAATAATCGGGGGGTTGATGGTTCCGAATATCAGGCAGAGCATTTTGGTGTACTTTATGACGAAAAATCAGGCTGGGTGAAGCTTCTCGGTATAGGGGGTTATGAAAACGTGCACAGGAAATTAAAACAAATTCCGAATTCACCTCACTTTGCCATGGGATATTGACCTAATGCTCGACGAGACAGAAAATACAGCGACCGGCAAACTGACACTACAACAGATCAGCCGCAATAATCAAGGCAACTGGGTAATTGGTGGTTTTGCTATGACGGTGGTCAAGGGCGAACTTCGTTTAAACGGAAATGTGATGTCGGTGCTTGGATTCGTCGAATTGATAAAATAGACGGTGAACCGAAAAAACTCTGTGGCCAAAATAAAGTTTCGTGAAATAAGTGCATTTTCCCAGCCGAGTAAATGATTCACCCTATTCAAAGAAAGGAG
This sequence comes from Desulfobacterales bacterium, assembly GCA_020345785.1. Next base: position 5,991,839 of record CP070771.1, read on the forward strand.
ATTCACATGGCTATATCAGGCAAGTACGGAAAATTGGACATTCCCAAGATTGGGGAAGACGAGCCGGTCTTCATTCTGAGGGCTCAGGACAGATTGGCGCAAGGGATGGAACGGCCAGTGAAAGAGCGAAAGGAAATCTTCACCCAGCTTCATCCTGCCGTGTGGAAAAAATCCGTAGATCTGCCGCCCCCCAAAGAGGGATGTTGTGCGATTTGATCCAATCATTAAGCCAAGCGGTTTTAACTACTGAAGAATCCGACAATACAAAGCTCCTGGGTCTTTTTTACTTGCGATTTAAAGCCTCCACCTTTGGTGGAGGGCCCGTAGAGGTTCTACCGATCCAGGGAGAAACAATCGGACTGCTGAAAATTCGAATTGCGAATTTCGAAATTCGAAACAAATCCTAAATTCCAATATTGAATGTTCAAAACATTAAAATCGGAAAGTTGTGACTTTGAATTAAAATTAAAAAAGCTTGGCCTTTTGCAGTGTTCGTAGCAGCATCGTGTGCTTTGTTTAGAATTTTATATTTGGGTCATTCGTATTTGTTTCGTGCTTCGGATTTCTAATTTCGGATTTAAAGTGATGAGGGATTGCCCTCGCCCCCTTCAAGGGGGCATCCTGAGGCCTCCCGCTCCGAGGGAGGAGCACTCACTCTGGCTGGACGGCCATTCCCCAGATCATTTCAGGTGCCCGCCCACCTCCGCTTGCGTTAGCACATCCACGATTGCATCTACCAGGTTCCGGGCAGCTTGTTCACTGAGTTCTACAGCGACCCTTGCCCCCGGACCCAAGTCTTCGTTGACAAAATCAATATTCAAGGCATGTTCCATGGAAATGTGGAAGGGGTGATCATAGGAAACGTTAGCCTGATTGAGCGTAAACCATCCGTTTGTTCCTTTGCCACTGCCATCGATATTAACTTTTTTGACAATCATGGTACACATGTTAGACTTCCTCTCTGATTAATGGGCCGCAAGATATTTTCTCAAGAAAGCGAAAATCTTCTCCCACCCATCTACTGCCTGCTGCTGCCGATAATTTGGCCTGTTATAGTAAAAAAAGCCGTGTCCCGCACCTGGATACATGTGAAATTCATAGGTCTTCCCGTACTTTTTTAATTCTTCTTCGTGCAGAGCAACTTGTTCCGGGGCAGGACTGTGATCTTCTTCACCAAAGAGGCCCAAAATCGGACAAGACAGATCTTTGGTGTAATCAATGGGAGCAACCGGATGTTTGGAGTTCAAGTCGGCTTCTGCCATCACTACCCGTCCGCCCCAGCAATCCACGACCGCATCGAACCCTCGTACCCGGCAGGATGCCAGAAATGCATGTCGGCCACCAGAACAAGTTCCAAACACGCCCACCTTGCCGTTGAGATAGGGCAGTGAGCGCAGGTACAACATTGCTCCTTGGATATCACCTGCCGCCTGATCATCAGGAATCCCGCCATCTCCCCGAACTTTGGCGGCCACATCTTCCGGTGTCCCGTGACCTGAACGGAAATAAAGATTAGGAGAGATAGCGGCATACCCGTGGTGCGCAAACTTACGCGTGGCTTCACGGTACCATTCATCCCATCCCGGCATATGGTGGATCAAAACTATCCCTGGAAACGGTCCGGCACCCAACGGGCGGGCAAAATAGGCATTGATCAACTGGTGATCATCACCCGATATGGTAACCGTCTCCGCCAACATGCCCTCATACATATTTGTTTGATACATAATTCTCTCCTTTTATACGGCGAGCCGATGTGCTTTTTGTCATGGCCGTTCCATTCCCTGCCTTATGTATCAGATCTGAAAAATAATGCAAATATGGAAATAGAACGGATGTCCCTGACAACCCCACTTCCGGCATTTCCCACATAATCCCTTGCCTGCACCTTGAATTTTCGTTTCCGGTACCAATTTTATAGGTATTAAAAAAAATTTATTTTTTCCTGAGACAAAGCGCTAAACGCATATAAAACTGATAAAAATTATTTTCAGGAAGTTCGATGGCAAGGACATAAAGCATTGGATTCAACCGAGCAACTAGACAAGAGATTCTCCCATTTAGCCTCTCTCCCCGACGACCAGATTGATTTGGCCCGCGGTGCATTATTAATCGCCGAATCCGCTTATCCCGATCTGGATGAGTCTTATTATCTGGAGCGTTTGAACCAAATGGCCGCCGGCCTAATGAACGATACTGCGGTGAATAAAGATCCCAGCGACATCATTTCCGCGCTGAATCATCTTCTATTTGATGATGAGAAGTTTTCGGGAAACCGAGATGATTATTACGATCCCGACAACAGTTTTCTGAATCGGGTTCTGGATCGAAAGCTTGGCATACCTATCACGCTTTCCCTGATCTACATCGAAATCGCAGGACGGCTGGGATTGGACATGCGCGGTATTGGCCTACCGGGGCATTTTATTACTGCGCTGTACCATGGGTCCGGTATAATCTTCCTTGATCCTTATTACCGGGGAGCGATCCGCACAGCCGATGATTGCCGCCGGATCGTTCGTACGCATGTGGGTGAAACCAGTGCCTTTGATCCCGGCTGGCTGGAGCCGGTCGGCAGGAAGGAGTTTCTGGCCCGCATGTTGCGCAACCTCAAGCTTATCTATGCTCAAAAGGAGAATGATGTCATGATGTTCCGGATGATCCACTGGATCCTGACACTCCAGCCTGATGCCGCCGGGGAGCTGCGAGAGAGGGCCCTGCTCTACGAAGCCATGGGTGATCCTGTCCGGGCGATACAAGATTGGCAACGGGTTATGGCAAGCATCTCCGACTTTGAAACTGAAAAAACGATCCGGGCAAGGATTGATTATCTCAATAAACAGAACCCTCGGATTCACTAGACAAGGATCAAGCCGCAACCGCTGCTCATCCCGCGATTATTCAGGGACGTTCCTTGGATTCTCGGATTATTCAATATCTTCGTCCAAAAGCTTCAATCCCTGCTCATTGACGATTTGCCGGCCCCTCGTTGCGGATTCGCTTGCCGTCGAGGACGCGATGTTCAGTTTCTTCGATACTCCGACCGCGCTCATCCCGAGCTCCAGTGCCTCCCCATAGCACAAAATGGAATTGCTTGCCCCGTTAAATTCAAGTTACAATAGTTGGTGGCAAATGAAAGAGAAAATTTCTTTTTGATACTATTGATAGTAGACCCCATTTAACTGGGGTATCGGTTCTGAAACAAGTGACCATGGCGACGATGACCCGCCGAAGGCGGATTGAAACTTCCCGCATATCCGGTCAAGAGTCTGCGCATTACCGGGCGATAGGGGCGGTGCCGGTCCTTAATAATAAGTGGAGGTGATTTGTCATAAACGCCCACGCAAAACAGGGAGTTTTACTGTCGGACAGGATGCCGCCAAGTCGATCCAAAAAATCATCACGGTCGGGATCATCGAAAAAAATCTTTCCTCGATTAATCCCCCCTCACAATGATGTGGTGCAGCGCTCCAGGGGCGTACGTCTTCGCTGAAGCTACGCCGCACAGGTCTATGCGGGCTTTTCGAGGCTTGTCATCCAGCTATCAAATAAATCGGATTTTGCAAACCGTAAATCCGAGGAACGTCCCCTATATCCCCGAGGAACGTCCCCTATATCCCCCACTTGGTAAATTTTCTGGATCAGCCGCGCCCAGCTCCGGCAAAGCTGCTTTGAGGAAACCTCGGAATCCATCAAAGCCGGTACCTCGTCATCTTTTCCCTTTTTCGTTCTGTCTCCGCGCACCCGATTGCTGTAATAGCCATCATAGCGCCTCATCTGAAAACTTTAAAACATGTTGTCCATTAAGTTCCGCCCCTTAAATCCCCTTTTGCCTTTGATTCAGACCAGCTGCAGAATTCCCTCGATAATGTTTTCCGTTGACGGGATGCACGCTTTTTCCAGGTTCAAGTTATAGGGTATGGTGGTATTTTTCCCGCAGATGCGCATGACGGGTCCGTCCAGATCATCATAGGCTTCTTCCATAAGCATGGCGGCAATGTCGCCGCCGATGCCGCCGCGCTTAACCGCTTCGTGGACGATGATCGCCCGTCCGGTTTTGGCAACGGATGCCAATAGGGTTTCCTTGTCCAGCGGGCTTATCGTTCTTAAATCGACCACTTCGACGCTGATGCCCTCCCCTGCCAGGATTTCGGCGGCTTCCAAACATTTTAAGGTCATCAATGAATAGGTGATCAGGGTGACGTCGTCACCGGCTCGTTTGATATCCGCCTGACCCAGGGGAACGATATAATCTGTTTCCGGCACCTCACCCTTGGTCATGTAAAGCAATTTGTGCTCGATGAAAATGACCGGGTCGTTGTCCCGGATGGAGGCTTTCAACAGCCCTTTGGCGTCATAGGGTGTGGCCGGCATGACAACCTTCAGGCCCGGGATATGGTAAAAAATTGCTTCCAGGCTTTGAGAGTGTTGACCGGCCAGGCCGTTGCCGGCCCCTCCCTGGGTTCGAAGGACCATGGGGACTTTGCCCTGGCCGCCGGACATCAGTTCATATTTGGCGGCCTGGTTGATGATTTGATCCATCGTCAGGGTGGTAAAATCGACGAACATAATTTCGCTGACCGGCCGGGTGCCGGCCAGAGCAGCACCGACAGCGGCCCCGGCGATCGTAGCCTCGGCCAGCGGCGTATCAACGACCCGATTGGGTCCGAACTCTATAAGCAGTCCCGCCGTGACTTTATTTGAGCCGCCCCTTTCAGCGACGCCTTCGCCCAAAATAAAGACCCCCGGGTCCCGGCGCATTTCCTCAAACAGGGCCTGATTCAGTGCCTCGCGATACATTAATTCAGCCATTATAAAACTCCGGTGGTATCAAAAGTGTCAATCCTGCAAGCCTGCCAAAAACTCTTCCACGGATGGTTCCGGACTGTTTTTGGCAAATTCCACGGCCTCTGCCAGTTGCTTGTCGACCGACTTTTCAATTTCAGCGGCCTCGCTTTCCTCCAGTCGGGCGCGCAGCAGGACCAGCGGATCCCTGGCTTTCCATTGCGCCAGGACATCCTGATCCATATAGAGGCCGGGGTCATTTACATGGTGACCGCCATGGCGAAACGTGTTGGCCTCAATCAACGACGGGCCTTCGTCCCGGCGCGCCCGTTCAACCGCCCGTTTTGTCTCGGCATATACGACCGCGCCGTCGTTGCCGTCGACACAACAGCCGGGCATGCCGTAGGCCGGGCCGAGCTGTGACAGGTCGCAGCAGCCGGCTGAAAGTTCAACCGGCGTGCTGACCGCATAATGGTTATTCTCGAGCACGAAGATAATCGGCAAATTAAGCGCTGCCGCAAAATTCAGCGATTCGCCGAAAACCCCGTTGTTGGTGCCGCCGTCGCCGAAAAACACCACAACGACCTGTTGGGTTCCTTTGACCTTGATCGCCAGACCGGCGCCGCATCCGATCGGCAAACCGGCCCCGACAATCCCGTTGGCCCCCAGGTTGTTGTCGACGTTGCTGGATATGTGCATGGAGCCGCCGCGGCCCTTGCAATAGCCGGTTGCTCTACCCATGATTTCGGCCATCATCAGCTTTAGATCCGCGCCTTTGCTGATACAGTGACCGTGTCCCCGATGGGTGCTGACAATATAATCATCGCGATCGATAGCCGCACAGGCGCCGGCCGCCACGGCTTCCTCTCCAAGGTAAGGATGCAGATAACCGTAGATCAGTCCCTGGCGGTACAGTTCAACACATTTCAGCTCAAACTGTCTGGTAGTGTAAGTCTTGCGGTAAATCTCCAGCAGGATATGTTTGTCGACCACCGCCGATGCGGGTTTTCCGTTTGATTTTTGCTGAGCCGATGCAGTTTTGACCATTTTGTGCTCCTGTTTGAATTAACCCTCTAATCGCATAAATTATTGCATTGAGTCATAATTGTGAATTCTTTGCATTTAATGGAAAGATCTTTTTAGCACGAAAACACGAAAATACGAAAGTTGGAAAACACGAAAAGTTTCTTCGCTTTTTTCGTGTTTTCGTTATTTCGTGCTTTCGTGATTGATCTTTTTTGGTTCCGCCTCAGGTTGTTACGAAGAAAACCATTGGCCATATTGATTGATCCTGGATACTGGTTTCTGGATGCTGGAATTCTCTGAATATATAACGCCGGATAAATCAATACAATATTTCATTAAATAATTGCAGCAAGGCAAAATTGCTACCCGGATGACGAAGCGCGTTCAATCCGATGCAACTCAGCAACCGCCGATCCAGGGCGACGGTCCATTCGGGCCGTCGCTCCAGGTGTGGCAGGGCCAACCCGCCAAAAAAATACGGCATCTTGCCAAATTAGCAATAATTGCATATGTTCAAATTAAAACATTTTTAAAAGCAGGAGGCAATCAGATGATTAAAAAAATCTCGTTCGGAAAAACCGGCCATCAGAGTTCCAGAACTATATTTGGTTCCGTAAGTTTAGGCACAGTCAGTCAGTCTGAAGCGGATCGGGCGCTGGACCTCCTTTGGGAGTACGGGGTCAACCATATTGATACGGCACCCAAATACGGGGAAGCCGAACTGCGCCTGGGACCATGGATGAAGAAGTATCGCGATCAATTTTTCCTGGCCACCAAAACCAATGAGCGGACCTATCAGGATGCGAAGGAGCAGTTTCAGCGGTCTTTGGATCGGCTGCAGGTGGACAGCGTGGATCTGCTTCAGTTTCATAATTTGACGGATGTGGTGGAACGCGAGATTATTATGGGCCCCGGCGGCGCCCTGGAATTTCTGGTCGAGGCCAAAGAAAAGGGAATGACGAAGTTTATCGGTATTACCGGGCACGGGCTGCATACGCCCAAATTTCACCTTCAAACCCTCAAACGCCACGCTTTTGATACCGTCCTGCTACCCTGCAATTACCTTCTCATGCAGGATCAGACCTATGCCGCTGATTTTGAACAACTCCTTTCCTACTGTCGTGAGCATCAAATCGCCGTACAAACCATAAAGGCCATCGCGCGCGGGTATTGGGGCGATAAAAAATGGAGCCGCAGCACCTGGTATGAACCGCTGGGCGATGAAGGGGCCATTGCCCATTGTGTCCACTGGGTATTGAGCATTCCCGATATATTTTTGAACACGGTCGGCGATTTGCAGGAACTGCCCAAGGTTCTGAAGGCAGCCGCCAGCTTTGCACAACGCCCCTCTGAGCAAGACATGCGCCAAACAGTCGAGCAGATGCGGATGCAGATGCTTTTTAACTAGAGGTCTCGGAATTTCCGCAACTTAATGAACATATGGAATATTTTTTCAGACCTCCATTCTGGTCCCGATTTTTTCTACCCAATATTCCATTTTTCCAGCATTCCATCATTCCAATTGGGGCGAAGCCCCCTATCGGGATTCTTTCCGGATGGCTTTGACCTGGTCCATAAAGGCCTGCACCCGGCTTTGATCGACATGGTTTTCAAATACCCCGTCGTATTTGAAGGTGGTGCCGACAACCGCCCCATCGGCAATCGCGAGCTGTTCGGCCACATTCTCAAGCCGGACGCCGGTGTTGGCAAAAACCGGTGTGCCGGGCACGGCGTCCTTGACTTTCTTGAGGACCTGCAGATCGGCCTGGCGGCCCGCTGTCAGGCCCGAAACGCACAGGGCATCGGGGCGATTGTTGAAAACCGTTGATCTGGCAATATCCACCATGTCCCGGTCCGCCAGGTATTGCGCCGCCTCAGGTACGACATTAAACAGCAGCTTGACATTCTGCGCTCCAACGGCATGCTGGTGTCGCACCACAGCGCCGCAGTTGGTGTTCCACAGGCCGAAGTCGCTGGCATACACGCCGGTGAAGATTTCACGCACAAACCGGGCGCCGGTGGACACGGCCAGATCTAGCGAGGCAGCCGGGTCCCAGAGCACATTCACACCAAAGCATACGCCGATATCAGGCATCAGTTCCCCGATGATGCGTGCCATGGCGGCCACGGTGACCGTTTCCACGCGGGTCAGATACGGCAGACTGAACTCATTGGAGAACATTACGGCGTCAATTCCGCCATTTTGCAGGGCCAGCAGGTCCCGCCGGGCCCATGCGACCACCTCCTGCATGCCGCCCTGCCCGTCAAAGCAAGGGTCGCCGGGCAGCGCATTCAAGTGGCACATGCCGATGATCGGTTTACGGCAGCCAAATACTTCTTCGATCCAGCGCTTTGTCATCGTATTATCCTTTTTTTTACTGAATTGAATCCGCCAAATCGTGCATGAGCGTACGGTTGGACTCATACAACGCGCGGAAAATTTTATAATTCAGCGCATACTGTTTGTGCGCTGCCAAATTGGGACTGACAACTTTTTTATTTTTTACCCAGCGGGTAATTTCGGTCAAGTCCTTGAAGCGGCCGACGCCCACACCCGCCATAAACGCATCGCCATAGCTCGCGCCGATAAGCTGCTGCGGGATGGCAAGTTCGATCGCGACAATATCGGCCACCAGCTGCATCCACATATCGTTGAGGGTGCCCCCGCCGACCGCGATAATCCGTTCAGGGCTTAAACCCTCTTCGCGCATCACCGCCACATTGTGACGAATGCCGAACCCCACGCTTTCCAGGATGGCCCGGTAGACATCGCCGCGGGTGTGTTTGAGACTGAGACCAAACAAAACGCCCCTGGCCTTGGGATCGTGCAAAGGGGTGCGCTCGCCTTCGAAGTAAGGCAACGCAATCAATCCCTTGGCACCGGCCGGAGATCCGGCGGCTTCACCGGCCAGCGCGGCGTAGGCATTCTCTCCGCCGGACTTCTCGCGCGCCACCTCATTTTGCGCGAACTGGTCGCGAAACCAGGTGGTCAAACTGCCCGACGTGGACATGCCCCCCATGGCGGCGTATGTATTTTTTTCGAGAAAATTGGCACTCCAGAAGTGTCGGGTTTTGAACAGTTCGGCGGTCTTCATGATAAAAAAGATGCTGCTGCCGAACATCAGCATCATGTCGCCGAACCGGGCCACCCCGGCACTGATGGCCTCGGCGGCCGCGTCAATGGTGCCCGTAATGACCGGGGTGCCGGGTGCCAGGCCTGTTTCGGCCGCGGCCGCGTTGGTGACTTCACCGACGATTTCACAGCTCCAGCGAGCTTGCGGCAAGCGCTCGGCGGGGGTAATATGCTCGGCCACGTCCGGGTACCAGCCGAAATTGTAGATGTCAAAAAGGGGGGCATAGCAGCAGGCGGAGTAGATGTCGATGCTGGGCACACCCGTCAGTTTGTAAACCAGATAGGCCTGACTGGTCAGAAACCACCGCGTCCTGCCATAGATTTCCGGCTCGTTGTTGCGGATCCACAGGATTTTAGGACCGGCGGCCTGGGCGTCCAGATTGGTTGCACTCCGCTGGAAGATGTTCTGCCTGCCGAGCACCTGCTCCAGATGCGCAACCTCGGCCGAGGACCGTGTGTCGATGCCGTAGAGAATTCCCGGCCGCAGCGGCTTGCCTTCGGCGCTGACCGGCAGGACACAGGGGCCGATGGCACTGGTGCCGACAGCCAGAATTTGCCGGGGATCGATCCCGGATTTTGTCAGAAGGCGGCGGACAATCGCGACCAGGTCATGCCACCAGACCCCGTCGGCGTCGTGTTCGAAGCAGCCGGGCCGGGGCATGCTCATGCCGTGCGGAATCACGTGGTCGGCAGCGACTTCACCATCGATGCTCACCAGCACCCCCTTGGAGGAATAGGTGCCGATGTCAACACCGAGTAAATATTCAGGCCTCATCATGTTTTCCTCAGATCAGCATGTTGCCGTTTTCGAATATCAGTCGGCCGTCCAGATACACCCGGCCGTCTTTCCTGACGTCTTTGACGATGTCCCAGTGGATGGCCGATTGGTTGGTTCCGCCGGTACTGGAATAGGCGCGTCCCAGGGCAATGTGGACGGTGCCGCCGATCTTTTCATCCAGCAGGATGTCCCGACAAAAGTGCTTGACCGCCGGGTTGGTGCCGAAGGCAAATTCACCGATCCGACTGGCGCCGGGATCGCTCCCGACCACCGCCTGAAGGAAGTCCTGGTTGGAAGAGGACAATGCTTCGGCCAGCCTGCCGTTTTCCCAGCGCAGGCGGATATCGTCCACCAGGCGCCCGCCCATCACCCCGGGGAATTCGAAATAAATTTGACCGTCAACCGTGGTTTCAACCGGCGAGGTCGCAATTTCACCGTCCGGCATATTCAATTTTCCGTCGAACACCTCCCAGGATCGACCTTCGACCGAAAAACTCAGATCGGTATCCTTGCCGACGACGCGCACGTGTCGGCCCTTTCCAAGAAGATCCGCCCATTTCTGCCATTTTGTGCTCAGCGTCGGCCAGTCCTGCAGACAGGCGTCGAAGAACATGTCGGTGATGGTCTGCTCATCGACTCCGGCCTGATGCGCCAGGGCCGCATTGGGTACGCGAACCAGGCACCAGCGTGTCTTTTCCCAGCGCATGGTAGAAATCGTGCCCATGGCACATCTGAGCGCGGACAGCTTATCGCCCGGAACATCCCACAAGGCAGCCAGGTTGTGGGCGCCGCGCAACCCCAGATAAACATCCGCCCATTCCATGCCATAGGCCTCGATCTCAGGCACCCAATCGATCTGCTCCCGGCCGCCGAATTTCAGGACCAGGCGGTTGAATTCTTCTGACAAAAACTGTACCTGCGGGTAGGCACCGGATTTGATGCAGGCTTCATAGACCGCCAGCGTTAAAGGATAGGTCTCCACTTCCGTCATGGCAATCATCACTTTTTCCCCCGGTTTGACTGCCAGGGAATAATTCACCAGCAAATCCCCCAACTGCTTCCAGCGCTGATCCACTTTCTAGACCTCCCTTTACCTGCGATTTAAAGCCTCCACCGCCTGTGGAGGACCCGGAGAGGTTCTACCGATCCGGGGAGAAATAATCGGACTGCTAAAAATTCGAAATGCAGCTCCTCCGGAGGCGGACAGGTTTCGAAATTCACCCAAGGCGGGCAAGAATCCTAAATTCAAATATTTAATGTTCAAAGCGTTAAAGTCAGAAGGTTATGACTTTGAATTAAGATTAAAAACGCTTGGCCTTTTGCAGTGTTCGTAGCAGCATCATCTGCGTTGTTTAGAATTTTGTATTTGGGTCATTCGTATTTGTTTCGTGCTTCGGATTTCTAATTTCGGATTTAAAGTGATGAGGGATTGCCCTCGCCCCCCTCAAGGGGGCTTCCTGAGACCTCCCGCTCCGCGGGAGGAGCACTCACTCAGTCATCGAATCGGCAGCATATTACTTCAAATACGCCCCCCGGGTCAAGCAGCTGAAATTTCCTCGCCCGCAGATTCAGATAAACCCAAGCAAAGACCGACACCGTTTTTCAGATCCTGACAAGTCCCGACAAAGGTCGAATCGACCGTCAAGATGAATTTCTCATCAATAATTTATTTTTCTTGACAAATAAGATACAAGAGCTATAAGTAATTTAAATAATTATGAAACAGCGATTCGTTGTTTCATAATCCAATCTACTGACATTAATAACAAACTATTTTAATTTGTTATACCAATCTTTCAATTCTGTCTACGACCAGTTGGGGTAATACGTGCGGCTCCATTGCGGGGCTTGACTGAACATCAGCATTATTCATCCATTGTGATTGAATTATTCCGAATTTGAATCGGTTGCCGAACAGGCAGGGTGCTTCCCAATATTCGCACCAATTGGTGCGGCGTTGAAGGGACGCAAGGGTCAAGGAATCATAATCTTTTAAAACGAGGTCGAAAGGAGAGTTCAAATGAAAAAATTGTTCATCTTGGGGCTCGTTGTCGTGCTTTCGTTAGGCCTGGCGGTTTTCGCCGGCGCTAAAGATAAGTACGAAATTGTAATGGTCGTCAAACTTGAAGGGGTGGCCTGGTTTGACAACATGCGTCTGGGAATTGAGCAGTTTGCCAAAGATCATCCGGATGTCAATGCCTACCAAATCGGGGCCGACACTGCGGATCCGGCCGCGCAGGTCGCTCTGGTCGAGGATCTGATCGCCAAGGGCGTGGACGCCATCCTGGTCGTTCCCAACGATCCGGAATCCCTCGTACCGGCTTTTAAAAAAGCCAACAAGGCCGGCATCCTTACCTTTACCCATGAGGCTTCCAATCAAAAGCAGGTCAGCTTTGATATCGAGGCGTTCGATAACATTGCCTATGGCCGGCACATGATGGATATCATGGCGGAATGGATGGGTAAAGAAGGCAAATGGCAGCCTTTTGTGGGACATCTTACCTCGACCACCCATAACGAGTGGGTGGATGGTGAGGAGATGCAGGCCAAAGACAAGTATCCCAAGTTGATGCGCGCCACCGACAGAATCGAGGAAAAAGAAAATCAGCAAATCGCCTATGAAAAATCACTTGAACTGCTTAAAACTTATCCGGACTTAAAAGCGATCATGGGCAGTGCCATGAGCACCGTACCCGGAGCAGCCCAGGCCATAGAAGAAAAGGGCATGATCGGAAAAGTCGCGGCATTCGGCACGTGTCTGCCCTCGGTTGCGGGTGATTATCTGGAAAGCGGTGCCGCAAAATCCATTCATTTCTGGGTGCCGGCCGATGCCGGCTATGTCACGGCCATGGCGGCCTACAAACTGCTCAAGGGTGAAAAGATCACAGAAGGAACGAATCTCGGAAGACCCGGTTATGAGAACATCATTATCAAAAAGAACAAGGACGGTGTGCCGGTGATTTACGGCCAGGCCTGGATGGATGTCAACAAAGATAATTTGAAGGAATGGAAAAAACCCAACGGAGATTTCAAGCTCTAATTGACTGAAGTTGATTGGAGAATTCTCTCCAATCAACTTCCAATGATTGTGGCAAACATTTAAGTTTTTTGGCGCATTTTACAGCCAAACCAAGACGTCGTCTGTAAGAGCATGCGCCATTTTTTTGGGATGCGGATAATTTGGTTTCCGGTTGCAGGGTCAACGGAGCTGCCATAAACAATAAATAAGGGTGACGAAAATGAAAAAGTTTTTGAATAAACCTGAAAATTTTGTAGACGAGATGATCGAAGGCATTATTGCCGCCCACCCCGATCAGCTTGCCTATGTCGAAAATGATCTGCGCTGTATCGTTAAGGCCGGCCAAAAAAAACAGGGCAAGGTCGGGCTGGCCACCGGCGGTGGTTCGGGACACCTGCCGCTGTTTCTGGGCTATGTGGGCGAAGGCATGTTGGACGGCTGTTCAGTCGGCGGGGTGTTTCAATCGCCCAGTGCCGAACAGATGCTCAACGTCACCAAGGCCATCGACGCCGGCGCCGGTGTTCTGTACATCTATGGCAACTACGGCGGTGATATTTTAAATTTTGATATGGCCGCCGAAATGGCCGAAGTGGAAGATATAAAGGTCATGTCGCTGGTCGGGATGGACGACGTCGCCTCGGCCTCCAAAGGAGAAGAAAACAAGCGCAGAGGTGTCGCAGGCATTTTCTTTGTATACAAGGTCGCCGGTGCGAAAGCCGATGAACTGGCACCTATTGAGGAAGTCAAAAGGGCCGCCGACAAAGCCGCTGCCAACGTCAGGACGATGGGAGTGGCCCTGACGCCGTGTATCGTGCCGGAGGTGGGAAAGCCGGGTTTCACTCTCGGTGACGACGAAATGGAATTCGGCATGGGCATTCACGGTGAGCCGGGTATCCATCGCGGCAAGCTCCAGCCGGCCGACGATGTGGTGGACACGATGATGGCGGCGATCCTGGAGGATCTCCCTTTTCAAAAGGCTGACGAAGTGGCGGTGCTCATCAACGGACTCGGCGCCACGCCCAAAGAGGAGATGTATATCGTTTATCGCCGCATCGACCGGATATTGAAGGAAAAAAATATCTCCGTTTTTCATGTGTATGTGGGTGAATTCGCCACCTCGATGGAGATGGCCGGATTTTCGATCTCGCTGTTAAAGCTTGATGATGAGCTGAAGCAACTGTTGGCCAAACCGGCCAGAACGCCTTTTTTCGAGCAGGTTCAGCTGAAAGTATGACACGCGCCTGAAGCAGGCAAGCGGTTAAGGAGAAGATTCACGATGGGTTCGCTCGGCAAAGACGACATTCTAAAAATCCTGCAAAACCTCAAGGCGCTTTTTAACGACCGGAAGGATTTCCTGGTTGAGTTGGATGGCAGAATGGGAGACGGCGATCTGGGCCTCACCATGTCCAAGGCTTTCACGGCCGCGTGTGATGCGCTGTTGGATACGGCCGAAACCGATATAGGAAAAATATTTATGAAGGCCGGCATGCAGATGGCCAAAGCCGCTCCCTCGACGATGGGCACCTTGATGGGAACCGGATTTATGCGCGGCGGCAAAGCCATAACAGGTAAAGGTGAGTTGACAACGGCCGACCTGGCTGATTTTTTCCAGGCTTTCGTGGCGGGTATCATGGAAAGGGGCAAGGCCCGACCGGGAGAAAAGACGATCATTGACTCTCTGAAACCGGCCGCCGACACCCTGGCACAATTAAGCGCCGCCGACCATGACCAGGCCCTGCAGGCGGCGCTTTCAGCGGCCGAAAAGGGCCTCGAATCCACCAAAAATATGATTGCTCAGCACGGCCGGATTGCCTATTACAAGGAGCAATCCAAAGGGCAGGAAGATCCGGGTGCCACCGCCGGCGTTATTTTAATTAAAGGATTTATCCTGTGTTAGCCGTTCAGGGGTTCAGGGTTCAAGCCCAGCCGCTGGCCTGAAATGCGGCCAGTTTAATCGAAAAAGAAACCAATGAACATTGAGCATCGAACGTGCAATCACGCCAAGGCGTGAAACGTCGAATAAATGTATTCTGTCTATTTTAAAAGGGTTTAACCGAGCGATTACGCCCTTCGACATTCGATACTCGATATTCAATATTCTGCGGTTCGCTAGTTTTAAAATCGATAAAGCGTAGCGCCATCAATATTGGACGTTCGCTGTTCGGCGTTCGATGTTCGGCGTTCAATCGGTTCACTGATCCGGCCAGGCAGAGTCTTCTACGAGAGTCCAAAGTTCTGCGGTGTACTCTGAACCTTTGAACGCTGAAAAACTGTGAGGTGGGGAGGACCTTTTGGTATCATTCCTGGAAGCCGATAATATCAGTAAAGCATTTTTTGGTGTTCAAGCGCTGGAGGACGTCAGTATTTCCATTGATGCCGGAGAAATTCACTGTCTGGTGGGCGAAAACGGCTCGGGCAAGTCAACGCTGATTAAAATCATCGGCGGTGTTTTAAAGCCTGACAAGGGCGAGATCAGAATCAGCGGAAAATTATTTGTGCCCGGCCGTGCGATCGACTCGATTCGAAAGGGGATTCAGATAATTTACCAGGATCTGTCGCTCTTTCCGAATTTGTCGGTGGCGGAAAATATTTCCTTAAACCAGCTCATCGAACAAGGCAAAAATTTTATCAGCAATAAACACGTAATTAAAACCGCTGAAAAAGCCTTACAGGAGATCGACGAGGAATGTGATCTTTTTGAAAAAGTAGAAAACCTGACCATGTCTAAAAGGCAGATCGTGGCCATATCCAGAGCCCTGACCCAGAATGCCCGCCTGATCATCATGGATGAGCCGACGTCCGCCATAACCAAGGCCGAGGTCGACCATCTGTTTTCAGTGATAATGCGCTTGAAAGACAAGGGGATTGCGACGTTGTTTGTCAGCCATAAGCTGGGAGAAATATTTGAAATTGCGGAAAATGTGACGATCATTCGCGACGGCATAAAAATCGGCGATTACCCTGCGGGCGAACTGGATAACGAAAAATTGTCCTTTTTAATGACCGGGCAGAAGCTTGAATCCACCCACTACCGGCGCGACTCGGAAAGTTTTCCCGGCACCAATCTGCTCGAATTAAAAAATCTTAGCCGCAAGGGCCATTACCAGAACGTCAATTTGTCGGTCAAACGCGGTGACATCCTTGGCATAACCGGTCTGATCGGTTCCGGAAGAACCGAGTTGGCGCTCTCCTTGTTCGGCTTGAACCCGCCGGATTCCGGAGAGATCATTTTGGAGGGTCAACCCGTTGAGATAAAATCAGCGGAGGATGCCATAAAACTGGGCGTGGGATACCTGCCCGAGGACCGGCTGGTACATGGACTCTATGTTGAGAAATCCATCGGCAGCAACATTATCGTGACAGTGGTGGAAAAACTGTTGAACCGGCTGAAGCTGATTTCCGGTGAGCAAAGGAGAAATGTCGAAAACAAGTGGATTGAGGATTTAAAGATCAAGACGCCCTCCGCCCAAATGGCGGCCAGCAGCCTGTCCGGAGGCAACCAGCAAAGAGTGGTGCTGGCAAAATGGCTGGCAACCAATCTGAAGTTGTTTATCCTCGACGGACCCACCATCGGGATCGATATTGCCTCGAAAAATAACATCCATGATATTATCCGCGATTTTGCACGCGAGGGGGTGGGGATCATTATGATCTCCGACGAGATTCCGGAGGTGCTGCAGCACTGCAATCGACTGCTGGTTATGCGGGAAGGAAAGATCGTGGCGGAAATCGAAGACATCCAAAATGTCTCAGCAGACCATATTTTCGACCTTGCGACAGCCCGGGCTTCCCAGTAACGGAAAGCTTAATCCTATGTGCCGGACACCAAATGACCGGCTCCGATTGAAATGATTCGGCGGCGCGAGGGGCGCGCAATTCAAAGGCAGGTGCTAACAAAATGGAATCGGTGAGTTAAATGTTCGCGAAGCTGCTAAAAAGAAACGAAACCTACCTTTTTTTTGTCATTATGGCCTTCGGTTTTTTTGTCACGATGATCAATCCCTCATTTCTCACTGTCGAGAACATGTTCGATCTGATAAAAAGCAGTTCGGGGATGGCGATTCTGGCGATTGCATTCTTTGTGGGGCTGCTGGCGGGCGGCATCGACATATCCTTTCCCGCGATTGCCATTGCAGGGCAGTACATCGCCGTAAACTCCCTCATCGCGCTGGGGATAGACAATCTGATGCTGGCCTTTCTGATCTCCTGTGCGGTCGGGACCGCCATGGGCGCCATCAACGCGTTCTTTATAAGCAAGTTCAGGATGTCGGCCCTGATTGTCACCCTTGGTACCGCCAATATTTTTCACGGCGCCCTGCTGGTCTTTGTCGGCACCAGGGCCGTCAATACAGGCCAGCTGCCCGATTGTTTTAAAGCTTTCGGTCACCTGCAGGTGCTCACCCTGGCGCGCGCCGACGGGACCACTTACGGTTTGTCAATATTTGCCGTCTTGCTGGCCTGCGCCTTTTTTATGACCTGGCTGATACTGAAGTACACCTTGCTGGGCAAGTCGATTTACGCCATCGGTGGAAGCTATGAGTCATCAAAGCGAGCCGGGATCAATATCAACCGAACGCTGTTTTTCGTATACAGTTATATCGGATTTCTTTCCGGGATTATGGGGGTCATGCATCTTTCATTGATCAGGTACAGCAACCCAAATTATATCGTCGATACCGAGCTTTTGAAAGTCATCGCCGCGGTCGTGATTGGAGGCTCCAGGATTACCGGCGGCACCGGCACGCTGATCGGAACCCTGCTGGGCGTCATTATGATGGTTATTTTGGAGAAAAATCTTGTTCTGATCGGTCTGTCTTCATACTGGCACCAGTTTTTCACGGGATTGGTTATTGTAATAGGCGTCAGCATCACCCATTATCAAAGCAAGCTGCAGAGTAAAAGAAGTCTTTCTTTTGCCGAGTAATTAGATGAAACGACGGTCAGCCGATTCTGATACAGATTTAAAGATTAACCAAGCCGCCTTCGGCGGAATTACGAACAACGCCCGGTTGATTATTGACTCAATTGGGGTGGGAGCGAGCGTTGATTGGACAATTAAAAATTCGCAGGTCGGATAACCTGACCCTGTTTGTTATCATGATTGCTACGATTTTCGCCATGGCGATATTTTTACCGGATAAGTTCCTGACGATCGTCAACTTTCAATCCATGGCGAGCCAATTTCCGGAGTACGGTCTGCTTGCCTTGGGGATCATGCTGTCCATGATCACCGGCGGCATCGATCTTTCAGTTGTATCAATTGCCAATCTGAGCGGCGTAGCGGGGGCGATGGTGCTGGCAAGTCATGTCAACGCACAAGCGCTGGGAATTTCGCCGGGAACCATAATTTTTCTTGCCATCTTCGTCACCCTGGCTGTTTCCCTTATTTGCGGTTTAATCAATGGGCTGGTCATAACGGCGGTCGGCGTGCCGGCCATCATCGCCACCCTGGGTACCAACGGCCTTTTTATTGGAATGGCCATTATCTTTACCGAAGGGCACGGCATTCGGGGATTCCCGGAAGAGTTTCTTTTCATCGGCAGCGGGGAAATACTGAAAATGCCGATGCCGTTGATTATTTTCATCGTCGTCGCAGCGTTCGTATCCCTCATGCTGAGGAAGAGTTCTCAGGGCTTTAAGATGTACATGCTGGGTTCCAGCCCCCTGGTTACCAGATTTTCCGGCATCAATAACAGTATGGTGCTGATCAAGACCTATCTTTTATCGGGCCTTTTGGCCGGAATTTCGGCCATTATCATTATTTCGCGCGTAAACTCGATGAGACCGGGTTATGGATATGCTTATCTGCTCTTAGGGGTATTAATCGCCCTTTTGGGCGGCACCAACCCGGAGGGCGGTCGCGGCAGTGTCCTGGGGTTGTGGATGGCCATCGTCATCCTGCAGGTTCTGCAAAGCGGACTGAATATTCTCGGCTATAACCCGTTTGTCAAAAAGTTTATCTGGGGCCTGATACTTATTCTGGTGATGGTCATTAACTTTTACCAGGCCGATGGCCGGACCTGGAAACATCTGATCCAAAAATATATCAGAGGCGGGACATCTTAGTGTCATATCCTTCTGGATTTCCAGATCCATTGAAGTAGACAAGTTTGCGATTTGGAATTTTGGTCATTGTGATTTGTTTGGGATTTGGAATTTGTTATTTGATATTTCCTAACTGCTGACACCTGAAACCTTCAGTTTCTGACAACATGTTGTTAGAACAAAGGATCTAAGCGCCTAAATTGCTTGTCATCCTGTGCATCAATTCCGACAACTGCGCATAGGTATCCGTGTAGCAGTCGACAAAATACTGGTAATCCTTATGATTTTCCGGGTTGGGTTCAACCCGGTCCCGGATTCTGACCATATTGCGGGCGGCCTCATCGATTGAAGCATGCAGGCCTGAGACGACTGCCGCCAAAATTGCCGACCCCAGCAGCGGCGCATCCTGCACTTCAGGGATCTGAATCGGGATCCCGCTGACGTCGGAATGAATCTGCATCCACAGCCGGCTGCGGGTTGCACCGCCGCAGGCAAATATCTCTGAGGCCTGGTAGCCGGCTTCGCGAAATTTGCGGAAGATAAACTCGGTGCCGTAGGCAATGCCCTCCATGATGGCCCTGAAAATGTGCTCCGGTTTGTGGCTTAACGAAAGTCCCCAGATCGCCCCTCTTAAATTGGGATCCACTAAAGGGGTGCGGTTTCCCTGAAATGAATCCAGTAAAATTAAACCTTCGGATCCCAGCGGTATCTTTTCTGCTTTTTGACCCATGAAATCATATAAGGACAGGTTTAGATCTTCGGCTTCTTTTTCATAACCCTTCAAAAAGTGCTGCTTAAACCATTGAAGAATCGATCCGGTTGAAATCTGGCCGCCTTCAACGGTGTGCAACCCGCGAATGACCGAATTGGGGTAGGTTCCGAATATGCCTTTGCGGTGGAAGGCATGCTCGGACAGTCCCAGAAGCAGATGCGATGAGCCGGTGATGAACGCGATCCGTCCTGGTTTGACAACATTCAATCCGATTAATCCGACAAAAGCATCGGCGCCGCCCTGCGCAACAATGGTGCCGGCCTTCAGGCCTAAAGCGTCGGCGGCAGATTGCGTCAAAGGACCAATGGGTTCGGCCAGGTCCAATATTTTGCGGGGGAATTTGGCAATGAGATCTTCAAGTTCGATCTCCTCGTAAAAGCTTTCCGGAAAGCCATCCGCTTGATCATCATAGTACCAGCGAATGGATGCATTGTTGATGCTGCCGACATAGTCGCCTGTCAACCGGTAGTTCATGTAATCGAGATATTCGCAGATCGCCTTTGAATTTTGATAAACCGCGGGTTCGTGTCGCTTAACCCACAACGCTTTGCAGGGCATCCATTCCGCCGACACGTTGCCGAAACCATTGTACTTTAAGGCCGGATGTCCGCTGTCGGCAATGAATTTTGCTTCTTGACTGGCACGCACATCCATCCACAAAAGGGCTCTTCTAAGCGGCTGCATGTTTTGATCAAGTAAGACAACGGTACAGCAGGTTGCATCCAAGCCGATACCTTTGATGCTTTCCGGCGGAATTTTAGTTTCGTTCAACAGCCTGTTGGTTGCCGCGCAAAGAGACCGCCACCATTCCTCAGGGTCCTGTTCTGCCCTGCCGGGCTGCGGAAAATAGGTTTGGTAAGGTTCATGATCTGTGGCGATGATATTGCCGTTTAAATCGAAAAGCGCGACCCGAATGGATTCTGTGCCGCCGTCGATGCCGATCACGTAATCTTCTCCAGCACTCATCTTTCTCACCCCTTGTTTTTTTAATAATTGCAATGGATTTCACAAAATCACGGAGAGTTTGAATTGTCTTCCAATCAATAGACAGATTGGACTGACTTTGTCAAGATTGGGCAGCCAGGGTTTTTGTGAAGAAGATAACAGGTACTTTATGCTTTTGTTAGTTTCTTTTCCACTGTCCTGATGTCCCGAACTGCCCTTGACGGCTTCCCCTTGGACGATTTTGAAAAGGATTTTATGCTCGATTTGATCCGACGCTACGCGGCATTGTATTTTGTTGAGATTTTAGGATTCTGTCTGATGGTCAACCCCTTCAGCGGGCCCTGGGCCATGCCGGCCCAGCCGAATAGTAGGCCTCCGGAAAGACGCTTTTGAGGGCGCCGAGGCAATCTCATGCTTCCGAGAACTCATTTTCCGCAGCGATAATAGCGGCATCCCTTGCTCAGCCACCTTGGTGCTGATTTAAGAAAGGAGGGTGAACGCTGGCGTTTTTTGTTTTCTAACCCTCCGGTTGCCGACAGCGTTCTGATCGCCAATCGAAGGGTGACCAGCAGGTTAGCCGCATAAGACCTTGCGCCTAAACATGACCATCATCTCGAAGTTAAAGTCCTGTGAAATTATTTGGCGATTTAACCAGACGAGGATGAGGCACACCAGTATAGAACGACCACATTCAAACAGGCAAAATTCAGGAAAATTATTTGACATGAATTAATTATCAATATAAGGGGGAAATGGATAGCTTCACAAATATCTTCACCACGCGTCTCGATTATCACGGGTATGAGACTGTTTTTTAATCTTGTGCTGGTCTAATTCCCGGCAGCCCGCTGCGATTAAATTGACATAAACCTCTGAGAATACCCCGTCCGTCTGCGGCGGAGATGGTTTATTTAAGCAGATTTACACTTTGATTTCGAAAAAATTTAGCGATGGGCTAAATTCAGGGGACGTCATATACCATTTGAAGCATAAATGGCAGGCGTTAATAACCTTATTTGGCTGTAATTTGGAGCCTAAGACCCATTTGAGTAAATTTTGGGTTACTAAAAGGCAGCCAAGCAGCTTAAAGCAAGGAGGTGATGATGAAAAGGAATTCTTCAAGTTTGTGGATAATTGGAATGGTGATTTGTCTACTGGCGGTGGGTAGTATAGGCAGTTCCGTCCAAGCTGCTGATCAGGTTCAAAAATGGAACGTTCAAGCCATTTTCCCGTCTGGCAGTTCTCTTTATAAAGAATTCGTCAATTTTACCGAAAATGTCAAGGTAATGACCGGCGGGCGCCTTGTCATCACGCCACATCCGGTAGGGGCTATCGTTGGGTATAAGGAAATGCACTCCGCACTAAAGACTGGCGTGCTTCAAGGCTACTACTCTGCACCCACCTTCCAAAGCGGCAAAGAGCCAGCCTTCTCGATCATATGTGATCTGCCTGGTGGTTACGAAAACGTTATGCAGTTTGACACCTGGGTATACCAAAAGGGAGGTATAGACTTCCTCCGCGAGGCCCAGGCTAAGTTTGGCTACTACGCCGTTGGAGCAATCTTCTACGGCCGGGAGGTCATGCCTTCCAAAGTTCCTATTCGTTCCATGAATGATATGAAGGGCAAGAAGGTGCGTGCACCAGAGGGAATAATCGCCATGCTTATGACCGCTTTAGGAGCGTCAACCGTATCGATACCCGGTTCGGAGGTTTACTCGGCGCTTGACAAGGGCGTTATTGAGGCCACAGACTGGGGAACCCGATCCATGAACAACCAGATGGGGTTCTACGAAGTCTGTAAATATTCTATTGAGCCAGGCTTCCACTCCATGTCGCTTCTCGAATTCACTGTCTCTCAGAAGGCTTGGGATAATTTACCGCAAGATGTTCAGCAGATCGTTGAGGTCGCGACCAGAGCCTGGTCTTGGGCTGCAGTAACCCGTATTATGAAGGAAGACGCGGAGGCAGGCTTCGAATTAAAGAAGCTGGGAGTGGAGATTATTTCTTTCCCCGAAGAAGATTACCAGAAAATACGTGATATTTCCAGAGGGCTGTGGGAAGAGTGGGCCGGGAAAAGCGAACTTTCCAGAAAAGTGGTGGATTCGCACATCGCCTGGTGTAAGGAGCTTGGACTCCTCGAGTAGACCGATCAAGCATGGTCCAGCTCAAGCTGGGGAAAGGGCCACGGTCCTTTCCCCCAATAATGGTGCATCGCGTGCGGAAAATATTTCTGATTATTGATACGATAAATGACCACTTCGGAAATGTTATCGCCTATCTCAATGTGGCCGTGGTGGGCATTGTCTGCATTGAAATCGTTGCCCGTTATGTCTTCAACATGCCGACGGATTGGGCGAGCGAGGGCATGGTCATACTCAGCGGGTTTATGTACGTCCTGGCCGGTGGCTACGCTCAACTCTACAAGCGCCATGTCAGAATTGATCTCTTGTATTCACGGCTTGGCGAGAAGGGGCAGGCGGTTTGTGATGCTGCGGCCTTCATTTTTTTCTGTTTTTTTATGTACGCACTGATCTGGCATGGCTATCTGTTCGCTCTGGAGTCGGTCCAGCTAAGGGAGACTTCAGGAACCCCCTGGGATCCGATCGTCTATCCCATAAAATGCGCTGTGCCTGTAGGAGCTGCTTTGGTCTGGTTGCAAATGACTGCCGACGTTGTACGCAAAGTATATAACGCCTTCAAGAATGAGGAAGACAGGGGATGAGCATCGGCCTGTTGTCTCTTCTGCTTATCCTTGGTATCATCTTCCTGCTCCTGCTTGGTCTGCCTCTGGCCTTCACCACCGGTTCGGTGGCGACCTTGGCCACCCTCTTTCTTTTTGGACCCGACGCTTTGTATCTAATTGTCGCCAGAGTCTATGACATGATGGGAAATTATGTTCTGGTGGCAGTTCCCCTTTTTATTTTTATGGCAAACATGATGGAGCGGGCCGGGGTGGCTGAACAGATGTATACCGCCATTCACATATGGTCCGGACGTCTTCCGGGGGGGCTGGCTATCGGAACCATAATCGCCTGCTGTCTGATGGCTGCAATGGTTGGAATCGTTGGCGCCGAAGTTGTGACCTTGGGCCTGATTGCCGTGCCCACCATGCTCAAAAGGGGATATCATAAGGACATAGCTCTTGGTTCAGTCTGTGCAGGCGGAGGGCTCTCCACACTGATTCCACCCAGTGTCGTGTTTATCGTTTACGCTATGGCCGCCGGAGTTTCGGTGGGCAAACTCTTTATCGCTGGCATCGGACCGGGGCTCCTTTTAGCTCTCTTGTATATTATGTACATACTCGGCCGTTGTCTTATCAACCCTCAGCTCGCCCCACCGGCACCTTTAGAAGAACGTGAATTATCATTTAAGCAGAAGAGTCGTTACTTAACGGGGCTCATTTTGCCTTTTTTGATTGCGGGAGGCGTTCTGGGATCCATATATGCCGGGATAGCCACACCGACCGAGGCTGCAGGTGTAGGATGTGTCGGGGCCACGGTGGCATGCCTGGTCAATCGCCGACTGGATTGGCTTGCCGTCAAACATGTTCTTTTTAACACCCTGCGTGTTTCAGCCATGTGCTATTGGCTGATCTTTGGCGCTCAAACCATCATAGGCATTTACAACATGGCCGGGGGGGCTACTTTTGTTAAAACGACTTTGACCAGTTTAGCTGTGGGGCCCATGGGCGTCATAATCATTATGCAGCTCATTTTGGTTTTTCTGGGATGCTTTATCGACTTTATCGGCATTTTGCTTTTAACCATGCCCTTGTTTGTGCCGATCGTAGTCGAACTGGGCTATGATCCTATCTGGTTCGGCGTTCTGTTCTGTCTTAACATGCAATTTTCATACATCACCCCACCTTTCGGCCCTTCGGCCTTCTACCTGAAGGGTGTGGTCAGCGACGACATCACCATAACAGAAATATACCGTTCTGTTTTACCTTACGTGGTTCTGATCGTTATCGCCCTGGGGCTGGTTATGGTTTTTCCAAAAATCGCCTTGTGGCTTCCAAGCCACCTCGGGTAAGGAGATGTAATCGTGCGCTAGAATACTAAGGAATACAGGAATCAATCAATTTCAAATCAAAGTTCCGTCAGGCTCATTATTTATGGGGGGAACACCTAAAAGAAAGGAATTATCGTAATGAAAGAAATACCTTGTGAATTACAGGGCCAAGCTCTTGCCGTGTTGAACGCCATGACTGGCAGGGCTGAGTACCTCTATCACATCCTCATGGCCATGGAAGAAGCCGGCGTGAAAAATCCGGATGAGATATTGAAAAAAGCGATTTACCGTGTCGGGCAAACTTGGGGTGAAAAGCTCGGCGAATGTGAAAATCCATCCGTCTTCTGGAACAAACTGGTTGGAAGTGATGACATGCGGCAAATCCTGAAACTCGATTGGGTTCGCGATGAGGGCGACGAGGTGGAGTTGCATTTTCACCGCTGTCCCCTGGTCTTTGGATGGGAAAGGATGGGGCTTGAACCCGAGATGGTTGAAAGGCTCTGCAAAATTGCCCATCAGGTGGACTACGGTAACGTCGAGTCCTTCGGCTTCGAGTTAGATATGGACCCGGGTCTTGGCTGCGGTAAAGAACGCTGCACCCTTGTAGTCCGCAAAAAAGAATGACGTCCGGTCTTTAAATTTAATACATAAAAACCGGACCCGTGTCGGTAGGCCGAAGCTGTTTTCCATAGATCCCGAAGCAAGCAACTCGTCTAAAATAATTGCATCCTGTTTAATATTGTCAGTGCGGTTGAAATTAGAGCAGCCGTTTCGGACGGGCAAGTTATGGCGGACGTTTGTCCCTGCTTTTAGGCATACAAGGAGATTCGATGACTAGAGCGAAGATAAGTCTTATTGAACAACGCGTCATAGAGGCGCAGGCTATAGTACCTTTGATAATTGCTTTTGGTGAAAAGGTGGGCCTAGAGCAGGCCATAGCCATTGTTCAACGCAACAATGAGGAAACAAGCAGGGAATATGGTCGTCGTTGCGCTGCTAACTTGGGTTCAAATAGTATGTCAGACCTGATCAGCGAGGTTGCCTCATGGGGAGAAGGGGGTGTCTTGGAAGAAGTGGTACTGGAACGGGATGAAAGGACCTACGCTTTCAACGTCACTGGCTGTCTTTACGCTGAGCGATACGATGCTTTGGGAGTTCGAGAGTTTGGCTATTGTCTTTCGTGCTGCCGCGATAATCCTTTTGTTGAAGGTTTCAACCCCAAAATTAAGTTTAAACGGACACAAACCATCATGGAGGGCGCTCCTTATTGCGACTTCCGATACACGTTGGAAGATTAGATTATGCGCCGGAGGTAGGAAAGTGGAAAAAACGGAAAAATCGGCAGCGCTTCATAAGGAATCCATCATCATCGATGGACTGGAAATCTCAAATTGGTCAAGAGAAGTGTTCGAGAACATGCGCAAGGGCGGTCTGACCGCAGTCAATGCCACAGTGGCCGTTCTCGAAAACTTCATCAAGACAATGGAAAATATTGCCTGGTGGCATAAAGCGCTGGAGGAAAGCGCTGATCTGATCTGCCAAGTCAAAACCGTGGCCGACATCAAATGGTCCAAAGATGCAGGCAAAACAGGTATCATATTCGGCTTTCAGAACCTTTCACCTATCGAGGACGACCTTGACCGGCTTGCCACTTTCCACAAGCTGGGGGTGCGTGTCATTCAGATGACTTATATGGAGGCCAACTACGCCGGCCAGGGTTGCCTGGAGAGAATCGATGCCGGGTTGACCGGCTTCGGGATAGAAGCAGTGGAGGAGATGAACCGGCTTGGAATTCTCATTGATTTGTCACACGTCGGCTATCGCACGACGATGGAGACAATAGAGGCATCTAAAAAACCGGTCGCCTTCACTCACGCGAATCCCAAGTCTGTCTGCGATCATCCCCGCAACAAGCCCGATGAAGCTATAAAGGCAGTCGCTGAGAAGGGAGGTGTGATCGGCGCTACCATCTTTCCGGCCTTTTTGCCTTCGGGCAACAAGTCCAGTCTGAAGGATTTCGTGGACGTCATCGACCACTTGGTTGGGATGGTTGGAATTGATCCTGTCGGTGTAGGCACCGATTTCACCGGGGGACAGCCCAGAGAATGGTTCGACTGGATTCTGACCGGCAAATCAAAGAAAGGTCCGGCCCTGACACTGAATCATCCCCTAGCTAATCCGGCGGGAATCCAGAATTCGGGAGACTTTCCCAATATTACCGCAGCATTGCTTGACCGGGGCTATGCCGATACGGACGTGAAGAAGATCATTGGACTTAATTTCATGAGGCTCTTTAAAGAGGTATGGTAACTCCATGCAGAACAATCACGCTAAAAAGCAAAAACCACCTATCCATGCTTCCCACATATGACCTTTTCCCAAAAACACGTAAATTCTCTTCCACAATGTAAAACGCAAAGAAAATTTTTATGACTTGTTTTCTCTCAGATAACTATTTAATATTATTGTGGCAATCATAGAAAACATTATACTAGGTAAGTATGCCTCCTTTAATCGACATACCGTATTTGCGCATTCGATTCCAAACCGTCATTCGGTGAACCCCCAATATTTTAGATGCTTGCGTCTGGTTGCCGCCCGTTTGTCGAGACAGATAGCAGGGTCACATCTTCTTTTCCCATCCAATACTGCTACCGCCCAAGCTGCTTTGTACCGCAACAGCCTTTAAGATCACCGATGAAATCTTTTTAATTCGTGTTAGAATTGGTGCCTAAAGCAGTCGGCATGGGCTGGAAACTGCCCGTCTTGATAAGGACTAAACTATTACACAGATTCTAATCCACTTTGATACCCCGTCCGCTTGCAGCGGGGAGCTTCATTTAAAGTCCGCCTAAACGCCTAATTTAAGATTAATTAGAAAGATAACTTATGCTAAAGTTCCGGAAAATATAACCATAGCGGAGTATCTCTATCATGCTTGGGCGCCAGTCAAAGGTTCAAAACAAGCTCCTTTACACAGCAATCAATCTGGAGCAGCGGGTTCGTGGAAAACATCAGATATTTTACTCGGGCTAGGCCTTACGATGTTCTTCAATGATATCCACCAACATATCGGCCACCTCTCCTGATAGTTTTTTGCATCGCAGCATATTCTCCTGGGGACCGAAAGTCGCTAAAAGCGCGCCGCAATTGGTGGCCCCATACTCATGTACAAACCGGAGTTTTAATTTTGCCGCCAAATTCGAAGCGTCAGTCCAATCGGCTTCAGGCTCACGGCGGCCAAAAAGATATCCTATAGCGATAATTCCTCCGCTCAGCGCGCCGCAGATTTCCTGTTTGGTGCGCCCCACACCGCCGCCGAATGCTGTGGCCGCTTTTGGAGTGTACTCACCGATGTCACTGTCGTAGGCTTCGATAATTGCCTTTGACACTGCTTCAGCGCAATGATACCCGGATTTGTGGTAACGATAAGCCATTTCGCCCGGTTTTGATTTTCTTTGCATATTTGTCACCTCCATCTTCGGATTTTTGCTTGAGTTAAATAATAATCGATATTATTGATAATATGTATCAAGTTATCGTGTCCAACGATTTTATTCGATCGTTCTAATCGAAGTTTTCGATCAGGAGGAAGAAGATGGAGTTCAGACAATTGCAAACTTTCAAGGCGGTGGCGGATTACCGCAGCTTTCACAGAGCGGCAAATGCGATCCATTACGCGCAATCGACTGTATCCGCCCAAGTATTAGCGCTCGAGGAGGAACTTGGGGTTCGGCTGTTTGAACGACTCGGACGAAGTATTGTTTTAACGGATGTTGGCGACAGCCTGTATCAATATGCTTGTAAGATGCTTGATCTTGCTGATGCAGCCCGCGCCGAAGTGGCCGAAAAAACGCATTTGACCGGCTCCCTGACCATCCGGGTGCCGGAAAGCTTTTGCGCATACCGCCTAACGCCTGTAATTGTGCGCTTTCATCAACGTATGCCGAATGTGAAACTGCGATTTATCACGTGTGCTCAAGAAGGGCTCGGACGAGACCTAAGAAAAGGAATTACCGATCTGGCGTTTCTGTTAGCGGAATCGATTCATTCCAGGGACCTAACCGCTGAGGTACTAGGCACGGAAAGGCTGGTGCTAATTGCCGCTCCGAATCATCCCTTGGCAAAGCTGCATGAATTTAAAACAGAAATGTTGGCGGATCACACCCTTTTGCTGTCGCGGGTTGACTGCAGCTACCGGCGAATCCTCGAGCAGATGCTGCAGAATCTTAAATGCGAACCGAAAATGATTCTTGAATTCAACAGCGTGGCTGCAATAATCTCAAATGTCATAGCCGGATTAGGTGTAACGCTGATACCTGAGGTTGCTGTAGGCGCTCATGTGAGGTCCAAAAAACTGGCTGTTCTGCCCTGGACCGAAAACGAATTGGAAGTGGCACAACTGATGATATGGCATCATGATAAATGGCTGACGCCTGTTTTGAA
This sequence comes from Desulfobacterales bacterium, assembly GCA_020345785.1. The sequence goes on from CP070771.1 coordinate 6,020,799, forward strand.
GGGATTTATGCAAGCGACACGTGAGCTCCTGAAAACCTGATAATGCCCCAACCGGGCCTTTTAAGCACGTGCAATCTGGCCTAAAGTGCATATACGTCGCCTATATATTCCGGCTTTCATTGCAATCAAAACCCTGTCATTTACGGAGAAGGACAAATCGTCAGTTTCTTTAAAGAAATTCCGACTATAAGTCCCGGGGGATCGCCGTCCGACTATTCGATCACCGAATCGATATATTCAATCGCGCCGGCCAGGACAAAAATGCCTGGGTCGGTCTCGAAGCCAAGGCTGGTGTTGTTGCTTAGATGGGATTGATCAATGCGCAGGGTGCCGCTGAGGTCGTTGCTCACGAAAAAAATAGCCCCGCCGCCTTCGTTGGCCGAGTTTTCCGTCAGGATGCTGCCGCACACTTCGAGGGTAAACGTGTTGCCGTCATTGTAAATGGCCCCGCCGCTGCCGCCTCCGGGAGTTCCGGGACGGGCCGGATTGGCGCCATAGCCGATGGCTTCGTTGTAGCTCATGACGCTGTTGATCACGGTGAAAGAGACCCCAATGCTGCTCAGGGCTCCGCCGTTGGCGCCGACATTACCCAGGTCCTCGCGACCGCCAAAAGTCGATCCGACCACATAGACAGGCTGGCCGTCATATTGGCTGAGTACACGCACAGCTGCACCGCCCACGTCCGGACCGTCAACATCGCAGCTATTGTTAAAAAAACGACAGTTGACGATTTTGAAACGTCCGCCGCGCACAAAGATCGCCCCGCCGCCACCAGGGTCTGCACCCGAGGTATAGCCGTTAACGAAGGTCAGGTTTTGCACCGTCAGTTGGGGGTGATCCTGGTTCTGGCAGTGGGAGGTCGTCCAAACCTGGTCCGGGTCACAGGTATTCATGTACAGAATCCGTCTTCGACCGTCTCCGCTGAGGGTCACCAAGCCGCCGCCGTCAATGACGATCTCCGGCCCTGTATCATTGAATACTTTGGCGGTTTCCGTCATTGTGATAGTAACCGGATCCGGGCCGCAGTCAAAGACGATAATACCGCCGGCAGCCACCGCCGCGACGACTGCCTCGCTGGTGCAGCTTTCCGGGGTACCGTCACCCACCACCTGGTCCGGGACAGTGCTGTCGATGGCTTGCGCCGCTGCCGGCACGCTGCACAAGGCGTCGTCCGTGCCGGCGTCCGGCCAGTCGTCCGAAAAAGAAATCAGGTCCATTTCATTTAGCTGCGGGGCATCCTCCGAACCGCCCGACCCGCCCGAACCGCAGCCGCAGAGCAGCCCTACCATTAAGGCTGACAGGATTACAAAAATAACGGTGCCCGCATGATATGGCGTCAATGTCATCAGATCATACTTCTCTGTGAAAATATAGGAATTTACTTTTTAGCCGTGAAGATTTATCCCGGCACCTCGATCACATTTATCGACTAATCCAGCGCTGGAGTTTAGCTGAATTTAATCAGTCAAATGGTAAATCGTCAGGCAAGCTGGATCGAAGTAGAAAAAGAGAATAGAGTGTCGAATCTTGGTCAGTGATTGAAAGGGCCTCTATAATCACTAATCAAGGCGCGACCCCCTACCCCTTCCCACGAGGAACGTCCCCTATGCCCTCACACATTTTGAGAATTCAATTTCGCTCAAAACGCTCCAATGTAAAGGTTACAAGATTATAGCTGTCTGGGCATTGCAGCTGAATTGTATCGCCTTCCCACCAGGGGAGATTGCCTCCAAATTGGAAGGTAGAAAGGCTGGGGAAAATATCATGGTAGAAAAATCCACATAAACCACCAGGATTATGACAACTGATCTCAAATGTATCACC
>CP070771.1:6022722-6035514 GCA_020345785.1 Desulfobacterales bacterium
TTTATACACAATTATATTGCGCCGGGTCAATGAAATTAAAACTCTCAACAGTTCGATGCCGTAAAGCGGCTTCTATCTTTCCTTGGTTATGTGCGGTTGGGTGCCAAAATTATATAATTTTTTTGAAGAGAAACAGATTACACAATGACAAATCTACAAAAAATTAACCTATCGGAAATTGTAGACTTCGTGCCTCAATTGCCAATTTTCATTTATTATGGAGTTGTTATGCATATCTGAAAAAAATTTGGTTCTAAAAAATTGTATGAACTGTAAACGTATCAGGAGGTTGGCTCAATCTGTTGTATGGCAAGATGGCACAGGTTTTGAGTGGCCTAAATGAATCCGGGACATCCGTATAATCCTATCTTTTTAACTGGTTTGAAAAATGGGGAATTTTAATGCGTGGCGACCGCGCTTAATTCCGGCGGGCGCAGGTGGCCTGAAAGGCGCCATTCGAAAAACTGGATAATCCGCGTCATAACGAAATTGATCAGAAGATAGAAGCTGCCGGCCACGATAAAGGCCTCCAGGGGGCGATAGTTCTCCGCCATGATGACGTTGGCCACCCCGGTCATTTCCATGATGGTAATCGTGCTGGCCAGGGACGTGGCTTTCACCATCAGGATCACCTCGTTGCCGTAAGCGGGCAGCGCCTGGCGGATGGCGATCGGGAAAACGATGCGTCGGAACAGCAAAAATCCGGACATGCCGATGGATCTGGCGGCCTCGATCTCTCCCCAGGAGACGGATTCCAAACCGCCTCTGATGATTTCGCTGCCGTAAGCGGTGGTGTTGATGGTCAACGCAATAATGGCACACCAGAAGGGCTTTTGCAGCACCGGCCACAAAAAGCTCTCCCTTACCCAGAGAAACTGTCCCAGCCCGTAGTAGATTAAGAATATCTGCACCAGCAGCGGGGTGCCCCTGATGGCAAACACATAGAGCCGGACCAGGCGCACCAGCCACGTCAGACGCGAGCGGCGGATCAAGGCCGTGATGATCGCCAGTCCAAATCCCATGGCCAGCGACAGGGTGACCAGCAGGATTGTCAGGCGGGCCCCGCCCAGGATCGGCAGGATACTTTCGATCATCAGCCCAAAATCCATCTCAGGCTCTCCTTACGCCGCGACCGGCCCACTGCTCGGCGCGCCGGAAGCCGAAGCCCGAAACAGAGGTCAGCAGCAGAAAAAGACCGGCGGCCACAGAATAAAAGATGAACGGCTTTTGGCTGGAGCCGGAAGCAACATAGGCTTGCCGCATGATTTCCACCAAACCGGTGACCGATATGAGGGCCGTTTCCTTCAGGGCGCTCAACCAGCAGTTGCCCAGACCCGGCAGCGCCAGACGCAGCACCTGGGGTACCAGCACCCGCTGAAACAGCAGCCGGTCGCTCATTCCGAGGGACAGGGCCGCCTCGATCTGTCCTCTGGGTATGGCCAGGACGGCGCCGCGAAATACTTCCGTCTGGTAGGCCCCGTTGATCAGGGCGATCGCCACAACCCCTGCGGTAAACGCATTGATTTCGATATAGCCGTGGTAGCCGAAAAGGCGGGCCAAATACATGACCGCGCCGCTGCCGCCGAAAAAAAGCAGATAAATGATGAGCAGCTCGGGTATGCCGCGCCCCATGGTCGTATAAATATCGAGCAATATGCGCAGCGGTCTGTGGCGTGAGAGCTTACCGGCTGCGCATAGCGTTCCAATCACCAGGGCCAGGGCGAAGGCGCACACACTGACCGTCAGGGTCATCAGGGTCGCCCGCGCCATCTCGTCGCCCCAGCCGTCGGCACCGAATCCGAGCAGCTCCATATTCGTTGTCTATCCCTCTATGTTTTGCAGTTAGATAAGTGAAAATTCACCGCCCGCTTCGCTCGAGCCGCAGAGCTCGCAGAGGGAATAATATTTTTCCTTTGCCGTTGAGAGGCCCCGCATAGGCGGGATGACCGATCGAATCTTATGAAGTTATGGTCGGCCTACGGCAAAGGAAAAGCTTTCAGCTTCACATGCCAATCAAACCACTCATGTGGGTGTCTTGTTAATAGAGGCAAGTTTAAGGCCCCGAAGGGTTGCTGATTTTTGCTTTCCGCCCCCTCAGCGGAAAGCAAAAAAATAAAACAAGTTCTCTGCGTGCTCAGCGTCTCTGCGGTGAAAATGAATATCGAAACGGCCCCTTTTAGGGGATTCATCAACTCACCCTTTTTTAGGGTCGTAGTTGACTAGAAGCTGCCGGCGTCTTTGGGGCTGTTATCGAACCCGAACCATTGAATGGCCAGTTTCTGTATCGTCCCGTCGGCTCGCATCTGCGCCAGTCCTTCGCTGATGATGGCTTTGAGATCCTGATCCTCCTTGCGCACCCCGACACCGTTGCCAAGGCCGAAGATGTCTCCGGTCCAGGCCGGCCCGAAAAGGGCGAGGTTAGCACCCTCTTCCTTTTTCATCAGCGGTACCCAGTAGGATAATGACGCCTCGGCGGCATCGAGGCGGCCGGCATTCAAATCCAGCAAAACGTTTTCCTGGCTGTCGTATTTTCGAATGGTGGCCACATCCTTGAAAAAGGTATCTAAAAAATTTGAATGCGTGGTCGTTGTTTGCACGCCGATGACTTTGCCCTCCAATAATTTGCGCAGTTCGTCGATGACGCCCTGTTCTTCGGGCGTGATGTCGTTGAGGGTTACACCCTCCAGCGGACTTTTAAAGGAAGCCAGGGGGCTTGATTTCAACGTCGCAAAAGAACCGGGCGTCTTGGCGTAAGGACCCGCAAAATCGATGACTTCAAGCCGCTTGGGGGTCGCCTGCATGCCGGCAATGATAAGGTCGTATTTGCCGCCCGTCAGCCCCGGAATGATGCCCTTCCAGGCCTGGGGAATAATCTCACATTCCAGGTTCATGCGGCGGCACACCTCGTTGATGACATCGATGTCAAAGCCGTACAGCTTGCCGTCGGCAGCGGTGGCATTCCAGGGCGGATACGCTCCTTCGGTCGCCACCCGCACTTTTTTCCAGTCCTTGGCCACCCCGGCCCCCGGTACGCCGATAATTACTGCCAAACAGACAACCAATCCATACAACATTGCTTTTTTCATGACTGCCTCCTTTCTTCTTTGGGGGATGCTAACATTGTTAAAAAATCCTCCGTATAAGGTTGATATTGACGGTCGATCAAAGCAGAGTTCGCATCATCGTCGTCGTGCTCGTTCTCGTTTCCAACTGGTAGCTGTGTGCTCCTATGCTTAATCACGGAAACTTATCATCAATAATAATTTTTCACCGCAGAGGCGCGAAGGACGCAAAGAACGTTTATTTTTTATTTGCCGCTGAGAGGACGGCAAATAAAAAGACTCAAGCCCTGCGGGCAAAACAGATGTCTGATCTTCCAATAGCCCGGTTTCGTGTTAATATGAATTGTATGTTTGCCTTAAAATTACTCATTGCCTATTTATTTTCTGCCATAGGCTGATTGTTTTTCATTTGCCTTCCTCTCAAAGGCAAATGAAATGAAAAGTTCTCTCTGCGCTCCCTGCGCCTCTGCGGTGAAGCTGTGTATTAACCGAACTCCCGTGCCAGAAACTGCCGGCAGCGATCCGATGCCGGATCCACCAATACCTGGCCGGGCGGACCTTCTTCCAGAATGATGCCTTCGTCGATAAAGACCACGCGCGATGAAACCTCACGGGCAAAGGCGATCTCATGAGTGACGATGAGCATGGTCCGGCCCTCCCGGGCCAGCTGATGAATCACCCGCAGGACTTCGCCGACGAGTTCGGGGTCAAGCGCCGAGGTCGGCTCGTCAAATAACATGACCCGCGGATGACATGCCAGGGCGCGCGCGATGGCCGCTCGCTGCTGCTGGCCGCCGGAAAGATGACTGGGATACTGGTCGCGTTTTTCGGCAATGCCGACTTTGGCCAACAACGCCTCGGCCTCGGCAATGACTTCCTTGCGGGGTCTCTTTTGAACATGAACGGGGCCTTCGATGACGTTCTCCAGAACCGTCATATGTGAGAAGAGGTTGAAACTCTGAAATACCATGCCGAGCCTGGAGCGGATGCGGTCGACCTGTTGGCGGTCGGCCGGTACCCGAGTGCCGTCTTTTCTTTTTTTGGTTTGAATCAGCTCGCCCCCGATAACCACCTCGCCCCCATCCGGCACTTCCAGGAAATTGATGCAGCGCAGCATTGTGCTCTTGCCGGAACCGCTGGCACCGATGATACTGATCACATCCCCCTCGCGCGCAGTCAACGATACACCTTTGAGCACTTCCAGATTGCCGAAGCTTTTTCTCAACTGCTTAACCTCGAGCGCCACGTTTGGTGTTTGTGGGGTATGCATCACATTGAAAAGTCCCTTCCGGAAGGCTGCCCATTTGGCCTACGAGTCCCGAAAAAATCGGAGGTGTCAGGTGTCAGGTGTCAGGTTTCAGCATTCAAATACACAAAATGCTACCTAATCTTATTGGTTCGAAGTTCAAGGTTCAAATTTCGAAGGCTTCAGCCAAAGCATTTCTTGAGCCAACCGGCTCCCTGCAACCTTCTCAACAATCTTTATGATTTACACGAATACACCAACAGAATTTCTTCTTCATCTTTTTCCATTCGAGGTTCAAAGTTCGATGTTGAATGTTCGATGTTCATTCTTTGGTTCTTATTCGATCAGATTGGCCGCCAGCAGCCCTCAAACGGCTGACACCTCGTATGAAACTTCACCTGAGCGGAACAGTCCGCCGCGGCGGACAGAATATCGAATATCGAACCGCAGAATGTCGAAGGGTGGTTTCGCTCCGTTCAGTCTTTTTTATAAAAAAGATAGAATACCTTCCTTCGACATTCGACATTCGATATTCATTATTCGATATTCGCTTTTGTTAAGTTTGCTCATTAGATCAAACTGGCTGCCCTCCCACTACGGGTAAACTTCGGCGGCCAGCGGCTGAGCTGAACCCTGAACTCTGAACGCTGAACCTCTGAACCTATGCTCTATAAACGTATACCGGACTGCTCCAGGCCCTGTGCCCGTCTTCGGTCGTCACGCGCACCCACAGGGGGTTGTCGCCGGCCGGCTTCAGGGATACGTGCGCGGTTTTACGGATTTCCAGGCAGTGGTTGCGGTCGGGCAGGCGCGAAATTCGCACTTGCCTCCGCAGTCCGCCGGCTTCCAGCACAATATCTTCAAACCCGACGCCGGTTAAATCAAATCGATCCGACACCAGGTTGGTTGAAAGGTGGAGCCGGCCCGACGCTGCCTGATTCAGCCAAACATCGAATCCACAAAAATTGCCGGCTGTCCGGCTGTCCCAGATGATTGTATGGTTGTCGCGGATTTCGAAGCGCCGTTCGGGATTCCAGTTGTTGATGGCGGCCATCGATTGAATGGTGCAGCCTTCAAAACGGGCCCGGCCCTGCCAGTGCGTGCGGTTTCCGCGCCCCCGGTACTCGGCGCCGCTCCAGACCACCCGGATGCGGCTGCCGATATCTTCTTGCGTATACCCCTTGAATGTTTGGATCGCTTCCATGCCGTTGAGGACGTCAATGCGGTCGATCGGCGTGTGGGAGACCGCCTCGACCATAAGATTTACCGCTTTGTCGTCGGTCTGCACGATGTCCCCCATCATGACTTCAGCTACTTCTTGGGGTACCGTTTCGAATTGCCGCGGGTCGCGGTCATAGCGTCGGCCGGCCGTTTGAAATCCGACCCGGACGTCGAGGTGCATCCGGTTGCCGGTTGTGCCGTAGGTGTGCCTGCGCCGGATGCTGTCGAACAAAGCGTCGCGGCTCAGGGTATCCGCATAAAAACAGGTCAGTCCGCCGTATGCGGCAAAGCTCGCCGCACCGGGATGGCTGGCACCGGGCCGCCCCTTGTGCCCGTCGCTGTTGCAAACCACGCCGCAGCGATACCCCTGCTGGAAACAGTCTTCGATCAGCCATTCAAAAGTACCCCAGGCCGAATGAATTTCCATCGAGGTCTCCAGTCGGGGATCGTGGGCATAGCGCACGTCGGCATAGCGTCCGCCGCAGTGCGCGAAAACAATGCAATCCTCGTGGGCCAGATCCCTGAAAAGATTTCTGGCCGTCGGCGAATCCATATCGATGTCACTGCGGTCGGGCAGCAGTGCGTGGGATGATCGGCGAATCCGGCGGTCTTCATGGCGGAAATAAACGTTGCGATCCCCGCCGATGCACGTGTTGCCGGACCATTCATAGCCCGGCAACACAACAAATTTTCCGTCCCGGTTGTACTCGGCCGTCAAATTGTTAAGATGCCGCCAGAATGCATTGTTGATCTGGAAGTCGTTGGCCTGGTGGGCGGCCACATCCAGGAAAGCCAAATCCCTGGCAAAATCGAAATATTCCCGGGCGGATCCAACACCGACCGATTCGCCGCTCTGCCCGTGCAGATCGCCCCAGTATCCGGCAAAGGCGCCCTTTTTGATCACAACAGGATTTGCATCCGCCAGGATCCGGCCGTTATGATCGTGAATGCGGATTCGCAATATCCCTTCCTGCCGGACCCTGAGCTCGTCCAGTCTGACGGCCCGCCGGCCGGTTGGGTAGTCGATGGTTTGCGGCAGTCCCTCAACCGGCAGATTGGCAGAAATCATGATGGTTTCTGCTGCCCGATCCGTCGGATTGCCCCAGTTGTCTTCGGCCTTCAGACCCAACGAAAATTCTTCACCCGGGCGGCGCAGCGTCGGGGCCACGGCCTTCCACCGCACCGGTTCGGCGGGAACGATGCTGATGGCCGGGCTGTTGGCGACCGGGATAAATTGCCGGGTGGCATGGATATCGACGACCACTTTAAACTCAAAATGGCTTTCACAAAAAGACTGTAAGCGCATGCCCGGCGATCCGCCGGAGGTATCGCCGAACGTGATGGTGATGGTGTCCCCTTCGCATAAGTACCCGTTTTTGATGATGATTGTCAGGCCGTGATAGCGGGGACGGGGCAGGGCGTCATGCGCGTATGATAGATCCAAAGCAACCCCGTTGCCGGCAACGGCCGATACATAGTTTTCGGCCGCCGGATCCACAACCTGTAGTTTCCCTCCGTCCGTTGCAAAGCGAAACAAGACGCGCAAGGCGCCGGTGTCGTCGATGCCATAGGGTCCCGCGGTATAAACCAATTGAAAAGTCTGGAGGCTGCGAACCTCGAAGGCACCGGTCGGCGAGAAATCGACCCAGCCGTACTGGGCAGGGTTGGCCGCCGGCTCAGCGGCCGGCCAGATTTCGCCCATGTGGGCGGGAGCGATCTTATCGGCAGGCATTTCGAAATTTCTCCAGGAATGTTGCAGCTTCGGCGAAACCCTGATTCTGTGGGCCCCTGCGATACACCGATTTTTTTGACAGGATTATGTTTTTTACCGGTTGTACGCGAGCATGTCAATATCCATCCTGGGACAAAATTGGGGTTGCACCGAAAAGAATTGCCGAGTTCCGTTCTCAATCAAAGCGGTAGACGGTCAGCCGATCGAAAACCTTGACCTTGCCGGTGTCGGTATGCACCCGGGATTTCCTCTCTTAAAGATGGATCAATAAAAAGTGATTTAAGCAGCAATAGCAGTTGGACAACTTATAGAAAATCATTTATAAGTAGTGCACGGGGGAGGAGATCTGCGATTTTTGGCTTTCTAGTTCGATATTATCAGCGATCTATTTTCTTTCATGGACATCCGGTTCCTCATATGAAACTTCATCTGATCTGTGGTTATTTTTGGTTGGAATTAATGCCGGGTGGGAGTGGTTTTCAACCACGATTATAGATGCTTGCCCGACCAAGTTCATCGCGGTTGAAAACCGCTCCCACAACCTCTTTAAACAGTGTTCAGACACCAAAAAAAGTTTCATCTTCGATCAAACTAGCCGCACTAAAATATAATCTTCGGCGGCCAACGGCTGGGCTGACACCTGACACCTGACACCTGAAACAGATTAAACGGACCGCGAATTAATTAAAGGCAAAATTGAAATATTACCTTTTCACTGAGACAAAAAAGGAGGAGAGGATATGATGATCAATAAAGTATCGGCCGCAGCCCTGCTTTTTTCGTTCCTGCTGGTGTTATCATGCGTTTCCAAAAGCAAGTATGTCGAACTTGAAACTGAACTGAATAGTACCGGCGCCGAATTGGCAGAAAACCAAAAAAACCTGGAGACGCTGCAGAATCGCAACCGTATTTTGCTGGACGAAAACGGCCGCCTGATAGAGGCGATTGAGGCGTTGCGACTTGAATTGCAGCAGGAAAAATTAACCGTTCTGCAAAAAGAAGAGAAGATTTCGGACCTGGATAAGACGCGCCGCGAGATTGAAACCAATCTCAAAGAGCAGATTGCGCAAAAGGACATAAAGATCGAGGAAATCGAAGGCCGGTTAAAGGTTACGTTTGTAGATAAGATTCTTTTTGATTCCGGCAGTGTGACGATCAAGGATCAAGGAAAACAGGTGCTTTTGAGATTGGCGGAATCCTTCAAGGATAATCAGAATCAGAACATCATCGTCGAGGGCCATACCGATGATATGAAGATCGGACCGGCCTTACAGCAAAAATTTCCCACGAACTGGGAGCTGTCAACCGCCAGGGCAACGGCGGTGGTTCGATTTCTGCAGGAGCAGGGCAATATTGCACCGGAACAATTGACGGCCAGTGGATTCAGTTTTTACAGACCCGTCGCCTCGAATGATTCGGAAGAAGGACGCAGGCAGAATCGCAGGATAGAAATCATAATGGTTCCGGAATAACTCCATTCATAAGCCACCGGCTATGCCGCTGAGAATTGAAAAGGTTTTACCGTTACAGGTATAGTATTATTTGGTGGTCCAAACTTATGCGATGCCGGTGGCATATGAATGGAGATCGAATAAAGAATTTCGGTTCTTTCTAAAATTGAAAACCTGGGCCTCTGGGCTTGGATTCTTCAATAAGCAATGCATTTTTTTTCGGCTTGACCATAAAATCATTCATAAAGGCTGCAAGACACATTTCCCGGTGACATCCATTCTTGCCGGCTCTTTTATGACAACTATCGGTAATTGATCAAATCACGACGTCCGTAATCTTTTCGGTGCTTCCAGCCCGTCCACCCAAGGCATCTGATAATCCCCAAAAGTTCAAATCTTTTATATTGGTGTCTGATCCACTTATCGTTTGCCATACCGGGAGCTTTGGAGGGAAATTGGGGTGTGGAGCGGGTCGAAGTTTTGGAGGATGGATAAAATAAAATTCCATTCATGTCATCCGATACCGTGCATCGACCGTCTAAATAAATAGGAAGGTGAAAATATCTCGGAGAGGAAATCAATAGCAATGACATCGACGCGGTATCAGTTAAATATGAAACCGGTGAATTACTGCGTTCCCGGAATGCTATCCAAGTGCGGCGCAGGCAAGACCTGGCTGGAGCACCGGCTTTGCCGATTTGCCATTAAATCAGATTTTGTAAACAAATGCATGTATTACAATGGTTTCATGGATGAACATTGTGATTGTTTGGATGCCCAGAGAGACGCGCTGACAATTGTTGACGAATAAACTTCCGGAACTATGCTCAGCATCAGATCCGCTGCATTATAGAAAACCACGGCGGCCGATTTGGCGTCAACAGCAAGGCGGGGCAAGAAACGGAAGTCTCATTTGGGCTGTCGAATATTCCGGCCGTTGACCCTCCGAAACGCTTGACACATCGACTTTGACCCTATATCTTAGCTTATAACAGCATCCGGGGTGGCAGAACTGTCTGAGATTATACCCGTTGAACCTGATCTGGTTAATACCAGCGTAGGGATCGATATTATAAAATTTCATTTAAAAAAAGCCGTCCCGCGCTGGAACGGCTTTTTTATTTTGATTGATATTGACGTCAATATGATCGCCAGAAAACATGGATGACAAAGGGGGGGACAGCTATGAAAACAAAAGATATTGCACGCGCCGTGATTTTGACTGCAATTGCCGTGGCACTGTCGCCGTTCTTTATTCCGGTAGGCATTTCAAAATGCTTTCCGGCACAGCATATGGTGAATGTTCTTGCGGCGGTCCTGCTGGGGCCGGCTTACGCAGTGGGTATTGCCTTTTTGGCTGCGGTCATCAGAAATATTCTCGGACTGGGAACCCTTTTGGCCTTTCCCGGAGGAATGATCGGTGCGCTTTTGGCCGGACTGGCCTACCGCGCTTTCAAGAATATTTACATCGCCGGCCTGGGAGAAGTCATCGGAACCGGGCTGTTGGGGGCCATCGTGAGTGCCTGGATCGTCGGACCGATATTTATGGGTAAATCCATGGCAGTGGCCGCCTTGATTGTGGCATTCAGCGTCAGCACCCTGGGTGGTACGATCATCGGTATCATTGCCTTGCACCTGCTGCGAAAGGGAAAAATTTGGCACCCGGAATCCGCCTGAGCAACATACGCTATCGTTATCCCGGCACCGGATGGGTGTTGGACGGAATCGACCTGTCCGTAAAAAAAGGCGAATATGCCGTTGTATTCGGCGCCAATGGTTCCGGCAAATCGACCATCGGATATCTGTTAAACGGCCTGGTGCCGCATTTCTTCGGCGGCACTCTCGAGGGTAACGTCAGCGTGAATGGAGTTGACACGCGGGATGCACGGGTCTGTGAACTCTTCCACCACGTGGGGCTGGTGCTGCAAAATGCCGAGGCACAGCTATTTAACAGTACCGTTGAAAATGAGATTGCCTTTGGCCTGGAAAGTTTGGGACTGCCCGCCGCCGACATCCAAAAGAGGATCGGGGCGGTCGCGGACATGCTGCAACTCGACCCTATTCTCGCGCAAGCGCCGCATACCCTATCCGGCGGAGAAAAACGATTGGCGGCCATCGCCTCGGTCATGTGTTTGGACCCGTCGGTATTACTGCTGGATGAACCGTTTGGCGATCTCGACTGGAAGAGCGTCCAGCGGGTCGGTCGCCTGCTTCAGCAAATCCATGGCAGCGGAAAAACCGTCATCGTGATTGAACAGCGATTGGGAAGCTATGTGCAGCATTGCACCCGCTCTGTGATTACTGCGCAGGGAAAAATCCTGTTTGACGGCAACCGGCAGGATGCGCAGCGCGTGCTGAAAGAAGAGCACCTCGTGCCAAATTACCCGATCCGGTCGCAGCGGATTCGCCGCCCGGGCAATGACAGCATATTGCAAATTCAAGGCCTGTCATTTAACATGGGTGCCCGTAGAATTCTCAGCGATGTCACCCTTGACTTCAGACGCGGCGAAACGGTCGCGATTGTCGGTGAAAACGGTTCGGGTAAAACCACCCTGATCAAACACTTTAACGGACTGCTGCGGCCGACCGTGGGCGACGTGATGATTAATGGTCACACAATACGGGACAAATCGCCGGCGCACCTGGCTCAGCTGGTGGGGATATGTTTTCAGAACCCCAACGACCAGTTTTTTAAATATGCCGTCAAAGACGAAATTTTGACGGGGCCCAAAACCCTCAAGTTAAACAATGCCCAATGGCTTCAGAAGGTTTGCAGCGTGCTGGAGCTTAACGACTTCTTCGATCGTTCGCCGTACAAACTCAGCGAAGGCGAAAAAAAGCGGGTGGCGATTGCATCCATCATGGCCATGCAACCCGAAATACTCATTCTCGATGAACCGACCGTCGGTCAGGATGGTCGATTCAAAGAAGCGCTGGCAAGCCTGTTGGGCGTGTTTGAAGACATGGGGGTGAGCATCATCGTCGTCACCCACGATTTGGAATTTGCGCAGGCAGTGGCGGATCGCTGGATCGTTTTACACACCGGGCGGGTTGTTGCTGACGGTTCACCCAATCTTTTGCGCCATGATCAGCAGTTGATCCGAATGGGCGCGTTGGATCGTCCGGGAGAGTATGAAACAGCATATCATCAACCGTAGAACATCCGGCCATCTTGGCCGGCACTCTTGAACTGTTTGAAACGGAAACCAGATGAAGCAAATTGATCCACGAACCAAATTGGCTCTGGGGATAATGGCCATTGCAGGGGTTTTGATCGCCCGACATCCGGTCACCCTGATGGTTGCAGCCGGCATTGTATTGATCGGTGTGCCTGTGCTGGGATTATGGAAAAGTTATGTCCGAACCTTGCCCCTGACATGGCCCATGCTTGCAATGGTGTTTATCATCGGGTGGCTGTTCTTCGATTGGAAAGTCGCATCACTTCTCGTCATCCGGCTTTTTGCGCTGTTGACCGTTTCTTTTATCTTTTTTCGATTGGTCGGCCCTGAGGAAACCGGAGACGCCCTGCAAAAGTGTGGTATTCCGTTTGAAATGGCGTTTATTTTGACGACTGCCATGCGCTATGTTCCCTTAATCGGGCAGAAAATTCGCAGTATTATCGATGCCCAGCGGTCGCGGGGAATCGATCTAAGGCCACGGGTCAAAAACATCCGTAATTTTATGGCGCTGCTCATGCCCCTGCTGGTGCAGTCATTGATTCTCTCCGATCAGCTGGCCCTGGCCATGGAATCAAGAGGGTTCGGACGCAAAGGACGCTCGTCGCGCCGGACATATCGCCTCACGGCCAAAGAGTACGGCATGATGTTCGGATCATTGACCTTGCTGGCTATATTCGCCTGGTGGGAGAGGGGATGAGAAGGCGCCATTTCGAAAATAGTTGCGGCCTCTGGTTCAGCGCATCGAGCATAATGGGCGGCGCAGGCCACTTACAGAGAAGGCGATAATTAAGTAGACATAAAAGATGTCCCTGCCAGCCACCATTCTTTTATTCATTTAAAAATGGCTTTCGGCGCAGGGCGTTAGGCACAAGAGGCACACCTTAATGTTTTAAAATAGATG
>CP070771.1:6035614-6039746 GCA_020345785.1 Desulfobacterales bacterium
AGGCTGGGAGGCTGGAAGGCTATCAGGCTGGAATGCCTGGAGGATATAAAGCTTTCCGGCTTCCCAGCTTCCCAGCTTTCCAGCTCAGACATAGGAGTGCAGAATGCTTTCCAGCATTTCCTGACGGCCGCTCTTGAAGGCCGGATCGCCCGCTTGCAGCAGATATTGCTCCAGTGTTTCAAAAGTCTCCTTGCCGTCCATTATCTTTTTACCAATGCCTTCCGAAAAACTGGCATAGCGCTGGGAGATGAAATTATCCAGGATCCCGTCTTCAATAATTTGGTGGGCGGCCAGCAATCCCCTGGCAAATGTATCCATTGCGCTGATGTGAGCGTAAAAAAGATCGATTTCATCGAATGATCCCCGTCGCGGTTTAGCGTCAAAATTCAACCCGCCGGAATCGATGCCACCCTGCTTCAGCACAACCAGCATGGCCCTGGCGCACATGGCCGGGTCGGTAGGAAACTGGTCGGTATCCCATCCTAAAAGCGGATCACCCACGTTGGCGTCGATGCTGCCCAATTTGCCGTTGATCGATGCGACTGTCAGGTCGTGCTCGAAGGTATGGCCGGCAAGAGTGGCATGGTTGGCTTCAATATTGAGTTTGAAATGATCCCATAAATCGTAGGCCCGCAGAAATTCCAGGACGGTCGCGGCATCAAAATCGTACTGGTGCTTGGTCGGCTCCTTTGGTTTCGGCTCTATCAGGAACTGGCCCTCAAACCGAATCTGTTTGGCATAGTCAACCGCCATATGAAAAAAGCGGGCCATTTGCTCCCGCTCGCGTTTCATGTCCGTGTTGAGTAGCGTTTCATAACCCTCCCGGCCGCCCCAGAAAACATAATTGACACCGCCCAGCTCCTTGGTTGCGGCAATCGCATGCTTCACCTGAGCGGCGGCATAGGCAAAAACATGGGCATCCGGATTCGTGGCGGCACCATGGGCATAACGCGGATGACCGAACAAATTCGCGGTTCCCCACAAAAGTCTGATACCCGTCTCCTCTTGCAGTTGCCTGGCCTTGGCGACCATTATTTCCAGATTTTTGCACGACTCTGCGAATGTCTTGCCTTCGGGAGCCAGGTCGCGGTCATGGAAGCAGTAAAATGGAACCCCCAGTTTTTGGGCAAATTCAAATGCTGCCCGCAGGGTGAAGTCGGCCTGCTCAAGCACAGTATCGGCTTTGATCCAGGGACGGAAAAAGGTCGGCGCCCCGAAGGGGTCCATGCCGGATGCTCTGAAGGTGTGCCAGTATGCCACCGAAAATCTCAAATGCGCTTCCATGGTTTTTGAACCGACTACCTGTTGAGGATTATAATACCGAAACGCCAAAGGGTTTTTTGATTCAGGTCCTTCAAACGGAATTCTATCCGGAACATCGGGAAAAAAAAGCTTCATAATCGGCTCCCTCAGTTTATCTTACGTTTCTAACCAACAAAAAAAGCGACAAAATACTTCAATTTTAAACTTCTTTGGCCTCACGTAATTTTAGCCATTAGTTTTTGGATCTTGACATTCCAAAGAGAAACGCCTATCAGATGGTCATCGGCAATAGCAGACGCCAAGAAGGCATGCTGATCACGGTGAAAACCCCTTCACCATTTCTCGGTTATGTAAAATCCTTTTTACAATTTATATATAACGATATAAATCATTGTGCATACAAACACAGCGTTTTCTCTATTTGTCCCGGTACGGTAGATTATAAACCAACCATAAAAAGGCGAATACCGCATTAATTATGACGCTGTGTATAACGAAACAACTATTAAACTATTCAAACATTCTTCGGTATCTGAAGAGCGGGGCGCGGCCATGAGTCACTACGACAATATTAAACGTGAGGTCATAGACAGCAGTCGCTGGTTGTCCGAGCATGGGTATCTGGGACAATTGAGCAGCGGTGGGAACATCTCCGCCAGAGTCCCGGGTGAAAACATCGTCGCCATAACGCCTTCGGGGCGATCCTATTTATCGCTGGACCAAAACGATATCTGCGTCATTGATTTCGATCAAAATGCCATCGAAGGCAATTTGCCGCCTTCCATCGAGGCAGGGATGCACATCGGTGTTTACAAAAACCGGCCGGATGTCAATGCTGTCATTCACACGCATCAGCCGTTTGCCAGTATTTTAGCGATCATCAATCAACCGATTCCGGCCCTGTTTGACGAGATTACCGTTGAAATCGGCCACCAGGTGGATATCATCCCTTATGCGTTTTCGGGCAGTTCGGAGCTGGTCAACAATGTCGTCGGTAAACTGAGCAATTCATGTCACTGCTACCTGATTCAAAATCACGGTGCTTTGGCTTTAGGTGCCGACATGAAGCGCGCGATGAAAAATACAGAGCTGTTGGAAAATGTTGCCCAGATCTATTATTATGCTCTGGCGACCGGTGAAGCAATTAGTCAATTACCGCCAACCGCAATCGATTACTTTGCACCCATGCGCAAGTTAAGATTCAAGTAGACCTAAAACCTATCACTGGCTCATCGGCAACTCCTCGGCCGCGTTCATAAATTCAATCGTGCGGTCCAAATCCACAATACCGGCATCAGATCCCAGGCCTTGGATGACCAACCCGCCGGCGGCGGTACCGAGGCGTCCGGCTTTTGCAAGATCCCATCCCATGGAGAGGCCCATGATAAACCCGGCACAATAGGCGTCCCCGCAGCCGGTGGAGTCGACCACCGGTGCCTTGAAGCAGGGGATCCGTGTCTCATTGATCCGGCCGTTCTGCATCGAGGCAATGCTGCTGCCTTCGGCCCCCATTTTAAAGACCGTGTGCTTAGCGCCGCGCTCCAGGAAAAAGCGAATCACATCCTGCCGATCCGTCAATCCGCACATCATGATCGCTTCTTCGAACCCGGGCATGAAGTAATCCACATAAGGCAGGCACGGTTCGATCAGGTCCAACAAATCCGGCCGTTGTACCGCCACCAGGTCAAATGTGGTGGTAACATTATTCTGCTTGGCAAATTCGAGCACCCTGCGGGTCGGTTCTCCGTCGAATTTGGGCATCAGGGAGGTGCCGCCCATGTGCAGGAAGTCGGCGGCGGCAATCACGTCCAGGTTGAGATCTTCCCAGACAAGTTCTCCATTGGCTCCGGGCACGTGCAGCGCCGGGCGCTCGCCATTCGGTCGGATCGGAAGCATGGTCGATGATGTTTGTACCCCGCCTTTGCGCTTAAGACAACTGGTGTCGATGCCATACCGCTGCATGGTGGCCAGCAAAAAATTGCCGAGTTCATCCTCTCCGATAGCCCCCATGGCATAAACTTCGGCCCCGAGTTTGGCTAAATCAATGCTCGTGCCGGCCGCCGTGCCGGCCACGGTAATTCGAATCTCTTCAAGCAGCGACACATTTTGCCCCTGCGGAATCTCCGTCACCGGTCTTCCAAGTATGTCCACAATCTGAATTCCAAGACAAACGACTTTGGCCATTTACTGCCTCCCTTCCGCTGGTTTTCTATCCTATATCTAAGCTGCAAAACTCGGATGGATATTCATCATACTCTCATTGTTAAAATTACATCCTATAAATTCCAAATATCAATATCCAAATTACAAATAAATCTCAAATTACAAAACCCAAATTCCAAACAAGCCTTTGATTGCAGTAAATTAATTGGTTTTGGCAGTCCGTAATAAGCTTCATCCAGCCTGAATTTCAGACCGAAGAAATACTTTGCGGTATGTCAGATCTTGTTTAGTTCATTGGAATTTGGAAATTGAATATTGTTTGTTATTTGATGCTTGGTGCTTGGAATTTTCTATACCGATAGGGTCGCCTCGAGACGGCGACCGTCCGGTCCAAACAAGGTTACCCAGTCCAGAGGGCACTCCACCCAGACCTCATTCTCGATTTGACGCCCCAATACCGGATCGACCTTCACCTTGAGAATCCTGTCGCCCAATTCGATGCTGATCAGGTATTGGCCGCCGACCACAATGAATTTGCGTCGGACTTTGCCGCTAACCGCCAATTTTGACGGTCCGCGCCCGAGCTTGATATGCTCGGGACGAATTCCAACGGTAATGTGATCCTGGCCCTTTAAGCCTGAGATTTTCAAGGGACCGGGAAACAGGGGGGACTTCAGACCCAAACCGCCGTCCAACACTTCGACCC
>CP070771.1:6039846-6063303 GCA_020345785.1 Desulfobacterales bacterium
AAGGATAAGGTTATATGACATTACCAATCGAAAGCTTTGCTGAAGATTTTGATCCTTCTTTCAAGATCTTCCATGAATTGATGGCCAAAAAAGTCAGGGACATCCTGCTGGTTTCCACACCCTATGACGCCTGGATTATGGAGGAAGACTGCCGTCTTTCCGAGAGGATTATCAATGAATACCGCGGGCTGAACCTCAGCAACCCTCCCCGCTTCACCTGGGTTGCCACGGCGGAGGAAGCACTGGCGGCACTATTTGATAAAAAATTTGACATGGTGATCACCATGCTGCGCCTGGCCGATATGGATGCATTCATACTGGGGCAGGAAATCAAGAAGAAAGATCCGGATCTGCCGGTGATTCTTTTGACTCACAGCGCGTTGCCTGCCGACGAATCCAGCCGGGTTTTTACCCAGCCTCCCGGCATTGATCGCACGTTCGTCTGGTCGGGTGACACGGATATTCTGGTTTCTCTGGTCAAAAGTGCGGAAGACAGGATGAATGTGGCCCACGATACGGAATCAGCCGGAATTCGGGTGATACTCTTTGTGGAGGACTCACCGGTTTATATATCGACGTTGCTGCCGGTGCTTTATCGCGAGCTGGTGTCCCAGACCCAGGCGGTTTTAGAGGAAGGGCTCAACGAAGAACACCGTCTGCTGACCATGCGCGCCCGCCCGAAAATACTGGTGGCCCGCAATTATGAAGAGGCCATCAGTTTATATGAAACATATGAGCCTTATGTCCTGGGGGTTATTTCCGATGTGCGATTTCCGCGCGACGGTAGACTGGACGAAAACGCCGGGGTGGCATTTCTCTCAAAAATCAAAAAGGAGCGCTTCGACATACCGCTTCTGCTCACCAGCTCGGAGTCATCCAACGCCGAAAAGGCACTCATCATTCCGGCCTCTTTTGTTGACAAAAATTCACCCTCGCTGATTGCCGAGGTGCGATCCTTTTTTCTGGAGCAGCTTGGCTTCGGCGATTTCGTTTTTCGCATGCCGGATGGTCGGGAAATTTTCCGTGCCAGCAACACCCATGCCCTTGAGAAAATGCTTAAACAAATTCCGGAAGAATCCTTCAGGTATCATACCAGCCGCAACGATATTTCCAGATGGCTCTTCGCCCGCACCGAAATTATGCTGGCGTCCAAGGTGCGGCCGATAAGGAATGATGATTTTGAAAGTGCCGAAAATCATCGGCAATATCTTATTTCCATTATTCAAGCGCGGCGCAGTCGCCGGCAAAAAGGAATTGTCGTAAATTTCGAAGCCGGCGATTTTGACCTGGACACGGAGTTTTTCAAAATCGGTAAGGGCTCCCTGGGAGGCAAGGCCCGGGGGTTGGCCTTTGTATCCAATCTGCTGCAACGACTACCCACAATTCACAAGAAATATGAGAACGTCAACATTTTTATTCCCCAGACCATGGTGATCACCACCGAGGGATTTGACACCTTCGTGGAGGAAAACAATCTGAAGCGGCTATCCAAATCAGATGCGGACGATGAAAAGGTGGCCGAAATGTTTTGCAAGGCCGCCTTTCCCCAGTGGATCGCCGTCGACCTGAAAGCGTATCTGGCCAAAATAACCTATCCGTTGGCCGTTCGTTCATCCAGCCTGCTGGAAGACGCCCAATTTCGCGCCTATGCCGGTCTTTACCGGACATATATGTTGCCCAACGATCATCCGGATCTAGCCGTAAGACTGGATCAACTGATTAACGCCATCAAACTGGTGTACGCCTCCACTTATTTTCAAAGTCCCAAGGCCTTCTCCCGGCGGGTTGGTCAGCGCACCGAAGAAGAGAAGATGGCGGTCATCATTCAACGGCTCGTCGGCGAAAGATATGGTAATTATTTCTACCCGGCGATATCGGGGGTTGCCCAATCCCACAACTATTATCCATTTGCCAAAATGCAGCCGGAAGAAGGAATTGCCACCGTTGCCCTTGGTTTGGGTAAGACCGTGATGGAGGGCGAAAAGGCCCTGCGCTTTTCGCCGAAGTATCCGCAGATTCTGCCCCAGAGAACGACGGTCGATGATGTCCTTGAGAATTCTCAGCGATATTTCTTTTCACTGAGAATGGGCGGCCCTTATCCTGAGTTGGGAATCAATGAGGATGCCAACCTTGCCAAGCGCGAAGTCGACGATGTTGC
The DNA here is from genome assembly GCA_020345785.1 of Desulfobacterales bacterium. The sequence continues at coordinate 6,042,005 of CP070771.1, forward strand.
CGAAGACCCGCCGATGAGAATGTTGGCCAGCACCTACATCCCGGAAGAGCATCGCATGCGGGATACCACCAGCATTCCGGGATATCGCGTGCTGACATTTGCCCAGGTATTAAAATATGATTTGTTTCCTCTGGCCGACTTGCTTTCTGATGTATTGGGAATCGGTGCGGATGGGATGGGGTGTCCGGTAGAGCTTGAATTTTCGGTCAATTGGCCGTCCGATCAAAAACGCCAACCGGAATTCACCCTCTTGCAGCTCAGGCCGATGACCGCCAGGGCGGAGCTCGGGCAGGTGGAAATCAGCGATGCCGACATCTCCCGCGCCTTTTGCCGCTCCTTGCATGCATTGGGCAACGCTGAGAAGGCCGATATGGCGGACATTATCTTCGTTAAGCCGGATGTCTTTGATGCCGGCCGCACCCCGGATGTCGCGCGTCAGATTGGTACGCTTAACGCCGGTCTGATGCGGGAAGGGAAAAAATATCTGCTTATCGGTCCGGGCAGGTGGGGGTCGGCCGACCGCTGGTTGGGCATTCCGGTAAGCTGGGCTGAAATTTGCGGTGTCGGCGCCATGGTTGAAACCTCTTCGCCGGAACTGAAAGCCGAACCCTCGCAGGGCTCGCACTTTTTCCACAACATTTCAACCCTCGGCATCAATTATGTCACGGTGGCGAATTCTAAAGAAGATTTTTTGAACTGGAGCTGGCTGACATCGCTTCCTATCGTCAATGAAACCGAATTCGTTGCCCATGTGCAGCTTGCCAAGCCGTTTGTCCTGAAAGTAGATGGACGCAGCTCGCGCTGTGTAATGTATGCAGAGGAGTAATATATGGTCCTGCCGGACCATGTATTGCTATTCGGTTCCAGGTTCCCGATTCCCGGTTCAACGGTTACAATCGATGTTGGGGGCTTTTTATCCCTATATAAATCAGCGACCATTGGCAGATCTTGTTTCCGGACCCTTCCAGGGGCCTTCCTCATAACCCCAGATCCGTTGGTGGTCGCTGATTTAGAACGGTGAACGCTGAACCTTTGAATGGGTATAAAAATTAAATTTTGGTGTTGAAGTTTACATGGTCAAAAAACAATCAGACACAAAATCAAATTCCATGCTCACCGCGGTGGTCGCCAATCAGGCTGGTGAAATATTCGAGTTGGAAGGATACGCTGCCGTGGGCATGGCAGGCGAAACGCTGGTTCCTTTGAAGGCCGGGACAACTCGCAGCATGCCCTTTGGCAGTGAACTGATGTTTTTGCCTGACCGGCACCCGATTTTGTATAACCTGCAAAACGACAAATTTGAAACTTTGAAGGAGAATCCACATGCGCCCGGTGAATCCCTATTTCCGGTGGCGGCCTTTAATTCCCCCGGTTACGTCATCACGCATAACAGTGCTTACCGGCAGACCCGAAATGCGGGATATTTGCCTCTGTTTTCCTACGGAGCCGTGGGGTGGCACCGGGCCAAATTTCGAACGGCCGTCGTGCTGGTTGATCCGGAGCCGCGCCAGGACCTGCGTCAAATGAAGCACGAGGATGTACTTGCCGGTGTAGACAAAATGCGTCGGCAATTGCCGGTCAACAGGTTGCGCAAGCATTTAGAAAAGTGTGCCCTGCAATATGGATGTCCGGCCGGGAAAAATTTCTTTCTGGGCCGCTATGAGGCGCCATTGCCGACTGCCCGGCAGTGCAATGCCCGCTGTCTGGGGTGTTTATCGCTGCAGAAAAACACCGGCATCCCCCACAGCCAGGATCGCATCGCGTTTACGCCGACCCCGGAAGAAATCGCCCAGGTGGCGTTGGCCCACATCACGAGAGTCAAAAGGAGCGTCGTTAGTTTCGGCCAGGGCTGCGAAGGGGATCCCCTGCTGGCCGCTGATGTGATTGAACCGGCCATCAGGCAAATTCGATCTCAAACCCGGGAAGGCACCATCAATATGAACACCAACGGCAGCCGGCCTGAGACTCTTGAAGGACTTTTCGACGCCGGGCTGGACAGTGTGCGCATCAGTCTGAACAGTGTGCGGGAGAAATGCTATGATACATATTTTCGCCCGCGAGGATATTGCTTCAAAGACGTTTTGCATAGTATCGCGACCGGCTTGAAACGCGATAAATTTGTCGCCATCAATTATTTAAACAGCCCCGGATTTACCGACTCGCCCCAGGAAGTTGATGCGCTTTTCGATTTTTTGCGGAACTATCCGATTCAAATGATTCAATGGCGCAACCTGAATTTCGATCCGATTCGATACCGGGAAAAAATGAACACGGTCGCAGACCATGGCGAGCCCGCCGGGATTAAAAACCTTCTGACTCGGATCCGCAGACAATTCCCGAAATTAAAGTTTGGTTACTTCAATCCGCCAAAGGAAAAATTTGGCGATAAAGAAGGAATTCATCACCCCGGTTAAACATAAAAAGGGTTTAACTGGGCAGGCGAAAGCACGAAAGAACAAAAACGCGAAAAAAGATAAAAAAATTTCGTGGTTAAATAGTTTTTTCATCAAATGCAAAAAATCGCCCATGTTGTTGGTAAAAACGGCCGAAGCTTAATGACTTGATGGGGAATTTGATATGAAACTTGAAGGTAAAGTGGCAATCATAACGGGTGCCAGCCAGGGTATTGGCAGCGGCATTGCTTTAAAATTTGCTGCAGAAGGAGCGGATGTCGTCGTCAATTATCGCAAAAACACGGATATGGCCGAGGCTGTTGCAGTGAATATTCGCAGGTTGGGGTGCCGGGCGCTGACGATCCAGGCCGATGTTTCCCAAAAACCGGATGTCGACCGGATGGTTCAAACGGCGTTGGCTGAATTCGGTAAAATTGACATTCTGGTCAACAATGCCGGGATCTTTATCGGCGGCAAGGTTGCCGATCTCAAAGAAGAAATTTGGGATCGGGTGATGGCCGTGAATTTAAAGGGTGTTTTTTTGTGCTGTCAATCCGTCGGCAACTATATGATTGCCAATAAGGTCCGGGGTTCCATCATTAATATTGCCTCCATCTCCGGTAAGCTGCCCGAGCTCAACGGCAACGCCTACTCACCCAGCAAAGCCGGCGTCATTTCCTTTTCGGCGCTGCTTGCTGTCGAATGGGCTGAATACGGGATCCGGGTCAATACGCTCAGTCCGGGACCTGTAATGACGCCGCTTCAAAAAGAAATCTATTCGACCCCCGAGCTTCTCGAGGCCCGCAACCGGGGTATCCCCATGAAACGGCATGGGGAACCGGAAGAAATCGGCAAAGCCGCGGTTTTTTTGGCTTCCGATGATTCAAGCTATATAACCGGCGAGAACCTTTCCGTTGATGGCGGTTCGCTGGTCAGCATGTTTCATCTGGTTCATCAGCTATCTTCAGGTTGAATCTTTGCCAGGTTCTGATCCTGCCCCACCCTGATCGCGAAAAAAAAGGAGAAAATTTGCTATTTTATCTTTTTTGTGATTTTGATCCTTTTTTGAAATCTGAAAGGCTCAATTTAGAGTCTTAATTATGATTTCTTTGCATTTAATAAAAAAATTTTTTCATCACGAAAACACGAAATTTAGAAAGCACGAAACTTTGTATTTTCACCCTTTCGTGTTTTTCCCGCCGCGGCGGGATGCTTTGGTGATTAATTTCTTTTTTGGTTCCGGCTTGTCCGGGTTAGGTTGTACTTAAGCAAAGGAGGGGCGTTTTGGCAGGACCGAAACGCGGGATCGTGTTGGCGGCATGCTGTCTGGCGGTGTTCTGGCCGGGGGCATTTATATTCGGATTTCCAGGAGTTCTGAGCCAGCACTGGCAGCTGACCTTCAGTGTCGGAAAAGCCGCCGTCGGTCAGAGCATTTTTTTCATTCTGGCCGGCGCCGGTACCTTTATGTATGCCGTGGGACGATGGCAATCCACGATCGGCTCAAGTCGGATGGCCGCATTCGGCGCACTCATGTGTGGCGGCAGCGTCATTTTTCTGGGGCACGTATCCAGCATCATCGGCGTATACCTTTGGGCGTTTCTGGTGGGAAGCTCCTCGGCGTTTCTCTACATACCCGCTTTGACGGTGGCGCAGGGCTGGTTTCCGAAGTCACGCGGCCTGGCCTCGGGTCTGGTGAACATGAGCTTCGGCCTTTCTGCCGCCATCATGTCGCCGGTATTCACCCAACTGCTGATTCGTTTCGGCTACGGTGCACTGACGCTGATTTGCGGCCTGCTGGCGTTGATCATCGGTTTGCTGGATTTCCGCTTTGTGCGGTTCCCCGGCCATGCGGCGATTCCGGAAGAAGCGCTGCAAAACCAGGCAACCGCCCAGCCGCCGTCCCTAAAGTTGTCCCGCAGCCTGCGGACCAGCGCTTTCTGGCTGCTGTGGCTGACCTATGCTACGGCCGGCGCAGCCGGTGTCGCCATGTTGGCACTTGCGACGGCTTTTGGACTCGCCAAGGGACTTCCAATTCAGACGGCCGTCCTGGTTTTGACCGCTTTCAATTTGACGAACGGCGTCGGACGACTGATCAGCGGATTTCTATCGGATCTGGTAGGACGCAATGCCACGATGACGTTTACCTTCCTCGCGGCCGGCGCCGCTGAACTGCTGTTTCCCCACACAAACAGCCTGGCGATCTGGCTGGTTCTTTCAGCCACCATCGGATTTGCCTTCGGCACGCTGTTTGCGGTCTCCGCCCCGCTGGCGGTGGATTGTTTCGGCATTCATCACTTCGGTGCGATTTTCGGTCTGGTATTTACCGCCTATGCTTTTGTGGCCGGCCCTCTGGGACCATGGCTCAGCGGGCTGCTGCTCGATCGCACAGGCGGCAACTTTGCGCTGGTGTTCGGTTATCTGGGGCTTTGCTACTTTGCGGCTGCGGTATTGATCTGGTTTGTCAGACCGCCGGGTAAGTTACCCAAGACCCCAGTATTGATCTAAATTCTCCACTTTGGTGGAGACCCCGGGGAAGTTCTTCCGGTCCGGTGAGAAATCTGCAATGAATTAAAATTCTAAATCAGAATATCGAAATCCGAAACAAATACGAAATTAAAATGAAAAGTCCAAGATTTTATTACGGCTGGATCATTGTAGCCATCGCATTCGTGTCCATGGGGTTCTGGTTCGGGATTCGCTCAAATTTTGGGGTCTTCTACGCCGCCCTGCTGGAAGATTTTGGCTGGAACCGCGCGGGATCCGCCGGTGTGCAGTCCCTGGCCATGCTGACCTATACCGTCATGGCCCCGCTGGCCGGGGGACTTATCGACCGCTGTGGTCCCCGCAGAATCATCGTGCCCGGAATTTTCGTACTGTGTGCGGGGCTGCTGCTGTGCGCTACCATCAAAAGCCTGCCCCAATTTTACCTGTATTACGGGTTGATCGTGGGTACCGGCGCCACCAGTATCGGCATTGTCTGCTATTCCGCCATCATGGCCCATTGGTTCGAGAAAAAGCGAGGTTTTGCCAGCGGGGTGGCCGTCTCCGGCATGGGACTGGGCACCTTTGTCTGGGTTTACCTGGCTCAGTACCTGATCTCCCTGTGGGACTGGCGTACAGCCTTTGCCGTCCTGGCATTGCTGTATCTCGTGATTTTGGTGCCCTTGAACCTGTGGTTGCTGCGACACAAACCCGAAGATCTCGGCCTGCAGGTGGACGGCAATTCGGCCTTGTCCAGGAAAAATTCCTTGGATCCGGTTCGTCCTGCGCCCGCAGCGGATTGGACCATTTGGCAAGTTTTGAAATCCGGTCGGTTCTGGGCGCTGATGAGTTTGGCCTTCTTTTCTGTTTTCGCCGTATACGTGGTGATGGTGCACAGTGTCAAGTTCCTCATGGACATTGGGATCGACAAAATGACGGCGGCCTTGATTCTGGCCCTGACGGGCGTGGTATCATCAATATTCCGCATCTTCTGGGGCTGGCTTTCAGATCGAATCGGGCGGGAGCCGACCTACACCTTGGGCATGGCTTTTGGATGCCTGGGAGCCGGCGCCCTGCTCATGTTGGCGTCCACCCAGGCACGTTTTTTTGCCTATGGATTTTTTGTGTTTTTCGGCATGGGCTGGGGTGTGGCCGCTCCCATTTTCATGGCGGCATCGGCGGATCTGTTCAAAGGCAGGGTTTACGGTTTGGTTTACGGATTGATCGAGGGCGCCATTGGTGCTGCAGGCGCTCTTGGGGCCTGGCTGGGGGGATTTATCTTTGACAGAACCGGCAGTTACCATGGGGCATTTGTTCTTGTGCTCTTAGCCTTCGGCATCTCCACGGTTTTCGTATGGCTGGCCGCACCGCGCAAGTACCGGCACCCGGCGTCTGAACTTTCAAAAAAGATCTGAAATCATGCACTTTGGAAAATCCCATCGAATCATCCTCAACTGAATGATCCGCCAGGATCCATGACCCGGTTCCTGATCCGTGCCGGAGTCTCTGCATGCCATTTACCTGTCAGACAAAAAGTCTATTGCCCCTAACTCAAAAGCGGGGTAAGGATAATGCAGCTGATTCTATACATAACGACATAAATCATTGTCCATACATACACAGCGTTCTGCCTATTGACACTGCACGGCAGTCTAATAATCAATCATATAAGGGCGAATGCCGAAGTAATTATGACGCTGTGTATAAAATGTGAAACGCTTCCAATTTTTGAAGGAGGAGAAAAAATGGACATCACCAAAATCTTTGAATTCAAGTTGCCTACTCGGATTCTATTCGGCGTAAACCTGGTTGACAGCCTGGGCGAAGAGGTCAAGGCTTTGGGGATAAAACGAGTGCTGCTGGTGACCGACAAGGGGGTCGTCAACGCCGGGCTGCTCGAGCGCGTGACCCATGCATTGGACGCATCTGCCATCGACTACGCGATCTTTGATTCCGTGGAAGCCAATCCCACCACCACGACTGTTAACAACGGTGCTGAAATTTTCCGAAAGAATACCTGCGACGGGCTTGTGGCGTTGGGCGGCGGCAGCCCCATGGATGCCGCCAAGGGTATCGGGGTGCAGGCAACCCACGAAGGCGACATCATGGATTATTCCCGGCGGGTAGGCAAACCGATTCAAAACATCACACCGCCGCTGGTTGCCATTCCGACAACCGCCGGAACCGGCAGTGAGGTCACCTGGGTATCCGTTCTGGTGGATCCCAAGGACAAAGTGAAAATTGTCGTTCCCAGCCCATACATTGCGGCCAATGTGGCCCTGGTGGATCCGTCTTTAACCGCCTCGCTGCCGCCGGCGGTAACTGCTTTCACCGGAATGGACGCCCTGACCCATGCCATCGAAGCCTATGTGTCTATAAAATCACAACCGATCGCGGACAGCCTGGCATGGGAGGCCATTCAATTGATCAGCTCCAATCTGCGGGAAGCAGTCGGCAACGGCGACAACCTGTCGGCCCGCGCCGGCATGCTGCTGGCCAGTACCATGGCCGGCATGGCCTTCGTCAACGCCTCGGTCGGTCTGGTGCATGCCGTAGCTCACGCACTGGGGGGCTTTTTCAACATTGCCCACGGAATTGCCAATGCCGTCATGCTGCCCCTGGTGATGCGTCTGAGCCTGATCGGCAACCCGGGCAAATACGCCGACATTGCGGTGGCAATGGGAGAAAGCGTCGAGGGGCTCAGCGAAATGGAAGCAGCGCGTGAAGCTGTCTTCGCGGTGGAAAGCCTGGCGGCAGATGTCGGTATTCCCCAGGATTTGAAACAACTGGGAGCGGATCCCGCCCGAATCAGCGATCTGGCGGATGAAACCATGAACCAGTCAGGCGCATATCCATTCAACCCCCGCAAGGTCGGCAAACAGGAGATCGTGCAGTTGTTTGAACAGGCGTTTGAACTTTAAAATGTTATTTGTATAGAAGCGTCAAAATTAAACTCGTTTTCGCTTTTTCCGGTCAATTATATAACCAGTGCGCCAGGTTGAGCGGATGGCTTGACTTCGATGCCCCGATCATTAAGTTTATTCATAAGTTACATCTGAAAATTTCGGTTTCCGGCCTACGACGCGTCTGTTGCTTTAATATAAATCACCGAATCGATTGGTTATGAACGCAGCGCTCAACAAATCAGCCCAAAAAATTGCTGCTGTGCTCATAGGTATCGTTGCTGTCTTTTATCTGTCGGCCTGCAGCTATCTATGGGCTCGACAGAGCCGCTACATTTTCAGCCCCGCAACGGTCCTTAGAAATACTCCGGCCGATCGAGGTCTGGCCTTCGAAGATGTCTACCTGACCGTTTACACCCAGGGCAACCAACCGGAACGACTCCATGCCTGGTGGGTGCCGGCACCCAACGATTCCGGCAGAACACTTCTCTATCTGCACGGAAGTGCGCTGAACATCGGAGCCAACGTCACCCATGTCAAACGGTTCCACAAGCTTGGGTTTTCCGTGTTTATCATTTCGTATCGAGGCTATGGGAAAAGTGACGGATCCTTTCCAACTGAGGCCCAGGTCAACGAGGATGCAGAGGCGGCCTGGCATTACCTGACAAACGACCGGCAGATCGATCCGGCCCAAATAGTTATCTACGGGCATTCCCTGGGTGGCGCCGTCGGTATTCAGCTGGCTTTGAATCACCCGCAGGCCGGCGGCTTGATTGTAGAGGCCACGTTCACCTCGATATACGATATGGCCATGCTGAAAAAGACTTACAGCCTTTTTCCCATCCGGCTCATTCTTGACCAGCATTTCGACTCCCTCAGCAAAGTCGACCGACTGAGCCTGCCGGTGCTATTTATGCATGGCACGGCTGACAACCTTGTGCCGGCAGACATGAGTCGCGAATTGTATGCCCGTGCAAATCCCCCGAAACGTCTGACACTTATTCCCGGAGGGGGTCACAACAACAGTGCGGCCGTCGGAGGGCAGCTGTATCTGGATGCCGTTCAGGACTTCGCAGATACCGCTATTTATTGAAATTTGGAAAGCTTGGCCCTCCTTTTATCTCAGACATTCCTGCGTCAGGGCGGATTTTTCAACCATGTTCGAACGGTTGCATGGAGCATCAAAGCCGCGGTTGTCACCGCGGCGAGTGTTTAGCCATTCAGGGATGCAACGAATAATAGGCCGGTTGACACATCATCAGGTTTCATATGAGAGGTCAGATCAATGCAGCTGCGCTATGATCCCTATCAAATATTTAGATCCAGCAAAAGCCCGGCAGGGCTTTATGCGCGGCAGAAATGGCTGAGCGAAGCCGGCACCGCGTCCTGGCAGCAGGATTTTCAGCAAACCGTTGCCGAACTTTATGCGGGACAGTCAGCCGACGGGAGCTGGCGCGGTTCCGCCCGCGAAACCGTCAGGCGACTCTTTGGGCTGCACCTGACGGTCAGAGAGCCCGACACCCGTATTCATGCGGCTCTTGACTGGTTGATGCAGCAGATTCGGTTACCCTATGTGGATGAAGAGAATGACGCTGAAGCGCTCACCGATGAATCCTTGATGGGCCTGCCGTTTGTTGCCGGCCGCCGGGATATTTTTACTGCCGCCGCCACTCTTTTCCTTTCCACCATATTTGGACGGTCGGAAGATCCGACGATCGTTGGGATCTATCAGCGCCTGACAAAGGCAATCCGTCAAGATCAGGACGTGGAACCGGATATCGCCTCTTTGTGCAATGTCCTGCGAGCACTGGTGGTCAATCCGAAATATAGCAATGACCGTTTCACTGCGCAGGCGTTAGAAGCACTCGCCAAACGACAGCGCCAAACAGGTGAATGGGAGCCACCGATTCCATTCTATCAAACTCTCAATGCACTGGCGCACCTGGACTCAGTGTTGGCTGACGCCCAGCTGGACAAAGCCTTCAATAAATTGGCGGCGTCTCAAAAAAGAGGTGGCAGCTGGTCGAATGGCCAACCGGAGTGGAATACATTTCTTGCGGTGCATGCGTTGCGAAACAAAGCCAGGATCTAAAAGTTCAGTGTTTAAACCCAAATTGAAGATCCGCCACCACGGGGTCATGATCCATATTTGCGACTCGCTTGCCCTTCCAAGGACCGGAATGGGTGACATTCACATATTTGGATTCTACGAAGATATAATCCAGCCGGCGGTCAGGTTCGGCAGTCGATCCCGTATTCAGGGTGGCGTCGGAAAGGTGTTGCACGATGTAGTTGTAGGTTTCGACATCCAGGTATTCATCGTCGGTAAATAGATCGCGGCGCTTGTCAAGATCGATATCCAAATTTAGGTCACCTGCCAAAATTTTTACTTTTGCGTTTTCCTCCTTCAGCAGCGCATCGGTGGTTTGCCCGAGCAATATGTTGCGCCGCTTAGCTGAGAACGGATCCGCATGAACATTGATTGCCAGCACCGGCGGTTTGCCACTGGAGCGATAGATAATCAACAAAGCGCCTCGCGAATCGGCGCTCAGCAACCGGGTTTGGAGATATCCCCGCTGCCACAAAACTGCCAGATTGCGATAACCGCCGCGGGCCACCTTGGCATCCCAATGGAGGCCGAGCAGCCGGCTTAGGCGATGGGCTTGACGGGAACCGGCGACTTCCTGCAGTAAAACAACATCGGCGTCCAGTTCCGCCAGCACACCGGCAATGTGCGACAGAAACTTATCTTCTGGCAATTCAATGGTTTTGCCGCCGGCGCCCCCGATATTCCAGGTGACGATCCGCAGCCCTTTGGGGTCGGGCTCGATCGGATAATAGGCGGTCTTCAAAGGTCGGTAGAGCCCATAGCCGGCTACTGCGAAACCAAGCGCCAGAACCAAAAATACTATTTCCAGTGCCTTTTCCCGCATGGCCGGCTACGTCTCCTCTCTGACGCGAAAGCGGTGGTAGGCCAGGGTTAAAAACCCAAAGGTGAAAGCAACCAATTTTGCGCCATCCCGCATGAGATCCTGCCAGGGGACCTCTTCGCGGAAGAGAAGGCGCCAGTATCCAATATAGGTGGTAAAAAGGTAGGGCTGCAGCGTGAAAAAAAAGTGGACCTGGCTGATGACGTAGAGCACGAGGTAGACGGCCACCGCGGCGGCCACGGCGTTTATGGGACTGCGGATCCACACCGACAGGAGAAAACTCATCGCCAGCGGGGGCATCAGGGCGATGCTCGCCGCCGGCCAGGCCAGCAAAAAAGCGCGCAGCGCCTGATTTTGGGTGAGATATTGGGGAGAGTCGGTCATCTGAAGTACTCCGGGATAGATGCGCAGCTCCCCCCAACCGACCGCAAATAGCCCGACAATCAGCGCTCCCGCCAGGAACACACCCACCAGAATCAGCGTGTAAATTGCGGCGAGGATGAGTTTGGCGGCAAAGATGCGGGAACGGGAAAGCGGACGCGCCAGCAACAAGTGAATGGTTTTGGCAGCCGTTTCCGATGCGAGTTGAGAACCGCCTTCAGCAGCGGCGAATATCGGCAGGACCATCAGCACCGCAAAATAAAAAGCGTACAGGGCAAAGGTCAGTCCGTTGAAATAGCTTCTGTTTTCGAAGGTGTACCGAAACTGGACCTGCCCGCCGGTTTCTTTTGCGGCATAAGTATAAAACCCAAACAACATTAACGTGAGAAATAATGCCAGAGCCGCGCCGGCAACCGCCGGTCGCCAGGACCGAATTAGCTTGATTATTTCAAATCGCCACAGCATCTTCCGCTGACTCAAACCTCCTCTGAATCGTGCACCGCGCGTAATCGCTGCAACAAGGCATCTGCTAGGCTCGGGCGTTTTTCATGAAATTCAATTAGCTTTAGACCCCTATCTAAAAGCAGCTTTGATGCTTCGTCAAGGCCGATGCTATCCGCAGGCAGGATAAGTTGCTCGCGGCCATTTCGCCTCGGTTCCACCCCCTGGGAACGAAACGCTTCTATTCCAACTTCAAGCTCGCCGGCTACCCTGATTACAATGTGCCTGCTGCCGTCCAACAATGCAGCGGGTGGGCCGGAAAACAGCGGCCTGCCGCCGGCTAGCACCAGCAGGGTATCGACCAGTTTTTCGACCTCGATCAGGAGGTGGCTGGCCAGCACGATGGTAATGCCGTATTCAGTCTGCAGCCGCTTCAGAATATCGCGCAATTCCAAAACAGCAACTGCATCCAGCCCGTCGGTCGGTTCGTCGAAGATCAGCAGCTCCGGTCTTGGTAAGAGGGCCTGGGCCAGCCCAAGACGCTGCATCATTCCGAACGAAAATGTCCGCACCTTATCGTGGGCGCGTTCGGCAAGACCCACTGTTTTGAGGGCTGTCCTGATCTCATGATCTTCGGGGCGCTGCGAACGCCGCAGACCCATAGCAGAGAGGTATTTAAGGTGCTGCCAGGCGCTGAGACTTTCATACAGGGGGGGCGGAGCAAATGCAAAGCGGGTACGGTACATGATGCGAGGGCGCTGTCGGTAAGGGTCGTGTCCAAACAACCGAATCAAGCCCGAGGTTGGTTTGATAAAGCCCGCCATAAGCTTTAAGAGGGTGGTTTTACCGGAACCGTTCGGTCCCACCAATCCCAGCATTTTTCCCGCCGTCAGCTGCAAATCGATGCCCTGCACAGCGTATCGCCGGCCGAATCGTCGGTCGACCTTGCTCAATAAGATAATCGGTTGCTGCATGCAATCAACACCACGAATTTACTACCCTAACCCGGACCGGCCGGTTGGAGTGAAGCGTAAATCCCGATTTATCGGGGAACCAAAAAGGAAAAAGGGCCATTTCCGGTTGGAAACTAACGAATTTCAATTTCGCTATGCGGGTTCGGGTTTTATCATCAAGATAAACCACTGCGTGGCATAATCAAGAGAACAATCGTGGATGAGATCACATGGATGAATGCGGTCATTGCCTTGAAGAGCGTATCAGATTCTTCAAACTCATCCGTTTTCACCAAAACCGATTTGACGCCGGCCTCCCGATAAAACATTTTGGTGCTATCTGCCAGAAGAGATCGAACGGCGGAAGCACAAAGCCTTCCCCGATTCTCGCCACGAACGCATCGCCTCGAACCAGTTCCGGGTTTTGCAGATCGGATTGGTAAGCCCCAAGGGTTGTCGGAAAGTCATCCGAGGTGGTGGCACCGGTTATTTAAACGTTGCCGCCGCTGTCCACCATAATGTCTTCACCGCCATCCGGACCGATCCCGCCCAGGTAGGTTGAAAAGACCAGGCCGCTGCCGGCGGCATTAAACCGTGTCAGGAAGACATCACCATTGCCGCCGGTATGCTCTGATTCCCCATAAGTGCCTTGAATGGGGTTTAACGTCGGAAAATCAGGCGAAAGGGTTTTGCCCGTGACCCAGGCTTGCGGGGAGCCGCCGGCCGCATGCACGGCAATGCCTTGTCCGAATTCCTTGTTGATGCCACCCAGGTAGGTGGAAAATATCAGCGCCGTGCCGGTCGGGTTAAGTTTCGACGCAAATGCATCATCTTTCTGGGAAATGGATGCATCAGTGATATAAGGATTGCAGAAACCGTCGCTGCCGCAGGTTTTATCGATGGCATCATCGGTTAGCGGGAAATTAATGGACCGTGTATAGCCGGTGATAAAAGCATTGCCGTCAAGATCGGTTGCAACACTGCTGCCGCGATCTTCGCCGCTGCCCCCCAGATAAGTTGAATACACGATAGAGGACAGCGTGGGATTAAATTTTGTAACGAAGGCATCCCGGCTTCCCAGAAGGTCGTCCCGCACCGGATGTTGCAGCGGAAAATTTGTCGAATTCGTCTCGCCGGTGATGATCACGTTGCCGTCGGGATCCAGCGCCATGTCGAACGCCCAATCAGAGCCTTCACCCCCCAGAAATGTTGAGTATTGCAGCCGGGGGGTCGATTACCAGCGGTCTGCCGGTGTCATAAGCTGCGACCTGCAGCCGAACGTGGTTGACGGCGTCGAGCACAAAACTACCGGCAACCGGGTTTCTTCGACCGTGATTTTCCTGGTAGATAAACGGTTTGTGGAGGAAAAGCCGGCCGGCCGATGTGTCCGCGATCAGATTTCCAAAATCATCCAGCAACATGTTTTCGATTCCCTCAAACGACAGACGGATGATATCCGGATCGGCGTCTGCGGCAACGACAAAGTCAAATTCAAGTCCTCCCCGGCGGCCGTAAAATACGAGCTGGATACCGGGATAGACATCTCGATACTCAACGCTTTCATAATTTGCAATGTTGACATGCCACCGGCTGGGATCGTCACCAAGAAAGTAGTTGGTCGTTCCGGGCAGCCGGCTCCGGCCTTTTATCTCGGCCCGGGGGTTGGCATCTTCAAGATGCATGCGGACGAGGCCTGTCGAGCTTGAAGCGGGTTGCTGCTCATCCGGGTGTGATCGATGTTTAGACGGCATTCGATCATCGACATTTCTGTTCAAGGTTATCAGGATTTCAGTCGGCATCAGAAACAGGGTATACCGCCGATTTCGGGTCAGAAAATTCACCCTCGCGTCCGCCTGGCCTACATTGGGCTCGAATCTCAGGGGCAGGTCTGCAAACGCCATGGTTATTTCATCAAGGGATTTATTAATCGGTTCGGTCTGAGAGTTTATATTTCCTATGACAGGTGGTGCTCCAAGGTGTATCGTGTTATCTGTTGCTGCCGTGATCCTTACAAATGCAGCCGACAGAATTATGACGAATAGTAATATTATTAGGCGACAGTTATTTTTTATTCGAATGGAACTCGGCATAATTTCCCCCGCATCATTGATTTGTGAATACCGAAGCGGATGGAAATTGCTTTGAACATCCCTGTTTCGATGAAAATCACAATATCTCAACAAGTCTATTGCCCTTCGCAGGCAACCATCAGGGACGCAACGGTTTCGCCCCCATCAAAAATCTCACTTGACAACCATTTCAACCTTCGATAGCTAGAGTTCCAATTGCTTCCTGTTGATCCGACCTATCCATATGTCGGGCGGGAGCTGAATTAATTCTCAAATTTCGATTCATCCGCGCTAAAAATTAAGTTCTTGTCTATATCGATCGCAACCCCCCTCGGAGATGCAGGCGCGATTCAAGACTCTCTTTGCAGTTCAAACCAATCAGCGTCACATACGTAAAGACGATTCGCAACAGGACCGACTGAGACAAGCGGCAATAATTAAAACCAACGATGAAAAGACCCCCGCAATGTTGCCTGAGATTGTCTGTTAAACTTCATTCATGCTGTAGTGCATCCTCGCCAACATTCTGCCCTCAGGCTTCAGGCAGGAAACGGGAATATATCAATTTCACCTGTTTTTAAGGAGATCAATATGGCCCAAGAACGTCGTCCCAAAGCTCCCAAACGGTCAGCCTCCAAGAAAACCAGTTCCCCTGCACCGCCATCGACCCCCGAAGTAAGCCACACAGCCGGTCCCAGCGTCGACTTCAAGCTCCGCGGAGCCAAAGAACATTATGAGGCCCCCTCATTCTTAAGCACGACAGAAGTTAAGCTAAGTATCAAGGCCGAGTTTTCCCCCGGCTTGGCACGCGCTGATCGCCCCACGAAAGAAGTTTCGGTAACTGCTGATGATCTTATCGAAATCGAATTTGAGAACGGCGAGCGGTTATGGCTCCGCGGTGATGATTACTTCGAGCGATTTTCCGGTTCGACCGCCCGAGGTGCTCGGGAAAGAGAGACTTTTGATGTTCCCGCCCAACTCGAATTGCTTCCCGTCGGTATGCAGGCTCGCGGTCCGATCAGCTGGGCGGTTAAGTCGCTCAAGGTGTTGGGCATTGATCTTCCCAAGAACGCCGCGAAGGCGTTGGCCAAGCTCGTCGAAAACCGCATTCCGGATGATCCTGAGAAAAGGAAAAAGCGGCCGGGTCCGGGACTCTATCGATGCAACATGAGCACAGAGGCCTTTGCCTTAACGCAGGCGGCATTAGATGCAACAGAATCCCCCTATCTAATTTTTATTCACGGCACTGCTTCAAGTACCTGGGGAAGTTTCGGCGACCTCTGGTCGCAGGAGCGTCAAGGGGAACTCGGCAGGTTGCGCTCAATATATGGAGATCGGGTTTTGGCTTTCGAGCATGCGTCCTTGACCAAAAGCCCTATCGAGAATGCACTAGACCTTGCCGACAAACTGCCCGCAAATGCCCATTTGCATTTGGTCACTCATTCGCGCGGCGGCCTGGTTGGTGAAATGGTCTGTCGTGCCATGGTGGTTCAGGAGATAAAGCGGACAGACGGTTCAGAGGAAAACATCAAAGTTTTCCAGCCCTTTCTGCCCGATGAATTTCGGCTGTTCGAACGAGACAAAAAATACAGTGCGGATTCCAATCAGCTCAAACGACTCAAAGAGCTCGATGCAATGCTGAAGGATAAACAGTTCAAGGTCGATCGCTTTGTGCGCGTGGCCTGCCCGGCGCTCGGCACAACCCTGGCATCCGGGCGGCTTGACCGCTGGTTCTCCGTGATTGGGAGCCTGGCCGGAACTGCACTTCCCGACACCCCCCTGTATGACTCATTTAAAGATATCGGAGATTTCGTGGCGGCCGTCATCAAGGAAAAAACGAACCCTTCGACCCTTCCCGGTCTTGAGGCCATGATGCCTGATTCGGCATTCATCAAGCTGGTCAACTGGCCAAAAGTCGCGGTTCCGGGCGACCTCGCAGTGATCGCCGGAGACATCGATCCGGATGCCTGGTGGGCCCGGATGCTGGTTTGGGTTTCGGACCGCTTTTATGAAGGTGACCACGACCTGGTTGTCAACACACCATCAATGTACGGGGGCGCAAAACGGTCTGGGGATTCCGCGGTGAGTTTCAATAAGGGGCCGGAAGTGAATCATTTTCGCTATTTCCAAAACCAATCCAGCGCCCAACAAATGGTAACGGCCTTGACCGCGAAAGACCTCTCCCTGGAGGGTTTTGAGCCGTTAAGCAAGCCGACCGCGGACATCGCGCGCGCCGTCGCATTGCGCAGCGCGGAACCCAGACCGGTGGTGTTCGTCATCCCCGGCATCATGGGCAGCGAGCTTGAAGTGGATGGCGACCATGTCTGGCTCGATATTCCAGACATTGTATTCGGTGGATTCAAGCAGCTGCATATCGATGCAAAAAATGTCAAGGCCACGCAGCCTTTTGCGCGCTACTATGGGGATATCATAGAACATCTCACCGAGACCCACAAGGTCGTGCCCTTCCCTTACGACTGGCGTCTGCCGGTTGAAAAAGAAGCGGACCGCTTAGCCCTTGAGGTGCAACGGGAATTCGATGAAGCAAAACGGCATCAAAATCCGGTGCGCATCCTGGCCCATTCCATGGGCGGATTGGTGGCACGCACCATGATCCTGCGGTATGAATCCTTATGGCGCGAGATCTGCTCGAATCCGGGTGCGCGCCTGGTGATGCTCGGCACCCCCAATGCAGGCTCTCATGCCATCACCGAACTGCTGGTGGCCCAATCCTCAACCCTTAACCAGATCGCTTTTGTAGATATCACTCACGACAAGGAAGAGCTGCTCCAAATCATCAGTCGCTTTCCCGGCATCCTGGCAATGCTTCCCAAAGACTACCGCGAAGATTATTTTTCGGCAGCAACATGGAAGAACTATCATGATAAAGCGGGCAAAGGCTGGGTGCTGCCTCGTGAAAATGACATTGCCGAGGCACGCAAGTTCAGACAGGCGTTGGATAATTCGCCCATTGACCCGGATCATATGATTTATGTTGCAGGCCACGCTGATGTGACGGTTGCCGAGATGTATCTCGACACGAGCGCAAGGCCCCCACAGATTAAATTCCTTGGAACCGTGCGGGGAGACGGCCGGGTCACCTGGGACGGGGGCATTCCTTCCGGAGTGCCGACCTGGTACATGAACGTCGATCACGGCAGTCTCCCGGCGCATGAAGCGTCCTTTGAAGCCCTCGGGGAACTGCTTGAACGAGGAAAAACCAATCTGCTGCCACAAACCGCACCCGTTTCGCGAACTGCGGCGGCGCTTTTCCAGATGCCACCGGCAACCGACGAACTTTATCCGGATGAAAACATACTGGCCGCTACCGTACTTGGTGCTGGTCCCGGCAGATTCCGTCGAGCAGAGCCTCGCGAACTGCCGGTACAGGTCAGTGTCGTTCACGGTAATCTGGCTTTTGCCAGACACCCGGTAGCGGTGGGTCACTACGCCGGTGATACCATTATCAGCGCAGAAAAAAAGCTTGACCGGTCCCTTTTCGGCGCCCTGACCCAGCGTCATCAGCTTGGTATCTATCCGGGCGATCTCGAGACGAGTGCCGTCTTTTTCAATCCCAAAGCGACCGCAAATCAGGCTGTTTCGCCGGCAGGCGCCATTGTAATCGGGCTGGGTACCGTCGGCAACCTCAGTGCCGCAGCCCTCACCCGGACATTTACACGGGCGATGCTGGAATATGTGATAGAAGCAAATGAGCGTGGACCGCAAAATTTGCCTGTCGTCGGTTCCGGCTCTCGACCTCGCGAATTCGGCGTAAGTGCCCTCCTTATCGGCACCGGCGCGGGGGGCATCTCTGTTTCAGATTCTGTTTTTGCAATTCTGAAGGGCGTTCAGGATGCCAACCGGGTTCTTGCCAAGGCTGCGCAGACACATCGGATCAGATACGTGGAGTTCATGGAACTCTTTGAGGACCAGGCATTGCAGGCCGTTAAGGCCCTTGAAACATTCAAGGATCAGCTGCCCGCTGAAAATGCGTTCATTTTTGAAGCCGGCCTTCTCACCCGTCACGGCGGACTTCGCCGCGTGACTTATGAAGAGCCCCGAGGATGGTGGCATCGGCTGCAAATCATGGGTGGCGCCACGCGCGACGGCACGGCCGATGGAACCTTACGCTTTTCCGCGTCCACGCGTCGTGCCCGGACCGAAGTCCGCCTGCTCGCTACCCAGCGAGATCTGGTGGATCAATTCGTCACGCAATCCATCCGAACAACCCGGGATAGTCGGGTCGCAGCGCGAACACTCTTTGAGCTCCTGTTTCCCAACGAAATCAAAGCCCAAGCTCCCGATCAGGACGACGTGGTCCTGATCGTCGACGAGGAGGCGGCCCGTTACCCATGGGAACTGTTGGAAGACCGCTGGGGGCCTTCCGGTGTTCCCTTTGTCATTGAGCACGGGCTTTTGCGTCAGTTGGCGTCTGGCGAGTTCCGTGAGTCGATTTTGGGAGTCACCCGAAACAACGCACTGGTCATTGGGGACCCCGTAAGCAAATTCCCCGAACTCAAGGGCGCTCAGGAAGAAGCCAAAGCAGTCGCGCGCACGCTGCAGAGGGATGGACGGTTCTTGGTGGAGCAGCGCATTCAGCCCAACAGTCAACAGGTTGTAAATGCCCTGTACGCCAATGCATACCGAGTGCTGCACCTGGCAGGGCACGGCGTTTTCGAGATGCCGGCTCTGGAAGCACTCGAATGCAAGCGCTGCGGGCAGCCGCTTCCGGAAGACAAGGTCGCCGAACAGCAAAAATTTCTGAAACCGATAACCGGCATGATCATCGGCGACGGCGTCGTGCTGTCGCCAAAGGAAGTGCATCAGATGCGCTACGTGCCGGAGCTGGTTTTTATTAATTGCTGTCATCTCGGTCACATCGAAAATGGCGCCAGAGAGAGCAGGGAAAATCGAAACGATCGGGACGACTACAACAAGATTGCGGCCAATGTGGCTACCGAGTTTATCCGGATGGGCGTGCGGGCGGTCATTGCGGCCGGCTGGGCTGTGGACGACCTGGCAGCCAACAGCTTTGCCGTGACGTTTTACGATCAAATGCTCAATGGTCAAACCTTTGGCGAATCGGTCAAGGCGGCGCGCAAGACCACCTACGAAAGGCACCGGGAAACCAACACCTGGGGCGCCTATCAATGTTACGGGGACCCCGACTATCGTTTAATCCGGGAATCCGGCAGCAGTGCAGCAAAAAAAGAGGATATCAAACTCGTGTCACTTTCTGAAGCCATTGCAGAACTAAACAATATCGCGGCCCGGTTGGCGGCAAGCGCTGATCAGGACCCGAAAGATGAGGTCGAGCGGATTCGCGCCGTCTTGAAACTGGTCGAGGGGAAAAAATGGCTGGAGCACGGCAGTATTTGCGCGGCATTTGGGCGTGCATTTGCCGAGGCAAACTGTTTTGAGGATGCCGCCAGGTATTACGAAAAGGCTCTGGAATCTGAAGACGCGGCGGTGACCATCAAAGACTTCGAGCAACTGGCGAACGTCCAAAGCCGGTATGCAGTCAGACTATGGGCGGAGGGAAAACAGGGGGAAGCTGAGCAGGCCGTTGATATTGCCATCCAGCGTCTGGAGTCTATTTCAGGCTGCCTGTTTCCGAAAAAAAAAGGCAAGGCGGACGACACAACAGCCGGTCTGACAGCCGAACGCCTGTCGCTTCTTGGCAGTGCAAACAAGCGCAAGGCCTGGGTGAGCAAGACCGAGCGAATAGATTCCCTTGAAAAGATGAAAAAGTATTACCAGCAGGCATTCAAGCTGGCAGAGGCGAGGGGAAAATTTAATCCATACCCGTTGCTCAACTGGTTGACGGCTGAAATCGTGATTGCCTGGTACGGAGGAGCAGAGAAACCCCCTGATGACAGAGTGGCCCTAATTCTGGGGCAGCTCGACAAGGCCAACGAGCAGTTGTCGGCCAGTCAGAAAAAAGAGCGCAAATTTTGGACGGCGGTCATGCTGGCCGATGCCGCATTGATCGCTGCCCTGGCCCGGGCTCAACTCGACGGAAACGCCATTGAAAAAGTTGCGGAAAAATATGCGGAAGCCAGAAAACTCGGCAGCCCCAGGGAGTATGAATCCGCTCGCGACCAGATCGATTTTCTCATTGAAATGGCGGAGACCAATAGGGCAGTGGCCGAGTCTTTGGAAAACTTACATAAGAAGATAAAATAAGAGGGTGTTACCTATTACAAAAACGTTACTATTAATATTCTACAAAGATAGCTAGGCCGTGAGAAAAGTACCTAAACAAATGTCAGGGACAAGCATTTTCAAAAATCCTCTGTTGCGAAGCGTCTTAATCGTGTCTCTGGTTATGGCGATAGCGGTGCCGTTATATGATGTGTTGTTTATTCACCCATCTTTTACGAAGCTTTTGATAGAGACTGCCAAAGGTGATGGTGAAAATATTGTGCGGTATTTAGCTTCTGAGTATCTTTCAGGGAATAATGCGTTAAATGAAGAGACCCTTCTGGCAACAGATTTGTTAAACGACGTCAAACAGCTGAAAGCAAATTTCGAATTGCAACGATTCAAAGTTTTCTCAAAGTCGGGCGAAATCATATTCTCTACGGATCCAAAAGATATGGGAACTGTTAACAAAAAAAAATACTTTCTGGACGTGGTCGCAAAAGGGAAAACACAAACTGAGTATATTCAGAAAAATCATCAATCTCTTGAAGGCCAGAAAATGGCCGCGGATGTGGTTGAAACTTACATACCTCTGATGAGCGGC
>CP070771.1:6063403-6072142 GCA_020345785.1 Desulfobacterales bacterium
TGCCAGGAATGTCACGTCGGACCCGATGTACCGGCTTATAAGGTTTATGCGGCCAGCAAGCACGGCAACATCTTTGCGGCAATGAACAAATCATGGGATTTCAATGCCGTGCCCTGGACCATCGGCAAGGATTTTACGGCACCTACCTGTGCCGCCTGCCATATCAGCCTGCTGGTAAATGCGGATGAAGAGACCGTTTCCGATAGAACTCACCAGATGAACAATCGACTGCCCTGGCGGCTTTTCGGGCTGATATACAGCCACCCGCATCCACAAAGTCCCGATACAACCGCCATTCGAAATAAAGACGGCCAGCCGCTGCCCACCGGTCTGGACGGCAGCTATGCCGCCGATTATCTGATCGACGAAAAAGAGAGACTCGCAAGACAAAAAAACATGCAGGCGGCCTGTTTGAACTGCCATAGTACGGCATGGGTCAACGGTCAGTGGCAAAGAATGGAGAATACGATCAAAGAGACCAATGCGGACATTTTAACGGCAACCCAAATCATGGGCGATATCTGGCACAAGGGCTTGGCCGACCTCGGAACCAATCCTTTTGACGAAGCCATTGAGAAAAAATGGACGGATGCATGGCAATTTTATGCCAACACCATACGCTTTGCATCAGCCATGGGGTGCGGTGGAGACTACGGCGTGTATGCCGATGGCCGCTATCATTTAACTCAGAAGTTGCTGGAAATAAACGACTGGCTGGGCTTGCGGGAAACGTCCAAAAACCCCTAACCCAGACAGGCCGGTTGGAGTGAAACGGAAATCCCGATTTACCGGGGAGTCAAAGAAGAAATTAATCACGAAAGCACGAAAGGACGAAAACACGAAAAGAAGAAAAGATAAATTTCGTGCTTTATAGATTTCGTGTTTTCGTGATAAAAAAATTTTTTTATGAAATGCAAAGAAGTCACAATAAAGGGCTTAGAGGGTAACCATAGTTACTGTACTTTGTCACATAATCAGATTAACATATTGTACGCGAATTTTAAAATGTTCTAATTTTCATCAAGCAGGGAGCCTACAGGGAGCCTACCAATGCTGCCGAAATCATCCGAAGACTTAGACGCCGAAGATCAGGTGCACAACACCATACCGGGTGCTGAAACCGAGCGGTTCAAAAAACAGATCGAATTTCTTCTGGAAGCCGACAAACTCAAGCATATACAGCGACAAACGCTTTTGCTGGATTGCAGCCGGCGTGAAAATTCGACCGAGCACTCATGGCATATCGCACTGATGGTGCTGATTATGTCAGAGTATTCAAAGGAAACGGATATTGATTTCTTTCATGTGATGAAAATGCTGCTGGTTCATGATCTGGTCGAAATAGATGCGGGCGATACCTACTGTTATGATGACGATGGGCGGAAAGACCAGACTCGGCGGGAGGAAATTGCCGCAGATAGGATTTTCGGCCTTTTGCCGGCCGACCAGGCCGCTGCACTGCGGGCGCTGTGGGATGAGTTCGAAAATAGAGAAACTCCGGAATCAAGATTTGCCAATGCCTTGGACCGAGTTCAGCCGCTTCTGAACAACTACTTTACCAATGGGAAAACCTGGCAGGAGAACGATATAAAGAGCAGTCAGGTTCACAGACGCATGCGACCGGTGAAAGACGGCGCCCCCCTTCTCTGGGATTATGTGACTGCCTTGATTGAAGATGCTGTCAAAAAAGGCATTCTTGCAGAGTAAAAGGGCGTTTATTGAGCTTCCCAAGATCCTTACGGATACATGGGACCGTTCTCAAGGCCGGAGCAGATCAAAATCACAAACTCCAAATAACAAATCACAAACAAATTGCAATGACCAAAATTCAAAATTCCAAACCGGTCTTCATCTGTTTTGGTCATCGCTTCAAATAAAGACAGTGATCCTTTATTACCAGTGCAAGAAGGTCCAGGACATGTAAAAATAAACCTGCTGGATCGTCTTGTTTTGGTCGGTTTCGGTCATTAAATATTCTGATTTGGGATTTATTTGTTATTTGGTGCTTGGAATTTGGAATTTTTGCTTTGAAGATATTTGGAACCATCGGCGCTTTTTGCTGCTTTCTGGCCGTCCTGGCCGGAGCTCTGGGCTCACATGCGCTGAAAGCGTATCTCAGCAACATGGGCGGTCTGTCAAATTTCGATCTGGCCACCCGCTATATGTTTTATCACGGTTTGGCCCTGATTCTGCTGGGGTTTGTCAAGGACCGTTACGCGAACATTCCGTTTCAGTTGTCCGGTTGGCTGATGGTCGCAGGGACGATCCTGTTTCAGGGAAATCTATATTTAATCAGTTTGACCGGCGTGCGCCTTTTTGGTTTCCTGACACCGGTGGGCGGGTTGTGTCTTATGGCCGGCTGGTTGCTGTTTGCTTACTATGCTCTGCAGGTTAAAACCAGTTGAAAATTAATAGTCCATTGCTCCAACCCGCCGTTGTTTTACCGAACTATGCAAGCTCACAACGCAGCTCCGCTAATTAAAGCCGAAAACCTGACGCGCACTTATTCCCTGGGCGACAGTGAGGTTATCGGTATCAATCAACTCGATTTTGAAATTGCTGCCGGTGAACTGGTTGTCCTTAAAGGAGACAGCGGGTCCGGCAAGAGTACTTTGCTGTCCCTGCTGGCCGGTTTGGATCGCCCCACCCGCGGTGAATTGTCGGTTGCCGATCATGATTTGTCCCGCGCCTCTGATGTCGCGCTCACGCATTTCCGACGCGACATCGTGGGAATGGTTTTCCAGTCCTTTAACTTGATGCCCACGTTAAATGTACTGGAAAATGCCAGTCTGCCCGGACTATTGGCCGGCAAGCCATTCAGTCAAATCAAATCAAAAGCCATGGAATTGTTAGAGTGGCTCGGCCTTAAAGACCGCCTGACCCATCTTCCGGCCCAGCTTTCCGGCGGCGAGATGCAGCGCACGGCCATCGCCCGAGCATTGATAAATGACCCCGCCATAATTCTGGCGGATGAACCTACGGGGAATTTAGACAGCCGCAACGGCCAAATCGTCGTCGAACTGCTGGCCGACCTGAATCGCAAATGGAAGCGAACGGTCATTATCGCGACCCACAGCACCCTGGCCGACTCCCTGGCCACAATTAAAATCAGCCTTAAAGACGGGATGATAACTGGTGGGTAGTTGACGGATGTCAAAAGACAGAGGGCATAGGGCATGGCGCATGGGGCGAAGCGTGTTATGTAAATCGATCGGTCATCCCGTCTTAAGCGGGGCTTCCCAGCCTTTATGCTTAAACCTTTGACCTTTTTCCTTTATCCTATGTTTTTTTAACTTATTTCTATCAGCTATGAGCTATCGGCCGGCGCATCAGCGCCATTAACGTAATCAACTTGACAGCGTATTAGCCGTGCAGCGCATTTTGTTCTTCTTCAAATTTTTCTTCTGGTTCAGCCTGCGCAACATGCGAAAGCACCCGGGCCGGGCGCTCACCGTGCTTTTCGGGATTGCTCTGGGGGCCGCGGTATTCACCAGCGTAAGGCTTTCCGTGCATGCCTCGCTGGATTCCTTCAGCAAAAGCATGGATCTGATTGCCGGTCGAGCCGACCGGGTTTTAATCCAACCGGGCGGCCATGTGTCCGAAGACTTGGTTCCCGTTTTGTTAAAGCATCCGGCAGTTTTAACTGCTTCGCCGATACTGACCACCTATGTGAAACCGGGGAAGCCGCCTGCCGACCCTTTTCTCTTAATCGGATTTGACCCGGTTCTGGATCGACATTTAAGAGATTGGCAAATCACTGATGGCGGCAGGCGGGAAACCGATGCCTGGCTGGATTTAATCAGAGAACCCTACACCCTTATTATTGGTGAACCGCTGGCGCTCAAATATAAATGCGGTCGTAACGACTTTCTGACCATCGCGCATGCTCGACAAACAGCCGAATTTCGGGTAGCGGGGATATTGCGGCCTCAAGGTCTGGCCCTGGTGGAAGGGGGGCAGGTAGCAATTACCGATATTGCTACCTTTCAAGAGTTCACCGGCCTCCATGGGCTTGTGGACCGCATTGATTTGCGGTTCAAGCCGGAAACCGGCGAGCGGGATCTGGCAGAGATTCGCCGTATGCTGCCCGACAGCACTGTATTAGGCGCGCCATCGGCCGCCAAAGAAAGCGGCCGGGGGATGATCCGATCCTATCAGTTGAATCTCTCCATTTTGAGTTTCGCGTCCTTATTCGTGGGTATGTTTCTTGTGTACAGCCTGGTGGCTTTAAACGCCGCCTCCCGTCGTCATGAGCTGGCGGTTCTGCGCTCCACCGGGGCCTCTCCCTATCTTCTCTTTATTGTTTTTCTGGCAGAAGGCGCGCTTTTCGGCTTGGCGGGCTGGATTGCGGCCATGCCCATCAGCAGTTTTCTGGTTAAATACCTGCTGCATGGTGTCAGCCAGACAATATCCATCCTTTTTGTGCGGGTTCAAGTGGATAGACTCTCCCTCAGCTTCTGGGAAATTGCCTTGAGTTTCGTCGTGACACTTTTTATCTCCGTGCTGGCAGCATTGCAGCCGGCCCGTGAAGCGATGCTGGTGTCACCCAAAGAAGCGCTGGAAATCTCTCAGCATGGCATGCAGGTAAAAAGCTCCCCCCGCAAACTTGCCGGCGCCGGTTTGATCTGTATCGCGTTGGTTTTGCCGCTGTCGCTTCTGCCCGGTGTGCTGCATGTCCCGTTGCCGGGCTATTTTGCGATTTTGTTGCTTTTTGTTGGATTTTCTTTGCTGGCGCCCTGGTTTCTGACCCGGATGGGCAGTGTCCTGTCACCTGCATTGCGCCGGGTGGCCGGCATACCCGCCTATCTGGCCGGACGGTATATCCGGGACAGCGGCACCCGCACGGCGGTTTCTGTGGGGGCGTTAATTACGGCCGTGGCCCTGTTTGCTTCATTGGTCATCATGATATTCAGCTTTCGACAAACGGTTGAAATCTGGACTTATCAGACGGTCAGCGGGGACCTGTTTCTGACAACCAAATTAAATGAGATTAATCAGTTTCGTTACCCGATCCCGGCGGAGGTGGCGGCCTGGTTCAGATCTCAGAAAGATGAAGTAGAGGCCGTACCCAACCGGCGGTATTTTCTCAGCTACCAAAATTTCCCTTATGAATTTGAAGTGCTGGACCTGGATATTTTTTTTAAGTATGCCGACTTTTTCTGGATGAAAGGAAATCCGGAAATTATCCGTCCGCGATTAAAAGAAGGCGCAGGCGTAATTATTTCTGAAGTATTCGCAAACCGTACCGGATTATCCATAGGTGACATGTTTCGGGCCAGGATTGAAGAATCCTCGGTGGAACTGCCGGTTTTAGGGGTGGTGCGCGACTATCGAACCCAGGGCGGAGTTGTTTTTTATGCCCTGCAGCCCTTCATTGAACGCTATCACGATCCCGGATGGGGCGGCTCCCGATTTTTCTTTAAGGACCGCACGCGGGATATCAGCCGTGCGACGGTACAATTTCGCACGAAAATAATCGAGCGCTGGGGGGATATGCTGGAAATGATCAGCGGCAGGGATTTACGTGAGGGCATTCTGCGGGTATTTGATGAAACATTTGCGGTGACGACGGTACTGCTGCTGATCGCCCTTGTCATTGCGGCTTTGGGAATCGCAACCACTCTGACCGTCCTGGTTCTGGAACGCTCGCGCCAGTTAAATACCCTGTTTGCAATCGGCGGAAGTTTCGGGCAGATTCGTAAAATAATCGTCTGGGAAGCGGCATTTATGGTGGTGGCCGGTGAACTGGCCGGAATTGTATGCGGCTTCATTTTGTCATATTTGCTGGTATACGTTATCAATCGACAATCTTTCGGCTGGACGTTCCTGTACGGTGTCGACTGGTGGACCTTGGGCATGTCGCTGCCGCTGATTATCCTGACCTCGCTGGCCGCTGCCCTGCCGGCCATGCGCATGGTGTTCAGAGAACCGCCGGCTATAATGCTGCGGGAAAGTTAGCCAGTTGTTGGTTATTAGTTATAAGTTATTGGTTATGGGTCTCTGTGGTTTCAGGTGTCAGGTTTCAGATGACGGAAGACAGAAGACAGAGAAAAACAGATTTTTGTTTCGACCAATTTTATTGAGTCAGGCGTAAATCGGATTTCCTATTTATTCTTTGAGATAAAATATGCTTAGTATAAAAAAAAATTTTATACATGTCTTTTTGCTGCTTATTTTAACTGTCTCACCGTTGGCTGCAGATGAAACGGATAATTATCTTAAGGTCACCGGTCCCTGCAACCTCGAATTTCCCAAAGATCACGGTGCCCACCCGGGGTATCGCACGGAGTGGTGGTATTATACCGGCAATTTGAAATCCGGAAACGGAGACCTATACGGATTTCAGCTGACTTTTTTTCGCAGCCGGATCAGTCCGCCGGATTCAGAAAAGAAATGGCCCCGCGAACCGTCTGCCTGGCGCACCAGTCAGGTTTACCTGGCTCATGCCGCCGTATCGGATATTTCCAGCGGACAACACCTGTATGCCGAGGATGCTTCCCGCGCAGCGCTTGGATTAGCTGGAGTCTTTCAAGCGGACCCAATCACAAAGGTATTTTTAAAAAACTGGTCAACCAGTGTAGAAGCGGATTTACATATTTTAAAAGTAAATGCCGCCGAATTTTCCTATGACTTGAAATTTAAAGCGGCGAAGCCGGCCATAATGCACGGCGACCGTGGATACAGCCTCAAAGGCTCGACGCCGGAAAGGGCCAGCTGCTATTATTCCTTTACCAGACTCGAAGGGCAGGGCAGTATCACCATCGGAGGTGATACAGTTGCGGTAACCGGGTCGGCCTGGATGGATCACGAATACAGCACGGCTCCGCTGGAGCCCGGCTTAATCGGATGGGATTGGTTCAGTTTGCAGCTTTCAGATCAAACCGAGATCATGATTTTTCTTCTCAGAAAAGAAGATGGTGGGTTGCATCCTGCATCAAGCGGCACCTTTATCGGCCCCACCGGCCGGGCGCGTCATTTGGCATCAGGTGATTTTGGAGTGGCAGTCCTGGATACCTGGAAAAGCCGGCACACCCGGGCAAGCTACCCGACCCACTGGCGAATGCAAATTGCGCCCTTATCGATCGATCTGACCCTGCACGCAAATTTGCCTGATCAGGAGATGCGAACCTCAGGCAGTACCGGTGTAACTTACTGGGAAGGCAGCGTGTCAATAAACGGGGTGAAAGGCGACCGGAAGATTGAAGGGCTTGGTTATGTCGAGCTCACAGGTTATGCCGGATCGTTTGATGCGCCTTTATGACTTAAAATGCTCACGCAAAGACGCCAAGACGCAAAGAAAGAAATAGAAATAATCACCTTTCAATGGCGTTGCGAAAGGTAATTTAGGACCACTATGATACATAAATTATCTTTGATGTCTACGATGTTGCGTATTCTTTTATTGACTTCGGGCTGAACCTTTTTGTATAGATTTGCAATAAACACATCTTCAGCTTTAAATAAAACTAAACTGTAGTCGAGATTACCGGCAGAAAGGTTAGATCTGTGGAGAAACGGTTTTTCGGAACTACATTGAGTGCGGCCTCCAGAGGATTACATCATCCTAACGGAGGCTTTTTTATTTCTGAGCATTGGAATTAGATGCTGATCGACCGTAATTTAATGGGATGCAAAGGGGGTTAAAATGAAAAAAGATCTAAGAGCCTGGATTTTTGTCATTGGACTGGTAGTTGCTTTGCCGCTGGGAGTCTCCCATGCCGCCGGCACACCGGACCTTACCGCAACTATTGAACCGGTCATGGCCTGCAGCGAACTGGCTGAAAGGTCTTTTGGTCCTGGTGTGTTCATCGATTCGGCCGCGGAAGTAACTGCTGCAGACGGATTGCCCGCCCATTGCGAGGTGCGGGGGACCCGCTTTTATGATGCCTTCATCGTCAAACTGCCTGATCTGTGGAACGGCCGCTACTTTCAAACCGGCAACGGAGGGGCCGCGGGAAGCCTTGGAGATGTCTCGATGGGATTAAAGCACGGATTCGTCGCAGCATCGGGTAGCGGTGGCCATACCGATCCAGGGATGTTCGATTGGGCTTATCCACCGGATGATTTGGAAGCACAGCTTAAATTGGAAGATTATTGCGACGGGTCGATTCATAAAACCATGATTATTGCCAAACGCATCTTAGAAGCCTATTACGGACGTTCAGCATTGCAAAGCTATTATAGCTCATGCTCCACCGGCGGTCGTCAAGGTCTGGTGGAAGCCCAGCGCTATCCCTATGACTTCGACGGCATCGTTGTGGGAGCCCCGGTAAACTATATTACCCGCATCACTCAACGTGGTGTTTGGGAGGCTCAGGCACTATTGCCCATCGACGGCGATTTTGAACCTGGGAAACTCCAGAGTCTGTTCGATGAAGTCATGGCAGCATGTGACGGGAAAGACGGCCTTGTAGACGGCTTGATCGGCGACCCTCGCAAATGCGACTTCAACGCGCTCAGCGACCTGCCCGCATGTCCGGATGACATTTCGGATTCTGACTGCTTTACCTTGGCCGAACGCGTGGCAATCAATGACATTTACACCGGTCCACCGGGTGCAGCAGCTACCCCGGGTGAGGCATTTGGCTCCGAGTTAGCCTGGCCCTTGTGGGTAACGCCCGGATCGTTCTTTCCTGGTGGCCCGTCAATAACACTGGGATTTGTACTTGGAGCTGGATTCGTCCAATGGGCCGGCTTGCCGCCCACTGGTGGTGGTGGCCCTTCCTGGGATTGGACCAG
>CP070771.1:6072242-6076931 GCA_020345785.1 Desulfobacterales bacterium
GTATCCCGATTCCGGCCCTTGATAATATAATGTTGTCTGAAAATGCCTTCAAAGCTGAAGCCAAGACGCAATGCCGCTGCGCGCGATCGCGCATTGAGAGCATCACATTTCCATTCGATGCGTCTGTATTTCAGAACATCAAAGGCTTCGGATAACATCAGATAAATCGTCTCGGTATTGACTTTTGTGTGATGAACGGTCGGCGAATACCAGATGTTGCCAAGTTCCAAACACCGCATCCGGGGGACAATGTTTAAAAAACTCACCATTCCCACCCGCTGGTTTAGATCCCTCGATGTTACGGCTAAAAACAACGGGTCGGTTGAGTCTTCACAATCCCTTAGCCACTTCTGCATGTCCGCCTCTCCCGAGAAGGGGCCATACGCCATATAGGTCCAGAGCCGTTTGCGTGATCCCCTTAAATGTCTTCTTCATATCGTTTTGCAGACTTTGCAGGCGCTCTAAGTAATCCACAAAAAATTGCTGCATAATTATACCTCTTTTGAATTGATATTTTAAAGGACATGATAACCTCGCTCAATCCATATTTAATATATAATGAAGTGAACTATGCCAGGGGTCGTTAAAAGGTTAAAATGACGAGAAATTTAAAAAGGATCAAGATTTGTCAGAGTAAATCTTCCAATCCGATCGGATGTCGGTTCGTATACTATTTATAGGTAAACACGTTGCCGGTATTTCGCAAGTTTCAGCAAGTATTTAATCTTTGCCAAAGAAATCTGGATTTTCCTTGGTTATAAGCTAAATTAGCTCCATTCATAAGCCAGCGGCTATGCCGGTGAGAATTGAAAAGGTATTACCGGTGCAGCGGGAGTACTTTTCGGCGGTCCCAACTTAAACGTTGCCGCTGGCTCATGAATGGAGATGAAGTAAAAAATTTTGGCGTATATTTTTGATCTCGTTGTGTCAGCTGGCGTCGCAACGATTGCCGTATCGGACTGAAAAACTGATTCGAACAGACCGATTTTTCCAATCCGAGATCCGCCATCATTGTTCTATCCTTGCGTCATCATATTGTTGAGATATTCGATCAGCAGCCACTCGGACACATCATAGGGCAGGGCTTCCAGCAGCATGTTGACTTTTTCCATACTTTCAGGCGGCTCAACACCGGTCACACCGGCCATTTCGGCCAGTTTAAAAAAGGTTTTTTCGTCAAAGCTGAGGGCAAGTTTTTTGAGTTCGGCCTGCAGGTCCCGGGTCTGCGGATCCAGTTCTTCATGTTTCATTTCTTCAACCGTTTCTGCTAAAGCTTTTAGCAACGCTTCTGCCTGTGGAACGGTGGAGCGGTTCATTGAAACATGGAGATTTGAGGGTGAAATATCCCGGGCAAACTGAGGCTGCAGATACCATCCCTTTGCCCTCATTTTATCGGCCAACCGGTAAACGTTAATTTTTTCAGTAGTTGATGCCAAGGCAAACATGCACATGTCCGGTTGACCCAGAACTTTCAATCCGTCGATGCGCTCGATACCCTCAATTAATTTTTGAGTGGCCTGCATCACTTCGGCCACGATTTTCAGGTAACCGTCGTCGCCCAAATATTTTAAAACCGCCCAGGCTGCAGCCATGGGACCGCCGCTTTTACTGCTGGTAACCGCCGGGTTGATCACGGTATAGCCTGCCCAGCGGGAGCAGGCCCAGATTTGAAACTTTCTGAGTTCCTTGTTTTTGTAAAGAACAATGGAGGCGCCTTTAGCAGCATATCCGTATTTATGAAGATCAACCGATAAAGACGTCACGCCGGGTACGTTCATATCAAAGTCCGGCACATCGTAACCCAGCCTGCGCATGTAGCTAAGATGGATGCCGCCCACACAGGCATCCACATGACAAAGTACCCCTTTTTCTTTGGCTAAGGCTGCAATCTCCGTAATCGGGTCTACAATTCCGTGCGCATAACCGGGTGCTGATCCGACCAACAATATCGTATTGTCGGTGATGGCATTGCGCATCGCCCCCACATCCGCCAGAAATGTGTCGTCATGGACAGGTGTTACAATCGGTTTTACACCAAGGTAGTGGGCGGCCTTGAAAAGGGAGGCGTGCGCTGTGATCGGCAGCACCATTTCCGGTTCTTTAATATGAGGCCTGATAGACCGTGCATAGTCCCGGCAAGTTTTGACTGCCAGGATCAGACTCTCCGTTCCACCGGAAGAAAAATTGCCGACGACCTCTTTATCGCAATCCAGCAGATTCGCAGTCATCGACACCACTTCATTTTCCAGGCGCAAAAGACTGGGAAACGACAACGGATCGAGAGCATTTTCGGAAAGATACAGCGTGTAGGCATCATTAATAACATCACGGACCTTTTCCCCGGGATCATAGATATAGCCGAAAACTCGGCCGGACTTCCAGTTCAGATCTGCGCCTTTGTAGGTTTTCAGTGTTTGAAAGATTTCTTCTTTCGAAAAACCCTTTTGCGGAATTTTCATTCCAGATCCTGCGGATTAAGTTGATTGGTTAATTTGTAAAAACCGATTCCCCGTTAGAGTCTTAAAAGTAGGGTTTTTGCATTTTATGATCCGCCTGAGGCGGATTTCATCACGAAAACTCGAAATTTAGAAAACACGACACTTTTATTTTCACCTTTTCGTGTTTTTGCCGCCGCGGCGGGATGCTTTCGTGATTAATTTCTTTTTTGGTTCCCCGCTAAAGCGGGATTTACGCTTCGCTCCAACCGGCTTGTCCGGGTTAGGATAAAAATAAAGTATCGATTCCCAGTTCCTTCATTTTTTCCGGCGTTGGCCCGCCACTGGCCAGGTCCCAGCCCACTGTTTGGTAAAACTCCCGCATCAGGCTGTCCAGATCCACCCGGGCTCCCTTGAGCGGTCCTTTTGTCAGCGGTGTTTTACCCAGCGCCCGGTCGCTGAGTTTGTGATCTTGGGGTTTGAGGCCTTCGCGCACATTGAACGCTTTGCGCAGGTTGAGGATGCGCTCGCCGGTCTTAAGATATTCATCCGGTGACAGATCCCAGCCGGTAACGGCATTAAGCCACTCCACCAGCGGCAGCCTGCTGGTAATGGCACCGAAAAAACACATTCCTGCGCTGTTTACCAGTTGAACATAAAAACTGCCGGCGGTGTACCCCTGAATTTTTTTCGATTCTCTGCCGCTGGCTGCGGCAGTCATTTGTTTAGCCCGGGGAAACAGCTTTTTGACACCGTACAGATCCGTGTACATGTAGCTTGAGATGGAGTGTCGCCCGGGGGTGGGCTCACACTGGTAGGCGATGGCAAATCCCGGATCAAGGCGCGAATCATGCATGGGCAGTTCCTGGCCGCCGGCGTGCATCGCGAACCGGTCGGCACCCTTGCCGATCTTTTCAGCGGCGCGCTTGACGCCGTCGGCCAGAAGGTCGCCAATTCCCTCGCGGTTGATAATCATCTCGGTGAGCTTGATAATTTCGGCGGATTTGCCCCAGCCCAGTTTCAAATTGCCGGTAGCGGATTCGTCCAGGATGCCGGCTTCAAAACACTCGATGGCGAAGGCTACAGCCGCGCCGGTAGAAATTGTGTCAATGCCGGCCCGGTTGCACATCTCGTTCAACTCGATGATAGCATCCAGATCATCGTGCAGCAGCAGACCGCCGAAGGCACCCAGGGTTTCATACTCGGGTTTATGGCCTTTGGTCCCCTGATAGCATCCCTTTTTAATATCAATAATGCCGCCGCAGGCCAACGGGCAGCTCTGGCAGGCGTACTTGCGTTTTTGGTATTTGATGACACTCTCGTCGGAGTTCTTGGCGGCGCTCGCCAGGGTGTAGTCGGTGATGCCGACGCCGCTCCAGTTTTTGATCGGCATATCGCCGACCATGGCCGAATAAACCGTCAGACCGGGCGTACCATACTTGCGGTAAATCTCCTTGACAAGTGAGGCCTGGGCCGGAACCGCAATTCCGGTTTTGGCAATCAGCTGGCTGACAAAATGCATGAATCGGACCGTGAGGCGATCCGGCAGCTTGGATTTTTTATACGCCGCCATAAATTTTTGGTTGATTTCCTTGACCGTACCCGGTCGTGCCACCGGGATATCGCGGGTGCCCCGAAAGGTGACGGCTTTCAGCTTCTTGCTGCCCATCAGGGCCCCCAGACCGGAGCGGGCCGCGATGCGTCCGCCATCGGTGGCAATTCCGGCTATCAGAGCGCATTTCTCGCCGCTTTGCCCGATGCATGCCACCTGAACTTTTTGATCGCCAAGTTCTGCTTTGAGTGCCGCTTCGGTGTCGATGATATCTTTGCCCCATAGTGAGCCGGCATCTTTGATTTCAATTTTTTCATCATCTATTTTGACCCAGACTGGTTTTTGCGCGGCGCCGGTAAAAAAGACGGCATCGTATCCGGTGCGCTTGATCTCTCGCGACAGATAGCCGCCGGCGTTGGCATCGCCCCAGCCGCCGGTTAACGGTGATTTGCCCACGACCATAAAGCGGCCGGAAAAAAGTGCCCCGCTGCCGGTAATCAGCCCCGAACAAAAACCCAGGTGGTTTTCCGGGGAGAGCGGATCACTCCCCGGCTTTTGCCGTTCCATGATGACCGCGGCACCCAGACCGTAGCCGGAGAGGTATTTTTGATAAAAAGATTCATCCGGCGCCAGCACCTCGCTGCTGCCGTTGCTCAAATTAACGATACAATATTTTCCCATGTAACCGCCGGCCATGTTCAG
>CP070771.1:6077031-6091630 GCA_020345785.1 Desulfobacterales bacterium
GAAAAAGGGGGCTGGGATAAAATGCCCGGGCAAGATAAGGCTGACTATGCCGTAGACAGAGCATGCGCCGATGGGCTTGAACTTCTTTTCGAAAAATGAGAGAAATGAAATAGCTGTTAATGGTGATTCATTTTTTTTCGTTCTAATTCGTTGTAAGTCGGTTTTCCTGCCATGAGTATGTCGCCTTTTCAATATAATTTTAAATGATTTGTTCAACTGCCGCTGTTCGGGGGACTCTCTAATTGTAATAACGAGTTTTTGCAAAAATCTGTCAATTTTGATTTTGTCTTTTAGGTCTCTTTAAAAGAAATGACGACAATATCCTCGCAGTCAAGATTGTGATAATTTCCTAATTGTCCATCAATAATGCCGGAGGAGAAACATGTCCGAAAAATCTCCGATTATCCCTCTCGACCCAGCCCGCGTTAGGATATGCGGTGGACCTGCTTGTCCAGGCGGGAGGGACTGCCGTTTTAAGTGAAACCCCTTAGTTTTATGGAGCAGAGCATCTCCTGACACGCCGGGCGGCCACTGATGGGGTCCGGGAAAAGCTGCGGCGGCATACTTGACGGCGATGCAACGATTGAGGAGGTCGGCAACGCTATTTTTGACCTGATTCTAAAAACAGCTTCGGGCCGGAAGACCCAAAGCGAAATACTCGCTTTCGGCGCCAATGAATTTATCCCCTGGCAGATCGGTCCGGTTATCTGATATTAAATTACGTCGAATTTAGAACTGGAAGGGCTGGCTGATCATCATCTGCACGCCGAAGCCTTCCTCAGAGTAGGCCGCGTCGATGCGGGCCACGATCCCCTTGGCCCAGGCCCGGATGCCCAAACCGGCATCCCATTTCATATCCGAATGCAGCCGGTTGAAGCTCCACTCCGGCGCCACCCTTCCGACCTCCACAAAGGGAACGAACTGCAGCCACTGGATTCCAACATATTTTTGAATCCAATGCCAGCGCTCAAATGGATTCCAGCGGGGAATCAGACGCAGCTCGGCCGAGTAATAGACGGCCGCCTTGTCATTGAAGCGTTGGGATGGATAACCGCGCATCCGCCAGAGGCCGCCCAAGGTCGAACCGGTGTAGGCCGGCGGCCGGTTGTCGATCGTCCCATCGGACTGCTCGTCCCAGGTCGGAGAATAGGAGGTCCAGTAATCCAGCGCGATCACCCCTTGGCGGAGCCAGCTTCCAAGCCGAAATGGAATATACCAGTCCAGCTCGCCCTCGACGTTTGTCCAGGAATTGGAACTGTCGAACCAGCCGAAATCCCGCGACAACTTTCCCCGCAGACCGAATCCTCGGGAAGGGTTGGCGTAAAAGTCGCGGTTGTCCCAAAATACCGAAAAATCCAGACCGTTGGTTTTGATGTCGTCATCCACATCGTCGCCGTCGATCTGCTGCCAGCGGTAGAAGGGACGCGTCTCCAGATAGCTCTTACCGCTCCTGAAAGGATTCAAGGAGGTCCCGCCGGTGACACCGGATTCCAGGAGCCCTTCCTTGATTTTGTAAGTGGAGATGATTTTGTTGCGGCCGTGGCCCATTGGCAGCAGGTATTTGAATCTCAGCCGGAAGAAATTGTCCCAGCCGTCCCCTTTGACATAGTTGTCCTCGTCCGAGTCGTTGCTGCCGGCGCGTTCATCGGGAAAATCCGGGTTGCCGTTGATGTAGGCTTCGTTGTCCTTGAAGTAACCCACCGAGACGACGGGATCCAGAAACAGCCTTTCCACCTTCGGCATTTGTAGATCGCGGCCCACCAGAAAGCCCATGGCCGAACCTTTGCTGCCGGCGATGACTGTAGTCAGCAGGGTGGCCTGCTTCTGGGGCCGGCCGACAACACCATAGACGTAGCCCACCGCAAAACCAAAACTCTCGTTGTAAAACGCATATGGCAGGCTGAGGGTGCTTTCGACCACCTTATCATCCGGACCGACGCGGACTCCCTGCCCCAATGCGCAGATCGCGCTCAACCAGACGAAAAAGAAAAAGAGAAAGGCCGTTGTCGTTTTCACGTCTCCTCCAAACAATTGCTGAACCGTTCTCTGTAAGTTTTATCTACTTTTCTTCCTTCAGAATATGACGAGGAGTTAGTAATGCGTCAATAATTATTTGAGCAGTCGGGGAGTTTATTGCGCTATAGACCGTTATTCCTGCGAGGCCTGTGCCGGACGTGATCCGGTAGCAGGAATCCAGAAAATGCACTACCGAGTGGACTGGATGCCCGCCTGCGCGGGCATGACATAAAAACCACCCCGACCCCTCAATTATTTAGACAATGAATTGATCCGAATTATATTTTTCATTTTCAAAAATGAACTTTTTAGTAACCAGTTAAACTAATGTAACTGAATGATCTTTACAAGATCTTTAGATGATTTACTGCACATAACTCCCTTCATAAGCCACCGGCTATGCCGTTGGGAATTGAAAAGGGCAAGCTTTCGTCGGAAACACCTACCATGCCGCCAAAATTCTTTATATACATCAGCGACCAGTGACAGATAGTGGTTCCGGCCCCTTCAAGAGGCCTTCCTCATACCCCCGGCGCTGCCGGTGGTCGCTGATAGTTACCTGATCAAAGGCGCAAGAATTTTTGTAATTCAGATAGGTTTCGAGATATCGTAATCCAGGAAAAAGCAACCGGGAACTGCTTACAAGTATTATATCGGGACGCCAAAAGATTCTTCGCCCGCATAGAGCTCGAGACTAATTTTGTGAACGTACATGGTATCAGGGGGATTTATGCAGCGGCAGTGACATCGAACCGGGAATCTCGACGGATAGGGTTTGATCGGAAGGATTGGGTCTGGCGATCAAGACCCCGCCGGTCTTGAAGTGAAACCATAAGGAACCGCCACGCTGCTCCCATCGCAAGGGGCTGCTCTCTTGGTCGATGATCCAAATGCCTTTGCCGCCGGATTCCAGGATCAGCGTCACCGCGCCGGCAGGATCTGACCCGGGATGGGAAACATATTCGCCTTCCCACCCCGGCCTGGATTCACAGGACCATAGAAGCAGGCAGGCCAACATCAGTCCAAAGCGCAGTTGCGTGTTATTCCTCAAGCTTCCACCTCCCTCAGGGACTTGAACAACAAGCTTTCAAGCCGCAGCGCGGAAGGAAAACAAACCAAGTGGATGGTCATTGCAAGCCACACGAGATCGCGCGCCAGAGTTCCCCAGCCCAGGGGTTCATCCACCGAGGTAAAGCAGCCGCAGCCGATAGGAATCCCCCGCAGCAGCGTGATCAGAATCGCCAGGCTGAAAACCACCAGCATCGCTGCGATCACGGCAGCCGCTGATTTGGTCCGAATCCCCAGTACGAGTAGCACCCCCGCAACCAGTTCGGTCCAGGGCATGATCAATGTCATGAGGTTCACTCCCCAGTAGGGAATCAGCTGGTAGGCCGCGATGATTTCGGCAAATTCCGCCGGGTAGTTTATCTTATACATACTGGCATAGATGAAGACGCCTCCCACGTAGACCCGCAAAAAGAGTCCTACAAACGGATGCGCGATGCCTCTTTTTAACCATTTATGCCATTTCATGGCTTGACCGGGTATCCTTTCCGTTCCCAGGCCGCTAGCCCTCCTTCCAGTACTTTGACGCTGTCGTAGCGCTGCAGCAGACGGTGCGCGACTTCGTCGTCGTATCGTTTGCTGATGGTGCGTCCGTAAACCACAATCAGCTGTTCGGGTTTGAGAGCATGGGCAAGCTTCATGGGAAAAATAATTTCAAACAGGGCGGCCGGAATGTTAACGGCTTCGGCAATGTGCTTTTGCGCAAAAAGCTCCGGTGGCCGCGCATCCACCACGACCGCCTCGCCCTTGGCTACCAGCTGTCGGACGCTTGACGCATCGATCGAAGGTGGAGCCTTTAAAAAAAGCGATCCCGGCAGGATTTTGATGCCATTCGGGCTGGCGTAGTTAAACGGAAGGGATAAAAGTGTTGCGACAAAAATGATCATCAGGACGTCGCTCACGCGGAAGCGACCTACACGTTCGATCTCCCGCTGCACGAGCTGTTTCAATCTCGTTTTGGCCAGCTCCAGCAGTCGAATCTGTTGGCGCGCATCGGTCAGCTCGGCGATGGTCTGACGAAGATCAGCGTTTGTGCGACGAAGGTTTTCGTTCAGCGCTTGAATAGTTTCGAATGCACGCGCGTTTTTTAGAAACACCATGAAATTGGCGGCAAGACCGTGCAAAAGCTTTCGCTCGTCTGGGTCTAAATCGGTCTGACCCAGCGTCATGCCCAGGCCCACCAGTCCGAGCAGCGAGCTGTCCACCGTAAACAGCAAGGCCGTGTTGACGGGAAAACCGGTTTCGGACGGGGAGAAAACGCGCTCCGGGTTGGTTATAAGGGTGACCGACATGGGGCCGAGACGACGTTCCTCGGCGTGCTGAAAGCCCTGGAAGAGCATCTTTTCGGCCGCCTCGAAGCTCAATCCTGCATTGAAGGTGGGGCCGCGGTTGACGCTGCGGACGCTGCGGTTTTCGCGATCACAGAGCAAAACGGCGCCCTGGGCCAACCCGAAGGTGCCCATTGTGATCAAAAGAAAGTTTTCCATCAGCGATTCGGTGTTGACGATCGGGCTCAGTTCCGCAGTGAGCTCGTAAAGCGTTTGAAGGTAAAAGATCTGCCGATCCAGATTCCCGCGGGCCAGCCCCACCTGGCGAAGGGCATCTTCAAGCGCCGTGTTCTGGCGAACCAAATCAGCGTCGAGGTGTTGAATCCGGCGCTGGAAGAGCGTCTGGGCCAGAGCACTTGTCAGCACGCCGGTCAGGCTAAGCAAGGTGTCGACATCGGCTTCGGCCGGGGGTTGCCCCGCAAAGCCTCTTCCCAGCGCCACGATCACGGCATAGGTTTCGTCGACCATCCGTTTGACGAGCAATTCGGTCGAAGCGGGCAAAAGGTCCGGATCGGCGGATTCCCCGGATTTAATCAGTTCGGCTGTGGGGGCTGCCGCCAGCCGACCTTCCCGGGGCATGTAGTGCTCGACGATGCACGCCAGGTTGCGTTCACATGTTTCGACTTCTACCTTGGGAAGCCCGCGGTGGGCCAGGTGGCCCTGGTGCGTGCGGGTGTTGATCAAAATGACTAGACCCTGCGTTATCCCGAAGATGCCCATGGCCGCGAGCAGAAAGGTTTCCATCATCTGCCGCGGTTGATTCAGGCCGGAGAGCTCGCAGGCGGTTTCATAGAGGGTCTTCAGGTGAAAAACCCGCTTGTCGAGCTCTTGTTGAGCCTCGGTTGCCCGGGTCAAAGCTTCTTGAAGAGAGTGGTCGGAAGGGGCCATGGCGTTCAAGGGACTAGGTCGGTCATCAGCTTCAGGAAGGCGTCGATGTCCTCAACGACTCCTTTGTGGGTATGCAGCACCTTGCCTTGGGGGTCGACCAGCAGGGTGAAGGGCGTGCGCGGCTCCCCGAGCAATTTATGAGCTTCGAAAGCTGGATCGGGAACGATCGGAAAGCTGTACGGCCTTTGCGCAAGCAGGTACTGGATCTCTGCCACGTTGCCGCCGGCAGCCAGAGCCAGCATTTTAATCCGGCCTTGCAGCTTGCCTTTTTCGATTCGGCTGAAAAGGGTATTGAAAAGAGGCGCCTGTCGATAGCACTGCGGGCAGTAGATTCCGATGACCTCGAACAAGAGCAGCCGACAGCGGATGTCGCCGAGTCGAAACGTCTGACCCGTGATGCCGAGGTAGGCCCGATCCTTGTCCGAGGAGGGAGCCTCAAGCTCCAAGGAAGGCAGGGTATCCCCCTTTTGGGGAAGGCCGCCGCACCAACCCGTCTTGCCGGAAAAGGCCGCTGTAAACAAAGCGATGATCGCAATGAGGATCACAATCTGTCGGGCAGGTTTCATCATTGCTCTCTTTGGTACCAAAGTTTCCCTGATGATTTCATATGGTTCGTGCTCCGACCTGGCCGGGCCGACGCGTCATACGGCCAGGGCCTCTTCCAGCGAGTCTGCCATGGGCACGAGTTCAGAAAGTCCCACAATTCCAAATACTTTTCTGAGGTTTTGCGACAAGCCGGCCACCACCACCTGTCGGCCCTGTTTACGGCTGTCCAGAAGCAGTTGGGTCAAAACAGCGATCCCGGCGCCGTTAACAGCGGCACTCTCCAGAAAATGTAAAACGATCCGCGATTTATTGAGGGCCGCTGCTTCTTGGTAAAGCGTCTGAAACAGACTTTCGGTTTTGGCGGTAATGTTGCCCCGGATAACAAGTACCGCGGCATTTTCGGCGGATTCCAAGATTATTTCGCTGACCGTCTCGCCCG
Source organism: Desulfobacterales bacterium (assembly GCA_020345785.1). The sequence continues at coordinate 6,083,314 of CP070771.1, forward strand.
TCACGCGCTGACGTTCGCGGGCCCGCTCCAGCGCCTGTTCGAGGAGATGGCGCTGGATTGGTTTGTTGATGAAGTCGGTTGCTTCCAGGTTCAGCGCTTGGATAGCGAGGTCCATATCCCCATGGCCGGTGATGACGATCACCTCAGCAGTCGAGTCGATCTCCTTGATGCGCTTCAGGACCTCGATCCCGCTCATGCCAGGCATCTTGATATCGGTGAGCACGATGCCGGGACGCTCGCGGGTGAAGATATCCAACCCCTTCTGGCCGCTTTCAGCCGTGAGCACTTCGAAGCCGTAGGTGTCCAGGATCAAACGAAACATCACCAGGGTGGCTTTCTCATCGTCGATCACTAGAACTTTTTCCATTTTAGTATATGCGGATGGTTATTCTTCCGACCAACACGTCATTTGGCGATCTTTTTTTTGTTGATGGGAGCCCCGGCCCTTGTTCACCAATTTGAAAAAAACCTATTGCAGCCGGTTTCAAAGATAAGAAGTTGCTATTTCGGTGCTTTTCAGAAGATAGTTGCTAATTGAGTATCTCCCTCGGTTGCAGACCTACATATTGAGGCGTCAATTAAACGGAAACAATACCCATCCGGATAACGAAATCGGACTTTATTGTCAATATTAATCTTTTGGAGTCAAAATTCTGCAGGGCTACGTTCAACAAGCTGATTTAAGGAATCTTCTGTCTTAGGTCACCGATGACCCGGTATGAAGCCGGTCTTGTTTTCGTTGCCGGGTTGCCGAGGGAACGCGACCTGTTTTCATGGATCCTTTTTAAACCCAAAAAATTGATTGCATTCAGGATGGTTTTAAATATTATAAGTTGAGTAAAAATACAGAATAATTTTTTCGGCTTTGCCACATTTATTTTCGCTTCAGTGTCTTGCCATAAAATTAATGATATGGTGCAATTACCGAATGCCTAAAGTGATCTAAATTGGCTAAAATGACTAAAATTATGGAATCGCTGCGCGTTATCATTTTTTATAAAATTGAAAGAATACCTCAATTTTAGCTCATTTTAGTGCATTTCAAATTTTAGTTCATTTTCTCAATATAGAGCACAACTTTTTGGAATTCATATAAAATCTTTCATGCTGATAATGTTATCAAGTAGATTTAAAGCAGCCTCATTTTTGTTCTAGAACCGTTAAATGATGCAACCAAAACATCAGCCGGCTGACTCAAAAAAGACCCGCTTCGCAGACCACGGTTGGCGCAGTCTTCTTCTCGTCCATGCGGTGGCCGCAACGGTCGGCGCTTTTCTGCGGCGCTGCCGGTATCCTCTGACCTTAGCTGTTGCCTTTTTCATCTGCTTTTTCCTGATGTACACTTACAGCCAACGCCAGACCTCCTGGATCATCTATTGGTTCGACGACTGGGTTTTTTATGCCGATGCGAGCGGATCCTACGATCACATGAAAGAGATTTCCTTTGACGGGAACATGTGGCGGCATCCGCTCTATCCGCTGATCGTATCGCCGCTTGTGTCCGGGATAAAGGCCGTTTTCGGGTTTGGCAACCGGCAGGCCGCCAAAGTGGTCGTTGCACTGCTTGCCTCCCTGAATGGTGCGCTCTTCTTCACATTGCTCCACTGCTGTTTCAGGGGAAAAATCACAGCCATTGTTTTTGCCTGCCTGTACGGGGTATTATTTTCAAACCTGGTTTTCTTTTCGATTCCCGAAACTTACAGCCTTGCAAACCTGGGTATCTTGGTCTTCTTCCTTCTGATCATCCGGTATCGTTTCGACATCACAAAAAAACGGGCCGTTATCCTTGGCATTGCTTCTGGGGTGGGGGCACTGGCAAATCCGCCTCTCGGCCTGCTGTTGTTTTCGGTTTATGCACTGTGTTTGCGCCGCTTGACCTGGATCCATAGTTTGCATCGCTGCCTATGGGCCACCCTCACGGCGCTGCTGGTTTACCTGGGCGCCAATTTCTTGCTTTTCGGCCTGGACTATTTTGAAAAATCCCAAAAACTTGCCAATAAATGGGCGACCATGGCGAACTTTTTTGAACCCGCGAACTGGCTCAACGTGGCTGTTTCGTTTTTTGTCTATGCCGTCATCTCACCCTTGGACGAATTGGAGCGGTCTATCGGACTTAAAGATTTCAGCGGCTACTTCCAGTCACCGTTGAGAACCCTGGTATTTGCCATCTTCATGGTTTTCCTGGTATTTGCAATTTTTCGACTGGCACGGCGCGGTGTCGGCGACATCGTTCTCACGGCAGCGGCTTGGCTGGCTGTGCTTTCGATTTTTCATTTGTATTTCAATCCCCGCGAAGCATTGCTGTATTCGTGTCAGGCAATGGGGCCGTTTATGTTGATTTTGGGACGGGTTTTCGCCGACATCTCCTGGAAATGGAAGGGTCTTGCAGCAGGGATATTTACCATCGGTTTGGGCTACGTCAATTTCAAATGTTTTATGGGATAGCCTGGCGGCAGTGTGAAAGTGCTGAGTGCTGAGGACTGAGGACTGAGCTTATTGCTGACGCCATCATCCCAGTTCTTATTAAATCAGTTTTAAACCTGCCGGGTCGAAGTTGTATGAAAACTGGTCCTCGTTGCTCAGCCCTGATGAGAGCTTCATTTTTAATCAAACTGGGGCGGCTCCAGGCCAGTGTCGGTGCTGATTTACCTTCGCGGAAAACCGCTTAAAAATTTAAGAACTTGGCGCCATCGACAACAAATTTTCGATATGGTTTTGCTAAGCGCCTATACTGATTGCACAGCGGGGAGGCAGGGATGATCACAAAGTTTAAATATGTCATCATTACCATGCGACCCGGGCAGTGGGTCAAGAACCTGTTTATCTTCGCAGGTCTTATTTTTTCGGGCAATCTTTTTCACCCCGCAATACTCATCCGGGTCAGTGAGGGTTTCATCCTGTTCAGTCTGGTCGCCAGCAGCATATATATCTTTAATGATGTCATGGACGTGGAATTTGACCGGGCGCACCCGGAAAAGAAACGCCGGCCTTTGGCGGCCGGTCGGCTGGGTGTTCCGGCAGCTTATGCGAGTGCCGTCGCGCTTGCGGTGGCAGGCCTGATCGGCGCCTTAGCCTTGCATCGGGTGTTTTTTGCCATATTGTTGAGCTACCTCGTTATTAATATAGCCTATACAATCAAAATCAAAAAGATGGTTATCCTGGATATCATGTGCATTGCATCCGGTTTTGTTCTGCGAGTTCTTGCCGGCACTGAGTTGGCCGAAGTGATGCCCTCTGACTGGCTGATCCTCTGTACCATCATGCTCTCTCTGTTCCTGGGATTCAGCAAACGGCGTCATGAGCTCGCCGTAACCGGCACCGAAGCGGCAATCCACAGGAAGGTTCTGGGAGAATACAGCCTCAGCTTTCTGGATCAAATGATCGCAGTCGCCACTGCCTGCACCGTGATGTCATATGCCCTTTACACCGTGTCACCCCAAACGGTATCTCGACTCGGCACCCGGAATCTGGTGTTTTCCATCCCCTTTGTCATTTACGGCATCTATCGATATCTGTATTTAATCCACCAGAAAAAGATGGGCGGCAGCCCCACGAGAGAGCTTGTCACTGATATTCCGCTGCTCATCAACGCGCTGTTGTGGGCTTTGCTGGTGGTCCTGATCATATACTGAGGCGATGGTCGCTGACTCTTTTAATTTCCGGATGGGCACTAATAAGTTTATTTTTACTTTTCACCGAGAATCGCTGGGGTTTCGAAATGCAGATTGACACGATGGTAAAAATTCCTTACAGTCCACCGCCGAACCGGAAGATTACCGCATGGCGTGCATCGTGGCCGGAGGAAAATATCTATTTCAGTGTGATAACTCCATTCATAAGCCATCCCGCTCTATCGCGGGATGAGAATTGAAAAGGTTTTACCGTTACAGCGAAAGTATTTTCTGGTTGTCCAAAGTTACACCATTCCGCTGGCGTATGAATGGAGATAGAAAAAACAATTTTGGCATATTTTTTATGATCTCGTTGTGTCTGCCGGCGCAGCAACCATTACCGTCTCAGGCTGAACAACACAAGAAGCATGTGAATGATGAATCGCTCAAATACACATCAAACCAGACAGATCAACGCCAAAGGTGATCAGCTTAATTTTCTGAGCTTCCATTTCGGATAACTATTTTCTGAAGATCGACCGAACAATGCCTGATTACATCAAATTCAATCGAATGGAGCTGGCCGGTTCGCTGGGAGACTTGGGCACGATCCTGCCCTTGGCCATCGGGATGATTCTCATAAACGGCTTAAACCCCACAGGTCTGATCATGGGTGTCGGCCTTTTCTACGTATTCGCCGGGCTTTATTTCAGGGTAACCTGCCCGGTGGAGCCAATGAAAGTTATCGGCGCATACGCTGTCGCCACAGGCATCACGGCCGGCCAAATCCAGGCATCCTGCCTGTGGATCTTCCTGTTTTTGATCATCATCGGAGGCACAGGCGTCATCACCTTGGCCGGCCGCTATATTCCCAAGCCGGTTATCCGCGGCGTGCAGCTTTCCACCGGCGTACTTCTGGTTTCGCAGGGTGTCCGTCTCATGCTTGGCACTTCCAAGTTTCAGGGTTTGCGTCAGGCGGCAGAACCCTATCTGAGTATTCAAGCAATGGGATGGCTGCCGATCGGCCTGGTCATCGGGTGTGTGCTCGGATTTCTGACCCTGTTGTTGCTGGAAAACCGTCGGCTGCCGGCGTCACTGGTCGTGGTCGGCATCGGCTTGCTCGTCGGCATGGCATTTGGCACGCGGGAAGGAGTGGATCAAGTGCAAATCGGGGTTTATCTTCCAAAATTGCTCCCCTTCGGATTGCCGTCCAGCGTCGATTTCAGCTTTGCTTTGTTGGTGCTGGTGTTGCCCCAGATTCCCATGACCCTCGGCAATGCGGTGATTGCCAATGCCGATTTGTCCAGCCAATATTTCCCGCAGGAAGGCCATCGCGTGACCTACCGCGCGCTTTGCATCAGCATGGCACTGGCCAACCTGTTGAGTTTTTTCCTGGGCGGTATGCCGATGTGCCACGGTGCCGGAGGCCTGGCGTCCCGCTACCGTTTCGGGGCGCGCACAGCCGGGTCCAACCTTATCATCGGGGCCATATTTATAGTACTGGCCTTTTTTCTCGGATCGCATTCCCTGGCCGTGATCTACACGCTGCCCCTGGCCGCTTTGGGGGTATTGTTGTTCTTTGCCGGCGCTCAACTTACCCTGACCCTCTTGGACATGCAGACGCGCAAAGATCTATTCGTACCTATTCTTGTGCTGGGCATTACCCTGGCTTCGAATCTGGCAGCCGGTTTTCTGACCGGCATCGCAGTTGCGTATATTTTAAAGTGGAAAAGGCTTTCAGTTTAGGATATTAAACTTAATTTCTTAAGTGTACTTTCATCATTTAAACCCATCTGATCCGGTCAAGGCGATACCGAATATGTACGGTTTTTCCGGGGAATAGGGTGCGCTCTCTGCTCTGTTGCGGCGTTAACCTCACCGTGAAGGGATGATCCCCGGCAAAAATTGTGGCAAATACATAGCCCGTCTTTCTTTCCAGGCTGAGCCGGGAAACCGTTCCTTGCAGGACAATATCCTCACCGGCAGCGGTTGAGCCGTCTTCGCTGACAGACAAAACATCGATTACAGCAGCAGCTTCCTGGCCTGGGGGTTCCGGTACCGGCAGTAGTTGCCCGTCGGATAATTTTTTGCCAAATTTTCCCGTTGCCAACTTTTGCCAGGGGCCGAATATGATAGTCTCGCGCCCTTTACCAAAAATCCTGCCGTTGTATAGGTGCAAAATCTCATCACAGATCTCATAAAGCCACTGCCAATCATGACTGGCGACAATGAGTGTGGTGCCCAATTCCCGGCGTGCCCGAAGCGATGCTTCCTTGATCAGCTGGGCGCTGGCGGCATCCACGCTGGCTGTCGGTTCATCCAGCAAAAGCACTTTGGGCTCTAATGCCAGTCTTGCGGCCAACGCCACTCGCTGGGCTTCGCCTCCTGAAAGGGCATACCAGGGGCGCCGGGCAAAATCTTTGCCGGGCAGGCCGACCAGAGAAAGGGCTTCATTGGCTTTACGGACGACATCCCTACCGTTGCTCCTCAACCTCAGGCCATAGGAAACGTTGCTCAGCACGCTGCGTTTCATGAGAAACGGCTCCTGGGGGAGTAACGTGATGAGAAATCGGGCGTCATCCGAGAACGGTTCAACGGATCGGCCATTAAAATAAATTCTGCCCCGACTTGGTTTTTCAATAAGGCCCAACAATTTCAGGAGAGTGCTTTTTCCGCTGCCGTTTGGACCTATGAGCCCGACGATGGAAGCCGGTTGAACGGTCAGGTGCTCAATGTCTAAAACCGTCTTGCCGGCATAGGAATGCTGCAGCGAGCTGATCTCATAGATGGGCAGGTCCAATTTCAGTACCTTCTGCGCAAAAACGAAACGGAGACATTCACCGAAAAGGCGATGGCCAGCAGAACAAGGCCGAGGGCCACCCCCATACCAAATTGCCCCTTGTTGGTTTCTAGGGCAATGGCCGTGGTGATGGTGCGCGTATGCCACTTGATGTTGCCCCCGACCATCATCGAAATGCCCACTTCCGTCATGACCCTTCCATAAGCTGCGATGGCGCCGGCCAGAATGCCGTGCCGGGATTCCCATATACTGCTCAGGAAGAGTTGCCTCCGATTGGCTCCCATGGACATGATCGTGATGCGAAGTTTCAGATCCATGCTTTCAACCGCTGTTGCGGTCAGGCCGATCACGATGGGTAGAGCCAAAATCGTTTGGCCGATGGCAATGCCGGGCAAGGTGAAAAGCAGACCAAAGTCTCCCAGGGGGCCGCGATGGGTCAGAAATGCATAAACGAGCAGGCCGATGAACACCGTCGGCAGGGCCATCATCGTGTCGACAATTGTCCTGAGCGGTTTTTTCCCCCTAAAGTCGAAATAGCCGAGGCAAAATCCAAGGGGTATGCCGATGAGCAGGCTGCTTCCAATGGAATAGCTCGACACTTTGACAGTCGCCCATATTGCCGAATAGGTTTCGGCGTTGCCGCTTACCAGCAAATGAAAAGCTTGAAAAAAACCTTCGAGCAAGAAATCCATGACGATTACCAGGGCCGTTAAAAAAATGCGACTGCAGTGAGAATGAATGATGGCGATATTATCTAATCACATGCAGTCGCAGCATTTAGCGGTCTTTAGCCGGAATAGCCGCTACATTTTCGCATTCGGTGTAAACAACGGCTTTCCCAAAAGTTTAAAATCCTTTATCAGCTGCTGTGCCTCTGCTCCCGAGATCCAATCGATGAAGTGCATGGCCGTGTCGTATTTTGCCTGTGGACAATGCTCTTTGTCGATGGCAATCACGCTGTACAGATTCAGCAACACTGCATCGCCTTCAACGAGTATTTTAAGCGGTGGGTTGCCTTTCAGATTGTCTTCATATTTGATGTAGGTTCCGCGGTCTGTCATCGTATAGCCGTTGCGCTCCGCCGCAATATTGAGGGTCGTCAGCATGCCCTGGCCGGTCTGAACGTACCAGCTCTCCTTTTCCGGGACCGTCAAGTCGGCTGCCTGCCAAAGGGAATGCTCCTTTTTGTGCGTTCCGGAATTGTCGCCACGGCTGACAAAAATTGCTTGCTTGGCCTGAATCGTCTGCAGCGCCTCTTTTATGGATTTGCCCTTAATTTCAGCAGCATCATCTGCAGGCCCGATGATGACAAAATCGTTGTACATGATTTCGCGACGATTCGTGCCGAACCCGTCGGCCACGAATTTTTTCTCGGCCGGCGGTGCGTGCACCATAAGAATGTCTACATCGCAGTTTTCTCCTAATTTGAGTGCCTTGCCGGTGCCGGTGGCGGTCCACTTTAACTCGATTCCGGTCGCCTCCTTGAATTTTGGGGCCAGATAATCCAACAGGCCGGTGTTGTCCGTGCTGGTGGTCGTCGCCATCATCAGAAGCTTTTTTTCAGCCAAAGAAACGGCGGGTAGCAGACATACAACCAATGTCAGACAAATTACTGCAGCTGATAATCGCCTCATTATTCACTCCGTTCACCTTCCAGAAAAATTTCTGATTCTTTTTTGACATTGTTTTTGGGAAAAAGCATGCGGCCGGCCAGCCGGACATCATAGCCGCGCAATGATTCGGCCAGCTTGAAAAATTGCTCCTCGTGCAAGAGGCCTAAAAAATTCTGCACACTGGCATCAAAAAAGCGTTCTTTAAAGATCATCAGGTCATAGCGCTCCCAGCGCAGCGGCACAAAGTCCAGATCCAGCAAGCCGGCAACCGCATGGATGCCGAGGCCGGCATC
>CP070771.1:6091730-6096889 GCA_020345785.1 Desulfobacterales bacterium
AATTCTGCGGGCCCGCGCCGCGCAGGAAGCGCCGCCGGCGACACCGCCCACGATTAAAATTCGTTTTTGTGACATTTAACCCGTCCTTTCGCTTACATTACCAGGCAAGTTTCAGATTCTCTTTTTTTCGGTACACAGCATCTGTTTCTGATTTTTTTTTGCTTTATTTTTTTAACCAAAACAAAATTAGATAGCAATTCAAAATTGAGGTAATTTTGAGGATACCCCCTGACCTGGACAAGCCGGAACCAAAAAAGAAATTAATCACGAAAGGACGAAAACCATCGTAATTCTGCTCCGGCGCAAAAAGAAAAAATCCTTGACAAACGATTTATGCTCATTCATAGTACCGTCCAATCATCCAATGATTGAATCTTTTCTTTAATCCTCAATACCAGCGTTGGTGTCATCACACATAACGCTGCCGCAACTATTGGATGCATCGGCGACCACATCAACACTCTGATAAAAGGTGGTGTGCTGGAATGTAATCCAAAAAGCAGCTTACAAGACGCATTAGATGCCCGGCATGCCGTCCCGGCTGTCTGCTGGTGGGAGCGGACAATCATAAGGCAGTACCCATCGCCCGAGGTATGCAAATGAAATTTCCGGCCCTACATGTACTCGACCAAAATTTTAAAACCGTGACCAACGCGGACGCAGAACTCGCAGTTGCCGAAGAACTTGAACGGTCAAATTTGCTGGGACCGGTTGCCGCCGGTCAGACGGTTGTAATTACGGCCGGAAGCCGAGGCGTTGACGCAATGACAACCGTGCTGCACAGCCTGACCGGGGCCGTTAAAGCCAGAGGCGCCAAGCCGGTAATCCTGCCGGCCATGGGCAGCCATGGCGGCGGCACGGCCAAGGGGCAGATGGCGGTTCTCAAACACCTGGGATTAACATCCGAGACCGTGGGGGCACCCATTCATGATCGGCTTGAGCCGATTAAAATTGCCGAGGTCGAGGGATCTCCCGTATTTGCCGATCGGGCGGCGATAGATGCAGACCACATTATTCTTGTAAACCGCATCAAAGAGCACACCGAATTCATCGGCGAGATCGAGTCCGGCCTCCTCAAAATGGCCGTAGTCGGACTCGGCCGCATTGCCGGAGCCGAAGTCATGCATCAGTTGGCCGTTAAAATCAGCTATGCCCGGACCATCCAAGCAATGGCGCGTGCTTTGTTTTCGAATCTGCCAATCCTCGGGGGAATCGCCATCCTTGATGATAAGACCAACAAATTCCGCCGGCTGGTTGCGATCCCGAAAGATGCCGTTTTTGAACGAGAGCGGGAGCTGCTCCAGGAGGCCCGGCATTATCATGCCATGCTCCCGTTTACCCAACTGGATGTGCTCCTGGTGGACGAAATCGGCAAGGAAATCTCCGGCGCGGGGTTTGACACCAAAGTGATCGGCAGGATTCGGAACATTTATGAAAAAGAGTGCGAGCAACCTAAAATCACGCGAATTGTGCTCAGGGATCTTTCCGAAAAAACCGGAGGCAACGCCATCGGCATTGGACTGGCCGATTTTGTTCACCGCCGGGTCGTGGAAAAGATGGATCCTGAGATAACCGCCATCAACAGCATTACGGCAGTGGCACCGGAAAAAGGCATGGTGCCGATTGCCCTGCCGTCTGACCGTAAGACCCTGGAGGCTGCTTTTCAATCCATCGGCCCCTGGAATACCGATTCCGTTCGGATGGCCTGGATTATTAATACGGCCGAATTAACGCGCCTGGCAGTATCGGCGGCATTGGCCAGGGAGGCCAAACTCAAGGGACTATCAATTTCCGAGCGCACTTTCGTTCTGCCGTTTGATGGCAACGGTGATCTTCCCGGATTGCGCGAAAGCCTCTTGGCAGGCTGAACCCGGAACCGAGAAACCTCGTGTGAAACTTCACCTGGACGGAACAGTCCGCCGCGGCGGACAGAATATCGAATATTGAACCGCAGAATGTCGAAGGGTGGTTTCGCTGTGCTTAGTCTTTTATAAAAAATAGACAGAATGCCTCCCTTCGACATTCGATATTCATTATTCGATATTCGATATTCGCTTTTTTAGAGTTTCTTTTTTCAATCAATCTGGCCGCGGAGCGGCCAGAGGTGCCGCTGACACCTGAAACCTCAAAAAATAAAAGCAATCGGCAACATCGACAACAAATTGTAGATACCGCTCCGCTAAGCGCCAAACAAGCTGCCATGGAAGTCAAACCCATAAAAAAAGTGTCGACCGCAGCTAAAGTGTTCGAAACGCTCTATGAGATGATCGTTAGCGGACAAATTCAGCGGGGACAGAAGCTGCCTTCCCAGGAGGAGCTGGCCAAGCAATTCGGTGTGAGCCGCAACACCCTGCGGGAGGCCATGAACAAACTGTATGCCATGGGATTGCTTTCTTCCCACCAGGGCATCGGCACTGTGGTCGAATCGCCCAATCCTGAAGTCTATCTAAGCACGCTCAGAGGCCAATTCCTGCTCGATTCACTGAGCGTACGTGAGTTCATCGAGGCCCGCATCTGCATCGAGCGGACCGCTGTAAGACTTGCCGTTGCACGCGCAGGCAAACGCGAGATAAAACACCTGCAGCGGATCCTCGATGACCAGAAACAGGCTTTTGAGAATAACGATGCCGACGAATTTACCCGGCAGGATGCGGCCTTTCACATGGAACTGACCCGATTGAGCGGCAACCGCGTACTCATGAAGTTTCTTCAAACCATTCAGGACATGCTGCACCGTTTTATCGGCGAAGTGGTTCAGCTGCCGGGCGCCATCTCTGATGCTATGCATTTTCATTCGCGGGTGACCGAGGCCATTGCGTCCGGGGATGCCGACCTGGCGGAACGGGAGATGGTCTCGCACCTCTTTGACGTCGTTCGAAGAATCGAATCCAATCTTAAAATCGACCTCAACCGTGAAACAATGTGCGGCGTTGATCTCATCCAGCCGTCAGCAAAGAAAAATACAGCCGACAGGAGGCGTAAACCAAAATGAAGCCCAATTCACACAACCTGGTGATGTCCGCAATATTCGGCGGCCGGCAGGGTCAAAGGCCGCCGGTTGGAAACCCGACTTCCATTGCCTGCCACGGTCTTATGGACAAAGCCGGCGTATCTTTTCCGGAAGCTCACCTTGACGCCCGGGCCATGGCGGATCTGGCCCTGGCCGGCTGGGAGGTCCTCGGCTTCGATACGGTCATGCCCGAGTATTCGGTGGTCCAGGAAGCCGCGGCTTTAGGGGCGCCGGTTGATTGGGGCGATCGGGATAAGATGCCGGACGTCAAGGAGTTTCCTAAGGCCGACTTTTCCGACATCGCGGTACCGAGCGACTTTCTCGAAAAATCCTCCTGTCGGGTGGTGCTTGACGCTATTTCCTTTCTACGGCGTGAGGTGGGAGGCAGCGTTGCCATCATCGGCAAAGTCATGGGACCCTGGACCCTGTCCTATCACATGGCCGGTACGCAGAATTTTTTACTGGCACTGGGCATGGGCGAAAAAGCCAAGGTCGCGAAAATGCTGCGGCAGCTCATGCCGGCCACCATTGCTTTCATCAACGCACAATTCGGCGCCGGTGCAGACATTGTCGTACTCGCCGACCACGCCACCGGCAACTTAGTCGGACCTTATCATTACGAGGAACACCTGCTTCCCATTCACCAGGAAATCACCGCTCAGGTGGGGGGACCGCTCATCCTGCACGTTTGCGGCAACTGCTCGGATCGTCTGGAGCTTTTCGCCCGGTCAGGCGTGAACGGGTACCACTTCGAATGGCAGGTGGATTCCAGGGAAGCCGTGCAACGCGTCGGCAAAGACATCTCCCTGGTCGGAAATATCAACAATCCGCAAGCGCTGCTGCAAGGAACGCCTGAGGACGTATTTAAGCAGGCGCGCTATGCGATTGAAGCCGGGGTGCACATCATCGCTCCAGAGTGTGCCATCCCTCTCAGCACCCCTCTTGAAAACCTGCGGGCCATCGTCGAAGCAGCCCGGGAAGGTTATTGATACCGTTTCTAACCAATCGAACGGGGGAAACGTTAGAAAACTGCAGAAAGGAGGTGGTTGGAATTCTGAGAATTAATAACGGTCGGAAGCTATCGGCCGGTAACATGAACAATCGACAAGGAGGTAATTGTTATGAGAATCCAAAAAAATAAAATTCCGGCTGGTTTGGCAATTGCGGCTATGGTGCTGGCGCTTTTGGTGTCACCGGCCCTGGCCGAAAAGCCCATCGAATGGAAATGCCAGGTCTTCTGGGGTGCGGCCGAGTTGTCGTACAAAACATTTGTCGACTTTACCGAGCGGGTCAAGGTGTTGACCAACGGACGGCTGGTGATCACACCTTATCCGGGCGGAACGCTCGTGCCGACCTTTGAAGCGCTGGATGCACTGCAGGACAATGTAATTCAGAGCATGCACATGTGGCCCGGCTATTTCAGCGGTAAAGAGCCTGCCTTTGCTGCGATCAGCGACATGATTGCCGCATATTCCCATCCCTGGCAAAAGGAAGCCTGGATGTATTACAAGGGCGGTATGGACATGCTCCGGGAATTGTACAAACCTTACAATGCCTATCCGGTCGGTTTCATGTTCTGGGGCATCGAGTCCATGGTGTCTACCAAGCCGATTCGGCGCATGGAGGACTTTAAAGGACTCAAGATGCGCGTACCCCAGGGCATGACGGCCATGCTGATGCAAAAGCTGGGAGCCTCGGTGGTGGTGCTGCCCGGTGGAGAGGTTTACTCCGCCCTGGACAAAGGTGTTATCAACACCAGCGACTGGGCCACCCCCTCCATGAACAATCGCCTGGGGTTCTATGAGGTCGCTAAATATACGAATTATCCCGGCTTTCACTCGATGCCGCTCGGTGATTTCACGGTGAATATGAAGGAGTGGAACAGGCTCCCGGATGATATCAAAGCCATCCTGGTATCTGCCACCCGTGAATGGTGCTGGGACAGCTACGAGCGCATTGCCGTTGAAGACTACAAAGTTGTCAAACAACTTAAAAACCAGGGTGTGGAAGTCATCGAATGGAGTGAGGCCGATCTGCGCGCCGTTCGGATGGTATCCAGAGAAATCTGGGATGAATTCTCCCAAAAAAGTCCGATGACAAAAAAGGTGATTGATTCCCAGAAAGCCTGGCTGAAAGAACTGGGGCTGAT
>CP070771.1:6096989-6100393 GCA_020345785.1 Desulfobacterales bacterium
AAATAAAAAGGGGCACAATTAAGCTTCCAAGTTGGTCCGCCGAGGCGGATTTCGATGAGTCCGCGGAGGCGGACACAAGGGTTTACGACGAGGCGTACTTGTCGTACGTCGAGGAAGTAAATCCGCGGAGAACGCAGCGCATCGGAAAAAGGGCCATTTCCGGATGGAAACTAATTAGGAACTGCCGGCAATCGATTCGCCTGTCTTCCGCCGGCGGCTATGGGCCGCAACCGAATAATCAGAACAAAACCGATCAGCGTCAGAACAAAAAGCACCAAAAAAACCATCCGATAGCTTCCGGTCAAATCGAAGGTATGGCCGGCCAAGAGCGGTCCAATAGCACCGCCGGTCGTACCGCAGAACAACACAATCCCGAAAAGCGTCCCGTGGGAACCGGTCCCGAAAAGCTCGGCCACGGTGGGTGAAACCACGGTAAAAAAACCACCGTGGGCAAAGCCGCAAATTACGGCAAAGCAAAAAAGCATCCAGGTATTTTTGGCAAGCTGCAGCCAGATAAGAGCGCCGAGCAAGATGATGGTGCAAATGATCAGCGAGCGTTTCCCGCCGATCCGGTCGTTGGCCGCGCCCATCACAAACCGGCCCAGCATGCTCACGCCCCCGATGGTCGACAGCACGCCTGCGGCAGTCGCCGGAGCCAGGCCCAGGTCGGTTGCATGGGGTACGATGTGCACCACGATAGTCAGCAGACAGAAGAAGATGGCAAACTCCATCAGGCAAAGGGTCCAGAATTGCCCCATACGGACAGCCGCCCTGAGGGGAAGCCCTCCTTCCTGGAAGCTGCAATCTTTCTGACAGTTTTCCTGACGGTTGCCGTCCGGCAGCAGACCTTTTCCCTGAGGGTCCCGGTGCAGGAGGCGGGCCGCAGCCACGAGAGCTGCCAGAGCCAGGCAGCCGATGATAAGATAGGATTTACGCCAGCCGTAAACCGCAATAAGAGCTGCGGCAATCAGCGGCACCAGAAGTTGGCCGGCCCCCGTGCCCACCTTCACGATACCGGTCATCATGCCACGCCGTTTCACAAACCAGCGCGCCACGGTCGACAGGGTGATAACATCATGGGTACTGAAACCAATACCCCCCAGTACCCCGAAAAGCAGATACAGCTGCCACGGTGCCTGCAGCCGGGACATAAGCAGATAGCCCAACCCAAGGCAAATGCCTGAAACCACGATAAGGATCCTGGGGCCTGTCCGGTCGTTTAGCCGGCCGGCCAGGATACCGGCCGCTCCCATAATAAAAAACGCCAGCGAGGACGCTCCCGATATCATCGCCCGTGACCAGCCCAGCTCAGCCTGAAACTCTTTGAAAAAGACGCCGTATGTAAACAGGGCACCGATGCTCACACCCTGGATGACGAAACTGGCTGCCACAATATTGTAGCCGTAGAAATACCGTGCTTTCACCGAATCAGTCCCTTGTGCTGCATTTCCGACAATACCATGTATATTTCAGCCTCGTTGTGAGGAATTCGCCGGACTAATTGGGCGATGGTGTCATTATTTTGAAGCCGCTGATGGATTTGGCGGGCCAGGGCCATGGTGTCCGGGTCTTCCCAGGTTAGCGTTTTCATGTTAAGTTCGAATCGGTGCTGGTCGTCGGTGATTTCAGACTTGAGTTCTCTCAACTCGTCCATCAGATGGACGCACTCCATCAGCAGACCCGTGGTGGATGCCATTATTTCTTCCTCGTCGCTAAAATCGGCCGGCAGCGAGCCACTCTCGAAGACGAAGGATTGCTGGGGTGGTGCCAGGAAAAGCTGGTATACGGCCTGTTTGCCTTTCAGGTGTTCCAGTTTTGCATAACGGATCCTTCCCAGATCAAAATAGATTTCGGCAAAATTGCTCCCGGCCGAGTTGCGGATAGTGAGGGTACCCGATCGGCCGGCGCCGGCCAGGGCCTGGATCACTGTGGCAAGATCGAAGTATTGCAGGTCGCCGGACAGCTTCTGGTACCGGGCCGCCATCCGCTGTTTGCGCAGCCGATCCTCCAAACGCCTGGACATAACAGAGAGGATGCTGTTTGAAAACTCGGGGATCTTCTGCATTAATGAATCAAAGGAGGACTTGGAGAGTTTAAAAACCTCTGCCATTTGCGGTATCCGGGCCAGCGAACCTCTAGGTGTACCTGTAGTAATGGCCATTTCTCCGATGGTGTCGCCCTCTCCTAAGTAAGCCACAACCGAAGGCGTCTCACCCTCTCCCCGGGCACGGCATATTTCAACGACGCCGGATTTTACAACATAGAGGACATCCGCCGGATCCCCCAGCTGAAAGAGGATGGCGCCCGGTGTTGTATAAGATTCGATTGAACCATGCCTGAGAACGATCCAGAGGTGGTCTGATCCGAGAGCTTCAAATATTTCCGCCCGCTTTAAAAAACTGATATGGTCGTCCAATTGCCGGTCTTTGACTGGGTTCATGGGCAGGTCTTTCCTTTCAAGGTTTCCAAAACACCGTTGTTCTTGACTGAAGGGGTAAATTTTGTGCTGATGAATTGAAATTTTTTAGCCATCGGTACGAATTGAACGGTGTCTTTATAATATATTTCGCGATTAAAAGCGCCCCGGCTCTAAAGGCTGCGCAGGCGCTACATTCTAAAATTCTTTATAAAAACTTCTACTGAGTAAGAATCGCCCTGATTTTTTTAGAAAGCGCATCCGGGCGAAAGGGCTTCTGAATAAAACCGTTGCAGCCGCGCTTCAGTATCTCGGCTGCCTGACCATCGACACTGTAACCGCTGGAGAGGAGAACTTTCACCTGAGGATCAATTTCCTTGAGCCTTTCATAGACCTCGCCCCCGCTGATCTGCGGCATGATCAAATCGAGGATGACAATTGCAATCGCCTCTTTGTTCTGCTTGTAAATCTGGATGGCCTCGTTTCCATGACCGGCAGTCAGCACCCGGTAGCCCATCCTTTGCAGCAATGCGCGCCCCACATCAATGATCAGCTGTTCATCATCGACCAAAAGTACGGTTTCCGAGCCGCTTAATATCTCCGGCTCTTCGCGCTTTTCGTCGACAATTTCCTTTTCGGACACCGGTATATAGACGACAAACGTCGAGCCCTGCCCCTTTGCACTTTCAACGGTTATAATTCCATCATGATTTTTGATGATACCGTAAGCCGAGGCCAAACCCAGGCCGGTTCCCCGATCCTTTTGCTTGGTGGTATAAAAAGGATCAAAAACCCGCCTGGCGGTTTCCTCATCCATGCCAATGCCGGTATCAGTAATTGAAATGGCGGCAAAGTTGCCGGGTTGAACCCCATAAGCACCGACGAAATTTTCATCAAGATCGACATATTGGGTCTGGACAAATAATATTCCACCTTCCGGCATCGCCTGCCAGGCATTGACAAAGATGTTCAGCAATACCTGGTCGAT
>CP070771.1:6100493-6114929 GCA_020345785.1 Desulfobacterales bacterium
AGGTTGGGGCGATAAAGGTCTCTAATTATTTGCATGTCGGCGCAAACGCCGGTGTCCCCCGAGAAGTAAATCGAACTGCCGTTGTCGATGGCAAGAATAAATCCGACCGCACCCGAACCCGGCTGAATAGGGCCGTCCACCCAACCATCGCCCATGATTTCCGAGGTATGCGAGGCCGGGACCATGGTAATCGTGAAGCCTTCTCTGTGCCAGCTTCCTCCGGTATTCAACCCATATACATGCTCGCCCTCCTTGAGGCCTTTGGAATCAGCGTAGAATCCCAACTCAGGCGTGCAGATGAGGGTCGCACCGGTCTGGCGGACCAGATCGAATGAATCCCCCAAGTGATCGATGTGGCCATGGGTTGCGCAAATGGCTGTTGCCCTAGTGACGTCACTGCGTTTGATGGGACAGACAGGATTGTCGTCCAGCCAGGGATCGAAATAGATGACGTGATCGTCAAATTCAACCGATGCCGATGCATGTCCTAACCAGGTGATCTTGGTATTCGCCATTTTCATCTCCTTTCAACCATAAAACAATTTCATGAGGGTGGTTTGATCCCAATTATGATCGTGAGATTTATCCGAGCAGGGGCAGCATGCGCATTCGGCAGCGATGAAGTAGAGATGGAGGCCGATACGGAGAATTGTTTCCAGGTCTCGCAACAAAGTACAGAGGGCGGAATCAGGTGCCGGAGCGATCTTTCACTTCGTTTTGAAATGCCGTTTATGCCGCCGAGCTTTCATCATAATTGTTTTTCAGTCTGTCGCATAGGCTCTGCCAATGCGCAGGCGGAATAGATGAAACGATTTCCCTGAACTGTGTGAACCAATAAGTAACATTTCCCTACCGAAAGCAAGCTTAAATGTCAATCACGATTTTGGCCCAGAGAATCCGTTCGATGGTCTCTTGAAAGAATATGTTTCCACCTCCAGGCGGATGGTTACGGAGATAGTTTTTTAATATAATTCTTGACTTATACGAAGCAAGGTCTTATCAAAAGCACTTTGAACGATGAATCGGGTCTGGCGGACCTGCGTTGATTTTGCTCCGCAAGGGTGCGGAATCAGTAGAATTGGAGGGAACTCGACGGTTATGTTAAACAACAAAATAATTGCCATCATTGGTACGGGAAACATGGGCGATGCCCTGGTCAGCGGGTTGATGGGTTCCGGATCTTCCAAAGCGAAAAATATTATTTGCTCGGATATCAGGCGGGACAAACTGGATACAATCAAGTCCAGATACAAAGTTCGAACGACCACCAGCAACATAAAGGCCGTGGCGGAAGCCGATATTGTTATCTATGCGGTTAAACCACAAATCATGGCGCCGGTTTTAATTGAAACTGCTGGTCAATTGGATATGAGCAAGCTGGTTATTTCCATCGCGGCCGGTGTACCCTTGGCGGCTATGGAAACCTGTATTGGAAAAGACCTGCGGCTCATCCGGGTGATGCCCAATATTGCAGCTGCTGTGAAAGAGGCGGCAACCGGCATTGCTGCCGGCGCGCATGCCACCAAGGAGGATGTCAAGCTGGCGATGGAGATTTTCAACTCCATCGGAAAGTGTATTTTTCTGAAAGAGAATGATTTGATGGATGCCGTCACCGGATTGAGCGGCAGCGGGCCGGCTTACATTTTTTTGATTGTGGATGCTCTGGCAGATGCCGGGGTTAAAGTGGGTCTTTCCCGGCAGGAGGCACTCTTTCTATCCGCTCAAACCGTTCTGGGAGCTGCCAAATTATTAATCGAAACCCAGGAGCACCCCGGGCAGCTGAAGGACAGGGTGACCTCACCGGGCGGCACGGCCATTGCGGGCCTGGCAACCCTTGAAAGCGGCGGCCTGCGCACCACGCTGATCAATGCCGTAGAGACGGCCACCAAGCGTTCGAAAGAACTCGGTGACATCATGACCAAAAATTTCAGCGAGGCGAACGCCAGGAATCACGAATAAACACCCCTTTCCGGCGCGTTTTCAGAGAGCCTTTACAATCCTGAATACCCTATTTTTCAGGGCGGATTAATCTGTCTTAATTGTTATTTATTTGCATTTTATGAAAAAATTTTTTCATCACGAAAACACGAAATCTTGAAAGCACGAAATTTATCTTTTCTCTGTTTCGTGTTTTAGTCCTTTCGTGCTTTCGTGATTAATTTCTTATTGGTTCCGGCTTGTCCGGGGTAGAATGGACTTATGCAAATCAATTTTGCCGGTTTGAAAGAAATTATCCGCAACAACGATGCACCCGGTTTCCCTGAATCGGGTTTCTATAAGTCGGCCTGTGTTTTTCTCCTCTTGTTCGATCTTGAGAACCCCCATATTCTGGCCATCCAGAAAGCTGACAGCGAGGGGTATCCATGGAGCAACCATGTCGCATTGCCGGGCGGTCACCTCGATGCAGAAGACGCCAACCCTCTTGAGGGGGCGTTCCGGGAGTTGAAAGAGGAGGTGAATATCACTCGCAACCAGGTCCGTCTGCTTGGCTCCATGGGTCATTTTCAAACCATTAACCACAGAGACATCGAAGTCTTTGTCGGTCTGTGGAATGGATTGGGGCCGATCGAGCACGATCCGGCCGAAATCGCCCGCGTCCTTGAAATTCCGCTGCGTGTGCTTGTTCAAACCCATATTACTGAAGGCTACCACGATCATATTCCCGATGTGGGCGAATTGCGGTATCCGTTTGAAGATGTCGTCGTGTGGGGAGCTACCGCCCGCATTCTTCATCACTTCATCGAACTTCTGTATCCAGTGCTTAAATAGAGCAGGTTCTCCTGGTATTGCTAATTCACAGGGCGGGTTAACTAAGAGGAAGTGTATCGCCGTATCAGGCGGATAACATTAAATACGATAACTCCTCCGCTGGATACGACAAGGATGATTGGCACCCACACGTAGCCGTTATACTGTTCGTGTTCGCGTGCCACCGATATGCCGGCGAACCCGAACAAAAACACGAATAACATGAGCGCAATGCTTATCCAGCACACAGTCTTGGATTGGTACCAGGGGACAATCGCTTTTCTGAATACGGGGCTTTTATCGGAAGGCATGGTTTTTTTTGCAATCCGGAAAGTTAAGTATTATCTTTTTTTCTAATCTCGTGAGAAACTTCATGCAATCCGATGGTATTTCCATGAAGGTTCCGCTGCGATCAAACGGGCCGCCCTCCAAAAACTGGCGGGTAAATCAGCCTAAGGCTGCTAAACTTCGACAGCCGGCGTCTGGATTGTTAATTAGTGCCTGAGCGAAACATCCGGATATGAAATATAAAAAGAAAAAATGCGCAGCATTAAGTAATTAATCCGCCGGGCCTTCGATCTAAAGACTTTCTTCAAATTTCAAAAAACAGTTCACAACTCTGAATGTGCCATTTATCAGGGCGGATTAATTAAATCTTAAGCTGAATGGAGAAAAAAAGCAAGTTATGATAAAAACCCTGAAATCACAAATTACGGACAAGTTTGCATCATGGTGGATTTACCTTATAACCGGTTGGATACTGATGATTTTTATTGGGGGATGTGCCATGGCACCACCCAAAAAACTTACTGTCGAAGATCTTGCAGCGTCCTTTGAAGAGGAAACGATTATTTCTGCAAAACTCGGCAAGCCCGTGACATTCGATGAACTGATATCCGATCTCAACAGCTGCCGGATCACATATGTGGGTGAAAAACATACCGACATCGACCAGCATCGCCATCAGCTTGAAATCATTCAGGCCCTTTTCAGGGAAAATCCCCACCTAGCCGTCGGAATGGAAATGTTCGATTTTACGTACCAGGATGTGCTCGATCAATGGTCGGCCGGCCAGCTGGATCAAAGGACGTTTTTGCGAAAAGTACACTGGTATGCCAACTGGGGTGCCAACCGGGGGCCTGATTTTTCATTGTATAGCGATATTCTTGAATTTATCAAAGAAAATCATATTCGACTGGTGGGCTTAAATATACCCGACTTCATTCCCGATCGAATTCGCGAGGGCGGGATCGAAAACCTCAGAGATGAAGAAAAGAAATATCTGCCCAAGGAAATTGACACTACCAACTCTGTCCAGCGCGAATATCTCCGTGAAGTATTCAACTATCACCATCACATCAAGGACCGAGTTGATTTCGAAGATTTTTACACCGCCCAGGTTGTGTGGGAGGAAACCATGGCAGAAACGATCGCTCGCAATTTGAATGGTAATGCGATGGTTGTGCTGGCGGGCAATGGTCATATTCAGTTTAAATACGGCATCCCCGACAGAGCATTCAAACGAACCGGTGTGGCCTTTCGAACGGTTTACCAGGCACCGGGCGGAACTGAGGTCAAAAGGGATATCGCGGATTATATCTGGGTAACGCCGTAGGCAGAAGTTAAGAAATAGGCGCAAGGCGTCAGGCTCAAGGTGCAAGGCAAAGGAAATGGTCACACTTGAGGTTTCAGGTTTCAGGTTTCGGGTGTCAGCGAACAAAGGGCTGCATGGCATAGCGCATAGCGTAGATGACAGAAGACGGATGACAGAGGCTTTCGATTGCGGAATGCGGATTTCGGATTGCGGTATGGTGAAGCAGAGGGCAGATAGCATGGCGTAAGCCGCGCATTGTGGAGTGTGGGAGCGGTTTGCAACCGCGATGAACCTCGAATTAAACCAATACAACCGCAACGCTCGCAACGCTCAAAACCATCAAAACGATCAAAACGATCCGAACGATCAAAACGATCCGAACGTTCGAAACCATCCAAACTACTTTTTATTTAATCTTCCGAATATGAGGTGCTCATGAACAACAATTTCAAAGTCTGGTTGAACGGAAATCTTATCCCCTGGCAGGAAGCTACCGTGCCGCTTCTATCCCATGGCTTCTCCCGTGCCTCCGCAATTTTTGATGTTTTCGGGGTGCATGTCGGGCCAATAGGACCGGCGGCCTTCAGAATGGATGAGCACATTAAGCGGCTAATGAAAAGCGCCGAGCTTTTGGAAATGAAGATGGCCTATTCTGCCGCAGAAATAGTCGAAGCAGTTAAAACCTTGGTTAATGTAAATCAGCTGGGTCGAGGAATCGTGAAAATGCTGGCCTACTGGGGTGAGGAGGCCATAATTAATCTGGTGCTGGACTCCAAACTGGACCTGGCCCTCTTTACCATCCCTGAAAGCGAGGAATTGGCGCTGGATAAACCCAGGCCGTTGTCCGCCTGCCTTTCAAAGTGGCGCAAAATCCACCCTGAAACGGTCCCGGTCGGCGCCAAGGCTTGTTCAAATTATCTCAACGGCTATCTGGCGCGCAGGGATGCCAATCTTCGTGGCTTCGATATCGGCATTATGTTGACCACGGACGGCTTTCTGGCGGAAGGCTCCATTGAATCGATTTTCATCATCAAAGATGGCGTTTTAAAAACACCGCCACTGGGACGGGTCCTTTCAAGCATAACACGTATGTCCATCCTTCAGGCGGCGCCGGAGATTGGAATTCCCGTCAAGGAGGGTCCGATTCTGGCATGTGAACTGCTGTCTGCCGACGAAGTGCTCACGGCCCACACCGGAATAAAAGTCGAACCGATAAACCGTCTGGAACATCGGGAATTGCAAGCTCCCGGGCCGATAACCAAACAGATAATGCAGTTGATGGATGATATCATCCGGTTCAAAGATGACCGCTTTAAAAACTGGTTCCAGCAATTATAAATTCCACAATATGTAGAAAAAAAATTTGACTTGCTACGATATGTTGTGGTATAAATAGACCATCATCGAAAATATCGGGTGCCCACTAAACTTGGCTTTGCGCTATTTCGCGGCAGCGCTTTTGCCTTTTGAAACGGTGCAAGGCCGACGTTTCCATCGGTTTTAATTCCGACCAAAAATTACATCTCTGAAAATGTTCACTGGAGAGCAGCTGCCGTTTGGAGGCCGGCTGCAGCGAAGTGCAGTGCTCGGACGCTTCTGTGCGGAGTCCAATTGGTGTGTGCTGGGGAGAGAATCGAGTTGGTCAACCTGAAATCAATGAAAGCGAGAACGATGTCTGACAGGTTCGAAAAAATCAAGAAAAGAAACGGAAGTGTTGTTGAGTTTGATTCATCGAAGATTACCGCCGCCATTGCCAAGGCTGGGCAGGCAACGGGGGAGTTTGAGGAAAGAGAAGCCCGCAAGCTGACCCTGCGGGTATTAACCTTGGCCCACGAACTGAATCCGGGCCCGGTGCCGGAAGTGGAAGAGATTCAGGATATTGTCGAAAGAGTGCTGCTGGATTCTCCCTACTACAAGACCGCCAAAGCCTACATCATATATCGTGAGCAGCATGCTCAAATCCGGCAGATGGCCACCAGAGCCAATGTGGATCTGGTTGATCACTATATTCAGAGGATCGATTGGAAGGTTAATGAAAACAGCAACATGAGCTATTCGCTGCAGGGTCTTAACAATTATATTTCCTCCGACGTGACATCGGAATACTGGCTGAACAGCATTTATCCGCCTGAAATCAGGAACGCTCATAAAAACGGAGACATTCACATCCATGATTTGAGTCTGCTCTCGGTATACTGCGTCGGGTGGGATTTGCAGGATCTGCTCAGACAGGGCTTTAAAGGGGTTGAAGGCAAGGTGGAAAGCTCACCACCGAAGCACCTTCGATCCGCTCTGGGACAAATCGTCAATTTTTTCTATACCCTCCAGGGAGAAGCCGCCGGTGCCCAGGCGATTTCCAATTTCGATACCCTGTTGGCCCCCTTTGTCCGCTATGACCGCCTCCATTACCCAGAGGTCAAGCAGGCACTGCAAGAATTTATTTTCAATATCAACATACCGACGCGGGTCGGCTTTCAGACGCCTTTTACCAACATTACGCTGGATCTCTACGTACCGGCCATCCTTAAAGACCATCCCGTCATTGTGGGCGGAATTGATCGGGAAGAAACCTACGGCGATTTTCAGCCGGAAATGGATCTGATCAACCGCGCCTTTGCCGAGGTCATGATGGAAGGCGATGCCAAAGGGCGCGTTTTTTCGTTTCCCATACCGACCTATAACATTACCGCTGATTTCGAATGGGACAATCCAAACCTCGAACCTGTCTGGAAGATGACGGGAAGATACGGAATTCCTTATTTTTCCAACTTTGTCAATTCGGATATGTCGCCCGAAGATGCCCGTTCCATGTGTTGCCGGCTGCGTCTGGACAATCGGGAACTCTTAAAGCGGGGAGGGGGGTTGTTTGGTGCGAATCCGCTGACCGGATCGATAGGGGTGGTGACCATTAATCTGCCGCGCATCGGGTATATGAGTAAAATCAAAAGTGAATTTTATGCCAACCTGATCGGGCAAATCCAGCTTGCGGTGAAAAGTTTGTCCATCAAGCGCAAGGTTCTTGAAAAGTTTACCGATCAACATCTGTATCCTTACTCGAAGTTTTATTTAAGAGAGGTCAAAAACGGCACCGGACGATACTGGAAAAATCATTTTTCCACCGTCGGCATTATCGGTATGAATGAGGCCTGCCTGAATTTTCTGGGAGAGGATATCACCACCGAGCACGGCCAGCAATTTTCGCTGGAGGTCATGGATTTTATCCGCGACCATCTATCCAAAGTTCAGGAGGGGACGGGGGAAATCTTTAACCTGGAAGCAACGCCGGCAGAGGGCACATCTTACCGGCTGGCCATGCTCGATAAAAGCAAATACCCGGATATCATTTGCGCCAACGATGCCGACTTCAGCAACGGGGCATCGCCTTATTACACGAATTCCACCCAGCTGCCGGTGAACTATACCGATGACATCTTTGAGACATTGAGACTGCAGGACGATTTGCAGAGCAAATATACCGGTGGGACGGTTTTGCACATCTTTCTCGGCGAACAGGTCAACGATACTGAGGCCATCAAAAGCATGGTGAGAAAAATAGCCGCCAATTACAAGTTGCCGTATTTTACCCTCACGCCGACCTTCAGCATATGTCCTTCGCACGGGTATCTCGCCGGGGAACAAAGGATCTGTTCGATTTGCCACCAGGAGACGGAAGTATATTCGCGGGTGGTCGGCTACCTGAGGCCGGTCAAACAGTGGAACAGCGGTAAACTGGCCGAGTACGGCGACCGTAAGACGTTTAGGGTGGCGAGCTAGTTTCGATTGCGGATTTAGGAATTCGGATTGCGGAATGGTAAAGCAAAGGGCATAGCGCATAGCGTAGATGACATAAGAATAGACATAGTTATTAGTTATTGGTTATTGGTTTGCGAATCAACGCAATCAACTTAATCAACTAATCAACCATCAACGATCCAAATTTTTCCCGTTAAACCTTTTTGTCTTTTGTTTAACTGGGACGATCTCAACGATCCAAACCATAAGAAAATGAATATCGGCGGCCTACAGAAAAATTCTTTGATTGATTATCCCGGCAAATTGAGTTCCGTCATTTTCTGTTCGGGCTGCAACTTCGACTGTCCCTACTGCCATAATCCGGGTCTTGTCAAAGGGCAGGCGAGTTGTCCGAACGATCTAAATCACGGTGCCATTTACGATTTTCTTGATCAGCGCCGGGGATTTCTGGACGGTGTGGTCGTTTCCGGCGGAGAACCCACGTTGCAGCCTGATCTGGTGGATCTCTGCCGCCAAATAAAAGATCTCGGATTTCCCCTGAAACTGGATACCAATGGGAGCCGTCCAAGGGTCCTACAGCATCTGATTGAGCAGGGGCTGGTGGACTATATCGCCATGGATCTCAAAACCGATCCGATGTTGTACCGATCTTTTATCAAACCGGACTGCCGGCCCGATCCCATCTTTGCCAGTGTCGAGCTGATCATGCAATCCGGCATTGACTACGAATTCAGAACCACCTGTGTCAAACCGATTGTCACCCGCCGGACCGTTGAAAATATTTTGCAGCTAATTAAAGGGGCTCAGCTCTATGCTCTGCAGCGCTTTCGCAACAGCGAATTATTGCACCCGGAGTTTTTTCAGGAGGGTGATTTTGAATACAGCGATGATGAGATGTTCGGGCTCAAAGCGCTGGCCGAGCAAAAGGTTGATGAATGTATCATCCGATAGATTTAGATGATTAGTTGATTGGTTGAATAGTTAATTGAGGGGTCTATAACGCAATAAACTCCCCGACTGCTCAGTTAATTCATCCTTCAGCCCCAAAAGCGATCGAACGCAATTAGCGCCCACACGACGGCTGCGGTCAGCATACTGAAAAAGGCAGCCGCCGACCCCATGTCCTTGGCGCGTCCCGACAACTCATGGCGCTCCTTTCCGATTCGATCCACCACCGCCTCCAGCGCAGAGTTCAGCAACTCGGTAATCAGAATCAACAGGCAGGATGCGATCAGCAGGGCTCTCTCTGCAGCAGATCTCCCTAGCCAAAGCCCCACCGGCATCATGATGATGATGATAATTGCTTCGACGCGAAACGCCAGTTCATTATTCCAGGCTTTTTTAACTCCGGCTGCCGACCAAATAAAGGCATTTCCGATATGTCGCAAAACCGATTCCCTCGCTTCTCCCATCTGCACCTGCCTGTAATAGAATGGAATTCAGAGTCTTAATTAAGCAAATATTACTTCATCTCCGTTGCCGACATATAATTTGCTCGTTGATCCATATCTTCCCGTTCCCTGGACAACGGGATATCCAAGTTCGATCATCTTTTGAACCGCCGGCAAACCGGTGCAGTGATTGCAGGCAACTTTTTGAAAATTATAGTTGGCCATCCCTTTGACAATCTTTTCACCCTCCTCCTTCAGCGGTCCGAAAGGTGCAATGTGAAGGCCGCCATAGACCCCGAACATCTTTTCACCGCCGGTGATCTTTTCGCGGGCAAATTCTGCTGTTGTAAGGATGTTTTGATGACAACACCCGGTTACACAAACAAGCCCTTTGTCTTTGACATTAAAGTAGAGTGATTGTTCGCCGCGCACCCGAATAACAATCGGCAGGTCAAAAGCGACGACGGCACAGCCGTCATAAAGTTTGTTGATTTGGCCTACTTGCAGTTGAACCAACTGTCCTTGGTGCGGAATTCGGTTGCAGGCACCGGGAGTAATAAATTCTGCTCCCTTTATTAAATGCATGCCCTCCGGATAAAATGTGTCGGGAATGATAATCTTGATTTCCGGATTGTATTGTAAAACGGTTTGCAGACCCCAGAAATGATCAAGGTGTTCATGGCTGACAAATAGAATTTCTATTTCACCGGATTTCAGCATTTCATCAATGCCTTCCCTTTTAAAACACGCATCCATGTATGAGTGGCTCCAACCGGTGTCTAGAAGAAACTTATGGTGCTTTCCGTCAAGGGTTTCCATATCCACCAGGGAACAGCTTCCTGCGGCGTTAGCCGGGTCCCAGGGAATAACCCATTGACTGGTTTTGGGGCCTCCCGCGGCACTCATTTGTCCACCCAGTTTCTTGGTGTCAAACCAACCGACTTCGGATACACATTTAATGCGAACACTCTTGCACTGCCCGATGTCATACTTTCCGCTGGCTAATGCTTTGAGGGGATCATGCAGTATAACGCCCCCGAGGCCCAGTACAGCCCCGCCTATGGCCGCGCTTTTGATAAATTCCCTTCGACTGATATCACCCATCACTCCCCCTTTCTTAGAACACAGCTATTTGACAATTTTGGCTCTACCAGTTAAAAAGCCTCCCGGGGATGAAGTACTCTCCCGGGAGGCTTCCTATCGGAATTTTAAGAAATCCGGTTTTCATGGCGTTCCCTCTGTTTTAAAGGTACATTGCCAGGACTCTAAATGGGTAATTTTTCAGACGGAATATGAGTTATTGCTCACAATAAAAGTAAAGACTTTTCCTGTCAAGAGTTCTTTGAAGTGTTAATTAATATTATTTCGATTGATGACAGAAAATTTATTGGGATGCCGTCATTCAAAAATCCTTGTTTTGGAAGCCAATCCATGCTACTGGATCAGCTCAAATTATTAACAAGTCCCTTGTCAAGATATCGGAAGTCTACTACAGTGGTAAATTACTGAGCGATACCTGATGGTTTCAGCCGCCTACCGGCACGGGCCGGCAGGACGACCTGATGATTTAAAAGGAGGTAGTGTTGATGAAAAGCGGCAACAAACTCATGGCGTTGGTTTCTGTTGTTATCGTAGCTTTCATTTTGCAGGTGGTACTGATCATCGCAGATCACCGCGACTCCCCCGGCGAGGCGGCCGTGGAATTTTCCAGAGCCTATTTCAAGCTGAAACCGTCTATGGCCGATCGACTTTGCAGTGAAATAACCGCCGAAGAAGACGGCAGTGTGGTGGGCGATTATCTGAATCGAGTAGCCGACGAAGCCAGAGCCAACGGTTTTGAACCCGGCTGGATGAAAATGGCCCTTTCCCACATTGAACTGAAAACTGAGATGATTGATGAAAATACGGCTGAAGTTCATATATCCTGCACCCGCAGACGTTCCATGAATCCGCTTTTCGGCATCGTGGCAAAAATCTTTTTTCTCGGTGAAACCCATAAAGTGGATGAGACGCTGACCGTCGTCAAGGAAGATGACGGCTGGAAAGTTTGCGGTCAGCCTTACTCACTGCTTGAAGGCTGATAACCATAAAATGCACCCAATCTATGTTCGCCTTCGTGAGCGAGCCCGCCAAATCGTCGCCGGCTTTCCCCCGCCTGATTTTTACCGCGACCATGCTCAGGCCTATTCCTATTCGAGGCAGCATTTAAATAACGATGCGGTTTTGATCAAATTGCGTCGATTCGTAGATGATAATCTGGAAAACGACTTTGGTCACGGATTGCATCACGCAATTAAGGTGACCGAAGACGCCGGCGCGCTGATGTGCATAGAGGGGCAGGCGGTCGGTTACTCCAAGGCAAAATTAAAACGCCGGATAGGTATCGTTCAATGCGCCGGCCTATTGCATGATATCAAACGCAAGCAGAAAGATCATGCCAGGCTCGGTGCGGAGTATGCCCGCCGGATTCTGAAAAATTACCCTTTGAAGAACGATGAGATCGATGATGCTTGCCGGGCGATCCAAAATCATGAGGCCTTTAAAGAGGCCATCGATATTGAGACACCGGAAGGCAGCCTGGTTTCCGACTGTCTTTATGATGCGGACAAGTTCCGGTGGGGGCCGGATAATTTTACGCATACGCTGTGGGACATGATATCCTTTTATAATCCTCCCCTGGAAAAATTTATGGCGCGCTATCCCGAAGGTATGGCGGGACTTGAAAAAATCAAAACCACTTTCCGGACGGAGACCGGGAAAAAATACGGTCCCCGTTTCATTGATCTCGGTCTGGCCATTGGTAAAGAGCTCCATGATGTTATTTTGTCTGAATATTCTGAATATCTATAACCACCCTTGTGAAAAATGCCAACCTTGTTATTTAAACCGCTGTTTGCTCGTGAAAAAGCTCGTCGATTTATTCAAATAATAAAAATTCCAAGCACCAAAAAACAAATATCAAACAAATACCAATTACCGAAATCCAAAATTCAAAACGGGTAGAATGCTTGCGCGGCATCTAAAAGTGGTCGCACTGTTTTGGTCATTGTAGATTTGAATTTTAATATTGTTTGGAATTTGGGAATTGTGATTTGGGTTTTGTGTGACATATTCATGAAAGAGAATTGCTTCTACCTAAGCCGGTTAAATCCGACGATAACCATGCCCGGGCATCGACCGATTCTTGTTTGACACCTACGATGGTTTCCAATATACTGACATAATATTAAATTTTTCATTGTTGACCTCTTCTCCCGGTTTCCGACAACGATTAATACAAGGAGGCAGATATGGCTGCAACGAATTGGCCTACTCCCAACTGGCCGGAGGGCGTTCCGCAGGATGTAACCGATTACGATAAACCGCTGTTTTCTGTTCTGGACGATGCTGCCCGGGATTATCCCAACCAGGTTTATACGATATTCAATGATGCCTCACGAACGTTCGCCCAGGTAAAGGATACGGCTGACAGGGTGGCAAATTGTTTGGCCGCGCACGGCATTCAAAAGGGGGACCGGGTGGCTGTTTTTTTGCCGAATCTGCCCCATTACCCGGCTATATTTTTCGGTATTCTCAGAGCCGGTGCCGTTTGCGTAACCTGCAATCCCCTATATACTCCCAACGAACTGAATTATCAGCTGAAAGATTCCGGCGCCAAAGCCGTCTTTTGCATGGATCATCCCCAATTTTACCCGACGACGGTTGAAGCCGTCCGGGGAACGGGCGTTGAAACAGTGATTATTTGCGGCGTTAAATCATATCTGCCGTTTCTCAAGGGGTTTCTTGGCGGACTGCTGGGCAAAATTCCCAAGGCTGATAAATACGAATCCGGCCATTTATTTTTTGACGACGCTGTGGCCGCGGCAACACCGCAGCCGCCTGCAGTGTCCGTCGATCCTGCCGAAGACCTGGCGCTTATTATTTATACCGGCGGTACCACGGGAGTCCCCAAAGGCGCGGCTCTGACGCACAGCAATTTTGTTTATGATTTGACGGCCGCCAACGAGTGGATTCGTCTGGTGCATGAACCCGGTGCCGAGGCGGAAAAAACACGCAAAGGCGGATTTCACACGTACC
Source organism: Desulfobacterales bacterium (assembly GCA_020345785.1). The sequence continues at coordinate 6,114,057 of CP070771.1, forward strand.
TCGGTGTTTTGCCATGGTACCACAGTTTCGGCTTGACTTGTGCCCTACTTTCCGCCTGCTCAACCGGCAGCAAACTGATTTGCGTGCCGGACCCCCGCGCCGGCAATCCGCCATTTACCGAAGTTTTAAAAATCGTCCAGAAACATCGTCCGACCGTCATGCCCGCCGTCCCTACGATCTTCGTCGCTTTTACGAATCACCCCCATCTCGATCAGTATGATCTGAGTTCGCTTATGGGGTGTTTTTCCGGCGGCGCCCCCCTTCCGCCCGAAGTCTGCCGCCAGTTTGAAGAAAAAACCGGCTCAGTTATTTTTGAGGGCTACGGCTTGAGTGAAACCGCACCGATCGCCACGGTCAACCCCACGAATCAGGAGCAGCGTAAGATCGGCACCATTGGTTTCCCCATACCCGGCACGGATATCAAAATACTGGACCTCGATACCGGAACCAAAGAACTGCCCCGGGGCGAGGACGGTGAGATCGCCATCTGCGGACCTCAGGTTATGCAAGGCTACTGGAACAAACCGGAAGAAAATGAAAAAGTATTTCGTGAGGTTGACGGGAAACGTTATTTTCTGACCGGTGATATCGGTCATGTCGATGAAGATGGATACATTCTTATCACCGATCGTAAAAAGGATTTGGTGCTGGTCGGCGGATTCAATGTTTACCCGCGGGATGTGGAAGATATTCTTTTTAAACATCCCAAAGTGGCCTTGGCCGCCGTGGTCGGGGTGCCGGACGCCAAGAGTGGGGAAGTTGTTAAAGCCTACATTCAGCTCAAACCCGGCGAAACCGCCGGCGAGCAGGAAATTCTTGAGTTTTGTAAGGAGAACATGGCCGGTTACAAGCGTCCCAAAATCATCGAGTTCA
>CP070771.1:6115029-6123961 GCA_020345785.1 Desulfobacterales bacterium
AAATAGGATCAGTGGTGTGTTCAGCGGAGTGTTCTTGAATTCCATCTCAAAATCGGAGAATACTTGATATAGCCCGCCAACTACAAAATTGTACAATGCATACGTAAATCTTCAATCTTTTGCATGGGTTCAAAATGTATATGTCGTGCCTAAGCCTGAAATGAATGAACATTACAGATTTCATAGAAAAATGTTAACGAATTATGTCTTTTTACTGCGCGTGAGCCACCACATTATATTGTGGTTACGCATACTGGCGGTAAAACAGGGGCAATGGATCGTATATCGCAATTAATTCAAAGCGTTCAAATTTTCAATTCATTTGACCTCGAGCAGTAAAATAGTGTTGAGGATACAACCATCCGCACCCTGACCACCGATCGCACAGCGATGTCGAACCGGCAATCTTGTCAAGATGATTTACATGTGCCCGGCATAGGTAAAGGGGCTTTACAGGCTGGCGCACCAAGCTGTGACCATCACAACGATATCGAAACCCAGGCTTGACCATAAATAAACAATAATATTAATTCGTTATCTTTATCATCTTTCTGTTTCTAGGCGCTTCCGGCCTGCCTGGCACTTTATTTGAATAGTTATAGGTCGAATGGTTCACGGTTCTGCGTTCAGGGTTGCTTTCTTACGCACCCCTGAGGGCAATCTATTAAACATGAACCATAGGCCTTGAACCCTGCCTGTAGGGTCGTAGCCCGAAGGGCGAAGCCCCAAACCCTGAACCCTGAACCTTGAACCTTGAACCTTGAACCTTATACCTTGGAGTACCGTCATGAAATGTCCCAAATGCAATAATGCCGGTCCTTCAGATGCAAAATTCTGTTTTGCCTGCGGCCACAAACTGGGGAGCGTCTGCACCGTCTGTGAAACGGTCAATCCGCCGGGGGGTAAGTTTTGCATTACCTGCGGCCGACGTTTGCCACGGCCGTCATCTGTTATCCTCGATGAGCCGGCATCCGACGCTATTCCCTCCGACGGTCCTGCCGTCGGAAAAACCATATCGCCGCTCTTCCCGACAGAGGGTGAACGGAAGTATGTTACGGTTCTTTTATCCGACCTTTCAAACTACACCGCCCTGTCAAAGCAGCTCGACCCGGAAGAAGTCAGAGAAATTTTGAACCGAATATATGGTGAAATCTCCAAGATCGTGGCCAAGTATGGTGGATTTATTGAAAAGTTTCTGGGGGATGCGGTGATGGCACTTTTCGGGGCCATCACGTCCCAGGAAGATGATCCCATAAGGGCCATCCGTGCCGCACGCGAAATCCATCATCGGATCAGCGGACTTACCGCTGGGCTGGAAGATCGCATCGGTCTGCCGTTATCCATGCATACCGGCATCAATACCGGTTTGATTGTAACCGACGGATTAAACTTTCAAAACGGCAGTCACGGTGTGTCCGGCGCAACTCCTAATCTGGCGGTACATCTGAGCGAACTGGCAAAACCCGGGGAGATCCTGGTCGGTCCGGAGACCCATCGACTGACACGCCGATATGTTTCTTTTGATTCCTCAGAATTGGTAAGGGTAAAAGGGATTTCCAAACCGGTTGGGGTTTTCAGAGTTTCGTCCATGATTGACCGCCCTGTAAAGATTCACCGGTTTCACGGTCTAAGAGCTGATTTGATAGGACGCGCGATGGAGCTTGAGCTTCTTTCCGATGCAGTCCAAAAGCTCAAGGTACAAAAGGGATCGGTTTTTACCATTTGCGGTAATGCCGGCACCGGTAAAAGCAGACTGATCGAGAGTTTCAAATCTACTTTGAATCTCGAGAAGGTCTTTTGGCTTGAAGGACAATGCTACCCCTACACCAGAAATATTACGTATTCTCCCCTCATCGATATGCTGAACAAGGCATTCCGGATAGAAGAGGACGATCCGCCACAGCGGGTCAGGGAGAAAATTTCATCAGGTTTGCGATTTATCCGAACAAAGGGGGATATCGTCCCTTACATAGGGAGTCTTTATAATCTCAGCTATCCGGAGTTAGGAGAAATTCGGCCTGAAATCTGGCGGATTCGGCTTCAGCAGGCCATTTTAGAAATTCTAAATGCAATGGCCTGCAAGGCCCCCACCATTATTTGTCTGGAAGATCTGCATTGGGCGGATCCCTCATCCTTGGAGCTGATTCGTTTTCTTTTGTCGGATTTTAGATATCCGGCCTTGATCATATGCGTGCACCGGCCTCCTCTGGCGCTTTTTTCCAGTCGTCAAATTGCCGACTTCGGTACCTCGTACACGGAAATCAGGCTTGAAGACCTATCGGCATCGGAAACAATGAGTATGGTTGAATCCTTGCTCAAGAGCAAGCAGATCCCTTTTGAATTGAAGAAATTTCTGCGAGAGGAGGCAGGGGGTAATCCATTCTATCTTGAAGAGGTGATCAACTCCCTGGTCGAATCGCAAACGTTGGGCGAGAAGAACGGCCGCTGGCTGCTGAACAAAAAGATCCATACGTCTGATATCCCCACAACAATCCATGGCGTCATTGCAGCCCGGCTGGATCGACTGGATAAAGATATGAAGCGCCTTTTACAGGAATCGTCCGTTATCGGCCGCGCATTTTACTACGAGATTTTGAATCGCATCTCCGAAATCCAGGGCAATATCTGGCAATATCTCAGCGGCTTAGAAACTCTTGATCTGATCAAGGTCAGAAGTTTCCAGCCAGTCGTCGAATACATTTTTAAGCATGCGCTGACACAGGAAGTGGTGTACGGCAGTTTACTAAAAAAGGAAAGTCGAGCGATCCACGCGCGTACCGGCCATGTTATGGAACAAATATTTAAAGATAGACTCCCTGAATACTATGAAGCCCTGGCGTTTCATTTCAGCCAGGCGCAATCATACGGCAGGGCTTTCGATTATCTCGTAAGATCCGGCGAAAAAAGTCTGGGAAGATACGCGCTGGAGGAAGCCCACGCGTACTACCGGGATGCCTACGAAATTATCAGCAATCGATTTGAAAAATCGGCTAAAACGTCCAACCTGATGATTGATCTGCTGAACCGGTGGTCTTTTGTTTACTACTATCGTGGGCAGTATAAAGAACTGCTTGCGCTGCTGACCCGCCATCAAAGCCTGGCCGAATCCATCAATGACAAAGCTGGAAGGGGGATGTTTTATGCCTGGCTAGGCTGGGCGCTCTGGCACCGCGAGCGGTTTGAAGAGGCGCATCGTTACCTGTTCGCGGCATTGAAAATCGGCGAGGAAAAAAGGAGCAAGCGGGTTACCGGCTATGCCTGTTGCTGGCTGCCCTGGGTGTGCACTGAATTGGGAATGCTGGATGATGCCGTCTTGTTCGCCGAAAGAGCCGAAGGAATTTTTAAAACCGGTTTCACGGATCCATATATCTACTATTGTGCAATGGCCGGCAAGGGATACGCCAACTGGCATCGAGGAGATCGAGACAAAACCCTTGCCGTGGGAAAGGCTTTGCTGGAGTTCGGCGAGGTTCAGGGTGATCAGCGAGCCAGCGTCATGGGATACTGCTGTATCGGCTGGAGTCACCTCGTTGAGGGTGATTTGTCTCAAGCAGTGACATCCTTTGCGAAAGCCGTCCAAGTGTCAGTTGATCCCTGGTACGCACTTTTCCCCAGACTCGCCCTTACTTATGGTCTGATTCTCGCAGGAAAGGTCAGTCACACCCGGGATCACATTGCCGCAATTCTTGAATTCAGCGACTCATTCGGCGCCGAATTTGCCGGCAAACCGGCCCTTTTCTTCCAAGGTATTATTTTTATTGCAGAAGGCCGCATCGATCAGGGACTGAAAATTGTAGAAAAAATTTACCAAAGTTGGGTAGAAAACGGCTGTATACTGCGCCGGTCCGCCTGTGGATCCATGCTGGCTGCCGTTTATGCCGGACTGGCCCGGCAAATCGAGGATCCGAACCGGAAAAATTTCGCCGCATCGGCTGCCGCAAAAGCGCACACTTATTTTAAGTCCTCGATTGAGTCAGGCAAGCAGATCGGTGCCAATGGTGCGCTGGGGCGGGCCTATCTCAACTGGGGATACCTGCATCAGCAGGAGGGCAGCGCGGATCGTGCCGAGCGGTGTTTTACGGCTGCAATTGAATATTTTCGCCTTTGCAATTCGGATACCTATTTAGTGCAAGCTCGCAAAGCGTTGGCGGAGCTGGATCACAAAACAGATGACAGAGATCAGACGACAGAGGACCCGCCGTCGCCCGGCGGGCTATGGCGCGGCAAGCAGAATACAGAGGGAGGAAGTCAGATGATGGAGGACAGATTACAGATGACAGAAGTCAGGTAACTGACCTTGGAAACTTTCATACTATCCTCCTCCATCAACCATCAAACTTCAACTCTTTATCTTATACTTCATGCTTCGAGCCTTGCGCCGTGTGCCCTGCGCCGTGTGCCTTCCCTTCCGTTCTTCCAATCCGAAATTCGCAACCGGATGATTCCCACTTCCGGCTTCTTCTTAACTTTATGCCCTCTGCCCTGTGCCCTTGCGCCATGCACCATGCCGTGCGCTAAACTCTTTGCTCTCTGCTCTATGCCCTCTGCTCTTCCAATTTACAATCGAATATTTCCCACTTCCGAATTATTCTTAACTCTATGCGCTATGCACTTTGCGCCATGCGTTTTCATTCCGCCTTCTACTATCCTTCCTTATGTTCATAGATATGCACATCGCGCTGCGGGAACGGGATGCTTACGCCCTGGGCATCAAACTGCTTTTTGACATTCTCAATGGTATCGAAGTAAAAAGACCAGTAATCAGCAGCAGAGGTCCAGGCACGCACCGTAAAGTTGACGCTGCTGTCGCCCAGCTCTGAAACGACGATCATCGGTTCCGGCTCTTTCATAACGCGCTCATCCCGATCGATAATCTCCTTGATGATGCTGCGGGCTTTATCGATATCATCCCCATAACCGATACCAAACACGAAATCCACCCGGCGGGTTCCCTTGACGTTAAAATTAGTGATATTGTCTCCGGTTAATTTGGCGTTCGGTACAATGATGGTCTTATTGTCCGGTGTTTTCAATTGAGTCGTAAATATCTCAATCTTTTCGACGATTCCGGCCACCCCTCCGCCTTCGATGAAATCGCCCACTCTAAACGGTTTAAATATGATCATTAGCACGCCGGCGGCAAAATTTCCCAGCGATCCCTGCAAGGCCAGGCCAATGGCGAGACCGGCCGCACCTATAACTGCAATAAACGATGCGGTTTGAATACCCAGCTGGTTTAGCGCCGCAATGACGACAAAAGCCAGAAGGGCAATATAACTCAGATTACGGACAAATGATACCAGAGTTTCATCCACTTTGCTCTTGAGCATAATCCGTTTGATGAGCTTGGCAGCCCCCAGGGCAACCCAACGCCCCACAACAAAAATTACGATGGCGGCGATGACCCTCAAACCATAAACAGTCAACAACGCGTAAACGGTATCCAGCAGTTTGGAAAAATCCAAATCCATGGTGCAGCCTCCTTTTCTTTAAAATGTGATCGGTGACGGTAAAACCTTTTCAATTCTCAGCGCCATAGCCGGTGGCTTATGAATGGAGTAAAGTCGAATAATGGTCAAAGGAACAGGCAACATCTCATTTAAGTAAGGAAATGTTGGGTTAGGGGCAACATAAATCATTTTTTTTAAAATGCAAGAAATTGTCGATACCGCGCTACGAGGCGCCTACCCCCCAAACAAACCGGAATTTACATGCAAGACTCTTTTCTTACGCATAAATTCATTTACTCCAATTTGCCTTAAGTAATTTTATAAATTGCCGATATAAAAATCGGTAATCTGACTTAAAACCGAATCAGCGACTACCAGCAAAGCTGGGGGTATGAGGAAGGCCCCTGGAAGGGGCCGGAACCACGATCTGTCACTGGTCGCTGAGGTATATAAAGAATTTTGACGGCATTATTCGTGTTTCCGAGGAAAGCTCGCTCTTGTAAATTTTTATAATATATTTTGATCACCCTTGGCGCTGATCTGTCTGGTTTGACATGTATTTGAGGGATTCATTATTCACAGACATTGTGTGTTGGTCAGCCCGATGCGGTAGTCGTTGCTACGCCGGCAGACATAACGAGATCATAAAAAATAAGCCAAAATTTTTTTTTATCTCCATTCATATGCCAGCGGCATGGGTAAGTTTGGACAACCAAAAAATACGCTCGCTGTAGCGGTAAAACCTTTTCAATTCTTACCGGCATAGCCGGTGGCTTATGAATGGAGTTAGAATAGATAAGGTCCTAGAGGAAATAAAATGGGAACAAATCTGATTGGAATAAGCTCAAATATTGAAAAAATAAAGATGCTAATTTCACAGATTGCCGCAACTGGTCTCAACACGATTGTCTGCGGTGAAACCGGCGTCGGCAAAGAGCTTGTGGTTAAGATGTTATTCGAAAAATCGCCCAGGTTCGGCAAACCCTTTGTCAAAGTTAACTGTGCCGCCATGCCGGATACACTGCTCGAAAGTGAAATGTTCGGGTATGAGCAGGGAGCATTTACCGGGGCGATTCGTAAAATGCGCGGAAAATTTGAGCAGGCAGACGGGGGGGTGCTGTTCCTGGATGAAATCGGCGATATGCCCTTGACGCTTCAGGCCAAGCTGTTGCACGCCCTACAGGATGGTGAATTCACTCCGTTGGGCTCGGAAAATTCTTTTAAAAGCAATGTTTGGCTTATTGCAGCGACCAACCATGATATACATCAGGACATGAAGGAGGAAAAATTCCGTCCGGATCTTTATTACAGAATTAATGAGGCGTCCATTTACATCGAGCCGCTTCGCAATCGACCGGAGGATATCCCATTTTTAATAAAATACTATGCCGATAAGTACACAATGCAATTCAGCAAAAAGCAGCCTTGTTCCATCAGCCCTGAAATTATTGACAGGCTTTGCCGATATCGCTGGCCGGGCAATGTCAGGGAGCTTCAGAATGTTCTCAGACGGATTATTCTGCTTAAGGAAGGAGAAGAGGCCCTCGAATCAATGATCCCAGGCAGTGTTAATTCCAACCATAATGCGCATGCCCCTCTCCTCGATGAGCCGGCGCCGCACTGGATCAGCTTTTTGGGGCTCAACGGTGAAGAACCAAAGCTAGAATCTTTTTCTTTGAAGGAGATCGGTAAAAAAACCTCGGACTTTGTCGAAAGACAGGTGATCTCATATGTTCTTGAGAAAACCGGCTGGAATCGGAGCAGAGCCAACAAAATCCTGGGGATCAGCTACAAGACGCTGCTGGCCAAAATTCAAGAACTGGAATTGAAACCCGATCAAAGGTTTGATGATTCATCGATTTTTACGATGGCCTCCTCCACATCCGATCAAACCGGCCAAAAGTATAGGTCCCAATAGCCGTCAGTTTGGCGATAGCGGAATCGGGCGCCGAAATCTATGAAGCGTCGCCGGACCGCTCCGGCTGCACAATAGAGCTTGCTGATTACCTCTCCATAGGCACATTATTAGAGTAAAATATTTATTCGAATTTCAAATGATTGTAATTTTAATTGAGAAAATGAGCTGAAAATTAAAATGAACTAAAATGAGCTAAAATTGTGGTATTCTGTCAATTTTATAGAAAAAGACAGAGCGTAGCGTCTCCTTAATTTTAGTCATTTTAGGCATTTGTTTTTTACACTATATCAGACTGTTATGATAAGGGGCTTAAGTAAAACTTAATATGACAAAGTAGAGTTACTTATAGGGTTCAACCTCCGGAAAACCGTGCCGCAGGGCGAGTTTTTCGAACATTTGGGTCAGTCCGGTCCCCAGCGTGAAAAGAGAACCGATAGAAAGATTTTCGTCTGCGGTGTCGTCAAAAAAAAGATGGAGACTGGATTCAAGGCCGTCTTCCGGCGACCAGTAGCATATCATGATAGGGACTCTGGGCAAAGGATGGAGAACCACGGAAATATCGGACTCGAACTGTTTATCTACCTGCTTTCCGCCGAAAATACGAACCAGGTCGTCGAAAAGATCGGTATAGGTATCTGCGATCCGTTTCATTGGCTCTTCACATCGTTTCCGAAAAAGCGGGTAACGTTCCTTGCCTTCTTCAAGCTCCCGGAACGAGAGCCAGCTGCCCGATGGCCTCAGCCCTTTGCTGTTAGCAATGTAGTCAAGAAATGGCACGGCCACCCAAGGATTGACGTGGATGTCTGCGGCAAGATTGCCCCGGATATCAACGCTGAAGTTTTTACCCAGTACCTTGAGTGTCAATCTCTCACCCGCAAATTGGGCCCCGACTCTTCGGGCTGCCGCTTTAAGGTCAAGGCCGGCGATCGCCTTTTGCATCGTTTGGCGGAGCTCATCCCGATTCTGTTCGATGATACTCGGATTTTCGGGTTTGTCGGAAAACCGATCAATGACAGCCCGCTCCAGTTTCGGGCACTGATTGATCTTTTTTTGGCCTTTGAAAACCGCGCCGGCAAATGCCAAGCATGTCTTTTCGCCGCATTCCCGACAATTGGATTTGTCAAGCAGCTGAAAAATTTCCATGGCGTTTTTGGGATGCGGCATAAAGAATCTCCCCTAATTAACTCTGCTTTGTCATATTTTTCTTAGCATCAAGCTCCCGCTGTAACGCTAAAACCTTTTCAATTCTCATCCCGCTATTTCGGGATGGCTTGTAAATGGAGTTTATTCTAACATTGAAAACCTGGTTCTCTGGGCCAGGTCAGAGAAGATTGGCTTTGCCGTCAATGAATGCCATGGGGTATTGGAATAATGGAGTGTTGGAATATTGAAAACACGCGTTTGGTGGATTGAGATCTTTATTTTATAGGGTTGTGTTATGGTTGGTAGAGATCAAAAAAAATAAAATCAGATCAAAATCCGCTTTTGATCCCCAATATTCCATTTTTCCATCCCTCCAAAGGCGGATCTTCGACATTCCATTATTCCATGGGTTATCTGACGG
>CP070771.1:6124061-6140613 GCA_020345785.1 Desulfobacterales bacterium
ATTTTCAGCGAAATAGCCCAGGGCACGCGGAACACATACACCCCGCACCGCTAAGGCATGCGACATTTTCCAGCTGGCCAAACATCTGTCCCGGTGCAGGATTTTCCTGCGCTGCTGTTTTATACAAACCCCTTGATAAGCAAAAACGCGCCTCGGCTTGATCACCTGCCCGTTTAGCTGCGCTGCCCGCAGTTGCTGCAACGTCCAGTTAAAATCCCGACGTTTATAACCGTGCAGCGGCCGGTTATTTAAAATTTCGAATTGGGTGCTGTTTTTACAACAGCGTTTCGACCGCGAACGGAACCGTCGCTCCTGATGGCGGTGGGCGGCTTCGATAATCTCTGAGATAACCACTTTCTCTGAGCCCCTCTGGTTGTAACCTTTCAGGAATCGGCTTGCCCACCGTTCAGGACCATCCAGGGAGCAGAAATTGAAAAGCACGCGACCGAGATTGGATATTCTCAGCCGGCGCGGCAGCCAGGGTAAGAAGTAGGTCTCCTGGACATCGAGGAGACACAGCCGGTCATCAGGGTCCAAAATAAGGTTTTTCCGGTTTAGATCAGCATGGTAAACTCGCCGTTCATGCAGAAAAGCCGCATATTCGCCAAGACTTTGGGCATTTGAAAGGGAGTTAAACGCGATATGGGTGCCCGGCACCTCCTCGGTCAATAGAAAAAAAGCTTTGGGATGCGAGCTTTTCGACAGACCCCTGGCCAGCGGCCTGGCGGCCGGCACTTTTAAATACCTCAAACGATGAAGATTGCGCCATTCGGCCCATCGTCGACGCGGCAGAAGAAAGTGACGCATGCGGTCTTTGGTTCTGATAAGTAAACTGCGCTTGAGAAAATAGCCGCCGTGAGAGGTCTGAAGGTGAAACACCTGACGCCGGTTATTTTCCTTGACGACCCTGCAACCGTAAACTTCAGACAGCAACTCCTCCAATTGAAAACCCGGATCCAACGGGCTTGCGGTAATTTGGAATCCGGCCAGTTCCCGCACCAGGGTGTTGGTCGAACAGTGTTTGCTGGTTGCCTTGTCCACAAGTGCTTATCCTTTAAAATGTTGAATCTTAACAAAATCTTACAAAGCAGGCAAGCACAATTAAATCGGTAACCTGGTCCTACGCATGGCTTGCAAATATCTATGAAAAGTGTCATAAAATCTATAATAACCGCCTACGAGACCATGCTTGTGGGAAATGGCGCCTTCGGTGCAGCAAATTTACGCCAAGATCATGCTGTATTATCTCGCTCGAGATAGGCGCAAGGCACACGGTACTGATGTTGGAGGTTTGAGGTTGGAGGTTGGAGGCAAAATTGAATTAAGAGTGGGGGAAAAAAAACAGTTTTCGCCTTCCGAGCCGGGCAGCCTTATAGCTTCCCAGCCTCCCAGCTTCCCAGCTTCATAACTTCTGTCATCTGTTTTCTGACACCTGAAACCTTAAACTAAGCTAAAGGTGCTTCACAATGCCTAAGCAGGTCATTTGTCCAATTTTCATTGTCGGCGCTCCGCGCAGCGGTACGAATATTTTCTACCGCACCATGGCCAAGCATCCTGATTTGGCATGGATTTCAAATATTACCAAAAAAGTTCCGGCCTCTCTTTTACTGACCCGGATCTTGATGATGTTTCGCAGCGATCATCGCCCAACGGAAGGCAACAATATCTGGCAGAAATTCATCGGTGATGATGACGAATCCCTCGGCCGCAAAGACGTGACAAGGGCTGCCCGCAAGTTTCTACACAAAGTTGTCCGAAACAATCTGCAGCTGTTCAACAAGCCCCGCTTTCTAAATAAATGTCCAGGAAACTCGGTCAGAATTGAATTTTTAAAAGAAATTTTTCCAGACGCGATCTTCATCCATCTCATCAGGGACGGCCGGGCGGCGGCCTATTCCATCATGCGCTCCAGGCTGAAGCATAACGGGTCTTATTGGAGTGTCAAACCTCCCGGCTGGCAGGATCTCTTGAAGCTTCCGCTCGTCGACGCCTGCGCTTTGCAGTGGAAAATGATTGTGGAATCGGTATTGCAGTCGGCCGCGAAATTACCGCCTGAGCAGTACGTGGAGGTGAAGTATGAAGATTTCGTCGTTCGACCGGCAGAAACATTAAAACATGTCGCTGCGAAATGTGATCTGATTTGGCAGGATAATTTGCTCCAAAGCATTACCGGCGGAATGGAAGACCGCAATTTCAAATGGCTGACGGGGATGAGGGATGAGGATAAACATACACTGAATGAGCTGCTGGGCGATTTTATGAAGCAATTGGGATATGAAGCACCAGGTTAAGAGGTTCAGAGTTCAGGGTTAAAAAAAGTACAAGCCAGCTCTTATCAAATGGAGTTTGTCTTTATGGCGACAACTCGTTTGGAGCTTCATGCAATACAATGTCATTTCCAGGACGTTTCATGTTCTAAGAGACTGGCCACCGGAGCAGCCCGCCGTTGCGATGGTAAATTCACCGCCTGCGGATAACCTAAGGCTTGAAATTTTATGATAATAACGCGAACAGTTGATTCCTATCATTTGGGTTTCTCCTTGAACCTGACCGAACCGCAGCTGCGCTCACTGATCGGCTTTTTTCATCATCGGGACCCCGCCGACGTTTCGGTCCTCGGCGGAAGAATCTCTCCTTCAATGCTGCAGCTGGATGGAATCGGCTCGGTCGTTATCAAGCATTACCACCGCGGCGGTTTGGTGCGCTATTTTATAAAACGTCACTACCTTAAATTAGGAAAAACCCGTGCTCAGCGCGAGTTTGAGCTCCTGCATCATGTCGACAACTTAGGCATCAGTGTTCCGCAGCCCGTCGCATACGCCTATCGCGGGCGACTGTTCTATCTGGCGTGGCTGGTGACCCGTGCAATCAAGGAGCCGGTGTCGCTGGTGAGTTTGAGTCTGCAGGATGAAGGAAAAGCGCGCGCAGCCGTGCAATCAACCGCTGCACAAATTGCGCTGTTGATTCAAAATAAAATCCTGCATGTTGATTTGCACCCCGGCAATGTGGTCGTTGACACTGAAGGAAAAGTTTATCTGCTGGATTTCGACAAAGGAACTGTCTATCATGGCAGCCGGCAAAAATTAAAGGATCGTTATGTCGCCCGCTGGCAACGGGCGGTCGTCAAACACCGGTTGCCGGAGATGCTCAGCGAGGCTCTACGGACTGGGCTACAAAATAATCACATGTAGAACCGTTGCGGTCTAAGGCATATTTCTTTTGGATCAAAATCCGAAATTCGAATCTCGAAATTCGAAAAAAATCCTAAATTCGAATGTTCCAACGTTCAAAACGTGTTCCGCTATTGTTTGTCAATCAGGGCATAATTCTGTTTCGGTAATTTGAATTTTGGTATTCGAGATTGTTTCGTGCTTCGAATTTAGTGCTTCGGGTTTCTTTTCGACCACTGTTGAGATGTCCAATAAATTACAAATGACCAAATTATCAGATCCAAAAACACGCTCCACATCTTCCATCCTTATCATTTTAATGGGGTCGCTGGGCGACATCGCCCGCGGGCTGTGTCTGGTGGACACGCTCAAAAAGAATCTGCCGGGCTGCCGGATTACCTGGCTGGTGGAGTCTAAATGGGCGGAACTCGTCCGCCTCCATGAGCAGATCGACAACGTCATTATTTTCCAGCGCGCCTGGCGGCTGTCGGCTGTCCGGCAATTATACCGGGATTTAAGGCAGCAGCAATTCGATATCACGCTCGATCTGCAGCGCATACTGAAAAGTGGCTTTTTTTCACTGCTGTCCGGCGCCGGACGCCGCATCGGTTTTCATCGTCGCAATGCCAAAGAGTTCAACTGGATTTTTAACAACGAGCATATCGAATACTTCAGCGACGGCCTCTCCAAAATCCGGCATTATCTGAAATTTACGCAGTACCTGGGATTGCCGGAATCGGATGCGCTTGCATTAGAATTCGGTTTTGCATCACCGCGGCTCAAAGAGGCGGCACCCCGGGTAATCGCTGAATTGCGCCGTCCTTTTGCGGCCGTCCTTCTGGGAACCTCCTGGGATACCAAAAACTGGTTTTTCGAAGGCTACCTGAAACTGGTGCGGCGGATTCTGGCAGATCTGAAATTGACCGTCGTTTTGGTGGGTGACGGCCAGCGGATCGGGCTGGCAGAAAATCTGGTTGAGAACATAAACGCGCCCGATGTGATCAATTTGGTCGCCAAAACGTCGCTGCCGGAACTGACTGCCGTGCTCAAAGCGGCGGCGGTCGGTATCGGACCCGATTCGGGACCGGGGCACCTGGCGGCGGCGGTCGGAACACCCTTTGTTACTTTGTTCGGCCCTACATCCCCGGATCGAACAGCCCCGTATGGCTGCGAAGGGCTTGTAGTCAAAGCCGAAATGGATTGTGCCCCCTGTTACAAAAAGCGCTGTCCCGACCGCAACAAAGAATGTATGCAAAGGATAGATGTCGATGAAGTCATCAAAAAGATGTCGCTGGCGCTCTCCGGGATACGGGATGAAGGGTGTTATTAGTTATTAGTTTTTGGTTATTAGAATAGAGGACAAGACAAAGGTGTCAGGTTTCAGCGTAGTCGCCGGAAACCCCGAGCGTTTTTTTGATCGAGAAAGAGACTCTAAAAAGCGAATCCTGAGGCGGTCAAAGTATCGAATAATGAATATCGAATGTTCCGCCGAAGGCCGGGGAATTTTCGAAATTCTGTCCGCCGCGTCGGATTGCTCCATGGTTCTGCGGTTCGCAGCAGAAATCCTGACACCTGACACCTGAAACCTTTGAACCCTGAACCCTGAACCTCTAAACCTTTGAATCCTGAACCTCTCAACCACGGTTAAAGATTGACACTGCATCATTCTTTATCTATATTTCGCGTCAAAAACCTGATTGACGGTTTCGAGTGACAGCTGAAAATAATCAAATACAACCCCGCACGGTTCTGGTAGCATGCCCCAACTGGGTCGGTGATGTTGTCATGGCAACGCCCACATTTGACTGTGTCCGGCAAAGCTTTCCGGAGGCCCACGTGATCGGTCTGATACGCCGCTATGCCCGGGGCGTTGTTGAAGACGGGCCGTGGTTTGACGACCTGATGGAGATAAATGACAAAACAGCCGGCGGTTTTTTTGATCTGATTTATCAGCTTCGCCGATTAAAACCGGACGTCGCCTTCGTATTGCCGAATTCCTTTCGTTCGGCAATTATTGCCCGGCTCGGGGGCGCCAAGAAAGTTTACGGTTATCGCCGCAACGGCCGATCCATCTTCATGAGTGGAGGACCGCTGCCCCGACGGGAAAACAATCACATTATCCCCCGGCCCATGGCCGAGTACTACATGGAAATATGCCGCTGGTTGAACCTTGACGTTCCACCGCAAAATAAGCCCCGTCTGTTTGTTTCCGATGCCGTCCTGGCCCAGGGCCGCCGGCTCATCGAACGCTACGGCATCGCCCCCGGCGAGATGGTGATTGGATTGAACCCGGGCGCCAAATTCGGCAGTTCCAAATGCTGGCCGCCGGAGCATTTTGCAAGGCTGGCCGAACTGCTGTCACAGCGCTGGAATTGCAAAATCATGCTGTTTACCGGTCCCGGTGAAGCAGACATCGGCAGTCAGATTGTGGCGCTCAGCCGGGCCGACATTATCAACACCGGCGCGGATAAAGTGGATCTGGCGCTTCTAAAACCGCTGGTTCAACGCTGCCGGCTGCTGATTACCAATGACACCGGGCCGCGCCACTATGCGGTGGCCTTTGACGTTCCGGTGGTGGTGATCATGGGGCCGACCGATCCGCGCTACACGCAGACCAATCTTGAAAAAACAATTGTACTGCGCAAGGACATGGCGTGCTCGCCCTGCCATTATAAAGAATGCGACCAGGATCACGGCTGTATGCGGGAGATTTCACCGGAAGCAGTGCTGCAGGCCGGCGAACAACTGCTACGGGAGCATCCTTGACAGATGAAAGCGTCTTTTTACCGAGAAAAATGGACCCGCCTGAAGACCCAGATCATTGCGCCCCGAGAATTTATGCGCCTGTCGCAACAGATTGCATATTCCTTCATGGATTCCTATCTCAAGGACTGCCATTATGAAGAGGATCATATCGACCTGCTCTGTGAAATGACCACCTTCTCAGAAGATACCAACCTCAACGGTATCGCCGCCCAGGCCTTGTTCGGCATCATCATCGAAAGCCTGTGCGATGACTTTGAAGATCTGCAAACGGAAACCTACAATCGCGTCATGGCCCAGATTATTTCATTTTGCCGCAAGCTGCGGACGGCCGCAGAACTCGATCGCTGTTTGCAGGAATTCGCGATTTATACCCGCGAGGATCTGCTGGCGCGAATCGAAAAAATCCGGGTGGACACCAGGATGTTGTCGCCCCGGCGAGAGGTTGCTAAAATATTGATCCTGTCACGGGTGACCATCGGAGCCGATGTGGCGATCAACAGCATTATCATTCAGCGGCTGGCGCAATTGTTCCCCTCAGCTGAAATTGTGCTGATCGGAGGCGGCAACCTGGATGAAATCTATGGCGGAAATTCTAAAGTCAGGTTTTGCAAGGTCGACTACAACCGCCGGGGCGGCCTGCTGGAACGTTTGTCCAGCTGGCAGACGGTGTTGAGCATCATCGGTCGGGAACTGGCGGCCTGCCCGCTGACCAATACCATTCTGATAGATCCGGACTCCCGTCTGTCCCAGCTCGGTGTGCTGCCCCTTATTGCCTTGGACCATTATTTCTTTTTTGACAGTCGGTCGGAGGGCTCGTTTGCCGGCAACCTGGCCATGGCGCAGTTAACCAATACCTGGTTGTATAGAATAACCGGCGTGGAGGATTTTCGTTATCCCAAGGTCTGGCTGCTGCCGTCAAATATCGGGCGGGCGGAACAGTTTTATAAAAAACTGAAAGCCAACGGCGCCGCCGGGGTGATCGTCATCAATTTTGGTGTCGGCGGCAATCCCCGTAAAAAAGTCGGTCGACTCATGGAGCAGACGCTTCTGCTGTCTCTCTTAAAGGAACCCAACACGGTAATTCTGCTGGATAAAGGCTTTGGCGAAGAAGAACGGCAGCATTCCAGATCGCTGCTCAAAACGATCAAAGCCAAAGGGTATTCCACCCAGGACAGTGTTTTTGAGGACGGCTTGGACACCGCAATCAACTGGGGTGTCATCGGCTTGCAGACCCGCATCGGAGAAATCGCCGCCCTTATTACGGTATGTGATGAATATATCGGTTATGACTCCGCCTGTCAGCATATCGCAGCGGCCCTGCAGACACGGTGTCTGACTATTTTTGCGGGCTCCAACGACATGCGCTTCATTCGACGCTGGAGCGCATTCGGACCGGCCACCAGCCAGATCGTCCACGTCGACACCCTTACCGACCCGACCGAAATTGATGCGGAAGACATCGTCACCCGCATTATGATGGAAAGAAAGGCGGGCGAAGCCTCGGATTGAAACGATTTTTGTTTGAGTACCGGGGTTAAGGAGCATGAATTATAGGTGTCAGGTGTCAGCGCCTTTGATACCTCTTATGAACCTTCACCTGAACGGAACAGCGAACCGCAGAATATCGAATAATGAATATCGAATGTCGAAGGAATGTATTCTGTCTATTATAAAAAAGACTGAGCAAAGCGAAACCACCCTTCGATATTCGATATTCGCTTTTAGAGTTTTTTCTTCGACCAAACTGGCCGCTCCGCGGTCAGCGGCGGGGCTGCCACCTGCCACCTCACTTAAAATTTCAACGATGTCAAAAAAAGCGCCGGGCGGGCTTTGCAATGACACTCGTTAGTATCCAAATATTCAAAGACAACTGACGACCGACAACCGACAACGGACACCAGTAACCTATGAAAATCCTTTTCATATACCCCAACGCCGGCTCCCAGCTGGGTTTTAACTACGGCATCGCGCATCTGTCCGCCGTGCTCCGGCAGGCAGGCCATACGGTCGCCCTGTGGCAGCTGTGTGAAGACATCGCGCCGCTGCCGACCGAGGAGCAATTCATCACGCGTCTGCAACAGGAAGCCGCCGACATCATCGGCTTTTCCGTGGTCACCAATCAGTGGCCCTTGGCCAGAAAACTGGCCGGCTGGGCCCGCAAGGCCGGCCCCGCCCCTCTGATTTGCGGCGGCATTCATACCATGGCCGCCGGCGAAGAGGTTTTGCAGTCAGGGGTCTTTGACTATATCATGCGGGGCGAATCCGAAGAGGCGCTGGCCGAATTCGTTGCTAAAATCGACCGGGGCGCGGATGTTTCAGACGTCAAGAATCTCGGCTTGGTGCGTAACGGTCAGGTGCGCTTGAATCCCTTGAGACCGCTGCCGGACCTGGCCAAATTGCCCTTCAAGGACTATGAGATATTTGATTTTCAAACCATCATCGATGCCAAGAACGGCTGGGTGGGGCTGATGGCATCCCGCGGCTGCCCCTTTTCCTGCACCTACTGTTTTAACCACCAGTTGGTCTCTCAGTACCGGGAGGATCTGCACTGCAGTTTCAAGGGGCTGAACTACATCCGGCATTTTCCTGTCGCACAGATGATGGGGGAAATTAAATACCTTCTGGACCAATATCAAAATATTTCGATGTTTATCCTGGACGATGATCTTTTCACCTTCTATCACCAGTATGTCGAGCAATTTTGCCGGGACTACAAAAAAATCAGTTCCCTGCCCTTCGTGGTCAACGCCCATGTAGGCTTTTTCGACCGTGCAAGAGCCCGCTGCCTGGCGGAGGCCGGCTGTAAAATCGTCAAATTCGGTGTCGAAAGCGGCAGCGAACGCATTCGGCGCCGGATTCTTCAGCGCCGCATGACCAATGAAAAAATAATCACGGCAATTGAAACCGCCCACCACTACGGACTGCACACCTCCGCTTTTTTGATGATCGGGCTGCCGGATGAAACCCACGACGATGTCATGGCCACCATCCGCTTGATGGCCCGAGCCCAACCCGGGCGCTTCCGCTGGTCGTTTTTCTTTCCTTATCCCGGCACCAAAGCCTATGAACTGAGCGTCGAGGGCGATTATATTGATTTTGGCAAGATGGCCGCCATGGAAAACTTCACCGACGCCTCCTGTCTTCGTTTCGGCCGGGAGCATGACCTGTTTTTAAAGAAGGTCGGCCGCGCCATGCCCTGGTTCGTCAATGCCTATTCGGATCTGCCGGTGGCGGAGTTTTACCGTCGGAAAATTGAGGAAATCCTGCCGCTGGATGAAAGCGCCTGGCGGCACAGAGCACGCCTCATCGAGCAGGAAGACCGCGAAATCTCCGACGGCTTCGTCCAACAGGGGCTCAGCCACTATGCCATCAAATACAACCGATTTATGGGCGTTATATCAGATTTTTTTCTCAATGACTCCTAATAAATCAGCGGCCAGCGTCAGAGCTGGTTTTATGGGAAGGAATAAAGAGGACTCGCTTTGAGGTTATCGATTTGTTAAGTGATTTAAATAATTTGAAGTATGATCGTTGTCCTCAAAAATTGTTTGAGTAGAAAGGAGGCTTGTTGTGCGCCCCGCCAAAAAATATAGCTCAACCAGCCGTAACTGCCATTGCCTTGCCTATCTCAAAAATATCCTTCTCCAAATGCCCGGCAAAAACAGCGCCAAAAGGCTGCTGGTCAAAAATGTCAATGAACTCGGCAGGGGAACCACTTGAGCGGAAGTAATATCAAAAGAAACATTATACCAGGAATATTCATCATTTTGCAGCATGCCGCGCGTGAAATTGAGCTGCTCAAAAGGGGGCGGCGAGTCCAACAGCACATCTGAATCAATAATATCCAACCCGCTGTCTCTATTTTGAAAATAAAGGTAGATATTGATGGTCTCTGAATTCCACCCGAATTCGCCACTGGGATTATATCCGTCTATCCTGGGATATTCAGGGTCAGGCCAGTTATTCGTTATTAATATACTATTTAGAAATCCAGTTTCATCCAGTATGACGCTGTGGTTATTGGATGCGTCGTATACCGTCACACCGAGAGCGCTGTTGCTGCTGTTAAAGCTGTATTGCCCAACGACCTCCCCTGGATTGGAATCCACTGCTGAACCGGCATCATAGCTGAACCATCCGGTGATGACATCAGCAACATCAATGGCATCCAAGGCCCCGGATGTATTCGAGCCTTTGTCATCGATTATCCCTGTGAACCCGACGATGGCTGCGGGTGCTTCCGGAGACACAAAAAAACACGCAGTAACAATCAACAATATGAAAGTAACGTGTTTCATTCGGCCTCCTGTATCTCAAAATCATAATCACTATAATGTTTTTCTATTTTTAAATCAAGTCCAAGTATTAAATCAATCCCCGTTTTCCCTATTACGCATTATTTTAGGATTTGCATGGATTTGCTTATTTACAGCATTTTACAGCATTTTACAGCATTTGATTTTTAAGTCAATTTACTACGCATTCAACGTTCTCATCAAAAAAAAATTTAAAAAAAATTCCGATTTTTTTAGATGAAATTTTGTCCCCCAACGGCTTTTTTTCGACCGTCAACATCGGTTTGGCTGCCTCACTATTTTTCTGAAACACTTAGACCGGTCTAGATTTTTTTATATCATTGTGGAAAAAGGGGGACGCCCATAAAATTATAACTTTGATAACTGCAGGTCATGTGATATAAATAAAGTATGCCACGCAAAGCACGCATCGACATGTGCGGCGTAGCTTTAGCGAAGACTCATGCCTCCGGAGCACTGCGAGTTCAATCAAACATTTCCGTTAAACAGCTCTATGCACAGGTAAAATCAGGCTTAATCTTAAAAGACAAGGTTGAGGCATTTGGAGGTCAGATAGGGATGAGATTTAAATACTTGCTGTTGCACAATGAGAACTCCATCAAACTGGAATCCTCGCTTGAACAGATGGGAATTAGGGATGGAACCTGTTTAGACATGCAGGTAACGCTTGAACAGTTTGGACCGGATCAGAACAATCTGACCGTGGCGTACCGAAAAAGCGAAAGTGATGCCAAAATACCCCAAAAGCTGGCAAATCGATTAATTCAGGAAGCATTCGGACATCTAATTTGATTTGCTATGCACTCGGGCAACCAGCTTCACCGTGGCCATTTCCTATTTAGTCCGCTTGGGCCGGAGGATGAAAACGTAAATGGAAAAGGACGAAGTTTAAGCATTACTTCCGACTGGAGATAAAAGGGACATCCTATAGTTTTCCTGTCAAGAGAAAATTTACTATTTTTGTATTATCATTAATTCCAATAACATAGCGTTTTAAGTATTTTCAGGACGCACTTCCCCTTATATAATTTTGTTAAAATTTCGGCGAATCCCTCACTCAAGCGAACCTTGCATCTGATCGTTACATTTATCAGGAATGCCACCTGCGGCAGCCTGCCCATCATCCCTAATCAAGATTTTCAGTTCAGTGAGAGGCCCAGTATTGTCCCTCCAGAGGTCTAAAGCCCCTACGTCCATTCACGAGCTCTCTCGCCGAATTTGAGAAATTGTTTATGCTAGCTGCAGATGAGCAGGATCAAAGGCTTCTTTTTTCTTCATTAAAGTCCAGGCTATTTTCAACAGCTTTGCAGCCAGCTTAACTTTCATTTTGGTTTGAATGCCACGTTCACGTTGCCGGTCGCGCATCATGCGGGTGAAGTAACGTATACAGTCCGGGTTGCGCGTGGAAGCGATGTGAGCCGCTTGGTATAAGCCATAACGAAGTTCGCTGTTTCCTCTCTTCGATATGACAGGAACCGCTTTTTTGCTGTTTTCCCCGCTGCGATCCGCACACAAATCATAGCCGGCCGTCTTTAAAAGTTGATTACTGCTGTCAAAGCGCCAGGGATTGCCGATAGAGGCTAAAACCCTGGCCGAGACATACGGCCCGAATCCAGGAATCGTCAACAGCCAGCTGTATTCGTCAAACTGTAGACAGATGTTTTCCATTAGGTCAGCAACATTTTTCAACTGCTGCCGAACTTCGCTTAGCTTTTCCACCAAAAGCGTTGCCTCGAATTCTGCCGCCGGTCCCATGCGGCAACCGATCGAATCGACCGCCAAGCGATGGATCTTTTGCAAACGCAGCTTTTGGGCAACTCCGCGCCTAGCAGTAGTGACCATGGAGAAAAACTCATCAAACTCCATGGCGGCGATTTTGTCCGGATCCAGACACCAGCGCACTATGGCCAGCGTCTCACTCTCACAGGCGCTGTAAAAACGATCCAACTCCGGAAAGTATTGTGCCAGCAGATTGTTGCGAATGCGCATCCGAAGACTGTGCTCCTCTTTTTTCAGGCGCCTTCGCAGCGACAACAGTTGCCTCAGCTGGTTGATACTTGCCGACGGATAATCATAAAAAAGACATTTACCCCGGGAGACCAGATCGGCGATGTTGGCTGCATCTTTGGTGTCATGTTTGTCCCAGCGCCCGTCGAGAAGCTCGCGGTTGTTTTTAACCGCTTTGCCAGTCACCAATACCACCTGACGATCACTTCGGATTAAATACGTCCCTAAGGGCTTATGATAATTGCCGGTAGGCTCCATGCCAAAGACCACCTTGCTAAGTGCATTTTTAATTCTGATCGCCTCGCTACGTTCCAATAGTTTGCGAAAGCCTTCCAGATTGTTTTCAAAGATCAGTTTCCTCAACAAGGAGCTACCCGTAGAGCTTCCCATAAACGCATGGTGTCTAGCTTTGGCCACATCGATGCCAACAATCAAATATTCAGCAGATCCGCGGATCTCACTTTTAATTTGACAGAACTGATCTCGCCTGATAGTCTCTTCGATACTCATCGCAACCTCCTTTTAGCATTTTAGGGTTTATAATTGTTCAGCTCTATGCTATCAGGAGGTTGTTTTTTTACCATGACGTAAATCATTTCTTTACTACTACCTCTATAATAACTAGCAGAAGTATATTCTCTTTTTATTTTACTATATAACGCCCATAAAAATATAACTTTTATAATTGAACCTTGTATGATATAAGGGCCATATGTCACGTAAAGCTCGCATTGATGCGCCCGGTGCCTTGCATCATATCATTGTTCGTGGAATCGAACGGCGGCGGATATTCTCAGATGATCAGGACCGGGATAATTTCATTGAACGGCTGGGGGATATCCTTGCCGAGGCGCAACCCTTTTTTTTGCCTGGGCGCTGATCCCCAATCATGCGCATATCCTATTGCGAACCGGCCAAGCTCCGCTGGCCACGGTAATGAGACGCCTATTAACCGGCTATGCGGTTTCGTATAATCGCCGTCACCGACGGCATGGCCATTTATTTCAAAATCGCTACCCCAGTTAAATGGGGTCCCAAATCAATAGCACAAAAAAGAAATTTTCTCTTCCATTTTTGCCGCCAACTGTTCTAAACCTGAATTTAACGGGGCAGGCAAATCGATTTTATGTCAGGAAGATCCCTATTTGCTGGAGTTGGTTCGTTATATACATCTGAATCCGTTGCGGGCCAAAATCGTAAAAAGTCTGGCAGAATCAGATACGTATCCTTATAGCGGTCATAGCGCGCTGATGGGAGAAGTTCAAAGAAAGTTTCAGGATACAAATTATGTTTTACGGCTGTTTGGGAAAAAAGTTTCCGCCGCGCGCCAGGCCTATCGTATCTATGTAGAAAAGGGGATTGCTCACGGTCGCCGGCCGGAATTGGTTGGAGGCGGACTGATTCGCAGTGCTGGGGGTTGGTCGGTTGTCAAGGCGATGCGCCGCGTGCAGGATCATATGAAAAGTGATGAACGCATATTGGGCGACGGTGCGTTTGCTCAGTCCGTATTAATTGAAGCCAGAGAGCGTTTAGAGGAGCGCTACCGGCTTCGATCTGAGGGGTATGACTTGGACAAAGTTACGATGCGGGTATCATCTGAGTTGGGTATAGCGCCGGAGCAGGTGTGGGCATCCGGTAAACACCCGCTTACCGTCAAAGCGCGTAGTCTATTGTGTTACTGGACGGTAAGAAAACTGGGTTTTAGTGCCACAGAACTATCTAAAAAACTTGGCATCTCACAGCCCTTGGTCAGTATTTCGGTCAAGCGTGGTGAAAAAATAGCAAAAGACGAGCAATTAGAGCTTGGAGAAGATTAAAAAGTTATTATTTTATGGGCGTCCCCATTACCGCAGCCTGTTGTCTTCAAGTTTCAGAAGCATGATGACCTGCAGGGTGGCCATAATTTCTGCGATTTGGAACTTTGAATTCTCATGGCGGCGCGCTGCAAAACAGATCGGGATTTCAACAATTTTGGCGGCTTTTTTTGCTGTCTTGTAAAGCAAATCAACTTTGTATGCAAATCGATCGAGGCACCTCAACTGCCGTAGGTCGATCTGATCCAAGACACCGTTGACCCTGGTGAGTCGGTACCCGGTGGTAAAATCGTGCAAATCGCCGATATCGAGCATATAACGCGCGAATAAATTTCCCGGACGGCTAATCGCTCTTCGGTACCAGGCCCACTCATTCGGAATGGAACCGCCCGGAATAAATCGCGAGCCTATCACATAATCGGCACCGTCGCGAAAAGCCGCCACCATTTGTGGCAGATATCCGGGATCGTGCTGAAAATCGGCGTCCATTTCAACGAGGGCATCCGGACTGAGCTTTTCCAGTGCATAACGAATTCCCCTGACGTAGGC
The DNA here is from genome assembly GCA_020345785.1 of Desulfobacterales bacterium. The sequence goes on from CP070771.1 coordinate 6,138,684, forward strand.
CCTGCCAAGGCTCCTTTTGATATCGGATGACAAGTGCAAATTCGCGTATTGCATCATTTTTTTGCGCACAATGCTGCCGGTACCATCCGGAGAATGATCATCCACCACCAGCAGGTGCATGTCAACTTGAGATATCCGGCGGAAAACTTCTCCGCACACCAAATCAATCATGCCCCCGATATTTTGGGCCTCGTTATAAGTCGGCATAACAACTACGACTCTCATAAATTTAATATTATTAATTCAGCTCGGAAAATGGCAACTCAAAAAACAACAGTAAAATATCTCTGTCCAGGTCTTCAAGGCCAGGTTTTCATTGATAGATTAAAACATAAGGCTTGATTTTTTTATTTTTTTACATAATATCAAATATTTAACAGGACTTGATTGATATCAACCGGCACATTTACTGCCACATTGGAAGCCTGGTTCTTTGGGCCAAACCAGAGGAGATCGGCTGTGCCGTGAACCTATGCTGTAGAGTAATGGAACCGAGGAATGTTGGCCCCGGTGAAATGTGAAAAAAGATTTGGTAAAAATACTGGGGCTTGCGGAATTAGATCTGCTTTTATATGGTTGCAAGAGAATTTAATTTTTCACTATAATTATCGCTCAGCTTCTATGCTTTTTTGCCATTAAACTTTAAAACTTGAGAACGTGCCATATATTTCCCACTTTAAAACTTGAGAATGCATCTTAATTTTCCCATGAATATACAAAATACCCCGCCACCGCTTCCAAAATCACACGCTGCGTCGGAGAGGAGAAAATCGGGGCAGGCCATGGCCGCCCTGATTTTGACGTGCATCGGAATCTTCATATTCCCGCTTCTTATTATCGGTATCATTTTGGGACACGTCGCGCTTTCAAAACAAAAATTGGACCCCGACCTGGGTGGCAAAGGACTAGCCAAAGCGGCCCTGATCATAGGATATTGCTACATCGCGATAATCATCGCCTGTGTATTGTTGTTCCTATTGATACCGACGGGTCCATAAGATCGGCATGCAAGAGATGCAAACCCCACTTTCATTGCAAGACGGCGTTATATATTATCGTATTCCGAACCCGTACAAGCAGGTTGTAGCAAAACGGAAATCCCGACGCACCGAAGAGCCGGATAGGACAAATCAATCACAAAACAACAAAAGGACCCCGGCACGATTATACCGATCTACGGGGCACGCGAAAACACGAAAAATGGGTAACATGAATTCTGAAAATTGTGTTGCCAAGAAATTACACGGTTTTATGCCGTCATATTTGAAGCTGATTTCATCGAATATCACAAGAGTTGACGGAAAGGGATAGTTTCAATAAATTATGGCCATTGAAGGAGAATGAAATGACAACCTATCTGGTTCGCCTAAAAGGCCAGAATTTTTTAATTGACGGTGACGAAGGACCAAGAAAGAAGCGGTTTTACATGACTCGGCTTGTGGAGGCAGAAAATCCAAAACGGGCCGAAGCTCTCGCCCGCGACATGATTAGCAACGACTCCAGGCTCCAAAACTCTGTAATGAACGAAGTATCAGATCCACCAACAATCTACCTTGAGAGCGTGAGCGAAGTGACAGCTATGGCATATGATGCCCAGAATCGTGCCCACTCGTTTTTCTAGGAAGACGAAGACACTGAAGAATAGATGCGGCACAACCAAGGCATGCCCAACAGACCGCCTACAGCGCTGCAACGCCTCCAACGTCCGCCAACCCTCGCCTTTAAATGAGCAGATTTTTCCATTGATGTTATAGATTGTATCTAAAACCCTAAAGGAGTCAAAATTCCTCTTACAGTCAACGTGACGTGCTGATAATAATCAGCCTTTTTGATTGGATTGTCGTTTTTATAAATCCCCCTCGATCCCCCTTTAAAAAAGGGGGAAGAAACTCTCCCCCTCGATCCCCCTTTAAAAAAGGGGGAAGAAACT
>CP070771.1:6140713-6151227 GCA_020345785.1 Desulfobacterales bacterium
ACTTTGAATTTTACCAGCCGAAAAACCGGTCGGACATACAGCCAAAAAGCGGTTGTCGGAGAGCCGATCCTGCTGCCGGAGGAAATGGGAACATTTGTCCTCGGCGGTTTCGAGGCTGCCGCCAGTTACAAAGGCCAGAATATCGGTGAGGCCCTGCGCGGAACACTGAAAGCGGCTGACGGTGAACAGCAGGCGGTGCTGTTGCCGCTGCGGTTCCCGAGTTTTGACAAGATGAGGCGTGGGGTTCAGGTCATCTCGGTTGCCGAATTAAAGCAGCGGTTTTTTACCGGCCTGCAGGTAACCAGAGATCCCGGTGTCGGGTTGGTTTATCTGGGGTTTATCCTGATGATCCTCGGCTGTTACGTGACTTTTTTCATGTCCCATCAGCAGATTTGTGTTGAGGTGGTTGAAAAGGAAAACTGCAGCATCGTCGTTGTTTCAGGCTGGGCCAACAAGAACAAGATGGCCATGCAAAACCGGGTAAAAAAGCTCGCGGTAAAACTGGCCAAGTTACAGACACCGTCCAAAGAGAACCCTCCAAAGGGAATCCCCCATACCGCGGAATGTGCCAGGTCTTAGTGCACGGGGCAGAGGGCATGGCGCATGGGGCAGAAGCAATGTAACAAATGAGCTAAAGTGATCTAAAATGACTAAAATGCCTTAAATTAAGGTTTGTAGTCGTTTTAATTGAAGGGCGGGAATGACAGTTTTGAATTGTCTTTTAAAAAGATTTTTTTTGATTCTTATACCATTATTCCAGCATTCCAATATTTCATTACTCCATCCGGCTTAACAACAAGGGAAGCCTGAAAAACCATATTTTTAACCGGAGAGTAGACAACTATCGACGCTAGATGAAGTGAGGTTAACTGATGACGAGTTCAAATATATTATCGCTGGTAACATTTATTTATGGCCTGGCAGGTTTTTTATATATTTTTGCCTGGGTTTTTAAAATGACAACCCCCGCCCGGCTGGCGACCTGGGTCGTCATTGCGGGAATCGTCGGCAACACGGCCGGAATTGCTTTCAGGTGGATCGAATCCTACCAGCTTGGCTTCGGTCATGCCCCGCTGTCGAATCTTTACGAGTCTCTGGTATTTTTCGCCTGGACAATTGCCCTAATTTATCTTTTCATCGAACGAAGGTACCAAAACCAAACCATCGGCGCCTTTGCGGCCCCCCTTGCATTTCTGGCGCTGGCCTACGCGTCCCTTTCTCCCAACATCAGTGATCGGATCCAGCCGCTGCTGCCGGCTTTGAAAAGCAACTGGTTGATCGCGCATGTCATCACCTGCTTTATCGGTTATGCGGCGTTTGCCATCGCGTTCGGCATCAGCATCATGTACATTTTAAAGCAACGGGATTCTGTGGGAGCCCACAGCTTGCTCGATCGACTTCCCGACGCCGGAATTCTGGACGAATTGACCCATCAGTTGGTGATGTTCGGATTCCTTTTTCTGACGGCCGGTATCATTACCGGTGCCGTTTGGGCCAATTCGGCCTGGGGACGTTATTGGGGCTGGGATCCGAAGGAAACCTGGTCGTTGATAACCTGGTTTGTCTATGCCATTCTGCTGCACGCAAGATTGATGCGGGGCTGGCGCGGCAAGCGCATCGCCCTGATTTCCATCTTCGGGTTTGCAGCGGTCATGTTTACCTATTTTGGGGTAAATTACCTGCCCGGTTTGCACAGCTACGGCAGCGTGTGATATCTACCACGGTGACACCGCGATTAAAGCGGCGGAGCTTAACTTAAGGTAGCGCAAAGTGATTTTATACGGGATTGGTTTGAGATTGAAAGATGAACGTCCAACATCGAATGAAATAACAGACATCCAGTGCCGAACATTCAACGGCTATCGCTTCTTTTTTCAACCGATTTGATCATCTTAACGTGGATCTTAATAAATTCTTCTGATTGCTGTAACATATCATTGAGTAGTTCAGCTTTTTAATGAGTTGGGCACGCTGAATAAGTTCCAACCGTCTCCAATTCGGCCCAAGTACCCCTTTTTCCATTCAACATTCGATGTTGGACGTTCGATGTTCGACGTTCATTAATTCAATTCCTCTGGAGCTTGCTCCCGTCGGCATGGAGCAACATGCCGAAAAATAGTTCAATTGCGTTTTTGGCTACTGAAAAAACATTTCGTCGATGCTCTTGAATTTGCGCTTGGCGGCGTCATGGTAGTATTTTATCTTAAACGGTGCATCCTTTCCGTGACAGTCTTTGCACACCTCAAATGCCTTCGGGGATCTCAGAAAACTGTCAGCCGCATCACCTTCCGTATTTTCGCCCGTTCCCTTGAGGACCGATTGAGGATTCCACTGATGAACGTTGTGGCAGGACGGGCATGAAATATTTCCGCTCGCAAGCTTGACCCCGGTATAGCCATGGAAAAGCGGGAAATACCCGGGTTGGCCCTTTTTGTTCTCTTCCTTGATTTTGACAAGCTTTTCACGGGGGTGCAAATAGACCGGAGGTACTTTGGCTTTTGCCGCACCCTCCGGTGAGTGACACGCATTGCACATCGTTTCCATGACGTTGTTGCCCATGCCGTACCCCCGGGCCCAGAGGACGATATTGCTGCGGCCGTTGTGCGTGAGATGACAGACACCGCAGGTGCCGGATTCAAGCGGTGTCTGTCCGACAATATTCTTTGATGAAGGGGCTGTCACCATAAGATCATGCTCGGTTTTGTCGACGAGACCCTGCGCCGGGTGGCAGTCTTCACAAAGTCTGGCGGAAGGCGAATTTTCCAACCGTAAAAAACTGTTCTGAGAGCTTCCTTCCATTTCAAAATGCTCCCCACCAAAGTTGGTTAACGGATCCCAGCGATGCGGGTCGTGGCAGGTCGGACAGCTGACAACACCCTCTTTCGATATGGCTCCTTTAACGTCGAAAAGCGGCAGGGTTGTGGCCAGACCCTTCTCAGTGGGCGACATGTTTACCGGATGGGAAGGGTCCCGGATCACTTTTTTAGCGGCCGGGCCGTCCCGGCTGTGGCACTCCAGACACAGATCCGCCGCGATATCCCCGTTCTCAGACGATGGTTTTCTGGCCCACAGAAAAGATTCCCGGGCATTGTGCACCCGATGGCAGGTGCCACAGATGCCTGATTCGGAAGGCGTTTGGTTTTTCGTGTTTTTTGTTTCCGGTGCCGTTTTGCTCAGATCGTGTTTGGATCCGGCAACGGGAAATTTATCCGTATGGCATTCCCGGCAAATTTGCGGTGCCTGTTTTCTTAAAAAGGATGTTCGCCGGTCGGCCGGCGATTCTTTTCCGGCCGCACCTGTGACTGCGTCGGCGCGCCAGCGATGCGGGTCATGGCAGGTGGTGCACGTCATTTCCCCATTGCGATCCTGAAAACCGAGATTGTTGACAAGGGGCAGATCTGTAATCGCATTCATATCTGTTTTAACGGGCCGGACCGCCAGAGGGTGCTGCGCACCGCTAAGTGCGGCTTTTTCGGCATTATTGCCCTGACTGTGGCAGCTCAGACAGAGCCCCTGGGTAAGCGGTTTTTCGATCTCGACCCGGCGGGCCGCTCCGTGGGGCAGATGGCAGGCAGAGCAAACTCCGGCCTGCGCCACGGTTTCGCCGGCAAGATTTTTTTCTTCAGGCGCCGTAACTGAAAGGTTGTGCTTGGTCTCAGCAATGATCTGCTTATCCGCATGACAGGTCAGGCACAATGCGGATTGTTGAGCGTTTTGGATGAGAAGCTGCTGCCGGTTAATATCATTCCGATGAATTTTGTGACAGCTCTGGCAGATTATTTCGCCATCGTGGCCCACGCGGGCGCCTTCTTCAATAAGCGCATCGGGTATCCGGGCTGTCGTCGGCTTGACGTTGATGACATGAAAAGGCTTTTTACTGCCGTTCGGGGTGCGATAGTCCTTATCGGCGTGACATTCCAGGCAAAGACTGGAATCCTTGCCGCTGGCAAGCAGATAATTCTCATACTTTGCCCCGTGAGCCGTGTGACAGGTTTCGCATACCAGCTGATTAGTCTTATCTCCCTCCAACGCACCACGCTCGATCAGATTACGGGGAATTTCCTGCTTGACGGTATCCAGCGGGTGATTGCGGACTTTGGTTGTATCGGTCATCTGCGGGTGGCACATGCGGCACATGGCCGAATTGCGGTTGGAGGTTCGCATGAAAATCGTTTCCTTGCTGTCCGGCCCGCTGGGCACTCCGTGGGCGGTGTGACAGGTGGCACATACCATGTTGCCCTTTTCATCCAGTGTAAAAATAGCGGGTATCTCCATGTGGTCGGGCGGCGGCGCGTTGGTTTTGTGCTGAGCCGTCTGGTAGGCCCGGGCGCGGGAATCCGCAATACTGCCGTCATGACAGGAAAAGCACATTTCAGGGGTGGCAACCCTTTTTTCAGCCGTATAGTCGACGAGATCCGACCCGCGGCCTTCAATAAAAAAAGTATCAATCCAGCGATAATGGCAGATAGCGCAGGACTTGGCTGAATTGGGATTTCGCGGCGGTTCTACTTGTGCATAGGAGAGGTTGCACAAAAAAATTGAAAAAAAGATTATTGAAACAAGCCTGCCAACCCGTGGAAAGATGAATGAATCGATTAAAGTAAAACTTTTAACCATTGGAATAGATGGGAGCTCCTTAATTTCGAATAATTGGTACTGGCTGCCGGCTGCTGGATGCTGGTTATCTGTTATTAGTTATTGTGTGCTGGGTACTGGATACTCGGCACTGGTTGCTCGATACTGGTCGCAGGTCGCTGGTCTCTTGTTTGTAGTTGCTTGCCTATGGCCATTGGCGAAGCAGTTATATGAAGACAATCTACCATCTAAAGTGCTTTAAGTAAACTGTTTCCAATTACCTAAAAAGAAAAGATGGGATTCTGAGTCCAATAACCAATAACTAATAACCCGCACCCCGCACCTCGCAACCTAATTAATTCGCCTTGAAAAATAGCATATTCGGGGTTGTATATGGCTCTTTGAAAAATGAAGTAACTTGTTTGCTCGAAGCGCTGGCGGTTTAATTACTTTATGCGGCGCATTTTTTTCTTTTTTATTTCATACAGCAAAAAAATAAAGAGACATGCCGGGTATTAACAAACTGAAATTTCTGCCACTCTTCGATTTTTAAAAGGACAATTCGATCTTCAGATGCCTTTGTGATTCATCATTATTTAAATAAGGTAATTAATCCGCCCGGACAACATAGAGCATTCTCGTCAGTTTCAGTTGAACCATTGTGCTTTATTCAAACCTATTTTTGCTATTTTGCAGGGCGGAGTAATCACCGCAGCACGATCTTTCCCAGGTCCCCGCTCCAGGCGGCTTCCAGGACCGGCCCCATGAATTGATCAACCAGATCGGCGGTTAGTGGGACCGGCATGTTTTGCAGTTTGCTTTCGAGCTGGGGATCTTTGGCGGCGGTGAGTATTTTTTCCATTACGGCGCGATCAATGCCCTCTATTTCGGACAGCATGGTGGGAAAACCGATTTTACGGTTAAAAGACAAAATTCCGGCTGCGACCGTCCGGCCCAGATCTTTGGCTGAAAGCGCATCCAGTTCCGCCTCAATATAACCGTGCCGTTTGAAAATAGCTCCGATTTTTCGGACGCGTTCTTCCACGGCGGGTGCAAAAAAGACCGTGTAATAAGGATTCATCAGAGCGCAGGCCCGCCCGTGGCTTAAATATTTAACCAGCGAAAAGCTGTTTAGATGCGGTCCGCTCGTACCGCCGACCATGATGGCATAGCCGCCCAGGTCGGTACCCAGGGCCACCTGCTCGCGGGCGGCCGAATCCTCCGGTTTTTCTGCCAGAACGGCCAGACCGGCCACGATGAGTTCAATACCCGCCAGCGCGATTTTTTCGATCCGATTCACCCCGTCGCCTTTGGCGCCCAGATAAACTTCAATGCAGTGGCTGAAGCCGTCCATCCCGCCGTCGAGGGTTAGCGACATGGGCTGGGAAGCGGTCAGTCCGTAATCGAAAACAGCTTTGGGCGGCACGATGGCCTCGTCGATGATCAACTTTTTTTGGCCTTTGACCGGATCGGTGATGTTGGAGTATTTTGTCAGGTGGGCCGAGGAGCTGGCGGCGGTCATTACGGCGACGATCGGCAGCACCTTGCGGCCTGCGCTTTCACAGACTTTAGTGACTTCACCAAGGCCAAAGTAAGGATCCAGCTCGGCCTCAATATCGCCCAACGTCGCCAGAACGGCTGCGGCTTTGCAGGCATCGATGCCCGAACCGGACTCAAGGGATACGATTACATCCGGCTTCTTGTGGAGGATATGTCCCTGCAGTCGATAGACGTCTTCGCGCGGCGCATTGGGTGCGGCCCCCTGGACCGGTCCCAGTACTTCAACGCCGTTGGCCTTCAGAGAAGCCGTCACCTGCTCCAGTGCCGGCTTGAGCCAAGCCGAGGACAGCCGGCTGACCAGCAGCGCCCGTTGGCCGATTTCCGCCGTCATAAGACCGACGCGATCCAGCACACCGCTACCGAACGCATAATCCTTCCCTTTAAACTCAACGATTAAGGCTTTAGCTTCTCCAACCAAGTTTTCCATCAATTTTTTCCTCCTCTATTGTTTGAGGCTTGGCATAAGTGCTTGAGATAAATTGTTCACAAAGTAAATACCGGATTCTTCGCACGAAAGCAAGCCACAGTCGTCGTAAAAACAACAAAATCCGATTTCTCGGTGGCAATTCACATGCGACTTTTGTAAAATTCCGGATTACAAAGCCGAGCAAAAATTAATAGACACAAGAGACAGCTTAAAATCGGAAAATATCCTTCACCCCCGCCATTGCGGGATGACACATCTATCCTAAAAAATTTGTGATGTGCCTCTTGCACCATCAGCCTTATGCCGCGCGCCATTTCTTCACAGGCAAAAGTCTTATGATCGGCAGAGTTAGCTATTATGTCTAGAAGCCATCTCAAAAAAAGGATTTTGGTTCAAAATTGCGGCGGGGCCGAGTTTTAAACCGCTGGAATACAACAGTATTTCGAGGATTTAAAACGAGGCGCCAACAAAGAGTTTGGTTCGAAAGACTTTTTTGAGATAGCTTCTACTCAACTATGACCTCCTCTATAACTGCAGTCCTTCACTCTTGCGCGACCTCTTCAGGCCTCTTAAAACAGGTTCCTCCTTGAAACGGTTGGGCCGAAAATGAGCAATAATCGCAACATTGATGCCGATTTCTTTTTCGCGGTCGATGCAAGCGAAGAAATCGTTCTTCATACTTCTTTGCCTGCCGGCTCTTGAACCGCAGTGATTATCGTGATATAAAAGAAATGCCAATTCGATCCGCTCGTTTAACACAGGGATGGTTGACAAATCCAAGATTTGACGCCCTGGAACTGGAAGTTTGTCGACCCGAAGGCGTCACAATTCAATAAAATGTCTGGTCGGTCGGTAAAATGGAACGATATCCTCCAGGACGCGAAGACGATCCCCGTAAACTGCGCACGGTTGGCAGGTCGGATGACCCGGGCCGTTTCGACCCCGACTATGTGTTTTGGCGGCAGTTTGCCGGGGCGACGACCCCCAAAGAGTTCTGCCAGAGCTGGCTGCCGTTGCAGTGCCGCCAGCTGAAAGGGGTCCGCTGCGCCATGGTTCTGCTGGGAGAGCCGGACAGCGGACCCTACACGCCGGTTGCCGTCTGGCCGGACGCCAAACTCAGCATGCATCATCTCACCGGGGCCGCCCAGAACGCGCTCAAAGAACGCCGCGGCCTGCTTCTCGAAACCGACCTGCAGCCCACTCCGGAAAACCCATCGCCCGAAAGTTATCACATCGCCTACCCCATTGAAGTATCCGGCGTTCTGCACGGCGTCGTTGTGCTCGGGGTTGACGAGCGGGACAGAAAAGAAGTTCAGACCATCATGCGCCAGCTGCACTGGGGTGCGGCCTGGCTCGAGGTCCTGATCCGCCGGTCGGAAGCCGTCCAATCCGCCCGGACGACCGAACGCCTGCAGAAACTGTTCGATCTGGTTGCCAGCGCGGTCGAACACGAACGCTTCCGTGAGGCGGCCATGGCGTTTGTCACCCAGATGGCCACCCGTCTGGAATGCGACCGGGTGAGCATGGGATTTAAAAAGCGCAATCATGTGCGCGTGGACGTCCTCTCCCACAGTGCCGAATTCGGCACACAAACCAATTTGGTGCGGGCGATTGAAGCGGCCATGGAGGAGGCTATCGATCAGAACGCGGTGATTGTCTTTCCGCTGCCCGAGGATGCCGATCCGGTCGTTACCCGGGCCCACGCGGATTTGGCCCGGCAGTTTGACAGCGGGGCGATCTGCACCCTGCCCCTGGAAGCCGGCGAAAAATATTTCGGGGGGCTGATGCTGGAGCGTCCGGCCGAACGCCCCTTTGATCCGGAGACCGTTGAGCTCTGTGAATCTCTGGCCATGCTGGTGGGACCAATTTTAAACAACCGGCGGGTTGAGGAGCGCTGGCTGATCCGCAAAGCCCTGGACGCCTGCGCCCGCCAGTTGAAACGGTTCTTCGGCCCGCGCTATCTGCTGCGAAAATTGATCGTGCTGCTGCTTGTCGGTCTGACGGTGTTCTTTGCCCTTTTTAAAGTCGACTACCGTGTGTCGGCTCCGACTTTTATTGAGGGCGAAGTGCAGCGGGTGGTGGCAGCGCCCTTTGACGGCTATGTAAGGCAAGCGCCGGCGCGTCCCGGTGATGTGGTTCAAGCCGACGAGATGCTCTGTGTGCTCGATGACCGCGAGCTTAAACTCGAACGGCTCAAGTGGGTGACCGAGAAAGAACAGCAGCTTAAAGAGTATCACGCCGCCATGGCGGAGCACGACCGCTCCCAGATCCGGATTCTGCGGGCTAAAATTGATCAGGCCGATGCGCAGCTGGCCCTGATCGACGAGCAGCTGGCGCGCACCCAAGTTGTGGCCCCCTTCAACGGGGTGGTGATGAGCGGCGATTTAACCCAGTCGCTGGGCGCACCGGTCGAACGCGGTCAAATCCTTTACGAAATCGCCCCGCTCGGTGATTACCGCATCGTTGTCGAAGTTGACGAGCGCGACATCAACGAGATCAGAGTGGGGCAGCAAAGTGAGCTGGTGTTGCCGTCCATGGCCGACGAGGTCTTTGCATTCGTCGTTGAAAAAGTCACCCCGGTGTCCACCGCCCGGGAAGGCCGCAACTATTTCAGGGTGGAAGGCCGCATGCTGCAAGACACGGCCAGACTTCGTCCGGGCATGGAAGGCATCGGCAAGATCACCATTGATCGCCGCAAGCTGATCTGGGTCTGGACCCACGCGGCCATTGATTGGGTGAGGATGCAGGTATGGAGATGGTGGCCCTGATGGACAAACCCCAAGCACCAAGCATCAAATCTCAAACAATAATTAATTTTCAAATGACCAAAACAGACTTTAACGGTTTCACTTTGGTTTTGTTTTAAGCATTGGAAATTTGAAATTGGAATTTGTTTGTTATTTGGGATTTGTTATTTGGAATTTCAAGATGGGCAATTTATTAGGATATAGACGACTAACCTCATAAGATACCGGATTGCCGAAAGATGTCCCAATCACTCTACAGCCCATCCTGGTACCGGGTGGCGGGATTAAAACCGCGCCTGCGCAGCCATGTTGAAATCCACCGTCATCATTATCGCGGTGAACTGTGGTATGTGATGCAGGATCACTCGTCCGGCCGTTTCCAGCGCTTTACCCCGGCGGCCTATCAGCTGATCGGACTGATGGACGGCCAGCGCAGCGTTCAGCAGATCTGGGAGGCCAGCCGTGCGCGCCTGGGGGAAGATGCCCCGACCCAGGAGGAAGTCATTCGGCTGCTCAGCCAGCTGCACGCGGTGGATGCTCTGCAGGGCGATGTCCAGCCGGATCCGGGCGAGCTGGCCAAACGTTCCGAAAAGCGCCGCTTCGGCTGGTGGAAGCAAACCCTGCGCAGCCCGCTTTTTATGCGCTTTCCGGTGCTGGATCCGGAACGTTTTTTAATGCGCTTCCGCTGGCTGGCCCGGCCGATTCTCAGCTGGCCGGGGCTGATCCTGTGGCTGGCGGTCGTGATCCCGGCCCTGGTCCAGGTCGGGGTGCACTGGACCGAGCTGACCGAAAATATCGCCGACCGCGTCCTGGCGCCGCAGAATTTGCTGATCCTCTGGCTCACGTTTCCCTTCTTAAAAGCATTCCATGAGTTCGGCCACGCCTTTGCCGTCAAAATCAGGGGCGGTGAGGTTCATGAGATGGGAATCATGCTGCTGGTATTTACGCCGATTCCTTACGTGGACGCCTCCGCCGCCTCGGCCTTTCGCAAAAAAAGAGAACGGATTCTGGTCGGTGCGGCCGGGATGCTGATCGAGTTTTTTTTTGCCGCCTTGGCCGTTTTCGTCTGGGTCAATGCGCAACCCGGCCCCCTGCGGGCGGTGGCCTTCAACGTCATGCTGATTGCCGGTGTGTCTTCGGTTCTTTTTAACGGCAACCCGCTTTTGCGCTACGACGCCTATTACATCCTGGTCGATATTCTGGAA
>CP070771.1:6151327-6195643 GCA_020345785.1 Desulfobacterales bacterium
TGCTTTTGCAGATGTGAACTCCCCGGTCATTGACCAGGTTGGCTTTGACTACCCAGTGTCCGGTGGCCTGGTACATGTTGGCAACCGCCATGCCCAGCGCGCCGTTGCGCAGATGTCCCAGATGCAGCGGCTTGTTGGTGTTGGGCGCCAGATACTCCACCATCGCGCGTTTGCCCTGACCGATGTCTGATGAACCGTATTCGGCATCCCGGCTGATGATCTGACTGCAAGCCTCACCAAAAAGCAAATCTTCCTTAATCTTTAAATTAAGGTACGGGCCGGCGGCATCGGCTGTTGCGATAACGTCATCGGGTTTGATATGCGCCACAATATTGGCGGCAATTTCAGCCGGAGACTTGCGAAACTGTTTTGCCAGGGGAAAACACCCGACGGCAAAATGCCCCATATCGGCATTCGGTGGGAACCCGATTTCAAGTTGATCCGGATCTTGACCGTAGGCTTTGCGGGTGGCCGCACTAATTTTTTTCAGGATTGTTTCTTTGAGTCGGGTAACAGGCATTAAAAATTCCTTTGATACACAGCATTATAGTTAAGAATACATGTCGTTTCCTTCTTCGAATCGTTCATAAGATGACCATCCAAATTGTGTAAAACATGCAGAACGCTGTGTATGTAAATGCATTGATTTAGGTTGTTACGTATAACACCGCTGAGATCTAAAAATTCAAAATATGACAGAAAAAAACTTTGCAATCAAGAAGAAAGCTTATTGACAAACCGCTCCGTCATTTTATTAAGCAATTGACTAATCTCACCAAGATTTCCTGCTTATTAAAAATCATGAAAAATCCAAGCACCAAATTATTTAGCATGGCAAATAATTTGGTGCTTAAAATTTGAGATTTTATTATCTTAAAAACCTTCTGATGCGTTTGGTTTAGTATTCATTTTGACGGTGCTCTGATAATTTGGATTAAAACCACAACCTAATGTGGTTATTCCGTCCTTGACACACAATAATAATTTTGCCATATTGCTCGATCAACATAGAAATTCATCTCTTACCCACCTCGACTTCATCTGCCGTCCGAAAGAGATGACCAGCGAAAACAGGCAACCCCCAAAAAATACCAGGAGAAAAAAAATGGAGAAATACGCAGAACAAACGCAACAGGAATTTGAAGGCTGGGAAGAATTTTTCAGCAAAGCCGTCGATGAAAAAGTGGCTAATTTCAAGAGGAATGATCGCATATTTGATGTCATATACGCCCAGCAGTTTGACAGGCCGTTTTTGGATTATCTATGTAATTTGGCCGATTCGATCAGACTGCTGGCCAAAACGAAAGTGGGCCAGAGCAAACTGCGCCATTTATTACCCCACAAGCGCGCGATGCTTTACTTTGTTCAGCCGTCGACCCGGACGTTTCTTTCCTTTCAAAATGCCTGTCATATTCTCGGGGTATCTACCTCTGAAATCCGGGGGACATCGACCAGTTCCGAGGTCAAAGGGGAATCACCCGAAGACACCATTCGCACGTTTGCCAGTTACGTCGATCTGATTATTTCGCGGCATCCTGAAGCCGGCTTTGCCGAAAAAACTGCCTGGGTTCTGAATCAAACCGAGCGCCCCGTTCCTGTATTAAACGGTGGTTCAGGTCCCGATCAGCACCCCACCCAGGCCTTGCTGGATATTTACACGCTGGAGAGAGAGTTCCGAACCATCGGCGGTTTGGACGGCAAAAAGATTGCCATGGTCGGCGATTTAAAGCGCGGTCGTACGGTGCGCTCTTTAAGCTATTTAATGAAAAATTATAATGATGTTGAGCTGGTATATGTTGCTCCGGAAGTCTTTAGGATGAAAGACGACATTAAAGAGTTCTTAAACAAACATAACATTTCCTTTAAAGAAACCGAAGACTTCGAAAGCATCATGCCCGACGTTGATGCTATTTACATGACCCGGATACAGAATGAATACTCCTCGGACCCGACCAGTGAGGCCGAAACTTTTCCGGATTTTCATCTGAAAACCAATCATCTGTCCATGATTCAAACCCATTGCGCCATATTGCACCCGCTGCCCCGGCGCTATGAAATTGATATCAGAATTGATAAAGATCCGCGGGCCGCGTACTGGCGCCAGGAGCGTTGCGGCATGTGGATCAGGGCGGCTCTGATTGCCTATATTTTCCGGGTGGACAATGAGATTATGGAAGAGTTTAATTAATCCGCCGGGCCTTGGATTTAACAGTTTTCTTCAGTCGTCAAAAAGCAAATTACAACCTTGAATTGACTATTGTCATAGGTGGAGTAATTATTTAATGCTGCGCATAATTCCTTTTATTCTATCCTTGAAAACCTGGTCTTCTGGAGCAGGTCACAGATTATAGGCTTTGCCGCAAATCAATGCCATGGGCTATCTTCCCCCAAGGCCACCCATCTGGAGTGAGGTCAAAGCTTGGTCCTCGGGGTCAGGATTCTCTAATTCACAGATCCTGCATAAAGGAATTTAAATTAACGGTTTTATTCGTGATCTTTAATTTTTTTCTTATGTTGTGACGATGCCTGCCCACAGTAAAAAGTGAAATATTAAGAAAGCTGGCGATTTCTTTACTGGAAAGTCCTCTTTTAATCATATTGCAGATCTGCAATTCGCGGGGAGTTAATTTAAAACTTTTTGGGGTAATTTTTCGGCCGAAAGATGATGTCAAATCCTCCAGGGAGCGTTTGATCAAGTTTAAATATATTCGGTCAATCGTGGATCCCTTGGCAACGAGCTGATCCAACAAGGGGATCAATAATTCGTTGACATTGGCAAGCATATCATCCTTAATTTGCATTTTTTGATGCTCAATGTGCTCCAGGACTTCAGTCAGGGCGTTATTTTTTCGTTCGAGTTCGATGTTTTTCCTGCGCAGATCCTCTTCCGAAGCCTTCAAAGCTTCTTCAGTCTTTTTATATTCGGTGACATCTCTTCCTACTGACTGGATTTCCTGCAAATTGCCGGTATCATCAAACAACGCCCGGCGGCGCCATTCCACCCAAAAGATTTCTCCGCTGCTTTTGGTGATTTGTTGGATCTCGGTGGAAATCGGATTTTCCGGGCTGGTCGACTTTATAAAGTCTAAAACAACCCGGCGATCATCGGGCCGAACAGAGGGCAAAAAGCTTTTGCCGATAAGTTGATTCCGGCTTTTCTCGTGATACCGGCAGTAAGCCTGATTGGCAAATGTGAGGGTGCAATCCGGCAAATACCGGCAAACGAGTTCCATCTGATCCTCCACAATGTGTTGGTATTGTATGCTGTTTTTTGGCATCGCCCGAATTCCTTTTCATTAGCCATTTTTTATAATCAATTTATAACCATTAATTAACTATTGCAATGCTCTTATATTTATGCTTTGCAACAATTTGGTAAATTGCAGTCCTTATTTCCGAAAAATCGATCTGTTTGGCAGGTTGTGAAAAAATTGCCTATCAGTATTTTTGATTTACAGTGGACTGCGTAACATATCCACTTTTGCAACCCATTTATAAGGTAATCAATCAAGGAGGTCAGCTATGGCGGGAGAGGGAAAGACGATTGTGAATTCCTGGAACGAATGGGATCCGCTCAAGCATGTCATTGTGGGGATTGCCGACGGCTGCATGATACCGCCCCCGGAGCCGGCGGTGGAATGTAAAGTCCCCAACGACAGCGACATGAAGGGCAAATGGGGTCCGCGGCCGCAGGATACCGTGGACAACGCCAATGTTCAGCTTGACAATTATGCCGACATCCTGAGAAAAAGAGGTGTTCGGGTGGATCGGCCGACCCCGCTCGACTTCAGCCAACCGGTCAAGACGCCGGATTTTGAAACCCAGTCCATGTTCGGCTGCATGCCGCCCAGAGACGTCATTGCCACGGTTGGCAATGAGATGATTGAAGCCACCATGTCTTACCGCTGCCGCTGGTTCGAATATCTGTGCTACCGTCCCCTGCTTGAGCGATATTTCAAGGAAGACCCCAATATGCGCTGGGAGACGGCGCCAAAACCCCGGTTGACGGATGCCTCTTACAAGGAAGGCTATCTGAGCCGGGTGATGACCATTGAAGACCGCCTAAAATTAACGGCTGCCAAAGATTTTGTAACGACCGAGGTGGAGCCCCTTTTCGATGCCGCCGAGCTGGCCCGCATGGGCAAAGACATCGTGGTGCAGCATGGATTTACCGCGAATCTGGCCGGCATCGACTGGCTGCGCCGTCATTTCCCGGATCTGCGGATTCACCGCATGAACTTTCCGGGGGATCCTTACCCGATTCACATTGACTGCACGTTTGTACCGCTGCGGCCGGGCCTGCTTCTGAACAACCCCAATCGCAAGGTCTTGCCGGAGCACAAGAAACTGTTTGAGCTCAACGGCTGGGAAATTGTAGAAGCGGCCAAACCGGCCCATAAGAACCCGCCGCCGCTCTGTTACTCCAGCGTCTGGCTCTCCATGAATGTCCTCGTATTGGATCCCAAGACGGTGTGTGTCGAAGCCAGCGAGGTTTACCAGCAGGAACAACTGGACAAGCTGGGGTTTGAGGTGGTACCGGTGCCATTCCGGGATGCCTATCCATTCGGCGGCGGCCTGCACTGTGCCACGACGGACGTCTATCGTGAAGGAACCTGCGAGGATTATTTTCCCCAGCAAGTTGATGGATTTTAATTCCACGCCTTTTGGATGTGAAATAAACTTTGGACAAGATGGCAAGAATAGTAAACCAATTGTTATCATGATTACAAAGGCTGTCTGATGCCCTCATGCACATTATGCAAGGACTACGTAGGATTTTAGTGATCGTTTGGCGGCATCGAATTGTTCGAGTTACATTTATTGCAACACAAATTACCACAAATGAGGTCTGAATAAAAAGGGATTGATTTAACATCAACAAGGAAGTGTTTAAAAAGGAGGTGCTTTGATGACGACTCAACAAATTTGGAGTTCAGTGATCTATATTCTCTATCTCATTCCGATCGGCATCCTTGTGAGAAAGGCCTTAAGGAAATCCCGATCGGCAGAAGATTTCCTTGTTTCAAACTGGAATATCCCGCTGCCAATTCTTACCGCCACACTAACAGCCAGTTTAGGAACGGCCGCCTATTTCCTGACAGCCGTGTCCATGGGCATTTCGGGAGGTGCCTGGGAGGGTCTCACCACGACTTTTGGCCTCGGTGTCTGTATGATTCTCGCCGGTGTCACATGGGCGGCACCCATTCGAAGATTGCACGGTTGGACTATGGCAGACTATTATGGTCTCCGATTTGCCAGTAAAGGTTTGGGTACGTATTGTGGTATCGTGATGGCCATCGGAACCAGCGTTTTTATGGTCGGCGGTATGTGTGTGGCCGGTGCCTACCTTCTCTCTGCAATTACCGGCGTCAGCTTTGCGACCGGTGTCATCATTTATGCCTTAGTAGTCGGAATTTACTGTGTTATGGGAGGCTTGTGGGCTGTTGCCTATACCGACACGCTGCAGATAATCCTTGCCATCATCGGAATATTCATCGTTATGTTTCTTATCCTGGGAAAGGCCAGCGCCGTTGCTCCCGGTGCGCTTTTCAGCGCCGAACACTGGAGTGCCGGCCACCTGTTTACCGCCAAGGGTTCTCTTTTCTGGTTTCTTTTTCTTTCGATCGCGATCGGTGATATTCCGGCAAATGATATGGGGCAGAGAGCGTGCGGTGGTCGAACGCCGGGGGAGACAAAGAAGGCTTTTCTCTACTCCGGTATTATCCTATGTATCATCGGGCTGGTGCCTGCCTTTGCTTCCGACGGACTGAAGATTCTCTATCCTAATTTTGAAGGAAACACCGAGCTTTTATGGGTCAACTTCATGGTCGATCATTTGCCGCCCATAGCTGCCGGCCTTTTGCTGGTTCTTTTTACTGCGGCAGGCATGTCCACCATAGACTCCTCCTACGTCGCAGCAACGGCTCAGTGGATCAAGAATATCGGTATGGATTCATTTGGGATGAAGTTTGAGGAAAAGAGGATGATGAGAGCCGCAAGAGTCATTGTGGGAATCATCGTGGTGATTTCTGCGCTTATGGCCCTGTTTTTTCAGAAGGCCCTGCCCCTTGTGTACGCCGTGTTTGAGATCATATTTGTTTCGCTTACCTGGCCTGTTGTCATAGGTCCTTTCTGGAAGCGTCTCTCGGCCAAGGCCAACTGGATTGCCATCACAGCCGGTCTCGTGGTTTATGTGGTGTTCACGATATTCTTCACAGATTCCCATAATGTGGGCGGCATTAATGTGCCGATTGCGGAATACTCGGAAACACTGCCGGGCATTGGCGGTATGATCGTCGGGCTCTATGCCTTCCCGGTGTTCTGGGGTGCAACGATTTCTTTAATCTGTACCATTGTTTTTGGATTAGCGTTTGAACCGACCAAAGAAGAAGAGCTTGCCTACTGGATGCAGAGAACCAACGTGAACGACGATGTGGTCGGCTATCCCGAATATGAAACCGGAGTCTATCAGTGGCAGGCCGTGCATATGACCCAAAAATTACGTGAAGAATATCTAAAAGAAGGGGCTGATTTTCAGCGACTGGTTGAGAATTACTATGATGACTATCGAAAGTAAATAGAGTAAACCTAGTCCTGTTGCGATGCCAGGGGCGGATTACCTCTCCGATTTATGCATTCCTTAAAAGGAAGTGGTTATCAGGGCCACTTCCTGCCAATTTCGGGATGTTCGCCTTCTCCATGGAAGCGGAATAAGGATTGTCAGCCTAAAAACCCTTACTAAGATATAGATTGGGTATGTCTGCTAAAATTGACATAATTTATCCCAAATTTAGTGCCGAAGAGATGCGGGTGCCCCGTGATAAACCATTTGGCCTCATTTATCTTCCTGCTGATTTCTATTCATTTAAAATAGCCTTGCGCAGACTGTGGATGAAACCCAAAAGGCTGCGACTCATGCTGATTATGAACCCTGTCGGATATATTCACCACGAGGTAAGAACCCGGCCGGAATTCAGGGAGATAAGGGTTGACAGCCAAGCCATCGGTGACTGCGGGGTTCCTCCTGAGAAGCGCGATGACTATGCAATTGAAACTGCTGCAAAGCTTGTTACCCGGAAATATAAAACCTTTATATGGGATCCGGAGATTGAAATTGTAGAAAAAAAGTCTCTTTACCTGCCGCTATATATTTGCCGTGGTGAAAAGAAGACCTGGCTGTATGATACTTTCACAGGGAAGAAAATTTTGGCCGAAAATCCTATGTTTTCGCCGGGCTTAATTAAGCCGATGCGAAAATGATGGTTTAATTGAGCAGCTTTTTTATGGTTGATTTTTTAACTGCTGGAGAGGGGCAAAACAGCAGAACGCTGTGTATGTAAGCACAATGATCTATGTCATTATGAATAATAAGACGGAGGATAAAAATGACAACGAAAAAAGAATTTGCAGTTGTCGGGAAAAGTATCCCTGCCAAAGATGCGAAAGCAAAAGTTACTGGAAGTTTGAAATATGCCGGCGATTTTGAACTTCCCGGCATGGTATACGGCAAAATTCTCAGAAGCCAGCACCCGCGGGCCGTTATTAAAAAAATAGACACTTCCAAGGCAGAGGCGCTTCCCGGCGTTGTGGGTTGCATCACGCATGAAGATGCACCGGAATGGGATTGGCATGGCGTCTGGTTGAATTATATTGGGCCGATACTGGACGGTAAGCCCAGGTTCTTTGGAGACGAAATCGGAGCTGTCGCGGCGATAAGCGAGGAAATTGCAGAAGCTGCTCTCGAGCTTATTGAAGTTGAGTATGAAGTATTACCAGCCGTATTCGATCCGGAAGAAGCGATGGCTGAAGATGCGCCTCCGGTGCACTCCAGAAAGAACGCTCGCACACCCAATAAATGGGAGTGGGGGGATTTGAAAAAGGGAGAAAAAGAATCAGATTTTATCGTGGAAGCCGACGTGAAGTTCGGCAGCCAGCAATACGCGCCGATTGGACGGAATGCAGCCATCGCCCAATGGGATGGTGATCGGGTGACTTTGTGGACCTCCACTCAGACACCATCCGAATTACAGGACGGCGTTGCCCGCGGCTTCGGCATAGACCATAGTAAAGTGAGAATAATTGCCCTGCCGACGGGATGCTCATTTGGGTTGTGGTGGACGAATAATTTCATGCTTGTCACAGCCCTTTTGGCCAAAAAAGTAAAAAAGCCGGTAAAAATTGAACTTACCAACCTGGAATGCATGGCGATGGTTAAAAGACGTCACAGCGAAAGAACCCGTGGGCGAATGGGCTGCACAAAAGACGGCAAAATTACCTTCATCGATGTCTATCATATCATGGATAACGGCGGATACGGATTCAAGGTTGAGGTCGGATACTTTAATATCGATCAATGGGGCGGCAGAGCGCCTCATGGAAGATACGTTTGTCAGGGGGTATCCACTAATCTGGTAACTGCCGGCTGCATGCGCGGCGTCGGTGACGTGACCATGGGTATGGTTGTAGAGCGCTTGGCGGATATGTTGGCGGTCAAAGTGGATATGGATCCCGTTAAATTCAGGATCCTCAACCAGATAAAGCCGGGTGATCCTCTCAGGCAACGATGGGCAAGTACGTATGTCAAACATGATCGAACAGCATACAGGCAACTGCCGCCGGAAGAACTGAGGGACCTCTGGCCGGAACTCTTTCAGCTGTCGACCGGATCCACCGAAGAAATACTCAAAAAAGGTTCCGAGGCTTTCGGATGGAAAGACAAGTGGGTGGGGTGGGGTAAACCCTATCATGTTGACGGACCGAAAAGACGGGCGATCGGTGTGGGTACCGGTATTCACATCTGCGGCGAGGAAATGGAGGGCAATACCTCAGCCGTCGTGCGGGTTTTCAAGGATGGGAGTGCAAAAATTTTCTGCAGCGTTGGCCGGCATGGTACCGGAGCGGAAACCACCCAATCACAAATTGCAGCCGAAGCACTCGGTATACCCATCGATCGAGTACAGTTCGAAACCGGCGATTCGGATTCCTGTCCATGGAGTCGGGGATCGATTGCCAGTACGACGACCTTTAGAACCGGCTATGCCACCTGGAGTGCCTGTCTGGATGCCAAGCGCCAGATTTTGGCAATAGCCGGCAGAGATATTTTCGAAACCGATCCCTCAAAACTGGATATAAAAGACGGAATGGTTTTTTCTCAGGATAATCCAGGCAAAAAAGTGCCCATCTCCGACGTTATCATGCACTTCAGGGCCGAAGCATTAAGTCCATCGGACAGTATAACGGGACGATCCGCACTGCCGATGCCGCCATCCACGGCATTTGCCCGCCATTTTGCCGC
The DNA here is from genome assembly GCA_020345785.1 of Desulfobacterales bacterium. The sequence goes on from CP070771.1 coordinate 6,160,623, forward strand.
TCATTTTGCCGATCTCGAGGTGGATATCGAGACCGGTGAAATCAGGCTTCTCGATTACCTCGCAGCCCAAGACAGTGGAACCGTTGTGAATCCGAAAATATTAGAAAACCAGATTATTGGCGGTGCGATGGTGGGTGCCGGATTTGCCCTGTCTGAAGTTCTGGTGTTCGATGACAACGGAAGAATTCTGAATCCGAATTTAACCGACTATAAGGTTCTGCGGTTTGTTGATTTTCCGGTCGAAGCAAAAATGCTTTTTCATGAGTCGTACGAACCATCGGGGCCGTTTGGCGCAAAGTCGGCCGGTGAAGCACCCATCGCCGCCGCTCCCCCGGCGGTATGTCAGGCGGTATATAATGCCATTGGCGTATGGGTCGATGTTCCGATGACACCAGAAAAGGTCTTGAGAGCATTAGGAAAAATATGAATATCGCAGAACCCGTCGCCGATTGACTCTAATACGTGGATGTTTAACGCTATGAAAACGAGCCACGTATAGTTCAAAATTCCTATGATTGGAGGGAAAAATGACTAAACGATTTGAGTACCTGAGACCGTCAACCCCCAAGGAAGCATGCGAGCTGAAAGCTCAAAATGGAAAACTGGCCAGGTTTTTGGCCGGCGGTACTGACTTACTGCTGGACTGGCGGCGCGGCAAAACGGATTTTAAGTACTGCATCGATTTAACCTTCATTTCCGATCTCAAATACATAAAACAAACGCCAAATGAGGTTAGTATTGGAACCCTGACGACCTTGGCCAGCCTTGAAAATGCAAATAAAGGAAACGGATTGACGGCTGCTTTAAGCAACACCGCCAGCCAGATGTGTACTCCCCAAATAAGGTCCTTCGCCACGGTTGGAGGCAATCTGTGCAATGCTTCACCGGCCTCGGACCTTCCCGTAATGTTCATGGCCCTTGATGGGCAGGTCAAGATTCTCGGGGTGTCGGGGGAAAGGACCATAGCACTTGAAGATTTTTTTAAGGGAGTAAATGGAACCGCCTTGAAAGAAGACGAAATGCTGACAGAAATTATTGTCCCTAAACCAGCGCTTAAAACCGCATCGGCTTATCGACGGGCAACACGTCTGGTAGTTGATTGCAACCAGACGAATGTGGCGGTCTCCTTAAGCGCTGACGACGCTGGAGTTGTTAAAGAGGCCAGAATCGTGCTGGGAGCCGTGGCCCCTGTGCCCATGAGAGCCAAAGCTGCTGAAAAGATGCTCTTGAATCTTGAGGTGTCAAAGATCGATAAGGAACTGCTTGAAAAAACCAGCAGCCAGGCTTCCTTAGAAACAAAGCCGATAAGCGATCTGCGCGCATCGGCCGACTACCGCAGAGAAATCAGCCGGGTGCTTGTGAGACGTTGTATTGAAGAATCGATTCAAAAATTGGGAGGATTAAAATGAACACAAAGCTGACGGTGAATGGTCAAGTCCATGAGCTTGCGATAGAGCCTCACGAAAACCTTGCGCAGGTGTTAAGAAATAGGCTGGGTTTGCATGGCGTCCGGATTTCCTGCGCTGAAGGTGAGTGCGGATCCTGCACGGTGTTGTTGGACGGCGAGCCGGTGACATCGTGTCTGATGTTGGCACTGCAGGCAGAAGGAAAAGAGATAACGACGATCGAAGGCTTGGGCTCGGAAGAGGATCTTCATCCGATTCAGGAGGCATTTATAGAAGAGCAGGGCTATCAATGCGGATTCTGCACGCCAGGTATGATCTTGAGCACCAAGGCCCTTTTGGAGAAAAAGCCAACACCCAATGTTTCGGAGGTGGCAACGGCTCTCAGCGGTCATATCTGCCGTTGCGGCGCGTACGTACATATAGCGAGATCGGTGCTCAATGCTGCTAAAAAAATGAAGGAAAAATCAAAATAATAATCGAAACTGGTCACCGTTTATGAAAAAGGTTAATGTCACCGCTGTCGTTTTGGCCGCCGGCGTGTCATCACGGATGGGAGAACTCAAGCCCTTGATGACTTTGGGGGGCACAACGATTATTGAGCACGTCATCCGAATGTTCAGGGCCGCCGGAGTTGAGGAGATTCGCGTCGTGATCGGATTCCGGGCGGCGGAAGTATCAGCCGTATTGAAGCCGCTCAATGTTCGTCCGGTCCTGAATGAATCCTATTCGGAGGGTATGTTTTCCTCGATTAAGGTCGGTCTAAGGAGCCTGAAACCGAATTGTGACGCTTTTTTCATACTTCCCACCGATGTTCCCCTTGTGAGACCCGGGACGGCAAGCGCGTTATTGGCAAATTTTAGACCCAGGCATATTTTGTATCCGGTTTTCAGAAAGCATCGGGGCCATCCGCCGCTTATTTCAACTGTCTTCAAGCGGGACATTTTGGACTACCGCGGTCAGGGAGGACTACGTTCCTTGCTGGAGCAAAAAGAATCATCCGCCATTGATGTCAACGTTGCCGATGAAGGCATTTTATTTGACATGGATACGAAACAGGACTACCGGCACATCCTCTTAAAATATCAAAAAAAACAAATTCCCACCCGTGACGAATGCATGGCATTGATGAAGGAAATATTTCTAGTCGAAAAGGAGGTTATTGACCACTGCCAGGCGGTCGCAGAGGTGGCGGTTGCTCTGGGCAAGGCGCTTAAAAAAGTCGGAAACGATTTGGACCTGGATTTAATAGCTGCTGCGGGGTTGCTGCACGATTTGGCCAGAAAACAGTCCGACCATGCCCGGCGGGCCGAACGGATACTCTGCCAGTTGGGATACCCGGACGTGGCCGGTATTGTCGGAGCCCACATGGATATTTCCTTAGGGGACCGAAAATCGATTAGCGAGAGAGAAGTGGTGTTTCTGGCGGATAAGCTTGTCCAGGGCAGTCGTATGGTCGACCTGGAATTGCGGTTTAAGACCAAGATGAAGCAATATGCATCTGATCCCGATATATTTTCAATTATAAACCACAGGCTGCAAAGCGCGCTGATGGTCAAGCATCAGTTGGAGCAGTTAACCGGTAAACCAATTGAATCCATGATTTGACGTATCCCAAACGGCGGTCCGATGATCTATCTTATTCGACATGGCGTAATTGAAGGGGCAGAAGAGAGGCGGTTCATTGGACAATCAAACCCACCGCTATCCGAAGCCGGACGCCATAATGCCGGACAATGGAATAAATTGCTGGCTGGCATTGAATTTGAAGCTGTCTTTTGCAGCGATCTCCGACGGGCGCAAGAAACGGCGCGAATTATTGCCGGGGATAAACAGCCGGCGGTACAACCAGTGCCGCAACTGCGTGAAATTCATCTGGGGCAGTGGGAAGGCCTATCGATGAATTACATTCGCCGGCAATTTCCGGAAAAATGGCGCCGGCGCGGTGAAAACATTTCAAGCTACAAACCGCCGGAGGGTGAAAGTTTCAATGATCTACAATCCAGGGTTGTTCCATTTTTCGAAGCCCTAGGCCGGCAATTGAGGGGGCATGCCCTGATAGTTGCCCATGCCGGCGTCAACCGGGTTATTTTGTGCCATGTATTGGGAATGCCGGTGTCGGATCTCTTCCGGTTGAGGCAGGATTATGGCGCCTTGAATATCATTGATTACGCTGGAAATAATTCACGAGTCATAGGCCTTAATCTAATGCCGGATGATTTCGGGAATGGCGAAAATAAATCAAATGCTCATTGTGCATCGGAAACAGTTTGAGGGTAGCACCTACCAAATAAACACAGTGTCATAATTAATGTAGCATTTGCCAATTTATGATTGATTTTTAAACTGCCGTAAAGTGTCAAATAGGCAGAACGTTGTGTCTGTATGCACAATGATTGATGTCGTTATGTATACTACTAATTTGTATGCTGTGAGGGAATTCAAGCGTTGTCAGGACATAGTCAAAATGAAGATTTTGTCGTAGAGATGAAAAACATCTGCAAGAATTTTGGCGGCGTGAAGGCTCTTGATCATGTGAACCTGCAGCTGAGATACGGCGAAACGCTCGGTCTCGTCGGGGATAATGGTGCCGGGAAATCTACTTTGATGAAGGTGCTCAGCGGCTACCATCCACCCGATAGCGGCGAAATACTTTTTGAAAACCGGCCGTGCCAATTCTTCAATCCATCGGATTCCATGGATGTCGGTATCTATATGATTTATCAGAAGCTGGCACTCGTCGATGAATTCGATATTCCTTCCAATATCTTTTTGGGCAAGGAATTGATAAAATCATTCTGCGGTGGAATGATCAGAAAGCTCGACAAGAAAAAAATGGAGCAGGAATCGGAGAAAATCCTGTCCCCGTTGAAGATAAGCATTGACCTCAAGGCCTTTCGATCGAGGGTGAGAAATCTATCCGGAGGACAAAGGGCATCGGTTGCGATAGGCAAAGTAATCTCCAATGATGCCAAGGTTCTCATCATGGATGAACCGACTGCCGCCCTGGGCGTTAAGGAAACGAGGCAGTTCTTCGAGGTGATCAAACAGCTGAAGGGCAGAGGGCTGTCAGTAATATTCATCAGCCACCGAATGCAGGATGTTTTTGCGATGACCGACCGTGTGATGATATTAAGAGGGGGTAAGGGGGTGTTTTGTGAAGACATCGCCAAGACGAGTATTCAGGAAGTCGTACACTACATCGTCGGAGGCGATCTGATCGATGCTTCCGATCAATAAATAGCCGGCATACGTCGTGGTGAATGCGGTCGGCCTCCGTGCGGCACGCGCTGGCCTTGATTGCAGCATCAATCGTAATCGCAACACCCTATTATTTAAGTCGGAAGGGGATTCCCGTCACCTGGGAACTATTGGGTAAGGTGATTTTTTATTAACTTTCTCTACTGGGATAAGGAGGGCTTGTAATGTTCGACAAAAAATGGAGTCTATTCCAAATCGTTGTCTTGTTTACCGTATTTTCAGCTGCTATGATGATTGCTGCATTCGACAGCGGGGCCGCGGAATCCAAGAAGCTGGTTGTCGGAATTGCCAATCACGCGGCTGGAAATGAGTTTATCAACAATATGGTCGAGCGGATGAAGCAAAGACTCGAGGAACTGGGAGCCGACTACAACTACGTCGTGGCCGATGGTTCCCTGGAAGCGCATAACACCAACATCGAAAATTTGATCGCCAAGGGCCTGAAGGTTATTGTCGTCATTGGCGGTGATGCAGATGGTCTCAAGCCGATACAGAAGCTGGCGGTTGAAAATGACTGCATGCTTATTTCCGCTGACACGGGGCTCGCCGGGGAGGGCGTACTTTCGGATGTAACCTCGGATAATGCGCTGATCGGCCGACAGATGGCCGAATTTCTCGTATCAAAATTGAACGGTAAAGGTGAAATCGTCATATTCAGAGAGCCGTTCTATACTCCATGTGAGATTCGTTGGAAAGAAGGCGCCAAGCCTGTTTTTGATAGAAACCCGGACATAAAAATCGTAGGTGATACCGCTATTCAGTTCCCCGACGGGACCATTCAGGCACGGGCGGCCATGGAAAATCATCTGGTTGCCCATCCGAATATCAAGGGGGTATGGGCCGTCTATGATCAACCGGCATTGGGCGCAATCCAGTCCCTTAAGGCCGCCGGCATGGAAGATGTCATTGTCGTTGGTGCCGATGGTGATAAGCAGAATATTTTGAATTATGTTGCCAAAGGCCTCATCCAGAAGGGGACGGTGGCGCAGAATTCAAAAGAAATGGGCAAGATTTGTGCGGAGATTGCCGTACAATATCTTAAAGGCGAAAAAACAAAGTTTCCCGCCCATACCTATGCGCCGGTCACACTGGTAACGCAGGAGAATGCAGCAGAATTTGCAAAGCAGCAGGGCTGGGTAAAGTAACGCCTTCGAAGAGCAATCCTATCTATATGAATAAACGATATGCCGTCTTACGCTTTTTCAGGAAATACGGAACGCTAGTCGCGCTCGGACTGACGATCCTCATTTTTTCAATATTCGCACCGCGATTCCTCACGCTTTTAAATTTTTTCAATATCTCACGGCAAATCGCGGTGCTTTTCATTCTGGGAGTGGCTGAAACTTATGCACTTATTGACGGCGAGATTGACCTGTCCATCGGGCAGGTTGCCGGCATCGCCGGTATTATGGCTGCCGGTGCACAATCGGCCGGTGCACCAACGCTGGTGGCGCTGGTGGTGGCGCTGGCGGTCGGACTTGCGTTTGGAATTGCAAACGGCATCTTCATCGCAAAGGTGAGGATCAACTCCCTCATTACGACAATTGGCATGGGACAGATAGCCTACGGAATAACCTTTCTCTACACCGAAGGCGCTCCCATAACAGGGCTGAAGGATAGTTTTATATTCTTTGCCGCAGGTAAGCTCTTTGGGATACCATTTCCACTCATCATCATCCTGGTGGTATTCCTGATAACCGATTTTCATTTGAGGAAAACGGCATCAGGCAGACTTCTCTATGCCGTGGGATACAACCCTGAAGCGTCGGTGATGTCGGGGTTGAAGGCCGAGAGGATCAAAGTCATCTCATTTGCCATTACCGGTCTTCTCGCGGGATTCGGAGGGTTTGTCATTATGGCCCGCATGGGGTCGGGACAACCCACCGCCGGTCCGGGACACCTCGGCAACGCTATTGCGGTCGGTTTTCTGGGGGCGAGTGTATTGAGGGAGGGAGAATTTCATACATTCGGTACACTCGTCGGTGCCATCTTTGTCGGCGTACTTGTTAACGGTTTGACCCTTTTTAATGTGCCATATTTCTATCAGTTTATCGCCACGGGTGTCGTACTGCTCGGCGCCGTCGTGCTGGCTGCAGCAGGGAAGCGAGAACAAATGATCACGAACCTCTAGCCATGTTTCATTGGTGCAACCTCAAACGATGCCGGCCGCTTAGGAATGATCGCTTTAGTTCCAACTCGAGAGAGTTGGGTTAACCAATAAAAGAACACGGGATAGCAGTGCTTTGCAGGCAACAAGAAGAATAGCGATCATAGGGAGTACTGGAGGGAATCTTTACCTGCAGGGTGGTCTGATTGGAAAAAACCTGTTGAATTCCATCGAAAGGGAGGTGGAAAGATGGGGCTACGGTGTCCATGCAGTCCTTTTTCTGTGCGCCGACCGGAGCATGGATATCATCAACGACAGGTCGCCGGTGTATTTAATTACCAAAAACCTCGACACAACGAAGGATGCCTCAGGCGAGCTTTCAACGATCAACCAGATGGTGATCAGGGGCAGCGAGGAAATCGGCAACGCCCTAAATAACGGAGAAATCGACGGCTTAATCTCGATCAGTGCGGATCCTGCAGGGGTAAACCGAAGTATTTTTCAATCTGCAAAACACGCTGAAATTCCTATCGTCGCATCCGGCGCTTCATCCGTGGCCTGGATGAGAAAATTGGGATGTCAGGTTATTTATGCCACAGGAACAACCGGGACGAGCGGCGAATTTCGTTCAATCAATTATTTGACGGCACTTGCCAGATATTGGGGGGATAATGCCAAGCGCAATGCCTGGCAAAATATCCGTGAAACAATCAAGGGTGCATCATTCAGCTTCGAGACATGGACCCTGCCGTACTTTCTATTGGCGGTCATCCTAAAGGGTTTGTCATCCTACGGCATGCCTGTCGTTGCGGATATTTTCACGGCACTTTTAAACATTGCCCCCCTCGTCGCGTGTCTTGCTGTGTCGCTATCCCTTCTCCGTGAACCGCGACTGGGAATGGCAGCGGCGGTTACGACGGGTATGGTTGCGTCATTTTTCCACGGCGGCTTCATCGGCGGGATTTTAGCGGGATATATCACCGCTATTACCTTTAATACTGTATTGCTTCTTACGGCGGGCAGAAGGATGCCTGGTTCGGCCCAGGGGATTATCGTTTATTCCGCAACCGTTGTTTCAATTGCTTTCCCTTTTTCGGTAGCAGGAGAAGCACTAGGTTCCGTGACCGGTTCACTTGCCATGCTTCCGGAGTGGTCCATGAAGGGAAATCATCTCTGGATCGGATTTTTGATTGGAGTCGTATTCTGGCCGGCCATGGAGTGGGGTCTCTATCACCGGGTGCTGCTGCCCTTTATTCTGCTTGAAATTTCGGTTAAAGGAGTTTCCGTTCTGGGTGCATTCGATGTGCTGTGTCTGGTGGTCATGGCAGTCGGTGCCAACATCACCGCGTTGTTGCTTGGCAGCAATTTTAAGCCGGCCATGATGAGTCTGGTGGAAAATATTGTATACGGCACAAATGTAGAGTATGTATATACCATGTGCGAAGGGCGAAAAATTGTCCGCTGTGGTTTGTATTTCTTGTGCGGGCTTACGGGGATATCGATACTGCAATTCGGATTACAGGGCGTGGGTTATCTGCCCGTGTTTTTACTGCCCTTTATTGTTGAAAACGGACAGAGGTTGGTGCTCGCTATGGCTGCGGTCGCCATATTGAGCACGCTTTATTTTTCGGTCTGCAGTTTGCTGCTAAGAAAAAAGGGTGTTCGGTCATAGGGCAATGCTGTTGACTTTGGTGAACTTGTGATTCATTTTTGTAGTCAGGGGCGCTTTGCCAGACGCGATAAGGTTTGATTGTTAATTAGTGCCCATCCGGAAATAAAAAGGGGCACAACGAAGATTCTACAAAAATTTTGCCATCAAAATCATCGTTATGAATCTATGGTGAAAAGAGACGTTACACAGAAGCTGCAGCGGGGACGTGAAAAAATCAGAGGGGCGCTGGAGGAGAATCAGAACTTTGCCGTCATGGCGACCGGTATCACGGCGGATGATTGTCGGATAGCTCTGGCCGCGGTGAATGCCGGCGTACGAATTATAGAAGTCAATCATCCTTCGGTAAGTCTTAGCATCGGCCTTCAGGGTGTCACAACCATGCGGGAGGCTGAGGACATCCGATATCAATTACCGAGAATCGAAATATACCGCAAAATCGAAGCGCTGCGAAGGGTTTTGGGTGACGGAGTTTACATATCTGCTGCAGTAACCGGTCTGTTTACAGAAGCGGTGCCGTCCGATCTGACGCCGGAAGACTATTGCCGGCTCGCTGGGGCCGGAGCAGACGGGCTGCATGTTCATAAGGCGACATTCGAAGATTTAACGGCCGTCGTGAATGGTGCCCATGGGGAGGGATTGCTGGTCGACGCATACATAAGTGATTCAAACGATGAGGATCGTCTAGGGATACCGGCAGATTCAGATGAGGCGGTTCGTGATACTGCAATTAGGATGGAACAGATGGGGGTCGATTTTGTCGGACTCATCATGGGCCAGAGTTTCAAGGGAGAGCGATCAGGGCGATTCTCTGAAAAGGCATTGAGACGGCTGAAGGCTGTGGCCGAAAGTGTGACGGTGCCGGTCTTTGCCGAGGGCGGCGTTACCGAGCACAATATCGACCAAATACTGGATGCCGGCGCGCAGGTGGCTGTCGTGGGCACATTCATTGACGACCTGCTGAAAAAAAACATCGGGGATGCCGTGCGGAGGCTTTCTCCCGCCAAGACAAATACTTAATAACGTCTATTTGCCAATCAAAGGAGGGAAAAAATGAAATTTTCTAGAGTTTCTTTCTTATTCGCTATTTCAGTCTTTGCAATGTTTATTGCCGGTCCGGTGCTGGCCGAAAACGTAAAAGTTGCCATGGTGCTGCCCGGCAACATTTCCGACAAATCCTGGAATCAGGCCGGGTATGAAGGCTTGATGCAGATTAAAGATGAACTCGGGTTTGATGTGGCCTACAGTGAAAAGGTGCCGCAGCCCGACCAGGTCGAGGCTATGGCCGACTATGCCCGTCGGGGCTATAATTATGTGATCGGACACGGCGGAGAATTTCAGGAAGCTGCTGCCCGCGTGGCCCGTCAATATCCGGATGTCATGTTCGTGGTCCACAACGGCATTAAGCCTTCGAAAAATGTCGCCACCGTGGGAATTGACTTGAAACAGGTCGGTATCGTGGTGGGATACATTGCCGGCAAGATGAGCAAAACCGGCAAAGGCGGTTACATCTGTGCCCAGAAGCTCAAAAAATACGTCGAGCTAGGCGACACTTTCGCGGCCGGCTTTAGAATGGCGCGTTCCGACGGCAAAACCTCCATCGCCTGGACCAATGATTGGGATGACATCGCCAAGGGCAAGGAAGCCGCCCTCAACCAGATTAATCAGGGGGCGGATGTTATTTTTCCCACTATGGATAATGCCACCATCGGAAGCCTGCAGGCTGCCAAGGAAAAGGGTGTCTATGCCATCGGCATGTACTATGACGCCTACAGTGACTGGCCGGATATTATCCTGAATTCTGCGATTGTCAATTGGCGCCAGGCAATGGTCGAGCTGTTTTCGATCGTCAAGAACGGCAAGCAGATCGAAGGCAAGGATTACCTGTGGGATCTGAACTACCCCAAGGTGTTGAATATTGGAACCTTCCATCCCGCGGTACCGGAATCCGTCCGCATGGAGGCGGCCGAATTGCTGGAAAAAGTTAAAACCGGTGCGATCAAGCCTTAGACGGAAAAACCGGAAAATCGGATTCATGGCCTCCGACGCGCAGAGCCTATCCCCCGGCCTGTAAGCTTTAACGGATTGAAGCGCTGTCGGGGGCCAGCACGTCAAAAACCGCAAGTGAAGCGCGATCGCGCAGGCCCCCTCGGGGGCTTCTTCAATATTGCGGATGGATTTTATGTACCATCTTGTCATAGATCGGGTAACCAAAAGCTTTGGTAATTTCAACGCCCTCGATAACGTCAGTCTTCACGTTCATAAAAACAGCATCCATGCCATTTTAGGTGAAAACGGCGCCGGAAAAACCACGCTGATGAACGTGCTTTACGGACTTTACCATCCGGATGAGGGCCGTATTGAGATTGACGGCCGCAAGGTTCTGATTGATAATCCGCGCAGGGCCATCGAGAACAGCATCGGTATGATCCATCAGCATTTTATGCTGGTTAAATCCCTGACCGTAACCGAAAACATTATCCTTGGATTAAAAGGGCAAAAGGCTTCGCTGCGTCTCAGCGAGCATGAACAACGCGTTCGAGAACTTAGTGACGCCTTTGGATTCGAAATCGATCCCCAGGAACTTGTCTGGAAACTGCCGATGGGCATGCGGCAGCGGGTGGAGATACTTAAAGCACTATACCGTAACGTGGAGTTGTTGATTCTGGATGAGCCGACCAGCGTCCTGGCCCCCCATGAAGTCGACGCGTTTTTGAGCGGCCTGAAAAGACTGCGCGATGCGGGCCATACGATCATTTTTATCACCCATAAACTCGATGAAGTCATGCAGGCAGCCGACCAGGTCACTGTTTTGAGGCAGGGTAGAGTGACGGCAGAGACGGCTGTAGCGGATACGACCGTCAATGAGCTGGCCAGGCTGATGGTGGGCCGGGATGTGATCTTTGATTTTGTCCGCAGTGAAGGCAAAATCGGTGAGGTGGCCCTCGAAGTTGAAAACCTTTGCGCGTCAAATGATCGCGGTATTCGCGCCCTTGACCGGGTGTCCTTTGCTTTGCGCTCCGGTGAGATTCTGGGCATCGCCGGCGTGGACGGCAACGGCCAGGCGGAGCTGGCAGAAGTTATCACCGGGATGCGCCCCCTGGAAGCAGGATTTATCAGGGTTTACGGCCAAGACATTTCCGGCGCCGGTATCAGAGAGCGGATGCAGATACATGAAATCGGCTTTATTCCGGAAGATCGCCAGAATACCGGACTGGTGCTCGACTACCCGGTCACGGACAATCTTGCGCTGCGGAGTTTCAATTGTGCGCCGTTTTCCAGGGCGGGCTTTATGAGTGCCAAATTTCTCCAGGCGCACGCCAGGGAAATTGTCCAAAAATATGATGTGCGTTTGCAAACCATCCGGCAGCCGGCGCTGTTTTTATCCGGCGGTAATCAGCAAAAAATTATTCTCGGCCGGGAGCTGGAAGCTGATCCCAAAATTCTGGTTGCCATGCAACCCACCAAAGGACTCGATGTGGGCGCCATCGAGTTTGTTCAAAAAATGATTCTGCAGCAACGCCACAGCGGTAAAGCCGTGCTTTATATCTCGACGGAACTGGAGCACCTTCTGGCGGTTTCCGACCGCATTGCCGTCATGTTCGGCGGAAGAATCACCGGTATACTTCAACCCGGTGAGGCCACGGCGGAACAGATCGGAATGTTGATGTCGGGTGTCCGGCAGGGGAGCGTATAATGCTTAAAGCAGTTCGAATTTTTTTCATGTTGAAAAGCCTTTGGGCGGTCCTGGGGGCACTTCTGATCGGCGGCATTTTGATTACCGTTTCCGGATCCAATCCCCTGACCGCTTACAGGGAGCTTTTCAAGGGCGCATTTTTTGATTACTACGGCTTTGCCAATACGCTGGTGAAAATGTCGCCTATTTTGCTGGCCGGATTGGCGGTTTTGCTGCCCCTGCGCGTCGGACAGTTTAACATCGGCGCCGAAGGCCAGATATATCTGGGTGCGCTGTTCGCCACCGTTGCAGCACTTTATTTGCCGGAAATGACCGGCTGGCTGCACATCCTGATTTGTATCCTGGCCGGAATGTTCGGAGGGGCCGTTTGGGGGGCGATTCCCGGCTACCTCAAGGCCTTTCATGGAATCAATGAGGTGATCATAACCCTGTTGATGAATTATGTGGGCATCGACCTGATCAGTTATTTTGTCAGCGGACCGATGATGGCCGAAGGTGCGCCCTACCCGTACTCGCCGGAAATCAGGGAGGCGCTGTGGTTGCCGATTTTGATGCCGCGCACCGACGCCCATCTGGGAGTCGGGGTCGGCCTCGTCTTCGCCCTGGTTCTCATCATCGTTTTTCGATACACGTCCTTCGGATTTGCCCTGGATACCGTCGGCAAAAACCCCACGGCAGCCCGTTATGCGGGGATTTCCGTGCGCCGCAGCATATTTTTGACGATGACGCTGGGCGGGGCTTTGGCCGGACTGGCAGGCACATTGGAAGTGTTGGGACTCAAATACCGTCTGTTTCATCAGTTCAGCGCCGGATACGGGTTTGACGGAATTGTGGTGGCTTTTCTGGCGGCCGGCAGCCCGATCTGGATGCCGGTGGCCGCGATATTTTTATCCGGTCTCAAGGCCGGGGCCAACATCATGCAGCGGGCGGTCGGCGTTGAAACCACCGTGGTGGAGGCGATCAAGGGTCTCGTGGTTATTTTCATCGCTGCGGGGCTGGCCATTCGCTACAATGAAAGTTTTTGGGCCAGAGTGCTCAAGCGTCGCCAGGTGGTGGCGGCCGAATTGAAAACGGCCGCCGGACCGAAAGAGGAATAACGCCCATGGAAAGCCTTCTGAATCTAACCGTGATAGCGGATTTTCTCGGCAGCAGCCTGCGGATGGCGGTGCCTTTGACCTTTGCCACCATTGGCGGTATGATGTCGGAACGCAGCGGGGTATACAATATCGGGCTGGAAGGCATGCTGCTGCTGGGGGCATTCGGCGCGGCTGTCGGCGCCTTTGTGATGCACACACCTTTTGGCGGCGTTTTGCTGGGCGCCCTATTGGGTGTCACCGGCGGGCTGTTTTTAGCCGTGCTGGCGGTTTCTTTGAGAGTTAATCAACTGGTTGCCGGCATTGCCATCAACATGTTTGCCATAGGGCTGACTTCTTTTCTTTCGCGCGTGGTCTTCGGTGTGAAGGCAACCACCATGTCGCTGCCGGGCTTCAAGCCTTTCGCAATTCCTTTACTTTCTAAGATACCTGTGATCGGCCCGGTATTTTTTCACCAGGATTTGCTGGTATATGCCATGTACGGTGCCATACCCCTGCTGTATTGGCTGTTGTTTTACACCCCCTGGGGGTTAAACATAAGGGCGGTGGGCGAGTATCCGCGCGCGGCCGATACAGCCGGTGTATCGGTTTATGCCATACGCTATGGTTGCGTGATGACGAGCGGCCTTCTGGCGGGCCTGGGCGGATGTCATCTGGTGCTCTCCCAGGTTTTTCTTTTTACCGAGCATATGAGCGCCGGCAAAGGATTTATTGCCCTGGCGGCGATAATCCTCGGCCGCTGGAATCCGATCGGCGGATTCTTCGCTTGTTTTTTGTTCGGGGCTTGCGAAGCGCTCCAATTGCGGCTTCAGTTTTATCACCCGGAGATACCCTATCAAATTTTTACGATGCTGCCCTATGTCGCCTCGATTCTGGCCTTGATCGGCATCGTCGGCAAAGCGAATCCGCCGGCCTCAGCGGGGATCCCTTATGTGCGTGAAGGGAAGTAAGATTGGGTTCAGAAGTTCAGGGTTCAGGGTTTGGGGCTTCGCGCTGCGCGCTGCGACCCCGCCGGCAGGGTTTAGGGGACAAGGTCAAAGGTGAAAGGTAAAAGGATAAAGGTTTCAGGTTTCAGGTTGCAGGTGCCAGCGCCGCCGCTGGCCGTTGAGGCGACCATTTTGATCGAAATGGAGACATCGACCTGCGGAGTCTCCAGCGAGGGTTTAGAGGATCAGAGGTTTAGGTATTGAATTTAGCGCCTCCTATCCTGACACCTGACACCCGAAACCTGAAACCTTCTATTCATGGAGAAGTCAAAGTGGAAGACTTAGATGAAGAAATAAATTACATAGAAGTTGTAGAAATCAGCGACCACATCCTGTATTTTTACTGGGGACGCCACCAAGACCACTATGAGATGGATATGCGTCTTGGCGGCGGCGCTCATGTAATATACAGGGGCGATTCCGCCATCATGGTTGATACCATGGATCTGCCCGGGCAGGGCGAGTGGGTGAAAAAACACTTACAGGATAAATATGCCATCGAGAATTTTACGGTGGTAAACACCCACTGGCATCTGGATCACATTACCGGAAATCACCTGTATAGGAATGGCGCCATCATTGGGCATACCGATACCAGAAAAATAATTTTGGCCAATAAAGACGCCATCGAAGCAGGTACCCTGTGGGGTCCGCCGGGCTTTGCGGCGGTACCACCCAATGTCACCTTCGAGGGAAGAATGGATTTGTGGCTGGACGATCTGAAAGTCGAGCTGCATGAGTTTGCGATTCATTGTGAAGGGCACTTGGGTGTGTATCTACCCGATGATAAAATTCTACTGGCAGCCGACATGCTTGAAGATCCGATCTGGATTTTCCGATTTGACTTTGCCGCTCCTGCAACCCAGCTGGCAGAGTTCGACAGAATGATGGCCATGGACATTGATCGAATTTATGCCAGCCATTGCAATTTGGATACCATAAAGACCGGTGGCTATGACAAGCGCTTTATAAAAAATAATGCCAACTATCTAAAAAGAATGCTGGCGGATGCCGATAATTCGGATTTCGGCACTAAAACGGCGTCCTATTATATAGAGGATGCGCTTGCGACGGGGGAACTGACCTGGTGGGAACCGTATTCGGAGATTCATGCTCGGAACATTGATACCATCAAAAACTTTTACAATCCCTGAATTTTGCACGTATTGTTACCGCCCTGCGGGCAGCGCATCGCTTGGGGAAACTTACGCAGGCAGACACTAATTGGGAACCTTGGTATAAAAATATGGCAAATCCCGAACTACTGGCGTTGATATGGGGGTTGGCTGCAGCGGTGTCGTGGGGTTCGGGCGATTTCTCAGGTGGCTTTGCCACTAAATCAGGCAGTGTATTGGGGGTTCTCTTCGTTGGTTACCTCGTTAGCGTTTTCCTTTTATCTTTCTTTGCACTATGGTTTGGAAGCCCTACGCTGCATGTATTCTCTTTCGCAGCCGCGGCATTGGCGGGAGTTACCGGCATAATAGGGCTGGCTGCCCTGTATAAAGGCCTTGCGGGCGGGCAAATGGGAATAGTGGCTCCGCTTGCAGCTCTCACCACTGCCGCGCTGCCGGTAGTGGTGGGTATCATTTTGGAGGGAATGCCTCCAATTTTGCACATAATGGGATTTTTTATTGCCTCTGCGGCTATCTGGCTGCTTTCTGTGCCTGAAAAATCTCAAAGTTTTCAATGGCGGCAAATTAGTTTGCCGATTGCAGCCGGTGTATTTTTAGGGCTGTCGCTCATATTTATTGATCAGGCGGCCGAGCATAGCGTACTGTGGTCCCTGGTCGTTGCCAGAATCGCCGCAATTGCGGTTCTAATGGCAATGTTGCTGATTTTTCGTAAAGGAAGTATGCCGCCAAAGAGAAACTACCCTATTGTCTTCCTGGCCGGCATTTTTGATACGGGTGGATATACTTTTTATGCGTTGGCTGCTAGTACAGGCAGGCTGGATACCTCAGCCGTCCTTGCCTGCATGTACCCTGCTACAACGTTTATACTGGCATGGCTGCTTTTGAAGGAGCGCCTCTCGGGCAGGCAATGGATCGGCGTGATCGCAGCATTTATTGCCATCATTTTGATTGCTGCTTGAGGGTCTCGTATGTAACTCCATTCATAAGCCACCGGCTGTGCCGGTAATAATTGAAAATGATGAATCGCTCAAGTGCACGGCAAACCAGACAGATCAGAACCGAAGATGATCAAAATATGTTGCGAGAATTCACAAGGGCAGGCGTTGCAGAGAAGGCCATAATTAAGTGAACATAAAAGGTGGCCCTGCCAGCGACCATGCTTTTATTAATTTGGAAATGGCATTCGGCGCAGGAGGCATACTCCAATTTCTTAGGATAGATATGTCATCTCGCGAAGCGGGGGCTTTCGGCACAAGAGGCACACCATAATGTTTTAAAATGGATGTGTCGTCCCGCAACTGCGGGGGTAAAGGTTTTTTTTCGATTTTAAATACATCTTAAGTCTAATGATTTATGCTCGGCTTAGAAAAGAGGAGTTAAAACATGATTAAAAATCCTGTTCCCTGGCCCGACGGCAAAAAATGTGCGGTGGCTTTTACTTTCGACATGGACACCGACAGTCTCATTCACCTGGACCATCCGGATGACGGCTTCCGGCGGGTTTCCGGTATCTCGATGCTGCGATACGGACCGGAGGTGGCCGTACCTCGGATCGTGGATACCTACAAGCAGTTCGGTATTCAGCAAACTTTTTTTGTACCGGCCTGGTGTATCGAAAACTATCCCGCCGCCGTAAAAGCAATGGTGAACGGCGGCCACGAAGTCGCCCATCATGGCTATCTCCACGAAAATCCGCTCGCCAGCAGTCGGGAAGAAGAACACTACTGGCTTGAGCGGGGCATTAAGATCATTGAAAATGCCACCGGCCAGCGTCCGCGGGGCTGGCGCGCGCCGCTTTACAATTTTTCGGACAACTCTGCCGACCTGCTGATTCAAGAGGGGTTTCTCTACGATGCGTCTTTGATGGGTGATGACGTGCCTTATGTCCTGAAAACCGACCAAGGGGAACTGATCGAGCTGCCGGCCCACTGGGGGGTGGATGATTGGCCGCAATTCGTGCAGTCCATGGATCTGGATTATATGATGCCGATTAAAGCCCCTTCACGCGGCATCGAGGTCTTTCGAGAGGAGTTCGACGTTATGTACGAATATGGCGGGCTCTGGATCGGCGTCTGGCATCCTTTTGCCACGGGCCGCCTGGCGCGCTGGCGCAAGGTGGTTGAACTCATCGAGTACATGCAGAACAAAGGAGATGTCTGGTTTGCCCGCATGGAAGACATCGCCCGGCATGTTCGTCAATGCATCGATGACGGCAGGTATTCCCCCAGGATTGATAGACTGCCCTACTATCGCGGTAAGATTTCGGTGTCGCCGAATAAATAGTAACACGCTTCGCCCCGCTTTCCAGCGGCGGGGCGATTCCAAACCGGCACCATAATTATTATCCCATCTGCGCGCAGCCTTTCCTGTCTAGTGACTTGCTGAGTCAATTTCCTTATAAATTTAACAAGGGACACGTTCAGGTGATTAGCTTCCATCGGAAACAAAATCATCATAAATTTATTAGGATCTTCGCTTTAAAACAAATAACTTGACAAGAATATTTCAAAAAAATATTGTTGCGAATAATGAAACAGTGTTGCAGTATATACAACAAATTTCGGGATCGATAATGTCAAAATCTGTTGACAAAGCCATAACGGTTTTAAACTGCTTTAGCCTTGAACATCTCATTCTTGGCGTGGGCGAAATAAGCGGATTGACAGGTTACACTAAAAGTACAGTATCTCGATTGTTGACGACATTGTACAGACATGGATGTGTTGAAAGAGCCGGGGGGCATGGTAAATATCAACTGGGGTACCGTATTAGTTTGTGGGCCAGGATGAGTGACCAGCAGAATAATTTAGTCAACATCGCCAGACCGGTCATGGAGAGACTTAGAGACATATGCGGCGAAGAGATCGCCCTGTACGTCGTTGAGGGGGACAGGCGGGTCTGTGTTGCCCGGGTGCAGAGCGTACACGAAATCGCCAAAGTGGGACCTGTCGGTAGTTACTACCCTTTGCATGCCGGGGCTTCCGGCAAGGTTTTGTTGGCCTACCTTCCGGCAGACAAACGTAACGTGATCATCCATAAAGGGTGTTTGGAAAAATATACCTCCTTTACAATTACCGATACAAAAAAACTTGAAAAAGACCTCCAAAATATTCGCAGAAAAGGATATTCAGTCAGCAAAGGTGAACGCGAACCCGATGCGTTTTCAGTAACCGCACCGGTTTGGGATGCCAGCGGTCGGGTTGTGGCCAGTCTTTCGATTTCAGGACCAAACTTTCGTCTCACCGATAAGCAGCTCAAACAGAACATTCGAGAGATTTCGGCAGCTTCAAAGGAGATCTCAAAAAAGTTGGGATATCCCTGCAATTAGTACAGATTGAGCAACATTAATCGTTAACTTTACAAATTTTGAATAGGAGAGGGAATAAAATATGTCTTCGTTTGCGATCACCAAGATTCATGCGAGAGAAATAATCGACTGCAGAGGATGGCCGACGGTTCAGACCGATGTTTGGGTTAACGGGCGGTTAATGGGAAGGGCCGACGTTGCCTCCGGCCGCTCAACCGGCAGCCATGAGGCCCATGTTCTTCTCGATGGCGATCCGGCTCGCTACCGTGGGCATGGTGTCCTCAAGGCGGTTGAAAATGTCACCCATGTCATTGGTCCCGAGCTTGTCGGAAAGGAGGTTACCGAGCAGAGAAAAATCGACCTGGCCATGATAGAGATGGATGGAACTGCGAATAAAAGTAAATTGGGAGCTAACGCCATTTTGGGAGTGTCGCTAGCGGTTGCCCGGGCGGCGGCCAATGTGACCGGCGTTTCATTGTACCGCT
Source organism: Desulfobacterales bacterium (assembly GCA_020345785.1). The sequence goes on from CP070771.1 coordinate 6,179,765, forward strand.
ATATCAATCCCAATGCCCACGTGTTGCCGGTTCCTCTGATGAACTGCATTAATGGCGGAAAATTGACCGCCAATGATCTCGAAATTCAGGAATTTATTATCATGCCGGTCGGTGCAACTTCTTATGCCCATGCGCTGCAGATGACCACCGAAATTAATGAGTATTTGCGAGACCTGGTAAGCGAGAAATACGGCATTCTGGCGACCAACACCGGAGACGAAGGTGGGTTTGCGACGCCTATGCGGGGGATCTGGGAGCCCTTCGAGTTTATATCTAAGGCCGTTGAGCAGGCCGGCTACGCGGATGACATCGTTTATGCCATGGATCTGGCCGCCAACTCCTGGTTTAACAAGGAGACCCATGTCTATGAGCTTGACGGGGAAGTTTACGATCGCGACGCGCTGATCGAGCTGTATAAACAGGTCGCGGCGGCATATCCGATCGTCTCAATGGAAGACCCCCTGCATGAGGAAGACTTTGAGGGATTTACCATCCTCACCCAGGAGCTTGAGATGCAGATCGTCGGGGATGATTTGTTTGTCACCAATGTCGATCGTCTCAGACAAGGCGTCCAAATAAGCGCGGCGAACGCCATGCTGTTCAAGGTCAATCAAATCGGCACGTTGTCAGAAGCCCTGGATGCAGCCGAATTTGCATACCGCAATAATTACGGCGTTCAGGTGTCGGAACGATCCGGCGAGACGGAAGATCCAATTATTGCGGACCTGGTGGTGGCCCTGAACAGCGGGCAGATAAAAACCGGCATGCCGGTTCGCGGAGAGCGAACGTCCAAGCACAATCGACTTTTGCAGATTGAAGAAGAGCTTGGCGAGGCGGGGGTATATGCGGGGAGGAACTTCGCCCGACCAGCTTGATATTTCAGGTCGAAGGCCAAAGGTAAAAGGATAAAGGCTAAAGGTTTAATGTGTCCCCCCTTGCCTTTCAGGCTTCCGGCTTTGCTGAAGCTTCGCCGGACATGTCCGACGTCGTCACGCTTGCGGCGTGACTACGACGGGACAGGACGGAGGGCAGGCAGCCCGTCTGCCGGCCAAAACAACGGCCGATCTGATCAAAAAAGAAACCAATGAACGTCGAACATCGAATATAGTATTCTACCAAATTTAAAAAATACCAAGCATAGCGAATCGATCCTTCGACCCTTGTCCGCATTTTAGGACTCTGTGGTATTTAGATCACGTCTTCAGCGTGATTCGCTTATGTTAAAATAGATAGAGCGCAGCGACATCAATATTGGACGTTCGAAGTTGGACGTTTCACGCCTTGGCGTGATTCGACGTTCAAGTTTGATCGCTGCTCCGACACGTGAAGTTTCATATGAGGTGATCCACCGCGGGCCACAGAGCACAGGGCAGAGCGTCAATACAGACGATGTCATACATTAAAAATAGACAGCAGCTTCTTTCACACGGCAACATCAAACTCCGTCAAGCCGCCCTTGATATCATCGAACATGCCCTGGCTGCCGCCGATCCATATCAAGCAACGCGCAAACTTGTCCAACTTGACGGCAATTATCTTACTGTGGGTGAGGTTGGATTTGATCTGAATGCGCACCAACGGATTTTTCTGTTGGGAGGAGGAAAGGCGACCTATCCGATTGCCAGAGCACTGGAAGATATACTGGGGGAGAGAATTACCGGGGGCGTGGTCATATGCAAATACGGCCAGGAAGGCGGGTTGTCGCGTGCAAAATTGTATCATGCCGGGCATCCTATTCCGGACGCAGCCGGTTTCGCAGCTTCAAAGGCGGCGCTCGCCCTTGCCCGCCAGACCCAGCCCAACGATATTGTTTTCGGTTGTGTGACCGGTGGCAGTTCGGCGTTGATGCCTTTTCCGGTTGATGGTGTAACCCTGGAAGAGAAGAAAGAAGTCAATCGGCTGCTTTTAACCTGTGGCGCCAATATTTATGAAATCAATGCGGTGCGAAAACACCTCAGTCAAATTAAAGGCGGTCGACTGGCCCAGACTATTCATCCCCAGGCCCAGATAATCAATTTGACAGTATCTGACGTTATCGGCGATGAACTGGACTACATTACCGACCCCCTGGTTCCCGATTCGTCATTTTTTGCGGATGCCCGCACCACTCTGGCAAAATACGATCTCTGGGACCGGCTTCCGGCCTCTGTCAATAATTTTCTAAAGGATGCCGGACCTGAACTTGAAACTCCCAAGACTGCAGACCTGGCCCATCACAATCTGCTCAGCTTTATTCTTGTGAAAAGCGCAAGTGTGTGCGAGGCAGCCTCTGCGAAAGCCAATGAAATCGGATTTGACACGTTGATTCTTTCCACTGTACTGGAAGGTGAAAGCAAAGAGTTGGGAAGAACATTCGCTGCGATTGCCAGAGAAATCATGATGAATCAGCGCCCCTTGAATTTACCCGGTGCCGTTGTGGGAGGCGGTGAGACGACGGTAAAAATTGATGGTGATGCCGGCGAAGGTGGACCAAATCAGGAATTTGCTTTGGCCGCCGCACTCGGCCTTGAAGATACAGGCAATGTCGTGGTCGTAGGGCTTGATTCCGATGGCACGGACGGCCCAACGGATATTGCCGGAGGTATTGTGGATAATCAAACTTTAGCGAGAGCAAATGACCTCAGGGTGGATCTTTTTGCAGCTCTTGCCAGGCATGACGTGACACCAGCTTTTAAAAAACTGGGTGATGAAATTGAAACCGGAGCGACAGGAACCAATGTGAATGATCTGAAGTTTATGTTGATCTCATAAATCAACTTTATAAACCGGCATGAAATGCCACAAGAAAGGAGAAAGAGATGATCCCGATTATGTTCTGCATTTTTATGATTGCCGTTTTCTACCTTGCTTTTAAAGGCTATCAGCACGTGAAAACAGCGGAGGATTTTATTGTCGCAGGCTGGAATCTTCCCTTATCCATGGCAACCTGGAGCCTTGTTGCGGCGCTGATGGCGGCGCCATTTTACTTTGCCGCCGTAGGTTCCGGATATTTTACCGGAGGATTTGAGGCATCTGCCACCATGGGCGGACTGGGTTCCTGCATGGTTCTCGGAGCTTTCATCTGGGTCAAACCCATCCGGCGTTTAAAAGGATGGACCATCGGCGATTACTATGGTTTAAGATTTGCGGATCGCAAACTGGGCGCCTTTGCCGGGTCCATTATGATTATTGCCTTCGGTATGTTCAATGGCGGCGCCCTAGCTGTGGGCGGTGGTTACATCATCCAAACCATTTTCAATATACCGTTTTGGGCCGGCCTGCTAGTTTTTTGTATCCTGACCCTGATTTACACCCTTTTGGGCGGCCTTTGGTCGATGGCCTATGCCGACATATTAAACGGGATAATTTCAGTTGTCGGAATAGTGGTTATTTCGGCAGTGATTCTTTTTGCACACCAGGATAAAATTTTTAACCCTGACTGGTGGGATGTGGGTAAATTATTCAGCAAGGGTGGTACCGAATTCTGGACCCTTTACCTGGTGCTGGCAATTGGGGACATACCGGCGGCGGATCTCGGACAAAGAGCCTGTGGAGCGAAAAATCCCAAGGTGGCCCAATGGTCTATGGCTATTGCCGGTTTAATTGTTCTCTCCATCTGTTGGACACCTGGAATGCTCGGGGAAGCGTTTAAGACCATTTTTCCCGGTGTCGAAAATGCCGAACCGCTGACACTCGAGTATGCAAGGACTTACTGGCATCCTATTTTTGCTGCTTTTTTCCTGACCGCCATGGCTGGAATGGCCATGTCGACCCTGGCGGCCTGTTTTGTATCCTGCGCCGGGGTTTCGTCTAAAAATATTTATCTCGATTTCATCAAAAAGGATCCCAGCTCTTCCGAGCTTTTACTGATATCCCGCGGCGGTGTTTTGTTGTTTACGGTAATATCGATTGTTCTGGCATTATCATTTGCCAAAGTTCTTGAACTGGCTTATCTGGCCTGGGATATCATTTTTGTTACCATAACCTGGCCTTTGATTATTCCACCTTTCTGGAAAGGAGCCTCACGAAGAGGTGTGTGGGCCAGCATTCTTGTCGGCTTGGCAGTTTACACGATAACCAGCATTTGGGGAGTCCCCGGTGCTGATGAAGGTGGGCTGATCTGGAATATTTTCCAGGTTCCGGTATTTTTCAGCACCACCATATCATTGATCGTGTTCATCGTGGGATCGCTTGTATTTCCGCCGAGCGAAGAAGAAATCAAGGCGCATGAGGTCGAGACCAACATGGACCTGGATGAAGTCCACAGTGCCGCTGATCTGAAGACTGCCTAGCGGACTTATTTTTGAGTAAAACCTCCCCGGTCTTTCCGGGGAGGTACCGGATAGGCTTTACCGGTCCGGGAGAACAATATTCGTAGGGCAATTGACCGGTCGATCAAGATTAAAGGATTCAACCCATATAATTCCGGAGGTTACATTAATGACTGAGGTAAAATTGAAAGACAGGGTCGCCATCATAACCGGCGGCAGTCGTGGAATTGGCAAAGGAATCTGTTTGGCTTATGCACAGGAAGGTGCCCACATACTATTTTCATATGCTTCAAATCACAAGGCTGCCGAGCAGACGGCTGAAGAAGTAAAATCTTTGGGCGTCAAGTGTATTGCGATTCAAGCCGATGCCGGCAAGGAGCCGGATTTTGTCAGGATGCAGGAGGTTGCTCGCAAGGAATTCGGTAAAATTAACATTTTGGTGGCAAATGCCGGTACGATTGGCAAGGAACTTCCCGTAAAAGACATGCCGGTTGAAGAATGGGATCATTTGATCTCGGTTGATCTGCGTGGGGTTTTTCTGGCGGCTAAATACTTTATTCCGCTGATAGAAAACGATCCGGTGGGAAAAATTATCAATATTACGTCCGAGCTTTCCAAGAAGGGCAGAGCCAATTATGCTCATTATTGCGCGGCCAAAGGCGGAATCAACGGATTTACCCGTAGCCTCGCGCTTGAACTGGCACCCGGCATCCTGGTCAACGCCATCGCTCCCGGCCCTATTGAAACCGACATGATTCTGGCGGACATGGAGCCGGAGTGGATTGAAAAAGAAAAAGATATTCCCCTGAGGCGTCTGGGTAAAGTGGAAGAAATTGGAGCGACGGCCGTTTTGCTGGCCTCTGACGGCGGTAATTTTTACTGCGGACAAATCTTAAGTCCGAACGGGGGGGCGGTGTTTTTCTAATTAATCCGCCCTCAAGATAGCACATTCAATTTTTTAAATTGCTAATTGATTACAGTAAGAATTGACTATATCGAAGGGCTGGCGGATTAATTACTTTATGCTGCGCATATTTTTTATGCTATTGTTTCCAATCAGCTACGGTATAAAAAGAAAACATCGTCGTAATTAACAAGCTGCAATTTCATAATATTCTTTTCAATTAATAAGTAAATTTTAAGAATGGTGCGCCTCTGTGCGTGCGCATAAAAATCAGGAAATTAATCAGTCCGGCTAGACTTTGATAAGGGGACGAAAAATGATGCCTATTGAAAATTACCCGATTTCACGTGTCGCGATGGTAACCGGTGCGGCCGGCCTGATCGGCGGTACGGTTGTCAGACGGTTGAAGGCTGAAGGGTGGAAAGTTGCCGGAATCGATCTTAATCAAGCGAATGTCGACCTTTTTCTGCAGGAGGATGTGGCCGATCGGGCGGCCATGGAAGAAGCTGCTGTCCGGATCGCCGCTGAGTTGGGCCCCATCGAACTGTTGGTGACTGCGGCCGGTGATTATGAAAAAATTGCGATCGGTCAAATGTCACTTGCTCGCTGGCAGCGGATGCTGGATGTCTGGCTGGGTGGAACCGCCAATGCCTGTGCCGCCGTGGTGCCCAAAATGGTTGAAGCAGGTTTCGGCACCGTCGTATTGCTATCATCCGATCTAAGCTCGCAAGAAAAGCAACCCTCTTATGTTGCCGCGGCTTCGGGTACGGTGATAGCTTTTGCCAAAAGCTTCGGCTGTGAGGTGGCTGCTGATGGCGTGACCGTTAATTGTCTGGCCACTCGGCCGCCGGTAAATCCTGAGTGGGTGGCTCAGACGGTCAGTTTTCTGGCAAACGAGGGGCAATATTACGCCGGTCAGGTGATGTTTCTTGGTTCGGATACTGAGTTGGAAAAGGCGGAAAAATAAATGGATTCAACAGAACGAATTCAAAATAAGGTGGCCTGGGTGACCGGTGCCGGTCAGGGAATTGGCAGGGCAACAGCATACAGACTTGCCGCGGAAGGAGCCAAAGTCGCTGTCAATGATTTGGATACGCATCCCGACCTGCAGGCGGTCGCCAGAGAAACAGGCGGAATCGCCGTTGCCGGCGATATCTCAGATGCTACGCAGGTCGAGACGATGGTGAAGGAAATTGAGGAGCGGATAGGCCAGGTGGAGATCCTGGTAGCCAACGCGGCCTACATGACCATGGCTCCTTTTTTGGAGCAGGATCCTGATGATTGGTGGCGGCACATCAACGTCAATCTTACCGGGCATCTTAGCTGTATCCACGCCGTATTGCCCGGCATGAAAGAAATTGGGGGTGGCAGGATCATCATCATCAGCTCGATGTTCGGAATTGAGGGATGGAAAAATGCGTCAGCTTACGGGGCTTCCAAATCCGGCCTGACTGCGCTGGGAGAAGCAATGGCAGCAGAGCTGCGGTCGGAAAATATCCACGTTGGTATAATTCACCCGGGTGTCATCGATACCCCCCAGCTTCAGGTCGACGCCGATGATCTAAACATATCGCTGGATGAAGTTAAAGCCATGTATGCTAAAGACATACCGATGGATCGTGTTGGCGATCCTGAGGAGGTGGCGGCAACCGTTGCATTTCTGGCTGCTGAAGGTGGACCGGCTTTTTCGGGCCAAGTTCTTCAAATCAACGGCGGACTGAGTCGCTGCTCCAGATAATCCCCAATTTAAAGGCTGCGGCGAGGCAATGTTTTGAGTAATGAGCATATCGCTTTCAGCTTTCATTCCGTAAAATTAATAAAGAAACTGGCAATGCCAAAACCAATCAACCAATCAACCATTCAACTAATAAGGGGGGGGAGGAAAATGGACACCAGGGAAAAATACAAGGAATATGTCAATACGGCATTCGTCGCGGCGGTTGATCCGCTGGTGATCGAAAGGGCCCAAGGGGCCACGTATTACGGCGAAGACGGCAGCAGCTATATCGACTGCTGGGCGGGGATTGCCGTTGTCAACAATGGCCACTGCAACGAGGCCGTTATTTCAGCGGCCCGGGAGCAGATGGAAAAGCTGGTCCACTGTTGCTCTTATACATTTCACGCGAAGCCGGTGGCCGACCTGGCTGAAAAAATGGCCGAAATTACACCGGGGAATCTGAAAAAGAGCTTTTTCGGCAACAGCGGGGCCGAGGCCATCGAGGGGGCGGCGCGCTTGGCCAAACGCTATTCGAAAAAGAATGAGGCTATTGCACTGACGCATTCCTTTCACGGGCGTACCTACGGCACGCTGAGTCTGACCGGGAATGCGGGTCGTAAAAAGGGCGGGGGGCCATACATGCCGGGTGTGGCCTTTGCACCGGCGCCGTACTGTTACCGTTGCCCGCTGAAGCTTTTCGACCCGGAAACCTGCGGCATGGCCTGTGCCGAGGCCATTGCCGACGTCATCAAATTTGAAACTTCCGATAATGTGGCTTTCTTTGTGGCCGAGCCGATAATGGGCGAGGGCGGTATTATCGTACCGCCGGCCAACTACTTCAAGACGGTTAAAAAAGTACTGGACGATAATAACGTCCTCTTCATAGCGGACGAAGTTCAATCCGGCTTCTGTCGTTCGGGTAAATTGTTCGCCATCGAACACTACGGGGTGGATCCGGACATCATCGTCATGGCCAAAGGGATCGCCAATGGATTTCCTTTGAGTTGTTTTATTGCGCCTGATGAGATTGCCGATGCGTTTCAGGTTGGTGACCACCTGTCAACTTTTGGCGGCAACCCGGTTTCCTGTGCGGCCTCCCTGGCCAATATCCGTTTCATTGAAGAAAACAATATCGCTGAGCAAGCAGCTGAAAAGGGAAAACGGGTTTTAGCGGCACTGCAGGAAATAAATCCTAAGCAGGTGGCTATCGGCGAAATCCGCTGCCAGGGGCTGATGGTGGGCATCGAGGTCGTCCAGGATGTCGCAAGCAAAGCACCGGCTGCGGCCGAGGCCGCCAAAATAAAGAAGGCCATGCGAGACAAGGGCGTGTTGATCGGCATGGGTGGCGTTTACGGCAATGTGCTGCGAATACAACCGCCGCTGACGATCAGTGAGGATGAGCTCGAAAAAGTGCTGCTTTCCATGAAGGAAGTTATGGAAGCATAAAAACAGTTTACATACCCAAAGTTAAAGGATATGCCTGTGACGAAATATTCCGCCATAGGCTTTTTGTCATTACCCAACAACCATTACCTGAAGCGGATAGGGACTACCTGTGCGCGGGTGGTTCCTTACTATTTTATATGTATACATTGGAGGTCGCTATGGTAAATGAGAGTAAAACGATTGTTAATTCATGGAATGAATGGGATCCGCTGAAACACGTCATCGTGGGTCGCGCCGAAGGAGGTATGCTGCAGGCACCGGAGCCGGCCGTCTATCGGGATTTTGCCAAAGACGGATTCCCTTATGGCAAGTGGGGACCCATGCCCGAGGAAATGGTGGCCAAAGCCGTTGCGCAGCTCGATAATTTTGCCGCCATTCTTGAAAAGCGCGGTATCCGGGTCGATCGGCCCGAGCCGCTCGATTTTAGCCAGGCTGTTCAGACACCGGATTGGAAACAGGAATCCATGCTGGGCTGCATGCCGCCGCGGGATGTTCTACTCACCGTGGGCAACGAAATCCTGGAAGCCACGATGTCCCATCGCAGCCGCTGGTTTGAATACCTCGCGTATCGGCCGGTGCTGGAAAAATACTACGCCGAAGATCCCAATTTTCGCTGGGAGGCCGCGCCCAAACCTCGTCTGACTGAGAATACCTACAAAAAAGACTGGCACAAGATCTGGAATCAACTCAGCGAAGCGGAACAATGGGAAAAGTCGCAAGCCAGCGATTGGATCATCACCGAAGTCGAACCGTTGTTCGACGCGGCCGATGTGGTGCGTTGCGGTAAGGATCTTTTTGTGCAGTATTCGATGGTCACCAATAATGCCGGTATCCGTTGGCTCCGGCAGCATTTTCCCAATCACCGGGTACACAAAGTGCGCTATAAGGAATTGCAGCCCTGGCACATGGACTCGACGTTAGTGCCGATCCGCCCGGGACTGGTTGTCTGTAATCCAGCCCGGCCCACATTGACTCCCAAAGTCTTGGAGCTCCTTGAAAAGAATGATTGGGAGATTATCTGGGCACCAAAATCGGTTTTGACAGAAAAACGGCCCCTTTGCTACTGCAGTATCTGGCTGAATATGAACTTCCTGGTAGTCGATCCGAATACCGTCTGCGTCGAGGCCAGCGAGACTCCGATGATCGAAGCGCTGGAAAAACACGGAATCGAAGTGATTCCGGTACCATTCTATGATGTAGTTATGTTCGGCGGTTGCCTGCATTGCGCCACTGCGGATGTTTACCGTGAGGGTACGCTTGAGGATTACTTCCCCAAGCAGATTGAAGACTTCTAATTATTTGGTCCGTTGATCCGTTTCCTCGTTATGCGGGAAAAAATCTTTTCAAAGTAGGAACAGACGGGGGAGTTCAGAGAATCGAATTCAGATAAAATTCCTTCATTTTATTTGGCTATGGCGAATAAGGGCTTATTCGATCAACCGGCGGTCTATTCGAATGACCCAAATGGAAGTCTTCGGCTAAAAACAAAAAACGGAGAAAGGGGGGTATTCAGATGAAAAAAAGTAATAAATTATCTCATTTTACGAAGGTGGCTGTAATTTTCACCATCCTTGCATTCGGCATTTCCTTGCCGGCAATGCCCCAAACGCTCACCATTAAATTCGGAACCTACGATCCACCCCTGGAGCTGGGTCTGGAAAAAACCAACGGCGAGTTTGCCTCGACCAATATCAAAGGCCAGGCCTTCAAAGACATGATCGAGAAAAAGAGCGCCGGTGCCATTAATGTCAAGGTGTTTCCCTCCGGCCAGCTCGGCAACGACCGCGAGGCCCTCGAGATGATCAAAGCCGGGACCATGGACATGAGCGGGTATCCGGGTGGACCGATAACCAATTTTGCCCCTGAGGTATTGGCGCTTCAAATTCCTTATCTCTTCAAAGACCTCAATGTGGCCCGCAAGGTGCTGAACGGACCCACCGGACAGGAACTGGTCGAGCTGATTGCCAAGCGGGACGGAATTCGCATTCTGGCCTGGGGTTTTGAGGGACCGTTTTACAATTTCATGTCGGCCAAAAAACCGATCCGCGTTCCGGGCGATCTGAAAGGCCAAAAAATCAGAACGCTCGAAACGCCCAATCTGGTGGAAATGGTTAAAATTGCGGGCGGCACCCCAACGCCGATCTCCTTTTCCGAGCTCTACACATCCTTGCAGCAGGGTGTTGTGGACGGCTGCATTACGGCCGACCCGTTTGTGCGCATGATCAAACTGGACGAAGTTTTGAAATATATCAACAAGGCGGACTTTTTTCTGGGGATGTCCAATATCTACGTCAGTGAAGGATTCTGGAAAAAGATTTCACCGGAGCAGAGATACCTGATCAAAGATTCGGCCTTGAACGCCATGATGGCCTTCGAAGGTCTGACCTTGTGGGGTGGAACCGTATGGGTGGACTATTTTCAGAAAAAAGGCGTCGAGGTCTACGTACCCAATGCCGATGAAATGAAAGTGTGGAAAGATACCATGCACGATCACATGGTAAAGTGGACCAAAAACCAGATCGGCACCGAATGGGTGGAAAAATTTATGAAGGCTTCCCGGGAGGCCGAAAAAGAATTGTACGGTAATTAATCCGCCTGGCCGGACAACGCTTGCTAGATTGCAATTTGCCCGCTGAAAAAGAAGCGAGTTCTATGATCGAAGGTGCGGCGGATTAATTAGTTTCCACCCGGAAATGGCCCTTTTTCCGATGCGCTGCGTTCTCCGCGGGTTTACTTCCTCGACGTACGATGAGTACGCCTCGTCGTAAACCCTTGTGTCCGCCTGAGGCGGACCAAATTGGAAACTTAATTGTGCCCTTTATTATTTCCGGATGGGCACTAATTAGTTAATGCTTCGCATTTATTCTAACATTGAAAGCCCGGCCCTCTGGGCCGGGGTTCTTTACTTTATTTTAGATAACTCGTGCCTGAACGAAAAGTCCAGATTTCGGGTGGGTTGGGTTGAGTCCCGCCTGAGGCGGGATTGGGTTTCGTCCCTCAACCCAACCTACGAAAATCAGCCTCTTACGCCAGTATGTATTTCTGGGGCGACATCCAACACAGCCTTTGGGCAGGTGTCCGTTCAACCACTAGGTGGTGCCCATCCGAAAATAAAATAAAAATAAGGATTGATGCCATGCGAAAAATTAACGATCTGCTCCTGGCGCTCTGCAAGTATGCCGTCATTTTAATGGTTCCCATAATGACGGGAATCATATTTGTGCAGGTCGTCCTGCGCTACGTTTTCCAGTCGCCCTTCAGCTGGGCCGAAGAGCTGGCCCGTTATCTGCTGATCTGGATCACGTGTCTGGGCTCAGCTTATGCAATTCGCGACGGAATGCACATCAGCATCAATTATCTGCGAAGCAAACTAACAGGTTCCGCGCAAACCGCCGTGACGGTGGCGATACACGTCCTGGCACTTGGATTTTTCGTCTACTGTGTCAAAGAAGGATCGACGTTTTCACTCGCCCAGTGGACCCAGCGTTCAACGGCCATGCAAATTCCGATGACAATTCCGTACCTGGCCATTCCGCTAGGTTTCGCAATCATGTTCCTGGTCGCCCTCGAATGCTTCATTGATGAGATTCGCAAGCCTGCCGGAGGGAACACCGCGGCCTGAGTGGGCGGTGCTTCGGGAGGAGGGCAGGCAGCCAAGCCGGTGGCAGCCGGCGGCTGGTCCGCTCGAAAAGGGAAATTCTAATAAAGAGAATATCGAATATCGAATAATGAATATCGAATGATGAAGGAAGGTATTCTAAGGGCTTATTCTGCCGCCAAAGGGACACCAAATGGTTCTGACAGTCTTAATCGGGGCACTGATAATTACCATGATTCTGGGGGTTCCCATCGCCTGGTGTCTGGGAATCAGCGGACTGGTGGCGCTTATCTTAATGGATATGCCGCTGTCAATCGTTCCGCAAAAGATTTTTTCCGGTATGGATATCTTCCCGATGCTGTGCCTGCCGTTTTTTATCCTGGCGGGGGAGATTATGGCCCACGGCGGTCTCTCCCGAAGGCTGCTCCATTTTGCGGTTATCTGCATCGGGTTTGTGCGGGGCGGCCTGGCCCTGGCCAACGTGATTGCCAGCATGCTGTTCGGCGGCATTACCGGAGCAGCCACCGCGGACGCTTCGGCGCTGGGATCGGTGGAAATTCCGATGATGGTCAAAAACGGCTATGATGCGAAATTTTCGGCGGCCATTACCGCGGCCTCGGCCTGCATCGGCCCCATCATTCCGCCCAGTTTGCCGGTTGTCATTTATGCTCTCGCGGTCAGCGGAGTTTCGATCGGCGGATTGTTTGCCGCTGGAATGATCCCCGGGATTCTGGTGGGCATTGCCCTGATGATTACCAGCTACATCATTTCGGTGCGCCGGAATTATCCCAAACGCGAATATAAGGTGAGCGCCCGGGAAATATTTACGGCCACCAAAGATGCCATCCTGGCCATTATCACCCCCGTGATCATCATCGGTGGGATTATCGGGGGCGTGTTTACCCCGACGGAAGCAGCTTCGGTGGCGGTGGTGTACTCATTTATAATATCTTTCTTTGTTTACCGTGAACTGAAGCTTGCGGACCTGCCGGGCATGTTTTTACGCAGCGGCATCATATCCGCCGTGGTCATGATCATCATCGCGACGGCCAATGTCTTCGGCGTTGTCGTGGCCTTTGAGCAACTGGCGCAGAAGCTGGAAGTTCTGGTGCGGCCCCTGGGATACTTTGGTTTTATTTTAGCCATCAATGCGATTTTTCTGGTAGTGGGCATGTTCATGGATCAGAATCCGGCTATTTTGATCCTGGCACCGGTTTTTGCACCGATCGCCGCCAGTCTGGGAATTGAGCCGATTCACTTCGGAATTATCGTAATCATGAACCTGGTTATCGGCTTGATCACACCACCGCTGGGGCAGGTTCTATTCGTTGTCAGTCCCATTGCCGAGGTGTCGTTTGAAGAGGTCGCCAAGGAGGTTTTTGTCTTTATGCTGGTCGAAATCGGTGTCTTACTTTTAGTCAGCTATGTACCGATTATCTCAACCTTTATGCCGCGGCTCTTTGGTTTTATACGTTGATTTATTGCTACGGACAGACGAGAGAAGACTGAGGCCTGAGGACAGACGACCCGCCGTCGCCATAAAGGGCTTTGCGCGGCCGGGCGGGAGCGGAGTGCAACCGGCGGATGCGTTTTCTATCTCGATCTGCTGAGGACTCAGGTTGCAGACATTAACAGTCATTTATCGCTATCACACCAATCAGGATGTCAAATTGATCCAAATCCCGGTGCCGGATGATTTAAAGCTGCCTGCCATGCGATGGGTTCATCAGCGTTACGACCTGCCTTGCGCGTTGGATGTGTCCCTGGCAATTGAACAGGAATTTATTCACATCAAAGACAAACTTGAATTTCTTCAAGGAAAACAGGTGGCCGTCGGGGTGGGCAGTCGGGGCATCGCCAATCTTGCCAATATCGTCCGGGAAGTGGTGAAAAAATTAAAAGATGCCGGAGCGGAACCATTTGTTACACCGGCCATGGGCTCCCACGGTGGTGCCACTGCCGAGGGCCAGATAATGGTCTTAAAAACCAGAGGGATTACCGAAGACACCGTCGAAGCGCCGATAAAAGCCACCATGGAGGTCATCAACCTGGGTGAAATCGACGGGATTCCGCTTTTTATCGATCGCTTGGCTTATGAGGCCGACGGAATTGTGTTGATCAACCGGATCAAGCCGCACACCGAATTTACCGGTCCGACGGAAAGCGGCCTGATCAAGATGCTCGGAATCGGACTGGGCAACCATACCGGCGCTGAGCACTACCATCGGGCTGCAATTACGCGCGGATTCTATCCGATTATCATCACCGTCGGCAGAGCGCTTTTAAACCGCGTTAATATTTTGTTCGGGGTGGCTTTGGTGGAAAACCAGGAGCACCAAACGGCCATTTTGAGAATCTTAATGGCTGATGAAGTTGAATCCGTTGAGCAGGCGTTATTGGAAAAAGCCCGCAAATATATGCTGAAAATACCAGTAAATGAAATCGATTTGCTGATTATCGATGAAATGGGCAAAGATATCAGCGGGGCCGGGATCGATCCGAAAATCGTTGGTCGGGCAGTGTGCTCATGGGCTGATAGCGAACCCTGGCCTAAAATTTCGCGTATTTTTGTGCGGGATTTGACTGACGCTACCGAAGGACACGCCGCCGGTCTCGGCATGGTCGATTTTACTACTGAGCAGCTGATTAAAAAGATCGATATGCAAGCTACCGCCGTCAATGCGCTGGTTTCCTGTTGCCCGGAGGAAGGCAAAATTCCTATGTGCTTTGCTTCGGACCGAGAAGCCATTGCGGCGGCTCTGATGACCATCAGGCCGCATACGACGGAGGACCTGCGCATCGTTCACATTAAAAACACTTTGCAACTCAGTCGTCTAATGGTCTCTGAAGGCTGTCTCTTTGAGCTGGACAAAAAACATAACATTGATATTGAACCTGACAACTTTGCCATGCATTTTGATCAAGCCGGAAATTTGACTTCTGTTTTCGTCTGATCCGGCCTGCGAAGGCTTGAGTCAAAAAACTGAAAAGCCCGAGAGTTCTCGTTCCTATGAAAAAAATAAAAGGATTCCTGATCGATCTTGACGGTGTTATCTACATCGAGGACCAGACGATTCCCGGAGCGGTGGAAGCCGTTAATTGGCTGCGGCAACATGGGTTTCCTTTTCGGTTTCTGACAAACACCACCATGCGCTCCAGAGACTCGCTGGTTGCCAAGCTCTCGCGGTTCGGTATTCAAGCCGAAACCGGGGAGATGGTCAGCACCGCCGTGGTGGCTGCCAAATGGCTGGCTGAAAAGGGCGTTTCGCGGGTGCAGCTCCTCGTGACCGAGGATGCCCGGAAAGACTTTGCCGGTTTCCACGTTACGGACAATCAACCGGAGGTGGTCGTGGTGGGCGACCTGGGCCCCGGGTTTACTTTCGACATTTTGAACAGTGCCTTTCTGGCGGTGAAAGCCGGCGCGCGGCTGGTTGCTTTGCAAAAGAGCCGTTACTGGCAAACAAAGAACGGGCTTGCAATGGATGCCGGAGCCTTTGTAGCCGCCCTGGAATATGCGACGGAATCCGAAGCAGAACTCATCGGCAAGCCGAACCGGGCCTACTTTGAAATGGCGCTGAGGGATATCGGGCTCGACCCCTCTGAGGTGGCCATGATTGGTGATGACATCTACACGGATATCATCGGGGCCCAGACGGTCGGGGTGCCGACGATCCTTGTCCGCACAGGCAAATACCAGTTCGATGCGGACGCCAATCTGTCCATCGTCCCTGACTGGACGATCGACTCCATCGCCGATCTTCCGGCATTGCTTGGTGCGCAGTGACACTGGATGCTGAATGAAAACAGCTCATAGATCATAGCTGATAGCTCATAGGAAAGAGGTCAAAGGCACAAGGCTCAAGACGCACGGCACAAGGCCTTAATCACAAAAATAATAGTTTAGCCTTGAAACGGAATTGGTTGCAAGCATATTTTTATTTTTTATCAAGAAATGCTAAAAATT
>CP070771.1:6195743-6205240 GCA_020345785.1 Desulfobacterales bacterium
CGGCATCTTCGTCTGTAAAAGCGACATCAGGAGTAATATCCGGCAAGCCGTTTGGATATCGAGTGGGTATGTAAAACCTGTCGAGTACCAAAGCTATCCTCGTTAAGGGTTCAAATTCCTTATACCGATCCGGCTTAACTGATTCCAAGTCATCAATTAGTTTTTTTATTGAATGTCCCCAGGGATCTTCATCAACTAAATACCACACGGATTTTAAAGACTTTTCAGCTGCCTGTTGGGAGTGAAAACATGAATGGGCATACTTTCCACTATCTTTTAGAATCTTTGCCGAATCCAAATCATCTTCGGCAGTTCTAAACCATCGGAGAGCCTCCCCAATGTTCTTTTCAGTGCTCATAGATTGTTGATCCTTCGCTAAGAATCCTTTTAATGAAAACACGATGCGAGATGTTTTTGAATTCTTCAGGTGTATATATCAACATGTCTATCGCTGGGCCCCGAATGAGTTCAAAAATTTCGTTAAACGATTCGTATCTTTCAAAAAATCTTTTATTGCTCTCAACTATTATCAAAAGATCCAGATCACTCTTGCGACTCTCAGTCTTTCGGGCAAATGACCCGAAAACCACTGCTTTTATCACGCCCTTCTCTTCAAACAAGGGCTTCAAGATGCTTTTTAGTTTATCAATGGTAAGATGAGTCATCTAAAAATGGCTTTAAACCCTGTTCGGTTTTTGAATATTTTTTGCCGCATGCCAGGCATTCAAGATCGTCCGGCAAGCGCTCGCCGCATTCGCAGGCCCAACCGATCTGCCGGGCAGGATTGCCGACAACCAGGGCATAGTCGGGAATGTTCTTATTGACCACGGCACCCGCGCCGATAAAGCAGTAGCGGCCCAGGGTGAGGCCGCAGATGATCGTGGCGTTGGCGCCGATGGTCGCCCCTCTTTTCACCAGGGTGGGACGCACCTGGTCCATTTTGCGGATTTCGGCCCTGGGGTTGTAAATATTGGTGAACACCATGGACGGCCCGCAGAAAACACCTTCTTCAAGCGTAATGCCCTTGAAGACCGAAACATTATTCTGAATCTTGCAGTTTTTGCCGATAATTACATCCGGTCCGACAACCACATTTTGACCGATGTTGCAGTTTAGGCCTATTTGGGAGTTGGAAAGCACGTGCGAAAAGTGCCAGATTTTGGTGCCGCGGCCGATGGAAATATTTTCATCGATAACGGCGCTCGGATGAATGAAAACGCCCTGCAGGTCAGTTCGGCGTTGATAGTTGGTAGTTGATAGGCCGGCGGATGTCCTTTTGGATTTTAATTCAGCTTCCGCCCCCGGAGTCAAAGCGATCTTACAGCCATAATCATTAAGCGAATCCTGACTGATATTGAGGATTTTAAGGACCCTTAGTCCTTCACGACCGTCTGTCCGCGGTTGGCTGCCGTTGGACATACACTCAAGGAAATGCCGGCACTCCTCTTGCAGGGGTTCGCGCTGCTCGATCTGCACTTTTTCCGGATCGGCTTTGGTCGGAACCGGCATGCTGTTTTTCCAGTTGATTTGATGGGGATACAAGAGGAGTTTGTCCTCCCAGGGTTGGGTATCGTCGAAGACGGCCATTTTGCGGTCGCCGACCACTACCAGTTTTTGCTCTTTGAATGGATGCAGCCAGGAAACGAAAATGTGGGCCCGCATGCCGGATGGAAATTCCATGTGGGTGGTGGTGACGTCGGCGATTTTTTGATGCAGGTAGTTGCCGCCGGTCGTCATGATACTTTCCGGCTCTTCACCGGCCAGTGACAGGATCATCGAAATGTCATGAGGTGCAAAAGACCAGAGAATGTTTTCCTCCCGCCTGATCTTTCCGAGATTGAGGCGATGGGAATAGATATAGTTGATTCGTCCCAGTTCGCCTGAAGCCGCCAGTTCTTTTAGCTTCACAAACACCGGATGATACTGCAAGAGATGGCCGACCATCAGCACCCGATTTTTCTTCTTTGCCAATTCAATCAGCTCCTGCCCTTCTTCCTCCCGCAGCACCAGCGGCTTCTCAACATAAACGTGTTTGCCGGCCAGCAGGCTCTCTCTGGCAATGTTGAAGTGGGTTTCGGCCGGTGTTGCAATGGCCACCCCGGCGATATCAGCTCGGGTGAGCACCTCGGTCAGGGCCAAACAGGTGTCGATGTCCCCATACTGATTCTTGAAATCCGCAAGGATGGTCTCATTTTTATCGGATATCAGTTTTAATGCGTTCAGGTTGTAAAAATTGCGAACCAGGTTTTTACCCCAGTAACCGCTTCCTATAACTGCAACTGACGGCGTATCGCCATCGGGTAATGGCTTATTGGTAATGGGTGATGAGTTGTTTTTTTTCATTTTTTAACTGTCATAGTTCTTTGAAAACTGAAGAAACCTGTTTGATCGAAGCCCCGTCTTAATTACTTTATGCTACGCATATTTTTCTTTTCGTGTTTTCGCTCTTTCGCCTGCCCCGTTAAACCTTTTTTATCCGTTTAACTGGGGTGCTTTTGTGATGAGATTCTTTTTGTTTCAGATAAATCGCCAGTCCGGCAACAGTGTTATCCTTGATTTCGATCCCAGCATACCTTGCGATAAATCTGCTCGGATCTTACTTTATCTTTATGTCTTAAGATAAACTCAATCAAATCGGCAATGACTTCATCGGTTAAAAAGTGCGGCTCTAAACCAAGTTCCAACAAGCCGGTATGGGCCGGATTATAGTAGTGCTCTTCGGCCTCTTTGCGCGGATTCTCAACCGGGGAAATTTCAGCTTTCAGTCCCAATGATCGGGCGACTTGCTGAACCTTGTCAGCCAACTGGTTGACGCTAAAGGTTTCGGTAAACTGGTTGAAAATTCTTAACTCACCTTTACTAGCAGGATTTTCTAGAGAGAGCCGAACACAATTCAGGGTGTCGATGATATTGAGGTATCCCCTGGTCTGCCCGCCTCTGCCGTATACCGTCATGGGATAACCGATTGCAGCCTGCACGACAAACCGATTGAGTACGGTGCCGAACAGCTCATCATAGTTCAGGAAAGAGTACAAATCTTCATGGCCGCGATTTTCAACGGTGAAAATTCCGTAAACAGGCCCTTGCATAAGATCGGTAACACGCAGATCCCAGGTTCGCACGTAAAACCAAAAAAGATCCGTGTCCATGATCTTGGTGGTGTGATAGAGGCTGCCGGCTTGTCGCGGATACAAAAATTTTTGGCTTCGACCCTTGTGCCGCACTTCGAGCCAGCCCTCTTCAATGTCGATGTTAGGCGTCCCATATTCGCCCATGGTGCCAAGCTTGACGATATGGGCATTCGGACAGAACTGCCGCACGGCAAAGATCAAATTCCCGGTGACTTCAAGGTTGTTTTGCAATGTCAGCAAAGCGGCCCGTCGATTCAGCATGGAATACGGTGCGGCGGGCTGTTCCGCATAGTGAACGATTGCGTCCGGAACGAACCGTTGGAAAACTTCTTCGGCAAATTCCCATTTTGTTAAGTCGCCGATGAAAGCGGAAATTTGGTAACCTGAAATGGACGCCCATAAAGCGGTCCTCTGATGCAGGTTGGGAACCTCGATTAACGGTTCGACATTTTCTTCCCGGCACAAAGTTCTACGCAAATAGTTGTCAACGACGGCGACACTATGACCATGAGCGGTCAAATGCATGGCGGTCGGCCAGCCTAAATACCCATCACCGCCCAAGATTAAAACATTCATTGGAGATCCTCCAAAAGCAGAACTCTTTTACCGGAAAAAATATGCATTTGTCATTTAAATTTGCCTTTTCGTTTTTGATCTAAAAACCAAACAACGGTTTCGGCCAACCCCTTTTGCAGGTTGTAATCAGCCTGCCAGCCAAGTATCGCACACGCCTTGGATGTATCTGAATAGTTTCGCAGAACATCGCCGACGCGTCTATCACCGTAGTTTATGGTCATCGAATGGCCGTGTTCAGCCAGAATTTTCCTAAGAGCCATAGCCACTTCGTTCACCGTGTGTTCTCGACTTGATGCAATTTGGAAAATTTCTCCTCTGCAGTCACAAGCTGATGATTTAATTATTGCTTCAACCAGATCCGAAATATATATAAAGTCACGCGTCTGGTTGCCGTCTCCGTAAATTTCACAAGCTTCGCCTCTGAGAACCTGCTTGACGAATTTGGCAACAATGCTGCCTTTGCGCAAGGAACCCGGCCCGTAGACGTTTCCGAACCTCAGCACGATTGTATTAAGTCCAAAAGTTCTAAAATAGGCTGAGCAATACCCTTCGCCGGCAAGTTTGCTGGCACCATAGGGCGAAACCGGATGTGGCACAACTTCTTCGTGAATCGGTGGTTCCACTTCTCCAACGGGTGCTCCTGATGAGGCAAAAATGAACTTGCTTGTCCGGTTGAGTCGCGCAGCCTCAAGCATATTGAAAAGACCGAGTACATTGGTCTCCATATCCGCTCTCGGATTCTGCACGGACGACTCGACCCCTGTATTTGCAGCAAGATGAACAATGATATCCATGTCCTCTGCACACTTTAGGCTTGCAATTGAATCTTTGATGTCGCAGACGACCAACTGGACCCGATCTCGGTTTGGTATGGGTAACGACTCGACAGAGATATTGCATTCGGAAAAACTGCATACTCCTGACAGGTCCGTCTTTGTTCCAACTGAAAGGTTGTCCAGAACCCGAATTGCGTTGCCGCCCTTTTCAATCAGGCGTTGGATTAGACTCAGACCGATAAATCCGCAACCACCAGAGATAAGCCATTTAACTGTCATGTGCCGATGAAAACCAAAATCCGTGCAATGCTTTGATCAAATAGCTCGATTAAAACTGACAAGAACCGTTTGGCCAAAAACGCTCGGCAGGGTGTCTTTTTTCATTAGGATCTTCTTTTAGTAAATTGTTGTCATGCAGAAATCTTGATAGCTCGCCTTTAGAAAGCGGAGAGTGATTGCCTGAATGATACGGCTTGGATACCGACTTGCTTATGGTATGGGAATATTGATAGCTAATTTGGCGATATATACATCCGTAGGCCGGCAACACCACAAAATATCTATCAAGTTCCCAGGCTCTCCTGGTTTCCTCTTCATTCATTAATTCTTCATACATTTTTTCACCCGGTTTGGTTCCGATCACACTAACTTTAATATTTGCAGGTGAATATCCAAATGACGGGGCCAGCTCTTCAATCATGACTTCAGCAAGATCCTGAATTCGAATGACCGGCATTTTGGTGATAAGAACCTCGCCGCCAATTGCCAGATAAGCGGATTCGATTACAAGACGAATTGCCTCTTTAATGCTCATGATGAAACGGGTCATGACCGGATCCGTTAATGAGACGGGTCCTCCCCGGCGAATCTGCTCACGAAAAATTGGTATAACGGAACCCCGCGAACCGAGAACATTGCCGAATCGAGTAGAGGTAAAAAGAGGGCCGCCATCGCGACTGTTGCTGTTAGCGGCTGTCATTAACCGCTCGCCCATAAGCTTGGTGGTGCCCATAACATTGGTTGGGTTGACGGCCTTGTCGGAGCTGGTAAATATGACGCGTTCGACTTTGTTTTCAATGGCACCGTTGATGATGTTTTGGATACCTAAAATGTTCGTTTGCACGGCTTCGAAAGGGGATCGCTCGCATAAGATCACATGTTTAAAGGCCGCCGTATGAAAAACGATGTCTATGTGCTTCATTTTGCGGGAAATCTTGTCCCGATCACGGACGTCCGCCAGAAAAAAGCTGGCATTTTTAAATGCAGCAAAAGCCTGTTCAAGAAAAAAGAGTTCACTTTCCTTGTTGTCGATGCCTATGAGTTCACGAACTTTATAATTTAGCAAAAGCTGGCGAATTAATTCCTGGCCGACGGTACCGCAAGCGCCGGTTACAAGAACCCTTTTGTCTTTGAAGAAGGTTTTCATTATCTAAGAGAATTCCTTTTTTTATTTCACACCTTCAATGGTCTTGATTATTTTTAATTGCTCTTCTTCCGGTAAATAGGGATGCATAGGGACACTGAAAATGCGGTCGGCGAAATCTTCGCTGACAGGGAAAGCTCCTCTATGATATCCCAGAGTGGAAAAGGCAAGCTGAAGATGCAGGGGTTTCGGATAATAGATTGCCGTCGGGATGCCGGATTCTTTCAAACGATTCTGCAAGGCTGCGCGGTGTTCCCCATCCCTTGCGAGAATGGAGTACTGGGCCCAGGCGCTTCGGTATCCCGCAGGAATCGTCGGGCCGCTTACGTTGGAAATGGGATCCAGCATGACGGTATAGCAATCAGCAACCTGTTGTCTAAGTGTGATTTCTTCCGGGAAGATATCGAATTTCGCCAGTAGGATAGCCGCTTGAAGTGTATCCAGACGACCGTTTATGCCAATGCGGACGTTGTCATATTTATTATTCCCCTTACCGTGAATTCTAACAGACTGCATAATCTCAGCCAAGCTGTTGTCATCGGTAAAACACATGCCCCCATCACCGTAGCATCCCAAGGGCTTGGCCGGGAAAAAAGAGGTGCAGGCAATGTTGCCGAAAGCGCAGGCTTTGCTCCCGTTTAATTCCCCGCCGAAAGATTGAGCGGCATCCTCGATGACAAAAAGCTCTGCCCGTTCAGCGATCTTTTCGATTTTTCCATAATCCGCCGGGAGGCCGAATAGGTCGACCGCAATGATGCCTTTAGGGCGGAGGACTGAGGTCCCGTCTTCGCCTGAGCTTCGCCGCGGCAAGCTGACAGGCAATTGGCTGCAAGCGTTGGGTATTGGGTAGATTGCAGGATCGTTGTCATTGATTGCCTGAATGGCAAGTTCTAGTTTGGCGGGATCTATATTGTAGGTTTGGGGATCGATATCAACAAATACCGGCGTTGCGCCAAGCAAGCTGATAACCTCTGCGGTTGCAATAAAAGTAAAGGGAGATGTGAAGACAGCATCTCCCGGACCAACCTTAAATGCCATCAGCGCCATCAGCAACGCATCGGTACCAGAGGCACAGCCGATTGCATTGCTTATACCGACATAATCCGCCAGACGATCTTCGAGTTCCTTCACCTCCGGGCCCATGATGTATTTGCCATGGTCCAGAATGGTGGAAATTTTTGCCTCTATGTTTTTTCGAATACGTTTCTGCTGCGCAACAAGGTCTATGAAGTGCATGGTATTAGCTCGTAAGTCGGTAAGTTCGTGAGCTCTTAGGTTAATGAGTAGGTGAATTCTTTCGTTCATAAGTTCATGAGACCGCGGGTTTGAAAGCCGATGCGCTTATTAGTTTGTGAGCAGATTAGTTTTTCCCGAATTTTATTGATTTTATGAGGCAATTGATCATTATTGCTATTTCTTCGCCCAATGCTTTGAGTTCTGCCAGCGTTTTAACCTCTATCCATTTTAATTTATTAATAAGTATTAGTAAACTAATCGTTTCAAATAGCGAACCGCTAGCGAATCGCGGGCGACGTAAAGGTAGTGGATAAACTCTTTATCCTTTATTCTCCTGATGTTTCATTAGTGCATTTAATGTAATGATAATCAATCGGCATATAAACTTACGAGCTCATTAACTCACTAACTCAGGAACTTACCAGCTCACGAACTTATGAGCCCACCAACTATAAGCTATTTCATTATTCTCCATAGCGGTCGATGACAATAGATTTGAACTTCACCAGGTCTTTGACATCCTTATTTATATACTTATGAACGTTTAAATCGTCGATAGTTCCATAGAGATGAACGAGCCGGTTGCGAAATTTTGCCATTTGCTGCAATCTTTTCCCCAG
This sequence comes from Desulfobacterales bacterium, assembly GCA_020345785.1. The sequence goes on from CP070771.1 coordinate 6,203,506, forward strand.
ATCTTCCGGCAATAGAGCTTGTTCTTCTAAAACTTTGAACGAATCCGCATAGTCTTGAGGAACTCTAAATTTCTCGGCAGCGATAATATGATTGGCGACATCCAAACAGCATTCGATACTTACCTGAAGATAATATTTGGCACTTCCAATTAGGATTTTATCCTTCAAAAATTTGTCCATCGGCGTTTTAGCGATTTTTCTCAACAACTTTAGATATTCATCCAATAGAGTAAATTTTTCGAAAATTTTTTCAAGGGAAACCATGATCATCTCCAAGATGGCAACTTATTCAGATAATTCTGTTTTAAAATAGGTTCGTTGGTATGCCTCAATTACCGGCCTGAAATCAAAATAAGCGCCAAGTACGCATTTTTCGAAAATTACGCGTTCAATTTCATCGGCAGAATATATTCGAATTCCTTCGGTAACAATTTTTCCCTTGACTGTAAGCGGCAAAGTATTGACTATTCGCACCTCCGACTTTGCCTGGCAATTCAATTTCTGATCAAGCTGAAGCGACAGCGTCAACTCTAATTCCAAACCCTCTTGAATAGCATGGTCTTCAACAAAAATTGCTATATCGATATCACTAAACGGATGGACCACCCCGATGGCATAGCTTCCGTACAAATAGGAAAATAAGACGGGTTGATTTTTGAAAATGCCGGGGGCCTCGGTGAATAAAATTTCTTTAATTTGTTCTGGTGTTAAAGTAAGCATTTCTTAAAGTTAAACCACTCACGAACTTATCACTTACGAACTCATGAGCTCCTTGCGGCTCTTACATCGTCTTTTATCCGCTTCACATGACCGCGGCCCAAACCTTTGACTTCACAACCAAGCTCGAAGTATCGCCGGATGTTATCGTCATTTAAAATACCAAAGCAATCAATGACGGCCAGCGGCTTACCGGCCATTGCGACGATTCGATCGGGGTCAAGCGTCAGGTATTCACGGTGGCGAACGGCAAACACCATCGCATCTGAACCTTTAAGTGTTTCTTCGATGGTTTTCATCATACGCATTTCGCTGAGCTTTTCCTGGTTGCGGAAAAACCGGGCCATGGAGTGATCGGGAGACGGATAAGTATCCTGCTTTTCCATCTCCCACCAATGCTTGACATATGGATCGTGGGCCACGACATCTGCCCCCATTTCGGTCAGTTTGCGGACGATTACCTCCGACCCGCTGTAGCGGGTGTCACCGACATCCTGCCGGTAAGAAGCGCCGAGAACCGCAATTTTACAGGCCGCCACGATTTTGCCCATGTTGCGCAAGGCATCACGAACCAGCTGGGTCGCCCGAAGCCCTCGGCTATCATTAATGTCAATGGATAACGGTGTGATTTTAAATATTTCGTCTTCAAATCCCATCAAGGTGTGATAAGACCATACCCCCAGGCCGCCGTCTTTGGGCAAACAGTAGCCGCCGATGCCGGGCCCCGGAAAAATGATGTTTGAGTGGGTGGGACGCACCTTGATCGCCTCGATCACCTTGAGCAAATCAACCCCGTTTCGCTCGGCAAAAACACTCCACTCATCAAGAAAAGCGAGGATCGACGCCCGATATGAGTTTTCTACAATTTTGCAGGTTTCGCTTTCAATCGGACGATCAAGCACTGTTAGCGGGTATTTGCCCACATTGATAACCTCACTGAGAAATCGGGTGACCCGATTTCTGGCCGCTTCGTTAATACCGCTGCACACCCGCCAAAAATCCCGAATTGACGCCACAT
>CP070771.1:6205340-6221553 GCA_020345785.1 Desulfobacterales bacterium
GGCAAGGTATAAATTCCAAATTCCAAGCACCAAATCACAAATAAATCCCAAATTACAATAATCAATGACCGAAACCGACCAAACCATGAAAATCCAGTTGGATTATTTGTCAATGTTTTAGAATTTTCGTGTTTTCGTGATAAAGGATCGCATTTTTATCTGAAGCGATGACCAAAACAGATGAAATCCGGTTTGGAATTTTGTATTTTGGTCATTGGAATTTGTTTGAGTTTTGTTATTTGGTATTTGTGATTTTGATTTGGTCCGCCCCTGAATACTGATCCATACAAGCGCAAGGCACATATGAAACTAAATGGTCTGGGGATCTATACATATGAAGCTGCTTCTATTCAGCGATTTGCACAGTGATTTTCGAACGGCATCAAAACTGGTGGAAATGTCCAAGGACGTTGATGTCGTCATCGGAGCCGGCGATTTCTGCATTGGCCGCAGGGGGTTGGAGAAAATAATCAGCGCTTTGTCTCCGATTAAAAGGCCGTCGGTGTTGGTTCCCGGAAATAGCGAATCTCACGAAGAGCTTGTAAATGCATGCCGCTCGTGGCAGAGTGCTCATGTTCTTCACGGCAGCCGGCTAACCATTGATGGTGTCGCGTTTTTCGGTCTTGGCGGCGGTATACCGATAACTCCGTTCGGCTCCTGGAGTTACGATTTTACGGAAGATGAAGCTTTTGAATTATTGCATGATTGTCCGTCGGACTGTATTCTGGTCAGTCATTCACCGCCCAAAGGGGTACTGGATCGCTCCTCAGACGGCAGGAGTCTGGGAAGTCAGGCGGTCGGAGAAACAATAAAAACTAGGAAGCCGAAGTTGGTCGTCTGCGGGCACATTCACGGAAGTTCCGGTATGATCGATCAACTGGGGGAAACAGTCGTTATAAATGCCGGACCCACAGGGATTGTTTATGGATACGGCGAACGTTGAAGGAGGAACTGAGAATGCCTATTGAAGTGCAAACGGATACAGGTTTTCGATCGGATGTGAACAGAAAAACCGATAAAGCACTCCTGAACTATATTAAGAATACATTACGGGCAACGCGCCCCTGGACAAGACTGTTGGCGGTACTTGGATTTATTGTGACGGCTATTACAATACTCTCAGGAATAGCGATGTTTATCGGCAGCAATGTTTTTCCGGCTGTCGCCGGAGCGCCCCCGCCAAGGTTTACCGGCATGATTACTATAGCAACGAGCGTTTTTTACTTGGTGCCTTCAATATGGCTTTTTAAATACTCCTCAGCCATAACCCGGTTTCTGGGCGGCGGTGGTGCTATTGAACTTGCCAATGCATTGGTCTATCAGAAGTCTTTCTGGAAATTCATAGGAACAACAACTCTGGTATCTCTTATTTTAGCAGTCTTCGGCATTCTGGCGGCGGTATTTATTCCAATGCTGTTATTTCTTCGCAGTTAATACCTGAAATTAAGGTAATAGTTCGCCTCACCAAGCCGAGCATAAATCAGGGGTTTATTTCGAAGGGAGAATTCACCATGGCAAATTCCATATTCGATCTTACCGGCAAGGCGGTACTCGTCACCGGCGGCAACGGCGGCATCGGCCTCGGAATGGCGGAAGAATTGGCCAAATCCGGCGCTGATATCTGTATATGGGGTCAAAACGAGGAAAAGAATAAAGCCGCTGCTGAAAAGCTAAAGTCGTACGGGCGGCAAGTCATCGCTTTTAAATGCAATGTATCCGACGAAAAGCAAGTCGAGCATAATTTTGCCCGCACGGTGGAAACATTGGGCAAGGTGGATGCGTGTTTTGCCAACGCGGGGGTCGGACGAGTTGGCACAGCTTTTCACAAAATGGATATCAGCGAATGGCGCCGCATATTCGGTGTCAACATGGAGGGCGTCTTCTTTTGCTTCAGAGCGGCAGTGCGACATATGATGGACAGAGGTGACGGCGGTTCGCTGGTGGTCACCAGCAGTTTATCGGCCAAATACGGTATGCCGGCGGGAGAACATTATGCTGCTACCAAGGCGGGTGTCATTGCTCTTGTCAAAGGGCTGGCTGTTGAATATGCCCGATACAAAATCCGGGCCAATGCAATTTTGCCCGGCTGGATTGAAACAGATATGACCGCTTCGCTATTTCGTCGGGAAAAGTTCGAGAAAAATGTTATGCCGCGCATACCGCATAGACGCTGGGGGACTCCGGCTGATTTCGGCCCGATCGCTGTTTATTTTGCAAGTGATGCCAGCGCATACCATACCGGTGATGCCGTTCTAATAGATGGCGGGTACAGTTGTTTTTAAGCACGCATATCGAAAGCATACTCTGGTTGTTAGCCCTTATTCTGGTAGTCGCCGGAATGGTGGGTTTGATCTTTCCGGCTCTTCCGGGCGCTCCCATTTTGTTTGCCGGGCTCTTTGTGGCCGCCTGGTCCGAAGACTTCATCTATGTCGGTACAAAGACGTTAATTGTGCTGGGCATCATGACCATTCTGACCTATGTTTTTGACCTTCTGGCCGGTGCATTCGGCGCCAAACGTTTCGGTGCCTCCCGGCGTGCGGTCATCGGTGCTGCGCTCGGCGCGATTGTGGGCATTTTTTTTGGAATCCCCGGTATTCTGCTGGGCCCTTTTATCGGTGCCGTTCTGGGTGAGCTATCCAACCGTTCGGACCTGCGCACCGCAGGGTTGGCCGGCGTCGGCGCCACCCTCGGCCTGGCGCTGGGAGTCGCCGCCAAGCTGGCGCTGGCGTTCGCCATGATAGGCATTTTTGTAATCGTGCGTTTCCTATAATTTTCCCGGGAAGGTAGTATTGACTCCATTTCTGCCTGTTGCAGGGCAATATTTTATGCACGCGTCAGGCAAAGCGCGAGGGAAAATTATTAATTTAAATTTTAGCTCATTTTCTCAATTAAAATTACGATCATTTGGAATTCGAATAAATAAAACGAAAATTTTTTATTTTATCTCCATTCATATGTCACCGGCATTGTGTAAGTTTGGGCAACCAAAAAGAACCCCCGCTGTGACGGTAAAACCTTTTCAATTCTCACCGGCATAGCCGGTGGCTTATGAATGGAGTTAAATAATGACTGAAAGACCAAAAAACAACCTGATCCAAGTTGGCTTCGAAAACCACACCCTTATCGGCGACGTCCTATCCGACGGCAGCCCACCTCGGCTCATGGTTCTGCATGGCGCCGGGAACTCCTGCAGGCAGCGTTTTCAATTGCTCAGAGAAGAACTCTTTGCCGCAGGAATTTCCTCGCTTGCCTTTGACTTCGTGGGCCATGGCGATACGGGCGGCGATTTGAAAAGCTCCAGCCTCCGCAGCCGAACCCGGCAGGCACGCCGGGTCATCGATTCATTTAATTGGCAGCAGCCTTTTTCGGTAATCGGTGCCAGCATGTCGGCCTATACGGCGGTCAAACTGCTGGCGCATTATCAAATCAAGCGTCTGGTCCTGCTGGTGCCCGCCATGTACAGCGCCCAAGCCGAGGCTGTAGCTTTTAACCGGGGTTTTACGGAAATCATCAGACAGCCGCAGAGCTGGATGAATTCCGATGCGTGGGATATATTGGCGCAATATACGGGCCGTCTTTTAATCGTGGCCGGCGAAAATGATACTATTATCCCGCGCGGCGTCATCAACAAGATCTACGATTCAGCTGTCAATTCTTCAGCTCGCGAACTGTATATTGCCCCAAATGCATCCCATTTTGTGTTCACCGATTTGCGATCTGACAATCCTGAAGAATTTGAACATATTTTTAGCCGAATCTGCAAAACGCTCAAAGAGTGAAGAATCCTGGCCCCGAGGACCATGTTTTCAATGTTGGAAGAAAACATGTACAGGTATCTGACGGTATGATCCGTTCCCTATTGCATATACTACTTCATTTAATCGTACCCGGCATCATCGCAAAGGCCGTATTTCGTGATCGGTGGAAAAGCGCCTGGGGTATCATGGCGCTGACAATTATCGTCGACCTGGATCATTTACTTTCGGATCCAATTTACGAGCCAAATCGCTGCAGCATCGGATTTCACCCTCTGCATACGTATCCGGCGATTTTTGTTTACCTTGTGTTAACCGGGATAACCAAAACCCGCCTCATCGGACTGGGTCTACTGATTCATATGGCGTTGGATGGCTTTGATTGCATCTGGATGAGTATGTTATAAAAATTGGAACGTTTAAGATACAAATAGACTTGATTAAATTTAGCTTGCAGTCTATGTAGATCGATCAAAAAATATATGAAAGGATGCTATCAGATGCGGCGAAACCACAGCGAAGTGACAGAAAAAAAAGAAATTCAGCGTATTTTATCATTGACCAACATCGGCCGTCTGGCCACCAACGGCCGGGATGGCTACCCCTACATCACTCCGGTGAATTTCGTAAGCCTGGACGGCCGCATTTATTTTCATTGTGCTCCCAAGGGTGAAAAGCTGGACAACCTGACCCGCGACCCCCGGGTGTGCTTTGAAGTCGATGTGCCGCTTTCCTACATTGACATCGGCCTGGATCCAAGCCGTCCCATATGTCATCTGCACCAATTCTACCACTGCGTTATCATCCGCGGTTCCGCCGTTGTCGTCAAAGACAGCACGCTGAAATTAGCCGCACTGAATGCACTGATCGCCAAGCATGAAAAGACCGACGATTTCAAGAAGGTCACAGAAGACATGTCCGGTTACAAGACCTGTGAAGTAATTGAGATCAAGCCCGATGCCATTTCGGCCAAAAGCGATCTTATCCAGAACAAATCCGAAGCCGACAGGCGGGCGGTTGCCGAATACCTGTACAAACGCAATCGGCCCGGCGATCGGGAAACCGTTGCAGCAATGGGATTTGAATTCAAGGACGATTAAACCTTGGAGGTTCCACGATGAATAAAAAAGAATTGGTCAAAAGGGTGGCTGAAAAATTGGATGATCTGCCCCTTAAAACGGCGACCCGAGCCGTCGATGCCGTTTTCGAGTCGATTGCTGAAGGTTTGCAGGAAGATGGTGTTGTTACCATCGGCAAGTGGGGAACGTATACGGCGGAAGATATAGCCGGCGAATAGAAAGGGTAGTCTTAATTTTAGATCGCGAACCACTCGTAGGAACCCAGAGCCTCTGGACCCCTAACGTTCAGTTTTTTAAAAGGCGAATCCAGAAGGAGGAAACTTGCCGCCGACATCAAGTTTTAAGATAAGACCGGCTACTGAAAATGATGCCGGTACGATATTGTCCTTAATTAAAGAGCTGGCCGAATTCGAACGCCTATCGCACGAAGTCGTTGCAACGGAAGACGATATCCGCCGATCTCTTTTTGGTGCGCGTCCGTTTGCCGAAGCCTTGATCGGAACCTATGGGGGAGTTCCGGTCAGTTTTGCCCTGTTTTTTTACAATTTTTCGACATTCATCGGCAAACCGGGGATATACCTTGAAGATCTCTACGTCAAACCGGAGTACCGCAGTAGGGGGTTCGGCCGCAGGATGCTGGTTCACATCGCCCGCCTGGCAAAAGAACGCGACTGTGCACGATTTGAATGGTCGGTGCTGGACTGGAATGAACCGGCCATTCGAACCTATGACAGGCTGAACGCAAAACCCATGAAGGAATGGATTTTGTATCGCCTGACCGGTGAGGCGCTGGATAAACTGGCCGCTGTGAAGTGAAGGGGGACCTTCCGGGCATGTTTTTGATAGACAACAACGGCGTCACCGATCCCACCGTCAATCTGGCCCTTGAAGAATACTGTTACCGCAACCTGGATACCCGCCATGATTATGTATTGTTTTACATCAACCAGCCGTCGATAATCATCGGCAATCATCAAAACCCTTTTCAGGAAGTAAATTTTGAATTTGCCGCACGAAATAAAATCCGGCCGGTGCGCCGCATATCCGGCGGCGGCACGGTTTACCACGATCCGGGTAATTTGAATTTCAGCTTCATTACGGCGTTTACCGGAGATATGCTGGATTATTTCAAATCGCTTCTGCAACCTGTTTTAAAAAGTCTACAGCATTTAGGGGTAGCGGCGCAGCTCACGGAAAAAAACAACATCATCGTTGACGGCAAAAAGATATCCGGCAATTCTCAGCATACCGATATGCGACGGATGCTCAGTCACGGTACCCTGCTCTTTGATGCCCGGCTGGACGTACTGCACCAGGTGCTGGAATCAAAATTGGAAATAATCCATTCCCGGGCAATTGCATCCATCCGCAGCAGTGTAACCAATGTTTCGAATCATTTGGGCCGCTCCATGAATATGACAAACTTCCAAGCCAACCTGACCGCAGAGATATCGGACGCTCTCGGTAGATTGGAGGAATATCGGTTGACGGGAGGTGACTGGGCAGCCGTCTACCGGCTGGCCGAGGAAAAATATCGATCATGGGATTGGACGTTCGGTCGAACGCCCGAATTTTCGGTCATCCACCGATTCAAATTCTCTGCCGGTGATGTTTGGGCTCAGATCCTGGTTAAACGTGGAATAATCGAAGATATCCAATTTTCAGCACACAATAACGGCTCTCCCGACATCAGGAGCTTCATGGACAGTCTTATCGGAAAACGTTACGATTCAGAGGTTACCGATCAATTGCTCTGGTAATGAAGAACCGCCTTGTTGCAATGCTGAATCCAGCTCAGCGCCCGGCTCCGAAACGGTCAGTTCGATCAAAGAGGAAACTTGCTTGAAACATCATTTGATTTCATCAAGTTTCAAATGTCAAGGACACGCTGTGTATAACAAGATCTTTACAAAGATTTTGCAGTGTGTAATATTTTTTTTCGCTGAAAAACACCAAGGCCATCGGCATTAAATCGATATCCCAATAATTATTAATGCTTAAAGAATTATCAATTCGAAATTTTGCCATCATCGACGATTTGAAAATCAGTTTCTCCGACGGCCTCACCATATTGAGCGGAGAAACCGGTGCCGGCAAATCGATAATCCTCAATGCGGTCAATCTGCTGCTTGGAAGCCGCGCGTCGGCCGATTTGGTGCGCACGGGTACTAAAGCAGCCGAATTGGAGGCATTATTTCACATTTCTCCGACCAGCAGTGTCGCCCGGAGCATGTCCGAGCAAGGTTATGATCCTGAAGACGGCCTTCTGATCAGAAGGGTCATCTCACGCTCAGACAGCAATCGGGTATACATTAACGGACGTCTGGCGACCATTGGGATATTAAACGCCATCACCGAAAATCTGGCCAGCATTTCAGGCCAGCATGCCCACCAAGGTCTTTTGAAAGAAGACCAGCACCTTTTGATTATCGATCAGTTCGGAGGTTTGATAGCGCAACGGCAGCAAGTATTTGACCTCTATCATCAAATACTTCCCTTGATTGATGAACTAAAAGATTTGAATGACATTCGCCATCGACAGGCCGAACAAATGGCGCTGCTGCAGTTTCAAAAAGATGAAATTACCGCAGCCGGTATTGTAACGGGCGAGGACAGCGAGCTGGAACAGGAACGCTTGCGCTTGAAAAACGCTGAGATGCTCTACGGGTTGGTAGACGGCAGCATAGAAGAACTTTACGGCGCATCAGGATCCGTCGTCGAACGGCTGCTGGAGGTAAAGAAAAACCTTGAACGGGCCGGTCAGATCGAAACCAGGCTGAAAACCACCGCCGCCGGTCTGGCGGAATCCGCCTACCAGATCGAGGATCTGATCGAACAGCTCAGGTCCTACCTGAAACTGATCCAGATGGACGAAGGGCGGCTCGAGGCCGTCGAAGAGCGACTGGATATGCTCAACAAGCTGAAACGCAAATACGGTGGGTCGCTGGCCGCCGTTCTGTCAACGCTCGAAACCATTGAACGGGAACTTTCAGATGTCGAAAACATCAGCGAAAAAATAGCGGCAGCTGAAACTAAACTTTCCGGTTTGCACCGCCGCTGTGCGGAGCTGGCCTTGCAGCTTTCCCAAAAAAGAAAACAAGCCGCCGAAAATCTCGCCGCTAAGGTCAGCCGGGAGCTGGCGTCCCTGAAAATGGCCCAAACGGTTTTTGATGCAAGCGTGCAGCTTATACCCTGGAACGAAAAATCCGATGCGCATCTGAAAGTAGAAAACCAAACTCTCACCGAAACCGGTATTGACCGGGCGGTTTTTATGATTGCCCCCAATATCGGCGAAGAATTAAAACCGCTGGCAAGCATTGCCTCCGGCGGCGAGCTGTCCAGGGTGATTCTGGCACTAAAGGCCATTCTGGCAGAGACCGATTCGGTGGAGACCGTGGTTTTTGATGAAGTCGATGCCGGCATCGGCGGCGGCACGGCCGAGGTGGTGGGCCGTAAATTATCCGAATTGGGAAAGCATCACCAGATCATCTGTATCACCCATCTGCCGCAAATCGCTAAATTCGGCCGGCATCATTTCAGCATCTCCAAACACGTTGCGGACGGTCGAACGCATACGGCCATCCGGCCGCTGAGCAAGGAAGATCGGTATCAGGAAATTGCCAGGATGTTGGGCGGTGAGGAGATAACCCGGACAACCCTGAAGCACGCGCGCGAGCTGCTGGAAAAGTAAGTTATTTAGATTATCTGTGAGTTTGAGCGCTGCCGTTTATACCGGCTCAACATTCGCTGCTGCGGGGCCTTTTTCGCCCTCTTCAATTTCAAACTGCACACGCTGGCCTTCGGTAAGGGATCTGAAACCATCTCCTTTAATGGCAGAGTAGTGTACGAAGATGTCTTCTCCATCTTCCATGATAATAAAACCCCAACCTCTCTTGTTATTGAACCACTTGACTGTTCCCTGAGGCATAACTCAAAACTCCTAAAGTACTTCTTTTAAAAACCTGCGGCTTCCTGACGGATTCAAAAAAAATAGAGTCTTTCTTGACTCTTGCTACAAAACGTGAATGAAGCCCACTTCTGACCAAGTTACTTATCCCTTTTCAGACCCCGCGTAAAAGGGGACCTTGGGGGAATTCAGACGCCTTGGTCCCCCTAAACTGCCGAACGCGGCTATTATATCTCGAATGAAGCCTGAAGTGTCAAGAAAAAACTGCGGAACCAAGATTTTCGTTTAAATTACAGTTTGCCAATTCTGCAAATTTTTCATATGATCAATTCCACGGCCGCAACGCGTTGGCTTGACACAAAAGGAAGGCAATAATGGGCAAAAAGTGGTTCATCAGCCGATCGGTGGGTATGTTTTTCGCTTTAACAGCCCTGTCCCTGTTGGCGGGGTGTACATCACCCGCTCGGCATAAGGTCAAACCCATCTCAATTCCACCTGATGAGAAAATTTTACGAGTCGGTGTGACAGCCAATTCACCGCCGCTTATTTACAAACAGGGCAATAATATCGTTGGCCTGGAGGCAGATCTTGCAAGGGAATTGGCAAAATATCTCGCCAAATCGCCGCGCTTTGTTGAACTTCCATGGGAAGATCAAATTCCGGCCCTCTTGGAGAACCGCATTGACATCATTATGTCCGGTATGACGGCTACAACGCTCAGGGAAGTAAGAATTTCCTTTGCCATCCCATATTTTCAAAGCGGTCAGATGGCCCTGATACGCAGAAAGGATGCCCCCCGATTTAGCACGGGCTTATTTTCTTTTGCTACCAGTTCAGCGATCGGCGTAATTAAAGATACCACCGGTGAATATTATGTCGAGACGCAATTCAGCAGCGTTAAAAGGAAAACGTACACAAACCCACGCGCGGCAGTGAAGGATCTGATCAACAACGACATCGACATGTTTATCTATGATGCTCCCACAGTCCTTTATTTAGCCTCTGAGAATGAAAACAAGGGGCTGACTGTCTTGTTCGCCCGTTTAACTAAAGAACCTTTGGCCTGGGGCATTCGAAAGGGCGATGTTCAACTGCTTGAATCGGCAAATAACTTCCTGCGAAGCTTCAACGACGAAGGCCAGCTGAGCAAAATGATAAAGTACTGGATACCTTTGGCCCAATAAAAGACGGCGCCGGTTTTTTGATATCGCGAAGCCGGTTTTCAAATTCGGAGTACACACGAAACCGCGCGGTCAGTGTATTAGCAACCACGCTACCACGAGACGGTCGCCTTATAGCAATCTTCCAAATTACGGCTTGACAACCGTAACAAATTTTCCGTCCCGACATTTGATAATCCCCCGGTCGATAAAGTTTTGCAGGATTTCATTGTACTTGAGCTCATATTCACCGTTAAAGTAGTGATCAACCGTCTCCCTGAACCAAATTGTGTCCATCAGCAGGGCAAAGAACTCGTTTTCCGGGATGGATTTGCGCATCAACAGCGTATAGACGGTGATTTTTTTCAGTATATCTAAACCGATAAGCTCCCGATTCTCAATCAGGCTTTTAATTTTTTTTCTAGCCGTGGATAGTGCGGCTTTAAAATCCGCAAACGGCTGGCCATGTCCCGGATAAACAATGCCGACATCCAGCAATTCGATCTTATCAAAGGATTCCATCATTCTAAAAAGGGCGGCACTGCCCTCCACCCGCACGGTCATTACAGCAACGTCATTTTCCCAGAGGGTGTCCGAGGATATCAGGATCCGATTTTTTTTATGGTAAAGCACAATGCCGTCGGAAGCGTGTCCGGGAGTATGAATGACTTCAAACTCATGGGGTCCGATGTGAATACTATCGCCATCATTGAGTTCATGGGAACAGATAAAAAACTCGGCTTGCTGATTGTAGTATCGCCACCAGGTGGACCAGTCATCCCGGGTATCGATAAAATGCTTGCCGATTTTATGAACCGCAATATCACAGCCTGACAATTGCTGGATAAACCGGTTTGCTCCAATGTGATCACAGTGGCAGTGGGTATTGACGATCAGTCTAATCTGATTCGGCTCAACGCCAAGGCTCGCAATCATGTGAACGGTTTTGTTTAGATCGCCGACATAGGCAGTGTCTATAAGTACGGGTTCGCCGGAAACATATACAAAATGATTGGCGTTTAAATAACCCCTTTCGATGAAATACAGCTTGTCTAAAATCTCGATCGGTCGCATGATGTCCTTAACACTTTTGCCGACGGTAATGGAGTCCGCTTTGGCCTCTACTACTAGCCTCTCTTAAATCAGAATGCAGGAGATATGGCTTCAAAACCCCACCTGATCGCCATAGGTCCTGCAGGAAGCAGGATCGAAAGCCGGCTAAAAATGTGTCCAATGCTGCCCTTTGGCGAAAAATTTTTTAGTTTGAATATAGAAATTATTGTGATACCATTTTGACAATCTGAAAATATGTTTTAGAATAAACAGGAAAAAAAACAATAGTGATCAGTTCCGTTCCAGCGCAGTACTCGCTTAGAAATCCTCTCTTTGAGATCTTTAATTTGTTAGATAAAGTTCTGGACATTTAAAGCAGACATTTCCGGGTCGATGTAGTGGATACCCCAATTATCCGGGAATCAGCGACCAGCAGCATAACCGGGGGTATGAGGAAGGCCCCTGGAAGGGGTCGGAACCAAGATCTGTCATTGGTCGCTGATGTATATAAAGAATTTTGACGGCATCATTCGTGTTTCCGACGAAAGCTGGCTCTTGTAAATTTTTATTATATATTTTGATCACCCTTGGCGCTGATCTGTCTGGTTTGACATGTATTTGAGCGATTCATTATTCACAGGCATTTTGTGTTGCTCAGCCCGATGCGGTAATCGCTGATAGGCCAGCTGACACAACGAGATAATTAAAAATAAGCCAAAATTGTTTTTTCCATCTCCACTCATATGCCACGGCATGGGTAAGTTTGGACAACCAAAAAATACTTTCGCTGCAACGGTAAAACCTTTTCAATTCTCATCCCGATAGAGCGGGGTGGCTTATGAATGGAGCAATCTATGACAAGCAGTGGTTTAAATACCACAGATCGCTTCCAAAGACAAAAAGCACACCACAAATTTTTACAAATGAAACTGCACAGATCTCACTTGAAATATGCGCGCCCCCTGAGGTCTGGCCAATCAACATGAATATTAGGGCTTGCGTAGGTTTTTACTTGAATTTTTTTCATTAACACCCTTAAAATTGAAAGGAGGTCAGGTTATGAAGAAATTTTGGTTGAACCTTTTGCTTGTTTTTTTAGTCAGCGCTTTTGTTTTTGGCTGTCAGGCGCATAAGGCCGGTGTGGTAAACCCGGCTTTTCAGGCCCAGGACCTGAATGCAGCACTGCAATCCGGCGACTTCAAGCAAAAGGTGGACAATTTTTTCGTCGTTTTGGACAGCTCCGGCTCAGCCGATGAGACCTACAGGGGTTATTCCAAGTTTGCCATTACCAATGATTTCTTACGCCGCATGAACATGGCCATTCCGGACATGGATTTGACGGCCGGTATGCGCAGTTTCGGCGCCACGCGCAATCCTTTTGCCCAGAAAACCAGATTGATTTACGGACCGACGACCTACACCAAAGAAGGTTTTCAGTCAGCACTGGATACGGTGAAATGGGGCGGCGGCGAAAGCCCGGCGGAGATGGCCATCGATGCCTCCAGCGATGATATGTATTCATTTAAGGGGCAAACGGCATTTATTTTCGTGGGCGACGGTCAATACGCCGGCAATGATCCCGCAGCGGCCGTCAAACGCCTGAAGGATCGCTACGGCGACAAGATGTGTGTGTATACGGTGCTTGTCGGCAGCGAGGAACCTGCCTCAGTGGATACGATGAGGGCCATGGCCGATGCCGGCGAGTGCGGATTTTACCAGAGTGTCAAATATATCGAGTCACCCCAGGCCATGGCGGATTGGGTTGAAGATGTCTTTTTGGTCGAGGTTGTTAAACCACCGCCGCCGCTCCCTTTGCCTGTGGGAGACAGTGACGGCGACGGCGTAACCGATGATGTTGATCAATGCCAGGACACCCCGGTCGGCGCTTCCGTAAATGACAAGGGCTGCTGGATCATTGATAACGTGGAATTTGATTTCGACAAGTTCAACATCAAATCCGAATTTGTACCCATCCTCGTTGAAATCGCGGACGTTATGAATAAAAATGCCGGAATTATACTCAGGATCAATGGTCACACCGACATCATCGGCACCGAAGACTACAATATGGAGCTGGGTGAAAAACGAGCCATGGCGGCCAAAAAATTCCTGATTGATCAAGGCATCGGTGGGGGTCGGATTACAACCGAATCCTTTGGTTACTCAAGGCCCGTTGCCACGAATTCAACGGAATGGGGCCGCGCCAGAAACCGCCGCGATGAGTTCAAGTGGAACCGTTAGCCGTATACCTTGTACGGTTTTCGTGATATAGTTAAAGGGTCGGGCAATTTGATTGTCCGACCCTTTTTTATTGAAGATTGAAGATTGAATATTTGAGGTACTCTGTCTATTTTATTTTCACCATCTTCATGATTAAAAAAGATTATCAATTAACCTGGTTACCTACAAAGCCCAAGTAAATGAGATTTTACTTCTCTCCCCTGGTGGGAGGGATTGAGGGAGGGGGATAAATTAGATAACATTTCTTCAACTTGGTCTTTTCTGGTAATCATATTAATTAAAAACAGATCAAAATCCTTAAATATTCATTCTGCAATCTTCAATCTTCAATTGAAAACCCCGAACAGACTGATTTTCAGGGCGGGTTAATTTCTATGTCGTTATACAGAACTAAATCATTCTGGATACTGGGTTCAGTATTTGTCCTGGGCTTTACAATTCTTTTTATGATCCGACTGGGTGTGGTCGAAAAGCTTTTTTTCCGTCCTCAACATCTGGCAGCTTCCGATATTACCCCCCCCGCTGATAAAGAAATCTGGATGAACATATCTCAAAACAGCAACAAAATCGGATTTTCGCACGCCCGATTCTCAACCGAGATTGACGGATACCGCCTGCAGGAAAGTGTACTGATGCGCATCAATACCATGGGCATGGTTCAGGATATAAACATGAAAACCCGGGGGCGTCTCAACCCGGATTTCAGCCTGGCGGACTTTGACTTTGAAATCAACTCCGGCCGCTTCAATTTTAAGGTAAGCGGTTCGGTCTCCGGCGAGGTGCTGACCGTCAAAACAAACAGCGCCGGAACCGACCGTCAAGCGGTCATCAGGCTAAAAGCCAAACCATATCTTTTGCCCGCAATCACCGCCGCCTTGGCTGCGGCGGAGCTCAACACCGGTGACCGGTACACCTTTGATATTTTTGACCCCGCCACAATGGGACAAACGCCCGTGATCGTTGAAGTAATGGGCAAGGAGGAAATCGAGATCATGGGCGCCCGCAAATCAGCCACCAAAGTCGCCTTGAATTTCAAAGGCACCATCCAGTTGGCCTGGATTGATGAAAACGGCGATGTTTTGAAGGAAAAAGGAATTTTAGGGATCCAACTTGAAAAGACCACCCAGGAGGATGCGCTGAGGGATCTGGCGACGGCATCCAGTGCCGACCTTACCCAAACCGCCTCCGTACCGTCCAATGTCATGCTTGAAAACCTTGATCGCCTCTCAACCCTGGATATCGAAATCGGCGGCATCCCGTACGAGAGCGTTCAACTGCACGGCGGCCGACAGACATTTAAAAACAATATTCTTACCATCGAAAAGGAGGCAATGGCGAATCTGGCAGCAGAAATTCGCGAAGACGAGCTGTCGAGCCTTGAGAAAATCTTTTTAATGCCGGGCCCGTTTATCCAATCGGACGATCAAAGGATCAAAAACCTGGTGCAGGAAATCATCGGGAGCGAAGCCGTTGCGCTGCAAAAAGTGCGGTTGCTGGTGGATTGGGTGCACCAACATATTGATAAGCGGCCCGTACTCTCTTTACCGGATGCGCTTTCCACCCTGGAAAATCGCATGGGTGACTGCAATGAACACGCCGTATTGCTGGCCGCTTTGGCCAGGGCGGCCGGAATTCCCTGCCGGATCGAAGCCGGACTGGTTTATTTGAAAGGCCGGTTTTATTATCACGCCTGGAATCTGGTCTATCTGGGGCGCTGGATAACCGTCGACGCGATTTTCGGACAGATGCCGGCGGATGTCAGCCATATAAGGCTCATCACCGGCTCTCCCAGCCAGCAGCTGGATTTGATGGGCATTATCGGCAAAATCAAATTAAGGGTCATACAATAGTCAGTTGTCCGTTGCTAAACATTGCATGATCCATAGTTTATAGCTATTATAATTGCGATTTGTTTATCTGGAACGATTCTCAAGGTCTTTTCCCAACTGACCAGGGACAACGGACAACGGAAATGATAGTAGGCCTTCGAAATTTCAATAAACCGGTTTAATATGTTATAATAAACCAAAAATTATAAAAACCACAAATCATGATCGAACTTAAAGCAATTACCAAAAAATACGGCGACTTTCGAGCTATTGACAACCTTAATCTCACCGTAGATAAGGGCGAGATCTTTGGATTTCTCGGGCCCAACGGCGCCGGCAAGACCACGACCATAAAAATGATTGCAGGTGTTCTGATGCCTTCCGCCGGTACGGTAACCATTGGCGGCTTTGACATGCAAAAGCAGCCGGAAGCAGCCAAGCGCAAAATCGGCTTCATACCGGATCGCCCCTACCTATACGAGAAATTAACCGGTATGGAATTTCTAAAATTCACCGCCGACCTCTATGATGTCCCGCATGATCTTTACCGTGAACGCGCACGAAAATACTTGGAGATGTTTTCGCTGACCGATTGGTCCGACGAACTGATTGAATCCTATTCCCACGGCATGAAGCAGCGTCTGATCATGAGTGCAGCGCTTCTGCATGACCCTGAAATCATCATCGTTGACGAACCCATGGTCGGCTTAGATCCGGCGGCGATTCTCATGGTTAAAGAACTCTTCCAAAGCCTGGCGCACAAAGGAGTCTCCGTTTTCATGTCTACCCACACATTGTCAATCGCCGAAGATACCTGTGATCGTATTGGCATCATCCACCGCGGTCGTCTGATCGCCAGCGGCACAACCGCCGACCTTCAGCGCGAAGCCAACGTGACGAATGCCGATCTTGAAAAGGTTTTCTTGAACCTGACGAATACCGCCAACTGACAGAGGACAGAAGACTGAGGACTGAGGGCAGATGACAGAGGTCAGACGGCCGAGGACAGAAAGCCGGGGGGCAAAGGACTGGGCGATGAGGACTGAGGCGCTCAACCTTATACCTTAAACTGTATACTGTACGCCTATTATCGTGCGCCCTGCGCCGCACACTGTGCACCTTTAAAAATTAGTAACTCGCAACCCGAAACCCGTAACTCGTAACCCGTGCAATGAACGACATCCTCACC
>CP070771.1:6221653-6251606 GCA_020345785.1 Desulfobacterales bacterium
ATAAACCAACTTCAAAAAGGCGGATACTGCATTAATTATGACGCTGGTTATAGAATAATAAATACACCCCCCGATGGTCAATTTGTAACAGGAAAACGGTCAATTGTCGATGAATAACCAACCGATTTTCCACGTGTTCGATATATAGCCATTAAACAATCAGGAGGAAGTCATGAAAAAAATTATCATTCTAGGTTCAGGTGCCGGCGGCACGATGGTGGCCAACAATTTGCGTAAAAAGTTAAGCCCCAGACATTGGGAAATCACCATCATCGATAATGACGAAATCCATCATTACCAGCCCGGGTGGTTGTTCATCCCCTTCGAAGTTTACACACCTGAAGATTGTCAAAAGCCCAAACGGGAATTTATCCCTTCCGGTGTCAATTTCGTTCTGGATGAGGTTGTCGGTGTGGATAAGAGCAGCCGCACGGTGGAAGGTAAAAAGGGCAAATATGATTATGATTGGTTGATCATCGCCAGCGGATGCACGATTGTACCCGAGGAAGTCGAAGGCATGAAGGCAGATTACTACAATAATATTCACGATTTTTACACCCTTGAGGGTGCAGTAAAGCTGCGCGAGAAAATGAGATATTTTAAAAAAGGAAGGGTAGTGGTCAACATCGCCGAATTGCCCTACAAGTGCCCGGTGGCGCCGCTGGAATTTATCTTTATGGCCGATTGGTTTTTCGATGTCAAAGGTGTGCGAAAGGACGTCGAAATCGAGTTGGTCACCCCCATGGCCGGCGCCTTCTCAAAACCGATTGCCTCCAGTATCCTGGGTGATATCGCCATTCAAAAGAATATTAAGGTTACCCCCAATTTTGATATCGCGAAGGTCAACTCGGAGGAAAAAACCATCGAATCCCATAAAGGAGAGAAGGTAGATTATGATCTACTGGTAGCCATTCCACCAAATTTCGGCGCCGGGTTCCTTGAAGGTTCAGGTCTGGAAGATCCCCTTCGATTTGTCGAAACAGACCATTTCACCCTGAAAGCAAAAAACGCGGACAACATCTATGTGGTCGGCGATGCCACCAACGTTCCGGCATCCAAGGCCGGCGCAGTTGCCCACTACGAATCAGAAACCGTGGTCGAAAACATCCGGCGTGAAATTGACGGCCAGGAACCCAGGGGCACATTTGACGGACATGCCACCTGCTTTATCTGTTCAGGCTACGAAAAAGCGTTTCTGATCGACTTTAACTATGAATACGAACCCCTGCCGGGCAAATTTCCTTTCCCGGGTATCGGTCCCTTCAGTCTGCTTGGCGACAGCTACTTAAATTACTGGGGCAAAATGATGTTTAAATGGGTCTATTGGAACATGATGCTCAAAGGCGTTGAGCTACCCTTAGAGGATCAATTGACAATGGCCGGCAAATTGCGGCACACCCCGGTGACGGCATAAGGAGGCAGCCATGACAAACGAAGAATTAATTCTGGAGCGACTCGATCGCATAGAAGCCCAGCTGGCTCCGATTACCCATACTGCCAGCGGTATTAGAGAACTGCGCGAAGACTTAATTCCTTTGAGCGGTCAAGCTATCCGCCTTTTAATCCGGGAATTGGAAGATGTGGAGTCCAGTTTCCAGTTGGAGGATTTGATGACCCTGCTGAAGCGGTCGTTGCGCAGCGTCAAAGACATCGTATTCGCCCTGGATCAGCTGGAAAACATCGTAGACTTTACCCTGACGATTGAGCCGCTGCTCAAGTCCGCTGTACCCCAGATAATAAATTATCTGGATGATCTAGAACAGCGCGGCGTGCTGCGGATCATCACCTCGATGCTGGATGTCCGTGCGAAAATTGCTGCAGCATACAGTCCGGAGGATATCGATCAAATCGGCGACGGCGCGGTGGCCGCACTCGGATTGGCCAAAAAGCTGAGTGATCCGCAAGCGAAACATTTTTTGGAGAAATTTGCTGAACTCCCGTCTAAAGTCGATCTGGCCGGTGCCAAACCTTTAGGGCTATTCGGAATGTTGGGTGCATTGTCCAGCAAACAGGCGCGGGAAGGTCTCGGTGTACTCATGGAAATAACCAAGGCTATGGGAGAGCTTAAAAACGGCGGCAGCCAAAAAATTTCGGGAGAATCAGAGCCAATTGCCTGATCGCTTCGGTGTTGACAGCTTGATTGATAACGCATGGATACGGGTGTCTGCCATATCTAACCCAAGCCCGCAATGAGGACACCCGCATGAAGTCTAGGGGAGAATTCCTATGGAAAAGCAGATGGTCCAATGTGAAGACGGGCGCCGCCGACAGGCCCGCATTCATGGAATTCCCAAGCAGGAAGGGGATTTCAAGATCTGGAAAGCCGGCGTCCGCTTAAAAGGCAAACACGTCGCCGGAGAAGCCTGGTACAGCTATAAAACCAAGACCTGGTATTTCCTGGCGGACCCGGAAGGCAAGCACGTTCACCTGATGGAGCGTCTGAATACACAGCTCAAAGAGGAGTCTATCAGACAGCTTGAAGAGCAGTTGAAGGTGCTTGAATCCCGGCACATGGTGGAGCAGAAAAAGATTGCCCAACATCGCACCGCCAAGGAAGCCATTGAAAATGAGATGGAGGCGCTTAAAAACAAAATAAAACTGGTGAAATCAGGGGCTCCACTGGAATCGGACAAGCCGCTGGAATACTCGCGTCATGTAAAGCGGCAATAGTCAATATCGATGAACAATCAACTGAACCAAACCCCTTGAGTCCTAATATACAAAAGAGGTCGGAAAAGCCAGCGGTGAGATAATCGTTCGATCCGATCCCCTCAAAAGACCGGCAGGCGAAACAGCCAATCAGGTTTCGCCTGCGGACGGTTCAGTTTCCAGGATAAAATTTATCAAAATGAGCCTGTCAGCGCTACGCGATATTTACGGAGAAATTCTACCGGATGGTAGGATAGTTTGGCCTTGCGAAGGCCTTCGTCGTTTAAATCCTGTTCACGGTTTACCAATGCAAAATCGGCCGCCTCATGCGCCAGAAACATCTGATTGATGGCCTGGTAAACTCCTTTGTACTGCGTGTCGCCTTTTTCAAAGTGGATCACGACCGTGTCTTGAGTCAAACGGTCGGCAACCGTGTAGGCCGCCATTCTGCCATCGACAATAATGGCGCCCCCCATGGTACCGTCCAAATTCTGCCAGTCCGTAAGTATCTTGGAAATTGCTTTATTTTCAGCTGAAAGAACCTCGGAGGACTCGCAATCCCGCCAGGTACACCAATCTTCCTGCATGTCCATCGCTTGTTTGATTAAATCAGGTCCGAACGGGACATAGGTATACTCGTAATTCTTTATAAATTGGTTGAACAGGTTCTTTTTTTTGTGATAGCGGTTGCCCCTTAATTCAATGAGATCCTGCACCGCATATACGTAATCCCAATGTTCTCTTGCCTCGGCAGTTTCTATCCGATTTCCCAGAGCTGCACGCCAGCATTCGACCAGCTTTTCCGGTACCCGAATGAATATCATCGGGGTATTTATTCGTCCGGCGAATCTGCTTTGCCAGTCGATTAAATCCCACGCGCCAATCGGCGCCCACCAATACGCCTCGGGACGAGTTTGCTTGATCCATACTATTTTCTCATCCCAGGCCCAGCTCAAACCGTAATCTTCAGCCCAGGCCCACAAATTCAGAAAACTGTAATCGGAAGCAACCTGGGGGCAGGAATCCAGCAGCTTGTTATATTCATTTTGTTTATCCAGGCGTATCGGTTCAAAATTTAGATTCATGACGAAGAACTTCGGTAAACTCCTTTCCTGCTTGATATGCTTCATCCAAATATTGCGGAAATTTTAACACATCCCCCTCAAAATCAAGACCTCGATAGAGAAGTGCTTTCCAGAGTTCCATATCAATAACTTCAAAGAAATACTTCAGACTGAGCAGTATTCCGTCAAACAATTTTTTACCCTTTGTGGCACCGGCGGAGATGAAAAGCCCTTTTCGGTGTGTGGTTTGTTGAGCCCTGGAAGTCTTTTCAATCCAGTATTTTTTAACCCAAAGAGATTGAAAACGGTCCATTAGAATCTTTGTGTGGGCACTGACCGTATAAAAAAAGACCGGCGAAGCCAGCATTAAACCATGGGAGGCCAAAATTTGATTCCGCGCTTTCTGAAAATCGTCTTTTAGCCTGCATTCACCGGCCTTATTGCAGCCGTAAATCTCAAGACAGGGAGACATTTTTAAGTCTCGCAATACGATTTCTTCCACTTGGGCTCCTGAATCGACTGCACCCGCCACCGCTTTTTTCAAGAGCGTTGCCGTATTGCCTGTTCTTCGCGGGCTACCATACACGGCAACTATCCTTGGCTCTTTCACATTTATATCCATGCGCTTTCGTGATTAATTTGCCCTATTTGGTTCCGGTTCATCCGGGTTAGGTGCTTAGCCAAGCGAAACCGACAGATTTCAGTTGTTTTCAAAATAGCCGGAATACCTTTCTTCGACATTCGAGATTCGATATTCTCTTTTTTAGTTATTTCAGATCTCAAGCACCAGCCCAATCGGACAATGATCCGATCCATATATGTCATTGTTGATGGTTGTCTCTTTAATCCAGCCTTTGTCGATCATGTCCCGGGTTACAAAAAAATAATCAATACGCCACCCGATGTTGCGGTCTCGCGCCTTGAAGCGGTAGGTCCACCACGAGTATTTTATCGTGTCCGGGTTAAAATAACGAAAGGTATCGACGTATTCGTTTTGTATTATACGGTCGAGCCAGTCCCGCTCAATTCTTAAAAAGCCGGAAGTATTTTCATTGGCTTTCGGGTTTTTCAGATCGATTTCATTGTGGGCGGTATTGTAATCTCCTGTGATGAGAAGACTTCGTCCCTGCTTTTTATACTCATCTGCGTAATTGAAAAATGCTTCGTAAAAATCAAGTTTGTACTGCAGCCGTTCTTCACTCATCTGTCCGTTGGGAAAATATACGTTAAAAAAAACGAAATCATCGAAATCCATTTCCAGAATGCGGCCCTCATCATCGTATTTGGGTTCACCGATGCCGTGTTTGACACGTGTGGGTTTGATTCGCGCATAAACGGCAACACCGCTGTATCCCTTTTTCACAGTGGCATGGGACCAATGGGATTCATATCCTTGGATGTCGGCGATTTCCGGGGTAAGCTGGGACTGCTGGAGTTTGGTTTCCTGCAAAGCAATAATGTCGGCGTCCAATTGCTTGAAGGAGCCGAAAAAATCCTTTTTTACAGCGGCTCGCAGTCCGTTTACATTCCAGGAGATCAGCGATATTCTTTTCTTCTTCTTTTTCGTGGTCATTCTCTCGACTCTAACGGAGTTAAAAAAATAAATCGATCATTTTGACAATAATGGGTGAAGACACGAAAAAGAAGTAAAAAATTTTTCTTGTTTTTTGAAGTTTATGAAAAGGTTAAAATATACTTCTTTGCGCCTTCGTGTCTTATTGGCTAAGTGTCCGCAGCTGATTTACTTACCCAACAATCGGTTGACTCTGCCATTCAGACTGCTGTTGGGTGTGGCCTTCAAAACGCCGCTAATCGAAACGAAACACTGCCTGACGATTGCCGTTTTGGGCCGTGATGATTCCAGCTGTGCATCAATGGTTTTCAAATCAGCCATCAATTCGGTCAGGGTATCAAAGTCCAGCCCCAGAGAGCCGACTTGGTCTTTTATTTCTGTAACAATTTGCTCAACCGCCTGCCGGCCGGCCAAATTTAACAGCGGTTCATCACCAAGTTTGGTTGACTCGCCGGCATCCGAAGCAGGTGGCCCGACTAAGTTTTGCACCATCTCTGATCCAGCCGCGCTGATTCCAATCCCACCGGAAAGCGTTCTAATTTCCACCAGCTGTGAGCCGATCAGCCCCTCGGCCACCCTGGATGCGGCATCCCGCTCCAGGCCTATCAGTCCGCCGATATCATACATGGATACCTGTACCGAAGAATCACCGCGGGTTTGTTCAAACAATTGAATTAAAAACTGCTTGCCGGTTTCATCAATGTCACAATCTGTCATATCATCAATTTGATCCTTCCCCCACAACCGCTCGAATTGCATCTTTGATTTGTGCGTAGCGAAACGAAAATCCGTGGCTTAACAGTTTATCAGGAACTGTCCGCTGACTGGCTAAAAACACGTTACCGAATTCACCCATAACGAGGCGAATCATAAAAGCCGGTGCCGGCATAACAGATGGACGCTTCAAAACCTCGCCCAGCGTTCGGGCCAGATCACGATATTGAATCTGGTTGGGAGCGCAGAAATTCACGGCACCTTCGATTTGATCACTTTCCAGGATAAATAGGATGGCCGCCATCAGGTCATCCAGATGCATCCAGGGAAACCATTGCTTCCCGCTTCCCATAGAGCCGCCAACAAATAGTTTAAAGGCCGGAATCATTTTGGCCATGGCACCGCCGTCTTTACCAATGATCACGCCGAAGCGCATAACAACTGCTCGAATTCCCTTATCGGCTGCCTGCATCGCCTCCTTTTCCCAATCCACCGATACTCCTGCCAGAAAGTCATTACCAGGTTTTTCATCCTCCTTGAGGATATCATCTCCCCGGTCTCCGTAAAATCCGGCGCCGGAAGCACTGCAGAGGGTAATGTTTGCTCCCGTGGGAAGCGCGGCGACAATATTGCGGGTGGTCAGTATGCGACTGTCGTATATTTGCTTTTTATAGCCGGCGGTCCAACGTTTGAATATCGTTGTTCCTGCCAGATTTACCACTGCATCGACATCTTCCAATTCTGTCTGCCATTTGCCCGGTTGAGTGGTGTCTGCTGAAATATAGCGGTAACTTTCATGACGGATTCGATTCTGCCCGGCAGATCGGCCGGTAGCAATTATCCGGTGTCCTCGGTCCAGCAAATAGTCCGCAAGATTCGAGCCGACAAAGCCGGAACCGCCAGTGATGAGTATTTTCATACCCCCCCCTTACCCCACGAATCACGCGGGACACGTTCGTTTACCGCTTCATCGTATGTAGTGAAAAGGGATTTGTCAACACTTGAGGAGCAATTAAAATATTGCGATATGAAGTATTTAGAATTTTATAAAAATGAACGATGACGAAAATTGAAGCGCGGCGGGCGGGCCGTAATTGCCGGAGGCACGGAGTCACCGAGGGTGGGTTCTGTTTAAACAATCGGAGCAAATGCCGATAAATTCGAGTTTGTGGCCGATGATTTTATAGTCGGTGAATCCTTTTAGTTCATGTTTAATCGCCACATCAAACTCAAGCGGCGCATCATCCACCCGATCACAGTGAATGCAGCGGATGTGGTAATGATAACCAGCCACACCATCAAACCGTTTCTGCGTGCAACCCAGTTCAAGCCTCTGAATTTCACCGCTTTCGGAGAGAATTTCAAGATTACGATAGACGGTTCCAAGGCTGATGCGTGGCAGACGCTTACGAACCATTTCGTAGATCTCATCAGCACTGGGATGGGTATGTACTTTTTGAAGTTCTTCCAGGATGACTTTACGCTGGCGCGTCATCCGAAGATTTGATTGCTTCAGCAAACCTGCAAACTCCCGGCATGTTGTCAATAATCCTGGCGCTAAGAACCAGAATTTGGTTATCCTTTATCGTCTCGCAAGACGTAATATGAAAATCCCGACTCTTCCAACACGCACCCCGCACCTCGCACCCCGCACCTCGCACCCCGCAACCCGCACCCCGTATCCCGCACCCCGTATCCCGCACCCCGTATCCCGCACCCCGTATCCCGCAACCGCTTCACCTTTCTTCCAAGGGTGTATATTCGCAAACTTCAGGGCCGCAATAATCTCCAACGTACTCGGATTCCGGTCGATAGAGCATCGGTTTGGGAGCGGCACCTGCAAATTGCTCCTCGATGACGTGGGCACA
Source organism: Desulfobacterales bacterium (assembly GCA_020345785.1). The sequence goes on from CP070771.1 coordinate 6,229,522, forward strand.
CCAGCCGGCTATCCTGGCAACGGCAAACACCGGTGTAAAAAGGTCCACGGGAAATCCCATCAAGTGATACAATGGACCGCTGTAAAAATCCACATTGACATATATATCCTTTTCCTTGCGTTTTCTAAATTCGTCTTTGCCAGTTTTTTCAAGCAGCGTGGATATTTCGTACCACCTGCTATCCCCGGTTCTTTCTGCCATGACCTTAATCATGTCCTGCAGAATGGGTGCGCGGGGATCATCGGTATCGTAGACGGCATGTCCCAAACCAAAAATCACCCGGCCGGCATCAAATTCCTGATTGACATAATCACGTACCTTGTCAGGTGAGCCGATTTTGAAAAGCATTTCCATGACCCGTGCATTGGCACCGCCATGCAGATCACCGGACAGTGAGCCCACCGCGGCTGCAACCGACGCAAACATATGGGCCCTGGTGGAAGCAACCTCCCGGGCGGCAAAGGTTGAGGCATTAAAGGAGTGCTCGGCGTGACAGACAAGTGCCACATCCAGAAAGCGGGCCACTTCTTCATCGGGGATCTCGCCATTGAGCATGTAAAGAAAATTTGCCGCATGATCCAGATTGGGTGACGGTTGGACCGGTTCTTTCTGGTTGCGAATCCGGTGCCAGGCGGCGATGATCGCCGAAAATTTGGCAATCAGTTTGGTGGCCATACGCACTGACGCATCCATGGTCTGATCTCTGTTAATTACATCTTCATCATGCTGGGCCAGCATGGGAACCACAGACTGCAAAACGTCCATGGGCATGGCATTCTTGGGCATGGTCTTCATCGCAGCAAGCACCGCGTCGGGCAGGCCTTGCTGGGCAAGGATGCGGCGCTTGAACTCTTCAAGTTCGGCCGTGTCGGGTAATTTTTCGTAAAGCAGCAAATAAGCGGTTTCTTCAAATGATGCCCGTTTTGCCAGATCCTGAATCAAATACCCCCTGTAAATCAACCGGCCGTTGGCACCATCCACATCACATATGCGTGATTGCGCGATGACAACACCCCGCAAGCCGGTATTCAAGATCGGTTTACATTCTTCCATACTCTCACCTCTCAAGGAATTTTGGATCGATTTAGATTTTTAAATTAAAAGGATAAAAGCTCGAAATTTGACAGCTTTTAAGATGGGGGTTGCGGAAAAAAAAGTCAAGCAAATTAAAACGTCATTTTCTCCGGTGGCCTGCGTTCGGGAACATACTCGTGTGGGATTTTACTGTCGTTCCATTCCTGCGAAACATAAAGGTTGCAGTAGCAGCTGCCGTATTCCTCAATATCGGGTACGCTGTAAGTACAGGGGCATATGATGTCCCGGTCGGCTTCTCGATCGCCGGAAACCAGGCGGCACGGGCAGCCCATATATCCATAACGCGCTTTGTTAACCAGCAGCGCCTCCAACAGCTCCAGGGTCCGTTGCTCGTCCTTGTTAAAATAATACCCCTTGGGTTCCTGAACCTTTTTCATTCTTTCATAAAGCTCTTTTGCATCCATCACATTCCCAATGCCTCCTTAATTTCTTTCTCCTTGAACCCGACGATAACCTTATCTCCGATAATGATGGTGGGAAAGGAGCAACGTGGATTAAATTTTTTGACATCCTCAATAATTGCTTTTCTTTCATCGCCCTGGAGCAGATCCACGTCGACGAATTCGTACTTGATCGTGCAATCGCTCAGATATTTTTTTGTTGCTTTACAATGGCTGCAGGTACTCAGAGAAAATACTTTTACTTCAGGATTAGACATGGACATCTTCCTTTCAAAATTCAGCGACCACCAGCAGAGCTGGAGGTATCAAGAAGGCCCCTGGATGGGGCCGGGACCACGCTCTGCCGCTGGTCGCTGATGTATATATAAAATTTTGGCGGCATCATAAGTGTTTCCGGCTGGCGCTTGCCCTTGTAGGTTCTTGTGGCATATTTTCATCATGCCTGCGTCTGATCTGTCTGGTTTAGCGAGCATCAGTATTAATGACCGGTAACCATTTGATTTTAGATAATCATTTAAGATAGCAAAAAATCGGGTACATGAACACAGAAAATTTCAAATAAATTATTCGAAACCTACAGGCGTATGCAATCAAATTTTGTACCAAAAATATGACTAATTATCCAATATATTAATTTAATACGATTTTAGCAGGTTAATCAGGCACTGTAAATCAATGGTCTCATTATTCAATACAATGAGACGGATGAGACACTTGGCCTGTCAGCTGAGGAATAAAAAATAAAAAATTTCGAAATTGGCCATGACCGGTCTTCAAAATCATTATTTCAACAACGAAATCCTCTATGTCTTAAAAAAAAGTCAATATAACACTCTATTATCGTTATTATTTTTGTTGACAATTAAATATTGGGGCCGTACGTATGGCAAATGGCTTCCCAAATCAAAAACGATCCATCGTCTCAGGTAAATTTTCGATACAACCATGTATCATAAGACAATATTCGGTATCTCGCGAAACAAAAAGGATATGTTTTTAGCCGGAAATTCTTTGCATCGGTTGTGAAATTTTATTATTTATTAGGTAGTTACGCAATCTACGATGGATATACCGATTAATTAATTTTTCGCGTAAAACTGGCATGTAATTTGCCATAGTTAGTAGGATACGAGAAAACTTAACAATTTGCCGGAGAGTTGGCGTCTTGAGGAACGGCCCACTTATTTAAGGTTGACCGATAATCGTTTCCAGCAATCTGTCCTAATTTTGCCACCGAACTGAATTTCCATCATCTCGTTTTAGATGAAGATCCAGCCAGGTCAATTGATTTTCAATAAATCCAGAAAGGAAGGCTATGTATGGAAGAAAAAAAAGTCATCTCCAAAACGTCCAAAACAAAGGAGATTGAAATCAGGGATTTAACATCCTGCGATGCGACAGCTCAAATGCTGGCGAAAGCCAGACGGGATGGCGTTGAAACCGCCTTTGATCGGGCAATTAATATGAAGGCTTGTCCCATCGGGGCAGATTCAGCCTGCTGCAAACACTGCATGATGGGGCCCTGCCGGCTGAATGCCAAGGATCCTTATTCCAAGGTAGGTGTATGCGGTGCCACTATCGACACGATCATGGCTCGCAATTTTGCAAGAATGGTTGCAGCCGGCACTGCTGCCCATACCGACCACGGTATGGGAATGCTCGATCTTTTTCGCGACGTATTGAATGGCAAGATAAAAGACTATACGATCAAAAACCCGCTGAAGCTTATTGAAGTCGCCAAATCCATCGATATCGAGACCGAAGATCGTGAAATTCAAGACATCGCCATGGATCTCTATCATGAGCTCGAACGAACCTACATTCAGGTTGACGGAGAAATTCCCTTCGCCAAACGGGTACCGCCAAAAACCCTGGAAACCTGGCGCAAAGAAGGTATTGTTCCGCGCGGGGCCATGCGCGAAATTATGGAATTGATGCACCGCTCTGCCATGGGCGTGGACCAGCACTATGAAAATATCACCAAAGGATGCAGCCGCACAGCGCTGGCTGACGGTTGGGGCGGCTCCATGGTCGCCACCGAGATTTCCGATATCCTGTTCGGCACCCCATCGCCGGTGGCCGTAGAAGTGAACATGGGCGTATTAAAGGAAGACCAGGTCAACATCATCATTCACGGCCATGAACCGAATCTGTTTGAGTCCATCGTCGAATCGGTGAATGAACCGACCCTGTTGCAGGCCGCCAAAGACGCCGGCGCCAAAGGCATCAACCTGGTGGGTATGTGCTGCTCGGGCCTGGAAATGTTTGTCCGCCACGGCGTTCCTCACGCGGGCAACTTTATGTCCACCGAGGCCGTTTTGGTCACCGGTGCGGTAGACGCCATGGGCGTAGATGTCCAGTGTATCAAGCAGGGTCTTGTAAAAGTAGCCGACTGTTACGGAACACCGCTTATTACGACCAATCGGCGCGCCCACATTGAAGGCGCCTTACATATTGAGTTTCATGAACACGATCCCAAGGCCTGCACCGATGAGATCGTCATTCAAGCCATCGGACGTTTCAAAAACCGCAAAATGCCGATCGAAATTCCAAAAATCGTTAACACCGGCGTACACGGATTTTCCCACGAGTACATCAATTACATGCTCGGCGGAACGTTTCGGGCTTCCTACACGCCCCTAAATGACAATATTATCAATGGCCGCATTCGCGGAGTGGCCGGTGTGGTCGGATGCACGAATCCCAGGATGAAACAGGATTGGGTGCATGTGGAACTGGTTAAAGAGCTGATTAAAAACGACGTGCTGGTGGTGCAAACCGGCTGCTCCCAAATCGCTTTGGCCAAAGCCGGACTGACAACCCCGGAAGCGGCCCATCTGGCCGGTCCCGGCCTAAAAGAAGTATGCGAAACCGTGGGAATGCCGCCGGTTCTGGGCTGTGGTGCCTGCGTTGACAACAGCCGCATCCTGATTGCCTGCGCTGAAATGGTCAAGACCGGCGGTCTCGGAGAGAGCATCGCGGATCTGCCGGTGGCCGGATGTGCACCGGAATACATGAGTGAGAAAGCAATTGCAATCGGCCAGTACTTTGTGGCATCGGGTGTCTACACCGTATTCGGGGTTACCTTCCCAATCGTAGAGGGAACCAAATTCCAAAAACACCTGTTTGAAGAGCTGGAGAAAAAGGGTATGGGGAAATGGGGTTTCGCAACCGATCCGTATGAAATTGCATCGAAGATGATCGCGCATATTGACAAAAAACGTAAGCAGCTCGGTATCGACAAGGCCAGAGAGCGGACGCTGGTTGATATGGCGGATCGTCGGGCGATGGATGCGGCGTAATCAATCCGACAGGCCGCGACAGTCAAAAACATCAAATCAAAAGGGGCTTTCCAACGGAAGCCCCTTTGTTTTTTGAGTTTGGAGTGCGACCAGGCTGTCCTGCTCCTGTTACGAAGCGATGCGGCAACCGATTGGAACTCAAGAATCAGCAGGACTGGAAACCCAAACGGTTCTACCCTCTTATGAATCTTCAAATGGTCGGGCCAGTTAACGGATTGAACATCGAAGGTCGAACGTCCAATATGGATGGCGCTACGCTCTATCTGTTTTAAAAAAAGTGAACCGATGCCTGCAAAACGCTGCACCGAGTTGGATTTCGACGGGTCGATTCGATCGCCAGAGCAGGCATTCCCGCAGCGCCAGCGCTTGCGCGGTGTTTTATTCAGCATTTTTTTTTGATAGACAGGATTCAATATTCGATGTTGGACGTTCGACGTTCATTCGTTTCTTTTACAGATTAAACTGACCGCTCCGCGGCCAGCGCTCGGGCTGAAACCTGAACCTCTGAACCCTGAACCTCCAACCCCCTAAAATTCAGCTTGCCAATCCCAATTCACTTTTCAGCCAGGCTTTTAAATCGTCCTCGAGCGCATATACCCCTTTCAGTTCGCAGACATCCTTTTCATACTGCTGCGGCAATTCAAATCGTGCCAGTTCAACCGCTTCTTCCGAATTGCGCCGAATCAGATAAATAAAATAGGGTTTGCGCCAGCAGTTTACCACAAAATAGGTAGAATAATCGCTTTTCGAACGTATGGTATACTTCCCAGATCCCCAATCCGTATTGCCCCATTCAAGATAAAGTTTGACAGCTTCTTCAGGTCCCAGATCCCAGTTGATCTCGTTGATCAGATCAGTTTTCTTTTTTAATTCTTCCAACGACAGCATTTAGACCTCCTTTAATGACAACTTGGCCTTGGAAAAGTAATGACTTAACTAACTGCTGTCAAACAGCCCGCCAGGCGATTCCGGCTTATTATGTGGGCCTGCAGATTTAAGCAATCTCACTTCATACGCCAGCGGCATCGTTTAGGTTTGAACGACTCAAAAATACTCCCGCAGTGACGGAAAAACCTTTTCAATTCTCATCCCGGTAGATCGGGTTGGCTTGTGAATGGAGTCACGGCAGCTTAGCGGATTCATAGAGTTCGGGGTGATCCCCTAAAAACCGATAGAGGGTTGCCCGGCCGACACCGAGCATCTTGGCTGCCTTGGCTTTGTTGCCGCCGGTTCTGATCAAAGCCGAGCGCACACCTTCCACATTCAATTTTCTGGAGGGACCTCTACGAATACAGGTATTCTCAAGCTCCCGCAGCTCAATTGGCAAATCTTCTGCTTCTATGGTGCCCGTACTGCATTTGACAAAGGCAAACTGGATGGCGTTCTGCAACTCACGAACATTGCCCGGCCAGTGGTAGTCCATCATTAGAGACAGGGCCGCAGCGGAGACTTTCAGAGGAGCACGTTGGTAGCGTTCACTGGCTTCCTCCAAAAAGTGCTCGATCAACAAAGGGATATCCATCTTACGTTCACGCAGGGGCGGCACGTGAATCGGGATAACATTGAGCCGATAATAAAGATCTTCGCGAAACCGTCCAAGTTTGACCGCCTCCTTCAGGTTTTTGTTCGTTGCGCTGATGACCCGCACGTCAACCGAGACCGTCTTCTCACCGCCGACCCGCTCAAATTGGCCTTCCTGCAGAAAGCGCAAAATTTTGGCCTGCATGTTGTTTGATAGTTCGGCCACTTCATCAAGAAAGACCGTACCACCATCGGCCAGTTCAAAACGGCCTTTTTTGTCACGAATGGCACCTGAAAATGCGCCTTTCACATGACCGAAAAGCTCGCTCTCGATGAGCCCTTCCGGTAGCGCGCCGCAGTTGATGGGAACAAAAGCGGCGCCGCTGCGCGAACTCTCATTGTGGATGGCATTGGCGACCAGTTCTTTACCGGTCCCGGTTTCACCGGATATATGAACGGGATAATCGTAGCTCGAAACATCGCGTATATGTTTAAAAATTTTATACATTTTATGGTCCTGGCCGATGATGTTGCCAAAGCTGGTCAGTTTGCCGGCCCGTAACTGCAGACTGAAAAGATCGGTAACATCCCGGAAAGAGGCCAAGACCCCTACAAATTCACCGCTGTCTCCCCGCATGCTGGTAATGGTCATTTCCACCCGGCGCGATTCGCCACTTTTGGTAGTGATGCTCAGGGTATACTCGGACTTTTCAACCAGATCCGGCGCGTCATCGCAAAACTTGCAGCGCCCGCCGCAAAATGGATGACCAAAAGCCTCATGACAGTCTTTGCCCAGAACATCTCCTCTGCTGTAACCGGAAATACGCTCGGCTTCCTGGTTAAAGAAAAAGATGCGTCGATTCATGTCGTGGGCAATAATCCCTTCCCTGAGATTGTCCAGCACATGCTCCAGGTTATCCCGTTGACACATTAAATTTTCAAGTGATAGGTCCGACATAAATTCCTTTCAATGAACCCTAATGACTCCGCCCTGAAAAATACAAACTGCTTGGCGTCGAGGAACGCATTGACCGGTTTCAAGCTGATGGTTTTTTTCGCACACGGATCGGGCGGATTAATTACAATTCACAGGGTATTTTCCGGTTCAATTGAATCCCGCTTAAATCAATGCAGACGTCATAAGCCAGTATCTCGACGCCCCGCTTGAAGGCCCGTCGCAATCCCCGGCCGTATTCGGAATCAATGAGATCGGCAGATTTAAAAATTCTGGCATCCATTCTCTGGATGAGGTAGAACATAACGCAACGAGAGCCGGCATTGACAAGGGTCTCAAGCTCTTTGAGATGTTTGAGCCCTCTGGAAGTGACGGCATCAGGAAACAGGGCGATACCGTCGTTAACCAGAGTGCAATTTTTTATCTCGACGTAACAACGATTCCGTTGCCCGTTGCTCAACATCAGGTCGATTCGAGAGCCGTTTCCGATGCTGACCTCACGCGCCGCTGTCTTATATCCAGCTAGTTCGGGTATCAATGCCGCCTGCGCCGATTGGAAAACCAGTCGATTCGGAACCAGGGTGTTAATCCCGACCAGTGAGCCCGGCATTTTGATCAGCTGCCAAGTGTAATTCAGCTTGCGTTTGGGATCATCGTGCCGCGACAAATATACCGGCCGTCCCGGCTCAGAGCAACCCTGCATGCTTCCCGTGTTCGGACAATGGGCTGTGACAATTTTACCGGTATCCAATCTTACATCTGCCAAAAACCGTTTATAGCGTTTTATCAGAATTCCCCGAATAAGTTCGGGCCATAGCAGTAAACCTGTCTGGTCGGTATATTTTTTTTTATTCATCGAAGAAGCTAAAATAGGAGTTTTTCTTTTATCAAATCCAAAATCCGCATTCCGGAGTATACGACCACCTGCGGAGCAGGTGGCTTATCGTTGAACTTGCAATCCTGCCTCGGCGCGATACGGAGTCCCGCCGAGGCAGGGATTTGTATGGCAAGAATCAATTCATCCCTTGGACCCTGCTGGTGGGGTCGACTTGGGGGGGTCGAAGCCCCAAGCGCGCAGCGCAAAGCCCCCAACCCTGAACCCCCTAATTCTATTTTAAATATTTTTTTTCAATGAAGTCTGCTAAAGAGTCAATGTCTTCAAGATCGAACACAGGCACATCCAGTTCAAGACCGGCATCACTGACAACGGCAACCAGATAGGGGTCCTTTAGCAGAAGCGCTTGGCGGTGTCTGGCTGCTCGCACCACCTCAATTTTGGGTTTGCGCGCTTTTTTATAGCCTTCGGTAATCACCAGATCCAGATCGTCAAAATAGTCTTGCAGGCTTTCCAGGGTTCCTTGGTGATCATTTTTAACCATGGCAATTTTTCCCGGAGAAGCAATAATTACCGTTTCAGCTCCGGCATCTTTATGGCGCCAGCTGTCTTTGCCGGTTTTGTCAAAATCAAAAATATGGTGAGAGTGTTTAATGGTGCCGATTCGATAACCTTTGCTTATGAGCACAGGAATCAGTTTCTCAATAAGCGTGGTTTTACCGGACTGTGATCGACCTACGATGCAAATAATCTGAGGCATACCGAGCTCCATACCAGAATCTTTTATCCATTCAGAACCAAAATTGAATGCTACACACCATCAGGTAAACGGCGTGAAAGTGAAAATTATGCTGCAAATGACGCATTGTCAAGAATAACCGGAAAAGCACCTGGAACCTGAAGGGTGATCAGTATTGACAATAAAGCCCGCTTTCGTTATCGGATGATTGTGGATATGAACAAGGCTAAAATAAAAAACGCAATCAAGTCGGCCGCCGATACAGCGGAATGTCTCATCGGACCTGATTGCATTTATCAACTACCCGACATTTTTAAGAAATATTTTCCCGGCGCTAAAGCGGTCGTGGTTGCCGATGACAATACGTTTAAAGCAGCTGGTAGACGTGTCAATGACAAGCTAAAATCTATTGGATTTGAGGTTATCAATCCCTTTGTTTTCCCCGCCAAACCTATGCTTCATGCCGACTACCGGCACGTTGAAGCGCTAAGGGATTTTTTAATCACATACGATACCATCGCCATTGCGGTTGGATCCGGAACCATCAACGATATTGTCAAGCTGGCCTCACATGAAAGCAGCCGAAAGTACATGGTGGTACCGACGGCAGCCTCGGTTGACGGCTACTCCGCCTATGGTGCCTCCATTTCGATAAATGGCCTTAAACAAACCCTTGAATGTGCAGCCCCATTGGTTATTGTGGCCGACACCCAAGTTCTGCAAAAAGCACCCACGGAAATGACCGCTGCCGGATATGCCGACCTGCTAGGCAAAATCACGGCGGGTGCTGATTGGATTATCGCCGACAGCATCAACGTGGAGGCTATCGGGCCGGCGAGCTGGAATATGGTCCAAACAGATTTGCGCCAATGGACCAGTCAACCGAAAAACCTCTCAGAAGGTGACCTCCGGGCCATAGAGCACCTTTTTGAGGGTCTGATAATGACCGGCCTGGCCATGCAGACTCAGAAGAGTTCTCGTCCGGCTTCGGGAACCGAACATCTTTTCAGCCACACCTGGGAAATGCAGAACCTTGAAAAAGACGGTGTTCCGGTTTCCCATGGGTTTAAAGTAGGCATCGGCACCCTAGCCGCCTGCGCCATGATGGAAACCATCTTCGCTAAAGATATCAATCAGCTGAACATCGACACGGCCTGCGACAAATACCCCAGTCCGACAGAGCGGGAAAAGCAGGTACGCAATGCTTTAGGCGCGACGCCGGCTGGCATCGGTCCCGGCGGGAGGTGGGCCAAGCGCCGATCCGCCAAGGAAAACCTCCTTGGCAGCCAAAGCATCGGCCGGCGCATCGTCGAGCAGGCCGGGGAAGGCATTGTCAGCGGCATCGTTACAGCGAGTCGCTCGAAACACTTGTCAAAGAATGACCTGCGAGACCGGCTTGGTCTCATTAAATCTCGCTGGAATGATATGCGGTCAAAGGTGAGCACTCACTTGCTGCCATACTCCGAATTGTTGGCCAGGTTGGCCGCTGCCGGGTGTCCTACGGCCCCTGATCAGATCAATCTTTCCCGCGAGCAGGTCAAAGAGACATTCCTCCTGGCCCAGATGATTCGCGAACGATATACGGTGCTGGATTTAGCCTATGAAATGAGCTGGCTGGAAGATGGTGTGCAAGAGATCTATTTGTCAGACACTTATTTGTAATTTCAGGTTTCGGGTGTCAGGTGTCAGCCCAGCCGCTGGTTTCGGAAGGCGGCCAGTCTGATCGAAGACGAAACTCTTTAAAGGCGAAAATCGAATACCGAATGTCGAAGGAAGGCATTCTATCTATTTATTAAAAAGACTGAGCGAAGCGAAACCACCCTTCGACATTCGAGTCGCAGATCACGTCTTTCGCGTTATTCGATATTCAAAGGTTCGCTGTTCCGACGATGCGAATTTTCATATGAGTCTGCGGTTCTTGGGTTTCTGACACCTGACACCTGAAACCTCGAAGCCTAATTCACTCTTTGCCCTGCCGATGCCTTCCCATGCGCTGCATCAGCTCTTTCAAACGTGGATACGTATCCTTGTAAAGATTAAAGTAAAATTGGTAAGCTTCATGGTGACCCATATTCGGCTCATAGGTTTTCGTCATCCGGACCATTTGCTTTGAGGCCGACGGGATGTCCGGATATAGTCCCGATCCAACAGCCGCCAGAACCGCGCCGCCGAGAAGCGAAGCCTCGGCAACCTCGGTCAGGGATATGGGAATACCGCAGACATCGGCCATAATCTGCATGAATACCCCGCTCTTAGTCGCACCGCCGCAAGCCACCATCCGATGCGGAGCACATCCCAAATCAGCCAAAGCCTCCAGAACGTGAGCGGTGCCGTAGGCGATACCTTCCATCAGACCCCTGAACAGATGCGCCCTGGTGGTATGCAGCGACAATCCCCAAAAAGCGCCCCGGGCCAAAGAATCGGTATAGGGCGTCCGGTTGCCCTGAAAATAGTCAAGGACCATCAGACCGTCCGAGCCGGGAGAAATCTTGGCCGCTTGATTATCCAGGGTGGCATAAACCATATCGGGTTGAATATCCAGTGCGAAATAGCGCTTGAACCAGGCCAGGATGGAGCCCGTGGATACCTGTCCACCCTCAATCAACCAGAGGCCGGGTATCAGCGCATCAGGAAAGGCGCCAAAAACACCGGGTCCATGAACCTCCCTGTCGACAAAGCCGGCAATCACATTGGATGAGCCGGCGATTAGACCGATCTCACCCAGCCCCGTTACACCCATTCCCAACAATGCCACAAATGCATCCCCGCCGCCTTGAATAACGGGGGTTGATTCCGGCAAGTTTAGCGCCGCTGCCGCTTCCGATGTCAAGCAACCGACCTGCTCGCCGGCCGGCAGAATCTGCCGGGGGATCTTTGAGATCAGCTCCGGCATTCCGATTTCTTCAAACAGGTCAACCGGAAAGCCTTCTAGGCGCTGGTTGTAGTACCAGCGCTGGGTCGTCGTGTTCAAATTCAGAACCAAACGCCCGGTGAGCCGGTATACAAGCCAATCCAGATACTCAACAAAATGCGCTGTATCCTGATAGATGCTGTCTTTATTTTCACGCAGCCACAGGGCTTTGCACAGCATCCATTCGGCATTGCATCCGGCCGGACTGTATTGAAGCGCCCGGTGTCCGGTCTGAAATATTCGCTGGGCTTGATCAGCCGCTCTGACATCCATCCATAGCAGGGCGGGCGATAAGTGTCTGCCATCCGCACCCAGCGGCACCAACGTACAGGTGGTGGCATCGAGGCTGATGGCCGCAATCGGTTTGCCTCTGACCATCGGGTTCTCAAGACATCTTCGCGTTGCACGCGTCAGCGCAGCCCACCATGCATCCGGATTCTGCTCTGCCCAGCCGCTTTGAGGATAAACTGTTTCATAGGCCTCGGCCGCCGAAGACAGGAGACTGCCAAACTGGTTAAAAACGCCCACCCGAACACTCTCCGTGCCGGCATCCACCGCCATGATATAGCAAAAGTCCTTTTCCGTTGGCACGTTGTCGCCCCCCATAAAAACAGATTTTCACAAAAACAATCCATGCTTCGCGGCCTTGGCGCTGAAGTGGGGTACCGTCATTTGGGAATCGCTTTTGCGGTTTTCTTGTCGAAAATATGGATATAGTCGGTTGAAAAACTGACGACCCGCTCCTGCTCCTCTCTGAGGTCAAAGGATCCTAAAACGGTTGCCAGCAGACGTTCTTCCCCGGCCTTTAAATATACCACCGTCATATCCCCCACCGGTTCGACGGCATATACATGGCCGGGAAAAGAGATGAAATCGGGCGTATCAATTCGATCCAGTTCAAAATCTCCCGGACGGATTCCGACGACCAACTCCGCCACGTTATTCTCCTGGAGCCGCTGGGCCTGTTGCCCGGAAAGCGGTAATTTGAAAGAAGCACTTTGCACATAAAGCTGATCGTTTTCCCGGACGATCGAAGCATCGATAAAATTCATCGGCGGCTCCCCGATGAAGCCGGCAACGAAAAGGTTGGCAGGATGGTCATAAAGCTCATCGGAAGTTCCAATTTGTTGCAGAACGCCCAGATTCATGACCGCTATCCGGTCTCCCAGGGCCATTGCTTCGAGCTGATCGTGGGTCACGTATACGATCGTATTGCCTAATTCCAGATGAAATCGTTTTATTTCGGTCCGAATTTCGTTTTTGAGGGTCGTATCCAGGTGGGAAATCGGTTCATCCATCAATATCAACTCCACCCCTTCTTTGACCAGGGCGCGTGCCAATGAAATTCGTTGTTGTTGTCCGCCGCTCAATTCAGAGGGCGTTTTGTCAAGGACCTCCCCGATTTTGAGAACATCGGCAACCTGCCGGACCTTTGTTTTGATCTCAGCTGCAGGCAAAGCCTTGGCCTGCAGCGGAAAGGCGATATTTTCAAACACCGTCAGGGGCGGATAGAGGGCATAATCTTCAAAAGCCATGGCGATGTTGCGATTCTGGGGGGGAAGATCATTGACGCGTTTGGTACCGATATAAATACTTCCCTCTGAAATCGACTCAAGGCCTGCGATCATGCGCAGGGTGGATGTCTTGCCGCAGCCGGAGGGCCCCAGGAAAGCTAGGCACTCGCCTTCTTCACATACCAGATTGAGATCCTTAACCGCCTGAACTTCCCGGCCGCGGTAATACTTCCAGACATTTTCAAGCTTTAGTTTGTGCATGCCGCTTTCCTCTTAACCGGCTAGAATGTTGGAACCGTCCGTTGCATCAAACACATGGATTTTGCTTTCATCAATATACAGCTTGACCGGCTCACCAGCCGTGGCTTTCGGCACCCTGGCGCTGGTCTGAACTTTGAGAACCTCGTTTCCGACCTTTACCGATAAAGACCCTTTGGTTCCCAGTGGCTCGTAAACATATACCTCTCCCCTAAGCGACGGTTTATCGGGGTCATCGGCCTGCATCAGCGCGATCTCACTGGGGTAGATCCCAATGTTCAGCGTTGAGGCATTCTTTTTTTCGATTTGGTTCTGCTGGGCTGACTGGATCTTGATGCGGCAGCCATTGGTTTCCAGAAACATTCGCCCCTCTACCGTCACGGGCTTCGCATTTTGAATCACATTCATCGGCGGTATGCCAATCAGTTCCCCCACTTTCTCGCTGGCCGGCCGGCTCAATATCTCTTGGCGCGTACCGATTTGCACCACCCGGCCTTCACTGAGAATCATCACCCGATCGGCCATCCCGAGCGCCTCGATATAATCGGTGGTGGCATAAAGCGTGGTAACCTGGCGCTCTTTTAAATAATTTCTTAAATCCGGACGCAGTCCATGTCTCAGTCGGGCGTCCAGATGGGCGATGGGTTCATCCATCAGATTCAGTCGCGGGTTTCGGACCAACGCTCTGGCCACTGCCACGCGCTGGCGCTGTCCGCCGCTGAGTTCCCCCGGCCTTCTATCCATCAGATCGGATATTTCCAGCATCGTGGTCAGCGCTTGAACCCGCCGCTTAATCTCGGCGTTGTCCACCTTAACCGACCGTGCCGGTGCTTTGAAGGAAAAGCTGATGTTGTCGAAAACACTCAGATGGGGATAGAGCGCATAGGTCTCAAAGACCATGGCCACGTCCCGTTCTTCGGCCGGCAGCAGAGTAACATCCTCGCCGCCGATAAACACCAGTCCCGCGGTGACAGGCTCTAATCCGGCTGCGATTTTAAGCGTTGTTGTCTTGCCGGCGCCCGGGCGCCCGAGCAAGACCAGCAGTTCCCCATCGCCAACCGTGAGATTGAGACGGTCGATGGCGGTTACCTTTTCGTATTTTTTAACCACATCCCGCATTTGAAGATCAGCCACACTTTCCTCCCGGAACTTCAAAGTAGAATCCAGCTGCCTCAGATATTGGCAATTGCTTCTTTGAAAACATTCCTAATATCCCAAATCCCAATACCCAAATTTCAAATAATCCCCAAATCCGAAAATCCAATGTCCGAAACCTTCCGATCTCTCTATGAATATTTCGTTAGATATCTGCTGGTTTTGAATTTTGAGTTTTGGTCATTGGTATTTGTTTGAGATTTGTGTTTTGGTGCTCGAATTTTTAATGCGTTTCATTAAGCCCATTAACTACTCAATTTTAGACAGATACTGGCTTAAGCCTAGTGGCCCTGATACTCCCCTGCTTTACCACGCATTATCCTCTAACCGCCCCAAAACTCAGGCCGGCGACCACGTAACGCTGAATAAACAGCGACAGTAATACGCTTGGAACCATTGCCAAGGTGGCCGCTGCGGCCATTTGACCCCAAAGCACCCGCTCGTAGGATATGAACCCCAAAAGGGAGGGGGTGACGGGGCGGGCCATTTCACCGGATAAAACATAACCGAACAGAAATTCGTTCCATGAATAGATAAAAGCGACAACACTTGTTGCAGCGATGGCGGGCTTGACCAGCGGCAGGGTGATCCGGGTGAAAACGCCCCACCAGGAAAATCCATCCACCCGAGCCGCTTGTTCCACCTCGATGGGTACGGCAGCGAAGTAGCTGCGCATCATCCAGACCACGAACGGCAAAAGAACCAGTTGGTGAATCAGAACCAGCCCGATGTAAGTATCATACAGTTTCAGGTTCTGGTAAATCGCATACAGCCCGAATACGACCAGCAGGGCCGGTGCAAACTTAAAACTCAATAAGGTGAAGGCAAAGTCCTCTTTGCGCAGGAACTTATAGCGCGCCAGGGAATAAGCGGCCGGCAATCCCAGCAGCAACGCCAACAGGGTTGCCCCCGTGGCGATGATAAGGCTGTTCTTGAAGTATCGCAGGACCTCCATCTGGACGGTTTCATAGTGGGTGCCGGTCCACTTTCTTCCCAGAAGCACATTCTCCCAGTTGGCCAGGGTGGGTTTGAAAATAAATTTGGGCGGGTAATGCGTGACGTCCTTGGGCGTCTTAAAGGACATCAAAAGCATCCAGTATATCGGAAAGCAGGTCCAAATCAGGATCAATGCAAGGGCAACAACTCGCAGGGCTTTTCTTGACATTTTTTCTTCCTTCGCTGGGTTAGATCAACCTTCTCCCCAAAGCTCTCCGCCAGGCGCGCACGATAATAAATGAGGAGACAAATACCATCGCCCACAGAATGACCAGCTGGACGAAGGCTTCACCCATCATCGTCCATCGCATGGCATGATAATAGGCGTTCACATGCAGACTCATGGTTGCTTTGGCAGGTCCGCCTTTGGTGCCGGCATAAATCATATCAAACATCACCAGAGACTCGATCAACCGGAACAGGATCACCACGTAGATGACCGGTTTTAGCAGGGGAATCGTCAACTTTCTGAATATAAACCAGTTGGAGGCACCATCAACGCGCGCGGCCTCATAGGGTCGCGTGGGAAGTGACTCCAGACCCGCCAGCAGAATAATGGCCGCGAAAGGTGTAAAATTGTGGACGTCAACCAGCACCACAGAAAGCATCGCGGTATTGGCTTCACCAAACCACCCCAAGCGCGGCATGCCGACGAACGAACCGAGATAATTGACCACCCCGATCACCGGGGCCAGCATCAGTTTCATCATAATTGCTTCGATGACCGGAGGGATCATGAACGGCAGCAGGATGATCGCCCGGTAAATCGTGCGGCCCCGGATGGGCTTGAGCAGCAGCAGCGCAATGGTAAATCCGAGGATCAACTCCATCGTCGTCGCCGAAATGGCATAGACCAGGGTCGCCCGAACCGAGTTCCAAAAATCCGAGGAGGTGAACATCTCAATATAGTTTTCAATTCCGATGAAGTGAGCGGTCCGATAGGTGAGGTTGTAATCGGTGAGGCTGTAATAAAAAGAGCGGAAGAACGGATACAGGATACCGACGGTGACAATAAAACACGGCATATACAAAAAATAAGGAATCGAGCGGGGCGTGATAATTCTCCTTTTAAGCCGCTTCAGCCGATTCCTAAAGCCATAATTTCGGACAGGGGTCCGGGAAGGCTGCGGAATCGCTTCATGGGCATCGGCGCCAACACCTTTTTTGTCTCTCATCTGCCCCCCTTTAAATCGGTTGGGCTGCCCCGGCCCCTCGGAGCAAAGGCAGCCCATTTACAGCTACTCCTTTTTGCCCATGGCCATGCGCCACTTTCTCATCACGCGATTGATGCGTTTGGCCGAGTCGTTCAGAGCTTTCTCGGCGGATTTCTGGCGGGCATAAGCTTCATGCAGCGCGTCAGCCCACAGGTCACCGACGGTGGTGACATCGGGATTGGGCGTCCAGCGAATATCGCCGTATTTATCGTACAACTGATCGACAACATCCTTGTATTCTCCCGGGCGTGACCCCCAGGGCTTGATTTTTTCGACCACCAGCGGGTCATTCCATATGGATCTTCGGGTGGGGTTGAAATTGTCGTGTTTCAACGTGCTGTCCACCATGGTCTTGCGTGCCGTCGCCCATTGTAAGAACAACCAGGCAGCTTCCTTATGTTGGGAAAGACTGCTCATTGCCAGGGCCCAAGTCCACATGTTGGAAACAATCCTTCCGTCAGGTCCTGCAGGCGGCAGGGCATAACCGACTTTACCGGCAACCACCGACTTTTCGGGGTCTTCGTAGCTGGCTGCAAAGAAGTCACAGTCATTGTACATATAAAACCGGCCGGCGGCAAAACTCTGCTTGGCATCATACCAGGTATACGTCGGCCACCCGGGAGGACCGGCATCCTGCAGGCCTTTGACCCAGATCTCGGTAAACTCGATGGCCGGTTTTGTATTGACGGCCGCACGCAAATCCTCCGTCAGATCCTTTTGGCCCCACGAATTGAAACCCGTAAAATAGCCGGAATGGACCGTCGACCAGCTGCGGATACCCCTTTCCACGATTCCGAAAAAGTCTTCCCCGCCGGCCTCGCTGGCCTTGGTGACCACGCTCAGCCACTCGGGATAATCTTTCGGTACGGTCAGACCCCATTTTTTCCTCAAATCCTCCCGATAGGCCTGAACATAATACTCTACCATGACCGGGATGGCATTCCAGCTTCCTTTTCCCATTCCACCGCCTATAGTGGCATCCCAATTGTTGGCGTTCATGACGGTTGTGATGAAGTCTTCGCGGTTATACCATTCCTTATCGGTGAGCTCATCGTTGTTGTAATACGGCCAGAGATCCTCGATCCAACCCGCATATTGGTATCGCCATTCGAACATCGGAGAAGTCATGTAGACATCAAACACTCCCGCCCCGCTGGACAAATCGATCAGGAGTTTCTCAAAATATTCTTGTTCCGGCAGAATAATATAGGCCACCCGAATTCCCGTCAGTGCTTCAAATTCCGGAATCAACGGACGTAAAGACTCGGTAAAGGGATGTTTGTTCAGTCCGATGGTCAGTGTCTCTCCGCTGCGGGCGGTCCATTTGACATTTGCGACCTCGGGACCTTGCATGTATTTTTCCACAGCCAATGCATTCATGCCCACGAAAAGAAGGCCCACGGTTATCAATGCGCACACCCAAAACGGTTTTCCTCTTATCATTTTTCCCCCCTTTCTGTTAAATTAGGTCTCCAAATGGTCTTGGTCCGAAGCGTAACGCAACCCTTGACCTGTCAGTTGACCTCTTTGCCAACGCATCACCTCCTTTCATCCACCGCAATTCAATCAATTCGATAAACATCTTCCACCTGATCCGCCTACGGAACACATTCTTTTTCTTACAACATGCTCTCAAAAAATACCGATTAGGGCCTGATAGGGCTCAAAGCATTCAATTTGAAGTTGGCTGCGAAGAGTTATTCGTTGTTTGAGTAGACAGAGGGCGGCATTCCAAATGCATTTAGAAGTGATGAGCTGGGGTACAGTAATCGATGACGTAAAACGAATAACCATTAACGAATAACACCCTATTGAATTCTGATTCAATTAGGGGTTGAGTTAATCTTCTGGCTCCGCCTCTGCATCAATAACCGGATAAGGTGCTTTGATATATCTGCTGGTGAAATCTGCTTACAGTCGACTATGCTAGATCAATTACGTTGGGGAATGTTCCTTTTTTTGGCTTCGAAAAGTTTTTTGACGGAATTCCTTATCACTTTAGTAGTTTTTTCTATGGGTTACGTCTTCGCCTATCACAAGCTACTCAGAAATGTCAAGAGAAATGAATCAAAAGGATTTCAGCGTCTTAATAGATTTCGGGCGGGTAATCGACTCAAAACTCAATAAACCCGATCAACTATAAACGATCAACTTTCAACCGCTTTTAAGCCAACTTCCACCGCCGCCAAATAAACACTGGCGCCCACACCATCAGTGGCAGGATCACGGCGGCCAAGTGCAGTCGCCAGGTATTGACAACTTCGACGTCACGTAATTCTCGAATGCTTCCGTCAACCACCGTCCCGGCCTCATCCACCAGTTGGATTTGATAGCCGCCTTTTCCAGGCTCAAATTCGACCTTGTATCCCACCAGACTCGGCCCACGATCTCCGAATGCTGCCGGCTCGTAATCAATAATCGTATAGCCAAGCTCAGCACCTGGAATCTGTTGAACGTGGTACGGTTTTTCTTCGATGCTGGCAACCGGCCGTCCGTCTTTGACGAGCTGAAGTCTGCCTTTCTCGATTTGCTTAATGTTGACCCAACGCCACATATCTGCAAAACCGTCATTCTGGGGATCCAGAAGCTTCGAATAATAGAGGTGATTGTACTCAGTTTGAAGGTACGGCCTGAGGTAAAGCGTTTGCTGGCCTTCAAGATAGAAGACATCTCCCGGATCGCCGGACGTTTCGGGCATGGTCCACCTCTTGGCCGAGATCACTTCGTACCCAACCTGCCCGCTGCGCCGGTGCGTGAAGCTGACCACCCATTTTTCACTTCCCTCAATAATGCTGCCGTCTGAAGCTCGAAGCCTGATGCGATATTTGCCGGCCTTC
Organism: Desulfobacterales bacterium; assembly: GCA_020345785.1. The sequence continues at coordinate 6,249,255 of CP070771.1, forward strand.
AGATGAATGATAAAAGCGTGCTCGGGTTGCTGAACGAAGAATTCCGGAGCCGCAGGGAAGGCCGGCTCCTGGGGCACAGGAATGGCGGGCTCGGGCGTTGATTTGCTCCCCGGCTTTTGAGGCCGTCGCGTCTTAGCGAAGAAATCTTCCATTTGCCTTCGGTACGCCTCTTTTTGGTCCCGGTAAATTTTGAGTTGTGCAGTATAATTCTTCAGGGCCTGCTGGTATTGCTCATAGCGCCGGGTTGCATTTTTATCCAGGATAATTTCTGAGGTACCGGCATACCACCCCTTGGCACGCGCGAACGTATAGGTTCTGGGTTGCAGTCGCTCGATAACCTTTTCCCCTTGAAGCAATTCGACGACGCCGTCAACCGGTTCGTTCAACGTCTTGAAACCGGCCTCGTAGCGACGTGTGATCGGCCAGTAGTAGACCAGCGTCATCGTGGGTAGGAAAACATTATCCGAATCCGCGATGACATAGATCGTATCCTCGGCCTGCGGGCAAAAGGAATGTTGATAGCCACTACCACTGAACACACGAAGCCGAAAAACCATCTGCTCTTCCTTAGGCGGTGCCTGGGCATGGACGGTGCCGATGACCAGCGCGGTGAGGACCAGAGCTCGGAAACCCCTTCTAAGACAACTTGCAGGCCCGACAGTTCGACGATTCCATGCCATGGTTTTACTCTCCGTTGGTTTTTCGAACCCCCTTAATCTTTAGAGCCAGGATGGAAAGCAAGAGAAAAGCCGCCGAATAGATGGTCGAAGAAATTCCACTGACGGCATACTTGGCGACACTTCCCAACGAGATCGCCTCCATTCCTTTGTCCAGATAGTAAAAAGGCGACACCCATTTTACAATCGCATGCAGGACGGATAGTGTCTTGCGCAGATAAAGAAGGGAGGGGGCCAGGTTGTCTCCCATGGTCATCAACACCTCCAGGGCAATTTGGATGGCAATCAAGCCACCGACGATCCCTAGAAGCAGCAGCACGGCGGTGCGCACACTTTCGGCAAGCGTGGACATGAAGATTCCGAAAGTGATGACACAAGATGAAAGAAATAGGGACAGGACCAGAACCTCCAGGAACTTGAAGGAGAGCCCCAGATTCGATGTCAGCGAGGCAATCCCAAAGTAACACACCAGCAATATGGCAATGAAGAGATAGCTTAAAACGGCTTTGAGGTATTTTGCAAAGATATAGCTGGTATGGTCCACCGGACCGTAAAAAAGTAACTCCAGCGTTTGCATATCACGTTCACGGGCGATGGAAGTCACCGAGGCGAGGGCCAGATAGACGGCACATACACCGGCAGCAATAAAGAGGGGGTAAGCAAGGGGACTTGCGGTAATCAGCAGCCCATCCCGGCCGACCGCTGCTAGATGATTTCGGAGGATTATCGATGATATGACAAGCGAAGTCAGAAGGGCGAGATATATCCCGCTGCCAAACAGGGTCAAGCGCAACTCACGCTTGGCCAGCACCCAAACCGTTTTCACCTTCAAAGCCGTCCCCTATGTCTCAGCCTTTGCAAGAAGCGAGATGTTTTCCGTGGTAATGGCAATAAACGCTTCCTCGAGCGTCATCGACCCCGTCCGGATACCGACCGGAACATGACCGTGGGACATCAACGCCTGCACCACGTCTCGGCGATAGTCACTGTCGGTCTTCATTTTTAGATTGAGAAATCGTCCATCGATAGAAATTTCGGATACAAAATCAAGCTCTTCCAGGGCATCGGCGGCCTCCCGTTTCTCGTCGGCGAGTTCAACTTCAAGGTTAATCTCCGCGCTCAGCCGTCTCACCAAATTATCCATCGTATCCTCGGCTAAAAGTTGCCCTTTGTTCATGATACCGACCCGATGGCAGAGCTTCTCAATCTCTGAAAGCAGATGCGAGGAGATAAAAACCGTCTTTCCTCTTTTATTTTCTTCTTCAATCAAGCCTCTGGCCTGGCGAATTCCCACAGGATCAAGTCCGGATACAGGCTCATCCAGAATGAGCAGGTCGGGATCGTGAAGCAGCGCCCGGACAAATCCCACTTTTTGCTGCATTCCTCGTGAGAGGGTCCCCAGTCGTTTATCCAGGACATCCACCAGTTCAACTTTTTCGGCCAGTTCCTCCAATCTTCTCTTGCGATTCAGCACTCGGTAGATTTCTCCGAAAAAATCAAGGTATTCGCGCATGGTCATTTCCGGATAGAAATACTGCTTCTCCGATACCACACCGATTTTGCGGCGCATTTTTAGGTTGGAACCGCCGGTCTCATTTCCAAAGAGAAAGAATTCGCCGGCACTCGGTCGCAGGATGGCAAGTATCATCAGGATGGTGGTGGTTTTCCCGGCCCC
>CP070771.1:6251706-6266250 GCA_020345785.1 Desulfobacterales bacterium
CTCCAGATTCATGGACGCGCTGTTGATAACATGTGTCTGTGTCCGCACCCATTTGAGCAAAACCTCAGGCACCAGTGAGCCCGCATAGACCACCACATCTGCCGTCATTAATGCCTTCTGACCTTTTACCGTAATAAGCTCCGGATCCCCCGGACCGGCGCCGACGAATAGAACGGGGTTATTGAAGTCGGAATGCGGAATGCGGAATGCGGAATTGTCGGATAGCTCTTCTTTTTTTTGTTTTTTCGACATGATGTTTAGATGGTTTCGAACGTTTTGATGGTTTGGATCGTTAGGAGCTTTTCGATCGTCCAATTTGCTAAGACTGCAAATAGCTCTGCGTTCCTAATAAACTCAGTCCTCAGTCCTCAAACCTCAGTCCTTTTACTTTCCCCTATACGTCATACCCCTTGCCCTATTCCCGCACCTCGCAACACGCAACCCGCAACGCCTTTTTCCACCTTCCAACTTCCGACTTCCATTCACTTCCGCATTCCGAAATCCTAAATCCGAAATCCCGAAATGATCCACACCGGATTTTGCGCTTCCAGTCTCTCGGCCCAGGGCATTCGGCGGCTGCGGTTTATCTGAACCTGGACAACATCCGTTGTAAAGCCGAGGGCGGTTAAGGTTGCCGTTACCGCTTGAATATTCGGCATCAAAACGGTATTAATGACAACCCGACCGTCATGTTTGAGATAAGAGACCGCGCCGGTGATGATTGCCTTCAGCGCTTTGCCGCCCCCGCCGATAAATATCCGGTCGGGTTTGGGCAGTTGCGCCAAGCCATCCGGAACTGACGCCTCGAGAATCTCTAAATTGACAATTCCAAATCGCCCTTTGTTGATTTCTATCTGTTTGATTCTCTTCGGGTTTTTTTCCACGGCAAAAACTTTTCCCCTATTGACGAGCAGCGATGCTTCGACGGAAACCGAGCCGCTGCCTGCGCCGAGGTCCCACAATATATGATGCGGCAAAAGCCGAAGCTTCGCCAGGGTTATGGCTCTGATCTCCGATTTGGTAATAAGTCCCCGCTCATGGGCATAGCATTGGTCCGGTATCCCGAGATGCGGCGGTTGCTTGGCCGGCTGATCCTGGATACATCTTTTGATGATGACCAGATTGGGTTCTGCAAACGTCATTGCGGCGGCCTGGGCCGGACGGTACCAGTTGACATGCTCGTTGGCGGTCCCCAGAGATTCGAGAACGCAAATCTTAAAATTTACCCAATTTTCTCGCACGAGCCGTTTTGCTATCCAGGCTGGATTCCTGGATGGGTCGGTCAATACGGCAACGACATTTTCTTCATCCAGAGCTTTAAACAACTCACGTTCACTTTTGCGGCCGTGCAGGCTCACCACGCGGACCTTGTTCCAAGGTTCTTTGATACGGGCAAAAGCGGCGGCGATTGATGATATATTGGGATAAATAACGACATTGTCAGGCCCCAGAGCGCTTACCAGGATCGAGCCGATGCCGAAAAAAAGCGGATCACCGGAGGCCAGCACCACTATGGATCGGGTTGCCATGCTTTCTTTAATGAAGTCCACGGCTTCATGGATATTTTTATCGATGATCTTTTTGCCGGCAGTGCTGTCTTTGAAATAATCCAGCAGACGCTTGCCGCCGACCAGAATATCTGCTTCCTTGATTATTTGCAGATGCCGGCCGGTCAGGTCCTCCGGCGAAAGCCCCATGCCGATGACGGCGACCGGTTTCAATTTATTACCTCCCTCTTATTTTGACCTATTATGGAAATCGTTGGGTTGTTGATTTCGTTGTTCTGAATCAAAGAAAATATTTCCTTTATAATCAAAGATTACACTGCGAATCTTTAAATCATCGCCTGTGAAAACCTGCGCCGCCTTTACAATCCGGCGGCCCACGTGAGAAATAACTTCCGGACACTGTTTTCGAATCAGATCAAAGGCCTGCCGCGCCGTATTGGCTGATGAAACAGTTTCTGAAATTTTCTCGTCATTTGTAATTGCATGCGTCCACTCGGCAAGTTTATTCATGGTCATCTCTGATTTGGCGGCATGCGTGTGCGGTGCGCCCCGGGCCATTTTCAAGGCCTTGCCGAAAAAAACGGCCAGCGTAATGTGGCCAAAGCCTCTTTTTGAAGCCGATGCCAGAGACGCTTTAAAAAAATCACCTATCTGAATAAAGGCCTCCTGCGGCAGCTGCGGCCAATGCGTCTGGGCAAAGCGCTCGCTGCGGCGCCCGGTGGTCAGGACCACCCGGTCGCATCCTGTTGCACGGGCCACCGACAGGGCGGATTCAATGGTGGCGATAAATGCATCGTGGGACATGGGCCGCACGATTCCGGTGGTTCCCAGTATCGATATGCCTCCCAGGATACCCAACCTGGCATTCAACGTTTTTTCAGCCAGTTTTTCGCCCTGCGGTGCGAATATTTCGGCGCTTACGATACCAGACTGACGGTTCGCTCCCAGCACCTCTTCTATGGCGCCGGTAATCATTTTGCGGGGACCGGGATTAATCGCCGGTTGTCCCGGTTCAACTTCAAGCCCCGGTTTGGTGACACGGCCGACGCCCTCGCCGCCGCTGATTATTACCCGCGCAGCCGTATCCGGTCCTTGTCCGGCGCTGAATTCCTTAAACGTCACCCGGGCGCCGATTTCGGCTCTGTGGGTCACGTCCGGGTCATCGCCGGCATCCTTGATGACACTGCAAACGGCCCTGCCCTTTTCCTCCAGCCAACACACGTGAACCGGGATCATGATGTCGTCGCCGGTCAACAGCCGGATTCGGACTTCAGCGGGTTGTCTGCCTTCCAGAATCAAGCGCAGTGCCCCCTTCGTGGCTGCCGCCGCCGCTGTGCCGGTCGTAAATCCCGTGCGAAGTCTTTTTTTCATCAGTCCCCAAATCCCGCCTTCACGCGACATGGTAGTAAATTATTCCCACCGCAATAATACTCAGCACACGAAACCCCTGCCCCAAGAATAAGATCTCGGTCCCCATTTTGGGCGAATAAATACCGATATATCGAGGCAGCTGGTGGCGCAGGGCGCGCACGGGAAAGGCCAGAATATTCCCGATCAGCAAGGCAACGACCGTCTGTTTAACCGTGAGTATGCCCGCTTCCAGCAAGGCCCCGGCGGCGGCAAAACCGGATGTAAATTCAGCGGTAAAACTTAGGATAATTACCGACAGGGATTCCATCGGCATAAAGGTTGTGACGACGAAACCGGTCAGAGCTTCGCGCAGCAGTCGGAACATACCCATGGCGTTCAACACAAAAACCAATACATATATCGGCACCACATATAGGGTGATTCGTGATAGTCGACCGGGTAGACGCGCTTTAATCCGCGGCCAAATTTCTTTGAATTGGCCGGCTGTGCCACGCTCGGTCTGTGAAACTGCATCCGTCACCTCACCATTAGATGCCGGCAGTCGAAAATGGCCGTAAACCAGAAACAACATTGTGCGCAAAACAACCGCCAGGAAGGTGATAAAAAAATACATCGCTCCGGCCAAACCGGTCAGCGGAATAACGATAAAAAAAGTTGTCGGCAAATGCAGAAAGAAAGCCGGCATTTGATTGACAAAATTAGATAAATACAACTGGCTGCGCGTGATTTTACCTTCTTTAAAAAAATCCAGCAGCATTGCATTGGCGCTGACACCGGAGAAAAAGGCGGCGGTAAACGCTGCACTGCAATGGTTGCCGAGATGACCGAACCTGAACATCGGTCGTGCCAGCACGGCCAATGTCTTGGTCCAACCCGCAGCCTCGATGATTTGTCCGACAAGAAGCCCGATTGTAATGAAGATCATCAGCCGTGTCAGGGGCCAAAGAAGTCTGGTAATGATTTGCTGTGCCTTAACTTCAGGGATCAGTATCAGACCGCAAATGAGAATGATGCCGGATATCGTCAGCGAAACGAGCATCGAGTGGTAAGCGGATTTATCCTTCTGTCCGGTCATTTTTTAAATTTTGTTTCGCAATGATTAACGTCCAGTAGTCCGGCTTTCGTTTGCTCAGCTCTTCGATATCCGGAACAATTTCTTCATTCGGATGACCACAGTTCTTGACGCCCACGCAGCTTGCGTACATGCCGATTTCCTCAATAGCGCCCTTGATGTCTTTGACGTTGCGATATGCCTTCAAAAAGACGATGTTTTCCGGTTTGGTGGTCAGTTCCCGCAACCGGTCGCCGCCTTTGGCGCCGGATACCACCATGAGCGATTCTTCGCCTTCCACCAGCGGTGTGTTCAATCTTGCAGCAGCTGCCTGGTAGGAAGTGATGCCCGGAACGGTGACAATCATAATATGCGGTGCAATCACCTGAACATAGCGTGCAATGTAACCATAGGTGGAGTATGTCAGGGAATCCCCCAGCGTTAAAAACGCTGCGTTATTGCCTCTTTCGAGCTCCTCAATGATTATCCGGGCATTGGCAAGCCAGGCCTTGCGGGTTTCATCCTTGTCGCGGGTCATCGGGAAGCGGAGCATTTTCACCGCAGTGCTTTCCGGAATGTGCCGTTTGGCAATGTTTACCGCCAGACTGTGGTGATTCTTGGTGGATGCGGCTGCAAAAACAGTTTCTACCCGGCTCAAAATTTTTGCCGCCTTGATAGTGATCAAATCAGGATCACCCGGTCCAACACCGATTCCATAGAGGATTCCGGTCTTTTTGCTCATGATGTCCCCAGTTACGTTAAGATCGTTTAGTTTGCTTCCTTTGCCAGAATCGCCAGCGCATTGACCACGCTGGCCGCCACATTTGAGCCGCCTTTGCGGCCCACGTTGGAGATAAAAGAATATCCTGTTTCTATCAGGGCTGCCTTTGACTCGGCGGCGTTTACAAAACCCACCGGCAAACCGACAATCAGCGCCGGCCGGGCTTTTTTTTCATTGACCAGTTCGATCAGACGCAGCAACGCCGTGGGTGCGTTGCCAACGACGTAAATACCGTCCTCCATATCCGCCACTGCCGCATCCACTGCAACGCTGGCGCGAGTGGTGCCGTTTGTTTTCGCTTTGGCATGTACCAGGGGATCATTCATATAGCATTTCACCGCCGCACCGAATTGTGCCAGATCTTTTGTTCGAATCCCGGCCCGGGCCATGTTGGTATCGGTAATCACCATCTTGCCCTGCCGGATTGCTCCGATCCCGGCCGCTATGGCCCCGGGGTGGAAACGCACCATTTCCTTGAAATCAAAATCGGCCGTGGTGTGGATCATGCGCCGGACAATGGCCCATTGCTGCTCGCTGAAATGATGTGTGCCTGCCTCGCGGTCAATGATCTCAAAACTTGTCCGTTCTATGTCATCGGGTTGCATGAATTTTTCCCTTTCTGCGGCGGTACTTCAGACAATTATTTACAAACTGAGCGGCCGCCTCTGGTTGACTGCCGAAATGCAGGTGATTGTAACTTCCCAGTGTATTTTCAACTACGTAGCCGTCCGGTGGTTTTTCCATTCCGGTTCTATCCGCGATTCGATACGCTGTTTTTACTTCCGACGACAATCGACTCATTTCCGAATAGTGGAATTCGTGCCCCCGAATGGTCAGGCCGGTGTTTCCGATCACGGTATTGCGGTTCAGGGTGATTTCGCGATAGCCAAGCGCTTTGAGGCGCGGGAACATTTTGACCGCAAACGGGAAGCAGCCGGCCATCGGATAACACCTGCCCTTGGGGTCGATCAATTCCTCGCACAGATACATGAAACCGCCGCATTCCCCGTAAATCGGCATACCGCTCCGGCTTTGCGCTTTGATCCCCTCGCGCATCGAATAATTTCCGGCCAGCTTTTCTGCAAATAGTTCCGGATATCCTCCTCCTAAATAGATCCCATCAATATCGTGCGGCAGCGGATTATTCACCATCGGTGAAAAGGTGACGATTTCAGCCCCGTGCGTTTCCAGCAATTCAAGGTTGTCCGGATAATAAAAACAGAAGGCATTGTCGCGGGCCACCGCAATGCGCACGGTTTTCTCGCGCGGTTTGACCGGTTCCTCGCTTCGGACCGGCAGGTTAATTTCACTCAAACTGTCCAGGAGCAAATCCAGATCGATGTTCTCTTCGATGAGATCGGCCAGGCGTTCGACGGTATCCCGGCCAAGGGGGTAATCCTCGCGCGTGACAAGTCCCAGGTGTCTTTCCGGCATTGCGAGATCGGGGTTGCGGGTGATCCCTCCCAGACAGGGCATTTTGATCTTTTCCCGCACGCCCTCCCGCAAATATTGCAGGTGCCGGCGGCTGCCCAGATTGTTGAATATCACGCCGGCATAGTGCAGCCGCGGATCGAAATGCTCGAATCCCATGACAACCGCGGCGGCACTGCGGGCCATACTCGCGGCATCCACCACCAAAATCACCGGCAATCCCAACCACTTGGCCATCTGGGCGGTTGAGCCAACCTCTGTTTTACCGTCGTAACCGTCGAAAAGCCCCATGACGCCTTCCACAACGGCCACGTCCGTGTCCGCTAGCCTCCCGTAAAAGCACTGCAAATTATAATCTCGCGACAACATCCAGCCGTCCAGGTTTCGGCTCTGATTGCCGGCAATTCGGGTGTGATGGCCGGGATCGATGAAATCCGGTCCGACTTTAAATGGGGCGGCTCGCAAACCGCGTCGGGTCAACGCTGCCAGAAAGCCCAGGGTCACCGTCGTTTTCCCGCAGCCGCTCTTGGTGCCGGCGATGACGAATCCTTTGATAATTGCCTCCCTATTGGCGAATATTCAATCTGCAATTTTCAATTTTCAATATTCAATCCCTTGGCCTGCCTTAAAATGGCGGTCGCTTTTTTATCAAAATCAGTTGGATAAAGAATCCGGCCGATGTGATAGATTCCTTCCAACAACCTCATGGTCGGCCGCGACACGATTTGTTCTTCGATGATGTATATCTGATCATGCCTTACGGCTTTAATGACGTGAAAGCCGGGTTCATTTTTGATCATCGAAACCGTCGGCCGGTTCATGGCGCCGCTCTGGGCCAGGAACACGTCAATCTCTGCTGCATGCGATAGGATGCGCTCTTTGCCGTAATAGGCAATATTGGTTTTTCGAACCGGTTCGGCATCCACGGCAATGTTAATGCCGCCGGCGGTTTCCAAGGCGAAAACGGCCATGGAATCCGGCGCAAAGGTTTTCATCTTGCTGTGAATGGCTTCAAAATAAACCCGCTTTTTATCGAGGCGGGCATCCGCTAAATCCTTGAAATCGGAAATTGAACGCTTAAAGCGGCTGATCAATCCGAGGGCCCGTTCCTGTTTGCCGGTCAGAATTCCGAGTATTTCCCAGTAGATGAACATATCATCGACGGTTGCAGGCTGAAGCGAGATGACGACAATGCCTGAGGCTTCGAGCATGGCAACAAATTGAGGATAACCCCGATCAATCATCGGCCGAATCAGAACCAGATCCGGCCGGGCGGCGATGAATTTTTCAGGGTCATCATGATAGGAAAACACGGGTTTTGACATGGCCTGCGGCGGAAAATCTTCGTGCTGCGAAACCCCTATGATTTCATCAATCAGACCGAGAGAAAACAGGTTTTCGGTATGCGCACCGTAAAGAGAAATCACCCGCTGAAACGGCGTGCCGACAACTATTCTGCGGCCCGCCTGATCGACGATGGTATTCGGTGGTTGAAGCCCAAGCCGCCCGCCGGCGACATCGGCGTCAACGGCAGCGAATGGGTGTGCAAGCCAAATCAGCAATGTCAGAATCAGAAAAAGTTTTATGCGTGACATAAGATTTTCTATAAGCATTGTGGCCTCTATCTGATGACCTATTATGAAACTTCACCTTAACGGAACAGCGAACCGCAGAACAGCAGAATAACGAACCGCAGAATGTCGAAGGGTGGTTTCGCTGTGCTCAGTCTTTTTTATAAACAAAGATAGAATACCTTCCTTCGACATTCGACATTCGATATTCATAATTCGATATTCGCTTTTTTAAAGTTTCCTCATTAGATCAAACTGCCCACCTCAGACGGCAAACCTCGCCGCTGACAACTGAAAGCTTTTTTATCCGGGCCGGGCTACCTGCGAAACACCACCTGCAAAGAATCGCAATAATTGTCAAAATAAACTTTGGCATCGACTCCAAAGACCGCGCGCACAGTGTCGGGGGTTAAGGTTTCCCGGACAGGCCCCTGGGTTACGATCCGACCCTTGGACATAAATACCAGGTAATCACAGTAGGCGGAGGCCAGGTTGATATCCTGCAGGACGGCAATAACGGTTTTACCGGCCGTTTGAACGCCGTCGGCGGCGATATTTAAGAGGCTGAGCGTATAATTGATGTCCAGATTGGATGTGGCTTCATCCAGAATCAACACCGGCGTATCTTGGGCCAGAGCGCGGGCAATAACGACCCGTTGGCGTTCCCCTCCGCTGAGTTCGGTGACATAGCGGTCGGCAAATTCGACAATGCTGCTTTTTTCCATCACCGCACTGACGATCTTCCAATCTTCGGCGGTGGGTGCAGCGAATCTCGGAATGTGGGGATATCGGCCCATCATGACGATCTCTTTTACGGTAAACGGAAAATTAATGTAAAAATTTTGCGGGACCAGAGCAATTTCCCGGGACAGTTCAGATTTTGAGTAGTCTGAAAGCTTTTTGCCCCGGTAATTAATTCTTCCGTCGGCCGGTTGTCGGTGATTGACAAGCAGGTCCAAAACAGTGGTTTTGCCGCTGCCGTTAGGACCGATGATGCCGTAAAATTTTGCCGGCTGCAGTTTGATGGAAAAGTCGTCAACGACTTTTTTTTCCGCATAGTAAAATGTAAGGCCGTCCAGCTCAAAAGGCATGGTTATACGATCTTTCTTACTTTTTGTTGCCTGCGGAACAGATAACAAAAAAACGGACCGCCGATTAAAGCCGTCAAAACGCCGATCGGTATTTCGGAGGGTAAAACGGCCCGGGTGATCGTGTCGGCGGCCAGCAGCAGGATGGCGCCTGCCAGCAGCGAAATCGGGACAAGGCGCCGGTTGTCGGGACCGGTGAGCAATCGCATCATGTGGGGCACCAGGAGCCCTACAAAGCCGATAATTCCTGATACGGATACACAGACAGCCCCAACCAGTGAGGCGGTTACCAGCAGGACCATGGTTACTTTGCGGGTATCGACGCCCAGTGAGGATGCCGTTCGATTACCCAGGGACATCAGGTTCATATCCCGCGCGAAAAATATAAAGACCAACAAGCCAAGACCCACAAACAGTAACGTCAGCCCCACATCGGTCCAGGTCTTGGAGCCAAAACTGCCCATCAACCAGAAGATGATCACGGAAACCTGCTCGTCGGCAATATATTTTAAAAAACTGATGCCGGCCGACAAGATTGCCGCGACAATGATGCCGGAAAGAATCAGGTTGTTTGAGGAAAATCCTCCGCTGGAAGAAGAAAGATATATCACGAACAGCAGCGTCACGGTGGCCCCTAAGAAGGCAAACAACGGCACGGAATACATGCCTAAAAATCCCATATTCAATAAAATGGCCAGCGACGCACCGAAAGCCGCACCGGCCGACACTCCCAGTGTATAGGGATCTGCCAGGGGATTTAATAAAATTCCCTGGAAAACGACACCGGACACCGCCAATCCTCCGCCGACGATGGCGGCCGAAAGAATTCTGGGCAGACGCACATCCATCACAACGACGGGGAAAATTGAATCCAGTCCTGCAAGAAGATCGGTCTGTCCGGTCAGTTTGGCCAGCATGATTTTTACAACCGCGACGGCAGGTATTTTTATGTATCCCATTCCGGTTGAGGTAATGATGACCACCGTCATGACCGCCGCCAGCAGCACAATCTGGAGCAGCGTGGCTTCCTTGAGTCTTTTTCTAAACCCTCCGGCCCGGTCTTCATGTTGAACAAACATATCCATTTGCTGCAATAAAAAACCCTTCAAGCGTCTGCGGCTTGAAGGGTTGCACCCAGTTTACTTGGCCCTTATTTGTTTTAGCCCAACCCTGTCCCTACGCAGAGCTGCGGTAGGTTACCAAGGCAGGTCTTCTGGCTTGCCCGCCCTCCTGGCGACCTTCCCATCCCGATGAGTCGAAACAGTGGCATCATGAGGCCAAGAGGGTTCTCTTTTCATCAAATTGAAAAGAGCGGGATTACAGCGGCGGGACCGCTCCCGACTTGCACGGGATTCCCTATTAAGCGTGTGCACCTCAGCGATCCACACATAGGTCAAAATGCGGTATTCTGTCAAGAAAAACTTGACAAGCGAAAGGTATTCATCTATTTCCTGCAAAAAAATATCAGACAACTTAGTGGTGCTGTTCCAGCTTAATAGGGAAACCGGTACAAATCCGGTGCGGACCCGCCGCTGTGTTCGGGGACGAAATTCGCAACATACCACTGGCTCGTCACCAAAAGAGCTGGGAAGGCGCGAAGATTAGGTAGAGCCGAAAGCCAGAAGACCTGCCGTTAGGTTCCTGTTTGAAGAGATGGCAAATCTTCAAGCGTTTTATGCGCTTGGAGATTTTTTTTTGGGGCACCGGCAGAGGAGTAGTGTAGCAGAATATGATGGCTTGTGGGAAACTTCACCTTAACCGAACAGTCCGCCGCGGCGGACAGAATATCGAATAACGAACCGCAGAATGTCGAAGGGTGGTTTCGATCCGCCTCCGGCGGAATATTCATTATTCGATATTCGCTTTTTAAAAGTTTTCTCATTAGATCAAACTTGCGGCCCTCCCGATACGGGTAGATTCCGGCGGCCAGCGGCCAGGTTGAAAGATTATATCAAGCTTCACCTAGCCCGAAATAGTTAACAGATTGAACACTAAATCAGGAGATATTGAACATGCATCTATCAGACATCGTAAGCGCTATTCAACCCGTCGATCAAGAATGGATTGCAAAGGCGCGGAAGAAAACGGCGCAGCTGGTCATGCCGGCACGCGCGCTGGGAAGATTACATGAAATTTCAGAACGGCTTTGCGGGATTCAGCAGACCCTTCAACCGTCAATCGAGCGCAAGGCCGTTTTAGTGATGGCCGGTGATCATGGAATTGCCGGCGAAGGCGTCAGCGCCTACCCGCAGGAAGTTACCGGTGCCATGGTCAAAACATTTCTTGCCGGCGGTGCCGGAATTAATGCAATCAGCCGCCATGTCGGTGCCGACGTGCTTGTCGTTGATGTCGGCACTATGACTGATTTTGATACGACGAATATGCCGGGTAGGGAACGGTTGCTTGTTCGCAAAGTAGCCCGGGGGACGGCCAGCTTTATCAGGGGGCCGGCAATGTCTCTGCGTGAGGCCGAACAAAGCATTTTATATGGATTTCAGGCAGCCGCTGAACTTTTCCAGGATGGCGTGGAAATTATCGGGACCGGGGATATGGGTATCGGCAACACGACGCCTTCGGCTGCCATAGGGACCGTCATATGCAAGGTGGGACCGGCAGAGATGGTAGGACGCGGAACCGGTGTTGATGAGGAAGGACTGGTGCGTAAACGGGATGCTGTTTGCCGCGGGATAGAGGTGAATCATCCGAAGCCCGACGATGGTTTGGACATCCTGTCCAAGGTCGGCGGTTTTGAAATTGGAGGTATTGCCGGCATTGCCCTGGCCGGTGCATTCCACGGCCGTCCCGTGATGATTGATGGATTTATTTCGACCGCCGGAGCACTCATTGCCGACCTGCTTTGTCCGAGGGTAAAAGATTACCTGTTTGCCGGTCATTGTTCAGCAGAACACGGCCACAGACATATGCTTAATCATTTGAATCTGAACCCGATTCTGGACTTGGGCATGCGGCTTGGTGAGGGAACCGGCGGAGCATTAGCCATGAGTATTGTGGATGGTGCGCTGAAGGTTTTCAGAGAGGTGATGACCTTTGAAGAAGCGGGAGTTGCCGGCAAGGAATGACTTCTTGGAATGACGATTGACGAATGAAGAATGACGAATGTTATAGAAATGTGGAATGTCGAATTAAGGAATCCTGATAGTTATTGTAAGGTTTCAGGTTTCGGGTGTCAGGTGTCAGGCGAGACACCGCACTAGCCAAGGATTTCATATAGGCATATGATCCTATGGTTTGTGACGGTTTGGAGCGGTTGAATACTAAAGTCTGAGAATGCTTAAGCCAAACTTCGATATTGGATATTCGACCTGCCTGCAATACCTTGAACCTGGTTCTATGCAATTTCAACAGGTTGATTCATGACTCAATTATCACGCTAATTCAATGCACTATGCAGGGCAGGCGGGTATTCGCCTTTTTTCAGCGGCGCTGACACGTGAAACCTGACACCTGAAACCTCATTCCCACCGATCATCTCCCTTGTGCTCCAGATCGATGGTATCCTTTGGGGAATCGCTTCGTTGCCGGCCGTGGCTTGGGTGGCGTTTCCGGCGGTCGATGGTATAGTACGTGACTGTCCCCTGATCGTTTATAAATGAGTTCAACAGCCAGCTGATGACACTGATCATCAACGAGCCGAAAACGGCCGACCAGAAACCATAGACCTCAAAACCGGCGATCACTCCCGAAGCCATTTTTAACATCAGGGCGTTGATCACAAAGGTAAAAAGGCCAAGAGTCAATATGTTGATGGGAAGGGTTAAAACAAGGGCAATGGGTCTGAACAAGGCATTTAAGATGCCCAGCATCGCAGCAGCAAAAAACGCGGAGAAGAATCCGCTTACGTGAATGCCATCAAACAAATAGGCGGTGAGAATGATGGCAACGGTCAAAGTTAACCATCTGACAAATATTCCATTCATTAAAAGAGGGCTACTGACTGTTGATCTTTTCTCTTAATAAGTGGGAGCATCTAAAGGTGACCACCCGGCGCTGCGCCAATATCATATCGTCACCGGTGGCGGGATTTCTTCCTCGTCTCTCCTTTTTCTCTTTAACGCAAAATTTACCGAATCCGCTAATCAAGACATCCTCGCCCTCTCCAAGCGTATTTTTGATTTGCTCTAGCAGGATTTCAATCAACTCAGCGGATCTGTTTTTAGGAAATCCGAGTTCATTGTGTACAGTATCTACGATCTTTGCTTTTGTCAGTGTCATTGATCCGTTGCTCCTGTGCGTGAAAAAGGGGGTCGAAATCTTAGTAAACGACAATACCGGGCAAAGCTAATGAAATCTTTTTGTTTTGTCAAGAGATTATAATCATTTGAAAACATATTCTGCAGTATTTGTCAAAGAATTTGCGCTTTTTTTTAGTTGTTTAATGCCTGAATTTTTGATCAACAATCGTCGACTAAAGCCAATTGGGATAAATTGATCTCGAATTTCAAATCGGAACCGCGGCTTTGTAAAAGACGGCATTGCCGCTTATCGTATAGCGATTCACCGCTGCCGGAATCATCAGAGAGCCGCCTTTTTTAATTTCAAAGATATCCATCGTCCCGATATCTTTGATAGAAGCTTTTCCATCTATGCATAGCAGGATTTCAAGGCTTCTTGAGGCGGAACTTTCGTACAGGCTTTTATCTGAAACACAAATTGATGACAGGACAAATTCTTCGGCCGGAGTGACGTATATTTTTTCATTTTCACCCTTTTCTACTGCCGTCCGAATATTAACCGCGCGGGGGTCAAAATGAACCACATTCAGCAGCTGGGGTATATCGATATGCTTGGGTGTGAGTCCTCCGCGCAAGACATTGTCTGAATTAGCCATCAACTCTATACCCAGGCCTTCCAGATAAGCATGTAGCTCACCTGCGGGCAGAAACAAGGCTTGTCCCGGTTCCAGACAGATAAGGTTTAAGAGTATGGGCGACAAAATGCCGATATCTGACGGATATTCAATGGAAAGCCTCTTCACCCAATGTCTAATGTCCCGATCCGGGAGTTTGCTTAAATTTTGAAGTGTCTCATTGATCACTCGTTTTTGACGCCGGGGATCCAGCTTCATCAGGGCAATGAAAAATTGCTTTATCGCCTGGGAATCAGGTTTTTTTTTCAGATGCTTCAGTTCATCGCTCAACTCAACCGGACAGCCCGCTGACATCATGGCAACAATCTCTGAGACTTGGCGAAAGCCGAACAACGCATGGAATTTAGATAATGCACAAATGCATTCCGGTTTATGATTATCGTCCTTGAAATTGCGCTGGGGGGCATCCAAGGGAATTCTCAGCCGATTTTCCTCTTCAAAACCCGCTTTGGCCTGTGACAGGCTGGGATGGGCCTGAATGGACAGCGGTTTGGCCGCCGCCAATATTTTGAACAAATACGGAAGACTACTGTTAAACTTATCAACAACCCTATAGCCCAGCATATGATGCGGATGCTTTTCGATTAATTCTTTTAATGACACCCACCGGCCCTGATAATTTACAAGGGACGGTGCTTTGGGGTGGGCCCCCATCCAGAGTTCAGCCCAGGGGCGGCCTGATGGATTCTCCTCTCCGAGAAGCTCCGGTATGGATGCGGGTGATCCCCAGGCGTAATGCTGCACTGTATTTTTCAGTGTTCCGATTGTTTTCATTTCATTTTTTTACAAAAAATTTATGTTTTTGATTAATATGACGATATAAAAAATTAATACCTCAAAAAAACGCGCCGTGTG
>CP070771.1:6266350-6271339 GCA_020345785.1 Desulfobacterales bacterium
GATACTCGATACTGGATGCTGGATGCTGGATGCTGGATACTCGATGCTTGATGCCGGTCGAAGCGGGGCGGAGATGCCGCTTCAGCGGGGAGACTGCCTGCCGGCTGCTGGTTGCTCGTCGGAGCGGAGCGGAGATCCCGCTTCAGCGGGGATACGCGGTTCCGGCTATCCGAACCGGTATATCGAGATTTAAGGCTGGACAAAAACGCCGTTAATATACTGTCTTGGAAGGGTTTTCTTTGCATTTCAAGAAAGACAAATGAACGAAAGTAATTTATATAATTTGCTGGTCTCGTAAAAAATCGGAAAAAACGATCTTCCTATCCGAGTGTTTGATTGTTTGTGTTTCGTGTTGTGTGATCAATCAACTTTATAGAGAAGAAATATGTCATACCAAACAGCAAACACTCGATATCAAAGCATTGGATCTTAATTTAAAGAAATTAAAGAAATCCGCTATTCAGCATCCGGCATCCAGCAGCCAGCAGCTAATCCCGCGTCCCAATCTGCCCGATGGATATTGACAGCTCCTCACGATCTTCGATTTTATCGACCCGTCCGTCCCGGATCCAAACCACCTGGTCGGATACATTCAGCATTTTGAAATCGTGGGTAGCAGAAATGACCGTTACACCGCGCTCCTTGCTCAACCGCTTGAGCAGCGCAATGATTTCCTCGCCGGTTGTCAGGTCCAGGTTTCCGGTGGGCTCATCGGCCAGTATGATGGCCGGATCATTGGCCAAAGCCCGGGCAACGGCAACCCGTTGCTGCTGTCCGCCGGAAAGTTCGAATGGTTTATGGTTGAAGCGGTCGCTCAATCCCACCAGTTCCAAAAGTTGCATGCCTTTATCAACAGCCGCATCGTTGTTCATGCCGGCAAAAATCATCGGGATGGTCACATTTTCCAGCGCCGTCATCACCTGAATGATGTTGAAGGTCTGGAAAATATAGCCGATTTTGCGACAGCGCAGCCATGCCAGTTCGTAGGCATCCAGCTGGGCAATATCAACCTCATCGATGTATACCTTACCGCTGGTCGGCTTGTCCAAGCCCCCGATCATGTTAAACAAAGTGCTTTTGCCGGACCCGGACGGCCCCATAATGGAGATGTAATTACCCTTGGCAATCTCAAGGTTGACGCCTTTGAGGGCCGGCACATCGATCTTTCCCAGCTTGAATACTTTGGTAACATTCGTAACCCGCACGACATTAGCTGCTTCTGCCATAGTCTCTCCCCTGTCACTCCGCTCCGCAAGGAGCATAGCGCATAGCGGATGAAAGGTTTCAGGTGTCAGGATTTCCACTGCTAACCGCAAAATATCGCGTCACGTTAGAGACGTGACCAATTCACCCGAATTTTGAAGGGTGCTTGCGTTCTGATCAGTTTTTTGGAAAATAAACAGAAGAAATTCCTTCAATATTCGATCTGCCCGCAATGCCTTAGATCTGGTCCGCCGCAAATTTCAACATTTAATTCAAAGCTCATTGATTAGGCCAAGCCCTCTTCCAATGCATGGCATTCGGGTATTCACTTTTTTATTATCTTATGAAAATCATCGGCCTCAAAGTCTCATTATCTTTCAGACAGACCACCTCGACGGACTGGGAGGCAACGCTGACACGTGAAACCTGACACCTGCCATCTCTTATTGCTCCACACGCATTGCTTCAACCGGCTGCATTCTGGCCGCAACCAGAGCCGGATAAAAAACTCCCAGTAGACTGAGAAAACAGCCCATCCCGGTCGCAAAGCCAATGGAAGCGAAAACATTGTTCCAGGAAATCGCGGATAGCGCAACACTGCCGAAATGCAGCCATCCGTTCAAAAGGGAAAAAACGGCACCGAGAAGGGCGCCGGCACCGGCACCGGCCAGGCCCTGCATCCCGGCTTCCAGGAAAAAAAGGCGCAGGATGAATCGATCCAATGCGCCCAGGCACTTCATGGTTCCGATTTCCCGAAAACGTTCGGTCACCGCCATCAGCTGGGCATTTACGATACCTACGACACAGACCAGCATGGAGAGAATGACAAGCCATCTTTGTTTGGGAGTGCTGCCCACTGACATATCACCGGGAGCAAGGTCATAACCGGATTGAATCAGCCTGCGGAGCAGTTCGGGGTCCTGCTTTTTCAGCATGCCGTTGGCGACATCGTTGCTGACACCCACAAAGCTCAAAAATGATACAGCCAGCACAAGACTCAGGGTGGTAATCAGGGAGCGGAAAAAACGAACTTTTATGCTTTTCAGAGCGATTTCCAGCGATTTTAAAAAAGGAAGTTTGACCTGGCGTTGCACGCGCTCCGATTCTTCTCCCGATACTGATCGAATTGGTCTTTCGGCCATGATCAAACCCTTGCCTTCATCAACCGGCTGCCCGCTGAAAATTGAGGAGCGGCTCCCACCTGGGCGACTGAAGAGAGAGGCAAATTGAGTAAATTCTCGCTTCCCGGCGGCAGTTGCATAAATTGGCGCCGCCAAGATAGTTCCAAGTCAGCCCAGCCGCTGGCAGCCGAAGGTTGCCAGTATGATCTAAAAAAGAAACTCTAAAAAGCGAATATCGAATAACGAATGTCGAAGGGAGGTATTCTGTCTTTTTTATAAAAAGAGATTGAGCAACGCGAAACCATCCTTCGAAATTCTGCGGTTCGATATTCGACATTCTGTCCGCCGCGGCGGACTGTTCCGTTTGGGTGAAATTTCATACGGGGGAACCATGATTTGCATCAATCTGTTCAAAACACGTTGCCGAATAGTAGGCAATGGAATTCATTTAGCATATATGCTGATTGGTGTAAATGAGAATGATTCCTGACAGGGTCATATTTTCCGGATCAGATAGACACCGTCCCGAACGCTCAACATCACCTTTTCCACCCGCTTTTCCCGCCTTACCTTTTCATTAAAAGCAGCAATCGCCTTGGCGTTTTCATTGGTTATTTTATTTTTAAATATCTTGAGACGCCAGAAAACATTATCCACAAATATGAGTCCTCCCGAACTCAAAATTCGCAACGCCTCATCAAAATAATCACCATAAGAGGGTTTGTCCGCATCAATAAAGAAAAAGTCTGCGCAGCCGGCGGGCAAATCCTTCAGGGTATGCAAAGCGGGTCCCAGTCTTAACTGAATCTTGTGACCATGGGGGCTTTTTTTGAAAAAACGCTGTGCGATATCGGCATACGCCTTGCTGTTTTCGCAGGTTGTCAGGATGCCATCTTCCGGCAGGGCTTCTGCGATGACCAGCGCAGAATAACCGGTAAAAGTCCCGACTTCCACCGCCCGTTTGGTGTTGGAAATTTTAGTAAGCAGCTGCAATAATTTACCTTCAACTTTACCGATACTCCAGAAAGCCCGTCCCGTGAATTTTTCGGTTTCCGCCATGAGTTCCTGAAGCAGGGGTGATAAATCGTCCGTGTGGGCATCCACATAGTTCTCTATTACTTTTGCCATATCAGCATGCATGTTCGATTCCCGCATAATTAATCCGCCCTGAAAAAAAATATTCAGGGTAGTGAATGGTTCTTTGAAAACTGAAGATAGTCGTTCGATCGACGGTCCGGCGGATTAATTACGACAATATCGAAGAATGTAGACAACTGCAGGAGTGGTGTCAAGCGCGAAAAAAAGAGTATTCGGTGCGTGGGCGTGAATCACGAAGCTCGTTGAACAGTCTTTGCTTTAATTTTTCTGCATCAAGCGCCTTATTTGTTGAAGTTTGCCAAAAAAATATGCTCGAAAATGTAGGATAAGCATCCGGCCCTTCAATTTCGACGTACCATTAAATACCGCGTCTTCTATCACCTTGTCGTCGGCACGCCCATAGGCAATTAACCAGATGATATTTTGCAGCATTTGTTTTTTGGAAAAGGGAAGCAACTTCGGCACAAATGCCCAGTTGCGCGCCATTCTTTTTTCCAGGCTGTCAATGTTGGCTTCATCGTCATCGATGTGACCGTCTTCCAGAGCTCTGTGAGTCAAAGGATAATCAGGAAAATATTGCAGTGCGTATAAGTTGAACCGTCGGGGTTTGGGCAACTGCAATAAAAGCCTGATCGTTTCCTTTAAGGATTCCTCCGAATCATAGGGATTATCTAAAATTAAGTCATACCGGACCCTCACGCCATATTTGGCTATTTCCCGGGCAACTTGCAGTATTTCGCTGTTTTTGCCGGGCCGGCTGAAAACCTGATTTCGAATATGATCCGTGCCCGCCTCGATACCGATTTTGACGCGATGCAAACCGCTTTTGACCAATCTTGCGATCATCGACGGTTTTATCAGTTTCGGGTTGTACATAACTTTGAACGGCAAACCGATTTCCGAGGAATAGCGTGTTTCAAATTCATTCAGCCAGGTCTCATCGGTGCCGAAATTTTCATCATGGAATTCGACGATCCTCTTCTGGTTGCCCGGAATTGCAAGTATTTCCTGCATCTCGGCAATGATGTTTTCAACCGAACGTCTGCGGCTGTAACGTCCTAAACCTTTATACATCGGCCGCAGTAGACTGTTCACACAATAAGAGCACGAAAAGGGGCATCCCCGCGCCGGCATTACATCCAAGGCCGGGTCTGCGATTGTCGGGTCCTCACGGATGAGCTCGTTGGAACCGATAAAATAGAAGGAATCTCTGCCGTAAGCCGGGAAAGGAATGCGATCCAGATTCTGTATCAGCGGTCGCATTGGATTTCTGATGATGGTGCCGTTGTTGTTTATCCAGAGGTTTTTGATATGCCGATACTCGGTCTCATCCCGCAGAGCCGTGACCAGTTCGCTGAATGCGTCTTCTCCTTCACCGATGCAAACCATGTCGGCTTCTTTAATACAGGTCTCCGGACTTATGGTTGGATGGATTCCTCCCCATATCACGGAAGCCGATGAATGGGACCGGACAATAGTGGTTATCCGTTTGGCAACGTGTAGATAGGGAGAGTAGACGCTTATACCAACAAGTTTCGGGGCGAGTTCGGTGATGGTTTCTTTCAAC
>CP070771.1:6271439-6278786 GCA_020345785.1 Desulfobacterales bacterium
AGGGCTGCAGGCTTTTGTTGGATCGTCGTCTCCGGATCCAACAAAAAACACAACCTCCGTGCCCTCTGTGTCTCCATGGTTAATCTATTTCTGAAACTGTACGACACCATGTTTAAAATTATGACCGCTTTAGTAATTTAATCCATACTTTTTTTTGTTTATTAAAAATTATAGAAATTACATATTAGTAGTACAGAGGAGCTTATTTTTTGACTTGCAGGGATACGACTGCAAGTCAAAAATCAAACTGCCTATGGCAAAACTTTTTCATCCTGACTTATGAACTCACCAACTCACGAGCTTATCAGCTGTTATAATGTCTGCTCTTTTTTATCAGTGGTTATCCGTGAAGATCCGTGTCCCATTTTTATTCAAACTAGCTAAACTTTTTTAAAAAACATCCGGTAGTGAAGCAGTTTTTCGGTTTTTGTCCTGCAGGCAATATCGCGACCGGTTTTCTTGCAGATCAAGTCCGCCGTTTTTTCGGCCATCGCCCGCAAAGTAGTCGCTTTGCCGCCGATGACCGACACCAGTCCCTCAATGCCATTTCTATCTTTATGATCAAAACAGTCGAAGTCGCGGCTGATCTGCTGCGGGTCCTCAACCCCCTTTGGGGCGATCAAGGGACGCGACGCCCACCAGACGCTGCGAAATGCAGCGCTTTTGACGGCCGGCACCATTTGGGCGCAGGCATCCACGATTTTTTGAACCTGGCCCGAGGGCAACTCGACCTTGTCGGGGTCGCGGGCCAGCCAGAGTGTGGCGCCCAGCAGTGAAAGCCGACGCTGGGGAACGATAATGTCGGCCTCGGCTGCTTTGTGCAGCCGGTTGACAACCATGTTGGTCAGGCGCCCTTCCACCGCCACCATCGCCCCGGGACCGGGTTGAACCGGCAGGTGAATGCCGGCCATGTCACAGACTTTTGCGGCCCAGGCACCGGTTGCATTGACGAACACGTCGCCCCGGACATCGTATTCGCGGTGGGTTTGATGATCAAATATGCGCACGCCGGTCACCGCGCCGTTTGATTTATGGAAGCCGATGGCTTCCGAGAAATTTTTAATGCGGGCGCCGTTGGCCCTTGCAGTGGCGGAAAAGTGCATGGGCAGCCGCCAGGGGTCCATGGTTGCATCCGGAATTTGAACGGCTAGCTTCAGATCCGGGTGCAGTGACGGTTCGATGGTGCGGGCCTGATCGGCGGTCAGTTCGGTGGCGGGAATACCGCAGCAGCGGCAGCCGTCAATAAATTCGCTGCGATAATCCAGATCCGATTCATTCAGGGCCACAAAGAGCCCGTCGTTTTGTTCGAGGGCTGCCGGTGCGATCTCGCGCAGGATTTTATTTTCCTGGATGCACTCGCGGGCGGCTACCGGATCATGGACGGCATAGCGGGCGCCGCTGTGCAGCAGGCCGTGGTGCCGGCCGGTGGTGCCGGATAAAAATTCCCCGCGTTCAAAAAGCGAGACCTCAAACCCTCTCAGTGTCAGATCATGGGCTAAAGCCGCCCCGGTACCGCCGCCGCCGATGATAACAACGTGCTCCATATTTAATTCACAAGATTAATTAGATTTCAACACCAGAGAATAAAATCACAATCTCCAGGCACCAAATTTCAAATAAATCACAAATTCCAAATTTCAATGACCAAAACGTGTTTGGCCTGCGATAGCCTCGGTTGAGTAGAGCTTCAAAAATGATACATCCCGATTTATCCGATAATTCAGTTTCTTCAAAATAATACACAGGCAAGTATGGAATTTTGAATTTGAGTCATTGGAATGTATGTGGAATTTGAAAATTGTGATTTGTTATTAATTGAAGTGTTCCCAACACTTAGCTCTTTTAAACTTTAAAAAATTACCATCTACCGTATGATGCTAATAGCGCTACCATAAACTGCCAGACTTTAGCAAGAGACGGAATAAATAATCCCTCGCTGGGCGAATGGGGATCTCTTAGATCCGGGCCGAAGGAAATCATATCCATGCCCGGATATTTGTCGCCGATGATGGCACACTCCAGGCCGGCATGGATTGATTCCACCCGGGCTTGTTGGTTGAAAACCCTTTCATAGATCTCTTGACAGCGTTTGAGCAGTTCGGATTGCATATTCGGCGTCCAGGGGGGATATTCACCCCTCGATTCGGCATCCGCGCCGGCCAGCAACGCCGCTGCAGTGACGGCGGCCGTGGCCTCGTCCAGCCTCGAGGCCGTCAGGCTGCGCTGGCTGGTTAATATTTGCAGGGCGCCATCTTTTATTTCGACTGTTGCCAGGTTGTTGGAGGTTTCAACCAGATTTTTGAAAACCGTTGACATTCCCATGACGCCGTGGGGCAGGCATAAAAGCAGATGGGCGGCGGCCCGGCTTTCTGCGGCACCCAGGGCTATTTTCTTTGCTGCCGTCGAATCCTTCGGGGACAGAGAGATGGCTAACTCCGGTTCGATGCCTTTATATTCGCTTCGGACGATGTCTTCAAATTCGGTGATCATTTCGGCTAACCCTCTGGATTTTGCCGCATCACACGCAAAAACCGCCTCAGCGTCGCGGGCAATTGCATTATGAGCGGTTCCGCCCTTTATGGATATCAGGCGGATATCACAGGCAGATGATAGTCGATGCAGGGTGCGCGCAAGGATTTTATTGGCGCAGGCCCGCTGCTTGATAATGTCGATTCCCGAATGACCGCCGTGCAGCCCGCTGATTTTCAAATTGAAAAACTGACTGTCTTCAGCAACTTTTGTCAACGCCAGTTTGCGGGAGATATGAGTGTGTCGACCGCCGGCACAGCCGACGGTAAACACCCCCTCGGTTTCCGAATCCACATTGAGCAGCACCCGGCCTTCGATGAAGCCGGGTTCAAGCTTTTTGGCACCGTTCAGCCCGGTTTCCTCGTCCACCGTAAAGAGCAGTTCCAGCGGCGGATGGGCGACGTCGTCATCGCCTGCTATTGCCAGCGCCAGAGCGATGGCAATACCATTGTCCGCACCTAAAGTGGTATTGTCGGCCCGCAGCCAGTCGCCGTCAATGATATGTTGGATTGGATCTTTCGAAAAATCATGCCGCGAATCGGGAGATTTTTCGCAGACCATGTCCATATGTCCCTGGATCACAATGACCGGCTCATTTTCATATCCCGCAGTGGGCGGCACCTTGATCAGCAGGTTGCCGGCTGCATCCTTTCTCACCGAAAATTGCCTTGTTGCGGCCCACTGTTCCAGCCACAGACCGATTTGTGCTTCATTTTTAGAACACCGCGGGATGGCGTTGATCTGTCCGAAGTAATCCAAGATTTCCTTTACTTTTTCTTCCATTTATTTACTCCTCTATCGTTTTCATTACGGGGACGCGGATGAACACGGATTACCGAAAATTTATGCCGGTCAACGCCACCCACACCACCAGTGCATGCATGCACAAAAGTATCGCCAAGGGGCACATTATCCATAGCCTGGCGGTGGTGTGACTGTCAGGTGCGATTTGGCCAATTTCAGGCGCCGCCTTATCGTACCCTTGTCCGCGGCGCCAATAGAAGATGATCACTGCAACACATGCCGCTATAAAAAAGCCGTTGCCGGTCAGAAGCCAGCGGGGATATGCATTGAAGAAACTTTTCAGATTCTGAACGTCAAACAAATGAATACACATGGGAACGGATGCTGCCGCACCGAAGAGAAAAACCCCAAGAGCTCCCTTGAAATGTTTCAGGTCCCTGCACCATGTCCAATTCTTCCTGGCCGACGGTTTAAGCCCCATCACTGATAGAATGCCGATGAAACTCGAGGCGGCATCGATAATCATATCTTTCCACCCGTATGTTCTTTGCGGGTGAATTCCCTGCAGGATTTCATCCACTACGCCCAGCATGAGCGCGCATAGAAAGACAAGCAGCAATATGCCGCTGCCTCTGTAATCAACGGCCAGCGCGAGATATAAAAGCCAGATCATGATAATATACTCGGGAGTGTGAATGTATTTGTTGGCATTTTCCTCAAAGTTCACGATCAAAAATACGATTACCGTGCTGACTGCCAGTATCATGCTGCAGCGTAGGGCGGCTTTCCGCCTGATGCAAATTACGCTGTACGCAGCTGCCAGGACAGCAATGATGCCCAGGGGAATCCTGCCGGCGGTCGGCGGCGGGAAATGTTGCACAATCGCCTGATAAGCGAGAATAACGTGGGGCAGAGAGGCGGTATAAAGCGCCACGATGACCCAAAGTATGATCTTTTTCCTGTTGAGCCGGCGAGAATTTTTGACAAGATGATTCGATAGCATCAAGTTTTTAGGCTGTTCATATGATGTGACAGAGGAGTTTCGGCGTACTTTATAACTTTATCGTTGTTTATGAGCATTATGTCAAGACCCTAAATGATCGTAAACAAAATGGGATAGTTTTTTAACTTTATGATTTTACGGTGATTGTTCATAATTTGGGCGAAATTTTTAGCCCTTCTATAGGTGAGTTGTAAATGTCTATCTTTAAATCCCATTTTGTTTACCCTTTGGGCTTCGCTTTCAGCTTCAACCCAACAAGGCGGGAAAGCCGATGCCGCCCCATCTTCTGCGTTGCTCCGCCTCGGCGGACGGTAGGCAATCCGCCGGAGGCGGACTGCACCCTTGGACGCCTCGAAGCTGGGGCACCCCTCCGGAGGCGGATCTACGACCTCGACTTTCGCTAATTAGGGTGATGATTTTCTTGCGATAATTTGAAGGAGGGCCGAATTTGAGGCTTTGCTTGATTTATCAAGGCGTATTGCATTACAATGTTAGTATATTTTGCAAAATACCTGTCTTGATTTTATCTGTGACCTGTTTAATGTTACCGGTGAGATTGGAAAATTGCCCATGAGAGTGGAATGCCCGAACTGCAGGATGATCAGCGCGGTCGATGAAGATCGGATTGTAACCGCGCAAAATGCCTTTCATCTGTCCTGTCCCACTTGCCGGTTTTCGATGATGCTGCATTTACGGTCCACCTTGGGCGGGACCGGCAGCCCGTCAGACCTTCAAAACCTTTCAGAACAACAACTGGCATCCGGTTCGCCGGAGAAGGACGCCAAGACACAGCGGCGCATTACCGCGCTTAAAGCCAAAATTTTGCGCAGTCTGGTAAATCTGCCACCCATGCCCCATATAATTCTCAAAGCGCGGGATATCTTATCGGACCCCGACTCAAGTTTAAAGGACCTGGCCAAAGTCATTGAAATAGACCAGGCTCTGGTGGCTAAAGTGCTGACCCTGGCCAACTCGGCTTATTACGGGGTCAGCGGAATGGTGTCCTCAATTCAGCATGCTTCGGTTTTGCTCGGCCAGAAGACGCTGGGTCAAATGATTACGATATCGGCATCATCGGTGCTGCTTAACAAAAAGCTGAGAGGCTACGATATTGCTCCCGATGATATGTGGAAGCATTCCCTGGCCTGTGCTTTTGCTGCTAAAAGAATTGCTGAAACCTATGATGATGATCTGATCGAAGACGCCTTCACTGCGGGGCTGCTGCATGACGCCGGAAAGATTATTCTCGATCCCTATGTGATAAAACGCAAGGATGAGTTTAAACAGTTTGCCGGCCAAAAAAATATGCCGTTTTTCGAGGCCGAAAAAGCCGTTTTCGGGTTTGATCATGCCGAGATCATGTCGCGAGCGTGCCGGCTCTGGCGTTTTCCTGAGACCCAGGTGGCGGCGATCCGATATCATCATCAGCCTGCCTGCCATGAGGACAATGAGCTGGCCTGCATGATTTACCTGGCGGACGTTCTGGCGAAATCAGCAGGTTTTACTGCCGGACAGTCTGCATCCCTGGAACAGATTGCCCCTGAAATTTTGAAATTTTTGCGCATTCAGGCAAAAGATCTGGATATTGTCACAGCCGGTGTCAGGGACGATTTACAAAAAATAAAGGATGAATTAAAGGAGGGTTGACTGAGCAAAATTGCTTAATATACCTCGTCGTTCTTCGGCCGGCGGATATGACTTTTTTGCGAAGCCGCTTTATTTGGCATACTTCATTGAGTTCTAAAATCATTGCCCAACTGATTGGAGATTAAAAGCCGGTCTTATTTCCGGGGGTGCTCCAGCCTGCTGCCGGCCGTCGGTATCGGCGGGTGGGCTTTTCCGGTTGGGGGGAAAATGACGCTTTTTGATTTAACCGAATTTTTTAAACTTTCCTCAGCGCTGCATTATAACCTGAGTGCGGCTTCCTTGAATCGTTACACCGTCCTGATGTATATCATCGGCGACAAACGTCTCGCGGCGGACGATAAGAGAGACCGTGAATACAAGGGTGTTTTGATGGAGGCGCTGGGATATCTCTTCAGTGCATACAGCAACAAGCGCCGACGTCTGGGGCCCATGGCCGTTCTGCATCCCCTGCGGTCTGCAGCCATATTCACGCGATTTTTCAGCGAATTCAACCTGGTGAACCTTCTCACGCTTCTCTTTCACGATATTCTCGAAGATGTCAAACCGGTCCAATTTGATATTCACGTGTGGAAAACCATGGAGGAGCAGCTTGACAACCTCATGCAGCGCATAGAACCGGCAGATGAAGCCAAGCTGACGGCCAACCTCTTGTACCTGACCCGGGTTGCAGGCGAAACCTATTATCATTATATCGGAAGGCTGCTTGATAATGCCTGGAATTCCCCCGAGCTTGTTGCGGTGAAACTGGCAGATCGGTTGGATAATACACTGGATATGCGCATTGAACTTGAAGATGCACTGGCCAGAATAGATTTTTTCGAAACCATCTTTCAGGTCCTGTTTGTTGCCAACTACCCGGGCTACAAACCGAAAATGGAGCACGCTCCGACGACCGCCATCAACGGAGCCAAAAGGCTGTACCAGCTATTTAAAAATGCCGTGCTGTTGTCCCTCATCCGGCAGCATACACCGCAGAAAGATCGGCGCACGGTAAAAACCCTCTTCAATGCCCTTTCCGAGGCAAGCCTCAAAGAAGCCCAGCGAACTTTGATCCACCTCATCAGCTACCATGTCAAAGACCTGCAGGACCAGCGGGACCTTGTACTGGAGGCTATGCAATATTGCTACAGCGGTCGCAGCGATCTGGTGACCAGACCTGACGGCCGTCAGCTGCTGGATGGCTTGTTTTCGACCTATTTCAGGCACACCTCAAGTAAGGTCCGCAATAAACAGCTCGATATTTTATACCAGAATAAACCCTTAATGCTGGAAGCATCGGTGGCCTTTATTGTCATCTTTTTAAGTTTTCTAAACGACGAGGGTTATTATATCAAGGGTATCAGTGCCAGGGGCATCAGGGCGAGATAGGCGCGTTGCGGGGTGCGGGGTACGGGTTGCGAGTTGCGCGTTGCGGGTTACGGGTT
>CP070771.1:6278886-6294043 GCA_020345785.1 Desulfobacterales bacterium
GCTTCATAGCTTCCCGGCCTTCCGGCCTTCGACCCAGTAGCATGCCACCAAATGATCTCTTTTTACTTCTTTCATCTCCGGAAACGTTTGCCGACAAACATCCATTGCATGGGAGCAGCGCGGGTGAAACCGGCATCCCGGCGGCGGCGTCACAAGGTTCGGCACGTTGCCCCCAATACTTCGCAACTCCTCTTCCATCGCAAACTTCGGCACCGCATCCAATAGCGCGCTGGTATAGGGGTGCAGGGGATTCTCAAACAATTCTTCAACATCCGCGACCTCGCACAAATTGCCGGCGTACATCACCCCCACCCGATCACAGGTCTCAGCCACCACACCCAGATCATGCGTAATCAATAAAATCGAAGAGATCACTTCTTTTTTCAACCGGCCGAGGAGCTCCAGAATCTGGGCTTGTATCGTTACATCCAAATTTGACGTGGCTTCATCTGCAATCAGCAAAACAGGGTTGCACGCCAGGGCGATGGCAATGACGATGCGTTGCTTCATCCCCCCGGAGAGATTATGAGGATATTGGTCGACCACCTGCTTGGCATTGGGAATACCCAGTTTGTCGATGATTTCTTCGGAACGTCGCTGGGCTTCCTTTTTAAGTCGCATTTGCCAGAGCTTCAGCAATGGAAGCTTATTAAGGATCCGCAGGCGAGTATCAGCGGGATTTTTGGCGGCAATACGGTAAACCGCCTTTAGGAATAGGTGAAACGGATTTGATGAATGATTTTCCGAAGGCTCCAATTCCTTCAGTATTGCGGCGCTCATTTCCTGTTTCTGATGAAACAAAAAGCTTTCACTGATCTGATCGCCGATACTCATGGTCGGGTTCAGGGCGGCATTCGGCTCCTGGAATATCATGGATATGAGGTTCCCGCGAAGACTTTCCATGTACGCCTCTGACTGCTCCAGTAAATCAATGCCGTTTTGTCGGCCCGCATCATCAAGATAAACAATGATTTTGCCGCCTTCGACACGCCCCGGCTCCGGCACGATGCGCATGATCGAACGCACCGTAACACTCTTTCCGCAGCCTGATTCACCCACCAGCCCAAAAGTGGTGCCGTGATCCACCACCAGACTCACCTTGTTCAGGGCCTTGACCACCCCTTCGTAGGTGTAAAAGTTGGTTACCAGATCAACCGTTTCCAACAAGCGCGCCATTTAAACCTTCCACAGGTTAAAAGTTGTATTTACTTCCAAAATGTCCTTAGTAACAATTCAGAAAAGTGGCTGAGCGCTGCGCTTAAAGAGCGTTTCACTCGAGGAGCGCTACGCGTGAGGAGCGCTTCGCTATAGGAGCGTTTCACTCGAAGAGCGCTCCGCTTGATGCTAAAGGCAAAAACGCAACCTCCCTTTTTACTTTGAGCTTTCAGCCTCGAGCCTAGTTACTCAAATTTCAGACTTCGATGCCAATTAATGCTTTATGTTGCCCCAGAAACGGTTTCAGAAGTTCAGATTATGTTCGAGAGCAAGGCGTTCCGCGAATCTAAAGCGGAGCGTACACGCTAGTACGTGAGCATTTAAATTCGCGGAACAACGCAGCTATCGGACATAAGATGAGTTTATGAAGCCGTTTCTCATCAGCGTCTTCTGAGCTTGGGATCAAACGCATCCCTCAGCGCATCACCGATCAGATTCCACGCCAGCACAAACAGCACAATGCACCCGCCGGGAATCACAATGGCAAACCAGAATTTTAGTGGCTCCCCCGGGGGCCCCACGATATAGTTACGGGCCAGGGCTACCATCTGTCCCCAGTCGGCAAAGCCTTTCGGTGCCCCCAATCCTACAAAACTCATAAATGATGCCGTAATCACCATGGAACCCATATCCATGGATGCCATGATCAGCACCGGATAAATGGCGTTGGGAATGATGTGACGTAAAATAATTTTTGCTTCCGAGACTCCCATAATTTTGGCGGCGTGCACATAATCCTGATCGCGCAGGGTGAGTATTTCCGAGCGGATGACCCGCACGTACCAGCGCCACTGCACCATCGCCAGGGCGATCATAATTTTGTCCAGACCCCTGCCAAAGGCAACAACGATGGCCATAGCCAGGACCAGCGTCGGTATGGCCCACATGACATCCGTAATGCGCATCAAGATTTCATCGATGATTCCGCCAAAATAACCCGAAACCGCACCAAGGGTCACCCCCACCAGGCCGGCAATGATCACCACAAAAAGGCCGATTTTAAAAGCCGTCCGGGTGCCCCAGATAACACCGTAAAAAATGTCGTACTGGCCCGAGGTCGTGCCGAAGATGTGTTTGGGGCCCGGGGGCTTGGGCGTCGGGGAAAACCCCTTGTGGGGCATCAGATACGGATTGTGGGCGTATTTCGGCGGAGCGATCTGGGGCGCGAAAACGGCAACCGTCGTAAAAACCAGCAGCAGTGAAAACCCGATGATCGCCGAAGGATTCCGAAAAATCCGATACAGCGTAAATTTAAACTCGCGCAGTCGAGGATGGGGTTGGACCATAGCCAGGTAAAATTTTTTCAGTTTACTTGCAGTTAATCAAAGCAAAACGACCGGTACCTTTGTCAGAAATTGAATATTGAAGATTGAAGATTGATTAATTGTGGCATCCTATCATTTTTATTTTACGGGCTGCGTCACATTTTCTGTCTTTACCTGCCATCTAAAAAATCGATAGGATTCCTTAATTCGACATTCTTCAATCGTCATTCGTCATTCAACTAAGTCGTATCCTCGGGTCGATATATGCATACAGAATATCCAAGGTCAGGTTGGTGATCACAAACACCACGCCCATGAAAAGACAGATACACATTAGCACCGGAATGTCCAGCTGCACCGCTGATTCCGCCAGCCACCAGCCGATGCCGTGGCGGTTGTAAACAACCTCCACTGCGATACTGCCCTCCATGGACATCGCCATCAGTTGGCCGGCAACGGTTATCACCGGCAGCAAGGCATTGCGGCGGGCATGGTTAATATGAATCGTTTTCTTATCCGCCCCCTTGGCCCGGGCCGTTATCACATAGTCTTTGGACAGCTCCTCTATCATCCCCGAACGCATCACCCGCATATTCAGGGCCACTACCACGATCACATAAGTCAATATCGGACAAACAAGATGGGCAAGGGCATCCAGCGTAATATTGAAATGACCGTTCAAAATTCCGTCGATCGTGTAAAGACCTGTGTAGCTGGTGTATTCATCCGGATTATCAATAATGAACATACTCAACTGATCACTCAGGACCCCCGGAGAGAGTATTTGAAAGTATCCGTAAAACACCATGAGCAGCACCAGGGCGAAAAGAAACGTGGGCAGCGACCATCCCACGATGGCCAGAATCCGGGTGGTGTGATCAATCCACTTGTCCCGATGGATTCCCGAAAGCGTTCCCAGCCAGATACCAAAGAACAGCACGATGGGCGCTGCAAATAGATTCATTTCCAGAGTGACGGGAAAATATGTCCAAAAGGCTTCCCAAACCGGGCGGGAAGCCACCACCGACCAGCCCAGGTTGCCCCGAAATACTTCTCGCATCCAGCGCACATACTGGATGTAAAATGGATCGTCGAGCCCGAACTGCTTGATGATTTTGGGGATGTCCTTAGCCTGCTGGGGGGAGCTGATGAATGCAGCCGCCCGTCTTTCCGGACTGAACGTCATCAAAATGGCGAAGATGAGCACGGATACGCCGAAAAGCACGAGTATCAGCAGCAGGAATCTTCTGGTGATGAATGCAAGCATAGAGGTTGTATGATGAGTTATCTTGTTAAAGGTTTCAGGTTTCTGGTGTCAGCGCCTTCGCTGGCCGCAGGTTCAGGGTATGAGGGTTCAGAGGTTCTGGGTTCTGGGTTCATAGGTTCTGCTTTGTTTTTTAACCCCCGGCATGAGTTAATGGATGAAACGACGGCATCCAGAGGCTGCTTTTTAACCGAAGCCACAAGCAACCTTGGGCTTATCTGTACGGCCATAAACCATAACGGCGAGAGCCTTGAATCAACATTTAAGGTTGAGTGCAAACCTCAACCTTTGAACCTTTGAACCCTGAACTCTGAACCCTTATACTCTGAACCCCAGAACCCAGAACCCAGAATCCTGAACCCCAGAACCCTGAACCTCTGACCCTGAACCCCCTATTGCTTATACAATCGTTTCAGAATTTCATTGTCATCGGTAAACATGGCATTGGGAACGAAACCATGTACGTAATCCCGGTAGGCTCTGACCACAATCTGCTGATATAACGGAACACCGATGGCATCCTCGTACCAGATACTCTGAAGCCTGGCATAAATCTCGCGGCGTTTTTGAGGGTCGGCCGTGCCGATGCCGGCATCACACAGTTTATCGATCTCATCGTTTTTAAGAGCCATATATTTTCCATAGTAGCCGTTGGAATGCATAAAGGGGTAGACAAAGTTGTGCGGATCGGCATAATCGGCCCCCCAGCCGCTCAAAAACAGCGGATACTGAAAGCTGCGAATTTGAACGACATAGTCTTTCCACTCGACATTACGGACCTCAATCCGGAATTTGGGATTAAGCGACATAATATTTTCGGCCAGCATGTGGGCGGCGGCCTCCCGCATTTCATTGCCGGTGTTGTGGGTGACGATCATCTCGAAACCCATCTCCCAGACCTTGCCGCCGAAAGCTTTTTTCATGTATTCGGCCGCTTTTTCGAGATTGAATTCATACACCGGAACCTCGATGTGATAGGGCAGTCCTTCCACATTCGGACTGCTGGGCATAATCACAAGGCCATTGAAGACATCCTGTTTGTAGGTTTCACGATCAAACGCGTGCAAAAAAGCCTTGCGCACATTAATATCCGCAAAAAAATCAGGCGGAATACCTTTGCCGTCCAGCCGGCCGCTGCCGATGTTCGGGTTGCCGGTGGGATTGATATTGCGGCAAAACATGGCCGCCGTGTAACCCAGCTGGGGAACCTCGTAAAGCTTCAACCCTTGCATGGCTTTGACTTCCGGAACATAGGGTGTATCCACCACCACCCGGTCGGCATCGCCGTTTTGCAGCATCAGCTTACGGGTGCTCCATTCTTTCACGTACTTGACGATGGCGGTTTTGATCTTAGGGGGGCCGCCCCAGTAGCCGTCAAAGCGCTCGAAGACAAACTGCTTGGCGGGTTCCCAGCTTTTCATCCTGTAAGGTCCGGTACCGTTTTCAATTTTCTGCAGCGGCTCGTGTCCAGGTGCAGGATTGCTGTATTTGGCGGCGTTATTAATGTTTCCATCCCAGCAGCCCTTGGATATCGCCCATTCTTTGTTCAGAATGGATGAAGCCGTGTAGCACAAAATACTCATCAGCGGCGGATACGGTTTGGGCAGGTGCAAAATGACCTGATCGCCTCGGGCTTCAACCGTTTTGTCAATGATTTCAAATATGCCGGGAATGATCTTTCCGTCACCGTCGCGGGTGGAACCGTTGCCGGTCAACGCCTCCAGCAGCATCCACATGGGGCCGCCGTCCTGATCGACGATCATGTTGCGCTTGAAGGAGTACACCACATCCTCGGGAGTTAAATCTTGACCCTCGTGGAACTTGACTCCTTTGCGAATGGTGAAGGTATAGGTTTTTCCGTCGGCGGAAATCCCGCCGTTGGCCACGGACGGTACTTCGGCGGCGATCAGGGGCACATAGGTTTCGGTGGAAGATCCGTCAAAAAAGATCAATGTTTCATACATGTTCCAGATCCGCATGGAGCCGGCCACATCATACGAGGCGGCCGGATCAATGGTCTGGACCGTGCGATAGTCGGCCATTACAAACGTATCGGGATTTTTGACCTGCGCCCCTGTATTCGCGGCACAGATCAGCATCAACAAACAACCGATAAGGCAGATGTGTTTTTTCATACCCCCTCCTTTCTGTCGTTAGGTGAAATTTGATGACAACAGGTAAACTCAAGAAAAGTGGCAGACGCAAGAAGCCCCGCTCTTCGCCAGTCAAGCGGGGATTTTCGTCGGTTCAAACCATTTGGGATCCTCCATTCCGAATGGACATGGGGCTATACTTGATTGGTTTTTAACTCCAAATTAACTCAAAGGTCAAGAACATTAGCTAAAGGTGAACTATATTGGTTTTGTTAAACTCAAAAAGCGTGTTATAAGTTAATTGTGGTTTCGAGTTTATATGATTGATGCATTCTTTCACTTTTAGGCGCTTAAAAACAATGTTTTTGTATTTGGTGGTAAAAAATTTCCCGCAAAGCCGCCAAGATAAATCATCAAGCTAATCCCGGCGTGTTTGCGTCCTGGCGAGAGGCCTTTTCGGTTCCCCGGTAAGGCGGGATTTACGCTTCACTACGACCGGCTTGTCCGGCTTAGGTTAAGGAACTCTGGAAACAATGCTCGGCATTATAATAGGCCTGATTATCATTATTCTGGTTATTTACTTCCTCCCAACTCCTAAAGTTTCATTTCAAAAAATCTATGCAACCGTGCCGGCAGATACCTCCCAATCACTGCAGGCATTTCGGAGTAACCACCCGCTAAATCACCTGATCGTTGAGGGCATACCTTGGAATTACATTAGGTTAGGACAAGGTCCGGAAACAATTTTGCTCCTTCACGGCATGGCCGGCAGTTATGATATCTGGTGGCAACAAATCAAAGCTTTGCAGGATCGGTTCCGCATTATCGCCCCGACCTACCCACCGGTGCAAAGTCTGGCGAAATTAAAAATGGGCGTAATGACGATATTGGAAAAAGAGCAGGTGGACCGATTCAATGTGGTCGGCAGTTCCCTGGGCGGTTATCTGGCCCAGTATCTGGTCGATAAACAGCCCGATCGAATTAAAAAAGCGGTTTTTGCAAATACATTTCCCCCGAATAATATCATTATTAAAAAATTCGGAAGACTGGAAAGATTGCGGCCTTTGTTTCCGTCATGGGCGCTAATGCTATACTTTAGAAAAGCCACTGTCGACAAAATTTACCCGGCCTCCGGGAACTCGGAACTTTTACGCGCCTACTTGCTTGAGCAGTTCTATGGTAGGATGAGCAAAGCGCAGGTTGTCGCCCGATATCGTTGTGTCATCGACTCGTTTGAGCCGCCTGGCATTCAATCATCAGGCATACCAATTCTGATTATTGAGGCTGACAACGATCCGCTGTTGGAAGAGCCTCTGCGGGAGATGTTGAAGAGGACCTACCCGTCGGCCGAGATCAAAACCCTGCCCGGCTCGGGGCATTTCCCGTACCTTAACCGGGCCGACGAATACTCAAAAATTCTTAAAGAATTTTTCAATGGTTCTTAAAGTCGTGCTATTTCTAACTGGAATTCTTGCTCTTACCGTCGGAGCTCACTTGCTTTTTTTCAAAGCGGTGACACGCCTTTTTATCATTAACAGTACCGGCCTCAAAATCTCATTATTGGTCGTCCTGTTTCTGCTGTCGCTCAGCTTTATGGCATCCTTTTTCCTGCTGCGCTGGCAGGCAAATTTGCTGACCGTCTGCTTTTATAAGTTCAGCGCCGTCTGGACCGGTTTGTTTATTAACCTTCTGTTGGCGGCGCTGCTTAGCTGGCTGATCATCGTCATTGTCGGGCTGGCCGGAACCTATCCCAATACCCGACTCATTGCTGCCGGTTGTTTGATGCTGGCTGTTTTATTTTCAGCTTACGGCATGTGGAATGCTTTTCACCCCAGGATAAAAAAGCTGCATATCGAACTTGATAATCTTCCGGACCAATGGAAAGGCAAGACCGTCGTGCAGCTATCCGACGTTCATCTGGGCCATTTTTACGGACCGAGATTTCTCAAAGACCTCGTCCGGCGCGTCAACTCGCTCAATCCGGAGCTTATTCTCATTACGGGGGATTTATTTGACGGCATGGCCTCGGATATCTCCCGCTTTGCCGACGGGCTGAGTCAGTTTAAAGCCGAAAAGGGCGTCCACTTTATTACCGGCAACCATGAGACGTATATCGGTGTTAACCGGGCGTTAAATGTCCTGGGACAAACCCGGATAAACATTTTGCAAAATGAAGTGATCGACATCGATGGGCTGCAAATCATCGGCATCAGCTATCCGGGAATAAAAGAAGTCGGTCAGATTCAAGGACGAGAAAAATTATCGCAAGATTCCTCAGACAGCAAACCCCGTATATTGCTTTTTCACACGCCCACAAACATTGATCACGGAAGGGGCGATGGGATGGATCGCCACTTTTCCACCTACTGGCTTCCCGATACCTCATTTCTCCCGGCCCAAAAACTGGGAGTTGACTTGCAGCTTTCCGGCCACACTCATGCCGGCCAGATTTTTCCCTTCGGCCATCTGACCAGGCTCCTTTACAAAAACTATGATTACGGACTTCGTGGTCGCGGCAATTTCT
Source organism: Desulfobacterales bacterium (assembly GCA_020345785.1). The sequence goes on from CP070771.1 coordinate 6,287,248, forward strand.
CGATCTACACCACCAGCGGGGTCGGTACCTGGGGTCCCCCCATACGGACGGGGAATTCACCCGAGATTTTAGCAATAATCTTTTAAACTTACGAGTAGCCTGTCAACCGAAGGCTGAAGATTCTGATTCGAAGCTGTTTGAAATCATTGAAATAGGATTTACATTTTCTTTGAATTTATTGACCTAAATCAATGCATAAAATCGAAGGTTGGATTAATTACCTGACGTGTATTTGAGCGATTCATTATTCACAAGCATCTTGTGTTGCTCAGCCCGATGCAGTGAGGGTTGCTGCGCCGGCAGACACAACGAGATCATAAAAGATAAGCCTAAATTGTTTATTCTATCTCCATTCATATGCCAGCGGCATGGTGTAAGTTTGGACAACTAAAAAATGCTCCCGCTGTAACGGTAAAACCTTTTCAATTCTCACCGGTATAGCCGGTGGCTTATGAATGGAGTTACCGCAATTGGCTTGAGGCGATGATTGTTGCTCAAAAATTCAGGCACTAGAACAGGTACTAGAAAAGGAAATGCCAACAAATTTGAAAGGAGACAATGAAATGAAAAAACTCAATTTATATGAAGAAAATGATTTCTCGGAAAAGGCCTTTAAAAAATTGCTGGTGCACGACTCACCGTATTTTAAGATCATCAATTTTAACTTCAAAGCCGGGCAGGAACTGCCCGTGCATAGTCACGACATCGAGGGTCAGCTGAGTTTGGTGATCATTGAGGGGGAGGGCGAGTTCTTGGGAAAAGACGACGCTGTAATGCCGGCGAAAACAGGTGATGTGGTCATCAGTGATATTGCCGAACCACATGGACTGCGGGCCAAGACCGACCTCAGACTTTTGGTCACAATAGCGCCTCCGATATGATTGGATGAAGTCCAATGTCCGTTGTCATTTGTCCGTGGTCTAATACACTGTTTAACTTGCATTTAAACCCTTAGATTTTGGCCGCGGACAAGGCGTGATTCGATTTAAAAGCGGAGCGTACACGCTAGTACGTGAGCATTTTGAATCGGATCACAACGCAGGACGCGGTCAAAAGATGATGGTTTAAATGCAAGTTTAGACGTTTTTTTCTACTATTGGGATAAGTAGCTTCTGAGAAGGAATCAAGGCACCAAAATCAACATCGGCATTATAGCGTTTTAACAGCCACAGCGGCACCTCAAACTCCTGACGTGAAAGGGTCCAGATATTGTCTCCCCTTTTGATGGAATAGGTAAGGACCTTCTCAACACGATAGGTGGCAAAGAAGTCTTCAGCCAACTCCTGATGAAATTCGAAGCGTTTTTCTTCAAATTCCTCCTTGGTGACCCGATCCAGGGGGATCTTTATTTGCTGGCTCAGATGCAGCGGCCGACCGTAACTGAATCCGTTAAGCCGTCTGATTACCTGGACCGGCACCTGCAGCCACTCAGCATAGTGTCCCAGCGTCTCTTCCGCCTCCACTTGAATGACGCCGATTATCTTCCCTTCCGATTGCAAAACCCTTTCCACCGCGAAATGGCCCTGCATGATTTCCGGATTCAATGGCTGCTTATCAGCATCCGGATTTGCCTCCATGGCATCGCCGTCGATGTCGGCAAGCGCAGCTGTAAATTCAGGATCACCCTGCGCCTGTTCTTCTTCAGGCTCTTGAATTTGGGCCGGAGGCAAATTATTTTGAACCGGAAATTTCGAAACGGCTCCCTGGGTGAACAAAAACGCCGCCGTCTGATTTGCCTGCGGCGGATTTTTGATTGGTCCGCGTTCAGTGGCCGCTGCCGGAATATTTTCTTCTGAGGCCTGCGTATCGCTCATGGCGAGCATTCCGGTTATTTGATCATCAGCGGGATGCTCCAGAATTTGATCCGTATGATCCTCGGATTGTTTAGCGGGGGAAGTCGGTTGCGGATTCGACGTTTGAAGCAATGCTTCGGGAGCTTCTTGGCTCCTCTTCTCAAGTCGCGCCACCACGATGGGCTTTTCATCCGGCAACGGAATTCTTAAGGTCTGGTTGACGTAAATCGTGGCCCGCCGATCCAGGTTGTTGACGGCAATTAAATCGCCGAGTTCGACCCCGTGTATTTTTGCAATTTTTCCGGCCGTATCTCCCCTGCGAACCGTGTAAATTTGACTGCGCTTCTGATTTTGCCGGTAGATATCCGGCGGCAACTGAGCAATTAACTGCTCCCAATCCCTGTCGTCTCCATCCGGCAGCCGCAGCCGATAACCGCCGGGCACATATTTTTGCCCGCTGAATACCGGACTTCGCAGGGCCGGATTCAATTCGCGCAGTTCGGCGAGATCAATAGTTAAATGTTGCGCAAGTTGAGGCAATGCCACATAGCCGGCCAGCACGATTTCACGGCTTCTGGAGGGCGGATCCAGCTTCAGGTCGCCAAAATATTGACGATAATTTTTGGCAGCCTCACGGGCGGCTATAAACTCGGAATAAAAATTGCGGGAGGCAAATTTAAAAATCCGGCTGCGATATTCCTTAAAAATCCGTTCGTAGCTGCCCTTTCTGCGCACAGCCCGCAGCATCCCGCTCGTGCCGTGGTTATAGGCAGTGATGGCCAAGGGCCATGATTGTAATTTCTGATAATTAGCGTGCAGCAATTTGGCGGCAGCGCGGGATGAAAGTATCGGATCTCTCCGTTCATCAATGGTGTAGCCGATTTCCATGAAACGCCTGCCGGTGGAGCGGGTGAACTGCCACATCCCGGCGGCGCCAAATTTACTGTAAGCCTTCGGGTTAAAAGAAGACTCCACATGCGGCAGATACGCCAGATCTTCCGGCAGACCGGCATCGCGGAAAATCTGTTTGATGGCTTCAATATAAGCGCCCGAACGAACAAGACCCGCTTGGAAACGATCTTTTTGCCCCACCTGACAGCGAATATTATACATGGCCGAACGAAAATCCGCCGCCTTGGCATCCGAACCAAAAAGGTCCGCCACCTTTTGCTCCTCAGGTCCCGATGGTGGTTCACCCCGCATGAGTTTTGCCAGGATCGCTTTGAATTTCTTTTTGGCATTTTTGATCCGCCGCTGGTTTATCTTGCGGCCGCCGGCGCGGTCGGGGTCTTCAAGTTCAATGCTGCCGTAAATGATATCCAGCCGGCGGTTGTCATGGAGAACACCGTAATCGGAAGTATATTGTGTGTATATTTGGGTCCAGAAAGAGACGTTGGGTTGAATGCCAGGATAGACCGGAAAGAGGCCGGATTCAGCCCCGACATCCGCACTGTAGGATGGGCCTGCAACAGCAACCGCCAGGCCGACAACAACGAGAATTCGTTTCCACTTCAAACGGGTAAAGAGCAAAACATCACCTCTGAAAAATCAGATTTAGCGGTAGCTGTCGAACCAAATCAGCGTTAAACGGATAAAAAAGCTGCAAAATCCACGCCAGAGCATAGGATTGTTGTTTTATATTAGTTTTTTCAGACAGTTAAATCGTTTTTCTCAAGATCCCCCCTTTTCATGCATACAAAATATTGTCACCCTGTTGCCGCAAAATGTCTTGTGATCCGCTTCGAGCATCGAGTCTTCCGGCATCCAGCAATCAAGTATCCTCTATTCAATTGAATCATCAGGCCCCAGTCAGAGGACCATAACGGGGCTGGGAGTCTCTGGCAAGTTCATATTGAACCGTTTACTCGTTACAAATTTATTGTTGACATGAAATATGACCCTGTGGCATTTTAATTTTAAAGTAGCCTGCAGGCCGCTTGGCTGTCATTCGGCCTGCATAATAAAATTCAAAGTCTTCCGCAAGAATCAGTTTCTGACCTGTCCTAAAATTACCGTGAGCTGCGTCTGCTGTGAACGTTAGCAAGCGATAAATCCGTAACACGTTTCACCCTGCCAGCCTGTATGCCCAGCTCTGAGGGGTATTTTACTTCATCAACTCAAATAAAGTGAAGGGGGGGGATAAAATGGCCATTCAGAAGATATTAGTTGCCTATAATTTTACCAGCTTGGATCAGAAGGCTTTGGACTTTGTCACCAGCGCCTTTGGCCACCTCGAGGGGATTGAAATCACAATTTTTCATGCATATACACCCGTACCCGACATTGAAACGGGAGCAAGCCTGGTAACAGGGAAACTGAAAGGCAGCCTGAGCTATCTTTCCCAACAGATTATGCAACGGGAAAACGATCTCAAGGCAATCACCGAGAAGCTTTACCAAAGCGGATTTCCTGAAAATCAAATTCTCACAGTTTTCCGACCTCGCAAGAAAGATATTGCCAGTGAAATTATCGGTCTCACCCGGGATACAAAATTCGATGTCATCGTGCTGAACCGCAAAGCAGCCCGGGTAACCCGTTTCTTCTCGGGAAGTGTTTCTCACAAGGTCGTCATGACGCTCAAAGACACGACGGTATGCATTGTTTCTTAACAGAAAGAGGAGGTCATCCATGAGTACCGAAGAAAAAATAGATATTGAACTTTTCAAAGTTGTTTTCCGAGCCATGGCGCAATCCGACAACCTCGAGATCATGGCCAACCATCTGACGCAGCTTTTGGTTGCAGCGCTTGAAATTAAAGGCTGTACGATTTTCGCCCTGAATCCCGAATTGGAAGAACTCGAAGTTCTGGCAAGCTTTGGAATGAGTATGGGCTACTTGCAGAAAGGGCCGATTTTATCGGACAAAAGCATCGCCGATACATTCCGCGGAAAACCGGTCGTCATCCCTGATGTCAACAATACGGACCGTTTGCAATACCCGCAGGCTGCCAAAGAAGAACGTATCGGTGCCATCGTTTCGGTTCCCATCAATTTCTACGGCAAAGTTATCGGGGCCTTAAGACTTTATCACAGCCAAGTTTGGGATATATCAGACCGCGATGTCGACTCTTTGTTGGTGCTGGCCGAGAACATCGGATTGGCCATGACCTATACGCGCGTTCTCAAGGCATTGAAAACGATCAGATACACCGTCAATGATATCCACAGCATTTGGTTGCTTGAACAGGAATAAGTCGGTATTGCTTTTTTTATTGACATATCTACCACATTGTGGCTAATTATGACGATTTGAGATGTGAATATAACATAAAACCCAACTTTTAAGGGGAACAACTCGATGGACAAAAATGAATTCAAATCGTATCGAAGCCAGATGGACAAAACCCAGAAGCAAATGGCACAGTTGCTGGGAACTTCTTTGAAGGCTGTGCATAGCTATGAACAAGGGTGGCGTACCATTCCGCCTGCTGTAGAGCGGCAGATGCTGTTTCTTATTTCACGGAAAAATAACAGTTCGAAACGCAGTAAACCGTGCTGGAAATTAAAAAACTGCGCGCCCGATCGAAAAAAGCAGTGTCCGGCCTGGGAGTTTAAGAGCGGCGATCTATGCTGGTTTATCAATGGTACGATTTGCGAGGGCGGCGCTCAGGATAACTGGAACGACAAAATGAAAATTTGCCGCTCCTGCGAAGTGTTCGCAAGCATTTTTTAATCATCCCTTCGTCTTCAACACACCGGCGAAAACGGAAAGAGGCGCAGGCACGGGATCAGGCATTGCGAAGTTTGCGCTTCCACAGAAAATCAAGCTTGATAGACGGCTTTGCAAGGATCAATATATGACGAACCTGGCCGAAAAAACGGAACAAAACATGGACCCACGGTCCTGCGCGGCAAGGCTTGAAGATTATTTTAAGAGCCAGCAGCAGGCCATTGTGGCTTACAGCGGTGGTGTAGACAGCGCGCTGCTGGCCTATGCCTCGCACCGCGCCCTAAAAGACCACATGGTCGCGGTGCTGGCGGACAGCCCTTCCCTTGCTCGCCGCGAGTATCGAAATGCAATTAATTTTGCCCAAACCCACGGCATTCCGCTGCAAATTATTCGAACCGGCGAAATGCAGAATCCGAAATATCAGGCCAACCAGGCCGACCGCTGTTATTATTGCAAAAGGGCGCTATTCGAAAAAATCGAAGCCCTGCGCCGGCAGTTACAGGGCGCTTCAAATATTGCACCTTGGCCGGTAAGTTACGGTGTCAACCTGGATGACCTGGGAGATCATCGCCCCGGCATTCAGGCCGCCCGGGAGGCATCCATTCAGGCGCCATATGTTGATCTGGGCTTCACCAAACAAACCATTAGAGAAGTGTGCGCTTATTACAATCTGGCAATTGCCGAAAAGCCCGCCATGCCCTGCATGGCCAGCCGGATTGCATATGGCGAGGCGGTCACGGAAGAAAAACTGAGTCAGGTGGAAAAAGCCGAAGATTTTCTATATGAATTGGGGCTAAAGATTTTACGCGTTCGTCACCATGGTGAAACGGCCAGAATCGAGGTTCCACCGCAAGACTTTGGGACCTTGATGGAAAAGAGAGAGGAAATCACCGGCAAATTTCACGAATTGGGTTTTGTATATGTTGCGCTCGATATGGACGGGTTTAAAAGCGGTTCTCTCAACGCGGTTTTGAGAAAAAAGTCTTAAGCCGGGGAAAGTGGCTTGACGGCCAACCATAAACGCTTATATTAGTGCGAGACTTTTCAAGAGATCGGAGGTGATGATATGGAAATGGACATGCAGGAGCCGGGTGAAATGTGCTGCTGTGACTGGGAAGAGCATAAACCGGCAATAACGGAAAGAAATCTTAGACAGGTAACCGGCTTGCATAAATTAGCAAACCATATCATCATTTCTTACCGTAACATTTCCTATTCCTTCTAGGTGCTTCATCACGCCTTTGCTCTTCACTATTATACATCCAGATAAGTCCTGACGGCGGTTTTTTATATATAATGACATACATCATTGTATATACATACACAGCGTTCTT
>CP070771.1:6294143-6298596 GCA_020345785.1 Desulfobacterales bacterium
AAATTTCGTGTTTTCGTGATGAAATCCGCCTCAGGCGGATCATAAAATGCAAAGAAATCACAATTAAGCCTACTGGGCCTTTATCTCACCGACGATGCGGATGCGGACGGGGTAACCTTCCAATTCAGTAGGCAGCCGAGATTCAGTTACAGGATTCAAACGCCGCAAGCCGACGACGATAGCCGGGTTGCCGTTTTCATCCCGGCCGATGCCCACCGATACCACATCGGGTAGATTGAGCAGGCGGGCTTGGTGCCGGGATTTAACCTCTTTTATCGAAGATGGCATGTCCAACTCCTCCCCTGACGCGATGGCAGACAGTACGAGCAATATGGCCGCTAGCACATATTTCACAGTGAAATTCCCAGCTGGGAGAAGACGTTCTGGATACGGTTCATTATGGTGGTGGTGTCGCTTCCCGCAAACAATAGTCCCACCAGGCGATTGGCTTCGTCCAGCACTGCCGAACCGCTGTCCCCGCCCTGACTCATCGGTCCGGCCATCAGTTGGTCCGTAAACTGAGCAATCTGTCCTTCGCCGTACTGCACATTGACGGTTACATCCACCTGCTCGATTTCTCCGGTGGTTAAACCGGTGGTGCGACCACTTTTTTTGATCGCCGTTCCCAGTTCCCCTTCGGCCGTGCCTGTAATTTTGCCGATCTGTAAAATCTCGTCTTTGACATCGCCCGTATTCAGCGGACGTGCAATGGCGGCATCCACGAGATTTTCGGTCTGTTGCCGGTCAATGGCCTGCAGCTCTACGCTGCTGCCCAGCAGGCGGGCAACCGCATTCAAAAAACCGGCGATACCGGTTGCGATCTGACAATCGCTGGGTATACCGATAAGGTTGATGGGGATAAATTGCTCCAGATCGGCGATATGATCCTCGGGATAGCGTCCGCCGTCATAGGGTCCCGGCTGTAAAATAGGATCTCCGATTTGGGCCGCGTTGCTGTTTGCCAGCACATGATTATTGGACAGGATGACGGGTCGGCCGTCTTTTTTGACCCAACAGCCCAGTGTGCCGGCGGTGATGTCCCGATGGCCGATGCTCACACCGCCGGGAGCCGGGCGATGCCTTTCGGTGGGTGACTGCAGGGCTCGGATGACGCCGGTTTCGATCACATCGGTGGGCATTCCTTCCAGGTTCTGCGGAACCAGATCTTTGCTCGCCAGCTGGGAGGCAGCGATTTTTTTTGTCACCGAACATACGATGCTCAAGGTAGAGGTTTTTTGGCCGCCGGTTATTTTGTATCCAACCCCTGCTGCGACGACGTTTGCCCGGTCCAGAAGCTGTCTGCGATAATTTTTTAGGATGCTTCTTACGGTGGATAGATCCTCTGCCATGTTGACCTCCTTTGGTTTACTGGGTTTATATCAGTTTTTCACACCCATTATTCCGGAAGAAGCTCAAGCGTCATAACTTATAATCACGACATCTGCAGCGCTATCTCGTATGGGAATCAATTCCTGGTAGCTCTCGGAGCGATACCACTTTTGCAAGGCCGATTGGTCGGGGAATTTTATGACAACCGTATCCTGGTAAGGATGCTCTCCCGCCAGAACTGAGGCGCGTTTTCCGCGAAATATGACCTGCGCCTCAAAAGGGATCAGGGATTTTCGGACGCCTTCAACATACACGTTCCATTGGGCGGGATCTTTGATTCGAATGTGACCGATGAGGTATGCAGCCATGGTTCCTCCCTAGTATTGATCTAAGCCCTTTTGTGGAGGACTCGGATAAGTTCTACCGATATGGCGTGAAAAAGACCCAAAAATTCGAAGCACGAAATCCGAAATACGAAACAAATCCAAAATCAAAATAACCAAATGTCCAAAAACCTTGGAATGAAACATCCATGCCCAGTGGAAATTTCAGGATATGAGATGCAGATAAGATTTTTGTTTCGCTCATTTGAATTTAAATCATTAGGATTTGTTTAGGATTTCGAGTTTCGGATTTCGGATTTTAACCGATGAAAGATTAACTCCGCCTCCTTCAGGGATTCCTGCCGAGGTATCCCCTCTCTGCGGAAAGAGCACTCATTTTAAAACGAACCATCAGTGGCACCTGACCCGCTGCCGGGTGTGGTATACGTATTGTTGGCACCGGCTTGCCATTCGACATTCCCGGCCCCGTCTTTTTTGATACATTTCCACTCAATAGGTGTATCGGCAGGCAGCTGAGATAGGGTTTGATCCCAATCAGGATAATTGTTTGGCGCGAGGATTCTTGCTTTGTCCGTATCCCAATTTCCCAGTTCAGGGATGCTGCCGACGGCGTAGACATTTTGACCCCAGAAGGTGTGGCCGTTGCGGCAGGTAAATGTGACTTCAACTTCGGCGGTCCCACTCCCGACAATCGACTGCTCGACCCACACGGAAACCGAACCGTCATTGACCGGGAATTCGCCCCAGCCATCCGGATTCGTTGTGATGATATCGCTGCGATGGCCCATCATATCAATAAACGATGTATTCGGTTTGCCGACATCCATCCATTTAGTACCCCCTTGGTGATCGCTCATGATAACGGCCATTGTCCCGGGATGCTCGGCGTTTCCCAGACGGCTCCAGCCTATGATATCCCAATGATTCAGGTAGTCCTTTTGCGGCCCATGGGCAAATCTGTTGCGAGCTTCAAGGAATTTATCGATGAGGGCCTTATGTGCGGTCATCTTAATCGTTGCCTTTCCGCCGGCGGCTTCACTGCATCGGTTGTCCGATGTGGTGTACTGCGCTCCAAAGTAGTCTGCATAGAAAATATTGGGATATCCTTCCTGTCTCAAGAGAATAAATGCGTAGGCCAGGGGTTTGAACCAATCTTCCACCGGTGATTCCAGCGCCTGGCAGGGCTGGGTGTCGTGATTTTCCACCAGGGTTACCGCCACCACCGGCTGCTCCTTCATTAAGGTCCTGTCCATCAATTTGCTCATATCGTAATTTCCATTGCCTTTTGACGCCGCATGGAAATTGTAGTGCAAAGGCGCATCAAACAAAGAGATGCTGCCCCCGGTTTTCGTTATATAATTGTGAAGCTTGTCGATGCTGCCGCTCCAAAATTCACCTACCGCAAAAAGCTCTCTTCCACTCGTCGATCGCAGGTAACCCAGCCAGTCTTTGAAGAAGCCATACTGAATATGCTTGACCGCGTCCAGACGAAATCCGTCAACATCGGTTTGCGCCACCACCCAACGTCCCCAGCGCTTGAGCTCCTCCCGAACCTCGGGATGGTCAAAATCAACATCCGCCCCCATTAAATAGTCGTAATTGTAATTTTCGGTATCCACTTCCCAATCCCAGGATTTTACGATGCCGCGAAATTTATAAATTGTACCGTCCTCCTTCAAATTATCGGCCCAGTCGGTGCCGTCAAAATGATACCAGCGCCATTTAAAGGAGGAATAATTATCCTGCCGGCCGGCAAAATCAAATCCTGTCCAGGCATCGATCCAGATATCGCCGCCATACTCGTGGTTGCGGTTATCGCGCGCAACCCGAACCGCTTTAACCTTTTCCGCGAAATCTGCCCCCATTTTATGATTGAACACAACATCGGCATAAACTTGTATTCCCGCCTTGTGGGCGGCGTTGATGGCTTTCACGTACTGGTCCCTGGTGCCGTATTTGGTTCGGACTGTTTCTTTTTGGTAAAACTCCCCGAGATCATAAAGGTCGTAAACGCCGTATCCCACATCATTCTGCGAGGCGCCCTTATAGGCGGGCGGCAACCAGAGGGCGGTGATGCCGACTGCTGCCAAGTCATCCGCACGGTCGGCAACTTCCTCCCAGAGAACACCCCCTCCCGGATAATACCAATGGAAATATTGCATCATCACGCCTTGCGACGCTGATAAAGTCAGCGACGGCGCCACAATGAAGATAAAAACCACTATTACCGGCACAATGAATTTTATAAACTGCTTCGGATATTTCATGAAAAGGATCTCCCGCTCATTGAGTTGGAGTAAGGCCGAGACTTCACATAGGCTTATAGCCGAAAAAAACGGGAATCGCCAAAACCAGCGCCTCCCAGTAAGTACAGATCAAAAGAACTACAATCGAAACCAACAGGAAGGGCAAAATGGCACGGGATAATCTTTCTAGATTCGTTTGGGCAATCGAACAGGCGATGAATAAGCAAACTCCCACAGGCGGCGTCGTCAGACCGATAACGAGGTTGAGCACCAAAATGACGCCGAAATGGAGCGGATCAACGCCTATCTGATGCATTAAGGGCAGCAAAACCGGCGTCAGAATTATCAATGAGGCGGTGGTTTCCATAAATGTGCCGATGAGCAGCAAGGCCGCGTTCAGCAACAGCAGAATCAACACTTTGTTCGTGGTGGCGCTCATGATGTGTCTGGTGACCATTTGAGGAATTTCTTCCGATGCTAAAAGCCATGAAAAAATGCTGGCCATGCCGATGACCATCATCACCAGTGAACTGG
>CP070771.1:6298696-6308190 GCA_020345785.1 Desulfobacterales bacterium
ATTTTTTCCCAGCGAGGCCTCCGAGTCCCAGAACAATTTGACCGGTCCTGAATAAATCAGTCTTCCTCTTCGGTAATTTTCTTTGGTTCCGAGCTGCCCGTAAAGCCTGGCCTCCATTGTCAGCGGCAACCGCGGGAAATGCTTGATGCCGATGCCTTGTTGATTGACAAATCGGATCTCAAGCTGGATGCCGCTTGATTTGATCGCGTCGGCAAAGACGATGATACCGCCTAAATCGGGGATCTCGTTTCCCATCAAGCGAATGGCAATTAAATTAGTACCCCGCCTCAGATTGACTTCCTGGGTTTTCGTCTCGAAACCTGGAGCGCTTGCTTTGAGATGGTGGATTCCGGGCTTCAAGTGACTGATTTTGAAGTTCTTATCCAGGTAGCGGACAGTGGAACGTCCCCCGATAATGATTCTGACGCCGTTAATCGGATCGCCACTCAAGGCATCTGTCACCGTGCCAACGATTTGTCCCTCGTGGTTTGGACCAACTCCAAATAAGATCAGAACGGCCAATACCCCCGCGGCAATGATGATGACCAGGTAGATATGAGGCCTATTCACAAGACAAGAACCCCCCTCAATCAGATAGGAATATAGGAGGATATCGCATCCCGTGTCAAATGGAAAAAATACTATGAGTAAATAGGCCTAACCGGATATTTTGCGAAGCCTGATATTCCGGTGCTTGGGGATAAATTCATTGATAAAATGGGTGGAGTGAACTACGGTAGCAATTTTTATGTAGAGAAAAAGCGGAATCATTGCCATATGAACCGGGCTGACGGGTATGTTGTTGCGCAGATCGATAATCAAATAGGCAATAAAGCCAAGCAGTGCGAATTCCAGCAGTGCATCAATGAATCCAAGCAAATACTGACGGATATAGAAATAGCCCCCGCCGGGAAAAACGATGGAACTGATGGCGGCGACCAGCTTGCTTTTGAATTGAAGCTGACATTTTTCACATCTGTATTTTCCGTCGGCAAGTTCATGGGTGCAACGAGGGCATAGATGGATTCGCCTTGCCAACTGCCCTTTGGTACCGGAAGTAGGTAACCTTTTCTTGAGCAGGGCTCTGATTTTTTTCCTCTCGGACACGGCAATTGACTTGAATTTTTCAATTTTTTTGCCGGTTCCGGCAAATTGGGCAATCAGATTTCCCCCCTTGAGCACAATCGATTGACATCCCGCATAGGCCACGTGGGCAATTGAATTTTTATAATTGTACCCGGAGGTGCTTGGGATATGAATAACGCGATAATTTGTGAAAACAAATAAAGAGCGTTTGAGATATACAAAAAGAAAACCTGTCAGATATTGTGCCATGGAGGCCAGCGGCGAATAGCCGGTGGTTATCAGGAGGACCTGTTCGCCTCTTTTTAAAAACGGCTTTAAAAAAGAGATTTTTACAATTAACTTTCGCTGTCGCTTTTCAATTCTCTTTTTATAAACGTTTTTATGGTTGGAAAACAGGGTCTCGCGATCCACCGGGAGCCCGAAAATCTGGGGCCCCATGAAACCGACCGGTTCAAAAGCCGCTTCTGCCATCTAAAACTCCTTCCATGAATACGGTTATTGGCGATGCCGGGATCTTTTCAGCCGCCTCGGGCAGAAACCATCATAGCAGTAAAAAGTTCGATATATTAACATCGGTAAGACGGGTGTATAACTTGAGGATAATTTTAGAAAGCGCAAGTCGTGGTTTTTATGATACCCAAACTTATTTCTCACCGACAATAAGGCCGGAATCATTGGGCGTTTGGACCGCAATCCGTCGGATATTCCTTACACCGGCTGCTGCCAGCATGTCTGCCAGTTGTTTTTCGGAGTAGGATTGGCCCTCATCCGTTCCCAAAAGCATATTCAAAGAGAACAATGCCGGAAAAAGAGGACCGTCCATGCTGTTATTCAAGATAAATTCATGGATAATAATAATGCCCTTCGGTTCTAATACATCAACCGCCTTTTGGATGATCCTGCGGCAATCTTCCGGTCCCTCACCGTGCAGAATGTGTGACAGCCAGACCGCATCGTAACTCCCATCGATGGGATCATTTAAATAATTCCCGTCGGCAAATCTGATCCTTTCCGCTAAATCAAACTGTTTGATGGTCTTTTCAGCAAATGGTCGGGTCGTCGGCAGATCATATACCACAGCTCGCAGTCGGGGATTATGCCGGCAGAAATGGATGGCGTACGTACCGGGTCCCCCGCCCATATCCAGCAGGTGTTTGCGTGAAGACAGGTCAATGAGGGGCACGATTTGAGGGGCCAATCCCATCGCCAGGTTGAACATTCCCATCAGAAAACTTTCGCGCCACTCGTCTTTGCTAAATGAGGCCCGGCTGCGAACAGGTCGGCCGGACTGCACCGCCTGATCCAGCTGATGCCAGGATGCCACCAGGTGGTGATGGTGCATAATGATGTGACCGATATATTTGGCAGAATCTTTGGACAGCAGAGTTATGGCAGAAGGTGTGTTGGCAAAAAAATCGTCGGATTTTTCCAGAAGTTCCATGGCAACGAGGGCATTCAACAACCGTTCACAGCCCTTGAGAGCAGCGTTGAGCCTCCGGCTGATTTGCTCGGCTGTTAAACGCCCGTCTCCAATTATTGTGAACACTTCCAGCTTTACGGCTGTGTGGAGCACAGCCGTCTTCCAGAAATAACCGGATATCTCAAGTATTTCGCCGGGTTTCCATTCTCGCGTTGCCATCAGATAAGACTATTTGGTGCATGTTGGATAGGTTAGTCTTGTGACATCTCTTTGGCAAGCCGCTCAGGCGTCATGGTCCAAAATGGCGTGCCATCCTTGGTCAAACGAACTTTTATGATATCAATGTCAGGATCCTTTTTTATTTTTGAAGCCATGAAAACATCCTTGCCGTTTATTTCCGCCCAAACGCCTTTTAATTTGATGCGCGCATTTTTTTGCAGCCGAATTTCACTGGGTTTCCGATACCAGGTCGGACAGATATGAACCTCAAACTCCTCGGATCCCTCTCTCACATCCAGAGCGGTTGCCGGTGACATTCCGGGCATCGGCACAACTTCCTTTACCCGAACAACCCAGGCTCTGATTTTTTCATATTCACGAACATCGTAAAGCTTGTTATAAGGATCATCTATGCCCCAGCCCTGCATGTCACGCTTCTCTTCGGCTAGGACCCAGCTGGTGCCGATGGCAAAACAAAGCGAAATCAGTACCAAAAAATAAATGGTTCGAATTAAAGATTTCTGCATCTGAACCTCCTTTTAGTTCAAAGCACGCTATTTTTTGTCGAAATATTCAATGTTGGCGTTTGATGATTATTAATATTATATTAATTGTTGGCCTTTTTGCAACCAAGAAAAAAGGCGTCCGGAGAAACAGCTTTAACTCGGTATCAATTCCCTTTCCCTTTTGCCAAGAAGGTCCCAGCAATGCCTAGCGTTGCTGCTCCTCCTCTTTATATAGCAAGTCCCCCTCCCCATACACCGCTACCGGGTAACTCGCCAAGTCGAACGGATCGCCATTCCAGCAGATAAATGAGGCCCACTTTCCCTTCTCAAGGGTCCCGAGCTGTTTATGGATGTCCAGGACGCCGGCATTTCGGCGGGTTACCAGCTCGACGGCCTGTTGTTTCGACATCCCCACCCTCACAAACCAGCGGGTTTGCAAAAATAACTGACGGGCGAGGGTAACCGGATGGTCGGTCATCAAACCAAATTCAACCCGGGAGGCCATCAAGTGGCGGATATTGCGCCAATCTTCATGTTTTAATTCGACTTTGTAAGCGAAGCTGTCGATGGGGCCGTATACAACGGGTATCTTGCGCTTTTGCAATTCCTGGAATGTTTCCGGCTGGTGCACATCCATGGCATGTTCGACGGTCAATTTAATTTTAAAATCATCGGCCAGCCGCATCAGAGCCGCAATGTCATCGATCTTGTGAACATGGGCCCGCAGACGAATTTTGCCTATAAGCAAATCCCTCAACACCGTCTCTTCAGCCGAAAAGATGATTTCGTCTTTCTTGCGACCCTTAGCTTTGCGGTATTGCTCGTACTTCTGACGCACTTCCGCAAGTTTGCCGCGCAAAATGGCAATTGCACCCATTCGGGTCGTGGGACGCTGGCCCTTCCAGGTGTGTGTTGACATGGGATTATAACCGAAGGCTGCTTTCAGACCGGCGCGGCCGATAAGGGCACTGCTGCTGTCTTTGGCATAATTGCGGATGACGGCTGACTGCCCCCCGATAATGTTGCCACTGCCCGGAACGACGCAGGAATACAGCACCCCGGATTCCACAGCATCACGGAAGGCTTTGTCATCCATTTGAACCGAGTCCAGAGCATCCGTGAGGGCCAGAATAGAATCAAGTTGATCATTGGCCTCGCCTTCTGCGCCGGGTTCACCGGAGCGTTCCATGCCAATGTGACTGTGGGGGTCGATAAAAGCGGGGGTCAACACCTCAAATTCGCCCAGTAATTGGCCTTTGGCAGACGTTGCCAAGCCGGCGATTGTCGAACCGCTAAAAACAAGATATCCATCGCGCAAAATTGATTTTCCCGTGTAAATCGTATTCGCAAAAATGCATTTCATATACGCCTCTCACCAGTAAACCATGTCCATGGCAATTATTGCCTGTTCTTATACCAAGGTTTTTCACCCGTCTCTTTTATAAAATAAACGTCTTTTTAACCCTCTTTGAAAAAATAAAATATAAAACCCAAATTATACTGGCAACCAAGGTTCTTACCAAATTTGCGATCGCTTCCCAATTGGCGGGATCGGTCTCTGTTAAAACGTTCCGGGCCAGGTAATAATCGAAGCCGACAAAAAGCAGATTGGAGGCTAAAAAGACTATCGCCAATTGAGGAACAAATTTGCGCCTCTTAAAAAAAAATGTGATAACGAATATCGAGAAAATAAGAAAGCACACGTTGCCGACCAGCTCCATGATCAATAAAGGACCCCACAAGGGGTGATACGAGACAGAATCGGGCGAGGTCAGCAGAAACCAGTTATTTTGTGAAAAAGCCGGAATGATCTCCGTTAGCAAAGAAACCACGGTTTGCACCGGATAAAGGAGCAATCCGACAGCACATAGAATTAACCAGCCACCGATTTTATTATATTTTTTTTTGCAGTTAGTTGCCGATGGGGGAACCGTCATGGACTGCAATCACCTAAGCCGGACAAGCCGGTTGGAGTGAAACGGAAATCCCGATTTATCGGGGAACCAAAAAAGAAATTGTTACTAATTAGTGCCCATCCGGAAATAAAAAGGGGCACAATTAAGTTTCCAATTTGGAAATGAGCAATTTTTTCGATGAGCAAGGCCGCACAAGGGTTTACAACGAGGCGTAGTTGTCCTACGTCGAGGAAGTAAACCCGCGGAGAACGCAGTTCATCGGAAAAAGGGCCATTTCCGGATGGAAACTAATTAATCCGCCGGACCTTGGATGTGACAACTTTCTTCAGTTGTCAAAGAACAAATTACAACCTTGACCGAGCTATTTTTCAGAGCGGATTAATTAAATTAGAAGTTCATGTACCGCTTTTCCCAGTAAACAAGAGGCTCATATTCAAATAACGCGTTTAAATGATGCATAAAGGCATGCCGTCCTTCTTGCTGCCACAGCATCGTTATGGTTTGATCGACCTGTTGGTAAAAGGCTTCAATTTCGCCGAGCGTTGATGGCGGTGAGCCTTCCAGATTTTCTGCGGCAACTTCTGCAATTAAATTCAGCCACATTTGACTAGCACCCATGATGTAATAGGGCCAAGTTTTTTGAATCGAGACGGGCCATTGTTTATCCCCGGTGTCTTCGATGTTGGGCCGGGCGATGTGGGTCGGGTCGTCATATTCAGCCAGATCGAGGACATGGGCGTCCTTTAATTTTTTAATCAGCGGATCGGTTCTCAGATCGTTGAAAATGTGCCGGGCTGTTTGCGGGGAGGCGTAAAATATGAAGCTGAACATCCTGCCGGCGGCATCTCTGGCGGCACGGCGATGAAAACGCCACAGGTAGATATCGTTTTTGTAGCTTTCCAATAGCGGTAAAACAACCTGATGCGCCAGACAAAGGTCCATGTACCAGACGGGCTCGGTGTCCGGCGGCCAGTGCAAGTGAAAGCGGGCCGACCACCAGCCATTGCCAGCCGGCAGCTCCCGGGGCTTCAACGACGTGATTGGCTGTATTTCAACCTGGCCGAACGACGCGCATCCCGTAATGATTAGCAAAAGTAAGGAAGCGCCCATCAACCGTTTTGGGAAGTCGCGGATTCTTAACACATATATTCTCCTTTGTAACTGAATTAAGCAGTCGGCAGAATTTAATGGGTTCGCCTATTATGAAACTCCTTGGCCAGTAAACAGTTATCATCCAGCAGTTCCCCGAGCTTCGCCTTGATGGCGCTGTTGCCCTCCGCCCGATAGGTATTCAGGTTGCTTTTATAATCTGGCAGTCGGTAAAGAAAATTTCCGACTGCTTCGGCTCTGATGCGTCTTAAGTTGATACCGTACTTTAATCTGGCCAACAGGATGGCATTAAGCTCCTGCTCAAACTGGCCGCGCATCGGCAGTGCCAGATAGGGTTTGCGCAGATAAAACGCTTCGGTCATCAGCGTAAAACCGGCCGTTGCCATAACCGCCTTGCAGGAGGCAAGATCTTTTATAAATCCTTGCTTGCTGAAGGGTTTGAAAGTCATGTGGCCGTCCTGATGGTCCCGGTCATAGCCGTATACCCGGAACTGTTCACGAGAAAAAGATCTCAACAATTTGAGATAGGATTCGAATCCACTCGTCAGGTAGACCAACACATGCTCACCGTTGGAAGGCTGGAGTGATAAAACCTCTTCCCGTAATATCGGAGGAAAAAAGAAGGTGCGATCATTTTTAGCTTCACCGTAGTAAAAGGTAGTAACCAGTGAAATATCCGGCCGCGGCACCATCGCCCTGATGATGCTGACCGTCATGCGGCGCTCTTTCTGCAGGCGCTTTGGACAGGGATATGTCATGTATCGAATACGGTGCTGATTATCGATAGTAATCAACGGCAGGCGGTAATGATGGGCCAGATAGGCGGTCATCGGTTCAAAATCGGTGATCACGCATTCCGGTTGAAATGCTTTAAAAATTTCCTTTCGTAAGGCATTCAGCTTTTGCTGACCACGCGGCAATCGCTTCAAATTGTCGGTGAAGGTTTTTACTTTTGAGACGCGGTTGTCGGAACTTGCGATATGCAGCCCCTCGGTTTTAAAAACATCGAATTCGTCTTTAAGGTTGCGATAACCCCGGTCATAACTGACCACTTTGACCGTATGACCCAGTTCCTCCAAATGGGTGATCATCTCCCGGGCTCGTGAAGAATGGCCCGATCCTTCACCGGATACGCCGTATACGACCTTTGCCAAGCTCACCTCCTCCAAAATAAATTTCGTGTTTTCGAAGCGCAAGCGCCTGGGATCCGCGCTCTGGTTTTGTGTTTCTGTGATAAATAAATTTTCCCGCGATGTCAAAGGCAATCGGCTAGATTCAAGCGTTCATTCGGCAGATTTTTGATTCTTGCCATACAAACCGGGTGCTCCGCATCCCGCCGCGGCGGGATTGCAAGTTTAACGATAAGAGTACTGACGTCCTCTTGCCTTCTGCTTCGCAGGTCGTTGTTGACTCACGGTAAAACCTTTTCAATTCTCATCCCGATAGAGCGGGATGGCTTATGAATGGAGTTAAACTTTACACGGAAGCCGGCAATTCATTTGCATAATTATGCGCGATCCTGTATGGGTCGAATGTAAGCATGCGTTTGAAAAACCGACATACAACTGTCAAATTTGGCCCATAAGCAACCAAGGAGAACGCCATGAGGACTGCAGAAGACATCATCAAGGATAAACAAAGCGAGATTGTGTCTATTGCATGGGATCAGACGGTTCAACAGGCCTGTCAGAAAATGGTCGATAAAAAAATCGGTGCAATTTTAGTAAAGAAAGACAACCGCTATGTTGGCATCTGGACGGAACGTGATCTGCTGAAAAAGATGACCGAGGAAGGATTCAATCCGCAAACGGCTAAAATCGGCGACCATATGTCCGCGCCGCTTAAAACGGCACCCCATAGCACACGAATTCACAAATTGAATGAAATGTTTTTAGGCCTGTTTCTGCGACACCTGCCCATCGAAAAAGACGGTGAATTTATCGGCCTGCTTTCAATCGGAGATGTCCTCAGGGCCAGCCTGATTGAAATGGATCGCCAACTAAAAGAACTCAATGCATTTGTCACCTGGGACTATTACGAGAACTGGAGAGAAGGAAGGAAGAAGCCGGCATAAAATCGACGCATTTTGGAGGCTGTGATGCACGTAAACCCCTCAGGCCAACGGTGAGAACAAATGACGGCCGCCTTTTCTAAAAGACTCTTGCTATTTTCGTCAAGCGCCCTTGTATGCCTGGGTCTCTATTTATCAAGTCTCTACAGCTATCTTTTCTTCCACAGTGTGGCGGAAATATTCAGTGTTGCCGTTGCCTTCGGTATTTTTTCGGTGACCTGGAATTCCCGCCGTTTCATGGAAAACAATTATCTATCGGCGCTCGGCGTTGCCTATCTATTTGTCGGCTGCCTGGATCTTCTGCACACCTTGGCCTATAAGGGGATGGGGGTGTTTGTCGGCCGCGGGGCCAATCTGGCGACACAGTTATGGATTGCAGCGCGTTATCTGGAAAGCATCTCTCTGCTTATCGCACCCTGGTTTCTACAAAGAAAAATCAAAATGGCTCAGCTCCTCACATGTTACCTTGCGGTGTTTGTCGTCATATTGCTGAGCATTTTTTATTGGAATATTTTCCCGGCCTGTTATCATGAGGCAACGGGGTTAACCGCCTTCAAGATCCTAAGTGAGTATGTGATTTGCCTGATGCTCCTGCTCTCAATCATATCAATATCCCGCAGACGCAGAGAATTCGATTCCGATGTTTTTAAATTGATTATTGCCTCGATTGTCAGCACCATTGGAGCGGAGTTGGCGTTCACTTTTTACTTGAATGTTTACGGGCTTTCAAATCTCATCGGGCATTTTTTTAAAATCATTTCGTTTTTCCTGATTTACAGGGCTGTCATCGTGACCGGTCTAAATAGACCATACAGCATCATGTTTAGAAACCTGAAGAAGAGTGAGGAAATACTGCGGGCCGAAAAAGCCCGCCTCGAAGAGGCGCTATCCGATATAAAAACCCTCAGAGGCCTGTTGCCGATATGTGCCAACTGCAAAAAAATTCGGGACGATAAAGGCTATTGGAATCAGCTCGAAACTTACATACATGACCATTCCGAAGCCAAGGTCAGCCATGGCATTTGTCCGGAATGCCGGGAAAAACTGTACCCCGGTATATAAGGCAGGCCGTAATTTGGCTTCCAGCTACGTTAGGCGCTTAATTGCTATTTCTTTGCATTTTATGATCCGCCGGAGGCGGATTTCATCACGAAAACACGAAATTT
>CP070771.1:6308290-6316290 GCA_020345785.1 Desulfobacterales bacterium
GGTTGGGTAGAGGAACGAAACCCAACAAAAGACTCCCGGATCTCAACCCAACCTATAAGCTTAATTTTAGTCATTTTAGGCAATTTAGTTCATTTTAGGCATTTGTTTATTACACTATATCAGACGGCTATGATAGGGGGGAGAAGTAAAACTTAATATGGCAAAGTAGAGTTATTCAGCCCCCATGATCTTATCCGGAAACCAGGTGGCAATCTCCGGAAAATAAAATACAAAAAGAAGCGTTAAAAGCGCAACACCGACGAACGGGAATATGGACTTATAGATGTCGGCCATCGTCACTTCCGGAGGAGAGATCCCCTTGGTGTAGAAAAGATTCATGCCA
Organism: Desulfobacterales bacterium; assembly: GCA_020345785.1. Next base: position 6,308,634 of record CP070771.1, read on the forward strand.
AAGGGCGGCGTCATATAGCCGATGATTATGTTAATCGTGAACAGGGTCGCAAACCATATGGGTTCGATGCCGGCCTGGATGACCACGGGGAAAAAAACCGGCATGGTTAAAACAGTTATCGCAGCGCCGTCAATAAACATGCCCATGATAAAAACAATGAGCATGATCACACCCAGCATGGCAGAGCTGCCGAAATCTGATTGAATCGATGACAGCAATTCCGCCAACGCTCTCTGGATGCCGAGCGCATTCAACAGGCTGGCAAATAGACTGCCGCCGATAAGAAGCCACATCACCATACATGTAATTTTTATTGAAGCCTGACTTGCCTGGTAGATATTGCGAATGGTGAGTTTGCGGTTGATCGCAGCGCATATCAGCGCACCGAAAGCGCCGATGGCTGCTCCTTCGGTCGGCGTACAGATACCGGAATAAATAGTGCCCATCACGGCCACAATCAGCAGGACGGGTAGAATGACGGCCCGCAGTGAAACAAATTTTTGCCGCCAGGTTATTTCAAGATTTTTCGGCAGGCCCGGTCCCAATTGAGGTTTGAACGCACATATGATGAGAATATAGACGGCAAATCCAGCGGCACATAGAAGACCGGGGAAAAGACCGGCCGCAAAGAGCCTGCCAACCGACAATCCGGTAAACCCTGCAATAATTATCATAATCACACTTGGCGGAATGAGGGGGCCCAGGGCCGACCCGGCTGCAATACATCCTGTCGCCAGACGTTTATCATACTGGCGTTTGAACATTTCCGGCAAAGCAATCGGACCTACCGTGACGATGCCGCTGGCGCCGAGCCCGGATATGGCATCCATGATGGTACACATAAAAACAGAACCAACACTGAGTCCGCCCCTCAAACGACCGATCCATTTGTAGGACATATCAAAAAGGCTCTCGGCGATGCCGGATTGTTCCAATACTGTGGCCAAAAAAACAAATAATGGAATGGCGAGGAAGATATCCTTGGTGCTTTGCGTGTAAATCGTCGTCGCTGCAGCATAGAGGGCAGTGGGATTCCAAAAGGCAATGATGGAGACCACCGAGGTGGCAATCAGGCAAAAAGCGACCGGAAGCCCAAGCATGAGTAATGTGAAAAACGAGAACAGAACGATCAACGTAATCATGCTAACGGTCATCGAGCTTCTCCTTTCTCGATGTTGCGGCAAATTCGGCCATATCCTTGATAAACAGGCTGATTGCCTGCAGCCAAAAGAGGGCCACACCGATGAATATCCCGGTTTTTAAAGGGTAAATGGGTGGAGACAGCAAAGTGGACGTTCTTTCACCGATTTCAATTGAGCGCCGTGCAAATATGCCGCATTGCCAAACGACAATGGCCATGGTCACTATAAAGATGATATAGACCGCCATGTTGATGATGAGCCTTTTTCTCTCCGAAAGGCGTAAAATAAAAATATCCATCACGACATGACCTTTTTGCAGCAGGGTATTTCCGGCACCGAATACGACAATGACCGCGAAAAGCTGGACATTCACATCCCAGGCCCAGATTGTCGGTCGATTAAATAAATAGCGCATGATTACTTCGTAAACGGCAATGAGGGTCATCGGCACGAACAGGAGGCTTGCTAAATTTGACAGATGTTGATTGATATAATCAATAATTCCAAATATTTTTCTTAGCGTTATCACGGTAACCCCCTGCCCCTCTTCGTTTAGAACAATATTGAGTTTAACCTTTCACTCTCCTAATTTTCTCCAAATGCGGTAGGGTATCAATCTTGTGTGCTTTTAAATACCCGTCTTTTACTCTGGAATGGGTATACGGTGGACAACCGCTCAGAAATATCGGCTTTATACCTTTCGCTTGACATGCATTTTCAATTTTTTTCTTAGAGCGTGCGGCGCAGTTGCCGAGCACGATGACCTCGTCTTCCCGGAACTTATCGGGTATATGCGGTTCAACCCCGACAACCAGCGCGTATTTTTTGCTCTTTTCGATCTCCCAGGGATAAGGCGTGTATTGTATCCACAAGCCGCATCCCCAGCACGCGCCGCCGCAATACTCAGCAACATTGGAAGACGGATGCATCCAATAATCTCCGGGAGCCGCCTTGCAATGCCGCTTGACATCGTCAATACTTCTTCCGCGGACATTAATTTTGGTTATATCGGTCGGCCCCTGCCCCGCCTTTTCTGCAATGGGAAGCACCATCTGTTCATAGGGTTCATGACCGATCGCAAGCATGGTCACGGCTTCGGTTGCAACCGGATTTTTCCCCATGATAATGACGCCCCAATCCGCCGGATCACCGAATCTGGGTCCCAGGCCTTCTTGAATCACCAGGCCGTCCATCACCGTAAAGGTCGGGGGAATGAGCTTGTATAAATCAACAAGAAAATAGAAGTGCTCCGGAATTCTATGCCAGGGAAGGCGTTCATCGTAAGGAATTAATCCGAACATATTTTTATATCCCAGCGTGAATTTCCCGACACGCGTGGGTTTTACTTTGGGAACGTTAATAATTACATCGGCGTTCAAACAGGATTTGGGCAGCCATTGCTCCCGTAAGACCACCCCGCCCGGCACCTTGCGCAACACGTACTCATCGTCGTCAAGGCCGAGAACTTCCCCGCCGACTTTCTCGACCGCCGCTTTAATGCCGGTTGACGCCAACATATATTCACCGGTAATTCCGTGAGCCGGCCCATCGGCAGTTATCACCCGCTTGGCTCCGGCATCCACCAAAATTTCGGTTAGCGCCGCTAAGACCATGTAATCGGTTGTACATGTCCAGGGCGGCAGGCCTTCAGCTTCCGGATAGCCAAGATTTGGCTTCAGTATTACCGTATCGCCTTTTTTCATAACCTCTCCAATGCCGCCGATTAACTCGAATCCTTCCTGAATCATTTTTTTGGCATCCCATCGATTGCCGCTGGTCACTGCAACTACCGGTGCCCTATTTGCTTTTTTGGCCATCAATTTTACCCTCCCTGATATGGTATTTCAGACGACTGTCGTATTCCAGAATATTCTATTTAATTGAGCAGTCGGGGCATTTATTGCCTTATAGACCGTCATTCCTGCGAAGCCTGTGCCGGACTTGATCCGGTAGCAGGAATCCAGAAAATTCGGTACCGAGTGGACTGGATGCCCGCCCCCGCGGGCATGGCGAGCAAAACACCCCGACCCCTTATTTAATTATAAAGACAAATGTGTATGGGCGATGTTTATCCCCTACCGCGGTGCATAGATCGGGCGCGAAGAGTAAACCGATCAAAACGTTTGATTGCTTCTGCGAGAGCCTTAGAGGCGGGGCTAAACCCCGCGCCTACATCGCCCTGACGGACCTACTCGCCCTTTCAAAATTGACGCCCACCCGCGCAGGCGAAAAAACCGATTCCAAGTTCTGCTGGATCTCTGCCGGCGCCTTTTTTACTACCCCCTCATACGCATGAAAAGAACCTGCTTTTTCTCTTTGATCAACGGCTATAAATTTCGCCGCAAAATTACTCCGGCATGCGTCCCAGATAGCGAAGCGTGTCTTTGATCGCCTCGACACCCTTGGCACATTCCGGGCTTTTTTTTGCAACTTCATCCCAAATCGGCAGGGCAAGCGAGGTTGCTTTGAGCTGATCTTCGGCTGAGAGCATATGGAACTTGACCCCGTATTTCTGCTCTGCTTCTCTCTTTGAATTTTCGACAACCCCCGAGTAAAGCGCTGCAATTTTCACGGCGACGCCGGGAGCGGAAGTATCCAGAATCAATTTCAAATCATCGGGCAGCGCCTCCCATGACTTTTTGTTGACGGCAAAGACAAAGCCGATGCTGTTGGTGGTCGGCAGCAAATAGTGATGCACCACCTCTCCCAGCTTATTGGAAATAAGGGCCCCCGAGGATGCCAAATAGCCGTCAATCGTACCCATTTTGAGTGCCATGTAGATCTCGCCGTAGGGGACAGACACCGGAGCCGCCCCCAGGGCTCTGACATAATCCGCGTAGATTCCGACTGCCCGGATCTTTAAGCCCTTCACATCATCCAGCTTGGTAACCTCCTTGGCCGTCCCGATATTATAGTTGTCTCCCATCGTATAATGCGCCAACAGGTGAATATTGTGCCGGTCATAAGCTTGCTTCATTAAATCAAAAAGGCCGAATTGAAAAAGCGAGACTGCATGCGCTTTGGCATCGGACCATCCCCAGGGCAGCCCCTGTTCAAAATTACCTTCGGGCATAATCCCGGTGTAAAATCCAGGATATAGCGCGGCGGCGTCAAATACACCCCTGCTCAACGAGTCATATGTATCCATAACGGATGCCAACGCATTGGGGGCATGCCAGGTTATCTTTATCCTTCCGTCCGTAACCTTTTCTATCCATTCAATCATCGGTTTGTTTAGATGCATACTCGGCCATGAGGCAGCCGGATACGTATCCTGGAAATTCCATTGAATCACCTTCTTATCGGCGGCGTGAAGCGGCAATATCATCAAAAAAAACAATGCCAACACGACACACATGCTAACCGGCCAATACTTTTTTTTCATTTTAAAGCCTCCTTTCGTAACATTAACGGTTTTCCTGCAAACAAGATCCGGCGCCGATCGCCACGGATATTTTAACAGAATGTCTTTGGACGCCGCTTGCGCACAGCGCATGACTACCCTTTGCCATACAGCTTTTTTATCAGCGCTCGATCCAGTTTTCCGCTGCCTATTTTAGGCAAAGATTCGGCAAACTCCATTATCCTCGGTCGTTTGAAGCCGCTTAATATCGTTTTGAGATGTTCAAGAATTTCCATTTCATCGATCTTTTCATCGCGCTTCGGTGCAATGATCGCTTTAACTGTCTGTCCCCATTTTTCGTTCGGAACCCCCAGCACGGCAACGTCGGCAACTTTCTCATGGCTGAGAATGGCTTCTTCGACCTCAGCCGGATAGACATTCTCTCCGCCACTGACAATCATATCGTCTTTGCGACCCAGAAAATAAATAAATCCGTCTTTATCTTTGACCGCAAGATCGCCGGTATGCAACCATCCATCGCGAAATGCCTTTTTGCTTTCCTCGGGTCTATTCCAATATGCACTCACAACAGAGGGGCCCCTGTGCAGCAATTCCCCTTCTTTGCCAACCGCGGCTTCCCTACCATTGGGGTCGATAATCATCGTGTCGGTCAAGGTCAGCGATTTTCCAATGCAGTTTGCCGGTTTGCCTGCAACATCGGGCGGCCGCATGCCGATGGTTCCGTCCGAAGTTTCGGTGAGCCCGTAAGAGTTTAAAATTGGAACCCCCAGTTCTCCGAACGCCCGAGTTATCTTTTCGGCTACGGCTTCGCCGCCCGCTCCAATAAAGCGAAGATTGGCAAAATTATGATCCCTCCAATTGGGAAGCGCCAAGACCATTTTGGCCATCGCAGGAATGAAATAAGTATTGGTTATTCCTTCTTGGGATATATTCCGCAAGGCTTCTTCAGGAGAAAACCGCCTTTGCAGCATCACCTTCGCCCCGACGATAAGATGCGGCAAGGTCCACAGCATATGCCCGCCGATGTGAAACAAGGGTATGATCGTTAGGGTATAATCCTGTTTGGTGATGCCGACATCGATGATCCAGTTGATTGCATTAAAAAAAAGATTGGTTTGTTTTAAAGGAACGCCTTTGGGTCTACCGGTGGATCCTGCCGTGTAGAGCAATAGTAAAGTATCTTCGGAATCGCCCTCAATTTCAGGTCCTTTTGAAGGATATTGATTCATAAAATCTTCATAATTCTGCGCCCAGTCCGGTTTGCCGGCACCGAAACAGAGGCAAAGATGAATGGAGTCAATCGCTTTGCTGATTTCTTGGGCGACGCCAGCAAACTCAAAGTCAAAAATAAACGCTTTCGGTTTCGCATCTTGCAGAATTTTTATGATTTCAACAGGGGCCAAACGATAATTCAAAGGACACAGAATGGCGCCGACTCTGGCAGCAGCGGTAAATATATCGATATATTCAACCGAGTTGGTTGTAAGGCAACAGAGCCGTTCCCCTCGGCGAATGCCGGCATCCACAAGTGCATTGGCCAACCGATTCGCCCGCTGTTGAAGCGCATCGTACGTATATGATGCCGCGTTGTAGGATTCGGTGACAGCGACGTCATCCGGGTGCAGGTACGCCTTCTTCTCAAAAATATAAGCGAAATTTTGTTGCAGCATTTCAGACCCCAGACTTTACCCCTAATTTGCATAAAATGTTTTCTTGAATTTAGGCCGTTGTGATGAAAAGCATTGGCAATATTACGTGATTCTGGATACTGGTTTCTGGATACTGGATGTTTCTGGATCTCACTCTCGGCGAATTCCGGAATACCCAGCATCAAGTATCCAGCATCCAGCATCGTCCCAGTAAAATCGACTGTCTGCTTCTACCAACATCAAGAGTTAAACAGATTTATGCAACCTTAGGGTTTTGTGAATCGATACTGAAAAATAATTCCTTGGTGGTTTCGTCATACTTGGAAACCTTGACGCGGTCTCCGATCGCAAGCTGATCGTACGCTTCAGAAATGATCCCGAACATTTGAAAGTTTTCGTCAAATTTGACCAGCACGCTGGCATACTGGCCCAAATTTTTTAGATTCTCGGGCGGAAAGCGCACCGGCACGATATCAACGATTTTTCCGGTGCCGACGGTCGCTTTTTTTACGATGTTGTTGCTGCTGCAGGCAGGACAGGCCGCCCTGAAGCTCGAACCATGCCAGTCGCAGGCGCTGCAGCTATAGCAAAAAGGCAATTCAACTTTGGGGTTTTCGGCCATGGCAATCACTCCTCTCTGCGTAAGATATTGACGGTTACAACCGTCCCGGTCCCGCCGACATTGACCGTCATTCCGAATTCAGGCTCTTTTGCGCGTTTGCCGTCAAAGTCACCCCGCAGTTGCTGGGTGACTTCGCAGAGCTGATATGCACCTGTCGCTCCCACTGGATGTCCGCGGGATTTCAATCCGCCGGATAGGTTCACCGGAAGTTGTCCCTCAGCATAGGTTGTCCCCTCGGCGGCAGAGTAAATCCCTTTGCCTGCCTTGAGAAGACCGGTGTTCTCCAGGCAAATAACTTCATGAATATTGACACAGTCATGAAGCTCGGCGACATCAATGTCTTCAGGTCCGATTCCGGCCTGTTTGAAGGCATCTCCCGCAGCTTTGGTAATTGCCGGATTCGTCGAGAGATCGGCATGGTCTGCAATAAAAAAACCGCCGGAAGCTTGTGCCGTACCCGCCACCCATATCGGTTTTTTGCACTGTCTCGCCACGGGCTCGGAAGCCAGAATCAGGGCAGCGGCACCATCTGAAAATGGGCAGCAATCCATGATTTTTATCGGCGGAGCCACCATAACGCTGCCCATAACATCTTCGATGGTCACCTCTTTCTGAAAATGGGCCTTTTTGTTAAACGCCCCATGATAGTGGTTTTTGACTGAAATATTGGCCAGCAGCTTTTCTAGATCGGCATCTGATATATGATGTTTGCGTGCGTAGGCCTTGGCCACATATGACCAGTAAGCAGCAAAGGTTAAGCCGGCAGTGCGTTCCGCCAGATCCATCGAGCTGGACATCGCCTCCTGAACCGCAGTTCCCGGTATGGCGTTCAGCCGCTCGGTCCCGCCAACCATTACAATGTCGTACATACCGCTGAGGA
>CP070771.1:6316390-6321070 GCA_020345785.1 Desulfobacterales bacterium
AATAGAATCCATTCCTTAAAAATATATTATTAAAACCGAAAAGAAACGGAAACGCATATTATTTAACATCAGGATTATCAACCATGCGCAAAGAGCTTACTGATCAGGAACTGGATACGTACTCGCGGCAGATCGTTCTGGCCGATATCGGCTACGACGGACAGCTGAAGCTGCGCAATGCCAAAGTCTGCCTCATAGGGGTGGGCGGTTTGGGATCTCCGGTAGCCGTTAAACTCGTGGGCATGGGTATCGGATACCTTCGATTCGTTGACCGCGACATCGTCTCCCGCTCGGATCTGCACCGCCAGCATCTCTACGACACGGATTCCATCGGCATGCCCAAGGTGGAAGTGGCCTTTAATAAATTACATCGCCTCAACCCCGACGTAACCTTGGATCCGGTGCCCGAATCTTTAAATTCAATGAACGCTGAAGAATTGATTTCCGGAATGGACGTGGTCATCGACGGCCTGGACCATCCCGAACCGCGCTACATCGTCAATCGCGTCTGCAACAAGCTGAAAATCCCGTATGTCTTTGGTGCCGCGATAGAGGTCTTCGGCAATGTATCCACCATTTTGCCGGGCCAGACGTTTTGTCTGGAGTGTTTTATGCCCGATCTTAAAAACGAGGATCTGCCGGTCTGCGGTTTGGTCGGCGTTCATCCTTCCGTTATCGGCATCGTCTCATCTATCCAGGTGGCTGAGGCAGTCAGGGTGCTGCTCGGTCAGGATCCCAAACTGTATAACAAGTTGCTTTATGTTGATCTGAGGGAATTTGAGTTTAATATTCTGGACATTCCGGCGTTGGATTCCTGCAAGGTATGCGGTACCAAACCGGACGGCGCGCCGATGGCGGTCGCCGACAGGTTTTTCGAAGAGACCTGCGCCCGGGACGGCCGCCGCAATTTTGTGATTTCCCCCGAGAAACGAATCGATCTCAACATGGACCAGCTTAGCGCGGTCATAAAAGGCCGAGGCCTCCCAATAAAATCATCCGGCCGCCTGGGCATCACGTTTGAAAAATCCGAGCAGCTCACAGCCTGCATCCTTAAAAGCGGAATTATGATTGCCCAGACCCCGCCCCAAATGGACAGCAGTTACAAAGACGAGGTCCTTGCGACCTACCGATCTATAATGGTTGAGGGGATGGGGTTCTCGGAAGATATTTTGCCGGACATGGAATGACAAGAAGCCTCATTCGTGATAAAAGAACGATAAAATCCCAAATCACAAAACTCAAATCCCAAACAAATCTCAAAATTCAATGACCCGAATTCAAAACTTTCCCCCTTTCAAGTGGCGGTAGAGGACTGAGGACTGAGAACAGAGGAAAGAAGGTGAGAAGGCGAGAAAAAAAGCTTATAGCTCATCAATCACAGCAAAGAGGACAGATGTCAGAGGAAAGAAGACAGAGGAAGCAGGAAAAGAATTCGGAAGTCGGAAAAAAAAGAAGAAAAAATTTGAACCCTAATTGAGCGGAAGTCGACGGTGCCCCAGCTTCCCCGGCGGCGGGATTTCCGCTTCGCTCCAACAAGGCGTCCAAGGGTGAAGTCCGCCTCCGGCGGATTGCCAACCGTCCGCCTAGGCGGAGCAACGCAGAAGATGGGGTGGAACGCCTGCGAAATTCAGGTTTAAACCCAATCTACGGGAACCCAAAATTCAGGTTCTGATCAGCAGTGATTGTCGATCACCATTCAGCAGGGAGCCGAATATGAAGCAAATAGACATCGAGGAATACTTAAATGACCGGATCTCAGCTCATATTGATTACTGCGAGGAAGTCGCTTACAGCTACAGAAGTAAGTATTATCTGATAGAGTGGGTCCTCATCATCTTTGCGTCCCTGACCCCCATTTTCGTGATACTGAATTTCAGCCTCGCACGAGATACTTGGGCGCAGTGGATTCCGGTTGCGAGTTCAACAATCGTGGCCATTCTAACAGGCGGTTTAAAAACCTTTCGCTACGAAGAGAATTGGAGAAAATACAGTGAATTGGCAGAATTACTGAAAAAGGAAAAGTACCAATTTATGACAGGTTCCGGCATCTACAAATCTTCGGATAATCCCGAAACGGTCTTTGTTGAGGCCGTCGAGGCTATCCTTGGGAAGATTTAGGATAACAGCCTAGAAATGCTGCCTGATCACGCCGATCCACCCGTATATCCGCAAATCCAGCGACTAACTGCAGAGCGCTGTCCCGGCCCCTTTTAAATATGGACGAGGTCCGGATTCTCTCAAATAATTTGGACTTAGGTGATATTTGGTTTCTTGGTAAGAAATGCCAAATATGGCCTTCCACGGCTACCCACAATATGGAGTACCTGTCATTCTTTCATTTCAGCCCCGCCTTGCGCAGATCTTCGATGAGTCGGTTCACATCGTCCTTATTTTTCCAAGGTACCATCTTTGCCATCCATTCGAGGGTAAAATTCGGATTTATTCGGAGAACTTCCGCTGCTGATGATCGGGCATCCTCATTACGGCCTAATCCGATGTAAGTACCAGCCAGTAGAATATGACTAAACATTTCATCGGGATTTCGTTTGCGCGATTCCTCACCCGCTGCGAGCGCCTCCTGATAGCCTCCCATCATCCAGAGGGCGTAGCCAAGATTATAATAGTGTGTGCTCGGAGCGATAGGGTTGAGACGTATGGCCTTTTTATACAGCGGAATGGATTCCTTCGGCCTGCCTGCATTCATCAGAAGCCTGGCCAAATTGCCCTGGGCAAAGATGTTATTTGGATTAAGTTCAACGGCCAAAGTCCCATATTCGATGGCCTTGTCATGCTGGTGTTGGAGGGTGTAGACGACGGACAATAGGTACTGGCCGTTACCCGATTTCTCATCTAGGGCAAGGGCCTTTTGCCCGAGCTCATAGGCCCGCTCCAGAGACTTGGCAGGGGTTTTTGTCAATCTATAAAAAACATCCATCAAGTGGATCATACCCAGGCTACGATACCCTTGTGACCAGTTCGGATCTAACGCGATAGCTTCCTCCGCCAATTGCCGCGCCAAAGCGTTATTTTCAGGTTTGAAATTGATGCCAAGATGGTGCGCCTGTAAGAATTTCAAATAAGCATCCAGGTTATCTGTGCCTCTTGCCAGGATCCGTGCTTGTTCGCCCGCGGTCAGTTTAACCTGAAGCTCTGTGATGATCTTTTTTGTTATCTCGTCCTGTATGGAAAATATGTCTTCTAACTTTCTATCGTAACGCTCAGCCCACAGGTGTCTTCCGGTGATGGCATCGATCAACTGGGCCGTTATCCGCACCTTGTCCCCGGCCATACGCACACTGCCCTCCAGCACATAGCGTACCCCCAGTTCCTCCGCCACTTGCTGTACCTTTACCGGCTTACCCTTGTAAGTAAAGGTGGAATTGCGGGCGATGACAAATATTTTTGGTGTCCTGGAAAGGGCGGTAATGATTTCCTCGGTAATCCCATCACTGAAATATTCCTTTTCAGGATCACCGCTCAGGTTGTCGAAGGCAAGTACTGCAATTGAGGGTATTTCCGGTAAAGGATATGCCATTTTCTCTAAAGATGCCGGTTCAATACTTCTAGCTTGATGAAGGTATAGGTTCCAGCCAATTAGACCTATGGCGACTAAAACCAGTGCGATAATGGCAGCCAGAGCAGCTTTGCGTGAAATTCTACCCAAAAACCTTTTTTCGCCGATCACCTTGCCGACGTCTTTAGGCTCCATTAAAACACGATAAACTCGCACCGGATCGGCAATATTTTTTACGTAGTGTTCTCCCAAATATTCATAACCAAGTTCTAACTTATTTTTTATGTGATCATAGGCGGTTCTTGAAATACAAACCTTTCCCGGCTCTGCAAGCCCTTCGATGCGGGCGGCAATGTTAACCCCATCGCCGTATATGCGATCGGCTTCTTCGATCACATCGCCCAGATTAACTCCAATTCGAAAATCCATTCTACGGTTATCCGGCAGTTCGGAATTCTTGATTTTTAGCTTCTGCTGAATTTGAACTGCACATTCGGCGGCATCCACCACGCTGCCAAACTCCGCCAGCAGATTGTCACCGGGTGCATCCACAACTCTTCCTTTAAACTGCTCGATGAGTTCGCGCATCAATCTTTTGCTTTCTTCCAAAGTTCGAATAGTCGCTGCCTCATCTTCTTGCATCAGACGGCTGTAACCCACGGCATCAGCGCTGAGGATGCCGCTGAGTTTTCGACTGGCTCGCTCTTCAGTCATGGGTGCCCCCCATCCTTTATGGCGCTTAATTCAAAAAATAGATCCGGGTTAATATTGCTTGAGAAATGTAATTCGTCTGCAGGAACTGACCTTATTCCACTTCCGCAAGGGCATCAGACCAGCTGGCATAGGAGCTTCAAATCAATAATTTTCAAAATTATCATCAATTGATCTGGAGTCAAATATATTTTAGTGTAAATATTAATAGATAGCCAACCACAATATCAGGTGGTCAGGGGAAAATTAGAATGGTATTCATATATCGCTATAACCCTAATTGATCGTAAACAAAATGGGATAGGTTTTTATCTTTATGATATTACGCTGAATATTCGTAGTTTCGATGTAATTGTTAACTCTTCTATCGATGAGTTGTAAATGTCTATTTTAAATCTCATTTTGTTTACCCTTTGGGCTTCGCTTTCAGCTTCGACCCAACAAGGCGGGAAAGC
>CP070771.1:6321170-6326128 GCA_020345785.1 Desulfobacterales bacterium
ATCCCGCTTTCGCGTCCGACCATTGTGACGTTTTCCATGATCAGCATCGCCACGCACTGGAACGATTATTTCTGGCCGTTGATCATCACCGACACGGATAATGTCCGAACCCTTACCATCGGGCTGGGTATGTTTGTGCAGCAGGAAAGCGGCTCGGATTGGAGCCTTCTGATGGCGGCCACCCTTTTCGTGTGTGCCCCGATCATCGTGTTTTTCCTGGCAACCCAGAGAACCTTTATCAAAAATTTTCTGACCTCCGGCATAAAGGGATAACTAGATAGGATTTTATAGCAAAGGAGATTTACGTGCAAAATTCAGGTATTAAAACAGAAAATTGACTTGAGCGCTGAAGATATTGACGCTGGCATCGTAATCGCCGTTGAGCGCACCGCGGGGAATGTCTTCGGTTTCAGTGCCGGATTTGCGGATTTTGGGATCATCCACAAACACATGCGCATAAGCAATATCGATTCCGAAGGATTTCGAAAAGGTGTAACTTAGCCCGACGGTGGCCCAGATCCGATCGTTGTCGGGGATTCGCGGTGTGCGCAGCTCATCATTCGGCACCGGCGTTTGGTCATAGGCAATGCCGGCGCGCCAGGTCCAATTTTGGTTGGGGTAATAGGAGCCTCCGAGAGCAAACCGAAACGTGTCCTCCCAGTCGAGTGTTGTGACGACATTCCTTCCGGTATCCAGCTCGATGAACAGTTCATTCATTTCACTCCAGTTGGTCCAGAAAATATCCCCCATGACGGCAAACTTGTCGTGTATTCGCCAGTATGCGCTCAAGGACGCGTGACCGGGAAATGTGACATCGCTTTTGACATCCGTGTTCGCGAGCCCGGCCCCGCGCGCTATCGCTTCAGCCCCGGCCGGAATTTCAAATTTGGCATCACCCTTCAGCGTGTAGTCGATATTGGAGCGATACGCCAAACCGATGCGCAGGTTGTCTGTCGGCTCAACCAAAATTCCGACATTCCAGCGCCATCCCCAGTCGTCGGCTTTAAGTTTTGTGAACCCATCCAGCGATTGGGGCAGGGTTCCGGCACCTCCGATAAATCCAATGGTTCCGAAATCTACAGCGTTGGTGAGCTTGGCTTCCGCATACTGGGCGCTGATTCCCCCGCCCAGCGACAGCCATTTGTTTACCCGGTAGGCAACCGATGGATTGATATCGATGGTATGCAATTCGGACTTAACCCCATGGTAGCGTCCAACCCAGTCCCGATCATAGTCCGTTCCCAGCCCGAACGGCACGGTGACGCCCAGGCCGGCATGAAATTTTTGAGTTATTTCCTGAGCATAATAGAAATTAGCAAGAAAGGCCGATTCTCCGGCGTCTCCGCCATCGCCGCCTGAAAGCGGTGTACCGCCAACGACCGGCAGCGCCGGCGAGACGGTTGCGCTATGATTGTTATACTCGGCTTGGGGGAGGATATAATAGCCTGCCAAGGCGATCTGGCTGCCGGGCAGCCGGGTTAATCCGGCCGGATTAAAAAAAATGGTGCTGGCGTCCTCTGCAACCGCTCCGCCTCCGGCAAAGGCATTTCCCAGACCCTTCACCCCCTGCTCGAACAACAAGAATCCGCCCGCGCTCGCATGAAAGGGTTGAAGCAAGAGGCTTGCAACGATGGTCAACATGATGGGTGTAAGCGGAAAATTTCGTCGCATGTCAAGTCCTCCCTTTGATGGGGTCGGATATCGAACTTTTGGGGCCGGCATCCGACGGACAAATCGATATCAGTTGGACGGCAGGAACTTGCTACTTACGCAGGCGAGTATGAATAAAATTGGATATCATGTCAAGTTCGAAAGAAACTCCATTCATATGCCGCCGTCAGCGTTTGAGTTTGGACCACCAACAAATACTCCCGCTGTAACGGAAAAGCCTTTTCAATTCTCACCGCCATAGCCGGTGGCTTATGAATAGAGTCAAATGCTTTATAGATTATAAATTTTCTGCTATGAATACCACAACGGTGAATCAACCTTTCTCCCCGCTTACTCGGGGTGACACATCCATCTTAAAAATTTGCGGTGTGCCTCGCACGCCTTGAACCTTGCGCCTTCAGCCATTGGGAAATTGGCACAGCTTAAGGTTTAGAAAGATTTGACCGTAAATGCCAATTGCAGCCAACTCGCTATATGTTCGGAGGTATAACTCGTGACAATTTCGACCTACACCCAAAAGGTATTTCAGCTAATCCTTGTTATTGCCGTTTTAACCCTTCTCGCCTGCACGTCGGTTCCGACCCGGGAATTTACATCGTATAGACAGGCATTCGCAGACGCCCGCGCCGCCGGCGAGCAAGTTTTGTTTGACTACAGTTCGGCCGTCAAGGCGTATGAGTTGGAAAAAAAGCTGCTGGCCGAAAAATCTTCTGAAAGCACTACACCATCGGCCATCGCAAACGATCGAACCGCAAATTTTGATCCGATTACGTCCGACGCCGACGTCGCCAAGCCCGACGATGTGACCTTGCGGATACGGGCCTGGGACACCGTGCAGCGCTACAATGATGTCCTCTTGAGCCTGGCCGAAGGCAAAAGCACGGCCCAGATATCTGCGGCAGTGGATGGGCTGATGCAGAGCCTTGCGACCTTCCCGCTGGAAGATATCGCAGCGGCGGTAAGCACCGTTAATCCTTACGTCGGCGTATTAAAGGAGGTTTTAACATTGGCGGAGTTTGAGCGGTCCCGGCGAAAATTCGTGGCTGCCGTGAAAAAAGGCGCTCCCATCATCGGTGCTCCCATTCAGGAAAGCGCAGCATCGGAAGAAAAAGAAACATTTCAATCATTTTTGAAATTATTGCGCGATGATGCCAAAAACTTTTATAACATCCGCAAGGGGCTAAATGATCTGGCCTATGATCGAATCGTGGATGAAGCAGCCGGCTTGGGACGTCAATATCGAATCCTGTTGCTGGAATACAAATCCAATAATGATTTAGAAAAATTGACGACCGAAGTTAATAAACAGCTTCAATCAATAAGTTTATCATCGATTGAGCTCACCGAGGAGGAAAAAGAGCAGGCGACCAACGCCTACACGCCCGTCATTCACAATCAACTGCTTCAGATTAGGGACCAGATCGGTGCGAAAGTGAATGCCGCGCGGCAAAAGACCGGCGAGCTGACAGCATATAAAACCATGTCGGTCGCTTATGTAAAGCTGATCAATCAAGTATCCGAAAGCCTGCTGGCCCTATTAACAGCAGTCGAAAGTGATCTAAAAACCACACCGCCAATCAGGGAGCTGTTGCCGGTTTACATCGAACTGCGTCAGGCAATCTATTTTTACCGGGATAGTCGAGGAGGTTAAAATGATTACAAACGAGGAAGCTCAAGGAAACTATAATTCTGCAAGAGAGGCATTGAACCGGATCATCCGGTCGAATTCCGCCACAGAAGAAGACCGGCAGCGCGCCGAAAAGCAACGAGACAACCTGATCCTTAATTATGTCGGCAGGCAAATCGACGATGTCCATGAAAGGTCAGCCGCGTATGTAACCTTTATCAAAGCAATGGCGGCTTTCATCGAGGACCTGGGGCCGCAACGTTCACTTGAGGGCCTGCAGACCTTGCAGGGTATAATTGATAAGGCGGCTATCCTGATTAAAACCGTTAAGGAGGAGGAGCAGAGGCGAAAATCCGACCAGGGCAAATGATGAAATTATAAGGCTTGGTTATTGCCAACACCTTCAAAAAATGAGATAAGAAAATTTTAAGTTCCAATACCGATAGGTTCTTGCCTGTTTTCATCTATTTTGTAGAAAAATCAAAAGGTTGTTCGGGGGATCATCGTCTTGATTCAGAAAAGACTTTCTGGATGCAAGCGGCTGATAAATGTCAACCACAAAAAAGGAGGGTATGCCAATGGCACATCACAAATGGTTTTTGGCGTTTAAATTCGCGATCATCATTTTGGTTGTGGCGATGTTTGCGCTGCCGGTGCAGGCCAAGACATTCCGCTGGGCCTTTCAGGCCGACGCCGTCAGTATGGACCCCTACACCATCAACGAAACCCTGACGCTGGGCTTCACGGCCAATATCTACGAGGGGTTGGTCCGCCACGACAAGAAAGAAAGGATCGAGCCGGCGCTGGCCACCTCGTGGGAGATTACGGCCCCCGATGTGTGGCGCTTCAATCTGCGCCAGGGGGTGAAGTTTCATGACGGCACCCCGTTTACCGCCGATGATGTGATCTTTTCCTGGCAGCGGGCAGCCGGCGAGGGCTCGGACATGAAGTCTTTTATCGGCGGCATCAAGGACATCAAGAAAATCGACGATCACACCATCGATATTATCACCAAAGGTCCCTGGCCGCTTCTGACCAGCGACATATTCCGCTGGTACATCATGTCGAAGACCTGGTGTGAAAAAAACAACGCAACCAGTGTCGGCAAATTGACGACGGGCGAGGAAACCTATGCCACGCGGCATGCCAACGGTACCGGCCCCTTTATGCTCCAAAGCCGTGAGCCCCAGGTAAAGACGGTGATGGTGCCCAACCCCAACTGGTGGGATAAACGCACCGACAACGTCACCGAGGCAATCTTCACACCGATCAAGTCGGCCGCCACCCGGATCGCTTCCCTGCTTTCCGGTGAAGTCGACATGATGTACCCGCTGCCCGTGCAGGACATCAACCGGGTCAAAAAGACGACGGGTCTCAGGGTATTGCAGGGCGAAGAGACACGCACCATCTTTCTGGGCATGGATGTCTTCCGTGACGAATTGCTGTACTCCAACGTCAAGGGCAAAAACCCGATGAAGGATGTGCGGGTTCGCAAGGCTTTCTACCAGGCGATCGACATGGAAGCGATTAAAAAGAAAATCATGCGTGACGGAGCCTGGCCGACCGGTTTGATGGTGGGATCCACCATCAACGGATTTAACACGGATCTCAACCAGCGCTTTCCTTACGATCCCGAAGCATCCAAGAACCTGTTGGCCGA
>CP070771.1:6326228-6337016 GCA_020345785.1 Desulfobacterales bacterium
ACCGATCCGGATGCCTGCACCGGCTGCGCCAGCTGCGTCGCGGTGTGCCCTGGGCTTTCGGTTGCCATGGTGGATTTTAGAGAAGACGCCGAGCATCCCCTGGTGACCCTGCCCTATGAGGTGTGGCGGGAACGGGTGAAAGAAGGCCAGAAAGTGCCGATTACCGATATTGACGGTGCTGTGCTGGGTTATTACCCGGTTGAAAAAGTAAGAACACGGCGCAAATATCCCGGTACCCTGCTGGTGCAGTTAAGAGTCGACAAACGGGTGGCTAAGGCTGCGGCCGGCATCTGGGTCCAGGAAGAACAAATCGAACCTTTAGAAATTTATGAAAAAGCACCTCCGCCGGATGAGGCCATAGTCTGCCGCTGTGAACGGGTGACTGCCGGTGAAATTCGCGCCGCGATCCGGGATGGTATCCGGGATATGAACCAGCTCAAAGCCCTGACCCGGGCCGGCATGGGCGCCTGCGGCTCAAAAACCTGCCGCCCCATGATTTGGCGGATATTTCAGGAAGAAGGAATCGACCTGACAATGGTGACCGACAGAGTCGATCGCCCACTTTTTGTGGAAGTACCCATCGGGGTGTTTGCTGGAATCAAATGAGATTTTATAAAAAGACAACAATCTGGCAAATAATTATGGAAAATACTGAATTCTGAAAACTCAAATTCCAAGCACCAAATTCCAAATAAACTTCAAATTCCAATATTCAATGACAGAAAAAGTTTGGAATTTTGAATTTTGGTCATTGTGATTTGTTTGTAATTTGTGATTTGTGATTTGAAATTTATGAAATAGATATCAACCTAAGGCAACCACAATATTATAGCGTTTACAGAGAGGCTTAAGTTGGCATATGACGTAATAATCGTCGGCGCCGGATCCGTCGGGGTTCCTACGGCCATGGCCTTGGCAGAGCGGGGCATCAAGACGCTGGCCCTCGATATGCATGCCTCGCCCGGGCAGGGGGAAAACAAACATGCCATCGGCGGCATACGCGCCACCCATTCGACGCCCGGCAAAATAATCACCTGCAGCCGGTCGCTGGAAATTTTTTCCGGCTGGCAGCAGTTGCACGGTGACGATATCGAGTGGTTAAAAGGCGGCTATGTCTACCCGGTGTACCGACGGCAGGACGAAAAGATGTTGAAAGGACTGCTGCCGGTGCAGAAGAAATACGGCCTAAATATTGAATTTGTCGGACCCCAAGCAATCCGGGAACTTATTCCCGGAATCAACTCGGACGGCCTGCGCGGCGGAACGGTATCACCGAATGACGGTTCCATCTCCCCCTTGCTTTCAATCAATGCTTTCTTCAGGCGGGCACTGGAACTGGGCGCCGAGTTCCACTTCAAAGAAAAAGTCAGCCGGATTCTATGCGACAGGGGCGAGGTGATCGGGGTCGCCACTGATAAAGGCCGATACACCGCGAGTGTGGTGGTCGACGCCGCCGGGCCTTTTTCACCGGAACTTGGCAAAACCGTAAACGTTGACCTGCCGATTAATCCCGATTCCCATGAGGGCGCCGTCACCGAGCCGGTGCAGCCGTTTTTCGAATGCATGGTGGTGGATGTCCGGCCGGCGCCGGGATCTAAAAATTATTACTTTTACCAGAACAGGCACGGTCAGGTTATTTTTTGCATTACCCCGGATCCGCCGATCATCGGAAAAGACAAACGCGAAACGTCGGTGTTTCTGCCACAGGTTTGCGCCCGAATGGTTCAGCTTCTGCCTCGTCTGAAAAATTTGCGGGTGCGCAGAACCTGGCGCGGTCTTTATCCGACGACCCCGGACGGCGCCCCCCTGGTTGGTTGGAATCAGAAGGTAAAAGGACTTCTGCACGCCGGCGGCATGTGCGGCCAGGGACTGATGCTGGCCCCTGGCGTCAGCGAACTGGTGGCCCGGATAATTACCGGAGAAACAAACGAAAGTGACGAACTTATAATGAAGGAATTTTCACCGTATAGAAAGTTTAAAGCAGTTGAGGCGCTGAAATGAGGGGGGGGCTGGATGCGCGATACTGGATGCTGGATACCGGATGCTTGATGCTCGATGCTGAATGCTGGAATTGGTTGATTAAGTTGATTGGTTGATAGGTTGATTGAGTTTATTGAGGCTATTGAATTTATTGAGTTTTGAAAGTTCGGTCATTATAGCTATAATTTTGGATTCTTGCCTGCGGGCGGGTGAATTTAAATTACGGTATTCGAATTTGGTATTTTATGATAACTGTTTTAAACGGGCGTAGAGTCTTAATTGTTATTTTTTTTCATTTTATGATCCGCCCGGGGCGGATTTCATCACGAAAACGCGAAATTTAGAAAACACGAAACTTTTATTTTCTCCTTTTCGTGTTTTCGTCCTTTCGTGCTTTCGTGATTAATTTCTTTTTTGGTTCTCCGCCTCTGGCGGATTCGGGTTAGGAATTGGTCAAAACTTTAGAATGTTTAATAGAGGGAGTGCAGAAATGCGTGATTATGAATTAAAAGTAGTGGAATCCATGGAATACAAACGGCCGGAAATTGACAAAGGATATGTCGATCAAACCTTATATGTAAACCTTTCCGATCAAGAAATAGCTGTCAAACCTGTCGATCAGAAAACCAAGGATATCTTTATCGGCGGCAAGGGCTATGATCTCTGGCTGCTCTGGAATGCCGTTGAACCAACCACCCGATGGGATGACCCCCAGAACGCCGTCTGCATCGCATCGGGGCCGCTGGGAGGAACCCCCATCTATCCGGGTTCGGGCAAAAGCATTGTTACCACCCTCTCACCATTGACAGGATCTGTAATTGACTCCAATGTCGGCGGTTATTTCGGACCATACCTGAAGTTTTCCGGCTTTGACGCACTGGAAATTCAGGGCCAAGCATCGGAAGACACGGTTATCTTCATCGACGGCGTCGAACAGCAGGTTCAAATTTTATCGGCCGCCGGTCTGCCTGAAAATGCCTACGATCTGTCCGATCTGCTGACCGAACATTTTGCAGCGGGCAAGCCGCGCAGCATCTCCGTGGTTTCAGCCGGCCCGGGTGCCAAAAACACCTTGATCGGATGTTTGAATTTCACCTGGTACGACGTCAAGCGTAAACGCGCCCGCTACAAACAGGCCGGCCGTGGTGGTATTGGAACGGTCTTTGCCGGCAAGGGAATCAAAGCGCTGGTCGTACGCTGGGACACGGTAACGGCCGATACAAATAATCCGTCGGACAAGGCTGCCCTAAAAGATGTTGCCAAACAATATTCCCGCGAAATCGTCGAGTTGGATCCCAAACAAAATGAGATGTCCCGCATCGGGACCACACACCTGGTCACCATTATGAATGACCATGATTTGCTGCCGACCCATAATTTTCGGTTCGGATCGCATCCGCAAGCCCCCAACCTGGGTCAGCAGGTTTATCGGCTTCTCTTTGATCCAGGCTTTGACGGTTGCTGGATGGGATGCACGGTAGCCTGCTCCCATGGGGTCAAGGATTTTGTGCCGCTTACCGGGCCTTTTAAGGGCCGCCAAGTTTTTGTGGACGGACCCGAATATGAAACCATCGCCGGTTGCGGATCCAACCTGGGTATCTTTGATCCGAACACCGTCGTGGAAATGAATTTCTACTGCGACGCCTACGGCCTTGATACGATATCGGTGGGCACCGCGCTGGCTTTCGCCATGGAATGTTTTGATATGGGGCTCATTGACAAGAGCCACACCGGCGGCATGGACTTGAGTTTTGGTAATCGTCTAAGCGCCCTGGAGATCCTTCATCAAATGGCTGCCGGCCAAGGCTTCGGCCGCATCGTCGGTCAAGGTGTTCGTAAAATGAAGAAAATATTCGCCGAGGAATTCGGCGCCGACCCGGTTATTATGGCCGATATCGGCATGGAAGCCAAAGGGCTGGAATTCTCGGAATATATGACCAAAGAATCCCTGGCCCAGCAGGGCGGGTACGGTCTGGCACTCAAGGGTCCGCAGCACGATGAGGCCTGGTTGATTTTCCTGGATATGGTGCACAACTTCATGCCGACCTTTGAACAAAAAGCCGAGGCGCTCCATTGGTTTCCGATGTTCCGCACCTGGTTCAGCCTTTGCGGACTGTGCAAGCTTCCCTGGAACGATATCGTACCTGAAGACAACAAAGATACGGATGAACCGGCCAAGGTGATGAAACACGTTAATTGGTATGCCGATTATTTCAGCGCGGTGACCGGCCGATCTGCCACCCCGGATGACCTGATAGAAATGAGCGAGGCTGTTTACAATTTCCAGCGGATCTTCAATTTAAAAATGGGCTTTGGCCGGCGGGAACATGACGACCTGCCCTATCGGGCGGTGGGCCCGGTTACCGAACTGGAATACGAGTCCAGAGTCGAACGATACGACACGCAGCTACAGGAAAAATACGGGGTCGAGATATCCGGCAAAACCACGGCTGAAAAATTAGCGCTTTTACGTCAATTCCGGCAGGATCAGTACGAAAAACTCAAAGATGCGGTCTACCAGCGCCGTGGCTGGACAGCCGAGGGTATACCCACGGCTGCGAAAGTAAAAAGCCTGGGAATCGATTTCCCGGAGGTTATGGAGCTTCTAAAGGCCAATGGGGTGCAGTAGTGATTAAAGTCTCCGATAAAACCGTCACCTGGTATGAAGGGATGACCGTCACGGATTTGCTCAAAGAATTAGATGATGCCCATCCTTATGCCGTCGTACGTATAAACGACAGCTATGTCTCCAGACCCAACTTTGACCGGACAACCATTCCGGACAACTCGGAGGTTTTCCTGATCCCAATGGTTGCTGGAGGTTAGGCGCTTGGTAGCACCGGGGGCGGCCGGTTTGATCGAAACTGAGACCTGCCTGATACATTCAACCTTATCGCCCTCTATCGGGTGACTTGCACGAGAAATTTCATAAAAATTTGAGATTGCCGAAACAGCGAACCGCAGAATATCGAATATCGAACCGCAGAATGTCGAAGGGTGGTTTCGCTCTGCTCGGTCTTTTTTATAATAGACAGAATACCTTCTTTCGACATTCGATATTCATTATTCGATATTCGATATTCGCTTTATTGGAGTTTCTTTGTCGATCAGACTGACCCTTTTATCGGCTACCTGCGGCCGAGCTGCTAGCTGAATCCCTTGCCAATGCCTTCACATCAATCTACTCCGATTTAATTTGGTGCGTGAAATCTTAGATTTTTCCTCTTATAAACCCTTCCGATGCAATTGGTTAAGAGTCCACTTCGAAGATACCTCGCTTCAGTGTCCTGAAATTTGCGTTCTGGCGAACGACGTGATATTATTATTATTATTTCGTCAACTGACGGTCTGCAATTTTAATGGACGGCCCAGGATCAAACAATTTTTTAATAATTTAAGTTTCGACCTCTCCCAACCGATATAGCCTATGTAGTGCAAGTTTAAAGGCCTTCCAATATAGCAAATTTTGATGGATTGCAGGCCGAAAATTTAGCTCCGAAACCGGTTGGTTTATACGATACCCGGCTAGGCGGCCGGAGCGGCTCTGTCGGCATCATTCGACCCAACGCGCTTTAATCAGGGTATCCAGTAAGGTAGGGGAGGTAAGCATAACGGGCAGAAATTAATAAAAGCTGACGACGTAAATTCGTTTCATGACGATCCCGAGGGCAGATCGATTTATTTGGAAAGGCTTACCCTTTGATTTCTCATGAAATTCCTTGACTTATCGATGATAATATAATTTAGTTTAATTGTACATTTGTCACTTGTAACCTCTGATAACGCTTTATGATAAGTTAAGAAAGAAGGTTGGGCCTTAAATGTTTATCATCAGTAATTTGTTGATCGCCGTCGCTAAAGTAGTGGACCTTGTCCTTACGATCTTCATGTGGATCGTTATAGCTCGTGCCATTCTATCATGGGTTAATCCTGATCCTTACAATCCAATCGTCCGCTTTATTCACAATGTCACCGAGCCCGTACTGTACCAGATCCGGAAAAGAATTCCGCTGACCTTTGGCGGTATTGATTTTTCTCCGATCATCGTTCTTTTGGCTGTCATCTTCTTGCAACGATTCGCTGTAGCGAGTCTATATGAACTGGCTCAATCGTTGCGCTAAACAGAAAGGCAGGTAAATCAAATGAACCTTACCCCCCTTGATATACAGCAGCAGAAGTTTAAAACTAAATTTCGCGGATTTGACATCCGGGAAGTAGATGCATTCCTCGAGCAGGTGGCAAACGTTTTTGAGGGGATGCAAAGAACGCACAAAGACCTGCAGGAAGAGGTCCGACGTCTTGAACTGGAGATCCAGGGATACCGCAAGCGGGAAGAAACCTTTAAACGGGCCTTGCTGAACTCCCAAAAAGTTTTGGATCAAATGAAGGATAATGCCCGAAAATCGGCGGAGTTGATTATCGCGGAAGCCGAGGTCAAGGCTGAAAAAATACTGAACAAAGCCCACAACCGGCTGGCCCAATTGCATGAGGATATATCGGAATTGAAACGACAGCGCATGCAAATTGAGGTCCAGATAAGCTCGATTATCGAGGCACACAGCAAGCTGCTTGAAATCAGCAAAGAAGGCACCAAAGAAATGGATGATGAGGATGCCAAGTTAAAAGTATTGAAACAGCAAAAGTAGACGGAGTGGGATCATAGGAGTTTATTCCTGGGACCGCCTGAAGCGAATACAAAAAAATTGCAGAAAAAAACGATCTGTCAGGTCTTGTTCGCTTGCCGCAAAGATTCGCTTGATGCGGTCTTATCAAAGATAGACCCTAAAATTTCTCCAGACTGCCGGTTCTGCCAAAATACAGGGCTTATGACACATGCGATGCGACTATCGGTGAAATCAGGAGTTATGAATGGCAAAAATTGATGCTTTTTTTAAACTAATGAATGAACAGGGGGCGTCCGATTTACATCTGATGGCGGGTCAACCCCCGGCCCTTAGAATTCGAGGGGAGATTGAACGGGTCAAGTACAAGGTTTTAGACAACGACGATCTAAGGGGCATGCTTTACGAAATCGCTCCGGAGCAGAAAATTAAGGTATTCGAAGAAACCGGAGATATTGATTTCGGTTACGAAATACCTGGACTCGCCAGGTATCGTGCTAATTTTTTTATGCAAAAAAACGGCGTTGGTGCCGTCTTTAGAGAAATTCCCAGTGCGATAATGACTGCCGAGCAGCTCGGTCTTCCGCCTGTGGTGTCGAAGCTGGCCTCCCTTCCAAGGGGACTGGTTCTGGTTACCGGTCCCACCGGCAGCGGAAAATCCACCACGCTGGCCGCCATTATCGATGTGGCCAACCGGGTGCGCAAGGATCACATAATTACGGTCGAAGACCCGATCGAATTCGTGCATCAAAGCCAGGGATGTATTGTAAATCATCGGGAAATCGGCGTTCATACGCATTCTTTTTCCACCGCCTTGCGCGGCGCCCTGCGTGAAGATCCGGATATCATTCTGGTGGGAGAAATGCGGGACCTCGAAACGATTTCGCTGGCGGTGGAAGCGGCATCCACCGGTCACCTGGTATTTTCGACGCTGCATACTTCCAGCGCCTGGAAAACCGTTGACCGTGTGATCGAAGTTTTTCCTTCCCATGAACAACCTCTCATCCGCTCAACCTTGGCTGACGGGTTGCGCGCCGTAATTGCCCAGACACTTTTCAAACGTGTCGACCGCAAGGGCCGTGTGGTTGCGCTGGAGATCCTGATTGCCAATCCGGCGGTAAGGAATTTGATACGGGAAGCCAAAACCCACCAGCTGCCGTCCATGATCCAGACCGGTAAAAAATACGGCATGGTTCTGCTGGATGACTCCATCATGGAACTTTTCAAAAAAGGGAAGATCAGCGCTGAGGAGGCTTATGCCAAATCAAACGAAAAGGGTCGCTTCAGGCCTTTGCTGACAGCGCCGCCCGCGGATTTCACGGAAGTTTAGAATTGATGAAATGGTTGAAGGGTAAAGCGGAAGATTGGTTAAAAGTGGCAATTTATCGAATCCACGAATCGAGGAACTTACCAACGATAGAGTGAAATTATGAAAAAACAGGAAATCGACCATATTCTTGTCAGAATGCTTGATTACCATCGCGATGTTTCCGACTTGAACTTTACTGTAGGTAAACCCATGCAGGTTGAAAGCGCAGGAGAGTTGATCCCCGTTGAAATCAAACCAAGTTTCAAGGCGCTGACCCCTTTCCAGACCGAAATTCTAGCTTTAAATCTTATCAACCAGGACCGTCGTTTAACGGAAACACTGCTATCCCAGGGATCGTGCGACCTTTCCTACGGTCTGCCCGGTAAAGCCCGCTTCAGGGTCAATATTTTTTCCCAGGGTGCCAACATCTCCATCGTATTGCGTAAACTCGAGTCAAAAATTCCGACCATCGAAGAGCGAAGTCTGCCGAAGACAATGTATCAGATCGCCAAGGAAATAAACGGCCTCGTATTTGTCACCGGTGCCACAGGCTCCGGAAAAACCACCACCCTGGCTGCTATCTTGGACCAGATCAACGAAAGCAAATCCGTTCACATCATCACCCTCGAGGACCCGGTTGAATATCAGCATCCCCATAAAAAGTCTACATTTAACCAGCGGGAGCTGGGGCTTGATTTCAACATATACGCCAACGGTTTGCGTGCGGCTTTGCGTCAGGCGCCCAAGGTGATACTGGTTGGTGAAATGCGTGACCGGGAAACGGTCGAAATCGGACTCAGTGCTGCAGAAACCGGCCATCTTGTGCTGACCACGCTGCATACCGTCGATGCCGGATCTACCGTCAACCGTATCATCGGTATGTTTCCCAACGAGGATGAACGCCAGATACGGATTCGCCTTGCGGATTCGGTGCGTTGGATCGTCTGTCAGCGTTTGCTGCCGAAAATAGGCGGCGGACGGGTTGCCACCTTTGAAATCCTTGGAACCAACATGCGGGTTCAGGATGCCATCCTGCACGGCGAATCCGAAGGAAGAACATTTTACGATATCATGGAATCCAGTACTGCCTTCGGGATGGTTACCTTTGATCAGCATCTGATCGGATTATTTGAGGAGGGCCTGATCACTCAGCAAACTGCCATGACCTATGCTTCGCAGAGGGGAATCGTGGGTCGCGGTATTGATGCCATTAAAAGTTCCAGAGGAGAGACCACCACCGATATTGAAAAGCTGGAAATTGATCGTGCTTACAATAAAGCGCTGTAATGTTGGAGCCTGAGACAATGCAAATCATATGCAATAACTGTTCAAGCAAATTTAAAATTGCCGATGAAAAAATTCCTACCGGACGGGTAACCAATATACCATGCCCCAAATGCAAAGTCCGGATTACCGTGAACCCTGCCGCACAATCCGCGGGCGGTATTGCATCCTTCGAGCAATCCAATGACAACGGCGGTTATAATGCCTCCGACAAACCTTTCGATTTTATCGAGGAGGAAGGCCAAACGGCCCTTCTGTGTGAGCAGAATCCCTTGGCCCGAGCTACCATCCAAAATGCCTTGAATTTGATGGACTATCAGATCACAATTGCGGAAAGTGCACGGGATGCACTCAAAAGAATGCGCTACCATGTCTATGATCTCATTGTCATCGATGAAAGCTTTGATACCAGGAATCCCGAATCCAACGGGGTTCTCATCTACCTGGAACGTCTGGCGATGTCGGTCCGCCGCAATATTTTTGTGGCCATGATCAGCAACAGATATCGTACGATGGATAACATGATGGCGTTTCACGGCAGCGTCAATTTAATCGTCAACATTAAAAATATTGAAGATATCGGAAAAATCTTAAGTCGCAGCATTACGGATACCGAGTTGTTTTATCGCGTCTACAAGGAAACCCTCAAAGAAACAGGCCGTGCATGAGAGTAGTTTATTGAGTTAAAAGGTCTTGCCGAATATGCAGCAAAAGCAAAAATATACCTGCAGCGACTACCGTGAAGAGATGCGCTTGATCGGTTTGAGAAAACGCTTGAATGAAGAGAATTTGAGCCGGAGCGAAAAACAAATCCTGGAAGCCGAGATTGCAAAGCTGGAAAAAGCTTTGCAATTGAGTTAAATCTCCCCGCCTTTATCGCGACCCCGTGTTCGCAATTGGTCAAAAATCAACGCCTTTCCCGAAAAACTTCAAAGCGGGTGTGCCGGGTTTCGCCCTCAAGAATCATTATCGGCGTGAGGGTCTGAATTTCGTAGAAGGTTGGATTGATCCGAAAGCGGACAACGTAATCGGTCGGGCTCAACCCAACCTACCCGAAATCAGGGCTTTTTGTTCAGAAACTAATTAATCCGTCCTGAAAAATAGTATTACCACTTGAAAAATACACCGGCCGTCGTCAGGATGGCTTCTTGATCGTAGAAGTCGATGTTGGCATCGGTTTTCGCATAGGCGGCACCGATGTAGAAATTCATCGGTTTGCTGCCGAACAGGCTCCACCCCCAGGGGTTTTTGTAATACAGCGTGCCCTGAAGTCCGTAGTTGTCGTCCTCCCGGGTTTTGCCGAAAATCGGATTCCTCTTGTCGTAATCGGCCCAACCGATTAAAGCGTTGAGGTTGAGCGAAATCGGGTCCCCGAGATAAAGATAAGTCAACTGAAAATTGTAGGCGTCATTTTTCATGGCACCGCCGTCCCGATCGTCATAGGAGTAGGTGAATGCCGGTGCCAGTTGATGTCTTTTTTCAAAGTTGAAACGA
The DNA here is from genome assembly GCA_020345785.1 of Desulfobacterales bacterium. The sequence goes on from CP070771.1 coordinate 6,336,918, forward strand.
TAAAGGATTTCGGCGGAATGCTGGTCCCCGTCGCGCTTGAGACGATCACGGTCACTGGAGGTCAGCAGTGGTAGGGATTCACCGCTTTTTTCGCTGCTG
>CP070771.1:6337116-6368685 GCA_020345785.1 Desulfobacterales bacterium
TCCAGGCGAAATGTCTTAGATGAAACGAATTGCTGATGGATCTTGTTTCTGAAACAACCCTATAATGAGTTTTTTGATGTCGAAAAGGAGTACTTAGGATAATATCATGCATTTTTCCTCTGCATTCACGCTTACGACACTGTTGCATATCCTAATCATCATCGGCATTTCCATCCGGGTCATCAAGGTGCGGCTGCCGGTGGCGACATCGCTGGCCTGGCTGCTACTGGTGTTCTTCTTGCCTTTGGTTGGCGCAATTGGTTATATGGTATTGGGTGAGAAGCGTCTGGGCGGAAAATTTACGGCGCGCACCCGTGCCATCAAGGGACGCTATGACAACTGGCTGCAGAGTTTGCCGCCGGAAATTCGTTCCGACCCTCAGCGATTGAGTCCGGAAGCCCGCTCTCTGAGCCGCCTGGCGGAAACGACCCTCAATATTCCGGCATTGTCCGGCAACCGGCTTCAACTGCTCGATGCGGCCGAGCCGATTCTTCGTGCAATGATCAGCGACATCGACCGTGCCCAGAGATTTTGCCACCTGGAATTTTATATCTGGACTGAAGGCGGTATGGCGGACGAGGTGGGTGCCGCAATCCTGCGAGCGGCCGGTCGCGGCGTGACCTGCCGCGTGCTGCTGGACGCTATCGGAAGCGCCCGCTTCATCAAGGGCCGCCTGGTAGAGCAGCTTAAAGCCGGCGGCGTCGAAGTGGCCTTTGCCCTGCCGGTCAGCTCGCTCAGCGTGTTCAAGGTACGGCCGGATCTGCGGCTGCATCGCAAAATCGTCGTCATCGATGATACGGTTGGCTACACCGGCAGCTTCAACCTGGTGGATCCGCGTTTTTTCAAACAGGATGCCGGTGTCGGAGAGTGGGTTGATGCGATGGTGCGCCTCGAGGGTCCTGGTGTCTCCGCGCTGAACGCGCTTTTCAGATGGGATTGGGAAGTGGAAACCGGCCGTGATTTGGAGGCACCGGCCGCAAGCGATGGTGCCATTACCAACTCGAGATCGGGTGAGACGGACGTGCAGGTGATTCCTTCAGGACCCGGCATGACCGGCAACAGTATCTATCACCTGATGCTGTTATCCATTTATTCCGCTCAGCGCGAAATCACTATAACAACACCCTATTTCGTGCCCGACGATGCGGTCAGCACGGCCCTGCTGACGGCCGCGGAGCGCGGGGTCAAGGTCACGGTCATTGTGCCGGAACGCAACGATTCCCGGCTGGTGCACTACACCTGCCGTTCCTACTTTGACGATATGCTGACCGCCGGAATTCGAATTTTCGGGTTTAAAGGCGGGCTGCTGCACACCAAAAGCGTTGTGGTTGACCGGCACGTTGCGTTGTTCGGCTCGCTCAATCTCGACGTCCGCAGCTTCTGGCTGGATTTTGAGGTGACCCTTGGTGTGTATGATCCGGCGTTCGCCCAACAGCTATTGGCACTGCAGGAAAAGTATATCGAAGACGCAATACCTTTGGCTTTGCAAACCTGGCAGCAGCGGACGGGCAAAGAGCGTTTTATCGAAAACCTGGCGCGGCTTGCCAGCCCGCTTCTCTAAAAATGACCGGCCGAAAAACGTCGTACTGGAGAAAACAATGAAATTCAAACTTCCGCAAAGACCCTGGCATGACTGGGGCTGGCTGGAGATCGATCTGCCCGAAGATTGGGATGTTCAATACTGCCCCATGGCGGGATACGATAGGGTTCCTCTGTCCGCTGAAAAGATGCGCGCCTGCATCAACACGCCGCTTGGAACGCCCGGTCTCATGGAATTGGCCCGCGGAAAAAAGCGGGCCGTCATCGTTTTCGACGACATGACCCGTCCCACCCGGACCTTTGAGCTGGCCCCCCTGGTGCTCGATATTCTTCACAAGGCCGGGCTGACCGAAGACCAGATCACCTTTGTCTGTGCTCTGGGAACCCATGGGGCGCTGACCATGGTCGACCTTAGAAAAAAGCTGGGTTCGGATATTGTCGAAAAATACAGGGTGTTCAATCACAATATCTATGAAAACTGCGTGGAAGTCGGGGTGACCCGGCGCGGCACGCGGGTGATGTTCAACCGCGAAGTCATGGAAGCCGATCTGAAGATTGCCATCGGCTGCGTCACGGCCCACGTCCAAGCCGGGTTCTCCGGGGGCGGCAAGCTGTTTTTGCCCGGCGTGGCCCATATCGATTCTATTGCCCACTACCACCTGGACGTGGAGAAAATGGGCAAGGAGACCACCGGCATGGGCTGCCACACAAACAATATCCTGAGGCAGGAGATCAACGAGGCCGCTGCCATGGCCAAGGTGGATTTCCTGCTAAACGCGGTGGTCAATGGCCGGGGGGAGACCACCGGGTTGTACGCCGGCGATCTTTATCAGGCCCATGACGCGGCCGTGGCGGCGGCCAAAGAGATTTACCTCACGGACCCAACCCCGGCAAACAAGGACATAGTCGTTGCCAACGCCTTTTCCAAGCCGAATGAAATGGGTATTGCCATTGTGCTTGGAATTATGGCATTAGAGGAATTGCGGGGCACCGTTGTGGTGATCGCCGATTCTCCCGAGGGACAGGTGCCCCATTATCTTCTGGGGCGATTCGGCCGGGATTACGGCGGCCGCCAATACCCCGTGGCAGGTATTCCGCCCGGCGTGAATCTGATTATCATGACGTCTTATCCCGATCGGACGCTTTTGGATTGGTTTTCCAATCCGGATGACGCTGCCATCGCCCGCAACTGGGAGGAAGTCATGGCCATGGTGCGCCCCCGCCATGGCGCAGGCACTCAAGCGGCTATCCTGCCCAACGCAACCATGCAGTACTATTCTTAATAGGATGAAGCTAAACGATGAAACCCAACACTGTCGTCATCCACCCAAAAGACAATGTCGCTGTTGCACTCGAGGATATTCCTCGCGGCGCAGAGGTTCGGCTGCCCGACGGGCGATCCTTTCCGGCCCGGGCGGATATCCCTTTCAGCCACAAGGTATTGCTGGCCGATTTGGCCGCGGGTGCAGATGTCATCAAGTATGGTGAAATTATCAGCCAAGTGAAAAAAAATCTAAAGCAAGGGGAATGGGTGCATACCCACAACCTGGACCTGGGGGAGGAATAGACGTCCATGGACACTTTTTTAGGGTATGAGCGCCCGGACGGTTCGGCGGGCGTCCGCAATCACGTGGCGGTTTTACCGACGGTTTCCTGCGCCAACGGCGTGGTGGCGGCCATTGCCCGGCAGGTGCCGGAGGTCGTTCCCCTGTATCACAGCATCGGCTGCGGTCGCGGCGGGGCGGATCTTGCCGTCCACCAGAGAACGATAGTCAATCTTTGCCAAAACCCGAACCTGGCCGGTTTGCTGATCGTGGGACTCGGCTGTGAATTCATTAACGCTGCCGACCTTGAGCAGGCAGCCGCGCAGGCCGGCAAACACGTTTGGCGTCTGATCATCCAGCAGGAAGGCGGCTCCCGCAAGACCACGACTAAGGGAGTGAAGTTGGCGCGGGATCTCTTGGCCGCAGCCCGGGAGATGGAGCGCACCCCGGTTCCGGCGCGCACGCTTTTGGTCGGCCTGGAATGCGGCGGATCGGATGCCTTTTCCGGCGTGACTGCCAATCCGGCCGTGGGACGGGCGTCCGATCGCCTGGTAGAGGATGGGGCCACCGTGATTTTGACCGAGACCACCGAAATGATCGGCACCAGTCATATTTTGAGCCGACGCGCTGCTACGGCCGCCGTCGGGGATAAAATCGTCGAAATCATCGAGCACCAGGAGCTGAAATGCGCCGAGGTGCTCGGTCCGCTGGCCAAAATAGCGATCAGCCCGGGCAACATGGACGGGGGCATGAGCAGCATTCGGGAAAAATCTTTGGGCTGCATTGTCAAATCGGGCTTGCATCCCATCGTCGAGGTAATCGGCTATGCCGAAAAACCGACCCGGCAAGGCGTGGTGATCATGAACGGCCCCGGCTATGACACGGATTCGCTGACCGGCATGGCCGCCGCCGGGGCCCAGGTCATTATTTTCACCACCGGCCGCGGCAACCCCATCGGCTTTCCGCTGGCCCCGGTCATCAAGGTGATCAGCACCAGCCGGGCCTACCGACGGATGGAAGACGACATGGACGTCAACGCCGGGGCCGTCTTAGAAGGCCGGTCACTGGAAGCGGTGGGCTGCGAGATTTACGATCTGCTGGGCCGTGTCGTCAACGGCGAGCCCACCAAGGCCGAAATCAACCAACAGGACGGCATCCTGTGCGTTTATACCCAGAACACGTCCTTATGACGCCACATCTACTCCAACTCCATTCATTAATCACTGCTTTGCCGGTAAGAATTCAGAAGGTTTTACCCTTACTGAGGGAGCCTGTTAACTTGTCCAAACCTTAACGATGGCGGAGTCTTATACCTGATTTCGGATCCGAGGTGATGGCACGGGTCTCCAAAAATTCTACCCTTTTATAACATAATTTCTTAATTTCAGATCATCGCTGGTGCCTGTAGGAAGAACGGCGCTTAACTGATCATTGCCAGGCCCTTGTCGAATGCCGTGACGTTTATTTCGAGTTTGTCCGGGGGCATGGTGCGGGCCATCACCTCGCGGAAGCCATCCCTGTCCAGGGGAAGGTCGCCGACACCCGCCAACGCACCCACCAGCAGGACATTGCCCAGAATGGGGTTGCCGAGCTGCACCGCCGCTTCGGTGGCTTCGATGAACCAGTGGGCCCGGGTGAGTTTTTCCATCCACCGGTGGAGATCGTCCCCGGAAGGGTAGTTGAGTTCTCCGCAAATCACGCCCACCGAGTAAACCGGCCGGGTGTTCGTGATCACCTTGACCTCGGGATTGCCGTATTCCTGCAACACCCGCAAGGCCTCGGTCGGTTCCAAAGCCACCACAATATGCGCCTTTCCCCTGGGAATCTGCGGAGACAGGATGGACTCGGAGCTGATCCGCAGGTGGCTCATGACCGAGCCGCCCCGCTGGGATGCGCCGAAGGTTTCGCCGATGGTGACATAATAGCCCTTGTCGGAGAGCATGTTGCCGATCAGTTTGGATGCCAGTACATTTCCCTGACCGCCCACCCCGGTGATGATCAGGTTGTAAGGGTCCGCTGCAAGTGCCTGGTTGGTCATGTTATGCCGTCTCCTTTTTCTGAATGGCCCCGGACGGGCAAATGGATGCGCACACGCCGCACCCCGAACAGATCACCTCGTCGATGCGTGCGGTCCTGGTTTCCGGATCCCACTGCAGCCCCGGACATTTGAAAACCCGGGTGCACAGCTTGTTGCAGCCGCAGTTCTCGCCGAAGCACACGGATTCGTCCAGGGTCACATCAAACAGCTTTTTCCCCTTTTTCTCCGGGCCCAGCGCACAGCTTTGTTTGAGAATAAGAACATTCACACCACCTTTTTGGAGGAGCTCCAGCAGTTTGTTTTGGGTTGTCTCGATTTCGAAGGGATCCGACTCCTCAACATGAGCTCCCATGGCCGTGGCGATCCTGGCGATATCCAACGCAGGCACGTCGCTGCCCGCTGCATTTACGCTCGACCCGGGGTGCGGCTGGAAGCCCGTCATGGCGGTTCCCGAATTGTCCAGCACCACCAGGGTCATGTCCGCCTGGTTGTGAATGGCGTTGATCAGCGCAGGCAGAACTGCATGGAAAAAAGTAGAATCACCGCATACGGACAAAACCGGCTGATCCATGCCGAATCGGCCGAGCTTGCCGAATCCGCTGGCCAGCCCGGTCCCCGACCCCATGGCGTGCATGGTTTTCAAGGTGCCAAACCCCGTGGGCAGAAAACCCAGTGAGTAGCAGCCGATGTCGCCGCAGAGAAACCCATCGCGCCCATCCATTTCCAGTGCATTGTGAATGGACCACAGACTGGCCCGGTGGGGGCAGCCCGCACAGAATGCCAGGTCCCGCGGGGGCGCGGCGGAGGAGCCGACCTCCGCCGCCAGTCCGGCATAGGCGGGCGCCACGGCCTGGTAGTCGACTGACAGGATTTTGGCCAGGCCCGCGGCCACCAGGTCCGGGTTCAACTCGTTTACCGACGGCAAGGTCCCGTCGCTGCGGCCGTGGAACTGCTTGATTCCGATACGCCCGGCGATTTCGGCCGCGAGGATTTTGACATTGTCCTCCAAAAACGGCAGCACTTCTTCCACCGTGTAGACCACCGGGCTCCTGGAAAGATGCGTTTCCATGAACTTGGGCGGCAGGGGCCAGGTCGTTCCCAGCTTGAGCAGGCCCACTCGATTTTCCGCGCCCAGCAGCCGAATGGCTTCCTTTGAATACAGATAACAGGCGCTGCTGGTAACTATAAGCACCTCGGGCGCTTCCGGCCCCTCGTAGCGGTTAAAGGGGCAATCCTCGAAAAACGCCACCGCCTGGCGCAGTTTCTGCTGCATCTGAGTGTGCCGGTAGTGCACCGGCAGCGGAATCATGTAGCCCTTGTCCGGGTCCAGAAATTCGCCCCTGTGTTCAAACCGCGCCTTGGGTGCGGTCTCGGGCAGCGCACCCAGGGTCACGTTGCCGCTGGCATGGGACAAACGGGTGACCGAGCGGATCATCACCAGGTTTCTGATCTTCTCGGAGAGCTCAAAAGCCCATTTGGTCATGTCCTTGGCTTCCTGGAAGTCGCCGGGCTCGATCAGCGGAACCTCGAAAAGCTTGGCAAATTGGCGGCTCTCCCCCTCGTTGGCCGACGACAGGGCGCCCGGATCCTCGCAGGAAATCAGGATCATGCCGCCCCGGGTCCCGGTTTCGGACAAATGCAGCATGAAATCGGACGCCACGTTCACCCCCACCTGTTTCATCACGGCCGCCGAGCGCAGTCCCGCAAATGAGGCCGCCGCAGCCACCTCCATGGCCACCTTTTCGTTGACCGACCACTCAACGTAGAGATTTCTGGCCTCAGAGGCCCGGGCGAGATTTTCGATGATTTCAGACGAAGGCGTTCCCGGGTAGCCCGCAGCCACCGAGAGCCCCGCTTCCAGAGCCCCGCGGGCGAAGGCCTCGTTGCCTTGCATCAGCCGGGAGTCGCCGGGCCGGCCGTCACATATCGTTTCCATATTTTCTCCTCATATTCGGCATTCGGCATGTAGATTGGTTGATTCGTTAAATTGGTTTATTACTAATCAACTTGTCAACTTAATCAACAAATCAACCAGAAGGAGTTAACCATTCAACAAGGTCTGAAACAGTTCGCGTCCGCTACCCGACACCTGGGCCAATCAGCCGCGCGAGCACCTCGGGCGGCACCCTCAAGGCCGGCCGGAAATTCTCGCCCTCCTGGCGAAGCAGTCCATGACGGTCCGCGTTGCGAAACGAGCGCTCCTTTTTGGCCAGGGCCGCACGTGACAGCGCCTGTTCGTTCTCCTTCGGAAACGCTTCGGTCACCAACCACCCGTCCGCCTCGGCTCTATCCACCAACTCGGAGCCGGTTTGGGTGCGGATGAGAAGCGTGTTCCAGCCGGGCCGGCCTTCATACATGCCCACCGACACGTCGGTCCATTCCGCTGTCATGTCGGGGCAAATGAAGCAGGTGTGCGGGATCAGCCGGCGGATCTCCTTGAGGGAGAAGCGCTTTTCACCATCGCTGGTTTTCACCACCAGTACTTCGGCCGGCGGCGGCGGGATATCCATGCCCGTGATCCCCGCGATGTCCATGCGCTCGGACAGATACGTCACCAGTTGCCGGTGATCCAGGGCCCAGTTGCAGAACACGCCCACGGCAAGGGCGATCGGGTCCTCAAAATCCTCCCGCTCAAGCGGGTTCATCCGCATCTGGGCAACAGCCGTCATCTGGCAGGGGGTGCCCACCACGGCAAGTTTGCGCGCCCCTTCGCGGGTCGCCTGGTTCAACACGGTCAGGGTCGGCGCGGCAATGAATTTTGATCCCGCGCATGCAGCCACCTGGTCCGATTCCGTCACCAACCGGGCCACCGGCTCGATTCCCTGGGCTGCCGTCAGCACCGCCCCATTGACAAGCTTTTTGTCCAGGGCATAAGCGACCAGCGCCGACACGCTGCCGCCGCCCTGAAAGTCGCCGCTGATCCTTTTCCCCGCCCTGGCAGCCAGGATGCGCTTGAAACGCCCCAGAGGCGCCCCATCGTAGGGTTCGTTCCAGAAAAATCGGGAGAGCCCATCGAGATCTACCTCCGTTTTCGGGCAGTGGGCATTGCAGCGGCCCTGCTCCAAGGTGCAGGAAAACAACATGGCGCTTTTGCCCTTGTAGGTTTTGAAGTAGGGGCAGATGTTCACGCACATGCCGCAGCCGATGCACAAGTCGCGCTTCGCCACATCGTTGACAAGTTCCTTCGATCCATAGATTCTCATCACACACCAACCTCCCTATCCAGAGAAGACCAAAATTGAATTCGACAATATCAAAAGTAAAGAATCCTGGTCCAGAGGACCAAGCTTTCAATCTTAGAATAAATAAGCTGTTTTGCATAACTATTAAACTAATGTTTTCCTGTCAAGTATCGCTAAACCTGACCAATCCAACCATCCATGGACTGATGCGAACGCTGCTGGGAAAAGGCTTTCTGTGGAGAATGCCTAAAAGCAGCGACCACCAGCAGAGATGGGGGTATGAGGAAGGAATCCTGGCCCAGAGAGTTGATTCTTTACCCTAAACTGATTTTTGGCTTGACAGTATACTGGACAAATGGTAATACCATTCCAACTTTTTCCTTTCCGGGTCCATCCTAATGAAACAGTCACTGCCATTTAAACAAATTAAGAAGACCCGTCTTTATGAAGAGATTGCCGAGCAGATCAAAGACGCGATCCTGGACGGCCATCTCAAACCAAACGATCGCCTGCCTTCTGAAAGAGATCTTTGCGAGATGTTCGGGGTGGGGCGTCCGACGGTAAGAGAGGCCCTGCGCGTGCTGGACAATATGGGGCTGATCGAAATCGGCCCCGGAATCAAGGGATCGACGGTCAAAGATGTCGATATCACGCAGTATATGGATGCAGTGCGTGAACACCTGTCCCATCTAATCAAGGTCAATGAAGAAACCATCCGGGATCTCTGGGAGGTGCGCAAATATATCGAACTGGGTATTTCCCTGACCGCGGCGCACAAGGCGAGGCAGACGGATATCAAGAAATTGCGCGAATGCATCCAGCGGATGGAGGCCTGCGGCAACGACACCCGGGCCTATTTCCCCATTGCGGTGGAGTTTCACAAATATCTGGCCGAGGCCACTCAAAATAAAATATTCTATATTCTGTGGGGAATGTTTCAGGATATCCTGCTGAAAGGGTATATGCCGAATCTGGAATCGCTTTTCCCGGGTGGCCCCGCAAGACTTTTGGAATCCAACAAAACTCTGCTAAAAGCCATCGAGTCAGGAGATCCGGACCAAATAAAGCACGCCATGGAAGTCCATACCGAGGAGGAGCGCTTTTTTGATTCGAAAGACTGATACCCTGATCCAGCGACAGCGCTGTATCAGGGTGTGTGTTGTTTGTTGCTTGTGGTTTGTTGTTAAACAGGGATGACCTCGTGTCTTTTTAGACCACAACTTACCACCAACAACCTACAACATGCATTAACGCTTTGTCCGAAAAGGGCTTCCGAACGAATGCATGATGCCGGCACCGAATAAACCTGGAGGAACATATGACTGCAACCTATGACGTGATCATTAAAAACGGTAGAATCATTGACGGCAGCGGCAATCCCTGGTTTCAGGCTGATATCGGTATCGTCGGCGGAGCGATTGCCGCCGTATTCCGAACGGGCGGTGGAATGGAGGGCAAGCGGGTTATCGATGCGGCGGGCAAGGTGGTAAGCCCCGGGTTCATCGACACCCACAGCCATGACGACGCGTATGTCCTCATCGATCCCCAGTGCAGCCAGAAGGTTTTGCAGGGAGTCACGACCGATGTGATTGGTAATTGCGGATTTTCCCTGGCGCCGCTCTCAGACGCCCGCTGCAATGATTTCAGAACGGCCTCCGCCCTCATGGGGGGCAATCAATTGGGCGACGACTTCTGGTCCCTGCGCGCGTTTGCCCAATATCTTGCAAGACTGGATTCAGCCAAACTCGGAATCAACGTGCTGCCCTTGGTGGGCCACGGAACCATTCGCATTGCGGTGATCGGGTATGAAAACCGAGATCCTTCTGAATCTGAGATGGTGCAAATGAAGCAGATGACCGCCGAGGCCATGCAGGCGGGGGCATTCGGGCTTTCGACCGGCTTGATTTATGTTCCGGCCAATTACGCCCACACCGAGGAGGTTATCCAACTCGCCCGGGTGGCTGCAAAACACGGGGGCATCTACACCACGCACATGCGCAGCGAAAGCAATTATGAAATGGAGGCCATCGAGGAGACCCTGAAAATCGCCCGGGCGAGCGGCATAGCGGTCCATATCTCACACCATAAAATCGCGGGGCAAAAAAATTGGGGCAACAGCCGCTTGACCCTGAAAACTTTTGCGGATGCACGGACCGAAGGCCTGACGGTTACTTGGGATCAATACCCGTATCGAGCCGGCAGCACGTTTTTACCGGCTGCGCTGCCCCCTCACGTTCAAGCCCAGGGCACCCGTCAGGTTGCCGAAAAGCTCGCGGATCCCGCCGTGCGCCGTCAAATCCGGCAGGAGATCGAAAGCAGCGAGGATCATTCCTGGGAGAATCTGATCAGAGGGGCCGGATTTGAAAACATTATTATCAGCGCGTCTCCCCGCAACCCGGATTTCGTGGGCAAATCGATTGCCGCAATTGCGGAAATGACGGGCAAGGATCCCTTTGAGGTCTACTTCGACCTGGTTGCCGAAGAGCAGATGGAAGCGGGCATGGTCATTTTTATGATGGATGACGAAGATATCGAACGGATTTTGAGACATCCCGGCACGATGATCGGCTCGGACGGTATTCCAAGTTTCGGCACCGCCAAGCCCCACCCGCGCATGACCGGAACCTTTCCCAGGGTTTTAGGTCGCTATGCCCGCGAAAAGGGGGTGATCACCCTCGAAGAGGCGATCCGCAAAATGACCTCGCTGCCGGCACAGACATTCGGACTCTATAAAAAAGGATTGGTGCGGCCGGGGATGGATGCCGATCTCGTCGTATTTGATCCGGACACAATCATCGACAAATCGACCTTCGAAGATCCCCTGCAGCCACCCGAAGGCATCCACTGGGTCATCGTCAACGGCGAAGTCGCCGCGGAAGACGGTAAAATTGCCGGCGCCACATCGGGTAAGGTGCTGCGGCGGGGAAGAAATTGAGAACTGCCCGGCCCCGAACGGGGGTCATAGAGAAACCCTCTTATAACGAATGAAGGCAATTTCTCAAGATATAAAATTCGAAGCTCGAAGCACGAAATTCGAAACAAATTCCAATACCCAATGATTCAAATTCAAAACCGGCATTGCACTGCCAGTTTGCCCGGGGTCAATTTTAGCCAGCAACCTCAGGTTAATGCCGAAAATTATTCAGAGTGATTTGACGGTGGATGCGTTTTATGACGTTTTGATTTTAGATCGGACAGCCACGGGTTTCAGTCATTTTATGTTTTGAATTTTGATATTGTTTCGGATTTCGGATTTTGAATTTCGAATTTGTTGAGCGAGACTGAGGTCGTTTTAAATCTTCTTCCCATATCCACAGAAGAACTTGTGGGTTTTCGGATTGGATGCCTAATATTCGATTCAGAAACTCTTTCGCAAAAGGGAGAAAATTTTGGTCTGGATCGTCGCCATTTTGTTTGTTCTGTTTCTGATTTCGGGCGCTGCCCTGGCCTATGTTGTGGGTGCCGCGGCCGTGCTCAGCTTCGTTGCCAGCGACAATGTCCGCTACCTGGCGGTGTTGCCCCAGCGGATCTTCAGCGCACTGGATGTGTTTGCCTTGATGGCGATGGTGCTGTTCATCATGACCGGCGAGGTGATGAACCGCACGGGGGTGACCCGCTACCTGATCGATTTTTCGATGTCGCTGGTGGGGCGGTTTAAAGGCGGCCTGGGCCATGTCAACATCCTGACCTCCATCTTTTTTGCCGGGGTGTCGGGATCGGCCGTCGCAGACGCGGCGGCGCTGTCCAACACCCTCGTGCCGGCGATGCGGGAACAGGGCTATTCCAACCGCTATGCCGGGGCGGTGACGGCCGCGTCGTCGGTTATCGGCCCGATCATTCCACCGTCCATTATTCTGATTTTTTACGGCGCCTGGATGCAGGTTTCCATCGGCGGGCTGTTTGCCGCCGGGATTTTGCCGGGCCTGCTCCTGGGATTTGCCCTCTTGATCGCCAACGGCGCTTTCGCTCATATTCAGGGCCATCCCGGCGGCCGCGGAACCGTCGTGCCGCCCTTTGGGCCCAGTTTTGTCAAGTCCATACCGGCCCTGATGCTGCCGACCATCATTCTGGGCGGCATTGTTTTCGGCATCGCCACGCCGACCGAGGCGGCCGGTGTGGCGGTGGCCGCCGCCCTGGCGGCCGGTTTCATTTACGGCGGGGTCAGTTTCAAGGTCATTTGGCACTGCCTGGAAAGAACCGCCATCCTGACGGGCTCGATCTTCATCGTGCTGGCGGCTGCCGCCTGCGCAGCCTACGTCGGCTCGCTGGAGCAATGGCCCCAGCAAATCGCCAAACTGGCGGTAGAGTCGGGTATAACCGGTGTTTCTTTCCTGCTGCTGATCAACCTGATCTTTTTTATTGCCGGTATGTTCATGGATGTGCCCATGGCCCTCGCCCTGCTGGTGCCGCTGTTCGGACCGGCGGCCGTTGCCCAGGGGGTTGATCCGATTCATCTGGGCATTATCCTGTGCCTGAATCTGACCATGGGGCTGGTAACCCCACCGCTGGGCGGCTGCCTGATCGTGGTGTCGGCCATCTCAGGGGAAAACTACTGGAAACTGGCCTGGACGACCCTGCCGTTTATAGCAGTTGAAATAGTTGTTTTGCTGATCATTACCCTGATTCCGTCCATATCGCTTTTTTTCCCGCGTATGCTGGGATTTTTGTAAAGATTCTGAAAGGAGATTTGCCATGAAAAAAATTAAAAAACTGCTTCTTGAAGTCATTATTTTAACCGCGACTCTGTCTATCGCCACGTCGGCCATGGCCGGCGGCGAAATGAAACTGGCGCTGGACTGTCCGCCTGATCCGGATAAGTGCGGCACGTATTTCTGGTCCAAAACCTTCAGCGACTACCTGGAGACCAAAGGGCAAAAAGTCAAGCTGTACCCCCGCGACGCCCTGGGCGGAGAGGCCGAAAAACTGGACCAGGTCAGCCAGGGCCTGCTGGAAATCTCCAACTCGGACCTGGCCAAAGCGGGCAGCCTGGATCCCACCATCTTCGGTTTTTATCTTCCGTTCTTGTTCGAGGACATGGATCACTTCTTCCGAATCTTGAACAATACCGACCTGCTGGCTAAAGTCAATGCCGGCCTCACCAAGCACGGTGTGCGGGTAATGGCTGTTGTCCCTTTGGGCGCGATGGGTGGTTTTGCCACCACCAAAAAATTCATCAAGATTCCGGCGGACTTTGCGGGGGTGCGCATGCGCGCGCTTGACAACAAACAGGCCAAATGGTTCGAGATCTGGGGCGCCAATGCGGTGGTCATTCCCTGGTCGGAAATTTACAATGCCCTGCAGACCGGCATTGCCGACGGCTACCTGAATCCGGCCTTTGTGCCGATCATGTTCAAGCACACCGAGGTGCTCAAATATTATTCTGATGTCAAAGTGCTGCCGGGACTGCGGGTGGCCCTCTGCTCCGAAGAATGGTACCAGGGGCTCAGCACAAGTGACCGTGGCCTGGTGGATGAGGGTGTGGCCAAGGCCAATGCGGCCATTCAGAAGTGGTCAAAAAAGGTGGAAGCCGAGAGTTTGGATGCGCTCAGAAAAGCCGGCGTGGAGGTTTATGTCAATACGGCGGCGGAGAAAACCAAGTTCGCCGAGTTGATCCGGCCGCTTTATAAAGAAATCGTGGATCCTAAAATCGCGGAGATGTTCGTGGAAGCCGCTGAAAAAAATCGATAGGGAGTCAACCATGCGCCGGGTCATCGCCTTGATCAGTCAAGGAATCGATAAAATCTGCCGCTCAGCGGCAGTCGGGTTTTTAAGCCTGATGCTAATGCTGGTGCTGTTTCAAGTGCTGGCCCGGTACATCTTCCAGATCGTGCCGGTCTGGACCGAGGAGGCGGCCCGCTATTGCATGATCTGGGGCGGATTGTTCGGCGCCACGGTGGCCTTTCACGGAGACACGGATCCACGGCTAATCCAACCCCCCAAGCGCGGTTCGAAAGCCTGGATCGTCGCGGCAGGCTGGCTGCGCGCCGTCACGGCCGTGGTTTTCCTGGGGCCGGTGCTTTACCACAGCGATCGCTTTCTGGCGCGCAGCTGGCACCGCGCCAGCGAAGGCATGGAAATCCCCATGGCTCTTATTACAGTTGCCGTACCCTTAACCGTAGGGATTATTTTCATTCATTTGATCGCACGGCTGCTCAGCTCGGATGAAAAGCGGTCGGAACAATAGATTCGGATTTTGAATTTAGCAAACTAAAGGTAGAGGGTTTTTTTTAATGCTGCGAGCGGGACAATAAATACACCTGCTCTTCTATCTATCATTAAGGAGTTGATCATGAATCATGAGGCGAAAGTTTGGTTAAACGGGAACCTGATACCCTGGCGGGAAGCGACGGTACCCCTATTATCCCATGGCTTCTCGCGGGGATCGGCCATTTTTGAAGTTCTCGGGACCCACGTCGGACCTCAAGGGACGATGGCATTCAGAATGGATGCGCATCTGAGCCGGCTGATGAAAAGCGCCGAGCTGTTGGGAATGAAGCTGGATTTTTCCGCCGCAGCGCTGGCCGAGGCCATTCAAACCATCGTGCGGGAAAATAAGCTGGGGCGCGGATTGGTTAAAATTTTAGCTTACTGGGGGGAGGAGGCCATCATCCGGCTGGTGCTGGACGCCCCGTTGGATGTTGCTATTTTCACCATCGCGGAAAGCCCGGAGCTGGGCCTGGACGATGCCAAACCCATATCGGCCTGTGTTTCCAAGTGGCGCAAAATCCATCCGGAAACGGTGCCGGTGGCGGCCAAGGCCTGCGCCAATTATTTAAACGGTTATCTGGCCCGCAAAGATGCCGCCAGCCGCGGCTTTAATGTCGGCCTTATGCTGGGCACCGATGGCTTTCTGGCCGAAGGATCCATCGAATCGGCCTTTATCGTCAAAGACGGAATTTTAAAAACACCGCCGGCAGGCCGCATCCTATCCAGCATCACGCGGATGTCCATTCTGCAGGCAGCCCCGCAAAGCGGGATTCCCGTGATGGAATATCCCATCAGTGCCGACGAACTTTACGCGGCGGACGAGATGTTCACGGCTCATACCGGTATCAAGGTGTCGCCGATCAACCGTTTCGAAAACCGCGAAATGCCGGCACCCGGACCGGTGACCCGGCGAGTCATGGAGCTGATGGAAAATATCCTGCATTTTAAGGACGACCGTTTCAAGGATTGGTTCCAACCTTTGTCATAAAAATTTAACGCGGTCACCTGCAAGGTTCCCGCTGAATTCGAGGGAAAATCAGCGACCACCAGTAGAGATTGCGGGGGATGAGGAAGGCCCCTGGAAGGGGCCGCGCGACCACGCTCTGCCGCTGGTCGCTGATGTCAGGAAATCTGTCAAGACATCTGTTTCGACCATGTCTCTTTATTCTGACTGGGTTGATATGAAAGATAGATATAAGAAAATGCGCAGCATTAATTAATTAATTAATCCGCCGAACCTTTGATCTAAAACTTTATTCAATTTAAAAGAACCATTCCACACCCTGAATGACCTATTTTTCAGGGCGGATTAATTAGGTTTACAATCTATCTCCACCGAGCACTCGCCGTCCTGATCGGTTATCACGGTAATTCCTTCATCACCGGTCTGAATTGACTTTTCATAGTACAAAACATCCGCCTCGGTAAAACAGGCGTGGCGCACATAGTTTACAATTTTGCGTTCACCCCTGATAAATCTGAAGCCCTCGGCGCTTTTAACGACCAGGACCGGTACGCTGTCGATTCCCAGGACAGACAGAACGAGACGGTTCATTGCGGGTGAGAATCCCGGATTCGGTTCGACTTCGATATTTTTTATCAAATCCACTTTGTCAATCGGGTTCAAATACAGATCGCAGCTGTTGCAATTGCTCAGGGTTTGAAGTACGTTCTCGCAATAGGGGCAGTTCGATGAAAATATTAAATAGATTTCCTTGCTCGGGGTTGAACAGGACTTCACACCGTAGGCTGCAGATTTCAGCGGTTCAGTGTGAGACAGCCCCCCGGTCGGCACAAAGGTCAAAATCGAAAACGAGAAAAGGGTCACGGCGATTAAAGCAAAACCGGCAATCATCTGCCTTTTGCCGTGAAGGAGGTTTAACGTAAGAACAAAAACAAAGATCAGCAGGCAATAGCCGCAGAAAGCTCGCGCCACAAATACTTGATAGCCTAATAGGGCCGAGTCGAACACGAGGCCGGAGGCCAGCAATATGCCAAGAAAATCTATCCGGGCACCGGTTTTGTTTTTTGAAAAATGACATACCCAAAAGACAATCTGAAAGAAGATGAAGCCCAACAGATTCAGGTACAGCGGCGGGACGGCCGTCATGGTTTCAACAATTTTGCAGCCCGAGTTCGGGCAGATGATGGAACCATAAATCAAGCCAAAAACTGCTTGAATTGCGGTGACAATAGTGGCAATTAAGGCTACTGTTCGCATAATTGAACCCCAAATGATCGTAAACAAATGTCAATATATACTGTCTTTACTTCGTGTTCTTCGTGGTGAGATAACTTTCGGACAAATTCAACTGGAACTTTCCAGATAACCGCGTAAAGTAAAGAATAAATTAGGAGAATCGGTTTGACGCAACAAGCTCCCCCGACATCTGCTGTGGAAGACGGTGCCCTGCCTCGCAAAGGTATTCTGCTGCTCATTTCGCTGAGCATATTCTGGGGAATGGCCTGGCCCGCCATTAAAATCTCGGTCAGTGAGATACCTCCCTGGACCTTCCGCACGTACTGCCTGGTATTCAGCGGTATCGGCGTATTGATCCTGGCCAAAGCAAACGGCTTTAAGCTGAAGCTGCCCCTGGAAGAGCTTAAACCCTTGTGTTTCGTGGCGCTCTTTAACGTGACGGGGTGGCATTTGTTTTCAGCGCACGGGGTTTTGCGGATGAATGCCAGCCGGGCCGCAATTATAGGCTTTACCATGCCGCTGTGGGCCACGATACTCAGCGGAATTATCTTGAAAGAGCGTATAACCCCGCCACGCGTCGTCGCACTCTTAATCGGTCTCGGCGGACTTGCCTCTCTAATTTGGCCGGAGTTGAAAGCAGTCGGCGCCGCTCCCGTAGGAGCCATGCTGATGCTGGGTGCCGCAATGTCATGGGCGGTGGGCACCGTTCTTATCAAACGCGTCAGCTGGAATACCCCCACCACCGTTTTAACGGGCTGGCAGCTTATTCTGGGAAGCATTCCGGTTGTCATCGGTGCGCTGTTGCTGGAACCTGTCGGCGCTTCTTTTGATATTTCCCTGCGCGCGCTAACGTCCCTCGCCTACATAATCGCATTTCCCATGATTTACTGTCATTGGGCCTATTTCAGTCTCGTTCGCATTTTCCCGGCCAGCATCGCCGCCATCAGCACCCTGGCCATCCCGGTTGTCGGCGTTTTCAGCAGTGCCGTCATTTTAAGTGAGCCGGTCGGACTCAATGAAGGCCTGGCGCTTGTTCTCGTCGTCACCGCTCTGGCAATTGTTTTGTTTGTTGGTAAAAACAGATAACCAACGAATTGCCGCATTCAATTTTACTCCAGGACTCGCAGCGCCAATCGGGCGGCGCCCGCCAAGGCAGTTTCACCCAGCTGCACGAATTGAAAATCTTTTAACATACTCTGCTTGTACCCGGTGTAGGCGTCACTGGCACCGCCTCCCACATGATATATTTGCTTTGACAGCCGAACATTCTTTTTCCATTCGTCAATACTTTCAAGCTGGAATGAAATGATGCCATGTGCCAGCGCCAGCAGGAGATCATCCCGTTTAGTGTTCAGCGTCAGGCGGGTGAATGCTCCGCTTTTGCGCTTGATTCTGTGCCGGTCGCCTGTCAAATAGGGGTAGAACCTGGCTTCAGGCACCTTACCCGGAGTTAATACCTCCTTGAGATATTCATCATAAAATCTCTCTTTGGTCATTTCTTTGCAAAAATTATTTCTGAACCACTCCAGGGAAGCGCCGCCGGCTCCCACCGTACGCATTGCCAGCCACCGGCCTGGATAGGCATGGGTCCTTAACAGATGGTTTTTTGAAACCATGGGTTTATCCATACATAGAACCAGGATTTCAACGGTGCCGGAAGTGTTCATAATGTCACCGGCTTCGGTCACACCGGCACCCACCGTTGCACAGGTGGTGTCGTTGGCACCGATGTTAACCGGTATATTTTTAGGCAACCCGAGCGCCTGAGCCGCGCTATCGATAAGTTCTCCGGCAATCGCGGTGGACATCAACACATCCGGCAGTTTGCGCCTGTCGATCCCCAGCGGCCCATACAGCCTTTCATCCCAATCGCCATACCCGACGGTGTCGTACAAGCCGGTGAAAGAAGCATTGGACGGATCGATGACAAAGCGATCCGTAAGCCGTTTCATAAAAAATGTGACGGCATGCCCGAAGCAGACATCCTTCCTTAAATAAATGTTCGGTTCGTAGTCTCTGATCCACAGCAGGCTGGTCACCGATATGCCCCCCGGCACGGGCAGATTTCCCGCAATGTTTAAAAACTGCTCTTCGCCGACCCTCTGCAAAGCCCACTTTGCCTGTTCGTGACTGCGACGATCAAGATGAAGAATAATAGGATGGAGCGGATTGCCGTTGACATCCATCGGCAGCAGGGAGGGACATAAAGTAGAGAAGGTGATCACCTTCAGCCTGTCTCTATGCTCTAGACCGCCACAGGCTTGAACCAGAGCATTCCAGAGGATTTCGGCATCGATTTCAACCTTGTCGCGGGAGATGACCTGAGGGGTGTAATGAACCTGCTGCCTTTCCAGAACGGATAAATCTGAATCTATGATACAGGCTCTTAAGGATTGGGTCCCCACGTCTATGGCTAAAATGCAGTCCATTTAGAAATGAAGATTGAAAATTGAAGATTGAATATTTAAAGACAAAAGTCAGAGGACAGAAGACAGAGGACAGGGGTCAGAAAGAGCAAGTCTGCCTCAAGCCTGTGTCCTTTGGCCTTAGACCCTTTACCTCATACCTTACACCTTGTACCTTTGGTGTTAATTTGCTTGTGCCGTGTGCCTTTCTCCTTTAGCCTTTGACCTTTTACCTTTAGCCTTTCAGCTTTGGGCTATGAGCTTATTCTTCCCGCGCCAGCGCCGCCCCGCCCTCGCAACATAAAACGCGCCCCTGCTCTTGTTTTTACGCTATGCGCTCTGCGCTATGCCCTATGCTGATCCCCCGCCCAGTTCAGTCAACCTAATCAACTTAATCAACTCAATCAACCAAATAAACCCAGCAAACTTCATTTCAATAATCCGGCCGCTTCAATGGCTTTCCGGATGGATAGCCGGCCTTCATCGGTCAGCGGCAGCAGCGGCAGGCGCGGGGCTCCGCCATGGTAGCCGGCGACCTCCATTGCATATTTAACACCGGCCACCCCGAATGAGCCTGAAACCGCCTTATTCAGTTTGATCAGCTGATAGTGCAGCCGCCGCGCTTTTTCCAGATCCAGAGATTTGCAGGCCTCGTACAATTCGCAGCAAGGTGCCGGGAAGGCATTGGCCAATGAGACAACACCGCCTTTGGCCCCGAGCAGCATGGATTCAAAGAGGGTGCTGACGGTCCCGGAAAGAATATCAAAGTCTTCGCCGGCCACACTGAGATAAGTGCTCATGTTGCCTTTGGAAGTATCCTTCATTCCGGCCACATTCGGATGGCGGGATATTTTTTCAATGACCCCGGCTGAGAGCGTCATGCCGGTGAAGCCCGGAGCATTGTAGGCCACGACCGGAATGGGAAGCGCCTCCGCCACATCGGTGTAATAGCCGATCATCGCCTCATCCGTAAGCCGTTTTTTAAAGTACGAAGGGGTAACAATGGAAACGAAGTCGGCGCCCATGTCTGCGACCTGCCTGCTGAAGGCGATCGTCTGTTTGGTGGATTCATAACCGGCACCTGCCATCACAATCTGGTGTTCGGCCTTTTCCTGCAGCACCACCTCGAGAACTTTTAATTTTTCCGTTTCCGTCATGCATTTGCTCTCACCGTTGCTGCCGAGCGCAAATAAACCGGCCAACCGGGTTTGACTGTATTTTTTGACATTTTCCCTCAGCTGATCGTAGGCAACTTCTTCATCAACAAAGGGTGTTGTAATCGGCGCCGCAATACCCGCTAATTTTTTTGACATTTCAAAGTCTCCACAATTTGATATTATTTCAATAGTTGCCATCGGCCCCAGTTAAGTGACACCCCAACGGGGCGTTGCCGTTTGTTCGAGGCTGGGAAGCTTGGAGGCTGGAAAGCCTGGAAGTTTTAAGGCCCTTTTTCCTCCAAGCTGGATTACCAGTCTTCTGCTCACATTTTTTTTGCGA
This sequence comes from Desulfobacterales bacterium, assembly GCA_020345785.1. Next base: position 6,357,729 of record CP070771.1, read on the forward strand.
GTTTCTTTAATGATAGAATATTGAAGATCCTTAAAGAAAAATCGGATTTGATCCTTCTCGCATCCCAGCTTCCTCGCTTTCTTGCTTTCCAGCCATAACCTCTTTGACGATTAACCAAGAAAAACCAACGCCAAAGCGATTGTTGCCGCTCAATTCCGGCTTAGCTCTGAGTCGAATGACGCGCAATCATATGCTTCCACCTGCCGGATTCGAGTACTTGGGGGTTTGCTACATTCGGCGGTTCACGCCCGCCGAAAACATCAAGCACACACCTGGCGGCCTCGGTCGCCATGCGCGTTACACTATCTCTGGTAAGGGCGGCAGAATGAGGTGTCAGAATGACATTTTCCAGCTTTAGGAGCGGATGGTCGGCCGGGACAGGTTCTTCACTGAAAACATCCAGCCCGGCGCCGGCAATTCTATTATTCTGCAATGCCTTCACCAGGGCAGCCTCATTAACGATCCCGCCCCGGGAAGCGTTGATCAATATGGCTTCCGATTTCATCTGAGAAATCTCAGCTTCGTCCAACAGGTCGCGGGTTTGGTCCGTTAAAGGAACATGAATGGAAATGAAATCTGATTCTAAAAGCAGCTCTTTGAGCCCGGTGAACTTTACCTGACCGCTAAATTCAGCCTTTTTTTCTTCGGTCAGGAATGGATCATGTGCAAGGATACGCATACCGAAAGTGTGCCGGCAGATTCGTCCGATTTCGCTGCCGATTCGACCGAATCCCAGCAATCCGATCGTCTTGCCGCTGATATCTCTGGGCAGGTTCTGATAGCGGATGGCGAAATTGCCGCTGCGTACGGCCTGATCCATGACAGCCAGTCTTTTGGACAAAGCCAGCATCATTGCGAGGACATGCTCAGCGACGCTGATCGTATTGACGCCAAGATTTGAGGTAACCAGGATTCCCTTTTCGGTGGCCGCCGCCACATCCACATTGTCAAGCCCGCCGCCGGTGCGGGCGATGACCAGCAACTCAGGCGCCTCTGCAATGAGGTCACGAGTGATCGCAATACCTGTTCTCAATATCAACCCATGCGCATCTTTGATAAGTAATGAGACGGCTTCAGGCTTCGGCGCCGGCGCGATAGTGATGGTGCAGTTTGCCTGCTCCAAAAGAGCAATCGCTTCAGGTTCAATCGGCTGTGGTAGTAAAACAATCATGGCTTACCCAGGAATTTTATTTGAAACACTGCATGAATTTTTTTATACTTTCTAGCTGGTGTCAACTCAATTAGAGTATTACTTCTCAGGCCGATGTATTGCAGCCAGGATGACGGCAACACCGATTTGAGCCAATTCAGTATCTTCTTTTTCGGTCAGGCCGCTGACGGCGACGGCTCCGGCGACCGCCCCGTCGATGACTACCGGCAAGCCTCCTCCCCAGCCGATATAGCGCGGATCACCAAAATAGGCCATGTCAAATCCGTCCTGCGGATCGCGGGCGAGCCGCCCCAAATCTCCGCTGGAAGCTCGTTCACGGGCAGCGGTCCAGGCTTTATTAGCGGCAATCAGAATTGACGCCGGCTTTGCTCCGTCCAGACGCAGAAGACCGAGGATTTCTCCGTGTGCATCTGCCACCGCTATTACTGCTGCCACCCCTCGATTCAGCATCTCGGCCTTAATCGCCCGGATCGCTGATTGGGCCTCGTCATGTCCCAAGCTGATATATTGCTGCATATGCCCTCGCCATTGAAAATCCCGCCAGACGCACTGGGGAAGCTTAAGAAAGTCAAAACACAGGATCCGTCACCCGCCGCTCATAACTTATCCGGTTCAATATTAAACCAACTATGTCCAAGATTTTGAGCAGATGCTCCGCTGGGTCGACATCTGCGATCAGTGCATTAACCGGGTTCTTTTTCAGTGCGTCTGCAACGATCGCAGGTTTCGCAACATCCATAATTCGCCGTCATTTAAGCAATGCGACCGTGACGGCATCAACATACTCGGGTATTTCAGGAGGTGTTCGCCCGGATACATGACGACCGTCCACCACCGCCGCCCATTTATCATTGAACTCGCCGCCCATAATATCCACCGAATCCTGCGAAGCCTGCCAGCCGGTTACCTTCTTGCCTGCGATCAGATCGGCGGCCGCGACCGGTATCGCACCGTGACAGATATAGGTCAGAATTTTGCCGGCGGCCGCCGCCTTTTTCAGGAATTCAAGCGGCGATCCGGTTTCAACGATATTGTAAGGACAAAAGGCACCAGGAATCTGCAGGGCGTCAAAATCATCCAGGCTCACATCCGCCAGTTTTTTGAGTGCGTAATAGCTCTCGGGAATTTCCTGGAAGGGTACCGACATCCCGAAGTTGCCCTGGACGACATCCAGACCCACCAGCGGCGGACGCGAACGCACGACGGGTGTGAAGGTTGCCAGGGTAACTTTTGCGCCGCGATAAATATATTCCATCACCGGCACGGCAAGCTCGATGTCTTCGAAATCCTCCCCGGCGATTACCAGCATTTTCTTACCGGCCAGGATGCCCAGACGCGGGTCTTCAAAATCCGGCTCAAACGCCTTGCAGATCGCACGCACAAATGCCGGCGAATCCACCGTATCTCTAGCCGTGATAATTTTACCGTCAACCACCACCGGCGAATTTTCATAATTGGCGATCTTTTTCAGCATATAATCCACCAGCCGGTTGCCGGTGCAAGCTTTGCCTGCCATAATGCCGCATCTGATCATCGGCATAACCCCGGCTCCGATACCTCCAATGACCGCCCCGTTATCAGCAGCGGCGATTAAAAAATTCTTGACCTCAACCTCCGTCACGATGACATCGGCGGAGTGGCCGCCCAATATGACAACCGCATCGTAATTTTCGGCTTTGGCTTGCCTTAAATTTTTGCAGGTATGCTTTGAAGGTCCCATAACGGGAATCGGATCCAGGGTCAGGCCCCACATTCCAACGACCCCCTTGGTTTTTATGTTCGGACGCGTGAATTTATAGGTAACCCAATCCACACATAAAAATTCAAGCTCCCCGCCGAATTCACCGATGTAAGAGGCCATGTAATAAGCCTGAAAATCGCTGAATTCGCTGCCCACGAGACACGCTACTTTTTTCCCCGCCAGCGGTCCGCGGGGTTTGGTTTGTCCGCCGTATTTGCCTTGCCAGAATATAACGCCGTCCTCCTGAACGATATCGATTCCGGTTCGTTGCGCCGTTTCCAGTGCTACAGCGGCAGATTTGCTTTCAATGGTTACAGTCATTCTGGTTCTCCTTTCTTCCAAATTCAAAAAATCAAACGGGAATATATTCATAAATCGGTATAATTCCGCAATTCATACTAGGCGCGATATTTTACAAGTATCCATTTTTAAGCGGCTGCCTGTCAGTAGCCTAAAGTAATGCCGCCTTCAACATCCAGTGTTATGCCGGTAATAAACGAGGAATCCTCGTCACAGGCCAGAAAAAGGGCGGCTTTGCCGCATTCCTCAACGGTACCGATGCGCCCCAGGGGATGCTGCTTGAAGACATAGCGTCGCCATTGCTCCGGGTCGTCCTGCTGGCTGAACCAGTCATCGACCAGCGGCGTCTGAATCCAGCCGGGACAGATCACATTCACCCGAATACCGTCCGGCGCCAGGTCAATCGCCATGCCCTTGTTCATGGCGATCTGTCCGCCCTTGGTGGCCGTATAGGCGCCGGCGTTGGGCTGCCCGACCTGACCCACCATGCTGCTGATGGTGATGATATTCCCTCGGGTCTTACGCAGATGCGGTATCGCGTATTTACTGCAAAGAAATGTGCTGCGCAAGTTCGTGTTGATTAAAAAGTCCCATTCTTCTTCGGAGATATTCTCCACGCTTTTCGAGAGGTGATAACCGGCATTGTTGACCAGAATATCAAGCCGGCCGAAAACACTGATCGTCCGGTTGATCATCTTTTGAATGGCTTCGCTGCTGGTCACGTCGGTTTTGATAAATAGCGCCCGTCCCTCGGAGGCACCCAGTTCATCGGCAACCCGCATGCCGGCATCTTCGGTGCGGCAGACGACGACCACCCGGGCCCCCTCGCTGGAAAATACCCGGGCGATGCCCTCGCCGATTCCCTTGCTTGATCCCGTCACAATCGCGACTTTATTCTTCAAGCGCATGGCTGCCTCGCTTCATTTATTCTGCAAATCCTATTGCAGTCTATAGACAGGCTCCATTAAAGCCCACCACTCATTCTCGCCTGCCTCCGGAATCTTTTCCTGGTAATTGCGCATCAACTCATCCCATTGTCTGCACCTTGGATCGGCTTCCAGATATTGGGCAAAGTCCCGTTCCGGTCTGAATTCATCGATCGCTTCCATATACATAAAAAGTTTACGGCCGATTAGAAATATCTTCATCGAAACAATACCAATACTCTTTAAGGCGGTTTCCACTTCAGGCCACACCTTTTGATGATAGGATTTGTATTTTTCAACGGCCTGCGGATCATCTTTCAGGTTCAGGGCCAGCCCGAAGTACTGCATCATCACCTCACTTTTAATTACTGAACTTATTTAAAGTTAGTGATCTTCGTCCCGGGCATCGGTCAAGCTGCAGAGGATCTCGCTGAATTATGCAATTATGCGCTGGACGCACATAGGCCCATGCCGACAAATCCTTGAAGGCAGCGGCTTTCTCCCGTGTTATCCTTGCATTTAGTTGATCCGGTAAATGCCCAGGGCATTATCATGAAAAAGCTTCCCTAATTCATCTTCTGAAAATCCGCTCAGCGCCCATTCTATGCAGTTCAGCCAATCCTGCAGCTTACCGGCCAAAGTAACCACCGGCCAATCACCGCCGAACATTAGGCGGTCGATGCCGAAGCAGTCGATCACGTGGTCGATATAGGGTTTCAGGTCCTCCTTTACCCAATGGTCATGGTCTGCTTCAGTAATCATGCCCGATATTTTGCAGGATACATTTTCAAACTCCGCCAGTTGTCTGATTTCTGAAGCCCAGGGTTCGAAAAGGCGGTGTTTTATGTCCGGTTTGCCGATGTGGTCGAGTATAAACCGGACGTTGGGACACTGTTTTACAAATTTAACTGTATTGGCCATCTGAATGTGGGAGATGCAAATGTCGAATGACCAGTCAAAGCCCGCAAGAAGTTGTACCCCCTCAATAAAACCGGGCTTAAGACAAAACTGCGGATCAGTTTCAAATTGAATGATTCGACGCAGCCCCTTGATAAGTGCGCAGTCCTCTAATTCCTCCAGCTCCGAGCGCACTGCCTGTCCCTTTTCCAACGGCGCCCAGGCCACCACACCGCGGATTCGGGGATCCTCCCGGGCTGCTTGCGATACGAATGCGATCTCGTCCTTGTATTGAGCCGGCTCGCATTCATACTGAACGAACACCATTTTTTCGACGGCAACCGCCCCGCACGCCTGATTATAATCCGGCAGAAGAAAGGCACGCTTCAGCGCCGGTATTTCCTCTATCCAGGGATACCTGATTCTACCGTAATCGCACAAATGCAGGTGGGTATCGATGATAGGAAAATTGATCATAGCCGTCCCTCTCCTTACTGCGAATCGAACTACTGCTCAGCTGCCATTTTGCCCAGGCCAAGACTTGATCCGAATCTACCCGAAAATACGGCACCTGGGCCGGGCCCTTTAAGAAACCAAGGCAGCGTCTGCTATATTTGTTTCACATTCGGACTTATGAATACAGTTCATAATCTGGCTGCTCATTTCTTCATATTGGCGGCTGTTGGGCAGGTCGCTGACAATTTGCTTGTCCTTCATGACAACCACCCGGTCGGCCAACAACACCATCTCGGGCATATCGCTGGAAATCAGCAGAACCGCAACCTCCTGCTCGGCCAGGTTCCATATCAGACGGTGGAGGTAGCTCTTGGTGCGAATGTCGATACCTACGGTCGGTTCATCAATAATCAGAATTTCGGCTTGGGCCGCTAGCCATTTGGCGACACTGACTTTTTGCTGGTTGCCGCCGGAAAGGTTGCCGACGCTCTGCTCCAGTGATGGCGTGATAACATTTAATTTTTCGACGAAGGATTTAATCGCGCTATGTTCCATCGCGTCGGTGAACAGGGACATCACCCTGCCAAGACGATGCCAAATGGTGATACCGGTATTCTTGGCAACGGAATGGGCCAGGATCAGGCCCTCTTCTTTGCGGTTTTCAGACACGTAACCGATACGCCAGTTTTGGAGTGCATCCTTTACGCTTTTGATGCGGGCCGGCTTGCCGTCAATCCGGATTTCACCACCGGTTATTTGTTCGGCGCCCATAATCGCCTTGGCCAGCTCGCTCCGTCCGGCGCCGACCAGCCCGTAAAGACCGAGCACCTCACCTGCTTTAACCTGCAGGTTGATGCCATGGTGGCCTTGAGCCGTTGAAACGTCTTTGAGTTCCAGTTTGGTCGAACCGAGTTTGTATTTGCGCTGACCGATGTCGCTGACATCTTCATCGCGACCAATCATGTGGGCAAGGATTTTCTGCTTATCGAGTTCTTTTATCAGAACGCCTTGACAGGCATTTCGCCCGTCACGCAGGATGGTCACCTTGTCGCACAATTCGAAGACTTCTTCCAGCTTATGGCTGACGAAAAGAATGGCCACACCCTCATCTTTCAAGCGACGCAGCAGTTTGAATAGTATAGCGATCTCGTTTCCAGCAATCGAAGCGGTCGGTTCGTCCAGCAACAGGATGCGACTTTGCATTGAAAGGGCCCGGGCAATTTCAACCAGTTGCATCTGGGCCACAGACAGCCGGCGCACCGGGAGGTCAGGATCAATGTGGAGGTCCAAAACACCCAGCCAATGCTCGGCGTGTTGCCGCATATAGTTGCGATCGATGAGACCGAATTTTGTCGGGAGCCGGTCCAACATGATATTTTCAGCAATTGAATAATAGGGTATTAGATTCCGTTCTTGATGAACCGTTCCGATGCCTGCCGCAAGGGCATCCCGCGGCGAGTTCAAATTTACCAGGTTTCCGGCAATTCGAATCTCTCCCTCTTCAGGACGGTAGACGCCGGTGACGATCTTGATCAGGGTGCTTTTGCCCGCGCCGTTCTCGCCGAGGAGCGCGTGAATTTGGCCGGGCTGAAGATCCAGTGAGACGGAATCAAGCGCTTTTACGCCGGGGAAATTTTTGGTCGCCTTTTCTACTTGTAGAGCCGAGGTTGTCATACCTATTCTCCAATTACCACGGCAGCCTCTTTCTTTTCACTTCGGATAGTCCGCCAGCGGTTGAACAAGACTGCTGCCAGGATGAGACTCCCGAGGAAGAAATCCATATAGTAGGGGTTGGTGCGTGCTATGAATAACCCATTTTCCAACAGCAGAATCATAACGACGGCGATCATTGTCCCCACAACGGAAACATGACCTCCCGCCAGGACGGCCCCACCTATAACCGGGGCGGCAAAGGATGGCAGCAACCACACCGCGCCGATAGTTGGTTCTGCTGTGCCAAGGCGGGCTACGGAAACAAGGCCGGCAAGGGCACCAAGGGTGCCGGATACCGTGTGTGCAACCAAGGTGGTCTTACGCACGGATATGCCGGAAAGTTCAGCGGCGGCCGGATTTCCGCCGACTGCCAGAATATAGCGACCCCAGGGGTGGCGAAAGAGAAATAATGCAACCAACGCCGCAGTAATCAGTGGTATGAAAACGATATTCGGTATTGGACCGAGATAACTATCATACCATGCGATCAGCTGCTTCGGCATGTGGTAAAAGGGAATCGATTCAGTAATGCCGTAATTGAGTCCGGTATAAATCGACATCGTGGCCAGCGTAATGATAAATCCGTTAATTCCGGTAAAAGCGATTAAGGCACCATTGATGAAACCGCAGATAAGGCCGATCAGCAAACCAACGAGTGCAGCGGCCGGGACCGGAATACCATAGACTTCCATCATGCCGCCGAATAGAATCCCTACCAGTCCGCCAATGGCCCCAACAGCCAGGTTCATCTGCCCGAGCCCGATAACGATCATCTGGGCCATGGCGACGATGCTGGTCACCGACAGAATCCGCAGCATAACAAACAGATTCGTCCGGGTGAGGAACGCCGGTGCAATAAGCGACAGAATGATGATGGATAAGACCGTGACACCGAGAATGGGCATCCAATCGGCCTTTGCCAACCAGCTGGAATAGTTTATTTTTTTCATTATTTTAAACCTATGCGTTGTGCATAATAACTCCTCCACCGGTCGAGCCCGACAGCGATTAAAAGCGTTATACCCATATAAAACTGGACCCAGAAACTGCCCACTTTAAGCAAGACGAGGCCATTTTGCAGGATGGTTACCAGGATCGCACCCAGCAGGGTGCCGATGACCGACACATACCCTCCGATAAGGAGTGTGCCGCCCAGCAGCGGCGCCAAGAACGAGGGCAACAACCAGTCTGCACCGACCGAAGGCAGTGCGGCGGCCAGGCGCGCCGTGACCATGACCCCGGCAATGCCCGCGAGCAAACCCGATAATGTATGGGCCACGATGATTGCTCGCTTTACCGGTACGCCGGACATTTCGGCCGCCAATGGATTTGCACCACAGGCCAGAATCTGCCGCCCAATCAAGGAGTACTTGTAGAGGATTAGCAGCGCCGCGCAAACGAAACCGGTTACGAAAAGCATGGCCGAGTAAGGACCCAGGAAGCGTTGCTTGCCAAGGGCGTTGAATGCTGCCGGCAGATTGCGATAGGCTTCGGCTTTGGTTAGAATCAGCATCAACCCAAAAAAAAGGCTGGCGGTGGCCAGCGTGATGACAAAGCTGTGGATACCCGTTTTTACAACCAGCATTCCGTTCAGCCATCCCATGAAAGCGCCGGTTGCCAGGCCGCCCGCTATGGAAACGGGAATCGGAAGGCCCAATCCCTCGAGCAAATAGCCGGTGGCCATTATTGCACTGACACCGATTGAACCAACCGCAAGGTTAAAATGGCCGCAGGCCAGAACGACCATCATCGCAAAGCCGATGACCGTGTCGATAGCCAGATTGCGTGTCAGCGAGAATAGGTTGAAAGGCGATAGGAAACCCGGTGCCAGGCTTGCAATAATGGTTGAGAGCAATAAGATGACGATCGCTAAACCGCCCACATTGGCGGCCCGAATGATAAAGGCGACGAAGTCGAATTTAGCTGCCCGAGGCTTGGAGGCCGTAGTTGCTTCTGACAAGGTATCCATAGCAAGGAATCCTGGCCCGGAAAATCAGGTTTTCAATGTGATAATGAACTCGCCCACTCATTATATGGACGGGCGAGTTCATTATTTTTGATCATTCACAGGTCAAATATTTTTCTTCGAACGTACTGATGATATCTTTGGCAATTTTCTTCAATTCGTCTTTGTAGGTGTCAATGTTGCCGGCGTGAATCAGCAGCGTACCGGAATCGATGAAGGTTTTGTTTTGGGTCGTTTCCTGGAAGGGCGCATTGGCCTTGATCTTGCAGCCTTCGAGCAGTCGTTTGAGGACGAAGGAAGCAATATAGCCCTGGCCGTAGGGATTCTGAGCCATGGTACCCTGCAGGTAGCCGTCCTTAATCGCCTGGAGGACGATGGGGTCATCATCGATGCCGATCATCTTAATCCGTTTATCGCCCATATTGCGAAGTGACCGCGCCGCAACGACGGAAGAAACATAACCGGTCGAGATAATTCCATCAATTTCGTTAGCCTTGGCGGCGAGCAAGCCGTTGATCTTCTGATCACCGGTTTCCTGGCTATCGGTATCCGGCAGATGCTGATACAATTTGACGTCTGGTCCGGCTTCTTCAATAGCCTTGTCAATGGCGGCGATACGTAAAACGGTGTTCGGGTCGACCAAGCGGGAGCAGACGTGCAGGATGCTGCCCTTGCCGCCCATTTCTTTAATCAGTTGCTTGGTTCCGATGTAGACGGAACGATAAACGTCGGTGGCGAGACAGAACTGGGCCGGACTCGGACTCTGGGTGCAGCCGCCGATGGCAACCGAGGGGGCACCGAAGTCGAGCAGTTCCTTCATCATGGCATTGGTACCGGTGGCATCGCCCGGGAAGATACCGAACGCATTATATCCCTGGGCGGCAAGGCTTTCAAGCAGTTTGTTCTGCAAGTCCAGTTTCCATTCCTGCGGTACCTTGTAATCATCCGCCGCGAGATTAAAATCTCTTTTGGCGTCCGCAGCTGCCTGTTCCCAGGGAGCAAAGAACGGGTGGGGACCGCCCGGAACCAGAGCCACCTTAACCTCAGCCGCGTCGGCCGAAGGTAGAAACATCGAGCCGGCTCCGAAAATTAAAGCCAGACTTAACACGGTGACAACTGCTTTGGAAAATCGAGTCATAATGGTTTCCTCCTTAATAAGTATGAAGTGGGTTGGAAGTAGGCGGAATGGACTGAAAATCAAAAAAGCCGGGTCATTCCGCCGCATGTCACAGGAAACAATATCCTGGTGCATCCATGTATAATTAAAAAGCAGCATTAAGGTATGAGAATTAGGACTTGATTTATGCTCAATTGAGCATAGATTGCGCATATGAGCCGCCTAAATAGCAGCCGAGTTGAACCCTGTCAATAAAAAAATTGCAGTTCTCCAGATTTGATCGGGCGGCGGATGAGACATCGATAGGTGAGAAGCTCAGTGGGAGTTGGCAATCGAAGGCCCGAAGCACGCCATGCAGGGTTATCGAATCATTTCTTCAAAAGACCCCCGGCGGTGTCCTGGTCGATGATTAGTACATCAACAAGATTGCCCTTCAACGCACCAAGAACGGCTTGAATTTTCTCAAGACCGGACGAAATAAGAATTTTATGCTGGATCTTTTTTAGCTCGTTTAAATTGAGGCCGATGGTTCTATCTGTCAAATCGTGCAGACACCGGTTTCCCTGTTCATCAAAAAAACGTCCACAGACGGCTCCGACTGCGCCGGCCATTTTCAACTTGGTTGCCTCGCTTTCGGTCAATAGACCCGACTTCCACAAAAGGGATTCGG
>CP070771.1:6368785-6373303 GCA_020345785.1 Desulfobacterales bacterium
TGAAAAATCAGCGACCACCAGCAGAGTTGGGGGAATGAGGAGCCCCCACGGAAGGGGCCGGAACCAATATCTGTCACTGGTCGCTGATGTATATAAAGAATTTTGACGGCTGGTGGTTTAGCAGCCTTATGAAATTGAACGTAATACCCATAGGACTAAAGTCAATTGGTATCGATATCGATAATATTATTGACAAAAGTATTTCCAAAGTAATAGGTATGTGACATCACAATTGGCGGCTGGCCGGATGATGAACCCCGATCGGAGTCTCCCGCTCCACTGCCGGACGTTACGCTGCTGTCGATCCTAATAGTGTCTAATATTCACCTCTATCCACCCGTAACCGACGATTCAATGCCGCCTGAACCCTAAAATTCCAAAGAATTTATGTTACTGAAACGACATAAGTTTTGGGTTACCTTTTTGGTGATCGGAATTTTGTTAACCGCCGCGGCTGCCTGGAAACTGCTGATTCCATCAGCCGGGAACCCATTGTTATACTCCCAGCCGAAGTTTACGGAACGTGAGACCAGCCGACCCGGCCGGTTCCATGAAAACGAACCGCCGCAATCCCAGAATGATATCGCCGGCAAACAGAGGTCGGATGTGGAGAAAAAAAAAGCAGCAGAATCCATTGTGGCACCGCCACCCGCCCCGCCGCCGACGCCTGACCTTCCGGGCACTTCCATCTTTGCATCCGAAGAGGAGGCTTATTTTTTCGAAATGATGAACGCGGCCCTGGCAGAAGATTTCCCGGAGCTTGAACTGTCGGAAATTGAGCGCATCGAACTGTTTGAAGTCATTGGGCGAATCCGCGAATCATTTGAAGGCACGCGGTCACTGGCGCGCTCGGCGGAAAATGCGCAGGCTTTTCAGCAGCTGGAATGGGAGCGCGAGGCGGCAATCGAGCAATTCGAACGCATTGTCGGCATGAGTTTTAATGAATTCATGCTGCGCACATCTGTCATGGACGGCGGGATTGACCGCTATTGAAGGGGTGTCATGCCTTTAGCAAAACTCACATTGCTTTTGGTCATGCTGGTATTGTGCACGGCGCCGGCTGACAGCGCCGAGCGGGGAAATGACGAAACCATCGCATTGCTGAATGGCGAGCCGATCACGCAGTCTGAGGTTGAAAGGCGCGTGGCATTTCAAATCTACCGGCTGCGGGGCAACATCTATCAGCTGCTGAAACGGGAAACCGAAAAAATCGTGGAGCAAAAGCTGCTTGAAATGGAAGCTCGGCGCCGGAACATGACCGTCGAAAATCTTCTGAGAATCGAGGTTGACGAAAAAGCCGAACCGGTCAGCGAAGACGAACTCAAGCAATACCTGCTTAAACATTCGAAAGAAGATGATGTAACTGAGCAGCGCAAAGCGCGCATCCGCACCTATCTTGCCCGGCGGTCAGCGATACAGCGTGAAAAAGAGTATATCCAAAGCCTTCGCAGCAAAGCCGAGCTGAAATTTCTACTCACCCCGCCGCAGCCGCCCCGGGTCAAGGTGGAAATTCACGGTGAGCCCTGGCGCGGCAGTCCGCAGGCACCGGTGACGGTGGTGCATTTCGCCGCCTTTAACTGCGAATTATGCCCGCAAAGTGTCCGCATGATCCAGACCTTGCTGCGTGACTACCCCGACCGAATCCGTTGGGTGCACCGCAACTTTTTCAGCATCGGGGACGAAATTGCCCTGACCGCCGCTCAGCTGGGCGAAGCGGCTCAAGAAAAGGGCCGCTTCTGGGAGTTTCATGATGCCGTCTTTAATTCGGACAAACCGCTCGACCGCAGCGAACTGCAAAAAATCGCGCAGAAGCTGGATCTGGAGTGGGAATCTTTTGAAAGCGGCCAATTCGAAAGTGATGTATTGCTGAAAGTGAAAAAAGATGTCCATGATGCGCAGCAGTATGGCGTGACGAGTGTGCCGGTGATGTTTGTCAACGGGCTGTATTTCAGCCCGACCTTTCCCTATGCGCGCCTGAAGGCAATGGTAACGGAAGAAATCAATCGGGCAGCAGATACTGCCCAAACCCAATCCCAAACAACCCTGCCATCATCCAACCCCTGACGGCATGAGATGAATGCCAACAGAAAGGAGGCAACCAAATGAACGGCAAACGGCTCTCTTTGAAAACCATGTTGGCGATCACCGTTTTGTTTCTCATCATCCCCGGCGCCTACGCCGGAGAAACCACCGAACTACCATGCTGTCTGGCCAGTACCGGCGACAGCATCTCGGTCGGCGTCAATGCCGAGAGATTCGGCGACAACACCTGGGCCAGCTGGGTCAACGGCTACTATGGCTTCTGGCAGTGGCTCTTCGGTCTTACCAACGTAGACAGCCACAAGCAAAGAATTTCCAGGCTTTGCCAGTATCACACCTGCGGGGAGCGCTGCAACTATATGTTTGCCGAAGCCGGTGCCAAGAGCGAGGACCTGGCAAGCCAGGTTGCGGAGATCTTGGAAGCTTATCCGGTTCCGAACTACGTGACGGTTTTCATCGGTCAGAACGATATCTGCCGGGACATTGATGAGGTGATCACGCCGGTTGAAGACTATATCCGCAATGTAGGATCGGCCTTGAATAGGTTGGCGGCAGACCTCTCGGATCCATCCACCATTCTGGTGGTGGGTCCCGTCGACGTCACCCATTTGTATGAGGTCGCCAGGGACAAAAAAGCACTGGGAATCCTGGATTGTGAAGTGCTCTGGTTTTTCTCTCTCTTTGATCTGTATCCCTGTTATAGTGTCCTGGGTCCAGGGATTGATGATGTGGAACGCCTGGCGATATTGAGGGAATATATAGCACCTTACAATAGAGGGCTCAGCAGGGTAGTAAGCAGACTAAGCTCGAGTTATCCCTATCATAACTTCATTTACACCAATGCCGCATTTACGTACCCGTTTACAGAAGACGAAGTTTCCGACCTGGATTGCTTCCATCCGTCGGCAAAGGGTCAGCGATCCCTTTCGGCATTGACCTGGGAGGCGGTGGGGTGGTAATTTTAAATGTTGTCCTGAACCGGAATGCAATCCCTGAATGGCGCTTTTACGCCTTGTTATCCAAAAACAGGCGCTGTGCCGCAGCACAGCGCCTGTTTTATTTCCCAAATCTTCCAGGTTGAGCAGGGGATATAATCACGAAAGTCATTTCGCCGCAAACGATTTAGCAATAATCCCTCATCGATTCGAAAACCAATCAACGGATCTTCAATTCAACCTATCACTCAGTCAACCAATCAACTCAATCAACTAATCAACCCATCAACTTCATCCCTTCGGCCGCGTGCAGCGATCCACCAGATAAAGGATGGATTTGTAGTCAAGGCCGCTGTGGGTGGCAAGACCGATTTCGCAGGTGCGGCTGGTGGAGTAGCCCGCTCTGACTTCCGGCGGCAGCTGCTTTTTCAGGCGTCGCAGGCCGAAGGCGTTCAGCTCGGGCACGTTGAATCCACGGTCGCCGGCAAAACCGCAGCAGATCACATCCGGCGTGATCACCTTTGCAGCACACATTTCAGCCAGGCGCAGAAAATCGGCTTCCAAACCCATCTTCTTGGCGCTGCAGACGGTGTGAATGGCGACAGTCTCGGGAACTTTCTGGAATTCGAGGCGTTGCGTCAGATATTTGAGGGTGAATTCGATGGGCTCATAGAGCTGCAGGCGGGAATCCAGGGTTTCTTTCATATGGCACAGGCAGGGGCTCATATCGCACAAAATCGGGATGCGCCCGTTGTCCGACGCGCTCAGCAGGGCATCCCCCAGCTCCCGGGCCTTTTCGTCTGCGGTCTCAATGATCCCCTTGCTGGCAAAAGGCATTCCGCAGCATAGCTTGTCCATATGGTCCGGGTAGATGATGCCGTAGCCGGCTTTCAAAAGCAATGATTCGGTCTTGCGGCTCAAGGACTCCTCTTTCGTACCTCCGGCCGGCCCCATGCTGCGGTTGATACAGGCCGGAAAATAAACCACGTGATCCGCGGCACCCGATCCGACGGTACGCCGGGTGATGACCTCCGCTCCTTTGGGCATGGCCGGTGTCCACAACGGTATCCGATTGCCGGACAGGCTGCGCAGCCCGCCGGTAATGGCCTTCATCAGTCCGGTACCCAGCAGAAAGCGCAGGATATTCAGCAAATTAAGCCCCATACGGCTTAACGCCACAACGGTGTTCATCCGTCTGGCAACCTGCGCGCCGATTTGCCGTGCAGCCGGCGTCAACTGATCGTGGCGCAGGACTTTGATGAGTTTGCCGGTGTCGATCTCCACCGGGCAGGTCAGGGCACACAGGCCGTCGGTGGCACAGGTGCGGTCCCCGTACCAGACATATTCCTTTTTGAGCTCCGCCAGGCGGGCGGGATCTTCTCCCGCAGCGGCCAGGCGGGCCATCTCCCGGTAAATAACTATGCGCTGGCGGGCGGAGAGCGTGAAATCATGGGACATGCAGTTGCGCTCGCAGAATCCGCACTCGGTGCAGGTGTCCACCAGATCGTGGGACGCCGGCATCGGCTTGATATTTTTGGCATGC
>CP070771.1:6373403-6377639 GCA_020345785.1 Desulfobacterales bacterium
TATGTACTACCCCTACTTCATCGCATACATGTCGGCCGGTTTTTTAATCAGTATCGTGGTGTTTCTTTGGGCGCTGAATAACGGTCAATTTAAAGACCAGCAGCGGGCGCGGTTTATTCCGCTGGAAAGCGACCTGAATTCGCAGCCGGTGAAAGCATCGCGATTTGCGCGCATCCAGACAATTGCCCTGTTTTCGCTGGTCTGTATCTGTCTGGCGTGTTCAGTTGCCGTCATCACGTTTGCCCTGCTGAAGGCAGCCAATTAAATCCGAAGGACCGGCTGCTGGCAGTCAGGCCGACCATGCGATGGCGGCATGGCTGAAGGCTTGGGGGGTCAAAGGAAACAGGTCATGAGATATTTCGAAGTTCTAGGCGTACAGCATTTTTTTATGTATTTGTTCCCGGCACTGGCGTTTATCGCCCTGTTCATCATCGGGCTGGGATTCTACCACATTAAACGCAGGGATTCGGCCGAACGCGAAGCCCGCATTATCGAGCGCTACCCGGGCGGAATCGAAGGTCGTAATGCCCCGTTTCCGTTACTCGCATACCTGGTTGTCTTTGGGACGATTATCTGGGTATTGGCGTATATTATTTTAATCGGAGTCTTAAAGGTGAGAATCTGATGGATCATCTAGAGCATGAAACATCCGCAGTCAAGACATGGTTTCTCATCCTGCTGATGGTGGGGTGGGTGGCATTTAAGGGTTGGCTGGCATATTCGGTTATCGGCGATCTTGGCCAGCCCGATTGGGACTACCGGCCGATTCCGGATGTTCCCGGTGAATCGGCCTATACCATCGGCGATCCCTATCATGCGCTGCCCTACGCCCAGCATGTTCGGGGTGAGTTGGGCAAAGAGGAAAACCCGTTGCATTTGAAAGCGTTGCCGTTTCAAGGTGTTGAATAAATGAAGAAAATTATCAGCTTTATCATCGTGGTGGGCGTCGTCCTTTTCGTGGCGTATGAAGCGTTGATGTACTATGACAACAATTTCCGCTATGGCCGCATGCGTGAGACTCCGGCGGTCAGACCCCATGAAGATCCGCTGTTGATCATGGAAAAAGGCATTGTCCCGGTCAGCGGGGGCGAAGCCGTATACCGCGCAACCGCCGGCGATAATCTGACATCCCCGCTGGACCCAGCCGAGCCGTTTGTCATTACCAGAGGCAAAACCGTTTATCTGACATTTTGTGCCCAATGCCATGGTTACGCCTACGACGGCAACGGTACGGTCGGCCAGAGTTTTCAACCGCTGCCCGCCGATCTGCGCAGCCCCCAGGTCCAATCCAAATCCGAAGGTGAATTATTTCAAAGCATCAGTTATGGTATCCCCGGCGGGCGCCAACCGGCCCTGCATACCACCATCAGCATTGACGATCGATGGCATGTCATCGCTTTCGTAAAATCCCTCGGCAATCGCTAACCGCCAAAAGAGAATCCTGGCATAGAGGACCAAGCATTGATTTCACCGTGGCATGGAGATGGGCTTTTCGCTGTAAGCTGCCCAATGGACTCAGTCCTTGGTGTTAAGATACACTCTCTTTCCGGCGTCCGGGCACGCCCATTATGTCACCGGTGTTTCTGAACCATGCCTGACGATAAATCCCCAAATCAATTAACTCGCGCACAAACCGCCTCCGATGTTTGCGATCTTTGCGGCCTTCGGCTGCGCGTCCGAAGTTTTGAAGCCACGTTTTCCGGCAAAACCTACCAATTCTGCTGCCTGGGTTGCCGCCAGGTTTTCAGCATTCTGATAGAAGCAACCGATGCCGGTGATCCGGCCAAATTTCGCGAAACCGATCTTTTCAGGCAGTGCCGGGAAAAAGGCATCATTCCGCGGTCGGAAGACGATCTGGTTTCAACGCCTGTGAATGGCAGATCCAATGACTCTGCATCCGCCGGGGTCGGCAAATTAGAACCTGCCGCACAGCAGTCAACCCCCATGGACGGCGTTTTAGGCCTCAATCTTAGAGTCACCAACATGTGGTGCCCGGCCTGCGCCTGGTTGATTGATGAAAGTCTTAAAAAAACGCCCGGAATCATTGATTCGGCCTGCAATTTTTCAACCGACCGACTTCAGGTGAACTATAACCCCGTCAAAACCTCGCCGGACCAGATTATCGAGGCCCTCCAAAAACTTGGCTACCGGGCGGTGGAACCCGATGACTCCCGGGATGCGCTTGAAAGACGCAGGGAATTTATTCGTTTTGCCGTTTCAGCATTTCTGACGATGAACATAATGATGCTCTCCTATGCGCTGTATTCCGGATTTTTTACCGAATTCAACCGGGATACCATCTATAAGCTCTCCTGGCCGGCCTTTATCATGGCCACGGTAGTCGTCGTATACGGAGGCTTCGATTTGTTTAAAAGAGCCTGGTCCGGCCTTACCAATGCCGCCTTCAGCATGGAGACGCTGATTATCATGGGATCAATGAGTGCTTATGTATACAGCACGGTGAACCTTTTTGCCGGCAGCATACACATTTATTATGACACGGCCGCCCTGTTGATCACCCTCGTCCTTTTGGGCAAGACATTGGAACGCCGCGCCAAAGGCACGGTATTGGAAGGGCTGGAAAATTTTTTCTCGCTAAAACCAAACAAAGTGCGAATATGTACAGCTGATTACCCTGAGGGACGCTACGCAAACGCCAATCATCTGTCTGAAAAAGATATCTTTCGAATCGATGAAAATGAAATCATTCCGGCCGACGGCGGAATACTGGCGGGCACCGGCACCGTAGATGAATCTTCTTTGACCGGTGAACCGTTGCCGATCAGGAAGAAACCGGGAGACACCGTGCAGAGCGGCTCCAGGGTCATAGAGGGATCATTCAAAGTAAGCGCGCAAGAGGTTGGCCCCGACTCGACACTGGGCCAGATGATTGCCATCATCGAAAAAACCCTGATGACGAAAACACCGCTGGAAGGAAAAACCGATGCTATCCTACAATGGTTTGTTCCGATAATTATAGCGCTGGCGGCCGGCACGGCGCTTATTTGCCGGTTGGCGGGGATCTCAATGGCAGAAGCCGTCCTGCGGGCCGTCACCGTTCTGGTGATTTCTTGCCCGTGTGCCCTTGGCATCGCCATTCCGCTGGCCCGGGTGGCAGGGATTTCCATCGCCGGCAAAAAAGGTCTTCTGGTAAGGGATTTTAAAGCCTTCGAACAGGCTGAAAGGGTAACCGCCCTGGTATTCGACAAGACCGGTACCATCACTGCCGGGAAATGGAATTTGTTGCATACGATATGCGATGCGTCGCTCACCGAACATCAGGCCCTGGCTCTGGCGGCCGGCCTGGAAGTGAATTCAGACCATTTCATCGCCAGTGAACTTATCCGGCAGGCAAAACACAAAAATGTTCAACCGGTCCCCATAAAAGATATCCGGCACCATGAAAAAGGGATTCAAGGCCGACTGAACGGCCAAACAATAAAAATCGGCTCGGCGGATTTTCTGACTAATGACTGGCAGCGAACTGACATCTTCGAGCGTGCAGCGATCGTGGATGGAACAACCAATCATTCTTTTGTGTATTTGGGTATCGATGGCCGATTGGCTGCCACTTTTGTTTTTGGGGATACCTTGCGCCCGGAGTCCTTGGAGACAGTAAAAAGATTGCAAAGCATGGGGTTGCGCCTCGCACTGGTGTCGGGTGACGGCGTGCAAAGCACCCGTGCGGTTGGAGATAAAATTGGCATTCAGGAGTCCCTTGGCGGTCAAATGCCCCAGGATAAATCCCGCTTTATTCTCGCATTGCAGCAACAGGGATATCGAGTAGCCATGGTCGGCGACGGAATTAATGATGCCCCTGCACTGGTGCAGGCGGATCTTTCGATTGCAGTTCATGCAGGCGGTCAGTTGAGCAAGGAAGCTGCCGACATCACCCTGATGCGGGGTGAGCCTTCTCAACTACTTGAATTTTTTAATTTCGCAAAACAGGTCAACAAAAAAATCTATCAAAATCTTGTTTTTACATACCTCTATAATGCCGTCAGCATACCTATTGCAATGAGCGGCCTGCTGAACCCCCTGGTGGCGGTGACGGCCATGCTGCTGAGCAGTTTGAGTGTTACCGGTAATACCCTGATTTTGGTGCGTAAAAATACCTGAACCCCGAGAATATTGATTGATTTCAATGCAATTGCGCTTTATGAATTAAAATTCCAAGCACCCAAAATCAAATCACAAATAAATCTCAATGACCTAAATTCAAAATTCCAAACAAAT
>CP070771.1:6377739-6391496 GCA_020345785.1 Desulfobacterales bacterium
CTTAGGGTTCACGAAAAAATTAATTCACAGTTTTAGGCGTTGAGGCGCTCTTTCGGCAAGGCGCGAAAACGCAGGAATATCTGGATATTCCGAGCTTTCGCAGCGCAGCCGAAAGAGATGCATCGGCGTATCAAATGTGAAGTTATTTTTGAGTGAGCCCCAAGTGCATGTATCTAAAAATAATGTCCGGGAGAAATACTGTGAAGATCGGAGGCTGATTGGATACAGATGGCCTGCCTGTTATTCAATCCCCAACCCCGTCTCCTCAAAAATCGGTCGCAGATAGTCCAGGCTTTCACGGCCGGCTTGTTCAGGTGTATCCTGGTAGGTATAAAGCTCCAGACTGATATCCCCTGTGTAGCCAAGCTGCACCATGGATGTGAACACCTCTTTAAACTCAACGGCACCACGGCCGGCGATCAGGTGATTGTGTTCCCGGCTGGGCGCGATATCTTCCAGGTGTACGTGTCCTACCCACTGGAATAACTCCTCAAACGCCCGCCGTGGATCTTCTCCCACACAGAAGAAATGACCAATGTCGAAATTTAGGCCAATGGATTTGGAAGGTACATCTTTGATAAAATCTTTGAACTGGGCCGTGGTTTCAATCATGAGGTCCGGTTCCGGTTCCACTAGAATCATAACGCCCAACTCTTCTGCCAGAGAAACAACCTGCTCCAGTCCGTGGTGAAACAAATGCATGGCCTCCTGCCGGGCAAGGCCGTCCAGCGGTCCTCCCGGTGGAATCGAAATATTGGGGCACCCGATTTGTTTGGCGATTTTCAATGAATCAAGCGTGTGCCGGATACGGATCTCTCTTCTATCCTTATCCGGTTCAATCCAGGAGGGCAGATAGGTATCACCCACGGCGAAGAGCGTGAAACTGTTAAGATTCGTCACTTTTATTTTATTTCTGACAATCACAGCATTGAGATGTTCTATCTGAACCTGGTCGACATCAGGCGGATACAGATGCGGACGATCACCCAAGATCTCGGCGCCCTTAAAACCAATCCGTGCTATTTTTTCAATCGCTTCCGTCAGGGAAAATTTTTTAAAGGCGTTGGTACTGTATCCGAATACCATGATCAGTCCCTTATCGTCTTGAGTGAATTCTTGATAAATTGCTGCGCCATCAACCAGGTTTTGATGTGATGGCCGGCGCATGGCGCAAAGAGCAGAGCGCATAGCGTAGATACCGGTATTACATTCTTTACGCATTGCCCCTTGCGCTATGCGCTTTGCGGTTAAATTTGAGGGCCCTTCATTTCAGCAACATTAGCCCCGGCATAGATCTTCTCATTACACTCGCGTTCCAGGCGCGCCAGGCTTATCAGCTGATCCTGAAACGTCAGCGGCGGAGAGTTTCCCACCGTCTTTTTGAAATAAAATCCAAGTTCCGGAACGGGACCGCTGCGCCCCGCCATTTGAAGGGCTGCCACCCAGCGCGCCAGGTCTAAAACAAGGGGCGCTGCCAGTATGGAGTCCCGGCCCAGCAGATTTATTCGGATACTCATGGGCAGGCCGAACAATCCTTTAAAATCAATGACATCCCAGGCCTCCTTGGCATCGCCGCGCGGCGGGTAATAGTCGATGTGAACCTTGTGCGCCGATGCCCCATAGTTTTCGCCGACCGCGTATCCCAATATGTCATCCAGCAAACTCGTTTTGTTGCTTAATTTTCCTGCCGCCCGGTCGGGATCCATCAGGTTGGCGCCGTCGGCATTACCGAGGATGTTCAAACTGTACCATCCATCAATCAGCAGATGACGGGCTTTCAGGGCTGAAGCCAGGACCACTTTCAAATAAGTCTGACCGGTTTTGCCGTCACGCCCCGCTACAGGCACGCCCTTTTCAACGGCTTCATCCAGCACCGCCGGAATTTCGACAATGTTCGGCGTGAAGTTTACAACCGGCACACCGGCCGCTATGGCCGCCAAGGTGTACGCCAAATCCGGCATGATACCGGTATCCGCTTCAGTGTAGAGCTGAGAAAGATTTCTGCAGTGTGCAAGTTTGTGGTGGGCCGCAGCGGGTAAAAGATCAACAAAAACTGCTCTGGCGCCAGAGTATCGTGATTTAAAGTCACTGATATCCCGGGTTAGCTGCGCTACCTGGGTCGGAAGGTCGGTCCCCGCGGCCGGCGCTCGAAGCACCGGCGTACGATCGAGATCCTGGGCGTGGGATCTCCAAATGGATTCGGAAATTACGCCGTGTCTTTTTATGGCAGCTATGAAACTTTCCTCGGCTGTGTCCCATCCGACCAGCCGGGTTGTCGACAGGGAGCCCAAAAAAGAGAACAAATGTCCGGTCGTTAAATTGGGCACAACCGCAGCAGGATCGTTCTGCATGACTGCGAGCGCCGCAGCCAGAGTGGACGCCACAGCTCCTTTGGCGCCGGCCGCCATCAGGAGCAGTGCACCGCAATCGTTGTTATCTGATCGGGTCATTAAAAATATCCTGAATTGGAAAGCTTAAGAAATCTATTCCTTAAGAGACCGGAAGAGTATAGGAAAATGCATCAGGGGTGTCAAGGAGGTAAATGGGTTTGGCAAGGAACGTCAGTGGACGTCAACTGCTTCGGCTGGAAGCGATTTGCTTGCTCGGATTCAACGCTGAAATCCCAAATCACAATACTCAAATCCCAAACAATACCAAAATCTCAAAATCCAAAGACCAAAATATCCCAGCCCCTTTTCCGATGCCTCGCGGTTATCCTCCCTGTTTTGAATTTCGAATTTCGGTCATTCGAATTTGTTTGAGATTTGTATATTGGTGTTTGGAATTTTGCAGATTTCATTTGACGCTCAAAAATTTGATTAAAACCGTCTCATCAAGATCACCTCCTTTGACTATCTTTTGTCGAAGATGCCACGTACTTATCGGTCAGGTGTTCAAACAATTTGATGGATTTTCGGCTCTCCCACTGCCGCGGTCCCATAACAATGCCGATTGCTCGCCCGGCCTTATCGAGAATTAAGGTGGTTGGAATTTCGCGCAGGCCAAATCCGGCGCCGATCTCACCGGTTGAATCCAGCAGCGCCGTGAAAGTCAGCTTATTTTTATTAAAAAAATCTTTAACCTGCGCGGGGTTGTCTTGCAGGCTGATCGATACCATTGCGAAATCTTTATTTCTGAACTTCTGATGCAATTTTTCCATCGAGGGCATTTCAGCCACACAGGGTGGACACCATGTCGCCCAGAAATTAAGAAAGACAATTTTGCCTCTGTAATCAGCAAGGTCGACACTCATGCCGTTCACATCCGGCAGGCGGATCTCAATAGGCGTCTGATTGTCTCGGACTCGGACCACGTCCAGATTATCAAACAGCCGCTCCAGTTCCCCGCCTTCCTGATTTGCCTTGGCCAGGGGGTTAATATCCGCCAGATAAATTGCAATAAATCCGGTGCATATCAACAACACCCCAATCAACGCGATTTTGGGTATTGAGTTAATTCGCATCGTTTAGGTTTGGACCACCGAAAAATACTCCCGCTGCAACAGTAAAACCTTTGCAATCCTCATCGCCATAGCCGATGGCTGATGAATGGAGCTACCATCGCAGCCGGGTTAGTTCCGCTGCGTGCGGGTTAGGAAATTTTGTGGCCGTACTCCTGGTCCACCAGTTCAACCACTTGATCGACCGTTAAACCCTGGCGGAGTTTGTCACGGATAAAGTTCTTCTCCTCAACCGCACCCCGCGACATGTCACAGGTGCAATCTACCAGAAACAGCTCCCCACACCCGCCGCAGGCACACCTGAAATTCGCAGCCACCAGTTTAACCTGGCTTTCAATAACTTGGCCGCCGCTTGCGACGCTCTGATAATTCGTCGCGCCGTTCCTTATACCGGAGCCCGGTGCAAAAACCATTTTAACAACAAGACCGGCCGAAAAAAAGAAAAAAATGGCAGCCACAATCATCCAGTACGAAGGCTGCCAGCGGCCAGTGCTTGAATCTGGCCGGGAGTCGGTTCTTTTTTTATTTTTTCTCCTTTTTGCCATGTCTCAATACTCCTTATATTGGGATGGTCCTCCTGAAGCTTGCCGTCGGAAACTTTCATGATGCGCCGCGCATAGGCAGCACAATCCGGGCTGTGAGTCACCATGATGATAGTCATGCCGTCCCGGTTAAGCTGAAGCAGTAATTCCATAATTTCCCGGCTGGTTTTGGTGTCCAAATTGCCGGTGGGCTCATCAGCCAGCAAAACCGGCGGTTCGTTGACGATAGCCCGTGCAATCGCAACTCTTTCACTTTCTCCACCTGAAATTTGATTCGGAAGGCGATGGCCTTTTTCACCCAGCCCTACCTGCCGCAATGCTTCCAGTGCCATGGATCGCTTTTTCTTATTGTTGGCTTTAACAACAGCCAGAGGAAGCATGACATTTTCGATAACCGTCAGATAGGGTACAAGATGAAAACTCTGGAAAATGAATCCTAAAAACTCGCGGCGAAAATCCGCCCTTTGTTCCTGCCGTAGGCCGTAGACGTCAATATCGTCGACAATCAACCTGCCTGAACTGGGAGCGTTCATGGCTCCCATCATCCCAAGCAACGTCGATTTGCCGGACCCGGATTCACCCATGATGCCGATGAATTCACCCTCCTTGATTTCAAAGCTGATGTCATCGACCGCCGTGACCATTGCATCTCCGCTGCCGTAAATTTTAGTTAGGTTTTCAGCTTTTATATAGCTCATATGTTAGCTCCTCACTTGATTATCCTTTGGTAGATTTTTTTTGACCATACAACTCTAAAGCGCCCGGAGGGCTTCATTCGGATCCAGCCGGGACGCCATAAACGCCGGATAGGCGCTCGATATCAAGCCCACGCCCAACGCAATGATAAAGGCCGCTGCTGCCAGCTCAAAACTAAACGGTACAACTTCGGTGTGACTTTCGCTGAACGCAATCAGAGCAGCCTTCGTGGCGCCGAAGCCGAGAAAGTAACCGATGATGCCGGCCAAACCCGAAACAACTGCAGCCTCCATGAAAACAATCCTCATGATGTGGCGCTTGCGAAATCCGATCGCCCGGAAGATGCCGATTTCATCGGTACGCTCCCTGACACTGCCCATCATCGTCACCAGAACGACCAGGCTGCCGATCAAAAGGATGACAGCTGAAATGCCGTAGGAAAATTTTTTAAACTGCGCCAGCGTTTCCATACGGCTTTTGGCAACCTGCTGGATGGCCATCACCTTGGCGCCGGGAAGCACCTCGGAGATCTGTCTGACCATTTCTTCAATCGGGCAGTCTTTGCAGAGCGCCGCCACCTCAGCCATGGAAACTTGACCCTGTTTGCCGAAAATCGTTTGGGCGGTGTCAAGCCGGGTAAAAATCAGCTGGTCATCCTGGGATCCGGTGGGCTCAAGAATGCCGGAGATCACCAGATCGTTATTATTGATGTTTAGGTGGTTGCCGCTGCCCAAATTGAGCACCCGGGCGGCTTCAGCACCGAGGATGATTTCGCCCCCCTCCGGCAGGGCACCCTGCAGTCTCCACCATGGCTTTAAGATTCCGGCAGCCTCAAAATCGACACCCGCCATCAGGACTTTGCGCTCGCCGATCTTGGCCACTCCCAATACCAGCGGTCCGAGGGCGGCGATGTTGGCAGAATTTTTAATCGTCCCCACCCGGGCCAACTCCGCCTGGCGGATTTCTTCCATCTCAAACGACACGCCTCCCAGAGACAGCCCGCCATAGGACAGCGCCAGGTTTTCGGTTTTAGGCACAACCAGGATGTTGGCGCCGTATTTGTCGAGTTTATGGTTGATATCGTTGGTCATGGCTTCAATGTAGCTGATTATCCCGACGACCGTCGACACGCCGATGACCAAACCGGCAAGTACAAAAGCGGCTTTACCTTTGCGCCGCAGAAGGTTTTTCATGGATATGGAATTTAGGTTCATAGTTGATTCCTTAATTATTCAATTTTCAATCTTCATTATTCAGCCCCAATCAGGCCTTTCCTTCGAAATTAAAGTACTGCCGACCTTCCTGGATATCTCTAATCTGGATGATCAGCTTGTCGTTTTGCAAGCTTCTGTTCAAAGGCGCCGGGTTGCAGCCGCCCTGAACTTCATTTACCAGAACCGAGGCAAATCGGCGGCCGCAGTTGCGACAGACCATATAGTCGCCATCCTGGTAATAGCCTTTGCCGGCCGGCCAGCAGACATCACAGGCGTCGAAAGCCGCCCGGATGATGCCGTCCGAACTCTTAAGAATGAAATACCGAATGGTTAAATTACCGTCCACATGCTCAAAATGACGCGCCTTGCCGTCCTCAAACAGGCTGACGGGAAAGGAGACGCTGGTGCTGGTGGTAGCTGTCGGAGCGGTTGCAACCGCCGAACGGTTGCCGCTGCTTCCCGTCATATAGAAAATAGCCGCACCCGCGATGACGACAACCCCGATAAGGGCGACAATAATCGGCATTTTGTTTGTTTTTTCAGTTCCGAGAACAGCGGCTTTCTTAGCTGCCATTTTATCCTGAGTCTTTTTCTTGTTCTTTTTCGACATGATAATTTCTCCTATCTTTTATTCAATCTAACTTTGTTTAAAGCTAATTGATTTAGCGCACCGTAATTAAAATGCGAACTGGATCCAATGATCTAAATTTGTAACAGGCCATCTGCGTTAACACGGCTCAATTGCCACCGAATGCAGATGAGCGTCAGCCGCTGCTACCCCCTCAAGCCCAACGGGGTAAGCCCGCAGCCTGTAATAACGTTTTACCGTAAATTACGAATTGCTGGATGGTGTGACAGACGTTCGTCTGCGCCAAGTGGTATCAAATGAGATATGAACGGTTCTGCAGGTAGAGGGGGGGCACCTTGAATTTCTGGTCTGCCATCTGAAAAATAAAATTTCCGCCGCAATTCCGGCTTTCACTGAATGAATCGCTTAAGATAACCGCTGGTCCGAATGTAACCTGCAGGGGCCCGCAGCACGAGGCCGCGATAACATCCGGCGGTTCATAAGGCAGCGCGGATTGCAGTTCGCAGGGATTCAGCGCAACCCCTTTGCAGCAACCCATCAAGGATCGTATCTGCCTTTCGGTGTTAGGTTGCATGCCCATCGGACCGGTTTGACAGCAGCATTTCATTCCGCAGCCCCCGGAAGCCATAATCCCGGTGGCAAACAAACTGCCGCCGGTAATCAGCACCAGGGCAATGCAGATCGCCTTCAAAAAGATCGATCCTGTTCTGGTAGGATTGCTATTCATAGTAATATAATATTAGATACCACATTGTGCTGTCAAGAGAAATGATTGATTTTTTAGAGATCGCGTAAACTGTCTCAAATTAAAGATGTTATTTAAGTTTTTTTTGCCTTAACGCTTGTTAATCTGCCAAAATAATGTGCGACTGTCAATTCAGCATCGGCTTTTTTGCGGCAAAAAACGAACGCATACGACGGTAATACGGCGGAATCCAGGTCTCTTTACAAGACGGCTTATCGTATATATATTTACGCCAATCTAACTGCCGGATTGCAAACAAATTCCTTCAGGATGTCGGCTGTCAAATAAATACTAAAGACTCAAAAATTTAGTGGGAAAGAGAAAGAAAGGATTTAAGATGAGTTACGATTTCAATGCGGACGATGTATTTGAAATGGCGGAGCAGATGGAACGCAACGGCGGTAAATTCTATCGAACCGCCGCTGAAAACATGGAAGATACCGTCAATAAGGAGTTTTTGCTGGAACTGGCGGCTATGGAAGACCAACACGAAAAAACATTCAAAGCGATGCGGGCCGAATTATCCGCCGCGGAAAAAGAATCGACCGTTTTTGATCCTGAAGGGGAAGCGGCGTTGTACTTGCGCGCGTTGGCAGACACCCGTGTATTTTTTGAAAAAGAAATTGACGTAACCTCCTTGAAAAAAATTCTCAAATCCGCCATCGAAGCTGAAAAAGACTCCATTGTTTTCTATCTGGGAATGAAGGAGATGGTGCCGGAAAAATATGGTAAAGGAAAGTTGGAGCACATTATCAAAGAGGAAATGGGACATGTGAGGCTGCTCAGCAAGAAGCTGGTGGAACAGAGGGGATGACGGTTAATGGGTTCAGCGTTCAGAGGTTCAGGGTTTAGAGGTTTGGAGGCCAGCCCGACCGTTGGCCGCGGAGCGGTCAGTTTGATCGAAGACGCAACTTTCGCGAAACCTGGAAAAATTTTAAGATGTTGTGGGAGCGGTTTTTAACCGCGATTAACTCGGTTCGGTCAGCCTCGCAATCGTGGCTGGAAACCACTCCCACCAGACATTAACCTCGGTCTAGTAAAAATCACATTGGACTTATGAAGTTTCAGATACGCGGCTTAAGGATCAGGTAATTTCTCAGGAACATGTTAATGAGTTTTACAGAAATATCGGATCAAAGATACTCAGGCAGCAAAGCCTTGAACCCTGAACCTCTGAACCCTAAACACGGAACCCTGAACCCTATTAATCCATCTCCTTGCCGAATCCGGCCAAATCTTCCAGCCCGCTGCGATCGAGCAGGGTGATCTTTTTTCCTTCGACGCGAATTAAATTCTGTCCCGACAGCTTGGCAAAAACCCGGGACAATGTTTCCGGAATCGTACCCAAAATGCTGGCCAACTGCCCTTTGGAAGTCTTCAACGTGATAGTTGCGCTGTCCCCCTGTTCTTCAGCAAGGTAAAGGAGATAGGATGCCAGTCGGGCCGGCATTTCCTTTAGCGACAGATTTTCGATTTGAACGGCGAACTGGCGAAGTTTTTTTGACATGACCGCCAACATATTCAAGGCCAATGAGGGATTGGCTGCGATCAAATCCACAATGGCAGCTCTGGGCAAAAAGAAAACCCGTGCCGCATCAAGCGCCTGGGCATTTGCTGGAAATCTCTGACCGGCGAAAACAGAAACTTCACCAAAGGGCTGCCCGGGGCCTAAAATGTGTAAAATCTGTTCTTTACCTTCAGGAGAAACTTTGAAAACCTTGAGACGGCCTTCGGCAATGACAAAGAAGCCGTTGCCCTCATCTCCCTCCGAAAAGAGAATTTCACCTTTATTGACCTTTTTCTCCACAGCAATCTGTTTGATGGCGGCAATTTGATCTTCGGGAAGGCCGCTGAATAGGGGAATGGCAGATATAACATCAAGTGTTTTTTTCATAACTTTTTCTTTGGATTTCATTTTCACTGCATGTCAAGACAAATAACTGAAAAAACAGAATTGATCAATCTTTTTCTCCTCATTTTGATCTAAGTCAAGGCATTATGTGCAATGATCAGGTAAATTAAACTTAAAATAACGACTAAGCGCTTTTGCTGACGGCGATTGATTGAAAATCGGGAGGATATCACCCATGAAATGTCCTGGACAAGACACCCAATATTGGCAGGCAGGGGCAATTTTTGAAGTAAAATGCCCGAAGTGCGACCATGAAGTGGAGTTTTTTAAAGATGACACATCTCGCAAATGCGGCAATTGCGGTCACCGGTTTGTCAATCCGCAGATGGATTTTGGCTGCGCCGCCTACTGCCAGTATGCTGAACAGTGCATCGGGAATCTGCCGCCCGAGCTTTTGGCACAAAAAGACGATCTGCTCAAGGATCGGGTGGCCATCGAAATGAAACGCTATTTTAAAAGCGATTTTAAAAGAATCGGTCATGCCACCCGCGTGGCGCGGTATTCAGAACGCATCGGGAAAAGTGAGGGCGGTAATTTGGCGGTAATTTTGGCGGCGGCTTATCTGCATGACATCGGAATTTTAGCGGCCGAACAAAAGCACGGCAGCACGGCCGCAGAATATCAGGAAAAAGAAGGACCTCCTATTGCCAGGTCGATTTTGATCAAGCTGGGCGCCCAGGAAGAACTGATCGAGGAGGTCTGCGACATTGTCGGTCACCATCACCACCCGAGACCCAATGATACCACTAATTTTAAAGTGGTCTATGATGCCGATCTTATTGAAAACCTTGACGAAAAAGTGAAGGAAAATCCGGCAAGCAGGGAAAAACTGACGGAAAAGATAGAAAGAATTTTTTTAACCCCTGCCGGCCGCGATTTAGCACGAGAAGTCCTGCTGGCATAGACAATCGTCCGGTGTGATGAAGGCACTCACAACAAACCAATTTACCGACAAGGAGAAATCATGAAAGTTGTACGTAAAATTATAGAAATCGACGAAGACCTGTGTGATGGTTGCGGCAATTGCGTACCGTCCTGCGCGGAAGGTGCCCTTGAAATCATAGACGGCAAGGCCCGGGTGGTAGCCGATATTTATTGCGACGGTCTCGGTGCCTGCCTGGGTGAATGCCCGGCAGGCGCTCTCAAAATTGTTGAAAGAGAAGCCGCTGAATTTGATGAAGAAGCGGTCGAAAAGTTTCTGGCCGAAAAAAAGAAAAAGGAAGCCGGAAAACTGAAGGTTATGCCGATGGCTGCCGGCGGCTGCCCTTCGGCACGACTGCAGACATTTGATTCGACTGCGGCCCAACCCGCCGGCCCGTCCGCCGGTCCTGAAGCCGATTCCGCACTTTCCCACTGGCCGGTCCAGATTATGCTGGTTCCCCCTACGGCACCGTTTCTAAAAGGCGCTGATTTGCTGGTCTTGGCCGACTGCGTCCCGGTCGCTTTCCCAACCCTTCACAGAGATTTTCTGCAGGGCAAGGCGGTCATGATGGGTTGTCCGAAATTTGATGATGCGCAGCATTATGTCGAAAAATTTGCCCAAATCTGTAAAGCTTCGGGCATTAAAAGCATCACCGCCGTGGTCATGGAAGTTCCCTGCTGTTCGGCCCTTCCCATGATCGTGAAAAAAGGCATGCAGCTATCCGGCACCCAAATCCCGATGGAGGAAGTGGTCATCAGCACCAGGGGCAAAATCCTCGAACGCCGGAAGGTTAAAGCGGCCTGATAAGCAGGCGCAGGGCTCAAGGCGCAAAGCCTTGGGTTCAGCGCCACCGCTCTTATGAAACTTCACCTAAACGGCACAGCGAACCGCAGAATATCGAATATCGAACCGCAGAATGTCGAAGGGAGGTTTCGCTGTGCTCAGTCTTTTTATAAAGAAAGATAGAATACCTTGCTTCGAAATTCGACATTCAATATTCGTTATTCGATATTCGCTTTTTTAGAGGGCGGGTCTCCGTGCCCGCCGAAATGGGTCGGCACGGAGACCCACCCTACGTTAGTTCATCACCAAAGCTTCTTTTTGGATCAGACCGGCCGTTGTTTTGGCCAGCGGCTGGGCTGGCACCTGAAACCAACAACCAATATAACTAATAACCAATAACCATATCCCACTTCCGTCCTCTGTCATCCCTCATCTGCCCTATGAGACACATATGTATCAAAAATTAATCTGAGACTGTATTGCAAAACTTTTTTTAATGTGATATTCAGCAATTACTTCTCAAAGACTAGAAAATTCTTTTAAATCATCACATTATCATGTATCGCAAATCGATGTGACAGTATCGTTTTAAACGATTTACGATTCAGGGGCATTGGGCGCTGTAAACTACCAAGATTAGAGCATCGACGTAAAAGTACGGTCAGGCCCATCACGCATGGCACAAAATTTGAACTGTATGACGGTATCGGACAGATAGCGACAGCTGATCGATGATCCCATACCTTTTCAAATTTTACCGGGGAGTGTATGAACGTGAAACCCTGCAACCTGCACATCGTTAAAACGCTAAAGCTCGTCGACGAAATGATTCATCTCGCAGACCAGGGGGACGCCGATCGGGAAGACAACGGTTGCGGCATACTTTACGGCGTCTTGCGGGATTCTGCTTTCAAGTTGAGAAAACTGGCGGAGGAAGAAAAACTGAACCACATCCGAAAAGGCTGGTGGCAGGATGACTAGCGGTTTATTGAAATAATAGCAAATTGAAAGGAGGCAAAAAAATGGCTGAAAAATTGGAAGTTTACAAATGTGATGCCTGTGGCAACATCGTCGAGGTCATCCATGGCGGCGGGGGCGAATTGGTTTGTTGCGGGGAACCAATGAAACTGATGGTCGAAAATACGGTGGATGCAGCCAAGGAAAAGCACGTGCCGGTCATCGAAAAAGTTGAAGGCGGCGTAAAGGTAAAGGTCGGATCCGTCGCACACCCCATGGAGGAAAAACACTACATTGAGTGGATTGAAATCATCACGGACGGCAAAGCAGACCGTCAGTTTTTAAATCCCGGTGACGCACCGGAAGCTTTATTCAAAACGGATGCAAAAAAGGTCACCGCGCGTGAATATTGCAACCTACATGGCCTGTGGAAAGGATAATAGCTATGTTTTCAGAAAAAATGCAGGAGGCACTCAACGGCCAACTAAATGCGGAACTCTACTCCTCTTATCTGTACTTGTCAATGCATGCCTATTTCAAGGGCATCAATCTTGATGGTTTCGCCAACTGGATGTATTTTCAGGCTCAGGAAGAGTTAACCCATGCCATGAAGTTTTATGCCTTCATCAACCAGCGCGGCGGAAAGGTGAATCTGCAGCAGATTGAAGCACCGCCGGGGAATTGGAATTCTCCCCTCGCGGTTTTTGAAGCGACCCTCGAGCACGAACAGAAGGTAACCGGCCTGATTAATGCCCTGGTAGATCTCGCCCTGGGAGAGCGTGATCATGCCACCAATATATTCCTTCAGTGGTTTGTATCGGAGCAGGTCGAGGAAGAAGAGAGTGTCGGGGGCGTGCTGGAACAGCTTAGGCTGATGGGAGAGGCTAAAGGCGGCCTTTTTATGATCGACCGCGAGCTGGCTAAACGCAGTGCCGGAGGAGAAGCTGAAGCGGCTGAATAATTTGGCCGTGCGTCCGTTGTCGGTTGGCCGTTGTTATCGGCCTATAGGTTGTTGGTCAACCAAGGGCAAAACCAGTGGCCGGTGACCAGTAGCCTGAAATCTGTAACCCGAGACCACCGACCTGGAGCGGCAGCCGATTACCGGTTGGAACAACGCCTGTAACAACTGATCACGGACAGCAGACAACGGACATTAATGAAGGAGGTGATTGTATGCCAACCTGGAAATGTTCGAAATGCGGGTATACCCTTGAAGCGGATGCTCACCCCAATCAATGCCCGTCATGCAAAGAAAAATGTGAATTTCTCGATACGACCTGCTATACGCCGGATTGTGCCTACGAGGGCACTGATCACAGAATCGGCAAACCGAAAGCGTGATGATCCATCAGTAGCCGGAAATCAACGAAACTGTCTCTTCGGGTTAAATTGATATTTCAAGCGCGTGGGAGAGCGTAATATGGCAAAAGTTCTTATCGTTTATGCTACCAGAACCGGTGAAACCCAGAATATCGCGGATCTGATTGCCGAAGGAATTCGTTTTGCCGGCCATGAAGCAGAAGTCGTTAATGTCAAAGAGATCAAAAACGAAGCCGATCTGGAAGGCTATGACGGTTATGCTTTTGGATCGTCCACATACCACGGCGAAATGCTTCAGGGCATGAAAACCTTTCTGTTTCTGGCCGAGAAGGCAAATCTTGAGGGCAAAGTCGGCGGGGCGTTCGGCTCCTTTGGATGGAGCGGTGAGGCCAATGACCGCATTTTTAATACCATGAAGCATATTTTAAAAATGGATCTGGTCGGCGATACGCTACGCTTGAAGTCGAGTTCCCTCGGCGGCGGCATGCAGATGGCTCAGGATTACGGCCGGCAAATCGCTAAAAAGCTGGGGTGAAAAACCTTCAATCCAACTATCGTTATTTTTTTAAAACACATAACATTATGGAGGACGTCATGGCTGATAATGTTTCAACCCC
>CP070771.1:6391596-6397152 GCA_020345785.1 Desulfobacterales bacterium
AAGATTGAAAATTGAATATTTATGGTTGTCGCTGCGCTCCGTCTTTTTAAAATAGATCCGCCACAGGCGCACCTTAAATGTTCAATATTCAATCATTTGAAGATGGCAAAAATAGCCCTTTACTTGTCCAAGGCCGAACCACAAAATCAATTCATAAGCAAATACACCTAAAGCCCATGTTCTTTCCAATCCGGCTTGCGTTTTTGAATAAAGGCACTGGCTCCTTCGGTGTGTTTGTCTTGCCTGAGAAACATGGTCATAATGCCTTCGGTTTCGATAAAGGTTCGTTCCTCAACGGTCCGCCCGACGCCGCGCACCACCGTCTCTTTATCCGTGCGAATGGAGCCCTGAGGCAGCTCGCAGATTTGATGGGCCAGCTCTCTTGTACGCGTCATCAGCTTTTCCTGCGGTACGACCTCATTCACCAGGCCGATGCGGTAGGCTTCTTCGGCATCAATTCGTTTGCCGGTGATGATTAATTCAAGGGCGCGGGAGTAGCCGACCACCAGAGGCAGCCGCACGCACAGGCCGTCGCCGGCCACGATATTCCAGCGCCTCTCGGTGGCGCCAAACTGCGCATTTTCAGAAGCAATGCGGATGTCCGCCAACAGGCAGGATTCCAGGCCGGCCGCAAAGGCATATCCGTTTACAGCGGCGATGATGGGCTTAAAGATATCAAATTTTTTGGTGTAACCGCAGTAGCCTTCACTGTTGCGCACCGCGACCCGAAATTGATCGTAGGTGCCAATGGACTCCAGGGCCGCCGCATCATTGAGATCCCAGCCGGCCGAAAAAGCCTTGTCGCCGGCCCCTGTGAAAATGGCAACAAACGCATTTTCGTCATCCCGGAATTTCTTCCAGGCGTGCTGCAATTCCAGATTGGTTTCATGATTAATACAGTTGTGAACTGCGGGGCGGTTGATGGTGATCGTCACAACGTGATCCTCTTCTTCGTAAAGAATGTGTTTGTATCTCATTTTCAATTTCCCTTCAGGCTCTTTTTTTTCGCTGCCAAGCTTTTAATGCATTCGATCATTTCTTCACGAGGCGCAGAGGGTCCAAAGGCGGCCGCAACCCCCATCTCGATCAGGGATTTGCCGTCCTTGGGAGTTATGACGGAGCCGCCGACAATGACCGGGATGTCTATTTCCTCCATTTTGAGAAGATCGATGAGTTCGGGAAGGTAGTATAAATATTCCCAGGAATGGCAGCTTAAACCGATGATATCCACATCTTCCTCAATTCCGGCCTTGACGATCATGGTCGGGAGGTTGAATTTTCCGGCATAGATGACTTCCATGCCGGCATCTCTGAGCATCCGTGATATACCGACCGCGCCCACATCATGCTGGTCCAGGCCTAGAATTCCAATGAGCACTCTTATCTTTTTCATTCAAAATCCTTTCACAGCGGCGGTTCGATCAGGCCGTGGGGGTCATAGGGGTAATCATAGGCCTGGCGGAGTACGCCGGCGATTTCCCCCATGGTTGCGCCGGCTGCGGTAGCCGTTATGATCGCCGGCATAATATTTTCATTTTCTGATTTTGAACGTTGATAAAGGCCCTGTAAAACGGCGTTTATCTGATTTGAATCCCGGCTGCGTTTGTATTGCCTTATTTTTTCCGCCCGGCCCCGGCAAGGTTCGATCTTGCCTTCGCTTATTTCTTTGAGAAGGGTATCTTCATGATCAGGGATTCGGTGGATATTTACCCCGACTTTAGGCAGTTCACCATTGCCGATCTGCTGATGGTAGCGGTTCATGCTGTTTTCAAAAAATTTTTTAAACCACCCCTTTTCAGACAGCATGGCCGGATCACCTTTGGATTCGATATCCTCAATCATAGCATCAATTCGTTTTTCCATCTCGTCCGTCAGACTTTCGATAAAATAGGAGCCTCCCAGCGGATCCTGCACTGCCGCAACATTGGACTCCAGTTGAACAACCTGCTGGGTTCGCAGACCGACAAGATGGGATTCGGGGCTGGGCGTGCGATAGGCTTCATCGAAGGCCGAAATCTCCATGGCCTGGACCCCCGCCATAACCAGGCAAACGGCCTGGATGGCGCCCCGCACGATATTATTAAACGGCTGTTGGGCGGTCAGCGATAAGCCGGACGTGTGGGAGGTGATGACTACCGCCAGCGAGCGCGGATCTTTGGCGCCGAATTCCGCTTGCATCATTCTGGCAAACAGACGCCGGGAGGCCCTGATTTTGGCGATCTCCTCAAAAAAATCCATGCCGCAATTCACCAAAATTGCTATCCGCGGTGCAAAACTGTCGATGGCGACCCCCCGACGCAGCAGTTGCCGCACAATATGCCGAATCTCAATAAATCCAAGGGCCATCTCTTCAACCGCATTCAAACCGGCTTCACTGAAAAAATAGGTATCTTCCACAAAAGAATGAAACTTCGGCATCTCTTGGGCGCAAAACTGAATGCAGTCACCCGCCATTCTTAACCTGAGCGAAATCGGCAGATGCATGGCATATCCACAGTCTTCGGCATAGAAGGGCGCCTGCAGCACACTCCCCCGCAGCTTGTCGGCCGCAAAACCATTTTCCCGGGCGACAAGATAAAGACCTGCCAGCGCAAAAGCCGGCGGTACCGAACTTGAAACTGAAATCCGGTCCAGCGGCAAATCTTTAAAGAGCTCCCGGTAATCCTGCAAACAGCACAATGATACCCCCTGAGTTCCCAGCGTGTTCAGTGCCAACGGATGATCCGGATCCAAAAGGGCCATCGTGGGACTGTCGCCGATAACATCAACTCCCATCTGACCCTTTTCGATGAGATATTTGAGCTGCTCATTTGACCGGGAAGGCTCCCCCTCACCGGACAGCTCCCGTTGAATCCAAGCCCCGGTGGTTTTAGCACTTCTACCCCGGGTATACGGGAAAGCACCCGGAGCGTTGAGATTCTTTTCATAGTCTAAATCTTGGATATCCTCCGGGCTGTAAAACGACTTTAACGGAATCCCGGAGCGCGTATGAGTTGTCATATAGTTTTCTCCAGCCGATTATATTGGGTTTCGTACCTCAACCCAACCTACGAAAATTGAGCTTTTGAGCCGATATGGATTCCCGAGAGCGAAACCCAACACCGGCGTTGGACGAGTTTTCGTTCGATCACTAGTTAATAGTTTGAACGGAATACTATCCTTTCATATTTTTCATCTATCGAAGAATTATCAAATGAACTGATGATTCCGGTCTAATCACGAATAACAAATAACCATTAGTGCCTAATTGAGCGTTCTTTGCTAAATAGGGTACAGTTTATTGAGTTGGATCGGGATGCCATCTCGATTGACATTCGTATTTTAAACGGACCCCCTGTCTTTGAGGGCTTTCCGACTGCCCAGGGTGCTTACATTCAGTCGCATTCCGCCATCGATATGAATTTCTTCTCCATTGATATATCCCGCCCGGTCTGATGCCAAAAATGCTACCAGATGGCTGACTTCCTCCATCTTGCCGAAACGGCGCGCCGGAATATTGGTCAGGACGCTTTTTTTTATCTCCTCCGGCATTTGATGGACCAGCTCCGTCCCTATCAAACCGGGAACAACCGCATTGCAGGTAATGCCGTCCCCGGCATGTTCAAGGGCAACCGTTTTGGTCAGGCCAAGCAAACCGGCTTTACTGGACGCATAGCCTATCTGAAAGTGCAGTCCGCCGGTGGCGCCAAGCGAAGAAAAATTGATAATTCGGCCCCATTTTTTTTCGATCATGGGGCCGATGACGGCCTTGATCATGTTAAAGGCGCCGCTGAGGTTGACGGCGATCTCTCTGGACCAGGCTTCATGGGTCATTTTGACCAGCGGGGCAATGTTATTCACGATGCCGGCATTGTTGACCAGGATATCAATGTCTCCCAGTTCTTTGCGGATCTTTCGCATGCCCAGCTGAACCTGCTCCGGATCTGCGATGTCAAAAATTGCCGCAGCAGATCTTCTTCCCTTTTCCCTGATTTGACCGGCCGTTGCATCGACTTCAGGCAATATGTCGACCAAACCAACGTCGGCCCCTTCACCGGCCATAATCATTGCAGTGGCTCTGCCGATGCCCCGCGCCGCACCGGTGATCAGTGCCACTTTGCCTTTAAGTAGCATTATAATCTCCTTTTGGATTTGCAACCAGAAAAATAAAAATTCCGACTTCCGCATTCCCGCTTCCACATTCGACGACCCCTGTCATCTGAATTAAGTTCTCTGTCTTCTGTCCTTTCTCCTCTGACGTCCGGTTTTGGTCATCTGACACCTGACACCCGACACCTGAAACCAAACTAGCTGCCTTCTGTCATCTGACTTCTGACTTCTGTCTTCTGTCATCTGTCCTGGCGCCACTGTCCTCTTTTTTATCCAATCCGCAATCCCAAATCCGAAATCTGAAATCGAATTCACGGCGTTCCCTTAGGTTTCAGCTCCGGCGGGCCTTGACTGTAATCACCAAAGGGGGCATCTCTCTCGGCAATGGCGGCTGCGACCCCTTTTTCCATTGATTTTCTTACAAATTCCATACCTTCGGGTGTATGGCGCATATAGCCATCGAGGATCGATCCGATCAGCTGGGTATTCATCAGACCCATATTGTCGAATGCCTGATTGACGACCAGTTTCATGGCGGCCAGTTGGGTGGTTGGGCACTGGGCCATCCGTTTGGCCCAGTACTGTACCTCTTCTTCCAGCTTATCCGCCGGCACGGCTTTGTTTATCAGCCCCATTTCAGCTGCTTCTTTGCCGGAGATGCTGTCTCCGGTGAGTGCCAGCATCTTGGTTTTGGTCAGCCCCAGCCGGAAAAACCACATCCCGGTCAGATAACACCCCCACACCCGGGAATAGGGTGTTCCGAAGCGGGCATCCTCCGAGGCAACGATCACATCGCAAAGCAAGGCCATGTCGGATCCGCCGCCCACGCACCAGCCGTGCACCCTTGCAATAACCGGCTTCGGGCTGCGCCAGATACTCATGAATTTCGGCACCGGCCCGACAAAAGGACTGGTGACCATCATCATGTCTTTTCCGGGATCCCAGGTTTCACTGCCGGCCTGTCCGCCCCACTGGGCGAAATGTTCTAAATCTTCAGAAAAATCAAAGCCCGCACAGAAAGCCTTCCCGGCGCCCTGGAGGATGATCACCCGAACATCTCGGTCGGCATTGGCCTCGGCGATGGCCTGCTCCAGTTCCTCCGGCATGGGCGGTCGTATGGTGTTAAATTTTTCCGGCCGGTTCAGGGTGATGATCGCCAGTCGATCCCTGGTTTCATAAAGAATGGTTTCATTGCGCATTTGGTTTCCCCCCTTGTGAAATGATGATAGATAAATGTCGAATGACGAATTTTTGATGTCTTCCAGCTGGACAATCCCCACAAACATACCCCAGAACACGTCGACATATTCGATGAGAGTTAAATCAAATGTCAAGAAAAAAGATCGACGGTTCTGTCATGGTTCAGAAGATTAAAACAGCTTTGAATTACCTTCATTTTTTTCATGAACCACTAAAAAATAAAAAAATATTATTGACATTTAGAAAATATTCCAAGTAATTCTTAGC
>CP070771.1:6397252-6406387 GCA_020345785.1 Desulfobacterales bacterium
AAGGTTTTCTTTTTCCAACCGGAGGCCCCCGATTTTTTCACAATGTAGGAAACCGCATTCAGCTTGCTTTGTTCGATATGGTCGGCCAGAATTTCGACCGCCTTATTCACATCCCGCAGGCAGATGGCGTCGATCAGCGCCAGATGGGCTTCGCAGGCGGAAACCCGCAGATCCGGATCTTCAAATCCAAGCTCCCTGAAACGCTGAATGAGTCGGAACATCTGATTTAAAATAGAAATCAGGCGCCGTTTTCCGCTGGCCTGGATGAAGTAATTGTGGACCCGGGCGTCGAACTCTTCATGTACCTTTTGATCGCTTATATTGGAGATTTCCTTCAGTTTGGCGCGGATTTCCAGCAAACCCTGGATGTTCAGGTGAGGAACGGAGGTCTTGAGGGCTTGAATTTCTAATGACTTTCGGATGTCGTAGACTTCTTCGACATCGTCGACGGTAAAACCGACCACGCGGGCGCCGCGCTTAGGCAGAATTTCCACCAGACCGTCCTGCTCCAATTGCCGCAGGGTAACCCGGATGGGGGTACGGCTGACGTCAAATTGCTGCGCGAGTTCTTCTTCTTTCAGGCGTGTATTGGGAGGATATTCGCCGGAGATGATGCCGTCAAACAATACGGCATAAATGTAAGGCATGTGGGTAGTGGTTTTCAATAAATTAACCTTTGGATCCGTTTCTCGGTTTTTTTCATTTGATAATTTGAATTGAGCAAATGACAATCACAGATCAACTACCTGCCAAAGTTCTCAAATTGAAAAATTACGTAATTTGTCTCATTTCGCAAACTTCATTTTCAGCACCGCGAAAGTAGGCTACAAACACGCCCGACCGGATTTCGACCGGCTCCCCCAGGAATTGCACCCCCTTGGCTTTAAGATCCTGGTAGGTCTTTTGAAAATCCTCCACCATGAAACCGATGTGGATCAGGCCGAAATCAGCCTGCTTGTGGTCCGGCCGGGGCTCGCGTCCCTTCGGATGCCGGTAGTCGAACAGTTCGACGACCGAGTCACCGAGCCGCATGTGCACCACCCGCGCCCGGGCGCCCTCGAGGCCCGTGATTTGCGCCAGCGGTGCATCATACTCGCGATCCAGGGATACCTCCATCCCGAGGACATCGCGATAAAATTCAATCGCTTTTTCGATATCCTTGACGCTGACGCCGACATGATCCATTCGCTTAAACATGATCGATCCTTTCAATTATTTATAGAGTAATAATTCGTGGTCATTCGTGTCCATTCGTGGCTAATTATTTGACGGTTTCAGGCTTTTCCAACCATGCGCAACCGCCGTTTGATCAATTCACGATCGGGCAGCATGGCCGCTTCCAGCGCCCGCGAGACGGGCGGGGGCACATCCGGCGCCGTAATTTTTTCAACCGGGGCATCCAGAAAATCGTAATATCGCTCCTGTATCTCGTCGCTGATCCGGCTCGCCACTCCCATGCTGCGCGGCACCTGCTCCAGGATGAGCACCAGGCCGGTCTTCTCAACGGATCGGCCGATGGTGCCAAAATCAAGGCCGGAATAATCCAGGGTACGCAGATCGATCACTTCAATCTCCAGCCCTTCGGCGGCCAGTTCTTCGGCCGCTGACAAGGCCTGATGGACCCCGGTCAAATAGGTCAGGCAGGTGACCTCCTTGCCGGGCCTAACAACCTTGGCTTTGCCGTAGGCTACAAAGTAGTCGAGCCGGTCGAGGGGGACCCGGCCTTTTTTCTCATACAGATCGGCATGCTCGATGATGAGCACCGGATCATTGAAGCGGACCGCCGTATTGAAAAGGCCGATGTAGTCAAAGGCATTCGAAGGGGCCACAATCCGCCATCCCGAGAACAGGCTGAAGAGACCGACCGGGTTCATCGAGTGCTGTCCGCCGTAGCCCTGTCCGATGGCAATGCGCGTGCGGGCCACCAGCGGAAAGCCGGCCTGCCCTCCATACATGTGCCTGAGTTTGCCGATCTGATTGAAAAGCTGATCGCATGCCACCAGGGCGAAGTCCGGAAACATGATTTCAACCACCGGTCGCATCCCGGCCATGGCGGCGCCACCCGCCATGCCGATGAAGCCGCATTCCGAAATCGGGGTGTTGATCAGCCGTTCAGGAAAGACCTCCTTGATGCCTCTGGTCGCCCGGTACGGGCCGCCGTGCAGATTGGCCACCTCTTCTCCGAGAACAAACACGCTATCGTCCTTTTTCATATTGTGCAGGGTCACGGCAGCGATGGCCTCGACGTAGTTCATCTCTTCAAATTGATCAAAATCGGTGGCTTCGACAAACTCCACCTCATTGAATACATCGTCCTCGCAGCGGGCGTCGCGCACCAGATCTTCCGGCGGCGGCCAGTTTGAATCCGGAATAAAAAGTTTGCCGTTGGTTTTAGCCGTGCAGAAAGCGACGGCCTCGCTGACCGCTGCTTTGACCTTGGCGTGCAAATCGACCTGCTGCTTGTTTGAAATTATCTTTTTTTCCAACAATGTATTGGCATAGATCTGCAGCGGATCTTTGGCCTGCCATTGGTCCTCCTCCGATTGCGTGCGATAGCCGAAAGGACTGCCGGACAGCCGACCGGCATGGTGATAAAACCGGTACGTCTCGGATTCGATCAGAAAAGGCCTTGGTTCGTCCTCCATGTCGGTGACGACGCTCTCAAGCGCACAATACACCGCCAGCGGGTCCATACCGTCGACAATCAGGCTGTCAATTCCGTAGCCCAGGCTGCGCAGTCCCAGGTTGATGCAGGACGAAGACATACAAGTGGCCGTGCCCACCGCGTACAAGTTGTTCTCGACAAAATAGACGACGGGCAGGCTCCACAGGGAGGCCATGTTGGCCACCTCATGAAAGCAGCCCTGGTTGATGGCGCCGTCCCCGAAAAAGCTGACCACCACGCGGGAGCCTGACCTTAATTTTTCGGCCCAGGCTGCGCCGGTTGCCAGCGGGATGCCCCCGCCGACAATCGCGTTGCTGCCGATGTTGCCGGATAGTGGGTCGCAAAGGTGCATCGACCCGCCGCGTCCCGAGCACCAGCCGTTTTTAAGTCCCATGATTTCAGCCAGTGTTTTGTTCACGGCGCGCTGCATGTCGGCAGTTAAATCGTCGCGCACAGGATCAAAGTCGTTCGGGGCATAATACATAACGGCTTTGGCCAGAAAATGGCCGTGGGCCCGGTGAGTGGAGCCGACAAGATCCGACTTTTTGAGAACCACGGCGGCGGCAGCGGCATTGGCTTCCTGCCCGATGCTGGAATGCACCGGTCCGTGCACCAGATTGGCATCCTTCAAATCGAGCAGCGTGTCTTCGAATTCGCGGATCAAGTGCAGCAGGAAAAGCATCCGAAGGTGATCGACTTTTTTGATTTTTCGAAAATCGGCGGCCGATACATGCAGCCTGCTACACTCGCCGGTCGGCGCAACTTTCTCTAATTTACTCATAGATCCTTTCCATCTAAAAAATGATCTAAAATTTGAAATGCACTAATCCCGCCCAAAGAACGGCAGACAAGAATGAGCTAAAATTGAGGTATCCTGTCTATTTTATAAAAATCGACAGAACGCAGTGATTCACTAACTTTAGGCAGTTTAGGCAATTTAGGTCATTTTAGGCATTCATTTTTGACACATAGTTGATTAACCCATATGCATGACGCCGGTGACAAGAATGTTTTTGTTGGCGAGATGGATGTTCACTTGGCGCTGATCCAATCTGAAATCATCTTGATCTCGATGCCCGCAATGGCGCCGCCGTCTACCTGAATGGCGCAGCCGGTAATGTAGCTGGCACACTCCGAGGCCAGAAACGCAACCACCTTGCCGACTTCTTCAGGCCGGGCATAGCGCTTCACCGAACTGGCATGCTCGGCCGCGGCATCTAAAACATCCTGGCGGGTTTTGCCGAGATCTTGCGCCACACTATCGGCAAACTTGTCCCAGATCTCGGTGTGGATCAATCCCGGGCAGATGGCGTTTGCACAGATGCCAAACCGGGAGTACTCCATGGCCAGCGACTGGGTGTAGTTGATTACGGCGGCCTTGGCGGCATTGTAGTCGGTAACGCCCGAGCCCGGCAGGATTCCGTACATGGAGCTCATGTTGATAATCCGGCCCCATTTCTGCTCGATCATTTTCGGCACAATCATCCGGCAGGTGCGCACGCAGGCCATCAGATGGATGTTCAGCTGGCCGGTCCAATCTTCGTCCGTCGAACTGATGGGTGTGCACGGCTTGGAGTGGCCGGCATTGTTAAACAGGATATCAATTCGACCCAGGGCCTCATAGGTGCGGTTGACCGCTTTGGCCACCTCTGCAGCCTTTTCCATATCGGCGGCGATTGCCAATGCCTCGACCCCCAGGCCCTTAATTTCTTTTTCAGCCGCGGCAAGGTCCGCCTCGTTTCGGCCGGTAATGGCAACGTTGCATCCTTCCCGCGCCAACTCCAGGGCCGCCGACTTGCCGATGCCTTTATTGCCGCCCGTCACCAATGCTACTTTTCCTTTAATTCCTAAATCCATGACTTTCTCCTCCTTGTGAATGGATTACATTGTCGGAAGCCCCTTGAAGTGGGCGAAAGTGTACGTTCAATGATATAAATCCGAAATCCCTGGCCCAGACCTGGAGCATTGGCAGTTCATTTTACTTATGCCCCAATGCTGCCTTACTGAAATGAAGACAAAACAATGTGAGTCGCGCCAGGGCGGGCATAAGCACTAATTTCGAAACACCTCCAAATGACAAAAATTCCACTGACAAAAACAGTGTATGTTTTCGAATAACCCTCATCCTCCGCCAATCACCTTGGCCAAGGTGACGGAATCACCATCATTTACCGTGCTGTTGAATTTACCCGGATACCCGTTGATCATGATGCTGATCACTTCTTCCCGGGGGATGTTCAGTTTGGCAACGATCTGTTCAACATTGTGAGGCGCATTAAGTGCCAGTTGAATACCGATTGAATGG
Organism: Desulfobacterales bacterium; assembly: GCA_020345785.1. Next base: position 6,402,223 of record CP070771.1, read on the forward strand.
TCATAATTCGGGACATATTTTCGTATTAATGGACTGAGCAGAACATGAATAGACATAGATTCACCGCAGAGACGCAAAGCGCGCAGAGGGTATTTTTCTTATTTCTTTTCGGTGAAAAGAATACCGATTTATCGATTCAAGCGGCCGGGGCGTTCGCGCCGCAGGCTAAAAGCGTACGTTTGACGATAATTTTGGCCAACTGGACCATATATGCGTTGTCCTTAAGCGGCGTGGCTCCCGCAACTGCGGCTTCACCGGCAGTCTCGGCGGTCGTCTCATTCAACTCTCGACCGATGATCGCCTCCTCGGCCTTGACGGCCCGATAGGGTTTAACCGCAACGGCATTGAGACACACCCGGGCGGAGGCCACTGTCGGCCCCTGCAATGAAAGCAAGGCGCCGCAGTTGACGATGGCAAAATCGATTGTCTTTCGCAAAGCTGACTTTAAAAAGTGACTGCGTGCACCGCCGGGAGGGTCCGGAACTTCGAATTCGGTCACGATTTCATCGGGATCCAATACTGTGGTTCCCTGCACTTTCACATCGAAAAAATCTTCCAGCGCCAGGCTCCTTTTGGTAGTCTTTACAATGGCATTCAGGGCGATCAAGGCCGGCGCCGCATCGCTGGGGTGCACGGCATAGCAGCCGTCATCCACCGTTCCGCCGAATATGGAATGGTAGCGGTTGTCGCCTTCGACCGCATAGCACCGGCCGCCTCCCTTGCGAAGGCAGGGAAAACGGTTGTTGGGGTAGCGGTAGTACCAGCAGCGAATGTCCTGGCAGATGTTTCCGGCCAGGGTGCCCATCTCGCGCAAATGGGGTGAGGCCGCCCGGCCCGCGGCCTGAGCCAGAACTCCGAAGCGTTGCTTGACAACCGGATGAACGGCGATATCCTCCAGACGTGTGAGCGCACCGATTTTCAGGGCTCCCCTGTCCTCGCGAAGGTAGTCCAGTCCGCTGATGCTCTTAATGTTGACCAGCGCCTCCGGATATTTTGGCAGGATCTCGTCTTTCAGTTTGCCGAGCAGATCGGTGCCGCCGGCAATGACCCGGGCGCTGCCGCCATATCTTCCCAGGATGGCGACGGCTTCATCCAGTGTGTTTGCATTGAAGTGTTCGAATGCCCTCATGGTCTGTCTCCTATATTTTCCCCAAAGCCTTCAGGATCTTGTTGGGTGTAATCGGAAAGTCGTCGACGCGTTTGCCGATGGCGTTGTAAACCGCAGGCCCCAGCAGGGCCGGGATCATGGTGGCCGTGTTCTCACCGATGCCCGTAGATCCATAGGGACCGTGCCCCAATCCGGTCTCGATATAGATGTTGTCGGACGCCGGATAGTCCAACATGGTGGCGTATTTGTAGTCGAGAAGATTGCGATTGAGCATCACGCCGGTCGCCGGGTCCCAGACGATCTCTTCCGTCAACGCTCTTCCCAGCCCCATGTAAGTGCCGCCGTACATCTGTCCCTCGACGGTTTCCGGGGATATGGCCTTGCCAACATCATTGACGTTGACCACCCGCGTGACGTATACCTCGCCGGTCTCGGTGTCTACTTCCACCTCGATGAAATTTGCCTGCCGGCACATGCGGGGCCGGCCGGTCTCCAGCGCCATGCCCCACAGCCCCTGGGTGTGCCAGGCCCAGTCCAGCACCGGCGGCTCGGTCCAGATGCCGACGGCATTAAGCATGGGGACGGCCATCTTGACGACGTCGCTGATCGGCATGCGGTTGGCGGGATTGGCTTTCTCGAAAACCACGCTGTCCGCTACATCGAGCGCTTCAGGCGGCAGATTGAATTTGTCGCCGGCCAGATCCAGCAGCATGCGTCTGGCCTTGCGGGCGGCTTTTTTAACGACATAACCGTTGCTGCCCAGGTTGCAGGAGCCGTCAGGCGACATCAACGCAAAACCGACATTTAGGTCAAAGGCATTGATTTCGATGTCTTCATAGCGCACGCCCAGTTCATCGGCCACAATCTGCATGTATGTCGTCCAGGGATTCACCCCCACATCCGAGTGCTGAGCGATGATGCTGACCGACCCGTCATTCTGAAACATGACGGCCGCCGACCCGGTCCCCCGGGTGTCGTCCCAGTCGTGGCTCCAGGTAAAGCCCAGGCCGTGCATGCGCCCGTTGGCAAGGCGCCGGGTGCCGGGCGAATGCCATTTTTCATCCCAGCCGATGGCCTTTTTACCGGCTTCGATGCACTCTTTGAGACTGTCGTGCGGCTCAAAGCCGTGTTGGCGCTGAAATTCCTCAAGGTACGACTTGTCGCGGCCCTCACAGCCGTCGTTTAAGAGGGACACCTCGGTGGGGTCCATCCCGAGGGCGTCGGCCACGTGATCAAATATCATCGTCTGGCAGAAAACGTTCGGCAGCTGTTCACAGCGGTTCCACCACGCCGGCGGTTTATTGACGAACACCGTGGTGCCCTCACACTTGAGGTTGGGTATTTTGGTGTTGTCCACCAGATGCTCGACGCCGGTGGTGCACATGTAATTGGCAAAGAGGTTTTTCATTTGCACGGCGGTGATGGTGCCGTCTTTGCGGGCACCCACCTTGAATTCGCAGTTCATCAGGTCGCCGGAAAAGCCGTAGAACGTCTCGGCCCGGTTTAAAACCAGCTTGACCGGCCGGGAGGCTTTTCGGGCCAGCAGCACCGCCAGGACGTTGATGCCGTTTTGGGACCAGTTGGAAGGGTTGCAGCGTTCGCCGAATGAGCATCCCTGGTAAAGGGAGTGCGTGTGTATTTTGTTCATGGGAATGTTCAGCTGCTCGGCCAGGATCAGCTTGCTCAGGTAGGGCTGCTGTTCGTGCACCCACATCTCCAGTCTGTCGCCGCTCCAGCGGGCAATGACGCACGGCAGTTCGGCCCCCGCCCATAGATGAGCATCCCGCCGGGCAGAAAACTCGATGATTTCATCGGCTGCTTCAAATCCTTTTTCAACGTCCCCGTGTTCCGTCAACTCGCGGCCGTCCACGATCTGGTTGCTGTCGGCGCCCGGAATCAGCCGGGGGGCATCCGGCGCCAGTGCCTTTTGATTATCCAAAATAAACGGTTGCTCTTCCCACTCGACTTTGACTCGCTTCAGGGCTTCGGCGGCGATCTGCTCGGTATCGGCGGCAATTGCCACCCCCACCATCTGTCCTTCAAATATGGCTTGATCGCTCAATATGGTCTTAACGGGCAGCATGGCCCAACCGGCCGATTTGGGTGCCATGCGGGTAGTTCCGGCAATGCTGCCGGTCAACTCTTGCCCTTTTACAGCCGGATCATCATAGCGCAGTACGGCCCTGACACCCGGATATGCTTCCGCTTGGCTGGTGTCCAGTTGAAGTATCCTGGCTCTGGCATAAGGTGATGCCAACACCCTGCCGTGCAGCATTCCCGGTAGAATAACATCGCGCGTGTAAAGGGCCTTGCCGCTGGCCTTCTCAACCCCGTCATAGCGACGCACACCCCGTTTGCCGATTTGCTTGAAATCGATGGTAGGTTTATCGTAACCAATTTTATAGGTGCCCTCCTGTTTCAGGGTCTTATAAGGTCCCGGTTTTTTTGCCTTCATTTTAAGTGCTCCTCTTTAAGGATTCGGGCGGCCTCCAGTACCGCCTTGGGATGCTGGGGATAGGTGCCGCAGCGACACAGATTACCGCCCAGCGCCTCCCTTATCTCTTCTTCGGTCGGCTCCGGGTGTCTGTCCAGCAGCGCCTTGGCAGTGGTGATAAAGCCGGGAGTGCAGTAGCCGCACTGCATGGTATGGTGTTTGACGTAGCTTTCGATCAACGGATGTCCGGCCTCCGCAATGCCCTCGGCGGTTTCGATGGTCCTGCCGTCGCATTCAATGGCAAGGGTCATGCAGGAGAGAATAGGCCGACCGTCCATGATGACAGTGCAGGACCCACAGGCGCCGCGATCACAGAACATCTTGACGCCGGTCAGTCCCAGCTGGTCGTGAATCACCTGGTAAAGCGTCCATTCCGGCCGCACCTTGAGCTCATGGACCTGGCCGTTGACGGTCAGCGCAACAAGGCCCGGCGGCCGGGGCAACGGTTCGGTCTTGTGCACCCTGATCACATGGCTTTTGAGTTCTTCAAAGCTGTCGAAAACAGCCGTACAGTAAGGACAAACGCCCTTGGCTTCTTCATTGTTCGTATGGCTCACAGTTTG
>CP070771.1:6406487-6413296 GCA_020345785.1 Desulfobacterales bacterium
TTCCGAAAAAACGGAAAGCGGTGAGGAGTCCAATCAAAATTGAGCATTCAATCGCCCCCCCCCGTAATTGGAGATGACCTAATATGGTCGGCTTCATGCAGCCTCATGACGAAGGAAAGCGCTCGGAAGATATCCCGCAGGACCTTCCGATTCTGCCATTGCGCAACACCGTGGCTTTTCCTTTCATGATATTGCCTCTGGCGATCGGTGTTCCACGTTCGATAAAATTAATTGAAGACGCACTACACGGCAACCGGCTGATCGGCCTCATCACCAGTCGGGATCCAATGCTTGACGAACCGGTTCCCGGACAGGTTTATGAAGTAGGGACCGTGGCCAGGGTTCTCCGGGTCCTGCGCAGTTCCGACAAGGATCTGCATGTGGTGGTGGAAAATCTGGAGCGCTTTAAGGTCAAACATTGGCTGACCAACGAACCTTACCTTCAGGCCCACATAGAACTTGCACCGGACGCAATCGAGCCCGGACTTGAGTTGGATGCCCTCATAAGAAGTTTGCGCGATCTGGCCAAACAGGTTATCGCGCTCATACCGAATATACCCGACGAGCTGGCTAATTTTTTGGACCAGGTGCATGACCCGCGCTACCTTTTTTACATGGTGATATCCAACTCCCGCATGGATATTGCGGAATGTCAGCGTATCTTGGAAATCGATGTATTCAGCGATAAAGTCAGCGCCGTCATCGCATATCTGACGCGCGAGAAGGAAATTTTAACCCTCGGGGAAAAAATACAATCCGAAGCGCGGGAAAAAATGGATAAAGCCCAGCGCGAATACTATCTGCGCCAGCAGCTGAAAGCCATTCGGGAGGAGTTGGGAGAATCCGAGGACGCCGAAGGAGAAGCCGCCGATTATGCCGCCAAACTCGAAAAAGCCGATATGCCCGCGGAAGCCAAAAGGGAGGCCCAGCGGGAATTAAAACGGTTCAAGGGTATGTCGCCCCAGGCGGCCGAGTACGCCTTAATCAAAACGTATCTCGACTGGCTGCTGGAGCTGCCCTGGAATGTGCTGAGCGAAGACCGGCTGGACATCAACCATGCACGGACGGTCCTGGATGAAGATCACTATGATTTGCAGGAAGTCAAAGATCGCATCATCGAATTTCTTGCCGTGCGCAGGCTCGTGCGCGAGCGGGGTTTGGAAACCAAAGCGGGCCAAGAGGAAAAAGCCGCCGAGGCAACGGGCGCAATTCTATGTTTCGTGGGACCGCCTGGGGTCGGCAAAACCAGCCTCGGGCAAAGCATCGCCCGCGCCCTGGGGCGCAAGTTTACCCGCATGAGCCTGGGCGGCCTGCGGGATGAAGCCGAAATCCGCGGCCATCGCCGCACCTATATCGGTGCCCTCCCGGGACGCATTATCCAGGCCGTCAAGCGCGCCGGCACGCGCAACCCGGTATTTATGCTGGACGAGGTGGACAAAATCGGCACCGATTGGCGCGGCGACCCCAGCAGTGCGCTGCTGGAAGTGCTCGATCCCGCCCAAAACCATGCCTTCCGCGATCACTACCTGGACGTTAACTTTGACTTAAGCGACGTCATGTTTATCACCACCGCCAACCAGCTGGAAACCGTTCCGCCGCCGCTGCGCGACCGCATGGAGGTCATATCGCTTGACGGTTACACGGAATACGAGAAGATTCATATCGCCCGATATTTTCTCATCCCCCGCCAGCTGAGGGCCAACGGCCTGCGCAAGGAAGAGATGACGATCGTCGATGAAGCCCTGTGCAAGATTATCCAGGACTACACGCGCGAAGCGGGCGTGCGCACTTTGGAGCGCCAGATCGGGTCGATTTGCCGCAAGGTCGTGGTGAAGATTGCCGGCGACGAAATCACGCATCTGAAAATCACGCCGCAAATCGTGCGTGAATTTCTCAAAAAGGAAAAATTCGAGGCCGAAACCTTGGAAACTTTAGAGATTCCAGGTATTGCCACCGGTCTGGCGGTAACGGCGACCGGCGGCGACATCCTGTTTATCGAAGCCACTCGCCTGACAGGCAAGGGCAATTTGACCCTGACCGGACACTTAGGAGACGTTATGCGCGAAAGCGCCCAAATCGCCCATAGCTACGTTTGGTCCAAGGCAGAGCAGCTTGGTATCCCCGCCGCTGATTTTGAAAAGGCCGACGTGCACTTGCATGTACCGGCCGGCGCCGTTCCCAAAGACGGCCCGTCTGCCGGTGTGGCCATGGTGACTGCCATCGCCAGTTTGTTCTGCCGCAAACCCGTGCGGGGAAACGTCGGTATGACTGGTGAGGTAACGCTGCGAGGCCGAGTGCTGCCGGTCGGGGGAATTAAGATGAAAATACTGGCCGCCCACCGCGCCGGACTGACCACCGTCATTTTGCCGAAAAGAAATGCCCACGAATTGGATGAACTGCCGGAAGACGTGCGGCAGTCGCTGACATTTGTAACCGTGGAGCAAATTCAAGAAGCCCTCGAAACGGCCTTGGGGCTGAAAATACCGATCCGACGCAGTGAGAATTGATCCTGCCTGAATTTCATGCCTAAAATTCCAACTTTATCAACGTTTTTTTATTGACCGTTCCAATGCTGCCGGGTTAGAGAGTACTCGCAAATTTTAAGATCAACCGAACAGAGAAAAGCATCCGAGCCCAGAGGACCCGGCTTTGATCTCAACCCCTAAGGGGGGAGCTTGCCGCTGTCTCGAATGCCATGATGGAATGTCGAAGATCCGCCTTTGGAGGGGAGGAAAAATCAGCCTCCATTCATATGCCAGCGGCAGGGTGTAAGTATGGACAACCAAAAAATACTCTCGCTTTAACGGTAAATACTTTTTAATTCTCATCCCGCTAGAGCAGGAAGGCTTATGAATGGAGTCAAATCATATTCCAGGCCCATGAAACGACCTGTCATCCGTTTTTATAATGTCTTCAAAAAATTCGGCACCAACCAGGTGCTTGCCGGCGTCAGTCTGCGAGTTTATCAGGGGGAGGTAACAACCATCATCGGCAAAAGCGGCGTCGGCAAAAGTGTACTGCTCAAGCACATCATCGGCCTGTTGCAGCCTGATTCGGGTGAAATCCTCCTTTACGGGCAGCCCATGTCCAAGATGAAGACCTCGCAGATCAACAAGCTGCGGGCCAAGTTCAGCTACGTATTTCAGGATGCGGCGCTGTTTGACTCCCTGACGGTCTATGACAATATCGCCCTACCCCTGCAGGAAGGAACATCGCTGCCGAAATCTGAGATCAGGACGCGGGTTCAAGACAAGATGCAGCAATTCGAGCTGCAGGCCTTTCGTGACAAATATCCCGCCCAGATATCCGGCGGCATGAAACGGCGGGTGGCGCTGGCAAGGGCCCTGGTTACGGATCCTGAGGTCGTCCTGCTGGATGAACCGACCGCCGGCCTTGATCCTGTCCGTCGCAACGCGGTGTATGCCATGATTGTGGACTTTCAGAAAAAATTCGGTTTTACCGCGGTCATGATCAGCCATGAAGTCCCGGATATCTTTTATTTCTCCCAGCGGATCGTCATGTTGGATGAGGGCAAAATCCGTTTTGAAGGCACTCCCGAGGAGGTTCAACGATGCTCCGATTCGACGGTGCAGCTGTTCATCCAGGGCTTGGAAAAGCCGCGCGATGCTCTGACCGGCATGGCCACACCGGTGCAGGGGGAGCGAAAATTCCATGAAGAGTTGGCGCGCCTGCAGCGCCACCAGATTGCCTTCTCCGTGGTAATGCTCACCGTCGAAAACCTGGATGAAATTTACGAAAAAATGGGGCATGTGGCGGGCCAGACCATTCTCAAAAACTTTGCCGCTCAAATAAAGCAGCGTCTCGATCTCACCGATTCCTGCTCCCGCTACAGCATGGACAGGATACTCGTCGTGCTGCACAACGCCGACATCGATGACGCCCGCAAGTTTGCCACTCGACTGGCCCGGGATCTGAAGATCGAGGATCTGATAAACAGAGACGAAGATGCGGATCTGTCGGTTCGCATCAGCGCTGGCTACGCCCAGGCCGAAGAAGAAAGCCTGATCAAAGAAGTGCTGGCAAATGCGGAGTCAAAAGACAGCCTGTATTACGAATTTGAGTTAAAGTAACGCCCTTAATTCTACTTTGTCATATTTTTCTACGCATCAGCACCCTCTTATAACAGACTGATATAGCGGACAAAAGAATGCCTAAAATGATCTAAATTGTCTAAAATGACTAAAATTAAGGAATTGTCGATTCTGATTCCAACCAAATAGGAACTTTAGGTTCCTGATATCATTAATATAATAGTTCTAACAGGTTACCGCTGCTTCCGTCTTTCGGTCCTCTTCTGCCTGAACCGATTATTCTCACCTCAAGACTCACTTAATAAAAATTTTATATAATTTCAATAAGTTATGATATTGGCACGCTTGTTGCGAGAGTTGCAGTAAAGGATGCATTCGGCGCGCACGATCGGTTTTGCAGTCAAAATATTTTCGTAACAGGAAAATGTATGATTCTCAAATCGAAGCAGGTGCAGTTGGTCATCGCTTTACTCCTGGGGGTCGCGGTCATGCTGTTGCCCCGGCCCGAGGGGAGGATATTTAAAATCACGGGGCCCGGCAGCCAAACGTTGATACGGCAGCTCGGCGCCCACTTCAAACCGCTTCCGCCCAAACCGGGCCTAGCCGCGAATGTCGCTTTCGAGGTTGAGGCCCAAAATCCGGGCCGCCCGGAAGCCACGGCTGATTTTATCCAGCAAGCGGCCGCCAGGCTCAAACTTGAGGATGTCCAGGTGCATTATGTCGACGGCCTCTCACCCAAAGCCAAGCGCCTGCTGGCCATCATGGTGGTATTGATTTTTTTATTTATTTTCGAGCCGATCCCGCTGGAGGCCACCGCGCTTTGCATCGGCATCCTACTGGTGGTCACCGGGGTGGGCGATTTTAAATCCGTCTGGGCCGCCTACATGCATCCGGTTGTGGTTTTCATCATGTCGTGTCTGATCTTTGCCGTCTCTCTGGACAAGGCCGGCCTGACCACGCGCATGGGATATTTTATCATCAGAAAATCAGGCAGCAGCATCACGCGTTTTACCTTCATTCTGACAATCGGCCTCGGAACCGCTTCGATGTTCATGCACGATGCGGCCGCCTGTGCCATCGGCATTGTCACCATGCTGCCGATGATGCGGGCGGCCGGTATCGAACCGCACACCCGGACGGCCCGCTTTATGATGCTGTCCCTGCCTTTTGCCGCATCCTGCGGCGGGATGGGCAGTCTGATCGGCGGGGGGCGTTGTATGGTGGCCGCAGCGTTCCTCAAGGAATTTACCGGGCTGGAAATCTCGTTTTTCGATTGGATGAAATACGCCATGCCGGCGGCCTTGTTGTGCGTTCCCTTGGCGGTCGGTGTGGTTTATCTGGTCTACCGCCCGGACCCGAATATAAAGCTTCCCCGATTCGGAAAAAGCCTCGGCCCGTGGAGTGCCATGGAGAAAAAAACCCTGGCCATTACCCTTCTGACCTTTTTTCTGTGGCTCACAAAAGGGTTTCATGGAATTGATTATTCCGTGACCGGCATGTTCGGGGTGGTCCTGCTGATCATCTCTGGGGTTTTGAAGTGGACCGACATCCACGAAAACATGGAGTGGGGAACCGCCCTTTTTATCTTCGGCGGCGGCATCTCGCTGGGATTGGCCATGGACTATTCGGGTGCGGCGGCCTTCTTTGCCAACCTGTTTTTCCCTCTGATTCGAGGCAGCGGATGGCTGTTGCTTTATTTAGGAGTGGGCGTATTCGGTGCCCTGGTCACCAATGTCATGGCCAATGTGGCGGCCGCGGCGCTGATTCTGCCGATTGTCATTCCCATGGCCCAGATGGAAGGGGTGAATCCCACCATTCTGGCGCTGTGCCTGGGACAGGCCACATCCTTTGCAATGCTGCTGGTCATCGGCTGCCCGCCGAACGCCATTTCCTACAGCTACCATTATTTCAAGGCGTCTGACCTGACAAGAGCCGGCGCGGTGGCGACGCCGGTGTTGCTGGCCGCGCTGGTCATGGTGGCCGCCGTGTGGTGGAAAATTCTGGGACTGGTTTAATGCGGGATATCCGGTAAACGCCGCCACCATGAAAAATCTATCGTTTAATCACGAAAACCGGTTTTTTACACTTGCGGATAACCTTCTCCGAGACCGAACCGAGAAATATTTCCTGCAGGTTGCTCCAGCCGTGCGACCCGATGACGATGGCCGAAACGTTCTCTTCCGCTTCAACCTTCAAAATCTCTTTCACGGGTATGCCGATTTCAACTCGAGACCGGGCTTTCAGACCGGCCGCTGTTAATTCTTTTACCAAATCATTTAGCCTTTTTTCCGTTTCTTCTAGTTTCTTTTTTTCCAGCATTTCAGATTCATGTTCGCCCAGAAGCCGGTGAACCTGGTCGAAGCCGCGTACATCAACGACATGCAGAACGACCACTTCGCCGGTTCCGCTGTCTTTGAGTTGTTTGATGTACTTAAGCGCCTTGATCGCCACATCCGAAAAATCTGTGGGGTATAAAATCTTTTCAAACATTTTCAGGCCTCCTTTTACCTAATTAATCCGCCTTTAAAAATAGCACGTTCAGGGTTGTAATTTGCTTTTTGACAACTGAAGTAAGTTGTCAGATCGAAAGTCCAGCGGATTAATTACTTAATGCTGCGCATTTTTTTCTTTTTTTATTTTACGTTTTATCCAAACCTAGTTATGCTATTTTTCAGGGCGGAGTAATTAAAGTGGCTTGCAGTAGATGACTTTGTTGTCGCCCGGGGCGTAGAATTCGGCCAGCACCGCATCCAGCCG
>CP070771.1:6413396-6427990 GCA_020345785.1 Desulfobacterales bacterium
GGGCATCCCCTGGAAAACTGAATATTCATGGACGCATATCGTTTCATTTTTACAAGATCCCACGAGGGAGTCGGGGTGTCGCCAAGATCGCAGAAACACGAAGCCCTGTAGATCTTTTTCGGTTGTCCGTTTTGCAAGTCCGACAAAAAGGCCGGCAGTGTGAGCTCCGCTTCGTCGAGCACGAGATGATCCACCTGCTTGAATTCATCGGGTTCTGAAGTAAAAAGCGGCCCCCCGGCAACGACTTTTAAATTCAAAGCGTTACTACGGGCAATGATTTGATTGGCCGATTTCCGTTGAACCGCCATGCCTCCGATAAAGGCCATATCCGCCCAAAAAAGGTCTTTATCCGTAAGGTTTTCCACATTTACGTCCACCAGGCGCTTGGGCCATTCCTCTGGTAACAGGGTCGCGACGGTGAGCAGGCCCCAGCGGCGGGAAGGCCGCTTTTTTTCCGATAAAACTTAACGCGTACGTGAAAGACCAGAAAGTGTCTGGAAATTTAGGGTAAATCAGGAGAACATTCATATCAGAAGGCTCCTTAACGCATTCGTATGGGTAAAATCATTTTTGTTTTTTTCTCACGGGATTGACAGCCTCTATCCTTTCAGAATCTGAAACCGTAAAGATTTGAATTTTCAATGGTTCGCACAATAGGCTCTTTGTTCCAAGCAAAACACCGAACTTGGCTGACCTTATATGCTGGTCCAGATCTTGACGGGTTTCCCATTCATCGATCAGGCTGAAAACGTTCTCGTCTTCGATATCCCGGAAGACGTGATGGCTCAGACAACCCTTCTCCTTTCCCGTGGACTCAATCATTGAAAGAAGCGTTTGCATGACCTCTTTTTGCTTTTCGGGAAGTGCATGCATGGCTATCCTGACAATGATCACGGAAGCCCCCTTTCCATTATTCCAATATTCCATCATTCCAATCGGAGCAAAGCCCCTGACTTGACGTAAATCGGCGGTCTCTTTGCCCGGAACCGTATCCAAACAAATTCAGTCTGTTTATTCTTTTATCTTTTGGCAGAACACGGCTCTTTGTTTTTGATGTTTCTGATGTTCAGGGTTGATTGATTTTCGGTTCTCCGAATGCGCTTTTTCCTTGTTGACGGATCCGAACTCCTTTGAAATCAGTTCTCTGACATATGTTTGCACATCACTGGTTAAGATAGTTGTCACTTTCCCCTCCTTTGGAATCAATTTAGGTCCTTGCAAATCGAATATGTATAAATTTCATTTTTTTTTATGCTTTCAATGATACCGAAACTATTAATTCCGAGCAAAATTGGAACTGTTTCCGTCGGCCCGTTTGCCAAAAATTTAAACTGTCTAAAATTGTATGATCAAACTCCATGCCAGATTGGAAAAGTTTAACTATATTGACCTCAACATATTGATTTATATTTGAATATTTATTTATGAGCGACTGCCAATGGAGAGAGGGCTGAACGGGAAAGCATGGTTGCATATGACCAATGGTCATATATGACCATAACTTTTAGGACCTTGGCGTGGTATGGGTGTGTTCTATTGGTTTTCTGTGTGAAGGCATACGAATTGACGGTGTTATTATTTGAAAGCAGCTGCAAAAAGAAAAGACCCCTGGCCAGAGGCCCCACCTTTAATTGGGCCATATGGCATATGTTACAAAATACTACAACATATGACATATGGCACAAGTGCTGATAGCGGCATATGGTATTTTTAAAATGACATATGGCGCTATCCGACGGCGGGGTTTGACTTCACCCCAGGAGGTGGTGTCTGACGGCCAAAACCACCCCTCTGGGTGAAGCCAAAGCCTGGTCCACTTGGCCAGGATTCTTTACTTTTTACAGTGTTCTATCATCAGTTTATAGGCGTGGGAGGCTCCCATTCGTCAGTGCGGGGGTCGAGCAGCCGTATAAAGTTTCTCGCAACATCGCGAAAATCTAGACGCCTTTACTCGAGACTGCTCAAGTTGTACCTCATGATCCGGCCGTGTTTGCTGTCTCTGTCCCTTTCGAGCTCATATACGCTTCCGACCGGTCCTGTGGACTGATCGACAATTTGCGCGATGGTCTTTAAATCCTCAGCATCTAGTTGGAACTGGCTGATTTTTTTTATTTTCTCCAAGTGCCTGGAGTGGCGGGCCCCGATAATGACGCCGGCCACAAACGGTTTTTGCATGACATACCTGGCGGATACTTCGGCGATACCGACCTGGTATTTATCCGCGATCCGTTTCAGACATTTGAGAAGTTCCTGGAATAAGTCCCACCCCCCAAAATCATCAATAATCAATTTGTATTTTGTCAGGGATCGGTTTTCAAAGGGTTCCTGGGGCTCGGTGACTCCCAAATATTTTTCCGTGAGAAAACCACCCGCGATCGAACCATAGGATAGAAGCATGAGGTCGTTTTCCCGGCAAAGTGCTTCAAGGTCCTTCTCCGGCCTTCGGTCCAACACAGAATATTGGACCTGGTTCGAGACAACCGGGATCCCCATTTCGAGGATTTTCCCGAGGTGCCGTGCATCGATGTTGGTTGCTCCCAAATATCTAATTTTGCCACTTTTTTGAATATCGTCCAGATGTCGCGCAAAATTATGAAACCCGGGTATTGTAAAATCCCACCAGTGAAACTGAACTAAATCCAGTCGTTCAACGCCCAGACGCTTCAAAGAACGATCAATGATCGACTCCGTGTGAGCTCTGGTCAGATTCGGCAGAAGAGCAAGGTCCGGAACGCATTTGGTATGAATCTGCACCGGCGGCAGAGTGCCGGATCTGAATTGACCGGCATGGCATCGTAGGAATTTTCCAATCAGGGCCTCGACGCCGGTATAAATGTCGGCGCAATCGAAAGTTGTGATTCCCGCCTCGACGAAAGCCTTCATGTCCTCAAGGGCTTGTTGTTCATGCACCGTCCCGTGGCCGCCTGCCAGTTGCCAGCCGCCTTTCAAAACCCGCGAAACAGAGTAGCCGGGTCTGAGTTCGATGCGTGGAAAGGCCGCGTGATTATTTCTTCCTATCATAGATAAGGATCTCCTTTGAAATACACAGCATCAGTAGCCCATCAAGAACCTTGGCAATACCATGGAAAACCAGGGCACATAGGTAACTACCAGCAGAAAGCCAATCATGGCCAGTATATAGGGTAATATTGGTTTGATGACAGAACTCATGCGAACATCGGCAATGCCGGATGCAATGAACAGTGAGAGTCCAAAGGGGGGAGTGGTGAAACCGATGCCCAGATTCATCACCACAAAAGTGCCGAAGTGAACGGGATGGATACCCAGTTTGACGGCCACTGGAAAAAGAATTGGTACAAGTATTACCACAGACAGCGAGGCGTCGAAAAACATTCCCATCGACAGGAGCAATATGTTGACGGAAAGGAGGAACATCCATTTTCCACCGGGTATGGTGAGCATAAAATTGGCCAGTTTGGTCGGTATTTGCTCCTTTGCCATTACCCATCCAAATGCGTAGGAAAGACCCACAACCAGCATGACCACCCCGGATATCATGGCCGACTTCCACAAAATCTCGGGGATTTGCGATAAGCTGATTTCTCGATAGAAAACCACTGATAGAAGAAAGCCGTAGATGACCGCTACCGATGCCGCTTCGGTGGCCGTAAAGACACCGAAGATGATGCCGCCCAGAATAATGACGCCCATGAACAGCGAAAGAAAGGCTCTCTTAAAGGCGATGACCAATTCTTTGAAAGTAGCGCGTCTCTCCCTCGGGAAATTCTTTTTTCTTGCAATAATATAGGTAAGCAGCATCAAAATCAGGCCCATACTAAGGCCCGGAACAAACCCGGCTAGAAAAAGGGCTCCGATGGAGGTATTGGTCAAACTGCCGAAAACCACCATGGTTAGACAGGGGGGGATCATGATTCCCATTCCGCCGGCCGCAGTGACCAGGGCAGCAGCATAGCCTGGGTCATATCCTCTTTTTTTCATCGGAGGTATCATGACGCTGCCGATTGCGGCCGTGTCTGCAGCCGAGGATCCGGATATATCTGAAAAGAATATGGTCGCCACCATAACCACCATGCCCATGCCCCCGCGAATGTGTCCTACCAGGGCATTGGATAGATCCACAATCCTTCGAGATATACCGCCGGTTTCCATGAGCATTCCCGCCAAAACGAAAAGCGGAACCGCCAGATAAGGGAAGTGGGCCAAGCCGGAAAATATTTTTTGAGGCAGGACGGCCAGAGGAATGCCTCCCGCAATAAGTGCCGATGTCGTGCCCACGCCGATGGAGAAGACGATCGGAGCACCAATGATCAACAGTAAGAAAAAGACAATGAAAAGAATGGCCGCCAATATTGACTACTTCCTTCTTTTACTTGATGAAAACAGATTGACTGTTCGGACCAGAACGTGAAAGAGCATAATTAAGGCCGATATGGGCAGGATAATGTAGATATAGGCGACGGAATAGCCTAAAGCGGCCATGGTCTGCATTTTCATCGTTATGGTCAGTTGCCATCCAGCCACACAAAGCACTATCAGCATAAACATGACGGCCAGATTCACCAAAAGCTCGGCTGTTTTTTGCAAAAAGGGTGGAAAGCGGGAATGGAAAACGTCCAGGCTAGGATGTTGATTATATTTCAAACCCACTCCCGCTCCCAGCAACGCCATCCAGGCAAAAGCGAAAGTTGCCATTTCTTCCGACCAATCAAGGGGCGCATCAAAGACGTACCGGAATAAAACCTGAAGAAATACCACCACCGTCATTGCCGCCAAAAGAAAGCCGGCCAAATATTTAACAATTGTGTTCAAGACATCGCTAATACAGTCGAACATGATCGCCTGCCGGATTGTCGCCGAAGACTGTTGCGGCAATTAGATAATTGGACGATAGCCCGCGCGCTGAAAGAGCCCCTTTTTTGCGGCTTGGCTGTTGATTGCTTCTTTCCGCTATTTTGTAGCCACAATTTTTTCAATAATGTCCATTCCGACTTTCTCGGAGTATTTTTTGCTGACGGTCGCTGAAGCTTTTTTGAAGGCATCGATATCGGCCGTGTTGAAAATTACCTTATTTTCCCGAACGAGTTTTCCGATTATCTTGAAATCGATATCCTTGGTTATTTCGACGGCCAGAGGCACCACCTCTTCGGCTGCGTCCAGAATGGCTTTCTGAACGTCCTGCGGAAGCGAGTCGAATTTCTTTTTGGACATCGTCAGGAGAAAGGCCTGATAGATGTGATTGGTGATGGAAAAATAAGGTGCGGTCTCATAGTGCTTCATAATTTCATACGAATAAGGTTCAAGTCCGGCTGCGTCCAGGACACCCTGTTGAAGGGCGGTGTAAACCTCCCCGAAATTCATGGGCGTTGCTTTGGCTCCCCAGCTATTTATCAGGTCCACATAGAGCGGATTTTGGATGACCCGATATTTCATTCCGGCCACATCGGTCGGTGTGTAAATAGGTTTCTTGCTATTGTAAATCCCCCGAAATCCGAGGTTCATGCAGGCCAGAACCATCACACCGTGTTTTTCCATCTTTTTGTTGATGGACTGACCGATGGGACCGTTCATCACCTTGATGGCGTGGTCCACATCACGGTATAGAAATGGAATATCGATATACACCATCTGCTCCTCCCAGAGAGCGAGCAGTGAACTCTGCACAATGGCGATGTCCACGGTTCCGATGATCTCTCCTTCTATGGTGTCCTTTTCGCCGCCCAACTGCCCCGAAGGATATATTTTCACAGAGACCTTGCCGTCGGATTTCTTTTCTAAAATATCCTTGAATTTTTCTGCAACTATCTGGTAGACAAAGAATGGCGGTGCCTCGTGGGCGAGAGACAGTTCGATTTTTTCAGCGAAAGCGCGGCTGCAAACGCCGGTAATCACGGCAACGCTGAAAAACAAAATGATAGCAGCTCCCAAAAGTCTTTTTAATCCTTTCATCACGTGACCTCCTAAAAATGTTTGGGTTGTTTGTCAATGCGCTCAATATCTCGAGCGTCGTCCTTTTCTAAACTCCTTTCTCAGTTTCTCGACTTGTCTGTCTGTTCCGATAACCCGCTCGCCGGCTATTCTCTAACGGTTATCCGCACGGATTCCAGGTTGGACAGAATGGTCAAGGTTTGAGGTTTGGAGGCGTCGTAATAAATGGTATCCCCGGCCTTCAGCTGATGCGCCGTGCCGCCATGTTCGAAAATACATGTACCTTTTGTGATAAAAACCCAACAGCGGCCCTTGTGCAGTTGCGGCTCGACTACCGCGCCGGTCTTTGCCCGAAAAAAATTAATTATGATATTGGAGGATATGAGACCATACGGGCCAATAATGATGACCTCATGATCTTTGGCTCGGATCTTCTTCTGCGTTTCAAGACCGTATTTTACAAATTGTGCGGGTTCTTCTCCGAGGAACTCGGTGATCGGCTTACGGCAAACGTTGGCGATTTCCATCAGCAGATCAATCGTCGGAGATTTTGCCCCGGTTTCCACCCGCTGAATCATTGATTTGTTGGTACCCACCAGATTGGCAAATTGGTCAATGGACAACCCCAAGGCCTTGCGTTCTTCTCGGATTTTGGAGCCAAAAAATTTCATGTCGGTTGAAGCAAGTTGGGAAAGATTAGTGGCAATAGGCGCTCAATGTCAAAAGTGGGGGGGATTTAGAGGGCTGCCACCCCTCCATTCATCAATTCCGCTGCAGGTATCTTGCCAAGTGGCCTCCAGTATGAAGAAAGGATCGAGGGATGTCAAGAAAAAAAAATTCAAATATGAGAAAAAATATTCAAATAAGGGTCGATGCTTCCCGAAAATAAATTACAGGCAACACCGTCATCCGTTATCTCCACATTATATTCAGTCATCTTTTGCTGATTTAATCTGTTCAAGTAAGGTTGTGGGTTAAAACATACATAGTGAATAATAATGACGCATCGATGCTTTGTGGGGATTTACTATAAGCCTTCTCAAAAAAAGGATTTTGGTTCAACCCTCCAGAGGCGGACAAGAATCGCGGCGGGGCCGAGTTTCCCCGCATAGCGGGATGACCCGTCTAATCTTGTTTTCTTTGTGGGCCTTAAACCGCAGGAATAGATCCGTATTTCGGGGATTTAAAACGAGGCACCAACAAAGAGTTTGGCCAAAAGACTTTTTTGAGATAGCTTCTAATCCTTTTTAGCCTTCTTTAACACTTCAATTAGATCTTTTATTTTATACGGCTTGGGCAGAGCTCCGACAAACCCATACTCCTTGAAACTCGTCATAACAGGATCATCTGAATAACCGCTTGAAACAATCACTTTCGCATGAGGATCCAATTTCAATATCTTTTTAACCGTGTCTTTGCCCCCAAGACCTCCTTTCACGGTTAGATCCAGTATGACAATCTCAAAAGGCTTGTCCCAATCCATTGCTTTTTGATACATCTCTACCGCTTTATTACCATCAACGGCAAGTTCGGTATCGTATTTGAGTCGACTTAATATTCGATGGCCAAGATCCCGTATCATCTCTTCATCATCCATTAAGAGAATCCTCCCGGTAGGGACTGTTGGTTGGTCTGGTTTAAGTATTTCGACAGGCTCTGGCTTACTGATATCCTTTTCATGTGCCGGAAGATATATCGTAAAGGTCGTTCCCACTCCCACTTCGGATTCAACGGTTATATAACCGCCATGTCGGTTGATAATGGAATAGGTAGTTGTCAGCCCCAATCCGATTCCTTTCTGGAGTCCCATCTTCTTGGTGGAAAAATAAGGATCAAATATCATCGAGAGATGTTCTTCAGGTATACCATCACCATGGTCGCGGATGGAAATCTTTACATATCTTCCTTCCGGAAAGGATAGACTGCCCCCGGCGGTAGGATTGAAATTTTCCGCCAACACCTGAATGACGCCACCTTCCGGCATGGATTCTACAGCGTTAACAATAATATTATTGATTGCATGTTTCAGTTGACCTTCATCAAATTCAGCATACCAAAGGTCAGGAGCGAGGGTAAGCTCATACTTTACGTTCGAGCCCAAAATTGAAGATGATTGTATTTCTTTGACAAACTCTTTTATTGAGCTGACATTTTTAATGGGTGCGCCACCTTTAGAAAAGCTAACCAGCTGCTGGGTCAGCTCATGTGCCTGAAAGGATGCTTTTTCGATTTCTGCCAGTAGCGTAGAAATATCAGCTCCGGGTTTTAATTCGTCTTTTACCAGGTCAATATTGCCCATTATTATGGATAAGAGGTTGTTAAAGTCATGGGCAATACCACCGGCGAGAATACCAATTGATTCGAGATTCTGGGCTCTGAGAAGTTCATTCTGCATTTTTTTGCGTTCAGTAATATCCCGGACAAAAGCGCAATTGTGCTCCTTGTCACCGAATTTTACATAATTGGCAACGGTTTCAACCGGAAAAATTCGATCGCCCTTGCTGCGATGACTGGACTCCACCGTAAAGGATCCGCGGCGTTTCAGATCTGACCAATGAGTAAGCCACACCTCCTGGGAGATACCCGGATCAATGTCGTGCAGCGTCATCGATAGGAGTTCTTCACGTGAATAACCGAGCGCACGGCAGGCAGCGTCATTTACATAAATAAAGCGTGCATCAGATCCCATCCAAAAGGTAGCATCGGAGGATCGATCTATAGCAAACTGGGTCAATTGCAGAGCCTCTTTTGCTTTTCTTTGCTCTGTTCTATCCGTAAAAACAGTGGCAAACTGCCCTTTCTGGGTGCTGTAAGCCAGTACTTCAAAATATTTATCAATTTCCCGCGAATA
This sequence comes from Desulfobacterales bacterium, assembly GCA_020345785.1. Next base: position 6,422,155 of record CP070771.1, read on the forward strand.
TTTTTCAATCTGGACAGATTCTCCGGTCAGGGCAACATTTCCGAAATTATCTATCCAGTATGATTCTGTTCGCGGCAAGATTTCAAGCACTGTTTTTCCAACAGTCTGTTCTGCTTTTAATCCCGTCATTTCTTCGAAAGCAAAGTTGACTTCCAGAAATCGATAATCACACGGTTGACCTGCTTCATCACATATGATTTCGGCGAGGGCAAATCCATTGAGCATCTTGGCAATTAACGTTCGGTAACGCTTCTCACTCTCGCGCAGCGCCTCCTTGGTTCGATTAAGATCGGCGATATAATTATTCAACGTTCGTGCAACCAACAGCCAGATAATTGATATGACCGGCACGACGACAACTACCGCGATTACCGCAAACAGCCCCTGGCGGAGGCGACTGTTAGTGGAAGATTGTATACGATTATCCAGACCGGCCGAAATCACCTCAATCCCTTGACGGTAACACATTTTTTCTTTTTCATATGCCCGACTGGATAGTAAAGCACTGGCAGCTTCGCGATTTCCTGCTTGTATTAGTCTAAAGCTCCTTTTCTCCATGGCGACCAGATTGACATTGGCAGCGTCCGTCATCGCTGCGGCTTCAGTCATGAAGGTTTCGGGCGCCATTTCCTTGGCTTCCTTAATGGCATCATCCAGAAGCGGTTCAAAATGGAAATATCGCTCGACCCAATGCATGTTTCCCGTAGCCGCCGCCATGCGGGCCGACATTGTCAGAACTTCGTCGAGATGAAGAATGATGCCGTTTAGCTCCCGACATCTGAGATTTGTCAGTTCAGTCGTTTTATAATCTTTGTAAGTGGCCCAGATGAGATAGCCGAAAACGGCGAACAGAACGATTGTGAGAACCAGGCAAACTGTCAGGGCCTTCATGGGAAATGGACTCTTTGATTTGATATCACTATTTTCCATGGTTCCCCCCATAACCCTAATTAGTGTCTATCCGAAAATAAAATAATAGCAAGGATGGCACTAATGCGTTTCCAATTTGGTCCGCCGAGGCGGATTTCAATGAGTCCGCCGGCGGATACAAGGTTTTACGACGAGGCATACTGATCCAACGTCGAGGAAGTAAACCCGCGGTTAATTCCGCCGGGGCGGGACTCACCGGAAAAAGGCTATTTTCGGATGGAAACTAGTTATCATGCTGGATCCAGACGAATATATTTTGCGGTCAAAACAAAAAGCCTCCGAAGGGTGGTAAACCCTTGGAGGCTGTAAATGGGTAATTCCTGGATCCCCTAATTACGGCTCCTGGCAGTTCTGGTTTAAGGTTTACCGACCTTCGAGTGTATGTAGTTTGAATTCATTACCATTTCAGATACCCCATAATTTTTGAGGGTGTCAAGTTAAAACTGGAATTATAACAATTAGTTACTTAATTTTATTTAACCACTGATTTCATAAAATTCGATGATTCTGCAAAATCGGCTTAAGAGGCTTCAGAAAAAAAATTTGTAGACGCCCGAGTGGAATGTTTTCGGACGCGGGTTCGACTCCCGCCGCCTCCACCATGCTTCGCCTTTCAGGCTACGCATGGCAGGCCACCATTTTGTAAATTTTTGGCAAAAAAGTTTGGGTTACCTCAGGATGCGAAGCATGCCCTGCGTAGTTCGATAGAACGAAGCGGGGCTGATTTCGCCCTGCGGGCTACGCATGGCAGGCCGCCATTTTGTAAATTTTTGGCAAAAAAGTTTGGGTTACCTCAGGATGCGAAGCATGCCCTGCGTAGTTCGATAGAACGAAGCGGGGCTGTCTTTGACTTCCATTCTATAATTCTATAAAGGTCTTATGTATTACGTTTATATGCTACGCAGCGTTCCGGATCCGAAACAGACATATGTGGGATTTACGGAAGACCTTAAATCCCGCCTGAGCGCCCATAACAATGGGCAATCTTCCCACACCTCGAAATATAAGCCTTGGGAGTTAATCACCTACGACGCCCTTAAAGGACGTGCCCGGGCGCTGGAGTTTGAAAAATACTAAAATCCCTCTCAGAAAAAGCTTTCGCCAACACAAGATTATGGTGACTTAAAACCTTCTGATCAATCCTTGGTATGATAGCCTCTACCGTACGTTTCTTTATAAACACCATCTCTTCAACAGCCTACAGTTAGTCAACTTGGTCAACAACGTACCCGTGATCCAAAATACCAGACAAAAAGTTTTCAGGTTTCATGTGAGTTCTCTCAGAAGGATACATTGTTGTAAGATTAAGCTGCCTGCAATCAATATAGCTATTCGCTTCTGTCCTTCCACTGTTTGTATTTCATGAGATCCTTTTCCAAGAAATATAAAGACAAGCCCAGTATGGCTGCGTCATCAATCTGGCCGAAGCCGAGAATATAATCGGGTATCAGGTCAAAAGGGCTGATTATATAAGCCAGGGCGACGATGAAGACGATAATCGATTTAACTGATACATCCCTGTAGACACCTTTCCAGTAGTCCCTGATCAGAGGTAACAGCAGTTTGAGATCCTGAATTACCCGGGCCATGAGGCCTAATCTGACAATATTTCTTGGCATTTCATTGTACCGATGTGGTGATTTTCAGTATCAAAAACACGGTTGTTAGGAGTTAGGTAGTCCATAAGCTCATATCCTTCATTTATTTCCACAATTTTAAATTAGCTAATTTGGTCCGGCAAGCATTCGTGATTTTCTTTGTTTAGACAGCACTCTTGTATTTTTTGCCGCTGCCGCACGGGCACGGTTGATTGCGTCCGATTTTCGTGGTCCGCCTCAGATTATTGTTTCGGTGGTCATTGGAAACCTGTTTGATACCGCTCTGTCAAAAACAGGGAAACATTCTATCGAGTGGATGTCAAGTATCTATTTTTTCCATCCTCTACCTAAATTTTACAGCTTGACTTATTAGCCGATCGGCAAGAAGATCAATATTATGGATTCTTTTGATAACAAGGTCATGCCTCTAAGGGAGGCCATCAGGCGCTACGTTACGCCCGAGGCCCACATATCGGTGGGTGGATTCACCTTGAACCGCAACCCCATGGCCGCGGTCTATGAAATCATTCGCCAGGGCGTCAGGGGCCTCCATGTTTACGCCCACAGCAACGGCCAAGCTGTGGATGAGCTGATAGGGGCCGGCTGCGTCTCTCGGCTTGAGATCGCCTATGGAGGAACCGGAAAATACGCCCCGACATGTATCCGTTTCCGCCGGGCCGTTCAAAATGGCGATATCGCGGTGGAAGACTACAGCAACTATATGATGGGACTGAGATTTCTGGCAGGGGCCATGGGTGTGCCGTTCCTGCCCACTACCAGCGGTCTGGGCTCGGACATCGTCAACCTTTGGGGATTTCCGCCGGAAATGCGGACGGCCGATCCCCGCCTGCCCAATGACAAGCTGAAGGTGATTGACAATCCTTTTGGCCGCTGGGGTGACGCTTCCAGGGTGTTGCTGGTGCCCGCCGTCAATCCGGATGTGACGCTGGTCCACGTGCAAAAGGCTGACGCCATGGGCACTTGCCGTATCGAGGGGCTCACTTTCGCCGACGTGGAGCAGGTCAAGGCAGCAAAGCATGTGATTGTGACCTGCGAAGAGTTGGTGGCGTCGGAAGTGCTGCGCCAGGACCCGGACCGCAACCAGATTCCCTTCATTCATGTCAGTGCAGTCTGCCACGTCCCCTGGGGAGCCTATCCCTGCGCTGCCTATCGTTACTATGACTATGATCCCCGTTATTTGCGCGACTACGCCCACTGCGCCAAGGATGACACCGAATTTCAAGAGTATCAGCAGAAATACATCTACGGTGTGGCCGACCAGCAAGGCCTTCTGGACCTGATCGGACCGGAACGGCTGGAGTCCATTCGAGCCGACACTCGCACCGGATACGCAGTAAAGATGAAAAGGGATTGAGCATGACCGGATTCAATGACTTCACCTTGCGGGAGATGATGGCCATCATGGCCGCCCGGGAGATCAAGGACGGGGACATCGTGTTCTGCGGTACCGGCATTTCCATGCTGGCTGCCATGGCGGCAAAACACATCAACGCACCCCATAGCGTGATCTTCTTTGAGACCGGAGCGGTGGACAGCCTTTTGGAGGAACTGCCCCTGGCTGTGGCCGACCCGCGCATCATGTACTGGTCGGCCAGCAACGCCAGCCTCCTGGATTCCTTTGCCACCATGCAGAACCGTATCACCGGAGAAAAGGTCGTGGCCATTTTAGGCGCGGCACAGATCGATAAGTACGGCAACCTGAACACCACCTGCATCGGTGACTACCACCGGCCGCAAATCCGGTTTTCCGGCTCCGGGGGCGGCTGCGATGTGGCTTCCTTTGTGCCGCGGGTGATAGCCTTTATGCAGCATGAGCGGCGCAAATTCGTGAAAAAACTGGACTACCTGACCAGCCCCGGACAGCTGGGCGGCAACGGAAGCCGGGAGCAGGCCGGACTCAGACCCGGCGGCGTGAACCTGGTGGTGACCAACCTGGCAGTCATGCGCTTTGATCGGCGAAGCGGCCAAATGTACCTGGACCAGTATTATCCCGGTGTCTCCATCAAACAGGTTCTGGACAATATGGAGTTTGCTGTGGATGTGAGCCGCGCCGTCCAGGCCTCTCCACCTGCGCCTCTAGAACTGGAGGTCCTGCGCAGCAAGTGCGACCCGCAACGACTGATTCTGGGTTGAAACAAAGATTTTCCCGACCGATTACCATCTATTATTCCACTCTCAAAATTCCCGACACGCTCAGCAGTCATGCCTTCGGCGCCGCAGAGTGCATATGTGACATCGGCGGTAAGATCTTGCAAAGCCAACTCCTTGATGATAGGGTGGTTTTCCAAAATATGATCCTAATCGAGCGAAGAATCGATTAGGATTTATTGGTTGTTTTTTGCTCTTGTTTAATGGTTTGCAGAAAATAACTTTGGAGATCATATCTTACTTCAGGAATAGATAAAAAAACCATCACAAACACGCTTGCAACTGACAACGGACAACTAACTACGGACACCCAATTGAATATTTTTGTTCAATTGGGGTACGACTTAGGTATACCAGCTCCTGTGCATGGGGATGCCTCCTTTTGCGAATTTATCAGAAGAAGAAGTAAAAGCCCTAATTGCTTACTTGAAAACGATTTAATTTATGGAATTCCCCTCATCCCCTAATTTTTCCTCTGCGGAACCTTTTTTACTTTATTGGTGTCGTAGCCCTGATTTTTCAGAAATTTTAAAATGAAATCATATTCCTCGTCGGAGATCTCAGGCTCGCGAGCCATAATCCAAACGTAGTCCCGCTTCGATCTACCGATAACAGTTATTGAATAATCCTCTTTCAGGAAAATAATTCTATATTCGGCTTTAAAGGGCCAAATGAACTGCATACCCCAAACAGCGTTGGACTCCTTATCCCTGATATATCCGCGCGGATTGTAGGTCTTGAGCGGTCCGTCAAAACCTCCCTTGTTGAAATTAAAAGTGGTCTTTATGGTTCCGTCCTCGTCAAGGCGATAGGATTCAACAGCATTGTAAGCTTTTTTTTCTATGAAAGTCGGAATGTTGGCTATGACATACCATTCACCCATGAAACGATTTAGATCGACGGATGGCACGGTGTGAATCTTATCTGTTGTTTGGCAACCCAGCATCGGAAGGAATACAAATATTGACACCAACAAATATATTCTTTGCATTAAGATTTCCTCTTGCATTTCATGCCCTCCTTGAGCGATGCGCCTATCAAATGGACAATTTCAGCTGATAGACGGAAAGTTTATGGAATAGATGGATCCCAAGGGATCAGTAGCTCGATGTAAATACGCTAAAGATGGTTCAGGTTCT
>CP070771.1:6428090-6438817 GCA_020345785.1 Desulfobacterales bacterium
GCGGACTCACCTTTTGCCGCACCCGAAATAATAGAGCCCAGTGACGAGGTGGAATTTTTGTTTGTACCCTATTTCTACTTTTTGGGACGCAAGTAAAAGACTGTGGCGCTTTACTATCCATTGATTATCCGCGAACGAATAACATGTATTCTATTAATTTTTAGGCTGTAGCTTGTATTGCGTAACGAAATCTACATAACTTCCCGGGTTGTTATAACGGCTATTATGATAAAACAGGATCTCATACAAAAATTGTTTTATTTTAGTTTGTAATAGTTAATTTAATCTATAGCTCGCTCATTCCGCGATGTGTTTTTTTTAGTTTGTCGAATTTAATTAACTGCATATTTGGTTTGAGAAGAATCGCAATATTCCGCAATTTTTTTTCGGTGAAATATTTAATTTCGTCTGGGTCTTCGAGATTCTTTATATAATCCCGGATCTCCGGCGCCAGCTTGAGCAAATTCATGATTTGCGTCATCCGCGCTCTGGTCATTCCTTGTTCATTGGCCAGTTGGCTCATAGTTAACCGTCTTTCGTTGATTGTAGCCTTAAAATCCTCTGCAAGGGAAAGAAGCTCGATTATCGTCAGTCTCTTCTTGGATTTGACCGCCTGCGATGTTTTCCTAAGTACTTGAAATAATTTAGAATTAAAGGGAATTAGTATCTTTTGGGAAAAACTTAGAGTAGCAATCTGTTTGGGGAGCCACAAAAACAATAGAAGGCCGGCATATCCGGCCTTTTTTATTATGGAACATTGGGTATACATTATCCAAAGCCAGTCTATTGGCCGCTACTATTGCGGGCAAACGCGCGATTTGTTGACGCGGGTGGGACAACACAACGACCCGACCAACGATCTATCCAGGACCACCAAACCTTTTCGGGGACCGTGGGAATTGATGTGGTCCCGGCAGTTTGAATCCGGTTCCGAGTCGGTACGATTAGAACGTCGAATCAAAAAAAGAGGAATCGAACGATCTTTTACAGGCTCCTATCCCGCCTGCCGTTGCTCAACGCATAAGTCGCAGCGTGACGATGCATGGCATCGGCATTCTATGCCATGTTTTTTTGACTGATCACAGCATCAACCTTCCGCCCCTGCTTTCCCATCCAAATAAATATTTCCACAAGGCTCGCCATTTCATAGGGACAGGCAAGTATTGATTTTTGAAGCAAAATTTGCGATAAAGAATAACCGATTCAACCCCTTCATCGACCCATGCGGTAATTTTTGCTCAAAGACGCCAGTGCAAGGAAATCATGAGATCCGTGAGGTAAGAAAGGGCGAAATAGGTGAGTATGAAAATAGACGAAAAAATTTACATTTCGGCCCAGGAATTGCTGAATGATTCCTTTGAACTCGGCATCCGTATTTACAAGAGCGGGTTCCGTCCCAGTTTTATTATTGGTGTCTGGCGCGGCGGCACACCGGTCGGCATTGCGGTGCAGGAGATACTGTTCTATTTAGGCGTTAATACCGATCATATCGCCATTCGGACCTCGGCTTATTTCGGGATCGACAAAAGAGACAAGCTTGTCCGGGTGCACGGACTGGAGTATGTCATCCAGCATGCAAACTGGGAAGATGAACTGCTGATCGTGGACGACGTTTTTGACAGCGGCAGCAGCGTTAAAGCTATCATCGAAACCCTTCACAGAAAGATGCGGCGCAATCTGCCCCGCGATATCCGAGTCGCCACCCCCTGGTATAAACCGTCAAAAAATACGACCGACATTATTCCGGATTATTACATTCATGAAACCGACCGATGGCTGATTTTTCCCCATGAACTGGACGGCCTTACCCGCGAGGAGATGTTCGCCCACAAACCGGGAATTAAAAAGATGTTCGAAGATGCCGGTTTAATCTGATGTGAAAAAAATGCACGATATCTGAGGGTGAATGATGACGCGACGTAACTTATCTTCTGCCGTTTTCAGCTGCGCGGCCGTTATCCTGGTATTTTTGCTATTGTTTTTTGGTCTCAGGACGGTTTGGGGACAAGTCGAATCATTTCCGGAACCCGATCCGCCCAAGGTCGAGCGGGATGAAGAAATTTCGCAGCGGCGGCCGACTAAAACGCGTGCAGTCATACCCGCTACGGAATGGGCATACCATAAAACCCCTGATAATCTTCATCCGGACGGTAATGAACAGCAGATGATGTGGCTCATGAACCGGGCCCGGGCCAATCCAACGGCCGAAGGGATATGGTTGGCCGCCATCTATGATCGGTATATACCGTACGCTCCAGCCTGCAGCCTGATGGCGGAAGATCAGCAATTTTGTTATATTGCCAGCGCGTTAGACTATTGGAAGGTCGATCTTGACCTGCTTCAAAATGAATTTGCCGGTTATGACGCAAAACCACCGGCCGCTTTTGATGTGCGTTTGTACCGAGCTGCCGAAGCGCATTCGGATTACCTGATCAGCATCGATGGTCAAAACCACACCGAACAATTTGATCGTATAATCGAGGAGAATTTTTCATTTATTCAGGCCCGCGGCAATGTCTTCTCCTATGCTTTAAGCGCCATCTACGGCCATGCCGCCTTTAATGTCGACTGGGGGCCGGATGGCGGCGACGGCTCGGGAATGCAGTCGAATCGCGGACACCGGCTCGCCATTATGGCGCTCGACGGCAGTTACAGCAATGTCGGAATCGCCGCCGTAGCAGAATCAGATCCCTCAACCCAGGTTGGCAAATTGGTTATCACCGGCAACTACTGCAAGGCTGACCCCTCGGCAGCAGACCATTACAATCGTTTTCTTGTCGGAACGGTCTGGACGGACAAAGATGGCGATGAGTTTTTTGATCCGGATGAGGGAGTCGGCGGAGTTACGGTTGCACCGGATCAAGGTACCTACTACGCCATCACCTCAAACAGTGGAGGCTATGCATTACCGCTGGAAACACCCGGGACCTATGAGGTCACATTTTCCGGCTCCGCCTTAGACGAAAATGTCGTTAAAACGCTGATGGTGGGTGATGACAGCGTCCTGCTCGATCTGGTTTTCGAAGTTGCAAGCGGTCAACCCGGTGACGAGAATTCAGCTCCGCTCTCCGATAACAGCAGTGATGACGGCGGCGGGGGCGGGGGTGGATGCTTTATCGCTGCCATACCCAACCCGTATCCGGCGACAAATATGTTATTCACCGTCTTGGGTCTTTTCAGTGTCGTTCTTTTCGTCTTGGCCGTCGTTGGAAGAAATTACCGAACGAATCTACAATAATTGTCCGCTTTTTTTTAATTGAGTCGCCGTAAATCTGCACCATTTGACACCCGCCTGATTTAGTACTATATTTTTGCCATTTAAGTTAAAATCATTAATCAAAATCAGCAATTTACGGTATTGCCGCGGAATTGTTTTCCGATATCCGCTTGTTTTCCAATCACCTCTTTATTCGTGATGATGGAGTTGTATATTGTCCACCCATGAACTGGTTGACATAAGCCTGGACTTTCAATCCCGTCGCTACCGTGCCAGACGCCGACTGCTGCGTGTTGGCATTCCGATCGGGTGTTTAGTTATTATGATCGCCGCCATCGCTGCCATCGCGCTGGTGACTTATGTCAATAACCGCGATGATGCCCTGGCGCTCTCGGCCGACATCCTGGAAACCCTGGATCGCCGGATCGCCACTGAAATCAGGGCGTATCTGACTCCCGCCTCAAATGTCGTCAACATTGCGGCGCGACTTTTTAAGGACCAAATTGCGCAAGATGGGCTGCCTCACGGGGCGCCGTTTGGTCTCGAGGTGCTTAATTTTTATCCCCAGCTTGCCAACTTCAATGTCGGCGACCCGCAGGGGAATTTTCTGATGCACAAAAAAATGCCCGATGGCTCCATCCATACCAAGATCATGGAGCGCAGCGGCAATGATTACGTCAGGGTGACCTGGATTCGCCGGGACCGGCAAGGACAAATTGTTGCACAGGAAGCCTCAACCGGAGATACCTATGATCCGCGAACGCGCCCCTGGTATAGGGGTGCCGTTGAGAACCGCGGCCTGTTCTGGTCGGATGTCTACATATTTTTCACCGATAAGAAGCCCGGCATCACGACCTCGTTTCCCATTTTCATTGCGCCGGACCAGCTGCTGGCCGTTGTCAGTCTGGATGTGGCGCTGGAGCAGCTCAGTTCTTTCCTGGCCAGCCTCGAGATCGGCATAAACGGCCGGGCGATGATTATCGATGAACATGGTTATCTGGTTGCCTATCCGGTTATGGCCAAGATGTTCAAAGAAGACGGGGGACAACTAAAGCCCGTCAAGCTCGACGACATGGACGATCCGATATTGGCGCGCACCTATCATCGCTTTCAGATAGAAGGGTACGGCAGCCGGTCGCTGGTTGTCGACAATCGAAAATACATCAGCACGGTGTCTTCTCTGGCGTCGACAGTTGGCCGGGGCTGGTCCGCCGTGATGGTGGTACCCCAGGATGATTTTGTCGGTTTTGTCGCCGAAAACAGCCGTAAAGCCATGATAATGGCCAGCGGCATAATAATCCTGGCGGCTTTTATGGCCGTCTTGCTGGTTTATCAGGGCTTAAAATCGGATCGCAATGCCAATTTGCTGCTCGAACGTCAGCGCGAGCTGGAGTCGCAGAGCCGGGCTTTTGCCGAATTGTCCTCCAAAGCCTCCCTGTTTGACCCGGCCGACAGCCAATCACTGGAAGCGGTGAGTGAAATCATTGTGGCCACGGTGGGCGCCAGACGCGTCGGTATATGGCGCTTCAGCCCTGACGGACAGACCCTCATCTGTGAGGATTGTTATGACCGTGAAAGTGACGGCCACATGCAGGGTACCTCGCTCAAATATGAAGATTTCCCGCAATTCTTCGATGAATTGCGCAGCGGCAAGGATATCATTGCTGCAGATGCCGGCGCCGATGACCGCACGGTTGAACTTTATCGCGCCTATCTCCGTCCGCTGGGATCCGAGGCTATTCTGGTCCTGCCCATACAACATCAGGGGCAAACGGCTGGCGCCGTCTGGCTGGAGCATGAGGTGAGGTCGCGACGCTGGCATACGCAAGAGATAACGTTTGCCCGTGCGATTGCCAATATGGTGTCAATACGTGTAGCGGCCCAATCAGGGTTCAATCTTAACTGCTCAACACCCGATTCCCAGGACGGCGCGGCACCGTCAGGGGCTGCCCGGTCTTCAGACCCAACGACCGGCGGCGGCACCGCACCGGCCCCGAAAAAGGTCCCTGCCGCCAATTTAGAACCATCCGGGTCCACCGTGGAGAGGACCAAAGCACCCAGCAGACCGCCCGCTTCCGCAGCCGAGTGGTTGAATACCCGCGGCGGGAAGTATGGCCAGATCGGTGCGGATGTTTTTGTGGATGCGGCCGTGCTGGTGCTGCGTCTGAACGACGCGATCGCCCTGGCGGAAAATATCGGTGAAGACAAAGGTACCCTCGCCATCGATCATCTAACCTGCCATATCGAGGAGATGGCAGCCCGATACGGGATCGAGTATCTGAAAATTCTGGATGATCGGTTTGTCTGTGTCACCGGCGTAAAGGACGCCGACCAGGATCACGCTGCCCGGGTGAGCGAATTCGCGCTTTCAATTCAGGAAGCCTGCCTGCGCGTATTCACTGAACTTGATCGCCGGATGGAGTTTCGCATCGGTATTGACTGCGGCGCCGTTATCGGCGGTTCGGTGGGCCGCAGATCTAAATCCTATCTTCTGTGGGGCGAAGCCGTACGGGTGGCCGGCATGATGGCCGAAACCGGCGCGGACGGCGGCATTCAGGTCAGCGAATCGGCCTACCGGCGCCTGCAGACGAATTACCTTTTTAAAGTGCGCGGTAGTTACTATCTGCCGAAAATCGGTGAAATCAAAACGTATTTGCTGACCGGTCGTCTGTGAGAAATGAATATGCCGTGATGCGGGGACAAGAAGGGAATAACCGGGCCTGGCCGCTGAGATTGATGGCGTCGGTGGGCCGGTGGACCATCGATCGCTGGAAGTCGCTGATATTTCTGATCAGTGCGGCGGTAGCTGTCCTCTGGCAAGGCTGCCGGCCGACGAGCTGGCGACGAACCGTGCGAAGGGAGTTCTTCCATCATTGTCATCAGATGGGCACACGGGCGCTGCCCTTTGTCGTCGTCAGCGGGGTTCTTGTCGGTGTGGGCCTGGTCTTTCAGGCGCTATACTGGTTGAATATGTTCGGACAAAGCGACATCATCGGCAAATTTCTGGTGTTGGTACTGGTGCGTGAAATTGCACCGGTTGCTGTGGGGCTGATCGCCATTGTGCGCAGTGTTTCGGTGATGATCGTCGAACTGGGAAGCATGCAGGCGGAGGGCCAGATCCGCATGCTCGATGCCCAGGGGGTTGATCCATTTATTTATATAGTCCTGCCCAGAGTCTTGGCGCTGGCGCTCAGCGTGTTCTTTCTGACGGTCTTTTTTCTGATCGTGGCCTTTGGGGCCGGATTTATGGCCGGCAACCTGCTGCTCGACAGAAACCGCACACTTTTTGAATTCGCAAATCGCATTCTCGCCGACATGGGACCAATCGAATTTGCCATGATACCGATCAAGACACTGGCAATCGGATATATGGCCGCGTTGATAGCCTGTCTGACCGGCCTCGAAGTGACCGGCTCTGCGACCGATGTATCCGTGGTGTTGCCTCGTGGCATGGTAAAGGCGGTCATTGCGACGTTAGTTGTCTCCGTTCTGATCACGTTGATTTTGTGAACCGTTTGATGATATGACTTTAGGAATTGAAGAACGCCGCTTCATACTGCGGTTTGAAGACGTAACCCTGCTGGTCGACCCTGCCGGCGGTGAGCGACTAAATGTCCGCCTGGATGTCTATGGTGGAAATCTGGTCCTCATGCGGTTGGAAAGGGGTCGACAAGGCGAAGTCTTTGCCGATACCTGTGCCGGCTTGATATCGCCGCAGGCAGGCACTGTTTCTTTTCTAGGGAGAAGTTGGGCCCGCCTGCATGCTGATCTGGGCAACGCGCTGCGCGGCCGAATTGGACGGGTTTTCAGGTCCGGCAATTGGGTCGATTACCTCTCGCTGCAGGAAAATATTTTGTTGCCGCAGCTTTACCATACCCGCCGCAAAGCAAAGGAACTGCGGGATGAGGCCGCCCTGCTAGCCATGCGCCTCGGCCTTCCGGGGCTGCCGGTGGGGTCACACAGGGAGCAAAATCGTTCCGATCTTCAGATTGCCGCCTGTGTGCGCGCCTTTCTCGGTCACCCGGTTCTGGTCATTTTACAGGAACCGACGGCCGGCGCCGATTCGGCGATGCTGCCCAAATTGATAAATTTGATCGGTGACTACCGCAGTCGAGGAACTGCGGTTGTCTGGTTGACCCTTGAAGATTCCATCTGGCAGGACCCAACCCTACCCGTCAGCCGCCGGTATCGCGCTGTCGGTCAGGAAATAAAAGAGGTGACCTTGTGAGTGTCAATTTACAAAAAAAGCGGTTTAGATATACCAACGAAACGGTCGGCCTGCTGGTCCTGCTGGCGATCATCATTTTTCTCGCCGCTTTTTTCCAGGCCAGTCTGGTGCAGGATTGGTTTGATCCGGGTGCCGATATTAAAATCATGTTGCCGGAAGACGGTCTATTCGGCCTGTCCCAGGGGGCCAATGTCGAAATTCTGGGGACGAAAGCCGGACAGGTCACCCGGATCGAAATTAACCCCAACCAGAAAATGCATGCCGAGGTCCATATCCGCAGCGCCATGCAGCCTTTCGTTCGCAGCGACTCTCTCGCCATTATTCGCAAGCAGTTCAGTGTTGCCGGCGACTCCTACCTTGAAATCACCCGCGGTTATGGTGCGCCGTTGGATTGGAAATATGCCGTTCTCACCGCCCAGGCGGATCGTGCGCCCACCGAGACCATGGGTAAGTTGATCGGTGAGCTGCGCACTAAAATCATTCCCCTTATCGATGACGGCCAACAGGCGATCCTTGCGTTTCTGGCACTGGCACGCGAACTTCAGAATCCCGACCGGGAATTACAGCAGTTGTTGCGTAATGTGAAATCCATTACCGGCAAGATCGATCGGGGTGAGGGGGCCGTGGGCCGTCTGGTGGGGGATGACGCACTCATGCGCGATCTCGATGCCCTGCTTGAAAGCGTTAATTCCAATGTAAAACGGCTTGGTCCCATCCTGGAAGAAATGCAGCTGACGACCCGCAACATTACCAAACTGTCGGCTAATATAAATGACCAGTTTAAACAAATGCCGCAGATTACCCGGAGTGTTCAGGAGATTCTGGCTTCGCTGCGGATCATGCTGACGGATCTGCAGCGGACGACCCCCCAATTGCCGCGAATTACCAAAAACGTTGATGACGCCGTCTCCAATATGCCGGTCTTATTGCTCCAGACGCAGCAGGTTATGTTCGAACTGGAACAGGTGCTGAAACAACTGCAGTCCAGCTGGCTGCTGGGTGGTGAAGCGAACGCCAAACCGCAACCGGCCGCCCGCATATCACCGCTGGAGGTGCGTCCCTAATGCATTGCAACCGAAATGGCTGGGCGTGCGCAGTGATTTGGATACTGCTGTTGATTGTTCTCTTTGCGCCGTATGGGTGCGTTTCGCAGCAGACAGCCCGGCAGGGGCCACCGGTGGACCGGGATCTTGAGCGTACCAACCGGGCGGCGCGAACAGCGTTTGACAACGGCCGAATCCGGCAGGCGGCCGATTTGTACAGGCAAGCACTGGAGCGGGCGTACCTGCGCGACGATCTGGCGGCCGCCACCGATGCCAGATTCAATCTGGCTGTTTGCCTGACATTACTGCAATCCGACCAGGAAGCCTTGGAGCTGGTGATTCAGGCGCGTGAGGAACTATCGCGCGCCGGCCAGCCGGTGCCAAATGATATCCATCTATTGGAAGCCACGATCCTCTACCGCCAGGGCAAGCTGGAAAAGGCCTGGCAAATCACTGATAATATTCTGCAGACGCCGGAAGGGATATCTTCGCCGGTGCGGAGCAAAATTCATTTTCTGCGTGGTTTAATCGCCAGCGATCGTTACGACTGGATTAAACTTAAGCTGGAAATTGACGCACTCGGCAAACCGAATTCTCCGGGGCTTCGGGCAGATCAGCAGGAATTGATCGGCAATCTATCCATGGCGGAGCGTAATTGGGACGAGGCCGTTTTGGCTTTTGATGAAGCGGCGGCACTCCGCAGACAGATCCTTGATTACCGCGGCATGGTAAAAGCACTGGCCAAAGCGGGTGAAGCCTGCGAGCGGGACGGCCGATTGGTACCGGCCGCGCGGCGCTTCCTGCGTGCCGGCCAAAGTGCGGCGCGTCAGGGCGATTCGCATCAGGCCCGGATATGGCTGGACCGAGCTGCAAAACTGGCCGAACAGGGGGGTGACGGGGAGCTTGCACAGGAAGCCCGCTTTCAACTGGCGGAGCTTCAAGAAGATCGGGCGGTATCTCCTTCCGAGGGTGCGCCAGGAATTGAAGGCCGCCGTTAGCAGCAGGGACGATCTTTCTCTTTGTAATTCATCCGCCGGACCTCCGACTATTTTTCAGGGCGGATTAATTATACAAACCTCAAAGTAATTCTTTCCAACATCTACACCTGCATACCGGTGTCTTCAACTATGAATGGGGTACATCGGATTCCCACGCTCAATTTTTTCACCCATACTCTTACCACAGCAATCGTTTCACCATCCAGGTTTACCAGGTTGGGAAGCTCTTCCACGTAGGATATATCGTCCTTATTGAATTCATAATAAAGATTATTCGAACTGAACGGGTCGGCAATTAATATAACCTTATCGGCATCATAGGGATGTTTTTTCGGAGAGCCTGTAAAGGAGACATGGTTTCTTCTTAAAACATGCAGGTCTCGCGGCTTTTTATAGGCTTCGATCTGAAATTTTTCAGCCTCCTGAGGATAACTTTCAAGGTTCATTTCTGATTCTCCTGGTACCATTATTATTGTATGCTTCCATTCGGACAAGAATATCCGACGTCACGGTATCGGGGGTCTGGGATCGATATTTGAAACTTAATTATAAAACAATTTTTCAAAGCTTCAACTCCTTTCAGTCTGTTCATATTGATTTCGCGGTGTCAAAATGTTAGGGGTTTTTGCAGCAGAAAATAAATTTTCTTAAGGGGATCAAATGAAGGAACTCACCAGTCTCCAGGCAAAATACTTAAGAGGCCTGGCCCACGCATTTAAACCGGTTGTGTTTGTCGGGCAAAAAGGGCTGACAGATGCCTTGATCAAATCTGCCGACGAAGCCTTTCAACGACATGAACTCATCAAGGTTAGATTTATTGACTTTAAAGAGAAGGAACAGAAAATAGCGATTGCCGCCGCCCTCGAGAAAAAAACAGACAGCCGGATGGCGGGTATGATCGGGCATACTGCAATTTTTTACAAACCGCACAGCGATCCCGCAAAACGGAAGATTGTCTTACCCCAATAAAAGTCTGAAGCATTGGTCATTCTTCCATCTCCGGCTCCCCTTCCTGGGACTCGATTTCAACCGAATATATTACCAACTGGTCTCCGGGATGGATGTGCTTTTTATTCTCCAGCCGGTTCCAGATAATCAATGCCGGCAGCGGAACATTGAAACGCTCGGCGATGGTGGATAGATTGTCCCCCTGCTTGACGACATAGATTCGCTCTTTGCTTTCAGCCGTCCATTGATCCACCAGTTGTTTAAAGCGCGCCTCAAATTCGGTGGCCGCTCCC
>CP070771.1:6438917-6441845 GCA_020345785.1 Desulfobacterales bacterium
AGCTGGATCGACTATCTGGTTACCACGTCCGCCCTGTTCGGCATGTCCATGCCGGTATTCTGGCTCGGCCTGATGCTGGTGGTTGTTTTTTCGATTATCCTGAAGTGGTTGCCGGCCGGCGGTACCGGGAGCTGGCAGCATGTTGTCTTACCCTCGATAACACTGGCGGCCTTTGTCGTGGCCTTTATCGCCCGCATGACCCGCTCCACCATGCTTGAAACCCTCTCCCAGGATTTTACCACCACCGCACGTTCAAAGGGACTTCAAGAACGGGTCGTGGTCATCAAACATGCCTTCAAAAATGCCATGATCCCGATCATCACCGTGGTCGGCCTCCAGTTCGGCCTCCTGCTGGGCGGGGCGGTGTTAACCGAAACCGTTTTTGCCTGGCCGGGTCTGGGCCGTCTCATCGTAGATTCAATCCTGGCGCGGGATTATCCGGTAATTCAGGGGGCAATTCTCATATTTGGATTGCTTTACATTATGGTCAATCTGGTGGTGGATCTTATTTACGCGTTGGTGGACCCGAGAATTCGCTATGACTGATATTGCTGAAAATAGCCCGGCCGGAGCCGGAAGATCCGCTGCCGACAGTTCGCTGCGCCGCAACTGGGCCAAGCTCAAACGCAACAGGGCTGCCCTGGCCGGCGGTATCCTTATCATCGTTTATGTGCTGAGCGCACTGTCGGCCCCGGTTCTGTTCAGCGGCAATCCGTCCGCGCCGAACCTGATAAATTCTTTGGAACCGCCTTCCATGAAAGATCCCCTGGGAACGGATGAATTGGGCCGCTCGATCCTGGGACGCATCATCCACGGTTCCCGTATTTCCCTCGTGATTGCCGTTGGGGTGGTTTTGGTCGGGCTGATTTGCGGGATCCCTCTGGGATTGATATCCGGCTATTATGGCGGCAAAATCGATTTTTTAATTCAGCGGGCAACCGATGCGATGCTGGCTTTCCCGGGTTTTCTCCTCGCCCTGGCGCTGGTGGCGGTTCTCGGCGTCGGAGTTAAAAATACGGTAATATCAATCGGTATCAGCATGATCCCGATGTACATACGCCTTGTCAGGGGCTGTGTCCTGGCGATAAGGGAAGAAGTTTATGTGGAGGCCGCCCGGGCGGTCGGCACCCGTGATTCCATAATTTTGCTGCGGCACATCCTGCCCAATGTCATGGTGCCGATCACCGTCCAGACCAGCCTGAGCATGGGCACCGCAATTCTGTTTGCAGCCGGCCTGGGCTTTCTCGGCATCGGTGTTCAGCCCCCCACGCCGGAATGGGGCGCCATGCTGGGTTCCGCCCGATCATACCTTTTCCACGCTCCGCATGTCGCGACGTTTCCGGGTATCGCTATCTTTCTGGCTGTGCTCAGCTTCAACCTGCTGGGAGACGGCTTGCGCGACGCCCTGGATCCGAGGTTCAAGCTATGAAGGGACAGGTAGCCCCGCTGCTGGCAATCAGAAATCTGCACGTCCGTTTTCATACGCTGGATGGAATCGTAGAAGCCGTGGACGGGATCGAATTTGAAGTCTACCCGGGGGAAACATTGGGACTGGTCGGTGAAAGCGGATGCGGCAAGAGCGTCACCGCCCTTTCTATTTTGCAGCTGTTACGGTGTCCGCCGGCTGAAATCCAGGGTCAGATTTTTTTTGAAGGTAGTGATCTGCTGGAATTGGATCGGGAGGGCATCCGGAAAATCAGGGGCAACGACATCTCGATGATCTTTCAGGAACCCATGACTTCCCTCAATCCTGTTTTAAAGATCGGGGAGCAGATTGCCGAGGCCGGCCGACTGCACAAAAACATGAACCGACACCAGGCCTGGCGCTGGGCGGTGGAGATGCTGCGCATGGTCCAGATACCGGGACCGGGCTCCCGCAGCCGACAATACCCCCACAAGTTCTCCGGCGGTATGCGGCAGCGGGCGATGATTGCCATGGCGCTGTCCTGCAACCCGCGGCTGATACTGGCCGATGAACCGACAACCGCCCTGGATGTGACCATCCAGGCGCAAATTATGAGCCTTATGCAGCGACTCAAAGATGAGTTCAGAACGGCCATCGTGCTGATAACGCATGACCTGGGAGTCATTGCCGAGATGGCCAGCAGGGTTGTCGTCATGTATGCCGGAAAAGTTGTCGAAGAGGCACCGGTTAACGTGCTTTTTAAGGACCCCCGGCACCCCTATACCGTGGGATTGCTGGGTTCGATACCGGTTATCGGCCGCAAAGAGCAAACCGGCCGGCGGCTGCAGGAAATTAAAGGCGTCGTGCCCAGTCCGGCGAATATGCCCGTGGGCTGTAGATTTCACCCGCGATGTGGCCGAGCAATGGGGCGCTGCCACCGGCAGGAACCACCCATGATCCGTCTGGGCCAACACCGAAGGGTCAGCTGCTGGCTGCAGGCGTAAATAATCCGCTCTATGATTAAATAAAGTCAGGGTCGCAATTTGTTCTTTGAAAAAAGAATATTGTTTAATCAAAGGCTTGGCGGATTATTTATTTTATGCTGCGCATTTTTTTATATTTTATATTTTTTATTTTATTTCATCTGCTTATAAAAATCGCACCTAAAGCAATAGCCTTTTATTCTTTTTTGACCGAAATCTAAAATCTGAAATCCGAAATCGAGAATGGCTCTACTGGAAGTTGAAAATCTGAAAAAATATTTTCCCGTCAAAAAGGGAGTTTTTTCCCGCACGGTCGGCCATGTCCGTGCGGTGGACGGCGTCAGTTTCACTTTAGACCGGGGGGAAACTCTGGGTCTGGTTGGGGAAAGCGGGTGCGGCAAGACCACTGTCGGCCGTTCGATTTTGCGCCTTATTGAACCAACCGAAGGCCAGATAACCTTCAACCAAAAAAATCTGCTTGAGTTGGATCGGGAAACCCTCAGAAACACGCGCGCTTCGCTTCAGATTATCTTCCAGGAT
>CP070771.1:6441945-6459418 GCA_020345785.1 Desulfobacterales bacterium
TCATCGATGGCAGAGCTCGCCATGGCCTCAACCAATCGTCTGCGAATCAATACGATTTTTTCCAAAAACTTCTTCTGCTCCCCGTCGACGCGCCAGGCAGCATAGCCGGCGGCTTTCTGATCCAGACCAATTTTTACCAGCAGTACCTCTTCCGGGGTGATCTCAATGTCCATATTTATTTCTTTATTGTAGGTGCGCAGGAATTGATTCGCCAGCATGACGGCATTTCGATCCGGAAACCCGATCGCCGAAGCATTCATCATAAAATCCGTCAACAGGATTTTTATGGCTTTTATGCGCTGCCGGGTCTCTTTAACCAACAGCTGAAGGGAGTTTAAAAACGGCAAACGGTCCTTGCGCTCCGGCGTTTCCTTGAGAAATTCCCATAGAATTTCAAAGATAATTTTTTCGTAGCGCATGAATTCAGGAATAACTCTGGCAAAGGCGGCTCTTTGAAAATTGCGCTGCTTATCAAAACATTTCTCGAACAAAGAGACAATTTCAGCGGCATCCGCAACGGTGATACCAAACCGCTCGGCAAGCGCTTGATAGTCATCATCCTCAAGCTGTTCATAAGGATTAATAGTCGACCTGGCCTTTTTTCGATCCACGGACCGCCTTTTGGAAACTTCGAGAACATCCAGCAGATTGCTATCGGTTTCACCGACAACAATCTCTTTTTCTCCGGACCAAAATTTGACCAGATTGTCCTGCACAACCAGATCATTGAGCAGTTCGTCCGGCACCTGATCGATACCTGTCTGCAGCGTTTCAAGCACGCTGTCAATGATCTTCTGTCCCCTGGGGTTTTTATCCATCGTCCGTAATAAATGGGAAAGCAACTTGAATCGCTGCATGAGTATTTTCAAATTAACTTGATGGTAATCCTGAGCGAAGACGCTTGTCATTGCCATCTTGGCATGCGGCACGGATCCTTTGAAAGAGGCCTTGGCAAACTGGCCCACACCATTTTTGAGAGTCGCCGGATCAATATCTAGAGTGGAAGGGCCGGCGGAACTGCTGTCAAACTCCTCAATCACGATGTCATCCGGTGCGGTCTCGCCCCGGCTCATGAACATGGCCAGAGAATTATTGCTGTTGACCTCCAACGGCGGTCTTATCAGCTTCTCCCGCAGATTTTTAACCTTAAAAAGGGTTTGGTAGACACCCGAGTGATTGTGTTCGGAGTATTCATCATGATTCCCACCTGCAATGGGCGCCACCTTGCGAACCAATTCCTGCATGGCCGCATCATCGAAGTTGTTCAGCGCAGCCAGTAGCGTTAGATTTGGATCGGGTTGATCATATTCGTCGACAACCGGCATCAAAGAGCATTGTTTACCACTCTTTTCAAATGTAATCGGGGACAACGTCTCAGCCGCCTGATTGAAGCAGGAAAAAATCCGCAGAGAAATTTGCATCATTTCCAACGACCGTTGAGACCTGCCTGGTATTTTCAGCGAAACACTGCTGATGGCCTGGTCTGCAAAAGCTTCAAAGGCCTTTTTGATCCGCCCCTCAAAATGCTTGAACCGAATTCCCCGTCGTTTAATCAATTCGGCAACCACATTATAATCGAAAATCAAATGACCAAACTGAATGATATAATCGAGCTTGGCGGGAAGATCCGTCAATTGTGAACCCCGATAGTTGATGTGAACGGTTTTGTCATGCTCCCGCATGCGGTCGAGTTCATGCAGCGTTTTGACTAATTGAAGAAAGGTATCCTGCTTTTTTTTCACCCCTTCCCAATAGTGGACGTCTCGAAAAGATGCATTCAGGGCATAGGCCAATTCAACCAGCAGGATATGCCATTTGTCCAGATCATCTAATTCCGCGGACAGGCCTTCAACCAAGGCTTCGGATGATTGATCGGAAGGTTCATCGGTATCACTGGTCTCGATACCGCCAAGTTCTTCAAGTAGTTTTGTCGCGTTGTCGCTCATGCAGACCTCTCTATTGAATTTGAGGCAGAATTTCCCCGAATGCTTTGATCAGCTCGACGATTGTTCAGGTAACAAATTTACCACATCAGATATTATCGGCACTACTGTCTGGAATCTTTAGGAAATACATTTATGATCTAAATCAAGATTGACAATCGGACCCGCCTTCGATATTTGCATCCTGGTTGTCTCCTATGAAGTTGGCCTTTCTGTGAACCCCAACCTTGCAAAAGCCGGCGGGCTTCAGAGCTAAATTCAAATACCGATCTGCCGATATCAGGATTAAAGGAGTATCTAAAAAATGATCGCCCGTGATATTATGCAAACCAGGTTTCACACCCTTTCCCCCGGTGATACAATAACTGAGGCCGTGCGTCATTTTCAAACGGCGCTTGAGGATGAAAATAAAAAAGTATTCGGCCTGATGGTCACAGACGAAAACGATCATTTGGTGGGCATGCTGTCCATGTATGATATTCTACTGTTTATTCAACCCAAGCATGTTCACATTTGGGGTGAGATGGAAGATATCGATCCGACGGCGTTATATGAGGAGCGACTGGAAAAGGTAAAATCAATTCTGGTCGGCGACATCATGACCACCGAGGTGGTGACCATAACTCCGGATACCCACCTGATGGTCATCGCCGACATTATGATTAAAAAACATATCCGCCGGCTGCCGGTCGTCGACGGCCGCGAGGTTGTCGGCATCGTTTTTGTTTCCGATGTGTTCCATCATTTGCTAAAAAAATTTTTAATTAATCCGCCCGGAAAATACTAAGCATTCTCACCAGGTTTAATTGGAAGACGTTGTTTTATCCAAACCTTGTATCGCTATTTTTCAGGGCGGATTAATTACGGGAGTCCGCTAAATGCCCCGTGTCGAGAAGAGAAGCGTCCTGAGTGGTATATCGGTGAAGGAAGCCATGCGCCGACAGGTAATTCAGCTGCCGCAAAGCGCTGCCGTCGATTACTGCATCAACCGCATGATTAAATACAAGGTAAATTCGGTTCTCATAACCGATGAACACCAGAATCCGGTTGGTGTGGTTTCCAAAACCGATGTGATGAGCGCCTTCTATGCTGCCTTTCCCATCTCAACGCCGGTTGAAAATATCATGGTCGGACCGCCGCTTTTTTGCTATCCCGACGATGAACTGGAATTATCCCTGGACGCCATGCAGCAGAATGGTGTCCACCGACTGTATGTACGGGAATCCGATTCCAATGTTGTTGTCGGTGTTCTGGCCTATCCGGATATCGTCGGACTGCTGTATCGTTACTGCCGGGCCTGCGATAAAGGTTTGCTGCTAGCCCGACGTCGCAGGGAGGAACAACAATTCCGACGGTTGAAAGTAAAGGACGTCATGACTGCCACCGTGACCTCTTTCCCGGAAGAAGACAAGCTGACGCAGGTCATTGAAGGACTCACCGCCCACCGCTTCGGTGCGGTTTTAATCAAAAATGCACTCGGCAAGGCAGTTGGCGTCGTTTCTAAATCGGACCTGATCGTTGCTTATAAACACGGTGTGACAGTGTATGCCAGAGCTGCCGAAGTGATGAGCAAGCCGGTTGTGTCCTGCGGGGCCCAGACGGACCTTGCCGAGGCCATTCAGCAGATGCTGTTAAGAGATGTGCAGCGCCTTTTCGTGCATGCGAATGATCCCGGCCACATCGTCGGTATCCTGTCGCTTTCCGATGCGGCCCGCTTCCGCTCCGGTTCCTGCCGGGCGTGCACCCCGAGTAGATTCATGCAAGAATAAATCAGCGACAACCAGCGGAATTGGAATTATAAGGATGCCACTGGAACGGACCAGGACTGACCTCTGCCGCGGTTCGCTGATTTATCATGATTGTTTATGGGCTTCTTTCAATTGCTGTGCAATGGGCTCAAAGTCATAGGATGGATATACTTCGTAGCGAAAAGCACCCCACGCTTTTTGCTCGACGAAGCGGTTCAAATTGCGCAGGGATGCCGGCGCCAACCGCAGTTGGATAATGAAACCGTATGACATCGCCACTACCCAGGAGACAATTTCCGAACCTTCCGGCGGAAAATCACGATAAAAGCCGGTCCTCTTAAGATGTGCCATGATTTCTTCCAATGTTTTCGACTGGTCATGATGCAGTATCACGGTTACCATCATTTTCTGATCGGATGACATAAGATATCCTCCTTACAATTATCGGTTTGAGAAATTATGCATAGCAGGCGGGTATTCTCTCTATTTCCTCTTCATTCGTCATTCGGCATTCGCCGCGATGACTGCCTCAATCTCTGCGGCAACTTTGACGGCTGCCTGGGCGGGATCGTCGGCGTCCCGAATCGGTCTGCCGATTACGAGGTAATCCGAGCCGTTCCGGATAGCCTGGGCCGGTGTGGTGATCCGCTGCTGATCATCCTGCCCACCCAGAGACCATTGCGGTCGAATTCCCGGGGTGACGGTAACAAATTTTTTTCCGAACTCACGCTTGATCATGGCAGCTTCATGGCCCGAGCATACGACACCGGCACAGCCGGCGGTTTTGGCCATAGCGGCCCTCTTCATTACCAGACCGGTCAAATCCGGATAAAAATCCGACCGATATCCGGCCAGCCGGATGTCGTCGGCCGCAACGCTGGTCAGCACCGTCACCCCCAGAATGTCCACGGCACCCCGACCGCCAATCACCGCCGCCTCGAGCATTTTAGGCGCCTCCCCGCAATGCACGGTTGCAAAGCGCACGCCAAGGTCGGCGATGCCGGACATGGCACGGGATACGGTGGCCGGTATGTCATGCAGTTTCAGGTCCAGAAACACCCCGGCCGCACCGCGATCGTTGATAAGCCGCACAATATCGGGCCCCGATCGAATAAATAATTCTAGACCCACCTTGAACAGCCCCACATAATCGGCCAGCAGTTCAACCAGTCGTTTAGCCTCATCTGTTGAAGCAACATCCAGCGGAAAGATAATGCAGTCTTTAGGTTTTTTCATGGAAAAAATTCCGATTGAAGCCCCAAGGGCGGCACGCGTGTGAGTGCCCCTCCCGCAGAGCGGGAGGCCTCAGGAAGCCTCTTTAAAGGAGGCGAAGGTATACGGCCAATGGTATAAATTCGAAATCATAAGCACGAAATTCGAATTTTAATTCCACCGCTCATTTCTCCCCAGATCGGTAGAACCTTTCCAGGTCCTCCACCAAGATGGGGGGTTAGATCAATACTATGACTCCCCGTAATGGAGCCTAATCCACGACCTGTATTCCCCGCTTTTGACCCTTTGCACCCAATGCGGATTGTCCAGATACCATTGAATCGTCTTTCTAAGCCCGGATTCAAATGTTTCCCGGGGAGCCCAGCCCAATTCTTTTTCCAGCTTACTGCAGTCAATGGCGTATCTCAAATCATGTCCGGGTCTGTCTTTTACAAAGGTAATCAGATCCCGGCGTGAAGATTGATCGGCCCGGGGCACCATCTCATCCAGCAAATCGCATAGCAGGTTGACGGTATCGAGGTTGGCCATCTCACAGCGGCCCCCGATATTATAGGTTTGTCCTCGAGTGCCCCTTTTCATTATTTGCCACACGGCCCGGCAGTGGTCCTCAACATACAGCCAATCCCTCACGTTGCGGCCGTCACCATAGACCGGCATTGGTTTATCCTCCAAAGCATTTAATATCATCAAAGGAATCAATTTTTCGGGAAATTGGTAAGGTCCGTAATTATTGGAGCAGTTGGATATGGTTACCGGCAGTGCGTAGGTTTTGTTGTATGCCCGCACCAGGTGATCGGAAGCCGCCTTGGAAGCCGAGTACGGGCTGTTCGGCCGGTAAGGGGTCTTTTCGGTAAAAAATCCATCCGGCCCCAGCGAACCGTAGACCTCATCGGTGCTCACATGATGAAAAAGAGACAGCCCGTCCGAATGCCGCCGGGCAGCTTCAAGCAGATTGAATGTTCCCTCGACGTTGGTTTTGATAAAGGCATCCGGCGCGAGGATCGAACGGTCAACGTGGGATTCGGCCGCAAAATGACAAACCGCATCGATCTGGTATGTATCGAATGCACGGGAGACTGCTTCAGAATCACATATATCGGCCTTTATGAAAATGTAACGTGCGGGCGTCGCCTGCGCCAGATCGGCTAAGTTTTCGGGATTGCCGGCGTAGGTAAGCTTGTCGATGTTAATGATGCGGCCGTCAAAGTCGGAATCCAGCAGGAGATGACGGATAAAAACGGTCCCGATAAAACCGCATCCGCCGGTTACCAGAATATTTTGCATAGCGCCTCCAGACTTATCAGGTCATAGTTGATAGGTTCGTAAGTTGGTGAGGGCAATATGAATTCTTCCTGATCTTTGCTGAACCGTCAGCAAACCGACCAACTTGAAAACCTTCAAGCTAAATGTTCTTTCCGGGTTAAGAGCTCACGAACTTACGAACTTACCAACTAAATATATTTATCCTAAAACAACTCATCCATAAAGCATTTTCTAAACCAACTCGCCTTCCTTGATACCAGGAAAACTTCTCAGTAAATTTTATATTTGTTAGATTAAAAAGTCATGTAACACAATAAAATTCCAAATCCCAATCATCAAATTCCAAATAATATCCAAAACCCAAATTCCTATAACCGAAACAAACATATCATTTAACTGATTCTTCGAAATTATCACGGCCGTTTTGAATTTTGAATTTCGGTCATTGGTATTTGTTTTAAATTGGGTTTTTGGTGCTTGGAATTTTAATTGATTTCAGTAGGCAATTTGTTTTAGTAATTTCATTTAATTAACCGTTTAAATGACTTAACTCGACTTTCTGTACAGAAATATATTGATATAATCGACCATAAAATGTATAAATATATATTTGTAATATTTACGGGCAAATACCATTAACCTGGATATTCTATGCAAAATCGACACCACTACCATGTTGCCTCCGGCTGTTATTATGTGGGCCGTCAGAAGCCCCTGATTCTTGAGGCGTATCTTGGGACCTGCGTGGGTGTTGCCCTTTTTGACGAGGAAACGGGGGTGGGAGGCTTGAGTCATTTGCTGCTGCCCGAGCCGATTTCTCTGTCCAGCTCCTTCCAGCCGGAAAAGTATGCTTCAACCGGTTTCCCCATTTTTCTCAGAGCCCTGTACGATGAAGGTGCTTCAAAAAAGCGTTTGAAAGCATTTATTGCCGGCGGGGCCCTGGTGGGTCCGCTAATCAGCAGCGATTTGCGGCTGGACATCGGCGGACGGACGGTCGAAAAGGTGATGAGTTTTCTCAAAGAAGAAGATATACCGATCGAACAATCAGAAACCGGCGGGTTTTTCACCTGTTGTTTGAGCCTGGATTTAACAACCTGGCAATGCCATATCAAACCTTCCGACTTTGAGAAGGATACCGCCGACAGCGAGACTCAAACCCGGTTGCCATCGCCCCGGGAAATTGAGCAGACCATGGAGGCCATTCAACCGATACCCCAGGTGGCGCTTAAGATTCTGCGCCTGATCGATGAAGATGAATATGATATCAAAGCATTGACGGCGGAAATACGCAAAGATCAGGTTATCAGCGCCAAAACACTGAAGCTGTGCAACAGCGTCATTTTTGCCGGCAGCAACAAAATCGAGTCCCTCGATCATGCGCTGATTTACATCGGACTACAATTGCTGGTAAAATTGGTGATTTCCGCTTCCGTGGATAATTTTTTCAGCCATTTGGGATCGGGATATTCATTGTGCAAGGGCGGTCTGTTTCATCATGCCATCGGAACAGCCGTCATATCGGAAAAACTGGCCGATTTGACGGGGCGGGTTAAACCCGGGTCGGCCTACACGGCAGGGCTGCTGCATGATATCGGCAAGGTCGTCCTCGATCAATACGTGAGTTCGGCTTACCCCTTGTTTTACCGTGAGTTGAATGAAGAAGGAAAAAATTTTTCGGCAACTGAGAAGACGATTCTCGGCATCGATCATATGGAAGTCGGCAGTGAGCTTGCCCGCCGGTGGTCATTTCCTGAATCTTTAATCGATGTCATTCGGCATCATCACAAACCTGAAGACGCAACCCGAAATCTTGAATTGGTTCACATCATTTACCTGGCAGATCTGCTCATGTCCAGGTTCCATACCGGTCTGGAGCTCGAACGGTTGGACACCGCAACCCTTGCAGCCAGGCTGGAAGTCCTTGGCTTGTCACTGGAAAGGTTTCCCGATATTGTGGATCTTATTCCGCTCCGGGTATTCGAATCATCACCGGAACTGGCCCTGGGGCAAAGATAGGAAATAGACAGCTGTAATTTTAATTGAGAAAATGAGCTAAAATTGCGGCATTCTGACTATCTAAAAAGATGGAGCGCAGCGCTTCCATAATTTTAGGCATTTTAGGCAATTTAGTTCACTTCAGGCATTTCTTTACTAAGCTATATCCGGTTGCGACAAAAAGGTCTTGATGCAAAGATATAAATGACAAAGTGAAATTAGAATAACCCATGAAACTATCCGAAAATCAGCAAAAGTTGCTGCGCATGCTGCCCGCGGTAGACCAGGTGCTGGTGCGCTGCCGGAATGACCCGTTTTTCGAAGACGTTCCAAAATCGGTGGTGGTCAACACCGTCCGGCAGATATTGGATTCCGGCCGCAGTCGTATTCTGGCCGCAGATCACCATATTGCAGAGGAAAGCCTGTCGGGTTCAACGCTGATGGAATCGATCAAAGCAGCCGTCGACAAAGCGATGACGCCGAACTTGAGGCATCTTGTCAACGCCACCGGCGTGGTGGTGCATACCAATTTAGGTCGATCGCTGCTCCCTGGTCTGGTGATAGAGAACCTGGCGCTGATTGCCGGCCGTTATTCTAATTTGGAGTATGACCTTGAGGCCGGCAAACGGGGCTCCCGCTACAGCAGTGTCGAGGGGATCCTGTGTGAGATCAGCGGCGCGGAGGCCGGTATGGTGGTCAACAACAATGCGGCGGCCGTGCTGCTCTGCCTGGAAACCATGGCCAAAAACAAAGAGGTCATCGTCTCACGGGGCGAGCTGGTGGAAATCGGCGGCTCCTTCAGAGTACCGGATGTAATGGTAAAAAGCGGGGGCATTTTAAGGGAAGTCGGCACCACCAATCGCACGCATTTAAAAGACTATGAACAGGCAATTGACGAACATACCGCCCTGTTATTGAAGGTGCACCGCAGCAATTACAGCGTCGTGGGGTTTACGGCCGAAGTCTCGCTGAAAGATCTGGTGGCCTTGGGCACTCGGTACGGCAAGCCGGTCATGGAGGATCTCGGCAGCGGCACCTTTATCGATTTTTCAAAATACGGTCTGGTCAAAGAACCCACCGTGCAGGAGTCGGTCGCCAGCGGCGCGGATGTGGTGACTTTCAGCGGAGATAAACTCCTCGGCGGTCCCCAGGCCGGATTAATCGTGGGTAAAAAAACGATTCTGGACCGCGTCAAGCAAAACCCGCTTGCCAGGGCCTTGCGAATCGACAAAATGACCCTGGCCGCCCTTGAAGCGACTTTGCGTCTTTATCGTGATGAACAAAAAGCAATTCGGTGCATTCCAACCTTGCGAATGTTGACCATGAATCTGGACGAAATCGTAAACCGCGCCTCCCGACTTACCGAAAGTCTCAATGAAATTGGCGATTCCCGCCTTCAAATCACCTTGACCGATCTTTCCTCCAAGGCCGGCGGCGGCGCCCTGCCGCTTTTGGATCTGCCCAGCAAATGCCTGAAAATAATGATTCAGGGCATGTCGGTGAATACCTTGGAAAAAAGGATGCGTCAACATAACCCGCCGATTATCGGACGCATCGAAGACGATGGATTTGTCGTGGACCCCAGGACTCTCCGGGATGATGATCTGCCGATCATTCGATCGGCCTTCGAGACATTGCTGAAAAGAGTGAGAACATGACCGCTGGAAAAGAATCCCTGCTGCAAAGCCGCGGATCTGCGCGGCAATTTTTGTTTTCCAAGACAGACACCGGGCGTTTAAAAGAAATCAGTCGTCTTAAGCCTGGTGACGCGGATCAGGTGCTTCAGAATGCCTATCCGAATCTATTATGGGACGCCCACTTCATTGACCATGCCCTGCAAGACCTGCAATCGGCCGCCCAATTTGCCGCGATGGTTGTCCGGCTGGATTCACCCGAGCCGGAGCGGGAAAATTTGGCCGCATCAGAAGCAGTTGATCGGCAGGCTGAAGTCGTCAAAATCCTGGAGTCCGTATGCCGGCAGGAAAAAGCGATGTGCGGTGGCTTTGAATCCGGCCTGCTGGGTGTATTTTTGCCGGATAAAAGCGGACCGCAAGCCCTCGAACTGGCGCGAAATGCTCAAAAACGTCTGCAAGACAATACCAGGCAAACGATTACGGTCGGCATTGCCGCTTATCCTACCATTGGGTATCAAAAATCCGAGATTCTGGACAATGCCCGCAAAGCCCTTGATCATGCAACCTTTTTTGGTCCCAACAGCGCGGTAATTTTTGACAGCGTCAGTTTAAACATCAGCGGTGACGCACTTTACGAACAAGCCGATATTCGGGGGGCCATTGCCGAGTTTAAAAAAGCGCTCGAACTGAACCCTTCCAACGTGAATGTACACAACAGCCTCGGCGTATGCTTCGGCCTGCAGGGCGACTATGATAAGGCGATCGAAGAATTTAAAGCGGCGGTGTTGCTGGAGCCCGAAGAGTATATGGCCCTTTACAACCTTGGGCTGGTCCATATGTTGACGCAGCAGTTTGACAAGGCCCTTGAACTTTTCCTAAAGGCCGATAAAATAAACGGCGACGCCTATGAGGTTTCTTTCCAAACCGGCAAGCTCTACCTGGAATTGGGGGAGCCGGCCAAAGGCCGGTCATTTCTCGAAAGGGCCGCAGCGCTCGAACCAAATTCCGGTGCGGTGCATCGCTGTCTGGGTGACTGCTATGCAGCCGACAACCTGCACCAGGAAGCCATCTCGGCCTATAGAAAAGCCATTAAACTGAACCCGCAGGATGCAGCCTCCATGTCGGCCCTTGGATGTCTGTTTGAGGCTCAAGGTGAAAATCCTGAAATCACGCTGATGTTTTGCCGTGAAAGCGTCGGACTGGCACCTGAAAACGGTCTTTTCCGTTACCGACTCGGCCGGCTTTATTCCAAACAGCGCCGCTTTGAAGACGCCTTGCGGGAATTTAAGATGGCGCAACAACTCGGGTACGATGCCTCGGAGGATATCAAAGAAATTGAAAAAAATCATCCTGAACATACTTGAAGCCAGCATTAAGACCAAGCGTGATTGCATCGAAAATAATATCGATAACATTATCAGGGCGGTTGAGCGGCTGACGGCCTGTATCACGACGGGCCACAAGGTGCTGATCTTCGGCAACGGTGGAAGCGCAGCCGACGCCCAGCATCTGGCAGCCGAATTCGTCAACCGTTTTCAAATCGAGCGCCCTCCCCTGGCCGCCGTCGCGCTGACAACGGATACATCCATCATTACCAGCATTGGCAATGATTATCATTTTGATGATGTTTTTTCCAAACAGGTCGAGGCTCTCGGCAAACAGGACGACATTGCCTGGGGCATCAGCACCAGCGGCAACTCCACCAACGTCATCAAGGCGATAAAATCAGCCCGCAAAATCGGAATGACAACCATTGGCATGACCGGCCGCGGCGGCGAGCTGGCAGCCTGTGCCGATCTGGTTTTTTCGGTGCCGTCGGATACGACCGCCAGAATTCAGGAAAGCCACATCACCCTGGGGCATATCCTGTGCGACCTCATGGAAAGGAAGCTGTACCCGGATGAATTCAGGGGTTAGGGGCAACTGACTCCGGACCGGGGAGTGTGCATGTTGTCGTCTTAAAAAGAGGAGTACTTGACCTCCCTGAATTCATGTATTTAAATATTAGTCTAATCTGTGTTTATCCGTGTCCCGTAACTATAAAAAACCGGATCTAATTCCTCTAACATACAACAAACAACGGACAACGGACAACCGACGTCAGGCATTCGACCTGATTGAGGACAGATACTTTAAACAAACATTACCCAGATACTCATAATTGAGGCCAAGATTAACATGCCTGACAAATTCACCCCCATCGACTTGAGCGACGTCAAAACATACAGCCTGGCAGAGCGGGAAAGCATGGTAGATACGGCCGATTTTGCCAAACCCTGGCGCAAAGGATCTTCCTACCGTAAGTTTCTGGCGAATCTGCCCGACATCCTGGCCGGCCGTCAACTTAAAAGCGTCATATCCGCCATGGTAAAGGCCTACCGGGCCAATCGTACGATTATTTTCGGCATGGGTGCCCATGTGATCAAGGTGGGGCTCAATCCGATTGTCATCGACCTGATGGAACGCGGGGTGATCACCGCTGTGGCCATGAACGGCGCCGGCATCATCCATGATCTGGAGCTTGCCATGGTTGGTCAAACATCGGAAGACGTCGCCAGGTCCATCGAGGATGGTTCATTCGGCATGGCCCGGGAAACCTGTGCCTTTATCGCCGAGGCCCTTGATGCGACCGGTGATAATAAAACAGGGTTCGGCGAGGCTGTCGGTCGGATAATATCGGAAAAGAAACTGCCGATGGCGGGCAAAAGTATTCTGGCGGCAGGCGCCCGGTTGGGAATTCCGGTAACAGTGCACGTTGCCATCGGCACCGATATTATCCACATGCATCCCGGGTTCAATGCCGCAAAGGCCGGCGCGGCCACCCATCGCGATTTTCGGTTATTTGCATCCATCGTGGCCGGCCTTGAAAAAGGAGTTTACCTAAATGTGGGGTCCGCCGTCATTTTGCCGGAAATATTCTTAAAGGCCACCACCCTCGTGCGAAATCTGGGCCATTCCCTGGCAGACTTCACCACCGTCAACCTGGATTTCATCAAACACTATCGCCCGCTGACCAACGTCATCAACCGGCCCACGAGCAAGGGCGGCCAGGGCATTAACCTCGTCGGCCATCATGAAATTCTTTTGCCCCTGATCGCAGCCGGCGTTATCGAGGAGATCGGGTAGACCGGGGAATGACGAATGACGAATTAAGGAAATCTATCGTTTTTTAATTCTGTCTTGAATTTAGATCATCGATGATTATCGTTTTACGTTTGGAGATGGATTAATAAAGACCCCAGAAAGCCTGTAAAATGTGGATCAATTAACCATTAATCCGCCGCCCTTTTGGATGAGCAAGCATTCATTTTTTATAAACAATATAATGCAACTCTAACCAAGCTGTATTCGGGGCGGATTAATGAAGGAGAACATTGAATGCCAATCTATGAGTATCACTGTGAGAAGTGCGGTCAGGATTTTGAATGCCTGGTCTTTGGGTCCCATAAACCCGAATGCACCGCATGCAGCAGCAAAAAGGTAACCAAGCTGATGTCCGCCTGCGGCTTTGTCAGCAAGGGCAGCGGCGGGCAAACCGTTAGATCCACCGCCGGTTCGTCCTGCAGCGGGTGCTCCGCAGGCAGCTGCGCAGGGTGCGGTCACTGATGAAACCTACCGTAAAAATCGGAACCCGGGCCAGCAAGCTCGCACTTTGGCAGGCCAACTGGGTCAAATCGTCGCTGGAAGGCAATAATCCCGCGCAAAGAGTAGACCTGGTTACCATCAAAACCAAAGGCGACAAAATTCTGGACGTGCCGCTTGCCAAAGTTGGCGGTAAAGGACTTTTTGTCAAGGAAATCGAACAGGCGCTGCTGGATCACCGGATTGATATCGCAGTCCACAGTATGAAGGATATGCCGGCCGAAATTCCCGCAGGTCTGTGTATCGGCGCAATTCCGCAACGGGAAGTGGCTGCGGATGTTTTAATCACCAGGGGCGGAATGTCCTTCAAGGCGCTGCGCCGGGGCGCCGTAATTGGAACCAGCAGCCTGCGGCGGGCGGCTCAGTTGCGCCATGCAAGACCTGACATCGAAATCGTTCCGCTGCGCGGAAACCTGGATACCCGCCTTAAAAAGCTTCAAACTGAAAATCTGGATGCCATTGTCCTGGCGGCCGCCGGTGTCAAACGTCTAGCACTCGAGCACTGCATCACGGAGTATCTGGATTCCGAAATCATGCTGCCGGCGGTGGGACAGGGCGCTTTATGCATCGAAATACGACAAAATGATTCGGAAATCGAACCCATGGTAGCATCCCTGAATCATCCCGCCACCCGGGCCGTTGTGCGGGGTGAGCGCGCCTTCTTAAACCGTCTGGGCGGCAGCTGCCAGGTGCCGATCGCCGGCCACGGTGAGTTTATCAATAATACCTTTCACCTCACCGGTTTGGTGGCAAATCTTGACGGTTCCCGCATGATCAAATCAGAGTTCTCGGGTGCCATGGATTCATCTGAGGCGATCGGCATCAGCCTTGCCGAAGAGCTTCTCTCCCGGGGGGCGGATAGGATATTGCAACAACTACAATCGATGGAATCTGTCAATGACGAAAGCTAAAGTTTACCTGGTCGGCGCCGGCCCGGGGGATCCGGGTTTAATAACCGTAAGAGGCAAAGAGTGTATTGAATTGGCCGAAGTCATCATCTATGACTACCTTGCGGCCCCCGCGCTATTGAAACACGCTCGAAAAACCGCTGAACTGATTTATGTCGGCAAAAAAGGCGGCGATCACACGTTGTCCCAGGATCAAATCAATGCGCTGATTGTGGAAAAAGCCAAAGCCGGTTTCAGGGTTTGCCGACTGAAGGGAGGAGATCCCTTTATCTTCGGACGCGGCGGCGAAGAGGCTGAAGTTCTGGTAGCCAAAGGCATACCTTTCGAGGTGGTGCCTGGAGTGACATCAGCGGTGGCAGCCGCCGCTTATGCCGGAATCCCGTTAACCCATCGCGAACTGACCGCCACCCTCGCGTTTGTGACCGGGCATGAAGATCCCCACAAGGAAAAATCGAATATCGAATGGGATTCTCTCGCCCGGGGGATTGGAACCCTGGTGTTCTTCATGGGGGTAAAGAACCTACCCGAAATTACACAAAAATTAATTGCCCACGGCAAATCACCGGATACGCCGGTGGCCCTGATTCGCTGGGGAACCACACCCAACCAGCAGACCGTCGCCGGAACGTTGGACAACATTTCCGAGCGCGTAAAAAAAGCCGGCCTCAAAGCACCGGCGATCATTGTGGTGGGCGAGGTTGTCCAATTGAGAGAAAGCCTGAAATGGTTTGAGAACCGCCCATTGCTGGGGAAGCGAATTGTCGTTACCCGCGCTCGCGAGCAGGCCAGCGATCTGGTAAAACGTTTGTCCGATCTGGGTGCCGAGTGTCTGGAGTATCCAACCATCCGTGTCGTCGCCCCCAGCGACACCAAACCCCTCAATGATGCCATGGAAAACCTGAGCGCCTATGATTGGATTGTCTTTACCAGTGTCAACGGCGTTAAATTCTTCTTCGAACGTCTTTTTGACTCAGGACGGGATGTCCGCGCCTTAAACCGCGTGCGAACCGCTGCCATCGGACCGGTAACCGCTGAACAATTATTTGCCCACGGATTAAAAAGCGACATCATCCCGGCAGACTATCGGGCCGAAGCCGTGGTGGAGGCCTTTCGCAAGGAGAACTTGAAAGACAAAAGAATCCTGCTGCCCCGGGCCGCCGAAGCCCGGCCGGTGCTGCCGGACGAGTTGCGCAAAATGGGGGCCCAGGTTGATGAAGTGACCACCTACCTGACTGAAAAAGTTGAGGATAACGCAGATTCCCTCATCGAGCAGCTTACCGCAAAGACCATCGATCTGATTACCTTCACCAGTTCATCCACTGTTAGAAACTTCAAGGCGCTTCTGCCGTCGAAAAATTTCCAAGATCTGATCGCCGGTGTGACGGTTGCCAGCATCGGTCCAATTACCTCCGACACGGCAGCGGAATTAGGTTTTGACGTCCAGATCACTGCAAAATCCTACACCATCCCCGGACTGTGCGATGCGATTTTAAGCTATTTTGGAAGCCGGTCGACCTGAAATCAAAGAAATATTGACCTTTTAACAGATTTTGGTATAAGCTAAGCTGCTTGTGCATCCCTTCGGATTTGAAGGGCCAAGGGCTTTTTGACAGTCGACGTGCAATTGGCGCTGATCTTTATTTTATCTCCATTCATCAGCCACCGGCATCGTTTAAGTTTGAACCAACGAAATATGATCCTGCTGCTGGTCCGGTAAAACTTTTTCAGTTTTCACTGGCAACGCCGGGGCCTGATGAATGGAGCCAGGGAACCCAGATGGATTTTTTTCTCCAAAATCTGCCGAATCTGGTCGACGAAATCAGGGCCGCCCGCGATATTATCATCACCAACATCGTTTTAATCGGCCAGATACCCGCGCCTACCTTTAAAGAAAAACGACGCAGCACGGCCTTCATGGAGAGACTGGCCGAGTTCGGGGTCGATGAAGTAACCACCGACGGCTATCGCAACCCGATAGGCATCATTCGCGGCACGGCCTCGGACAAGCCGCCTATCTTCGTGGTGGCCCATCTGGATACCATCTTTGAGAAAGACGTCGTCCACAATTACACCATCAAGAAAAATGCCATCACCGGTCCCGGAATTCTGGACAACTCCCTCGGGGTCGGTGTCTTGATATCATTACCGATTCTCTTCAAACAACTGAATATTCGTTTTGAGTCCGATATCGTGCTGGCCGGCACCATTCAATCCATCGGCAAGGGTAATCTGAGGGGGGTCAGGCACCTGTTAAAAACCTGGCCGACCCCGATCCGGGGCGCCATTTGTTTGGAGGGTTTTGACCTGGGTCGGCTCAATTATTTTTCGGACGGTATGATCAGAGGCGAGATCCAATGCAGCATCTCCGAGGATAAGGGACTACTGTATCAACAGTCCAAACCCAATGCCATCCTAATATTGAACGAAGTTATCAACGAAATCATGAATCTGCGCCTTTCCCAGAGACCACGCTCCCGCATTGTCATCGGAAAAATTGTCGGCGGGGCCAATCATGGTAAAGTTGCTCCTGACGCCACCTTGGGTTTTGAAATTCGCAGTGATTCCTACAAAATGGTCAAATCGATATACGGCCAGATTAAAGATATCGTGGATGGGATACGCCACGAAAATGAAGTGGAGTTGAACATAAAAACCATCAGTAATCTGAAGGCGGCCAGATTAAAATTCAACCATCCGCTGGTAAAAAGCGCGGCTGCAGTGCTGGAAGCACTGGATATCAAGCCGATCAGCAAATCAACCGAATCGGCGCTTTCCATATTTCTTTCCCGCAAGATCCCGGCCTTGACCCTTGGCATCACCTACGGCGAGAACTATTACACGGAAAAAGCCACCATGGAAATCGATCCGATGTTCAAAGGCATCGCCCAGGTCATTGGCGTGATTAAAGCAATCGATATCGGGGTCTGCGATGGATAACAGATGGCTCGAAACCAACACGTTTCATTATTCCGAGTTCGCTGATATTCATCGCCTGGTCGAAGAAAAGCACAACAAGAATCTTAAAATATCTCTATGTTTGCCGACCCTGAACGAGGAAAAAACCATCGCCAAGGAAATCATTATCATGCGGTCCGAACTGATGACCC
>CP070771.1:6459518-6462120 GCA_020345785.1 Desulfobacterales bacterium
CGGGGCATCCATTACCTGGGTAAAAGACCATGCGGTCAAAACCAAGGACGATTACCACACCCTGGCCCACCTGTTTGCCAATTTAGAATTGAAGCCGGCGTACGAACGCTTTAAGCAATGGAAGGATTCTGTTGGCGAAGACGGCATTGCCGTGGCTCAGGGATTGGGTATCGCCTGTTCGTCACCCATGCATTTTATCCAGAAAACCCTTTTGGGGGCAACCGACTTTTACCTTCATTACCATGATCACCCCAAGGAAATGGCCGAACTGGTCGAAGCCCTTGAGCCGCTTTACCGCCGACTGATTGATATTCTGGCCGGCTCACCGGCCGATGCCGTGCTGTGGTCCGGCAACGTTGACGATATGATTACCTATCCGGCCTACTTCGCAAAAGATATTCTGCCCTGGTGCCGCCGGGCAGGTCAAAAGCTGCACGCCGCCGGTATCCTGACCATGGTCCATCCGGATGGAGAAAACCGGGGGCTGATGGATCTGATTCCCCAATGTGACATGGATATAGCCGACGCGGTCACCCCTTATCCCATGACTAAGATAGACATCGGGGAATACTATGAGCGCTGGTGCCGTTCAGGCAAAATGATCATCCAGGGCGGTATTCCGGAGATGTTTCTGCTGGAGGAATCCACAACCCGGGACGATTTGAAAGATTATCTGGACCACCTTTTGAGGGTGATCGCACCCGGAACGCGCTTTATCGCCTCCATCGGAGATACCAGTCCGCCGAATACGGATTTTGACCGGTTGCTCTACATCGGGGACAGGATCGAGAAAGAGGGCAAGCTGCCCCTGCAGGCAGGCAGTTTTGATCCCGTCAGTCTTGAACGTCTGGCAAAGGCAGGCGCCGCAGCGGAGATTTCGCGGCGACCGCCGCCGACCGGGGTTCCTGCCGAGGGTGACTTGTTTAAAACTCTGCAACAGAACGTATTGGCCGGTGATGCCGATAAATTGATAGAAAATGTAGGCAAAATGTTGGAGCTGAATTTTGACGCCCGGGATATTCTGAATTTAGGCATGCTCTCGGCCATGGAAATCATCGGCGAACGCTTTAAAGACGGCTCCGTGTTCATTCCGGAAGTACTGCTTTCCGCCCGAGCGCTCAATGAGGCTTTGAAGGTCCTCGAGCCCCACCTGGCAGGCAGCCAAACGGGAAAGAGCGCTAAAATTCTGGTCGGAACCGTTTTGGGTGATCTGCACGACATCGGTAAAAATATGGTCCTGACCATGCTCAAGGGGGTCGGCTATGAAACCATCGATCTGGGCGTTAATGTGAAAGCTGAACAATTTGTACAGCAGGTCTCCGAACACAGACCTCAAATACTGGGGTTGTCCGCCCTGCTGACAACCACCATGCCTCAAATGAAGCTGGTCATCGAAGCGCTGGTAGAGGCGGGGCTTAGAAGTCGGCTGAAGGTGATCGTCGGCGGCGCACCGGTAAATCCGAAATTTGCCCGGGACATCGGTGCCGACGGCTATGCCCGGGACGGGGGTGAGGCCATTACATTGGTTAAGTCGCTGTTGGCGCAGTAGGCCCGAGTGTTGCGTTCCAGAAATAAAATAAAGAAGTCCAACAGGATAGCTTACTATCGTTGCGTCTTTGGATAGAAAAAATTCCAAGCTCCAAATTACAAATAACAAACAATATCCAAATTCCAAGCTCAAATGACCTAAACGACTCGTATTGACAAGCAAGCCGGTTTCTTCCGTGTTGATCTGAAATGTTTAAACAATATGACATTCAACTCCTGAATCTCCGTCATTTTTTATCTTGACTTATAATTCGTATTTAGTATCAATGAACTAACAAAACAGTCAAACGAGCTGATGGCGTATCAAAAAGCAGTGGGTGTCCCTAATTACTCCACCCTGCAAAATAGCGATACCAGGTTTTGATAAAACAAAGCAGTCCAATTAAGTATGATGAGAATGTTCAATATTGTCCGGGCAGATTAATTAACTTATTCAAATAATGATGGGTTACAAAGGCACCTATAGACCGAATTGAACTTTAAAAAAACGAATAATAGTCAAGAATTAGAGGGCCTTAATACCGGCCATGTCTCTTTATTCTCATGTGGCTGATATGAAATACAAAAAGAAAAAATGCGCAGCATTAAGTAATTAATCCGCCGGACCTTGGATTTAAAAGCAATCTTCAGTTGTCAAAGGGCAAATTACAACCCTAAATGGGCTATTTTTCAGTGCGGATTAATTAACATTGAAAGGAGGTGTAAAATCAACGGATTGAGGCCTTGATCC
The DNA here is from genome assembly GCA_020345785.1 of Desulfobacterales bacterium. The sequence goes on from CP070771.1 coordinate 6,461,797, forward strand.
AAGATCGTGCAAGAACTTTTCTCAAAGCCTGGTGAGAAAAAGGAAGGTCATTTTGACTTTTTCCATAATTGCTGGATCGAAAAACCAGGCCGTCGGCGTGACTTGAAGCTCTGCAAACAGTTGCTCATCTTTTCACATCCCAAGAGGAGGAGAAGATATGAAAAGGAAAACATTTTTGGTTATGTTGGCTACCCTGGTTCTGATTTCTTTCAGCTATGGCTCCATTTCAGCCAAGGAAATTAAAGTTCTTTCCCAGTTTCCCATGAGCGGACCGGTAGGGTCCCTCCCCGAATTCGGGTGGGGATACATCGACGGTATGAACTG
>CP070771.1:6462220-6474925 GCA_020345785.1 Desulfobacterales bacterium
AAATTCGCCAGGTGGCTGAAGACCTTGGTGTGCGTTATGTGTTGGAAGGCAGCGTTCGTAAAGCCGACAACCGTGTAAGGATCAACGTCCAACTGATCGATGCGACTTCGGGCCATCACCTCTGGGCGCAACGCTATGACGGTGAAATGGTCGATGTATTCAACTTGCAGGATCAAATCACCCGCAAGATAATCGCGGCTCTGGAAATTAAACTGAAAGGAGACAAACGAGAACGGGAAAGTAGAAAGGAGACCGACAACATTGAAGCCTACGATGCTTTCCTGCAAGGATGGAAGCATTACCGTAGAAGCACTACCGAGGATTGGGGCAAGGCAATTTCCTATTTTAAAAAAGCCATAGAGTTGGATCCCAATTATAGTCGCGCATATGAGGCCATGGCATTAATCTACTGGAGATATGTTTTAATAAAAACGTATGACACGCAGCAGGACCCGAAGATGGGAGTCACGTGGTCGCATGCCTTGATATTGTCTGTAGAACACATGGAACTCGCTATGAAAAAGCCTACATCCATTTCTTACCGTGTTGAAGCTTCAATGGCTCTATATAGACGTCAGTATGAAAAGGCAATCGCCCAAGCCGAAAGCGCCGTTGCCATGAGTCCCAACGACATTGATAGTTTCTATGCCATGGCCTACATCTTGATGGCCGCCGGCAGGCTTGAGGAGGCCGTTGAGTTCATCAAAAAGGGGATGCGGCACGATCCCAATAACATCGGCTACCCTTTATATCTTTTAGGGATAGTCTATTTTTGCAAGGGCCAATTGGAAGATACCGTGGAGTTCATCGAAAGAGCCCTCAAACATAACCCGGAACTGCCTATGGATGTCCCAATTCTCGCAGCCGCTTATGCCCACCTCGGGCACGACCAAAAAGCTCGGGCAGCATTAAATTATTTCCTGAAACATAGGAGGGGGGGCTATGGATCTAATCTAAGGCAGCTAATGTTTAAATTTCCATTTAAAGATCTTGGAGTTTCTGATCGTCTTGCCGACGGGATTCTCAAGGCTGGACTTCCGGATCAATCCCGTGGATATTACAAAATATCAAGTGAACAAAAGCTGACAGGAGATGAAATCCGGGAGCTGGTCTTTGGTCGGACAACAATTAGTTCGTTAAATAACGATTTGACATATCGTTCTAAGGAAGGGAAAGCGACCTGGATTACCAAAAGGGCTTACGGCTGGAAAGACAGCGGCGTGTCCTGGATCGAGGGCGATATGCTCTGTGATCAATGGCAACTTCGCCGTTCGGGTCAAAAGTTATGCATGACAATTTTCCGTAACCCTGAAGGTACCCCCGAAACAATGGACGAATATCTCGCGCTGTTGATTTCGTGGATAGCGCCATTTTCTCTGGTTGACTGAAACTATTTGCCACCGAAATTTCATCTGCAATGAAAAAGGGCCAGTCGATTTACCGCCTTGCCGCCCTGCTCTTGGTGGGCCTGAAGTGAAGGTATGCAGAGATAGAATTGATTGCGATGGTTTCTGCAAAAGATATATGATATCAAAATTGCAGGCAAACTTATATCGACTTTGGAAAACGCTTAGAAAGCCATGATATCATATAGTCAATAAAAGTTTTAACTTGCCTTTGAATCCTGTCAACTCCAGTTTTGGTCAGGGCATATAAATTAAATTTTCATACAGGCGCCGGGGAAAAGGGGATGTTAATTCTGGGATCGGCACCTGTTTTTTTCAATAGCTGAACTCTCTCTGCCGTCATCGGAATGCCGTGCGCCAGGTAGTCTTTCCTCTTTTCCTGCTCTTTCTGACCCGGCAGATACATCAAGCGGTTGCCGCACTGCAGCGTTGTTTCTACGGATCTTCTCAGATTTTCCTTCGCCACTTTCAGGGGACAGATCACGTCAATCGCGTACGCTTCAAGGGTTTGTGAAACCCTTTCGGTTGTTGTGGATTTTCCGTGATCGTCCAAAAGGCGGAGGAGGCCCGGAGCACCTCCCCCCACAACGTTGTCAAGTTCAATCAGCATATTCAATCCGAATCCCTTATAACCAAAATAGGTGCCTCCAAGCGGGGCCACCCAAAACTTACCTTTAAAAACCTCATCAAAGGCTAACGGGAAGCGTATGGTTTCACCTTCCGGTCCCTTCAGCAATCCTTCCTCAACGGGATAGAGTTTTATGGAAGCTTTTACACCAAGTTTTTTAAGCACTTCTTCCTGACTTCGACATTTCGCTACCGACAAATGAACATCTGATAGTTTTACTTCCGTGTCGTTGCACCTAAGATAAAATATACCGTCTTGGCTTCTTTTTATTTTCAAAGCCTGGGAGTTATACCGGGCCACTTCCAACGCGGGACTTACCGCTCGTTGGGTGGCGGCCATATCAATGGTTATGATCCCGCCTTGGTATGGAATTGACCAGGCAATTGGATTGGTTCCGAATCTTTTTTTTACCCCTTTATATCTGCTTTGGTTCGCAGGAGAATCTTTGTTTTCCTTATCGCTCAATTCAATAAACGGTTTGGTCCAGGGCGGCGACGTACAGGTTACTTTGGCGGCAAGATCCTGATTGGCGATGCGTTCGGAATTGATCCCACAGTCCCCAAAATGATTAGAATTTCTAATATACGCTTTCGCATATCCATATTTTTTTGCGGTTTCAATCAGTATTGGTATAACTTCTAAAGCGGCATACTGACCGAGACCGCCATGCGCGTCGACGGAAATGATCGTGGGGTACTTTTGTTTATCCAGGGAATAATCAGCGATATCAATTCTTCTAAAACCAACTTCAGCCTCGTCATCAAAGATCTTCGCTATATAATCCGGCAGCGTGTTTCCACCGGCAATGCCATGCGCGTGATCGCCTCTTAAATCGGCCTCGACTAAAATCATTGAGGCTGCATGCGCCTGCTTCTCAGGGAAGCCGGCTTGGACGAGAACATCTTTGCCGAACTCAATAAGATCTTTTGCTGCATATCTTTTCAAAGCCATTTTTTACCCTGCTAATTACTCCGCCCTCAAAAAGAGCAACATCTGATGCGGATAAACATATTGGTCAGTTTGAAACCAATGACATTGTTTTGATTTCGTCCGGGCGGATTAATTAGTTTTACGTCCCATAAGAAATTTACAAAACTCAATTAGACTAGTAAAACTTGCTTTGCCGGAACGGAGATGTCTAAATCCAAATTTTGATGAATTCGTAAAAAGTCAAATTTCCCCTCCCCTGGTGGGACCGTCCAGGGAGAGGGAGCTTTAAAACTTTTTACGACACCATCAATTTTCAAATTCCAAATTCCAAATAAATCCCAAATTCCAAGCCTCAAATCCGAAACAATCGATAGAAAACTATGACCAAAATTGAGCGATTTAACTTAACTTGCATCCAGTGAGGAAACTCCTCGTCGCAATTCAAAACTCGTTTGGATCATTGGTGCTTTGAATTTGGATTTTGTTTGTGATTTGGAACTTGGAATTTTTTATACTCAAAGACAATAGTTAAGTATCAAGTTCGTTTTTCTTTTATGTATTTCTGGGGCGCCACACTACGCAACGGCCACCGGCCGCACGGGGGACGCGGTGCCCCCTCTGATTTTGAGAGGCGACGCCATGAATAGAAATTCATACACACCATCGGCGGCGATTTCTTCCAGGTACAGCGCTTCAAGGATATGCACGCCGTTTTGCACGATGAGAACCACGTGGACGGGCAAGTTAGCGGTGGGGGTTTTTTCCAGCGCCACGGTGTCGGCGCCCACATAAGCCGCGCCGCTTTTTACCAGCAATTGGGCACCGTCTACCACAAGGCCGGGACACCCCTCGTGATGCGAAGTATATTTCAGCGGATCGTCGAAATACTGAATCCAGCCGGTTCGAAAAAGCACCGCGTCGCCGTTTTCAATGCTGACGTTTTGCCGTTCCATGGCCTTTTGGAGTGTCTCAGCCCCAATACGGTAGTCGGAATCTAAACAGGCAACGCCTTCAAGCCCCGCAATGTCCAGGAGCACACCCCGGGTGACCGCCGGCAAGGCCTGCTCGATGCCGCCTTTTTTCAAACCGTGGTAATCCTGCCATCGGGTGATATCCTCAACGCCGTGGATCTCGCCTTTTAGACTGATATGGCCAAGGGCGTCGAAGTGGGTCCCGGTGTGCCCTCCGGTGGTGAAAAGGCAATTGCTTGCGCTGACCCCGCCTTCATAGACCAGGTCGCCGTGTTTTTTAGTCAATGAAAAGGCAAACGGCGGGTGATTGGGGTGGTGAGGCATACCAACATAATAGTCCATGCCGAGATCGTAAACTTTTCCTGTGTGAATCAATTTCTTAATTTTTTCCGGATTCATTTTGTTTCCCCCCGTTGAATTGAATATTGTCGATTGAAAATTGAATATTTGAGGTCCGCCTATAGGCGGATCCATTTAAATAAAGACAGAGCGACAAGCGGCGCAAGCGCCTGCGCTGCGCGAGCTATATCCAGAAATATTCAATATACAATCTTCAATTTTCAATCTATGGTTCAAGCGCCTTTTTCAGGATTTTGCCGGTCGGGTTTTTGGGAAGTTCCTGCATGATTTCAACCTGCTTTGGAATTTTGTAAGCCGCTAAATGCGCCTCGCAGAAATCCTGAACCATCTCTGCCGTCAGGCTGCGGCCGGGTCTCAGGGCAATGTACGCCCTGGGAACCTGTCCCAGATGTTGATCTTGCGCCCCTACGACCGCGGCCTCGATAATGTCTTCGTGCTGGTAAAGCACTTCTTCGATCTCACGCGGGTAAATGTTATATCCCCCCGAAATGATTAACTCGTCTTTCCTCCCCACGATAAAATAGTATCCGTCCTCATCGCGTCGCGCCAGATCACCCGTGAACACCCAGCCATCTTTAATGGCCGCAGCGGTCATCGCCGGGTTTTCCCAATATCCAGGCGAGGCGTTCGGTCCCCGAAAAATCAGCTCCCCCACCTCGCCTTCCGGCGTATCCATCCCGTTTTGGTCCACCAACCGGACGGAAACCCCGGACACGCTGATGCCGATGGACCCGGTTTTGCGCACCCCATAAACCGGGTTGGCCGTTACAAGCCCTGTTGATTCCGTCAAACCGTAAACTTCCAGGAGCGTCGCTTGAAAAGTTTTTTCGAAGCGCGTCAAATGCTCCACCGAGAGAGACGCGCCGCCGGAAAGTCCCATACGAAGGGAGGAAACGTTTCTTGGTTTCGCGTCGAACGCCTGGAGAAGATAACCGAACATGGTGGGTACACCCGGGAACCAGGTCACCTGGTATTGCTCAATGGCCTCGAAGATCACCTCCGTCTGGAATCGCGGTATCACGATAACGCTGCCGCCGCTGTTGAGGCTGCCGAAAACCGGGCTGGCGTTGGCAAAGATGTGAACCAGCGGAAGGCAGGCAATCGTGACGTCCGTTTCCTGCAGCCCATAATTCTGGGCAGTGTTGGCACCCCCAAAAATCAGGTTTCGGTGAGTCAGCACAACGCCTTTGGGCCGTCCGGTGGTTCCTGAAGTATAAAAAATAAATGCAGGATCGTCGGGCGCCCTATCCTGAACCGCAGGGGGTTTCGGTCCCTTCACGCGCATTTGCAGCGCTTGCATCAGGCTTTGGTCGTCCCGTTTTATGATAATTTCCTTCAGCTGCGCCGTTCGGCCTTTAACCTCCTGCAGCAAGGGTTCGAAATCGCTCGTTGTGAGCAGGCAGCAGGCGCCGCAGTCTTCCAATAAATACAAAACCTCTTTGGCAGTGTACACGGGATTGATCGGCACAACCACAGCGCCGGCTTTAATGATAGCGAAATATCCCAGGATAAAATCGGTATGGTTGGGATGCAGCAGCGCGACGCGCTCGCCCCTTTGAATCCCCAGCTGCTGCAGCGCGCCCGCCAACCCGTCGGTGACGGTTTCCAGGTCCCGATAGGTATAGTGTTTCAGAGAGCCGACGTCGCGCAGAAAAATGCGATCTGCGAATTGTTCCACTTTTAACGTCAGGTATTGCGGCAGGTTGAGGGCGCTCATTTTAAAAAACTCCTTTTTTGGCAACAGTTTAGCCTTTTGAGAAACCATGGAGAGGTCGAGAGGGTGTTCGCTTTTGGAATCGGGAAGCTGTCTGAGAAAATTAGGGATCGTTGAACAGAACCGAACACAGGGGTTTTTAGGGCCGTAGCCGCGGTTTTCATTTCTTGACGTCCTGTTTGAGATCGATACGCGGTTCTGTTCTACGAGCCCTTATTTTTAAGTTTTTGCCGATGGAAAAAGCGAACACCCTCTCGGCCGGCACAATCTTCAAACCGCGAAATTGTTCCATTTTATGAAACGTCAGATTCCGGCTCACGCCTCAATCTCGTCCCATTGGATGACCCATCCGGCGCCGCTTCCTCCGTCTATGAACAGGGTCTGCCCTGTTATGAAATTAGAATCGTCGGAAGCAAAAAGCAGGATCGCGCCGGTAAGGTCGCTGGGCTGGCCCACGCGATTAAGGGGGGAGCGTTTGGCAATTAAATCGCGGCGTTTGGGATCGGACAGCCATTCCCGGGTCAGGGGGGTTTCCATATAGCTGGGCGCAATCGCGTTAACCGTGATGTTGTATCGCGCCCACTCGATGGCCAATGCGCGCGTCAAATGAATAATGCCGGCCTTGCTGACACTGTAGGGCGTTAACCATGGAACCGCTTTGCCTCCCGCTGCGGAAGATATATTGATTATCTTTCCGCCGCCGGCAGCGGCCATGGTTTTAGCGACCACCTGCGAGCAAAAAAACGTGCCCTTCAGGTTGGTGTTCAACACGGTATCCCATTCATCTTCTCGAAAATCCAGGGCTGGTTTGCGGATATTGGTCCCGGCGTTGTTTATCAATATATCTATTTTTCCCATCCTGTCGGCAGCCGCCTCAACCATCGGAAGCAGGGTATCCGTGCGGGATATGTCGGCGTATAATGCCATCGCCGGGCTGTATGAGTTCTCGATTTCCTGAGCGACCCGCCGCCCTTCCTCCAGATGTCTGCTAACGATAATTATTTTGGCGCCGGCCTTCGCCAAGTCAACGGCGATACATTTGCCAAGCCCCTTGCTGCCACCCGTAATTAACGCCACCTTGTCACTCAAATTAAAATGATTGCCTGACATCATATAAAAAAGCTCCTCGTCTTTTCAACACCATGTCTCAAAAGATCAGGTGCGACTTGTTTTCGGTTCGGGATGAAACATGGAATAGACAGCCGGGATAAGCACCAGGGTAATCAGCGTTGATCCGGTGAGGCCGCCGACAACCGCCCGTGCCAGCGGTGCCTGGGCCTCGGATCCTTCGCCGATGCCCAGCGCCAGCGGCAGCAGGCCGAGGATGGTGGTCAACGTCGTCATCAGAATCGGCCGCAATCGGCGGCGACCGGCCTCGATCAGGGCACCGCGGGTGCGCATCCCGTCGTTAATCAGACGACCGGCCTGGTCCACCAGAAGAATCGCGTTGTTGACCACGATGCCCCCCAGCATGATGCAGCCGATGTAAGACTGCACATTGAGCGTTGTATCCGTAATAAACAACGTCACCAGCACGCCGACCACCGCCAGGGGAACGGAAAACATAACCACCAGCGGATCGCGCAACGATTCATATTGACAGGCCAGCACCATATAAACCAGAATCAACGCCAGAACAAGGGAGATAACCAGTTCCCGGAAGGCTTTCTGCTGTTCCTCGAAATTGCCGGCAACCGTCAGATCATAACCGACGGGGCGCGGAATCTGGTCCAACAGCGCCTGCACCTCTAAGGCTACCGAACCCAGGTCACGCCCGGCGACGTTGGCGCTGACCGTCACCCGGCGCTGCTGGTCCTTGCGGTCGATCAGAATCGGACCGCGGCTCGATTCGGACGCGACCATATTGCGCAGCGCTACCTTTTCACCGGACGCCGTTGTCAGCGTAAGGTTGAGAATCTCGTCTAAAGAGCGTTTCTCGGCATCTTTGAGCTGCACCAGAATGCGATAGGAATTGCCCCCGGTGCGGTATTCGCCGGCTTTGGAACCGGCCACTGCGGTTTGCAGCATTTCGGTGACGTCGCGCACGCTCAAACCGAGATCAGCCACTTTGTCGCGGTTCACACGGATCTCCTGCTGGGGGATGCCGGCTTCCAGACTGGTTTGGACGTCCGTAATGCCGGGCACATCTGCAATCAACTTCGCAACGCTTTTAGCCAGTGCGTCGAGCGTGGCCAGCTCATGGCCGCGGATCTCAATGGTCAGCCCCTCGTCACCACCTAGAAGTCGTTCCAGTAAAAACTGACCCTGCGGGGCCCGGATACGGATCTCCATGCCGGGGACCTTAGCGTCCAAACGCCGCCGCAGGTCCTGGGCGATATCCACATTGGAACGTTTGCGTTGGGCGGCCGGCAGCAAAGACAGGCGTATTTCACCCTCTGAGCCCGCATCCGCCCGCCAGCCGGTTGAACCGACACTGACCACCGACGCCACTGTCTCGGGCACGGCTGGTTCAATGATCTGCTCCATAAGGCGGGTCTGCTGATCGACCAGGTCGAGCCGGGTACCGATTTCCATCTTGCCGGTTACTCGAACCTCGCCCTCATCACTGGGGGGCAATAATTCACTGCCGATCAGCGGCAGGAGCAGCAGGCTTGCGCCGAGTACGGTCGCCGCCGCCAAGACGGTGAACAGTCGATGGCTCAAAACCCAGCGCAACAAATCCAGATAAGCGCTTTCAAGACCTGCAAAGACGGAAGTTGCTGCAGCGGCCAAGCGATTCTTTCGAGACGCCTGCTCCTTGAGCCCCGATGATCTCGGCCTCAGAAGCCGGGATGCCAGCATGGGAACCAGACTCAGCGCCACGATCAGGGAACAGATCAGCGCAAAGATGATCACATATGCCAGCTCTTTAAAGAGGATACCTGAAACGCCGCGCACGAAAATCAACGGCAGAAAAATTACCAGCGTGGTGATGGTGCTGGCGATGATGGCCGTTCCTACCTCGCGGGCACCTTCCACTGATGCCTTCTCCGGCGCCTCGCTGTTCTCACTACGGCGCCGGAAAATGTTCTCGAGCACGACGATGGAACTGTCGACCATCATGCCCACCCCCAGAGCCAGTCCGCCCAGGGTCATCAGATTGAGCGTGAACCCCCCGAAGTAAATCAAGGCAAACGTGGTCACAATCGAAATCGGGATCGACAGGGAAATCACCAGCGTGCTCCGGATGCTGCGCAGAAAAAACAGCAATACCACAATTGCCAGCCCGCCCCCGTAAAGTACCGAGCGGGCAACGTTGGCGATAGACCGCTCGATTAAATTGCCCTGGTTGATGACCGGGACGACCTTGATCTGAGGAAAAGCCTGGTTGACCGCATCAATTTCAGCCAGGATGCGTCTGGACACTTCGACGGTATTGGCACTGGCCTGTTTGCGAATACCGATGCGCAGGCCGCGCCCGCCGTTAACGCGGACGATACGCGTCAGCTTCTCATAGGTGTCTTTGACCTCGGCGATTTGACCCAGCGTGACGGCGGCACCATCATGCTGGTCAATGACCGTCTGCCGAATCTGATCCAGGTTGATAAACTCGGCCGGTGCGCGCAGCGTGACCTCATAGCGGCCCTGTTCGATCTTGCCTGCCGGCAGGTCCAGGTTGGCATCGCGAATGGCGTCGAGGACCCGGTCCAGCGGCAGACCCACGGCCTTGATCCGGTCAGGGTCCAGTTCGATCCGGACCTCGCGGTTGAAGCCGCCCCAAACATCCACCTGCGCCACCCCCGGAATGCGAGCAAAGCGGTAACGGATCTGATTTTCAATCACTTCCGTGAGCTCTACGGGATCGAGATTGCTGGAAACGCCCAATATGACGACCGGAAAACTGGCGATGTCGAATTTTCGGATGCGGGGTCGGACGACGTCTTCCGGCAGTTCGTTGATCTCATCTTCGAGTTTGCCCTGCACGTCAATCGCCGCCGTATCGATTTCCGTACCCCACACGAAGCTGACACGCACCGCGCTGCGGCCCTCTGATGAGGAAGATGTCATTTCCTCCACCCCGGGCACCGTGGCCACGATCTCTTCGATAATCTGGGTTATCAGCCGCTCCATGACCTCGGGACTGGCACCCTCGTAATCCGTTCGGATGGTCAGCGTCGGCAGTTCGATGTTGGGCAGCATGTCGATCTGCAGCCTGCTCAACGAAACGGCGCCGAGCAGGACCAGGATCAGGGTCACCATGGTCGTGAAAATCGGACGTCTAACGCTGAAACTCGGCAGATTCATTGGGATTCAACCTTTTCGCGGCCGGCAGGGGTTTGCTTCTGCTCGGCTGCAATTGTGATCGAGGAGCCGTCGTTTACCAGTTGCTGCCCCAGGGTTACGACCCGACCGGACAATCCCTCGCCTTCCACCTGCACCCGATCGCCCTCACGGATGCCCACCTTTACTTCGCGCCAGGCCACCGATCGTCCATCCTCATTGACGATGAAAATCCCATTCCTGTCATCGCGGATGGTCAACGCCTGCTCCGGCACGATGGTGGCCTCCGGCACCCGGGCTAATACCACGGTGGCCCTGATGAACATGCCGGGTTTGAGTCGGTGAAGGGGGTTGTCAATGGTCATTTCGATCCGCGCCTGCCGGGTGGACTTGCGAAAGACCGGGGCAATGCGATCGATGCGGCCGGCAAACTGTTCGCCCGGATAGGCGTCCGTGGTCAAATTTACGGGCTGTCCGGGTTTCAGGTTGGCGTAGTCTCTCTCGGTGACAAAAACCACCCCGACGATCGGATTGAGTTCAACGATCATGAGCAGCGGTGCGTTGGCGGCCACGGTCTGGCCTTCGTCCACATAGCGCTCGGCAACGACGCGATCCTCATCGCCGCCGGCCCAGCCTGCCGTTACCTTGGTATAGCCGAGACGGATATTGGCGGTTTCCAGCGATGATTCGGCCTTGGTTACCTGGGCCGCGGCGACTTTAAGCTGCGCCTGCTTGGCCAGTTGATCCTGCCGCACGGCATCGAATTCAGAATCGGATGCAATCCCGCGCTTTAAAAGCGACTCGGTGCGTTTAAACTCGCGGTTGGCAATTTCCAGGGCGCTTTTGGCCTCGGACAGGTTGGCTCTGGCCACTTCCAAATCGGCCTGGGCCTGGGCGACCGCCTGAATATATTCATCGTTGTCCAGCTCGGCCACAACCTGACCCCGCTTGACGGTGTCGGCAATATTTACGAACACACGCTCCACCCGGCCGCTGACTTTCGGCGCCACAACAAACTCGGCCAGGGCTTCCAACTCCCCGCTGAATGTCCGCTCCAACGCGATCGAACCCTGCTGAATCTGAGCCACTTCAACCGGCACCGGTCGCGAAGACTTACCGCCCCTGCCCGGCCCGCTTAGATTCTGAAACCGAGCGAAAATAAACCAGCCTGTCGCCGCCGCTCCAATCAGCAGAATCGTCAGAATTAGGATTTTAGCGCCGCCCGATTTCATGATATACCGCCTTTAGCAGCTTCATTCATAATAATACTCTAAAAAGGTACGTCTTATATTGGCCGAGGTAGAAAAGAATGCACCATTAGGGTTGATATTGCAATGAAAAAATGTTTGATGAAGGCATCCGCCGGGTGCGCTTCAAGCAGGGTGGTTTCCTGTACTCGCCCATGATGCCGCGCAATATTTTCCAGGCAGTTTTTGGTTGTCATCGCGATGCAAAAAACTATATAGTCTGGCGAGCGCTTATTCGTCATAACTGTAAATAATTGAAACCCAACCGCCGGCCGCCATCGGGCGAAAGCGGCAATGGGAGCATTTGATATGATATTTGCAAGATGTTGTCATCGTTTGCTTGAATCTCTTGCCCTATGCGGTTTATTGCTGGTGTCGACGTCATGTACACTGGTCGAAGAACAGATTGACCGCACGGCGGGAGGGCCGAATGTGCCTGCCGACACAACGGTACAGATGGAAACGGCATCTAGCGAGACATCTGCAGCGCTTGAAGCACGAAGGGTATCGCCGGGGCCCTTAAAAGTCACCATCACCGAATCCATTTTGCTTTGCCTCGAAAACAACCGCTCTCTGGTGGTGGAAAGATTGAACCCCTCGATCCAGCAAACCTTCGAGGATCAGGCAAGATCTGTTTTTGATCCGGCAATAAATGCAGACGTCTCCGCCGGGCGGGTGAAAGGTGAACGGCTCGCAAGATCCGGGGCTGAAACGGAGGGTTTCACCACCGATGCCGGCGAAGGCATCATTTCTCTGCAGCAATATTTTCCCACCGGCACGACGGTTGCTCTGGAAGCCGGCACCCAAATGAATGACTCCTCGCTTTACGATGACAGCTTTTATACGACCCGCCTGGGCATGACGGTCAATCAGGCGCTGCTGAGAGGATACGGCAGGGACGTAAATCTGGCCCGGCTGCAGCAAGCACGCCTGGATACGCGCATGTCGGAATATGAGCTGCGGGGTTTTACCGAGTTTCTGGTGGCGGAGGCGGAAAGCACCTTCTGGGACTATGCACTGGCCCGGCGTCAGATAGAAATTGTTGAGGAGTCACTGAAAGTTGCCCGCCAACAACTCAACGAAACCAAGGAACTGATCGCCGTCGGCCGATTGGCCAGGGCAGAATTGGCGGCCGTCCAGGCCGAGGTGGCCGCACAGGAGCAGGCGCTCATCGAAGCACGGGCCAACAAGGAATCGATTCGCCTGCAACTGCTGCGGTTGCTCAATC
>CP070771.1:6475025-6478609 GCA_020345785.1 Desulfobacterales bacterium
GCGATCTGGCCTCACGGTGGGCCGCAACCAGATAAACCTGCTCACTGGAGGAATCTTTGGCAATTTCCGGCTCCTCCAGATATTCAGCAATTTTGTATTCGACAACCTTGGTCATCCTGAGGGAATCCGCCCCGTAATTTCCTTGTTTGTATCCGACAAGAAATGCTTTGTGCTTTTTTTCTTCGCCGGCTATAAATTCAACGGTATCTTTAACACTTGCATCTTGAACCTTGCTGTAAATATCCATATAAAAGTTATACGCCGCCTCTTCCCTGCCAATCGCCATATCCAGAATGTCTGCAACCGTTTTTGCCATGCTCGGCCTCCTTATATATTGTTGGAATTTGACCTTAAACTAAGACAAGATGCTAAAAGAGGCAATATAAAAATTCTAATGGATTATCGCGAAGGATTGTAATTCCGTGTGTCTTTCACAGCAAATTTAACAGAAACTCAATTGAAGGCGGAGTTGTCTCCTCTATCCATGTCAAATTTTGTCTCGACAATTTGACGATTAAGCATTATTGATGAGTGATCTTTTGTCACAATTAAACAGCCAGTCGCCGGATCCAAGGGGTTAGCAAAAATGAACGAAAAAAATATGATGACAACCGCCATTCTGGAGGCATTTGAAGACGGCATCTATGTATTGAATCAGGATCTTACCGTAGAGTATATGAATAGTGCGATGATTGCGAATTTTGGTGAGGGTGTCGGAAAAAAATGCCACCAATTATTAAATCATTCGGACAATAAATGTCCGTGGTGCCGATCCGATGAAGTCTTTAAGGGGCAAACCGTGCGCCGCGAAGTATATATTCCCGTTGTTGACAAGACATTCTACCTGATTGAAATACCTCTTGAAAATAAAGACGGCAGCATATCGAAGTTAAGTATCTATCGTGACCTCACTGAAAGGAAAAGGCAGGAACAAAAGCTTCAAGCCACCCAGGAAGACTTCAGGAATTTATTCGAACATATTCCGTCCGGAGTATTTATCAGCAGCAAGGGCGGCAAATTTTTAAACGCCAACCGCGCCCTGCTGCATATGCTGGGCTATGAAAGCAAAGAAGAATTTCTAAACCTCGATCTTCCTCAGGACCTTTACGTAAGGCCTGAAGATCGTCAAAGGTTTAAGGAAATGATGGAGCTGGACGGACATGTCATCGACTACGAAGTGGAGTTCAAGCGCAAGGACGGCAGTACAATTCCGATTCTGCTGACCGGGCATGCCCGCTACGATCAGGAGGGAAACATTGTCGGGTACGAGGGACTGAATGTCGATTTGACCCAAAGAAAATTTATGGAGAAAGAACTAAGGGAAGCCTATGATTTCATGAATAAAATCGTTCTGAGCTCACCGAATTCCATCACCGCCACCGACATGAAGGGCAATATTCTGATCTGGAACCAGGCTGCTGAAGAGACCATAGGATACCGGGCCGACGAAGTCATCGGCAAAATGCACATCAGTAAAATCTATCCGGAAGGCGTGGCGCGCAAAGTCATGCAGATGCTCAAAAGCGAGGAATACGGCGGTGTCGGACGGTTGCGATCATACCCGATGGTGTATGTCAGAAGAGATGGACAGGTGGTTGAGGGCAACCTGTCGGCCGCCATCATCTACGACGCTAACGGCAAAGAAATAGCATCAGTGGGATCCTTTGTCGATCTTAGAGACCGTCTGGAAATGGAACGCGCCCTCAGACACACTCAGGAGCAGTTGCTGCAATCTGAAAAATTGGCCGCCATGGGGCGTTTAACTTCTCAAATCGCCCATGAATTGAATAATCCCCTGTATGGAATTATGAATACCCTGGAGCTGTTGAAAACCGAAATCCCACCCGAAAACCGGCGACGAAAAATACTGGACATGGCGCTTTCTGAAACTGTCCGGCTCAGTGATTTATTACGCAAGATGCTTTCGTTCTCCAAGCCGGACCAGGAAGAGCGGCAGCCGGTGGACATCAATTCGGTAATTGATGAAATTTTACTGCTCCATGAAAAACAGTTAAAAGAAAACGATATCAACATCGTATCTTCTTTTGCCAAAGAATTGGGGCTTGTCAATGCGTCCAAGAATCAGCTGCGTCAGGTCTTCTTGAACATGGTTGCAAACGCCCGGGATGCCATGCCCAATGGCGGCAACCTGACCGTGACCACCAGTGGTGACAGTGATAAAGTAACCATTGAAATAAAAGACAACGGCATCGGTATTCGAGAAGAGCACATCGCTAAAATATTTGACAGTTTTTTCACCACCAAGGGCGAGGTTAAAGGAGTTGGTTTAGGCCTCTCGGTTTGCTACGGTTTCATCAAGGACCACGGCGGGGATATCAAGGTCAAAAGCCAGATCGGGGTCGGAACCACATTTACCATTACGCTGCCGGTGTATACCTCAGGACTTAAGCCCGAGTAATTTCCGTGCTTCTTCCGGCGTCGCCACCTCATAGCCGATTTGTCGGACGAGGGACACAATTTTTTCCACCAATTCCGCGTTGGTTTCGGCCGCCTTACCCGGCGCGTAAAACACACTGTCTTCAAAACCCACCCTTATCGTTGTGGCACCCATGGCGACAGCCGCAGCCAGCAGTGAAAAATCCTGCATGCTTTCATGGACGACCCCCCAGGGGGCAAGTCGGGGCAAACGCGATTTTAAAAATAACAGGCTTGCCGGATCAGCCGGCAATGCCCAGTGAAATCCCAGACAAAATCCAAATGCAAAGGGGCTTTTCAGAATTTGTTCATCCAGCAGTTTGGTGACGGCAGACAGCATGCCGGCTTCGAATATTTCCAGTTCCGGAATGACATTGGTTTCTTGCATCCTGCGCGCCCAGTAGCGGATATCAGGCAATCGGTTGATATATACATCTTCACCGAAGTTCACCGAACCCATATTCAAAGACGCGACCTCTACCCGTGGATCATTCAGCGCCACACACCGCTGTTCCAGCGAAAGTGAAGACAAGCCCCCGGTGGATCCTTGAATGATAATGTCCGATGAATCTCTGATAAGATCAAGGGTCCGTGAAAACTGGGTTAACTCCTCGGTCTGGTTGCCTTTGTCATCCCGCACATGCAAATGGACAAAGCTCGCACCGGCGCGGCTGCAAGCGATTACCTCATGTGCGACATCTTCAGGTGTAACCGGATTGACCGACGGCGGGTTTATTGCTTTGCCCACCGGCGCCACCGCAACAATGATTTTCCTGTTGGTGTCAATTGGTTCCATATTTTCCCGCCCTCACGAGTTGGTGATGATCGTTTCGATCGTTAGGATCGTTTAGTTCGTTTAGTTCGTTGTTGGTTGATTGAGTTGATAGTTAATAGGCAAAAGTTTAAAAAAGTTTAAAGGTGAAAGGCGCACTGCGTTGGGATGAAAACTCAAAGCTAAAAGCTTTCGGCAAAAGGTAGCGATCCCATCAGCAACAAATGATCCATGTCTTTTCTCACCTTCTCACCCTCTGATCTTCTCATCTTCTATCCTCTGTCCTCCGTCATCTGCCGTTACGCTACGCCCTCTGCGCCATGCTCTTTGCCCTTTGCCTTACCATTCCGCAATCCGAAATCCGCATTCCGCAATC
>CP070771.1:6478709-6499467 GCA_020345785.1 Desulfobacterales bacterium
CTCTCCTTCGGGGCCCTGTTTACATCGGCCCTGTTTTTTTTGATGGGCGGCGGGGTGCTGAACACCCAACTCAGCCTGCGTATGACTCAGGAGGGTTTTTCCACCCCGACAATCGGCACGACGCTGGCATGTTATTTTCTGGGTTTGGTAAAATTAGGTGTCAAATCTTGATTAGTGATTTAATATGCTGGTATTTTCTTTTTAACTCCTTGTCTTTGTTGAGCTTTTCCTTTAACACCCTTACCCGCTGACTTACGGTTGAATAGGTAAGTCCAAACTTCTCACCAATTTGCTCATTGGTAGCCACTCCTAACAGCCAAGCAATAAAAATCAGCAAATCCCGGTCGGCTTTAACCCCTTGCGAAATTCTGGCTGATCCCCGGCACAGATTTAGTCACAACCCAATATCGCTGCCGCCTTTGAAAGCACTTTGTCTAGGTTCATATCCTTGGAATAAATGGCCGATTAGATTGTGACGCAGGTTAAATCTTTTGGTATAGGTGGCGCCAAACCACTTCATGCTGCGGCACAAATTTGCGCGATGGGTGCGAAATAACAGGTGGTAGTGATTGTCCATCAAAACGTAGGCAAAAATGGCGATCTCAAACCGCTCGCCCATCTCACCCACGGTGGCTAAAATAAGCTTGCGGTCATCATAATTGACAAAGATATCTTGGCGTTCATTACCACGTAATAAAACATGATAAAGCGCTCCTTCATATTCAATCTGCCATGCACGTGCCATAAATTGCTTTAAACAATTTTCGGCTTACTCGTCAAAATTTAATCACTAATCAAGATTTGACACCTCTTTCCTCCACTAAAGTTAAATTTTCCGGCACTTTAGCATAAGCCATCATGCTGATCAAGCGCAAATTAAGCGTTTATGCGAACTTTGAATAAAAAAAATCAAAAAAATTATGCTTCACTTAAACCGGAGCTAGTAATTAAAATCGCATTTGGGCAACAACCCGTCAAGATTTGACACCTATTTCCCGGGCTCTCACAATTGAATCTAGGCGCAGGATATACAAAAAGGGATCCCGAGTCAACTATCATCTGCGGAGCTGACGGCTTGAATTATACCGCCAACAGGCGTTTAGCGTGGCCCGACCCCCGGGCAGGAGGGGAATTTACAATTAAGTTGGGTGCGTTACTGCGGTATTCGAGGAAAAGATTGTATATTCGGCACTTGGCCGCTGATCCGCAGGATGGATCGGTTGGGAATTTCCTGCCACTTGTCGCGATCCAATTCTGCATTATTGAGCACCTCCGAACAGATGACCATGCCTTTTGGCAAGCGATAAAAATATAGCCCATAGTAGGCCGCGAATTGATTGAAGTGCCGGATTACAAACAGCTCCCGGCCATTGCTCAGGATGCAGTTCAAAGCGGTATATCGTGTTTTCAGAGCAGATATGTTCTTGGAGACTGTTTCTAAAAGATTCTGGTTGGCCTGTCGGTTTGATAAGATAGTCAGTAAAAAATGAAATAAGTACTCGGAATCCGAACCGCGCGAAGTCAATTTGAAGTCACGATTTCTTGGCAGTGTCTCGGGGTCATGTACCGTGCCGTTGTGGCAAAAAGCCCAGCCGCTATTAAAGAAAGGGTGCACATTGTCGATCGTAACCGGAACGCCGGGGCTTGCTTTTCTCAGATGGATAAGGAATACCGGCGGCTGCTTATCCAGGGACTCTAAAGTCTGCCTAAAAGCGAGTGAAAGATCAGCAGCCTCCGCCCGGCGTGCAATTTCAAACATGGTTGTTTGGTCATCCGACGCTCCGGCCATTCCCCAGCCGTCCCGGTGACCGGGCTCATCCACAACGGGCGGAATGAGTCCCGATTCGGCCAATTTCTGAAATTCCAATGCGATTTCTTTCCAGAACCGGACCTTGCCGTATATTGCCAGCAGTCTACACATTGAATCTGCTTTTCATGCTAGAGATTTGATCCGTCTGTCTATCCGCCCTTCACCATAATACCGCCATCTACCACAATCTCCTGGCCTGTAATATACGAAGATTCATCGGAAGCCAGGAATAGGGCACAATTGGCGATATCTTCCGGCTGCCCGATGCGGCCCAGAGGCACCCATGCTGCAATTGCTTTTTTAGTTTCCTCATCCCACACCTTTTGCATCGGCGTGTCGATTGGTCCAGGGTGGATGGTATTGGCACGGATGCCGTCTTTCGCGTAGACAATCGCAAGGGAGCGGGTGAGTGATATCAGCGCACCTTTGCTGCAGGTATAGGCATCCTGGGCGGTTGAAAAACCCAGCAGGGCGGATACGGAGGCGATATTGATGATGGAGCCCCCGCCGGCCTTGATCATTTCCGGTATACCGTATTTGCAGACCCAAACTGCCCCTTTAAGGTTGATGTCCATTACCCGGTCCCAGTTTTCCTCAATCGTGCGGGTGACCTCAAAATCCCTGTCGCGCCAGAGCACGCCGGCGTTGTTGTATAAAATATTCAATTTGCCAAAAGACTTGACGCCCTCTGCCACTGCTGTTTGGACTTGCTTTTCATCGGCGACATCACAGGGGCAGAATATGGCCTCAGCGCCCTGATCCCGGACCAGCGCCACCGTTTGGTTTCCTGCTGCCTCATCGATATCCAGCGCGATGATCCGCGCACCTTCACGCGCAAAAATTTCACAGGCCGTCCGCCCTTGGCCCATCCCGGCACCGGTAATCAGGGCCACTTTATCTGCCAGTCTCATATTTACCTCTCCTTTGTTGATAGAAATTATGATAAGTTAAGCGATTCCGCTACCCAGGCCAATCCCAGTGAACATAGTTTGCCCCGCGTCGGACACCCATTTTCCCTGTTCCAGTTCATCATTTCATAGTAAAGCGTCACAGCTTCTTCGAACTGCAACGGATCCATTTTGCTGCCTTTGGCCGGACCTTCCGGCAGCGGCTCGAAAACACGGCCGGGCAGTCGATCCTGCTGACGGTCCATTCCCTCTCTAACATTGAATGCTTTCATCAGGTTAACCCGCCGCTCGCCGGCCCGCATCAACTCCCAAAAGGTCACCTGCCAACCGGTGGTCGCCGTGACGAACTGTGCAATATCGCGAAAACCATACAGGGCGCCGGGGCCCCAGCAAAAATCACAGAGGGTCAGGGAATCCATGAGACTATAGTAGAACTGGGACAGCATAGTCGCCTGCACCTTGATTCCATCCAGCGCCTCCATCTGACCGAACTCTGACAGACCGAGCCCCCGGCCTAACTCCGTGTCGGCTGCCGCCAGCCAGTCATGCTCCGACGACATATGATCGGCACCGAATGGATTCACGGCATACATCAGCGCCTGGCTCGGTTTGATCCGCGGCATGTGGGCTGGAAAGGATTGATTCTTGGTTTGAATGGCAAATTTAGCACAGGCATCGCCCCAGGCGGAGATGGCGGCCGGGTAGCCGCCGGCGAGAACATCCCCGATGCCCTCGCGCCGGGCGATCATATTCAGCAGCTCGAGGGCCGCCTCGCCGTTTCCGAAGGTCAATTTGAGCCCGTTGGTTTCCTTTTCCGAAATCATGCCGTTTTCGAAGCATTCCATAGCAAAGGCAATCATGCCACCGGCGGAAATGGTATCCATGGTGGATTTGTTGCATATTTCGTTGAGTTTGCAGATCAAATCGAGATCTCCGATGCCCAGATTGGATCCCAGCATCGAGATGGTTTCATATTCGGGGCCACCATAGCGGGCTTCAATGACGTAGGGTTGTGCGGTCTCGACCACCCGTTTACAGTGCACCACGCAGGACCAGCAGGTATCTGTTTCCTTTAGGATGGTCTCTGTCAGCTTTTGCCCGGTGATGTTATCAGTTAACTCAAACTGTCCTGACTGAAAGTTGCGCGTCACAATCATGCCAAGCTTTTGAAAATGGGACATTCCCATGGCTGTGCCGTATTTGCGAAAATTCTGGTGCAGTTCCGAATTGCGGAAAGCCTCGCTGCCTTTTTTGGCCAGCGCCTTGACATCTTCCTCACTGTGAAAGGCATAGGCGCGTTTACCCCTCACGGCGATGGCCTTCAGATTTTTGGATCCCATCACCGCCCCCATTCCGGTGCGTCCGGCGAAATGGCTCAGCCCGCCCGTAATGCAGGCGAACTTGACCATGTTTTCTCCCGCCGGGCCGATCTGTGCGATTTCAATATTTCCATCTCCCAGTTCCCGGTGCAGGGCATCCTCGCACTCGCCGGTCATCATGCCCCATAAATGGGACGCATCCCGGAGCTCAGCGCGCCCCTTATCAAGCCAGAGATATACCGGTGCGGCTGCACGACCCTTGATCACCACCGCATCAAATCCGGCGTGTTTCAGCTTGGGGCCCCAACCGCCGCCGCATTGGGCGTCCCCGATGGCACCGGTCAGCGGTGATTTGGCTGTGACCGTAAAACGACTCGCGCCGGTAACGGGAGCTCCGGTGAGCACACTCGGCGCAAATACCAGGACATTCCCGGGCCCGAGGGGATCTGCACCGGCGGGGATTTCTTTAAAGGCATAGTAGGTTCCGATCAGGCTGCCGCCCAAATAGGTTCGATAAAATCCGGCATCCGGTTCGACGATTTCGGTTTGACCGCTTCCAAGATCGGCGATGATGATCTTGCCATTGTAACCATACGATTGATTTGCATTATCTGGACTCATTGGTTTGTCCTTTATCTTATAGTAGTTAGATCCATCGGCGAGCAGGGGCTTTCACGCCCGGGCGATGATGCCGCCGTCAGCGACGTACACGCTGGCGGTAATGTAGGAGGCCTCGTCAGAGGCCAAAAAAAGGCACAAGTTGGCGATCTCCCGCGGCGTTCCGGCCCGGCCGAGCGGAACCGCTTCCGGCAGGGCCGCGTACACCTTTTCGACTCCGCCAAGCCGTTCGGCGTGTGCGTAGTTGATCGGGGTGTCGATGAAGCCGGGAGCGATGCAGTTGACACGGATGTTGTCCTTTGCATAATCGATGCCGATGCCTTTGGTGAACTGTGCGATGGCCCCCTTGGTGCCGCAGTAGATGGACAGGTACGGTTCGGCAACGATGCTGTTGCCGGAACCGATATTGACGATGACCCCCTTTCCCTGGCGCAGCATCTGGACGACGGCGTATTTGCAGCCGTAGAATGTGCCCTTGTAATTTACCGCTACGGTGCGGTCGAATATGGACTCGGCCTCCTCTTCATGGATCAGACATGGCAGGTTGACGCCTGCATTGTTGACCATGACATCCAGGCTGCCCCAGCGATCGACAGCACCTTCCACCAGTGCCTTTACTTCAGTCCCCCTGGACACGTCGGTTTCGACGAAAAATGCCTCCCCGCCGTTCTTCTCGATGGTTGAAACGGTTTCGCGGCCGCCTTCAATATTGATATCGGCAACCGCCACCCGGGCGCCCTCCTCGGCGAAGCTTTCGGCGATGGCGCGCCCGATTCCGGAACCGGCGCCGGTCACGATGGCTACTTTATCCTTGAATCTCATTTGAAAACCTCCCTCAGGGTTGACGGGCCTCACAGCCCGGCTGGATTTATACCATTTCAAGGTATTTTCTTTTCTCCCATTCGGTCACATGGTCACAGAATTGCTCATACTCGCAATTTTTGAATTCAGCATAGTAGTTAAAGAACGTCTCGCCGAAGTACCTTCGGGCGGTCTCACTTTCCAGGAAGCGCTTGACGGCGTCGCCCAGCGTGCGCGGCATCTGTTTAGCTTCTGCCGGTGAAACCTCGTAAGCATTTCCGGTGCGCATCGGCGGTGGCTGGATCTTGTTTTCGATGCCGTAGAGTCCTCCGGCCAGCATTCCGGCCAGAGCTATATAGGGATTGATGTCGGCACCCGGAGCCCTTTGTTCCAGGCGGCAGCCGGATTCGCTCTCGGATAAAACCCTTACGCCAACGGTTCGGTTGTCGATGCCCCAGGTCTCGTTAATGCCGGCAGCCGTCCCTGGAGCGATGCGTTTGTAAGAGTTAACATACGGCGCCCACATCAAGGCAAAATCGGTCAACGTGGCGAGCAGTCCTCCGGCGTAGTAGGCCATCAGTTCGGATACGTGATGCTCCTTAGAAGCATTCCAGAAGAGGTTGCGTCCGGTTTTGCGGTCCACAATACTCTGGTGAACGTGACAGCCGCTGCCGAAGTCGTTCGAGTCGAATTTAGCCATGAACGTGGCCGTCATTCCCTTGCGGGCAATGATTTCCTTGACGCCGCCTTTGTAGAAAAAGGCCCTGTCGGCTGCTGTGAGGATGTCCGCATGGCGCAGCTGGATTTCAAACTGCCCGCCGGAGGCTTCAACCTGGTAGGTGTCAACCGTGATGCCACGCTGGTTCATGTATTCAACAATTTCTTCGATCAAATCCTGATGAATCGCCATGCGGTAAAGGCTGTAGTCATAGGCACCGGGCGACAGGCGTCTGAGGTCCCGGAACCCTTTGGCGGCGATTTCGTTGATCGATTCCGGAAACAGGATAAACTCCAGCTCGGTGGCCGCCAGGACACGGTAGCCGAGGTCGTTGGCCTGCTTGACCAGCTTTTTCAGCATGGAGCGGGGAGCGACCTCCAAAAGCTCACCGTTGTGTTGATCGTAGACATCACCGATGACGGCCGCCGTTTTGTTGAGCCAGGGAACCACACCGAATGTGTCCAGATCGGGCCGGATCACATAATCGCGATATCCGTCTTCCCAGCTTGGATACCAGGGAACCTGCCGTGTGTTTTCATGCAAACCATCCAGGGTGTCCATGTTGTAAATACAGTCGCAGATGCCCAGGCCTTCTTCGCAAATGGTGCCCAGAAAATGACCGGGCTTGACGCCTCTACCTCTAAAATTGCCGTTCGGATCAGGGGTGCCGACGAGTATTGTCTTCAGCTCCTGTTCTTCGATTAACTGCTTGATATCAGAGCGATCCATCAATTCGCCTCCTTTTTAAAGAAATATTATCCAGGTTGCTCGTTAAGAGTATCAGTACTGTGATCAACGCCTCTTCTATAGTTAGCCTCCCAGGTAGGCTTGCTGCACCTCGTGGCTGTCCATCAGGTCTTTGGCCGGACCTTGCAGCACGACGCGGCCGGTTTCGAATACATAGGCAACATCAGCCAGCTCCAGCGCTTTTTTGGCATTTTGCTCCACCAGCAGCACGGTAACGCCCTCATCCCTGATTTTCTCTATGACTCTGAAAATCTCATCAACCAGAATTGGGGCCAGGCCCAGCGAAGGTTCATCCAGAAGCAGGAGTTTCGGTCCGTTCATCAATGCGCGGCCGAAGGCCAGCATCTGCCTTTCGCCGCCGCTTAGCGTGCCCGCTTTTTGCTTCAACCGCTCCTTGAGCACCTTAAAGAGGGTATACACCCGTTCATAATCCGAACTGAGTTTGGCCTGGTCCCTGCGAAGATAGGCCCCGGTGCGCAAATTCTCTTCGACGGTCAGCTTGGCGAAGATGCGTCCGCTTTCCGGAACCTGGGCAATACCGGCCTTGACGATTCTGGCCGGCTTCCAACCGTCAATACGTTTGCCCTTGAACCAGATCTCGCCTTCTATAGAGCGGTTGAGACCGGAAAGGGCTTTAAGCAGGGAGCTTTTGCCGGCCCCGTTGGCACCAACCAGAGAGACAATCGTCCCTTCCTCAACGCTCAGGGAAACCCCTTTGACGGCTTCGATGCCGCCGTAGCGTACAATTATGTTTTTTACTTCAAGTAGCATTTACCCCGCTTCCCAGATAGGCTTCGATCACTTTCGGGTTGGATTGTATTTCCTTCGGGCTGCCTTGGGCGATCTTATTGCCAAAATTGATGACGACGATCTGCTCGCAAAGCTCCATCACCGCGCGCATGTTGTGCTCCACGACCACCAGGGTGGTACCGAAGCGGTCGCGGATGCTGCGGATGGTTTCGATCATTTCTGTCGCTTCACTGGGGTTCATTCCCGTCAGCGGCTCGTCCAGAAGAAGAATCTTGGGTTTGGCCGCAAG
The DNA here is from genome assembly GCA_020345785.1 of Desulfobacterales bacterium. The sequence goes on from CP070771.1 coordinate 6,486,670, forward strand.
CCCGATGGCTACGCCGAGCCGGCGCTGAATGCCGTGCGGCATATTTTCCGCCAGCTCGTCCTCAATGTGGCGAAGGCCCATTATATCCAGTATCTCCAATGCTTCTTTATACAGCGCCATCTCTTTTCGGCGATAACTGCCGAGATTGAGAAGTGATTCGAAAAAGCCGATGTTCGATTGCAGATGAAACCCGACCAGAATATTCTCGAGAGCGGTGTAACCCTTGAAAAGCGTTACCAGCTGATAGGTCCGCACAATTCCGAGCTTGGCGATCTGGTGCGGCCGCATACCGCATAAATTTTGTCCTTCAAACAGGATGCGGCCACCTGAAACGCCGAGTTCACCGGTTATCAGATTGAAAGTTGTGGTCTTACCGGCTCCGTTGGGTCCGATCAGCGCGACGATTTCGCCCTGATCGGCCGCAAGATCAAGTTTATTCACCGCGGCAAGACCGCCGAAAAATTTGGAAACACCTTTAAGATCCAGCTGAGCCATGCCTTAGATCCTTTTTTCCGCGACCCGTCAACCGCCTCAAAGACTCGATCAGTAAAAACGGAAGACTGACCAGCCCACCGGGCAAAAAAAGCAGGATAAAGATCAGAAACCCGGAGTACAATAGCAGCTGCAGGTGGGCATAGCCGGCAAACACCTCGCCGGCCATCATCAAAACCACCGTGCCCATGATTGGACCGATAAAATTTTCCTGGCCGCCGACAACGGTGTAGATTGCCAGGTAAATCGTCAGCAAAACGGTGAAATCGAGCGGGGATATGTAGTAGGTGTAATGCGCATAGAAGCTGCCTCCCATGGCCGCCAATCCCGAGCATACGGCAAATGCGAGCACCTTGTAATTCATGATATTGATGCCGACTGCCCTTGCCAGCTTGTCGCCCTCGCGAATCGCTCCAAAAACCAGTCCAAAGCGTGACTTTTCCATGCGATGCAGAACATAAAGCGTTAACACCATCAGAAAAAGGGCTAAAAAATAGTAGTGGAACTTTTCATTGAAATCGATTACGCCGATACCCGGCAGGTGGATAGGGTCCGGTCCGGGAATGGAGAATATTCCGAGCGGTCCGCCAAACGGTTCTTTGAAGCGAATGTAGATGAATCGGAGGGTTGCACCGGCCCCCCACGTGATAATGGCAAAATAAACGCCTTTAAGCCTTAAAGCGGGATATCCGATCAAGACGGCAAAAAAGGCCGCCACGATCCCAGCCACCGGCATCGCCAGCCAGAAGGAAAAACCGGCCCGCATCACCAGCAGCACCGAGGTATAGGCGCCGATGCCGATAAACGCATGCGCGCCGAAATGGAACTGTCCGGTACGCAGCACAAATCGATAGGTCGTTACATAGATGATGTGGTAAAAAACTGCAATCAGTACATGCAGCGAATAATTATTTCGAACAAACAGCGGAATGAGGCAGAGCACCAGCAGCGCTATACCGAAATAAAGTGGTGACCACTTCGTAGCGTTGATTTCCCGGGAAAATTTGGAAACCGAAGCTATGCGGGCCTGTGCCTGTGTCATTCTCTCTCTTCTCCCATCAGTCCTGTTGGCCTGAATATCAAGAAGGTGACGACGAATATGAAAATCAGCCCCCAGGTTATATCCGCTCCAAGGTAGGAGCCGCCGAAAGACTCAATGATGCCAATAATGAAAGCCGATATCAGAGCGCCGGGAATGCTGCCCAGCCCCCCGAGGCCGATGACCAGCAGTGAGATCAAGACTGCATGAGACCCCATGGTCGGCGTCAGAATGAATATCGGCGCCACCAGAAGACCGGCCAGGGCCGCCAGGCCGCAGCCGATAAAAAACCCCATGCTGCAAACGGCATCATTACTGATTCCCTGCAGTTCAGCTGTTTCCGGGTCCTCGGCAAACGCCCTCATGCCTAACCCCCAGCGGCTCTTCATGAGAAACAAATATAAACCCACGACTGCCAGCAGGCTGATCAGGACGACAACGGCCCGCTCCCAGCTGATTACTGCGCCTGCGATGCTGATGCGGCCGGTGAACACCGAGGCCACAGGTTTGGGACGCAGGCCGAAAACCAGGAACCCGGCGCTCTCCAGAAACCAGTTCAAACCAATCGCCAGAAAGATAACGGCCACATGGTCCCTGCGAATCGGTCGGAAGAAACCTTTCTCGATCACCACACCCAGCAGCCCGTTGATGAAAATACCGATGGGGATCGCCAGAAAATAATTGATCCCCAACTTGGCGCACAGGTAGTAGGCCGTGTAGGCGCCAAGCATGTACATGGCGCCGTGGGCAAAGAAGAGAATATCCATGATGCCGAACAGCAGGGTAAGACCCAGCGCCAGCAGGGCATAGATAGCACCGATCGAAATCGCATTGATGACAATCTGGATGAAGCTTTGAATATCCATAATCCGCCAAAAAAAATTCAGGTGATCATTGCCGGACGCCTGCTATGAAAACATGAGCTGCTGCAAGGGTGCATTTCTCAGGCGGCAAGCATCCGGCACTGCGGATATGCAGGCGGGTCCTGACCGGACCAGCTACTTGAGATAAGTGGCATACGCGCCGGTTATCACCTGAACCAGCTCGCCATTTTGAACCTGGCAGACGTTATAGGGATAAAGCGGCATACGATTGATACCGTAATAGCCTTTGCCCGCAAAATAAGCCGGTTCACCAAAGACGCTTTTCAACTGCATTTTCTCCAGGTGGTTGCTGACGATGGTGGTGTCGAACGAATTCGCTTCTTCGAAGGCAGCCGCCAGCCAGAAGGCAAAATCCCACAGCAGGTAGGCCAGAGATCCGATCCAGTTTTCTTCACCGTAGCGTTGGATGTATTCCTTTTCGACATGTTTCTGTGCATCGGTCAGCTTGGTCTCATAAGGCAGAAAGTATAATCCCTCACAGTTTTCCCAGCCGGCTACGTTCTTCAAATTGGCCACATCCGGCGTGATCAGATACATGGGCCCCTTGAATCCCATCTCGCGCGCCTGTTTGACGAAGAGCGCCCGCGAGGCAGGGTCGACGTTGCCGATGTCGATCAAATCCGGCTTGGTTTTAAGCATGCGGGTAAGGATCGGGTAGAAATCGGTTGTGTCCGGAGGAAAGTATTCATCAAACACAATTTCAAGTTTGGTTTTGGATATCCCGAAGCGAGACGCTTCGGCGGTGGTGTGCCCGGTCCAATGATCCGGCTCGAGAATTGCAATTCGCTTGTGGTCCGTATTTTTTTCAAGCCAGGGATAGAAAATGACCGAGGCAATGCAGTCGACGCCATACATCCAGGTGTAGAAATTCTTGGGATTGATATAGTCTTTGCCCGGTGAGGCATAGGCTATTGTAAACACCTTGGCCCTCTCGCTGATCGGCTGAAAGGCTTTGATCATGCCGCCGTCAAAGGCGAGGATATATTTGACCCCGTCTCTGGATATCAGCCGGTTGGCGGCCGAAACCGCTTTAGAGGCATCAAACGCATGGTCATAGACCTGAAGCTTGAAATTGTATTTCTCTCCGTTGACGGTGATCCCTTTTTTCTTCCACCACCAGCCGCCGTTGTTGATGTCGTCGACGGCCATCTGCCAGGTGTTTTGCATGCCGATGCCCCAGGGCGCCGCCGGACCTGACAACGCGGTAATACCGCCCAGGATTATCTCCTTTGGTTTATCTGCGGCGCCGGACGCCGAAGTAAACAGAATTAACATCAGAACCGCCATGACAACCATGGTACCGCTTGACTTTAAAATGCATCTTTTCATGATCTGCTCCTTTTTTTAATACCGTTTTGATAGCCGTTAATGAAAAAAGAAAAATGGTCCTCTCCAAAAACGCTATGTTGAATTGGTGCTTGCCCCGGGCGCGCTATCTGTCAAACTGCGAATAGTGCAGCCGGCTCGACTGGACTACCCGCTGGAACTCGCCCAAAGCCGCCTCTGTCCGAACTGTATTGGTGGATGCAATCTGTTCGGCGATCGCATTGATAAAGCAAAAGGGCGCCGTCAATGAGATCAGCATAAATTCGTGGCCCGACATATCGATTGTGAAATTGATGTCCGAGAACTGAACGATTTGTGCGCGGGGCTGATTGGTAACGGTTACCACACGGGCTCCCACTTTTTTTTCATGCACATACTCGATCGCTTCCAGCACTTCGGCCGAATAGAGCAGCTGATCGAATGCGATCAACAGGTCATCTTTATCGATAAACAGAAGCTGCTGAATCATGGGGCGCCGCTCCCGGATAACCGGTGTGGCGTTAAGAGACAGCAGCCTCAGGCAAAAACTCAGATACTCCGCCAGAAAAGACGATATCCCCCAGCCCATGCAAAAGATATTTCGAGCCTGCAGGATATATTCGATCAATTTCTCGAAATCTTTCTTGTAAATACCCGCCATCGTCTTTGTGATGTATTCGATGTCTTTGTTTGTGACAAGATCAATCAGGGGATGCTTATCATGACCTTTCAGCAGGGAGGCTTTTTGGGCCGGGTAGATGATCTGGCGGATGTAGGCCACAAGATCCTCTCGCAGTTCCCTGAAACCATTGTAGCCCAGTTCGCGAGCATATCGAACCAGAGTCGCATCGGAGACACCGACTTTTTTAGATATTTCGGTCAGCGATGCGAAAGTTGCCAAATCGAGGTTATTTAAAATGAAATCGGATATTCTCCGATTGGTGTCGTTTAAATTACCGTAGCTGTCTCGAAGCAGCTGTAGTATGTTAGTATTTTTTCGGCAAGGCATCAATTTGTTCCAGGGATCTGGTGCCCGGTGGTCGTAGCAAGGGCTGCATCACACGGACTGCGTGGATTTATTCCACCGCTCACAACTTTAAATAGAATTCAGCCACAATCGATAATTTAATTTTATATGTAGCATTTACTACAGAAATGTAGCTTATATTTAATACCTGTCAGAATATTTGTCAATGTTTTTTTAACCGATGGCAAAATTTTTCCAATATTGTATTTTTATTTGCGTCTGAAAACTGATGTAGTGTATTGGTATTCCCCTTGACGGAATTTAAAATGGGACGGGAAATTAGAAAGCGGGAAATAATATGGCAACGGTCAGCATAATTCAGGCAGCCTATTCAGATCCCGGCATTGAAAACCTGCTGGCGCCTTTGGGCGGAATGGGGCAATTTATTAAAAAGAATGAGAATGTCCTGCTCAAGGTGAATCTTTTATCCGCCAAAGCGCCGGAAAAGGCCGTGACCACGCACCCTGAATTTGTAAGGGCCGTGGCCCGGGCTGTCAGAGATGCGGGAGGAGAACCGTACATTGGAGATTCACCGGGAGGCTCCCTTTCCAGGAGAAGTCTAAAAAAAGCCTATCAGCGTTCAGGGTTGATGAATCTGGCACAAGCAGAACAGACCCCGCTGAAGCTTGATACCGGCGTAACAGTTAAGCTGGTATAAAAACAATTTTTTCGTAAATTATAAAAAAAGCTCTGGACTCCAGTTGTCTTCGATGATATGAAGGTGGCATGGGAAACAATCTGGTTGTTCAAGGGCGACGTTTAAGTTTGCAAGATATTGACTTGCTGTCTCGGCTCATCAAACAAAATCCGTCCTGCAGCCGCCGTCGCCTTTCAATAAAATTATGCCACCTGTGGAACTGGCGCAACGCCAACGGGCAAATTAAAGACATGGCTGCGCGGGCAATGATGCTCAAACTTGATAAGTTGGGCTACATCAAATTGCCCCCAAGGCGCCAAACCCCCTCCAATCGGATGCTGAGCAAACGCATTGACTCGGTGGCGCATCCAACCACTGCCATTGAATGTGATCTAAAAGAAATCCTGCCTTTGCAGCTGGTCCTTACCCGCAACCAGCCTGATCATGAATCACTTTTCGCCTGCCTGCTGTCGCAATACCATTATCTAGGCTACCGAGGCATTGTCGGTGAAAACATGAAGTATTTAGTATTTGATCGGCATCAACGCCCTTTGGCATGTGTCTTATTTGGTTCGGCGGCCTGGTCGGTTCAGTGTCGCGATAACTATATTGGCTGGGATGCCGATAAACGCAAACATAATTTAAATTTCACCACTAACAATATGCGGTTTTTAATTTTGCCCTGGGTACGCGTTACCAACTTGGCCAGTCATATTCTGGGGCTGATCCGCCGCCGCCTGAGCCTGGATTGGATCAACCACTACGGTCATCACTTGTATTTACTGGAAACTTTTGTTGACAAAGATCGCTTTAACGGTACCTGCTATAAAGCCGCCAACTGGATTTATGTCGGCCAGACCAAAGGCCGCAGCCGCAATGACCGTTATGCACGGCTTAAAGTACCGATCAAAGATGTTTACCTATTGCCGTTGGTCAAAGAGTTTAAGCAAAAGCTGAAAATTATCTAAACCAAATGGCCACTACTGAAACCGAAGACTTATACTTTTACCAATCAGAAGATCGAAACGATCTTGCCGCCTTGCTTTCCGATGAATCCTTTCGCAATCTGCAGGCGCAAATTAAGCGATTGAAAAAAGATTCACCGCCCGTCTCGGGGTTAGGTATCGATCATCCACACTATATCCCGCGCACCGTCGATGAATGTCTGCAAAAAATGCAACGCCTTCCACAACGCTATAATTGGAGTCGGCAATTAGGCTTTTTCATCGAAATCTCTGAGCGCGATGCCCAGCGACGTCTGCGACAGCTGAACAAAGAAAACCAGCTACTAAAAATGCAAAACGATGAATTGAAAAACGAACTCATCAGCGCACGCCACCAGCTGCAAACCCTGCTCGGCGTTAAAAAACGCAAATCGAAAAAGAGCGCTGATACCGATAAAGATAAAACACCATCAACGCAATCAAGCAAAAGAGGTGCTCCAGTTGGTCATATGGGAAAAACGCGACCCATTTCCGATAACGTCAACAATCAGCAAATCGTAGCACCACCGGATATCTGCCCCCATTGCGGTGGTACTGAAACAGTGCTCGAAGATGACTTTATATCCAAGTATATCGAAGACATTGTCCCAGTGGTCAAAACCGTTACCGAACAACTATACCAGTGGGCCAGCTGTACTTATTGCGGCAAGCAACTGATTGCCAAACAAGCCACAACCGGTGCGCGGGTAACCATCGGACCCAATCTGGTTGCCTGGCTCACGCTGCTCAGACAACAGATGGGCGTCTCATACCGTAAGCTGAGCCAACTTTGCACCGAAACATTGCAAATCCCGCTCTCGGCACCAGCCGTGATGGGCATCATCAACCGCTTCAGTCAAAAATGCGAGCCGATCTATAAAGGCATTGAGGCCAGCCTGCCGACACAACCCGTATTGCACGCAGATGAAACCGGCTGGCGCATGCACGGCAATCCATGGCAGCTGTGGTGCTTTTGCAACCGCTCGCTGGTCTACTTTCATCTGGATCCATCCCGCGGCGCTAAAGTTCCTAAAGCGATCCTGGGGCAAGATTATGACGGCATTTTGCACGCGGATTTTTATGCGGTTTACAATTTTTTCACCAGGGTTCAACGTTGTCTGATTCACTTTCTACGCGCTATCAGCGATGAGGTTGAAATTACCCCAAAAGATAAAAGCCTTACTCAGCTCAAAGAGGGCATTAAAAACATCATTGAAAAAGGAACTCAGCTTAAAAAGCTTGCTAATACCCGGCAAAAAGACGCCGGGTGACAACAGCTTCAACAGACACTTGAATCCTTGACAAAACTAAAATCAGAAAACAAAAGAACTAACACGCTGATAAAACGTTTAGTGCGCCATCAACAGGAGTTAATCCGCTTTGTCGATCATCCAGACGCCGAGTTTCATAATAACCGGGCTGAACGGAGCCTACGACCGGAGGTTTTTTTTAGAAAATTGTCCTTTGGCAATCGAACACCGGCGGGGGCTTATAACTACCAAGTTCTGGCAACTGTTCTTGAAACATGCCGGCTGAAAAGAAAAAACCTCACCGATTTTATTCATGCCGTTTGGCTAGCTACCAAAGATCAACTAATCCCTATCACCCGCGATCTACTTGACACATCATAATTTCTCGGCCCCCTGGCGGTGGGGGTTGTGCTCGACTTTTTTGGCGGCAACCGCCTGGCCTGGGGCATGGGATTTCTCTGCATGGCCGCTGGGTGCCTGCTGGGACCCATTTTTTTGGGACAGCTAAGTTCGGATACGAAGTAATAATAAAACTGGAACACCACGGCTTTTTGAATCTGTAATTGATGATAGCAGAAGGTGAAGAGTTGAAATCGATCCCAAAGCTAATTTTCCCTCTGTAATAAAGATATGCTTTAAATATAACTATATAAATTTTGATGTTAACGAGACATATAGATAGCAGAAATATGAAATGGTGCCTTCATTATTATAAGTTTACAGTATCTGACATTTTACGATGTTCAAAATTGGACAGTTACTATGGAGATAAATGGAATTTAATAATAATTTTTAGGGTTCAAAATTCCAGCATTGAAAATGGAATCTCAATCTGTTGAGAATATCAATTTTTTTCACTCTATCAGTTTAATCCTGCCTTACGAAGAGCGCCAAACCAATCTCTGACAACCTCAGAGTTTACATGAGGATTAGGATAATTTTCTAAAGAGAAGTTAGGCTCTAATCTATATATATTTGCAACCACTTCATGGGCCTCATTTGTCATTCCGTTATTGATGTAAGCCACTGCTAATCCCATGTGAGCAAATAGATTAGTTGGCTCTCGTTTTAATGCCTTATTGTATTCATGTATTGCTTCTTCATATTTTTTTATCGCAATATAAGAATGGCCTAACACCATAAAGTAATAACCTGGGGGATTGGGATTGAGTCGTATCGCCTTTTTTAAAATTCCTATTGACTCTTTAGGCTTATCACTCATTAAAAGAATAAATGCTAATTGACAATAGGCGTCAGCCCCAGAAGGATTGAGAGAGACTGCTTTTTCTTCCGCTGCTATTGCTTTATCGTGCTGGCCTTTCATAAGATATAAGGTGCCCAAAACTAAATAAGCATCTGAATTGTCCTTATCGAGAGCAAACGCTTTTTTTAGATTTTCATTCGCTTTAGCAAAAGAAATTAGCGGGGATGTTGAGGTGCCAAATATTATATCTTGAACGTGAGTAGCAGCCAGTAAGACATAGTTGCCTGCAAACTTCGGCGCTAAGGCTATCGCTTCTTCAGCGTTCATTCGAGCATTTTTAACATCCTCTTTATTGTGGCGACGTATGTATTCAAGTCCTTTCAATCCTTTTGTGTATGCTTCCAAGCTTACTGGTCCCTTTAACCTTAAACGGGCTTGCTGGCCTTCTGTCAGTTGTACCTCTAATGCAGAAACAATTTTTAGTGTGATCTCGTCTTGAAGAGCAAGAATGTCTTTTAGATCCCTATCATATTTCTCTGCCCATAAGTGATGGCCAGATGCTGCATCTATTAATTGGACTGTAACTCTTACTCTATCTTTTGCCTTCTGAACACTCCCTTCGACCACATATTCCACTCCCAATTCACGTGCTACCTTTTGAATTATTATTGGCTGTCCTTTGTAAGTGAAAGTGGAATTACGTGCGATAACAAGAAGTTTAGGGCAGCCCGAAAGACCTGTGATAATATTCTCTGTTAATCCATCGCTGAAATACTCTTGCTCATAGTCGCCACTCATATTAACAAAAGGCAAAACGGCAATCGAAGGTCCCCTCGGCAATTTAAACGCCCTCCTTTCTTCTGGTATTCGCTCTACGGAAGGAAGACGAAAGTAAGCGTTCCAGACAAAACCTGCCGCCACTGCAATTAAAAAGACGGTTACCCCTAAAGCAAAGATTGCCTTTCGCCAATGTTTCAATATTAAATTTTTTACGTCTTTCACCTCACTTGCGGTTTCTTGTTCCATTAAAACCCGATACACACGAATAGGTTCTTTTATATTCTTGACAATTTTTCGTCCCTGGTATTTGTATCGGAAAGGAAGTTTGTGCTTTATTTGATCAAAAGCAGTACCTGAAATGCAGATGCCCCCAGCATCGGCCATCGATTCCACTCTGGCTGCGATATTAACGCCATCTCCGTAAATCCTATCTTTTTCCTCAACCACATCGCCAAGGTTGATACCAATCCGAAATTGCATTCTCTGTTCCATTGGCAACCTGGCATTGCGTTCGGCAAGTTCAGTTTGGATTTGAACGGCAGATCTGATGGCATCAACCACACTGCTATATTCGGCTAAAATGTTGTCCCCCGGTGTATCGACAACTCTCCCTCGGTATTGCAGAACGAAATCTGAAACTATTGTACGATAGGAAGTCAGTCGGCGGATGGTTTGCTCTTCATTCTGACCCATTAAGCGACTGTATCCTTCAGCATCGGCACTGAGGATAGCGGCGAGTTTGCGTTTAAAACCTTCTTCAGTCATGGAGCACCCCCGTAACTAAAGTTTCAAACAATAGGACTCGATATGTGGATCATTCGGAAAAAGACGGTGCCAGATGAGATGCAGGTTTCGGATCAGGGATTACAGATCAGTTTCTTATCAGGTGGAGTGGCATATTAAATATTATTAAACAAATAGATGGGATTTAGTCAATCATTATTGGGGGTTCAGGCAGGTGTTGATATGTATGGAAAAAACTAAATATCCGCCGATTTCATGTATATTGAGATTCTCTGAACCCCGGCAATATTGAAGATATGCTCTAAATTCTCCCGAAACTTAACCGAATCCTGACGGCTGATTTCTTGCCAGTATATGAAAATCAGCAATTATTCATATATCTTATGGCTATCTTAAAAAAAACAGCAAACTTTAAATCTAGTATAGATAGCAGTTACCGCAATTCAGCCCTAACAACCGGAGAAAAATGATATCTTAAACTTTTTGGGCAACTATTTTTTATCGATTAGTTGGAGAAACCACAGGTTTTGGCACCGCTACAATATTTGTGCAGTATCTGTAGGTTGTCTATTCGGGCAATCCCGCATTGAGCATAGCTCCTATAACGCGCTCCGTCTCGGCTTGATTTTTGTATTGGAGCGTCTTTCTAAATAGCGCTACGGAAAATTTGGGATTCAACCGGAGTACTTCTTTCGCTGCAATACGGGCTTCTTCCTGGCGACCCGCCAAGCTGAATGCTATTGCTAACGTCATGTGGGAACCAGCGTCGTTAGGCGATACTTTTACCGCCTTTTCGCCAGCCGCGATTGCTTCCTCATACCTTCCAGCTCCATAATAGGCTGGACTGGCGAACTTGAAATAAGTAACCGGAGGAAAAGGATTGAGACGTATCGCTTTCTCAATCGCTTGAATGGCTTCCTCAAATTTACCTGCATATCTAAGGCACAGGCTCAAATACAGATAGCCATGAGCTCCATTGGGATCGAGGTCGACACCTTTTTGCGCTTCCATGATACCCTTTTCATACTTCTTCATAATATACGTATTGAGAAAGCCTGACCAACCATGGGCTAAAGCATAAGAATCATCTAAAGCGATTGCCTTTTGTATGAATTCTACAGCTTGCTTAAAAGACTGTTGGGGCGATTTAGTGATTCTTAAAAAAACCTCCTGAAAATGGATGACGGATAGGACGTGGTAGGGAGGCGCATACTTAGGATCTAACGCAATGGCCTCCTCAGCTATGCGCCGAGCTTGAATAATATTTTCTTTAGTCTGGGTTAGATAAAGTTCTCTTGCTCGCAAGGACTTTAGGTAAGCCTCTAGATTATCAGTACCTTTCCTCCACAAACGAGCATGTTCTCCTTCAGTTAGCTCCACTTGTAGAGCATTAATGATTTCTATTGTAATCTCATCTTGGAGAGCAAATATGTCTTTTAAATCCCGATCATATTTTTCTGCCCAGAGGTGCTCTCCGTTTTTGGCATCTATTAGCTGAGCTGTGATCCGAATCCTATCGTCGGACTTCTGGACACTTCCCTCCAGAACATATCTGACACCAAGCTCTCGGCCGATCTGCTGAACTTTGACCGGTTTGCCCTTGTAGGTGAAAGAGGAGTTTCTGGCAATTACAAAGATTTTGCCCACTTTGGACAGAGCGGTAATGATGTTTTCTGAAATTCCGTCTGCAAAATATTCCTGGTCAGGGTCACCGCTCAGGTTATCGAAAGCGAGGACGGCGATGGACGGTTTATCTGGTAGTGGGAGGGGTGGTTCATAGGGCAATCCAGCACTACGCAACGCATCGATGTACTGTTTTTTCACTTCAGGATTTTTATACGGAAGTGTCCTTTCAAGCTTTTTTAATGAAAAATTCGGGTTGAGTTTTAATACTTTTTTGGCTTGAAGTTGCGCTTCTTCTTCTCGACCTAATAAATAGTATACGCTACAAAGATGAACATTGCCGATAATATATTCGGGTTCTTGCTTAACTGCTCTCTCCGCCCATACCAACGCTTCTTTGAAATCTCCTTTAATTCGGTACATGGCTGCTAAATTATTAAAATACCAACTTGGAGACATCGGGTTAAGCCGTATTGCCTTCTTTTGTACTAAGATTGCTTTGTCTATTTCATCTGTATAAAGAAGCCCCGTAGCCAAAAACGCCTGTAGGTCTGCCGCGTTAGGGTAAAGTTCCACGGCTTTTTCTAATTCAGGCATGCCTTTCTCATATTGTTTGGTCCAAACATAGAGAATGCCCAACCAGGCATGGGCATCACCTAAAGAATTATCTATGGATAGAGCTCTTTTTGACAATTCGACAGCTCTTTTTATGGAGTCAGATGGTGAATCGCTTACGCCGAGTAAAATATCTAAAAAATGCGATGCGCTCAACCACCTGTATGCTGCTGCATAATCAGGATCAAGCTCGATAGCCCGTTCCAATAGGTTAC
>CP070771.1:6499567-6502430 GCA_020345785.1 Desulfobacterales bacterium
CGGAGATCCGCTCGATGAAACGCCCGTCTGCGAATTTCCTTTTGTACTCGGTCTACGATGTTCATTTATTCATCCCCCCAAGTTGGACCCAATAGGAACCAATTTCATTGAGTGTTTCACTCAATCAAAGTTCGAGCGTATCCCCCGGCTTCATCACCACCACACCGACGCCGGTTTCTTTCTGCACTCTGATGGCCCAGGCCTGCGGATCCTGTTTGATCACATCGAAGGTATTGTAATGGATAGGAACCACCTGTCTGGGTTCAATCAGCCTCACGGCGCGCAGCGCGTCATCGGGGCCCATGGTAAAATTATCACCGATCGGCAATATTGCCAGATCGATACCTTCCTCGCCGATAAGTTTCATGTCGTAAAACAGACCCGTATCACAGGCGTGATAGATTTTTTTGTCGTCGATGTAAAACAGGAAGCCGCACGGATTGCCGCCGTAGGATCCGTCCGGCAGCGCCGACCCATGCTGCGCCATGGTCAATTTGACCCGGCCCCAAGGCCAGTCGAAGCCGCCGCCGATGTGCAGGGGGTGAACATTTTCAACGCCCTGGGCGACCATCCAATTTTGAATCTCATAATTTGATACCACCATGGCGCCGGTTCGTTTGGCAATCGGGACGCTGTCGCCCACGTGATCGCCGTGGCCGTGCGACACAAAAATGTAATCAACCTCTACATCATCGGCTTTTACCGGTGAGAGGGGGTTGTCGGTAATGAAGGGATCCACCAGCAATCTGGCCTTATCGGTTTCAATTAAAAAGCTGGCATGGCTGTACCATGTTACTTTTACTGACATGTGAAGCCTCCTTTTTTGTGATGTTGTCGACAGGCCTTCTATATCACAATATTTTTACGGCGAAAAGTATTTACTATTGTGGAAATCGGTTCAAAGATTCAGAGGTTCGATGCTTGTGAGGTTCTGCGGTTCTTTGTTCAACCCTCGTGTGAAACTTCACGATGAACGTCGAACATCGAACGTCCAACTTCCAATTTTGAATGAAAAAAAATGAGGAAACTGAAACAGTCAAGAATTTTAGGCATCAGATTTTCGAATGCAAATTAAGTTACTAAATTTTAGATAAAAACGCGGAGTGTAGCGACATCACTATTCGATGTTAGACGTTAAGCGTTCGATGTTCGATGTTCATTTTTTAGTTAAGCCATCGTGTGAAAGCACACTAACTTTTTGCTACGATCAGACTGGACGCTCGCGGCCAGAGGCGGTGCTTATTGAAACTTCATATGGACAAAACAGCGAACCGCTGAACCTTGAGACATTTAAGTCGAGGGCCTTTCTTTGACGAAATAGATCGAAGGCAGACTGATGATGGTCACGGCGCCCTTAACAATCACATTGGCAAAAAAAATGGACCAGACCACATTGTGAGGCAAGACAAATCCAAAGGCCCCCCAACAGAAAATCAGGCTGTCGACGGGAATACTGACGGCGTTGCTTAACAGAACGCGTATCCACTGGTATTTTTTTGTGATTCGGCGCTGCCACAGATCGTAGACTTCGGTGTCGATCAATTCGCTGAATACTTCGGCGACAATGCTTGCGATGACAATTCGCCAAACCGGCCCCAGGATGGCGGCAAATTCATTTCCCAGTCCCCAGGCGGGGTCCTGGGGCAACCAGGCGGTGAAGTGAAAAAAAAGCGCCATGAAGAGATTGATGGCCGCTGCTAAGACAATTACAGTGCGGGCGGCCATTTTGCCGAGGCGCTTGTGAACCAGATCCCGGATGGTGAATGTCAGGGGATAGATGAAGGTGCCGGCATCCATACTAAAGCCGGCGATCAACGTGATTTTTAGACTGGCAATATCAGACAGCAGTTGAGCAGCGATATAAGTTGATATGACAACAATACCATCGATTGGAATACTATCGAAATAATTCTGATTGGAGGCGGCGCCCATTTATAGAAATTTTTCTATTTTCGCATCCTTTTTCAGTTGTTCTATATACTGACCGGCCTCTTTTTCTACTTTTTCCTGTTTCATGCGCTGGCTGAGTTTTTCTTTTACGTCGGCATACGCCAAAGTTTCTTCCGGCTTTTTGTCATGCACTTTTATGAGATGATAGCCGAAGCGGGTTTCGACCACGTCGCTGAGCTCATTGGGTTGCATGGCAAAGGCCGCATCTTCGAAAGGTTTAACCATTTGCCCGCGGCTGAAATACCCCAGATCGCCGCCTCGAACATTGCTGGGACCCTCGGAGTACGTTTTGGCAAGTTCGGCGAAATCGCCACCGTTTTTTAGTTTTTGCTGAACATCGTCGATTTTTTTACGGGCTTCAGCTTTCT
This sequence comes from Desulfobacterales bacterium, assembly GCA_020345785.1. The sequence continues at coordinate 6,501,886 of CP070771.1, forward strand.
GGGCATCCGTGGCGCCTTCCTCGACCTTGATTAATATGTGACTGGCTTTTACCTGCTCGGGTTGTTTAAAAAATTGGGGATTGGCGTCATAGTAAGCTTTGCTTTCCTCATCGGAGATGGTAATTTTGCTGACGATCTCTCGGTTAATCAATTCCCTGATAGCCAGTCCACGCGCAATCTGCGTTTTTACTTCATCCTCGGTCAGTTTCATTACGCTCAAAGCATTTTGATAGTCCTTCTCAGCGGGAAATCGCTTCTTGATCTCCGCCAGTTGCTCGTCAACCGACTGATCGCTGATTTCTATACCGGCTTTTTGGCTTTCCTGGTAGAGAACTTCGCGTTCAATCAGCCCTTCCAATACATCCCTTTTCAGCTCCGTCAGTTGGGCGTCGGATACTTGGCCGCCTTGCCTGGAAACTCGATCAAGATGAATCGTCAATTCTTTGTTGAATTGTTTCTGGGAAATAACGACCCCGTTTATTACGGCAATTTTTGTATTGCCCTCTGCAGACTCTTTTTCTTCAGCCATGGCAGGCAGAAAAATA
>CP070771.1:6502530-6512601 GCA_020345785.1 Desulfobacterales bacterium
ATTCTAACATTGAAAACCTGGTCCTCTGGGCCAGGATTCTTTACTCGGATATTAGATAGCGGTTGAGCGAAAAGCCGTCTAACGACTGTGTTGGGTTTCGCCCTCACGAATCCATATTCCCGTAAGAGGCTAATTTTCGTAGGTTGCGTTGAGGGAGGAAACATAACATTATCGGTCGGGCTCTACCCAACCTACAGGGGATAAGAACTTTTCGTTCAGGCACTGGATAAAAGTGAATCCACGCAAAAAGGAGCGATTTGAGCATGAACTATGAAAAATTGATCGTCGAAATTGGTGAAAAACATGTGGCCGAGGTTACGCTGAACCGGCCGGAGAAGCTGAATACATTTGACAGCCCAATGGCCGGGGAACTCTATGATGCGCTTTTAGCGCTGGATGCTGAAAAAAATGTCCGGGTCATTCTCCTGAAAGGCGCCGGCAAGGCGTTCTGCGCCGGCATCGATGTCAATGAGCTGGCCGACAAATCGGCCATTGAATATCGCGAATGGGTCGAACGGATGGAGCGCCCCCTGGTGGCGATTTCCAGAATGAAAAAACCCGTGATTGTCCAGCTGCAAGGTGTTGCCGCCGCCAACGGTATGGGATTGGTAGCCGCCGCGGATCTGGCGATTGCCGCAGAAAATGCCCGCATGGGGCTTACGGCGATCAACGTGGGGCTCAACTGCGTCGGTCCTGTTCTACCGGTCGCCCGCTGTCTCGGACGCAAGAAGGCCCTGGAATTGTTGTTTTACGGGAATCTGATTAACGCTTCAGAGGCCCTCGCGCTGGGCCTGATCAATAAAATTGTTTCCAAGGATGAACTCGAATCCGAGGCGCGCCGCTGGGCTCAAGAGCTGGCCCAAAAGAGCCCTCTGGCGCTTCAAATTGCCAAACGTGCTTTCTACCATTCGGAAGACATGGACTATGAGAAGCAGTTTGCTTACATGAATGAGGCGTTCGCGCGCTTGTGCACCACCGCTGATGCCAAAGAGGGCGTTCAGGCCTTTTTCGAAAAACGCAGGCCGCAATGGAAGGAAGAGTAGGAAAATCGACGACCGGCCCATTTCTGGGCAAGGTCCGGTAACCAAATAAATAATTGGCTGAATTTACGAAAATTGCCTGCATTATGGGTATCATGAAAATTCCAAGCACCAATAACCAAATCTCAAACAAATTCCAATGACCCAAATTCAAATTCCCAAACAAATGATCCGATTGCAGTTTTAACCGATAGGGTCATTTCGGGGATAGCTGAGCATGCGAAGTGATGCGATAAAATTGTGGTGAAGGTTTTGGTCATTGAATATTGAAATTTGGCGTTTATTTGCAATTTGGTGCTTGAGATTTGGGATTTTATCGCTTTACAGAATCTTTTGATGCAATTGGTTTGGTAGTTATTTTGACGTTACCCTGTGTATAGCGTGGGATGGCTTGAATTTTACAGCTGATTTGATATATCGCCTCCCCTGAGCTCATTTTCAAAGCTGGTCCATATTAAGTTAAGGAGATATAAACATGTCCAAAAATTATGACGCGGTTATTATCGGTGCTGGAATCATCGGATGTTGTGTGGCTTTTGAGCTGGCGAAAAAAGGATATAAAACGCTGAACGTCGATAAATTGCCGGAGGCGGGTTCCGGTTCGACCTCTAATTCCTGTGCGGTTATTCGGCTGCATTATTCGACTCCGGATGGCGTGGCCATGGCGCGGGAGAGTTATTTTTACTGGCTGAACTGGGAAGCGTACCTCGGGGTTAAGGATCCCAAAGGCATGATCAGTTATATCAACCACGGCTGTCTGGTCACAAAGACTGAAAAAAACAAGTACTTGAAAAATGTTATGGCCAGTTTGGATGAATTGGGGGTTGAATATGAGGAGCTGGACGTTGCCGGCATCAAACGGAAGTTTCCCTTTCTTGATACCCGCAAATACGGACCGCCTAAGTTGCCTGACGATCCCGGTTTCGGACAACCCACCGGTGATGCCATCGCCGGGGCGGTTTACATACCTGAATCAGGGTATATCAGCGACCCGATGCTTTCCACCCATAACGTCCAAGTTGCGGTTGAAGCCAGGGGCGGTGAATTCCTTTTTAATGCCGAGGTGACGGATATCCTTAAAAAAGATAATCGGGCGGCCGGAATCAAATTAAAGGACGGTTCCACCGTGAACGCCCCGATTGTGATTAATGTGGCCGGACCGCATTCATTCATTATCAATCGGCTGGCAGGGGTCGAGGAAGGCATGAAAATCAAGACCCGCGCCTTGCGGCAGGAGGTGGCCCATGTTCCGCCGCCGCCGGGGTTGGATTATGAAGCCGCGGCGCCGCTGATATCCGATGGTGACACAGGCTGCTATTCGCGGCCGGAGGTCGGCAACCATGTCCTTGTCGGTTCGGAAGACCCGGATTGTGATACGCTGGATTGGGTCGACGACCCGGACAACTTTAATAGAAACTTTACCGATCAGTGGCGGACCCAGGTGATGCGGGAAGCCCAGCGAGTATCGGGGCTGCCGATACCGAATAAAATGCAGGGTGTGGTCGATCTTTATGACTGCACGGATGACTGGCTCCCGATTTATGATAAGTCGGATTTAGCCGGCTTTTACATGGCTGTCGGGACATCCGGCAACCAGTACAAAAATGCGCCGGTGGCGGGCGCCATGATAGCCTACCTTATCGAGCACGTCGAGGCCGGGCACGATCATGACAAAGATCCGCTCCAGTATCCCCTGAAGTATATTAAAAGAAATCTTAATCTCGGCTCGTTTTCACGCCTGCGGGAAATCAATCCCGACTCCAGTTTTTCCGTGATCGGATAAGGATAAAGGTACAGGGTTTGGGGCTTCGCCCTTTGGGCTACGACCCCACAGGCAGGGTTCAGAGGTTCAAAGGTTCAGGGTTTAGGGGTTTGCGGCTCCGGAAAAAGCAAGTCAGAGGATCTACCAAAGCCGGGATAGTGGCGTGTGGGAGCGGTTTGTAACCGCGATTAACCAGGTCGAGGCATTGCAGACACTCGTGGCTACTTGGCTTGAAAAGCAGCTGGATGCAAGCACAAGCCGCACCTAACGGACATTCCGATGAAAAAAGTGCTCTTTAATCACGAATGCATGAAAGTGCTGAAGCTCGAAAAAATAAGCCTGGTGAGTTTGCCCGGTGTGAGCGGTTTCGCGCATATCTGGAGTTTATTTGAGATTTTCAAAATGCTGACACCTTAAGCTGATCTTGCTACCTTTTAACCTATTTGGGTTATCAACAATACTGCTATTGACTTTTTATTCCGGCCTGCGCAAATTTGAATTTTCTAAAAATCGGGACAAGTACAAAATATAGAACAGGGAATACCGGTGCGCAGACCAGAAGCCAGGCAACTACGGCGTGCATGATCGTGCCGAAGAAATAAGCAAAGGTGCCCCAGAAATCCTGTTGGAAAAGGGCGCTTAATTCCTGAATCGAAAGCGGCGGCGGGTCTACCCGGAATATGAAGGCACCGAAGCTGATAAACGGGATAAGCAAGGCAATCTGCAGCGGGTAGACCAGATAATTGGAAAGCTGAATCGCGGGCAGGTTCAACCGCCAAACAATCGCTATGGCAGCGCATATCAGGGTGGTCGTGCCCAGAATCGGGAAAATTCCAATCACGGCACCGCAGGCCATACTCAAAGACAGCTTTTCGGGCGAGAGGCCCATTTTGAGCAGATTAAGGATCGGAGTGCCGATTCGGTTGTGAAAAAAGCTTTTGATCATCATCGTCCTTTTATTCCAACCTTGAAAACCTGGTCTTCTGGGTCAGGTCAGAGAAGATTGGCTGTGCCTTATGCCGTGGAAAGATGGAACACTGGAATGATGGAATGCTGGGTTTGGCGGAACAAGATCTGTTTTTATATGGATGGCACGGACTTGAAAATAAAGATAGACTATCATCCGCTTTTAATTCCCAATATTCCATTTTTCCATCCCTCCAAAGGCGGATCTTCGACATTCCATTATTCCAGGGGTTGTCTAACGGCAGACACCGCCCCTTTTGGGTGAAGTCAAACTCCGCAGCCGGCGGGGCCTCTGGGCTCGGGTTCTTTCCTTAGGAATTTATTGAATATCCTGCCAAAATTAAACAGGGGCTGAACAAGGCAACGTATTCTGATACTCGGTCGATATTGCCGAAAAGCGCCAAACGTTCCAAGTCGCTTGACAATTAAGAGCACCGTAATCACCTGTTTTAGTTAGGGTCGGATGAACATCCGATTCAATCTTTCGAGAAAGGATCCTCTCATGAAAGTGAAAAGATATATTCTGGTTGTCACACTTGCGCTCACGATCGGCTTCAGTTATGCCGGGGCGGCATTTGCCTGCGATTGCGGTGGTCCTCCGCCGGATACTGCGTCCATTCAGATCGAATGCCCGGCCATATAACCTTTCGCCCAAGGGGTGCGTACTCGTGAAATATGCTACGCGCCCCTTTTTTGTCTCCGAATAACCTCTTCGTCAAACCAGCAAACAATATTCAAGCCAGAAACGTCACGCCTCCGGATGCTTCCCGCCCTGCCCACACCGTGCCGGTCGGATAGGTATGCTTCTCCACAAAATCCGCATGCATCTCGAGATCCCATCCGGGAGTTGTCGGCGTCACATACGATCCTTGTTCGAGCCTCACCGGTTCGATAAAAACCTCATCCTGCAGGAAATGGACATGTTCTACGACCTGATCATCTGAATGGGCGGCAACGCAGATCTGATCCCACAGGGCGTAGTGCGTGATCATATTGCATAGGCCGATGCCGCCTCCATGGGGGCAGACCGAGATTTTATACTTGGCCGCCATGAGAATCACTGCCAGGACATCATTGACGCCCGCCAGCCGGGTTGCATCGATCTGGCAATAACGGATGGCACCGCTGGCAAGCAGTTGTTTGAATATCACCGGAGATGGAACTTGCTCGCCGGCGGCGACCCCGATACCGTGTTTTTCCATTTCCTTTGCGATTTTCAGATAGCCGAGTACGTCATCTCTAGCCGTGGGTTCTTCGATCCAGGTCGGACGAAATTGAACCAGCTGCTGCATATAGTCGATGGCTTCGTCCACTCCCCAAACCTGATTGGCATCCAGCATCAGACGGGCGTCGTCTCCGATTGCCTTGCGAATGAATGCCAGCCGGTTCAAATCATGCTGTAAATCCGCGCCGACTTTCATCTTAAAACAGTCCAGGCCGACGGCTTTCATTTGCTCGATCGTGTCGAGGATCTGGGCATCGGTTAAGCCCAGCCAGCCGGCGGTCGAGTACGCTTTTGGACCCTGCTTCAGCAACCGGGATTCGCGTTCCCGGCGGCCGTCCCAATTGGCTTTTAGGATTTCGATCGCTTCGCCGGGAGTGAGCGCATCCCGTAAGTAGCGCCAGTCGATGCACTGGACGACTTTTTCCGGCGAAAGATCGACAAGTAGCTTCCACAAAGGCTTGCCTGCTTGCTTGGCCAACAGATCCCACATGGCATTGATGATGCTGCCTGCAGCCATGCGGAACACTCCGTCAGCCAACCATCGCAGCTGATGATGATCCACAAACAATCTTTGAAAAGCACCCGGATCATCGCGGAATTCCTCCAGGCTTGCACCTACGACAAGCTGCGCCAGGTCTTTCACCCCGTGGGCGATCCAGTCATTACCGGCACCCAGTGTAAAGGTGAACGAATACCCCGTATATTCGGAGTTGGTTTCTAATTGAACTACAACGGCTGAATAATTCGGTTTTTTGTGAAATGGATCCGATCCCAGTAAGGTAATCGAGGTTGGAACCCTGAGATCGATGATCCTGACATTTTCAATGACTGTACTTTGCTGCATCATAAAATAGCCTTTTCGTTTAAATCACGCATGACAGCGCCTCAATGATCATACCTCATGGGCACAAGGATTGATAGGTTAATTTAACCCGGATTTGCTGAAAGTCAATCTTCCATTTTCTTCGCCTTTTGAAAGACAATGGAACATCGGCCACAAAGTTTTGTTTGATTGCACATGGCCTCCCACCTGGACGGAAAATGAAAAACCCATAAAAATTTGTTTTGAAAATGAAGAGATTTATCCAAAGGAAATTCAATAAAAAGTACGCAATAATTGGCAATTTTACGGATTTAATGATTAGAAGCTATCTCAAAAAAGTTTTTTGGCCCAAACTCTTTGTTGGTGCCTCGTTTTAAATCCTCAAAATACGGATGTATTCCTGCGGTTTAAGGCCCACAAAGAAAACAAGATTAGACGGGTCATCCCGCTAGGCGGGGAAACTCGGCCCCGCCGCGATTCTTGTCCGCCTCTGGAGGGTTGAACCAAAATCCTTTTTTTGAGATGACTTCTAGATAAATTCTTTCAAAGAAAACATTTGAAAGGCGATGTTATGAATAAGGAATATGATACGTTTGTCTTAACGGATATATCAAAAATTGATGACGGCGAGGAGAAAGAATTGATTTTGCGCGATCTGACTGCCGGTAAAAATAAATATAAACAAATTTTGGTTAGTGCTATCGTATCAAAAGATGTCGATAAATATACAGATATCCTGTGGATTAGATCAGGCATGGAAATTTTGTTTCCAATACCAATGTCAATTAACATAATCAGAAAAAGCGATTCACTGGTATCGTTAAAAGATAGTGGCGCGGGATAGTCCAGAAGTTGGTGAAAAGTCTCCCGCTCTTCCTTTTCTGCAGTTTGTATGTCACGCGCTGATCTGCTCGGCTTTGATTATATATATTCTGCCTCAACATATCTGCAGAATTAGGAGGTTGGAGAATAAAGGTTACGTCGGGGCAGCCGACAGGGCTGCAATCCGTCTGGTGAAAGTGCAGCCGTATTGTCACTCGGCCCTATTTTTCACCCCGAGGGATTTTCCCCTATTGACATAGGCTCTACCAATGATGAAGGTAAAACTATTACGATTCCTTGACTTTGAACCAGCGTAACACGGTAATTCGATAAATGTTTTCTGATATTGGACTCACTCTTTGGCAGGAGGTTGATCATGAAAGATAGGCCTGAGCGCAGAAACAGTAAACGGCTAAATCATAAAGACACAGTCATGCTTACAGACGAGAGTTCAGATTTTTACTGTTATGGGCAATTAATCAATTTGAGTGGCGGCGGCATGTATTTTGAGACGGAATGTAATATGAAACCGGGAAAAGAAATCAACATTCGATTTGAGAATCCTCCATTTAGATCGGCACCAAAAAATTACATTGCTACAGTGCAATGGTGCCGGCGCTTATCAGATTTTGATTCCATCGGCACTTACGGAGTTGGGGTTATGTACAGTTGAATTTATGAACCAGGAATTTTCCAATCAGGCAGACTGTGAGCATTGGCCCCGTTTTTTTGTTTTTTGCATTTTCTGTTTCACAGAATCCAACCTCCAGAAACAAATCTGAATTTCCTATTTCATCGATGATGGTGATAACAACATTCTGAATCCTTTAATGGAAAAGGGTTGCAGAAGATCATGTCGTTGACATTTACCGGATGAAAAGTTATGGGATGAACAGATAACGTCCTGCCGGTTACTTTTACGGCGGTAAATGTTTAAAGATGTCTGGATACGTGTAATTGCGAAGTTATTATTAACACAAACAGATTGGAGGTGCCGTATGATTAAGAAAAGCATGCTGGTTACTGCTGTTTTGGTTTTGATGCTGGGGTTGGTTGCGGGGCCGGCTTCGGCCGAATGGCCCAACAAGCCGATTCAAATTCTGATTCCCTGGCCGGCCGGCAACGATCCTTCCACCATGGTGGCCACGGCCATGGCTCCCCTTATGTCCGAGGAGTTGGGGGTGCCGGTGAAGGTCGTCAACAAGCCCGGCGGCGGTGCGGTTCTGGCCACCAACGAACTGGCCAAGAGCCGTCCCGACGGTTATATGCTTGGCCTTATCTCCATCGGCCCCATGATCACCCAGGTCATCCGGGGCAAAACCCCATACCAAAACCAGGATTTGAAGCCCCTGGGGCTCATCTGGTCGTCACCTTTCACCCTGGCGTGTCGGGCCGACGCTCCCTATAACAATCTCAAAGAGCTGGCCGAGTACGGAAAGAACCACGAACTCAGACTGGCGCACTGGGGCCTGGGTGCGGTCCCGACCCTGATTGCAATGAATGCGGCCAAGATCGGGGGCTTTAAATGGAAAGAGACCGCCTACAAGAAGTTGAACCCGCTGCTGGTCGTCAAAGGTGATGCTGACGTGATAACGTTTTCCACCCCCGGTATCAGGGATTATGTGGAAGCGGGCCAGATGAAAATTTTGGCCTGCATGCTGCCGAATCGTCTTCCCCAATACCCCGATGTGGCCACCGTCCAGGAGCAGGGCTTTGGGGCCGGGTATTCGATCTGGTTCGGGGCTTTTGTGCCGGCCAAAACGCCTGACGAAGTTGCCGCGAAGCTGAGCGCCACCTTTTTTAATGTCATGGCCAAGCCGGAAATCCAGGATGTGATAGAAAAGGTGGGGGTGATTCCCCATCCCACAGGTCCGCAAGAGGCCCGGGCTCAGATGGACAGCGAACTGAAGGATTTTGGCGCCATTATGAAGGAGCTTGGGATTATTAAGTAGCAAGACTTTTTTTGGTGCCGCATTCGGCAAAGGATGACGCGACCGGGCAGATATCAAAACTCAGCCTTTAGATATAAATGCCTAAATTGCCTAAAATGACTAAAATGCCTAAAGTTAAGGTATCCTGTCTGTTTAAAATGACAGCATCCTAAAATTTTAGCTCATTTTAGTCACTTTTAATATTAGTTCATTTAGCACATTGCTTGGAGCACCCCATGAGTCCGGAAACCAAAGAACGCAGCCGCTTTAACGACCTGTTCAGCGCCTTTTTGGGAGCGTTTGCCGCCTTTGCTCTCATCACATCGCCTTGGAACGTGGATACCGAGGGTCCTGATCCTTTTTACAAGGGCCCACTCATTTTTCCGGTGTTGGTGCTGTCCATGATGATCCTGGCCTCCCTGCCGGCGTGGGTGCGGCTCTTAACCCCAGCTGCGGACAGCGCCTGGCAGCTGGATGGAAAGGGTTTCCCCAAAAAGACCCTGGTCGTGCTGGGTCTGTTAATCGCGATGCTGGTCGGCGTGGGTATGATCGGTCTGGAGATTTCCGCCTGGTTGTTTTTGTGCATCACGCTCTACTACCTCGGGCATCGGGGTGCCCTGAAACTGGTCGTTCTGCCCCTGGTAATTACCGGGCTGATTGTTCTGGTTTTCAAGCATTTTCTAGGGGTTTTCTTCCCCACTCCGCTGGTTGTAGAATGGTTATGGGAGTGAGGAGCGGTTATTTGGCGTCGGCATAGCCGGTTCTCTTAGACCAGACCGGCCTACCGAATTTACTACTATGGAGAAATCGTGTGGGATAACCTGATCAGCGGTGCCGTTGCGGCCCTGACGTTGGCCAATATAGGGTTTCTTGTTTTTGGAACTTTCGTGGGGATTGTCGTGGGCATTCTGCCCGGTATCGGTCCCATGGTCGGCATGGTGGTGCTGTTGCCCTTTACCTTTGCGCTGGCTCCTGATGTGGCCCTTTCCATGCTGCTGGGGGTATTTTGCGGCGGTTACTTCGGTGGTGCGGTGCCGGCAATCTTGATGCGCACGCCGGGCGTGCCTTCTTCGTTGATCACCAGTTTTGACGGGTTTCCGCTGACCCAGAAGGGTGAGGCCCAGACGGCACTCTCGGCCGCGCTGCTGGGCTCTTTCGGAGGCGGTATTATCAGTGTCGTCATCCTGGTCTTTCTGGCGCCGCTGCTGGCCCACGTGGCAGCCAACTTCGGTCCGCCGGAGTATTTCGGGGCGGGGCTTTTCGGCGTAACGCTGGTGGTGATGGCCAATCGCGATCAGCTAATGCGGGGAATCCTGCTGCTTGGTTTGGGACTCTGGTTCTCCACGGTTGGAATCGACGGCGCCACCCTGTCGCCGCGGTTTAATTTCGGCACCCTTTATCTGCAAAACGGTCTGGATATCGTACCGGTTTGCCTGGGACTTTTCGGCGTAGGTCAAACCCTGCTGCTGGTGGAGCGTAAGATCCTGCTGACAGACCAGATG
>CP070771.1:6512701-6531381 GCA_020345785.1 Desulfobacterales bacterium
CAAGAGCCGATACAAGTCATGAATACCGTCGATTCGGGTCCTGTGACTGCTCGTTTGGTGGCGATTCAAAACGATTCGAATTGAATTTTTCATGCAATATCAGAATCTTATGACCGTATTTCAACCTACGCAATTCGGTAAATATCAACTTTTAGACAAAATCGCCGTCGGCGGTATGGCCGAGCTGTTTCGGGCCAAATTAACCGGGGTTCAGGGTTTCGAAAAGCTGATGGCCATAAAAAAAATCCTGCCGAATCTTTCCGAAGAAGAGAATCTCATCACCTCCTTCATCGATGAGGCCAAACTGGCTGCGCTGTTGCACCACGAAAATATCGTCCAAATCTACGATTTCGGCAGCATAGACAACGAATATTTCATCGCCATGGAATTCCTGTTCGGTAAAGATCTGCGCATCATCCGACAGACTGCCAAAAAAAGAGATCTGCCGCTGGGAATTGAGAATATTCTATACATTGTCGCTCGTATTTGTGCGGGCCTGGACTATTCACACAATTTAAAGGATCTGCAGGGACAGCCGCTGAACATCATACATCGTGACATAAATCCCCAGAATATATTTGTTACCTATGAAGGACAGGTAAAAATAATTGATTTTGGGATTGCCAAAGCCGCCAACCACAACACCAAAACCAGAGAAAATCTCATCAAAGGCAAACTGGCATACATGTCCCCCGAGCAGGCCAACGGCCAGACCATTGACCATCGTTCGGATATTTTTTCGACCGGCATCATTTTGTATGAGCTGCTGGCGGTCAAGCGGATGTTTGAAGGCGAAACCATGCATGTCTTGTCATTGGTGCGCGAGGCTCAATATGATCCGCCCGAAGAGGTGATCCCCAATCTTCCCCCCAAACTCAATGACATTTTGCGACGGGCCCTGGCCAAAGACCCGAACGACAGGTATCAGTCCGCCGGTGATATGTTGGCCGATGTAGAAGAGTGTGCGTTTGAGCTTTCCCTGCGGCCGAACGCCAGAAATTTTGCCCACTACATGAAAGAGCTTTTTGAGGAAGAATTCGTCGAAGAAGAATTGGCGCTCTGGGCCAAATCCAAGATCTATGAGGCCGGCGAGAATGAAACTGAAGACAGCGCACCAGCTATAGAAGAAACCTATGATAACACCATCGTTTTGACAAGGGCGTTCCTGAACGAAAAACTGGCGCAATTCAAGCAAGTCTTATTCAAAAGAATCTGGCAGCAGCTGGCGAAAATATTGCAGGTCACCAAACGCAATTCCGACCAAAAAAGCAAGCCGTCCAAGAAACCGGGTCAACGGCGCTTCAAGTCCGCGGGCCTGGTGCCGGGTTTGGCGGTTATTGCCTTTTTGGTGGTCGTAGCGATAGGAATCAAGCAAATTTCGTTTTCCCGCTCTCAACCTGAGGCTTCGACGTTTTCATCTCCTTCGACCCCCGTCACAGAAGCCTCTGAAATCAGCAAACTAACGGCTGCCAAAGCAGCTCTGGAAGCCAAACGTTACACTCTGGCCACAACCCTGATTGAAGAAATCATCGCCAGCAAACCGTCAATGATGAGTTCCGTTTCAGATGTATACATTAAGGCTCTACAGGGTCAGGCTGCCGATCTTGTCAAGACTGATTCAGAACAGGCCGAAAAATTATTGGCGAAGGCGCTGAAGATGGATCCCGGCAATGTTTCAGTGCTTTCCAATCTGGGCTACACTTTTATGGTCCGCAAAAACTATCCCAAGGCAATTGAGACATATCTGAAAGTGGCCGATCTGGCGCCTCAACTGCCGGATACCTTTTTTAATCTTGGTTACGTATATGCCGTCACCAAAGACTATCAGCAGGCCAAGCAGATGTATCTTCGGGTAGTGGAACTGGCGCCGACCTTTACGGACGAGGCGCTGTTTAATCTCGCCGTTATAAATGAAAAACTGGGCGAACATAAACAATCTATAAAAAATCTGGAGCAGGCGGTCTCTTTAAACCCTCGTAATGAATCCGCCAAAAGGTACCTGCAGCGGTTGAAAAAGAAAACAGGAGCAAAGGGATGAAAACCAGGTCTCGCAACCTAACCACCACCTTTTTTTTTGGATTAATCATTATCGGTATGTGCTGGGGATGTGCCGGGGTCGAGCAGAAATTCGATGTCTGGCAGTCTGCTATTCGCGAAAAGTTGAACTTTGAGACATCGGAAGCGGATGCGTCCGCCAAAGATTCTCGGGATGAATATTTTATCCATACCTCCAAATGGTCCTGGGAAACGCTGGCTTACGTAGCGGAATGGTATACCGGGGATGTCAAAAACGAAAAGAATCTGGTCGCAATAAATCCGGCTGTTAATCCCCAAGAAATTGCCGTCGGCAGCCAGATCCGTATTCCTGCCGATTTATTAAAAACCCGCCAACCGCTGCCGAAAAATTTCAGCGGCGCGTATCGTGAAGACTTTTATAAGCACACCGTCCATTGGCCCGGTGAGACGCTTTCTCTGATTGCCTCATGGTACACCGGTTCATCCAAAAACTGGCGCAAATTAGCCGCCGCCAATCCGCGTCTTAATCCAAATCGGATTAAAAGCGGCAATATTATCTATATTCCGCCGTCTTTATTGAAAACCCGCGTGCCCTTACCGCAAAAAGTTGCCGCTAAATATACATCCGACTACTTCGCTTACACTGTCAAACGAGACAACGAGAAATTGGAGGACATTGCCAGGTGGTACACGGGCAATCCAGCGAATCGAAAGCTGTTGGCCAAGACCAATCCTGATCTCAACCCTGATCATCTCAAGTTGGGCGACGAAGTTTATATCCCCGAAAAGCTGCTCAAAAACCGGAAGCCGCTGCCGCCGCCGGAATCAGCGACTGCCGATTCAAAACCCGCTGCCAAAACCCCGCCGGCCGAACCGGATGAAAGGCCGGCCTCCGATGAAAAGCAGGCTCCGGATGAAAAGTCGGCTCCGGATGAAAAAATCAAACTGTTCGGGCCCAAGCAGTTTCCCCAGAATTAGCGGGTTGATGTTGCAAGCAATCCCCTAAAGTCATTATGCCGCTTGTTCCGAACTGACCTGCAGCAACACCTGATCCGTGCCCCAATTGATGCCTTGGAGGTCAATACGTTCAAGCGGCTGGCCGTTCATTTCACCTGTTATACACCCTGATGCCAGCTCCTTGGCATAACGCTCCGTAAATTCCTGCAGCGTTTGCCCTTTCATGCGGATGCCCTGTTGAAGGAAGATCGGTCCCAGTTCTTTGACAACGAGATTTAAAAGTTTGAGGGTGATTTGTGCGGTCTGACCTTGCGAATACAATTTGTTTTCATGATGCGAGATCTGGCTGCGCATGGCGGCATAAAAACCTCCGCTGCGCAAAATGGCACCTACCAGTCCCGGCATGGCACCGGATAGTGCCAGGGTGGCGCCTTCATTGACAACGGCTGAATTGACGTCATCCACCACCTTGGCGTTCAGAAAGATGGTTTGAATTCTCCGGTTCAGGTAATCTTCGCTGATACCCAACTGCTTGCAGAGCAGCTCTTTAACGCTGCAGCCGGTTTTTACATCCACGTTGAAACCATGACCCAATAATTGAAAGAATATGGGCACCAACTCCGATTTGACGAGCAGGGAAAGATGCATGGCAGGGTTATCCTTGATCCTTTGAATTTTTGTCATTTCAAAATAAATGGGGAGTCTTTGTAACGGACTCCCCAAGATTTTAGCAACGCTGTTTTTTAACTAAAAATTATGAACCTGGTCCAACTCCTCTTCAGATACCTGGAAGGTGATATTGTGCGGCCCCAGTTGCTCTTTCAGGAAATAGTCGGGCAGTCGGTCATCTTTGTTCGACATTCCTGCCCGCAAGTTGAAATCCCGCTCATTTTTTAGCACAGATTTGCCAAGGGCGGTCACATCGTCGCCGGTTAGATTGGAACCGTAAAAACTGTTGATCAGATCAAGCAGGGCTTGAAATGTTTCCGGCTGATCCATAATTGGAAATGCGACGAACAGGCACATTCCGGTGGAGTCGATGGCAGCGGTGGCAATCTGAAGGTTGCGTGACAACTCAACCTGGCCCTCGGGCTTTAAGGGGTCCACGTCACCGCCAACTTTCATGATATTGACGGCGACAGCATAACCGGCCGTATGGTCGGCTCCCATGGTGGTGGTGGCGTAAGTCACCCCAATACCCTGGATTGCCCGGGGATCGTAAGCCGGCATAGACTGGCCCTTGACCACCGGTACTCTTTCCACCCCGAATACCTTGCCGGTCACGGCCGCCCCATTGCCGAGAATTCGGCCCAGCGGCGTGCCTTTGCCCACTTCTTTGACCAGATTGATGGCCGCTTCAGCGTCACCAAACTCGGCTATACCAGCTTCCATGGCTACAGCGATGGTGGCGCCCATCTCAATCGTATCCAGACCGAAATCATCGTCTAGGCGATCGATCTGAGCGATGGCATCCAGATCATCAATGCCGCAGTTGGCGCCGTGAGCCCAAACCGTTTCATACTCGACTTGTTTGGTCAAAAAGTTGCCGTTTTTATCATAAAAGGTTCCCGAGCATCGAATGATGCAGCCTCGATGACATCCGTGGGTGGCCGAACCCTCGCCGCCTCGGGCATTTTCCAATTCCGCCTGGGTTTCACCGCTGATTTTGCTGGCCCCTTCGAACTGGCCGACCGAAAAATTACGCGTCGGATAGGCGCCGGCTTCATTGATCACATTGGTCAAAACATTGGTGCCGTAGGTTGGAAGCCCTTCGCCGGAAACCGGATGTTTCCTGAGCCCGGCCACCCATTCTTTATTGGCGGCCTTAAATTTATCAGGATCTTTAGGGGTTCGGGCCGATGTGCCGGCATCGTCGATGACGATCACTTTCACCCCCTTGGCACCCATGACGGCTCCCACTCCGCCGCGGCCGGCATGCCGGGTGGGCCTCTGTTCCATATCCGTAAACGCCACCGATGCGGCGGCCATTTTCATTTCACCGGCCGGTCCGATGGAGATGCAATGGACTTTTTCGCCGTACTCGGACTTCATTTTTTCCACCAGATCATAGTTGCCGAGCATGCACAGACTATTGTCTTCCTTGATTTCGACGCCGTCTTTATTAATGAATACCTTGTAGAGGTTTTTTTCTTTCGGTTTGCCTTCCAAGACGATGGCGGCATAGCCCAGCCGGCCGAGCATCTGGGAGGGTTGTCCGCCTGAATTGGATTCTTTGATACCGTCGGTCAGCGGGCTTTTGCAGCCGACGGAAATTCTGCCGGACATGGCTGCTACGGAGCCGCTCAGCATCCCCGGAGCAATGACCAATTTATTGTCCGCGCCAAGCGGATGACACAGCGGGGGCACTTCTTTTGCCACAATTGCCGAGGTCATCGCCCGGCCGCCTAAACCGGCATAATCACCTAAAGGCTCAGTCTTGGCTACCGGGCCGCCGTCTGCACCCATGTTAATTCTCAGAATCTTGTCCATAACTACCTCCTTTTTTAATGGGGGTTATTAATGCCTTTGAAAAAATTTCCGCTGAAGCTTGCTGAGTAATACAAAATAGGCCGTTCTTCAAAATTTCCCAATAATTGTCATTATTCGTATTCGATCGTAATGTCAAGTAAAACTAAAAATATCTCCATTCATAAGCCACCGGCTATGCCGATGAGAATTGAAAGGATTTTACCTTTACAGCGGGAGTATTTTGGGGTGGTCCAAACTTAAACGACGCCGGTGGCATATGAATGGAGATATAAGAAAAAATTTTGGATTCTTTTTTATGATTAATTTGTGTCTGCCGGCGCAGCAATCATTACCGCATACTGCTGAATAATACAAAGTACATGCGAATGATGAATCGCTCACATGCATGCCACCAACCCAGGCCGATCATCGCCAGAGGTGACCAAAATATGTTGCGATATTTTACCCGGGCAAGCTTCAACCGGAAACCTGTATGATGCAGCCAAAATTCTTTATGTACATCAGCGACCAGCGGCAGAGCGTGGTTCCGGCCCCTTCCAGGGGCCTTCCTCATACCCCCAGCTCTGCTGGTGGTTGCCGACAGCCATACACTCATCCTATCCATTAGCCTTTTCAAAGGTTTTCATAAAATCCACCAGCGCTTCAACGGCTCCAATCGTTACGGCGTTGTAAAGGGAAGCGCGGCAGCCGCCCACCGACCGGTGGCCTTTGAGACCGCCCAGCGAATTTTCCAGCGCCTGCTGAATAAACTGTTTTTCCAGTTCCTCATTCGGCAGGCGAAAGGTGACGTTCATCAGGGAGCGGCTGGACGGTTCCGCCGTGGCGCGGTAAAAAGTGCCGGCGTCCAGATAATCATAGAGCAGTGCGGCTTTTTGGCGGTTCAGGGCCGCCATTTTGTCAAGTCCGCCGATGGTTTCTTCCAGCCATTTTAAAACCAGGCCAACGGTGTAAATTGCAAAACACGGCGGCGTGTTGTAGAGGGAGTTTTTAGCGGCATAGGTCGTATACTTCAACATGGTCGGCAGGGTGTCCGGCACCAACTCCAGCATCTCTTTGCGGATAATCACCAGACAGACGCCGGCCGGCCCCACATTCTTTTGCGCGCCGGCATAGATCAGGCCGAACTTTGGTGCATCCAGCGGTCTGCTCATAAAGTCCGAAGACATGTCGCAAATAATCGGCACGTTTTTCGTAGCCGGAAAATCAGCCCACTGGGTTCCCTTAATCGTATTGTTGGATGTGATATGGACAAAGACAGCGCCCTCATTAAAGGCGATATTTTGGGGGATATAGCAATAGTTTTGATCCGCGGATGATGCCACCACGTTGACCGATCTGCCCAGGATTTCAGCCTCTTTGATGGCTTTGCTGGACCAGGTGCCGGTATCGACATAGTCTGCGGTGTTATCTGATGTAAGGAAGTTCATGGGAATCATGGCAAACTGCATGCTGGCGCCGCCCTGAAGGAAAAGCACATGGAATGTGTCGTCCAGATTCAGCAGACGCCGGGTTCGGGCAACCGCATCGTTGATGACGTCTTCGAATTGTTTGGACCGGTGGCTGATTTCGGTAATCGACATGCCCGATCCCTTGAAATTCAGAAAATTTTCCTGAATCTCTTCCAGCACGGCCAGGGGCAGAGCGGCCGGTCCCGGATTAAAGTTGTAGATTCTATTGGCCTTCATATTCTTCCTCCGTTCAGAAAGGGTCCGTGAAAAATGAATTTTGCTTTTTGTTGCGAAAATTCCTGTTAATGTCAATTGTTATTTGGTGATGCCATAAATTATATTTTGCTAGAGATATTGACAAAAGGTTTCACTTTACCCTAAACACAAAACAACGGATATAATAAATCCTGACGTATATTCCGTTTTAATTCATGTGACTAATCTGAAGTAAAAAAAGAAAAAAATGCGCAGCATAAAGTAATTAAGCCGCTGGAGCTTCGATCTATCAAGTTTTCCAAGTTTTCAAAGAACCCTCTACAGCCTTGAATATGCTATTTTTCAGAGTGAATTAATTACCATGAAAATCTACAACTATCCCTCAAATACTGCCGAAAAAAGACTTTCCGCCATTGTCGACCGCGGGCTTTCTTTCCACAAAAAGGATTACCAGACGGTCTCACGCATCCTGGAGGATGTGCGGCGCAACGGCGATGACGCTGTCATTAAATACGCCAGGCGGTTTGATGCACCCGATTTGAGCGTCGACGCGATGAAGGTCAGCGACAAAGAGATGGCGGCTGCCTCAAAAAGAGTTGATCGCAGGTTCGTCCGTGCCATGAACCGAGCCGCTTCACAAATAGAGGCCTTTCACCGGCAGCAGGTTCGTCAATCATGGATCGACACCCGAAGAACCGGCGTGTTGCTGGGACAAATGGTCAATCCGGTGGACGCCGCTGGTATCTATGTGCCCGGTGCCAGAGGCGGTAAGACGCCCCTGGTGTCCACCGTTCTGATGACGGCCATTCCCGCCAAAATCGCCGGCGTCAAAAACATCGTGATGGCAACACCATCGACCCGAGAAGGAGGTGTCAATCCCCATCTTCTGGTTGCCGCCAAGAAGGCGGGCATAAAACAAATTTTTAAAGTCGGCAGCGCCTGGGCCATCGCCGCCCTGGCTTATGGTACCGCCGCCATCCCCAGGGTTGATGTTATCGCGGGACCCGGCAATATTTATGTGACCCTGGCTAAAAAGATCGTCTCCGGTACCGTCGGCATTGATATGATTGCCGGACCCAGCGAAGTCCTGGTGATTGCCGACGATTCCGCACATCCTATTTTCGCCGCAGCAGACCTGCTTTCCCAGGCCGAGCATGATATTTTAAGTTCAGCCATTCTGGTGACCCATTCAGCCCGGATCGCCGCCGCCGTTGCCGCTGAACTCGAAAGACAGCTGACGGCATTAATCCGCAAAGAAATTGCTGCAGCGTCCCTTTCAAGGTATGGCGCCATATTTGTGGTCCAGGATCTTGATGCCGCCGTGGATCTGGCAAACCGGATAGCACCTGAACATCTCGAGCTTCAAATCAATAAGCCGTTTGAATATGTAGGGAAAATTCGTCATGCCGGCGCAGTTTTTCTTGGGCATCACACGCCGGAGCCGATCGGAGACTATGTTGCCGGCCCCAACCACGTGCTTCCGACCGCCGGCACCGCCCGCTTTGCTTCCGCCCTGGCGGTGGACCATTTCACTAAAAAGACCAGCATTATTCACTATTCTCAGAGCGCTTTCAAGAAAGAGGCCGCCGATGTGATTCGTCTGGCCGAAATTGAAGGCCTGGATGCCCATGTAAAATCTATCAAGGTGAGGCTTTAGTATTGATCTAAACCATCCACCTTTGGTGGAGGACGCGGAGACTGGAGAGGTTCTACCGAACCAGTGTGAAACCTGCGATGGTACTAAAATTCGAAATTCGAATATCGAAATTCGAAACAAATACAAAACCCGAATGTTTGAAATGTTCAAAACAGGGAAAACAAAAGACCTAAATGATCATAATTGAGCTAACTTGCAAAAATAATAATTGTCATGTTTAAATGGTTTTTGTCATTGGATTTTTTACATTGGGATTTGTTTCGAATTTCGTGCTTAGGGTTTCGAATTTATGCCATTAAATGTATATTTTCGTCTCCTTCAATAAGGATTCCTGAGGCCTAGCCATCTGCGGGAGGAGTATTCACCTACCGCCCGGATTAATTATTTGACACTCTGTGTATTTTTCTATACTGTTGCGAAATATGTTAGCCAGGCCCACTGCGTTCCAAACTGGAGGGAATTTTGGGGTAAAGTATTTCATAAGGTTTAGTGTTTGAAATTTCCACAAGTCTATTCTATTATATAACTTTTCCTGTTAAAATAATCTAATCGGAAACAGCTCGTCAGTTTTTTTATTTTAGCCGGCATATGGGCGGCACATCCGAATTTAGAGTGTCTTGACAAGAATGGTCGCCTGGTTGCACAAGCATAAAGCACCTCCTATAAATGCGTTTGTTGAATGAAGCAATTCATGTCGGCTGCATTATAGATTGACAAAGGAAAAACGGTGGAATTCAAAATTAAATCCAGGGAACGTTCATGGGTATTGGTTGTTGCCTCTATCATCGGACTTGTCGTCATCCTTATCGCCGGCTATTTGGTCTGGAAATCTTTGGAGGTGAAAGAAGTTAAGCCGAAGGAGGCTCAGAAAACCGAGCTGCCCCGCATGGCCAATTTACCGCCCAAGAAAGAAGCGATCCCGCCCCCCCCGCCGCCGTCCTATACCCCCGATGCGCCGGTCCTGGAACAGGCACGCCAGGCATTAAGAGATGGGATAAGCCCCGAAGAAGCTTTGGCCTTGGCCAAGTCCCTGCCGGACACTCCGGAACGGGCAGATGCAGCGTTTCTGTTATTGGAGTTTGCCGCGGACAGCGGGAATTCGGAAGCGGCCCTGGCGGTAGCGCGCTATTATGACCCGACCGACAAAGAGCCCAGCGGCACCATTCGCAAGAACCCGGAAACCGCCTATAACTGGTACCGGGATGCTCTAACCGGGGGCCAGGAAAAAGCCAAGGACAATCTTGCCCGGCTTCGTCTCTGGGTGGAGGCGCAATCAGATGAGGGGTCCTACGAAGCGCGCGAACTACTAAAAAACTGGCGTTGAACCATTTTAGCTGAAAGGATAGTCCATGCTGAATCGAAAACTATGTCTTATTAAGGCATTTCGCATGGGAACGATTGCTTTGACTTGTCTGATGCTGGTCGCGGTTAAGGCTGCGTCGGCGCAGCAATGCAAGCCGCTGCTCATCCCCGGCAAACGATCCCTTTATCAACAGGTGATTACGCATCCCGGAGCAAATCTTTACGCCTCAGCCGGCAAATCCGCACCGATCACGGAAGCCCGCATTAAGCCGTTTACCGTCTTTTATGTATATGAACGAACCTCGGCGGATGGTATCGAATGGCTGAAAGTGGGACCTTCGAGCAGTTGTGAGACCAGCGGTTGGGTTCAGGAAGATAAAATTTCCGAATGGCGCCAGGCCTTAACACTGGTTTTCACCGAGCGCGAGGGCCGTCATCCTGTTTTATTTTTCAAGGATCTGGAATCCCTTGATCAGGTTGCCGGGTCGGCATCTCCAAGTGAAGAAGCCATTGAGTTCGCCTCCCTATTTAAGTCTATTAAAGAGGGGAGTTCCTCCCCACCGGCCGATTTTCCGATTCTGGCGATGGAACCGCCGGAGGAAGCCGTTTCGCGCCAGCGCTTCTATCTGATGCCAATTTTTCAGACCGTGGAGCTTTTTGAAGGCGTTAAATTCCTTGAGCTGGCTTCCATTGATCCGGGCGACTGGCAACTGCCGGAGGATGTGGAACTGCGGACCAGCATTGTTTTCGTTATCGATACAACCATTTCCATGAAACCCTATATCGACCGTACCAGGGAGGTTGTGCGCAAAATTTACGATGCCATCCAGGCGGCAGGTCTGGCTGAAAAGGTGGCGTTTGGCCTGGTGGCATTTCGCAGCAGTACCGAAAAGACACCGGAGCTCGGTTATGTCAGCAGGGTCCTGTCGGATTTGCGGGACGGCCGTCAGCGCGTCGAGTTTGAGAACGCCCTGGCAGGTGCCGAGGAGGCCAGGGTGTCATCGCATTCCTTCAACGAAGACGCTTTTGCCGGTCTTAAAACGGCGCTCGACAAAATGAACTGGAGCCCTTATCAGTCGCGCATTATGCTGCTTATTACCGACGCCGGACCCATCCGCAACGATGATCCCTATTCCACGACCGGTATGAACGAACCCGAGATTGCCGATATGGCGGCCGCCAAAGGCGTCAAGATTTTTGTGCTCCATCTCAGGACACCCCTGGCAAAAAGGCTCAACAATACTGCTTATGCGGAGGCCAAATATCGGGCCCTGACCGGGCAATCCGATTCCGCAATCGGTGATTTGTACCTGCCCATCGAAGCCAGCGATACGCAAACCGGGGTGCAGACCTTCGGACGGATCGTTGAGGGCGTGGCTGCCCAAATGGTGCAGCTTGTGAAGGCTACCAGTGCCGGTGAGCGCCTGCAGATGCCGGAACAGCCTGTGTCGGGCAACGGTGGTGTCGTTGCAGAGGCCGAGCGCAAAGCAGCGATCCTGGGCTATGCCATGCAGCTCGAATACCTGGGGCGGCGCGGAAAAGTCCAGGCGCCTCAAGTGGTCACATCCTGGGTTTCGGATATGGATCTGGTGCGGCCGGACACCCCCTCTTTCAGGGTAACTGTTCTGCTGACCAAAAATCAACTCAGTGACCTTTATCAGCGCCTGAAGGTCATATTGGATCAGGCCCAGAGAACCAAGCGCACCGGGGCGCGGGATTTTTTTCAGGGAATTTTATCCGCGGCTGCCCAAATTTCGCGGGATCCTACGCAATTCAGCCTGAAGCCTAATCAGAATTTGGGAGAGTTGGGTTTACTGGGTGAATTCCTGGACGATCTTCCCTATCGCAGCAGTATTATGCGTCTGACGGAAGAAGACTGGTATCGAATGAGCGTCGGCGAGCAGCAGGCGCTGGTTGACGATCTTAAATCCAAGATCAGGCGCTACCAGCAGTATAACGACGATGTTTCCAATTGGATTAGTTTCGGTGCCACAGATCCCGGCGACAGTTTCTACCGGGTGCCGCTGAGTATGATGCCGTAATTAATCCACCTTGAGAAACAACCCGGCCAGGGCTGTAAATCGTTCTTTAATAACGCTGAAGAAATCTCCGGATCGAAACTCCGGTGGATTAATTATACATTTTTTATGCAATAAAAAATATGAGGAGTCCTTATTGTCAGACCCCCAAAAAAAACAGGACGAAAACGCCGCAGAAAAGAAAGCATCAGAAAGCAATCACACCAAGGGACGCCTCGTTTTCCAGCTGAACAACGTCACCAAAAACTGGTCCGGGGAGCACGGTTTTGAGTTAACTATACCGCAGCTGACTATCCGGCAGGGTGAGAAAGTAGCCCTGGTGGGATTCAGCGGCTGCGGCAAGAGCACCCTGCTGGATCTGCTGGCCATGATTCTGCAGCCGGACCGGGCAACCGAATTTTCTTTTTTTACCGCCGAGGACAAATGCCTGGATGTGGCTGGCACCTGGAAGCGCAAAAATCTGGATGGTCTGGCCCGTGCACGGATGCAACATATCGGCTATGTACTTCAGACCGGGGGATTGCTGCCCTTTCTTTCTGTATATGACAACATCGCCTTGAGCCGAAACGGCCTGGGGATGCCGGAGCAGGGTGCCGTTAAAGCGGTTGCCGAAAAGCTCGGGATTGAACGTCACCTGCAAAAGTATCCTTCACAGCTCTCGGTTGGGGAACGACAGAGAGTTTCTATTGCCAGAGCCATGGCCCACGAACCATCTGTTGTGATTGCCGATGAACCCACCGCATCACTCGATCCAATCAACGCCGAGGAAATTATGGGGCTTTTTACGCGCTTGGCCGAGGAAAAGGGCGTCACCCTTATTGTGGCGACGCACGAGTGGGATCGTGTGGAAGAACTGGGGTATAGGCAGGTAAAATTCGATATCACAAAGGACAAAAGCAAGGGAGCCGTGAGTGCCAGAGTGTCGGGTTAGGATGAATGAATATTGAAAATTGCAGATTGAATATTTTCGGAATTCTGACTTATTCTTAAAATCGATCTGCCGAAGGCAGACCTCAAATATTCAATATTCAATATTCAATATTCAATTTTAAGGGAAAACATGCACGGTCTAAAAACCATCGTTCGTTTGTCGTTGCGCGACTACTCCCATGAACGGTTGCTTTCGGTGTGCACCATTCTTGGATTGGCCGCGGTTCTGGCACCATTGCTGGTATTGTTCGGTGTCAAAAGCGGAATTATCAATACTATGGTGGATCGCCTGGTCCAAGATCCCAGAAACCTAGAGATTTCACCGGTGGGAAGCGGCCGCTACAATCAGGAGTGGTTTTCAACCCTGGCCAAACGTCCGGGCACAGCCTTCATTATACCCCAGACCCGGTCGATTGCCGCCAACATGATTCTCTATCACAAACGTGATGACAAGCCGCGAACCCTGGCGGTCGATCTGATCCCGACGGACAGTGGCGATCCGCTGATCGAAAAATGGGGCAAGGTTCCCAAGGAGAATAATGCCGTCGTACTTTCCGACTCGGTTGCCCGCAAGCTGGAAGTCGCAGTCGGCCAGGAAATCGTCGGTCGAGTCGGCAGATCCGTGCTGGGCCGCAAAGAACAGGTTACCATTAACCTTAAGGTCATATCCGTATTGCCGCTTGAGGCGTATCCGCGTGATGCAGCGTTTATCAGATTGGCTTTATTGGAGGCTACCGAGGACTACCGTGACGGCTTCGGCGCTCCGGCCTTTGGCTGGCCGGGCAAAGGCCGACCGGACCAGCCCAGAGAATATCCGAGCTTTCGACTTTATGCCCGCTCCATCTATGACGTTGCCCCGCTGCGTGACTGGTTGACCGGACAGCAATTGGAGATTTACACCCGCGTGGAAGAGATTGAAATCATTCAAAGCCTGGACCGCTCCTTCAGCCTAATCTTTCGCTTGATTGCCTTTGTTGCGATTTGCGGCTATTTTGCATCGATGGCCAGCAACATTCTGGCCAATGTTAACCGAAAAAGCCGCCACCTCGGGATAACGCGCCTGATCGGCTTTTCGACGCGCAGCATTATGTGGTATCCGGTAGTCCAGTCCGTTACCACGGCTGTCCTCGGCACCGCTTTCGCTGCCTGCCTGTATTTGATTTCACAGATAACCATCAACAGCCTGTTTGCAAGGTACTTGGCCGAAGGCGAATACGTGTGTAAGTTATCGCTGCTTCACCTGATGATTGCTTTGATACTGACGATTTCACTATCGATTCTCGCCTCGGGCTATGCTGCGTTTCGGGTGGCGAAAATTGAACCCTCAAAGGTCATCCGTGATGTCTAACCCCGTCAAACCCAGGGTCCATCTCGATATTGACTCCGAGATTTTCAGGCCGGCTAAATTGCCTGGCGTACTCGGCGTCTTTTTGTTCAAGCAATTGTTATCTCTGGCAGCGGCGCTGATGATTGTTGTGGCGCCGTTAGGGTCATACCGGACCGTCCTGGCCCAGGAATGTCCGGCGCCGGAAACCAAGCGCCTTTCCCTGACGCCGATTATAAGAGATATGGTGAATCCAACGCCTTCTGAAAGTGATTTTGAACTGCCCATGCCGTGCGGCGGGAAATTGATTTTGCGCCATGTATGTGTTCCTGCTGAACAATATTTGGGTGATGCGCAGCTTAATCTGGGCTGCGTGAACTGTGGACGGCCGGATCAGGGTTTCATGGACGGCAAACACATCGAAACCATCGCCGGCGTTTTCAAGGAAGAAGATTTGCCCGAATCCTGGCGGGTCAAATTGCGTGATCTCGCCCGTCAGGGTGATGGTCGTTGTCCCAGTCCGGATGAAAAGGAGCCCGGCGCATTTTATTACTTTATCGGCAAATATGAAGTTGCGACGTTTCAGTGGAAGGCCATCATGGATAACGAATGCCCGGGATGGGATGTGCGTTTTACTTCCGACGATCCGCGGCCGATAACCAACGTTTCCTGGTTTGAGGCCGTGGAATTCACCCGACGCTATACGGAGTGGCTGCTTAAAAACAGGCCGGATGTGCTGCCCGGCTTCGGTGCCGGGCGCACCGGCTACATTCGATTGCCTACTGAAACCGAATGGGAATATGCTGCCCGGGGCGGACATGTGGTAACCGAATCCGCAATAAATCAAGAAGATTTCTTTCCTTTGAACAATCGCACCTACTCCGATTATGCCGTCTACACCGGCGCGGATGCCGCCAAGCCGACGGAAAAGCTGGCCTGGATCGGAACGAGGTGCTCCAATCCACTGGGATTATTTGACACTGCCGGTAATGCGGCTGAGATGATGTTGGATCCCTTCCACTTTTCAATTGATTTCCGCCTGCACGGGGCAGCGGGCGGGTTCGTCGTAAAAGGCGGCAGCTATCGCAAGCGTATCTCAGAAATCATGCCGGGACGACGCGAAGAAATGCCTTTCTTCCTTAAAGACGGCCCCTTTCGCTCTACGGATTTGGGCTTCCGGGTCGTGCTGTCGGGGATCGTCAATCCTCACGAGCGCAATGAGGCGCTCAGGCGGCAATGGGCTGAAATTGCCAGACCGGCTCGGAAGCCGGAATCGGCCATTGTGATTGATCCCGCTCGGGATCTGCTCGGCGAAATTGAGCGGCTGATTGCCGCCGCCAAGGATGAGGTCGAGCAGAGAAATCTATTTGTAATTAAAGATTATCTCAAGAAAGCAAATGCCGAGATTGCCGAACAGAAAGCGGAGGCCTTTGAGGCCGTCATTTGGAAAGCGCTGTTCGCTGTGGAGTCGATCCACAAATTTACCTCTCGGTGTAAACAGCTGCAAAAAGAGTACGATGAGCTTAAGGTTCTGCGCACGCAGGCCTTGCCGGAGACGGAGATGGAGTCGTTGAAGGCAAATTTAGCCAACCTGGCGGAACAAATCCGCTCCTGCGATGCGGTCGTTGATTATTTCGTGCACTCTTACCTGGACAGTATTGCGAAAAGCCACGATTTTCCGGAGGAGGCCATTGCCCATCAGTTTGATCGCATTTTTAAAAGCCCGCGTCTGTCGGAAACATACAGGTTAAGGCTGGAAGATCAATTGGGTGTTGTCAAAAAACACATAACCCTTTACAACAACCACCCGGACGACATCAATTTCGCGATCATTAAAGAAGATATCCTTAGCTATCGATAAAGCTTCCCAAGGATTTGAACTGCCATAGTTAACCGTTTCTACCCGCACTCTGAAAGTCTCAGCGGCGCTCGTCTGCTATATCGGCGCTGTTGTGCTGCTGCTGAAGGGCAGCAGCTGTGGATTCCGGCAACATAAGGCATTTGCAAACTAAAACAGCGACCACCAGCAGAGCTGGGGATATGAGGAAGGCCCCTGGATGGGGCCGGAACCACGCTCTGCGGCTGGTCGCTGATTTATAGTTTGCACACCTTGCGGAAATGGTGGCCGTGGATCGCCAGGGTGATTGCCAGCGGCAGGAGCTTCGGACAGCGGCACAGGGTCCACACCAGCAGGTTCCAATACTGGATGCGTTCCTTGCCGAAAATTCCGATTCTGATCGAGGTGCGGAAAAAAGCCAAAAAACGCTGGAAGTCCAATCTAACGGCGATTTTCGGTGGCTTATATTCCCGTAAAAAGGTCTTAATCCGTTTATAATAGGGCCCGGGCCGGTAGATGCTGTGTAAAATCTTCTCATACCCTTTTAATAACTGGCGCATGTCCATCTTCGGTATGATATTGGTGGTACCGTCGACGTTGTCGCCGGAGAGCAGGCCGCTGAGCCGGCCTTCTTTTTTTAAACGTTCATAGAGTTTGGTGCCGGGAGGTGCCTGCAACAGTCCCACCATGGCAGTGACGATACCGCTGTTTTGAATGAAGTCGATCTGTCTCTGAAAAATTGAAGGGCCGTCGGAGTCAAAGCCGACGATGAACCCCCCCTGCACCTGCAGGCCGGTGCGCTGAATGCTTTTGACGCTCTCGATCAGGTTGCGGCCTTTGTTCTGTTTTTTGTTGCACTCCGCCAGACTATCTTCATCGGGGGTTTCGATGCCGACAAAGACGGTATCAAACCCGGCCTCCACCATCATCTGCATCAGATCATCATTGTCAGCCAGGTTGATGGATGCTTCCGTGTTGAATAAAAACCCTTTTTTACCTTTCTGCCATTGAATCAGCGACGGCAACAGATCGGTCATGAGATATTTTTTATTGCCGATGAAATTGTCGTCGACAAAGAAGACTTGCCCGCGCCAACCGTGACGATACAAACTGTCCAATTCGGCAATGATCTGATCCGAGGTCTTGATGCGCGGCCGGTGCCCGAAAAGCGCCGTGACATTACAAAAATCGCAATTAAACGGACACCCGCGGGAAAACTGGATGCTCATCGTCGCATAGCGCTTCAGATTGATCAGCTTCCACATGGGAATGGGGGTTGTATGGATATCGGCGAATTCAGCAGTCGTATAGAGCGGTTCGGCGCATCCGCGATTGAAATCTTTCAGAAAAACAGGCAGGGTCAGTTCGGCTTCGTTGAGCACAAAATGATCCACCTCATCGAAAAGCTTGTATTCACTGGTGAACAACGGGCCGCCCGCCACCACCCTGAGTCCGGCTTCTTTACAACGGGCGATGGTTTGTCGGGCCGATTTTCGCTGAACAACCATGGCGCTGATAAACGCGGCATCCGCCCAGGCCAGATCCTCGTCGGTCAGCTTGGTGACGTTCAAATCGACCAGGCGTTTGGACCATTCTTCCGGCAGCATCGCGCCGATCGTCAGCAGTCCCAGCGGCGGGAATGCGGCTTTTTTTCGAATAAATTTTAGGGAGTGTCTGAAGCTCCAGAACGTGTCGGGAAAGGAAGGGTACAGTAATAAAGCTTTCATGGGGGGTCGCCTTTGCATCTGGTGATACTCGGCAGCTGAGATTGCTGCCGAAAGATTTCTCATCGTTGGTACTACAGAAATAATAAAAATGCAAATACTGTTTTTATTAGATTGTGATTTAAATAGATTATAGATCCTTTGGTCCGGGTGAAAAAATTCCCACCAGCGAGCGGGTGCCGGATGGTGACTAAGCGCGCACGGATGAATTCTGTGATTGGATTGCATTCATTGGGGCGATCTGTTACATTTAATCAAATTTCCTTATAGAGCCAAGCTTCGGAGATGGCGGCGTTGCCGTAACAAATTTAGCTCAAAATTATCTGTATGGGTTTCAGGTGTCAGATTTCTGGTGCAACTCAGTCGGTTGTGAGTATAAAATTGAAAGTATGAGGCATTCCTCCATCTTGATCAAGCTGGGCATTTCGGCGGCAATGGGCTAACACCTTTGGTGAAACTTCACGTGGTCGGGCCAGTTAACGAATTGAACGTCGAACGTCGAACATTGAATGTCCAATGTGGATGGCGCTACGCTTTATCTATTTTATAAAAAGTGAATCGAAGCCTGCAAGGCACTCCACCGAGTCGGATTTCGACTGGTCGATTCGATCGCACAGAGCAGGCGTTTGCGCGCATGTTGTTCAGTATTTTTTTAAATTGACAGAATTCCATATTCGATGTTGGACGTTGGACGTTGGACGTTCGATGTTCGACGTTCATTAGTTTCTTTTTTGATCAGA
>CP070771.1:6531481-6559138 GCA_020345785.1 Desulfobacterales bacterium
TGCTGGATCACACCGAGGCGCATGACTAGAATTTTGTCGGCCATGGTCATTGCCTCGACCTGATCGTGGGTAACATAAATGGTCGTTGCGCCGAGCTTATTGTGCAAAGAACGCACTTCAAAGCGCATATGTTCCCTTAATTTGGCGTCCAGGTTGGACAGCGGTTCATCAAATAAAAAGACTTTCGGGTCGCGTACGATCGCCCGCCCCATGGCAACCCTTTGCGCCTGGCCGCCGGAAAGCTGGCCCGGATAGCGGTCGAGCAGTTCTTCGATATTTAAGATTTTCGCCGCCCATTGAACGCGCTCGGCAATTTCAGATTTATTTACTTTTTTTACCTGCAGGCTGAAGGCAATATTGTCGTAGATTTTCATCTGCGGATACAGCGCATAATTCTGAAAGACCATTGCAATGTCGCGGTCTCGGGGATGAACCCTGTTGACCAGTTTGCCGTCGATGAAGAGATTGCCGGATGAGATGGCCTCCAAACCCGCCGTCAACCGCAGCAAGGTTGATTTACCACAGCCGGAGGGTCCCAACAAAGCGACGAATTCCCCGTCTTTAACTTCGACATTAATGTCTTGCAGCGCCTGCACTTTCCCAAAATTTTTGTTGATACCTTCGTAGACAACTGTTGCCATGAAATTTCCTGCCAATATAAGTTATTCGTTATTCGTTATTTAATTTTGATGATCGCCTAATTTTAGATTTTATGATTGATGAAAGATAACAATGGATTTTACTCAGCTTAAACTATTAACCAATAACTAATAACGTACTATTTTACCTGCACTCGTCAGCGAACCCTTCAAGCATACCCGAATCTGCTGCCAAATCGAGCATGGTGAACCTGTCCCGCACTTCCCGGGAATGAAGCACAATTTCCCGATAAAAGCTTTGGGGAAATCCGAGGTCACGGCCGGTTCGGGGTGCGCCAATCTCCTGCATCGCAGTCAACAACCTTGCGGTTGGAAGCATTACTGCGCGAAGTTGAGCCGCAAAGTTTTCCCAATTTTTCTTTAGATGGCGGTTGACCTTGTCGGCTTTTTCCTGATCCAGAGCCTTACGTTTTAATTCCTTGATACATTGTGGTCCAATTTTATTCCCATAGCGTTGATACATGCCGGCCTCATCGATCTGCGTCGGCGCTAAGCTGGGCGGGTTTTTTGCGCGTAAAATCCGGTTCTGCAGGCGGGACATGGTCAGCGAGGCGACACCCACCTGCTCGCCGTGCAACGTGTTCGGATTTACATCATTGAAGAACATATCGATATAATGGGACATCATATGTTCTCCCATGCTGCCGGAATGGGTGGTGTTGGTAAAGCAGGTGCCCAGCCCCATGATCACACATGTTCTAACAAGCATGCCGAACGCGTCAAAATCACCTTCCTGCAATGCTTTGGCGTTGTCAAAAAGCCTGTCTTCGTCATAGGCCAATAAAATATAGGGTGCCTCATGGTATGGTGAACCGAACAGTAAATGCGACATCAACCAGTCGACCTGGGCGGTCGTTCTGCAAATGACATCGGCAAAAGCGCTGCGCGTCAGGCGGATCGGGCACTGGGAGACAACCGACAGGTCAAAAAAAACCCCTTGCGCCGGCCGGGCAATTATCGATTTTTTGAATCCGCCAAATGAAATCGATGCCGTGGCGGTTGAGTACGCCAGCTGCGGAGAGGTTGGAAAAACCGAATAGTGTTTTTGATCCAAAAAAGCGGCATATTTGACGCTGTCGTTAATCGTTCCGGATCCCACGGCGATCAGTCCCTCACAATGCCGGGTGAGGTGTCTCAGTTCCGCTGCTCTCTCGTTGTCAGCATGGGGTTTTTTCCAAACAATTTCTTCGACGGCAAAACCCTCCGAACGCAGGGCCGACGAAATTCGTCGGCCGAGTACTTCATACGTATACCTGTCAGAAACGACACCCAGTTTTTCGTTTTTATGCAGCGGGGCAATCAGATCCCCTTCCATTCCAGCCAGGGTTTCTTTAATGACGATTGATCGAATGTTGATGGGTACCGACTGGCCGGTTTGCGGATGCTTCCATTCACCGGCAACCAGTTCATTAACGACACCGCCATAATCTTTTGTCATTTTCCAGTTTCTTTCGAAGACGTAACGGCAAATTGAACCAGGTCATTGAATGTTTGTTCATTATTCGGAAAAAGCCGACGATATATTCCCAGCAGCTCATCCCACAGGGGTCGGACTTTCGGGTCCGGTGTTACGACATTTGTATTGCCGCTCATTGCCTGGGCAGCATCGTTGAAAGATGAAAACCAGCCGGCGCCGTATGCTGCAATGACAGCCGCACCCAACGCGGATGCCTCCATGGTATCGGAGACGGCGACCTCTTTGCCGGTCGAATCCGCCAGCATTTGCGTCCACAAGGGACTCGAGGCGCCTCCGCCAATGGCGACAAATTTTTCAACCCGCAGTCCCGTTTCTTTTTCCACTCCACTGGTGGCCTGAGCCTGGTCAAGGCACATACCTTCCAGGATGGATCGGTACAGGTGGACGGGTTTATGTCCGCCGGATAAACCGATAAAACAGCCTCTACCATTTGGATTCCAGTGAGGATTCATAACCCCGGACCAGTAAGGCAGGGTAATGAGGCCGTCCGATCCGATCGGTATTTTCTCTGCCTCTTGCTCCAGCTTTTTGAAAAAGTTTTTTTCATTTCTGTCCCCCGGCAAAAACTGGTCCACAAACCAGTTGATCAGGAAAGCCCCCGATCTCAAGCAGGTTTCCAGGATGTATCCATCCCCGGTGGGAGAGATTTCTGTTCTCCAGGCCTTACTGTTTAAGCATTGTGGTGACCAAACGCCGGAGACGACCGCCGTTCCAAGATTAATATAGGCCTGGTCTGAAGTAATGCAGGCCGTGCCCAAGCCGGCGCATTGGCCGTCTCCACCGCCGGCAAAAATTCTTGTTTCAGGTAACAGGCCGGTTGACCTGGCCGCCGCTTCCGTAATGCTTCCGATTTCGGTCCCGGGCGCAAATGCCGGCGGAAAGCGATCGGCTGACAGCCCGAGATACTTCAATAGTTTTTGTGAATATTGCTTTTTGCGTATATCGAAATATCCCATCGGGTCGGCGCTGAACCATCCGGTTTTCCATTGTCCGGTTAACTTGTAAACGAGGTATGCCTGGACATCAACAAAAAGTCTTGTTTTTTCAAAGGCTTGAGGCTCGTTTTCCCTGAGCCAAACCAGCCGGTAAAGGACGGGCGTAATATCAACCGGTCGCCCGGTGATGTCGTGGATGATTTCCGCGCCGATCCGGGATGATAATTCTTCCACCTGCTTGCGCGAACGCTCATCGAGCCAGACCATCGACGGCCGAATATCATTTCCAACTTCGTCCACAAATGCCACCGTTTCTCTCTGGTTGGAGATTGCAATACCGGCGACTCTTTCGGGTTTTACCTGTTTTGTTAACTGCTGCAGGGCAACCTGGCAGGAATGCCACCAGTCCCGGCTGTTTTGTTCGAACCAATACAACCGAGGATTTTGAAGCTTAATTGGACTTCTGCCCTCCGCTACCGATTCGCCGGTTTTGGTCCAGGCGATCGCTTTCGTGGATTGGGTGCTGCTGTCAATGCCGACCACCAAATCTTTCATTTCGGTCCCTATCCTGCTCTGTTCGAGCCTTTTTCAATCGGGGTGGTAGACCCGGCGGACTCCTTAGAGGGAATCCACCGGGTTGCTGTCATTTTATACCCTTTGAACCTTGAACCCAGAACCTGGACCCCACCAATTCAGGCGCTATTTCCCTATGGTTTTGTTCACCTGTTTGGCAATAATATCCATGGTCTGTTTCGGGGATTTATATTCGCCGGCAAAAAAGCGGCCAAGTTCCACCGGAATGATATTGTTCGAAATTTCGGCCCACTCGGGCAAATCCGGTTCCGATCCCATGTAATTTTCAATGGTCTCTTTCTGAACCGGGAAGTGCCGGGTGGTGCCCGCGCCGACTTTGGCGGCTGCCAGAACATCCGGGTGATTGAAAGTACTGTGGCGCATCGGGCTGGAGCCACCGCCCAGAACCGAGATCCTGGCTTGCGTGTCCGGACTGGTTGCCCATTGCATAAAAATCCAGGCCGGGTCCTTGACGCTGGAGTATTTGGACAAACCAAGGGCGCTGCCACCTTGGTGACCGACATTGGGAATTTCACCGTAGCCGCATTGGTCGAGGGGGCGAAGTTTATTGGCTTTGGGCGGAATGGCCACTCCGAGCAGTCCCGAAACTTTGGAGCTTTTCGGGTCGTCGCAGCTGGGTAAAAACTCACCCCAGCTCAGTACCTGCCCGGCGAGCCCCTGAGCCACCGACTGGAACTCACCGTCCCAGGTCCAGGTGTCGACACCGGGAGGCATGTTTTCTTTGAGCTTGACCCAGTAATCCATGGCCTCTAGCCCCTCGGCATCGTTGCCCGAAAAGGTGCCGTCTGCGCGGAAGACCGAGCCGCCGTGACCCCACAGCCAGGCCGTCCAGTCGCAATTGAGGCTGTAATGGCCGGATTTCATCTGGCCGGTGGTGCCGTAAATACCCTGGCTTTTCTTCTTTTCGGTGATAATTTGAGCGTTTTTCAAATACTGGTCCATGGTGGTGGCAACTTTCAGGCCCAGATCATCGTAAACGTCCATACGATACATCTGGATAAAAATGGGGATGTCATAGGGCACCCCCACCATTTTGCCCTTGTACATACTGATGCCGTCCACCAGTGGTTTTAGAAAATCATCGAAGTTGTAGTCAGGATAGGCCAGTTCCTTGTTGGACGCGTAAAGCTCGCGCGGATCGATGGTGTCATTGCTGAAACTGGCCATCCAGCTTTGATCCATGTAGTAAAGATCATAAAGTGCTGGTGCCGGAGGCGACATCCAGGGTCAATTTCTGCAACACCTGTTCGAGGGGCAGCACTTCGATTTCGACCCTGATGCCGGTGGCCGGCGTAAACTCAGATTTAACCAGCTCGGCGATGCCCTTGCTGGGCGGGGTTGATTCGGTGGCCATGCGGACGGTTTTACCGCTGAAGGGTTTGCCCACATCCTTAACCCAGTTCATCAAATCTTTTGACGGTTCGGTTGCCGCGAGCGCCTCTTTTTGAATTCCGAGGCGTCCCCTGAACGGCAGATGGGAAAGCGCCCCCAGAGCCGACACGCTCAACCCCACTTTGGCGGCCCGGCTTAAAAAATCCCGCCGAGTGATTTTGCCCTTGGCCAACTTGTCGGCTAACTTTGCCAGATAATGCTTTTGGTCCCTTTCTTTCATGATTTTCCCTCCCTTCAGTTAGACCTATGCTATTAATTACCGCAAAAAAGAGCCCTTGCCTCATTCATGCGCCCTGAAAAACGGTACATTCAGGGTTGTGAAATGTTATTTGAAAACTTAAGAAGGTCAT
Source organism: Desulfobacterales bacterium (assembly GCA_020345785.1). The sequence goes on from CP070771.1 coordinate 6,536,889, forward strand.
TAAATCGAAGGCCCGGCGGATTAATTCCAAACGGGATCAGTGTTTTAACGATCCCATGGTCAAGCCGCGGACCAGATTTTTCTGCACCAGCAGGATAAAAATAAACGCGGGAATCAAGGCAGCCACCCCCAGGGCTGCCAGACTTCCCCACTGGGTGCCGGTGGAAGTTACAAAGGTGGAGGTTGCCACCGGTACGGTTTTGAGTTTGGTAGCCGTCAGCATCAGCACAAAAAGAAACTCGGTCCAGCTGAAGATAAAACACAGCACGGCCGTTGCCGCTATGCCCGTGCGCATCGTCGGCAGAATGATGCGGCGGAAAATCTGCCAGTACGTTGCACCGTCAATGAGTGCCGCTTCATCGATCTCCAAAGGAACGTCGTCAAAAAAACTTTTCAGAAGCAGCACGGCCAGCGGAATATTCATCATGGTATGGGCCAGAATGACGCCGATGTGTGTATCGTAAAGCCCGATGGATTTATAGGTCAAAAACAGCGGAATGGCTACGGCCACCGGCGGCAGCATGCGGGTAGATAAAACGATGTAGACGAAGTGGTGCTGGGCCCGAAACCGGAGGCGGGACAGGGCAAAAGCGGCCAGGGTGGCTATCGCCACCACCAGAACGGTGGAACTTACGGCAATAATGATACTGTCGACCAAACGCGGAACCATATAGGAAATCCCGCCGCCGGAAAATCCCAAAGAGCCCCGCGACTCGATGGACTGTTGATCCGGAGAAATATCCAGCAGGACGGCTTTAAAATAATCCGCCGTCATCTCAAAGTTAAATAATTTCGGCGGCAAGGTGAAAACGTCCTTGTCCCGCTTAACGGACACCGTCACCCAGTAATAAATCGGCAGCACCATGATCAGCGTCACGATCCAGGCCACTGCGATGCGCAGCACTCTTGCTTTCAAAGAATACACGGCTTTACCATCTGATTTTAGCGAATTTGATTAATAGGTTGGCGGCCACATTGATGATGATGAGCGCCAGTAGACTCAAGGTCGCGCCGTAACCCCATTTCAACGACGCCGCAAACTGTTTCCAGGTATAAAAACTCAACGTATAGGTTTGAATGCCCGGGCCCCCGGAGGTCATCACGAAGATATAGTCGAACGTGCGGAAAAGATCGATACCGCGTATCAGCACGATCACGGCAATCACCTTACTCAACATGGGTATCGTAAATCTGGTGGTGATGGTCCATTGGGAGGCGCCGTCGATCATTGCGCTTTCAAAAGGCTCCTTCGGCAGTCCCCGCAAACCTGCCAGAAAAATCAGCGTGACAAAGGGGGTCCATTGCCAGATATCGGCAACCATGACACCGATTAACGCCAGTTTCGGTGTTGCCAGAATCGGCACATCGCGCGATAACAGGTTGAACTGTTCCAGCAGCCAGGCGACCATGCCAAACTGCGGGTCTTCCAGCAGTTTGAAGAGCATGCCGGTTATGGCAGGGGGTATCACCAGCGCCAGTGAAAACAACGCACGCAACACCCCGAAACCTTTTTCGTCGGTATCCAGCAGCATGGCGATCAGAAATCCAAGCACAAGTTGAAACGTCAGGCAGACAATCGTGTAGATGATGTTGATGAACAGAGCGTTGTTTAAGCGGGTATCATTAAATAATTTTAGCCAATTATCCCAGCCAACGTAAACCAGGGACCGCTTGAAAATGGCGAATTCGTGAAAGCTGAGATAAATATTGTAAGCCAACGGGAAGACGGCAAAGGCGAGCAGCATCGCAATCAAAGGAAGGAGCCAAGGAAACGGATGCTCAGAAATCATAAAACGCGGCATGGCTAGACGCATGATACCCTGCTCTATATATGATTATGTTTCTGACGATACCGGGCGGGAGGGAAACCTCAGGTTCTTCTTTAAGCCTGATATTCGACTCCATCTGGGCTAGCATTTCAATAGAGATGAGGATTTGTTTAGCAGGTGTAACAGCCGATGTCAACTCACTAATTTCGTTGGAATCATCACATCCGTTTTTTTTCGTTTGGCAATCAATCCCTGGATGTTGTATTAACCTTTTGGAACTAAAGCGGATTAAATTTCTTGGCATAATAAATGCTTTTAATGTCTGTTGTCCGTTGTCTGTAGTTTGTGGTTTGTTGTATAAAGAAGCACCACAGTTTTATTCCCTATTCAATCCACAACTGACAACTAACAATCTGCGCTTTAATGAAGGACCAATAACCAATAGCTAATAACTACTATCTGCAAGCTGTTCGCAGGAGGCATCGAGACAACAATGGCAAAAATAATTATACTGGGGGCAGGGGTTATGGGCAGTGCGTTTGCCCAGCTTCTGGCCGATGCGGAAAATGAGGTCATGCTGGTTGGAACCTTTCTGGACCAGGATATCATCGATAGCGTTCGCGCTGACGGCACCCATCCCAAGCTGAAGGTGAAGCTGCCGGAGAATGTCCGGGCGTTTTCCAATAAGCAACTGGAGGAAGTCATGGATGATCGCGTCCGGCTGATTGTATTCGGCGTGAATTCGGCCGGCGTCGACTGGGCTGTGGCGCGCATCGGTCCCAACCTTAAGGCGCCTGTTCCTATCCTCATGCTGACTAAAGGGCTGGCCGTGCGAAACCATTCGATCGTAATTCTGCCGCGGGCCGTGGAAGAGGGCCTTTCACAATATGATTTCGGAGGGATGCCGGTGGCAGCCGTCGGCGGGCCTTGCATTGCGGGTGAACTGGCGGCGCGCCGCGAAAGCAGTGTCGTCGTTGCCCATCCGGATTCCAAACTGCTTCATTGGCTTTTAAGTATTGTCGCTGCCCCTTACTATCATGCGCGAGGCAGCACGGATCTGATCGGGGTCGAATTATGTGCGGCCCTCAAAAACTTTTACACCCTGGCGGTCGGCTATGCGGCCGGTCAATTGGAGAAAAAAGGCCAAGCTGAAAACGATGCCCTGATGCACAATCTTGCCGCCGGCCTGTTTACCCAGGCCCTGGCGGAGATATGCTATTTCGTAAATTTTTTCGGCGGCCAACGTGACAGCGTACTCGGTCTGGCAGGTGTCGGTGATCTTTATGTAACCTGTCAGGCCGGACGCAACGGCCGCATGGGCAAGCTACTCGGCTCCGGCCTGCTGTACCGTGAGGCCAAATCCAAACATATGCCGGATGATACCATCGAGGGGGCGGAACTGGCCCTCGTTATCGGCAAGACGATTAAACAACTGCTCGAAAGAGGAAAAATGGACGACAATGCCGTTCCACTGGCTATCGCGATTATTGAGGCCATCTGTGAAAATCGTCCTATGCATATCCCCTGGGACAAGTTTTACCGCTGAAATTGAAGCGATAACTCCATTCATAAGCAACCGGCTATACCGGTGAGAATTGAAAAGTTTTTACCGTTAGCGGGAGTATGTGTCGGTGGTCCAAATTTAAACGATACCGGTGGCTTATGAATGGAGGTTCAATCGAGTGAACAATCGATTGGTATATAAAAAAATAATATGCCTGGGCCAATGCTCCCTTGCTGCGGTACCCCAGGTCCGAGACTTACAAGAACTTTTGGCACCTCAAGATCATTTTTAATTTCGAATAGCTCTTGAAAATAAATATTGCCCCACCCCTTGAAATGCCACATAGTGGCACTATACTCATCGTTATAAACGGCACATTTATTTGATACAAAAATTCAACTCTTCCTGGCACGCACGCTTACAGCCCTCTGCAATTAACATGAGCGGCTCGAATTAAAATCTTTGACCGTGACCCGCTTTCTGCTCTTTTGACAATTTTTGCGCAGCCCCTGATACCGCAGACAAATAGAATGTGCCTCGACGTGTCAATTAATATCAACTCTCAGGAAATCAGGAGGTACGACAATGAAACTTCAATGGGATAAACCTTCCTATATATTTATCACCTTAACCGCGGTTGTTGTGGCCGGTATCTTAGGCACCCTGCCGGCGGTATTCGCCACATCGGATTTCCAAAATGATGTTCAATCGACGGCCGTACCGGGCCAAATTGCACCCCGGCTTCAGAACCTGGGGGATCACAAGTTTCCCGTTACGACCAATTCGCCCCGGGCCCAACTCTTCATCAACCAGGGCATGATGCTGACCTATGGCTTTAACCATGCCGAGGCCGGCCGCTCTTTTAGCGAGGCGGCGCGTCTCGATCCTGATTGCGCCATGGCCTACTGGGGAATGGCGCTGGTGCTCGGCCCCAACATCAACATGGCGATGCCGCCCGAAGCCGAACCACAAGCCTACGAGTTGATCCAAAAAGCAATGGCGCTGAAAAAGAACGCCTCTGAAAAAGAGCAGGCTTATATCGATGCGCTGGCGCTGCGTTATTTCGGAGATGAAAAACCGGATCGCCACGCCCTGGACCGGGCCTATGTCAAAGCGATGCGTGACCTGCACAACCGTTACCCCGCCGACCTCGACGCGGCCACCCTTTACGCCGAGGCGGTCATGGATCTGCGGCCCTGGAATTACTGGACGCGCGATCTGCAGCCATATCCCGAAACAGAGGAGGTTTTGCGAGTGCTGGAGTCCGTGCTGGCGCGCAATCCGAACCATCCCGGGGCCATTCACCTCTACATCCACGCGGTCGAGCTGGCCCGGCCGGAGCTGGCCGAAGCCGGGGCTGAAAGGCTCTGGAACTTGGCGCCAGGCGCCGGCCACCTCGTTCATATGCCCTCTCATATCTTCCGCCGCATCGGCCGCTATAGTGATGCATCTCGAAGCAACCAGGACGCGGTCGCAGCCGACGAAGATTACATTACCCAGTGCCGAGCTCAGGGCGTCTACCCGTTGGCCTATTACCCTCACAACATCCACTTCCTGTGGGACTCGGCCACGATGGAAGGTCGCAGCCGGGTAGCCATCGAGGCCGCCCGCAAGGCAGCGGCCAGCATCCCGGAGGACGCTTGGCGCGAGATACCGCTTTTGCATCAATTTCTGGTGGCGCCGCTTTTCGCATACACGCGGTTCGGGCAATGGGAGACGATTTTAAACGAACCGAAGCCGCCAGAAGAAAGTCATTTCTGGACTGGTGTCTGGCACTTTGCGCGCGGGCTGGCCTTCACTGCCACAGGAAAATCGAATGACGCCAGCCGGGAACTGGAACAACTGCGCCACATTGCAGCCCAAAAGTCCCTGGAAGATTACCGGGTGACGTTTTCCAGAAACGGGGCCCAGGCGATGCTCGAAATCGCAGTCGAGGTGCTGGCAGGTGAACTGGCCGCAAAGCGCGGAAACTACGACCAGGCAGTCGCCCGGCTTCACCGTGCGGCCCTGCTGGAGGATAACCTGATCTACAACGAACCGCCCGACTGGCACGTGCCGGTGCGACAATCACTGGGCGCGGTGCTGCTGGCCGCCGGCAGGCCTGATGAAGCGGAGTCTATTTACTGGCAAGATTTGAGCCGGAATCGAGAAAACGGCTGGTCTTTGTTCGGTCTGCTGCAGAGCCTGCGCGCCCAGGGCAAGACCGAACAGGCTGCCGCGATCGAAGAGCGGTTCCGCAAAGCTTGGAACCAGGCGGATGTGACGTTGACCGCCTCGCGTTTTATGGGTGAGTCGAACACCCGCTTGGCGGCAAGGTCAGGCAATTAGATCTTGAAACCGGGCTTCCGGTTCGATGGAATAAAAAAGGCTGGGACAGCTTCCCAGCCTGAAATTCTGACCATCGCAACGTTAACCATATTGGTTGAGTTTTTTCTAATCTTCGCCTTTCTTTTTGGCTCCTCCGCCACTCTTGGTCAACGCTCCGTCCAGGCTGATAATCTCCAGACCCAGCTCGCGCAGCAGGGAATCTATCAAAGGTGCCTTAGCCTTGAAGCGCAACGCACTGTCAAAAATGCCATCGGTTCCGGAGGCGGCTCCCCTTTCCCCCCACAGACCGTCGGCCTGCACGATCTTGATGCTGTCTATCTTCTCCATGGGTTTAACACTTTCACGGAGGATTTCAGGCATATGGTCGATGATGTAGCGGCGTATATCCGCCGCGATCTGCTCCGGAGTTAAAATGTTGCGGGCCTCGTTTATCGCCTGGGTTCCTTCGGCTTCCACTTTGTAGCGGATCTTTTGGCCTTCGGCTTCAATCTTTATGGCTTCGGTTCGGTCTGAAGCGGCTGCCTTTTCCGCTTCGGCCATAATTTTAAGCTCGATGGCCTTGCGCTCGGCCTCACGGGAAGCCTCGATGAGTTCGATGGCCTTGCGGCGCTCGGCTGCCTCCTGCTCGCGGGCGGTGATCACTCTCTCCTCGGCGGCCACCAAGTCAGCCCGCGCACGTTCAGCCTCCGCTTTGGCCTGGGAAGTCTGCATGGAGTCCTGGGATATCGCCACTTCACGGGCCTGCTCGGCCAGTTTTAAATATTTTTCCTTTTCGATCTCCCGCTCTTTCAGGGCCCGCTCGCGATCCAGGCGCTCTTCCTCAATTTCACGTTCCGAAATAATCCTGGCAATTTCCACCTTCTGTTTGGCGAGGATTTCCGCCTGATCGGCCTCCTGCGACTGTTTGGCTCTTTGCCTGGCGATCTCGGCCATCTGCTCGGCCTTGCGGCTTTCAATCTCCTGTTGCAGTTCCAGGCGGGCATAATTCTCTTCGCGTTCCAACGCCAGGTTGAGTTTTTCCGTTTCCAGATTTTTTTTTCGTATCTGGATTTTGGTGTCCTGCTCAATATCATTGCGGGTTTTTTTTCGGCTTTCAATCTTTTCGGTAAGCTGTGTCAGACCCTCTGCATCAAAAACGTTGGAAGGGTTAAAATAGCTCATGTCTGTCTGATCCAACTGGGTCAGCGAGGCCGCCTCCAGTTCCAAACCATTGCGCGATAAGTCTTCTTCCACCGCCGCGCGTATTTTGCCGATAAACGCCTTACGTTGTTCGTGGAGTTCCTCCAGGGTCATCTCGGCGGCGGTGGAGCGGATGGTGTCGATGAATTTGCCTTCCACGATCTCTTTCAGGTCTGCGGCACTTTTTGTTCGGGCGCCCAAGGTGCTTGCAGCTGTTGATATCGCGTTCAAGTCCGGGGCAACATGGACGTAAAACTCGGCGATTACATCCACCCGCATGCGATCCTTGGTGATAACCGACTGATCCTTAACGCGCTGTACCTCCAGTCGCAAGGTGTTCATATATACATCGATTACCTCGTGCAGTCCGGGAATGACTATCGCCCCGCCGGTTTTGGCTACCTTTTCCCCCCCTAATCCTGTGCGCACGAAGGCTATTTCTTTGCTGGCGCGCTTGTAAAAGATAAAGAAAAGGACGATCAATACGATCGCCAGCAGGATGAGAAAACTGATGAATGCTGACATAGACATTGCTAACCCCCTGTTTGTTTGCCGAATTCCTTCGTTTAGTGCATTTAACCCGCAAAATGTTTCTTGAGTGCATCAAAGCCGGCCTGGAACACGCCGCTGCCGATCTGATCCGCCGTATCCTTTTCACTTCCCGGCGTGGTTTCAAATTCGGCCGTCCATTCGGCAAACGTGTGGTTGCCGTCCGTTATGGGAGTCAATTTGAGGCCGGCAATGTAATTTTTCACATCCAGTCCAGACTCGATAATCGCGTAGGAGAAGCTGTAGTCAAAGTCCGACAGGGACAACAATTGTTCCCGCACCTGGATGCCGTCGGTCAGAGTGAGGAGACGGATACAGCCTATGGAATCGCTAGGCCTTCCGCCCTCAATAGTGCTGCGGGATATCAGGGGGTGCCAATTCGGCATATCGTTAAAATCGCGCACCACCGCCCACACTTTTTCCGCCGGGGCCGGGATCACCGAACTAACAAAAACCTTGACCATGTAGAGTCCTCCTTAATTCCATTGAATATTGAAGATTGAAGATTGAATATTTGTGGTCTTCTATCTATTTTACTTTTGACTTTTGCATGAATACAATAAAACAATCAATGAAATAGATTGAAATCCTTAATTATTCATTCTGCAATTTTCAATATTCAATTTCAGTGTCTAACGGCGATCTCATTAAAAGCCCTCACCAGGGCGTCGGCAAAAGCCGGATTGTTGATGTCATAAGGCAGACGCTCAAGGCGGCGCCGCTCATTCTGATTTACCGTCCTTTCAAGTGCCTCGAACAGGGCAGCGTCGGCATGGGCATCGTGGAAGACTGCTCCCGGAGTTTCAACCAGGGACATGCCGCCTTCGGGAATGAAAAATCGAACCTGGCCTTGCATTTGATTGAGCTTGTTTCCAATCCATTCGCCAATCTTCTTTGATTCCTCGGCCGTGATCCGAACGATGGTCACTTGCGGGTTGTGACGGTATATGTTGCGGCCCTGATAGCGCTCCGGTACCGTTTCAGGCGCACCGAAGTTGATCATCTCCAGGGCTCCGCATGCGCCGACATAAGGTACACCGGTTCGAATGATTGCGCCCATGCGGTCTTCTCCGGCGCTGAGCACTCCCCCCAGAAGATGATCGGTAACCTCTGATGTCGTAATGTCTATGACGCCTTCCAGGACACCCGAGTCCACCAATTTTTCCATGGAACGGCCTCCGGTGCCGGTGGCATGGAAAACCAAGCAGTCGTATTTGTGCTCCAGTTTTTTGACGACTGCCTGTACACAAGGTGTCGTCACTCCGAACATGGTCAAGCCGATGGCCGGCTTGTGTTGGACACCCTTTGGTTTCTCGCCGGACATCATCCCCACCAGGGCGTTGGCTGCATTCGCCAGCACGCGCTCCGATATGCGATTGATGCCGGCAACATCGGTGACCGAATAGAGCATACAAATATCCGATGCACCCACATAAGGCTTGACATTGCCGCTGGCCATGGTGGAGACCATGATTTTAGGTACGCCGACGTTCAAACTTTGCATGCCCGGAGTGGCCAAAGCGGTTCCACCCGAACCGCCCAGGGAAATTACGCCCCCCACATCCTTGCGCGAATCCAGAAAGCGTGCAAAAGCTTCTGACATGGCGGTTACGGCGGAGCCCCGGTCGCCGGTGAAGACTGCGCCGGATCCCTTGGGGTGATGGGCCGCTACATCGGACGGCTTCACGTCAGCCATCGATGGCTGGCCCGATGTGCTCAAATCCACGGTTTTCACCCGGATGTTCTGGGCGGCAATCAAATTGCCGACGAACATCAGTTCGCGCTGTTTGGTGTCAAAAGTTCCGACGACGTAGGCAACACCGTCCAGCTTCGGTACCGTGGAAGCCGCCGCCGGACCGGTTTTGGAACCTGGAGTCGGAAGATCCAAGGTTCGCCGGGCGGACAGATTGTCCACCCTACCCCAGCGGGTGATCTGTTGGGTAATACCGGTCCGAACTTTTTCGCTCAGGAAGCCCCGGGCAAGCGGGTTGCCGTGGGACCAGCGAGTCGCCACCCCCTCGCCGCTCGGTTGTAAACCGCTCGTCGCTGGGAGTCGGCGGGCAGTCGGAGGTGCGGAAGCCTCGGCGGCAGGTTGCGGCGCCTCTTGCACCGTTGCTTCCTCTTCCGAGCTGACTCCTAAGAGGCGCTGCTGAAGGGCGCGGTCGGCGGCCAGGGTAGCCGAGTCCAGTTCGGTCTCGATCCGGCCGTTGACCATGACGGCCAAACGCCTGGCCACTTTAGTGGCAACCCCAAGATTTTGCTCAACCAATAAGACTGCCAGATCCTCCTCGCGCGCCAGCCGTATCAGCAGGTCTTCCACCTGCTTGACGATCTGGGGAGCCAGACCTTCGGTGGGCTCATCCATAATCAGCAGCTTCGGGTTGGCCACTAGGGACCGGCCGATAGCGAGCATTTGCTGTTCACCGCCGGAGAGCTGGTTGCCCTCGTGCTGGCGGCGTTCGGCCAGGCGCGGGAATACCCTGTAGACACTTGCCGCATCCCAGGGACCGCTGCCCCTGGCCGCCACCCTTAAGTGCTCGTCGACGGTCAGAGAGGGCCACAGACGGCGTCCTTGGGGCACATAGCCCGCCCCCTGGTCTACGATGCGGTACGGTTGCATGCCCAGCAGCTCCCGCCCGTCCAGCAGGACACTGCCGCCGCCTGAGCGCACCAGTCCCATGATGGCGTTGCAGAGGGTGGTTTTGCCCATTCCATTGCGGCCCACGATTCCCAGAACACCGTGATGTTCCAGCGAGAAGGATACCCCTTGCAGCACATGAATGTGCCCATAGTAAACATGCAGGTCGCTTACGGCTAAAATCGCCTTGCTATGGGTTGTCTTTTCAGCGATGGCTTTCACCCAGATATATGCTTTGCACGTCGGGATCCTCCTGTACAGCTGAGGGCGAACCCTCTTTGAAAACAGTCCCGTTGTGCATAATGGTTACACTGTCAACGACTTTGAGGGCAACTTCCAAATCGTGTTCGATGATGATAAATCCAATGTGCCGCGGCAGGCCATTTAGCATCGAAACCAGACTCATTCGTTCGGCCGCTGAAAGTCCGGCGGCCGGTTCGTCCAAAAGAAGGAAGCGGGGAGCGCCCGCCAGGGCCATGCCGATCTCCAATTGGCGCTGCTGGCCGTGGGACAGTTCTCCCACCGGCCGATGCAGCACCTCATGCAAACCGACGAACCTTGCGGTCATCTCCGTCTGGTCCAACACCGTATCGTCCGGACCCGGGCGGCGAAATGAATAGCGCCGCCTGGCTACTCCCCGCAGTGCCAGAAACAGGTTGTCCCGCACCGAGAGCTTCATGAACAAAAGGGTCTGCTGATAGGTGCGTCTCAATCCCCGTCGAATGCGCTCATGAGTAGCCAAATGGGTTATGTCTTCACCAAAAAGCCGGATGCTGCCGCTGGTGGGCGGAAAATCACCGGTAATGGCGTTGAACAGGGTGGTCTTGCCTGCGCCATTGGCCCCCAACACGGCGCGCCGTTCGCCCGCGGCTATCTGCATGGATACATCCTTGATTGCCTCCAGGGCACCGAAGGTCCTCCCTACGCCCACGATCTCTAAGGCGAAGGGAGTTCCGACGGTATTCAACGGCGTGACATCCTGCTTGTCCAATGAATCCTTATCTCCTTAAAACCGATTAATCGCAGGGGGGGTTGTTGCGTCCCACCGGTCCCAGATCCAGAAACTTCTGGCGATCCCAGCCCATGACCTGGTTGACCATGGGGATTGTCTCAATCACCTTATTGTAAAGGTTGCCGTCTTCGCCAAGCACCACCTCGGTCAGGAATATATCGGCGATGGCCTGTCGGTTCTCGTCGAGCTTGATCAAGCCGCCTGGTGCCTGCAGCTCCAATTTGGCAAGAGCCTCGCGGAAGGCCTTTTGCCCGTTGGATAAATCCCCTTTTACCTGTTCCAGAGCCTCCAGTGCCGCCAAGGTCGCACAATAATAACCATAGGTAAAAAGGGAAGGCGACGGAAATCCTTTCGGGTATTCCTTGCGGTAATCGGCAACATATTTCAACCAGGACGGCTTTTGCGAAGAGTCGGCAATGGGGCCGGCAGACGGCGTCCCGATGACGAAATCCCGGCGACGTCCCTTGGAACCGAGCACTGACTGATCCATGGTGATAGAGCCGCCGATCAGCGGTTTGTCGCCGCCGGCCATCTCGTATTGGCTCAGGAAGTTGACGGCATCGGCCCCGCCCAGGGCGACGTAGATAGCGTCGATGTCATCGGGTATCGATGCCACGATGGTGCTGAAGTCCTTGTTGCCGATGGGCACCCAGAAACGATCGAGCACTTTGCCACCCGCTTCGCAATATCCCAGGAGAAATCCAAGCACTTGGGTGTAGGGAAAGGAGTAGTCCTCGGCGATTGTGACAATTTTCTTATATCCTTTGACGTTGTAAGCATACTCGCCCAGGCCGGCCATCCACTGGGCACCGTCGGTCTGCCAGCGGAAGAAGTTGGGGGCCGGATCGCGCAGGGTGGTGTCCTGGGCAGCCGAGGATCCGTTGAGGATGGTCACCTGGGGCTGGGTCTTGGCATAATTCTTCAGTGCAATGCCTTCCGAACCCGAAAGCGGTCCGATCACCAGATCCACCTTGTCCTGTTCCACCAGCTTGCGTACGGCCCTGACCGCACTGTCCGGGCTTGCATCCGAAGACATGGTAATCATCTCAATTTTTTTCCCGGCTACCATGTAATTCCTCTCTTTAAGCGCCTGTTTGACGCCGCGGACACCGTCCTCGCCCAAGGCCGCAAAGGCCCCCTCCAGGGTGGCGATGACGCCGAACTTGAATTCGTCTTTGGCATGCGCTGCGACGGCAACGCCCAGGAATGCAACCAGAGCCAAAAAGATAAACAGCCGTGTCAGATTCTTTTTCATTTTTTCCTCCTTTTCTTGGTTGGGTTAGTCGTTGTCAACCAAACCTATCCTGTTCAATTTTCATTCCTCATTTTTTCTGTTCTTTCCAACGTCAACGCCGAACGATAGCCTCCTTTATCTTTTGCCACAACCCTAAGATGCCGTCCGGTGAAAAAAGCACGATCGCCAAAAAAACGGTGCCGATCAGTAAATTGAAACGCTCACGGGCGATCAGGTCGATGGCGAAGTTTTCCAGCAGAATGTACAGCACTGCCCCGGCAAAGGCGCCGATGGGATGCCCCAATCCCCCCACAAACGCGATGATCAGGATATCTATGGTGACTCCGATGCCGACCGAGGCGGGATCGATGCGCCCGTTCAGCCAGACTGTCAGCACACCGCCCAATGAGGCAATCAGGGCGGCAATGGTATAGGCTAAAATGCGATGAGCGGTCACATTGAAGCCCAGAGCGTGCATGCGCCGGTCATTGTCGCGGATGCCTTGCAAAGACAATCCAAAGGTGGACCTGCCCAGATAGACAGTTGCGGCGTAGGCAATGGCGGCCGTGACCAGGCTCATATAGTAGAACGGAATCGGATCGCGCAGGTTGACTCCTGCAATAGCCGGAGGTTTCAGGCCCGCAAATCCCGTCCAGCCGTTAAAAATTGGATAGTTCTGCCTGACGAAATAATAGAAACCCACACTGATTGCAAGTGTAATCATGATGGTGTAGATCCCCTCGGTGCGCACCGAGATCGCCCCGATCAAGGTTCCAAAGATCACCGCGATCAGTACCGCCATCAAGATCGTTGGGAGCCAGGGCCAGCCCAGACCCATTTTTTGGTCGTTGAAGCCCCAAATCGCCACCATGTATCCGGCGCAGCCGGCCACGCTGAGCTGGGCCAGGGATACCATGCCCCCATAACCGGCCAGTAACGTCACGCTCAAGGCGATTACCCCCAGAATGAATGCCTGAGCCCCGATCTGCACCGTCCAGAAGGGCGAGGCGATCCAGGGATAGATCAACAGGAAAGCGCCCAGTAGAATATAACTCACTCCCGCAGCCCGGCTGTTGACGGTAGGGATTTGCGCCGAGCGGCCGGCCATCATACCTTCCTCCCGAAAAAACCCTGGGGGCGGAAAGCCAGGGTAACCACCATGATTATAAACGTATAAACCACGCCGTAGGTGGGTGAGTAGGCCAGGCCGAACTGTTCGGCCAATCCGATGAGCAGTGCCCCCAAGGCCGCCCCGCCCACACTGCCCATGCCCCCCACTATGACGACAACCAGGGACGCCAGCAGATAGCGGACATCCTCGCCCGGAGCTATGGACAAGGCGCTTCCACCCACTACCCCGGCCAGACCGGCCAGACCGGCGCCGATGGCAAAGACAACGGCAAACACGCGGTGGACATTAACCCCGGTGGCGGCCAGCATATTTTTATCGTCCACTCCGGCCCTGATTTGCATGCCCACTTTGGTGCGGGTCAGAAAATACCACAGCGCCAGACCAATCACGATTGCCACCCCCAGGATGAACAGGCGGTAGGTCGTGTAAACCCGCACCAGCGGCAGACGGGTGATGCCGTAAAGCGCATCGGGAATTTCAAATTGATACGTCGTGCCGCCCCAGATGGCCAGCATCAGATCGGCTATGATGATGGAAATGCCGATGCTGACCATGGTCTGACGGATATCCTGGCCTTCTATGTGGCGGAAGATGCACACCTGAAACAAAAGCCCCATGATGGCCATGGAGAGGAAGCCGGACGCCACCCCCAATATCCAGGAACCGGCCAGCTCATGAATGGAGAAACCGATGTAAGCGCCCAAAAGATAAAGCGAACCGTGTGCCAGATTTACATTCCGCATGAGTCCGAATACAAGGGTGAAGCCGCTTGCCACAAGAAAATAAAGGGCGGCGAGGGTGAGTCCATTCAGAATGGTCAAAACAAACAGTTTCACTGAAAGTTTACCTAACCTGGATCCGCCTGAGGCGGAGAATTGACTATTGAAAATCGAAAATATTCAATCCAAATCAGTGTCAGTTGATCATGCGCATTACTTCCATGGCATTGTCGGAATCAGTGATGAGTACGTGAATAACACCGGTATGCAGCGCCCCAAGAATCGCTTTTGATTTGCCCTTTTCGCTTACCACTGCGATGACGGTGCGGATATGGCGCAAATCATCCAGAGTTAATCCCACAAGATGACCGTGCGTCTCGGGATTGATCAGGCGTCCCTCTAAATCGAAGTAGGTACCCAGCATGTCGCCGACAGCGCCGCTATGCGCCAGTTTTTTGGCCTCAGGCAACGAGATACAGTCCATGCGCACCAAAGTGGCGTCATCTGAGGGCGTGCCAATGCCGACAATGGCAATATCTGCCTTTCTGGCTTTGGTTAAGATTGGGCCGACTGCTTCCTGGGCGTACAGGATATCCCGGACCCTTTTACTTTCAACATAGGCTGGAGCATGCAGATGAATTGCCCTTCCCCCCGAGTTGGCGGCTAACTTTTGACAGATATCGTTGGGATTAATCGACTCGCCGACATGCGGCGAGCTTCCCATGGCGCTGACAAAAGTGCAATTAATCCTGCTAGACGGATGGTAGAAATCCGGAATGCCGCCTGTGTTCCGACCCATGCCCACAGTCACGACCATGCCGTCGGACAAATGGCGTTCGAGATAGCCGGCTGCTGCCCGGGTGACCGACCGCCTCCGTTCTTCTTCATCAGGGTACGAAGCCGCGACCAGTGCGTCACTTAAGTTGAATCTGCTTTTGAGTTTTTTTTCGAAATCCAGCGAGACCGCCGTCGAAGTTTTTATGTTGATTTCGACGATCCCTAACTCTCTTGCCTGGCTGAGCAGCCGCTGAACTTTTTGACGGGATATGCCTAAAGCACGAGCGACTTCTACCTGGGTCTTCCCTTCTAGATAATAGAGAGACGCCATCCTGGCCAGAAACTCGAGAAAACTGCGATCTTCATCCGGGTATTGGAGCATAGTTGCGTCTCGGAACTGCTACAACTTACTAAAGATATTCCAATAATATGAGAGTAATAGCAGAATGCGGAGGGTTTTGGATCCTTTTTTCGTCAGAGCCATCACAGCATTACTCCAGAACCCATGATTCCACTAATCCAGCATTCCAACATTCGCCCGCTGTAAAGCGGGATGCGCGAAACGGACTGAGTGCTGCTCAATTGGGCATTTGCTCGCAAGGTGGACAACTTTGTATATATAAAGACATTCCGGCTGTCAAGAATTACTTGGAGATACTTTGTGATATCTAAAACCAGCATAAATTCATTGCCGTAACGCTAACCATCTGAATTAACAGTATCTGACTCATTATGCTCCATTAAGGGAATCACCCGCGGCATATTCCGCAAATGGTTGAATTTTACGGAATTTACTCTTGACTTGGGAGTAACAACTTTCTATTATGCCTGGAAACCCAATATTTTGAGCAAATGCCCACATTTAGTTTATCATACATTTATGAGGAGGCTGTCAAATGGCTTTTACCAGAAAGCAAATATTGGAGCGCTTGCAAAAAAGCATCGATGCCCGTATCCCGATTATCGGCGGCGGCGCGGGCACCGGCATCTCGGCCAAATTCGAGGAGGCCGGCGGCGTGGATCTTATGGTCATTTACAACTCCGGACGTTTCCGCATGGCCGGCCGCGGGTCGCTGGCGGGCTGCATGCCCTATGGAGACGCCAATGCAATCGTCATGGAAATGGCCGACGAAGTTCTACCGGTGGTGAAAAACACGCCCGTCTTGGCCGGTGTCTGCGGAACCGATCCTTTCAGACTCATGGATAAGTTTCTCCAAAAAGTCAAAGATGCAGGATTTTCCGGGGTGCAGAACTTTCCAACCGTAGGGTTGTATGACGGTCAGTTTCGACAGAATTTGGAGGAAACCGGCATGGGCTACGGGCTTGAAGTCGACATGATCGGCATGGCCCGCGATCTGGATCTGTTTACGACGCCTTACGCCTTCAGCACGGATGAAGCCAAGGCCATGGCCGAGGCCGGCGCCGATGTGGTAGTCGCCCATTTAGGGCTTACGACCAAGGGTTCCATCGGTGCGACCACCGCCGTGACCCTGGATCAGGCTCCAGCTAAAGTGCAGGAAATCGTAAATGCGGCCAAAAGTGTCAACCCCAACATCATCTGCCTTTGCCATGGCGGCCCCATTTCCATGCCCGAGGACGCGGAATACGTGCTCAAAAATACGGAGGGCGTCCACGGATTTTACGGCGCCTCCAGCATGGAGCGTCTACCGACGGAGGTGGCCATTACTGAACAGATGAAAAAATTCAAGGCAATCAGGTTCTAGTCCGGACGAGCCGGGATTGAATATTGAAGATTGCAAATTGAATTTTTGTGGCTGTTGTATTTCTGCATTCCAGTTGAAATCAAAGGATAACTTAAATATTAAATCGCTGCAGGCTAGCCAAATTATCCCAATGTAGTTTTTTGGACCCAAAATGCAAGAAAACAACAATTATGGCAACCAGAGGAGGAAGAGATGGCTAAGAAATATTCGCGCGCGGAAGTCAACGCCCGACTGAAAGAAACTTTGAAGCAGGGTAAGCCCATTATTATCGGCGGCGCAGGTGATGGATTTACCGCCAAGCTTGAGGAAAAGGGCGGCTTGGACATCATCGGCATATACAACTCAGGACGGTTCCGGCACTTCGGAGCCGGTTCGCTGTCCGGTCTGATGCCGGTGGGGCGCAACCAGGACATGGTCATGGACTATGCCGCCGAGGTACTGTCCATGGTCAAGCATACGCCGGTGATAGCCGGTTTCTGTTCGCAGGACTCAAGAACCCTGTGGGAATACTGGTTTAATACCCTGACTGCCATGGGCGTTTCCGGGTTTATGAACTTCCCCACGGTTGGACTGATCGACGCCGACTCGCATTATCGCAAGAATCTGGAAGAATCCGGACTCGGTTACAGCAAGGAAATCGAAGTCCTGAAGCTGGCCCATGC
Organism: Desulfobacterales bacterium; assembly: GCA_020345785.1. The sequence continues at coordinate 6,554,115 of CP070771.1, forward strand.
GATGGACTTGTTTACGATCGGCTATTGCTTTACGCCTGAAGAAGCGGAAATGGTCGCCAAAGCAGGGGTGGACGTGGTCGCCTGTCATGTCGGCTTGACCGCAGGAGGCCTGATCGGCGCTGAGAGCGTCATGAGCCTGGAAGAAAGCGTGCGGGTGACAAACGACCTTATCAAAGCCGCCAGACGCGTCCGGCCGAAGGGGGATTTCTTTGCCATTACCCACGGCGGTCCAATGGAAGACCCCAAGAGCACTACCTATGTGATGGAGCATACCGAGGCGGTGGGCTACTTGGGCGCCTCCAGCATTGAACGGACTCCGGTTGAGCCGGCGGTGGTGAAGGTCTGCGAGGAATTTAAGAGCATGCCGGTGAACATACCGGAATGGTTGAAGCTCTAAGTCGACCGAAAATTTTCAATTTTCCCGCGTTGCGCATTGATGGCATTGCTTGTTCAGAGTGTTCTCGTTTAACTCGTTTCCCATAAGGAGGTACCTTGGCCAGAAAATACACAAGAAAGCAAGTGCTGGAGCGATTGCATCGTCAAATTGAAGCACAAAAGCCTCTGCTCATGTTCGGTGCGGGCATCGGTTTGACCGCCAAATGCGCCGAACTGGGCGGGGCGGACCTTATCGCCGTTTATTCCACCGCCATCTACCGTATGAAGGGCCAGCACACACTTATGGCTTTTCTGCCTTATTCCAATGCCAATGAGCATGTGGCCAAAATGGCTACCGAGATTCTGCCTGCCGTTAAGGAGACTCCCTGCATCGTGGGCATCGGAGCCCATGATCCTGGCCTGGATCTGGAAAGTTTTCTGAATCGAATGATGGGTTTGGGCTTTTCCGGGGTGACCAACGAACCTTTTGCCGGGATTTACGGGCCGGCGTTTGCAGCTCAACTGGAACAAGCCGGATTGGGATTTTCCAGAGAAGTAGAGTTGATCGCTTTGGCCCATAAAAAGGACATCTTCACCTCCGGCTGGGCATTCAACCCGGATGAAGCCCGACGGATGGCAGAAGCCGGCGCCGATGTAATCGGCGCCCTGGTTGGGGTTACAGCCGGAGGACTGAGCGGGGCTTCGGAATCTCAAACATTGGAAGACGCCACCGAGACGGTCCGGGCCATTTGCCGGGCGGCCAAGGAAATAAATCCCCAGGTCATGATCTTAACCCACGGCGGTCCTTTCAAAGATCCCGCCTCGGCGGAGTACTCGATAACAAATTCTGATGCAGTAGGGTATGCAGCCGGATCCAGCGGAGAACGGATGCCGACGGAAAAGGCGGTCATTGAGGTGACCAAATCCTATAAACGGATGAAACTTGTACATATGTCATGAGCCGGCCAGACCATGTTCAGGGTTCCGGGTTCAGAGGTTCGGGGTAAAAAAGGAAGATCTATAGTTCCGCAAGTCGTGATGTGAAAAAAAGGCAAAGCCTTCAAGCCTCCTATGCTCCCGGCTCCCTCAGGGTTCAAGAAAGGTGGCCGGTGTGGTTGCGTTTATCAGAAAGGGTTACGAGCCTATGAAGGTCGTGGCATTCAACGGCAGTGCCCGCCCGGACGGTAACTGCACACTGTTGATCAAAGAGGTTTTCAGGCGACTGGAAGAGCACGATATTCAGACCGAACTTGTGCTGCTGAGCCGCAAAAAGATCAACCCCTGTACCGCCTGCTATAAGTGCCTTGAAAACAAGGACCAGCGCTGCGTCATTGAGGACGATGATCTTAACGCGTGCATCGCTAAAATGATGGACGCCCAGGGCATCATCCTGGCATCTCCCACCTATATCGGGGATGTCAGCTCGGTTACCAAAGCCTTGATTGACCGGGCAGGTTTCGTTGCCCGCTCCAACGGTAACATGTTCCGCAGGAAAGTCGGGGCGGCGTTGACCGCGGCCAGCTGGGGCGGCGCCATACACACCTTTGAAACCCTCAACCTATTTTTCCTTATCGGCGAGATGATTGTCGTGGGATCAAGTAATTGGAATCTGGGATTTGGAAGGGAAAAGGGACAGGTGCTCCAGGATCAAAAAGCCATGGAGACCATGCGCACCTTGGGTCACAACATGGCCTGGCTGATTAAAAAGTTGTACGCGTAATTTATCCGCCCTGGCAATATAAGGTTCGAGCGAATAAATCTTTTTTGGCTTTTGCTAGATGATGAAAATATTTGAAGATCGTATCGGACGGATAAATTGCCTGAATTATTTAGTAAAGTTAAAGTATACAGGCGATTGATTCTTCCCCACAAGCCACCTGCGCCGCAGGCGGTCGTGGACTGCGATCTTTTATTCTCCAGTCGGCGTAAGCTCAATTAAATAAGAGATTATGCAAAGCATAAAGTAATTAAGCCGCCGGAGATTCGGTAGAACTAATAAGTTTCTGAATAGGTTAAATAATAATTTACAACCCAGAATGCTCCGTTTTCAGGCGGATTAATTAGCGGATTAATTACCATGGATCAAAAAGATAAGCAGGGTTTCTTTGCCGAGCACGCGGAACTGAATTCAGAAGACTATCTCATATTTGACTATTACTTCGAGTCGACGATTGCTCCCGAAGATGCAGCCGCACACCTGTGCCAGGAGCAGTCAACTGCACAATGGAAGCGGGTCGGTGTAGATGAAGATCTCCGCCGGCGGTTCGGCGCCAAGGTTATCGAGTTGATGGTCGAACGTGAGCTGGACCGACCATCCTATCCGTCGTTGGCGCCTTCAGCAGGGAAGGCGTACGGCTGCCGGGTCAAAATTGCTCACCCCCATGCCAATTTTGGCCCCAAACTGCCGAATATGTTGTCTGCGGCTTGCGGCGAGGGAACATTTTATTCAAAGGGGATTTCCGCTATTAAACTGTTTGATATTGAATTTCCCGACAGCTTCCTGCAGCATTTCGAAGGCCCGAAATTCGGGATTGAGGGGTTGCGGGACTTGCTGCAGGTTTATGACCGGCCTTTGTTTTTCGGGGTGATAAAACCTAATCTGGGCTTAAGTCCTGAACCCTTTGCAGAACTGGCGTACCAGGGCTGGTTGGGGGGGCTGGATATCGCCAAAGATGATGAGATGCTTTCGGATGTCGCCTGGTCGCCCCTGCGACAGAGGGCCGCCCTTTTAGGGCAAGCCCGCTTGAAAAGTGAAAAAGAAACGGGGGAAAAGAAAATTTACCTGGCCAATATTACCGATGAGGTCGATCGGTTAATTGAATTGCATGATATCGCCGTTGCGGGCGGTGCCAATGCCCTGTTGGTGAACGGGATGACCACGGGATTAAGTGCGGTGCGGATGCTCAGGAAACATTCCCAAGTGCCTCTGGTCGGCCATTTCCCGTTTATTGCACCTTTCACCCGCGCACCGTATTTAGGCGTCCACTCCAAGCTGATTACCAAATTGCAGCGCTTTGTCGGTTTTGATGTGGTCATCATGGCGGGATTCGGGGAAAGAATGAAAACGCCTGACAGCGAAGTACTGCTCAACGTTCAGGAATGTTTCAAGCCCCTGGGCCACCTTAAGAAAATTTTGCCGGTTCCGGCGGGCAGCCAATGGGCGGGGTCTGCCCCGGCCTTATATGAAAAATTGGGCACCATTGACTTCGGTATTGTACCGGGCAGAGGGGTATTCAGTCATCCCATGGGACCCAGAGCCGGTGCGGCAAGTCTGCGGCAGGCCTGGGATGCACTGCAAAAGGGATTGACTCTTGAGGCCTATGCCCTTGACCACCCGGAGCTTAAGGCTGCGATAGAGGCGTTTGGTAAATGAGTAGCAAGTTAGGGCTGCCCCGATATCTTGAGAACCTTAAGTTCGTGCAACTGTATTTCGCTAAACCATAGAGATCCTGAACCTCTATCTGTACCACGCTACTATTTCATCCATGGACTGACGAGTTTTAGCGCCCGGCTCTGTTTTACGGTATCCGAAAGCTACCATACAGGCAATACCGAATTTGTCGGTATCAATTCCTAAATCTTTCTCCAGCACCGCATTAATTTTTTCAGCATTAAATCCCTCCATCGGACAGGAATCAATTCCAATCATCGCTGCAGCCGTCATCATGTTGGCCAGACTGATATACGTCTGCCTGCAGGCCCAGTCAAAAATGGCTCTTTCGGATTCCAGAAGTTTAAAATCGTTTCTTTGAAAATTTTCAATATAACCGATTCTGGTTTTTATTACATCTTCGTTCATATGCTTTACGTTTTTCATAAAATCCTTCATGTATTGACTGTCGTATTTCATAAAATAGCCCTTACGGGCTAAAACCACCAGAAGGTGGCTCGATGTCGGAATCTGTTTCTGCCCGCCCCAGGTATGTTCTTTTAGTTTTTCACGCAGTGCCTTGTTTTGGACAACTAAAAATTTCCAGGGCTCAAAACCGAAAGAACTCGGAGACAACCTGCCTGTTTCCAGAATGAATTTAAAATCTTGATCTGTTATTTTCTTTTCAGGGTTAAACTCTTTGCAGGCATGCCGATAATTAAAGGCTTTAATAATGGTTTCTTTCATGCTATTCCTCCAATTCTCAAAACTAGTGGATTTCTGATTTCAAGTGATAAATTTTCTGTAGTATACATTTTTAGATGTTTCGGGGGAATTGGTCAATAGTTGCGGAGACTGAAATGCAGATTGAAATTTTACAATTAATTGAGGGGGCAAAACAAGCGAAGGGTCTCACCGTCATTATTGACGTGTTTCGTGCTTTTTCAACGGCGTGTTACGTTGTAAGAAACGGTGCCGCAGAGATTATTCCGGTGGGTGATGTCGATCTGGCCTACCAACTCAAGCAGCAAAACCCGGACTATATTCTGATGGGGGAGCGGCAGGGCAAAATGCTGCCGGGATTTGACTACGGCAACTCGCCGACGGACATTCAGGCCGTCGATTTTTCGGGAAAAACCGTCATCCAGACGACCTCAGCGGGAACCCAGGGATTTGCCAATGCAAAGGAGGCCGAGGAGTTGATCACCGGCAGTTTTGTCAACGCGGAGGCCATTGCCACCTACATTCGAAAGAAGTCGCCTGTCCAAGTGTCGCTGGT
>CP070771.1:6559238-6564860 GCA_020345785.1 Desulfobacterales bacterium
CATGGGCTTATCTCTGGTCGGCTTGATCGATTGGACAAAGAAACCAAACGTATTCTTCAAGAGGCTTCGGTGATTGGCAGGTCGTTTTTTTATGAGATCCTTATAAAAATCACAGATCTTGAGGACTTTATTGATGTGGGATTAAGCACTCTGGAGCGAATCGATATGATCCGAACCCGGGCTTTTCAACCGGATGTAGAGTATATGTTCAAACACCCTCTTACCCAGGAGGTCGTTTACAATGGGGTGCTCAAAAAAGACCGCCAGAAAATCCATGAACGAATTGCGCATGTGATTGAGAGTGTGTTCCAAGAAAGGCTGCCTGAGTTCTATGAAACTTTGGCCTTTCATTTCACCCAAGGACGATCTCTCATCAAGGCTGTCGATTACCTTGTAAAGTCTGGTGAAAAGAGCTTGGGAAGATATGCTGTTGAAGAATCACACCAATATTACAAGGAGGCCTATGAACTTCTAAGCAGCAAACCTAACAGGACAAAGGAAGATGACCGACTGCTTATTGATCTCATTATGAAGTGGGCCTTAGTTTTTTACTATAGAGGGGATTTTGGGGGCTTAACAGAGCTATTCGAAGAAAATTTTAATCTGGCTGAATCCCTGAATGATAAGTCAATACTTGGAATGTTTTACGCATGGTTCGGATTCACCTTGGCTTGCCGAAATAAAAATGCTGATTCATATCAATGGCTTAAAAAAGCTCTTCAGATTGGCGAAGAAAATAACGATCAGATAGTCATTGGCTATGCGTGCGCTTGGATCTCCTGGACCTGTGCGGATATGGGCCTTTTGGAGGAGGCCATAATATTCGGTAAAAAGGCCCAGGAGGTATACAGGATTCGAGAGTTGGATCAATACCTCTACTTCAAATCACTGGGCGGGATGGGATATACTTACTGGCTGAGGGGAGAAAGGAAAAAGGTATTTGAAATTGGAAAAGCGATGGTAGAATTCGGACAGAGATACTCTAATATAAGGAGCATTGCTTTGGGTCATTATATCACGGCCCTTAGCTATTTCATGGCGGGTGATTTTTCCTCGACCATTGAATACAGTAAAATAGCGATCCAAATAACAGCAGATCCATATTATTCGAAATTCTTTATACTGCTCCTCGGCACGTGCTTGGCTTTAACCAATCAGTTCCAGGAAGCTGAAGATCTTCTGCAGGAAGTCTTGTCTTTTGGCCAGAAATTTGGCTGTGAGGAACTTGAAACGTCAGCCTCCGCAATACTCGGACTGATTTCGATTGTTAAAGGCCGGATGAGCCAGGGATTGAAAAAAATTGAGGAAGCAATTCAGGTGTGTCTCAAAAACCAGAAGAGAGTATTACATGCATCATTAGAGCACACCGTAGGGCAGGTCTATTTGCAGATCCTCCCGGGCGAAGAAAAGCTCAGTCTCTCAACCTTAGCGAAAAACTTCGGCTTTTTAATAAAGAATGTACCGTTTGCTGGAAGGAAGGCGGAAGATAATTTCAAAAAGGCCATAGACATAGCGAAAGAGATTGGGGCTAACGGCACTTTGGCTCAGGCTTATCTTGATTTGGGTCTTCTGAACAAGGCAAGGGGTAGAACTGACCGGGCCAGGGGCTGCATTTCCAAGGCTATTCAACTCTTTGAGCAGGCAGAGGCTGAAGTTTACCTGAAACAGGCGAAAGATGCCTTAGCTTCTTTGGGATAAAGACAATGCGAATTTATTCTGTTTCTTTCCTCGTACCCCAGCTCTGCTAATCGTCGCTGATTTAATCTTACCCTAAATGATCGTAAACAAAATGGGATAGTTTTTTTAACTTTAAGATTTTACGGTGATTGTTCATAATTTGGGCGCAATTTTTTAACTCTTCGAATGTCGAGTTGTAAATGTCCACCTTTAAATCCCATTTTGTTTACCCTGAAAACAACGCGGAAAGCCGATGCCGCCCCATCCTCTGCGTTACTCCGCCTCGGCGGACGGTAGGCAATCCGCCGGAGGCGGACTTCACCCTTGGACGCCTTGAAGCTGGGGCACTCTCGACTTTCGCTCAAATAGGGTCATACAGATGGCATCTGACCAGGTGGGGGGTGCCGGATTCTTCAAACAGGAGTTGCTCGGGCTTTTGCGTTTTGCATTGCGGCATAACTTCGGGGCAGCGCGTGTGAAAGCGGCAGCCCGGCGGCGGGTTTTCGGGATTGGGAATATCCCCTTGCAGGACCATGCGGGGATTGCCCCGTCTTTTGGGGTCCGGTCTGGGGATCGCGGACATCAGCGCGCGGGTGTAGGGGTGCTTCGGCGCTGCAAAAAGCGTCTCGCCAACCGCCATCTCCACGATTTCGCCAAGATACATGACGGCGATGGCATCACAGATATGTTCCACCACGGCCAGGTCATGGGAAATAAATATATAAGACAGGTCCAGCTTTTTACGCAGGTCCACCAGCAGGTTGAGAACCTGGGATTGAATGGATACATCCAGTGCTGAGACCGGTTCGTCGGCAATCACAAGTTTGGGTTCTAGTGAAATAGCGCGCGCAATACCGATACGCTGCCGCTGGCCGCCGGAAAATTCATGGGGGTATCGATTGGCCGCATCCGGTTCCAGTCCAACCATCTTCAGCAGTTCGGCCACCCGTTCGCCCCGGGCGGCGTTATTGCCGATTCGATGAACGACTAGAGGTTCACCGATGATGTTGCTGATCTTTTGGCGCGAATCAAGCGACGCATAGGCATCCTGAAATACGATTTGCATCTGCCTGCGTTTGGCCCGCAGCTCGCGGGCGGACAGTTTTCTCAAATCCACGCCATCCAGGTAGATATTGCCGGCGGTCGGCTCGATCAGCCTGAGAATAACCCGGGCCAGCGTTGATTTGCCGCAGCCGGACTCACCCACCACTCCCAGTGTTTCGCCACTGCGGAGGCTGAAGCTGACATCATCCACCGCATGCACTTTCCCCCGGCCGCCTTTCAGCGGAAAGTATTTGGTCAGATGTTGTACCCGCAGCAGTTCAGCTTTCATATGGATTCCAGCAGGCCAGGCGATTTTCGGTTCCCCGGCCTTCCAGCGGGGGAATTGTGCGCCAGCATATATCCGTTACCCGTTCGCAGCGCTGCGCAAAGTAGCATCCTTCAGGGCGTTCACCGATACCGGGAACCATGCCCGGGATCGTCGGCAGGTAAGTCCGTTTATTTCCAATCTGCGGTACGGACGCCAGTAACCCGCGGGTGTAAGGATGACGTGGATGGCTGAAAATTTGCGCCGCCGGCGCTTTTTCCGCGATCATCCCGGCATACATTACCACGACATGATCGCAGAATTCAGCCACGACGCCCAGGTCATGGGTGATCATCAAAATGGACATTTCGAGCTCTTTTTGAAGTCTGAGCAGCAAATCAAGGATTTGCGCCTGAATGGTAACATCCAGGGCCGTCGTGGGCTCATCGGCGATCAGCAGCGCCGGCCCGCACGCGATTGCCATGGCGATCATCACCCGCTGGCGAAGGCCGCCGGAAAGCTGGTGCGGATACTGATCGAGCCTGGCGGCCGGTGAGCCGATGCCCACCATTGCCAGGAGCTCGACACAGCGATCGCGGGCCTGGCGCCGTCCAAACCCGCGATGAATGCGTAAAACCTCTCCGATTTGAAAACCGATTGAAAACGTCGGATTGAGGCTCGTCATGGGTTCCTGGAAAATCATTCCGATGCGATTGCCCCTGATACTGCGCATGGCGGCATTATCCAACTTGAGCAGGTCCCGGCCGTTAAACAGAATACGGCCGGACTCAACCCGGCTGGGCGGCGAGGGCAGCAGACGGATGATGGACATGGCGGTGACACTTTTGCCGCAGCCTGATTCACCCACTAGCCCCAGCGTCCGCCCATGCTCCACCGAAAAGGAAACATCCTCAATGACGTTGAGCGGGCCGTTTTCAGTAGCAAAACTAACTGACAGGCCCCTCACTTCCAGGATCCGGTCGCCGTCGGGCACAGCCTCAACTCTCCTTGATTTTCTAACCTATTCCTAAACTCCAAGCTCCAAGCATCCCAGCTTTCAAGCCTTCAGGCTATTTATGATATAGGAATTCTATCTGGTCAAATGTTTGATCGAAGGATACTAAGTGCTCCTATTCTTAAATACGATAACGTATGCGCAATAATATTTTTTCACCGCAGAGTCGCAGAGAACGCAGAGAGAACTCCTCTTTTCATTTGCCTCTGAGAGGAAGGCAAATGAAAAACAATCACCATGGCAAAAATAGATAGGTAATTCATAAATTTTATGGCAACCATACAATTCACATTTATACGAAACCAGGTAATTCGAAAGATCAGATTCACTTTTTGCCCGCAGGGCTCGAGCCTTTTTATTTGCCGTTGCTTGCATCCCGTTCAAGCGGGGCCTCTCAACGGCAAATAAAAAAGTATTCGCTCTCTGCGCCCTCCGCGCCTCTGCGGTGAATTTTAAAATTATTCCTATGTAGTGACATCAAGTTGCCGTTAGGATATCAATTGAATGTACGTTATTGTATTGATGAAACTATGTACTTAGACGTTTAGTTCAGATGCGAATCGGGTCAACTAAACACCACTTTCGGAAAATAGAATGAAACGATCCAGTCGGGCGCATCGACAATTTCGCTGATTCTCAGATCGGCGCATACACTGCACAGCATGTAAGCCTCTGCACGGGTGTAGCCGTGCTTGGCGGCGATCATGTCGACCATGTCGCTGACGGCGGCCTTGGCCGATGCCATCAGATCCGGTCCGATGCCCGTGGTGACCTCATATCCTTTTTCGTCGAAGTGCCGCGATACCGGTCCCGCTGTCGAAAATCGCGGGAACCGCAGGTTCATGCCTTTTTCGACTTCCAGTTTGACGGTCACCTGCATGGGGCTTTCGATGGCCGTGCCGCAGACCTCGCCGTCACCCTGGGCGGCATGCGCGTCGCCGAGGGAAAACAAGGCGCCCGGGACTTCGACCGGCAAATAAAGAACGGTGCCGGCGCTGAGATCGCGGGTGTCCATGTTGCCGCCGACCGGCCGCGGATTAACGACGCTGTGCTCTCCCGACGGTGCCGGGGCCACGCCGATGGTGCCGGGAAACGGCTTTAACGGCACCCTGGCGCCTTTGAGGTAGGGTGCCGGCGCCAGCGATTCCGCATCATATTCCCAGATGTAAAGGGCCGGCTCGTCAAATTGATCGGCCAGCAGGCCGAAGCCCGGAATCACTGCCGACCAGCCCCAACCGGAAGCTTTCAGTGACATGATGGTCACTTTCAGTGCATCGCCGGGCTCGGCGCCCTCGACATACACCGGCCCGGTCACCGGATTCACCTTTCCAAAATCAATGTTTTTGACATCCTCCAGGGTGGAGCCGGCCGTTATCTGGCCGCCGCCGGCGTCTACCGCCTCAATTTCCACAACGCTGCCCGGATCGACTTTTAGGACCGGTTCGATCGATCGGTCCCACCCGTAGTGGCATTTGTCTCCGTGAATTGTGTAGTCAGGCTTTATTGGCATGGGAAAATATCCCTCCCTTCAATGTTAAGTTTGTGGTGTAGGCGCCTAGCAGAGCGGAATGGTTATGAATGAACTAAAATTAAAAATGACTAAAATGAGCTAAAATTATGG
>CP070771.1:6564960-6585925 GCA_020345785.1 Desulfobacterales bacterium
GGTGTTAAGGTTCAGGTATTAAAACGCGGCACCATGTTCCCTTTGCGTGCGGCTAAACTTTACGAACTCTACAGCCAGCACAACAGCTATGGAGAAATACCTGCTAACCAGCGTGAGATTTTGGAAAGAGACTTTTTCAAATGCAGCTTTTGGGAAGAATGGCAACAGACAAAACAGTTTTTTACCCGCAGAGATCCCAAGCAGATCGAACTGGCTGAGAAAAACCCAAAGCACAAGATGGCCCTCGTATTTCGTTCTTATCTGGGCCGATCTTCAACCTGGGCCAAAACCGGTGATCCTGCAAGAAAAATCGACTATCAAATCTGGTGTGGTCCAGCCATGGGCGCCTTTAACCACTGGGCCAAAGGAACATTTCTCGAAAAGAGCGAAAATCGCCACACCGTCACGGTTGCCATGAATTTACTTTTCGGGGCTGCTGTGGCAACCCGGTTGAATTGGTTGCGGCACCAGGGAATTTTGCTTCCGCAGCGGTCGGCCAAGATCCAGGCCTTGGAGTTGACCAAAATCGCAGATCTTTTGGATGAGTGAATTTGATGTTGGATGCGGACGAGTTACGCGATATTTTGCAGGCAGTTCAGGAAGTTCCGGCGCAAGGCACTGATATTCAAGATACAACAACTTTCTGCAACAAGGTGACCAGGCATATCGGCAGTCGGATCGATCACTGTTTCTTGGAAACGCTCCTGACGTACTTGTGCATTACCAACCCCAAGCGGTTCGACAGAAAATATGGCTCTTATCCGATAGGAAAAACCATAAATTCGGCCGCTGGAGGCTTTTCGATTGATGATGGCGATGCGATAATTCTGAACCGGAGGGACTGATTCTGGCGCAGGATTGGAATTTTCTGAAAAATCAAAATAAAAATCATGATCCACCAGCCACTGCTGCAAATCATGCAGAATTTGTCTGGATTCAGGAATCGTATATCTTAAATTACCCACCAGATGGCCTGCAAAAAAAACTGTAAAGGCCTCATTAAGGTTGTATTGCCTCGCATAACCCGACTGTAATCCTCCGAGTGGATCCGGCGGCAAGAATTCACGCGACCAACGTTTCCACTTGGCCAAATTTATCGCAAACGCTTGGGAAAGTTCCTTATTTGTGAAAAATTTTATCATGATAAGATGTTATACCAATATAACAACTAAATTTTTTAAATCAATCACTTGAAAATATTTATTATTAATACTATATTAAACATTTAATTCAAACTCCACTTGGCTTTTCTATTGTAAATACAGCCATAGCATAAAATCGCAGCTGGATCTGCTATAATTCTTTATTTTTTCAAGGATTAATCCGCTTTCTTAGCTGATCACTCAAGGACAATTTTATATGCCCGATCCAATTCCTATTGCTATCATTGGAATGGGATGCCTATTCCCAAAGTCAACTGGTCTGAAAGAATATTGGCAATTGCTGTATCACGGTAAGGATGCGATTTCAGAAATTCCCAATACACATTGGCAGCCCGAGGAATATTTTGACAGTGACCCGAAACGGCCGGATCACGTATACTGCAAGCGCGGTGGATTTCTGGATCCGATCGTGTTTGATCCTGCAGAATTTGGTATACTCCCTACTTCGCTGGAAGCCACCGATACATCCCAGTTGCTGGGGTTGCTGGCTGCCAAAATGGCCCTCGAGGATTCGGGCTACGGCGACGACCAGGATTTCGACCGCGATCGCACTTCTGTTATCCTGGGTGTGACCGGAACCCAGGAACTTGTGATTCCGCTAAGTTCACGCCTCGGTCATCCCAAATGGCGCAGGGCCCTTGAAGAGTCAGACATACCTGCGCACAAAACAGAAGAGATCATTCAGCGAATTTCCGACTCATACGTATCGTGGCAGGAAAACTCCTTTCCTGGCCTGCTGGGTAATGTGGTGGCAGGCAGAATATGCAATCGGCTGGATCTCAGAGGAACGAACTGCGTGGTGGATGCCGCCTGTGCCAGTTCCTTGAGTGCCGTCCATCTCGCCATGCTCGAACTGATGTCAGGACGCAGTGATATGGTGGTCACCGGCGGGGTGGATACGCTAAACGACATTTTCATGCATATGTGTTTTTCCAAAACCCTGACACTTTCTGCCACCGGGGATGCCAGACCTTTCTCAAAGGACGCCGATGGTACTGTACTTGGGGAAGGCATCGGAATGCTGGTTTTGAAAAGACTCGCGGATGCTGAACGGGCAGGCAATCGAATTTACGCCGTAATTAAAGGACTGGGGTCTTCGAGTGATGGAAAATCACAGAGCATTTATTCACCCCGCAGTGAAGGACAGGCCCGCGCCCTGCGGACTGCCTATAAAAGTGCCGGCATTAGTCCAGCAACCGTCCAACTGATTGAGGCCCATGGAACCGGCACGCGGGTGGGTGATAAAGTTGAATTTGAAGCACTGAACCGCGTTTTCGACGAATTTGGCGCCAACGGAAACAAATGTGCATTGGGTTCAGTCAAATCCAACATCGGCCACACCAAAGCATCCGCAGGCTCTGCGGGGTTGATCAAGGCAGCCCTTGGCCTCTATCATAAAGTTTTACCGGCAACTTTGAAAGCTGAGACCCCGGATCCCAATCTGAACATTAATAACAGCCATTTTTACCTGAACACCGCGACCCGCCCCTGGTGTTCAACCAATGATAATCCGCGGCGCGCCGGCGTCAGTGCCTTTGGTTTTGGCGGCAGCAATTTTCATGTGGTACTTGAAGAATATCGCCCTGACAAAACGGAAATAACCTGGGACGGCAGTACGGAAATTGTCGCTATGTCGGCCGAGCAACCCGAAGATTTAATCCAGCGCGTCAAACAGATAAAGCATGCTGTTGAGAACGGTTTGTCCGATCAGGAATTCAAATTCAGGGCTGCCGAATCACGCCGTATTTTTTCCAGCGCACAACCCCACCGACTTTTAATGGTTTGTGAAAACATGGCAGATAAAGTGGATCTGCTTGAACGGGCTTTGAATGTATTAGATTACGGGTTAGAATATAACCAATTGAATTTAAAAAATATTTATAGTGGAGGCCCCCAAAATCCGGGAAAAATGGCGTTCGTGTTTCCAGGCCAGGGTAGTCAATACCTGGGGATGGGACGCGACATTGTCTGCACGTTTCCGCGGGCCATGTCGATTTTGGAAAAAGCGAATAAAATTTTTATAGGATCAACGTGTCTAAGCGATCTAATTTTTCCATGGGATGCATCGGATGATCAGGCGCGTAAAAAACATGAAACAAGCTTGCAGTTCACAGATAATGCCCAACCGTCCATCGGAACGATAAGCTTGGCGATGCTCAGAGCATTAGAGGAGTTCGATATTGTCCCTGCGGCAACCTGCGGCCATAGCTTCGGGGAGTTGACGGCCCTTTGTGCCGCCGGCTGGATTGATGAGGCAGCCCTCCTGCAGCTTTCGATCACTCGTGGTCAGCTGATGGCAGCCGCCGGTGGCAGTCAAAATTCACCCAAAGGGGCCATGCTTGCCGTTCAAATGCCCTTGGATGAACTGGAGGAACTGATCGCCGGTTCGAAACAAAATATTATTTTGGCCAACCGCAATAGCCCCAACCAGGGTGTTTTATCCGGTCCGACAAGTGCCATCCTTGAAATTGAAAAAATATGTAAAACCAGGAAAATCAGGGCCACTCGGCTGCCCGTTTCCGCTGCTTTCCACAGCGAAGAGGTTAAAAACGCCGCGGCGCCCTTCCTGGAAGAACTCTCCAAAGTCTCGATAACGCCAAAGAGTATTGATGTTTTTTCGAATACGACCGGCGAGGCGTATCCCACCGATCCGGATGCAGCCCGCAAATTATTGGGCAGGCATCTTACTCAACCGGTAGACTTCATCAAAGAAATTGAAAATCTATATCGTTCCGGCATCCGAACATTTGTGGAAATCGGACCCAAATCAATCCTCACCGGGCTGATTTCTTCCATCCTGCATGACCGCCCTTTTGAAGCCGCAGCCATGGACGCATCCGCGGGTAAGGCAAATGGGGTCGCCGATCTGGCCAGATTACTCTGCCGGCTTGCTTCTCTTGGCTATCCGGTGAAACTTTCCGAATGGGAATCCCTGATTTCAGCGCCCCCCAAACCGCGGATGAATGTGCTTCTGAGCGGCACCAATTTTAGGAACCAGAAGACAGGCGATAGAAGACAGCGGACGGAAGACAGAGAACAGAAGATAGAAAACAGAGGACAGAAAACAGAGGACGGAAATCAAAAGGACGATGTCAGAGAAGCATTGACTGAAGGCAGAAATCAGAAACCGGTGACCATCAAATATACAAACGATCTAATCCATCATAACCAACTAAACGCACTCAGCGATCATAACCCTAATGATACAAAACCCTCAAGTAAACTAACCATTCAAATTCCCAAAAATAACCTTTACGACAGTCAACAAGATATTATGAGTAAAAAATTCAGTAATACATCGGATTTTATCACGGATGCGTTAGGAGTCGTTCAAGAAGGCCTTAAATCAATGCAACGCCTTCAACATCAAACAGCCCAGGCTCACGAAAAATTTTTATTGACTCAGGCAGAGGCCAATCGTGCCCTGCAGGAGATGATGAGAAATACGCAACGTTTAGCAGAGAGAACTCTGGGATTCGAAGCCACCGAGATTTTGGCAGTGCCTCCGCCGGAAAAAGTCCTGCAACCAGATCCCATGCTGGATTTGGGAAAAAATATCCCTGACGTGATGGATCAAGCTCCTGCTCGACGTAAAGCTCTGGTGGATTATACGAAGAGCCCGGAAACATCGCCCTCCCCTGCTCCATGGAAGCTCCCCCACGCAACGGCCAACGGTTATTCAAAGGATGAGCAGGCGCATCACCGCAGGTCCGAGTTTGCGGAACCGCCCGCTGAGAAGCCCCAGGATTTGGGGACTGATCTTGAAACAACGATGTTGCAGGTCGTCAGCCAGCTGACGGGCTATCCGGTGGAAATGATCGGACTGGACATGGACATTGAAGCCGATCTGGGCATTGATTCCATCAAAAGGGTGGAAATCCTCTCCGCACTTGAAGAAAAAATGCCTGATCTACCCGCGGTTTCACCCGATATCATGGGCGGTTTAAAAACACTGGGGCAGATTGCCGCATTTATGAACGGCAGTCATTCAGAGAAAAGTCATGTAAAACGATCCGAGGGTCCACTGGAAGCCGGTGGCCCACCAACGGCCGCAAGGCATTTGGAACCGGTTGAAAATCCTCAGAGTGATGTGATATCCGCGATGCTGGAGATCGTCAGTCAATTGACAGGCTATCCGCTGGAAATGCTCGGTCTGGATATGGACATCGAAGCCGATCTAGGCATTGATTCCATCAAAAGAGTGGAAATCCTCTCTGCACTTGAAGAAAAAATGCCTGATCTACCCGCGGTTTCACCTGAAGTAATGGGCACGTTAAAAACGCTGAGACAAATCTGTGATTATCTTGTGCAACGCACACACACCGGAACTGCCGGCAGTCCGGCCACTGAATCTCTGCCGAAGGGTTTAGCAGGTGTCGGCAACACAGCGCCAAAAGGTTCGCTCGATTCCGACGGGGGTGAGCTGCACCCGGAGGCGCTGCAAATCCCACGAAGTGTGGTAACGGTCGTAGAAGCACCCCCGATTTCTGAATCTACCGTGACCATTTCCGGCCATAAGAAAGTGTATGTTACTGAAGATAACACCGGTCTTTCCGAAGAAATCACCGAAGAACTGGCAAAGTTCGACATCAAAACCGTCAGAGTCTCCCTGGATATATTAAGGTACAAAAAGCAGCTTCCCGCGGCAGCCGGACTTATCATTGTCCAAGACCCCGGATCCGATCGGATCCACCAGGATTTAAAGGAAGCTTTTAACCTTTCGAAATTTCTGGCACCAGACCTCATCCATTCCGCCAATGATGGCGGTGCCGTGTTTGCAACCATCACTCGCCTGGATGGTGCCTTTGGCTTTAGAAAAATGCAAACGGAAAATCCTGAACAGGGCGGCCTGGGGGGGTTGGCTAAAACAGCCGCTATAGAATGGCCGAATGTTTGCTGCCACGCAATTGATATCGCACCGAACTGGCTGGACAATCGTAAGATTGCATCAACCGTTGTCAAAGAGATTATGACACCGGGCCCAATTGAAATCGGTCTTGATGACCGGTGTCGGATGACTTTATCCCGTGAGTCGAGACCCTATCCGACAGGCGCCTTAAATCTTGACCAGCGCGATGTGCTAGTCATCAGCGGCGGTGCAAGAGGGATTACGGCCGCCGCGGCGCGTGAACTGGCCGCCCATACCGGTGTTACCCTTGTTTTGTTGGGTCGTTCTCCGAGTCCATTTGCGGAACCGGAATGGTTGACATCCACCGAGGGTGAATCCGCCATCAAAAAAGCGATTTTTGAAAACGAATACCACGGTCGAACCGCCACACCGGTCCAAATTGAAAAAGCCTACAATCACTACATGACCAATCGTGAAATTGCCGATAATCTGACCCGATTGGAGGCGACCGGTGCAAATGTTCATTACTATTCAGCCGACGTCAGAAATTTGAAGACCGTCCAGGCAATCACCGATGAGATTCGTTCCAAATACGGATACATCACCGGCATCATTCATGGCGCCGGCGTACTGGAAGATCGCCTGATCATCGATAAAACCTCGGATCAATTTGAACGGGTTTATGATACCAAAGTCATGGGATTGCATAACTTGCTGCAGGCCACCCGCAGCGATCCCTTAAAATACCTGGTTTTATTTTCCTCAGTGGCTGCTCGTTTTGGAAATAAGGGGCAGGTGGATTATGCCATGGCCAATGAAGCACTCAATAAGATCGCCCAAGCCGAAGCGTTCAGGCGCGCAGATTGCCGGGTTGTTTCGATCAACTGGGGTCCATGGGACGGCGGCATGGTAACCTCGGCTCTGAAACGTGAATTTGAGCGTAACGGCATCCACTTGATTCCTCCCGAATACGGCGCCAGGTGCATGCTTCATGAAATGATGGCGGGCAATAACAACCCGGTAGAAATCGTCATCGGTGCTGGCCTGGCGACTGCAACAGCGCCTACCCGCAAGCAACCCAAACGACCCGCGCTGGTCAAACCTTCACCCGGCATAAAAAAGCAGCATCTCGCGGTTGTCTTTGAGCGCGAAGTTGACCTGCGCCGATATCCCATTTTGAAGTCACACATGATCGACGGCAAACCGGTGCTACCTTTGGCCTTAATGATCGAGTGGTTTGCGCACGGCGCGCTGCATGAAAATCCCGGATTATTTCTGCACGGCTTGGATGATATTCGCGTCATGAAAGGAATTCGCCTGGAAGATGACATAAAGTACGTTCGACTGCTGGCCGGCAAGCCTCAAAAGATCGGTGAATTCTTCGAAGTGGAAGTTGAATTAAGAGACGCTGAAACGGCCTCCCAGGACACCATTTACTCAAAAGGCCGGGCAATTTTGTGCGAAAGACTGGATGATGCCCCTGATTATCACGCCTCTACGACCATGGTTGCCAAGGCCTACACGAGAAAAATGGATGAAGTTTATGATAAGATACTATTTCACGGTCCGCAGCTTCACGGAATCCGAAGAATTGTCAGCTGCTCATCCCGCGGCATCGTGGCCCATATTTCACCCGCACCCGCGCCGGCCCAATGGATAGCGGATCCGTTGAGAAATAATTGGATCGCCGATCCTCTGGTTTTGGATAGCGCATTTCAGATGGCAACCGTTTGGTGTTTTGAAGAGAAAGGGATTGTGTCGCTGCCAAGTTATGGTGAATCATACCGACAATATTGTCATAAATTTCCTGCTGGTGGTGTAACGGTGGTACTGGAGATAAAAGAGGTGACCAACCGAAAAATGCGAGGAGATTTCACGTTTCTTGGCTCGGACGACGTGACAGTGGCACGTTTAACGGGTTACGAGGCCGTCATGGATGCATCATTGATTAAAGCATTTAAACCACAATACCGTGCTTCAGCCTAGATCAATGAATATAAAGAATTGCTGAAACGGCAGAACCTTCCCAATTCTCACCGACCTAGCCAGTGGCTTAGGAATGGAGTCAATAGTCAATTGCACCCTGTCCGGACGACGTCATACCGCTTTATCAATACCCCGGTGGATATCAGCTGGAATGCCGCAAAAATCTATCGTTTCTATGGTAGAAACAAAACTTTTGCATGGCGGGCAGTATTTTTTCGGCTTTCCGCGTCCACTCCAAAGCAGTTTCATTCTGTGCTCAATGCCGCATTTCGGACAGATACATTTGACTGTAATACCATTGGGATAATTGTATTCGGGGTCCGGTAAACACTCGTGTTCTTCCCCTAAACAATTGCTATTGCTGGCTACAGGCATAACAATATCTTTCCTTAGGGTTAGTGGCAATGCCGGTGTTTTATGACTGGCGTCTATCTCATCTCCTCTTATTTTTTTCGTATTTCTTAATAAGGTCATCAATAGCCTCTTCCAACAGACTTCCGATGGATTTATCCTCATCAACAGCGAGATGCTTTAAGGCTTTCAAACGGTCTTCATCGATTCTGGTAGAAAAGGTTTTTTTCCGGCTCATGAATGTATTCTTAGTATATTTTTTTCTTTAATGCAAGATTTTTTTTTATAAAACTAAAAAGAATTTTCTATTTTGAGAATATATGGATGCTAGCAAAAATTAAATTGGTAAATAAAGAATCCTGGCTCAAAGGCCTCGCCGAGACGGGGTTTGACTTCTCCTCAAAGGGGTGTTTTGGTCGTCAGATAATCATGGAATAATGGAATGGTGGAAAAATGGAAAGTTGGGAGTTAAAAGCGGATGATGGTCTGATTTTATTTTCTGTTCAGTGCCATGAATATAAAAACAGTTGGATTCAATCTATATTTTGGGTTGTGCGAGATCCAAAACAAATATTTGACCATCAGCTAGGGCACCGAATGACGCTACTGTTCTTCCGATCCCTTTATTCTCTTTGACCTGTCTTTAACCCGCGAAAGCCCGGGGCTGTTATGCAAATACATTAAAGGCGAACGGCATCCAATATTCATAAAATATGATTCCAGGGCATCAAAAAGAACCGGCCGATCCGGCCAGGTGAACAGCTTTCTTTTTTGTTCCATTAATTTCCATTTTTTCTGGAGCTGATGATTTTTCCCGAAAACCAGTTCCTTAGACCGGTCGCACAGAAACATTTGACAGACAATTGGTTTAATGCGCCAGAGACAGCCTTTTTCCGTGAGATAAACACATTTGAAACCCTCATTCGGCTTATTGAGCACCGCCAAAATGCTGTCGAAGTCATCGCCGTCTGAAACCATAAGATTGACTACAATGTCGGCAAAAAAGGTGATAATTCCTTCACGCGAACAGCAGGCACTTAGCCGGCTCTGGTAACAGGTTCGAGTGCATACCTGGCCGAAATTATCTGATAGAAAGCCGTCAATCTCGCTACGAAACTTAAGATAGTCGGCTATCAATTTTTCCAATTCCCGTCGCTTAGACGCTGGCAATTTATCAAGCTGTGTCTTTACCAGCGTCATAGCGTCGATCTGCTCTCTGTGATAGGAATTCATAAAATAACCGCAAAATTGTTATTGAAAAAAACCTGTCCGGCTGTTGTAGCAATTGACGCCGGATATAAAGTCATAAACACTATAAAGCATATAGGCGAATGGATCGCTTGTCAAAATCATAAACTCTTGACATCAGAATTTAAGAGTTGATAGGCTAAACGGCGTTAAATAATCCCTTTTAACGGGCTCCTTCACCGTCATTCGGATCTTGGACATTCTGCCTTAAAGTATAAATATATAATATCAGATAAATGAATTCAATTGCTAAGAAAAAAAACAGCTTCGATGTCGTTGTCATCGGAGCGGGACCCGCGGGAGCAACTGCAGCATACTTATTGGCTTCAAAAGGGTTCAAGATTCTTATTGTTGAAAAAAGTACTTTTCCCAGAGATAAGCTCTGCGGTGGTCTATTGACCCTGAAAACCGTCAAGTTGCTGGAGAGCATTTATGGAATATCCCTCGACGACATGAAAAATCAGCGTATCATCACCTATCAGAGTTTTAACTACAAAGTCGGCAGCAGTAAAGGGGGGGCCATCAAAGGTCGCCTGGATTATCCTTTTCACTTCGTACAGCGCAGTGTTTATGATGCTTTTTGGTTAGAAATGGCGCAAAAAGCAGGGGCTGAGTTCAGAGCCGGAGAAAAAGCCGTTGCATTGGATATCTCAAGTAAAAAACTGACAACCAACAAGGGTTATGAAATATACGGAAATTATATTTTGGCCGCAGATGGTGCCCTCAGCAGAACCAGAAGATTGCTGTCCACGGCGGGACTCATTAAACCGGACAGGCAGTCGGAGATGGCCACGACTCTAGAAGTCTTTATATCAAACCGACACATACCTGAACAGACGGACTATCCGGCTATTTATTTCGGTTATATTCCGTGGGGTTACAGCTGGAATTTTCCGGGGGAACACTTTCGTATCCTTGGTATTGTCGGATTGAATGTTAAGGCCGGCCGATTTCTCAGAAAAGGCTTTCGTACATTTTTGAAGTCGCTGAATATTTCCGTGAAGAGATTTCCCCCTTTTAGGAGTCACGCCCTGCCTTACGGGAGTTTTCTTTCCGATCCCGGATACAGTAATGTGCTATTGCTCGGTGATGCCTGTGGACTGGTGGACCCTTTTCTCGGTGAAGGTCTTTATTATGCCCACAAAAGCGCCCAACTGGCAGCCAGAGCTCTTTTGAAGTCATATGACGATTCGCAGGCGGTTTTAAAGTGTTACAGGCGCTGTTTGGAGCAGAATATTATTGCGGAACTTAAGCGGATTCGAATGATCCGACGGATCATTTTTACTTTGCCCGGAAATTGGCCTTACAGAATTTTATCCTTTATCCTTGAAACAATGCCCAAACCATGTGAAGAAGCCTTGCAGGGAGATCGCCCGGTTAAATGGCTTCGTCCGGGATGCAATGAGAAAGTCTTTCGTCAGAACAAACTTTGCAATAAAAGGTAGAGTGGTGCTATCGCCGCACCACTCTACCTTTTATTTTCGGAGAAAAAGCAATAAAGAACCAATGCTTTTCACAATCATATTAAAGCTTATCAGTAGTAAATCAGCGCTTGTTGGCGCTCAGGCATTCGTCGCAGGGCATTGAAAAAGCATCATGCCCCGACATAAACGCCTCGTCCGGATTTTTTGATTCTGCCCTCTTTAGCAGCCCTAAAAACGATATTGCGCACTTTTTTATCATCAAAACCGGTCTTTTTTTTCAGTGTCGGCACATCAACACCTTTTTTGGTGCGTTTGATGATTTTTAAAATCTGATCGGTTGCCGTCGGTTTCCCGGCCTTTTTTCCGGGGGCTGTCTTTTTAGCAGCTGTTTTTGCTACCGCAGCCTTTTTAGCAGCAACCTTCTTGACGGCTGTCTTTTTAGCAGCTGCCCTTTTTGCAGGTCGGGCTTTAACCGTCTTCTTTTTCGCAGCCTTTTTAGCCGGTCCCGCTGATCCAGCTGCCTTTAATAATTTCTCCATTTTTTTCTCAAGGGCCTTAAAGTCTTTTTTTAATGCTGTCAGTTCTTTCTTTGAAATGGCCATTCTTTTAATCCTCCTCAACAAATTAATTAAAATTACTCCTGGCTAATACGGTTTCACTCATAACAAACTAATGCGGTTTCACTCATAACAAATTAGATAAGGTGCTTGAACTGCTTTATCTAAAAATCAATTTAAAGTAACTACTATATAGATAAATTACTTTATAGAAGTAAATTTGTCAAGTAATAAGACTAAAAATGTAAAAGAATTTAATTGATTAGACGGGCAACCGATTGATTGGCAATTTTTCTTTCAGTAAATATCGGTACCAAATGGAAGCAAAAAACGAGTTAATTACGAAAGCGTTTCACCCAGCCGGAGGGAACACAGAAAAGAGGCAAGAAAAAATTTCGATTTTTTGCTGGTGAAAAAATTTCATTTCATATGGTTATGACTTGCCAGTCTGCATGCAAAGATCCCGCATTGCTGTATTTGGTTGAGAGAGCTTCTAGTAAAATTCTGGCGATTGCCGGTTGCCTTGTTCCTCCTATTAAGGTATATATATAAATTCTAATTTATTGTTAATAAAAACCCAGACGAGAAATCTGGTTTGAAATATTTTTGAAATCACCGGAACAAATGAACCCCAAAAACCCGATAGCAGTAGTCGGAATGGCCGGCCTCTTCCCAGGAGCCGTTAACCTCGATCTTTTCTGGCAAAACATCATCAACAAAGTCGATGCAGTCGGTGAGGCAGATGCAAATCGCTGGCAGGTTGATCCAGGTTCAATGGTCTCGAGGGGATTTCAACCCGACAAGGCTTATTCCAAGTATTGCTGCCTATTACCAGATTTTATATTCGATCCCTCGGGCCTAGCCCTGGATGAAGGCTTAATAACCGCTCTCGACCCGCTTTATCACGTTGTCCTGCATGTCGGTCGCGAGGCGCTAGCCGGAATCCCGCAATCAAGCTTAAACCGTCACCGCACCGGTGTGGTCCTGGCCGCCATTGCCTTGCCGACGGACGCAACTTCTACAATTACCAGAAAGGTTCTGGGAACAGCTTTAGAAGAAAAACTATTTGCCGGCGCCGCTGATTATAAAAAAAGCACCGATGTTCAATTTTTCTCCCGCTACCATTATCTGGCCGGTCGCGTCACCAGCCTGCCGGGCGCTGTTCTGGCAAAAGCTTTAGGCCTGGGAAACGGAACTTATACCCTCGATGCAGCTTGCGCATCCTCCCTATATGCCGTCAAGTTGGCTTGCGATGAACTGCATGCCCATCGTGCCGACGCGATGCTGGCCGGAGGTGTATCAAGACCCGATTGCCTCTTTACCCAGGTCGGATTCAGCCAGCTAAGAGCGCTGTCCCCCTCCGGTCGCTGTGCCCCCTTTGACGAGAGTGCCGATGGTCTTGTCGTCGGAGAAGGGGCGGGTATGGTTGTTCTCAAACGTTTGGCCGATGCCTTACGGGATAAGGATTCAATTTACGGTCTGATTCACGGCGTCGGCCTTTCCAACGACATGCGGGGCACCCTGCTTGCCCCGGACAGCGAAGGCCAGCTGCGCGCCATGCGAAAAGCTTACGATTTCTGCGGCTGGTCCCCCCATGACATCGATCTGATCGAGTGTCATGGTGCCGGAACACCACTAGGAGACCTGACCGAGTTAAATAGTTTGCGAAACCTATGGCAGGACTCCGGATGGGAAGAATATCAATGTCGTATCGGATCAATTAAGTCCATGATCGGCCATTTGTTGACCGCTGCCGGTGCCGCCGGCATGATTAAAACCCTTTTGGCCTTGCAACACAAAACACTTCCTCCGTCATTGAATTTCCAGCGAGCGCCTCAGAACAGCCCGCTGTACAATGGTCCTTTCCGAGTGCAAACTGAACCTGAAACTTGGCATCGGAACAGAGATCACCAGCCACGTCGGGCTGCCGTCAGTGCCTTTGGATTCGGCGGCATTAATGCCCACATGCTGTTGGCGGAATATGATGAGAATTCGGAATTCGGAAGTCGGAAGTCGGAAGGCAGAAAATTAAAAATCGATTCAAAAAAACCTGACCCTCGCGTCTACGAACTGTCTGACCGCCAATTCGAGTTTGCCGGGAAACCGGCAGAAGCAATTCCGCATTCCGCATTCCGCACTCCAAATTCAGATATTGCCATTATCGGCATGGAGGCGGCTTTTGGATCTGTCGCCTCTTTGAGAGCTTTTCAAGAACTTATTTTTAATGGTGAAAGTAATTTCAGAGACCGCCCGCCGCTGCGCTGGAAAGAGTGCGACCCTGTGGCAAATGCATGTCTGTCCAACCGATATTTAAGCGGCGGTTTCTGCGAGAAAATAGCGGTTGCCGCCAACGAATTCCGCATCCCGCCGAAGGAAATTCCGGATATTCTTCCCCAGCAACTTTTAATGCTAAAAGTTGCTGCCGGTGCCATGCGGGATGCCGGCTTGCCCTTGCGGAAAGATCGCCCTGAAATGGGCGCGATTATCGGTATTGATTTTGAGTTTGAGTCCACTAGTTTTCACTTGCGCTGGCACTTGAAGAAAATGCTTGCTGAGTGGATGGAAAAACTCGGCCGGACCTTCCAGGAAGCGGAAGACGACACTTGGCTGGAATCAATAAAAGAAGCCTGTAGCCCGCCCCTTACAGCCACACGAACCATCGGTGCGTTAGGCGGAATCGTTGCCAGCCGTATCGCCCGAGAGTTTCGTTTTGGCGGCCCGAGTTTCGTGGTCTCCTGTGAGGATGCGGGCGGCTTAAAGGCATTGGAAATCGGTGTCAGGGCCTTGCAGCAAGATGAGGCCGATGCCTTTCTGATAGGAGCGGTGGATTTAAGCGGGGATGTCCGCAACATCATCTTGGCCAACCAGGTGCGACCTTACTCCCGGAAAGGACAAATCCAGCCTTTTGATCAGGACGCCGACGGCACACTGCCCGGTGAGGGCGCCGCGGCATTGGTCATCAAACGCCTTGATCGGGCAATTGCTGACGGAGACAGGATATATTCGGTCATCAAAGGCATCGGTTGTGCCAGCGGCGGCGGCATCGACCTCAGCACACCTACCAGTGAGGCTT
Organism: Desulfobacterales bacterium; assembly: GCA_020345785.1. The sequence continues at coordinate 6,579,612 of CP070771.1, forward strand.
ATGGGCGTTCCCTTAAAAACTGCTGCCAGGATGCCGATACCGCACCTGCGGCGATTAGTTTTGTGGAAACCCACGGCAGCGGCAATCCGGCGGAAGACGATCTGGAGTCAATTGCCCTGCATGAAGTTTTCGGCGGCCGTCAGGATCCCTGTGCTGTCGGCTCGGTCAAGGCCAACATCGGCCACACCGGCGCCGCATCGGGCCTGGCTGCTCTGGTCAAAACCAGCTTAAGCCTTTATCACGAAATTATGCCGCCCCTGATTAACTTCATCACTCCCAGAAACTCGCAGTGGCTCAAGGAAGATTTTCATTTTCCGATGTACCCTCAATACTGGCTCAGAAATCGTTGCGATGGGACGCGAAAAGCTCTGGTCGGTTCCATGACACCCGACGGCAATTGCATGCATGTCATGCTCGAAGGTTACGATTATGAGTCCACAGGCGAAGGTCAACCGCCGATACTGCAAAAAGTTGCCCTTGAAAAAAAAAGACCGCTGGGATTACAAGCCTTTGGTCTTTATTGCGTGGAAGGAAACACCAGAAAGGCCTTGCTCGAGGGTCTGGATTTACTCGATCAGCATATTGAATATTTTATGGCAACATCCGCCGTAGCCAACGGACCCTCCAAACCGGCCACCGTCGAAGAAGCGGCTCGAACCTGGCACGCGGCAAATCGTCTGAATCCTGCGCTCAAGTATGCCGTATCGATTGCGGCGGCTGATTTTTCGAATTTGAAGAATTGGATTGCGACTGCCAAAGAAGCGGTTTTGTCGGATAGCCCTCTGAAAATGGGAAGCAACGGCGGCGTCAGGTATTCACCCCATCCGCTGGGACACAAGGGGAAACTGGCTTATGTATTCCCCGGATCGGGCAGTCACTATCTGGGTATGGGCCGGGATATCGGCGTGCACTGGCCGCTCATTTTACATGAGATGGACGTTGAGACGTTGCGCTTAAAGACCCAGATGCTGCCGGATTGCTATATTCCCTGGCGGGTTTCATGGGCGCCAGGCTGGCAGCAAGAAGCGTATAACAAGATCATCTCCGATCCTTTACACATGATTTTCGGCCAGGTGGTGCATGGCGGTATGATGGCCAACCTGATGAGACATTTTGGAATTCAGCCGTCAGCAGTTATCGGCTATAGCCTGGGCGAATCAACAGGTTACTTTGCCATGAATGTCTGGCCGGAACGCGGTGAAATGCTCAAACGGATGCAGGCCACCAATTTATTCACAACGGAACTGGCCGGACCATGCAACGCGGCCCGCCAGGCATGGGGCATCCCTTCCAACGAAGACGTCCTCTGGCGAGTAGCGGTCGTGAATCGCTCGGCCGATGCGGTAGGCCGAATCCTCGATCGTTATCCAACTATCCGCTTGCTGATTATTAACACGCCCGAAGAATGCGTCATCGGCGGCCGCCTGCCAGATGTCAAGGCCGCCATTCAGGATTTAAAATGCGAAGCAATTTTTTTGCAGGGTGTCGTAACGGTGCATTGCGACGCTCTGAAACCGGTTACCGATGCTTACCGGGATTTGCATGTGTTTCCCACACGACAGCCGGAAGGCATTCGCTTTTACAGCTGTGCTCTTGGACGCGCCTATGAGCTAACCAGTGAAAAGGCGGCCAATTCCATCCTCAACCAGGCGCTGCACGGGTTTGATTTTACGGCCACCGTCAACCAGGCGCACCGTGATGGTGTTCGCATATTCCTGGAGCTCGGACCGTATTCGTCGTGTACACGCATGATCAATCGTATCCTGCAAGACAAACCCCATCTGGCCATTTCGACCTGCGTTCAGGGTGAAAAGGATTACATCACCATCATCAAGGTTCTGGGAGCCTTGATTGCCGAACGCATGGAGGTTGACCTGGAAATGCTGTACGACCCCGGTGCATATCCACCGGCGTTGAATGAGCCGGTTGCCGAATTCCCCCAAGAGCAGATAAGCGTGATCATCGGCGGCAAAGCGCCCTCACCTTCCCTGTCGGATTTTTCAGACAAAAGACAGAAGACGGAGAGCAGAATGCCGAAACCGGTCGAAGACGATCATGGGCACGCAAGCCACGCGGGGATTTCAGAGCTGATTGAAACCGCCAACCGCGTTGCTCAAAGCACGGCAGAGGCCCACCAGAAATTTTTGGAACTCTCCGAGGAGATCACCCGGTCCTATGCGGAAACATTCAACCTACAAACCAGGCTCCTGGAACACGCCATGGAGACGGGTGAGGATGTCATTTCAGCTCCCGCAAGAAAAACCGCCGTTTCGTGGAGGGATCATTCCGATCCTGCAGCCTCCCGATTGCCATCTTCGAGTCCTGATACTCGGCATTCCGTTCCCGCGTTCGATCGCACGGCGTGCTTGGAATTTGCAATTGGATCTGCAGCCAAGGTCTTGGGACCTGAGTTTGCCGACGTGGACCGCTATGCCGCCAGGGTGCGGCTGCCGGATGAACCTCTCATGCTGGTGGATAGGATCATTTCCGTCGAGGGGGAAAAAGGATCACTGGGTTCCGGACGCATCGTCACCGAGCATGATGTCATGCCCGACGCATGGTACCTGGACGGCGGCCATGCGCCGGTTTGTATCTCGGTTGAGGCCGGACAGGCGGATCTTTTTTTATGTGCTTATTTGGGTATCGATCTCAAGGTCCAAGGCAGGCGAACTTATCGGCTGTTGGATGCGACCGTCAAGTTTCACCGGGAGTTGCCGCTCCCTGGGGAAACCGTCCGCTATGAGATTGAAATTGAAAAGTTTATTCGTCAGGGAGACACCTATCTCTTTTTATTTCATTTCAAGGGTTTCATCGGTGACACCCCCCTGATTACCATGACCAATGGATGTGCCGGCTTTTTTACCGAGGAAGAAGTCAAAAACTCGGGCGGCATTGTCCTGACCCAGGAAGACCGCCGGCCGGTTGCTGGCAAAAGGCCTTCCAACTGGCAGGAATTCGTCCCGTTGGACCGTGCAAGCTACGATGACATGTCGGTTGAAGCCCTGCGACAGGGCAACTTGTCTGATTGTTTCGGTAATGACTTTAAAGGCATATCACTGCCCCATGACTTAAGGCTGCCCGGCGGACGGATGAAATTGATCGACCGGATCGTCAGTCTTGATCCTTCCGGCGGACGATTCGGATTGGGTTTAATTCAATCTGAGGCTGATATTCATCCGGAGGCCTGGTATTTAACCTGTCATTTCATTGATGACATGGTGATGCCGGGCACCTTGATGTATGAATGCTGTGCGCATACCCTGCGTGTATTTCTGCAGCGTATCGGGTGGGTGACTGAAAAATCCGGCGTGTTTTATGAACCGGTCAGGCAAATCGAAGCAACATTAAAATGCCGGGGCCCCGTGACACCGCAAACCCGACGCGTCATCTATGAAGTCGAAATCAAAGAAATTGGTTACCGACCCGCACCTTACGTGGTTGCTGATGCGTATATGTATGCCGACGGACATCGCATCGTCTATTTTCGCGACATGTCCATGCAGATGAGCAACATCACCCGGGATGAAATTGAATCCATATGGCGGGAACGGCGCACACGGCAGATGGCGGCATCAGCGCGCTCCGCGAAGTCGGTGCTGTTTGATCGTCCTCACATGCTGGAATTCGCCGCAGGGCAGCCATCGGGGGCCTTCGGCCATGCTTACGAACCATTTGACCGTCAGCGCTTTATTGCACGTCTTCCGCAACCGCCCTATCTGCTCATCGACCGCATCGTCAAGGCCGAGCCCGAAGCCTGGGTGCTGAAACCGGACGGCTGGATTGAAGCCGAATGTGATGTTGATCCGGCTGCCTGGTATTTTAGAGCTGAAAGAACACCGGCTGCGCCCATCTGCATCCTGCTTGAAATTGCACTGCAACCCTGCGGCTGGCTGGCTGCCTACCTGGGATCGGCCTTGCGAAGTCAAAATGATCTCAGATTTCGCAATCTGGGCGGCAACGCCACCTTGCATGGCGAAGTACGGCCGGACACAGGATTGCTTACAATTAAAACCCGATTGACCAAGGCTTCGGAAGCAGCCGACATGATCATCGAACACTTTGATTTCGAAGTGCACCGGCGAGACCGTAAAATATATACCGGCAATACGTACTTCGGATTTTTTACCCAGGAAGCCCTGGCGCGGCAGGAAGGCATCCGCGACGCTGACAAACAGGCCTATTTCGCGGAACATGATAAACTCCGTACGAGCGCTGTTCAGGATTTTGTTGATTACCCCCCTCTCCATCCGCAGGATCCCGCATCGGTTGCAGCAACCGCATTGGCGCTGCCGGCCAAAGCCATTCGAATGATCGACCGCATTGAAGCATACCTGCCTGACGGTGGTTCCAAGGGCCTCGGTTTTATACGTGGGACCAAGAAGATTGATCCGCAGGAGTGGTTTTTCAAGGCCCACTTTTATCAGGATCCGGTATGTCCCGGCTCGCTGGGCATCGAGTCCTTTATTCAGCTGCTAAAGTTCGTTGCCTGCGAGCGTTGGCCGCAATTAGCGAATAGTCACCGTTTCGGACTGGTCACCGGTGCCGAGCATTCTTGGATTTATCGCGGTCAGATCCTACCGGCCAATCGACAGGTTACCGTCGAAGCCGAAATCACCAATATCGCGGACACGCCTGATCCGGGCATATTGGCCGACGGTTTTCTGAAAGTTGACGGATTGTATATCTACCAGATGAAAAATTTTGGTATCAAACTGGTGCCGGTATAAATTATAATAATTAGCGTATAGTTTATTGTTGGAGAGGATGCACAAGTATTGGCTACTTGATGAAAAAAATAAAAATTCCAAGCACCAATAACCAAACATCAAACAAATCCCAATGACCCAAATTCAAAATTCCAGACAAATGATCCATCTAAAACTATTCCAAGTCGCTCACTATCGCAACAGTCACGTGGCAAACAGATGCCATACAATTTTTGACAAATGTTTTGGTCATTGGAAATTGAAAATTGAGATTTATTTGTAATGTGGTGCTTGAAATTTGGAATTTCATAGTTTGCTCGAAGCTTATGATATGATTACCACACAATAAAAGAGAATTAAAAAATTATGATATACTCTAGTGTCTACCTCGATGCCTTCGGATATGAACTTCCGCCCAATGTGATAACGTCAGACGATCTGGAATCGCGTCTGGAACCGGTATATGAGGCGCTCCACTTCCAGCCGGGACAACTGGAGGCGATCACCGGCATCCGGGAACGCCGATTCTGGGATCCGGATTACAAAATGCACGTCGGTGCGATAAAAGCCGGCCGAAAAGCCTTGGAAGCCTGCAATGTCGATCCAGCGCACATCGGCCTGCTGATTTACGGCGGTGTTTGCCGAGACAACCTGGAGCCGGCCACGGCATGTGCCGTGGCAGACGGATTGGGCCTGGGAACGGATATCCAGATTTATGATGTCTCCAATGCCTGTCTGGGAGTTTTAAATGGAATGGTACAGGTGGCCAATGCCATAGAATTGGGTCAGGTGCAGGCCGGCATGATCGTTTCATGTGAGTCCGCTCGCCAAATCATAGACATCACCATTGACCGGTTGCTTGAAACCAAGGATATGGAAGTTTTCAAAAAAACGATTGCAACTTTGACCGGGGGGTCCGGTGCCGTGGCCGTAGTTTTAACAAATCAATCTTTGTCGGATTCCGGGCATCGCATTCTGGGGGGCACCGCCAGAAGTGCACCTGAGCATCATCAACTCTGTGTCTGGGGACCGGATACCGGTATTCCGGCCAGCGGTTTACACAAAATGGAGACCGATTCTGTGCGGGTACTCCAAAGTGGTGTGGTTCTCGGGATTGATACCTTCCAGTCGTTTCGCCGCGAACTCTCCTGGCCCAACAATAAACCGGATAAAATTATCTGCCATCAGGTGGGCGCCACCCACCAGCGCAATATCCTGGATGCCATCGGCATTGATCAATCCAAAGACTTTACTACCTTCAAGTTCCTCGGAAATATCGGTACGGTTTCGCTGCCGATCACAGCCGCCATTGCCTCGGAAAGAGGATTTCTTTTGCCGGGGGATCTCGTCGGTTTTCTGGGGATCGGAAGCGGATTAAATTGCCTGATGCTGGGGCTGGAATGGTAAGGGATGACAGAGGACAGAAGACTGATAACAGAAGATAGAGGACAGATAAATACAGGTTTCGGGTGTCAGGTGTCAGACCAACCGCTGGCGGCGGAGCGGCCAGTTTGATCGATAATCGAAACTCAAAAAAGCGAATATCGAATAATGAATATTCCGCCGGAGGCGGATCGAAGGAAGGTATTCTGTCTATTTTATAAAAAA
>CP070771.1:6586025-6609706 GCA_020345785.1 Desulfobacterales bacterium
GATTCTGGCCTCAAAATCACCCCGTCGGCGTGATCTTCTGGAACAGGCAGGACTTGAATTTTCAGTCGTAGCCAGTGAATTTGACGAGAATTCGGTAATCCCGTCATCCCCCGAAACATATGTCAAATATCTGGCTGAATCCAAAGCGCAGGACATTTCAAGGAAATATCCCGACAGTTGGGTAATTGGTGCTGATACGATTGTATTCATCAACGACAACATTTTGGGAAAACCCACTTCCAGCGACGAGGCCCGCAGGATGCTCAAAATCCTGAACGATACAACCCATCAGGTCGTTACGGGTTACTGTATATGCCATCAAAATAAGCCGTGCTCCTTTTCTGAAACAGTTAAGACCGATGTGCGTTTTAAAAAACTGACGCAAAAAGAGATTGAATGGTACATCAATTCGGGAGAGCCCTTTGACAAGGCCGGAGGGTATGCTATTCAGGGTCTCGGAATGTTTCTGGTCAAGCGCATTAATGGTTCATATACCAATGTGGTTGGACTTCCGGTGTGTGAGGTCTTAGATTATCTCATTAAGCACGAAGTTGTGGAGTTGACGGGAGGGCGCTGATTTGAAAGATCGGCTGGAAATGGTAAAAGAACGGATGAGACGGGCAGCAGAAGCCTGCCGGAGACCGGTGGAATCTGTTCGTCTGATAGCTGTCAGCAAAACCATGCCAGCCGAGGTCGTCCGTGAAGCGATCGAGGCCGGTGTGACCGATCTGGGTGAAAATTATATCCAGGAGGCCAAGGATAAAATCAACAGCCTGGCAAGATTTTCGGTCAATTGGCATTTTATCGGGCATCTGCAGTCGAATAAAGCCAAATATGCCGTCCGGATGTTCGATCTGATCCATTCAGTTGATTCCCTGAAACTGGCAAAAGAACTGAACAAATATGCTAAAAACAATGGTAAGACTCAATCGGTTCTGATTCAGGTCAATGTTGCCAGGGAGGATTCAAAGTCCGGTGTCTATGCCGAAGATACCTTAAAGCTGCTGACAGACATCAGCCGTCTTGAGAATATTGCCGTTAAAGGCCTGATGACCATGCCGCCCTTCTTCAACGCTCCCGAGAAAGTTCGGCCTTTTTTTGCCGCATTGCGCAAACTGCGGGACCAAATCAAAGCAGAAGACATACCCAATATTGCCATGGATGAATTGTCCATGGGTATGACGGGGGATTTTGAAACGGCTATCGCGGAAGGTGCGACCATGGTGCGCATCGGTACGGCTATTTTTGGAGAAAGATATTGAAGATATTATTGCACATATGCTGCGCCCCGTGCTCCATATACCCCGTTAAAACGCTTAGAGCCGGGAGTCTGGAAGTCATGGGCTTTTTTTACAGGCACAACATCCACCCCTACTCCGAATGTCTCAAACGCCAAGAGACCCTGCAATCCTACGCCCGGCAGATCGATCTGCGCGTCATCTACCAGGAAGGTTACGACCTGGAAGGATTTATCCGTAATGTGGTTTACCGGGAAAAGGATCGCTGCAAATACTGTTATCACGATCGCCTGCAAACCACTGCCCTGATGGCCAGACGCGGTAAATTCGATTATTTCACCACGACCCTGCTTTACAGTAAATTTCAGAACCATGACCTGATCAAGTCGATTGGTGAATCGGTCGGCAGTTCCGTAGGCGTGCCCTTTCTATACGAGGATTTTCGTGAGGGATGGAAAGAAGGGGTTGAAACATCAAAGAATCTGGCGATGTACCGCCAACCCTATTGCGGCTGCATATACAGTGAAAAGGAACGGTTTTTTCGGTCCTGAGTGATGCTGAAACCAAATAAATCTGCCGCTGAGGCGGATCCAAGTGGGATTCTATGTTCGGAAATTTCATTTATTTCATTCTTGTTCTTCTCATCTATCTTACCTATCCACCCTCAACCGAAACCAACTTTACGGCGTTTGAATCTTTTACGCTGTTTCTGGGTTTGATTGTGCTGTTTGCATTTTTTTCCCGATTTCAATTTCTGAGGATCGAAAGAAGGATTGCCAGGGGCAGCTATTATCGAATTGATCATCAGTTCAACAATACCTTGCTCCAGCAGTCCGTTTTGGCGGTCTTTCTGTTTGCCATCGACGTATACGGATTGAATCTATCATCATTTCTGATAAACATTGCTCCCTTCAGGACAATTCCAACCCTTCTGGCCCTGCTGTTTCTTCTGCTGTTCATACTCTATCTGACGATCGTGTGGACATTCGCCTATCGCCCCTACCAAAAGCTATACAAACTCGGCATTTCCAGACGCACCTATGTCTTTTCCAATATATCCTTTTCGATTCCGGTTTTATTGCCCTGGCTGTTTCTTTCCGGCATTGCCGATATTATTCATGCCCTGCCTTTTGCGGCCCCGAAGCAATTTTTGAGCACCACCGAGGGCGAAGTTGCCTACTTTCTGTTTTTTCTGGTCGGCGTGGCCATCCTTGGACCGCTTTTGATCCAAAAATTCTGGCGCTGTAAACCTTTGGAAGACGGTTATCATCGCCACCGCATCGCAAGCTTGTGCCAGCGCGCGGAAATGGCCTATGCCGATATTCTCTACTGGCCCATCTTCGGCGGTAAAATGATTACGGCCGGTGTCATGGGTCTCATTAGGAAATTCCGTTATATTTTGGTGACACCATCCTTGCTGCACATGCTGGAGCCGGAAGAGATCGATGCCGTTATTGCCCACGAAGTCGGACATATCAAAAAGAAACATCTTTTGTTTTATCTGATGTTTTTTGTCGGCTATATGCTTTTGACCTATGTCAGCCTGAATTTTATTATCTTTGCCATCATATATGCCAGACCCGTATACTGGTTGATCGAGCAAAGCGGTTTCAGCCAGGCTACCGTCATATCGGCCATTTCCAGCGTGGTCATTATTTGCCTGTTTTTAATTTATTTCAGATTCATTTTTGGTTTCTTTATGCGCAATTTTGAACGACAGGCAGACACATATGTGTATGCATTGTTTGACAGCGCCAAACCACTGATATCCACCCTGGAGAAGATCGCCTCCACCAGCGGACAGTCGGCCGACCGACCAAACTGGCATCATTTCAGCATCAAACAGCGCATCGATTACCTGCTGAAGTGCGAATCTAATTCGAGCTGGATTACGCGACAGGAACGCAAAGTGAAAAGAAGCATCGGGATATACCTGTTGTGCTTATTGCTTTTGGGAGGACTGGGATATCAATTGAATATCGGTGTCATGGAAGGTCAGATTGATTATGGCTATTTGGAAAGACAGGAAAAGATCATCCGCAGAGAAATTGAAGCAAATCCCGATAATCCGATTTTGTACAGCCAGCTGGGAAATATTTGCTACAATGCCAAAAATTGGCCTGGCACAAGGGACGCCTGGGAAAAATCACTGGCGCTGAAACCTGATAATGCCCTTGTTCTCAACAATCTGGCCTGGCTCTACGCCACCTGCGAAGATGAACGATTTCGAGACCCTTACCGCGCGCTGGCCCTGGCCCAACTGGCCATCAGGCTGGATAACTCGCCCCATGTCTGGGACACCCTGGCAGAAAGTTATTATGTCAACGGCATGTACCGCGACGCAGTTGAGGCTGGACGACAAGCCCTGTCCCGGGCCGGGAGAAAACGATCCTATTACGAAGAGCAGCTCAAAAAATTTGAAGCCGCCGCAAGTCAATGAAAGGTGTCATCCGAACGACGAAAGTCGAACAAAAAAAAGAACGTCGAACATCGAACGTCCAACTTTGAACATCGAATAATGATGTCGCTGCGCTTCGCGATTTCATTATAAATTTGGCAAGTTAATTTGCATTCGAAGATCTAATGCCCAAAATTAATGGTTGCTCCGCTGCTTCACCTTTTATTATTCAAAATTCGATGTTGGACGTTCGATGTTCGGTCCCTTCAATGTTCAACGTGTTCATCTATTAATTCTTACCAGCCTCCGACCTCAGTCCTTATCATCCTTTCCGGCACCATCGCCTTTTAGCTTGCGATAATTCTCATAGATCTTCCGGCCTCCTCCCATGATCAATAAAATTCCCAACAGATAAAAACAAACGTAGATAAACCAGATCGCCGAGGAAAAGTATTCGATAGTTTTTATTTTGGGCATGACCTGGGGGACCAGGAAATGAAGATTGATAAATGAAGATTGAATATTTAAGGATTGGGTCTAATTATAGAATAAAAAATTACCCTTCAAGCAATATTATCATCATCATTGGCATCTGTTTTTTCCAATAACCTGTAATTGCTGTATAGTTTTTTGCCCCCCCCGACCAACAAGCCCAGGTCGATAAGATAAAGACAGAAATAAACAAATCCAATCTCCAAGGTAGAAGATTCGATGGATTTAATTCTGTCCATCGCCTGAGGAATCTGAAAGAAAAAGGCTATGCTCATTAGGACAAGTAATGCGCCCCAGACCAGCTGCAAATGTATTTTGTTCTTATCCATTGATAAAAAAGTTCACTTAATATGCTCTTGCGATGGGAGCGGTTTTTTACCGCGATAAAAACCGCAACCCTATATAACCAATCGCGGCTGAAAGCCGCTCCCACAGACAGATACCTATTTTATGCTCCCGCCTGTGCGGTGTGGCAGATATTAACAAAATCATTCGTATAAAAATTTTAGAAATAGACAGGATTCCATAATTATTCAATCTTCAATCGACAATAGTCATTCCGCAAGGGCTCCTTTAAATTCCGCTTTGCGCTTTTCGAGAAAGGCGCTGGTGCCCTCTTTGGCATCCGGGCTGGCGTAGCAGAGGGAAAATGCGTCGATCTCAATATTGCAGCCGCTCGCAAGGTCCACATTCATCCCATTGTTGATCGCCTGTTTGGCGGCTCTCAGGGAAGCTTTTCCTTTGGAGGCAACAGCACGGGCGGTTTGAATCACTTCTTCCATGAGATTATCCTGGGGGACGACCTTGTTGACCAAACCAATTTGAAGGGCTTCTTCGGCTGATATCATTTTACCGGTAAAGATCAGTTCTTTGGCCATATTGGTGCCGATCAATCGTGGCAGTCTCTGGGTGCCGCCGAAACCCGGAATGACGCCGAGATTTATTTCCGGCTGGCCGAATTTGGCGTTTTCCGATGCATAGATAAAATCGCAGGCAATGGCAATTTCGGTGCCGCCGCCCAGGGCAAATCCGTTTACCGCCGCGATCACTGTGATCGGCAGCTGCTGCAGCTTGTTAATAATAATGTGTCCGCTTGTGGCGAAAACCTTGGCTTTAAGGGAGTCAAATGTAGCCAGTTCGGATATGTCGGCGCCCGCCACAAAGGATTTGTCCCCGGCACCGGTCAGGATGAGTACGCGAATGTTTTCGTCCGCCGCAATATTGTCCAGGGCCTGGGAAAATTCAGCAAGCAGCGCGCTATTGAGGGCATTTAGCGCCTTGGGCCGGTTAAAGGTGATGGTAGCAATTCCCTCTTTGACTTCATAGACGATGTTTTCGTATGCCATTTTAACCTCCGTCAGTAGTTTGTAAAATTAAATGATGCGTGTTGGATAAAGCATCAAAGACTTTTTGTCAAATTGAAAGCGAGGAAATGTCCGTTGTCAATTGTCCATTGTCGGTTGCACAATGATTGATGAATGTATTTTTAAAGAGTCAGGCAACGCTGCAACCGGATTTGAGGTTCTCAAGGTACATTTGAGGTTCTCAGGGTACAACGGACCACGGACCACCGACAACTGACACTTTTTTATAAGTAGTTCACTTTCTCTCGCCCGATGCCGCTATATATATTGCCGACAAGATAAACAGCCCTCCGACAAATTTCAGCCAGGTTAATCCTTCGTTGAAAATAATGTAGGCCAGTATGGTACTCCCGATTGGTTCGCCCAGTAAAGCAACCGCCACCAAAGAAGTGCTGAACCATTTTAGTGCCCAATTGTAACTGGAGTGCCCGATGATTTGTGATACCAGAGCCATGGCCCAGAACGCCGCAACCGTTTGACTGCTGTAGCCGGTAATTGGTAGATTTAACAAAAGAACGACGATCCAGAGAATAACAGCCGCACTGCCGTAACAAACCGTGACATACGCCAGCAGAGAAAGCTTGCGCCTCAGGTTGCGTCCCAGTAGCAGGTAAATGGCGGCACACATGGCGCCGACAACTGCCAGCATATCTCCCTGGAGGGCGCTGCCGCCGGCTGCGAAATCGCCGAAACCGATAATTGCACCGCCGATGACACTGAGAGCAATACTGGCGATGGTTGTCGTCATTATCCTGTCTCCTGTGATCAGGGGTGTCAGCAAGCCAACCCAGAGGGGAATGGTATTGACCAGGACCACGCTGTTGGCGATGGCCGTGTAATCCAGGGAGGAAATCCAGGTGGCAAAATGCAGCGCCAGAAACAAGCCGGAGAGCACCGCCAATTTAGCATCAGCCAGGGATAATCCGAGCAATTCATTCCTTGCCTTCCACAAGGCAATCGGGATTAAGATTAGAGCTGCCAGTCCTACCCGATAGGCAGCCGTAACCAGAGCCGGTGCATCAGCCAGGCGCGCAAAAATCGAACCGGTGGACACGCCGATGATGCCGACTACCAGGACCACATACGGATTGAAAGGTATTTTGGTATTTTCTTTTTTGCTATCCATAACCGCTGTCGTTCAAATTATACCCAGCATCATAATTAGTGCCTGAACGAAAAGCCCTGATTCCCGGTAGGTTGGGTAGAGCCCGACCGATAATGTTGGGTTTCGTTCCTCAACCCAACCTACGACAATTAAGCTATTACGCCAATATGGATTCCTGAGGGCGAAACCCAACACAGCCGTTTGACGGGTTTTCGTTCATCCACTGATTAATTCTGTATTCGCATTTTTATGCTTGGTTTTCAATCTACCGCACAGGATCAAATAGACAGAACGCTGTGTATGTATGCACCATGATTTGTGTCGTTATGTATAACTTCTTCAGGGAGGATTCTTAATAGAGGATAACAGGGGATGTTGTCAATTATAAGAAAGGCGAATCCACCTGAGGCGGATAAATATCGAATGATGAATATCGAATATCGAATGTCGAAGGAAGGAATTCTATCGATTTTTTATAGTAACGGTTGAAAGTTAGCCAAAGAATGGCGGAGCAGATAGAAGTCAGGATCTATAATCTTGAAGGCCGATTAATTGATATTTGCCACCAGTATAAGAACGGCAAAAAACGGCAAGAAAAAATTCCCGGAATTGGATAGTATTGAATTATTGGTGAGGTCTTATTTTAAATAGTTAGAGCGAAGCGACTCCACCCTTCGACATTTGATATTCGATATTCTGCGGTTCGCTTTTTTCAGGGTTCTGCGGTTGCTTTGCCCAGGTTCGGCGGTTCGCTTCTCCAGGATTCAATGGTGTTAACCGACAATGGCCTATCATCCATTGATTTCCGGTTTCGGTCGGCTTTTCAGAAAAGCGGTGGGCGATGTCTCTTTGATATACTTTTTGATTCCCAGAATGATGGCTTCACACAAGCGTTCCTGGTATTGTGGATTGACCAGTCTCTTGCATTCTCGTGGATTGCTGATAAATGATGTTTCGACCAATACGGCCGGCATCTGGGCCCCAAGCAGAACATAAAAAGGTGCCTGTTTGACCCCTTTGTCCCGGATGCGGCTGTATCGTTTGCTTTTTAAATGTCCGACCATCGAGCCTTGAATATAGCCGGCCAGACGGCTAGATTCATTAATTTTAGCGTTCTGCATCAAATCAAAAAGGATGGTCTGCAGGTCACTGATATTTTTGGTGGACGTCGCATTTTCCATGGCTGCTACCCGAATTGCGTCATCGTCAGTGGCCAGGTTCAAGAAATATGTTTCGATGCCGTAAGCTCGGTTGTCTCTATGAGAATTGGTATGGATGGATATGAATAAATCAGCATTTTTTGTGTTGGCGATTGCGGTGCGCTCCTCCAGGGTCAAAAATTCGTCCCTGTTGCGGGTCAAAAAAACCTCGTATTTTAATTCCTGGCGGATCTTTTTGGCCAGCCGGCGGGAAATTTGTAGAACGACGTCTTTTTCATGAACTCCCTTTAAATAACCCGGCGCACCATAGTCCCGGCCGCCATGCCCCGGGTCAATAATTATCCGGCTGACGCCCAGGGCCAGCTGTTTGGCCAGCGCACCGGCGGGAAGCTTGCCGCTTTTTTTCGCTGATACACCTGGCAGTGCCAGTGACAGTTTTTCATCGCCGGAATCGCCCCAGACATCAATCACGATACGAAAAGGATCCTTCAGTGAAAAAATCTTATACGTCTTAAATGACTTGATATCGACCACCACCCTGACCGAATCAGGAGTATACTGTCCGGCTCGGGCATTGGTCAGCAGATCGTCATTTATGGGGATGGTCTTTTTGATGTTGTCCCCCAGGCGAGTGCCTTTCAAATCAACATACAGGCGCTGGGGCTTGTTGAGGGCCGGATCTTTTCTCAGGAGATTGTGATAGTATGATGTTTCGTGACTGGCATCGATGACAACCCGCGTGTAATTCGGGTTCGACCAGAAGCGCAAATTTTCCACTGTCCCCATGCCGTTATTGAGCGGTCGGCCGTCTTGAGCACTGCTCCCGGTTCCGGTTGAGGAAGATTCCGCATCGGCGTCGATGATTTTTGCAAGATCATCATCTTTGCTCGATGAATTCTTTTTTACCCATTGCGGCATTGCCGCGATAAGCAATTCCGCTTTGACCTTGAAGCGGCTGTCCGCAAAATTATCGATGACCCGCTCATACATCGTATGGGCTGCCTCCAGATCCGATTTTCGACGAGAATACTCATAAAGATCGGCGTAGAGTTTGCCGGTCATAAAAAGACCGGCTGCTGCCTGGGGCCCAGCGGGGTCGTTGCGGTAAACGTCGTAGAATTTATCCAGGCAGCGCAGCCAGTTATCACGGTATTTCATTTTGGCGGTGCTTTGCCGTAAACTGCTGTAACAGGATTCGGCTGCCTGGTATTTTTCGTCGACCGAAGGCGCCGAAGCTTGAACGGGTTTTTTTTCGCCGGACTTTTTTCCCTCATTATGCGATGCGCCGATACCGTTAAGTTTTACAGCGGCTTTGCGCCGGTAACGGCTTTCGGGGAAG
Organism: Desulfobacterales bacterium; assembly: GCA_020345785.1. The sequence goes on from CP070771.1 coordinate 6,595,122, forward strand.
CGTTTGATGATGCGCTCATAAATATCGCGGGATTCCTGCAGGTCCGATTCTTGTCCTGAACGGCTGGCCAGCTCCTGGTATAGTATGCCCGACATATAGAGACCGGCCGCCGCCCAAGGCCCGTCCGGGTCCAAACGATAAACCCGCTGAAACTTTTCAATACACTGCATCCAGTTGTGGCGGTATTTCATTTTTTGGGCGGAATTGCGCAGGTTTTTCTGGCAGGATTCAGCATCGTGATAGGCCTGTTTCGGCGTTAGGCCCTCGGATGAAACGCTAAACAAAAGGCTGGTAAATATACAGATCAATAGTGCAAGTGATATGTGAACTATTTTGTGAGGCATATTATCATTGAGTTGTCGGTTGTTCTTGCTCGGTTGTCCGGTTCATAAAGATATAAATACCCTCACCCCGACAAGCCGCAACAGATTGCCACCAAGGCACGAAGCAAAACCTTTGGTTAATATTAATTTCTTCGAGTCTTTGGGTCTTAGTGGCTAAAATATTTTTTCATAAAATGCAAAGAAATGACCATTAACTTAAAACGCCTGCGCTTGAACTATGGCCTATAATAACAGATTTATCTGAAAGTTCCAAACCCTTAAGTATTTGGTCCCGGGGCAACATCAAAGCAAATATTCAACCGGCTCATCAGAAGGATTGACAAGACCATAAAATCACAAATCTCAAGCACCAAATCACAAATAAATACCAAATTCCAATATTCAATGACCAGAACCTTCACCACACTTCTATCATATCGCTTCACAAACCCAGGTCTACCGGTGATGATGCCGTCAGGCAAATCGGTAGACGAAACCTTTGTTTGGTCCACCGGCGGCGGATGGGTCATTGGGATTTGTTTGGAATTTGATTTTTGTGATTTGGGATATAATGAATCTATTTTCGGATTGTTCAAAACTATCCAACCAATTGGCGTCATACAAATTGCAGACTAAGAAAGATTTTTCTTCGCATCCTGCTGCAGTTCATTTAAAAAATTTAACGCATCCAGGGGAGTCATGCGCGAGATATCCGCCTGATTTAGCTTTTTGATAAGCCTGTTTTCCGGTCTGTGGAAAAGATCAAGTTGGACCGGCCCCTGTTTGGTTTTTTCTTCCCTGATACCGCGCACGGCGACTTCACCGGCGGCAAATTCTCCCTGTTCAATATTGTAGAGGATTTTTTTGGCCCGTTTGATCACCCGTTCCGGAATGCCGGCCAGTCGCGCCACTTGGATGCCGTAACTTCGGTTGGTGCCGCCCTCAACCAACTTGCGCAAAAAAATTATTTCATCATTCCATTCTTTGACGGCAATATTGAAGTTTTTGACCCTTGGCTTGGTCTGGGCCAGTTCCGTTAATTCATGGTAGTGGGTTGCAAAAAGCGTTTTAACCCCTTTGTTTTTTAACTCGTGCAGATACTCGGCAACCGCCCAGGCGATGCTGAGACCATCAAAGGTGCTGGTACCGCGGCCGATCTCATCCATGATCACCAGGCTGTTTTCGGTGGCATTGTTTAATATGTTGGCGGTTTCTTGCATTTCCACCATGAACGTGCTCTGCCCGTGGGAAAGATTGTCCAGCGCGCCGACCCGGGTAAAAATTCGATCTGTTATACTTATGGTTGCTTTGGCGGCAGGAATAAATGCACCCATCTGGGCCATCACCACCATCAGTGCCACCTGGCGCAACACGGTCGATTTGCCTGCCATGTTCGGTCCGGTTATGATTAAGATCTGGTTGTTCTGATTGTCCATCTTAATCGTGTTGGGAACAAAGCGCTCTCCGCTGATCATTTTTTCCACCACCGGATGGCGGCCGTCTTCAATTATTATGGTGCCGTCGGTGACCATGGCGGGTCGGCAGTAATCATTTTGATCGGCAATCTCGGCCAGATTTGTCAGACAATCAGTGCGAGCCAAAAAATGGGCGACATCCTGCAGGCGTCGGTTGTTTTTTGCAACTGTATCTCGAATTTCGCTGAACAATTCATACTCGAGCGCTGCTCTTCGATCTTCCGCGCCGAAGACCTTCATTTCAAAAGACTTGAGCTCATCGGTGATATAGCGCTCGGCATTTACCAGGGTCTGTTTGCGGACATAATTGGCCGGAACCTCTGCCGAGCGACTTTTGGGAACTTCAATGTAGTAGCCAAATACTTTATTGTATCGGACCTTAAGCGCGTTGATTCCGGTGGTTTCTTTCTCGTCGACTTCCAACCGGGCCAGCCAGCCTTTTGCATCCCGGCTTATTTGCATCAGTTCGTCCAGTTCTTCATTGTAACCGGTTTTGATGATTCCCCCTTCGTTGATGGTGGGCGGGGCATCCTCTCGAATCGCTCGATCAATGAGATCTGCTAATTTATTCAGTTGGTCAAGATCCCCGGGGACAAGGAACAATTCGGATTTTAGTTCCGACAACAATGACCACAAATCCGGCATCATCATTAGGGACGCTTTCAGCGCCGTCAGATCTCTGGCGTTGGCATGTCCCATAACAATTTTGCTGCCGATCCGTTCAATGTCTGAAACCGATTTGAGATTCTCACGAATGGCCCGGCGGAGTTGAATGTTTGCTTTTACTTCTTCCAATGCATCGTGGCGCAGACGAATTTGCGCTGTGTCTACCAGGGGATAGCGCATCCAGTTGGCCAGCAGTCGGGCACCCATGGCCGTGGTGGTGCGGTCGAGGATGCCAAGCAGCGTTCCCCGCCGTGAGCCGGTACGGATATTTCTGGACAATTCCAGGTTTTGTCGGCTTAATTCATCAACCAGCAGGTAGCTGTCCAGCCAGTAAGTTTCGATGCCGGTCAGGTGTTCCAGCTTTTGCTTCTGTGTTTCACCGACATAGAAAATAACCGCTCCAGCAGCGCAGATACCTGCTTGCAGTTTTTCACAACCGAATCCCTCCAAGGAAATGGTTTTGAATTGATCGGTGAGTCTCTCATAGCCGCTTCTGAGGTCGAAGGCATGTTTGTCCAGGTAGGTTGTCGCAATCTCACCCAGTATCGCCTTAAACGGAAAATAAACCGGGTCGTTCTTGGCCGATGCGGGCAGAAGCACTTCGCTGGGTGAAATACGTTGAATCTCCTGTGCGATTAAAGCCGAGTCCTGTGATTCGGTTACCCGGAAAGTACCGGTGGAAATATCCAGATAAGCAATGCCGCTGCCATCGTCCCGACAAGAGACAGCAAGCACGTAATTGTTGGATCGTTCATCCAATAACTCATTTTCTATCACCATTCCGGGCGTAATTACCCGCACCACATCCCTTTTCACCAGGCCTTTGGCTTTGGCCGGGTCTTCAACCTGGTCACAAACGGCTACCTTGTAGCCATTGTCGATCAGACGGGCGATATAGCTCCGGGCCGCGCGATGGGGAACGCCGCACATCGGCACGGGTGAATCGTCATTTTTGTTGCGTGAAGTTAAGGTGATTTCGAGGACCCGCGATGCCACTTGGGCATCCTCAAAAAACATTTCGTAGAAATCGCCCATCCGGTAAAACAGGATCGCATCAGGATACTGCTGCTTGATGGACAAGTACTGCTTCATCATTGGAGTGGATTTAGGAGGACTCATAGATTTCTTGGGGAAATCAGCTGTTATTGAATCTTTTCGTCCGTTTTTTCCTCTTTATTCTCGCTGGGGTTGGACACCTCGCTGTCAAGGGCATATTCCTCCGTTTTATCGGCGTCTCCCGCATCGGCAATCTTTTGGGTTTCATCCATATCGATTTTAACTGTATCGGCTTGATCTTCCTCCGGGGTTTCTATGCCCTTTAATGTATTAAGTTCTCGTTTTAACTCGGACAATTCACCATTTTGCGACGTGATGGTTGCATTGAGTTTTTTGATTGTGCGTTTGGCTTTGAAGCGGGCTGAAAAGCTAAACAAATAGGCAATCAGAAGACCGACAAAAAAGAAAATTAGAACAAGAATGGCAATGGGCAGTTCCGGCGAATGGTATTCCTCAAATACACCAAGGTTGATGCGAAGGGTTTGCTTGGATAGAAAAAAGGTCTGATTTTGAAAAATCACCAGTGCAATAAATCCGAAAATAATCACCCAGATGATCAGCGTGGCTTTTTTCATAGAATTCTCCATTAGTATTAGATGGTTAAGTTCAGGGTGTCAAAGTGTGGTTTTAGATTATTGTAGGTGGTTTTTAGGTGTTCGGGAATGACCCTCACCTCTGCAAAGACGGTAAGTGCGTTCGTATCACCGAACCATCTGGGAACGATATGAAAATGCAGATGTTCTTCCACCCCTGCCCCGGCAACTTTGCCCAGATTAAGTCCAACGTTAAATCCATCGGGACGCATGACGCGCTTTAAAATTTCTATTGACTGTTGTACGGTGGCCAGCAACTCACCCATTTCGTACTTGCTGAGCTGTTCCAGCGCAGAAAGGTGCCTGACCGGCGCCACTAAAAGATGACCGTTGATATAGGGAAATTTATTCATCATTACCATGGTATCGTTTCCCTTAAAAAGGGTCAGATCCTCATTTTTCGAAAGGGCATCACAAAATACGCAACCGTCTTCTTTATTGTCCAGAATGTAGTCCATTCGCCATGGAGCCCACATTGTCTTCATATTCCGCCAACCTTTCCATTATTCCAGTTCGACGGATCCACAATGGTGGTCGTCTTTACCTTTTTTAAACCGCTAACTTACGCTGTTTACCACGAAAACTCAACCTTTTTTTCCTGGCGGATTAATAAGAGGGACGACCTCAAGATCTCCCCAGATACCGATTTTGTTCCCTACAATAATGATAATGCCGCCTATTTTATCGATCCTCTTGCCGGCGGTGATGGCATCATTAATATGCGCAGGCGACTGAATCAGGTTGCCGATTGAGGTTGCAGCAGCATCCGCAACAGCACATGAATCGGCAACCACGCACACGGCATCTGCCTTGCCGAAGCTCAAAGAGTGCCCCACCGTGCCCGATGACGTACACACAGCTACCGGCTGTTGCTCACAACGCACTCGAATGCCGAGCTGCATGCTTAAAGGGGATTTGCCGGCCCAAATCCCCACCGTCACCGGCATCTCTGTCTTAATAAATACATCGCCCCCGTTTTCCAAAATGACCTGGTTCGTAATTCTTAACAGCCCCAATCCTACGTGTTCGGCAACGGCTCCTGCGATGGCGGCCATTGGTCCGACACCGGCATTTGTTCCCGCGTTGATCATATCTCTGACAATACTCGGTGCGGGGCCATCAAGGCGCCAGGGACTAAGGGCAGCCTTAAAATCCGGATGGGCGTTGATAAATGCTTCAATGTAGCCCCGCTGCTCCAGCACCAGTTCCCTGGTTTCTCCCACCAGTTTCCTCTCGGCATGCACCAGCAGATCGGTTTCCTTCACTACGACCTGAAAGGTGGACAGCTTTTCAGTCTTCACTAAATTGCGGTAAGTACGTTCCTCATACATTTCTATCGTATTTCGAATCAGATATTAACCACTCCTAAATTTTGAAATAAATGCTCCAACCATTGTAAATAACAAATAACAAGCACCAACTTACAAATAAATCTCAAATTCCAATTTTCAATGACCAAAACGCAAACAAGAAGCATCGTAGTCATTTGCATTATTCTAATTATCGATGAACAAAGTTTAGTAAGTCATTAGAATGATCATATAAAAATTTGGCCTGTGAGGAGCTGAGCCGTTTCGAATTTTGAATTTCGGTCATTGGAAATTGTTTGATATTTGGTGCTTGTTATTTGTAATTTCCAATAGATCTCCGTGCAAAATAATATGAGGATATTGGTCTTCTTAAACAACTAAGCTATCTCTACCCGCGGTCTCATACTTTCCGGACACTGATCCAAAAAAAATTGATCGGTCATACCGGAAATAAAGTCTCTGACAATCTCAGCCGGCTTATGCTGCTCGACATATTCCGGTGTCATGTCTTTTAAAAATTGGCGGAAAATGACGGATGATTCCCGTTGTTTCTGTATATCATCCAGAAATTTTTCGAAAAGAATTTCAAACAATTTTTTTATGCGGCGCGTATGCTGCTTAATTTCAGGATTCAGATAAATGCACTCAAGGTTGAATGCTTTTAGTTGTATCAAAGCCTCGGACACTTCCGGACTAAAAGCGATATAGGGATTTTGGAAACTGTTGAGGATGATATCGGTAACCAGGTTAAACACGATCGTACCGTTGGTATCTCCGAGTACATTCACACTGTTGCGCGGCAAATCGGACCGGCTGATGAGTCCAAGACGGATGGCGTCCTCGATGTCCCGTCCAATATAACTGACCGTATCGGCCATTCTTACCAGACACCCTTCTAAAGTCATCGGTATAAGTTCGGTGGCGGGATCATTCCTTTTGGCGGCAATTTGTGCCTCCATTTTGGCAAATGTTTGATCGGTTGCCGGCAGCAATCTTTCACTGTGCAATTCTCCATCATGGCATAGTATTCCATCCAACGTTTGAAGACACAGATTCCATCCTTTGCCTTTGCGTTCAACCCGTTCGAGGAATTGAACACTCTGCAGGTTGTGCTGAAAGAAACCGATGCCGCTTTTTCGGCAGATTTCGGAAAGAAAACGCTCGCCGTCATGTCCAAAGGGCGCATGGCCGATATCATGCCCCAGTGCGATGGCTTCGATCAGATCTTCATTGAGACCCAGAAAGCGACCGATGGTTCTGGCTATTTTCGAAACCAACTGCACATGGAGCACACGATGCGTAATGTGATCGTTTTTCACCAGATAAAACACCTGGGTTTTGTCAATGTAGCGGGCATAGGCCAGCGAGTGCAGAATTCGATCCACGTCGACTGAAAACGCCTGACGGTAACCCGAATCAAGGCGTTCATCAGGCACCCGTCGGACTCCTTGGGCATTTTTTGCCGCCAGGGGCGAAAGAATTTCGGTTTCCTGCCGGTTCAAAAATGCCTTCAGTTTCACCAGGGATGTCGCTTTTTCAAATTTCTTCATTTTCAATCATTTTTTCCATTAATTGAACATAATTGATTCCGGCCTGTCGGAATCCTTCTTTGCCGTATTTCATGTTTGCTTCGAGCACGTAGAATTCATTCTGGTAGCAGCAGATATCGATTCCCACGTCGTTCCATCGGCAGGAACGCGCGGTGTGTAGGGCCAGATCAAGCGCTTGCGCGGGTACGGCGTTCAAACTGACCCTGCCGCCGACGGCAATGTTGGAGCGGAACTCATCTTGGGGTGCAATCCGCCAATAGGCATGTACAATCCGATCACCGATCACAATGACTCGGATGTCACGATCCACCGGCAGATACTCCTGGATATATGCGACATCCGTGAGTTTGAGATAATCGAAAAGCTCGTCTTTCTGCTGAATGAGATAAACGCCGCGTCCCATGGCCGAACCGCGTGGAATTTTCGCCACAAACGGAAACCTGAAATGCTCGGTAATGGAATTTTTCTGCCGTTTACCGTAATATACTCTGGTGCGCGGGTGGGGAATTTTAAGCAGTTCGAACAATGCTGTCTGTTTGATTTTGTCTTGCACGCATTTGTAAGTGTGATAGCTGGGAAAAATGGGTTTGCCCATCGCATCGAACAAATCCGCATAAAATGGCGAGGGGTAATAGATCTTCTCGGCGCTGCGAATCAATTCCGCCTCCCGGCGGCCGTAATCCGAAAAATTGGATCGAACGCCGAGGGTGATTACATTTCTGCAATCCCTGAGGCGGCCTTCGAGGGCGATGGCCTTAAAATTGGTGTTTTTTGCCACAGTTCAGACCTTTTAGTTCCCCGATGTTCTTGATCTTTAGGTTGTTTAGAGGCCATTTAAGGTTTCAGGTGTCCGCGGCCAGTTTGATCGATAAAAGAAACTAATGAACGTCGAACATCGAACGTTTAACGTCCAACATCGAATGTTGAATTCTGTCAATTTAAAAATTGCTGAACAACACGTGGCGCATACGCCTCTACCCAGCGTCAGGCGCTACCGCAGCGCTAGCGTGTGCACAATGTGTGCGGTGCGCGATCGACTTAACCATTCGAAATCCGACTCGGTTGAGCGCGTTGCAGACTTCGGTTCATCTTTGATCGACAAAGCGTAGCGCCATCCATATTGGACGTTCGAAGTTGGATGTTCGATGTTCGACGTTCAATCTATTTACTATTACAACTTCATGAAGTTTCATGGGAGGTTTCAGGACTGTCTTCATCAAACAATCTCTTAATCCTATCCATAGAACGCTCGGTATGGCTTCCCCGCCAAAAGATTCGCTCGCATTGTCGACACAGGCTGAAATTATCATGGGTTTCCCAGACGTAATCGGGCACCAGGCCGTATACGGTCTCTTTGCCGATATTGACAATAGGGGTATTGCATTCAATGCATCTTGAAAAAGGACGGATTTCGTTAAAGGTGATCGCCAGGTCGTCGACTACCTGCGCCAGCTGTTCAAACAGGTCGTTGGCTTCAATGAATATCAGCCTGCGCGCGGCAAACCTCTGGCGAATCTTTCCTGTTCGCGTCAGCAGGACCCGTGTTTCATCCAGGTGTTCATAAAACCAATTGCTCGAGACATCCGTCTCACAAATGGTATCAAACCCCATCAGGCGCAGCCATTTGGCCAGCTTTCCCAAGGTTCTGTCTGTGGCGAAAGAGAAATTCATGGTTCAAGGTTCAGGGTTCAGGGTTCAAAGGTTAAAAGGCTATTACCGGCGCAGTTCCGTCGCCGGCTGATCCCTGTTCGACCTTTTGTTTTCCTGCCTGCCACATTTAAATTCCTCAGCCCTCATCATTCAGACCTCAATGTTTTACTCTATGCCCTCTGCCCTCTGCGCTTTGCCGTTTTTCCGACTTCCGCATGCTAGCCGCGGTGTCTTGTCCCGTCGTAGCTCGAAGAGCGAAGACGGGTCCGAATTCCGACTTCAATTATTTCGATTTTAATTCATCATACGCCCGCTGTATCTCCTTGAACCGCTTTTCTGCAAGCACCCTGAATTCATCGCCCAGATGTTCCACTTTATCCGGATGATATTTGCCGGCAAGCTCTCGAAAGGCCTTTTTGACGGTTTCTTGAGATGCACCGTTTTCAACGCCGAGGATCCGATAGGGGTCCCACTGTGAAGATGATTCGCGATTATTTTTGTGTCCCCGAAATTCATTGCCCCCCGCGGTTCGGTTGTCATCATTGTATGCTTGTTGACTGTTTTTATAATATTTTTGAAAGGTCTCCCTTTTTTTCTTTTGCGCATAGAAATATCTCAGCAAAAAACCGAGAATAACCAGATCATCGAGCCACCCCCAGCCGACCAGCAAATCAGGCACGAGGTCATAGGGATTCAGGATATACAGTATTAACAGTATGATTAAGATGATTTTCCACATGCCCGAGATTATAAATTAAAGTGGCGATCGGGTCAACGGTGGTGTCCCTGCTTCTGCTGTGAAATGATCTTTCCGCTAAAGTTCCCGAAATTTAAACCGATCTATAATTATCCAAATGAAAACATGATCGACTCCTTGGCCAGGGGAATTTTTCAGATGCGCAATTTTTTAAAAACGGTCGTTATACTCAGCGTTCTCGCAGTTGTTGGTGCCGCTTTATTCATTCATTTTACCGATAAGGAGGTTATCATATTAAATGACGGCACCATCAAAACAGTCGACGCAACCTGGCAATCCGGCGATGCCGTCTTCTTTGAAATTGACGGTCAGATCGATTTTTATGACAAGGATGAAATAAAAACCTACGGCAAACGAAATTTAATGCATTTCATCCTGGGAGTTAAACTGAAGGTAACCTCAAAATGGGACCAACTTGAATCCGACCTGGACAAGCTCCTCAAAAAAAACAATCTCCCCACCAACATTAATTTGAATACTTCTCTGATTCTGCTGGCTATTATTTTTGTCTTTTTTGTGTGGCTGCGGAGGAAGCGCTCAGTCAAAGAAATCCCCAAAGACAACGCCGGGCAGGAACAGAAGGTGGTGTCCGAGGAAATCAAAGATGAACTCCCTAACCGCCTGGATATCGTTCGTTTCTTTTTAAACCTGTTTAAGTATCAAATCGGCGCGGAGCCGGATGCCAAAGCCGAGTTTGTGCCGTTGATGTCCAAAACTGCGGGGCCCAATAATATTTATGAACTGCGTGTCAAGCACACGGAAGATTGGGCCAAACGGCGCATGACCATCGGACCGCTGGGTGAAGAAGCCGGCAGCAAAAGCAAATGCTATTATGTGATCTACGACGTGCATATGGTAGTCAAGGTCCCGGCCAGGCCGATAACCGACTTCGAGCGATACATCGAAAGTATTAAAAAGGAAGTGGCCATTGTCAACAAGCTCATTCCCAAGGAGTGCATCATACCCAAAGTGTCTGTAATTCTTGGGTTGATTCATACATTCCCTTACAGTGAGGATATCCCTGCCGATCGCCTGGAAGAAAAATACATCGATTGGGTGCGCCGATCGACTGAATTTCAAGACTTTTTAAAGATCAACAGCACCTTTGTCTATTTCATGGATTTATCCCAATACTATTTTCTGGGCCATATTCTCGAAGAATTGCATGACATCAAAAATCTGATTGCTCGGGAAATTTTTGAAAACGCCGAAATCATATTCGAACCGGCCAAATTTAAAGGTCGCTACGGTGTCGAAAATGATGCTATCTTTGAAGTAAGGGAAGTATACAATCGAGTTGAAGCCGAAATTCGCAAGCTGGTTGCCCAAAACGGCATTAACGCCAACATTCCGCTCTATCAATTTCAATCCTGGTTTTATACGCATCTGGCCGAAAGGGAAGTAACCGAAGACAGCGGCAATTACCCCGAAACTTTCATTAAGCAATTGAATCTCGCAATAAAAAAGGCCATACAGGACAATTTAGAGGTAATTGATGCCTACCGCAAAACCATAAAAAACTATGTTTACATGTCCTCCTTTGAACAAAACAGTGCCCAGATGACCGCCATCACGATTAACCTGCTTGATATTCTGGCCTGGTTCAGACAAAAACGAGTGTCCATGCGTGATCTCAAGCCTGACAATTTATTTGTGGCCGGAGACCCTGAAAGATACCCGTTGTTCTTGCGATCCGACCGGGAGTTTTCACTGGGCATTATTGATGTTGAGACCGCTGTCGATTTTGAAAAATCCAAATACACCAAGACGAAACAGCCTCTGTTGGGCGGCACCCCTTTCTACGCGACGCCTTCACATTTTATTAGAAATGAAGTGCTGACAATTAAATACAACAATCTTGGCAAAATTCTGCACCTGCAGGACTGGCATGCGACCCTGGTAATGATTTACAAAGTGATCACAGGCGAGCTGCTGTTTGATCAGACCGCCAAACTGTTCGGCGATTTGCGCGACATGATGATCCGTGCCAATAGACCTGAAAATTATCACAGCGACATTTTTGAAGAAGCCAGTCGAATGTTCTGGCACAGTGCTGTTGTTGAATTTCAGGTCAAACTCGGTGAGAAGGAAAAAACGCTGAAGGCGATTGAGGTGCGCCTGCCTGAAACGGTCAAGTATATGTTCGGCAAAGTGGTGGTCAAGGAGCGTAAATCGCTTGCCCTGGCAATCAAAGAATGTGTCGAGTCGCAGAACATTTTTGAAAAACAGCAGATCCGTGAACAATTAATGAATTCATCCTATGCCAAAACCTGCCAGTTTAAAACAGAGCTGGAAAACAATGCCAGGCGTTCACAAAATTCCAAAGCCCTGCGAGTGGAAGCGATCACCTTTTTACACCGGCTGGCGGACTTGAAAGCGTTATTCGGACAACAAATCTACATGCACAAGCTGTTGTCAAAGCCTGGCGCCGTGGTGACGGCCCATGATATTTTGACATTTATGTTTAATGTGGTGCTAAACAATATGTATCCACCCCAATGGAAGCCCCTGTTCGGCGAGGCCGTTAATATGTGTGACATGCCGGACGAAGAAACCGCCATGGAGGCGACCGCTTGAATACCAAATGCTGAATATCCAAGTAGATGAATTAAAAGCGAATATCGAATAATGAATATCGAATGTCGAAGGAAGGAATGCTATCGATTTTTTATAGAATCGGTTGAAGGGTAACCAAAGAATGGCTGAGCAAATAGAGGACAGGACCTATAATCTTGAAGGTCGATTAATTGATTTTGCTGTTCGTATAATTCGGACGGCGGAATCCTTGCCCAATACCCAATACACAGGTAGCCAATCATATTGCCGGGCAACTGATCCGTTGCGGCACCTCGCCTGCTCCCAACTATGGGGAAGCCCAAAGCGCCGAATCGCGAGCCGATTTTATCCACAAAATGAAAATATGCCTTAAAGAGCTGCGTGAGACAAGAGTCTGGCTATTGATGATTGTAAGAGCCATGCTGATTAAACCAGTCTCCAAGCTCGACTCCCTGATTCAAGAGAACAATGAGCTAATCTCTATATTTGTCACCAGCATAAGAACTGCAAAAAAGGGCAAGAAAAAAATTCCCATAGCTGTGTAGTATTGAATTATAGTTGAGGTCTTATTTTTAAATAGCTAGAGCGAAGCGATTCCACCCTTCGACATTCGACATTCGATATTCGATATTCTGCGGTTCGCTTTTTCACGGTTGTTCATTCCACCGCGCCCGCCTTCAGCAAAATTCGCCGTTCAATCCATGCCTGGCGAAGGCCGTAAGCCTTAAACCATTCAAATTATTTGACAGTTTCCCGTTACCGATGTATTAAATAAGTATAAAATATTTAGAATACCGTCCTACGACGTTCGATGTTTCACGCCTCGGCGTGATTCATTAGTTTGTTTTTCGATCAACCTGCCCGCACGCACCTTGCATCGCAGGGCGGGATTGTCGATATGACGGCGCTAAGCGCCTAAATAGGTAATGTCCTATGAAGCGTATGACCAAACCGCTCATACTCCTTGCATTGCCTCTCGCTTTAGCAGTACTTTTTATCTCAGGTCAGATCCAAGCAGAAGTTGTGCGCAAACCAGTCTGGGCCGGTCGATTTTACGAAGCCGATCCTTCCAAATTAAATCGGATCATCAATCAACTCACCCGCAAGGCCAAAAAAAGCCGGGTTCGGATTCCGGCGAACAAACAACTCCGAGCCATTATTATGCCCCATGCGGGCTACATCTACTCGGGGTGGACCGCCGCCCACGCTTCGCTGGTGCTGCATGCCAATCAATTTTCAAAAGTAATTTTACTAGGTCCCGACCACCGCATCGGGTTCAGCAAGGCTGCCATCTGCAACGTCACGGCCTATGAGACTCCTTTAGGGAAAATATACCTTCACAATGATGTGGATAAATTGTGTCTGCAGCCGAATTTATTTCAATCCCTGCCGGTCGCCCGCGATCAGGAACATTCACTGGAAGTGATTCTGCCTTTTTTACAGAACTATCTCGGAGAATTTCAACTGATACCGGTTATTGTCGGACATGCTGAGGTTCGTCGTCTGTCCAAGGCCCTGGATACGCTGGTTGACAAAAATACACTGCTGGTAGTCAGCTCCGATCTTTCGCATTTTCTTGCTTACTCTGAAGCGGTCATCAGAGACCGGGAAACCATCGACGAGATCCTTCGCCTGAAGCCGATGAAGCTGGTCAAGACGGAAAACAGGGCTTGCGGGAAGATACCGCTTTTAATTTTAACAGAAATCGCCCGGCGTCATCACTGGCATCCGGTGTTGCTGCATTATTCCAACAGCGGCGACACCGCCGGGGATCGATCAAGGGTGGTGGGATATGCCGCCATCGCCTTTTTTGGAGATCTACCTATGGAAAATAAAGACAATTCCGGTGCGCAATTTAATGAAGCGCAAGGTCAGATACTGGTTAAACTGGCCCGCCAAACAATTGCGGATAAACTGGGGGCAAATGTCACCGATCCTGAGGCCGGCGCCTCGGATCGTATCTTGCAGGACGACAGCTTTAAACGACACTGCGGGACATTTGTCACCTTGAAAATAAAGGGGCAATTGCGCGGGTGTATCGGTAATTTGACCGCCAGCGAATCGGTTCTGGATGGTGTTCGCCGCAATGCCATCAATGCCGCTTTTCATGATCCCCGTTTTTCTCCACTGTCGAAGGATGAACTGGATCGTACTGAAATTGAAGTCAGTATATTATCGGAACCCCAACCCCTCGAATTTCGCGACGAACAGGATCTCATTGCAAAGCTTCGCGTCAATGTAGACGGCGTCATTATTCGTAAAGGCCATGCCAGCGCCACTTTTTTGCCCCAGGTATGGGAACAATTGCCCGAGCCTGATGATTTTCTCACCCATCTGTGCATGAAGGCAGGCTTGGCTTCCGATGCCTGGAAAAGCTCCCAATTGGAAGTTTTGACGTACCAGGTTCAATATTTTGAAGAAAAACACTGATCGTGCCATTATCCGGGTGGTAATTGCCACCGGTATTTCCTCCGTTGTGACCCAGCTGCTGACCATTCGCGAATTTTTAACCCAATTCCAGGGTAATGAAATGATCATTGCCCTGATTCTCTTCAACTGGCTGGTTCTGGGAGGGCTGGGCACGCGGCTGGCCCGTGTGATCAGCAAACGCTATCAGGCCGCAGCCGACAGACTGGCCTGGCTTTCCAT
>CP070771.1:6609806-6616036 GCA_020345785.1 Desulfobacterales bacterium
AAGGCCTCTTCCCTTGCCTGCTGAATGTGCTCGCGCATTTTCCGTTCACAAAGGTCGGGATCTTTTAAACTGATCGCCAAGAGGAGTTTTTTGTGCCCGGCAATCGTTTTTTTCGCGCCCGCAAGATAGTGCAGACTGTCTTTACGATATCGCAGGACATATTTGCGGGTGTCTGCAATCAAGCTGTGAAATCGGGATTTGTGGGCGATCACCCCGTGCAGGGTGTCATGAAACTGGGTGTTGTACTCAAATATCTCATCAAGCTTCTCTCTTTGAAGGGCATCCTCCGCTTTTTGGATGAGATCCTCCAACTCCTCATATGTTTCTTCAGAGATGCATTCGCAGATCATTCGAATGGCATACCCTTCCAAGGCCGCCCTGATATCGAAAAGATCCTCCATTTCCTCGCGGGAATCCCGCGCGACCGAAAATCCTCTGGCACCCAGAGGCTTTACCAGACCTTCGGTTTCCAGCTTGTGGAGCGCCTCTCTAACCGGCGTGCGGCTGACTCCCATGCTTCTGGCCAAATGCTCTTCGGTCAACCTTTCTCCCGGATTGAAGTTTCCGGCGAGCACGTCCGATTTCAAGTTGTTGTAGATCCACTCCCGCACCGGGGTCGACCTTTTAGAAATCTTTGATTTGCTGGTAGATTTTCGCAATTTTGTATACAAATATTTTTATTTTTGAAAACTAAAAACATGTGTAATCTAACACCAATAAAAAGTCAACAAAAATAATTTAGTAATATTTACATATAATTCATATTGTTATAAAAAAAAACGGCCCTTTGAGGCACGACTTGACAAAAACATTAATTTTATATTTATTCAAATTGAATTATATTTTGGATACAATTTTTGGGGGTTGACATTTTTTTTAAAAATTACGAAGTTGGCATAAATGATTCAAAAAAAAACAAATCTCGGGTACCTTTTGATAGAAGTTGGATAGGGAAAGTTTGAGGATGGGATTCAAGGTAGAACTGAACAAAGATAAATGCAACGGCTGTGAAGAATGCCTGCAAGCCTGCACTTCCGAAGTCTTTGAAATGCGTAATGGTAAGTCGATGCCCGTAAATGCTAAAGATTGTGTGGGCTGTCTTAGCTGCGTTGAGATCTGCGAGCGGGAAGCAATTACGATCGAGGAAACCGGAATCGAAATGTCGCAAACCTGTGCGGACCTTCTGCGTGATATACTTTAATTAATCCTCCCTTGAAAATAGCACATTCAGGGCTGCAAATTATTCTTTTTAAAAGGTCCTAGGCCCATGATCCGGCTATTTCGTCGATCAACCCCAGCACGCGGTGCAAGACAAACCGCCGTTGCTCAGCTAAATAGTCGGAATTTCCAGGGTTGCCGACACGTTTTGATGCGATATTGTCTCTTAGCCGGCGCACAAACGTGCGCATCAAATTTTGAACTGCGGGCGTCTCCGCCGGAAGCCTTGTTTTAATTGCGTTAAATAAGCCGTTCAAAGCCGCCGGCATGAGGGCCAAACGTATCCGGTCGGCCTTTTTTTCAGCCGAAGAGCTTAGCCACATCCCAATGTAATCAATAACGGCATCCATCCCCGGATGACCATGCCGCAGTGTAACTAAAAACCTGCCCAAATCCGGTATGCTGCAATCTGTCGGATGAAAAGCATCCCTCTCCGGCATAACCGATTGCTGGTAGGCTTCCATTTTCTTGATGGACACCACCATGTCATGTCTGAGGTTGCTACATTTATTTCCAAATAAATTGACCCAGCGCAGACAGTGACTGAAGATCAATTCATCTTCAAATCCTGCGGGTGGATGGATCAGATTATTCCAGAACATGGCTGTATATCCGTAAAATAAAGCAGAATCGATTCGACAGGTTGCAAAGCTGTGGCTGCGATATTTGTATGTGTAATTCCCGATGAATTCGATAATAATTCGTGCCAGAATTTTACGAAATGCCACGTGGGTCTCTTCTTGAAAAAATTTAAGGTATCCCAACAAGTACCGGGCGTGCTGCTGCTCCAAAAACTGGTAGACACGCGGCAATATTATCCAGGAGCTGGCGGGAGCTTCGCATGTCGCAGAAGACGCATTTGGACCAGAATAATTTTTTGCAATCTTATGGTCATCCCTTATAGAGGTCACTGTGGCATGAGAAAAATTATCCGGACGGCGCCAGGCTTTGGATATAATTTCGTTGCGTATTTCTCGGATGTTCCTTATCAGAACCGGGTGAAACCAGATACATTTATCTGAAAGGGGACCCATGCGCTGCCAACTGTGAGCGGCCATTTGAAAAAGTGCCCGGGCAAATGATTCATCATATCCGATGCTAATCAGGGTTGGAATAATATTGTTATCCAGCAGACGGCTAAACCAATTTTCCTGCATCACCTCCGGCAGATTCTCAATGGCCTGGAAGAATTTCTTTTGGGCTGCTGCTCTGAATTGTCGCAGAAGCACTTCGAATTTTTCGGGGCAACATTCGGGCCTATGAAAAGCGGCGATAGGGGCCGGAAATGGAGGGTCAGAGACCGGCGCAGTGAGATATCGGAGAGATTCGCCACCGACAGGGATCGCCTGTAATGGAGCGGACGCTTGCGGGTCAGGGTAGATTGGTTCCACTATCTTTCTCCGGATAAGGAGATAATATGCAACTCACGGTAACCTGTTCCGTTAGTTACCACAATGTAGCAATTCTGTCAACGGTCTTCGTGAACCGCACAATTTTATTTTTGTTCAGCCTGGGCGGAAAAGAAACTCTGTCGACTGTCGACCCGGCAGCGGACGTTTAACCGGCTATCCTTGTTGACTCAAGGGGTGCAATGTTTATAATGGGTTATCCTATAAACTTAAAATGGCAATCATCTTCAACCAGTAATATGAGTCGGAATTTCGCTTATCATCGAGGATAACAAGGGCCCGATCGGTGTCCTTCACAAAGGAGGTCCCCATGCAATTGAGCGCAAAAACGAAGATTGACGACTTGCTGAAGCAATATCCCTTTTTGCTTGATTATTTAATCACCCTCTCCTCTAAATTTGAGAATCTTAAAAATCCCCTGATGCGGAAAACCATCGGCAAAGTGGCCACGCTGGAAAAGGCTGCGATGATCGGCGGGCTGAAGGTGGAGAACCTGATCGCCGCCCTGAGAACCGAAATCGACAAACAAAGCAGCAGCGTTACGCTACCCAGCGAATCCTCCCAAGAATCCAAAGCTGATAATGAGACGGATCCGAGGAAACGACAGGAGATTCTCAAAGGCATAATTAGGGATCTTCACGACGGCGAAGATATGGAAGTATTAAAAAAGAGGTTTAGAGATCTGGTTCAGGGGGTGGAGGCTCCCGAAATCGCCAAAATGGAACAGGAACTGATGAATGAGGGCCTGCCACCGGAGGAAATCAAACGCCTATGCGACGTTCATGTGGAAATCTTCAGAGAGGCGCTGGAGGAACAGGACCGGCCACAACCGCCTCCCGGCCACCCGATTCACACTTTCATGAAGGAGAACCGTGCATCGGAAGACATAATGAGTGAGACCAGTATGCTTATCGGACGTCTGGGACAGCCTCCCGGCACCGAGGCATTCAAAGAACACCGACAGGCGCTCGGCGACCTTATCAACCGGTTGTCTGAAATCGACATTCACTACACACGCAAAGAAAACCAACTGTTTCCCATGCTCGAGGCGCATCATTTTACCGGCCCTTCCCAGGTCATGTGGTCCATTCACGACGACATCCGGGCCCATCTGAAAAAGGCCCGGGAAGCATTTCATCAGGATAATCCGATACAGACGGTAGATTCCCTGAAAGAGGCCATTCAGGCTGTTCGGGATATGATATACAAAGAAGAACACATCCTTTATCCAACCAGCCTCGACATGCTCTCCGACAGCGAGTGGATCAAAGTCAAGCAGGGTGAATCCGATATCGGATTTGCCTGGGTGGTACCCGACAAAGGTTGGCCCGAAGAAATCAGAGAAGCACCCCCGGAGGCGCCGACCGAGCCGGTGGAGGTTTTAAAAGATGTAGCCGGAGCCCTTGGCCTGGATACGGGACGGATGAACCTGGAGCAGATTAATTTGATGCTCACACACCTGCCGGTGGATTTGACCTTTGTCGATGAAAACGACCGGGTAGCCTACTACTCGGAGGGACCGGAGCGGATTTTCCCCCGCAGCCCGGCGATCATCGGCCGGGAGGTTCGCAACTGTCATCCACCGAAGAGCGTGCATGTCGTCAACAAAATCCTGGACGCCTTTAAATCGGGTTCCAGGGATACGGCAGAATTCTGGATCGAATTGGGCGGCAAGTTCATTTATATCCGCTATTTTGCGGTGCGGGACGCTAACGGCTACTATCGGGGCACCCTTGAGGTCAGTCAGGACCTGACACAAATCCGCAAACTTGAAGGACAGCAGCGCTTGCTGGATTGGGACTAACACTTCCATTTATTACAAGAATTGGAAGAATTGGCCAATCTACTAAATCCAAATAATGAAGCATTTCAGAAACTATTGAAAGGGTGCCGCTGCAACATACCCGATGGAGCACGTCAAAGCTGATATGGAAGAGGCTGAAATCATATAATAATAACCCCGAATTTCAATTTAGGCGGAAGTCCAACGAAGTTCAGAGAAGGAGTTCAATATGGATGCCAGAGTATCTCAGAATGAAATTCCAAGTGTATATGATTCAATGTCAAAATTCTATGATATCTGGGGCAGACTTGCAGAAACCCGTGCCAGAAACCGTGCGCTGGAATTAGCAAAAATTATTGATGGTCAAAAAATTTTGGAGGTTGCCGTCGGCACGGGTTTGACTTTTTATGAAATTGTAAAAAGAAATCCCAATGGCTCGAATACGGGAATCGATATCTCCCAAGGCATGTTGAAAAAAGCCGAAAAAAGACTCCTGCCTCTATCGGTCGCAAACTATCAATTAAAAATAGGAAATGCCTTCAATCTTGAGGAAGAATCAGAGCACTTTGATTTATTGGTAAACAGCTATATGTTTGATTTGATTGCATTTGATGAGATGGATGCTGTTTTAAGGGAATTCAGACGCGTCCTGAAAAAAGAGGGGAGAATGATACTCGTTAACATGACCAAGGGCGAATCATTCGGAAGCCGAATCTACAGCTTGATATACCGTGTATCACCCAAAGCGTTTGGCGGATGTCGCCCGGTCAACTTATCGGATAAATTGCAGCAAAATGGATTTGAGATAAAAACAAGGGAATATTGCCAACAGCTGTTGTTTCCTTCCGAAGTAATCCTCGCTTTGAAGAAGTAAACAAAGAAAAAGAGTGGGTCCTTGAGGTTTATGATTCCGGCTCAGAACATCATTATATCTAAAAAAATTTTTATACTTGAAATGAATGATCCGAGAGGAAATGATCCTTTTGAAACACCCGGTGGCGAGCAATCATCTGCTCCCTTTTCTGAATCCCCCGGTAGATCTTCTCATATCTGCGAATTAGGTCTTCTCTGTCTCCTCAGTTTAGTACCTCCGCCCCTATCGAAATTTAAGGAACCTGTTCACATGGACCCACCCTTTCGAAAATAATTATACGATATTGAATTATCTTTCAAGCTTAAATTGATTTTTGAATCCTTTTTATCAATGTCCAGGAATTTTTCAACTGGCTTCTCAAACAATACTGCACATGGGGCGGAAAATTCTTCGTCTTTGCGCGAAAACAATTTAATCAATTATCGCGAAAGCCCGCACCGGAAAAGAACCCATACCTTTAACCGGCGCCGGAACGGCAAAAAATTTAAACCCGGAATCCGGCAGGGCTTCCAGGTTGCACATGTGCTCAACGATAGGTATTCCTGAGCCGAGAAGTATGGTATGCGCCGGCCGGGTTCCCTCTGTGTTGTCGTCGATATTCAGCGAATCTATCCCTACAAGGACTGCACCGGCTGATTTCAGGTCCTCGGCAGATTCCCTTGTTAAATAAGGATGATTATCAAAATACCGCTCAGTCCGCCAATGCCTGGCCCACCCGGTATGGATCAAAACGGCCTTGTCTTTCAAATTCCGGCCTTTGAAAATCTCCGGTCCAATAGCCCGGGTCGCGATATCGGAACGAAACACCAAGCCGTCCAGATTTGCCACCGTAGCGATATCAAGTTGCGACAAATCCCTGCCCTCTTCATAGCGATGAAACGGCGCATCTATATAAGTACCTGTATTCGCAACCATCTCTATTTTACCGATTTGAAACGTTGTTCCC
>CP070771.1:6616136-6624249 GCA_020345785.1 Desulfobacterales bacterium
CGGTCTGCGAGCAAAATAAAGTGCGGCCAGCAGCAAAAAGATCCATATCATCATGGACAGGAAAGGGTTTGACGTTATGCTCAGCATGTTGGCAATTGGCATAAAAACCTCCGATCAACTCCCTGATTTAACGCTATTCAAAATTGAGCCATTTCCCGGTGAAAATTGTTACATTATCATACAAGGTAGCGAGCGGGGAAAAATCCCGCGATTAAGGCCTTGAATGCCGGATAAATCGCTAAACTTAAGGTCTATGTTAATTTTTGAGCCATCACAGCCTGAAAAAGCGCATGTATGCGTGAACTCTAAGATGTATAGCGGTATATCGGTTGGTGAATTTAAAAACTTGAGGATATCCGTATGACCGAAATACGAACCGCTAGTAAATCCGCCGGCTTTATTCCGGTTGCCGACGGAATATCCGGCCCCGGGCGGGCAAATTCAAACCGCCCCGTATGAGATACGGGGCGGCCGTTGAAGCGTTCTATCAGCGTCGGGTCGGCCTTCACGGCGTGGTTTCAAACCGAACGGTTTGCAGTAAATTTCCCATTGTATCGAGAATTTCGACGCGCCAAGCGCCAATTTCGTGGGCTTGAATGATTTTTGAACTGTAGGTGCGCCAGCTAGGTGGATTGATGTTCAGCGATATCCGAGCGCGTTGGGTGTCGCCGTAATACCACGCATGCACGATGTTGGCGGCGTTCTGAATATTCTCAATTTTGGTGTAGCAATAAAGCTTACCCACCGAAACCGGGAAACTGCCCCCGGGCTCCACCGGCTGACGATCGACTACATTTTTGCAGATAACGGCGGTGGCGATCTTTACGTCACCGGCTTGCTGGGCCTGGATTGACGCCGGTGCCAACAGGCACCAAGACACGATTGCCAGACATACCCCGGACCATAATAAAAATCGTTTCATAGCATTCCTCCCCGTTCAATATTCGTTGTTGGATATTTGCTTCTTTTATACTCAAATGCGACTCGACGCGTTTTACCCCTATGTATCTTTAATTACCACTTTCACTCGCAGCCGGCGCCGTTTCTTCTGCAGCAGGATTTTTGACATTTCCTTCGAAAGATGCCGGCTGTTTGAAATATTGGTCGGGATTCTCCATCAGTTCCTGCAGTCGGTAGTGGTAATACCCGATGCGGACGGTTTTATTTCTTTGGGATCCGAAGAACTCCAGCGGCTGCTCCTCGAGAAACGCAATTCTTTTTTCCAGCCGCTCTTTTTCGGCCGCAATGAGTTCCTCCTGCGTGGGCTTTCGATTTTTTTCAGCTCCTTCAGCGCGTTTTCGTTCCTCAGCCTGCGCTTCGGCATCCTCTGCTTCGATGTCCTTGATCAGCGATTTCAGTTCTTCCTGATCCTGCGCCATACGGTTTTTGTCCGCCGATTCATCAAATTGATATTCTGGAAAAATAACCCTGGCATCTTCAGCATCCTCGGGTGGGGAATCGCTGTAACGCCTGACCCCATTTTCATCGGTCCACGTGTAAATTTCGGCGTTTACGGCTGAAAATCCGGAAAAGGTTAGCACCAAAATCAACAAAATGGTATAGGCTTTCATAGTTCCTCCAGTGTTAATCTTTTTGTGCGATAAAAGATTTTAACATATCGCTTTGCAGCACACTGATATTTTCAAATTTTACACCAAAACCTTTGGTACTGCTCCAGGCAATTTTTCCGCTAAACGTGAACGGCTGTGGATGGTTGAGCAAGGAGAATTTTAGCAGCACATCCTTACCGACGGGAAATTTGGCGTTGGATTCGATGAAGACCCCGCCGATACTAACATCCAATATATAGCTTTTGTATGTGCGATCTTGAATTCGATAATTGGCGTTTATCAGGCATGGTTTGCGCTGATGCTCCCGCATTGAGGCATTGGATTCCTCGATACTCACTGTTTTGACAGGTAATTCAATCTGCGGTGATTGACCCATTTGCTCCAAGAGGATTATCTGCTGTTCTTCGGTCATATCAACAATCAGCTTGTATAAATGAGAGCTGACCTTATTGCCCACCAATTGTTTTAATAGAATCAACTGCTGGTCTTTGGGCATTTCGCTTACCAGTTGAAACAAACGTGCCGTGATGCCGAATTTACCCAGCGTCGGGTCCGAAGCTATCATGCCCGGGCTCCTATTATGTGAGTGCAATTTGAGAACTGAAGAATTCTTATGTTTATGATATATTAAAAGCCTGTATTCCTTTTAATTTATTAGCAATATGCGAAAAGCGCGAAAGCCGATGTATTGGGGATATTGCGCCATTGCCGGCTAAAATGATTAGTTTTTAAATAAATTCTAATGGTTTACCGTTAAGGTGTCAATTAAATTTTTTTATTCATTATTCAGCAAAGCAAATCGCTTCTATCAAATCAGGTGCAGGTGACTCAAATCACACGCTTCATCGCCGGTTATTTGTTTGACACCGCGGCGGCTTTTATCTATTATTCCACTTCTCCAATTCATTTCACTCGCCAGAATTTCTGCATAGAAGGGATTTTAAAAATGGAACAGCTGCTCAAAACCGTATTTTACGAAAAGCATATCGGCTTGGGTGCCCAAATGGTGGAATTCGGCGGTTGGGATATGCCGGTGCAATATGAAACGGGCATCGTCCAGGAGCACCTTAACACCCGTAAGCAGGCCGGTCTTTTTGATGTATCCCACATGGGTCGGTTCGTTATTTCCGGCCGGGATGCAAGGGATTTTCTCCAGCACGTGCTGACCAACAATGCAGCCGCCATCGAAGTCGAAGAAGGCCAGTACACTATGATTCCGGATGATAACGGCGGGGCGGTTGATGATGCCTATCTGTACCGCTTTGTGGAGGATGAATACCTGCTGGTGGTCAACGCTGCCAACCGTGAAAAAGATTGGAGTCACCTGCTGGCATTCAAAAAGGATTTCGGCCAGGTGGACATCGCCGACCGTACCCTGGACATCGCCATGCTGAGTCTGCAGGGGCCGCTGACAAAAGAAATTATGACCGCCATCATAGACGCTGGACGCCTGCCGGAGCCGCTCAGAAACACTCTGAGCACCGTGGTGATAAACGGCAGTCGGGTTCTGGTCGCCCGTACAGGGTACACCGGCGAGCCGATTTGCTTTGAACTTTTTGTCGAGCGCCGGGATGCGTTGATGGTCTGGGATATGCTCTTGCAAAAAGGTGCTTGGCCGGTGGGCCTGGGCGCACGCGATACCCTGCGATTGGAGGCCGGTTTGCCGCTCTACGGCCACGAACTGGGTCTTGATCCGGAGGGGAAGCCCATCCCGATTTTTGCGTGCAATCTGGCAGGTTTTGCCGTCAGCTTTTCACCGCTTAAGGGAGAATTTGTCGGCAAGCAGCCTTTAGCCCGGCAATTTGAGGCCTTTAAGAAAATTGTCGACCGCGATTACTCCCTCATTGAAAGGCTGCCTCGAATGATTCAGCCTATCGAACTGCTGGACAAAGGTGTCGCCCGGGCCGGTGCCGCCGTATATCGCGGTCCCGAGCCGGTGGGATAT
This sequence comes from Desulfobacterales bacterium, assembly GCA_020345785.1. Next base: position 6,619,653 of record CP070771.1, read on the forward strand.
GTGACCAGCGGCACCATGGTTCCTTACTGGCAGAGCGAGGGGGTGGGGCTTTCAACCGTCCAGAGCAAAGACAAGAAAATGCGGGCTATCGGACTGGCGCTGGTAGACAGCCGGCTGGTGGAAGGCGATGAAATCGAAATTGAAATCAGGGCGAAAAAACTCAAGGCGGTTATCGTCCCATATCTCCTGAGAAACGAAGCGCCGCCTTATAGCTGGTCGATTCGATACGAAGAACTGCGCCGGGATAAAAAAACCATGCAGACGGACGATCAGACAGCCGATAATGTCCGGGCCCTGATTGAAAAGGCGGCGGCCAATACCATCTGGCGCCAAAAAGAATGCGTCAATTTGATTCCCTCCGAGCAATCCTATTCAGCCATGACCCGCCTGCTTTCCATCATGGACCCGGTCGGAAGATATGCCGAACACAAACCGGTCAAGGCGTTTAAAGAAGCGGATATCTTCTATTATCAGGGCACGGATTTCATTTCGGAAGTCGAATACCTGCTCCAATCAGAACTGAAGAAATATCTGGACTGCACGGAAGTAGAGACACGGGTGATTTCCGGCCAGATGGCCAATGTCGCCGTGTTCAGTGCCCTGGTGGATTATTTAAACCGGGCCGATCGGAAAAGCGAGCAGCGCCGAATTCGCAAGATAATGAACAATCACATCATCAAGGGCGGCCATCTAAGCGCTCAGCCCATGGGAGCGTTACGGGATTTTGTGATGCGCGACCCTGAATGGGAAAAACCGGCGGTCATCAACTTCCCGGTATTAGATGAAAATCCATATAAAATCGATACGGCAGCCTGCCGCGAGTTGATCGCACGGCATCGACCCGAATTGATTATTCTGGGCAAGAGCATGATTATTCAGCGTGAACCGGTGGCCGAAATTCGCAGCATCATTGATGAACTCGAGTTGGACTGCATTCTGATGTACGACATGGCCCACGTGCTGGGGTTGATCGGGCCCTATTTTCAGCAACCTTTTAAAGAAGGTGCGGACATCGTAACCGGTTCGACCCACAAGACGTTTTTCGGGACCCAACGCGGTATTGTTGCAGCCAATTATACCGAAGAGGATCTGCTCTATGATTTCTGGGAAGCCATTCAACGCCGGACCTTTCCGGGCAGCCTGAGCAATCATCATCTGGGAACCCTGCTGGGCCTTCTTCTGGCCGCTTACGAGATGAATTATTTTAAAGACGACTACCAGAAGGCGGTGCTGAACAATGCCAAAGCGTTTGCCGCGGCTCTGAAGGATTGCGGATTGGATGTTGCCGGTGATCCCGCCATTTCTTATACGGAGACCCATCAGGTCATCGTGAATGTGGGCTATGCAAAAGGGCCGGAAATTGCCCGGCGCCTGGAAGACAACAATATCATACTCAACTATCAGGCTGCGCCGGATGAAGAAGGGTTTACCGCGTCCGGCTCCCTGCGGACCGGTGTGCAGGAGATGACCCGCTTTGGAATGACGGAAAAGGATTTTGGCGAACTGGCCCGGCTGATGGCCGATGTCATTCTCAATCAAAAAGACGTCAAGGACGAAGTGCGTGCTTTTCGTCGGCGCTTTCTGGACATGCAATACTGTTTTTCCGGCAAGGAGTTCGAGGAGCACATTGAGAAATTGCACCGGTTGGTCTAAGGAATCAGCGACCGGAGGCAGGGTATGGTCCCATAAACGCTAAGTTGCTTTTAGGTAGGGGAATCGGGGAACGTTTACTGAAAATAATTGAACATCGAACATCGAACGTCCAACGTCGAACATCGAATGAGAATAAAGATGAACAAGCCGGTGTATTAATTTGAAGAAAGGCAACCTAAGAACCTTAATGGTTTCATCATTTAACTACTTCATTTTTCTCCGCCTCCGGCGGGGGGATATGCGAACCAACCCGATATCTACAACGCGTATCAATTCTGTGGATCAGGAAAGCACTTAGCAATTCAAAATTCGATATAGGTTTATCATTCGATGTTGGACGTTCGGCGTTAGATGTTGGACGTTCATTTCTAAATCAACCGCTTTAGGGAACGATTACAACTTGTGAATGTTTACAGCACGACTCAGAGCTATGGGTCTGGTCCCCACCCATTCCAGGCACCTTGCGCATATCCCCAACTCTGCTGGTGGTCGCTGATTGAATATTCTACAACTCACACTCCACCAGGCAGCCCATCGCTGCGGCGATCACGTCGACGGCATTGGCGATACTCAACGTTTCCGTGTTGATGACCAGATCATAGTTGGTGGGATCAGCAATATCAGCATTAAAATATTTGCGGATAAAAGCCCGGCGATTCGATTCCGTTTTAATCACGCGACGCTTGGCGTCTTCTTCAGACAGGCCAAAGTCCTGGGCAACATTCTGGATTCTTACCCTGCGGGATGCGGTAATTCGAACCCGAAACCGTTGTTCCGGCGGCAGGATAAAATTTGCGCCGCGGCCCACGACAACCGCTCGACCGAGTTTGCCGATCGTGCCGATAACATGCATGAGGTGCTGCAGGTATTCGTCCGGCCATAAATGCCGGCTTTGGACTATCGATGATATCCAGTCCTCCAGAATGGACAGCCCCCTTTCATCCAGGGTAGCAAGCATTTGTTCGCTGATGTCAGCCCGTTTCGCCATTTCGTGCAGGACTTCCTGATGAAACACTTCAAATCCCAACCTCTCGGCGAGTTTCTGGGCCACAATGCGTCCCCCGCTGCCGGGTTCGCGGGAGATTGTGACGACGGGAAGACTTATTTTTTCTTCAGGTATTCGCTTGTTCAGAATTTGCCAGCGGTGGATCTGTTCTTCGGCAATTTGAAGTATCGATTTCATAGGCCCTCCTTTAGGTTTGCACTGAGGGGTTAAAACGTCCGCAAAACCGCCGCAGGAATTTTCGAGGATCAACTCATGGTTTGACAATTTTTCTCAGCCGATCAGGTATCCTTTTCAATCGGCGGCCGCAGCTTCAGCCGAATAAAAAAATGAAGGGTATGGGGGAGGCAGCCTAACGGTGGTGAACCACTGCGGTTGAGGTCCTTAAATGCGTTCGCCAGAGATCAGGGGCAGGTGCGATTTTAAATGTCAGCGTTAGGATCTGACAGGTGTCATGTTCGTCGGGTTGACTTTGACGTAAGGTTCATACCCATGGAAATAATATAGTCATTTAGGATTAAAATAAAACTGGTTGCACAGTAAATCCACGACTTTTTCAGACATGCGCCGATGACCCCTCTTGTTGGGATGAAGCCCATCCTCCAGATAATATTCAGCCAGAGGCTCGCCGCTTTTGCCCACAAACGGATGATAGAGGTCCAGGCAGGCAATGTCGCTTTCTTTGGCCGACGTTGCCAAGGCGGCTACCAGGTCGGCTAATTTTTGGACGCATTTCTGCCATCCGGCGACCGGCGCCATCATCTCCTGACGCTGGATGTTGGCCAACAGCAAGGGTAAAGGAAGGCCCACGATCGGCGTAATACTATGAAACCCGGCCTGGCAGGCCATGGTGAACACATTGGCTTGAATTAAATTGACATCAAGATCCCACCAAAGATCATTGGTTCCGCCCAAGATGATCACCATTTCAGGTTTGTGTCGAACAACGTCGTAATAAAAGCGACCCAGCAGACCGCCGCTGGTATCCCCACCGATTCCGCTGTTGATGATTTGTACGTTCAATCTGTTTTCTACCAGGGCCGGCCAGGTATAATTTTTTTCCAGATCAGATGCTTCGGTCAGGCTGTCGCCGTGGCATACAATTTTTTTCATGGATTTGCCTTTCGTTTGGTGAAAAAGCCTTTTATGGTATCGAGCAGCGGTTTGCGGATGTGGACTTTTAAATAAAGGTCTCCGGGTTTGCCGCCGGCTTTGCCTTTCTCTCCCATCCCCGCCAGTCGAATGCGCTGACCTTCGCGGATGCCAGGCGGAATTTTGACCACCAGCTTCTTGGAACGGCGACGCAGATAATATGCATAAGGTCCTCCCTGTAGCGCCTGCTGGGCGACCAGATAGAGATTCTCGTGGATGTCGGCACCGTCCTCCGGCAGTTGAACACCGCCGATTTTTTGAAGCATAAAACGGACTATTTTTCCCAAATTTCCGCTCAAAGGGAATTGTACCTGCGGTTGATGACCTGTTTTTGAAGGTCCGCGAAAAACATATCCCCGACTATAAACGCCTGGTCTTTTGAATTCGAACTGCCGGTAGCCCCTGCCGTAGAATTCTCTAAAAATTTCGTTGGAACCTCTCAATCCGAAGGCTTTGGCCATCTCCTCAAAAATGTGGTTAATGTCCGAACCGCTGAAGATGTCCTGTTCGGAATAATTTTTTCTAAAATGCGTATAAGCGGACGATCCAAACTGAGACCTTAAGTTGTCATATTCTCTTTTTTTGGCCGGATTTGATAGGACGGCATAAGCCTCATTGATCCTTTTCATTTCTTCAGCGGCTGAAGGATTTTCTTTGTTGCGATCCGGATGGTATTTAAAGGCCAGGCGGCGATAGGACTCTTTGATTTGGGATGCTGTGGCGTTCTGATCCACCTGCAAGATCTGATAATAGTCCGATGAGGTCATTATTGAATGTTTCCTTTTTCGG
>CP070771.1:6624349-6630300 GCA_020345785.1 Desulfobacterales bacterium
TCATAAGCCATCCCGCTCTAGCGGGGCGAGAATCGAAAAGCTTTTACCGTTTCAGCGGGAGTATTTGTCGGTGGTCCAAACATGAACGACGCCGCTGGCATATGAATGGAGATAACATAAAGCAATTCTTGGATTATTTTTATGGTCTATTTGTGTCTGCCAGCATAGCAACCATTACCGCATACGGCTGAACAACACAAGTTGCGGGTGACTGTGTTTATTCATGTATATCAATGGCCTGGGACTATCCTACCGTATGTGTTCATATCGTTTTTTAAATCTGCGGGGTGGTGGAATGGTGCTGCAGATATGTCGATACTCGTGGGAGGGAGAGCGCAGAGCGGTAATTTCAATTGCTATTTGCAGAGCCGTGGGGTCTGCGCCGGCCGACCTTGCATACAGTCGGCAGCAGCCTTCAGGAAAGTGCGTCGAGACATATCCTTTTGTTCTTGTTCTTTTAGCGCCTTGTCATCTTTCATGGCAATATCCTCCTTTCGCTAAGTTGTAGTTTCTTCTTTCGTGGAGCCCCCCATTTATCAACTTTAATTTTCACTCAAATTGAAGGCATGAATCCGTGGGAAACCGCGATATTTTTTTAGCAGAATAAAGAATTAAATGTGTGTAAACGGCTCAACAGGTCAACGTGAGTAGGAATCAGAATTGAGAGTGAAAATGAACGCTGTGTGTGTGATTGAACTCGGTTAGGGTTAGGGAAATTACAGGGACCTTTATACTCCTAACATGGTAACATGTCAATACCTGTAATTACTCCCCCCTGAAAAATAGCGGCGATACCAGGTTTGGATAAAACACAGTGATCCAATTGAAACTGATGCGAATGGTCGATGTTGACCGGAAATGATACGGTCACCTTAAGATTCATTATCCGGGACGCCTCACGACAGGCAACGTTCATAAGCCTCCAAGGCTTCCCGGTAAAGCAGGCTTTCCTGACCCAGATACCGGGGGGAGAAGTGAAAAATGCTAAACTGACCGGCCGCCGCTCGGGCAGCCATCTCACCGGCTTGGCGGGCCGTGAGATGGTATTTTTGGGCGGCAATCGCATGGTCTTTTTCCATAAACGCGGCTTCGATAAAGAGGTGATCTGAATCACTGGCAAATTCGACTATTTTCTCGATGTTCGCGTCGCTGTATACCACATCGGTAATGTAAGTTATTTTCTGACCCGGGGTGATGGTTGCGATCTGCTCGGCGAGTTTTCCCAGGTCGTAACGGGTCGGGGCTTTTTGTCCCGGTTGTTCGACTTCAAATTGGGCAGCGGGATCCGTGCGGTTGTATAAGGCCTGCTTAAAATCCGTCAGCCAGGGGCCCGGCTCCAGGCCCAGGTATTTTAAACCGTCCTTGATAATGTTGACGTGAAAGCGCTCTTTGACGGATAATCCCAGGCAGGGGATTTTGTGGTCCAGAATAACCGCCGAGACCTTAAACGCAGGCTCCTCATGAAGGACGCCGTTAAACGGCCGCCGGAGCGTTTTGCGGTCAGGCTCAAACCGGTCGCGGCAGCGATACGTCCGGTAAAGCGTGAAATCCGAATGAACTTCGGAGATATGCAGGATGAGCGGATAGTTGAAGTTGTCAACCAGGTTCCAGGCGTATCCTGCCAGTTTGCCGGCCACATGGTCTGAAAAGCCCGGCGGACCGAATAGTGAGAGATCGACTTCGCGACCCAGCACAAGGCGCAACAGGCGGTCGAAGCCGATAAAATGATCCATGTGGGTATGCGTAATAAAGGCATGGCTGATTTTGATCAGATCCCCGGGCGCCAGGCCATGGAGATCACCGAGATCGAAGATGAGGGCTCGTTTTTGAAACTGAAAGGGAATAAAAAGGCCGGGATCATCAAAAGGACCGTTGATCAGCCTTGGATGGAAGCTGGGGCGCATTACAGCGGCATGTATTTTTTAACTTGCTTATGGATGGTGAAATATATTTCTTCGTCCGACCCGAAGACATCCACGATATCTTTGTGGTTGATTAAGTGTTCAATAACAAATGCAGTGACATAAAGGCTTACAATCTGGGGCTGGGGCACCAAATTGCGGATGGGGGCGATCTGGTAATCGATATCGAAGTCTTCCGATCGGCTCAATTTATCGAGACACTTTTGGATTTGTGTTTCGAGACTATTTTTGTTGGTCGTCTCCACCAGATTGTTTTCAACCAGTTTCGTCGCAATTCCATTGGCCAGGGGTTCCGCGCAATCCCTGACCCTGCTGATTGCCAAGCGACGTATATGTTCCTTGGTGGATTCAATTTTAGACAAAATGCTTGATTCACGGGTACTTGGGCGGAATACCTTGGCCATGGCATACTACCTTTTAGATTGAAAATTAAAAATTGAATATTTATAGATCCGCAAATGCCTAAATTGCCTCACCCCGATTTCAGCTGAATTTACCTTGCAGGTGCCGGCTCCTTCGATCGGGTTGATCCATAAACCTATTAACCTATGAATAATAATGTTTAGAAATCAGGATTGCAAGTAAAATATGCCGGCTATGGGTTACAGCAGGTCTTCGACGATAATCTGGGTGGTTTTTTTTCCGTTCCACCGGTTCCACCGGAGTTTGAAAATCATTTTTTCGAACTTATTTTGACGGGCCATCCGGTCATCGACGTTGAAATGAATGGCTTGCAGGGCCGCGATGTTAGGGGCGGATGATTGCCTTAAAACCATGCGGCGGTGATTTTTCCCAACGATTTTTGACGATACGACCTTAACGTTTGAAGACATGAAAAGCGGTTCGGGGTTGCCGGCGCCGAATGGAATCAGAGATTCCATTTCATCGACAAGGTCCGCGGAAATGGCGCCAAAATCCAGTTCACTGTCAATAGGCAATTTGGGTATCAGGTCCTCGGGTTGAGAGACAGTACGGACGGCCTCTTCGAATGCAGTTTGGAAATCTGCTATGTTTTCCTCCCGTATCTTCAGTCCGGCCGCCATTGAATGTCCGCCGAAGTTTTCAAGATACGGCTTGCAGGCTGCAAGGGCCGCATACAGGTCGATTCCCGGAATACTCCTGGCCGAACCTTTCCCAAGGCCGTCTTCGGTGGCAATCAAAACAACCGGACGATAATATTTATCCATAATCCGCGAGGCGACGATCCCCAGCACGCCGGCGTGCCATCCATCCCGGCTCAGAACTAAAGAGCTGCGCTGGAGCATTGAAGGGTTGATGTCCAAATAACCTTGAATGTCTGCCAGGGTTGTTTTTTCTAACTCCTGTCTCTTTTGATTTAAGAGGTTAAGTTTATGAGCTGCCTGGGCGGCAAAATTGGTATCCCGGGCGGTCAGCAGATCCACAGCCCTTGAAGCATGATCCAGGCGACCGGCGGCATTCAACCGGGGCGCCAGTCTGAAGGCGATATCGTCGGCATCGAGTGTTTCATTGCGGATACCGCTGACTTTCAGCAACTCTGTCAGGCCGGGGCGCTGGCCGGCGTTTATCAGCTCGAGACCGGTTTTACTCAGAATGCGATTTTCGCGGATAAGCGGCACCATATCGGCCACGGTACCCAAGGCCACCAGGTCACAGTAATTTTTTAGATTGGGCTCCGGGCGCTCCTGCCAGAATCCTTTGTCCCGCAGGTGACTTCGCAGGCAGATCAGCAGATAAAAAGCCACACCCACGCCGGCCAGGTTTTGCAGGCCCGCCGTGCATTCGTGGCGCTTCGGGTTAATAACCGCCAGTGCCGGTGGTATGTCGGCTCCGATGTTATGGTGATCGGTAATTACCATGTCGATGCCGAATCGGTTGGCCGCTTTGACCGCCTGATGGCTGCCGGAGCCGCAGTCTGCGGTAATGATCAAATCGAACTTATTGGGGCGGATGACATGCGATATGTGCTGCGGCAGGATGCTGTAGCCTTCATTGATCCGATGTGGTATGTAATATGAAACATCGGCGCCGGCATAGCGTAAAAAATCCAGCAGGATGACGGTGGACGTGACGCCGTCAACATCATAATCCCCAAAAATCAGGATTTTTTGATTGCCGGTAATGGCCGTGCAGATCCGGTTGACGGCCGCATCCATGTCGATTAAAGAAGAAGGGGGACGCAAATTATTCAAAGAAACGGTCAAAAAATCAACTGCATCCGATGCTGTCAAGATATTCCGGTTGGCCAGTATCTTCGCAGTAACCGGATGGCAGTTTAATTCGCGGCTAAGTTTTTTGACAACCGACGGGTCCGGTTCGAGCATGTGCCAATGTTTTTTCATTAATCGGCCATATACCCTATATACTGGTGGTCTACAAGTCCAAAGTGGGCTCTGATGCTCTGTAATTTAACCTCAAGTTTTAGATTCAGCGAGAGTCGCCGGCTGATCGATGCCCGACTTTTTTTATTGAAAAAATAAATGACATGGTTATACTAAGCAGTACTTCAAATTTTTTCTGACTTTGATAACCTGGTCCATCGGGACAAGTCAGTCCCGCCGGCGGGATTACCATCATCGAATGCCATTGGTGGTCTAATGGCAACCACCACCTCTCTGGGATATAGACAAAGCCTGGTCCCTGGTCCCTGGTCCAAAACTGTTTACCATGGCCCCTTGAGGCAATGCCATGTCAACATTAAACGATTCTGCCGAAACTACCAAACGATGCTATCGTGTCGACCGCCGCGAGATTGCCTATTTGAAATTCATTTTGGAAGCTTACGACGGGTTGGCGGTTGTCAGCACCTTGGATGCGGAAGCGGGAATCATTGCGCTGTATATCTCACCCGGCTGTGAACCGGATGTTGAGATCATTTTACAGGATTTAAATCGATATATTATGATGGAACCGGCGCAACCGCCAATTGAATTGAAAATTGAAGATTGAAAATTTATTGAATACTGTCCTATTTATCTTAAGTGCCGATAATCTTTCAGTGGAAGTGAAAATTTGGTGTCAAATGCGACTCGTCCGGGATTTAGCACGATAAATTTAATGATAAGCAAATATTTCTATATAAACACCATTGGCTGTCAAATGAATGTCTACGACTCCGAACAGATTGCCATCCGTCTGGCGACTTTAGGTTATCAGCAGACATCGTCTCTGGAAACGGCGGATCTGGTTATTCTCAACACCTGCACGGTCCGGGCAAAAGCCGAGCAAAAAGCCTTCAGCTTTCTGGGACGGCTCGCTAGATTGAAAAAAAAGAAACCAGGTCTTATCGTTGGTGTAGGCGGCTGTGTTGCCCAGCAGGAGGGCGCGAAAATGCTGGAGCGGGTACCGCACCTCGATCTGGTGTTCGGAACTCAGACCATTGATCGTTTACCGGCTTTAGTGCGGAAAATCGAGAAAAAACGCTGTCGCATCGTCGACGTGTCATGGTCTGAAGCTCCAGATCTGTTCGACGCCCTACCTGGTGCAGGCTATGATAATCAGGTGTCGCGTTTTGTAACCATCATGCGGGGTTGCGACAATTTTTGCACTTACTGTGTGGTTCCTTATGTAAGGGGACGGGAAACCAGCCGGCATCCGGACAGCATTATAGAAGAAATCAAAGGATTGGTGGGAAGCGGCGTAAAAGAAATTACCCTGCTTGGACAGAATGTAAACAGTTATGGAAAAAAGGAGGGATTGTGCAGTTTTCCGGAATTGCTCGCCCGCGTTGAGACCATTGAGGGGCTTTTGCGAATTCGCTTTACCACGTCTCATCCCAAAGATCTCGATCAGGATTTAATAAAGGCATTTAAGTCTAATGGGAAGCTGTGTAATCATATACACTTGCCGGTTCAATCAGGATCCAACCGCATGCTCAAGCGAATGAATCGCAAATATACGCGGGAACTGTACCTTGACAAAATTAACAAACTCAGGGATACTTGTTCTGAGATAGCAATAACATCAGATATGATTGTCGGTTTTCCAGGCGAAACGGATGCTGATTTTAATGATACACTGGATTTGATGAGGCAGGTGGAATTTGACGGT
>CP070771.1:6630400-6638364 GCA_020345785.1 Desulfobacterales bacterium
GATACCCAGTGGGATGCCGACGATGATGGAGACAACCAGGGCCATGGTCGCCAACTCGATGGTGGCGGGAAAATATTGTAATATGTCGTCGAGCACCGGACGTCCGGTTTGAAACGAGGTCCCCAGATCGCCTTTTAACAGCCGCTGAATGTAACGTGCGAACTGCACATAAATCGGCTGGTCAAAGCCGTATAACGTGCGCAAGCGCTCAACCGTCTCTTGGGGCGCCTGGGGTCCGGCAATGGAAGCCAAGGGGTCGATGGGCACCACCAGCGAAATGAAAAAGGTCACCACCATTATCCCCGCCAGAGTGATGACCAGGGTGCCCATTCGACGTAGTAAGTATTGAATCATCTAATTACTTCTTGGTTACCGGATACAACTTCCAGAGATCAAAGGTTGGAGCCGCATAAACTCCGCTGATGTTGTTACGCACCACATGTTCGTACATGGGCTGGTACAGCATGGCATAGGGACCTTCAGTCTGAATGATTTCATTTGCTTTCTGATACAGGGCGATGCGTTTCGCATCATCCATTTCCTGCCCGGCCGCCTGAATCAAGCTGGAAGTTTCATCATTGTAGAAAACATTGCGCCAGCACAATTGCTTGGCTTTGTAGTCGGCAAAGGGCTGGGCGTTGGTGTGGGGGTCCACATAATCCGGTCCCCAGCGGGCCAGGATCAGTTCATGCTGCTGGGCTCGGTACTTGGGCCAGAGCTGGGCGGAAATAAGCTTGTTCAGTTTCACCTTAATTCCCACCCGGGCCAGCGAATTTTGCAGGGCCTGAGCGATCTCGGGATTGGGAGTTTGGTCGCCGTGGTCCATTGAAATTTCAAAGCCGTCGGGGTAGCCGGCGTCCTTCAAAAGCTGACGCGCTTTTTCCAGATCTTCGCGGTAATAAACGATATTTTGGTAGCCTGCAAATCCTTCGGGGATAAACGAATTGGTCGGGCGGGCCGCGCCTCCCATGATATTTTCGATAATGCCGTTGTAATCAATGGCGTGGCGAATGGCCGTTCGCACCCGGTTGTCCGTCAATGGTCCCTTGGTCACGTTCATTCCGACATAGTAAATGATGGTCGCCGGTGAGCTTTCGATCCGCAGCACAGGATTCTTCTTCAATTCCTTAATCTGATCGGGATACATCTCCCAGGCAATATCGATATCGCCCTTTTCCACCTGCAGGCGTCGGCTGGTGGCCTCATTGATTTCCTTGATCACCACCCTTTTGACCTTGGGGGGATACTTGAAGTGATTCGGATTGGCATCCAGGATGACCCGATCACCTTTTTCCCATTTGACCAGACGAAACGGTCCGGAACCGGCCGAGTTGCGGGCCAGCCACGTGAGCCCCATATCGCCTTCTGGATACTTGTCGGTTTTCTGGACGTGTTGTTTGACGACCTGGGAATCCACGATGCTGGACACACCGGCTGCCAGACAGGCAAAGAAAATACCGCTGGCATATTTATCATCCAGCGTAACCTGGACCGTATACTTGTCGACTGCCTTGACGGAGTCCGGCGTGATACCGAACTGGGTCAAAATGAATGACGGCTGATCTTTGAGGATGACCACCCGCTGGAAAGAGTAAACGACATCCTCAGCGGTAAGGGGATTGCCGCTGTGGAATTTAACGTCATCGCGCAGGTGAAAGGTCCAGGTCTTGCCGTCCGGTGAGACATCATAAAATTTGGCCAGGGATAATTCAGGTTTGTCATACTTTCCGGCTGGAAAATCGAGTAGGCGATCATAAATCTGAGCGTCGATGCCGACGCCGGAAAACTCGAACGCCTTGGCGGGATCCAGCGAAATGATATCGCTGGTTGCCATCCCAATTACCAGCACATCCTTGCGTCCCGCTGCATCGGCATCCGGGGTAAGCCCCACAACGGCCGACGCCAGCACAATTAGCGCCCAGGCTATGAATTTTTTGATCATGGTTTATCCTCCTTTCAGTTCGAGTTAGAAAAAACTTTGGCAGGCATGATTACACAACGGGGGTAGGGACAGAAGCAATCGATTTTTGAGTCGATTTTTATGTAGCATTTAAGCGGCTTGCGGTCAATAGCGATTCGTTTTTAGGCACCGAAACCTCAAAGCCGGCACACTCCCTGGAAGATAGAGGCAAAGTGAAGTCAAATTTATTGACCTAAAATCCCAAATCTCAAGCACCAAAATACAAATAAATCCCAAATTTCAATATTCAATGACCAAAATATTCAGTTAATTAAATTATTTTTTTACAAGACCTTGATTTGGTTGACATCCCGCTTTACAAGGCGCACAAACCTTGATAGCTACTACCTACCGACCTTTATACCTGTGTAAAAATCTCAAATGACAATGAATCAAAACCAAAATACGTTTGGGACATTGAGGATTGGAATTTGGATATTGTTTGTGATTTGTTGATTGGTGCTTGGAATTTTTGGGGGATTAGAATTCAATTTTGTAAAAAAGCACTTTTTTTGGAGCGAGGGTACAATGACAAAGACTAATGACTTGCCGATATTCGACGGCCATAACGACGCGCTGCAGAGCATCTACCTTCCCAAAAACGGAAAAGCGCGTTCTTTTTTTGACCGCAACGATAAAGGACATATCGATTTGCCGCGTATGCGGGAAGGAGGATATGGCGGCGGATTTTTCGCGATATTTGTTCCGTCAAATGCGTCCGGCGATGGTTTCCCGGGAGCAGACCCAAAATCCGGTAAAAAAGGCTATAATCTGCCGCTGCCGCCGGCTGTCGATTTTGCCCATGCCCAAAGAATTACCCTTAAGGGAATGGCCGGTTTGTTCCGCCTCGAGGCTCAATCCAACGGACAGATCAAAGTGGTGCGCACCGCCGGGGAGCTGGTAGAATCCCTCCGTCGAAAAGTCATCGCGGTGGTTTTGCATTTTGAGGGAGCCGAAGCCATTGACCCCGCCCTGGATTCCCTTGAAGTTTTTTTCCAGGCCGGTCTGAGATCCCTGGGAATTTCCTGGAGTCGACCGAATGTTTTCGCCCACGGTGTTCCCTTCAGGTTTCCCCATTCACCGGACACTGGACCGGGTTTGAGTGATGCGGGGCGGAATCTGGTCAAGACCTGCAATCGGCTCGGCATTATGATTGACCTGGCGCATATCAATGAGAAAGGATTCTGGGATGCAGCCGGGATTACCGACGCGCCGTTGGTGGTAACCCATGCGGGCGTTCATGCCCTGTGCCCTTCCACCAGGAATTTGACCGATAAACAGCTGGATGCCATCGGGGAATCCAGGGGAGTTGTGGGGATCAACTTTCATGTGGGCTTTCTGCGGCAGGACGGTCTTTTGGAGCCTGATACACCCCTTGAGGTCATTGTAAGCCATATTGAATATATTGCCCATCGGATCGGAATTGATCATGTCGCGCTGGGGTCTGATTTTGACGGGGCCATCATGCCGCAGCAGCTCGGCGACGTCGCAGGAATGCCCAAACTTATCAAGATTCTGCGTGAGCACGGCCTTGACAACGATTCCCTGCACAAAATTGCCCATGCAAACTGGGAGCGCGTGCTGCGTGAGACATGGAAATAGAGGTTTCAGTGTTCAGGTGTCAGGTGTCAGCATAGGCGGTGGCCTGGAAAGAGACCAGTCTGATCGAAGACAAAACTTTACTGGAATCTGAAAACAGTTTTTGGATGCTGTGGGAGCGGTTTCCAACCGCGATGAGCTCAGTTGGACCGCCATCTAAATTCGTGGTTGGAAACCACTCCCACCAGACAATTACGCCAACCAATAACTATAGATTAAATGAAGTTTCATATAGGGCGATCCTATACAATCAACAACCTCCATCATGCAACCCGCAACACTGACACCTGACACCCGAAACCTATTATCTAAGCCCCATAAATAGAACATTTCTGCACCGCCATGGCCGCCTCCTGCAGAGCCTCGGCAAAAGTCGGATGGCCGTGGATGGTACGGGCGATGTCCTCGGAACCGGCGCCGAACTCAATGGCCAGGACGCATTCGGCGATCATGTCGGCCGCCCGGGGGCCGATGATATGCACCCCCAAGACCCGATCGGTATTCTGATGGGCAATGATCTTGACAAATCCTTCAATTTCGCCCATGCAGCGGGCCCGGCCGGCACCGGCAAAAGGGTAGGTGCCCGTACAATAGGGGATATCGCGTTCTTTGACCTGCTCTTCGGTCAGCCCCACGCTGGCGACTTCCGGCCAGGTGTAGATGACCGCCGGCAGCGCATCGTAGTTCACCTCACCGGGTTTGCCGGCAATACATTCTGCGGCGGCGATGCCTTCGGCGGATGCTTTGTGGGCCAGCATCGGTCCAGGGATCAAATCGCCGATGGCGTAAATTGATTCGATGTTGGTGCGATATGAGGCGTCCACCAACACGTGCCCGGTCGCGGGATCGGTTTTAATCCCCAGCTCTTCAATGCCGAGATCCCGAGTCAAGGGACGCCGCCCGACGCTGATTAACAGCGGATGGCAGCTTAATGTTTCCTCACCTTTTTTGGTTTCCAGGTTCACCCGTACGGATTTGTCTGAGATTTTGGCACCGGTCACTTTGGTCTGCATCTTAAAGTCGATGCCCTGCCGCTTGAGCACCCGCTGCAGCTTGCGGCCTACCTGTCCATCCAGGCTGGGGGCGACATTCGGCAGCATTTCGATCACCGTGACCTTGGCACCCAGACGAAGCCATACCGACCCCAACTCCAGCCCGATGTACCCGCCGCCGACAATGCCAAGATGTTTGGGCACGGCATCAAATGTTAGCGCATCACGGGAGCTGACAATATGTCGGCCGTCAAACGCCAGCTCCGGCAGTGCAAGCGGTTCACTGCCGGTGGCCAAAATGATGGCCTTGGCCTGCAGGTTCAATCGCTCGGCCTTTTTAGATTCGTCGGAATGAACTTCTACTTCCACCCGATCCGGCCCGGTCAGTTTGGCGGTACCCTGAATGATATCGATTTTATGGCCTTCAAGGAGCTTTCTGACATTCTCGGTCAGCTCCTGGACCACTTTTTCCTTGCGGGCCATCATGATGGAAAGATCCAGGCTGACCTTACCGGTTTTGATGCCGTGATCAGCAAACTGCTCTTTGGCCAGCTGGTAGTATTCACTGGAATCGAGCAGGGCTTTGCTGGGAATGCACCCGACATTCAGGCAGACGCCGCCCAGGCGGGGTTCTTTTTCGATACAGGCAACCTTGAGGTCGAGTTGGGCGGCGCGAACGGCGGCGACATACCCGCCGGGGCCACTGCCGATGATGATGACGTCATAGTTTTGTGATTGGGCCATTTTAGATCTCCATTAACATGCGTTCCGGATTTTCCACAAATTCCTTGATCCGCTTGAGAAACGTGACCGCTTCTCGGCCGTCCACTATGCGGTGATCGTAGCTCAAGGCCACATACATCATAGGACGGATGACGACTTCGTCGTTGATGACCACCGGTCGTTTTTCGATTTTGTGCATTCCCAGAATCGCGCTCTGCGGCGTGTTCAAAATCGGGGTGCTCAGCAAGGATCCGTAAACGCCGCCGTTGCTGATGGTAAACGTACCGCCCTCCAGATCGGAGATTTCAAGACGGTTATCATTTATCTTTTTGACAAAATCGACGATGGCCTGTTCCAGTCCGGCGAAACTCAAATGATCGGCGTTGCGAATGACCGGCACCACCAGGCCGCGTTCGGATCCTACCGCTACTCCGATATGATAATAGTGATGTTCGATAATATCCTTGCCGTCGATGAAGGCGTTGATCTGAGGGCTCTCTTTGAGGGCTTCGACGCTGGCTTTGATAAAGAAAGACATCATGCCCAGGTTAACGCCGTGCCGCTGTTTAAAGGATTCCTTATACTGCTTGCGCAGCGCCATGACATTGTCCATATCAATTTCGTTAAATGTCGTCAGCATGGCCGTGCTTTGTTTGGCCTCAAGCAGGCGGGCGGCAATGCGCTGACGGATGGGGCTCATTGGCTTTCGACGGATGAGTTCTGTGGTCGGCAGCTCCTTGGCGGGTTGGACACGGCTCGAGGATGGCTCTGCGGCAGGGGCGACGTCCTGAGCGCGATTACCGGCAGACAATGCCGCCCGGCCGCTTTCCAAATATAAAATAACATCCCCTTTGGTAATGCGGCCGCTGGGGCCGGTTCCCGGTATTTGGGCGGGGTCCAGGTTCTTTTCCGCAACCAGCCGCCGCACGGACGGTGTCAATTTTTGATCTCCGGCAGCAGGCCCGATGGACTCCTGCCGGAGGGATATCGGCTGCGGCGCCGCCGTTGGGGGAATTTCGTCACCGGGTTCCGCTGGCTCTTTTTTCGGAGGTGGTTGTGACTCTGTGGCTTCCGGCGCCTGGGCGGTTTCGGGCGCTGCTGCTTTGGCTTCATCAGCTTTGGGGCCAACTTCTGGCGGCTCGGCTTTGGAGACCGTTTCTGTATCCAGGGTCCCGACCACGGCTCCGATGGCCACGGTTTCTCCCTCCGGCACTTTAATGGCCAGGACGCCATCTTCCTCGGCCACGACTTCCAGCGTGACCTTGTCGGTTTCGATGACAAAAAGCGGTTCATCTTTTTTTACCCGGTCGCCGTCATTTTTAAACCACTGGGCCAGCAGTGCTTCCGTAACGGATTCTCCGACGCTGGGGACTTTGATTTCAATGATCATGTCGACTCCTGAAATGTCCATTGATATTTTTTTGATGTTTGTTAATAAAGCAGGACAAATTTAATTAATTTTAGATTATCCGTCTTCGTCACGCCAAGGCGTGACTTCGACGAGACAGGTTGGAGGGCTGGCGTAATGGCTAAAAAGGATCGAATTCTTTTTTCAACACTCCAATACTCCGTAACCCTCCATTCCTTGTTGACTCGCAGCGGAGCCACCGCTATGGACCACTGACCACGGACAAATGACCCCTACTAGCTTACCGTCGCCTCTTGCTTGAGGCTGCTGAGCGGCCCGACGGCGCTTCGGATAATTTCGCTTTGCTGCTGCTTGAAGATTGCCGAAAAACCGGTGGCCGGACTGGCAGACGTCATGCGGCCGATATAGGTCACGTTATGCTTTAAAATTCCTTCCAACCGGGGCTGCATGAATTGCCAGGCGCCCATATTTTGAGGTTCTTCCTGGACCCAGTACCACTTTTTGGCGCCGGCATAATTTTTGATCAATTTTTTTAATCGATTTTGGGGAAACGGATAAAACTGTTCGATCCTTATAATTGCAATGTTGGAGATATCGAGCTCCTTGCGTCGGGCGGCGAGTTCATAATAGATCTTGCCGCTGCAAAACAGGACGGATTTCGGATCCTCTATCTCAGCGTTGTCATCCAGCACGGTTGCAAATGAACCGGATGCAAAATTTTCAAGGTCGGAAACCGCCATTGGATGGCGGAGCAGGCTTTTGGGTGTCATAATGACCAGCGGTTTGCGAAAACTGCTTTTTACCTGTCTGCGCAACAGGTGAAAATATTGGGCAGGGGTTGTGGGATAGCAAACCTGGATATTGTCTCCGGCACACAGCTGCAGAAAGCGTTCCAGGCGGGCACTGGAATGTTCAGGACCCAATCCCTCGAATCCATGGGGCAGGAGCATTACCAGACCGCTCAAGCGCTGCCATTTGGATTCACCACTGACAATAAAAAGATCAATTATTGACTGGGCATTGTTGACAAAATCTCCGAACTGAGCTTCCCAAAGTATCAGCCCATGGGGTTGTGCGACCGAATAGCCGTATTCAAAACCAAGGACTCCTACTTCTGATAGCAGGCTGTCATAGACATAAAAGGGCGCTTGGTTTTCAGCCAGATGGTTCAATGGTGTATACCGGTCACCGGTCTTGGTATCCACTAATACGGCATGCCGCTGGCTGAATGTTCCCCGGCCGCTGTCCTGGCCGCTCAGACGAATGGGAACGCCTTCCGTCAACAGGGTGGCGAAGGCCAGCGCTTCGGCGCAGGCCCAGT
>CP070771.1:6638464-6650335 GCA_020345785.1 Desulfobacterales bacterium
CCATGCCGTCGACTTATGGCTCACCTATCACAGCTACTATAAGGCACCTGATTTGTTGGGACCGGCCGTTACCGGCAAATTGAAGATTCCCTATGTCATATTCCAAGGCATTTATTCCACCAAAAGAAGGCGGCGGTGGATCACCAAGCCCGGTTTTTATTTGAATCAAAGCACCCTGCGCTGCGCCGATCATGTTTTCGTGAATAAATCTGTTGACCTGCTCAACCTCAAACGTCTTTTGCCTGCCAGCCGGTTGACCTATGTGGCGCCGGGTATCATCCCCGCTGATTTTTCCTTCGATAACGAAGCCCGCCGGGAATTGAGGAAACAATGGAACGTGGCGGACGAACCTGTAATTTTTTCAGCCGCCATGTTCAGACAGGATGTTAAAACCGAAGGGCTCACCTGGGTGATTCGGGCCTGCGGTGAACTATCGAGCCAGGGCCTTAATTTCCGTTTGATCATCGCCGGAGACGGCAGAGAAAGGGAAAAACTTCAGCGACTGGCCGGCGAGCACCTATCCGGTCGGGTGCACTTTGTGGGAAAAATACCGCGCGCCGATATGTATCGCTTTTACAGTGCGGCCGATCTTTTCGTATTTCCCGGCATCCGAGAATCGCTGGGTATGGTTTATCTGGAGGCCCAATCCTGCGGGTTGCCGGTGATTGCTTTCAAAAATGCCGGCGTTCCGGAAGCCGTCCAGGACGGCAAAACCGGAATTCTGCTGCCGATGTACGCCTTGGAGCCGTTTGTGGATGCCATTAAACGACTGATGACCGATAAGCGTCTGAGACAACAGATGGGGCTGGCGGCGAAATCTTATGTGCGGGAATTTCATGATTTAAATAAAAATTATCAGCAGCTTGAGGAATCTCTTAAATCAATTGCGCAACAGCGGCGAATTCATCCGCTAATTAATCTGCCATGAAAAATAGAACCTTCAGGGTTGTAATTTGTTCTTTGACAACTGAAGAAAGTTGTTAAATCCATGGCCCGGCAGGTTAATTATTTAATGCTGCGCATTTTTTCTTTTTAGATTTTATAGCAGCCACATGAAAATAAAACGACATCGCCGGTAATATGGAGTAAATGCAACGTGCAAACAATTACAAAACAACTTGGCTACTCGGGGGGATAATCCTCTGCCGCTACATGACCGAGCAAGCCCTTTAATTTTAACTTTGGTAAAGATAACACTGTTACTTCGGCGACTTAAAAGTAGAACTGTATGCAGGATATATCAAAAACTACCCGCTTTGGCCTGATTCGCCATGCGCAAACGGTTTGGAATCTGGAAAAGAAGATCCAGGGTCACAGCGATTCTCCGTTGACCCTGAAAGGCGAATTACAGGCATCCCGCTGGGGCAAGATGTTAAAAGAATTCTCATGGAATCGTCTTCTTGCCAGTGATACCGGCCGCGCTCTGGCGACGGCTGAAATAATCAATGCCGATCTGAAAATTCCACTGACGATCGATTCACGGCTCAGGGAGCAGGATTGGGGCCGTTGGGTGGGAAAGACGATCTCTCAGATCGAAGCAGAATGGCCCCAGGTGGTGGACGAGCAGGTAAATGCCGGTTGGAATTTTTGTCCACCGGGGGGAGAATCCCGGCACAGTGTATTGAAGAGAAGCCAAAAGGCATTACAGGAAGCTGCCGCGCGGCATCCCGGTGAAATTTTATTGGTGGTTACCCACGAAGGGGTGGTGAAAAGCCTTATCTACCATTTGTGCGGTCGTAAGTTTCTGCCCGGCGAGCCTGCGATTCTTGAATCCTATCAGCTTCACTGGCTGGTTTACCGCAGCAGCGGGCTTCAAATAGAAAAAGTGAATGCGCTTGATCTGGAGTCTTAATTTTGGTTTATTTATATTCTATGCCAAAGCTTCTAAAAACAGAGCCTACCCGGATTGAAGTCGCTTGAAGGCTGGGAGGCCGGAAGGCTTGAAGGCTCAAAGGAGGGAACGTTTCAGCTTCCCAGCATTATAGCATCCCAGCTTCCCAGCCGCTCGTATTTACAGTTGTGATCTTGTTGAAGCGGATACCACCTACCGCTTTTCGGGTTAGAATTAATCGGATAGAGACATGCCATACCTGATGATTCACGATCTGCGGCGGGAATATTTTGATCTGAACCTGGATCAATACCGCCTGACTTTCGATGACGGTCTTTTTTCGCAGTATTATTACTACCCACTGCTAGAACACCATCCCGCCGAATTAACCTTCTTTATCACGACTTCTTTTATTCAGCCCGGCAAGGCCCGGCCCATGTTTGCGGGCGATTACATCACCCATTTAAAAACCAAAAGATACGGCTACCGGACGTTTGTCGAAAACCGCTATGATCATTTCATGACGGTGGAGGAAATTCAGGCAATATCCGCCCGGCCGAATGTGCGTATCGGCCTTCACAGCCATTTTCATGACGTGATTTTAACCGCAACCCACGCCCGCAAACGCAAGCCGCTCAGTGCGTGGAAACTGGCGCGTTTTAATAATCGGCCTGAAATATCTGCCCGGAACCTGAGCATCCGATCCAAGCTGGCATTTCAGGGCTATTATTTTAAAGATGAGGTTTTGACCCGACGGACGGAAGCGCAATGGGAAGACTACATTAAATATGACACCGAACTGTGCCTGAGGTGGATGGAGACTAACCTGGGTTTGCGACCTGATCTATACTGTTTTCCGTTCAATGAGTACAATGAAAAACTCTTAGCCATTCTGAAAACATATGGGTTTAATAAATTTTTTGCCGCCCGGGCAGGAAGCAGCAGCGAGGTATTCGGCAGGGTAGATATTGACAGCCTGGTTGATGATTAATCCACCTGAAAAATAGAACATTCAGGGTTTTAATTCCTCCCTTCATAAGCCACCCCGGCCTATCGGAGTGAGCATTGAAAAGGTTTTACCCTCACAGCAGGAGTATTTTGCGGTGGTCCAAACTGAAACGATGCCGGTGGCTTATGAACGGAGCTCAAGAAAATACCGTCTATACTTCCGGCTTGACACCCGATTCCTTTGAGCTATACTCGGTCGCGTGCACGAATAACGCTGACCTAAATTGAGCGATTCCAACAAGAAGATTGGCGCTATGCCCCGTTCTGTGCGGGAGGGCGTAAAGCTCCCCTACCCAACAAGTTGGCCGGCGTCTCGTAGGGGCGGGCTTTGCGCCCGCCCGGATTGGTTACCCGAAGATGGAAATCGCTCAGACAAGGACCGAATTAGGCTGATGTAAAAAAGGTCGGATCAATGACCTCGTTCCGTGCGGTCGGGGATAAACGCCGCAAAAAAGAAACGCGATGGAAATTAAAACGTTTACTGTGGCCGATTTAAGGACAGCGCTGGTAACCGAAGATTTCTGGCTGACGACAACCCTGCCGATAACCAAACACCGAGCGTTGTCATTCAGCTGCAATCCCCGCGCGGATGAAAAGGATCCCGTCTTGTTGGTTGCTTACCAGGACAACCGGGTGATCGGCTATCTCGGGATTCTTCCCGATAAGATCTTTGCCAACGGCATTGCCTACAAATTGGGCTGGTTGACCAGTTGGTGGGTTGATCCCTCTTGTTCAACCGCGGGTGTTGGCGCCATTCTGCTTTTTAAGGCACTCAACGCGTACGACCAGTATATCGGTGTTTCAGGCGGCTCCCGGGACGCCAGGCAAGCGCTGAATGCTTCTCAAAAGTTTATGGCTTTAAATCCGTTGCAGGGACTTGATATCCGGTTGCGGCTGAAGGTCACCAGCAATATTTCCCGCCGCCGGCCGGCGCTGAAAATATTGCGGGTATTTTATAAGATCATTGATGCCGTGACGGATGAAGTCGTCAATCTTAGAAGTTTTTTCTGGCAACGCCGCAAAAACCCATGTCGGCATCTTACCTTCGAATATATTGCGGCTATCGATGAAGAGACCGGCCGATTTATACAACAGCATCACCAACAGGACCTGACTCGCAAAGATAAGGCTGACCTGAGTTGGATCATGAATTACCCCTGGTTATTGTCGACGCCGTTCAAGGATTCGGCGAGCAAAAGATATTATTTTTCGTCACGCGCCGAAAGGTTCTCGTACCTGGGCGTCAAGATCTTTGAGCGCTACAAGGAAATGATTGGTTTTATCCTGCTGAAAGTGCGCGATGATCGGATGAGTGTCCTGTTCTCCTACTTTGAGAACCGGCATGCCGCGTCTGTCACTGCCGCAGCATTCCATCACGCGCTGGCGATGGATGTGAGCTTTCTCAGCATATATGACCGGCAGTTGGTTGCAAGTTTTCCGGAGCTTCGCTGTCCCTGTTGGTCAGTCAAAAAAAAATCGAGGGGATTTTCACTATCAAAAGCATTGGCAGATCTTCCCCTGGCGAACTACCGCCTGCATGGCGGAGACGGAGATCTCGCGTTTTACTAAAAATTTTGATCAGTCGAGAAGAAATCGAGCGATGCACACAAAAATTACGCAAATGCTGTTCAGTGTTATTGACGAGCTCAATCAGCTGCGACCGCCGGATGAACACCTGGAGAAAGATCTGGAAACGCCGCTAGCCGGTGATGCCGGAAGATTGGATTCAGCAGGACTTATTAATTTGATTGCCCTGACGGAGCAAAAGTCAGCCGCAGAACTTGGCCGGCCCATTCTGTTAACCGATGATGGAACCTTGTCTCAGGTCCATCAGGTATTCCGAACCCTTGGCACGCTTGCAGACTACATTCACCAGCGGCTGAATGACAAAAATGATGGATAAGCAACCTTTCACGTGTGTCCTTGTCTCGGACTTTAATCTGCAGAATTTCGCCGGTTATGTCGCCAATGATCCCGAATTTCCGGGTATCCAGCCGATTACGGCTCCGTTCGGACAGCCGGTTGCAACCCTGCTGAACCGGGAATTAGCCTGTTGGCAAAATGAACCGGATGTCGCCGTGATATGGACCCGGCCCCAGTCCGTTGTGCCTGCTTTTCAGGCGCTTCTTTTTTATGAACAGGTTCCGCTGCAGAAAGTGCTGCAACAGGTTGATGAATATTGTTCACTGCTGGTAAACATGAGTGAACGGGTGAAGTATGCATTTGTTCCGTCCTGGGTGCTGGCCTCCTACCGAAGCGTATTCGGGGTGCTTGACATGCAGACCGAAATCGGACTGACCAACACCATCATGCGGATGAATCTCAGGCTGGTTGAGAATCTGTCAAAAGCGGCCAACATCTATGTTCTCAATGTCCAGCACTGGATCGCGCAGGCGGGAGTTCAAGCCTTCAGCCCGAAACTATGGTATCTGGGAAAAATTCCATTCGGCAACGAGGTATTCAAGGCCGCCGCCCGGGATATCAAAGCGGCCCTGCGCGGAATGCTCGGATACGCGCGCAAACTCATCATCGTCGATCTTGACGACACGCTGTGGGGCGGCATCGTCGGTGATACCGGGTGGGAGAATCTGGCCCTGGGGGGACATCATCACATCGGGGAGGCCTTTGCGGATTTCCAGCACGCTTTGAAATCAATGCAGAATCGAGGAATTCTTCTGGCGATTGTGAGTAAAAATGAGGAGCAGATCGCGCTGGAGGCGATCGAAAAACACCCGGAAATGGTGCTCAAGCTGGAAGATTTTGCCGGCTGGCGAATTAACTGGCAGGATAAAGCTCAAAATATCATCGATCTATTGACCGAATTGAACCTAGGACCCCAGTCGGCGGTGTTTATAGACGACAATCCCGCTGAACGCGCCCGGATCAAAGAGAGTCTGCCGGAGGTTCTGGTGCCTGACTGGCCGGAAGATCCGCTGTTTTATCCGGCAACCCTGCTCAGTCTGCGGTGTTTTGAATTGCCCTCTCTCAGCGGGGAAGACCTGGTCCGGACTACGATGTATCTTTCGGAAAACAAACGCCGGGAACTGAAAAAAACAGTCAGTTCACTAGAGGAATGGTTATCGCGCCTGGCCATTCGCGTTCGGGTCGAAGAACTTCATCCCGCCAATCTGCAACGGGCGACGCAGCTGCTGAATAAAACCAATCAAATGAACCTGTCCACCAGGCGGATGTCCGAAGCCGAGTTCATGGCCTGGGCCGAACAGGAACACCACAGGCTGTGGACCCTGCGCGTCTCAGATAAATTCGGTGACGCCGGTCTTACCGGTATTGTAAGTCTGGAAATTCAAGAGCAAAGCGCCCAAATTGTGGATTTTATTCTGAGCTGCCGGGTGCTGGGACGAAAAATAGAAGAAACCATGCTTGCGATCGCGATTCAGCATGCGCAAGCATTGGGGATCGAAAACGTGTTCGCCAGATATATTCCCACCGCCAAGAATAAACCGTGTCTGGATTTTTTTACAAGTCTGGCTCCCGAATTCCAGCAGCAGGGGGATTGTTTTGTCCGGTGCGGAAAGCAGCCTTTTCCGGTCCCGGAGCATATCGAGATTATAACAAACCAACAGTCTCTGGCAACAAATTTTTAGATAAAAGACCTCACTGACCGATGACCGAACGTGTATTTACACCCGACGATCAGCTTGCCTTCGCCAAGCTTTCCGGGGATTACAATCCCTTGCACCTGGATCCTGTGCTCGCCAGGCGCCTGCTGTATGGGTGCCAGGTCGTTCATGGTCTGCATGCCCTGTTATGGGGCCTGGATGATCATCTGGGGTCCTGGACGCAACCTTTGGAACTGCGGACGGTCAAAGCCAATTTTCAGGCAGCAATCGGCGTGGGACAGAAGGTACGCTGCCTGGTTACCCAACAGGATGAATATCGGATCGCAGTCAAACTTGAGGCGGACGGCACGGCTGTGGCTTGGATTGAAGTTACCTGGAGCCTGTTGCGGCAGCACCGCACGGGCACACTGCCAAGGATGTCTCCGGCGCCGCAAGAATGTCGGGAACGCCCGCTTGAGGAGGTGGCAACAGCTTCGGGCGGCCTCGCCCTTTATATAGACGGGGATCTCGCCGGCGGACTTTTTCCCAATCTCATTCGGGTGTTGCCTCTGATGCAGCTTGCCGATTTGCTGGCGACGACGCGTCTGGTCGGCATGGAATGCCCGGGACACCACTCCATTTATTCAAGCCTCAACCTGGCTTTTTTTCCAGAACGGGCCGGCGTTCCGAGCCTCACTTACCGTGTCACGGATTGCAACCAGCGATTGGCCCTGGTCTCAATGGATGTTGCAGCCCCGGGGGTGAAAGGAGAGGTGAAAGCGTTCCTGCGGCCCAATCCCCAGCGGCAGGCCGCTTTTACAGAGGTGTGCCGCCGGGTTGAATCGGAGGAGTTTTCAGGCCAACAGGCGCTGATTGTCGGCGGGTCCCGCGGTCTGGGGGAAGTCACCGCCAAGCTTTTGGCTGCCGGCGGCGCTGAGGTTATCCTTACATATTATCGCGGCCGAGAGGATGCCAGGCGTATTGTTGAAGAGATTGTTTCTCAAGGAGCCAAGGCTCATTGCCTGTCGCTGAATGTATTGGAACCATTGCCGGGACTACCCGGGAAGATCGCCAATTGCTCCAAACCGTTGTACTTGTATTATTTCGCCACACCCCATATTTTTGGAGCAGCGAAAGGCAAGTTTTCGTCCCAACGCTTTGCCACCTTTTGTGAGTTTTATGTCTCCGGTTTTCTTCGGACCGTTGCGTCTGTTGCAGACGCAGCAACCGGCTTGCAGAAGGTCTTCTATCCATCCTCGACGGCCATTGAGGAATTGCCTTTGGATATGGGCGAGTATGCCGCAGCCAAAATGGCCGGTGAAATCCTTTGCGAATTCCTGCAAAAGGCGCATCCCGGGCTGGTCATTTACAAGCCCCGTTTGCCGCGAGTCGCCACCGATCAGACAGTCAGTTTGCTGCCCGTGGGTAATCAGGAGCCCGTGTCGATTCTTTTAAGCAATTTGCGTTGTCTCAGACAAATGTAACCCAATGAAAATTATTCAATACTGCCAGCATGTTCTGGGCATCGGCCACCTGTTTCGCAGCCTGGAGATTGCCCGGGCGCTGTCCGATCACGAGGTGGTTCTGGTTACAGGCGGTCCGCGGGTCGACACGAATTTGCCCGCACATGTCCGCGAAATCCGCCTGCCCGACTTGCAAATGAATCCTGAATTTAAGGGGCTTTACAGCTCCCAAAAAAATACCCCCCTGGATCAGATCAAAGAACAGCGGCAAAGGCGGCTGTTCGAACTTTTTGAAAAAGAAAAACCGGCTGTTTTTCTGGTGGAGCTTTTTCCCTTCGGACGCAAAGCCTTTCGCTTTGAAATCGATCCGGTTTTACAGGCAATCGGCGATAAAAGACTGCCTGCCTGTCGTGTCGTATGCAGTGTGCGCGATATTCTGGTCGAAAAGGAAGACGCAGCCAAACACGAGTTGCGGGCGGTCGAGACCCTCAACCGCTACTTCGCGGCGGTGCTGGTGCATGCCGATCCCAAGCTGGCTCAAATCAGCGAAACCTTTGCCCGGTTTGATGAAATAAAAATTCCGGTCATATACACCGGATACATCGCCCGCCGACCCTCACCGGATGCCGGGGCAAAAATGCGCCGCCGACTGCAAATCGGCCGGGATGAGATCCTGATCGTTGCCAGCGCCGGTGGGGGCAATGTGGGTGCACCGCTTCTGGAAGCCGTTATCGACGCCTTTGATCGGCTGCAGGTCAAAAATCGGCCTTATCTGAAAGTTTTTACGGGACCTTATCTGGATCAGGATGAATTCAGCCGTTTGCAGCGCCTGGCTGG
The DNA here is from genome assembly GCA_020345785.1 of Desulfobacterales bacterium. The sequence continues at coordinate 6,647,164 of CP070771.1, forward strand.
CGACGACGTCGAAATAAATAAGTTCAGTCCCGACTTTGTATCTTATATGGCGGCGGCCGATCTGTCGGTCAGCATGGGGGGCTACAATACGACCATGAATATTCTGGCCACCGGGATACCGGCCCTGGTGTGGCCGTTTCCCCAGAATCGCGAACAACGGATGCGGGCCGAACGCCTGGACCAGATGGGAATCCTGAAGGTTGTGGCAGACGAAGACCTCGAGCCGGATCGCCTGGCCGACATCATGGCGCGGGTGGTGTCCACTGCAGATCGGGTACCCGCCGGAATCGATCTGAACGGCGCCGCCAACACGGCCGCCTGGATTGAAAAATTGAAAATTGCAGATTGAAAATTGAATATTTGAGGTGTTCCGTCCTTTTAAAAAAACGACATAATTCCTTCAATATTCATCCTTCAGCCTTCAATCTTCAATTATAACTCTGAACCCTGCCTGTGGGGTCGTAGCCCGAAGGGCGAAGCCCTAAACCCTGAACCTTTGAACCTTAAACCCTGAGAAGTCCATGCAAAGATCCGTTTCATCCATATGGCAGCGTCTTCCTCCAGACTTGGCGACAAGAATCAAAAGCTGTATTGTGGACGCCTGCGAACAGGCATCGGGGCCGGGGGAGGCTTACATCTTTTTCCGGGCCGACGATATTGCCGCCCCCGGCAACCGGTTTAGAACTCTGCTGGAAGTTTTTTCTTTTCATCGTGCGCCGCTCTGCCTGGCCGTCGTACCCGCTTGGCTGACGCCTGCCCGCTGGAAGGCAATCGAAGGCATCATGAAAAATGACGCCCACCTGTGGTGCTGGCACCAGCATGGGTGGCGCCACGCAAACCATGCGATCGAGGGGAAAAAACAGGAATTTGGACCGCAGCGAACCCCGGCAGATCTGGCGCACGATATGCGGCGCGGCCATCAGCGCCTCCGGAGCCTGATGGGTAGGAGTTTCTATCCGGTTTTCACGCCGCCGTGGAATCGGTGCGGGCACGAAGCTTTGGCCACGCTAAAACGCTCGGGGTATCTAGCCGTGTCACGCAGCCGCGGCAGCCGGCCGCCCTCGCCGCCGGGTTTGCCGAGCTTTGATGTCGATGTTGACCTGCATACCCGCAAGGAGGAATCGCCGAAGGCGGGGTGGGATAACCTGTTTAACGAGCTGCAGCGGGCGATTTCAGAAGGTTGCTGCGGAATTATGATTCATCACCAGCGTATGAATACTGCCGCATTTGTTTTCCTGGATGTACTGCTAAAGGTGCTTAAAACCCAAACCAATCTTCAATTGGTTCATTTTAAGGATCTGTTATACAAAACTCTATAATTGGTTTATTTTACGTATTATAGATTAATTAAGCCGCCGGGGCTTCGGTCTGACTCAATTCTTTTATTATCAAGAAAAAAGTTGCGTCCCTGAATTTGCTATATTTCAGGGCGGATGAATTAATTTGAACATCATTTTTTATTGTCAATATGTCTGGGGCATGGGCCACTTGGTTCGCAGCCTGGAATTTGCCCGCGCCTTGTCGGAGCACCATGTGACGCTGGTCGCGGGCGGACAGGATGTGGATGTGGATCTGCCGCCGAATCTTCAGTATGTAAAACTGCCGGTACTTTACATGGATGAACACTTCACCACCCTGATTCCCGGAGACTCCGCTAGAAGCGTGGCCCTAATTCAGCAGTCGCGTAAAGACATTCTTTATGAATTGTTTCAGGTGAAGCAGCCTGGTATGTTTATCATTGAGCTGTATCCCTTCGGGCGGTCTATTTTCGGTTTTGAACTGGAGCCGGTGCTGGAGGATATTCGGGCCGGTAAATTTGGATCCGTGAAAGCCATATGCAGCCTGCGGGATATTCTGGTGGAGAAAAAAGATCCGAACGCCTATGAAGAGAGGGTGATACAAAAACTGAATCAATACTTTGATGCCCTGCTGATTCATTCCGATGAGCGTTTGCTGCGACTGGACGAAACCTTTTCAAGGGTCGGTGATATCCAGGTACCGGTAGTCTACACGGGGTTTATCACCCAGCAAACAGATCCTGCCGCCGGCGGGAAGCTGCGTCGGGAGCTGGACATTTCTTCCGGGCAAAAGCTGGTTGTGGCCAGTGCCGGCGGCGGACGTTCCGGATACAAAATTCTAAGCAGCGTACTTGATGCATCTGAATTACTCCGCAACCGGATGCCGATTCGACTTGAAATCTTTGCCGGACCCTTCATGGAAAATGAAGAGTTTCTGAAACTGGCTGCCCGCTCCGCACCGGGGGTTCGGGTGCGGCGTTTTACGCGGCAATTTCAGGACTATCTGTATGCGGCCGATCTATCGGTGAGTCTGGCCGGGTATAATACCTGCATGAACCTGCTGATGACCCAGGTTCCCGCTATTGTTTACCCCTACGTGCGCCAGCGCGAGCAGCCCATGCGGATTAATAAAATAAAAAAATTTCTGCCGATGAAGGTTTTAAATGATGGCGACCTCCGGCCCGAGCGTCTAAGTCAACACATGCATCATATGCTTCAACATAATCGAGCCTTCAAAACTCTGTCAATCGATGTGAATGGTGCGCGCAATGCCGCTGAATTCCTGAGCCGATGGACCAATGAATCGACAAAGTGAGTCTTTAAAAGCGGGGGCTGAATCATCCAAAAACAAATTGCCTCAAGCAGGAGATTGGGTGAGGTAGGTGTTCAACATGATCGATTGAGCAAATAATTTGTACAAATGCTTCATCACCTAAAAACCTTTCGTCATAAGGCTTTAAGCATTTACGGTACAGCAAAGCCCCATCTTTCCTTATGCGACAGACAAATGAACAGATAAAGTGAGGATATCTAAGATTTTCTGCCTGTCCGTTCCGATCACACAGCAATATCTATCTTTTTTTTCAGTCCGTTTCAATTTTGGCTGATGACCTGCATTCCCCGTAATCCCGGTTATTGAGCAGCCTTGCTGTTTGACTGTCTTCCAGCCTTATCTCTATATTGCCACCGGTGGAGGGACCTATGCAAGCAATTCCTGTGATAACCGGTAAACCGATGAGAAAGGATTCCAGTTGCATCAATGTCCTCACCTGCGTGCATTACATCCAGAGCGTCTTATCGGAAGTACCCTACCGGGAACTTTTCGCTGGTATCGCCGGCAATAATAGTTTTCTTGTTACCGATGAAGATACCGG
>CP070771.1:6650435-6686410 GCA_020345785.1 Desulfobacterales bacterium
GCGACATCAACAAATAGTCAATAGTCAATATTCGTTATTCAATGATTTTAATGGGTGAAATGGAAGAAGCCCAATTACATATCAACCAAAGGAGGTAAACTAGAGTATGGAAACGAAAGCATTAGAGTTATTCATCGCGTGAGTTACGGCGGCCGGTTTCGGAATTGCGATAGCGGCATTCGGATGTGGTATCGCCCAGGGTATCGGACTTCGGTCGGCAGTCGAAGGTATTGCCAGAAACCCCGAATCCTCCGGTAAAGTTACCGTTACCATGCTGATCGGTCTTGCTCTGATCGAATCGCTGTGTATCTACGCGCTCGTCGTTGCGTTGATCCTTATTTTTGCGCATCCCCAGGCAGCCTCTATTGCCGCTTTGTTCGCCCGCTAATGCAGTAAGATGCGTTCGTTCACCCAGAAAGGCTGTGTCCGTCAGGCGGGCACAGCCTTTCTTTTTGAATGAAACTACACCTTCCGGTTTTAAATCAATGCCGCATTTTCTGCCCAGGATCTATTCTAAGGTTGAAAACCTGGTCCTCTGGGCCCGGTTGGAGAAGATTGGCTTTGCCGTAAATGAATGCCATGGGGTACTGGAATAATGGAATGTTGGAATATTGGGTTTGGTGGAATGAAATCTTTTTTTATAGGTTTGCTTTCGGGTTGGTAGAGATCAAAAAAATAAAATTAGACCCATATCCGCTTTTAATCCCCAATATTCCATTTTTCCATCATTCCATTATTCCATGGGGTATCTGACGACCAAAACCACCCCTCTGGGGTGGAGTCAAAGCCTGGTCCTCTGGGTCAGGATTATTTACTTCTTTAGTTTTCCGACTGCCTGCCGATATAGCCCTTAAGAGAGGGTCCCCTATCAGGTCAAAGAGGTGATTGAATATGGACGAAAAACATATCCTGCAGCAGTTGAATAAAATCAAAGATATACCAACGCTGCCAACCATTGTATTCGAACTGAACAAACACCTGGAAAACCCCGAGACTTCCATAGCCAAGGTCAGTGAGACCATTGAAAAAGATCAGGCCATGGCCTTAAGAATACTCAAGCTGGTCAATTCGGCCTTTTATGGTTTCAAATCCAGGGTCAGTGATATCAAAAATGCCGTGGTCCTATTGGGCTTTAATGCCGTGCGCAATGCGATTGTATCCGTCTCGATCATCAATGCCTTGCCCAAGTCGCTTTTGTTTCAGGATTTTGAAATGAACGAATTCTGGAAGCATTCTCTGGCAGTGGCGGTCGCCAGCAAAAATATCGCCCAGAAGGCGGGACTGGAATCACCGGACAATTGTTTTGTCGGCGGCTTGCTGCACGATGTCGGAAAAGTGATCCTGGCCCAGTACTTCCAAGATTTGTTCGTCAAGGTCTGGATCCGCATGCAAAAGGAGTGTGTGACTTTTTATCAAGCAGAGCTGCACGAACTGCCGATCGATCATGCCAGGATCGGCGCCCATCTTGCCGAGCGCTGGGCGCTGCCCCAGGGTTTGATTGATGGGTTGCGCTGGCATCACGAGTTTCAGCCGGATAACCCTAACGCTAATTTTGTCATGATCATTCATCTGGCCAATATTCTGGTCAACAGCTATGACGAAAATCCGGATTGTGAGATTGATATGACCGCCCTGCATCCGGAGGCGGTCAAATTTTTGATGGAGCAGATGGAAGATTCGGCGGACTGGTATTCCAGTCTGACCGGTGAAATAGAGGCGGCCTACGACTTATTCCTGGATGCGGACTTTTGATAGAAGCGTATTATGGCGGATTTCGGAATGCGGAAGTGGGAAAGCACAAGATCGAAGTCAATAAGCTTAAAAGCTGGGAGGCTCAGAAGCTGGGAAGCTTGAAGGCTGGGATGTTGTGAGGTTGGGAAGCGGAGAAGCCCCGTCTAAGAAGACGGGATGACCGGTCGATTTTAAGTATATATCGGTCGGCCTTTGGGAAGTTGAAAAGTTAAGATGGTGTCTCCAACCTCTAACCTCCAACCTCAAACCCCCAACGTCAAGGCCTTGCCCAGACGTCGTGCATCCTGAGCCACGCGCCTTACACCGTGAGCCGTGAGCCTTAAACCTTTCACCTTTACCCTTTAACCTACATTCGACATTCGTCATTCGTCAATGCGCTAGTCCCCGCACCCCGCAACACGTAACGCGCACTTCTCATCAAGCCTTGAGGATCTTCGCCAAGTATTGCCCCGTATAAGAATCACTGATCCCGGTGATCTCTTCGGGTGTCCCGCAGCCGATAACATAGCCGCCTGCGTCACCTCCTTCGGGGCCAAGATCGATGACGTAATCGGCGGTTTTGATGACATCCATGTTGTGCTCGATGACGATGACGGTGTTGCCGGCGTCAACTAACTGATTGAGCACGTCCAGCAGTTTGCGGATATCATCGGCATGCAGACCGGTGGTCGGTTCATCGAGAATGTAAACGGTTTTGCCCGTTCCTTTTTTGCTAAGTTCCCGGGAAAGCTTTACCCGCTGGGCTTCACCACCGGATAAGGTCGTGGCCGGCTGCCCGATCTGTATGTATCCCAGACCCACCTCCTGCAGGGTTTGCAGCTTTGATTTGACTTTTCCAATCCGCGAGAAAAAAGCCGTGGCCTGATTGACGGTCATCTCCAACACTTCTTTAATGTTTTTGCCTTTATAGCGAATCTCCAGGGTTTCACGGTTGTAGCGCTGTCCTTGACACACATCGCAGGCGACATAAACATCGGGCAAAAAGTGCATTTCGATCTTGATGATACCGTCGCCCTGGCACGCCTCACAGCGGCCGCCCTTGACATTGAAGCTGAAACGGCCGGGTTTGTAGCCTCGCAGACGGGCGTCGGGGGTGCGGGAAAATAGATCTCTGATATGCGAAAACACGCCGGTGTAGGTCCCGGGATTGGACCGCGGTGTTCGGCCGATGGGCGACTGATCGATATTGACGATTTTGTCAATATATTCAACCCCTCGTACACCAGAGTGGGCACCGGCCGGGATCCCGGCCTGACGAAGTCTTTGAATCAACGCAGGATAGAGGGTTTCCAACACCAGCGTGGATTTGCCGGACCCGGATACGCCGGTCACACAGGTGAAACAGCCTAGCGGGAATGCAACAGTAATATCCTTTAAGTTGTTGCGGGAAGCGCCTTCGACCAGCAGCGCTTTGTTGCGGTTGGTGCGCCTGGCGGCAGGAATCGGAATACATTTGCGCCCCGATAAATACTGCCCCGTCAGGGAAGTTTCATGAGCCAGCAATTCGGCGGGCGCACCGGCAAAAACTACCTGCCCACCGTTCACCCCCGCGCCGGGTCCCATGTCAACGACATAATCGGCAGCCCGAATGGTTTCTTCATCATGCTCCACGACCAGCACCGTGTTGCCGAGATCGCGCATTTTAAAAAGGGTATCCAGCAGACGCTGGTTATCTTTCTGGTGCAGTCCGATACTGGGCTCGTCCAGAACGTACATCACCCCTGTCAGTTTGGAGCCGATCTGGGTGGCCAGCCGAATGCGTTGACTTTCACCGCCTGACAGGGATTGGGCCGTGCGGTCGAGGGTCAGGTAGGATAATCCGACATTTTGCAGAAAGCCGAGTCTTTCGACGATTTCCCGCAGGATTCGGCGGGCAATGATTTGTTTGTTACCTTCCAGGCGCAGATCCAGAAAAAAATCCCGGGCCCGGGCGATCGACAAGGTCGTGATTTCAGATATACCGTGGTTGGCGATTTTCACCGATCGGCTGGCCCGGTTTAACTTTGATCCGCCGCATTCCGAGCAGGGTCGAAAGTTCATGTACTGGTTAATTTCTTCCCGGATATAGTTGGAATCGGTCTCGCGGTAGCGGCGCTCCAAATTTGGGATGACACCTTCAAACGGCTTTTGATATGTATAGCGGCGATTGCCGCGTTCATAATAGAAAGTGATCGACCGGCTGCCGGATCCGTAAAGCAGGATGCGTTGAAAATCCTCCGGCAGATCTTTGTAGGGCGTGTATATGTCGGCACCGTAGTGATGGGTCAACGCATCCAGGAATTCAATAAAATGCATGCTGTTTCTTTTGGCCCAAACAACCACTGCCCCTTCGCGCAGGGAAAGCTCACGATTCGGGATGATAAGTTCCGGATCCAACTCGGTCGTCCACCCCAGGCCATCACAGTTGGGGCATGCACCCTGGGGGGCGTTGAAAGAAAAGCTGGCGGGCGAAAATTCGGGATAGCTGATACCGCATGACCTGCAGGCGGATCTTTCACTGAAAAGGATTGTTTCCTGGTCCGGTATATCCACTGCGACGAGTCCGCCCGACTGGGACAGTGCCAGCTCTAAGGAATCCGCCACACGTTTGCGGACCGTTTCTTTAACGATAAGGCGGTCCACGACAACGTCGATATCATGCTTTTTGGTTTTGCCGATTTCGCCGACCTCTTCGATGTCCAGCGTTTGGCCGTCCACGCGCACCCGCGCATAGCCTTCCTTTTTCAGGCGTCGGAATAGCTTTTCGTGACTTCCCTTCTGACCGCTTACCACGGGGGCCAGGATCATCATCCGAGTACCCTCCTTCAATGCCATAACGCTGTCCACGATCTGATCGATGGTTTGCGCAGCAATGGGACGGCCGCACTGATAACAGTGGGGTGTTCCGACCCTGGCGTACAGCAACCGCAGGTAGTCATAAATTTCAGTCACCGTTCCGACCGTCGAACGCGGATTATGGCTGGCAGTTTTTTGCTCGATGGCAATGGCAGGCGAAAGACCTTCGATGAGGTCCACATCAGGTTTGTCCATGCGCTCTAAAAATTGGCGGGCATATGTCGACAGGGATTCCACGTAGCGGCGTTGACCCTCGGCGTAAAGGGTGTCGAAGGCCAGGGTCGATTTGCCTGATCCTGACAGACCGGTGATGACCACCAGTTGGTCGCGCGGCAGTTCAAGAGCGATATTCTTTAAATTATGCTGTCGTGCCCCCTGTATAATTATTTTTTCGGATGACATATCGTTATTATTATCCTAAATTATGCCTCAACATTTTTCCAAACAATTTTGCTCCAGGGACCTCATAGGGCATCAATAAAACCGCTAACGGTCTATTCTAATTGGAGTTTATCATGCTCAAAAGTTATGAACATTTTTTTTAAAAACTTTTTTAAAAATGGAAGATATTGAAAGAAAATTAGAGCATTCATGAGAAGTCGCCATTGTTTATAACTAGAGGCAATTCTTGGATATACTTAAAATTCTTAGTAAAATCCTCTGATATAAAAAGTTTGTATTTAAGCCATGTCGTCAGGTGATCTATAAATAACTTGAATGAAAACGGTAAGATAAAAATTGTTCAAAAAGTTTTTGCCGGAAAACTTAAACCACAGTTTATCAGGTTTGACTTAATCTGGCCGATGCCATAAATGGAGCCTCAATTGTTTCTTCCGGTTAGTGCATACTCTGATGTAAACCTTCCTAGCCGAATAACTTCATTCAAATAACATTAACCTAAACCCAGCGGTTTTTTCAACCGCAAAGCATTGGTTTTATCTTCAAAGCAGAATAACGAGTAAGAGTATTACGCCCTATGGAAGCTGTCTGGAACAAGGTAAAATCTTCGGTTAAAAAACGTATCCCCGCTCACAGCTATAATATGTGGATTGAACCACTGAAAGTCGGTCAATCCGAAAATAATTCCTGGGTTGTTTTCTGCCCGAATTTTTTTTCCAGAAAGCGGGTGCAGGGCCTTTACGGCGAGATGCTGAAAAATGCCCTTCAAACCGTGCTGGGTCATAATTGCGGGCTTAGGTTTGAAATATCCAACAAACTCGATGAACCAAAACCAAGAGTGGTTGATGATTCTCAGCTGCCGTTGCCCAACGACAATGTGCGGCCCTATAACGGACGTTTTCTGCGCCGGGATTTTACCTTTGATCTGTTTGTCGTCGGCAGTAACAATGATTTTGCCTATTCAGCATCACTGGCATTGGCGTCCCGCAAAAACTCCCACCAAAATGCCTTGTTCCTGCTGTCTAAGACCGGCATGGGAAAAAGTCATCTGTCCCAGGCCATCGGTCATCACGTAATGTCAATCCATCCCAGGGATCGGGTTTATTACATTACGGCTGAAGACTTCAGCAATGAGATGGTTCAGGCCTACCGACACAATGCTATCGATAAATTTAAAGATAAATACCGCAACCACTGTGATGTCCTTCTTTTGGAGGATGTTCATTACCTCAGCGGCAAAGAGCGCACCCAGATAGAGCTTGCCTTGACCCTGGATACACTTTTCGAATCCGGCAAACGAATCATTTTTTCCAGCTGTTATCTGCCGGCGGACATCCCCAAACTCAACGACAAGTTATCTTCCCGATTGTCTTGCGGGCTCATATCGACCATTGACCCCCCTAACTTTAGGACTCGGGTGCGGATACTTCAAAAAAAGCTGTGGATCAACTCATATGAGCTTCCTGAAAACGTGATTCATTATCTGGCGGACGAATTGACCGAAGACGTCCGACAGCTCGAAAGCGGACTCAACGGTGTGGTCGCGAAATCATCGCTGCTGGGAATACCGGTTGATATCAAACTGGCTGAAAGTGTCGTCAAAAATATTGTTCGCCAACGCAAACGCATCACCATCGATGTCATAAAAAAACTGGTGTGCAAATATTATAATGTCGGCCTGGATGATATTGCTTCCCGCTCCCGCAAACATAGCTTTGTCAGACCCAGACAAATAGCCATCTATCTGGCACGACAATATACGGATGCCCCCCTGCAGACCATCAGTAAATCTTTCAACCGCTATCATGCCACCGCGCTGCACTCCATCAACTGCATTGAACGCGGGCTAAAAAATGACAGCGCCATCCAGAAACAGGTCGGTTTCTTTCGCCAGAAGCTGGATAGCGGCAAGTTTTAATTATTGACTATTTTCTATTTTCTATTGTCAAATGACTATTGAAGGAACCTGTAAATTGAAGGTTGTTCCTTGACAATTGTCGATTATTTTTTGATCCACCTAAGATAAACAATATAAAATAATTTCAGGCTCTAATGCTTTAATGGCAAAGCCAAAAATAAAAACGACAGAATTCCTACAATATTCATTATTCAATAGTCAGTCGTCATTTCTTTTTATTTCCAGCAGCCCGAGCATCTCATCATGGATATGGCCGTTGGTTACCAGAATCTCTTCATCGCCCACTTGGTAGGGCTGATTTGAAAATGTTGTAACCGTCGCACCGGCTTCGGCCGCAATCAGCGCACCGGCAGCCGTATCCCACGCCTTTAGGTATTGCTCCCAGAATCCCTCAAAGCGGCCGCAGGCCACATAGCAAATATCGAGTGCGGCAGATCCCAGTCTGCGCACGGCCTGAGAGGCTTTGAGGCAATTGCCGTATCTGATCATTATCGGTTCAAAGGCTTCTCGGACATTATACGGAAAGCCGGTAACCAGCAGGCTTTCTGAAACCGCATCGTTTGAAGACACCTGAATCGGCCGGCCGTTGAGATGGGCTCCCTGCCCGCGGACGGCGGAATACAGCTCACCGTCAATTGGGTTTAAAACAATACCGAGAACAAGGTCCTCTCGGTAGGTCAGCGCGATGGAGATGCTGAAAATCGGAAGCCGGTGAGCGAAATTGACGGTACCATCCAAAGGATCGATAATCCAACGATATTCGGCTGTGCCCCCTTTCTGGCCGCATTCTTCGCTCAAAACGGCGTGTTCCGGAAATCTGGCCTGGATTGTGGCGATAATCTCTTTTTCGGATTCGGTATCCGCCTCGGTGACAATTTCAACGGCATCCTTTTTGCGGACCCGGGAGATGTTGCCGAATCGCGACTGTAATTTCCGCGCCGCTTTGTAAGCGGCTGCAATTGCCGTCTTTTTGCAGGGTTCAAAATCCACTGTTTCTATCCTCTTTCGCCTAAGCAATAGCGATTTTCTCTATAATAGTTTCCATCTTCTCAATCAAGGGCATCAATGTCGATTTTGAGCGCGCCGAAATGGCGGTACCGTTGAGTTTGCGGCTTAATCGTTCAATAGTTTCAGGGTCGAGAAGATCCATTTTATTCAATACCCGCAGCGTCGTTGTCTGCTGTAAATTAAGATCGGCCAGGATTCTTTCAACAGATTTGATCTGTTCCTCATACTGAGGATTGCTGATATCGATGATGTGCAGCAAAAGATCCGCATTTTCAAGTTCCTCTAAAGTGGCGCGAAATGCGACCATGAGATCTCTGGGTAAATCCTTTATAAATCCCACCGTATCCGTGATGATGACCTCGATGTCGCGGGGAAACCGCAGCCGGCGGCTGGAAGGATCCAGCGTGGCGAAAAGGCGGCTTTCAGCAATTACCTTGCTTTTTGTCAGAGTGTTCAGCAGGGTTGATTTGCCCGCATTGGTATAGCCGATGATCGAGACAATCGGCAATGCTTTTTTGAGTCGCCGGGATTTTTGTTGACCTCTATGCTTTCTGACCGCAAACAATTCCTTCTCCAGTTGAGCGATGCGGTCACGTGCCCGGCGTCGGTTGATTTCCAGCTTGGTTTCGCCCGGTCCGCGTCCACCGATACCACCGGTTAAGCGCGACATGGCGGTGTTTTTAGTTACCAGGCGGGGCAGCAAATACTTCAGTTGAGCCAGCTCGACCTGCAGCTTGCCCTGACGTGTGCGGGCCCGCTGGGCAAAAATATCAAGTATGAGCTGGGTGCGATCGATGACTTTCAAATCGATCTGGTCCGTAATGGATCGAATCTGGGACGGATTGAGCTCCTGATCAAAGATGATCAAGCTGGCAGCTTCCTGCAGAGCTAAAATAGCCAGGTCCTGCAGTTTGCCGGGGCCGATCAGCAGCCGGGAATCCGCTTTGCTGCGGTGTTGTATCACGGTTCCGATGACATCGATGCCGCCGGAGCGGGCAAGCTCCTTAAGTTCGGTCAGTGATGCCTGGGATTTGGGTTTTGTCGCAGACGGCACGCTGACCAGCAGGGCTCTTTCAGTTCCAGCGTCGGCATCGTACCCGATACTCTCGCGGGATAGCTCGTCTTCCAGCGCCTGGATCAGCTCCAGGCAGTCGATGTCCAGGTTGCCGGGACTTAACGGCGGTAATACCCGGTAAGGTTTTTTTTCTGACTCTCTGGGCATCACGTGCGCCATGTGGACCTTTTGGGGAATTCCCTCGTCACTGCTGGTGATCACGGCCATCAAATCCAGCCTCAACAGAGCCAGATCGGTGAGATCGTCCGTGGTCAGTGCTTCATGGTCCAGATGGGTATGGATGCATCGCAAGCCGATCAGGCGTCCGGGAGCAGCCCGGTACTCGCCGGTTTGCGGAATGACGATTCTTTTACTGTCACCGATAATGACAAACGCCACTTTACTGCGCCGGTTTACCATGATTCCAATCTGTCGGCGTATTTCACGCGACAGGCGGCACAGATCGCGTGCCAATTCATGGGAAAGCAGAAACTCCGGCGGAAAGCGTCGGCGGTATAAGTTTCCCAGTCTTTTGATTTGATTCGGCTTCAGGCCGGTAGTATTTCCGTAAAGCTTTTTCAAGAATGTGGTTTGATGTGTGATGTCAGCTCCTGGCAAGTGCTTCTTCAGACGCCAGATTCTCAAAACGGGTATAGGAATTAAGGAATGTCAGATAAATGTCTCCTGTAGGGCCGTTGCGCTGCTTCGACAGCAGAATTTCAGCAATCCCTCTGCTGGGGTTGTCTTCTTCTTTATTGTATACTTCATCTCTATATATGAAAGCAACGACATCGGCATCCTGTTCCAGAGCGCCCGATTCCCTCAAATCGGAAAGCCGGGGCCTCTTGTCGGTGCGCTGCTCGAGCATCCGGTTAAGCTGTGACAGGGCTACGACCGGCAATTCTAGTTCTTTGGCAAGCGCTTTCAAGGCCCGAGAAATCTCGGATATTTCGAGATCCCTGCGTTCGGCGCCTACCCGTCCCTGCATGAGCTGTAAATAATCAATAATGATTAGCCCGATATTTTTATCCATCTTCAGCCGTCTGGCTTTGGCGCGTATTTCCATGGCCGTCAGACTCGGAGAATCGTCGATGTATATGGGGGCTTCGGACAGAATTCCGGCAGCGTCGGTCAACCGGTGCCAATCCTCCATGCTGAAAAAACCACCTTTTAAGCGGGAGGAATCAATGCGTGCTTCCGAACACAACATGCGCAAAGACAGCTGCTCTTTGGACATTTCCAGTGAAAATATAGCCACCGGCACAGCGGTATCCACGGCGGCGTTGCGGGCGATGTTCAATGCCAGTGCAGTTTTGCCCATGCTGGGACGAGCGGCTAATATGATGAGATCGGAACTCTGCAATCCCGAGGTCAGATTATCCAGATGCGTAAACCCCGTCGGGACTCCGGTTACCAGGCTGCGATTTCCTTGCTTCTCCTCCAGGGTTTCAATATTGCTGAGAATGATTTTGCTGAGGGGGAAAAAAGACTGTCGCGCCTTTTTCTCCGAAATTTCAAAAATTGCCGCTTCCGCATAGTCGATCACATCGTCGGCATTGCCTCTTTCTTCAAAACAGCGTTTGACAATGGCGTTGGCTTTTTCAATCAGACGTCTCAGCGATGCTTTGTCGTGAACAATTTTAGCGTAATGCAGGGCATTGACTGCCAGCGGTACCGCGTCAACCAGCCTGGCAAGATAGCTGGCACCGCCGACCTCTTCCAGTTGACCTTTTTCCTTTAACTTATTGGCCAGCGTGACCAGGTCTACCGGTTCGGCTTTGTCAAACAGATCGACAATGGCGGCATAAATTTTTTGATGGGCGGTTCGGTAGAAGTCTCCCGCCGCCAGCGTTTCGATGACATCCAGCAACGCATCATTATCGACCAGGATGGCACTGAGAATGGCTTCTTCCGCTTCGATGTTTTGCGGCGGCAGGCCATAGGGCGCGACATCTTTGGACATTTGTGACTGGTGTTCGGACATGGGGCCTCACGTTAGGGGCTTAGCGGCGCCGTAATGACAATTTATTGTCGATATTGATTAAGCAGTTGTATCGTATGGTTATGAATGAACTAAAATTTAAAATGACTGATCCGCCTAAAAAATGGCGGACAAGAATGAGCTAATCCGCGGACTATCGTTTTAAATGGACAGAATACCTTAACTTTAGGCATTTTAGGCAACTTAGCTCATTTTAGGCATTTTTCCGGTTTATCCAGGATAGTAGCGTTGCCCCAAGCTGATCGTCGGTATACTATACCACCCGAGAAATCACTCGGGAACGATTTCCACGGTAATTTCAGGTTCGACTCCCTTGTAAACTCGAATCGGAATTTTGTAGGTGCCAAGGGCCTTGATCGGTTCATTCAGCAGCAGCATTCTTTTTTCCACCACGATGTTCTGGGCGGCCAGGGCATCGATGATATCTCTGACCGTCACCGATCCATACAGGCGGTCTTCATCGCTGACCTTAGCGGATATTTGACAGGTGACACCTTCAAGTTTTGCGGCCATCTCTTCAGCCAGTTTTCGCTCTTTGGCGATCTGGATTTCAAATTTCGCTTTTTCCTGTTCTATCATGCGACGATTCTGCGGCGTCGCCAAAACGGCTTTGTCCTGGGGGAGCAGGTAATTACGGGCATAACCGCGGGCCACATCAACCTCGCTGCCGATGATACCCAGTGAACTAATTGTCTCTTTCAGGATTACTCTCATTATCAAAACCTCCGCTATTTGATTGAATATTGAAGATTGAAAATTGAATATTTCCGGAATTCAATCTGAACCTGAAATTAACGGAAAACTTCAGAATATTCAATATTGATGGTATCGGAAAAAGGCCTCGAATCGTCATGCCGGATTTAATTCGGCATCCAAAACATCCTGAATCCACTGGCTTCCGGTTTTCGTCGGAATGACGGCAAGATGGTAAATTTGACTTTTTACGAGCTCATCAATCTTCAATTTTCAATCTTCAATTTTCAATTCAACGGTTTCCCCGATCTTCTGAAATTCACCCACATATCAAAAAAACCGAGACCGATGACGGCCAGCAATATCAATTGCTGCAGGGCGATCAGGGCATACAGAAAAAACCGGATAACCCGGGGAAACCGTTTTTTCTCAAAATAAAACGATACGATGGCAATTCCCTGAAAAAAATAGACGATCATTAGAATTAACAGGCCGTTTAGGCCGATCACTTTCACCGCCGTCACCGGTATAAACAGCGCTAAACCGCAGCCGATAACGCCCCAGACCAAAACTTCAGGGGCTTTCCACATTTTCAACGGCCCAAAATCCGGATAAAACAGCAAACGCTTTTTCAGGATCGGTTTTGCCAAAAGAATATTGGTCCAGGCAACAAACAGCGTCGACATGGTTACCAGGGCGGGTAGGATTGTCATCAGAACATGCTGGATCTGATTCAGCGAACGGGATATCATCTGAATATTCTCTTCCGACATCCCCATGCTCTGGTACAATACCAGCGTCAGTTCCAGATTTTTGGCGACATAGTCGGATACAACAGTGTAGATGCCGTCACCGGATATCAACCCGAATATGACCAGGCCGATCAAGCCGCAAAGCAGGACACCGCCGCAGGCAAAAAGCAGGGTTTTTTCAATCGAAAGGTTTAATTCGATCAATTCACCCAGCATGAATCCGAGCAGCAATAAACCGCCAAAGAATAATATGTCCGTGGACATATCGCCGATCACAATTGCCAGCATCAGGCCTGAAATTATCGGGATCAGACCCCCGGTTACCCTTCCCAGCTTCAGGCGATAATAGAGGATCGGCAAGGGAATAAACAGCGCACCAACGAACCCGACGATCGGAATGAACACCGACATAAAGAAAATCAGGCTAGTTATTAGTACGCCATTGACAATATCCTTTGCCATTGCCTTTACAGTGTCGCTTAAAGGTTTGGGGGAAATCCGATTCACTGCCCCGCAGCCGAAGTCATTATTTTAGCGAAATTCAACTGTCCCTACATAAGGCAGAAGGGCAATCGTTCGGGCCCGTTTGATTGCGTGGGTGAGAGTTCGCTGATGTTTGGCACAACAACCGGACAATCTTCGGGGAATGATTTTACCGCGTTCGGTAATAAAATATCTAAGCGATTTTGGATCCTTGTAACTGATCTCAAGACTTGTATCCGCACAGAACCGGCAGACTTTCCGGCGATGAAATATTCTTCGCTTTCTTCTGGGTTTCTGATCTTTTCTGTTGGATCTTGACGGTGCGGCCATATTTTATGCCTCCTCTTTTTTTTCCGATGGGGTGGTCTCTTCGGCAGATTCATCAGCAGCAGCGGCGGGTGCCTCCGGCTCCAATTCGGCTTCCTCCTGCGCTTCTTCTACTTCTTCTGCTGCTTTCTCTTCTTCTCCTGCAGACGATGCTGCAGCTTCTTCGCGAGCCTGCATTTCTGCCGCTGCTCTTTCACGTTCCCGTTTGCTTTCCGCCTCCGCCTGTTCCTCCTTGATTTTTTCAAGATCGGCATCTTTGTCCAGCAAAACAGTCATGTACTTGAGTGCGCGATCATCGATGCGAAAGAAACGCTCAATTTCATTGACCAACTCCGCCTCACCGCAGTAGTCAAACCTGACGTAATGGCCGCGTTCCTTTTTCCTGATTTCATACGCCAGCCTTCTTTCGCCCCAATCATCCTCGAAAGCCAACATGCCGTTCATCTGGGTGATCAGTTCTTTGACCCGTCCAAGCAACAGGTCACGCTGTTCCTGAGAGATATCAGGATCAACAATAACAAATGTTTCGTACCTTCGCATTTATCCTCCTTTCGGCTTTTAAAGCCCTGGTTATTGCCAGAGCAAGGATGGGATGGATTTTAATGTTCTGATTAATACACAGCGTCATCATTCATTTCTTATTCGCCTTTTTATGGTTGGTTTCTAACCTGCCGTACCATGCCAAATAGAAAGAACGCTGTGTATGTATGCACAATGATTTATTTCGTTATGTATAAAACCTATTCTAATATCATCTGAATATTTTAGCTGTCAATATTATTTTAATGGAGTGAGTTGTTTTTATATCATTTTGGGGGCCGCGACGGTTGCAGCGGATACTGAAGACATTCAACAAAAAGGGCTAGCTTTTAGCTGATAAGCTAACCCACTTTTTCCCACTCAGACCGTATGTTTCCGGATAGATCTCTGATCCAAATCCGACTGCTCGACAATAAAACTTGTAAGACACTGCTCGTAAGATGTCAAGGGAGAACTCGCGATCAGCCTGCCGGACTGATGGAATGTTGCCATTTAGAGTATTAATCGTGATTTCTTTGCATTTTACGAAAATTTTTTCCGCCTTTTCCGGGTTGGGATCAAAAAAGGAAAGGCTTTGATTCTCAAAATAAGCTTGAGTTTGATTCTGATTAAATTTAAGCCGATATAAAAAATCCAAAGCATCAAATTTAAAGGGTTGAAAAAGTCTGCGTTCTGGTTTATAGATCATCGTCAGGCTATCCGGCCGAACCCCCCTTCAAGTAGAGACGGCCGTGCCCCGTCCGGGGTGCCGGCCACAACATCAAATCCGCAATCTCCCTGCTATCGACTGCCTAAGGTACACGATGTCGTTGAGGTCGGAGAATTCATTCAATGAAGGAGGTTTAAAAATGAACCAGCGAAAGAAGTTAAGAAGTGCAGTACTAACCGCAATCATCTTGGTGGCCGGCGCGGCGCTGCTCCTGGGGACAGGATCTGCCCTGGCAGACCGCAAACCGGGTGCCCCGGTCGATCCGATGCAAATTACCACCGCCACGGCAACCTTTGACCCGGTGCGGCCCGAGTCGGCCCGGGTGATCGCGGCCGCTTTTCAGTCCATCGGCTGGGATGTGACCGCCAATCCGATCGACTACAACCAGAACGTGCAGAAGGTCATCATGGAGCACGACTACGACATGTGGCTGGTCAAACTCTCCGGGGCCTCCCTGCGCATCGATCCCAATGTGTTCATCTACAAAAAGCATTACTCCGGTGAATACAAAAAGGGCGGCTGGAACTGGGAAGGCCTTGAGAGTGCCGAAATCGACCAATTGGCACTGGCCCAGCAAAAAGAAATGGATGTGACCAAGCGCAAGGAAATCGTCTACCGGGCCCAAGAGGCGATCAAGGAAAATCAATCCATGAGTGTCTTGGCCTACGTGCAGATGACCAATGCCTACCGCTCCGACCGCATCAAAAATCTGACCCCCATGATGGGCGAGGGCATCGGCGGTTTCTGGGCCGATATCAGCATGGAAGTGATCCAGGGCGACGGCTACGTGCGAACCGGCGCCACCTCACCGCTTAAAAATCTCAACCCGGTGGCGGTCACAGACCATCTGGAGTTCATGGAACTGCGTATGATCTATGATCGGCTCTTCCGCATCAGCCCGGAGGGCACGGCCAAACCCTGGGCGGCCGAAACTTATACGGTGGTCGACCCGACAACCCTCGACATTAAACTCCGCCAGGGGATGAAGTTTCATGACGGGGTCGAGGTGACGGCCGAAGACGTCAAGTTTTCCCTGGATTATCTTGTCCAGTGGAAGGCGCCCTTCTTCGTTGAATCCCTCAAGGACCTGGAATCGGTGGAAACAACCGGCAAGTACAGTGTGCGGATCAAGTTGAAACAACCCTATGCGCCGTTTATCCCCAACCTGCTGGGGGCTATTTTCATCATCCCCAAGCACATCTGGCAGGACATCCCCGACAAGGTCGATGTGAGCGATCCGCTCAACTTCGCCAACGAAAAACCCATCGGCAGCGGCCCCTTCAAGTTTGACTACTGGGACCGCGGACGCGAGCTGAAAGTCACCGCCGTCAAGGATCATTTCAGCGCCCCCAAGTGTGAGGGAATCATCCGCATCGTATACGGCAGCCACGATGCCATGGCCGCGGCCATCGAAAAAGGCGAGTGCGACCGCACCCGCTACATTTTAAAACCCAGTCTGCTGCTGGACCTGCAGAAAGTCCCGAACGTGGTGGCCAAGGGCTATCCGGATCACGGTTTTTACACCCTGAGCTACCACACCCGGCGGCCGCCGCTGGATGATCCGGCCTTTCGCAGGGCCATCGACCATCTGATTCCCAGGGAGCTGATGATCGAAGCCATCTTTTCCGGTTTCGGTGAGCCGGGCGGGTCGGTGATTGCACCGGCCAATAAGTTCTGGCACAATCCCAACGTCAAACCGAGCCCGGAAGACATCAACCAGGCCAAAAAAATCCTGCAGGATGCCGGCTACTGGTGGGACAAGAAGGGCAAATTGCATTACCCGAAATAATCACCGGCAATGCTTCCCGGCGGGGCGGCCTTCCAGGCTGCCTCCCGGGAAGTGCAAAGGGGTGAAGCAATGCAAGAATATATCATTCGCAGAATTTTATACACGCTGCTGACCCTGTTCGGGGTGGCGACCATCTTATTTTTCATTTTCCGGATCATGCCGGGAGATCCGACGGCCCAGGTCATTTCCCCGGCTCTGGATGAGGTCGCCCAGGCCAGGCTCAAGGAGGCCTACGGACTTGATAAATCGCTCTTTGTCCAATATCTGCTGTATCTCAAGAATCTGGTCATCTTCGAGTGGGGCCGTTCCTTTACCAGTTCGCAGGACGTCTTCGGCATTTTGGTTTACCGCTTCTGGAATACCATCTTTCTGATGGGGGCGGCCATGTGCTTTGTGCTGGTGGTCGGCACGGGATTGGGGATGGTCATGGCCTGGCGGCGCGGCGGTGCGCTGGACGCCGGCGGCACCGTGGTGGCGCTGGTTTTTCAATCCGCACCGCCGTTTGTCACCGGTCTTTTGCTTCTGATGGTGCTCAGCTACCGCCTGGATCTGTTTCCCACCGGCGGCATGCACACACCCGGCGTTCAGATCGGCAAAGGATTGGCGGTTTTCTTTTCAGCCGACTTTTTTCATCACC
This sequence comes from Desulfobacterales bacterium, assembly GCA_020345785.1. The sequence continues at coordinate 6,667,334 of CP070771.1, forward strand.
TGGTGCTGCCGACCATTACCGTGGCCCTGTATTATCTGGCCACCCCCATGCTCATCATGCGCGACTCCATGCTGGAGGTCATGGGCAGCGATTTTATCGAACTGGCCAAGGCCAAAGGATTGGCGCCCCACGTGGTAATGATCAAGCACGCCGCCCGCAATGCACTGCTGGCGGTGGTGACGGTGTCCTCGCTGATGATCGGCTTTGCCATCGGCGGGCAGGTGCTGGTGGAGTCGGTTTTCTCGTGGCCCGGCATGGGGCAGCTCATGGTGGAGGCCGCCTCATCCCACGACTATCCAGTGGCCCAGGCCACATTTCTGGTACTGGCGGCGCTGGTCATTTTTTTGAACCTGTTGTCTGACATATCCTACTGCTACCTGGATCCACGCATCAAGCTGGGAAAAGCCGGCGGCTAAACGGAGCGTTGCATGAAAATAACCGGTCTGGAGCTCTTTGTCATATCCATCCCCTTTGCCCGTCCGTACCGGCTGTCGAAGGTTTACGGGACCCTGGAAAATGCCCAAGCGGTCATCCTAAAATTACACACCGATGCCGGACTGGTCGGGCTGGGCGAAGCCGATCCGCTGAACCCGTTTACCGAGGAAACGCCGGGAACGGTGATGGCCGTCTTGCGCGACGTCGTGGCACCGCAGGTGCTGGGTGAAGACCCCACCCAGGGTGCTCAGGTCGAGCACCGGCTGGATGCGGTGCTGCACGGCCATCCGCTGGCCCGCGGGGCGTTGAACATGGCACTCTACGATGTTCTGGGCAAGGCGCACCGGGTGCCGGCTCACGTCTTTTTAGGCGGTAAGCGTCACGACCGGCTGCCCCTGCTGGGGCCCATCGGCAGCGGATCGCCGGCTGATGACGCCGACGCCATCGAAGCCCTGATACAGCAGGGCTATCGCACCGTGATGATCAAGATGGGGGCCCTGCCGGTGGCCAAGGAAATCGAGCGCATGCGAGCGGCTGCCGAACGCTTCGGCAACCGCATGACCATCATCGTTGATGCCAACCAGGGCTGGCGATTCAAGGAGGCGCTGCAGTTCATCGAGGGTATCGGACGGTGGGTGCCGCTGATGATCGAACAACCGGTGAGCCGGGCGGATATTTATGCCATGAAAAAACTGCGTCAACGGGCGCCCTGCCTGCTCAGCGCCGACGAGAGCCTGGTGACCGCCGATGACGCCGCCGGCCTGATTCGCAACGAGGCGGCCGATGCTTTCAGCATCAAGGTTTCAAAAAACGGCGGACTGTCAAAAGCATTGGAAATTGCCAAAACCGCCGAGACGTTTGGCATCCGGTGCCTGATGAACAGCATGCTCGAATTCGGCATCACCCAGGCGGCATCTTTACAGCTCGGCTGCACCTTGAACAATCTGCTGGATTGCGGGCATGCCTACATGTCGGTGCTGAGAATGTCAGATGACATTACCGATTTTGATAAAAATATTTCCAATGCCGTGGTAACGGTTCCCGACGGTCCCGGACTGGGCGTCACGGTGGACGACAAAAAGCTGCAGAAATATACCCGGGAGTATTTGAAGATTGACAAGTAAGGTTTTAGGTGTCAGCGGCGCCGCTGGCCGTTGTGCGGCCAGTTTGATCGATAAAAGAAACTCTAAAAAAGCGAATATCGAATATCGAATAATGAATATCGAATGTCGAAGGAAGGTATTCTGTCTATTTTATAAAAAGACTGAGCGAAGCGAAACCACCCTTCGACATTCTGCATTTCGATATTCAATATTCTGTCCGCCGCGGCGGACTGTTCCGTTCAGGTGAAGTTTCATAAGAGGTGTCAGGCGGGAAGCGGGGTCTCGATTGCGGATTGCAGATTGAAAAGGCCTGAAGGGGGTTGCGGAGTAAAAGCATAGGGCATGGAGCAGAGCGCATAGCGCATAAAACATGGCGCTGAGGACTGAGTGTTTGGAGAGTTGAGGTTGGAGGCACCATATCAACTTCTCAACCTCTCAACTTCCCAGCCTCATAACTTCCGTCTTCCGTCCTCTGTCTTCTGACACCTGCCTGCCCTCCGTCCTGTCCGTCGTAGTTACGCTGCAGGCGTAACGAAGTCGGAAGCCTGGAAGGCGAAGGGGGGACACCTGACACCCTGTAAAGGAAAGATTTGATGTCCGATAAAAACTTGAAATTTGCAGTGCTGGGCACCGGCAATTCCGGCCAATGCTTTGCGGCCGATGTCGCCCTCAAGGGCTACGCCGTCAATCTGGCCGAGGTGCCGGCCTTTGAAAATAACCTGATCGCCATTGACAAGAAAGGCGGCATCGAGATTTCCGGGGAGGCCGGCAACGGTTTTGCCGAACTGAATATGATCACCACCGATTTGAAGGCCGCTGTCAGGGGGGTGGACATCATTTTTATCGGCGGGTCGGCGTACGCGCATGAGCCCTTCAGCAAGGTCTTGGTCGAGCATTTCGAAGACGGGCAGTTTATCATCTTTACCTCCAATTTTGGAGCGCTGCGCTTTAGAAAATGGATGCAGGCGGCCGGGGTGGCAACCCGGGTTACGCCGGTGGAAACCATGTCCCTGCTGTATGCCACCCGCGCGCTCGAGCCGGGCAAGGTGGCCTGCATCGGTATCAAGAACAATCTGCCCGTTGCCGCCCTGCCGGCCGCACGAACCGCCGAGTTTATCGAGAAGATCAGGCCGGTGTTTCCGCAGTTCAGCGCCGCCGAAAATGTTTGGACCACCAGTGTCAACAATTTGAACCCGATCGTCCATCCGCCCATGGTCCTGTTCAATGCCGGCCGCATCGAGGCCACCGGCGGCCAAGGCTGGAATCTTTATGCCGACGGCGCCACGGAATCGGTTTGCAAGGTCATGCTCGGGATGGATGCGGAGCGCATGGCGCTGCTCCAGGCGGTCAGCCGCGACGGCTATGCCTTTAAGGATGCATTTGAGAATCTTTACGCGCAATATTCCGTGGGCAGGCAATCGTTGTCCGAAACCCTCAGGCAGAGCCCGATCCACGGCAATCCGGCCTTTCCGGCACCCGAATCCGTGAACACCCGTTATATCAACGAAGACTTGCCCTTCGGCCTGTGCCCCTGGTCTTCCATCGGCCGCCTGTGGGCCATACCGACGCCCACCATCGATGCCGTTATTCAGATTGCCTCCACCATGCTGGGGATTGACTATTTTACCGAGGGAATTACCGTCGACGATCTTGGAATCGCGGGAATGTCGCCCGCCGACCTAAAATCCGTCATCGCTTAGCCTGTTGTCGGGAGAGCCTAAACCATGAAACTTAGAAGAATCAAAGAATTCATCGTTACCCAGCTTAAAATCGTTCTGGGGCACCGCTTCGGGATCGTCGGCGCGGTGATTATTGCATTTTTTTGTGTCACGGCACTGCTGGCACCCGTGATTGCGCCGCACCAGCCCTGGGATACGCTGCGCGATGCCAACGGCCGGCTGGCCATTATGCGGCCGCCATCGGCCGAGTTTCCCCTGGGCACAACGGCCCTGGGCCGGGATCTGTTCAGCCAGATGCTGTATGCCACCCGCACCACGGTGCTGATCGGACTGGTGTCCGGTTTGATATCCATCCTGATCGGCGCCAACTTGGGGTTGCTTTCCGGCTATTACGGCGGGAAACTGGATGAGATCCTGATGCGGTTTACCGACATCATTTACGGCATGCCGTTTTTGCCGTTTCTGATCGTTCTGATAGCGTTGTTCGGACGCAGCCTGTGGTTTGTCATTCTCGCCATCTGCTTTATCGTCTGGCGTACCTCGGCCCGTGTCATCCGGGCGCAGACCCTGTCCATCAAGCAACGGCAGTTCATCCTGGCGGCCAAAGCCCGGGGCTGCAATAATCTGCGGATCATCTACGGCCACATCATGCCCAACATTTTGCCGCTGCTGCTGCTTTACACGGCGTTTAACATCGCCTGGTCCGTGCTGGCCGAAGCCGGCGCCAGTTTCCTGGGATTCGGGGATCCCAACAACCTGAGCTGGGGCGGCATGCTTTACAACCTCTGGATTTCCGGCAAAATTCGCACCGCCTGGTGGTGGTTTGCACCGCCGGCGATCTGTATTGTGCTGCTGGTCAGCGCACTGGTGTTCGTCAGCCGGGCCTACGAAGAAGTGGCGAATCCCCGATTGAAGCAAAGATAGAGGTCCTGCAAAGTAATGTTTAAAGGAAATGGCGACCTTGGCACCGCAAATTTACAGGTAATAGACAAATATGGGTTTCAGGTGTCAGGTTTCAGGTGTCAGATGAAATGAATTTGATCACTTTCTAGGGGTGAAACCTTCTGAATTTCCAGATCCGTTGAATAAAACAATTTTCGCCTGCGACGCGACGTCGGCGAACTCAGTCGGATCACTCAGCCCAGTCGGATTTGGAATTTCGGTAATTGTGTTTTGTATGATATTTCTCATTTGATATTGTCTAACTGCTGACACCTGACACCTGAAACCTCGAGCCCTTTTTTACAACATCTTGTCAGGTTCAGGATTCTAATCCAAGGGATCAGGAAAGGAAGCCGATGCTGCTGAAGATCAAAAATTTGAAGACCCACTACCGAATCAGCGGTGGGATTGTAAAAGCGGTGGATGGTGTCAGTCTGTCGGTAAAAGAGGATGAAGTTTTCGGTCTGGCGGGCGAGTCGGGCTGCGGCAAATCCACGCTGATCAGAACGATTATGCGGCTGGTTCCGCCCAAGACCCTGGTTTCGGCCGACGAACTCTCCTACCGCGGCCAGGATCTGCTCTCCCTTACCGACCGGCAATACCGGGAAAAAATCCTGTGGAAAGAAATCTCCCTGGTGCCCCAGAGCGCCATGGCATCATTGAACCCGGTTTACCGGGTGGGCGCTCAAATCGCTGAAACCATCCAGGCCCATGAACGCAAGGATAAAAATGAGATCCGGCAGCGCACCGCCACGCTTTTCAAGGGGGTCGGACTGCAGCCGGAACTGGCTGCCAACTACCCCCATGAATTCAGCGGTGGCATGCGCCAGCGGGCCATGATCGCCATGTCCTTGGCGCTGGACCCCGGCTTGATTATCATGGACGAGCCGACCACCGGCCTGGATGTCCTGGTGCAGGAGCGGATATTGCGGGAATTAAAAGCCATCCGAGCCAGGTCGAAAGCGGCCATATTTTTGATCACCCATGACATCTCGGTCATCGCCGAGATGAGCGACCGCATCGGCGTGATGTATGCCGGGCGCATCATGGAGCAGGCCGGCGCCGAAGAGCTTTTCAAAGAGCCGTTTCACCCGTATACCCTCGGATTGAAAAATGCCTTTCCCAGTATCCGGGCGCTGGACCGGGAGCTCATCTCTATTCCGGGCTCGCCGCCGAACCTGGCCGAAGACATCCCCGGCTGTGTCTTCGCCTTTCGCTGCCCCTTTGCCATCGAGGACTGCGAAAAAGCGCGGCCGCCCGATCTGGAAATTAAACCGGACCACTTCGTTCACTGCATCCGGACCGACCATATCGATGAATTTCGCGAACGTGCAGGAGACAAAAAGACATGGCAATCCTCGAAGTAAGCGACCTCAAACAGTACTTTTACATCGACCCGGGTCTTATCGCCCGAACGGTGGGCAAAAAGAAACCCAGCATCATCAAGGCCGTTGACGGGGTGACCTTCAGCCTGGAGGCCGGCGAAATTATGGGACTGGCGGGCGAATCCGGCTGCGGTAAATCCACGGCCTGTCTGGCGATTTCCAAGCTGCGCGAACCGACCGGGGGTACGATTCGTTTCAAAGGGCAGGACATCGCGGAAATGAACCGCGAACAAACCCGCGAGTATCGCCGCCAGGTGCAGCTGATCTTTCAGGACCCTTACGAATCTTTAAATCCGCGTTTTACAGTGTTCGATACGGTGGCCGAGCCCCTGCGCGCGTTGAACATCGGCGATCGGGAAGAAAGACGCCGGCGGGTGATTGATGCCCTGGCACTGGCAGGCCTCAAACCTGACGAATACCTGGAGCGTTATCCGCACCAGATGAGCGGCGGCGAGCGACAGCGGGTCGGCATCGCTTCGGCTCTGGTGCTGGAACCGGATCTGGTAATTGCCGATGAGCCGGTATCCATGCTGGACGTATCGATTCGGGCCGGCATTCTCGACCTGATCCGCAGCCTTTCCGAGCGCATGAACTTTTCCTGCATCTGGGTTTCGCATGACCTGTCGATTTTGTCCAATATTTCAGAGCGGCTGATGATCATGTATCTGGGACGGACGATGGAACTGGCGCCGACCCGGCAGGTCATCACCGATCCCCTCCATCCCTATGCCAAAGCCTTAATTTCGGCGGTCGCGATTCCCGACCCCACCTATAGAAGGCCTGTGCCCAACATTCGCGGCGAAGTCTCCCAGCCGATTGATCCGCCTCCGGGGTGCCGGTTTCAAACACGCTGCCCGGAGGTCATGGATGTCTGCGGGATCGAGGAGCCGCCCCTGAAAGAGGCCAAACCCGGACATTTTGTGGCCTGTCATCTGTACTAAGGGTTCAGAGGTTTGGGGCTTCGCCCTCCGGGCTTCCGACTTCGCTCTTTGAGCTACGACGGGACAAGTCGGCCCCACAAGGCGACTCCACAGGAAGGGTTCAGGGTTCAAAGGTTTCAGGTGATTTGAAAAGAAACAAAGGAACGTCGAACATCGAACGTCCAACATTGAATCCTGAATGATAAACGAACCAGAAACGGAAACCATCAAAAATTCTGGACAATAGATTTTCGAATGCAAATTCAATTTTTAGTTTTTTATGAAATTGTGGAGCGCAGCGACTTCATTATTCGATGTTGAACGTTGGACGTTCGAAGTTCTACGTTCATCTTTTTTATTTGATATTCGACTCGGCTGAGCTCGTCGCAGGATGCGGTTCGCTTTTCAGCCTTTGAACCCTGAACCCTGAACCTTTATCCTTTCCCCTTTAATTATCAACTATGAACTTAATCAACTAAATAAACTTAATCAACCCAGCGAACCCAATGAACTCAATCAACTCTAATAATAAAACCGACAATGACCTGATCATCTGTCGCTGCGAAGGGGTTCGCCTGGGACAGATTCAGTCGACCATCCGGCGGTCCGGCGTGCAGACCGTCAATCAAATTAAAAAGTTGACCCGGGCCGGTATGGGGCCGTGCCAGGGGCGTACCTGCGCCCGCATCGTGGAGACCATTTTGGCCGCATCAGTGCCTGAATCGGCGGGGACGGAGCCTTTTCAGGCCAGACCGCCGGTGCGCGGCATTGCGGTGGGCACGCTGGCTGCTGCCGCCGATCAATTCGACGAACCGACGGGACCGGTTAAGGTAAGAGCATTGCACAAACCGGATGCTGAAATGACAGGCAAGAAGGGATAATTATATCCGGAATATCCAACATTGGGTAATGGCACTTAAAAAGTTTCAGCCGTTTTCAGAGTTTTAAATTTGATTTCTTCGCATTTTATAAAAATTTTTTTAATCACGAAAACACGAAAAAGAGAAATCGCGAAATTTATCTTGTCTGCTTTTCGTGTTTTCGTACTTTCGTGCTTTCGTGATTAGCTGTTTTCTGGTTGCGGTTCGGCCGGCTTAGTTCATTTGGATTTTTGTCATTGGATATTGTTTCGAATTTCGTACTTCGAATTTCGTATTTTGAGCCAATTTAACTAGTCAACCGTGCCGGTTGAAGGGCCAACTTATTGTACGAACTGGAGGCACATTAGAAAACGCTATGCAAACATCGGACGTTGTCGTCATCGGTGCCGGAATAGTGGGTGCATCCACTGCCTACTATCTGGCCAGGGCGGGAGTGGATGTCATGTTGGTGGACCGGCGGCACCCGAATGCCGGCGGGACGGCCAGCCAGGCCTCGGCCGGCGGGGTTCGTCAGCAGGGCAGGGCGGCCGTGGAATTGCCGCTGGCCATCTATTCGATCAATCTCTGGGGAAACCTGGAGGATGAGTTGGAGGCTGATTTGCAATATCGCCGAGACGGCATGACGGTGGTCACCGATGACGAAGCGCTTATTCCAGTCCTGGAACAACGAGTTGAACAGGAACGATCTCTGGGACTGGACATTCGGATGGTCCGGGGTGCCGAGCTGCATGATCTTATAGCCGGCCTGTCGCCGCGAATTTTGGCCGGAAGTTATTGCCCCACCGACGGGCATGCCGATCCGCTGAGCACCATCAATGCTCTGGTGGATGCCGCCCGGCGTCTGGGTGCGCGCACGAGGTGGCAGTGTCCGGTTGAAAAACTGGTGATCGAAGATGGGCGGGTCGCTGCCGTTGAAACCTCCGACGGCAGCCTTGGGTGCCGGTATGTCGTCCTGGCGGCCGGGTACTGGAGTCGATCCATTGCTGCTGCGGCCGGCATTGATCTGCCTTTAGTGGATCGTCCGCTGCAGATGATGGTAACCGCCCGGCAGCCGCATGCATTGGACCAGGTGCTGGGCTGGGTCAACCATGGCATCAGTCTCAAGCAGGTGCCTTCCGGCGGTTTTGTTATCGGCGGCGGATGGCCCGGTCAGGGTGATCCACGGACCTATCAAACAAGGCTTTTGCCGGGCAGCATGGCAAAAAGTGCCGACACTGTCGTGACTTTATATCCGTCCCTGGCCGGCATTCCCATCGTACGAGCCTGGCTGGGTATCGAAGCATTCTGCGAAGATGAAATGCAGATTGTGGGTCCGGCGGCTTCGGTCGACGGCCTTATTCTGGCCGCCGGCTTTTCGGGTCATGGATTTGCCATCGGACCGGGCATCGGTTCCCTGATTGCTCAATATCTGACAACAGGTCAATGGCCCGATATGCTCAAACCCTTTGGTATAGAGCGATTTCAGGCTCATCGCTCATAGCTGATAGGTGATAGGTAAAAGGAGGAAGGATAAAGGAGAAAGGAAAAAGGCGAAAGGATAAAGGTAGAAGGTATAAGATACACGGCTGTCGGGGAACGGCAAAAGGCTAACGGTATTTGATGCTGGAGGTTTGAGGTCGGAGGTTGGAGGCGCCATCTCAACTTCTCAACTTCTCAACTTCATAGCTTCATAGCTTCTGTTTTCTGCCTGCCGCGCCATCGTGTCCCGTCGTAGTCTCGCTGCAAGCGTGACGAAGTCGGAAGCCCGCAGGGCGACGGCGGGTCATCTGTTATCCGTCCTCTGACACCTGACACCCGACACCTGAAACCTCAATACTCAAGCATTATTTTACAACAAGTTGTTAGAAAAAATGGTGTGTGGACTTAACTGTACAGACCAGATAGAGCAACCGATGACGAATCGACGGCGCTTGATTTCACATCCTGTATTGAATAAATCCGCGGCAAGCCGGCCCACCGTCACGATAAGCGTGGATGGTCGACCACTGGAGGCGATGGCGGGGGAAACCCTGGCGGCGGCCCTGTGGGCCAACGGCATCTTCACGCTGGGACATAATTGCGACACCGGCATGCCTCGCGGCATGTACTGCGGTATCGGGCATTGCTACGAATGCCGGGTGACGGTGGACGGGATGCCGGATATTCGATCCTGTTTGACTCCCGTGCGCGACGGCATGTGCGTCACGCTTCAAAGAAATGAACCAGGAAGCGGCCATGACGATTGAAAAGGTTGATCTGGTCGTCGTTGGGGCAGGGCCGGCCGGTCTGGCAGCAGCCGCCGAGGCGGCCCGGCGCCGGGCCAATGTAGTCGTGCTGGATGAAGCACCGATCCCCGGCGGCCGACTGCCGGGCCAGATTCATCCGCTGCCGGGGCGACACCGCGCCGGTCAACCGCGTTGGTCGAACGGTGCTGAAAGAGCGGCGCAACTGGTGAACCGGGCCCAAAAGGCGGGTGTCCGGATTTTTTGCGGTGCGTCGGTCTGGGGGATTTTCCCCGACTGGTACGTCGGCATCGCACCAGCAACCCCGCAGGTTGGGTCAAATACGCTTCCCATCGGATTTAATACCCGGGCCGTGCTGATTGCGACCGGGGCCACTCAAAACCCCCTGATATTGCCCGGCTGGACGCTTCCCGGGGTGATAACGGCCGGCGCCGCTCAATTAATGATAAACGTTCATCATCTATTGCCCGGTGAGCGGGCCGTTGTCATTGGAATTGACCCGCTATCCATGTCCGTGGCGCACCTCATGGCAAAGGCGGGAATTCAGGTTCTGGGAGTCTTCCTGCCGCCGGACAACGGTTTGCAGTTCGGACCTGCCTCACCCCGGGCGGCGATCCGCGATTTATCGCGCTTTTCAGCCTTTGCGCCGACGGCCGCACTGGCGATGCTGGCCGGTTTGAGTAAATACCTGGCTAAGCCGGCAGCCGCCCTGTTCCCCCATAACGGAATCGAGATTGACGGTGTGCGGCTGCGGCTGCGGCAAACCGTTGCGGCGATCGAGGGCCGGGACCGTGCCCAAAGCGTTCAGGTTGAAGATGTCCGGTCAAACGGGCAATGGATCTCCGGCAAAACGCTATCGCTGGCAACGGATGTGGTCATTACCTCCAACGGTTTAGCGCCCATGGCAGAATTGGCCCAGGCGGCCGGATGCCCCTTGACCTGGATATCGGACCTGGGCGGTTGGGTGCCGCTGCACAACGACCGCTTTGAAACCCCTCTGCCCGGACTGTTTCTAGCCGGAAGCATAACCGGGGTTGAGGGCGCAGCGGTTGCTGAAGCCCAGGGGCGTGTGGCGGGAGCGGCTGCTTTCGGTTATCTTCAACCCGCCGCCGCCTTAGATCTGGAAAATGATTTGAGAATCCTCAAACAGTCTGTTATGAAAGCCAGAACAGAGGCCATCGCATTCTACCCTGGTATCGAATCCGGCAGGGCAACGATGGCGCGGCGTTGGAAAAAGCGGGCGAAGGGAGTCGTTAGGTCTTAATTGAACATTAGGCTTTGGGTAGAATATCTCATTTGCGCTGAAGTACGCCGTGTATGTTGTGAGTTGTTGGTTGTAAGTTGTGGGTTAAAGCGGATTTTGGACGGCGGTTTCTAAATCTTCAAGGAATGAGCCTTAATTTAAAAGATATAATCCTTATTTAACAACCAACCACAAACCACAAACAACAGACACCTTGATCGAGCCTTTCAGCTCGGATAGAAATATATCTCAACGAAACCGCCCGACCAAGCTCACAAAAAGGAGCATTTTATGGTCAATTTTTCACTCAAAGAAAAAACCGCCCTTATTACCGGCGCCAGCCGGGGGATTGGGGAAGCGATTGCGCTGACGCTGGCGGAAAACGGTGCCCGCTGCATCCTCACCAGCCGAAAGATCGAAGGGCTGCAGACCGTGGTCGAAAAAATCAGCTCCGCAGGCGGGCAGGCCGATGCCTTCGCCTGCAACGTGGGCAGCCTGGCGGACATCGGTAAGTTGTTCGACCATGTGCAGCAGACATACGGCGTGCTCCATATTCTGGTCAACAATGCCGCCACGAATCCTTATTTCGGAGATATGATGGGGGCCGATGAAATGGCCTGGAACAAAACCAATGACGTCAACATCAAAGGCCCCTTCTTTATGATTCAGCATGCGGCCCGGTTGATGGAAAAAGCCGGCGGCGGCGCCATCGTCAATGTTGCTTCCATCAACGGCATACGGCCGGTACCCCGGCAGGGGATATACTCCATAACCAAAGCCGGCCTGATATCCATGACCAAGGCCTATGCCAAAGAGCTGGCCGACCGGAACATACGGGTGAATGCCCTGTTGCCGGGTCTCACGGAAACAAAATTTTCGGAAGTGCTCATCAAGACCGAACGGATCTATGAGCAGGCCATCAAAGGCATCCCCTTGCAGCGGCATGCCCAGCCGGCCGAAATGGCCGGCGCCGTGCTTTACCTGGTATCCGATGCCGCCTCCTATACAACCGGCACCACGATTATCTGTGACGGTGGTGCGTTGGCCTAATGCAAGGTTTCGGGTTTCAGTGTTCAGGTTTCAGACAGGATCGGTGTTGCGCGTTGCGGGTTATGGGGGATAGGCATAGAGCATGGAGCAGAGGGCAGGGAGCATGGCGCATAGCGTAAAAAGCAGGAGCGGGGCGGCGCTGGCGCGCCGGCTTATAGCTCGTAGCAGATAGTTGATAGTATAAGAAAAAGGCGAAAGGTGAAAGGCGAAAGGCGGACGATATGGAGGTTTGAGGTTGGAGGCAAAAGATAAGAGGTACCGGAATTCAGCTACAAGCTGAAGGGTTCAGGGTATAACGGACTGGGCAAAAGGCTCACGGCGCACGGCATACGGTGCGAGGCGTTGATGTTGGAGGCTTGAGGTAGGTGGTTAGGGGCACCATCTCAACTTCTCACCTTCTCAGCTTCCAAGCTTCTCCGCTTCCCACCTTCCCACCTTCCCACCTTCCCAACATCCAACCCTCCCCGCCTCCCAGCCTTCCAGCCTCTGTCTGCTGACACTTGAAACCTGAAACCCGCGCACACGGCTTGACATTACAATTGCTGCGCCAACCGCGCAACTTTGCGGGCCTGGCCGTACACAACGGCTGGAGTATTGAGTTGGAATTTGGATTCACTGACAAGCAACTTGCATTCCGAGCAGAAGTCGAAGAATTTCTGCAAGAAGAACTGCCCCCGGACTGGCCGGAAAGATCAAGACATTGGCCGGGGGGATACGGTACGCTCGAATTGCAGGACCCTGAAATGTTGGCCATTGCCGGCGATTTCAGGCGCAAGCTCGCCCGGCGGGGATGGCTGACGATCTCGTGGCCGAAGGAATTCGGGGGTGAAGCCCACTCCCACATCGAACAGGCGATATTCAACGAGCGTATGAGCTATTACCGGGCCCCGGCCACCGGTATCGCCATCGGGATTGCCGGTCCCACGATCCTGATGTTCGGTACTGAAGAAAACAAAACGCAGTGGATTCCTCGCATTGCAAGCGGTGAGATAGAAATGTGGCTTGGATACAGCGAACCCGATGCGGGTTCTGATCTTGCCGCCATCCAGACAACCGCCGTGGCGGAGGGGGATGAATTTGTCATCAACGGCCAGAAAGTTTGGAGCACCATTGCGCATCTGGCTGACTATGCCTGGCTGATTGCCAAAACAGATCCCGATGGGCATCGGCACCACAGCGTCAGTCTCTTTATCGTAGACAACAACAGCCCCGGTGTCACGATTCGTCCGCTGATAAATATTGTGGGCGTGCATTCTTTCAACGAAGTCTTTTTCGATAATGTGCGCGTTCCCAGGCAGAATCTGATCGGGGAGGCGAACATGGGGTTTTATTATCTGATGACCGCCCTCGACTTTGAACGGCTCATGGTCGACATCGGCGGCTTTAAAAGGTTTTTCGAAGAACTGGTGCGCCATGTCCGACAGACGGAACGCGACGGCGCACCGCTTGGGCAAAGGCCGGCGGTCCGCCGGTCGCTGGCTGAGATTGCAACCAAAATTGAGATGGCCTACCTGTTTTACTGGCGAACGGCCGAGATGCTTGATAAAGGTCAGGTTCCCAGTGTCGAAAGCTCCATGTTGAAGCTGACCACCACCGAGCTGAGCAGGCATCTGGCCGATGTCGCCATGGATATTCTGGGCCCGTACGGGCAACTTGAGACCGGCTCGCAATGGACACCCCTGCGGGGCATGGCGCCCCGGGGTTATCTGGACTGTGTATCGGCCACCATCGGCGCCGGAACTTCCGAAATTCAGCGCGGCATCATCGCCACCCGTGGGCTGTGATTGCCGCGGAAGTAAAGGGGCGAGTTGCGAGCTGCGCGTTACGGGGTGCGGGTTACGGGGCGCGAGTTGCGGATTGCGGGATTCAATTGCAGAGAGCATAGCGCATAAAGCAGAGCGCAAGGGAGCGGAGACGAAGGGAACCTATGGCCAGCTGCGGGGGGCCGGGAATGGGCATAGGGCATAGAGCATGGTGCATAGCGTAAAAGCCTGGAGCGGGGTGGCGCTCTGGCGCGCCAGTTCATCGCTCATAGCTGATAGAGAATAGCTCATGGCTCATAGCTAATAGTTCATAGTTAGTTGATGGTTGATATGAGCAAGGATAAAGGAGAAAGGAAAAAGACGCAGGAGGCACACCGCGCTTCTCCGCTTCCCAGCCTCCTGGCCTCCCAGCTTCCCAGCTTCATGACCTCTTTACTCTGATACACTCAAGGCCCCGACAGGCAAAACTATCGGCCAGCCATAAGGAATGTAAACGAATGGATTTCGACCTTACGCCGGAACAGCGACTGCTGAAGCGCTCCGCCCGTGAATTTCTGATGAAGGAGTGCCCGCCGTCGCTTATCAGGGAATTCAAAGATGATGCGCGCGGCTACCCGGCAGCATTGTGGAATCGCATGGCCGATTTAGGCTGGACCGGGGTTATGATTCCGGAAAAATACGGGGGCACCGGGGGCAGCTTTTTAGATCTTTGTATTCTGCTGGAAGCCATGGGCGAGGTGTGCTGTCCGGGGCCCTATTTTTCCACCGTTGTTCTCGCCGCTGCAGCCCTGATGCGGGCCGGCACGGAAGCGCAAAAAAAATTAATTCTGCCCCGGATTGCAGACGGCGATATCATCCTGGCCTTGGCCGTGACTGAACCCGGCATGTGGTATGACACCGAAAATATTCGTCTGGCGGCTGACAGCGACCGGGGAGACTACATCCTGGATGGTACCAAACTTTTTGTCGCCAACGCCCACCTGGCCGATTATGTTATCTGTGCAGCCCGAACGGATGCATCCGGACCGCCCGCTGAGGGCCTGACGCTGTTTCTGGTCGATACTCAGAATCCAGGCATTACATGCCGCGTTATGCAGTCTCTGGCCTATGACAAACAGTGTGAAGTGGTATTTGATCGGGTCAGGGTGCCGCCGGGCAATATTCTCGGCGAAGTAAACCGGGCCGGGGTTGTTTTAGAGAGCCTCCGGCAGCGGGCCGCCGTGGCCAAGTGCGCCGAACTGGTGGGATGTATTCAGGCCGCCTTTGACACGACGGTGGCCTATGCCAAGCAGCGCAAGCAGTTCGGCAGACCCATCGGCAGTTTTCAGGCGGTGCAGCACCACTGCACCAATATGGCGGTCGATGTGGCGGGATCGCGATTGCTGACCTTTCAGGCGGCCTGGAAAATCTCGCGGGGCCATGACGCCGGAGAAGCAGCGTCTATGGCCAAGGCCTGGATAAGCGGCGCCGCCCGCAGGGTCACGAGCCTGGCGCACCAGATCCACGGCGCAATTTCATTCACTGAAGATTACGATGTTCACCTGTATTATCGGCGTGCCAAAGCCGGAGAGGTCGCCTGGGGAGATGCGGCGCACCATCTGGAGCAAGTGGCCCGGCATTTGGGACTTTGAGCGATGAAGCTGCAGCAGACGGATTTAGAAAAATTTTTCAGGCCCAGACATGTCGCCATTGTCGGTGTCTCCAGCGGAGCCTATAAATTCGGCGGCATGAGTTTTTTATTGAAGCTTCAGGAAAGCGGATTTCAGGGCAGGCTGTCGCCCATCAATCCGAAGGCTGCGGAGATCAAAGGCCTCAAGGCCTATTCGAGTCTGGCGGCTTTGCCGGAGGTGCCCGATCTGGTCATCGTTTGTGTGGCGGCCCGGTTTGTTCCGGCGATTCTCGAGGAATGCGACCGTCTAGGGGTGAACCACATCCATATCCTTTCATCCGGCTTCAAAGAAACCGGACTTGAAGAGGGCCGCGCGCTGGAAGAGAAGATCACGGCCATGGCAGAGGACAAGGGGTTGAAGATCATAGGACCAAATTGCATGGGGCCCTATTGTCCGGCCACCGGTCTTACCCCCTGGGGAGCCATGCCCGGGCTGAGCGGTTCTCTGGGGATTATATCTCAAAGCGGAGGACTGACCCAGCGCCTGACCGAATACACCTGCTCCCTCGGGGTCGGGGTCGAAAAAGCGGTGAGTTACGGCAACGCGGCGGTTCTCGACAGCACTGATTTTCTGGCAGCCATGGCGGCGGATCCAAATATCCAGGTCATCGCCATGTACCTTGAGAGCGTCAAGAATGCGCGCCGGCTCCTGGAGATTGCCAGAGAAGTCGCCAAAAATAAGCCGCTTATCCTGTGGAAAGGCGGCGAAAGCGATGCGGGTGCGGCCACGGCCGCGTCACATACCGGCGCCATGGCCGGTGATCAAAAGCTTTGGCAGGCCTTCTATCGCCAGAGCGGTGTCATTCGCGTTCGTTCGATGAATGAATGCGTGGATGCCATACTGGCATTCAGCCTGCTGCCGGCACCGTCCGGCAAAGGCGTCTTTATCATCGGCGGCGGCGGCGGAAACAGCGTGGCCTGCAGTGATACCTTCAGCCGCAAGGGATTTGAAATTCCGGCCCTTTCTGAATCCAGCATGGAATTCCTGCGGGGCAGCGTACCCGTTGCCGGATCCATTGCCGGCAACCCGCTTGATATGTGGCGGACCTTCATCGATGCCGAATATCTTGCCCAGGTTTTGGCGCATGGTTACCGGGATCCCGCTGTCTCCATCATCGTCGTTGATCGACTCATCCCCCGCAAAGCCTACCATTTTCCAGACCTGGCCGATCCAACATTGGAAACCATTGCCTTTTTAAAAAGCCGGCCCACGGCCAAGCCAACGGTCTTTACCATAGACTCCGACGGGGGAGATCCCGGTCTGGCCGAAACGGGGGCGCGTTTGAGAGCGCAGTTTTGCTCTGCCGGAATCCCGGCCTTTCCATCGGCCGGAAGGGCCGCGCGAGCCCTTTTTCATCTTTTACAATTTCACCAAAGACAGCAGAAAGGCGACCTTTGAAGATCAAAGCCGTATTCTGGGATTTCGGCGGCGTATTGACAACAAGTCCATTCGAGGCGTTTAATCGGTTCGAGAGGGAGAATCATCTGCCGCAGAACTTCATACGGATGGTGAATGCCGCCAACCCCGACACCAATGCCTGGGCCAGACTGGAACGAAGTGAGATCAGCCTGGAAGCGTTCGACCGGGCTTTCGAACGCGAAACGGCGGCAGCCGGTCATGCCGTCCGGGGCATGACCGTCCTGGAACTGTTATCCGGCGATTTGCGTCCTGAAATGGTGGAGGCGCTGCGCCGGTGTAAAAAACGGTTTCTCACCGCCTGTCTCACCAACAACATGAAGGGGTTGGAGACAGCCGACTTGAAGCAAGGCGGCCGGCGGGCAGCCGAAATACAGGCTGTCATGGATATGTTTGATTACATCGTCGAATCGAGCAAAATCGGATGTCGCAAGCCTGATCCGCGCTTTTACGAGATCGCCTGTCAAACCGTCAACGTTGCGCCCCCCCAGGTGGTTTTTCTTGATGATCTCGGTATCAATCTGAAGCCCGCCCGCGCCATGGGCATGCACACCATAAAGGTGACCGATTCGCACCAGGCGTTGACCGAGCTTGGGTCACTGCTGGGACTGGCGCTGGTCGGATAGAACGCTGCTCGGCCATTAGAAAATGCGAAAATAAATAAATTGGAACGCAGAGTCCGTCGATCCGCTCCACTGCAATGCCGTGGCCGGACGCAAAAAAAATCAGGTCGTGCTGCCGTAATGCTTACTGTACATTGGTGGGTGATTACTGGTTCTGGCCGCGGATCATTCCCCGGATATAGGCAACCTGTCCCAGGTGCTGACTCTCTTCGACCAGGATGTGACCCAGAATCCATGCGCCGGTTCTGCCTTTAAGCCTCGGATGAGGATAAGTGGTCTCCAAATCCGCCGGGGTCATCTGTGCCAGGTGCGCCAGGGTGGATTGCCTGACAGCATCGAAGTAGTCCAGCAAGTCTGACATCGCCACGTCCGGCATCGCCCGAACCTGGTCTGCCGTATCTCCATAGCCGTGCGCCTCTTCTGACATGCCGAACCTGTTGTGCCAGCCGTCGCTGATCCAGAGCTCGACCTTGCCGCGCAGCACCCGGTTGACCCAGCGGTCTTCCACACGCGCCATGTGCCAAACAATCCAGGAGATGGGATTGGCGGTCAGCGTGGGCTGCCAGCGCAACTCTGTGGCTGTCAGCCCCTCCACCGCTTTTTTCAGGCTGTCCAAAAATTCGTCCAGACCACTTTTGATCGCATCTTTGAAGTCAGTCACTTGACACCCTCCTTCATACTTCAGGTTTATCCGCCAACCAATTGCCGTCTACCCGATGGGACACCCGAATTTTTTGGCAAGCCTATGGCGGTTCAGGATCCTGCAACCTATTTTTCTTCATCTGCTATTTTTACAACGACCAGCGTGACGTCATCGGCGGGCTCAACTCCCTGCTGGAAATCTTCCAACTCGGCAAGAATGGCATCCTTGATTTTTTTGGCCCTGAACGCCGAATTTTTTCGTATGGCAGCGTACACAGCCTCCTTGCCGAACATTTCATCTTGCGGGTTGCGGGCTTCCCAGATACCGTCGGTGCTCAAAACGATGATTTGGCCGGCCGTCAGATCAGCGCGGTTTTTTTCCTCATACTGCCAGCTGCCATCAATTCCCAGGGCGATACCCGCAGCTTTCAGCTCTTTGAAGCGATCGGTTGACGGATCATAAAGCACGGCAGGATCATGTCCGGCTCGCACCCAGCTCAGGGTTCGGTCGCGCATATTCATCTGGAGGTAAAACAAGGTGATGAAACGCCCTGTGTCCTCGATATCACGGGTAAGCTGGCGATTCACGTCGGTCACCACTCGGGCAATGCTGCCGGATAAAGCGGATCTTTGTCGCAGGAAGGCCCGAGTTGAAGCCATCAAAAGCGCAGATGGGATGCCGTGTTCGGATACATCTCCGATGACGATGCTGTATTTTTTTTCACCGGCATCCTCGTTGCTGAAAAAGTCAAAATAATCGCCGCCGGTTTCATCGCAATATAGGCTTTGGCCGGCAATGTCCAAACCGGAAAATTGGGGATCTTCTCTGGGCAGAAGATTCTGCTGCACTTCCTTGGCCAGATCCAGTGAGTGGCGCAGCCGGTACCGGTCCTTGAGACCTTCGGTCATCTGGTTGAAGTTTTCGGCCAGCACTCCGAGCTCATCGTTGCTGTTAATGGGGACCACGGCCGTCAAATCACCTTTTTCTACGCGGGCCATCGCTTTTTCCATCTGCCGGATCGGATCAATGATGCCGGTTGCAAACACCCGGGATAAAATGGCGGCCACCGCCAGGGTAACGGCCAATAAAAACGCCGTCAAGT
>CP070771.1:6686510-6706764 GCA_020345785.1 Desulfobacterales bacterium
GCCAGGTCCGGATTGTTGACAAACACGGCGCCGTTGATCGGGACGGCACCGCGAATGACATCCGGATGCATCGCTGCCATATACAACGTCAGGGTTCCCCCCATCGAAAGTCCGGTCATAAAAATCTTTGAACAGCGTTCCCGCAGTTTTTGCAGACCGGCTTCCACGCTTCTGATCCAATCTTCCGCCGCAGATCGGGCCATATCTTCCACCGAGGTGCCGTGCCCTTTCAGCCGCGGTCCGGCTACGGTCAATCGACCTTCATTGGCCAGAAATTCGCCTAAAAAGCGCATGCTCTGTGTGGTTCCGGTAAATCCGTGAGAAACCAGGCACCCGACGTCGCCCCCTTCGAAAAAGAACGGCTCGGCCCCCGTCATTACTTGTGGCTCAGACATTTTGGAAGCTCCTTTCGGATTCAGATCTCGTTGCTTAGTTGAATAGTTGACTGGTTCACTGGTTGATTAGGAAAATATTAATCTTCGAAGCGGTTGTCCGGAAAAACCAGGTTGAAGGAATGCTGACTTTTTTATCCCCCTCCCTCGATCCCTCCCGCGAGGGGGGGAAGTGAATTTTCATTTACTATGCTTTGTAGATAACCAGGTAGTTTAATATCAAATCAATCCGGCCGCCGCCATGATGTCGGGCACCTTGTCTTCCTTGCCGATGGCCATGATGTGCACGCCGTCGCACATCTTTTCATCATGGATGCGCTTGATCATGCGGCCGGCAATCTCGATGCCTTTGGTGAGCGCCTGTCCTTTTGGTGCAGACGCCAGCTCGTCGATTAAATCCTGGGGTACAAAGACGCCGGCGATATTTTTGTTCATAAAACGGGCCATGGGGGCGGAGGTCAGCAGAATGATGCCGGCCAGGATTTTTACGTTGAACTGCCGGGCGTAGCCCATGAATTCCTTGAATTTGTCCAGGTCATAGACCGCCTGGGTCTGGATGAACTCCGCGCCGGCCTCGATCTTTTTTTCAAACTTGATCAGCTGGGGCTCGAGTGGATCGGCTTCGGGCGTGACAATGGCGCCGGCACAAAATGACACGCCGCCGTCCAGGTCGTTGCCCCCGAGGTCCTTGCCTTTTTCCAGAAGCCGCACGGTTGCCAGTAGTTGACTGGAATCCAGATCAAATACGCTCTTGGCCTGCTTGTGGTCGCCCAACATGACGGAATCGCCCGTCAGACACAATACATTTTGAATCCCCCTGCAAGAAGCAAACAGCAGGTCCGCCTGCAGTGCCAGGCGGTTGCGGTCGCGGCAGGTCATCTGCAAAATGACTTCACCGCCCATTTCTTTGACCAGCAGGCAGCCGCCCAGGGAAGGAAAACGCATGACCGAGCTTTGATGGTCGGTTACGTTCATGGCGTCCACCTTGTCTTTCAACAGCTCGACGTGGTGCTTGAATTTTTCGAGGTTGGTCCCCTTGGGCGGGGCGACTTCACTGGTAACGACAAATTTGCCGGACGCTAAGGCTTCTTTGAATGGAGTAGGCATTGGTGCATTCCTCTTCGTATTTAAACGTTAATCACGATGAAACTTTACGAATGAATATTTTTCTTATGATGTATAACGAGACCGAGTTAAAGCTATGACGTCGATATTTCCCCCTCCCTCAATCCCTCCCGCCAAGGGAGGGAAGCTAAATTGAACTGACTTGGGAAAATGTGTATGTCGATGTGCTGTTTTATTTAAATTCCACCGCCTGTTTTCTTGCATCATGCCCCGCGGGACTGCCTTCGAACTCACAAAGACCACTGAGGAATTTTTTTGTATTTGATTTGTCGGGAGAATACGAAAAATCAAATCACTAAAATCAAGCGTTTTCCAGCTTGATTTTACCGGGCTTGGGCTCGCCCAGGTGGTTACGGGGTTTCTGGTATTTGCGCATGGATTCCAGCCGCCCCAGTTCGTCGAGGCGGTTGTAGATCAGGGTCCAGACGCAGTCCTTGTTGACGTCGATCTCGCATTTGCCGTGGTTGGTGCCGCCGCAGGGTCCGTTGACCAGACCTTTGTGGCAGTTGGTCACCGGGCAGATGCCGCCGGTCTCGCCGATGATGCAAGAGCCGCACTGGGTGCAGATTTCATCAAAGGTGCCGAAGGCGGATTCCTTGCCGATGAACATGGTATTGAGGGCCGGTACGACCATTTTTTTCAACTGGCGGGCGATGGTTTGAACCCCGAAGGCGCAGCTGGTGATCAGCAGCGCATCGGACTGCTTGATCTGCTCGCCGAATTCACCCAGGAAATCGAGGGTCAAATTGTCACAGGCCACCGGAACAACTGTGGTCCCTGTAATCAGCTTGCCTTTTTCCGAAAGATCTTTCTTCAGCTCCCGAACTTCGGGCTCGCCGCCGGTGCGGGTCAAGGTGGTGCACGTTCCGCAGCCGATGATGAAGATGCGGTTTAATCCTTCAAGAAGGCGATCGATTTCTTCTTCTGATTTTTTCTGTGTAATGGACCTGATCATACCTATCTCCTCTCTCTTTCCAGATCACACCGGAGGCAGCGCTGCGCCTCGCGATGGGCGTCTTCGTCAAAGGCGTATCCCTTCTCGACTTCACGAAAATCTTTCACCCGATCTTGAGGGCTTTCCGCAGTGATAGCGACTCGTTGCTGATCTTTGGCCGTTTCATCCTCCAGCGCCAGTCCGGCTTCTGAAGGAGTCGAGGTCTTTTCATCGACAATCTCCACCCGGCCGGTGTCGCCTTGCAGATATTTGTGGATGGCAATCGCCGCTCTTCTGCCTGAGGCAATGGCCTGGATGACCGTGCTGGGGCCGGTAATAAAATCGCCGCCCGAAAAAATTCCCTTAATGTTGGTCGCCAGGGTGTTTTTATCGACCTCCAGGCTTCCCCACAAGGACCTTTCGATCTGGCTGTCTTTGGATAAAAACGATGCGTCCGGTGCCTGGCCAATGGAAATAATGACTGAATCGGCATCCACAACCTGGATGTTTTCTTCATCAATGCTGAGGCGGGCGCGACCATCGTCATCATAAACGGTTTGACTGCGGAAAAACTCCATCCCGGTTAATTTGCCGTCCAGATGCAGGATCTGCTTGGGAGCCCAATGAAGATTAAGGACAATGCCTTCTTCAAGGGCTTCATCAACGTCTTTTTGCCAGGCCGGCATCTCCTCTCTTGTTCTGCGGTAAAAAATCTGCACGTCATCCGCACCTACCCGCAGAGCGGTTCTGGCCGCGTCAATTGCAACATTGCCGCCCCCGATCACCACCACTTTTCCTTGCAGTTTTATCGCTTTTCCGATTCTTACATCCGTTAAAAATTTAAGGCCGTAATAAAGCCCTTTCAGCTTCTCATCTTCACCGATGATGCCGCTCCGCATGCTTGCCTGGGCGCCGGGTGCGATAAACACGGCACCATATCCCTCCTTCAGCAGGTCATTGACCGTGTGATTGGTATCGATCGCAGAGTTGTAAAAGATGTCTACGCCGCAGTTTTTGATGTATTCGATTTCGTCTTCGATCACTTCCCTTGGGAGGCGAAATTCAGGAACGGCGATACCCAGCATGCCGCCGCCCATCGGTTGGGCCTCGAAAACACTTGTCTTGTAACCGATTTTGGCCAAAAAATAGGCGCAGGTTAAACCGGCCGGTCCTGCTCCGACCACGGCGATCTTCTGTTTTTGAGTCACCGGAAAGGCATCGCGCGCCGCGCCGATATGATTAAAGTACCACTCGGATGCAAACCGCTTCAACGCCCGGATGGCCACCGGCGCGTCCAATTCACCGCGCCGGCATTTAAACTCGCAAGGATGTATGCAAATCCGACCGCAAACCGCCGGAAACGGATTTCGTTCTCTGATGATGTCAACCGCCTTTTCATATTCACCTTCGGCAATCGCGGCAACGTAGTTGGGCACATCGATGCCGGCGGGGCAGGCATGCTGGCAGGCGGAGATCACCATGGTATCGCAGGTAGCCCCGGCGCAGCGATGTTCCAGAATATGGTCTTCGTACTCTCTGACAAAATATTTCAAAGTGGAAAGCGCCGGCTTCGGGCAGGTCTGACCCAGCCCGCAAAGGGAGGCTTCCATAATGGTGTCTCCGAGCTCTTGGATGGTCTGAAGATCCCTGAGTCGGCCTTGACCGGTTGTAATCCCAGTCAATATCTCCAGCAGCTGGGTTGTGCCGATGCGGCAGGGAGCGCATTTGCCGCAGGATTCCGACTGAGTGAAGCTTAAAAAAAACCGGGCAATTTCAACCATACAGTTGTTTTCGTCCATGACCACCATACCGCCTGATCCCATAATAGCTCCGATGCGCTGCAGGGTGTCGTAGTCGATGGGCATGTTTAGATATTCCTTCGGAACGCAACCGCCGGAGGGACCACCCATCTGCACCGCTTTAAAGGCTCTGCCCATGGGGATGCCGCCGCCGATGTCAAAGACTACGTCTTTGATGGTTGCCCCGATGGGAACTTCAACCAGCCCAGTATTGTTCACTTTGCCAGCCAGGGAAAATATTTTGGTTCCTTTGCTGGCTTCAGTGCCGATCTGGCTGTACCAGGCGGCGCCGTTATTTATGATTAAGGGTATGTTGGCCCAGGTTTCCACATTGTTGATGTTGGTGGGTTTCTGATCGATGCCCGCCTGAGCCGGAAAGGGCGGCCGGGCTCTGGGCATTCCGCGGCGGCCCTCGATGGAGGCCATCAGAGCGGTTTCCTCGCCGCATACAAAAGCGCCGGCACCTTTTTGCATCGAGATATCGAAATTAAAACCGGTACCAAGGATATTTTCACCCAGAAGCCCCAGTTCCTTGACCTGCGCCAAGGCGATCGTTAAATGTTCGATGGCGATGGGATATTCTTCGCGCACATAAATGTAGCCCTGCTCGGCTCCAATCGCAAAGGCTCCGATCAGCATGCCCTCCAAAACGGCATGCGGGTCACCTTCCAAAACGGCACGATCCATAAAGGCACCCGGATCACCCTCATCGGCGTTGCACACGATGTATTTCGGTCGTCCCCGAGCGGCTCGGGTATATTTCCACTTGAGTCCCGTCGGAAAGCCCGCGCCGCCGCGACCTCTGAGTTTGGCGGCGATGACTTCTTCAATAACTGAATCCGGACTCATTTTAGCAAGGGCTTTGGCCAAGGCCTTGTAACCACCGGCACCAAGGTAATGTTCAATTTGAGTCGGATCGATTCTTCCGCACCTGGCCAGCACTCTTTTTTCTTGCTTTTGATAGAACGGTATTTGGTTGAGATAAAAAATGGGTTGGCGTGTTGCACTATCTTCATAAGCCAGCCGGTCAATCAGACGGTTGTTTTTGAGGGTCTGGGAAACGATATCTTCAGCATCGTCGACGCTGACTTCCTGATATTGGATTCCCATCGGCTCAATGGCAATTACCGGAGCCTTGGCACAAAACCCGTGACATCCTGTGGCCCGGACCTCTATCCGATTGGCGAGACCCTGGCGTTTGACTTCTTGTTCGATGGCTTCCCGGACGGAAGCCGCTCCGTAAGCCCGGCAACCGGTCATACAGACGTGCACCAGCGTTTTACCCTTACCGGTTCGAGCGAGGATTTTGTTGCGGAGCCATTCCAGCTGTCCGATGGATTGAAGCTTGTCCATCATTTCTTCTTTTCCCCTCTATCCTTTTTGTATTCAGCAATTATGCTGGTAACTTTGGACGGTGCAAGTTTGCCGAAGTAGTTGCGATTAACCAACATGGCAGGAGCCAGGAAGCAGGCTCCCAGGCAGGCGACGGTTTCCAGGGTAAACTGGTAATCGGAACTTGTTTCGCCTTCTTCAAGATTCAGTTCTTTTTTCATCAATCTGATGATACTTCGACTGCCTTTCACGTGGCAGGCTGTACCGCGGCAGAGTTTCAGCACGTATTTGCCCTTGGGCTTCAATGAAAACCCGGCATAAAATGTAATAACCCCCTGGACCTCGGATGGGAACAGGTTCAGCGCCACTGCAATCGGCTCGATCGTCTCGGGCGGGACGTAACCGTAGGTCTCCTGTACCTCCTGGAGCAAGGGTATGAGGCCCCATTTCCGGTTTTTGTGTTTGTCAATGATCGCGTCGAGTTTGCCAAGATCGATTTCGGGTGGTTGCATGTTGGTGCCTCGGATTTGTGTGTGTTAATATTTTTTACTTGGTTGCAATTTTAACTAACCTGCCTACTGACAATAGGCGAAAGGCTCAAGGTATTTTTATTGATGATAATCTTTTTTATATCACGAGCCGTGCGCCACACTCTTTGCGCGCTGCGCTTGAGGTTAGAGGCTATAAATTATGCTGATAATTAATAGCTGATATTCAAATGATTTCTTCCTGTTTTTTTAACTATTAACTTATGAACCCTGATCTATGAACTAAAGGCGCTGTGCGCCTTTACGCCTTTTCTATTTTCACTTTGCATGTCTTCCAGCCCGCTGCCCCGGGCTTTGTCAGATCAGACAGCCCGAAGAGATTCATGGCCTCATTTTTATTGACTCCTGCGGGGACGAAAATGCTGCCCGGGCTTAAGCCGGGCTTTAACTTGATCGCACGCGTCAGGGTACCGAATTGAGAGCGGACGACCACGGTATCTTCGTTCTGCAGCTCGAGATCGTCTGCGTCCTGCGGGCACATTTCTACTTTACCGGCCGATGCAAACTCCTGAATACGCTTAGATGCCCCGGTTCTGGTTCCACTTCCAAGGTGGTACCTTTTTGTACCGACAATCGCTGTAAACGGATATTCCTGGTCGGCCGGCTCCTCTTCGGTGAAAACTACCGGATAAAAAGAAATCAACTCAGCGGCGTTGGATTCGAAAAGCGTTTTTTTAGTGCCCGTCATTTTAATCCAGGCCTCCTGACGGCCGTCGAGCGACTCGTACATGGGTAAGAATTGCCGAATTTCTTTTCTCATCTTTTCAAGGGAATCATAGGGCTCCCTTGCCCCAAGCCGGCACGCCAACAGATCGAGAATCTCCCAATCGGCTTTGGCCTTTCCGGGAGGTGGCACCACCGGATTGAACGATTGAATTCTGCCCTCTAAATTGGTAAACGATCCCTGCTTTTCGCTTAAAGCCGCACCGGCCAGCACGGCGTCTGCTATTTGGGCGGTTTCGCTGTTGATAATATCCTGCACCACCAGAAAATCTAAATTTTGAAGCGCCCGGCGCACCCGGTCACTTTCCGGCAATGCCCGCAGCGGATTTTCGCCCATAACGAAGAGGGCTTTCAGGTTTCCTTTTTCGGCGGCTTCAATGATACGGACCATGTTAAGGCCGGCGTCCGGTGATAGATTTGTCTTCCAGTTTTTCTCCCATTTTTTTCTGACGGCCTGATCGTCCAGGGGATGTCGGCCGGGCAACATGTCCGGCAACGCCCCCATGTCCATAGCGCCCTGTTGATTGTTTTCCTTTGCAAGCACGTAAATACCGGCTCCTTTACTGCCCAGGCTTCCGGTCATCAGGGTCAGGTTCAGGATTGCTCCCAGAGTATGCATGCCGCTTTTCTGTTGGAGGATGCCGTTTCCAATGACGACAGCTATTTTTTTGCCTTTTATAAGCTCGGCGGCAGCCTTGAGGGCGTCCTTTGACAGACCTGTTTTACGGCTGACCTTCTCAATGTCCAGCGAGGACAGACCATAGCGAAAAAGGCTGAAACCCTCCGTATAGCGGTCGATGAATTTTGCATCATAGGCCTCTTTTTCATGCAGCAGTGCCGTTAGGCCGTTGAACAGCTCAAGATCGCTCTGGGGTTTGACAGGCAGCCACAGGCGCGAGAAGCCGGTCAATTCCGTCCGGCGGGGATCCGCAACGATCAAAGGGACGCCCTGCCTGGCCGCCCTTTTAAGATAATAACCGACCACCGGAACCGAATGATTGGGGTCCGCACCGAGTATGAAAATAACTTCGGCTTGGGCAAGATCGGCCAGGCGATTCATGCGATAGCCGCCATCGGTTTTCTCATCCAATACTTTCAGCAGGGATTGGCCGAATATGTACCCGCCGCTGTCTATATTATTGGTGCCGATGAATACCCGGGCGATTTTTTGGAAGAGGTAGTTTTCCTCGCTGGAGCACTTGGAAGAGCCGAGGAACGCAATGCTCTGGGGACCGTTTTCGTGTTTAATTTCCATGAGGCGGCTTGCCACCTGATCCAGCGCCTCTTCCCAGGATACGGGCGCCAGCACCGCTGTGCCGTCATTATTGCGCTTGCGCAGCAGCGGACCGACAAGGCGTTCGGAGGAATTTAAAAAATCGTGGGCAAAGTGACCCCGAACGCACAGGGTCGCGCCATTGACGCTCTGGGGCTGGTGGGCCGGGTTTACTTCAATAACGTGTTTGTCGGCAGCGCCCACAGCCAGGCGGCAGCCGACACCGCAAAACCCGCAGATTGAAACCGCTTCGTAAGCTGGGCTTCCCACGAAACGGGTATTTTTAGTTGACAGCGCACCGGTCGGGCACAGACTGACACAGGTTCCGCAAAATGTGCAGCTGGACTGCTCCAAACCCAACTCATGAACGGTGGCCGGACGGGACCCGAAGCCGCGCATATTGTAATCAATGGCGCCGACCACCACCAGTTCGTGATCGGCCCGGATGCATTTGCCGCACAGGATGCACTTGCTGAGATCCCTGATGATGAACGGGTTGGCCTGCTCGAGAGGCTTGAAATTGGGCATGTGGTAGAGGTTTGTCTCCCCGATTCCCAAATTGGCAGCTACCTGGCGCAGTTGACAGCGGTTACCTTTGCTGCAGACAATGCAGGATTCAGGATGCTCGGCGATCATCAGGCGGACAATGTTGCGGCGATGCTTGACGATGCGCGGCGATGCGGTTTGCAGGACCATGTCCCGGGCGACGGGGGTGACACAGGAGGCCATGAGACGTCCGGTTTTTTCGTCTTCCACCAGACACATGCGGCAGGCTCCGAAAGGTTTTAAATCCGGATGGTGGCAGAGTCTGGGGATCTTTATGCCGTTTTGTTCGGCTGCCTCCAAAATACTCGATTGGGCGGAACAGGTGATTTTTCGGCCGTCAATGGTCAAGGGGATGGTATCCAAGAGATTGGCTCCTTATCTCGCGTGTACACGGCTTTTCTTCTTCGACAGTTAAAATGATAGCAGCAATGTAAGGTATTGACCTGTTGAGGATAGTCTTGTTTCGAGTTGCGATTTGCGCGGTATTCAAGGGAAAATTTCCTTCCTTTTAACCACGTATCGCGTGACTCGAAACGCGTAACCCGGCGCTATTTCAACTTGGCTGCATCCAGATAAAGTTTTAGATTTTCCTCTGCGCCGATGGTGATAATGTGAACTCCCTGGCACAGGTCTTTGAGAGCTTTTACGATGTCGGTAAAAATTTCAATGCTGGCCTTTTGCCGGTCGGGAGCCCGGGCCAGTTTCTGGATCATCCAATCCGGCACCATGCCCGATTTAATATGGCGGTTCAGGAAACGGGCCATCCCGGCGGTGCGTAAAATCATGACCTCTGCAATCACCGGAGTGGCGAAAGTATCGGTTCTCTTCAAAAACTTTGCAAACTGATCCACATCGAAGACCGGTGTCGTTAAAAAATAGCCCGTGCCGATTTTAGTCATTTCCTCCATTTCTTTCATTTCCAGATCCGGAACATTCTTGCCCCAGGATGATTCAACGCCGGATCCCAGCAAAAATTCGGCGCTAGATTTAAGTGTATCTCCCTCAACCGAGTGACCTTCACGGATATGCTCCAGTACAGACTGCAACTTTCCGGCATCCACATGGAAAAACATCATTTCCTGTAAACTGTCGCCGGTAATGCGATAGTCTTCGGTAAAGACCAACAGATTATCAATACCGGCATTATGCGCCTCAATCAGATTGCTCTGCAGCTGAATACGATCTTTATCCCGGGTCGTGGTCTGGTAAATCGGCTCCAGCTGGCTTTGGTTCAGCAGTTCGCAGGTCCGGATCGTGTCGCCGACGATGCCTTCAAATTCCACTTCCGATAAAGATACGCCGTCTACCCGGCCGCGTACCTGGGCCAAAGAACGTACAAGATCTTCCGGTTCCTGATCGATCGGCGCCTGGACCTCTGAAGTGACCACAAACTTCTTTTTGTCCAAGGCTTCTTTTAGCTTCATAATTGCCACCCCTTGAATTGAATATTTTATATTGTCAATTGAATATTTGAGGAATCCTATCGTTTTTTTAATTATCAAGCGATGACGACCAACGATCCTTTGAATTTGAATTGATTATTTCCTATTTACTAGTCCCAAATGAACTTTGTCTCTTTCGAAGACAATAGAGGGAATTCCGATCCAATTCCGAAAGCTTTTGTGTAGAGCTAAAAAGAAGAGCAAAATTCCTCAAATATTCAATCTTCAATATTCATTTATCTCAGCCCTAACAGTCGCGCCACTTCTTCCTTCAGCTGCGGTAATGGAAAAGGTTTCGAAAAGCAGGCGTCGGCGCCGTACTCTTTCATTTTCTTGAATTTCTCTTCGTCCAGATACGCGGACAGGACGATAATTTTGGTGTCCTTGGTCTCCGGATTTTCCTTGATTTTTTTACATACTTCGTACCCTTTGATGTCGGGCATCATAATATCCAATATCAGCAAATTCGGTGCAAAATGACGAACCTGCAGGCCGGCTTCAAAACCATCGGATGCGGATATCACCTCATAATCAAATTCGTCTTCCTCCAATGCCTGTACGATGGTTTCTACAATAATCGGGTCATCATCCACCACCAGAATCTTCTGCTTCCCCTCCGCCGGTTTTTCTTTGGGAATTGGGATACCCTGCTTGTTCATAAAAACTTCCAGGTCTGATTTGTTGATGCGTCGATGGCCCCCCACGGTTTTGTAGGCCTTGATATGTCCCGACTCGATCCAGTTGATAATCGTTTTGGGAGACACATTGCAGTACTGACTGGCTTTAAATACGGTAAGTATGTCTTCCATAACCGGCTCCTTCAATTTTTACAGTTATTATAGATTTTTCTATTAAATAATTCGGGAGCACTTGTCAAGTATTTTTTTATTATTTTGCTTAAAAAATTATAAATTCTTAAAATTTATTGATAATTGATCGTTGTGGATATTGAATAGAAATGGCGGAGAATTATAGAATTTATAGAAATTAGAGTTTTTAAATTTCTATAACGGAGGATTAAATGGAGAAATGTACTTCGGTGATCTTTATAAGGGACCGAATTGAACGCGACGTCGATATTCCGACGGCGTCAATCCGGTGATTTTTTTAAACACCCTGCGAAAGAAAGCCACGTCCAGATACCCCACCTCGCCGGCAACATGATCAATGCTTTGTTGGCTGTCTGAAAGTTTTCTCTTGGCGGTTTCAATACGCAGGCGCTGGAAATATTCAAGCGGCGTATCGCCGGTGGCCCTTTTGAAGCGGCGTTTGAAATTGCGTTCGCTCATTGCCACTGCCCTGGCGAGCTGTGCGATATCCAATGTTGAGGGGATTTGCTTTTCCATTAATTGTTGGGCTTTCAGGATTGACCTGTCGCCATGCCGCATTTGATACTCAAAAATCGCGTAGGGATTCTGGGATGAGCGTTTTCCGTCTAAAACAAGTGCACGCGCGCATTGCTCGGCGACCTCATAACCACAATATTCCTCCACCAGGAAGAAACATAGCTCTGCATAAGCATTGATTCCACCGGAGCAGTAAATGTTGCCGTCGCGCGTAATGAGACGTTCCGGTCGCAAATCCACTTTTGGATAATCGCGACGAAATTTTTGAACATACCCCCAATGGGTGGTTGCCTGGCGGTGATCCAGCATACCGGCCTCGGCCAGCACAAATGCTCCGGTGCAAATGCTGGCTAATTTTGTACCGGAATCATAATGCTTGTGCAGCCATGGAATTATCGTTTTGTGCCACCGGCGGCGGTCTGAAATATCGGCCGCAGTTATTATGATAAGGTCTGTCGATGTCACTGCCGTCATGGAACGATGCGGCATGATGCCAAGGCCGTTCATACATCGAATTTCATCGCCTGCCGGACTCACCAGCTCAACGGTAAATAAGGGGGATGGCATGCCCTCGCAGAGCAGCTGCCACAACTGACCCGCCTGGCTAAAGACATCCAAAGGTCCGGTGAGGGTCGTCGGCAGGGTATTCGGCATACCCAGAATCGTTACGCGATTTAATGCTTTTTGGCCCATCTATCTTCCTCATTTGTCACTTTTGTCGCTTTTAAAAAGCAGTCGATCGGGTACTATATAAAACAAAACAGGAAAGGAGACAATTAACGATATGATTCATAATTTATTTCAGCCGACATTTAAAGTTAACTGGGCGGATCTTGATGCCAATCATCACATGCGCAATACGGCCTACCTCGATTATGCCGCCCAGGCCCGTTTTCTTTTTCTGAATTCAAACGGTTTTACACCGGCTGATTTCAGTGCTGAGCGGATCGGGCCGGTAGTATTCTCCGACGAGATTACGTATGAAAATGAATTGCGGTTCCTTGAGGAATTCAGCGTGGATCTGAAACTGGGCGGAATCAGCGAAGATGGGTCAAAGTTTGTCTTTCTCAACAACTTTATCAATCTCGGTGGCAAGCTTTGCGCTACCGTAAAAACAAAAGCGGCCTGGTTTGATCTGCAAAGCAGAAAACTGAGACCGCCGCCTGCCCGATTAAAAAAAGTGCTTGAGCAGATGGATAAGTCGGAGGATTTTCACATACGTCAGCAAGAAACCGCAGATGCCAGCGAGCGCAGGATAAAATAGCAGGAAGTGGCGCCGGCGTCCTGGTGCCCGATGGTTCTCTCCCCCAGGCGGCTGGCGCGGCCGATTTTGGCCAGCATATTCCGAGTGGATTCCATGCCTTTTTTGGCTGCCGCTTCAAAATCCGCCAGCGCTTGCGGCAGCGGTTTGCCTTCTTTTTCAGCGGCTTCAATGGCTCTTACGGCCGGCGAGAGCGTATCAATCAAGGTTTTATCGCCCGGACCGGCCTTGCCGATATCCAGAATGCCTTTTTCGCCTGTTTGAAGCATTCCCTTCAGGTCACTCAAGGTCAGCTCGCTCTTGCCGGCACTTTCCTGGGAAAGCTTCAGGAAAAAAGTACCGTATAAAGCGCCCATGGCACCGCCGACAGAATTTAGCACCACCATACCCACCGCTTTGAAAAGTGCCCCAACATCTTCGGCCGGGCTTTCGGCCAGTTTTTTCTTTACCTGCCGGAAGCACTTGGCCATATTGACCCCGTGATCTCCGTCTCCGATGGCACCGTCCAGCTCCGAGAGATAGTCTTTTTCATTTTCGATGGTATCACACATGTTTTCCAAAGCTTTCAACATCTGGGGGGTGGTGATGGTTTCTGTCATACTGTCATATCCTTGCATCTGAAGTGAAAAACGACTTAGCGATTATAAATGTAAGTATTCAAAATTCAAAAGATTTTTGAATCGACGTCATCCTTGTAAAACAACTATTATAAAACTTCACCTGAACGGAACAGCGAACCGCAGAACAGCAGAATAACGAACCGCAGAATTTCGAAGGGTGGTTTCGCTTCGTTCAGTCTTTTTATTAAAATAGACAGAATACCTTTCTTCGATCCGCCTCCGGCGGAATATTCATTATTCGATATTCGATTTTCGCTTTTTTGAGTTTCTTTTTTCGATCAAACTGGCACTCTTCGGCGGCCAGCAGCTGGACTGACAAATGACAACAGACTTGTTGCACTATAGCTCTATTGGGATATTATCTCGTGTTGGCCGGCTATTTCCCGATTATCCTATTACTTTATAACACGGTGTATCCGCCGGAGCTGCCAGCAGTTCTTTTAATTCCGCATCCAATTTCATCAGGGTCACCGAAAAACCCGCCATTTCGAGGCCCGTGAAGAATTCTCCGACAAAGGAGTGTCCGATTTTGATGGCCCTTTCATCCAGCATCTGTTTTACCTTGCGGTAACAGATGTATAATTCCAATTGGGGCGTCCCGCCCAGTCCGTTAATCAAGACGGCTGCCTCATCACCGGACCGAAACGGAAGATCCTCAATCACCTCAAGAGTCATCTTTTCAGTGATTTGGTCGGCACTCATCATCTTAATTTTAGCGGTGCCGGCCTCACCATGGTGGCCGACCGCATATTCCATTTCATCCTCTGCCAGCGTGAACGTCGGTGACCCCTTGGCCGGCACGGTACATGGTGAAAGTGCAACACCCAGTGTACGGGTATTGTTATTGACTTTTTCCACGGCGGCCTTGCACTCCTGCAAGCTGCCGCCAGCCGCCGCCTTGGCGCCGGCCACCTTCCAGGCCAGAAAGGAGCCCACCACCCCGCGGCGTTTGTTCGCCTCTTCTTTGGGACCGGAACCCACATCGTCGGTGCCGATAACCTGCTCAACTTCAATGCCTTCGGCCCTGGCCATGTCGGCGGCCAGCTGAAAATTCATCACGTCACCGGCATAATTGCCCAAAAGAAACAAAACCCCCCTGCCGGCATGCACGGCCTTGGCGGCCTCGAAGCAGGCCAGCGGGGGCGGGGACGTAAATATCTCACCTACCGCCACTGCATCGAGCATGCCCCGGCCGATAAAGCCGATAAAGGCCGGCTTATGGCCGGAGCCGCCACCGGTAACGATGCCTACCTTGTCCGCCACCGGCGCATCGGCTCGAACCAGTGATCTGGCAGTATCCAGCTTGCGGACGTATTTTTGATGAACAGCCAGAAAACCTTCCAGCATCTCATCCACCACATCGTACGGATCATTGATGAATTTTTTCATGGTGACCTCCAAGGGTATTAAGGATTGAATATTGCAGAATGTATATTGAATATTTAAGGTCCGCCTTCAGCAGATCCATACTAAAAAAGGATGGAGCGAAGCGACTACCACAAATCTTCAATTTTCAATTTTCAATCTTCAATTCATTTGTCATGCGCTTTGGCGTACTCATATATCCGCCGGATTTTTGGTTCCGACCGCCCGCCGGACTCATATTTGGCATTCATCCAGATGGTTACCAGGCTTTTGGCGAGCTCCACTCCTGTGACCTGTTCGCCCAGGGTCATGATGTTGGCGTTGTTGCTTTTTATCGAACGCTCGGTGGAATAGGCGTCCGAACACAAAGCTGCATACGCGCCGGGTACCTTGTTGGCGGTTATACACATGCCGATTCCGGTGCCGCACATCAATATGCCGCGGTCATGTTTGCCCGACGCTACCGCTTCAGCCACATCGATAGCCACGTTGGCATAGATCGGATCGTCACTTCCATAGTCTTCACATTCATATCCCAATTCGGCCAGATGTTTGATAATCGCGTTTTTGAGTCCGGCAGCATTGGGGTCACAACCAATAGCGATTTTTTTCATACCTTCTTCTCCTAATTAATCCGCCCGGAAAATTAATATATCCAGGGGTAAAGATTGCTTTTTAAAAGTTGAAATAACTTGTTAAGTCTACACGCCGGCGGCTTAATTATTTTATGCTTCGCATTTTTTTTATTTTTTAATTTCTTATTAGTCATTTGTACATATAGACAATTAGCCGGAATAAAGAAATTAATTCATTTTAAATTTAAGCTCAGAGGGCAAGGGTTGTCCTGACGAATTCTACTGATCTTTGCATCACCTGCCGGATCAGTTTTAAGTCGATCGGTAACGGCGCCCTGCGGGGAGAGGCATCCGGCGCCCGTCTGATCCTCAAAGGGATCTCAAGCGACAGGGGTAAGGGTTCCGGCAGGGCGGCCAACTCCTTTAAGATCCTGCGGTAATCTATGCTTCCCTTGCCAATCTGAGTAAAATACCATCCGGCTTCATCGGCGGCAACATCTTTAATATGATAATGCGCCGTAGAGTCTACCGCAAATTTATAATCCTCTTCCGGCCGGATTTTCTCGAAACAATGGGACAA
Organism: Desulfobacterales bacterium; assembly: GCA_020345785.1. Next base: position 6,702,372 of record CP070771.1, read on the forward strand.
GAGATTGCCGAAGTCGTAATTTATTTTGACGGCGTCCAGACCGATCTCTTCAATAACACGTGCCGCCGGCTCAGCGGAATCGATAACATTGGCCTTACCGTCGCCGGGATTTTCAAGGACGATAATCATATTCATTGTCTCAGCCGTATGCCCCAGCTCGCTTATATTTTCCATGAATCGGCGTTTATTTTGAAGCGGGGCGGCATTAGAAACAATGTATGTCGAACCGACCTTGCGTGCAAATGCCATGCGGTTTTTGAAGATGTCGACAATACCTTTCTGCGACAGGTCTACATGCGATGAAAAGGACAGGCACCGCAGGTTGTACTCGGCAAGCAGGGTCAAAATTTTATCAGCATTTTCGGCATTGAAGTAGCCTTCGGTGAATGGATCCGTGTAACCTTCGATAAAGGCAATTTCGACCAGATCAACGCCAATCGCGGATATTTCCCGGAAGGCCGTTGCAAGATCATAGCCGTCGTAAGCGGCAGTGCTGATTAGAAGCGGGTTATGCATAATCAATTGAAGATTGAAAATTGAAGATTGAATATTTGTGGTATTCCATCAACTTAATTTCGCTTTGACATCCAAAAAAGCAACAACTCGATTTCAAATGCCCAATCCGGACTATTTGGGGTCAAGCCAGTTACCTGAGGGAAAACAGATTGTCTTCAATAAATTGCCAGGTTTTCAGATAATCGTCGCCGGCAATCAGTCGTTCAAATTCCGTGGTATCGATTTTCCCCAGCAGATCCCAGATGCGGTTTGAGATTCTGCTGTTGGCCTCAAAGGTCCCGATAATATCCCAGCGGGTAGGAGATGTATCCGAAGTCAGGTAATCGTTATAGCCGTATTTTTTAAGATAGTAAAGAAATTCAATATATTCAAGAAAATGCTTGGTGCCGCAGAAATAGTCCCAATCCCATTTGCCGTCATTATCATTGATGTGAATGTAGGCCCTGTATGGACTTTCAGCCAGCAGCACAAACGCTTCAGCCGGATTTTCGTTGCCGTACATGGAGTGCCCGAAGTCCAGCGTTACCCCCATGTTCTTGTTTTGGATGTCGTTCAGCAAACACAAGGTCTTGGCGGCCGTGTCGACAAAACATCGTCCTCGGGTTTCACTGGGTTTGTACTCAATAAAGAGTGGAATCTCATGCCTGTGAGCGCCGGCTTCGGCGAATGTTTCCACCAGGTACTTCCAGGCACGGGCATAATCGTATTGAAAGGAAAACTCGTAACCGTCACCCAGCGGGCAGCAGGTCACCTTATCTGCACCGACCTCTGCCGCAAAATCCTTCGCTTCTTTGATGAAGCGTACCGCTTTGTTGCGGATTTCCTTATTATGAGAGGTTAATCCACCGTTGCGAAATTCGGGTTCGGCCTTCACATTGACGTTGACGGCGGCAATATTTAAGTCGTGTTTTTCCAGAAGCTCTCTGGTTTCCTGCGGATCGTTGACTTCGTACGGATAGACGATTTCAACTCCGTCATAACCTTCAATTTCTGTCATCAGTTCGAACTTTTGTTCCAGATCCAGCGGCTTGTTGTATTCGTGAAACCGATCCTTGGTTTTTGATAAGAAGCCGGTGATAATGGCCATCTTCAACATCGTATCCTCCTTACCCGGTCATGCCGGAATTTTTTCGGCCCTGTGTTTGGCCATTTAGAATCGTTTTTATAAATATGCTTCCTTCCCGGTATTGTTGCTGAACCGCTTCGGTTAGGCATATGACTTCAATATCAAAAGATCCCCGGTAACCCATATCCGCGATATCCTGCAGACTGTGCGCAACATCGGAAGGTGTGAATTCATCCGTGAAGCGCGATATGAAACACGCCGGTGGTACGCCTATCAAATGCAATGCCCCTGGTCATCTATACCGGTTTTTCCGGTCACGCTTTATGAATTCTGCGCGGTAAAATCCTTGCAAGCAATCTGTCTTTTAGGTTTTTAAAAAACGGAATCTGACTAACCACCGTCCATGCAATAATCAGAAAAAGGATCAGCGATACAGGGCGGGTGAAGATCGGTAAAAAACTTCCCTGGGACACCATCAAGGCGCGTCGCAGGTTTTCATCCGCCATGGGTCCCAAAATAACACCGATTACCAACGGTGCGATGGGATAGCCCATCTCGATCAGAAAATAGCTGACAATCCCCACCGGCAGCATCAAATATAGGTTGTAAATGTTAATGCCCAGTGCATAGGATCCGATCACGCACAGCACGCCGATAATCGGCATAAAAATCTGCGTCGGAATTCGCAGGACCTTGACCACCTGCCGGGCCATGAGCATTCCCACCACCCACATTGCCACCGATGCCAGCATCAGGATTGAGGCTACTTCTATAATGAAATTAGGGTGCTCAAAAGTGATCATCGGCCCCGGGGTAACGCCGTGCAGCATCAGCGCACCCAGCAACATGGCCGCCGGCGGACTTCCCGGAATACCCAAATTGAGCAGCGGAATCATGGCGCCGCCGACACAGGCATTATTCGCAACTTCGGAAGAAAGAACCGCTGTGATTTCGCCTTTACCAAATCTTTCCGGATGCTTGGAGGTATTCTTGGCGGCACCGTAGGACACCCAGGCAGCGATGTCTTCACCGATCCCGGGTACCGCGCCGATGCCGACGCCGATAAGGGCGGAGCGAATAATTTTGGGGACGTTCCGGACAATCGTTCCGAATTCCGGTATAATGCGCTGGAATTTTTGAGTTTCACCGATGATGAAACGATCTTTGAGCACCTGAATTATCTGGGGAATCCCAAAGGCGCCGATCAATACCGGTACGACTTCAATACCGCTGTCAAGCTCGGGTATACCAAAGGTAAAGCGCGGAAAAAACTGCAGCCGGTCGCGCCCGACGCAGGCCAGAAAGAGTCCGAGGAAGCCTGATATCCAGCCCTTGATGACAAGATCCGGACTCGTCAAGGTCCCGCTGATGAGAATGCCGAAGAAGGCCAATAGAAAAAACTCAAAAGATGTAAACTGAAGGGCAAAAAATGAAATAATTGGTGAAATGCTCACCACGAAGAGCATGCTGATCAACGTTCCGATCGCCGATGAGGTGGTTGTCAGACCGATGGCACGACCGCCTTCGCCTTTTAGTGCCAAGGGATAGCCGTCGAGGGCTGTAGCCGCGGAAGCTGCCGTGCCGGGGATGTTTATGAGGATGGAAGCATAGGAACCGCCGTAGGTGCCGCCGACATAGATGGACAACAAGCACAACATGGCTGTTGCCGTGTCCATGCCGTAGGTCAATGCCGTTAAGAGGGCAACCCCGAGGGTTGAGGTCAGACCCGGCATTGCGCCGAACATAATTCCCAGCATCACAGAGCCAAATAGTATCGCAAGGTGAACCGGATCCGCCGCAAGATTAAATACAGTTTGAAAGTAAAACCCAAGTCGTTCAATGAACACCATTAATTTTTTTCCTTTTAAAATTCGAAGTACCAGAAATAATCCAGAACAGCTACAATCATACCTTCGGTCGGCATGGGTACCAACAGGAAATATTTAAAGATCGGGCACACCACAAAAGGCGCCGCGACGGCCACTATTAAACCGGTCCGATACTTCTTACGCAGGGATTGACGGGAACGGATCAATGTCCAGGCATAGATGCAGTAAGCAAGGATAAAGCAGAGGGCCAAGACGTCGCCGGCAAACGGCACGAACCGGCTCAGCGCCGCATTGAGCCCGGAAGCAAAGTAGCCGATCAACACGCCAACCCCGGCCAGGTAGAAATAGAAAAGTTTTTTTAACAGCTGATCATCATCAAAGTAAAACATGGTGATAAAGACCGTCAGATAAAGGGTTGCGCTGAGGAAAAAATCAATACGCGGAATGGTGATGTAAACCAATGAAAGAAATAAAACGGCGATGGCATAAAACCGGATGACCGAGTCGCTGATTAAAAACTGAATGAGATCCTGGCTCGCAAACCAACGGACGGTTTCACCAAATGCTTTGATGCCCGATATTTTCAATGCGGTCCTTGTAAGCAGCGCACCCAACAGCATGATGACGCCGCCGACAAACAGCGGAAAAAGCGCCGGAGAAACGTACCAAACATTTTGAACTCCCCCCCAGCTGTCTTTCATGGGCATTCTTGACGCCATCAGAACCATAAACAGACCGAACAAAAATATTACCAAACCCGAGTAAATATCCGCCTTGCGCAGTTTCTCTTTTTCCAGCACGACCGTTGCACCCTATTTGAGTGTTATTGGTTATTGGTTTTACTTCGTCTTATTTATCATTGCATCAATACCGTTTTATCGCAGACTGATATCGCTCGCGTAAAAAAGGAATGCCTAAATTGATCTAAATTGCCTAAAATGCCTAAAATTAAGGAAACGCCGCGCTCTATCTCTTTTTATAA
>CP070771.1:6706864-6730450 GCA_020345785.1 Desulfobacterales bacterium
GCGGTCACCTATTTTGAAGCGATTGGCATCGGCACCCTTTTGAATTACCCGACCGACAACCTGATGACCTAAAATGATCGGCAAGTTCGGCGGAGGCGTACGCCCCTCGATTTCATCGAGCTCGGTGTGGCAAACACCGCAGGCAGAAACTTCCAATAAAACTTCGCTGGGACCCGGCACCGGTTTGGGAAGATTCACCAACTCCAGCGGAGTTTTATTTGCTGCCATGCTGATGATTTGATTCAATACCATGGCCTGCATCAAAGTCGATTCTCCCGTTGCAATGTATTGTCGGCTTTTTATAAAACTTACAAGGATTATGCAACCTGTATCACGAATCCGGAAAAATACACCGAACCGCGCAAATTATAGTTGACATAAAAATGGTTATCGTCAAATCTAAATTCAATAGTAATCTCAAAATTTGTGGTTAAATGGGGAGGATTGGTATCGCTCGCGCAACACGGGGGCTCGCGACATGTGGCGCTGGGTCTAATACAAATTGTGATGCGTGCTGAGGACTGAGCGTGTCGCTGTTTACATTCCTGAAATTCTTTTAAACCCAGGCCTCAGCCTGCCGGGCCGAAGTTGTATGACGTCTGGTCCTCCGTGGTCGGTACTGAATCGACGACCACCTGCGGAGCCGGTAGCTCGCCTTTTCGGCCATAGGCCGAATGGGCGAAAGGACGTCAGTATGCTTAGCGTGGAACTTGTCCGCCTCCGGCGGACCTCGGCGGGGTGCGGAGTCCCGCCGAGGCGGGATTTGTATGGCAAGAATCAATTGGCGTCTCTCACGCGGCACCAAAATGCATCTTTTTACAGATATCCCCTTGAGGGACACCAAGGGCTTATATTACCTTTCCATGGCAAGGTCGTCATCGAAAAGGGATTCAAGCCGCAACTGATGCGAACGCCAGACATTGTTATCATTGGCAAAGGTTTCGATGTTGACCTCCGTCAGATGAGTCACCATCCGGATGTCTTCTGTTGCTTGCTCCGAATTTCCCATCTTGTTGTATAGATTGGCACGGCTGAAATACGCGGCACCGTAATTGGAATCCAAACCAAGCGCTGTGTTAAAATCATCAAGCGCTTTATCGTTATCCCCGGATTTCTCATAAGCCAGGCCACGCAGGTGATAGGCTCTGGCATTGCCGGGATTCAATTCGACGACGGCGTTAAAATCTGCGATAGCTTCACCGGCCTGATTCAGTCTTAGATATGCTGCGCCCCGGCTTTTGAAGGCGAGCGCAAACCCTGGGTCGAGTTCAATAGCCTGCGATAAGCGTTCAATGCTTTGCACGTAGTTGTGGTTTACAAAATCCGCCATACCTTCTTCAAACTTTTTTTGCGCGTTAAGGTTGTCAGACATGGAACTTCCTCCGTTAAGAACTGATATTTCGGATGTGTTTAATGGTTGATAAATTTTTGACAATGACAAAAACAATCGCGCGGATTGCGAAAAAGACACTAATTATCCAATCCGGCAGTGTCAAGAAGCCCCCTGACGTAACATCGGCCTGCGGAACGGATTCAGTCGGTCTTTGTAGTCGATGGATGATTATTTGCCGGCGTCGGCTTTATTCGATAAAGTTGAATTTATAAGATTTAAATCAGCGAACACCAGCAGAGCTGGGGGTATGAGGAAGGCCCCTGGAAGCCGCCGCAGGACCACGTTCTGCCAAGGGTCGCTGATGTACATAAAGAATTTTGGTGAAACCTTTTCAATTCTCATCCCGCTTGAGCGGGATGGCTTATGAATGGAGTTACGTGCAAAATTCAGGTAAAAAATCAGCTTGACCAATAATGCACGCTTGATTATTCTATTAGATTCAAATCGCTGTTCCTGCCAGGCCCTGCGTAGGGTAATTACTAAAAGGTATCTGAACCGGCAAAATGGATGAACTCTGGTCGAAAATAGATGAGTCCCGCCCGATATCTTGCCCGTAAACGGAATTTTCCCCTGGCTTTATAGTTGCATAGACATAGCCGCCATGCGCAATCGCAAAAATATAATCAGTTTTTTGACCAAAAGCCTGCTGGTTTTCGTATTTCTGGTCGTTGTGGTGATGGTATTTACGCCCAGACTGATTAATCTGGAAATGGTGAAAAATACAATCGAAGAAAATATTTCCAGCAATGTCGGCGGCCGGATAACCTATCGTAATTTAAAGCTGTCATACTTTCCACGACCCCACGTGGTTATGTATGGAGCAGAGATATCCGTACCTGAAAGTTATACGATCAACATCCAGTGGATGCGGATATATCCGAAAATATTGCCCCTGTTACAGGGGCATCTGCGATTCGATTATATCAGGGTCGATTATGCCGATTACTTCATGAAATTGCCGCAAATCCAGGATGCTGCCCCCAAGCAGCCTGCAAAAGTTCCATCATATGACGAGATGGTAAAAACCTTTACCGAGGCTGTCCGCAGTCTTCCTGAATTCAAGTTGCCGGATCTTAATGTGAGGGTAAAAAACGGCAAGGTTAATCTGATCGATCCATATGGACGCAAATTCATGCTCAGAGAACTTCAGGCGGGCTATGTACGCGGTGGCATCGGACTCGACTTCTACATCAAATGCAAATCCAATCTCTGGGAACAAATCGACATCAGCGGATCGCTGGATCCAACCGACTTTAAAGGCAGCGGGCGGGTGCAACTCGCACATTTTCGGCCTCAGACGTTAATTGCCTATCTCTTCCCCGACACAGAGCTACGGATATCCGAAACCAGGGCCAGCGTAAATATCGATTTCAAATCTGAAGGTGCTGGCAGCATAAAGGCGGATGTCAACGGGGCCATCCCTTTTCTCGAATTGAACCGCGGCAGCCAGGAGTTGACGATTAGAGGCGTACAGATAAGAGGCACGGTTGCGGTGGATGGAAAGACGGCCAGAGCTGAACTGACACAGCTGGGGCTGGAATATCCAGCCGTGAATATGACCGGAACCTTTTCCTATGATGAGAGTTTACAGGATATTCAACTTGCGGTAAACGGCTCACGGATTGATGCGGATTCGGTGAGACAGGCGGCCCTTGCAATGGCGGGCGAATCTGAAACGATTCGGACAGTATTCAAGGTTATCAAAGGCGGCCAGGTCCCTTGGATGACGGTTAGGATTCGGGGGCGGACGATTCGGGATTTCGGCCTGCTGGACAACATCGTCATCGAGGGACGAATGACTCAGGGTAAGGTCTTTATCCCGGGAGCTGAACTGGATCTGGAGGATGTATCTGGAGATGCCGTTATTTCAGAAGGCGTGTTAAAGGGCAGCAACCTGAGTGCGCATTTTGGAGAATCTTACGCTCAGGACGGTTCGATTGCACTGGGTCTGAATTCCAAACTGGCGCCCTTTCGCCTTGACATCGGTGTCAACGCGGACCTTTCCCGACTCCCGCCGGTTTTAAACCGTATCGTTACCGATAAACACTTTTTAAGTGAACTGGCCCGGGTAACAGACTTCCAGGGTACCGCCCTGGGCAGGTTGTACCTGGGAGATAACCTTGAAAATTTAAGAGCCCGCGTGGAAGTTACGGAGGTCCATGTCAACACCCGCTACAGCCGCTTACCGTATCCGATTAAAATCAACGGCGGCTATTTCCTTTTCGATGCCAACCGCATTGCAGTAGAAAATTTCAATGCCGAAATCGGCAATTCGGCGCTCTCGCAGCTTGCAACTACCATCGACTGGGCGCAAACTCCCACCCTCAAAATCCTTTCCAAAACGGCGAAATTCGATCTCACCGAACTCCATGCCTGGCTGCTGTCTTTTGAAACCTTTAAAACCGGCCTGACAGATATTCGTTCGCTGAGCGGCATCATCACGGCGGAAGATCTCAATGTGAAAGGACCGCTGTTCAATCCCCGAAACTGGCACTTTCAAACCCGGGGAACTGTCGACAACCTGACCTTGACTTCCCGTCGACTGCCCCAAACCCTCCAGATCACCCGCGGACTATTCACCTGGCAGGCAACGCAACTGGATTTCAGCCAAGTAGATGCATCCATGGGCAAGTCGTCAATGATCCAGGTATCCGGCAATGCAAATTGGGGGAAAAAAAACATTGTTTCAGCCACATCAGGCGTATCGGTAATTAATCTGGAAGATTTAAATCCGGTGATTTTTTCTTCCAAAGACCTTTCAGCCCGCCTTAAACGGTTTAAACCCTTGAGGGGCACACTCGCTTTTGATCGCCTGATCTACAGCGGTCCCGTCACCGGTGCGACGTTCAGGCAAGCTACACTCTCCGCGGATATCAAGCGTCTGACGATTCACTCCCGCGGATTTCCGGAAACACTGCACGTTAATCAGGGGCAATTTATATGGCAAAATCAACAGCTGAGCTTAAAAAATATTGAGGCAGCATTGGGAAAATCCAGAATTTCGCGGCTTTCCGCCAGCTTTAATCCGGATCGCAAGGCCTCTTTTGAGCTGTCATGCGGTGCGGCACAACTTGCGGCCGGCGAAATCCACCCGCTTTTATCCTCCTTCGAAGAATTTCGACCCGCTGTGCAAGATTTTTCAACATCAGAGGGTGTTCTCACACTCACCGACTTTGCCCTGAACGGACCCTTAGGTAAACCGGCCGAATGGCGATATGAGTCAATAGGAAAAATGCAAAACATCGTCGTCCATTCCGATGCTTTGGCAGGACCTGTAACCGTAAACAACGGCACGTTTAATCTGTCCAGCGAGACATCGGCCGGAGTTATCCGCCGAAGTATTGCCGTAGAAACAACGAATCTGACATGGCAAGACAAGCCCCTCACTGTTGCGGGCGACTTGAGCTCGTCGGGAAATGAGATCCTGCTGAATATTTCGATTGACGCCGACGGTCTTGAATGGCCGCAGATCAATAAACTTTTGGATTATATCGACAGGCGCAACACACTGCCGGACACAAGTGGCCGGCCCAGCGACCTGAAAGGAACGATCAGGTTTTTAGCGCAAAACTTTGAATATGAATCATTTACCGTCAAGCCCCTGGTGGCTGAAATTACGTTTCAGGCGGATAAGGTGGTTATTGCGATTAACAAAGCGGATGTTTGCGGCATATCATTGCGAGGATTCGTGAATTTATCAGAACAGACATTGGATTTGTATTTCGTTCCCACCCCCATCGATACTGACCTGGATTCCACCCTTGGCTGTTTGACCGCCAAAAAGAATCTGGCTACCGGAACATATAGTCTCAACGGCGAAATCATGGCGAAAGCAAAGCCGGAAGAACTGGCACGGTCTCTAAGGGGTCAGCTGGCTTTTTCGGCCGAAAAAGGCCGCATTTACCGATTCGGTTTGCTGGCGAAGGTGCTGGCCATATTGAACGTCACCGAAATTTACCGCGGACATGTTCCGGATCTGGCCGGCGAGGGTTTTGCCTACCACAGCATGTCGGCCAGTGCAAAGCTGCAGGGCGATAAAATCATAATGGAAGACTGTACCATCGACGGCGCCTCAATGGGCATTGCCTGCAAGGGAGACATTGACCTGGCCCGCAAGGAGATGGATTTAACTATCCTGGTGGCACCGTTTAAGACGGTTGATCGAATTGTGGACATCCTCCCTCTGATCGGTCGCGTTCTGGGAGGCAAACTGATATCCATTCCGTTTCAGGCAAAAGGCCGCTTAGACGATCCTGATGTGTATCCTCTGCCGCCGACGGCGGTCGGCTCGGGTGTGCTGGGAATATTGGAACGAACATTAAAACTGCCGGTTGCCATCATTCAACCGGTAATTTCCGGAATAAAAAAAGGAAAGCCCAATCAACCGGATGCCGACGATGACTCGCCACACTAGGCCTTTGAAGGTATTTATTCGACAACAAGTTGAAAAAAGCTGAAGGTTTCAGGTGTCAGCCCTGCCGCTGGCCGCCGAAGTTTACCCGGATTGGGAGAGCAGCCAGTTTGATTGAAAAAAGAAACTCAAAAAAGCGAATATCGAATAATGAATACCCGCCTGCCATGCACATTGCCTTTGGGTTAGCCTAGACATTGAGCTATGAACCAAATTACCAAGTTTGCCATGAACCAGTTTCAAGGCATTGCGGGCAGGTCGAATGTCGAAGGAACAAAATTATCAGGACTGAGTAACGAGGACTGAGGACTGAGTCAAATAGAATTGGGACGATGGAAGCCGGAACAGGCCCAGTCCTCAGCCCTCAGCACTCAGAACTTTTCCATTAATCTGAGCTTAGCGAAACCACCCTTCGAAATTCTGCGGTTCGCTGTTTCGGCAATTTGAAGTTTCATATCTGCAGACTGCTCCGGTTGACTTTTGCATTTTTGTACACATATTGACATAAATGAATTTTAGTTATTTCATTTAGTTACAATCCAGAAGCGAAAAAGGAGAATCACAATGGCGTATACATGCAAAAATTGCGGCGCCGTAGCCGATGCGCCGGGACATTTATGCAATCCTTGCGGCGATGCGAAACAATGCAGCTTCTGCGGTGCCCCCAAAGTTGACCATACCCATATATGCAAGGATAAGCTGGCAGCAATGAAATATGTCTGCGGTGGATGCGGCCGGGTAGCCATGCAGGAGGAACATCTCTGTAAACCGACACCCATCGGTTGACAAAATCAATTCATATAGTGTAATCAGCGGCAGATTCATGCCGCTTTTTTTTTGGCAAATGAAAAATAGCGACGAGGCCCTTGCATGATCATTCACTTTATTGATATGTAAGGATATGTAAATCGGGTTGCGCGAGATGCTCAGCGGAGATGGCATAGTATGGATTCAATCAGAATCTTGGGTACCGGCTCATATTTACCGCCCAATGTATTAACGAATTACGACCTTGAAAAAAGTGGATTGGATACATCCCACGACTGGATTGTGCAGCGTACGGGGATCGTTGAAAGAAGAATCGCCGGTGCCGGAGTCACGACATCCGATCTGGCCTATGAGGCCAGTCTCAACGCCCTGGAAATGGCCGGTAAGAGGGTCGAAGACATCGATCTGATCATAGCGGCCACCATCACACCAGACACCTGCTGCCCTTCGGCGGCCAATTGGCTTCAGGCCAAACTGGATGCCCCGCGGGCGGTGACGTTTGACGTCACGGCCGCCTGCTCCGGTTTTATTTTCGCGTTGAATGTCGCTGAACAATATTTGAAAAACAAGACCGTGAAACATGTTCTGGTAGTCGCCGCTGAAGTCATGTCCCGCACCCTGAACTGGCAAGATCGTTCCACGTGTATTCTCTGGGGCGACGGTGCCGGTGCGGCGCTGTTAACATTGGGGACTGAGGGGCACGTACTGCTCTCAACGCATCTGCATACCGACGGTGCCAAGGGTCAGGATCTTCTGTTGCCCGGCGGCGGGTCCAAAACCACGCCGATTTCCCACGAAAGTGTCGCGAAGGGTTTACATTACTTGAACATGATCGAAGCCAATCTCAGTTTTAGAGTGGCCGTCAGGGGGTTTATGGACGGCATCAAGGAAGCGGCTGAATTCAATAACGTGAATATTGATGACATCGACTGGTTCATCCCCCACCAGGCCAATATCCGCATGTTTCAGCATATTGCCAAGTCCCTGGATATACCCTTCGAAAAATTCTATTTGACCCTTCAAAAATACGGCAATATCTCATCGGCCTCCTGCGCCATCTCCCTGGATGAAGCTGTACGCGACGGAAGCATAAAACCCAACGATCTCATCTGTCTGCCGGTCTTCGGCGGTGGTTTGACCTGGGGCAGTGCCTTGATCAAATGGTAACAGCTCGAATTTGCACCTAAAAAAGTTAATCACAGAGGTGGCATAAATCCCAAATCACAATTTTCAAGTAACAAACAAATCTCAAATTACAATACTCAAATTCGCAACTGATAAAATCACAGTCTATCAAGTTGGAAGGCTGTATGCTGGATGCTTCGTTTTACCGGGTACAAACAGCTGCAGAAGGCTTGTTGCAAGACCAGGCCGGTTTGGGACATTGGAATTTTGAATTTGGATATTGTTTGTGTTTTGTAATTTGGTGCTTGGGCTTTTAAGACTAGGTGACGCAAATAAAATTTCGGTATCCAACTCAATTATTAATGGCGAAAGTGGCGACTAGAATCTCCTTATCTTTTCTCTTGCCTTACCCACAAACCCGGTAATTTCCTTTATCTTAAGACCATAACCGCCGACCAATAAAATTAGGACAAACGCCGCACCGGTGACGATGCACATCAACGCGCTTCCTAATAAGGTCGTGGTGTCAATCCCAAAGAGCACCGCGGATTTGAACCAGGCGAAAAAAACGCCCAGCGGCGTGCTGAAGACCATCATCTTTACATAAAAAAGATAGACCGAGCGGCTTCCTGCGTTCTGATTTCGCCGATTCCACAGCGCATATAAGATCAAGACCTGCAGAATGGCAGACAGAGAAGCCGCCAGCGCCACCCCGGCGGTACCCATAATATTCAGTCCAAGCAGATACAGAGGAATGCTCAATAAGACAGCCACCGTGCCGTATATCGCCGGAAATAGCGTGTCCTGCATCGCATAGTAAGCCCTGGGTACAATCGTGTTGGCGGCAAAAGCAAACGAACCTACCAGCATAAATATTAAAACCGACGCCGTCTGTCCGGTCGCCGCCGCATCGAATTTTCCTCTCTGAAACAGGATCAGGATTACCTCTTTTCGAAGAACCATGAACAAAACCGAAACGGGAATCACCAAAGACAGATACCGCAGCGTATTGTTCAGCAAATCATTTAATTGCTGCATTTTCTCTTCGACTACCAGACGCGCCATAAACGGATAAGACGCCACCCCTAGAGCTTGACCGAAAAATGCCACTAACAGCAGCATCGTCCTTAAGCTGTATTCCAGGTCCGCAATGCTGCCGGCCGGCAAAAAAGATCCAAAAAATTTTATGAATATCTCCATTGAAAAAAACATGGTCAAACCGAGCATCAGCGGCAGGGTCATCTTAAGGTATTTTGCGAAATCAGGGTGCCTTAAATCAAAGATTACCGAAAATTTCAAACCTACCCGGCGCGCACCCCACCACTGAAGCGCAAAATTACCGACCAAGGCGCCGGCCAGCACTCCCCAGGAAAAACCCTCCATACCGATTCTAGGACCCAGCAGTATTCCCCCCGCAATGATCCCCAGATTATAGACAAGCGGCGCCAGGGCGGGAATGAGGAATTTTTCTTTGGCAAACTGTACCGCCATAAACAGACCGCCCGCAAAGAAAAAAAATTGGGCCGGTATGATGATGCGGGTCATCCGGACAACGCTTGCCCGGAAAACCGGATCTGGACGACCCTGCGCCAGCAGGGCTACAAGCACAGGTGTCAGAACATGCGCGACGACAATGCAAATTAAGAGCAGAATCCCAAAAACGGTCATGATGATGGAAAAGACCTGCCAGCCCTGCGCTTCCTGGTCCTTGGCAAGATAGCGGGAAAAGATCGGGATAAACGTGATGGAAAGAAAACCGCTGGCCACAATGTGGTTTAGGATTTCCGGAATCACGAAAGCGACCTGATAGGCATCGACATCAGCACTGCGCCCCCCGACATAAGCGATGGCCATCAGTCGCAATAAACCAAACAGACGGCTTAAAAAAACCGAGGCCATCATGATGACAGCAGCAATGCCAACTTTTTTGTAGATCGATACAGACATATTCGACGGGCGCATTCTCGTGTCTATTCGGCGGTTTTTCAAGTCGTCATGCAACAGGGTATCAAAAACCGATCAACATGGCAAAGAATACTATCTCAATACAGCGATTCTCGGTGAAAAGTGCATTTGAGGCCGAATGCCTTAATATTCGGATTTTGGTAAATTCATCGGCCTTGTCATTTAGAAAATCGCTAACAAAAAGATCGGCACCTTGACAGCTGCGCCGAATTTAATTATAGTTATTTGAATATAAAAGCCGGCTGCTTCATTTGTCCAATATCACATACCGCCGCCCTGATTCGCAAAAAGCATGAAATCGATCATCATGTCACTTGAACGTCGGCGAATGCGCCCGTGAAATAACATGCCCGCAAAACATTATATTCCCAGAAGCATCACGACCTTGTTGGTTTATGGTCGGCCGCCGCTTGTGTTCGGAGGGATGCTGTGCGCCATTGCCGTCATGTGGAATCAGAGCCCGGTGCTGTACACGCTGGGAGTCGTGTTGCTGTTTATCTCCATGACCTTTGATCTGGTCGATGGATGGTTTGCCGCCCGTTTTCATCCCCACCCCCTCATGGCTCAACTTGCCGACCGTATCATGGATAAAGTGGTTTATTCGATCATTTTCCCGCTGGTTGCCGTCGGTACCATGTGGCGTATCCATATCCTGTCTCCCGGACCCAATAAGGCGGAACTACTGCATGCCATTCTGGTGCTGCTATTAACCGTTGCCGTTCTGGTTCGCGACAACTTTGCTCACTTTATGCGCGGGTTTGCCGTCCGCAACGATCAAGACCCCGAATACAGTGAATTCACCCGTTTGAGAACCATCGTCGCCGCTCCGGTGGGTGCCCTGTTGTATGCCTATGCTTTTTATGTACCGGAGGGACCGGAAACCAGAATCTACACTTCCATTTCGTGGCTGGGAAATTTTCCGCTGCGCGGCTTGTTCTTCATTGAAATTATATTCCTGGTTATTAATCTAGGCTCCATTGCCTTGTATTGTCGCAGGTACGGCACCTTGTGCCTGGATGAACTCTGTCTGGGCAATGAGAAGCTGCGACGGCGTATTCTGTCGTTCTTCCCCAATGCCCTGACCTTCATGAACGCCATTATGGGTTTGCTGGCGATTTTTTTTGCTTATCAAGGGCGAATTCGGGAGGCCTTTCTGTTTTTGATCGGAGCGTCCGTCTTTGATAAGCTCGATGGGGCGCTTGCCCGCAAACTAGGACTCACGGAGCCGCTTCCTGAGGAAAGTGAAAAATCACACAATATCAGCGTAGGAGGTGTATTAGATGATATTTCCGATGCGGTCAGCTTTTGCATCGCACCGGCCTGGATTTTTTATATCACCCTTTCGGATTTTTCAGATCCGGTGCTTCTGAAAATACCCATCGGAGTAATCGCCTGGGCATACGCTATTCTGGGAGTGGTCCGGCTCATTTATTTTACCTTGGACAAAAACCCTATTCCGGGATTTTTCAAAGGTATGCCGACGCCAGCGGCAGCTATTCTCGCGGTCGCCCCCTTGATCATATTCGTCCAGGCTGTCAATGACAACTCGGACTGGGTGAGGTTCTGGGGTCTTTTCAATTGCGGTCTGATGGCATTTGCGGGCATTTTAATGAATCTTTATCCAATTCGCTATCTGCATCTCGGCCGATTTATGAGCAGGCATCCCTGGTTTGTCCGCTTCACCCTGTTGTTGTCGCTGTCCGTTTTCACACCCTATTTCGGCCACACCGCCTTTTTATTCATGTTCCTGTACGCACTTTCACCTCTTGTAACCTCGCGCATTGATCCGGAAACAGCTGCCCGCGAAACACGGACCAAAGCGGCCGAGCTCAGAACCTAATTAGTTTCCATCCGGAAATGGCCCTTTTTCCGATGCGCTGCGTTCTCCGCGGGTTTACTTCCTCGACGTACGATGAGTACGCCTCGTCGTAAACCCTTGTGTCCGCCTCCGGCGGACTCATCGAAATCCGCCTCGGCGGACCAAATTGGAAACTTAATTGTGCCCTTTCTTATTATCGGATGGGCACTAATTAATCCGCCCTGAAAAATCGTGTGTTCAGGATTGTCATTTGCTCTTTGACAAATGAAGAAAGTTGCTAGTTCGAAGGACCGGCGGATTAATTAAAAAAATATCCCGTCCTCCTTTTGCGCGATGGGTTTCGGCGCCGCCCAACCACCGCCAAGCGCCTGATAAAGTTCGACCCTGTTTCTCAACAGCGCCAAATCAACAAGCACGAGGCTGTCTTCAGCTTGAAAACGGGTGATTTGCGCATTCAACACATCCAGGTATATGACCAGCCCTCGAATATAACGGTTTTCGGCGACTCGCTGGGTTGCACGGGCCTCCTCTAAAAAATTCAGCTCCCGTTGACGGCGGTCCATTTGGCGTTCGCGTATTAACAACGCCCTCTCAACTTCTGCAAAGGCATTCAACACCGCCTTTACATACTCGGCAACCCCCTGCTGATACCTGGCTTCAGCCGCCCGCTGATTGGCCTTGAGTCTTCCGGCACTAAATGCCGGTTGTACGATTCCGGCGGTCAGGTTCCAGACAATATTTTCCGTTCGCAGTAATTTATTCAAGTCCTCACTGGACCAGCCGTAGCTGCCTGTTAAGGTAATCGTGGGCAACCGGGCGGCTTTGGCCACTCCGACAAGTTCATTTAAGGATTTTAATTGAGCTTCGGCAGCCCGCAGATCCGGACGCCGCCACAGCAAATCCGAAGGCAGCCCCGGCGGCACCGGCGGCAGCTGCTTGTAATAGTCCGGCGGTTGCCTGCGGGGTGGGGTCGTTTCCGGATAGCGTCCTAATAATACGGACAACTGCTGCTGAATAATTCCAAGCTCCTGTTCCAGCTGGGGAACAAGGGTTTCGGCTTGGGCCAAAACACGTCGGGCCTGGCGCACATCCAACACCGAGGTCAAGCCGCGTCGATACCGTGTTTCAACAAATTGCAAACTTTGCCGGAAGGCCTCGATGCTTTGCGCTGCGATCTGCAGCCGCCTTTCCACCGTCTCCATTTCCAGATACAGAGTAATCGTTTCGGCAACAACGGCCTGGGCCACGGCGCGTCGTGCTTCTTCCTCTTTGAAGATATCTTCCCAAGCCGCCTGGGAGGCTTTCTTTAACCTGCTCCAAAGGTCCACTTCATAAGCCGCCGGTGCCCGCAGCTCATAGCTGTCGACGATGATGCCGTCCTCCGACTGACCGCCTCCCACCAGTCGACGATCTTTCACTCCGGTTATATCCACAGTCGGGAATCGATCAGCTCTGACCCTGACATACTGAGCGCGGGCCTCCAGGACCCTGGCGGCCGCCTGTCTGATGTCCCAATTGTTCTCGATGACTTCATCAACAAGGTCATTGAGTTTGCGATCGGCGAAAACCTCCCACCAACGGTCATCGGTTACCATTGATTTCATGTTGGTCGGTGCATGCTGATAGGACGGTGGGGTCTGAATTCCCAGATCCGGTTTCTTATAATCGGGGCCCAGACTGATGCACCCATGCGAAACAAGGACAGCAGCGAGGGTCAAAGCCCAGTAAAATTGCCGGCACCACATTTCCTGACCTCCTTTTGAAGAGCTCCAAAGCCGTAAAGAATCCCGGCCCAGAGGACCAGGCTTTGACTTCACCCCAGAGGGGTGGTTTTGCCTGTCAAATACCCCATGGAATAATGGAATGATGGAAAAATGGAATATTGGGGATTAAAAGCGGATAAGGATCTGATTTTATTTTTTATCTCTACCACCCTAAAACAATCCTATAAAAAAGATCTCATTCCACCAAACGCGTGTTTTCAATATTCCAACACTCCATTATTCCAATACCCCACGGTGTTCATTTACGGCAAAGCCAATCTTCTCTGACCTGGCCCAAAGGACCAGGTTTTCAATCTTAGAATAAATGATAAATCTGGCGCGTTTTAAAGTCAGCATCCTTTAAATGTCAAGATAAATGATGCAAGAAACTATGGACAAATCGGATAAAGATAACTAAGTTTAGGTGTTAGCCAAATATCCAGAAAAGCATTTGCATAATAAGCTTGCAAGATCCGACTTTTTTATTTTATAAGAATGTTCATCCGGCAATTGGTGATATTCATTTGATAACCTATCCGAAGATGCCTGGCATGCCTGATGGTCGAGGCTGTCACTGTTCGCCTCTGACAGCATCTTCTAAATACCAGCCACAAGGTGAACCAATAGTTGTGGTTGATAATACTTTTTTTCGTCATGTTTTACCTGATCGAGCTACCTCCAGGGAAAGACGATACGAATCCCCCATGCAAATATAATAACTTTTCAGTTTGTTGATACAAGAACTGCTCACAGGAGATACCGATGGCCGAAAAATTGAGATCATTGGGGCTGTGTCTGGGCGCATCGACGGTATCCATTGTTCAGTTAGAACTGGATCGGAGCGAACCAAAAAATCCGTCCGCTAATCAAAAACCGCGGCTAATTGATTTTTCACTTCATCCCCACGAGGGAGACCCTAAAAAAACCCTGTTGGATGCATTCGAAAAACTGGATCTGGAATCATTTGACCGGATCGCAGCTACCGGTCGAAAGTTTCGCAGGTTCGTCAATTTATCCTCCATTTCCGAACCGGAAGCCGTTGAGCACGCCTATCCCTATGTCAAGCCTACCGATGTGGAATGTCCGGCAGTTGTATCCGCCGGCGGTGAAACATTTATGGTCTATGCGTTGGACCGCTCGGGCCGCATCGCCAATGTCATCACCGGCAACAAATGCGCATCCGGCACCGGGGAGTTCTTCCTGCAGCAACTGCGCCGCATGGATGTATCGCTGGATGAGGCCGCCCAATGGGCAGCCGTTGAGCAGCCACACCATGTTTCGGGTCGCTGTTCGGTTTTCTGCAAATCCGACTGCACCCATGCCACCAACAAAGGCATCCCCAAGTCGCAGGTCACGGCCGGGCTTTGCAAAATGATGGCCAATAAGATTCTGGAACTCCTAAAGAAGGTGGATCGGTGCAACATCATGGTAACCGGCGGCACGGCCCGCAATCGGATGATGATCGAATACCTTCGGCAAGAAATTCCGGGACTGATTGTTCCCGACGAAGCGCCGTATTTTGAGGCGCTGGGAGCTGCGCTCTGGGCCCTGGAAAATGAGACGGCTGCTTACCCGGGTCTTTCCAACCTGCTTTTGACCGAGGTTGCATCATTTGACCACCTGCCGCCTCTGCAGCATTTCGCAGACCAGGTGGAATTTAAATCCATGGAAACAGGCGTCATTCAATCGACAGACACCTGCATCCTGGGGCTTGATGTCGGATCGACCACCACCAAAGCTGTTCTGATGCGCACCGCGGATAACGCCATATTGGCTTCGGTCTACCTGCGGACCAGCGGCGACCCGGTGGGTGCTTCACGCCGATGCTATCGCTCCATCCTCGATCAGGTGCAACAGCACATTGATCCGGCTCAATTCTCTATCATAGGTTTAGGCGTCACCGGCTCCGGTCGGCAGATTGCCGGGCTGCATGCTTTAACCGACGGTGTGATCAACGAAATCATTGCCCATGCGACAGCGGCAGTTTATTTTGATTCCAATGTGGACACCATTTTTGAAATTGGAGGGCAGGATGCCAAGTATACTTATATCACCAATGGGGTGGCTTCCGACTATGCCATGAATGAAGCCTGTTCGGCCGGAACGGGATCGTTTCTGGAAGAATCCGCTCTGGAGACGCTGGGTGTCAAAATGGAAGATATTGCCGGAATTGCGCTCACCGGCACACGCCCGCCGAATTTTAACGACCAGTGTGCGGCCTTTATCGCCTCAGACATAAAAAATGCCATCCATGAAGGTGTTGCCCATGAAGACATCGTTGCCGGACTGGTTTACTCCATCTGCATGAATTATTCGAATCGCGTAAAAGGCAACCGACCGGTCGGCGAAAAGGTATTCATGCAGGGCGGTGTCTGCTACAACGGAGCCGTGCCGCTGGCAATGGCATCCCTGGTGGGCAAACCGATCATCGTGCCGCCGGAACCAGGTTTGATGGGTGCGTTTGGGGTGGCTCTCGAAGTTAAAAAACGAATTGAATCGGGTTTGATGGCAGAAAAACGCTTCGACCTGCAAACCCTCGTTGAACGGGAGGTTGTATATAAAAAATCCTTCACTTGCAAAGGCGGCAAAGAAAAATGCGATCGGCGCTGTGAAATTGCGATGATCGAAATTGAAGACCAAAAATACCCTTTTGGCGGTGCCTGCAATCGCTACTACAATTTACGTCATAAAGTCAGTTACGATATTCAAAAACTGGACCTGGTGCGCACGCGCCAGCATCTCGTATACGAAAAATACGGCGTCACGGGGCCACAGGACGAAGATACTGTCCGCCGCGGCAGCATCGGTTTCAACCGTTCCTTTCTGGTCAACACATACTATCCGCTGTATTCCAATTTTTTTGCTGCGTTGGGTTATGAGATTGTGATGCCCGACAGTCCCTCCCAGGAAGGCGTCGATCAGCGCAACGCCGCCTTTTGCTTTCCGGTGGAGCTGACCCACGGATTTTTCTACTCCCTGCTGGAATTAGAAAAACCGCCGGACTATATATTTCTGCCGCATTTCAAAGCGATACCCGGTGAAAAAAATTCCAATTCAAGTTCACAATCACAGGTATGCCCGCTGGTTCAGGGCGAAACGTTTTATTTGCAGACAACGTTTCGAAAAAAAATAGAGCAGCTCAAGCATAGGGGTACCCGCCTCTTAACACCACTTATTGATCTGTCCATCGATCTGGATGACGCCAAAGGTCCTCTGGTGAAAACAGCAGTCAAAATGGGTGTCGGCCGCCGGGAGGCCGGACGAGCGTTTGACATGGCCCTCCAGCAGCAAAGAGCATGTCAGGCGGAGATGAAGGCCATCGGCCGCCGGGCCATTGCGGAACTGAACGCCGACCCGCAAAAGTTTGCCGTAGTGGTTTTTTCCAGGCCATACAACGGCTTCGTCGAAGAAGCACACATGGGAATTCCCCATAAATTTGCCTCGAGAGGAATTCCGGTCATACCCCTTGATTTCCTTGAATTGGAAGAAGAACACTCCAAGCGCCATATGTACTGGGGCATGGGAAAACTCATCATGAAAGCCGCCCGTCTGGTCGAACGGCATCCGCAGCTTTTCGGCACCTATATCACCAACTTTTCCTGCGGACCGGATTCTTTTGTGGTGGGTTACTTTCGCGATATTATGGGGCGCAAGCCTTCCTTAACGCTGGAACTCGACAGCCACACGGCGGACGCCGGCCTGGAAACCCGGGTGGAAGCATTTCTGGATATCGTCAACGCCTACCGCCAGTTAGTCGCCAACAAACAGATTGCTGCCGGAGAGAAAACCTTTATACCGGCCCGCACGGTGCTGAACAACGGCACAACCAGCGTCATCACCTCAAACGGCAAAATGCTGCCGATGACCGATCCCCGTGTGACGGTGCTGCTGCCTTCCATGGGCAGGTATGGGTCCGAAGCATTTGCCGCTATTCTCAGAGGATACGGCTTCAACGCCATCGCGCATCGACCGTCTGATGAAGCGGTCTTAAAGTTGGGACGTGCCAACACGACCTGCAAGGAGTGTTTGCCGTTGATTCTCACGACCGGTACACTGCTCAGCTACATCCGCAACGGTAAGCGGGACGATGAAGTTCTGGTATATTTCTTTGTGACCGGCTCCGGTCCCTGCCGCTTCGGCCAGTACTATATCTTTATGGAGGATCTGGTCAAACGGCTCGAGATACCGAATGTGGCGCTTTTGACACTGACGTCCGAGAACTCTTATGTCGGTATGGGCAAAGATTTCGAAAGCCGGGGCTGGTGGGCTGTGATTGTATCCGATGTGATGGAAGACATTCGATCCATGCTGTTGGCCAATGCCAGAGACACGGCCGTTGCCATAAAGGTATTTGCGCAAGAGTGGCAGAAAATTCTGAGCGAGATGGAAAAGGGCGAGTATGAAGATCTGCTGCGGCAGCTCAGGCGGACGGCGCAGCGCCTGCGGGGCATTGCTTTAAAACAGCCCCCGGAAACTGTGCCGGTTGTCACCCTGGCCGGGGAAATCTTTGTGCGGCGGGATGAGCTGTCCCGTCAATTTTTAACGGAACGCCTGGCAGAAAAAGGGTTTGCCACCGTGTGCTCCCCGGTTGCGGAATGGGTATTATACTGCAATTACATGGTCGATAAAGGTCTAAATCCGGATAATCTGTCGGTATTCGACAGGTTTAAACTTAAAATTCGCAATAAGTTTCAGGCGCGCTACGAAAAGCAGATAAAATCTATTTTGTCCGGGTCCGGGCTGGTTCATGCCGAACCGCTGGACATGGATAAGATCATAAAAAGTGCCTCACCATTTATTTCCAAGGACCTACCGGGTGAGGCCATCCTGACAGTGGGCGGATCTTTGACGGAGGTCGTATCCCATTCGTGCGGTGTGATCGCCATCGGACCTTTCGGCTGCATGCCCAACCGGCTCTCGGAAGCCATCCTCAACGAAGCCATGAACAGCAACGACAAATTAGCCACCGAACCCCACAACCAACGGCTTCGCACAGTGCTGACCGATATCGATGAACTGCCGTTTCTGGCTATTGAAAGCGACGGCTCACCCTTTCCGCAACTGATCAATGCCAAGTTGGAAACCTTTTGCCTGCGGGCCGAACGTCTCCATCAGCGCATCCAGGACGGTCGACAGTAAGCATTAAATCGGTTTTAGGCCTCTGCCTTTTGCGGCAGAAACCAAAAAACCTGCATCAAGCTATCCCCCTCACATGCAAGAATAAAGGAATTCGACCATGCAAAGTCTAGCAGCCGAGAACGTCATCAAATTGCCTGCGCCGCAACATCGCGGTCTGGTATCGGTCGAGCGAGCCCTGGCGACCAGACGGTCCGTGCGTAACTATAGAAACGAGCCGTTGGAGCTGGAAGAGGCATCCCAGCTTCTGTGGTCAGCTCAAGGAGTTTCCAACTCCAGAGGCTATCGGACGGCGCCTTCAGCCGGCGCGTTGTACCCGTTGGAGGTGTATGCCGCGGTCGGCAATGTAAAGGACCTGGAAGCCGGAATCTACAAATATATCATACGCGAGCATGCGCTGATGGAAAGGGCGGCGGGAGACCGACGCCAGGATATCTGCCGTGCGGCGCTGCATCAGAGTTACATTGCCACAGCGCCGGTAGTTCTGCTGTTTTGTACGGTAAATAGGCGCGTAACGAATAAATACGGCGAAAGGGGAATGAGATATGTTTTTATGGAAGTCGGTCACGCCGCCCAGAATGTTTGCCTGCAGGCAGTGGCTCTCGGACTGGGAACGGTCGTTATCGGCGCCTTTCGCGACAGTGATGTGAAAGTAGCGGCGCATATGGCAGAAGACGAACATCCGGCCTACATTATAGCTATCGGCA
Source organism: Desulfobacterales bacterium (assembly GCA_020345785.1). The sequence goes on from CP070771.1 coordinate 6,725,952, forward strand.
GATATAATTTATCAATTTAAGCTTCGGGGCATTTTTTCTAACAGAATGAAATATGTTTTGGGTTTCAGAAAATAGAAGACAGAGGTCAGAAGGCAGAGATCGGTAGTCAGAGGCCAGATGACAGAGGTCAGAAGTAAAGAATCCGTGCCCAAGGACCCGACTTTGGAATAACCCTGGAAGGGATAATTTACTAACAGACTTTCTTAAATTCGGCATTCTAGATTCCTTAAAAGGAGGATGCTTCTTGGACACCAGCAAAAAAGCAGTTTGGGGATGGGCCATGTATGACTGGGCCAACTCAGCCTATGTCACCACTGTGATGGCCGGATTTTTTCCGGTATTTTATAAACAGTACTGGAGTTATGGTGCAGACGTCAACATGAGCACCGCCCAGCTCGGCTTCGGCAACTCAATTGCGAGCCTGCTCGTCGCGCTTATGGCACCGGTCCTCGGAGCCATTGCCGACAAGGGCTCCGCCAAGAAAAAATTTATGCTCCTGTTCGCATATTTGGGTGTGGTGATGTCCATCGCGCTGTTTATGGTCCAGAAGGGCCAATGGGCCATGGCTATTTTTGTCTATGCCATGGGCATTATCGGTTTTTCAGGCGCCAATGTTTTCTATGATGCCCTCCTGCCCAGCGTGGCCGGCGAAGATAAAATAGACTACGTCTCGAGTCTGGGTTTTTCAATGGGATATTTAGGCGGCGGATTGCTTTTTCTGCTTAACGTCCTGATGTCCCTGATGCCCCACAAATTCGGACTGCCGGATGCGGCGTCGGCCGTGAGGATTTCCTTTTTAACAGTGGCCGCCTGGTGGGGACTGTTCACCATATTTACCATCGTCTGGGTTAAAGAAGCCAAATCCGCCTCGCCGCCTGCCGGCGGCGAAAGTGTTGTCAGGGCCGGTATTAGCCAGTTGCTCGGAACGTTTACAAAGCTGCGGCACATGCGGGTCGTCTTTACGTTTCTTTTGGCCTACTGGTTTTATATCGACGGGGTGGACACTATCATCCGCATGGCCGTGGATTACGGCCTTTCCCTGGGATTCGACTCCTCAGATTTAATTCTGGCGCTGTTAATTGTTCAGTTCGTTGGCTTTCCAGCGGCTCTGGTGTTCGGCAAATTGGGCCAAAGCTGGAGTGTGCGCAAGTCGATATATCTGGGCATTGCGATTTACATGGGGGTTACCATCTGGGGGACGATGATGACCCAGAAGCATGAGTTTTACATTCTGGCAATTATGATCGGTCTGGTGCAGGGCGGTATTCAGGCGCTCAGCCGCTCCTATTATTCCCGCCTGATACCAAAAGACAAAGCGGCTGAATTTTATGGCTTCTACAACATGCTCGGCAAATTTGCCGCCATCCTCGGACCGGTTTTAATGGGAGTCGTCGGTTTAATCGTACGCCGCATCATGATGCCGCCCTCCCCCACAGAAGCGCAGCTCATCGCCGTCGGTCAACTGGCCTCACGCTGGAGTATCGGGTCTCTTCTAATACTGTTCCTGGTGGGGGCGGTTCTCTTCTATTTTGTGGATGAAAAAAAAGGGCGCGAGCAGGCCAAATACCTATCGGATAATTAAGACGTATCAGCGACCACCAGCAGAGATGGGAGTATGAGGAAGGCCCCTAGAAGCGGCCAGAACCATTCTCTGTCACTGGTCGCTGATGTATATAAAGAATTTTGTAAAACCTTTTAAATTCTCACCGCCATAGCCGGTGGTTTATGAATGGAGTTACCCGCATTGTGTATTAACGGAATTCACAGTCTCCTAAATTTAAGTATTGCATTAGCTAAAATTACCCCCCTAAAAACAAAATCGGTGAAATCTAAAGGACAACACAAATGTCATAACAAGCTATAATCACGGGTCCCACCTTTCACGACCTGTCAGGCCCTGCGTTGCGGCTGAAATCATCGATATTTAAAAGATTGTGACAAATGGCAAATTCAAATTCTGTTAAATCAGAATCGATAAGTGGAAACAAGATCGGTGAACAACTGACGACCCGGCATCCGACATTCGCCGAAGCGATTCGATTCTGGCTGAAGCTTGGGTTTATCAGCTTCGGCGGTCCGGCAGGGCAAATCTCGATCATGCATCAGGAGTTGGTGGATCGAAAACGATGGGTCAGCAACGAGCGTTTTTTAAATGCCTTGAATTACTGTATGCTGTTGCCGGGACCCGAGGCCCAGCAACTGGCCACCTACATCGGCTGGTTGCTCCACCGGCTGCCCGGCGGAATCATAGCGGGCGCTTTTTTCGTCATCCCGTCCATTTTTATCCTGTTCGCCCTGAGCTATACATATGCCGCCTATGGTGCAGTGCCTTGGGTGGCATCCATTTTTAATGGCCTGAAGGCCGCCATTATGGCAATTGTGGTGTCGGCGGTGATCAAAATCGGTAAGAAGGCTCTCAAGAACACTATCATGGTCAGCCTTGCCGTGATTTCATTTATATCCATCTATTTCCTCAAGGTTCCATTTCCCGTTATTGTGCTTGCTGCCGGCCTCATCGGATTTATCGGCAGCTATCTGTTGCCTGCGAAATTTGATGTCATCAAGGGCAAGACCGCTTCGGATTTTGATGCGGGATATGTTCAGATTTGTGATGATCCGGTGGAGTGTCATATTAATCCATCCACCCGGCGCAATATCCTTCTGATTCTCGCATTTGTAGGGTTGTGGATCCTTCCTGTAATCGGGCTGTATGCCTTTCTGCCAGGGAAGGTATTTTACACGGAGGCCTTGTTTTTCACCAAAGCCGCCTTTTTGACCTTTGGTGGCGCTTATGCAGTATTGGCTTACATCGCTCAGGCCGGCGTCGAGCAGTATGGTTGGTTGACCGGTCCTCAGATGATTGACGGGCTGGGATTGGCGGAAACCACCCCAGGCCCCCTGATCATGGTGGTTCAGTTTGTCGGATTCATGGCGGGATGGAATGCAGGCGTTTTAAGCCCTATCACAGGCGGATTGGTGGGTTCTCTGATAGCAACTTATTTTACGTTCCTTCCGTGTTTTCTGTTCATATTCCTTGGCGGCCCTTACATTGAAAAATTCCGCGACAATCCTAAACTGTCCGCCGCCCTCTCGAGTATCACCGCGGCAGTCGTGGGCGTTATTCTTAATCTGGCGCTTTGGTTTGGCCTGCATGTCCTGATGCCGGTCGATGGAACTTTTAATTGGTTTGCAGCGGTCATTGGATTGGCTGCATTCGCATCGATCCAGTGGTTTAAAGTTGGGATGATTACTGCGATTGGTGCCTCGGGGGTGATAGGATTTCTTTGGTATCAGATCATCCCTCGATTATAACTCCATTCATAAGCCACCGGCTATGCCAGTGAGAATTGAAACGGTTTTACCGTTACAGAGAAAGTATTTTACCGAATTATGCCCGATCGCCATATTCGGTGATGTGTTTGGACAGCCTTTCGTCATTGCCGTACAGAAAGTGCTTTTTCATATTCGCCGAATACCGGCTGGCTGGTGGTCTGCGGCCCATGGCTTCGGCCACTTCTCGAATGTGAATGGGCGCCGCACCGCAGCAAACGCCCAGATATCTGATGTTGTTCTGCCAGGCTTCGACGGCAAAGTTACGGATTTCATAGCGGTTGCAGTACAATGGATCCAGGGCCGTTGGAAAGGTCCTGCCGTGGGGCGAGGGGACTGTGCAGCCGTTATTGTCATCGAGGTTAAAAAAGGTGGGCTGCCTTTCAGTCGTCCGGTATGGCACGGGCAAAGCCGCCATATGACAGCTGACGGCCTGACGAATTTTCCTGAGATACGGCATCATGGTGGCCGGTCCGCGGAAACAGTTCATACCAACGACATCTGCGCCCCGCTGCTCAAGTTCCTTGCAGGTATCAACAATTTGCCAGTCATCCCGCATGATATTTTCGGCCATAGGCGCGATGGTAACGACAGCGGGCAGATCGGTCTGTTTGATTACATCAAGCGCGCAGAAGGCTTCTTCGGCGTAGTAAAAAGTCTCTCCGATGATATAGTCCACGCCTTCATCAACGGCCCAGCCCACCATTTCTTCGAACATCTGCCGCACCTCTTTCTGAGATGTCAGGTCGGCCGGATTCCAAATATTCGAGTTGGATATATTGCCGGCAAACAGGCTGGGTTCTTGTCCTTCTTTTACCTGTGACGCTACCTCGCGGGCAATTTTCAAGGCGTTACGATTTAACGGCTCGAGCAGATCCTCTTTATCGATAACACGCATTTTTTCCCGATGCGCATTGTAGGTAAAGGCTTCGATGACATCCGACCCGGCGTGTTGAAAGTCCCGATGAAGGATTTTCAAAGCCTCCGGATTTTCCAACGCCACTTCCGGCACAAATTCACCGGAGGTCAGATAGCCGCGTCGCTCCATTTCAAACAAATAACCCTCCGCGCAGACAACGCCATCTGATTCCAATCTTTCCAGCAATCCTCTCTTCATATGGTATCTCCTTTCAATTCTCACCCCGAAAGGTCGGGGTGGCTGATGAATG
>CP070771.1:6730550-6739673 GCA_020345785.1 Desulfobacterales bacterium
GGTCATTGATTATTGTGATTTTGGATTTATTTGTTATTTGGTGCTTGAAATTTGGAATTTATACCTTGCCTATTGGGCTTTGTTATTATTTTAAAGTGGAAACCCGACTCTTTTTAATGAAGTTTCACATTAGCTGTTAGAATATTTATTTCTTCTTGAGATCCGACAATGATATCACCTTGCCCCGGCGGGTGTCTTCATCCTTATTGGGTGTAGCAGCATCTTGCTTTTCTTCCTCTTGCTCAAGGGCCTGCGGAACTACGACTTTTTCCAGACGCATGCGTTTGCCCTGCATGGTGAACTCGGCCCCGTCGATATAAACGTCTCTCAATATCCAGGTCGCGATCTGGGGCGGAATCTGGAGCAGCAGCAGCTTGACATGATACCAGTCAGGCTTGGAATCCGCCAGGATGCTCTCAATTCTGGCAAAGCTAAGAGGCATGTCTTCCATGTAAATCAGTATGAGGTCATTTTCGGTAGTCATATTTTTAAAATTCCCGCTAAGTATTGGAATGGATTCGATTATGATGTTTTGTTTTAGACAAGATTAACAGGATTTTTAGGATTATTTTTTATTCGGATCACTTTCCTGACGAAAGTAATCCCGCCAAATCCGCCTGACGGCGGAAAAACAGCCGATCTGTTTTAAGGATGCCTCAGACAAAGTGATGTGCCGACAGTTTTGCAAATGGTTGTAAATAGGAAATCAGATCCTCGCCGAAGGCGATTGGGTTCTCAGGCTTTCTTCCGGAAAGCCCGAAAAATATCCAGTCAATCTTGTAAATCTTGTCTAAATTTTCTTTTTTAAAATAGAATCCAATCATTTACTATGGTATTGTTTTTTTTCTCCCAACCGACAGATCATGCAGCGGGATAAGAATGTCCGCCATTTCCTTTATTTTCTGGATTGAATCATAGGCTTCGGTCAGGTCGATGTGCACACCCGGCGCAATGGCCGGCCCGGTTGAGGGAAAATTCTTGTCATTGCAGCAAAACCCTGTGATAATGGCCCGGCCTTTGGCTGTGTTGACGGCAACGGACTGTCCGCCCACCGAATGCCCGGGGGTCAGGATCACATCGATGCCGTCTAGGATACTGGTATCGCCGTCGACTTCGACAATTTCATTGGCATCCAGGACATCGGGATAATAACGGTGATCTGCCGGGTGGGGGTCCAGCATAAATTCGTATTCTTTCCTTTGGACGTAAACTTCGGAATTGGTGCAAAGGTAGTCATTTTCACAATGATCGTTGTGCAGATGGGTGTGAATAATAATGTCGATATCTCCGGGTTTCAGACTCAGCGTTGCCAGAGCGTCTTCGAATTCCATTATTTTAAATCCGCATTGCTCTTCGGCACCGTCCGGTACGACAAATTGCTCCAGTCCGGTGTCAACCAGGATGTTCTTTTCACCGCCGCTTAAGTAAAAAACATAAATCGGAAGATAAATCCGTTTACCGTAATCCCGCAAATACGTCATTACGCCCTGATCTGTTTCATTGATGCCGACAACCAGGGGGCGGATGGTGTATTCTTGCATAACGTCCTCCGATTTAGTTGATTAAGTTGATTGAGTTTATTGGGTTGATTAAGTTGAATAGGTTTACCGAGTTCTTTGAGTTTTGGATCTATCCAATTATGGTGAAAAGTTTCAGGTGTCTGGTGTCAGCGCAAGCGTCTCGGCTTAACCCTGATCCTCTCAACCCTTAACTCTTGAACGCCGAATCCTCACAAATTAGGTGTTGAATTTTTCTATTTTAATTCATAATGATGGATTCTTAATAAGCAAATTTTATCCATAATAACCCATCAACTTAATTAACTCAATCAACTTATTCAACTCAATCAACCAAACCAAATAGACCAAGAGGTCCAATGGAATCAGCTCATGAGGTAATAGCTAAAATCGATAGTCTCTTTCATTCCCGCTCGATTGCCATTGTCGGTGTTCCCCGGGGTATGAAAACCGGAAAAGTATTTCTATTGGCGCTCCTGGATCAGGGTTTTGACGGCCGAATTTATCCGGTAAATCCACGGGCGCAGGAAATCGACGGCCTCAAGACCTATTCTCGCGTCGCGGATATTCCGGGTCCGGTTGATTTGGCGATCATTGTGGTTCCCAATAAAAATGCGCTGGCCGCAGTTCAGCAATGTGCCGCCAAAGGCGTCAAGGGAGCCGTATTATTTACCGCCGGATTCAGTGAAACAGGAACCAGTCAAGGGGCGGATCTGGAGGCGGAGCTGGTCCGGACGGCACGTGCCGCCGGTATGCGCTTGATTGGTCCCAATGGCATGGGGCTTTACTGTCCGGAGACCGGGTTGTCCTTTTTTCCGCAGGCCTCCCGCCAATCGGGTCCGGTGGGAATGATATCTCACAGCGGCTCGCTTACCAATATACTAAGCGTCATCGGCGAGCAGAAAGGCATTCGCTTCAGCAAGGTGATCAGCTCCGGCAATGAATGTGACCTAACAGCAGCCGACTTCATAGCATTTCTCGCCCACGATCCCGCTACTGATGTAATCGGGGCTTATATCGAAGGCATCAAAAATGGACCGCACTTCCTGCAGGCTTTAGGACAGGCGTCTTTAAAAAAACCGGTCATCATTTGGAAAGTCGGACTGACATCCGCAGGTGCGCGAGCGGCCTCATCTCACACGGGTGCCCTGGCAAGCGCCCCCGGAATCTGGCAAGGCGTCCTGCAACAGAGCGGGGCCATACCGGTCGTGGGATTCGAGGCCATTGTGGATGCGTTGATGGGGTTTGCCATGTTCCCAAAGAGGCTTGGAAATCGCATCGCCATTCTTTCGGGACCCGGCGGTCTGGCGGTATCGGCGGCGGAAGCCTGCGGCCGGCAAGGGCTTGAACTGGCTGAAATTTTGCCCGAGACTTCCGCTGCACTGGCCCGATTCATTCCATTTTCCGGCACCAGTCTGCACAACCCGATTGACGTCAGTCTGGCAGCGCATTTTGACCTTGAAATTTTCTTTCAGTCTGCGCGCACGCTGGCTAAAGACCCGGGCGTTGATGCCGTCATCGTCATCGGGTGCGGGCTGACGCCGGAGACCAATCAGGAATATGCTGCGGGTATGATTCAGGTATTGCAGGAATATAAAAAGCCCATTCTGGCAGTTAAAATTCCCGGATTTGATCCCCAATATGGACCGCTTTTATGCCGCGGCGGGGTTCCCTTCTTTGACTCCGCTGAACGGGCCGTCGGCACCTACGCGCTTGCCTGGCGGTATCAGAGTTGGCTGAGAAGACAAAACGGCAGTGATAAGTAACGTTTCTTCCGGGATTGGTCTTAGCAGAGAGGGAATGGATTCTATTTTGAAAAAATTTTAATAGACAGGATCTACAGGATTAATCCGATATATTTTTTTATCAGTTTCCTGAAGAAACTGATAAAAACCCAATCGCCTTCGGCGAATAAAATTGCACTTCTAAACGGGGTGGCTTGATGAATCCCCTAAAAGGGGCCCATTTTGATCTTCATTTTTACCGTAGACGCTGCCTACGGCCCATAGGGACTGCGCCCCGGAGGGGTAGCACGCATAGGATTTGTTTTACTTTTTTACTTTCCGTTGACCTGCCGCCGCCAAAGCTTCCAACTTCGCTCTTTGAGCTACGACGGGACAAGATGGCAAGGCAGGGTAAACGAAAAGCAAAAATCAGCAATCCTTCGGAATTTTGGCAGGAACACGTTCATCCGGAAAGTGGTCCGAACAAAAAAATCCTAATTATCCAGTAAATCCTGTCCAAATAGTTCGTCTTATATACGAATCCATTCAGCATTGCGTTTTGGCGAAAAAATAAAGAAAATCAGCGGGAATATTAGCTACAGTTTTTGACAATATGGCCGATATCTGCTTATAACATAATTTAGCGATCGAGTTGATGAGGTTGACTGGTTGATTCAGGCACTTAGCTGCGCTTTTCTGACACCTGAAACCTATTACATTGCAGAGGTGAATTCAATGAAACTCAAATCCATTCTTTTCAATTTTTTCTTCAGCCTGCTGGCGCTAGTCCTGATGATCGTTTTCACAGCTCCGGCATCGGCGCAAAAGGCCACCGCCGTCCAAAAACCATCAGACAGCCAGGCTGAAGTAAAATCCGGCGACAAAACCGACAAAGCATCTGCTCAGGACAAACCGAAAGCTATGAAAAAAACCCTGACGCCTAAAGCGCCTAAAAAGGATGCCGACTACTGGTTTGACAAGGGGGCGCTTTGCGCCACGTACGGCAACGATCGTGCCGCCATCAAATATTTTCAAAAAGCTATCTCCCTGGACCCGAATCGCAGCGGTGCTTATTTTGAACAGGGCATATCCTACGGTCAACTGGGCAAGTTCGACCAGGCCCTTGCCCTGATTAACAAAGCCCTCGAGATGCAGCCTCAAAACGGAATGTATCTCTATGGCCGCGGCAGGGTTTATCTGCTGGCCGGCGAGGAGGAGAAGGCCATGGAGGATTTCAAAAAGGCCGCTGAGCTGGATGATGAGGATGCCCAAAATTATCTGGAGCATATTGCCCAGTTAGAAGAATAAAGAGTGAGGATTGACGAACGTCGAGTCAATCACCACCCCGTGCAAAGCACGGGATGGTTTGAATTATCCCGCCAACAGGCGGGGAAAGGCAAGAGGACGTCAGTACGCTTATCTTCGAACTTGTCCGCCTCCGGCGGACCGCGACGGGATGGGGAGTCCCGCCGGGGCGGGGTTTGTATGGCAGGAATTAAAGATTTCTTTCGTTTAAGCATAAAAAAAAGCCGGGTGAAACAACAGCCGCCATTTACCATTCGACATCCGTCGTTTGTCAATCGGTAGTCTTAAGTCCTCACCAGCCCGCCATTCAATTCGTTTTTGCCGTCAGGGGTTCTTTGCGCCAGGATCACGGCCCGGGATTTTTTACCGTCAATTTTGATAGTCAGAGGTGTTTCCAGCCTGGCAAGTTCCAGGTGGGGCGTTTCCGCTTCGGTGGGTAATGTCCGCAGCCATTGCCAGTCGATGAAATCACTGCCGTTGTGAGTAGTCGTTAAATAGCCGATTCCCAGGGAGGTGATGTTTTGAAAGAAATGAGATCCCTGGGATGGATCGGCCTTCAGGTTTTCGATGGTGGTTTCAATGATTGCCCCTACCCCCGAGATGTCATGCCAATTCACCGGTATGCCGAGCCAGCGGTCGGCGGAACCCCAGCGGCCCGGGCCGATTAGCAGATACTTGCGTTTTTGTTGAACCAGCTGTTTGTTGATCCGGCTGATCTCAGCGGCGATTTCAACCGTGCGGGCCGGATCGAACGCGTCGGGCTTGACATAGACGATGTCGGCGATATCGTTTGAGCTGCCGTTGCCCAGGGCCGTCGTTGAATAACAAAAGGCCGTGTGAACATCTTCATCACTGATCTCCACATCCATTTGATGGCGGCTGATCCCCATAGGTCTGATCTGGAGCAAATCAAACGACGGCCTTACCTCACGGTCGGCAGGCAGTCTTACCGCAAATTCCATTTCCACCGGACACCCCATCCCCCGGCGCCCGATTTCCAGCACGTCCGCCAGGATTTCCGCCAATGGAAATGCGCGATATTTAAGGACATTGGCAAATGTCAGCACAGGATAACCGATATTTCCGGCGCCATCCCTGATCCTGTGATCCTGGACTGAATACGAACTGGTCAGGTGTTTGATCGGCGGGTGATCGGCCGCCTCATCAATTTCCAGCTTGGCCAGGGTCGCATTCTCGTCGACATCGAAGTTTGGCATAAAATTTTTCAGTTTCAGGGCATAGAAAAATCTCTGGGAATTTTTCAAAATATCATCGACCGTCGAAAATTGAGGCAGAAATTGGGGATATTTGGGAGAAAAACGCAGCGACGTGCCCCCTTCGACCACAGTTTTGCCAAGTCCCAAAGCAATGTGGGCAATGCCTTCATCCGGTTTCAAATGGGAAATGGGATAAAAATTGTAGGACTGCGCCACGCCGGAGATGGCCGGATAAAAATAGTCGCCGTAAGCCGCACCGGTTAACTGCTGGATGACCACCGCCATCTTCTCATCTTCCATACGATGAAAGGTGCTTTGAGCATAGGACCTGGGGCTCTCATAATAGGTGGACGCATATACCAGCTTGATGGCCGTAATCAGGCGCTCAAGCCGTACAGCTGGGTCGGGATGATTGTTGGGTAGCATGTAGGTTTTATAGATACCGGCAAACGGTTGAAACTGGGCATCTTCCAGCAGGCTGGAAGATCGCACGGCCAGCGGATATCGCGCATGGGCCACGAACAATTTAAGATCGGTTTGCAGCCATTCCGGAAATTGAGCTTTGAAAAATAAATCGGCGATTTCAGCATCACTGCGTTCGGAGGTTGCCAACTCTTTGAGGTCGTTATCGCTGACAAAGGCATCAAATCCTTCCGTCGAAAGCACCAAAGATTTGGGGACCTGGATGTCGACATCTTTGAATTTTTTTTGCAGATCCGGATTCTCTTTAAGTTGGGTGGCGATAAACGCCAATCCTCTGGCTTTGCCGCCGAGGGAGCCTTTGCCGACTTTGACAAAATCGGCGTCCGGATCATAAGCACCTCTGACCAGCTCGGTGATGAGCCCTTTCTGGCGTCCCTTACGCCGCGCATGGATGCAGTTGACCAGATATTTATTCAGCTCTCCGGCGTTTGGAAAATCACTAACCTTAACCGGCTTGAGTTTGGAGGCCAGCATCACCTCGGAGCGGGCCATCAGCCAGCTGGAAAAATGGTTGCGCTGACCATGGTAATAAATGGATTCGTCCGGAATGGAGGGCAAAATATTTTCCATCTCGCGCAAGTTGGATACTCTGGCGATTTCCCGGCCGATCGGCAGTCGGAAAATAAAATCGCCGAAACCAAGATACGTCATAAAATAACTGCGAATTTCCGAATGCAGGGTGGGCGAGTTTTTGTTCAAAAACATGGCCGACAACTCCCGCGCCTGCTGCCGGTTGGATTCTTCCGAGCTGAGGTTGAGCAGCGGCAGATCGGGATCCTCCTGCCGAATTCTGCCCAGCAGTTTGAACCCGGCCTGTTCATCCATTTGTCCGTCTCTTAGAAAGCGAACGTCTGAAAAAACGCTGAGCAGATACGGCCGGTATTGCTGATAAAGATCGAGCGCTTCTTCAAAAGTTTCGGCCAGCAGGATTTTGGGACGTGCGCGCATCCTGAGAATTCGATGTTCATCATTGACCGATTCTTCCATCACGGCTTGGGTTTGCGTGACGATCTCCTTGTAAAGCAGCGGCAACAGCGAAGAGCAATAGATCGGAGAGTCTTCCACCAGTATAATAACCCGCACCTTGGCGCGCCGGGTGTCGTAGGCAACATTCATCTGATCTTCGCGATTTTTAATAAGCGCCAGCAAAAGATCTGAATTGCCGTACCAAACCCATACCCGGTCTATGGATTTGCGGTCGGTGTATTTGCGCTCGAGCAGGTGTTTGCTCGTGTCCTGAAGCATCAAATAAACCGGCAGTTCCGAATGGATGTCTTTTATCTGCCTCCCCAGGTCATATGCATTGATTTCATCGACCTGGGGCATGGTAATGACAAGATCGAATTTTTTGCGGGATAGGGCTTCCAGCGCCTGCCGCGCGGAAGATACCCAGGTCAGCATGGGGGGACGCGAGAGGTTCAGACCGCGATATTCATGAATGATTCGTTCTGCCAGCCGGCCCTCTTCTTCCATTATAAACGCTTCATAGGGGCTTGAAACCAGAAGGATGTCCGTGACCTTCTGCGCCATGAGTTCATGGAACACCTTGAAGGAGAGGTCAAAATCCTCTGAATTTGCAATGAGGTCGCTGAACATAACAGAATAAATATAGGATTTCCGGTCGAATGTTGCAATGGTTGTGATGGGGAAAGAAGCTGGGAGGGTTGGAGGTGGCGGGTTGCGGGATTTCGATGATGCACGGCGAGGGGTGATAATTGCATAGCGCATGGGGCATAGCGCATAGAACAGAGCGTAAGGAGAAGGAAAAGATCCGAGTTTTAGCCTCCCGGCTTCCTGGCTTCCCAGCCTCCCAGCCTCTCTACCTTCTCACCTTCTTTCCTTTGCCTCTGTCCTCTGTATTCTGTCATCTGTCTCCCGCCAGCTTCCCCTGCCAGGAATCTCTTTTTTCCAAGGTGGTTCGTATTTGCGCCAGAGTTTCGGTTTTCTTAAGCGACCACTGCGGCGCCACGAGTTCATCGGGATGGGGATCGCCCGTCAGCCGCTGAATGATCATATGGCGGGGAAGGCGTTCGAGAAAATCACAGACAAGGTCGACATATTCCTGCTGCGCCAGGCACTTGTATCGGCCCTGCCGATAGAGTGTTTCAAGCCGGGTTCCTTTAATCACATACAGCAGATGCAGTTTGACGCCGTCGATACCCGACGCTGCTACGGTATCGGCGGTGCGGAGCATATCGCTTCGGCTTTCATCGGGCAGGCCGAGGATTACATGGGCACAGATTTTGATTTCCCTGTTCAATGTTGTTTTTACCGCATCCCTGAAACATTGAACGTCGTGACCCCGGTTGATCGCGACCAGCGTTGCATCCCTGGCAGACTGCAATCCGTATTCAATCCAGACCAGATAGTTTTGAGCGTAATTCTGCAGCAGATCCAAAATCCTCTCATTCACGCAATCCGGACGGGTACCGATGGAAAGACCGACAACGTCTTCCACGGCCAGGGCTTCATCATATAACCGTTTGAGCTTATCAACCGGACCATATGTGTTGGAAAAAGACTGAAAATAGGCAATGAATTTCCTGGCCTTGTAGCGCCGATGGAGCGCTTGTTTTCCCTGGACAAGTTGTTCGGTAATCGACAGGCCGCGGGAAAGGGCACCGGTGCCGGATCCACGGGCATTGCAATAGATACATCCACCGCTGGAAAGAGTGCCGTCCCGGTTGGGACAGGAAAGCCCGGCATCGATGGTTATTTTTTGCACCCGGCAGCCAAAAAGAGATCGAAGATAGGTATTGAGATCGTTGTATCGCTTGTTCATGTAATTAATCCGCCCTGAAAAAATAGCACCTTCATGTTATAAACATGTTGTTTAAAATTGGAGAAAGTTGTCAGATCGAAGCTGCCGCGGATTAA
>CP070771.1:6739773-6751603 GCA_020345785.1 Desulfobacterales bacterium
CAGGTCAGACAATCCGGAAAGCACGTCACGGAAAGACTCGATCGTGTCGACGACCTGGATGGTATGGTCATAAACATCTCTCAGAAAAATATGGGTGGTTTCCTGGATCAGTGCCGCCTGCTCCTTGATTAAGCTGTTTAAGACTTCCCTCAGCGGCCAGACCTGTTTGCGAAAAACGATCATCTCCCGTTTGAGATGGTGGATGTCTTCCAGCATCCGGGAGGTGGGGTTATTCAGCAATTCGTCCTCAAGCTGCTCTATTTTTTCACCCAGCCTCTCGAGAATGACGAAATAGTGGTCGACGACGGCATCCATCAGGGCATAGGCTAAATAATCACAGCCGGATTTACGAATTCGTCCGCGGGCTTTGCGAATTCGCTCGCGCACGTAATTAAAAACATCCCCCTCTTTTTCCTGAAACGAGATCAGAAAATGGGGCCCCAGTATGAGGCTGACCTGTTCAGCGGCGATATGACCAACGGCCGCGTCGATATCCAGCAATTTTAAAACCACATAGATATAATCGTCGAATTCCTCTGCTTTCGGGCGTTGGCCGGTATTGACGATATCCTCGAGTACCAGAGGATGAATGCCGAAATGGAGGCCGATTTTCTCAATCACATTCACCTCGTGCAGTCCATCCACGTTGATCCAGGTAACCGGCGGAGTGTCCTTGTAAGCAAAGGACGCTTCGACGGCCGGCAGCGTTTTTTCCAGCAGCTGTTCCTGATCATAGGTCATGAGGGTAATTTTTATCTGGTCAATTTTCTTTTCTCCGATATGGACCAGACTTCCCGGAGATAATCCGGCTTTTTTCGATCTTTTTTTGATTGGGCGTGACATCAGCTGTTTCCTCCAGTTTAATGCTTTGATGGTTCATCCCTGGTTTTTCAAATCCCGATCGGATCGCCTTAACGATATTTTTTAACCTAACTTATCATCGTCGATTGACTGAATTCAACAGTTCGCCGCAGCGCTTCAGGAGGTTTACGGATGATTCAATGGTCAAACGTTCTTTTCTGACCAGCGGCGCTTCAAAAAAATTGGGGGGGAAAATGGTGTAGTTGATCTGAATCTGGCGGTACATATTTTTAATTTGCCTGACGGAAGTCTCCATGCTTTCGATCCTCACGTCATAAAATTTGCGTCTATTTTTCTCTTTCAGATCGATAAATAACGTCAATAGATCCCGTTCGTATTCACAAATGGCCCCGATGGTGGCAATGGCAAGCGTTGATGACAGAAAAATATTTTTCAACTCATTATAGTTCTGTTGGGATGTGGCGGAATTATCCATATTTTTTTGAATTTGCTCAAACGCCGCTAAATTAGTCGCCAATTTTGACAAAATGCCTTCAAGTTCCGGTTGAATGTCGGAAAATTGAATAGGACTGCTCTGCGCCGAAACAGTCTGCGGCAGGATGCAGAAAACGAGCAGGAGAATGGCAGCGAGGTTTTTTCTCATATGATCGGTCTCCTTTCAATTTTCCCGAATTTCAATATGTTCCCTTGCTTTCATTTTGGGTTATGATAATGTTTTCTGCGGCTTAATGCAATAAAGCTGGCAAGAGAATCCAAGTTTTGTTGCCAACATGCGGGAAAGATCTCCATTATGAAAAATCAAACAACACCGATCGTAAAGAAATCATTGGTCTCCTGGATAATCGCGGGCAATTATAAGCTCAAGCTGTTGTTGCTGTTAACAGTGTGTGTTACGGTTCTGGTCCGCATCATTCCGCTTGAAATGCAAAAGCGCATTGTCAACCAGGCGATCAGCCTGAAGGCTTTTGAACTTTTACTCATCTATTGCGGCATCTATCTGGCGGCAGTCGTCGTCGCCGCCGCCCTCAAATACCTTACCAGCTATCTCCAGACGGTCATCGGGCAACAGGCGTTAACCGACATGCGCAAGGAGCTGTATTACCATGTTTTAAGGCTGCCGCTGTATTTTTTCAGAAGAACCCAACCCGGCATGGTGGTCCAGTCCTTCGTGTCGGAGCTGGCGACGGCCGGCGATTTTGTGGGCATGGCGATCGCTATTCCACTTACCAGTGTTTTGAGCTTGATCGCGTTTACCCTATATCTGCTCTGGTTAAATCCGCTGCTGGCCGTCGTCTCCTTTGCGGTTTATCCCGCCGCGCTGCTGGTGCTGCCGGCCCTGCAGCGGGGTGCCAACAAGCAAAACCAGAAACGGGTGGATATGTCGCGCGAATTCTCCGGTAAAATCGCCGAGACGATTTCCGGAATTCACGAAATCCAGGGCAATGCCGCCTATCATATCGAAAACAGCAAATTCGGAGCTTTGGCGGACAGGCTGCAGATAATCAGAATCGCATGGAATCTTTACCGCCAGGGTATGAAAGTCAGCAGCAACTTTTTTACCAGTTTCAGCCCCTTTATCATCTTCATCCTGGGCGGCTACCTCACCATCCACGGGCAGCTGCAGCTGGGCGCGCTGGTGGCATTTTTATCGGCCCAGGAAAAGCTTTTCGACCCCTGGCGCGAGCTTATCGATATCTACCAGGCCTATCAGGAGGCGTCTGTCAGTTACCGACGCACCATGGAGTATTTTGATGTCGCGCCCGAGCACATTGTTGACCCTGAAGGTCGGGATCCTTACCGGCTTGGCGGAAAAATCGACGTCGACAGCCTTTCCTTTAGAACGGAGGAAGGTATCCAATTGCTCGATGGCATCCATTTTTCGCTCGAACCCGGTCAACAACTGGCGCTTGTCGGCTTTTCCGGCAGCGGCAAAAGCACGCTGGCCCATTGCATCGCCCAGCTCTACCGCTACACGGCCGGCCATATTCGAATCGATGATCGCGAGGTAGCGGAACTTACCAAGAAAGACATTGCCTCCAACCTGGGCATTATTTTTCAAACCCCCTTCATTTTTGACGGCAGCATTGAAGAAAATCTGCTTTATGGATGCACATCCAAATTAGAGGGCACCGGGATGAATTCGTCACAATTGCTGCCGAATATCGATGAAAAAATCGAGGTGCTTCAGCAAACCGGAATTTTCCCGGATGTTTTGCGCTTTGGACTCAACTCGGTGCTCAACCTGAATGGGGACTCCCATCTGATCCCCGGCCTGATTCGCATCCGCCGAAAGTTGGCGCGCCGATTAAGCGGCCGGTTGGCCGAACACGTCGAATTCTTTGACAAGGAGAAGTATCTCACTTACTCCACCGTGGCCAAAAATTTAACCTTCGGCTCTTCCATCCAGGAATCATTTCGTGAAAATAATTTAGCCGCCAATGCGTACTTTGTCCGATTTCTGAATAGCGCCGATTTAGCGGAACCACTCACTAAGCTCGGCAGCGAATTATGTCTTCAGACGATGGATATTCTGCAAAAACTTCCTTTAAGCGAACCGTTTTTTTTCGAAGACAGCCCGATATCTCGCAACGAGATGGAGGAGTTTGCAAAAATAGCCGGACATCTCAAGAAGAGCGGCCGGCAAATGCTTTCGAATGAGGGGAATCAAAAGCTGTTGGATCTGGCGCTGCGTTTTATACCGGGCAGGCATAAAATGGTCGCCCTGCCGGCGGCGCTTGAAAAGCAGATCCTGGGGGCAAGAACCGAATTCAGAAAGAAAATTACGGTGGACATTCCGGATGCGTTTTCTTTTTACCGCAAAACGGATTATATCCCTTCGCAAACCATCCTTAACAATGTGTTTTTCGGCCGGCTGAAAACCTCCAATCCCAAAGTTCAGGATACCATCAATGAACAGATTGTGCAGCTGCTCATCGAGGAAGATCTGTTGGAAACCATTCTTCATATCGGCATGCAGTTTCAGGTAGGGACAAAAGGCGATCGGCTGTCCGGAGGCCAGCGCCAGAAGCTGGCTATCGCCAGAGCGTTTCTCAAAAAACCCAACATACTCATCATGGACGAAGCGACCTCGGCCCTGGATAATCGGTCCCAGGCGCTTATCCAGAAGGTGCTGGATACCCACTGGAGGGGAGAGACCACCTTGATTGCGGTGGTTCACCGACTGGATATTATCAAGGGCTTTGACAAAATCGGCGTGATGAAAGCCGGCAAGCTTGAAGAAATGGGTTCCTATGATGAACTGATGGGGAAAAAAGGCCTTCTGTATGAGCTCGTCAGCGGGAGAAAGTGATCTAATTTATCCGCCCTCAAAAACATAATCATGCCTGTAAATTGGTCTTTGCAAGCTGAAGTAAGTTGCTTGATCGTCGGTGCAGCGGATAAATTATGGGACGATACACACGGTCATATCCTCGGCATGATTCAGAACTTTTCGGGTAACGCTGCCCATTGTATACTCTTTTACGCTGGAATAGCCGTGCAGCCCGAGAAAAATGGTTCCCGCTTCAGCGCTCCGCGCCTCTTCCAGGATATCGAACGCTGCGCTGCGGCTGCCGTCAACCACCTTGGTTGTAATATGCTCTTTCGTTATGCCGGCTTCCTGCAGCATTTCTTGAGCTTTTTGCATAAAAGGTGCAATCTCCTTGCCGGCCCTGCGTTGCCAGAATTTCTGGAACTCCGGGAACTCTTCAACCAGCGCATCAGGAATGAAGCGATTTAAATCCCTCTTGGAATGAAATATCGTAACCGTCGCATCCGTGCCGGACAGCATGAAGCCGGCGTGATCCACGGCCCGCAGCGCGTTTTTCGAATTGTCGATCGCTAAAAGGACGTGTTTCTTTTTAGCGGTGCCTTTCACCATCCAGACCGGACAAACCCGGCTGTATTCCAGTACTTTGTTGGCGATTTCTCCGAGAAAAAAAGTCACCAACTTGCTGCGGCCACGGGTCGATAAGATCACGGCATCCGCATGTTTCTTTTCAGACCAGTTGACGATATCCCGCGCAATCCCAACTTCAATTTTTCTAAATACCGCTTCGACCGTCTTCTCGCCAAAACCCATATCAACCAGCTTTTTTTTGCCGGTTGCCAACAAACGTTCGGCCATTTCGGCATTTCGGCTCTCGAGATTTTTCAGCTTTTTGAGGGTTTCACCGCTTTTGCGGCTTTCTTCTTCCAGCATGGCGGGCAGGCGGGGTAGGACATAAAACAACGTGATCTTTAAAGGATGTTCCGGACCGAAAAGTAGGTTAATGTAATCCAGGGTTTTAAACACATTTTCGGTGCCGTCAATCGGAACGACGATCATTTTTTGGATTTTTTCAGCCATGGTCAAACTCCCCTGTTTTCATGAAGACCCGTTTACAGGTATAAATTCTCAGCGACGTCGAAAGCGTCGGTGGACCCCTCAAGCATTATTCAGAAGGGCCTTGATGGTGTTGCCCTCGATTTTCTCTTTTTCCAGCAGCAACCCGGCGCCTTTTTCAAGGACGTCTCGTTTCTCCATCAGAATCTCCCGTGCTCTTGCATACTGCTGGTTGATGATCTCGACGACTTCCGAATCAATGAGTTCGGCCGTAGCTTCACTGTATTCGGTGGCACCTTCCATTGGTATGTTAAGGTAGCGGGCTCTTTTTTCCCGGGCAAAATAAACCTGCCCCAGCTTGCTGCTCATGCCGTATTCCTTGACCATACTGCGGGCAATGTCCGTGGCCCGGGCCAGATCGTTGTGCGCTCCGGTGGAAATATCTTCAAATACAATCTCCTCGGCGGCCCGTCCACCCAAAAGTGTGGCAATTTTATTCAGTAATTCGGTTTTCTGCATCAAAAACCGGTCTTCCGTGGGGACCTGCATGGTGTAGCCCAGGGCGGCAATCCCGCGGGGGATAATGGATATTTTCTGCACCGGCTCGGTGCCGGGCAGGGATAACGCCGCAATGGCGTGGCCCATCTCGTGGTAGGCCACAATTTTTCTTTCCTTGGGATTTATCAGACGGTTCTTCTTCTCGAGACCGGCCACAACCCGCTCTACCGCTTCTTCAAACTCCGGCATACCCGCTTTTTTCTTGTGGCGGCGGACTGCCAGGAGTGCTGCTTCATTGACCAGATTGGCCAGATCCGCGCCCACCATACCGGATGTCATGCCGGCCAGGGTCTCCACATCAATATTTTCCTCAACTTTGATGGTCTTGATATGCACCCTGAGGATTTGCTCCCGGCCTTCCTTATCGGGCCGGTCGACGAGAATGTTCCGGTCAAACCGTCCCGGCCGCAGGAGTGCCGGGTCCAGTATTTCCGGACGGTTGGTGGCCGCCAGCAAGATAACCCCCACCTTGGGGTCAAAGCCGTCCATCTCCACCAGCAGCTGGTTGAGGGTCTGCTCGCGCTCGTCATGACCGCCGACGGTTCCAAAGCCTCTGGCTTTACCCAAGGCGTCCAGTTCATCGATAAAAATAATGCAGGGCGCCTTTTGCTTGGCCTGTTCAAAAAGATCCCGCACCCGGGCGGCGCCGAGCCCCACGAACATTTCCACAAATTCAGAGCCGCTCATGCTGAAAAAGGGGACCCCGCTTTCCCCGGCCACGGCCTTGCTCAACATCGTTTTTCCGGTGCCGGGCGGTCCTACCAGCAAAATTCCCTTGGGGATCTTGCCTCCCAGTTCGGTGTATTTGCCCGGCTCTTTCAAAAAGTCAACCACTTCGATGAGCTCCTGCTTGGCTTCATCTACCCCGGCCACATCATCGAAGCGCACCTGGATATCTTCCTGCATATAAATTTTGGCCTTGTTTTTACCCAGCGTCATAAAGCCCGGTTGCTGGCCGGCCATGCGCTTCATCATGAAGTACCAGATGCCGAAAAAAATAAAAATCGGAACAATCCAGGACAACAGCGTGGGCAGGAACTGCGACTCAAACTCGCCTTTGAATTGCACGTTGTATTGCTCCAGCAGTTGCGAGGTGTCCGGATCGACTCTCACGGTTTTAAACCTGACCTGTTTGGCCGCAGCACCCTCCCCTTCTTGATACGCACCCTGGATCTGATTGGTCGAAATGGCGACCTCCGAAATTTTGCCCTCCTTCAAGAGTTTTAAAAACTCGCTGTAGGGGATGGTCTTGATAGCAAAAACCGAACCCATGTAGTTCTGGATAATTAAAACAAACCAGATTCCCAGCAGAACGTACCAGATGGAAAATTTGTGCTGTTTCTCCATGATTCCTCCATGCTCCGAGTCAACTCAGTCCGGCAGCAAAAATGATGCAAATCTTAAGACAGATAATTGATAGCACCATTTGGAATTTGGTTTTTGGTGCTTGGAATTTTCAGTATTTTCATCTAGCAGTCAATATGCCTGCAAGCAGTCATTCGTCTCTTAAAACTGCGCTGTCCCGCTATTATGCCGGCACGTATCGCAGATATACAGCAAAATTCAGGACCGTGGCGACAAAACCCGCCACCACCGGTGTAAAAAACCAGCCGATGAATATATTCATCAGGGTTCGGCGGCTCATGGTATTGATGCCTTTTACGATACCAATTCCCAACACCGCGCCGACGATCGCCTGAGAAGTCGACACGGGCACGCCGACAACGGTATAAAAGTGAACGGTTACAGCTTCGGCCAGTACCACGATCAATGCCGAAAAGGGATCCAGCCGCACGAGTTTACGCCCGACGGTTTCCATGACACCCCGGCTAAATGTCAAAATCCCCAGCGCTATGCTCAAGCCGCCAAGCAGCGCCGCACCAGAGACGGTCAGCTTGCCGGCTCCCACAAAAACGCCTGTTACGTTGGCGACATTATTGGCGCCCAAGGCATAGGAGGCATAAGATCCCGCCAGGATCAGCGACACACGCAGAAAAATGTCGGAGTCGAAAAGGTCGATATGGAGCCGGTTGTAAAGGGCTGCGAGGATTTTGTAAATCAGCACCGCCATTATCAGGCCTCCGATCGGCGTCCCAAACCAGCACAGAAATACTTTGCTCAACCCACCCAGGTTCAGCTGCCGGTGGACGAATCCGATGCCCAGAATGGCACCGACAACCGCCTGAGACGTAGAGACCGGGAGCCCCAGAAAGGTCATGACGGTCACCGTAACAGCTGCCGATACCGAGGCAATGACGGCTTTTTTTAATGTCAGATCCGTGAGGCCCGCCAGGGTATCCATACCGGCCCGTCCCTCCAGGAGCGCTCCCAGCAGGACAAAAATGGAGGCTAAAATTGCAGCCGTCCAGAACTTGACCATCCTCGATGCCACGGCCGAACCGAATGCATTGCTGGCGTCGTTGGCGCCCAGAGACCATCCCAGGAAAATACCGCCGAAAAGAGAAAGCATTAAACCCGCCTTTTCATCGTCATAATGTTGATCCGCTTCGACACCCTGTCTGCTTGATCCGATATCTCGCCCAGCACAATGACCATCTCTTTTAACTGCAATTTGAGAAACGGATCGATATCGGTTTCAAAAATTTTGGTGATGATACGCCGCTCGATATGGTCGCAATGGCTCTCGTTTTGATCAATGGTCGACATTAAGGCCCGGATGCCTTCTATTTTCTTGATCCACACATCAATTTGCTTGACCATCAGGTCGCAGCTTTCCATCGAAACCCGGATGAGTTCCTGGATGTCGAGGGTCAGAAATTCAGGAAACTTAATCTTCTGAGTGCGGATCATATTTAAAATTTGCTCGAAGGAACGTGGGATCTCATCAACTTTTTCAAGCAATGCCATAATATCTTCGCGGGATTCGGGAATCAGGGCCCGACGGTACATGAGTTCATTGATTTCATCGCGCAGATCATCGGCTCTGGACTCGAACTTGTGGGTCTGCTCCATGAGAAAACAAAAATCATCGCTGACGCCCTCTTTCAAACACAGGTTCATGGCCTTGACAAAATGGTTTTGAATCATGCCAAGGTTTTCCAGGTAGTTGTAGATCAGAGATTCAAGTTGGCGCTCCTTTTTAAAAAACACGTCGAACATCAGAATTCACTCCATTCCTCAGCCACCAGCAGCAGAGCTGTGGGTATGAGGAAGGCCCCTGGAAGGGGCGCAACCATGCTCTGCCCATGGTCGCTGATGTATATTCGTTTCATTTTACCGATCCGGGTAAGCCGATTTTAGCACAGCGAAAATTTCCGGCCGGCGGAGAACCGTAAACAATAAATTTATCACAAACACCAAAAAAGAAAATAAGAAAAATTTCATGCGCTTATCTGCGGCAAACGATCCCGCCGGCACGAAAGGATTCATATCGTACTGCATCAGGCCGGCTATGGTCTTCAGCTGCCTGCTGCAGCATTATCCCCGGATGTTGATCGTCAGGAAGAGCGTTGAACCAAGGCGGTCTATGAGCAACAACGCCGTCTCCCCTCTGCTGATTCCATCGATTTTTTCTGCAAAACCGGCAAAATCTTTAACTGGAACCCGGTCGACTTCTAGAATAATATCCCCCGGCGCAAGTCCGGCCTGATCGGCTGCAGAATCGATTTCTACCTCAATGACCAGAAGTCCGCTTGTTCGCGGAAGTCCAAATTTTCTGGCAAGCTCGGGGGTGACTTGCTGCAGAACCAGTCCAAGGTCCATTCTGTCCTCCTCGGCAACCGGAGGTTCACCGGTTTCTGCGAGTTCTTCAATCGAGACGTTAAAACTTTGCTTCCGGCCCGATCGCATAATTTCAACCACCACCGATTTGCCGACCGGCGAGGAGGCCACCATCTGCGACAGCTCATTTACCTCATTGACAGCTTTGAGATCATAGGCAACAATCACGTCCCCCCGGCGGATACCGGCTTTATCAGCCGGGCTCCCGGTGATCACATCCGACACGAGGGCGCCTTTTTCATCGTTCAGAAGAAATTTATTTTTCAAATCCGGTGTTATTTTCTGGATCATAATTCCCATCCATCCCCTGACCACCTTTCCTGTTTTAAGCTGGGGCAACAAATCTTTGGCCATATTGATGGGGATGGCAAAGCCGATGCCCAGGTTGCCGCCGCTCTGAGAAAAAATCAGGGTGGTGATCCCGACGACTTCCCCGGCCGTGTTCAGAAGCGGCCCGCCGCTGTTGCCCGGGTTGATGGGCGCGTCTGTCTGAATGAAATTCTCGTAGGGTCCGGAACCGATTTGCCGGTACATCGCGCTGACGATTCCGGCTGTGACGGTGTGGCCCAATCCGAAAGGGTTGCCGATGGCAACCACCCAGTCGCCGACTTCAACTTGATCCGAGTTGCCGAGGATAAGCGGCTTCAACGGCACGTCCGTTACAATGCGGATGAGTGCTACATCCGTCAGTGGATCGCGGCCGACGATCTCGGCGCTGAATTCCCTTTTATCGGCCAGCTTGACCTTGATCTCGTCGGACTGCTCCACTACGTGACTGTTGGTGATGATAAATCCCTCCTGATCGATAATAAATCCGGTGCCAAGACTGTTTTGCCTGAACTCTCGAGGCACCTGGTCTCTGAAGAACCGGTTGAAAAATTCGTTTAAGGGATCAACCTGATCATAGGGCAGCGGGCCTTTCTCCGATCGCTGCACGATTTTCACCGCGCTGATATTGACGACCGACGGACTGGCTTTTTTAACCAGCTGCGAAAACGAGCCGGGTACGGCGGTTGATGACCAGGTGCCTTTGCTTTCAGCAGCACCAATTGGGCAAACCAGCACCGGAAGTAAAAAGACGGTCAAAAGACTCCGCCAAATAACCATCGGGACGGATGAATTTTGATTGAAGTTTATGGTTCGGGCCATAGTAGTTTCCTTAAAGTGTTAATAATCCGCAAGTATTTAATTTCCTTGAGCCGCGTTAATTTTATGCCAAAGTTATCGATACACAGTATATAAGATAGAAATTATGACCGCGCCGGCGGGTATCCAGTTTGCAGGACGACTTTTTAAGATTTATTCCAAGTAAGAAGCAAAAACCTCTCGGACCCTGGCTGTTATCTGTTTTGCGGTCATTTTATCGGCTGTTTCGACGGCCTTAATTCTAGATGCCAACTCGATCGATTTTTCAATTTCCTTTTTCAACTCGATCTTGGCTTCTCCCGGGCCGAAAATGTAAATTCTAACGGCATCTTTTACTTTATTGATAATGCTTTTGTAAAAATTTTTTAACTGCCGTCTGATTTGGAATTCCTTCTTTCCGTCCACAGCGACATTCTGGGGACCATAAGGCGTTTTACGGGTGCGCGAGCCTCCCGAGAGTTTAACCTTGCGATCGACATTTGAGTGCACGAGCTCGATAATTTCCCTGTCCTCCTCAGAAGCCAATTCTTCTTTGATCAGAGTGACGATATAGGCTTTTTTGTGATCCAACCAGATTCCGATATATTTTTTCATATTTCCTCCAATCAGCGACCAGCAGCAGGGCTGGGGGTATGAGGAAGGCCCCCTCCATTCATATGCCAGCGGCATCGTGTGAGTTTGGACAACCAAAAAATACTTTCGCTGTGACGGTAAAACCTTTTCAATTCTCACCGCCATAGCCAGCGACTTATGAATGGAGTTCCGTGTTTGCTCATCGGCTGATGCGAATGCTCTGATTGGGCAGCCGTGCATTTGTCCCAATTCGAAGATGGTTAAATTTTTCGGCAAATGCCTCCTAAACTGGTGGAGCAATGAATATGCCAAATTACTTTTTTTTCAGCAATTTATTTTGTAACTCTAAAATAGCCGCTCGGCCAAGACCTTTTAATTCCCCGACAAAAAAGTGAAGGGACGCTGCCGCCGTTGATAAAGAATCCTGGCCCAGCAGCCCCGCCGACGGCGGGGGTTTGACTTCGCCGTCAGATAACCCATGGAATAATGGAAGAACAAAAAGTTCTCAAACTTAAGGGCATCAGAACTCCGCCTTCCGATTTCATCCGCGCTACACACCTGTTTCACCCGTCGGATCTCACTTTCTCTGATTGGCACGTGCATTGCACAACAAATTACTATATATATCGAACAACCTGGTCCAGAGGACCAGGCTTTGACTTCACC
>CP070771.1:6751703-6779192 GCA_020345785.1 Desulfobacterales bacterium
GTGACGTTTCCCCCCAAATCCATTTTGATTTTGGCCGTGGAGGGGTTCTGCACCCCGGTGTTGCCGATGCCGTACCACATACTTCCCAGGCCGACCCCCCTTTTTTTATAGGGCTTGCTCTTTTCAGCGCACCAGGTTGTCCGCGCCCATTCGTAGTGGGGTTTCAAAGCGTCAAGGCAATCAGCGATCCCCACACTGGTATCAAGCTTCTGGCCGGTAGCGGTAACGGAACCGGATCTGAAAGCATTTTTCAGCCTGAATTCGAGCGGATCCATCGCCAGTTTTTCCGCCAGCAGATCCATCTGGGATTCATGAGCAAAGGCGATCTGGGGCGTACCGAAACCCCGCATGGCACCGCAAAAAGGGTTGTTGGTGTAGACACAGCGGCTTTCGACCGCAATATTTTCAATTTCATAAGGCCCGGTGGCATGCACGGCCGCCCGTGATGCCACCGCAATTCCGTAGGACCCGTAAGCTCCGGTATCGGCGGTTATCTCCGCCTGCAGCGCGATAAGTCTGCCGTTGCGATCGGCGCCGCTTTTCAATGTCATCTTGAGCGGATGACGTTTGGCGGTAGCCAGATAGGATTCATCCCTGGAATAAACCATCTTTACCGGCCGCTGCAGGTGCAGCATCGCCAGACCGATAAACCCCTGAACGTTCAAATCCAGCTTGGACCCGAAACCGCCGCCCGTGGCGGCTTGAACAATCCGCACCTGGTGGTCCTTCAACCCCAGAAGGCCGATGACTTCCTTGTGGTCGTAGTGGGGATTCTGGGTCGAGGCGTAAATGACCAGGGTGCCGTCCTCATCCACATAGCCGGCACCGGCATCCGGCTCCAGGTAATTGTGCTCGATCCAGGTGGTGCGATAGGTTTTTTCCACCACCACCTCGCAGCGTTTGAATGCCTCAGCCACATCGCCTTTTATTATCCTGCGTGTTGTCAGCAAATTACCTTTATCGTGAATCTTCGGTGCATCGGGTTTCAGGGCATCATCCGGTGTGAACACCGCCGGCAAATCTTCGTAGGTCACCTCGATGCGCTCCAGCGCCCTGGCGGCCACATTCTCGCTTTCGGCCGCAACTAGGGCAATGGGTTCACCGACGGACCGCACTTTGCCGTCCGCCAGCAGCGGTTGGTCCTTGTTGATAATGCCGATGAGGTTCTTGCCCGGAACATCCCGGGCCGTGAAAACGGCCACAACCCCTTTGATCTCGAGCGCCCGTTCACAATTGACGCTAATGATCCTGGCGTGGGCTCGGGTACTGCGCAGCGCCTTGAGCACCAGCGCATCTTCGAAATCGATGTCGGCACTGAAAATCGGCTCACCACGCAGCCGTTCATTGACTCCGATTTTCGGTATGCTTTGTCCGATGGTCGAGTATTTGGTTTTCATTTAATGGTCACATTCCTAAAGGCTTGGAGGCTCGGAGGCTTGAAGGCTAAAAACCTTTTTTAGATTTCGCAGCCTCCCAGCTTCCTCGCTTTCCAGCTTTCTTGCTTCACAGCTTTCCAGCCTCATAGCCTCCCGGCATCCCAGCTTCCTCGCTTCCTGGCTTCCCAGCCTATTGTACTAATGGATACATCATCCGCATAAACAAACCCTGGATTGCCGGTTCCTTGTACACTGCCGAGGATCTGCGACCGGTAATTTCCAGCATTCCGACAGACAACAAACGGCCGGCTTCCCACAACAGATTTTCATCCGGAATTTTTCCGATCAGGAAGTTTTCGATATCCCGGAATCGATGGGGCGTGGGAGTGCAGGATCCGAGGGCAAACCTTATAAATGAAATGGATTTGTCCCTTTGTCTGGCAACCATTGCTGCCATGCTTATCCTGGCGATAGCGAGTTCTTTCCGGCGGCCGATTTTTTGAAAATCGGCAAACTCAACCGCTTCAGGTTTGGGTTTCAGAATAAAATGGGTAATAAGTTCATCGGGGCGCAAGCTGCAATGATACGGTCCGCCGGCCATTTCCTCTATCGGCACGTTGCGCTGACCGGCAGGGCTGACCACCGCCGCCGCGGCATCGTGAATGAGCAGTGGCGGGATGGTATCGCCGCACGGGGAACAGTGGGCCACGTTGCCGCCGATGGTAGCGATATTGCGCACCTGCCGGCTGGCGAATTTGCCGGCCGCGATCTGCAGGGTCGGGGCATGGCGCCCGATGATGTCGGATCGGCCGATTTCAGAAATGGTAACACCGGCTCCGATGGTTAATTCTGCGTTGTCGAATATTATCTCCCGCAACTCCGGTAATCGGCTGACATCCAGCAAATAACGGCGTTCAATCACACCGGAGCGCATGTCGATCATGACATCGGTGCCCCCGGCCAAAATGGTGGTGTCACCGCTATAGTCCTGCAGAAAATCAAGGGCGCTGCCGACATCCGGTGGTCTTATATATTCTACATTGAGCATGCTCTTACCTTACTCCTACCTAACCAAGACAACCCGGAACCAAAAAGGACAAATTGATCAAGAAAGCATCCCGCCGCGGCGGGAAAAACACGAAAAGGAGAGAAGATAAATTTCGTGATTTCAATATTTCGTGTTTTCGCGATAAAAATTTTTTTCCATAAAGTGCAAAGAAATCAAAATTAAGCGCCTAACCGGTCAGAACTCCGGGAAAGCATCGGAGCGGTCGCTATCTCTTCTGATCTTTGCGGCATCTTTCGGCCGCATCTTCTATGCCGGCGATAATACTTTGATAGCCGGTGCAGCGGCATAGGTTTCCCGCCACGGCCTTAATGATTTCATCGCGCTTGGGCTGCGGATTTTCCGCCAACAGGGCATGGGTGCTCATCAAAATCCCGGGTGTGCAAAAACCGCACTGAACCGCATGCCGTTCGGCAAAGGACTGCTGAATCGGGTGCAGCCCCTCATCTCGGTTCAAGCCTTCGACAGTCAAAACATCACGCCCGTCCAGCTGGGCCGCAAACATCAAACAGGCATTCACCGCCCGGCCGTCGACAACGATGGTACAGGCGCCGCATTCGCCGATGCCGCAGCCTTCCTTGGTTCCCTTGAAGTCAAGAACGTCCCTGATCAGCTCCAGGGCAGAAATTCCCGGTTCGATATCCAGCGCCTTTTCTTCGCCGTTGAGAATAAAACGGAGATGATAACTATTTTTTCCCATTATTTTACCAATGTCTTTTTTAAGCTGATATAATTCGCGGGTGATGCTGTTAACCACGATTGTGAAGGCTGATACGACCGATTCAATCGCGGTTGCAAACCGCTCCCACACACCACTATCCCAGGCTGTGGAACATCTTCTGACGACTTTTTCCGGCCAGTAAGTTCAGTCAGGTCCTCCTGGTTGCAAACCGCTCCCACAAAAAGTTGGACATGTCCGGCGAAGCTTCAGCGAAGCCGGAAGCCTAAAAGGCGAAGGGGCGACACCTGCAACCAGGCGGAAACGACGCCCGCCTCAAGCGCAGCGCTCTTAAAATCCCGCTATAAGTGGGATGCTCCTCAAGCGCAGCGCTCTTTAAGCAATCCCCAGTTATCGCAGCCCGTCTTCACCTTTAACTTCTTCCAGCTTCAGCCCGCCCACTCTGGCAGCCGGCCGGCCTGAATCGGTCACCACCACAACCAGGACCAACTCATCTGCCCGCGGTGCATCCGGCAGCCGTACTTCCATCGCGTCAAAATGAGAACGCACAAAAGCTGCGTCTTTATAGCCCAGCGGCACATCGATGGCCACCCCCGGATAACCAAGCTTTTTAGCGGAGGGAATCAAGGCCTTGCCGCCCCCGACATTGGCCCGCATGGGTTTGCCCAGTGCCGGGTGCATGATGGCGGCACAATGCTCCAATTCGCCGTCAGTACCGACAATCGCGCCCTTGCCGTAGCTATGAACCTTGTCCGGCGCAATTCCCAGAGCGGCAACTGCCTTTTGTGTCAGCAGATCCCCGAGTTCTTCACTCCACTGAATCAGCAGATTGAGATCTTCCTGGTCTTTGCCGGCAAAAGGATTGGTAAAAACCGCTGCGGCAGCGGCTTTGCGGGTGGGATTGTCCAACCTCACCGTCCCATCGGCGTGTGTCTCCTCCACAACGACATAGATTTTACGCACCTGGGGTTTGTCATCACTCATAATTGCCTCCCGTAAAAATATAGAATATTGTAGATTGAAAATTGAAGATATATGGAATCCTATCGATCATTTTTTTTTAGCTGTCGTATTTCAGATAATTTAAAATTATAATTTCTAACTTTTATACCTTCTCGAGTCTATCAATTGAATGACTAACCGGAAATTTATAAAAGATGGAGCGAAGCGACTTCCACCAATCTTCAATTAACGCCGGCGCAGCCGGCTATGCCCATCTCTCCGTAACAGTTTTCTGATCCAAAAACAATCGCAGCGAATCTATTCTGGATTTGGCGACGCCGAAGGCCGACTCATTTTTAGACCCCAGCGGGAAGAACGCAAAGGGTTGAGGAACCGGCACGTTGATGCCGATGTTGCCCACATCCGCCTCTTTCATGAATCTGCGGGCAATGTGTCCGTCCCGCGTGAAGATGCAGGCGGAATGACCGTAGGCGTCTTTATTGTTGATCCAATCCAGTGCCTCATCCAAATCGCGCGGACGCATCAAATTGGCCACCGGCCCGAATGCCTCAACCCGGGCAATGTACATGTCCGGATTGACGTCGTCAAATATGGTCGGCCCGATAAAAAAGCCTCTTTCCCCGCCTTCGACCTTTACGCTGCGTCCGTCAAGTAAAATT
Source organism: Desulfobacterales bacterium (assembly GCA_020345785.1). The sequence goes on from CP070771.1 coordinate 6,756,447, forward strand.
TTAGCCCCTTCGCTGATTCCCTTATCGATAAAATCGAACACCTTGCGGCGTGCGCGATCAGAAACCATAGGGCCGAGTTCGGTGTCTTCATCCAATCCGTAGCCCAGTTTCATGTCGGCCGAGGCCCTGACAAATTTTTCTTTAACCGCATCATAGGCATCGCCGACAAAAAGTAGATTATCCGTTCCCAGACACCGCTGCCCGCTCATCCCGTAACACCCACGCAACAGTCCGTCCACCACCGCATCGACATTGCAGTCCGGCATGATGACCACATGGTTTTTACCGTTGCCGTTGATAGACGCTTCTTTCCCCAGCTTGCCGGCCAGTTCAAAAAGCTGTCGGCCGATATTGGTGGAACCGATAAACCCGACCCCTTTGACCAGTGGATGGGACAGTATTTTCTGGTTGACGTCGCTGCCGCCATACACAAGGTTGACCAGGCCGGGAGGGAGTCCGCCGACTTCAGCGGTAACTTTGAAAATTGCATCCAGACACACCGGGTCGTATTTGCTGGGGCTGACCACCACCGGACACCCGCTGGCGATGGCATAAGGTACAAAGGACGACCAGGCATGCATCGGTATATTGTTGGGGGTGATGATCAGAAACACCCCCCGGGGTTCCCAGTATAAGGCTTGATCAAGACCCTTGGCCAGATCCGTGACAAATTCACCCTTGGTGAGCAACATCAGGGCGGAACAGGCGGATTCTATATTTTCAATGCAACGGCGAACGGTGCCCCGGGCTTCCCCGATGGTACGGCCGTGATCCTGCACCAGCACCCGGCACAGCATGTCGAAATGCTCTTCGAATTTTCCTCGTAAATCAAACAGATACCGCGCCTTATCCCTGAGCGGCACATCGCCCCAGCTGCCGAGAGCGGACTGGGCGGATTGAACGGCGGCTTCGATTTCAGCATCGGTGGCCGATGGAAATTCCGCAATCACCTCACCGGTGGCTGGGTTGACATCCTCATAAATACGATCGGATTCCGAATCTACCCATTTGCCGTTGACATAAAATTTCAGTTTTCCGTAATGTTTCTGAACTTCCGGTATTAATGTCATCTTTATCTCCTTGTCTAAAAAAAAAATTTATACACGCAGTGCTATGATGATGCAACATTTCAAATTCTAATTCAATCCGCAGCAATCGCGGTACATTGTTCATTGTCGGCGGCTTCCTTCTGCAACTCGGGCATGGATAGCAAGCCGTTAAGCGCTTCCAGAACATGCGCCTTCATCAGCCGACAGGCCAAAACTTTATCTCCTGATTTAATTGCTTTTATAATTTGCCGGTGGTAGCGAACCGAGGATTTAAGATGCGACCTATTCTGCAAGGATTTATAGCTGAACCGGCTGACTTGATTGTGGATACTGGCGGAAATTTTTTTCAAACGATCGTGGCCGGAAATTAATATAATTTGATCGTGGAAGTTTTGATGATGCTCTTGGTACTGCAGCAAATCCACCGGCTCGGCGGTGACACAACGCTCCATCTTCCGCACAACCGTCTCCAGCTCGTTGATTTGCTGTTCGGAAATGATATCCATAGCCAGCTCGACCGCCATTTCATATAAAGCAGCCTTTAGGGTATAAGCCTCCCAGACGTCTTTTTGGGTCATTTCGGAAACGAATACACCCCGGCGGGGTTTGCGAATCACCAGCCCTTCCGCTTCCAGCATTTTAAAAGCTTCGCGCACGGGGGGGCGACTGATTCCGAGACGTGCAGCTATTTCTTCTTCTTTTAACTGGCGGCCGGGCATATATTCACCTTTAATTATCCACACCTGAATATGACCCTTGGCCAGATCAGCAATAGATTCAATTTGCATAATTCACCGGCTTTGGTAACGCTTGCAATTTTCTTTTTTAATATTTTTATGTCCCAACCCGGATAAACCGGAACCAAAAAGGACAAATTAATCACGAAAGCACGAAAGGACGAAAACAAGCTTTGTATTTGGAATTTCAGTCATTGTGATTTTTTGATATTTATCATTTGTTATTTGCTATTTTCTAACACCTCGTATGAAACTTCATGCAATCCAAAGTCATGTTTAGGCCGAAGTTAATGACGGGTGGGAGTGGTTTTTAACCACGATTATCGATGTTGGCCCGACCGAGTTAATCACGGTTGCAAACCGCTCCCACAACATCTTTAAACTGTTTTCAGGTTCCAAAAAAGTTTTCTTTTTCGATCAAACTGGGCACCCTGCCATAAAAGGCGGGTAACCTTCGGCGGCCAGCGGCGGGCCTGACACGTGAAACCTGACACCTTAAGTTCCTGACAACATGTTTATCCCGCTGGATGCAGGATGCTTTCATTTACGGCATTAATTTTTCGGCTTCTGTTTTTACTGCAAATTCGTATCCGCCTGCCTGACGAGTGAATCCATATCTCTAACCATCCTCTCAGGCAGGACCAGGGGTTCTGATATTTCCAAAATATTTTTACACTGGGCAGTTGCGCGTTCAACCAGGTCCCTTTGCCCCTTTGCCTTCCATCCTTCTCTGGTCATCCGTATAAAATTAACTGGCATCAGACCGTCACGACAGTGTCGAAATGTATGTTCATTCGTAAGAAATTGACTGCCCGGCTCAGTTTTTAGCAAATCCTGCCAAGCCATTGTTTCATCGTCAACGTCAAATTTCGTTACCATGCGCTTGACCATGCCAAGCACTTCATTATCGATTGCCAATTGGACCGGACTTATCGTCGTCGCCACTTCGAGTTGTCCGGCGGCGCCCAAGATGTCCGCACCCGATAGGGCGATCAGCATACAGCGCAATGCACCTTCACTCATGCACTGACCGTCTATAATTGGTGAATCAGAACCAAGGCCGTAGGTATGGGTCGGCAGCCCAAAAGCGGCTTTAATAAATTGAATCGCCAGAGCCGCACCCTGCATGGACTCCACACTGGACTGCAGGCTCCGACCGGTCATCATATCGGTTGAAAAGATTAAGGGGGTTGCGATGATGGGGGTTCCCGGCCGGATGACCTGGGCCACAGCCACCATCGCTAAAATTTCGGCAACGCATAACAGCACAACACCCGGCACAGTCACGGGCGCGGTCGCACCGGCCCCGGGCAAACTGCAGGCATGCAGAGGTATACCGTAATGCGCACATTGTAAAATTATTTCAAGATCCATAGACTTGAATTCCAGCGGAGTCAGCGAACAGGTAATAAAGCTGACCAGGGGATCGGCTCTCAACAAATCCTCACCACCCGCCGCAGCAATGGATAATTTGATTAAATATTCGACGCTTTCTTGCGTGTACGGCTGGACCCAAATGTGTTTCCTGATGTTTTTAAGCATCAAGGCCAGGGCATGCACATCCAATGTTGCCGCCGGAACGTCGCTGGGAACCGGATAGGCACAGAAACTGATCTGTTCAAGTTTATCGGCAAGCCGGGCCCATGTTGCGACATCGGCCGATGTAACCTGCCGATACTCACCGGATTCAAGCTCTATCCAGGATTGGGCCCCGGTATTGGTTCGAGTGCAAAACGTTCCGTCCTGGCAGGGTATCTCCAGTTTATTATTCTCATCTCTGCCCGCCAACGAAATCTTTTCAGGTGCTTGTCGGAGTTGTTCTTCCAGAAAGGTCTTCGGGAACCGAACCATTTTGCCGTCAACGTCCACCCTGGCCCCGGCACGGCGCAGTAGTCTGAGCACCTCAGGGTGATCCATTTTCACACCTCGTTGTTCAAGCAGCTCAAAAACTCGGGCCTTCATCAATTCGAATTGGGCTGCGGTAAAGAATGCGACCCTCGCATTTAAATTCATGGACCTTGCCTCCTAACTAAAAAAGGGCAGAACGAAGCGATGCCATTCTTCGACATTCGTCGTTCGCTTTTATTGTTTCCACCGCTATCCGCCCAGCAAACCCGGCAGCCACAGGGCAAGCTGCGGAAAAACCATCAACAGCAATATATTCAAATAAATAGGGATCAGGAAGGGAAAGGCACCCCGGGCAATTGTCTCCATGGGATGCCAGGGGACGACCCCATGTAAAACCGCTAAGCTCAACCCGAAGGGAGGCGTCATGGAGGCCTGCCCGCCGGCCATCACGTAGACGACCCCCCACCAAACCAGATTGATATCAAGACTGATGATGATCGGCATCACAAACGGAAATGTTAGAAACAGCATCGACCAGGAATCAAAAAACATTCCCATGAAAAAATACATGACAAAAAACAGCCCCAGGATACCATATTTTCCGATGGGTAAATTAATTACAAAATCTTTGATCAGCGGAATAATGCCCGCCGAGTTGAAGACATGCGATATTAATGTGGCCATCGCCATGATGAACAAAGAAAAAGAGGTTACCTTGACCGTTTCCAGCAGACTGCGTTTTAAAATGTTAAATGTTAAGCGACCGTAGCCTAAGGTGAGTAACAGACTGAGAAAAGCCCCCAGGGCGGCAGCTTCGGTGGGTGTCATAAAGCCGCCGAAGATCGCCCCCAGAACCCCGGCGATCAGTGCCGCAAATGGCAGCACTTCCAAAATAGCCTTGAATCTCTGCTGCCAGCTATATCTTACCACCTTTGGAATTAAATCCGGGTTTAGCTTCACCTGAACTACGATTGCCAGCATCAGCAGTATCATCATGGTAAGCCCTGGAATCAGACCGGCGGCCAGCAGGTCGACTATGGAAATACCCTGCCAGGAACCATAGATGATAAGCAATATGCTGGGAGGAATTAAAGGCGATAAAATATCGGCTGATGCAATCGCACCCAGTCCTAACCGCGGCGAATACCCTTTCTTCTCCATCACCGGGAAGGCAATTTTGCCGAAAGTGGCCGTCGCTGCCATCGCAGAACCACACATGGCGCCAAAGATTGCATTTCCGGCTATTACAGACATGGCCAATCCTCCGGGCAAATGACCGAACCATTTATCCACGGCGGCAAAAAGACGCTCATTGACCCCGGTATTGCCAAGGATGGTTCCCATAAAAATAAAAAGCGGCATGGCCGTAAGCGTGAAAGAATTTAATGAACTCCAGGCAGTTTCAGCTATCTGGCTGACCGGCTGATCAATGTACCAGATGAGCCCGACAAGAGCTACAATACCAATGGACCAGGCAATTTCCAGACCAAGCGCCAGGAGAACAAACAAGCCCATTATAAGGAGGACGGCCATCCCGATCTCTGCACCCATCAATGATTCTCCCCCGGTTTTTTCATGGCTATCAGGGCTTTAATTACCTCAACCATTAACTGCAGAAAAAGCAAAACAGCTCCAATGAGCAGAATGGATTGGGGGTAGACCAGCGGAGTTCTAAGCCAGCTGCCGCTTCTGGACTCAAATAGTAATGAATCTGTCAATAAGTCATAGCAGGCCTTAATCAGCGGCAAGGTGAAAGCGGTTGCCAGCAAAAGCGTAATAAAACGAATCGGACGAACGGCTTTTTCCGGCAGCCGGCTGATGAGAAGCGTAACTCTGACATGGCCCTTTTCTTTCCAGGTGTAAGCCAGCCCAATAAAAGTGATGGAAACCAAGAAATACCCGCCCATTTCCTCGGCGATGGAAAGCGGTGATTGCAAAACATAGCGGGTTAAGACCTCAATCAGCAGCATGGCCATCAGCAAAAATATGATCACCGCCTGCAGCCGACCGCTGAGTAAATCGGTCATCTTCTCGATTATATTGATTGCTTTTTGCAGGCCGTTCTTTTTATCATAGTGGTTAATTTCATTCATTTTGTGGCATAAAATAGTATTGAAATACTTTCGCTATCTCGTAACGATTGAATATTTTCGATTGAATATTGAAGATTAATGGTTCGCCTCCGGCGGATCAATTTTAAAAAGGACGGAGCAAAGCGACATCCATAAATATTCAATTTACAATCTTCAATATTAAATTCCGGCTCGCCCGAGGTTTACTTACCGGTAAACCCTCTGTATCTGGCGACGGCAGCCTCAGCGGCAGTAAGCAGTTCCGTTCGTTTAGACTTCCAGGGCCCGTCCATATTAAGCCAGGCCTCTTCGACAACTTTACACTCTTTCACGGCCACTGCCATTTCTTCCTTGGAAAACCGGGTTCGCTTGACACCGGAAAGATCAACGGTATCCAGGCTCATGACGTACTCGGCGGTTGTCGAAAGGCTCACCATTCTTTGCAGTTCTCTACCCACGTCGATAACCACCTTTTGAAGATCCGGCGGCAGTGAGTTAAAAGTCTTCAAATTTATGACAGTTACCGCAGACCAGGTCGGTGATAACGGTGTCAGCGTAAAGGTTTTGGAAACCTTGGCCAGACCAATCGAATAGCCATAGCCCAGGCTTGTCAATACGGCGTCGATCGTACCTGCCATCATCGCCGGCGCCAACTCCGAACCCGCAATGGTTACCGGACTTGCTCCAAGTGCTTTTATGCCCAGAGTCGGCAGATAGCCTCCCACACGGATTTTCATCCCTTTTAAATCATCCAACGTCGTGACATCCTTCTTGCTCCAGATACCGTTGGCCGCGTCCCATTGGGTCACAAACCAGAATTTGAGGTTGTATTTTTTCATGGTTTCATCATAGATTTTCATCACCTCATCATCTTGATAAACCGCCAGCTCTTCGGCCAACCCTTCCACCGGATCTTCATTGACGATCCCCGGAATTTCACCCCAATTCCAGATGGGATAAGTTCCGGACAACCACGGCATGGCCACGTCCGCCATGTCGGCTTTGCCTTTGGCCACCGCTGCGAACAGATCACCGGTCGGGAACATGCGAGAGATTATTTCCAGCTGAATTCTTCCGTTGCTGCGCTCATAGAGTATTCTTTGCATTTCTCCGCCGGGCCGATAGATCTGAGAGGCCCTGAATTTTGGACCCCATATATCATTCCAGGCGAATTTGAGCTTATAAACCTTATTATCCTGGCAGAGACCGGTCGTAGGACTTGCCAGCACCGCAAGCCACAAACAAATGATAACAGTTGAAATAAAAATCATTTTCCTTTTCATGGGTTCCTCCTTTCAGGCTGATAAAGGGCGGTTAATTTTGAGGGCCTGGTTGGATGGTAACGCGACGACCATCACGGATATCTGACATAGTTAGGGGTGAAAATAAAAGCGTGAATCGGAAATTGCTCAAAGATTTCAGGTAATGATTTGAATTGTATATTGTCTACAATAGACAATTATTGCGTGTCAAGAAAAAAAAGACAGGGCAAATTAAAACCCTGTCTTTTGAAAATCTTATTCGGAATGTCCCTGCGGGACCGATCGATTTACATATCCAGATCGGCTTTGACGATGACCCCTTTCGCTTTCATTTCTTCCAGAGCTTTGGCGGTTGTATCCGGAGCCACCCCTTTGCTCAAACCTTCTATGACGGTAACCTTGTATCCGGCATCGACGGCGTCGATCGCGGTGGCCTTCACACAATAATCGGTAGCGATACCGTAAACAATCAGCTCTTTGATGCCGTTTTTATGCAGGATCTGATTCATTTCGGTTTTGGCGCCGCCATCGTCCTGAAATCCGGAGGAAGGGGCCGGCTTTGATATCACCCCAAAAGGGACGGTTGCCGTTACGTAACTACAGGAATTTGGGTAGTTAATCAGATTTGTACCTTGATTGACTCAGTCACCAACGACTTTGCTGCGCCGTTCCAGGATCAGCGTGGTGCGCCAGCGCCCGCTCAATCGTGCAATTTTCTCACGTCGGCCGACTTCCCTGAAACCGAATTTCAAGAGTAATCGATGACTTGCTTTATTTTCAGGAAAAATGGATGAATGAATGGTCCAGATGCCGTTTGTCTCGGATTCGGGTATTAAATGGGCCAGGAGGTCATGGCCGATTCCTTGGCCGACATGGTCGATACTGACATAAATGCTTAATTCCGCAACACCGGAATAGCATGGTCTTTGAGACACCGGACTCAGGGCTGCCCAGCCAACCACGGCCCCGTTTTCAACGCAGACAAATCGGCAGAATTTATGATGTGATTGGTCCCATTTCTCTGCTGCCGGCAGCGCTGTTTCAAAAGTGGCATTTCCTGTTTCAATACCCATTTTGTATATATCCAATACCGCCTGAAGATCGCCGTCAGCCATATTGCGAATCATAAGAGTATGCTCCTGGCAGCTGTCTCGGAAGAAACGACCGGAATTACCTCGAATTCGACCAGATCCTGCCATTGCTGAATCCATTTGGAAAAGAGGGATGGATCGTCCGTTTCCATGAGTTGGAAGCAGCGATCAAAGTCTTTGGCTACCCAGCTATCCACGTAATAAAGTCCTGCGGGGAGCATGCGCCCCTTTTTTTGAGCCCGGCGATATACTTTCCCGGCGCAATCTTTCTTGAAGTGCTCGACTACCATAAATAACATTTTCAATCCTTACATTTTTTCTCGATGAAATTTATCGGTTATCGCCCACAGCTCCGGCGTCAAGACTTCCTTCACCTTTTTTCTGATGTGCATTGGGACTTCACCATAGAATGCCTCGGCAAATCCTCCCGTTATGCACGCGAGGGTGTCGCTGTCGCCTCCCAGCGAGACGGCATTGCGGACCGCGTCTTCGTATGACTCGGAATCAAGGAAAGCGATGATTGCTTCCGGCACCGTTCCCTGGCAAGATACATCGAACGTATAACCCGGTCGGATGTCATCTACTCCGCGGCCCAAATCATACCCGAAGCGCTGACTTATCTGTTTTCGAATCTCCTCTTTGTCGTGTCCAGCCCGGGCGAGAAAAACCGCAAGCGCAGTCGCCTGCGCTCCCTTGATACCCTCCGGGTGGTTGTGTGATATCTCGGCCGTCTTCCGTGCTTCTTCAAGCACCTGTTCCTCGGTGGCGAATGCGAAGCCGACGGGGCTGACACGCATTGCAGCACCATTTCCCCAACTGTTGTAAGGTTGCGGATCATGGCTATAAAGCCACTGAATGAAAGAGCCCCCGTACCCTGCATGGGGATAACGCCGGCCGATCTCTCGCATCGAATCACTATATGAGCGGCCTTTAAGAATCGCATCGGCCACGGCAACGGTCAGGACGCTGTCGTCCGTGAATCTGCAGCGGGAATCGAAGAGCGGAAAATCCTTGGTTTTGATTGGATAGTGCTCATAGACCGAGCCGATGATATCTCCGGCGATTGCTCCGATCATGCTCATTTCCTTTCGTTAGATTTTCAATAGCAGTAAACGATAGAAAAATAAATTTGAAATGTAAACATTTCATGGACCTACTCATCTTCCCAATTGTCGTCGTTTGCACTGAATAATTAATAATTAAGATGTGACCCCTATCGTTTGTATTGTTAATTTTGGTTTCCTGTATTATAATTTTTAAAAAACATCACCACTCGGCTGAAAAACTTAGTTCAAAAATTAAATCCAATAACTCATCTTGATGTCTATCCACATGCAAAGTAAAACGTACAATATTTTAACCATTGGCGGCGGCAGCGGACAATTCACGCTTTTATCCGGTTTAAGAGACCTGGAAGGTATCGACATAACCTCGGTCGTGTCCATGTCTGATAACGGCGGAAGCACCGGCCGTTTAAGGGACGAGCTCGGCATCTTACCGCCGGGTGACGCCCTGAAATGCGTCATTGCACTTTCGCCCTACTGTGATGTCGCCCGCAAAATTATGCTTAAAAAACTTAATAACGATAGAAGCTTGCAGGGCCACAATGCCGGCAACATTCTATTGACGATGCTTTCGCGCTACACCGGCAATTTTCCGTCGGCCATCAAGGCCTTATCAGAGATTCTGGAGATCAAAGGCCGGGTTTTACCGGGAACGATCAACAAAACAACGCTTGTTGCCGAGCTAAGCGATGGAACCCGGATCTATGGCGAATCTGCAATCGATATACCGCAAGGTTCGCGAAGGGAGCAGATCAAGGACCTATTTCTGGTTCCTCACTATAATAATTCATTTTCCGCTTATCCGCCTGTCATCGAGGCAATAGAAAATTCGGATTATATCTTTATCGGACCCGGAGATTTATACACCAGCATTATCGCAAGCCTCATCATTCCGGGTATCAAGGAGGCCCTGCAAAAAACTGATGCCAAAATCATTTACATACTAAACATAATGACCAAATACGGCGAAACCCATAACTACAAAGCATTTGATTTCGTGGGAAAGATAGAAGATTATTTAGAACGCCCGGTAGACGGCGTCATCTGTAATATCAGCAAACCGGGCAAAGAAATCCTACAAAAGTATGAAAAAGAAAAAGCCGAGTTTGTTGAAATCGGTAACGCAGAAACCTGGGTCGGAAATCGCGTCATCTATCAGAACGATCTGCTGGATACCTCAAATGATATTGTCCGCCATGATTCAAAAAAACTGGCATCCCTCATACGAGATATCCTTTTTGAAAGGTCCCGCGCGCAATAAGGCTAAGGCAAAATGCAGTGTCCAATCTGCAAAAGTTTAATGGTGAGAATACCATTTGAAAACGTCGAAATCGACTCCTGCTCCAATTGCTTTGCCGCCTGGTTTGATGCCAATGAACTCCCAAGACTCCTGAAGAAGTTAAATGAAGATGAAGATGCGATCAAAAATCCTCCACCGGATAAAACGCAATTTAGAGAACCGCAACCGAAAAGCAGTCATTGTCCAAAGTGCAACCTGGTAATTACGCCGAGAGATTTGGGTGATAGCGGCATCAGCCTATTGAAATGTTCTAATTGCGGCGGGATTTGTGCAGGGGCATCTCAAATCAATGAACTTTGCTATTGGTATCATCACGCCCGTGAAATTGATAAACTGGCTATCCATGCCTTGCCGAAGAATTCAGTATTCTCATATTCGGAAAGATCGCTCTGGAAATCTTTCCTGGGTCTGGTGGAAGATGATCTCCAGCGAAAAAATTTTCCCTGGACAACGACGATAGTTATCCTGTTGAATGCAGTGGCATTCATTTTCTCTTATTTAGAGCCGCTTAGAGCCCGCGAATTTTTACTCGTACCCGAAGCCCTGTTTAAATACCCCTATGAGAACCTGCCCACTGTTTTGACCTCCATGTTCCTGCACGCAGGTGTTATTCATCTTGCAGGTAATATGTACTTTTTATGGATTTTCGGTGATAACGTCGAAGACCGAATCGGTCCGGCAAATTATGCAATCTTATATCTAAGCTCGGGGATCATCGCGTATTTAGTACATGCTTTCTTCACAAACCACCCCGAAATTCCTACCTTAGGGGCTAGCGGCGCCGTATCGGGAATTATGGGTGCCTACTTGGTGTTGTATCCCAGAACAAAACTAAGAATCCATTTGCTGGTTATTTTCAAGCCTATTTCGATGCGTTTGCCGGTCTGGTTTTATTTGGGAATTTGGTTTTTAGGTCTTCAATTATTAAACGCCTACCTTCAAGTTCCAGGCGTCGCCTGGTATGCCCATATTGGTGGATTTCTGTTTGGTTTTTTTGCGCTGGCCATTATGAAAAAATCCGGCTATTGGTAAAAAATGCGCCGGCCCAGCTTCCGGCCCTTAGGGCCTGCAGCCGTCGTTCCGGTCAGGTGAAATTTCACACGAAAGTAAAAAGGGGATACCTCGACGTTGATTTTATCTTGTCCCATACTGCAGGATATGCTACCATCGGTTCACTCTTAAAAGTGATCTCACTCTTCTAAAAATGCATCTCTTCTTGGATTTGGTTTTTACCGATGCTTCGGCTTGAACTCAACAGATGAATAAAGTGTCAACGATGGGATTGTCCAAAAAGGAGGTGTATCATGCCAACCTACGAATTCGTGTGTGAAAAGTGCCAAAAAAGCTTCACGGTCGTCATTTCAATTTCGGATTATGAGAAGAAAAAATATCAATGTCCGAAGTGCAAAGGCAAAAAGCTCAGGCAGGAAATATCTTCATTTCAGACAGTAACGTCCAAAAAAAGTTAGTTCGCCGGGGGATGGGGTTCGGGGTTTAGGATGATTAGATAGTTGCCCGTTTTAGACGTTGATTGAATTGATGGGTGGGGAATCTCACATTTCGACTTCGCCTCAATCACCCAAATAGGCCTTTTTCACCTGCTCGTTCTTGAGCAGGGCGGCGGAGGTGTCGGCCAGGGCAATCTCACCGGTTTCAATGACATAGCCGCGATGGGAAAACTGCAGGGCGAGCTGGGCGTTTTGTTCCACCAGCAAAATGGTGGTGCCCTGCTCATTGATCTGCCGAATAATATCGAAGATGGTGTCCACCAGGATCGGGGCCAGACCCAGGGATGGTTCGTCCAGCAGAAGCAGCTTGGGACGAGCCATCAGCGCCCGGCCGATGGCCAGCATTTGCTGTTCGCCGCCTGAAAGAGTCCCCCCGGCCTGCTTGCCGCGTTCGCGTAAAACGGGAAAAAGCTCGAATACCCTTTCAATGTCCTCTTTGATGCCGTCTTTGTCTTTTCGCAGATAGGCGCCCAGGTCAAGATTCTCGGTAACGGTCAGCAGCGGAAAAATCATGCGTCCTTCCGGCACCTGGCAGATGCCCATCTGGACAATGTGGTCGGGACGCAAGCCTGCAATGGGCCGACCCTGATAAAGAACTTCTCCCTCCTCCGGAGTGAGAACACCGCTGATTGTCATCAGGGTGGTAGATTTTCCGGCACCGTTGCCCCCGATGAGACAGACGATCTCACCTTCATTGACCTCCAGGGAAATCCCTTTCAGGGCGCGAATATTTCCGTAATAGGTTTTGACATTATCCAACTTGAGCAGCATCGGCGGCTCCTGTTCCCAAATAGGCCTCGATGACCTTCGGATTGTTTTGAACGTCCTGTGGGGCACCCTCTGCCAGCCATTCGCCGTGATTAATCACCACGACCCGTTCGCAGACACCCATGACCACTTTCATGTCGTGTTCGATCAGCAACACCGTTATGCCTTTATCCCGGATACGGTGGATCAGCTTCATGAGACCCCGGGACTCCTGGGGGTTCATTCCGGCCGCCGGTTCATCCAGCATCAGCAGCCTGGGTTCGGTCGCCAGCGCCCTGGCGATCTCAAGACGGCGCTGGTCGCCGTAAGGCATGGAGCTGGCGATTTCCTGGCCGCGGCCTCTGAGCCCGACGAACTCGAGAAACTGCTCAGCGCTCTCCGTAATCATCTTTTCTTCGGTTTGCTGGAATTTACTGCGGATGACGGCCCCAAAAAAGTTCGACCGCGTGCGGCAGTGGCGGCCGATTTTGACATTATCCAAAACGGTCAGGTTGTCGAACAGCCGGATGTTTTGAAACGTGCGCGCGATTCCCAGAGCAGTGACCGCCTCCGGCTTCCTGCCGCCGATCGACAAGGCGCGGTCATCGATGGTAAAAGTGATCTGGCCATCGGTCGGTTTTTCAATACCTGCCACACAGTTAAACAGGGTGGTCTTACCAGCGCCGTTCGGGCCGATCAGGCCGATGATCTCGCCCCGGTTGATGTCAAAGCTTATATCCTTGAGGGCTCTCAAGCCCCCAAAGAATTTATACAGGTTCTTTATCTCTAATATCGGTATCATGACTTTGAGCCTGCAATCGGCTTTTCTTTTTTTCTTTTTCTGCGGCCGGCGCGCATCTGAGCGGCAACAGCCGGGATCGGCAGCATGCCGGCCGCGCGGTAACGCATCATGAGAACCATAATCAGACCAAAGGCCAAAAAGCGCACCTCGACCGGCAGGCCAAAAAGCGGCAGAACTTCACGCAGGATTTCACTCAGTGAAACCAGCAGCGCGGCGCCGAGCATGACGCCCCAAATATTGCCCATGCCGCCGAGGACGATCATGCACAAAATTAAAAAGGACTCCCAGAACTTGAACATGTCCGGCGACAAAAACGTCACCCAGCGGGCGAAGAAGCTGCCCCCCACGGCGCCGAAGGCGGCGCTGATGGCAAAAGCAATGACCTTGTAGGTCAGCAGGTCGATGCCGCAGGATACCGCGGCGACCTCGTCATCGCGAATGGCAAACCAGGCCCTTCCCAGGCGCGAATCCTGGATCCGATACATCACAAAGACGGTTACCAGGACCATGATGAGCGCAAGATAGTAATAGGGTATTTCGCCCACAAACTCCCATTTGGGACCGCCGAACAGGGTCAGGTCGATCGACACCACATCAATCCCCGGCAGGCCGAGCGGTCCCCGGGTGAGCCAGATCTCGTTTGTCAGAAAGAGAACCACCAGTTCAGAGAAGCCGAAGGTCACGATGGCAAAATAATCGCCGGTGAGCCTGAGCGTTGGAGCGCCCAATAGAATGCCCCAGATGGCGCCGTTGATAAAGGCCAGCGGGATGATCAGCCAGTATGATAGGCCGAAGTGATAGGTCAGCAGTCCCGATGTATAAGCGCCGATACCGTAAAATCCGACGTAACCCAGGTCCAGCAGACCGTTGAAGCCGGGTACGATGTTTAATCCCAGGGCCAGAATCATGTAAAGAAAAATGAGGATGATAATGTGAAGCAGGTAATCGCTGACAAAAGGCAGGAGCGGAAGGACCAGCGCCATGATCAACAGGCCGATTCTTATTTTAGCGCCGCTCGTCAGTTTGGGTAGTGTCGGTTTAACCATCTCACAAGCTCTTCTTGCTTTCCTTGAGAACCCTGCCGAACAAGCCGGCAGGTATCAGGACGATGACGATGATCATGACGGCGTAAGAGATGCCGTCGCGGTAAAGGGAGCTCAAATAACCCGCCCCAAAAGCCTCGGCCACTCCGAGCACCACGCCCCCCAACATGGCACCGGGCACCGACCCGATGCCGCCCAGCACGGCGGCAGCAAATGCCTTGACGCCCGCGACGTACCCCATGGTTGGGTAGATCGAGTTGTAGTAGGCGCCGACCATGATGCCGGCGGCCCCTCCCAGAGCGCCTGCCAGGGCAAAGGTATAGGAGATCACGCGGTTGACGTTGATGCCGGCCAGCGCTGCCATGGTTTTATTCTGGGCGACGGCCCGCATGGCCTTGCCCCATCTGGTTTTCTTGATGATCAGATTGAGCCCGATCATCATCACCAGCGTCAGGCCGAAGATGAACAGATGAAACCAGGACAAATTGACACCGCCGAAACTGACGGCCGTTGTCTCAAAATAGGCCGGAAGCGCCCCCTGCGGAAATGGCTTGGGTCTGGAGCCCCAGATCACCATGGCCAAATTTTGCAGGAAAATCGACATTCCGATGGCCGTGATGAGCGCGGCCAGCCGGGGCGACCGCCTCAAGGGTCGATAAGCGACAATATCCAGCAGCACCCCGCAGATTGCACAACAGGCCATGGAAAGGGGAAAGGCCACGTAAAAAGGCAGGCTCAGAAAACTGATGAAGGTGACGGCAAAAAAAGCACCCAGCATATAGATTTCGCCGTGGGCAAAGTTAATCAGCTGGATCACACCGTAAATCATGGTATAACCCACGGCAATCATGGCGTAGATACCGCCGATGACAAGGCCATTGACAAGCTGTTGTAAAAACAAACGCCCTCCCCCGATGTACGGAAAGACGCCGGAAACCGAATATTCCGGCGTCTTTATTTTTTTCTAATTATTTAGCCAACTATTCGGCCGCTTCGAACTTGCCGTTTCTGACCACCTTAACGAAGGCCGGTTTGGAAACATCCCCTTTCTTGTCAAAGTAGGTGAGGCCGGTGATGCCTTGGTAGCCTTTCTCCGGCGTATTGATAGCGGCCAGTCCGGCGCGAATCTTCTTGCGGTCGGGACCGGTTTGGGCAATGACCTCTGCCAGGATACCCAGGCAGTCATAGGCGTTGGCGCTCATCCAGTCCGCATCCCGGCCGTAGGCCTCCTTGAATTGTGCGGCAAACTTCTGCCCCGCCGGTCCGGCCGATGCGGCCAGGAAGGGTACCGTCATGTAAGTGTTATCGGCCGCCTTGCCGCCGATTTTGATGTAGTCTTCGTTGTCGATGCCGTCGGCACCGAAGAGCGGTCCGTCAAAGCCCAGTTTGCGGGCCTGGCCGGCAATCAGCGCCCCCTCCGGGTAATAGCCGCACAGGAAGATCGTATCCGGCTTATCGCGCAGGAGCTTGGTGAGCTGGGGTGTAAAGTCGGTCGTCTTGGCGACGTAAGCCTCGGCGCCGGTTACCTTGACGCCGGCGGCTTTGGCACCGGCCACGAAGGAGTCTTTGAGGCCGATGGCATAATCGTTGTTCTCATAAAAAATGGCGACCGAATTCTTGCCCAACAATTTCGGCACAACAAAGGAGGCCAGATATTTGCCCTGAAAGTCGTCGGTGTAACAGTTGCGGAAAAACCATCCCTTGCCCACATCACCGATGGTGGGGTTGGTGGAAGTGGGCGAAATGGCCGGGAGGCCCGCACGCACGTAAATCGGCATGGCAGCCAAGGTGGCGGAGGAGCACAGGTGGCCGATGACGGCGACGATACTTTTATCCGTCGCGAATTTGGAGGCGACGGTGCCTGCGTCCTTGGGTGCACAGAGATCATCGCCCCAGACAAGCTCTATCATCTTGCCGTTGATGCCGCCCGCGTCGTTGATCTCTTTGAGCTTGAGGTTGACGCCGGCCTTGATATTATCCCCGTAGCCGGCCAAATCGCCGGTGTAAGGGGCTGCGACCCCGATCCTGAGGTTTTCGGCCAAAGCTCCGGTGGTCATGCCGAAGATCAATGCCAGACAAAATACCAAACCCGTGAATAAAAACGTCCGTTTGTTTGTCATTGTAATTCCTCCTTTCGCAATGTTGAGATAGTGAAAAAATTCACCTGCAAACAAGGCTTTATAATAAAATGACAATAATGAGTCAAGTTTCAATTTTGACGTCGTTGAACAGTTGATCGGTTGATTGGTTGATTGTTTGATTGGTTGACCGGCAAAATGGTGTTCCCAAAATCAGCCTGTTATTATTTTTAGGAAAAGTGAAAGATTACGGTTGCCTGTTGGCACTTATTTTTTTTTTGTAACTAGCTGAAATAAATTGAAAAGAATAAAACAAAAAATATGCGCAGCATCAATTAATTAATCCGCCGGGCTTTCAATAAAAAAATATCCATTATTTTTAAGAGATCAAACTACAAACCTGAATGTATTATTTTAAAGGCGGATTAATTAGTAAAAATAGCTTGCTGTTCAATACTGATGGCGGTATGAATAGCTGCGGTAAGCCCCTGTTTTAAATTTAGTGGCTGAAAATCCATTGAATTTGTACCAAAAGGATGGATCCCTACTTTGCGAAAAATTGCATTATTTGTAAAAAAGGATAAAAAGGCCTGCCAAAAAGCCGATGAATTTGAAGCGTGGCTTCGGAATAAAAAAATTGAGGTGCTCAGAAAGGAAAGCACACCGCCGGGGACACATTCAGCGGCCAGTAACAAAATTTCCGCGCCGCAGGATCTATTTTGCCTGTTTGTACTGGGAGGCGACGGTACCTTTTTGAGTGCTGCCCGCTGGATCGGAGACCTGAATATTCCGGTGCTGGGGGTTAAGTTCGGCGAGATCGGATTTCTGGCGGAAACAGCGGCCGAGAACCTGTTTGCAGCCGCCGAAAAAATCATCGACGGCAATTACACCATCAACCGCCGAACGCGGCTGAATGTGGATGTTGTAAGGGAAGATAAAAAAATAGTCAGCGAAACCGTCCTCAATGATATCGTTATCAACAGGGGTGCCCTGGCCAGGCTGGCCGACGTCGAAACCCACATTAACGACCATTATCTGACCACATTTAGATCCGATGGACTCATCGTGGCAACCCCGACCGGCTCAACGGCCTATTCTCTGGCGGCCGGCGGCCCGGTCATCCATCCCGAGGTGCCGGGTATCATCATCACCCCGATCTGCCCGTTTACCCTGACCAACCGACCGTTGATCGTCCCCGATTCAATCCGGATCACACTTAAACTCGCCCAAGGGGCGTCCGATATCATGTTGACCTTTGACGGTCAGAAAGGCCTCGATATCAGCGATCGGGATACCATCATCGTCCGCAAGGGTTCCCATCCGCTGAACATGATTACCCTGCCCGGCCAGCACTATTTTGACGTGTTGAAGGCGAAGCTGCGGTGGTCGGGGGGAAGGGTTTAATAGCAGATGGCTGATAGCTCATAGCTGATAGCCAATGGATGACTTCTACTAATCTATGTAATAGAGACTATGCTTCGACCGAGACTGCGGTCGGCAGAAGTGGCCCATTGCGGGGCGGCAATTTTATCGCAAAGTCACTTAACTCAGGTTTCGGGTGTCAGGTGTCAGCTGATGACCGCTGAAGTTAACCCGCCTTTGGAGGGTGTTCTATTCGAATGAAATGGAGACATGCCTGATGCCTTAAAGCGTATGTCATAAACAAGCTCCTTGCACCAAAAATCTGACATCTCGTATGAAAATTCATTTGACCTATGCTTATTTTTAGGTTGAAGTGTATGGCTGGTGGGAGGGGTTTTTAACCACGATTATAGATGCTTGCCCGACCGAGTTCATCGCGGTTGAAAACCGCTCCCACAACCTCTTTAATCCGTGTTCAGATACCAAAAATTATCGTTCTCCCCTTTTCTAAAGGGGAGTTAGAGGGGATTTCGTCTTCGATCAAACTGGCCGCCGTTGGCCAGCGGCGCCGCTGACACCTGAAACCTCCAAAAATAGAATCAATGGGCAACATCGACGTTAAATTGTCGATATCGCGCAAATAAGCGGCTATGAGCTGCCTTTTATTTCAAACAAATTCCCGTCGAAATCTTTTATAAATGTCAGGACCTTATCTCCCTTTGGAATCTGGCTGATCTCGACTTTCAGCGTACGGCATTTTTCGATAAAATCAGATAGCGCATCAACTTCAAGGCATTGATGTGCAATTTGTCTGGAAGGATTACCCACCAGGCCGGTAATAAATATCTCAAAATGGACCTTCTCTTCCATGTAGTCGATAATTTGCAGCTCGGCATCGACGTTGAAAATGGCTCTGGAAAGATCAGAAGGCAACGTTTTAGGCTCGGATTTATTCAACCCCAACAGATCCCGGTAGAATTTATCCGCATTGTCTTCAGTACTGCAGGCAAGTCCTACATGTCTTAGAAACATTCAAGGCCTCCGATAGTGTTTGCCTCTATTCAATCCTTATGATTGTAAATTTTTTCAATGGCCTTATGGGCAAATTCGTAGACACTGGTGCTGATTCTGAAGCCATGCTCCCTAACCAAAGCGTCCAGAAGCTCAGCAGCTTTTTTTGTTGTTAAAAGAGAGGAATTGGCCGCATGAATCAGCACTCCGATGGTTCCGATTACCCGGAAATCTTCTATGGCAGCTGTCCTTCTAAGCAATCGATCATCTGATAAAATCCTGTCCGCTCGCTTTTCGACCGCCAGGGTCAGTATGCAATTATCTGCAAAGCTTAAAGCTTTAGCAAACATTTTCGGTTTGCGTAATTTTTGGACCTGGCAACCTGAGAGAAAGTCGGCCAACAATCTTTCCTCATCGGGAGGAACTTTCGGACCCAACACCTCGTTTCTAACGACCACGGGGACTATAATTTCAGCGTCAAAAAGCCGGGTTAATAGAGGTAATTGATTGATTTTGGCAAGAAAAATGAGCGGCGCGGCATCAGCAACCAGAATCATATCAGATGCCTTCCAGATCTCGTTGAAGCTCCTGAACGTTGTAATTCAATTCTATAGTTTCTTCCGGAAGGCGTAATAAAATGTCACGCAAAGAAAGCTCAGCAATTTCAGCTGCTCGCGATAGAGTTATGGTGCCTCGGCGATAGGCATCAAGGGCTCTTTCGGTCTGAATATCTTTAAGACCTTTTCGGATCAGTTGTTTGAGCAACGCGCCTCGATCGAGTCCAAGGTCGGCGGCGAGCTCATCGATTTTTCTCGCCTCATCTGAGGCTAACCTTGTAGATAACGTAATGGTTCCCATTTCGTATACACCTCATCAATATGTATACATTACAACGGAATGCTAAGCATGTCAATATGAAGAAGCCCTCACGTTACTGATCATTTTTGCCGGTAATTTTTGTAGAATCAAAGATACGGCTTAATAATCACCTTGATCGATTCCCGTCCATCTATAACCAGTTGAAACCCTTTGGAAATATCTTTTAACGGAAGACGGTGGGTGATCATGTCATCCACTGCAATGTTTGCCGTTTTGATCAGTTTCATCGATTCGGCAATATCCGGCGGGCCGCAGTAATAGGAGGTAAGAATCCTGATTTCCCTGGTCCAGAATTCATTAATCGGGATTGTGACTGTTTTGTCGGGGCCGGGTACGGCAAAAAAGACGACCGCCCCCCCTTTTTCTACACACTGCCAGGCCTGTTCAACAGCCGACAAGGCGGAGGTACACAAAAGGACGACATCTGCTTTTCGGCCGTTTTCAGCAGCCAGTCGTTGCGCGACATTTTCAGCGGCATCAATGACGACATCCGCCCCCAGACCGGAGGCAATTTGGCGTCTTTGCGGATTGATATCGGTGACAAAAATGCGGCACTCTTTGGCTTTGGCAAGTTTGACGTGCATCATACCGGACATGCCGCAACCCATTACCAACACCGTCTGACCGGCCTTTATCCCTGCGAGACGCTGGGCCCTGACGACACAGGCCAGCGGTTCAATAAATGTGCTTTGATCATAAGTGATGCTATCCGGCAATCGATAGGTGCCATTTTGTACAAGTGTTTGCGGTACAAGGATATATTCGGCAAATCCGCCCGGCAGCCTTTCCTTAATTTCTGAACAAACAGGGTAGTGCCCGTTTTTACAATAATCGCATTGCAAACACGGCACTTTTGGTGCAATGAAAACCCTGTCCCCGGGTTTGTATTTTCTTACCGATTCCCCGACTGCCGCCACCTCGGCGCCGATTTCATGCCCCTGCACTAGGGGCGCTCTCGGTAGCCGGTACCATTCAACAATATCACTGCCGCAGATGCCGCATGAAATTACTTTCACCAGCATCTCATTGGGACCGGGACGGGGTGTTGGAACTTCCTCAATTCGGATATCCTGGTTGTTGTACCATTTAGCAATTTTCATTTGTTTTCCTGATAAAAATTTTTGATAAGAAAATTTTCCTATTAATACAGCTAGTTAGTCATAACGACCGAATTCGTTCATATTTTTTGGATGGTTGACTTACGTTTACTCTTACAATATATAGGACGAAACGGTCAACCAAATTGGCAGCTACGAATCCTACAAAGTATGTCGGCAGGCAATAGAGCCGCTTGCAGCCTTTCTTTTTGAGGAAATCTTATCGCATAAATAGACTCAAGGATCTACGCTTATTCCGAGACTGCGGTCATAAGAGGGCTCTCTGCGGGGCAGTTGCCGATGCTGCATACCGTGATATGAATGCCTGATATAAAACAAAACCGAATCTTATGAACTCGTTGCGTGGCAGACTGCTTCCCATATTGAAAGTTTTGCAGAAGCTATTGCTGTGCTCATTCATCGCCGTCAAGGAGAAGAGATGAAAGGGCATTTGGTTACAGCAGGTTTGATAATGTTTTTTTGTTTTGCGTCTGCTGCCGGATATGGCGCTGATCTCCTCTCACTTATCGAATTTAAGGACAACGGCATTATTGACTGGACGGATGGTTCTGTGACGGCAAAAGGCATCGGCGATCCTTCGACCTACAGCTATCGCACCAGAAACCAGGGAAACCTCGAACAGGCCATAACCGAAGCCACCACCAAAGCCCGTCATAACCTGCTGGAAACCATCGTCGGCATGCGGATAAATGCCCGGGACCGAGTCATCGATATTGTCGAAAATTACCCGTCCATGATGAACCATCTGAGGGAGATGGCTTACAAAGCATCGGAAGTTGAGGACCTGAGGAAATATCTCTACGACGGTGGTGTGGAAGTATGGTCTCGGATGACATTTAACGGCGGATTTTCACAGCTCATTCTCCCCCCTGATATCAGGCAGATCGAGTCCATCAAACAGGTTTTGCCGCGCCCGAATTCAGCTAATCAGCCTAACAGGAGGCGGTCGCCGGAAATATACACCGGAATGGTGGTTGATGCCAGGGGTATTGAGGCAACTCCGGTGATTGCACCCAGAATTTTAGATGAAAATATGGAGGAAGTATTCGGACCTACCTATGCCAGTCGTGAATTTGCTGTTCAACATGGCGTCGTCCGTTATGCAACCAATATCTGGCAGGCCAAATTCGATCTCAGGGTTTCCGACAATCCTATCGTCGTCAAAGCCCTTAAAGCCGTCTGGCCGGGTCGCTGCGATTTTATCATCAGCAATGCCGATGCCGACAAGCTGCGCAGTGCCTCCGAACACCTGCTGTTTCTGAGAGAATGCCGGGTGATCATCGTCCTCGATCCGATGTGACGGATTGGTGATAAACCCATCTTCTGCGTTGTGCTTCATCTTTCGTCAGTCCGCCGTACTCATCGTACGCCTCCTTCCTCAAGTTTCGCATGCCTTGAATACGTGCTTATCAAAACGCCGTCAACGGAAGGGAGGTCAGAGGTCAGAAGACAGACGTTAAAGAACAGCGGACCCGTCTTCGCTCTTCAGGCTTCGCTTTCAGCTTCGACCCGACACGTCGAGCTTCGCCGCGGCACGCAGAAGGCAGATGATAGAATTCGGAAGTCGGAATGGGGAATTGGGAATGCGGAAAGAAAGCAAATTTGACGAAGATGAAATTAAAAGCGTTGAAATTCAAATTTCCCTGAGCTGATACACGCCAAATATGCTATCTGCATTTATGCCTAAGAAGGGATACTCTCAATGTATCTGCAATCTGGGTTTCAGCTTTATAATGGGCCCAAATTGGATAATAGGTTGGTATAGTCTATTTTTC
>CP070771.1:6779292-6793412 GCA_020345785.1 Desulfobacterales bacterium
CGAATTCCGAAACCTCCCGGTTTAGACGACGTACCCCGCAACTTCTCACGCTACGGCATCAAACCGCAATGGTTTAAAGAAGATCTTATCAAAGTGGCCCCACCCGATCTTGTACTGATCACTTCGCTGATGACCTACTGGTATCCCGGTGTGCGGGAGACCATCGAAAATTTCCGATCGGTTTTTCCGAAGACGCCGATCGTGCTGGGCGGCATCTACGCGCGATTATGCGGGGAGCATGCTAGAAACCATTCCGGCGCCGATCATATTGTCACGGAGCCGGCGGAAAAATGCTTAATCCAGTTGATAGATGATTTTACAGGCTACTGCGCCGCCGCGGCATTTGATCCGGCTGATCTGGATTCCTACCCCTACCCCGCCCTGGATTTGCAGACAAAAATAAACTACGTGCCCCTGCTGACAACCAGAGGCTGCCCTTTTAACTGTGCCTACTGCGCCTCTCGATATTTGGAGCCCCAACGCCTGCTACGAAGTCCTGAAGCCGTTATCGAAGAAATCGCCTACTGGCACGGCAAGTACGGGCTAAGCGATTTTGTTCTGTACGACGACGCCTTCTTAGTGGATGCCGCCCACCATGCTATCCCGTTGTTGGAAGGAATCTGCGAGGCCGGTCTCAGAGTTCGTTTTCACACGCCGAATGCGCTTCATATTCGCGGCATCAACGCCGCAACGGCCCGGCTCATGTACAGGGCCGGTTTTACTACCCTGCGCCTTGGATTGGAAACCGCTGACTTCGACCATCGGCAGCCAATCGATCAGAAAGTCTCACAAGACGAGTTTAATCGAGCGGTAACCTGCTTAAGTGAGGCCGGTTTCGACAAAAGCCGGGTGGGCGCTTATCTGCTCGTCGGTCTTCCCGGTCAACAATTGAGCAACATTGAGTGTTCCATCCGGACCGTATTGGACAGCGGCATAACACCGGTGCCCGCGTACTACACCCCCATTCCTCACACGGCTTTGTGGCCTCAGGCGGTAGCGGCTTCACGCTATGATCTCACATCCGATCCGATTTTCACCAATAACGCCATTCTCCCCTGCAGCAAAGAGCCGTTTTCCTGGGATTTAATCTCGCGTTTAAAAGAATTAGCAAGCAGGGCAACGGGGGTAAACTAGGGTTTGTCAAAGAAATCAGAAATGGAGTTGTTAGGAAGTCTTTAATCATAAATTAAATCCCAAATTTCAAGCACCAAATTACAAATAAATTCCAATATTCAATGACCAAAAGGCTCAATGCAAGTAAATGTTATCTCTGACTATACCAGATCTGGCAGCTAAAAATACAAAAGGTGCAACAATGCGGTGATTGTCCTGCGACGCATTCAATTTATCCTTAGAATAGGTCAAGTACAGCCGTTTTGAATTTGAAATTTAGGTCATTGGAATTTATTTGAGATTTGCTATTTGGTGCTTGTGATTTATATTGATTGATTATTTTATTTAATAATAGGACATGCAAAATATTCATGTGTAAGTGAAAAAAGGAGAAGAATTATGCTTCACTTGAAATCCGCTGATTTGAAAAAACAAGCCATCGAGATACTGGCAATCCCCGTATGGGAGGATAAAGATATCCATGCAGATCCGTTGATAAAGACCGTCGTCCAAAAAGCGCTGGCCCTTAAGGAGTTCAGCGGCAAAAAAGACGAAGAAGTAACACTTTACGATGTGCCCGATATCAAAGCCCGGCGGGTGCTCCTGATCGGCCTCGGCCGGCCCGAAAAAATTGATCTCGAAGCCTTGCGCAGCATGACCGGCAAGACCGTTAAAAGCTGCATTAAGAAAGAGCTGACCAGCCTGTGGTTTGCGGTGCCCGAAGCAGAAAAGATCAACTTGGAGATGCCGGCGGTTTTAGAAGCAATGCTGGAAGGTGCTTTTCTAGGCAATCATATTTTTCATAAGTACAAAGGAGAGAAGAAAAAGACGGCGCTCAAACAAATCAATTTTTTGGTAAAACCCCGGATCGCCGGCGAACTGCGCAGCCTGTGTTCGAGGGTTGCCGCTGTTTGTGAGGGAACCTGCCTGGCCCGTGACTGGGTCAGTACCCCTTCCAATGAAAAGACACCGGAAAAATTTACCCGATCCATCGTAAATGTGGCTAAGAAGCAGCGCCTTAAGGTTCAGGTACTCAGCGAAAGCCAGCTCAGACAGAAAAGGTTCGAGGCACTTCTGGCGGTGGCGGCCGGCAGTCACAGCAAACCCGGCCTGGTCGTGCTGGAGCACAGGCTGCCGGGCGCAAAAAAGACAGTGGCCCTGGTCGGCAAAGGGGTGACTTTTGACTCGGGAGGTCTCAATATTAAAACCGGCGGCTCCATTTCCGATATGAAATCGGATATGTCCGGG
Source organism: Desulfobacterales bacterium (assembly GCA_020345785.1). The sequence goes on from CP070771.1 coordinate 6,781,654, forward strand.
GCTGCTGCTGTGGCGGCCACTCTAATCACCGCCGCCCGGTTGAAAACTAAAGTTAACCTTATCGGCGCCATACCCATCGTCGAAAATATGCCGTCCGGCAAAGCCACCAGACCGGGGGATATCATTCGAAGTTACGCCGGTAAAAGCATTGAAATCGGAAACACCGATGCCGAGGGAAGGCTGATTCTGATCGATGCCATGGCTTACGTTCTAAAAAAATACAAACCGCAAATGCTGATCGACCTGGCAACGCTGACGGGAGCCTGTGTGGTTGCATTGGGGGAGAAGATTGCCGGTGTATTTTCCAATGACCAGGATCTGGCTGCTTCAATTGTCTCTGCGGGGGAAAAAACCCATGAACGCTGCTGGCCAATGCCGCTGCCCGACGATTACAAGGAGCTTTTGAAAAGCGATTTTGCCGACATCAACAATATGTCGGGCAGCCGCTGGGGAGGCGCCATCACAGCGGCGCTGTTTTTATCAGAATTTGTCGGTGACACCCGCTGGGCCCATATCGATATTGCCGGTCCGGCATATCTCAAAAAGGAAAATGCCTACTGCGGACCCGGCGGGTCGGGTTTCGGAGTGCGGTTGCTGACGGAGTTACTTGAGGGGATTTAGTTATTGGTTATTGCTTATTGGTTATTGGTTTCAGGTAAAAAAGTTCATAGCTCATAAAAAGCGAGCTGGAATGCTGGGAGGCCGGGAAGCTGGAAGGCGTGAAAAGATAGAAGTTGCGAAGGTGAGAGGGTAAGTGATGGAAAGCCCCGCCTATTAACGGCGGGATGACCGATCTGTCTTAATTTTATAAAGGTCGGCCTCTGGTAAGCTCTTGAGCTCTTAAGTTCGTAAGCACCAACCCAATCAACTTTTACCCGGTGAAACATTTTCGAAGAAATCAAGGCGACGAATTTATTCGGGGCAATCAACTTAATCAACCATGCCCCTGCACCCCGCTCTTGCTTTTTACGCTATGCGCTCTGCTCTATGCGCTATGCCCACAAACCCGCATTCCAGCTTCCAAGCTTCCCAGCTTTCAAGCCGCCGGGTTACCGGTGTCTTTACCATCCCCCCAGCAGATCATGCCCCCTGAGGCGGACGGCTTCTTCCTGGAACTCGTGGAATCTGGTCCCCACGACGGAAGCCACGTTTGACATCACCACATATCCGGTATCCGGATCTTTTTCAAAGAGCTGCCGGAGTCCTTTTCTGTCGACTTTTATTAATTTACAGCTTGGGCCGGAACAGTATCCCGACAGTCTATATTGGTTGGGAGATGTAAAACTTGACCAGCCGAAGGCGCCTGCCTTCGATATGGAGGAAATCGTATGTTCCTTGGATGAGGCGCTGCCGGCAACCTCAAATCGTAGATCAACCTGGCCCTCTTGGACTATCCACAGATAAGCGGCATCTTCGCCCTGTTCAAAAATCCTGGTCCCGGCTTGATATTCAGCTTCCTCACAGTATTTTACAATTTCAGCCAGCTGCTCACGGTTAAGACCCTGGAAAATTTGGACGTTGTCTAAGAAATCGATAGTGATCATGCTCATCTCCTGTGATCTCTAAGCCTCTCACCGAGCTCGCAGAGCACACCGAGCATTTTTTTCTCTGCTGACTCTGGGAGCTCGAACGAATCCCCGCCGAACGGGATGCAAGCACGGGCGAGAGAATTATTTTTTTTAATGTCGAATGGCTAATAAACCCACTGCCATTATTGAAATTCAGCCATGCTCATGCCAGGGCATAATCGGTCTGGACTTTTCCCATCAGCAAATGTTGTTTGAATACCTGTCGCATTTTATCGGCATTCATTTTCTGGTAGACGACCGGATCTTCTCCTTCTATCTCCACCGTTACATTGGGATGAGTCTCACAGTTTCCGATACACCCGCCACTCTTGACCTCGATCTCCGGGCGGTCGGTGAGGGCCATTTCCTCCATGAGCGTACTCATGACTTCGCGTGCACCCGCGACAATACCGCAGGTTGCCAGATGTACGGTAACCTTGATGCTGGCATAAGAAGCTTTTGAAGCCAAGTCCTGCAATTGACGGAAACGTTGACCGATGACTTCTACCAGATTCGACATAACCACATAACCGGTTTTGGAATCCTGTTTAAAAAGTGCAGCCAGCGCTTCTCTTTCAATTTGAATTACTTTGCAGGATTTGGTGGCACAGTAAGCCGACAATCTGTATTTATGCGGCGCAACAAGGCTTGACCAGCCGAAAGACATATATTCGGATATTGAGGAGATGGTGTTTTTCGTCGACGTAGGACGATCCGGCAGGTCAAAGCGCAGATCAACCCGCCCTTCTTTTACAATCCACAAGCAGGAGGCGTCATCTCCCTCACTGAAGAGTTTGGCATTTTGCCGGAATTCCATTTCGCGGCATTGATCCTCAATACGGGCAAGCTGGCTGTCAATCAGCCCTTTGAGTACGACAACGTTTTGCAAAAAGTCGAGACTCGTCATCCGTCGCTCCTTGTTTATTTTTAAACCCCAATAGCAATTTCAAAGAAACTATATTCCACTGACGATATAATAGTAAATTATCCACGGCAGGATATTCGGCCTCCATCATTTTTAGAAGTAATTGACTGATTTGGGGATTTTGCGGAATGCAGGCACCCTCAAGCATTGGAAACTCCCGCCGCATAGACTTGCCCGGCAAGATCAAATGCCGTCTCCGGCCACATCAGGATGGGGATTCCTTCTTCTTCCGCCTTATCGATGGTTTCCTGGTCAGGCTCATGACCACCGGTCAGAACAATGGCCGCCATCTCGTGCAACACGGCAACCGCGACAATATTCTGATGGGTCTGCACGGTCAGCCAGATACAGCCGTTGGGCGCATTGGCCATCACATCGCTCAAAAGGTCGCCGCAGTATCCCCCCTGAATCTGACGGTCAAGTTCATTTTGGCCCGCCGCTACAGCCAGATTAAACCGTTGCGCTAATTCTTTGACATTCACGTCTAACCTTTCCTTTCCGTTGGTTAAGTCCTTAAATAAAAGGCAACAATCCAGATATTTTAATAAAGCCACAAATCAGCACGAATTAGCACGAAATTTTTTTTAGGTATCCCAATTTTTTACTATCGCAACAATTCGTGGTTATGTGTGTCAATTCCTGGTTAACAAAATTTTAAAAGACTAAAATCATAAAATAAAATACTTAATTAAACCTATTATATACTGTCATGAAATTCAAGAACTAATTATGAATGGAGTCAACCAAAAATGTTATTCTTACAGGACTGTAACAAACAAAAACGGAATTCTAAAGAATTGATTTATTGTTTTCTTTTCGTTATAGTGGCTGCATATCTGGGAGCCGGGACACCCCGGATATCAGCTTGAAATCCGGGTGTCTGCCGTGCCCGGTAGTTCAATTTAAATTCACATTCGGATGGCTTCAAATAAATCAGATTATGGGCGGTCATAAACAACTGCGGAATAAGGATGCCCTGGCAAATACCATCGGCTTAGGTCTTGATCTCAGCCAAATCATCGATCTGCTGCCCTGCTACATTTCTATCCAGGATCGCGACTTTCGCATTCTTTTTGCCAATCGGCTGTTTAAAGCGGATTTTGGCGACGCCACCGGTAAACCATGCTACTCGGTTTACAAATGCGCACAGGAAATATGCCCCAACTGCCCGGTAAAAAAAACATTCCGTGACAAACGCGGGCATGTGACCGAAGAAACTGTTAAACTGGCCAGCGGCAAAATCTGTCAAATTTTCATTCAGACGTCCCCTCTTCTGGACGGCGACGGTGAGGTTGCGGCTGTCATCGAAATGTCCACTAACATTACCGCGATAAAAAAAAGCCAGGCAGAGCTCAAGATGCTGGGGCAGTCGATTGCTTTGCTTTCCCATGGAATAAAAAACATTCTCGAAGGACTTGAGGGCGGCGCCTATGTCGTTGATGCCGGTTTCAAGGACAACGACATGACCCTCGCTCGCAAGGGTTGGACGATTGTCAGTAAAAATATCAGCGAAATTACTGATGTTGTAAAAAATATTTTGTATTCGTCGAAAAACCGCCCCTTGAAATATGAGACGGCATCGCCCGGCCGGCTGGTCAGAGATGCAATCGCCCTGTTCAAAGAAAAAGCCGCCGGCATGCGCATCCGGCTCAGAGAGCAAATCAATCCCCATGTCCCTGATGTTCAAGTGGACATCGCCAGTGTACGCCAGATGTTGCACAATCTCATCTGGAATGGATTGCAAGCCTGTCTGAATGATCAGCAAAAAAAGAATCATTTCGTCAGCGTCAAAACAGACTTTTACGACGACCATCATTTTTTTTTTGAAATCGCCGATAATGGAACCGGCATGGATCAGGCCACCCAGCGAAACATATTTGAGGAGTTTTTCTCAACCAAGGGCAGCGGGGGCACCGGTCTTGGCCTGGCGGTGGTTGAAAAAGTCGTCAACAGACACGGTGGTCGCATTGAGGTTGACTCGGCACCAGGCAAGGGAAGTCGATTTACAATTATCTTCAGGTTAACCTGACCCGGACGAGCCGGAACCAAGACCACCCAAATTAATCACGAAAGCACGAAAGTCGGAAAACGCGAAAAAAAGACAATATAAATTTCGTGCTTTCAAGATTTCGTGTTTTCGTGATGAAAAAATTTTTTTATAAAAAGCAAAGAGTTCAAAATTAATATTTTTAGGTCTTTAGAATCCGTTTTTTTTATTAAAAGTCGAATTTAACTTGACGAAACGGCGCAAATAATTCATATCATAGCAGTCGGGTATAGAATAGCTGTATCTGGTACAATCGACCGGTTCGTCGCCAACCTTCTGTACACAGCAACATAAAAATTGCGTTTTTGCCCGTCAAAAAGCCGTTTTTACCAGACCGCAGCGGCCAAACACGCAGAACGCTGGGTATGCAAGGGCAATCATTTATGCCGTTCTGTATAGAAAGTCAAAAGAGGAGTTCATCATGGAAAAAAGCCTTAAAGTTGTTCTGGTCGATGACAACACCGATTATTTGTTTACCATGGAAACATTTCTTCAACGAAACGGCTTTGAAGTATTCACTGCAGAAGATGGTCAAAAGGGATTGGATCTGATCCGCAGGGAGAATCCCGACATCGTATTGCTGGACGTGATGATGGAGTCACTTTTCTCAGGTTTTGAACTGTGCAAAAAATTGCGTACAGAGGATGATCTGAAGCACATTCCGATCATCGGTATTTCCGGCATGGGCGACGAATTGGGAATCAATTACAAACAATGGCCGGACTTTGAATATTTCAGTCCGGATGCATTTCTTGACAAACCGGTTGACAAGCAGCGCTTGCTCGAACTGATTCCGGATACGATCGAGAAAGCCAAAAAGCGAAAAAAACGTCCCAAGTGGAAAGCAAAAATGGATGAGGAATGGGCCAAGAAGGCTCCTTCGTCCTAATAGAAGTTTAACCCTGCTGTTAAGTGCACATTGCTCCCGTCACTGCTTTTCATTTGACAATCGGGCAACCCACCGGTTGGCGTCGACGTAGAGTGCCGAAAACAGATTATTCTGGAGCTTGCGAAGCAATGTTCGATTTTTTGCTGTACACCTCCCTTATTATTTTTCTGCTCGGCCTGATCTATAAGTTTTCCAATTGGTTTATCAGAAAATTTGGATTTATCGGTCAAACCGTTTCCACAGCTCAAAGACTGCGGTCGGCGGCGAGCGGTATTCTGCGCGTTATTTTTAGCACGAAACTTCTGCTGGTTCTCAAGGCGATCCTGGTTGATGTGTTGCTGCAGGGCCGGGTTTTCAAAGAAAGTGCAATCCGCTGGTTGGCCCACATGCTTATTTTATACGGGTTCATGCTGTTGCTGCTCATGCATGCTCTGGATTCAGTGATAACCGAAGCATGGTTTTATGATTATTACCCGACGGTGAATCCGTTTTTCTTTTTGCGGGATTTATTTGGTGCCATGGTGCTGGTCGGTGTAGCGCTGGCGGCAATTCGCCGCTATCTATCAAAGATTCCGCGCCTGCGAACCGGCGGTATGGATCATTATGCCATCATTATCCTGGCCGTCATTATGCTCTCCGGCATCGGTTTGGAGGGACTCAAGATATCATCGCACAGCGAGTTCGAGCGCATGGTGGAGGATTACGCCGGTTTGGACGACGAAGAGGAAATTGAAGCGCTTGAAGCTGTCTGGGTCGATGAGTATGGACTGGTCTCTCCCAATGTGACGGGGCCGTTTGAAGAGGAGCTGCTGGATGCCGGCCGCGAGGTGCACGAAATCAACTGCATGGACTGCCATGCTTCGGCCAAATGGGCCTTTACCGGCTATGCCATGGCCAAAATCATCACACCCGCAGCGGTCTGGCTCGATCAGATGGACGGCATCATCATCCTCTGGTACATTCACATCATTGCCTGCTTTACCGGACTGGCCTATCTGCCTTTCAGCAAAATGTTTCACATCATTGCCGCACCGCTAAGTTTGATCGCCAATCAGGTCATGGATCCCCGGCGTTCGACGCCGGCCAATATATTAACGCGCCAGATCATGGAATTGGACGCCTGCACTCATTGCGGCAGCTGCAGCATTAACTGTTCGGCCGGCATGATATACGAAGCCGTCGGCAATGAGTATATTTTGCCGTCCGAAAAAATGGTTTACCTCAAAAAAATGGTATCCGGCAAAAAACTGGACGACGAACAGCTGAAGGCAATCGGCGAAGGCGTTTATCTTTGCACTAACTGTGACCGCTGCACGGTGCGCTGTCCATCCGGAATTCGGCTGAAGGAGTTGTGGTTCAATGTAAGAGAAGAGTTGCTGCTGAATGGCCCGCCGCTGGTCCCCGTATTGACACCATTTTCATTTGCCCGCGGCGTCGTGGTAAAGGAAAAGCTCAAAACCGATGAATACCTGTCGCCGATCGAAAAAGCCGGTGAAAGAGTGGCCGGCCGATCTGCCAAACTTATTGAGAGCGAAAAGGCGATTCCTTTGAATGTCATGGCGGATGAACCCCGTCCACTGAAGCCGGGGGACAACACGTTTTCCCATTGTTTCAGTTGCCAGAGCTGCACCGCGGTTTGTCCGGTGGTCAGGAATTATGAAGCACCGGAGAAGGTGCTGGGTCTGCTGCCCCATCAGATTATGTGCAGCCTGGGACTTGGTTTGACCGATATGGCAAGCGGCGCCAAAATGATCTGGGACTGCCTGACATGTTACCAGTGCCAGGAGAATTGCCCGCAGCAGGTGGAAGTGTGCGACCTGTTGTACCGGTTAAAAAATACAGCGGTTCAGCAGGCAGATGGTTAGATATCGGTTATTGGTTTTAGTAAGGCGAACGCGAGGAGGCTGGAAAGCTGGGAGGCTGGAAAGCTAAAAAGATTAAGCCCAAAAGGTCAAAGGTGATGAGAGCTCAAATCTCAAAGGATAAAGGTTAAAGGTTCAGAGTTTCAGGGATTCAGAAGGCGGACCGCCAGCCAAAAAAAAAGCGGCCAGTCTGGTCGAAAGAGGAAACTCTTTTTCGTGTTTTCGTGATTTCGTGCTTTCGTGATAATTATTTTTGGTTTCGGCTAGTCCGGATTAGGAACAAAATCATGAAATTCGCATTTTTTCAGGGCTGCAACATACCTGCACGCGTGAGTCAGTATGCGGATGCCACGGAGGCCGTCTGCAAGAAATTGAATATTGAACTCGTTGGGTTTGATCAATTCAATTGTTGTGGATATCCGGCCCGCAATATCGATCATCGCACCTTTGTGATGTCGGCGGCCAAAAATTTGGCTGTAGCCGAAGGGTCCGGCTTGGACATGCTGGTGATGTGCAAATGCTGCTACGGTTCCCTTAAAAAGGCCGAGCACGTGTTGAGCAGGGATCAGGATCTGAAAAAAGACATTAATGCAGTGCTGGCCAAAGAAAAACTTCATTACGAAGGCCGGGTCACGATCAATCATCTGCTGACGGTGTTGCACCGTGATGTGGGACCCGAAAATCTGAAGTCCCTGATTTCCAAGACTTACAGTGGTCTGCAAATCGCGGTCAGCTATGGCTGTCACGCCTTGCGTCCGAGCAACGTCACCGGTTTTGACGACCCGGTGTCGCCTAAAATTTTTGACGAACTGGTGGAAATAACCGGTGCCTTCAGCGTTGATTGGACGCGCAAACTGGATTGTTGCGGAGCGCCTTTAACCGGTATCAATGATCGGCTGGCGATGGAAATGGCCTCCAAAAAAATTGCCAGTGCCAGAGATGCGGGCGCACATTATTTATGCACGGCCTGCCCGTACACCCATATCCAGTTTGATTGGGTTCAAAGTCAAATGGCGGCTAATAACGACAATTGGGAACCTCTGGCTCCCATTCTTTATCCCCAGCTTCTCGGCTTATGCATGGGAATTGATGAGACAACGCTCGGGCTTTTGAATAACCGGCTTGAGTTAACCGATATTTCCTCATTCCTGCTAACGGAGTGATAAAAAGGAATGCCTAAAGTGATCTAAAATGCCTAAAATACCTAAAATCAAGGTAGCGCTTGCGCGGTCTGCACTCCGCGTGGCGCGCTTATCCCTTTTTTTATAAAATCGACAGAATACCAAAATTTTAGCTCATTTTAGTTCATTTGCAATTTTAGCTCATTTTCTCGATCGTGATCAAATCCTTATCACATTGGGAGAAAATATGTTGACCTGGTAGTGTGACAGAGCAGAGGTAACTATGTCAAGAAAAGCCATAGGTGCAGTAATGGTGGTTGGCGGCGGTATTGCCGGGATGCAGGCTTCCCTGGATCTGGCCGATGCGGGTTACTATGTCTACCTGGTGGAGCGGTCGAGTTCGATCGGGGGAATGATGTCCCGGCTGGACAAAACATTCCCTACCAATGACTGTGCCATGTGAATCATATCGCCGAAACTGGTCGAGGTCGGCCGGCACATCAATATCGCACTGCTAACGCTTACAGAGGTCGAAAGCATTGACGGTGAAGAAGGCAACTTTGAAGTCAATCTGACGCAGCGCCCGCGATACGTTGACATGGAAAAGTGCATCGCCTGCGGCGCCTGCGCCGAAAAATGCCCCAGGAAAGTTACCAACGAATATGACGCAGGCCTGAACAAACGCAAAGCGATTTACGTCCAGTATCCCCAGGCCGTTCCGCTCAAATATTGCATCGATCCGTCCCAGTGTATCTATCTCATTCGCGGTAAATGCCGCGGGTGTGAAAAATTCTGCCCAACGCACGCAATCAACTTTGAAGACCGCGCGAAGGAAATAACCTTAAATGTCGGCGCCGTCATTTTAGCGAGCGGCAGCGGGGCATTTAATCCTGCGGTTCACGATACATTCGGTTATTCTCATTCGGCCAATATCGTCACCAGTCTGGAATTTGAGAGAATCCTCTCCGCTTCCGGACCTTACGGCGGACACCTGGTCCGGCCCTCCGATAAATCCGAACCTGAAAAAATTGCCTGGCTGCAGTGCGTCGGGTCTCGCGATAACCATATCGGCGCCAATGGCTACTGTTCCAGTGTCTGCTGCACCTATGCCATCAAGGAAGCCATTTTAGCTAAAGAGCACAGTAAAAACGGGCTGGATGCGGCCATATTTTATATCGACATTCGAACCTTCGGCAAGGACTTTGAGCGGTATTATAACAAAGCCAAGCAGGAAATGGGGGTGCGTTTTATCAAGTCCCGCATTTCGCAGGTTGAGCCGATGGGTGAAAACGGAAGACATCTCATCCGCTATGTCGACAGCGCCGGCAAATCCATAGCAGAAGATTTCGACATCGTTGTGTTGTCGGTGGGTCTGGGTATCGATGATTACACCGTCACCCTGGCTGAGAAACTGAAGGTCGAGTTAAATCATTATCATTTTGCAAAAACCGGCAGTTTTGAACCTGTGCAGAGCTCGCGACCCGGCATCTATGTTTGCGGTGCCTTTCAGGGGCCCAAGGATATTCCGACATCGGTCATCGATGCCAGTGCGGCGGCCGGCAAGGTCGGCAGCAAGCTGTATTGTGCGAGATGGACCCTTACCAAAACCAGAGAGTTACCCGAACAAATCGATGTCAAAGGCGAACCTCCCAGAATCGGGGTATTTGTCTGTTGTTGTGGAACCAATATTGCCGGTTTTGTCGATGTGCCGGCGGTCGTGGAGTTCGCCAAAACCCTGCCGAATGTGGTCTATGCCGAGAAAAATCTGTTCAGCTGCTCGCAGGACACCCAGGGTCAAATATCTCAGATTATAAAAGAGCATCGTCTGAACCGGGTTGTGGTATCGGCCTGCACACCCAAAACCCACGAACCGCTTTTCCAGGAAACGCTGATCAACGGCGGACTCAACAAATATCTTTTCGAAATGGCCAATATTCGCAATCAGTGTTCATGGGTTCATAAGGACGATATGGAAAGGGCCACTGCAAAAGCCAAAGACCTGGTGCGGATGGCGGTCGCAAAAGTCGCGCTCTACGAGCCCCTTGAAGAACCCATCATGAAAATCAACCAGGCCGCCCTCGTCATCGGCGGGGGTGTTGCGGGTATGACCGCCGCCAGGACATTATCCCAGCAGGGCTACAAAACTCACCTGGTTGAAAAACAAGGAGAACTCGGCGGTCAGGCGCGGTATATCAACGAAACCTGGCTGGGAGAGCCGGTCGGACCATTTTTGCAGGATTTGATTGCCAGCGTACAATCCGATGAAAACATAGAGGTATATCTGAACGCGTCCGTTGCAAAGGTCGACGGTTTTGTCGGAAATTTCAAGACCACGATCAAAAACGGCGGTGAACCGACAACTGTGGAACACGGCGTCACGCTGATTGCATCCGGCGCAGCGGAGTACAAACCGGACGGCTTTTTATATAAGCGGGATCCGCGCGTTTTGACCGGATTGGAATTAAAACATAAACTGAAGGAAGATCCATATTTTGACGCTTGCCGGACGGCGGTATTCGTTCAATGCGTCGGATCACGTGTAGCCGAGCGGCCCTGGTGTTCAAAGGTATGTTGCACGCAATCCATCAAAAGCGCCCTGGATTTAAAATCGATTCATCCTGACATGAATATTTTCGTGTTGTACAGGGATTTAAGATCCTACGGCCTGCGGGAAGATCTGTACCGTAAAGCCCGGGATCGGGGCATAAAATTCATCCGCTACAACAACGATAACGGCATCGCCGTCGATGCGGCCGAAAATGGGTTGACGATTCATTTCACCGATCGCGTGCTTCGCCGGGCAATGGTCATTCAAAGCGACCTTTTAATTTTGGCGAGTGCCATTGTGCCGGAACAAAACAATCCTCTGGCGCAACTTTACAAAGTGCCTCAAAACGAAGACGGCTTTTTTACTGAAGCGCACGTCAAGCTGCGGCCCAATGACTTTGCAACCGACGGCGTTTTCGTGTGTGGTTTGGCCCATGCACCAAAGCCCATCGATGAATCCGTCGCCCAGGCCCAGGCCGCCGCTTCCCGGGCCGTAACCGTCTTATCGGCGCTGGAGATTTCGGTCAGCGGCACAGTGGCCCTGGTGGACCCGAATTTCTGCAGTCAATGCGGCGTGTGCGTTTCGGTGTGCCCCTATTCGGCCCCCAAATTCAATGAAAAATCGGGTAAGGCCGAAATCCAGTCCACACTGTGCAAGGGATGCGGCCTGTGCGTGGCATCCTGCAGATCCGGCGCCCTCCATCTCAAAGGATTTGATACCCCTCAGATCATGGCCATGCTGACGTCGTGCATGTGGGAGGAGGCAACGTTTGAAACAACGTTCAGCTGAACTAAAATTG
>CP070771.1:6793512-6801996 GCA_020345785.1 Desulfobacterales bacterium
GCTCGCGGACGTCACTATTTCAACCTCAATATGACGACTCAAAAAAAAGAGGTGGATACCGAGGCCGTTGCCGGAACCTTGTGCAATAGTGTTTATACGGAATGACAAAAACATACCTCCATTCATAAGCCATCCCGCTCTATCGGGATGAGAATTAGAAATTTACCGTTACAGCGTGAGTATTTTTGGTTATCCAAACATACATCAGCGACCAGTGAGAGATCTTGGTTCCAGCCCCTTCCAGGGGCCTTCCTCATACCCCTGCTCTGCTGGTGGTCGCTGATTTTTAAAAATTATTATATCAAGCAAAGTTCATGACAATGCATGCGGATAAGATCCTGGAGATAAACGACCTAAACCTGCGCTTCGGCGGGCTGCAGGCCTTAAGTGATGTTTCCTTTCATGTCAACCGGCATGATCTTATGGCAATTATCGGCCCCAACGGTGCCGGCAAAACCAGTATTTTAAATTGTATCAATGGGTTTTACCGGCCCCAATCCGGATCCATCCACTTCAACGGTCGCCCGATTCATACCCAGCAACCCCATGCCATCGCCAAATTGGGAATCTCCCGTACCTTTCAAAACATCGAGCTGTATACCGGACTCAATGTGCTGGAAAATCTGATGGCTGCCCGCCACATTCACATGAAGCGCGGAGCCCTGACGGGGGCTCTTTATTTCGGACCGGCGCGACGTGAAGAAATAAAGCATCGCGAGGTCGTCGAAGAAATCATTGATTTTTTGGAACTGGAGCCGGAGCGTAAGAAAGTCGTCGGAACCCTGGCCTACGGCGTCCGCAAACGTGTTGAACTGGGGCGTGCCCTGGCGATGGACCCGACGCTGTTGCTTCTGGACGAGCCCATGGCGGGAATGAATCTTGAAGAAAGAGAGGATATGGCCCGCTTTATTCTTGACGTTGCCGAATTGAGAAACATTCCGATGATCATTGTGGAGCATGATATGGAGGTCATCCTGGATATCGCCAGCCGCGCGGTTGTGCTAGACTTTGGCATCAAAATCGCCGAAGGAACACCGAGCGAGGTCGTTGAAAATCCCAGGGTGGTTCAAGCTTACCTAGGTGAGGGGGATGAGTTGGATGCCGCATCACAATGAGTCCGAATTAGATACCCTGCCCAAACTTCTCAGACACCTCGCCCGGCAACACGGAAAACGAAAAATTGCCATGCGGGTGAAGGACATGGGAATCTGGAAATCTTTCACTTGGCAGGATTATTACGACCGGGTGCGGGATCTGTGTCTGGGGCTTTTCAAACTGGGCTTCCAGCGCGACGACAAAATCTGCATCATTGGCGAAAATAAACCCGAATGGTTCTGGGCGGAGTTGGCGGCACAATCCGCCGGCGGTGTAGCGATCGGTGTATTTACGGACTGTCAGGGCCCGGAGATCAAATATTTTTTTGAGCATTCCGATTCCTCTTTTGTCGTCGCCCATGACCAGGAGCAGGTGGACAAGGTTCTTGAAATTAAAAGTGAGCTAAAGAATCTAAATAAAATCATCTACTGGGATCCCAAAGGGCTGTGGTCTTATGAAGAACCTGATTTGCTCTCCATGGAAGAAGTCATGGAAATCGGACGTGAGCTTAACAAAGAAAAGCCCGACCTCTACAATGACCTGGTGGACCGGGGCAAAGGCGATGATGTAGCGGTTTTCGCCTATACGTCCGGGACCACGGGGTTGCCCAAAGGCGCCATGCTGAGCCACGGCTGGCTGGTGGAGGGCATCGGTGAATGGGCCAAAATTGACGGGTGGTCCAATATGGATTACGAATATCTTTCTTTCATTCCACCGGCCTGGGCCACCGAGCAGGCACTGGGGATTTCCGGTGCCCTGGTGGCCGGAATGACCGTTAATTTTCCGGAAGAGCCCGAAACGGTCCAGGAAAATATTCGCGAAATCGGTCCGCATGTCATGTTTTACGGTGCCCGACTGTGGGAGAGCGTCAACAGCATGGTCCAGGCCCGCATGATGGATTCGACTCGCTTCCGGCGCGGGCTCTACAATCGCTGCCTACCCATCGCGCTTCAAATTGCCGACCTGAAAATCGAAAATCGCCCCCGCAACCTAAGGTGGCGACTTCTGGGATGGCTGGTTTACCAGGGCGTATTTCGAGCGCTGCGGGACCGGTTGGGGTTTTCGCGGGCCAAAGTGATCTATTCCGCCGGCGGGGCTGTCAGTCCCGAGATCATCCGATTCTTCCTGGCCCTGGGAGTCGAAATAAAGCTGTTTTACGGCAGCACGGAAATGGGGATCATTTCGGTTCCGCGCCCCGGTGAAGTCCGCCCGGAGACCTCGGGCCGCCCGATGCCGTGGGCGGATGTAAAGATCGCCGATGACGGTGAGATTATGGTCAAAAGCAAGTATCTTTATGCCGGTTATTATAAAAATCCGGAGGCCACCGTCAAAAACATTAAGGACGGCTATTACTGCAGCGGAGATTTCGGCCACATCGATGATGAAGGGCATCTCATCGTGATCGATCGTATGGAGGATCTGAAGCCGCTGTCCGGCGGGCGGCGGTTTTCTCCCCAGTACTGTGAAGTCAGGCTGCGCTACAGTCCCTATATCAAAGATGCGTTGGTTGTCGGCAATCAACAGCGCGATTATGTCGCGGCTTTGATTAATATCGATCTGGATAATGTGGGGCGTTTCGCCGAAGCCAATCACATCCCGTATACAACGTTTACCGACTTGTCGCAGAAACCCGAAGTCATCGAATTGGCGAATCAGGAGATTCGTCGCATCAATCGCAGCCTGCCGGAGCATGCCCGCATCCGTCGTTTTGTAAATCTTCACAAAGAGTTTGATGCCGATGAGGCAGAGTTGACCCGCACGCGTAAGCTGCGCCGAACTTTTGTTGAAGACCGCTACCGTGATTTGATTCAGGCGCTTTACAGCGATACGGAAAAACTCGATGTAAGAAGCTGAAGTCACATACCGCGACGGACGCAAAGGCGTTATCCGAACCTCTATCCTTGTTAATGATGTTCAGTAAAGGATATGCCCGATGTCGAATTTTTTACAGCTGCTTTTCATCGGATTGCTTGAGGGAAGTCTGTACGCCATGGTGGCGGCCGCCATCGTTCTCGTCTATAAATCAACCCATATTGTCAGTCTGGCCCATGGGCAATTGATGGCTTATGGTGCCCTGGCCTTCTGGTTTGCCCTGACGATACTCAAGCTGCCCTTTTTGGTCGCCCTTCTGCTTGCCTTAATAATTCTGGCCGGGTGTGGCTGGCTCATCGAAAGATTGGCGATGCGTCCTTTAATCGGCCAACCCCTTTTTGCCGCTTTTCTGACGACCTTTGCATTGTTCCTGCTCGGGGACGGCATATTTCAGCTCATTTTAAAAGGCGAGTCGACGAGTTTTGCGGCTTATTTACCCGGCGGTATGACACCGGTCCTCGGCGTATCCTTACCCACGACCCAGTTGATCAGTTTCGGTGTCTGCCTGGCGCTTTTCCTCTGCCTGGCCATTTTTTTCCAGAAAACCAAAATGGGCCTCGGAATGCGGGCCAGCGCCGAGGACCATCAATTGGCCCAGAGCACCGGGATATCGGTGCGGGCCATTTTTTCATGGATTTGGATTATTTCGGCGATGGTGGCAACGATTGCCGGCATCGCCCTGGCCAATGTCATGGATATATATTTTCCTCTGCCTTATGTGGGAGTAAAAGGCCTCATCGTGGCTCTGGTGGGAGGCCTGGAATCATTGCCGGGGGCGTTGCTGGCCGGACTGTTGTTGGGCGTTCTGGAAAATGTCAGTGCGGGCTATCTGGATCCCCTGGTCGGAGGCGGCGTAAAAGAAGTAGCGGCCTATGTGCTGTTGCTTTTTATCCTGCTGGTCAAACCGTACGGACTTTTCGGTCTCGTGCGCATCGAGAGGATTTAATATGTGGCGTCCCTGTGGTGTTTTTGACGAAACATATGCCAAGGACATGGCGATTGTCCGTACTTCAAGGCACTGGATCGCTCTGATTTTCGCTTTGGCGATATTTTTCCTGGTCCCTTTGTTTGGTTCTTATTACATTGTTTCTTTTTTGAATACGCTGGCCATTACCATCATTGCCGTGCTGGGACTGCAAATCGTCAGTGGCCTTTGCGGCCAGATCTCCTTTGGGCAGGCCGCTTTTATGGCAGTCGGCGGATATACTTCGGCGGTGCTGACGACCAAATTGGGGCTTTCCTTCTGGTTTGCCTTACCGCTGGCCGGCGTATTTACCGGCCTGTACGGCGTTATCGGCGGCGCGCCCTCCATGCGCATAAAAGGTTTTTATCTGGCGATTGCAACCATTGCCATTCATTTTGTAACGCTCTGGCTGCTGCTGCACCTGGAAATTACCGGAAAATCAATGGGGATTGTATTAGATCCGCCCAGGATCGGCGCCTTTGAGTTCGATACTGACGAACGCATGTTTTATGTCATTATGCCCGTCATGATCATTCTGACTTACGCCGCCCGCAACCTGGTAAGAACCAGGGTCGGCCGTGCTTTTGTGGCCGTACGCGACAATGATCTGGCCGCGCAGGTCATGGGTGTCAATCTGTATTTCTACAAACTATTGGCCTTTTTTATTTCATGCTTTTACGCCGGTATTGCCGGCTCGCTGTTTGCGCACACCACGCTGGTGTGCCACCCCGAGCAGTTCACACTGCTGCATGCCCTGTGGTTTATCGGAATGCTGATTGTGGGTGGTTTCGGCAGCATCCCGGGGGTCTTTTTCGGTGTAATTTTTATTCGGATACTGGATGAGATCGTGTTGTTCATTTCGCCTATATTTGCCGACTGGTTTCCGTGGATCGGCTCGGCCCCGGCAGCCGGCCTCGGCGTGACGGCATTTGGTTTTGTCCTGGCATGGTTTCTGATTAAAGAGCCCCATGGTCTGGCCCACCGCTGGGAAATTTTAAAGGCATCATCGAGGCTGTATCCATTTGCGTATTAGACCTTGTTGCAAAAGAAAGGAGGAAAGCATGAAGATTCACTCGATTAAGAGGCTAGTGGCGGTCCTTGGCATATTGCTGCTTGGGATGGGTTCACTCACCGCAAACGTACTGGCAAAAGAAATCAGTTTTTTGGATTTATCCGATTTTACCGGCCCGGTCGCCGGTCTGGCGCTGCCCGGCAGTATGGGCCTGGAAGACTATCTCAAGGATGTTAATTCACGGGGCGGTATCGAGGGACTCAAGGTGAAGTATATCGGCGTCGATACCCGCTACGATGTGGCCCGGGCCCTGTCCGCCTACAAGCGCTATCGGCGCGACAAAAATGTGTTGTGTGTTAACATCGTCAGCACGCCTCTGGGTAAAATGCTTGAACGGCTGACCCGCAACGAAAAACTGGTTATCATGATTCCCGGAGACGGCGAATTTCAGGCCCATCCCGGAAACTTCTTCCCCTGGGGCCCTGTCTATCAGAATGCCTTCTCTGCCACCATTGACTGGATTTTAGCCGACTGGAAGAAAAAGGGCATGAGCGGCGCACCAAAGGTAGCGGTGTTAAGCTGGGATAGTGCCTATGGTCGGGAAATGCTGCGGGGCGGCAAGGAGTATGCAGAGCAAAACGGTATCGAGATGCTTCCTTCCGAGCTTTTCCCGGTCGGCTCGCTCAAACACGATATCTACTTGAACCGACTCTCCCAGGCCGGGGCAGATTATGTCTATGTGGGCGGGGTGGATCCGGTCCAGACCAATGTCATGCGCGATGCAAAGGCACTCGGGCTCACCGATAAGATTCAGTTTATATCCGATTACTGGGGCCCCACCACGTTGGGAACCAGCCTGCATCCGGATGCTTTGGAAGGAATGGTGGTGGTATCATTTTTTCTGCGCGGCAAAGAGGCATTATATCATCCTTTGACCAATAGACTGTGGAAATCCTATCGCAATGAAGCCCCGGAGAAAATGAATGAAAGCTACGGCATGGGAATCGCCTGGGGGATGAATTATGAAGCCGCTGTCAAGGATGCCGTCAAGCGGGTTGGGAAAAACAAACTCAGCCGGGAAGAGATTTACAACTCCTATACAAATAACCTCGCCGGATTAAGCCGGGAAGGCATTCAGGGACCCTGCACTTACGGCTCCAAATCCAGAAACGGCAGCATGGTTGTCAAATTCTACAAGGTCACCGGTGGGCAGATCGTTCCTGTAACTGATTGGGTGCAGACTCCGGATGCAGTTTCCCTGCATCAATGGCAGTAATTATACTCTAACGACATAAATCGATGTGCACACATACACGGCGTTCTGCTTATTCGACCCTGTAAATTATTATAAAAATCAACCATAAAAAGGCGAATACAGGATTATTTATGACGCTGTGTACAAAATCTGGAAGGGAGGATAAAACGATGAAAGGTTATCGTCGATATACCTGGTTAACTTTGCTGCTGCTGGGAGTTTGGGCCATTGGACTGGCGGGCTGCGCCGGAACTCAGCCGAAACCAACAGCCAATTTAGAAGTGATCCCTGCTGAAACCGCCATTACACCGGCGCTTCTTAAACAGCCTATCCAGTTCAAAGGTTCCGGTTTTATGCCCAAAGAAACCGTCGTCGTCGATTTGATGATTCCCAAAGGCGTCAAAATAAAAACGGTTCCGGAGGATGAGAAATCCGTTGGTCTGGCAGTTGCCGACGCCGATGACAATGGCAATTTTGATTCCAAAATGGGCGCCGTCGGAACGTTAAATTGGCTTTTTCAAGTCGGCTGGACCGATAATTTCAAGCCTAAGCTCGATGAGGCGACGCCACTCCCTCCCGGCAAATACGAGCTCAAGGCGACGGGCATGGATTCCGACAGATTCGGCCTGACGACCCTTACCATCGTACCGCCGCCCAAGAAGAAGGAATAAGATGCTTAATCTGAACAACATTGAGGTTATTTACAACGACGTTATTCTGGTCCTTAAGGGGGTGTCGCTGGAAGTACCGGACGGTAAGATCATCACCCTCTTAGGGGCCAATGGCGCCGGCAAAACCACTACGCTGAAAGCCATCTCCGGCGTGCTGCTGACCGAATTGGGCGAAGTCACCGACGGCAGCATCGAGTATAATGGTGACCGGATTGATCGTAAGGATCCGGAAGAAATCGTGAAGCTCGGCATTGTTCAGATCATGGAGGGCCGCAGGCTCTTTGAGCATCTCACGGTGGAAGAAAATCTGCTGACGGGTGCATTCTCCCGCAAAGACAAAAGCGGCATCCAAGAGGATTTAAAGAAGATATACGGTTATTTCCCCAAGCTGGGTGAAATGTGCCGTGCCACCAGCGGATATCTTTCCGGTGGGGAGCGCCAGATGCTTGTTATGGGACGCGCCCTGATGGCCCGACCAAAGGTCATGCTGCTGGATGAACCTTCGCTCGGACTCAGTCCTCTGTTCGTTAAAGAGATCTTTAAACTCATCCACCAGATCAATCATCAGGAAGGCGTGTCCATACTGCTGGTCGAGCAAAATGCGCGTCTTGCACTGCAGCTGGCCGATTATGGTTACGTAATGGAAAACGGTCGCATTGTGCTGGACGGTCCCTCGGAGAAGCTGCAGAACAACGAAGATATCAAAGAATTCTATCTAGGAATGAGCCAGAAGGGTAAACGCCGGAGCTACCGTGATGTAAAGCACTATAGGCGCAGGAAACGCTGGCTGTCTTGATTAGAGGACAAAGAATTGAGGACTGAGGTCTGAGGTCTGAGAACGGGTGACGGAGGGCAGAGGACAGCCCAGCCGCTGGCTGCGGAGCGGGAAGCTTGACCGGAAAAGAAACTAATAAACGTCGAACATAGAACGTCCAATATTGATGGCGCTGCGCGTCATCTATTTAAAACAAGTGAAACTTACAATTTCGAAGGGAAAATTCGCTTTGTTCAGTTTTTTTTAAAAAAGCAGAATATCGTATTCGATGTTGGAGGTTCAACGTTCGATGTTCGACGTTCATCTTTTTATTGTTCGATGTTCGACGTTCATTCAGTGGTTATTTAATATCTATTACCAAAGGCAATTCCATTACAACATGATCGCCGGCTTCAATTCCATTTTTTTTAAACCAGCCCTGATTCACTTCAAGGGCATATTTGGCCGGCCCTGCTGAGTGATATTGTACATCGGTTTGCATCGGAGCCATATTCCGGATGTTTATGATTTTCCCGGACTCATCGACAAAGGCAATCGATAGCGGAATCCGGGTATCTTTCATCCAGAAAGTTGCCGGACGCACGTCCGGAAATATGAATAACATCCCATGAGTCGGCGGCAGTTCGTTGCGGTGGGCCAACCCGCATGCTCTCGCTGTGGGCGTGGCAGCCAGCTCCACGGTAAGCGAATGGCCTTTGATTGAAATGGTGGCCGCCGGCAACTCGAGGGGACACGCCAGCGCCTCTCCGGATGAGGCAAATAAGATAAATAACAGTCCGATTATCATGCGAAATAATTTTACGGTTCTGTATTGCAGAAAAACACAAGCCACCTTGCAAA
>CP070771.1:6802096-6834314 GCA_020345785.1 Desulfobacterales bacterium
CGGACTTACCAGCTTTCCACCCCAAAGGCCTCTCACCTTCGCCGCTCCTATCCTTTCAAGCCTTCCAGCTTCCTGGCTTCCAAGCATTACAGCTACGTTCTATCAGCCATGAGCTATGAGCTATCAGCTGGCGCGAAAGCGCCCCGCACCCTCTCACACCTTCCATCCTTTTTACTCACCAATGTTGTATTTGGCGATCAGTCGCGACAGATAGGTTCTTTGAATCTGCATTTTTTTTGCAGCCAGGCTTCGATTGCCGCCGGTATGTCTGAGATTTAAAAGAATGAATTCTTTTTTAAAAGCGTCGATGGCGTCTTTTAACGTCAACCCCAACTCCAGGCCCGGATACTGGGGCCGACAGGCAAACGTAGGAAGGTCTTCGGGCATAATTTGCTTACCGTTTCCCATCACGACCGCCCGTTCCAAGGCATTTTTCATTTCTCGAACGTTTCCGGGCCAGTCATATCGAATTATGAGATCCATGGCTTTTTTGGATATGGTCAAATCCGATATCCCTCTCTCTTTTTTGTAAACATCTAAAAAATATTCAGCCAGCAACTGGATATCTTCTCTGCGCTCCCTTAAAGGCGGCATATGAAGCTGGACGACATTGATGCGGTAATAGAGGTCTTCCCGGAATCTTCCTTGGGCAACGTCCTCTTCGATATTGCGGTTGGTGGCAGATATGACCCGCACATCTACCGGTATCGATTTGTTGCCTCCCACACGGTAAAAAACCCCTTCCTGCAAAATTCGCAGTAGTTTTGTCTGCATACTCGGGCTCATTTCTCCGATTTCATCCAGAAAAATAGTACCCCGGTCGGCCAGTTCAAATTTGCCAATTTTGCGGCCGGCAGCCCCGGTATAAGCGCCTTTTTCGTGACCGAACAATTCATCTTCAAGCAGCGTTTCCGGCAAAGCCGCGCAATTGAGAACGATCATGGGTTCGTCCTTGCGGGCACCGACCCGATGGATCAGGCGGGCCAGCAATTCCTTGCCGGTACCGCTCTCTCCCAGTATGAGAGTGGTTGATTTTGAATTGGCGACCTTGATGGCATCGGAGATAACCTTCCGCAACGCCTTGCTTTCGCCGACAATTTCGTATTTACCCTGGAGTTCTTTTTTTAGATCCTGGATTTCCTTTTTATCATGTTCAATCTTACGGGCATTGCCGATGGCTTGGGCAGCAAGATCTGCAAATACGGACAGTATTTTCAAATCTTCTTCCCGGATGACACCCCCATCGGCCTTGTCGATAATTTCCACCACGCCGATGATATTTCCATTTAGTTTCATCGGGACGCAGGCGATGGATTGCGTTTTAAAACCAATAGATTCACTAATTTCTTTGTACCAGCGGGGATCTTTGGCGACATCCGGAATCAGCAAGGGTTCACCTGTGGCGGCCACATGACCGGCGATGCCCTGTCCGAGATCGATTTCGAACTGTTTGACGTCGGTGCCCTTTTCACCGGTAGCCACCTTAAAATATAGTTTTTGGGTCTTGGGATCCAACAACAGCAGCGAGCTGGCCTTGGCATCCATCATGCGAGTGGCAGTTTCGATGATGAGCTCGAGAAGCTGATCCACGTCCTGGACCGATGAGACCCAGGTCGAAATTTCCTTAAGACGATCTATGGAAGAATACGTATTGGCTGCTAAGTTATCCATATTATTACACTCTCACTATTTTACCGAACTGTGGCAAATGTTTACACACAGCCAGATTTTCGGCTTTGGAGTCGTTCGATCGTAATAGAAATTCAGGTCCTTGGAACCTGGAATTCTTTTTTTATCCTTACGCCATTCATAGGCCATCCCGATCTATCGGGATGAGAATTGAAAAAGTTTTACCAAAATTCTTTAAATACATCAGCGACCAACGACAGAGCGTGGTTACGGCTCCTTCCAGGGGCCATCCTCATACCCCCAAGCTCTGCTGGTGGTCGCTGATTGGAATTATATAAAATTGTACTATTGTTGACATGTTACAATAAAAATCACGCAATTGTCAATTTTTTTGTAACATCGCCTATTTACGCCCTGCGGGTTGCAGGTTGCGGGGTGTGGGATTTAGACGGTGCAACGCGCACGGTACAACACAAAGGGTGGCGGGTTGATTGAGTTGATTGGACAGCTCGGCCGCAGCTGGTTGTTGGTTGCGGGTGGTATGTTGTTTTTGAAAGGATAAAGGTAAAAGGATAAAGGTGAAAGGATGATTCGTCGGAATGGGTTCGATTTTGACTGTGTAAAAGTTGATGGCGTTGTGCTTGCGGACTTACCAGCTTTCCACCCCAAAGGCCTCTCACCTTCGCCGCTCCTATCCTTTCAAGCCTTCCAGCTTCCTGGCTTCCAAGCATTCCAGCTACTTTGTATCAGCTATGAGCTATGAGCTATCAGCTGGCGCGAAAGCGCCCCGCACCCTCTCACCTTCTATCCCTATCCCTGTCCGTTTTGATGCGAAACAATGAATTCGCCGATTTTTTCAGCGGAGCGGCCGAACAGCTCTGCGATATCCACCAGTTCGAGAAGACCATTGTGCCAGACAATATTGTTTTCCTGTACAATATTTTTTATGTGTTCGTATTTGCCGCCCAAGGCCTTAATTTTTGTGTCGAGGTCGATCTTTGTTCTAAAAGATATATGAAGCAGCAACAGATATTCTATGCGGGTCGGCCCTTGGTCCGAGGTCGTCAAAATCGGGATAATTAGAATGCTGCGCTCATCCTTACGGCCTTTGCCGATGTAAACATTTCCCTGTCTTATGATAATCCGCTTCGTGCCTTTCAAACGGTTGTCCTTTTCAACCCGGGACGGAAGATCGACAATTTCCCCCGTCTTTTTAATGACCTCGATGATGGTCTCCTCTGCAGGTTCTCCAAGCACATTCAATCCGTCAATACGGTAAAGGGTGGTTCCTTTTATCCGCGCGATGATCGCCTGTAGATTTTTTAGTACAATGATATTATTGTTGGTCAGCTGCGAGATCGAAAAGTTCTCACGGTGCAGGGCATCGAACAGGATACCTTCAATCCGATCCGTAATGCGGCTGGTACCGACGGTGACGGTTTTGGCCTGGTGTTTAATCGCATCCACCGGGCGGGCCATGATGCTGATGGCTTCTGCCAAACAATTAAAAAGGGCGTTTATCATATTCACGGCAGTGCCCTTCTGATTAAAGTCGAGGTCAAAATCAGCTACCGGCAGCCTGCCGGACAGATACTTGAAAAGCAGCGTGAGATCGGATGCGATATCCAATCCGATGGCGATCGGAAATTTTCCTGCGGCTCGTCTTTTTCTGTATTCAGCATAAAACTCGGCAATTTTTTCCCGAAAAGGTTGTTCGAGAAGGATCTCGTATACATTCAGGCCCCTGGCATAATATTCATCAATCGTGTTTTTAAGCTCATCCCGGAAGCCGTAAAGAAATCTTGAGCCGTCGTTAATGGCTAAAGCGGCATAATAGCCCCAAATGTGACCGACCAGGGTGTTTAAAATGGGGGCGAAGTGTTCGCTGACGCGGGGAACATGAAGGACGGCATCCGCGTAAGGATCGAAACGGTCTTCGCCTTCATCGACAATGACAATGGGAGTGGCTTTGTGCGCTTTAAATATGGCGGTATCCTTGATAATATCACCAATCACCGTATTTCGCGTGCCGGCCGCGCAGACGATGATCAGCGGCTCCGAGGACAAATCAATGTGCTTTTTATCCTCCACAAAATCCGATGAAATCGTCTTGTAACAGAGCTCGCTGAGCTTGATGCGTATTTCATCGGCCGAAGCCTTGTTGGGACCGCTCCCCACCGCCGCCCAGTAAGTTTTTGTGCCGGCCAATTTTTCAGCCGATTTTTTGATGGGATCACTTGCAGCCAGGATTCTGCGCATATGAACAGGCAGCTCGAGAAGCTGTTTAATTTCTGCGGTAATAAATTCAGCACCGCGACGTTTTTTAATTGCGGCAATGTAAAGTCCCAGCACGGCACCCGCGACGATCTGGGAGTAAAAGGCCTTGGTGGAGGCGACCGACATTTCTATGTCGCGACCGCTGCTGGTGTACATGACGCCATCGACTTTGAAAGTAATGTCAGAATCTCTGCGGTTGACGATGGCCAGAGTTTGGGCTCCTCTTTCTTTCACCATGTCTACGGTGCGGTTGGTATCAGTTGTCGTGCCCGACTGGCTGATGGCGATCACCAGCGCGTCAGACATACTGGACTGGTCGTCATTTTCATTTAATTGAAATCCGCTGAATTCAGACGCTTTCAAGGCATTGATATGGTAGGATGGATTATCCAGATAATAATTCAGGATGTTCGCGCAGGCCAAGGCGGCCACGCCTGCAGTGCCCTGGCCGATAAAATATATGCGCTTGATCCGGTCCTCCTTCAGCGCATTTTCCAGCGAAGGCGGAATCACGGTTTCATCCAGGGTTATGGTGCAGTGCCGGCTGCTGTCCCCTGAAACTTTCCAGCGATTCTGCAGCGTCTTTTCCATAGAATCAGGCGATTCCGAAATTTCCTTTAAAAAATAATGAGGGTATGCCTGGCGGTCGATATCCCGAGAGGTAATCTGGGTATGTTTGATGTCGCGTTCACTCAAATCAATAGGCGTGCCGTCGTAGAATAGGGCGGTGATGCCGGCCAAAGCCCCGGTTGACTGTTGGTTCAAGATGAATATTTGACCCTGGGTTGGTCCTCTTTTGCCCGTCACCACTGTCTCGCCGTCCAGTTTAATGTAATCCTGAGTTTCTTCTACGAATCCATAGACTTCGGAAGTAGGCAAATAATGATCGGCAGCTATACCCACAAAAAGGGCTTGACCGCTGCCTTTTTGACCCAGAAAAAGTCTGCCGGGCGCCAAATCGGTATGCATCGAAATGGCGTGGGATCCTTCAAAATCATTGAGAGCCAACCTGAACGCCTCCTCGACGGAATGGCCCTGTTTAATATACTTTTGAATTGTCAGCGGAATAATTTTGGTATCCGTGGTGATGTTATCCTGGATTCGATCGCCGCTGGTTTCGAACTCACGTTTAAGTTCTTGAAAATTATCAATATCTCCATTTAGACAGGTATGAATGATACCCATTTCGGCCGTCGAATTTTCTATGGTCTGGTTGTCCACCGGGTGGCAGTTGGCTTCGGTGATGGCACCGACTGAAGCCCAGCGCGTGTGGGCCGATATGGTATCAAACTCGCTCTGGCAGGCGGCCATGGTTTGCAGGATCGGATCATTGGCAATTTGCCGGCGCAAAAAAGAAATATTGTCGCCCAGGCTGCCGACTTCGTTGGCCACTTTGTAGACCATCGAAACCGCAACATGGGTCTCATTCTTATCTTTGTCTCGATGGCGGATACTGATTCCGCCGCTGACCAGGGTATTGCCGGCGCATCGTTCTATCAAACGGTTGTGGTGGTTTGCTATTTTTAAGGCTTTTTCAAATTTTTTGAACTCGGCTGCTTTCAATACAAACATCAACGAAATGCCCGCCGAATCACGTCCTCTAACTTCCAGCCGGTCAATGCTGTTCAAGACGGTATTGATCTTTTTAAAAACGCTGACAGCTCCAGGTTGCGGGGGCTGATGGAATCCCCGGCATAACTCCCTAACCTGATTAATGTTGTTCATGATTTCGTTGTTGATGCACCAGGCGATATCTTTAAGCTTCTCGATGCGGGCGGACATCAATTCCGCATTTTGCGCTGGAATCCGGCCGATTTGCTCTGCCAGCAATTGTACTTCGGCGTGCGCAACGTCGTCTAGCCGCCGGCCGAGATCTTCAAGCTGCTTTTGTTCATCGGCGTTGGTAAAAATGGAAAAAAAAGGCTTTTCGCCTTTTAAGCTCTGGGTTGCTTGCCACAATGAATCGAGGAGGGCTTCGCCCCCCAGATAACGACCTTCGAGGTCGGTGTAACCGGACTCTCGGAAGATTTCGTAGCCTTTGTCCTTGATTGCGGCCGCCATTTCATCCAGCGACGCCTTATTCAGGGGGGGCATTGATGCTTTTTTGTTTTTATAAGAAACGATGGCCGCGATCCCGCAGCATAAAATTCGTTCTTGATAGGGGAAGAAAACAAGGGACCCCGGAGGCAGGTCGGCCACGCGGCGGCCAAAATAGACCTTCGCTGTCAAGATTCCGGTCAACCAGTCCCAAGCAAGCCGGCTGAGCCTGCCGGCTGCATTCAGGAACTTTGCCATCTTTGTGTAATTTGATTTTTTCATATGATTCTTCTCACCCTTTGTCAGAAAAAATGGCTGAATCGATTAGCTTCTCTCCTGTTCCAGTATAATCTTACTCACAGTTTCGATGTCTTCGGGCCGGTCCACGCTGACGCTTCGATGGTTTGTCAAAACGATATGGATCGGAATGTCGTTTTCAAGCATTCTTAACTGTTCAAGCTTTTCGGTGACCTCCAGGCGGCCCTGGGGTAAAGCAACGAATTTTTGCAGGACCGGCATGCGAAACGCGTAAATGCCGATATGGCCGTGATGAATATTGTTTTGTAAATCCCTGTGGTAAGGAATCGGCGAACGCGAAAAGTACAGTGCGCGGCCTTGTGCGCCGAATACCACCTTGACCAGATCCGGAGTCTGTGCTTCCGCGGCACTTATTTTCCGCGCCAGAGTTGTGACCTGAATTTCCGCTACACTGAATGGCTGAAGCAGTTCCGCCAGCATGGCCGGGTTCAGAGCAGGCTCATCTCCCTGTATGTTGACAACAACGGAATCCAGAGGGAGCTCAAGTTTTTGAGCTGCCTCCAGTACCCGGTCCGTGCCGCTGGGATGATCGGTGCGGGTCATCACGACCGGGATATCGAATTTTTCCGCTGCAGCCTGAATTCGGGCATTGTCGGTGGCCAGAATCACCTTTGAGAGGGCGCTGCATTGCCGAGCCCGCTCAAACACATGCCAGATCATCGGTCGGCCGAGAATATCGGCCAGGGGCTTGCCGGGAAACCTTTTCGAGTTAAAGCGGGCCGGGATGATACCGTAGCAGGAAGGTAAGTCGTTTTTGTGATTTTTATCGGCCATAACAAGCTAAAATAATTACCATCGACCAACAAATCCCAAAATACAAGCACCAAATTACAAACAAATTCCAATTTCCAAGGACACAAACAAGACGCGCTTGACGGCGAACCTGCTGAAAGAAAACTCAAGAAGTTTTCGCGCAAGGTCGATCCGCTCATGCTGGATTTAATCTGTAGAAGGCATTTGGATCGAATTTCGAATTTTGGTCATTGTGATTTGTTTGATATTTGTTATTTGTGATTCGGAATTTAAGATAATCCAGTACTCAATTGTTCCCAATGTGCTACCGACGTTCCGATGTTCATCAACGAAATTCTTATTTAACGCAGCGGTGTCCCGGGCGCCACCGGTTTGTCCAAGGTTGCCAGGATAGGGCCGGCATCGTCGACCGCAGCGAGCAACATGCCGTTGGAGACAATCCCCATGACCTTGGCCGGTTTTAGGTTGGCCACCACAATCACCTGTTTGCCGACGAGTTCTTCGGGGGTATAGTTTTCCGCTATGCCGGCCACTATCATGCGTTTTTGTCCTAAATCGACTTCGAGTTTAAGAACTTTTCTGGCTCTGGGGATCTTTTCCGCCTGAATCACCGTTGCGACTCTCAGGTCGACTCTGGCGAATTGCTCAATGGTGATCTCCGGTTTAATTTCGGGGTATCGGGCAGGTATTTCCGGTTTAGCCTCCCGGGTCGATTTTTTTTGAGCCGGATCGACTCGCGGAAAAAGAACCGTGCCCTTTGGCAGATGGGTTCCGGCTGGAATGGCTTTCCAGGTTTTGAGCCGATCGAGAAGATAGAATGGCTTCTGCGGATTTAATCCGAGATGTTTTTGCATTTTGGCGGATGTTTCCGGCATCACCGGATAGATCAGGCCAGAAATTATTCTGAGTCCTTCCAATAAGTTGTAGAGGACCACTGCCAGTGATTTGCGGCTTGACTTTTTCTTGGCCAACTCCCAGGGTGCCGTTACGTCGACGTATTTGTTCATCCGGCTGATAAATTGCCAGACCACCCGCATGGCGTTGTGAAATTGAAATGATTCCATCAGGGGTTCAAACTCGTCGATCGTCGTTTGGGCGTCTGCTTCCAGTCCGAGTTCACATTCCTGCTCCACCGCCGGCTCAATTTCCGGAACAACGCCCTGGAAATATTTATGTACCATAGACACGACTCTGGAAAACAGATTGCCCAGATCATTGGCCAAATCCGAATTGATGCGCTGGATTAAGGACTCCTCACTGAAGCTGGAATCCAGCCCGAATGCCATATCCCGAATCAGAAAAAAGCGAAAGGCATCCAGGCCATAAATATTTTTAAGCTCCAGGGGCTCCACCACATTGCCGAGGCTTTTTGACATTTTGCTTTGCTCGACATTCCAATACCCGTGAACATTCAGGTGCTTGTATAATGGAATACCGGCGGCTTTGAGCATGATCGGCCAATATATGCCGTGGGGTTTGAGTATATCCTTGGCCACAATATGCTGGGCAGCCGGCCAGAAAGTTTTAAACAGCTCACCGTCCGGATATCCGAGAGCGGAAACGTAGTTTAAAAGAGCATCGAACCAAACATAGGTGACATAGTCACTATCAAAGGGCAGGGTTATGCCCCATTTCAACCGTGTTTTGGGCCTGGAAATACAGAGATCTTCCAATGGTTCTTTTAAAAAAGCCAGTGCTTCGTTTTTATATCGCTCCGGGCGGATGAAATCCGGTGTGTTGCTGATATGATCCACCAGCCAATCCTGATAACGGCTCATTTTAAAAAAGTAGTTGGATTCCTTGATAACCTCCGGCTTGCTTTCATGGTCGGGACATTTTCCATCCACCAGCTCGCGTTCGGTGTAAAAGCGCTCGCATCCAAAACAGTAAAGTCCTTCGTACTCGGCAAAATAGATATCACCGGCGTCATAGATTTTTTGCAGCACCTGTTCTACGACGGCCATGTGGGGAGCATCGGTCGTGCGGATAAAGTAACTGTTCTTGACACTCAATTCCGGCCATAGATCGCGAAAAAGCCGGCTGATGGTATCCACGTAAACCCTGGGCGTCATATTTTCTTTTTTTGCAGCGCGCACAACCTTGTCACCATGTTCGTCGGTACCGGTTAAAAAATAAACATCACAACCGCGCATGGTATGGAATCGGGTCGCCACATCGGCCACGATGGTGGTGTAAGCGTGTCCCAGATGGGGACGGGCGTTGACATAATAAATCGGGGTGGTGACGTAAAAGGGCCTGGGCATGTTTTTAATCCTTTATGAGTTGGCTGACGGGGGTTTCGATTTCCAGACCGTCTTCCAGCCGAACGGTTATCCGGTTGCATATCGCATTGTGACGAATCACTTTTCCTTTGCCGCTGATGGTTGTTACGGATTTTCCGATTTTGGGCAATTCTTTTTTCAGATCTTGATAGATCTCAAATTCATACGTCAAACAGCACATCAGGCGTCCGCATTGGCCCGAAATTTTTGTCGGGTTTAATGAAAGACTCTGCTCTTTGGCCATGCGTATGGACACGGGTTCGAATTTATCCAGAAAGGCGGCGCAGCACAGCTCGCGGCCGCACCGACCGATGCCGCCGCACATCTTCGCCTGGTTGCGAATGCCAACCTGGCGCATTTCAATTCGGGCCCCCAATTCCTTGACCAGCATTTTTACCAGCTGTCGAAAGTCAACCCGCCCCTCGGAAGTGAAAAAAAAGGTGTATTTATTGCCGTCAAAAGATTTTTCTACCGAGAAAAGATTCATTTTCAGCCCCAGTTCTTTGATGCATTTAACGCAATAGCTGTGGGCCGTTTTCTCGTCTGCAAGATTTTTGTTGAGCTGCTCGAAATCTTTCTCATTTGCCATACGGTAAATCTTTTTCAGCGGTCTATCCGACGCATTCGCTTCGTATTGCATCGGCGCCACCGCAACCGTGCCTAGACCGAGTCCTTGTTCGGTTTCTACGATGACGTGGTCGCCGGACTTCAATACGAAAGCGCCACAGTCAAAATCATATATCTTGCCGTTGGATTTGAATCTAACACCTACTTTTTTGTTCATATCTTTCTGCCGGGGCTGCCCGTGCAGCATCCTGCTGGAACTAAATTAGCGGGTCAGCTGAAATATTTATCTCAAATACCGATACCCGATTCAAGCCGCTCGATGGACTGAGTTACCTTTAATTTGCTCAGAGCTAAATCGCTCAACTTAGGTCAGACATTTCGAGGATCGAGCACCAATATAGGATTCATTGTCAACAACATCAACAAAAAATTTCGTTTTCATATCGCCAAACGCCTGGATGCCAGACACGGCCATGGCTGTGAGAAATGGTTCCGTTGGCGCTGCAAATATACCGTAAAGCCATTTATCTGGATTTCAGGTGTTCCCCCCGATGGGCTGGATTCAGGTTTCAGCAGCTGGAAACGGCTCAAACGCGGGACAATTTCAGGACCATGGACTCTATTGCCAACCTCACATTTGTGCCGGCTTTGATTGCATTTTGGGTAGACTGAATTGCTTCAAATTTTGACAGCAGCGAGGGTAGCGTCGCATGCTGAGAAGTCCGTTGCAGTTCGGCGGTCAGATCGTGGTTGATTAAATTGTCCGGATAAAACTTTGCAACTGCCAGGTCCCGTAGCCAGGACTTGACCACCTCCAGCGCTTCGGGCAGATTTTCTTTGTTTTTTGCCAACTGGTCTCCAAAAGCCAAAAGGCGATTCGCAGACCCGGCAGATATCGCCTCCAGCTCGCAGATCAGCCAGTTCCTGCGGTTTATCCAATTGGTCTGATGCATCTGCACGGCGCGGGATAAACTCCCGCCAGCCATCGTTGCGATGATTTGGGCATCCTTGGAATCAACGCTATGTTGGCGCACCAACGCAGTTACCAAATTTTTTCGCGAAATCGGGTTGAAACGGATTTGCTGGCAGCGTGACACGATCGTCGGCAGTAGATCCGATGTATGGGGGGCAATCAGTATCAGTACGGTTCTGAACGGCGGCTCCTCAAGCACTTTAAGCAGAGCATTGGCCGCGGCAGGATTCATCGTTTGGGCCTTGGGGATGATGACCACACGCACTTTGGCCTCGTAGGGTTTCATGGTAAGCGTTTGGCATAGTGCGCGAATTTGATCGATTTTGATAAATGAACCGGCGGGCTGTAATCGGATGATGTCCGGATGGTAGTCCGACTCTATTTTACGGCATGATTTGCAGGCGCCGCAGGGCAGGCCGAGTGGTGACCAGGCGTCGATTTCAGGATGATCACTGGTTCGGCTATCATTCCCTTCAGGGGTAAATCGCGAACTTTTTTCAGCGCAGTTGCATGCCATGGCGAATGCGACAGCCGCACTTTCTTTACCAAGCCCTTCTATTCCTGTGAAAAGAAGGGCGTGTGGGATAGACCCATGCTGAAGGAAGGCGCTTAGGATTCTTTTGGGGCGATCTTGACCTATTATGGACTCAAACCCAGGCACAAATCAATAGTCTACCCGATCTTTCAATTCTTTTCCCGATTTGAAAAATGGAAGTCTTTTAGGTTTTATCGTTACTTTGTCACCGGTTTTGGGGTTTCTACCCGTGTAGCTCTTGTATTCTTTTACAAAAAAGCTGCACAGACCTCTGATTTCGACACGCTCTCCCCGGGCCATGGCATCTGCCATGTTATCGAAAAATATCTGAACCACTTTTGCCGCTTCCGCTTTGGAAATATTTGCTTCTGTTTTCAAGGCGGAGATGAGCTCCAGTTTATTCATACAACCTCCTTCTTAAGCATCAGGTATTTATTGGTATATTAGAAATTTATAGCCCGAAACCCGATTAAATGTCAAGTAGTTATGATAATATTTTTGGAATAATTTCTATATCTTCCTCATTGACCTCCACTCCGGCGTACTGACCGAGTGCTTCGATATTAACAATGACGCGTCCTTTGCTCCCATAGCGAACGAAAGTCCCGACAACGCCCGCAAAAGGCCCGTACACCACCATCACACGATCTCCTGATTTTAAACGATTTCCAGTGGTTACAGGATGATTGCTATCCACCATAATTTGGAGAGAGGTTACGGTTTCATCCGGCACGGGCACCGGTCCCTGTTTGTTACCGATCAAACGCACCGCCCCGACGGTTTTGACCACTTCCAGGTGAGAGTTGGGATGGAGATCTGTTTTGACGAAAATATAGCCCGGAAAAAGGGGTACTCGAATCATCACCTTGCGGTCTCGTCGTTTGCTGCGCACCGTTACCAGGGGAAGATAAACCTCGATGGATTTTCTAAGCAAACCGTCGTTGACAACTTTTTCGTGGCGGCTCTTGGTGTGCAGCACGTACCACAGGCGCTCAAGTTTACGATCATTCATTTAAATATTACCATGCCTTTAATAAGATAACTCCATTCATAAGCCACCCCCATCTATCGGGATGAAAATTGAAAAGGTTTTACCGTTACAGCGGTAGTATTTTTAGGTGGTCCAATCTTAAACCATGCCGCTGGCACTTGAATGGAGATAAAATGAAAAATTTTGGTTTTTTTTATGATATAGTTGTGTCTGCCAGCGTAGCAACCATTACCGCATCCTGATGAACAAAACAAGATGCATGCGAATGATGAATCGCTCAAATGCTCGCTTGACCAGACAGATCAGACCCAAAGGTGATCAAAAAATTTGTTACGTAAATTTACAAGGTCAAGCGTTAGCTGGAAACGCGCATGATGCAGCCAAAAGCTTTTTAAATTCCGAACTCGCCCAACCCGAAAAGCTCTATTTTAAATTCATAACTCAAATTACTGGTATTATCGACGTTTGTCTTATCGAGCACGCGGCCCTCAAATGCCCAGCAATTCGCTCGGTAATTGATTCCAAAACCTAATTGCACCCGGGTGTTATCCAGAAAATTATATTCGTAGAGTGTCGAAACCCTGAGCCTGTCGGTTACCTTCACCTCCAAATCCGTGAAAATAGAATGGGCCTCGTTTAGATCGATTTCATCGGAATCCCTGGTATAGCGGTATTCGACGGACAGTTTGTCCCCTCGTCCATCCCAGAGATTTGTCCCAAGGTTGTGGGACAAAAATTTATAATCATATACGGACCACAACGCAGTGGCATCCAGGGCAATGTATTTTCCGGGAAACACATCCAGCCTGGCGCCCAGCGGGGAAAACGGCTTTTCCGGATTCGCTTCCATGGCCTCATTTATATCGTAACTCTGCTCCAACTCAAAGCGGAAAAAATCATTGTAGTTGTATTGGGTCGGCGAGTCGATGACCGCTGAGTCGTCTTTGTCGACGACGCGGGAAATTTCAAAGCTGCCTTCTTTTCTGGTTTTGGATGTCAGTGTATTGGTCAGGGAGTAGGTGATCAGGTTCTGGTTCTCTATGCGATCAATGGCATCGAAATTCGGCAGTTTGGTCTGATCAATGTCCGGAATATATTGATGAATGACTCGGGGACGGACCGTGTGTTTGACAGCTTCCAGCGTTTCTCCTTCGACCCTGAATACCCTGAAAATTTCCGAGAAAAGATCCAGGCGCGTGTCGTAGAGCCCGCGGGTATAGTATTGTCGATCGTCCTCCGGTCCGAACTCTTTTTTATCCAAGCGCCACGCAGTTCCGCGCGCTCCTATCGAGGGCTCAATCGCTAAAAAATTTTTGAGCCTAAAGGGCAGATAAAACCGCGGATAGGCATCTACACGCTGGGTTCGGCGTCCATCCACACTCCAGTAATAGATATACTGCGAATCCAGGTTGTAGAAAAAAGGCGAAGTGGCAATACGCTGTTTGATGGCGTCAAACTCGATGACCGGAAGCTGTTGCAGGGTCGTATCCGGAGTGTGGCTGTTGCGAATATTGCTGTCAAGATCGTAGCGTAATTGCGCGTTAAGGCTGTATTGGGACCAGAGTCGGTTGAAATTCAACTGGTTGGTTCGGATCGGGTCATTGTAATCGTCCAGATTACGATGAAAAACCTCCTCAAAATAGCTCCTTGATTGCGACCAGCCCATATAGCCGCCTTGAAATTCGCGGGTATAGTCCTGATCGCTGACAAGGTCGATATCCAACATGGCCTGGAATCCATAGGGCAATCTTTGATGGTGGCTTCCCCGCAACCAGTAGCGGGTGCTGTTTTTACGCAGGATGACTCGGCTGCCGTCTTCAAAGCCCCAATCTTCACTGGATTGGCCGCCCTCGTCGGTTTTGCTGTCATTGAAGCCGTCAAGCTGCCAGGTCCCTTTGGACCAATCGTCCAGATAATAGCGGTATTCCAGGCCGCCTTTTATGCCGCGCTCGGCCATATAATGTGCGTAAAATGTGGCATCCGAACTTTTGTCAATGGCCCAGAAAAATGGCTGGTTGTAAAACCAACCCCATTTATCGGAGTGGCCGCCCTCGGGCCACAGTAAACCGGTCTGTCTTTTTTTGCGCGCCGGATAGTAAAAGTAGGGCGTGTACAAGAGCGGCATTTTCCGGGCCCATAGGGTCGCATGCTGGGCGGTGCCGCCGCCCTCCGCCGTAACATTGACGTTTTTTCCCGTGATTTTCCAATCCGGGTTTTCGCCATCGCAGGTGGTCAGGGTGGCATCATCGATGAAATAGCTTTTTTCTCCGACCTTTTTGATCAGCCTCCCGGTCAAGTGATAGTTGTTTTCCTTAAGGTACAGATACCCATCTTCAACCGAACCGACCTGGTCTTCAAGATCCATCTCCATGCTCGTGCCGCTCAGGATATCCAGTCCATTGGTCAACACCACATCACCTTCGGCATAGGCTTTCATGTTTTTCTGATCGAACCGGACAAAGTTTGCCAGCAGCCTAATATTCGCCTTGTGTATGACCACGTTGCCTCTGGCGATGTACGCGTCGTATTCCTGATCGTACATGATTTCATCGGCCTCAAGCTGCCAGGGTATGTTTGGATTCCTGATAACGTTATCTGGCTGGCTGTCATTGATACCTATCTGTCCTGCTGCCGGCAAAGGAGAAATCATGTGATAAGCGATCAGGATGCCGAAAGCAGCGAGGTTGAACAGGCAGCTCCGGAATACCGGCTGCCGCCTGTACCAAATGTTTGGCATCCGGCTCAGGATATTAGATTTTAGGATGGTTATGCCTTGCACCATTCAGAGTTTCACAGCAGATAAATGTCAGCTTAAAATTCGGGTCCGGGAAGCTGGATTGATCTATCTGGCAGGCAGAATTTGGGGCCGGCTGAGAATTTAAACTCGGACTCCGAAAAATATCGAATTGCCAAAATTCAAAATCCAGATACGTTTGTCCCGGACAGGGCAAGTATACAACTTGAACCATATCAGGATTTACGATATAAAGCCAAGTCGACGAAAAAAGTCAAGATATAGTTACTAAATTGGTCGGTTCCAGGTTCAGGGTTCAAAGTTCAAAGGTTAAACCCGTTGAATACTGCTCACCATTTTGATCAAGATCAGGGATACAGACATATCCTATTGGTGAAACGTCGATATAAAAACGATGAAGACAGGATTCCTTTAATATGAACTTTTCTGGGTTTTCAACCCGGAACGTTGAACCCTGAATCCATCAACCTGTGTAAGATTATGAATGTTCTGTTGACAAATGATGACGGTATTTATGCCGAGGGTCTGTGGGCGCTTTATAACCGCCTTGCTAAGGGCCATCAGGTGTCTGTTGTTGCCCCCGATCGCGAACGAAGTGCAATCGGGCATGCCATCACTTTGCATCAGCCGCTGCGTGCAGCCCGGTTTTCGTTAAACGGCGAATACGGCGGATACGCAGTCAATGGCACGCCGGCAGACTGCATTAAACTGGGTATTTTGGAAATACTGCCCACCCGACCGGATGTGGTGGTGTCCGGCATCAATCCGGGCGCCAATGTGGGTGCCAATTTGAATTATTCCGGCACGGTTGCAGCCGCCAAAGAGGCGGCCCTGTGCGGGACCATAGGAATTGCCGTCTCCATCGTCGGCCCAATAGTTGAGTTTTATGACGATGCCGCCTTGTTTGTGGCGCGATTGAGCGAAGCGGTCTATAAGAGAGGGCTTCCGTTTGGAACCTTTCTCAATGTGAATCTGCCGAATCTTCCTCTGAAAAAGATCGCCGGTGTTCGGATCAGCCGCCAAGGCGTTGAACTGCTGTCCGATTATGTTGAAAAGCGCCTGGATCCGCGCAATCGAACCTATTACTGGCAGGGAGAAGATAGGCAGTCCTTTGGAAATGATCCCCAGGTTGATGGGGTGGCGCTGGCGCAGAATTTTATTTCCATAACCCCGGTCAAATGCGATATGACCGATTACAGCGTCATGGAAAATCTGGCCAGCTGGGGGCTGGATGAATGGCTTGGATGATCATTCGGATTGAGGATTGCGGCATGCGGATTGCGGCTTGAAAGGGCAAGGGCGGAGAGCATGGCGCATGCTTAAAAACCGGCAAAATATGACAAATGATTGAGTCTCGCTATTTATAATTCGTGAACAACGGACGAAGGACCACGGACGCTGAGCGCTTAGCACCATTCGAAATTGCCGAGCAAGCGGCGTTGTTTGTGGGATCTGTAAATTTTAATTTGAAAGGCTGAGTGAAGCCCATGTTCATCTCACTGGAAGGCATTGAGGGCTGCGGTAAAACGACCCAAATCAGACAGTTGAGCGCATATTTTGAAGAAAGGGGACACCCGTATATCGTCACCCGTGAACCTGGCGGTACTGCCATCGGGGAAAAAATCAGGTCGATCCTGCTGGATCCTGCCAGCAAAGACATGGTTCCGACCGCGGAGTTGCTGTTGTATATGGCGGATCGGGCCCAGCACATTAACGAATTGATCAGGCCCTGTCTGGATCAAGGTAAATACGTATTGTGCGATCGTTATTTTGATGCCACGGTGGTTTATCAAGGGTTTGCCAGGGGATTGGATATCCGATTCATTCTTGATCTGCACCGGATTATATTCCAGGATCTAAAACCGGACCTCACTCTTCTGCTGGATCTGCCGCCCCGCATCGGATTGGAGCGAGCCTGGCACGAGCTTGACAGCGGCGGCCGTTCCGGTACGGAAAGCCGCTTTGAGGAAGAAACCATCAATTTTCATGAAAAGGTGCGCCAAGGCTACCTGGAACTGGCGCGGCTGGAGCCCAAACGATTCAAGGTCATTGACGCATCCGGGAAGATCGATGAGGTCCAATCGGATATACGCAACGTGTTGTCTGCATTTATTAATTTAAGTTAAGAACTCTATCCGATAATCAAGGCCTTGGAGGAAAAAAAAGAACATCGAACACCGAACGTCCAAAGCTGAACATCGAATACTGATGTCGCTGCGCTCCGCAATTTAATTTAATAAATATTGTAGCTGAATATGTATTCGAAAATTTAAAGCCCAAAATTTACAACTTTTTCCGTTTCTCCATAATTTATCATTCAAAATTCGATGTTGGACGTTTCACGCCTCGGCGTGATTCGACGTTCAATTTGTTAAATGGGACTTCCCACGTGAAGTTGCACAAGAGGTGTCAGCCTCGCCGCTGGCTGTTTTCAACCTACTACGGAAAACCGATTACGTTTGCTCCGGACCGCTTGAAAGATGCCCGGTCTTCCTTGAAAAGAATCGCTCAATGCATCTATACCTTGCAACACGTCAAAAGGGGGCAACCCTGTCCGGAGCTGGACCAATTGCTCTATGACATTAAGCACGGCTTTACCCGCGCCATGGATGATGACCTCAATGTTTCGGCCGCGATGGCCTCGTTGTTCAGCAATATAAAAAAAATCAACATGATTGGACGTTTGACGTTCGATGTTCAATGTTCGATGTTCAACCAGTTCACTGTTCCGGCCAGGCGGAGTTTCACACGAACACCGCCTTTGGCCGCGAGTAGTCAGTCTGATCGATAAAGAAACTTTCGTTAGGTAGCGTCGACGCCTATATGCGCGTGTGCTTTGCTGCGCCAAGCGGAGGCCGACCTTACGTTAGTGCGACCAATGCGCTGACACCTGACTCCCGAAACCTTTTTTCAACTCAATACACTTATCAACCGATCAACTTTATCAAACTATCAACGAATCAACCAAATCAACTTAATCAACCAATCAACGAGTCAACGAATATGAAACCCATCTATTTTCCATTTACATACGTTTCCGGCCCCGTGGCAGAAGCCGTGGCAGCCTGTTTCGGGCAATTTATTGTTTATCGTCCCCTAAACGATGAAGTTCCGGAGCCAATGCAGGCTCTGGTTGATAAGGGTATATTGGACCTCCGGGTGCCTGTGACCGAAAAAGAAAAAGAGCTGAAAGCGGCCGTGAAAAACTATCTGGATTGGGCCAATTTACATATGCGGGATTCCACCAAGAAGACTGCCGACTTAAAGTCGCGCATGGGCGTTTTGCCGTTTTCTGATGGTTTTTCATCCTCAAAGATTCTGGCGGAAATTAAAGAAAAAATCCAGGGCAGTTCGCCCGGCAAAACCACGGATGCGACCCTAACAGCCCGGATTTTTTTATGTTTGGCACAGGAATTTGATCGCCAGAATCAGGAGGCAGCCCACGAAATATACCAATACCATCAGCGGAACGCCGATTTGATTCGGCAGCTTAAAATGGAAGAAGATCCCCTGGCAGATCAATTGCAGCGGGATCCGCTGCCGGATCTTTCTACAGATTATATGGTTTCTGACCGGATGAAAGCCTGGACCCGGATTTTTCGCCGAGATAAGGATGAATCCGGCTTATTTGTTACCCACAGCCCGGCTGTGATGGAACATTTGCTCGAAAAATCACCGATGGTTGCCAGTATTATGCATTTGGAATCCATACCGTTGAATATCGGAAAGACCGCCTCCGGTGAGTCCTGGCGGCAAAAAT
The DNA here is from genome assembly GCA_020345785.1 of Desulfobacterales bacterium. The sequence goes on from CP070771.1 coordinate 6,820,974, forward strand.
TGGCATTAAATCTGGCCCGGTGGGCTCAGAATGAGCAAGGGCCTTCCGAGGCTGTATTGAATGAAGGTATCAATTTGCCCGCAGCGGAAACCAATGTTTCCCTGGATGTCTATATGGTGCCGCAGCAGGTGCCCGTCGAATTTTTTGCCCGCTGTGCTGAATTAAATGATACAGAGCTACCCGTTCGAGCGGGAAAATTTAAAAATACCCTCATCGGCTTCATAGAACGTCACGAAGAAAAAATGTGAAGAAAGCTTGACTCGCATTTTTAATTGGTATATGGACTTTTCCCTGGTATTTTTGATTGAAGTACTCAAATGGATGGTATGAACCCCATTTCAGAATAATCTATTGAAAGGAGAGTTTGCTGATGGCTTTTAATCCTACTGTCGATGAAGAAAAGTGCGCCGGTTGTGAAGAGTGCGTGGATGTCTGTCCGGTTGAAGTTTTCGAAATGCAGGACGGAAAATCCGTGCCCGTTAATGCAGAAGAATGTCTCGGCTGCGAAAGCTGCGTCGAGGTCTGCGAAGAAGGCGCCATTACCGTCGAAGAGATTTAATCCATGCTCATCTAAAATCCCCCTGATCCTGAACCGATGCATATCAGGGCAGGGGGATTGCCTATTAGCGCTGCGTTATTTTGTAACTATTACACATGGTATTCAAGCCAAGTGGGCTTGTTTGCAGGGGCTAACGTCGAACATCGAACATTGAACGTCCAACATCGAATGAAATAACAAACATCCAATTCCGACCATTCAACCACGCCATGGCGTGGTTTCTTTCCCGCCGTTTCAATATTCATAACGAAAATCTTAATTAATTCCTTTGTATTTTGTATAGCATCACTTTGCAGTTCAGGTTTTTTAACTGGTGGTAATCGCTGAATAGGTTATATGCGTCTTTTCCCATTCGACGTTCGATGTTGGACGTCCGTCGTTCGATGTTCGTCTTTTCTTCCACCCGATAACAGCCTCTGCCCTTAGAGAGGGACGCCCCCTGGGACCCCCGAAATTAAAAACGTATTTCCAGCCCTAGCCTAAAGGCGTATGAGCTCCAGTTGACCTCATTCAAGCGTGTTTTGCCGGTGGTGCCGTCGGCGAAAAACACTTTATCGTTGCCGTCCTTGGCTCCCCAGCTTTGATAGTCGAAGTCGAAATTCAACGCGATGTTGTGCTGGAGAATAAAATTCAATCCCGCATCGATGATCCAGCCAGTGGCGTCGGCTTCATGTTCGAAGCTTTTCGGATGCCGCAAATCATCCCGCAGGTTCCAATCCGCTTTAGCGTAAAAATCGGCCCAATGATATTCATAGCTGAAATACGTTTCAAAGCGCTCGGCAAAGTTGTTCAGCTTTTCGGCCCTGAAGCGCATGTCGATGCCGATCCAGGGGCCTTTCCATTCGGTGTCGTAGGAGCTGTCCAAGCCGGAAAAAGATCCCAGGGGAGGAATTGTCTGGTATCCGTCGGTGATTTTCAAATTTTGTTCGTGATGCGAATAGCCTACCAGCGGGGTGACCGTGGCTATGACGGTTTGACCGGTTCTGAACGGATAGCCGATACCAAGGGAGGCATCCCACACGTTGTCATCATCAGCCTTGTTATTGGAGCGTGAAAATTCGTAGGTGCGGTTGTCGCCCAAATAATCTGAGTCCTGGTTTTCCCCGTCGAAAATCCAGGCGTAATCAGCATACCCCCGCAGGGCGATTATATTGGGTAATACCAAGCTGCCTTGAAATTTAACCTGATAGCTTTCCAAATCGTTCCAGGTCAACTCCGATAATACATTCGGATTATTCCCACTGGAGTCACCGGCAATATTCCAGTCCAGATCATCCCGGCGGTACCCGGCATTTAAAATCAGATTCACTTCCGGTCGGAATTTTGAGAATTGCACGGCAGTGTTTTCAGAGGCGACTGCGACTGACTTGTTTGCGGCATGTACATTTACTGCCGCTCCAATTATGACAAACAGGGCGGCTTGCAGACATCCCAAAACCGCTTTGAATAAGATGCGATTTTTGTGTCTTTTCCCGATCGATACTTGCGTCCAAAGTGCGGGCATTTTAAAAAAATTCCTTTCTCGATTCCACCACTAGGGATTTAATTGCTGGTCTCTTTATCGGTCCGATACACGAATACTTAAACCTCTCATTGCCGAAAGTTTCGATCATTGGATCTTGGAATTTTAATATTGTTTGATAATCCATTATTCCACGGGTTATCTGACGTTCAAAACCACCCCTCCGGCGTGGGGTCAAATCCCGCCGGCGGGGCATCTATGCCAGGGTTCTTTACATACGGCTTGCACGCTGCAACAAACTGTGATAATTCTATTTTTCATGAAGCAGTACGTAATCGACGAACTCCGAGCGGCTGATTATCAGGCGCTTAAAAATTATTTTGATGAGTATTATGGCCCGGCCGCATTGGAAGGTATTTACTGGATTCCGGTAGCAGCCGAACTGTTGACTGCTGTGCAGCAGGAGCACCGGGAATGCCAGCCGCATTGCGTTGCCGTCGATCTTGACGACAACCGAATGGCCTGTGAACTGCTGGTCCGCACCCAAAACCGGGTGCGCTGCAATTGCATCGGCTATGCGACGGACAAGCAATTCAACTGGATTGTTGCATTAATTGACGATGTATTCAACCGGCTTCAAATCATTACGTGAGATTTACCGGTCGGCCGGAAACGATTTTTTAAATGATACGAACAACATACATTTTTTTGTGGGTGGTACTGTCAACACTTGTTCTGGGTATCATTGCCATTATCATATCATTTTTTAGCCGCACAGGAAATATTGTTCATCTGATCGCCCGAATCTGGGGCCGGGGCATACTATTCGTCAGCCGTATCAGGGTCACCGTCGAAGGGCTTTCTCACATAGATCCATTGCGATCATATATATACATGTCGAACCATCAGAGCAATTTTGATATCCCGGTTCTTCTGGCGCATCTTCCTGTTCAGTTCCGATGGCTTGCAAAAGCAGAGCTGTTTAAAATACCCATTTTCGGTCGCGCTATGCGCGGCGCAGGCTATGTTAGAATCGACCGATTCAATCGAGAATCGGCCTTTAAGAGTATTGAGGAAGCCGCCGCAAAGATGAAAGACGGTATTTCGGTGATGATATTCCCGGAGGGTACGCGGAGTCGAGACGGCAAGATCAGGCCTTTTAAAAAAGGGGGGTTTGTCATGGCCGTGGACACCGGTTTTCCGATTGTACCGGTTATACTTCGGGGAACCTGGCCGATCATGGACAAGAGCAGCTTGCGAATTAATACCGGCGATGTGTCTTTGCAGATTGAAAAAGCCATCGACACAAGCGGCTACACCCGAGAAAACAAAGATGATCTTATCGAAACCGTCAGATCGGTGATTTGCGAGGGCTTTGAAAAGGGGTAAATGGGCTTAATCCGTTCAGAGGTTCAGGGTTCAGGGTTTCTGCCGAAGGCTTACCGCCGGCCGCTGAGTGGCCGGTTTGATCGGAAAAAAAATCTAATGAACATCGAATAATGTATTCTGTCAATTTAAAAAAAATTCTGAACACCATGCGATATTTGACTGCGCGAGCGCATCCCCTATTTGAAACTTGTCCGCCTCGGGAGGTTTGGGCGATTTATTTGTTTAAAAAAGATAAAGTGTAGGGCCATCCATATTGGACGTTCGAAGTTGGGCGTTCGATTTCGACCTTTGATCTAATTACTGTTCCAACTTTGTACTGTTCGAATACTGCGACTGGCTTGGCTGGTGCCGTTGATTTCATTTATTATGAACTTGACTATTAGCAAGACCGACTTTTGGCCTGCAACCCTGAACGGTGAACCCTGAACCTTTGAACGGCAGCAAGAGAATCCATGTCCATTCTTAAAATAATCCCACTGGGCGGCCTGGGAGAAATCGGCATGAATATGATGGTCTTCGAATACGGGGACACCATGTTTGTGGTCGACAGCGGCCTGATGTTTCCCGAAGATTATATGCTCGGGGTTGATTTTGTCATTCCGAACATGGATTATATCCGGCACAACCGGGCCAAAGCAGCGGCCATCGTTTTAACCCATGCGCATGAAGATCATATTGGAGCGCTGCCCTATCTATTAAAGGAAATTAATGTGCCGGTATTCGGTACACCGTTCACCCTGGGGCTTGTACGCCACAAACTAGAAGAACTGGAGCTGCTTTCAGGGCGCGCTTTGCATGAAATCCATCCTGGTGAAAAACTGCGGCTGGGCCTTTTTGAAATTGAGTTTATTCGGGTTGGCCATAGCGTCGTTGATGGCCTGGGTATGGCAATCAATACACCGCGCGGGCGTCTTATACATACCGGCGACTACAAGATAGGTTATGGCGCTGCCGGCGGTATGACCACTGATTTGAACAAATTTGCGGCCTGCGGGGAGAAGGGGGTCCTGGCGCTTTTATCCGATTCGACCAACGTGGAGAAGGAAGGCTACACCATATCCGATAAGGAGATCGGTGAGACACTGGATCGAATAATTTCCGATCACCATGGACGCATTATCATTGCCCTTTTTGCCTCCAATGTCGCCCGGATTCAAATGATTGTCGATATCGCCAGAATCCGGGGCAGAAAGATCTTATTCGACGGCCGCAGCATCGAGGTCAGCGTTAAAATTGCCAGATCCCTCGGCCATCTGAGAATACCTGAAAAAATGGAGATCGATATTGATCAGGTGTCCGACTACGCGGATGATGAAATTATTATTATAACCACCGGCAGTCAGGGAGAACCCATGTCGGCTCTGGCGCGGATGGCCTCGGGGATTCACAAGCAGATAAAAATTAAAGCCGGTGATACCGTGATTCTGTCTTCCAAATTCATTCCGGGCAACGAAAAAGCCATCGGTAAGATTATCAACAATCTTTACCGCAGAGGGGCCGACGTTATCTATGAAAAAATTTCGGATATTCATGTGTCGGGTCATGCCTTCAGAGAAGAACTCAAGCTGATGATCAATCTGACAAAACCGGCCTATTTTATTCCGATTCACGGAGAATACCGCCATCTGTTCTTGCATGCCCGGCTGGCACAGGACGTCGGAATCGCCAAAAATAAGATTCTGCTGGCTGAAAACGGTCAGATCATCGAGTTTGATAGAACCGGCGGGCGGGTCGATGGCAGTGTGCTCACCGGCCGGGTGCTCATCGATGGAAAAGGTGTCGGCGATGTGGGACGCAGTGTGCTTAGAGAAAGACGCATCCTTTCGGAGGAGGGATTGGTCGCGGTGACCATGGCCTTTGATGAGGAAACCGGCATCATCATCTATGGACCTGAAATAGTATCCCGCGGCTTTGTCTTCGAAACTGAAACCGGCCATTTGCTCGAAGACGCTCAATGCGTCATATTGGAAGTTGTCGAGGAAATTGCATCCGATGTCCCGCACCGGGTAGATAAAATACGCGCAAAAGTACAAACTGCCTTACGGCAATATTTTTTCTTTACCATCGGACGACGGCCGGTTATACTTCCATTTATTATGGAAGTTTGACGGGTTGCGGGATATTCGATTGCGGATTTCGGAATTGGGATTGCGCATTGTGGCGCTTCGGGCGCCAGCTCATAGCTCAAAGCTGATAGTTGATAGAATGAAGGAAAAAGGCGTATGGCTATGATGCTGGGAAGCCGGAAGGCTGGGAAGCTGCAAAGCTTGGAAAAGTTGATTGAGTTGATTAAGTTTACTGAGTTGTGCTTACGAGCTTACGAGCTCACGAACTTAACAGCTTCATAGGAACCTTGAACCAATACCAATCAGCCCGTGATGCAGCGAGTGTCAAAATACTAATTTACTAACCAAAATTGTTGCAAAAAAATATCATATGCGCAAAGAAATCTTCGGAATCATTCTTTTTTTTCTGGTTATCTTCACACTGATAAGTCTTTTGTCGTACAGCTCCGCCGATCCCTCCATCAACAATGCCAGAGCGGCCGGCAAAATTCACAATCTGTTCGGTGTTGTCGGCGCCCACGTAGCCGGATTTCTGATCGGGCTGTTCGGGCTGGGAGCATTCTGGATCCCGATTTTACTGCTGCTCGCAAGCATTCATTTTTTCGGCAACCACCCCAACCGGGCCATGATTTCTATGCTGGTCGGCGGCGTTATTCTGGTGGTGATTACCGGGAGCCTTCTTTCCGTCAAACAAAATCATTTTATATTTTTCGGTCAAAAATTCTCAGCCGGCGGGATGGTCGGCATTCCACTAAAAGCCTTCCTGGTTAAGTACACCAACTACACCGGCAGTGTGATCATTCTAATTCTGATGTGGATTATCGGGTTTATTCTGGCGACCGGATTTTCCCTGATTGCGTTTGGCAAACGCTTCCTAAGATGGATGAACGTGCTCGGCGATCACCTCAAGACTTTATATTTGAAACGCAAGGAGCGGAGGGAAAAGGCCAAAAAACGTTCCCGAATGGGCACGGAAGTTATGGCCCAAAGATCCCGGAAGATCCAGATAAAAAAGACGGCGCCCAAACCGATCAAAGCCGTGCCGCCTCCCAAACAGGAAGTTTTTGATTTTATGAGAAGCGGCAAGGGATACCACACACCTCCTTTCAGTCTGCTTGAAGATCCGGAAGATTCGCCGATTTCTTCGGACAGCGAAAATTTGCGCGTGCAGTCGCAATTACTCGAAAAGAAGCTTGAAGATTTTGGGGTCCACGGCAAGGTGGTGGCCGTATCGCCCGGTCCGGTGATAACCACCTTCGAGTATGAACCCGCGGCCGGTGTGAAAATTAATAAGATCGTTAACTTATCCGATGATCTTTCCCTGGCCCTGCGGGCTGCGTCCATTAGAATCGTCGCGCCGATACCGGGAAAAGCCGTCGTCGGCGTCGAGGTCCCCAACAGCACCCGCGAGATGGTGCGGTTTAAGGAAATCGTGGCCTCCCCTGAGTTTGATAAATCCAAGTCGAAATTGACGATCTGTCTGGGCAAAGATATCGTTGGAAATCCAGTTGTGGCAGAGCTGGAGAAGATGCCCCATTTGCTGATTGCCGGTGCGACCGGAACCGGAAAGAGCGTCGCCTTGAATGCAATGATATGCAGTTTGTTGTACAAAGCCACCCCTGAAGAAGTAAAGCTCATCATGGTCGATCCCAAACGAATCGAGCTTTCCAGTTATGACGGAATACCCCATTTAATTACACCGGTGGTCATTGATCCTAAAAAAGCAACCAATGCCCTTTTCTGGGCGGTGCGGGAGATGGAAAGACGCTATGAGCTGCTGTCACAAAATAATGCCCGCAATATTAAGCAGTACAACAGCAAGATTGAAAAGGAAGAAAAGTCGGACCAAGAAAACGCGGTCGAGAAACTGCCTTATGTGGTCATTATTATTGATGAGCTTGCCGATCTGATGATGCTGGCATCGCGGGATGTGGAGGTCACATTGACCCGTCTGGCCCAGATGGCGCGGGCGGCCGGCATACATCTTATTCTTGCCACCCAGCGTCCTTCCGTGGATGTTTTGACCGGCATCATCAAAGCCAACTTTCCAACTCGTTTGACCTTTCAGGTATCATCCAAGACCGATTCTCGCACCATCATCGACACCAACGGGGCTGAAAACCTGCTGGGCAGCGGCGACATGTTGTTTTTACCGCCGGGTACAGCCAAATTGCAGCGGATCCACGGCGCCTACATATCTGAGGACGAACTGGTCCGGATCACAAAATTTTTGCGTGCTCAGGCGAAACCCGAGTATGACGACCAGGTCACCGAAGCGGCGGCAGTTGAGGCCGGAACATCCGAAGAGCAGGAATATGACGAACGTTATGATGATGCGGTGGCCCTGATTACCAAAACCGGGCAGGCGTCTATTTCCATGATCCAGCGTCATCTGCGTATCGGCTACAACCGGGCTGCCCGTATCATCGAAGTCATGGAAAAAGAGGGCGTCGTCGGGCCATCGGACGGCGTCAAACCCCGGGAGGTACTCGTAAGAAGCTATGAGCCCAAGACCCCTGGTTGAAGATGGATGCTGGTTGCGGGGCGCGGGTGATAACAGCATAGAGCATGGTGCATAGCGCATAGGGAAGGGATAGAAGCAGGAAAGTTGAGAAGGGGAGAAGGGCGGTGATGATTGGTTGATTGAGTTGATTAAGTTTACTGAGTTGTGCTTACGAACTTAATAACTTACGAAACCACGAGCTTACAAGCCTCTCAGCTTCTGCCATCTGTCTTCTGATTGTAAAGGGAGCCTTTGTAGTGACGATCCAAACCATCTAAACGATCAAAACCAACCAAACCATCCAAACGAATTTAACGATCTCAACCATTTATGGACATTGATCAAAACCTTATAGCCGGCGTCAAGGGCTTTCTTGATGAAGACGAAGGGCGGTGTCTGTATGAAACAGCGCTGCTGGCCAGCCGCCGGGGACCCTGCCTGGAGATCGGAAGCTATTGCGGTAAATCTACTCTTTATCTGGGGACAGCCTGCCGGAAAAACAGCAGTATCTTATTTGCCGTTGACCATCATCGTGGATCCGAAGAGCAGCAGCCCGGCGAGGAATATTTTGATCCCGAGCTGTTTGATCCTCGAAGCGGCCAAATCGATACCTTCAGAGAATTTAGAAAAACCATTGAATCTGCCGGCCTGCAAGATACGGTGGTGCCCGTCGTGTGCCGGTCGGAAGTTGCCGCCCGCCGCTGGGCCACCCCTCTGAGCCTGGTTTTTATTGACGGTGGACATGCACTCGAGACCGTGTTGGCAGATTACACTGCTTGGGCGGGGCACATCATAGACGGCGGGTTTCTGCTGATACATGATATTTTCCCTGTTCCGGCCCAGGGCGGACAGGCGCCTTTTCATATTTACAAGCTGGCGCTCGCTTCCGGCCTCTTCCGGGAGGTGAATATGGTTAAAACCCTGGGAGTGCTGCAACGTCAGCCCGACGGGCGACCTACCGGACAGATTTCAAAATAGCTATACATAACGACATAAATCATTGGGCATACATACACAGCCTTCTGCCAATTTGACGCTGTACGGTGGTTTAAAATCAAGCATAAGAGGCGAATTGGGAATTAATTCCGACGCTGTGTACAAAGACAACCTTACGACCTTCATAACCATATATTTTCATTTGACAAATCATGTGGCTTAGCCTATATTGAGCCAAACCAAGGTATTGTGCTCCGGATGCTGCCTGCGGTTAAAGTTCTTTGCTGTTATAGTCCTCCTGCACTTCTGATCCTGGTAGGAAATCCTGCTCGATTGTCCCAATATCCCGCTGATCCGGGTCAAGCGCAACCTTCAAATAAAACTAAGCCGGTCTTACCTTCTGGCCGCTGTACTCAATATTGAACTGATCTTCACGCGTCAATAATTCTTCTGCGTTCAAAACTGATTATAGTAAATTCCTCATTCTGTCGGCACAGCGATAAGCACTAGTTAAACTGTAGGTCCAGATTGGGACTCGGGCAATGCATCGATTGTTAAAAGTTACTGCTGTAGGCCTGGTAGTAGGGATCTTAGGGGTAATACTGAGCCTAACCCCTTTCGGTAAAGAACTTGAGGAGAATGCAGGCCTGCACTTATTGTTCAAGATGAGGGGGGTGCGCAGGGCCCCGCCGGATGTGATCATCATAACTCTAGACAAAGCCTCCGCCGATCATTTCAACCTTCCAAACGCCCCCCGAAAATGGCCGCGCTCTTTGCATGCCGACCTGGTCAGCATGTTGATCGATAAAGAACCGGCCGTTATAGCATTTGACCTGATTTTCAGCGACCCGGGTTTGCCGGAACACGACAATGCCCTGGCCGAGGCGATCCGCAGGGCCGGCAACGTGGTTCTCGTGGAATGGCTTAAAACCGATGAGGTGCCGGTATTCGATCAGAAGGGTGATCCTACCGGGAGCCTCAAGATCGAAAAAATAATACCGCCGATTGCTTCCCTCGCAAATTCCGCTCTGGCTTCAGCGCCGTTTGCTCTGCCTAAAGTGCCGGTAAAGGTGAACAGTTATTGGACCTTTAAAACAGGTGCCGGTGATACGCCCTCCCTGCCGGTGGTGGTCTTTCAGGCCTACGCAATGTCGGTTTACAATGAATTTTTTAAATTACTGCAGGGATTCAATCCTGAGCTGGCAGTGCAATTGCCGGCCAGCGGAGAGGAGGTATTTACTAAAAAAAGTATTAAGGAAGTCATCCGGTTTTTGAAAGATCATTTTGAACAAAACCCGCTGATGTCGCAAAACCTGTTGGAAAATCTGCGGGAATCACAGATGATGTCCGAGTATGCCGCTAAAAACAAGATTCTTGTCTCACTGATCCGGATGTATCAGGGCCACAGGGAGCGCTATCTGAATTTTTACGGTCCGCCCGGCACCATTCAAACGATTCCCTATTATCAAATTTTAGAAGAACAGATTGACTCTTCCGGCGTTGCCGTCAGGCATGATTTAAACGGTAAAGCCGTATTTATTGGACTCTCGGAACAGCTGCGTCCGGAGGAAAAGGACGGATTCTATACAGCGTTTTCGCAACCCAATGGCCTGGATATCAGCGGTGTCGAAATTGCGGCGAGCGCTTTTGCCAATCTCTTGGAAGATATGCCGGTTGAGCCACTTGGCTATGGTGCGCATATTATCCTGGTCGTTTTTTGGGGTGCGCTGATCACTATTGTGTGTCTGCTGTCGCCTGCCGTTGTTGCCGCAGGCTGGGCCGTCGGGTTTAGCATGATTTATCTGACTTTTGCTCATATTCAATTCAAGCAGGCCGGAATCTGGTACCCGCTCATTATTCCTTTATTTTTTCAAACGCCGATCGTTTTTTTTGCATCGGTATTGTGGAAGTATTTTCTCGCCAACAGGGAGCGCCGCAATATTCGCACGGCATTCGGGTACTACCTGCCGGATAATGTCGTCAATCAGCTGGCCAAGAACATGTCCGGTATCGGGAGCAGCCGTCGAATTGTTTACGGCACTTGCCTGATGACAGATGCCCATGAATACACATCCTTGTCCGAAACCATGGACCCCGAGGAACTCAGCAGCTTTATGAATCAATACTATGAGGTCATATTTGAGCCTGTTAAAGAAAATTCCGGAATTGTATCGGATGTCATCGGAGATTCAATGCTGGCCCTGTGGGCGACGGCCCGTCCTGATGCGACTTCCAGAAGTCTCGCCTGCTGTGCGGCTTTAGAGATTGTACGGGCGGTAGAACAGTTCAATCAGTCTTCGGAAGACAGGCAACTTCCCATTCGCATCGGGATGCACTCAGGCTACATTTCTCTGGGAGACGTGGGCGCCATGGACCATTACGAGTATCGCGCGGTCGGTGACATTGTGAACACCGCATCAAGGATGGAAGGTTTAAACAAATATCTCGGCACCCAAATACTGGTGTCTGACGAGGTGTTGGATCAACTCGACGGTTTTTTTAAAAGACCGCTCGGCAAATTCGTTTTGGCCGGAAAATCAATGCCCGTGGTAATCAACGAATTGATTTGCAAAACGGAAACGTCCAGCGAGAAGCAAAAAAAACTTTGCAGCATATTCGCCCGTGGGGTTGATGCCTATCAAAGACAGTCCTGGGGGGAGGCCATTGAATTTTTTAATGGTGCTTTAGCAATGGACAATAAGGATGGGCCCTCACGGTTTTATCTCGCGCTGGCTGAGAAATATCGGTCCGATCCTCCGGCAACAGACTGGGACGGCACCGTATATGTAGACGAAAAATAGCAATCATTTGCCTCAAAAAAAGGAGAAACAATGAAGCGCAACCAAACTCTCGTGCATATCTTTGCTTTGGGTGTCGGCATATGCTCATTTTTCATGTTTGCCGGTCTTGCGCTCGGCCAGCCATGTGAGCAGTGGGCCGCGAAAGTTGTATCCGTGCAGGGTGCGGTTCAAGCCCGCAAAGCCGGTGAAACAAGCTGGATGCAGGTTCAACTCGATCAGACCTACTGCCCCGGAGATATTATTCGGGTGCTTGAAAACAGTCGGGCTGCCTTTGCCTTGAGCAACGATAGCGTCATTCGTGTCGATCAAAATACAACAGTTACCCTTACCGGTATTGAGAAAGAAAATTCATTTATTATCGATTTAATCAGAGGTGTGGCGCATTTCTTCAGCCGGTTTCCAAGAAAACTAAAGGTTGCAACACCGTTTGTGAATGCGGCTGTCGAGGGAACGGAATTTTATGTGCGGGTTGAAGAAAATCGGACCTTCTTGTCCATTTTTGAAGGGCGGGTCGCCGCTGCGAATACGGCAGGCAGCCTGATATTGACCGGCGGTCAATCGGCAGTCGCCCGCGCCGGACAAGCCCCGGCCTTGCGCGTGGTGGTTCGTCCTAGAGATGCCGTCCAATGGGCATTGTACTATCTGCCGGTTCTGTATTTGCCGCCGGAAGATGTCCCGAAAGAAGATATGAGAGATCCTAAATTTTTGGCGTATCGTGCCTCACAATTCTTGGCTGTGGGCCGCGTAGATGAAGCCAGTGCCGATATCGAGCGGGCTCTGATCTTAGACCCGAAATACAGCGACGCCTTTGCGCTTCAATCGATCATTGCTGTAGTGAAGAATGAGAAAGATAAAGCTCTCACTGCTGCCCAAAAGGCGGTCGATACAGGACCTAATTCGGCTACGGCCCGCATCGCCATGTCCTATGCCCAGCAGGCCAGTTTTGATCTGGAGAGCGCACGCGCCAATGTCGAAGAGGCGGTGAAACTAGACCCCAATAATGCCCTGGCATGGGCGCGGCTGGCCGAGTTGTGGTCGTCATTCGGTTATCTTGATAAAGGTCTGGGTGCGGCAAAAAAGGCATTCGCCCTCGATCCGGACCTCGCGAGAACACAGATGGTTTTGGGATTTGCTTACCTGACTCAGGTGAAAACAACAGAATCGAAGGCGGCCTTTGAAAAGGCAATCGAGCTTGATCAGGCCGATCCCCTCTCGAGGCTGGGATTGGGTCTGGCAAAAATTCGGGACGGCGACCTCAAAGAAGGGGGCAGGGAGATTGAAATTGCCGCCAGCCTGGATCCCAACAATTCGCTTGTCCGCAGTTACCTGGGTAAAACTTACTTTGAGGAGAAGCGAACCGAACTAGACGGGCGTGAGTATGCCATCGCCAAGGAACTCGATCCTAATGACCCTACGCCCTATTTTTACGATGCGATTCGCAAACAAACCATCAATCGGCCGGTGGAGGCTTTACATGATCTGCAAAAAGCCAAAGAGATTAACAAAAACCGGGCAGTATACCGTTCCAAACTGCTGCTAGACTCGGACGAAGCTGCCCGCAGCGCAGCGCTCGCTCGGATCTACAGTAATCTGGGATTCCAAAAGCGTGCCCTTGTAGAAGGATG
>CP070771.1:6834414-6845419 GCA_020345785.1 Desulfobacterales bacterium
AAATGATCGTAAACAAAATGGGATAGGTTTTTAATTTTACGATATTAAGATGAATATTTATATTTTTGATGTTATCTTTAACTATTCTATCAGTAAATCGTAAATGTCCGTTTTTAATCCCATTTTGTTTACCCTACGGGAAAGCCGATGCAGCTCCATCTTCTGCGTTGCTCCGCCGGAGGCGGACTGCACCCTTGAACGCCTTGAAACTGGGGCAACCTCGACTTTCGTTCAATTAGGGTTATGTAATTCCTTGTAATTGCATAAAGAATTCGGCAAGCGATCATTATGAATGATGCTACCCACGATGTCTTCGTCAGCTACAGCCGGCAGGAGAGCGCCTTTGCCAAGCTGCTGGAGCGGAAGCTCGAAGCCTTCAAACCGCCGAAGGGGCTGGACCTGCCGACGCGCCGTCTCCGCGTCTTCCTCGATACCAGCGACATTCGAGGCGAGGACTACGATCAGACCATCGCGCGGGAGCTCTCCCTGTCGCGCAATCTGATAATCCTGTGCTCACCGGCCGCGCGCGGCAGCCGCTTCGTGGACGACGAGATCCGCCGCTTTACCGCCGTGCGCCGCGAAGCGGGCGAAAAGCCCAGCGTGGTGCCGCTGCTGGTCGACGGCATCCCGAACAACGAAGCAACAACGCCGGAAGACGAAAAGCTGAAGGCGTTTCCCGAAGCCCTTTACGAAGTCGCCGAAATGCCGCTGGCCCAGGATTTCAGGCACTTCGACATGAAGCGCAACAAGCTCAACGGCGGCCACTATCGCGACGCCTGGTTTGCGCTGCTCGCAACACTGCTCGATGTCGAGCGGCGCGCACTCGAGGAGCGCGACCGGCGGCGCGCAGCTCGGCAGCGGAACATCATCCTGGGTCTTGGCCTGACCATTATCGCGGCCCTGTCACTGCTGACCGCTTATGCTTTCCGGCAGCAGCAGATCGCAGCGGCACAGCGCGACCTCGCCGAGCAGCGGCTTCAGGTGGCCCAGGCAAGGGAGCTCGCAGCGCGGTCGGGCTTTCTCCAGTCCCGCAAGGCGTACCTGATGCGGCCCGCGATGCTGCTTGCGATCGAATCCCTGCGCCGGCACGCCACCCCGCAAGGCACCAGTGCTCTGGATAGCGGACTGTCGTTGGCGCTTCTGCCCGGCCTAAAGATCCCGATGGCTGATGCCGAGAATGTGTTGTTCAGCCCGGACGGTAAATCCTTCATCGTCGCCCAGCCGCACGGCACGCTCACATTCTACTCGCTCGCCGGACGAAAAGAGGGGCCAATGATCCGCCACCCAGGCGGTATCAAGGGCGCAGCCCTCAGCCCGGATGGGACGATGCTCGCCACCGCCGGCCGCGACAAAAGCGCGCGCCTGTGGGACGTTTTAAGCGGTGCCGAAATCGCCCGCCTGCCCCACGAGGGTTACCTCGACAACGTTTCATTCGGGCCAAACGGCGAACGACTGATCACCGCCGGCCAGAAGACCGGCACGGTCGTGATCTGGAACATTGCCACGCGGCAAATCGAGCGCGAATTCAAGGCCCGCTCGAACCGGCTTGACAAGCCGGGCATGTCCGCTGTGACGAGCCCCGACGGCCGCTGGCTGGTGACGACCGGACACGGGCGCGACGCATTTGTCTGGGATATGGAGTCCCCCCGGGCGCCCGGCAAACCGATTGCTCTGCGACATGACGGCTGGGTATACGCGTCGGCCTTCACGCCGCACGGCGACCAGCTGGTGACGGGGGGTGCCGGCCAAAAGGCACGCGCGTGGCGCGTGGGCGATTGGACTCAGGATCGCGAGATGCAGCACGACACCGGATTCGGCGAAGGTAACATCCTCGATCTCGCGGTAAGCCCGGACGGACGGCTGCTCGCGACGGCGTCAACACGCTCACAGCAGGTCGGGGCTCCGTCCATCTTCGGCGCAGTCGGCCTGGTGAGAGTATGGGAGCTGGCCACGGGGCAGGAGGTTGGCCGGATCGAGCACGACGGTGCCGCGCGGGCAATGAGCTTCGCACCGGACGGCTATACACTGGCCATCGGCGGCGGCCGATCGGTTCAACTCTGGAGTGCAGAGCCCGGTCACGCCATGCGGCCCCTCGGACATGAGGACCGCCTGCAGCGCCCGGTCCCGGTCAGACATCTTGCTGTCAGCCGTGAGGGTACGTGGATCGCTGCGTCCCGCGAGCGCAAGGCACTGCTATGGGAAACGCAGACCGGCCGTGAAGCGGGGCGCCTCAAGGTCGAAGGCAGATATGCCGCTGATCTCGCCTTCGCCTTGTCCGATGACCTGCTCGCGATTGCCACCTCGGGAGGTGCGGTCGTCTGGGACTGGGCTCGCAACACCTCGCGAACGCTCCCACAGCCCGACACATACGTGAACGAAGTTGCCTTTGTTCCGGACGGCCGGCTGCTCGCCGCCGCGAGCCTGCAGGCATTCTGGGCCTGGGACCTCGAAACCGCCGCTATCCAACACAGCCACGCCTACGAGGAGGAAAAAGACCACAGCCTGGCGCTGAGCCCCGACGGCGCAAGGTTTGCAATCGCCGGCGGACGCATCTACATGGATCAGGGCTCACCGGCGACCGCACGGGTCTGGGACGTCGCAACAGGCAAGCTGCTGCAAACGTTCCATTATAAGGGAGTTGCCGGGACAATGGCATTCAATGGCGACGCCACACGGCTGGTTACCGGCGGTGAAGGCGGCAACGTGCGGGTGTGGGACGTCGAGACGGGTGGCCTGATCGCACATTTCACCCATGACGACAGCGTACGGGCGGTGGCGTTCAGCCATGATGACACTTGGATTGCCGCCGCCGGCCGCGAGGGCACCCTGCGGGTCTGGGAGGTGGCGACCCGCCAGGAAACGAGCCGGATCAACCTCGGGCAGGGCCCCAGCGCACTGCATTTCAGTCCGGATAACCGGATACTGTGGATAGGAACGCAATCCGGCACGATCCAGCAGCGAAGCTGGCACCCGCAAGATCTCATCGAGGCCGCCTGCGCACACCTGACGAAAAACTTCACCGAGGCCGAGTGGCGGGAATATATGGGGGACGGCCCGAATCGCGCGGTTTGCGATGAACTGACGGTGGAGGGCTCCTCGAGCGCAAAACCCGAATCAGGAAATCTGTCTGAACGGGATAATTGAAAATAATTTGCTTTATGAGAGCGAATCAGCGACCACCAGCAGAGCTGGGGGTATGAGGAAGGCCCCTGGAAGGGGTCGGAACCACGATCTGTCACTGGTCGCTGATGTATATAAAGAATTTTGACGGCATCATACGTGTTTCCGACGAAAGCTATCCCTTATAAATTTTTATTATATATTTTGATCACCCTTGACGCTGATTTTACCCAAAGCCCGACCGCCATGCTATTAATTGCCGGCAATTTAAGACGGTCTTGTAATTGAAGTCATCTTAATGGCTTCGATAAAGCGGCTGACTCAAAATGATGTCCGATCTGAAATCCTGTTATTTCGACATGTCGGACAAAAGAACTTAACCTCAACCGAGCAATCAGTGAAAGGAGGGAACCATTCAGAACCATAAGGTTTTTTTTCTAGTCATCTCTTTGTTTATTGCGGTTGGATTATTTGTCAGTGTCGCCCAAACCCAAACGGCCAAACCCCGGAACGAAAATGAAGCCCTGGTCGCAGAAGGCAGACAAATTTTTTCATTTTATACTTTGATGACCCTGTAAATAGCACCGCACGCAAATTCCCGCGTGGCAAGGCCGACGGCCATAAACGGGCTAGAGATTTTCGATCTCCACCGGCTCGATTTCATCGGCCGGCTGAAATCCGAATATCCGAGAGTAAAAGTAGAGTTCCGCGTCCAGCGCCCGTTTAATGTTTTGAGCCATGCGAAAGCCATGCTGCTCTTTTTCGAAGGTGATATAGGCCACCGGCAGCTTTTTTTCTCTGAGGATGGCGACCATCATCTCAGCTTGACCGGGCGGTACGACCTCGTCTTCGAGGCCCTGGAAAAATATAATGGGACAGGCAAGCCGCGCGGCGTGATGGATGGGGGAACGCGCAACATACAGATCTTTGCGTTCGGGGTAGGGGCCGATCAATTTATCCAGGTAGCGGGCTTCGAATTTGTGGGTATCTTGAGCCAAGGCTTCCAGATCACTGACCCCATAATAACTGGCGCCGGCCCGGAAGGTGTCATGGAAAACCAGCGCGCACAAGGTCGTGTATCCCCCTGCACTGCTGCCTCTTATGATCAGGCGCGCTTGATCGATGCCGAAGTTTTCAACGGCATAGCCGGCACCGTTTAAACAATCCTCGGTATCGACAATACCCCACTGGCCGTTTAAACGCTGCCGGTATGCTCTCCCGTAGCCCGTGCTGCCCCCATAGTTCACATCCAGGACCGCCACCCCTCGACTGGTCCAGTATTGAATCGCAAGGTTCAGGCTTTGCATTGCGCTGGCCGTCGGCCCACCATGGCTGATGACAACCAGCGGGGCGCGCTCTCCAGCCGGTGCCTGGTAATTTTTATTCCGGGGGGCATAAAAGAATGCATGGGCGGTTTCTTCTCGAGCAGTGGGAAATTCAACTGTTTGGGGGTTGGATATAAATCCGGCATCAATGTCAACCCGGTTGGAACGGCGCAGGACGTCAAGCAATTGGTTCGTTAAATCAAGCCGGACAATGGACGTCGGCTCGGTGGCAGCGCCGCCCACAAACACCGCCCGGCCGGGGGCTGCCCGCAGATAGGCAATATCGGTGTACGGCGTTTCGATAAGGTTGAAATCATCGGTGGCCAAATCGATGTCCGCCAGCCGCCAGCTACCGTTTTGGGCATACGCGCAAATAAGGTGTTGCGCGGATTCAAAGGCATAAGTGGACATGCCAAAAAGCCACTGCGGCACTCCAAACTCGGCTTCCATCAAAAGAACCGGCTTAACCTGATTTTCCTCCCGCCGGTAAATGTTCCACCAGCCGCTGCGGTCTGAGACAAAATACAGGGTGCCGTCCGGCGACCATCGGGGCTGAAAGATGGATTCATCCGTTCCGCCGGCCACTTTCTCCATGTTTTGGAGCGTACCGTCTCCTGCCAGCCGGCCGACCCACAATTCGGTGCCGTCCCAGGGCATGTTGGGGTGGTTCCATTGGAGCCAGGCGAGCTGCGATCCGTCCCGGCTCAAGCTCGGCGAAGAATAAAAGTCACTGCCGGACGCAAGGATGCTTAAGGATCGACTGCCGGGTTCACCACCGTTCTTCAGGCCCAGGCGGATCAATTTATTTTCCGGATCAGTCTGCGGGTTGCTGTGATCCTCGCAGACACAGATCAGGCTGCGACGCCGGCGATCGACAATGATGTCCGCAAAGCGCAGACCGGTGCCCGATGCAACAGGCACCGGATCCGAATCCGGCGTCTGGCAATAAATATGTTGATCGGCATAATTGGAGAAGTAGACATGGGTGCCATCCACGGCAAATGATCGCCCGCCGTATTCGTGAACCCGGGTCCGGACATTGAATTCCGACGGTGTGATATCCGTGATCTGCCCGTCGGGCGTGCCGCGAACGATCACGTAGCGACCGCCTTCCGACGGCCGCATCTCCACCCAGTAGATATCCCGGCCATCCAGCACGATATCACTGAGGCGAACGGTTTCTGAAACGATAAGATCGGAAGTGATCGGCGACTGCCACGAGCCGTATGGTGCAATTTTGATTTCCGGCAAAGCTCATTCCCTCCCATTCAAAGCATGTCTTGGCGCCGCAATTAGTCTTTCCATAAAAAAACTGACGGACGACAACCAACAACGGACGCCATCGCGGAGTCTTTTGACTCTCTAAAGGTGTTAACCTTTTCCCTTAGCCGCCTTCTTTTCATGTTCCGCAAGAGCGGCGGCGGCTCCGGCCCCAATCAGTTTTCGGTTCCTCGGACCATCGGCGGCGCCATCGCCCCGGTCATCGGTGGATGCCTCGCCGGTGACTTCAGGCGGGAGATATACCGTGACATTGCGGTGGGCAAATTCGATACCGTGTTGCCTGAAAGATTCCTGAATGCGCCGGTATACCTCTCGGCGAACCACAAATTGCTCCCCGGGTTTTGTCTTAAATTTTATTCGCAAGATCATCGCCGAATCATCCATCTCTCGGACACCCTGGGATTTAATTTTGCTGAGCAGTACCTGGCCGATTTCAGAATCTTTGGTCAAGTCTTTGTTTATCTTTTTGACGATTTTTCGAATTTTCTCGACATCCGCATCATAGCGGACGCGAACATCAAGTTTGGTGATGATATAGTCTCGACTGTAATTTTGAACCGATCCCATATCACCATATGGTATGGTGTACACCATGCCCCGTGGATGACGCAGTTTGACCGAGCGCAGAGAGATATGTTCTACCATGCCCTTGGTTCCGCCGGTTTCAATGTAGTCACCCACCCGGAAAGCGTCGTCAATCAGGTAAAAAACACCTGAAAGTATGTCCCTCACCAGCGTCTGGGAACCAAATCCAATGGCGATGCCGAGAATACCCGCTCCGGCCAGCAACGGCCCGATATTGATGCCGACGGCGTTCAGCGTAATCAGGATCACGGTCACTGCAAGCAGCGAAATGATGACTTTGCGCAGCAGCGTCAAAAGGGTCCCCCGGCGTGATCCTTCGCTGCCTTCTTCCATATCATCATCTTGGTCGGATAGCGGTCGGTCCTCTTCAAGCTTACGGTCGATGAAACCCCGGCATATTTCCCAAAACACATAGGCCAGCAGCAGCGTCGCAAAAATACTCAAGGCTGATCGGATGACGGCGCGGCCCAACGGCAGATTCAGCCCCCACAGATCCATTACCCAGAAAACCAGAGCAAAAGCGATGAGAACGCCCATCAGAGTTCGGATGAGTTTCAAATGGCGCATGATGAGCGACGTTTTCTGCGCTGATGATCCGGCGGCGCGGACATCGAGTATCGGCTGCGGCGGTAAAACAACGTCAACAAATGCAGAGATATCCGCGTCCTTGGGCAGAATGTCCTGGTTGACAATGCGGGGATCCAGCAGGCCGGTCTGCCCGGCGGCGATGTGCAGCAAACGATTGCCGATGGAAAAAAGCAGCAACCCAAAGGGAATGCTCAGAACCGTCAAGAGCAGGGGGAGCACCAGATCCTTCTGGTAAATCAATAAATTTGCCTGCCAGAGCAGTTCAAAGCCCAAAAGGGCCGTAAAGGCCAGTGGAAACCACAGCGACAATATTTTGTCGGCGAACGACGAGGATTGAGGTTCCTTTTCGCTTTGTTTTTTCCCAATGAGATGCGTTATCCGTTTGCGGTCCTTCCAAAGCATGACCAGCAAGATAGTAAATTGAAACAAGCCTAAATGAGAGTAAAACAGCAAGTAGACACCTTCGCTCAAACCGTATGTTTTCAGCAGCATTAAAATCTTGGTGGCGAAAACGGTTGCAATGATTAAGGTCATGAAGCCGCGTAAATACATTTTGGATGAGGGGCAATTTTGCGGTACGATCCTCATGTGAGGGGCGGCCGGCGAGTATAAAAAATTCAACAGAATATAAGAGATGCGAATCATAAAAATCGGCGGCAGAAAAATCACGGCCAATTCGTACATGGGACTTTGAACCGAGTAAAATAGCAGGAAAAGCGCAACAACGATAAGGACAAATACGGCAAAAGAAACGAGTTCTATCAACATACGGGCCGATATCCTGGCAAATAACTGCCAAAAAGACTGAGGTATCGTGCTTTGCAGATTTCGTTTTAGCTTCTGCAGATATAAATTAGCAAACCGCTCAGCGCCGAATCCCAAAGCCAGCGGGAGTGAAAACAAAAGCAATATGGTGATCAGATGTCCTCCCCCCTTTCCGCCGGCCAGCCGGTCCAGCGCTTTGATCAGCTCCGAGGGCACATCCCGGTAACTGGAGAACACGAATTTAAATCGCTGGCCCAGCAAACTCAGATGATGCTTGCCGCGCTGAAAGAATACGTGAAAAGCGGAATCCGCCACAAAGTAATGTTTGCCCGCCTTATTTGGAAATATCGAATCCTGCTCAACATCGGTCAAAGCTTCACCGGCCACGCCACGGACTATAGGTTGCCCTTCGGCATGCACCGGAACAGCACAAACAAGTAAGATGCTGATGATAAGAAAGGATGAGATCGAGACCATCTGCGTTAGGTTCTTTTTCATCATAACACACTCCCCCCTATTCACTGGAAATTGCCTTATCACGCACAGGGCGGGATAGAGGTGTCAAACACAATAAAACTATAATCACCCCTGTCCGTGCTGTCATGCGCAGCCCTGCCGGATTTTAATTATCCGCGTTTGTTTGGAGTCATTTTTAATTCGTCATCTAAATAAGAAAATAGATCTCTTTGGCCGTATCCGTTATGCCAACGTTCCATTATTCCAATACCCCATGGCAATCGTTGACGGTAACGCCTGTTAGTGATGACCCGGCCCGCAGAACCGGATTTTCGATGTTGGAACATATTTGCGGACCGTATTTTAAAAAGACGTAATTTTGAAATCAGATCTGTTGTGAAGTGGTGAAATCGATGACGGCCAATAAGACGGATAGGAGGCAGCAATCATATAGTCAAGGGACGCGGGAAGCCTAGCCCATCTCTGGAAAGCGTCCCAATCAGGCATACGGGTATAGATAATGCTCTAAGAGTTTTGAAAATACGTCTCTTCACAGGGCTGAATCACGACGAATCCCTGGCCCTGGAATTTCATCTGAATCGATTCGCCGCTGCCGCGACCCACAAATGTCTTAAATGAAATATCCGTCTTTAATTCCGGTGCCAGCGAGCCGGACCAGGCCACCGTTGCATTGGGATCGGTGATAATCGGTTTATTCGGGGTGACCGCGAGGGTTAAGGGATCGTGATGGGTGGTTAAGGCAACCATACCGTTGCCGCTTAAGTTGACATTGAAAAGTCCGCCCGCCAGCATGCCGCTCACTTTTCTTATCATTTTGATATCCCAATCAATGTTGCCTTCAAAAGCCAGCAAATCGTTGCCATTCACACAAATGGACTCCCCCTGAAGGTTGAGTATGAAAATTTTTTTGCCGTAGTCGGCAAGGTATAATGTGCCCTGCCCCTCGGCTTTGGTCAGGGTTGTTCCCTCGCCGGTAACGGCCCGCTTCAATAATTTCTTGACACCGTGTTCAAAAACGCCTTCTCGGGTAAACTTAATGCTTCCCAAATAGGCGACCATTGATCCCATCTTGGTCCATACCATTCCTTTGAGATTGATTTCGAGCAGCCGGTCGCTCTCAAGCTCAAACAGGCCCTGGCCTTTGTCTTTCTGGCCGGTTCGATTGACAAAATCACTGATCGAATACCTATGGTTGGTGTCGGCCTGCCGGACCTGACCTCCGATGGAAACGTTCTGCTTACATTTGGGGCAACTGACCGTTTTATTGGCAAACTTATCCGCAATTTCCTTGGTCAGTCCGCAGCCATCACATTTGAAAAGTGCCATGTTATTATCCTTTCCTCGAAACAAATAATTTTCAGAGTATCGCCTGCAGAAACCGTTTGCAGTGAATTTAGTGTTTATATCGGCCTGACATGCCTCAAACTTAAACCCTGCATGCCATTGACTTCGTCAAATCGCGAAACTATGATTATACTGAACTTGATGCTCGGATGGGTCACATCATTAGTAAATGAAGGACCGGATAAATCGCAAAGGAGGCCAAAACTTTGGAAACTAAGGATAGGGTGGATTTTTATTGGGATCCCGTCTGACCCTGGTGTTGGATTACATCCAGGTGGATGGTAGATGTTGGACGCCAAAAACAGATTCAGGTAAATTGGAAATTTTTCAGCCTCAAGCTGATCAATAAAGACCGCGAAGTACCGGAAGATTATAAAATTCTTCATGAAACCGGTTTGAAAGCGCTGCGTGTGGCGGCAGCAGTCCGGCGTGAATTCGGCAACGACGGCGTCGGAAAAATCTACACCGCCATGGGAGCATGGTATCATCATGATCAAGGGGACATCGACGAGCCCTCAGCCCTGGAGGATATCCTGCAATCCTGCGGTTTGCCGACCAGGCTCGCGACTGCCGCTGAGAATGCGTCGCTGGATAAAGACATTCAGACCGACATGGATCAGGCCATCGCCAAAGCCGGCACCGATGTGGGCGTGCCTCAAATCGTGCTCGACGGCGGCAAGGGCCCCGGGTTTTTCGGTCCCGTCATGAGCCCGGCACCCACCGGAAAAGATGCCGTGAAGTTCTGGGATGCCATTATTGCCGCCGGCGGTCAGCCGGGATTTTTCGAATTAAAACGAACACGGGAGGTCGGGCCGATCTTTGGGGAACGCCCGAAGACACAGGGAGAATAACAAACATGATTCCAAATATTCAGGAAAAATTTGAAAGTCTGACACACAAGCGCAAAGCATTATTGCAGAAACTCGATTCCCTGTCGACTGACAAACGAAACTTCAAGGCGGGTCCGGACAAATGGTCCGTCGTCGAAGTCGTCGAACATCTGGTCATTGTGGAGGACGATTTGCTGCAGCAAATATCCCGCAGGGCGCCGGATTCGTCACTGGACGATAAATTAAGATCTCTTGAAAAATATAAGACCGTCATCAAGGTCATGGAGCGCGACATCCCGGTCGATGTACCCGACGAACGTGCCGAGCCAAAGGGCCTTGCGATGCTGGATGAGCTTCTCAACCGATGGGAGGATATTCGAAAAAAACTGCACGAACTTCTAGACGGAATGAATCCGAAAAATAAAGACAGCCTGGTGTATCGCCACCCCTTTGCCGGCCCGCTGAACATCTTCGAGACCCTGCACTTTTTCGATGTTCACTTTGACAATCACATACGGCACATCGATAGAATTTTGGCGCAGGCGAGAGGATCGGCTTAATATAAAAACTCAAATTTATCAAACTTGCCGTCGGGCTCGGCATATATGACCCGGCTGTTGACAACGGTTCCAAGATCATAAAACACGATATCCGGCCCGGGATGGTCGTTGAAACTGGTCAGTATTTCGC
>CP070771.1:6845519-6855842 GCA_020345785.1 Desulfobacterales bacterium
TTGGAAGATAGCGTTGATCGTCAGAAGTCCCAGGCCCGGAAAAGTGAAGATGTACTCGACCACAAACAAGCCGCCGAGCAGCATGCCGATAAGCTGCACGCCAAAAAGGTTCAAAAGGGGAACAGAAGCGTTGCGGAACACATGCTTGACGACCACTATCCTTTTTGGCAGCCCGCGCACCCGCCCAACATCCACATAGTTCTCTTGCATGTTCTTGGCGACTGAGACCGTAATGGCTCGGATCATGATCGGTGACAATTCAACTGCCAGGACCAGCGCCGGTAATATGACATAAGCGAAACCTTTAAAACCAATGGCCGGCAGCCACCCGGTCCTGGCTGAAAACAGGTATATAAAAACGACACCAATCCAGATGTTGGGCAGTGATACGAAAAGCGAGCTGAGATACAAAGACAGTTTATCCTGCCAGCCACCCACTCTGAGGCCCGCCGCGATTCCGATGGGAAACGAAATTACCACCGTGAAAAGAATGCCCATGACCGCCAGCAAGAGACTGGATGGCAGTGCGTTGGCGATCAAGCCGCTTACGGTCGCTCGATTTTCGGAAGCGTGGGTTGTTGCTCCGCGAGAACCGCCGGTACTGCCGCCCTGCTTGCCGCGGATAAAGGAATGACCTAGTTCGCCTTCGATTATCTGCCCCAGATATCGGACGAACTGGATCGGTATGGGATCGCGCAGGCCAAGTTCTCGGGCGGTCTCTTCCATGACGGATGGAGGCGTCATGGGACCAAGGATAATGCGAATCGGATCCCCGGGTACGACTCGGAGAAGGGCAAAAACAATGAAAGCAACGGAAACAACGACAATGATTCCCTGCGCAATACGCCGCAAGAAAAAATTAAGTGCAAATATCATATTCTACCATCTTGCGATCGTCTTATGAACGTGTGACGTATCTGTATCTTCAATCCAATTGTGCCTTCGACAGATCGACCGGACCGTTGGGATAGTAGTACTCCCCTTTTAATTTCTTGCTTTTCGCATGGAAGAAAGCTGCGGAAAACAGCGACAAGCTGGGTACTTTCTCGGCCAGGGTCGGCAACGTTTCGGTCTGGAGAATTTTAAGGCGTTTTTCCGTGTCATCGGCGTTGCGCTCCTTGTCCAACACCGCGTCGATTTCCGGATCATTGATTCCGGTGATCAACGCCGCCGAGGAGTGCCAGTTCGGCCGCAGCACAAGATCCGGTTCCGGCGAGCCGGTAATCCATCCGACATCGACCAGATGCCCGGGTCCCTGACCGTCCGCGCGGCGGTAAATCTGATCTTCCCAGGCCGCCGGTTCAAGCACCGTCAGATTCACCGGGAATCCCTGCTCCTGAAGCATTGCCGTGATGACTTCACCATATTCCTTGGTCTTTGGATAGAAGCCGATCGAGGTGATGTACTCAAGGTCGGGCAAACCTCTGCCCTTTGGATATCCGGCCGCAGCGAGAAGCTGCTGGCATTTATCCGGACTATATTCGGGATAGTTGGGTAAATCGATGTAGCCGAACTTAACCGGTGAGATATAGCAACTGGATTGCTTCCCGGCGATACCTACGACCTCAAGTATCTGCGATCGATCAATGGCGTTGCAGGCCGCCATACGGACGCGCTGATCGTCGAAAGGCGGCTTGTTGCAGCGAAAATGGAGATACTTATTTTCACTCGATAAGCGCTTGTCAACGACGATCGAACTGTTTTTCTCCAGCGACAAGATTTGCTCGGGCTCGAGGCGTTCCGTAAGATGATACTCACCGTTCAGCAACCCCAATATGCGCGTATTGGAATTCGGCACGTAGGCAAAATCCAACTGATCGATTTGGGGCCTTCCCCCGTAGTAATCGTCATATGCCTTGAACGTGACCACGTCGCCTTGTGTGGCATGGTATTTAAAGGGTGCGGTACCGTTGGGACGCTGCTGAAGCGCTTGTTTATCTGCAATATCCTTAACCGATAGGATGGGCAGGAAACTCACGACATACCAAAAGGCAGCCGCGGGATAACCGTACTTCTTGGTGTGCAGCCGAACGGTGTGTTGGTCAACTACTTCGACCTCAACTTGGCCCGGATACCATGCCGCCGCCGGTCGACCGGGTTGAGAGGCATATTCAAACGTCGCTTTGACATCTTCCCCTTCAAACGGCTTGCCGTCGTGGAACTTCACGTTGCGCCTGAGCGAGAATTCAAGTGTATATTTGTCGATCAGCTTCCAGCTCGTTGCCAGATCGGGCTGGATCTCATTGGGGTTTTCGACTCGCATGGGACACCGGGTCAAATGACTGAAAACAAACCCCTCGGCAGTGATCTGCGGCGCCACCGTATGGGAACTCGGATCCCAGCTTCCGGTCACTGTACCCGCGGACGCAAACACAAGGGTCTTCAGGGACTGACCCCGTGCCTTGCGAATGAAGGGGGTGTTCGCTTGAATGAGCAATGACGCGCCGCCTAAAGCGCTTCCTACGATGAACTGTCGTCTGGTACATTTTAGTGCCATAGTATCCTCCTCTTTTGTTGGGGAGTTGGGTGTGGAGAGCCGGTTCTTATACCATCGCCGTGAAACACCTCAGTATGATTGACCAGATTGATAGGTGCAATGTCTTGAGTAATAACGATGGTATGGCTGCTTGACAGGTTGATGTTGTATCGTTCAACCCCATTCACCTGAATGGATTATCACTGGAGGCTTGATAATTCTAAACTATCTCTCAATAACTTTATTGAAAGTCAAGCGATTTTTAAAGAAAATTTCTTATTTATCTATCGAAATCTGTCCCGGTAATGACACCTACGGCCGCGGGTAAATGTGAAAAAGTGGACGACAAGGCGATCGATGGCGGGCAAAATATATGAATGCTAAGGCTTTTAACATTCAGGAATCGCTTTTTGAGACTGGATCAAGCAAAAAAAACAAGGTTGATAGGGCCTAAAATCTATATTGACAACAAAGCCCGCCTTCGTTATCTGGTTGACTATTGGTTCCGTTGAATTGATGTCACGATATATTGGGCTGTCTTGTCCCGTCGTCTTGTGGGGTCGTAGCCCGAAGGGCGAAGCCCCAAGCTCGAAGAGCGAAGTCGGAAGCTGATGCCGACCCACAATTCGTAATTTTCGATTCATCCGCTTCGAAAAAGCAACTTCTTAAACAAAGGAGGTTTAAGATGGGCAAAGTGATGAATCTCGAGGCTGCCTTGCGTATGATTGAGGCTGCGAAGAAGAAGGCCTCCGAGATCGGTATCCCTATGGTGATCGCTATCGTGGACAAGGGGGGCAACCTGATCGCTATGGAGCGAATGGATGGGGCCTTGCTGGGCAGCCTGGATATCGCGAAAAATAAAGCATACACCGCTGTCGCTTCACAGATGCCGACCGGCGAACTGGCGAAGTTGGCCCAACCTGGCGCAGAGTTGTTTGGCATTGACAAAACCAATGGTGGACGGATCATTATCTTTGCCGGTGGTTTCCCCATTAAGGCTGATGATGAGATTGTAGGCGGCATTGGTGTTAGCGGCGGCCCCGTCAAAGACGACGCGGCCTGCGCTCAGGCTGGGTTGGCGGCTTTCTAAACCGTGTCCGGGAATATGCAATCGCTCTCTTAACGAAGGATTTTAGCTAAATGAAACAATCCTATATTGTTTCCTATGATTTAGGTACGAGCGGAGTTAAAATTGCGTTGGTCGATCTGGGAGGAAATTTAATAAGTTCTGAGACCGTCGGCTATTCATTGTTGATACCAGAGCCAGGCTGGGCAGAACAGGATCCGGATGAATTCTGGGATGCTGTGTGCAAGGGAACAAAGCAGGTCGTTGCCAAGGAGAATATTAGGCCGGAAGCCATAGCCGGGATCGCATTTGGGACACAATGGAAAGGGATTATTCCCCTTGATGGCGATGACAACGTCCTTCATAACGCCATTATATGGCTTGACGGCCGGGCTGGAAAGCAAGCAAAAAAGTTGAACGCCCGTATGCATAAAGATTGCTTCACTGAGAGAGATTACTGGGCGCGGCTGATGTGGCTGAAAGAAGAATTACCGGAAATCTATGATAAAACAGCCAGTTTTCTTGAGGTGAACGCCTTTTTGAAATTTAAGACTACCGGGGTGAAAGCCGTAGATCTGACGAACGATTTCATCCACAGTCTCGAGCCTGAAATCCAGGATTATTATAGCCGCGTATTGACATCGGCAGAACTGGATCTGGCCAAATTTCCGCCCCTCGTCATGCCGGAGGAACGCGTGGGGGAGTTGACAGCCGAAGCTGCACAAAAATTAGGGCTTTGTGAAAAGACACCTGTTTTTGGAGGCTGTGGAGATATACCGGCAGTTGCGATTGGTGCCGGGTGCAGTTCCATCGGAAGTGCGCATATCTATCTTGGTTCTTCCGGTTGGCTGGGCATTTCAGTTCCGGAGAGAAAAACAGACGTGGGAGAGCTCTATCAAACGTTCGATAAAAATAAAGAGCTTCTATTATATGTGATGCAGGCTGCCGGTATGGCTCAAAATTGGGCGGTAGAACAGTTTTATAATGCCGAGAAAAAATTGTTGAAAGATGATATCTTTAAATATGTAAATAATGATTTGTCCGATATTCCCCCCGGTTCCCTTAATATGATTGCGACTCCATGGCTTCATGGTGAGTTGCCGCCGTTATCAAACGATGCAAGAATGGTATTTTTCAATATAAACAACATGCACGACAGAAGACACATGATGAATGCGGTGCGGGAAGGTATTTGCTTTTCTCTGCGCTGGAAAATTGAAATGTATAGAGAGCAAACCAGGAAAAAACTGGACTCCATTCGTGTCGTCGGTGGCGCCGCCTTGAGCGATCGTTGGATGCAGACTATAGCTAACATTCTGAAGATACCTGTAATTATACCGGAAAATGCACACCATGCGGGTGCAATCGGTTCGGCATATTGCGCCATAGTCGGCCTTGGCGTCTGCAGGGATTTTGACGAGGCAGACAAGTTGGTCAAAGAGGGAAAAATATTTCATCCAGACAAAGCATATGCTGAAATGTACGATACGATGTACGGCGTATTTAAAAATATCTATCCATTCATGAAAGACATGTTCCGTACACTTAATAAACTGCACTAAAAAGGGGCATTACTGTGAAAATTGTTTTATGTGAATTTAATCAGGAAACTAACTCCTTTAATCCCGATTTTACCAAAAGGGACAGCTTTGAATATTATGGAATATACCTGGGTGCAGATATGCTTGCGAATTTAAAAAATAAACCCAGAGCAATCGCAGGCATGCTTGATGTTATAGAAGATAGAAAGGCAACCGCAATCCCTGCCTGTTCCATGTATTCGCAAAGTGGCGGCCCTATTGACCATGGGGTCCTGGAGTGGTTCCTTGAAAAAACATTATTGCGCATTCAGCAGAATGCGCCGGTAGATGGGGTTTTCGTTTCTTTACACGGTGCAACGCAGACAACCGAATGCGATGATGTCTGTGGACTTATTTTAGAAAAGATCCGTATTGAAGTAGGCGACCATGCCGTCATCTCCGCATCCGCTGACCTCCATGCAAATGTAACCAGAAAGATGGTAAAAAATGCTGATTTTATATGTGGCTTTCATACCTATCCGCACACGGATTATTATGAAACAGGGGTTCGGGCTGCAAAGCTGGCAATGGAAGCGCTGATAGGAAAGAAAAAATATCATCTGGTGCGTGTGGGAATCCCCATGATTGTTCCGGCCAACGGCTATTCGACCTTGCAGGGTCCCTTTGCCGAATTGATGAAATACGGCCACTCACTGGTCCAATCTGAAAAGTTGAGGGATTTATCAATATTTATGATGCAGCCCTGGCTGGATGTCAAAGAAGGTGCTTCGACGATTATTGCCGTCGCAGAAGATAAACATACAGCGCAAAAATACGCGGTTGATATGGCACAGCGACTGTTGAAAAAACGAAATACGTTTCATCCCGCAATGTATTCCATTGATCAAGTGATAAAATTAGCTGAAAAAGATGATATAAAAAAGCCGGTTGTCTTGGTTGATTGTGCGGATTCTTCCAATGCAGGCGCTGCCGGCGACAGCGTTGCCGTTGTGAAAAAAATTCTTGAAACAGCCCCAAACTTAAAAGCCGCATCGGTGCTGACAGATGCGCCGGCAGCGTCGCAGGCCCATGCCTTAGGTGTCGGTAAGAAAGCTATGTTTTCTCTTGGCGCAACAAAGGATCCTATTCATAGTGAGCCGATAAAGATCGAAGCTTACGTTAAATCCTTGCATGATGGGATCTTCACACAGGAAGGGCCTGCCGGACGTGGAATCGTCATCAATATAGGGCCTACGGCTGTTCTTAATATTAAGAATATAGATATTGTTGTTTGTCATAAAGTCTCTGGTAATGGCGATCCGCAGTTGTATCGGTCGTTTGGCATCGAGCCAAAATTTTATCAGCTAGTAGTTGTAAAAGCGTGTTCATCATTTAGAGCGGCATACCAGCTTTTTGCAGATGTTATTTGCCCGACTGAAACACCCGGAGCAGCAGCCACCGATCTCATATCTCTAAATTATGAGAAGCTGCCCAAGACCTTCTATCCTTTTTCCTCGTTGGATGATTATCAGCTCACCGATATTACATAAATTTACAACTAGACATTGGATTGCGCAAAAAAGCCGGCACCGATGGTCAAGTTCCAACCTTGATTGATTCGGATATATCGCGCAAGGAATTTCGCCAAAATTGGGCGCGGCTGATTCAAAAAATATACCCTGTTAAATTTCCCAAAGGGAACCCTATTGAAGATGTTGATTACCCGATGGACTTGTCGCGGCGTAGTTCGACTTGTTGGGTCGTCCTGTCCCGTCGTAGCTCGGAGAGCGAAGTCGGAAGCTGATATCGCTACACAATCTGCAATTTCCGATTCATCCGCTTCGGAAAAGCAACTTCCTATCTTTCTGCTGACAGCCGATGTCGCCGTTAGAAAACTGTTAAACCTGAGTCTGTAAAGTGGTGCGTTACACCTGCAGTGAATGTTTTTGGTCATTGCGCAAGAATTTTAAAAAATCCCCTCGATTTTGGGGTCAAAATCAGTAATTAAAGTAAAATTGGCTGCGGTTTTATTTTATCCTGGATAAACTCTTAAGTTTAGGTCAGCCAGCGGTGAGCCGGGCAGTTGTGAGCGGAGAAAAATTGGCTCAGGATTTGAAATTAAGTCTGGCCGAATAAAAAAATGCATTTATTCATGACCGCACCTATAAACTCTCAGGGGTCAATAGCGAGAGTTGCAGAAGTTAAATCCACTCGTAATATTTTTGATGATATCCAAATGATATGTTTATCCGGCACATAGGATTAATTAAGTTTATTCTTGGATGGTATTTTTAGGGATTTCGTCATGCGTTAAGCAATGGCTTGTGGATTATCCTCGATCAGATGGCAAGCGCTAAAAGCGCCATCGCTGCGCACGTAGAGAATAGGGTCTTCGACAGCGCAGCGATCAAAAGCAAATGGGCACCTTGTACGGAAACTACAGCCCGGCGGAATATCGACTGGATTCGGCGGTTCGCCGTCCAGGAGATATTTTTCCGGAGAATAGCGTTGCGTTTCAATCACCGGTACGGCGCTTAAAAGCGCCATCGTATAAGGATGCCCGGAATCAAAAAAGAGCGTGCGATTGTCGGCTAACTCCACAACCCGGCCCAAATACATGACTGCAATGCGCGTACAGACGCGGCGCACCATGGCAAGATCATGGGTAATAAAGATGTAGGTCACACCGTGCTTCGATTGCAGCAACTCAAAAAGATCGAGCAGCTTGGCTTGCTCAACCTGGTCCAGGGCTGACAGCGTTTCGTCAAGAATGAGCAGTTCCGGTTCCAAGACCATCGCCCGGGCAATATTGACGCGCTGAAGCTGCCCCGTGCTAAGGCCGATCGGCATCTTTCCATACAAGCTATTGTGCAGGCCAACCTCGTTCATCGTGCTTAAGACGCGATCTTGAATCTCCTTGGCTTTCATACCGCCATGGATCAGCAGCGGTTCGGCGATCGTGCGGCCGATTGGGAAGTGAGCGGGGATGGAGTTGTAGGGATCCTGGAGCAAAAGCTGGAATCGCCTGCGCAAATCTAAAAGTCGACGTCCGGATAGACCGGCAATGTCTTGTCCCTTGAAGAGAATCTGACCGCGATCGGTAGGTTCGACACGGCTCAGGAGCCGTGAAAGCGTGGATTTGCCGCAACCGGATTCTCCAACAATGCCGAAATTTTCCCCAAGCCGAACGTCGAAGGAGACACCCCGCACGGCCTGAACCTCATGATATCCAAAAAGGGATTTCCTGTTCTTCACGCGATAGGTCTTGGCGACGTCCTGAACGTTGACGACGACTTCCGAATCAACACGCTGCGCTGGATTTTCAATGTCGGCATCGGACCGCCAAATGGCAGGGAGCTTTTCGATCAAGCGCTTCGTATAGGCATGCTGCGGCGTTGCGATCAATCGTCTTATCGTTTGGTCCTCGACGATCCGGCCGGCCTCGAGTACAATGACCTCGTCTGCAACTTGGTTCACGATTCCCAAAGACGAGGAGATAAAAATGATGGCGGTGCCGAAGTCCCTTTGCAAATCACGCAACAGACGCAATGTTTGTGCCGCAACAGTGACATCGAGCGGCTGCGTAATGTTGTCGGCAACGAGAAAGGCCGGATTCGAGGTGAGTGCATCGACGATAAGTGCCCGTTGCATCATGCCGCCGCTGTACTGGAAAGGAAATTCATCAAACCTCTGTTCGGCCGATGGAATGTTCACTGCATCGAAAAGCCGGAGCACGCGCTCGCGCGCCGCGGACCTCGTAATGTCCGGCTCAACGGACAGAAGCTTTTCAACAATCTGATGACCAACCGGCACCGTCTGATCAAGTGCGCTGAAGGGATTTGAGCCGATATAGGCTATTTCACTGCCATGGACCTTTTGGATTTGTTGGTCGGAAAGCTTTAAAAGATCGCGGCCGTGAAACTCCACGCTGCCTCCGGCAATACGCAGCGGTGGGTTGATCCAGTTTACAAGCGCCCGAGACAAGACCGTTTTGCCGGAGCCGCTTTCACCGATGATGCATAGCACCTGGCGGTCTTTGAGATCGAAGGAAACATCGCTAACTAAACGACGGTTCGCTCCTTTGGCCTCCAAAGTAACGATCAGATTTCTAACTTTCAGCAACGTCGTCGGCATTTCTATTCAATTCCTGTGAGAATTCTGTTTCGTATCCGATCGAGAACGCCGCCCATAAGGCTGATGCTGCACAAGGACATCGTCAAAAGAATACCCGGGATAGTTGTTATCCACCATGCGTTCAGCAGGTAATTGGTTCCGTCGGCGATAATTGTGCCGAACGTCGGGGTCGGAGGCTGGATGCCGATTCCGATGAAGGAAAAGATCGCCTCAAAGATCATCATCCGGGCAACATCAAGGACTCCGACCAGGGCAATCGGAGGCAGGATGTTCGGAGCGATATAACGCAGCATGATTCGAAAATCGCTGGCGCCGAGAATTGTGGCGCCGCGAACATATTCCTGTCGGCGCTCTGCAAGTGTAATGCTGCGAGCGACGCGGGCATAAACCGGCCATCCGCCAAGGACCAGAACGGCGATAATGGAGAAAACATTTGGCCGTGAAATGCCGAGAATGACGATGGCCAAAATGACTACCGGGATTGACATTTGCGCATCGGTGATCCGCATCAGGACGATGTCGATCCACCTCCCCTTAAAGCCGGCGAATATACCGATCAGGGAGCCCAGGGCAAACATGAGAATGACGCTGACGATGCCGATAATCAGCGCGTTGCGAAGTCCGATTAAGGAACGTATAAAAAGATCACGGCCAAGTTGGTCGGTACCGAAAATATGTTTCAGTTGGCCCCCTTCGCTCATCAGCGGCGGAATAAATCTCTTACTCACATGGATTTTGGTTGGGGAAATATCGATAAGGATCGGCCCCAGCACAGCCAGCATAAATAACAAGACAAAGAAGACCAAACCGACTCGGAATTCCCATGATACCCACGCAAGGCGAAGGATGGAGCCGAGCTGGCTTTTTTGCTCGCTTAAACTATCGGCGCCGGCGGAAATCTTGTATTCATCAACCATCAGAGTTGCAACCTCCTGTCGATGGTTGTTCCAACGAAATCAACGAGCATATTAACCACAACGAGCACGCTGCCCGCCAGTATGGAAATAGCCTGAACAATCGGAAAATCCCTTTGGAAGATAGCGTTGATCGTCAGAAGTCCCAGGCCCGGAAAAGTGAAGATGTACTCGACCACAAACAAGCCGCCGAGCAGCATGCCGATAAGCTGC
>CP070771.1:6855942-6868169 GCA_020345785.1 Desulfobacterales bacterium
TAATCATAAGGCTTTTCTCATTTTTTTGGCGTAATCGGCGGCTCTGATTCCGGCGACACACCCCTCCCCGACGGCTTTTGCCATCTGCCACGGGGGCCCGCAAATATCTCCGGCGGCAAACACGCCGGGCACGTTGGTCTCCATATTTTTGTTGGTCTGAATATATTTCATTTCATCATCGAGCTGAACGCCGAGGTGAGTGGCAAGCTCCATGACGCCCTTGGCCCCAAGCTCGATAAAAACGCCGTTTACCGGAATTTTCGTCTCGTCTTTAAGAACGACGCCTTCCACCTTGTTTTCACCGACGATTTGTTTTACCTGATGGCCTTCGTGAATGATAACCGCGCTGTCTTGCAGCTGCTTTTTTAGCGCATCGGTAACGTCCAGTTTTTCGCAGATCAGGTGAACGCTTGCGGCATAGTTCAACAGCGTCAGGGCACCGGAGACCGCCGCGCTGGCGCCTCCGACCACCGCAACGTCTTCATCTTTGTAGAAATTGGCATCGCACTCCACACAGTAGCTGACGCCGCGACCGAACAGCTCTTTTTCGCCGGCAACCCCCAGCTTATTGCGGGTAGTTCCGGTGGCAATAATCAGCGATTTGCTCTGAAGCGCCTGCCCGCTTTCAGTAACAATTTTAAATACGGTTTCATCCGGTAATACTTGGAGCACATCTTCTTCCAGCAACTCGGCACCGAAATTTCTTGCCTGCTGTCGGCCGACATTGAGCAGGTCTTCGCCCTTGACATTAAACAGGCAGCAAAAATTTTCAACATGGGCATGGAATAGACTGCTTTTGGTTTCCTTGCCCAACAGAAGCACGGCAACCTTTTTGCGAGCCGCGTGGATGGCGGCCTGCAAACCGGCTGGACCCGAGCCCAGGATCACCACATCGTAGTTCGTTGTTTTCAACATCATATTTTCCTCTGACTGTAAAAGATGCAATGGTCAGTCCGCAGGGACGATCAGGCACAAAAAAAAATGGCGGCGACGCACTTTTTATGACCCAGAAGGTAATCATCGCGTCGACAAATACAAGCAAATACTTCCCTGATTGACATGTGGGCTTGAGTTCTTTATAACTCCATTCATATGCCACCGGCTATGCAGGTGAGAATGAAAAAGTTTTTTAACATTGCAGCGGGAGTATTTCTCGGTGATCCAAACTTAAACGATGCCGGTGGCATATGAATGGAGATTAACTGAAGAATTTTGGCTAATCTTTTATGATATCGTTTTATCTGCCAGCATGGTAATCCAAATTACCGAGGGGACGGAATCGACAATTAGTCACGCAAGCACAAGGGGATATGATGCAGTCAATAAGTCCGATGAATTACCGCATCCATTTGAAGCCCGACCTGGTCAAATTCAACTTCGAAGGGAAGTGTGATGTTATTTTCAAAGCACCCGATCCGGTCAGCGAGGTGTCATTCAACATCCTGGAGATCGCCATCTGGGGCTGCCGGGTGCGGAAGGCTGATGGGCCGGTGCCTTGCTCTTTCAGGGTGAACCCCGGCAATGAAGAAGTCCTTATTTTTTTGCCCGAATCCATGTCCGGGATAATCAGACTGGAAATTGACTACCTGGGTTTGATCAATGATAAAATGGCCGGATTTTACCGCAGCCAATATGTTCACCAGGGAAAAACCAAATATATCGCTGTAACCCAATTCGAAGAAAGTGATGCCCGACGGGCTTTTCCCTGCCTGGATCATCCTGCCTGCAAAGCAACATTCGACATTATTTTGGACATTGATAAACACCTGGTGGCAATCTCCAACGGAACGATAAAGAAAGAAGAAGCCATTGATGAGGAAAAAAAACGCGTTACCTTCGAGCAAACCCCCAAGATGTCGACCTATCTCGTTTTTTTTGGTGTCGGTGAATTTGAATTTACCCCTGATGAAAAAGACAACCGGGTAAGGGTGGCGACCCTGCCGGGAATGAAACAATTTGCCCGATTCGGTGCTGAGTTTGGCCGCAAGTCTCTGGCGTTCAGCGAAGCCTACTATGCCATTGCCTACCCGCTTCCCAAAATGGATCTGATTGCCATCCCGGATTTTGCCTTCGGGGCCATGGAAAACTGGGGGGCAATCACGTTCCGTGAAAATCTGCTGCTTCATTATCCGAAGGTTACCTCCAAAGCCGGCGAAGAACGAATATGCGAGGTCATCGCACATGAAATTGCCCACCAGTGGTTCGGAAATCTGGTCACCCCTTCGGATTGGAGATACCTTTGGCTCAATGAGAGCTTTGCCACCTATTTTGGATCCGGCGTTGTGGATCACTACTATCCGCCATGGGACACGTGGCAGCAGTTTCTTCACGGCCAGACCGGATCCGCCCTGGTGCGGGATGCCCTGCACGAAACATTTGCCATTGAGATTCCAGGCGGCGAGCACGTTGTCATCAATGCCAGCACCGCACCGATAATCTATAACAAAGGCGGCAGCATATTAAGACAAATTCAGGGATATATCGGAGATGAAAATTTTAAAAACGGATTGCAGCATTATCTGAAGACTTATGAATATGGATGTGCCGCCAGCCACCATCTCTGGGAATCCTTTGAAGCCGTAACCCAGCAGCCGATAAGCGCCATGATGAAAAGCTGGATCGAACAGCCGGGTTATCCGATCATTACGGTCGATCGCACGGGCCGTCAGCTGCTGCTGACGCAAAAGAGATTTACCTATCTGCCGAACAAGTTCAATCAAAAATGGGTGGTGCCGATTACCATCAGTCTTGTTTCTAAAACGGGGACAGTGCAACCGTTAACCGTGCTTTTGGACGACACCGAAATGAGCATTGACATCGGTGAGGATGCAGTGGCCTACAAAGTCAACGCGGGGCAGACCGGGTTTTACCGGGTCAAATACGCCGATGAGAAAAACGTCGCGGAACTCGGCAAGTGCGTGCAGCAGAAATTATTGCCGCCGGAAGATCGCTGGGGCCTTCAAAACGATTTATTCGCCCTGGTTAAAAGCGGTGAATCTTCGCTGGATGTATATCTTGACTTCCTTGCCTGGTACGGCTCGGAAGATGCCTACCTCCCTCTGGCCAGTCTGGCGGAAAATCTCTTTACCGCATATCTGGTGATGAATGAAGATTGGAGGCAGAAATTAGCGGCATTGGCAGTACCCTGGTTAGAAGGTATTCTGGCTGAAATCGGATACGAACCGGCTCCGGAAGAAAACCATCCGACCGCCAATTTGCGGGATCAAATCATCTGGAATGCGGCGCTTTATGGTTCTGAGCCGGCTGTGGATTTTGCCCGTGATCAATTTCAGTCCTTGATGAACGGCACTGCCGTCCACCCGGACATTTTAAAAAGTGTGATGCAGGTGGGGGCGCTGACCGGCAATGAGCAGGTGTTCGCCTGGTTTGACAACCGGTTGCGGGAGTCTCGCATCGAACATGAACGCCTGAACATTCTAACCGCACTCGGTTGCTTCAAGGATAAAGGATTGATAATCAAAGCCCAGCAATACGTGTTGGATGCGGTGCCGGCCCGCAATAAATTCATGCCGGTGGTGGCTTTATCCGCCAACCCACATGCCATCGATTTGATGTGGGATTGGTATGTTGCCAGACTAGATCAAATCGAACAATTTCATCCGTTGATCTATGAACGCGTAATTGCAGCAATCGTTCC
The DNA here is from genome assembly GCA_020345785.1 of Desulfobacterales bacterium. Next base: position 6,859,601 of record CP070771.1, read on the forward strand.
GGCAGCCGGAATTCAGCGGGCTGATGAGGTAAACGCCTTTTTCGCTGATTACCTGAAGAAAAAGGACAAAGCCAAAGACGTCATTAAGTTGTCATTGGAACGGCTGGCGATCAATTTGAGGATGCGAAACACTTTGGGGGGTCAACTTGATATTTTAAAATAAGGCCGTTTGTAGCTATGCCAATCGCAGAGTTAATTTGCAGAAGGTGTCAGGTGTCAGGTTTCGGGTGTCAGTCTCTTAAGTTGCCACCATTAATGAAATGGAGCTGCGTAAGTCTATGTCTCAATTATAGTAAAGTCTGCCGCTAGGATCTCCGGCGCCTGTGCTGACACCTGAACACTGACACCTGAAACCTATGTAACCAACCGTACGCGGTTTTTCCTGTAAATTTCACGACGTCCGAATCTTCACTTCCGACTTTAGCTGCCGCTGGCTAAGACAGCCCAAACCCCATCTTCGCATATTCCCTGATGCTGGCTTTGGCTTCTGCAACGGTGCGCCCCGGCTTCCAGGGCTCCATAAATCCCTCCAGCATAAATTTCCAACCTTCTTCATTTTTGAATACGGTGTTTAAATTTATAAAATAAAGTATTCACCCCATTAACATTCATAAGATTTTATTTTAAAGGACGTTATCCACTCTCATTTTTTTGCCGTTATACCGGCTTGACAAGTATCTTGCATTTTTCTATAAGACAATAGCTCAGAATAATTCCTAATTAGTCCGCCCTGAAAATAGCCCTTCGGGGCTGTAATCTGCGCTTCGACAAACGAAGAAAGTTGTCAAATCCAAGTCCCGGCGGATTAATGAGCGGCACTGCCTTAAGCGTTGGCATATCTACTTCACATTGTTTATAATGATTGACCTTCAGTTCGTAAATATAAGCGGTTCAGTTTAGTTCCCAACAGTTCTGTTTCCAGGAGATCGTGTTTGACATGAATCGGCGCACCTTCCTCAAAATTGCCGGCTTGGGCAGCATCTCTTTTGCAGTTGGCTGCAATCCTCCCCCAAAAAATCTGTTTTCTCAGGTTCAAGCCCCCGACGACCTAGTGGTCGGTGAGCCCACCTGGTATGCGTCTACCTGCCGGGAATGCCCGGCAGGGTGCGGCATCCTGGCTAAAAACAGGGAGGGTCGTGTTATCAAAATTGAGGGCAACCCGCTGCATCCAATCAATAAAGGCAAACTTTGCATGCGGGGACAGGCTGCCCTGCAGGGAATTTACAATCCCGACCGGCTAAAAACTCCGTTGCTTAAAGAAAACGGCAAGTGGCAGCCGCTCTCCTTTTCCAAAGCCGAAACGTTGTTAAAGACAAGGGCCGGTGAGGCAGCCCGCAAAGGACAAAACCGCGTGCGCATGCTGACGGAAATGGTCGGCGACAGCCTTTTGAATTTGTTCACGGCGGCTCTGGCAAACCTAAATTCCCGCCCCCCCCTGGTATTCGAGCCTTACGGTTATGAGTCCCTAAAAACCGCCAATAAAAAAGTATTCGGCGTTGACGGTTTGGTATCCTACCATATTGACCAGGCCGATATTTTGGTGTCCTTCGGCGCTGATTTTCTTGAAACCTGGCTGTCCCCGGTCGAGTATGCCTGGAAATTCAAAACCATGCATGCGCTCAACAACGGCAACAAAAACTTGTTTTTTCAGATCAGCCCTTATTTGTCTTTGACCGGGGCCAATGCCGATCACTGGTTGGCCTGCAAGCCCGACAGCGAAGCTGTTGTTGCTCTAGGGCTGGTCCGACAGGCGCTGGACATCGGCAAAGGCAAAGATCTTCCCAATTCATTTCAAGAGTTTTTGAACAACGCCACCGCTCCTTATACTCAAAGCATGGTCCTTGAACGATCCGGGATTTCTCTGGTCCTGTATGAAAAATTAATCATCCAGCTGATGGAGGCCCGCAATCCGCTCGTGCTCGGTAGCGGTACCGGCGCATCCAACCTTAACGGAGTGCAGACCAATCTGGCCGTAAATTTACTGAACCTTATGCTGGATCCAAAACTGCGCTTGATCGATTTTACCGACCGGCACCGGGTTGAATTGGCAGCCAAACGATCCGACATACTAAAATTTTTTGATTCTTTGAAGCAAGATGATGCCGGTGTGTTGTTGCTCAACAATGTAAATCCCGTCTTCAATCTGCCGAATGACAACATCATAAGGGAGGCTCTGGACAACCAGAATCTTTTCGTTGTGTGCTTCAGCAATTTCATGGACGAAACAGCCGAATTGGCCGACCTGATATTGCCGGTTCGCATGCCGCTTGAGACATGGGATGAATACGGCGGTAAAAATCCGATGGTGTCCACCTTGCAGCCTGCCACGGGTAAAATAACAAAAGCCTCCCATTTGGGCGATGTGATCTTGTATGCCGGATTCGAAAGTGATCCGCCGGCTAAAACCTACAGGGAATACCTTGTTGCCAGTCTTGCCGAAATGCGCGGCATTACCGATGAATTCCAGTGGGTGCAAACGCTTCAACAGGGCGGAAAATTCGATCTTTCCGTCAAACCGTCCAAGACGCGCAAACCGCCCCGCACTAAAAGTCTGACGGATTTTCTAACTCAAACCCCGGAACCGTCAAAATCGGAATTAGCCTTTATGGCAATGCCGTCCATCCGCTTTTTCGACGGTCGCGGCGCCAACAAGCCCTGGCTGTGTGAAATTCCGGATCCATTGACCCGTATCGCCTGGCAGACCCCTGCGACAATGCATCCGGCCACGGCCAAAGCCAAAGGGATCGCAGAAAGAGATATCGTCGAGCTTCAGACCGAATTCGGCAGCCTTGAAGCGCCGGTGTATGTCTCCGAACTCGTCGCCCCGGGCGCTCTTGTGATGAGCATCGGGCAGGGGCACCCTGCGTATGGAAGATATGCGCGGAACGCGGGAATCAACCCCCTGCGGTTGCTTCCAGCCGGCGCCAATCAGGATTCCGGCGGAGCCGACCTGAGTGTACCTGAAATTACCTTGAAAAAAACGGGCCGCATGTTGAAACTGGCCAGCACTTCCGGCAGCCGCACGCAGCATGGCAGAACTTTTGCCCTTTCGGTTAAGCTCGCGGAGTTGGAAGCGACAGCGCAGCACAAGTCCGGCCTGACCATGGGAAATTTTCCGCTGACCCTTCCACTGCCGGAAGGGTATAGTCCGGAGCGTGATTTTTATCCCCCCCACGACCACGATACCTATCGCTGGGGCATGGTGATTGATCTGGATAAGTGCATCGGCTGCGGCGCCTGTGCCGCTGCCTGTTACGCGGAAAATAATCTTGGTATTGTCGGGGTGGACCGCGTGATCGAAGGCCGCGAAATGTCCTGGATGAGCATTGAACGGTATCATTCACCGAAGGAGATGGAGAAAGTCACATTTCTGCCGATGTTGTGTCAGCACTGTGACAACGCTCCCTGCGAATCGGTCTGCCCGGTGTATGCGCCGCATCATTCAAAGGAGGGTATCAACAACCAGATTTACAATCGCTGCATCGGAACCCGCTTTTGTGTCCAGAATTGTCCCTACAAGGTGCGTCGCTTTAACTGGTTTGACTGGAAGTGGCCTGAACCCATGAACCTGCAGTTAAATCCGGATGTCACTGTGCGCAGCAAGGGCGTCATGGAGAAATGCTCTTTTTGCATCCAGCGCATCAAAGCCGCCCACAATGTTGCCAAAAATGAAAAACGCATGATCCGCGACGGCGAAGTGACACCGGCCTGTGTGCAGACCTGTCCCACCTATGCGCTTGTTTTCGGCAACTTGATGGACAGGCAAAGCCGGGTGAGAAAAATGATTGACGATCCTCGGGCCTATCAGGCCATAGGCTATGTGAATACCAAGCCGGCGGTGATATATCTAAAGAAGGTGACACATGAAATATAAGAAATGAGCGCCCCTGCGGGGCTTGAGGAGCGTCCCTATCACAGGACTTGGGGGTTAAGGCCAAATAAGGACTTCTCAAGCGAAGCGCTCCTCAAACGGAGCGCTAAGATTGCGCAGCGTGCTCCTATAGGCCCGCCGGAGGCGGGCCGATCCTCGAGCGCAGCGCTCTTGGGGCAGTATATCAGAGAATAGGCGAATTATATAAAGATTAATGTGAATCATTTAAAGCCAACTGGATGCTGAAACATGTCGCAACTCACTTACGCTAAAATCGATCAGACGATCCTCGACACGATGACCCCGCCTAAAAAATATTATTGGGGGATTGTTTTTCTTTTGTTCGTCGGGGTGATGATTGGCGCTGCCTGCTGGACCTATCAGATTTTTGTCGGTATCGGCGTGGGAGGTCAAAACAACCCGGTGGGGTGGGGAACCTATCTGATTAACTTTGTCTTCTGGGTCGGTATCGCCCATTCCGGAACGTTGATTTCAGCTATTTTACATCTGTTTCGAGCCGGATGGCGCAATCCTATTGCACGGGCCGCTGAAACCATGACGGTTTTTGCGGTGTGCATCGCCGGGCTGTTTCCTTTTATTCATCTGGGACGTGTCTGGCAGGTTTATTACATGCTCCCGCTGCCCAACCAGCGGCTGCTGTGGCCCAATTTCCTGTCGCCGTTGATGTTTGATGTCATCGCGATCAGTACCTACCTCACCGTAAGCTCCCTTTTTTGGTACACAGGTCTGTTGCCGGACATCGCAGCTGTAAGAGACCGTTCTACCGGCACCCGCCACAAAATTTTTAAAATTCTCTCGCTTGGCTGGACCGGAGCCCATGAACAGTGGCGCCATTATACGCGCGGCTATTTATTCTTTGCCGCCCTGGCTACCCCCCTGGTCATATCCGTGCATAGTGTTGTTTCCTGGGATTTCGCCCTCGGTATCATTCCCGGCTGGCACACGACCATTTTTGCCCCCTATTTTGTTGCCGGGGCCATCCATTCCGGATTGGCCATGGTGCTGACCCTGATGATACCGCTGCGCAAATTGTTCAACTACGAGGACATCATTACCATCGAAGTGCTGCAAAATGTTGCCAAAACCATCGTGTTTACCGGCTTGATCGTTGGCTTGGCTTACGGTACGGAATACTTTATCGCCTGGTACAGCCACAATTCCGTTGAGATGGAGCAATTTCGGTGGCGGGCGCTCGGTGATTACCGCTGGGGCTTTTACTTCATGGTTCTGTGCAATACGCTGACCCCGCTTTTGTTTCTGTTTAAAAAAGTTCGCACAACCATTGCATCGCTTTTTATAATTTCGCTGATCGTCAATTTCGGCATGTGGTGGGAGCGATTTGTCATCATCGTCGGCGGCGTCGCCCACGGATTTGCGCCGCATGCCTGGGGGCTTTATGCACCCTCTTTAATAGAATACGGTATCATGCTGGGTGCCTTTAGCCTGTTCTTCTTTATGTTTGTGCTCTTTGTGAAGCATATGCCGTCGGTTTCCATGACGGAGATGAAAGAAACCCTTGCCGAAGGAGCCGGCCATGCCGCGTAATCGACACATCATGGGGCTTTTTAAAAGCGAAGACAGCGTCGTTGCCGCCATTGATGCACTGAAACAATCCAGCTATCGATTCATCCGGGTCAATACGCCCTTTCCCAGCCACAAAATCATGGACGCTTTGAAATTAAAAAAGAGCTGGGTTGGCTGGTTTACCCTGTGCGGTGGAATCCTGGGATTTGTCGGCGGCTTTGCGCTGGCCATTTTCACGGCGACGCGCTGGGGTTTGATCGTTAGCGGCAAGCCGATCATTGCCATCGTTCCCTTTGTGGTGGTCGGTTTTGAAGCGACCATTCTCTGCGCTGTGTTCGGCAACGTTATCGGCCTGCTGACCCAGACCCGGTTGCCGAGTTACCGGTGGCTCAGGAACTATGATCCGCGCTGTTCCGGAGAGCATTTCGGGGTTCTGGCAGCCTGTGAAGCCGGTCAGGAAAACGGCTTGAAGGATTTTTTTCAAAAACAGGGCGCCGAGATTCGGGTATTTGAACATGATAAGGAAAGTCCGCTGCTATGACTGACAACGCCAAAAAAGCCATGGTAATCAAAAAATCAAAAGCATTGTGGGTGTTTCTCGTTCTGGTCGCCATTGGTGTGGCTGCTTTTGTTCTCGGACTGACCAGCCAGCACCCGGGAAGAGCCTGGCAGGCTTACCTCATCAACTTTCTTCTATGGTCGGCAATTGCCCAGGGAGCGGTGCTGTTTTCAGCGGTCATGCACATGACCAAAGCGCGCTGGAGTGGTCCGCTATCCGGTCTTTCGGAATCATTCGCGGCGTTTTTTCCAATTTCCTATATTCTGTTTCTGGGTCTCTTCCTGGGCAGGGCTTACCTTTTCCCGTGGTTGCATGAAGATCTGCACGGCAAAGAAGTCTGGCTCAATATTCCCTTTTTGTTCACCCGTGACTGTATCGGACTCCTGATTCTGTACGTGCTCGGCTTCGGATATCTGTTTAACGCCCTGCAACTCAAACTGGACCCCAATCAGCCCAGAGGGAAATTGCGCCAATCGATTTTTGAAGCCTGGCAACGCAACCACCGTAATCCGCAAGAAATCAAACGTCGCATGACCATCTGGGGTGGGCTATACATCCTGGCCTTTGCGCTGGTTTTATGCTTGATCGGCTTCGATCTGGTGATGAGCATGGATCCCCACTGGATATCAACGCTTTTCGGCGCTTATCATTTCGTCAAGGCGTTTTTTATTGGACTGGGGGCGCTGATCATTCTGGCCGCTATCATTAGAATCAGACAAGGCGAGGCGTCGGGTATAAAAGCCAACCACTTTCACGACATCGGCAAACTGTTTTTTGGCTTTTGTCTGCTGTGGGCGGATTTCTTCTATGTCCAGCTGATGGTGATCTATTACGGCAACATCCCGGAGGAAACCCATTATGTAATTGTGCGCACGATGCTGGCGCCCTGGAATAAATTGGCGTGGACGGTATTTATTGTTTGCTTTATCGGACCATTTGCCATCCTGCTGAATAAAAATATAAAAACCAAGCCGCTTTCCATGGCGATTATTTGTGCCGTCGTAATCATTGGAATCTGGTTTGAACACCTTCTGCTGTTGGGACCGGCGTTGAACCATGGGACCCAATCGATTCCATTGAGCGTTTCCGACGGCCTGATTTCTCTGGGATTTTTGGGGTTGATGGCCGCTGCGGTCGCATATTTTCTGAGAGTTTTTCCTGAAACGATGCCGGCAACAAAAAGTAATTGACCTTATGATTCCAGCCGCTTTTTGACGAGGGATAGGACGTTGAAAACAAATATTATACTTGTTCTCCTCACACTGATCACCATATTGGCATCAGCAGCCTTTATCTATGTTTTTTGGGTATGGCCGGTGCGCGCAATTGGACCGGAACAACCGATCCCCTTCAGCCACAATGTGCACAGCGGCGTCAAGCAGATCCAGTGCCAGTACTGCCACCCCTATGTTGCCTACTCGAATTTTCCCGGCATCCCCCCGGTGGAAAAGTGCCTGCACTGTCACAATTATATTATTAAACAACACCCCCAGATCCAAAAAGAGCACAAGTACTTCAACACACAAACCCCCACCCCCTGGGTCAAGGTGAACTATGTGGCCGAGCACGTCCTGTTCAATCATCAACGACATATCAACGGCAAGATTGCCTGCCGGGAATGTCACGGAGAGGTCGAAAATTTGCAACGGCTGCCGCATAAGGACTGGCGGATGGGGATTTGTATTGAATGCCATAAAAAGAAAAATGCCAATGTGGACTGTTGGTTGGCGTGTCATAGTTAGATAGAAGTTATTAGTTATTCGTTATACACAGCGTCATAAAAAATTACGTACTAGCGATTTGAATCTTTAGTTTTAAACTACCATATCAGAGTCAATCATGCAGAACGCTGTGTATGTATGTGAAAGGATGCATGTCGTTCTGTATAAAAATGAAGCGACCGCTACCGCAATAATAGCCATTAACAAATAACTAAATGCGTTAAAGGAGTTCCCACTTTGTCCGAAGAAGCAACTGAAAACGTATCTTCCGGCAATCAAACGGCCAAAGCATTTACCCTGACATCCGCATTCTGGTTTGCCGCCGCAACCAGCTTCGGAATGATCGGCGCAGGATATTTAATCGCACCGGACTTTATGGCCAACATCGAATATATCCTCTTCGGTCGAATGCGGCCGATGCATATCAACGCTGTGCTGTTCGGATTTGTCACACCGGGTTTGTTGGCCGCCGCCTTCTACTATTTCCCGAAGTTGCTGCGAACCGAGCTCTTCAGTCACCGGCTGGGAGTTATCAGTGCTATCTTTTGGAATATCACCGTGGCAGCCGGTATTATCAGCGTTTCCATGGGATACACCCAGGGTAGGGAATATGCCGAATTGCCGTGGTTCGTGGATATCATGGTCGTCATCAGCTTTGTTATGGTCGTTGTCAATATTCTGATGACCGTGCGGCGGCGTAAAGAAAAGATATTATTTGTATCCATATGGTACACGACCGCGGCCGTGGTGCTGACATCCATCACCTATTGCCTGGGTAACGTCATCTGGAAACCGAATACCGGCGCTTTGTTGGGAATTCCGGATGCGATTCTGTTGTGGTTTTACGGTCACAATATCTTCGGGCTGCTGCTA
>CP070771.1:6868269-6873126 GCA_020345785.1 Desulfobacterales bacterium
AATCCGAATCTCGAAATTCGAAACAAATTCGAAATCCGAATACTCCAATTTTCTAAACGCTAGTTGCCGGCACGCAGTCACCGATCTATTGTTTTGATCATTTGAATTTTGGTCATTAAGAATTGTTTCGAATTTCGTGCTTCAAAATTCGGATTCACAATCGGCCAAGCTGCATTTACAGTCCTTATCTGGTCTTCTGTTTGCACGCCGTCGACTGGCTGAGTTCATTGGGCCACCGTTGTCCATCTGAAATCAAACGTATCCAGGATCGGGGTCATTCTAAATTCAGAGACATTTTTTCTTACGGCCGTATGGCGGTAGGAGGAGCCCAGATACATGAAGGGCACTTCCTCGGCCATTATTTTCAACACCTCGTCGTAAAGCTTTTTTCTGTTTTCAAAACCGGAAACTTTGCGGGCTTCTTCAATCATCCCGGCGGCGCGGGGATTTATCCACTTGACATAGCGACTTTGCGTTCCATAGCCGGCCAAGGTGCCGTCTGGATCAAGTTTGCCGGTGTGTCCGATGACGGTCAGGTCATATTTGGCCGCCCGATAGACATCACTGATCCAAGTCGACCAGTCCACCAGCTTGATTTTAACATTCAGTCCGACTTTGGTCAGCATATCCTGGTACATTTCACCGGCTTTGACATGCACTTCGTAATTTTGCGGTAAAAACAGTTCAAAAACCGTTTGCTGGCCGACGCCCGCCTCGGCCAGCAGATTCTTGGCTTTTTCCGGATCGTAGGGATACAACGCGGTGAAATCCTTGTAATAGGCATTGTCGTGATCCATAAATGTCCCGATCGGTTTACCACCGCCATAGGCCACATCCAGAACTTTCTGCTTGTCGATGGCATGATTGATCGCTTGACGCACCCGCAGGTCCTGTAATACAGGATTGCTGCAATTGATGGACATCACCAGAATCAGGGCCGTCATTGATTTTTCGATTTTCACATCCTGGCTGGCTTCAAGGATCGGCAGATCGTCCTTATCAATGAGATAGGCCACATCTATCTGACCGGATATCAGACCCTGAACCGCAACGGCCCGTTCCGGGATGATGTGCATAATGACCTGTTCCAGCCTGGGATGACCTTTCATCCAGTAATTCTTATTCTTTTCCAGGATGATCTGGCTGTCCCGAACCCATTTTTTGAGCTCAAAAGGGCCGGTGCCGATCGGCTGGCTTCCGAAATCATGGCCGCTTTCGATCAGGTTCTTGGGCAAAATAGCGCCCCAACCGGAAGCCAGGGTGGCCAGCAGGGGAGAGGCCGGTTCTTTTAATTTTAAGACAACGGTGAAATCGTCGGGGGTTTCGATGGCACTAATCGCACCGAATTCTTTCGCTTTGGGCGAAGCCGTGGCCGTGTCCATGATCCGGTCAAACGTGGCCTTGACATCTTTGGCGGTCAGTTTGTCGCCGTTGTGAAAAACGACATCTTTTCTGAGATAAAACGTCCATGTGAGGGCATCGCTGGAGACTTCCCATCTTTTTGCCAGAGCCGGTACGATTTTCCCGCTCGGATCCGGTTCCGCCAGGGTGTCATAAACTGATTTAAGGGTTTGGAAGGTCAGGGTTCCCGAAGTTTTATGGGGGTCCAGGGTGTCCGGATTGCCTGCCAGGGCAAAGTTCAAAGTTTTGGCTGCCGCCGCAGCCGGATTTACCATCACGAGACCCGCCAGCACAACTATCAGTGACAAGCACAGGAATAAACAGATTGAACGTTTCATGATTTCCTCCTTCTTATTCTAGGTTCAATGCTTCCCTCGAGACGCCAAAAAAACGTAAAATGACCAATCCCGCCTTCAACGCTACTAAGACGACTAAAATTAAGATTATAATGCATTCTTTTAACCTTAATCCTTTTGCCCCGGACCTCAAAACCCTCAGATTTTAAACCGCTCCTATAAAACTTCACAAGGTTGGACCGGAGGACAAATTGAACGTCGAACATCGAACGCCCAACTTCGAACGTCCAATATGGATAGCGCTACGCTTTATCTAATTTAAAACAAGTCAACCGCAAAATTTCCAATATTCGATTCGCTCACGCAAAGGACACGCCGTGTGTTGTTCAGTATTTTTTAAATTGACAGAATCCCATATTCGATGTTGGACGTTCAACGTTCAATGTTCGACGTTCTTTAGTTTCATTTTCCGTTTAAACTGGCCGCTCAGCGGCTAGACTAAACCCTAACCCCCGAGCCTCTCAACCTTCATACCTTAAAACAAGCCACCCGGTGACCTGAGCTGATTTCTTTTAATTCAGGCTCGGCTTCACTGCAGATCCGATCTCCCATGGCGCACCCGACCGCATAGGGGCAGGTTACAGACGGTGCTGCTTCTTTTTGACTTTTGAGACGCTCAGTTTCGTCGCCTTCCTCGGCCTCTTCCGTGCCGGTCTGTCTTCCGGGTACCGAGGAAAACAGTTTCAGGGTGTAAGGATGGCGGGGACGATTCATCATCTGCTCGGTTGAAGCCATCTCCACCAGCCGTCCCTTATACATGACACCAATCCGATCGCTGAAATAGGCTACCAGATTCAGATCGTGGGAGATGAACAGATATGTGAGCGACAGTTCCTCTTTAAGATCCAACAATAGATTGATGATCTGGGCCTGGATGGAAACGTCCAGATTGGATACGGGTTCATCCAGCACCAGAAAATCCGGTTCCATGCACAAGGCCCGGGCGATTACAATGCGTTGTTTCTGGCCTCCTGAAAACTCATGGGGGTAACGCGAGCGGTGGGAAGCCGCAATACCCACCAGGTCAAGCAATTTTTTAATCCGCCGGGATCTCTCGCGGACAGGAAATTTCAAGTTGACAAGCCCTTCCGCCAGGCTGTCTTCAATTCTCATTTTGGGATTCAGGGCACTGTTGGGGTCTTGAAAAACAATTTGCATTCTTTTTCTAAAAGACCTGAGGCGACGGGTTGAAAGCAAGCCGAGTTGCTTACCGTCAAACCAGACTTCTCCGGAAGTCGGCGGATCAAGGTAGAGAACCGACCGCACCAGGGTGGTCTTACCGCAGCCCGATTCACCCACCAGTCCGAAAACCGTATTGCGTTCGATACCGAAACTTACCTTGTCAACTGCGCGCACGGCAACCCTGCGCTGTTTAAGAATACCCCGGCCGTAGAAGATCTTTACTAGATTTTTTATTTCTATGAATCGGTCCATTTTTTGCCGATCAAAAAGCAGGCGGCCTGATGGCCGTCCTCATAGTAGATACTCGGGGGTATCTCCCGCCGGCATCCGTTCTCAGCCAGAGGACAGCGCGGGTGGAAACTGCATCCCGGGGGAATATGCTGCGCATCGGGAACGGTTCCCGGTATCGCCCGCAAGCGGGTTCCCTTTTTGGCGGCATCCGGTATGGACAACAACAGCAATTTTGTGTACGGATGCAGCGGATTTTCAAAAAGCTGTCTCCGGGAGGCTGATTCGACGATCCTCCCGGCGTAAATAACTGAGATTCGATCTGCAATCTCTTTGACCACTCCCAGATCATGTGAAATGAATAAAATTCCCATTGAGAACTTTACCTTGAGTCGGTGGATCAGCCTCAGAATCTGCAGTTGCAAAGTTACATCCAGGGCAGTCGTCGGCTCATCGGCAATCAGCAGGGCCGGATGACAGGCAATGGCCATGGCTATCATGGCCCGCTGCTTCATGCCGCCGGAAAGTTCATGAGGATAACTGGACAAAACCCGCCTGTTCTGCTCCAGACCGACGAGACGCAACAAATCCAGGGCCTGTTCAACCGCCCGCCTGCGATCCATTTGAAAATGCAAAATCAACGTTTCAGTAATCTGTTCGCCGATTTTATAGGCCGGGTTGAGATATTTGCCGGGTTCCTGGAAAATCATACCGATGTCTTTGCCGCGCAACCTGCGCCGTTCCTGTTCGGCAAGGGTCAACAGGTCCCGGCCCTGGAACAGGATTTTCCCGCGATTCACCCTGCCGGGCGGAACGGCCAGCAAGCCCATAATACCCATGGAAGTCACCGTCTTACCGGATCCCGATTCGCCCACCAGCGCGTGGGTTTCGCGGCTTTTCAGGCACAGGTCAATTCCGCGCAGGGCATGGGCAATGCCCTGCGCCTGCTCAAAACTGATGTCCAGTTGCTTGATCTCAAGCAGATGGTGGTGGTTCGTTTTCTCTGCCAATCAGCTGATCCTTATTCTGGGATTTAACAGGCTGTACATCATATCAACCACGAAATTTATAAATGAAAATATAAAGGCCACAAAAACAACGCCGCCCTGTATCAACGGAAAGTCCCGCTGGTAGACGCCGAACAGGAAGAGCCTGCCCAGGCCGGGTAATGAAAAGACCTGCTCAATGATAATGGCGCCGCCCAGCATATAGCCGAGCTGAATACCGGCTATCGTTATGACCGGCAGCAAGGCGTTTTTTAAAGCGTGCTTGTAGTTGACCATCCGTTCGGTCAGTCCTTTGGATCTGGCGGTAACGACATACTCCTTGCTGAGTTCCTCTGCCATGGATGCCCGTGTCAGGCGTAAGAGAACCGCCGCTCTGGCTATCCCCAGGGATATCGCCGGCAGGATCAGATGCTTGATCGTGCCGGAGCCAAAAAGGGGAAAGAGCTTGATTTTTACCGAGAATAGAAGCAGCAAAATGATGCCCAGCCAGAAACTCGGAATGGCCATTCCGAGCTGCGAAAAAAACATGCCCAGATAATCCCAGAACGACCAGCGTTTGACTGCGGAAATCACGCCCAACGGGATGGCAATAATTATGGATATGACGATGCCCAATAATGCAAGGGACAACGTCAGCGGAAAGCGCTCTAAAATCAAGCGTGTTACAGGCTGGCCGGAGATCA
>CP070771.1:6873226-6884944 GCA_020345785.1 Desulfobacterales bacterium
TCACTGATGTCGATCCAGGTATTCGGATCGGCGGTCCCAAAGAAATAGATCCATTTTACCGCATGAGGCAACAGTCCCTCTTCCAGAAGCTCGGGAAAAAAATTCCGATTTCTTGCGGCCGGATAGATTGCGTCAAATGCGGCAAGGGCGGTTGCCCGATGATCGGCGTGGCTGACGTAGACGTTCTCAAAACGGACATTCGCAGGATCCATGGTCAGCACAACATCGGGCCGGTATTGTCGAAGCACGCGAACGAGGGTCTTTCTGAATTCCCGATTATTCTCGAGCTCACCGTCCTTTAAACGAAGAAAGATGACTTTTCGCACCCCAACGATTTCCGCCGCAGCCAATTGCTCCTTTTCCCTCATTTCGGCTATCGACTCCGGCGCCGCCGGAAAGTCCGCGCCCTTATCCCCGCTCGTACAGATGACATACGTGATGTCCACTCCCATGCGGCGCCATCTGGCTAGAGTCCCGCTGCACCCAAAATCCACATCATCCGGATGAGGACTAATCACCATCACCCGCTCTGATCCATCCAGATTTTCCATACTAACCTCGTCGTTTTGTGGAACTGAAAGAAGCTTGATACATATTCGCTGGGATCAAAACATCCGGCGCGCGCGGATTTCCCAATCATCTCAGCATAGATAGTCGTAGGCTGAAGGCACATGGGTTCTCACAATATGAAGGAATTCCTCAACCCCAACGTTCTCGTCGGCAGCGCCCATGTTCCGGAAACCATGTTAACCTTCAAACATCCGATAAAGAACGATGCGATTATTGTGCGTATCTGAAATCCACACGTCCATGCCGAGCACGGCAACGCCCTCCGGCGTATTCAGCTGTCCCGGATCTTTACCCGGTTTGCCCGTTCCTATGGTTCCCAGCAGCTTATCGCCCACTCCAATCACCTTGACCATGTGGGCGTATTTATCCGCAACATAGATGCGACCTGCTTTGTCGTAGACGGCATAGCGCGGGCCATTGAAGTTGTATGGGACGCCGCTTAAGGTTTTCACAATTTGCATGTCGGGGGCCAGGATCAGCAGGCGGTCGTTGTTTGAATCGACAACCAGTATATTGCCGTCATCGTCGGTTTCCACATCATGTGGACGGGACAGACCGTTGAAGGCCGACACCTTGACACCATTTTCAAAGGCCACCAGGTTGTCGGAATAGGCACCGGTTACATAAACACGCTCTCCGGGATACGCTGCAACACCCTCAGGTCTCTTGAAACCACCCTGAATGACAGCCACACGCTCGCCCCGGACACCCTTCACCGTGAAGACGACAACCCGGTCGTTTCCGCTGTCGGCAACCAGCAGCCGGCCTTTTTGGTCAAATGCAACATCATGAGGTGCCGACAGTTCCGATCCTCCGATGGAGCCGATCACCTTCAGCGTGCCCGGATCGAGCACCGCGATTCGATCGTTGCCGTTATCGGCCACATAGAGATAGCGCCCATCGGGTGACAGGGCCAGATCGTGGGGCAGACTCAAAGAGGCTTCGCCGGCCAGTATAAACTCGCTCTTAAACGCCTCGGCCGGCGTCACGAGCATTAGGGTCATAATCGCAAGATATAATATGTGAACGTTTTTTTTCATTACGCTCCTCATGGCACAATATGGAATACGCTAAAGATCGCTGTGATCGGCGGCCAGACGAGCCCATTCCTGCGGGGTGATGCGCGCCACAAAGGTCCAGTCTCCGTTGCCTTCGGGACGAAACACAATGGCCTCGGCTTCCCCAGGATACACATCGGTTGCGGTTACCAGGACGTTGCCGTGAGCTACCAGCACGGTGTTTGTATTTGTTGGCGGCGGAATTGAAAGACGCCGGTTGGTGCGCGCGGCAATGGCGGATGTGCCGCCGAAGTATTCCGCGACGCGCAGATTCATAATGTCGGTCGTCGTTTCCACAGGCCCCAATTTCATATTGCGTGCCGTCTCCACTGTGCGGCAGTATGGACTGGCAATAACTTGCCCTATTGGAATTTGCAGGGCGCGCATGGCTTCGCCGATGGTGCCGGCGGTCTTTCGGCCGGCTTCTGAAAGCTGGCGCATCTTGCCCGGGTCACAGCTCGTCCAGTCGTCCTCCTTGGAGACCTGATCGTTTTGCGACCAGTCGGTAGCTGCATGGCGAAAGTAAATATTGTACCCGCCTTTGCGCAGTGCTTCCACAAGTGCCAGCCCTTCAAGCCTGGTAGTTGTTTGTGCCGCGGCAACATCAAGCTGCGCGATTCCGCTCAGGAAAAACACGATGATCCATACCGCAAAGTTAGGCAGGTTTTTGCAGGCTGCCCAAGGTTTCCAACGCACAATCAAAGATAGCGACCCCAAACAACTGATGGGAGGAAACCCACGAAATTCACGTATCGCATTTTTAGGATTCAATCTTCTTGCTAAACACATATTTTTGCCCCAAACGTCGATTCTGTTTGCTCTCCGCCGGTGCGACAGCGGTATCAGCAACCGGGAAAAGGTAAGCTGCGTATATACACGGCCCATTTTTGTATCAGATGATGCCTGGAAACGCGGGCAACGTCTTTACTATATTCATTGATTTGCCAATTGCCAAGTATTCCGGATAGCAAGAAGTTTGCCGCCGTGTTTCCTGAAGTCAACGTCCACCCCGCGCAGAGCACGAGATGGCTTGAATTATCCCGCGTTCAGGCGGGAAAAGGCAGGAGGATGTCCGTACGTTTATCATTGAAATTGCAATCCCGCCGGGGCGCATAGGCGACAACTTAAAAAGAAATCATAGGGATTAGCCATAATGTAGGGGCGGAGATTATCTCCGCCCGAACCGTGGTGGTTGCCTTCGTCAGGCGCTCAGCCGATTCATCTGTGAACAACGGTGTAATTCGCCGTTCAGGCGGGGATAAACCCCGCCGCTACACACTTAGCAATTTAACCCGGATCATTGTCCGCTGAGTTCCGCGCGGAATGCCCGCACAAAAGTTCCTAATTTGACGCGCATGCGCCGGGGCGGGATTTGTATGGCAGGAGTCAACATCGGCGGGCGCTGCGGGCGCCTCAGCTCTGCTTTTCCGGCCGATATCGCCGGTAGCGGCGCGGCAACTGTCGTATGGGGAGCGCTGGATTATTTCGCTGGCGATACATCGTTGTTTGCACGCCGCCGTAGCCTGACAGAGGGGCTTCAAATAGCATCCAAACGGGGTTTGGCACCCAGATGCGTTTTTAGATCGTTCCAACCAAGGTCGGACCTGCCCGGATTCGTTGGGATCGTTGATTAAAAAGGAAAGCCTGTCGTCAATCCAATACCGAAATAGCCGTCGCCAAATGTAACATCCAGGCCGCCGCCGCGAAGGTCGAACAATCCCAAAATGGGAAATTTTTCTGCGCTGCTCAGTGCAATCCCGAATTTATAAAGTCTGTGGATGTTTTTGTTCTCTTTTTGCGCTCTTTCAAAATCCAGGTCGTTAACAAATTGGGTAATAACAAAAAATAGGTTCAAATCAGACTTGCGGTCCAACACCGTGATGTTTGTCGGCCAGCGGGAGTTAATACCGATTTCGAACATGGAAAAACCGCTGTCGCTGCCTCCCCCGGCCTGGTTTTGATCTGCCCACGTGAGGCCAGTGCCGAAATCCAACTCGCTGCGCTTGATTTCAAAAGTTGCCAGACTTTTTATGCCGGCGCCATAGACCCAGGCGATATCACCTCCGGAAAAATCCTTGCCGAAGCCGAATTGCCCGAAGGGTTTCAACCACCAGTTTTCCAGTATCGGGTAACTAAACTGAACCCCCGGTACAAATGTGAATGTACCCACGTTGTCCAGCCCATCGTATTCGTGGAAGCCGATGGTGGCCGGCAGCAGCAGCTCCAATCCCCATTTTTGGCTGTCGACCTCGCGCAGCGTCCATGAAAACGGTCCCCGCAGCAGGTAAACCGTACGATCGCCGACTTTGTAGAAGCCGCTGCCGATCCAGTTGGAATACGCGTAGTTGATGACGTCTTCGGGCTCGTTTTCGGCCTGAACAACCGGTTTGGCGGCGGAGAAAAATACGGCCAACAAGGCAAGAATCATCCATGCACGCAATCGCAACACCCGTTGCCAAGTTCCTCCCGGCCTCGCTAAAGTGCATGCACGTCTTTGAGCTGTTCCCATTCTAAGAATTCCTTTACAGCGGCTCCCAATCAAAGAGCTCGATATCCAGAATCGCAGTCGGCTTTTCGGTAAAGACGAATACCACCCGCAATCCGTCGGTCCAGATGGGATCGTCCGTCAGGTTGTATCGCGGATTTTCCGGAGTTGCCGCACCAACGCCTTTGACCAAGCCGATTTTAGCTACGTACTGGGATTCGATCAAATCCTGGATCAGATAATCGCGGGACTCATCGAGATCGGAGTCGATGGCGTGGGTGGTAAATGTCGGCGATTTGGTGGTTAACTTGACACCGATGTCGCGGCTGATCTGCCCCACATAGACCGGCAATCCCCGGTAGCGCATCGGACTAAACCACAGACGCAGGTGGTTGCGCTCGTCGACGGTCCGCCGCGCCTTCTGCAACGCCACATCCTGGGGTCGGCCATAGAGATACAGCGCGCTGATCGGGGAGTAGCGGTAGCGCTTGCCGAACAACGAGGACCCGATGGTTTTGGCGACGGATTCACCGTAAATGATTTCGGTCTCATCCCACCCGCGGGATATAAAGGCCTTCCAAATCGTGTCCCTTTCGCCGATAACGACAATGTTGAGAGGATCGCCGAATTCGCTGCCGTCTTTGTTTGTGGTGCAGCACTGCATTCTCTCCAGGGCCAAGCGCAAACCGTCGTCGTCCAGATCCACGATCTGGTCTTTCGAATACATGGAAGCCGGATCAAAGGAGGCATGGTCGGCCTTCAAGCCCGGGACATCAACAAAGAACATAAATTCCTTGAGCTTGTCTTCGCCGAGAAGCCTCACCAGCACCGGTTTGGTTCCGAGCTTTGCATTGGTATAGACAAACCCGCTCGTTGTTTTGCCGGGCTTGAAGTAGCCCTCGATTTCCTTTTCACGAAAAAGCTGGTTGATTTTTTGCCTGGCGTCGTCTGAATAGCCGGTGTGAAATTTCCAGGCCACCTCGCCGGCCGAAAAAAGGTCGGGGTCCAGATGGATGGCCAGCAAAAAATAGCCGATGCTATCATTGTTTTGAATTTCCAGCCAGACCGGCTGAATGCCTTCGGCCGCCAAGGGCAGACCGAAGACCTGAAGGCTTTCTTCGGCGCTGGGCACGCCGACGGTTACCCGCACATCGCTATCGCTCTGCGTCTGAAACCGATCCGCAAACGGCATTGTCTCGGGCGGTTGATGCTGAAATTGCGCACAGGCGGCCCACATAAAGCAGGTCGCAAGCACGAAAAAATGCTGCAAGAATTGTTTTGAGACGTGTTGGGGACAGGGGTGTTTTGGATGCATGCGATTGGCTTCCTATCACGGGTTGGGCGGTTCCGGGCTCCATGTTCCTGGTTAAAAAGCCAAAGCAGTTCTTATCGAAATCCCGGCATGCCGGTACAGGTTTGAAACCTGAGCCCGGAAACCGTCGGTTGAGGTATTTATCAGACCCTATTTGGAGTTGCCCTTCAAAATTCGTTCCTTCCGGTCTCGCTGGTCGACCAGTCTGCGGTAGACGATGTAGTATTTGTAGATATTGCTCACGTATTGAACGGTTTCCCGGCCGATTTCCTTGGCGGCAACCACCTCCACGTTGTGAAACCAGACGTTGGGGTCCAATCCCATTTTGGCGGCTTTGTCCCGCAGGCCGCTCACGCGTGCCGGCCCGGCGTTGTAAGATGCAAAGGCAAAGAGCATCTTGTTGCCATCGTCCATCTGCTCGTCTTTAAAGTATCGGTCGACGATGAACCGCAGATACTTGGTCCCGGCGTGAATGTTCTTATCAAGCTTTTCAATATCGGGGATGCCGACATTAGGATCGGCCGCAGTGGAAGGCAAAAGCTGCATCACGCCGACGGCCCCGGCGGGACTGCGTTTGCTGTGATCGAGACCGGATTCCTGATAGGCCTGGGCGCCGATCATCAAATAATCAAAATCGTACTGGCCGGCGTATTTTTCAAATAGGGCCACCATGCTCTGAAATTTTTCCATTTCCTTCTGCGTGGCCGAATTTTTGACGTATTTGGTATCGCGCAAGTAGCGTTTCAGCAGAATATTGCCGAGCAAGGTTCCTTTCTTGTGGCCCTTGACGAATTCATTGATCACGGTCTTAAGCTTGGGGCTGTTATTGCGAAAGGCCCACGCAATCTCACCGCCGGTTCTCACGGCGATGTCCGGATGGACTTTAATGTTGTCGAAGATCTGAACCCAGAACTGCGCCTTGTGGCTGTCCATGATGATCATCGGAATCAAACCCGCATTGACCATCTCCGCCAAATCCTCATCCTGGAGCATTTCATCGGCTTCAACCAGGCTCATTTTAGGTTTGCCGTTCTTTTGAAAGGATTGGTTCAGTTGCACCAGGCTTTCGTAGTAACTGCTGGACACACGCACATGAATCTCTTTGCCGGCCAGATCATCCAGGCTTTTAACCGGCGGTGCGGACGGTCCGGTGACCAGCAGTTCTTTGACGTCCGGAATCCATGGATCGGAAAAATCGACCTGCTTCTGCCGCAGGGGGGTGATGGTCAGGTTGGCGGCTGCAATATCCCCGCGACCCTCAACCAGCCAGGGCATCAGCTGGTCCCGTGTGACGGGGATAAAAATAATCCTGACCTTCAACGTCTTGGCCTTGAGCTTCTTATTGACGAATTTTTCAAACTCCTTGAGCAGTTCGTAGGTGGCCCCGCGCTGGCGGCCCTGATCCAGAAAATAAAAGGTTTTGCTGTAAACCACCAGCGCGCGGATCTCACGCCGCTCGGCCATGCCGTCAAAATCACCCCGCCACTTTTCATTTAACGGCAAAAATTCCGCCTCTTCTGCCTGCTGAGCTGCAGCCGAAAGCGCCGGGAACCATAAGCAAAAAGCAAGTATCATGACAATCAGCCGCAGGTGGGTGCCGGACAATGACCGAATCGGCGCCGCGTTCGGTGGTATGTGTCTGTAAAGTGTCATTTTTGTTTATCCTCCCTCATTTGACGATTCCTCCGCCAGCTTGAATACATCCCGGACAAGCCTACCGGCCTTCGCTGCTGTCCAAAAATTCTTCAACGACGCTGATTAATTCGACCAATCCCTCTCCGCCTTCTTCGTGTTCGACCAGGCCGACAAGAATGTATTCGCGGTCTTTTTCCGTGATAATCCCGCTGTCAGCATGAAACTGCTTCCAGGTGCCGGATTTGCGATAGACCTCGGCCTCGGGCTCCGCTTCTTTCAAGCCCTTGACAAATTTATGGGTGATGCCGGGCTTGGAGAATACTTCCACCAGATCATCCTGGTACTGCGGCGCCACCAGCCGGCCGGTGGCACCCATGTAATAAAAGCGGGCCGCCTGCATGGCCGAGGCGCCGTGGGAGATGTTGTTGATCGGGTCCCGTTTCCAGACCGGACCGCCGCCGTAATCACGTCCGACCCAGAGCCCGCCGCCGTATTTGGGATCGTAGAGACGATAGCGGTCGGACTGCAATATTTCCGCCAGGTTTTCGATGCCGATCCGATTGAGCAGTTTGGTGGCTGCCTTGTTGGAAGATTTCCTCACTGTCGCAATCAGCAGCTTTCTGGTTTCATCATTCATTTTTATGTTGCCGCGTTCCATCTCCACAAATACACCCAGCACGATGGCAATTTTGGGCAGACTGGCGGCATACATCGTAATATCGCCGTTGACTTCGGCGACCTTGGGTTTATAAGGGTCTGTGATATCCGCCAGAACGATGCCGACTTTCCCGGCCTTGGCGAGATCCCGGATATCCTGTCCGAAATGCTTGTCCAACGCTTTTTCAAAGGCGGCCTGAAACTGTGGATCGATGCTGTCCCGCAGCGCAGGATAGTTTCCTTCAGCAGCATACCCCGCAGAACAAAGAAGTCCCGCTGTAAGACACCAAAGCAGCACTTTGACAGCGTATCTCTGGGTCGGTTGCCGATCGATGTTATATTTAAGATTGAACTGCATTTTATATTTCCTTTCGGTCGGTTGTAACGTTTTGTTTTAAGGTCCCGTCTGCAGGGTCAGCAGGGGCGCTTCGCCCTGCCCTCCCGATGCCAGCAGTCGAAATAAAAGCGACTGTTTAGTTCAGAAGGCTGCTGAAGAATCTAACCCGGTTCACCTGAGTGCACCGTCCGCTGCAGTTTTTCAGGATCGTAACCTTTCCGGGGTAATTTTTCCGTTATTTGACGATAGAGGCCGGGGTCCATCGCAGGCGTGCGGCTCAAAATCCAAAGATAGTTTCTGGAAGGCTCCCCCACAACCACCCATCGGTAGTTTTCATCCAGATCGATGATCCAATAATTGCCTTTAAACGGCCAGAAAAACCAAACTTTGAGTTTGGCGTTGGTGGCCGGGTCCACTATTTCCGCCTTGCCTTTGGCTTCCTTCAGCGGTCCGTCCGGACTGTCTTTGCGGCAACGGTTGATGACCTGGATCTTGCCGTCCGGCAGCAACGAGTATTCAGCCGTGGAAGCCGTGCACCCCTTCTGAAACCAGGCCGGGTAGCTGGCGATCTCGTACCACTTACCCAGGTAGCGCTCCAGGTTGACAGAGGCGACGGTTTCCAGCGGGGGTTTGTTGCCGGCGCAACCAAACACGATAATTGTCAAGACGAAGAATGTCATCAAATGCCTCATTTTCCACTCCTTATCCGTCAGCATAATCGGTGATCGTTTTTTTTTGCTTAACATATTGTTGCGCCGTCGGTGAAACAACAATTTCTCTCAAAAATACTTGCTGGGAAACAGCTTGAAAAACAGATCCATCACCCGCTGCCAGAAGCTCTGAGCCGGTTGCCTGGTTCTGATATCTTCACCCGACTGCCATATGATCTGGCCCTGATCATTGAGTTTGACCCGCCAGCTGTTTTCCGGCTGCATTAATTCTTCCGCCAGTTGCGCCAGTTCCTCTGCGAGTTCAGGGCTGTCGATGAGAACACCCATTTCGGTATTGAAATCTCTGGCGCGCGGATCCAAATTGAAGGATCCGATGTAAACACGCGAACGGTCGACAACCGACGCTTTGGTGTGCAGGCCGACAAACCCGGACACCACCGGCGGTGTATCCTCCCGTGACTTAATCGCGGCATCCGGCCGCAGTTCGTAAAGCTCAATACCTGCTTCTAAAATCGGTTTGCGCCAGGGCCCGTAGTGGCTGTTGACGGCCGGCACGTCCTGGGAGGCCAGCGAATTGGTCAGGACTCTTATTTTAACGCCCTTTTGAATCAGATCACGGGCTGAATTCAGCATATCCTCATTCGGAATCACATAGGCATTGACGATCAAAAGCTCACGTCTTGCAGTGTTGCTAAACTCCGGCATGATGGTGGCCATCTCCTGGGAAATGGCATCTTTCCCCAATGTATCGTAAATCACTTCACTGGTGCCGGTATGAAGGCGTTGGAGGAGCGACCGGCGGATTTCATCCCAATTCTGCCTTTCGATCGGAATATGTCGAAGGCGCTCAGATTTTTTTAAGCGCTCAAGATCCGCATACGCTATTTCTTCTGGTGATGCCTCTGGTTGATCGTGCCCAAAAGCAGATGCAGGTACAACCAAGGGACTGTTCCAGAAATGATCGAAAAGCTTGGAAGATTCGCGCGCCACCGGCCCGACCCCGAGCACATCGAGATCGAGAAAGTTAAAGGTGCTGTTTAACCCGAAATATTCATCGCCCAGATTGCGGCCCCCCAAAATGGCAATGCGATTATCGGCAACGATGAGCTTATTGTGCATACGATAATTAAACCGCTCGAGCGTTTGAGCCGTTTTCACGTTTCGACGCGTGGAATATTGTCGCCAGGGATTAAACAGACGAACTTCGACATTCGGATGCGCATCAATCACAGCGATATTTTCATCCTCGGATATCAGCAGTATATCATCGCTAATCAGGCGTACCCGCACGCCACGCTTGGCCGCATCCATAACGCGTTTAAATACCAGTTCACCACTGTCGTCGGCGTACCAGAGATAATACTGGATATCCAAAGAATAGCGTGCCTCATCGATCAGCATTAACCGCTGACGCAGAGATTCAGCATTATTGTCCAGCAGCAAAAATCCGGATTTTAGGTGTCCGTGCTTTTCAGTAAATGCGGCTTCGAGATCGGCAAAGGTTCCATCCTTCCCCGGCTCCATGGCATAGCTGGGTTCAGGTTCCGAAAATTCCCGGGTAGGTGCGGGCGCAGTGGTACAGGAGCCCACCAGGACAATAAAGATCATAGCGGATATGTACCTTACGAGTTTCATTTTGATTATAATCCCTTTTGATTTGAAAGCGGAAAGTATAAATCCAGACCTCGTTGAATAGTTAAATAGTTGACTGGTTTATTAGGCAAATAATAACATTCAATTCAGTACCTGTTTATTGAATTCACATCATGTTTGCGAATGATTGATGCCATTGCCAGAGTTAATATATTAAGAATGCTATCGATTTAAATTGAAAAGACAGAGGGCTGCGATACAATAGATATTCAATCTTCAATCTTCAATATTCGATTCCGTTCCAGGTTAGGGCGATATTATTCCAGATGTGCACGGCATAAAGCAGCGGCACGTGATCTCTGAATGCTGCCGGAACAAATCCCTTAAAAGAATTTTTATTTTGCGATCTGGTGTCGTCCTGACCATACCTCTCGTCGGGTCGTTGATATTCCGATCGTTCCCTTGCAATTCTTTTATCCTGCATTATTCCGTCACGATCGATAAACTTCAGCTCGCCGACATGAACGTATCTGCCCCGGGGTGGAACCTGGCAAAAGATGTCATCATTGTTGACAACACGGTAAATGTTTACATCTAAATTTTCCTTGAACTCGTCATCCCCCACCCTGGGCGAACCGAAGGAATAGACCCCCTGCACATTGCCATAGCGACCGGCGCACAGCGTTGCCAGAGCGGCTCCCAGGCTGTGGCCGGTTATCCAGATTTTACATCCCCTGCTTTCAAGCTGTGTGATATGGGGCAAAAGATCAGGCCACACTTGCTCCAATGCTTCCTTAAATCCTCGATGGACTTTACCGCCCGGGAGCCATTCCGTTAATCGGATATCCACATCTGCCTTCAAATCTGCAATCACCTTATTCAGATCAAATTTTCCGTCTTTTTTCCAGATCTCACTTCCCCTGAATGCAACAATCGCGAATCGATCGTTGTTGGCCACATAGCACTGCGTGCTTTGTTTATCAAAAAATCGGACTTCCGGAAAGCCCGCTTCGCGAAATCGGATACCGACAAAGTCTGGATCTGCATACACCAGCGTGGAAACCTCAGCCAGCCACCAAGCATTGATCAGGTTGAATAATGTCGCATTGAACCGAAAAGGATACTGCTGATGATTTTGGAAATAATCATAATCTTTAAAGGGTGGTGAGAGGTTCTTAAAGGTAATAATGGGCACTTCCTTCTTCGCGGGCTTTGGTACCACCTTCTGATACATTCGCTTCCAGTCAAAAAACTCCAGTTCATTCAGTGCGGTCGTCTCTTCGGAGAAAACGAAAACCGCCCGCATGCCGTCGGTCCAGTAAGGTGAATCTGTCAGGTTGTAACGCGGATTAGCCGGGTCTGCTTTGCCGACCCCATCTACAAATCCAAGTTTGGCAACT
>CP070771.1:6885044-6889195 GCA_020345785.1 Desulfobacterales bacterium
GATACCACACGCTAAGATCTTCGGGCCGATCCACATCATTGAGCATATCGATCAGGCTGTAATTTAGCCCTAATCTCTCGGCGATGGTCAACGTTTGGGGCAGAACACTTTCCGTCCCCCAACTGATATCGTTGAATAATTGTGGATTCCAGTGTCTGAAGGTTTTCCGGTGCACACCGATTAGATAGTAGCCGCCATCACCGGCCGGTCCCAGTACCAGGTCAATATGTTTAAGCATCTCAAACGCATGTAGCATAATATCGGTCGTGATATCCGGAATATCAGATCCGATAATCACTGCGATTTCGAACCCCTTTTCAAAAGCGTCCTCCAGGGCGCGGCCCATCCGAAGACCGATATCCCCCTGGCCCTGCGGACAATAGGAGAAGCCCCGGCCCAGCCATGCCTCCATCAATTGTTCATCGCCGCCTTCGAAGCGGATTTCCACCGGCATGTTGCGCAATCCGATCAACTTAACAACTCTGGAAACAATGTGCTCGGTCATTCTGCGCTGGAGATCAGCGGCGCCTGCTGCTCCCAACTCGGGTATCATCCGTGTTTTGGTCGTACCGGGTTCTGGGTAGCGAGTGAAGATTATTAATCGTTCACGACAATCTTCCGGCATGGATTCGCTCCGAGGAAAAATCTTACGGCGTTTCTAGAATACCTTCAACATATAGCAGGAAATAGGGATACTAACAAGAATAACAGAATATTTAGCATCTGCAAGTTATTAGTTATTTGTTATTAGTTAATCGAGGAATCCTGAATTTTTTTTCATACCTGCAACGTCTGCCCCGGCCGAAGCAGGGATAAAGTGTCCGGTACACTTAAACGCGGTATCGATTTTTTGGCTTACTGTCTTTGCAAGAATAATTCTCTACATCGCCATGAGCCTATTTTCAACGAAAACCATGATCGTTGGCGCACGAACTGCACTCAAACCCTTGCCAAATAGTGCGGAATGCCATATTCAATGTCTGATTCTGTAAAAATAGGCGGCAATCCTGGTAACTCCATTTATAAGCCACCCCGACCTCTCGAGGTGAGAATTGAAAAGGATATTAATATGCTGGCCATTGATTTCAGTTTTCGCGAGCTTGAAATTTTTTGCAAGGTTGTCGAATTGGAAAGTTTTTCCAGGGCTGCAGAAGCCGTTTTTCTGGTTCAGGCCTCGGTGAGTGAGAGAATCGCTTCGCTTGAAAAAAAGGTCGGGATCCGGTTGTTGGACCGCCTCGGTAGAAAAGTGGTGCCCACGGCTGCCGGCGAACTTCTGTACAAGCATGCCGCCCTCCTGCTTGAAATGAAAGAGACGGCCCAATTGGAAATGGAAAAATTTCTCGGTCTGGAGCAGGGAGAAATTTCGATGGGCGGCAGCACCATTCCCGGTGAGTATATTCTGCCGGCCCTCATTGGCAGGTTCAGCAAAAAATACCCGTACCTGGCGGTGAAACTGACCATCGCTGATAGCAGTAAGATTGAAAACCTGGTCCTTGACGGCAAGCTGGAAATCGGTGTCATCGGATCGAAAAGCTCTCAGGCCAACCTGTTATGCCAGAAACTGTGGGAGGACGAGCTGGTGTTGGCTGTCCCTGCCGGACATCCCTGGGCCCGGCGCAAGCGTGTCTCCGTTCGGGAGCTGCGGGAAACACCCTTCATCCTGCGGGAAGAAGGTTCCGGAACCCTTAAGATACTGGAGACCTATCTGCGTGAATCCGGTGAGGACGGCAGCAACGTCCTTCAAGTCGCGGCGCGCTTCGGCTCTTCGACGGCCGTCAAAGAAGGCATCAAGTCGGGCCTCGGCCTGTCCATCCTCTCCGCCATCGCCATTGACACGGAGGT
The DNA here is from genome assembly GCA_020345785.1 of Desulfobacterales bacterium. The sequence goes on from CP070771.1 coordinate 6,886,887, forward strand.
CAAAGCCGGGCTCCTCAAATCTTTAAAAGTTAAGGGACTTCCGATGTCCCGCAGCTTTTTTCTGATCCGCAATAAACTGCGGATCGCCTCACCATCATGCCAGGCCATGCATGATTTCCTCCTATCGGAAAAACCTTAGTGCCGTCCCATTCCTATCGGAATTTCCTGTTTGACATATCGATATAATCCATGGCATTAGTTGCTCCTGAACGGAATTCTTCCATGAGGTCCAGCATGAGTGATGATTTTGGCTTTACCTGAGGGTGTTGCGTCAGCTAACCGGGTTTGTTAGACGAAACCGTATGCCAAAATCGTATCCAACCTGACATCACCTAATCGTCTGCGGTCGAATCGCTTCCTTGGTATTTAGTATCGGCCGAGCCGAACTTACCCGGATCAATCAGCCCCTCAACCCAATATCAAAAAACCGCTGGATCCCTCCGGCCTGAACACCGCGACGGAAGAAAGCAATGAAAACAGTTGATTGGATATACAAACTAGCCCGCTGGAGTCTGGGGATCGTTTTTATATATGCCCGCGGTGCAGTTTCTGATTCCCACTCTGGAGATGACCCAATGGGACACCCAGGAGACCGACGGCAAATCACAGGAAGATTTTATAAAACTTCTCGGCAGCGACAAAAATAAAACCATCGCAATCTGCTGCGGGTTTGTCAAATGTACGCGCAGCCACAACGGCGCGGCCTGGGCCGTCAAGCTCGGCGACAAGAATGTCTATCGCTATCCGGGCGGAATCTTCGCCTGGAAGGGGACCGACTATTCGATGGAAAAGGCGGAATGATCTAAACAGCCAAGATATGAAACTTATTTTTTTTTGTCCTGCTCAAAACAAGGTGTTCGAGAGTGCGAATTTTAGCATTTTGGAAAACAGGGGCGTCATAACCGATGATGCCGGCAAAAAGACGCTGGATGCGAAAGTGGCGCTGAATGTACCTTGTCCTTTTTGCGGGCAAAAGCATGTGTACCATGCCAGTGAACTGGCCTGCCCGTTTGGGAGTCCTGAAAAATGAAAGGAAGAAATGATTTTATCCTTTCAATATTATTTAGCCACGAATGGACACGAATAACCACGAATTATTGCAATAGTCAAAAGCAGGTTAAATGTTAATGGAAAACTTAAATTCGTGTTAATTTGTGGCTTCTTTCAAACATCTGAATCATTCAGATGGATGCTGTAAAGGAGAACACCCATGGAAAATATTAAAAAAATACGCCTGACCGAGACGGTTGCGGGGTCCGGCTGAGCGTCCAAGATGGCTCCAGGGGACCTGGACCGGGCATTGTGCGGACTGGTGTTTCCGACCGATGAAAATGTCATCGTCGGTTTGGATCGTGCCGACGACGCCGGCGTTTACAGGGTTTCAGATGAGCTGGCGTTGATCCAGACCGTGGATTTTTTCACACCGATTGTGGACGATCCCTACTGGTTCGGACAGATTGCCGCCGCCAACGCGCTGAGCGATGTGTACGCCATGGGCGGAACACCGAAGACCGCCATGAACCTAGTGGCCTTTCCTGTCAAGGATATGGAGCTGTCGGTTCTGCGGCAGGTCATTCAGGGCGGGCTCGACAAGCTGGCTGAAGCGGGTGTGGTTCTGATCGGCGGCCACAGCATCGAAGACAAGGAACTGAAATACGGCCTTTCCGTCACCGGTTTCGTACATCCCTCACAGGTGATTACCAAGAAGGACCCGCGGCCGGCAGACCGGCTGGTTCTAACCAAACCGCTCGGCACCGGAATCGTCAACACCGCCATCAAGGCAGGCATGGCCTCGGCGGAACTTACAGATAAGGTGACCCGGTTGATGGCTGCGCTGAACCGGGATGCCGCCGACGTCATGGCGAATTTTAATGTCAGCGCCTGCACCGACGTCACCGGCTTCGGGCTGCTCGGCCATCTGGCAGAGATGATCTGCGGCTCCGGTATGAGCGCAAGGATCTTTTCCGACCAGGTACCGCTGATCGCCGAGGCCCTGGACTTCGCTGCCATGGGGCTGATCCCCGCCGGGGCATACAAAAACAGGGAATTCCGGGAGTCGATGACCGCCTTCGCAGATACAGTGGGTCGCTCCCGGCAGGACGTCCTGGTTGATCCCCAGACCTCCGGCGGATTGCTGATTAGTGTAAGCGCTCAGCAGGCCGAAGCGCTTGTTGCGGCCCTGAAAGATGCTGGCATCGAGGATGCCGCCCAGATCGGGGAGGTAGTGAGTGGTCCTGAAGAGAAGATTTGGGTAGTTTCCTAACGTTTTAAATCCGAATATCGAATTTCGAAATCCGAAACAAATTCAA
>CP070771.1:6889295-6892940 GCA_020345785.1 Desulfobacterales bacterium
AGCATCGCTGCGTTGATAAAACCGCAGCGCTTCAATTTGTTCATCGGTCACGCCGATCTGCTTCGCCGAAGCAGTGTGGAAGACGGTTCAATACCGGCAGGCGTTTATGCTGGACGTTTTCAGATAGGCCATCTCCTTATACTTGGCCTCTATTCTGCCTTTGCTCATGACCGCATCGTAAAATTGAATGAGTGTTTTCAGGGCTGCCGGAAATCTGGCGACGACGCCAAAAACATTGGGCATTTTACCGACAGTTTCCTGCATCGCATCGTAAATTTTATGCAGCTCGGCCGGCGCCTGCTCTTTGGTAAGTGGTTGGGGTATTCCCATTGATATTCTCCTTATCCGGTTACAGTTTGTAGACTGGACGATCTCCCTTCTGTTCATAATAGGGCATCATCTCGGGTACATATTCGGCGAGCTTCTTTTCACGATTGGCCGGAGACGGGTGGGTGCTGAGAAATTGGGGAGGACCTTTACCGCCGACCTTGGCCATCTTTTGCCACAGGGTGATCGCAGCACGCGGGTCATAACCTGCCTTGGCCGCCAGTTCGATGCCGATACGATCCGCCTCGGATTCTGCGGCGCGGCTGTTTGGTTTCTCTACAGCCAGGGCGGCGGCCAGCGCCGCGCCGGTTAGGGCCAACCCCTTGTTATCCGCCGCAACCCCCACCGCAAGCACGCCGATGGAACTTGCCATGGCAACCGACATCTTTTCGGCCGAATGCTTGGCCAGTGCATGGGCAATCTCATGGCCGAGAACCTGGGCCAGTTCGTCGTCCGTTGGCTTGATTTTATCCACCAGACCCGTGTAAAGGGCCATTTTGCCGCCGGCCATGGCCCAGGCGTTGACTGTTTCCGGATCATCAAGGATCTTGATGCTCCACTCCCAGTTTTTCGTCTCCGGCCGCATCTTGATGGCCTGGGCAATCAAACGTCCGGTAATATCATAGACCCTTTTTTTCAAAGCTGGATCGTTGTCGATCTTGCCTTTTTGGGCGTAAGGTTTCAGCATCTCCACGTAGGCCTCTTTGGATGCGGAAATGGCCGTGTCCTCCGAGACGAGCATGAGCTGACGTCTTCCGGTCGGACTTGTGGCGCAGGCAACGACCAGCACTGCACAAAGCATTACGGTGAAATACGGTTTCTTCATTTAAATTACCCTTGAACAAGTTATGGGTTTCGGCCCTGCTTCCAGCTTGTTGGTATACTGAGGCCGACTTCCAGCTCGAAGAGATGACAGGGTCTGCGCCTCGGTGGAAATTTTTACCTCCGGTACGGAGAGAATTTTGGAATATTAACTATTTACATTTTTTGAAAAAAATAAGCTTGCCGGAGATAGGTGTCAAGTTCAAATGAATTCCAGCCGGTGTGGTCAACTGACGCCATTCATAAGCCATTCCGACCTATCGGGGTGAGAATGGAAAAGGTTTTACCGTATATAAATCAGCGACCAGCAGCAGGGCCTGATTCCGGCCTCCTCCAGGGCCTTCCTCATACCCCAAGCTTTCTTGGCGGTCGCTGATTTATTTTGGGTTCCGTTTCATTCGGCTCAGATGGTTTGGCAAAGTAAATCACCAGGATGGCAATCGCACTCATGGCGGCAAATATGGTAAAGGCGGCGCGGTAACTTCCGGTGGCATCAAAGATTAAGCCTGCGATGGTGGGTCCAAAAGCCGCGCCCGACATTGTAAATACACCCGCCAATCCTGAGACAGTGGCAAATGATACCAGCCCGAAACATTCGGCGGTGATCAGCGACTGCATCATAATGATATTGCCCATGGTCAGGCCGAAGGCAAAGGTACCCAGATACAGAATGGCGGTATGATGAAAATGGGCCAGTGTGATGACGGCGATGCCCTGAATCAGAAAACAGACCATAATGACATGCCTTTTATCCAAACGGTCTACAATCGTACCCAGCCAAAGGCGGCCGACAATACTGGCACCGGCAGTTATGCTGACTGCAGTAGCAGCACCGGACACGCCGAGATATTGACTGAGAAATGATACCTGGTGGACCAGAAAGGCGATTTGACCTGCAAGCGCCAGTAAAAAGGCAATTACAATCGACCAGAAGGACACGGTGCGAATGGCCTGGGATCGGCTCCACACCCGCATCTGGAGGGAGTAGCTGAGCACTGCTGAATGTTTGCCCGCAGCCCTCAATTCCGGCGGTTCACCATCCGGAAATTGTTTCAGATCGGAGGGACGCTGCTTGACAAACGATGTGGCCGCCACAACCACGGCACAGTAGACGGCACCCAGCACTGGCAGCGCGACTGCCAGGCCCCAGTGGGAAATAATGTAGCTGGCCAACGGCACCATGACGATTCCGCCGGCACTGAGACCGGTGTTGGTCAAGCTCATGGCGAATCCGCGTTTGCGAATAAACCAATTTGTAATCAGGGTGTTGACCGGGACGAGAGAAGTGCAGCTGAAACCCAACGCCATGATGAAATAAATGACAAAAAGCTGCCAAACCGTATCGATATGACTTAACAATACAAAACCCGTCCCTATTATTACTGCGCCGAGGATGAGAAACCACTTCGGTCCATATGTGTCGATTTGTCGACCAATTATCATCCCCATGATGCCGGAAGTAAAAAAGTAGAGTGTGACAGCGGAGGATATGGTCACTTTCGGCCATCCATGCAGGTTCCGGAGCGGGTCCAGAATCACTCCGTGACCGTAAAATCCGATTCCGGAAGAAACAAATAAAATGACGGTGCCTGCAAGCACGATCCACCAGCCGTAAAATATCGTTCCGGTTATTGGGCGCAGGGGATCATTTTGGGAATCAATCAGCGGAGATGCCTTCAGGTCCGACATGAGTCCTCGTTTCTCATATAAGAAGCAAAAAGTGCATGATAAGCGTTCTCTAATAATCTATTCGCAGCGAATTGACACGAATGAATAACATTATGGCGCTTGTTAAAAGCAGGCGCATCTAATTATGGAATGCGGATATTCAGAAAGCTCAGGTAATACACTTATCACCACGAAGGGCACGAAGGACACGAAGAGAGAATGTCAATATGAACTGTCCTACCTTCGTGATCTTCGTGGTGAGATAACTTACGATCAAATTCAACTGGAAATTTCCAGATAACCGCGTTATGGAAAAAGAATTCCGTGAAAATTCGTGTTAATGTGCGGCTTTTTTCAACCCACTGTATCGCTTCAAAAAAACCGAGCTTAGAATGCCCGAATAATTCAATAAAATCAAGAATTGGATCTTAGGGATTCCTTTATTTACAATCCATGCAGAAATTGATATAGCTCCTGCCTTAATTGAGCAGTTCAGCTAAGCATGCTTTTATCCATTAGCCCGCTAAAAGCTAAATCAAATCATCCATCCTACATTATGGATCGCCCGCAATCAAAACAAGTAATATTAATTGCAGACGCTAATCCGGAAAACATTAACGTTCTGAAAACGATGCTTTCTCCTGATTTCGACATCAAAGTCGCCGCTGACGGAGAGGAGGTGATCAGGCTTGCCTCATCTGCGACCATCCCCGGATTAATATTGCTAAGCAACATGATACCGACGGCAAATATGTACGAGGTTTGCAGAAAGCTAAAAGCCGACAAAACCACCAAGGGTATCCCGATTCTATTCCTTTCGGAGCCGAC
>CP070771.1:6893040-6897725 GCA_020345785.1 Desulfobacterales bacterium
GCTTCAGCAGAACGTATCAGATCTAAAGGAACGAACGGACGAGTATTTTCTTGCAGTATACAGCGATCAGATCGATTCAGGTCAACAATCCGTTAGGGAGACGTTTGAACTCTTAGAGCGGGCTCTTGGAAATGCAGAGGGCTTAAAGCAGCGTGTAGCAGATGCTGACGCCCAAAAAAAAATAGTCCGCCTGGTTGAAGGCCTTAGGCGCTATAAAGAATCCTTCGGTCATTTTATCCAAGCCGAAGAAGATAAAACATCATTGGCAAATGAGATAAATGCATCCTACCTCCAACTTTCCGATCAAATAATAAAAGCCCAGCTGTGGACGGACCAAATGACTGCGGGCGGAAGCGTTTTCATCAGCACGATCAATTCGTACTTTGCTAAAAATACTGAAAAAAACTGGTCTGATATCGAACAAGCAAATGTCAAGTTTAAAAAGAGCATCGATGACTGGTCGACCAAAGTTGAAAACAGTGCTGATTTGCGGGTCATCGCTGAAAATATAAAAGCTGGGTATGTAAAAATCAATCAGGCCCTCGCTAAATACCAGGAGCAGGTCTCGAATCAGCAGCAGTACAAGGGTATGATGCAGCAGAACAAAGAAAGCGTAAATGAAGTTTGCACCCATTTTGGTAACATCAGCGAAAATAATCTTGAAAAACAGACCGGACTCTCCCGCAAGATAATTATGACGTCTCTTGTAGCTGCCCTGATAATTGGGATTCTCTTTGCAGCTATCTCGGTTAAAACCATTCTCGGCAGCATGAAAAAATTCATTGCTCATGTCGCGGAAGGCGCTGAGCAGACGCTCTCAGTTGCAGGTCAGGTTGCATCCGCCAGCCAGTCCCTGGCTGCAGGCGCCTCCGAGCAGGCGGCTTCCATTCAGGAAACCTCTTCCTCCCTGGAAGAAATGGCCGGTGTTACCAAGCAAAATGCCCGAAACGCCCAGCAGGCCAATGAATACATGCAAAGCGCCAACAAGCTTGTGGACAAGGCCAACGGTGTCATGGCAAACCTGACAAATTCCATGAATTCAATTTCCAAATCCAGCGAAGATACCCACAATATCGTTAAAAAGATCGATGAGATTGCGTTTCAGACCAATCTTTTGGCTCTTAATGCCGCAGTTGAGGCGGCACGGGCCGGCGAAGCCGGTTCCGGCTTTGCTGTCGTTGCCGACGAAGTCAGAAACCTTGCCATGCGCGCGGCAACTGCTGCAAAAGATACCGCTGATCTCATTGAGACCACGGTGCAACAAATCAAGGACGGATCCAACCTGGTGGGTGAAACGTGCGATGCGTTTGGTGAGGTAGCCGGCAGTGTAGCCAAAGCCGGGGATCTGGTTGACGACATTGCAACCGCATCGGAAGAACAGGCCCAGGGGATTGAACAGGTAAGCAATGCTGTTTTGGAAATGGGCAGGATAACCCAGCAGAATGCAGCTCTAGCCGAAGAATCTTCCGGCGCATCGGAAGAATTGAACGCTCAGGCCGAACAAATGAAGTTGACCGTGGACGAATTGGGAGCCTTAATTGGGTATGCATTAACCCGCGAAGCCACTGATGACTCGTCAGAGGCACCCGCTCTTGAAGATGTAATCGATGAAGATGAATCGGTTGATGAGCCGTCGGACGATTATTCATTGGTATCTGCCCCACAAGACCCAAAGGTAAAGCCTGAGCAAGCACGAGGGCTTTCCGATTCAGATTTTAGCGATTTTTAAATCGGTAAAACATTTTCAATTCTCATCCCGATGGGTCGGAGGGGGTTATAAAAGGAGTTAAGAGTGGGTCTTGTCCCCATGAAGCGTCTGCGCCGGCGGGACTTCATGGACCGATCAATTTACTTTTGGAACGGCATCTAAATTATTCGGTTGCGGACTTGACCCACTCGGGGGGGAAATCTTTCTTTGGCTGAAATATCGCACTGCAGATTTGGTGCCATATCCGCAAATGTGAGTACGATTTGAGTGAAATCCGCTTAACATATTAAAATAAATTGAAAATATTTATATAATGATAATTTTGAATGCTTTTCGGAAGATCTCTATTGAGCGGGCGACTGTTAACTTGATCGACAGGTTTGTGCACAAGCGTATATTTTGTTGACACCGAAGGCACCCGGGTGACGGACACCGGGATTACAGAAACATTTTCAGCTTTCCATTCAGCCGGTTTCATCACCCGCATCATCATTCCCTCTTCATCATACCCACATCTCGATCGTGTTACCTGTATGTTGGCTGCCATATCACCATGGTGGAAGACATGTGGCCAACCGATTTCTCGATGACCTCGAAATATTCGATTAAAACTTGAGTTGGCGTGTTTGAGAAATGGAGATAAACGCGGAATGGCGAATGAATATGACGGGGGTGGCGAGATAGCACGGTAGATTTAAAAAAAAAAAATCAAAGCTCTTGAAATTTCCACAAAATATGTTACATTATACCTACCGGTAGGTATTAATAGACTTGACAATATCAGTAAACCTGAATAAAAAGCGCCTCGCAAAGCAGGGTGCTTGTCCTTTAATACAGGGCCGGCCTTACCGCGGCAGTCTGTGGCGACCACGGCCCAATGAATTGGAATACTGGAATTATGCAAAAAACGAATACGTTCAGTTCCCTGGAATCCAATGCAAGGGAACGGTTGTTGGAAACTGCGACCGCGCTTTTTGCCGAAAAAGGGTATGCCGGCACTTCAGTGCGGGAAATAGTTGAGAGAGCCGGGGTCAGCAAACCGGTTCTTTACTACTATTTTAAAAGTAAAGAGGGTCTGTTTTATGCCATTTTGGAATGGGCTGCCGACGTTCAGCAGAGAATTCTGAAAGAAATTATTGATACCCGTGGTTCGATATTGGACCGATGTCTTTATCTTTACCACAGGGTATACGAGGGCATTCGGCAATATCAGAGCCTGTATATTATGATTCACGGACTAATTTTCGGTCCGCCGCAGAGTGTTCCCCCGTATGATTTTGCGCGATACCAGCGTCACATGTTGGATGCCGTTAAGCATATGGTTGCGGAAGGAATATCAGCGGAAGAAATCAGAAATGTCGATGCAGAGGATGTCGCTTTTTTGGTGATCGGTATGCTTGATTTCAGTTTAAACATGGATATGGTTTTGCCCGCGCTGTCAGATCCGCAGCGTCCTGAGCGTCTCTTACGGCTCGCCTTTCAGGGATTAGACCGAGGATAAAAGCGTAAAATGAAAACCGCAAATACTCTAACACTTGCAGCGTTGACTGCTTTGCTGTCGTTATTTGTCATGTTGGGCTGTAAAAATCAGGAAAGCATGGCCGACGTGGCCGGCAGTGCCAAGGAGCCACCGGCGATTCCGGTGGCCGTCACCGTTATTGAACCGGTTTCCATACAGGATGTCGTCTTTTTACCCGGTGAAACAGAAGCTTATGAGGATGTCCAGGTAGCGGCCAATACGAGCGGGCGGGTTGAATGGATCGGTCCTCGTGAGGGACAAAGGGTGAAAAAGGGTGATCTACTGGCCAAAATAGACGTTTCTGCCCTTAAAGCTTCACTGGAACACGCCCAAGCGGCTTACGAACTGGCCGCGGATCTGTACCAGCGGCGCCGGCGGCTTTATGAAAACAAGATCATCGCCAAGGAGGAGTTGGATCAAAGCGAAACTCAGCTAAAACTGGCAGCCGCCGACCTTGAGCAGGTCAAAGTCAGATACAGTCATGGCTTTCCGAAATCTCCCGTGACGGGTATCGTCAATCACCTCTATCTGGAAGTGGGGGAATATGCGGAGGTCGGCAAACCGATTACCAACATCGTCAATATCGACAAAATCAAGATCAATGTCCAGGTGCCCGAGCTGGATGTCCGTTTTGTCGAAAAAGGCCAAACGACACCTATCAGAATCGATGCTTTTGCCGAGCGCATATTAACGGGCACCGTTGACTTTGTGGCCTTTAAGGCAGATCCGGCCACCAAGACCTTTCTGGTGAGATCCGTCATCGAGAATCCGTCTCATGATATCCGGCCGGGAATGATCGGACGGGTGGCCTTTGTGCGGCGGACCATTCCCGATGCGATTGCAGTACCGTTGTTTGCCATCGTCGACAAGGGCGGTGAAAGAATCGTTTTTATCGAAAATGACGGCGTTGCCGAATCGCGCATCATTTCCATCGGGGTGATTGAAGGTGAACGGGTGCAAATCACCAGCGGGTTGAACGTCGGCGATCATCTGATCGTCAAGGGGCATACCGAAGTCGAGGACGGGCTGAAGGTGATGGTTAAATGATTCTGAATCAGATTGCCCTCAAGCGTCAGGTAACGGTTATCGCCCTGCTGGTCATCATTGTTGTCGCCGGCGTCTATTGTTACGCCACTCTGCCCCGCGAATCGTTTCCGGATATTACCATTCCTTATGTTTTCGTTACCACCAACTACGAAGGTGTGGCTCCGGCAGATATGGAGGAGCTGATCACCATTCCCATCGAACGCAAACTCAAGGGAATCGATAACGTCGAAGAAATCCGCTCTACCTCGGCCGAAGGCGTTTCCACGGTGGCCATCAAGTTTTTGCCCGAGGTAGACCTCGACGATGCCGTGCAGAAAGTCAGGGAAAAAGTAGATCAGGCCAAAAACGATCTGCCGGCCGATCTCGCCGATGATCCGGTCATCCAGGAAGTAAACTTTTCAGACATGCCGG
>CP070771.1:6897825-6906888 GCA_020345785.1 Desulfobacterales bacterium
AACAGCCGGGCACTTGCCTCACCGGTGGTTTTATCCTGGGTTCGCAGCGACAACAGACAGGAAATAAGAACCGCAAAGGGACTACGGGAATAATGCCCTACCACGGGAATCCGCCATTGCTGGACTTCTTTGTTTAGAATTTGAACAATTTTATGGATGTCTTGATCGCGCATGAATGCCTTCTATAGATGATTGTCGGCTGAATCGCAAGCTGTCTTTGATGCTCGGAAGCTGGGATGCCTGGAGGCTGGAAAGCGATAAGTCTTTGTCCTTTGTGAACTTTTTGTACTCGAAGGCTTCCTATTTCCCCGTCTTTTTGCTATCAACTATCAACTGTGAACTATCAACTTCATTCTAGCATCCAAGCCTTCAGGCTTCCCGGCTTTCCAACCCAATACTATTGGAGGTGATACCATGAGTTCTGAAACAACCGGTTGTTTCGAAGATGGGGGATATCGTGTTGAGGTCAAGGTCATCAGCCAACAGGGAACCTGCCAGTTCGGTCATCGGGTGGATGATGTAATTGTATTCGACGGCGAGAGAATCCAAGGCAGAATTTGTCTGAGTGCCCTTTACAGTTTTCTGCCTAAAGTTTTTGCCCTGCGTTACGGGGCTGACTTTCCCTGGCTCAAAGACAACAAGGACGTTGGCACCCATGCCTGCCCGGATGCCTACAACCCGGTGGTTTTTGAAGTTCGCCGAATAAGGGATTCATAAGAATTAAGTTTCACTGGGAAGCAGTCAGTTGTCTGTTGTCCATGGTCTGTTGTTATCTTCAACGACATAAATCATTTTCACAATGGACAGCATACAACAAACAACCCACAACATGCCATTTGAGCACCGAATCAATTATACCTTGACATTGCAGGCCAATCCGATATTAGCAACTTCAGACAGTCAGAATACGGGTCAGCACTTGAATTGACAATTAAGAGGAAGCACACCATGCCGTCATACATCGTCAAGCCGGGTGATACCCTGTCAAAAATTGCCATCAGCACTTTAGGCTCGGCCGGTAAATGGCGCATTATCGCTGAGATGAACGGCATTATCAGTCCAAGTAAAATTCGCATCGGGCAGCGCTTGCAACTACCGGGCGAGGTGATAGAGGTGCCCTGTGTTATCAACACCTCGGCGGGTGTTAAGAAAGCCGTCAGGGAACAGGTACGAATCAGTGTTGAGCACGATGCAGTTTACGAGACGCCTCTGGTAAAACCGGAAAAAATCTATGTCGGCCGGCTGCACCGCAAAGGTTTGCACAGGGTGGGGGGCCAGGAGCCGGAAACTTTTATTGCCGATCATCGCGAAATGCTCCAAGACGCCAATCTCACAGATGCGGAAGTGAATATCATATTAGCCGCCTGTGAAAATGAGGGGAATATGGATGCCGTCAATACCTGGCACAATCAATTTATCAGTTTCGGCATGTTCCAGTGGAGTGCCGGCTTGCCCGGTAAACCCGGCGACCTGCCGGCGCTGCTACAGGTCATAAAGGACGGATATCCGGATGATTTTCAGCATTACTGGGCGCAGTTCGGTTTGGATGTGGTTGAGGTGGGCCAGAAAACCGGCTGGTTCGCCTATCGTGGTAAGAAATTAGTCTCAGCTGCCGATAAGGCCCTGCTGCGAGAGCATGCCTGGTCCTGCCGTTTTGCAAGGGCCGGCGCTGACATCGAAGTCCAGGCGGCCCAGATCCAGCATGCCGTCAATCGCCTCCACCAGTTTTATTTTGTTAAGTCTTCAAAGCTGGATGGTTACGCTTTAGCCGACCTGATCACTTCTGAATACGGTGTTGCCCTGCTGTTGGACAATCACGTCAACCGACCCGGTTATGTTCGCAGCTGTGTGGATGAAGCTTTAAAACGGAGCGCGCTGACGGCGGCTGATCTGTCCAGGGGAGGTGACGAAGAAGAACAACTGGTGATAAAAAATTACCTGGAAATTAGAGAAACTTACGGCAAAAGGCCTATGACGGATGCCAGACAGCGGGCCGCCGTAACCCGGGGATACGTGGCGGACGGCATTATTTCGGCCGGCAAGGGGTCCTTTGTGTCCAATTTAAAGAGATGACGCCGGTAGAATACCGAATTCTGAATGAACGAATTTTTAATCTGATTGTTTTCTTTTGAATAATCGTCTTTTAATGATTAGGTTCTCTTTTAACCGGGTTTGCCGGATGGAGTTGAATATTCGTAAAAAAAGGAGGAAATATGAGTGATCAAGTTGTCTACACATCGAAGGCTAGAATTGAACGGGTAAAGGGACCTCTCCGCCGGGCCTATTTGCCGCTGGTGAAAGATCCGGTTAAGTTTGGTGTCCATTCCGAAGTTGCCCAGTATTACGGCGTGGATCCCAATATACATGAACCGCATGCCACCACCCTTGATTATGTGGTTGCGGCGGCTGCGGGCTGACTGACCGGCACCTTTGGCGGCGCGCTGGAAGCGCGTCAGATTCCCGCCGGAGAAGGGTTTCTTACTTCAGAGGCCCGGGGCGAGATCGAGGCAGACGGCAAGGTGTTGGTCATCAAACGGATCCATGTAACCTACCATTTGAAATTAAAACCCGAGCAGCGGGAGACTGCCGAGAGAGTGCTTGGATTTCACGCCGATAAATGTCCGGTGGCGCGCACGCTCATGGGGTGTGTGGATATTACGACGGAATTGAAAATGGAGGGCATTTGAGGTTGGCTTAGAACGTTTAGATCGTTGCGGTGGTTTGCGTGGCTGGGCTGCGGTTATAATACCCGGCCCGACTTTCACTTTAGAATTCAAAGGAGGATAAATTGGTTGGCAAATTTTCTGAAGGTTCTGGGGACAAAGATTGAACTCTAGTGATTGCAGTCGTTGCGGAAATCTGAGCCTAAAAGATTCGGCCGGCGATTCATCCATTTTGTCTCCAAACAATGTTGTAATATTCACTGTTCTGCTGGCCCTATTCCTAATGGCTCCCATAAATACTGCGGCTTCTTCGCTAAAACCGGATGAGCAGGTAATCTTCTTCAACACCAGCGCCTACCTTGATGGGGACGGCCAAACATGGAATATCCCTTTGCACGGCTGGATCTTCGAACCTGAGGATGATTCCATCTGGCGCACGGCTGTTGTCGAAGAGCTTATCCGGTTTCTGGAATTGGACGAGCAGGCCGTCGGCCGAAGTCTGTTTCGGCAACGGGCAAAAATGTTTTTGGTGGACAATGAACGCTGGAAAAGGCTTCCGGTGCGGGTGGGCGACCATGTGGTTACTGCGAAGCGAAGCGGGGCCAACGGCCATTTTACGGGTCTATTTCGTCTGGATCGCAAATACGTTGAAAGGCTTGCCCGGAATTCGTGGCTGACGGTTGAAGCCGTGGTGCCCGCTGGCGATGATCGGCGATTCGAAGGAGCGGCAAAATTAATCGGTCGCTCGGGCGTGTCGGTGATTTCCGACATTGACGACACCATCAAAGTCAGCAATGTACTCGACAAAAAGGAGTTGTTGGCCAATACATTTTTGCGTGAATTTCAAGCGGTAGCCGGCATGGCCGAGGTCTATCGCCGCTGGGCCGAAGCCGGCGCGGTTTTCCATTACCTCTCGTCTTCTCCCTGGCAGCTTTATCCGTCGTTAGCGAATTTTATTACAGCGCAGGGCTTTCCCCGGGGCAGCTTCCACCTGCAGTTTTTTCGGATGAAAGATCGAACATTCTTCAATCTTTTCACTTCCCCGGAGGAATCCAAATATCCCAGAATCGAGCATATTTTTCAGACCTATTCGGACCGTCAATTTATTTTAGTCGGTGACTCCGGCGAAAAAGATCCTGAAGTCTATGGAGCCGTCGCCAGGCATTATCCCCATCAGATAAAACATATTTTTATCAGAAACTTATCGCAAGCGAGTGAACAACACGCACGTTTTTCCAGTGCATTCGAAACGTTGCCGGAGGACCGCTGGACGGTTTTCCGCAATCCTTGCGACCTGGTGAAAATTAATCTACACACGCAGTAGTCCCCAATGTTGCATACGTTGAGTTACTCTCAGCCCGCCCGGACGCAATTGGAGCGGTTACTTCATGCGAGGAGAAGCATTATGAGCGAACTGATCGAAGTCATGCTTGAAAGACACATAGCGCAAGTCGCTTTAAATCGGCCGGCAGCATACAACGCCTTTAATTACGAGATGGTATCCAGATTAGGAGACCATCTGGCCGCGTTGGCCGGAGACGAGAATGTGAGGGCCGTTGTCATCTCCGGACGCGGCAAGGCTTTTTGCGCCGGCGGAGATTTGAAGTGGGTTCTTGGAAATGCAACGAGGCCGGCCGCTGCCTTTCATCGGCTGGCAGCTCAATTTCATCTGGCAATATTGGAGATTCGGAGAATGCGTAAGCCGGTTCTGGCGGCCATCAACGGCGTGGCGGCCGGAGGAGGCTTCTCTTTGGCCCTGGCCTGTGATTTCAGGATCATGGAAAAATCTGCAGTTTTAAAGCAAGCCTATACTTCCAGCGGCTTGTGTATCGACGGCGGCGGAACGTTCACCCTGCCAAGGCTGGTGGGTTATGCCCGGGCCTTGGAAATTGCGGCCTTCGATGAGCCGATCTCTTCCGATCAGGCATCCGCCTGGGGATTGGTAACCAAAGTCGTTGAAGATGGGCAAGCGTTGACCGAAGCAACCAAAACGGCGCAGCAGCTGACGCTGAAATCCCTGCACTCTTTTGCCTGGTGCAAGAAGCTGATTACGGATTCCTTCAACACGTCGTTTGAAACCCAAATTGAAAGGGAACGGGCCGCGCTTGAGGCGTGCGCCGATCATCCCGACGGATTGGAGGGATTAAAGGCGTTTTCGGAAAAACGTAAACCTAATTACTCCGCCCGCTAAAACAGAACATAGACTGTTGAAATCTTTTCCTTTAACAAAATGAATGAAGGGGTTGAATCGAAAGCTCGGCGGAGTAATTATTTTTTGCTGCGCATTTTTTTCATCATTGCATCAGATTTCAGAGAAAAAAGTTTAAGTCAAACCTAATATCGATATCTTTCATGAAGCAGTAATTACTGCTATCCATCTTATCGAGTATATTATGAATTATGACCTCCAAGGGATTCATGGCCGAGCTGGAGAAATGCGAGCTTTGCGAGCATCGCTGCCGGGCTAATCGATTGAAAGGCGAAACCGGCGTTTGCAAAGCAACCCTGCCGATTGTGGCTTCAGCCACCTTACATCCGGCGCCGCCGGAAAGCTACACGGTATTTATGGCCGGGTGTAATTTCAAGTGCTTGCATTGCCAGAACTGGACGATTTCTCAATATCCGGACAATGGTTTCAGGCAGCGAGGATATATTGAACCGCAAGCATTGGCTGCGGAGTGCATCCGTCGACTCTCATCAACGCCCGCCAAACTGATGGGAGCCGACCGCATTTTCTTTTCAGGCGGTGAGCCAGGTATTCATCTGCCGTACATTGAACGCGTCGTCGCAGAGGCCCGAAAGCTTAATCCCCGGGTCAGAGTAAATTTTGACACCAACGGCTATCTGACCGAAAACAGTTTTGCCAGAGTTTTGCAGTTTACCACCTCCATCACCTACGACTTAAAGGCCTATCAGGATGAAAATCATCTGGCGTTGACCGGAGCAAAATCACCGCCTGTGTTAAGAAACGCCGAGTACCTTGGACGTCATGCCAAAGACAAACTCTGGGAATATCGAATCGTGGTCATACCCCGAATCAACGAATCTGAGATCAAACGGTTAACCGATTTCATCGCATCCATTGATCCCGGTCTCCCGGTCAACTTTCTGGCATTTCGTCCCAATTATGTTCTCGAAAGGCATCCCGGTGCAACGGCCGTCTTGATGGAAAGTTGTCTTGAAATTGCAAAGACATCCGGTTTGCAAAACGCTTACTGGTCGGGCTATACGGGAATACCGGGTGCGGTTGCCAGCGTTGAAAACACAATTAGGGACAAATACACGTCTGAACAATCTCGGCTTGCCGGTTCATATGCGTTTTACGCGGGCTGCCGAACCCATCCGAGAAGCTGTTCAGCCTGTCAGACGAATCAAAACTGTCAGGTGAAGAAGTATATTCCGAAAATTTCAACTTGATGAACGATAAGATTAAAAAACCGGCAGTGAATATTGATCCGGCGTTTGTCCTGGTTATGGTGATCGGATCGGCTGCCTGCCTGTTTCGACTCGGAGCGGCCGATTTGGATATCGACGAATCCTTTACGGCGCTGGTTGTCGATGGCGGTTTCGGGCAGATAATGGAGTCGGTTAAAGCGGCATCCACGCCGCCGCTCTATTTTTACCTGCTGTGGGGATGGCAGAAAATTTTCGGTGCCGCTCCGGTTGCCTTGAGATTGTTTTCGGTTGCCATCGGTCTGGCCTGCCTGGCGGCGATTTACTTTACAACCCGTTCAATCATCAACCGATCGGCGGCCCGCTGGAGTGCATTTTTCATGGCAACAAGCCCTCTGTGGCTTTTCCGCGCCAGAGATGTCCGAATGTATTCTCTAGTCGCCCTTCTGGCATTAATGGCACTGGCAGCGTTGTATCGGGCCTTTTTGCGAAACCGCTTGCCTGACTGGATCATTGTCATCCTGGTCTTTGCCGTCGGCTGCTACACGCACAATGTGCTGGTATTCCTGCTGCCGGTTATACTCATGCCCTTTGTGACGCCGGCCTTAAAGGATCGGCGCCTGCCCGCCTTTCTCACCTTTTGCCTGGTCTGGGGGCTGTGGTTGCCCTGGTTGCCGGTTATCCGGCACCAGGCGGGGTCTGTGGCACTCCAGTGGATCGTGCCGTTTTGGAATGCGCTGCCGCCGCTGCTTGCCATTCCCAAGAGCCTGTTGGTTTTTGTGCCCGGTTCGCTATATCCGATCATTATGCGCCCGATGCCGCATCAAGCCCGATTTTTAATTGTGATGGCAATTGGTATCCTTGCGGGCGCCCTTTTTTATGCACTCCGGCCGCTGCCGGACGGCAGACAGCGAATTTCAGGCAAGATGTCGCTGGTCGAGGTGCGACGGCTTTTGATTATGTTTCTGTTTTGCCCGCTGTTGTTGATGTGGGGATACAGTTATATCGTGCGGCCGATCTACCTGGTCGGCCGCTATGATATCGTTGCATTGCCGGCATTTTGCATGCTTGCCGGCTGGGGTGTGTCCCGTTGGGTGGAACGGGCGGGACGACCGCGGCACTTGCTGCGGAGCGGAATCGCCGCCGCTTTACTCGGTATCCTCTGGATTGCAACCCTCGTTCCGTATTTTGACGGTCTGACCAATCCAGGTTTTATTCGCAGCAGCACTGCGGCATCTTTTCTCGCCGATAAGATGCAACCAGGAGATGCACTGGTTTACCTGGGTTTAAGACGATCAAGTCTTGAATATGCCCTCCGTCGTCACGGAATTACCCCGTCACAACAGGGGAGCTTTCCTGCTGAACTGGATCAACACACGGCCTGGATTTCTTTGGAAGATATGATGCAGCGCAGCGATACCCTGCGCCGTGAGGGGCGCATGCTGGCCGAGTCGCTCCATGAATATGCGATGGCCAGTCACCGGGTATGGATTGCAGCGGCCGGGGACAATCCAATTAATCGGCTCCTGTTGGATGCACTGAACGAACTTTTCAATGTAGACGGATCACTAAGTTCTGCTGACCTCGGACTGTATTGTCTGAATCCTATTGATTTAAACCCCAAGTGATTTAAAACCGATGGGGGGCTTTTAGGCAAAAAGGAAGTATAACCATGCAGGCGCCTTATAAAGAAATTGCCGAATTACTGCTAAAAAAGGGTCAATGTGTGGCCTTGACCGGAGCCGGCATATCGGCCGAAAGCGGAATACCGACCTTCAGGTCAAAGGGTGGAATGTGGGAAAAATACGACCCCATGGTGTATGCCTCGGCTGAAGTTTTCAGACAGGACCCCTCAAAATACTGGACGATTCGGGGAGATTTTATCCGCGGCTACGGCAAATATAAGCCCAACGCCGCCCACTTTGCTCTGGTGGACCTTGAAAAAATGGGTATTCTGCGGCACGTCATCACCCAGAACATAGACGGACTGCATAAAAGTGCCGGCAGCAAAAGTGTGACCGAAATTCACGGAAGTCTCAGAGAAATTTATTGTCTGAAATGCGGCAAAGAGTATCTGGCGCCCCATGTTCCTGAAGGCCTGCCGCCTTACTGTGATTGCGGTGGGGTACTCAAACCGAATACGGTTTTGTTCGGTGAACAATTGCCCCAGGGAGCTCTGGAAAGGGCCTATCGTGAGTCCTCGACCTGCAGATCGATGCTCGTCATCGGAACCTCAGCGGTTGTTCAACCGGCGGCCTCCCTGCCCTATGTGGCCAAACAAAGCGGCGCCGCAGTCATAGAGATTAACCCTGAGAAGTCTTTTGCCGGTGCGGACTATTATTGCGCGGAAAAAGCCGGGGCGGCCCTGCCCGCTATTGTTGCTGAAGTTCAGCAGAACATAAATTCAGCCGAAAACCTCATTCGGTAATGTACCTGGAAATCAAATGCCTCAAATCCCGGACTTCTTCGTCGATGCTTTTTTGATCAGTGGCGTAAACAATGTCAGCCGCACCGAAATATTTATCCCTGGATTTTTCCCATATCATGCGGATGTCTTCTTCAAGGGTGGTGCCGATGTTTACGCGGGGCCGATCGGCTGCCTTTACGCGCCGAATTAGCTCCTCCAAAGATGCCGTCAGCAAAATCAACGGGCCGCTTCCTTTCAATACGTCCATGTTCCACTCATAGCGCACGGTTCCGCCCCCCAGGCAAATGACCGAATTGTCAAGCCTGGCAAAACGTTTGCAGATTGAATACTCCAGCTCGCGGAAAGCCAGCCATCCCTCCGCCCGGACCAGCTTGTGAAAGGAGTACCCCAACATCCGGTTCATTTCCTGGTCAAGATCGTAAAAATCACGTCCGAGGGTTTGCGCCAGACGCTTGCCAATGGTCGTCTTGCCGGAACCAATCATGCCGCAAAAGTAAATATTCAATGGAAATACCTAACCCGGACAAGCCGGTTGGAGTGAAACGGAAATCCCGATTTATCGGGGAACCAAAAAAGAAA
>CP070771.1:6906988-6919642 GCA_020345785.1 Desulfobacterales bacterium
GAGCACCTGTTTTCCCCCCAGCCCGGAGGGCGGCAAGCGATAGATGAGATTGGCCTGTTCCAGCAAGGTCAAATGATTGGCCACCGTGGTGGTAGTCGTGCCCAGATTCCTGGCACAGGCCTGGTGGGCCAGGATACCACCGGAATGGAGGCACAGATAGATGAAAAGCTTTTCGAGGTCATTGATATTTCTGACTCCAAAAAGTGCGGTCATGTCCCGCTTTAGCACCCTTTCCACCACATCTTCGCGCAACAGCCGCTGGCAGAGATCTATGTTTTCCTGGCTGACGGTTTCTGGAAAACCGCCAACAAGAAGATAGCGCTGAAAGAGCGGCTGCAGAGGCCGCAGTTGGGCCGCCAGGGCGGACAGATCGCCCGGTGAAAAGGAGAAAATGCCGCTGACACGCAAATCCGGGGCAATTCCCTCGGGCTGCTGATTGCGCATACTGACAAATTCAAAGAAAGAAAGCGTGGGAATCGGAACGGTAATCCAGCGGCCGACACCACTTTCCGCCAGACGGTCCCGATGGACCACGGAAGCGGATCCGGTAGCAAGGATCCGGTACTGGGGCTTGTGGTCGATGAGCAGCTTGATTTCGGTTTCCCATTGCGGGGCATACTGGATTTCATCGAGCAGCAGGGTGGCCGGCTGCCCTTCCGGATAGGTGCTCTCATGAAAGAGCGATAGGATTTCCCTTAGCGATAGCAATTTTAAAAGAGGATGATCCAGGCTCAGATAGAGGACGCTTTTGGGATCGTCTCCTTTTTGGACCAAGGCCTGGGCCATCTGCTGAAGCACCGTGGTTTTGCCCACCCGTCGCGGCCCGGACAGGAGCACAGCTCTTCGCAAGCCGGCGTCTTCCAGATAGCGCCTGCAGGCGTCAAAAGCCAATCGCCGAAATGGGGGAACAGAATAGAGGCGCTCGCTCCACCAGGGATTGAACCCGGTCAGCACATTGATGATCTCGCTATGATCTAGAAAATCCTTCAAACAAGGCCTCAAAAGTTATTTTTTATAAAATTATGCATACTATACTATATATTTTTATAAAATAAAACCAGATTTAAAGGTTGTTTCATGTTTTTTTACGCTAAGAAATTCTAAGGGAGAACTTTTTTCACCCGCCCGACGGCGCCGCTTGTCAGACGAACTTTGAGTCCGTGAGGATGGGTGGCGGACTTTGTGAGAATATCCTTAACGATCCCTTCGGTCAGCTTGCCGGTGCGCTGATCCTGTTTCTGGACAACCTGGACCAAAGCTCCCGGTTTAATATCAACCCGGTTTTTTTCGCTTATTTCCTGTCGCTTCTTCATAATTCGAGTCAATTCCGATCACCAACTTCGACCTGTCCGCTGGGGGGCGGGGTCGCTATTGGATTGTCATTACAAAAAATGAGTTTCAAAAAAACCCGCCATTCTCCCGCTTATATCCACCTTTTTGGTGCCGAAAACCCTAATTGAGTTGGAAACTAATTGGGAGTGGGTAGTTAATTGTTATTGGTTGATTGGATATTCAAATTTTCCACCTTGTCGATTAAGGGGTTGTACCTATCTGGTCTCTGGGCAGGGAGTCATACAGAATTGTTCCCCATAGATACAGTTCGCCGGGCTTGATAACATTCGGCAGCCGATCCGCTGAAGTATGCCAGGGGCGGTATATTTCCACCGCCAGCTCACTGCAGTAAAAGCGGCTGGGGCTGTCAAATCCGATCGTACCCAGGTAATCATAACTTTTGCCGATAAGTTCCCTTGCCCGCAGAATGGCCGGGCGGCGGGATTGCGGCGTCGACCAGCGGGGCCGGATGACAATCAGCCGATGGGACTTTTCGATAAATGCCAATAATTCAGTAGCATGAACTCCTCCCGCCTCTGCTTCGATGACTTGCCGCAGCTCCCTGTCGTAGATACCGGTGTGACTGAGGGGAATACCGGTGGCGTTGGCCACCAGAACATCACCGGCATGATATCCGCGGGTGACAATCCAGTCGCCTTCCTCTGCCACCGATTCTATTTCTTGCAGGAATTTCGCGCTTTGTAAATCGGCGATGTCGCGTTCCGGCCGATGCACAACAGGTTCTGCCAAACACCCCATCACAAAAAAAATGGCTAAACAAGAGATGAGCCTGAAATTAAAAGCCTCCATAAATTCTCACCTAATCTGAGCTATTTCCAGGTTCGGACAACCAATACGGGCGGGCGTAAAGCCCGCCCCTACCCAACAGGTTGGTCGGCGCCTCGTAGGAGCGGGCTTTACGCCCGCCAGAACAGAACGGGTCACAGCTCCAACCTTATTATTGGAAGCGCTCAATCTAGGTCCTCGATTAGTGGAAAAATTGCCGGCCACGCTGGATGAGTTTTAGTAAGTTTTTTATGATAGCGGATAATAAGTAAGTTTTCAAAGTTATTGAGAAAAATGATCATTGTTGCTAATAAGGATGAAGATAAAAGGAACTAAAAGCCGGGAAGCTGGCAGGCTGGGAGGCAGGCAGGCCCCGCCTAATCGGTGGGGACGACCGATCGAATCTGAGGATTTTAGCGGTCGGCCTTTAGAAAGCGTCGTTCATCGTTTTCTTTCATCCCATGCTTGGCCGAAGTCGCGCCTGCCGTGAATAGGAGCCAGAATAGACACTTGGAGTTGGTCAATCCGGTAAATCAAACGATAGTTAAAAACAAATATTTCACGGATATCTTCTCTTTTAAACTCTGGAACTGCGCGACCTCTTTCTGACAGGTCTCCAAGCGACTGGGCGGCTTCCAATAACTGCAAGACGAAAGAGGCTGCATAGGCCTGGGAATCTTTTGAAATGTAATCAGCAGCGGCATCCAAATCAGCTGCAGCTGCATTGGCCCAGATCACTTTGCGAGCCATTTTTTCATCCGATTTTCAACCTCTTCCGGAGTTTGCACGTTACCTTGATCGACATCCTGAAATCCTCTTTGAATTTTCCGGCGAACATAAAGATGGTACTGGATTTCCTCAAGGGCGCTGCCATCAGACCGGATTCTGCAGTTAAATTCAAAGCATACAAAACAAAACGGCACCGCTGATGTTATACAAAATAAAAAAATTAAATTTTATTTAATTTAATGGTTGACAAAAAAAAATTAATTATTTAATGCTGGCTGGCATGCGGTGGTAGGATTTTCTTTCCGTTCAATCTACCCCCCCGCAAATCAGCCGGAAGCGGTTGTCAGCCTGCATGCTTGCTTCCATAATTGAAAACCTCTGATCTTGGTTTAGGACCACCAGCGCGCTGCTCCTCCGGGCGCATACTTTTCATAAACATCTATCCAACCCATCCGGCAAAGCCTGGATTGCCCCTGACGATTTAAAACATGTGGGGCATTTAAACCAATTGGCCGGCTGCAAATTGATGAGATGATTTCGATGCGGGTTCACCAAACAGGTGTACCTTTCCTTTTTGATCATTGGAATGGCCAATGACCGCTTATAAAACCTCTTAACCAAATCCAAAGGAGGATCTCATGACCCAAAAAAAAATTACACGAAGGTCATTTTTGGAAAAATCGCTTAAGGTGGGCACAGGACTGGCAGTCGCGCCGCTGGTCATCCCGGCTACCGGTTTGTTTCCAAGATCTGCAAGAGCTGCATCCACCGGGGCCGACACAGTGGTGTTTCTGTCGGCGGAAAATGTGACCGGCAACTGGGACCCCACCTCCCATACCACTCTGGCCCAGTTGAATGTAGAGGCTTTTGTATTCAACTACCTCACCCGCTGCCCCATGACGGTTGAAAAACCCCAGGAACTCGTCTTTGAGCTGGCCACTTCCCAGAAAATCATCGATTTGTACACGATCGAGTACAAGCTGCGGGACGGGGTAAAATTTCACGACGGCAAGGATTTTTCAGCCGAGGATGTGAAGGCAACTTTCGAGTATGCATCCGATCCCCAAAAAGCCGCCGGCGCATGGTACCCCGGCCCCTGTGAGGTGGAGGTCGTCGATCGGCTCACCTGCCGGGTCCACACCCGCGACTATGGCTACCCGGCATATCATTTCTGGTATCAATCTTCATTTCTGCCGATTATGTCCGCCAACGATATCAAGGATCCCAAGAAGCTCGCTCAACGCCTCAACGGCACCGGGCCCTTTAAGTTCGTCGAGCAGCGCAAAGACGACACCGTCATGGCGGCCAACGCAAACTACTACAAAGGGGCGCCCAAAATCAAAAACCTCCACTTCATTTATGTTCCCGACTCCACCACGCGTTTGATTTCGCTGCAGTCCGGAGAAGCCGATGTCATCGAACGGCTGGAATCCGAACAGGTGGATGTCGTCGACAAGGATAAAAACCTTAAACTCAATACCGCGGTTTCGGTCGAAAACAAATACCTGTGGTTTCGATGCAGCAAACCGCCTTTTGATGACTGGCGGGTCAGGAGGGCTGCCTGCCACGCCATCGACCGCCAACAGATCTGGTATCTGCTCGGCAAATCCGGCCATCCCAGCTATGCCCACATTTCACCGGTTAAATTCGGCTACACCAAGGTGCCCGGTTATCCGGAGTACGACATGGATATGTGCAACAAGTTCCTGGCAGAGGCCGGATACCCCAACGGCGCGGGGCTGCCCGAGCTGGAGTACATCACCTCGGTCGGGTTTTATCCGAAGACCAAGGAGTACGGTGAAGTCATCACCGCGATGCTCAATGCCGCGGGCTTTAACGTCAAGCTTTCGGTCCTGGAAACCGCTGCCTGGAACCAGAAACTCTATGATCGTCCCGGCGGCGGCCCCGGCCACATGATCGACTGCGGTTGGTGTACCGGCTCGCCGGAGCCCGATCTGGTGCTGCGGATGCATTTCCATTCGTCATCCAAGCGCATCACCGGCATCGTGGATCCGGAAATCGATGCATCCCTCGATCGAGAGCGAAACGCGAAAACGCTGGAGCTCAGAGAAAAAATCCTTAAAACCGATACCCTGCCGCTGATCGCTGAAAAAGTGCCGAGCCTGTCTTTGTTCACCTCGGTGTTCATCCACGGCATCAACAAAAAGCTGGAAAACTACTACCTTTATCCAAACGGCATGATGGATCTGGAAAGAGCGACAAAAACCGGTTGATGTTACTTTTAACGAGACGGAGTGGAAGCCCTTCCACTCCGTCTTTCACGAGAAAGATAAGAGATGGGGTATGTCATTTATTTTCTGGCAAGAAGAAGCGCCCAGGGCTTAATTATCGTTTTTTTTGCCGTCTTTTTTATATTCATGGTCATGCGGATCGTGCCCGGGGACCCGGTGCGGCTGATGGTGGGCGGCGCAGCGCCGGATCAGGTTCTGCAGAAAGTGGCAAAAGAACTGGGCCTGAAAGATCCTTTGCTCGTTCAGTTCGGGCGCTATTTGAAAGGGATTGTGCACGGCGACTTCGGCACCTCCTTTATCCGGCCCAAGAGCGGCGGCTCGGTCGGCGGCGAGGCGTGGGACGACAAAAGAGCCCACGCCAGGGCGGAGGTATTCGACCTGATTGTCGAGCGAATTCCGTTGACCCTGCTGCTGGCGGGAATGGCCATTGGCTGGGCGATTCTGATCGGCATTCCTCTGGGTATTTTTGCCGCCCTCAGACAAGGGGGGTGGATCGATAAATTTGCCAATGCATTCGTCTCGGTCAGCATCTCGGTGCCGAATTTCTGGCTGGGCATCATTTTGATGCTCATCGTCTCCATCCGGCTCAAAATTTTGCCCAGTGTGGGGTACAAGGGGCTTTCCTACGTAATTTTGCCTTCTTTTGCGGTTTCCCTGGAGCTGGCGCCGATTCTTTTGCGCACCATTCGATCTTCGATGATCGATGTGCTGCAGATGAACTTCGTCAAGGTCGCCAAGGCGCGGGGGTTGTCGGCCTGGTCCATCATCATGAAGCACTGCTTCCGCAACAGCCTGATTCCGCTGCTTAACGTGCTGGGGGTTCAGATCGGCATTCTGCTGGGCGGGGTGATCGTCGTCGAATTTGTGTTTAATTACCCGGGCCTCGGGTTGCTGACGATCTACGCGGTACTGCAGCGCGATTTTCCGCTCATTCAGGGCATCGTGATCCTGTTTGCCAGCGTGTTCGTCTTTATCAACATCATCGTCGACCTCTTGTGTTCGTACGTCGACAGGAGACTCACCTTCTAGTCCGGTCCATGAACCGGCCTAATTGACTTCACTGTCCATTTGGCTTGAAGGACGAAAACGATGCAGGTGTCTAAAAATCCTTTTTTTAAACTCGCGTTTAGAAACGTCGGCGTCATTGCCGGATTGACGATATTTTTCATCCTGCTGGCGGCCTCCATCTTCGGCCCGCATCTGCTGCCCCACGATCCATACAAAATGAACATCATGAATCGCCTAAAGCCGCCGGTTTTCATGAGCGGCGGCACTTGGGAACATCCGCTGGGAACCGATGCCCTGGGCCGCGATCTGATGGCCAGGGTGCTCAGCGGTCTTCGCGTGTCGCTGATTATCGGGTTTTCCACGGTGCTGCTGATCTTTTTGTTCGGATCGGCCCTGGGAATGACCTCGGGCTATTACGGGGGAGTATTCGATACCATTCAGATGCGCATTACCGACGCCCAGCTTTCTTTGCCCATGATTGTGCTGGCCATCGCCATACTGGGCGTCACCCGGCCCAACATGTTCAGCATCATCCTTGTTCTGGCCATTTCGAGCTGGCCGATATACGCGCGGGTGACCCGCGGCATTGTGTTGGGTGAGCGGGAAAAAGAGTATGTGCGGGCAGCCAAAATTATCGGCGCCTCCGGGCCGCGGGTCATTATCCGCTACATTGCACCGGGAATACTGCCAAGCGTCGCGCTCGTGGCCATCCTTGATATTGCGCGCATGATCATTTTTGAAGCGATTCTCGGCTTTTTGGGCCTCAGCATTCAGCCGCCGCAGCCCTCTTTCGGCAATATTATCGCGGACGGCCGAAAATATCTGGTCAACGCCTGGTGGATTGCCACCATGCCCGGCGTGGTCTTGAGTCTGCTGCTGATCTCCATCAACATGGTCGGATCCGGCGTGGAAAAAGTCCGCAAGACCATTATCGAAACATGACGCGCTGATATCCTGAAACAGCGGCGGCCAAAGCCGCCCGACGCAAAAGCGACCAACTTTGAAGACTTCTGTGCTGAAAGGCATTGACATCGTATGAAATCGATTGAACCGAACCATCAGGCCGCCGACGCCAAAGAAACCCATGCCGATGCTTTGATTTTGCAGGTAAAAGGGCTCACGGTGAGATTCTATACCCGAAGGGGCATTGTCCAGGCACTGCGGGGCGTCTCATTTGAAATGAAAAAGGAGCAGGTTTTAGGCATTGTCGGGGAAAGCGGGTCCGGAAAATCCGTACTGGCCATGTCTATACTGAATCTCATCGAAAAACCCGGTGAAGTTCTTGCCGGAGAAATTTTTTTTAAAGGCCTGGATTTACTGAAGCTGGACAAAAAAGAAATCAACAAAATTCGGGGCAGCCAGATATCGATGATCTTTTCGGATCCAATGTCTGCATTTGACCCGACGTTGACGGTAGGCAGTCAAATTATCGAAACGATTCAGCGGCATCACAAAGGCAAAAGCAGAAAAGATGCCACCCAAATGGCGGTCGAGCTGTTTCGAAAAGTCAGAATTCCTTCGCCCCGCAGACGCCTTGACGAATACCCGGCGATGTTCAGCGGCGGCATGATCCAGCGTGCGATGATCGCCGACGCTTTGAGTTCGAATCCTGAACTGATCGTGGCCGACAACCCGACCCAGGCGCTGGATGTCACCATCCAGCAGCAGATTCTCGAGCTTCTGGCCGAACTCAAGCGGCGCCAGGGCACGACCCTGATTCTGATAACAAACTCTCTGCCCATACTGGCAAGATACGCGGATGAGATTATGGTGCTGTATGCCGGTGTTATCGTGGAACACGGCGAAAGACAGGCGGTGTTCTCGAAACCGTCCCATCCATACACGCGCGGATTAATCGACTCCACACCGAAGATCAAGGGCCAACGGCTCAAACGACTCAAAACGATAGAGGGATTTACCCCCAGCCGCATCGAAACGGATCTCCAAAATCCAAAGTGCGTATTTCTGGATCGATGCGGTCTGGCAATGGAGACATGCCGCAGGAGCATGCCGGAGCCCATATTTCTCAGAGACACCGGTTTGCACTATTCGAAATGCTTTTTGGCATCCGAACTGAATCAAAAATCGCTGTAATTCGACGAATTTTTGCAGGCTTCTCCTTTAGGATCGACAAAACCGAGGTTTTAAATGGAACAAGCGCTTATCGAGGCTAGAGATGTCCACAAGGACTATCCCCTGAAGAAAAAAAGTCTCTTTAAAAAACCCGTCGTCATCAAAGCCGTCAGAGGCGTTTCTTTTTCTCTGCTCAAAGATGAATCGTTCGGATATGTGGGAGAATCCGGCTGCGGTAAATCTACTTTGTCGCGGCTGCTCATCATGCTGGAAAAGCCCACCTCCGGCGAGGTCCTGTACCAGCGAAAAAACATGCATAAAACGACCAAAGGGGAAATGAAGCAGCTGAGAGAGAAAGTACAGCTCGTGCTTCAAGATCCGTACCTGTCGCTTCCGGCCTGGATGAAAGTCGGCGATATCATCAGCGATCCTTTAAATATCCATCGAAAAAACATGACCGCCAAGGAAAAGCGCAGCAAAGTCATCAGCGTGATGGCCGAAGTCGGCCTCGAAGCGCATGCATACGACCGCTATCCGCTCAGTTTTAGTGCAGGTCAGAGACAAATGATAAACATTGCCCGAGCCATTATTCTAGATCCGGAGATCGTCATCCTGGATGAAGCCGTTTCCGCACTGGACGTTTCGGTGCAGGCCCAAATCCTGAACCTGTTTTCCAGTTTGAAAGAAAAAAGAGGGCTCTCCTATCTGCTCATCGCCCACGATATCGGAGTGGTCAGACACATGTGCGACAGGGTGGCGGTCATGTATCTCGGCCGAATCGTTGAACGCGGCAGCAACGAGGATATTTTTGAAAATCCGCTGCATCCCTACACCAAGGCGCTTTCGACGGCTGTTCCCTCTATAGAAAGCGGACTGCAGCAGGAAGAAGTGGAGGTGCTCAGCGGAGAAGTTCCGAGCCCGATAAACATACCGGCCGGATGCAGCTTTCGTTCCAGGTGTCCGGAGGCGATGCCGATTTGCGAAAAAAAAGACCCTCAATTGATTCGAACCAGCGCAACCCATGAAGTGGAATGCCATCTGTTTGCCTGAACTGAATATCCGCCGGCAGGCAGAGACATTCCAGCGTGAATTCTTGCAGAAAACGAAGAGCATATTTTAGAGGAGGTATGGATATGGACACGAATGAAAAACAGCTGCTTGATATCATCAACCAGATCGATGCGTGGAAAGACAAGGCGTATCGCTATGAGCTGGTTCCCGGCGGCAAAACCAATATAAACTGGAAGGTTGCGGTTGATGGCAGCAGTTATTTCGTAAAGGTTCCGGGGGTGGGTACGGAAAGTTTTATCGACCGAAAAAATTGCCATGAAGCCAACCTGATTGCCCAGAGGGAGGGCATCGGCCCGGAAGTATTTCAATTTTTCCCGGATACCGGAGTCGAAATCTTCAGCTGGATTCACAATTGCGTGCCCATGAAATTCGGCGACGTTTTTAACGAAAGCCGATTTTATAAAATGATCGATACCGCCAAGAAGTTTCACACCCACTCACAGATCACCATGCCCCTGCAGCAGACCGCTTTCGAGCAGACCAAAAACATGCTTCAAATGTCTAGGGAGCTTGGAGGCTACATCCCCTACGAAATCGACCGGATGGAGTGGCTTTTTAAGAATATCGAAGACGCCATTCACACCGCCGGTATCGACTATGTGCCGTGCCACAACGACCTGTGGTCCGCCAACTTTATGTGGGTGGAGGAAAGTCAGCAAGTGTTTCTCATCGATTACGAGTATGCATCGATGAACGATGCCTGGTATGATTTTGGGATTTGGACGGCTGTGAACTACTTTACCGAAGCCATGCAGATGGAGCTGGTCAAGTACTACTGCGACGGATTCGACGAGGAAAAATTTGCGCGCATGAAACTGTATCAGATCCTGCAGGACATTAAGTGGGCCATGTGGTCCTGCGTACAGGCGGTCAATTCACCGGTAAGCACGTTTGACTACTTTGAATGGCTTGGCGGCAAAATGGCCAGACTGCGAAGCTTTTGGAATGATCCCAGAATCGACTACTGGCTAAACCTGCTGAAAGGAAAGCCGATTTTTTAATTCCTTTGATTAGACCCTACAGATAGGAGTGCTCATGTTTCAGGTAGACGAATCGATACGCAGTGAGCTGATTGAACTGACCCAGGCGTTGATCAGAATTCCTTCCTATACCGGGGAAGAAAAGCAGCTGGCCGATTTCATTTTAGATAAACTCAAAGAATACAATGCCGATGAAGCCTTTATCGACGGCATCGGCAATGTGGTCGGCGTGGTGAAAGGAACCCACCCCGGGCCGACCGCGCTTCTCAACGGACATCTGGATATTGTCCCAACCGGAAACGTCGAAAACTGGAATGGCTTCGATCCTTTTGGCGCCGAAATCGATGACGGCGGCAATATACGGGGCAGAGGCGCCTGTGATCTGAAGGGCGGGCTTTCCGTTCAACTTTATATGATGAGGCTGTTTCAGCAAATCAAAAATTCCGGGCAACCAATTTTCGGCAACCTTGTATTTACCGCAGTGGTCTACGAAGAAGCGGCAGAGATGTTCGGCACCGAATACCTGTTCGAAAATACGCTTCCTGAAAAGCAGATCCATTGCGACGTTGTCTTTTTGTGCGAGCCTACCGGGCTCAAAGTAGTTTTGGGGCAGCGGGGCAAAGTGGAGCTTGTGATCAAAACCTTCGGCCGAACAGCGCACTCCTCCCGACCGGAGGCCGGCGTCAACGCTCTTGAAAAAATGGTGCCCGTCCTGGAGTATATTTTCGGACCCGCGGCGAATCATATGAAAAGCCACGAACTGCTTGGAGACAGCTCGATCACGGTTACTAACCTGGTTTGCCGTCCCGGCACATTGAGCATCATACCGGATGAATGTGAAATCTCCATCGACAGGCGCTACATGCCCGAACAGGATGTAGCCGATCTGATGGGAGAATTTGAGGCGTTGTTTGCCAAAATCCAGGAAAGCGACGCGGAATTTAAGGCCGAAGTATATCCGAGAAAGTTCCTGGAAACCTCCTATACGGGATATCAGAAGGAAGTTCGAAAATTTCATCCGCCATGGATTACAGATGCCGACCATCCTTTTGCAGTCAAGACAATGAGTGCACTGAGAATGGTTGGCCAAACGCCGGAAATCAACTACTGGAAATTTGGAACCGACGGCAGCATGACCGCCGCTTTGCTGGGAATTCCCACTATCGGCTATTCGGGGACTGAAGAAAAATATGCCCACACGCCCGAAGAGCAGGTTAATATTGAAATGATGTTAAAATCACTTGAGGGATACCATGCAATCCTGTCTGAAATTTTGATGAAAAATTCTGACAAAGTCTAAAATTTTTATAATTAAACCGCCTTGCCAGTTTGGATGAGGTAAAATCTTTCCGGCAACGTTACCAGACATATTCATCCCATGATGCTCAAAGAACAGAATATATTAGTTAAAATCCGACGCCTCTTGCCCTATTTGAATCCGGCCCTCAAACGGGTCGGGCAATATGCACTGGAAAACACCGACCTGATCAAGAAACTGAAAATAAGCGAACTGGCGGTCAAATGTGATGTTTCAGAAGCCACAGTGACCCGCTTTGTCAAAGAAATCGGCCTCGACAATTTTCAAAATTTTAAAATCAGTTTGGCGGAGATAGCCCCGGAGAACCTGATAGAAGCCGACGACAAAGAAAAGTATGTTTATGATGATGTCGCCAAAGATGATTCGATCGAAAAAATCGTGGAAAAAATCTTATACCGGAATATCGAGGCCATACAGGATACACAAAGGGTTATCAATCCAAATGAAATTGAACGTGCGGTAGCCGCTATTGATAAAGCCGATTTCGTGACTCTCTATTGTGTGGGTACATCAACGATCGCGGCTGAAAGTGCCAAAATGCGTTTTTACCGAATCGGCAAACAGTGTATCGTCTATAACGATCCGGCCCATCTTGCCGTGAGCGCCTCTATTTTGAAAAAAGGCAATGTGGCGATCGGAATAAGCAATTCCGGCACCACGACTTTCACGGTCAATGCCATAAAGACCGCCAAAGAAAATGGTGCGACCACCATTTGCATCACCAATTGTGATGACTCCCCCATCACGCGCTATAGCGATATCAAGCTTTTTACGGCAACAAAGGAATCTTCTTTTTTCCAAGAGTCCATGCTGTCGCGCGTTGCGCAGATACTGATAATCGACATTTTGTATGCCTGCTGTGCCTCGAAAAACTACACTTACTCCATTCAGCTTCTCGAAAAATCCGCTGCTTCCATAAAAAAGGCTCTGCATTAATTGATCCGCATTGGTTCCAGGAAAGTAAATAAGATAAAAGGAGAAAAGGGAAAGAAGGCACCTTTGATGCCCAGCTCATGGCTCATAGCTGATAGGTCATATTTTTGAGGATAAAGGTCAAAGGTTAAAGGTTAAAGGGCATCTCCGATGCCAGCTCGTAGCTCATAGC
>CP070771.1:6919742-6925233 GCA_020345785.1 Desulfobacterales bacterium
GCATTTTTTTTCTCAGATGCCTTCTGTACCACCTCCGTTATAACGGATTCCAAGGTAAAGCTGCGTGTGCTCCTAAAAGACGACCTGGATAAAATGGGTGAAAAAACCGCGGGATTAGAGGCGAAGCTGAATGATTACTGTAGAAACCTGGAATCGGTAGCAGATTTATTAAAAGCCAAAAATCTGGAGCGCAGAATTGACAAACGGCTCAATTTGCCGGGCAAAGTCCTGGCGCAGACGTTGGACGACAATAAACAACCGGTGGCCAAACCTTTCAAAGGCGAGCTTTTGGATATATCCGTCAGCGGATTGGCATTCCTTATGAAAACAACGCAAAAGGCTTCCAACGTGCTACTTGGCCGCACTTTGAAAATGAATTTGAAGTTTGACGAACTGGCGTCTGATCTTGAAATCAAATGCAGCGGCACGGTGGTTGCCGTCAATAGCGAGCCTTTTAATGAATATGTAATCCATGCCGAATTCCACAAGAACCTGAGTCAGGTCGTCATGAATGAGCTGGAGGAGCTCCATAACCCTGAAGAAGTATAGCCCTGTTTTTAATGGCAGATAAAGAACCGCACAACACCGTGAAAAACGGTAATGAACCAGATCAAACCGGCGTGCAGTCGCGTCTGGACATCGCCGTTGAAAATGCAGCGGAGGCGATTCTAGTTACCGACATTGCCGGTAATATCCAATACGCTAACCCGGCGTTTGAGGACATTTCAGGTTATTCACGTCAGGAAGTCATCGACCGGCATATCTCTTTGCTGGACAGCGGCCAACACGACAAATCGTTTTTCAATGACATGTGGCGGTCCATCAGAAAGGGTGATACCTGGAAGGGGCGCTTCATCAACAAGAAAAAGGATGACAGCCTCTATGAGGTTGAAGCCACCATTTCACCGGTTAGGAACAAGGCGGGCGACATTACCAATTTTGTCAGCGTGCAGCGGGACGTGACCCATGAAGTTCAGCTGCAGCGGCAGCTGCGGCAAGCCCAGAAAATGGAAGCGATCGGGACCCTTGCCGGAGGTATTGCCCACGATTTTAACAATCTGCTGATGGGAATTCAGGGTAACATATCCCTCTCCCTGTTGGAACTGGACCCCGACTCGCCCCTGTATCACAATCTTAAGAAAGTCGAGGAATATGTAACAAACGGTGTGGAACTCACCAAACAACTGCTGGGGTTTGCACGGGGCGGTAAATATGAGGTGCGCCTGACGGATGTCAATCGTCTCTTGGAAGAGCAAGGCCTGCTTTTCAGTCGCGCCAATAAAAGAATTACTTTTAAAACCGATTATGCCCAGGATCTTTGGAGCGTAGAGGCCGACCAGAGTCAGGTAGAGCAGATTATTTTCAATTTATTCATGAACGCCCTGCAGGCCATGCCGCATGAGGGAACCCTAACGGTTCGGACCGAAAATGTGGCCATTGAAAAAGATGAGTACAAGCCTTACCGGGTAAAGGCTGGACGCTACGTTAAAATCAGCGTTTTGGACACCGGGGTCGGGATGGATGAAGAGACCCAGCGTAGAATATTCGATCCTTTTTTTACCACCAGGAACAAAGGGCGTGGGACCGGTCTGGGGCTGGCTTCGGTTTACGGCATCGTTAAAAATCACGAGGGCTTCATTGATGTCACCAGCCGCATCGGCCGGGGAACCCGGTTTGATGTATTTTTTCCGGCCAGGCAAACACGTACCCCCATCGATCAGAAGACGGCCAGGAAACCATCCCGGGGAAAAGAGACGGTGCTGCTCGTGGATGATGAGGAAATGATCATCGATGTCGGTTCGCGTATGCTTGCCAAACTGGGATTTGAGGTCTTAACTGCCAGAAACGGCAGCGAGGCCGTCGCTGTCTACCGGAAGCGCCGGGACAATATTGATCTTGTTCTGCTGGACGTCGTCATGCCGAAAGTCGGCGGGGGTGAGGCATTTGACAGGCTAAGGGAGATTAATCCTGACGTTAAAGTGATTCTTTGCAGCGGTTACAGTATCGACGGCCAGGCCAGGGAAATTCTCAGCCGCGGTTGCAACGCGTTTATTCAAAAACCCTTTAATCTGCAAACCCTATCCAAACAAATTCGGGAAGTGCTGGATGACTGGATGTGAGCGGGCTGCGAGTTGCGGGTTGCGCGTTGCGGGGGGGCGGGGGATGGGCATAGAGCATGAAGCATAGCGTAAAAAGCAAGAGCCGGGTGCGGGAAGGCACTTTCAGTGCCAGCTCATAGCTCATAGGTGATAGTTGATAGGGGAAGGTAAAAGGATAAAGCAGAAAGGATAAAGGACAAGGGATAAAGGAGAGCGCTGACGCGCCGGTTGGTTGGGTTTATTGAGTTTGTTGTGTTTGTTGAGTTGATTGGGTTGATTGGATTGATTGAGTAAAAAATACAGATCTCACCCTCTCATCTTCTTACCTACTTACCCTCCCACCTTCTCACCCTCTCACCTTCCCAGAGGCCGACCGATATAAACTTAAAATCGACCGGTCATCCCGTCTATTTAGACGGGGCTTCTCCGCTTCCCAGCCTCCCAGCGTTCCAGCCTCATAACTTCTGACTTCTGGCATCTGCCATCTGAGTGACAGGCAATACCTTAATTCGATGTGACATAATGATGATGGACATGACCCAAAATAGAATCAACGAGACTGTGAAAAAAATCCATTTGACCGCCGTTTGCGGCACGGGCATGGGGGCTTTGGCCTGTATGCTGCGCGACCTTGGTTTTGAGGTGACCGGTTCCGATCAAAATGTGTATCCGCCCATGAGCACTTTTCTGGAGCAAAAGGGCATTCGAATCATGGAGGGTTTCAGGGAGGAAAACCTTGAATATGGCCCTGATCTCGTTGTTATCGGCAATGTCGTCACGCGGGAGAACCCGGAAGCCCGGAAAGTAGACCGCATGGGGCTGCCGTTTTGCTCCATGCCCCAGGCATTAAATCATTTTGTGGCGCGCGGCAAAAAAACGCTTCTGGTAAGCGGCACCCACGGAAAGACCACTACATCCTCCATCCTAGCCTGGATGCTGCATGAAGCCGGTCATGACCCGTCTTTTATGATCGGCGGCATCCTGAAAAATTTTGACAGCAACTACCGCCTCGGCAACGGCCATTATTTTGTGGTTGAAGGCGACGAGTACGATACGGCTTTTTTTGACAAAGTACCGAAGTTTTTTCATTACCGGCCCCAGATGGCGGTTCTGACCAGTGTTGAATTTGATCATGCGGATATTTTTGATGATCTGGACGATGTTAAAGAAGCATTCGGCCGCTTTTTATCCGGCCTGTCCGAATCCAGCTTGCTGTTCGCATTTGACGACGATCAGAATATCGACGTGCTTATTGACCGTTGCCGTTGCCGTCATGCACGCTATGGCTTTAAAAAAGGCTCCCCCTGGCGACTGGACGCCATCACCGTTGATCCGCCATGGACGACATTTGAAGTTTCCAAAAACACCCATCGTTTCGGTGGGTTCCGAACAAAACTTTTTGGGGAACACAATCTTGCCAATGCACTGTCGGTCATTGCCATGGCCGATCACTTGGGTATTCCGCTGCCTGTTATGCAGGCTGCGTTTGAGTCCTTTGAGGGGATTAAGCGCCGGCAGGAAATTCGGGGACAAAAACGGCGCATAACGGTCATGGATGATTTTGCCCATCATCCGACTGCCGTGCGGGAGACCATCCGGGCGGTAAAATCGGTATCGACCGGCGGTCGTCTAATCGCCGTCTTCGAACCCAGAACGGCTACCAGTATGCGCAGCATTTTCCAAAACGACTATGCGCATGCCTTTGATATGGCCGATGTGATCTGCATCCGCAAGCCGCCGTCGGTCAGAAAAATTCCCGCAGCTGAGCAGTTTTCATCGGAGAAATTGGTCAATGACCTAAAAATGCAAGGCAAAGACGCCTACTTTTTTCCGGACACGGAGGCCATCATCGATTTTCTGGTTATTAATGCTGCGTCCGGCGACCTGGTCCTCATCATGTCCAACGGCGGGTTTGACAATATCCATCAACGGCTGCTGGATCGGCTGTGATACCCTTTGAAGCGGCCTTTGTCAGGGTTTTAAAGCAAGCCCGACTCACGACATTCAGACAGGCAAACCAGCATTCAAGGCAATTTCCAAGCACCAAAAACCAAATATCAAACAAATCACAATGAGCTAAATTCAAAATTCCAAACATATGATCCGTTTACAGTTGTACCTAATGGTATCTTCAGGAGCAGACTTGGGTTTGCGAAGCAATGCGATACAACTGTCGGATATGTTTTGGTCATTGAATATTGATCCGCCGGAGGCGGAGAGATTTATTTATAATTTGGTGCTTGAGGTTTGGAATTTAATTGTCTTGCAAATAATCTGGTGTAGATGGCTTCTCATGTACTTTAACGTTGGCCCGATAGCTGAGCGAAACACCTTGACATCGGCGCCGGATTGATTTACTTAATTTTACCCTTGAATAAGTGATTTGCGAGTATTATTATAAAATCAAATTCAAATAGTTACAGGCTTGCATTTACTTACTTCGGCGACCGGATTAAGCTAACCGCTCGGACATAGACTCTAAATCACGGTGCCGGCAGGTAGCTGTGATTGACAGTCGGTCGCCATACAGCTTACCTCGTCGGTCCACCGCACCTGTTGTATGAAAATAATACTCAGGACCCAATTGAGCCGGACTCGATTGAGGTAAAAATTACGGGAGGATCATTTGAATAGACGTGTTGTTATAACAGGACTTGGGCTTGTGACGCCTCTGGGAATCGGCGTAAAACAAAGCTGGGAAAACCTTTGCGCCGGAAAATCGGGAGTTGGAGAAATTACCCGGTTTGATGCATCTGATTTTCAGACCAAAATTGCCGCCGAGGTCAAAGATTTTCATGCTGAAGATTTTCTGCCGAAAAAAGATGCCAAACGCACCGAGCGTTTTATTGCCTTTGCCATCGCAGCCGCCCGTATCGCGCTGGAAGATTCCGGATTGGTCATCGACAGCACCAACAGCAACCGCGTCGGTGTGATCACCGGCTGCGGATTGGGGGGCCTGGGAATACTTGAGTCCACCTGCGATACTTTGGCGAAGAGGGGTCCGCGCAGGGTGAGTCCGTTCTTTATCCCCATGATGATCGGCAATATGGCTCCGGGGATGATTTCCATCCACTTTGGTGCGAAAGGTCCTAATGCTTCCCTTGCAACTGCCTGTGCCGCCGGCGCTCACGGCGTGGGGGACTCTTATAATGTTATCCGCAGCGGCAGAGCGGATGCCATGATTACCGGCGGTGTCGAAGCTGTGGTCAATCCGACCTGCATTGCCGGGTTTAATGCCATGAAAGCCCTTTCCACCCGCAATGATCAGCCGGAAAAAGCTTCTCGTCCCTTTGAGCGCGATCGAGACGGTTTCGTGGTGGGTGAAGGCAGCGGCATCATGATCGTCGAAGCCCTGGACCATGCCCTCAAACGAGGCGCTCATATCTATGCCG
>CP070771.1:6925333-6942082 GCA_020345785.1 Desulfobacterales bacterium
ACAGGATTAACAGGATTTTTAGAATCTATTTATTGCCCTCATCGCTTTCCTGAAGAAAGCGATGAGTCTTAAAACTTTTTCCGACGAAGTCGGTTTGGTTTTCTTCATTTTCTTCCGGAAAATGAAGAACCAAAAGAAAAATCCAGTTTATCCTGTAAATCCTGTCTATCTCTAAAAAAAAATTAAAACAGCATCCATTCAACTCTATCTTTTGAACAAAATAGAAATTAATCCGTTATCAGGGAGCTAACCAATGAGTAAGGTCAAAGATTTAGATGATCGGTTTAAAAAATTCGGGACGGTCAGTTTTACTTCCATTACCAAGACCAATGATTTTATCGATTACCTGGAGAAAGGCACGGTCGCAGGAACCCGCTGCAAAGTCTGCGGTCTGGTCTTCTTTCCCCCCAGATCGGATTGTTATCAGTGCCTGTCCGACAACATGGAATGGTTTGAG
This sequence comes from Desulfobacterales bacterium, assembly GCA_020345785.1. Next base: position 6,925,791 of record CP070771.1, read on the forward strand.
GTGAGCGGCACGGGCAAACTGGTTACCTACAGCAAGCTGGAATATGCCCCGATCGGATTCCAGGAGGATGTGCCCTATTGCATTGCGCTGCTGGATTACGGCGATTTCAAGATTTTCGGCCGCATCGACCGGAATCTGCCGGAGGAGGAAATGAAAGTGGGTATGGTGATGAAGACGGTCGCCAACACTCTGCCCAACGGGCAATTGAATTACGTATTCCAGAAGGTTTAAAACCCGATTTACTGAGAGCGGGTTCAGGGTTAGGCCCAGCAGCCGGTCGTCGAAACAGACAGTCTGATCGAGGGCGTAACTCTTAAAGCAAAAGCGAATATCGAACCCACCGGAGGTGGACAAGTGTCGGAGGAAGGTATTCTATCTTTTTTACAGAAGACTGAGTGAAGCGAAACCACCTGGAACTCCCCCTTTCCTAAAGGGGGCTGGGGGGATTTTTGAAATGCTGCGGTCCGCAGTTCCGACCACGTGAAATTTCTTATGAAGTTTAGGATAACGCTGAACCCTGAACGCTGAACCTCTGAACCCTGAACGCTGAACCTTAGAACGCTTATGAAAAGGATTTAGAACATGACCGAACTCAAGAATCTCAAATTCGAAAAGGCTGACGGCGTCGCACGGATTACCCTCAATCGACCAAAATTCAACATGATGAATATCGAAATGATGAACGAACTCAACGGCCTGCTTGAGGAACTGCTCACAGATAATGATCTCAAATGTGTGGCCGTCAATGCCGAAGGCAAGCACTTTTGTACCGGAGTGGAAGTGGCGGATCACAAGCCCGCCAAGGTGGATGACATGATCGCTACATTCAACCGCATATTTGAACTCACCGAGCAGCTCGAGGTGCCGATCATTGCGGTCGTGCAAGGCTACTGCCTTGGCGGCGGTATGGAGCTGGCTATTGCCTGTGATGTTATTGTAGCCGGTCAGGGCGCCCAATTCGGCCAGCCTGAAATCAAGGTCGGTTTTTTTCCTCCCTACGCCGCCATGCGGCTGCCGCAGCTGGTTGGACCGGCCCGGGCGATTGAAATCTGCACAACGGGTAAATTTTACAGTGCCGAAGAAGCACGAATCATGGGGATGGTCGGTTACGTGGTCGATGACGATCAGCTGGGTGAAGCTGCTGCCAAAATGATAAAAGACATCCAGAACAACAGCCCGCTGATTATTCGATTGAACAAAAGAGCGGTCAAACAGCATCTGGGCCTGAGTTTCAAGCCGGCCCTGGACGGTGTCAGCGATCTTTTCCTCAACACCCTGATGAAAACAGAAGACACGCTGGAGGGGATCGCCAGCTATGAAGAGAAGCGCAAACCGGAGTGGAAAAACAAATAGAATAAATATTGAAAATTGAAGATTGAAGATTGAAGGAATTCTACCAGTTTTAAATGTAGGTTAAAATTAAGTGTTCGATTTTCGATATCCAGACTGATGCTTGTTAATTTTAATAAGGGAAGCCAATTAAATAGATAGAATACCACAAATATTCAATTTTCAATCTTCAGTTTCCAATTAAATCGGGAGTCTCTATGTCACAGATCAATAAAATCGCCGTTATCGGCGCCGGGAACATGGGCAGCGGGATCGCCCAGAAAATTGCCCAGGAAGGTCTGAATGTGGTTGTGGTCGACATGCGGGAAGAATTTGTCGAGCGGGGCCTTAATATCATCAGAAAAACTCTTCAGGAGGGCATGGAACGCAAAATTTTTAAACCCGAACAGGTCGAGGCTACTCTCTCGCGTATTACGGGTACGACGGATTTCAGTGCGGTGGCGGATGCGGATCTGGTCATCGAAGCTGTTTTTGAAGACAAGCAGGTAAAAGCGGATCTGTTCAGAAAACTGGATCAAATCTGTTCGCAGAAGACTGTTCTGGCCACGAACACCTCCAGTTTTTATGTCCATGAGTTTGCCCGGCAGACATCGCGCCCGGACCGTTTCATCGGCCTGCATTATTTCTATCACCCGGCAAAAAACCGACTGCTGGAAGTCATTCCCCACGAGACCACCAGCCAGGACACCCTTGAAAAATCGCTGCTGGCGGCCAAGCTGCACGGCAAAACGGCGATTGTCGTCAAAGATGCGCCCGGTTTTGCCGTAAACCGCTTCTTTGTCCCGTTTCTCAACGAAGCAGCCCGCATGCTGGAAGAAAACTTGGCCAATATCCCAACCATTGAAGAAGCCGCCAAGCGGGCCTTTAAAATCGGCATGGGGCCGTTCGAATTGATGAACGTAACCGGCATACCGATTGCCGTGCATGCCTCAACCACCCTGGGCAATGAGCTGGGTCCGTTTTATGCCACCGCCGATATCCTCAAGACCCAGATGGATAAAAAAGAAAACTGGGATCTGGCAGGCAATGTAGACGAGTCCAAACTCCCGGCCGTCATCGACCGGTTTTACGGTGTTTGTTTAGGCGTTGCGGCAGCACTGGTGGATGAGGGGGTTGCCTCCATCGAGGACACTGATCGGGGCGCCAAAATCGGATTACGCTGGATCATGGGGCCTTTTGAGATCATGAACAAAATCGGGATCGATAAGACTTACGCCGCCGTTGAAGCCGTCACGCAAAAATATGCCGATTTTAAGATGCCTCAGGTACTGGCGCAACAGAAAAAACTCGGGAAACCCTTTGAATTCAAAGTCGTAGACCTGGAGATCAGGGAAAATCTTGCGTACATCACCATCAATCGTCCGGAGGCCATGAACGCTTTGAATGAAACGGTTGTTTGGCAGTTGGATCAACGCTTCGCAGAGGCCGAGAACAACCCGACGGTCAAGGCGATTGTGTTTCAAGGGGCCGGCAAATCCTTCGTAGCCGGCGCCGACATCAAATACTTCATTGAGAAGATAAAGACCGACCGGATAGAAGATATCGTTGCGTTCACGCGCAAAGGCCATGAGATTTTTCTGCGCATCGAAAATTCAACCAAACTGACGATTGCACTGTTGGACGGTTTGTCACTGGGCGGCGGCAGTGAACTGGCGCTGACCTGCCAGGCGCTGGTGGCGACACCGGCGGGTTCCTTGGGTTTTACGGAAACCGGAATTGGAATTTATCCCGGACTGGGCGGCATGCTTCGACTGGCGCGCTTTGCCGGTCCTGAGCTTGCCAAATATTATGTCTTCACCGGTTCCCCGATATCCGCCCAAGATGCGCAGGCACTCGGCATCGTCACCAAACTCGTCATGCCGGCCGAGGTTGAAACCGCCATAAAAGCGCTCGCATCGGAGCAAAAACCTGATAAGTATCGGCAACGCGACTTGCCGGAACACATGCAGCCTTTCGCCCGGGTGTGCTGCCGTGATAATGTTGATAAATTGCTTGCGGGAAATCCACCGGAAGGGGTACCTGAAGAATTGGCCGCCCGAGTTGCCAAGTTCATCGGGTATAAAGCACCGATTGCCCTCAGGATCGCCAATGAAATCATTGACCGCCAAGTCGGCTTGCCCATGGAGGACGCCATCGAAGTGGAGCTTGGCCGCTTGAAGGACATTTTCTCAACGGACGATGCCCTGCTGGGTCTGTCAAACATCGGGCGAAGAGTTGAATTTAAAGGCGCGTAACCCGGACAAGCCGGAATTGAAGATTGAAGATTGCAAATTGAATAAACCCTAACGTTGCATAAATCTGTTTAAGACTTCATGTGGGATTGAAATACGAGAGTCGATTTTGCTGGAGCGATGCTGGATGCTGGATACTTGATGCTGGATATTGAGTAATGCACCAGCAGTGAAATCAAGAAAAATCCAGTATCCAGCCTGCCGGGGCGACGCTCTGAAAGAGCGAAGACTGGAAACCAGTATCCAGGATCACGTAATATTGCCAATGACTTTCATCACAAAGGGCTAAATCTAAGAGAACATTTTATGCAACTTAAGGGCAAAATTAACGTTTAAAGATCTAATGCCAAAGACTCCTGAAGAAAAATTGATCTGTGACGGCTGGGTGAAAAAGGCGACTTACGATGACCCGCGCCTGTCGGAGATGGTGGCGATGTATGAAGAGATCGGACTGGAGGTTCATTTGGAGCCGTTTAATGCCGAAAATGAAGAAGGCTGCACCGGCTGTATGCGTTTATTTCCCGATCAGTTTAAGACGATTTATACCCGTAAGAAACCACACACAAAATAATTCTAAATTTTATTCAAGGAAAAAAATTATGCACAAACTACTAACCGACAATCCAGGTGAAAAAATGCTGCTGCTGGGCAATGAGGCCATTGCCAGAGGCGCCATCGAAGCGGGTGTTGCGTTTACGAGTACCTACCCGGGAACCCCCTCTTCGGAAATCTCAACCAACTTCTTTCAGATGGCCAGGGAAAGTGATTTGTATTTCGAATACTGCACCAACGAAAAGATAGCCATGGAAGTGGCGGCCGCGGCGGCGAATTCAGGGGTCCGCAGCATGTGCGTGATGAAACACGTCGGCGTGAATGTGGCGGCCGACGCGCTCATGACCCTGGCATACGTGGGTGTAAAAGGCGGTATGGTGATTCTTTCCGCCGATGACCCTTTCATGTTCTCCAGCCAGAACGAGCAGGACAACCGCTATTATGCCAAAATGGCCGGGCTGCCCATGCTTGAGCCGTCATCGGTGGAAGAAGCAAAAGAAATGCTGCCCTATGCGTTTGATCTTTCCGAGAAGCTCCAGGAGCCGGTATTTTTCCGCACCACCACCCGCATTAATCATTCCAGCGGCGTTGTAACCCTGGGTAAAATCAGAAAACCGAAAACGAAAGGCGACTTTACCAAGGATCCGTTGAACCTGGTGGTGGTGCCGGCAGTCGCCCGCAAGCTGCATGTCAAACTGCTCAAAAACTATGACAGCGCCCGGGAGCTTGCCGAAAAATCCGAGTACAATTTTACCGTCGGCAGCGGCAAGTGGGGCGTCATCTGCAATGGGGTCGGCTATAACTATGTTAGTGACAGTATCAAGGATTTGGACATTGAAGATAAGGTCAGGGTGCTGCGAATGGGATTTTCGCACCCGCTGCCGCCGGCACTCATTAAAGGTTTCTTGAAAGGCTGTGAAAAGGTACTCATCGTGGAAGAAGGTGAACCTTACCTGGAGGAAGCGGTCAAGGCCTTTGCCCAGGAGGAAGGGTTGACGCTGCCCATAAACGGAAAAACCGAGGGGTTGTTTACCCGACTGTATGAATACGATCCGGCCCAGGTAAAGCAGTGTATCGCCAAATACTTCGATTTGCCGCACACACCGCCCGCCCTGTCCGACCTCTCGGATATCCCGCCGGTCCCCCAGCGCCCACCCACATTGTGCGCGGGTTGTTCGCACCGGGCCACCTATCACGAGGTAAAAAAGGCCACCGAGGGCATGGACACCATATTTCCATCCGACATCGGCTGCTACACCCTGGGCTTGCTGCCGCCGCTGTCAGCCGCTGATTTTCTGATATGCATGGGATCTTCGGTGGGCACCGCCGGTGGATTTTCCAAAGTCAACGCCAAAAAAGTCATTGCGTTCATCGGGGATTCGACCTTTTTTCATTCCGGGATCCCGGGTCTGATCAACGCCGTCTATAACAATCACAACTTCACCCTGGTCATCCTGGACAACGGCACCACGGCAATGACCGGACACCAGCCCCACCCCGGGGTAGACATGACCCGGCTGAACATGGAAGGTTACGGTAAAGTATCCATCGAAGCGGTAGTAAAAGCGATCGGGGTTCAACATGTAACGGTCATCAAGCCTTATAAAGTAAAGAAAAGCATCGATGCCATCAAGGAGGCCGTCAGCTACAAGGGGGTTTCGGTAATAATATCGGAAGAAATTTGCGCCCTGTATGCCAACGCGCTAAAGATGCCGAGGCGCAAGCCATTTTATGTGAGCGACAAATGCCAAAATCACAAAGACTGCATTGATTCCCTGGCGTGCCCCGCGTTTTACATCTGGAACGACCGGGTTAAAATAGATGCCAATCTGTGCACGGGCTGTGCGGTCTGTGCCCAAATATGTCCCGAAAATGCGATTCGCCCCGTAAAATCAACCGCCGATGCACAGGGACACTAGTGAGCAAACGCGTTGCGAGTTACGGGGTACGGGTTGCGGGAGGGCACTTTCAGTGCCAGCTCATAGCTGACAGCAGAAAGAGTTGATTAAGTTGAATGGGTTGAATTTCCTAAGTTGATTAGTTGATTAAGTTGACTGGTTGATTAGGTAATAGGAATAATTCAGCGAACCAAATCAATAAATGAAAGCAACCCGATAAACTTAGCGATCTTAACGATCCTAACCATCTAAACGAACCAAATTTATCCTATGAAATATACGCAGTATCAGCGAAGCAGATTTCATCGGGACGATCCTAACGAACACAACGATCTAAACCAACAACAGGAAGCTATTTATGGAAACTAAAAGATTAGTTATTGTGGCTGTAGGGGGACAGGGAAACCTGCTGGCATCCAGCGTGCTGGGTGAGGCGGCGATGCGCTCCGGTATCCCGCTGCACATGAGTGAAATTCACGGTATGGCCCAGAGGGGTGGCGTCGTCGAATCTTCGCTGGTGTTCGGGGATGCCAGAAGCACCATTATATCCGACGGCGAAGCCGACATCCTGGTCGGGTTTGAACCGGCCGAAACATTAAGGGCTATCGGCAAATGCAACGCCAACACCGTGGTGATTACCAACCTTGCCCCCCTGATGCCGTTTACTGTAAACATCGGCCAGGGGGTATATCCGGATCTGAAAGAGCTGCAGGAACTCATTCGTCGTAAAACAGCCAAGCTGATTGCGTTTAACGCAGCCGCCCTGGCAAAAGAAGCCGGCAATCCCCTATCGGTCAACATGGTTTTACTTGGAGCTTTAACCCAAACAGGCGTTCTGCCGGTTTCGGTTGACATGGTCAAGGAAGCTATGAAAACGAAGACCAAGAAAGCTTTCCTGGAATCAAATCTTAAGGCGTTTGATCTGGGGTATGCGGCCGCAGAAGCTGCTTAGTTTATTTGAACATGGTCGTTTCGGGATTCAGCGGTCTGGGGTTCAGACCGTCAACTGGCCGTTGGGCGGCCAGATTGATCGGAAAGGAAACCCCAAAAAAGCGAATCCACAAATATTCAATCTTCAATAGTCATTATTCATTCCGTACAGGGGAGGCAATATATGAATGACCAATCCGGGTTTAATCCCCAGAAATTTGCAGTGATCGGAGCCGGACCGGTCGGTTGCATTGTCGCCGCTTTTCTGGCCAAAGGCGGCAATGAAGTTATCCTTTGTGACGTGATATCTGATTTACTGGCACCGGCTCTGGATCCCGGAATCACTATCGAAGGGGCGGAAAACCTCCAGCAAAAAGTTTCCAAGACCATCACGAACATCGATGAACTTGGTAAATGTGATCCTGATGTAATCATCATTACGGTTAAAGCCCATGCGCTGCCGCTGATCGCCTCCGCCATTGAAGGATTTTACCGGGAGGGAATGTATGTCGTCAGCTGGCAAAACGGAATTGATACGGAGTTGGAGCTGTCCAAAATCCTGGGTAAACTCCCCGTGATGCGGGCAGTTGTGAATTACGGCTGCGGACTTGTTGGACCGGGCCATGTGCGCATGCCGTTTCACCATCCTCCCCATTATATTCAGGAGCTTGATCCCGTATCACATCCGGCAGCCGGTGTGATTGCCGAAACCCTCAGCATCTGCGGGCTGGAAACTGAGCATACCGATCAGATTATCTCCATGGTCTGGCGCAAAGCGGTATTGAACTCCTGCATGAATCCGGTGTGTGCCGTAACCGGTCTGACAATGTCCCGGGCGATGAAGGATCCTATTGTTTACCAGACGGTTGATAACCTGGTAAAGGAATGTTTGAAAGTGGCCCGGGCCAATGAAATAAATCTTGGCTGGGATTTTTATCCGCACGCGATGGAATACATGGGCAGTGCGGGGGATCACAAACCTTCCATGCTCATGGACATTGAAGCCAACCGCCGAACTGAAATCGACTTTATGAACGGAAAATTTGTCGAATACGGCAAGCGGGCGGGAATCCCAACGCCATGTAACCACACCCTTTGGACGCTGGTGAAGGGGCTGGAATCGAAGTAGCGGATTAAGACAGGGCGGAGAACGCATAGGGCATAGCGTAATAGGAAAAAATCGTAGGATTTGGGGATTAGTGCTTGAGGTTTCAGGTGTCAGGTGTCAGATGTCAGGTTTCAGCCCCGCCGCTGGTCGCCGAAGTTTACCCGACTTGGGACGGCGGCCGGTTTGGCCGGAAAAGAAACTAATGAACATCGAATCACGCCTTGGCGTGATCCAATGAAGGTATTCAGTCTATTTTGAAAAAGTTTGAGCGAAGCGATTCCATCCTTCGATATTCGATATTCTGTCCGCCGCGGCGGACTGTTTCGTTCAGGTGAAGTTTCATATGAGGTTTCAGCAGTTAGATAATATCAAATAACAAATTACAATGACCGAAATCCGAAATAACAAACTTGTTTTAGTCAATGGATCTGGAAATTTAACAGTTGTCACCCGCGGTAAGCGATCTATTTTGAATCATCTGAAATCCGGACCCTGACACCTGAAATCTGAAACCTATACAAGGCATTTATTAATTATAAGGAATCGAGTTCAGTTGTCGTTATGAATCTAACCCCTAATAAATTGAGCCATGAGTTCTAAACCCATCTTTGTCGGCGCCGATGTGGGGGCTTCGCGAACCAAAGTCGCCGTGATGGATGCCGAAAGGACGCTGGTTGGGTGGGCCGTGAAACGATCCGGCACGGATTTTTCTGCGACAGCTCAAACGTGTCTGGAACTATCATTAGAAAAGGCCGGCGCCGAAGAATCGGATATTGCCAAGGCGGTTTCAACCGGATATGGGCGCAAAAATGTATCCTATGCCGTTGAATCTAAAACGGAAATCGGCTGTCATGCCAAAGGCTGCTTTTTATATTTTCCGTTTTCGACAACCATCATCGACATCGGCGGACAGGACAACAAAATTATTAAATTGGACGACAAGGGCCTGCGCACCAACTTTAAAATGAATCGCAAGTGTGCGGCCGGTACCGGGGCCTTTCTGGAAGAAATGGCCATGCGGCTGGATGTTTCCATCGAAGAAATGGATGGACTGGCACGCCGTTCCGAAGACATGGTCAAACTGGGAAGCTTTTGCACCGTTTTTTCAGCCACGGAGGTACTGGAAAACATCCGACAGGGCAAAAAACTGCCGGACATAGTAAAAGGTGTATTTTATTCAATGGTTAAACGCGTACTGGAAATGGACGCGCTCACTGAAAATGTGGTTATGACCGGCGGGGTCGTGGCGCACAATCCCTACATGGTAAAAATGACTGAAGAAATTATCGGCCGTGAAATTCTGGTGCCGGACCATCCCCAGCTGACCGGCGCGATCGGGGCGGCCTTGTATGCGATGAAGGGGTAAGGTTCAGGGTTCAGGGTTCAACGTTCAGGGTTTAGTGGTTATAGGAGAGGTTGGGATTTACCAAAAGGGCCATAATTATATAGACATATGATAGCGCTTTGCGATCGTCAGGCTTTTACCAAATACAAAAGGGCGCACGGCCTAAGGCTTTCGGCGCACGAGGCATACCATAATTTTTATAAATTAGATATGTCATCCCGCGATAGCGGGGGCAAAGGTTCATTGTCGATTTAAAACAGGTTCTCATGTCTAAATATTTATGCTCGGCTGTGTAAAAGGTTTCGGGTATCCCGCCGGAAGGCGGACCGCGGCCAGTTTGATTGAAGAAGAAATCCCCTCTAACTCCCCTTTAGAAAAGGGGAGGACAACGAATTTTTGGAACCTGGACACAGTTTTAAAGATCTTGCGGGAGCGGTTTGTAACCGCGGTTAATTTGGTCGGGCCGCCATCTAAAATCGTCGATGGCCCGCTTGAAAAACAGCGGGATGCAAGCAAAAGCCACTCCCACCAGACATTAACTTCAACCTGAATATCCATATGAATTTATTCAGTTAAATGAGGAACTAGGAGTGCGCGCTCTTGACGGCCGAAACGGCAATGATCTAAACCAATGAAAAAAGACAGCAACTATCTTAACGAATTAAACAATCGAAACCATCAACACCATCAAAACGAACATTATGATTGCAGAAAAAAAAATAAGCAGAAAAAAACTTAAAACCGCAGCCGCCGTCAGCCGGTTCATGGCCGATTATTATTATGAACTGGACGCCGCTGCCAAGGCCGGCAATCCCAAAATTGCCTGGTGCACCAGTGTCGGTCCGGCGGAAATACTAAGAGCCATGGGGTTTCTGGTTTACTTTCCTGAAACACATTCTGCCATGCTGGGTGCCACCCGCATGGCGTCGGACCTCATTCCGGAGGCCAACGCGCTCGGTTACTCGCCGGACATCTGCTCCTACCTGACCGCCGACATCGGTGCTTATTTGAGGGGAGTAACGCCTTTGGCCAAAGCCTATGAAGGCATCAGCGGCATCCCGCAACCGGATGTCCTGGTATTTAATACGAACCAGTGCCGAGATGTCCAGGACTGGTTTTCCTGGTATGGTGAAAAATTCAATGCACCGGTGATGGGTGTTTACACCCACCGCAACGTGGGCGGTGTCAGCAACGCTTTAGTCAGCTCCATTGCCAGCCAAATGGAGGAGCTAACCGAACAGCTGGAAAAAATAGCGGGCCGATCCTTTCAGCTTGATGAACTGAAGCGGGTAGTCGCACGGTCGCGGGAATGTTCCGAGTTATGGAAGAAAGTACTGGAAACGGCTGCCGCTCAACCGTCACCCCTAACTTTTTTTGATGCAGCTACCCTTATGGGGCCGGCCGTGGTCGGCAGAGGCACGCAAGAGGCCGTGGACGTTTTTAAAGCGTTGCTCGCCGAATTGGAAGAACGAGTAAAAAACGGCACAGGTGCAATCGACGATGAGCGTTTCAGAATCTACTGGGAGGGCATGCCGGTTTGGGGCCGACTGCGGGCCCATTCTGAATTATTTGCCGGACTTAAGGCCAGCGTTTTAGCATCGACTTACTGCAACAGCTGGATTTTTTCCACGTTGAATCCCGAAGATCCGTTCAACAGCATGGCCGAGGCTTATACGGAATTATTTATCGTGCGATCCGATGCAGCGAAAGAAAAATATATAATGGACATGCTGGAGTTCTACAAAATTGACGGCATCATCTACCATGACGCCAAGACCTGTCCCAACAACTCCAACTGCCGTTACGGCATGCCGCAAAGACTCGAGCAAAAAACCGGCGTCCCCAGTCTGACAATACATGGAGATTTGAACGACCTGCGCCTGCTTTCCGATGAGCAGACCAAAACCAATGTGGAGGCGTTTATAGAACAGTTGGAGGAAAGAAAATAGAAAATTGAGCAAAGCTCAATTGGTCGGTTGTCAGTTGTCCGTGGTCTGTTGTTGGCTGCTGTTATGAAGTGATGATGTCAATTTTAACTACGCGCAACTATAAAACAAGCTTAGTTTTTAAATATCTAAATTCAGTCACTGAAAGTATATTTTCAGCTTCCTTGATAAATTTGTATTGATTTGGATGTAGAAATATAGAATTTTACCTTAAATCAATCTTTGACAACAAACAACGGACAACGGACAACTGACGTCGGCAAGTTTGCTCACACTAGCAGGCGGAGTGATCGTTGTCATGTGCCATTATTGCATGAAATCACAAATGGAGGTAGCCCAATGTCCTTCTGGCTGAACTTAGGTCAAATCCAAAAATTAAATGCCAAAAAGTTTCCGGATACAGTTGCATTAATGGATAAGGACCGTTCGTTTACCTATCCGGCATTGAACAAGCGGGTGAACCGGCTCGCCCATAGTCTGACGTCACTGGGACTGCAAAAAGGAGACAAGCTTGCCGTCATACTCGAAAACTGTATTGAAATCGTCGAGCTGTTTTTAGCAACCGCCAAAACCGGCATCATTATGGTACCGATAAATTTTCGGCTGGCCGGCCCCGAGGTCGAATACATCGTCAACAATTCGGATGCCAAAGCCTTTGTCGTTCACGACCTGTTTGCCGATACCGTGCGCCCCATAAAAGAGAAGCTGACAAATATTTCCCCTGAAAATTTTGTGATGGTCGGCGAAACAGAGCAAGGTTACCGCGAGTACGAGGATTTCATCAAAGACGCCGTCGATGATGAACCCGATGTGACGGTGGATGTCAGGGATACCTGGATTCTCATCTACACATCCGGTACCACCGGCAGACCGAAGGGGGTTATTCGCTCGCATGAATCACATATCGCCTACTATCTGCATAATGCCGTGGATTTCGGTTTCAGTGAAAAGGATGTCTGCCTGAATGTGATGCCTTTGTGTCACATCAACTCCATATTTTTTACCTTCACCTTTCTTTATATCGGCGGCTCTGCCTATATTCACCCGGCGATTGGCTTTAAACCGGAAGAAATTCTGGAAATTATCGAAAAGCATAAAATTACCTTCATATCGCTGATTCCAACCCATTACACCTTGATCTTAAACGCACCCGACGATGCCAAAAGACGCGATGTCAGCAGTATTCGCAAGCTGCTTTGTTCTTCCGCTCCCGGCCGCAAGAGTACGAAGCAGGCGGTTATGGAATTTTTCTCGGGCGTTGAGCTCTACGAGGCTTATGGCTCAACTGAAGGCGGCATTGTGACCATTTTAAAACCCGAATACCAGATGACCAAACTCGGCTCCATCGGCTTTGAAGCGCTCGGGTCCGATATTATTAAAATCCTGGATGACGAGGGCAATGAAGTTCCGGATGGTGAGATCGGAGAATTGTATTCCCGCGGTCCGATGCTTTTTGACGAATATTATAAGTTGCCCGACCAAACTGCTGAATCGTTTAAACATGGCTTTTTTTCGGCCGGAGATATGGCCCGGCGGGATGAAGACGGTTTTTACCAACTGGTAGACCGTAAAAAAAATATGATCATCACCGGGGGTGAAAATGTCTACCCCAGCGAGGTGGAAGAGATCGTCGGCAGCCACGAGTGCGTTCTGGATTGTGCCGTGATCGGATTGCCGGATGATAAATGGGGCGAAAAAGTGACGGCTGTTGTGGTAAAAAAAGATGGCATCCGGCCGGAAGATATAACCGAAGAGATGATTAGAGAATGCTGCCGGGGTCAGATAGCCGGTTACAAAACCCCCAAAGAAGTGATATTTATTGACGCAGACCAGATGCCGCGAACCCCGACCGGCAAAATACTTCACCGTAAATTAAGGGAAAAGTTTAGTAAGTAAGGAGGATAGAAATGAATTACGCCAGTTATGCCGCAATCCATGCCCGCCATTTGGCAGATAAAGTATGCCTCATCGAGAGAACACCCTCAAAAAACTTGAGACGCACCCTCACCTGGCGCCAGTTCAACGATGAGATAAATAAGGCCGCCAATTATTTGTCAAAGGAACTGGGAGTCAAAGACGGCGACTTTGTTATGCATTTGCAGAACAATTCCCTGGAATGGATTATCACCTATTATGCCATTATTAAGCTCGGTGCGATCGTGGTGCCCCTTAATTTTCGGTTTGTGGGCAAGGATATTTTGTATGCCGCCAATATTTGCCGGCCCAAAACCTTTCTGCTGGGCTCGGAATTTTTGCCGGTGGTTCAGCCTATTCAAAAGGACTTGAAAACGGTAGAACAGTATATCTGCGTGGGTGATGAAGTACCGGATGATATGATCGATTATAAAACCATGGCCGCCTATGAAGACCTCGCTGAAGCAATGCTTGATGTGGATGATCAGCACGACCTGGCCATGATGTTTACCTCCGGTACGACAGGCGACCCGAAGCCGGTGCTGCATACCCATTATTCCCTGAACAATACGGCCATCGGCAACGGCATGAGCTATTTTGTGGAAAAAAACGACAACTATGTCTTCTTCCTGCCGCTGTATCACAGCGGAACCATGTTCTTGTGGGCACCCTTTTACGCCACCGGCGCCACCGGAACCATACTCAGAGAGTTCAGTGACCCCAAATGGATCATCGAAGCGATGGCTGAAGAAAAAGGCACCGATGTTCTTTTTGTCGTACCCATTGCCATTGCAATATTGAACGCCATCAAAAAAGGTGACATCAACCTTGCCGACTATGATCTTTCAAACTGGCGTTACATGGAAATCGGGGCCCAGCCGGTGCCCTTCGATGTCATGAAGCGGCTGGTGGAAACCCTGCCATGCGGCTCCTCCAATATCTACGGTATTACCGAGGGCGGCGGCGGCGGTCTGTTTAATCTCTATCCGGAGGAAGTGCTTGATAGACCCGGTTCCATCGGCAAACCCACTTTCGGTATGGATGCTAAAATTGTTGATTTTGAAGGCAACGATGTACCTCCCGGGGAAGTCGGAGAGTTATTGCTTAAAACCAACCGCATGATGAAGGGCTATTTTCAGAATCCGGAAATGACAAAAAAAACCCTTAAAGACGGCTGGCTGTATACCGGCGACCTGGTCAAGGCCGACGAACAAGGTTATTATTATATCGTCGACCGGGCCAAGGACATGATCACCAGCGGCGGGGAAAATATTTTCCCCGTAGAGATTGAGGATGCCCTGATGGACCATCCCAAGATCGACGATGTGGCTTGCATCGGATACCCGGACGAAAGGCTGGTGGAAATTGTGCTGGCCATCGTTCAGCTAAAGCAGGGGGAATCGATGACGGAGGAAGAGTTGATTGAATATGCCAAAACCAAAATGGCCAAGTACAAAGTGCCGCGCAAGGTAATCTTTGATCCGGTCATGCGAAATCCAACCGGCAAACTCATGAAGCCCAAAATGCGAGAAAAATACACCGGCCGCAAGGAGGCCTTTAAAAAGCTGGATTAATATGAAATTCACCGCCCGCTTCAGGCTTCGCTCTTCGAGCTACGACCCGACAGGTCGCTCGCGACGCAAAGAACGCAGAGTTATTTCATTTTTCGTTTGCGCTTGAGAGGACCGCAAACGAAAAGTCACGAGCTGTTTTTTTAAAGCATATTAAATCAATTTTGCTACACCAAATGTTAGTGAATTACTCTATTCGCTATTAGGATTTTAGCTTTCCGGAGGCCGACCTTTAAGTTTTCAACATCGATCGGTCATCCCGGCTTGACGGGGCCTCTCACCGGAAAGCTAAAAAAAATTCTCTCTCTGCGTACTTAGCGTCTCTGCGGTGAATAGTATGTTTGGAAGGAGGTCGATTTGCTGATAACTGAAATCTTGGCCCGCAACGCCCGCGTCTATGGCAAAGAAATTGCCCTGATCGAAAGGGACCCCACCAAAAACAGCCGCCGGGAAATCACCTGGGAAGAATTTGACGCCGAAGCCAACCGGGTGGCCAACGCCTTGTTTGCCAGGGGAATCCAAAAAGGAGACAAAGTCATTCACCTGATGATGAACTGTATGGAATGGCTCCCCGCTTATTTCGGCATTCTGCGCACCGGCGCCTGGGCAGTGCCGCTCAATTTCAGGTTTTCCTCCGACGATATCAAGTTGTGTAATACAATTGCAGAGGCCAAAGCCTTTGTGTTCGGCGAGGAGTTTATTGAGAGGGTGGCACCGATTAAGACGACCCTGGACCGATCCGTTGTAAACTACGTTTTCGTGGGCCCGGAAGATCGTCGGCCCGACTTTGCCGAGCAATATACGGATGTGCTGGCTTCAAGCTCGGCGGAGCCGCAGCCGATTGAATGTGACCTCAACGACAGTGCCGCTTTGTATTTCACTTCAGGTACCACCGGCACGCCCAAGGCCGTCCACCTGACGCACCGCAACCTGGAGCATGCCTGTTATGTTGAAAATCGACATCACAATCAAATCCACAAAGACAACTTTCTGTGCATCCCTCCCCTTTACCACACCGGCGCTAAAATGCACTGGTTCGGCAATTTCATCGTCGGCGCCAAGGCCGTTATTTTAAAGGGCGTGAAACCGAAATGGATTCTGGAGGCCATTTCGGAAGAAAAAATCACCCTCATTTTTCTGCTGGTTCCCTGGGCCCATGACATCCTGATTGCCATTGAAAACAAGGACGTCGATTTAGATGATTATGAGCTGGATCAGTGGCGTTTGGTTCATATGGGCGCCCAGCCCATCCCTCCAAGTTTAATCAGAAACTGGAAAAAGATTTTCCCTCACCATGATTATGACACAAACTATGGCCTGACCGAATCTACCGGCCCGGGGTGTGTTCACCTGGGCCTGGAAAACACCCACAAGGTCGGGGCCATCGGTGTTCCCGGCTTTGACTGGGAATGTCGGATTGTCGACTTCGAATCACAGCCGGCGGCCC
>CP070771.1:6942182-6950107 GCA_020345785.1 Desulfobacterales bacterium
CCGAACATGTCGTTGAGATAGGTCATCATGATGACATTGCGGGCGCCGCCGGAGGGGGCGCCCGGACCGCCGATGTTGCAGGCCATGGCGATGGAGATCATCAGCATTTTGCTCAGTTCGGGATCTTCCGGGATATCACGCGTCAGGCTGTTCTGGTACAACAGCATGCCGATGGGCAGAAACATGGCGGCCAGGGCGTGGTCGGAAATAAAGGCCGCCAGGGGGCTGATGATTATAAAAAAAATCAGCGTGATCCAGCGCACGTTCGGCACCGCCAGCTTGCGGAACATCATCAGGCAGACCCGCTTGTCCACTCCGGTCTTGACGAAGGCCGCCGCAAACATGAGGCTGCCCATGATGAACCAGACGGCGTCGTCCCAATAAAGCATGGTGACTTCCTTGCGGGAGACCACGCCGGTGAATACCAGCAGCAAACCAATACAGAACGCCACGCCCGGCAACGGAATGCATTCCGTCAAAAAACAGATGACCACGAAAACGACCATGGCGATGGCCACCTTGATCGCCCAAGCGCCTCTGTCCGCCTCTGCTTTATCCCCGTCGGACAGCTCCTGGTATTTGAGGCCGTCTTTGCGCAGCGCCAGGGCTTGTTGCATGATATCCAAATAGGTCTGATCGCTGACGTTTTCGGTGACATACGCCAGGGATTTTTCGAAGTTTACTTTATCTGCCTGAATTTTATTACTTTTAGCCCATTTGAGGTCGCGCTTCAAAAAGCTCTTTTTTCCCAGCGCGCCCATCTGCACGTTTTGCTCCATGATCTGGGCGCAAATCAGCTCCCACTGCTCGGCATCCACACTTTTTTTGTTGAAAAGCGTGGTAGTGATGAAATTAACAACCGCCTTGGGCCCGACTTTGTATTCGGTGCCGACATCTTTCATACCATAGGGGGTGGGCATCAATAAAACGGCGAATAAGAGGGCCACGGGAAGGAAAAATATCTTCCAATTGACGTACTTGTCATAACCGGTCGCTTTTCTTTTGGTGCTCTCTGCCATAATGTCCTCTTCTTTATCTCCCGTCGCACGGAATGATTCCCGGTCTGCGATTCCTTGCTGCTCATCGACCGGAACTTTTTCAGGTCATGGACGGCATCTGTGAAAACGCCCCCGTCTATCGGCCATCGCTGCCATCCGACTTGCCAACCGCAAGGCGGAGGCTGATCTCGTCGGATTTAAATATTAAAGGATGCGTTCCTGACGAGATCGGGGGGCAGGGTCTTCAATAATCCTGGTTCTCAGCCGCCTTTAAAATTTCGCGCGGTGACTTCATGAACTTGCGGGACTGAGCCAGGCGGATTTTTTCCTCCAAGCGCTGCCTTTTTTCAAAGGCCTCCGTGGCTTTCTCGATCAATTCTTCGATGCTTGTCGGCTTCATCAAATAATCAGTGGCGCCGGATTTTAAGCCGTCGATGGCGGATTCAACGGTGGCATGGCCGGTCAGCATGATGACCTCCACCAAAGGAAACCGTGCTTTAATTTCTTTTAGGGTTTCATTCCCGTCCATCCCCGGCATTTTGACATCCAGAATGACCACGTGGATGTTCCTGCTGTTTAAGATGTCTAAGGCCTCTGACCCGCCACCGGCGGTGACCGCATCGATCCCTTTTTTGGCCAGCAGCTTTTGGGTGGTGGTCAGAAACCGTTCTTCATCATCCACCAGCAGTAGTTTCATTTTTTCCATGGTAAGCTCCCTTTTGCTAATTCGAATTCGGGTTAAAGTACCTATGCTTCGACCGAGACTCCGCTCGGTAGAAGTGGTCCTTCTTTATTGAAGATTGAAAATTGAAAATTGAATATTTGCGGTATCCTGTCTATTTAAAAAGATAGAATTCAGCAATTTTAGCTCATTCTTGTCCACCATTTTTTAGGTGGATTAGTCATTTTCATCCCGCTGAAAGCGGGATTAGTTCATTCATAACGATGAAATGCAACCTCTTCATCAACATCATCAACAAATTGTCGATATGGCTCCGCTAAGTGCCTAAACTAACCTAAAGACGGCAGCCGGATGGTAAATGTCGTGCCGACCTCCTCCTGGCTGGCAACAGCCATGTCGCCGCCCATCTTCTGGACAATGCCGTAGCATACCGAAAGCCCCAGCCCCGTTCCTTTGCCGACCGGCTTGGTCGTGAAAAAGGGAGTAAAAATTTTTTTCAGGTTCTCCCTGCTGATGCCGCTGCCGTTGTCGCGCACCTTGATTTCCACGTGACGGTTTTCCGGGGAAGCGGACTCGATCCGGATTTCGCCCCCCGAAGCCCCGTGGCGGGCGATGGTGGCATCGATGGCGTTGTTGAGCAGATTCACCAATACCTGTTGGAGATGGCGGGGATCACCGTGAACAGCAGGAATGTCTGCGGCGATCTGCTGTTCGATGGCGATGCCGTGCACGCTGGCTTTTTTGGTGACCATGCCGACGACGCCCGGAATGAAACTGCGCAGATCGATGTTTTGGGATACCGGTTCACCCTTGCGTCCGAATTGCAGAATAGCCTGAGTAACGTCCGCGCAACGATCCACCTGGTGTTTGATCTGATCAATGGAATCTTCAAGATCCGCCAGATCATCCGATGGCGTTAACTGGCCTTTACCTTTCAGATCGTCCAGAATCATTTCGACCAGGGCGTGTTCGCTTTTGATAATCTGAAGGGGGTTGTTGATTTCGTGGGCGAATCCGGCGGCCATCTCCCCGATTTCGGCCAGTCGGCCGGCCCGGATGAGCTGCTCTCCCAGTTGGTTCTTTTCCCGGTCCATGCGCTCCATGCGGCGGATGATGAAGCCGGTCACAAAGAAGGCCACGGCGACAATTCCAGCGCCGCCCAGAATACTGGTCAACACAATCAGATAGGCGGCCCGGCGCAGGGCGTGGAAGGCATCGGCTTTCTCCTGGCGAACCACCAGCAGCCAGCTGTTGTCCTTCAGCCAGGTGGTGGCATACAGAAAAGTTTCGCCCAAGGCATCGGTTTCAATAAATGTTTTGATCCCCTCGTGAACGGAACCATACTTTGGGCGATCCGGATCCCAGTGCATCAGTATTCCGCCGGAGCGCCGATCCGTTTGAAAAACGCCCTGGGCGTCCAGCAGGTAAGCCTCGCCGGTTTTGCCGATACGTACATTTTTGACCAGGTCATTGAAAATGTGGCTGTCGATGGTGGCACGGATGACCCATCGGCGATCCTGACCTTCCTGGGCGACGGCGATCACAAAATGCGGTACCTGCCGGTAGCCGAGAAACACATCGCTGATAAAAAATCCGTTTTCGATGACCGCTTTAAACCAGGGGGCCTGGTCATAGACCTTGCCCGAGAGCTGGAAGGGCCCCTTGTAAGCGACATGTAACCCGTTTTCGTCGAAAATTCCCAGATCCACAAAAGCATGGGATTCTTTCTGCAAATATTCGAAAATACGGTCAAGGTTTTCCGGCCGCTGCAACTCTTCAAAGCTTTGGGTGTTGAGAATAAATTCCAGATCCGCTTTTCTTTCCATCAGAAAGGATTCGATCATTTGGCGATGGTCGCGGACGATGCGGTGCATGCTGGCGATGGTGTTGGTTTCCAGCGAAGCGGCGAAGTTATAGTAGCCGATGCCGAGCGTCAGGATAAATGGAATAAAAGGCACCAGAATCATGGTGACGAAAATAAGCTTTTTTAAGGCGGCATACGGATTCTGTTTCATCGCTTGGTCGGCTCCCCTTAATTGCTGCATGCTCTGATCGGCGGTCGCTTGACTACTCCCAAACCCGGGGCCGGCGTTTCGGAGGTGCGGCCAGGGTCTCGTGGACGACCTGTTTTAGTCGTTCAACGCTGCTGCCCATTTTCTCGACAAAGACCACCCTAGCCGGATGCGCCGCCGCGTTGCCGTATTCGGCAGGATAGCTGTGCACGATCACCGGAAGTGCCGGAACGCGGTCCATCAGATGCTGCATAAGATTGGTGTCCTCGGCACCGGGAAGGTCCGGATCCAGGATGACCAGGTCCAGCGGCTCATGGCGGAAGGCGCATTTTAGAACTTCACCGGCGCTTTCCGCTAAACGCACCTGATAGCCCGCTGCCGTCATCTCGCGCTGGAGAAACCTGCGCACATGAGAATTGCGGTCGGCGATCAGGATCGTAAATTGGTTTTCCATCGGCTAAGTTTCCTAATTATTCCATTGCGGAAAAAGGGCCGCCCCAGGCGGTTGGCCCTTTTTCCAGCCGTTCTCAACCCGGTCGGATCAACTGTCAATGGGCTCCATGCCATTTTTCTTCATGATGCTTCGGCCTCTGTCGGAGAAAGCAAAATCAATTAGTTTTTTAGCTGCACCGGCGGGCTGTCCCTTGGTGACAAAGGAAAATATCTGATAGTAAGGATAATTCGGTTCTCCCGGAGACCTGCCGTCGATTTGAATTATCCTGATGGCTTCATTCACGGTATTGGCTCCCTGGGAGATAAAGGATATACTCCAGGGAATGCGGTGCACCAGTTTGACGACATCCGTGGACCGGTAGGCCATGAAATCATACTTGACATCGAAGCGTTTCAGGGCCAGCTGTCTGAAGTTTTTGTACGCACCGGTATTTTTTTCCGGAACCACCACAATAATCTCCTGGTCGGGGCCCCCCAATTCTTTCCAGTTGGTGATGGTGCCGTTGAATACGGCACGCAGCTGCTCGCTGGAGATGTTGCGGACCGGCGTTTTGACATTGCTGATGACAATCAGCGGCGCTTTGCAGAATGGAATCTCGACATAGCCATAATCTCGATGGCTGAATTGAAGCCTTTCCACCGTGCTGGCAATATCGGCGAATCCGTTCATCAATCGATGGATCGCGGCACTCGACGAGCCGACAAACAGATCCAGTGCCACGCCGCTCTCCTCCTTGAAGGCATTTAAACCATCCATGCCGAAGGCTTCGCGGACCTGGGCCGAGCTGCTGTAACGCAGTGTTTCTTCCGCCACGGCCGGCGCGTGGAACAGCCATCCTGCGCCGAGCAACAGGGCACTGATGACAAGCCAACGGAAACCAGAATTCTTTCTCATGGGACGACCTCCTTAATATATGAATGGGTTCTCTAATCTCAGCACAGGGACATCTCACCGGGGTGATATTCGAATGCGCTGCATATCTGCATTAGCATTTAGCAAAGGGTGTGCCACGCGGTAAATGCGGTGAAGATTCAAATAACCCTTTAAAAACATGAGGAATATTTAGTTGGCAAGTAAATAAAGACAATTGGCGGGATCGTTGCGTGTCCGGTTTCTTTACAGCGTGTAAAAGATTTGGTTCGCTGGATATCTGCGTTAAACTGTTTACGGATGTTAAAGGTTGCCGCCGCATTTACGGATGGGCAAATGCGATTCGTTTTCCCCCTATTTACATCCTCCAACTTTGCCTGTATACTAAAACTACTTAAAACGCCTCGGAATTTCTACAACTTAATGGAGATATGGGATGTTTTTGAGGTCTGAGTTTTTGCCTCAATCATGGAATAATGGAATCGTGGAGTGATGGAATAGTGGGTTATTTTAAGGATATTATCCATTTTTAATTTTATCGGCAAGACAATAATCGCCATTATCCCAACACTCAAGCAACCTCTCCGAGCCGCAAGCTCCTCGAGCGGGAGGCTAAAACCCATTTTTTTTATCCCGTGAAATCTTTTCTATATATCACCAAGGCCAATCTTCCAGCATTCAAGCGTTCCATCATTCCATATGGGGCGAAGCTCCTAACGTGTTCCGCTCCTTAGGCCCTTAAGGGAAGATCAACATGGTTCATTTCCAATAAAACCCGGCTCTCATCTTGAGATGTGGGTTTTTTAATTTTCCGAATTTTTTATTTATTGCCAATGTTAAGGGCAGGTAAACGCGGCCAAATATTAAGAAAAAATTCTCACATACTGGGGTAATGAGAAAATAGTTGCATTTTTCCGGACTCAATATCTTAGCGGATGCTATGTATATAACGGTATTAGTTAAACTTTTATTTTTACAAATAGGTTGTCGCTGTTGATATTGCGACTTTTTTCGTACTACTCAATTGTTAGGTTTTCCGATGAAAAACAAAACTACTATTTTTTTTGGCATTACGGCAATTATCTTCGGTTGCTGCTATATTTACCAGCAAGTCTATCCTCATGTAGCTGGGCAGGTTTTGATTTCCTTTTACTCTGATATAAAAATGATTATGTCCGGTCGCGTTCCTGATGGTTATGAGGTAACACAGGAGCAGTCTGCCCAAATAACACAGTTTCTATATTTGACGTATGTGATCAAAGTGCTTTTGGCCCTTATATTTTCAGCTTTAGGGGCTATTGGTATCTTACAGTTTCAGAAAAGAATTAAGAGAACCTAACCACACCAGTGGAGCAGACGGCGTGAAAATCGCGGTTCACCGTAAAGGCCGTGCAAGTTTGAACTGAATATGGGCCGCTGCTCACCGGCAACCGTTATGCACATCACCCCCAGCCCAATTGTTTCCTTGACAATAAATTACAACATATTTACAATGTAATTATGAATTCAATCAGCTTTTCTTGGGATGATCGGAAAAATAAAGCTAATAAAGCGAAACACAGGGTATCATTTGAGGAGGCTCAATCTGTTTTTTTTGATGAAAATGCCATCGAATATTTTGATCCCGACCACTCAGAATCTGAAGACAGGTTCTTGATGTTAGGACTCAGTTACATTGTTCGAGTATTGGTGGTAAGCTACACATTGCGAAAAAACGGTGCCGAGATCCGGATTATTTCTGCAAGGAAAGCGACAAAAAAGGAACAAAAAGCATATCTCGGAGAACAATTATGAGGAAAGAATACGATTTTTCAAAAATGAAAGGACGCAAAAATCCTTATGCGAAAAGGCTGAAAAAACAGGTAACCATCCGAATGGGTATCGATATTATCGAATACTTTAAACGGATGTCGGAAGAGACAGGAATACCCTACCAGAACCTGATTAACCTATATTTAAGGGATTGCGTACAATCGGGCCGTAAGATTTCTATTAAGTGGGCATCCTAAATAGGAAAGCATAACAAAAGGCGTGAAGATGGACGGGCTGTATCGTGCGGTTTTCTTAAGTCTGCTAATTCTGGTTTCGGTGGCTTTAACATTTGCCATATATTCAATCGCCCGCCACTTATGCCCGACGTTATACTATTTTGGCTTTGGTTATGAATAGTAGTTGAATTTCAATCACTCAATTGATGTAATAAAATTACATCAGCTTTTAGATATACTTAGAATGACCGATCAACTAGAAAAAAGCTTTTTCTGTTCGTGCTCACAGTGCGGAAATACTTCTCCTGTTGATGATATGATCAAAATCGAGAATGTATTTGTTTGTTCTACCTGTAAACCAATATTTATACAGAAAATTAGAGAAGGAGTTGAGGTTATCCCAAAAGGGAGATCTAAATTATGGAAAATTTATTTCTTTATTTTTCTCACTCTACAGTTATTGGGATTTATTAGCTCAATCCAAGATTTAATAGTTAAAAAAAAATTAATTGAGCCCCTTTTATATATTGTAGTCTACCCATGGGTGATTGTTGCTGTTTTCGGATATTCTTTTAACAAAAAATACTTAAAAAGAAGTATTTGGCAGGCGATATTTCCAACAGCTCTTATTATCGACATTATATTTTTTTCTATTTTATTCATCGAACAAAATATTCTAGCGAATATAATTCTGCTAATTATGTTTATTATAACCCTATTTCCTCTAATCATCCTTCAATACATAGCTCTGTATAGGTATGCTTATTCTAAAACGGAGCCATGGACATGAATATTTCAGTAAACAGAGAATATGTCTATTTTTCTTTAAGGAAGATAAATTTATATGACCAACGGGATGGAGCTGACAGGAAAAGCCAGGCGGTTTGCGTGAAGTCCCCGAGTTCTCAAAGTATGGTGGCC
>CP070771.1:6950207-6954931 GCA_020345785.1 Desulfobacterales bacterium
GAAATGGAAGAAAATTGGGAAAAACGACTTGCCTGTGCCGATGGCTGCCAACGCTGTGGCGTTCCGCTTCAAAACAAGGAGCGGAGGCTTTTATCCGTTTATGATCATCAACCGATTTGTATGGCGTGCAAGGCAGAAGAAGAAAAGCGGCCGGACTACGAGGATATGTCCCGCCAGATGATTGCAGACTGCATGGAGAAAACCAACAAGCCTTACGGAGATCCGGCCAGTTACTGTTTTCACCATTTTTGTCCCTTCAAGTGCCGGAATTGAAGATTGAGGATTGAAGATTTGTGGATGTCGCTTCGCTCTGTCCCTTTTAAATCTGATGCAGGGGAGCGGTCATTCTTTTTCTACATAAGCGGCTCAAGAAAAATAAAATAAAAAAATATGCGCAGCATTAAGTAATTAATCCGCGGACCCGTCGATCTAATAACTTTCTTCCGTTTTCAAAGCACACATTGAAACTATAAATAGCCTTTTTTCAGGGCGGATTAATTATAGCAATTTAACCACAACCAGCGTGATATCGTCTTCCTGGGAAGCATTCCCTCGAAAGTTCTGCAGAGTATCGATAACGGTATCACGGATAGTTTTCGCGGAAGCGTCGGCATGCCGGCGGATAATATCGCGCAAACGCTCCTGCCCGAACATCGCATCACTTTCACTGCGGGTTTCATGAATGCCGTCTGTTCCGATCAGGATGATGTCAGTTGAATTCCAACCGGTCTGCGAGAATTCATCATATTGAAAGTTTTCATCCACTCCCAACGCCATCCCTTTACCGTTTAGTTCGGCAAAGGATTTTCCCGCCTGCTCAAAAACCAGGGCCGGTTCGTGACCGGCTCGCACCCATCGTAAAGATTTGCTTTTCGGATCAATTTCTAAGAAGAACATGCTCATGAAACGACCGGTCTGGGAGCTGTCGCGTGTGACATAGGTATTAACGTTGCTGAGGAGGCGGGCCGGCCCCTGATAATCACGGATACCAAAATGAAGAAAGGCTCGGACCGTTGTCATATGCATGGCGGCTCCAACGCCGTGGCCGGACGCATCAGCCACCACAATACCCAGCCGGTTATTCGGCAGTTTAAAATAATCGTAATAGTCTCCTCCGGTTTCATCGCAGTAAATGCTGGTGCCGGCTATATCCAACCCGGCCACCTGCGGATCCTGCTGGGGCAGCAGATTCTGCTGGAGTTCCTCTGCCAGCTTGAGGGCGCTGATAAGCTGGATGCGGTGTCTAAGACCATCAATCATATTGTTGGTATGCCCGGCAATTAACCCGAACTCATCATTGGTGGCAACCGGTACTTTTTGCGAAAGATCGCCCTGACTGACCTGCTCCAGCACCCGGGTTTCGTTGTTAAAAAGAAGTTTCAGGTTGCGGGAATATGAGATAACCAGGTTCACCACCAGAATCATCAGAACGGTCATAATAAAAAATATTTCGGTGGTGACCGACATTTGGGCGTGTGCAATGGCGGCTGCATCCTGACCGATTTTAGAAAGCCATACAATATCGCGGGTAAACACCAAGATCATGACCATGGCCACGAATAAAGCGGTTATCAAAGTCACAAAGGAAAATTTGCGGGTCATTGAAAACAGGCGTTTTGGCAACGGCAGGGTGTCATCCCGTGCCATTGCTTCCTCGATAACGTATCTTTCCCGCGCCAGGGCCGAGTCCAGGCCGATAAAAAAGCCTGCCACCGCGCATCCAACCATCATTGAGATGGTGTTGAAAAGCGGCATGGCATATGAAATCAAATTGTAAGCATTTAGCAGAACACCGGCGAAAAGACACAACCCGAGTTCAAGGATGAATGTGCGTTTGGGTTGTGAGATTTCGGGTGCCTGGCGAACAATATGACGCCTTAATGGGGCGCTCAGAGCCAGGGCGACCAGAAACGCGGTCAAAATGATAACCCCCAGCGTCACGGGGGGCAAGGTCTCTAAAACCGGTCAGACCTGGCCGCCATATACGGTTAACACCACAATGGCAAATGCATATTGGATTAAAATTCGCATGGTAATTTGACGTCCGAATTAACGTTTAAAGATGATATCCCTTAACATTGCGAAAATCCTATATCGTAAGGTGGGCATCGCCCACCAAGTATCGCCTTCAGCCAGTTAACCAATCAACTATTCAACCATTCAACCGCTTTTCAGTTTGACAGCAGTTTTTCCTTGATATTGTGGAACCATCCTTTTTCGGAGGTTCGAACGATGCAGACCTGTTTTAAAAACTTCACGAATTCCGGGTTGGTTTTTTTATAAGCTAGGATTCTGTCCATTGATAATATATTATCAAGATTTGGAGGCTCCATCCCGATATCAGTCTCCCGATGAACGGCCTCCATAATGACTGAGAGTGCATAGATCGTCAAGTTTTCGGCCATGTCATTGGGTGCTACATCAACATGATCACCATGCTGGTAGTTTAAAATTTCATATACACAGGCCATTAACACCGGGTCGCCGATATCCCGCGGATCTTTGCATTCGTGAAGGTCAAAGTTGCTGTCGAGAAAGTCTTCCGACAACTTCTGTAAATTTTTAATCCATTCACTGTTCAAATTCTGTGGCAAAACGGCCGCAGGGCCATAACTTAAAACCTCATTGTTGAACCGGGATAGCATCTGTGGGTGCCCTTTCGTCAGATTGAATGTTAATACTTGAATTTTGCACGTATTCTTAACACCAGTGAAAAAAGCGCGTTTATAGTCGGTGCTACGTAGCTAAAGCTTGCCGGAAATAATTCAGGTATCTGTTATTTTTTTCGGTTTTTTGTACAAAAATAAGGATGGTTCAATTACGCATTATTATTGCTTCGCTTGTAGGTTGGGTTGAGATCCGAGAGTCTTTGGTTGGGTTTCGTTCCTCTCCCCAACCTACTAAAAACTGTCCGTTCTCACAGATTCTTTACCAGGATCGAAACCCAACGGACCTATCTCGATCAGTTAACATTTAGCCTTAATTTGGTATATAGGCTCGTAATTATATTGTAAAGAATAAGTTAAAATCGTTTTTTATCTTTATTCATATGCCACCGGCATCGCTTAGGCTTAAGCCATCGAATAATACTCCTGGTGTAACGGCAAAACATTTAGGATTATCAGCGACATAGCCGGTGGCTTATGAATGGAGTTAACACCTGAATTTTGCAGATTTTAAAACAGGTCCTGAACTTCCTTCATACGTTCAGTGACCTGCGCCATTGTCTCCGCGATGCGCTCAGGCTTCAGGTTTAACTGCTGAATCGGTACGGCGTCGGTCAGGTCGATGTCGGCCGGACCGCTGGCAAGAATATCATAGCCCATCAGGTTGGCGGTCTGGCTTGCAAATTTAACAACCATCAATTCCTGGCGATACGGCATCTCTCTTGCTGCCTGAGCACCGGCCGCGTCCGTCGGATCCGGACTGTTGTGGTGGAGGGTGGTGTGAATAAAGCACTCGGCGAATTTCCACTTTTCCAGCAATCGCGCCCCCAGCTGGCAGTGGTAATCCTCGAGTATGGTGACCAGCATAATGGGGTGAATGCCGTCCTTGAATTTGCCCTTGCGTTCCATATCGGCGATGATCTGCATGAGCGCCATTTTTCCAATGTCATGCAGCAATGCCGCCAGGAACGGGTCGCCCTGCAGTTTAATTTTCAGCAGTTTTGATATAAAATCGGCGGCATAGGCGCTCGAGATCGAGTGCTTCCAGAGATTTTCGATCAGGGAGCGATATTTTTCGATCTTCATGGTAAAAAATTTGCGGATGGACAGCTCCGTGACCACCTGCACGATCGCGTCGTATCCCATGCGGGCGACGGCTTGCTCCAGGGAGGTGTTGGTCGCAAACCCTTTGTAATAGGCTGAGTTTGACCGCCGGATGATTTCCGCCGCAATCGCGATGTCTTTTTTAAGCAGGCCGACAATTTCACTGAATGTCGCCTTGCGGGCCATCATTTCGCGAAATCGCACGTATATTTTGGGAAGCGAGGGCAAATCGGTTTGATTTTTATTGATCAGGGCGACGATCTCGCCGTAAAGCTGATCGGTCGTCGTCGGAGTCGCAGTGCCGGCCTCGTTTTCTCCGGTTGAAGGGTTGCGTTCTTTGATGCCCAGTTTGCTGAGCTTATCGCGGATCAGGTTCAGGTCGAACGGTTTGCCGATGTAGTCATCGCAGCCGGACTGGATGCTGGCAACAATTCGGTCCTTGTCCCGGTAAGAGGTGGTCATCAGAATTTTGGCCCGATCCGCCTTTTCGATGTTGAGTTCCTTTTCAGCATTCCTGATGGCGGAAAGCAGGCGGATGCCGTCCATGCCGGGCAGATCGATATCGAGCATGATCAAATTAAACGGGTTCTTGTCCCGATGGGCTTCATAAAACGCCGCCAGCGCATCCTCGCCGTGGTCTACTGCTTGGCATTCGCCAAAGTATTCCATGATCAGCTCCAGCTTGGTGCGGCTGACCATTTCATCGTCAACGACTAAAATCCTCATTTTTTCCCCTAGAAGTCGATGAACCCACTGTGGGTTCAAATGGAAGGTCATTTGATATATCGGCATTTTTGCGGAAAAAGTTGAGGCGTTATGATGTTTTTTTGAGCTTAGAACACCCAATCATAATTACGGTAAAGTTTTCATAGTAATATTTTTCTACCACAGAGACACAGAGAACACGGAGACATTATTTCTTTTTGCCCATCGGGAGACGGCGATGGGCAAAAA
>CP070771.1:6955031-6972185 GCA_020345785.1 Desulfobacterales bacterium
GAGATGCGCCGGATACGGGGGAAAACGATTTCAATGATTTTTCAGGATCCGATGACATCCTTGAACCCGGTTTTTTCCGTGGGCGATCAGATTGAAACCGTTATTCGAATCCATCAGGGGGTCAAACGCTCAGAAGCCATCGACAGGGCGATGGAAATGTTCACCATGGTGGGGCTGTCGGATCCCGCCACGCTTCTAAAAAAATACCCTCATGAACTCAGCGGGGGCATGTCCCAGAGGGTTATGATTGCCATGGCACTCTCATGCCGGCCGAGCCTTTTAATTGCAGACGAACCGACAACTGCGTTAGATGTGACGATTCAGGCCCAGATACTGTCTCTGATGAAAAAACTGAAAGAGGATGTGAACACCTCTATTCTTTTAATTACCCATGATTTGGGCGTTGTCGCCCAAATGTGCCAAAAAGTGGCCGTGATGTATGCCGGCGATATCGTCGAATATGGACAACTTCGGCACATTTATAAAAACCCCAAACATCCCTATACGCAGGGGCTTCTGGCGGCAACACCCAAGATCGGTTTAAGAAAAAACCGTTTGGAAACCATCGAAGGTAACGTCCCCGATCTTTCGAACCCACCCGAGGGGTGCTTGTTTTACCCCCGGTGCCAATTTAGAGAAAAAGATTGCAAAATCGAGGTCCGAAAAAATGTTGAGGTCGAACCAAACCATTTTGTTTCCTGCAATTTATATTACCATTAAGTTGGACGGTTCCTAGTTAATAACAACCATGGATGCACTTGTCCGAGTTGCCAATTTAAAGAAATACTTTCCGATATCCCATGGACTATTCGGCAAAAAAAAAGCATTCGTCCGCGCCGTGGATGATATCTCCTTTGACATAAAAAAAGGTGAAACCGTTGGGTTGGTAGGAGAATCGGGGTGCGGAAAATCGACCGTAGGCAGGACAATCTTGAGATTGACTGAACCAACGGCCGGCAAGGTATTTTTCGGCTCAGAAAATATCTTTCAGTTCGACCGGGACAGACTCAGAGATATCAGGAAAGAAATGGCCATCATATTTCAAGACCCCTATTCCTCGATCAATCCGAGATTGCAGCTTTTTGATATTGTGGCTGAACCTT
This sequence comes from Desulfobacterales bacterium, assembly GCA_020345785.1. The sequence continues at coordinate 6,956,135 of CP070771.1, forward strand.
TAAAAACCCACACGCGCCTCAACGCTGCTGAATTGCGCGACCAGGTTTTGGAACTGCTATTGCGGGTTGGACTGGCAGAGCAACACCTCAATCGATATCCACATGAATTTTCCGGTGGCCAAAGGCAACGGATTTCCATTGCCCGTGCTCTGGCGTTGAATCCATCTTTATTGATTTTAGATGAGCCAACCTCAGCGCTGGATGTTTCCGTACAGGCCCAAGTTCTTAATCTCATCGTCGACCTTCAACAGAAATTGGACCTGACCTATCTGTTTATTTCCCATAATCTTGCTGTTGTCGAGCATATATCACATCGTGTGATCATCATGTATTTAGGCAAAATCGTTGAAATGGCTTACACGCGACAGCTTTTTTCAAATCCGTTACACCCGTATTCAGAGGCCTTGCTTTCGGCCATTCCGAATCCCGATATTGATCAGCAAACGGAACAAATCCTGCTAAAAGGAGATGTGCCGAGCCCTATCCGACTCCCCGGCGGCTGCAATTTTCACACGCGATGTCCATATGCCTATGAAGACTGTAAACTCAACGAGCCGCCATTGGCCGAAGTTGAAGGCGCGCATTTTGTCGCCTGCCACCTGCGAGGATAGTCCACCGGATGCAGATAAAAGCAAAATTTAATAGTCAAGGTAGTTCATTATGAATCTTTCAGAATATTCACATTATGACGGTTTGGGTTTGGCGCAACTGGTTCGCAACAGGGAAATCACACCCAGAAAACTTGCGGAATTCGTCATTCAGGGAGTGAAAAAGGTCAATCCGCAAATCAATTCTGTGATTGAGATATACGATGACGCTCTGGATATCGCCGATCAGGCCAACAACCACCAGGGACCATTCGCCGGTGTTCCTTTTCTGCGAAAGGATCTTGGCGCTACGGAAGCCGGCCGGCTGCAGGAACTGGGCAGCCGCCTCTTTAAAGGGCATACACCGGCTCACGACTCTTTTTTGATGGCCCGCTTTAAAGCGGCCGGATTGATTACCTTGGGTCGTTCGACGGTACCCGAACTGGGCATATCCGGACAGACGGAAACGATTTTGCAAGGGATAACCCGCAATCCCTGGAATTTGGAACGCATGGCCGGCGGGTCCAGCGGCGGGGCTGCGGCAAGTGTCGCCGCCGGGATCGTGCCTGTCGCCCACGCCACTGACGGCGGCGGTTCCATTCGTATTCCGGCCTCCTGCTGTGGGTTGGTGGGGCTGAATCCGTCCCGGGGGCGCATCAGTGCCGGGCCGGATCGACAGGATCCTATGTTTGGCTTGGCGCGGGAATTTGTTGTCAGCCGCAGCGTGCGGGATACAGCCGCCATGCTGGATGCGGTTCACGGTGCCCAGGTCGGCGATCCCTTTATTATCCTCACGCCGGAACGGCCTTATATGGAAGAGCTGCAGGCGCCGCTTAAAAAATTACGCATCGCCTTTACAACCGAGGCATGGGCACCGTATCCGGTTGATGCGGAAATCAAAAACGCCGTTGAAAAGGCGGCATCTGTTTGTCAGGAAATGGGCCACCGGGTTGAATTCGATTCGCCGCAGCTGGATTTTAGAAAGGTGAACACCGTCTTGATGAATATTTTCGGGTTGTCCGATGTGGGTCTGGCGAAGTTTGCCGAGGAAACGGGAAAAGAGGTTAGCCTCGATTACCTCGAACCCGGCACCCTCAAGATGGTTGAGCGGGCCCGCAACCTCACATTGGAAGAGGTGATGAATTCATTTGAAATTATGCGGCAGACGCGTTTTATTGTGGGGCAGTTTTTTGAGAAATATGATCTATTGATAACGCCCAGCCTGTCCCTGTTGCCTCAACCCCACGGACTTTTAAGCACCAAACGGGATGATCTGGAACCCCATGAATTCTGGGAAAATGATTTCAAAACCTTTCAGCACATGGGACTGTTCAGCGTTTCCGGAACGCCTTCGGTTTCATTGCCGCTGGCCCAAAGCAAATCCGGTCTGCCCATCGGGGTGCAGTTTGCAGCCCGGTTTGGAGATGAAGCCGCATTGATCCGCATTGCGGCTGCCTTAGAAGAAGCCGTGCCGTGGAAAGATCGAATACCGCCGGTGCATGTAAGCCGTTAGAAGAGGTTTCTAAGCCCCATCTTGGCCTCAATGACTGCGTTGTCCCGCAGATTGAAATGCTCACGTACTAACCTGTACGCTCCGCTTTCAATCAGCGAGACGCCTTGCCCTTGAGTCCGACCTGGGGCTTATAAACCACTTCAAGCATGCATATTATACTTCTAAAACTGAAACCTGCTTACTTGTTTTGCAATAAAATTTAAAGGAAATTACCATGATTGAAAAATCGGTGAAACCAAGAGCGCGGGATCTGGGGTTGCCGTTTGATGGGGTAACCGGAGAATTTAACGCCATCACCGACGTAGCCGGTGTCGAAGTCGGGTTTGCGACGCTGATCGAAGGCGAAGGCCCGGTTCAAGTCGGCAAGGGACCGATTCGAACCGGGGTTACCGCGATCCTGCCGCGGGGAAAACGGGAGCGTCCCAGCCCCATCTGGGCGGGTCACGTCAACCTCAACGGCAACGGCGAGATGACCGGCACTCACTGGATCAACGAAGCCGGCTATTTTATCAGCCCGATCTGCATCACCAACACCCATTCGGTCGGCATGGTCCACCATGCCGTCGTGGGCTGGATGATCGACCAGTACAAAAGCTTTTTTCAGGATGATCATGCCTGGGCCATGCCGGTCGTGGCCGAGACTTACGATGGCTTGACCAATGACATCTGCGGCCGGCATCTCAAAGAAGAACACGTGCGCGCCGCTTTAGATTCAGCCGCCTTGGGATTTGTCGCCGAAGGCAACGTCGGCGGCGGCACCGGCATGATGACCTATGAGTTCAAGGGCGGCACCGGCACCGCTTCCCGGATGGTGGTGATCGGTTCGGCGGAATACACGGTCGGTGTGCTGGTGCAGTCCAACTTCGGCGCCCGCCGGGATCTTCAGATCCTGGGGGTTCCCGTCGGACGTCACATGCCGGAAGATGCTATCCTGAGTGAGATAAATGCTCGGGAAGCCGGATCCATTATTGTGATTATCGGCACCGACCTTCCCATGCTGCCGATCCAGCTGCGCCGGGTTGCCAAACGGGCTGCCATCGGTATCGGGCGCACGGGAACGCCGGGCGGCAATTATTCCGGCGATATTTTTCTGGCCTTTTCGACCGCCAATGACTTCGACCTGCCCAACATGCATGGTCTTCAACCGGTGGACTTCTCGTTGGACTATATCAACGACCATTATTTCGATGATATCTATCGCGCAGCGGTTCAGGCCGTTGAAGAGGCCGTTGTCAATGCCATGATTGCGGCCGAATCCATGACCACCGTCAAGCCGGCCGGCTACACCCTGACGGCCATCGATCACAACCGGCTCAGAAGGATTATGCAACGATACAACCGGCTGAATGAATAAATTGACTCCATTCATAAGCCACCGGCTGTGGCGGTGAGAATTGAAAAGTTTTTACCGTTACAGCGAAAGTATTTTTTGATTGTCCAAACTTACACAATGCCGCTGGCATATGAATGGAGATAAAAAAACAATGTTGGATTATTTTTTATGATCTCGTTGTGTCTGCCGGTGGTCGCTGATTTTTACGAGTTCACTAAAATTGGGTCTTGACGATAATCTCACCATGCCAATATAAATTTGATAATCGTGTTAGGGATGTTATATGAATAATATCGAAAAAAAAATTATCGCAACCCTCGATCAATTAAAGGATGATATCATCGATTTAACTTGTCGGCTCGTAGCCGAACCGAGCACTCTGGAAAACGAAGCATCGGTTCTGCGAGTTATGGAAGCCGAACTGAGCAAGCTTTCTTTTGAACCTGTCCGGCTTTTAGTTGATCCGGCAGCCCTTGCAACGCATCCCGGGTTTGCCGGGGTGCCGTGGTCCTATGAGGGTCGTTATAATGTGGTCGCCAAAAGAGAGCCCGCCGGCGATGGGGGACACAGCGTTATATTCAACGGCCATCTGGATGTGGTCAGCCCGGAGCCGCTGCGTTTGTGGGATACGGACCCCTTCAAGCCGGGTGAGCGTGACGGCTGGCTTTACGGCCGAGGCGCCGGGGATATGAAATCCGGTGTAGCCGCCATGACGTATGCTGTCCATGCGGTGGAAAAGGCAGGCTTCGGATTTAAGGCACCGGTTACGATTGAAGCGGTCATCGAGGAAGAGTGCGGCGGCAACGGCTCGCTGGCCTGCGTGGCGGCCGGCCATAGGGCGGAGGCTGTCCTTATCCCCGAACCGATCGGCCCGAAAATATTAACCGCTCAAATGGGTGTCTTGTGGTTTAAAGTCAGTCTCACCGGTGTCCCACGGCATGTTTACGAAGCCCAGGCCGGCGTCAATGCCATCGAAAAGTGCATTCCCTTAATCACCGCCCTGCGGGAATTGGAAGCTGAAATGAACCGCAAGGTGCACCCGATTTATGAAAGCATCCAACATCCGATCAATCTAAACTTTGGTATCATCAAAGGCGGCGACTGGCCCTCGACCGTACCGGCCGCAGCTGAGTTCCATTGCCGCTTGTCTTTTTATCCGGGTATAAGCTATGATCAGACGCGTCAGCGAATCATTGCAACAATCGCCAAGGCGACCCAGGCGGATCCCTGGCTGGCTGCAAATCAACCGCAGGTTGATTTTTATGGTTTTCGATCAGAGGGACATATCGCGGATCGTAACCAGCCTTCTTTCCAAACTCTAAATGACTGCCATCGGGAGATGTGCGGCCAAGATGCTGAAGATTCAATATCCACGGCCACCACGGATGTTCGGGCCTATCATCACTTCGCCGGTGCGCCGGCAACCTGCTACGGACCTGTTGCCGAGAATATTCATGCCGCCAATGAAAGAGTAAAGATCGAGAGCATCATTCACACGGCCAAAGTCTATGCGCTATACCTCGCACGCTGGTGCGGACTGGTAGAAAATGGTTAGTCGTCGAAAGCTAAAGCATTGACAGCAGATTGAACATGGAAATTATTCTATCATAGGCCACCTTATGGATTCGCTACCATGCAACGCGAAAAGCCCCATGGTGTATCTGGCCCTGCTGAGTTGCATTGTCATATCCAGCAGTCTGTTTTTAGCCCATGCTGATCAACATACCCTGGCTCTCAAAAAAAACGGTCAGCCGGTTCGGGTGGCCATATATAGCGGAGAAGGCACCTATTTCAGGTCAATCAAGGCTGCAACCCGGATGTTTTTGTGGATGGGTGCCGAGCCGCAGCGAATTAAGCCCCGGGAGATCATCGATGGCCAATTGAAGTCGTTTGATATTTTATACATGACCGGCGGTTGGGCGGTGCCTTACATTCGTGATCTGAAAAACGGCGGCACCGCGAAAATCAGGCAATTCGTGCAAGAGGGCGGCGCCTACATAGGTACCTGTGCCGGGGCTTTCTTTGCCGCCGACTATATTTACTGGGAGGGCAAGCGTTACGAATATCCCCTGGACCTTTTTCCCGGGTCAGCCCGGGGGCCGATCGCAGAACTTGCCCCCTGGCCGGGTTTTAAGCTGTGCCGCATCAATTTGAGCCAAAAATACCATGCCATTACCAACGGTGAGCCGGCTTCCATGATGAGCCTGTATTATGGCGCGCCATGGTTTGATGTCCCGCCGGGATTCAAGGCCGACGTCCTGGCAACCTACGATATCAATAACCGGCCGGCCATACTGGCTTATGAATTCGGACAGGGGCGTGTTTTCTTGACCGGCCTACACACCGAATTCGAAGAAGGCTCCGACCGCGACAACGTGCTCTGGGATAATGGCTTGAATGATCCGGAATCGGAGTGGCCTTTGATGCTCAACGCGGTCCGTTGGCTGGTCGGCCACGAAAACTAAGGAAAATCGGATTAATTTGAGGGTCTGTACAGCATACGGATGTTGTAGTAAGTTTGGTCAACAAAATGGCTTCCGAAGTTGATAAATCAAACAGCACCCAAAGAAAAAACAGCAGGCAGGTGCTGCTGCGGCGCATTCTGCGCCAGAAATCCGGTATTCTCGGTGCTTTCCTGATTTTGCTGTTTTTAACCACGGCTGCCGTTCCCGGTCTGTTTTCCAAATTTGATCCGCTGGAGATGAACAAACAGCACCGCCTGGAACCCCCGTCAGCCCGATTCTTTTTCGGCACCGATGAGTTCGGCCGGGATATTTTCAGCCGAGTGATTTACGGCGCCCGGGTATCCCTGTTCATAAGTTTTTTCACGGTTGTATTGGCGAACTTCGGCGGCATCATCCTGGGCGTCTTGGGCGGCTATTACGGCGGTTTGCGGGACAACATCATCATGCGGCTGATGGATATCATGTTCTCGTTTCCGTTCATATTACTGGCTATTTTAATTATCGCCATCACCGGTCCGGGGGTTTTCAACGTGATTATCTCGCTGGCGGTGGCCTATCTGCCGTATTCGGCGCGCATTGCCCGGGGTGCGGTAATGGCGGTCAGGGAAAACCAGTATGTGGAAGCGGCCAAGGCTTCCGGCGCCAGTGACTTGCGGGTGATCGCCAAGTACATTATGCCCAATATTACGGCACCTATTGTCGTTTACGTCACCATGAGCTTCGCTTTTGCCCTGCTGGCCGAAGCCGGTTTGCAGTTTTTGGGTTTAGGGGCCCGGCCGCCGACACCCTCCTGGGGCCTGATGTTAAACGAAACCCGGGGTATTATTGAATTCGCCCCCTGGACCGGTATTTTTCCGGGATTGGCCATCGCCCTGGCGGTGATCGGGTTCAACCTGTTCGGCGACGGGTTGAGAGATTTATTCGACCCCAAAATGAAGCAATAAAAAGAGGAGCGGTAATTTAATTTTTACCAAGGACACCGGGCAACAAATCGGGGGCTGCAGAATTTGCCCAACCTTGCAAATCGTAGAAAAGGAGGTAACGCCATGTCTAGAAAGAAAGTATTGTTTGTTGGTCTGGGTATTTTAACGGTCTGCATGCTGGCAGTCAGCGCTGCCGGCGAACAACCCAAGTACGGGGGTATGCTGGTATGGCGCGTGGGGGCCGAGACCGCTTCCATGGACCCGCACGTAGCCAATACTCTGGGGTCGACCCAGCTTTTGAGCAACATTTACAGCACCCTTTTGCGCTACGATGAAAGCGCCAACGTGGTGCCTCATATTGCCGAGTCCTGGGATATCAGCCCTGACGGCCTTGTCTATACCTTCAAGCTGCGAAACGATGTCTACTTTCACAACGGCCGCAAACTGACCTCGGCCGACATCAAGTACAACATCGAGCGCATGATCGATCCGGCCACGGGGTCACCGCGCGCCGACCGGTTCAATCTGGTAAAACAGATCGACACACCGGACGATTTTACGGTGGTATTCACGCTGAAAGATGCTTTTGCCCCCCTGTTGGGCAATTTTGCCGATCCCAACGCCATGATCGTGCCGCGGGAAATCGTGGAGGCCGAAAGCATCAAGAAAGAGGCTGTGGGAAGCGGACCTTTCATGATCAAGGAGATGGTGCCGGGCGACTATGTGCTGTTGGAGAAAAACCCCAAGTATTTCGTAAAGGGACAGCCCTACCTGGATCAGCTCAAGCTCAAACTGATCACCGAAAACTCGGCTATTGCGGCGGCCATGCGAAGTCAGACCATCGACGGCACGGTGGTCTGGGGCGCGATGTACAAGTTTTTTGAGAAAATGAAAAACATCCAGGTGCAGGACGTGCCGGTTTTTGCCTGGGCCATGCTGGAATTCAACAGCTCAAAAGCTCCGTTTGACAATGCCAAGCTGAGACTGGCCCTGGCCTATGCCATCGACCGTCAGGAAATTATCGATTCGGTCATGCTGGGCAATGCCAAGATCACCGCGCCGGTGCCCGAGGGGATGGGCGCCTACTCTGTTGATTGGAGGACGCTGGCCGGCTACCAGCTTGATCTTGAAAAGGCGAAAGCGCTGCTGAAGGAGGCCGGTTATCCGGAAGGGCTGAAGTTCGAGTTGAAGACCTCCACGGCGTATGCACCCTATGTGCCTACGGCCCAGGTAATTCAGAGCAACCTCAAGAAGATCGGGGTGGAGGTCGAAATCGTTCCCCTGGAGTGGGGCGCCTACATCAAAGACATCACCAATTTCGACACCTGGACGGCCTGCTTTCACTCCTTTCCGTCCTACACCGCGGATCCGGACGCCTACCTGTACCGCTGGTTTCACTCCCAGGGCGCCTGGAACATCGGTTTCAGCGATCCGGTCGTGGACGAACTGCTTGATCTGGGACGACGCCTGACCGACGTTGCCAGCCGCCAGCTGATTTATCGCCGTGCCCAGGCGCGTTTGGCCGAATTGGCGCCGGCGGTCTACACCTGGCGCACCCGGGTTTCATATGCCCTACAGCCCTATGTCAAGGGGGTGATGTTGACCCCGGCCGCAATCTACCTGGACGGCACTTGGCTGGGCAAATAATGGCCTAAACCGGCGGCGATATCTCTGGTGAGCACCAGTCAAACATATACACCATCGAAGCCGACGGTTGGGCCCATTGAGTGAGGACGTCATAGAGTAATGCAGAATGAAGGCAGCTCAGTCATTCTGCATTACTCCGATACTTCAGACAATATCTCGGGTTATTCGGCATGTACACCTACATTGCACGCAGATTGTTGCTGACGATTTTTATCCTGTTCAGCCTCTCCATTGTGCTTTTCGCATCCATGCATGCCATTCCAGGCAATATCGTGGAGGTCATGCTGGGTGTGGAGGCCACACCGGAGAGTGTGGCGGCTCTGAAAAAAGCGCTGGGATTGGATGAGCCTATCTACGTGCAGTACCTTAAGTGGTTGACAAACGTGTTGCACGGCAATTTAGGCGATTCGCTTCGCACGGGCAGACCGGTACTTGGAGAAATTCTCTACCGCTTACCGGTGACAGTGCAACTGACCCTTTATTCCATGATTATTTCGCTTTTTATCGCCATTCCCGTGGGAATCGCCAGCGCGGTAAAGCAGAATTCATGGTTCGATCACATTTTGCGGCCCCTATCCATCGTGGGACTGTCGGTTCCCACATTTTGGTGGGGTATCTTATTTATTATTTTGATTTCATATTACATTCCCTCATTTTACTCCGGCGGCTACGTGAGCATCTTCAAGGATTTCGGCGGCAATTTCAAGGCCATTTTCCCGCCGGCCCTGGCCCTTGGTATTGCGATGGCCGCCGTCGTCGCACGCTTTACGAGGTCCAGCCTGATCGAGGTGCTGCAGGAGGATTACATCACCACCGCTCGGGCCAAGGGAATGACGGAGCGATTGGTGGTGGGCAAACACGGCCTGCGCAACTCTCTGATCAACGTTTTGACCATCGTGGGGCTGCAGGCCGCATCGCTTTTAGGGGGCGCGGTTTTGATAGAAACCGTTTTTTCCCTGCCCGGTGTGGGGCGTTTGGCACTGGATGCCGTGCTGCAGAGGGACTACCCCATGGTGCAGGGCGCCATCCTGACGATCAGCTTTTTATTCGTGTTGGTGAACCTGGTGGTGGATCTGCTCTATGGGTTGCTGGATCCCCGCATTAGAATATCCTAGGTAAATTAGCAATCGAAGCCATCGAACAGGATGCGCCTGGAATTCCATAGGACAACGTTATGCTGTCCGCAGAAATGCCTAAATTGTCTAAAATTATGGATAGTAACCTTTTTATTGAAAAAACAGCAAAAACTCAAGGTCATATAGATTGAAACAAATTGTTAAATTAGCGCAGCTAAGCGTATCATTTCATCAATGAGGCGGTTTTGGATACGTCACAAATTTTGGATGTGCAAGACTTGCGTGTCCATTTTCACACGTTGGAGGGGACGGTCAAGGCCGTTAACGGAGTGGGCTTTGCCCTTAACAAGGGCGAAACCCTGGGACTGGTCGGGGAATCCGGCTGCGGCAAGAGCGTTACGGCCTTAACTGTTCTGCGGCTGATCCCTTCACCGCCGGCCCGTATTGCCAGCGGCCGGGTGCTGCTGAACGGTGAAAATCTGGTCGAGGCGTCCAATGAACGCATGCGCCGGATCCGGGGCGGGCAGATTTCCATGATCTTCCAGGAGCCCATGACTTCCCTGAATCCGGTGTTTACCATCGGTCACCAGATCGCTGAAGTCTTTCGCATCCATCAGAAACTTGAAGGGCAGGCCCTCAGGGACGCCACCGTGGATGTGTTGCACAAGGTGCAGATCCCTTCAGCGCCAAAGCGTCTTAAGGAATACCCGCATCAGCTTTCCGGCGGGATGCGCCAGCGGGTCATGATTGCCATGGCGCTGGCCTGCAACCCCGAAATCCTGATCGCCGATGAGCCCACCACCGCCCTGGATGTGACCATCCAAGCGCAGATTCTGGACCTGATGCTGGCCCTGCGTGAAGAGCTTGGCACGGCCATTCTCATGATCACCCACGATCTGGGGGTTATCGCCGAAACCGCCCAGCGTGTGGTGGTATTTTATGCCGGCAAAGTCATGGAAAGCGGAGACGTGCGCACAATCTTTAAAAAGCCGTTTCATCCTTACACGATCGGACTGCTTGATTCCGTACCGCGGCTTGGACGACGCAGCAAGAAAGGCAAAACCCGCCTGCGCGAAATTCCAGGTATCGTGCCGAGCATGTTCGATTTGCCGGGCGGGTGTCTGTTCGAACCTCGCTGCCGGTGGTCAATGCAAATTTGCCTAAAAGAACGACCTAAATTAAGAACGCTGGAACCAGGCCACCAGGTGCGCTGTTGGCTGGATCAACCACCGGGCTAAAAAAAGTCATGACGGATTTTTTGCGCGTAGAAAATTTGAAGCGTTATTTCGCCATCCGGGGCGGCATTCTATTACGTACCAAAGGGTATGTATATGCCGTGGATGATGTCACCTTCGGATTGCAGCAGGGCGAAACCCTGGGACTGGTGGGGGAGTCCGGCTGCGGCAAGTCTACCGTGGCACGCACCATCATGCGGCTCATTGAACCCACCGCCGGTAAAATCTATTTCGGCGGCCGGGAGATTACCGATTTGCCTCTGAAGGATATCAGGGCATTGCGTAAAGACATGCAGATGATTTTCCAGGATCCCTATGCCTCGTTAAATCCGCGGATGAAGGTGGGACAGATCATCGGCGATCCCATGGAAATCCACCAGGTCGCTAAAGGCAATGAAAAACGCGACCGTGTTGCCTACCTGCTGGAGTGCGTGGGACTTAAACCAGAGCACAGAGACCGCTATCCGCGGGAGTTTTCCGGCGGCCAACGGCAGCGTATCGGTATCGCGCGGGCGCTTGCCACCCAGCCCAAGGTGATTATCGGGGATGAGCCGGTCTCAGCCCTGGACGTTTCTATTCAGGCCCAGATTATTAATTTGCTGGAAGATTTGCAGGCGCAATTTGACCTTTCCTACATCATGATTTCACATGATCTTACGGTCATCGAGCACATCTGCGACCGCATCGCCGTTATGTACCTCGGCCGCCTCGTTGAGATTGCGCCTTACGACGTGATTTACAACCAACCGCTGCACCCTTATACCGAGGCGTTGTTATCGGCGGTTACCGTACCGGACCCGGACTACCAAAAAAAACGCATCATCCTTAAAGGGGATGTGCCCAGTCCCATCAATCCACCGGCGGGGTGCCGCTTTCATACCCGTTGTATGTACAAAATGGACATCTGCGATAAGCAGGAACCCGTGCTCAAACAGGCGGGTGATGACCAATGGGTGGCATGCCATTTACGTTAGAGGAGTTCACTTCAAATGAATCTTGCTGAATATGCTCGTTTGGATGGATTGGGCTTAGCAGAGCTTATCCGTAAAAAAGGGGTGACCTCCCGCGAGGTAGCCGAATTGGCTCTGGCAGGAGTTGAAAAAATCAATCCGAAGATTAATGCCGTTATTGAAATCTACCCAGACCGTGTTGAGAACGCTGGCACACTGCCGCTTTCCGGCAGGGTTTTTTCCGGTGTGCCTTTATTTCTCAAAGATTTGGGTGCAACTGAAGCCGGCAGAAGGCAGGAAATGGGCAGTAGATTGACCCGCGGTTATGTTGCCGATACGGAGGCCTATCTGACGACCTGCTTCAAGGAAGCCGGAACCTTAATTCTAGGAAGGACTGCGACACCCGAACTCGGTTTTGCCGCAACCACTGAATCGATACTGACGGGAGCAACGCGCAATCCTTGGGATTTGAACCTTATTGCCGGCGGTTCAAGTGGCGGGTCCGCCGCAGCGGTGGCGGCCGGTATCGTGCCGGCGGCGCATGCCAGTGACGGTGGCGGGTCGATCCGCATCCCGGCGGCCTGCTGCGGTGTAATCGGATTGAAGCCGTCCCGTGGACGGGTTAGCTGCGGACCGGCGGCCGATGAACGGCTTTTCGGACTGGTCCAGGAATTTGTTGTCAGCCGAACCGTCAGAGATACAGCGGCCATGCTGGATGCCGCCAGTCGTCCGGCTCCGGGCGACCCCTTCATGATCGTCCAGCACCACCAATCCTTTCTGGAAGAAGTCGATAACCCGGCCGGAAAATTGCGTATAGCATATACCGCTGAAAGTTGGACCGGAGTTGACGTGAATCCGGAAATCGCTGCTGGCGTCAAACATATCGCCCGCATTTGCGAGGACATGGGCCATTATGTTGAAACGGCCAAACCGCGGATTGATCTGGAACAGTATTTCAGCGCGCTGGGGGTATTTTGGGGGGCTTCGATGCATTATGCATGCGATCAGCTCGCCCAAAAGATGGATCGCCCCGTCGACAGACATCATTTGGAGCCCGTGACCCTCAAGATATATGAAGACGCCGGACAATTTTCTGCCGCCGATGTAATCCGTGCCCGGGCCGCCGTGAACTTGACCCGGCGTAAGCTTGGGGCGTTTTTCGAAAGATATGATTTACTGCTGTCGCCGACCATTGCTCAGCTTCCAGTGCCTGTCGGCACTATCGACCAGAATCAGGATGTTCCCTTAGAGAAGTGGTATGAGGGTACGTCTCAGTTTAACACTTTTACCAATTTGTTCAATGCCACGGGTCTGCCGGCCATTTCGCTGCCCCTGTGTCAAAGTTCAGCCGGTCTGCCCATCGGCATCCAGTTTGGTGCCCGCTTTGGTGAGGAGGATTTGCTGATTCGGATTGCCAGCGCTTTTGAGAAAGCCCTGCCCTGGGCGAATCGTAAACCGCCGATCCATGTCGGGAATTCGTAAAGAAATTTTTAGCACTGAAAACACAAAAAATATGCGCAGCCTTAAGGAGTTTGGATATGAGAAAAATTATTTGGGAGGGCAACCACCGATGTGCCGTCAGTTTGACCTTTGACGTGGATGGTGAAACCCTCTGGATATCGAAAGATCCGGCCAATGAGAAGCGCACCGGCGTATTGTCACAGGGTGCATATGGTCCCAAAGTGGGCGTGCCCTTAATTCTTGATTTGCTTGAACGCTATGGTATCCGCGCTACTTTTTTTGTTCCGGGCTGGATTGTGGAACAATATCCTGCAATCATCGAACAAATTTATCGCAGCGGGCATGAAATCGGCCATCACGGCTACAAGCATGAATGGCCCGACAGTGATCATCCTGAAATGGAAAAGGAAGTCCTGTTGAAGGGCATAAAGGCCATTAGCAGCCTTTCCGGCGAGCGACCCTGCGGGTACCGGTCGCCGGCGTGGGAGCTGACGCCCAACACCTTGAATTTCCTAAAGGATGAAGGTTTTCTGTACTCTTCCAACCTGATGGACGATTTCGTACCGTATCTGCACCCGCAAGGCATCGTAGAGCTGCCGGTTCAATGGCTGCTTGATGATGCGCCTTTCTTTTTGTTTCAAACCCGGGTTCCGTCGCGGCCCATATTTCCGGCCGAATTTGTTTTAAATGCCTGGCAGGAGGAATTTCACGGAATTTACCACTTCGGCGGATTTTTTAATCTAACGATGCACCCGCAGTTTATCGGACGTCCCGGACGCCTGCTCATGCTCGAGAAAATGATTCAAAAAATTTTATCTTATCCTGAAGTGTGGATCGCGCCATTGATGAGCGTGGCTCGCTACTGGAAGGAAATTCAGAAATGAAGGGAACAGAGATTCAGAAACAAGGACAGGTAGTGATCATCACCGGCGCAGCGAGGGGAATCGGGCGGGCGATTTCCGAAAGGCTGGCGAACGACGGTCATCATTTAGCATTAAATGACATTGACGGTGAGGCGCTCACGGCTGCGCTTGCCCAAATAAAGGAAGCAGGACATCAGGTGCTTGGCATTGCCGGCGATGTGAGTGATCCGGATACCTCTGTGGCGATGGTTGGCAGGGTAATGGAGCAATTTGGGTGCATTGACAGCCTGGTGAACAATGCAGGTATCGGCGGGGTCGGCAAATCCATACTTGAACTGACTTTGGATGAATGGGAGGAAATGCTGCGGATCGATTTAACATCAACATTTCTTCTTTGCCGCGCTGTACTGCCGCATATGATTTCTCAGCAAAGAGGCAGAATCGTAAACATTTCGTCGATCACTGCCATGATGGGAGTTGCGGGCAGCACGCATTATGCAGCGGCCAAAGCCGGCGTCATCGGTTTTTCGAAGTCCCTGGCACGCGAGGTGGCCGACAAGCGCATCAACGTCAACGTGGTGGCCCCCGGTTTAATTGACACCGCCATGTCCCGCAAACGAGGGATTGACCATCAACGGCACCTGGTGGCCTGGCCCCGGATTGGACAACCGGCGGACATCGCCGGTGTGGTTGCATTTTTGCTCTCGGATGCGGCGGAATTTATTACCGGCCAGGTCATCAGCCCCAGTGGTGGGGCATATATGTAAATCCACAGCTTCCTGCTAAATAGCTTCTTCGGCCTTTAAGTGGTTGATCTTAGCATTACGGTATCGGTCAAACTAGGTAAACGCTGTGTATGTATGTGAAAAGAGATTATGTGGTGGAGTATTGTTAGGTGGCACGAAAAAATTTACAACTTGATTTATTCCCAAATAATAAGGTACATATTTTTCCGTTGATGGAATCCCAAAGTTGGTAAAGCGGATTCCGCCGGGCAAGCCTCTGTAATAATTAATAATCAATCAATAAGGAAAAATATCATGGACGGATTCTACGGCCGGATTCTAAAAGTCGATCTTAACAAGAAAAATTTTAAAATCGATACCATCGACGATGCGATTTACGAAAAGTATCTCGGCGGCAAGGGATTGGCGTCTTATCTTTTATACGAACTAAATCCGCCGGGAGTCGATCCGCTGTCGCCGGAAAACACCCTGATTTTTACCAACGGCCCCGTGGGCGGCAGCACCATCTGGGGGTCCTGCCGCTATGGGGTGTACACGAAATCGCCGTTGACGGGCTTTTTTACCGAATCCTATTCCGGCGGACGCACGCCGGATGCCATCGATGCCACCGGGTTTGATGCGATTGTCATTCAGGGCCGGTGCGATGAACCGGCGGTCCTGACCATCCATCCGGACGGGGTCGATTTTCATGCCGCCGGGGAGCTGTGGGGCAAGGAATCCTACGGGGTCGAAGATGCGATCAAGGAGCGATTCGGCCGGGAGGAATATCGAAAGAAGGGTGCGCTGGTGATCGGGCCGGCGGCCGAAAATCTGGTGCGTTTCGGCTGCATCAAAAATGACTACTGGCGCTCGGCCGGTCGAACCGGTGCCGGGACCGTGATGGGCTCAAAAAAGATCAAAGGCATTCTCTTCACCGGCAACCGCAAACGCCCCCACGCGGATGAAGCGGCGGTCAAGGAATTTTCGAAGAACTTCATGGCCGAATTCAAAGATCATGCGGCGTCCAATGCCTACCGGACCCTGGGCACCCCCATGCTGGTCAAAATGACCAACACGGCCGGCGCATTTCCCAATCGCTACTGGACCAAAGGCACCATGGACAACTGGGAAAAAATCAGCGCCGAAGCGCTGGTTGAAAAAATGAACCCCACCCCCCATGCCTGCGGCAAGTGCTTTATGGCCTGCGGCCAGCTGGGCGAGGTAAAGGAGGGGCGGCATGCCGGACTTAAAATTGAAGGACCGGAATATGAAA
>CP070771.1:6972285-6979846 GCA_020345785.1 Desulfobacterales bacterium
GCCACATACATCCCCCCGGCGATCACGGCAAATACAATCTGAAGCGATATGCCGACCCCGGAAACCGTATGGGGGTTGATGTACATCTGGTACTGGCCGTACAGGATCCCGCCGAATGCGGTCATTACCGAGCTGAGCATGGTAATGCGCAATTTCTGTCGCGTCACATGAATGCCCATCGAGGCTGCGGCATCTTCATCCTCGGAGATGGCATCCAACGCATACCGGTCCATACTGGCATCAACTTTCTTCCACATCCAAATCCCACAGGCCCACACCGCCAGTGCAATGAAATAAAACGTATCCTTGTCGGCAAACTGCAGGGCATAAACGGATGTTCCCTCTGCGTAACGGGTGGGGGTCAATCCCAGATCTCCCCCGGTATAATCCCGCAGTGCCATGACGACCATGCGAACCACCTCGCTCAGGGCAAGGGTGACCAGCGCGAAATAATGACCGACGATTCGGAACCTGAAACAGGGATAGCCGATCAGTATCCCAACCACCAGAGCGAGTAACAGCCCCAACGGAATACCGATCCAGGGCGGGAGCGAAAAAAAGTTCCACAGCATGGACACGGTGTAAGCGCCGAGGCCGGTAAAGGCGCCATGACCCAGGGAAACCAGACCGAACCGCCCCATGATGGACCAGCTCGTATAGATATAGCTCCAAATTAGGATCAAAATGAGAACGTGCATATAATATTGCGGTACACCGGCAAACGGCAACGCCATTAATACAATGGCTCCGATAGGGTAAAACAACTTATTCATCAACGTCTCCCTAAAATCCCCTGTGGTCGAATGAACATCATGATAATGAAAATCGCAAAGGCAATGACGTACCCCCATTCGAGTTGAAAATAGTACCCGCCGATGGCGATCACTTGGCTGAAGATAAAGGCGGCGATAGATCCGCCGATCATGTTGCCCAATCCTCCCAGGACGCAGATCATAAACGTGATGGGTCCGAAAGACAGCCCGATGGCCGGATGGACATCATACTGAAGCACAAGCAGGCAGGCGGCAAGTCCGGCCAGTCCGCCGCCGATGGCCGATGTCACCAGATAGACCTTCCGGCTGTTGACGCCCATCAGCACCATCACCTCCCGGTCTTGTGAAATTGCCCGGATTGCGGTCCCAATGAAAGTGCGCGTCAAAAACAAATATAATGCGATCATTCCGATCAGCGCCGTACCGAAAGCCAGCAGTCGGGCAAAACTGATATACATGCCGAAGATTTCCAAGATCGGCAGGCGAAGTCCGATGTTGCGAAACTCGATTCCGAACAACAGGGTGGTAAAGCTCTGCAGGAAGAAAAGCAAACCGCCGGTTGCCAGCAGCTGATTGATGGGGGCGGTTCCGAGAATGGGAGAAATGATCAGAAAATGCACCAGGTATCCCAGCACGGCAACCACGGCGATGCCCGCCGCACAGGACAGGATCAAGGGAATCCCGAATTTGGCGTATAGGAAAAAGATGGTATACATGCCCACCATCACCAATTCGGCATAACAGATCCAAACCACATCGATAACACCGAAAATCAGGTTCAACCCCAGTGCCAACAGGGCCAACACACCGCCCAGTAAAAATCCGTTGATGATCGTTTCCAGAAGATAAATATCGAACATGGTTTTTCACCTAATGTAATTAATCCGCACTGAAAAATAGGCCATTCATCGTGTAATGCACGCTTTGAAAACGGAAGAAAGTTGTTAAATACAAAGCCGGCGGATTAATTACTTAATGCTGCGCATTTTTTCTTTTTATATTTCATATCAGGCTGTGTAATTTTGCTTTCCTCGTTTTAAGCATTTGAAAATTAGAATTTCGGATTTGTTTCGAATTTCGATATTCGAATTTCGGATTTTTCAGATCACCGCTGTTTTCTCCTCGGACCGGTAATATCTTTACGGCTCCACCACTGGAAGTGGCGGCTTACTATCGGAATTACACGCCGATATAGGCCTTGCGGATTTCTTCACTGTCGAGCAATTCGGCAGAGGTTCCGCTGGCCTTGATGCTACCCACCTCCAGCAAATATGCCCGATCCACTACCTTCAGCACCTGCTGGATGTTTTGTTCCACGATCAATACCGTGAACCCTTTTTCCCTGATCTGTTCGACCAGCTCAAAGATCCGCTGGACAATGACCGGCGCCAAACCGGCCGACGGCTCATCCATCAACAACAGCTTGGGATTCGACATCAACGCCCTTGCAATGGCGCACATTTGCTGCTCACCGCCTGAAAGGGTGCCGGCAAATTGCGCGCACCGCTCCGCAAGAATCGGAAACAGTTCATAAACAAATGCCAGGCGCTCTTGGTATTGATTTCTGGCCGATGGGGTAAACGCACCGATTTTCAAATTGTCTTCCACGGACATGCGCGGGAAAAGCCGCCGATTCTCGGGCACATGGGCAACTCCAAGTTCTACAATGGAATGGGGCGGCACGGTCTTGAGGTCCTGACCCTCCATGCTGAGCATGCCGTCGGCTGTGGTCACCAAACCGGATATCACCCGAAGCAGGGTGGTCTTGCCCGCCCCGTTAGGTCCGATGACGGCCACCGCTTCGCCCTTCTCAACAGACAAGCTGACATCAAACAGAGCCTGGAATGATCCGTAATAGGCGTTTACGGCATGCAGTTCGAGCACTATCGCCCCCTTTACATTAAGTTTCTACGCTTCGACCGAGACTCCGCTCAGCAGAAGTGGCCCCCGTGGAGCAGTCTGTCATCAGAGTCATAAGCGGCAAAGGCCTAAATTGCCTAAAGCCCACCCTGGTGTGACATGTGTACAATTCATGAAGTTCTTTATTGTATCTCCATTCATATGTCATCCCGACTTATCGGGATGGCTTATGAATGGAGTTTAACTTTTTCCTGACCGAGATAGACTTCGATCACCTTCGGGTCCACAGCCACGTCTTTAGGAAGGCCCTCTGAAATCTTCTGGCCATGGTCAAGCACCATCACACGATCGACCACTCGCATCAAAATACCCATGATGTGCTCCACCCAAATAATCGTAGTTCCCTTTTCCCGCCGGATCGTCTCCAGCATATCGGCCGCCTTATCCATTTCGGCCTCGTCAAGCCCGCCAAGGCTTTCATCAGCGAGAAGCAGCTTCGGCTGGGTGGAGAGGGCTCTTGCCAGCTCCAGTTTCTTCAGGCCGGCGGCACCCAGCGTATCAACTGTCGCCGCTGCATCCGAAGGCAGCTTAACCAGTTCCAGCGCCTCTTTTGCCAGGGATTCGGCTTCGGCTCGTGAAATGGTGCCGTTATGTCCGAAATAGGCGGATACCTTGACGTTATTCAGGAGGGATAATTTACGGAACGGTCGGGGAATCTGAAAGGTCCGGCCGATCCCCAGATGGCAAATTTTATCCGGGGACAGGCCGGTAATATCTTGATTCCTGAATCGGATGGATCCGGCCGTCGGTTTAAGAGCGCCGGAAATGACATTGAATATGGTGCTCTTGCCGGAACCGTTGGGTCCGATGAGTCCAAGAATTTCACCTTGCTTCACCTCGAAGGAAACCTTATCGACGGCAACGAATCCTCCGAAACGCATGGTAACATTATCAACCGATAACACTCACCCACCCTCCTTTCGGCCTTTGGGTTACAGGCTACTTTGCGGCATAGGGATGAGAGGCGGGCAGCGGCAATATCGGATCGATGGTTTGCAATGCAACCGGCCAAACGATCTTGGTCTTCCCACCGACATACTGCATCACTACCGGCGATGATCGCTCATTTTGCCCCGCCATCGGCGTTTCCGGCGGGTAGAATTTTACGCCGTACCCCTGGATGGTGCCTCCGTCCGGGATATCAGTATCGAGAGCGGCTTTGCGCAAGGATTCAGGGTCATACCCGCCGTATTTTTTTATGGCCCTGGGCAGCACGTCAGTCAAAAAAATCCAGGTATGGTTGAATCCCATGCTGGTATGCGGCGGCACTTCCTGAACCCCTTTTTCGGCTTTATACCGCTTGACCATCTCGTCAATCAGATCGCCCAGCCCCGGCGCCAGGGTCTTGGGATCGAGGAGTTGGGCGGCCACCGGGTCCACATTAAAGATGTAGTTAACGTCGTCTCCGAAGGTCGCTGTCAGTTTATCGATCTGCGCGTATCCGGCCCCGTGGCCGATAAGAGCCTTGAATTTAAGGCCGAGCTCCCGTCCCTGACGGAGCAGAAGCGTGATATCCGGGTTATAGCCGGTATGCAGAATGACGTCGGGACGCGCCCGTTTCAGCTTGGTCACCAGGGAGGAAAGATCCGGTGCTGTGGCGGCATACCCCTCTTTGAGAACGATATCCATGCCGTGGGCTTTGGCGCCGATTTCGTTGCCGGATGCGATTCCCGCGCCGTACGGTCCGTCTTCATGGATAATGGCGACCCGCACATCCTTTACCTCCTTGCCAAGTTTCGATTTCGCGTAATGGG
The DNA here is from genome assembly GCA_020345785.1 of Desulfobacterales bacterium. Next base: position 6,976,733 of record CP070771.1, read on the forward strand.
CAATAAAATCCGGCGAAACCAGACCGTACTGATCGCTGTGAACCTGCGGTCGGAAGACGTATTTAAGGTTACGGTCCTTGAACACGGCCGAGGACACGCAGATATTGGCCCACATGAATTTTTTCTGAGCGTCCACTTTGGCGGCCAAGGGCACGCATTGCCCGCTGGAATAGAGGCCCAACAGCAAATCGACCTTTTCCTGATTGAGCAGCCGTTCGGCCTCGTTGATGGCCACCTCCACCTTGCTCTGGGCATCGGCATAAATGGCATCAATCTTATAACCTTCCACCCCGCCCCGCTCATTGATCATATCGATGGCGATTTTGGTGCCCACGGCACCGGGTTCGGAGCCACCGGCCGCGTACGGCCCGGTATAGTCGAAGATGACACCGATCTTGATCTCTTTTGCCAAAGCGGCGGAACTGAAAATAACGAGTAGGATTGAGATTCCAACCAGCCATGCGAAGCGTTTTTGTATCTTCATTTTCAAGCCCCCTTTCATTGGTATGTAATGGTTAGATCCGACTATTTGTTACTGCAAACTCCACACTCCTGATGCATACAGCCACTTGCGCCGGCCCACCCTTTTGACCTGCCGGAAAAACACCGGTGCGCGCCTGTTCTTTTTCCTATACCGAAGTTGGTCTTGAGGTTAGAAACCGATTTGTTTGTAGATCAGGTGATATTGGGCGAACCCGTGTTCTAAAAGCGATACTAAAAAACAGATTTGAGTGTCAAGGAGAATTATTTCGGTCATCAATTTGCAAACGGAAAGGAGACAACATCATGAAAAAATTATTCTTAGCTTTGTTGCTGGTCGGATTCATATGCGCTTTGATGCTCTCAACCGGCTGTGCGCATCCTGAGGCATCGCAAAAGTCAATGAAATCGGAAGACGCTATGCAGATGGAAACCGAGAAGATGATGAAGGAAGATGTGTCCATGAATAAAGAAGGCAAGGGGATGATGAAGGAAGACACATCCATGAAAAAAGAAGGCGAGGCGATGATGAAAGAAGAATCGTCTATGAAAACAGAGGGCGAAACGATGATGAAAGAAGAGGCGCCTATGAAGAAGGAATAGGAGATGTTAACATTTCACTCTAATAACTAATAACAAATCAGCTATTAACTCTTAACCGAGCATTTTTCGCTCACTTATAGTAGAAACCTTGTGGACTGCAGTGATCATGTAGCGGCGGGGTTTATCCCCGCCTAACGACGTATCACGGCTGTGCTGACGCAAGACGGCACCAGCAGCAACTCTGCGATCCAACTTGCGAAGATTAGTACCGAAGTTCTGGCGGGGATAAACCCCGCCACTACACAAATCAGCGACCGCCGGCCGCAATTAAGATGAACGGTAGACTGATGATGACTTTAACCAACTCGACCAGGCTGGTGTACAAGACTTCTTCCACTCAGATTTATTGCTTTTCAAATCGAAAATGCCAACCAGAAAAAATTATCTGCTGCAGGCAAAACAATTTACCTGTCGCTGCAAGCCCGCCCGTGGTATAGTTAAAACATTGTCATGGAGAAAACCGGTGTCGGAAAACCTTCACGAAATATTCAAACGCAAGATCGTACCCGTCCGTTTCGAACGCACAATGGGCCTGCTGGGGGCCACCACGCTGGGGGTCGGCGCCCTTATGGGGGCCGGCATCTATGTCCTTATCGGGCTTGCCGCCGGCGAGGTCGGACCTGGGGCCTGGCTTTCCTATTTGATTTGCGGACTGCTCAGCATCCTGTCCGTACTCATGTTCGGCGAGCTTTCCCGCAGGGTACCTGTAACCGGAGGAGGATATGCCTATGCTTACAACGCCATCGGCAGCTTCTGGGGCTTTATCACCGGCTGGCTGTTGGCCCTGGGCAGCATCTTCGCCTGCGCCATGTACGCCACCGGTTTTGCCTATTATCTGACGTCTATTCTCGGCAGCCCTATTCCGGAAGAGGTTTTGAAGGGAATCGCCGTGGCAATCATCGCCGTGCTCACCCTGTCCAACTGCTGGGGCACCAAAAAAGGTGATCGACTGCAAAAGTTCTTCACCTGGGGCAACCTGGCGGTACTTTTGATCCTGATTCTTTTCTCACTGCCCAGCGCCGACCCCGGGCGTCTCATACCCATGTTTCCCAAGGGCATCGTGGGCGTGGGCGGAGCCATCGCCATCATCTATGTCTCCTTTTTCGGCTATCAGTTGATTGCCAACAATGCCGAGGAAATCATCGACCCCACCAGAACGGTTCCCAGGGCGATGTTGTTTGCAATGATCGTAAGCCTCACCTTCTACATGGCGGTGGCCTTGGTTTCCGTCATGGTGGTGCCGTGGAAATCACTGGCCGGAGCGAAAGCGCCCCTGGTGGAGGTCGCGGTGACCGGGCTCGGACGGCTCGGGTGGCTGCTGGTTGTCCTGGGTGGGGTTCTGGCATCTGCCGCCGCCCTGAACAGCACCCTGACGGCCCAGGCCCGACAAATCTTTGCCATGGGCAAAGACTGTTTTTTACCCGCCATCGTCGGCAGCATCCACGCAACCTACCGGACCCCGACGGCTGCGCTGTGGACCGGGGCCATCATTACAGCCGTTTCCGTAATGTCGGCCGATTTGACATTCATCGTCAAATCCGCCAATTTTTGCTTTTTGGCTTCTCTGCTGCCGATCTCCCTGGCCCTGCGCAGGCTATACCGTAAATCCGATACGGCGGCACCCGCCAATCGGCTCAAGCGCCATATTCCCGAGCTGGCGTTTATCGCCAACCTGGGTCTTCTTTTGACCATTGATTGGGTTTCCATTGTTTTCGGCCTGCAGCTGACTGCGATCGGTTGCTTCATTTACCTGTTCTACTCCCGCCGACGCGAGATCCGATCCCGCACCGGCATGAGCGTTGTGCTCACCCAGGAACAAAGGTCCATGTTTAATGTCGGTTCGAGGGTCCTGGTTCCGATGGCCAATCCGCAGACCCAATCGGCCCTTTTCGGCATGTCCGATGCTCTCCTGGCCGATCATGGCGGGGAAATAGTCGTGCTGACCGTGGTCGAGACCCCCAATCAGATGGATTTCTACTCGGCCCTGGGCAGCGCCGAGGACTCCCTTCAAATACTGGATCGCAGCATCAA
>CP070771.1:6979946-7003058 GCA_020345785.1 Desulfobacterales bacterium
AAACTGGAAAATCTGACCGTCCAGGATCTGGGTCGGGCCAAACGCATAAGCATCGACAAAGACAACACCACCATCGTTGATGGCGCCGGCTCCCGCTCGGCCCTGGAAGGAAGGGTCAAGCAAATTCGCACTCAGATTGATGAGACCACCTCCGATTACGACCGCGAAAAGCTGCAGGAGCGTCTTGCCAAGCTCATCGGCGGTGTCGCGGTTATCAACGTCGGTGCCGCTACCGAAACCGAAATGAAGGAGAAAAAGGCACGGGTCGAAGATGCCCTGAATGCAACCCGCGCGGCGGTTGAAGAGGGTATCGTACCGGGCGGCGGTGTAGCGCTGGTGCGTTGTCTGGACGCTCTGGCCAAAATGAGAATCAAAGCAGACCAGAAACTGGGTGTCAAGGTTATCATGCGCTCCATTGAAGAGCCCTTGCGTCAGATTGCCAACAACGCCGGTATGGAAGGATCGGTGGTAATCGATAAAGTCAAAAACGAAACCGGCGGTTACGGCTACAATGCCGCCAGCGACACCTACGAAGATCTGATGAAAGCCGGCGTGATTGACCCCACTAAAGTGGTCCGATTGGCCCTGCAAAACGCCGCCAGTGTCGCATCTCTGATGCTGACCACCCAGGCCATGGTGACTGAAAAACCTGAGGAAAAAGCTGAACCAATGCCGGGTGCCGGCGGCATGGGCGGCGGTATGGGTGGTATGGGTGGTATGGGCGGCATGATGTAATCGCCAAACTATCCAACAACCGGTTTAAGAAGCCCTTACGGCATTTCAAATAGCCGTAGGGGCTTTTTTATTCTGTCCCGAAAAATGGCACAGCAGGTTTCGATAAGAGATCGTCGTTCTATTGAAACTGAGGGGAATGTTCTAGGGTGTCCGGGCGGATGAATTAAGCTTTTCGGCAGTCTTGAAAAATTTGACAAATTACCGATAATCATATAATCTTATTGCAGAAACTCTGCTTTTTAATATCAATAAAATAGATAAATGAATCGGAGCATCAGATGGACAGCAAAATGAGATTCTACCTCACCTCAAGTTTGATGATGATTATCTTCCTGTTGGCAATGCCTCTGTCTCAGGGGTGGTCAGAAACGCAGGAGACCGTGGAATATGAAACCGGTTTTTACTATACCGTCCAAAAGGGCGACACCCTCTGGGATCTTTCCCAAAAGTTCTCCGACACCCCCTGGCAGTGGCCGGAAATGTGGAAGGAAAACGATCAAATTGCCAATCCTCACCGTATATATCCGGGAGAACGCATTCGTTTGTATCGGCGCCGCGGTGCTCAAGGGTATGGCTCCGGCGAGGGGACGGCCGGTGAGGATACAGGCCTAAAGGATAAGCCGGAACTCACCAAAATGCTGTCCTATGAATATGCCGCCATCGATCGGGTCGGATTCATTCGCAAAGAACCTGTTCTCTCCTACGGTACCATCTTTAAGGTGGAAGGACAAAAGGAGATGATCAGCTCAGGGGATCTGGTGTATATCAAACCACAGGAAAATATTGAGCTCACACCCGGTGAGAAGTACACGGTCTATCGCACGTTAAAACCGATCGTAGACAAGAAAACCAACGAATTCATCGGTATTCAGCACTATTTTGCCGGCGCCGTGGAAATTATGATCAAAAGACCTGAGTTTGTTCTGGCCAGAGTTGTGGCCAGCTACCGCCCGATTAAGGTTGGTGATTTGCTGATGCCATACATGCGACGCATGCCAAGTGTTTCGATGCAGCCGACCCCGCCGGGTCTCGAAGGCAGTATCATCGTATCCGAAGAACATCAGTCAATATTTGGCGAAACCACCATCGCATTCATCGACAAGGGAAGAAGCGCAGGTGTTGAACCCGGCCAGTTGTATTGGATTTTCAAACAGGAACAATATCGCATTAATCCCAAGGACGAACTTGCGGTTACACTCACACCGGTATTATTGGGCGAATTACTGGTGCTGCATACCGAAAATACAACCTCCACGGTGATGATCACGGATTCGCGCACCGCCATTTCTGCCGGTGCCAGAATTATTGCACCGTTTAAGCTGGAATAAGATGGCCGCAGGCGTCGGCTTGCCTCCCTCTCTCCGCCGGTCATAATGAAGATAACCGGTTGAGGGATCGATACATCTTCTCCCTTTGCTGCATGATGGAACCACAAAAAAAGCGCCGTTTCCCAATATGGGGAAACGGCGCTTTTTTTACTAAAACATGCGGAGCATAAGCGGAGCATAAAACGATTAATCCGCCGGAACTTCGATCGAACGACTTTCTTCCGTTCTCAAAGCACAATTTACAACCTCGGCCGGATTATTTTCCGGACGGATTAATTAAGCGGCTTAACTGCCCGAACCTGCCGAACTGCGGTCCGTCGCTGGTCTGTTTGTCCCCTTGGCGGATGGTCGCTGGATATTTGAATCAGCTCAGCAATGACGCGACCGTCGGGCAGCTGCAAGCCCCGCACCAGCACGGTTTGTCCGCGATCTAATGATTCAAATGCGACGGCTCCACCCTCGGCATCGGAAATTACCGTTAACAGATGTTCCGATCCAACCATGAGATCAACCACAAAGATTTCATTTTCAGCAACGATGAGCGTGTTTTTTCCAAGGTCGATCTCCATGATCGGTGCGGTGAGTTCAAAGGGGCCGCTGTATTCCAGCTCCTCCGGTGTAATTGGTTTGGTGGAATCCGCACTGCTCTGATTCGGGCACCAGTAAACGATCAGAGTCATTGTCAGCATCGCCCAAAGACACCGTTTGAGTAAATGCACGTTATTCATTTATTCCTCCCACGAATTACATTTATTTGAATGTTGAAACAGGTTTGAATTCTGTCACTTTTGATAATTATTGCGATCGCCGCCTAGAACATCTGCGTCCAATAGTAGGTGTACATATCCTGGGTGGCGATGGTCGGCATACTGACAATACCGCCCTCAACCCCGATAAAGATACGCGCTCCGCCGGCGAGAACGGCGATTACCGGCGCCGACGGTATGGCCGTGCCGATAGCCACACTGCGGTCTTTCTTGCCAAGCTCGACAGTAGCGCCGGAATGATCTGTTTCAACATCACTGGAGAGATCAAGCACCGAACCGCCGGTTTTGTAATGAACCGCATAGAGACGGCCAACGCCCCGGACCGTCGAAACAGCGCAGGCATCCTCGGTCTCGGGTTCAGTGCCGGAAGACGGCGTATAGGTCGTAAAATAAACAACGCCTCCATAAACCCGCGGGGAGGCCACCACTTTTTCACCGGGGTTTTCCAAGCGAATAAACCAGCCATTGGCGCTGTCCAGGGCGGCTTGGACACTTGCCTGTTCGGCCTCGGTTCCCAGCTGAATTAAATCATCGGTCACATCCACCAGGTCCGATTCGGTCAGCGTCGCGGCACTTGCCCAATCATTCTTAACGGCGTAAATACGGTTGACCACATTGGTTTCTCCCGGATCACTCCGGTCACCGGTACCGAAAAATATCATTTCGCCGATTTCTTCTCCCACCGCGTCAGGGGCATACATAATCTTGCGCTGCACACCATCTGCCGAGGCGTTGAACAGTTTTTTGGCACTCCAGTTCCCGTCCACCACCACCTGGGTGATGGAACTGGAACATACCAAAAACGTCTGAGCTTCGTCGTCTTTAAAGGCAAATACCTGGCCGCCCAGATCACCGGCATAAACCCGACTGTGGATTCCATCGCCGTCGTGATCCAGGGCGGTAATGTCGACAATGGAGTGGGTCATCCCCAGAGAGGCATGACTGACGGCATTGAAGTTAAAGTTGTCCACCCGGCTTCCGCTGGTAACGTTTACGGCAAATAAGGCCTTGCCGAGCGTATCCGCGGCGCTGGGGGTATCAAGGTCCTGATTATTATCATAGCCGCCGGGAATTAAAAATACGTCCTCGGCGGTGGTTTCGATGCTTAAATTACAATCCGGCGTTGTAACAACGGAACCGGTTGCAATGGTGGCTCTTTCCGGCTTGCCCCATGACTGCCCCAGAATTTCATAGGTATCCGTATCCGGATCGTTGGTGGGGTTCGGATCAAGAATATTCGGTCCAATGCTGTAAAGCCAGCTGGGTGCCGTCGGTGAGGTTATATCCAGGGCAGTGTAGGTATTACCGCCCCGCCGCTCTCCGACAATCATAATCATCTGACTGTCGTTGGTGTAGACCACCGGTGAGCCGTCGATAAAATAGTCGTGGTCAGCATTGGTCAGCAGATTCAATCTGCCCAACTGGCTCGGCGGTATGAAAGACCAGACTTCACTGCCGTCGTCATCATCGATACAGTGCAGCATGCCGTCGTTGGCGCCGGTATAAATCATGGTCTTCTGGTCGTTGGTGGCCGGATTACCGTCCGGATCGGGATAATACACCACGACCGGTTCCGAATGAATGATGTCGCCAAACCAGCCGTTACGAACCGTGGCCATCAGGTTCTGGCGGTCCGTGTCGCTGGCAACCCCCACAAGCGCATTGGTAATGCTGGTATTGGTATCCACGAAGGCATTGGATGTGTCTGTGAGCAATGCCTCGGTGCCGGTGTAGGTGTAGACATTGCGGCTACCGGATCCTTCGATCAGCAACTGCAGGACCTCGGCGGCACCTCCGGCGGAGACATCCGGTCCATCATTGCCCAGTGTGGTCCAGAATGACAGGGCATTGTTTTTTATCAATCCCTCGGGCGTCGTGGCGACAACGTCGTTGGCATCATAGAGGATGCCGTCGCTGTCCAGGGAGTAGCGCTTGATGTTGCCGATCCAGCGGCCGCTGAGCTGGGGTTTGAAAAATCCCAGGTAGATTCGATCACCGGCATAGGTACGGTTCATGCGGCTGATAGGCACCACCGGGGCGACAAACACCGCATTTTCTTCGGAAATACTGGACATGATATGGTAGAAGGCTTCACTGAGGGTGGAATAATTGGTGGCCGTGTAATATTCGCCGCCGCCGTTGCCGGCGGTGTCCTGCAATAGTTGATGGTTCAGCTGAAAGCCGATGGTGTAGGTGACAACATTCTGCTTGTCAAATGAGGTCCCGTCGCCCAGCGTGGGATTACAGTCGTTTTCATACAGATATTTGGCCACATCATCCAGGTAATCGGAACCGTTGCTGTCATAGGTGCCCGGATCATTACCGTCGTTATCGTAATCGCCGATTTTATCGCCGTTGATATAATTCGTGCCTGTCAGTTTGGCGTCTATATCCTGGGTCGGCTGTCCGTCCGTCATGATAATGACATAGTTTTTCTGACAGCGCTCCTGCATGGGCGAGGTGTAGGTAGTGCCGGAGTTAAACCAGCTGGTCATACCGGCAAAGTACAGGCCGGCTTCAGCCAGGGTCTCGGCCAGAGGCGTCCAGCCGTCCGCATTAATTTCACTAATCCGGGTTTTGATCGTTTCTTTGGCCGTGCCGCATGCGGCGATAAGTCTGCCCCCGTGTTCTTGGTTGAAGCGCATGGCACCGAAACGCACGCCGTCGGTTCTGTCGATCAGGTCCCTGATGACCTCTTTGGCGACATCGATCCGGGTGCGGCTGGCGCCCACGCCGGATTCGACATAGTTCATGTAGTTGCCCATTCGCAGCGTCTTGGGTTGGCCGCGGTCGGCGCAGGCATAATTATACCTTGAACCGGTGATGCGCCCGGAGGCGTAACCCTGTATCAGCAGCATGTCCGATACCTCGGTACAGTTCAGATCATCGATATGCGGTGCGAATTCCACCCATACATATTCACGATCGATCCGCTGGCGGACATATATCGCATCTTTGGTATACGAACCGGTGTAAACAGCCATGGGATCGTAAGGATCACCTGGAACATCCGCAGTGTTCATGCTTCCGGAAGAGTCAAAAATTATCAATACATTGGGCTCCAGGGACGTGCTGGTGACGGTTCCGTAAATTTCGGTATCATCTGCCCGCAAAAGTAGCGGGGTGCTCAGAATCATCACCATGATGACAATTCCCAATTTTTTCATGCCGGATCCTCCTTTTCTTGACAAAAAAAGCCAAAACCCTTGTTGCTCAAGTGAGTCTTGGCATTAATACTTATTGAAAACTTTCCAGGCGCCTACCTGAATCCGCGAATTACCATCGGTTGATGTGGCGGTGATCCCGTATCGGCGAACTTCAAAGTATTTCAGACTGTATCCGGAACCTCCCGGCGGAGGGCTGATATGATTCTGCCGCGGCAGCCGGTTGGCGGCATCACTCAAACCGGCAATGCTGGTGCCGGAATTTTCGATGCAACGCGCCTCGATGGTGGCAAGCGGCAGGCCGTCGGGACCGTTGGAAACCACAACGTTGCTGGCTGCCGTTGGATCGGCTATGAGAAAATCATCGGTCAGCCATTGGGTCGAGCCGGTGTTATAGTTGACCAACGCATCAATAACACCGCCTTCGGCGTTGTAAAATTCCCGGATCATCAGCCCTTCATTGCGCACCACCTGTACCTCGGTGCTGGATGTCCACAGGGCCAGAACCCCGGCCAGGATCAAAATGGCGGATACCAGGATGGCGGCACCAAGTACAAATCCGTCTTCATTGTTGACGATGTGAATTATTTTTCGGCCCATATTTCCTCACATACTATAAATTGCGGCAGCGAACTTTGGTCGTATATGTTCTGGATACGGGTTCCGCACGACCGGCCGGCTTTTCCATCGTTAACGAAACGATCACCGACCGAATCTCATTGATATCGGTAGTGGTCTGGTCATCGGAATCCAGATAGGTAAAAGTTAGATTGGTCACATTATCCAGCATGGTTTCGGTGCCGAGGTGATTGGTTTGTTTAAGTTCGCTGCCGACCAGTTCATACTTAATATTTTCGAAATCATCAGCTGTGTCGACATCACCGTCGAAATTGACGTCCGTGGTAAATTCAATCCAGTTGGTGGTCGGCAATTCCGCAGAGATTCCGGCTGCGAAACCGGCGTTGGCGGTTCCCAGCGGATCAAGTCCCGCCAGCCGAATATCCTGCACCATAAGTTCCACAGCGATTCGCGCGCCTTGTTGAATCCCCGCCTTAACGTTTTCCGTCGTATAGGAACGGTTCAGTTGCTCAAAGCTTTTATATATGGTCCCGAAGGCAATCGATAGAATCGCCATAACCATTAAAACTTCGATGACGGTAAATCCCGCGGTTAATCTCGTCTTCAAACCGGGTGATTTGTCCGGAGCGGAAAATGTTTTCAAATGATCCATCATACCCCGTTGCCCCTCGTGTTGGTTGAGATACTGATTCTACGGGTCTGGCTGCCCTTGTTCCATTGAACCGTCACGGTGATGCGCCGCGCCGTCGTGCCCATATTTTCGATCGTCCAGGTGCGATCATAAATCCCACCGGGTTGTCCCGCAGCGTCGATCCCATTATCGGCGCCGTTGGTTAGAGTGGTCAGGTCGGCCGTGTTCTTCAATTCCTCCATTTTGGATTTGGCAAGCATGTTGGCCTGAGTAACAATGTTGCCGCTGGTATTGTTGCGAATGGAATTAAATTGCATCGATGCTGCCGCCAGCATCGCCAGAGCCAGGATGGCCAGGGCAATCAACATCTCAATTAATGAAAACCCTTTTTGATTATTTTCAAGAAACGTATCAGGAGTCGGATACATGGGAATCACCGCCCTTATTGCACGCTCATATGACCCAGTCGGTTAATCGTAATCGAACTGCTGTTGCTTTGGTTGAACAGCGGAATAGCAGTCGGCGCGCTGACCCGGTCCGGAAGCCCGCGCCCGTTAAACCGGGTGACGTCATCATCCGCAGTGAGCGGTGCGTTGTTGAATTGTAACGCCGTGAGATCAAACTGAACTCCTGCCGGCAAAGTCCTTCTTTTGATGATAGTTTCGCCGGCGGGATTCCAATCTTGCGCGACACCGGCCGGTTCTCCATTGTCCAGAAAAATGGTGTAACCATTTTGCGCAAAGCTGACGACGACAAAGGAATTCTCCCGGATTGCCCGAATTTTGGCCATTTCCATGTCACCCATGAGATTGGTCACCGCACCTCTGAGCCGATGTCCTCTGAGCCATTGCAAATAGGGCGGCATCACAATGGCGGCAATTACCACCATGATGGCCATTGAGACGGCCAGCTCAAAAGCTGTAAATCCCTCATTCTTTCGCATAATTTCAACTCCCGTGATGATTCAATCATTATAAATACAAAACTTGTGCCACTTCGCACAATTTGGCGAATATAGCCTTTGATCAACCGCGGACAAACAAATCATGAAGCGCAATATTCTCTTTGGAATAAACAGGTTAAGTTAACAGCCGCCGAACCAGCGGCAAGACCTTAACCATTTGGATATTATCCCAATTCAACAGCTTGTATCGGCCATTGACCGTTTGTAGTTTAGAAAAAATTGATAGAGAATGCCGGGCGTTGGCGTAATGAAGAAAATTATTGCAGCCATGGGGGCATGAGAGATGCGTTGAAATAAAGATGGGTTTTTAGAGGAAAGATGCGGGATTTGGTGGGATTGTTAGTAACCTATTGATATATATATTAAAAAAAGGATGCGCGTTAACCTCACGATCGCTGGTACCGCCGATAAGAGGCGATCTCGCTATCAATCTTTTTAATAGTCTATTAACTTTTATAATAGTCGTTTCAGAGCTTAATTGATTCTCAAAGATAACTCAATTTTGAAATTCAAATTTCAAAATTGAAATTAATTGCGAAAATAATCCACCCCGTTTTGCAGAATTCGAATGCCGTCCGGGACTTCCGTTTGCCAGGAGGCGCCTCGGCGTCGGGCGATTTCTTTGCGACAGGTCCAATCCGGGTGATTGGTGGGGTGGTTATAAGCTTCCGGATGCGGCATCAACCCAAAGATTCTTCCGGTCACATCACATATGCCGGCAATGTCATCTACCGATCCATTGGGGTTGAAAGGAAAGCAGCCCATAGCGGGTTGGCCGTCGGGGAGAGCGTATTGAAGGACCACCTGGTTATTTTGCCAGAGATTCGCCAGTGTGGCTTGATCGGTATAAAATTTGCCCTCACCGTGGCGTACCGGAAGTTCCGCCAAGTCAATGCCCCGTGTGAATATACACGGCGAGGCCGGATTGACCCTGAGGCCGACCCATTGGTCTCTGAAGTTGCCGCAATCGTTGAAAGTAAGGGCCACCGAGCGTTGATGATAATTTCGGCCTAAAGCCGGCAGCAGACCGAGATTGACCAGAGATTGAAATCCGTTGCAAATCCCCAGAACCAGCTTGCCTTTATCGACAAAATCGATAAGCTGATCGCCGATGCGGGTTTTCAGACGGACGGCCTGAATCACTCCGGCACCATGGTCATCACCCCAGCTGAATCCGCCAATAAATACCAGGATCTGATAATCTTTCAGCTTCACCGACCCGTCGATCAGTGAATTAATGTGGACCCTCTCCGTCCTGGCGCCGGCCAATTCAAAAGCATAAGCCGTCTCATGATCACAATTCAAGCCATAACCGGTCAAAACCATTACATTTACATCACGCATTGATAGTCCCTAAAGGTTGGGTTTTTGAGCCCACAGATGTTATGAGTTTGGATGGTTCTTTCTATGAGATAAATTCAGTCCTTCGTACTACTAGCTATCAGTTCTTAACCGTCAACTTGCACTGTGGCTGGCTTAATCCACATTCCGCAATCCGCATTCCGCAATCGAAAGCCTCTGTCATCTGAGCTACATCAAATCCCCAAAGGTTTTTTTCCAGGCTGCTTTTAAATCCTGAACTGGAACTGAAAGGATCGTTCTGTGATCAAGCCCTTTTAGGACAACATCCGGTTGTTCGGTGACGGTACCGACACAAGCGCAGCTATCTCCTTTAAAGATATCTTCAAAAACCTCGCGGTTGGCGGGATTAATCGTTACGATGAATCGCCCGGCCGACTCGGAAAACAGAAGAATGTCGTCACGCTCAACGCGGCTGGCTGGAACCTGGGCCAGGTCGACGTCCAAACCGAGATTGCCCCCCATAGCCACCAGGGCCAGGTGGACGGCCAGACCGCCGCGATAGATACCATGGACCGAAGCCACCAATTCCTTTTCTATGGCGCTCCTTAAACGGTGGTAAAGCGGGATGAATTCATCCGGTCGCACCTTGGGGACATTGCAACCGATATATCCCAGATGGTCGTAGTATTCCGACCCGCCGAGCTCGTTGCAGGTCGTTCCCACAGCGTACACAAGATCGCCGGCCATTTTGGCATGCATGGTTACACAGCGGGTGACGTCTTCAACTACAGAAATGGCTGAAAACTGCAGGGTTTCAAGTGCCGACACTTTGTGGGTTTCACCATAACGGCCGGCCAAGTTTCCATCGACATACATGCTGTCTTTTCCGGAAAGCAGCGGTATTTCGTATGATAAACATAAGTCCCGCAACGCCCGGCAGGAACGCACCAGTTGGGCAGCTTTAAACTTGCCGTCGGGATTATACGCCGGGTCATATTGGATGCTCGGCCAGCAAAAATTATCGACCCCGCCGATATGATCTAAATCAGCCCCCACAGCAATCAACCGCCGTAGGGCCTCATCAATGGTGCAACTGGTCATATGAAAGGCATCGATCGCCGAATAATTCGGCAGTAGGGCCTGAGCAAAGGCCAGTCCTTTGTTTGAATCAAGTACCGGACGGATCACCGCCGCATCGCTGTTCACATCGCGCTCAACCCCCACCAGCGGTTTGATCACGCTTGTCCCCTGGACTTCGTGATCATACTGCCGTGTAATCCATTCCGTTGAACAGATATTGGGCCGGCCCAGCAGATCTTTTAGCAGATTCGCATAGTCCTGCGGCACGCCGAGAACCGGCTCGTGCAATCCGCGTTGTTCGGGAGGAATCCAAACTGCCTCGAATTCCCATTGCGGAAAGCCTGATTTCAGCAAATCGAGATCCACAAAGGCACAAGTTTTGCCGTTGTAGGTGATATGAAGCTTACCGGAGTCCGTATAGCGTCCGATGACGGTGCTTTCGACGGCGTGCCGGCGGGACAGATCGAAGAAGCGCTCGCGATCATCCGGATGGATGGCCACGGTCATTCGCTCTTGGGATTCCGAAACCCAAATTTCCCACTGGTCGAGCCCTTCATATTTTAGAGGTACTTTCGCAAGCTCAATTTCACACCCATTTGAAAACCGGGCCGATTCCCCCACGGATGACGATAGACCGCCGCCGCCATTATCCGTAATGAATCTGATCATCCCCTCATCCCGCGCCTCCAACAAGAAATCGTGCATTTTTTTTTGGGTATACGGGTCACCGATCTGGACATGACCGGCGGGCGTATGTTCGGAAAACGGTTCGGAAGAAGCCGTAACGCCGTGGATTCCATCTTTGCCGACCCTTCCACCGCACATAACCACCAGCTCGCCGGCTGAGGTGCGTTTGCTCTCAGCCGGCTCCCCGTTAATCCGGGCCGGCATGATACCGACGGCGGTCACGAATACCAGGCATTTTCCTAAATATCCCGGATGAAACAATACTTGTCCGAAGCTGGTCGGGATGCCGCTTTTATTGCCGCCGTCGCGCACGCCTTCGATGACCCCGTCCAGCAGGCGTCTGGGATGAAGATGAGGTTTGAGGTCCCCGCTGTAGTCCCGTGGCGCAACGCAGTAGCCGTAACTGCCCATTACCAGCTTTGATCCCTTGCCGGTCCCCAGAGGATCCCGGTAGACCCCCACAATCCCGGTGATCGCACCACCATAGGCTTCCATGTTGGACGGGGAATTATGCGTTTCCCCTGTAATCACATAGTAGTGGTCGGAGTCAAATCGTCCGGCACCGGCATTGTCCCACAGAACTGAAACCACCCATGACTTTTTCGTCTTTAGGGCCAGGGTCGGCGCTTCGATACAGGTCTTGAACAGGTTATCGATAATTTCAATTTCGCCGGTTGCCGGATCATGGTAGCGATACAAACCGCGAAAGGTGTTGTGGTTGCAGTGATCGCTTCTGGCCTGGGAGATATATTCAAGCTCGACATCGGTCGGGTCCTCTAATCCGACCTTGGCTCTTTCCGCCCGGATTGACTCGTTCTGGAAATAGTTCCGGATGGTGGGTATGTCATTGGGATTTAAGGCCAGGCCGCGCTCGACACTGATATTTTTCAGCGATAAATCGCTGTCCACCGGGATGGTTGTTACGGTCGGCACGTGGTCAAGGATGACTTTGGGCAGGATATAGCCGATCCCTTCGTTCGGATCCCACTGGGGGGCTGAATAAATTTTCCACTGCTGAATGATATTGTTGGCCAGAAGTCCGCCGGCAATTCGATTCATGTCTGCGGAATCCAGGTTGCGGCCTTTTATGCAGTAGCGTTTGGAGGTGTAGACTGCCTGGTCTGCAGTAAATTTAAGATTCAGCAGGTCTTCAATGGCTTCAACGGCGGTGCTTCCGGGATTATCTCTGACCCCCGGCCGGAATCCCACCCAGATGGTCCAGTCGAATTCGATAGTCAGCGGATCAAATGAAGACATATGGGTCACGGGATTGGTGAAAATCTCCGACTGAACAGCCTGCAGCTGCTCATCAGACAGCTCTGCATCAATTGTCACAATACTAATGGTGCGCACGCTGTCCAGTTTTAGGCCGAAATAATTCCGGGCCTTCTGGCATATCCCCTCCCCTTCTGCATCAAAAAGATCATCTTTTAAGGCAATCTCGAGTCGATGTGGCATCTCATTCCTCGCATGAAACTTCATTCCGACCGCTGATGTAGGGCGGGCCTAAACTCGACTGAGCTCGTCGCTGGCTGTGCCCGCCAATATGGGTCGGCGCGGCGGCCGACCCTAGATTGCGAATGCTTCTTCCGCGGTTAGACTGGCCGCTCGCGGCCAGAGGCGGTGCTTATATGAAACTACACAATAAGAGCTTCTTATTTGATTAAATCGATTGAATAATTTTAAAAGGATAATTTCCTAATATCCATCAATTTGCTGCACAAGCAACTGAAACAAATAAAAAATATGCGCAGCATAAACTAATGAGTGCCCAGCCGGAAATAAAAGGGGCACAATTAACTGAAAAAAATTCGGGTGATGTCGTTGTAGAAAACAAGAATCATCAACAAAATTAGAATGAACAATCCCACCTGCTGCGCCACTTCCCTAATCTTGACACTGACCGGTCGTCCCTTGATCGCTTCGATTAAAAAGAACAGCAAATGCCCGCCATCCAGCACCGGTATGGGCAGCAAATTAATGATGGCCAGGTTGATGCTGATCAACGCAATAAATGATATCAGGCTGCCGACGCCGGCTTTGGCGGAATCGCCGGCCATCTGAGCAATCATGATCGGGCCGCCTAAGGTGTCGGTCGAAATATCTCCTTTGATGAGTTTGGCAATAATGACCACCATCAATTCGGTAACCCGGTACGTCTGGATCAGACTCTCCGAAGCTGCCTGAAAAAGGTTCATATCCTTTGAAAAGGCCTCTCCCGATGCCGTGATACCGATGACATAGCGCTCGACGTCTTCACCGAATATATTTTTAGTGGTCACCTGTTCGGGTGCAATTGAAAAATCCAGCGTGGATTCCTGGCGGCGCACGGACACACGGAGGGTGCTGCCTTTGCTGGAATTGATAATTTCAGCCATTTCATCCCAGCTGTTGATCGCCGATCCGTTAATATGCGTTATCAGATCACCTTTTTCGAGTCCCGCCGCAAGCGCCGGTGATCCGGCTCTTACCGATCCGATGGACGGCTTCAGAATGAACGTGCCCGTGGAGTAAAATATGCCAAAGAAAATGAGAACAGCCAGCAATATGTTGAATACCGGACCGGCGGCAACAATCAGCATACGTTTGGCAACATGCTTGTGGGTAAAGGAATACGGTATATCTTCAGGTGCAATTTTAGCATCCGGTTCCTCGCCCACCATTTTGACATAACCGCCGAGGGGGATGGCTGAAAGCCGATAGTCGGTTATTCCAATCTTTTTGCCGATTAGGCGTGGACCGAATCCCAACGAAAATTTCTCCACACCGACCCCGAATAATCTGGCAATCAAAAAGTGCCCGAATTCGTGAAAAAAGATCAAAACACCCAATACGATAACGAATGCAAATATGTTGGTACCCATAGTTTTTAACTGTTACTAATTAGCAGTTGTTATTCTGTCAGCGCACGCTCTATGGTGTGCTTTTAACTTTGCCTCAATATAAAAAATTCGAATTCCGAAACTCGAAACAAATTCCAATCCACAATGACAGAAATTCAAAACAGAGAGGATCTTTATCTCTTCATCGATTACGTGTTTACCTTAATGTTTGAAACATTGAAACATTTTGATTTCTTATTTGTTTCGTATTTCGAATTTTAAATCGTCGTCTATATTCTGCAATCCCGCAACTCTTGAAACTCTCAGTCCCTTAACTTCTCGATCTCCCTCTCAGCCTGCTTTCGGGCCCACTGGTCGGCGTCGAGAATATCAGCCAATTCGGGACCTGAGACAACCGCGTGCCTATCCATCGTCTGCTCAACCACTTTCGCGATGTCGACAAACCCTATTAATTGGTTTAGGAACGCCTTGACGGCCACTTCATTGGCGGCATTTAGAACCGCGGGCAGCGTTCCCCCGACTTCGCAGGCTTCAAAAGCCAGGGCCAGACAGGGAAATTTTTCCAGGTCCGGTTGCTCAAAAGTCAGCGATTGACCGGCACCAAAGTCCGGCAGTGGTTGCCTGAGGGGCAGGCGTCTTGGATACGACAGGGCATACGCAATGGCAACCTTCATGTCCGGTATGCCGAGCTGGGCCATGACCGAACCGTCTTGGTACGCAACCATGGAATGAATCACGCTTTGCGGATGAATGACCACCTCGATCATCCGTCGGGATATGCCGAAAAGACATTTGGCTTCCAAAACTTCCAACCCTTTGTTCATCAGCGTCGCCGAATCGATGGTAATCTTTTGACCCATTTGCCAGTTTGGATGTTTCAGCGCTTCTGCCACAGTGATGTCGCAGAAATCTTCTTTCGGTCGCTTTAAAAACGGTCCACCGGAGGCCGTTAAAAGTATCTTCGCCACATCCTCTTTATGCTCTCCCTGCAGGCATTGAAAAATGGCACTGTGCTCACTGTCTACCGGCAGAATATCTACTCCTTTTTCAGCCGCCCGCTGCATGACAAGATCACCGGCCATAACCAGGGTTTCTTTATTTGCCAGGGCAATGGTTTTGCCGGCTTCAATGGCGGCCAGGGTGGGCATCAGACCGTCGGCCCCCACAATGGCGGTTACGGTCATATCGGCGGTTTCAAAGGAGGCCGCCTTGCGGTAACCCATTTCGCCGTGCAAAATTTCAACATCAACCCCTGGCGGAATGAGATCTCTCAGTTCTCGGGCGCGCTTTTCATCAAATACCACCGCCAGGTCGGGATGGAACTGCACAATTTGGCGGGCCAGCAGCGCAACATTGCTTTTGGCCGCCAGCACGCTTATTGCCAACTCCTGCGGAAACATTTCAACAATGTTGAGCACATTGCAGCCGATTGATCCGGTAGATCCAAGAACAGAGAGACATTTCATCGCAAACAGATAAAAATTTTATGAAAAATTAAAACGAATTCGTGAAAAGCCACATTCATTAAGTGTTTAGTGTATCGTGTTTTGTGTTTGGTATCTTCCATTGAGCTTCACGTTCGTTGCATGAAAAGCTAAACACTAAATACCAAATACTAAACACGCTTCTGGTTAGATTGATTTTTCAGCCTTTAACCGGCCTATCAAAATTTGATTAGACCTCCTATATTCAACGCCTAAAATATAAACACGATAAAGCAATATGCCACCGGCGACGCGAATAACAAAGCGTCGATTCGGTCCAGAAATCCGCCGTGCCCCGGTAATAGGCCGCTGGAGTCCTTGATGCTGGACGACCGTTTGAGTTCGGATTCAAATAAATCACCCACCTGACCGGCAATGCCGGCGGCAAGGAAAAAAGCAATTGCGAGCGGCCACGACAGCGTCGGCAGAAAAAAGACGATACCTGCAATACCTGCCAGCAGATTGCCGATCAGCCCACCGATAGCGCCTTCGATCGTTTTCCCGGGGCTGATGACCGGGTTAAGCTTATGCCGTCCAAGATACGACCCCACATAATAGGCGCTGATATCGCCGGCAAAAATAATGGCGAGCAGATAAAAAATCCAGGTCATGCCGTCCGGCTCGCGCCGGATCAAAATCAGAAACGACAGCAACACGGGAACATAAACAATTCCCTGTAACTGTTTTTGAATGATATCCCCCACCAGCGGATTGGATTTGTAGATAAATATCGAGAACAGTCCGACAAAAACCAGGTTAAAGGCAATCAATACCGCCACACCGGTCAACCCGGTGATATGGGCGCTTCCAAGAATAAGCAGGCTGACACCGTATCCCCACCAGACAATGACATTGGAAAGCGGTCGGCGCTCGGCATTAAATACGATTCGAAAATATTCCCAGAGTGAAAGGACACAGGCAAGACTGACCAGAAAGATAAAAGAAATTCCGCCAAGGTAGACCAGAAAAATAACAATTGGCAGGGCGACTAGACTTGTGATCCACCGCTTAAAATGCACGAGATCGCTTGCTCCGTTACTGAAGTTGAATGGTTTATTGGAATGAAAACGGAAATAAAGATGGTTCGGTTCACCCCTTGCTTTTCAAACTGAATGGAATATGAATGGCGTTATCTACCCACTACATCAAGGACCTAGACCGCACCGAAACGACGTTCACGAGCTTGGAAGTCTTTTAAGATTTGCAGCAACTCATCTTTGCCGAAATCAGGCCACAACGTAGGGGTTACGAAGATCTCCGAGTAGGCGATTTGCCAGAGTAAAAAATTGCTGATCCGCATTTCTCCGCTGGTTCTGATTAACAAGTCCGGATCGGGGATGTCGCGGGTGTAAAGATGATCGGCCACGATTTCCGCCGTGATGGATTCCGGTTTAACCAGACCGCACTTCACTTTGTCTGCCAGGCTCTGAGCCATTGCCACAATTTCAGCCCGGCCGCCATAACTCAGCGCCAGGATAAGGTCCATGGCCGTATTGTCTTTGGTAGCCGCGATTGTTTCCTGCAGGGCTTGGCGAACCTCGGGCGGCAAGCGATCTACCTGCCCGATAACCCGCAACCGGATATTGTTCTCTACCAGCTCGCTGAGCTCTGATTTTAGAAATTTTCTCAGCAACACCATCAGGGCGTCGACCTCTGTCCTGGGTCGCTGCCAGTTTTCCGTGGAGAACGCATACAGGGTCAGATAGCGAATTCCGATTTCGCGGCATGACCGCACCACCGCGCGAACGGCTTCAGATCCTTTCTCGTGGCCTTTGATGCGATTTAACAGACGCTTTTTGGCCCAGCGTCCGTTGCCGTCCATGATAATGGCGATGTGGACCGGTAAATGGGTCTTATCCATTTCAGCAGAGCCGGCGGAAGAGGGGCTAGAATTCAAGAATCTCTTTCTCTTTGTCGTTAAAGCATTCGTCGATAAGCTTGATTTGCTCATCGGTTATTTTCTGAACCTGATCCTGGGCCTTGTAGAGGTCGTCTTCCGAAATCTCACCGTCTTTTTTCATGCTTTTCAGCAGGTCATTGGAATCACGTCGAATATTCCTAAGAGAGATTTTGTAGTCTTCGCACATCTTGTGCACGACCTTAACGAGTTCCTTGCGGCGCTCTTCCGTCAGGGGAGGTATCGTAATTCGAATGATTTTGCCGTCATTTGAGGGGGTCAGTCCCAGATCGGATTTCATTATGGCCTTTTCGATATCCTTGATCACGGATGTGTCCCAAGGCTGAATCGTAATGAGACGGCTTTCCGGCACTGCCAGGGTAGCCATCTGATTCAAAGGCGTCATGGTGCCGTAATAATCGACTTTAATCCCGTCGAGAATAGATAGGGAAGCCCGGCCGGTCCGCAATCGTTTTAATTCTCTTTCCAATGTGGCAACTGATTTCTCCATGCTCTGCCTGGTTTCATCATAAATCGATTCAATCATGGGGAGTTACCTCTTCGCTGTATTGATTTATCAGGTTAATAGTTGATTAAGGTGCCGACATCCTCACCGCACACGACTCTGCGAATGTTGCCTTTGTCTTTTAGTTTGAATACGGCAAGGGGTAAGTGATTATCCATGGCAAGGGAGATCGCCGTCATGTCCATCACTTTGAGCTGCTTTTCAAGCACCTCCATGTAACTGATTCGTTTGAGCAATTTGGCATCCTTCTCTTGGACGGGATCTGCATCGTAGACGCCATCAACTTTGGTGGCCTTTAACAGGATTTCAGCGTGTATTTCCTGGCTTCGCAGAACGGCGGCTGTATCCGTTGTAAAATAAGGATTTCCCGTTCCGGCGCCGAAAATTACCACCCGGCCGCGTTCCAAATGACGGTTCGCTCGGCGCATAATGTAAGGTTCGGCAACCTCATGCATCGATATGGCTGTCTGCACGCGGGTTTGAATGTCCTGCTTCTCTAAGGCATCCTGCAGGGCGATACTGTTTATAACCGTCGCCAGCATCCCCATGTGATCGGCCGAGGTGCGGTCCATGCCGTGGGAACTCAATGCAATGCCCCGGAATATATTGCCTCCCCCTACGATGATGCCGACCTGAACCCCGAGTTCTGCTATCGAGCGGATCTCACCGGCGACATATTTAATCATTGCGGGACTAATGCCGAAGCTCTGATCTCCCATCAGTGCTTCGCCACTCAATTTCACCGCAACACGTTTGTAAATGGGTTGGTTCACATTTACACCTGCTGAAGTTTATAATGCTGATTGAGACTTTTTTACGGCAATTCGACATTCGACATTCTTCATTCCTGAGCTTCGCCGGTTTGAAAGCGAACAAAACGCCTGATCGTGATGTTTTCTCCGATTTTTGCGATTAATTCATTCAGTAGATCCTCGACCGACAGCTCCGGATCCCGCACATAGGGTTGATTGAGCAGGCAATTTTCTTTGTAAAATTTATTCATTTTGCCTTCGACGATTTTGGCAACAACGTTCTCAGGCTTTCCCAACTCGAGGGTCTGGGCTTGATAAATTTCTCTTTCACGGTTGACTATTTCTTCCGGAATGTCTTCAGGACGGATGCCCAGAGGATTGCTGGCGGCGATGTGCATGGCGATATTTCTGGTAAAATCGATAAAATCCTCATTTTTTGCCACAAAATCAGTTTCACAGTTGACTTCAACCAGCACCCCCAGTTTGCCGCCCATATGAATGTAGGATTGCACGGTTCCTTCCGTCATCGCACGTCCGGCGCGTTTCTGGGCGGTCGCCAATCCTTTTTTCCGCAGAAAATCTATTGCCTTATCTATATCCCCCTCGCACTCGGTAAGGGCCTGTTTACAATCCATCATTCCAGCACCGGTTTTCTCTCTGAGTTGTTTAACCAGTGTCGCACTTATTGTTGTCATCTTACTCTCCCGTCTTTTCAACTTCGCTGGTATCTTCGATGTTCGTTTCTTCAGCTTGCGCTTCTGCCACTTCCTCCAGATCCTCAGTCGGTGCACTGGGCTCTGTGCTTTCTGCGGCTGACCGTTTGATGATTTCTACCACCGGGCCCTGTGTGCCGTCCGATATGATTTTGCGTTCACCCGGCTTTAGTTCGGCGCCGACAGCTGTCGTTTCAGCCTCCTCTTCTGATTCTTTATCAACTTGGGCCTGCTGTTTCTCGGCATAACGTTCCCGACCTTCCAGGCAGGCATCCGCCATCTTTGAGGTAATGAGACGAATCGCCCGAATGGCGTCATCATTGCCCGGTATCACATAGTCAACGTCATCCGGATCACAATTGGTATCCACAATCGCTACGATAGGTATATTAAGCCGGCGGCCTTCACGCACAGCGATGGCTTCGTTTTTAGGATCGACAACAAACAGTGCCCCCGGCAGTCCGTTCATGGGGCGGATTCCCCCGAGGTTATTGTCGAGTTTGATGCGTTCCTTGGCGAGTTTCAGCCGTTCTTTTTTAGGAAAAAGTTCAATGGAACCATCGTTCTGGATATTGTTGAGATAGTTCAAGCGGTCGATGCTCTGTCGAATGGTCTGAAAATTGGTTAACATGCCACCCAGCCATCGGTTGTGCACATAGAACATCTCGCAGCGATTGGCTTCCTCATAGATGGCGTCCCGGGCCTGCTTTTTGGTACCCACAAACAGGACCGATTTGCCCCCGGCAGCCGTGTCCACAACAAAGTCATAAGCCGCCTTGAACATGCGCACGGTTCGTTGCAGATCAATGATATAAATTCCATTTCGGGCTCCAAAAATATAAGGTTTCATTTTTGGATTCCAGCGTTTGGTCTGGTGGCCGAAGTGCACGCCGGCCTCCAACAGTTCTTTCATTGTTACATAAGCCATAGTATTCTCCCTTTCTCTTTCGGTTATTCCACCGCCGTCATCATTCCTGTTGCCGACTTTGCGGGAAAGCACCGAGAAACAGGTCCGACGGCGTGAGTGTGATAAAAATCTATCTTAATTAGCAAAAAATATTATCATCCGCAACCCCTTTTTGCCTATATTTTCAATAAAAAGCGGCCGTGGAACAGAGGACAGAGGCTGAAAGGCTTGGAGGTCTGGAAACTGGAAAGCAAGGTGGCCCCTCAAATAAGACGGGATGACCAATCGATTTCGAAAAACTCAGTCCTCAGCACTCAGTCCTTTACGCTTCGCGCGATGCTCCATGCGCTATGCCCTATGCCCATCCCCCGCAACCCGCAACGCGCAACGCGCACCCCGCAACCCGTTCCCTACCCTTTCTTTCTCATCCAAACCACCCGATCATATCCGCTATAGTCTTTGGCGCAATTGAATTCTTCGTAACGATCAACGCCGGCGGCAATCCTGCGGACATCATTTCTTTGATCATGGCCGATTTCCAGGACAAGCACGCCGGCCGTTTTGAGATAGTTGTGAGCCGTGCCGATAATTGTTCGATAGCAGGCCAGTCCGTCCTCGGCGCCGTCGAGGGCGGCAAGCGGTTCATATCTGTTTATTTCGGGCTGCAGCCCGCCGATGTCATCGCTGGGAACATAGGGCGGGTTTGACACAATCATATCAAAGCTTGTTTTGGTTTCATTCAATGCTGCGAACCAGTCGCCGACAAACAAATGAATCCTCGGTGAATATTCATAACGGCTGACATTGGCGCGGGCCACCTCAACTGCCGGCAGGAATCGATCTGAGGCAAAATAAATATGCTGCGGCAGTTGTGAGGCCAAGGCCATCACAATAGCCCCCGAACCGGTTCCGAGATCCAGGATGCGCTGAGAATGCGAATCAGCGCGTTGGGATAAAAGATCTAAGGCCTTCTCCACCAGGCATTCGGTTTCCGGCCTCGGAATCAGAACATCCTGATTAACCTTCAGATCCAGTGACCAGAACTCTTTAACGCCCAGAATGTAAGCAACCGGCTCACGCTTGATTCTGCGTTTAATCAATGCCTTGAACCTTTGCAGCTCGTCGTCGATCAGCGGTTTATCGTAATTTAAGTACAAATCAATACGATCTAGCTTCAAAGCATGTGCCAGCAATATTTCACCGGTGGCCCTTGGGCTGTCGATGTCATGTTCCTTTAAATAGGACGTCGTCCACCGAATAAGCTCAATGATGGTCCATTGGTTATTCGCCGGGGTGGTGACTGCTTTTTCACTCATGGACGCACGCGAATTTTTTAGATATGATTCTTGTTTTGCCTTGCCCCGCTGACAGCTTACTCATGCGAAACCGCTTCTGCTTTTTGGAGCGCCTGGGTCTGGTAATAAGTTACCAGGTTGTCGATGAGTTCGTCTATATTGCCCTGCATAATACTATCCAGTTTGTAAAGCGTCAGGCCGATCCGGTGATCGGTCACGCGTCCCTGGGGAAAATTGTAGGTTCTGATTCGGCCGCTTCGGTCGCCCGTGCCGACCTGGTTTTTGCGTTCTTCCGACCTCTTTTCATTCTGTTCAGTGGTTATTTGATCCAGCAGCCTGGACCGCAGCACTTTCATGGCCTTTAGCTTGTTCTTATGCTGTGATTTTTCGTCCTGACAGGTCACGACAAGGCCGGTCGGCAGGTGGGTGATGCGCACCGCCGAATCGGTTGTGTTGACGCTTTGTCCCCCGGGACCGGTGGAACGGTAAACATCGACTTTGATCTCGGACGGATCAATGGCGACATCGACCTCTTCCGCCTCGGGCAGGACAGCCACCGTCACCGCGGAGGTGTGGATGCGACCCTGGGTTTCTGTGGCCGGAACCCTCTGCACCCGATGGGTACCGCTTTCATACTTGAAAATACTGTAGGCACCCTTGCCCTGAATCATGACAATGATCTCTTTCAGCCCGCCGACTCCGGTGGGATGTTGCGTCATCACCTCCACTTTCCAGTTTCGGTTCTCGGCAAAGCGGCTGTACATCCTGAAAAGATCACCGGCGAACAGTGCAGCCTCTTCGCCGCCGGTTCCGGCCCTGATCTCTAAAATAACATTTTTTTCATCGTTGGGATCTTTGGGCAGCAGCAGCAGCTTAATTTCTTCTTCGATATCTTCTTTTGCCAGATTCAGTCTGGCAATCTCATCCCGCGCCAGATTTTTTATTTCAGGATCAGAGTCTTTAAGCAGCTCATGGCTCTCCTCAAGATCCTGCAGCGTCTGTCTAAATTTGCGATAGGCCGCTACGATCTTATTCAGCTCGGCGTGCTCGCGCACGTATTTCTGGTAGGCTTCCCGGTTCTGGACGACCTGGGAATCGCTCAATCGCTTTTCGAGCTCTACGAAGCGTTCTTCTACCTCTGCTAATCTCTCAAACATAGGTCTTAATATCTACTGCTTAGTAAATCCGGCAACCTGATAATCATCATCCGGCTGCCGGTGGTTAATATCAAATTGTTACCGGTTCTGATTTTCTCTCACAGGCAAGAAATCCGGCCGACTCATCTGAAGATAATTTCAACCTAATTTTTTTTCAGGCAGCCTCAAATTCAGCGATATGACCGGAGAACTTATTAGACACAGCGCCATGATTCATCCTGTATTCGCCCTTTTATTGTTGGTTTAAAATCTAACGCTTCGGGCCAGGTAGACACAACGCTGTGTATGTATGCACAATGAT
>CP070771.1:7003158-7013698 GCA_020345785.1 Desulfobacterales bacterium
GATCAGTATACCGGCTTTTCAGGTGTGGCCTGATCTTTCTGAGAGGCTTTTCATTTACCAACAATTACGCACACCTGCTTGAATAGGGCTTATCATCCTGTGCGTATAGTTTGCTGTCAGCCCTGGGTCGAGTTTTTTGCTTCGACATCCCAAAGCCGGACCGTCTGTCCGTTTCAGATCACCATACTCTCTGAAAGCGTTTATACGGAATTGGTTGAATGATTCATGGTAATTCTTTCGAATTAAAGCGAATACGACCGCAAACATCAGCATAGAGCATTTTTTAAGGCAATCGCTGTAAAATTTTAACCTAATTTCCAGCGACTGCATCTGGAGGCTGAAGCCGATGGCACGAAGAAAAACCCGTCAATTCAGCAGGGACAACTTAGCGGATGACAGGCCGGACCCTGAGATCGATCGGGCAGCCTTGAAAGAGGGACACGAGAGATATCGCCTGCTGATGAAGTTGGCCGATGATGGACTCGTCGTCGTCCAGGATGGTTTCATCAAGGAAGGCAACGACGGCCTGACAAAAATGTGCGGCTATCACATGGAGGAAGTGGTTGATACCCGTTTGGCCGGTTTTTTCCACGCCGATGATAGCGCCGCGGTGGAAGCGTTATGCAACGACGTCTTGAAGGATCCGAACGCCGTTGAAACCCTGCAGGCAACGCTCGTGTGCAAAAATGGTTATCAACTCAGAGTGGAGATCACTGCAGCCCTGTGTGCCTTTCGGCAACAGCCGGCAAACACCCTGATTATCAGGGACATTTCGCAGCGTCCAGATGTCGGGGCGCATTTGAAAGAACATCGCCAACTGGATTCCATCGCTGCGATAGCCGGAGGAATCGCCCATGACTACAACAATCTCTTAACTGCCATTATCGGGAATATTACCCTTGCCCAAACATATCTGAATAAAGATGACAAACCTTTCCGACTCCTAAACCACGCGCTGGTTGCCTCTCAAACCGCCCGCAGTTTGACTCAAAAACTGATCACCTTCTCCAGAGGGGGGTCACCGAATAAAGAAATAACGGCAGTGGAGCGTCTGGTCAGAAGTGCCGTCGAATTTACGTTAAGCGGCTCGAACATCCAATGCGACTATAACTTCGCACCGGATTTGTGGCGGATTAAGGTTGATCAATCCCAGATCGGTCAAGCTCTCCACAATGTGGTAATGAACGCCCGGGAAGCCATGCCGCAAGGCGGCCATATTGTCGCAGCAGCCGATAATGTAAATTTAACGTACGAGATTCCCACGCTGCCGGCGGGAAACTATGTGAGGATATCAATCACAGATCAGGGCCGCGGCATCGCTGAAAAGGAGTTTGATAAGATCTTTGAACCCTACTATTCCACCAAAAATCTGGGAAACCACAAAGCAATGGGACTCGGTTTATCCATTTGCCAATCGATAATTAAAAAGCACGCCGGAGAGGTCGCGGTGACGTCGCAAATCGGATTCGGAACCACCCTGAACATATATCTGCCGGCGGCCCATGGCGACATTCCAGCCAGAGCACCGGTCATGGAATCAGAATCCACCGGAGCGATTTTTGGCCACGGTAAAATTCTGGTCATGGATGATGAGGAGATGATCCGGGAACTGGCCGGTGAAATATTGCACCATCTGGGCTACCGGGTTGAATTCGCCCAAGACGGGGCGGAAGCGGTCGCACGTTATAAGGCGGCCCTGAACTCGGCGGACCCCTTTGATGCGGTCATCCTTGATCTGACGGTGCGCGGCGGCATGGGCGGCAAGGAAGCCATCCAAAAGCTGAAGGCACTTGACCCGAACGTCAAAGGTATCGTTTCCAGTGGTTATTCCGATGACCCGGGAATGAAAGGATTTAAAGAGCACGGCTTCTGCGGCGTTGTGGCCAAGCCCTACAGTCTGGAAGAACTGGGGGAGAAGTTAAGCGCCGCGTTGAAAGGGTGAATAAACATGAATGTGAATTGTCCGTGGTCCGTGGTCCGTAGTCGATTGCTAGAAAATGTTTTGAATATCAATCTTAACCTGTCCCATCCTCGCCGAATAAATTAGGGGCGGAAATCACGCAATTGTCGTTTTCACAAAGTAAAAATTCCTCCATCAGGGTATATTTAAACAGCATCGATCAATATACAGCCGCCTTTTTTGGGTATTCATCAACGGACGACGGACAATTGACGACTGACCATTTTATTTTCCTTTGAGCCCGCCCAATGCCGCCGCAAACTTCTCATTGATTGCCAGCGACATTTCCGCGGCTTCTGTAAGAAACTCTGCTGTTTTCTGCCTTCCATTTGCCTTTGCTTTTTCGGCCCAATTCCTGTAATTTAGAGCATGATCCTCGTTGTGTTTGATCCAGTGGTTGAGCAATTTTATCAGCTTCTCGTCAAACGGCATTTCATCATGGGTATCATGATCATGGTGATGATGGTCGGTGGACATGATTATCTCCTTAATCTATTGGACACAGATTTACGCAGATTTTCACGGATCTTAAAATCAACGTTCTTTATTTTTGCGTTGCAAAAATACAAAAAATATCTGTCTAATCCATGCCTGCCCCGTGCAGTGCGAAGCCTATTTCACAGGGGTTCATCCGTGTCCCTTTGGTTGACAGCTACATATAACGACATAGATCATTGGCATACATACACAGTGTTCTTTCTATTTTGCCCGGTAGGGCAGGTTATATACCCACTACAAAAAGGCGAATACTGCATTAATTATGACGCTGTGTATAAAATCTAAAATAGCATCCGGATTGACAGGTTTTTTTACAATCAGCATCCACTTCAGTCAAGGATGAAGCTTGAAAAATTTGGCCGGCAATCAACTGAATAAACCGTTGCCGGAAAGAATTGGAATATTACCGCAGTGCGATCTCTTTTTAACCGAAAAACCTTCACCATTTGTTTTGTCCTGTTGGCCGGAATATCAGCCGGCGTGCTGGTCGGTGCGTTCTTTGCCTTCACCCACGATCTGCCGCAAATTCGAAACCTGGAAACCTTTAGACCGCAGGCGGTGACCCGCATTTATTCCTCTGATAAAGTATTGTTGGCCGAACTGTTCCAGGAAAAAAGAGACCCGGTGCCGCTGGAAAGCATGCCCCGGTACCTCACGGAAGCGCTGGTCGCCACTGAGGACCGCAAATTTTACAGGCATAGCGGTGTTGATCTAAAAGGGATTGCCAGGGCCATCATCAAGGATATTCGGGCCGGTGGATTTGTCGAGGGCGCCAGCACCATCACCCAGCAGCTCGCCAAAACATTGTTCCTGACCCCGCGTAAAACCATCGTTCGGAAAATCAAAGAAGCCATCCTGGCATTTCAGCTGGAGCGCCGCTATACCAAAGATGAAATCCTGGAGTTGTATTTAAACCAGGTATATTTTGGCAGCGGCGCATACGGCGTTCAATCGGCGTCCGAAATCTTTTTCGGCAAGTCGGTTCAGGACCTCAGCCTGGCCGAATGCGCTCTGATTGCAGGCATGCCCAAATCCCCCTCCCGCTTTTCACCGTTGGTAAATATAGATCTGGCGCGCCAGCGGCGGGATACGGTGCTGAAGCAAATGCTCACCACGGGTATTATTTCGGCAGCCGAGTATCAATCGGCGATAGAAGAAGAAATTGAGCTAAAAGATCGAGACAAAAAATTGAATCGGGCGCCCTATTTCGTAGATTACGTCCAAAAAAATTTAGAAGAGATATTAGGAGAAGCGAAGCTGTATAAAGGTGGACTCTCAATTTACACCACCCTTGATCTCAAACTGCAAGAAGCTGCTCAAAGAGCGGTAGATGACGGTTTGATTGACCTGGAAAAGCGAATGGATAAAAACAACATCCAGCCCGTAGATCCCCAGGCCGCATTGATTTGCCTGGAAATAAAATCAGGCGGCATACTCGCCATGGTGGGCGGAAAAGATTTCTATGAAAGCCCTTTTAATCGGGCAGCTGCCGCCAAGCGACAACCGGGCTCGGCTTTCAAACCCATCGTTTATGCCTACGCTATCGAACACGGGTTCGCCCAAAACAATTTGATTCTAGATGCCCCGGTTGTTTTTAAAGGCGCAGATAAGGACCAGGATTGGCGCCCGGAGAACTTCTCCGAGACGTATCTGGGAGAAATAACCCTTCGCAAGGCCTTGGCCATATCCCAAAACATTCCGGCTGTGCGCTTGATCGAAATGTTAGGACCCCTTTCAGTGGCTCAGTTCGCTCATCGGCTCGGTATCGAGTCGAATCTCGCGCCTGATTTATCACTGGCGCTCGGCACGTCGGAGGTATCCTTAATCAATCTGACCGCGGCCTACGCCGTCTTCCCACGGGAGGGTAAATGGATTGAGCCATACGGTGCCATGGAAGCTGCTGACCATCGAGGACGTATTGTATGGCGTGCCAAACCGCCGAAAAGGCTGGTGATGACCCGCGAGGGAGCGGCCATTATCACGAACATGCTTGAGGGCGTCGTCGAGGAAGGAACCGGCCGCCAAGCAAGGTCCCTAGAAGGCACCGTAGCCGGCAAGACAGGCACAACCAATAATTATAATGATGCGCTTTTTATTGGTTTTTCACCGACCGTAGTCACCGGGGTGTGGGTCGGCCGCGATTCGGGCGGCACCCTGGGTGACAAAGAAACCGGCGCCAGAGCAGCCCTGCCGATCTGGATTCAATTCATGCAAACCGCCCTCGCCGCCGGATCCCCTCAGCAGTTTGACCTGCCGAACAACGTCAGCAGGGTGCCGATAGATCCACAAACCGGACTGCTTGCGCCGCCGGGATCAAAAGAGGCCGTTTGGGCGCTGTTTAAAAAAGGCACGGAGCCAAAGTGATCGCATAGGGCATAGCGCAAAGGGCATGGCGGCATCGAAGGTTGGAGAGTGTGAGGGTCTGAGGGTGAGAAGGTAAGAAGCTGGGAGGGTGGGAAAGGGTTTTTGTGAAATGACGAATGCCGAATGACGAATGTCGATGGGAGGAATTCTTTCGCTTTTAAATGTTGTTAAAAGACAGAGCGAAGCAGATTTCAATAATTAGTCAATCGTCAATTGTCAATCGTCAATTGCTTGGCGTGCGTGTTGCGGGGTGCAACGATTGGGCATAGAGCATAGAGCAGAGCGCATAGCGTAAAAAGAAAAGAGAGGGGTGCGCGGGTTCTTCGATTGCGGATTGCAGATTTCGGATTGCGGATTGAAAAGGAACAAATAGAAGTATGAAGGTAGGCGTTGCGGGTTGCGGGGTGCGGGGAGGAAAAGATGAGCGCTGGCTTTAGGAGCGTTTCACTAGTTGAACACCTTTGCTCTTAAAATCAGATGTGAAATCCCGCTGATTTTGTGCGGGAAGGAGCGCTTCGCTTCAGGACCTGCCCGGCGGCCTTGTTGTGATTGACTTGACGGATTCAGAGCCCAAGATCACAGCTCACGGTATATGTGCCTGCCAGATTTGTTGTCATTGGTTCTCTGTCGTTTGTCTTCTGAACCAATCAACTCAATCAACTCAATCAACCAATCAACTTAATCAACCCTGAACCTTGAACCCAGAACCCTAAACCCAGAACCCGGAACCCCGCTTGTGGGGCCGTAGCGCGCAGCGCGAAGCCCCAAACCCTGAACCTAACTCTTTACGTATAAATAATATTGAGGGACAGGGGGGGATATTTCCAGACGCCCGGTTTGGGAAGAATGTGCTGTTCACCGACGGCCAGCCAATTTAAGTCAGGTTTAATCTCTCGCAGTTTGCCGTCTTCCGGCGGCCGGGAATGGTAAGTCTGGGCATAGGTCGCCTGAAATATACATACAGACTCCTTTGAATGGCGGTCAACAACGTAGTTTTTCTTAAAAGACCGCGGTGTAATGCCGTTGATTTCCACCAAGGGCTCTAAATCATGATCCGGAAATTTCATTAATACCGCTTTAGATACACCTCGCTCGGAAATACGGATTAATGATCTGGCTTCACTGCTGCCGGCATATACCGTGGTAATGCTCGGAATCCTTTTCATGTACTGGGCGGCCACGATGGCTGCCGTTCTTCTACCGCCGGCCATTACCGGCAGGCCATAGTACTCAAAAAATTTCTTTTGAATATCTTCTGCATATTTATCGCCCTTTTCATAGAGATCCTTGGATATGTAACGCAAGCTCTGGGCCAGATCTTCAGCAGCATCGGCAATGGGCCAATCAATTCGAACATGAAAATGAGAAAGGCTGTAACGGTTTCTAGTGATTCCGGACGGATCTCTCTGGATCAGCAGTGCATAATCCACCGGCAGCAGGAGCCTTAAAAAATTTCGGAAATGGATCGACTCCAGAAATTTCCAGTTGCGGTCGAAATCCTGTGAGAGTTCAAGGGTTTTAAACCTTAAAAAGTTGGTTTTGGTTGCCTTGTTGACATCAAAGAACCGGATGTACTTTTTATGTTCGTTCGGCACGACGTCTTCAACAAAGATGACGAGGAACGCATTTTGGCTTTCGTACTCCTGGTCCGGGATCCGGGCCCGGGGTTTTAATTCGCGCTTTTCAACAAAAGGAAACGGTTTTTGCTGGGAAACGAAATTTTGATAGGAGTCGATCAGGGCATATTGCAGCAGGAGGTGATCCAACTCGTCACGCAGCAGTTCATAATAGGATCGTCTTAGGCGATCGGCCTTGCTCAGCTCTTCCCTGTATTTCCAGAATGCCAATTTCTGCTCCTAATTAATCCGCCCTGAAAAATAGCACTTTCAGGTTTGTAGATTATTCTTTGAAAACTGAGACTGCATGCTAGACCCAAGCGACAGCGGATTAATTACCTTATGCTGCGCATATTTTTATCTTTGCTTATTTCTATACATAACGTGAACGACTCGCCGGCAAATGAACTTAGGCGGAGTAATATGTTAATTGGTTGCTGTTATTATGCGTATTATAGCATGAATTTCTGAAGAGAAAAAGAGGAAATTTATCGAAATTCCATTAACTTAGAGCAATTCGGCCTGAAAAGTGAGACAGCCTGTCATCCTGGTCGATTGGTTCTCCACCGCAGAAACCACCGCATGAGACGCGAAGCGGTACCGCTCATCTTGCGTCGCTCAATATTTTTTTTTCTGGACCATCGTTCCACAAAACTGATCATTCCCGAACTGTATGACCTATCGATATGTTCTTCATGAACCTTTAAACCGGCCTGTCCTCTCAAACCTGTCCGCAGACAATCGGTCTTGTGCGGGCATTCAAAACAGGTCGGCGGAGTATGCCTCAGACCATCGTCTCCCATAGGGAAGACAGTATCGAGCTCTCCGAAGCATTCAGGTGGGTTATCTTTTGGTTGGGTCATCTTTTTAGAACTTGACTATTGATAATTGAAAATTGAAAATTTAAGGAATCCTGTCGCTTTTTAGAGGAAACTCGGATAAAATCGGATTAGATGGATATCTTAGGATTCCGTCTTCATCATATGCGAATTAAATTCCCGCCCCATCTGCAAAATATGTCCGTGATCCGCAAAACTGAAGTAGCAATTGTCTCCGATGATAATATGCTCATGGACGGTGATACCCATTACCTGACCTGCAAACACAAGTTGCCGTGTTATGGCAAAATCTTCGGCGGATGGTTTCGGATCCCCCGATGGATGGTTGTGGGCAAAAATAAGGGCAGCGGCTTTGTGTCTGATAGCCGAGTAGACGACTTCCCGCGGGTAGACACTGCTGGCGGTTAAGGTCCCCTTGGAATGGGTCTCGGTGGAAATTACCCGATTCTTGGAATCCAGGAAGATAATCTTGAAGTACTCACGAGATTTATCCCTGATGCTGTGATAGAGGTAATCAAAAAGCTCTTTGGAATTGTTGACCGGATTTTTGTTGATTAATTTCTTCTCAAGGTAACGGTCAGAAATCGCTTTTATCAGCTTGAGTCCCAGGGAATTTTTAGGACCAATGCCGTCTATTTCGCAAAGCTCGTGATCGGATGCTTCCAGAACACCCTGTAATGTTTTGAATCTGGCCAACGCTGCTTTGGCTGCATCTTTGCAGTCTTTGCGGGGAGTACCGAGCGTCAATAAGAGTTCGATTACCTCGTAATCATGGAACCCCTCCAAGCCGGATTCAAGGAACCGCTCCCGCAAACGCTGTCGATGCCCTTCACCTTTGTGCCGATTTTTCTTAATCATGATCCACTCTATTCAGCATGAACTGGCTTAGCAGGTCCCAGTTAAACAAAAGACAAAAAGGTTTAACGGGATAAATTTAGATTGTTGGGTTCGTTATGATCGTTTGGATGGTTTAGATCGTTTAGATCATTCCCTTAGTTGATAAGTTGATTGGTTGATTAGGTTATATGGATAAAGTCTGATTTCATAACCTCGATCAACTTATTCAACTCAGTCCACCTTTAGCTCGTTAAATTCTTCGCAAAAGAGAAGCACAGCGCATTTAACTGGGCCAATTAACTTAGTCAACTTAATCAACCCAATTAACCTAATCAACTTTATCAACCCATCTGCTATCAGCTATGCGCTTTGCTCTATGCCCTATGCCCACTCCTCGCAACTCGTACCCCGCTTACTCTTCATCCAGCTCCTGCTTCAAATCCCTTGTCATTAATCGTGTTACGGCTTCCCGGGGTGAGAGATCTTCATACAGGATACGGTAGATCTCATGGGAAATGGGCATATCAACCTCCAGTTTGCGGGAGAGATTGTAGACGGATTTGGCGGTTTTAACCCCTTCGGCCACCATCCGCATTTGCCCCACGATATCCTTTACTTTTTCACCCTGGCCTATTTTTTTTCCTACCGTATGATTTCGGCTCAAGTGACCGGTACAAGTCAGAATTAAATCTCCAAAGCCGGCCAGACCGGTGAAGGTCCTCGGATTGGCGCCCATTTTAAGTCCCAGCCGGCGAATTTCGGTCATTCCCCGGGTGATCAGGGCGGCTCTGGTGTTTAGCCCCAGTTTCAGTCCATCAATCACACCGGCTGCAATTGCAATAACATTTTTTAGAGAACCGCCCAGTTCAACACCAATAACATCATCACTGGTATATACCCGAAAATACGGCGTGGCCAGCACCTGTTGCACCAGCGCGCCAACGGCCGGGTCTTTGGATGCGGCCGTCACAACGGTCGGCAGATTCCTGGCAACCTCGCTGGCAAAACTGGGCCCTGAGATAACCGCCAGATTATCGGGCGGAATGTTGCTCAGCGTTTCCTGCATTACGCCGGTCATGGTCAGATGGGTCTTATTTTCAATTCCCTTGGAAGCCGATACGACAATCGTGTCCTTTGAAATGTGACTTGCCATTTTCAAGGTGGTTTCTCTCAGAACATGGGACGGTACAACTACCACCACCATATCTTTACCGGATACCACCTCGGCGATGTCATTGGATGGATGAAGGTTGGAAGAAAGTTTGACATCCGGCAGAAAGATGGGATTCTCACCGGAGGTCCGAATTTGATCTCTGACTTCCTTTTCAAATACCCACAGATCGATGGCATAGCCCTTACCGGCCAACAAATTCGCCAGGGCAGTACCCCAGCTTCCGCCCCCCACAACCCCGATTTTAAGTTTACGCACGTCATTTTCACCTATTCGATGCATAATAATTACCTCAATTGAGCATACCAGCTCAATGTCTGTTGTTAGTTGTTTGTCTTCCGTTGTTTAGCAAAGTAGTGGGAGGTATTAATCTTAAATTTCAGGTGAATGTACAGCATATTCTCTGAATTTACTGAGATTCGACACCAGCGAATTACTTTCATTCACCCCTGATATTAATTTTGAACTACCACGGACAACCGACAACGGACAACGGACAGATTTTATTCCTCCTTCTCAGCCAACCGGGCAGCCCCGACAACCCTTTCGCCGGCTTCAAGCCCCATGAGTTTGACCCCCTGGGTGTTGCGGCTGATAACCGAAATACCGCTAATAGACATGCGGATAATTTTACCGATATTGGTCATCAGCATCAGGTCGTTTTCTTCTTCAACCAACAGGATGGAGACAACCAAGCCGTTTCTCTTGGTAGTTTTTATCGAAATCACCCCTTTGCCGCCTCGTTTTTGAACGGGATATTCATCGATGGAGGTCCTCTTGCCATAGCCGTTTTCGGTGACGGCAAACAGGGTCTGTCCGTGGCTTAACACTTCCATTGCGACGAGCTCATCGCCGGTGGTGAGGTTCATGCCCCGCACACCCATAGATGTGCGGCCGGACGGTCGGATTTCGGATTCGTGGAACCGGATGGATTTACCCATGAGCGACCCCAAGAATACATTCAGGGTACCGTTGGTAATTCTGGCGGCGATCAATTCGTCATCCGGCTGCAGATTCAGCGCAATGATACCGCCTGCTCGGGGCCGGCTGAAGGACATCAGATCCGTCTTCTTTACCAGCCCGGTCCTGGTGGCCATCAGCACGTGGTATCCCGGCTCAAATTCCGGGACCGCCAGCACTGTGGTCAGTTTTTCGCCGGCTGTAAAATTCAGCAGATTGACGATGGCCTTGCCCAGACTCATACGGCCGGCCTGGGGAATGTCGTAAACCTTGCACCAGTAGACCTTGCCTTTAT
>CP070771.1:7013798-7040676 GCA_020345785.1 Desulfobacterales bacterium
ATCGGAAAATCTTTGATATAGCCATACCCCCCAAGGACTTGAACCATGTCGGTTGTAATTTTCATGGCAGCGTCACTACAGAAATATTTGGCCATGGATGCCAGTTTTGTATTGTTCAGGCCGCTGTCAAAAGCCAGAGCAGCCTTTTCCATCAGGCCCCTGCTGGCCTCGATAAGCGTGCTGGCCTCGGCCAATATAAATTGGATAGCCTGGTGTTCGATAAGCGGTCTTCCAAAAGTTCTCCGCTGCCGGGCATATTCAATGGTATAGTCCAGCGCACCTTCAGCTATTCCTAATGCCAGTGCAGCGACCGCCGGTCGAGACATATCAAAATCACTCATGGCAATGGCGAATCCCTGTCCCTCTTCTCCTAAAAGATTTTCCTGCGGAACCGTTACATCCTCTAAAATCACCTCTGCGGTGTTGCTTCCGCGAAAGCCGCACTTATCTTCAATCCTGCCAATACTGATGCCCTGAGTGTTACGTTCCACGATAAAAAAAGAAAACTTCTTTTTCCCGGTCTTTGCCAGCACTGTGTATAGACCGGCAACAGATCCGTTGGTTGCAAACGTCTTTCTGCCGTTTAGAATATAGTTTTTGCCGGACCGTCTCGCTGTCGTTCTAATGGCTTGAACATCGGAACCCGCGCCCGGTTCGGTCACCAGGTAGCCGATAAGATTCCGCTGTTTCGAAAGCATCAATAAATACTTCTTTTTTTGCTCTTCACTTCCGGCAAAAATCAACGGGTAGCTCCCGACCGCCTGGATGATTAACAAAAGGGCGGAAGAAGCACAGGCCTTGGCAATTTCCTCAATGGCCAGGCAAAGTGTAAAAGACGGGTTTTGAGGCCAGCCACCATATTCTTCCGGGAGCATTATCTGCAAAAGCCCAAGATCCCAGAATAAGGATGCGACCTGTGGATTGAAACTGCCGGTCCGGTCGGTTTCTGCAGCAACGGGAGCAACTTTTTCTTTGACGGCCCGCTTAAGATTGTCCAGCAAAATTTTTTGTTCTTCGGAAATTATTTGAATCATTACATCCTCCTAAAATTCTCATAAGAGGTGGGCGGGTATGAAATGATCCATTCTATGCTTTGTCAGGCGCTCACACCTATGTGATGGACACATGTCTCCAAACTTCGGGTGGAAGACGCCGATGATGTTCAGAAGCGTTTTCCGCCTCTGGGGTAGGTATTCAAATCCCTCAAGGGCGGTCCGTCCCATCTTTTATAAGGGCCATCTTTAGCAAGTCTATCTGCAACCTCAACAATATTGAGGCGCTCGCAGGTCTGCCGGGTGGGTCGTCCGGTTGCCGGGTCGTAGCCATTCTTTTCGTACCAGGCCCTTACCAGGGCCATGTGGGCCTCTCTTTCTATGGCCCCCTCAGGCGTGCTTTTGAAGTCCATACGCTGGGGCAGCATATCCTCTTCGACGGTAATCCCCTGACGTGTGTTGAAAGCGCGTTCCACTGCCCCCACGCGGTCGGCGATCTCCGTGACCATCTTGGCCGTGTAGGGGATGCCGGTGGCTTTGGTCAGCATCTCGGCCAGGCCCTCGAACAGGGATCCTTTCCAAACCAGGGGGAGCGCACATGTCCACGTATTCACGGCCCCTTTGCAGCGACCGATGCAATCGGCCAGAGTGGTGACCCGTTCACCTTGAATGATGGATTGGACCGGATCATCGCTGATAATCCCTTTAGCCACGAGCTCTTTGAGCACGTCCTCGTCGGAGTTGTCACCGACGGCCCAGCTTCGACCGCGCAGGTGATCGGCGCCGCGCGTAGCTATGGCGTGGGCGAGCGAGAAGAGGCCGGCAGGGTAGACGCCGCGGCCAGACCCCTTTACGTGGTAGCAGTAATTTATAGCGCCTTGGCCGATTATTTTTGCCAGGGAGTACATTCCTTCGGCAATGAGATTGCCAAAGCCCTCGCGCATCACCGTTTTATGGATTAATTCTATTTGATCTTCAGCGTTCTCCCAGGAGAGATCAAGGCCACCGGTAATCCTGTTATGAATGATGCCGCGGTTGTAAAGTTCTTTGGCCAGAGCGATGGTGTTGCCGATGGCAATGACATCCACCCCGTAAGCGTCGCAGAGGTTCTCCATTTCCATAATGGCAATGGGGTCAAGCACGCCGCAGTTGGTGCCGAGGCAATAGATCGCTTCGTACTCCAAAGCCTCTCCAATCTCTCCTTTGCGGCGGCCCTCTGGAATTTTAAAAAAATTCTTGCATTTAACGTGGCAGCTCCGACAGCCCGCGCGCCCGATTTCGTATGCTTTCCACGCCTCCGGGCGCAGCTCTGGAGGGATTTCATCGCCGGAAAGTACTTTCGTAGAGTTGCGAAAACCGGGGAACCAATGTGTCACACCGTAGTGGGAGCCGTATACTGAGGCTACCCCCTGCTGCACGCGGTCTTTAGTCATAAACCGTTTGTCTTCCTTGGTGAGGGCAATATAGCCAGGGCGGTCAAACAGTTCGGAGCTTCCCGTGCCTCTGACCACGATGGCCTTTAGCTTTTTGGAACCCCATACAGCCCCGCTGCCGCGAGCGGCCGAAGCATATTTGTCCACAATAGTGCAAGCCTGACGCACCAGGTTCTCCCCGGCCTGGCCGATGCAGGCAACGCACACTCCTTTTCCGTGGCGCCTGACGAGTGTGTCCGTAGTGGCCCAAGTGGTCAGTCCCCATAGGTCGCCGGCGTTGTGCAAGGAGATTTTCTCGTCTTCGATAAGCAGATAGACAGGTTTTGATGAAGCGCCCGCTACTACAATTTGATCATATCCAGCCTGCTTCATGACACCGGCCATGTCGCCACCGACATTGCCGTCCCCCAAGATCCCGCTGTAA
This sequence comes from Desulfobacterales bacterium, assembly GCA_020345785.1. Next base: position 7,016,648 of record CP070771.1, read on the forward strand.
GGGGACAGGGTGCTCACGTGAAGGCGGCTGGAGAGCCCCAGTGCTGTGGCAGACAGTATTCCAGGAGCGAAGCAGAGGAGGTTTTCCGGACCCAGGGGATCGACGCCAGGCCCCACCTGATCGAAAAGTATTTTTGCATTGAGGCCACGGCCCCCCAGAAAGTCCCTGGCCACATCAGGGTTCAGGATCATTTTTTCGAAGGTTTGGCGGGTCAGATCAACGCCCAGCACAGTTCCACACCATCCGAACATAATCACCTCATGGGACGATTGGGCTATCCAATAATTAAGAATCGCTTTGATTCAATTTCAAAAACAGAATCTACAATAAAGCGGGTGCTGATAAATTAGCAGGTTTCTAATTGATATCGCAAGAATTTTTAGAAATAAGGGGCTATTGTTCAGCGCGGGTTAATTAAAAAAGTGATGGGTACTGAGTAATGGGGACTGAGCATGCCGCTGTTTCCAAATAGTCTTGCTCCCCTTTTCTGGAGGGGAGTTAGAGGGGATTTTCTGTTTGATCAAACTGGCCGAATCTGACTGCCATCGGCTGGGCTGCCTGTAATCCCGACCTGTCCCGTCGTAGTCGCGCTGCAAGCGTGACGAAGTCGGAAGCCTGGAAGGCGAAGGAGGGAACCTTCATCTTACCTCTTGCGCCCTCTCCTTTTATCCGATAAATCACGAGTTCAAAAAGTAAATCGTGGAGGGTGAGCCATGCCGGACATGTTGATTAAATTGTATGACCTTGAGGATGACTGGAGTTTCATGGCGAAGCAAAAAGAACGGGGCACTACTATCCGCAAACCCATCGGGCCTGAGGTGGATTTTATCGTGAGTTGGGTATCCGATCAGTTCGGCGCCGGTTGGGCTGCTGAAACCGATCTCGCCATGTCCAACCGGCCCCGCAGCTGTTTTGCGGCTGTCAAAGATTCAATGATCATCGGTTTTGCCTGCTATGATGCCACTGCCCTGGGATTCTTCGGTCCCATCGGTGTTGCCCCATCCCATCGCAGAAAGGGTACCGGCACCGCGCTGATGACGGCATGTTTGCTCGACATGAAGTTAAAAGGTTATGGCTATGCGGTTGTCGGCGGGGTCACAGACACGGAGTACTATATAAAGACCGCGCAGGCCGTTGAAATCCCGGATTCGACGCCGGGGATTTACGGCAAGAAATTGAAGATTGAAGATTGAAGATTGAATATTTGTTGTATTCTATCTGTTTTATGTTAAATTCGTAATCAAATAAGTAGGAACCATCTTAAGGCTCTGATAGTTGGACTCAGGAGTCAGTCTACCGCGCCGAAGTTGCATGAATACTTTTCCTCGTTGACCAGTCCTGTAAAGCGTCTTTGCCTGCACCTTACTTACCGCGCCACAGTCCCGTTAACAGCGGGGACAACGGCAGGCGGCGGGCGCCTTTCAACCTCGACCTTCTATTTCTTCTCTACGAACTATGAGCCATCAACTATGAGCTGGCATCGGAGATGCCATCTTTATCCTTCCACCCTTTGCCTTGAAATTTCAAATTATAAATTTGACATTTCAAGGTAAAAATGGGATGCTAATAGCTATGAAATTGATTCGGCGCGATATCGACCGGCAAGAGATCAAAAGCCGCATTGATTCATACCCGGTGACCGCCATTCTAGGTTCGAGACAATGCGGTAAAACTACTATTGCCCAAGAGTTTAGAGTGGACCATTACTTTGACCTGGAAAATCCCAGGGATCTCGTGAGACTTGAACAACCCCAGCTCGCTCTCGAGGACTTGTCTGGTCTTATCGTAATTGATGAAATCCAGCGGATGCCGGATATATTTCCCTTAATAAGGTATCTTGTCGATAATAATCCGCATCAAAAGTTTTTGATACTTGGAAGTGCCTCGCGAGATCTGATTAGACAAAGCTCAGAAACATTGGCAGGAAGAATTTCCTATTATTACCTCGGCGGTCTTCGGATTTCGGATGTTGGTGCTGAGAATATAAAAAAATTATGGTTGCGTGGGGGACTGCCGCCTTCGGTTCTTGCCCCCTCAGAAGTTGCCAGTATCAGATGGAGGGAGGATTATATCACGACTTTTTTAGAGCGGGATATTCCCCAGTTGGGTATCAGCATTGCTTCGCAGTCACTAAGAAGATTCTGGACCATGTTGAGCCATTACCATGGTCAAATTATGAATTATTCCGAAATTGGCCGTAGCTTTGGTAGTTCAGACATGACTGTCAGAAACTATAGCGAAATCCTTGAAGGAACGTTTATGGTGCGAGTTCTGCAGCCATGGTACGTCAACATACGCAAACGGCTTGTAAAAAGGCCTAAGATCTACATCAGGGATTCCGGTATATTCCATTCCTTGCTCTCGATTGAAAATTTTGATCAGCTGTTATCTCACAACAAGCTTGGTGCCTCGTGGGAGGGGTTTGCATTGGAGTGCGTGAGCGGCAGCATTGCCAAAAGAAACGAAGAATTATATTTCTGGGGCACGCATGCCGGCGCCGAAATTGATCTCTTCTGGCAGAGCCGCGGTAAAAACTGGGGTATCGAGTTTAAATATGTGGACGCGCCGCGTCCAACCAAATCAATGAAAACAGCTATACAGGACCTTGACCTCGAACACCTGTGGGTGGTTTACCCCGGAGGGTCTGAATACAGGCTTTCTGAAAGCATCACTGCAATGCCTTTGGCCAAGCTGCCGTCAGTCTGGATTTACCCAAAATAAATCAGCGACCACAAGCAGAGCTGGGGGTATAGGAAAGGCCAAAGCAATAGACACGAACCACGCTCTGCCGCTGTTCGCTGATTTATGTAAAGAATTTTGGCGGCATCGTTTAAGTTTGGACTACCAAAAAATGCTTCCGCTGTAACGGTAAAACCTCTTAAATTCTCATCCCAATAGGTCATGGCTTATGAATGGAGTTAATCATGGAGGATAAACCATGCCCGACATGTTGATAAAATTGTATGAGCCGGAGGCTGACTTTGGAAACAGCGATACGCTCAGTACTCGTTACTTTCTTTAAGGGACTGAGCGCAGTGAAACCACTCCGCCTTGGCGGATCAATCTTCAATATTCAATTATATAAACCAGTTGGGGTGATTTTCGGACCGTTCGGTCACGGTCTTTCTGAGCCACTCTTCAAGTTCTGTGACACAATAAAATCGCGGCAGCAGCAGATTGTCGTCGGCAGCTAACCGTCCCTCCTCAACGGCGATTCCGGCCAGCTTGGTGTAGGGGTAGATGCGAATGCCCACCGTTATTTTAAGCGCATCCAGAGCCAGGGATTCAACGAAGTCGAAACTTTGCGCCACGGTTTCACGCGTCTCGCCGGGACCGCCCAACAACAAAAAGCCCATGCGCCGGATGCCGGCATCCGCAAACATATCACTGGCCCGACGGATGTCATTGGGGTCGAAACGCTTGTTCATATCACGCAGGATCATGTGGTGGCCGCTTTCAAAACCCAGGCTGACTTCCGTGCAGCCGGCCCGGGCCATGACGTCGACAAGCGGCCTGGAGACCCGGCCGGGATATACGATGCACCGCCAGCGAAGCTTCAGTCCGGACTCGGTTAATTGCCGGCACAGTTCGATGGCGTAGGATTGCGGCAGGTTGAAGGTGTTGTCCACGAAAAAAATCTGAGAGAATCCGGCGTTGACCCAGCCTGCCAGCTCCTGCACTGCAGCCTCCGGTGAACGCTTGCGGATAAGGTGTCCCTCAATGCTCGAAGTCGAACAATAGCTGCAGTTCAACGGACACCCCCGCCGGGTTTGAAATGGGAGCCAGTAGGGTTGATTGGGCCTATCTGCCGATGTCATCAGGGACGGCTCGGGAAGGGCGAGCGTGTCCAGATTTTTCACGAATCGGCGTTTGGCCTGTTGTCCGCGGCCCGGCAGAAAGAGACCGGGGACGTTTGAAAGGTCCCTTTTCTCCTCAATGTGCGACAACAGGACCGGAAACGCAATTTCACCCTCACCCTGGATCCCCATGTCGGCCCCTAAATACTCCAGGGCACTTTGCGGAAAGATACTGTAGCCGGCACCCCCCAGCACAATCGGCGCCTGTGACAGCTGCCGGCAAAATTCGATGACCTCCCTGGCCTGGTCGAGCATAAAATGAGTTGACTCCATCACCTGGTCATCGATATTGCGCACGGATACGCCGATGACCTTGGGATCAAATGCCGCAATCTTTTTTCTCAGCACCGGCTGAAAATCATCCGCCGTCAGCAGATCCAGGAATTCCACCGCGTGGCCCGCCCGTTGAACGGCGGCCGCCACACAACCCAGTCCCATGGGCAGGGTGGGCATGTTGATATCCTCACGGTTGGCTGAAATAAGCAGGACTCTCATGATATTCCATGCTTTCGAAGTTCTTCTTTTATTATCTTTGCTAATAATTTCATCTACATTTAGAGATAGATGAAAAGTGTGAAAATCCGTATGAAATTATTTCATCGCGCGTGTATAGGTCTCACCCAGCGGGGCACCACTCCAATGCAGCCGTCGTGGAAAAAATATGAACCACCCGCTCACGTTGTTCGCTCGAGGCACTGAGTTCACAGCGATAGTTTATTTTTCCCCGGGCGGGAGACGACGCCCGGGGAAAAGACCTCAGCCGCTTTTTTAATAATTATTGCCGCATTAGTAATACGACCTTTTACTTAGCACGGATTTGTCGCCTGCACAATAAACCCCTTAGTTGCATAAACAACAAGGCAAAGGAAGGTTAAAGGTTCGTAGTTATAGCAAATATTGTAGCTAAAGTTGGAGTTCTTGGATATCTCCATCGGTGAACTCGAAGGATGGTGTCGAATTTGCCTTGTTGTTTCCCCTTTGGGCTTCGCTTTCAGCTACGACCCAAAAAGGTGGGAAAGACGAAGGCCTTCAGATTCTGCGTTGTCAAGGGATCGCAGTAGGCAATCCGCCGGAGGCGGGCGTCACATTAGAGGCCTTGACTCTGAAGCCCTCCGTCTTTTGCAACGTTGGCGTAAACTTAAAATTTTGCGACAACGCGCAATAAAATCTTGCGCATTCTTGTGCGATATTGCATAAATTCTCAGCATAAAGCGTATTTTTTATCAACCACCTGAATGTAGCAATTTCCAGGTATTTGAACCCAGTCCGGGCGGGCGTAAAGCCCGCCCCAACAATACGTTGCTTGACCTTTTGGGTAGGGGCGCGGTTTATCCGCCTGAGGCGGATTATTCCTCGCCCGCACAGAACGGGCAATTGTTCCAATCTTGGTAATGGAATTGCTCAGTTTAGGAATCAGATGGAGCTCGAATGTACCTGATATTTCATAATTCTCCTGCTGAAAGCGTCATGAGCGAAGCGAATTGAGTTCTATCCCATGGCTCGCAGATACCAAAAAAAAACAGACTGGCACTGGCTGCGGTCGATAACCGAAGACAGCCTCAACGCAAGCGGTAATTTTCCGGTTTCGGTCAGCGTTGACGGCAAAATCGAATGGATTGAAAGCGGCCTGTACCATGACAACTACCGTTTCTGGATTGCCGCACCGGGACTTTCGAAGGAGTGGCAGGACAAATCCTTGCTGCTGAGGCTCAGCTCTCAAAAGAGACCGTTGCGGTCCAAATCCGAGAGCGCCCAGTATCTGGTACGCGAGGCGCAAACTCTTCAGGCGCTGAAAAACGCCGCATTCGCCTTTGAAACGCCGGAGCTCATCTGCATGGTGAAATCGCATGCCAGGCAGCCGGTCGGTTTGGTTGAAAACTGGGTCTGGGGTATGCCGCTGCCGTTTTATAAGAACAGCATCCATGCAGACAGAATTATCCCGACCATTGCGGCGGTGGCCGCCGCCGTTCATCACTTGCCTCCCGGAAAATTCAGTCATCTGCCGGCCTTGCCCGACAGCCGGACGCATATTCTAAGAGAACTGGAAGGTTTATCACCTGCGCTGTTCAACGAATACCCGGCCGCACAAGCAGCTCGCGAGTGGATTCTGACACGTCTTCCTATCAACCGGCCGGCAACCGTTCTCCACGGCGACCTTTTGCCGCAAAACATCAACTGCGGTGAAAACAAGGGCGAGTGGAAAATTGCGGTCATCGATTGGGAGTTCGCCGAAATCGGCGACCCGGCCTTTGATTTGGCCATCGTGACCCGCGGGGACCGCAAACTCATGGGAATAAATAACGGTCTGAAGCATCTGGTCAATAACTATCGTGAGGCCGGCGGCATCGATCTAACTGTTTCAGATGTCAACATCCATGAACTGCTGCTGTTGATGAAATGGCTGTGGGAAAGTGCTCAGGGACATCGCAGGGGTCAGACAGAAGGCCACGGCCCCGATCATTATGCCCAGCGCGTGGAGTCCCTGCTGCGCCGGGCGGTAAAAGAAGGAGAATAATATATGCCAAACATCGAACGTCTGAAATCCAGACTGGAAGATCTGGTTCATCGGTCCTGGGATGCGGAGGCAATCGCGGCCAGGTTTGAAAGACTGGCCCGTGAAGGTATTCCCGCCGACTGCCTCGACCCACCGGCTGTCGTTGGGCGTAAGCAGGAGATCCTGGATCGGATCCAAAGGCGGGCGGAGGAGTATGAATTTCTCAGCCACAGCTGTGCCAAGGGCAGCGCCCTGGCGTTGATGGAAGCGTTTGGCCTGGGCAACATGGCAATTATCAAGGCACTCTCACCGTTTCCCGGATTTGGAATGACCGGCGGCATCTGCGGCGCCGTGACCGGCGCTCTGGTGGCCCTGGGATTGTACTTCGGCAGTGACGACCTGCAGGATTATGAAGGTACAGGCCGCACGATGACGGCCGCCCGCACGTTTATACCGCGGTTCGAGGAAGAAGTCGGCTCCATTTATTGCCCCCGCATCCAGCAGGACGTTGTCTTCGGAAGGTACATGGATCCGCGCGCCGGCAAAGAAAATTTTGAGGCATTTGTCGCGGCGCACGGCTATGAAAAGTGTTCGCTGCTGCCGGGCATCGGTGCCCGAATCGCGGCTGAAATTATCATCGAAAGCATGGAAACAGAAAGTCAGTGAGTCTGGCGATCAAAGGCGAATAAAATTCCGCCATAGTAAGAAGGAGAAATAAGATGAGCTGGTTTGGAAAATTGACCTTCGGCGCAGTTGGTCTGTTATTGGGCGGGCCCCTTGGCGCGATTGCCGGCGCGGCGTTGGGACACATTCTGATTGATAATCAAAACCGTATGCTCGGCCGGTTCGATTCAACCGCGCAACCGGAATTTATTCGGGCGGAACGCGCTCAGGCCTCCTATTTCATCAGCTTATTTTCAATTTTGGGCAAACTTTCCAAAATCGACGGCGTCGTCGGCCGGGATGAAATTGCGGTTGTCCAGAACTTTATCAACAGTTTGCCGATGGCTGAAGCCGAGAGGGAATTTGCACGCCAGGTTTTCAGAGAGGCCAAGGATTCCCCTTACACCATCGAAGATTTTGCGACTGAACTTTACCGGGCAGTCGGTATGCAGCCGGCGGTGCTGGTTTCCTTTTTTAACCTCTTGTTTCAGATTGCCGCCGCCGACGGCACCCTGCATCCGGCCGAGGACTCCGCCCTGAAAAGCATCAAAAATATTTTTCGGATCAGTGACAGCCAGTATGAAAACATCAAGGCAGTCTATTTCAAGGACGTTGATAAATATTACAAAATTCTCAACTGCACACCTGAGTGTTCCGCCGAAGAAATCAAGGCCAATTACAAAAAACTCGTAAAAGAGTTTCATCCCGATAAGATTATTGCAAAGGGACTGCCGGAGGAATTCGTCGACTTTGCATCAGAGCGCTTTCGTGAAATTCAGGAAAGCTATGAGAAAATAAGAAAGGAGCGCCACTTCTAAAATTGTAAAAAGCAGACCCCGGCAAAAGGGAGTAAATTGCTACAAGCACGGCTAATAGGGTTTCAGGTGTCAGCCCAACCGCCGGCCGCGGTTCGGCCAGTTTGATCGATAAAAGAAACTCTAAAAAGCGAATATCGAATAACGAATATCGAATATCGAATGTCGAAGGAAGGTATTCTGTCTATTAAGTAAAAAAGACTGAGCGAAGCGAAACCACCCTTCGAAATTCTGCGGTTCAATATTCGATATTCTGTCCGCCGCGGCGGACTGTTCCGTTTAGGTGAAGTTTCATAAGAGGTGTCAGCCCAACCGCCGGCCGCAGTCAGAAGCCATGCTGAAACCTGACACCTGACACCTGAAACGTACAACAACTTTTTAAAGTGAGGTTTACCATGAAAGACATACCGGATTTGCTGAACGGCCTTGAACGCACCCTCCGCATCCTGTCGGAATTCGTGCAGAGCATTCCGGCCGAAAAAATGAACCTGCGCCGCGGCGACGGCTTCTGGACCATTGCCGAACACGTCAGTCACCTGGCCCAGGTGCAGCCCATGCTGCTTGAGCGCCTGCAAAGATTTATGGCTGAAGACCGCCCGGAGTTTGTCCCTTATATACCCGGCGACGCCGAGGCTGAAGCTCGGCCGCCGCAAATGGAGATAGACGCCGCGCTGGAATCATTTGCGCACCATCGGAAGCAGCAGCTGACACTGCTGGATAAGGCGGACGAAGCCGTCTGGCGGAAAACCGCCGGCCATCCTGAATATGAACTTTATTCCATGCATATCCTGGTAAGGCATATCCTAATGCACGATTACTGGCACATGTACCGCATGGAGGAACTCTGGTTGACCCGGGATGCGTACCTGACGAGGTTGGATTAACCCCGCCATGAAATGGGTGGCTTGATAGTGACCGTAAAACGGTCAAAGTGTCTCTCACAGAGAGCGGAGAGACACAGGGGGTGTTGACCAAAATCCCTGATCCAGTTATTCAGCGGGACAGGTATCCGGAATCTGGTCCGGCGCCGACATGTTTTGCAGGTGGTCCGAATTCATCTGCCAACGATTGGGATAAGTGGCTGGCTATCCCAACATCAACGTCTAGTTGTTTTGCCTGATTTTCCTTTTTATGAAATCAGGCAAAGAAAATAATCGATCTCTGTGACCTCAGGGTTCTCTATCGACTTGTCCCGTCGTAGCTCGAAGAGCGAAGTCGGAAGCGGGCGAGAGATATCAAAAAACACCGCCTTAGCCGCTTAGCATAGCTCGAACCATTAGTATAACTGACGACTTGGGAGGTTAGTAAAAAGGATTTTTCGCCATGTGGCACAAGCACCAGAATAGTTTCACCTTTCGGCAATTTCACCATCCGGACAGTGAAAAAAACGAGTACCTGCTCATCAACAACCATGAGGCGGCCACCATCGATGTTTCGACGGCCTGCGATGAGGTAGTTGATATCCTGCGCCGGGAGAAACTCCAGCTCAAATACCTGCTTGTCACCCATGCCCATCGGTCTCACCTTACAGCTCTGCAGACATTAAGAACCGATTTCGGCGGCACATTTTGTCTTTGTCAGGATGATTATGATTTGCTCAAAACCTCGGGTATTCAGATCGAACCGGACCTGTTTGTTAAAGACAATGCCGGATTGAAACTGGGGGATGGGATCATCCGGGTGCTGCACACCCCCGGGCATACAATAGGGTCACTTTGTTTCTATGTGAAGGATGCAGACATCCTGTTCAGCGGCAGGACGCTGGAAAAAGACGGCTATGGAACTATCTGGGGACCGACCAGCATGGCGTGGATGTTGCAAAGCCTCAGACGGCTCAACAACGCGATCCATTCGGCCACAGTGTATCCCGGCCGCGGCGAGAGTACGACCATGCGGCAAGAAGCCTGGCTGAACTGCCTGCGGTCGCACTGAAACGCTGCCGCCTGCCCGGTGAAATCCGGTATCAATATTGTCCCCTCCGACTGCCCCGTAGTCTCCTAAAAAAATTCTTGACAAGCAGGGCGGAAAAAATGAATGTAAAATCCTCTCTTCCATTCTAGTTCCAATCGAACAAACAGTAACGCGACCGGGAAACAGTTGCCATGCTTCGGATAAACAATCTTGAAGTGGTATACAACGACGTCATCCTGGTTCTGCGCGGCATCTCCCTGGATGTGCCCGACGGCAGCATTGTCGCCTTCTTGGGCTCCAACGGCGCCGGCAAATCCACAACCCTGCGAGCGATATCCGGTTTGCTGGACTATGAAGACGGCGAAATAAAAAAAGGCGCCATTGAATTTAACGGCCGACTCACCAATAAGCTCGACCCCCAGGAAATCGTGCGACTTGGGATCACCCAGGTGCCCGAAGGCCGGCGGATTTTCGCTGAGTTGACGGTGGATGAAAACATCCGGGTGGGGGCCCATACGCGCGGCGCCGGCAAAAGCGAAGTGGAGCGTGACCGTGAAATGGTGCTGTCATATTTCCCGGCGCTGCGCGCGCGGTTAAAGGTTCAGGCCGGATACATCAGCGGCGGCGAGCAGCAGATGCTGGCCATCGCCCGGGCCCTGATGGCCAAGCCCTCCCTGATGATGCTCGATGAACCCTCCCTTGGACTGGCCCCTCTGCTGGTTGCTGAAATTTTCGACATTATCCAAAGAATCAACCGCGAAGAAAAGGTCTCCATCTTGCTGGTGGAGCAAAATGCGCTGATGGCGCTGGCCGTGTCGGAATACGGCTATATTATGGAAAACGGCAAGATCGTTCTGGACGGTCCCAGCCGCAAACTGATGGAAAACGAGGATGTCAAGGAGTTTTATCTCGGCGTTTCCCATGATGAGAAACGCAAGAGCTTTGCCGACATCAAGCACTACAAGCGCCGCAAACGCTGGCTGTCTTAAATGACAAGAGTACACCCATGGCATTATTGAACGTACAGGACCTGACGATTACCTTCGGGGGCATCATGGCTCTCGATGAAGTCTCCCTGGCGGTGGAGCGCGGTGAGCTGTTTGCAATCATTGGTCCCAACGGTGCCGGCAAGACATCTTTGTTGAACTGTATCAGCGGGTTTTACAAACCCAACAGCGGCAGTATTCTGTACGAGGGCCGAGATATCGCGACCAAACGCCCCGATCAGATTGCCAAGCTTGGCATCGCCCGCACTTTCCAGAACGTGGAGCTTTTTGCCAACCTGAATGTCATCGACAATATGCTGCTGGGGCGGCACCACCACTTTCAAATCGGATTTTTTAAAAACGCTGCCCTCGGTTACCGGGCCCGGGCCGAAATCGAAAATCGCCGCAAAGTGGAGGAGATCATCGATTTTCTGGAAATGGAGCAGTGGCGCAAACACCCGGTGGGCAGCCTGCCATACGGGGTTCAAAAACGGGTCGAGCTGGGCCGGGCATTGGCGCAGGAACCTACCCTGCTGCTGCTTGACGAACCGATGACGGGTATGAACCAGGAAGAGACTGAAGACATCGCCCGTTTTATCCTGGATATTCATCAGGAGTTGGGCACGACCATTGTCATGATCGAACACGATATGAACGTGGTCATGGACATCTCCGAGCGCATTTGTGTGCTTGATTTCGGCCGCAAGATCGCAGAGGGCAAGCCGCTGCAGGTACAAAAAGATCCGGAAGTCCAAAAAGCCTATCTCGGGGAAAATTACGAAGCTGTATTGACGGGAGCCGGCCGCAAGTGAGAGAAAACACCATACCGCATATTTTTCTGGGCAAAGTCAAAAAGTACGGCGAGCGGGTGGCCCTGCGCGAGAAAGAGTTCGGCATCTGGCAGGAAATCTCCTGGAACGAGTACTTCCGCCACGTGCGCTGGTTCTGCCTCGGTCTGATGGTCCTGGGCCTCAAACCCGGCGATCACGTCAGCATCTTCGGGGAAAACGAGCCGGAGTGGCTCTATGCGGACCTGGCAATCCAGAGTGCCGGAGCAGTAGCCGTAGGCGTGTATCCCACCAATCCGGCCAAGGAAGCCGCATATGTGATCGGACATTCGGAGTCGATTTTTGTCGTCTGTGACACCCAAGAGCAGGTAGATAAGGTGCTGGAGGCCCGTGGCCGATTGCCCCTGCTGCAAAAAATCATTGCCAGCGACATGAAGGGGCTGCGCCGCTACACCGACCCCATGATCATGTCTTTTGCGGCAGTGGAGGAAATCGGCCGGGCGCAGGATCAAAAAGACCCGGACCGTTATTACCGCACGCTGGACCGGCTGCAGCCCGAAGACGTCGCCATCATGGTCTACACCTCGGGCACCACCGGTCCGCCCAAGGGCGCTATGCTCAGCCACGACAATGTGGTTCAATTCTTAAAAGCCCAGGGTCAGGTCCTGCCGCAATACGACACGGATGAAATCGTCTCCTATTTGCCGCTGTGCCATGTGGCCGAACGCATGATGTCGGTGTTTTTCCCCATGAACTCCGGCGCTACCGTAAATTTTGCCGAAAGCGTGGATACGGTCACCATGGACATGCGCGAAATTCTGCCCACCTTTTTCCTGGCCGTGCCCCGCATCTGGGAAAAAATGATGGCCGGCATCATCATCAAGATGAAAGACGCCTCCTGGCTGAAACAAAAAATGTTTCATACGCTGGTGCCGGTCGGTGAGCGCATGGCCGACCGCCGGCTGAATAACGAGCCGCCCCGATTGGCCCTGAAAATCAAATTCGCCGTCGCCTATCTGGCATTGTTTCGTCATCTTAAAAAGGAACTGGGCCTTCTGCGGACCCGCATCGCCGTCAGCGGCGCAGCGCCGATCGCCCCGGAAGTCCTCAAATTTTTTCACTCCCTGGGGGTGCCGGTGCTGGAAGGATGGGGTATGACCGAGGAAACCGGCATCGGCACCGTCAACCTGCCCGGTGACGTCAAACTGGGCACCGTCGGCAAACCGATCCCCGGCGTTGAAATCAAAATCGCTGAAGACGGTGAAATTTTGCTGCGCTGCAATCATATCTTCGTCGGCTACTGGAAAGATCCGCAGGCCACGGCCGCCACCGTGGTGGACGGCTGGCTGCACACGGGTGATGTGGGTGAGCTGGACCAAGACGGCCGGCTGAAAATAACCGACCGCAAAAAAGAGATCATCATCACCTCCGGCGGCAAGAACATCGCCCCTTCCGAGATCGAAAACCGCCTGAAGTGCAGCCCGTATATCAATGAAGCCATCGTGATCGGCGACGGGCGCAAATACCTGTCGGCCCTGATTCAAATCGAATATGACAATGTCGGCAAATGGGCCCAGGAAAACGGCATTGCCTATACCACATTCAAAAGCCTTTCGCAGAACCCGCAGGTTTATGAGCTGATCAAACAGGAGGTCAATGCCGCCAACCGGGATTTTGCCCAGGTGGAAACCATTAAAAAGTTCAGACTGCTTGAGAAGGAACTGGATCATGATGACGACGAGTTGACCGCCACCTTGAAATTGCGCCGCAAGACGGTCAATAAGAAGTTCGGTCACATCATCGAAGAAATGTACGCTAATTAATCCGCCCAAGGAAGAGGAAAGCATCATGGGATTTCAGATATTTCTGCAGCTAACGATTACAGGCTTGGCCTGGGGCAGTGTCTACGCCTGTATTGCTTTAGGATTCGTGCTGATCTTTAAATCCACCGATGTTTTCAACTTCGCCCAGCCGGAGCTGATGATGCTGGGTGCGTATCTGGCCTTTGGAGTCATTACTATTTTCAAGCTCCCGTTTGTGCTGGGTTTTTTCTGTGCCCTGATCCTCATGGGCGCTATTGCCGCCCTGCTGGAAATGATGGTGATCCGGCCCATGGTGGGTGAGCCGGTCCTGGCGGTGATCATGGTCACGTTGGGACTGGCCAATGTGCTGCGCGGACTGACCGGCCTGATTTGGGGCTATGAGGAAAAACAGTTTCCCAGCCCCTTTCCCGATGAGCCGATTAACATCTTCGGTGCCGCCATCAACCAGGCGGAAATTTATACCATTGTGACTACTGCCATTCTGCTGATCATCTTCTTTCTTTTTTTCAAATATTCCAGCTCGGGCGTCAGTATGCGGGCGACCGCCGAAGACGCCAAGACGGCTTTTTTAATGGGCATCAACGTCAAAAAAGTGTTTACGGCTTCTTGGGCCATAGCCTCGCTGGTAGCCACCATCGCCGGGGTGTTCCTGGCCAGCTTCACGTTTCTGGAACCGATCATGGGACACATGGGCCTCAAAGCGCTGCCGGCCATGATTCTGGGCGGATTGGACAGCATTGTCGGGTCCATCATCGGAGGTCTACTGATCGGAGTGATTGAAAATTTGGCCGGTTTCTACCTGGAGGATTACCTGGGCAGCGGCATCAAGGACATTGCCGCCTATGTGATTGTATTAATCGTTATGATGGTTCGCCCCTACGGATTGTTCGGCACCAAGGAGATTGAGAGAGTTTAGAAAATTATGGCCGTTAACCGCTTCTGCATTCGATCGTATCCCCAGGATCTGAGGATCTTTCCCAGTCCGTCCGCCAAAATCTCTCTGGCAGTGCTGCTTTTATTCCTGCTCGGCCTGCCGTTGTTTGCCGGCAAGTACATTGTATTTGTGGCTGCCGTCTGCGGGGTCTCGGTGATCGGGGCGCTGGGTCTCAACATCCTCACCGGATACACGGGTCTGATTTCCCTGGGCCATGCTGCATTTATGGGCATCGGAGCCTATACGGCAGCCGCTCTGGCAAACAAGGCCGGTTTTCCGTTTCTGGCCGCCTTGCCGCTGGCGGGCCTTATGGCGGCCGCCTCCGGCGCCCTGGTGGGCATCCCCACCCTCAGACTGCGCGGACTGTATCTGGTGGTGACGACCCTGGCCTTCGAGTTTATCGTCGAGCACATCATCTATCATTGGGAGAGCGTGACCCAGAGCGATCGGGGCATCTCACTGCCGAGTCCCGATCTGTTCGGCTATGCCCTGGACAGCTACGAGTCGTTTTACTATGTTATTCTGCTGCTGGCGGTGGTAACGGCCGTGTTCACCAAAAACCTGGCCATGAGTCGCACCGGACGGGCCCTGGTGGCTATCCGGGACCGCGACATTGCCGCTGAAATCATCGGAGTGCACCTTGCCAGTTATAAGATCATGGCGTTTGTCGTCAGCTCGTTTATCGCCGGCGTGGCCGGGGCGCTGTATGCCTATCTGCTCGGCCTTATCGGACCGGATCATTTCACTTTCAATCAATCCGTTCTGTATATCGCAATGATTATTGTCGGCGGCATGGGAACGGTCATGGGTTCCATCATCGGGGCCGTTTTCATGGTCCTGCTGCCTGAGGTGATCAATGCGGTGTCAGGACCGATCGCGTCGGCCTACCCCATCCTGTCCCCCCGGATCGGCGCGATTTCAGTGATCGTATACGGCTCGGTGATCATCTTTTTTCTGTTGTTCGAGCCCGACGGGCTTTTCGGAATCTGGCTGAGGATCAAGCGCTACTGGAAGCCTTGGCCCTTTACTTACTAATGTTATGTCCCAGAAATATGTTAAAAAGCCGAACAGGATACCTAACAGCGAACCGCAGAATGTCGAAGGGCGGTTTCGCTTTGCTCAGTCTTTTTAAAAATAGACAGAATACCTCCCTTCGACATTCGATATTCATTATTCGATATTCGATATTCGCTTTTTTAGAGTTTCTTTTTTCGATCAAACTGGCCGCCTTCGGCTGCCAGCGGCTGGGCTGACAACTGAAACCTATAAAAAATATCCTCTCGATTTGATTGGAAACGTTGGTCTCAAACAACACGCAGTCGTCTTTATTTTAACTACCGAAAGGAGGTTGTTATGAAACGGCTAATTATTGGATCGGCATGGTGGGTTTTTCTTCTTTTGACAATCGGCGCCTTCAGCTCGGCCGCCTTGGCGGAAGAAGTCGGTGTCACCGATGACCTGATTTTGTTTGGAACCTTCCAGGACATGTCCGGACCCGGGGCCTATTTGGGCAAACAGGTCACATCCGCCCTGACGGTTTGGAAAAGCTGGGTCAACGACGATCTGGGCGGGTTCCACGGCCGCAAAGTTGATTTCGTGGTGGAGGACAACAAGTACGATCCGGTCCTGACCAAAACCGCGTTTACCAAACTGGTGCACCAGCACAAGGTATTTTCCATTATCAGCGTTTACGGATCGACGCCCTGCACGGCCATTCTGGACGATATCAAAAAGGAAAAGGTTCCTGTTTTTCCGACGGCCGCCACCACCCAAAATATGTTTGATCCACCCATCCGCTATCTGTTCTGGTATGCATGCAGCGACGAGGACAACGGCATCATGATGGTGGACTACATCGTCAAGGACCTGAAAGCGCAAAATGTCAAGCTCGGTGTCATCTACCAGGACGACGAATGGGGCAAATCGGCGCTCAAGGGGGTTGAGATCGGGGCCAAAAAGTACGGCATGAAGGTCGCCTCCGCCGGATACAAACGCGGCGAAAAAAACCTGAATCCCCAGGCCATGAAAATGAAGGCCCGCGGGGTTACCCATTGCTTCTACGCGGGCTATGCCCCGGTGTATGCTGCCCTGCTCCAGGAGGCCAACAAAATCGGCTGGAAACCCACCTTTTTCGGCGACTACGTCACGGTGGACCCCCGAAGCTTCATGGCCGGCGACCTGGCGGACGGTCACTATCACTTCTTCAACCTGGGTATGCGGCATGAACGGGCTCCCGGCTGGATTCAAATGGAAAAGCTGTTCACCGAAAAACTGGGTGCCGAGGCGGCCAAGGAACCGTTGAGCTGGCGCCTGATGCCGCTGATGTGGATTCCCCTGCTGTATCTGAACCAGGCCCTGGAGGAGGTCGGACCGGATTTGACCCGCGAGAAGCTGGTCGACAAACTGGAAAGCATCCAGAACTTCGACTCCGGCGGGCTGGGCCAGATTCAATACGGACCGAATATGCGCAAGGGGAATCAGCTTTACCGGATCCTGAAATGCGACGCCAAAAACAAGCAGTTTCTCCCCGTCACCGACTGGCGCAGTGCGAGCATGAAATAGAATCGGCATCAATCAGTTAAATGCAGCCTGCGATTTTAAAGACCACCGCCGGGAGCGCACAAGTTGCATCGAGCGCTCCCGGTCGAGCAGAGGATAGGGGTCACATCTTAATTATTAATTATTTATTCACAAACTTAATAATTAAGATGTGACCCCTTTATTTTATTCTGTGGAATTCAACCATGACATATGCTAAATAGACCCTATAATTGCATAAAATATTGCAAAGGTAGATTTAGTACGGAAAAGGTGCCGATCATGGAACAGGGAATGATCACCTGTCCGAACTGTGGGCAGGAATTTGAGCTGTCGGACGCGCTGACCGGACGAATCCGGGAGCATTTGAAGGCCGAACTGCTGCAGGAGGTGTACCGGCGGGAAGCAGACCTCAAAAAAAAGGGCGAGGCTCTCAAGGCGCAGGAAGCGCAAATCTCTAAAAACCGCGAAGCGATTGACGAGGAAATCGAGACTCGCCTGAAAGTGCGTCTAGCCGAAGCCGAAAACAAGGCCGCCAAAAAGCTTGAGGGGCAATATGCAGAACAACTCAAGGATTTGCAGGAGGCCATCGCGGAAAAGGATGCAGCCATTAAGACCTTCAGAGAACAGGAGCTGGAGCTGCGCAAAAGACAGCGCAAACTGGAGGAGGACAGGGAGTCATTCGAACTGGAGGCGGCCCGCAAACTGGATGAGGAACGGGAAAAAATCCGCGGGGCGGCTCTAAAAAAGGTGGCCGAGGAGCACCGGCTCAAAGACCTGGAGAAAGACAAGGTGATCAATGACCTGCGGGCTTCACTCGAAGACATGAAACGCAGGGCCGAACAGGGCTCCATGGAAACCCAGGGCGAGGTTCTGGAACAGGACTTCGAAGCGCAGCTGAAGGCCTTCTTTGTCCATGACGACATCCAGCCCGTGCCCAAGGGCATCCGGGGGGCCGATCTCGTTCAAACCGTGCGCACGTTCATCGGAGCCGATTCCGGCGTTCTGCTGTGGGAAACCAAAAACACCAAAGCCTGGAGCACCGCGTGGATTCCGA
This sequence comes from Desulfobacterales bacterium, assembly GCA_020345785.1. Next base: position 7,034,514 of record CP070771.1, read on the forward strand.
AGCTCAAGGACGACATGATCGAGGTGCGCGCTTCGATTGCCATCCTGGTCTCCGTCGTATTGCCGGAGGACATCAACCGGTTTGGACAGGTCGACGGCGTCTGGGTCAGCGATCCCCTGTCCGCCATTCCGCTGGCCGCTGCCCTGCGCGAACAATTGCTGGCGGTCAGCCGCGAGCGCACCGCATCCATCGGCAAGAGCGAAAAAATGGAAGCGTTGTACCAGTACCTGGCCGGTGTTGAGTTCAAACAGAAAATAGAGGGCATCGTCGAAGCATTCACCTCGATGCAGGATCAACTCAACAGAGAACGCCGGGCCATGGAGCGGCACTGGAAGCAGCGCGAAAAGGAGATCGAGCGCGTCGTCAAGAACACCGTGGGCCTGTACGGCGATATGCAGGGCATCATCGGCGGTCAGATCCCGGCCATCGCGGCTCTGGAACTCGACGAAGAAACCGCCAAGCAGCTGCCGAATGAATCGGATACCACGTTTCCGGAGAATGACGACTAGGGGTGCGTCCCAGAAATATATTAAAAAATCGGAATATTTATGAAAGAAATAATCGCAAAATTACGAACCTTTGCTGAAGAAAGAGACTGGGCCAAGTTTCATTCGCCCAAAAATTTGGCGATGGCCTTGAGTGTGGAAACGGCCGAACTGGTTGAACACTTCCAGTGGCTGACTCAAGAACAAAGCTATAGTATGGGGCCGGATCAACTTGAAAAAGTGCGAGACGAAATAGGCGATGTTTTTATCTACCTGACAATGCTTGCGGATAAGCTCGGAATAAATCCTTTACAGGCGGCTTTGGATAAAATCCAGAAGAACGAGAAAAATTATCCTGCAAGCCTGGTCAGAGGACAAGCCAAAAAGTACAAGGAATATTAGGATAGAAGGAGACCGGACCATGGTGACGACGACGGTTCGCTGGTTGAATGAGACACACTTTGTGGGTATTGATTCCGGGGGGCACTCGGTGGTGTTGTCCGGGCAAAAAAACGGCATTGGGGTCAGTCCCTCCCAGATGCTGCTGGTGGCGCTGGCAGCGTGTTCATCGGTGGATGTCGTTGAGATATTGAAGAAAAAACGCAAGAAATTAACCCTGCTGGAGGTCACCGCCAGCGGTGAGCAGGATCCGGACCCGCCGTGGGCTTAACGCAAGATTCATGTCAGGTACCGCATCGGCGGCGAAGGGCTGACGGATAAAGCAGTTACGCAGGCCATAGACCTTTCTCAGGAAAAATATTGCTCGGTGTCCGCGACTGTCAGGGGGATCGCGCAGATCACCACCGAATATGAAATTGTGGCCCCCGATGCTGCTGGCGGTTAGCGGCGCGGTTTCGATAAATTTTTGTCGATAGTGCCGAGTGATTCGACTTGCAATAAGGTTTCAGGTTTTAGTGTTCAGTATTCAGGTGTCAGCGCATGGCCGCCGAAATTCATAGTTTGCTGAAAATCAAATTGATAAACCTGATCCTCAGCCGGCTTGTCCGAATGACCAAATCCGAAAAAATCCGGTGCCACTACTCGATGGCCGGCTCCTGTGAAAACCGGAATCATTTGCCTTTTTACTCGCTATGAGGGTCATTGCCCAAAACTTCACACAGCTGTTCGATAAAGCCTACCTGACCCTTTAAAAGCTTTATTTTTGCTGCATTTATGGGGAACCATTCTGCTCGGTCAACCTCAGGAAATTCAGCCTGCTTGCCGGAGTGCGGCGGCCACTCCATGGAAAATTTATTGCTTTTAATTTTGCCGGCATCGCAGTCACCTGCAAATGCCCATGCAGCAATAATTTTTCTGCTTGGTTGTTTGATTGGTGAAAGTTGTATGAAATTACCCTCGGCTTCATATCCGGTCTCTTCTTTAAACTCACGTTTAGCCACCTCAAATGCTTCCTCATCCTCTGTATATTCCCCTTTCGGTATGGACCAGACGCCTTCATCCTTTTTGCTCCAGAAGGGGCCGCCCGGGTGCACTAAAAAAACCTCCAGCTTCGCGTCCCTATAACGGTACATGACAAGACCGGCACTCATTTTCGCCATAACTATTACCACAGGTTGCTGAATTCAAAGCCCTGAAGCCGGCCTAAGCTTCAGGGCTTCGTTTATACCTTGAAGATCTTAAGGCAGTTTCTCAGGGTTGCAGAGATTATTGGATCTGACCGCACTCCGGCCGCAGTTTTTGCAAAATGGATGCGCACTACATTAAATATTCACTCGAGCGATACTGTCAAGCTGGCAACTCTGGCCCTGCAGTGCTCTTGACAGATTGGATAATCGCTTTATTTATCAATTATCAGCCTTTTCAAGGCGGATACTAGTCGAAAAACCCACAGCGTCGTTAAACCGGTCAAACCTCTCACCAAGTAGGCCGGCATTAAAATTGTATATATTGAATTCGTATTCAAATAATGGTAACAAAAACAGCTGTCACTAGCCGCATGAGGGCTAGCGGTGGGATTATGAGATAGCGGCAAGAGCAGATATATTTTAAATTGAACGTATCTGAGTCCCCTCACAGCGTCAACGACCGCCCCGTGCGGAGCAGGTGGCTTGAATTTTCGGCCATAGGATGAAAAGGCAAGAGGACGTCAGTACTCTTATCGTTGAACTTACAATTCCGCCTCGGCAGGATGCGGAGTCCCGCCGAGGCGGGATTTGTATGGCAAGAATCAAGGAGTTGACATCGTATGAGCATTACCCCGGAAAAGCGGCAAACCATCGATGCGATATTCAAGAAAAGAGGCTACACCAACTACAAATGGATCGACCCCCAACAAATCATTGTGTCCCAGTGGGTGCGCCTGAAATGCCAGTTCGGCTGCGGTGAATACGGCCACTGCGGTGCCTGTCCGCCCAACACCCCATCGGTGGCCGAATGCGAGCGCTTTTTCGGCGAATACAGCGATGCCGTCATCCTGCACTTTGAGGGCACCATGGACAAGCCCGAAGACCGCCATGCATGGTCGCGCAAGATCAACGCCAAACTGCTCAAACTGGAACGGGACGTCTTTCTGGCCGGCTATGAACGGGCATTTTTACTGTTCATGGACTCGTGCTGCTTTTGCAAGCAGTGTACCGGCAGCCGGCAGACCTGCAACGAGCCGCGCAGGGCCCGGCCGGCCCCGGAGGCCATGGCCGTGGATGTGTATACCACCGTGCGCCAATTCGGGTTCCCCATCAATGTGCGCACAGACTACAAACAGAAAATGGACCGCTATGCGTTTTTAATGGTGCATTAAAATTCAATCGGTCATCCGGTGCAGCTCGGCGTGACCTCCGATCCTTAAAATCAGCCTAAGCAACTCAATCAACCGATTCAACGCCTCGCGGCATTTTTTATGCCTTCCAGCTTCCTGGCCTCCGAGCCTCCCAGCCTGAAAGCTGTAACCTATGAGCTATCAACTATATACTGGCATCGGAGATGCCCTCTTTCACCTTTCTCCGCCAGCGCCCTGCCGTGCGCCGAGCGCCTATTTCCTTTCACCTTTCACCTTTCTCCTTTGTCCTTCGACCTTTACCCCCACCTTCCGCCTCCAAGCAGCGCTTCATCATACTGCCAAGAAGGGTCGATCAGCGCTTCCGCTATTTGGATTGATCCATCCGGCGCCGGCTGCAAAATAACGGCCCGGGCCTGGTCGTCAGGATTCCACGCGGGGTAATCCTCTCGAAAATGCCCGCCCCGGCTCTCTTTTCTTTGCAGGGCGGCCCTTGCCGCCAGCTCTCCCACCAGAAGCAGGTTTTTGAGTTCGAGTGCCCGAATGAGATCCGACGGTTGACTTACCGAAAGCTCGAGGCGACAGGCATCGTGCAATTGACGAATGTCGCAAAGCAGCTGTGTCAGACTCTTTTCAGATCTGACTGTCAGTGCATGGTTCCAGGCCGACGTCTGAAGCACCCTTAGAAGCTCATCAGGAGCTGTTTTCCCTGAGGAAAAGGAAAGCATCCGGACAGCTTCGATTTTTTCCCGTGCGGTGGGTACAATATCCCTGTCGACAGGGTTTGTTTTTGCCCATCGGACGGCCGATTCCGCGGCTCTTAGACCGAAAACAAGGCAGGCCGACAACATGTTGCCCCCCAGCCGGTCCGCACCGTGCATGCCGCTGCCGGTCTCCCCGGCCGCAAACACACCGGGAATCGAGGTCATCGATCCGGCATCGATTCTGAGCCCGCCGTTGGAGCATTGGTGTCCCATCGTAATTTGGACCGGAGACGTGCGCAGGTCGATACCCCGATCCCGCAGGAATCGCCTCTGTTTTTCCGGAAGCCGGTCAATTGCGGCCGTAACGTCGACGAAGACTCCGCCATGTGTCGAACCCCGACCGGCCTGTATTTCCTTGACGATCGCAATTCCGAGGTATCGCGATGCAGGGTCGCGGGTGCTGAAGGGCGCATGACGGATATTCTCCTCGAGGCATTGATCGACGCTGATTCCGGTCGGCAGATAAGCGGGAAGAATGAGATCGCCGTGCTTATTCCGGATGTCACGCAGCGCTTCTTTGTGCCAGGCATGGAAAAGATTGCGCGATGGATGGACCGTGCAAAAAAAGATCTGCATGAATTCCAGGTTGATCAGCGCTGCACCGGCTCTAAATCCCATGGCGTAACCATCGCCCGTCACACAATCCGGGTGCACATTGTGCTTGAAAAGCTGCGCATTGCCTCCGGTGGCCAGTATGACGGCGGGCGTTTTGAACAGGTAAATTTCTCCATTTTCGGCGACGCCCACAGCACCGGCACAGCAGCCGTCTTTGACCAGCAAGTCCGCGATCATGGTCTGTTCGAAAACCCGCATCCCGGATGAACGGATTTCCGGTTCGATGGCATGAACAAACGGATAGCCCAGGTGATAGGGTGCGTCCAAATCAAAACGAATGTCCCACGCTCTCAACTGTCTGCGGATTTTCGGAAAATCCTCCACCAGGGCCGATACCAGTTCGGGGTCGGCCATGCCCAGCCCGGCCTGGATAATCCGTTGGTACAACGCATCCGGATCGTCGGCAGCGTAAGGTGCGCCGGCAAGCCGGGGGGAGCCGCTCTCGCTGGCACCGCAGCACGACGCGCCGGCCCCTCTTCGTCCGATCAGGCCGTAGGAGCCTTTCACCGCCTGGCAGACGTCGACATTCTGCTCAAGCAGGTATTTAGCTGCGGCCGCGCCGGCCAACCCGCCGCCGATGACCAGTACATCACAGGCAATGACGTTCGTTTCAGTGTTCATGGGTTATCACCACCTCCAACCTTGAGCTTCATTTTCCCTAAAATTTGCCCGTTACGCCACCCGTCCCTTGTTCGGGGTGTTTCGCGTGGTCCCAACCAGTCTATTAATATTTGACAAAAATTTCAATCACCCGGCATCGAAACGTTTAGCCTCGGCTCTTTCGATGAAAAATTCTTCAACCAGATAATTCCGATTCTTCACAGAAACCCTTTTCAGGAGCGTATCCGGCCGCTCCTTGACGGCCTCTATGAATGCATCTCCCTTCAGCGCTATGGAGCCCACCACGGTATTTGTCGAATCGAGGACCTTTATGAGGGTCTGCCTGAACAGCGCGGAAAAGCATTCCATTTTTCCGATTTCGTCCACCACCACCAAAACATCGTCGTTTGCGGGCACCATAGACGGCACGGCGATCGTATCAATGTCCTGGAGATTGACGCCGTATTTCCCCACCCGCCTGGGGCTGCGGATATCGACGCGCGCCAGAATGCCGTGCCGCCCGTCCAGGGTTGTTATTGAAAATCCCACGCGCCGGCTCCTATCGCGAATTTCCCTGGTAAAGAACCCGGTGCTTGGCCGGTCGATTCGCTGAACGATTTTCTCTATAATCGTGGATTTCCCGCAGCCGGGCAAGCCGGTAAAGAGTATGTTCTTGTGCGCCATTTGGCCTTCCGATTCTCAGACGCCCATGAGAGGGACATTTTATTTTGGAGGTTCTTTATAGCCGGACGATGACCTTGGACTACTCCTACCACGAAAGCCTGAAGGAATCCAGAAGCAGCGTTGACTCTTCAAAGTAAAAAAGATAATCTGAACATCCCATAAACCCAAATCGGGAGTTACAAGTCATGGAATTGGACCCTCAATTTGCGGGCGCCCGAATGCGCCCCTACCAGGTCGATGTCGACTGGCGCAGGACCACCAACTACGCAGCCGCCGTCGGA
>CP070771.1:7040776-7066436 GCA_020345785.1 Desulfobacterales bacterium
GTCGTCTGTTTTCTGTCATCTGTTCTCTGAATACAAGGAACAACATCATGGCCTTTCCCGCCAACAAAACCAAAATCGTCTGCACTATCGGTCCGGCTTCGGATACACCGGAAGTTCTGCAAAAAATGATTCAAACCGGCATGAATGTGGCACGGCTGAACTTTTCCCATGGTGATTTTGAAAGCCATCGGCAAACGATTAAAAAAATTCGCGCTGCATCTGAAACTGTCGGAAAACGGGTCGCCATCATGGCGGATTTGCCGGGTCCCAAAATGAGGATCGGAGAGTTTGCAGAAGAACCTGTCGAACTAAAACCCGACGATCCTTTTACCCTCACCACCGAAGAAATCGTCGGTGATGCCGCGCGGGTTTCGGTGAGTTTCTCCCGGCTTCCCAAAGCAGTGAAACCGGGCGATCGCCTGTTCTTAAATGACGGCTATGTTGAGATAGAAGTAAAGCAGGTAAGCGGCCATGATGTGCACTGCAGGGTTATTGTAGGTGGGCAGCTGCGTTCCCGCAAAGGCCTCAATTTGCCCGGCATCGATTTGGGGATCGGCGCTTTTACGGATCACGACCATAAATGCCTTAAATTTGCCCTGGAAAACGGGGTGGACGCCGTCAGCCAGTCTTTTGTGGAAACCGCAGAAGACATCACAGCCGTGCGGCAAGCGGCGGCCGAAATGGGGCAACATCCCTTTATTATCGCCAAAATCGAACGCGCCGGCGCACGCGGTCATCTGGGAGCTATTCTGCAAACCGCCGACGGCATCATGATCGCGCGCGGCGATTTGGGCGTGGAAATACCGATCGAGCAGATTGCGGTCGCCCAAAAGAGCATCATGCGGATGGCTAACCTAATGGGCAAGCCCGTGATCACCGCCACCCAGATGCTGGAATCCATGACCAGCAACCGTCGCCCCACCCGTGCGGAAGCCACTGACGTCGCCAATGCCATCCTGGACGGCACGGACTGCGTGATGCTTTCAGGTGAATCGGCGATGGGGCAATATCCCGTTGAATCCGTATCCATGCTGGTCCGAATTGCCGCTGCCATCGAGCCCCAGCGCAGTTCGATGCCGGTCAGAGAGGCCTTGCGTGCCAGCCGGGAAGAGGACAAAGTCAAGATGAAAGATCTGATTGCCATGAGTGTTGAAACGACTTTGAAGCGGATCACGCCGCCCACCGTCATCGTGCCCACGCACAGCGGGGCCACCGCCAGAAGTATTACCCGCTTCCGACTGCCCGTCTGGATCACGGCCGTCAGCTCCCAGACGAAGACCTGCCAGGATCTCATGTTTTCCTACGGGATCTTCCCCGTCTGTGAACCGGATCATCCCGAAGACTGGAGAACCTGGACTAAAAACTGGCTCGCCGGACAGGGACTCACCGGGGATCTGGTGGTACTGACGGAGGGCCCGTCAGCCAAGCGTCCCGACCGCAATAATCGCATGGAAATTATCGATCTGACTCGAACCTAAATTGAGCTTTTTTTATATTCCGCAGCTATCCGGCGGGGGTAAACTTCGGGGACCAGCGGCGGGGCTGCCTGCCCTCGGTAGCCTGAGAGGCGAAGGAGGGACACCTGAAACCTCAGAAAAATCAAAGCACTGGAAAACATCGAGAACAAATTGTCTATACCGTGCTGCTAAGCGCCTACTGCCACTTATTCTTATACGTGTCATATCGTTTGCAGCCCTCTTCATTTCCAAGATCACATGCCGCTTTTAAATCCGCCAGGGATTTTGCATACTCCTGGTTATGGTAGTAAGTCCCGGCCCGCTCGAGATATGCCCTGTCGTGGCCGGGTTCCAATAAGAGAAACTGGTCCCAATACCTGATAATTTTATCCCATTCTTTATTCTCTAACAAAACATAGTCCATCACTAAGTATGAGTCAAAATGATGCGGGTTGAGTTCAATTGAAGTTTCCAGGTCCTCCAGCGCATGCTCGAATTGTTTCAGACGATAATATGCAACGCCGCGCCAATAATAGATTTCCGCTGCTTCAGGATCGAAGCCGGCTGCAATATTGTATTTTTCGACGGCCAGGTTAAGATCGTTTTTGAATACCTTATGGCCCTGATTTAAATAATTTTTCGCAGCCCATTCCTTCCAGCGCTGCGTTGCCGAGTCGGCAGGCTTCAGAAGCTGGGCGGTGTGCAGATCGGCAAGAGCGCTTTCTATATCACCTTTTCGAAAACTAATTTTTGAACGGAGTCGATAGCTTCTATCTATCGTGGGACGCAGATAGATACTCTGTTCAACATCGTCCAACGCTTTATCCAGTTCTTCGAGATGATAATAGGCACTTGCCCTCTCCTCGTAAAAATACCAGAAATCGCCGTACGCCATGGCTTTGGTGTAAAGTTCGACGGCCTCCTTGTATTGCTTCTTGCCGGCAAATATTTTGGCCTGGTCGCAATAGATGTATCCGTAAAGAAACGGTAGATGCGAGTTGACATCGGAATATTCTTCTGCTTGCTTGGCAAAATATTCCATTTGACTGTAACTGCCTCCCCAGCGAGGTTGTATGGCGTGCATGTATTGTGAGCGCACCAAAAAGGATTCGGGAAATAGCTGCAGCGCATTTCGGATGGCTTCTTCTTCGCCTTCCTTATCTGCGGTTGCATTGCAGATACCGATCAAAATCATATAGGCCGGTAAAAGATTCTGATTGATGCTCAGAGCAATTTCTACATCATCATGAGCCTTTTGGAAATACAGCCGCATCTTGCTGAATTGCTCGTCTGATGTGTCTTTAGCCCAGCCGTAGCCCCGGCTTTCCCAACCATTGGTGTTGTAATAATGCGCCCTGGCAAGGTAGGGGATATAATGCCCGGCAGAATGCTCAAGCCAGTCGTCAAATAAGTCCTCATACGAAGGCAGGGTTGTACTAAAGACCTGGTAGGCGTCATAAAGTTTATATTCGTTGCTCGAATTGTTTTCAAAAGCTTCCTGGTATTCCTCAAAAATGGCATTGAGGGCTTCAAATTGCCGGTTTTCAAAATATTCCCGCAGCTCGCCAAATTGATTAATGGTAATTGTATTTTGAGGTTCGTTTGAGACGGGAAGATTTTCTGATGCCAGGGTTACTTTGTATAAACCGGTTCCGTTGGATTTCAGGCTACCTAATATTTCAAAAGGATTACCGACGAGTTTATTGAATCCAACCACCGACATTCCTATCACCGCTATCGTTATCGCCGTAACAGCCAGCGATCCGATAATACCGATACTTTCCTTCTTGGGACCTCCACAGGCGATACAATCGCCCGACGCTTTTAATGGACGGCCACACATGGGACAAATACGGTTCATGGCATTACCTTTAAGAAAAACCGGGTGCAGTCTGTGGGTTAACAACACTTATCTGGTAAAGGATCCAAGCCCGGCTTCCAGCCCCCAGGGCATATAGCCCGTTTCCGGCTAGCAGAGCTGCAGCTCGGAGAGAGGGAGAGTCCGACCTTGAATTCACCCCAGAGAACCAGGTTTTCTAAATTGGAATAAATTATGTTTAAAACTGTCTGAATTATCGGTATATTAGTGAAAAACTTTAAGCGAGGAACCCCCAAAGAATTCAGCGTTGCATTATATATTGAGCGTAGCGGCTCAAATTGGGATATTACAAAAACCGGTAAAGAAGGAGGCCCTGGGTATGACAAAAACAATGAGACTTAAACAGCTGAGCTTTATACTGCCCGACAAGATAGGATTGCTTGCGGAGGTAACGGCATTTATCACGGCGGCTAAAATCAATATCGAGGCCATATGCGCATACGGCATGGGCGATGAGGGTTATTTCATGATGATCACCGACAACAATGCCAAAGCCAAAAAGCTGATTTCTAACATGGGAGCCGAGGTGAAGACTGAAGACGTCATTGCCGTGGAAGTGCCCAATAAAGTAGGGCAGCTGCAGCAGGCCGCCAGGAAAATTTCAGATGCCGGAATCGACATCGCTTATGTTTATGGAAGCCCGGTGAAACAGAAAATGACCCTTATCTTCAAGACCGCAAATGACAAAAAAGCGATAAGGGCACTGGACAAATGAAGCACGCCATACCCACCTTGGGGAACGACCCCATGCGAAGAAGATGATTTGCGGAGTGCTGAGGGCTGAGGACTGAGCTTGTTGCCGCTTCCGTCGTCCCAGCCCCACTTAACTCAGTCCTCAGTCCTTGTTACTCAGTCCTGATAAGTTTGTTCCTTCGACATTCGATATTCGTTATTCGATATTCGCCTTTTAAAGTTTCTTTTATCGATCAAATTGGCCGCCTCCGGCGGCCAGCGACGGCGCTGCCTGCCCTCCATAGCCTGGAAGGCGAAGGGGGGACACCTGAAACCTGACACCTGAAACCCATTCAAATGACTTATTCCGGCTCACGCCTTAATCTCATCCAATCCGAATGAAAACTCCCCTCCCGGTCGATCCTCTTATAAGTGTGGGCACCGAAGTAGTCCCGCTGCGCCTGCAGTAAATTGTGGGGCAGACGTTCACTGCGATAGCCGTCGTAGTAGCTCAATGCCGCACTGATGGCCGGTACGGGAATGCCGAGGCGGGCGGCAGTGCCGACAACCTGCCGCCAGCCGTCCTGATTCGATTCCACCGCCTGTTTGAAGTACGGATCCAGCAGCAAATTCTCCAGCCGGCCGTCACGTTCAAAGGCCTCTTTTATCCGCTCCAGAAAGACAGCCCGGATAATGCATCCCCCGCGCCACAGCATGGCAATCTCCCCGTTTTTCAAGTCCCAGCCGTTTTCCTCGGATGCCGCCTGCAGCTGAAAAAATCCCTGGGCGTAGCTGCAGATTTTGGATGCATAGAGCGCCTGACGCACCGTATCGATAAACGCCTCGCGATTGACCGACTGACGAAAGGCTTCAACAGCCCCCCGGGGACCGCTCAGGATTTTACTCGCACGAACCCGTTTATCCTTCTGAGACGAAAGAATTCTGGCAAACACCGCCTCGGTAATCAGCGTCGTCGGCACCCCCAGGTCCAGCGCCAGTTGGCTGGTCCATTTGCCGGTTCCCTTCTGGCCGGCCTTATCAAGAATCATGTCGACCAGGGCGTTGTCGGTTTCAGGGTCTTGAACTGAAAATATATCCCGGGTAATCTCAATCAAATAGCTGTCAAGTTCACCGGTGTTCCATTGGGCAAAGATATCATAAAGGCGGGCGTTGGAAAGCCCCAGTCCGTCTTTCAACAGACTATAGGCTTCACAGATCAGCTGCATATCTCCGTACTCGATGCCGTTGTGAACCATTTTGACGTAGTGGCCGGCTCCGCCGGGCCCCACCCACTCACAGCACGGAATGTCGCTCCGGGGGCCTACCTTGGCGGCGATTCCCTGAAAGATGGCCTTGACATGGGGCCAGGCATCCGCAGCACCACCGGGCATAATGCTCGGGCCGTGCCGCGCGCCCTCCTCCCCGCCGGAAATACCCGTCCCCAAATAGAGAATCGCACGCGAGTCGAGCTCCTTGATCCTGCGCTCTGTATCCAGATAATACGAGTTGCCGCCGTCGATGATGATATCGCCTGCTTCCAGTAAAGGAGCAAACTGCCGGATTGTCTGGTCCACCGGTTCTCCGGCTTTGACCATCAGCATCAAGCGCCGCGGTCGCTTAAGGCTCCGGACCAGTTCTTCAGGGCTGCGACATCCGACAATGGGTTTGCCCCGGGCGGAGCCCGTCATAAATTCATCAACCTTTTGCACGGTACGATTGAAGGCCGCCACTTGAAAACCATGATCGGCCATATTCAAAATCAGGTTCTGGCCCATAACCGCCAGACCGATAAGGCCGATGTCGCATTGCGGATTCATTTACGCCTCCTTTTTTGATGTTCATGATCTTCGCCGTTCAAATGGGGACACAGATAAACACGGATTACACGGATTGAGTAGATATTTAATAAATCTGTGGCAATCTGTGAAAATCCGTGTCCTAAAATTTAAACGACTGAATTTATGCCCTGATCGAATCCGTCAAGCTGCTTGCCGCCGCCTGATCCACCAGCCACAGCAATCTTCCATTATCCGGCCGGATAAGCTGGGCCGGCAGAAGTTCGCCACGAAATTCGCCTTCCAGTACTTCTTTTAGCACCTCAGCCTTTTCCCGGCCGCTGACCAGAAAAATGATTAAAGCAGCCTTGTTCAAAACAGGTACTGTCATGGTGATGCGGTGGGTTTGAAGTTTCTCCACCCAGTTGGCAGCCACCAGCCGCTTTTCCTCATGCAGGGCGTCTGTTCCGGGAAAAAGCGAAGCCGTGTGGCCATCGGATCCCATCCCGAGTAAAATGCAGTCAAAGCGGGGCAGCTGACCGGCTTTGAGCTTAAAGAAGGAGTACAATTCCTGCTCGTATTTTTCGGCTGCCAGGGCGGCATCGGGTTTCTCGGTGCAGATCCGGTGAATGTTTTGCGCCGGCACCGGTGCGAAGGCAAACAGCGTGTCTCGAGCCATGCGGTAATTGCTTTGCGGATGGTCCGGCGGCACCACGCGATCATCCCCCCAAAAGAAATGGGTCTTGTCCCACGGCAGCCGGTCTCTGACCGTTGGCTCACCGGCCAGGAGCTTGTACAGCTCGCCGGGGGTGGAACCGCCGGATAATGCGATGGTAAATGGCCCGGCGCTTGTTCCAACGCGGTCTGCCGACTGCACAATTTCAGCGGCAGCCATCCGGCTGATCTCATCGAGGTCTTTTACTACCTTGATTTGCGTTGTGTTGGATTCCATTATTCCTAACCCGGCAAGTCGAAACAAATTGACTTGAAAATTTCAATGACTAAATTTAGAACTTAAAATTAAGTATCAAATATGAAAAGTAAAATCTGAAACCTCAAATCAGCGACCACCAATAGAGCTGAAGGTATGAGGAAGACCTCTGGAAGGGGCCGGAACCAATATCTGTCAATGGTCGCTGATGTCTATAAGGAATTTCGACGGCATCATTCGCTGTAACGGTAAAACCTTTTCAATTCTCATCCCGATAGAGCGGGATGGTTTATGAATGGTGTAATTATGAGGCTGTGGATAATTCATACGAACCGAAGTTGCCGACCTACAGGAGATTTTAACCATGCTGCCTAAAATCAACCCACTCCAGACTCAGAGCTGGCAAGAACTCGCAAAGCATTATGCCGGTGTAAGAAATGTCCATATGAAGGATCTTTTCACCGAGGATCCCGACAGATTCAACCGTTTTCATATTCGGTTCAATGACATTCTGCTGGATTACTCCAAGAACAGGATAACGGATGAAACCCTCATCTTGCTTTTCGCATTGGCGCGTGAGGCAGGCGTGCCGCAGGCCGTGGAAAGTATGTTCAGCGGAGAGAAAATAAACGAAACCGAAAACCGGCCTGTATTGCATATCGCTTTGCGCAACCGATCAAATACACCCATTATGGTCGACGGCCGGGATGTCATGCCCCGGGTCAATGATGTCCTGCAGAAAATGAAAGATTTTTCAAACAAAGTAAGATCCGGCGAGTGGCGCGGCTATGCGGGCGATAAAATCACCGATATCGTCAATATCGGCATCGGGGGATCGGATCTGGGTCCGGTGATGGTTACCGAAGCCCTGCGTCCATATGCCCATTCGGGTCTCGCTGTGCACTTCGTCTCCAATATTGACGGCACCCACATCACGGAGACGCTGAAGAAATTGAACCCGGCAACCACATTGTTTATGATTGCCTCTAAAACCTTTACCACCCAGGAAACAATGACCAATGCCTTCAGCGCCAGAGATTGGTTCTTGAAAAAGGCCGGCGATCAAGTCCATGTGGCCAAACATTTCGTCGCGCTGTCGACCAATGTCGCAAAAGTAGAGGCATTCGGGATTGATAAAGAAAACATGTTTGAATTCTGGGACTGGGTAGGCGGACGATATTCCCTGTGGTCGGCCATTGGACTATCAATTGCCTGCTGTATCGGCTTCAACAACTTTGTCGATCTGCTCCAGGGGGCCCATGAGATGGATCGTCATTTCAGGGATACCCCTTTTGAGGAAAACATACCAGTAATATTGGCCTTGATCGGAATATGGTACAATAATTTTTTCAACGCCGCGACAGAAGTAATTTTACCCTATGACCAGTACTTGCATCGATTTCCGGCTTACTTTCAGCAGGGCAATATGGAAAGCAACGGAAAATCAACAAGCCGGACAGGCGAGCGGGTTGAGCATCAAACGGGACCGGTTATCTGGGGCGAGCCCGGCACGAACGGCCAGCATGCTTTCTATCAACTGATTCATCAGGGGACAAAATTAATACCGGCCGATTTCCTGGCACCGGCCGTCAGCCACAATCCGATCGGCGCGCATCACAACATCCTGCTGTCTAATTTTTTCGCTCAAACCGAGGCGCTCTTGAACGGCAAAACCCGGGAAGAAGTCGTTGCAGAATTGAAGCGCGCCGGAAAAAGAGATGATGAGATTAGAAAACTGACACCCCATAAGATATTCGAAGGCAACAAACCAACCAATTCAATTTTATTTAAGCAGTTGACCCCGAGAGTGTTGGGCAGCCTCATCGCGATGTATGAGCACAAGATCTTCGTTCAGGGCGTTATTTGGAATATTTTCTCCTTCGATCAGTGGGGTGTCGAACTCGGCAAACAGCTGGCTGGTAAAATCCTGCCCGAATTGCAGGACGAAAACCCCGTCAACACCCATGACACTTCGACCAACGGGTTGATTAATGCTTGCAAGGAAATGAGAAAATAAAAGGAGACCCTTTCGACTTTACAACTCATATATGATGAATACTTTTACCCCAATTAAAAAAGGAGAGTGAAAATGAGGTTTGCAAAAATTTTCCTGGCTTCGATTCTGGCCATAGTCTTCCTTACCGGCTGCACTCAGATGCAGCAAGGATCATCCGGTACAACCATCTCCCCGGTGCTCGACCGCATCCAGCAAAGAGGCGAGCTGATTGTCGGCACCATGGGCAACATGCCGCCTTTGAACATGACATCCAAAGACGGCGAAATCTTCGGTCTCGAACCTGAACTTGCCGCAATGCTGGCCGGTGCGATGGGTGTCAAGGCAAAATTTGTCACCAAACCTTTCGACGAATTACTGCCGGCGCTGCAAAACGGTGAAGTCGACATGGTTATGTCCGGCATGACCATCACTCCGGCGCGCAACCTGAAGGTGGCGTTTGTCGGACCCTACTTCATTTCGGGCAAAGCGTTTCTCACCAAAGTGAAAACCATCGCCTATGCCGATGAGGCCAAGGACGCCAACAATCCGGACACCAAAATCGTCACCCTCAGAGGCTCAACCAGCCAGGCCTTTGCCGAGGAATTTCTCGACAAAACAACGCTGTTCACCACAAAAACGTACGATGAAGCCGTTGATATGGTGCTGCAGGACAAGGTCCATGCCATGATCGCGGACTATCCCATTTGCGTCGTCTCGGTCTTCCGTTACCCGGAAGCCGGCCTGCTCTCGGTGGTTACGCAGTTGACCTATGAACCCATCGGTATTGCGGTCCCGCCCAATGATCCGCTGCTGGTCAACTGGCTTCAAAATACGCTTAACAATATAGAGGGAAGCGGCATGCTGGATGAACTGAAGCTTAAATGGTTTGCCGAAGGGGATTGGTTGGATAAGCTGAAATAGGTTTCGAACGTTATGATCGTCCCAGTTAAACAAAATACAAAAAGGTTTAACGGGATAAATTTTGATGGTTATGATCGTTGAGATCGTTGAGATCGTTTGGATCGTTGAGATGGTAAAGGTGTTGAGATTATCGGGTTGATTGAGTTAATTAAGTGGATCAGGTTGATTAATATCGACCAAAGACCCGCCGAACTCAATCCAACTTAATCAACCAGTCAACTCAATCAACCAACTATTGCCCTATGCACTTTGCTCTATCGCTGAAAAAAATCAGCAATCTGCAATCCGAAATCCGCAATCAAATTCAGTTTCCCACAAACTCCCCGTTTTTAAACGTTCCCACCTGCTTTCTTCCGTCAGGAAAAATCAGGGTGCCCTGCCCGTCTTTCTCGCCGTCTTTAAATTCGCCGATATACTTGCGGCCGTCGGGATAGGTCAGGGTGCCTTGACCGGTTCTCTCGCCATGCTGAAATTCACCGACATATTTACGGCCGTCGGGATAGATCATGGTTCCCTGACCGTGGCGCTCGTCGCTTTTAAACTCGCCGATATATTTTCTGCCATCAGGAAAGGTCAATGTCCCCCGCCCGTTTCGTTCGCGAAACATCCACTGGCCCTCATAGATGGTGCCGTCGGGCTGGCTGGAGGTGCCTTCTCTGATCTCGCCGTGTTCCCAGACGCCGACGATTTTTCGGTCGCCGGGCAGCAGCATAACGCCCTTCCCGTGCCGAACACCATCCTTAAAACTTCCCGTATAGGTGTGACCGGTGGAAAAAACCATGGTTCCCTGGCCGTTCACACAATCTCCGGCGGTACATTCATCCGCCGCGGCGGCGGGCAGAACCAGGAAATTCAAGAGCAGGATAATGATCAAAATATTTCTCATACTATTCACCTCGCGGAAATCCCAAATTCAACGTGATCGACGGGAAACGTGCATTCCCACCAGCCAGGCCACCACGACCACCAGATACATCTGTCCGGTGACCGCTTCAAGAATTGCCAGCGAGCTGGCTTTTTGGGTCAACGGCAGTACATCACCGTAGCCCAGGGTGGTAATGGTAACACAACTGAAGTAAAGGAAATGAAAAAAATCCGGTGTCTTGCCGGCCGGATATGAAAAAGAACCCTGAAAAAAAAACTCCAGAATCAGATATGCAAAGGCCCACATGATCGCCATCAGCAAATAAACGACCACGGCGGCATAAATGACATCTTTGGTGACATCTTTCTCATTGAATATAAATCTTAGCAGGCAGTTGATGGTGAAGCCGACGAACAGGGCTCCGAAAAGCTCACCAACCACGAATATCTCAATGCTTTTCAGCCAGTAATAGGAATATGTACCGGCTAACATCGGGACAAACAGCCCCAGCGAAATATAGATATGCTTTCGTTTTTGACTGATGGCATGGATCGCCGCAATAAAAATAATCGTCAACAACGCATCCGGGATAAATCGATAATTAAAGATCCCGACTAAAAGCGGCTTTCCGATTATCAAACCTAAAATGGCGGCCAGCAAAAATATGAACCGATGTTTTGAAAAAAAAACAGATAAGGAAGCAGAAGTTTTCTCGCCCATCAGATTATCTTAGGATTTTTCATCCAGCTCCGCGATCTTATCTTCGATTCGGGCGATGATTTGCTGCGGTGTTTCCTTGCTGAGAATCGATTTGAACTGAGCGCGATAGTTATTCACGGCGTTTATCCCCAGTACGGTCAAATCGTACACCTTCCAGCTGCCGCTGAGATTCGTCATCCGGAGTTCTACCGGCACTTTCATGTTTTTCCAGAGGACTTCAACTTCTACAAGGGCTCTTGAGTCGCTGATAATTTGTTGCCCAAGGTAAATCACCTTTTGATTATTATATCGATCCTGTAATCTTCCAAGATAGAATTTACCGAGGAACGTGCTGAAGGTTCTCACAAAATCATCTCTTTGCTGCTGACTGAATTTATGCCAGTGGGAGCCCAGCACTCTTCTGGAAAATTCCTTGAAATCAAATACTTGTAACATAATTTCCCAAAGTTTTTGCTGCTGCTCCTGTTTGCGGGAAGCGTCCTCGAATTGGGGGTTTTCCAGAACGCTGATACCTTTTTCGATACCCCGCTGCAAGGCTTCGATCGGTTGCTGCGCAAATGACGAAGCCGGTACACCGGCGATGATCAGGAGGAGAAAGAAGGCTGTATTCCGCATAATCCACACCGTAAATCAGCGACCACCAGCAGAGCTGGGGTACGAGGAAGGCCACTAGAAGGGGCTGCAACCAATATCTGTCACTGGTCGCTGATGTATATAAAGCTTAATTTCCCGATCAGTCGGGATTTCCGCAACAATCCAGTCCCGGAGGCTGAATCTTTGCTGTGCAAGGCAAGTCTTGTCAAGGATGAATCAATATAATAGGACTGAAAAGCAGATATATCAAGGTCGGAATATACAATTCCAAGATCTAAAAAAAGCCGCCCGGTTTCCAGGGCGGCTTTTTTGCACTTATCTCTTATGCAAAACCCTATTCGGCGGTTGCTTCTGTCTTGCAAATGATGGTGGGGTCCGCCATGAGGGCCAGTTCCTCATATCGCTTGTTAAACTGCTCGACCAGCAAGGCATGCAGTTTTTTAGCTTCTTCGGGGAAGGTTCGCTTTAACGAGGCATACCGGATCTCGCCTTCCAGGAATTTTTCCAGGCTGCCGTCCGGTTTCTTGGAATCCAGGATGAAGGGATTCTTGCCCTCGGCTTTCAGCGCCGGACTATACCGGTACAAGGGCCAGTAGCCCGATTGCACCGCCAGCTTCTCTTCTTCCTGGGATTTGCCCATACCTGCCAGTATACCCTGGTTGATGCAGGGACAATAGGCAATGATCAGGGAGGGACCATCAAACGCCTCGGCCTCCACCAGGGCTTTGACCAGCTGCTGTTTGTTGGCGCCCATCGCCACGCTGGCCACATAGATATATCCGTAAGTCATCGCGATGCGGCCCATGTCTTTTTTGGGCGTTTTTTTGCCGGAGGCAGCAAAGCGGGCCACCGAACCGGTTGGTGTTGCTTTGGATGACTGACCGCCGGTATTGGAATAAACTTCGGTGTCCATGATGAGCATGTTGATGTCCTCGCCGGTGGCCAAAACGTGATCCACCCCGCCGTAGCCGATGTCGTAGGCCGCCCCGTCGCCGGCAAATATCCAGAATGATTTTTTGGTGAACAGCTTGGATTTTTCGGCAATTTGCGCCAGCAGCGGATTGTCTTTGTGAGCCGGCAACAACGCTTTGAGCTGATCACCGTACTTGCGGGAGCCTGCGGGATCTTTCATGTTGTCCAGCCAGCCGGACATGGCGTCCTTTATTTCCTGCGGTGCATCGGTCTGCAAGGCCTCCCGCATTAAATCCGCCAGCTTGTTGCGCTGCTGGAAAGTGCCCAGCAGCATGCCGTAGGTGAATTCAGCGGAATCTTCAAACAGCGAATTGCCCCACGTCGGTCCGAAACCCTCTTGATTCACACACCATGGAATGGCCGGCGCCGATCCGCCCCAGATGGAGCTGCATCCCGTGGCGTTTCCAATGAGCATGCGCTCGCCGAAAAGCTGGGTGATCAGCTTGGCGTAAGGTGTCTCGCCGCAGCCGGCACACGCACCGGAGAACTCCAGCAGCGGCTGACAAAACTGGCTGCCTTTGACCGAATTGCGGCTGGCCAGATTGTCCCGCACCGGCAGCGTCTCGAAGTAGCTCCACAGCGGCACCTGCTTTTCGGTCTGGGTTTCGAGCGGTTTCATCACCAGGGCTTTCTTCTTGGCCGGACAGATATCCGCACAGTTGCCGCAGCCGTAACAATCCAGCGTGTCGACCTGGATGCGGAAATAGTAGTCCTTCAATTCCTTGCCCACCGCCTTTTTGGCTTCAAAACCCACGGGAGCATTTTTGAGCTCGTCTTCGGTCAGGAGTGCGGGCCGGATGCTGGCATGGGGGCAAACCATGGCGCACTGGTTACACTGAATGCAGTTGTCCATGATCCACTCCGGCACGTTGATGGCAACGCCGCGTTTTTCATAGCGGGTGGTAGACACCGGGAAAATGCCGTCCGGTGCAAAAGCCGATACCGGGAGCTTATCGCCCTGTTGAACGAGCATGGGCCGCATGACTTCCTTAACGAAGGCCGGTTCATCCTTTTCGGCCGCCGCCGATCCGGCTGCCGCATCGGCCCAGCTTGCCGGGTACTTGATTTCGACCAGATGCTCCAGCGTTTTATCGACTGCAGCAAAGTTCATATCCACAATCTTCTGACTCTTTTTGCCGAACATTTTCTGGATCTGATCTTTGAGATACCCTAAGGCGTCATCCACCGGTATCACGTTGGCCAGTTTGAAGAACGCCGTCTGCATGATCATGTTGATGCGCCCGCCGAGCCCCACCTCGCCGGCGATTTTGACCGCATCGATGTTGTAAAATTTGAGCTTCTTGCGGGCAATGGTGCGCCGCATGTCGGCCGGCAGCTTTTCAATCATTTCTTCCTGAGTCCACGGGGAATTGAGAACAAAAATGCCGCCGTCTTTGATGCCTTCCAGCACGTTGTAGACATCCACGTAGGTGTCTTTGTGACAGGCAACGTAGTCGGCCTGGTCAATTTGATAGGTGGATTGGATCGGTTTATGGCCGAATCTCAGGTGAGAAATGGTAATGCCGCCCGATTTTTTCGAATCATAGGCGAAATAGGCCTGGGCATACATGTCGGTGTTGTCGCCGATTATTTTAATGGCGCTCTTGTTGGCCCCAACGGTTCCATCGGCACCAAGGCCCCAGAACTTGCACTGCACGGTGCCCGTCGGGGTGACGTCCAGGCTCTCACCGACCTCCAGTGAGGTTTGGGTGACGTCATCGACAATACCCACCGTAAAATGGTTTTTAGGACTTGCGGCTTTCATGTTGTCAAAGACCGCCTGCGCCATGGCCGGGTTAAACTCCTTGGATCCCAATCCATAGCGCCCGTTGAGGAGTTTGGGAGTTTGCGCCTTCTCCATGTAAGCAGTGGCAACGTCAAGATAAAGCGGCTCGCCCAGCGATCCCGGCTCTTTGGTGCGATCGAGCACCGTGATAATTTTTGCGGTCTGCGGAATCGCCTCGAAAAGGTGCTGCGTAGAAAACGGCCGATAGAGTCGAACCTTGACCAGGCCGACTTTTTCGCCTTTACCCATCAGATAATTGATAAGCTCTTCAATGGTTTCACAGGACGATCCCATGGAAAGGACAATGTGCTCGGCTTGCGGATCACCGACATAATCAAATAGCCGGTAGTTTCGACCGGTCAGATCACCGACTTTTTTCATATTGGCATCGACGATACCCGGCACTTTCAGATAGTAGGGATTGGCGGCTTCCCTGTTCTGAAAATAGATATCAGGGTTTTGGGCGGTGCCCCGCAGCTCGGGTCTTTCCGGGTTGGCGCCCCGGGCACGAAACGCGGCAATGGCATCCCAGTTGGCCAGTTTGGCCATGTCCTTATAATCGATCACGGCAATTTTCTGAATTTCGTGGGACGTGCGAAACCCGTCAAAAAAGTGAACAAACGGAATGCTGGACTCGATGGCGGACAGATGGGCCACCAGTCCCAGGTCCATGACTTCCTGCACCGAGGACGCCGCCAGCATGGCAAACCCGGTCTGTCGCACCGCCATGACATCCTGATGATCACCGAAAATCGACAGCGCATGGGCAGCCAGGGCCCGGGCCGATACATGCAGCACGCCGGGCAGCAGTTCACCCGACATTTTGTACATATTGGGGACCATCAGCAGCAGTCCCTGGGAGGCCGTGAAGGTCGACGTCAGCGCGCCGGCGGCCAGCGAACCGTGCACCGAGGCGGCCGCCCCGGCTTCCGACTGAAGCTGGCGGACCGTCAGGGTTTGACCGAAGATGTTTTTGCGTCCGTCAGCGGCCCACTCATCCGCGATTTCGCCCATCGGTGAGGAAGGCGTAATCGGGTATAGGGTGCACATGTCGCTCATCGCATAGGCGACATGGGCTGCAGCGGTGTTTCCGTCCATGGTTTTAAATTTTTTAGCCATAAAAAATACTCCTTCTATAAATTTTTTCACGGATTGAAATGAATATTTACATAATTGCGAATTTGGCTTTTAAAAGGTTTGAGAAAAATGGTCGATGAAAAAATTATGTCAACAAACTTTCAAAAAAATCGTTGCCCTTGTCATCCACGATGATAAAAGCCGGAAAATCTTGGACGGTGATCATATAGATGGCTTCCATTCCCAGCTCCGGATACTCGATCAATTCGACTTTGGTGATGCATTCCTTGCCGAGCCGGGCCGCCGGACCGCCAATGGAACCCAGATAAAAGCCGCCGTAGGTCTTGCATGCATCCGTCACCAGTTTCGACCGGTTTCCCTTGGCCAGCATAACCATGGAGCCACCGCGGGCCTGAAAGACAGGCACGTAGGGATCCATGCGACCGGCAGTTGTGGGGCCGAAGGAGCCGGACGGATATCCGGCCGGCGTTTTCGCCGGGCCGGCGTAGTAGATGATGTGGTCTTTAAAATAATCCGGCAGCGTGTCACCGGCATCCAGGCGTTCTTTGAGCCGGGCATGGGCAATATCCCGAGCAACCACAATGTTGCCGGTTAAAAGAAGCGGGGTCGCGACCGGATATTGACTGAGCTGCTGCCGTATATGATCCATTGGTCGGTTCAAATCAACGCGCACCGCCTGCTGACCGGAAAGCTCGACTTGGGGAAAGTACCTGGCCGGATCGGTCTCCAGTTGTTCCAGGAAAATACCATCCCGGGTGATTTTGGCCTTGGCATTGCGATCGGCACTGCAGCTGACCCCCAGGCCGATGGGGCATGACGCGCCATGACGCGGCAGGCGGATCACGCGCGTGTCCAGGCAAAAGTATTTTCCGCCGAATTGCGCGCCGATGCCGAGCTCACGGGAAATTTTAAGGACTTGATCCTCCAGTTCCATATCACGGAAGGCAGACCCGGATTCGCTGCCTTGGGTCGGCAGATCGTCCAGGTACCTGGCAGTGGCCAGCTTAACGGTCTTCAGGTTGAATTCAGCGGAGGTTCCGCCGATAACAAAGGCAAGATGATAGGGCGGACAGGCGGCCGTTCCAAGAGTTTTCATCTTGTCTTTCATAAATTTCAGCAGTTTTGGGGGGGTCAAAACAGCCTTGGTTTCCTGATAGAGGTACGTTTTATTGGCCGACCCGCCGCCTTTGGCGATGAATAGAAACCGGTACGCGTCTCCACCGGTGGCATACAGTTCGATCTGAGCCGGCAGGTTGCAGCCCGTATTTTTCTCCTCATACATGCTCAGCGGGGCGTTCTGGGAATAGCGCAGGTTGCCCTTGGTGTAGGCATTATAAACGCCTCTGGCAAGCGCCTCCTCATCCGCGAAATCGGTCCAAACCCGCTGGCCTTTTTTGCCGATGATAATGGCCGTGCCCGTATCCTGACACATAGGGAATACACGCTCGGCAGAAATAACGGCGTTTTTCAGAAGCTCAAGGGCCACATAGCGATCATTGGCAGAGCTTTCCGGATCATCGAATATCCCGGCGAGCTGCTTCAAATGCGCCGGCCTCAGCAAATGGGCGATATCGGCAAATGCCTGTTCGGCCAGATACGTCAAGCCCTCCGCCGACACTTTGAGGACGTCCCGGCCCTCGAACGCGGCACCGGTCACATAATTTTGCGTGAGCAGACGATATTCGGTAGAATCGTCCGCATGAGCAAACATATCCTCGTATGAAAATTCGGTCATTATCGCGTCTTCCAATGACACCCATTAAGTAATTTTAAAAAAAAGTACCTTAGCAACCAGCACCTTGAGTGTCAAGGAATTTTGGAATGAGCCACCATTGATCAGCAATGTATTTTCTTGCGCGCAGCATAAAAGAATTAATCCGCCGGACCTTTGTTGATCTATCGACTTTCTTCAATTTTCAGAGAACAATTCGTAACCCTGAAGGTGCTATCTTCCAGGCCGGATGAATCAGGGATGGGAAGGCAATTTGATGGTAAACGTTGCGCCGGCGCCTTTTTGGGAGACCACTTCGATCAGGCCCCGGTGCTGATCGACGATCTTTTTGGTCAGCATCAGGCCGATACCGGTGCCTTTGGTTCCTTTGGTGCTGAAAAAACTTTGGAAAATCTTGCCCTGAACCTCGTCATCCATACCGCTGCCGGTATCGCTCACCTGATATTCCGCAGCCCAGTCAGCGGGTTTGGCTGTTCGGACCGCAACCACCCTTGGTTTGGCGGAAGAAGCAGTTTCCAGGCAGGCATCGATGGCGTTGCCTACCAGGTTCAACAGGCAACTGTGAATCCCTGCAGGATCGCAATGCAGCGGCTGCAATTCATCACTGAGCTCCAGTTTAAGTTCGACATTTGATTCTTTGGCCCTGGAAGCCATCAGCTCGACTACTTCCCGGGCCGGTTTATTGGGATCTGCCAGGGTAAAGGTAACATCCGCGTATTTGCCGTAATTCAATAAATCCAGGGAAAGGTTTTTAATTTTTTCAAGGTTGGCCTCTACCATCTCCCACCCTTCGAGCAAATATTTTTTATTGTCCAGCTCGATCCCCTTGCCCAGCACAAAAATGCTGCCTTTTAAGCCGTTGGCGATGTTCTTGATGGCGTGGGCCAGCTCCGTCACCGTTTGTCCGACCGCTGCCATTCGTTCAGCTTCAACCAGCTGCTGCGCCTTTTCCGCAACCAGCCGCTCCAGGTTTTCGGTATACTCTCGAATCTGACGCCGCATGGATATTCTCTCCCGGGCGCGCTTCAAGGCAATATCAAGCACCTCATCATTAATGGGCTTGGTCACAAAATCGGTCGCTTCATACTTGAGGCTTTTTATGGCCAGGTCCATGTCGCCATGACCGGTGAACATAATGACTTCGGTTTCAGGGCTTTCCTTTTTGATTCGGCGCAGCAGTTCGATGCCGTCCACGTCGGGCATCTTGATATCGGTCAACACGATGGGCGGGTCGAGTTTTTTAAACATCCGCCAGGCACTCGTCCCGTCTTCGGCGGTGTGCACATCATATCCGCTGTCCTGCAGCGAAATGCCCAAAATTTTGCGAATTCCAGCCTCGTCATCGACCAGCAGTATGGTGTTATCGGCCACAGTGTATTCCTTAACCCCTATCGGACAAAAAACCCGCTAGGCACATCCTGATAGTTGTGAGCCGGTTGGAAAGTGTCCGTTGTTTGTTGTGAGTTGTCCGTTGTCTAACTAAAGTTTCGAAGCTATTTGGACGCGTTTAACTCAATCAGCCCGACCAACTAAATCATCGGCAAATCCCTCAAACCGAGGTCAACCCCCAGTCCCGCTCCGCATGTCCTCAGCCTTTTACCTTGCACCCTAAATCCACTCTGCAGCCTGCAACCCGCAGTGCGGGATATGGGATGATAGTTAGATATCGGTTGCCGGATGTTGGATACTGGAGGCCGGAAAGGTTATTTCAAAAAACGCCCCCTCGCCCCTGCGGGAAGACACCCGGATATTTCCGCCTAAATCCTGCACGATTCGATAGCTGATGGAAAGACCCAGTCCGGTTCCTTTGCCGATTTTCTTGGTCGTAAAAAAAGGCTCGAAAATTTTTTCCAAAATCGATTTTGGAATGCCGATTCCCGTGTCCGCCACCTCGACCAAAACCCTGTCGCCCTTTGATCGCGTGCGCAGGGTGATTCTTTTTTCACCTTTGGTTGGGGGTTGTGATTCCCATTTTTCTTCAATGGCATCACGCGCATTGATCAGCAGATTGATAAAAACCTGCTCCAGACGATCGGCATCGGCCATTACCATGGGCAGGTTCTGTTCAAGCTGCCAAATCACGTCAATGCCCCTGACTTTCAGCTGCTGGCTGAAAATTTCAAAAGACTTGCGCAAAACATCGTTCAGCTGAGTTTCCTCGAGCTTCTGGTCCGCTTTGCGGCCGAACTGGCGCATGTGATTGATGATCTTGGTCGCCCGGTCCACATGGCTGTCGATTTCTTCTGCCATCGTAAATAGAATGTCATCTTTGATGCGCTCTTTTTTCTTCACCTTTTTCATAAAATAACTGCTGGCGGTCTTGATAACCGCCAGCGGCTGGTTCAATTCATGGGCGACCCCGGTGGCCATCTCCCCCAGGGTCGCCATCTTGCTGGCCTGAATCAGCTGCTGCTCGGTCTCCAGACGTTCGGTGATGTCGCTGGCGGTAACCAGCAGCACATTCCTGCCTGGATACTGCGACGGCGAAATCCAGATGTCGACAAAGATGGGTTTGCCGTCCTTTCTTATCTGCTTGACCTGGTTGACGACCGACGCCGATTTTAATTCATCGATATAGTGCATTCGCTCATCCGAGTTGAAAAACTCGAGAAACGAGCGCCGGACAATCTCGCTCCGGGTATAGCCGTAGACGACCTGGACACTGTGGTTGCAGTCGAGGATCTCCAGCGTTTCGGCATCCAGTACAAAAATAGGATTGCGGATATTGTTGAAGATGTCATGGTATTTCTTTTCCGATCGTTCCAGCTCTTGTTCAAGCTGCTTGCGGTGGGTAATATCCAGATTCATCTCCATGGCGGCCACAATTTCACCGTCTTTATTGCGAATCGGCGACGTTTTTACAATCCAATATGTCGGGCTGCCGTCTTTGTTAACCCCGGTCTCTTCACTGTAGTGCGCGCGGCCGTCTTTAAAGGTCCTCTCAACCGGGCAATTGGGACATTTGGTTTCGCGGCTCTTGTAAGCATGAAAGCAGTAATCCCCGGGTCGCGGGTCAAATCGATCGGAAAATTCCCGGTTGTAGCCAACCAGCCGGTAATCTTTATTTTGAACCGTGATAATGCAGGGAACCGTTTCAAAAAGACTCTGGTACTCGTCTTTTTGGCGGTTTAATTCCTTTTGCTTCTCACCGATTTCCCTGCTCACCTGGTTGATGACGGTGGCCAGCTGGCCGATTTCGTCATACTGTTCCACCTCTATTTGGCCGGAATAATCGCCTTTTGAAATGGCCCTGGTGCCGCGAATCAACCGCCGAATCGGCCGGTTGACAAAGTGCAAAACAAAAAGAAATATGATGGCCGCGGTGACCAGAAAGGCACCCCCGGCCAGCCAGATGATACCTTTTTCCATAAACAGAATTTCTTGATCGGTGTGGGCCAGCGAAACCACCACATCCAGCGCACCGAGGATTTTCTTATCGGCCGGATGGAAGTGGCAATCGCTCGAAGCGCATTCCGGCTCATTGTAAATCGGGCTGATCATTCCAAGCCGGCGATAATTTCTCTCATTTTCAAAAATGCGGGTGCTTTCGGCCAGGCTGATGGCTGTCAGAGGCGGTTCGGAACGATGACAAATCTCACAGGGCTCCGATTTAATGTTAACCGTGACATCAACTTCGGCCGCTGCGTTTGAATATTTTACTTCACCTTGCTTGTTATAAATCCGAATATTCTCAATTCCCTTTTGTTTGCCGATATTCATGATGATCTGATTGATATCGTCTCTGGAATTGAGCATCATGGCATAATGGGTGCCCAACTTGATGGTGTTGCTGAGCCGTTCGGTTTCGTCCACGATTTCCCTGCGCAAACGCTCTTTCTGGTACCGGATGCTGAAAAACGCCCAGGTCGATATGGTCAGCAGCAAAATGATGCCCACGCTGAAAATCAACTTGATTACCAGGCTGAACCGCATATATTGGAGTAGGTTGCGCATGTCAGCTGCTGCCTTTTTGATGGGTTGCCGGGATTTCTTTGGCTGCCGACGGCAAAATTCGGGGCATCACCACGCGGAACGTGGACCCCTGCCCCGGCGTCGATTTCACCTGAATCATCCCCCCATGCTGCTGGATGGAATTTCGGGCAATAAACAATCCAAGCCCGGTACCCGCCTGCCCCTTGGATGAATAAAACAGGTTGAAGATAGATTCCTGGGTTTCCTGATCCATTCCGATACCATTATCTTGAACCTCAAAAATGATGTGCCCGTCATCCCCTTCGACCGAAAACACAATGCGGTGGGATCTGCCGGAGCGGTCTTCGATACAAGCTTCGATTGCATTTTCGATGATATTTGTCATCGCGGTTCCGGCCACCGCAGCATCCACCTCGAACACGCCTGCGGCTGCATCAAAATCTTTGACAAACTCGATCGGGTGGTTCTGAAGCTTCGGCGTGATAACGGCGACAATATCTTCGGCAAAGTCGATGACGGACATCCGTTTCCAATCCAAAGCTCTTTCTTTGGCGTAATAGAGGATGTCCATAACCAGATTCCGCATGCGGTCAACCATCTGTTTGACGATATCCAGCCCCTCGTGGATTTTGTCGGCGTTTTTATTGGTAAGTCCTGAGCCAAGCAAATACATGCCGCCGTCCAGACCGGTTAAGATCCCTTTAACGCCGTGCGATATGGAGCTGACCATCAACCCCAGCGAAGAAAGCCGGTCCTGGAGCCGGCGGATTTCGGTGATGTTGGTGGACATCTCCATAACCTGCTCGATGTCGCCGGCAGCATTTGGAATCGGCGCAGTGTTGATAAGCACATGGTACTGCTCGCCGGATTTGGCGGTAACCACCATTTCAGACTGGTGGAATTGGCCGTCCTCAAATGTTTTGGCCACCGGGCAATCCGGGCACGGCTGGTTTTGATGCTTGTATGCTTTGTAGCAGTGGTGGCCGACCTCTTCGCCAAAATCTTTTTTGAACAGCCGGTTGGAGGCCTGAATGTTAAATTCCCGATCCTGAACCGTAATGTAACATGGCACCATGTCAAACAATTGCTGATAGCGTTGCTGGGTGGTGCGCAATTGTTCCTGAAGTCTTTCCACCTCTGAAATATCAGCGGAAATTTCCAGCACCAGTTCAAGGTCTCCCCGACTGTCGCGGATGGGAGCGGTGTGCACCATGGCAGAAAACTGACTGCCGTCTGAATAGGTGATGATCTCCTGGCTGCGCTGGCCTTGGCCGCTTTCAAATGTGCGCACCACCGGACACGCTTTTTTCTTTTTGTCTTTATCTTTGTAAGTTACCCAGCTGTTTTGGCCGACCTTATCCCCCAGACGGTCTTTGTAGAGCTGATTGGTTGCCACCACCTTAAAATCGCGATTGTGGATTGCCACAAAACACGGCATTTCGTTAAAATAATTGATGCCGGTGTCAAAATCCCCTGCGAGTTCCCGAATGGCTGAGGATAATCCTTCAACGGCCTGGCCGACGGCAGCCAGCCTTTCGACCTCGACCAGCCTGGCGGATTGCTTCCTCACCAACTGCTGCAGATTTTCCGTGTAGGCGGTAAGCTGCCGGCGCATGTCGATTTTTTCATGGGCCCTTTTGAGCGCGATTTCCAGAACATCATCATTGATGGGTTTGGTGACGAAATCAGTTGCTTCGTATTTGAGGCTTTCAATCGCCAGATCCATATCACCGTGGCCGGTGATCATAATCACTTCGGTTTCCGGTGCCTCCTGCTTGATTTTTTTAAGCAATTCGATTCCGTCCATGCCCGGCATCTTGATATCGGTCATGACGATGGCGGGCTTGATTCGGCGGAAGATGTCAAGCGCTTCTTCTCCGTTTTCAGCCGTCAACACCTCATATCCGCTATCTTCCAGCGCAATGCTGAGTACTTTGCGAATTCCTTCTTCGTCATCTGCCAGCAGTAATTTAGTATCCATAATTTTTGAGCTGAATTTTAGTGAATAGGTGATGGCATCCGGTCATTGAACCCTTTTTTCGATTATATACTATAGCAAATGAATAATCTATAATCGGAAGGTGACTGGTGCCATCTTTGGAAATCAGATCTGGATCACGAATTGCGGGATTCAGCGTATTAGGCTGGAGTAGCTTCACAGCACATGTGCTTGTTTATAGGTCTGACTTTAGGTTCTGATCTGCCTCGGCGGTTCAGCTCTTTAGTGCAGAACTGATTTGCGCTCAGCCGATAATTTCCCTGACAAGTTGAACCAGTCTTTCATGATCCAGCGGTTTTTCCATATAGGCATTCGGTTGAGGTACGGGATCTTTCATTTTGAACTTGAGCATCTTTAAATAATGGGAAAATGATTTTTCCCCGACACCTGTTAGCATAATGACCGGAATGTCTTTAAGCTGCGGATCCGCTTTTAGATCACGATACATTGTTACGCCGCCGGCTTGGGGCATCATCACATCGAGAATAATCAGGTCGGGAGATTTTTCTTTAACTTTTTGAATCCCTTCCCTCCCGTTTCTGGCCGCAATCGGCTCATATCCGCTGGTTTCAAACAGGGTGGACACATAAATTCTCACGTCAAGTTCGTCGTCGACGATGAGGATCTTTTTTTTGTTTTCTGGTTCAGACATCCAAATCGGCCACTTTATCCGGGTGATTGACACTGGCGACCGGACAGGCGGCCCGCAGCACGACCTGCTCAACCGTGCTGCCGAGCAAAGCGTCTTCCGGATCGACATCACGGGTATGATGGGCCATAACGATCAAATCGGCCTGCTTTTCCCGGGCAAATTTCAGGATTTCCACATAGGGAATTCCTTCCCAGACCTCGATGTCGTAATTATCGTAGCCTTTCATTTTGGTAATATATTTTTTCTCAATTCGTTCGTGCGCCGCTTTAATTTTTTGTTCGATTTCATTTTGACCTTGGATTTGACCGAAGTTGACTGAACCAATGTCACAGGCATGGAAAACATGAAGTTTGGCACCCACCTCTTTGGCCAGTTTGTAGGCCCAGAGAAAGGCATATTCCGAGGGTTTTGAAAAATCGGTGCCGATCACGATATTGGAAAACAGCTTCCAGCAGGTCGTACAAGGCCGACTGATAATCACGACCGGACAACGGGCGGCCTTGGCAACTTTTTGCATGGTGCTGCCGGCAATGGCTCGGTAGCGGGCAGCGCCGACATCTTCTTCCCGGGTGTGCGCACCCATAATGATCATGTCAACCTTCTCTTTGCGGGCCAGCCGCAGGATCTCCCGGTGCGGTGCACCGACGACAGCCTCGAGGACCGAATTTTCACTGTCTTTGAGCAACTCGCCGTAAGTGTTGCGCATCTCTTCCTTGACCCAATCGATGTAGTCGCTGTCTGACTCTTCGGTTTCCCCCGTTCTGACATCCGTCACAAAAGGGCTGAAACCGCGGGTCGGGACCCCGAGCACATGCAGAACGATGAGTTTCGCATCCCATTTCAGTTCCAGGTCAAAAGCCACTTTGGCCGCATTGTCACAGGTGGGGGATGCGGTGGTGGCAAACAGCAGTTTTTTAAACATTGGTCGTCTCCTATATTGCACACTGTTTGGGAGTCCCCTGAAAACTTAATTCCCATATGATTCCATCGATAAATTCAAACAGGCTGAACACGGTTTCAAACTCAAAAACATCCACTTTGTCGCCGAAGACCACGTGTTTCAACTTGCCGAGTTTCAGGGGCATATCCAGCAGGCTTTCCAGATGAAAAGATTTTAATTCACAGGTATCCGATCCGCGGACGCCGCGCAACGTATTATATATTTCCAGGCGCGGGTCGCCTGGGAATCCGATCATTTCGACGGTTTTGTAGAATTGCAGATGATCGATTTCATCGCTGATACACCGGTTTTCCGGACACGCTCGATACCTTTGCAGGCAATCCGGCAAAAATGCATTCAGTTTCGCCAGCAGCGCATATTTTTCGAACATCCGAAAAAAGCCCCGCAACGTGTAATCCTTCGCAAGCTCGACCTGATAGCTGAGAAACATCAGCGGTTCGCCTGTGACAGGCCTGTTATTTTCAGCGATGGCCCCGTCATTTTTCAGGGTGATACGATACATAGTTAAAATGCCTAAAATGATCTAAAATGATCTAAAATGCCTAAAATGATGGTATCGCAACCCTCCTTTTTTGATAGCAGACATCGGGCCATTATCTATGAACGTAAATTTGCGATCATCTGATTAGACAGATGGCTGGTATAAACCCTCACCTAAACGGAACAGCGAACCGCAGAATATCGAATATCGAACCGCAGAATGTCGAAGGGTGGTTT
>CP070771.1:7066536-7096061 GCA_020345785.1 Desulfobacterales bacterium
GCAACCGCAAAACACATAAGGACTAAAAAAGGCAAAACAAGCACCCGCCATGTCGGCCAGAAATCAAACCAGTACATTAACCCCATGAGAATCATTCCCGACAACAGGAAGTCAACAAAACTTACGATAACCGAACTTGTCGGTATTGCCAGACGAGGGAAGTAGACTTTGGAAACCAGGTTGGCATTGGCTATTAGACTATTGCTGCTTTCCGTCAGAGCATTGGCAAAGAATTGCCAGGGAAGCATGGCAGCAAACACAAGGATGGGGTAGGGTGCACCTTCTGAAGGAAGTTTTGCCAATCTACCAAATACAATGGTGAGAACCACCATCGTCAGCAACGGTCTGAGTATAGCCCAAGCAATACCGATGGCCGTCTGTTTGTATCGGACAAGAATATCGCGCCAGGACAGAAAGTAAAACAGCTCCCGATAGATCCACAGATCTTTCCAGTATTGTTTTTCGGTGCGACCTGCTTCGATGACAATTTCCTTTTGCATATTTTTCAGCGTCCTCTATCTGCCATCAGTACTCCGCATACTTTCTTTCGAGTTTCTTCTCAGTCATTTCTCGAATATGTGCGGCTGTCGCTGAGCCAATTTTTTTTTCAATCATGCACAAATACCTTGGGCTGGTGTAGTATGCCTGAAACGCATAGTCTCTGAAAGAAAGCACCTGCCCGCCGTTCAAATAGTTTGTCGGCAAAGGCAGAGTTTCGTAAGCATATTGAGAATATCCCTCCCAGGAAGCCGGTAGGGGCCATCTTTTTTCCAGGGCCATCTCATACAGCTTTGAACCGGGATACGCCATCGCGCTGTATATATTCGCCCATTCAGCATTAATATCCAGCATGAGTTTCAAGGTTTCGTTCATGGAATCATAATCATCTTCCGGAAGACCGAAGATAAAATTGGCACAAATATGTATATCCAGGTCATAGGTCATCTCGACGACTTTTCCTACCTGGTCCATTTTGTAGCCCTTGGTGACACTCTCGATGACCCGCTTGCTGCCGGCTTCGAAACCGTAGGCAACCCAGTTGATGCCGGCCTCTTTCATCTTGGCCAGCATTTTTTCAGTGACCGTATTCACCCGGGCATAGGCCCAGAAGTTCAAATCATACCTTCTTTCGATAATCATGTCGCAGAGGGATACAATTCGCTTTTCGTTTAAGGCGAACATTTCGTCGATGATCTTGATGTTTTTAATGCCATAGGTGTTGACCAGAAAATCGAGCTCTGCGATGACTTTGTCCAGACTGCGGTAGCGGATCATGTGCTTGCCGAATAGCGCATTGATGCAACAGAAGGTGCAGTTGAACGGACACCCCAGGCTGGTATACAAAATGCCATAGGGCTGGCGTTCTGCGATGTTATCGAAGCAGTGCCAGTTGTGGGCCCGGTATTTTTCCATCGGCAACAGGTCCCAGGCCGGCATTGGCACCTCATCCAGATTTTTCATCAGCGGCGGCCAGGGATTTGAAACCACTTGATTAGCTTTAGTATACCATAGACCATTGATCCGATAGTCGTCGGCGCCGGCCTTCAGCGCATCGATGAGCGGGGGCAGGGTAGAGAAACCTTCTCCCTGGCATACAAAATCGACTTTTTCTTCTCGAAGGGTTTCCGCCGGTAAGGCGCTTGGATGCAGGCCGCCGAGCAGCGTCTTTGTATGCGGGGCCGATTCCTTGACATTCGATGCAATTTTCCCGGCACCACCCATATTCATTGTCGATGCTGAAGGATTTGAGCCCGAGACGACAACCGCCACCAGGAGCGGGTCCGCCTCCACGGCCTTGCGGGCAGCTTCTTCATAACTCCAGTTTTCAGCCTCAGCATCATAAAGAACGACCGAATACCCCATCTTTCTGAGGTAACCTGCAATCAGTGCCGCCCATAGCGGGGGTTCGATGGCGGTTAAGTTAAAATCGCTGAGGTCGCCGTACAATTGCTTCTGACTGCCGGGCTTAATCAGAACAATGTCAGTTTTTGTCGCCATAGACTTATTTATTTTTTGAAGTTTGTTGTTAGGCAGAAACGCAGTTACCCGATATCGAGTTGTTAATATACGCATTGTAAACTTGATGAAGTTATTTGATTATGGCCTCTGCGTAGGTTCAGCTTCCCTTGTTTTCAAATTGTTCAGTACATCAAGTGCAGCTTCTCCGATAGCTACCTTGTGTTTATCGAGTTCTTTCAAAATTCTATCCATACGCCGAATCCGTATCTCCTGATCGATGTAGGGTTCTTGACTGTACCAAAGATCAGTCGGTATATAATATGGATGTCGTTCATAAATTGACTTCTGATCGCCTCGAAACCGGATTCCGTGTTTCGCAGGATTTTTATAGTAATGGCTTCCGCCGGCCAGGATTAGGGTATTGGCCTGCGATAGCAGGTCGAAATAGGCACTGCAATGCAAAAGGTTTTTTATCATCCCATCGACGTCCTC
The DNA here is from genome assembly GCA_020345785.1 of Desulfobacterales bacterium. The sequence goes on from CP070771.1 coordinate 7,068,988, forward strand.
TTCGGTTTCGCCGGGTATCCCAACTACCATATTGACGGCAGAGAATATTCCGATATCTTTACAATTACGCAAATTTTCAAGAACCAGAGCCATATTGTAGCCCTTTCTCTGAAGGCGAAGAATTTTGTCCGTCCACCCATCGATGCCAAAGCGTAAATACTTGAATCCTGCCTTTTCTAGAAGAGCAAAATGCTCTTTGGTATTTTTCTTATCGATACGCAGTTGTCCCATAAGATGAACCTTCAGGTCGCGTTTAACAATTTCGGAACATATGTCGGAAAGAAGTTGGGGTTCACCATTGACGTCACTTTCATTGAAGGCAAAACTGTAAATACCCTGCCGCGTAAAATATTCAATTTCATCAACCACATTGTGAGGGGAACGTTTTCTGAACGAAAAACATTCGGCGCAAAATCGGCATTTACCCCATTTGCATCCCCGCGTGGCTGTAATCGGCATGATCCTGTTGCCCGCATAATTCATATACAATTCAAGATCTGTCCATTCGTAGCGTGGAAAACCGGCGGAATCTAAATTTTCAAGCAGGGGCGGCTCACTCCAGGTTCTTTGGGGGGAGTCAAAACGGGATACGACCCCCGCCAGACCCTTGGGTTTTTTCCCTTTGGCAAGTTTTTTGATAAACGGACCGAGTGTCATTTCGGTTTCGCCGATAAGCATGTAATCAAAATCCGGAAAAATTTTGGGGCCTATTTCACGATAGACACAATCATACCCTCCCACAACAATCGCGATGTCTGGCATGCGTTCACGTATAGTTTTTACAAATAATTTGGACAAGGCCCGGTTGCTGCCATGGACTGAAATACCGATTGCTTTGGGAGATTTGTCGCATATTGCTTGAATAACTTCTTCCATTTGCGACATAAAATATTTAAGAACTTCCGGTTTTTCCCACTCCTGGACGGTATTGGGCGTCCATGGGTCTTTGGGCATCACATATCCGTCAGGTGTTGTAAACGGGTTAATATTTTCAAGGACTCTTTTTGAGTGGTAGCGGTGATAAATAATGATATTGACATCAACGATCTGAAACCGGGTATTCGTATCTTTAAGAATGTTATAGACATAGCCGAGTCCATTCGGCACAAATGGTTCGTATCTGGGAGGAAGTTCAAGAATAAGGAAATCAAGATTGGGTTGTATGGCGATCGGCGGGATGTTCATGGGATAGATAGAAAAAAAATTTTCCAGATCCAACCCCATGTATTTAATAATTTTCCTGACACCATAGAATTTTCTTAAGAAATAAATAACCGATGTAGCCCACACGGGAAGCATCTTCGTAGATGAATTTCCATGTAGTAATTTAATTATTAGCCTAAAGAAAGGCGTTAAAGCCGCAAGTAATTTCTTAACGGATTTGGAAAAATTTAATGCCATGAACTCTCTCCATAAGTCACAGTAATAAAACATCAAATGTATCGTCTGTTATCGTATTTGATGGATACAGTGCGTTTACAAACCCCTCCTAAACCAACCGGTGTCAGATGAATGCTGCCTGGCTGGAGGCGTTATGCGCTCCGATTGAAACTTCCTTAAATAAGTGGTCGCTCATATGGCCATGTGTGACAAAACTGCATGTGGCGTCCGAGTCTGTCAAAAAATTTTCCGTTGGCGGAACCTTTCGGCTGTACAAGCAGGCGAAGCACGATGCTGACAACCGAAAAAGGAGAATCTGAAGAGCCTTGATTCATCTCGGTTCTGGCTTCACCGGGTTGAACAATATTAAACTGGATATCATCATCTGGAAAACGTTTTGAATATTCCATTGCCATTGAGTGCCCTAAACTATTTAACCCTGCTTTGGAAACATTATACATCCCGAATCCGGGAGTCGAAGCCCAGCCGGCTTCAGAAGTCATAAATATTACCCTGATAACGCCGTTTAATCGCATATGAGGAAAAACGGTCCGAGTTAGCAACCACGGTGCTTTCAAATTGATTGCCATGATTTTATCCCAATATTCGATCGGGTCATCCTGTAATGGATATTGGCTTCCCGGCTTGCTTGGAATAGCTGCATTATTGATAAGTCCATCAAGGCTATCGCACATCTCTGCTACCGTTTTGCAGGCACCTCGGATATCTTCATATTTGGTTAAGTCAGCTGGAATCAAATGGCAATTACCTGAATCGATATCAAGATTGGCCATGTTCCGCAGACTTTCACGAAGCATTTCGATTCTTCTTCCGGTTAAAAAAACCTGTGCTCCGGCAGCCGCAAGACTACTGGCGATCGCTTGGCCATAACCAGTTCCGGCACCGGTAACCCAATAGCTTCGCCCCTGGAGTTTGCGCCAGTTGTTTTCAGAAAGACCAAATTTATGTATTTCCCACTTTTCAGGTGCTATATCAGTTAGAACCTTGCTTCGAACCGGACTGGTGTAAACTATCGAAGCTCTATTTATCAGCAGAATTCGAAAAAGTTTAAACAGCCGATGTAATTTATTGAACATTATGTCCACTACTTTCTTATAAAGCGTTAAGAATCCGACAGAGGTCAAGAATCTTCTTTTTTTCGAGAGTAGGATAATTGCCGATATAATAACCGAAAAAGTGGACGTGTTCGACCTCCGGATACTTCTCATATTCCTTTTCGGCAATGATGCCCTTTAGGTAGGGCTGCCGAAGCTGGTTGCCGCCGCCGGAACTTCCTCGGCGGAATTCAACCCCGGCGTCTCGCATGGCAGCTTCCACATTGTCGCGAAAATCCGGATCGGGTCTTTTCAGCACAAGATTGAAAGCATAATTAGAGCTGCCGTCAAGATTGAAGTCGGTGCGGTATTTATTTGAATCCAGATTTTCCAGAAAAAGTTTGAAATTTTTGTTGCGCTTAACATTGTTTGTCTGCAGCCGCTTTAGTTGACTTCTTCCCAGGACGGCGCCGATTTCCGTATTGCGGACGTTGTAGGCCGGGTAGGCAAAGATGAAGTCAGGGGAAAGATCGGGATGTTTTTCAATATATTGCCGTTTAACCGCATCGGTGGCGGCCTCCCGCACCATGCCATGGGACCGCAGCATCCGAAGGGTTTCATAAATCATTTCGTTATTCGTGCATACCATCCCACCCTCGATGGTGCTCATATGGTGGGCAAAGTAAAATGAGAAATTCGATATGAGTCCGAAAGATCCCAATTTTTTTCCTTCGAATGTGGCACCATGGGATTCGCAAACATCTTCGATAAGGGGAATATTTTTTTCGTCCAAAACCCGAAGCAGACGTTGTGAAAGGCCGTTAAACCCCTGAACATAAGTTATAAAAACTGCTCTGGTTTTCGAATTGAGTCGGTCAACTACCTGCTGGTCATTCATACAAAGATTCCGGGGATTGATATCGACAAACACCGGACTAAAACCATTTTGCAGCACGGCGGCGATGTCTGAAACCCAGGTGAGGGGGGGAACGATAATTTCGCCACCACCGTAGAGATGCTTTAGAGCAGCCAGGGTGATCAGATTTGCCGAGGCACCGGAATTGACAAAGATGCTGTAACGAACTCCCAACCAATCCGACCACTCTTTTTCAAATGCCAGCACATTACCTGACTGCGTCAAACGAGGCATTTTTTTGAGAAACGTTATCAGGGTGTTTAAGTCTTCCTGCGTAATATTGTTTTCCATCAACGGCCAGTTGAGATTCATACATTTGCTCCCACTTATTTTGATCTTTTGAATATCTTAACCACCTGCGGTGGCAAAAACATGCGGATGAGGAATTGGGAGGAAAACTGTCGTCGTCCCCAAAAATAAACCATATATTTATCCATTTTACCCCGCCCGTCTGCGGCGGGATGCTTCCTTGAATTTATCTGATAATTCGTCATAATTCATTGCTTTTAAAATGGCTTGTTTGATCTCTTTTTTGCCGAAATAAAAGGCTTCTTCCAGGGTGTAACCGGCGGGAGTTGGAACATCGGGGCTGGCAACTCTCAGGATCGGCGCTCTAAGTGAGCTAAATGCCTTTTCCGCAATAAGCGCTGCGATCTCAGCGGTTACGCCGCCGGTTTTCCAGCCGGTGTCGGCGATGACCACCCGACCGGTTTTGCAAACCGACTGGAGGATAAGTGCTTCATCCAGGGGTCTGAGGGTTCGAGGATCGATGACCTCGGTATCCACTCCCTGTGCGGCAAGTTCTTCAGCAGCACGAAACGCCTCCACTACCAAATGAGATACTGCGACAACGGTAACATCTTTTCCCGGCCGTCTGATTTGTCCTTTGCCGATCGGCAGGGTATACATCTTCTCAGGTACCAATCCCTTTTGTTTGAAATTGAACCGGTGATCGATTATGAGAACGGGATTATTATCTTTGATTGCGGCCAGCATCAGGCCTTTGGCATCAAAACATGTGCTGGGCATAATCAACTTAAGGCCGGGAATGTGGAAAAAAAGCCCCTGGAGCGCCTGAGAGTGCTGGGCCGCCGACCCCCAGCCACGACCGATACAGGCCCACACAACAAGCGGTACATTCACAGCGCCGCCAAACATATAATGCCACTTTGAAGCATGATTGACCAGCTGATCCATAGCCAGAAGTAGAAAATCCGGTCGATTGTGGAAATACACCGGCCGCTTGCCGCCCAGAGCGGCACCGACAGCAACACCGGTCAAGGCCGTTTCAGCCAGGGGGGTATCAAAAACCCGATCACGGCCGAATTCTTCCTGGAGCCCGCGCGTCGCTCCAAACATTCCGCTGGGATCATCCACGCCCTGACCCATGACGAAAACATTTGGATCCAGCGCAAGTGCCTGGTGCAACCCCTCGCGAATGGCATCCTGATATGACACGAGACGTGTGGTGTCTTCACATTCATTGGCAAAATTCGGTTCTACACAGTTGGCTTCAATTTTTGACCATGGCATGGCATCTACTCACAAAAAAGGTGGTTTTCAAGTTCTCTCCCTTCAGGCAGGGGACTTCGCCGGGCAAAAGCAAAGGCATCGTCAATTTCGGTCTTAATCTTTGTTTCCATCGCAGCCATGTCGGCCGGAGTCAGTGCTTCTTCCGCCAACAGCTGTTCTCGAAAATTATCCACCGGACACTTTTTTTTCCACGTCACCACTTCTGCGCAATCACGATATCCATCCGGGTCCTGTGATTTACAACCCGCATGTCCCAGAATACGATACGTTTCGCACTCGAGGAACGAGGGCCCCAAGCCCTGCCGGGCACGTTTGACCGCTTCAAGCCCAGCTTGGTATACTTCCAGGATATTGTTACCGTCGATTTTATGACTCATCAGCAAATCCGGCGATGCTTGGTGGAAAATATTGTCGCCGGCTTTGCGGGCTGAAACATGAGAGCAAACCGACCAATGATTATTCTCGAGAACATAGACAGCCGGCAGTTTCTTGAGCATCGCAAAATTGATGCTTTCATAAAGAACGCCTTCATCGGCCGCACCGTCTCCGAAAAAAACCGCGCTGACCCTTTGACCGGCACTCATCTTGCTGGCCAACGCAAGGCCGGTGCCGATAGGGATGCCCCCGCCGACGATGGAGGAACTGCCCAGGTGACCGACCGAAGTGTCCACCAGATGCATGGACCCGCCATAACCTTTGGAGCAGCCGTCTTTTTTGCAGTGCAATTCTGCGATCAGCGCCCTTAAATTACCGCCTTTGGCAAGATAATGTCCGTGGCTGCGGTGATTGCTGGATATATAATCGTCTTTCTTCAGCGCACTGCAAATACCTACTGCTATGGCTTCTTGACCGATACACAGGTGCACGGGGGTTTTCATTTCGTCCTGCAGATAATATGATTCGATGCGCTCTTGGATGCGTCTTATCCGCAGCATGGCATAAAACATTTCTCTTTTTTTTTCTAAGCTCGGATTCATTCGGACTCCTGCTAATTGCGAAGCGTATCTAATTCGCGGAAGGCACAAATTGATCTTCCGTTACGATCCTCTTCAGCGGCAAGGGTGCATTCGTCAAGGTGAGGTTCGTAGACGATGATCTGACTTCCGGTGTAATCGAATCGGAAAGGGACGTGCAGTAATTCATTCAAAGCTCGGCGCACTTTAGACTGATGGGACGGCGGTACGAAAAGAAGCAGGAATCCACCGCCGCCGGCGCCGGTTATTTTTCCCCCAAGGGCACCGTTGTCAAGGGCCCGCCGGTAAAGTTCGTCCACCACGCTGTTGGTAACCAATTTGCTCAAACCGCGTTTGGCCATCCAGGCTTTGTTCATCAGTACGCCGAAACGATCAATACCGCCGTCTCCCTGGAGGATGTCTATTCCATCATCAACCATCTTTTGCATCTTTAGAAGCAGTTTGTTTTTATTTTCGATATTATTGACATAACTATCGGCCACGTCGGAAGCCGTGCGCATGATACCGGTGTAAAAAAGCATCAGGTGTGAGTTGAGTTCTTCACAACGGGATGTCGAGAGAGTTAGCGGCCGGATTTCGATGTCACCGTTGGTCTTAAAAATGATATGGTTGAGGCCGCCGCAGGCGGCGGCAACCTGATCCTGTGAGCCGACGGTTTCTTTCATCAAGTTTTGTTCAATGTGGATACTCTCCATCGCAAGTTGTTTTTTACTTGCCATGATTCCCTGCAAAGCGTAACACGAATGAAGAAAACCGACCGTAAAAGAAGAACTTGAGCCCATTCCGCTTCTTGCCGGCAGATCGCCGTCATGATGGATTTCTATCCCACGATCGAATTTTAGAAAGCGCAGCGTTTCTCTGACGGCTGGATGCTTGATCTCTTCAAAGCTTTGGCAAAGTTCGATCTTCGAATATACAAGCCGTATTTTATGTTCAAAAAAAGGCGGTAAATACCGGAGAGTGATGTAGCAGTATTTATTAATGCTGGTGGACAATACACTCCCACCGTTTTTCAAATACCACGCGGGATAGTCTGTTCCGCCGCCCAAAAAAGAAATTCTGAAAGGTGTTCTGCAGATTATCATGCGTCCTTCTCCTTCAATAAACCGATCAAACGGTTTTTTGAACTAAACGGCCTCCATTGCAAAAAACTCCTGGACTCGGCAATAGGAGTCCGGCGTGCCGATATCGATGAATTTGCCGTTGGAACAAAATCCGTAAATATTTTTTTTTGCCAATGCCGGAAATAGTTGACGCTCCAACGAATAGGGTGTTGCCGCTGGTATTGACTCCACGAGGGACTTTCTCATGATGTAAATGCCGCCATTAATCCATCCCGGGCCGTCATCCGGGGTTTTTTCTTCAAAAGCTGTTATTCGTCCATCATCGTCGACAATCACTTTGCCGTAGCGTCCGGTATCCGCCACTTTGACCAGGAGAAGCGATGCTTGACGATCCCTTTGGCAGAACCATTCTATATAATCCGTTAAATTGACCTCAGCAAACGAGTCGCCATTCATGATCAAAACCGGATCTGAGTTGATCAATGGCAGGGCGAGACGAAGTGCACCCCCTGTTCCCAGCGGTTCCGGTTCCGGGGAATAGACAATATTCAGTGATTTGTACTTATGGCCTAAGTCCTTATGAACTTCATCAGCCATAAAACCAGTGCATAAAATCACCTCTTTGGCCCGGGCTGCAATCAGCTGGTCCAGCAAAAAAGTTAAGAAGGGACGGTTGCCGACTCTGGCCAGGACTTTCGGACGGTCTGATACAACGGAGCGCAGGCGAGTTCCAAGGCCGCCGGCAAGGATAACGCTCGTCACTTCTGAGAGATTCTGCATGTGTCTATACGTTTGCAAAACGGTTCGGTTTTAAAATTTTATAGCCCTTTATAAGTTCTTGGATACCCATATCCAGGTCATATTTGGGCTTCCAACCCATTGACTCAATCTTATCATTGCTGACGATGTAATCGCGTTTGTCCGGGTCTTCGCCGATCGGCGAGGAATGAATAAAAAACTCGGGTACATGCTGACGGATTTTTTCGCAAAGCTCCTTTTTCGTGAGGTTCGCCGAGCTGAGACCGACATTATAGGGTTCGCCCTTCATCTTTTCATAGTTTTCTACACCGAATATGAAGGCACCGGCCACATCCCTGACATGGATGTAGTTTCTCCGGAAATGCTCTTCAAACAGAATGATGAAACGGTCCTTGTAGGCCCGATATACAAAGTCGTTCACCAGCAGATCCATTCTCATCCTTAGACTGATGCCAAAAACCGTTGCCAGACGGAAGGTGATGGCGCTGCCTTTATCTAAAAATGCCTTTTCCACCGCCACTTTTGTCTGGCCATATTCTGAAATAGGGCGCAACGGCGATTCTTCCGTGCAATATGCGTCCTTTTCGCCAATACCGTAACCACTGTTGGTGGTTGGAAAGATGACCTTCTGTGAAGAAGACGTCTTTTTGACGATTTTCATATGCGCATCATAGTTCACCAACTGAGTGAGGGTGGGATTAATTTTACAGGCCGGACTACCGACGATTGCCGCCAGGGGGATGATGATGTCGTATTGGGGGAGGAGTTTCGACATTAAGCTTTCATCGCAAATGTCCCCCTTGATAAAGTCGAAATTTGGATTTGCACAACAGTCAAGCAAGGAATATTGACCGTGAATCAGTGAATCCAGCACGGTTACTCGATAACCCCGGGATAATAGAACGGGAACAAGAATTGAACCGATATAGCCTGCGCCGCCTGTTACCAGAAATCTTTGATTTGACATGGCACCTTCACTCCGTGATAAATTTTCAGTTAGACCTCGGACAACAAATTTCGACTCCGATCAGAGGGCAAATTCCGCCTTCAATTAACTGACCTTCGAATCGCTCTTGGCTTCCCAGATCAAAACATGCGGTTGTTTTTCAAGTTTTTCTCGGAAGCTATCGAATTCATCCCGATCTAATACCAACGAGCGGATCTTGCGTTTGATGTATCGCTCAGTTTTTCTGCTCAAATCGTTCAAATGGTATGGGTCAATATGGCCAACCAATAAAATATCAATAATGCCGGTGTCTTTGCCCTCCGCATAATCATCAATCAGATATGCCCGTTCCAGATCGCCGAGTCGATTCACAATGCCGTCAATAACCTTGTCAATCCCCATGACTTTGGCAACCATTGATTTGAGCTCGGGAAAAAGGGAATGTTCTGTATTGGCCTGGTAAAATACCTGACGTCCGTTTTTTTCTGATTTGAGGAGGTTGGTTTTGGTAAGTTGATTGAGTTCTTCGCGCACCGCATTGGTTGAGACTCCAAACTCTTTGGCCAGTTCCCGCAAATAAGAACGGGTCCGGGGATTAAAAAAGAAACGCACCAATAGTTTGATACGTGTTTTCGATGCTATAATTCCCGATAATAGGTTATCCAATCCCAACCTCTTTATGAGTAGATTTTCTATTCATAATACAATTATCGGGATTGATTGTCAATTAAAGAAATAGTTTGCAACAATTGTACCAATAGTTCTTTGTGGGCTCAAAATTTGGCTTATATATTGATGCAACCGGACACTTTTTGCGTCAGGTCCGCGAAAGCGGGTATCCAGTTTGCTCGGACCCAAATTTTCTGGGTTCCTGTGTTCACAGAAAGGGCGGCCTCTATCTCAATAAACACCCCGACTGCTTGCGTAATTAAATATGATTGAAAAAAGTGGTATCGCCGTTATCTCAACAAACTTGAGACAGGAATAGCCAAATATGCTGGTATTCGTTCTTGATTGAATGAATTATTCCTTGGCAGACAAAGTGAGAGCATCGGATTCTTGGCTTGCATCTGCACAGGGAATTGTACTATGTAATAGGCGTCCCAAAAAACAGCCCTATTGACGTTTGCTTCACATCTTGCATTGGACGACAGATAAAAATCACTTGTATAAACTTTCGGAGGGAAAAAAGCATGGAAAAAGGGGTCGATATTTCGGAACCATCAGGAAGACTTGGCGTACTGATTCCCGGAATGGGTGCTGTTGCGACGACATTTATTGCCGGTGTTTATGCGATTCGGAAGGGTCATGGCAAACCCATTGGTTCGCTTACTCAAATGGGAACCATACGACTTGGCAAGCGCACGGACAAGCGGGTGCCGATGATCAAAGATTTTGTTCCGCTGTCCGATCTCCCGGATCTCGTCTTTGGCGGCTGGGACATTTTTGAAGATGACATGTATGCCGCCGCTATCAACGCCAGAGTGCTGGAGCGCAACACCCTTGATCTGATCCGCCCGGAATTGGAAAGCTTGCAACCCATGCGCGCTGTCTTTGATCAGCGCTATGTAAAGCGTTTGAACGGAACCTATGTCAAAACCGGCCAAACCAAAATGGACCTTGCCGACCAGCTTCGCAAGGATATTCAGAATTTTAGGGCTGAACACGACCTTCGTCGCGCGGTCATGATCTGGTGTGCCAGCACCGAGGCGTATATTGAACGAGGCCCCGTGCACAAGACTTTAGAGGCATTTGAAAACGGGCTTAAAAATAATGATCCTGCCATTTCCCCCAGCATGATATACGCCTATGCCGCATTGAATGAAAAGGTGCCCTTCGCAAACGGCGCCCCGAATTTGACCGTGGATACTCCGGCCATGATCGAATTGGCGAAGAAAAACCAGGTCCCCATCAGCGGCAAGGATTTTAAAACCGGTCAAACGTTAATGAAGACTATCCTGGCGCCGGGATTTAAGTCCCGTCTGCTGGGGGTGTCCGGCTGGTTTTCCACCAACATTCTCGGCAACCGGGATGGCGAGGTCCTGGATGACCCGGATTCGTTTAAATCCAAAGAAGTGAGCAAACTGGGGGCGTTGGAATATATCCTGCAGCCGGAACTTTATCCGGACCTTTACAAGGGCTTTTACCATAAAGTCAGGATCAATTATTATCCACCCCGGGGTGATAACAAGGAAGGGTGGGACAACATCGATATTTTTGGGTGGCTGGGATATCCCATGCAGGTGAAAGTGGATTTTCTCTGCCGGGATAGTATCCTGGCAGCTCCGTTGGTGCTTGATCTGGCGCTGTTTATGGATCTGGCGGCCCGGGCCGGCATGAGCGGCATCCAGGAGTGGCTCTCGTTTTATTATAAATCCCCCATGGTGGCCGAGGATTTGTATCCGGAACATGATTTGTTTATACAACTGAAAAAATTGAAAAACACCCTGCGTCATTTACGGGGTGAAGACCTGATTACGCATCTGGGGCTGGAGTACTATGATTAAACCCTCATTGCTAAAAGCATGCCATGAGGGTGTGTGTTGTCGGTTGTCCGTTGCGGGTTGAAAGGATTGTTGCCCTCGACTCCAATTTTGATCGTTAAACCGCAGACACACGCGGACAATACGCAGACAATGAACTCTATAATTAATCAATATGTGGCGCAAGAAAAAGAGATGGTCCAACGACACCAGGAAACGTTAGAAGCCTTTGAAGACATTGAGGCCGGTCGAATAGTGGATGGCAAAATAGTATTGAACTGGTTGTCTGGTTGGGGTGCTGATGATGAGCAAGAGCCGCCACGATGAAGCTGATATTTTCTAAGGCGTCGGTAAACGATCTGGCAAGGCTTCGTAATTTCATCGCACAGAACATCCCGGAGGCCGGTCAATGGTTAGCCCAAAATTGTGCATGATTGACACAATCATCCTATTCTTGCATATTGGATGAGGTAAATTGCGCTGCTCAAAAGCATTTCTGTTAAGGAGGTTAGCTTATATTCTCGAGTTTTAAAGGAGATTTCGCCGATGCAAAATACATATATTGTAACGGGTACCATAACGAATGCCCGGACGGTAACATTAGACGAGGCATTGCCCGTGATACAGGCAAAAAAGGTTCGGCTGGTCGTAGAACCGCTATCGTCAGAGCCTGAGCGCCCTTATCAAGAGGTCATATCTGACATAAGAAAGCGTCAACACGATAGAGGTCATCAGCCTTCAGTTAAAGAGGAAATCGACAAATATCTGCAATCCGAACGCAGAAATTGGGAGTAACCGACATGCGTCTTTATTTGGACACTGCGCCGGTCATTTATACCGTTGAAAATGTGCCTATATATTCGCAGGCGGTTGATAAGCGTTTAGCGCTTCCGGAAATTGAGAGGGTGGCCAGCGATCTTACCCGGATGGAATGTCGGAATCGAAGTTATTCAGCCATCCTGAGAACCTTATCTTTGCCAGTTTGCGCTCCAATCTCCCTACCTCCCAAAGAAATTTTAAAATACAATGACCTTATATCTATCTGAATCCAGCGACCGGAAGTGAAATTGCCTCCGCTTTTAGATTTTTCATCTTCAATTTCGTAAACCTCCCATTTTAGACCTTTGTAATTGCGGTTGGCTCAAAAATTTATTTGACTGTGTATCCCAATTGGGATATATTTTAAAGAATCAAATAATGCTTAAAAGGTGATAATGCCTATGAAAACACAAACAACTATAAGGGTAGATCAAGAAAACTATTTGCAAGCTAAAGAAATTTTGAAATACTTGGGATTGACCTATTCGCAGGCAATCAATGTTTTCAACAATATGGTCGTTTGTCATAAAGGCCTTCCATTTGAAATCAAAATTCCGAATGATGAAACCTTGGCGGCGATGGCGGAAGCCGAACAGCTGAAGGGCGATTATATATCCATTGATGATTTTGTCAAATAGCCTTTATGAAATTGTTCCGGACAAAAATTTTCAAAAAAGATTATCAGAAACTGAAAATGACGGACACTCAGTATGCGAAGTACATTAAATTTTTGTCCTTATTGTTAGATGGGAAGGAGTTACCACTTGAAGCAAGGGACCATAATCTGATTGGAAATTATTCAGGTTTTAAAGAGTTTCATATTGGTGGTGATCTGTTGGTTATCTATTGCATTAAAGATGACATTCTTAGATTAACTCGAATAGGTACCCATTCCCAACTTTTCAGATAGCCTTATGAACATATTCGAAAATATTTGAGATCAGAGCGACCATCTTTTCCACCAGTAATAAATCCAGGCGCCGTATTCTGCCATCACCCACCTGATTTGTCGTCCGTCCTTCCACCATTTTTGAGGATCGTAGGGGTCAGACGCCGCCGGAGACACATAAACGGATAATCGGTTTGCATACATATTCTGCCAGATGAATTTAGCGCGACGGGTGTGAAACTTGCTGGTGGTGACAATCACTTTTGATAAATTTCGCCGAATCAATTCAGCGCCAACGGCCTGCGCTTCGCTCACGGTATCATAGGCATTCTCAGCACTGATCGGGATGATATCTTTTTCAGCAACACCGAGCATCGTAAGGATTCGAACGGATTCCGTATACCAGGGGCAGCATCGCTCAAACCCCTTATCTTCCAACTCTCTGAGGATATCCGTTTTGCGGTTGCCGTTGATGACGACCTTGCGGGCCAGCTGCCGGCCATAGATGTCGGCCGCCTGGATCAGGCGTGGATAATAATCAACGCCGGTCAATAGGATCACAACGGCGTCGGAGTAGGGCGGCTTTTCATCCACTACAATTAGACTCCCTAACTGGCGCAATATGGCTCCTGAAAAAAAGACCAACAGCAATGCCAGCATGATCGGAAATATAATAAAAAGGTAGCGGCGCCGGGCAATCTTTTTGAGCCTAATAGGTTTCATCGCAGATTTGTCTCAACACTAGATTAGGTTATAATTTAATAAAAAAAATATGCGCAGCATAAAGTAATTTAGCCGCCGCTACTTCGATTTAATAGCTTTCTTCAGTCTTCAAAAAATCTACAACCCAGAATGAGATAATCGTCAGGGCGGATAAATTAGAAATAATAGATCAGCCAAAGATAGGCGTTATCCGGCGATTGCGTGCGAATGTCGGTGCCGGGAAGGATGAACCCTCCGAATTCACTGCCTTTAGCCCCGTATGAAATATTCACACCGGCGGTCATTTGCAGGTTTTGTGTGATATCCCATGCGGCATAGGGCTGGAGTATTCCCGATGGGTCTTCGACGTTATGAATGGTGGTAAAAAACATCTTGAACAGCGGATGCAGTTCCATTTCGATGTGACTGCTTAAGTAATGGCGACCCAGTACAAACAACTCGCCCCGCATCAGCCGTTCGACGATCGCCGGATCCAGCACGGCATCTTGATAATCGTCTTTACCAAGACCGTTAAAATAATACTCGATGAATCCGTAAAAATTTTTTTCAAACCACACCCACGAATAGTCCATGTTGGCTGCCAGAGAAAGATAATCGTCGTCGTCATTCAGAAACATCCAGGTGCCGTCCAGGCGCCAGGCAGCATCTGCAATGTATCCCCGGCTGCCGAGGCCCATCACATAGTCTTCATAATTCCTTGCAGCCATCACATCGAATTCGGTGGTGCCGGCGGCAAAGTGCAACTTTCCAGCCAAGGATGACTGGTCCGACGCCACGCGATGGGTATCCGGATTGCGCCTCACCACATAGAGACCCTGCAAATCGCCGACTTTTGGCAATGAAAATTGAACATTGAGCATGTCATCTCCGACTTTATACTCGCGATCAATCTGAGTCGGTGGAAAAGGATTAAACAGATCAAAGGGATTGAAAATAAATCCATTCCCCCAGGTAACGGCCTGTCGGCCGATCTTAACCGAGCCCCATTGCGGCAACCACGCCAGATATAGCCGGTCCAGCCGCTGCACCAGGAAATAACTGTCTTTGTCAACGATGGGGCCGGTTAAATCCATCAACCGTTGATCATCATCCAGAGGGGTTCCCCCAAAATAGATATTGGCGGGCAGGTTGGGAAATAATTCTTGCAACTCATTGGTTTTTCGAACTGTATCGCCACCGGCGCCGATGAGCTCATAGGCGACATCCGTGTAAACCGTATCTGTGAAAAAGGTTTCGTTGATGAGCCTGAAATTGAAGCTTCCGTCCCAATAGGTTCCGGTCCCCACCGGAGCGAATATGGTGTCGTTATCAACCTGCAACGCTCGGCCGGTTGTTCTGAGACGCCCCCCGAAGCGAGTATCAATATTTTCCCAGAAGGATTTTTGATCGGATGAATTGGCGGGTAGGGCAGGGGACTCATTTCCGATGGATTGTGCGTGGGCGGACACCGATGTCCCATGAAAACCAAGGATTGCAAGGATGAAAATACAAATATATAATATTTTTATCACGAAATCACAAAGGAACGAAAACACGAAAAACGAATATTCACGAAACCAATTTTTGCTATAAGTGCCCCTGATTTCCACTATGGCCTTTATTCGCACTTATTCGTCCTAACGAATTTTAAAAAAGATACACATCAACCAACCCAATCAACCTATTCAACTCAATCAACTTAATAAGCCCAATAAACTCAATTTACTTAACACGATCGTCCTCTATTCCGCCATCCCGGATCAAAATGAGTCGCTCGGCATAATCCATCACCATTTTATCGTGGGTTGAAAAAATAAATGTCACTTCTTTTTCCTGGTTCATATCCTTCATCATTGTCAGCAGCCCTTCGCCGGTCTTTGAATCCAGGTTGGCCGTCGGCTCATCCGCCAGCACAATGGACGGATTGGAGACAATCGCTCTGGCCACGGCCACCCGCTGCTGCTGTCCGCCGGACAATTCGGCCGGCCGTCGGTTATATTTTTCAGATAGTCCCACATCATCTAGTATCGCCTTGGCTCTTGCGCGGCGCTCCTTGGCAGGGATGCCCTGCAACAACATGACAAACTCAACATTCTCGGCTGCCGATAACACCGGAATCAGGTTGTAGGCTTGAAATACAAACCCCACCTTGTGCAACCTCAAGGTGGCCAACTGAGATTGAGACATCTGGTCAAACACATTGCCGTCCAGTGCAATACTGCCCGAATCGACCGAGTCCAAGCCACCGATCAGATTTAACAAAGTGGTTTTACCGGAGCCGGATGGTCCGGCGACGGCCACAAAATCACCTTTACTGATTGAAAGGTTGATATCCTTGAGCGCGTGAACTTTTACCTGGCCCTGGTGGTAGGTTTTGTTCACGTTGTGACATTCAACGATATTCATTTTTGCTCCCATGCCGGATAACGTTAAACTCAATAAATTATTTAAACTGCATTCTCCCGGTATGTCTAAATAAGTAGCGATGAGTACTGAGGACTGAGGACTGAGCATTTGCTACTTCCATCGTCTGAAATCTTTTTAACTCAGTCCTCAGTCCTCGTTACTCAGTTCTAAATGGCCGGAAGCCTGGGAAGCCTGAAAGGCGACGGGGGACCGCTGAAACCCACCTGCGCGGACGAAGCCGCTCCGTCGCGGCGAAGGCCCGACAGCTGAAACCTCAAGTATGGGCCAGCGCCTCCACCGGTGTGAATCGTGCTGCTTTTGCCGCCGGATAGATGCTTACCAGCAACCCGAGAAGCATAACAACCAGGTTGGCGACCAGAAAATCTCTAAGATCAAGGGCCGGGTAAATAATTCGGGTCATGCCGGCATATTCTGCACCGGCGGCCAGCGCAGAAAGATCAATACCGCTGCCGGATAAAATATAGATGGACAAAAGCCCGACAATGTTTCCAGCGGTCGTCCCGGTGGCTAAAAGCAATAATGACTCTGTGAGGACTTCCCGCAAAATCCACTGGGGCTTCATCCCCAGCGCCTTAAGCAGGCCGAACTCACGCATGCGTTCATAAACAGCCATTAAGGTAGTGTTGACGATACCAAAACCCATGGCAACGAACACGACCAGATACCAAATATACATAAATCCATCGAGGATGTTAAGGTAAGCCGTCTGAAAAGGCATCAGGTCTCTCCAGTTATGAACTTCGTATTGATCCGCAGGCAGGGCTGCTTTTAATTGATTGTTTAATTTCGGATGATCCGGTTTGCCTGGGAGTAAAATCGACACCTCTGAAATCCCTTTATCCAGTTTAAGCATTTTCTGACTTGTTTTGCATAAGACAAAAACAAATTGCTTCTCCGTGGATTCCATCTCTGCGGAAAAAAAACCAATAATGCGAAATGCTCGGGAGGCTATCTCCCCCTCAGTGTCCTGGGACATCAACACCAGTTTGCGGCCAAGTTTGGTTTCAAATTTATCCTGCAGCGCTTCACCGATAATGATTCCGTTCTCATCGTCCGGGGTAAGGTAGCGTCCTTCGGAGACGGCTGAACCGATAAATGATATCTTGGCCTCGGAAGCCGGCTCAATACCGACCATGGTGACGCCCGCAGAGTGATGGGCATTACTCGCCACTGCATTCACACGCACCCGGCGGGTCCAGCGGGCGTCGTTGGGCAGCAGATTCTTTAAGACGTTCTCCACAAATGAAGGATCGGAAATACTGTTTTCGACGGCCGGGTCATCTCGGTATCCCTTGTGGTGAACCTGAAAGTGACCGGTGAGAGTGGCAATGCCGTTGTTTATCATTCCCACCGCGATACCTCGCATGAGTGATCCCAGGAAGATCATACTCCACACACCGATAATCACCGCCGTCAAAATGATCGCCGTCCGCCTCTTATTGCGCCAGATGTTGCGCCAGGCCAGTTGAAAATACATATAATGATCGTTCAAAGGTTCAGGGTTTAAGGTTCAGGGTTATCCGTCTTCGTATACTCTGCTTGTAAGGGCTACATGGCGTTTCCTTCCATTCAAGCGCAGCGCTCCTCGATGGCCTATGCTCTCTGCGCTATGCGCTTTCAATCCGCATTCGCCCTTCCCAATTCCAAAATCCGCAATCCGCAATCCCCAATCGTCAGGCCGCCCGCATCGCCTGCACCGGTTTCATCCTGCGAACTTTCATCGCCGGATATAACGCGGCGATAAAAGTAATGATCAGCACGGCCATGGGACCGCTAACGGCGGAGATCCATGAAAGCTTGGGATAGATTCGGCCGGTGATGCCGAACTGGCTCAAAAGTTCAGACGCCCCGGAAATATCGAATCCATGCGATTGGAAGTATAGGGTCAGCAGGCTGCCGATAATAATTCCGGCAGCAATACCAATGGCTGCCATGGTCATGGATTCGATCAGCAGCACTTTGGTCAAGCGTCCGGGCGAGGTGCCAATTGCCATTAAAACCCCGAACTCTTTTGTTCTTTCGAAAATTGCCATCAAAAACGTATTCAATATGCTGAAAGCGACCACCAGAATCAGCAGAATATAGAAAATAAGACCACTGATGAGATCCATCTCAATGCTTTGGCGCAACCCCGGCATCAATTCATCCCAGTCCAGAACTGTCAGTCGTTGATCGGTGTTTAGAGATGAGAGATCTTTCTGAATAGTTCGCTTGATGTGTCCAACATCCGAAAGAGAACGGGCGACGATTACCACTTCATGCACCATCCCGCGCATGCTGTAAACGTCCTGGAATGTCTTCAGGGGAATTTGAAGGGCGCTGCGATCAAATTCGTCTATCCCGGAGCTATAGATTCCTTGGACCTTGACAACCGCGGCGGCAATCGAACCATCGCGTCCCTGGCCCAGAATGGTCAACTCATCGTCGATTCTCACCTGCAGGTTTCTGGCAAGCAGGCTGCCCACCAGGGCCTGATCCGTATCATCGCCCGACAAATACGCTCCCTGACGAACGAGGGATTTCAGTCTGGAAACTCCTACCTCCCCCGCGGGATCGATGCCCGTTACCATGGCGCCGTAGGTGCGTTTTGCTGATGATACCAGCGAGAAGGCCTGTCCTCGATAAGTGTAGGATGCGATCTGTGGAATGTTTTCAAGCACAGCGGAAATTTTATCAAGATCTGAGACGACATACCGGATATTTCGCTTTTCGCGGAATTCAGCGGCCTGGATTTGCAGATGTCCGGTGTGGATTTTGACCGAGGTGTTGATCATCGTCTCATAGCTGCCGAATTGAAACGACAGCATAAACACCAGAAGAAGACTGGCAAATGCAATGGCACTGATGGTCAGTATGGTGCGCCGGGGGTTGCGCCAAATATTGCGCCAGGCCATTTTCGCATCAACGGACATGTAGTTACCTCCGGGCCTTCCGCAGACTGGCCTGCGTAAATAAACTATCCGGCAGAGAGGATTTGAATTCCAGTGATGTATAGGTTAGTTCGGTATACTTATCAATTTCATCCACCTTGCGCATTCGCCAGACCTTAGGATACAGTTTCCCGCCCAACATTTGAATTTCCAGCGTCGTCATGACTTTTACAGGTTGGAGGTCTTCATCATAAAATTCCTCGCTCAACCAGACAAGATCTTCCCGGATTTTGAGCTTTTGCATTCCCCAAACCACCGGTGCATTTGGTTTTGGCATTGATTTGATCAGATATACCCTCTTGCCCTCATGGGTTTCGGACCCGCTAACCAAATGGGTGTAATCCGTGAGCAGACTATCGCTTTTGGCCAGATCGTTGTTGGAAAAATCAGATCCCATCCAGGATTGAGACATCATCGATGGTGGAACTTTAATGACCCGGTTGATCTTGGGATTATATATCCACATTTCACGTCCGCGCTTCAACGTGCCGTTGCCGTGATCCTTGGGCGGAGAATCGATATAGAAAAGACTGTCTTTTTGCCCCCGAGTCCAGGCTTTAATTGTCATTTTCCTCTCCCAGTCAGGTCGATGAATCGTCATAATCACCGTTGCAATGGAGGCTATTCCACGCATATAATTGAAGCTCTTTTCAACGATGGTTGCGGCATCTTCAGCCCTGGTACAGTTAGATTCCAACAGGATTGCAAATAGTGTCATCCATGAAATTATCAGGGTTCTTTTCAGCATCTTTTAAATCCATTCGCAAAATTTTATTTGCCTAAGTCGCTTCTATCATATATAAAAATGAACCTCAATTATTCAAATTGTTTATTTTTTTAAGGTTGGGAAATTCCCTCCCTGGCGGGATTCAACGTTACGAGTTGAAAACCTCAAAACAGCTCATATAAAAAAACCCTGTCTCCACCGTGAATCTCTAACCGTTTCACCCTTGGGTAATGTCGGGCATTTCGCATGATGAAAAACATAGGACTGTCAAAAATTGAAAAACTGATTGAAAAAGGCGTCAAGATTCATAGTCCGCGCAGCCTTGAGATTGGTGATGAAGTTGATATCAGTCGTATCTCCGGCGACGACGTCGTCATCCATTCCGGTTGCAAAATATTCGGCGCCGATACCCTGATCCTTGAGGGAGTCAAGCTCGGCTATGAGGCACCGGTTACCGTCGATAACTGCCAGGTCGGTCCTGAGGTTGAACTTAAAGGGGGATATTTCAACCAATCGGTATTTTTAGAAAAAGCGAAATTGGGGATGGGTGCCCATGTGCGCGAAGCAACCATTCTGGAAGAACAGGCCAGTATCGCCCACACGGTTGCCTTAAAGCATACCATTCTTTTCCCCTTTGTCA
Source organism: Desulfobacterales bacterium (assembly GCA_020345785.1). Next base: position 7,089,232 of record CP070771.1, read on the forward strand.
CCCTTGGAAGTTTGATTAATTTCTGTGATTGTCTGATGGCCGGAGGCACGAGTCGCAAAAACCACAGTGAGGTTGGCAGTTCTTATATTCATTTTAACTTTACACCCAGTCAGGATAAAGCAACCGCCTCTCTGATCGGTGATGTGCCTCGAGGTGTCATGCTGAATCAAAAACCCATTTTCTTGGGCGGCCAGGGAGGATTGGTGGGCCCTTGTCGGCTGGAATACGGGCTCACGGCGGCTGCCGGTGCCATTGTCCGCAAGGATGAGTTACGATCGAATCGAATTGTTTTCGGAGGGGCAGGGAAGGAGGGGAGCATCGCCTTCACACCGGGTAGGAGTCGCAACGACAAAAGAATTATAAAAAACAATCTTATCTATATCGGCAATTTGATCGCTTTACAGCAGTGGTATGGTCAGGTGCGGTCCTTATTTGTTTCCAATAGTTTCCCCCAGGCCCTGCTTCAAGGCCTCCAGGAAAAAGTTGACATGGCCATTGAGGAGAGAATCAATCGGCTGGAGGCGGTCATACTTATGAAACCCGCCTATGACCGGAATAGTAAACCGTCCGAAACCTTGAAGCAAAGACTTCAGCTTTATGAACGCTGGTCCGAAGTGAGGGAATCCCTGACGATAAAAAAATCCCGCGGATATGAAGTCGGTCTGATGGATGGATTTCTCGAAAAAGTCCTCGACGGTATATCAAAATCAGGCAAGGACTACGTTAGAGTGATCCAGGGGCTTAATCCAGCGGATGCTGAACTTGGTACCCAATGGCTTCTAAACGTCATTGATGACAGTCTGATCGGTGTCAGGAAAATTATTCCTTCATTTTTTTAGTTATTTGATTTCCATTTTTTTGACCATTTTCTTAAAAATCAAAAGAAAACTTCATGAAAAAACTTTTTGGAACAGACGGTATTCGCGGCGTGGCAAATGAGTATCCGATGACGGCGGAAATGGCTGCGCGCGTCGGCAGGGCGGTTGCCCTATTTTTTTCAAAGACAGGGAGCTTCTCCAAAATAATCATCGGCAAAGATACCCGAATATCAGGCGACATGCTGGAGTCGGCCATCGTGTCGGGTATATGTTCAGTCGGTGCAAATGCCTGTCTGGTAGGTGTGCTGCCGACCCCCGCAGTTGCGCATCTCACGTCTTCATTCAAGGCCTGCGCAGGCATCATGATTTCCGCTTCGCACAATCCATTTTACGACAACGGCATTAAAGTGTTCAACGCCGACGGTTACAAATTAACCGATGAACAAGAAGCGGAAATCGAAAAGCTAATCCTTGACGAATACGTTGAAGCCCGGAATAAAGAATCTCGTAATTTGGGCACTTCGCATACCGTCGGAACATCCACCTCGGATTATATCTCTTTTTTAAAAGATGCTGTGCCTGCTGACCTGCATTTTAAAAGCCTGAAAATCGTACTGGACTGCTCCAATGGCGCCACCTACCGGATTGCACCGCAATTGTTTATGGAATTAGGCGCCGAGGTTGAATCCTTGGCGGTTGAGCCCGACGGAACGAATATCAATGAGGGTTGTGGCTCGCAACATCCTGAAGAGCTGATCAAGGCGGTTATGGCAGCGCGGGCAGACATCGGTCTGGCGTTTGATGGAGATGGCGACCGGCTAATTGCCGTGGATGAAGCCGGAAAAGTTTTATCCGGCGACCATATTTTGGCTATTTGCGCCAAGTTTATGAAGCAAAAAGGCGCATTAACGAACAACACGGTCGTCAGTACCGTCATGAGCAATATGGGATTTGGCGCCGCTTTGAAAAAATTGGGAATTAAACACGAAATTACCCAGGTAGGCGACCGTTATGTCGTCCAGCGGATGATTGCCACCGGTGCTGTCCTGGGTGGAGAAGATTCGGGGCACATGATATTTGCAGATCATCACACCACCGGTGACGGCATCCTAACGGCTCTGAAACTGATCGAAACCATGCACACTGCAAAAGAGAGCCTGTCAAATTTAAGCAAAATTATAACTGTTTATCCCCAGATTCTGATGAATGTCGATGTGGAATCAAAACCGGATATAAACGCCGTTCCGGAAATTATGGCTGCAGTACAATCTGTTGAAGCCGCATTGGGAGACAACGGCAGGGTGCTGGTGCGCTACTCGGGAACCCGGCCGCTTTGCCGGGTGATGGTGGAAGGAGCCAATGAAACAGAAACGCGAAAGTACTGCAATCAAATAGCTGATATTATAAAGAATAATATAGGGATCGACGCCAGGAGAAACGGTGCGTCGGAGAAACGGTGAATCCGGGAGTTTGAAAGCCGGGGGGACGGGAAATCAAATGTTGTTGATGGGGTAAATGGGGAAAACGGATTGCCGCTTCCCCATTCACCGGTTTAATATTGTTCAGGATTATTCGCGGTTGCCGAAGATTCTCAGCAGCATCAGGAAAAGGTTAATAAAATCCAAGTATAATTTCAATGCGCCAAGGATGGCACCTTTTCTGACCACGCCGGCTTCAAGCCCGTCCGGCTGGCTCATGGCCATGGTTTTTAGATGCTGGGTATCATAAGCTGTCAGGCCGACGAAAACGATCACGCCGATATAGCTGATAATCATACCCATCGCCGTATTGCGGAAAAACATGTTGGCCACCGAAGCGATAATGATACCAATCAGCCCCATGGTGAGAAAACCGCCGATGGAGGTCAGATCACGCTTTGTGGTCCAACCGTAAATGCTGCAGGCCACAAAGGTGCCCGCACAAATAAAAAATGTTGAAGTAATGGATGAAGCGGTATAAACCAGAAAAATAAAGGATAACGTCGCACCGTTTAAGGCGGAGTATATCACGAACAGCGCCGTAGCTGTGGAAGCTTGCATTTTATGAACTCTGGCGCTGAGGGTAAACACCAAGGCAAGTTCCGCAATTATCAGGCCGAAAAATAAGACCTGGTTTTGAAAAATCAGCTGGACAAGGTTAGGACTGTGGGCGACGTAATATGCAACAAAACCGGTCAGCCCCAATCCGATGGCCATCCAATTATAGACACTTCGTATAAATTCGTTGACCCGGACCTGAACCTGCGTTTGTTTAAGGGGTACTGATTCCATTGTTTTCCTCCTGAGAAAAAAATTTCAATAAATTACAATGCCTTTCACTTTTGTATGAGGTAAATATAACACAAGCGTTGTTTTTTTCAAGATCCAGCTGTCGAGAATAAAATGAAACCGGAACAAATTTATCAGGAATTGAAAGATCTGGCTGAAAAATTAGAAATCAGCGTTTCCGAGCAGAATCTTAAGACGGCCGGTATAAAGGTCAAAAGCGGTTTATGCAAAGTCAAAGGCAAAAACATGTTTATTATGGATAAGCATAAATCGATCCATAAAAAAATTAAAATTCTGGCGTCTCATCTGGCGACAATTCCCTGTGAGCATGTTTTTGTCATACCGGCCGTGAGGGATTTGCTGGATAAATACACGAAACATTCAGCTAATTAATCCTCCCTGAGAAATAGCATATTCAGGCTCGCATGTTGTCCTTACAATTATAGAGAGTAGATAGTTCGAAAGTCCAGCGGATTAATCATTTTTTGCTGCGCAAATTTTATTATGTTTCTTTTTCTTTACTGGCCTTGGTACTTTATTCGTATTTTGTATTTTTAAAAGTCCGTCTACTTAGGAAATAATAGGGGACATCCCACGGTATGGCCGCCATGAGATGCCCATTTTAAAAGGCTTCACTAAAAAGTTTACATAATATATCTTATCAGACGTTCGTGAAATTTTACAAAAGATGTTCGACAACAGCCATATTGCGCCAGATCATCCCGGCAGCCAACAACGGAAAATTTATTCGGTGTCTGAATTAAATGCCGAAATTAAAATCTTAATTGAGGAAAGTTTTCCGTTCGTCTGGATATATGGAGAGATTTCCAATTTTCGTATCCCGGTCTCAGGTCACTTTTACTTTACCTTAAAAGATAGTGCCTCACAGATCGGTGCCGTGATGTTTCGCGGGCAACAGCGCAATTTGAAATTCATGCCCGAAGACGGAATGAGCGTCACCGGGATGGGACGACTTAGTGTGTACGAGCCTCGTGGCACGTATCAAATCATTCTTGAATATTTAGAACCCTCCGGTATCGGCGCTCTGCAGATTGCTTTCGAAAAACTGAAAAGGCGTCTCGCCGAGGAAGGCTGCTTTGACGAGGAGCATAAACGCTCTCTGCCCTTTTTGCCCAAAAAAATCAGTATCATTACCTCGCCTACCGGTGCTGTCGTGCATGACATTCGAAAAATAATTCATCGCCGCTTTCCCAATGTCCACATCCAGATAATTCCGGCAAAAGTGCAGGGGCATGGTGCTGTCGAGGAAATTGTGGCTGCTCTGAAACTGTTAAATTCGAGAAATGAAGCCGATGTTGCCATCCTGGCTCGGGGCGGCGGATCCTTGGAAGATCTGCAGGCTTTTAACACGGAACAGGTTGCCAGAGCCATATTTGCATCTAAAATTCCGATTGTTTCAGCCGTGGGTCATGAAACCGACTATACCATTTCCGATTTTGTTGCTGATCTCCGCGCACCGACACCGTCAACCGCCGCCGAACTGGTCGTCCCTGAAAAAACCGAACTTGAACGGCGCTGTAATGATATTGCTGTCCGTTTACGAATAAAAATCTTAAATTATTTCAATTTATTAAATAAAAAACTAAGTGATGTTTCTCAACGTTTAATCGATCCTCGGCGAAGATTTGAAGATTATCGCCTTCGTTTGGATGATCTCTGGACACGCTTAAACAGGGTTGTTTTACTTCGGATTCGCCGCGAACGTGAATATTCTGTTTTCTGGCGGGATCGGCTCGCTGCCAATACCCCGCAAATACTGTTGGAAAAAATTAAAAAAGAACTTGAGCAAAATTATAAAAACCTAATAAAATCATTAATAATATACAAGCATTCTCGACAAATAAAAATTAGAGAACTTACGGCAAAACTCGAGGCGTTGAATCCGCTGGCAATCCTTGCACGGGGTTACAGTGTCACCCGTACCATTCCTGATGCCACGGTCGTAAAAAATTCACAGTTGGTTGCCTTGAATCAGGAAGTTGAGGTCATGCTGGCGAAGGGCCGACTGTTTTGTCGGGTAGAGGGAAAGACAAACCATGGCAAAGAAGACATTTGAGCAGGCGATGAAGCAACTTGAGCAAATTGTTCAGGAGCTGGAATCCGGCGATATTCCCCTTGAAAAAGCCATAAAAAAGTTCGAAGAAGGCATTGAACTTTCGAAATTTTGCTCTGAAAAATTGGACGAATCCGAAAAAAGAATTACTATTTTGACGCAGGATGCGGCGGGAAATGTTTCAGACATACCATTTGCCGCTGATGATCGGAATTTCGGCGATATGGGTGAGGATTGATCAGAATCGATAACCAATTGTCGATACCGCGCTACTAGGCGCCTAACTCATAGATGGAACAACTTTTTTATCCGGCAGATAATGTTTGACCTTCAAGTTTATATTCAGCAGAAAAACCGGCAAATTAACGATGCCTTAGAGAAAATTTTCAAAATTTTTGAACCTGACGAAACGTTGATTAAAGCCATGAAATATTCTCTGATGGCCGGCGGTAAACGTATCCGACCGGTTTTATGCCTTGGCGCGACTGAAGCCCTTGGTGGAAGGTCGGAGGATGCATTGACGGCCGCCTGTGCCATAGAGATGATCCACACGTATTCGCTGATTCACGACGATTTACCTGCCATGGATGATGATGGTTTGCGTCGGGGAAAGCCCACCTGCCATATCGCCTTCAATGAAGCCACTGCGATTTTGGCCGGCGATGCATTGCTGACGCTGGCTTTCGAAATTCTTTCATCGACCTCGCCCGAAGATGCAGAAATGTCCGCTAAATGTCTGAAGATTATTCGAATAATTTCCACAGCCGCAGGTTGTCAGGGTATGATTCAGGGGCAGATGCTGGACATCGCATCTGAAGGCTGCCAGCTTTCCGCGAGCGAGCTTGAATCCATGCATTCCTTAAAAACAGGTGCTCTGATCGAGGCGTCGTTGCATTGTGGTGCCGTTATCGCGGACGCTGGAGAGCACCAAAAGGAAATGCTTAAAGCCTATGGGCGCAATATCGGTCTTGCATTTCAAGTAACAGACGACATTCTGAATGTCGAAGGAAATCCGGAGCTGATGGGTAAAGCCATCGGGACCGACCAGCAGCACGACAAAAGCACCTACCCTTCCCTTCTGGGAGTTGATGCATCCAAGAAATTTGCGCAGAAGCTCATAATCGATGCATTGAAAGCACTGGAAAATTTTGATAAAAAAGCTGAACCGCTGCGCGCTTTAGCAACGTATATTATCGCAAGAAAAAGATAGACAACCGCTAAATGGAGTGTGTCAAACATTGAGTCTCTTAGAAACCATCGATTCTCCTGCCGATTTAAAGAAGCTTGCCAAAAAAGATCTTCCGATTCTGGCCGATGAAATTCGTAAAGTCATTGTTGATGTTGTTTCCAAAAACGGCGGCCATCTGGCCTCCAGTCTTGGGGCTGTGGAACTGGCGATTGCCATCCATTATGTCTTTGACACGCCAAAGGATAAATTGATCTGGGATGTCGGGCACCAGGCCTATGCCCATAAATTACTGACGGGCCGGCGGGCTCAATTTTACTCTCTTCGTCAGCATCAGGGAATTGCCGGTTTTACCCGCCTCGGGGAAAGCCCATATGATACGCTCTCAACCGGTCACAGCAGCACTTCGATATCCGCCAGCCTGGGCGTGGCCCATGCCAAATATCTGAAAAAAGAAAATTCAAAGGTCATTGCGGTGATTGGAG
>CP070771.1:7096161-7106475 GCA_020345785.1 Desulfobacterales bacterium
CAGCAGGTGGCAGTTTCGATGGGGTTGATCGTAACCAGCTGGGTCGTACAGGGTGTCGTTGCCTTGGGTGCGTTTATTATCATTGTTATTTTTCGTAATGAAATCCGCAGCGTTTTGCAGGCCAGTCATTTGAAAGCCATCCTATGGGACGTGTCGTCGAAAACTGTTCTCAGCACGATCGACATCATCGTCCAAAGTGTCTATGAAATGGCCGTACGCAAATGTGGCGCTATCATTGTCATTCCAGGCAAAGATGATGTGGATGAAATGATACAGCCGGGAATTCCCTGGAAAGGGGAAATTTCAAAAGAGATGATCTTAAGTATTTTTTGGCCTGACAATCCGGTCCATGACGGCGCTGCCATTATTCTAGGTGATCAAATCATCCAGTTCGCGGCCATTCTACCTCTGTCCCGCAGAGATGACCTGCCCACGTATTACGGTACGCGTCATCGTGCGGCACTGGGGTTGGCAGAAACCACCGACGCACTGATTATTGCTGTTTCCGAAGAAAGAGGCGATATGGTGGTGGCAAAAGACGGCAAGTTAATGATTGTCAGACAAAAGCGCAAACTTGAGCAAACGTTGCAGGAGCACATGGGCGTTGCTTCCAAAAAAGGCCGTGAATTGGTCAAAGAACGGTTGATGGTGGCGGCGGCGGCTATTTTCTCAGTTATATTTATTACCGGGGTTTGGTTCAGCGTCTCCCGGGGAGGAGACACACTGGTTACTTTCGAAAGTCCGGTGGTTTACCTGAATCGCGATCCAGGCATCGAAATTGTCAAAACCTCTGTGAATACGGTCAACCTTGAGCTGGAAGGATCCGGTGCGTTGATAAAATCCATCAAACCAGATCAGATCAAGGTAAAATTGGATATGACCAAATCCAAGTTGGGCCCCAATAGCTTTACGATTACCCGCGAAAGTATTTCCCTGCCGCCCGGCATTGTTTTAAAAGATGTTACACCCTCGGTGGTGGAAGTCGATCTTGATGTGCTCATGAAAAAGGAATTGCCGGTGCAAATTGATTGGGTCGGAAGATTGCCGGACCATTTTATCCTGACGGAGACCACTTTAGACCCCAAAACGGTTGAAGTCATCGGCGGCAAGCGAATACTCGAAACGATCTCAACAATTTATACTGAAAAAGTGCCCCTGAATAATTTAGAGGTCAAGGGGACCATTACGGCCAATATGGCCCTCATTCCCGCATCCTTAAAAATTGCACCGAATTCCAAAGAGAAGGTCACCATCACCTATCTGACTCGCCTGCGAAACCAGTAAACCAATAATTAGTGGTGGTTGAACGAAAACCTGTCTAACGGCCGTGTTGGATTTCGCCCTCAGTGATCCATAATTAATCCGCCTTACCTTCGATCGAACGACTTTCTTCAGTTTTCAAAGAACCATTCAAAATTCTGAATATCCCAACTTTCAGGGCGGATTAATTAGGATATATTCATACTTGAAGGTCTCTGTCTATCACCGTTCCTTGTTTAATCACAGCCTGGGATTCCCGCCGGTTTTTTATGACAACATTACCTTTAATGGTGACATCCTTCTCAAATTTTACATCACCTTCGATGATCAAAGAATCGCAATCCACCAGGGAAGGAATTCCATTGCTAAATCTTTTCTCGAGATCGTCGATTTTGCCGTAGTATTTCGGGTCCAGATCTACATTGGTTGCGGCCGGTCTATTGCGCTTAATTCTAATCGGGTTTATCCGCAGGCTCTCATCAACATTATACACGAAACAATCGGAGCGAACCGCCAGAAGATCGTTGCAGGTTTTGACGGGATAAAAACGCGTGCGCGGAACATTAACTGCCGTCGCACCTTTAAAAAGTGAGATGGCAGCACCCATGGCGCACTCTATCTGGTAAACCGGCGGACTGTTTTTATCTCGAGGATCCATGGTTTTAGGATTGAGAATCAACGGCAGATGGATAATTTTCTGTTGGTCGAAAAGCGCTTTTAATGCATTCAGGTTAATCCAAATATTGTTGGTGTTGAAATACCGATAGCGCTCAATGTCCTGAAACTTTTCCAGTTCGTCTTCGGGACACTGGGCGGCTTCCCTCAAAATTAAGCTGCCATTTTCATGTCGTGCCAGATGGCCGCCTTTTATATCCGCCGGTGTTTTTTCTGCCACCTCCATCATAAACGGAAACTGATGATCGGCAAAGTAGCCCAAAAGCGATTCATCCAACCGTGCGCCCAAATTGTCGGAGTTTGAGATAAAAGCATAAATGATTCCATCGTCTAACAGCGATTTCAGCATACCGGAGGTTAAAAGGGCGGTATAGACATCACCGTGGCCGGGGGGATTCCATTCCAACTTAGGATTCTCGGGCCAGCTTGCCGGTGAATAGTCCTGTTGGAGTATCTTTGGAAATTTGTGCTGCAAAAAATTGATCGGGAATTTTGACGGTTTCAGCTTCGAAAGGGCTGCCAGTGTATCTTCCTGGGTGTTGAAACTGTTCATAAATGCCAGGGCAACCTCGCTGTTTTCAGCCTGCCGCATGATGATGTCCAGAAAGGACATTCCGTCCTTAATTTCAATCAGGGATTTGGCTCCCTTCAATCCCATGCTCGTTCCCAGGCCGCCGTTGAGTATAATACGGACCGTCTGAGGCAAGACGTCGATGCCGGTTCGGCCATATGAAATTAAATTACTGTACGCTTCAATTTCAGTCGAGCCCACTGGCCGGATGTCACGGTCATAGACCAGACCGGTATCACCTTCGAGCACCTTGCCGTAATAATAGGTAAAGGTGTCGATAACCAGAGAGGGCAACCCGTCACTCTTCATTTTGGAAATGAATTCGGCTAAATGGTTTTTCCCATTAACAGGCTTCATAAAAATAGTCGGAAGCTTTCATATTGTTAATAAACATTTGTGAATCAAAAAATAATATCTTAATGCTTTCTTATAATATTTATCAATTTTAATTGCCTTTCCAGACGATGCCTTCCACATTTCGGCTTCAGATCACCGTTTCAATCCAGCCCATAGGATCTTCGACCTTGCCGTATTGAATGTCGGTGATGGCCTTATAATATTTTTGGGCAATTGGACCGGTTTGATTGTTGTTGATGGTGATAATGTTGTCTTTGTATTTGATCTGCCCCACCGGAGAAATGACGGCCGCGGTACCGGCACCGAAAACCTCTTTGAGGCTTCCCGAAGCATGGGCCTGCAATAACTCATCGATGCTCACTTTTCGCTCCGACACTTTTTCTTTCCAATGTTTGGCAAGCTCAATGACCGATTTGCGGGTGATGCCCGGCAGGATGCTGCCATTCAATTCCGGGGTAATTATTTCATCATCGATGACGAAAAAGATGTTCATGGAGCCGACCTCTTCGACATATTTCTGTTCAACGCCGTCCAGCCACAATACCTGGGTGTAACCTGCCTTATGGGCCTGTTCTCCGGCCAGCAAACTGGCGGCGTAATTGCCGGGGGTTTTGGCTTCTCCGATACCACCCCGCACGGCCCGCACATAGTCGGAGGTTACGAGAATTTTTACCGGATTGAATCCTTCCGGATAATAGGCGCCCACTGGTGAAAGAATGATAAAATAACGGTAGGTATGCGAGGCCCGCACCCCTAAAAAAGGATCGGTGGCAATGATCGTAGGACGAATGTACAGCGACGTTTCCGGTGCGCCGGGCACCCAGTCTTTTTCCATTGCGATAAGCTGTTTCATGGCATCCAGAGCGAAATCCTCGTCAACTTCAGGTATGCACAAACGCCGGCAGGAACGATTTAAGCGTTTGATATTTTCCCGGGGCCGAAACAGCTGAATCTGACCCGATTCGGTCCGGTAAGCTTTGAGACCTTCAAACACCCCCTGCCCGTAGTGCAGAAACATGGTGGCCGGATCCATTGCAATTGAAGCATAAGGCTCTATGCGAGAGTTATGCCATCCGTTTTTTTGATCACAATCCATGTTAAACATGTGATCGGTAAATATGTTACCGAAACCGAGGCTGGCATCATCCGGCTTTATTTTTAACTTTTCATTACGTGTTATCGAAATTTCCATTGCTTCCTCCTTGGCAAAGCGGTCTGAAGTGTTATCAACTCTTTTTCGTTCTTAAAAAAACCGATCGGCATCAGGAAATGATTCGCTTTTATATCCTCGATATAGTATATCTGGCCGATAAATCAAGAACTAAGTTCCGGTAAAATCGGAATATTTCGCCTACGAGAGGATGTAAAAAATGGATAAACCTGAAGGTATGGCCAATGTAGAGCCCGTCAGGCTCGGGCCGGACAGTAAATTTAAATTCAACTGCCACCCCGGGGTGAAATGCTTCACCCGCTGCTGCAAAGATATCAATATTATCCTCACCCCCTGCGATATTATTCGGCTCAAGAACCGTGTGGGACTTTCATCGGAGGAATTTTTAGCGCTTTATACCGAACCGCAGATGTTGGAAAAAACCGATCTGCCGGTTGTGATGTTGAAACTGCTGGATACTGAAGCATCTGATTCCGAGGGTAAGGCGTGTCCCTTTGTCAGGGAAAACGGCTGTCTGGTCTACGAAGACCGGCCGACGACCTGTCGTTATTATCCTCTGGGGGTCGCGTCTCTGAGTCACAAAGAGGATCCCGATGGTGAGGAGTTTTATTTCTTTGTCCATGAACCGCACTGTCTGGGATTTGAGGAAGATAAAGACTGGACGATTTCGCAATGGCGACAAGATCAGGGGGTGGATATTTACGATAAATTAAATGCCGAATGGACGGATCTGGTCGTGCACAAACGTTCGTTTCCGCCCAACATGAAATGGACAGAGCAGACCAAAAAAATGTTCTTTTTAATCAGTTACAACATTGATAAATTTCGCGAATTTGTATTTGAAAGCTCCTTCCTGCAGCGCTATGAGGTCGCTCAAGCCACGCTTGACAAAATTAAAAATGATGAAATCGCGTTGCTGCAGTTTGGTTTGAGGTGGCTTAAATGGCTGCTGTTCAAGGAGGGAGATTTTAAGATGAAAGCCGATGCGGCCGGACAAAGTTAGCAGCCTCAAATCCTTTTTCGAATTGTGAGACTTAAAGATGAGGTTTCAGGTGTCAGGTTTCGGGTGTCAGAAGAGCAGACTGAACGTCGAACTTCCAATCACGCCAAGGCGTGAAACATCGAATCATGATGTCGTTGCGCTCCGCAATTTCAATTAAAAAATAGAATTGAATTGGCATTCAAACATCGATTGTCCAAAATTTTTGACGGCTTCGGTTTCTTCATCTTTTATCATTCAACATTCGGTGTTGGACGTTCGATGTTCATTCGTTTCTATTATCGATCAAGCTCGCCGCTTTTCAAACCATCGACTTTGCTGACACCTGAACACTGAAACCTGTTGTTTCAAGCCTAATAACTCTCGTAATACAGCCCTTCCCGGTAAGCCGGATTTTCCAGCCGTTCTCCAATATCAACATTGAAAAAGTCGGCAACCGGTTGCAGGATCTCGGGCGTATTTGCATAAACTTTACGTGCTGCGTCTAGTACGACATTGAGACCATTTGGCGTCATTTTGCCCAGCGGTGGTCGGCACATGCCCGAAGGCATCCCTAGAATTGACATCAACGTCTTGAGACCGAGCGGATTTCTTGCCCGGCATTCCACCTCTCCATAAGGCGTTTTTTCGGTGGTTTTAATTGTAACCAGGTTGAATAACGGCTCCAGTTTTCGCATCAGGGTTTCGGCCTCCGACTGATTTCCCTGGTTAAGAAACCGGACCATCTCCGTAACCGCACCGGGAACCACATTGGAAACCACGGATATGACACCGGCCGCCTTGATTTGGGGATCGGTCATCATTTTATAGGTCATCCCGTCATCGCCGGACAGAATCATATATTCCGGCCCACAGCACGTGCGGGTCTTTCTCATATTATCCAGATTGGCGGTCGCTTCTTTGACGGTATTGACATTCGGATGTGAATTAAACAGCAGGGCGAGATCTTCGGGCAACAGCTGCGCGCCGGTTCTGCCCGGAATGACGTAAGGTATGATGTCCAGATCCGGAAAAGCGGCCGCAATCGGTGCGACATATTCGCGGCGGATTTCGAGCGAACTGGGCCCATTGTAGTAAGGGTCGACCAACAAAACCGCATTGACGCCTGCTCCAGCGGCATGTTCGGTTCCTGCGAGGGATTCAGCAGTATTGTTGCTGCCCGTGCCGGCAATGCAGATACATTTGCCCTTTGTTTTGTCTGCGATGACTTCAGTCACCTTGTTGTGCTCATCCCAGTTCAAAACAGGGCTTTCGCCGGTGGTTCCAACGGCAACAATGCCGGTGATTCCGTTTTGGATCTGAAAATCGACCAGTTTTTCCAAACTTTCATAATCAACGGCACCGTCTTTGAACGGCGTTGCAATTGCCGTATAACTTCCCGGTTTCATAAGGCACCCCCATGATGACAAAAAAATCTTGTCTTTTTTTTAATTGCGGTTTATTAATTTAACTTTTTGTTAATGCTTGAAACCGTAGATAAAAGGTCCTACTATGTCAAGCAAAAAAGATGGTTTTTGATAAAACAAAAACCTAAAGGAACTCACATGATGACCAAAGCCAGAAATGCAGATGAATATATCGCGCAACAAAAGGCCGCGATCGCCCAAAATCCGGAGTGCGGCAATTCACACTACAACCTTGCAGTGGCCTATCTGGGGCAGCAGAAATACGATGAAGCCGAAAAGGAGTTGCTTGAAGCAATTGACTGCAGCCCCGGCATGGCAGAGGCCTACGTCATGCTCGGTGGGATTTGCCTGCAGCGCAATGATTTGGAAGGCTGCTTGAAGTACAATAAAATGGCGGTCAAAGCCCGACCCGGTTTTTCAGAAGGCTATGGCAATATCGGATTTGTTGAACTTCAACGCGGCAACATCGATGAGGCCATAAAAAATCTTGAGCGCGCCACCGCCTTTAATTTTAGATATGTCCAGGCGTTTGCCAACCTGGCCAATGCCTACTTATTGGAGGGCAGGGTTGATGATGCCGTTGAGGCGAACCTAAAGGCGATCAATCTGCATGCCGACTTTGCACCGGCCCACAACAATCTGGCCATCGCCTACCTGGAAAAAGAGGCTTATGATCTGGCAGTTGAACATTGCGACCGGGCTCTGGAACTGGGATATAATGTTGCGCCGGAAATTTTAAAAGAGATTGATGAACACAGGAAGTAGCTGCGGACGGATGACAGAGGTCAACAGATGTTCGTCCAGCCGCCGGCCTACCAACTTGCCGGTTTGATCGAAGGAAAGACGTCAGTTCTGCGGCTTGCAGCGGAAAACCTCATATGCGCGTCTTTATTGATCAAACCGGACGCTTCGAAGTGGGCGGCGGGGTTGACACCAGAAACCTGAAACCTTTCATTGGCTTTGCGGAATCTCATAAGGGAGGGCTAGAGATTAACCCGGCTCCCGCCCGCTGAAGAATAAAAAACCATGCCTGGTAGGCCACATTTTTCCTACTTTATATCCCACGGTAATGTTGTTGTAACCCGCCACAGTCCGGTCTGGCAGCAACCGCTGCCGCTGGATCCTAATTTATCGGCCGCCGACGGCGAGCAGGCCATATGCCACGGTGAGTACTTTTCAGCCGTGCGGGCGTTTCTTGAGAACACCGGATGTGAGCTTATCTCCCGCGCGATAGAAGAGCAAATTCCGCCGGAGATGAAGCCGACCCAAATCCGCAACATACGGATATGCCTTGAAAAGCATGGTGCGTTTTACCATCCGGCACATCTGCAGGTGTTTACTCAGCATCAGATGATTTCCTTTGTTCTCAATGTCGCGGTCTCTGAGTCGGGTATGCGGCACATCAGTGACGAATATCATTATATACGCAAGCTGAATAATGAATTTAGGCATTCATTTTTACCGCAGGTATACGGAATCGGGGAGATCTCCTCGGCCGGCAATCGCAAGATCAGCATGTTCTTGGGGCAATGGTTTGAAGACTATCATGAATTTCACCTCAGCCGGAATCCTGCCAATGATATGATTCAAATCGCTGTCTGGCACCCCCGGAAATGCCTTTTCCTGACTTTCGAACAAGCGCAGGAGTTGTACCGGCAGGTGGCTCGGATTTTAGCCTACTATTATAACGTTGAAACTTTTTCACAAATCTTCCCCTGGCATCATGCTGCCGGCGATTTTACCGTCAGGCTTGAAAACGCCGATCTCGATGCAAAGCTCATTACGGTGCGCCGCTACACTCCTTTTTTTAGTAACGTTCAAGCGTTGGAAAGCACGGCCGGCGGCCCTGAATTGATCTTGCAGGCGCTGCTGATTTTCTTTTTAAATCTGTCCATTCGTACGCGTCTGGATCGCCTGGACGGCGTCGGGGATATGGTCTGGGCGGATCGATCGGTCGTCGGACCGACCGTGACCGGATTTATGGAGGGTCTGGCCCTCAAATCGCCGGTCCAACCGCTGCCGGATACCATTGAGCGATGTTTCCGCTATTATCTTTCGGTGTGTTCTCCGGCGGACTTATACGATTTGGGCACTGCCGTTGCGAATACATACCATCCAGAGACTCCCGAGCACTATGTGCTAAGACAGAATATCCATGAGCACGTTGAGACCCTGAGTTCCGCCATCCAACAATTTCTTACCTGATTGTTGCCACTAATGTCTCTGACAACAGACTGCCCTGCAGGGGCCAACTTTTCCGGCCGCAGTCTCGGAAAAAGCGTAACTACTATA
This sequence comes from Desulfobacterales bacterium, assembly GCA_020345785.1. The sequence continues at coordinate 7,104,894 of CP070771.1, forward strand.
TAGGGCATTTCCTCATTGCTCGGCATCAATATGATGGGGCTTTGCTATTTCGAATTTATTTAGTCCGTTAACGATATCATTCCGTGCTTTTTTATTGACAAGAAAGGATATTAAACGTATATCTGCCCCTTGGCTATTAAAATAGACCATATTGATAGTAAATCGATATGTTAGACAGAATAATCCAGGATCGAGAGGAGGTGACGACGGCACTGCCCATTCAGAAGGCGTTTTTCTAAGACATGAGGTTTTAATTTTAATTAAAATGGAGGTAAATAATGGCAAAACACAAAACCCCTTTGTTGGACCAGCTTGAAAGCGGGCCCTGGCCGAGCTTTGTGTCTGATCTCAAGCAGCAGGCCGAAGTGAGGGCGAAAAACGAAGCGAATGTTGAATTCCAGATTCCCCAGGACGTCGTGGAGGATCTTCTGGGTGTGCTGGAACTTTCCTACAAGCACGGTCGAACCCACTGGAAGCACGGCGGTATTGTCGGCGTATTCGGTTACGGCGGTGGTGTTATTGGTCGGTACTGTGACCAGCCGCAGCAGTTCCCGGGCGTGGCGCATTTCCACACTTTGCGTGTAAACCAACCTAGCGGCAAATTCTATACAACTGAATTCCTGCGCCAGCTCTGCGATCTTTGGGATTTTCGCGGCAGCGGCGTTACCAACATGCACGGCTCGACCGGCGACATCATTTTCCTTGGGACCACGACCCCCCAACTGGAAGAAATTTTTTACGAGATGACCCACAATCTTAACCAGGATCTGGGTGGCTCCGGTTCCAATCTGCGCACACCTTCCGACTGTATCGGTCAAGCCCGTTGTGAATATGCCTGCTACGACACCCACGCGTTGTGCTACCACCTGACCCAGGAATACCAGGACGAGCTTCATAGACCGGCATTCCCTTATAAGTTCAAATTTAAATTTGACGGATGTCCGAACTGCTGTGTAGCATCGATTGCCCGGGCGGACATGTCCTTTATCGGAACCTGGCGCGATGATATTCGCATTGATCAGGAAGCGGTGCAGGCTTATATCGGCGGTGAGCTGCCGCCCAACGCCGGTGCGCATTCCGGCCGCGACTGGGGCCCGTTTGATATTCAAAAAGAAGTCATCGATCTTTGTCCTACCAACTGCATGTGGATGGAAGACAACAAACTGATGATCGACAACAAAGAATGCAACCGCTGCATGCACTGCATCAATGCCATGCCCAGAGCGCTGCGGATTGGAGAGGATAGAGGTCTTTCCATCCTGGTTGGTGCCAAGGCCCCGATTCTTGACGGCGCCCAGATGGGCTCCATGCTGGTTCCTTTTGTCAAGGCCGAGGAACCCTATGATGAGATCAAAGAGGTTATTGAAAATATCTGGGATTGGTGGATGGAAGAAGGCAAAAACCGCGAGCGCCTCGGTGAGCTCATGAAGCGTCAGGGTTTCCAGAAATTACTCGAGGTCACCGGACTTCAACCCGATCCGCGGATGGTTCAGGAACCCAGATCCAACCCCTACATTTTCTGGAAAGAAGATGAGGTCGAGGGCGGTTGGACACGTGACATCAATGAATTCAGAAAACATCA
>CP070771.1:7106575-7121097 GCA_020345785.1 Desulfobacterales bacterium
GCCGATGGGTTCAAACATGCTGACGCCCTGGGGGTTGATATTCCCTCCGGCGGCAATGCCCATGCCGCCCTGGGTCTCAGCACCTAAATCGGTAATGATATCGCCGAACATGTTGGAGGTTACCAGGACGTCGAACCACTCTGGACTTTTGACCATCCACATGCAGGTGGCATCCACATGATAATATTCGCGCTTCACATCGGGGTAGTCTTTCTCGCCGATTTCGTGGAACACCCGCTCCCAAAGATCAAAGACATAGGTCAGCACGTTGGTTTTACCCACCAACCCCAGGGTATTGGCCTCGCCTCTGCCGCGCGCTTTTTTGCCGAACTTTCGTGTATATTCAAAAGCGTATCGCAGGCAGCGCTCAACCTGGAAACGATTGTAAACCATGCTTTGCACGGCCACTTCATGGGGTGTGCCTTTCATGGAAATCCCTCCGATGCCGGTGTAAATGCCACCGGAGTTTTCCCGGATGACCACATAATCGATTTGCTCGGGAGTCTTGTTTTTAAGGGGCGTCTCCACTCCCGGATAAAGGCGTACCGGCCGCAGGTTGATAAACTGATCCAGTTCGAAACGGAGTCGCAACAAGATGCCCTTTTCCAGGATACCCGGTTTGACATCCGGATGTCCGATGGCACCCAAGTAAATCGCGTCGAACCGGCGAAGTTCTTCCGCAGCTGTCTCCGGCAGCACTTCGCCTGTGCGCAGATAACGGTCGCCGCCAAAATCAAAATCGGTCATTTCCAAATTGAATCCGTATCGGGTCGCTGCTGCTTGCAGTACTTTTCGGCCCTCATTGACCACTTCAGGTCCTGTTCCATCACCCGGAATCACGGCGATGCGGTAAGTATTAGCCATATTTTTCTCCTTCTATCTCCATTCATATGCCAGCGGCGTTGTGCAAGTGTGGACAACCAAAAAATACGCCCGCTGCAACGGTAAAACCTTTTCAATTCTCACCGCCATAGCCGGTGGCTTATGAATGGAGTTATTGTTGAACATAGGGGATCAAGCCACCTGATTTCAATAGTAATTGCATAAATTCCGGAATCGGCCAGATCCATATCGACGCTAAATGCGCGAACTCTTTGATGCCTGTACCTTAGCTGATTTTGCAGACTTTTTGAAATGTATCGACAAATGTGGTTTTCTCTATCCGCGGGCTGGAATGTTGGTTCAGTAAACGCGTTGGACCGTCATCCACGTAATCGGCATCCAAAAATATCTTTTTGTTCGCATATTATGCGACCACGGTAGTGTCAATAAAAAAAATAAAAGATGGCCGGCTTCTCCATCCGCAATCACGATCCTCTCTGCCATGGTCTGCCCCTTTCCCGTGACCACCGCAGATATTTCATCAGCTCTAAGTTAACCTCACCCGTGTCGAATTTTTCGCTGTCGTACGCTCCGCCGCACCATTCCAGAAAGCTCTCGTGCTCTTCATGATTTGGATCTTTAATCGCTTCACAAAAATCATAATATCCCGGCACACCGCCGACATCTTCCGGCGGACAGGCCCTGGCACCGTCCAGGCATTCAATGGTGGACTGAAGTTGCGGGTTTGAGTAGCGGTTGTCCTCCAGAATGACTTCATGTTCCCAGCTGTCGCCGAAATCATAAAGATAGTGGAAGGTGTGGCCTTTTTGCGTGATCAGATCTCCGAGACGGTATTTTCCGCATTCAAGACCGTCTTCTTTTGACTCGGGATACTCCGTGTATCGTTTTTTCCCGATCGTGAATTCATGCAGATGGCTGTCCGTCCAGCCCATGACAATCTGAATGACATCGTGGAGCCGGTCCAAGGTGATCTCGCCCGGTACGACAAAGCGGCGCCAGATTTCAGGCTCAATCTCAAGCAGTTTGATTTTCATTAAAAAAAGACTTTCATTCATGGTATTCCTCATTCAACAGTTTTCCGGTGCCACGTGCACCTCGTCACAAGATACAGTTACGATTGTTCCGGCCAATTGTTCAGTCAAATACCCCCCCTAAAAGGGGGGGCTTGATGATCCCCCTGAAAGGGGGGCCGATTTGATATTTATTCTCACCGCAAAGACGCAGAGCACGCAGAGGATATTTTTATTTTTTGCTTTCCGCTGAGAGGCCCCGTCAAGCCGGGATGACCGATCCGATCCTGAAGCCTTAAAGGTCGGCCTCCGGAAAGCAAAAACCAGCAGCCTTTCGGCACCTTATATCCTGCTAATATAAATCATATACCCCCATATGTGCTTTGAGTGTCAAATAAAGCTGGAAGCTATTCCTTTGCCATAGGCCGACCATCAATTTATAAGATCAGATCGGTCATCCCGACCTCGCGGGGCCTCTCAACGGCAAAAGAAAAATTTTATTCCCTCTGCGAGCTCTGCGGCTCCAGCGACGTGTCGGGGCGTAGCTCGCAAAGCGAAGACCGAAGCGGGCGGTGAGATAATTACATTTTTTAAGCCCACCTGCCCTCAAAGCACAGTATAGGCCATCAGCATAGCTGAAGCTTTAATGGTTTAATTAGTGGATCTGGTTGCGTAGTGGTCGAACGAAATACTATCTGCCGAATTTCGCCGATGTTTTCCATTCAACTTGCCCCCTCGACATGATGAGAATTTATGCCTATCATGGCGCGATTTGCATGGCAAGAACCAAATAACGCTCTTGACTGGACCACCAGGTCTGTTATACGTGAATCAAGCGATTCTTAGGTTCTTGCACCCAGTCCGGGCGGGCGTAAATCCCGCCCCTACGCTAAGTTGCTTAACCTGTTGGGTAGGGGCGAGGTTAATCCTCGCCCACTCAGAACGGGTCATTGTTCCAATCTTCGTATTGGAATCACTCAACTTGGGTTATAGTTATTGTTATTCACCTCGATCTGCGAAAGCTCTTTCTACCGGAGCTCCAGATAACCAGTAAAAAAATCTGTAAAAGATGGGGGCCTGGCTAAGACCGAACCAGGTTTTATCGGGTGACGGCCTATGCTTAACCAAGTTTTCCTTTATTCAGGTTCAGCGTTCATTTCATTTTGGGGAATCGCGCACCTCTTTCCAACGAGGTCGGTTGTCTCAGGATTTGGTGAGATTTCCGTTGATAATAAACGAATTATTACCATGGAATGGATCGTCGAGGGTATTGCACTTATTTTTATTGGAGCAATTAATGCGCTTGTTACCGCTGTCGATCATACAAGCTCAATCTCATTGATAATTTATTCAAGTTCAGCAGTTGTTCTCATTGTTTTAGCCTTCGTTTCATTTCTTACAGGATTTAAAATCAGTTTTCTACCATTCAAACTGTGCCCTGTGATTTTCATTACATCTGCTGTTCTGATAATTCTTGGAGGTCTCATCTAGTCATGTCGGGCGCTTAGTTGTGCGATATCGGCAATTTGTTGTCGCGGTTGCAAAGTGCTTTGATTTTTTAGAGGTTTCAGGTGTCATGTGTCAGCCCAGCCGCCGGCCGCTGGGCGGCCAGTTTGATCTGAAAAAGAAACTAATGAACGTCCAACATCGAACGTCCAACGTCCAACATCGAATACGGAATTCTGTCAATTTAAAAAAATGCTGAATAACACACGGCGCAAATACCGTGCAGGCGCGGGCGCGGCGGGAACGATTATTCTGTGCGATCGAATCGACCAATCGAAATCCGACTCGGCTGCCTTCGACAAGCTCAGACCCCGAGCACGTCGAGGGGAGCGCGTTGCAGGCTTTGATTGACTCCCTTTAAATGAAATAGATAAAGCGCAGCGCCATCAATATTGGACGTTCGATGTTCGATGTTCGACGTTCAATCTTTTTACAGTTCCAACTTTGTGATAAATTTGCTGCCGCGTATGGGCCTCTTCTTCCGAGCGTAGTCTCGGTCGAAGCATAGGCGCTTGATTGTTAATTCTCTTCATTTTATGATTTTTTTTCATCACGAATTGTCCAAGGTCCGCATGTCGTTAAAATCAGGGATGACAAAGCGATAGAAGCTGAGATATTTAAAATGAGAATAGAAATTTTAGGTACCCCGTTCAACGGCCTGGAGACGTTTTCAGAAATTGAAAATCCTGCAGAGGGCTTGCGTCAAGCAAACCTGATGTCTCTTTTGGAAGCCGGCGGTCACACGGTTACGGATTTAGGTGACCTGACCGGATTTCAGTGCCGGGACATCCGTGACGATGAAACCGGTATTAACGACTTTGAATTGTGGCTTGACCTTTCCCGGGAACTTTCTAAAAAAGTGGCAGCAATACTCGATCGGCAAGCCTTTCCATTGCTGCTGGGAGGGGATTGCCGGATGCTGATAGGTATTTTCACTGCCTTTGCCGAAAGGGCGATTGAAGTAGGTCTCGTCTTCCTGGATGGTCATGCTGACTTCCATTCACCTGAAACATCACCCAGCGGCGATCCCGCCGATATGGAATTGGCAATCCTGACTGGCCGTGGCCCCGAAAGAATCACCAGAATAGCCGGCAAATACCCTTTGATCAAAGACGAAAATGTGGTGGTGTATGGAATAAGGGCCTGGGATGGTATAGAGGCATCGAATATTGAAGTTTATGATAGACAGCGAATGGTGGAAAACGGAATTAAATATTCCGTGAAAGAAGGATTAAAGAATTTCTCCCAAAAAGCGCTTCCGCTATGGCTTCATTTTGATGTTGATGTACTAGATCCAAAATTCATGCCGGTCATGTTCCCGGAACCGGAAGGCTTGACAATTGAAGAAGCTCAAGAGCTTCTGGGTCTTTTGTGGGCATCCAGTCGCGTAATAGGCATGAGCATCGCATGCTACCATCCCAGACTAGATGTAGACGGTGATGCCGGTGCCCGGTTAGTCAATCTCGTATCAGGAGTTCTCTCAAGTCCTGTCTAATCCGTCTTTTGATCACCCTTGGCGCTGATCTGTCTGTTTTGAAATGTATTTGAGCTAGTCATCATTCTCATGCATCTTGTGTTGTTCAGCCCGATACGCTAATGGTTGCTACCCGGCAGACACAAAGAGATCATAAAAAATAGGCCCTAATTGTTTTTTCTATCTCCATTCATATGCCAACGGCATGGTGTAGGTTTGCGCAACCAAAAAATACTTTCGCTGTAGCGGTAAAACCTTTTCAATTCTCACGCACATAGCCGGTGGCTTATGAATGGAGTCAGGAGATGAAAAATGAATACAGAAGCTTTGGGAAATTCAAAGATTCTGAATTTGCTTTTCAAACCAGCTGGAATGCTTATGGGAAGCAGGGCTCGACGCTGGCTCATGAACCCTGTGAAAACCCTGCAAGGTGTTGGCATTCAGCCTGGCCAGACCGTTTTAGAGGTGGGATGCGGTACCGGTTTTTTCACTATACCGACAGCAAAAATGCTTGGCGATGAAGGCTGCTTGGTGGCGATGGACGCATTAGCCGGTTTTATCGAACAAGTGGCAAAAAAAGTACAATCTGCCGGTTTAAAAAACGTCCGCGTACTAAAACGTGATGCTCTCGATACGGGATTGGATGCCGCAAGCATAGACCTGTCGCTGTTGTTTGGAGTACTCCCTTGGCCGGCATTGCCCTTGAATCGTCTTTTACCCGAAATGCACCGTGTCCTAAAACCAGAAGGAAGATTAGCAGTGTGGTTGTTCCCGGTTTCCGGTTGGGTGCCGAAGTCGATCCTTCAATCCGGGTTATTCACATATGTCAACAAACGCAACGGAGTTTACAATTACACGCGACGTTAAATGAGTAGAGCATTCGTTATTCAGGTTTTTCCAATCTTTACAACGATAAGGGTTACATCATCCTGGAGGCTGAAGCCATCCCGGAAGTCATCGAGAGAGTCGATGATAACATCAAGCAACGCGTTGGCTTCAGTTTCTGGGTTTTCTCGAATTATCCTGCAAATGGCTTCTTTGCCGAACATTTCCCCTTGCGGGTTTTGCGCCTCCCAGATGCCGTCGGTTCCCAAAACAATGATCTGACCTTCCTTAAGTCCTTCTTTCCGGTTGGTTACGCAGTGCCATTGGCTGTCTATGCCCAGCGCCAAACCCTGCCCTGCCAAGTTTTCAAAAAGATCCCTTTCGGGATCATGGAAGATTCCCGGATCATGCCCCGCCCGTACCCATTCGAGGCAGCGGCTGTCTTTATTCACTACCAAATAGAAAAGGGTCATGAACTGTCCGGACTCTTCCACATCCGCGGCAATTTGTCGATTGACATCCGAAAGTCCATCTGGTCGGTCAGATAGGCCAGAAGACAGAGAATAGCAGGTATTATAAGCCACATTACCAAGTTTGCGGGAATATATATAAAGGGAATATTTAAAAGACGCCGTCCGGCCTTTTCTTTCAGACCCTCGGGAAGGCTTCGATCCGCTGTAATTAAATTCAGATATCTGGAAATGGGCCTCAATATGATACTCAGCATGATCCGGAAACATACATATATCAATAGTAAACCGGGGATCGGAGCAGCTGTTAGTAATAGATAAAATTTAATTCCGCTAGAAAGACCGGTTTGCTGTGAAAAGTATGCCAAGCGGTCGGCGAGAAAATGCGGTGTCGCCAGGTTTAATAAGCTGACAATGACAATACCAACGATGACCGAGAAGGCTCCGATGGAATAATAACCTTTAAGCGATAAGTCCTCGGGCTGCTATTGTTTTCCGCGGCTGGACTGATTTTTATTTTCATATTCTCTATTCATCTGCGAGACAACCAATCCAGCATTCTTAGGACTATTTCTCTCGTCTTCATTGAATATTCCTGAGGCCGGTTCGGATTTAAAGGCTTCGTTCCAGGTTAATGGATTTGGAGGGGCTAAATTGGTTCGCGCTGAAGAAATGTATCAGTTTGGAATCATTCCAGTCGACCAGGGTATTTATTTTTTGAACGCCAAGTCTTTTTAAATGATCCAAAAATTCATCAATTAACAGCTTGCCGATACCCTTATGCTGGTGATCGGGATCAACCGCGATGGTATCCAGGGTTGCTTCTTCCTGGAAAATACCATATTCTCCCATGTAGAGTACCCCCATTACAAATCCCACTACCGTTCCGTCTTCATCCTCTGCCACAAGCGACGTGGGTAAATAGTCTCGGGAATTTAAAAGCTTTTCAAACTTCATTTCATAGTACTCCGGCCGGGAGGCCCCGAGTACTTTCTGGTCAATCCCCACCACAGCGTCAAAATCGTCAGCCTTCATGAGTCTGATTTTAATGGTGCTCTCGTTCATGGAGTCTCCTTTCAAGGCAAGGTCTTATCTGAGTTCCAATGAGGAAAGTTTAAAGATTAGCTACTGTTTATCGGAAGACCTTTGCTTTAAACGTGAAACACAATTCAATTTTTTAGGTTATGGATTACATTAAAAAAAAATGATTGATAATGCAATAGATGTCATAATTTAAGCATCGCTCAGGTGTAACAAATTGATCAATTCAAAAGCAATTTTGCTTGCAAAGATCAAAGGGATCAATCACATTTTCGGATGTAATATATTGACTTTTCATAAGAATATGTGCTAAATAGTCAGCGTTTATAGGGATGCGCTAACCTGAAGATTTACGAGGTTGCCATGCGATAAAATCTAAAAGCTCTGTTTCTTGGCCAAAGGAATAGGGCTTTTTTATTTTCAAAAGACCTTTTGTTATCATGTTATCCAATGAACCATCCGCTTAAATTATGCCACCTAAGCTCCTGACAGATCATTAGCCAGTTCTGTTGGGAGCCTAATGCCATTTATTCAATGATTTTTGCCTTAAATATTCAAACAGAAAAGGAGGTGAAAATTATGATATTTATGGGAACTCAATGGATACCGCATAATAAGACCGAGGAATGGTCAAAAATTTTTTTTGAAGTCTCTAAAAAGCCTCTGCCGCCTTGCATTAAGAAATGGCAAACTTTCTCAAGTGCCGATGGCTCAGACGGAATAAAAGGGTATAATCTTATCTTTACAGATAGAGATAAAGCTGATGAAGCTTTGGTTGAGATCACTAAAATGATTCTTCCCTTCTGGCAGATTAAAGGATATCGTTGGAGGCTTGAGCCCTTAATTGGTGTTTCAGATTCCATGACGGTGTTGGGAAAAAGCCGGTAAACTATGGCTGCTTAAAATAGGCAGGGTGTCCATAGCCCTGCCTTTAGCAATGCCTCCTCAATACCTTATATTGGCCAAATACCGATTTAATATTGCTTTTCATTAACCATAGCTGATCTTTCTGGTTTGGCATGCATTTGAGCCGGAATAAAATACAACACCTGACACCGTTAAGAACAAAACTCTGCGTCCCCCCGCCGCAACCAAGCTGTATTGCGCGATCGCGTCTTGTCAACCGGATGAATGAAGGGTTTGCGCGCAAGCTCACACTCATATCCGCCCCGGCCGGTTTCGGCAAGACCACGCTTTTAGTCGACTGGGTCCACTCACAAAAAATACCGACAGCCTGGTTCTCGGTGGACCAGGGTGACAATGAACCCCTGCATTTCCTTACCTATGTCATCTCAGGGCTTCAGACCTTGAAGACCGGTGCCGGCAGCGCCGCTTTGACGATGATACAGTCACCGCAACCGCCGCCGATCGAATCAATTATGATAAACCTGATCAATGATGTGATCCGCATCCCGACAGATTTCGCGCTTGTTCTTGATGATTATCATTTCGTCGAGGCCAGGCCAATCCATGACTTAATCACGTTTTTGCTGGAAAACCTGCCGGAGCAAATGCACATGATCATCGCCACCCGGTCCGACCCGTCCTTGCCGCTACTCGCCCGTCTACGCAGCCAGAACCAGCTGACCGAGCTGCGTGCCGCTGATCTTAGTTTCAGCGTCGATGAAACCACCCACCTCTTCAATCAAAGCTTGGCTTTACGCCTCTCAAACGACGATATTCAGATGCTTGAAACGCGCACCGAAGGATGGATTGCCGGTTTGCAGCTGGCAGCAATATCGCTGCAGGGGCGCAAGGATCCGTCCGGTTTTATCAAAGCATTCAAAGGAGACAACCGCTATATTGCGGATTATCTGGCCGAAGAGGTGCTGAACCGTCAACCCGAGCAACTGCGTAATTTCCTGCTGCGTACGTCCGTTTTAGGGCGTCTGTGCGTTCCGCTCTGCGATGCCGTCACGCAGCATGACAACAGCCTGCAGATGTTGGACACCCTGGAAAAAGCCAATATGTTTGTTATCCCGCTGGACGACGAACGCTGCTGGTATCGCTACCACCAACTCTTTGCGGATTTACTCCAGCAGCGATTGCGCCGGCAAGAGGGTGATCTGTTGCCTGAACTCCATCGCCGGGCAAGTCGATGGTTTGCCGAAAATGGCTTTAAGAACGAAGCGGTGGATCACGCTTTTTTTGCTCAGGATGATGCAGGGGCGGTGCAGCTGATAGAAGAGATTGCCGAAAGCGATTGGGATCGCGCCCGGGAAAGTCGGCTGCTGCGATGGTTCAAAAAACTTCCCGATGAAACAATAGACGCGAATCCGAATCTTGGTATCTTTTATGCCCGGGAATTGTTTAAAAGCGGGTACGTGGATGATGCTGAAAAAAGACTCAAAGCCGCCGAAAAAATGCTCGAATCCACTTCTATCGATGCTCTGAACAGGGAAGGCCTGCTGGGAAGGATCGCGGTTATTCGTGCCTACATTTCCATTCGAACAGGTGATCTCTCCGGCGCCATCCACTTCTCAAGCCGGGCGCTGAAGATGCTCCCCCAAAAGGATTTAAACTGGCGAAGTGTAGCCGCCACGACGTTGGGGTTTGGCTACGGTTCGAACGATTTGGTTGAATCACAGCAGGCTTTTTCAGCGGCCATGAAAATTAGCCGGACCGCCGGCAATGTATATTATCACATCTTCGCCGGAAGTTGTCTGGGGTCAGTCATGTTTAGGCGCGGCAGGTTAAAGGAGGCAGAAGATATCAGCCGGCAAATGCTGCGTCTCGCGGCTGAGAACGGCATCGAACAGACCGGAATTGCAGGCTCCCTTTATGGAAATTTAGGCACGATTCTTTGTGAATGGAACGATCTTGAAGAGGGGATTCGCCTGCTCAATAAAGGCATCGAACTGAGCGACCTGGGACGTGATCCGGTGATCCTGGCGACCTGCCAGGCTGGTTTAATGAGGGCATTGTTTTATCGGATGGATTTTGCCGGTGCGCTAAAACAAATGGAGAATATAAATGCGCGCGCGGGTAGTTTTGCGCTGCCCCCCTGGATTACGATTACCATTTCCGCTCTCAATGTGCTTTGCTGGCTGAGCAGCGGCAACCTAACTGCAGCCTTACAATGGGCACAAGAACGCGGATTGCGTATTGATGACGAGCTGGACGGCTTGCATGAGGTGGAGTATATTGCCCTGGCTCATATTCTCATAGCTCAAAGTAAGGTGGATGACGCCGATCGATTGCTTCAGCGTTTAATTGAGAATGCAAAGGCCGGTGATCGCGTTTATATGATGGTTGAGATGCGATTGTGGCGAGTATTGATCTTCAAGCTAAAGGCGGATACAGCCGCCGCGCTGGCTGAGTTAAAATTGGCCTTGTCGCTTGCTGAGCCCGGCGGCCTTTTGATGATTTTTGTCAGCAAGGGAACGCCCGTGGCTGAATTGCTGGAAGAAATTGTCGCGGTCAAAAAACGGGATCATGACGCTGCCAAATCCGGCTTTTCTTTGTCCTACGCCAAAAAAATATTATCGACCTTCAAAGCAGCCACGCCGCCAAGAATCGAAGGTCTTGTGGATCCGATAAGCGATCGTGAATTGGAAGTTTTACATCTTATCGCGGCCGGATTATCAAATAGAGAAATCGCCGCAAAACTTTTCATTTCCTTAAATACAGTAAAAACCCACACCAAGAACATCAACAGCAAATTAGACGTCAACAGCCGCACCAGGGCTGTCGCTCGAGCGAAGGAGCTGAACCTCTTATAGCGCCCGCACAGGGCATACATCGACCGCAATTGCGCACGTTGGTTCCCTCCCACTCCATTTAATACCTCCTCTTTTCAAAAAATCACCCCTCAAAATCACACCTTGGTGTGATGACCGGCTGCATTTGGTTTTGTATAGTTTGCACCAACAGCCTCACAAAGGTCGGGCTATTTTATCAATGTCTGCAGCCAGTGTTCGAACGGCAGGAAATATGGAGAGTTTTCCATGACAAAACCGCACACATATCACGCCCCGGCAACCTACCGGATTAAGTTGAAAGGCAAGCTCGACCATGAATGGTCGGACTGGTTTGAGCAAATGGCGATTTCCTGTGAGGGCGGCGAAACAACTCTGACCGGTCCGGTTGCAGATCAAGCGGCTTTGCACGGGTTGCTGATCCGCATACGTGATTTGAATCTGACGCTGCTGCTGCTCGAACGCATGGAATCGGAGCAGAACGATGCGCAGTAAGTCCAATAAACTTTAACTCATTCAGGAGGAAAAATGAAATCATTACACTTAAAATCAGGAGGGGAAAACATGTTTGCTATCAAAATTTTTATCAATTTATTTTCGGCCGGATCAGTATCTATTTTAATTAGTTGTGTGTGTATCGGCTTTTTATTAGGCTGTTCGGCAGAAGGAACCATCAACGGTCCGACAATTAATGTTCCCGAAGCGGCGATACCTGAAGACGATGCCCTGGAATGGGTTGCGCCGGAGGCGGTGGGTTGGTCTTCTGCAGAATTGGAAGCGGCCCAGGAGTTTGCTCAACAAAGCGGGTGCAGGGCGGTCATGGCGCTTTATGACGGCAAAATCTTTTTTTCCCGGGGTAATATCCACAAAAATTATGAGGTCCATTCGATGCGAATGCCATTTTTAAGTGCGCTTTATGGTATTCACGTTTCGCGGGGGACGATAGATCTTAATGCCACCCTGGAGGATTTGCATATTGATGACATCGCTCCGGGTCTAACCGATGCGGAAAAGCAGGCCCAAATAGCACATTTGTTGATGTCCCGTTCGGGTGTTTACCATCAAGCCGCAGCTGAGGACCAAACAATGATCGATGAAAGGCCCGCAAGGGGAAGCCATGGCCCTGACACTTTCTTTTATTACGACAACTGGGGCTTCAATGCATTGGGAACCATTTTTGAACAGGAGACCGGTGAGGAAATATTCAAAGCGTTTAAGAAGGAAATCGCCGATGTTTTGGGAATGGTGGATTTCAGCATCGACAACTGTTCTTATCAATATGAATGGGATAAATCTTTGCACCCCACATATCATTTCAAAATGAGTGTCAGAGATATGGCAAAATTCGGCGCGCTCTATCAGAGAAATGGTCTCTGGAAGGGCTTGCAGATCATCGCAAGTGAATGGATCGATGAAAGTACCATGGCGTATTCAACGATGGCGGACACAGATGGTCTGGGCTATGGGTATATGTGGAAGATTATTCCAGAGGATTCAGAAATGGGGCAGATGATCGGCTACCCGGGTTATTATCATACCGCAGCGGACGGCTATGTACTGGTTGTTATACCGGATTTAAAACTGGTCATCGTGGAGCGGTACGATACGGATCGGAACTGGGAAGACCCCGAAGATGACGCATTTGAGCTGAGTATGTTGATCCTCGATGCCCGCATAGCCGAATAGCAGGGACGGTTCAATTACAATGGTAATGTCTTGGCAAGCCGGTTAGGCAGGGCGTTCGCCCCATGCGGGATTAAAAGCTCGCGGAACAAAATTAGATAAAAACGCAGCCGTTAGATGAATTTTTTATAATTGATTCTTTATCCCAATTATGGGTAAAAAAACTTAGAAAAAGGACTAGGTGCGGCTATGAAAAAGAAACTGCCGATTTTCACCTCACCTGAGGCTCGCGCAAAGTACCTGGCGGCCTATGAGGCCATGTTTGCCCTGTGGCAAGTGCCGCATGAATGCATTGATGTAAAAACAAGCTATGGTTCTACGCATATCAATGTCAGTGGTCCCGACGATGGGCACCCCTTGGTTCTTTTGCATGCAGCCGGTTTGACGTCAACGGTCTGGTTCGCCAACATCGCCCAATTAAGCGCCAATCATCGCGTCTACGCGGTGGATGTGATTGGAGACGCCGGAAAGAGCATTGCAGAATGTTTGATGGAAAAACGATCGGATTATGCTGAGTGGTTAAAAGAGGTGTTTGACGGCCTCAATATCGCAAAGGGTTGTCTTCTGGGGCATTCCTACGGAGGATGGCTAACGCTGAATATGGCACTGGCTTATCCGGACCGGTTGCGGAAAATCATTTTGCTGGCTCCGGCCGCATCCTTCCGTCCTTTAGGCTTCATCACCAAACTCATATTGTATCTGGGGGAATTCAGGATTCATCCCCCAGCAAGGTCTATTCTACAGGTGGCGGCGGCCAAGGGGACGGTTCTTGAAGAGACATTTATTCATCATATGGAGATGGTCACGCGATACTGTCGTCCGGCCACCATGTACCCGACTGTTTTTACGGATGCGGAATTGAAGCAGATCGATCTGCCTGCTCTCCTGTTAATCGGTGCCGGAGATAAAATTTATAATCCCCAAAAAGCAATCCAACGTGCGCAGCGATGGATGCCCGATCTCACAGCCGAAATCATTGCAAATGCCGGTCATCTCCTGATAATGGACCAGCCTGAAATTATCAACGCGCGTATACTGAAATTCTTAAGCCGTGGCTAATTTTTATTCAGAATTTTTGGATACCACAACATTGCCCAAGCCTTTGTTATCTTAAATAAATACAGACCTTGAATCAGCGACCACCGGCAGAGCTGGGAATATGAGGAAGGCCTCTGGAGTGGGCCGGGACCGCGCTCTGCCGGTGGTCGCAGTTTTATGCCTTTCAAATGTATAAGATTGACTTCGGAATTTAATATATGCTACTAAAATTTGAAAAATTATTTTCTCATTAACTATTATCGATCTGACGACGGAACTTCTTATTATGCAATGCCCGATAATGCGCTGAGCCGCTTCTTGAATCGGTAAATACTGCTCGCTTTGCGAGATACTTTTTCTACTGATAGAATAATTGCCCCAAATTTTTCGAAACAATTGAACTGCCGGATTTTGCGTTGGTATCAACATTAAGCAGCAAGGAAGGAGAAGGCCACATTCATTAAGGAAAGTAATTATGGGAAGCGTGGCGATCTTTTTACGGCTGCTCTGCTTTACCGTTCCAGCCGTGACAAATTAAACAGCCTCGCAGAACGGCAAGGGAGGTGGTGCTTATTGGTGTAGATACTTTGGGATGCTAGGATGCTAAATCAGGAATAAAGCCAAAAGGAGGTAAAAATGAACAAGCTTAAGTTGGGATTGGTTTTAGTATTGGCTGTGGTCTTAGTATCGGCATTTGCTTTACCCGGACCTGCGGCAGCTGAAAAAACAATGTGGCGCTGGGGGACCTCTGATCCAGCCGCCTACGGCTATCGGGTATCCGCTTTCATGTCGGATTTCCTGCGAAGGGGTATGCCCGATTACGACGTTACCGTCTACCCATTCGTTTCAACCACCGCCAGCGTCAAGAGCTTTCTCGTGGGTGAGCTGGAAAGCACGTATATCGCCGAGCCGGGATTCGGAAAATTGTACTCGT
>CP070771.1:7121197-7128680 GCA_020345785.1 Desulfobacterales bacterium
CTGTCGGGATGAGAATTGAAAAGGTTTTAGCCGTCACAGCGGGAGTATTTTTTGATTGTCCAAACTTAAACAATGCCGCTGTCAAATGAATGGAGATAGATTTGAGAGGAGACCTTTATGGAACTGGAAATTTTTGAGAAGATGAAAGCACCGGAACTACGCAAATACATCCAATTTCTTTTGTGGCACTATCGCGTCGTAGATGCGTTCTGGTATCTTTATATTGCCGAGCAATTTGACCAGGCCACCGCCGATCAATTGAACGAAAAAGTGTGGGGCAAAGTGGCTGCAATGGCCGCAAAAGATCTTGTCGAGCGGTTCAATATCAGCCAAAAGGGTCTGGATGGATTTGTAAAGACTTTGAAATTTTTTCCGTGGTGCATTCTGGTGGGTTACAAAATCCAGCAATCACAGGATGAAGTCCTCATTTCCGTACCTGAATGCCCGACCCAGGTGGCACGCACCAGAAGAGGACTCGGCGAATATGACTGCAAAGAAATGCATAGAGCGGAATTTTCCACGTTTGCCCGGCAAATAGACGAGCGCATTCAGGTCGAATGTTTATTTGCCCCTCCGGATCCCCATCCGGAAAACATGCATTGTCGGTGGCGGTTTTTCTTAGAGCAGAATACAGATCACAAAGGACAGATGACAGAGGACGGATGACCCGTCTTCGCTCTTCGAGCTTCGCCGCGGCACGCAGAGGTCAGAGGACCCGTCTTCGTTCTTCGAGCTTCGCCGTGGCACGCAGAGGACGGATGACGGATGACAGAAGGCAGATGACAGAGGGCAGATGACAGAAGGCAGAAAACAGAATGCAGAAGGCAGAGGGCAAAGAGCATAGCGCATAGCGTAGATTGACAACAAATTCTAACCGTCTAAACGGGAATGCGCAACACGTAATTCGAAAGAAAGTTTGGGAATTTAGAAAAAGGAATACGACAAATGCCGCTGGCCTTTGACTCCCTCAGCCATGGAACCATTGCTTTTGGATTCTTTAATATTGAATCCGACATGCTGCTTTGCGACCGCTATTTTTTGTTTGCTACTGAATTTTGTGCCGGTATGGTGGATGTCGCAGAAAATGCCGGTGGACAATCCTATCAGACCTCCTGGCAGATTCAGTTTATCCAGAAGGATACCGATATCGGAGACTTATCGGGTGCGATTCACGGTGTATGCTTCACCGGCTTTATCGGTGAGTTGTATCGCCACTTCCCCTTTCCCAAAAAGCCTGAAGATTTCAAACAGAATCCGGAAGGCTATAAAACCCAGGCCAGGATTTCTCAAGTAATTGCCAAATACGGCGAACCGTTGGAAATCCCCGTTGCAATCATGCCCGATGGCGCAGAAATTCAAATCGGTGACTACCGATTTAACCGGATGCAATTTCAGCAACTCCTACTATATGTCTGGCGCGGCGGGTTTCCCCGGTGGCGGGATGAAACAAGACCGGCCTATGTGATCCGGATGCGAGATAAACTTTTGCGCAATTGCCGCGGCATTTTTAAGGGTATTGTTTTTGAGGGTTGAGAGGTTTAGGATTGAAAGGTTCAGAAATCAGTGGCGCCGTTGGCCGCCGGGCGGCAAGTCTAAGCATAGGCCGTTTTTAAATCTGGACATTTTGGACCCTTGTTTAATACAGAGGTTAATTGAAAATGATAACAGCAGGAATTGATTGTGGTGCCAAAAACACCAAAACAGTTATTCTGAAAGACGGTAAAATCGTCGGTAAGGCCAAGGTCCTGACTGGATTTGACCGGCTAAAAGCTGTTGAGGATTCTTTGAACAATGCTATCCGGGAAGCCGGCATTGTCCGGGAAGACATCCAACGAATTTGTGGGACCGGATCCGGTAGAAATTCGATTAAAATGGCGGATGATGATGTCGATGACATCAAAGCGATGTCAAAAGGAGCCTATTTTTACTTTCCAACTGCCCGGACGGTCACCGATGTCGGTGCCGAGGAAGGCAAAGCTGCCAAAATTGATGAGAAAGGCAATCCAGTTGATTTTGCCATCAATGAAAAGTGTGCCGCCGGTGCCGGTGCTTTTATCGAGGCAATGGCCCGCGCGCTCGAGGTTACCCTTGAAGAGATGGGCACGCTTGCTCTGCAATCGGATAAAGAAATCCCTATGAACGCCCAGTGTGTGATTTTTGCAGAATCAGAGGTCGTCGGCTTGATTCATGCCAAGACGGACAAATCGGATATCAGCAAGGCGATCCACGACTCCATGGCCGACCGGATTGGATCGATGATTCGGCGCATCGGGCTTAACAAAGATATTGCCATGCTCGGCGGCGTCGGCCACAACCCCGGATTTATGGCGGCCATAAAAAAAGTGCTTAAAATCGATAAGATATTGATCCCGGATGCGCCGGAATATGGGGCGGCCGTGGGCGCCGCAGTTGTGGCGGCGGAGGATGTCTGATTTTTTATTATTTCACCGCCCGAGCTTGCATCCCGCCTCGCGGGGCTGCACTCGAGACACCGAGGACGCGGAGTTGATTTGTCTTTTCACTATGTGCTTATTTCGCTGGGATAACCCGAATAACCAATAACAAATAGCCAATCTGATATTGGAAATTAAATAAATGGCTAAAGAACAAAAGTCAGAGTTCTGGCGATGGCCCGAATCCAACTGGAAACATCGCGATCTCGATTGGAAGGCCGCACGGTATGTTACCGTCGGCATCGACGTGGGATCGGTCAGTTCTCAAGCCGTTATTATGACTGACGGAAAAATATTTGCCTACGGCAACATGCGAACGGGATCGGACAGCCCCAACAGTGCCCGCAATGCTTTTAAGTTCGCCCTGGAGGCGACCGATATGCCCGCAGATCGAATGGATTACTGCGTCGGGACCGGCTACGGCCGGGTCAATGTTCCTTTTGCGGATCGGTCTATTACCGAAATTGCCTGTCATGCACGAGGCGCCAACTTCATCTATGGGCCCCAGGTCCGAACGGTTTTAGATGTCGGTGGCCAGGATATAAAAGCCATCCAGTGCGACGAAAAAGGCAAGGTCACCAATTTTTTGATGAACGATAAATGCGCGGCCGGCACAGGGCGCGGCATGGAGGTATTTGCCGACTTGCTGGGTGTATCCATTAACAAAGTCGGTGATATTTCCTTTGAATACCAGGGCGATGAACCTGAGGCGGTTTCCAGTGAGTGTGTTGTATATGCCAAATCCGAAGCTACCGGCCTTCTGCGCAAAGGCTGGGGCAAGGAGAAAGTGCTTGCGGCTTACTGTCGGGCAATGGCCGATCGAATATACTCGCTGGTTGAGAGAGCCGGCGTCAAAGCCGAGTTTGCCGTGACCGGCGGAATGGCCAAAAATCGCGGCGTCATGGATCGACTGATGCCCCTGATCGGTATGGAGCGCATGAAAACCGACTGGGACCCCCAGATTGCGGGTGCGGTCGGAGCCGCCCTTTTTGGTTATGCCATGTGTCAGAAAGGGAAAGGTCGCCGGAAGTAAATGGTTATGTGATCGAAAAACCTTCCTCTGATGGAAGCCCCGGAGAGGTTTGACCGATCAGAAGAAAAATTTGAAAAAGCACGAAATTCGAATATCGAAATCCGAAACAAATCCGAAATCCGAATGATCCAATGACCAAAACAACATTTGTATAGAGTGCGTCATATTGCTATCTTTACAATGTGTTAGTGCTGCTATTGTTTAGAATTTCGAATTTCGTGCTTTGAATTTTGGATTTTGAATGATGAGAATTTGTATCTATTACCAGTAACTAATAACAAATAACCAACAAGCCATGGATACAGTAGATTTGAGCATCGACGGGCGCCAGCTGCAGGTGCCGGTTGGAACCACTATTCTGGAGGCTGCCAGAAGTGCAGATATTTATATCCCAACGCTGTGTTATCATCCGGATCTGCCGCCCGCCAAAGGTAGCCAAGCTGCCCGAATTATTTTTCAGGGTGACCGCAAAATCGAAAACGCTGGGCCGGGCGAACACGGTCAGGGCTGCGGACTTTGTGTGGTGGAGGTCGAGGGAATCGACGACCTGGTGGGTTCCTGTGACACCGAAGTTGCAGAATCGATGACAGTTGCCACGACTAATGACCGCATCAAGGCGGCGCGGCAGGAAAAACTGGTGCCTATCATGATTCGACACCGGCACGCCTGCCTGACCTGCGCCCAGCAGGAGGGGTGTCCGCGCACCCAGTGTTCAAGCAATGTGCCTGAAAATGAACGCTGCTGTCCGCAATTCGGTCATTGTGAGTTGCAGAACGTGGCGAACTATGTCGGCCTAGCGGATTCTACGCCTAAATGGGTTGCCACGCATCTGACCGTGATCAAAAATCATCCGCTGTTTACGAGAGACGATAACCTGTGCATCGGTTGCACGCGCTGTGTGCGGGCCTGCCGTGATTTGAGGGGCATTGAAGCCATCGGTTTCGTGTATGATCAAAATGGGCGGGTTCAGATCGGAACTCTGGCTGAAACCCTGGAAGATTCCGGCTGTAAATTTTGTACCGCCTGTGTGGAAGTTTGTCCGACCGGGGCCCTGGTGGATAAAGATCTAGAAGCCGCAACCCGCAGGGAGGATCTTGTGCCCTGCCAAGCTGCCTGCCCGGCTCACATCGACGTGCCCGGCTATCTGCGCATGATCGCTTTGGGAAAAGCCGACGGGGCCAATGCAATTATTCGAGAAAAGGTTCCATTCCCGGGGGTGTTGGGCCGGGTTTGCATTCATCCGTGTGAGCAAGTCTGCCGCCGGGGTGAAGTCAACCAGCCCATTTCGATTTGCGCCCTCAAAAGATATGCGGCCGACAACGAAAACGGCTTCTGGAAAAAGCATAGCAAAGCCGCACGAGACAGCGGCCAAAAAGTGGCGGTGATCGGGGCCGGTCCAGCGGGTTTGACGGCTGCCTTTTATCTGCGCAAGCAGGGTCATGCCGTAACTCTTTTCGATTGCCGCAGTCAGGCCGGCGGCATGATGCGCTACGGCATCCCGGAATATCGTCTGCCCCGAGCGCTATTGGACAGTGAGATCAAAGACATCATGGATCTGGGTATAGATTTTAAACCGAACCAATGTCTCGGTCGCGATTTTTCCCTGGATCTCTTGATAAATGACGGTTTTGATGCCGTTTTTTTAGGCCTCGGCGCCCAGCAGAGCCGGCGCATTCAACTGGAAGGCTGCAACACGTCCGATGTGGTGGGGGGCATTGAATTTTTGCGAAAGATAGCCGCGGGCGAAAAGGTCCAATTGAAGGACAGCGTGATTGTGATCGGCGGAGGCAGTGTGGCCGTAGATGCGGCGCTCACGGCCTTGCGCTGTGGGGCCAAGGAAGTCAAAATGGCCTGTCTGGAATGCCTGGATGAGATGCCGGCCGGTCCTTGGGAAATTGCATGGGCGCGGACTGAGGGGGTGAAGATTATGCCTTCCCGGGGACCCGATAAAATTATTCTTCAGGATGGCAAGGTGACCGGCATGGACCTCAAAGAATGTACCTGCATATTTGATGAGCGGGGTAATTTTTGTCCTGAGTTCAGTGATAAAAAAGAGTGCATTCCGGTGGATCAGGTCATCATGGCGGTGGGGCAGGCGGCCGATCTTTCTTTTCTGGAAAACGACAGCAGGCTTAAGACCGCGAACGGCTTCATTGTTGTCAATGAAAGTACCCTGGAGACCGATCTGAGGGGCGTTTATGCCGGAGGGGATATTGTCAAGGCTCCCGGCGCCGTCATTTATGCCATTGCCGCCGGTCGCCGGGCAGCCGAATCCATTGACCGGGCCCTGGGAGGAACCGGAAATATCGATGAGGTTCTTTTCGCTCGCGGCGATCCGGAACCGCATCTGGGTCGCGACGACGGATTTGCTTTTAAATCCCGGGTGAAGATGCCGGTGCTTGATCCGGCAACCCGCATCAAAAGCTTCGAAGAAGTTGCCACTGGTTTCAGCAATGACCAGGCTGTCAAGGAAGCCGCCCGCTGTCTGCAGTGTGATCTGCGGTTGCAAATCGGCTGCAACCCCGCACCACCGCGCGCATGGTTGCCTTTTGATGAAGCAAAAGTATCAGAGGTGCCGGAAACCGAAGGCGTTTTTCAATTGCTGGATGACGATCGCAATGTCCTGGCCATCAAGGGGACGGCCAACCTGCGGCAGGAGCTCCTGCTTGCGTTGGAAGAAAATGATCATATCGCTTGGTTTGAATTTGAAGAAGATAAAATGTATACCAAGCGGGAAAGTGAGCTGATCCAGAAATATTTGCAGGAGCGCGGTGAGATGCCCGGCGGCGGCGCAGATGATCTGGATGAGCTGTTTTGAAACAGGTTGAAAGCTTCAGGGTTCTGGGTTCAGGGGTCGGAAGTTCTTTTTTCAAGGTTCAGACTTCAGTAATCAGAGCTCATCAATGCACAATATGTTCAATCATTCATCCTAATATTTCAAAAACATTATATGAGACATCGCCAGACGATAGAGGATTCAGGAGTCACCCTATCCGCTGAACCGTGAACCTTTCAACCCTTTAACTATATACCCTGAACGGTGAACCCTGAACCCGCAACCGATCCACTTTTGTTCTGAGCTGATTGACAGTGCGGCACAAAGATCTTATCGTTGCGGGGTAAAAACGCCAACGTTGAAAGGAGAAAAGAAAATGGTGGATCTGTCAACGCAATATCTTGGAATGACGTTGAAAAATCCTGTAATCGCGGGCAGCTCGGGGTTAACCAATTCGGTCAAGAGCATTCAGGATCTTGAAAAAAATGGTGCCGCTGCCGTTGTGTTAAAGTCTATTTTCGAAGAGGAGATCGCCTTTGAATATGATGATATTCTGAAAGAAGCTTCCGAGGAAGGCATCAACTTGGACCAGTTCGATTATTATGATTTTCACATCAAGGGTGAAAAACTGGATAAATACACCAACCTGATCGCGGCGAGTAAGAAAGCCGTCTCCATTCCTGTTATTGCCAGCATAAACTGCGTTTATTCCCACGAATGGACTTCCTTTGCGAAGCAGCTTCAAAGTGCCGGTGCGGATGCACTGGAACTGAATATGTTTTTTCTACCCACCGAGTTTGGACGCACCAGTGAAGAAAAAGAGAAAGCCTATTTCCAAATCATCGAAAAAATTCAAAAAGAGGTCACCATCCCCATTGCGTTGAAAATTAGCTATTATTTCTCCAATCTGGGACCCATGATCCAGAAGTTGTCGGAGACCGGCATTGCCGGACTCGTGCTTTTTAACCGGTTTTACAGCCCCGACTTTGATATCGATAAAATGGAGGTTGTATCCTCCAATGTTTTCAGCTCTCCCTCGGACCTATCGATCTCTCTGCGCTGGATCGCTATCATGGCGGAAAGGGTCAGCTGCGATCTGGCTGCTTCAACCGGTGTCCACGATGGTGTGGCGCTCATCAAACAGATCCTGGCCGGTGCCGATGCCGTGCAAATAGCCTCGACCCTCTATAAAAACGGTAAAGAACAAATCGGCGCAATGCT
>CP070771.1:7128780-7131660 GCA_020345785.1 Desulfobacterales bacterium
CTGTTCAGCGACTATGATCCGGGGACGACAAGGGTTTGCCGGCTTCGCAAAGGCCCTGTCTTAAGCGGTGCGAGAAGTTGAAAGGATGAGGGCACTCAACGCCCCGCCCCCCGCCGCACAAGGCGAGGCAACACTGTGGTTAGTGGCGGCGATGACCGGCAGATTAAGAAACAAAACAAAAAAGGGATTGACTCAATGTGTACGCACGTTATATTCTTTTCGATTAATTAATTGGCATTGGCCATAGGCTGATACTGCCTGCGGGATGGTCGCGACGGGCATCCCGCAGGCTGCCGGGCTACCAACTAAGAGTGTGAATCGATTTAGATTGAAAAAGAGGGAACTGACATGGACAACCCAACACGCCTTTTGGACCAGGAATTCACAGCGGAGGTATGCTATCGGCTTCTACCGGAATGGAAAGGCCTCGATATCAAAATCACCCAGCTCAGCGGCGGGATAACCAACAAATTGTACCGGATTCAGTCGGAAAGAGGAGATTACACGGTTCGGATTTACGGCGATAAAACAGATCTGTTTATCAACCGTGACTCCGAGGCACATACGATCCAGGAAATGGCCAAGGTCGGCGTCGCCTCCAATTTGATCAAATACATGCCCGAGCTCGGGGTGACTATTGTGGAATTTATCGGAGATTCCATCGTTCTGAAAAATGAGCATTTTCTGGACGCGTCGCTTTATCCGAAAATCGTGGCACCGATCCGAAAAATCCATACGAGCGGGGTGCGGCTGAAACAGATTTTCAACCCGCTCGTGGAAGTCATGAAAATGTCAGCCATTCTCAAACGGCTCGATGTAAACTATCCGGAATTTGACATCGCAGGTACCATCGAACGCTTCATCAAGCTATCGAGCATCATCAACATCCCGGAGATTGAATATACAGCCTGCCACAATGATCTGCTGGCTGATAACTTTATCCTGATCAACGACGGTGCCCGCGATAAATACGATGAACCCATGTATCTCATCGATTGGGAGTACGCCGGAATGGCACCCAAATACTATGATATCGCGGACATGTTCCAGGAGATCCTGGTTGCCCGTGAGTCGGAAAAAAGCATTGTTGCGGAATACTGTGATGGCGATGATTTTGATCGGACCCTTTTCTTTATCGATTTGTTCAAACCATTCCCGGATATTTACTGGTTTTTGTGGAGTCTGATTCAGCTCAATATTTCAAAGATCGAATTCGACTATTACAATTACGGCAAGGTGAAATATGAAAATGCAATAGAGAATCTAAAGTTTATGAAAGAGGAATACGGGGTTGCGGTTTAAATACCTCCCAGCAATTCCTATTGCAAATTGCATATCATGGTAGCAAATTGCACAATTTTCCCATATTCTCGTGGTCGCCGAAATGAGAATGCCGACCATGCAACCAGCGGAAGAACATCCATGCTGCCCCCTGAGCATTTTCGGATTATCATACGAGGTATGGAGGTTAAGAATAAGAATCCGGCATATCGGTTTATTCACAAAAATGGAAAGACCATAGAAGGCTTAAGACAAATTAACAGGTGATTCTCAAGGAGGAGAAGATCTATGCAGAATGGAATTAAACAAGAAGAGAAAACGTCGATTAGCAACACGACCTCTATCGTTGGAAACATAAAGGCGGAGGAGCACTTGATCATAAACGGAACCGTGAAGGGCAACATAAATATTGGAGATCATGACCTCTTTTTAGGCCCCAATGGACGAATGGAGGGTGAAGTGCAGGCGCAAAATGTAAGAATCAGAGGTCATATGAAAGGAGAGATTAAAGCAAAAGGAAAAGTTGAGGTTACCAAGGAGGCAGATTTCTCAGGAAAAATCAAAGGCAAAAGTATTTCTGTCGAAAGAGGTGCGTATTTCGATGCATCAGTAGATTTGGGTCGAGAATCCGCCAAAACCGCAGCTTAGGAGGGGTCGTCAATGGAGAAGCCATTTGCTGAATTGGTATAAGACTCTGTCGGACCGCTTCTCCATATTAGAGATTTGATCCGCTGGCGGTACCGTGGAAAACAAAGGCATTTCGAGAAACCGCGGCTTTTTTCACGGTTTATCCCCCATGGGACTGCCCATTTCGGTTTCTATTGACATTCATACTTTCTCATTTTATTTACCAGATTGACATTTCGCCCGTGACATCGATTTTTAGCTTCCTGAACTGAATCCTATCGCTATTAATTCCCTATTTCCCTTTTACAGCGGGAGAACCGAACCTTCCGCAATGAACTCATGGTCTCCCGTGCCCGAAAGTCAATCAGGGGGCGGTGAGCTTGTCGTTGAGCTCCACCATCCGATTCGCCAGGGTCGTCGCGATTGAAATGATGAGATGCGGATTGCGCTCGATCAGCGCGAAGAAGTCGTCTTTGTTGACGACCCTCACGGAGCATTCGGTTGTGGCTTTGACGGTGGCGCTTCGCTCTCCTTCCGTCAGAAAGCTTATTTCACCGAAGATTTCGCCGGTGTGGATACAACCGACTTCAACCCCGTCTTTGAAAACCGCGGCTTCTCCTGAAATCATCTCGTAGATGGCAGTCGGGGTGTCGCCCTGCTGGATGATAATGTCATCGGTGAGGAACTGTTTGAACTGGAAGTCGGCCTCAACATCTTCCGTCATAAAGTGGGCGCAAAGTGATAGATTGATGTTATTTTCAATTAACCAAAGGCGCGTCCATGCAGCTTGAATTTTGGGATTGGCCGAGACGGCTTCCAGGAGTGTCCCACGATCAAGCAGCGCAATCACAGAGCCGAATTCACTGGTCAGCCGGTAGTTCTTGTACGTTGGGTCTGAAGCGACGAAATCGCCTTCGGAGTAAAGCCGGACGACTTTGTCCGTGTGGTGCAGTCTGTAGTAACCTTTCACAA
>CP070771.1:7131760-7143614 GCA_020345785.1 Desulfobacterales bacterium
TTATACAAACCGGGAACTTCACAAAAAGGGCATTTAAATGCACAACCTCTCGAGGTTTCTACAAAAGCAACCGGCAGGAGATCTTTGCTTAATTCGAAACTTGGTATAGGCAGAATGCTCAAATCAGAAACCACACCTGGTTTCTTTGATATATGGAGATTTCCTTTTGTATCCTTGTAAATAATTCCCCGGCTATTCTGATGGTCATCGTCGATAAGTTTCCCGAGCTCGTCTGGATTGTCTTTATGCTGAAGTATTGTTTCAAGAGCTATTTCGCCTTCACCATAGACAATCGCATCTACATAATTGCTGACGCTCTCTTTGATCTGTCCGAAAAATTTTGACTTACCCAATTTAAAAAAGTTTTCATTCAGGCTTGTTATACTAGGACCGCCGATGACCACCAACTTCTCGGGAAATTTCTTTTTTACTTGTTCTATGGCATTCAATACTCTGAAATGTCCTGAATAATTAAGATAAAAGCCAATTACGTAACATGCGCTGGCCTTTTCCAATAATTCGTCGTAGCCATTTCTATCGAGGTCAAAGACATCTAATGTGTAACCTTTGCTTTTTATCCATGAAGCCAAGACCGGTATGGAAGGGAGGGGCACATCAATAGTCAAATCATACTTGTTGATTTCGTTACTTGAAAAGAAGACCTCAGATCCCGCCGTAACTGATTTCACCAATAGGACATCAACTGACATTTTGATAATTTTCCGGCACCCTACAGGCAAGTTTTCTTAAAACTTGGTCCAGATAGTGAGGGTCATGTTGAAATTAGATAAATGGCATTGCCGCTCATTATATAGCAATAGGAAAACGCACGACAAGCTGCTATTTTGGGAGCCTTATTTCGGCTTTTGGTTTTTCTGGCGCGTTCCAATGAAGCGAGGCCACGTGTTGGAATTAACGAATGTAATTCTTTCACTAAAGCAAGTCCCATGTTTCATAGAAAGAACCGCTCTTTTATCAATGACGGCTTTGGTTGTCAAGGGAGATTTGTTGCGAGGATGGTGAACTTATAAGCATATTTGCAAGCACTTTACTCGTGTGACGAATTCTGCATTCCGGCCGCATGAAGGATTCGGCCGTATTATCAGCATTGAAAATGTCATCAACGACGCAGGGGGCTGGTGTATGATGGACCTTAATGGGGCAGATTTCAATGGACTGGCCATTCACTTTTGGCGGTTGCCAAGGTTTTATGTGTCATAGGCCCAATTGTATGATGCTTTTTTAATTTCCCGCCATTGCTCTCGAAGTATTCAAGGCAGCCGGTTCATAGGATCACCATTGATGCAGGCGATCATATGCATCCGGTAATTGCATCCTAAACAGGTCAATTAATATTCAAGTTTTCCTGACACTTAGTCGATAAAAAGCTTTAGATAAAGATGCGATTGGCCGAATCAAGATCTCGCCAAGAAGATGGATTGGCCAAGCTATTTACCGGCATATTTTTTAAGTTCGTTTTGGTGACAAAGTTTTTGTTAATATTGCAACCAACTAACATATATGACGTGTGAAACAGGACTCTTGCTGTTGAAGTGCCCATTATTCCAAATGAAACATGCTTAGTAATAATTACAGTCATTTAAAGTTCGTCAGACTTTTTGTTAAATTATTCAAATATTTATCGGTACAAAATCCCGGGGTCCAGGACAGTACTTTACTTATTTGGCGAAAGCGGATCTTTAATACCATTTTTCTTTGTACTGTCATCTCCGGTGCGTTCTCATACATTATAAATGTTCAAATTGCCGTTCAATCAGAACGATGGCTGAGTTTAATCGTTTATACGCTGGGTTATTCAGTTCTGCTCATTATTGTATTAGTACAAGCGATCCCTTTCAAAGTTCGTGCATGGGCAGGTATACTCATATTTTATGGTATCGGATTGACAGCCTTACTTGCACTTGGACCTGTCGGCAGCGGGCGCCTGTTTCTGTTTGCCTTTGCTTTGATGGCAAGTTTGCTGTTGGGTTTGAGAGCTGGAATTCTTGCATTAGCTATTAATATCAGTACGTTTTGGGTTTTAGGCTGGATGCTGTCCACAGGCCGATTGCAATGGATTCATTTAAGCGGTTACGCCTTGGGAAAATGGCCATATACCGCCTATACTTTTTTTGTTCTCAATACGGTTGTCACAGTTTCTATCGGCGTGCTCGTAGGGGCATTAGAGAAGAATCTTAAAAAAGAACAGTCCCTAACAAAAGAACTCAAGCTATCCAATGAACAGCTTGAAAGAGAAAATGCTGAACGTCGGTTGGCAGAGGAATCATTGCGACACAGCAGAGAGCAATATAGAACACTTACAAATAATCTCCACGTTGGAATATATCGCAATACCGGCGGTCCCGATGGTAAGTTCCTGGAGGCAAATCCCGCGATTTTGAAAATGTTCGGTTTTGAGAGCCGAGAGGAATTTTTCGATATCAAGGTCTCGGATTTATATCAAAATCCGGATGATCGACAAAAATTCAATCAAAAAATGGTTCGAGAAGGTTTTGTCAGAAATGTGGAGCGACTCCTTAGAAAAAAAGATGGGAGTCCGATTATCTGTTCGGTATCGGCGGTGGCTGTAAAGGATGAAAACGGCGAAGTTAAATATTATGACGGCGTTATCGAAGATATCACCGAGCGTAAGCATCTGGAAGCGCAAATTCAGCAGGCTGAGAAAATGAAAGCGATCGGCCTGCTGGCCGGCGGCGTGGCCCACGACCTGAATAATATTTTATCCGGAATTGTCAGTTACCCGGAATTAATCTTGATGGACCTGAAAAAAGATAGTCCTTTAAGAGAACCGATTAAGACGATCCAGGAATCGGGTAAGAAGGCGGCTGCTATTGTGCAGGATTTATTAACGCTGGCAAGGAGAGGCGTATCAAACTCCAAGGTGGTGAATTTAAATGATATCATATCCGAGTATTTAAAAAGCCCTGAATTTGAAAAGTTAAAATCCTTCCATCCTTCAGTGCAAATAGAGACCCATCTTGATTCTGGGCTGTTAAATATGATGGGATCTCCGGTTCATCTCTCCAAAACAGTCATGAATTTAGTTTCCAATGCAGCGGAAGCCATGGCCATGGGGGGGGAAATTATTATAAAAACGGAAAATAATTATATTGATCGACCCGTAGGTGGTAATGATGATGTCGAAGAGGGAGATTATGTCGTTTTGACCGTGACTGATTCCGGCATTGGTATCGCTCCTGAAGAAATCAACAGGATTTTTGAGCCGTTTTACACCAAAAAAGTAATGGGCCGAAGCGGAACCGGTTTGGGCATGGCCGTGGTGTGGGGAACGGTCAAGGATCATAAAGGATACATCAACGTTACAAGTAAATTAGGCCAAGGAACCACTTTTGAGATTTATTTTCCTGTGACCAGAGCAGAAGCCACCGGAGACCAACACTTAAAAGAATTAGCTGATTACAAGGGCAGAGGCGAAAAAATCCTTGTGATTGATGATGTAAAAGAACAGCGACAGATCGCCTCAAAAATATTGTCCCATTTGGGCTATTCAGTAAAAGCTGTCTCAAGTGGTGAAGAGGCGCTTGAGCTTTTGAGCAAAGAAACGGCGGATTTAGTCATCCTGGATATGATTATGTCGCCGGGAATCGACGGACTGGAAACCTACGAGCGAATAGTATCGTTACACCCTGATCAAAAGGCAATCATCGCCAGTGGTTTTTCGGAGACCGCCAGAGTGAAAAAAGCCCAGCAGCTTGGAGCCGGCAAATATGTGAAAAAACCTTATACGATTGAAAAAATTGGGATGGCCGTAAAAGCTGAGTTAGATAAAGATAAAAATTGCTGCTCCACTGTCAGATGAAGATCTAAGAATCAGCGACCACCAGCAGAACTGGGGGTATGAGAAAGGCTCTCTGGAAGGAGCCGGGACAACGCTCTGACGCTGGTCGCTGATGTATATAAAAAATTATGGCTGCATGATACATGTCTACAGCAATAGTTATTCTTGCCGAAAATAATAAGAATAAAGAAAGAAAAAAAGACGTGAAAGATTTCATTTTTGCTCTCTTTTCAGAGCACCTGCTTGTATAAAAATTTTGATACAATTCTTTATCGGTCTGTCATTTCACTTATTTTTGTTCCTCACTCCACTTTCTCAACAATGGTACAACATCCCTTCCGTTTTCATAGTTGTAAGCGAATCGTCCATCAGGCAAGAACATTCTTGAATATTCATCAGCATAGTTTTCCATTAGCCACGGAATAAATTTTTTCCATACTTCAGTATTATACTGAACCGATTCAGGCGGGATTTCGGCTGTAAGACTCTGGATACGTCCATCTTTAAAATTAAAAATACAGGAACTGTATTTAAGCTCACTAATTCCGATTGCATCAAGCCTGTCATTGCGTTCCAAAATTTGGCAATGGACAGTATCCCCTTCCGATTGACAGTTTATAAATTGCAGATTGGTGTTTACTCCGACATCGTATTCAAAGATATTCTTGACCTGCTGTTTGCCTGAAAATTTTGAAAGACCAACGATTTCAAAGGTAGCATCTTCCGTAAACATGGTCATAATCTTTTCTACCTCATGCTGATTGACCCTTGTTTGAAAAGTTTTTACCAAATCTGTGAGATTAATCGAATGAACGCTCATTATTCCCCCTGCATCGTTTTCGCCATTCTTGGCGGAATTCAATTTAAAATGGCTTGAACAATCAGAAATTCTTATCATTTACAAGGTGGAAGGTTATCACATGATGCACCAAAGCTATTGATCAGTATCCATTTATTATCTTGCTTAATCCAAGTTTCTAACTCCCTACCACTACCCGATAAAATATTCCCACTAAATTTAAATGTATAAAATACACTTGCAACGTTGCCAATAATCTTTATTGCAAGAGGTTCTAATTCCCACTTGACAGGTTTGTCGTAATCAAACCAACCTTTGTAATTGAAACTTAGCAGTTCTTTATCATAGGGAATAGGCTTATTACCCCACCAGATGGCAACATTATCATGTCGTGATGCTAATATTCCTTCTACATCACCTTGTTTGAATAATTCAACATCAGCTAGCATAGCTTCCCATACCTCTTTTTGTTCTATTGTCCACTCCTGACCGAAAGTCTGAAAGTTCCAAAGTAAAATAATTCCAAAAAGAATAATAGAAACTAAAATCCATGTTATTAAATTTATATCCTTGGTTTTCATAGCTTCCTCCTTACATGTTTCAGAGGTTCATAGATCATTGCCATAGCCACGATTGGGGCACAGACGGGTTAGCTGAACTATCTTGGAACTATGTAAACTATATTTGGAAGAATTTTAAATTTGGGTTGAAGGTTCAACTATTGGTCTTTGATGCTTTAATCCAGGACAGGAGAACATCAGATCAGAAGTACATGAGAGATTCACTATAGTTGTAAAGTGAGATGATAATCAGATTTCGGTGTGGTCGAAAAATTGATTTTGCGGCTGAACTGTATAATAAATTTCGTTAGCGCAGTCAAGTTAAAAAATCCGGCGATATCGGTCAAATATCTAATCCCTCCGAACCGTAAGTGACGGTCATCAATGGCAAATTTGAGCAAGAATCAGATTTTCTTGACAAAAAATATTAAATAACGCAACCTTGGCCGAAAATTAGTGCTGGAGAAATGACAATATTATCATGCCACTACTTTTAGGAAAGGAACCAACAAGTTTTCATGCCCTATCAACATGACGGTGCAGAAAATCAAAAAGGAATCTGCAATGAAACGCATTGATTACATGGCTGCGGCACAAGAGGCAATGACCCGGATCAAAAAAGGAGCATTTCTGACAGTAAAATCAGGTGAGGCCATCAATACCATGACCATCGGTTGGGCGACCATAGGTTATGTGTGGCGAAAGCCCATCATGATGATCGCCGTGCGGCTTTCACGGCATACTTTTAGTATCATTGAAACGGCGGAAGATTTCACCGTTTCGATGCCCTCGTCGGATATGAAAAAGGAAATAATGTTCTGCGGCACAAAGTCAGGGCGTGACTGTAACAAATTCAAGGAGTGCAATCTGCAGGTCTCAGACAGTCGGAAAGTTGTCACACCAATCATCAAAGTGCCTGGGATCCACTACGAATGTAAAATCGTTTATAAATCTGCTATGGATCCGGCCTACCTAACTGTGGACTATGATACAGAACTCTATCCGCAAAAAGATTATCATACATTGTATTTCGGTGAAATTGTGGATTCTTACGAAATCGATTAATGTCCGGGTAGTTGCTTTACTGTTCTCGTTCTCTCAACTGGCTCCTAATCTGAGCGATTCGCGGGTTTCAACTTCTATCCGGGCGGCGTTTACCACAAGCGCACGGTGAGCGCCATTGTTGCAGCTGTCTTATTGAAATCGCTCAGATTAGGGGTTATTTAGTATTACGCTAGCTTCTCATTAATTTTGATGCAAAATTTGGGTAGTAGCTTACTGTTTCAGTAGCAGGGTAATAAGAGCACCTAAACATCATCCGATCAATTTCGCTGAAAGATTGATTTTAGTGCCGGCAAAAAGTCTTGAAATGGGGCATTTCTCTTTGGCCGTTTGAGCATATTGCGCAAATTTATCAGCATCCATGCCGGGTACCTCCGCTTCACAATCCAAGTCAATGCTGGTAATCTTCGGACCGTCATCTTCTCCCAAATGAACTGAGGCCGTTGTCTTTACGCTTTTAGGTGTAAACTTATCCGCACTCATGATAGCGGCAAGGTACATTGAAAAGCATCCGGAATGGGCGGCCCCAACAAGCTCTTCAGGGTTGGTGCCTTTGCCCTCTTCGAAGCGCGATGCGAATGTAAAAGGGCCTTCAACTTCTCCGTATTTCATTACGCCGTTGCCTTCTTTCAGTGTGCCGTTCCATCTGGCAGTTGCTTTACGTGTCGCCATAGTTTCCTCCTTTTCTGGTCAGGGGTTAAACAGTTGATATTTGATTTTCGTTTGCGATTTTCACAGGGAGCTGTCCATCTTGCTGAATCTGACGTCATCGCTTTGTCAATCCCCGCCTGATCGCTTGATAATTTAACATAATCACTATTTACAAAGGGTAAATCCAAATTAATTTTTATTGTAATCCATCACATTATTCAGTATGTATTTTTGCTCAGGCAGGGAGGATATTGTTAGCCACTGTAATTTGGCCTGAAAAAATTCAAATGAAAAAGGAGGAAAAAATGCGACACCATTTAAATAAAATGTTAATCGGCATGCTGTCACTGACATTGATCGTATTCTTAACCGTTTCAACATCATTGGCAGAGGATGAAATCCTGATCGGGGGCGCTTTGAGTCTCACCGGAGTTCAGGCACCTTTGGATGAACCCGGTCTTAAAGGCGCCCAGGTGGCCGTTAAATATCTCAATGAACACGGCGGCATTCTCGGGAAGAAGGTGAAGTTCGTGAATATTGACGGCAAAAGTGATCCGGTTACCGTCGGCAACGCCGCGGTGGAGCTGATCGACCAGGGCGCCAAGCTCATCGTGGCCCCCTGCGATTTTGATTTCGGCGGTCCCGCCAGCCGCGAAGCCCAAAAAGTCGGGATTGTCGGCATCTCCACCTGTGCATCCGATCCCCTGTATAGCTCCTGGTCGCTGGGCGACAAACAGTTTACCTTATCCATGTGGAACACCACCATGGGCGCAGTCGGCGCGGAGTATGCGTTTAAGGAACGCGGGTGGAAGACGGCCTATGTCGTTACCGATCAGTTCATCGCCTATACCAAAAGCCTGAGCAAATACTTCGTCGCCCATTTTAAAGCCATCGGCGGCACGGTGCTGGCTGAGGATACTTACACCCAGGGTGACCAGGACTTTTCGGCCCAATTGTCGCGCCTCAGAGCCGTTAAACCGCAGCCGGATGTGATTTTTATTTCATCTTATATGCCGGATCTGGGCACGATTATTCGTTCGATCCGCGAAGTCGGCATCACCTCTCCCATCATGGGCGGTGATTCTTATGACGACCCGGGTATGTTTGATGCGCTGGGCCAGAAGTTCGGAAGCGACATATATTTTGTCACCCACACCTGGATGGGGCCTGAGGCGCATCCGGACATGGGAAAATTTATCGAAGCTTACAAGGCCTACCACGGCAGCGCGCCCGACACGTCATTTGTCGCCACGGGATGGGACACCATCATGCTGATGGCGCAGGCTGCGGAGAAGGCCGGCTCTTTTGACGGTGCGGCCATCGCCAAAGCACTCGAGAACAATGAATATAATCTGCTGACCGGTAAGTTGTCCTACCGTTCGGCAGATGAGGGACACGCTCCTGACAAGGCGGCCGTGGTTATAAGCCTGACCCAGGGCAAACCGGCATTTATCGGATGGCGTCGTCCGGAAAATCCGCCAGCTCCCTGACCCGGACGAGCCGGAATTGAAAATTGAAGATTGCAAATTGAATATTTGTAGTGTCGCTCGCGCAGCGCCAGCGCTTGCGCGGCGTGTGCGCAGCGTGTCGCTCCGACTTTTTTAAAATCGGAAGAATACCTTAGATATTCAATATTGAATCGAAAATATTCGATCATTATAAGATAGTGAAAATATCCCGATTCAATTATTTGCACCAAAATAAGATAAACCTTTAGGGATCAATAAGGATAGTCAAAAGGGGCCGAACCGGCCCCTTCTCAATTAATTCGCAAATATGGGATAAATCCATAATTGCAACCATTTAACCAATCAACGAATCAACCGATCAACGATATCTGGAATTATGGCGGACTTGCAGCTTTCAGCGAAGAACATTTCCGTTGATTTTTCGGGTCTGCGTGCGCTAGACGGTGTCAACCTGAACGTCAACCTCGGCGAAATTGTGGGCCTGATCGGGCCGAACGGATCCGGCAAAACGACGTTGATCAATGTTATCACCGGTCAGGTGAACCCGGTTTCAGGAAGCGTCAGCATCAATGGCGAGGATATCACCCGGATGCTGCCCCGCAAAATCGCCTTGAAGGGGATTACCCGATCTTTTCAAATCGTGCGCCTGTTCGAAAATTTGACCGTCATTCGAAACGTTGAGACCACTGCGCTGGCCAAAGGTGCCTCACGCAAAGAGGCCACCAAACTGGCTGTGAGTCTGCTGGAAGAATTTAAGCTGAGCGAATTTGCCGATCAGCTGGCCGGTACGCTGAGCTACGGAGATAAACGCAAAGTGGAGATTGTACGCGCGTTGGCCGGGGAACCCCACTTTTTGCTTCTCGATGAACCGGCAGCCGGTATGAATGACGCCGAGAGCGAGGCATTGCTTAAAATTCTCTCGGAATTGCCGACCCGCAAAAAACTGGGGATGTTGATCATCGACCATGATATGACGCTCATCATGCGCCTCTGTCATCGCCTGCATGTTCTGTCATCCGGCAAAACCATCGGCGAAGGCGATGTGGACTATGTCAGGAAATTGCCTGCCGTTATCGAGGCCTATTTGGGAAGCAGTCCGTCGCAGGAGGTGGCGCATGCTTAAGGTGGACAACCTCAAAGTTCGCTACGGTGCGGTTACGGCAGTCAGAGATGTCAGCCTGGAGGTTGCGGAAGGAGAAATGGTCAGTCTGCTGGGGGCCAATGGATCCGGCAAAACCACTACGATGCTGGCCATCGCTGGTGCCCTCAAAGCCGTGTCCGGCAAGGTCGCCTTCAATGGTGAGGACATCACTGCACTTTCTCCTGAAAGCGTTCTGCGCAAAGGGATCGCCATGGTGCCGGAGACCCGGGAGGTATTCCCGGATCTGACCGTACGCGAAAATTTGGTAATGGGTGGTTTTATCCATCGCAGGAATCGTCAGCAAAGCTATCGGGATCTGGAACAAATGCTGGACCTCTTTCCGGTGCTGCGTGAGCGGCAAAACCAGCAAAGCGGGACGCTTTCCGGGGGCGAACAGCAGCAGTTGGTGATTGCGCGCGCGATGATGTCACGGCCGAAACTGCTCCTTTTGGATGAACCTTCCCTCGGGTTGGCACCGGCGATCGTGCACCATATTTATGAATTCATCAATAAATTAAGGGCCACCGGCCTCACGATTTTGCTGGTGGAGCAAAATGCCAAAATGGCCCTGCAAAATGCTGAAAGAGCCTATGTTATGGCTCTCGGCAGGATTGCCAAAAAGGGTCGGGCGGCGGAGATAGCGGCATCCTCTGATCTGGAGGCGCTGTACTTGGGCGGCTGAAGGCTTTCGGCGCGTAATTTTATGCTGTCCTGATACCCCATCCGAAAGACGGCCAAAGGATAAATATTGATGTCGACGGGTACGTTGCTTCAGTTTGTGCTGGACGTTCTGAGCCTCGGCAGCCTTTATGCGCTGATGGCGTTGGGCCTTGTGATCGTATACGGCATCCTGAAATTGGTAAATTTTGCCTACGGCGAACTGGTTATGGTCGCCGGCTATACCCTGTATTTGTTCAACGCCACACCGTTTCCCTGGTTGATCATGGCTTTTGTCGCGATCCTCATGGCGATTGCGACCGGTATGTTGACTGAATTCGTCGCTTTCAAACCGGTACGGGCAAAATCAGTAACGGCGGTGCTGATAACATCCTTTGCGTTCAGCACGCTGCTGCAAAATTCAGCCCTGCTTTTCATATCACCGCGCGCCCGCAATGTGCCGCTGCCGGATATTTTTACACGCTCGGTTGAGATTTTAGATGTGGTCATCCCCATTCGAAACCTTATCACCATTGCGTGTGCATTGCTCATGCTGTTCTTTTTCTCCTTTGCATTGAAGCGGACGGTTTTAGGCCTGGCGCTGCGCGCCGCTGCTTCGCAATTCAGGATGGCGCGCATGGTCGGCATCCCCGCCAACATGATCATCAGCCTTGCATTCGCCATCAGCGGATTATTTGCC
The DNA here is from genome assembly GCA_020345785.1 of Desulfobacterales bacterium. The sequence continues at coordinate 7,142,620 of CP070771.1, forward strand.
GGTGTCGTCGCCATTCTTTGGTTGGGCCGCATCGGTTCGGTGGTGCCGGGGATCGGACTCGAGCCGCTGCTGGTGGCCTTTATCGCAACGGTCATCGGCGGTATGCGCAGTCTTGTGGGAGCGGTGATCGGCGGCTATCTGCTGGCCTTGATTGATGTGAGTTTAAATTACAGTCTGTCACAGCACCTGCTCCACTTCAGGGATGCTTTTACCTTTACATTTGTCATATTGATTCTTCTATTTCGCCCATCGGGCCTCATCAAGGGCCGCGAGGCGGGCCGACGCTCATAGTGAGATCTTCTCTTATGCTGGACAAACAGACCATGCGCTCCATATGCATACTTATTGTGCCCATCGTCGTTCTGGTGGTTATGGCGCAGGTGATTGATAATCGTTTGTTCAGCCGCATTGCAACAACCCTTTTGATCAACTTGATTCTGGTGCTCGGCTTGCAGATTTTCACCGGCAATTCAGGGATCCTCTCCTTTGCCCATATCGGTTTTATGGGGGTCGGGGCCTATACCACCGCCGTCTTAACCATGCCCGTTAGAATGAAGTCAATGGCGCTGCCCGATCTCTACCTGGTTTTAAAATCCGTGGAAATCGATCCGCTGCTGGGCATTCTGGCAGGCGGCGCCGCCGCCGCCCTTGTGGCATCCATCATCTCATATCCGCTGATGCGTTTGTCGGATGCGGCCGCCGTCATTACCTCCTTTGCGGTGCTGGTGATTATGCACACGGTGATGGTGCATTGGAGTGCGGTAACGAACGGCCCCCGAACCCTTTTTGGCGTCGTCAATGCGACGGATCTGAAGACATCCGCTGCCGCCGCCATTATTGCGGTGGTGATGGCCCTCTGGTTTAAAGAGTCGCGCACCGGCATTCTGCTGCGGGCAACCCGGGACGATGAGGTCGCCTCCGGCGCCATCGGCGCGGATATCACCGTACTGCGCTGGAGGGCCTTCACTCTAAGTGCGCTTTACGCGGGGATCGGC
>CP070771.1:7143714-7163287 GCA_020345785.1 Desulfobacterales bacterium
GCGCCGCGGGGGCCGTCTTCGCTCGAAATGTAGGGGCCTTCAATGTGAATCCCGGCCACCGCAGCGGACAAATCCGGTGTGGTCTCCATGGCCTGCACCAACGTTTGCAGATTTTTCACCATCCGCCTCTGGGGATTGGTAATGATCGTGGGTACGTGTCGCGCGGTTCCGCCGGCCGCCAGGAGATCGACGATACGCTGCAGGTGTTCGGCCGCAAAGTCCTCGGAGCTGTAGTCGCAGCCGGCGCAGCCGTTTACTTGAAGATCGATGAAACCTGGAGAAATATATGGGGCATCCTGAGGGACATCGGCAGGATTGATATCGACCACCCGGTCGTTTTCAATAGACAGATACAGGCCCTTTCCCGTAACAACCGAGCGTCCGGTTAATTCGATCATGGTCGCCCCCCGCTTAGCCGTCCCCGACTTGCTCATCGTCCTATGGAACTAATCAACTCGACGGTTCGATGACAAGTTGTCTGTTGGATAATAGATGGTGGATGGCGTCATATAATAAGATTTGGCGCTTTCTGTCAAGAGTGTGGATTTATCCAACGGGTCACCGTAGGAATGATTGTCGGTCTCGTAGCCTCAGGGCATGGCAAAAAAGACATCCTGGAAATGTACCCTTATCTCGAAGGTGAAGATTTAGATGAGGCGCTTCGATATGCAGCTTGGCGCGTCGAAGAAATAGACCTGCCGGTCAGGATAGGTTCTGGATGAAAATCATCATAGACATGAATTTATCGCCGGAGGTATTGACATCAGCCGGTAACGAATGTCTCCACTGGTCGGAGGTTGATCTGGCAAGCGCATCTGATCGAGAAATTTTGTACTACAAGATCTTTTTGTGACTTTTTCGAAGCTAATTCTTCGATCACTTCTAATGTCAACGATTGACAGCCTAAAAAGCTGTGTGATATTCGAATTCTATGACTATATATTTCGATAAAAATCGAATTACAGATAGTTATTTTATCCCAAGGACGTCTCTCCAAATTGCTACAATGTAGTTATTTGGGATTATTTCTTGACAATAATTGCAACATTATGCAAATATACAGAAAAATCATCAACCAACCATGTCCTGTTGCCCGGAAGCGCAACGCTGATTACCCTCTCATTCGGAATCCCAACCTGAGCTGAGTCTCATCCCAAATCGAAATATATACAGCTGGTAGCTCTTCAATTTTTTAATTTTCTTATTGTTCTGAAATAGAACCGATTTCCCTTAAAACATAACCTAATAATCAGGTAAAGAATCAATGGAGAAGCCGCTCAAAATGTGCCTATCTATCTCCTGACAGGACAGTTCTGTTCTGTTGGGAGTCATAATTTTTGTTTGGACAAAACCATACACATTCTGACAGCCGAAATCAGGGAGGAGATCTCTACACCAATTTAACTTTTCGAAAGGAGGAATGATATGTCTTGGTCAAAAATACATACAATGGCAGCTGTGATTGTTTTTGTATTTGGGATAGCTACTATCGACAGTGCAGTGGCTGGAGAGAAACAGAAGATTAAGGCGCACGGTGCACAGTTTACCGTTAAGTCGCATCAGATTGAAGTTGGAGACGATGAAGGACATGTAATCGTCATATGGGAGAATGCAACTATCTACTTTAGTGAAATCACTGGTGAGAGATCAACTCAAAGAGGCGTGGGTTTCGCTGATATTAACCCCAAAACTGGAGAGATGTTCGGTCAGGGATATGGAGTAGGAACCGATAAAGATGGCGATAAGACCATGTCAATTTGGGAAGGTAAACCTGCAGCAGAAAAGCAATGGAAAGGCACGTGGAAATATAAAAAAGGCACTGGTAAGTATGAAGGCATCAAGGGCGGTGGAACTTGGGCTTCTTATAGCTTGGGTCCTGAGCAGAGTTCTGTAGAAGTGGAAGGTGAAATGGAGACTCCATAGCGATTGTTTTGGGTGTCAAAGTCCAGGAGATCGATGATAGGCAGGGTTTAATGACTCTGCCTTTTGGTGAAAATCGCTATATATCGTATTGGGAGTTATTAGTTATTGATTAAACGACAACCCGTCCCATTGCTTTTTTGGGTTTCGCCCTTAGGAATCCATATCGACGTCAGAGTTTCATTTCCGTAGTTGGGTTGATTCCGCCGCAGGCGGAACAGCATCATCGATCGGGCTCAACCCAACCTACCCGAAATCGGAGCTTTTTCGTTCAGGCACTAGTTATTTGTTCATAGTCTACGAAGAATAAATTTCGGAATCATATTTCGCTTCCGGGAAAAGATACCAAAACATCATAGACACAGCTGCAACCGACAACTAACAACTGACCACTGACCTTCAATTGCGCTTCAGCTCAAATGAATTTACATCCTCACCCTATCGCTCTGCGGATCGTAGGGCGGCTTGAGATGGACCTTGATGGGATAGCGTTTGCCGGCAACATTTATTTCGTATCTACCCGACAGGATCCAGTCATCTTGGATGCCGTCGGGATTCTCGAGATAGCACATACCGATGGCACAACCGAACAGGTGGGAATAAGATCCATGGGTATTTTCGCCGGCGGGTATGCCGTCGCGGTAAATCGGCTCATCGTGGTATATCAAGGGCTCAGGATCCTCGATGGTAAAGGTCACCAGCTTGCGTTTAAGGCCGGTTTCCAGCTGCTTTGTCAAGGCCTGCCGGCCGATAAAATCGCCCTTGTCCATTTTAACGCAAAATCCAAGACCGGCCTCAAAGGGGGTATCGTCCGGGGTAATGTCCGCGCCCCAGTGTTTGTAGCCTTTTTCCAGGCGCAGCGAGTCCAGCGCGTGCAGCCCCACCAATTTGAGGTGATACTTTTCGCCGGCCGCCATCAGGGCATCAAAGACGTTGATTGAAAATTCGGTCGGTATGTAAAGCTCCCATCCCAGCTCGCCGACAAAGGACATTCTGACAGCCAGAGGTTTGGCATAGGCCACATCGATCTGCTGGGCGGTCGCAAAGGGAAAGGCGTCGTTGGAAAGGTCGGCATCGGTCAACTCGGCCAGCAGTTGCCTCGCGTTCGGCCCCATGATTGCCAGCATGCTGTAGGCGGAGGTTACATCCGTTAAAATCGCATGGGCGTTGTCGGGCAGATGCCGCTGGATCCAGTCAAGATCCCGCGTTCCGGTAGCGCCCGGGGTGACGATAAAATATTTATCCTCTGCCAGCCGGGTGACGGTCACATCGGCTTCGATCCCGCCGCGCTCATTTAACATCTGGGTGTAAACCACCTTACCCGCCGGCACATCGACGTTGTTGGCGCAGATGGTTTGCAGCGCGGCGGTCGCAGCGCGGCCCTGCAGCAGGAAGTTGGACATGGACGTCAAATCGTAGACTCCGACGTTTTCGCGCACCGCCATGTGCTCGGCCGCCGAGTATGGAAACCAGTTCTGCCGCCCCCAGCTGTATTCGTATGCTGCTTGAACCCCCTGCGGTGCAAACCAGTTGGCCCGCTCCCAGCCGGCCACCACCCCGAAACAGGCCCCGCGTTGTGCCAGTCGATCGTGAAACGGCGAACAGCGCGCATTGCGGGCCGTCCGGAGCTGTCTAAAAGGCCAGTGGTCGGCGTAAAGATTGCCGACGGCTTCGGTGACGCGGTCATACAGATACCGGTGGTTCGCCTGCCAGCTGTGAAAGCGCCGGATGTCCACCGCCCACAGGTCCTCTTCCGGATAGCCCTGATCCATCCACTGGGCCAAGGCCTTGCCGGCACCGCCGGCGCTGGTGATGCCCACCGAATTCATCCCGGCGGCCACAAAAAAGTTTTTCACTCCCGGGGCCTCCCCCAGCATGTAAGCCGTATCGGGCGTAAAACTCTCCGGCACCGTGGTCAGGCTGTTGACTTCCGCCTCCTCGAAGGCCGGTACTCTTTTGATGGCGTTTTTCATGAAAATTTCAAACTGGTCCCAGTCTTCCTGCAGTTGGGTATAGGCAAAGTCTTCGGGAATGCCTTTCGCGCCCCAGGGTTTGGCCACGGGTTCGAATCCGCCCATCAGCAAACCGCCCATTTCTTCCTTGACGTAAATATAGCCGTCCATGTCCCTTAAATAGGGCATGCCTTTGTACGTGCCTTCAATCGGGTTGGTGGACATGTGCATGTGCTCGGCCGCATGCAAAGGGATGCTGACCCCCACCATTTTACCGACCTGCCGGGCCCACATGCCGGCGCAATTGACGACATATTCGCAGGCGATGTCGCCCTGGTCGGTGCGAACGCCGGCAACAGCACCTTTTTTAAGCTGAATATCGACAACCTTCACCCCTTCAATAAGGTTGGCGCCCCCCATCCGCGCACCTTTGGCGAGCGCCTGGGTGGTGTCCTCCGGATTGGTGTGCCCATCATTGGGTTGAAACCAGGCAGCCACCAGATCTTTGGTGTTTAACAGCGGAAACAGTCTGCGCGCCTCCTCCAGGCTGATTTCTTCCATCGGGATACCAAATGAGTGCGCCATGGCCATGGAGCGGTCAAATTCGCTTTTGCGAGCCTTGGTCTGCGCAACCCGGATGGAGCCGGGACGCTGGTAGCCGGTAGGCTGGCCGGTTTCCGCTTCCAGCCCTGCGTACAACTCAGCGCCGTACACGGCCAGCTTGGTCAGCGCGCTGTTTGACCAGAGCTGGCCCAGCAAACCGGCCGCGGCCCAGGAAGTGCCAGAGGCGATAGTTTTACGCTCAAGCAAAACCACATCCTGCCAGCCGATTTTACACAAATGGTAAGCAACACTGCAGCCGACAATCCCCCCGCCGATGATGACCACCCTGGTCTGGGTGGGTAGCTGTTTGGACATAAGATCCTCCTTAATAATCACGCCTCCCCCAAAAAAAGGAAACCAACACATTAGCGCTAAGTTATTGTGTAATTATTTACAATTTGCATTTATACCATTCAAACCTGTTTTCAGAGATGAACGTCGAACATCGAACGTCCAACATCGAATGTTGAAGGGTAAAGATGAAGAAAACAGACATTATTCGATGTTTAACGTTGGAAATTCGATGTTCAATGTTCATTTTTTCAGTTCCTCCTATGCCAAAATAATTTACCGCTTATGGGAAGCCACCAGCCACCCTCATGAAAGGCAGGAACTAAAATTTTTCATTTTTTTTAACAGGCAAAACCTGGTAAAGTCAATAGTATGTCTCTTTCAGACGACCCAAATAGAATCCCAGAGGCTTCGGCCGGCAAAGATTCCATCAGCGCCCACCGCGCCTTTGTTTATGGTGCCTGCGGACCCGGGTTCGGTGAGATCTACGCCGGCGCCCGCTTGCGGGGTTATGCAACGCTGTCGCTTTTCATATTTTTTACGATCTGGTTTACCTGGAATCTGGTCGGCATCATAAGAATCGTCGTGGGCCAGATATTTGACAGCCTCGACGGTTTGAAGCCGTTTATTTTGCCGGAGATGCCTTTTACCTCTGCTGCTATTTCTTTTTTCGGTATCTATTTTATCTGGTTGTGGGCCATGCTCTCCGCCGTCGAAGCGGCGACCAACAGACGCCAGAAAGCCGGCGCAGAAGCCCAGGCAAGCGTCGGGTGGGCGGCTGCGATTGCCTGGGTTTGCCCCGGCGCCGGTCAGGTTTACACCGCTGAGCGCCGCCTCGGGTTTATTCTTTTCGGCGCTTATCTTCTGGGCCTTCTGCTCATTGTTCCGGCTTACCTGCAATTGTTCCAGAGCATTTCCGAACTGGCCAAAAGCGGACAACTGCCGACCAATGATCCCCTGGCGGTTGTCGATATCGTCCACAAGCTTATCGCCAGAGTGAATTACAGCTTCGGCACGCTTTTTCAGGACGCGGTCAAGTATTTTTCCGTCGCCGGCACCATGGCGGCCTTAAGGCAGGGCCCCTTAAAAACGGACACCAAATGGTTAAGACCGTCAATGACTTACGTCGCCGCACTCTTGGGACTCGGTTGGCTTTGTCCGGGATCGGGACAACTGCTGCAGGGACGCGAGAGACTTGGGTGGGGCTTTTTTGCCGGTTATGTCGGCAGCAAACTTCTCATAGGACTTCTGCTGGGTCAGGACGTAATAACGGTTGAAAATGCTGATTTGCTGGCGTGGGTGTATGTGATTTTGCAGTGGGCCGCCATGATCGAGGCGCCATTGGCGATGAGAAAAGCAAAACGACCTGGTGAGTCCGAATAAATAAGGATATATTAATATAGACTTTTTTACCATCCAACCTTAGTGACCACTGCTATAAAACTTCACTTGGACGGAACGCGAAGCGATTGAACGTCGAACATCGAACGTCCAATAATGATGGCGCTGCGCTTTATCGATTTTAAAACAAGCAAACTGCAAAATTTCCTAAGGTTGATTCGCTCTCGCAGCACCAGAGTGTGCGCCGATAGTAGTTTAGATTTTTTTTAAATAACAGCATACAATATTCGATGTTGGACGTTCAATGTTCGATGTTCATAATCCCCTTTTCCGATCATACTATCCCCTTTTCAAACCAGCGGCTGGCCTGACCAATGACAGTGGCCATTGATCTTATCTCGAAAAATCAAGCCAAACGGTATCGCAGCCTCGTATAGCGCTTCTGGGTTTTATTATTGTTCACCGCGATGGCCATCGCTTTCTTGCTGCCTACGATGACGACCAGACGTTTACCGCGGGTAACCGCCGTATAGATCAAATTGCGCTGCAAGAGGATATAGTGCTGGGTAACGATGGGGATGATGACGGCCGGATACTCCGAGCCCTGCGATTTATGCACCGATACCGCATAGGCCGGCACGATTTCATCCAGATCGCTGAAGTCGTATGGCACCTGCCGGCCGTCAAAGGTGACCACGACTTCCTGGTCTTCCCAGTCAATGGAAGTTATCCGTCCGATATCACCATTGAATACTTCCTTGTCATAATTGTTTCTGATTTGCATGACCTTGTCGTTGGCCCGGAAGGTGCGATCGCCGCGCGTGATTCCTCCCTCCCCGGGATTTAAAACGGCCTGCAGTTGTTGATTAAGGTTGGCGGCACCGACGACCCCCCGGTGCATGGGAGCCAATACCTGGATCTCGTCAACCGGATCCAGACCAAAGCGCCGTGGGATACGCTTTTTACTAAGCTGCAGAATAATCTCCAGCACTTTTTCAGGATCTTCCTGTTCGATAAAGTAAAAATCGTTGGGCGGGCCGGAGGAATCGGCGGTATAAAGGGAAGGTAAAACACCTTCGTTGATTTTATGGGCGTTGACAATGATGTTGCTGGTCATGGCCTGGCGAAAAATCTTATCCAGGGTCACCACCGGTACCGCCGAGGATGCAATGATATCATTGAGAACATTGCCGGCTCCCACTGAAGGAAGCTGGTTAACATCGCCGACCAAAATAAAAGTGGCAAACGGCGGGACCGCCCGCAACAGGAAGTACATCAGAATGGTATCGATCATCGAAGCTTCATCGATAATCAGTACGTCACAGTCAAGCGGTTTGTCCTCATTGCGCTGAAAGCCGCCTTTTTGCAGGCTGTATTCCAGCAGCCGGTGGATGGTTTTGGCATCAAAACCGGTGGTCTCACCCATTCGTTTGGCGGCCCGGCCGGTGGGTGCGGCCAGCAGGATGCGGGCCTTGATTCGGGAGTAAATCTTTAGGATCGCGTTGATGATGGTCGTTTTGCCGGTGCCCGGGCCGCCGGTGATCACCATGACTTTGTTTTCAATGGCGCGGCGCACAGCCTCAATCTGTTTGTCGTCCAGGCTGATCGCCAGCTGCCCCTGAACCCAGTCGATGGCCTTTTGAGAATCAATGTCCCGCATGGTTTTGGGGGCATTGAGCAGCGTTTTTACACCCCGTGCAACCCCCGTTTCACACAGGTGAAACCGGCTTAAAAACACGGCTTTGTGATTTTCCTGAAACGTATCGAGGCTGTTGTTCAAATCTTCAATAACGATCTTCTGGTTTAGCGCCAGCGTCCCGAGGGCTTGAACCACGGCCTCGCGCTCGATATCGAGGATCTCACAGCTTTTTGAAATCAGCGGCTCATAGGGAAAGTAAACATGGCCATCGTCCGACAGCTGATTTAAAACGTAAAGGATACCGGCTTCAACCCGCATGCCGGCGTCTCCGGCAATGCCCAGCTTGGCGGCGATCTGGTCGGCGGTGACAAATCCGATCCCGAAGATATCGGTGGCCAGCCGATAAGGATTTTCTTTGACCACGGCGATGGACCGGCTGCCGTAGTGTTTGAAGATTTTAGCGGCATACCCGGTGCCGACGCCGTGGCTTTGCAGGAAAAGCATCACATCCCGGATGTCTTTTTGGGCATCCCAGGCGTTTGCAATCATGCCGATCCGTTTTTTGCCGATACCCTCCACCTCGGCCAGTCGCTGGATATCGCTTTCGATGATATCCAGTGTCTTTTTCCCGAATCGATCCACAATGCGGCCGGCCATCACCGGGCCAAGCCCTTTGATCAGACCCGAGCCCAGATATTTTCGGATGCCGTAAATAGTTGCCGGAACTTTGGTGCGATATTCAAGTACTTTAAACTGCTCACCGAATTTGGGGTGGCGGGTCCACTCGCCCTTCATTTCAAGAATTTCACCGGGCATGGGTGCCATCAGCGTTCCCACGACCGTTACAAGGTCACGCCGTCCGGTCACTTTCACCTTGGCAATGGTAAAGCCATTTTCCTCGTTGGTAAAGGTTATACGCTCAATTTGGCCGGTTAGATCATTTGGCATAGCTTATTAAGCTCGTAAGTTGGTGAGTTCGTAAGCTCGTAAGCTGGTAGGCTCATCAGCTCATAGGTTCATAAGCTCGCAAGTTCGTAACCTGGTGAGCTGGAGAGGGAATAAAATAAAATGCCTTCATAGCTTATGAACTTTCCAACTCACGAACTTATCAGCTATCTCATCCCTTTCAACTCAACAACTCACGAGCTCACGAACTCACCAGCTATTCTCCCACCCAATCAGGCACTCGCACATCCGACACCGTGTCCGGAATATAGCATTTGATATCAACAACCGGTGATCCGTCGAAGGCATCGATGTCTTCTATGGCAATTTTGTTGCCCTTAACTGACATTATTTTGCATAAGGTGAGCCCGACAAGATTGGGCCTTTGCGGCGAGTGAGTGGCAAAAACCCCGGTTAGCGGAATACTCGGATCTTTTCGGGGATGAACTTGAAGAGTTCGGCGTTTTTCCGGCGCATCATTCTGATGGAACCAGTAGAGCACAAAAATATGCGAAAAGCCGTCGAGTCCCAGCAGGCCGTCTGCAAACTCCTCAAAAATTTCGATCCACACCCTTTCATCGCTTTTCCTGACAATCCCGACCGGATTAAGGTAAAAAGATGCCGTCATTGAATGCCTTTCTGGATAGAGGTTCAGGGTTATAGGGCCTAAGGTCAAAGGTTCAAGGCCAAAGTTAAAAGGTTCGGACAAATAAACTCCGTGTATTTGGTCCTTAATGCCTAAACTTTTCAAAACCCATCCGCCTTGCCCCGTGAGCCGTGCGCCGGTTTCACCTCACGTCCCTCAACCGGCAACCCGAATCCCGCTCCTGCTTTTTACGCTATGCGCCATGCTCTATGCCCTCTGCCCATCCCCCGCACCCCACAATGTATTGAATATTGAAGATTGAATAATGACTAATTATGGAAGTCGCATGGCTCGGTCTTTTGATAATTTTTAAAACAGATAGAATTCCTTCATTCGACATTCGTCATTCGTCACTCGTCAATCCGTTGGTCCCCGCCACCCGCAACACGCCGCCTTCCTATCCATTTTAATCAATCCGAAATCCGCAATCTGCAATCCGCAATCGAAGGACCCGCAACTCGGCCTAGTCCTCCTGCAGTTCTTCCAAACCCGCATAGTGATCCAGCGCCTCGGGATTGCTCAGCGCATCCTTATTGAGCACGGGTTTGCCTTCAATGATCTTTTTAACCGCCAGTTCCACCTTTTTCATATTCAATGTATAGGGGACGGCCGGGACACTCAAAATCTTGGCCGGCACGTGCCGCGGGGAAGCGTTGGTGCGGATCGTCTGCCTGATTTTAGCTTTCAATTCATCGGTTAATTCGTACCCGGAGGCCAGCTGGACGAAGAGAATGACCCGCACATCGTTTTTCCAGTTCTGGCCCACCACCACGCTGTCTCCAACTTCCTCCATCTGCTCCAGCTGCCGGTAGATCTCGGCGGTTCCAATGCGAACCCCGCCGGGATTTAGGGTGGCATCGGAGCGGCCCAGCATGACCACCCCGCCGCGTTCGGTGACAATCACAAAATCACCGTGCCGCCAAATACCGGGATAGACGTCAAAGTAGGCACTGTGATATTTTTGGCCGTCCGGATCGTCCCAGAAATAAATCGGCATGGAAGGAAACGGCTTGCAGCAAACCAGCTCGCCCTCCTGATTGATGACCGGCCGGCCGTTTTCATCAAACGCCTGCACGTCCATGGCCAGGCCCCGGCATTGCAATTCCCCCGCATACACCGGCCCCATGGGGTTGCCCAGTGCAAAACAGCCGTTGAGATCCGTTCCCCCTGAAATCGAAGCCAGCTGCAGATCAGACTTGACCTCCTCGTAAATAAATTCAAAGCCTTCAACCGACAACGGCGATCCCGTGGAAAGAACCGCCCTGAGCGGGGACAAATCATAACTTTTACCCGGCTTTACGCCGCTATTCTGCAGAGCCGCAATATAACCGGCGCTGGTGCCGAAGAAAGTGATTTTTTCGTCCTGGGCCATTTCCCACAATGCGCCGGGATGGGGGTGAAACGGGTTGCCGTCATAAAGCACCAGGGTGGCGCCCACCGCCAGCGAGCTCGTCAGCCAGTTCCACATCATCCAGCCGCAGGTGGTAAAATAGAAAATCGTATCTTCCCTTTTCAGGTTCGTGTGCAGCATCAGCTCTTTTAAATGATGGACCAGAATACCCCCGGCACTTTGAACCATGCATTTGGGCAAACCGGTGGTTCCGGAGGAATACATGATGTAGAGGGGATGTCCAAAAGGCAGTTGCTCAAATTCGATGTCGAGATCGGCCTGCGGAGACTTAAAATCCCGGTAATCGACAGCCTTGGGAACCCTGCTGAATTCCGGGTTTTGATCGGTATAGGGCACTACAACGACTTTTTCGATAGACGGCAGTTCTTTGAGAATGTCGGCGATGCGCTCCAAAGAATCTATTTTTTTGCCCTTGAACGAATAACCGTTGGCCGTAAATAATATCTTGGGTTTGATCTGGCCGAATCGATCCAGTACGCCCTTGATGCCGAAATCCGGCGAGCAGGAGGACCAGGTTGCACCCAGGCTGGTTGCCGCCAGCATGGCGATCATGGCAGCCGGCATATTCGGCATAAATCCCACCACCCGGTCGCCGACCTCAACGCCCGAATCCTTTAAGGCTCTGGCCAGGCGCGCCACCTCGTCATAGAGTTCGGCATAGGTCATTTTCGTGGAAGCCTGTCCCTCGCCTTTGAAGATCAGGGCCGTCCGGTCGTCACGGTACCGCAACAGATTCTGGGCAAAATTGAGTCGAGCGCCGGAAAACCACTCGGCGCCGGGCATTTTGGTAACATCATCAATAACCCGGTCATAGGGTTTTGAGGCGACAACGTCGGCGAATTCCCACATGGTCGCCCAAAAATCCGGAATATTCGCAACCGACCATTCATAAAGCGGCGCATACTCTTTGAAATCTTGCTTGTATTTTTCATTGACGAGGTTCATGAAGCGATACATGTTGGTACGCTTAATCTGCTCTTCCGAAGGCTGCCACAATAATTTAGCCATGATCGTCCCCCTTTTTAAACGTTGCTCAGAAAATTTAAACCCGGTACCTTCCCCTCTTAAAAATGCCGCAACAATTTAAATGTTTGAAATAAGACACGAATTATCACGAAATTTTACGAATCTTACATGCTCTTGCAGCCATAAGTCAAGAGCAGGTTCACGGAAACAAACTATCTAAAGTTCTGTCCGGGCTTGGCCACAGCTCAGATTAGAGTTTTAAAAGTAAAGTTTTTGCATTTTGTGATAAAAAATTTTCTCGCAAAGCCGCAAAGCCCGCAAAGGTAAATTTTTAAGTTAATCTTGGCGTCGTTGCGTCTTGGCGAGCACACGAAGGCGGATTGGCTCCGGTTCATCCGGTTTAGGTTCTACATTTTTAGTGGTCATCGTTTATTAGAATTTTAATGCTTGCAGGCCTTGGGGATTTCAGCTATCACTATGGGCCGTGAAAGAGTTTTGTGGCGCATTCACCAAAGCGACTTAAATAAACCTTGAGGAGTGAAAGCATGAGAGTAGTTGATCTGAGATCCGACACCATGACCCGACCGACACCTGCCATGTCGCAGGCCATGGCAGAAGCGAAAGTTGGTGACGATGTGTTCGGGGAAGACCCGACCGTCAACAAACTGGAGCAGATGGCGGCCGAGCGTTTGGGCAAGGAGGCCGCATTATTCGTTGCCAGCGGGACCATGGGCAATTTGGTCAGTCTGCTGGCCCACTGCGGCCGGGGTGACGAAATAATCCTGGGCAGCCTTTCGCACACATTTTTTTTCGAACAGGGCGGATCGGCCGCCGTGGGCGGAATTCATCCCCGCACGGTTGCCAATCTGCCGGACGGTAGGCTGCCCCCGGCGGAAATTGAAGCCGCGATTCGAACCGATAATGTCCACTTTCCGATCACCCGCCTCATTGTTCTTGAAAACACCCAGAATCTTTGCAGCGGATATCCCCTGGATATGGAATACATGCAGGCGGTGGGTGCTATTGCCCGTCGCCACGGCTTGAAAATCCATGTGGACGGCGCCCGATTATTTAATGCAGCGGTCGCGCTGGGGGTAAGCGCGAAGCAATTGGCGGCCGAAGCCGATTCAGTATCCTTTTGTCTAAGTAAAGGCCTGGCGGCGCCGGTCGGCTCGCTGGTGTGCGGCAGCCGGGAATTCATTGCCCGGGCACGGCGTGCCCGCAAAGTGTTGGGCGGCGGCATGCGACAGGCCGGCGTCCTGGCAGCCGCCGGCATCGTGGCGCTTGATGAGATGGTGGATCGCCTGGCGGATGATCATGCCAACGCCCGTAAACTTGCCGAAGGTCTGGCCCGGATACCCGGTTTGTCCATCGATCCAGCCGGAATTAAAACCAACATTGTCTACTTCGGCGTCACCCGCGCCGATATGAGCGCCGAGCAACTGGTAGCGCGCCTGAATGAGCAGGGCGCTCGTATGCTGCCGGTGGGAGTCGGCCGCATCAGGGCGGTGACGCATTACCACATCACCGCGGAAGATATTGATTATACACTGGGGGTATTCTCGAAGGTGATGGCGGCATAGGGGAAAAGGCTGGTCGCAGGGCACAATTCGTCAGCAGTGATGTGTAGGGTGTAGAGAATAAGGTGTGACGCGCAGAAGGTGCGCGCCTTGAAAGGTACGATAGACTATAGCAATCTTTTACTATAAACGCGCTGCATTTGCGGATATGGGTCTGATTTCATTTTTTTTATCTCTGCCAACCCTATAATAACAGATCTCATTCCGCCAAACCCAATATTCCAACACTCCATTATTCCCTGGCCCAGACCGTTTTTAACCTAAATCGAATTTTAGCTGCTTTTACCTAAACAGGACAAATCCGCTTTAAATTCTCAGAACGTCGCGCCAGGGCGGGCCACTACCCCATGGCATTCATTTACGGCGAAGCCAATCTTCTCTGACCTGGCCCAGGGACCAGGTTTTCAATGTTAGAATAAAGGGGGTTGAAAATATAACCATTTGGCTAAAAATCGAACATTGACAACTAGTCCCATCTATGATATTCGATCCGACATTGCCGTTTAATTAAGATTTTTATGTCTAGGGCTACAATCGAATCCGCTACACATATCCGCATTCTCACTAGATCCGGTTCAATAAGCGAATTCTCTTCAGCTATCGATCGTATTTTTCTACTTCTTTCAGGGAACACCTCCCATGAAAAAGAAAGATATTCTTCAGAAGTATCCTCCCTTGTTAGAAAACGTACTTCTTATACTGCACGACTTTCAAAACAACAATCCGCGCAATTACCTGTCTGAAAAAGATATGGCAATGATTGCCAGGTACTTAAATGTGACTTATAGCTCGATTTACGGGATTGTAAGCTACTATACCCTGTTTAGTTTAAAACCTAGAGGAAAGCACATTATCAGAATTTGCAGCTCGCCAGTATGCGATATGGCCGGTTCTAGAGACATCCTCACGGAACTCCATCGAAGCCTGAAAATAGATTTCGGTGAAACGACTGCCGAAGGGCTGTTTACGCTGGAATCAACCGAGTGTCTGGGCCAATGCGATAAAGCACCGGGCATGTCGGTCGATGAGGAATTTTATGGGAATCTGACGGCAAAAAAGATTAAGACGATTCTCCAAAAATATCGGAACAATTTAGAGCGTCGGAGGAGAAAAAAAGGGTGACGAAAGAACGTCGGATCGCATTAAAAAACGTGGGACGGATCAATCCCGCGAAAATAGAAGATTATATTGCTGCGGGCGGCTATAAAGCGTTGAAACAGGCCTTGCAAACGCCGCCGGAAAAGATCGTTTACGAATTGATTCAATCCGGCTTGAGAGGCAGAGGCGGCGCCGGATTTTCCACGGGATTGAAGAAGAAATTCACCAGTGAAGCAACCTGTGTCCTGCTAGAATGCATGCGCTATATTGTTTGCAATGCCGATGAAGGTGAGCCCGGAACTTTCAAAGACCGCATCATCATGGAGGGCGACCCGCATCTGTTGATCGAGGGCATGATCATCGCGGCCTATGCAGTCGGCGCTCAAAAAGGCTATATCTATATCCGCGGCGAATACCATAAATCGATTGAAATGACCTGTAAAGCGCTGGGACAGGCCAAAGCGAGCGGTTTCCTTGGCAATAATATTTTAGGGTCCGGCTATTCACTGGACATCGACGTCAAGCTGGGAGGCGGTTCTTATCTTTGCGGTGAGGAATTTACCCTGCTGGAGTCCATCGAAGGCAAAAGGGGCTATCCGCGGATTAAACCGCCTTATCCGGCCGAAAAGGGTTTATTCGCTATGCCCACCTTGATCAACAATGTCGAAACTATTTCCCATATTCCCGCCATCATTCTCAATGGGGCAAAATGGTACAAAAGCATCGGGACCGACCAATCTCCCGGGACTAAAATATTCTCTATCAGTGGCGATGTGAACAACCCGGGAAATTTTGAAGTCGAAATGGGCGCAAGCCTAAAGGAACTTGTTTTTAATTTGGCCGGCGGCATTAAAGGCGATAAAAAGTTTAAAGCCGCATTGATCGGGGGCGCCGCCGGAACGTTCGTGCCGGAATCATTTTTAGATGTCGGCATGGACTTTGAATCCCTAAAGGCAAAAGACGCTGTTTTGGGCTCCGGCGCTGTCATCGTGTTGGCCGAAGATACATCCATCCTTGAGATGCTGCTTTCGATCCTGCGGTTTTTCGGACACGAATCGTGCGGCAAATGTGTCCCTTGCCGAGTGGGAACCCGGCACCTGATTATGTTGCTGGAAAGGATTATTGCAGACGGACCCAACACACATAGTGCCGACATTGATGCATTGGTTGAGCAGTCACAACTCATGGCCAAAACATCATTGTGCCCCCTTGGCCAATCCCCGGCTTTGCCGATTAGGAGTGCTGTGCAGCACTTTCGCCAGGAACTGGAGCAACCCAAAAACAAATTATGAGCGATATGGCAACCATAAAAATTGACGGTAAAAAAATCAGCGCCCGCAACGGGGAAAACCTGCTGGCAGCGGCGAGGCAAAATAATATACTGATTCCCAGCCTCTGTTATCACCGCAAACTGACACCGACCGGTGCCTGCCGCTTATGTATCACCAAGATAAAAGGCATGAGCGGGCTCATCGCCTCTTGTACGGTGACGGTTTCAGACGGGATGGAGGTGACGGCCTTTGATAAGGAGTTGGAAGACACCCGCCGATATTTATTGGACTATCTGTTGTCCGAACATAACGAAGCGTCGGATTTAAGCTATGACGATGAATTCAAGGTGCTTGTTACCAGGTACGGACTGGACGATCCGGCGCAAAGGCAATTTCCCGCCCTCTGGCAATCGCTCGGTTATCCGGTTGATGACAGTTCGCCGGTGCTCACCTACGATGCTTCGAAGTGTATTAAATGTTTTCGATGCATAAAGGCCTGCGATGAAGTACAGGGCAAAAATGTTTTATCTTTTGCCAATCGCGGAATCACATCCTATATCATCGGCGGATTCGGCGTTTGGGGGGAATCGGAGTGTGACGGCTGCGGCGAATGCATTCAACTTTGCCCTACCGGCGCCGTTGTTGAAAAACCCAACAGGGGTATTCTCCAAACCGCCAGTGCGGATAAACGCGTCATAACCACTTGTCCTTATTGCGGCGTGGGCTGCCAGATAGAGTTAGCGGTCCACAAGAACCGCATCGTTCGGGTCAATGGGGTAGAGGGTTTAAAACCAAACGATGGAAGACTTTGCGTTAAAGGGCGCTTTGGCTGCGAGTTTGTCAACAGCCGTGACCGCTTGACCCGGCCTTTGATTAAACGCAACGGTCAATTCGTTGCAGCCGGCTGGGACGAAGCGCTGGATCTCGTTGCGGCTAAATTCAATGCCATCAAGCAAAAATACGGCAATGATGCCCTGGCCGGTTATGCATCGGCTAAATGTACCAATGAAGATAATTACATATTTCAAAAATTTATTCGCACTGCATTTGGAACCAATAATGTGGATTATTGCACCCGGCTCTGTCATGCGTCGACGGTCACCGCGATGCTGCGGTCTTTGGGAGACGGCGCCGGATCCAACTCGATCGAAGATTATGAAACGGCCGATTGCATTTTGGTCATCGGCAATAATATGATCGAAACCCACCCGGTTACGGCCACCTTTGTCAAACGCGGCATCGCCCATGGTGCCAAACTCATCATCATTGATCCGAAATGGACGCCGCTGGTGAAATTTGCCGACGTTTGGCTGCAACCCCGACTCGGCACCGACGTCGCCCTGCTCAACGGACTCATTCATATCATCATCAGCGAAGATCTGTATGATAAAGATTTTATCATCAATCGAGTTGAAGGCGGCCTGCAGGCTTTCGAAGCTCTCAAAAAGGTGGCATCGAATTACCCGCCTGAAAATGTATCGGCCATCACGGGAATTGACCCGGATAAAATTTTGGCGGCCGCCAGAATTTACGCCCGGGCGAAGCGGGCGCTGATTGCCACCGGCATGGGAATCAGCCAGCAGGTGACCGGCACCCACACCGTTTTTGCCCTTATAAACATGTGCTTGATCGCCGGACAAATCGGCAAAGTCGGTGCGGGATTAAATCCACCGCGGGGCCAAAACAACGTCCAGGGTGCATCGGATGTGGGCTGTTCGCCCCTCATCTACCCTGGCTATATCCCGGTCACAGATGACGAAAATCGTAAAAAAGTCGCCGCGGTCTGGAATTTTTCTTATGAAGCGCTTTCCGCCAGGATCGGTCTTACCACGGTCGAGATCATGCAAGCAGCCCACGCCGGAAAGGTGAGGGGCATGTATATTATGGGCGAGAATCCGATGGTGACCGACCCCGACCAGAATCATACCCGCGAAGCCCTCGAAGGGTTGGAATTTTTGGTAGTGCAGGATATTTTCCCGACCGAAACCACCGTCTACGCCGATGTCATTCTGCCGGGGGTTGCGTTCGCAGAAAAAAACGGCACCTTCGTGAACAGTGATCGCCGGGTGGCTCGGGTGAGAAGGGCTGTTGATCCCCCCGGAGAGGCCCGGCAGGATTGGGAGGTGCTTTTGGAGGTTGCCCAACGAATGGGGTGCCCCACGAAATCCTATCAGGATGAAGCTGAAATTTTCGACGAGATTGCCGCGGTGACCCCGATGATGGCCGGCATCTCCTGTGACAGAATCGAACGCGAAGGAATCCAGTGGCCGTGCCCGACAAGAGACCATCCGGGAACCGCCACACTTTTTTTGGATAAATTCAACACGCCAAGCGGCAGGGCAATTCTAAATCCGGTTGAATACGTTCCGCAAACTGAAAAAACGTCTGCCGATTATCCTTTCCTACTGAATACGGGCCGAATCCTCTACCAGTACCATACCTGCACCATGTCCAGACGCAATAAACCGCTGACGGACTTTGCCAATCAGTCTTACGTGCTGATGCACCCGGATGATGTCACGAAGTTGGGTCTAAAAAACGGTGAGCGCCTCAAGATTGTCTCGAGGCAAGGGGAAATTGATACCCGCCTTAAGGTCAGTGAGGAGGTTTCACCCGGCGAGCTCTTTATGCCGTTTCACTTTGGTGAATCTCCTGTGAATGCCCTCACTCGCCATGAACTGGATCCGCTCTCCAAGATCGCACCGTTTAAGCTGACGGCCTGCCGCGTCGAAAAATACATTCCATAAAACGAAACAATGCCTAAAATGCCTAAAATGCGCTAAAATGCCTAAAATTAAGGATATTAATCATTTGATTATAAAAAATTTTGACTCCTAAATGCCCCAAAGCTTATAAAAAAGCTTTCAATAAATATTCAATCTTCAATTTTCATTTCTTTGGCCTACCCGGCTGAATCGGAAATTCCCCGCACAGTTGTTCGACTTTTTGTTTTATGTTCTCTTGCAGTTCCCGGTTATCCGGGTCTTCGATAATGGATGCTATCCAATTGCCGATCTTTGCCATTTCTTTCATTTTCATTCCACGGGTGGTAACGGCAGGCGTGCCAATTCTTATGCCTGATGGTTTAAACGGTGTGCTCGGATCATAGGGGACCGTGTTGGCATTGGTGACGATACCTGCATTTTCTAAAGCGATGGCAGCGGGTTTTCCCAGGCCGACGCCGAAGGGCAGCAGATTGATCAAGATCATATGATTGTCGGTCCCGCCGGTGACAAGCTTGATTCCTCTGCCTGTTAACTCAGCAGCCAGGGCTTTCGCATTTTCAACAATATTTATCGCATAGCGTTTGAAGTCTTCCGAAAGCGCTTCCTTCAATGCAACGGCCTTGGCGGCCGTGACATGATCATGCGGGCCGCCTTGATTGCCCGGAAATACTGCCCGGTCGATTTGCTTCGCATATTTTTTCTTGCAAAAAATAATTGCACCGCGCGGGCCACGAAGTGTTTTGTGGGTTGTGGTCATGGCAACATCGCAAAACGGAAATGGACTTGGATGCGAGCCGCCGGCGATCAAACCGGAAATATGACTGATGTCCGCAAAATGAATTGCCCCGATCTCTTCGGCAATTTTTTGAAATGCTCCAAAATCGATTTCACGTGGATAAGCTGTTAGCCCGGATACGATCATTTTGGGTTTGTGCGTATGCGCTAACCTGCGGACGTCATCCATATCGATTCTTTCGGTGTTTTTATCTACGCTGTAGTTGACGGCTTTGTATGTTATGCCCGAAAAGTTAATGGGATGGCCATGGGTGAGATGGCCCCCGCAGGAAAGGTCGAAGCCGATAAACGTATCACCCGGATCTAAAAATGCCATATAAACTGCCGCATTGGCCGGACTGCCCGAGTATGGCTGCACATTGGCATGTTCGGCGCCAAAAAGCTTTTTG
>CP070771.1:7163387-7182361 GCA_020345785.1 Desulfobacterales bacterium
ACCCGCTGACGCTGGCCGCCGGACAACTCCCTGGGTTTGCGCTCCAGAAGATTCTCAATTCCCAGTATCTCTGCGGCCTCCTTGACGCGCTGTTCGATCTCAGCCTTGGGATGTTTTCTAAGTTTCAGCCCAAAGGCCATATTCTGATAAACGGTCATGTGCGGATACAACGCATAGTCCTGAAAGACCATGGCAATACGGCGGTCCCGCGGCGGCAGGTCATTCACCAGTTTATCGGCGATATAGATGTCGCCGTCGGTCAATTCCTCCAGTCCTGCGATCATCCGCAAGGTCGTTGATTTGCCGCAGCCGGATGGTCCGAGCAGCACCAGAAATTCTTTATCCTCTACTTCCAGGTCAAAGCGGGAGACCGCCTCGACTTTGCCGAAGCTCTTACTGACTTTTGACAGGGTTACTTTCGCCACAGTTTACCTCCCAAACCATTGCAATACATTATTTACTTAATCGACCCTCTTGTCAGCCCGGCGATATAGTAATCCATGAGAAAGGCAAACAGGACGACCACCGGCACCGATGCCAATAAAGCTCCCGACATGAGTTCGCCCCAGAAATAGACATCGCCTCTGATCAAGGTGGTATAAATGCCGTTGGTCAGCACTTTCTCTTCATCGCGGTAAATGAAAGCCAGCGGATACAGGAACTGGGCCCACGAAACCGTAAAGGCAAAAAGCGTCGCTGCGATCAATCCCGGTGCAGCCACCGGCAGGAAAACCTTGGTGAGCATCTGGATGTAGGTGGCGCCATCCACAAAGGCGGCCTCATCCAGGGCTCGCGGTATGGCCGTGAAGTAGCCGATCAGGATCCAGGTGCAGAATGGAACCGTCAAGGTGGGGTAAAGAAATAACAGACACCATTTGGAGTTCGTCAGACCCAGGATACCGACGACTTTGTAGAACGGGATGAACAAGAGGGCGGGCGGTACAAGATACGTACAGAATATCCCCACGCCGAAATAGCGCGATCCGAAAAACCGCAGCCGTGAAATGGCATAGGCGCCGAGGATACTGACCACCATGGTAATAACCGTCACGACGGCTGAAATTTGAAACGTATTCCAGAACCATCTCACGTACCGGGTTTCAAATAGGATATATTTATAATGCGACAGCGTCGGCGCAGAATTTATGATCAACGGTATGCCCTTAAGACTTGTAATCTCTGTGTCTGTTTTAAACGAGGTTATCAGCATCCAATATAACGGAAACAGGAAGAAGACCAGAAACGGAATCAGCGCCAGATAGGAATATGTCAGTTTCCTTTTCTTCTGCCGGGACAGCGAACGTTTCATTCCTCACCTCGTGCGATATTGCGCAGGATAAAAAAGGCGGCTATGCCTAAAACCGGAACCATAAACAAAGCCACCGCTGAGCCGAGTGGTAGATTCCCGGACTCGATGCCGACGTTAAATGCGTAGGTTCCAAACAGATGGGTGGTGTAGCGCGGGCCGCCGCGGGTCAGTATGCGGACGATGTCAAAATTGGCAAAGGTGACAATGGTGGAGAACATTACCGTTATGCCGATGAGTTTGCTCAACATGGGAAAGGTCACATATCTGAAGCGCTGCAGGGCGGTGGCGCCGTCGATCTGGGCGGCTTCATAAAGGCTTTCCGGAATCGATTTGAGTCCGGCCAGATACATGATCATGAAAAACGGGGTGCCGTACCAGATGTTGGTTACAATACACGCGAACCGCGCCCAATAGGGTTCGCTCAACCACGGCTTGCTGGTCCCGCCCAACTGGACGATGATCCAGTTGATGGCGCTGTGGGTCGGTTCAAAGATCCACCACCACCCCATGGAGCTCAGCGCCAGCGGCATGACCCAGGGAATCAATGAGACGCCGCGCCAGATGCGCTGCCCCCCCAAAGGCAAATTGTTGAGAATCAGGGCCAGGATGAGTCCCAGGGTGGCCTTGAAGAAAACCGCAATCAAGGTAAAGCGGAAGGAGTTTCCCGTTACCAGCCAAAAGGTGTCATATTTTAAGAGTCTTAGATAATTTTTCAGCCCCACGAACTTGGTCTCGGCTTTGTTTTCGAAGCTGAGCCACACCGAGTAAAAAAAGGGGTAAACCACCAGTCCGAAAATCAGCACCACCAGGGGCAGCACCATCCAATACGCTGCATAGCGTCGGGATCTCAATCTGCTGAGAATACCGGCCGACGGCCTTCCGTTTACCGTGGATGCAATTGTGACCATATGAGAGCTCCCCTTGATTCGTAGAGATGGATTTTGTGCATCTTAGGAAAACGGGGGAGGTTGTACCTCCCCCGGAGTGAAACGCGTCATGGGTTTACCCTATCATCTCGAGTTCCTGGGCGCACCACTTCATGGCATCTTTAGGTGACATTTCACCCGTTGTGGCTTTGGCGACCATGACGGCCAGGATGCTGCGGCCGTAAATGGCGTTGCCGGCGATGGGATGGGCCGGATAGCCGCCGACAACCAGCTTTTCGTCGCCGCGGATGACGTAGTTGTATACGGTTCCCACCGGCGGTCCTTCTTTTACCCATACCGGATTTTCATACATCGGCTTGAGCTGGGGCATATCGTACCCCTGGGCTGCTTCAAGCATCTTGTACTGCTGTGGTTTTTCCAGCAGGTAAATCAGAAGTTCTTTGGCCGCCTTTTTCTCCTTGCACCAATCCCACAGAATAAAGTTGTAAAAAAGCGCGCCGCGGAACCGCCCGGCGGGTCCCCTCGGGGTGTCGTGATGCCACATCTGGGCCGCATTTTCCGGTTGCGTCCGCTTGGCCACGCTCCAGGCGCTGGGTGGATTCTGAATGGCTGAGCCCTTGCCGGAGATAATCCAGCGGTTGTTGGACGCATCGTCCCAGCCGTAGATATCCTTGGGCATATACTGGGTCAGCTCTTTCAGAAACTCAAGGCCGGCCAGGGTTCCGTCGGATTCGATCGTGATGTTGCCGTCTCTGTCCATGGGCTGGGAACCGAAGGACAGCAAGAGCGGCCCGAGCCAATCCATGGCGTCACTGGTTTCGGCGATGGCGCCGCCGAACGGAAAACCGGCCGCATGAAGTTTCTTGGCTGCCTGCAAAAATACGTCGTACGTCCAGGCGTCAACTTTGGCCTTATCACGCTTGCTGACGTCGGCCGGAAAAATATCCAGCAGATCGATGCCGGCATGCTGCTGGAAGTAATCCAGCCGTGAAACCAGTGGATAGCTGTGAGAGCCGATGGGGGCGGGAATGGCGTACCAGGCCTTGTCTTCCTGCGAATAGGACAAATAGGTGCCGAGGGAGTCGAATTTTCCGTATTTCTTTTCAAGGTAGTCCGCGACATCGTTCAGGGGCTCGCATTGTTTGTAAAAAGCCCAGGAATCAAAGGGGCCGAGAGCCATGATGTCATGTCCGGTGCCTGCCCGTGATTCGGCCGATGCAATCGTTCGAATGTCCCGCACCTGGGGGCCGATAAGGTCGATCTTCACCTCGACATTGTTCTTGGCGGCCCAGTCCTTAATAATGGCCGTGTGGACGTCCGCCGCGCCGGGGATCCAATGGTTCCACAATCCGATGTTGAGGCTCGGCTTGGCAGTAAACGCCTTGCGCACAACACCGGGTGCAGCCATTGTACCGGCGACTGCCGCCCCACCGGCGACCATTCCCTTCATAAACTGCCTTCTTGTGATCTTTGCCATGTGTAATCCCTCCTTTTGTTGTGGGTAATTGTTTGAAGTTTCCCCGCCTTCTCTGGCCGTTGCTTGTCGTCGACATTGAAGGCCGGCCATGGGGACCGTGAAGGCTCGCCCGATCGCTGAGAGAAACTTATGAGGGTACAGAAAAAACCAACAAAAAAAGCAATAGTTCTGAATTACAAGATATTTATTATGATGCATGGAAGTTGGACAGGTGGTCAGACCACCAAAAGTTTTCTATTCTTTTCCTGTTTCCATGTCAAGCAAATCTTTATCGAAAAGTGAGGTTGAGGTCAATAAAAATTACTCGAAGAAAAATCTATAATCGTGTATGGTATCAAAGCGGTTCTTGCGGGTCCGGATCCGCTGCGAAGGAGGTAATTTCATCACAAGAAAGGAGGCAGCAAATGAAAAAACGTTTTAAAACACTTATCGCGTTTTTAGCCATTACAGGCTTTATCCTTGGCATTCTTTCGACGGATGTATCGGGCCAGGCAGGCAACTCAGATAATGTTGATCAGTTCATCAAAGATTTACAAAATGATTCCTGGCAGGTCCGATGGGATGCCGCCGCCGCGCTGGGTGAAACCAAAGACCCGCGGGGCATAGACCCGCTGATCACGGCCTTGAAAGATGAAAATTCATATGTCCGGATGACCGCTGCCCGCTCTCTGGGAATGATCGATGATCCGCGGGTTATCGACCCGCTGATTCAGGCCCTGAAGGATGAAAGTCACGGCGTCCAGAAAAATGCGCTATTGTCGCTTAAAGAGCGAACCGGTCAGGATTTCGGCAAGGACCCCGAGGCGTGGCAGAAATGGTGGGAGCAGAATAAATAGGAACCGTGCGGGGTTAAGAGGTTCAGGTTTGAAGGATAAAGGTTAAAGGAGAAAGGTTCAGGGTTCAGGGATTCTGGACACTGGATACTGGATGCTGGTTAGTGGTTGTTGGTTGATAAGGTTGATTGAAGTTTATTGGGTTGATTGGGTTGATTAAGTTGATTGGGCTGATTGTTTAATTGTATTGACAGCATGAGTTGAGAGGAACATTCAGCCAATCAACTTATATAACCTAGCTGCGCTAACGAGTTTCCAAGCCTCTCAACTCCCCAACTTCTCAGCTTCCCCGCTTCCTAGCCTCCGAGCCTCCCAGCCTTCCAGTCCTTCAGCCTCCCCGCTTTCAAAAAAGGAATTCATATCGATCAAATTTGCCGTCCGGCCGCGTGTCGACAACCTCTGAATTCACCACTTTGCCGACATCGTAAAATACAATGTCCGGTCCGGGATTTTCGGAAAAACTGGCTAAAACTTCACTCGGCTTGTCATACATCCAAAGGCCGAGGCGTTCTTCCAAAGCTTTTCTTTCAGCGATGGTTTTACCCGCCAGATCTTTTTGCGTAACCAGTTTATACTTTAAGCCCACCTGGAACGAATTGTTGTGCGGGTCCTGGTCGAAAAAACTGCCGTCGATGCAGTAAGGCAAAAATACAAATTCCGGTTCTCCGTCTTCATCTTCATCGAGGAAGACGGCTGTGACTCTCTGATTATCGGTCGGAATGACGGGCTGCATTTTGACTTCCGGTCTCAGCGCGTCGTTGTGTTCATCTGCATCTTTTAGCTTTTTGTAGAGACGCTCCACAAATTCTTTATCGCGGCTTTTACTGAAGGAGAAGCGAATATCAACATCCCCATCGCTGAATTCATAAATCGTGACGACATTTTCTAGTTCCTGCTGTGAAAATGTTTCCATTATGAGAGAGATGGCATAGGAATGTTGCACTTTCTGCGCACAGATGACTTGGGGAATGTTGCCGGATTCCCCGTACTCCCTTACAAAAAGCCCGCTTTGACAAACCGGCGAAGGATCGCTTTCGGGATACATTGGATTGCGGACGATCTGTTTACTGTAAGGATTGTATTCCCGGAAGTTATCTTCAGTAATACCGTAATCTATATTGTAAACGTTGAAAGAATACGTTCCGGCAGTTCCATTGCCTTGTTCGGTTCTTGTCACGGGGGTGGCTTTCAATTGAAAATCTTTATCCTCATGTTTGGCTTTAAATTTTTTATACGCTTCAATTTTTTCCTGCATGGCGTATTCTTTCACAAAGGACGCCGGATGGAAAAATTCTGCATGGGACTGGCCGGCCATGCAAAGCCTGCCGGACAGAAACAGCATCAATATTGTCAAAATAGCGGATCTTATAAAATTTCCTGCATTGGAATTCATAAAAAACTGGTTTCGCATCAAAACAATCACCTTTTCCATTTATTCTAGTATTGTATGATTGATCCTCACACGGAAATATATAGCTTTTTGCAATATATGGGCCAGTTAGTCAGGGGGATAACGGGAAATTACATCGGAAAAAATATAATAATTACAAATAATTAAGAAAGAACCCGGAATGAATAGGGAAAGGTTTTAGAATAAGATAAAAAATGAGATAAAGGCGGGGGGAATTTTAAGCCAAATAATTGACGGTATTTGCCCCCCTCTCTTACCAAATCGGCTTAAAAATTCCGTCATAACGAGGGGGGGGTAAGTGCCTGAAATCGCGATTAGCGACCGCGGAAGGGCTTTACAGTATTCGTCGAAGATTGCAAAAACTTCTAGGCTGCCGTTTTAATTTCCTTTGGCATATAACCAAGCTTTGTAGAAAGCGTCAACCAACCGATCAAAATCCTCAGAATTTTTATAAGGATGAAAAAAAATCCTCGTGGTTTTATAAAACTCAAAAGAAAATTTATGACTTTCAGAATATAATGGTGTAAGAACATTTTTTTTAAAATTCTTCCATGCTGAGATAGCTTTTTCTTTCTGGCCGAGATGAGCATATGCCGCCGGTAATATCCAATGGACCAAATAGATATTGGGATTCTGTTTCAGTGTTTTTTCAAAAATCTGAGCCGCCGCTTCATATTGTTCAAGTGTAAAGTGAGCCAAACCGAGAATGTACAGGTACCAGGCTTGATAGTGTGGATCGAGCCGCATTGCCTTTTTCATCAGATCAACAGCCTCATGTGCCCGACCTGAATATATATAAATAATGGCCATGTTGCTGTAGTTATCCGCGCCATTCGGATCAAGATCAATGGCTTTTTGCGCATCCACGGCGCTTAGTTCATATTGGCGGCCAAACAATAAAACAGTTGACGATACTCGGTAACTAAGCGGTATCGGGTCTCTCATAGTCATTTCCAGATAATCGTAGCATCGGCTTTTGCACACGCCCGGCGCAACTCCGAATTCAGAACCAAATCTCCAACCAAACTGGGCACAGCGCCAGTACAGTTCGGCAAGCGCGGCGTGGGCTTGACTGTAATCAGGATCCAACTCAATTGCCTTTTCAAAAAACCCAACTGCTTTTCGAAAATCTTCAGGTGTCTCGCGACGAAAATGGATCTGCCCCCGAAAAAATCGCTCTTTTCCTGAAAAAAGCGGGTTTTTTCTCTCGGTTAATTCCGGCCACAGTTACTCGCGGGTCCATTAATACTCGATAGGCACCTACCGGCTTAGGTATATTTTTGACAGACTGTTCTCCCAGATATTCATACATCAGAGGGAGTTTGGTCTCAATTTGGTCGAAAGCCGTCTTTGAAACGCATATGCCGCCGGGATCTGCCAGTGCCTCAAGCCGGGCCGCGATGTTAACTCCACCACCATAAATACGGTCGTCCTCATCAATGACATCTCCTAGGTTAATTCCAATGCGAAATTCCATTTTGCGAGTCTCCGGCGACTCGGAGTTGCGAATCTGAATTTCTTTCTGCACCGCTACCGCGCACTGTACGGCATCGACCACACTGGAAAATTCAGCCAGGACATTATCGCCGGGAGAATCCACGACACGACCCCTGTGCTGGGTAATCAGAGTCGCCAGAATTTCGCGGTAGGCAGCTATTGTCTTTACGGTATGAGCTTCGTCTTCTGCCATAAGGCGACTGTAGCCGGCAACATCGGCACTGAAAATGGCAGAGAGTTTGCGTTTGAAACTTTCAGGTGCCACAGAGACATTCCTAATTTCAAGAAATTGAGAGAGGAAATCCTAATCCTTTTATCCGGACTTTGTGAGGCATAATTCAAGATACCACATTGTAAACATAATTGCCGCAGAATTCAATATACTAACCATGGAAAATTTGAATGCATACGCCTTCCAAGTTCAACTCTTGCTCGTACATTTTATGGATTGGCCTTGAATTCAGAGGGACGATTTGAAGAGGTTGTCCACGAGCTCAAGCAGACTGTGAGACTTGAGCCCTTGTCTTCAAGTTTTGTTCTACGATCATTGGCATTTGCCAGTAGCTTGGCGGGACGTCATGAAGAAGCGATTGAGGCAGGTAAAAGAGCAATCGAAAAAAGCCCAAACGATATATTGGCTCATACAATTATTTCGCACATTTCAAGGATTTTAAGCGCCCAATTTCGTTTTCCGGCTGTTATTGTCGCGAAACAAATCCCGCCCCGGCGCATGCGCGTCAACTTAAGCGATAATCATCGGGGTTAGACTTAATGTAGCGGCGGGGTTAATCCCCGCCTTGACCGTGGTGATTGTCTTGCCAAGGTGTTTCTCTAATTTATATATGTTAAACGGTGCGATTCGCCGTTTAGGCGGGGATAAACCCCGCCGCTACACATTTGGCGCTTTTATACAGATCATCACACGCCGAGTTTCATCCGCGATGCCCGCGCAAAAATCCTTAAGTTGACGCGTATGCGCCCCGGCGGGACTCCGCATTCCTCGCGGTCCGCCGCAGGCGGACACGTTCAACGATCAAAGTACTAACGTCCTTTTGCCTTTCCCCGCCTGTTGGCGGGATAATTCAAGCCATTCCGTGCCCTGCACGCAGTGGTCGTTGACTCGGTATCCTTAAATAATTTTTTCACCAGTGAAGTCGCCTCGGCCTTATCCTTGGAAGTGAAATGAATTCCCGCTCAATAGCGGCTATTCTTGACCGCCATCCGAGGTTTTGAAACCAGTTCTATAATAAACTGATCGAGTATCCGCCGTCCACCGGCAGGGCGACGCCGGTGACATAATCCGAGGCCGGGCTTGCCAGAAAAATCGCAGCCCCCGCGAGGTCGCGCGGTTCACCCCATCGGCCCGCGGGGGTCCTGGCAGTGGCCTTGTCCTG
This sequence comes from Desulfobacterales bacterium, assembly GCA_020345785.1. The sequence goes on from CP070771.1 coordinate 7,172,196, forward strand.
AAGACCTTCGATTTCCTGGCGGGCGCGGCGGGTCAGTTCGGTATCGATCCAGCCGGGCAGGATGGCATTGACCTGGATGTTGTCCTCAGCCCAGGCGCAGGCCATACTGCGGGCCATCTGAACGATGCCGCCTTTGCTGGCGCCGTAGGGCCCCAGCTTTGCTCCGCCGAAAAGTGTGGTCATGGAGCCGATGTTGATGATTTTTCCACCGCCGGCGGCTTTCATGGCGGGGTAGACGTATTTGGAGCACAAAAAGGCGCTGCGCAAATTTCCGGCCAGCACTTGATCCCACTCGGAGGCCTCATAGTCCTGCGGCATCTTGCGAATGTTGATGCCGGCATTATTCACCAGGATATCGATGCGGCCCAATTCCTGGAGGACTTCTTCGGTCATTTGTTGCACCGCTTTTTCATCGGCGACGTCATATATCAAACCAAGAACCCGGACCCCGGACGCTTCCTTGATTTCATTGACCGCAGCTTCGGTTTTCTTCAAATTGCGGGCGACGATGGCAATGTCGGCACCCATCGAGGCCAAACCCCGCGCGATTCCCTTCCCGATTCCGCCGTTGCCTCCGGTAACGATGGCCACTTTTTGGTCCAAGCTGAATAAGTGATTCATAGCGAGCCCTCCATTTACTCTTAAGATTGAAAACATAGTCCTCTGGGCCAGGATTCTTCACTTTGCGTTATCAGTGGGTTGCATGTCAATTCCATTTAAACCTTTATTAAAACCGAACTTTATTGTCAAGGACATCCCTGCCAAGGCTTTTTAAAAGAATATAATTTCAAATCTCAAGCACCAAATTACAAATAAATTTCAATATTCAATAACCAAAACATTTACCCCGGTCATCTTATACTGATTCGCAAAGCCCGGTCTACCGGCGATGAGGCCTTTAGGCTAAACTTTGGGCGGATCATTTGTTTGGGATTTTGAATTTTGGTCATTCGTATTTATTTGAGATGTGTTATTTGGTGCTTGGGATGTTCAGGATCACGAAGGATCTTCCTATCAGCAAGCCGCCTACCGGCCTGTTGCCCCGAGGCGGCCCACTTTAAACAAGAATCTTATTGAAACGCCGGTCACCATGTGTTAAGGGCGTTTTCATCGGAAATTTTTCATGTCGGGCGGAACATTTTCGAAAATGAACCGTCGCAGCTGCGTGGATCGACATAAGCTCTTTTTAACACATACACAGCGTTCTGGGTATTGTGGCCTTCAATTGACAGTGAAAGAATCAATGATTCATAGGTCGCTATGCAATTCATGAAAAAGCTGTGTATAACAACAAAGGAGGTGACAACATGAGAAATTTACGCATTCATGTGGGGTCGGCCGCAACCGTTTTGGCATTGTTGATCCTTGCCGGGGGCGTATCACCGGTCATGGCCTGGCCGGACAAGCCCATTGCCGTTTACGTGGGATGGTCCGCGGGTGGTTCGTCCGACACCACAACCCGGGCGGTGTGCCTTGAAATGGAGAAAATGCTGGGACAGCGCATACTGGTGACCAATGTGACGGGCGCACTTGGCGGCATCGGTGCTACTCAGGTGGCCGAAGCCCCGGCAGACGGCTATCTGTGGTTCGGCGGTGCGGCGGTTCACGGAACCTGGCCCGTTCTGGGGCACAGCAAATATTCCTGGAATGATTTTTATGCCATGCTGTCCGTGGTATTTCCAACAACCATTTACGTCAAAAAAGATGCCCCCTGGAATACGCTCGATGAATTTTTAAACGAGATCAAGGAAAAGCCCAAGGGAACGTTCAAATTCGGCTCACCCGGTGCCGGCAGCAACGGGGCGATTTTCGGCGGCGTTTTGATGGAGGCAGCCGGCATCACGGAAAAAGTCATACCGGTACCCTACAAGGGCGGCCGCGAGGCCGGTCGCTATCTCCTGTCGGGTGATGTCAATTTTACTTCGGTGACCATGGGGGATTTGAGCGACTGGGCGGTGGCCGGAAGGGTCAAGCCGCTTGCCAACCTCTACAGTGAAGACATTACATTTGAAGGCGTCGAGTTTCCTTCGGCCGTCAAGAAATTCCCGTCCCTGGAGCCATACCAGGCCATCAACCCTTATTTCGGGATTTACATCCGGCGCGACACCCCGGCGGATGTGGTTGAGAAAATTGCCGAAGCCTTTATCTGGGCGGTCCAGCAGGAAGGCTTTAAGAAAGTGGCTGTCCAGCAGCGTGCCGGTGTGTGGGCGCCGCTGCTGGGGTTGGCTTCCGACAAGCAGATGTCGCGCATCGAGGCGGCCAGATGCACAGCGCTGTGGGATCTGCAGATTGCCAAAAACGATCCGGCCCAGTTCGGCATCCCCAAGCCGGCCGACTGGTCCTGGCCGCCCCATGATCGGGCCGTCAAGGCTAAAGGCTGGCCGGCCGGCGTGGAAAACATGTTCAAGCAACTGCCAAAATAATAAAAGGGGAATGGATTCGTTTATATTTTCTTGTTTTAAGACAGGATTAACAGGATTCAGGGGGGATCATTATCCTGTAAATCCTGTCTGATTTTAAATAATAAAACCGAATCCATCCGATAGACATAGATTGCCTCATCAGTAATGCCTCTCTGGGCTTCGGGGCATATGTTCCTTAATTGTGAGAGATAATATAAGGTAATTAACACAGAAGATGCAAGTCGATCATCAGAAGGACGCCTTCCTTGAAAGCTCCGGCATGGACAAGGCCGGCGAACTCATGCTGGGCGTGTGCGTCTCCTTTTTTGCCCTCTTTGTGATTGTCGAGTCGGTGCGCATGCCCCAGCGGGGACATTTGGGAATCATGATGAGTCCGGGCTTCGTGCCGCTGTTCACCGGAATCGTGCTGCTCTTTTTGAGCCTCGTCATTAATGTGAGGGCCCTGAGAGCCGGTGGCCATAAACATATCGGGGCTTTGTGCAAAAGCATCCGCGACGATGAGGAGCTGCGCCGCTTCCTGTGGATCCTAGGATTTATGGTGCTGTACATCGTCGGGCTGATCGGGGTTGTACCCTTCCTGGCAGCCACGCTCATTTACCACGTCCTGATTTTCTACTATCTGAGAATCGGGGGCCCGCTTAAGATTGTCATTTACACGCTGATTGCTACAGGGCTGGTTGCGGTTTTCCTGCCGCGCGTATTCGACATGCCCGTGCCCTGAGGCGGCCGGTGGAAAGTTGATTTCGGAGAATGCCTTTATGGATTGGTCCCTGGTGCTGCAAGAATGGAAACTTTTGCCGGAAGTCTTTTTGAGTCTTGTCACCAACCCGATGTTGATGCTGACGCTCGCTCTGGGCGGTATTACCGGGATGATTGCCGGCATGCTGCCGGGCATATCCGCCGTCATGGCCATGTCCCTGCTGCTGGGTTTCGTATTCCGGGTACCCCCTGATATCGGCCTGGGGTTGCTGATCGCAATTTATGTGGGCGCCATGGCCGCCGGCGGGGTGACGGCAATCATGGTCAATATCCCCGGCACTCCTGCTGCCGCGGCGACCTGTGTAGACGGCTTCCCCATGGCCCGGCAGGGCCGCGTCAAAGAGGCTGTCGAGGCGTCTTTCAGCGGTTCGTTTGTGGGTGAATTGCTGGGCGAGGCGGCTACCCTTATCCTGCTGCCTTTTATAGCTCTGATTGCCCTCAAACTGGGAGACTGGGAGATTTTTCTGGTGGCCATGGTGGGGATCACGCTGGCCGGAGCCCTGGCGGGCGACAACCCACTTAAAGGCTGGATTTCGGCGCTGATCGGGCTGATCATCGCCATGGTGGGCATGGAGGATATCTGGGCCTACCCGCGTTTTGGGTATACCACGGAACTGATGCGCGGCTTTAATTTCGTGCCGGCATTAATCGGCCTTTTCGGTCTTTCGGAAGTCTTCATGGTTCTGAAGATGAAAACGCCTTATCAGATCCTGGGTGAAGGCGGCTGGGTGACCATCAACGTCAAGCTTATCTGGAAACACATGCTGACTATTCTGCGGTCGGTGATGGTGGCTGTGGGGATCGGCATTGTGCCTGGGGTGGGCGAGTCGGCGGCCTGCTGGCTGGGATATGATCTGGCCCGGCGACGCTCCAAGAACAAAGACAATTTCGGCAAGGGCGAGGTCGAGGGTGTCATCGCGGCCGAAGCTGCCAACAGCGCCACATCCGGCGGCGCTCTGATTCCATCGCTGGTTTTCGGCATCCCCGGCAGCGGACCCACCGCCCTTCTGATCGCCGCCATGTTTATGTACGGTATCCGGCCCGGCCCAATGCTCATGATCGAACGCCCCGGGTTTGTGGCCGAGATTGTGATTCTGTTCTGGCTGTGTGCGATATTCAACCGTATCGGCGCCATCCTGATATCGCCTTCGTTCATTCGGATTCTTTCGAGTCCCCGAGAGATTCTGCTGCCGATAGCCGCCGCACTGGGGGTGTTGGGCGCCTGGGCGGCCGGGTTTACCCGTTTCGACATCTACTCCATGCTTGGATTTGGCGTTTTGGGATTTTTTTTCAGGCAAAAAAGTTACCCGCTGGCCCCCATGGTGCTGGGGATCCTGGTGGGGGGATTTGCCGATACCTCGCTGAGACGGGCGCTGTTGACCTACAGCGAAAATCTGACCCAGATGCTGACCCGTCCCTTTGCGATCATCCTGCTGATATTTTTGATTTTCACCATTGTATCCCAGGTTCGAAGCTGGCGCGGCAAGCGGCGCAGACGCCGTGAGAGTGCGATCGAAAGTAGTTAGCTGCTTTGGCTTGTCCGGGTTGGTTACGCATGATCTATTGTTTGACAACATGCTGTCAGAAACATGAAGGTGTCAGGTGTCAGGTGTCAGGTTTCAGCCAGCTGTCAGGATTCAGCCCAGACACTCACCGCCGGAGTTTACCGGCATTGGGAGGACGGCCAGTTTGATCAATAAAAGAAACTATAAAAAAGCGAATCCACCAGAGGCGGATAAATATCGAATAATGAATATTCCGCCGGAGGCGGATCGAAGGGAGGCATTCTGCGGTTCTCTGTTCCGTTCAGGTGAAGTATCATTCATCTAAATGCTGACACCAGAAACCTGACACCTGACACCCATTTATGTGCTTTCGCAATTAAATTTATTATTGACTCCGGCTTGTCCGGGTCAGGAGGTACTCAATGACTTACCGCTTGCACCACGTACATTTGATTTGCAAAGATCTGGAAGGTATGATTAATTTTTTTACTGACGCTTTAGGGGCGACGCTTGTCGCGCGGAAGAAATTCGGTACGGCAGACGGCGCCTCGCTCGATCTTCAGGGCAGCACCATCAATCTGCGAGTTGCCCGGGAGGATGAAAAAATGGTCGGAGATGCTTCCCAGACGAGATTCGGCTACGACCACCTCGGACTGCAGGTCGAAGATGTCGACGCAGCCTACCGGGATTTAAAAAACAGAGGTTTCTCGTTTTTTATGGAGCCCAAAGACATCCCCGATTTGAGGATCGCCTTTTTTCGGGGACCGGAAGATATCACCATCGAGCTGGTCCAGAAGCTGGGTTAGTACCAAGGGGCCTAAGAGCTGCACGCAGGCCCTGTTTGCCAGTATTGTCTTTGATATTGGAATCTTAATATAAAAAATTCCAAGCACCAAAAAACAAATAACAAACAATATCCAAATTTCAAGTTTCAATGATCCAAACGAGTTTTGGCTTGCCGCTAGTTGCGTCATTAGATCAGAACTCAGGTGGAATGAAGCCTATCAGAGACAGCCGAATGAATATGATTAACTAAAATCTATGAATTGTTTTGAATTTGAGATTTGAATTTTTGAATTTATTTGAGATTTGTAATTTGGAGCTTGGAATTTATACGATGTCATTGCTGATCAGAAAACGCAGCATACAAGAACGTATGTGAGCTTGAATAGATGATATTAATACGATTTTGCTCTAAGAGCCGAGATCTACACCCTTTATGTGGAGTCTAAGAATATGGACCTGCCAAACTTTTACCGTGTCCGGCAGCGTTTTGATGTCACATCCCTGGCGGATGTGGCAGCGGCGGTGCACGAGGAATTTTCAAAATTTGATCCCGGTGATAAAATCCGTCCCGGCCAGACAGTGGCCGTCGGTGTCGGTTCCAGGGGAACGCATGATTTAAAGATCCTGGTCACAGCCACCGTTGCCTGCTTAAAATCCATGGGACTTAAACCCTTTGTGATTCCGGCCATGGGGTCCCACGGCGGCGGGACGGGCGAGGGGCAAATGCAGGTGCTGGCGGAATTGGGTATCACCCAAGATGCGGTTGGGGCTCCGATCGTGTCCAACATGGATGTGGTTTCTCTTGGACGGGTCGAATCCGGTGCCGAAGTATTCTTTGCCAAAGATGCGCTGGATGCCGATCATGTCGTGGTGGTCAACCGCGTCAAACCCCATACGGCCTTTCGTTCGGAGGTCGAATCCGGGCTGTGCAAGATCCTGGCTGTCGGCTGCGGCCGGCAAAAGGGGGCTGCGAATATGCACCGCTACGACCTGGCAAAAACCATTGTGCCTGCCGCCCGGCTGATCATGCAGCACGCATCGGTTCTTTGCGGCCTGGCAGTCACGGAAAATGCCCTGGGGGGAACCCATTCCCTAAAACTGGCACAACCCGAAGAATTCCCCGGCGTTGACAGCGAATTGCTAAAAATTGCCTGGACCCTGCTCCCGAAACTGCCGGTTGACGATCTGGATATTCTATTGGTGGACGAAATGGGGAAAAATGTAAGCGGTGCCGGGATGGACCCCAATGTCATCGGTTTCTGGCGCCGGGAAGGCGGTCCCCGGCAACCGGATTATCGCATTCTGGTAGTGTTGGATCTGACACCCCATTCCCACGGCAACGCCACCGGGATCGGCATGGCGGATTTGACGACCCGCCGGGTGGTCGACAACATCGACTGGGAGGCTACTTACCTGAATGCATTTACGTCCGGGGTGCTGCGTTCGGCCCGGATGCCGATTCCCGTTGAAAACGACCGGCTGGCAGTTGAAGCGGCCCTGAACCGGACGCCGGATCCACACGGTGTTCGGATGGTGCGCATTGTCAATACCGGTGAACTGGAGTCTTTTTGGGCGACGGCAGCGGTATTGCCGGAACTCAGAACGCAGGAAAAAATTACCGTCCACGACGCGGCTGTCGAACTTGAATTCAGCCATGACGGCCGGCTGCTGCCTATGGCGGGCTGAAATTCAGCCGGAAAAAAGCGAATATCGAATGTCGAAGGAAAGAAACTTATCAGGACTGAGTAACGAGGACTGAGGACTGAGTTAAAGAGAATTCGGGCGATGGAAACAGAAACACGCTCAGTCCTCAGTCCTCAGTCCTCAGCACTCGTCACTTTTCAATAATTTTAGGCATTTTAACCTGATTGGGTATGGCCTGAGAGAACAAGGGCTTACTCTACTTTGATGACAAAATCAATTGGGAGGTTAACACAATGCGATCCAATAAACTTCGCGAGCTGTTGCGAAACGGCCAGCCGTCCATCGGAACCCGGGTTCACAGTACTTGGCCTTCGGTGGTGGAGGCTATCGGGCATACTGGAATGTTTGACTACGTTGAGTTTCTGGCCGAGTACGCCCCGTTTGATCTGTATGCTCTTGATAATTTTTGCCGGGCGGCCGAACTGTATGGTATGTCCACGATAATAAAGGTCGATCAAGAACCGCGTGGTTTTCTTGCCCAGCGCGGAATCGGGGCCGGTTTTCAGGGAGTCTTGTTTGCTGATTGCAGGACGTTGGATGATGTGCAACAATGTGTAGACATTGTGCGCCCCGAAACGCCTGAGGACGGCGGGATACACGGTGTCGGTATGCGACGTTTTGCATATATGGGTTACGGTGGATCGGCCGATTACGTTCAGGCCCTCAGGGATGTTGTTGTAATGATCATGATCGAAAAGCATTCGGCGGTGGAACGTCTGGAAGAAGTACTTTCGGTCAAGGGAGTTGATATGATTCAATGGGGACCGGTGGACTATTCCATGAGCATTGGACGGCCGGGTGCCAGAAACTCGCCGGAAGTGAAAGCGGTCGAACGCAGGGTTTTTGAAACGGCACTCAAAATGGGCGTTCCGCCGCGAGCGGAGATCAACAGCGTCGATGAAGCCAAATACTACCTTGATTTGGGGGTACGCCATTTCAACATCGCCGCCGACCTTTCTATTTTGTTCAACTGGTGGAAAACCAACGGGGATCAACTGAGGAAAGTAGTGGAGGAGGGTTGTTAGTTATTGGTGAAAGGATAAAGGAAAGAGGTGAAAGGATAAAGGTTTCAGGTTTCAGGGTTCAAAGGTTCAGGGTTCGGAGGTTCAGGGTTCATGGTTTACAAATGTTGAGGGTTTGGGGTTTTGCCCTCCGGGCTTCCGACTTCGCTCTTTGAGCTACGACCGGACAGGTCGGAGGGCAGGCAGCCCAGCCCCTGGCCGACTATCCGGCCAGTTTGATCAATAAAAGAAACTCCAAAAAGCGAATATCGAATATCGAATAATGAATATCGAATCTCGAAGGAAGGTATTCTGTCTATTTTATAAAAAGACTGAGCAAGCCTACTTCGCCAAATTGGCTACGAAGTCCACGCGCGAAACCACCCTTCGACATTCGGGTCGCAGATCATGTCTTCAGCGTGATTCACTATTCCGTTCAGGTGAAGCTTCATAAGAGGTGTCAGCGAACGGAGGACAGACTATAGAGTTAAACCTGAACCTTCTATCCTTGAACCCTGAACCTTTGAACCCTGAACTCAGTAAGCAGAACCTCTGAACCCTCCAAAGGAGAGAGAGATGAGTTTACGCTATGATGCTCAGGGCTTGATTGCTTTTGCAACCCTTCTGCTGGAAAAATTGGGCCTGCCGTCCGAACGCGCAGCCGTGGTCGCCGACATTCTGGTGGAAGGCGATCTGATGGGGCATACCACCCACGGGCTGCAGCTGTTGGCCTCCTACCTGAAGGAGCTCAGTGAGGGCGGCATGTCCGGGACCGGCGAGCCCAAAGTTTTGCAGGATCGAGGTGCGGCGGTTACCTGGGACGGCGATTATTTGCCGGGTCCCTGGCTGGTGACGCGCGCGATGGAACTTTCGTATGAGCGCATGGCTGAGCACCCGGTTATGACGGTGGTTGTGCGGCGCAGCCATCATATTGCCTGTTTGCAGGCCTATCTCAAGCGCGCTGCCGATCGCGGACTGGTGATGATTCTGATGTCGTCGGATCCCAGCTGCGGTTCGGTAACGCCATACGGGGGCTGTACGCCGATTTATACCCCGAATCCGATTGCGGCCGGTTTTCCCAGCGACGGCGAACCGATTTTAATTGATATCAGCACCTCGACGACCACCAATGGACTGACCCAACGACTTTATGAGTCCGGCCGGCATTTGCCCCACAAATGGCTCATTGATCATCAAGGTCGAAACAGCAGCGATCCGGCTGTTCTTTTCACCGAACCGCCGGGAGCCATTCTGCCACTGGGGGGACTGGAATCGGGACACAAAGGCTTTGCACTGGGTTTGCTGGTGGAGGCTTTGACGGCGAGCCTGGGCGGCTTTGGCCGCTCCGACCGGCCGGACCGCTGGGGTGCCTCCGTTTTTATGCAAATCATCGATCCGGCGGCTTTCGGTGGACTGGCAAATTTCAAGCGGGAGACCGGTTGGCTGGCTGAAGCCTGCCGCAACGCCGCAGGTTTGCCCGGAGGATCAAGGGTGCGGCTGCCCGGCCAGCGTGGTTTGGCCCTGCGCCGGGAGTATTTGGCCAACGGTGTTGAGTTGGCGCCGACCATCATGCCTTTATTGGAGCCCTGGGCCGAGAAGCTGGGCGTTGCCTTGCCGGTGGCTGTCTAATGTGATATTAATTAAAACTTAGTTTCGGCGTGGCTAAGTACATAGTTTCATAAATACGGTCACGTTTAATTTATTGAAGCTTTAGCGACGATTGGATTTCACCACAGAAAAATAAATATAAATTTCACCGCAGAGGCGCAGGGAACGCAGAGAAACTTTTCTTTTCATTTGCCTTTGAGATGAAGGCAAATGAAACACAATCAGCTTATGGCAGAATATACATCGGCTATTAATAAATCCTAAGGCCAGGATTCAATTCATGCTAATACGAAACCAGACAACTCGAACTTCAGATTTTTGTTTTGTTCATGGGGTTTGCGCCTTTTTATTTGCCGTCCTCTCAACGGCAAATAAAAAAT
>CP070771.1:7182461-7193760 GCA_020345785.1 Desulfobacterales bacterium
ACCCCATTATTTTTTAAATTTGTAATGACGGCTTTCGACATTGGCGTCATGGTGTTGCTCATGCTGATGATCCGCCGGCAGGGGGTTTCGCCGTCCAGGCTGCTTTTTTATGCCGCCAACCCGCTGGTGATCGTCTATATTTCCGGGGAGGGTCACCTGGATGTTGTCCAGGTTTTTTTTCTTTTCCTGGCGTTGTATCTTATCCTATACCAAAAGTCACCGTTCTCGGGCTTTCTCCTGCTGGGTGTCGCTGTTCTAACGAAATATTTTGCGTTTGTTGCCTGGCCGTTTCTGGTGAACGCCGAAAATCGGTGGAAAAGCCTGGCCGTTTTCATACCTTTGGTTCTGTACATGCCTTTTCTGGACGCGGGCCTCGGTATTTTTCAATCTTTGGGGACATTCGCGGGCAATTTTCACTATAACGATTCTATAGCAGTATTGCTGAGGTCGTTTTTCGGTGATCGGCATCTTTTTGCCGGCGCCTTTTTTTTATTTGTTTGCCTTGCCTGGGTGTATTTGTTTGTTCATGAGAAGCTGCGCAGTGTTTATCTGGCCGTGGGCTGCCTGATGATATTTCTGCCGACGCTCCATCCCTGGTATTTGGTTTTGATTGCCCCCTTTCTTGTGTTCTTTCCGTCGCTGGCCTGGTTGTATTTGCTTGCTGCGGTCGTCTTTACATTTCCTGTAATCGCCATTGAATCGAGGACCGGAATATTTCAGGAAATCTTCTGGCTAAAATTTTTTGAATACGTTCCTTTTTGCGGTCTTCTTATCTGGGGGATATTCCGTTGCGGCTACATTATACGAGACCGTATGTATCCGAAACCAAAAAACATATCCGTCATTGTTCCCGTGCTAAATGAAGAATATACTATTGGACGATGTCTTGAATCCTTAAAGAACCGCACGGTGCTGAAAGAAATTATCGTGGCCGACGGCGGTTCAACAGATAACACCAGGTCCATCGCCGCAAAACTGAACGTCCGGGTGGTAAAGAGCCCGCAGGGCAGGGGGCCTCAAATTAGAGAAGGGATAAAGGCAGCCTCCGGCGATGTGATCCTGATTTTGCATGCGGACTGTGTGGCCGGCAAAGGGGTATTTAAGCGCATCATAGAATTGCTTAAAGCCAATCCCCACGTCGTGGGAGGCGCTTTCGGGATGCAGTTTGAGTCCCATCACCCCAAAATGCGGTTGATTGCATTTTTAAACAACATCCGAGCATATTTGACCGGGATATCATTCGGCGATCAGGCTCAATTTTTCAGGGCCGAAGCCCTTGATGGCATGGGAGGGTTTCCGTCCATGATGCTGATGGAGGATGTTGAACTTTCTTTGCGATTAAAGGAATTCGGGCGGCTGGTGTTTTTGCGTGATGGAATTGTAGTTTCGGGTAGACGCTGGAACGCCCCCCGGTTTGCAGGCAACTTTCTGACGGTGTTTTACCTTTTCACCCGCTACCTGATCGAACGCCGGTGGGCTAAAGTTGATCGGTCGATGAAGAAATACTATGAGATTTATTACAACCTAAACGAATAGGTTCCGGGTTTGGGGCTTCGCCCTTCGGGCTTCGACCCCACAATCACGGTTCACGGTTCAAAGGTTAGATTGAATTAGGGGCTCGGAAGTTGGGAGGCTCGGAGACTGGATAGCCGGGAGAGATGAGGGGATAAGAGGATGAGAAGGGCAGAGGGTGAGAAGTTGGGAGGTTGAGAGGTGGAAAAACGTCTAGCAGCATAGGGCATAGCGCAGAGCGTAAAGGACTGAGTGCTTGCCTATCAACTATATAAACTATCAACTCTTTAACTTAATCAACCAATCAACTCAATCAACTAAATTTGCCAATCAACCAAATCACCACACAGCCTCATAGCGCGCCGGCAGCAAATTCCATTCGCTGTCGTATACGTGAACACGATGGGTTTCGCCATTCTGGTTGTAAACTTTGCCGCCGTCGTGCACCCAGGCTAAAATACCTCCTCTAAGATTGTAGACGGGAATTCCCTCTTTTTGAAGCTTTTGAGCGAACTTGCCGCTCCGATAACTAATGGTGCAGTAGGCGATTTTAACGTGGTCCTCATAGCTTTTAAAATTGTTCAGGAATTCTTTTTCGGTAATGGCGCCGGGCAGCATGGATACCTGCTGTTCGTCCGGCTCTCTTATATCAATAAAAACCGACTTTTGATCAGCGATAAGGTTCATCGCCTGCTGCGGTGTAACATCCAATACTTCGGGAAATTTGTTGTGGTAACCGTTATACAGGCTTTCGACCTTTTGGCGTTTGACCGCATCCGTCAGATCGTCGGATGACACGGTCTGCTGACCCATCAGCGTGACAAATGCAAAGGCCAAGCCTGCGGTTAACAGTCCCCAAAATGTTCGTCGATACATCTCTCTTGTTTCAGTCATGGGGGTGATTGTCCTAATGTAATTTTTTTCATGAAAGTCATATCCAGTAAATTTAAATTCAATATATCAAAAAAATCCAGAAATTTCAATTTATTATTGCCCCCAAGTTGAATGAGCTGATTAAGTTGATTTAGTTGATGAGTTTGGTTGATCGTTGATAGTTTATAGTTGATAGGAAAGAAGCACTCAGTCCTTTACGCTCTGCGCTATGCGCTATGCTCTCTGCGCTATGCCCTCTGCTCTTTTTACGTCTCCCACCTTCCCACCCTCTCACTTTCACATATCCTCTGCGCCATGCGCTATGCTCTCTGCGCTTTAATCGCCGATTCTCTCCCGGAAGCTGCTGATGGTTTTTTTGTAATCCCGGCTGCCGAAAATGGCGGAACCCGCCACGAATATGTCTACGCCGGCAGCTGCAATATCAGCTATAGTATCTTCATTGACGCCGCCATCGATTTCAATCAGGGTATTCAGCTTTCGATGTTGAATCATCCGGCGCAAATCTTTTACTTTATCGAGACTGCCTGGAATGAACGTTTGCCCGCCGAAACCGGGATTAACACTCATAATAAGCACATAATCGACATCTTCCAGTACCCAGTCCAGCAAATGCAGCGGAGTTGACGGATTGAGAACAACCCCCGGTTTGGCACCGCATTCCCGGATCAATTGCACGCTCCGGTTCAGGTGCACGCAAGTTTCGATCTGAACGGATATATAGGATGCTCCCGCTTTTGCAAACTCGGCAATATAATTGTCGGGGTTTTCAATCATCAAATGCACGTCGATCGGAAGTGCCGTCACCCGTCGCACCGCCTCCACCATCAGCGGCCCAAAGGTAATATTCGGCACAAAATGGCCGTCCATGACATCGGCATGGATCCAATCAGCGCCCGCTGCTTCAACCGCTTTGACCTCATCGCCGAGCCTTGTAAAGTCAGCCGATAAAATAGAAGGTGCAATCAGTTTCATAAAAAAATCTCCGATTTTGTTGAGTTGATTGGTTGATTAAGTTGAATAGTTTGATTGAGCGGATTAAGTTGATACTTCATAGTATTACAGGCTTGGCAGCTGGGAGGCTTGAAGGCTGGAAGGCTTGGCAGCAGAGACGGCTTAAGTTAATGCTTGGTGGGAGTGGCTTCAAACTACGATTATCGATATATGTCAGACCGAGTCTGTCGCGGTTAAAAACCGCTCCCTCCTTCCGTCCTATTATAATTTTTCTTATGCTATGCGCCATGCTCTCTGTCACATGCGCTATGCCCTTTGCGCTATGCGTTCTGCCGCCTTCTCACCCTCTGACCTTCTTACCTTCTCAGCTTCCCACCTTCTCAACCGATCACGCTCTGCGCCATGCCCTCTGCGCTATGCGTTTTTCCACCTCCCAACCTCCCGACTTCTCACCTTCTCAGCCTCTTATCCCCTCATCTTCCCAGCTTGCCAACTCACGAACTCACAAGCCTTCCGGCCTTTAAGCTTTCAAGCCTTCCAGCATTTCGGCCTCCATCCCTCCTCGCCCCAAATAACTCAATAAACCCAATAAACTTATCAACTCAATCAACTAGCTCTCACCACGCTTCATAAATACGCGCATCTACGAGTTCATCATCTTCGAAAATAAAAACCGTTGCATCCCGATCTCTGGGAACAAGCACCCATATTTCCTCACCGGGTTTCATGTAGTCGTCGAATAAATCCGTTGTTGTGCTCATATTCTCCAGTTCAACCCGAACGTGTTTTTTTAAGAAGCCGCTCTTAACACGGTGTTGCAGCAGACTGCCGTACAACGGACGATGTAATTGGTTACCCGCAGAAGGACGGTTGATGACCAGGTGGACCGGACTGCCCTCAAATACCTGATATCCCGGCAGCGGCTCCTGGCGGAGGACATGATTGCGGTCTTTTTTTATGTCAAATTGTGATCGTATATCACCGACCCTCAGATTGGCTTTTTCGATCAGAAACACGGCTTGATCCAGCGAAATCTCGGAAAGATCCGGCATTACGTATTTAACCGGATGCGGCCCCAAACTCACCAACATATCTATCTTGGCGCCGCGGGTGATCATGGAGCCGGCCGCCGGAACCTGCGTAATCACATGATTTTCTTCCATACTGCTGGAGTAGGTGTGCGACAAATGTCCATTGGAAAGGCCGTTCTCCTCGATAATCATGCGTGCCTGTTGCTCCGACAGGGTAGCCAGGTTGGGCATCAAAATATTCTGAGGGCCTTTGGATATGATAATTCTGACATCACGATCCTTCTTTATTTCAGAACCTGCTTCGGGTTCCTGAAAAACAACATGGTTTTTAGGAAATTGTCGACTATACTCCGATCCGCTTACTTTGGTGTTTAATTGCAGGTCAGTTAAAAGCTCCAGCGCTGAAACCACATCCTTGCCCACAAGATCCGGCACAATGACGGTGTCTTCGCTTTTTATGATGAATGTCAAAGTTAAATAGGCGCTGGCACCGGCTGCCAGCAAAAAAGCCAGGCCTAAAGCAGTAATCTTAGCAATTTTTTTTATCATTTAATAATAAGTTCATTGTCGTTTAGACATGGATTCACTTCTCGAGTTGCATCTCGCTTCCCAAGGTTGAAAGAGACTTCATTGCATATTTGGTTTGGAATCAATTGTATTCGATCAAATCAGACAGGATAAACCAGTCTTCGCTAAAGCTACGCCGCGGCATACAGGATCATCCGGATATTTTTTGTTTTCATCAATTTCCGGAAGAAATTGATGAAACAACAGTCCACCTTCGGTGGAATCAAGAATTCAAGGGTGGCCAATATTCATTTATTTAAATTTTTACCCAAGGGCTGCGGTCTTCATGTTATTATTAAAGGCTACTTTGCCGAGGGCAATTAGGTATGCTTTGTTTCATCCGGAAACAAAGTATGGAAAAAATCCAATAAATCCTGTAAATCCTGTCTCTAAACAGAAATAAATAAACGAATCCATTCACCGTCTAAATGATTATTGCCAAATTAGTGTTTTTGGAGACGTATCGCAAAAAAACCGTCCATCTCACTTAAAATCGGATAAGTTCTGAAAACGCCTGGAGAACCCTGCATTGTGCAAAGTTTATCCGGGAGCCGTCCAAATTCTTTATTTATAACAAACTCGGCCTTTTTTTTCAAAAACTCCTTAATAACCATTTCATTTTCTTCGGGTTCCGGGCTGCACACGGCATATACCAGAATACCGGACGGTTTGACAAGGTGGGAAATATTTTCAAGAAGACGGATTTGCCTGGCATTATATTTTAAAAGATTCCTTTTGGATGTTCGCCATTTTATATCCGGGTTGCGTCGCATGACGCCAAGGCCCGAGCAGGGGGCGTCCAACAGAATGCGGTCGAATCCAGCGGTTTGCGCCGAGGGGACTCCCTTTTCAATGTCATGACAATGGGTCGATACAATCGACATACCCAGCCGCAGCATCTCAGCCTCAAGGCGTTGAAGTTTTTTCTCATTTACATCCAGCGCCACGACCTTTCCCGAATTTTTCATCAGCTGGGCGATATGCCCGGTTTTACCGCCCAATCCGGCACAGGCATCCAGCACGGTCTCGCCGGGCTGCGGATCCAATAACAGTGAAACCAACTGGGCGGCTTCATCCTGGACTTGAAAGCAGCCTGACTTAAACGCGCTGAGCTCGGGAATCGCAGTGGCCGGGTTGACAATCGTGATACCATCGGGTGCATACGACGTTTGCCGGACCTGCCCGGCTTCGCCGGAGAGGGTCTCTGCCAACCGGGTGGGGGATACTCTCAAGGTATTTGTGCGAACAGTTGTCGGCGCAATGGTATTTATGCTGTCGCACAGGTTTGCAGTACTTGCCGGACCGTAGCGATTTATCCATTTACGGATAATCCACTCGGGAAATGACTTTTCGACTGCCAGGGCCGCAATCGGATCTTTTTCGGCATCCGGCAAAGAAATGCATTGATATTCACGAGCAGCTTTGCGCAGCAGCGCATTCACATAACCGACCACCCAGGGAGCACCGAATGCTTTGGCGAATTCAACAGCCGTGTTCACCGCCGCGGATTCAGGTATACGATCCAGGTAGATCATTTGAAACAGAGCCAGACGCAGAACATTTAAAACGAGGGGGTTGATTTTATCAAAGCGAGTGCGGGAAAAATGAGAGATGATGTAGTCCAGGCGGCCCCTCCAGCGCAGCACTCCGAAAACCAGCGCTCTCAGCAGAGATTGTTCCCGCCTCGGCACATCGCTATAGTCAGCGGAGACCGCTTCAAGCAGGAAATCCAGCGTTTGCTGCCCTCGATCCAGGGTATTCAGCATGTCTAAAGCACTTTTTCGAGCGTCGAAAGGCATATTATAAAGGCTCTGAAAAAACGTTGAGGGTCAATGTCGGTTTAAGAACTCAAAATACGGGATCGGATAGACCCGAAAAAGCAAATCCCAAATCCCAAATAACAAATAATTTCCAATGACCAAAAACACAAATTCAAAACATGCGGCATTGAGCTTACAACCTGGTTTGTATCGGTTATTGATATTTCGAATTTTGAATTTATTTGGAATTTGGTGCTTGGAATTTCGGCTTTCCTGTTCTCAGACAATTGGCCTGGCTCGATCTGCCGGTGCGATAGTCCAAATTGGCTTTAAGAGAAGCGAAATTTATAAAGATGGGGCATTAGCTGAGAACAGATCCCGTTGGTATGTTATGTCCCTGCAAAAAATCCCTGACTGACATCCGCTTGCCTGAAGCACCTTGAATTTCCAGGATGGAAAGCACGCCATTGCCGGTGGCCACCCGCAATTCATCCGGAAACCCTTGCAGTACGGTACCTGGGGAGTCCATGGTTTCTATTGCTAAAGGTGTGGATTTGAAAATCTTCAGGCGTGTTTCACCATAAAAAGTATATGCCCCGGGCCACGGCGTAACTCCCCGGATGAATCGTTCAAGCGATTCTGCCGATTTGTTCCAATTGATAAGACCGTCGTCCTTTGTGAGCAGGGGGGCGTAAGTGGCAAGCCTGTGATTTTGGGGTAGGGGATGAATCGTGTGGTCTGCAAATTTTTTTAAGGTGTCTGTTAAAACCCTTGCCCCTTTGAGGGCCAGACGGTCATGCAGGGTACCGGCCGTATCTTGCGGTTTAACCGGCTCCGGTGCGGTGAGTAGTATGTCTCCGGTGTCCATACCTTTGTCCATCAGCATTGAGCACACGCCGGTTTCCCGCTCACCGTTGATAATCGCCCATTGAATGGGGGCGGGTCCGCGGAGTTTCGGCAACAGGGAGGCATGGATGTTAATGGTCCCGATACGGGGTATCGCCAGCACATTTTCCGGCAGAATTTTTCCATATGCAATGACAACCTGAAAATCCGGTTTACAGGATGTGATGTGATCGGCAAATTCTGCGGTCTTAATCGATGCAGGCTGAATGACCTGGATTCCCAAATTCATGGCTGTCGCCTTCACCGGAGATGCTGTGACTTTGCGTCCTCTTCCCCTGGGGCGGTCCGGTTGGGTGACAACCAGAGTGACCTTATAACCGTTCTCATGCAAGGCTTTCAGTCCGGGGACGGAGAAATGCGGAGTGCCCATGAAAATGATTTTATATTTCTTCATTTTAGGGTTCAAGGTTCAGCGTTCAGGGCTCAGGGTTCAAGGATCTGGGTATAGAGTTCAAGGCTGCCGCCGCGCACGGAGGCGGACAGTTTAGCTAAATATGCAACTTCTTCGTAAACTATAAAAACCCAACGGGATTAAGTGCTTTTATTCAGAATTACGGTCACGTATTTATTATACTATATGCTAAGCATATTAATGAAGGAAAGATTTTATTTGCCTTTTCCAACCTTGAACGTTGAACGCTGAACCGTTTAACCATCAACTTTCATTTCATCTTCATTTGCTTTTTCACCCGGCGCTGATACATTTGCCGTTTCAGGGAACTGATACGTTCAATGAACAAGGTTCCGTTTAGATGGTCGATTTCATGCTGCAACACAATGGCCAACAGTCCTTCGGCGTCCATTCGGACGGGTTTGCCCTCCCGATCATGACCTTCAACAGTTATGTTGGCTGCACGTTTCACGTCCGCCCTGAAATCAGGCACACTGAGGCAGCCTTCGTTTTCGGAGACCATCTCACCTTCTTTGGTAACAATCTTGGGATTGATCAGCACGTGCAGGGAGCGGTTTTCATCTCTGGGAGAAATATCATAGATTAAAAGACTCTTATCCCATCCCACCTGGATCGCCGCCAACCCGATGCCGGGCGCATCATACATGGTGGCGGCCATCTGATCGATCATTTCCTGAACCTGGCCGTCGATGTTTTCCAGCGGTTTGGTCGGTTCGCTCAAGAATTTATTCGGATATGTTAAAATGTCAAGTTTGGACATGATATCAACTTCCATTTGTTCTAAAGCTCGTAAGTTCATGAGTTCGTAATTTTATGAATTCGTAAGTTCGTGATTTCGGGAGCTCGTAAATTCGTAAGTTCTCACGTTCGTTAGCTCGTGAGTTTGCAAATTCTTGAATTTGTGAGCTTATCAGCTTAAGAACTTACCAACTTATGAGCTGAATACGCGCTCACCAACTCAAGAGTTTATTTCACATTCAATCGGGTTTCACCGTCGGCTGTTGTCGTCGGTACTCTTGGCCCGCATAAGACAACTGGCGGATATTTACACTCAAAATCATGGCGGATGCAAAACCGGCAATAATTACCGGGATTACTTGAATTGCATGATTCGCCAGGGTGAAACCGGCAGCGTCTTTGGCGGAAACACCGAATAACGATAGCGCAAATACGCCGCCTGCTTCCCAAAGCCCCCAGAATCCCGGCGCCGAGGGCAATGCGATAAAGAAGCAGATAATTACCATAACGGCTGTTATTTCGTAGTATGTCAGGTTAATACCGGGACTTCCGAGCGAAAACAGATAATATGAGAGCGCTTGCAGTCCCCAGATCAGCATCGAATAAACGAAACAGATGATGATCTTTTTGGGATATCTTACCAGGATAAAACCCTGAGCTACATTATTAAGGATATTGATTACGGGCTCACACACACTTTTTTTATACGACGCTTTGAAGCGTTGTCCCGCGAAAAAAAACAATTTCGGCGTAGACCTGATCACGCTGTAAATGAATTCACGCAACCTGTGAATACTGAATAAAACGATCCCCGCAATCAAAATGACACCCAGCTTTAACATGCCATTGAAAACGGCTTGCAGGGTATCCCGGTTCAGTTGATACTTGCCAAAGGCTACATTGAGTTCGGGATCTATTTTTAGAACGCCGATGGTCAGTATAAAAAGGAGCAGCAGAAGAATAATATCAAACATTCTTTCCGCCACGACAGTTGCCAGGCCTGTGGGAAAAGGTACTTTTTCCTTTTTCTGCAATACTACAGGGCGGGCCACCTCACCCAGACGACCGGGCAAAACACAGTTGATCATAAACCCGATCATCAGGGGATGAATGGCACTCCATATACTGATTCTCTTGGCCGATTCCAGAATGATCCTCCAGCGAAAAGCTCTCAGTATAAAGGAAATGATTGAGGTCATTACTGCCGGCAGTACCCAGAAGTAATCTATGGAAGCCAAATACTTGAACAGATCAGCAACGGGAACATCTCTAAAAGCGAAATAGAGCGCGATCACCGATATCGCCACACCTCCAATAAAGGAGATGGTCAAGTTTTTTTTCATCTGTTTAAAATTTCTCGAGCCGCGACGATGTCTAGTCTGATTTGATTGATGAGTTCTGAGATATTTGAAAATTTTTTCTCATCACGGATACGCTTGATGAAATTAACACGGATTTTCTTTCCATATATATTATCACTAAAATCTAAAATATGCACCTCCACGGTAAACTCGTGGTCGTCAAAAGTCGGGCTGTAACCGATATTTGCAACGCCCTTGTACTTTTTGCTGTCAAATTCCACTGTGACCGCGTAAATGCCGGTTTTAGGGCATAGTTCATCGTGCAGGTTGATGTTGGCAGTCGGAATTCCGAGAAGTCTGCCGCCGCGATCTCGACCAGTCACAACCCTGCCTCTGATCTGGTAATTTCGCCCCAGCATTTTTTCGGCCTGCTCCATCAGACCGTCGATAATCAGTTCCCTGATTCTGGTGCTGCTGATGCGGTCTGTTAAAGCCCTGGCTGACCTGACCCAGCCGGCCACGATAACTTCAAAACCATATCGAGGCGCAAAGGACTGCAACAACTCGATATTGCCTTCGCGATTTTTGCCGAAACTATAGTCTTTACCGACCACAATTGCTTTCATGCCGATTTTTTGCACCAGCAGGTCTTTGACGAATTGTTCGGCGGAAAGCGCTGCAAACTCGAGGGTAAAAGGAACACAAATCAGTACATCTATGCCGGTGCGTTCGATCAATTCGGCTTTCTGCTCATACAGGGTTATCAAAGGCGGATGATTGTTTTGCTTTAATACACGCATCGGATGCGGTTCAAACGTCATGGCGACGGATGTGCCGTCAATGGCAGTGGCCTTTTCAATAACTTCGTGAAACAGGGCCTGGTGCCCGATATGAACGCCGTCAAAATTGCCGATGGTAATCACAGCGCGTTTGAAGGGCTCATTGATATGGTCAAGATGATCGAAAACTTTCATGATAAATAAATCTCTGAATTCCTGCAGGTAAAAGAAACCACTGGAAATTCATTTGAGGCCATAAATCCGACGTTCCAGCATTCCCTCCGGGACACAAGCCTGTTTGCCCAAGTCGACAAGCGGGTCACTTTTCTGATTTATTTCGAAACCATCAATTATGAACTTGACATGAATCCCAAAATGAATATATGTAGTTCAAACTGTGTATTAAATCAATCTTTTTAATCGCGTTAAAAGTGCCGAAGTGGCGGAA
>CP070771.1:7193860-7204939 GCA_020345785.1 Desulfobacterales bacterium
ATCCCCCTTCCTATAAACACAAAAACGGGCTGTCGCCCGTTTCCTCATGTTGCCGGTAGATGGTCTTGAAGTACAGCGAGAAAGTTTATCTGTTCATGCCATTAACCATAAGGAAAAATTAAAGTTCATCCCACAATACATAACAACCACGACCCCAAGCCATCACGTGAAACGGAAAACGCGAATAAAAACTGGAGCGGGCAACGAGACTCGAACTCGCGACACCAAGCTTGGGAAGCTTGTACTCTACCAACTGAGCTATGCCCGCTATCCTAGGATTAAAATATTTAAGACAAATTCTTTAAATTGTCAATAACTTTCAGCAAACTATTTGCCGCCGAGCAGGTTCCGAATGTTTTTTAATTCCGCTTTCAACTCTTCCAGTAACTGTTTGGAGAGAAGCGCGTCGGTTCCGGCTTTGGCACTTAAATATTTACGGGCACCTTCGATGGTGAATTTTTTATCATAAAGCAAGTATTTAATTTCCAGGATCGTTTCAATATCTTTTCTAGTGTATGACCGCTGCCCCGATGCTGTGCGCTTAGGACTTATTTTTTTAAACTCTGCTTCCCAAAACCTTAATACGTGGCTCGGAAGGCCTGCAATCCTGCTGACTTCACCAATCTTGAAATAAAGCTTGTCAGGTATTTTTATATCATACGGCTTTTCAATTCGCATTGCCCAACCCATTTTCAATTGAATATTGAAGATTGAAGAATGAAAATTTGTGGAAGTCGCTGCGTTCCGTCATTTTCTTGATAAGTCCTTAAAATTGATCCGCCGTAGGCGAACCTTAAATATTCAATATTCAATCTTCAATATTCAATTCTCGGGCGGATACGGTTCAGGACAGTGTGGCCTTAAATAATTTCAGCAGTCTATCGGTTATCGATTTGTGAAGTTCGTTGACATCGTCGTCTTCCAGGGTTTTAACACTGGAGCGGTAGGTCACACGAAACGAAACGCTTTTTTTGCCAGCGGCGATGGGAGCACCCTCAAAGACATCAAACAGATGCAAATGCTCTACCAACTCTTCGTGGAAGCTTTCAACCGTCTCCAGCACGGTGTGCGTTTCAATATTCCGGTCGATGATAATGGTAATGTCCCGGTAAACGGCGGGAAACCGCGGAATCGGTCTGGAAAATTTGATTTCCGGAATCGAATCGGCAATTTTTTCCAACTGGAGTTCAAAGATAAAGGCACTTTGCTTCAAATCGAAGCTGTCCAGCACTCGGGGATGGATTTCGCCCACCAGACCCACCACCGAATCCGCAGTCAAAATCTGTGCGCTGTATCCAGGTCTGGTATATTCGCAGGATTCAGCGGGCATTGCCGTAAAGCGGTAATTGTCTATTTTCAAGGCACGCAGTAATCCTTCCGCGACCCCCTTGATATCGTAAAAGTCGCATGGGATATCCCGATTGTACCACGACGCATCATCGCGTGCCCCGGTCCATAGCGCTATCATGACTTCAGGCTCCAGCGGAAGGCTTTGGGTGTCGGTCTTGAGAAATATTTTGCCAATCTCAAATAACCTAAGATTCCTAATTTGTCGGGCGCTATTATAGCTCATGGTTGAGAGCATTCCCGGCACCAGGCTTGTGCGCATGACCGCCTGGTCTTCGGTCAGAGGATTCAAAATATGAATCATCGACCGGCGGGGATCGTCGGATTTAATTTGCAGGCGGTCGCAGGCGGATTCTGAATCAAAACTGTAGGAGATGACTTCGGTGAATCCGAATCCGCTCATCAGGCGTTTTAGCCGGTTGCGGAGCACCAGCCGGCGGGCAGGCGGCCGACCCTCGGCCGGCATCGCGGGATGCGTTGTCGGGATATTATTATAGCCGGACAACCGGGCGACTTCCTCCATCAGATCTTCAGGTCTTGTTATGTCCACCCGGTATGACGGGGCATGGACTATCAGACCATCCCGATTGTCGGTGACTGTTTCGGTTTTGAATTCAATCGATTCCAGAAGCTGCCGGATGCGGTTGCGATCCAGACGGGTACCCAGAAGGCGATTGGTCCGCTTGATGGTCAGCGCGACGCTTTTAACAGGTTGATGATTCGGATATTCATCGATTAGGCCGTCGACGAGGGTGCCCCTGCCGATTTCAACCATGAGCCTTGCAGCCCGGTTAACGGCACGAATGGTGCCCTCCGGATCTACGCCGCGTTCGAAACGATGGGACGCATCCGTATTCAGCCCTAATTTTTTTGAGGTTCGGCGGATACTGACCGGGTTAAAATAAGCACCCTCGATGAGCACGCGGGTGGTGTCATCCTCAATTTCCGAATTGAGCCCCCCCATAACCCCGCCAACGGCGACGGCTTTTTCGCCGTCGCAGATCATAAGCATCTCCGACTCGAGCGTCCTTTCTTTCTCATCCAGAGTGGCGAATTTCTCCCCCTGAGAGGCGAGGCGGACCACGATGCGGTTTTCAGCCAGAAGATCGAAATCAAAGGCATGCAGCGGTTGACCTGTTTCCATCATGACAAAATTGGTGATATCAACGATATTGTTGATCGGCCTGAGACCTACCGACGCCAAACGATCCTTGAGCCAGAGCGGTGATGCTTCCACCTTGACGTTTTCCACCAGCCGGGCTGAATAGCGCGGGCAATGGTCCGGGGCCTCGATTATGACCGATGAGAGTTTGTGGATGGTATCCGCTTTATCCTCAATGGCATAATCGGGATATTTCAAGGCTGTTTTCTGAATGGCGGCTATTTCCCGGGCGATGCCGATGACGCTGAGGCAATCCGGCCGGTTGGGGGTCAGATCCAATTCAAAGACCGTATCTGACAGGCCCAGGCTTTGGGCCAGATTTGCTCCCACTTTCGATGACGATTTCAGAACCATAATGCCGTCGGGATCATCGCCGATTGCCAGTTCTGCATCACTGCAGAGCATGCCTTCGGAGCGTTCACCTCGGATGACGCTTTTTTCAAGCCGGGATCCATCCGGAAAGACGGTGCCGGGCAGCGCCAGGGGCGCCAGCATGCCTTCTCTGACATTGGGGGCACCGCACACAACCGACAGCCGGCTATCGCCTGTGTTTACGCGGCAGATTTTCAATTTTTCGGCGTTGGGGTGAGGTCCCACTTCCTCGATCCGGCCGACGATAACACCGTTGAGGTAAGCATAGCGATCTGAGACCGAATCGACCTCCAGACCGGCCATCGTCAAAGCCTCCGCCAGAGCGGCCGGATCCATAGTGATATCAACATAATCTTTTAGCCAGCTTAAGCTAACTTTCATGGCTTTATTTCACCTAAAACTGCTCTAAAAACCGCATATCATTTTCGAAAAACTTGCGGATGTCGTCGATGCCGTACTTGAGCATGGCAATCCGCTCCACGCCCATACCAAATGCAAACCCCGTATAGCGGTCGGCATCATAGCCCACATTCTCATATAGCGCCGGGTGAACCATACCGGATCCCAGTATTTCAAGCCATCCGGTATGAGAACAGACGCGACATCCCTTGCCCCGGCACATGACGCAGAGGATATCCACCTCCGCGCTGGGTTCGGTGAACGGGAAAAAGCTGGGGCGAAACCTCAGGCTCGTCCGCTCATCAAACATCTGATGCACGAAGGTAGTGAGCACACCTTTGAGATCTCCAAAGGATATATTCTCGTCAACCAGCAGGCCCTCCACTTGGTTAAACATGGGGGTATGGGTCAGATCCGAATCACAGCGGTACACCTTGCCGGGGCAAACGATTCTCACCGGCGGTTTTTGTTTTTCCATGGTTCTGATCTGGAGGGGAGACGTATGGGTTCTTAAAACGACATCGTCACTGACAAAAAAAGTATCCTGCATATCCCGTGCCGGATGGTCCTTGGGAAAGTTCAGCGCTTCGAAGTTGTAATAGTCCGATTCAACTTCCGGTCCCTCGGCAATATCAAATCCCAGGCTCGAAAAAATATCGCAAATCTGGTTGTTGATCTGGGTGATCGGATGCAAAAAACCGGCTGAACACCTTCTGCCCGGCAGAGAGACGTCGATTCCAGAGTCTTGCGCCTGCCCCGCTGATGCAATTTTTTCAGCCGCCCGCTTGAATGTTTTATCCAGGATACTTTTGATCTGGTTGGCTTTTTTGCCCGCAATTGGTCTTTGCTCCACCGGCAACTCGGCTATATTGCGTAAGAACTGGGTTAAGATCCCCTTGCGACCCAGATACCGCACGGAGATATCCTGAATATCTTGAGGGCTTTTAGCAACTTCAAGCTCTTCGAGAGCCTTTTTATGTATTTGATCTAATTTATTATCCACAACTTGAAACCCTCTGGAATGAAGAAAGACGAATGTCGAATGACGAATGGAGGCATACTATCTTTTTGTAAGTTAAGAGATAGGAAGCATTCCATAATTCGACCTTCGTCACTCGCCGTTCGACATTTTTACAGTTTCTGGGCGGCCAGATTTGCGATTTTTGCGAATCCGGCAGGATCAGAAATTGCCAGTTCGGCGAGCACTTTGCGGTCCAGCTCAACTCCGGCAAGTTTCAGACCATGCATAAACTTGCTGTAGGTCAAATTGTTCAGCCGTGTGGCGGCATTAATTCTGGTAATCCAGAGTCTGCGAAAATCCCGTTTGCGAGCACGCCGGTCGCGATAGGCATACATCAATGCTTTGTCGACGGCGTCGGCGGCAGTACGAAACAATTTACTGCGCCCAGCGCGAAATCCTTTGGCCAGTTTCAAAACCTTTTTGCGACGTTTTCTGGCTTTGAATCCTCTTTTAACTCTCATTTTGTTTACCTCTTTATCGTGGTCGTTCAGACCGTTTAGTTCGTCCCAGTTAAACAAAAGACAAAAAGGTTTAACGGGATAAATTTGGATCGTTGAGATCGTTAAGATCGTTTAGATGGTTTTTATATTCAGAGGTTCCGGGTTAAAGGCGCGAGAAGGTATAAGGTTTAAGGTGCACGGTATAGGCTCAAGATGCCGCCGTTACGCTATGCGCCATGCTCTTTGCGCTATGCCCTGTGCTTCAACCCTCCACCTTTTACCTTTAGCCTTTATCCTTCCAACTTCCGCATTCCCACTTCCGACTTCTGTCATCTGCTATTCGCCGGATTATCCATTTGGCAGCAATAACCGGATTTCTCTGCGGTCGGATTTGGCGATAAGGTGCGCTTTTCGCAACGAACGTTTGCGTTTGGTGGTTTTTTTAGTCAGGATATGGCTGGCGCATGATTTACGATAGACGATTTTACCGGTTCCGGTTGTTTTAAAGCGCTTGGCAGCCGCACGATTTGTTTTTATTTTCGGCATGTAAATACCTCCTTAAATTGAAATGCCCGTGAAGCGGGCAACTGTAACTTTAAAAATAGATGGCGTGAGCTATCAAAAACCGGCCCACGCCAACATCGGTATCGATATGATTTGGTAACTATTTTTTCGGTGCCTGCTGGAAATTTAAAATACGTGGCGTTTCCATCTTGTTTTCAGCCAAAGCAATTATTTCGGTGCCAGGATCATGACCAGGGAGCGACCTTCGAATTTTGGACTTTGCTCGATCATGGCGAGTTCTTCAGTTTCCTCCGCAATTTTTTCGAGCACTGACATCCCCAATGGTGATAATGTGATTTCGCGACCCCTAAATATCACGGTTACTTTGACTTTGTCTTTTCTACCAAGGAACTTCTTTATATGGTTGATCTTCGTCTGCAGATCATGTTCGCCGGTCTTTGGGCGGACCTTTATCTCCTTCACCTGAAACGTGCTTTGTTTCTTTTTGGCCTCCTGCTTTTTTTTGGTCTGTTCATAACGGTAGCGGCCATAATCCATAATCTTGCAAACAGGAGGATTTGCCGTAGGTGAAACCTCTACCAGGTCGAGACCAAATTCCGCTGCTGTATCAAGTGCCTGTTTAGTAGGTATAATTCCGATCTGATTGCCATCGGGGTCTATAACTCTTACTTCTCTTGCCCTAATATCCCTATTAATGTTAACTTTGTTGGCGCGTATCGGTCGCTGGGGTCGTCTTGGTGATGCTATGTTTTACCTCCCGGTTCAATGATTATTGTCTGCGGTTGCATACATGCGCGGCCCTTTGTAAAGGTATGCAGTCAGATTTTGACTGCAATTCCGCCCGGCTCCGAAAACCATGATGAATCATGCGGTTGAATATACAACCAAAATAAGAAATGCAAGAAAAAAATGCAAGGGGAAAAAAAGCTTTATCATATTCTTGACAATCTTCCTATGATTTTATTGCAATCATGTTTCTTCATTTCTCAAAGGAGAGCCCGCCATCGGCAACGGCATCATATTTAGACAGTTTGATTGCAATTTTCACTGAGGCTGCCGAGCATTTCAAATTTCCTGTCTCAATGTGTATTCGGCCAGCAGACTTTGTTTTAAATAATGGTTTTCCGGATCGGCAAAGTAGGTCTTAAAGATCTTGAGACTTGCGGCGCGCAAGACGTTGGGCACAACCTTCACCGCGCTGTTTTTATACAGGGGGTTCAGGCGGGCCAGGTCGCAACAAGTTCCGCCGCCCATAACATCTTCATAAGCGTAAACGATTCTGCCGATACCGGCTATTATTAGCGCACTGTAACACATCAAACAAGGTTCCATGGTACTGAAGGTCGTTATTTGGCCCCAATCGATGTGATAATGCTTATCCGTCAAACGCCGCAAGGCAATCATTTCGGCGTGATCGATTTCATTGCAGCGCTTTCCAACGGTGCCTTCCCGATGGCCGGTTGCCAGGATGTTATCCCGGTAAACCAGGACACAGCCAACCGGGAACTCGCCGGCCGCCAAAGCCTGTTCAGCCTGCTCCAAAGCCTGTCTCATAAAGTGCTCGTCGTCCATTTGGCAGTGCCTGTCTGAAAACGATTAGTTTTTCGAAACTTAAGAAGAAAACCCTAAGAAAAGCTTAAATACGTTACAATTTGCATATATTCTCATCGCACGGACAGCTGTCATCCACTTCATAGCAATAAACGATTCTGGCCTCCATTGCGACCCGCCAGGAGGGGATCGCTTTGAAATCGTTACGGGCAGCAATATTTTCCAGTTCCAATCTCGAAGGAATGCTCTCCAACCCCACAGCGAAGACCTGGCCGGAGGAACCTTCAAGAATCTCGGCATCTTCGCCGTTGGTTACCACCGCGACCGGTATCTGATACGGCGCTGCGATACGCGATGCGGCCAGCACCGGACGACGTCGCGTAACCAGGGAACCGGGACCATATTTAACAATCATGCAAATTCTGCTGGACAGGTTGATTAAAAAATCAATTTTAACGATTGCCCGTTTATCTCCGGCTTGGACCAACAATTTTTTCCGCGGTTCGATGTCACTTTTAAGATATCCTCGCCGGTTTATGAGCAAGCGTGCTATTTTTTGCCGGTATCTTTCATCATGGGTGTCTTTTATGCTCGCGCCGGTAATAAAATCATTAAGTTCGCCGAGTATTAAGTGATGTCCGTTCATTGGTGCAAATTTAGCCCTATTAATCACTCCGAAATAGCCGGGTGCAGCGAAACGGATATCCCATTTACCGGGGAATTGAAAAATGAAGATTGCAAATTGAATATTTATTGATGTCGCTTCGCTCCGTCTATTTTTTATAATCGAAAAAATACCTTAAATATTCAATAGTCAATCTGCAATATTCAATCGATAAGAAGTTCAAGGATATCTCAAATCGATTTCAATGGACAACGTTCAGAAAAAATTTTTTTGAGAACCTAAATATAATATTCCTTTACAAAAAAACATACTTGGGGGTAATATAACACCTTTTTTAAAATTGTTAAGTCAGGCTATTATGTCCATTAGAGAAGAATTCGAAAAACGTGAAAGAAATTTTATGTCTGATTTCGGCTGCTTGAGTGCCGAAACCAGGGGGCGCGCGGTAAAAGAAAAACCCTGTCCGGTGCGCACCGCTTTTCAACTGGATCGCGATCGCATTGTTTATTCAAATGCTTTCAGACGGTTAAAACATAAAACCCAAGTCTTTCTCTCGCCGCTGGGCGATGATTACCGCACGCGCCTAACCCACACCCTTGAGGTGGCGCAGATGGCGAGGGCTATTGCACGGGCGCTGCTTTTAAACGAAGACCTGGTTGAAGCCATTGCGCTGGGACATGATCTCGGCCACACGCCCTTCGGGCACAGCGGTGAGATCGTACTTAAGGAGATTTTTTCGGCCGATTTTTCACACAACGAACAGAGCCTGCGCGTTGTTGAAATTTTGGAAAATAACGGTAACGGACTCAATCTGACGTACGAGGTTCGAGACGGAATACGGAAGCACTCAAAGGGATTCGGTAAAATTATTCCCGAAAATGCCGATGAACTGGCCGATACTTACGAGGGCCAGGTGGCCAGAATTGCCGATATCATGGCTTACCTGAATCATGATCTGGAAGATGCGATTCGAAGCGGTGTGATCAAGGCTGAACAGGTGCCCGCCGAGTGCACCAATGTCCTCGGGTTCACCCATTCGGATCGTGCGACGACCATGATCCGGGACCTGATTTCATCGACCAAAGTATGCGAAGGCAGGCTTTCTCTGCAGATGAGCCCTGGGGTGGACTCGGCCATGTCGCAGCTGCGAATTTTTTTATACGACAACGTCTATCGATCCCCGCGCGTGCACCGACACTTTGAAAAGGCCAAGAAGATTTTGTCAGAACTTTACAGCTTTCTGATCGAAAATGAGCAGACGCTTCTCGAAAATTTACGTGAACTTCAAATGACAGGTTGCTGCAACAACGAGCAGACCAGGGAAAGAATCGTTTGTGATTTAATCGCCAGTATGACCGACCGCTATGCCATGAACCTTTACAAGAAGCTATTTTTTCCGATTCCGTTGGTCTGATGGATGCCTCCATGGTCTCGATGCCCACCATCTTCAGCCCCGACGCTGAAATCCTAACCATCTTTTTTGAAAGACTGCGCTACTTGTTTGCCGAAATGGATCGAGCGTATGCGGCCGCGTCCGGTCACTACGGGTTTGAATGTGCGGGATGCGAGGACAACTGCTGCCAGACGCGTTTTTATCACCATACCTATCTGGAATACCTGTTTATTCGTGAAGGTTTTGACACATTGGAACGGCCTCAACGGCAACGGGTGCGGACGACGGCGCAAGCGGTTTGTCGACAAATCGCGCAGGCCGATCATGACGGAAAGTCCCTGCGGCTGATGTGCCCGCTAAACAATGAGGGCCTGTGTACCCTGTACGCCTATCGGCCGATGATTTGCCGGCTGCATGGAATTCCCCATGAACTTCATAAGCCTGGCGGGCCGGTGGTCCATGGCCCGGGATGTGCCATTTTCGACGAACGATGCTCCAGTCAAACATATTACCAATTCGATCGCACCCCTTTTTATTTAGAGATGGCCGGCCTTGAGAATTCCTTTAAACGGGCGGCGGGGCTGACGGGCAGAGTAAAGTTGACGGTTGCCGAGATGATCGTGGGCGATGACAGATGACCCGCCGTCGCCCTGCGGGCTTCCGACTTCGTCACGCTTGCAGCGTGACTACGACGGGACAGGATGGCGCGGCAGGCAGAGGGCAGAGAGCATAGCGCATGGAGCATAGCGTAGATGAGGAACGGGGCGGTGGGAAGGCGGAAGGATAAAGGTTAAAGGCTGAAGGTAAAAGGTGGAGGGGTGAAGCATAGGGCAAAGGGCAGAAAAAAGAGAAGGTGGGAAGGTGAGAAGGTGAGAAAAAAAAGCTCATAGCTCTTTTACCGTGCACCTCACACCATACACCTTAAACCGTATACCTTATACCTTCTCGTGCCTTTAACCCTGAACCCTGAACCTCTGAACGATTTAAACCAACATAACGACCTAAAGGACCTCAACCATCAAAACGAACTGAACGATCTTAACGATCTCAACGAACCAAACGATCTAAACGATCCTAACGATCCAAATTTATCCCGTTAAACCTTTTTGTCTTTTGTTTAACTGGGACGATCTCAACCATCACAACGAACATAACCACCAGGGCCATGAAATACTTCGATATCGAGGAAATGGATAATCTGCCCGGTGTTCGAATCAAAGAAGGGGACACCTTCCGTTTTCGATGCCATCCGGATGTGGGATGCTTTAACCGGTGCTGTCACAATTTGAATCTTTTTTTATACCCCTATGATGTCCTGCGCCTGAAACAATTTCTGCAAATGTCCTCGGATGCGTTTCTGGATAAATACGTGGACATTGTCATGCGGCCTTCCAATTATTTCCCCGAGGTACTTTTGCGCATGTCGGATAATACCGGCAATGCCTGTCCTTTCGTGGGCGAAAGCGGCTGCGCTGTCTATGATCACCGCCCGGATACCTGTCGCAACTTTCCGGTCGAGCAGGGGGTGCTTTACAATGCTGCCCAAAGAAAGGCGGAGCCGGTTTATTTCTTTCGTCCACCGGATTTTTGTCTCGGTAAGCATGAAACGCAAGTTTGGAGAATAACGGATTGGGTCGCCGATCAGGAGACCGAGCAGTATTATAATATGACGATTCGGTGGGCAGAGTTAAAGAAATTGTTTCAAAAGGATCCCTGGGGCTTTGAGGGCCCCGAGGGGCCCCGAGCCAAAATGGCTTTTATGGCCACTTACAACATCGATCGCTTTCGGGATTTTGTTTTTCAGAGCAGTTTTTTGAAACGCTACCTGATTAAATCCACCTTGCGCAAGCAGCTGAAAACCGATGATGCAGCTTTGTTGAAATTTGGTTTTGAGTGGGTAAAGGTGTTTATTTGGGGCATGCAGAGTAAGGATATTAAACAAAAGTAGTTTCTGCGGCGGGTTGCTGAAATTTTAGAACAAGTGCTCTCAGGACCATGCCCCGTCAGTGGTCAGTTGTCGTTGGTCCGTTGCGGAAAAACAAAATCCCTTGTGTTGCCTGCACTCGCAGAGGGCAGATTCCACCCGACCTGTTCGTTGAATCAATAATCGGTTTAAAAATTAATTACTTATTAGGTATCAACAGACAACGGACATCGGACAACTGACAGCTTTATGAGTTACCCGCATCATCCAAATGGATTAAACGACCCCCGGCGGCATGACGCCTACCTTATCCCCCCCCA